>NZ_JASHKN010000010.1:0-12721 GCF_030056735.1 Rhodococcus sp. IEGM 1409
TGACGGCGACGGTGGCTCCGAGCTCTGCGGTGGGTTCGGTGCAGTTCAAGTCGAACGGTGCGGTGATCGGTTCGCCGGTTGCAGTTGCTTCGGGTGTTGCGACTCTGTCGCATTCGTTCGATGTTGCTGGCGCGCAGAGTGTTACGGCTGATTTTACCGCTGGCGCTGGGTTTGTGAGTTCCTCGGCATCGGCGCAGACGGTCACGGTGTCGGATCCGGCTCCGGTCGACAAGGCAACGAAGACGGTTCTGAGCGTTCAGGGTGAAGCCAAGGTCGGACTCCCTGTCGATCTCTTCGCGACAGTGTCCGAAGATCCCTCGGATGCCCTGGTGCCGTCCGGCGGAACGGTCCAGTTCAAGATCGGTGGAGTCGATCAGGGCGGCCCGGTCGCGGTTGTGGACGGAGTTGCCAAGCTGCCGCACGTATTCGGAGCAGAAGGCACCGTTGCAGTCTCGGCCGTATTCAGTGGATCCGGTGTGTTCACTTCATCCACAGCGGAATCCGTCGACGTCAACGTCACGGTTCCGACCCCGTCGGATGTCGAGAGCTCTACGTCGTTGACGGCTCCGTCTTCGGCTCGGGTCGGCACCTCGGTGCAGCTGAAGGCTGTGGTCAGTTCTTCCGGCGCGACGTCAGGAACAGTCCAGTTCTTCGACGGAACGACTCCGATCGGGACTGCTGTTGATGTTGTAGGTGGGCAGGCTGTGTTGACCCACACCTTCACCACGACTGGCAACCATTCGATCACCGCGGTTTACAGCGGAGCCCAGGGCGTTACGGGTTCCACGTCGACTGCGTCGGTTGTGAACGTCGGTAACGGGAGTGGCGGTTCCGGTTCGCTCGGATCGTTGTCGCTGCCGTTCGGTTCATGATTCTCCGATGATGTGATGCCCCCTTGTGCCCATGGGTGCAAGGGGGCGTTGGTCTTCGCGAATCGCTGATTGGTCGTTAGCTGAACTATCGGCAATTCATGAATATTTGTCTGAAATAACTGATACAAGTACTACTTTTGACGGGTACTGTACGAGCGTCCAGCTCCATTCCGATTTCCGCTCTGTTCGAGTGACCCCCTTCCGTGCGGTTCCCGATCCACGTCTGTTGCTAGCTGAGGAGAGTTCGTGTTGGTGAGAAAAAGTCCCGCAGTTGTTGTGGCGGCGTTGGTCGGTGGCGTGCTGGTGGCTGGAGGTATTGCTTCGGCGGCTTCGACGTCATCCCCTGCAGTGGAGAGCTCGATCGGGTTCAAGCTGGGTTGTGACGGTTACGAGCATTTGGCTGTTGATATCGCGGATGTGTTTCATTCGACGGGTGTTACGGTCTCGGCGCCGGAGAAGGTGGCGGCGGCGTCGACCTTCACTTATCGGGTTCAGCCGAATGTGATGTCGGTGCCGACGGGTGGGCATGCGGGCCGCAGTGTCGGTAAGTGGACACGGCTCAAGTACGACTTCGATATTCCTGCAGGGGTGTCGTTCGTGGATGCTCAAGTGGTGGTGGGTTCATCGTCGAATCTGTCAGGTGTAGCTCCGTCAGTGATTCGGATCAACGACGGCGGTTCGCCCGATGCCGCTGGCACGCATCTACGTATTTCGGGGAACAACCAGACGGCTGACTCGAACAACAAGGGCGGCAACGGCCCGAGCACGAGCAAGAACAGTGACGGTGGAATCGAGGTTGCGGCGGGGAAGACTTTCCGGTTGCCGGCGATCGATGTGACGGTGGTCGCCGGTGCCGCTGGTAGTACGGTGCAGCCGAAGTTGCGTGTCACTGATGGTGATTCGGGTTCGTTCAATTCGCCGAAAAATGCGTTCACTTTCTTGCAGAACGAAACGCTCTGGCCGGGGTACTGGGAGCGGTACAACTGCTCTCCGCGTGATTCGAGTGGTGGTGGGTTGAATGCGGGCGGTCAGGCGTTGGCCACCGTCAACGTCGTCTCGCAGGCGGGGACCACGACCGCAGTGACATCCGGCGCGGCGGCAACGGTCGGTCAGTCGACCGATTTGGTTGCGCAGGTCTCTCCAGTGCCGACGGGCGGCACCGTTCAGTTCAAGGACGGCGGAGCTGACATCGGCGCCCCGGTGGCCGTCGTCAATGGCGTTGCCACACTGCCACATACATTCACCGCGGCGGGAGATCACTCCATCACCGCTGTGTACGACGGTGTTCTCGAGTTTCTGACCTCCACGTCACCGGCACACACAGTGAGCGTGGCTGCTGCCGATGTACAGACGACTGCGTCGTTGACAGTCCCGAGCAGCGCCGTCGAGCAGACCTCGGTCGCGCTGACCGCAAACATCTCACCGGCAGCTAACGGTGGAACGGTCCAATTCAAGGACGGTGGCATCGACATCGGCGGACCCATCGCGGTGACTGCCGGAGCAGCGACCCTGGATCACACATTCACCACGACGGGAACGCACTCGATCACTGCGGTCTATTCAGGCACTGCAGGTTTCGGTGGTTCGACCACTCAAGCTCAGGCCATCGAGATCTCGAGTTCAGCGCAGAGCACGAGCACAACGCTTCAAATTCCGGCTTCGGCGATCACGGGTACGGCGGTTGATTTGACGGCGACGGTTGCTCCGAACAATGCTGTGGGTTCGGTGCAGTTCAAGTCGAATGGTGCGGCGATCGGTTCCCCTGTTGCAGTTGTTTCGGGTGTTGCGACATTGAGTCGCGCGTTCGATGTTGCTGGTGCGCAGAGCGTTACGGCTGATTTCACTGCTGGCGCTGGGTTTGTCAGTTCCTCGGCTTCCGCTCAGACGGTGATGGTCTCGGATCCGGCTCCGGTGGATGTCGAGACGACGACGTCACTCTCGGTTCCGGCGACGGCGATCACGGGTACGGCTGTTGATCTGACCGCGACCGTGGCTCCCTCGAATGCTGTGGGTTCGGTGCAGTTCAAGTCGAACGGTGTGGCGATCGGAGGCCCGGTTGCAGTTGCTTCGGGTGTTGCGACATTGAGTCACGCGTTCGATGCTGCTGGTGCGCAGAGCATTACCGCTGATTTCGCTGCGGGTGTCGGATTCAAGAACTCGGTTGCGAGTGCGAAGTCTGTTCAGGTCAGCGTTGCCGATCAGGAATCCGTAGTTGAACTGAATGTCCCCGCCGACGCCAAAACTGGTGTGGCGACCGACTTGTGGGCAACCGTCCGGACGTCGTCGGATGACGCTGTCGGTGTCGGTACCGTCCAGTTCTACGACGGTGGCGTCGCAATCGGCGGTTCTGAAGCGGTGACGGCCGGAGCTGCTGGTCTATCGCATACGTTTACCTCCGCGGGTGCGCACGGCATCACGGCGGTTTACTCGGGCGGAGCCGGTGTAGTGGGATCTTCGGCCCAGGCTCGAACGGTGAATGTAACGGATCCTGCGCCTTCGGATGTCACCACGGAAACTGTGGTGACGGTCCCTGCCGATGCCGTCGTAAACAAGTCGGTGACCCTGTCGGCGACTGTCAGTTCGGTGCAGAACGGTGGAACCGTGCAGTTCATGAATGGGGACACCCCGATCGGTGACGCTGTTGCGGTGATCAACGGGATCGCGGCGCTCAACCACACCTTCACGACAACTGGCACGCACTCGATCACGGCAATTTACAGCGGCGCAGCCGGATTCACGGGCTCGACCTCGACCGCCCACGCAATTCAGATCAAGGCTGCAACCGGCGGTGGCTCAGGCAGCCTCGGTTCAGGCAGCGCTGGTTCGAGCGATTTCCTTCCGTTCGGTTCCTGATCGAAAGTGTTCAGGTCGCGGCCCCGAGGCAATATCCCTCGGGGCCGATCGACAGGGTGAACTGCATCGAGCGTGCGTTACCCGTCCCGTCGGTGACGGGCAGGGTGACATGGACGTAGTCCCCTCGAACCGGAGTGACTGTTGCGGCGTCGGCATCAAAAGACTTGATGCCGGACAGCTGATTCGGCTCGAGCTTGAGCGGCGGCTGGCCGGTGGCCCCGGTGCCGTCCGGATCCCACGGACCGTTGCCTGGGCAGATCAGCGGATAGAACGTCTCGACGTCACGGGTGTTGACCGGCCGTCCCGTTGCGCGCGAGAGAAATCTGACGACTGCATGGGATGCGTCAGCCGGCGTGTAGAAATTGGATTGCCCCGCAGGGAAGACGAAGGGGCACGCATATCCGGAGGCGATCTCCGAGCGCTTGGCGGCGACGGAGAGTCTGCCGCCACTCCACGTGACCGCGTACTGGCCGTCGACACCTGGTGCTGAGATGGCCGTCAGGATGGCGGGCACGTCCGAATATCGGTCGGCGATCGTAGTGGGCGGCATCGTCCAGCACGCGTTCGTGAGCGCGTCCACGTCCAAGGACACCAGGTCTGTCGCCCAGGCTGCCAAGGCCGGCGCAGCGGCCGGATTGCCGGGCACGTCACCAACCGGCGGCACCACGACCGCTGCTGTGGGTGCAGTCGTCGTCGTGGGCGCGAGAGTGGTTGTCGTGGTGGTTTCCGTCGTCGGAGGCGAAGGTTCGTCGGTCAGGATTCCCGTCCGTCCGTCGTCCTCACATGCGGTTATCGCCAATGTCATGGCGAGCGCGACTGCCCCCACTGCCGCTCGTCCTGCCGACTTCATTCGTTAGTACGCCCCTTTTGCGACATTCTGACCAACATCCACCCCAGAACTGCTGCGGGTCAGATCACGGATTCCCGTCTACGCTAGCGAACTGTGGATCCCGTTTACAGAACAGTCATCGGCATCGCCCGTACCGTCTTCGCTTTCGAGGGCCTGAAGTTCTCCGTCAAGGGAGAGCAGAACATCCCGGCGTCCGGTGGCGCCGTGATCGCGATCAACCACACCGGGTACATGGACTTCACGTATGCGGGACTGCCGGCGCGGACCCCGAAGCGCTACATCCGGTTCATGGCCAAGAAGGAAGTCTTCGACAACAAGATCTCCGGACCGATCATGCGGGCCCTCAAGCACATCCCGGTCGATCGCGGGGCCGGGGCCGACTCCTACAAGGCAGCCGTCGATTTCCTCAAGCGTGGCGAATTGGTGGGCGTGTACCCCGAAGCCACGATCAGTCGGAGCTTCGAGATCAAGGAATTCAAGTCCGGCGCCGCCCGGATGGCGATCGAGGCCGGCGTCCCGATCATTCCCGTCGTCATCTGGGGCGCTCAGCGCGTCTGGACGAAGGGTTACCCGAAGCGTTTGGGCCGCACCAACACTCCTGTCTCCATCGCCGTCGGCGAGCCGATCGCGCCCTTCGAGCCGGCGAGTGAGCTGACGGCGAAGCTGCACTCGACAATGCAGGAGTTGCTGCTCGATCTGCAGAAGAACTACGACCACCCGGCAGGTGAGTACTGGGTGCCTGCCCGCCTCGGTGGAAGCGCTCCGACGCTCGAGCAGGCGGACAAGATGGACGCCGACGAGGCCGCGGCAAAGGCCAAGGCTCGCGAAGCGCGGAAGTCCGAAGGCTGACCGATGTCCTTCGAACCCGTTTACACCGCCGTCGAGGTAGTCGCGCGTGGTCTGAGCGGTTTCCAGGGGGTGAAGGTCGCCCGCACCGGGACTGAGAACGTCCCGGTGTCCGGTGGTGCCGTCATCGCGATCAACCACACGAGTTACCTCGATTTCATCCCGGCCGCTCTGGCGGTCGGGACCGCAAAACGCAAGCTCAGGGTGATGGCCAAGGCTGAGTTGGCAAACAACAAGGTACTCGGCTTCCTCATGCGTGGATGCGGCGTCATCGAAGTGGATCGCTCTGCCGGAGCGCAGGCGTATCGAGCCGGAGTCGACGCCCTGAAGCGGGGCGAGTTGGTGGGCGTCTACCCGGAGGCGACGATCAGCCGGAGCTTCGAGATCAAGGAAATGAAATCCGGAGCAGCTCGGATGGCCATCGACGCCGGCGTTCCGATCATTCCGCTGATCGTCTGGGGCGCCCAGCGGATCGTCACCAAGGGCGGACCGAAGAATCTGGGCCGCAATCACTTCCCGATCTCGGTGGAAGTGGGCGCACCGATCGATCCGGTCGAGCCCGCCGAAGCATTGAGCGAGATCCTGCGCATCGAGATGGATGCGATCCTGCGCCACGTTCAGGACGGGTTCGTGCACGAGCCCGGGGCGTACTGGGTGCCGCGCCGACTCGGCGGTGGCGCACCGACGCCGGAGGAAGCCGCGGCCATGGACGCACAGGAACGAGCGAAGCGGGCGCGCTGAGCGAGACCGTCGTACCGGACAGGCACAATGGCGGTGTGAGCCCAGACCGTCGTATCAGCCCTGACCGCCCGACCTTGGTCGCCTCCGATGTCGACGGCACCCTCATCGATCACGACGAGTTGATCAGCGCCCGCACGCGCGCCGTCGTGCATGCCGTCGTCGAATCCGGCACGCCGTTCCTGCTGGCAACCGGCCGCCCTCCGCGTTGGATTTCGCCCGTCGTCGAAGGCTTGGGATACGCGCCACTCGCGGTCTGCGCCAACGGAGCCGTTGTGTACGACAGCTACGCCGACCGAGTCCTCAGTGCCGCGACCTTGTCGGTGGACGCACTGACCGAACTCTCCGAACTGGCTCTGGTTGCACTCCCGGGGTCGGGATTGGCCGCGGAACGGGTGGGGGAGAGCGCACACGACGCCGCCACCCCGCAGTTCGTCAGCTCACCAGATTACGAGCACGCCTGGCTCAATCCGGACAACACCGAGATGTCCGAGGACGAAGTGCTTGCGGCACCGGCCGTCAAACTCCTGATTCGTCGTCCGGGTATGACCAGCACGGCGATGTACGACACGCTAGCCCCGCACGTCGGTGCGCTCGCGGACATGACCTACTCGACCGAGAACGGATTGATCGAACTTTCGGCGCCGGGAATCACGAAGGCGTCGGGACTGGTTGCCGCCGCGGAGAGGTTCGGCTTCGATTTGTCGGGTCTGGTTGCCTTCGGGGACATGCCCAACGACATCCCGATGCTGGGGATGGCACGACTCGGCGTGGCCATGGGTAACGCTCACCCCGAGGCCAAGGCCGCAGCCGACGAGGTCACGGACACCAATTCGGCGAACGGGGTCGCAAAAGTCCTCGAGCGCTGGTGGTCGTAGAACCCACCAGCGCCCGAGGACGTGTACTGCTCGAGTGTCAGCCGACAGGCGCGCTGTTGGCCATTTCCTGGGCAAAGGTTTCGTTGTAGGTCTTGAGGACCTTCGTGACCATGCCGGTGATCTGGTTGAAGATCAGCGAGCCGTTCTCGAAGTCGCTGCGCAGGCCGTCCGGGATCGAGTACTCGTCCGAGATCGGCAATCCGAGTTCACCCGCGTCGGAACCGAAGCTCTGCCACGACTTGAAGATCTCGCCGAGCACGGTGAACACTCCGCCGTTGGGTGAGGTGTAAACAGCGCCGTTCTGGAACAACGCACCCTGGTTGCCGAGTTTCGCCTGCAGGATTCCGGACAGCGCCTGGCCGAGGCGTCCGAGGTCACCACCTTCGGCGATCCACTTCTGCGCGAGCGGTGAATTGTCCGTGATCTTCAGAATCTGGGTGACCAGATCCGGGATCGACGATCCGGTGCCACCGGTGACCGTGTCGACCGGAGTGGTCGGCTTGGGCGCAGGCGTCGACGGATTGGAGGGGTTCGACGGGTTCGACGGGTTCAACGTTCCGCCGATGTTCGCGGCCGCGATGTTCCGGATGTCGTTCATGTGTGCGTACGCGGCATCACCTGGGCAAGCCGTGTTTCCGACGTCGCGGTGGGCGAAGATGATCGGCAGATCCACTGCTGCGCCCTGCGGGTACGGAGTGAACTCAGTGCCCTCGGAGTACATGGTCGTTCGGCCCTTCGGATCGAGGCCCGCCATACCGAGCTTCCAACCGAGGAACTTGCCGACGGCGTTGAGCGTCGCCTGCGAAGGCTCGACAGTGGAGTAGTCACCCATCATCGCGATACCGGTGGTGTTCTCGTTGAAGCCGCCGGCGTGTGCACCCTGAACTGCCTTGTCGAGTCCGCCCGCACGGCCTTCGAAGGTCTGACCGTACTTGTCGACGAGGACGTTGTATCCGACGTCGCACCAGCCGAGAGTCTGTGCGTGGTAGGCGTAGATCGAGCGGACGATTCCCGCCGATTCGGCCTTCGTGTAGTTGTTGCTACCCGCGGTGTGGTGAACGGTCGCGCCGCCGATGAAGTCGTCGTACGTGGGGGAGTCGCATCGAAGTGACTCGTCTGCTCCCCACTGTGCGCGGGTGATGACGGACGGTCCGCTGCCGCCGAGCGGCGCTGCGACGGCTTGCAGATTGCTGTCTGCCTCGCTGGCACCCGGGTCGATCAACACGGCGGTGACGGCATCTGCTGCCGTCGTCACCTGGCGAAGCGGCTTGGACACCGAAGCGGGGGTGTACCCGAGTTCGCCGGTGGCTGCGGGTGCTTCAGCAGGCGCAGGCGCTTCAGCAGGCGCAGGCGCTTCAGCGGGTGCGGCTTCCGGAGCGGGCGCGGGGACAGCTTCCGGCAGGGGTGCGGCTTCCGGCGCCGGCACAGCCTCGGTTGCGGGGGCAGCGACGCCCTGCGGGGTGAGGATCTGGATGGACTTGGTGGCGCCGACGAAGACGGGCTCGGTGGCGGTACCGGAGTTGGTGGCCTGATCCGAACTGGCGGAATCGATGGCGTCAGGGGTGAACCACGGGCCCCAGGTGCCGTCTTCGGCCAGGGCGCGGACCTTGGACTGCGCCGAGGCGATCGTGTCCGAGGTCAACGCCACCATGCTGAACGGAGTGTCGCGGGTGACTTCCTTGACCACTGCGCCTGGCTCTTCCTCGGAAGGAACCGGAGCGGTCTCGGTCGGGCCGCCGGGAGCAGCGGGTGCCGGGAACAGCTCGGTCGGCAGCGTGACCCCGGGAGGTAGCGGGATTTCGGTCGGGAGCTTGAGGTTTCTCAGATCACCGAGGTTGATGTCGGGGAGATCGAGACCGGTCAGCTCCTTGACCGGAATGATGATGTCGGGCACCGACGCGAGGAGCACCTCTGCGATCTGGGTCGGCACTGCTACTGACGACGTTTCGTTCGCGGAACGTACATCGGACGTAGTGCTCGTGAAGCCGTAGACCGCAAAAGGACTTGCGACAGCCACTGCGGCTACAGCCCCGAGTACGAGCGAGGGCTTCGGTCGACGGTGTGGCAAGGGATTACTCCTCGGTTGTAGTTACTTGCGAGCGAACTTCAGGGCCTATGACGGCCGTGAACGGAATCCTTCAAAACCGGATCCGAGCAGGTCGGATGCCATGTTCTGGGGTTGAACTCCAGTTTTCGGACGCGTACGTCTGCAACTCGTGATGCTGGTGTGACTTGTGTGACTGGTGTTGCTAACTCCAAACACTCTTGCCACACTAGTCACAAAAGTCCATAACGCTCAACCTTAGGGTGAGACTTTAGCTAAATCGTTGTGGACTGGCCTGCGCGCGGAGTACCGACTTCGCGGACTCGTGAGGCCGGTAGCGATGAGGAGAGCATTGATGGCGAGAAGCGGAAGAAGCGGAACTGCAGGTAAGAAGCCTGTATCCGGTCGCGCAGGTCGCTTTCTGGTGGGCGGACCCGGGAGGCGAACCTCGCTGATGCGCGTCTCGGTCCTCGGACTCGTTCCAGCTCTCGCACTCGGCGTCGCGATCGGAGGCTTCACGCAAATCCGCGCTGACGAGCCGTCGATTTTGCACGCCGTCGCCGCCGATACACAATTCACACTCTCCGGTCACGGCAACGGGCATGGCCGCGGAATGGGCCAGTGGGGCGGTTACGGCTACGCCAAGAATGACGGTTGGTCCGGCGAGCGAATCCTCAGTCACTACTACGGCGGAACGATCCTGGACTCCATGCCGCCCGCGCAGATGAGTGTGCGGCTCACCGCGCAGGACAACTCGACACTCGACGTCTACTCCGACGCCGGCCTCGTGGTCAACGGTCAGCGCACCGCGCCCGGTGAGGCCGCCCATCTCACTGCACTCCCCGGTGGTGGTGCACAGGTGGTTGTCACCAGCGGATGTGGTGGCGGGGTCGTCTGGGAAGCGGTCACAGATCATCCGTGGGTGGACCCGGTGGATCTCAGTCCTGATCGACCCGCCGACCAGTTCCTGAAGCTGTGCGACAACGACGCGCCCTATCGCGGTGCCCTCGGCGTAGTGCTCGACAACGGCTCGGCGCGGACGGTGAATCTTCTCGACATGGAGGATTACCTGCTCGGCGTGGTACCGGTGGAGGCCAAGGCAGAATGGGCCGATTCCGGTGGGGCCGAAGCACTCCGGGCTCAAGCCGTGGCAGCGCGCTCGTACGCTGCAACCGAACATCGGTCCTCGTACGCCGACACCTGCGACACGCAGGACTGCCAGGTGTACGGCGGCGCGGGCAAGGAGGATCCCCGCACCACCGAAGCGGTTCGCTCCACCGCCGGCGCCGTTCTGTCGCGTGACGGCAAAATCGTGGCCACTGAATTCTCCTCGTCCACAGGAGGTTACAGCTCCGGCGGTGAGTTCCCGGCCGTCGAAGATCTTGGTGACGCACTGTCTCCCAATCATGATTGGACCGTGAATCTGACCGCAGGGCAGATTGCGGACGCCTTCGGTGTCGGCGAGCTGCAATCACTCAAGATTCTCTCGCGCAACGGATTCGGCGCCGACGGTGGACGAGTGACGGCAGTCGAGGTAGTCGGTACAAGCGGCACGGTCGGTGCGACCGGAATGCAGTTCCGTCAGAAACTCGGCCTGAAATCGGACTGGTTCACCATCGGTGACGGTGCCGGTGTGGTAGTGGCACCTGATTCGGAATCGACAGTGCCGGAATCCAATTCGCCATCCGATGATCCATCGGGTACGGTTACGGAGACGCAGATCGAGAAGAAGTATCGGGAGCTCGGCGGTGAAACCGGCTCTCTCGGTGCTCCTGTCGGCCCGGAGATGCAGTTGCCCTCCGAAGCAGGCACTTTCCGTGTCTACGAAAACGGAACCATCATCTGGACAAAGGTTTTGGGTGCGCAGGTAGTTGATGCCAACGTGCTCCGCGAGTGGATACCGACGGGCGGAAGCTAGGGGAAGGTCGGTCGGTAGCGACTCGCACGTATCGACTCTGAAGGGTCTCCGCCGCAATCCGGTGGGGGCCCTTCAGGTCGTTTCAGGAGGTATCGGTTGACCTGTCAGATGGTCGGAGCGTCGCCGAGCAGACGGTACTCGAGCCACAACTCCGCACGTTCCGTGGGAGAGCCGAGGTCGAGTTGGAGAAGGCTCTCGATCCGAGCGAGTCTGCTGCGCAACGTATGCCGGTGAATATTCAGGGCTGTGGCTGCGGCGTCGCCCACCCCGTTGTGTGCCAGCCACATAGCCAAGGTCCGGTAGAGATCGCTACCGCCCTTCGCTTCCAGAAGCGGTCGCAAGTGTGCTGCCGCGAATGCAGTCGAGCGATCCTGATCGAGAAACGCGGACAATCCACTCTCCGAGAGTTCGGCGAACCGCATCGAGGGTAGGTTGCGGGCGCCGGCCTCGGCTGCTGCCTGCGCGGCTTGGCGTCTGGCGCGCGAGAGATCGTCCCACCACAACATGTCCGACACGCCGACGGTTACATCGATCTCTTTGACACGGGCGAGGATTCGTCCGCTGTCCGTGGCCGAGACGACGGCGATCAGCGCACCGTCGGTGATGCCGAACGCCAGATCTCGGCTCAGACCGTCGAGCAGTGAGACGGACACGCTCTCGAGCAGTCCGATGGGACCCGCTACGTGAAAGACCTGGAAAGGTTCGACGGGAAATCCTCCCCACAGTTCACCGGAGATGTTGCGGGCGAGCGCATTCTGACCTTCGAAGAGCTGATGCATCGCAACGGTGCGCAGGTGGTTCATCGTCAGCTGTGAATCTCGGGTTCGAGCCGTCATCAGAGTGAGCAGAGAGGCAGCTGCGATGACGATGCCCTGATTCAGTGAACCGACGGCGCCAGGGCAACCGGCGACGAGGTATCCCATCAGCTTTCCCCTCGACGTCGTGAGGGGATGGGAGATGACGTCTTCATTTTCACTCGTGACGAAGCTGACCTCCATCGGGCGAGCGTCGCGCTCAGGGGCCGTTCGCTCGATTCCTGCGGCCGCGGCGGAGTGCGAGATCTCGACGGTATGGCCGGCCGAGTCCAGCAGCGCTGCCCATCCGCCGATCAATTCCGCGACCCGTCGTACGACCGCCCGGGTGCCGTTGACCGTCACCGCAGCTTGGAGCAGTCGCCGCAGGCTCTGGTAGTTGCTGCGAAGGGCTTTCATGTCGTCGTCGGATTGCGCCTTCGACACCGCTTTGGTGAGCGCGATGAAAGGTGTTCGCAAAGGGACGTCGAGAAGGGGCACACTGAAACGGGTGGCCGCATCCACCAGAGTCTGCGGTGCCTGCTCGTATCCGAGGCCCGTTCCGAAACCGATTCCGGCAATTCCAGCCGCAACCAGGGTCCGTACGAATCTGATCGTTTCCGCCGCCGTCGTCGGTAGTGACACCCCGGTGATGAGCAGTAGTTCGCCGCCGTCGAGGAAGGGCGTCGGATCAGGAAGTTCGGAGACATGTGCCCAGGTCAGGGTGCGATCGAGCTGGTCGTGCCCGGCCAGGACGCGAAGGCCGAACTGGTCGGTCGCACAGAGTTGGCGGAGGGTGATGGGCATGGGTCCAGTCTGGCACCCCGGACCCGCCACTTTGTAGTGCCTGCGGTCACGTTTGTACAAAGTGGAGCCTGACGCGAGCTTGCCGAAGGTCCGACACTGGCGCTATCGAAAATGCGCTCCAGAA
>NZ_JASHKN010000010.1:12821-14021 GCF_030056735.1 Rhodococcus sp. IEGM 1409
TGACGCGAGCTTGCCGAAGGTCCGACACTGGCGCTATCGAAAATGCGCTCCAGAAGAGCGTCACCGAGATCCACGTCCCGAACAGCCCACAAGGAGTACTGATGTCCAGTACAGACCAGCCGGCACTTCAGCACACGCTGAAGAAGCGGCATCTGTCGATGATTGCGATCGCGGGCGTCATCGGCGCCGGACTGTTCGTCGGCTCCGGTGTGGCGATCCAGGAAACGGGCCCAGGTGTCCTGATTTCCTACGCACTCGCCGGCGTCGTCGTCATCCTCGTGATGCGCATGCTCGGCGAGATGTCGGCAGCGTCGCCGGAAACCGGATCGTTCTCGTCGTACGCCGACAAGGCCATCGGCCGCTGGGCGGGCTTCTCGATCGGCTGGCTGTACGCGTGGTTCTGGATCATCGTGCTCGGCATCGAGGCCACCGCCGGTGCCCTCATCATGAATCGCTGGGTTCCCGGCGTTCCCCAGTGGACCTGGGCATTGATTCTGATGATCGTGCTGACGCTGACAAACATCATCTCGGTCAAGTCCTTCGGTGAGTTCGAGTTCTGGTTCGCGTCCATCAAGGTCGTCGCCATCATCGCGTTCCTCGGCATGGGTGTCGTGGCGATCTGCGGATGGATGCCGGGCGTCGAAGCACCCGGAATGACCAACCTGACCGGTCACGGCGGTTTCCTGCCGAACGGCACAGGAGCCATGCTCGCTGCAGTCCTTGTGGTCGTGTTCTCGTTCTTCGGCGCCGAAATCGCCACCATCGCAGCCGGTGAATCGGCCAACCCGCTCGAAGCTGTTCGCGCTGCCGTCAAATCCGTCGTCTGGCGAATTCTCATCTTCTACATCGGCTCGATCGCGGTCGTCGTCACGCTGCTTCCCTGGGACAGCGCATCCGTCGCGCTCAGCCCGTACGTCGCCGTCATGGACTCCTACGGCATTCCGGCCGCAGGCAACATCATGGACGTCGTCGTCCTCACGTCGGTTCTGTCCTGCCTCAACTCCGGTCTCTACACCGCGAGCCGCATGATCTTCTCCCTCGCCGGTCGCGGCGACGCCCCCAAAGCGCTCTCACGCATCGAGAAGACCGGCGTCCCCATGCGCGCGGTCCTGGTCTCGACGATCGTCGGCTTCCTGACCGTCGGCATGAACTACCTCTCCCCGGACAAGGTCTTCCTGTTCCTGGTCAACTCCTCCGGTG
>NZ_JASHKN010000010.1:14121-285367 GCF_030056735.1 Rhodococcus sp. IEGM 1409
ATGAACTACCTCTCCCCGGACAAGGTCTTCCTGTTCCTGGTCAACTCCTCCGGTGCGATCGCGCTGTTCGTCTGGCTCGTCATCTCGGTCTCCCAGCTGCGCACTCGCCGCAAGCTCGAAGCGTCGGGCCAGGAGCTGGAGCTGAAGATGTGGTTCTTCCCGTACCTGACCTACGCCACGATCGCCGCAATCATCGCGCTCTGCATCGGAATGCTCACTCTGGACTCGACTCGCAGTCAGATGTTCGTGTCTCTGGGACTCGCAGCGGTCCTCGTGGGTATCGGGCTCTACCGCTACCGGAACGACAAAGACACCGAAGCCTCCGGAGACACCGAAGCCGAGGTCGTACCGGCGGCCGAGGGCGCTCCCACACCCTGACGCCAATGTCCCCATCTGCGAGATACTTCGATGTCCTAGTATCGGCCACGGACGAAGAAATCGACGTGAGCACAGCAGATGGGGACAATCATGACCACACCCGAACCGATCGTCATTGTCGACGGGGCCAGGACCCCCGTCGGTAGCTTCGGCGGCGTCTTCAAGGACGTCCCCGCACACGAGCTGGGCGCCGCAGCAGCCAAAGCCGCGCTGAGCCGCGCCGGCGTTGCACCCGAAGACATCGACGAGGTCGTCATGGGCTGCATCGGCCAGGTCGGCCCCGACGCCTACAACGCACGCCGCGTGGGGATCGCCGCCGGGCTTCCCGAGAACGTCCCCGCCTACACCGTCAACCGCCTCTGTGGCAGCGGCCTGCAGGCCGTGTGGTCTGCGGCGATGCAGATGCGTTGGGGCGCAGCTGCCATTACGCTCGCCGGCGGCGACGAGAGCATGTCCCGCATGCCGTTCTACGACTTCGCTGCCCGCTCCGGCTACAAGCTCGGCGATCGCAGCCTCGTCGACGGCACCGTCGCCATGCTCACCGACCCGTTCAGCAAAGCCCACATGGGCCGCACCGCCGAAGCCGTCGCCCGCAAGTACGGCGTCAGCCGCGAGCAGCAGGACGAGTTCGCCGTCGAATCGCAGCGCCGCGCCGCTACCGACGCAGCGAAGGCAGCGTTCGCCGAGGAAATCACTCCCGTCGAGACCGGTGGCCGACGCTCGGTCACCGTCACCGAGGACGAGCACCCCAAGCCCGGAACCACCGTCGAAACCCTCGCCAAGCTGCGCCCCGCCTTCGAAGAGGGCGGATCCGTCACTGCCGGTAACGCGTCGGGCATCAACGACGGCGCAGGCGCACTCGTCCTCGCGACGGGCACCGAGGCCGCCAAGCGCGGCCTCACCGGACTCGTCACGCTCGAAACCGTCACGACGGCAGCAATGGAGCCCGGTCTGATGGGCTACGCTCCCGTGCTCGCCCTCGAAAAGCTCTTTGCGCAAACAGGATTGAAGCCGTCCGACATCGGCACCGCCGAGGTCAACGAGGCGTTCGCTTCGCAGGCCATCGCCGTCATCCGCGACAGCGGCCTGGATCCGGAGAAGACCAACCCGTACGGCGGAGCCATCGCCCTCGGACACCCGGTCGGAGCCACCGGAGCCATCCTGACCCTGCGCGCGGCCCGCGACATGGTCCGTCGCGACCTCGAATTCGGCATCGTCACCATGTGCATCGGCGGCGGACAGGCACTCGCTGCCCTGCTGAAGCGAGTATGAATCATGGCGACCAAGCGTAAGCCGTCGTGGCACGACGACGAGATCACCGCAGTAGCCGAACTGGCCCGCGGTTTCTTCGATCGTGAACTGATCGCCAAGCGTGAGCAGTGGGACGCTCAGCATCGCGTCGACCGATCCGTGTGGCTCGAAGCCGGCAAGCTCGGCCTGCTGTGCTGCTCGATTCCCGAGGAATACGGCGGGGGCGGTGGAACTTTCGCACACGATCTCGCTGTCTTCGAGGCGCAGGGCTACTGCGGTGACTACGCGCTCGGAAACTCGGTGCACAGTGGCATCGTCGCCCACTACGTGCTCGAGTACGGCAACGAAGAGCAGAAGAAGGCCTGGCTGCCTGGCATGGCGACGGGCGAAATCCTAGGCGCCATCGGAATGACCGAGCCCGGAACAGGTTCCGACCTCAAGGCCATCACCACCTCCGCGATCCGCGACGGTGACCACTACGTCGTGAACGGGTCGAAGACCTTCATCACCAACGGTGGCAGCGCCGACATGATCGTGCTCGCCGTCAAGACCGATCCCAAGGCCGGGGCCAAGGGAGTCTCGCTCTTGATCGTGGATCTTCGTGACTGCGAAGGCTTTGCCGTCGGCCGCGTGCTGGACAAGGTCGGTCAGCACGGCGCCGATACGTCCGAGCTGTCCTTCACCGACGTTCGCGTTCCGGTGTCGAATCTCCTCGGCGAGTCCGAGGGTCTCGGTTTCGGTCAGCTGATGGCGCAACTGGTGCAGGAACGCCTCATCATCGGCGCGCAGGCCATCGGCACCATCGAGCGTGCAGTCGAGGAGACCGTCGCATACACAAAGGCGCGTCAAGCGTTCGGGCACAGTCTCTTCGAGTTCCAGAACACCGCCTTCGAGCTGGCCGAGTGCCAGACGATCGCACGCACCTGCCGCGTGTTCCTCGACAATTGCATCGAGGATCACCTCAACGGCGAGCTGGACGGCGCCGACGCCGCCATGGTCAAGTACTGGCTCACCGAGCAGCAATGCGCCGTCGTCGACCGGTGCGTGCAGCTTTACGGCGGATACGGCTACATGCGTGAATACCCGATCGCGCGTATGTACGAGGACTCCCGCGTGCAGAAGATCTACGCCGGTGCCAACGAAGTGATGAAGGGCATCATCGCGAAGAGTCTTTGATCACCGGCACCGAAAACCATTGACACCGACCGGGCACCCACCGAGCATTTTCGGTGGGTGCCCTTCGTGTGTGCCTAGAGGCAGTATCGAGCTGTTCGGAAGGCAATCACTGATGAGCTTCACCATCGACGTCGGATCGGCACGCGTCACCCAACTGACCGAACTGGCGCACTGGCCATTCCCGCCGCGAGAGCTTTTTCCGCACGCGGGTGAGACGGAGTTCGAGGAAGCGTCGACGCGTCTGACACCGGAATTCTTCGACGCGGGCAGCGGTGACCTCGTACTTGCCATCCACACCTACCTGGTGGAGATCGGCGGCAAGGCCATCGTCGTCGACACCGGCAACGGCAACAGCAAGCACCGGCCGAACCTCTTGCCGCATCACATGTTCGGTACCGACTACCTCTCACGCTTTGCAGCCACCGGCGTCGCCGTGGACGACGTCGATCTGGTGGTCAGCACACATCTGCACCCCGACCACTGTGGTTGGAACACCAACCTCGACGCCGAAACCTGGCGGCCCACCTTTCCCCTCGCGACCTACATTTTCGACCGCACCGAACTGGCCGAGCTCGAACAACTCGCCGCCGACGGTCCACACGAAGGAGTGGTCTCGGATCTCGCGCAGACCTTCGAGGACAGCGTCCGTCCCGTTCTGGAGGGGGCGAAGTGGGCGGCAGTCGACGACGGGCATGTCCTGGCCGAGGCAGAAGGCACCAGCGTCGTCGTGCGCAGCGCGCCCGGTCACACACCGGGTCACATCGTGATCGAGATTCGCACCGCCGACGGTGGCGCCGTCATCTCGGGCGACGTGATCCACCATCCGATTCAGTTTCTGTACCCGGACCTCAGCCAGGGCGGTGACGCTGACCCCGACATCGCCAGGGTCACCCGCTGCGTACTTCTCGAACGCTGCGCGTCGGAGGGGCTCCTTCTACTTCCCGCGCACTTTCCGGTCGACGAACCGATCACCATCGGTTTCGATACGAGGGGTGTGCCGAGTGCGGCGGGTCTGATCGGTCTCGCAGCGTCCTGACTTGCCGCATCGGCCCTGGTGACGCATCCAACCCTCGGCTTGCGAACAGGTCCGATACCCTGGTTCATCGTGACCGCTGCAAATTCAGAGACCGCCCGTGCCCAGTACGACCTGATCGTCGTCGGTTCGGGATTCTTCGGGCTGACCATCGCCGAGCGTGCCGCTACCCAACTGGGTAAGCGTGTGCTGGTGCTGGATCGCCGTCACCACCTGGGGGGGAACGCATACTCGGAGGCAGAGCCGGAGACCGGCATCGAGGTCCACAAGTACGGTGCCCACCTGTTCCACACCTCCAACAAGAAGGTCTGGGACTACGTCACCCAGTTCACGGAGTTCACGAACTACCAGCACCGCGTCTTCGCGCTGCACAAGGGACAGGCGTACCAGTTCCCGATGGGACTCGGCCTCGTGTCGCAGTTCTTCGGTCGGTACTTCACGCCCGAAGAAGCGCGCGCGCTGATCGCCGAGCAGTCCAGCGAGATCGACTCGAAGGATGCCTCCAACCTCGAAGAGAAGGCGATCTCGCTGATCGGACGCCCGCTCTACGAAGCGTTCGTGCGTGACTACACCGCAAAGCAGTGGCAGACCGACCCCACCGAGCTGCCCGCGGCGAACATCAGCCGCCTGCCGGTCCGCTACAACTTCGACAACCGCTACTTCAACGACACGTACGAGGGTCTGCCAGTCGACGGCTACACGGCGTGGCTCGAGAACATGGCAAAGGATCCGAAGATCGAGATCCGCCTCGACACCGATTACTTCGACGTCCGCGACGAACTGCGCACCGCCAGCCCCGACGCACCTGTCATCTACACGGGCCCGCTCGACCGCTACTTCGACTACTCCGAAGGTTCGCTGGGATGGCGCACCCTCGATTTCGAGACCGAGGTTCTGCCCACCGGAGACTTCCAGGGCACCCCCGTCATGAACTACAACGACGCGGACGTCCCGTTCACCCGCATCCACGAGTTCCGTCACTTCCACCCGGAACGCCAGTACCCGACCGACAAGACCGTCATCATGCGTGAGTTCTCACGTGCCGCGGAGTCGACGGACGAGCCGTACTACCCGATCAACACTCCCGAGGATCGCGAGAAGCTCTCCGCGTACCGCTCACGCGCCAAGAAGGAGACCGCGGAGAACAAGGTTCTCTTCGGTGGACGTCTCGGCACTTACCAGTACCTGGACATGCACATGGCGATCGCCAGCGCGCTGACCATGTTCGAGAACACCCTGCGCCCGCATCTCGAATCGGGTGCGGAATTGGCAGGGGAGAGCGAATGAACGCACGTCATCTACTCGAAGGCGAAGACGCCGTCACCGGCGACGAGGTGACCTACCTCGGTAAGTCCCTGCTTCAGCGGATCATCCTGCCCCGCGCCGGTGAGCCGCTCGACGTCCGCACGTTGTACTTGGAAGAGTCCTGGTCCAACAGCCGGCGGGCGCACTCCACCTCGCGCACGTCGGTAGCGCTCGGCGCCGAGACCGAGGTCTCGTTCGCCACCTACTTCAACGCGTTCCCCGCCAGCTACTGGCGGCGCTGGTCCATCCTGAAATCGGTGGTCCTGCGTCTGGAACTGTCCGGCCACGGCCGCGTCGACATCTACCGTTCCAAGGCGGATTCCTCGCGAATTCACGTGGAAGGCAAGGAATTTGCCGACGGCGATGCTGCGGTCGAGTTCGAGGTGGAACTGGCGCCGTTCGAGGACGGTGGCTGGATCTGGTTCGACATAACCACCGATACGGCCGTGGTCGTCGAGAGTGGTGGCTGGTACGCGCCCGTCGAGGCTCCCGGCGAAGCGACTGTCGCCGTTGGCATTCCGACGTTCAACCGTCCGACCGACGCGGTCAAGGCGCTCGCCGCACTGACCTCCGATCCTCTGGTGTCAGGTGTGATCAAGGCCGTCATCATGCCGGATCAGGGCACCCGCAAGGTGCGCGACGAACCCGGATTCACCGAAGCCGCTGCAGCGCTAGGTGATCGGCTCGCCATTCACGATCAGGGCAACCTCGGTGGTTCGGGCGGATACAGCCGAATCATGTACGAGGCACTCAAGACCACCCAGTGCCAGCACATTCTGTTCATGGACGACGACATCGAGATCGAACCGGACTCGATTCTGCGTGCGCTTTCGTTCTCGCGTTTCGCGAAGTCGCCGATGCTGGTGGGTGGGCAGATGCTCAACCTGCAGGAACGAAGCCACCTCCACGTGATGGGTGAAGTGGTCAACCGCGGCATCTTCATGTGGACCGCGGCACCGAACGTCGAATACGACCACGACTTCTCGAAGAAGCCGCTGCGCGAATCGAAACTCCTGCACCGCCGCATCGACGTCGACTTCAACGGCTGGTGGATGTGCATGATCCCGCGCCAGGTCGCCGAAGAGCTCAAGCAGCCTCTCCCGCTCTTCATCAAGTGGGACGACTGCGAATACGGTTTGCGCGCAAAGAAAGCCGGATACCCGACCGTCACGTTGCCCGGTGCCGCGATCTGGCACATGGCGTGGAGCGACAAGGACGACGCCATCGACTGGCAGGCGTACTTCCACCTCCGTAACCGTCTGGTGGTGGCTGCGCTCCACATGCCGGGCAACGGCCGCGGTCTCGTCGTCAACACGGTGAAAGCAACCCTCAAGCACCTGCTGTGCCTCGAGTACTCCACCGTCGCGATCCAGAACAAGGCAATCGCAGATTTCCTCGCCGGACCCGAGCACGTCGCGAACATGCTGCCGACAGCACTCGGTGAGGTCCACGCCCAGCGCAAGGAATTCTCCGACGCCGTCGTACTGCCGTCGTCGACTGCGTTGCCGCTGCCCTCCGGTGCCGACGTCGGAGACGTGAGCCTGCCGCTGTCGACCGTCGCGAAGATCACCCGGGTCCTCAGGGCCGGAGTGCACAACGTGAAGCCGGCCAAGCCCGAACACCTCGAGCGGCCTCAGCTCAACGTGCCGACCATCGACGCGCGTTGGTTCCTGCTCTCACAGGTCGACGGTGTCACCGTCACCACGGCTGACGGTCGCGGCGTCGTCTACCGCAAGCGAAACCCGAAGCTTGCACTCGAACTGCTCAAGGAAGCCACACGGTTGCGCCGCGAACTCGCCGCCCGTTTCCCCGAGCTCAAGAAGCAGTACCAGGACGCCGTTCCTTCACTGACCAGCACGGAAAGGTGGGAACGTGTCTTCGGTATCTCCTGAAGTACGGATTCTGGCCGGGATTCAATCGACCGTCGGGCAGCTGCCCGGAGCAGTTCAGGTCGCCCGCGGCATGTCGCACTTCGGTGAGCACTCCCTCGGATGGATCGCGATCGCAGCCGTCGGAGCCGCCGTGGACAAGCCGCGCCGACGCGAATGGGCCGGAGCAGCCGTCGGAGCGTTCGGCGCACACGCCGCCTCCGTGGTGATCAAACGAGTTGTCCGGCGCAAGCGACCGTCCGATCCGTCGGTGCAGGTCAACGTCTCGACGCCGAGCAAGCTCAGCTTCCCGTCATCACACGCGACGTCGACGACGGCAGCGGCTGTGCTGATCGGTCGACTCACCGGGCTACCCTTACCGGCGTTGCTGGTGCCCCCGATGATGCTCTCGCGTCTGGTCCTGGGAGTTCACTACCCGACCGACGTACTCGCCGGAGCGGCACTGGGAGCCGCATCCGCGGCGGTAGTTCGCCGGGTCGAAGAAGCCAGAGCCGAACAGAAATGTGGAGATAAATGAGCGAGGAACCGGCTACGGTCAGCGGACCCCCGAAGTCCCTGCCCGCCGGCATCGTCAAGGCGCTTCGCCCACGTCAGTGGGTCAAGAACGTCCTTGTGCTGGCAGCGCCCATCGCGGCCGGAACCGCCACCGAAGGCGACGTGCTCCTGCCCGTCGCGCTGGCGTTCGTCGTGTTCTGCATGGCGGCATCGGGCATCTACCTCGTCAACGACGCGATGGACGTCGAAGCCGACCGTGCGCACCCCACGAAGCGATTCCGTCCCATCGCGGCCGGAGTTCTGCCCGTCAACATCGCCTACGGCATGGCAGTCGTACTGCTGGCCGCTGCGATCGGACTGTCCTTCCTGGCCAACTGGCAACTCGCCGTGGTCATGGGCGTGTACATCGTCATCCAGCTCGCGTACTGCTTCGGTCTGAAGCATCAGGCAGTCATCGACATCTGCATCGTCTCGTCGGGCTTCCTGCTTCGGGCGATCGCCGGTGGCGTTGCCGCCGAGATCGATCTCTCGCAGTGGTTCCTGCTGATGATGGCGTTCGGTTCGCTCTTCATGGCCGCAGGCAAGCGCTACGCGGAACTGCAGCTGGCCGAGAAGACCGGCGCGAAGATCCGTAAGTCCCTCGAGAGCTACACGATGACGTACCTGCGTTTCGTGTGGACGATGGCAGCGACGACGCTGGTCCTCTGCTACGGACTGTGGGCGTTCCAACAGGACGCCATCAAGGGCACCAACTGGTACGCGATCTCGATGGTGCCGTTCACCATCGCGGTGCTGCGATACGCGGTGGACGTCGACGGCGGCGAAGCCGGAGAGCCTGAGGAGATCGCGCTCGGTGACCGGGTGCTGCAACTCCTCGCGATTGCGTGGATCGGAGTAGTGGGTGTCGCTGTCTACCTCGTCTGAGCCACGCACCGAGGCCGACCCGCACGTCGACACTGCGGCGAATCGCACCACCCTCAGTCGAGGAGTTTTTCTCGGCGGGGTGGTGCTTGCTGCTGCCCTCATGTTCTGGGGTGCGTGGGAGCGTCGCTGGATTGCCGACGACGGACTCATCGTCTTGCGAACCGTCCGCAATCTGCTGGCGGGAAACGGCCCGGTCTTCAATGCGGGTGAGCGTGTCGAGGCGAACACGAGTACCGCCTGGACGTACATCGTCTACGCGTTCAGCTGGCTCACGCAGATCCGCCTCGAATACGTCGTCCTGACGATAGCCCTGGTCCTCTCCACTGCGGCTGTCGTGTTGGCGATGCTCGGTACCGGTCGTCTGTACCGTGGCGTGCGGCCGTCGGCGGGAGGAACGATCCTGCTGGTTCCGGCAGGTGTTCTCGTCTACATCGCGGTTCCGCCTGCACGAGATTTCGCCACTTCCGGGCTCGAAACGTGCCTGGTGATCTTCTGGATCGCGCTCCTGTGGCTACTGCTCGTTCGGTGGGCGCAGGCGTCGACGCCGTCTACAGCGTCAATCCTGACTCTCTCGTTCGTGGCCGGCCTCGGACCCCTGGTTCGACCCGAGATGGCGATTCCCGGTGCCGCCGCGTTGATGATGATCGTTCTCTCCGCAGGGCTGACCTGGAAGATTCGCGCCCTGATCGTGGTCGTCGCCGGACTTGTCCCGGTGGGCTACCAGATCTGGCGAATGGGCTACTACGCCCTGCCGTACCCGAACACCGCGGTGTCGAAGGACGCCGGTGGCGCGAAGTGGGCACAGGGTTTTGCATACCTGTGGAACCTCGTCGGGCCATACCTGCTCTGGCTGCCGCTGCTGTTCCTTCTCATCGGTGCACTGCTGCTCTTCTGGCGAAGCCGAGCGGACACACCAGCCACCGCCACCGATCAACCAGCACGCCCGCTGTGGCAGCGCTTTCAGCAGTTCCTGCGCACGCCGCGGGCGATTGTCACCTTCATTCTCGGCAGTGGGCTGATCCTCGGGATCTACTCGCTGCGCGTCGGCGGCGACTTCATGCACGGCCGCGTCCTGTTGCCGGTGCTGTTCTGCCTGCTCATCCCTGTCGCGGTCATTCCGTTGCGGGTTCCTGCCCGGTCAGCGTTCGGCAGTAACCGCGACACCGCCATCTTCGGTGTCTCGGCTGTGCTGTGGATCGGCACGATCATCTGGGCTTTCTTCGCAGCCAACACGACGGGTATGCCGGAAGGCTCCGTGGTGGGTCGCTCGGGAATCGTCGACGAGCGCGCGTTCTACGCACTCAACACCGGTCACAAGCATCCGATCCTCGCCGAGGACTACCTCGACTATCCACGGATGCGTGCCATGGTCGAGACCATCGCACGGACCCCGGAGGGTGGGCTGCTGCTGCCGTCGGCGAGCTACGACTCCTGGTTTGTCGTCCCACCGCCCGGACCGCTCGAAGAGCCGGCCGAGCACGTCGTCTTCTTCCTCAACCTCGGTATGACGAGCATGAACGTCGGCCTCGACGTCCGGGTGCTTGATCAGATGGGGTTGGCGTACCCGCTGGCAGCTCACACCGAGCGACTGGAGGACGGCCGGATCGGGCACGACAAGAATCTCTATCCGGACTGGGTGGTCGCGGACACGGGAATGATCGACGTTCGCCCGTGGCTGCCGTTCTTCCTCGACGAGGACTGGGTTGCGGACGCAAAGCTGGCCATCACCTGCCCGGAAACGCAGGAGTTGCTGACGTCGTACCGCTCCGAGCTGACCTGGGCCAGATTCAAACAGAACTTCCAGCAGGCATTCGACTTCGCGAAGTACCGATTCGACCGGGTTCCGGCCTACGAATTGGAACGCTGCGGGCTCGTGCCACCAGAGCCACTCAAGTGATGTGATCAGCATCACCAGCGGTTGAAGGTTTCAATATTTCGATTCAGTAACACCGAATCGATTGGCCACGATGTACTCGAAGACGATTCACCTAACCTGAATCGCCCCCCAAGGGGTGACGACGGTGTCGCTCGCGGACTGGGACGTAACGGTCTGTCTATTTGTCACAGCTGAACCTGTGACATAAAGTCCAGCGAGCGCAGTGTGACTTGGAAGAGGTCCGCTGCCGACCTGAACTTGTTCAGGCTGGCAGAAAAGCCTGTTCCCCGACGGAATCCGCCGGAACCACTCACCGAGTGGGTGCCGCAGACGAAGAGAGAGAGCAGTATCCATGCGTTTTGCCAGAAAGAGGCTGACCCAGCGCCTCAAGCACCGAGCGTTGGCCATCGGTGCCGCAGCACTTGTGCTTCCCCTTGCTGCAGGTGTTGCCGGTAGTGCTGTCGCCTCTGCTGCGCCCGCGCACACTGCTCCCAGCCGCACCGTCCAGTCGGGCGGATACGAAGAGCTGTGGGTGCCCTCCTCGATGGGCAACATCAAGGTCCAGGTCCAGTGGGCCGCTCGCGGCGGAAACGCTGCCCTCTACCTCCTCGACGGCCTGCGTGCGCGTAACGACGCCAACGCGTGGAGCTTCGAGACCAATGCGATGGATCAGTACCGCAACGACAACATCACCCTCGTGATGCCCGTCGGTGGCGAGTCCAGCTTCTACAGCGACTGGTATGCACCGTCGAACTTCAACGGCCAGCAGATCACGTACAAGTGGGAAACGTTCCTCACGCAGGAACTGCCCAACTTCCTCGCGAACTACGGCGTTTCGCCCACCAACAACGCGGTTCTCGGCCTCTCGATGGGTGGCAGCGCTGCTCTGACGCTGGCTGCTTACCACCGTGACCAGTTCAAGTTCGCCGGCTCGCTGTCGGGCTACCTGAACATCTCGGCTCCCGGCATGCGCGAGGCAATCCGCGTCGCAATGCTCGATGCCGGTCGCTTCAACGTCGACTCCATGTGGGGACCGCCGTGGAGCCCGTCCTGGCTGCGCAACGACCCGTTCGTCTTCGCACCGCGTCTGCAGGGCCTGTCGATGTACATCTCGTCGGCAAGCGGCCTGCCCGGTGAATACGACCAGCCGCGCGCACCGATCGACTACTACAACACGGCTAACGGCATGGGCCTCGAAGCTCTCGCCCTGGTCAACACCCGTGCATTCCAGATCCGCATGAACTCGCTGGGTATCCCGGCCACCTACAGCTTCCCGTCCAACGGCACGCACTCGTGGCCGTACTGGTCGGCAGAGCTGTGGAAGGCTCGCGGCCAGATCCTCGACACCATGAACGCTTGGTGATCGTGCGCGATCCCGTGACCTAGTCACTTCACCAGTGCCGTTCCGGACTCCTCGAAGGAGAACCGGGACGGCACTTGTGTATTCAGGTGCTGCACGAGCGCCGGATGTCAGTAACAATTGCACCACCAGTAACAGCGCGGCTACCCCAAGCGGGGATCGTTTGCGTGTAGAAATAGTTTCAACGGGGGTCTGGCTGCTCAGGCGGCTCCACGATCGACGCGCGGACCGAACGTAAGGAAAGAGAGTGAGCTCATGCGAGTAGGCCTTGCCAGGGAGGACCGTCGCCGGTCCCGGGCAACCTTCCGGACAAAGGTCGTCGGCGCACTGGCAGCGATGCTGGTCCTGCCGATCGCCGCGGGCTTGACGACCGCCGGAACCGCGGGAGCGGCGCCGGCACCTGCTCAGGCCGCACCGGCCGTGACCCAGAACCCCACCGGAGCAGCGGTCACGAAGGTCGACTGGCTCAGTGAGCGTCGCGTCGCGTTGTGGGTGAACTCTCCCGCGATGGGCACCCCGATTCAGGTGCAGATCCTCTTGGCCCGCGATTGGAACGTCAATCCGTCGGCCAGCTTCCCCTCGGTCTGGATGCTCGACGGTCTTCGCGCGACCGACAACGAGAACGCCTGGACCTACGAAACCGACGCAGAATCCTTCTACGCCGACAAGAACGTCAACGTCATTCTTCCCGTCGGCGGTCAATCCAGCTTCTACTCCGACTGGCTCCAGCCCGACAACGGCAAGAACTACCAGTGGGAGACGTTCCTGACCAAGGAACTGCCCTCCATTCTCGAAAAGGACTGGCGGACCACGCAGACGCGCGGAGTCGTCGGACTGTCGATGGGCGGAACGTCCGCGATGTTCCTCACGGCGCGCAACCCCGGCTTCTTCAAGTTCGCCGCGTCGCTGTCCGGCATCCTCACCACCACTTCGCTCGGCATGCCTCAGGCAATCCAGTTCGCGATGACCGACGCCGGTGGATACAACTCCGCCGCGATGTGGGGACCGCCGTCCAACGCACAATGGGCTGCACACGATCCGTACGCGCTCGCCGAGAAGCTCAAGGGCGTCAGCCTGTACGTCTCCAGCGGTAGCGGTACGACCGGTCCCTACGACCAGCCGTCGGGAATTCCCGGCGTGAGCACCAACTACGCAGGCATGGGCCTCGAGATCCTCGCTCGCCTGACCTCGCAGACCTTCGCGACCAAGCTGAACCAGCTGGGAATCCCCGCGCAGGTCAACTACCGCCCGTCCGGTACCCACTCGTGGCCGTACTGGCAATTCGAGCTTCATCAGCTGTGGCCGCAGTTGGCGGGCGCCATCGGCGTCGAGGTCGAGAAGCCGGCTTGCGGCACATCGGGCGAGATCGGTGCGACGGCTGCAGCCAACGGTTGGATCGGCGACTGCATCACCCCCGAGTACAGCGTCGGGGGTGGCCTGGCACAGGACTTCCGCAACGGTCGCATCTACTTCACCAGTGGAACCGGCGCTCAGCCCGTCGCCGGTCGTATCGCCGGCGCGTACATGAACACCGGAGCAGCGGCCGGCCCGCTCGGCTTCCCGCGTACTCCCGAACTCGGTACGCCCGACGGGCGCGGACGCTTCAACCACTTCCAGAACGGCTCCATCTACTGGACCCAGCAGACCGGCGCTCACCCCGTCAGCGGCGACATCCTCGCCGAGTGGTCCGCACAGGGATGGGAAGGTGGCCCGCTCGGCTACCCGACCGCCGACGAGATCGCGACCCCCGGTAAGCCAGGCAAGGTCCAGGGATTCGAGATCGGCGCGATGTACAGCAGCGCCAACGGAACTCACGCGGTTCTCGGAATGATCATGGGCAAGTACGGCGAACTCGGCTGGGAAAACGGCTGGCTCGGATTCCCGAAGTCGAACGAGGTCCCCGTCAAGGACAACGGACGCTTCACCGAGTTCGAGGGCGGCAACATCTACTGGAGCCCCGGCACCGGTGCTTGGTCCGTCGAGAACGGCCCGCTCTTCGACGGTTGGAAGAGCGTCGGCTACGAGGGTGGACGACTCGGATTCCCGATCAGTGACAAATTCGACATTCCCGGTGGTGTCCAGCAGAACTTCCAGTTCGGCTACATCACGGTGATCGGTGACAAGACAGAAGTTCACTAACTCACAGTGGTGCACGACGGGCGGGCCCGATCACGGATCGGTGCCCGCCCGCGTGCGTTGCGTAACCTGTTGATGGACTTTCGACTGAAGGCAAGGACGGACATTGATGTCGCTTTTCTCGGGTAACCGAAACACTTGTGCACGCGCGATCGCGGTCGGCGCCCTGGCGCTCGTCACCGGTGGCGCACTTGTCGCGTGCGGTAGTGACGACTCCACTGCAACCTCCAATCCGGTCACCACGACGTCCGCTGCGGCTTCGTCCTCGAGCGGATCGGCGTCTGCGTCCGCCTCTGCGACCACGACGGCTTCGGCTACCCCCACCAGTCCGGGAGCCGCGGCCACCGCGCCGCCGGAGCAGCCACAGAGCATCGAAGGCTTTCCGGGTCCCACAGTCGTCGAGGTCAGCCCTGAGGCACAGAAGTTCCTCGACGGACTGAAGGCGAAGGGCATCACCCCGGCCGGCGACGGAAGCATCGCCGTCAACACGGCCAATTACATCTGCGCTGCCGGTCCTCAGACCGACGACGAGGTCCTGACATTCGTGACCGCCTTCGTCGGCCAGGAAGCGTCGGCGGAAGGTAAGCAGATCACTCCCGATCAGGCAGGTGCGAACGCTCAGATCTACATCGACGTCGCCAACGCCACCTACTGCAAGTAGGCGCGGGAAATGGCGAGGTCTGGAAAGCGTCGTGGGTGCCTGATCCCGCTGCTGATCATTCTTGTGGTCGCAGCGGTCGTGATCGGCGGTTGGTACATCCTGGCCGGGCGGGTGCCTTCGCCGACTCCGATCCCGCCGAGCCCGGAGCCGCCGGTGTCTCAGCCGGCCAGCTGCCCCGATGTCCAGGTAGTAGCCATACCGGGTACGTGGGAGTCGAGCGCTACCGACGACCCGTACAACCCGACGGCCAATCCGGCGTCGTTGATGCTGAACGTGACCCGTCCTCTGCAGGAGAAGTTCGATACTTCACGGGCAGACGTCTACACCGTTCCGTATGTCGCACAGTTTTCGAATCCGGTTGCGATCCCGCCGGACGGACAGCAGTCCTACAACAACAGTCGGGCCGCGGGAACTGCTGCCACCAACGACTTTCTGACGAAGCGGCACGCCGAGTGCCCGCTCACGAGCTACGTCCTGACCGGATTTTCCCAGGGTGCGGTGATCGCGGGTGACGTCGCAGCGAGTATCGGCGACGGCACCGGCGCTGTGCCTGCCGATCTGGTTCTGGGCGTCGGCCTGATCGCCGATGGTCGGCGCGATCCGGCGTTCGGGAACACCGTTGGCCCGAGCATTGCCGGTGTCGGCGCCGAGCTGTCGCTGAACGGGCTGAAGCTTCCCGGTCTCACGATGACCGGCCCGAGGCCTGGCGGATTCGGTGATCTCAACGGCCGAACCTATCAGATCTGCGCGCCCAGCGACGGTATTTGCGACGCTCCGGCCGCTGCTCTCAATCCGACTAACTGGTTGAGTTCGGCGCCGCGACTGCTCGAGTACTACAACAATCCTGTGCACGCGATGTACAACTCCTTCCAGGTCGATCCGAACGGCACGACGGCCACCCAGTGGATGGCACAGTGGGCTGCGGAGAAGATCGACGCCGCGCCGACGCCGCCTCACAGTTGAGACGCCGCCGCGCAGTTGATTCGTCACAATCGGGCGTCTCGGGAGTTCTGTCCCGGGTAATCTGCTCCTTTGGTCCCGGTAGAGTGCTGCACGGTCCGGGGGCGTCCTCTACAGTGCTCTCACGTAAGTGACTGGCGAGTAGGTTCGGTTTGTTCGAGTTTGTAGTTCGAGTACGACGTGCGTGTCCATCACAGGAGATCGATATATGAGTTCCACCCACGGCAGCGATGCCCTACGCAAATTCCGGTTTGCGGCCGGTGGCGAGGGCAACGCCGAAGAGGGTGGTGCGCGTCGCTTCGTCAAGCTTGCGCAGAAGGCCGAGGAACTCGGTTACGACTCGTTCATGATTCCGGACCACCTGGGTAATCAGGTCGGCCCGATCGCGGCTCTCGGAGCGCTCGCCGTGGCCACGGACAAGATTCGTCTCGGCACCGCCGTGTTGGCCAACGGCTTCCGTCATCCCGCTGTGCTGGCGAAGGACGCGGCGACCATCGACGTACTGTCCGGCGGTCGACTCGAACTCGGTATCGGTGCAGGCTGGATGAAGGAAGAGTTCGACAAGGGCGGTATCGCCTACGAAAGCCCGGGCGTTCGCATCGAGAAGCTCGAGGAGTCGTTGCAGATTCTCGACGTTCTCCTACGCGGACAGGAATGCACTTTCGAAGGCAAGCACTATCAGGTGCGCGGCCTCAAGGGCAGTCCACGACCGCGGCAGGGCCCGCGGCCGCCGATCATCGTGGGCGGCGGCGGACCGAAGATGCTTGCTCTCGCGGCGAAGTACGCGGACATCATCTCGGTCGCCACACCGACCAACCGTGACGGGCGACTTCTGCTCTCCGGAATCACGATGGAAAAGACCATCGAACGTGTCGAGCGGATCCGCGAAGCTGCCGGCGAGCGTTTCGATGAGATCGAGCTCAACTGGACCATCACCATGATCATGATCACCGACGATCGAGAGCAGGCTGCCGAGATGGCAATCGCCGCTCTGGACCACGGTTTTCCGCCGAACATCGAAGTGGATCGTAAGCTGAGCGTGGAGGAGCTGTTGAACTCTCCCTACCTGGCTGTGGGCACTTTCGAGGAAATCGCAGACCAGATTCGACTGGTCCGCGAGAAGACGTCGATGTCGTACGTCGGGGTCTTCCCGACGCAGATGGAAGCGTTCGCCCCGATCATCCCGTTACTGGCGGGCGAGTAGGCCGGAGAATACGGATGATGCGAATCTGTAACATGTCGATGGTTTGGGATCGATGAAGTGATTCAGGTGAGTTGCGCACAAAGTGCGGTTCGATTGATCGAAGATGGACCCGAGAGAGCGAAGGAAGTCTGGGGCGCAGGCATGAAAGGCAGTGCTTGTGTGATCGCTTCGGAGGAGATGGAATGAACGCGCTGTTCGATGGCTTTCTCGACGAGAAGGGCCAGATCCGCCTGCAACCAGGCTTCACGCTGGTCGACTACGTCGAGCAACACTCGCGTGTCAACGCGGACGAGCTCGCGTATCGATACATCGATTACTCGCGCGAGCGTGACGGTGAAGCCCTGGAGCTGACCTGGGAGCAGTTCGGTGTGCGTCTGCGGGCTGTTGCAGCCCGTCTGCAGCAGGTCACGGGGCGTGGCGACCGCGTTGCGATTCTTGCTCCGCAGGGGCTCGACTACGTCATCTCGTTCTTCGCGGCCATCCAGGCCGGCTCCATCGCGGTGCCGCTCTTCGATCCGGACGAGCCCGGTCACAGCGACCGTCTCCACGCTGTTCTCGGTGACTGCAAGCCGACCGCGATTCTGACTGCCGCTTCGTCGGCGGCCGGTGTTCGTCAGTTGTTCCGCTCGCTTCCCGCTGCCGAGCGTCCGCGCATCATTGCCGTCGACGCGATTCCCGACACAGTCGGTGAAACGTGGGTTCGCCCCGACATCGAGCTCGACGACATCGCTTACCTGCAGTACACCTCCGGTTCGACCCGAGTTCCCGCCGGTGTGGAGATCACCCACCGTGCTGTCGGAACGAATGCGCTCCAGATGGTCGACTCCATCGAGCTCAACGAGGACTCACGCGGCGTCACCTGGCTGCCACTGTTCCACGACATGGGCCTGCTGACGGTCATCCTGCCTGCCCTGGGCGGCAAGTACATCACCATCATGAGCCCGCGCGCTTTCGTGCAGCGCCCGTACCGGTGGATCAAGGAACTGGCTGCGGTTTCCGACGGCGCCGGCACCTTTGCTGCTGCTCCCAACTTCGCGTTCGAGCATGCTGCCGCGCGCGGTCTGCCGAAGGACGGAGAGACCCTCGACCTGAGCAACGTCATCGGTCTGATCAACGGCAGTGAGCCGGTCACGACGTCGTCGATGCGCAAGTTCAACGAGGCTTTTGCTCCGTACGGGCTGCCCAAGACTGCGATCAAGCCGTCGTACGGCATGGCCGAAGCGACGCTCTTCGTCTCCTCGACCAAGCATTCCGACGAGGCCAAGGTCATCTACGTCGACCGCACGGAACTCAACAGGGGCCGCATGGTCATCGTCGACCAGTACTCCGAGAACGCGATCGCGCAGGTCTCCTGTGGGTACGTCTCGCGCAGTCAGTGGGCGGCGATCGTCGATCCCGAGACGCTGACCGAGGTCCCCGACAGTCACGTCGGCGAGATCTGGTTGCACGGCGAGAACATCGGCATCGGCTACTGGGGACGCCCCGACGAGACGGCTGAGACCTTCCACAACAAGCTGGACAATCGGTTGAGCGAAGACAGCCACACCGAGGGCACACCGGCGGATGCCAACTGGATGCGTACCGGCGACTTCGGCGTCTACGTCGACGGCGAGCTGTACATCACCGGCCGCGTCAAGGACCTCGTGATCGTCGACGGCCGCAATCACTACCCGCAGGACCTCGAGTCTTCGGCTCAGGAAGCCAGCCCCGCTCTGCGTCCCGGATTCATCGCTGCGTTTGCCGTACCGGCCAACCAGTTGCCTTCTGTCGTGTTCTCCAACACGCATTCGGGTCTGAAGTTCGACGACGACGATTCCTCGGAGCAGTTGGTCATCGTGGCCGAGCGCGCTCCCGGCGCAGGCAAGGCGGATCCGCAGCCGATCGCGGACACCGTGCGTGCGGCGATTTCTTCCCGTCACGGCGTCACGGCCCGAGACATCCTGCTCGTCCCTGCCGGTTCGATTCCGCGAACGTCCAGCGGCAAGATCGCTCGCCGCGCGTGTAAAGCGAGCTATATCGAGGGAACGTTGCGAGGCGGCTATCAGCAGACCGCATTCCCCGATAGCGTTTGAGGAGCAGTCCCTTCATGATCGGTGGCTTGGTGAGTTGATGGTTGAACAAGATGGTGCGCAGGGCAAAGACGTTGTGAGCGAGATGAGTGTCGCGCAGCTGCGTGAGTGGCTTCGTAACTGGATCGCCGACGCGACCGGTCAGCCGGTGTCGACGATTGTGGACGACCGCCCGCTGGACGAGTTCGGACTCGCCTCGCGCGACGCAGTTGCGCTGAGCGGCGACATCGAGGATCTGCTCGGTGTCACGCTGACCGCCACGATCGTCTATCAACACCCCACCATCGCTTCGCTCGCGACTCGGATCATCGAAGGTGAGCCCGAGGCGCCGGAGGAGACCGTCGACGCGTCGTACTACGTCTCAGGCGGCACGACGGACGCCCACGACATCGCCATCGTCGGACTTTCGACACGATTCCCCGGTGCCGGGCACACGCCTTCGGACATGTGGGAAATGCTGGCGGCCGGACGCGACGGCATCAGCGACCTCCCCGAGGACCGCTGGGCAGAGTTCATGTCCGACCCCGCCATCAAGGCCGCGGTCGAGAACGCCAACACCAAGGGCGGGTACCTCGACGACGTCAAGGGCTTCGACGCCGAGTTCTTCGCGATGTCTCCGCTCGAGGTCGTCAATGTCGATCCGCAGCAGCGCCTCGCTCTCGAACTCGCGTGGGAAGCACTCGAGCACGCTCGCATTCCGGCCAGTGGGCTCAAGGGCAAGCAAGTCGGTGTTTTCATCGGCAGTTCCGCCAACGACTACCAGCTGCTCGCGGTCAGCGATCCGACGACGGCGCACCCGTACGCGCTGACCGGAACGTCGACGGCCATCGTTGCGAACCGGGTCTCGTACTTCTTCGACTTCCGTGGTCCGTCCATCGCTCTGGACACCGCGTGCTCGTCTTCGCTGGTTGCCGTTCACGAGGCTGTGCGCTCGCTGCGCAGCGGTGATTCCAGCATCGCGCTGGCCGGTGGCGTCAACATGCTGCTGGCCCCTCCCGGAACGCTCGGTTTCGATCAGACCGGAATGCTTGCTCCCGACGGCAAATTGCGTGCCTTCTCCGCACATGCTCAGGGAATCGTTCGCAGCGAGGGTGGCGGACTCGTTGTCCTCAAGCGCCTCGAAGACGCCGAGCGTGACGGCGATTCCATCCTCGCGGTGATCGCCGGATCCGCGATCAACCAGGACGGCCGTTCCAACGGTCTGCTCGCGCCCAACCCGGACGCCCAGGCCGACGTGTTGCGTTTCGCGTACCGCGACGCCGGCATCGTGCCGACCACCGTCGACTACATCGAGGCCCACGGAACGGGTACCGATCTCGGCGATCCCATCGAGGCCGACGCTCTCAGCCGGGTCGTCGGTCGTGGCCGCGACGACGACAAGCCGGCATTGCTCGGTAGCGCGAAGACCAACTTCGGGCACCTGGAAGCAGCTGCAGGCGCAGCCGGCCTGATCAAAGTCGTTCTGGCGATGCAGGAAAACAAGATTCCCGCAACGATCAACTACCTGGGCCCCAACCCGCACATCGACTTCGAGAAGGCGCACCTGCAGGTGACGCCCGAGGCCACCGACTGGCCGCGTTACACCGGTAAGGCCGTCGCCGGTGTTTCCGGTTTCGGTTTCGGCGGAACCAACGCGCACGTCGTGGTCAAGGAATACGTGCCTGCCGAGACGGTAGAACCGGTGCCGGTCGTCGAGTCTCCGGCGCTCGAGGACACCACCGTTGTTCTCGCCGTGTCGGGTTCTCTGCCGTCGCGTCGTCGCCGCGCCGCAGCCGATCTGGCCGACTGGCTCGAAACCGAAGAGGGAAGCAAGACGCCCCTCGCCGACGTCGCCCGCACACTCGCGCGTCGCAATCACGGACGTTCGCGCGCCGCTGTTGTGGCGAAGACGCGGTCCGAGGCCATCAGCTCGCTGCGCGCTGTCGCCGCGGGCAAGCCGGCTCAGGGCGTCTTCTCGGCCGACTCACCTTCGCCCAAGGGTGCGGTGTGGGTGTTCTCGGGCTTCGGCTCGCAGCACCGCAAGATGGCCAAGCAGCTTTACACGGAGAACGCGGCCTTCAAGGCAGCCGTCGACGAGGTCGACGCGCTGATCCAGGACGAGGCCGGTTATTCGATGGTCGAGATGTTCCTCGACGATTCGATCGAGTACAACGTCGAGACCGCACAGGTGGGAATCTTCACCATCCAGGTCGGTCTGGCTGCGTTGCTGCGCCACCACGGCGCCGACGCCGAAGCTGTGGTTCCGCACTCGATGGGTGAGGCCGCTGCCGCATACGTTTCCGGCGGTCTGAATCTGGAAGACGCTGTCCGCGTGATCTGTTCACGTTCACGGCTGATGGGTGAGGCCGAGGGCGCACTTGTCGGTGACGACATCCGTCTGATGGCATTGCTCGAGTACAGCGCATCCGAGATCGAGGCGCTGCTGCCCACGTACCCCAAGCTCGAGGTCTGCGTTTATGCAGCTCCGACGCACACGGTGATCGGTGGACCGCAGCCGGACATCGAGGCGATCGTCGCTGCCGCCGAGGCCGACGGCAAGATGGCGCGTGTCCTGCAGACCAAGGGCGCCAGCCATACTTCGCAGGTAGATCCGTTGCTCGGCGAACTTGCCGCGGAGTTGGCCGGTATCGAGTCGAGCACGTTGAAGCTCGGCGTCTACTCGTCCGTGGACAAGGACACCTTCTACCGTCCCGGTCACGAGCCGATCCATCAAGAGGCGTACTGGGTCAAGGGTCTTCGCCACAGCGTGTACTTCACCAATGCGGTGCGCGGTGCAGTTGCCCACGGCCACACCACTTTTGTCGAGCTTGCACCCAATCCGGTGACGCTGATGTCGGTGGCGGCTACCGCTTTCGATTCGGGTCTGCACGACATGGAGCTCATCCAGACGCTCAAGCGTAAGGAAGACGAGTCGGAGGGTGTACTTGCCGCTCTCGCGCAGCTGTACGTGCACGGTCATGCAGTGAACCTCGAATCTCTGCTTCCCGCAGGCGATTTTGCTTCGGTTCCGCGTACCGCGTTCGTGCGTAAGCCGTACTGGCTCGACATTCGCGTCAGTGCCGGTGGTTCGGCTCGCGTTCCCGGTTCGCACGTTGCCCTGCCCGACGGCCGCCACGTGTGGGAGGTCGACGCATCCGCCGTCACCGACCTGGCGGTGCTCGTGAGCGCTGCTGCCGCACAGGTGCTTTCGGATGTCTCTCTGACCGCCGCTGTTCCGCACGGTGAACTGGCCGGTGCTGCGACCCTGACCACGACACTCAACCCGCATCCAGGCGGCGCGTCGGTGCAGGTGCACGCTCGTGAGGGCGCTACGTTCCGTTTGCTGTTCGACGCCGTCGTCACGTCCGGTGAGCCGCTGCCCGAGCTGGTCGTCAGCGCGCCGGTCAAGACCAGCGCGCCGATGGAAACGCTGGCCGAGGTCGTCGAAGACGCCGGAGAGAAGTGGGATCCGAACGGTTCGCAGAGCCTCGACGACCGCCTCAAGATCGTCGTGGCCGAGTCGATGGGGTACTCGCCGGAGGACCTTCCGGCCGAGGTTCCGCTCATCGAACTGGGTCTCGACTCGCTCATGGCGATGCGTATCAAGAACCGCGTCGAGTACGAGTTCGACATTCCGCAGCTCCAGCTCCAGGCAGTCAAGGACGCGAGCCTGGACGAGGTCAACAAGTACCTGCGTTACGCGATCGACAATCGCGAAGAGGTTCAGGCGATGGCCGACAAGCAGGCTGCGGAGAAGTTGGCGGCCGATGCTGCTGACGACGAGGACGTTGCTCCCGCCGAGGTGGCGGTGGAACTACCTGCCACTGCTCCCGTCGTGCCGGCTGCCGCGCCCGCCGATCCTTCGCGTGCCGGAACTGCCGACGACGCCGGCTCCGACGTACCGCCGCGAGATGCGGCCGAGCGCTTGACGTTTGCGACGTGGGCCGTCGTCACCGGGAAGTCAGCCAAGGGCATCTTCAACGATCTGCCGATCGTCGGTGACGAGGTCGCCGAGAAGCTTGCTGCTCGGCTTTCCGAGCGTGCGGGCGGCGAGATCACTCTCGACGACGTTCTCGATTCCACCACCATCGAAGAGCTTGCGGACGTCGTTCGCCAGTACCTCGAGGACGACGGCAAGATCGACGGACTCGTTCGTACTCTGCGTGCCCGTCCCGAAGGCTCCACGGCCGTACCGGTATTCGTCTTCCACGCTGCCGGTGGTTCGACGGTGACGTACGAGCCTTTGCTCAAGCGACTGCCTGCCGGCACGCCGATGTACGGGTTCGAGCGGATCGAGGGCTCGATCGAAACCCGCGCTGCTGCCTACGTTCCGCTGCTTCGTGAGATCCAGGGTGACGGGCCGTACGTGCTGTGCGGTTGGTCGTTCGGCGGCGTGATGTCGTATGCGGTCGCGAAGTTGCTGCGTGAGCAGGGCGCCGACGTGCGTGTGGTCGGACTTCTCGACACCGTGATGGCCGGAGTGGTCGTGCCGGACACCGAGGAGGAACGACGCAAGCGTTGGGAGCGCTACGGCAAGTTCGCCAAGCGCACCTACAACCTGGATGTTCCGCTGCCGCTTGACGTTCTGGCCTCCACCGAAGCCGACGAGGATCAGATCCAGATCTTGATGGACATGATCAAGATGAGCGGCGCCAAGATTCCCGGCGGCATCATCGAGCATCAGCGGACGTCGTGGTTGGACAACCGCGCCATCCAGACTGCCGCGTTCAGCAGTTACGACGGAGACGTCGTGCTCTACATGGCCGACAAGTACCACGACGAGCTGATGACGCTCGAGCCTGCATTCAAGACCCGCAAGGCAGACGGTGGTTGGGGTGACTACGTGAAGAACCTCGAGGTCGTCTACATCGGCGGGGATCACCTGCAGATCGTCGACGAGCCGTACATCGCGAAGGTCGCGGCGGACCTCACCACAAAGCTGGCCCAGATCGAGACAGCCCAGACCAAAGCGTCGGAAACCGGAGTTCAGAAGTGACGACAACCACCGCGGAGAAGCTCGCTGAACTCCGCGAAAAGTTGGAGAAGGCAAAGGAACCCGGCTCGGCTCGGGCCATTGCCAAGCGCGATGCAGCAGGGCACAGTACGCCGCGCCAGCGCATCGACATGTTGCTCGATCCCGGTAGCTTCATCGAGATCGGCGCCCTGGTGAAGATGGCGGGCGAGGACAACCCGTACAGCGACGGCGTCATGACCGGTCACGGAACCGTCGACGGGCGTCCGGTTGCCGTGTTCGCGCACGATCAGACAGTGTTCGGCGGTGCCGCCGGAGAGATGTTCGGTCGTAAGGTTGCAGCTGTCAACGATTTCGCGCTGAAGGTGGGCTGCCCGGTCGTCGGTATCAACGATTCCGGTGGAGCTCGCATTCAGGACGCTGTTTCCTCGTTGGCCTGGTACGCCAACATGGGTTCACGTCAGGAACCCTTGTCCGGCGTGTGCCCGCAGATCTCGGTCATCCTCGGTAAGTGCGCCGGCGGCGCCGTGTACGCCCCGATCAACACCGACGTCGTGGTTGCGACCGAAGAGTCGTACATGTTCGTCACCGGGCCCGACGTCATCAAGTCGGTCACCGGCGAAGAGGTCAGCCTCGAGGACCTTGGCGGAGCACGCAAGCAGGCGGAGTACGGAAACATTCATCACGTCGCTCCCGACGAGAAGGCGGCTTTCGACTGGGTGCGTGAGTACCTGAGCTTCATGCCGTCCTCGTGCCAGGAGAAGGCTCCGTTGATCAACCCGGGTCTCGAGCCCGAGATCACCGAGTCGGATCTCGAACTCAATGCGTTCATGCCGGATGCCGACAATGCCGGCTACGACATGCACGACATCATTCTGCGGATCTTCGACGACGGCACCTTCCACGAAATCGGAGCCCAGGTCGCGCACAACGTGATCACCGGGTTCTCCCGCGTCGACGGCCTGCCCGTCGGTGTCGTGGCCAACCAGCCCACGTACCTCAGTGGCGCCCTCGACGCGGACAGCTCCGACAAGGCCGCCCACTTTGTGCGCCTGTGCGACGCTTTCAACATCCCGCTCGTCTTTGTCGTCGACACACCTGGCTTCCTTCCCGGCGTCGATCAGGAAAAGGTCGGCGTCATCAAGCGCGGCGGGCGTTTCCTGTTCTCGTACATCGAAGCCACTGTGCCGAAGGTGACTGTGGTGGTTCGTAAGGCGTACGGCGGCGGCTATGCCGTCATGGGCTGCAAGCAGCTCGGTGCCGACATCAACCTCGCGTGGCCGACGGCACGGATCGCCGTGATGGGCGCCGAGGGTGCCGTCAACATCATGGGACGTCGTCAGCTCGCCGAGGCGGGCGAGAACGCACCCGCGGTGCGTGCTCAGTTGATCAACTTCTACAACGAGTTCGTCGCGACCCCGTACATCGCGGCTGAGCGCGGATACATCGACGCGGTGATCGAGCCTTCGCAGACGCGTCTCGAAATCCGCAAAGCTCTGAAGTTGCTCAAGGACAAGACGATCTTCAAGAACCCGCGCAAGCACAACTTGCTGCCGCTCTAATTCTTTTTGTCACCGAGGGCGTCGAACTGGCGGCGTAGTGCTTCTATCGCCGCCAGGACGGCCGGCCTTTCGCTGTCGGTTCGCCAGGCGAGGTAGATGTCTCGGCTCAACGGCGGAACCGTGTCGAGCATTCGAACACCTTCCGGTGGTGCAACTCTCGCCAGGCGCGGGATCAAAGCGACGGCGAGGCCCTGGGCGACGAATTCGACCTGGGTGGGAAACTCTGCGACCTCGTACTCGATTCGAGGGTCGAATCCCTGCGCGCGCAGGGTCCTGACGGTGAAGGTGTGAAAATCCGTTCCCCGCGTCCACGTCGCCCAGGCATGCTCGGACAGCTCGCTGAGCGCGACGACCTTGTTCTCCGCCAGCGGATGTGACGCGGGGAGAGCGAGCAGCGCCACGTCGTCGTACACGGGCGTGAAGGAGAGTCCGTCGGGAAGTTCTACGGGCAGAGTGCTCCAGCTGTCGACCACCACGACGTCGAGGTCGCGGCGAATCAGTGCGGGGAGCAGTTCTTCGGATTCGCCTTCTTTGAAGGTGATTTCGAGCTGGGGGTGCGCGAGCCTGATCTCGGCGATGGCTCGCGGCAGAACCGTCCTGCTGGGCGAGACCAGGGCGCCGATGCGCACGCGGCCCGTCACCTCGCTCTGCAGCGACGCGATTTCCGCCTCGGCCTGAGCGAGCGTCGAGAGAACCTCTGCGGTTCGGCGCGCGAGGATCCGGCCGGCTTCGGTGAGTCGCACACCGCGGCCCTGCGGTTCGAGGAGTGGAACACCGACCTCGCGCTCGAGTTTGTTCAACTGCTGCGAAATTCCGGAGGGTGTGACATGCAAGGTGCGGGCGGCTGCCGCCACTGATCCGTTCTCGGCGACAGCGTGCAGGGCGCGGAGTCTCTCGAGGTTCAACACGGTAGAAATACTACTGAATACACGGTCTGAACATTTGCTTGTGCTGAATAGTTAGCGGCAGGAACATTGTCGGGTGACCACTCTGACCTCCGCGACCGCGCACACACCGACCCATACCCGTACTTCTCAGGGGCGCATCGACCCTCGATTGCTTGTCGTCGGAGGCGCGGCCGCGATCTCGATCAGTTCGATCCTGATCAAACTGGCTGATGTCGGGCCCTCGACAGCCGTCTTCTTCCGTTGCTCCCTGGCCTTGCCGCCCCTCGCGTGGTTGGCGTGGCGGGAGTACCGCCGGGTGGGCAAGCCGAGCAGGCGGGCGGTCGTTCTGCAGGTGTTCGGCGGTCTGCTGCTCGGGCTGGATTTTGCATTGTGGTCGCAGTCGATTCTCATGATCGGCGCGGGTATGGCGAGCGTTGTCGTGAACGTGCAGGTGGTTGTGGTGCCCGCACTGTCCTGGTTGGTGTTCGGCAATCGGGTTCCGATGCGCTTCGTGTTCGCTTTGCCGTTCATGTTCACGGGAATTGCCTTGGCGGGCGGCGTGTTCGGGGGTGGGGGAACCGGCGACGAACTGCTGTGGGGGACGGCGCTCTCGCTCGTCTCCGGAATCGCCTACGGCGGCTACATCTTCGTGGTCGGCCGTACGGGCGAGGCGGATCGGGCAGCGAGCCAGGTGTTGATCTCGACGACGTCCGCGGGCATCGCCGGCTCCGTGATCGGATCACTGTGGGGCAGGATCGATTTCGTCCCGGGTTGGGAAGCATTCGGCTGGCTCGCGGCACTGGCGCTGGTCGGCCAGGTGTTCGGCTGGATGCTGATGGGGCACTCGCTCCCTCGGCTTCCCGCCGAGGTGGGCGCGACGCTCCTGCTCATGCAACCGGTACTCGCCGTACTGCTGGCGGTTGTGCTGCTCGGCGAACGGCCCGGTATCGGGCAGCTACTCGGGTGCGTCGTAGTTGTCGGAGCGGTCTCGGCCGTCTCCGTACGTCGCACCCGAGTAGGTGGTGCAGGCTAGTGCACCCGCATCTCGCCGGGCATCCACATGCCCGAGCGGGTTGCGGTCCCCGTCTCCACCTCTGCCGGAACAGCATTCGGGAAGTACCGGTCGTAGCGCTCGAGTGAGCCCCAGTCCCGCGCCCAGTCGTCCTTCAGGTACGTCGGAACAGTCGTCGCACCGCCGAGAACCTCGGTGAATCCGAGCGGGCCGCCGTTGTCCGCGGACTGCCAGGTGTCGGTGGAGCTGACTGCGAGGGGACGGTCCGGGAGGATGCGGAAGTTCGGCATCTCGGCCACGCCGTTCTGATGTGTGAACGGACGTTGGCACGGGAACTGAAGACCGACAGCCCAGTCCAGGAGAACCGGCTGCTCGTTGCCGATGTACGAGTTCAGGGACTCGAGCTTGGGCACGCGCGGCGGCGTGAATGCCATCCACTGATCGCCCGTGAGGTTGGGATCGAACGCGACCACCCGAACGGCGTCGGCGTCTGGCGCGAGTTCGTCGATGGGGATACGGACGTTGCGCCACGACGGTGCGGGCCCGATGTCTCGCGGCATGTACGAACCCTGAACCTGCACGGTTCCGTCGGGCTGAGTCTTGCCGTACTCGACCAGCAGCGACTGGCCGTAGGTGATCGCACCGGTGTTGTCGACGGACCACACGCGGCCCGCTACGGACATGACGACCAGCGGTGATTCTTCACTGCGAGTGGGCAATCCGTACCAACTCGAGATGAGGGAAGCAGGTTCCTGCACGCCGGGCTGGTAGCTGCCCATGACCGGCGTCTTCGAAGGATCGAGACCGAAGGGGAGCTTGGCCGTGCTGCCGTTGATGCCGACGTTGCCGGTGCCGCCGCTGGTTCCGGCGCCGGAACCGGTGGCGAAGCTGGGCCCGACACTCTGGTTGTCGGTGTTCCCCATGCCCTGCTTGACCTCGATGTAATCCGCAGTCAGATCGCTGGGAACCCCATTGGGGGAGAAGCCCTTCGAATCAACCCCGGACAGCGGATCCTCGGCGTTGAATCCGGAAGCGGTCAGCGGCCGCAGATTCCCGGAATTGACGTCGGTCTCCACGAGAACGTCCTCGGCCATGCCGCAGGTCTTGCCCGCGAGTGCCTCGATGTTGCTTCGGCCCAGCGAGTACGCCGGGTACTGCGACACTGCGCCCTTGAGGAGTGAGAGCACCTCGAACAGGACCATCAGACCGGCAATCACGGTGAGTGGTGCGGCCGCGAACTTGCGAATTCGTCTGCCCTTGGCCGTGTTCGGCTTCTCGGGCGGGGCTGCAAATCCCTCACGCAGGTACTGCCAGGCGGCAAAAGCCAAGGCGAGAGCAAAGAGTGCGAGGAACAGGGTGTTGGATTCACGGCCGTCGTAGGAGATGGTCTTGTCGAACCACGGCACGCCGTAACTCGAGACGTACCAGTAGCCGTTGACGCCGGCGAACGTCAACGCCAGCATCAGGAGCAGTCCGGCCACGAACACTGATCGGTTACGACGCGAGCGCAGGGCCGACGCGGACACGGCGACGGCGGTCAGCGCGGCGAGAGAACCGGCGATGCCCGCGTACGCACCGAAGTGGTGAGTCCACTTGGTGGGGTTGAACATCATCAAGAACATCGTGCCGAAGACGACGCCGACAAGGCGCCACGACGGACCGGTTGCGGCGCCGGGGACGCGGCCGCGGCGCAGCAACACGAAGAGCGTTGTGAAGAGGCACAGGATCATCGTCAAGAATGCGAAGCGTCGGGCAACGGAGCCGTCGACCGTCTGGACGAAGAGGTAGTAGTAGCGCAGGAAGTCCTGGTACCACTCGAGGTTGGGGCCGATGATCGTTCGGACGCGGGTGGCTTCCATGACGCCGGCGAAGGTCTGATCGGCGAAGATGACCACCAGCACGATGGTTCCGGCAGCGGCGATCGGAGCGAGAAGCGGCAGTGTGCCGACCAGCCGGTGACGCTTGACGACGATGCGTACCAACGGGCGGACACCGGCGAGAAGAGCTGCGATACACATCAATCCGGTGGGCGCGGCGGCAAGAGTGAAGGCGCCGATCAAGATCGCGGTCGCCGCAGGGAAAAGGCGTCCGGTGGCGATGGCGCGCTCGATGGAGCACCAGGTGAGCAGTGCGCCGAGAGCCACGATGGGCTCGGGGCGAAGACCGTTGTTGTACGCCAGCCAGAAGGACAGGAACACCAGCCCGCCGGTCCAGAGGGCGACGTTGCTCCGGCGAACCGCCCGGCCGAGACGCGGGACGACCTCGCGGCTGATGACCATCCAGCACAGGATTCCGGCGAGCAGAGCGGGCAGACGCATGAACGGGCTCGCGGTCGAGATCTTCGCCATCACGGCCAGCACTTCGTAGTACCAACCGAACGGGGCCTCGGGAACGCCGAACCAACGGAAGTAGTTGGCCATGTATCCCGCGTCCGGCGAGACTCGGGCCATGGTGAGGAGATAACCGTCGTCGGCGGTGTTCGCGCCGATGAAGTGCCAGACGATCAGTGTTCCGACCACAACTCCGTCGATGCCGGAGAACTTCCACCAGCGTGCGGGTAGGAAGCGTCGGTGCTTGCGGCCGTCGGTGCCGTCGAGGCGGGCAAGGGCGACCAGAGCGACGATGGTCGAGAGGACGGCCACGATCATCGCTACCAGCTTCAAGACGCTGGGGCTCGACGAGAATCGTGAGTCGATCGTCATCGAGAAGCCGAGGCCCTCGGGGGCAGCGCCGTCGGGCAGGTCGCTGAAGACACCGACCACCTGCGGGCGGAAGTCGCCGTCGAGCTGACCACGAATCGGGTTGCCGTCGGGGTAGGCCAGACCGACGAACTCTGCTGTGGTCCGGTTGACGTCAGAGCTGAACGCGATGGCGCCGCAGCGACTCGACTCGACGTCCTCGCGCGACGCCGAAGCGACGACGACGTTGCGATCGAGCACGTCGACGCTGGTCGCGGACACCCGGACGAACATCGACGAGAGTGCCGCGCCGTCGCCCTGTGCAGGTGCCGTCGACAGCAAGATGCCGCCGCCCTCGGGCAGTGAGCTGACAGCGGTGCAGGGGATCGACGCGTTGACGTCGATGGCAACCTGCGCCATCAGAGGTGCCTCGACGTCGCCGATCACGCCGTTCTGCGGCCAGTTGACCGTCGCCGTCGTCTGCACGACGGGAAGCAGCGGAGTTGCCAGTGCGAGCACGAAGCCGAGCAAGCCGGCGATGATCGCAACCCATCGAGTGCGATGGAAACGCTCGCGGGCATCCTGACCAGCAGGAGGCGGCGAACTCGAAGTCTGAGGTGAAGCTGTCACGGCGTCGGGCACGGCTACCGATGGTATGTCAGGGCTGAGCGTGGACCTACCGTGCCCGGGTGGTTGATAGGTCCACGCGTAACAGTTACGACTGGTAACGAATCGGGCCCGGCGTCCAGGTGCCCGAACGGGTCTCGGTGGTGACGTTCATCTGAGCGGGAACTGCGTCCGAATCGAGCGGTGTGTACTGCTCGAGCGAACCCCAGTCCCGATCCCAGTCGTTGTCCAGGTAGGTCGGCAATGCCCTCGCCGAGAGCAGTTCGGTGGTCCAGCCGAGCGGCCCGCCGCCGTAGTGGTCCTGCCAGGCGTTGGTGGACTCCGCACCGATGCGGTCGGGCAGAATGCGCCACTCGGGGATCTCGGCGACGCCGTACAGGTGATCCACCGGACGTTGGCACGGGAAGGCCAGACCGACAGCCCAGTCCATCAGCACCGGATCGGTGGATCCGACGACGTCCTGCAGCGTGCGCATGGTCGGCACTCGCGGCGGTGTCACCGCCAGCCACTGGTCGGCGCTGATATCGGTGTCACTGGCCACCAGACGCACGGTGTCGGCGTCGGCGGGCAGTTGATCCATCGGAACGCGCAGGTTGCGCCACGACGGCGACGGGCCGATGTCGATCGGATCGACACGTCCCAGTGCGTCGACGCTCCCGTCTGCCTGCTTCTTGCCGTACTCGACCTGCAGGACCGCACCGGGGGTGACGATGCCGTCGGAGTTGACGTAGCGGATGCGTCCGGCGGCCGCGACGGTCAGTAGTGGTGCTGCGTCGTTGCGCTCGGGTAGTGAGTACCAACCGGTGGTCAGCGCAGCGGCCTGCGCCGCCCCGTAACTACCGAGCACCGGTGTTTTTGCGGGGTCGAGCCCGAACGGGAGCGCGACATTGCTGCCGTTGACGCCTGCCGTCGACTGCGAGCCACCGGCAGTGCCGGATCCGGTTCCCGGCGTGGTGGTGCCGGACTGAGAGGTCGTGGTGTCGAGGCTGTTTGCACTGCCCGCCGTCGAGTCTTCTGCATCGGCGGTGAGATCGCCTGCGACTCCGTCCGGCGAGAACCCGGTCGATTCGCTCGCACCGAACGCACCCGCGCCGGCGAGATCGGTGGGCCGATCCGTCAATTGAAGAACGCCGGCGTTCGGATCGGACTCGACGAGTACCTCGCCCGCGAGACCGCAGCTTCCGCCGAAGACCGATTCGATGTTGGACTTGCCGATCGAATACGCGGGGTACTGCGCAACAGCTCCCTTGATCAGGGACAGCACCTCGAACAGCACTACGGCTCCGGCCGCGATGGTCAACGGTGACGGGGCGAGAAGGCGAAGTCGCCTTGTCTTCTTGACGCTGTCTTCCGCGCCGTTTCGCTCGCGCGGCTCCATGACGTGGTACCAAGCGGCCAACAGCAGCGCGAGGATCGTCAGACCGAGGAAGGCCGTCGAGAATCCCTTACCGCCGATTGACGGCGGCTTGTCCCACCACGGGACGCCGTAACTCGAGACGTACCACCAGCCGTTGGAGCTGGTGAACGCCACAGCGAGGATGAACAGGATGCCCGCGGCGAACAGGGCGCGGTTTCGTTTGGAACGCATGCTCGACGCACTCACGCCGACGGCTGCGAGCACGGCAACCGTGGCGGCCAGACCGGCGTACACACCGAAGTGGTGGGTCCACTTGGTGGGTGTGAACTGCATCAGGAGCAGCGACGCGAACACGATGCCGAGGATCCGGCGCGACGGCCCGATCGCGGTGCCGGGGATCCGGCCCTTGCGCAGGATCATCATCACGCAGAAGACGAGTCCGACGATCATGACGAACATGCCGAAGCGGCGCGCCAGCGAACCGTCGGGGGAGATGGTCATCAGTGCGTCCCAACGCAACCGTTCCTCGAACCACGGAACGTTCGGTCCGACGGCCGTTCGCACCCTGGTCGATTCGAGAACTGTCGCGAGGGTTTGATCTGCGAAGACCGCGACAAGCACCACGGTTCCGGCTGCGAGGATCGGCATGATCTGAGACAGGAAGCCGACGCGTTTGCCGCGGGCGATCAGGATCTGCAGGATCGGCCGGGCGCCGGCGATCAGCGCGCCGATCGCGATCAGACCCGAAGGTCCGGCGGCCAACGAGAATGCAGCGATCAGCACCGCCATCGCGGCGGGCAACAGACGTCCGGTGGCGATGGCGCGCTCGATCGAGCACCAGGTGAGCAGAGCGCCGAGGGCGATGATGGGTTCGGGACGCAAGCCGTTGTTGTACGGCAACCAGAAGGCCAGGAACACGAGCCCGCCGGTCCAGATCGCAACCTTGTTGCGGCGCACCGCGACACCGAGTCGTGGGATCACCTCGCGGCTGATGACCATCCAGCACAGAATGCCGGCGATCAACGCGGGCAGGCGCATCCACATGCTCGCGGTGCTGACCTTCGCGAACAGCGCCAGCACGTCGTAGTACCAACCGAACGGCGCTTCGGGGACTCCGAACCAGCGGAAGTAATTGGCCATGTACCCGGAGTGCTCCGAGACTCGGGCCATGCCGAGCAGGTAACCGTCGTCGGAAGTGTTGGCGCCGAACACATGCCACAGTGCCAACGTGCCGATCACCAGGGCGTCGATGCCGGTGAACTTCCACCATCGCGCAGGCAGGAACCGCCGCGCACGACGGCCGTCGACGCCGTCGATCCGGTGCAGTGCGTACAACGAGACGATCGTCGAGAGTGCCGCGACGATCATCGCGAACAGTTTGAGAAGTGTGGGGCTGGACGAGAACCGGGAGTCGACGTCCATGTGGGCGGACAGTCCGGCGGGTGCTGCGCCCTGCAGATCGGTGAAGATGCCGACAACCTGTGGGCGGTAGTCGCCGGTCAGGGTGGTGCCGACGCCGTCGATGCCGGTGACGGCCGCGACGGTCTGCTCGGAGTTGGTCGTGATGGTGAGCGCGGTGCATCCGCCGAGTTGATCGAGCGGAGCCGAGATCAGAACCGAATCGCGAGTGAGTGCTTCGAGGCGGTCGGCAGTAGTGCGGACGGTGAGGCCTCGGGCGTTTCGGTCCGGCGCACCGTTCGCCATGGTCGAGAGCAGAGTGCCGCCGCTGCCGCCCAATTGGTCCAGGGTCGAACACGGGATGGTGATGTCCAGAGATGTGGGCGAGTAGGAGATCAGCGGCGACGAAACGCTGTTGAGGGTCCCACCCTGCGGCCAGTCGATGCTCGCTGCTTCCTGCTTGACGGGCAGGAAGGGCGTCGCAAGTGCGAGAAGCAGGCCGAGAAGGCCGGTGACTATCGCAATGAGTCGTGCCGTCCGGACTTTCTGGGAATCCGATTCTCGGGGAGCTTCGGGGCCAGTGGGCACGGGTTTCGGGGGCACTACTACTTCAGACGGCACAAGGAACGATGTTAGGCGAGTGCGGGCCCGCACATCCTGAGAGAACTACTCAGGATGCAACTTCCTGTTCGGATTGTGGTGTTTCAAGTGTTCGGGCGATGGTGTCGAGTGAAATACCCAACACTTCCGCGACCGCGCTGATGGTGAAGAAGGCGGGTGTCGCGATGCGGCCGGTTTCGATCTTGCGCAGCGTTTCGACCGAGATACCGGCGTCGAGCGCTACCTGAACCATGCTTCGGTCTCCCCGTGCCGATCGCAGGAGTTCACCCAGTCGTAGCCCTCGTTCGAGTTCTTCCGCCGTCAGCGGTACGCGCACCATGTGCTTATAGTAATACCGGTATAGTTATTCGACAAGGAAGGTGTTCGAGATGGTCGAAATCAAGACCGCAGGCGAAATCGACGCGATGGCGGCGGCGGGAAGAATCACGGCGCAGGCTCTGGCTGCGGCGCGTGAGGCGGCGAGCGTCGGGGTGACGTTGCTCGAATTGGACGCCGTTGCCGCGGAGGTTATTTCGGCGGCCGGTGCCTCGGCACTGTTTTTGAACTACCGGCCGGCAACAGCGCCGGTACCCTTCCCCGGTGCCATCTGTGCGAGCGTGAACGATGCTGTGGTGCACGGTATCCCGAATGGGTACCGACTCCGCGACGGTGACCTGGTCAGCATCGACTGCGGTGCGAGACTCGACGGATGGTGCGGCGACTCCGCCATCAGCTTCACTGTCGGGCAGGGGAGCAGTGAGGATCAGGCACTGATCGACGCGACCGATCAGGCCCTGGCACACGGCATTGCCGCCGCCCTGCCCGGAAACCGGTTGGGCGACATCGGTGCCGCGATCGGACAGTACGCGCGCGGCCTCGGATACGGCATGCTCGCCGATCACGGTGGGCACGGCATCGGCCGTGAGATGCACGAAGGACCTGACGTGCCCAACGAAGGTCGAGCAGGCAAAGGCTTCCGGCTGCGCCCCGGCCTGGTCATCGCCATCGAACCGATGCTCATCGCCGACGGAACCGACGACTACCGGCACGACGACGACGGGTGGACCCTTCGTACCGTTTCTGGCGCCAGGGCTGCGCACAGTGAGCACACTGTCGCGATCACCGAAGACGGTCCGGTGATCATGACCTGCTGATCAACCCGTTTAACCCTGGTTCGAGGTTTTGCCGCTCACGAGGTCTCTTACGTCCCACACCCACACGTCGTCGACGCGTTTGGCGTCGAAGCCGACCAGTTCCTCGACCGTGTGGCGCAGGGCGTCGTCACCGGAGAATCGCGGAAGTACCAAAACGTCGGCGTGCCAGTACCGCAGGTCGGTCAGTGCGTTCGCCCTGGTGCCCACGTCGATCAACGGAACCTTGCCGGTTTGTTTGGCATTGACCAGCAGGGTCGAGGTGGGCCGGGACTCGGCGCCGTAGATTCCGGCGCGGGTCTTCGAATCCGGACCGACGAAGTATCCGCCGGCAATCGGGAACCCGAAGTCCGCGTCGACCTGCCAGCTCAGTGCGCGGGCGTCTTCCGCGCTCGCGACGGGGACCGTCACCAGGGTGCCGTTGCTGACGTAGTTCTCCCACGAGCCGCTGGTGATGAATTCGGGCGTCGCCGATCGCTGATCGGCGTCGATGGGCGTCGGGATGAGAGGAATCATCGCGACGGCGAGCGTCACCAGCCAGACCCCGGCAGCAGTGCGACGCGGTCCACGAAGCTCGACAAAAGCGCGGTAGGTGCCGAGGGTGAGGAGCAGTCCGATCGCCGGAATCGCGCCCATGGCGAATCGGGATTCGAGCACCGATTCGAACAGCGGCAGGTCGGCGAGAAGTTTCCACGGCAGGGTGATGCCGGTCCTGTCGCCGTCGATGATCAGTTCGGAACCGAGCGAGAGCACACCCATGACCACGATCACGGCGGCGGCAGCGCGGGTCAGGCGGATGCGCCACAACCACACCGTGGCACCGAGGAGCAGGATCACCAGCGGCCAGCCGAAGTAGGCGTTCTCCTCGGTCGGGTTCATCCGGAACTCGGCGCCCTCGGGATCGCCCGCAACCGATTCGGTCGGGAACGTGGTGAGGGCAGCGGTGTCGTTGCCGGCCTGACCGTGTGAGACGCCGTCGTAGCTCGCTGGGCCGAAGAACTGCGACCACAGCGGCACGGCGGTGATCAGGAGTGTGACTGCGCCGCCGACCACGAGGCCGGGCATCGCGCGCTTGATCGCCTGTCGTGACTTGGCCACGTCGGGCAGGGCGTATGCGGCGCCGAACACCATGGCTGACATCGTGAAGATGAGGAGCGGCTCTTCGCCGAGGAAGATCTGCCACGCGACGAGTAGGCCGAGAACGATTCCGTCGCGAACCGGGCGCTTGCCGTTCGAGATGCGCACTACCTGCAAGAAGATGAACGGGAGGACGAAGAACGCGACGAAGTTCGGATGGCCGTTGGCGTGCGAGATCATGGCCGGGGCAAATCCGCAGAACCCCGCGCCGACGGCGGCGGCGACCTTGGAGCGGACCGAGACGCCGGTCAGTACGTGCCTCGAGAACGCCCAGTACCAAGCGATGGCGGTGCCGCCGAGCCCGGCGGTCAGCCCGATCGCATACGTGGCCGTCGGTCCGAAGATCAGCGTGATCGGGGCCAGCGGGATGCTGATACCGAACATCGCGGTATTGGCCATCAGGTTCACGCCGAGTGGGTAATTCTGCAGGTCACTGAACAGCGGACTGCGGAACTGGGCCAGGGCGTGGGCGGTATCGGCGAAGAACCATTCCCACATCGCCTGGTCGCGGCCCGCATTGAACAGGTAGCCGGACTGCAGATCGCTCCACAGGTTCGACATCACGTAGATCGCCGCGACGGTGAACGTCGCCATGATCGCGAGATCGACCAGACGCCCGCGCTGGACTACCGAGCGCCTGACTGCTGAACGGACTCGCCCCGGACGTGCTTCTTCGAGCAGTTGGACGTCGGGCAAGGTCTCGGTCATGCAGTCGGTGCCTTTCGGTTCTGGCGCCCATCCCTGAAGTGGCGATCTCAGAAGTTCGGGGTGGCCTCTTTAGGTCTCGATTCGATAACTTCCACTGTCAGAGTAACGAACAAAACGGTTCGCGTCTGCGAGCGGGCGCAGTCATCGGGACAAACCGGTCCACCCGACTTGTCCGAAAAGTAATGTTTTGTGCATCGTTTGACGGGTTCGTGACCGGGGTATCGCAACAAGGATCTTGCTCGCGTTTGTTCAGGCAGCCCCGACGAATCCCATCCTCGACGAAGAGTTGGAACCTACGTCCGGGGCCTATACCGGATGGGATGGTGCTTGTGCATGTCGAAGACAGCAGTTCGCAGTAGCGCAGTAGGAGCAGTGGCCTTGTTGGCCGTTGTCTTGGGGGGTGGGACGGCGTCGGCAGGCGTCGACAACACCAGTTCGATAACCGACGCCAAAGGAAATCGGATAGAAGTCTTCCAAGCGGACACCGCTATCCATGTCTTTCCGCCGCTCGACAGCTCACCGCTGAGTGTCGAGTTCTTCCACGACGGGGTTGCCGGCGTGAAGATCGACGGGCCGGATGCAGCAAGCTTCACCGGAACGAAGCTGACGATCGGCTATCAGATCGGCTACCCGATCGCGTTGACCGGTGCGACAGTTGTTCTCAACAGCCCCGGCCTCGACTGGGCGGTAACGGGCGGAACGAACCTCGGTATCGGCCTGGTTCCGGACTTCGAACTGGGACTGGACATTTCGAACGGGTTTGCGATAGGCGGCGACATCATTCCTTCCCAGGAACTTGACGTCGATCTGGCGCCGGGTGGTATCACCGACGTCGCGTTGCTCGAGGATCAGGAATTCGACGGTCCCGAAGCGGCCGTTCGACTTTCCGGAGTTCACGGCTACGTGCAGGGAGCAATCGGGCCGGTGACTATCAGGCCGTACGCGAAGGCTGTCACCTCGAATGGCGATACCGTCGTCACTTACGGTGTACCGCAGAGGCTTTAGCGGAAGCGGGTGCTCCCACCGTCACGCTGCAACAGCGTGACGGTGGGGGTTTTCCGCGTTGCGCGTGGTCGAATCGGTGCCACGAATAGGCGAAGCGTCTGCCCAATGGGCACTGCGGGAAACACTGACGAGTTTCGCGACCAGTCGTGCCGCGATCCACACGAGGTACACGGCGGTGATCAGAAGCAGAAGTGCCCAGTCGTGCGCGAAGAATCCGACTATCCCGCCGACCGTGAACGCGAGGGCGACAAAGACGACGCGTCCGCCCACGTCGGTCTCGACCAGGTACTCGGGTTCGATCGGATCGTCGGGTTCGCTCGATTCGTCGACGTCCCCAGCCGATTCGGCCTTGGACTTCTCGTGGTGTTCGGTCGGGATCTCGAGTAGCTCACCCCATTCGAGCACCGCAACGGTGTGCGCGGTGTCGGTCGGGATCGTGCGGTAGTCGCGAGACTCGGAAACGTCGATGAGAGCCCTTGCCAGAGTGAGGACTTCGATGCGGTTGCGAATCGCGACGCTCAACACTTCGTGAAAGGCCTGCTCGCGCCCGAACGGTTTGCCGCGTGCAATGACCAGAACATGCTCAGCGGAATCGAGAACTGCACGATGCGGTACAAGCTCGCGGCTGTGCGCAACGAGTTCGCTCACTGTCATCACCTACCCCACCGGTGGTTGATGCGGCCGTTTGCTCGACTGCGCTTGGAGGGGCTGAGTACCCCGGCAGTTTCGGAAACAAACTCGCCGGGTGGCGTGTCAGATTTGCGCAGCCGGTGCCGAGAGTGCTCCGAGGCAACTTTCGATCAGGTCGGCAGCGATCACGTGAGCCCGATCTCGGCTGTCGACGCGACCCTCCCACGTGGCAAACGTGACGACGGTGAGCACGGTCAAAGTTTCCGCCCGAAGTTCGGCGATGTCTGTCGGCAATGAAGAAGCGGCGATGATCCGCCGCTGAACTTCGCGGAAGCTCTCGGCCTGCATGTGATCGCGGATGGTCGACGACATGGCCGGGTCGAAGATCGACTGCACCAGGAACCGTGCGTACAACGTGCCCTCGCGGTAGATGGTCTGTTCTGCCAACGGCAGGACGAGAGCCTCGACGAGGGCACGCATCGTCGGCGGATTCGGGTCGAGATCGATCATGTCGAGGAACTCACGCCGACGCTCGGCGGCAGGTCGCATTCTGGACTCGACGACTGCCGCCAGCAAACCTTCACGTGAACCGAAGTGATACTGCGCGGCCGACTTGTTGGCCTGCCCGGCTTCGGTCTGAACGTCACGAAGCGTCAGTGCGGCCAGGCCTCGTTCGGCAACCAGACGCTCGGCTGCATCGATCATTGCCGCTCGGGCATCGGTTCGGGTCACGGTATGAAGTTAGGGGTGCGTCGGGGTCGCGTCAACGACCCCGACGGTAAGCCTTTTGTGACGTATCTCCTGGTTAGTTCACGTCAGAGCGGGTAGCGACCACAAATGGACCCTGCTCTGTGACGGTGAAACGAGGATCGTCGAACAGTTCCTTGGGGAACGTGACCGTGTACCGGCGGACGTTCGGGTCGTTGGGGTAGACGTCCTCGGCCAACCGCAGTGTGTACCCGTCGGCGCCCTGGCGGAAGACGAAGGCGTCGGGGCTGCGCCACGGCGCCGAGTCGAGCGCAGCTATCAATTCGTCAGGGGTCTTCAGTTCCGACCACTGCTCGATCAGCGCGGCGCGCGCACGGAAATCGGCGAGGGGGTTTGCGTAGTGCGATGTCAGCCCTTGGAAGCCGAAGTACGGGTAGAAGCTCAGGAAGCCGATGTCGGCGGTGAGCACCACTGTGTCATGGGGTTCGCGTCCCAACTGTTCGCGGATAATCCGGTCGATGTCGGCGTAATTGGCTTCGGCACCCGGGGGTCGCTTGTCTCCGCGCTCGCCGTTGCCATCGGTATCGCTGTATGCCACAGCGATATCCGGCGCCAGCACCTGCGGGATGTTCTGCGCGAAAGCGATGGTTCCGATGACACCGAGTGCCACCAGCACCGCTTTGACTCGGGGATTCTCGCTTGTGGCCAGCACGATCCAGCCTGCGAACTCGAAGAAACCGAACACACCGGCGGCCGCGAGAAGTCCGATCAGAACCGGCTCGAGCCGGAATCCGAGGAGCGTGCTGCCGGCAACGGTGAACGTCATGGACAGCAGCGCCCACAGGTACACGGCGATGACACCGATACCGAGTGCTCGGGCGCGGCGGGAGAACAGGAACCGCGAAATCAGCCAGACCGTGCCGAGCAGGCACAGGCCGCCGACGAGCGAGAAACTCAGCATCGGGAAGGGCAGCACCGCACCGGAATCTGGGAGGTAGTGCATTGCGGTGCCGGACTCTGCGGTGGCACCGGAGAGTGCCTTCAGCAGGTACGGCGTCCAGACGGTCAGAGCTACCAGACCCGAGATGATTGCAATTACTGCAAGTCGAATGAGGGGTCCCAGTGCAGCTTTCCAGGTGTTCTGGGCACGCGCGGCGAGCACTGCCGCGACCAGGGCCATCAGAGTCACTGCGAACGCGGCGAATCCGAGGTACAGCGTGTAGACGGTTGCGGCAAAACCGAGGAACAGGCCCGTCCCCAGTATTGCGCCGGCTCCGGCAAATCGAGATGCACCCGGGCGATCGAGCGCACCCCACGCCAGGATCAGCACCGGCGGGATCAAGAGGTTGATGACGGCGCCGTACGCCTCGGGAGAGTTGTACGCCAACACGACGGCAGTGACGGCCAATGCTGCGACGACGGCCCAATCGCGTCGAATCAGCTTGGTCCACAACACGAGTGCAACGACGGCGACGACCGCCAGGGAGCCGATCGCGTACGGCTTGAACGCTTCCCAACCGTCCATGCCCAGCAGGTTCGCGACGCGTCCACCGACCCAGAACCAGCCGGCCGGGTAGAACGGCGGCAGATCCACGTACGTCATGTCCTGCAGCGCAGCAGAATCCGTCAGCCGGGTCAGGTACTCGGTGCGGAACTGCTGATCGACCGAGACCCCGTGCAGATACAGACTTGTCGCGGCCAGGGGCAGACCGAGCGTCGTGGTGACAAAGCCGGAGAGCCCGGCCCACGAGAGGAGTTTTGCGATCCGCTCGGCCTTGCGGGCGCGGAACATCAGAACCGCAACGCCGACCACTGCGATGCAGAGCACCTGCAGCACCGTCGTGACTGCCTGCGTGACGTTGGAAGAGGTGAACGCCGGCCACTGAACTCGGCCGAAAGCAAAGAGCCCGACAGCGGCTACAACAGCGGCGACCAGCGCTCCGAGGGCCATTTCCACCACCGTCGCCGTGGCATTACGCCACGGCGACGGGGTCGAAAGGTCTGTACTCGGAGCAGTTGTTGTTTCTGGCACGGGAGGAGCTTAAACCGGCAACTTCCGGAAGATCGGGCGCGGCACGTGGCGCAGACCCATCATGACGAAGCGCCAGGGGCCGGGAGTCCAGACGATTTCCTTGCCCTTGTCCGAGGCGGCAACAGCGAGCTTCGCGACGATGTCCTTGTTGACCGTCAGCGGGGCTTCCTTGACGTGGGCACTGAACTGCGTGCGCACCATGCCGGGGCGAACGACGGTCACCTGCGGTCCGAATTCCGCGAGAGCCTCGCCGAGCCCGAGGTAGAAGCCGTCGAGGCCCGCCTTGGTGGAGCCGTAGACGAAGTTGGCACGCTTGACGCGTTCGCCGGCTACGGACGACATCGCGATGATCTTGCCGAAGCCCTGAGCCTTCATCTTCTCGCCGAGAAGAACACCGACCGAGACGGAAGCGGTGTAGTTGACGTTCGCGACCAGTACCGCCTTGCGCTGGTTCTGCCACAGCTCTTCGGAGTCACCGTCCAACGCAAAAGCGACGATGGCCACGTCGACGTCACCGTTCGAGAACGCCTGGTCGATCACCTTCGGGTGCGACTCGAAATCAACAGCGTCGAAGTCGATGAGCTCCACCGAGGTGGCGCCCTTGGCTTCGAGCTGCTTGACCGCAGCTTCGCGTCCCGGATCGCCGGGGAGTGCCGCCAGAATGACGCGCAACGGCGCCTTCTTCAGGTACTCCTCACAGATGGCGAGGCCGATCTCGGAGGTTCCACCGAGAAGCAAAACGGTTTGCGGGTTACCTACAGCGTTGATCACAGTTCCAGCCTTCTGGACATATCGGAGGCGAAAACGCCTGTGGGGTCGTACTTGCGGCGCGTCGCGATCCACTCGTCGATGCGCGGGTACATGGCGTGGAAGGTTTCCGCGGACGTCCGCGAATCTTTGGCCGTGTACAGGCGTCCGCCGAATTCGAGGACACGCTTGTCGAGTTCGGTGACGAACTCGTTCAGGCCAGGCTTGATACGGAAGTCGACGCAGATGTTCCAGCCCGGGATCGGGAAGCTCAGCGGCGCCTGGTTGCCCTCGCCGAAGAGCTTGAACACGTTGAGGAACGAGTAGTGCCCGCTGCGCTGGATGTCGACGATGATCTTCTTGAATTCGTCGACTGCCTCCGGCGGAACCACGAACTGGTACTGCAGGAATCCGTTGGATCCGTAGCCACGGTTCCACTCACCGAACATGTCGAGCGGGTGGTAGAACTGCGTCAGATTCTGGACCTTGCCGCGGTACGTACCAGCCTTGCGGTACCAAACCTCACCGACAGCGCTGAAGATCGGCTTGTTCGCCAGGCCGTTGGGGAAGACGTCGGGGAACGTCAGGAGCTGCGGTGCATCGAACTTGAGCGGGTTCTTCTGCAGCTTGGCCGGAAGCTGATCGAGCTTCGCCAACGATCCGCGCGAGACTGCCGCACGGCCGAGCTTCGGGGGCGCGGCAATCGCGTCGAACCACGCGCTCGAGTAGTCGTAGTTGGCTTCGCTGCCGTCGCTGTGCAGTGCGATGGTCTCGTCGAGGGTGTTGGTGACGTCACCGTCGGCGATGAAGTACGCCGTCTCGGTCGGTGTCATCTTGATGGTTGCCCGCAAGATGATGCCCGTCAGGCCCATGCCGCCGATCGTGGCCCAGAACAGCGCGGCCTTGGGGTCGTTGCGCCCGCCCTTGGGAGTGAGCGTGCGAACCTTGCCGTCGGCCGTCAGCAGATCCAACGACACGACGTGGTTGCCGAAGCTGCCCGCGCTGTGATGGTTCTTGCCGTGGATATCCGAGCCGATGGCGCCGCCGATCGTGACCTGGCGAGTACCCGGCAGGACCGGAACCCACAGGCCGAACGGCAGAGCAGCCTTCATCAGCTGATCCAGATTTACGCCGGCGTCGACGTCCACCAGAGCGGTGTCGCGATCGATGCGGTGAATGCGGTCGAGTGCATTCATGTCGATGACCAGGCCGCCGGCGTTCTGCGCCGGGTCACCGTACGAGCGGCCGAGGCCGCGCGCGATGACGCCGCGTCGCAGATGCGAGGGCTTGGAATCGTTCTGTTCCGCAACCTGGGCGACCGCGTTGGCGATCACTTCCACGTCGGGGGTGGACAGCACCTGTGCAGTGGTGGCGGCGGTGCGTCCCCAACCGGTGAGGGTGCGGGCTTGGGTGTGGAGAGCCGGCTTCGGCGTCTCTTCTGCTGTCGTGGACATCAAGGTAGAGGTTACCTGGGAGTAGTGCCGACGGCTCCGACTCGAGTGGTTACTCTCGTCGTCGTGCCCGAAACACCTGCAAGTCACCAGCACGAACCCCATGTCCCGCTGCCCGTCGAGATTCCTGTCACGACGGACATCGCCGACGACGCGATGGACCTGAAAACGCAGATCGTCAGGTTCGTCGCGACGGGTGGCCTGTCGGCGGTCGTGGACTACGGGCTGTACGTGCTGCTCCTGGCGCTGGGGTTGCCGCGCGTCGCCGCCAAATCGCTGAGCTTCGTCGCGGGCACCACGACGGCGTATCTCATCAATCGTCGGTGGACGTTCAAGGCCGAGCCTTCGCGGGCCCGCTTCATCGCGGTTGTTGCGCTGTACGCGGTCACTTTTGCCGTTCAGGTCGGACTCAACGAAGTGATGGTCCATGTCTTCGACGAACATTGGTGGCGGACACCGCTGGCCTTCGTCATCGCGCAGGGCACCGCGACGGTCATCAACTTCATCGTTCAGCGGGCAGTGATCTTCAAGATCAAGTAACGGTTCGGGGTGGATTAGCGCATTCGTCCGGTTTCTCGAGAGAGAATCGAGCGCATGATCATCGTTCTCGATTCTTCGGCCCTGACCAGGGGTGCACGGTTCGACACCGCCATCGCCGACGCTCGCGCACTCGGACACCGCGTCGTCGTGCCGCGGTTGGTCGTACTCGAGGTTGCGAGTCGCTACCGCGAGGAATCGGCGGAGATGATCGCGGCCCTGAGCGTCCAGGCGCGCATGTACGACCGACTGGGGTTGCGGCGCGACCTCACGAGGTTTGTCGACGCGGCTCACGACAAGGCCGACGGCTACGTCGACGACGTGATCGAAGACCTCGTCGCGATCGGCGTCGAAGTGGTCGATCCAGTCGACGTTTCGCATCTCGAGGTGGCCGAGAGGGCGATCTCTCTGCGCCGGCCGTACGTCGACAAGAAGAAACGTGACGGATATCCGGCGACGCTGAATTGGCTGACCGTGCTCGATCTCGCCGACCGCAACCCGGGCGTCGACGTGATCTGGGTCAGCTCCGACGCACGGGCGTACGGCGATGGCGAAGACGGTGTGTGGCATGGCGACCTGGCACACGAACTGGCGGCGCGTGGCCTCGAGTATCGGGTCCGGTGGGCGTCGGACATCCCGGTGATCGACGGACCGGTTCAGGTGGAGGAAGTCGCTGAGGTCGCCCCCGAGGCCCCGCAGATTGTTCAAGGTTTTCTGGAGCCGGAAGCGGTGGTTCCAGCAGAGATTCCCGAACCCGTGGCTTCCGTAGCGCCCGCGGCACCTGCAGTAGCTCCCGCACCCAAGCCCGTTCAGCGCGCAGCGCGGACGAGAGTTGCGCCTCAGCGCATCGAGCCAGCTCCGAAAGCTCAGTCCGGTGGACTGCGCGGTCTGGGCAAGGTCATCGGCGGGCGGAAACGAAAGGTCACGATCGTCGACGATCTCGACGAAGTCGACCTCTTCGGTGCCTGATCGCTTCTAATCTGGACAGATGTCTCTGTTGCCGACTGTCAGTCGTAGGACCGGAACTCGATACGGCAGGCCGAGTATCGAATCACAGGTCCTCTACAACGCGTGCCGATGGATGCTTCGGCCCGTGGTCGGGATCGCGCCGCTGACGCCTGGCGCCATGCGCCGCGCCGCAGTTCTGGACTCGGCCGCGGGTGTGCGCATTCCGTTCGGGATCGATCGGGAGGCGATTCGTTTTCCGGGTTTCGACGGTGAACTCGTGCGCACGGCAGGCTCGACGGCTGATCTGCGCGACGGTGTCGTTCTCTACCTGCACGGCGGTGGGTTCATGTGCTGCGGGCTCAACACGCATCGGCCGGTGGTTTCCAGCATCGCCAAGCGAACCGGCCTTCCGGTCCTGCACGTCGCGTATCGGCAGTTGCCGAGTACGAGCATCAGCGGGTCCGTCGACGACTGCCTGGATGCATACCGGTGGCTCCTCGAACAGGGAGCATTGCCGGAAAAGGTTGTCTTCGTGGGTGATTCGGCCGGAGGTTTCCTGGTCTTCGCGACGGCGCTTGCAGCTGTTTCCGCCGGGCTCGAGGTTCCGGCCGGTCTTGTCGGACTCTCACCGCTCCTCGATCTCGATTGCACCGCCAAATCGGTCCATGCCAACGCTCGACGTGACGTCATCGCCCCGGTGTCGGCCTTGATGGCGATCGGAAAGCTTGGCGGACAGACGAACTCACCCATCGACGGCGATCTGGCCGCGTTGCCGCCGTCGTTGCTGATCGCCGCCGAATCCGAGGTGCTCAGAGTTGATTCGGAGGTCATGGCGCAGCGACTCGCCGCCGCCGGGGTGGACTGTTCGCTGCAGATCTGGAACGGACAGGTTCATGCGTTTCCCGCCGTCTGGCCTGGCTTGCCGGAGAGCCGGGCTGCCCTACGTGACGTTGCCAGGTTCATTCGCACCAGGCTCGATACGGTCCCGCCCCAGGAATCAGAGATGTAGTGACGCGACAACCGCACGGGCGAGCGCGTCGGCGGATCCAGGGGCGAATGGCAGAAAGAGTTCGGGCTCGATCAATTCCACTTCCATGAGCAGTGGTTGATCCACCGGCCCCACGACGTCGACACGCGCATACAGCAATTCGCCGGGGACGCATGGGGCTGCGGCCAGTGCCGCGTCGGCCACCGCGAGTTCGGCGGCGGACGGTTCGTGGAGGTGGTTGGTTCCGCCGTGGAATTCCTGCACACGGAAGTCGTTGGCGGCCGGGATCTTCCGGACCGCATGGGAGTAGCGTCCGCCGATGTGGATGATCGAGCGCTCGCCGTCGACGACGTCCGAGATGAAGGGCTGGACCAATGCGTCGTTGCCACTCTCGAGGATGGAGCTGAGGTGAGCGTGGGCCTGCGCGGACCCGGAGGCAAATTTTCCGACTCCGACAGCGCCGGCGGACACCGCAGGCTTGACGATGACGTCGGCACTCTCGAAGGAAGGGAGGGTGAGTGTTTCGCTCTTTCCGGCGGTGATTCCGGCGGCGAGCACAGCGGTGGGGACGATGGGGACGCCGGCCGCGGCAAGTTCGGTCAGGTATCCCTTGTGGGCGTTCCACTTGACGATCGTGAGGGGATTGGCGATCGGGGCGGTCAGCTGATCGAGGACGGCAAGAAATTCGCCGAGGCGCTGGGTGTAGTCCCACGTAGACCGGATCAGAACCAGGTCGGCGTCGATATCGCGGAGGGACGGGCTTGACCACGGCGCCATTGTCGACGCAATGCCGTAGGTGGTGAGAGCTTCCATGACGAGTTTGCTTTCGACATCCGCCTCGCGGGCGGCGCCGTCACAGGTGAGGAGAAGGACCGTGGTCATGCCACGATGCTTTCACGGCTAGAGCTCTTGGAGGCTAGCGAGGTGGTCCCTCGTCGAGAACCAAGGACCCGGCCCCGGGCTGCCCCGTTGCGTCCACCCACGTCAGCGCGACGGTATCGCCGGGGCGGTGCGAGCTCATCGCCGCATTGAGATCCGCGGACGACGCGATCCGGCTGTCTCCGAACTCCGTGATGACCGCACCTTTGGTGAGCCCCACCCGTTCGGCTGGCGAATCGAAGCTCACGGCAACAACTTCCGCGCCGGGCGGCATTTCTGCGTGGTCCTTCACCGCGACACCGAGTACGGGTGTCGGTCCCACGCGCACGGTTTCGGAGGAGCGGCCACCGAGTACCTGCTCGACGATCGGTAGTGCCGTGTCGATCGGTATCGCGTAGGACTGAGGCGCCGGCGAGGTTTCGGTGCGGTCGGTGACGGCGTTGCCCGCGCTGCTGACGCCGATCAGTTCGCCCACAGCGTTGACCAGCGGGCCACCGGAATCGCCCGGCCGGATGTCCGCGTCCACCTCGATGAGGCCCTTCAACTGGTTTCGCGAACCGTCGGACACGTTGCGGGTGTTGACGGTGACACCGAGGTTGGTGATGACGCCGGGAGCCGGGACGGGTTTTCCGCCACCTTCGGCATTTCCGATTGCGGTGACGGCATCCCCACGAGCGGCTTCCGTGGACTTGCCGACCACTGCCACCGGCAGATCGGTGGCGCCCGCAAGGCGCAGAACGGCAAGGTCGCTGACGCTGTCGTAACCGAGGATCTCGGCGTCGTAGATCAGTCCGTTGGACATGCTGACGGCGGTGACGTCCGAGGCTCCGCTGATGACGTGGTGATTCGTGAGCACCACTCCGTCAGCGGAGAGCACGATCCCGGTTCCTGCGGTGGTGGTGAATCCGGCCGGCGCGGTGATGGTGACGATGGTGGGGACCACCCGGGCCGAGAGTTCGTCCGGAGTGAGCGGAACAACCGGCGCGGCTGGGGTGGTCGTGATGACCGTGACGGGAGCGGACTCGATCGTGCCTGGAGTCAGGGGCGGGGCGACCAGCGCGAGACCGCCGAGTCCGGCTGCGAGAACGACGGCCGTCCACAGGCCGCGTCTGCTCGCACGTTTGGTCATCCAGCCGTCCGTCCCGCCGGTGTCATGCCATCGAGTGTGAAAGGTGAAGATTACCGATTCTGCGAATCTTCGGCCACAAAACCGGGCAACAGGCCGTCTGCGCGGAGCGTCGCGAGGGATGGTGCGGCAGCGTCCTTTGCGGAGAGCTCGTAGGTGAGGGGGTTGCCGTTACGATCCCTCTTCGGCCATTCGATCGCGAGTTCCGGATCGAAGGGATCGAGGTCGCGGTCCAGGTGGGGGGAATATTCGATGCTGCACAGATACATCACTGTCGATCCGTCTTCGAGCGAAAGGATCGCGTGGCCGAGGCCTTCCGCGAGGAATACTGCTCGTCGTTCGACGTCGTCGATCACCACCGCGTCCCACTCGCCGAAGGTCGGTGATCCGACGCGCAGGTCTACGACGACGTCGAGGAAGGCACCTTTCACACAGGTGATGTATTTCGCCTGTCCGGGTGGATCGTCGGTGAAGTGGATCCCGCGGAGGCTGCCGGCTTCGGAAACCGAGCAGTTGGCCTGGGCGAGGTCGAGAGTGCGGCCGGTCGCGGCGGTGAAGGTAGAGCTTTTGAACCATTCGAGAAAGACGCCGCGATGGTCGCCGAACTGCTTCGGCGTGATCTCCCAGGCTCCGGCGATTTTCAGTGGACGAATTTCCACGTCACCATTCCTTGCCGTGCTCGAGCAGTTCGAGTAGATAGTCGCCATACCCGGATTTGCCCAATGTTTCTGCCTGAGTGCGTAATTGGTCGGAGCTGATGAACCCCTGACGCCAGGCGACCTCTTCAGGTGAACCGATCTTGAGGCCCTGGCGGTGTTCGATGGTTCGCACGTAGTTCGCAGCTTCGAGCAGGGAATCGGGAGTGCCGGTGTCGAGCCACGCCGTTCCGCGAGGGAGGACGTCGACAGAGAGTTTGCCTGCCTCGAGATAGTGCCGGTTGACGTCGCTGATTTCGTATTCGCCACGCGCAGAGGGCTTCAGAGTGCGTGCGATGGCCACGACGTCACTGTCGTAGAAGTAGAGGCCAGGGACCGCGTAATTGGATTTCGGTGATGTCGGTTTTTCCTCGATGGACACCGCCCGGCCGGAGTCGTCGAATTCGACGACCCCGTAGGCAGTCGGGTTCGACACCCAGTAGGCGAAGACCGCGCCACCATCGATGTCGGAGAAACGCCTGAGTTGGGTTCCGAGACCGGGGCCGTAGAAGATGTTGTCGCCGAGGACAAGCGCTACGGATTCGGATCCGATGTGATCCGCGCCGAGGGTGAATGCCGTTGCGAGGCCATTGGGTTCGTGCTGGATCGCGTACGTGAGATTCACGCCGAATTGTGAGCCGTCGCCGAGAACCCGGCGGAATTGTTCGGCGTCGTGTGGGGTCGTGATGATCAAGATGTCGCGAATGTCGGCGAGCATGAGAGTGGAGAGCGGGTAATAGATCATCGGCTTGTCGTAGACAGGCAAGAGTTGCTTGCTCACTCCGAGGGTGATCGGGTGCAACCGCGACCCGGTGCCACCGGCCAGAATGATTCCGCGCATGCGTGCAGTGTCCTGCACTCCTGCCCGCCGATGCAAACGGGACATGGCGAATTCGGCCGCTAAAGTGGGAGTTCGTTCGATGAGCCTGAGGAGATGAAGTGCGACTACTGGTCACCGGGGGTGCCGGCTTCATCGGTGCCAATTTCGTTCATCAGACGGTGTCGACGCGTCCCGACGTGGAAGTCACGGTTCTCGACGCCCTGACCTACGCCGGAAATCGCCAGTCCCTGGCGTCGGTCGAGGACCGGATCACGTTCGTACACGGCAACGTCGCCGACGAGCCACTGGTTGACGATCTCGTCTCGCGCTCCGACGCAGTTGTGCACTTTGCTGCCGAAAGCCACAACGACAATTCCCTCGCCGACCCCGAACCGTTTCTGCGCACCAACGTCATGGGTACGTTCTCGCTCCTGCAGGCAGTGCGTTCACACGGGGTCCGCTATCACCACATTTCCACCGACGAGGTGTACGGAGACCTCGAACTGGATGATCCGACGAAGTTCACGGAGGCGACACCGTACAACCCGTCGAGTCCCTACTCGGCGTCGAAGGCGTCGAGTGACCTTTTCGTGCGCGCCTGGGTGCGCTCGTTCGGGATCGCGGCGACCATCTCCAACTGCTCCAACAACTACGGCCCGTACCAGCATGTGGAGAAGTTCATCCCACGCCAGATCACCAATCTGATCGACGGGGTACGTCCTCGGTTGTACGGGGAAGGTCGCAACGTCCGCGACTGGATTCACGTCGAGGACCACAATCGTGCGGTGTGGGACATCCTGGACCGCGGAAGGTCCGGCGAGACGTATCTGATCGGCGCCGACGGTGAAACCGACAACCGAACCGTGATTGGGACCCTGCTCGAAATCTTCGGACGCAAGCCGGACGATTTCGACTTCGTCACCGACCGCCCCGGGCACGATCTGCGCTACGCGATCGATTCGACGCGACTCCAGCAGGAACTTGGGTGGAAGCCGCAGTACCGCGATTTCCGAAGCGGACTGGAAGCCACCGTCGAGTGGTATCGCGACAACGAGAAGTGGTGGCGTCCGCAGAAGGCCGGCGTCGAGACACAGTATTCCGCTTCGGAGAAAGTCGTCGACTGAGCCTCAGGCTTTGGTGGGGTCCGGCACCCGGGAACGCTCGTGTACGAGTGCGTTGCGCAGGACTCGTGATCCGGACAGCGCAGCCACGACGCCGGCAAAGACCTCACAGAGGGTGAACAGCAGCCTCGACGCCAGTGCGAGGCCGAGCGCGACGCCGGCATCCATGAACGGCGAAAGCGCCGCGACGATGACGGCTTCGCGGACACCGATTCCGGACGGGACGACAAACACGAGGACGCCCGCGCACATACCGAGGGCTAGAGCGCCGATGCACTCGACGAGCCCACGAATTTCGAATCCGGCCGAACTCGACGCGAGCAGCCACAACTGGATGCCGTAGAGCACCCAGCTGGCTGCGCACCAGCCCAACGCGAGGGCGATCTTGTGCATCGTGAGCGGTTTGTGCAGTGGTGCGCGGCGGAGCAGTTTCAGTGCGAGGTTCACCAGGCGTGTGAGCACCGGCGGATACGCGCAGACAAGTGCGATCGGGACCAGGATGATCACGCCGACCGCGGCTACTGTGCTGACCTCGAACAGGGCGGGCAGACCGAAGAGTCCGACGACCAACGCCGAAGTTGTACTCAAACCCACCGTGACAAGTACCGCGACGAAACCTGCCGCCCGGGACACGCCGGCGCGCCTGACAAGTTCCGTTTGCAGAACGAATGCCCAGACGCTGCCGGGAAGGTACTTGCCGAGTTGGCCGACCAGATAAGCGCGCGCGGCGTCGAATGCCGGTATCGGTTGTTCGAGTGCGCCGAGTGCGTGTTGCCAGGCACGCACTGCGGCACCCATGCCGAGGAAGATGAACACAGACGAAGCGGCAAGCGTCCACCAGTTCAGCTCTGTGATCGTGTTCTTGACCTCGGACCATTGGGACTTCACCGCGAAGACGATCGCAACGACGATCGCGAGGGTGACGAGCACCTTGAATCCGTTGACGAGAAGACCACGCAGCGCGTTCGGCGGTGCGGCCGGTTCGACGTCTTCGACCGGTTGTTCAGATTCGGGAGAGGTACTCACGCGCCTGCATCCCGCCCGTTCGTCATTTCGCAGACGATACCAACCAGGATTTGCCTCGCTACACCACGAGCGGTTTGTCGGCGCGTTCCCGCCACCAGGTGAAGGCTTCCGACAGTGAGTCCGGAATGGCCGGTGACGTACCGAAGCTGCCCGCGGAGTAGACGGCTTCGATCGCAGCGATGTCTTCCTCCGAGATACCCGATCGACTCATTCCGATTCGGTTGACACCGTGCAGTGACACCGGGTTGCCGAATGCTTTGGCGAAGGGCGGAACGTCCTTGACCACGACGGTTCCCATCCCGACCATGGATCCGGAGCCGACGACGCGTCGTTGGTGCGCGACAGTGTGCATGCCCAGGTTGACGCCGTCTCCGACGCTGACATGCCCGGCGAGCGTCGTACCGGATGACACGACGCACCGGTCACCGATCTGAACGTCGTGCTCGATTCCGACTCTGTTCATCACGAAGCAGTCCTCGCCGATTTCGGTTCGCCGTTCGCTGCCCTGGTGGACGGTGCTCAATTCGCGAATCGTCGTTCGAGCACCGATTCGAATTCCCAGACCGGCGCTGACGGACCAGGACGTGGGGTGCAGCGCGCCGAGGATCTCGGGGGGAGCTCCCAGTACCGTTCCCGCGCCGATCCAACAGTCGTCGCCGATCTCGAGTGGGCCGGTCAGTACGGCATTCGGCCCGATGGTCACACCTGTCCCGATCAGTACGTCGGCGCCGATCGCGGCGGTTGGATGGATGTGGCAGTCGGCTCGTTCAGACATGCGGGTTCCGGAATCCTCTCGAAGTATCGAATCGTGTTTCGATACGCTTCCTGGGTTGTCGGGGTATTTCGTTCCGACGACGGTCGGATGAATCTATCGGAGGTAACTCAGTGATCGCGATATCCAGTATCTCGTTCGGGGAAGAAGTCGAGCGCGAGGTGCTGGACACTCTGCGATCGGGGATCGTCGCGCAGGGACCCAAGGTGAAGCGGCTCGAGGACGAGTTCGCAGCGCTGGTCGGGACGCGACACGCGGTGGCGGTGAACAACGGCACGACCGCATTGATCGCGGCTCTTCAGGTGCAGGATCTTCAGCCCGGCGACGAGGTTCTGACCACGCCGTTCACGTTCGTGGCCACGCTCAATGCGATCCTCGAGGCGGGTGCGACGGCGAGGTTTGCCGATATCTCCGAGTCCGATTTCAATATCGACCCTGCTGTCGCTGCCGATCGAATCGGGGAGCGCACGAAGGTTCTGATGCCGGTTCATCTGTACGGCCAGTCGGCGGACATGGATGCGTTGGTGCCGTTGGCATCGAAGAATGGTCTGACTGTCGTCGAGGATGCCGCTCAAGCGCACGGAGCGACGTTCGACGGGCGAGGCGCCGGCAGCTTCGGCGTGGGTTGCTTCTCGTTCTACGCAACGAAGAACCTCACGACCGCCGAGGGCGGAATGATCACCACCGACGACGATGCGATCGCCGATCGACTCCGTGTCCTGCGTAACCAGGGGATGCGGGCGCGCTACCAGTACGAGATGGTCGGCCAGAACTACCGGATGACCGATCTTCAGGCGAGCTTGGCTCTGCCCCAGATGGCGACCTACATGCAGCAGGTCGAGGCCCGTCGACGCAATGCGGAGGCCTTGCGCGTAGGCCTGAAGGACGTCGAAGGACTGATCTTGCCGAGCGAGCTGCCGGGCCGCGGACATGTCTGGCATCAGTTCACGTTGCTGCTGGCCGAGGACGCACCGATCACTCGCGATCAGTTGAGCGAGCGTCTGGCCGCGAAGGACATCGGTAGCGGCATCTACTACCCGAAGGCCGTCTACGACTACGAGTGCTACCGCGAACATCCGCGCGTCGTCGTCGAGGAGACGCCGGTGGCCACTTCGGTGGCATCGCGGTGCCTGAGCATCCCCGTCCACGCTGCGTTGTCCGCCGGCGACGTCGATCAGATCGTTGCCGCAGTACGCGGCGCCATGGAGGCCTGAAAATGACTGCTAGCAAGCCACGTATCGCCCTCGTCGGATCCGGTCAGATGGGCTCGCTGCATGCGCGGGTCATCGCACAGTCGGCACTGTGTGAGTTGGATCTGCTGATCGAGCCGCGCGAGGAGCAGGGCAAAGCTGTTGCTGCGCGGTTCGATACGCGTTGGGCCGCAGATTTCGACTCGCTCGACGGTATCGACGCCGTGGTGATCGCCGCGGCTACGCCCGCGCACTACGAGTTGGCCGGGCGGGTTCTCGATCTGGGTAAGCCCGTCCTGGTGGAGAAGCCGTTGGCGGCGACGTACGAGCAGAGCGTCGACTTGGTCGATCGTTCACGCGCGTCCGGTGTTCCCCTGATGTGTGGACTGCTCGAACGGTTCAATCCCGCTGTCCGCACCGCCCGTGAGTTCTCCGGCGATGTGTGGCAGGTGAACGGTATCCGCCACTCTCCGTTCGTTTCCCGCATTCCGACGGGTGTCGCGACGGACCTGCTGATCCACGATATCGACCTTGCCATCGGATTTGCCGGTTCGGAACCCAGTTTGGCAAAGGGGGAGTTCGGCTACTTCCATCCGACGTCCGTGCAGAACCGGTCGGAAGATTGCGCCGACGCCGTACTGCGGTTCGGATCAGGGGCTGTTGCAACGATTTCCGCGAGCCGAATCAGTCAGCGCAAGATTCGCCAGCTGTCGTTGCTCGAGGCCGATCGACTCATCGAGATCGATCTCTTGCGTCGCGACATCACCATCTACCGGCACATCGACGACAACATGCCTACCGATCGCGACGGCTACCAGCAGCAGACAGTCATCGAAATTCCGACGATCCGTTACAGCGAGGAACCCCTGGCCGCGCAGCTGACGCATTTCCTCGGATTGGTGCAGGGCACAGGTGATGCCGACGGTGAGCGGGCGTCGATTCTGCCCGCTCACCGCGCGGTTCACGAAGTGACGGAATCTGCGTTGGCTGCGGCGTTGTCGTCCTGACCGCTGCGTCGGCGTCGGAAGGCCCAGGCTCCTTGCGAGAGTGCCAGGAGTAGTCCGACGCCGGCGACAGTCCATCCGAAAGTGCTTCCGGGTGGACTGAATTCGATGGTGAGGGCAGATCCGGACGCGGCACTCGGCGGTAGATCGACCTGCAACAACCCGCCGGGGCTCGCCTTCGTTTCGACCGTCTGACCATCTACAGTCGCGGTCCAGCCGGGCCAGGCGAGCAGGGCGAATGTCACCGTGCCGGACCCGGTGTACTCGACGGTTTCCCGGGTGTCCGTAGCGGCAGCATCGCCACGCACGTCGAGACCAGGCGTCGTTACGGATACGCGGCCGTCGGGCCACTGATGCTCGGTGGTGCGATGGCCGACGGTAACCATCCGATCCGGCGATACGGTCCACTCGCCTTCGGGTAGGGCGTCGAGGGCGCGTTTTCCACCGTACGGTCCGGAATTCTGAACTACGACCGTATCGATACGCATCGCGTCGAGCCAGGACACTCCGGTGCCCGGTGATTCGGCGAGCAGTCGGTCGACGCCGTCCGGACACTGGACGCCGCCGTAGTAGTTCAAGCACAGCGCTTGAACAAAATCGTTGTAGCTGATTCCGGCGTAGCTGTTGACGGCATTGACACCGGCCGGCTGCCAGGCGCTGCCGAACAGGAGGTCACCCCACTGCCCGGTTTCATTGTCCGGCGGAATGTTGACGGGGTCGGCGATCGCGAAAGTAGTTCCCTGGTAACGGTCCTCGAACTTGGACTCGAGGAACGCCACCTGCCTGGGGAACTTCCACGGTGTCACGTTGTAGTTCCCGGTGAACCAGAAATTGGTCTGGGCGCTGAGCACGACGACGATGCCGACAGCGAGGGCGCCGGCGAGGTAGCGCGGTTTACGGTAGGCCACAACCAACGCGAGAACGGTGAGAACCACGGTGATGAGCAGTGACGCCGAGTGAATGCCGATATCTTCCGGGACATTCGACCAGGCAAGATAGAACTGAAGTGCCAACAATCCCGCGGTGATGATTGCTCTCGTCTGGATTCGGTCACGATGTAGTCCGGCGGAGAGGGCCACCGCCGTGACCACGATGGCGGGCAGTTGACCGTACTCGAGCAGTCGCGCCGGCCAACGGAACAGCCAGAGATTCGACGGTCCGAGAAGCAGCACGACGTAAATTCCGCCGAAGACGAAGAGCGAGACGCTGTGGCGGCCCAACTTCTTCAGTGACTTCCATTGAATCCACGGTGCGAGCGGTATGAGGAACCAGGCCAGGTACACCAGTGGAATTGTCATGGCGGGCAAAGCGAAAGCGGTGACGTACGGCTGGTTCGACGGACCGGAGAGGTTGAGCAGATCACCGAGATCGGGTCGAAGCGAACCGTCGTTCGCGATTCCGGACTGGGTACGCACCGACACGCCGGTGGTGAACAGCAGTGGTAGGTACACGATCAGCGACATCATGATGATCGCTGCCGCGCTGATCATCAGTGATTTGATGCTGCCTGCGCGTTTGACGGCGATGCATTCCGCTATGACAGCGAGGTAGACGACCGCGACACCGACTGCGCCGTACGGGTTGCCGGTGGTCATCGCGAGATAGCCGAAAATGATCGGTACCAGAGGGTTCACCCGGCCGAGCGCGCTGGCGCGAGTGGACCACCAGACGTGAGGGATCCAAGCGAAGGCGATCAGCCCGGACGCCCAACTGGACGCGTCGAAATAGAGCGTGTATCCGGCGAACGGCATGGCAAAGCCGGCGATGAAAGCCATCGACCGATTGGCGCCGTACTGGCGGGCCACCAGGTAGACGCCCACCGCGAGTACTGCCATGAACTGCATTTTGACCAGCGTGATTCCGATACCCAGGTTCGGAATGAGCGCAATGGCAACCGAATCCAGAAGGATCACGGGATTGTAAGTCCCGTAAAGGGCTTCGGCGGTGACGTTGCCGCCGGCCCACAATTCGGGAATGAGCGTCGGCCACGAACCGGACAGGATTCGCTCGCCGATCGTGTGCCAACCAGGCGTGAAAGCTGCTGCGCTGTCGTCCCAGTAGTAGAACCACCGGTTGGAGATCAAGGGGATGGCGGCCACGATCGACACCAGAGCGGCGAGAAGAATTGGCGGCACCACGCGTTGTGCGAGCGATAAGTCAGATTTCACGATGTGCTTTCGTCTTCGAGTCGATGGCTGTTGTCAGAGCCTGGGTCGTGCTCTTTTTCTCGGAGCCTGGGCTGCGCCTTGTTTCTCGGAGCGTAGTATTCCGACGAGTTCGAACTGCAGTCGGGGAAGTAAGGAGATCGGGACGTGGCGATATCGCGGACGGAACCCGTTCGTGGGGAATCAGCTACGCCGGAACTCTCGGTGATCATCCCCGCATACAACTCAGCCGAGGTGCTGGAGTCGACGGTGCGTCAATTCGCCGAGTACTTCACCAGCCGCCCGGCCGAGAGCACCGGGCAAGTCGAGATCATCGTCGTGGAGAACGGTTCGACGGACAACACTGCCGATGTATGTGCCGCTCTGGCGGCTTCCTGGTCGTGGCCGGGAGTGAATTTCCGTCCGATGAGCAGCGACAAAGGAATGGGTGCAGCGCTTCGCGCCGGGACGCTTGCTTCTCGTGGACGGCGCGTGTTGCTCACTGCGGACGATCTTCCGTTCGGTTTCGGTGACATCGAAGGGGCCGACCGCGTGATGGCGGACCTAGGGTCCGTCCCGCCCGTGGTCATCGGTTCGAAGGCTCATTCGGACTCAGAGGTGGAACGGGGCTTGTTGCGTTCGGTGATGACGGGTGGATTTGCGACGCTGCGACGGGTGGTGCTGGGCACCCGCACGGGCGACCCTCAGGGAACTTTTATCGTCGACGGCGTTTTGCTGCGTCGAATCGCACCCTCGTTGACCGAGCGTGGTTTCCTTTTCACCACCGAATTGGACTACGCGCTCGAATTGGCCGGGGTGCGCCCGGTCGAGGTCCCGATCCGACTCAGTGACGATCATCTGGCACATGCGAGCCGTATCTCGCCCAAGGACGTGATCCAGATGGCGAAGGGTTTGTTGTCGCTTCGCCGGCGAAAGACCGAGCTGCAGGCCGCCGCTGCAGTGAGTAATCGCGGGTAAATCTGGTGTGACTCGGTGCCCGGGGCGCCGAGGTGCGGATTCGCGATACCCTGCGGGGCGTGGATACCGTGAACACGACCGATGACCAGTCCGATTCCGAAGTCGAGTTGATCGAACGCAGCGCGACGTCGGATCGTCTGTTGGCGCAGCGGACGTTGTTCACCGGAACTTCGCCTGTCGCCAGTGACGAACTGTATGCGGTGACCAAGGTCGGAATGTCGACGCGATCGCGGTTCGAGTTGCGGCTTCAACCGGGGGCCGTCGCACACACCAACACCTTCTTCGGTCGATTTCCGGCCAGCTACTGGCAGCGCTGGACCAACGTCACCGAGGTCACCGTCACCGCGCACGTTGTGGCCGATACCGCTTGCCGCATCCAAATCCAGGCCTCGGACATCGGTGGTCACCGCCGGATCGTGACGAACGTCGTCGTGACCGGCGACGAACGAGTGTCCATGACCGCCCCGCTCGATACCTTCGTCGACGGCGGGGCGCTGTGGCTGCAGTTCGAAGCGCAGGGTGGCGGCGCGGTAGTCGACGACGTGGAATGGACCGTCGCCTCGCCGGAGTCGATTCGCCCGGTAGCCGTGGCGATCTGCACGTTCAATCGTGCGGACGACTGCGCACGCACGGTCGAGGCCCTCGCGTCCGACGAGCGTGTACTCGCGTTGCTCGACGCTCTGTACGTCGTCGATCAGGGAACGGATCCGGTCGAGAGCCGTGAGCTGTTCCAGGAAGTGTCGAAGAAGTTCGGTTCGCGGTTGCAGTATCTGCGGCAGGCGAACCTGGGTGGTGCTGGCGGATTCACGCGGGGCCTGTACGAAGCGTCGGCGGCCGGACCGCACGCCGACGTGATCTTGATGGACGATGACATTCTGTGCGAGCCCGAATCGGTTCTTCGACTGAGTGCGTTCGCGAACATGACGACGGAGCCGGCTTTGATCGGCGCCCAGATGCTCTTCCTGTTCAACCCCGACTTCCTGTTGGCTTCGGGTGAACGCGTCGATCTGGGCACCCTGCAGCGTGGTGTACCGACCGACGAGCACGGTGTTCGCAACCGGAGTGTGCTCGAGAAGCTGCCGGAACGTCGCGTGGATGCCGAATACAACGGCTGGTGGTCTTGCCTGATCCCTGCTGAAGCCATCGAGCGGATCGGATTGCCACTGCCGGTTTTCTTCCAGTGGGACGACGTCGAGTACAGCTTGCGGGCCGGGCGGGCCGGGATTCCCACCATCACGTTGCCTTCGGCTGCTGTGTGGCATGCGGACTTCTACTGGAAGGACGTCGACGGTTTTGCGCACTACTTCAGTACGCGCAACGGACTCATCACCGCTTCGCTCGACCCGGGGTTTGCACCCAAAACTCTCGCGAAGCAGCTCTCCCGGGACATTTCGCATTCGATCGTGGGTTTGCAGTACGGCCTTGCGCACACGCAACTCCGGGCGATCGAGGGATTCCTCGAGGGGCCGGCAGGTTTGGCGGATGGTGGGCAGAAGGCGCTTGCCGCGATCAACCAGGAGCGTAAGCGCTTCCCCGAGACGGTAACTCGCCCCGCGTCGGAGCTGCCGGGAAGGCTGCCGATCCGTCGCGTTGCGCCGAGCCCGAAACCTGGTCTGTGGACAGACCTCGTTCTCGCGAAACGTGCTGTGACGCAGGCGCGTAACCACCTCGAACGGGGTCCGGTGGCGATCTCGTACGAAGACGCGCAGTGGTGGCACGTCGGACGTTTCGATCACGTCTTCGTCACCGATGCTTCGCAGGGAGGCGTGCGTGAACGCCGCTTCGACAGCGAGAAGGCCGCCGAGATGAGCGGCCGCCTCGCCGGCGTGATGAAGAGGTTCCTCGCCGAAGCGCCAAGTGTTGCTGAGGCATTCGCTCGGGAATTCCCGCAGCTCACCAGCCGGGAGAACTGGGCTCGCCTGTACGAGAAGTGAGCCTTAACGCACTATCTTGACGATGACCTGCTCGTTGTCGACGGTGTACCCCAGGTATTCGAACGAGATGCCGGTGCGTGTGACGAACTCCGTCCACGCCCGGTACTCGTGCTGCTGCCACCCGGGATAGTTGAAGAACTCGTCGAAGACGACGATCGACCCGGGTACCAGTCGGTCGCCAAGGAGATCGAGCACCGTCTTGGTGGACGAGTAGAGGTCGGCGTCGAGGTGGAGGAAGGCCACGGGGCCGGGTTCGTCGTTCAGGAACGCGGGCAATGTGTGCTCGAAGAGGCCCGGAACAAGTTGCGCCCCAGGTACTTCGGGAATGGATTCCTGAGCGAACTCGCCGACCGGGAACCCGGTCCGCCACGTTTGCGGAAGGCCGGAGAACACGTCGAAACCCGCGACGGTTCCCTCGCGTTCGGTGAATGCCTCCGCGACGATCCTGAGTGTGGTTCCGCTGGCAACGCCGAATTCGAGTGCCATGCCAGGTATTTCGATCAAGCCCAGTGCATGGCGCAGCGTGTCGTGTGGGTGGCCGAATGTCTCGGCGACTCGAAGGTGTTCGAGGATGAACTCGGCAGTCGATGCCGTCGCTTCGAGGTCCACGGCGTAGGCCAGATCCCGCCGTTGACGAAATTCCAACTCGTCGATCCTGGACCGGAGGCCCGCGATATCACCGCGGGCCCCGGCCAGTTCGTCACGTGAGAGCGTCAGCGCATCGAGGATCTGCTGCGTGCGATCTGCGTTGCGCCGATCTGAGGCCTCGACCACCTCGGATACCGCACGCTGAAGCTTGGTCCTGGCGCTGGAACGGAACTGCTCGAACATGGCAACCTCTCGTCGGGATCACCCCCATGCTGCCAGGCTTTCTTCGCTAGCGGTCTCGACCGCGGTAGTGACTCTTGAGTTGTCGGGAGATCACCTTGATCTCCCGCGTCCTCTCTGCCTGCAGGCGAGCATCGCTTCGCGCGGCATTCCACGCGTTCTCTCGCTGTAGTTTCCGGTAGCTCGCGAGCCTCCGCTCGTCGACATCGCCACGCCCGAGTGCGCCCAGGACTGCGCATCCCGGCTCGGAGTTGTGTGCGCAATCGGAGAATCGGCACTCTGCAATCAGCTCCTCGATCTCGGGGAACGTCTTGTCGATCCCCTCCGCAGCGTTCCACATGCCAACCCCTCGCAGGCCGGGTGTGTCGATCAGCGTCCGGTCGCCGGAGAAGGGGATCAACTCTCTGGTGACGGTGGTGTGGCGTCCCTTTCCGTCGCCGGCCCGAACGCGACCGGTCTCGAGTCGGTTGTTGCCGGCGGTCTCTGCGAGGAGGGCGTTCGCGAGCGTCGACTTACCGGCGCCGGATGGACCGAGTATCGCCACGGTGCCGTCCAGAACTGCATCGAGTACATCCATTCCTTCGTTGGTCTCGGCACTGACAGCCAGCACTGTTGCGCCGGGCGCAATGGCGGAGACTTCGGCGAGAGTTTCGGAGATATATTGAGCTGCATCGGATTTGGTGAGTACGACGACAGGTGTTGCGCCGCTCTCCCAGGTGAGTGCGAGTAGTCGCTCGATGCGCCCGAGATCGACGTCGCCGTCCGAAGCCGTGGCGATGACGACGGTATCGACATTTGCCGCCAGAATCTGGCCTTCCGATTTCCCGGATGCCGAGGACCGAACGATGCTGCTCGATCGGGGGAGTATCGAAGTGACCGTGTGCATCTCGGGTTCGCGTGAGTCCCGTATCTCGGCCACGGCCACCCAGTCACCCGTGCACAGTGGGCCGGTACACCGTGGATCGCTGCCCCAGAGTGCGCGGACCGCGCCTTCGGAGACGGCCACGTCACACCGGCCGCGGTCGACGCGAAGAATGCGCCCGGGCACGGAGTCCGGTGGAGTCAGGGCAGTGAATTTGTTCGAAAGTGTTGCGTTCCAACCGTATTCGGTCAGGGGCGTGCTGTTTTCCGACATGGTGATTGTGTCCTCGAGTACGAAGAAGTGTGAATGTTGACGGTGCTGAAACTGCGGAACACGACAGTCATCAATACTCACTCCTCGAAAATCTCAGGACGCACCATGCGTCGGATCAGAATCGTCTCAGCCGCGGGCGCGACTGTGCAACTGATTTAACTCGGACGTTCGAACTTTTCTTGCCGGCCGAGTTTGCGCAGTCGCATCCACTCGCGCAGTCCTGCCGGATCGCGGCGTGTGATCAGAAAGTACCAGCCGAACCGAACCCATTCCTGCGGAAGCAGTTTCCGCATTCCCGGTTGGGCGAGGATGTATCCACGGTTGCGGTACGTGAAGTAGCGCTTCGTGTCGTTGTCGGGGTACTGCGTGTGCATGCGTCCGCCGAGGATCGGCTTGAACTCGTCCGCGCCGTTGGGGTGGACGTAAGCAGTTTGCAGGCAGGTACCGAACTTCAGGCCGGAACGCACGAGGCGACGGTGTACCTCGACCTCGTCGCCGCGGACGAACAGGCGTAGATCCGGAACTCCGACGGCATCGATCGCGTCGGCGGTGAACAGTGCGCCGTTGAAGAGAGACGCGATACCGGGCAGGAGATCCTCGTCGCCGAGTTCGGAACGCAATCGGCGCCACGACGTGCCGCGGCGCAGTGGGAAAGCGAGGCGGTCGGGGTTGTCGATGTCGCAGACGACGGGGGAGACCTCGGCCAAGTCGTTCCGAATTGCACAGTCGAGCAGTGTTTCCAGGACTTCGGGGCCCTCCGGGCGCCCGTCGTCGTCGGCGAGCCAGACGCGGTCGGCGCCGAGCGAAAGTGCGTAGAGAATGCCCAGAGCAAATCCTCCGGCACCGCCGAGATTGTGCTGAGAACCGATGTAACTGGTCGGCAGTGGAGCGCTGTCGACCAGCTCTTTCACATCAGCTTCGTCGGCATTGTCGACGACAACCAGATGATCGAGCGGACGCGACTGGGTGCTGAGGACCTTCAAGGATTCGGCCAGCAGTTCACGACGCTTGTGCGTGACGACGACCCCGATGATTTTCTCGGGTGCGCTCACGGGGTGTTCTCCCGTTCCATTTCCTTGAGGACGTGACGCACATGTTCGGCGGCGTCGTCACCTTCGTAGGCGCGCACGACGTCTTCGATGTCGCCTTGCATGCGGATCTGGCCGTGGTCGATCCACATCGCGCTGTTGCACAGCTGGGCGAGGAATTCGTTGGAGTGGCTGGCGAATACCAGGATGCCGGAGCGTTCCACCAGCTTCTGCAGCCGGATGCGAGCCTTCTTCATGAATTCGGCGTCGACGGCACCGATGCCCTCGTCGAGAAGCAGGATCTCGGGATCGATACTGGTCACGACGCCCATGGCAACGCGAACGCGCATGCCGGTGGAGTAGGTGCGAAGCGGCATCGAGAGGTATTCACCGAGTTCGGTGAAGTCGGCGATCTCGTCCATTTTCGCGAGCATCTGCTTACGGGTCTGACCGAGGAACAGGCCACGGATGATGATGTTCTCGTAGCCGGAGATCTCCGGGTCCATGCCGACACCGAGGTCGAAGACGGGTGCGACGCGTCCGCGAATGCTGGCGGATCCCCGGGTCGGTTCGTAGATTCCGGAGAGCAGGCGCAGCAGGGTGGATTTGCCGGCGCCGTTGTGGCCCACGAGCCCGATGCGGTCGCCTTCCTTGAGCGTCATCGTGATGTCGCGGAGCGCTTCGACGACAACGACATCGGAGTCGTTGCGGCCGATGGATCCTCCGGCTTTGCCGAGGAAAGCCTTCTTGAGCGAGCGGGATTTCGCGTCGAAGATCGGGAAGTCGACGCACGCGTTCTGCGTGTGGATGCTGACTGGCTGACTCATGTGTTTCCTCTAGACCCAGTAGGGCACGCGTGCCCGGTACTTGCGGAGTGCCAGGATCGCGACGGCCCAGCCGACGACGGTGAAGGCGATGACGATGTACCAGTGGTAGGCCTGCTGGTCGGCTCCGATGAGTGGTGCTCGGATGATCTCGAGGTAGTGGTACAGCGGATTTAGTTCGGCGAGCCGGACTCGCTCGCTGGCTTGCCCACCCTGGTCCTTGAGGGCCTGAGTTGTCCACATGATCGGTGTCAGCACGAACAGCAGCAGCGTCATGCTGCCCAGGATGGGAGCGATGTCGCGGTACCGGGTGGAGAAGATGCCGAAGACGATAGACACCCACAGCGTGTTCGCGACGATCAGCACGAATGCCGGTATTGCCGCGAGCGCAGTCCAGCTCATGTTCTGCCAGATGCTGAACGCGAACAACAGAACTATGTAGATCGCGAAGTTGTGTGCGAAGAACAGCACCTGCCGCCACACCAGTCGGTACACATGCACGCTCAGCGCCGACGGCAACTGCTTGATCAGGCCCTCGTTGGCGATGAAGACCTCGGAGCCTTCGAGGATGCCCGCACTGATCAGGTTCCACACGATCAGCCCGACCGTGACGTACGGCAGGAACTCCTTGAGCGGAATGTTCAGCAGCGCGGAGTACAGAAGACCCATCGCACCGGCCTGGACGCCGGTGGCGATCGTGATCCAGAACGGTCCGATCACCGACCGGCGGTAGCGCTGTTTGATGTCCTGCCAGCCGAGGCTGAGCCACAACTCACGCTGATTCAGACCGTCGCGAAGGTCTTTGAACGCACGACGGAACGTCTGGGAGTCGGACACGGGCGCAGGTGCGTCCGGCGTCTCGGATTCGATTGCGGATGCTGACACGGAGGTCGAGCCTACCGGCCTGGCGTCGGCGCCGGATTTCCCGCGGACTTCGAGGTGGTCCGGGTTACAGATACTGGCCGGTTCCTGGGCTCTGTTGGTCCGGATGTGCAGGTGAATGCGGAGCCCCGATGCTCATGCCGGGAGGCAGTGCGCCCTGACGCATTTGTTCGAGCTGAGCGCGCGCTGCCATCTGCTGGGCGAACAGTGCGGTTTGAATTCCGTGGAACAGTCCTTCGAGCCAGCCGACGAGTTGTGCCTGCGCGATTCGCAGTTCGGCGTCCGAGGGAATGGAGTCGTCGGTGAACGGGAGGCTCAGTCGCTCGAGCTCTTCACGGAGTTCGGGTGCCAGGCCCTGTTCCAATTCTCGGATGGACGACGTGTGGATGTCCTTGAGGCGCTTACGGCTGGCATCGTCGAGCGGCGCGGCGCGCACTTCCTCCAAGAGTTGTTTGATCATCGTGCCGATTCGCATGACCTTGGCCGGCTGCTCGACCATCTCGGCGACGGACTCGGCTTCTGATTCCGCGCCTTCGGGCGTGCCGGAGGTGGCGGCCTCTGCCTCGGCCGCCGGCATCGCGACGGGTCGACCGTCGGGTCCGATAACGAGTACCTGCTCTTTGTCGGGGTTCGTCATGCTTCCATCTTGTCGTGTGTGGGCGACAAACGCCGCTTAACCCCCAAAAAGTTAGCTATCGAATAACTGTACTGGCGGGTAATTGGGTGACTGCCTTCGACTAAGCGGGCGTCTGCACCTAGAGTGTCGAGCATGGCTTACGACGTTGCCCGCGTACGGGGGTTGATTCCCTCACTCGGTGACGGCTGGATCCACCTCGATCCGCAGGCCGGAATGCAGATCCCGGACGCCGTCTCGCGAACGGTCTCCACCGCGTTCCGTGCCTCTGCGTCTTCTTCCTCCGGTCGCCACGTCTCGAACCGTCGTAGTGCTGCCATTCTCGAGAGTGCGCGCACCGCGGTCGCCGATCTGGTCGGCGGAGATCCTGCGGGAGTCGTTCTCGGAGCAGACAGAGCGGTGTTGTTGGCATGGCTCGCCGAATCGCTCAGTTCGCGTCTGGGCCTCGGCACCGGTCTCGTACTCTCGCGCCTCGACGAAGAGGCGAACGTTGCACCCTGGCTTCGCGTGGCCAGTCGCTACGGCGCTCAGGTGCGATGGGCAGAGGTCGAAATCGAAACGTGTGAGCTCCCGAGTTGGCAGTTCAACGATCTCATCACCTCGACCACGCGGTTGGTGGCCTTGACGGCCGCGTCGCCGATCGTCGGTTCGGCTCCGAATGTCCGTGCCGCAGCTGATCGTCTGCACGAATTCGGTGGACTGATGGTGGTCGACGCAGTCGGAGCAGCGCCATATGCGCATGTGGACATGACTGAGCTCGGAGCGGACATCGTCGCCGTCAGTGCGCCGTCGTGGGGCGGTCCGCAGGTGGGTGCGCTCGTCTTCCGCGATCCCGGATTGCTTGACCGCATTCCGGCCGTGTCGCTCAACCCGTATGCGCGTGGCGCCGAGCGACTAGAGGTGGGCGGTCATCAGTTCGCGCTGCTGTCCGGGCTCACGTCGTCGATCGATTTCCTGGCCGGGTTGGACGAATCGGCAACCGGAACCAGGCGCGAGCGACTGGAGACCTCGATCAGCTCGCTGCAGAACTACCAGGACGGGCTGTTCGATCACCTCATGCGTTCTCTCACAGCCCTACCCAACGTGATGGTGATCGGCGGCGCACCCACGCGGGTGCCGACGCTCAGCTTCACGCTCGAGGGCATGGCGGCAGACAAGGTCGCGGCGCATCTGGCCGACAAGCGCATCGCAACGGTCAGCGGTACGCACGGCGGTTCCAGGCTGCTCGACGCACTCGGTGTCAACGACGAAGGCGGCGCGGTCACCGTCGGCCTTGCGCCGTACACGACGCGGTACGAGATCAATCAGCTGGTCGCCGAACTCGGCGCCCTGAGCTGATCGACCCCGCTCGGCTCACTTCACGGTGAGGATGACCTTGCCTACGGTCTCCGGCGAATCCAGCAATTGATGGGCTAATGGCGCTTCGGTGATCGGAAGTTCGGTCGACACAATCGGTTGAACCGATCCGTCTGCGATCAACGGCCACAGCTTCGCGCGGACGTCGGCGACGATGTCCGCTTTACCGCCAGGGCCGGTGAGCGGACGACCGCGCAGGCCCGTGGACGTGATGTTTCCGCGCTTTCCCATCAGCTTGGCGATGTCGACCTCGCCCTTGCGGCCACCCTGCATTCCGATGATCACGACGTGGCCGTCCATGGCGAGTGCGTCGACGTTGCGCCCGAGGTACGACGCTCCCATGTTGTCCAGAACCACGTCGGCGCCGTGGTTGTCGGTGGCTTCGGCGAGTGATGCTACGAAGTCGCTGTCGCGGTAGTTGATCAGAATGTCCGCGCCCAATTCGCGGCAGCGGTTCAATTTGTCTTCCGAACCCGCGGTAACGGCAACGCGGGCGCCGAGGGCTTTGCCGACCTGGATGGCGTGGGTACCGATTCCGCCGCCACCGCCATGGACGAGGAGGACCTGTCCGCGTCGTAGACCTCCGCGCATCACGACGTTCGACCACACCGTGCACGCAACTTCCGGCAGGGACGCGGCGACCCGGAGATCGACGCCCGCGGGAACCGGGAGAAGTTGTGTTGCGGGGACTGCAACCTTCTCGGCATAGCCACCGCCGGCCAGCAATGCGCAGACTTCGTCGCCGACGGACCAACCGGTGACGTCTTCGCCGAGTTCGGTGATCACACCCGAGCATTCGAGGCCGAGGATCTCACTGGCCCCGGGCGGCGGCGGGTAGAAGCCTTGACGTTGGAGCAGGTCGGCGCGGTTGACCGCGGTCGCGGCGACCTCGACGAGTACGTGCCCGCGAGGCAGTTCGGGATCGGGCTGCTGCGCCCATTTCATGACTTCGGGACCGCCGGGCTGATCGATCGTTATGGCGTACATGGATACGACGCTAGCGAATCTCCCCGCTGACGGGTGTTTTGCCGCTACCGTCGCGGACGTGACTTACTTCGGGAACATGCAGAACGAGATCTATCTGACGGGGCTGAGCGGGGCGAAGCCGGCTTTGCCGATGACTGCGGCGGGCTTGGAACATGCCGCGCGCGAGCAACTCTCACCGGAGGCTTTCGGGTACATCGCCGGTAGTGCGTCGACCGAACGGACCGCGGTGTCGAATCTGCGGGCGTTCGACAAGCATGCGATCGTGCCGCGCATGTTGCGGGGGACTGCGGCGCCCGACGCACGCGACCTGAGCGTCGAGGTGTTGGGGACGCGGTTGGCCGCACCGATCCTGACGGCTCCGGTGGGCGTGCTCGGCTTGGTCCACGATGACGCCGAGGTTGCGGTCGGTTCGGTCACTGCCGAGTTGGGGATCGGATCGATTCTCTCGACGGCGGCATCCTCGACTATCGAAGATGTAGCGGCGGCCTCCGGCGAGAACTGGTGGTACCAGCTGTACTGGCCGGCCGACGACGAGCTTGCCGAGTCGTTTGTCCGCCGAGCGGAGACGGCGGGCGCGAAGGCTATTGTCCTGACTGCCGACACTCCCGGTATGGGTTGGCGTCCAAGGGATCTCGAACTCGGTCACCTTCCGTTCCTGCAGGCGAAGGGCATTGCCAACTACCTTTCGGATCCGGTGTTCCGCGCAAAACTGGCGACGCCTCCCGAGGAGAGTGCAGAAGCTCTGCAGATCGCGGTTCTGACGTGGGTGTCGTTGTTCGGCAATCATGCGGTGCGGATCGCGGATATCGCGAAACTTCGCCAATGGACGACACTTCCGATCGCGGTGAAGGGAATTGTCCATCCCGACGACGCACGTGAGGCCGTCGCGGCCGGCGCCAACGGCATTGTGGTGAGCAACCATGGTGGGCGTCAGGTCGACGGGTCGATTTCGGCACTCGACGCTCTCGGTCCCGTCGCTGATGCGGTGGGGCATGAGGTGGACATCCTGATGGACTCCGGAATTCGTTGTGGCGCAGATGTAATCAAAGCTCTGGCCTTGGGTGCCGACGCGGTGCTGTACGGGCGGCCGTGGGTGTACGGGTTGGGATTGGCCGGAGCTGACGGAGTGCGTCATGCGCTACGGAGTCTCCTGGCCGACCTGGATCTCACGATGGGGCTGGCGGGCCTGGCATCGGTCGCCGAAATCGATCGTTCGATCCTCATGTCCAATTCGTGACTTTAGGGTGAGTCTTACTGTGCCGGGCGGACACAGGTCTAAACTTGGAACCTGTGACAGCTGAAGCGACAACCGAGGAGACATCGCAGGCGGCGCACGGTGAGACACCGTGGCTGACGCCATGCGAGATGCGTGCATGGCGCGGCTACATGGACGGTAATCAGCGCCTCATGGAGGTTCTCAACCGCGAACTGCAGGATTCACACGACCTGTCGTTGGCCGATTACCGTATTTTGGTCATGCTCTCCGAGTCAGCTGACGGGTCGTTGCGGATGAGTGACCTGGCTGACGGCGTGCTGTCTTCGCGGAGTCGCCTCACGCACCAGATCAGGCGGATGGAATCTCAGGGCATCGTCGTGCGTGACACCTGCGTCGAAGACGGTCGCGGCGTGCTCGCGCGGATCACGGAAGAGGGCAGGCGTCGCCTCGCCGAGGCGGCACCTACTCACGTGGCCGGAGTGCGGAACAACTTGGTCGATCTGCTGACGCCCCAGGAACTGGACGTGCTGGCAGACGTCTTCGAGAAGGTCGACAAAGCCATCGGCGAGCGCTGACGCCGGAGCCGTTTTCGCGGTCCGTGGGAACACCCGATAGGATCGCCCACGGAAGCGTGGCAGAGCGGCCGAATGCACTCGCCTTGAAAGCGAGCGTGGCGTTAAACCCACCGGGGGTTCAAATCCCTCCGCTTCCGCCAAAAGCAAAGGCTCTGACCTCGGACTTCGGTCCAGGTCAGAGCCTTTTTGCTGTTCTTTCGGAACCTCGATGCTCGATGATGTGCGGTCGATTGTCAGAACCGCACGGTGAACACCACGTGGCGACGCTCTCGGACCGCGCGCTGGAAGAAGTCCACCACCTCCTTCGGCGACCCGATCGGGTGCCAGGTGCGAAATGCACCCCAAGTTCCATGGCGTGATGCTAGCGGCCGACCTTGCCGGCGTCCCGCCCTCACTTCAAGACGAGTCGATTTAGATAACGATCCTGCTCTACCTCCGGCCGAAGTTACCCATGGTGCGCCTGTTGTCATACATACTTCATCGGTGATTCCGACAAAACGGACCGGCCTTTCTGCTGTATCGCTGGTGATCCTCGTCGTCGCGGGGTTGCTGGTCGCTGCCCCTGCCAGCAGCGCCGCGCCGCCGCCTGACTGGAAATACACAATGGTGGCGTTCAGCAATGCCAGCGACCGTGACATGGATGTCTACGAGTCGGCTGACGGCACCGGCTTTCAACTCGTCCAGCAGTCGGCGTACAGGCCGCCGTCAGGGCTCGTGCGTGATCCGAGCATCTTCCGGAACACAGACGGGTTGTACTACCTCACCTACACGACGGGTGGTGGGGCCAATATCGGGTTCGCACGCAGCAGCGACCGGGTCAACTGGACGCCGCTGGGGAACTATCCGGTTCCGTTTTGCTGCGCCCTCATGCCTGGTACGGGAGATGGCACCGGTTCCGCGAGCCCGCCGGGCTTCTCGGGTTCGGCCGGCTTCAGCGACGGACCGTCGCTGTCACCATTCGTCACCAAGGCCTGGGCGCCTGAATGGTTTGTGGACGGCGATCGCGTCAACGTCATCCTGTCGATGTCGACCGGTGGAGGGTTTGTGCCGTATCTGATGACGGCGTTGGAACCGTCGCTCCGGTTGTGGAGTCCGCCTGTTCCGCTCGCCGGGATCGGTGCGGACCACATCGACACCACCGTGGTCAAAGTGGGATCGACCTATCATGCGTTCACCAAGAACGAGACGAAGAAGGTCGTCGAGCATGCGGTCGCTCCTTCGGCGACAGGACCTTATTCGTTTGTCCCGCCAGGGAATTGGGGTTCGCTTGTCGAAGGTCCGGCCGTGGTTCAGTTGCCGAGCGGCGACTGGCGGATCTATCTCGACGCCTATACCGAGGGAAAGTATCTCTACTCCGACAGCACGGACGGGCTTAACACCTGGTCGCCTGTGCAAGAGGTTCCTGGGGTGTCCGGGACTGCACGGCATCTCGGCATCATGAGAGAACCGGCATAACTTTCGATCCCGAGTTGGTAGGGCTCTGATCAAGGACTCCGGTCTTGGTCAGAGCCTTTTCTCGTACTGGCGTACTACTTGTGTGCGCCGTCTGCGCGTATCAGTGATTGACAAGCTAACGGTGCAACGTAAGAGGGTCTTGCGAATTCGCGCCGACCACGAAGTGAGTATCTCCGCGTGAACTGTGCAGGGTTGCACTCCTCGGGCCCCGCTCGGGCTCCGCAATTCGCGATCGATTGCCAACTAGTGCCTGTTAGTTACATATTCAAGTACGTGCTCTGCTTGCTATCTGCACTTTCGGCCTTCAGCTGCTCTGAAACCTGGGAATTGCGGCTTCAGTTCGATTTGCCACACTGTTTCTGATGGATCTTCTCGTCCGTAAACTGTGGCCTTGCTCATATTGGGGCCTAGGTCCTTTTTGCTGCTGATCAGCCTGTCGAGATAAAGCTGTTACCGAAAGTTCACCCTAAATCCAATATGAGGGAGTCGGCGCGCTGGCGGGCGAACAGGACGATTGGTACCGTCCGGTAACTAAGCCAGTTAGTTGTCGGCTACCGCTCTGGTTGCTGTGTCACGTGGAGGAGCAGTTCATGTCGATCGAATCGGAAAACGGCGTATCCCATCGTCGATCGAAGGCCGCAGTGGGGCTTGCGGCGTGTGCGGTTGCCGCGCTGTCGTCGGGTGTGGTCTTCGCAGGGAGCGCATCGGCAACGCCGACGGCGTTGGCGGACAAATTCGCGAGCACGGTCACCGACGACGGCTGGTCGTTGGATCTTGCCGCCACGAAACTGTCGGCGAACCCGGTGCCGAATCTGGCGACGACGGCGTTCACTCGAGAGGGGTTCGTGTCGGCGAAGGTGACCGGCACGATCGGTGGTCAGGGCGATTCGGCAGTAAAGACCGGTTATGTCGAGCAGGGATTGCAGATCGGCTGCCAGATCGATGTCTCCTCCGGACTTGGCTTGGGGCTTGGCTTTTCGCTCGGCCCGTCTGTCGGTGTGAGTATTTCGGGTGTCCCGTCGGCGAACGTGGGTGTGAACGCGTCGGTGAATCCGAGCATCCAGTCGACGATTGCGCCGGGAACCATCACGACGATTCCGTTGGGGAAGAAGGATCTCGAGTCGTCGAAGGCGTCGATCACGGCAGAGAGCGTGCACGTGAAGGTTGATGCGTGCATGGGGCCGGTGACGATCCGCTCCTACGCACAACTCTCGGTGTCGACGGCGACGTCGGATAACACGTTGTTCGTGTACTCCGATCCCACCTGGCTCTGACCACGCAGCCGTCGTCAGCGCTGCTGGCGACTATTTCCGATCCGTCCCGTCCAGGGGTGGTTACTGATCGTGCTCACATAGGAGAAATCATGAAGATTCGTACCTTGGCCACTGCCGGAACCCTCACCGCAGGTATTGCCCTGATCGGTGTTCTCGGCGCCGGAGCGGCATCTGCTGCAACTCCGATCGTCGAACCTGAGCTCGGCCGGATCGGTCTGTCGCTCTCGAATGCGGAAACCGCGGCGTTGGCGGCGAGCCCGATCCCTGACGCCATCTCCGACATCGTTCCAGGCTCGCAGCGGTGGATTGAGCTCGCACCGGGCTCGGCGCTCACCGTCGCCCCCGATGGCAAGCTCAGCGCCCCCGACCGCGTAGTGATCGGCGAAGCCGCTGCCCATGATGGTGGCTACGTCGATGTCTACCTGGCTGATCCGAACAACCCGGCCAACGCCGGGTACGTCACCCTGACCTATCAGTACTGGAACTGATACCGCGCCCAGCACCGGCGACCCGTTGTCCCCGCTCCCCTTCCTATTTGGAGTTCCAGCCATGACCGTCAACAACGCCGAACGCCGCAGTGTCCAAGCGGAACCTGCTGCCGTCGACAGCAAACACGTTGCAGACGTAGATGACTGGGATCCGGACAGCGAACTCAGTCCACTGTCCAAGGCTGTGATCGCAACGGCAGTGGGACTGGGGTTGCTGATCGCGGCATTCGCGGTGATCGGGAAGCTCGCCGGCTGGGCGAACGACTACGGAACGATCTTGGTGTACCTGGCGTTCTTCCTGTGGATGTCGATCTCCGGACGGTTGTTCTGGTGGGGCGCAGACAAACTCGTCGCGCTACTCCGGACGAAGAAGAGTGACAATCGTGGTGCGCACCGGTGAAGTCCGATAGGCGACTTCGCCGTACTCTCGCGGGAGTGCTCGCCGCCGGAGCGCTGTTGACGGGAGCGGCCGGGGTGATCGGTGTGGGAATCGCGCTCACCGCCGCTCCCGCGCACGCGACACCGGAAGATGACTGTGCGGCGGTGCGGGCACGTGATCATCAGATCTACCTGAATCTGATTGCGTCGCTGCCACCTGGTTCACCCATCCCGCCTGAGATCATCAACCCGTGCCTGAGCGCGCCGTCCACGACCGCGACAGCTGCGCCGACGACCACCGTCGGGCTCCCCGGTGCGCAAGCTCCAGGCGGTGGCCCGAATGTCGGGGCCAATGCTCCGACGAACTTTCCCACCTACAACGGCACCCCCATCGTCCCTGTACCGACGATCGAGGTTCCGCCCATTGCTTCCGAGTCCTCGGACTCGGAAACTGGTGTCGGTGCATTCCCCAATGCATCGGCATCAGCGGTTCCCTCACCCACACCCACCCCGGGTGAGGGAACCACCACCGATCGTGGTCCCGGACCAGTACCCGCAGCGACGCCGAATAATGCTCCGACCCAGTCGGAATCAGCCCCCACTGTCGCGCCTTCCGGGCTCAACGAAGACGATGGACGGGACCGCTACCTCGAACTGGTCCTCGTCGGGGCCGCGGCGTTCACTGCCGGCGGGATCGGAGTACGTGGGCGTCGTTCACCATTCGGCCCGCGCATGCCGTTGGGTGGGCGTACGCCGGAATCGATGCTCTCCCAGGCAGTCGGTACCCTCGCCTCCCCGCTGACGGCATACGCGAAGGGTGGCCAGTCGAAGATCACTGTCACCGAACCCGGCGGAGGACGCCGTACGTTCTTCCTCATCCACGACGCGACGTCCTCACACGAAGCGGAAATCCCCGTCGACGTCCCGCCCGGCGGACACATGACCGTTAATCCGGACGGCTCAGTCACCGTCTTCGACGCGGACGGAAACCCCGTCTCGGTCGTCGCAGCTCCGTGGGCGTACGACGCCAACGGCAATCCTGTTCCCACCGACTACGAAGTTCGCGACGGCCGTCTCATTCAGAAGGTGTACGCCGACGAAGCGACCGCGTACCCGATTTTGGCGGACCCACCGGAAAAGAAGGCGAAGGCACCAGCATCGGTGGCCTCGAAACAGATACCGAAAGGCTCGAACACGACGTCGAAACCGAATTCGATGACCCCCCGCACGAGTCCGCGGAAACCGCAAAACAGTGGAAACACGAATTCGGGCAACACCTCTGGTGGGAATACGTCGGCACCGAACTCGATGACCCAGCGCACCAGCGCAAAAAAGCCGCCCGTCAGTGCGGAGCAGCAAGCGGTCAATCAACTTGCCGCTGCGCACGGCGACGTCCCGGACGGTTTCACCGGCAATGCCCCGATCAAACCCGGCACCACCGGCGATGGGGCACCGAATTCGATGACTCCCCGAACGTCACCGCAGGGCAAGCCATCGACCGACGACAATTGGACCACTCAATTCGGTCCACTCAACGTGATCGGTGGAATCGTTGACACTCCGGGGCAAATGGCGGAACAAGCTACTGCGACGAGGACGCCGAACGTGTCGTCGGCAAGGGGGATCAGGCAAGGGGCACTGAATGGTGTGAAGGGCCTCGCGAAGCCGATCCCTGCGCTGGGGTTGATCGTCACAGGAGCAGCGATAGCCTCCGATCTCACATCAGAAAACGGACCTAGTGCCGCCGAATCGGTCGCCACAAACGTGGGAGGAACTGTCGCAGCGGCAGCTGTCGGTGGCGCGGTGCTTGCTGTCGGTGCCGCCCCCGTGGTCGTCGCGGTCGCCCTTGGTGTGGCCGCTGGCTATGCTGCGGCGTGGGCGATATCGAAGTTCTGGGACTAGATGACGAGCTCGGATAGAAGCAAAGGTAGTTCGATGACTTCGAGGACGGAACCTACACGCACCCTCCATGCTCGATGGACCCAAAAACGCGGCGAGCTGGGCTTCCTCGCGTTCATTGTCAGTGTCGTTGTCTTCGGGATCAGTTCGATCGTGATGTACGAGGCTTCCTCGGATACGGTTTTCGGATTGGGGGCGCTTGCTGCGGCCTGCGGCGCTGTGTGCTGCATTTCGATGGTGACGTTCGTGGCCCTTCCTCCTAAACCCGCGACGAACTCGCGAGAAATAGGTCGGGGCAACACTTTCACCATGACCGCCTCAACCCGGTGGGCATCGGCATTGTGGCTGTGGTCAGCTATGTTCAGTTGTGGTCTTGCGTGCATCGGGATCGGCCTCAACTACGCGAGTAAAAGTGACGGTGGCTCTTTCAACGCGAACTGGTGGTTGGTGTTCGGTGCATTCGGTATTGGCGTAAGCATTTTCTCCCCCCTGAGGTACGTAGGAGAGTTTCGTATTGATATCGATGCAGATGGTATGCGCATGGAGCTCGGCCGCGCGTACGGCGGATATCTGCGCTGGACCGATATCGACACGATCGAAACCTCTGCCCGCGGGCGGTACGCACTCGACCTCGTACTCAAACCAGGTGTCCGTGTCGAGAACACCTCGCACAGATCGTCGCTCTACCGGATAGGGCCGGGAATCATCACCGAAACCTCGCCCTTTCAAGACGGCTACGTACGCCTCGAATGCGGCGGATGGACGGGTGAGATGAGCGCCCTTCCGGAAGAAATCGCGCACCACGCGATAAAAGAAGACACCACCGAACAGAAAGCGGACTCATGAAGAATCCGGGCTCATGAAGAATCCGGACATGATTGCGCTCGCTGTACTCGGCGTATTGGCAGTTCTTGCGGTGCTGTTCATGGCCTTTTCCGAGTCGGCGTTCGTTTTCGGAGCGTCCTTCGCCGCTGTTGTTTTCATTGCTGCTCGCGCCGTGCAGATCCTCTTCCACCGATGGCGTCGACAACAACGTCGGGCAGTGTGAGCAACATATCCTGTTCGACGGCCGCGCGGGATGAAGAACCTGGAAACAGCCAGAGCAAACAGTTTTCCGCTGTCGCGCTACTCAGTCTGCGGATCCAGCGGGATAGTCCTGTGTGCCGACAACACATCGCTCCGCAACCGGCACCATCACCACCTTTTACGCGATTTGTGCAATCACCCCCGGAGGGGTGGCGATGATCGCGTCCCTACCCCCGCTGATGAACCGCCGGAGAGCGCGAACGATCGAGCATTCCCGCTCGAAGGAGATGGGATACTCGGACACCCCCGGGCCGGGGTACAGCATCGGCTTGTCCCCCGAAGACGGGACCGCGAGACGGATCCTCGCTTGGGTGGGTGGGCTGGAAACCATTGCTCCCCAACAGCATTCAGGTAGCGTTGCCGACAGAGGGGCAGCTCACCGACAGCACCCGGCAGCTCCTCGACCCTGACATCGGAGACGCGATCATGAAGGTAATCGTCAAGCATTGGGAACCGGAGCGAGCTCGGTGGAGCATCGGCGACTACTACGACCTGCAAAATTGGTCGAAAGGTGAGGTCGAGGTGGGATGGGAGACGTACTTCCATTCCGGGATCCGGAGTTCACCATTGCATCAGACGTCGAGAAATACGTTAACCGGATGGCCTGCTTCGTCTTTCGATAGTATTGCCAGATGGCACCCCGAACCGACCTGCTCGCGTGGCTCCTCGATTCGGATCCAGCGATTCGGTGGCAGGTGGAGCGCGACCTGTTGAACGAAGGGCCCACTGTGTGGGCGGCGACGCGCGCGTCGATCGCTGCCAAAGGATTTGGCGCACGCCTGCTTTCATTGCAGGACGCTGATGGCCAATGGGCAGGGGGAGCGTTCTTCCCGGCAGGGTTCGACTTCACGGGATCCGAAGCAGCAGAACATGGTTCGCAACCCTGGACTGCAACAACGTGGACGCTCAACTCCTTGCGTGAGTGGGGCCTCGACGCCAGTGTTCTGCGAAAGCGTCGTACTGCAGAACTGGTCGCGGAGAACTGTCGCTGGGAGTACGAGGGACGGCCGTACTGGGACGGTGAGGTCGATTGCTGCATCAACGCTTGGACGGTGGCAAACGGTGTGTGGCTCGACGTGTGTGTTGATGAACTGGCTGATTGGTTTGTGCAGCATCAACTTCCGGATGGCGGGTGGAACTGCGAGTGGATCGAAGGTTCGACGCGATCGTCGTACCATTCGACGCTCAATTCACTCAAAGGGCTTCTCGCGTACGTGATCGCGACCGGGGGGACAGATGAGACGCGCGCGGCTCGGCGATCCGGTGAGGAATTCTTGCTGCAGCGCGGTTTGTTCCGGAGACTCTCGACCGGGGAACCGGTAGGGGACTGGATCGGCCGGTTCGGGTACCCGTTCCGGTGGCGCTACAACGTGCTCAACGCAGCCGAATACTTCCGCGAAGCGTCGTTGTCGGATGGAAATGAGCCTGATCCGCGGATGGCGGAGGCGATCGAGATCATCCGGGCCGCTCGAACCTCGGACGGGACGTGGCTCCAGGCCGGTCGCCAACCGGGACGGGTGTGGTTCGAGGTCGACGCCGCGGAAGGGGAGTCGTCGAAGTGGCTGACTCTGTCCGGCATGCGAGTGCTCGACTGGTGGGATCAATCCTCCCTTCGAGATTCTGCATAACAAAAGAGTTACAGCGATAGTCATTTCACCGCTAAAGGTTATCGAAAGGTGATCTTGGATTTTCCGGTCGAAATATCCAGCACAGATGAAAATCATATTAACGACAGGATTGCCCTCACGGGCGTGAAGGTTAATCATCTGAACAGGTGAGAAGATGTTCGGCGAAATTACCTGCCCGATTGAATAGGCAGGCCACCGATGTTGGTAATCAGATAAGGCGCTCGCGGCTGTCTTCGTTAGGGAGCTAAGTCCCGAGCTGGAAACTGTATTTCTCCTGCGGAAGTGGCGCTCACCAGCAGTGACGTTCCCGATTTCGCGGAACTCAAACCACTTTCGGCGAGAATTTATCCCGCAATTGTAGGTTGTGGAGCGCCCGCAATGTTTAGGCAAAGTCACCTCGTTTACCAGAGCAATGCTCTACTAAACGTGAAAACCGGATGTTCCCCCGATTTGCTCAGAAGGTGCAACTGTGGGGCGTAACGTAACTGTCGCAGCGAACCGGAACATCGCGAATTGCTGCTCTAACCAATGACTTTGTTCAGGTCCGAATAATGCTCGGAGGTCGTCAATGTCGATGGAAATGGTGTTAGCCGAAGCAGTGATAGACAGCGGAGATACGGCGTGGGTGCTGATCTCCGCGGGCCTGGTTCTGTTCATGGTTCCCGGACTCGCCTTCTTCTACGCCGGTCTGGTGCGCGGGAGCAGTGCGCTCGTCATGTTGCAGCAGAACCTCGTTCCCCTCGGGCTCGTTTCGATTACCTGGGTCGTGTTCGGATACAGCTTCGCGTTCAGTGGAGACTGGGGTTCCGGCTTCCTCGGTGACCTCAAATTGTTCGGCTTGCAGGACATACACACTGCCGCCGCCCCGGGCTTCCACCTGATCGAAGGTGCAGTCGCTGTACCGACTCTGGCGTTCGTGGTCTATCAGATGATGTTCGCGATCATCACGCCCGCGCTGATCACCGGTGCGACTGCAAACCGGCTCAAGCCCTTGGGCTGGGCCGTTCTGCTCGTGCTGTGGTCGATCATCGTCTACCCCCCGATTGCGCACTGGCTCTTCAATCCCGAAGGTTGGTTGGCGCTACGCGGAGCTCAGGACTGGGCCGGTGGAATTGTGGTCCACGCATCCGCCGGCGCCGCCGCACTGGCAATCTTGCTGGTGGTCGGCAAACGCCCGGGATGGCCGAATGCCGAGGCTGTCCCTCACTCGGTGCCTCTCGCGTTGACCGGCGCAGGCATCCTGTGGTTCGGCTGGTTCGGATTCAATGCAGGCGACGGACTGGCCGCCGATGGTGTTGCGGCACAGGCACTGATGAACACTCACATCGCCGCAGCTGGCGGCATGGTCGTCTGGCTCGTCATCGAGAGGTATACCGAGGGCAAGGCCACGGCGATCGGCGGAATCACCGGTGCAGTAGCGGGTCTGGCAACTATCACCCCATGCGCCGGCTTCGTCAGCACCTTCTCCGCCTTGGCGATCGGCGCACTTGCCGGACTGATCTGCCACTTCGCACTCGCGCTCAAGTCGATCTTCAAGTTCGACGACGCGCTCGACGTCATCGCAGTCCACTTCATCGGCGGCATCCTCGGTTCACTCCTTCTCGGTGCGTTCGGCGAAAAGGCGATCAATTCGATCGGCCGCGACGGACTCTTCTTCGGCGGCGGGGCAGGACTACTCGGCGAGCAGGCGCTGGCGTTGATCGTCGTCATCGCCTTCTCGTTCGTGGTGACCTGGCTGATCGCCACGGGCATCGAGAAGACCATCGGGCTCAAGCTGGCTCCGAAAGACCAGGTGGACATCGACCGTCGTCAGCAGGGCATGGACGCGTACCGCTACAACGCCGCGTTCGTCGACGCAGGCGGAGCGCCGCAGACCAGCGGGTTCGACTCGGGGGTCCTGATCGAGGGGGCAAAACTCGTTCCGAACCTCGGCGCCCCGAAGCACGAACTCATCACCGCGGTGCTGCAGACCATCGAGTCCGAGAAGCTTCGGGAGGCGCTGCTGGCGGCCGGAGCGGAATCGATAGTGGTATCGGAAGCACATGTCTCCGCGAGTGATTCGGCCTCACTCAAGTTCCGTGGGCAACGCAACGACGTCGTGTTCACCGAGCGGTTGCGTGTCGAGGTGCTGGTCGCCTCGGAACATGCCCAAGCGGTTCTGGACGCGATCAACGAGTACTCGGGCGGCAGGAGGAGCGGCTTTGTCCAGCAAGCGGCCGAACCTCTCACCGAAGCGACGGAACAGGGGAGCTGACATGTATGCGACGACAGGGAGTTACCGCATGATCGACAAGGAGCGTTCGGAATGCATCTGACACCGCGAGAACTCGACAAGCTGACAATTCTCATGCTGGCGGATGTCGCACTGAGGCGAAAGGCCAAGGGGCTCAAGCTCAACCATCCGGAGTCCGTCGCAGTCATTACTGCGGCCGCCCTGGAGGGAGCTCGGGAGGGCAAGACTCTCGAGGAGGTCATGGCCGATGCAGCGCACGCCTTGACGGTCGACGACGTGATGGAAGGCGTCGCGGAGATGATTCCGCGCGTGCAGGTCGAGGCGGTGTTCCTCGACGGTAGCCGGCTCGTCACCGTGCACTCTCCGATCCAGTAGCCCGACCGAGATGTCAGGAGCACTCCAAGATGGCAAGCAAATCGACGAAGAAGGATTCCGTCGGCGAGAAGAAAGTGCCGGTCGGCGGATACGTGTTGCGGGACGAGCCGATCGAACTCAACGAGGGTCGTCCACGTTTGAAGCTGCGGGTCCGAAATACCGGTGATCGTCCCATCCAGGTGGGTTCGCACTACCACTTCATGGAAGTCAATCGCGCGTTGTCGTTCGATCGTGAACAGTCTTTCGGCTGGCGCCTCGACATTCCCGCGGGCACGGCGGTCAGGTTCGAGCCAGGCGACGAGAAGGAAGTGACGTTGGTGCCGTTCGGCGGCAAGCAACGGGTTCAAGGCTTCAACGGACTGATCGACGGTTGGGCGCCGACCCACGCCGCCTACCGGCCTCGGCTACCCGGCGCCGTTCAGCGTGCCGAAGAACTCGGCTTCCTGTCCGAACCTCAAACCGACTGATTCTCGTTGACGGCGGACGAAGGAGAGCAACACCCATGACAAGCATTTCGAGACAAGAGTATTCGGGTCTGTTCGGGGTCACCACGGGTGACCAGATCAGACTGGGCAATACCGACCTGTACATCGAGGTCGAGGAAGATCTTCGAACCATCGGAGACGAGTCGATCTACGGCGGCGGCAAGACGCTGCGCGACGGCATGGGCCAGGATCCGGAGTCGTGCAGCATCGACGGTGCCCTCGACCTCGTGATCACCAACGTGGTCATCGTCGATGCGACCATCGGCGTCGTCAAGGCAGATGTGGGAATCAAGGACGGCAAGATCGTCGGCTGGGGTAAGGCTGGAAACTCCAGCACGATGGATGGCGTCACCCCTGGGCTGACCACCGGTCCGGCGACCGACGCGATCTCCGGTGAGCAGATGATCCTCACTGCCGCCGGCATCGATCCGCACGTGCACCTCGTATCACCGCAACAGGCGTACCACGCGCTCAGTGGGGGAGTGACCACGCTGATCGGTGGTGGTATCGGTCCGACCGACGGAACCAACGGCACCACCATCACTTCCGGTATCTGGAACATGGAGATGATGCTCAAGGCCAACGAGGGTTTGCCGGTCAACGTCTGCATGCTGGGCAAGGGCAACTCGTCCGGGCATCAGTCGCTGGTCGAACAGATCAAGGCCGGTGCGGCCGGTCTGAAGGTTCACGAGGACTGGGGCGCAACACCGGCCACAATTCGTGAGTCTCTGCGGGTGGCAGACGAAATGGATGTTCAGGTCGCCATTCACACGGATACCCTCAATGAGGCCGGCTACGTCGAGGACACCATCGCGGCCTTCGAAGGACGTACGATTCACACCTATCACAGCGAGGGTGCGGGCGGCGGTCACGCACCCGACATTCTGCGGGTGACGGGTGAGGACAACGTACTTCCGGCGTCGACCAACCCGACGTTGCCGTACGGCATCAACACTCAGGCCGAGCTCTTCGACATGATCATGGTCTGTCACAACCTCAATCCCAAAGTACCCTCGGATGTTTCATTCGCCGAGTCCCGCGTTCGCGCCGAGACGATCGGTGCCGAGAACGTACTGCAGGACATGGGCGTCATCTCGATGTTCTCGAGTGACTCACAGGCGATGGGCCGCGTCGGAGAAAACTGGCTACGCGCGATCCAAACAGCGGATTGCATGAAGCGGTCCCGCGGGAAGCTGCCCGAGGATTCGCCGACTCACGACAATTTCCGGGTGTTGCGCTACGTCGCGAAGGTCACGATCAATCCAGCCTTGACGTTCGGTCTTTCGCATGTGGTCGGGTCGATCGGCGTCGGGAAGATGGCAGATCTTGTTCTCTGGGAGCCCGCATTCTTCGGCGCGAAGCCGAAGACGATCATCAAGAACGGTCTGATCAGCTGGCACGCGATGGGAGATCCGAATGCGTCGCTGCCGACACCTCAGCCGGTGATCTATCGGCCGATGTTCGGTGGATTCGGCAAAGCGTTGCCGCAGAGTTCGGTCTCTTTCGTCTCTCGGGCTGCCCTCGACGACGGGATCAAGGATCGGCTCGGTCTCGAACGTCAGGTTGTCGCCGTCGAGGGAACCAGAACGGTCACCAAGCGCGATCTGGTTCGTAACTCGGCCACTCCGGAAATCAAGGTGGATCCGGAGACGTTCGCGGTGACTGCGGACGGCGTCCATGCGTACGTCGAACCCGCCGAATCCATTCGCTTGAACCAACTTTACTTCTTCAGTTAGGGGTCTCCAGTGTCGGGAACAATCACACACACGCACGGCGCCGACGCGACGCCGCACACGCACGGCGAAATGACAGCGCCGAGGGGGAAGCCGACTCGAGTCGACGCACTGCTCGGGAAGGAGACCGACGAGGAGTGGGCCGGTCGACTCGAAAAGTCCGTAGTCGACGTCTTGTCGCTCGATCAGTGGGAAGCGCAGAAGAGCCGGTTGCGGCGCACCACGATCGGTGGCCGTGAGCTGGCCGTTTCGCTCGATCGCGGTATTCAGTTGCAGGACGGCGACATTCTGCTGTGGGACGAGCCGGAGAACACCGTCGTCGTGGCCAGGATCAACCTCAAGGACGTGTTGGAGATCGACCTGAGTGCGCTGGTCGACGTGACGCCCGAAAAGATGATTCAGACGTGCCTGGAGTTGGGACATGCCGTAGGTAACCAGCACTGGCCTGCGGTGGTGAAGGGGATGAAGGTCTACGTTCCGTTGACTGTCGACAAGGCGGTCATGGGCTCGGTGATGCGGACACATGCTTTCGAGGGCATCGAGTACACCTTCATCCCGGGCGCGGAGGTCATTCCCTACATCGCTCCACACGAGGCACGCCGCTTGTTCGGTGCGGCCGCGCGTGAGGGCGAGGGGCATACCCATGACCCTCTCGTCTGAGGGATCTGGGCTCAGCATCAATCGTGCGATGCGGATGATGCAGTTTTCCGATTCCATGTTCCCGGTCGGTTCCTTCGCGTTCTCCAACGGTTTGGAATCGGCCGTGGCGCAGGGCATTGTCACCGACGGTCGGTCGCTACGGGAGTTCGTACTCTCGGCCGCCCATCAGGGATCGACGTGTGACGGTATCGCTGTACTCGCGGCGCATCGGGGTGCGATCGCCGGTGACTTCTCGGCGATCCTCGCGGCCGATCATGCGGTGATCGAACGCAAGCTCAACGAAGAAGCACGCACGATGAGTACCCGCATGGGTAAGAAGTTGGCCGAGCTCGGCGGGCGCTTGGCCGGGGAGACCCTGTTCAACAAGTGGTTGGCCGCGATCGCATCAGGGGAGACGCCGGGTACCTATCCCGTCGGCCTCGGAATTGCCTTCGCGGAGATGGGTTCTCCGGAGGAGGACGCTTTCACGGTCAATCAGTACGGTGTCGCGATGACCTTGCTCGGCGCTGCCCTGCGCATCGTTCGAGTAGATCACCTTGCGACTCAGGAGATTCTGTTCGAGGTCAACCAGACCGCCGGCCGTGAGTATGCCGCAGTGCGTTACTTCGGCCTCGACGACATGTCCAATTTCGCCCCGATGATCGACATTCTGGCTGCGGTGCACGTCAAGGCGCACGTCCGAATGTTCATGAACTAGAAGGAGAACGATGAAGAAGACAACGCGCATCGGAATCGGCGGACCCGTGGGTTCGGGTAAGACCGCGCTCATCGAGGCGATCACGCCGGAGTTCATCAAGCGGGGCACCAGCGTTCTGATCATCACCAACGACGTGGTCACCACCGAAGACGCCAAGCATGTGCGCAAGGCTCTCAAAGGTGTTCTCGTGGAGGAACGTATCGTCGGCGTCGAGACGGGTGCCTGTCCACACACCGCCGTCCGCGAAGACCCGAGTATGAATCTCGCGGCCGTCGAGGACATGGAGAAGACGTTCCCCGACACCGACGTGGTGTTCATCGAAAGTGGCGGCGACAATCTGACTCTGACATTCAGTCCGGCTCTCGTCGACTTCTTCATCTACGTCATCGATGTGGCGGCAGGCGACAAGATTCCGCGCAAGAACGGTCCGGGAATCTCGCAGTCCGACATCCTGGTCATCAACAAGACCGACCTCGCACCGTACGTCAACGCCGATCTCGGAGTCATGGATCGCGACTCCAAGGGGATGCGCGGCGACAAGCCGTTCGTCTTCACCAATTGCATGACCGGGGAAGGCATCAAGGAAGTGGTGGACCTCATCGTGCACGGAGTCCTCTTCGACGAAGAGGAAGTGGGAGCGAGTGCACCGTGAGCGCACCGCCCGTCCCGGGAGCATCGCGGTCGCTCCCGGGGCCGATCCCGACCATCCCGGAACTCGATCAGTACCAGGACCAACCGAAGCAGGCCCCGGCCGGCAAGGTCGGTAAGACCGGCGTTCTCGAGATGCGATTTGTCGACCGCGGCGACAAGACGATCCTGCGGGACATGTACCGCAAGACACCGCTGCTCGTTCAGCAGGCGCTGTACTGGGACGAAGCGTTGCCTACCATGCCGTGCGTCTACATGATCTCGACGTCCGGCAGTGTGCTGCAAGGCGATCGGTTGTTCCTGACGATCGAGATGGAGCCGGGTTCCCTCGCGCACGTGACCACCCAGTCGGCCACCAAAGTCCACCGGATGGATGCCAATCACGCGTCACAACTCCAGAAAGTGGTGCTCGCGGATAATTCGTATCTCGAACTGATGCCGGGAGTGACGATCCCACACCGCAACGCGAGGTACTACGCGCGCACTGACATCACGGTGGATCCGACTGCGACGCTGTTGTTCTCGGAGATCGTGATGCCGGGTCGCAAGTATCACGACGGCGGAGAGATGTTCGTCTACGACCTGTATTCCACATTGACCAAGGCGAAGCGTCCGGACGGGAAGAACCTCTTCACCGAGAAGTTGGTGATCGAACCGGCACGCTTTCCCGTGCGCTACGGCGGAATCATGGGCGAGCACGACGTCTTCGGCAATGTCGTCCTGCTGACACCGAAGGAGCACGCCGACGCGATTCTCGAGGAGATAGTTCCGGGCCGTGACGGCAAGGTCGTTTCCGGAGCGAGTCGGCTACCGAACGACGCCGGTCTCATCTTCAAGGTCCTCGGTCCCGAGAGCGAACCCGTCAAGGCGAAGGTTCGTGATTTCTGGGCTCTGGTGCGAAAGGCAGTTCTGAACACCACTATTCCGCCTGTCCCGCTCTGGGGATGACGCGGATCGCCGGAGAAGGATCGAGGGACGTGCGATGACCACCATCACCAAACCTTGGGACGACGTCGCGGACAAGAACGTCGTGCTCAGATTCATCGACACGAATCTCAAAGGCTCCGGGCAGGTGATGTTCCAGGGCAATGCGCTGACCGGTCTGCTGTTTCTGGTCGGCATCCTCTGGGGAGCGATAGCCGCGGACACGATTACCGTGGCGATCGGTGCCGTGGTGGGTCTGGTGGTATCCACCGTCACCGGCATGATGCTGCACTCCGACGACGATTCGATGCGCATCGGCCTCTACGGATACAACGGAATCCTTGTGGGAGCTGCCTTTCCGACCTTCCTTGCCGGTGGTGTGATGCTGTGGATCTACCTCGTGGTGGGAGCTGCCGCGTCGACCATCGCGTTCCTGGCTGTCGCCAATGTCTTCAAGACCTGGGGCGTGCCGGCGCTGACTTTTCCGTTCAACCTCGTCAACTGGTTCTTCCTCCTCGCGGCGTTCCAGTTTCTGCGGATCGAAACGTCGGACCTCAGCGCAGGCCAGTTTCCCCAGCACATCGGGGACGCGTCGGCTGACGCCGACATCACCTTCAGCTTTCTGTGGGACACGCTGTTCCGCAACGTCTCCCAGATCTTCCTGATCAACAACACCATTACCGGAATCATCTTCGTGATCGCGCTGCTGGTCGCGTCGCGTTGGGCGGCGGTGTTCGCGCTCATCGGCTCCGCGATAGCGATGGGTTCGGTACTCGCGCTGGGCGCCAACACCGTCGACATCGGTAATGGTCTCTACGGGCTCAGTTCGGTGCTGACGGCAATCGCCCTGGGTCCGGTGTTCTACAACCCGTCGTGGCGCGTGTTCGTCTACACAGTCTTCGGAGTGCTGGTGACTGTTGTCATCCACGGCACCCTGGTATCTGCCTTCGCTCCGATCGGTCTGCCGGCGGGTACCGGTCCGTTCGTCTTCGCGACGTGGCTGTTCCTGCTGCCGAAGAAGAAGTTCGTTCCCATCCAGCACGACACCATCGAGGGCGGAGCGGCCGAGGGCAGGGATTCGATCGCAAAGGCGAACGGCTGATCGTGGGTTGGGTTGTCAGACATCGGTTGCGTCCAAATCGAGCCGAGCAAGGAATACGAACTCGTTCGAGTGGAGCGCCATTTTGTGCATGCGTTGGATTGACGCTCGGTACTTCATGTACGCCGCATCGACATCAGGGTTGGGTTGTCCAACGAGAGCGTAGAAAGTGATGACATCGTTTGCGATACTGAGCTCGTCGTCGATGTACTGTGCAATTGCGCTTGATCCTACGATCATCGCTTCCAAGCTCGCCGCTCGAAGTTGATTTGTGGCCTCGTTCAGGATGCCTTGGCTGGCGCGCATTATTTCCTGATCTGCGTGGTCGGATCTGGAAAGAATCAATTGCGCAGATCCATCGTAAACTGATTGTGCTGCGATCCAATTCGACCTGGTTGCCCAGTACTTGCCGTAAGCTTCTTGCCTCTTGGATTTCAGAAAGTCTCTGGCAGCGCTCGCTTCACTTCTGATTGCGATTTCCTGCATAACAAGTTCTTTCCGGGTTTCGGTCCGCTTCGTGAGGTAGATATTGTAAACGCCGACTGTTGCTCCAATCAGCGCAGTCGAAATCAGAAATAGGAACTGATAGCTGTTCACTGTGCTGATACCCCACCTGTTCGAGTTGCCCGTTCATGCCCATCCGGCTACTTGGCTGGTAGCGGTTGCGAACCTACATGTCTCCTCAGACAAGTTCGGCACTCTGTGCAACTCGAAAGACGACGGAGCTGGTCGGATCACTAATGTTGTTAGTGTCCAGGGCATCGGATCGTTTCAAAGGTCCGTTCCTCCAAGTCAACGGCGGCACGACAGCCGTTGTCTGAACGCCCCGCCGACACTTCCCTTGAATAGAAGGCATCCACATGACAGACGCCAGCGCCCCTCGCATCCATCTCGGTCCTGTCGAGGATCCTCACCTTGCCGACGGGATTCGCCGAGCCGGTGGAGTTCTCGTTCCACTCGCAGAGGCGGAGGGTGTCGTGTGGGCAGACGGGCCGGACACGTTCCCGTTGTCGCTACCCGATTCGGTTCGCTGGGTACAGTTGCCGTTCGCCGGGATCGAGCCATGGTTCGACGCCGGGGTGATCGACGAGAAGCGTGTCTGGACTTCCGCTGCCGGAGCGTATGCGGGCAACGTGGCCGAGCATGCGATGATGCTCCTGCTCGCCGGAGTACGTTCTCTCCCCGAACAATTGGCGGCACAGTCGTGGCGCAAGGAAGAGTTCGACCCGCGAGTGGGCACCCTGCAGGGCTCGACCGTGGCGATCATTGGTTGCGGCGGAATCGGCCGGGCGTTGATCCCGTACCTCGCCGCCTCCAAGGTCAAGGTCATCGCAATTACCCGCTCGGGCACTCCCGTCGAGGGTGCTGCCGAAACGCTCTCGGCCGACCGTACCGGTGAAATCTGGTCCACGGCAGATCACTTCGTGATCGCAGCACCGTCGACATCCGCGACGCGGCATCTGGTCGGCAAGGCCGAACTGGACCAGATGTCGGAGTCGAGCTGGATCGTGAACATCGCACGCGGCAACCTTGTCGACACGGACGCGCTGGTCGATGCTCTCGACGCTGGTTCGATCGGCGGTGCAGCACTGGACGTCACCGACCCCGAGCCGCTGCCGGACGGGCACCGGTTGTGGAAGCTCCCCAACGCGATCATCACTCCGCACGTCGCCAACCCGGCTACGACGCTCACACGTGCGCTGGCAGATCACGTGGCCGCCAACGTCGCTCGATTCGCTGTGGGTGAGGACCTTGCTGCGGTAATCGATCCGTCGGCAGGTTACTGAACCGACAGAACGCGCAGATCCTCGAGACCGTCCACGACGGGCACGCGCCACGCGGCAAGCTCTTCCGGTCCCTGCTCGTCCCACAGTTCGAACAGTTCCGAATCGGTCGACGCGATGGTGCGCTCCACCATTTCGATCAGCCAGGTGAGCCGTTCACTGGTCAGGGTCGAGGTGAAGGAGTCGAGATCGAGGTCCCGGGCGGCAGGGTCACGCTTGCGATCGGCACGCACGATCAGTACCAATTCGAGCAAGGCGACGGCGATTTGGCCGCCGTCGACCTCGAGGTAGTCGTCTTCGAATGCCCACTCCACCGATTCGAAGGTGAAATCACCGTGCCCGACGGACGCGATCAAATCCCCTGCGCCGTCGTTCTCGAACGGTCCCGATCCCCACGCGCCCACTGTCTACTCTTTTCCGATTGCCGTGTCAGCGCGCTTCGAGCGCGATCTTCGCTCCGAATCCTAGAAGAACTGTTCCGGTTATGCGCTCGAGTGCCTGTCGCACTCGGGGCTTCTCGAAGGTGCTGCGCGCCCGCGAGAGAAGGACCACGTAGCCGCTGAGCCACACGATGGTGATGGCTGCGTGGATGAGCACCAGCAGTGCAAGCGACGGTCCCGTCGGCCACCCGGCCGGAACCAACTGTGGCAACAGTCCGGTGTAGAAGACGGCGATCTTGGGGTTGAGCAGGTTGGTGGTGAAGCCCGTCTTCCACGTTCCGGCCTTCTGCGACCGTGGAGTGCCGACACTGTGTTGCATGCGCGAAGACCGGCTCTCCCACAGTGCTCGTACCCCGAGATAGATCAGATAGGCGGCGCCCGCGAGCTTGACGACGGTGTAGGCCTCCGCGGATGCGGCCAGGATTGCCGACAGTCCGAGGACGGTCAGCAGCCCCCACACGAGGAGGCCGGAGACTATGCCGGCCGCTACCCGGAATCCGGCGGATCTTCCGGCGCCGAGCGCAGCCTGCGTCACGACGGCCATGTCCGGCCCCGGGACCAGAGTCAGTAGGGCGAGCACAGCTGTGGCGGCGAGCAGAGCGGTCAGCATGCAACAAGTATGAAGTCGGGGTGGGGAGCGTTGTCGACCGGTGGTGCCGTGCCTGTGAACAAAGAATGGCGCGACGGTGTGAACTGCGTGGACACGCCCGGAAAGCGGAGTCTCGCGAGCCTTGTTCGACAAAGTTATGCACACTGTGCAGAAACGAAACATTGCAGGTAGAAGGAATAACCCTGTTGTAATTCATCCCTTTGTCCACAGGTTATGCACAACTGGGAAGTGGATGTGAATGAAGTTATCCACACCTGTGTGTGCATCGGTGGAGAACTGTCCAACTCCATTGGATACCCGCGAGTAATAAATCCCAACCAGTGGGTTGACCCCGGGACGTTCGTCCTGTCCAATCGAGGGTTAACGATAGTCGTGCGATGCTCAGGGGGCGCTTGACGGATGCGGAGATTTGGGTTTGTCGGGATTGTGTTGGTCGTGCTCGCGCTTGTTGTGGGCGGAGTGGCGTATGCCGAACCGGCGCCTGAAAATCCACCAGGAGATCTGGCCGGTCAGGCCGGCGCCCACATCAATCGCATAGAGCGGTTGTCGCCCACGCGCAGTGCCGTGTTCGTCGATTCGCCGGCGATGCGACGCGAGGTGCAAGTGCAGGTTCTGCATCCCGCGTCCGATGCCGGCGCGCGTCCGTCCTTCTACCTACTCGACGGCGTCAGTGCCGGTTCGGAATCCGGATACTCCGAGAGCACCTGGACCCAGAAGACCGACATCGAAGCATTTTTCGCCGACAAGAACGTCAACGTCGTTCTCCCTGTAGGCGGTACCGGCAGTTTCTACACCAACTGGAAGAACGACGATCCGAATCTCGGCGTGAACAAGTGGGAATCATTTCTTGCCGAAGAGCTTCCGGCGTTGATCGATTCGGCGTTCTCCGGAAACGGGACGAACGTGGTCGGTGGGGTGTCCATGGGTGCGCTCGGCGCAGCCAACCTCATCACTCATCATCCGAAGCTCTACACCGGATTGGCCTCGTACAGTGGCTGTCTCGACAACTCCGAGTCGTCCTCGCAGGATTCCGTGCGGCTCACCGTGGCCAGCAAGGCAGGCGACGCCACCAACATGTGGGGCCCGGTATCGGACCCTGATTGGCAAAAGCATGATCCGTCCACCAACGCGGAAACGCTGCGTGGGAAGACGATTTACGTTTCCTCGGGTACGGGTGCACCCGGAGAGTACGACAACATCTTCACCCCGAGCGGCCTGCAGACCGCCATCGAAGGCGGACCGCTCGAGGCGCTCGCGAACACATGCACGCAACTGTTCGAAGCGAAGTTGGGGGAACTGTCGATTCCCGCAGTGTTCGCGTATCGAAACGCCGGCACTCATTCATGGCCGTACTGGCAAGACGCGCTTCACGATTCCTGGCCGACGGTGAAGGCGGCGCTAGGAATGTGAACAGGAATGTGAGCTGAGAATTACTCGGCCAGTGCCAGTTCGAGCAACTGGAGTGCGCCGTCACGGGTCTGCGCAGCTGCGATGAACCCGGCCTTGTGGCAGAACACCGAACTGTCGACGCCCGTCTCGGCGGCAAGATCCGAGCCGTTGAGGCCGCGCCACTGCTCCGGCAACAGCTTTCGTGAACCGAACTTGGAGTCGGCAGGCTTTACCGTCTGAATCGACCAGCCGCCGTTGGTGTTCGGGAAAATCGTGAACAGCAGTTTCGGCTGGGCTGATGCGGCGCGGCCGTGGGGAACGAAGCGTTCCAACACGACGAAGCGCGGGTCCGTTGCCTTCTCGTAGGTTTCGGTGAACTCGCGCTCGGCTGCCGCGTCGCCGGCGTACTTGGCGCGCAGGCGAATCAAGACCTGAGTTGCGAGAACTACTGCCAACTCGAACTGGGTGTCGAACTCCTCGTCGGTGGACGAGATCGGGTTGAACAGGTCCAACACTGAGGACAGATCAAAAGGCTTGGTGCCGAAATCGTTGAGGGTGTAGATCTCCTGGCCGTTGTCGACGGCGTCGATGCCCTCGACCAGTCGGCTGTCGATCCGTCGGAAGACGGACGCGTCGCCTTCGCAGAACTTCAAGCCGTATTCCTGCCAGAGCAGACCGAAGGCGGAGTACAGAATGCCGTTGCTTCGCTCGCCGGCATCGCGCTGGTGGTGGTCGAAGCGGCCCTCGGCCGGGTTGTAGCGACCGCCGACGTCGAGCACGATGTCCGCGCTGTCGAGGACGTCCTCGTCACGGCTGCGAACGACGGTGGCGTCGGGGTACAGCTGCTTGAGCAGCGATACGCCGAAGACGTCGTCTGCATGGAACTTGCCGTTATGGGTCGCGATGATCACCCGTCGAGACTAGGCAATCGAGCGCGGGGATGCCTATTCAGCCGATGGTGCGGATGCGGTCGGTGGCAGGTGGCGAGACCGGTGACCCGGCTGCGAACAGGGCGGTCAAGGCGTCGAGGTCGTTGCCCGCACCGGTCATCTGGGTGGAGTTCTTCAGCGCGGTGAAGCCGTCCCCGCCCTCGGCGAGGAACTTGTTCACCACGACGCTGTAGACGGCGTCGGGTGCGATGTCCTGCCCGTTCAGGCGCATTTCCGAGATGCGCGTGCCCGGCGCTGCCCGTCGGTCCAGGGTGTAGGTGAAGCCCGCGGACGGTGAGAGGATGCGCTCGGTACCGGCGCCGTCGACGCCGATCTGGAATTGCTGTTCCAGAGTGTCCTTCAGCACCGCTCCTGTGACGGAGAGCACCTCGAGACTGTTACCGAAGGGTTGCACACCGTAGGCCTGGCGGTAGGTGATCTGGCCGGAAGTGCCGAAGTCCAAGTCCTCGCGCATGCCGCCGGGGTTCGTCAACGCGAGTTGAGCGCCTCGTGTCGATCCGGCTGCGAGTTGAGCGTCGGCGACCAGGTTGCCGAGTGTCGATTCGCCGCTGGGTACCCGGTCCCGTGTCAGGTCGGCGGTGATGGTCCCCACCGGTCGCTGAGCGCTTTCCGACGCCTCCGACCAGGCACGGTCGGCGAGAGCCTGAATGTCGGGATCCGGCGAAATATCGTGTGTCACTATCTGATTGAAAGCGGACGTCTGATCACGAACGACCTCGCGAGTGTTGCGATCGATAGTCACGTCTGCGACGGACACGATCCGGCCGTGCGAAGCGCCCTGCATCACGACTCTGGGATTGCCTGCGGGGTCAGGGAATTCGCAGTTGTACTGCTGGTGGCTGTCGGCGGTGAAGATGACGTCCACCTTTGGCGATGCGCGCAATGCGATGTCGTGGGCCGGGCCTGACTCGACGTTGCAGTCGTTCGGCCCGCCCTCGACAGCTGGTTCGTCCCCACGGTGCAGGAGGACGGTGATGGCTTTGACACCGAAGAAGTCGAGGACGTCGGCGGTGCGGTTGATCGCTTCGACCTCGTCGCCGAACTGCAGATCGGCGATCCCGCGAGGCGTGACGATCTGCGACGTGTTGGCGGGGGAAATCGCGATGACTCCGAGCGGAATGCCGTCGACCATGTTCACGGTGAACGGCAGCGTGGCCGGAGCGCCATTGGTGTACGTCATGTTCGCGGCCATCAGTGGGAAGTTGGCGCCGCCGAAGGACGGGCTGAACGTGCATGCGTCGACGGCGGAGCAACCACCGGACTGCATGCGACGGAACTCGGCTAGCCCCTTGTCCAGCTCGTGGTTGCCGATCGCGGAAGCGTCGATCTTCATCCGGTTCAGGAGTTCGACCGTAGGTTCGTCGTTGAACATCGCCGACTCGAGCGCCGACGATCCCCAGTTGTCACCGACCGAATACAGCAGCGAGTTGGTGGCTTGGCTGCGAAGTTGCGTCACGTAGGCCGCAAGGTACGCCGCGCCACCGGCGGGAGTGAGCGAGCCGTCGGCCTGCCTGATCTCGCTGCGAATACCTTCCGGCGGGCGGAGGCTGCCGTGCAGATCATTGAAGGCCAACAGGCGGACGGACACCGTGTCCTGGGACTGGGCGGTGGCGACGCCACTCAGGGAGGTCGCGGTGGTAGCGAGAAGGGTCGTTGCGAGCACGGCACACGTTCGTGTCATGCGTCGCGTCATGCGTCGTGCGCGACGTCGGTGTTCGCGAAAGCGAGGAACGCGTCGTTCTCGTGCGGGTCGCCGATGGTCATCCGGACGCCCTCGACGCCGTACTGACGGATCAGAATGCCCGCTTCGGTACTTGCCTCGGCGAAACCGGGAGAGAGCTCTCCGAGGGGGAGATAGACGAAGTTCGCCGACGACTCGGGGACGGTGTAGCCGGCCTCGATCAGAGCGGTCCGAACTCGGGTCCGCTCGGCGATGACACCCTCCGTGCGGGCAAGCAGTTCGTCTGCGGCAGCCAGCGAAGCGATCGCGGCGGCCTGGGCAACGGCGCTCACGGTGAACGGGGTGTGCACCTTGCCGAGGGCCACGATGATCTCCGGTTCCGCGACGGCATAACCCACGCGGATGCCGGCGAGGCCGTACGCCTTCGAGAAGGTGCGCAGAACAACGACGTTGGGGCGGCTGCGGAACAGTTCGATGCCGTCGGCGTCCGAGCGTGAGTATTCGAAGTACGCCTCGTCGAGTGCGACGACGACGTGTGCCGGGACCGCGTCGAGGAAGCTTTCGAGTTCCGCCCTCGACAGCGCATTGCCGGTCGGGTTGTTGGGGTTGCACACGAAGATCAACCGCGTGCGATCGGTGATCGCGGCCAGCATCGCGTCGAGGTCGTGGCCGAAGTCCTCGGTCAGCGGAACCTTGACCGAGACGGCGTGGCCGACCTGGGTGACCACGGGGTACGCCTCGAACGAACGCCACGCGTAGATGACCTCGTCGCCCTGATCGCACGTGATCTGCACGAGTTCTTGGCACAGCGTCACGGAGCCACAACCAGCGGCGACGTTGGCAGGCTCGACTTTCAAGAAGGTGGCCAGCGCATCGATGAGGGCGACCGCAGCGTTGTCCGGGTAGCGGTTGGCATTCGCGACGGCGTCGGCGACTGCATCACGCACACCGGGCAACGGGCCCACCGTCGTTTCGTTGCTCGCAAGCTTGATCGCACCCGGAAAACTGCGTCCGGGAACGTAGGCGGGGATGGAGGCGAGGTCAGGGCGAATGTGTGCGGTCACGAGTCGATTATGCGCGCACTGATTTGGTGCGTTGCGGCCGTCTGCGTGTCACAGTTGGAAGATGTCGGAAATCTTCCGGGCCACCGCATATCTGCGCGGAGCCGAAGGGGAGGTCGCCACGGCTGTTCCACTGACGGTGGTGGAGCCGGACGGCCCGACACGAGGCGGAATCGTCGTGCTGCACGAAGCCCGGCAGTTCAGCCCGGCTCTGCTGAATCTGATGTGCGCACTCGCCGGCGAAGGGTGGGTGAGCGTCGCACCGCACCTGTTCCATCGCGAACCCGAACACATGCAGGGCGAGGTGTTCGGTGACAACCTCTTCGCCGACTTCGATGCAACCCTCGACTGGCTCGTCGGGCGCGAAGTTCTCGCCGACACCATCGGAGTGCTCGGATTCGACGACGCCGGGACCGCGGCGATGCTCGTGGCCACCAGCCGTCCCGTCGGCGCTGCGGTGAGCGTCGCCGCCCGGGGAATCGTCGAAGCCTTGTCGGTGGACGCTCAGGCGCTTGTCGACGCGGCCACGTTCCTGCAGGCGCCGTGGCTGGCTCTGTACGGCGAGGACGATCCCAGCACGCCTCGCGAGCACGTGACTCTGCTCCGGGAAGCGACCGCGAAGGCTGACGTCGCGACGCTGGTGGTCAGTTACGCCGGATTGGCTCACCGGGCCGACGAGCCGCCACAGCTGTCCGAGGACGCTGACGTCGACGACCCAGGTTCAGCCTCGATCATCGAAGCTCAGACCCGGATCTTCGACTGGTTCGACAGCCACCTGCGGTAAGTCGACAAAACAGGGCGCTGACCACACGTTTTGCCTTTGGTGGCGAAGGGTGTGTAATCTTTCGATCCGGCGGTCCGAAAGGATCGGAACCCCCAGGGAGGCGTGCCAGAGCGGCCGAATGGGACTCACTGCTAATGAGTTGTCCCTTTTACGAGGGACCGGAGGTTCAAATCCTCTCGCCTCCGCCAAGCCGGTGATTTTGACCGGCGGGTTAGAAATGATAGAAATTACGACGGCAAGACACGCAAGACCAGCAAGACAACAGAACATGCGCCCGTAGCTCAACGGATAGAGCACTTGACTACGGATCAAGAGGTTAGGGGTTCGAATCCCTTCGGGCGCACAACAGAAAGCCCCTCACCGGCAGAGATGCCGATGAGGGGCTTTCTTGTGTGCGAGTCTTCTTTCGCGGCGACGTTGGTCACATCTTGACTTGAATGGCGGCTGACCAACCTCGAACCAGCCAGACAAGAGGCGCACCGCAAGCACCTGTACCGAACGCAGATTCGTCACCTATGTCCGATAATGGTCCGTGCCTTCAATTGCGTCCTCGCTGTTCTGGATCGCGCTGATCGCGGCCATCGCGCCGATCGTCGCGGGCCTGATCCCGCGTCGACTGGTTCCCGAAGTCGTGTTGCTGCTCGTCGCGGGCGCAGTGGTCGGGCCGTTTGCCCTCAACATCGCAGCTGACAGCGAAGCGATCGGCATCCTGCGCGAACTCGGCCTCGGCATGCTGTTCCTCCTCGCCGGCTACGAGATCGACCGACAAGAACTCAGTGGGCGCGGCGGACGTCGAGCCCTCTACACGTGGCTGTTCTGCCTCGCCCTGGCGTTTGCGGTAGTCGCGTTACTCGGAGTGAGAAACGTGATCTCCGCCGAAGCCGCTGTTGCCATCGCGATGACGTCGACTGCTCTGGGCACGCTGCTGCCGATCCTCAAGGACAACAAACTCCTCGACACACGCTTGGGTAAGACCGTCCTCAACCACGGGGCCGTCGGCGAGCTCGGGCCGGTCGTTGCGATGGCGCTTCTGCTGGGCGCCCGTGGTGCCGTCCTGTCGCTGATCGTTCTTGCCGTCTTCGCTTTGATCGCCGTCATCGTGGCGGTGCTGCCCGGCAAGCTGATTCACGAAGGCTCGTGGACACATCAGCTGGTGCGGGCAGGGGCGGACACCACAGCGCAGACGACAGTTCGTCTCACCGTTCTGTTGTTGGTCAGCCTCGGTGTGCTGTCGGCCGTATTCTCGCTCGACGTCATTCTCGGTGCGTTTGCCGCCGGCTTCATCCTGCGGCGACTGATGCCCGAAGGCGACGAGCGTCTCGAGATCAAGCTCGACGGAATCGCCTTCGGGTTCCTCATCCCGATTTTCTTCATCACGTCCGGGATGGCGATCGACGTCTCGGCGGTCGCCGCGAGTCCCGGCATACTGATTGCGTTTCTGATCCTGATCGTTGTCGTCCGCGGCGTGCCGGTGTTTTTCGTGACCAAGTTCGAGAAGGTCGAGCCACCCTTCACTACGCGCGAAAGTGCGCAGGTCGCCCTGTACGGAGCTACCGGTCTGCCGATGATCGTGGCGGTCACGGGCGCTGCCGTCGACGCGCATCAGATGTCCTCGGACAACGCGTCGATTCTTGTCGCGGCAGGTGCGATCACCGTTCTACTGCTGCCGATGCTCGCCACTCTGTTGACGAAAAATGAGAAAGTGTCCTGATTCAGAGATCCAACTGCCAGTCGAGCCAGTCGAACATTCGCTGATCCGTCAGACGCCTCGCCATGGGCTGACAGTGGAAGTTCGCGCCTTCGGCAGCGGTGAAGGGAACCACTGTCGTCGGTCCGCCGGAGAGGGCGGCAAGCCGCTTGGATTGACCCGGCCAGAACTGCTCGCCCTCCGGATCGGTGATCAGCAGGGGAGTGGAGATCGAGCCGGCTACGTGTTCGAGGTGGTACTTCCGAACTGCGGTGAGGGTGTTGTAGTAGCCGTCGGTGAGGTACGGACGCGCACGGAAACGCCAGATCCGTGCGGTGTCCTTGGAGAATTTCATCCCCAGCCCTATCGCCATGTCGCGATCGAAGGCCTCCGACTTCTCCTCGTCGAGCAGCTTCTGCATGTTCTTGGGGATGTGGGCGAGCCAGGACGCGGCCACGTCCACGACCCCCGGATCGGCGATCGCTGCCGCGATCCGATGCTCGAACGCCAGAGACTGCGGCACCCAGTAACCACCCTGACTGATCCCGTACATCGCCAGCTTCGACGCATCGACGTCCGGCCGGTCCACGAGATAGTCGACGACGGGCGTGATGACGGCTTCCCAGTCGTGACGGAACGGGACGTTGCGTTCGAAGAGCATCGACTGCTGACCGGGACCGTCGAACATCAACACGTTGTAGCCGCGCTCGAGTGCCCCGGCGCCGCCGCTGCCCCACAGTCCGCTGATCGGGCCGTCGCTGCCGTTCACCATGATCAGCGTCGGCCGACGTACGTCGCCGGGGGGCCGGAAGAAGTACCCGGGCAGATAGGTGTCCTCGTAGGGGATCCGGACGCGCTCGGCGGGCTGGGCGGTGGTGTCGACGAAGCGGTCCCACGCTTGTCGGTGGCGCTTGAAAGTGGGCACCAGAACGGAGTCGTCACTGAGACCGTCGACGGCGTTGATCGCCACACCGAAGTACGACGCCGCCCGCAGGTACGCGTTGGACGCGCTTCGTGAATGCCCGGCCTCGGCTGACTCTTCGGCCTGCCCGAATACCCGTGTGCCGAGGTCGAACCAGGCCTCGTACCAGCCTTCGAGGTCCTTTTCGCCGACGTGAGCGATGGCCGAGAGCACTTCGCCGGTATCTGCCGCGCCGTAAGTGGCTTGCCCGAGAACGACTCGTAGCTCGAAGTCGAAGGATTCGTTGCGATAGAAACCAGCAGTGAAGGCCTGGTGCGGATGGGCGAAGAACGACGACGCGAGAGACATGGGCACACCTTCGCTAGTTCGGGGCAGCCATTTTCAGTTGTAGTTCCAGGATCGCCCGAATCGGTTGCCTGAAAACCTGTCAGCGTGGCGACGCCGGGAGCCCGGTGGATTGCGGCCTCGACATCGCAAATGCCAGGGTGCACAACCACAACGACATTCCCAGCACCTGTGCACGTTGAGCGATACCCAGTCCGAGATTACCGCCGCCGGAGACTTCGATGCTGTTGGTCGTCAACATCCACACCGTCGCAAGGGAAGTCAGGATCAAAATGGTCAGGCCGGTCGTACGCAACGACCGGTGTTCGCGATACCTGAACGCTCCCACGGTGAATGCGATCATGGCGGTGAATATCGCGAACACCGCCACGCTGCTCGTCAACGCGTGAACGTGGTGAAGCTGCGGAAGCAGACCGTCGGGTGCGCTCGACGGGCAGCCTTCGCCCGAGCATTCGAGGGGGAACGACGCGTCGGCGATTGTGGCGATGCCGAACACCGCCAGTGCAATCCAGCCCGTGACGTAGAGCCTCCGCCTGGGCGTGATCAGCAGACCAAGCGCTCCGGAGATCAGCATCAAGATCGCGGACAGGACGTCGGCATTGCCGAAGACATCACGGTATTTCTGGTTCTCGGCATCGAGTTCGCTGAGGAACGATGTCACCGGGTCGAGGCCGGTGTCGAGGAAGAATTCGAGAATCCACGACGAGTAGACAATTCCGCCCAGAGCCAGCGCAGCCACCAAACCCCACCGCGCAACGTTGCGTTCCTTCACGGAATCGAGCTTACGGACCGAGCAGGGCTTTCTGGACGCGTTCGGCTGCTACCAGCGGATCTTCGTGCTCCCAGATGCGGATGACGGTCCAACCCTGCTCTGCCAGACGTGCATCGGTGTCACGGTCACGAACCACGTTGGCCGCCAACTTGTCCGTCCACCACTGCGCGTTGTTCTTGGGAAACGTCGCATGCTGCGGGCAGCTGTGCCAGAAGCATCCGTCCACGAACACCGCGACTTTGCGGCGTGGAAATACCAGATCAGCGCGTCGGCGAACACCTTTGACCGGCGCCCGGTCTACGAAGTACCGCAGCCCACGCCGATGAAGTTCGCGTCGAACAGCGATTTCGGGCTTGGTGTCGCGCCGACGCTGAGCGCTCATCCGAGCGCTGGTGGCAGGATCCGTCGCAGGCACCGTGGTTCCCTCAGCCGTCGGAATCGTCGCTGTCTTCGGGATCGGACCAGGTGGGCGCAAACCTGTTGCGACGCTCCACTTCACCGTGAACGACGGTCACGAAGTCGGTGAACGAGAGCGTCTGGCTCTCGGTGGGGCGGCCGTTGCGCGGCGGCGGTTCGTCGACGTCGAAGAATCGAACCGCACCATCGGGTTCGTAGAGTCCGATGTAGACCTTCTCGAAGAGGTCGTAGCGGGTGTCTTCGGCGCCGAGATCCACCCAGGCCTTTCCCGGAACGCCGACCACCGCGCGCTTGCCCCGACCCGAGCGCTTCGAGAGCGTCGTGACGTGGTGTGCAAAAGAGGATTTGCCGGTGTCGCTGGTCTTGGTCGGGTCCCCGTCGTCGCAGGTGGCGTACGGCTCGAACATGACGGCAACCAACACGCTGTACGGCTGCCGCTGATGCAGAACCATTGCCTCGCCGCGCAATTCGTGGTCGTTGCGGACGATGTTCTTGGTCCAGCGTCCCAGCTTGCCGCTGCGGGGACTGTAGTCCTGGAAGTTGTACGTCTTGATGGAGACGCAGAGAATCAGGCCGAGGGTGGGGTCGAGTGCCTTGACGTCCAAGCGCTTTCGGCCCTTGGCGACATCGACTGTTGCCTCCTGGCCTTCGCCGGATGCCGTCGGGGTGATGTTGGGATACAGCGGACGCAGAGCGTCGGCGACCGTCTGTGCCAGTTGATTGGACAGTCGCTGCGCGTAGTTCTTCTTCTCGCCCCGATCGGCATCGGCCGGGGGCTTGTCGCCCGCGAGTTGCAGTGCACTCCAAAGTGGTTCGTGTTCCGGCTCAGAGAGCAGAGGCTCGGAAAACAGCGGCTCCGGGAACAGTGTCTCCGGTTCGGGAAACAACGAGTCCGTCATGCCGCGGCCTCGGGATAGCCGCCCATCCGCTCGAGATGACTTTCGACGTCCTCGATGAAACCGGGGATGAAACGAAGATTGCCCATGCGGGCACGCTTGAGGAAGCCGGCCGTCGCCCGCGCCGACAGCAACCGTGTGTCTTCGAGGAAGCCGCTCAGATCTTCGTAGTCGTACTGCACCGGCCATGTCGACGTGTGTACGCGGAAAGCCTGACGGTTACGGCCCCACGCCGCGCTCGGCCACGCGTCGCCGGGCTCGAGCGGCGTCTCGCTGGCGGCGTCGTATTCGATGGGATCGCTCAACCGGCCGCCGACCCACGACGCCATCCGCACGCTCACGGCATTGCCGACGAGCTTCCATCGGTGGCTGTGGCGAAGGCCGGGCACCTCGACGGACGGCAGCGTCCAGTCGGGATCGAAACCCTGCAAGCGTTCGGCGTCGACGAGGCCGGGGGTGACTATCTCGCCGGACGGCAACCGGACTGCCGGTTGGCTGGGGATGCCGACGGACGAGCCGCCCTTGAGCGTCGGCACGGCGTTGACGGCCCATCCGAGTCCGCGGGTGCCTTCGGTCCAGTAGAAGCCGCACGGGTAGTCCGCGGGATCGCCGCCCAGGCGCTCGCCGGCGTCCTGGCCGAAGAGGATTTCGCGGGGATCATCCGTGCGCGAGGCAAGCATGATGACGCGCTGGCGACGCTGGGGGAGTCCGAAGGCGCGGGCGTCGACCACCCGGTACGCCCACGTGTATCCGAGGTCTTCGAGTGCGTCGGTGATGTGCCGCATGGCAGCGCCCTTGCCGAGTTGCAGCATGAACGGAACGTTCTCGATCAACAGCCAGCGCGGGCCCTTCTTGCGCTTGACCAGACGGAACACCTCGTCCACCAGGCCCGAACGTGCGCCGGTGATGCCTGCGGTCTTGCCGGCCTGCGAGAGGTCCTGGCAGGGGAAACCGGCGGCCACCAATTCGATGTCACTGGGTAGCGCACGCAGTTTGGTGACGTCACCGTGCAACGGCACGTCAGCGAAACGCGAACGGAGAACTGCCTGGGCGCCCGGATCGATTTCACACAGCAGTTCGGTGTTCCACCCATGCTCCGAGAGCCCCAACTCGAGCCCACCGATACCGGCAAACAAACCCACCATGCTCCGCGACGACGTCACAGCACCCTTCCTCACGAACCGACCTAGAAGCACGGTACTCGAGAACTCCGACACCGTTTGCCAACTATTCGGTCCGCGGCGTGCTCCTTACGGAAGAACCGTTGTGAAACGCCTTACATCGAGATCTTCGGGGCCGATCGAAGTCCCTAGAAGGTCCCTGATCCGAGCAATAACCCGAACCAGCGGTGCTCCGCGCCCGTTCGTCCATTACCGTGGTCGGGTGAGCATCCAACCTTCCGGTGACGAGTCCTGGCCCACGGTATTGACCTGGCAGGCCCACAACGCTCCTCGTATGGAGTCTGTTCGTGTGCAGCTGAACGGAAATCGCATCAAGGCTTCCGGCCGGATCATCGGTGGAGCCTGCAGCGAACACCCGGCATTCAGCGCGTCATACGACCTGGTCACCGACGAGGCCGGCATCACCCGCAGGCTCTCCGTGCGGACCGCCTTGGCCGCCGGTGAGCGTCAGATGTCGATCAGCCGGGACGAAGAAGGCACCTGGATGGTCGAGAACGGAGCCAGCCATCAGCGCTCGGCGTTCGACGGTGCTCTGGACGTAGACGTGATCCTCAGCCCGTTCTTCAACACGCTGCCCATCCGCCGCGTCGGCTTGCACAACGACATCGAAGACGCCGAGGTTCCGGTCGTCTACGTCAATCTTCTCGACCTGCGCGTCGAGGGGGCGACCATCACCTACAGCAGCGGCACCGACGGAATCAGTGTGCTGTCCCCGGTGTCCAGCTCGACGCTGTCCGTCGACACCGAAGGCTTTGTCCTCGACTACCCGGGTCTGGCAACTCGTATCTAGGTTTCGTATCTTCAGGTTTCGGATCGCCGGATGACGCCGCCGCGGCGACCGGCATCCCGCATCCGGTCGATCCAGTCGGGTTCTCCGACTTGAACGTCTTCGATGTCCCAACGATCGTGCGACTCGTAAGCGCCGCGCGCCGCGAACCCTGCGTCCACCAATCGTGCCGTCGAGCCGTTGTCGAGCAGATCGGTACGTGCGGCCTGCAGAAGGCCGAGCGCTTCGTCCAGCGCGACCAGCAGGGCGTCGCGGTTGCCCTCACACATTGCCCGCACCAGGCCGGGCGCGCTTCCGGCCACGCGAGTGCCGTCGCGAAATGATCCGGCAGCCAGCCCGAGTGCCAGTTCGCCGCCGCCCGCTCCCGTGATCGCAAGTGTTTCCGCGAGCAGGTGAGGCAAGTGCGAGATACGCGCGACTGCTCGATCGTGCTCGAGAGATTCGGCAGGCACGACCACCGATCCGCAGTCGAGTGCGAGGTCGGCGACCTGCGTCCACACGTCTGCATCGACGCCCTCGTCGGTGGCCACTACCCATACCGCGTCGACGAACAGATCTGCATCCCCGACCGCCCAACCTGACGCCGACGTCCCTGCCATCGGATGGCCGCCCACGAACTTGGCGCTCAGACCGGCTCGTTCGACCGCAGCTTTCACTTCACCCTTGACGCTGACGACGTCGGTGATCGGATTGTTCGGCGCATGCGCGGCGATTGCCGCCAAGGTGGCGTCGACGGCAGGCATGGGCACGGCGATCACGATGACGGCACCGCTCTCGTTCGCCCTGCGCAGTGTGGAAACCAGGTCGGTGTCGGCGTCGAAACCGTCGGCTCGGGCTGCCTCGGCGGACTCGATGGAACGGTTGTAGCCCCATGCTCTACGGCCTGATCGGACGGCGGCACGAAGTAGCGAACCGCCGATCAATCCGAGGCCGAGAACGCAGACTGGTGGGGCGGAATCGATCGCAGACACGAGTTCAGGTTGGCACATCGATGCTCGGACTTCACTCACTGGCACCAGGCGGGCTACCGTTGCGCCATGGGTGCACAGCGCGCGGGTAACAAGAGCGCCTCTTCGAACCAGTCGGAGGAGCTTGAAGGCTTCGGTGTCGCGGTGGTCCGTGAAGAGGGGCGTTGGACGGTCAAGGCACTGACGCCCGACGCGTTGACCTCGCTCTCGTCCGCCGAAACGCAGCTGCGTGAGCTGCGAAGTTCGGGTGCCGTCTTCGGGCTTCTCGACATCGACGACGAGTTCTTCATCGTGTTGCGTCCCGCGCCCTCTGGCACACAGCTGCTGATTTCCGACGCGACCGCCGCCATCGACTACGACATCGCAGCCGACGTCCTCGACGCCTTGCACATCGAGATCCCCGACATCGACCCGGACGACCTCGACGATGTCGAACCCTGGGAAGAGGGCGATCTGTCCGTCCTCGCCGATCTGGGCCTGCCGGAACCCGTACTCGCTGTCATCGCGGCCGAGACAGATCTCTATCCGGACGAGCAGTTGGGGATGATCGCGCAGCGGCTCGGGTTCGCGTCCGAGTTCGGCGCAGCGCTCGACAAGCTCCCGCGCTAGATGACTCTCGCTGACGATCAGCGCATGATTCGTGCGGCCATCGTGGCTGCGCGCTCCGCCTCCGACGCAGACGTCCCGGTCGGGGCCGTGGTGTTCGACGCCGACGGCGTCGAGGTTGCTCGCGCCGCCAATGCCAGGGAAGCGTCGTCCGATCCGACTGCGCACGCCGAGATCGTCGCGTTGCGTGCTGCCGCGAAAATCTACGGCGACGGTTGGCGACTGGAAGGTGCGACGCTGGCCGTCACGCTCGAGCCCTGCACGATGTGCGCGGGCGCTCTGGTCCTCGCCCGGGTTTCCCGAGTCGTTTTCGGTGCGTGGGAGCCGAAAACCGGTGCCGTCGGATCATTATGGGACGTAGTTCGAGATAAAAGATTGACCTACCGGCCGCAGGTTCGCGGCGGGGTCCTCGAGGACGAATGCGCTGGGCTTTTGGAAGATTTCTTCCGCGAGCAGCGAGCCTGAAATCGATATTCCCCATCGAGAGTGATCGCACACTCGGGTAGCCGGAACCGGTAAACGAGGGCATGGTGGAGGCAGATGTCGTCAGGGCATCGGCGGATCGTCGGAAGGCGATTCGTTCGCGTTCACAGAGGAGTACTCATGGGAATCGCAGACAAGGCTCAGAACAAGGCCGAAGACCTCGGGGGCAAGGCCAAGGAAGCTGCTGGCAGCGCTACCGGTGACCGGGACCTCGAAAACGAAGGCAAGGGCGACCAGGTGAAATCGGCCGTCAAGGATGCAGGCGAGAAGGTCAAGGACGCCGCGTCCAGCATCAAGGACAAGCTCACGTAATACCGCTCCACCTGGCGATTTCGGCCACGGGCACTCCATCCGGTAAAGTCACCAACGGTGGCGTGTCCGAGCGGCCTAAGGAGCACGCCTCGAAAGCGTGTGACGGGTAACCCCCGTCCGAGGGTTCAAATCCCTCCGCCACCGCCAAAGCTCCCCACCTGTTCACGCAGGTGGGGAGCTTTTTTGTGCGTAGACCCCGATGCGGGCGCTGCCGACTGTCGGGGACGGACACGCTCCGGCTGGACTATCGGGCGACCGGCCAGGTCGAAGCCCGTGTCCATGCGTGTCGAAGCCAAAGTGAGGTCGACACGCAGACCTGATCAGCCGCCGGGCGGATCCGTCGCTCTGAACGTATTTCGTAATCAAGGAACAAACATTCGGATTGGGCAGAAATCCGCCATTCGGACGAAGATGGCTCCCGACCTCGGGGGAGATCGGGAGCCACTCTCATGCTTTCAGGGGAGGGCACGCCCCAGTCGCGTGTAAACGCCGTTCGTCGATACGGCCCACTCCTTTCGAAGCTCGGGACCGTTGTCTTGCTCTTGGGCCTGTTGTGTCGGTCGGCCGGCACCTGCGGTGACCGCACCCAGGTTGACGAAGTTCAGGAGCGGCGTGCGATCCACTCTGTAGCGGCGGTATCGATGTCCCGCTGCAGCTTCTCGAAGAACGACGGTGACGGAGTAGGTATCAAATCTGCTGCGGCAGTCAGTGATTGACTGAGGGCGATTCGGCGCTCACGCAACTCGTCGTCGCTCAGGAGGCTCAGGTCCGGCATCGCGAGCCCCCTCGTCCAGTGTGATTCGTGTTTCGGGCAGACCGTGCGCATCGGGATCGATGCATGATTCGATGCGCACGGCCAGTGCACTCCAGGCTTGGGGCCGGAATGCAAAAGCCACTTTACCAAATGATTACTAATGGTTGTGGATGACGCCCTCGTCTTCAGTGCTGAGGAGCGCTTTCACAGGGTTCTCCCAGGTGCTAAGTCCTGACAACCGTTGAAGCTGCAACTATCGTCGAACCCATGAAAAAGATCTGGTGGATCGGCGGAGCAGTAGTTGTGGTCGTGCTCGCCCTGCTCGTGGGGCCGTGGGCGTACGGGAAGTTCATCGCTGAGGACGATGCACCGGCGGCTGTGGTGTCCACTCAGGGCGCAGAGACGGCGTCCGGATCGATCGACGGACAGTGGACCGTCGTCGCCGGACGGGGAGACAACCAGACGGCAGCCGGATACACCGTGCACGAGATTCTCAACGGATCGAGTGTGACCGTCGTCGGTACCACCGGCGAGGTGAGCGGAAACGCGGTCGTCGAGGGTGAAAAGCTCACGGCCGGCGAAGTGACCGTGGAGGTGGCGGCGATCAAGACCGACTCGGATCGGCGCGATGGCCAGTTCACGGGCAATGTGATGGATACCAGTACCTACCCGACGGCGACGTTCACGATCGACTCGCCGGTGGATCTGTCAGCCGTCCCGACGGATGGCACAACTGCGACGGTCACGGTCTCTGGAACCTTGACACTCAAAGGTCAGTCCAAGCCGGTATCGGTCGATATGACGGTGCTGCATTCGGGCGATTCGCTGATTGCTTCGGGCTCGATTCCGGTCACCTGGACCGATTTCGGTGTCGAACCCCCGTCGCTCGGCTTTGTCACCGTCGACGGCAGTGGCTCGGTGGACTTCCTGGTCTCGCTCGCCGCGAACTGAAGTAGTCCACCCGATTCGTACTGCTTCGGGGCGGGCAGGGAAGATTAAGGACATGACCTTCCTTTCTTGTTGTCCGTTCCGAAGACAGCGGGCGAATTCAGCCTGGACGGAATGAACAGGTGATGCCCCGGTGGAGACCGTTCCGAACGGGTGAAGACCCCGATCCACGGTTTACTCTCGCCAATGAGCGGACATATTTGGCCTGGATCCGCACAGCGACGGCCTTTGTCGCGTCGGGCGTCGGACTCGAGGCTTTCGGCGGCGACATCCTCAACCCGACGGTTCGCGCCGGCTTGGCCGCGTTGCTGCTCGTCGGCGGCGCTCTGATCGCCATCACTTCTTTTCTCCACTGGATCAGTGCCGAGCGAGCGCTCCGTGCCGAGCGCTCGTTGCCGGTGCCGCTGATGGCGCCGGTGGTCGGCACCGTGCTGGTGATCTGCGCGACCGTCCTGGTGGTCGAGGTTGTGAGCTGATTGACCGCGCTGGAACCTTCGGAAGGGCTCACGCCGCCAGATAGGGGCCTACAGTCCGAGCGCACATCACTCTCGCTCGTACGTACGAGTCTGTCGATCCTCGGCTTGTCTGCCGCCTGCCTGAGGTGGTTGCCGCCGTTCGGTTCGGTGGCACTGATCGGGCCGTCCCTAGCGGCGATGCTTGTCGTCGCGGTGACGGTGTACGAACGTCGGTCGCGGCCCAGGCGGTTGGCCCAGTTCTCAGCTGAAAAGGCAACGCCTGCTTTGGGGATGGGAGCAGCGCTCGCGCTGAGTCTTCTGTTGCTCAGTGCGACGGGGCTGTGGATTCTGTTGACGTGACTGCAGCTTTCGGCGCCCAGCCCGGCGGGCCGAACACGTAGCCTGCTCGATGCCGCCATGAGGTCGACGCCTTCCAATCGCGAGCGATGGCAGCGTATTCGCGCGTTTGGAGCTTCCAGATGTTGTACGTTCCCACCGGCGTCGTGAGTCCGTAGGTGGGCCTGTGGGTTTCGGCCGCAAATGTGCCGAACATCCGGTCCCAGATGATGAGGATCCCGGCGTAGTTTCGATCGAGGTACTCGGCGTCGGAACCGTGATGGACACGGTGATGTGAAGGTGTGTTGAAGATGAATTCGATTGGTCGCCAAAGTTTTCCGACACGCTCGGTGTGGACGAAGAACTGGTAGACGAGGCTGACGGAGAAGCCTGCGAACACCATCCACGGCGGAATCCCGAGGAACGGTAGTGGCAGCCACATGATGATCTCGCCGCTGTTGTTCCACTTCTGCCGCAGTGCGGTGCTGAAATTGAAGTATTCGCTCGAATGGTGAGCCTGGTGCGTAGCCCAGATGACTCGAACCCGGTGCGCGATGCGGTGATACGCGTAATAGAGGACGTCGATTCCGAGCAGTAGGATCACCCAGGTGTACCAGGCTGTCGGCGACAGATGCCACGGCGCGAGGTACACCCAGATTGCCGAATAGCCGATCAGGGCCAGCACTTTCCAGAATGTGCTCGTGGCGATCGACACCAGTCCGAGGAGGATGCTGGTCCGAGCGTCGATGCGGCGGTATCCACCCTGCGCGGGCCGTGCGCGTCCGTCGTCGGCGTCCGGATGATCTTCGAGTGCGCGGGCGGCGAACCACTCGATGCCGAGGAAGATGACAAACGCGGGGATTGCGAGCGCGACCGGGTCATGGAGTGGTTCGAGCAGTGACCGCCATGACTGGAGGAGGGTTTCCCACACGCGATTTGTCCTATTCTCTCGCTCTGATCGTTACATCATGCATCAATATGTAACGTCGCGGAACCTTTTGCGGCAAGAATCTTGCGGGGTTGTTGCGACTTTTCATAGAACAATGGTAGGAATTGCCGGTGCATATCACCGCGAAGGTGGACTACGCCGTGCGGACTTTGGTCGAGCTTGCGGCAGTCGGTCCGGACCCGGCCAAGGCCGAGTTTCTCGCCAAATCCCAGGTCATACCCCATAAGTTCCTGGAAGCGGTGCTCTCTGACTTGCGGCGTGGTGGCCTTGTCAACAGCCGCCGGGGCCCGGACGGCGGGTACTGGCTCGCTCGGTCCGCGGACGAGATCACGATTGCCGACGTCATCCGCGCTGTCGAAGGACCGCTTGCGTCGATTCGGGGCCAGCGACCGGAAGACGTCGACTACGGGGGACCGGCGACACCGCTCAAAGAGGTGTGGATTGCAGTGCGCGTCAACCTTCGCGCCGTGCTCGAAAATGTCACGCTCACCGATGTCGCAGGCGGTGAATTGCCCGAGTTCATTCACGAACTGACGGCAGATCCCGAAGCGTGGAATCGGCGCTGATTCAGCGCGATTTTCAGACTGTCCGTCTGGGACGCGGAACAGTCATAGGCGCAGTGTTCGCCGCGTTGCCGCCCGCGGATTTTGCGTCGTACATCAGATGATCGGCCGCAATGATCGCTCGGGAGAATTCGTTGTAGTCGAACTCCTCCTGGTGCGGGACGAAAGGTAGCGTCGCTGCTCCGACGCTGACTGTGGACAGCGGACTGTCGGAAGCGCTCACTACCGCTTTGGGCAGTGTCGCGATTCGTTTGCGCAATCCGTACGGGGTACCGATCATCACGACGGTGAACTCCTCGCCGCCGGTGCGGGCGGCGTAACCGAAACCGTTCACATGCTCCTGAAGGCGCGTTCCGGTCCGGATGATGACGGCGTCACCGACTTCATGGCCGTAGGTGTCGTTCACCGCTTTGAACTTGTCGATGTCGACGACGGCGACAGCGATGTCGGCACGATTTGCCGACGCGACCGACCAGATGCGCTCCGACATGTCCCACAGCCCCCGTCGGTTCAGTAGGCCGGTAAGCGCATCTACCTTGGATCCTGTTGCGCGCGCCAGTAATTGCCGCCAAGTGAACTGAATCGTGGCTGGAATGAAAATCACGGCACACAGTACGACGTCCGTGCGTGCAAGCACGCTGGTTGCCGAGTAGTCGCCGTTCGTCAGGCCGAGCACGGTCAGGGCGATGACAAACGTCGTGGCAAAGGCGAGGTGGAAGGCCAGCCAGCGGTAGTCGAGAAAATAGGTGAAGTAGGCACCGGTGGCGACGAAGAGGACCGCGCCGAACAGCGCGGCGTTGTGGCTGGTGAAGGTGATGAGAATCGAGGCGGTTCCGAGATCGGCCCAGAGTCCGTAGAGCTTGAGCGTGCGCGCCCCTCTGATTCGGCCGACAAACCAGAGAAAAGTCGGAATCAAGTTGATCGTCGCGACACTGATGGCCCAGGCGCGCGCAAATGGGCCGTCGGGGCCCTCTGCGCTGCATAGAAACAGGTAAGCCACGAGCGAGAAATTGAGCGAACAGAATCCGATGGTGAGATGGACGAGGCGCAAGACCGAACCTCGTCCGGCCTTCGATCCCCACAGCATGACCGAGGATGAAACCGGCCAAGTCTGCAGGAGCGGGTCCATCAGATTCCTTCGCCGAACTAATTGTGGTTAATGTATAGCAAAGTATGTCAGCCAATGTTGATTTACGCGTCAACTATGGGCGAGGTGCCACGTGGGGGTGCTGCTGGGAACACTTCTTGCGTCGTTGTTCAGGCATTTGCCGTGCACGAGTGTGATCCACACCTCGATGTTCCGGGCGGTGTGTTCGATTGCACAATCTTGCAGAGCTCTGCAAAGTTGCAGAGGTCTGCAAGTTCGGTACCGTGTTGGAGTGATTATCGAACCAGGCCTGCGCGACCGCAAGAAGGCAGCAACCCGTGCTGCACTCAGCGGTGCGGCGGCGAGGCTGGCTCGCGCGCTGGGGATCGAATGCGTCACCGCTGACGCAATCGCATCCGAGGCCGGAGTGTCGACGAGGACATTCCACAACTACTTCTCCAGCAAGGAAGAGGCAGTGCTCGCCAGTTTCGAGGAATCGGTGACTTTGTGGATCGAGGCGCTTGCAGCCCGGCCCGCCGACGAGCCTATCCTCGACGTGCTCGAAAACCTTGTGGTCGACATCGTGAACGACTCAGGTCCGAGCGGGAGTGAGAAGGCGAGTATCTGGCTGCTGTCGGATTCGAGTCCCGCGCTCTATCGGGATGCCGCAGACATGCATCAGCGGATCAACCGTGCAGTCGTTCAGGCCTTGGCGGAACGTACCGGTACGGACGCCGAACGGGACCTCTACCCGACTCTCCTCCTTGGAGCGGTGGGTGGAGCCGCTAAATCGGTAATCGACGTCTGGACTGGCGGAAAGTCGGAGGCCTCCAGTCCGGAAGAACTGGTCCACGACGCTTTTCGGCAGATTCGTGCGGGATTGCCCGCACCGCCACCACGTCTCTGAGGCACCGCTTTTCTGAGGCACCGCTTCTCCGAGAATCAGCGCTTCTGAGATCCACTCGTAAAACCTGTCCACGTACACGCACCGAAACAGCAAGGAGCCCGTCGTGGCCACCTATCTTTATCGGATCGGCAAATTCGCCTATCGGCGAAAGGGCGCGGTCCTCAGTGTTTGGCTGATAATCCTGGTCCTGATGGGTGTCGGGGCAGCAACGCTGTCCGGCCCTACCAAAGATTCCTTCTCCATCCCGGGAACGCCGGCGCAGCAGGCCCAGGACTTGATGGCTGAGCGGTTCCCCGGTGCTCCCAATCCGATGGATTCGCTGAGCGCCCGATACGTCGTCGAGGCTCCGGCAGGTACAACACTGGCTGACCCGGCGAACGTCAAGGCCATGGACGACATGCTCGCGAGTATCCGCGGCATCGACAAGGTCGCCGACTCTGCCAAGGTGGACCCGGCAACTGCCACTCCGGAACAGGCCGCGAAGGCGCTGGTCAATCCGGTTACCGGCAACGACTCCATGGTTGCGATGTTCAAGGAAAAGGCAGCTGCCGCTGGAACTTCCGAGACGCAGGCCGTGGACGACGCGCGTGCGTTGTCGCCGCTCAGTGCCGACGGCACGGTTGGGTACGTCGAAGTTCCGTTCAGCGGTGACTTCGCCGATCTCGACCAGGCGTTGCGCGATTCGATCAACTCCGCCGCCGATGTCGGGCGAGCTGAGGGGCTCAATGTCCAGGTAAGTGGTTCGGCTGCGCAGGAAGCAGAGATGCCCGGTGGTGTCACCGAGCTGATCGGCATCGCCGTTGCCGCCGTCGTTCTGGCCATCACGTTCGGTTCGCTTGTGGCCGCAGGGCTTCCGCTCCTCACCGCGATCATCGGTATCGCTATCGGCAGCCTCGGAATCACTGTCGCCACCGGATTCATGGATCTCAGTTCCATGACTCCGACCCTGGCGATCATGATCGGCCTGGCGGTGGCGATCGACTACTCGCTGTTCATCATGTCCAGGTTCAGGCATGAGCTCACGCTCACCGACAACCGTGCCGAAGCAGCGGGCCGCGCTGTCGGAACTGCTGGTTCCGCAGTCGTATTCGCCGGTTTGACGGTCATCATCGCGCTGGTCGCGTTGCGTGTCGTCGGCATCCCGTTCCTTTCGGACATGGGTGCGGCAGCAGCCTTCACCGTGCTGATCGCGGTCCTGATCGCTTTGACCTTGCTGCCTGCGATCCTGGGTATGTTCGGGCGCAAGGCTTTTGCCGGCAAGATTCCCTTCCTCAGCAAGCGTGCGGAGGAGTCTGAAGACGAGGATTCGGGCAAACCGAAGTTGGCGCTGCGCTTCATCAACGCCGTCGTCCGTCGTCCGCTCGTTCCGCTGATCGGTGGTGTAGTCCTTCTGGGCGCCTTGGCCCTACCCGCAACGGGGTTGAGCCTGGCATTGCCGTCCGAGGCCACCGGTGACCCGGCTACGAGTGCGCGTCAGGCGTACGACCTCATCGACGAGGGCTTTGGCGACGGCCGCAACGGGCCGCTGATCGCCGTTGTCGACGCCAAGGGCGCCAGTGTTTCTGCCGAAGAGGCGTTCGCGGAGGTCGTCTCGACCATCTCGAGCTTCAGTGATGTCCAGAACGCACAGGTCGTCGGGGTCAACGACGCCGGCAACACCGCACAGGTACTGATCACTCCGAAGAGTGGTCCGACAGACCCGGCAACGATGGACCTGGTGTCCAGCCTCCGCGGAGCCGAATCAGGACTCAACGATTCGATCGGCGTCAGCTACGGCATCACCGGTCAGACCGCACTCGAAGGCGACGTCTCGGACACGCTGAAGGATGCACTGGTGCCCTACCTTGCCGTAGTGGTCGGCCTTGCATTCATCTTGCTGCTCTTGGTGTTCCGTTCGATCCTGGTTCCACTGACGGCGACGCTGGGCTTCCTGCTCAGTGTGCTCGCGACCTTCGGTGCGACGGTGGCGATCTTCCAGCACGGTTGGTTGGGCATCATCTCGAACCCGCAACCGCTCGTGAGTTTCATGCCGATCTTCCTGATCGGCGTGGTGTTCGGACTGGCGATGGACTACCAGGTGTTCCTCGTGACGCGTATGCGTGAGGAGTACGTCCACGGTGCGACCGCGAAGGAGGCCGTGACCATCGGCTTCAACCACGGTGCCCGGGTTGTCAGTGCGGCCGCGGTCATCATGATCTCCGTGTTCGGTGCCTTCATGGCAGAACCCAACTCGTTCATCAAGTCGATCGGATTCGCGCTCGCCGCGGCGGTGTTCTTCGACGCCTTCATCGTGCGAATGGTGATCATCCCGTCCGTCATGGCACTGCTCGGCGACAAGGCGTGGTGGTTGCCGAAGTGGCTGGACAAGATTCTGCCGAACGTCGACATCGAGGGCGAGAAGCTCAGCAAGGCCCTCCGTGACGAGAAGGAAGCGGAACTGCAGTCCACATCCGCTTGACCGCTTGACTGCTGTGCGCCTTTGTTAACCCCCCGCGGTTAATAAAGGCGCACAGCTGTTTTCCCGGTATCGAAATATCCGGCGGCACATGTCGGCCAGGATTGGTAACCTTCGCTCACTATGCTGATCAGGCTGCTGCGCACTTATCTGACGCCGTACCGGGGTGAACTCACGGGCGTTGTCGTCCTGCAGTTTATTTCGACTATGGCGGCCCTTTACCTACCGAGTCTCAATGCCGACATCATCGACAACGGCGTGACCAAAGGCGACACCGGCTACATCCTCTCCACCGGCGGGATGATGCTCATGGTCACGCTGACGCAGATCCTGTGCTCGGTGGGCGCCGTCTTCTTCGGTGCGCGAGTCGCCATGGGCGTCGGACGCGACCTCCGAGCGTCGGTGCTGCATCAGGTCGGGACGTTCTCGGCCAGGGAGGTCGGTCACTTCGGTGCGCCTTCGCTGATCACCCGCAACACCAACGACGTCCAGCAAGTGCAGATGATGGTCGTGATGAGTTGCACCATCCTCGTCATGGCGCCGATCATGTGCGTCGGCGGCATCATCATGGCTCTGCGTCAGGACCTGAACCTGTCGTGGATCCTCGGGATCAGCGTCCCGCTCCTCGTTGTCTCGATGGGTTTCCTGATCGCCCGGATGGTCCCCGGATTCCGAGTCATGCAGGGCCGCCTCGACTCCGTCAACCGTGTTCTTCGCGAACAGATCACGGGCATCCGTGTTGTCCGAGCGTTCGTGCGGGAACCGTACGAGGTAGAGCGTTTCGGCGACGCCAACCGCGAGCTGACGGAGACTGCACTCGGCGTCGGCCGCCTCATGGCACTGATGTTCCCGCTCGTGATGCTGATCAGCAACGTCACCAGCGTCGCGGTCATCTGGTTCGGTGGCCATCAGATCAACGAGGGCTCGATGCAGATCGGCTCGCTCACGGCGATGCTCAGCTACATCATGCAGATCCTGATGGCCGTGATGATGGCCACCTTCATGGCTGTGATGCTGCCGCGTGCGTCGGTGTGCGCCGAACGTATCTCCGAGGTCCTCGACACGGATTCGTCGGTGATCCCGCCCGAGAATCCGGTCCGAGAGCTGAAGGACCCGGGCGTCGTCGAACTTCGTGGCGCTCAGTTCCAGTTCCCCGGAGCCGAAGAACCCGTACTGCGCGACATCACTTTCCGCGCCGAACCAGGTAAGACGACAGCGATCATCGGCGGTACGGGATCGGGAAAGACAACTCTGCTCAACCTGATTCCGCGATTGATCGACTCCACCTCCGGATCGGTATCGGTGGGTGGCGTCGACGTCCGCGACATCGACACGGAGTTGCTCTGTTCGGTGATCGGTCTGGTCCCGCAGAAGCCATACCTGTTCTCCGGCACCGTCGCCACCAATCTTCGCTACGGAAACCCCGAAGCAACCGACGAATGGCTGTGGGAGTGCCTCGAGATCGCCCAAGCTGCCGACTTCGTCCGTGCTATGCCCGAAGGTCTGGACACACCGGTGGCACAAGGCGGTACGACTGTATCGGGCGGTCAGCGTCAGCGACTTGCCATCGCCAGAGCGTTGGTGCGTAAGCCGCAGATCTATCTGTTCGACGATTCCTTCTCGGCACTCGACCTCACTACTGATGCGAGGCTGCGTGCGGCGCTTCGGCCGGTAACTCAGGATGCGTGCATCGTCGTTGTCGCGCAGCGCATTTCCACGATCGTCGAGGCCGATCAGATCATCGTGCTCGACGACGGTGCCATCGTGGGGATCGGCACGCACGACGAACTCGTGGTCAGTTGTCCCACCTACGGCGAAATTGTCGCCTCTCAGCTAGCCGTACAGGACGCATCATGAGTAATCGACCGACTTCCTCGCCTCCCATCGGCCCACCCGGCGGCGGCGATCCCACCAAGAAGGCCATGAACTTCGGCCCTTCTCTCAAGCGTCTCCTCGGACGCCTGAGCCCGGACAAGCCGATTGTCGTCCTGATCTTCGCTTTGGTGACCGTAAGCGTCGTACTTTCCTCGATCGCTCCGAAAATCCTGGGAAATGCCACCAACCTGATCTTCGACGGCATCGTCAGCAAGCAACTCCAGCCGGGGACGACAAAGGAACAGGCTGTGGACGGGTTGCGCGCGTCGGGGCAGGGCCAGCTCGCGGACATGGTGTCCGGCATGGCCGTTGTGCCCGGAACCGGAATCGATTTCGACGCCGTCGGCAAGGTCTTGATGATCGTGCTGCTGCTGTTCGTCTGTGCGTCGCTGTTCAGTTGGTTGCAGGCGTATCTGCTCAACATCGTGGTGCAGCGAACCGTTCGCCGACTGCGCGAGGATGTCGAGCAGAAGATTCACCGACTTCCCTTGCGGTACTTCGATACTCATGCCCGCGGTGATGTTCTCTCACGCGTGACCAATGACATCGACAACGTAGCGCAGAGCTTGCAGCAGACGCTCAGCCAGTTGGTCATGTCGGTGATGACCGTCCTGGGCATTCTGGTGATGATGCTGTGGATCTCACCGGTGCTCGCCCTGATCGCGGTGGCAACTGTTCCGCTGTCGATCATGGTCACGGCGTTCATCGCGAAGCGTTCACAGAAGCACTTCGTCGCGCAGTGGAAGAGCACCGGCGGAATCAACGCGCAGGTCGAGGAAGCATTCAGCGGCCACGAGTTGGTCAAGGTGTTCGGCCGTCAGCAGGAGGTCGAGGAGCGCTTCCGCAAGCAGAACGAGGATCTGTACGAGTCCAGCTTCAAGGCGCAGTTCATCTCCGGTCTGGTCATGCCGGCCGTGATGTTCCTCGGCAACCTCAACTACGTTGCCATCGCAGTGGTGGGTGGCATGCGCGTCGCATCCGGAACGATGACGCTCGGCGACGTGCAGGCGTTCATCCAGTACTCGCGGCAGTTCACGCAGCCGCTCACGCAGATTGCGTCGATGACCAATCTGCTGCAGTCCGGCGTCGCTTCGGCCGAGCGTGTTTTTGCGCTGCTCGACCAAGAGGAGCAGTCGGAGGACCCGAAGGGCGCGAAGTCGCCCACGGTCGACAAGGGCCGCGTCAAGTTCGAGAACGTCACGTTCAGCTACAAGCCGGAACAGCCGCTGATCGAGGACTTGTCCCTGACCGCCGAGCCGGGTCAGATGGTGGCGATCGTCGGCCCGACCGGCGCCGGCAAGACCACCCTCGTCAACCTCATCCTGCGGTTCTACGAACTCAATTCGGGCCGAATCACTTTGGACGGCGTCGACATCGCCGACATGACACGAGACGATCTGCGTTCACGCATCGGCATGGTTCTGCAGGACGCGTGGCTGTTCGGTGGAACAATCCGCGAAAACATCGCGTACGGCAAGCCCGGTGCCACCGACGAGGAGATTCGTCGCGCAGCCGAGATGAGCTACGTCGACAAGTTCGTGCACTCCCTGCCCGAGGGCTACGACACGGTCATCGACGAGGAAGGCAGCAACGTCAGTGCCGGCGAGAAGCAGCTCATCACCATCGCCCGAGCCTTCATCTCGCAGCCGTCCATCCTGATCCTCGACGAGGCGACCAGTTCGGTGGACACGCGCACCGAACTACTCGTCCAGAGCGCCACGGCGGTTCTGCGCAGCGACCGCACCAGCTTTGTCATCGCACACCGTCTTTCGACAATTCGTGATGCAAACCTGATCGTGGTGATGGAGGACGGCCGGATCGTGGAGCAGGGGAGCCATGAAGCTCTGCTCGAATCCCGCGGCGCGTACTTCCGTCTGTACAACAGCCAGTTCGTGGGCGCGGAGATCTAATCGCGCTACTACGGTGGTGAGCATGCTGATTGCCGAGGATCTGCTGTTGCTTGCCACCGACGACGCGAGCGGAAAGCTGCTGCGTTCGTCGTCCTACGTAGACGTTGCGCTCGGAGGTGCGCTGCTGGTCGAACTCGTCCTTGCCGACCGCGTCCGCCTCGACGGCTCCGGATGGCGGGCGCGGGTGGCCATCATCGACAATCGGCCACTCGCGGATCCCACTCTCAATGCTGCATTGGCGAGGTTGGCCGAGAAGCCACCGGCCCGGCCGACTGCGGTGGTGAATCGACTTGCGAAGGGCGCACGGAAGGCGCTCTATGCCGGCATGCGAGCCCGCGGAATTGTGACGGCCGTGGAATATCAAGTGCTCGGGATCTTTCCGAGCGTCAGATGGCCGGCAACCAACCCGCGGTACGAGGATCAACTCCGCTGCGCGCTGCGTGACATTCTGCTGGGTGTCCGCCAACCCACTCCCGCCGAAGGCGCATTGGTGTCGATCCTGGCAGGCGCGAACATGCTCAAAGTGATCGTTCCGGCTGATCAGTTCAAGGCAGCTAAAGCGCAAGCGAAGGTGCTCTCGCAGGGAAACTGGGCGAGCGAGGCAGTGCGGCAGTCGATCGCCGCGACGCAGGCAGCCACCACCGCTGCGCTCACCGCAACAATTGCGGCGTCGGCATCTTCGGGATCGTGACGGGGCGATACTGCAGGACGTGGCCCTTTCTGCAGCTGTGACAGGATTGAGCCCGTGACTTCTGCAGTACCGACACCGCCCGTGCCCGTCGTCGACAAGCGTCCCGAGTCGATTTTCACCATTGGGACGAGGCTCGAGGACAGGCTCGGACGAACCGGCACCATCCACACACCGCACGGCGACATCGCGACACCGTCGTTCGTGGCCGTCGGAACCAAGGCGACGGTCAAAGCCGTGCTGCCCGAGTCCATGAAGGAACTCGGTGCGCAGTCGTTGCTCGCCAACGCGTACCACCTGTACCTGCAGCCGGGACCCGACATCGTCGACGAGGCCGGCGGGCTGGGCAAGTTCATGAACTGGGACGGGCCCACCTTCACCGACAGCGGTGGCTTCCAGGTCATGTCGCTGGGCGTCGGGTTCAAGAAGGTTCTCGCGATGGAAGCCGTCGGCGTGCAGTCCGACGACGTCATCGCGAAGGGCAAGGAGCGTCTCGCGACGGTCGACGACGAGGGCGTGACGTTCAAATCGCACCTCGACGGCAGCAAGCATCGCTTCACCCCCGAGGTGTCGATGCAGATCCAGCATCAGCTCGGCGCCGACATCATGTTCGCGTTCGACGAGCTCACCACGCTGCTCAACACGCGCGGTTACCAGGAGCGATCGGTTGAGCGCACGCAGGCGTGGGCAATCCGCTGCATCAACGAGCACGAGAAGCTCACCGCCGAACGCGCCGACAAGCCCTACCAGGCACTCTTCGGCGTGATCCAAGGCGCGCAGTACGAAGATCTGCGTCGTCAGGCCTGCCGTGGCCTCGAGTCGATCGAAGGCGAGAACGGATACGGCTTCGACGGTTACGGCATCGGCGGTGCCTTGGAGAAGCAGAACCTCGGCACGATCGTGCGCTGGTGCAACGAGGAACTACCCGAGAACAAGCCGCGTCACATGCTCGGCATCAGCGAACCGGACGACTTCTTCGTCGCAATCGAGAACGGTGCGGACACCTTCGACTGCGTCAACCCGTCGCGTGTTGCTCGCAATGCCGCGATTTACGTCCGCTCCGGCCGATTCAACATCAACACCAGCCGGTTCCGCCGTGACTTCACACCTATCGACGACGAGTGCGACTGCTACACCTGCGCCAACTACACCCGCGCGTACATCCATCACCTCTTCAAGGCGAAGGAAATGCTCGCGTCGACGCTCTGCACCATCCACAACGAGCGGTTCACCGTGAAGTTGGTCGACGACATCCGAGCCAGCATCGAAGGCGGGTACTTCCACGACTTCAAAGCGGACATGCTCGGAAAGTTCTACGCGGCGAAGACGCCTGCACCTCAGGCGTAGGTCGGTTCGCGCTTCTTCACGTAGGCGATGACGCGGTAGGTGATCGGCATGACCAGTACCTCGACAAGCGTCTTCCACAGGAAGCCGACCAGCACGTAGTTGATGAAGTCTTCCCACGTACTGATGCCGATGACACCGGCCGCGATGGAACAGAAGATGAGGGTATCGGCGAATTCGCCGACGACGGTCGAGCCGATCAGGCGCGCCCACAGGTGCTTCTCCTGCATGCGCTTCTTCATCATGACCAGCACTAGGGAGTTCAGGAGCTGACCGACGAGATAGGCGGCCAAACCTGCGACCAGTAGCCGGGGAATGACGCCCACTACGGTTTCGAGGGCGGCCTGATTCTCGTAGAACGCCGCCGACGGGAGTTGCACGGCGATCCAGAAACACGCGGCAGCAAGGATCAGTGCGCCGAAGCCCAGGTAGATCGCACGCCGGGTGGCTTTGAAGCCGTAGACCTCACTGAGTACGTCACCGAGAACATAGGCGAGCGGGAACAGGAAGAAACCACCGTCGGTGATGACAGGAAGAATCTGCAAGGGGCCGAGCGAGAACTCGGAATCCGCGAAAAAGGCGACCCCTTTGGTCGCCGCCACATTCGAGATCAGCAGTGTCGCGGTGAACAGCGCGACGATCGTCGGGTAATAACCCCGGCTGACGTGCGCAAATTTGGTTTCGTGGGTCGATTCGTCTTGCTGATCCTGAGCTGTCACGTCCGTCATCCAAGCACCACAAGGCGCTCGGATGCGAGTTGGCGACCGTCCAGTTGCGCAGAACACACCGAAGGCCCTGCGGTTTCACGTGGAACCGCAGGGCCTTCAGTGATGCAAACGAACTGATCAGGCAGCTACGTGACCGCCGGTCAGCACGCGGTATGCGTAGGTACTGGCGATCAACGCGACGGGTGCCGTCACCAGAAGCCCGATCAAACACAGGAGCGCACCAACGATGTTGATACCGATCAGAGCGAGCGCCAGCAGGATCAAGGTTCCGACGTTCGACGATGTCAACGCGTAGCTCGACTTGATGCCCGAAATCGCATCCTGGTTCTTGTCCACGATGAAGGTCAGCGTGTAGTAGAGCAGGAACGCCGCGATGATGCCGGGAATAATGCAGAGAGCCAAACCGACGTAGGTGGCTACGGCTACAAGGAAACCGCCGAGAACAACTGCGCCGATGTTGGTGAATTGGAAGAAGGTACCGAAGGCCGGCTTGATTCCATCCAATTCGCTCAATGCTCCGCGGAGGAATGCGGCTTGGATGATGTAGCCGACGATGGCGGTGACCAATCCACCCACAATGGACAGCGCGCTGAACTCTGTGTTGGTGTAGTCAAAGCCGTTGAAAGCGCCCTGGATAAGGCCGGCGATCAAGAACGCGATGATCGAGATTCCGATCCAAACCAATGCGTTGTCTTTGAACTTGTTCCAGCCGTAGGAAATTGCAGCGCCCACGGAAAGCTGCGGTCCACCGAATCCTGCACCGTAGTCATTGGCGGGCGGCGGCGGGAAGTTGCCGCCTCCGGGAGGTGGCGGGTAGCCGCCAGGCGGCGGATAGTTTCCGCCGGGAGGGGGATAGCTTCCACCTTGAGGCGGCGGCGGGTATCCACCTGGCGGCGGGTAGTTGCCACCTTGAGGCGGTGGCGGGTATCCACCGGGGGGCGGGTAGCTTCCGCCCTGCGGAGGCCCCGCCGGCGGGGGATAGCTCCCGGGAGGAGGCGTTCCCTGCTGGCCGTAGGGATCCTGGGGCGGGAATTGCTTCCCGTCCTCTGGGTTCTGGTTGGGGTCTTGCCCACCGGTTGTCATATACGCACCTAGCCCTTGACTACCTGAGTTCCACCAGCGAGCTCGTCATGCTTGCCCTGCTTGGTGGGGCTGTTGTTGATCGTGACCGCGATGAGGACGTACGCAACAAGCGAGAGAAGTCCTCCGATGATCGGAATGATCGACAAGAGGTTGAATGCGTTGCGAATTGCGGACTGCTGCGGAGTGGGAAGGCCCGCGCCTCCCGGGGCCTTCACCGATAGCCCAAGGAGCTTCTTGCCTGGAGTCCAACCTTGTGTGACCTCGAACCCAACGAAATAGGCGAATGTCAGGAGGGCAGTCAGCAGGCCTGTTATCCAGTATCCCGAGTCGACGAAGACGATCAGGAGCCCGACCACTATGCCGAGAATGATGTAGTCGATAAGGCGAGCGCCAAATCGAATACCCAGTCCACCGGCTTCGGCGCCAGAGGGCAGCCGGTTTCCTCCGCCGTACGCACCCTGGTCGTTGAACTGCGGCGGCGGCGGAAAGCTGCCACCCTGCGGAGGCGGCGGGTATCCACCGGGCGGCGGGTAGTTGCCACCTTGAGGAGGCGGGAAGTTTCCACCCTGTGGAGGCGGCGGGTAGCTTCCGCCTTGCGGGGGGCCGGCGGGAGGTGGGTAACTTCCGGGAGGAGGTGTTCCCTGCTGGCCATATGGATCCTGGGGTGGGAATTGCTTTCCGCCCTCTGGATTCTGGTTGGGGTCGTACCCACCGGTTGTCATGTGTTCCCCTCAGTCGTAAATATCGCGCTCGAGTGTGACAGTGGATATGACCCTACTGGGATCAAAGAGCTATGGGGATGACATCTGCTCACTTGGATTCGGAGGTCACCTGTGGTTTAGGCTGCGTTGTATGACGAGTTCCGGGGGCAACAACGACGATTCTTCGAGCGATTACCAGGCAAAACCTGGATACGGAGAATTTCCGAGCCTGCCGCCCGAAGGGTACGGCGTGTCCCCGTCCGAAACGCAGTCTTCATCTGAAGTTCCCGGATATACCACTCCCAACGAGCAGTACCCGGGTTATCCGCCGCCGTCGTACAACCCGCCCGGTAATATGCCCCAGCCGGGTGGAATTGGTGAACCCAACCCGTACCTGCCGCCGCAGAATTTCGGACCGCCGAATCAATATCAGCCGAATCAATATCAGCAACCCGGACAATACGGACAGGCTCAATACGGACAGGCTCAATACGGACAGGCTCAATACGGACAGGCTCAGTACGGCCAACCTCCGAACCCGTACGGTCAACCGAATCAATTCGCGGGTGGGTACGCACCACCGATGCAGCCGGTCGGCACCAATGGTCTCGCAATTGCATCGCTGGTTGTATCGCTTGCAGGCGGTTGCTTCTACAGTGTCGGCGGAATCGTCGGAATCATTCTGGGTATTGTCGCGCTCAATCAGATCAAGCAGACAGGTCAAGAGGGACGCGGGCTTGCGATAGCCGGAATTGCGGTCGGAGCGGTTTTCCTGGCCTTTTTTGCCGTGATTCTCGTAGTCGCACTCATGGCGAGTGCATCGTCGTCGTACTGAAGTGGCGTCGTACTGAAGTGGGCGTCGTACTGAAGTGGGCGTCGTACTGAAGTGACCAGGGCTTACACGAGTGTGACGATGGACGACGCAGGAAGTGGCTTCCCGAAGTAATAGCCTTGGCCCATGTCGCAGCCGGCTCGCAAGACGTTGGCTGTGTGTTCGGCGGTTTCGACGCCCTCGGCTATCGAATCCAGACCGAGCTTCCGAGCGATGTCGGCGATGGACTCCATCACCATGAAGGCGCGATCTCCAGCACGACCCGCTGCGCTGACGGCCCAGGTCAACGATTGGTCGATCTTGAGAATGTCGAGCGGCAATTCCGATAACGCGGAGAACGATGCGAAGCCCGCCCCGAAATCATCGAGGGCAATTCGAATTCCTTCGTTGTGCAGTATGTGAAGGGTCTCGGCGGCATGCCGACCCACGACGCCGAGTTCGGTGACTTCCACGATAATTCTGCTCAGTGGGGTTTCTGAACTGTGGAGCGCTCCGAGGATTTCGTGAGCGGCGTGCGGGGTAGCGAGTTGGCGAGGCGAAAAGTTGACCGCGACCATCATGTGCTCAGGCCACGACGCTGTTTGGGCGCAAATCATGTCCAGAGCTTGTAATCCGATGGGAATGATGAGTCCGGAAGACTCGGCGGAGCGCATGAAATCTTGAGGCTCGATCAACCCTCGAAGTGGATGGCGCCACCGCAGAAGGGCTTCATAGCTGATAATTGCTGACGAGTTCAGATTGACCTGGGGTTGATACAACACCTCGAATTGATGGTCGTCGAGTGCCTCGCGAAGCTCGCGGACCATGCGTATTCCTTTTCGTCCTGAGTCGCCCGTGCCGCACGTGCGTGTCAGCGTGGATGCTGCAAGTGGGTACTGCGGTCGGATTCCAGGTTCAGATCCCGGGCGTAGTTTTGCAGGGACCGCTCGCCCTGAATTGCCTTCGCCAGTCTCGACCGTACTTCACTATTCGAGAATTGCCAACGAATAGCTATTGCTGACGGCTTTGTCACATCGGACAATCGACCCTTTGTACCGACGAAGTGCCAATTGATCCCTTACTTACTTCGCTGGGAAAATCCACGGGGTCCGGGGGATCTTCCGAGAATTGAATCGATCCGCCAATAGTGGTGGTGTGACAACTTCGCCGGGTTCGGCGATGCCGATGCTCGATGCGATCATCGTCAACACCTGCTCGGCACTGCGTCCGGCCTCGAGTTGATCTGCAAGAGTCACCGCGCCGTCGCGCTTCGCGAGTCGTTTGCCTTCACTGTTCAAAGCGAGAGGAACGTGCGCGTACGACGGTGGTTCGATGTCGAGCAGTCGAGCAAGGTAGGCCTGGCGTGGAGCCGAGGTCAGGAGGTCGTCGCCTCGGACCACCTGGTCGATGTTCTGGGCGCCGTCGTCGACGACAACGGCGAGGTTGTAAGCGGGTACTCCGTCACCGCGGAGCAGGACGACGTCGTCGACTTGTCCCGTCACCTCGCCGAACAGTTCGTCGTGCACGGTGAACGAGTCGATGCCGGCCCGTAGCCTCAGCGCGGGGGTTCGGCCGCTTGCCGATTTCTCGGCGCGTTCGGCCTCCGACAGGTTCCGACACGTGCCGGGGTAGGCGCCATCGGGAGCGTGGGGAGCGGACGGTGCCTGCAGGATCTCCTTGCGTGTGCAGAAGCAAGGATAGGTCAGGTCACGATCACGTAATAGGTCGATAGCCTTGTGGTACAAGGGAAGACGGTGTGACTGTAAGACGACTGGGCCGTCCCAGGTGAGGCCGAGCGTGCGCAGATCGTCGAGTTGTCGATCCATCGCGCCGGGTCGGACACGGTCGAGATCCTCGACCCGAATGAGGAAGTCGCGCCCGCTGGTGCGGGCGAACAGCCAGGCCAAGAGGGCGGTCCGCAGGTTTCCCAGATGGAGATCGCCGGACGGACTCGGCGCGAAGCGTCCTGCTCCTGCCACGTCAGCTGGCGAGCCCGACGGAGGCGAGTGGATTCTCGGCGTCGTGCAGGGTGAGGCGGATCTGGGTTTCCAAAGCGTGATCGAGGTACTGCGGCGGATACATGGAGGGGCTTCCGAGTGCGTCGAGTGCCAACCCGTTGACGGTGGAAAGTAGAAGTGCCGCTCTGGTTTCCGCTTCCGGGGTTCCGATCCCGATCAGGACCGTCGAGATGCCGGTGCGGATTGTGAACAGAGTTGTCCGGCGGATTTCGGAGAGTGACTCACTGGTTGCGGCACGCACGGCAAATGCGGCGAGCACATGTGCCTCGCGCGTGCGTTGTTCGTCGAGGGGCAGGAGTTGCGAGAGTGCCTGGAAAAGAGAGGTATGCGGGTCCGCCTCGGCGGACGACTCGGCCAGTCTTGTCAACAATCTATCGACGAGTGTTCGCAGTGCGAATGCGAACATCTCGTCCTTGGTCGAGAAATGATGTTGCACTGCGCCGATCGAGACGCCCGCCCGTTTTGCGACCTCGCGAACGCTGGCATTTTCCAGTCCGGATTCCGCGGCGACGTCGAACAATGCCGCCGCAAGCAGGTCTGGACTCGTGGAGGATTTTCGACGCTCTGGCATACCGCGACATTACATGTGTATGGAAGTAATGCCCACGTCAGGGGTACTTTTTCACGCTTTCCGGCCGAGGAAGGCAAGGAGTTTCGTCGCTTTGTCAGCGTTGTCCGGAGCCTGTATTTCCGGGCCGCACACGCCGCTCATGCGGATCGAGTCGCCCAGGCCCGCGGCGATCTCCGACACCCAGTCCACGTCCGCGTCTCGCATCGTTGTATCGGTGCCGGTTGCGGCCGCGAGGTCCCAGCCGTGGATGACCAGATCGAAACACAAAAAACCCTCGACCGTGGCCCCGAGGTTGGTCCTGCCGAAGTGCCCGTCGTATTCGAGGGTGGACTTTGCCGGATCGTCCAAAATTGCCTGCATCGAATCGCGGACGGCCGCCCAGGCTGCCGACGGGTCGTCGTCAACCGACGGGCCCGACGCCAATTCCAGGCCGACTACCTTGACCATGTCTCTTTCGCTGTCGAGCACGTGTCTCACCACGTCGCGGGCGGTCCAGCCCTCGCAGGGGGAATCGCTGTCCCAGCGATCGGCGGGTACGGCGTCGATCCGCGCCGTGAATCCGGCGGCCAGATCCCGATAGCGTTGGGCGGGGGAGATCTCTGTTGAAGTCATGACGTCAATCCTTCTCCACCGCGGAGCGTCGTGATTGATTATTTCGGACATTCATTCGATCTCCGGAGCGTCCGCCCAGATATCCATCGGTACGACACCGGCGCTCTTTCCTTCGTCGTCGAGAAGTCGGCCGACCCTTTTCATGGATCGCAGCACCACCGATCTGTTCAACACCACCAAACCCGGCGCCTCTTGGGCGAGTTGCATCTCGGTAATGGGGGTTTCACGCAGAGAATGGGCGGCGATCGCGAGCAATGTGTTGGCCCGGCCTCCGGATATCCGCATGCACACCCGTGTTCCCGGCACTCGCTCCACCAGCGCACGAATCGTCGACCGGTCCGTGGGATCGACATATCCCCACACCCAGGTCACGAGGGGCCAGCCGGACAACGGCAGAGACACGTCGCAGCGGAACACGATCTGGTTGCGCGACGTCAATTCGGCAAGTCGCCGCCTGACGGTACTTTCGCTGAGGCCGGTACCGACCGTGAGCTCTGCAATCGATGATCGACCGTCCTCGCCCAGCTTCAAGATCAACTGGCGATCGACCGCGTCGAACGACTTCCCGTGATGGCGCTGATCCGTCGGTGCATATTTGTAGCGCACAGGCCGGTCCGTCATCACCGCCCGCTGCGTGGCATCGAGTACCTGCAACTTCCAGTCGTCGCCGATAGCGAAGACCTCGGTGACGAGATGTGCACGCGAACTGACGATTCCGGGCACCGACGCGAGCGAACGAAGCATGAAACGAGACAGGAAAGCCATGTCTCTGACCTCGACGAGAAGAGTCAAGTCGCCTGGGCCGCTTGTGTGTTCGACGCTCAGCACCTGCGGCCAGAGGGCGAGTCGTTCCGCAATCGCCAAGGCGTACGAAGTCGTGCAGTCGACTTCCACTAAAGCCAGACACGATTCCGGACGGCCGTGGCCGGTTGCCCTTGCGGAGACCCAGGCGGTGCCGGAGTCCTGTAGCCGCTGCCAGCGCCGCGCGACGGTGACCGGATCAACTTTGAGCGCGTCACCAACCGTGCGCCACGACGCTCGCGGGTCGAGTTGCAGGCAATTGATCAAGGCGAGGTCGACGTCGTCGAGCACGGCGGAATCCTGCGTTTGTTCGATCATCGTGCAAGTATCGTGCATCTTCATTGTGTCTGGGATCACTTCATTCATGCTCGAAGGGCAGAACGCGGTGGCAAGTGCCCACCGCGTTCCTGCTGTGAGAGGAGAATCCTGATGCCGTCCACCACGTTGTCCGCCGTTCCGACCGAGAGGAGCCTCGAGTGGGTGCAGCGCCTCGTCGGTATCGATACGACGAGTGCCGTGAGCAATCGACCGTTGATAGATCTCGTCGCTGCGGAACTACGTCGACATGGGGTCGAGCCGGTACTTGTTCCCGACGACGAGGGAACCAAGTTCAACTTATTGGCCACGTTCACGCCTCCTGACGGAAGTACTTCCGGTGGTGTGATGTTCTCCGGCCACACAGACGTTGTGCCGGTCGACGATCAAGACTGGAGCAGCGACCCTTTCACCCCCGAAATTCGCGACGGAAGTCTGTACGGACGCGGCACGTGCGACATGAAGTCGTTCATCGGGATTGTGGTCGCTTCGATCCCCGACATTGTTGCTCGGCCACTGGCGAAGCCGATTCACTTTGCTTTCTCCTACGACGAAGAAGTCGGCTGCATCGGTGCGGCAGGGTTGGTCGACGAGATCGGTACCCTGAACCTGCGACCTGAAGTGTGCATTGTCGGAGAGCCGTCGGAGATGCGAGTCATTCGCGCGCACAAGTCGATGAACGTCATACATGTTGATCTGCAGGGGGTTTCGGCCCACTCGTCGCTCACTCCCCAAGGGGTGAATGCGATCGAATACGGCGCCGAGTTGATTCGATTTGTCAGAAGCGTGGCCGACGAACTCCGTTCGTCCGGTCCGTACGACGACGCGTTCGACGTGGCCTGGACAACATGCTCGGTCAATCTCGTATCCGGCGGAATAGCAGTCAATACAGTGCCCGAGGATTGTTCCATCACTTTCGAGTTCAGGAGCATCAGCACAGCAGGCGCCGCGGATCTGCTCGAACGCTTTTCCACCGAGGCGAATCGGATCGAAGCATTGATGCGGGAAGAGAATCCGTCGGCCTCCGTGACGATGCACGTGTCGGCCTCGGTTCCTCCGCTGGAGACGGATGCGAATGCTTCGGCGGCTGCACTGGTCGAACAGTGGGGCGGTCGGCCCACGGACGAAAAGGTCGCCTACGCCACCGAGGCCGGCATGTTCGCGAGTATCGGCGTCCCCACTGTGGTGTGCGGACCGGGAAGTATCACGCAGGCTCATGCACCCGACGAATACGTGGCTCTTGACCAATTGGCACAGTGCGAGCAGTTCGTTCGGAGCGTCATCGCTCACGCCCGCGCCTGATCCACCCCCCGATCTCCTAAGGAAACCTATGTCCACGGCAACTTCGCCAACCTCCGGAACTGTCACCCCGGAACGCCTGGCCGCTGCTCGCAAGGCGGTGATCAGCAGCTCACTCGGCGCTGCGCTCGAGTGGTTCGACGTCATCGTCTACGCGTCATTCGCAGTGGTCATCGCCCATAACTTCTTTCCAGGCGGTGACAACACACTCGGATTGATACTGACGTTTGCGACGTTCGCAATCTCCTACGTCATCCGGCCACTGGGTGGGATGGTTCTCGGCAGCTACGCAGACCGTCGCGGGCGCAAGAACGCCTTGACGTTGACGATGATGCTCATGATGATCGGCACGCTCATCATGGCTGTGGCGCCGACGACCTCGATGATCGGACCGTGGGCCGGCGTCGTCATCCTGGTTTCGCGACTTATTCAAGGATTCTCCGCTGGTGGTGAATTCGGTACTGCCACAACCTTCCTCGTGGAAACTGCGCCACACAAGAAGGCGTTCTACTCTTCCTGGCAGGTAGCGAGCCAAGGTGCCTCGGTTTTCCTGGCGTCGTTGTTCGGATACGTGCTCAACACCCATCTTTCGCATGAAGCGCTCTACTCCTGGGGCTGGCGCGTTCCGTTCTTCTTCGGCATCATCGTCGGCCCGGTCGGTCTCTACATCCGTGCCAAGCTCGATGAAACGGACGACTTCAAGACGAGCGTCCCGGACAAAGCCCCACTGAAGACGACGCTGACCAGGCATCTCGGCCGGGTGCTCACCGGTGCCGCAGTAGTCGGCGTCGCGACTATCTCGATCTATCTTATCTTGTACATGCCGACGTTTGCCGTGAAGAATCTCGGAGTATCCGCCTCTGCCGGCTATCTCGGCGGTATCGTCGCCGGACTGGTCACCTTGATCACTGTGCCGTTGATCGGTCATCTTGCAGACCGGGTCGGACCTGCGAGAGTCATGACCTGGGCCGCCGTCGCGGCAATCGTCTTGGCCTGGCCGCTCTTCAAATTGATGGTCGATCACCCGTCGACTCTGACGCTCGTCCTGGTTGTTTCAGTCCTGGGTGTCATCATGGCGTTTGCGTTCGGCCCGTTGCCAGCCTTGATGAGTTCGCTGTTCCCAGCGGAGATTCGCGCTACCGGGATGTCTTTGTCGTACAACCTGGGCGTGACCTTGCTCGGCGGAATCGCGCCGTTGGTCTTGACCTGGTTGATCAGTACAACAGGCTCGCTCGACGCGCCGAGTTACTACTACATCACGGTCGCAGTTCTTTCCCTCGGCGGCCTGTGGTCTGCCAGGACACTTTTCAGTCAAAAGTGACGGCCGGGGGACGACGGTCGCGACTATGCGACCGCGTCTCCCTCGGTCAGAGCGACGACGGTATCCGACCCGTGCCAGTCGGGGGCTTGGGTTCGGAGCAGAGCCGCCGGGGTCAGCGACGAGATTCGGCGGCATTCACGCGTCAAGTGGGCCTGATCGCTGAATCCGCAGTGGGCAGCGGATTCAGCGAGTCCCAACGCGGGTCGACTGCGAGCGAGTGCCATGAAGCGCTGGAGACGCAAGATCGCGCGCAGCGTCGCAGGACCGTATCCGAAAGCGTCATTGCAACGACGCTGGAGTTGGCGTGACGTCAGTGCGGCCGCGTCGGCGAGAGAGCTGACATTCCACGAATGTTCGGACAGTGCGGTGCGAACATGGTTGATCACCGGATCGTGACGGAAACTCGAACTTGCCCAACTTCGAACAGCATCTTCGAGGACGGAGACCTGTTCGTGGTCTTCGGAATTCTCCAAGCGGTTCAACAGTATTCGTTCTGTACGTGCGTCGGTTACATCGCTGAGGTCGGCGCGGGAATCCCGAAGCTCGGACGCCGAAGTTCGTAGCATGGGCGATGCTGATCCAGGGCGGAATCGAACACCCACGGAGCGTGTTCCCGGCGGAAGCGTGAACGACCACGCAGCAGTTTCCGGGCCGCAGACGCGGATGCCGACGCCACGTATCCACAGCACGTCCATGCAGGCATCGGGCACTAGTAGGTGCTCGCCTTCTGCACACGCCGTCCAGCCGCACACCAGGATGTCGGAGAGATCCGGGGCGACCGATTGTGGTGTGTACCAACCCATGACAAGAGCTTATCGAGCGGCACCGACACGAAGGTGAGTTCAGTCGACCGGGCCGAAGCGGTATCCGAACCCCCGGATGGTTTTGATGTATTTCGGTTTCGCGGGATCGGATTCGAGTTTGGACCGCAGGCTGAGAATCGTCGCGTCGACCACATGCGTCTTTTCGTGGGCGGGACCCCAGACGTTTCGGATCAGGTGATCACGCGAGTACACACGCCCCGGCTCGGTCGACAGTTCCAGGAGTACTCGCCATTCGGTCCGACTGAGGACCAGCAGCTTTCCGTCCATCGTCGCCGTCATCGCACGTCGATCGAGGAGCAGGTCACCGTGACGTTGGTGTTTGCCGGCAGCGGGATGTGCGGTTTCACGAAGGATCGCGGTGACCCGAAGATCGAGCGCGTGAGAATCGATCGGGTTCAGTACAAAGTCCGAGACAGCGCGATGTGGTGCTTCGTCGATGTCCTCGTGGGTGTCCACCAACATCATGATCGGCATCGAACTGCGCAAGCGGATCTGTCGTGCGACCTCGTAGCCGTCGATGTCCGGCAACAGAAGGTCGATCACGGCAATATCGAAACTGTCGGTGTCCAGGTCGTCGAGTAGTCGACGCCCGGTGCGGACGAGCTGTATCTGGTGCCCGAAATGTACTAATTCGGTGCCGAGTGTCTGGACAAGCTCCGAACGATCGGTAGCTGCAAGTATCAAGCTCACGTGAAATCCTCCCCCCGAAGGTGCTACTGGTCGTAACAGCTTGCATTGTGGCAGATCATCGACCGCGGGACCAGACATAAGGTGGCCGATCGAAAGTTGCGGGAACCGGGGGCGTTCGTCGCGAGACTTCTTTCACGGGCACTCTGGTCGCGTTGACGCTGCCAGGCTTGCTCGTGCTGCTTGTCCTGTTCGCTTTCGCCGAGACTCTCTGGAATCGGCTCACCGGCGGCCGGGCACTGCCGTGGGACCTGAGGGCGCACGACTCGTCCGGCAGGGTCGTTCTCCGTCGACGGAGTTGACAGTCGCGACAGTCGACGGGATTGACGACCGTCGGGCTCAGGCCCAGTGGTTGGGGCGGGTCAGCAAATCGGGAAGCGTGGTCGCCGAATCGCCGATCGCCGCGTTGATCTGGAACTGAGTGAGAAAGATACTGCCGCGGAGTTTTGCACCGCGAATGTCGGTGCCGCGTAAGTCTGCACCGATCAGATCGGCTCGATCGAGATCGCAGTCGCGGAGGTCTGCCCCGATCAGATAGGTCCCGCGAAAGTTGGCCCCGCGCAAATCGGAACCATGAAAATTGGCTCCGATGAGGTCAGCGCCGCGGTGGTCGAGTTTGCGACCTTTCTTGCCCGAGACAGGGGAGCGCACAAGGTCACTCGTCTGCAAGAGCAGTGTGTTGACTGCCGCTCGGCGTGCTGAGACGTCAACGGCTTGAATCTGCGTCGGAGTGCCATTGGTCAGGCTTTCCGTCTCTGCGAGTGCAGCGTCGAGTTCCTGTCGAATCGAGTGGGTTTGCTTCAGCGAGCGGGCTTCGGCGAGATACCAGAGCAGTTCGTGCAATTGGCGTACGACAGGGAAGGTTTCGTACATGTCCGACGCTGTCTCCGTCGCGTCACGCCAGCTGACGCCGTTGAAGGTCTGTTGTGAAACCTTCTGTCCCGCACCGAAACAGTCGTAGACGGTGCAACCGGTGAAGCCCTTCTTTCGCAATCCGGTGTGAATGCCGCAACGGAAATCCTGCTGCAGGTTCTTGCAGGGGTCGCCGGCATTCTTGTTGGTCGCGAAGTCGGACGACTTGGAAAAGGGGAGTGCGACGCAGCACAGGCCGAAGCAACTGCTGCAATCCGCGAGCAGATTGGTCTGGCCGGCAATCACGCGTACTCCCGATCTTTGGGTTGGACGGAAAGTGTGTCTTCGGGTTCGTGGGTCTGTCAAACGAAATTGCGTGGTTCGGCAGCAAGAAGTCCAGCGACTCCGAGGTCGTATCCCGCGCATATTGCGGGGTACCAATCCGGCAGGCGTGAGTCCGGACCACGCTCGTGAAGTAGGTCGAAAATCGGGTGGACCGCCCAGCTCGCTGCAACCAGTCGCCGTGCGTGGGTACTCGACGGCAGGACAAGTGCGCCGACGAAGACGGCAACAGTTGCGGCCATTGCACTCCATTCGCGGGTGGGAATGGAGGCGTCAACCGCGCGTCGTAACCGGGCCTGTCTCTGTCGAGCCCGTCCCCGACGAGCCCGTCCTGGTCGAGCCCGTCCTGGTCGAGCCACGGGGTAAACGGCCGCCGCAACCATGAGGCCGGCGGCGTACGAGGGCGTTCGGTGGCGAGGCATCCACTTTTTCACGGGGGCGTCGACAAGCACACTGAGCACCAGACCAGTACCTGCTGCGATGATTCGACCATGCGTCGAGGTAGGCATTCGTCGACAGTATCGCCGCTCGGCGATGGATCTCGGCGAATAAAAAGTGGATCTCGGCAAAAGAAAAGTCCCCGACCAAAACTGGTCGGGGACTTCCCTGGCGGAGGATAGGGGATTTGAACCCCTGAGGGCGTTAACCCAACCCGCGTTCCAGGCGAGCGCCATAGGCCACTAGGCGAATCCTCCGTGGAGCAGCATACCCAATTGCGAGCGCGAAGCGTTAAACGGGTACCTGACCTGCGAAGAACCGGTAGATCTCGGGGTTCGCATCTCCGCCCCGGTAGGTGGTGTGCAGCGGCCGGCGAAAGCCGTCTACACTGTTCATTGGATCCCGCGCGGCGCGCATCCTGTGAACTCCCCCAGGGCCGGAAGGCAGCAAGGGTCAACGGGCTCTGCCGGGTGCGCGGGGTCCTCTATTTTTTTCACATACCCGACCCCGCCTCGTCGGTGAAAGGCCGCTCCGGATGCCTATCCAAACCCAGATCGGGTTGATGAGCCATGAAGAACTCACCTCCGAGCATGAGAGCCAGAGCGCGAAGTACACGCAGCTCCAGGCGCAGAAGCTCGCACTCGATCTGACCCGCGGTAAGCCTTCCCCGGAACAACTCGACCTTTCCGCAGAGCTGCTGACGTTGCCCGGCGACGGTGATTTCCGAGACGGAAGCGGAACCGACTGCCGTAACTACGGTGGACTCACCGGTCTGCCGGAACTGCGCGCCATCTTCGGCGAGCTGCTGGGTATCCCGGTTGCGAACCTTCTCGCCGGCAACAACGCGAGCCTCGAGATCATGCACGACAACGTCGTGTTCTCCCTGCTGCACGGCACACCGGATTCAGCTCAGCCGTGGGCGCGTGAAGAGAAGATCAAGTTTCTCTGCCCCGCACCGGGCTACGACCGACACTTCGCGATCACCGAGTCCCTCGGTATCGAGATGATCGCGGTGCCGATGAACCATGACGGACCCGACGTCGTCAAGATCGCCGAACTGGTCGCGTCGGACCCGCAGATCAAGGGCATGTGGGCTGTTCCGGTCTACGCGAACCCCACCGGCGCCGTGTACTCCGAAGAAATTGTCCGGACGCTCGCGTCGATGCCAACAGCCGCGCCTGACTTCCGCCTGTACTGGGACAACGCGTATGCCGTGCATCCGCTTGTCGGCGAGACTGCGCCTTCTTACGACATTCTCTCGATGGCTGCCGAGGCCGGACACCCCAACCGTCCGCTCGTGTTCGCGTCGACGTCCAAGATCACTTTCGCCGGCGCGGGTGTGAGCTTCTTCGGTAGCTCGGCGGAAAACCTTGCCTGGTACCAGAAGTTCCTCGGCAAGAAGAGCATCGGACCGGACAAGGTCAATCAGCTTCGCCACCTGCGTTTCTTCGGCAATGCCGACGGCGTTCGTGCGCACATGGAGAAGCATCGCGCGTTCCTGGCACCCAAGTTCGAGCTCGTACTGCGGATCCTCGAGGATCGCCTCGGTGCTTCGAAGGTCGCGTCCTGGACCGAGCCGAAGGGCGGATACTTCATCAGCCTCGACGTGGTCGACGGCACGGCCAAGCGGGTCATCGAACTGGCGAAGAACGCGGGTATCGCGCTCACCGCGGCCGGTTCGGCATTCCCGTACAGCACAGATCCGGATGACCGGAACATCCGGTTGGCCCCGAGCTTCCCGTCCACGGCTGAACTCGACGTTGCCATGGACGGCGTGGCTACGTGTGTCCTGCTCGCAGCCACGGAATCGCGTCTCTCCGAGATCTGAGCGCTCGAAGCGGCGTGCCCGGTCGGTACTTTTGGTCTCGTCTTGTACCGTTCGGAGCATCAATTCCCGACATAGGGTGTAAATCCCGGAGGTTGAAGTGACGGGCGCGATCAACGCTTCGGATGGGCCTTCTTTCGAGGCGCACACCGCGAACTCGGAGTCGGTCATCGAAGCTGACATACCGCGACGCAGCCTCCGTGTCGGTGTTCTCGGATTCTCTGTGCTCAGTGTTCTGGCAGTCGCGTCCGTGCTGATGGTTCTGTTCGCCGTGCCGATGAATACGCGGTACTGGGGGATCTTCGAAAATTTCCTCGATCTCGACGTCTACCGCCACGGCGGCAGCGTTGTGGTTCAGGGCCTTCCGTTGTACGACGGGCCAGTCCTGAAAGGGATGATGTTCACGTACACACCGTTTGCGGCTCTGCTGTTCACGGTATGGGCGGTGCTCTCGCTTCAACAGGCGATCGTCGTGTGGACGGGTTTGAACATCGCTGCGTTGTTCGCAGTGATCGTGTTGTGCTGGAAGTACCTCGGTTATCGGCTCGACGTTAAGGCGTACGCCGTGAGTGCGTTGGCGACCATGATCTTTCTGTTCATGGAACCGATACGTACGACGCTCTGGCTCGGGCAGATCAACATCTTCCTGCTGCTCCTGATCGTCTGGGACCTCGGTCGGGACGAGAAGAGTCGGCTCCGAGGAATCGGGGCAGGCATTGCCGCCGGTGTGAAGCTGACTCCGGCCTTCTTCTGGGCATACCTGTTCATCACGCGCCAATGGCGCGCGTTGGTGACGGCCGTCGTGACGTTCGCAGCGACCGTTGCGATCGGCTTCGTCGTGATCTACAACGACGCATACAAGTACTGGACCGGCACTCTTGTCGACAGCGAACGCGTCGGGCCGACGGATGCCCCGAGCAATCAGTCCGTGTCCGGTTTGATCGCTCAGCTCACTCACACTCCGACGCCGTCGCGGATTCTGGTCCTCGTTTTCAGTGCGCTGGCGGTATGCCTCGGACTCGGCGCGGCGTGGGTTGCTCACCGGCACGGCCAGAAATTGCTCGGCCTCACCATGGCAGGTTTGACGGCGACCACTGTCTCGCCGTTCTCGTGGGGACATCACTGGGTGTGGTTCGTGCCGTTGGTCGTTCTCGCAGCGCACTACGCGATCGTGTCGCAGAAGCGTTGGCCGTGGGTAGCGCCTTTTGTGTTCCTGCTTCCCGTACTGAACTGGTCTCACACCTGGTGGGATCCGTCGGTCATTCCCGGTACGGATCGCTTCGTCGGAATGGGCCTGTTCATGTTCGTGCCGCCCGAATATCTGCGGATCCCGACCGTCGGCGTCTACCTCTGGGTCTTCACGGTTGCCGCGGTCTCGACCTTGGTTCTGTTCGGCTGGAAGAAGTGGAAGATTCCGGCGCCGGATGCACCGGCGCCGGTCACAACTGCCGCTTGACGTGGCAGTATCGGACTCATGGCACTTCATCTGAACCTTGTCGGTGACCCCGAAGCTGATGCCCTCCTCGCCGAAGACCCGTTGGCGTTGTTGATCGGAATGCTTCTTGATCAACAGGTTCCGATGGAAACGGCCTTCCTCGGTCCGAAGAAGCTGGCGGATCGGCTCGGCGGCATCGACGTCAGGCGAATCGCCGACATGGACACCGACGAGTTCATCGCGATCTGCGCCGAGCCTCCGGCTGTGCACCGATTCCCCAAGTCGATGGGCGAGCGTATCCAGCTCATGTGCCAGTTCGTCGTCGAGAACTACGACGGCGACACCGCGGCGATCTGGACTTCGGGAAATCCCGACGGCAAGGAAGTGCTGAAGCGGCTCAAGGCCCTGCCCGGTTACGGCGACCAGAAAGCCCGGATCTTCCTGGCGTTGCTCGGCAAGCAGATCGGCGTCGAGCCGAAAGGTTGGCGCCAAACTGCCGGCGACTACGGGCTCCAAGGTTCGAGGCGCTCGATCGCAGACGTGGTCGACGAACAGTCTTTGCTCGAGGTCCGCGAGTTCAAGAAGGCAGCAAAGGCCGCGGCGAAGGCCGACAAGAAGTAGGCCGCTGTCAGGATTTCCGGGATCCGCTCGCACGCACCACTTTCATCAGGTCGCCTGCGGGTCCCTCGAGCTGACGCGGCGGACGCCACACTGCACGTAGGGATCGGTCGAGATCCAAGCCTTCGACGGCTACGACCCGAAGCTCTCCCTGCTTCACCTGGTCCTCGACGGCCAGCGTGCTCAGTACCGCCGGGCCGACGCCACCGAGCACGCTGGTTCGAATCGCGGCCGAACTACCCAGTTCCAACAAGGGTGCACCGCGCTCGTATTCGTGCAACGCCAGGTCGAGAGTCGTTCTGGTTCCCGATCCGGGCTCACGCACCAGCAGCGGTGTTGCTGCCAGTTCGGCGACGTTCAGCGGCTTTCGTCGGCGCGCCCATGGATGATCCGGATGAACGACCACGACCAGCGAGTCACGCGCGACGGTGACGCTGGACAGGCTCTTCGGAACGGTCGGTGACTCGACGAATCCGAGGTCACACATTCCTACCCCGACGGCTTCCAGGACGCGGGTCGAGTTGTAGACCTGAAGGTGGACGGTGACACCAGGATGTAGTGATCGAAAGGTGCCGAGCCAGGCCGGGATCAGATGTTCGGCGACGGTCATGCTGGCACAGACGGTCAATTCCGCGGATCGCTCGGTCCGCATCCCTTCGGCGACGTCGAGAAGCTGGGTCGAGTTGGCGAGGACGCGGCGCGCCCAATGGACGATGACGGTCCCCTGGGGTGTCAAAGTCGCCCCCGTCGACCTTCGGTGTATGAGGGGCATCCCGATCTGCCGCTCGAGGGCTTTGACGGCGCGGCTGGCATTCGGTTGTGCGATGTGAGCCAGACGGCTTGCAGCACTGAGGCTTCCGTGGTCATCGATTCCGACGAGTAGCTCGAGAGTGGTGAGGTCGGGCCACCTTCTGGTCATGCAGACAGGCTATACCCAGCATCTATTCCATATCGATCTGATATGTCGTGATGGTAGAAATCGCCCTACCGGAGCGATGGTGGCTGAAGGACGCTGGATGAGTGAACCGTGATGTGAAGTCCGTGGCCGAGAAACCCGCAGTCGCCCCTTCGTCAGAAGTACGACGGTGGTCGAGCGTCGCTGCATTGGTGCCCGGAGTTGCGTTGTGCGCCTTGGGTGCCACGGTCGCGCTGGTAGCCGGTCAGTTCACCTCCGCCGTGAGTCCGCTGCTGATTGCGATCGTGGCGGGTGCGGTGTTGGTGAATACTGTTGCCTTGCCGGTGAAACTCCAACCTGGCCTGGCATTCTCGGCAAAACGACTACTTCGAGTGGGCATCGCTCTGCTCGGGCTGCAATTGATGTTCTCCGACATCATCGGTTTGGGCTGGGGAGTGATTGCCGTTGTGGTGGCGATAGTGTTCCTCGGTATCGCCGGGACCATGTACGCCGGAAAGCTTCTCGGATTGAGTTGGACGCAGCGAATCCTGATCGCCTGCGGCTTCTCGATCTGTGGCGCTGCCGCTGTGGCTGCTGCGGACGGTGTGGTGAATGCGCGGGAGGAAGAGTTGCTCACCGCTGTTGCGTTGGTGGTGATCTTCGGAACTCTGATGATTCCGACAATCCCATGGTTGACCAACGCTTTCGGTATGAGCGAGATTGGCGCAGGCATGTGGGCCGGTGGGTCGATCCACGAAGTCGCGCAAGTAGTGGCTGCCGGCAGCGCTCTCGGCGCTACCGCGTTGGGTGTCGCGACCGTCGTGAAACTTGCGCGCGTGTTGATGTTGGCGCCGGTCATGGCGTTTCTGAGCATCCGGCAACGCGCGATGGTCGACAACACTGCCATCACCAAGCGTCCCCCGCTGATTCCGTTGTTCGTCGTGGCATTCATCGGCTGCATGGGATTGCGCTCCACCGGAATGCTGCCGAATGAGCTACTCGGATTGGCGAAGACCGTGCAAACGGCGCTGTTGGCTGCTGCGATGTTCGCTCTCGGGCTGGGGGTGCGACTGAGCGTCATTCGTGGAGTGGGCGCCCGACCATTCGTGCTGGCCGCGATTTCCACCGTGTGGGTGGCGACGATCGCCTACGTCGGAGTCGTGCTGGTCAGCTGATCGAGCGTTGAGTCCGCCACGCGCTCGGGCTCATCGAGAACTGAGTGCGAAACCAGCGCGAGAAACTGCCCTGCGTCGAAAATCCCAGGTGCACCGCCACTTCGGTCAACGAATAGCGAGAGTTGGAGACAAATCGTTCCGCGAGGGTGCTTCGAACCGAATTGAGAACGGCGGTGAACGTATCTCCGGATTCGGCGAGGTGACGGTGCAGCGTTCGCCGGTCGAATCCAAGGCTGCGTGCCACCTGCTCGACAGAGCAGCGACCGGTCGGAAGCAGAACTTCGATCAATTCCTTGGTGCGGCTGAGGGTATCGGAAGTTTCCGAGGCGGGAAGCGAGTCGAGGAACTGGCGAGCATACGGCCGGAGCAACTCATCGGACAGTTGGTTTGCCGCATCCAGGTCAGCGGCGAAGAAAACGATGCCGGTGAACTCGCGATCGAATTCCACCGTGTCGCCGAGGATCCGTCGATGCGTGCTCGCGTGCTTCGGAGCATGGTGTGTGAATCCCACGCTGACCGGTTGCCATCGAGAACCCAGGAAACTCCGCAGGATCTGCAGCGTCGCGCCCACCGCGAGTTCGACGCTCTGTCTGGTGTCGACCGGTTCGCCGACCTCGAGCGCGATGCGCAGGGTTGCGAGTCCGTTGACCTCGTTCAGTCGAATGCGCAGTGACTCGTTGTACGTGTGCTCGTATCGCATCAATACGTCGAGTGCGCTCCTGACGTCTGGTTCTTCCCTGATGACCAAGCTGAGGGGGCCGAGATTGGACAGTCGACGCAGGCCGGCGAGTAAGAGTCCGAAGTCTTCGTGCCCGGACTCCGCTGCCGATCGCTCCAGGAGCGATGCGATCGAGGCGGCCGGAACCCATTGGTCCGGGTTCGCCAGGCTTGCCGGGCTCAGGCCGACACTTCGCATGAGGGCCACAGCGTCTACGTCCACCGTTCGGCACAGGTCGACGTATCGGTTCAGTGATGCGTAGCGGGCGAGTGGCTTCATGGGCCCCCCTTTACTCGATGTCCCGAAATGTTGTGTTGTGTGTCTCGTCAAGTTAAGCATGTGAGCCGGATCTCACATAGTTTTGTTCACATCAGTTCGGCACGACCACGAAGTCGAGCACCGACTTCTGGAAGTTGTTGCGTACGAATGCAGCTCGACGCAATCGAGTCGAGCCCGCCCACAGAATTGGAGAGCATTGATGGCAAACGCCATTCGGTTCCACGAGATCGGCACACCGTCCGTCATGCGTTGGGAAGATATCGAGGTAGGACGACCGGGTGCCGGAGAGGTTCGGGTTCGTCATGAGGCGGTGGGGTTGAACTTCGCCGACACCTACTTTCGAAGTGGCCTCTATCCTGCGCAATTGCCGGCCGGGATGGGGGTCGAGGGCGCCGGCGTGGTCGAAGAGATCGGCGAGGGAGTCGTCGATTTTGCAGTGGGGGACCGCGTGACCTACACCGGCAGTCCGCTGGGCGCGTACGCCACGGAGCGGATCATGGCGGCGTCGGACCTGATCGCTCTACCCGATGGCATTGCCTTCGACACCGCGGCCGCCATGACGATGCGAGGATTGACCGCCGCCTACCTTCTGCGTCGTATCTACCCGTTGAAAGCGGGGGACACCGTATTGCTGCATGCTGCGGCCGGTGGTGTCGGACTGATCTTCACCCAGTGGGCAAAACTGTTGGGAATCAAAGTGATCGGCACGGTGTCGAGCGACGAGAAGGCGAACGTTGCCCGTGCGCACGGGTGCGATGAAGTCGTCGTCTACACCCGCGAGGATGTCGTCGCACGTGTCAAGGAGATCACCGGGGGCGTGGGGGTGCCGGTTGTCTACGACAGTATCGGGCAGTCCACCTTCGACATCTCACTCGATTCTCTCGCTCGACGCGGTCTGCTGGTGTGCTTCGGAACGGCGTCCGGACCGACTCCGCCGATTCAGGCAATGCAGTTGGCAGTCAAGGGATCTCTCTTCGTCACACGTCCGGCACTCGCCGATTATATCGCAGATCCCGAAGAACGTGCCGAATTGGCGGGGGAACTGTTCTCGCACGTCGAGTCCGGGCGAATCAAGATCGAGATCAACCAGCGATACCCCCTCGAAGATGCGGTGCGCGCGCACCACGACATGGAGTCCGGTCGCAGTATCGGTTCCTCCGTCTTCTCCGTCTGAACCGAAACAGCGCTTCCCAGAGGAATTGTCATGACCAACACTGCAACGCTGACAGAAAACCTGCTCTCGTCGACCAGCACGATCCGCGTCGAGAAATTGACCTGTTCGATCGGGGCAGAGTTGTCCGGGGTGGATCTCGGCGAGGTCGCGCGAGATGATGCACTCTTTGCCGAAATCAAGGCATTGCTGCTCGAACACAAGGTTTTGTTCTTTCGCGACCAGAACTTCTCCAGAGCCGAGCACGTAGAACTTGCCCAGCGATTCGGTGAACTCGAGGATCATCCGGCGCTGGGCAGCGACCCTGACCACCCGGGCCTGGTCCGCATATACAAAGACCTGGACAGCCCGCCGGAGCATTTCGAGAATGCGTATCACTGCGACGCCACCTGGCGCGTGAACCCGCCGATGGGATGTGTACTGCGTTGTGTGGAAACACCTCCTGTCGGCGGCGACACGATCTGGGTGAACATGGCACTCGCCTACGAGAATCTGCCGGCCCGGGTGAAGGAGCAGATCAAGGACCTGCGCGCCAGGCACAGTATCGAGTCGACTTTCGGCGCTCGGATGCCGATCGATCAGCGGCATCAGCTGAAGGAACGTTTCCCCGACGCCGAACATCCCGTGGTACGAACACATCCGGAGACCGGCGAGAAGATTCTTTTCGTCAACTCGTTTGCCACACACTTCGTGAACTACCACACGCCCGAGAACATCCGCTACGGAGTCGATTACGCCCCCGGTGCCGGAAACCTGCTCAGCTACCTGGCCAGTCAGGCCCAGATTCCCGAGTATCAGGTTCGGTGGCGCTGGACCGAGAACAGCGTCGCGATCTGGGACAACCGTTCGACACAGCATTACGCGGTGCAGGACTACTGGCCCGCGGTTCGAAAGATGGAGCGCGCCGGAATCATCGGCGACACACCGTTCTGATCTCTCTTCTCAGCCCCGAAGAAAATTCATTCACTCGATCGGAGTCACGCTATGCATTTCCACGACGATTCACTGTTCCCCGAAACCCAGGACAAGCTTGTCATCACCGTTGCTCCCTACGGACCGGAGTGGGAGCCGGACGATTTTGCAGAAGACCTACCGCTGTCGATGGACGAGCACGTCCAGCAAGCCGTCGACTGTTTCAACGCCGGTGCCACCGTTCTACACATCCACGTGCGTGAACTCGACGGCAAGGGCTCGAAGCGTCTGTCGAAGTTCAACGAGCTCCTCGGCCGCTTGCGTGAGGCCGTTCCCGAGATGATTTTGCAGGTCGGCGGCTCGATTTCGTTTGCCCCGGAGGGGGAAGGCGCCGATGCGAAGTGGTTGTCCGACGACGTGCGTCACATGCTTGCGGAATTGGAGCCCGCACCTGACCAGGTGACGATCGCGATCAACACCAGCCAGATGAACATCATGGAACTGATGACCGACGACGACATCGCGGGTACGTCGATGCAGCGTCCGGAATTGGCGGACACGTATCGGGAAATGACCGTGCCCGCCGGTCCGGAGTGGGTGGCAGAGCACCTGCGGCGGCTGCAGGCCGCCGGAATCCAGCCGCATTTCCAGTTGTCGAGCATTCCGCAGCTCGAAACGGTGGAGCGGTTGATCCGACGCGGCATCTACACCGGCCCGGTCAACCTCACGTGGGTCGCAATCGGCGGCGGCTTCGACGGACCCAACCCGTACAACATGATGAACTTCGTGCAGCGCGTTCCCGACGGTGCTTGCCTGACGCTCGAAACGCTGATGCGTAGCGTCCTGCCGGTGAACACGATGGCGATCGCGATGGGCTTGCACGCTCGATGCGGCAACGAGGACACCATCTGGGGCCGCAAGGGCGAGAAGATGACGTCGGTGCAGCAGATCGAGCAGTTGGTGCGCATTGCAGGCGAATTGGGCCGCGAGGTGGCTACCGCGAAGGAAGCTCGGGACATCTACCGGATCGGTGAGACGTATGCCGACACCGACGAGACGTTGGCGAAGTTGGGTTATGCACCCAACCGCCGGATCGGCCAGCTGGGATTCACGCAGCACGCCTGAGTCCGCACCCTCTCGTACAACAGCTTCGGGGGTACGAACCGCACCCTCTCGTACCCCCCGAAGCCCCCCGGTCTACCTCGAGTACTCCTAGGAGAGTCATGGGACTGCAAGCTCCCGCCACACCACGTGTGGACACCGCGCTCGGAATCGGCGGACGACGAAAGTTCTACCCGTGGATCGTTTTTGCCCTGGCTTTCGGTCTTCTACTCTCGGACTACATGTCGCGGCAGGTACTCAGTGCGGTCTTCCCGATCCTGAAAGCGGACTGGGATCTTTCCGATTCGCACCTTGCCTCCCTGAGCAGCGTGGTGGCATTGATGGTCGGGCTGTTGACGTTCCCGTTGTCGCTGCTCGCGGACCGTTGGGGGCGCGTCAAGAGCTTGATCCTGATGGCCGTGTTGTGGAGTGTCGCGACGTTGCTGTGCGCTATCGCTCAGACCTATGAACAGATGCTGGGTGCTCGGTTCTTGGTGGGTGTCGGTGAAGCGGCATACGGCAGTGTGGGTATCGCCGTGGTGCTCAGTGTGTTTGCGCCCCGAGTGCACGCAGCTCTCGCCGGCGCCTTCATGGCTGGTGGATCGTTCGGTTCGGTCATCGGTGTGGCAATCGGTGGGTTCATCGCAGTTCAGTTCAGTTGGCGGTGGTCTTTTGCCGCCATGGCGATCTTCGGCCTGATTCTAGTTGCACTCTTCCGGGCCCTCGTCACCGAGAAGAAGCTCACCGCCTATGCCGTCGAGGCCGCTCCGGACGCTGCCGGGGAAGTGGCGAGACACGACGGTTTTCGCGCGCCGGTGTCATCGCTGTTCACCAATCCGGCCGTGTTGTTCGCCTACATCGGTGGTGGTCTCCAGATGTTCACCGCCGCTGTGCTTCTGGCGTGGCTGCCGAGCTTCTTCAATCGCTACTACGATTTGGCCCCGGACAAGGCCGGCGTCACGGCTTCCGTGTTCGTCCTCCTGGTCGGAAGCGGGATGGTGGTCTGCGGGTTGATCACAGATCGGTTCAGCCGAGACGATTCGGCGCGCAAGTGGACCACCGCTATCGTCTACTGCGCAATCTCGTTGGTAACGCTGAGTGTTGGGCTCCGGTTGGGCACGGGGACAGCGCAACTCGTGTTGCTCGGCATCGGTGCCTTCTTCTCCGCCGGTTCGTCGGGGCCGACGGCAGCGATGGTCGCGAACCTTACCCATCATTCGATTCGAGCGTCGGCCATGGGAACGCTCACTGTTGCCAACAACCTTCTGGGGCTGGCTCTCGGTCCCTTCGTAGTCGGCATTCTCGCCGATCACCTGGGTCTTCTCGGCGCGCTACAGCTTTCACCTTTCGTCTATGTCGCCGCAGCCCTCGCATTGGTAGCGGGCAAGCGCGCTTACCCGGCCGGAATGAGGCGGCTGGCGACATTGCAGACACGGCCCGAGGTCCCCGGCACCACTGAAGTAACAGACGTTGGGAGTTCCTGATGAAAAAATCACCCACGGTAGTAATAGTTCCCGGTTTGCGCGATCACGTCGAGGATCATTGGCAGACTCACCTCGAACGCAGCTTGGACAATGTTTTGACGGTTCCTCCCCTCGAGGCCGACAAGCTCAGCCGCGATGCCAGGGTTGCGGCATTGGACGAGGTGCTGACGAGTGTTTCCGGGCCGGTGGTCCTGGTCGCGCACAGCGCTGGAGTCATGACCGTTGCCCACTGGGTAAAGGCGCACCCTCGAGAAGTCGCCGGTGCCCTTCTGGTCACGCCCGCGGATCTCGAACTTCCCCTGCCCGAGTCCTATCCGTCTCTCGAACAACTGGACCGGAACGGGTGGCTGCCGATCCCGCGCCAGCGTTTGCCTTTTCCGAGCACGGTCGCGGCGAGTCGGAACGATCCCCTCGCCGGATATCGCCGCGTTGTGGGTTTGGCTGAAGGATGGGGGAGTCGCTTGCTCGATCTGGGTGACGTCGGACATCTCAACCCGGCGTCCGGATACGGGAATTGGCCGCGCGCGGAATCGTTGGTGCGGGAACTGCTCGAAGCGGTGTCGCAAGTGGATTCCGAGGAGCAGGAGGAACACAGTCATGCTTGACCTTGCTGTTCTGCTGGAAGATTCGGCCCGGCGATACCCGGAACGGGATGCGCTTGTTCTCGGGGAAACGAGGCTGACGTATGCGCAAGTCGACGTCTACGCGAATCGTATCGCCCATCTGCTCGTCTCGCGGGGTGTCGAGCCAGGTGACAGGGTGGCGTTGTCCTGCCCGAACGTTCTCGAGTTTCCGATCGTCTACTACGGCATTCTCAAGGCCGGTGCCGTCGTCGTTCCCTTGAACATCTTGCTCAAGGGGCGCGAAATCGCCTATCACTTGGCCGATTCGGAAGCAAAGCTGTACTTCTGTTTCGAGGGAAGTCCCGAATTGCCGATCGCCGAGTACGCCATTACCGGGTTCGAGCAGAGCGAGAGTTGTTCTTCCTTGATCGTAATCAGTGCCGAGCCGGGCGCATCGTCGTCGATCCCAGGAGTCGAGACTCTAGGCGAAGCACTGGCATCCGTGCCCGAAACGCAAACACCTGCAGCTGCGGTTGTTCGTGAACCGACGGACACGGCTGTGATTCTCTACACCAGCGGCACGACCGGAAAACCCAAGGGCGCCGAACTCACTCACTGCAACATGGTCTTGAATGCACTGTCGACCAACCGGTTGTTCGAGAGCGCTCCGTCCATGCACGAGCGGTATCTCCTGACTTTGCCACTGTTCCACTCGTTCGGCCAGACAGTGACCATGAATGCGGGAATCTGCGTCGGTGCCACGTTGGTGTTGATGCCACGCTTCGATGCGACCGCGGCACTCGAGATCATGGAACGCGAAAAGATCTCTGTCTTCGCCGGCGTCCCGACGATGTACTGCGGGTTGCTCGGCGTGCTGGACGAGGTAGTGAGATCCGGGGTGGATGTCGAGACCGTTGCACAGAACATGCGGTGCGCGATCTCTGGTGGCGCAGCGCTTCCCGTCGAAATCCTGACGCGATTCAAGGAACGCTTCGGGGTTCAGATCCTCGAAGGGTACGGACTGTCCGAGACCTCTCCGCTGGCCTTGTTCAGTGACCCCGAGGGTGATCCCCGGCCCGGTTCGATCGGCGTGCCGATCTGGGGCGTCGAAGCGAGGCTCGTCGATGACTCCTGGAGCACGATCACCGGCCCCGACGAAGTGGGAGAGTTGGCCATTCGCGGGCACAACGTCATGAAGGGCTATTTCAATCGACCGGAGGCGACGTCGGAAGTCATGTGCGACGGATGGTTTCGCACCGGGGATCTGGCACGGGCCGATACCGACGGAAATTACTACATCGTCGATCGCGCGAAGGACATGATCGTGCGAGGTGGATTCAATGTCTACCCGCGCGAAATCGAAGAGGTTCTGCTCGCTCACCCGGCCGTCTCACTCGTAGCGGTCGTCGGGGTGCCGGACCCGAGTCTCGGCGAAGAAGTTGTCGCCTTCGTGATCCGAGAGCCGAGTGAAGCGGTCTCCGAATTGGATCTCGTGGCATGGTCTCGGGAACAGATGGCCGCCTACAAATATCCGCGCCGCATCGAGTTCGTGCCTTCGCTCCCGATGACGGCAACGGGCAAGATTCTCAAACGTGAACTGAATCAAACATTTTCGACTGTCTGAGGAGATCGATGACTGACGTTCGAGCTAGTGAAGGCTTTCCCGTCACCCAGGCCATGAAGGATTCGGGTGGCTGGAATCCGTTGTGGGACGGGCTTTCGGAGCTGGATCCCGAGTGGACCGAGCTGTACATGAAGACGGCAATGCAGCCCTGGAACAGTGGGGTGCTGTCACCTCAGGTGATCCAGTTGCTGTGTATAGCCGTCGATGCGGCGAGCACACACATGTACGCCCCCGGTGTGCGACGCCACATTCGCGCCGCGCTCGATATGGGAGTGACCCCGAAGGAGATTCTCGAGGTGCTGAAACTGACCACCGTGGTCGGGATTCATTCCTGCAACATCGGCGTACCGATCCTGATCGAGGAAATCGCGAACACCCAGTGAAGTTCGAACACCCAGTGAATCGCGAAGACCGGTGAGGGCGGTCAGTCTCGCTCGCGGTTCTCCCGTTCCTCACGCTGACGCTGCAGGAACGGGCTGGGGTTTTGTCCACCGATCGGGCCGTGGCCGAGGACTCCGTGCTCGTAGGCGGACTCCGCGTGCAGGGCAACGTCGATGCCGCGGGCCTCGTCTTCACGCGAAATGCGGAAGCCGAAGGTCTTGTCGATGAGCCTTCCGAGACCGTAGGTCACTCCGAAGGCATAGAGCGCGACCACAACGACACCCACGAACTGCTTACCCAACTGCGCGAACCCACCGCCGAAGAACAAACCTTCCGGACCGCCCGTCATCACGGCCGTCGCGAGGAGCCCGATCAGCAACGAGCCGACGATTCCACCGACGAGGTGCACGCCGACGACGTCGAGGGAGTCGTCGTAGCCGAGCCTGTGCTTCCATCCCACGGCGTACGAGCAGACGATGCCCGCGATCAGGCCGATGACGAGCGCACCGAACATGTTCACCGTTCCGCACGACGGGGTGATCGCGACCAGACCGGCGACGACGCCCGAGGCCGCGCCGAACGTTGTGGGGTGTCCGTCACGGTTCTGTTCGACGAACAGCCAGCCGAGTAGTCCGGTACAACCGGCGACGAGGGTGTTGAGGAAGATCTGCGAGGCCATACCGTCGGCGGCAAGGGCGGAACCGGCATTGAAGCCGAACCAACCGAACCAGAGCAGGCCGACGCCGAGCAGGACGAACGGCAGATTGTGTGGACGCATCGACTCGGCCTTGAAACCCATCCGCTGGCCGAGGACCAGGGCCAATGCCAGACCCGACGCTCCGGACACGATCTCGACCACCAGGCCACCCGCGTAGTCGAGTGCTCCCATCCGGGCTAGCCATCCCTGCGGATTCCACACCCAGTGAGCGACGGGGACGTAGACGAGCAAGGACCAGATGGGGACGAAGATCATCCAGGCGGAGAACTTCGCTCGGTCGGCGATCGCACCACTGATGAGTGCTGCAGTAAGGATCGCGAACGTCAACTGGAAGGTTGCGAACAACACTTCCGGAACGTTCCCGTGCACGGTCGACGGGTCGATTCCCGCCATTCCGACGTGCTCGAGTCCACCGATGATGCCGCCGTGATCGTCGCCGAACACGAGGCTGTAACCCACGAACAACCAGGCAACAGTGACGAGTGCGATCGAGACGAAGCTCATCATGATCATGTTGAGGACGCCGGTCGAGCGGACCATGCCGCCGTAGAACAGTGCGAGTCCTGGCGTCATCAGAAGTACCAGTGCAGTACTGACGAGCAACCAGGCAGTTGCTCCGGCATCGATGGTGGCGGGCACAGTTTTCTCCTCACGCACACGGACCAGCCCGCATGCACGGAACCCACGATGCGTGCGTGCGGTTTCCTACGCACTGCGATTGTGTTGCGAACATGTTTCGAGAGAAGTCGGCGTTGCACCCGCACCGGACCACCTGTCGTGGGTCGCCGGTAGTCTTTGCGCGTGGCCCTGTACCGGAAGTATCGACCCGCGTCCTTCGCCGAGGTGGTGGGGCAGGAGCATGTCACCGCACCGCTCAGCACGGCCCTCGACACCGGACGCATCAACCATGCCTATCTCTTTTCCGGCCCACGCGGTTGCGGAAAGACGTCGTCGGCGCGCATCCTCGCGCGTTCGCTGAACTGTGAGCAGGGCCCGACGTCGACGCCGTGCGACGTGTGCGACTCGTGCGTTTCGCTGGGCCCGGGCGGTACGGGCAACCTGGACGTGACCGAACTCGACGCCGCAAGTCATGGTGGTGTCGACGACACCCGAGAACTCCGAGACAAGGCGTTCCACGCACCGGCTGCTTCTCGCTACCGCGTCTTCATCATCGACGAGGCGCACATGGTGACGGCGGCAGGCTTCAACGCGCTGCTCAAGATTGTCGAGGAGCCACCGGAACACCTCATCTTCATCTTTGCGACGACGGAACCCGAAAAGGTTCTCCCCACCATTCGTTCGCGTACACATCATTACCCGTTCCGCCTGTTGGCGCCGTCGACCATGCGCGGACTCCTGGAGAAGATCTGCGCCCAAGAGGGCGTACCGGTCGAGCCCGCTGTATATCCGCTGGTCATCAAGGCCGGCGGCGGTTCGCCTCGTGACTCGCTGAGTGTCCTTGATCAGCTGCTCGCGGGAGCCGGGGAAGAAGGTGTCACGTACCCGCGCGCGCTCTCTCTTCTCGGAGTCACCGACGTCGCGCTCATCGACGAAGCAGTCGACGCTCTGTCCGCCAGTGACGGAGCCGCCTTGTTCGGCACTGTCGATCGCGTGATGGACGCCGGTCACGACCCGCGCCGATTCGCGCTCGACCTTCTCGAGCGTCTGCGTGATCTCATCCTGATGCAGGCTGTTTCCGACGCCAGCGAACGAGGATTGGTCGACGCACCCGAGGCGGAGCTGGTCACGATGCGTGAGCAGATCCAGCGGGTCGGCCCGGCCACACTGACCCGCTTCGCCGAGACGGTCCATGCCGGACTCAGCGAAATGCGTGGGGCGACGGCGCCGCGGCTGCTGCTCGAAGTGATGTGCGCGCGGATGCTGCTTCCCTCTGCCTCGGACACAGAGTCGGCTGTGCTGCAACGGCTCGAGCGCCTGGAACGGGGTATTCCGGCTGCCGGAGTCTCGCCTGCCCCTGCTGCACGGGCCGCAGTAGCGTCGGCGCCGACCGTGCCGCCGCTCGAACCGGAGATTGCTTCCAAGTTCCAACGGCCCTCGCAACGTAAGGCCGAGCCTGAGGCACATCCGGAACCAGCCGCCCCTGCTCCCGCGGCGGCGCCGCCGGTTGTCGAGGCTCCTGTCGTCGAACCTCCGGTGGCGGCAGTTCCAGCCGTCGAGCCCCCCGCCGTCGAGATCGTGGAGCCGCCGGTTGCCGAACCGCCGGTTGCCGAACCGCCGGTTGCCGAACCGCCGGTTGTCGAAGCTCCTGTGGTTGAACTACCGGCTCCAGCTCTTGTCGAAGCGGAAGAGCTGATCGGGCTTTCCGAGCCGGAACCCGACTACGAGCCCGAGCACGACGAGCCGGTGGTTGCCGAAGCGGCGCCGGTCTCGGCGGGCCCGACAGTCGAGACGCTCCGCGAATCGTGGAATACCTTGCGAAACAAGGTCAGTGAACGAAACAAGGTTCTTCCGGCCATGCTGTCCGCTGCGACGGTTCACGACGTGCGTGGCCATGTCGTGGTCATCGCTCACGGATCGCCGGTTCTCGGTGCACGTGTGACACAACCGCACAACGCGGCGGTCATCTGCGAGGTCCTTGCCGAGATGTTCGGTGGCACTTGGCAAGTCGAGTATCAAGAAGGTGCGCCGCCCGCGCCCGCCGGGTCGAGCGCACCCAAGGCGGCAGAGGCTTCGACTCGCCCTGCCGCCGCGCCGCGATTCTCGCGCCCCAGTCAGGAACGCGCAGCGCAGCAGCCCAAAACTCCGCAGCCTCAGCGCGGAGATTCGGACGACATTCCGCCGCCCGAGGCTCCTGACTATCCGGAAGACCCTGGACCGGCCCCCGCTCCCGAGGTCGACTACGAGGCAACTCCTCCGCCTGCAACGCGTGAGGACGAGGACGAAATGTTCGCGGAGGCGGCTGAGCCCGCCGATCCGACTGCCAGGCGTGATCCCGAGGACGTTGCAAAGGAACTGCTCAAGGACGTCCTTGGAGCCCGCAGACTCGAAAGTTGAGTCGCTGACGCGTCGAGTGCGGGTGGAGCGACGGTCAGAATGCCTCGGGACCGGCTGCGTGATCGAATTGTTATAAGTGCGCTGTCGTTGCTTTTCGCGGGCGTCTGGAGCGCAGTCACTCGGCCAGTCAATGCTGAAAATGTCATTTCCGGTTTGCTGGCACTTTCGTACGCTCAGTTTCACTGTAACGAAACTCCGATTCGTACGATGATCGCCGAAGAATATCTGAGAATTCTCGCCAATCGGCCGACGTTCGATCGATATTGCTAGCTCTCAGCGTGTCACGAATGTTCAGATTGACCGTCAAGATGTTTGTTTTGTGTCGATCGACCAATTGGGGACATTCGGCGAATTGGCCACATATTCGGCATTGTGCCAATTCAGTGAGTGTTCAACTGCATGTTTGCCGAATGTCCGGCTTGGAAGACTTCGGATGCTGGATTGAGTGCGGATATTTCAACCGGCGTTTGACGTCGAGTTAAGCAAACAAGTAACCCCAAGTTACAGCTAATCTACGATTGCCACAAAATTGCTGAAACACGTTCATTGTCTCGGGCACTCTTTGTTATTTGGTTATGCCTTGAGGTGAATCTGCGTTTTACACACCGATGAACACGTGGTTAGTCTTCGGTCGATTGAGTCTCCCGTGGATGCGCGTGAAAATAGGAAGTGTGAGATGACTGAAGATTCAACTAATCCTGCAATCGCGATAGTCGGGATGAGCATGTGGTCTCCCGGTGCAAATGATCTGCAAGGATTTTGGGAGAACGTCCTCGCGCGCCGGATGCAATTCCGAAAGTTTCCCGAGTCGCGGATGTCTCTCGACGACTATTGGAGCGCAAATCCCGACGACGTCGACAAAACGTATGCCGACCGGGGCGCGTTCATGGATGGATTCGAATTCGACTGGGTCGGACGCCGGATACCGGAGCGAACCTTCAAGTCGACAGATCTCACGCACTGGTTGGCGCTGGAAACAGCACTCGGGGCTTTGACGGACGCGGGCTACAGCCGAGGATCGGTGCCCACTGGACGCAGCGCCGCAATCGTCGGCAACTCCCTCACCGGTGAGGAATCCCGGATGTGGTCGATGCGTTTGCGCTGGCCTTACGTCAAGCGTGCGCTCACAGTGGCGGCCGAAGCACGCCAGTTGGACAGTTCTGTTGTCGATGCTCTCGCCGAGACGATGGAAGAGGTCTACAAGGGCCCGTTGGTGGAGCCAAGCGAAGACACTCTGGCGGGCATGTTGTCGAATACGATCGCCGGGCGTATCTGCAACTATCTCGATTTCAACGGCGGCGGGTACGTTGTGGACGGTGCATGCGCGTCCGGAATGCTCGCTGTGGCGACTGCGGCGGAAAAGCTGGCGTCCGGCGCGGCCGACTTCGTATTGGCAGGTGGAGTCGACGTCAGCTTGGATCCTTTGGAACTCGTGGGATTCGCGCGTTTGGGTGCACTGACACGCGGTGACATGAACGTGTACGACGCAAGCCGAAGTGGATTCATCCCGGGTGAAGGTTGCGGATTCGTGGCCTTGAAACGACTCGAGGACGCCAGGGCCGACGGCGACTACGTGTACGCGACGATTCGCGGCTGGGGCATCTCCACCGATGGCAAGGGTGGAATTACCAAGCCCCGCGCCGAAACTCAGGCAGAAATGATCCGTCGCGCATATTCGGGAGCAGGATTCGCTGCCAGCGAGGTTGCCTTTGTCGAAGGACACGGAACCGGTACTCCCGTCGGGGACCCTGTCGAACTTGCCGGCGTCCAGCAGGCCGCGCAGACGGACGGACCCGTCGAGGCTCGTAGCATCGGTATGACCTCGCTGAAGTCGCTGATCGGGCACACGAAGGCGGCGTCGGGCATCCTTGCGCTGATCAAGGCGACAATGGCCGTCAACCAACGAATCCTTCCGCCGATCGCCGGTTGCACCGACCCGAACCCGGCGTTCGGAACCGAAGCGCCAGCGCTCTTTCCGCTCGTCAACGGCGAGATCAGAGATCCGTCCGAGAAGATGCGCGCCGGTGCGCAGGCGATGGGATTCGGCGGTATCAACTGCCACGTCGCCATCGAATCGGCTGATGCACCGTCGAGCAAGCTGATACCTTCGCGAGACGTCCGCACCATGATGGCGTCGTACCAGGATACCGAGGTATTTGTACTCTCGGCAGATTCCGCCATGGACTTGACGGCCCGAGCGCGGGATGTCGCAGATCTGGCAGTTCCGTTGAGTGTTGCCGAGCTGCTGGACTTTTCGGCGAAGCTGTCGCGGGTGATCTCGCCGACCGCGCCCTTCCGTGCCGCGGTGGTGGCAGGTCGACCCGCGCAGTTGGCCGAACGCATGCGCCAGCTCGCCGTGATCTGCGAGAACTCTGCGCCCGCAGCCGGCCAGGTCAAGGTGGTCAGCAACGAGATATCGATCTCGAACAACGTTCGTCATGACATCGGGTTCCTGTTCCCGGGACAGGGATCACAACAGCTCGAAATGGCTCGCGTGCTGATCGAGCGTTTCGAGTGGGCACGTGAACTGGCGGATGAGGCCGACGGCTGGCTGGAGGATGTGGGAGCCGAGGCGATCACGCCGCGGATTCTGCGGAACCCGGTCAAGAGCGCTGACGCTGCGGAATTGGCGAAGTGGAAGAGGGACCTCGCCCAGACGCAGTTCACCCAGCCGGCCGTTGCCTTGGCGTCGCTACTGTGGTTCGAGTACCTCCACCGTTTGGGTGTCACACCCAGTGCCGTTGCCGGGCACAGTCTCGGAGAGTTGACAGCCCTCTACGCGGCAGGGGCTTACGACAAGAAGACGCTGATCACCTTGGCTGCGGCGAAGGGCGCGGCCATGGCGGTCAGTGGTGGCGGAAACGGCGCAATGGCGAGCCTGACCTGCGACCGATCGACGGCCGAGGCGATCATCGCTGAAGCAAAGGAATACGCGACCGTCGCGAATCTGAATACGCCTACACAGACGGTAGTTTCGGGTACCAAGGATGCGGTCGACGATGTGGTTTCCATCGCGAAGACACGCGGAGTGTCGGCCCAGGCGCTTGCCGTGTCGAATGCTTTCCACTCCGAGATGATGAACGAGGCCGAGCGGGAGCTGAAGTCCACTGCGCCCGTTGACGAGCAAGTCGATTCGCTGACCTGTCCCGTATATTCCTGCGTTGAAGGTGAACGCGTACAGACGCCACTGGCACTTCGCGAATTGATCACCAAACAGGTTGTCTCACCGGTCGATTGGGTCAAGACGGTACGTGGGATCTCACAGGAAGTGGACCTGCTTGTCGAGGTCGGACCCGGCCGTGTGCTGACCGGGCTCACCAAGGCGGTCAACGGGACCGACGGCGTGCGCTGCTTCCCCGTTGCGTCCAAGTCCGGACGTGACGAGGACTTCAACGTCGCACTGGCCGCGATGTACGTACACGGCGCTCAGGTCCGCTGGAACGAACTTTTCGACGGCCGCTTCGTGCGCGAATTCGTTCCCGCCGATCAGAAGGTGTTCATCGAGAACCTGGCCGAGGCGAAGCTGTCGGTTACATCTGCTCCCGAACCGCTCGCACTTGGTTCGTCCGGCGGGGATCCGGCTGCGGCGCTGGCCGATTACCTGAGCCGACGCGGGACCTTCCTCGTCGACGTCATCCGCGCTGATGTGGGCAGTGGAGTGACCGCACCACCTGCCCCATCTGCTCCGACTCCGCGGGCAGTCACCAACGGCCACGAATCTGTAGCAGCGAAAGCTTCTTCGCCCGTTTCAGTTCCGGTAGTCGAAGCGCCGGCTGGCGCTGGCGCGGGGTCCGTGGAAAGCGAGCTGATCAGGATCCTCGCCGACACCACGGGGTTCCCGGCCGAGTCGATCACGACGGATCTGCGTCTGCTCGATGATCTGAATCTCGACTCGATCAGTGCGGCAGAGGCTATTTCGAAGGTCGCGTACCAGTTCGAGGTTGTCGACCTCGACCCGGCCGAGTTGGCCAACGCCACCATCGGAGAAGCTGCATCGCTGATCCTTGCGGCCGCGCCGAATGCCGGCTCTGCCGTTTCGGCAGCGCGTTCGGCGCAGTCGGACGTGTCGCGAATCCTGCTCGAGGTAATCGCAAAGGACACCGGATTTCCAGTGGAGTCTCTCGATGTGGATCTCCACCTGCTCGACGACCTGAACATGGACTCGATCAAGGCTGCCGACGCAATTGCAACGGTGGCAACACGGTTGGGTGTTCAGGGTGACCTGGATCCGGCCGAACTCGTCAACGTCAGCCTGGGTGAACTGATCGAGGTGCTCGATCGGTCCGCCAAGGAGAAGTCGGGGCAGGAGCAGCCGACTGCGCGGGCGCTGCCGACGAAGGCACAGGGTATATCGGCCGACAGCTTCACCTGGGTTCGCGATTACACCTTGGAAAAGGTTCGGAGCGAGACAGGGTTGCACGGAGTCCGAGAACTCACGGACACTACGTTTGTCGTCATCGGTGACGACGCCGGTTTGGTCGGAAGATTGGAATCCGAACTTCGAGGCCGTGGCGCCAACGTCGACACCCGGACATTCTCCGACACCGGCACTGCGAATGCACATCACGTGATTGCCGTAATGCCGCGTGTGACCGATGATTCTGTCACCGAGATCGGTTTGCGCCGCGGGATCGAACACATGCACAAAATAGTTCCGGCGCAGCAAGGTGGAGGCGCGCGAACCACATTGGCAGTGATTCAATTCACCGATGCCGAGTTGAGCAATCCAGCGCCGGTGCCGAGTGCGGCGGCTTTTGCAGCTTCGGTGCATCACGAGCGCCCCGAGTTGGATGTACGCGTCATAGGATTCGACGGCTCGACGGCGGACGCAGAGGTAGCAACCACTGTCGTCTCCGAGTTGGATTCGGTTGCACCCTACGTGTTCGCGACTTACGACGCCGAGCTAGGGCGCACGGCACTGCAACCGCGGGTTCTCGCCTCGAACGACTACACCGTCCGCGAAAGCGGGCTGGGAAGTTCGGATGTAGTGGTCGTGACCGGTGGCGCGAAAGGCATCATGGCGCAGTGCGCTCTGGCACTCGGTCGAAAGACCGGCGCCGAACTGGTACTGATCGGAAGCTCTCAGCGCCAGTCGGGCGACGAAATCGCCTCCACTCTTGCGGACTTCGTGTCTGCCGGTTTGAGTGCCCACTACTACCGCTGCAACGTCACGGATGCTGCGGCAGTGGCCGGCGTCGTCGCTCAGATCGAGGTCGAGGTGGGGCCGATCACCGGGTTTGTCCACGGTGCGGGGGCGAATGTTCCGCGGCGGTTCGAGAGAGTCGACAGCGCTGCGGCTTTCAAGGAGGTTGCACCGAAGGTCCTGGGCGCAGCCAACTTCGTCGAAGCGCTCGCCGATCGTGAGTTGAAGCTGTTCGTGGGCTTTTCCTCCATCATCGGATTCACAGGTATGCCCGGAAACAGCTGGTATGCATACGGAAACGAGCTTCTCGACGAAATGGTGGTGCGGTATGCCGCCGGCCACCCGAAGACTCGGACGTTCTCGCTCGCATACAGCGTGTGGGGAGAGACAGGGATGGGCGCCCGCATGGGCAGTGTCAACCACCTCGCGAAGATGGGTGTCATGCCGATTTCGACGGCTGCGGGAGTGGATCATTTCCTTCGCCTGGTCGACAGCGGACCCGAGGCGAGTCGCATCGTCGTGACCAGTCGACTCGGTGGTCTCGACACCTGGGCGCCCGCAGCACCGGCTCTGCCGGCGGTGTCGCGCTACATCGACCAAGTCGTGACATTCGAGCCGCAGGTAGAACTGGTGACCCGGACGACGTTGTCCACCTCGGCGGATCCGTTTGTCCTCGACCATGTCTGGAATGGATCGGCGTTGCTGCCGACGGTGTTCGGGCTCGAGGCGATGTCGCAGGTGGCGGCCTATGTCACGGGACGCGTGACCCTGGGCCGCGTCCGCATCGACGACATCAAGCTGGATCGACCGATCGTCGTCGACACGGTCGAGGGCACCAAAGTCGAGATCAAGGCAAGCGTCGTCGAGCAGGATCGTGATGCCGCCGGAACGCGGGTGCATGTCACGATCGGCACCGAACGGACCGGGTACGGGCGGCCCCATTTCTCGGCCGACTTCATATTCGGGCTGGATGAAACACTGCCGGAGTTCGAGAGGGAGTTGCCGCGACCGGTGCTCGACATCGATCCATTGGACGGCCTCTACTCGTGGTTGCTGTTCCAGGAGGGCGATTTCCGCCGACTCGAAGAGATCTCGAGCCTCGACTCCGAGCACATTCTCTTCAGTGCTATTTCGCGAGCCGACCGTAAGCAGCACCTCCTCGGTGATCCTTACTTCCTGGATTCACTGCTGCAATCGGGCCAGGTCATGGTTCCGCGGGAGATCTGCCTTCCGGTCAACATCGCGCGAATCGACATGTACGACGGGCGGTTCGAGGCTCGTTCGTTCACCGCACACGCCTACGACAAGGTGCAGACCGAGACCCACATGCAAGCCGACGTGGCAGTGGTGAAGGACGGACGAGTGGTGATACAGCTCGAGGGATATCGCTCCCAGATTCTCTCTCACGACGAAAGTAGGCCTACGGCTGAGGAAATCGCGGATCCGACTGCGCGTGATGCGCAGATCATTCTCGACAAGCTCGCGCAACACAGTCGTGCGTTGGGAGTGAAGAGTCCGCGTGTTGTGGTCGCACATACCCCGGGGATTCACGAGCTGACCAAGTCGGAGCGCCACGAGCAGGAGAAACCGATCGCCGAGGCGGCCGTGAACACTCATCTCGATGAGGATGCGGTGATCAAATGAGCAATGCCTTTGCCATCGAATGGCAGGAAACCGGAAAGCCCGTCGTTGTCGGTGACGTTCCACCATCGGTGGATGTCTCGCTCTCTCACGACGGTAGTAAGTCCCTCAGCTCCGCGGGTGACTGGCCGCAGGGGTGTGACATCGAACCGATTCGCTCCCGAACCGTTGTGCAGTGGAAGGCACTTCTGGGTTCGGCGCGGATTCCGCTGCTCGACGAGTTGATCGCAGGCGGCGAATCTCTCGATCGAGCGGGAACCAGACTGTGGGCGGCGGCCGAGGCGATCCGAAAGGCCACGGGGCAGATGTCGGTTTCTCTGGCGATGGGCTCCAGGGAGGACGACGCAGTGACCTTCCGCGGTGGCGCGGAGGGAAGCGTGGTGGTTCTGACCTTTCCAGCTCTGTTGACGGACAACGAGGAGCGCATTCTCGCTTTCGTAACCCATGAGGAAGATGCGGGAGAACCGGCGCAGGACCCGGCACCACAGTTCGACACCGGGCCGTTGTCGGCGAAGTCTCTCGCGCAGTTCGATCCGATGGCCTACGGCTCCGACGTGCACGTGGTGGCACGCAGCGGCTATCCGGCGGTGTTGATCCGGTTCCCCGTCGGGTTCCGGGAAGCGTGCAACGTCGGTGGATCAGTAGGGTTCGCCAGCTTCGCGCTGTGGTTGGGCGCTTTGCGGGAGAGAGGGACCGGACCGATCTCGAAGAAGATCGTGGAGGACATGGCGACGGGTCGTTGGGGCATGGTGACCAACAACTCCGAGGTGTTCATCGATGCAAACCTGTATACCGACGACATTGTCGAGGGGACGATCTGGATCACCGAGCTCACCGGTCCGGATCGGGCAACCACCAATCTGCATGTCGAATGGTGCAGGGTCGACGGTGAGACGCGCACCCACATCGGGTGGAGCGCGATGCAGACGACATGGGTGGAAATCCTCTCCCACGGCGTGGTGGCGGCACGGCCGATGCCGCAGTACTTCCACGATTTCATCGAGCCGATGACGAATCCGACGGGGGCGAAGAGCGTTGCCGTCCCGGCTGAGCCGAAGGACGTCGATCGTGGTTCCGTGATTCGCTCGGCTCCGATGGTGCCGCGCAATCCGTATCTTCTCGAATCCGAGGTGTTCTCGACGACGCTGCAAGACGGAAACGTCGTGGGCAACATCTACTTCGGTAACTATTACATCTGGCAGTCGAGGGTTCGGGACAAGTTCCTCGTCCGCTCTCAACGTGAGGCCTTGGCGGCCCGCGGCGCTCTGGGTGAACTGCGTTGTGTGCACACCAGGGTGGAGCATCTGCGTGAGGTCATGCCGTTCGACGATGTGCTTGTCACGATGTCGTTGGCAGCTCTCTACGAGAAGGGGATCGACCTCGAGTTCGAGTATTTCAAGGTCAATCCGGACGGATCGCGGGAGAAGCTCGCGATCGCTCGGCACAGAACCGTCTGGACGATGCCGGGTGCTCCGGGCGGACTGGATATCCCTCCGCCGTCGAAACTTCCTCAGTCACTGATCAATTCGGTGCTGGAGGCGATCGACGGAAAGTAGACGGGGGGTTTCCGAGATCGAAGTCGAGATACGGGTTGCGTTTTCCTTGCCGGAGAACGCAACCCGTTTCGAGGGGAGGGGCAAGTATGGGTACCGGAGTGTCGAGGCGGTCAGTTCTGAAAGGGTCGGCAGTCGGCGCAGCGGCTGTTGCTTGGGGCGCAAAGGCAAGTGCTGCTCCGGCGGGGAGTGTGGATGTCGAGTCTCCGTTGATTTTTCATTCACCGGACTTCGAGCCGTTTTGTGACGAGCTTCCGTCACTTCCAATGCTTTCCGGTAGTGAGGTCACTCTGGCTGCGCAGGTCGGGACACACGTATTTCACCGGGATTTTCCGTCGTCCCCGGCCTTGTCGTACAGCAGCGCAGAGATCGGCGGCGGCTACTTGGGGCCCACCGTCGAGGCGCATTCGGACGAGCCGATCATGTTGACGTTCGAGAACAATCTCGCCGGGCATCCGTTGGCTGCTGACATGGATATGACATTGCACGGAATGCAGGCCGAGTTTCGCGCGAATCCGCCGACATCGTTGCACTTGCACGGAGGAGTCAATCCGCCCGAGAGTGATGGCCATCCGGAGCTGCTGGTGATGCCGGGACAGGCTGCGATGCATCATTTTTCGCACGGGCAGGAAGCTACGCACCTCTGGTATCACGATCACGCGATGGGCATCACCCGGCTCAACGTCTACGCCGGACTGATCGGCAACTATCTGATCAGGGACGAATTCGACACCGGCAAGCTGGGAAATCCGTTGGGGCTGCCGGCCGAGGAATTCGAGATCCCCCTGATATTGCAGGAGAAGATCTTCACGCCGGCAGGCGCCCAGAGCGGCCGATCCACCATCTTGATACCGGAAGGCTCGTGGGAAGGCGGCGCGGTGGGCGACGTCGGCTTGGTCAACGGCAAGGTTTGGCCGGAACTGGCTGTGGCTCGGGGCCTTTACCGTTTCAGGATCGTCAATGCGTCGTCGGCAAGCGTGTGGAATCTCCACTTCTCCAACATGATGACGTTCTGGGTCATCGGCAACGACGCCGGAATGCTGGACGCGCCCGTCGCGGTCAGCGCCTTCCGATGCGCGCCGGGGGAGCGCTACGACCTCCTCGTCGATTTCACCGGACTGTCGGAGGGATCGACGGTGGAGCTTCGCAACGACGAGGCGCCACCGCTACCCGCCGCTGTCATCGGTGAAGTGACGATGCCGCTGTTCTGCCGGTTCCGCGGCGATTCCAGGCGCGGATTCACCGGTGGTGTTCCGTCGCAACTGCGCGGCGGGCGAGGGCAACGTGGCGTTCTCGCCCCGTTGGAGCATCCGACGGTAATACGCACGGTGACGGTGAGCCAGCAACTGGAACTGCGGAATCCGCCGGCTCAGATGACGCTGAACAACCTGACGTTCAGCACCACCGACGTCGAGAGGCCGCGGCAGGGCACCGTCGAGCAGTGGAACATCGTCAACACCACGCCGGACCCGCATCCGATCCACCTGCACCTGGTGAACTTCCGAATTCTCGGCAGAACGCCGATGCGGACGCTGGAGTACCTGATCCGTCATCCGCAGCCGGCCATCGGCAACAAGTGGACTCCGTCGCCCGACGGGTTCGAGGCCGGGCCGATGATTGCGCCGGCGCGCTGGGAAGCGGGGATGAAAGACACCGTCAGGGTGGACGGCGGGACGATCACGCGGATCATCGTGCGATTCCCGACCGCGGACGAGCTGGGTTTCGATCCCGACGCGATGTTCGCCCGTCATCCCAGCGCTGGGATGACGGGCGGTGGGATGACGGGTGGCGATCAGGCGCATCAGGGAAGTAGGCACCACGGTGTGAGCAACTCTGGTCAACTCCAGGGATACGTGTGGCACTGCCACCTACTCGATCACGAAGATCACGACATGATGCTGCCCTATCGAATCGTGCCGTGAGCGCTTCCGGAAGCGCACTCGAAATGAACCGGAGCGGGCAGGCGCACGCACGTCGGATCACCTCGGTCACCTAGCAGGATCGCTTCGGTCCTTCCCATGAATTTGGAACACGTTCTACAGTGAAAGGGCTGAGGTCTGTACCTCGGCCATGCGCCACCACCCAAGGCGGCGCGGACGATCTGCAGACCGGTTCGACGAATTACACGGAAGGAACACCTCACAGTGACCACAGAGGCATTCATTTATGAAGCCATCCGTACCCCGCGAGGCCGCGGCAAGAAGACCGGGTCGTTGCACTCGGTCAAGCCGATCTCGCTGGTCACGGGCCTGATCCAGGAACTGCGCGTGCGCTTTCCCGACCTCGACGAGGATCGGATCTCCGACCTCATCCTGGGCGTTGTCACCCCCGTTGGCGATCAGGGAATGGACATCGCCCGCGTCGCAGTCAACGATGCGGGATTGCCGGACACCGTCGGCGGCGTTCAGCTCAACCGTTTCTGCGCTTCCGGTCTCGAAGCCGTGAACATGGCTGCTCAGAAGGTCCGGTCCGGCTGGGACGAACTGGTGATCGCCGGTGGCGTCGAGTCGATGTCCCGCGTTCCCATGGGATCCGACGGTGGACCGTGGGCGCTCGACCCCGCCACCAACTACGACAACTACTTCGTCCCGCAGGGCGTCGGCGCAGACCTCATCGCCACCATCGAGGGCTTCTCGCGTGACGACGTCGACGCATACGCCGTGCGCTCGCAGGACCTCGCTGCCAAGGCGTGGACCGGCGGATACTTCGCCAAGTCGGTAGTGCCGGTCAAGGACATCAACGGCATCACCATCCTCGACAACGACGAGCACATGCGTCCGGGCACCACGGCGGAGAACCTCGCCGGCCTGGCTTCCGCATTCGGTGTGATCGGTGAAATCGGCGGATTCGACGCCGTGTCGCTGCAGAAGTACCACTGGGTCGAGAAGATCAACCACGTTCACCACGGCGGCAACAGCTCGGGAATCGTCGACGGCGCTGCACTCGTGCTCGTCGGTAGCGAGCAGGCCGGCAAGGACATGGGTCTGACGCCGCGCGCTCGCGTCGTCGCCACCGCCACCAGCGGAGCCGACTCCACAATCATGCTCACCGGCCCGACGCCGGCGTCGAAGAAGGTTCTGGCTGCTGCCGGCCTGACCGTCGACGACATCGACCTCTTCGAGATCAACGAGGCGTTCGCCTCCGTCGTCCTGAAGTTCCAGAAGGACCTGAACATCCCGGACGAGAAGCTCAACGTCAACGGCGGCGCCATCGCCATGGGCCACCCGCTCGGTGCAACCGGCGCGATGATCACCGGAACGATGGTCGACGAGCTCGAGCGTCGTGGCGGCAAGCGCGCCCTCATCACCCTGTGCATCGGCGGCGGTATGGGCGTTGCCACCATCATCGAGCGCGTCTGACGCGGCGTCCGTCCTTCCAACGAGGCTTACCAGGAGTCAATCAAAGTGACTGATCAGAACATCATCAACTGGGACCAGGACGCCGACGGCATCGTCGTGCTCACCATCAACGATCCCAACCAGGGCGCAAACACCATGAACGACGCGTACATCGCGTCGATGAAGGCCACCGTCGACCGTCTGGTCGCCGAGAAGGACTCCATCACCGGTGCCGTCATCACCTCCGGCAAGAAGACCTTCTTCGCGGGTGGTGACCTCAAGAACATGATCAAGGTCGGCCCCGAGCAGGCCGAGGAGATCTACAACCACAGCGTCGAGATCAAGGCAGACCTGCGTCGCCTCGAAACTCTCGGCAAGCCGGTAGTCGCCGCCATCAACGGCGCGGCACTCGGCGGCGGCCTCGAGATTGCTCTGGCGACCCACCACCGCATCGCGGCAGACGTCAAGGGCGTCAAGATCGGCCTGCCCGAAGTCACCCTCGGCTTGCTGCCCGGCGGCGGCGGCGTCGTTCGCACCGTACGGATGCTCGGCCTGCAGAACGCGCTCATGGGCGTCCTGCTCCAGGGACAGCAGCGTGGGCCGGTCCAGGCCAAGGAAGTCGGCCTCATCGACGAGGTCGTCGGCTCGGTAGAGGAACTGGTTCCGGCCGCGAAGGCGTGGATCAAGGCCAACCCTGAAGGCGGCGTTCAGCCGTGGGATGTCAAGGGCTACAAGATTCCTGGCGGAACCCCGTCCACTCCGGCATTCGCTGCCAACCTTCCGGCGTTCCCCGCGAACCTGCGTAAGCAGCTCAAGGGTGCTCCGATGCCGGCCCCGCGCGCCATCATGGCCGCAGCCGTCGAGGGCTCGCAGGTCGACATCGACAACGCGCTGCTCATCGAGGCTCGCTACTTCACCTCTCTGGTGACCGGCCGCGTCGCGAAGAACATGATTCAGGCGTTCTTCTTCGACCTGCAGTCGATCAACGGCGGCGGTTCACGTCCGGCAGGCATCGAGAAGTCCACCATCAAGAAGGTCGGCGTCATCGGCGCAGGCATGATGGGCGCGGGCATCGCGTACGTCTCCGCCAAGGCAGGCTTCGACGTCGTCCTCAAGGACGTCACCATCGAGGCTGCGAACAAGGGCAAGGCGTACTCCGAAGGCATTGAGGCCAAGGCACTCTCGCGCGGCAAGACCACGCAGGAGAAGTCCGACGCACTCCTCGCGAAGATCACCCCGACGGCCGACCCGGCCGATTTCGCCGGCGTCGACTTCGTCATCGAAGCCGTCTTCGAGAGCCAGGAACTCAAGCACAAGGTGTTCCAGGAGATCGAGGACATCGTCGATCCCAAGGCACTGCTGGGCTCGAACACCTCGACGCTGCCCATCACGGGTCTCGCCACCGGTGTGAAGCGTCAGGAAGACTTCATCGGCATCCACTTCTTCTCTCCCGTCGACAAGATGCCGCTGGTGGAGATCATCCGTGGTGAGAAGACCTCCGACGAGACTCTGGCCCGCGTGTTCGACTACGTCCAGGCAATCCGCAAGACGCCGATCGTGGTCAACGACTCGCGTGGCTTCTTCACCTCGCGTGTCATCGGAACCTTCATCAACGAGGCCATCGGCATGCTCGCCGAGGGAGTCGAGCCTGCCACCATCGAGCAGGCGGGTATGCAGGCCGGTTACCCGGCTGCGCCGCTTCAGCTTTCGGATGAGCTCAACCTCACCCTCATGCAGAAGATCCGCAAGGAATCTGTCGACGCCGCCAAGGCCGAAGGCAAGGAACTGCCGGCAGATCCGGCCGGCGAGGTCATCAACACCCTCGTCGAGAAGTTCGATCGTAAGGGCAAGCTCGGTGGAGCCGGCTTCTACGATTACGCAGAGGGCAAGCGCACCGGCCTGTGGTCCGGACTCCGCGAGAACTTCAACTCCGGAACCTCCGACGCTCCGATCCAGGACCTCATCGACCGCATGCTGTTCATCGAGGCGATCGAGACGCAGAAGTGCTTCGACGAGAACGTCCTGATCACCACGGCGGACGCCAACATCGGCTCCATCATGGGCATCGGATTCCCGGCCTGGACCGGTGGCGTTCACCAGTTCATCGTCGGCTACGAGGGCGGCACGGCCGGCTTCGTCGCTCGCGCAAAGGAACTCGCTGCGCAGTACGGCCCGCGGTTCACCCCGCCGGCCTCGCTAGGGGCATAGCCCCCGTGCGCGGTTAGGGAGTCTCAGCACTTCCTAACCGCGCACAGCTTTATCCACAGGTTAGTTTTTTCGGCGAAATGCCTCTGTATGTATTTGCAGGCTCGTCGTATGCCTTCACATCCAGAAATCGATTCACTGCAGACCATCGTCGATGCTCAGCACGGACTGGTCAGTCACGCCCAACTTCACGCCATCGGATTTCCTCGCTCTCGCGTGAAACAACGAGTTGAGGTCGGACGCTGGCGAACTGTTCTTCGCGGCGTCTACTCCGTCACCACGGGCCCACTGACCAGGTATGCAGTTCTCGAGGCCGCGCTCTTGTACGGCGGCGGGTCGTCGATGCTCAGCCATCACACCGCCGCTGAGGAATGGTCGATGCGTCGGCCGGACAGCACTGCACTGCACCCGTACATATCACCGTTCCGTACGGGAAGTCTGCGATCTCTCAGGCTGCGACTTTCGTTCGTGGCCTCGGCGCCGACCGACATCCGTCACCCATGATCGGCACTGTTCTCCATCCCGGCGTCGTGGTCCACCGTTCGAGGGCTCATCGTCACATCGGTGTCGATGCGAAGATGCCGCGCACCGGCAAGGCTGATACAGCTCTCGATCTGGCCGTCGCAGAACCGACTCCGCGCGAGGCCTACGTCAGCCTCATCACCACAGTCACCAACGGACGCATCCGTTTGACGGACATCCGCCGACGCATGGAGGAGCGTGCACCCCGTAGATACCGGAAGGTTCTCGACAGTGCGGTGAAGCTTTTGGCAGACGGGGTGCAATCATCACTGGAATATCACTATGCGGTGGATGTGGAGCAGCCACACGGATTGCCGACGGCGAGACGTCAATCGCCGGTGCGCGTCGACGGCCGCACGCTGTTCGAGGATTGCGATTACAGCGAAGTCGGTGTGCCGCTGATCGTGCGTCTCGACGGTCGGTGGGCGCATTCCATGGCCGAAGTGGCATTCCGTGATCGCCGCCGTGACAATGCGGCAGAGCTGGCAGGTCGTCCGCGGTTGGTCTACGGATTCGACGAGGTGATGAAGACTCCATGTCAGGTTGCACACGAAGTGGAGACGGTCTTGCGGCGGGGAGGTTGGGAGAGAACAGGGGAGAACCCCTGCGGGGCCTGTGAGTGGTTAAGGAGTGCAGAGACTGCTTAACCACTCACAGGGGCTTTGCCCCTAGGCCTTCCACCACGGGCGAAGCGGCACATGCGCCTCACCCTTGGGGCCGAGTTTGACGGCCAGAACCTGGTGCAGCTGAACGACATTGCGCTCGAATCCGAGCCGTGAACCCGCCATGTACAGGCCCCAGACGCGTGCGGTTCCTTCGCCGACCTCGGCGACGCAGGCGTCCCAGTTGTCGACGAGGTTCTGGCACCATCCGGCGAGCGTCAGTGCGTAGTGCTCGCGAAGGTTCTCCTCGTGCCGTACCTCGAGACCGACGTTCTGGATCTCGGAGATGATGCGACCCGATCCGGTGAGCTCCCCGTCGGGGAAGACGTACCGGTCGATGAATCCGCCTGCCTTGGCGCCGCTTCGGTTGTCCGGACGGGTGATGCAGTGGTTGAGCAGGCGCCCACCCTCGCGCAACTTCCCCTTGAGGAACTCGAAGTACGCCGGGTAGTTTCCGACGCCGATGTGTTCGGTCAGGCCGATCGAGGACACTGCGTCGAACCCGGTCTCCGCGACGTCGCGGTAGTCGGAGAAACGGACCTGTGCGAGATCGGCGAGACCTTCGTCCTCGATGGCCTTCTGTGCCCAATCTGCCTGTTCGCGTGAGAGAGTCACGCCGATCACCTTGACGCCGCGCCTGGCCGCGTAGCGAACCATCGAGCCCCAGCCGCAGCCGATGTCGAGAAGTCGATCACCCTTCTGAAGTCCGAGCTTCTCGAACACCAGGCGGTACTTGTTCTCCTGGGCTTCTTCGAGGGTCTGCTCCGCATTGTCGTAGGCGGCGCAGGTGTACGTCATGGACGGGCCGAGGACATACTCGTAGAAGGTGTTGGAGACGTCGTAGTGATGGTGGATGACCTCGGCGTCGCGAGTCTTGGAGTGACGCAGTCCTTCTGCGACGCGACGCCAGCGAGGGAGATGTTCCTGGGGCGGCGGGGCGATGGGCCGCAACAGGTCCCAGCCCAGCGAGCGCGTGATGCTGGCGAGAGTCAGTGCCGACGGGCGCTTGAGGTGGAGTTCGTCGCCCATGATGCGCAGAATCTCGTACGGATCACCGGGGTGGACACCCTCGGCTTCGAGATCGCCGGAGACGTACGCGCGGGCCATGCCGAGATCGCCGGGAGCCGTTGCGAGATAAGTGGTTCCGCGAGTCGACTTCAGGTGCAGTCCGTAGTCGGCATCTTCGGGGCCGGCGGTGCTGCCGTCGTACGCGGTGAATCGAAGCGGCAGCATGCCGTCGGAAAGCGTCTCGAGAATCTCGGCAATAGAGAGCTTGTCCTGGCTTTTGGAGTCTTTGAACGTGGTCATTTACGTTGCACCGCCTTAGAGAATAGATCCAATAAACGGGATTTCGGGTCGTAGCGTTCCTTGAGTCCGATGTACCGGTCGCCGCCGTAGTACAGCTCCTCGAAGTCTTCCTTCGAGTAGTAGGAGTCGGAGTAGAGCGATTTGTGTCCGTCGAAATCGCTGACCTTTTCTTCGATCAGTCGATTTGCCGCCCCCTCGCGCTCGCCGGGAACGATCGGCACCGAAGACCAGAAGCCGATGTTGACGTAGGTGCGCTTGGGTTCGAGGGGGTAGAGGGGCCACGGCCGGGAAGCGGAGGCAGCAGCCGGGCTGGGTTCGCGAAGGCGTAACGGGCACAACCACAGTGGTTCGATCGGAATTTCCTCGAGGAACCACGAGACGAAGTCCGCGGTTCGTTCGATGGGTACCTCGACGTCCTGGACGACGCGTTCGCGCGGGGGCTTGCCCTTGCGCTTTTCGAGGCGATCTCCGATGTCGTACTTGTGGTCGAGGGCAATCAGCTTCCAGTAGAAGCTGCTGCGCAGGTACTGCTTGGGCCAGAAGCGCCGGATCTTCGGGTTCTGTGCACCGAAAGCCCGTGAGCACCAGAACCAGTCGGTGTCCCAGCGCCACAGGTAGTCCCGAATGGTGAGGCGGTCCGTCTTGGGCTGTGTGAGCGACGAATGCTGGATCGACCGGTAGAAGATGTCCTGGTCGGTGTAGTCGCTGACCGGACCTTCGTCGTCGGTTTGCACGCCGAGTGTGAGGTAGCTCTCGGAATCGGTGAAGACCACCCCGTCGAGGTAGTCGACGGCGATCCCGTCGTACTCTCGCTCGGTGACGATGCGATCCATCGTTTCTTCGAGCTTCTCGAGCGAATCGAAGCGCACGTGACGCAAGGCGACGTACTTCTTGACGGGTTCGAGTGCGATCTTCAATCGCGTCGAATAGCCAAGGGTGCCGTAGGAATTGGGGAAACCGAAGAACAGCTCGGCGTGTTCGCCGTCCGGCGTTGCGGTGATGATCTCGCCGCTTCCGGTCAGTACGTCGATTTCGAGTACCGACTCGTGCGGTAAGCCGTTGCGGAACGAGGTGGACTCGATGCCCAGGCCTGTCACCGCACCGCCCAGGGTGATGGTCTTGAGCTGAGGCACGACCAATGGCGCCAAACCGTAGGGCAGCGTCGCGTCGACGAGGTCTTCGTAGGTGCACATGCCGGCGACGTCGGCGGTGCGCGCCTGCGCATCGACGGCGATGACACCGGCCAGACCGCTGACGTCGAGGCCGGGGGCCGACGTCTTGGCGCGAGCGCGGAACAGATTGGATGTCTTCTTTGCCAGGCGTACAGAAGCATCGGGGGGAATGGCGCGGTATGACGCGAGTAGGCGTTCGACGCCTTCTCTGTGCTGCTCGAACCCCATTTCGCGCGCAGCATCGGAACCCGGGCCTTGCTTTGTCCGGATTCGATCGAACTTCTGAACTACCCCATTGAACGAGAGAGTCACACCCTGACGCTATCGGTAGTTGCGCGTGCAAGCTATCTGGAGGGGTCTTAATGCCCGAATTTGATCGAGTTGTTGCAAACGAACTCGATAAATGCGCCAACGGGTGAACCAGCTCACAGGAAAGGGCAGATTGTCGAGATACCGGGGCGGGACAGGCAATATGGAAAGGAATGTCTGCGCAGTTCGAGGTGCGGATTCGAGAGTCATTCGCGGTATCGAGCCGCGTTGGTCGAGCAAGGAGACGTAGGGCATATGGGTCAGGTCAATGCAATGAGTTCGATGGTCGTCACAGTAGCACCCGACAAGGTGCTCGCGGCGCTCTCGGACTACGAGACGGTTCGCCCGCGAATCCTGTCCGAGCAGTACCTCGACTACAAGGTCGTCGAAGGCGGCCAGGGTGACGGCACCGTTGCGCAGTGGACGCTCAAGGCGACGGAAAAGCGCTCGCGCAACGTCAAGGCCACCGTGACGGTCGACGGCAACGTCATCACCGAGAAGGACGCCAACTCCAGTCTCGTCACCACCTGGACTGTTGCCCCCAACGGCACCGGAACGACGGTTACGACGCTCACCCAGTGGCAGGGTGCCACCGGAATCGGCGGCTTCTTCGAGCGCACCTTCGCTCCGAAGGGTCTGCAGCGCATCCAGGCCCAGGTCCTGGACAACCTCAAGCGCGAACTCGTCTAACTGATCCTGCATCACCGAAAGATGGCGTCGTACCTTCACCGGTACGGCGCCGTCTTTCACGGTCCGGCGATGATCCGCCCCAACTCGGCGAGCGCGGGGTTTCCGCTTTCCCAGTAATCGCTGTGAACTCCCAACCCCGGCTCCCCGGGGGATCCGGCGAATACCTGCGCGCCGAATTCCGGATCCGAAGGGTCGAATCCGTGGACTCCGAGGATCTTGGGGATCAATTGGACCGGATCCCAGAAAGCCGTCGTCGAATGAACATGGCGCGACATCTCGGAAGGGCTGACGGCGTCCAGGCTCAGTTCGTTCACGCGCTCGGCATCGACTCCCGGGCTTGCGACAAATACCAGTTCGTCGACGTCGAGAGAAGCGCCACGGGTAGTTGCGGCACCGATGACGGTGCTGCCGTAGGAATGTCCGATCACGACGTTGTGCGACGGCGGACCGTCATGTGAGGTGCGTAGTCCGTCCTGGAAGCTGTCCAGCCCGGGCGCCGCGGCGTCTGCGTAGCGATCCGAACCGGCGTCGGGAATGCCTGGGGGAGCGTCATACCCGGACCACAGGATCACTGATGTGGCCTCCGTTGGTGCCGCGCTGACGGCTGCGTCGTACATGGCTCTGGTTCGTTGTAGATCTCCGCCGACGCCCGAGAGCCCGGAACCAGTCCCGGGAATCAGTGTTGCGACGTTGTCGGCAGCGTCGGGATTACCGACAGCGACGACGGCGTGCCCACCCGCGACCGAGAGAAGGAATGTATCCGGTCGAAGTTCGCCGCGCACAGCTGCGTATCCGGCCGCTACCGTTCGATCCGGCGAGGACTCGTGTGCAGTCTCCAGCGCAGTGAGGTACCGCCGGTTGTAGTAGTCCCGGTCGACCGTGGGAAGGCCGTCACGGCTACCGATGGCCGGATCCCACCTCGCCAATGCGTCTTTCTCGCTGGGAGTGAGCGATTCCCACAGTCGGTGTAGCTCCGCGGGTGTTCCGGGGAGTGTCGATCTCCCGTCGAGTATGTCGACGACAGTGCGGCTGAGGCGATCAGGCTGATGGCCCAGGAGTGATCCGATCTCCCGGAATGCCTGACGCAGAGCAGTCGCGGCCTGGTTGTCTTCGTCGTCGAGTAGCGTCAATGCAGTGGCGATTTTCTGCTGAAAACTCTGTGCAGCCGTGGCATTTTCGGAATCTCGCATGACGTCGGCCAGATTCCACGGCTGTTTCGACGCAGGCGCCGACACGGCCCCGCTGTCCGTGACCGTCAAACCGTGCCCGAGAGTCGCCCTTTCGACCAGGTCCAGAACCGATTTTCGCGCCACGCCAATCGTATTGGCCGCTCCGGCATACAGATCCGCGGCCGCGCGAATACCAATCGAGAGTCGAGAGGAGACAAGCGAGATGCCCGACCACTGCACTGCCGCCGCGCTCGACGCTTCGCCCCGCCAGAACTCGCGGACGGCGTCGATGCTGCGACCGGCGTCGCCGCCGAGAAGTTCGACCTTCCGATCGATCTCGACGAGTTCCGAAGCGCAGGTGCGTAGTTGCTCCGGTGACCACGCGCGAAGCTGAGAGATGGTGGGCCGCATCAGTGGTCTCCGCGCAGTTCGGAAGCCACTTCGGCCTCGGTAGCGTCGTACAGACGTGCTGCAGCAGAGGTTCCGGACGCCACGAGCCCCAATTGCGTAGCCAGGTGCCGGTAGGCGTCGGCGATCACGCCGGCATTTTCCGTCGATACAGCCATGACGGCGGACGAATCCAGGGCCGTCGCGGCTTCGAAAATCGGGCCGGCGGAGTCGATCCCTGAGATCTGATCCGCAATTCGAGACAGATCAGCCGAAAGTTGCTGCAACGCAGCGATGTCTACCTGAAGTATCGGACCCATGGCTGAACCGTAGCCAGGCGAACGGGCTACTGGGGCAGTGCCGACATCCCTGTGGACAAGCGGAATTTCTCCACAGAAGCCCGATCAAGGGGTTGTCAGGAAGGCCGTGACTCCGCTGGTGACGGCGGCCGCATAGTCCTGCTGACCGTCCGGGCTCGTCATGCGCGCTGCCTCGTCGGCATTTCGCATGTTGCCGAGTTCGACCAGAATCGACGGCCGCTGCGACAGATTGAGTCCCGTCAGATCGGCGCGTGGTGCCAACCCGTCGTCGCCGATGTAGGTCGACGGGGTGAGCCCAGCGGTGACGAGTGAGTCGCGCATGGTTTCGGCAAAAGCCACGGACTGGCCGGCCTGAACCGTGTTCAGCGGGGGAGTGGAGTAGCAGACGTGGAAGCCTTCCGCCCCGGCTGCTGCGCCGTCCGCATGAATACTCACCACGACGTCGGCACCGGAGGAATTGGCGGCTTCGGCGCGTGCGTCGACGCAAGATCCGACGCTGACGTCGTCCGGTCGACTCAGAACGACTGTGGCGCCTTGGCCTTCGAGTTCGCTCTTGACCAGGCTCGCGACTTCCCAGTTGAAGGTGTGTTCTGCGAACCCGGCATCGGTGTTGGTGCCGGTGGTCTGGCAGTTCTTGGTGCCGCCGCGGCCCGTGGGGACCTGGGTGTTGATGCTGTCGTCGTTCGCTCCACTGTGCCCGGGATCGAGGAAGACGACCTTCCCGGTGAGCGCTGCGGGGATGTCAGCGGCAACAGTGCTGAGCGGAGACACCTCGACCGAAGTCGTGGCCTCGGGCGCCGTGGCGTCGGCAGTCTCGGTGGGAATCGTGCACGCGGCACTCAGAAACCCGGCCCCGACTACGGCAATGAGGGCGGTGGAGCGGAACACCCGTGATGCCATGTTTGACCCTCTTGACGGTTTTACGGTTTCTGGCTGGTTCCGGCGCACCCGCTCACGGTAGCGCGCACCGACTACGCTGGTGGGGATAACTCTGTAGAAAGGACCGCTCGTGCAACCAGGTGGAGCACCCGACATGTCTGCTCTGTTGGCTCAGGCTCAGCAGATGCAGCAGCAATTGATGGCGGCGCAGCAGGAAATGGCTCAGGCCGAAGTGACCGGTCAGGCCGGCGGCGGGCTGGTTGTCGCCACGGTCAAGGGCACCGGCGAGGTTGTCGGTCTGCAGATCGATCCCAAGGTCGTCGACCCCGAAGACGTCGAGACGCTGCAGGATCTGGTGATCGGCGCGATCGAGGATGCTTCGCGCAAGGCACAGGAAGTCGCTGCTGAGAAGCTCGGCCCGTTGGCCGGCGGACTCGGCGGAGGCCTTCCCGGTCTCCCCGGCTTCTAGAAACGAGAACGCGTGTACGAAGGTCCGGTTCAGGATCTGATCGACGAGCTCGGGAAGCTTCCCGGAGTCGGGCCGAAGAGCGCTCAACGCATCGCTTTTCACCTGCTCTCCGTGGAGCCTCCCGAGATCGACCGTTTGAAAAATGCACTGCAGCGCATCCGTGACGGCGTTCAGTTCTGCACGGTGTGCGGAACTGTGTCCGATCAGGAGAAGTGCCGCATCTGCGCCGACGCACGTCGAGATCGCACGGTGATCTGCGTCGTGGAGGAGCCGAAGGACGTCCAGGCCGTCGAGCGCACCCGGGAGTTCAAGGGTCGCTATCACGTGCTCGGCGGTGCGCTCAATCCGCTCTCGGGTATCGGACCGGACCAGTTGCGCATCCGGGAGTTGTTGGCTCGCATCGCAAATCAGGAGGACGGCGTCGATGTATCCGAGGTCATCATTGCCACCGACCCCAATACCGAGGGTGAGGCGACCGCTACCTACCTCGTCCGAATGATGCGAGACATCCCGGGGCTGACGGTGTCTCGGTTGGCTTCGGGCCTTCCGATGGGCGGCGACCTCGAGTTTGCCGACGAGTTGACGCTGGGGCGGGCGTTGTCCGGCCGTCGTGAATTGTCGCGGAACGCTTGATGAGCGGCACGGAGCAAGGTCAGCAAGTGCGTCGTACGTCCGAGCAGACCCGTGCGCAGATCATCGCATCGGCCGGGAAAGCATTCGCAACTCGGCCGTACCGCGAAATCACGCTCAAGGACATTGCCGAAGACGCAGGCGTCAGCGCACCGCTGATCATCAAGTACTTCGGTTCCAAGGAGCAGTTGTACGACGAGTTGGTCGACTTCCGTGCAGCGGCGATCACGGTATTCGACGCACCCGACGACTCGCTCGGTGAGCGCATGGTCTCGCTGTTCACCAAGCCGCTGGAGTCGTACAAGCCGCTGTCCATGAGCTTGTTGTTCATGAGCGGTGTCAGTGAAGAGAGCAACCGCAAGCTGCGCGAGAACTATTCGACGCAGATGATCGACGCCCTCGCCGCTCGTCTGTCCGGCCCCGACGCCAGATTGCGCGCGGAACTGGCGATGTCGATGGTGGTCGGAGTGGCGATCATGCGCCGACGGATGATGGCCGGGCATGCCACCGGCACCCAGGACGAGGTGGTTGCGCTGTACGCACCACTGGTGCAAAAGCTCCTCGACGGGTGAGCGGCGTCACAATTCTTGCTAGGTAAATATCCGTTCACCTAATGTAGGTGAACGGATATTTACCTAGTGAGAACAGGCGGTGTGGGGTGACGACGCTCGACCGTCCGCCGGGCACTCCGGCAGTCCCCACCGCCGACACGAGTCTCGCTCAGCCGCGCTCCCGCTTCCTCTTTCCCATCGTTGTCGCCGCCGCCGTGTTCCAAGCAGTCCTGCAAACCGTCATCGTTCCGCTGCTGCCGGAGCTGCCCCACTTCACGGGCGCCGGACGCACGGCCGTGTCCTGGCTGGTGACCGTCACACTGCTGGTCGGCGCCGTGGTCACCCCCATCTTCGGCCGGCTCGCCGACATGTTCGGCAAGAAGAAGATGCTTCTGGTCGCCTTCTCGATGATGACTCTCGGCTCGATGTTGTGTGCACTGTCCTCGGACATCGCGGTCCTCATCTTCGCGAGGGCGCTACAGGGAGCCGGGTCGGCCGTCATCCCCATCGGAATCTCCATGCTGCGTGACGAATTGCCGCGCAACAAGGTCAACGGTGCTGTGGCCATGATGAGTTCGACGCTCGGCGTCGGAACGGCTTTGGGCATACCGTTTTCCGCGATGATCGCGCAGTACTCGAACTGGCACGTCCTGTTCTGGGTAACCACGGCCATCGGGCTGTCGGTGACTCTTGCTGCGGTGCTGTTCATTCGAGAGTCGGAGCCGAATCCGTCGGGGAGATTCGACGGCATCGGGGCGGTCGGTCTGAGCGCCGCGATGATCGCTCTGCTGGTGCCGATCACGCAGGGATCGAGTTGGGGATGGACCAGCGGAGCGGTGATCTCCATGCTGTCCGCGTCGGCCGTGCTGTTCACGTTCTGGGTAATTCAGCAGCGGCGCAACGTCAATCCGCTGGTCGACGTCCGCGCTCTCGTCAAGCGTGCGGTGTTGATCCCGCATCTGGCGGCTCTGCTGGTCGGGTTCGCATTCTTCGGGAACACGCTGATCACCACACAGCTGCTGCAGGGGATGAAAGGGCCGGGTGCCGGGTACGGCCTGTCGATCATCGCGGCGGCGCTGTGTCAGATTCCAGCCAGCATCGCGATGGTGCTGTTCTCTCCGGTTGCGGTGCGGATCACCGATCGCTTCGGTTCACGGACCGCGATGTTGACCGGTGCCGTATTCCTCGCCGGGGGCTACGGGATTCACGCAGTTGCAGGTAAGCCGCTGTGGGGAGTGGTTGCGGCGCTCGGTATTACGGCAGTCGGGACCGCGATCGTGTACAGCACGCTCTCCCTGCTGATCCTGGTTGCCGTGCCACGTCAGCGACTGGCGGCAGCCAACGGCGTGAACTCGCTTCTACGGACGTCCGGAAGCACGATCTGCAGTGCGACGGTGGCGACCATCCTCGCCGCATTCGTGATCAGCGGTTCGGAACATTCCACGTCGTGGACCGGATTCTCCGTCGCCTACCTGGTGTGCGCGGGCTGCGCGGTGGTGGTGTTCGCCGTGTCGATCCTGTTGCCGCAGGGACGAACCCCGAAACATCTGGATCTGCCGGATCTCGTCAGGCGACCCTGAATCCCGAGAGGAAGAGCGTGATCATCAGATCCGCGAACTCGTCGGTGGATGGTGCACGCGACCCAGCACCTGCACGGCGGGATGGGCGCGGATGTCGACTACCCGATTCACCGCTACTTCCTGTGAGGACGCCAGATCGCCTTCACGATGGGGAGCGCGGGGGCGATAGGCGCCGAACTCGCCGATCAGTTGGAAATCCGAGCCCGAATCGGGGCGTCGGCGTGAATATCTGAGCCGGCAGGTTCCAGTCACAGGCAGCGCGTCGGCAATCATCGCGCTACTCTGCCCTTCGTGAATCACACCAGTTCGTTCATCAGGCCGTTGGTTCCTCGGGATCCGCACGAGCCGCATCGGGTGGCGACGCCGCTCGAACTGTTCACCGACCTCTGCTTCGTCGTAGCGGTCGCTCAAGCGGCCACCGGTCTGCACCATGCGATCAGCGAAGGGCACGCGGCCTCGGGCGTCGGACACTTCGCGATGGCGTTCTTTGCGATCTGGTGGACGTGGCTGAACTTCACGTGGTTCACCTCGGCGTACGACAACGACGACGGAATCGCCCGCCTGCTGACCATCTTCCAGATCCTCGGGTCGCTGGTTCTTGCTGCCGGCATCGTCCGCTTCTTCAACGACGACGCCCTGCTCATCATTGTCGGCTACGTCATCATGCGAATAGCCCTGGTCATCCAATGGCTCAGGGTGTCGCGGAATGACCCGGAACACGCCCTGACGGCTCGTCGATACGCTCTCGGAATCGTTCTGGTCCAGATCGGTTGGATCGGTTTCTACTTCGTGCCGTCCGCGATCTACGTCCCGACGTTCCTGGTATTGGTTTTGTGCGAATTCGCGGTCCCGATCTGGTCCGAGAAGCCGGGCATGACGCCATGGCACCCGCATCACATCGCGGAGCGGTACTCGTTGTTCTTCATCATCGTTCTGGGCGAGACGATCCTCTCGACCACCATCGCAATTCAGGACGCCGTGGACGGTGAGCATCCGGCAGCGCAGGTCACCTATGTCGTGATCGGCGGCATCCTGATCGTCTTCAGCTTGTGGTGGCTCTACTTCCAACGCAATGCCGGCGAAGTGATCGGTGGTGACAACGTCTCACCCTTCGTCTGGGGTTTCGGTCACTACTTCATCTTCGCGGCCGCTGCCGCCATCGGTGCCGGGTTGGCCTCGCGCGTCGACTTCTGGACTCATCACGGTGACGGCAGCGCGTTGGTGACGGGTGCAGCCGTCACCGTTCCGGTCGCAGTCATCCTCGCGGCGTTGTGGTTCATCCACATTCGACTGCACGATTCCTCGTTGCGTACCCTCGCACCGTTCTCGGTAGCGATAGTCGTCGTGCTCGGCGGTACCTACACCGCGGTACCCGAACTCGTTGCGGGACTGGCCTGCGCCGCGCTGTTGGCCGTGGAACTCATTCTGACCGAAGGGAAAACCGAAACGGTCTGAGCCGGGTCAGCGAATCGCGAGTCGCTCCTTGCGGAGCTTGTCGACCTCGGGCAGATGCAGGGGTTCCAGCTCGTTCACACCCAAGGCGCGCATGAGCAGGAGGTCCGCAAGTTCGGGGTTGCGAGCCAAAGCGGGTCCGTGCATGTACGTCCCGATCACCGAACCCTGTACGACGCCTTCGAATCCGTCGCCGACGCCGTTTCCGATACCGTGGGTGACCCGCGCAAATCCGGAGGCCGAGCTGCCCAGAGTTGTTCCGCCGCGGTGGTTCTCGAACCCCGAGAGCGGCGCGGTGAGTCCGTCGATCAGCGGCTTCGTGATGACTTCGCCGATGGAGCGCTTCTCTTGCGGTGAGGTCGTGACATCGAGCATCGAGACACCTTCGACGCGTTCGCCGCTGGAGGTTTCGTACCAGTTGCCGAGCACCTGAATGGCAGCGCAGATCGCCAGAACCGGTGCGCCACGCTCGGCGGCGCGTTGCAGGCCAGGGTATTTCCCGAGGTGACGCGTTGCGAGGCGCTGAGCGGAATCCTCGGCGCCACCCAACGTGTACACGTCGAGCGAATCGGGGACCGGATCGCTGAGGGTGATGTCCACGATTTCGGCGTCGTAGCCGCGCATCCGCAGACGCTGACGCAGGATCAGGGCATTGCCGCCGTCGCCGTAGGTACCCATCACGTCGGGAAGTACCAGACCGATGCGAACTGTCGAGTCAGACATTGCGAGACTCCTTCGCGATGGCGGTGTTGAGGTCACGGAAGGCTGTGTAGTTCGCCAGTACCTCCACACGTCCAGGAGGGCAGGAAGCGATGGCGCGCAACGGGTCCGGATCGAGAGTGTGCTCGACGCCCGCGTACGTGAGGCGGACCGCGAGATCGGTTCCGCGTTCGCCCGCGGCCACTACCTTGACGCCTTCGAAGTGCTCGAACTTCACGTCCCACAGCCAGGAGAGGTCCTCGCCGTCCGGCACCTGACCGTTCACCGCGATCACGAGTCCGTCCACCGTGGGATCGATCATCGACAGCGCTTCCTGCCAACCTGCGGGATTCTTCGCGAGCAGCATGTGAACGGAGTGCGGCCCTACCTCGACGGTGCTGTATCGACCGGCGACTTCTTGAACAGTCGACGCGGCGGCAACTGCCCCGACCGGGTCTGCGCCCAAAGCCGCTGCGGCCGCTACGGCCTGAGCTGCGTTGCCGCGGTTGGCTTTTCCGGGGAGCGTCAACGTCATCGGAATCTTCAGGCCATCGGGGCCGTAGAGATTGTCGTCGTCGAGCCACCAGCTCGGCTCGGGACGCGCGAAGTCGGAACCGGTACTGCGCCAGTGCTTTCCCTCCCACACGATGGGTTCGCCGGTGCGCGGGCAGCTGACGGAATCGCCGGCCCAGCCGCCGCCGGCAGCAACCCACACGACGTTGGTGGCGTCGTATGCCACGGAGGTGACCAGTACGTCATCGCAGTTGGCGACGATCACCGCATTCGGATGCGCGTTGACGCAGGCGCGCAGTTTCCGTTCGATCATGTTGATCTCGCCGACCCGGTCGAGCTGATCGCGACTGAGATTCAGCAGCACGATCACTTCCGGGTTCACGGCGTCGGCTACGTGGGGGACGTGCAGTTCGTCGACCTCGAGCGCCGCCAGCGTCGCATCCGTACGCGCGGCCAGAGCGGCCACGATCCCGGCATCCATGTTGGCGCCGTCGGCCTGAGTCGCGACGTCACCGAGTGTGGCGAGCGCTGCAGCGGTCATACGCGTGGTCGTCGACTTGCCGTTGGTGCCCGTGACCACGACGGTGCGCTTGCCGCGTCCGAGCTGAGTCATGAGCGTCGGGTCGATCTTGAGGGCGATCAGCCCGCCGATCATCGAACCCTTGCCGCGACCGGCCTTCTGCGATGCCCAAGATGCTGCTGCGGCAGCTCGCATGGCGAGCTTTCCGCGCGCTGTGATCGATATTCCTGTTCCCACGGCCCGAGTTTGGCACAGGGCGTCGTCAGACGCCGAGTCGCGCCGGTGGTGAGGCCGTAGGTGTGTCCGAGAAAACAGTGTTCTCGGGGTTCTCGGGCTTGCGCCTCATCTGTGCGGCGCTCGCACCGGCAATCACGACGACAGCCCCGACCAGTGACAACGGGCTCGGGTCCTCGTGTAAGAACAACCAGGACGCGCCGATTCCCACGACCGGCACCAGCAAGGAGAGCGGCGCCACCATGCCGGCGGGATAGCGGCCCATGAGCATCGTCCAGAGCCCGGATCCGGCGATGGTGCCGAGCACGATGATGTAGGCCAGCCCGACCAGCGACGGCCAGGCGTCGGCGCTGAATGCGGTGCCGAGTGCGTGCCAGCCGACGGTTGGGCCTTCGACCACCGCGGACAGTGCGAGCATCGGCAACGGCGGGATGACACACATCCACAACATCAAGCGCATCGGTGCGGGCTCGCCGACGGTGTTCGCCGCGGCCAAGCGGCTGCCGAGATTGCCGAACGCCCAGGACAGACCGCCGAGGAGCGTGAGGATCACGGGTAACAGTGCTGCATGATGCGAACGGTCCCAGCCGATCAAGGACATACCGGCAACGGCGACGGCGATCCCGGAGACCTGCCAGACGCTGAGCTTCTCGCGGAGTAGGAACGCGCCGAGCAGGACAGTGAACGGCGCGGACGACTGCAGTACCAGGGATGCGAGACCCGTCGGCATCCCCGAGTGCATCGCCCAGAAGAGGAAGACGAACTGTCCGAATCCGAAACCGAATCCGTACAGCAACAGCCAACGGAGCGGTACCTGCGGACGCGGTACGAAGATGACGACCGGAATCGCGATGATCAGAAACCGCAGCGCTGCGAAGAAGAACGGTGGGAAATGATCCAGGCCGACGCGAATGGCCAGGAAGTTCAGACCCCACAAGACGATCACGGTCAGGCCGAGGAGACGGTCGCGGGGAGTCATGCCGTTAATCGTGAGCCGTACAAAGCATCAGAACAAGCGAATATAGATGCACTATCCATGTAGTTTTGCTACATGGATATTCGTCACTACATGGATGCTGGTCACTACATGGATGCTGGTCACTTGATAGACGCTGGTCAGTAGATGGACGCGACGCGCTTGCGAATCCTCCGCGAGCTTGCCGACCGCGGAACCGTCGGCGCTACTGCTCTCGCTCTCTCGATGACGCCGTCCGCCGTCTCGCAACAACTCAAGATCCTCGGACGTGAAGCGGGGGTCTCGCTCCTCGAGCCGGACGGGCGCACCCTGCGCCTCACGGACGCGGGTCGAGCGCTGGTGCTTCGCGCCGACGACGTGGTGGCGGCACTCGACCGGGCAGCTGACGAGATGGCGTCGTACCGAGGCTCGCCGCGGGGCATGGTGCGAGTCGCATTCTTTCCCTCCGGCGCGGCTCTCCTGCTGCCCGGTGTCCTGACGGCGCTGAAGAACTCGGATGTGGACATCGACGCCTACGACGTCGACAAACCGGCATCGGCCGTCCCCGGGCTGTTGGCCGATCACGACGTGATCCTCACTCACCGCGACGAACGCGGAGCAGAGACGTCGTTTCCCCGGGTCAGCGTGCAACCGCTGATGCGTGAACCGATCGATCTGGTGCTGCGGCCTGATCATCCACTCGCCGAGCAGGACTCGGTCCGGTTGGAACAATTGGCCGAGGAGAACTGGATCAGCGTGCGCGGCGGATTTCCGGTCGACGACGTTCTGTTGTCGGTCGCCTCCGTCACCGGGGTTCAGCCTCGCGTCGCTCATCGGATAAACGATTTCCGCGTCATCGAAGAGTTGGTGGCGGCGGGTCACGGCGTGGCGTTGATGCCGCGTTACGCGATCACGCATCCCGGAGTGTCGAGGAAACCGGTGGCGGGAGTGCGCGCTGCACGCGTTTATGAATTGGCAACTCGATTGCATATCGACCGTAGCCCGGCTATCGGAGTGGTGCTCGACGCCTTTCGCGACGTCGCGCGTGCTGTTGGTGAATGAACACAAAACGGGAGCGACACGATTAGTGTCGCTCCCGCTTCGGTAGCGCAATCCCCACTGATTATTGAGGGCTGATTAGTGGAGGGGGTTAGTGAGGGCCGGTATCAGGCGAGGGCCTTGGCCTTCAGTGCTGCGAATTCTTCTTCGCTGATGGTGCCGGCGTCGAGAAGTGCCTTTGCATCTGCGATGGATTCGGCCGGGGACTTTCCGGCAACCTCACGGATGTAGCTGTCCTGCGCGTTCTTGACCTGCTGCGCAGCCTCGAGGGACCGCTGTGCCATTCCGTCACTGCGAACGATCAGGTAGACGAGCGAGGTGAGCAGCGGAATGAAGAACAGGAAGACGATCCAGATTGCCTTCACCCAGCCGGAGGTCTTGTGATCGCGGAACAGGTCGGTGATGATCGAAAAGAGCAGGATCAAGTACGCGATGAACGCGAAGCTGATGATGATCAGCCAGAGGAAGTCCCAAAAGGAATCCATTGTCGAGCTCCATTTCACAAGTCGGATTTGTCTGAGCTGACTATCTCACGCGCACGTGGCGTCTGCATCATCCTCGACGGGTGAATTCTTTTTGTTAACTTCGCTACCGACTCTTTCGGGACCAATGTCATGCCGAATCGAAAACATGGACCGAAAATCTCTAGTGCCCTGAAAACGACCCTGGTCCCACCCGAAAATCGGGTGGGACCAGGGATTGTTCACGAGCAGGGTTTGTCAGGAGCTGAGTGTCAGCTGGCGCGGTTCACTGCCGAGACCACGGCGCGCAGCGACGCAGTGGTGATCGACGTGGCGATACCCACACCCCAGACGACAGTGCTCTGACCCTCCGGTCCCGTCACGGCGCACTCGACGTAGGCCGCAGCCTGGGCGTCGTCGCCGGCGGACATCGCGTGCTCGGAGTAGTCGAGGACACGAACGTCGAAGTTGATGCTTCCCAGCGCGTCGACGAAGGCAGCGAGCGGGCCGTTGCCGGTTCCCGAGATCTCCTGCTCCTTGCCGTTCACCTTGACGATCGCGGTGATCGCATCGGTGCCGCCGTCTTCCTCGGACGCGGTGACCTTCTGCTTCATGCGCTCGAGCGGGGTGATGGGAGCGAGGTACTCCTCGTGGAAGACGTCCCACATTTCCTTCGGCGAGACCTCGCCGCCCTCGCCGTCGGTGATCTTCTGGACCGACTGCGAGAACTCGACCTGCAGACGACGCGGCAGCACGAGACCGTGATCGGCCTTCATGATGTACGCGACGCCGCCCTTGCCGGACTGCGAGTTCACGCGGATGACGGCCTCGTAGCTGCGGCCGACGTCCTTCGGGTCGATCGGCAGGTAGGGGACCTGCCAGAGAATGTCGTCGACGTCGGAGTTCTGGCTGTCGGCGTCGACCTTCATGGCGTCGAGGCCCTTGTTGATGGCGTCCTGGTGGCTGCCGGAGAACGCGGTGTAGACCAGGTCGCCGCCGTACGGATGACGCTCGGCCACGGGCAGTTGGTTGCAGTACTCGACCGTGCGACGGATCTCGTCGATGTTCGAGAAATCGATCTGCGGGTCGACGCCGCGCGTGAACATGTTCAGAGCGAGGGTCACCAGGCAGACGTTGCCGGTGCGCTCGCCGTTGCCGAACAGGCAGCCTTCGATGCGGTCCGCTCCGGCCTGGTAGCCCAGCTCGGCTGCAGCGACGCCGGTGCCGCGGTCGTTGTGGGGGTGCAGCGAGAGGATGACCGAATCGCGGCGAGCCAGGTTGCGGTGCATCCACTCGATGGAGTCGGCGTACACGTTGGGCGTGGCCATCTCGACGGTGGCGGGCAGGTTCAGAATGACCGGGTTGGCAGGCGTCGCACCCAGGGTTTCGGTGACGGCGTCACATACTTCCTTGGCGTACTCGAGCTCGGTGCCGGTGTAGGACTCGGGGGAGTACTCCCAGCGCCAGTTCGTGTCCGGATACTTCTTGGACTCGGCCAGGACCAGCTCGGCGGCGTCGGTGGCGATCTTCTTGATCGTGTCCTTGTCGGCGCGGAACACGACGCGGCGCTGCAGGATCGAGGTGGAGTTGTAGAAGTGCACGATCGCGTTCTCGGCGCCTTCACAGGCCTCGAACGTGCGCTTGATCAGTTCGGGGCGCGACTGCGTCAGCACCTGGATGGTGACGTCGGACGGGATGGCGCCGTCTTCGATGATCTCGCGAACGAAGTCGAAGTCCGTCTGGCTCGCAGACGGGAAGCCGACCTCGATCTCCTTGTAGCCCATACGAACCAGGAGATCGAACATGCGACGCTTGCGCGCCGGGCTCATCGGATCGATCAGCGCCTGGTTGCCGTCGCGCAGGTCAACGGCACACCACTGGGGTGCCCGGTCGATGATCTTGTCCGGCCAGGTGCGGTCGGGCAGCGTGACTGTCTCGACCTCTTCGGCGAACGGGCGGTAGCGGAACGTCGGCATCGACGAGTTCTTCTGCGTGTTCCATTCAGGCTGGTCGGAAGGTGCCGGCTTCGTGGGCGGGGTGATGGTGCGAGTGCCGGTGGTGAATGCGTCAGCGGGGGACATGGGTGTGATCTCCAGGATTGTGGACCCGGCCTGATGACCTGTTGGTCAAGACCATGAGTCCGGAAGGCTTGGTCGACCGGCGCACAAAAACCCCGCGGCGGGAGGCCAGTCTGGATCAGACCCCGTCGCGGCAACCAAGAAGGAGTGCGCGCTGCATGCACAGCACTCTACTCCTGGATTTCGCGAGAAATCGGTGGGGTTCGCCCTCATGTCCGATTTGTCGCCGAATTGTGCTGCCGTTTCAGCCTCGAAAATGGTGGACTGTCGTCCATGGATCCCCGAATCGCCGTGGCGAGCACGTACCTCGACGCGCTCCGCAGTCACGATGGCAGTTCCGTACCGCTGGCTCCGGACGCGGTACGTCACGAGGTCGGACTGAAGACAGGGTTTTCGGGGAATCATTTGCGGCGCAGCCTTTCCGGAGGTCCTCAGTATCGCGTGATCCGCGATATTCGTGAGGTGGAGTGGACGGTCGACGGGGATGACCTGACGGCTGACTACCTCCTTGACGCCGGATTGTTCGGGCGCAACCTGATGACCGTTCGGGTTATCGAGACTTTCCGGATACCCGCTGACGATCACCGCATTCACCGCATCACCGCAAAGATCCGACCGGCGCGCGCCAAGCACACTTGATGCGTTCGATCCGCTGGATCGTCTGTTCACTACTGATCGTTCTCGCCGGTCTCGGTTCCGCCGGCTCGGTGCTCGCGCTGTTCGTCCACACCCAGGTGAACGACACCGACAGCTATGTCGAGACGGTTGCCCCGTTGGCTTCCGACCCTGCTGTCCAATCGGCGGTCGTTGACCGGCTGACCGAGGAATTGACGCAGCGGTTGGACGGTTTTCCGCAGGTATTGACGAGACAGGCCGAGAGACTGGTTCAGGAGGCGGCTCGGTCGTTGGTCTCGAGCGACCAGTTTGCGACGCTCTGGACTGCGGCAAACCGTCAGGCCCACGCGCAACTTGCTTCGATGGTGACCGGCCGAGCGACCGACGGCATCGTTCGCGCCGACGAGAGCGGAACCGTCACCGTGTCCCTCGAACCCGTCATGACAGAACTGAGGACGAACCTGCACGATCGCGGATTCACCGTCGTCGATCGCCTCCCGACTCTGGATCCGCAGTTCGAGATCCTGCACTCCGACGAGCTGGTGCGGGCCCAGGACTTCTCGAACACTCTCGACCGAGCAGCGGCCTGGCTGCCGTGGGCGTCGGTGGCCTGCGCGATTGCGGCCGTCGCCGTTGCATCGAGGCGAATGCGCGCGCTGTCCCTGGTCGGGCTGGCGACGGCGGTGGCGATGATCGCCCTGCTGGTGGCGCTGGCCGTCGTGCGTCGGGTCTATTTACAGAATTCAGACATGCCGTCATCTGAGGCGGCAGTCGCGGTGTACGACGCGCTGGCAGTTTCGCTGGTCAGCAGTATCCGCGTGCTTCTCGCCTGCGGAGTTGCCGTCGCGGTGATCGGTTACGTTGCCGGCGGTTCGCGTTCTGCGACGTTGATGCGAGCGCGGATCTCGCAACTGATCCCGCGCGGATCTGAGGCGAACAGCAGTACGCATCGGGAAGTCCCAGGACCACCTCGGTAAGCTCGACCTCTGGTATCTGTAAACAATTTCGACCTGGAGGTAGAAACGCGTGGCTCTCGTCGTCCAGAAGTACGGCGGATCCTCGGTGGCAACCGCCGAGCGCATCCGACGAGTCGCTGAACGGATCGTCGAGACCAAGAAGGCCGGCAATGATGTCGTCGTCGTGGTGTCAGCGATGGGCGATACCACCGATGAGCTGCTCGATCTGGCTCAGCAGGTGTGCCCTTCCCCGCCGGCCCGTGAAATGGACATGCTGCTGACCTCGGGTGAGCGCATCTCCAACTCCTTGGTAGCGATGGCAATTCACTCCCTCGGCGCCGAAGCTCGTTCGTTCTCGGGCTCACAAGCCGGAGTCATCACGACCGGCAGCCACGGAAACGCCAAGATCATCGACGTCACGCCCGGCCGTGTTCGCACTGCGCTCGACGAAGGCTCGATCGTTCTGGTCGCCGGATTCCAAGGCGTCAGCCAGGACAGCAAGGACATCACGACGCTCGGACGCGGTGGCTCGGACACCACAGCCGTGGCGTTGGCAGCTGCGCTCAACGCTGACGTCTGCGAGATCTACACCGACGTCGACGGCGTTTTCTCCGCCGATCCGCGCATCGTCCCCGACGCTCACCGCCTCGAGACGGTTTCCTTCGAGGAAATGCTCGAACTCGCAGCATGTGGCGCCAAGGTGCTCATGCTCCGGTGCGTCGAGTACGCCCGTCGTTACAACGTGCCAGTGCACGTCCGTTCGTCATACACCACCAAGCCCGGAACAATCGTGTCCGGATCGATGGAGGACATTCCTGTGGAAGAGGCCCTGATCACCGGAGTCGCGCACGATCGCGGCGAAGCCAAGATCACCGTTGTCGGATTGCCGGACACACCGGGACACGCTGCCAAGGTGTTCCGCGCAGTCTCCGACGCCGAGATCAACATCGACATGGTGCTGCAGAACATCTCCAAGGTGGAGACCAACAAGACGGACATCACCTTCACGCTGCCGACCGCCGACGGCCCCCGCGCCGTCGAGATCCTGACCAAGCGTCAGGAAGACATCGGCTTCACGCAGATCTTGTTCGACGATCACATCGGCAAGGTTTCTCTGGTCGGCGCCGGAATGCGGAGCCACCCGGGCGTCACCGCCACGTTCTGCGAGGCGCTGGCCAAGGCTGACATCAACATCGACCTCATCTCGACCTCTGAGATTCGCATCTCAGTGCTGGTCAAGGACACCGAATTGGACGACGCTGTACGTGTCATCCACGACGCTTTCGGGCTCGGTGGCGAAGAAGAAGCAGTAGTACACGCTGGAACGGGACGGTAATTTCTCATGACGACTATCGCTGTTGTCGGTGCGACCGGTCAGGTCGGCATCGTCATGCGCACTTTGCTCGAAGAGCGGAACTTCCCCGCGGACAAGGTGCGGTTCTTCGCATCGGCACGCTCCGCCGGTAAGAAGCTGCCCTTCCGCGGCGAAGAGATCATCGTCGAGGATGCGGCCGCCACGTCGGACGAGGATCTGAAGGGCATCGACATCGCCCTCTTCTCCGCTGGTGCGACGCTCTCTCGCGCCCAGGCTCCGCGTTTCGCTGCTGCCGGAGCAACGGTTGTCGACAACTCTTCGGCATGGCGCAAGGATCCCGAGGTTCCCCTCGTGGTCAGCGAGGTCAACCCGCAGGACACAAAGAACCTGGTCAAGGGCATCATTGCGAACCCCAACTGCACCACCATGGCAGCGATGCCGGTGCTGAAGGTTCTGCATGACGAAGCCGGTCTGCAGCGCCTGATCGTCTCCAGCTACCAGGCGGTGTCCGGTAGCGGCATCGCCGGCGTCGAGGAACTCCTCGGCCAGGTGCGCGCCGTTGTCGGCGACGCCGAGAAGCTGGTTCACGACGGCAGTGCTGTCGACTTCCCGGCCCCGAACAACTACGTCGCCCCCATCGCGTTCAACGTCCTGCCTCTCGCAGGTTCGTTGGTCGACGACGGAAGCGGCGAGACCGACGAGGATCAGAAGCTCCGTAACGAGAGCCGCAAGATCCTCGGACTTCCCGATCTGCTGGTTTCGGGCACGTGCGTGCGCGTTCCCGTCGTGACCGGGCATTCGCTCGCGATCAACGCAGAGTTCGCGAACCCGCTCTCGGTCGCTCGTGCAAAGGAAATCCTCGCCGACGCTCCGGGCGTCGAGCTGGTCGAGGTTCCGACGCCGCTGGCCGCTGCCGGCGGCAACGCGTCGCTGGTCGGTCGCATCCGTCAGGACGAGGGTGTTCCGGAGGGTCGCGGACTCGCGCTCTTCGTCTCGGGTGACAACCTCCGTAAGGGTGCCGCTCTCAACACGATTCAGATTGCCGAGCTGTTGGTCGGCTAGACATTTGTTCGGTATCGGCCCCGCACCTGTTGAAGGTGCGGGGCCGATGTCGTTTCGACAGGGAGTGCTAGTCGAGTTCGGAAATGGCGACCAGCCCGCCGAGGTAGTCGGCATCCGAATACGCTTTGGCGAGAAGCACTCCGAGTTCACCAAGGGCTTCGTTGTCGCCGCCGTAGGCAACAAACGTGCCGGCTTCAGGATCGGTGCCGAACCGGCCTTCCAGGTGTGGCGCATCGCGGCCTACCACTGCGTGGGCGACCGAAGCCCAGTCGTAGCCGGAGCCTTCGAAGCCCTCTACCTGCTCGAATACCGCAGCCACCTTGCCGAAATGCTGGTCGGTGAGCATCAGTGACCAGTTGCCCGGAGACGTTTCGAAAAGCTGCAGCGGTTCGATCGATGGTGATGTCATGTGTGTATTGAAGCAGATCCGACCGACAGGTTTCAGTCGTCTTCTAGCGACCTACCGACTGGGCGAGAGCTACGGCGAAGCTGGAAAGTCGTTCTCGGGTATAGGTTTCGGGGTCACTCACCGCCAGCCGTCCGAGCATTTCGGCAAACGACATCATCGTGTGGGCGAGGAGAACGGGGTCCAGTCCTTCGAGTTTCGACTCGAGAGCGATGCCGGCTCGCGCCAGTTCTTCGGCGCGCGCGAAAACCGCTCCGCGAGAGAGCTTCAACAGACCGTGATACTCGCTGGGTGCGTTCTCGACAGACGTGAGAATCAGTCGCCAGCGCGTCGGGTTCGCGAGAACGGCGTCGACGAAGGCTCCGACGGTCCCGGTGTACGACGCGGCTGGGCCGAGTTCGCTCAGATCTGTCGGCATGGCTTCGAGCACCTGAGCGATGGCTCGCTCGTGCTCGCGGCGCAGCAGTGCGGCGACGAGATCGGTCCTCGTATCAAAAATTGTGTAGAGGACGGGCTTGCCGACGCCGGCTTCGGCGGCGACTGATTCCATGCTGAGGTTGTGCAGGCCAACGCGGCCGGTGACCTCGAATGCTGCGTCGAGGAGCTGTTCGCGTCGTTGCTCGGGCGCCATGCGCGGAGCGTACTTTCGACGCGGCGTGTCCGTTGTGTCTGACTGTGACCTGGTCATCGTGTGCCTCACCTCCGCTCCCACCCTAATCTGCCAGCCGCTTCTCCATGAATCATACGCAACCGTTGTATTCGACGTCTGCAATTGTTACGGTGGCGTTGTATTCGAAGGGGTGCTCAGTGAGGCGCCTCTGCCGAGATCTCGAGGAGAACAACCGCTATGAGAGCGCCGAATGATCTGTTGCTCCATCCCTCCACTTGCGATCGGCCGGAGTTCGACGCAACCACGCGGAGACTGCTGGGCGCGACCGTCGACTGGTTCGAGGCGCGTGGAAAGAGTCGGCTCCTGGCCGACTATCACGAGAAAACCTTCTACTCCGATTTCCTCGATTTCGCGGCGAAGGAAGGACTGTTCGCTACATTTCTGACGCCTGCCCGCGACAGCGGCGGAGACTCCGACAAGCGCTGGGATACCAGTCGTATCGCCGCGTTGTCCGAGATCCTCGGCTTCTACGGACTCAACTACTGGTACCCGTGGCAGGTGACCATCCTCGGTCTCGGGCCGGTGTGGCAGAGCGACAACGAGACGGCAAGGGCGCGAGCAGCTTCCGCGTTGACTTCCGGAGGTGTTGCGGCATTCGGATTGTCCGAGAAAGAGCACGGCGCCGACGTCTACTCCACCGACATGATCTTGACGTCGACCGGCAGTGGCGGCTACCTGGCCAGCGGTTCGAAGTACTACATCGGAAATGGCAACTGTGCCAACACTGTTTCCGTCTTCGGTCGCGTCGACGGGGTGGACGGTGCTGATCAGTACGTCTTCTTCTACGCTGACTCGGACCATCCGGCATTCACCGTGGTGAAGAACATCGTTCCGGCGCAGATGTACGTAGCGGAGTTCTCGCTCGCCGACTATCCCGTTGCGGCAGAAGATATTCTGCATACCGGTGAGGCAGCATTCAGTGCCGCACTCAACACGGTGAACATCGGAAAATTCAACCTGTGCTTCGGCGGAATCGGTATGTCGACACATGCGTTGTACGAGACGATCACACACGCGCACAATCGAATTCTGTTCGGCAATCCAGTCACTGCCTTCCCTCACGTGCGACGTGAATTCGTCGACGCGTACGCGCGCCTGCTGGCAATGAGGCTTTTCTCGGATCGAGCGGTGGACTATTTCCGTACTGCATCGCCCGAAGACCGCCGCTATCTCTTGTTCAACCCCGTCACCAAGATGAAGGTGACAACCGAAGCGCAGAAAGTGATCGGACTGCTCTCCGACATCGCTGCGGCAAAGGGTTTCGAGAAGGACAGCTACCTCGCGGTGGCGAAGATGGATGTCGACGGGTTGCCCAAACTCGAGGGGACCGTCGCCGTCAATCTCGCCCTTATCGCCAAGTTCATGCCGGCGTACCTCTCTGCCCCCGAGTCGTTTCCGGCGATTCCGACGCGCAATGACGCAGCCGACGACGAATTCCTGTTCCGTCAGGGCCCGGCACGGGGGTTGTCGAAGGTTCGATTCGATGACTGGCGAGCGGTGTACGCGAAGTTCGCGGATGTTCCCAACGTCGCGTTGTTCGTCGAGCAGGCAGAAGCGCTCGTGACCCTTCTGGCCGAAGCTGCACCGGATGCGGCGCAGCAGGCCGACTTGGACTTCGGCCTGGCGATCACTGAACTCTTCACCCTCGTCGTCTACGGCCAGTTGATCCTCGAACAAGCGAAGATCTTGCGATTGGACGAGGGACACCGGAACGGTGGAGTGGTGGATCAGATCTTCGACGTCCTGGTTCGCGACTTCAGTGCTGCAGCGGTGGAGTTGTACGGAAAACCCAGCGCCAGCGAAGGCCAACAACGGTTGGCCCTTGCATCCATTCGGCGTCCCGCGTTTGCGACCGAGCGATTCGAGTACGTCTGGCAGCAGGTTGTGGCTCTGTCTGGTGCATACGAAATGAACGGTGCTGGAGAAACGAACGGGGAGAATCGAAATGTCTGAACTGAACATGAATCGACCGCGTGAGGATTACGGCTTCTTCGGCCCAGGATCACCCAGTTGGAAAATTTGGGCAGCTCCGACAGCATTGATCGGTTTCCAGCGGTCAGTGGTGCTCGAGCACTTCGACCCCTTCCTTGCTGCCGCAGTGGCAGACATGAGCGGGATCTACAGCGATCCGGCCGGGCGACTCGACCGAACCTTGGCCTACTTCCTGACGGTCGCCACTGCCGACGGGCGGACGGCACTGGCCTTGTCCGACCATCTCATGACGGTTCACGCTCAGGCCACGGGCATCGAACCGATTACCGGAACTCGTTACAGTGCAAATAATCCGGCGTCACAGCTTTGGATCCACGTGACCGGTTGGCATTCGGTGCTCAAGTGCTACGAGATGTACGGGCCGGGCCCACTCTCCGCCGTCGAAGAGCAGCGGTACTGGGAAGAATGTGTGATCGCTGCCGAACTACAGACATGCAAGGCGTCCGACGTTCCATGCTCGCGAGACGAGGTACGTGAGTACTTTGCAGAAGTCAGGCCCAGATTGTGTACCTCCGAGCGTGCCAACCGGGCGATGCACTACTTGTTGAGAACTCCGAGAGCGCAGGGGAAGACGAAGTTCGCGACATTCAGCCGAGTGGTCGCGCCGGCCACTATCGCGACTTTGCCCGGCTGGATGCGAACGATGGGTGGGTTCGATCAGTCCGCGTTGTCGGACAGGGCAATTGCGCCCGCGGTGCGAACTGCGGTCCGGGTGGGCAGTTCACCGAAGAACATGACCACTGCTCTGAAAGTCATTGCGCCGATGACGGGCAAGGTGTTGGAGCGCCACCTGCGTGACGAGCAACCCCTTGACCCGAGGGTTGTCACTCCAGCGGAGATTCGGGAGCGATTCCCGCGAGCCACCAAGGTTCCACAGGCAGTCTGACGGATTCGCCACGGCCTGTGGGCTCCGTATCGGATGCTGATGTCCGATGCGGAGCCTGGCCGTGTTCTGTTGTGCCTGAGAAGCTGTTCTCAGGTTTTGAAGGTGGTGTTCGCCGGTCGCGGGTGCTGCTGCGGGTCGATCGAGGGCGGCGGGATGAACCACGGTTTGTTGTCGACGCCGATCCGGATCGCCCATTTTCCGGCGAACCCGGATGTGCGGTGCATCAGCCGGTGATGCGAACGGCACAGCAGGACCAGGTTGTTCATCACCGTCGGCCCGCCGTTCGCCCAGTGCCGGATATGGTGCGCATCCGTCCACGCCGGTACGCACGTACACCCCGGGAACGCGCAGCCCCTGTCGCGGGCGATCAGGGCGACGCGTTGTTCGGCGGTGACCAATCGTTTTCCGGGTTTCGCATCCAAGGGTGCTCCGTGATCGTCGAGTAGGACGGTCGAGAGGAAGCAGTCACACCCCAGAAGTCTGGTCTGCGAGACCGACAGCGGTCCCAGCCACGGCATATGCCCGACATCGAGATCCGGCAGAGGCGCTCCACCATCAGACGGTGTTGCGGCGCAGTCGCGATGCTCGGCCAGGTCCCGGGCGTTGATGTGCACGTTCACGTGCGGACGTTGCCCTCCGTCGGTACCGGTCTTGGCGCAGTCGAGGTAGCGGCGGATCAGTTCGGTGAACCCGTCCGCCGTCCGCTTCGCCGCGGACCGTGCATCGGGGGTCCCATCGGGCGCCGGGGTGGGCATCGTCAGATTCGACAACGCCGAGAGCAGCATTTCGCCGGTGAGGGCATCGAAATCGCCTCGCACCACCACCCGGCCGTTCAAGGTCGAGGCGATGCGGAGCTCATTGCGATCCACGTCCTCGGCGGGCGGAATCTCATCCGATTCGAACACGCGCTCCAAAGTCGCGATCACGTGCCGCACCTTCGTCGTTGTCGCCTCCACCCCCGACGCAGCCGCGAGCAACAGGTCGATGCAGCGAGGTAACGCCTCCTCCGGCATCCCCTTCGGCGGGGATTCGCAGAACGGCACGATCAGCACGGCGTGATCGAACGAGCAATCCCCGCAATCAAATCTCGCTGCCACCGCCGGAAACGGCCGTAGCGCCGCGCCCAGGGCGGCGATCTTCTTCCCGTCCCGAACCTGCAGCATCGTGTTGCCTGCCAACCACGCACCCACACCGCGGCACGCGACTACCCGATCATCCGGGCGCATCGACAGTTCGTCCACCACCGCCACCCGCACCGCTTCCAGACGCAGAATCTCCGCACTCGCCGACACCGCAGCCGCACGCAACTCAGCAGCAGACAACCGCCACAACCGCCCGCGCAACCCCACCGCAGAACCCGACACCACATCCGACAACAAAACACTCATAGAATCCCCCGATCCCCTCCCCAAAGCATACTCGAACACACGTTCGAGTCAAGGGAATTTTCGAATCGCCGACTTCTCGCAAAGATTCAAGGGTGTATCCGTTGTCCGCGAATGTGTTTCGTCGGGACGGAGGACCTCATCGAGTATGACAACCGATGGGGTGGGGTATGGGTCGCCGATTCTCGACCCTTGGTTGGAGAATGCGGTCGGTGTTTGACCGTGCGAGCACGCGGGTAACCCGCTCCGGATGCCGTCAGCGTGAGGGGGCCGTGAGTGGACGAGTCACACAAGATCCGTCGCCGATCGTTTGTTCAAGGGCTTGGCTTGCTGGCCGGACTCAGTGCATTGTCCGCTGGATCTGCGACGGCTCGACCTCCTGATGTCGATCCACTGCGCCCGTTCCAACTTCCGTCGCCCCGGCTGGAACCGTTCCGGGAGTCCCTTCCTGTCCTGCCGGGCATTTCGGGTGGCAATCTGGAACTTCGTGCGGCGTCGTCGATGCACCGTTTCCATCCAGACCTACCGCCGTCGCCGTCGCTGGGTTACGGCGGAATGGACTATCTGGGCCCCACCATCGAGGCGCACGTCGATCAGCTCGTGACAGTGCGATACGCCAATGACATTGCCGCGTATCCGCTTGCCGCCGATGTCGATCCGGGTCTGCACGGTGTGAGCGACCTCGACCGCACACAGGTCCCCACCTCGCTTCACCTGCACGGAGGGGTTACTGCACCACAGTTCGACGGACATCCGGAGTTGATCCAGCGTCCGGGCGAAGGTTTGGTCCACGAATACACGAATGGTCGTGCGGCCGGTAATCTCTGGTACCACGATCACGCCATGGGGATGACTCGCCTCAACGTCTACGCCGGGTTGGTCGGGATGTATTTTCTCCGTGACGACGCTGACACAGGCAACGCTGGGAATTCACTCGGCTTGCCGTCCGGTGAGTTCGAACTTCCGATGATTCTGCAGGACAAGGTATTCACCTCCGACGGTCAGCAGAGTGTCCGTTCCACGTGGCTCACTCCGCAAGGTTCATGGGATCCGGCGACTCCCGGTGACGTGGGTGTGGTGAACGGAGTCGTATGGCCGAAAGTGGAGGTGGCTCGCGGACTGTATCGATTGCGGCTGCTCAACGCCGCAACCTACTCCGTGTGGAATCTGCACTTCGCAAATCGTATGCGGTTCTGGGTGATCGGGTCCGAAGGTGGGTTGCTGGCCGCTCCTGCGCCGACGGATCACGTCCGGTTGAGTCCAGGTGAACGCGCTGATCTGCTGGTCGACTTCAGCATGCTCGACCCAGGCACGACGGTGGAATTGCGCAACGACGAACCGGTACCTCTTGCAGTGGCTCAACGCGGCACGCAGGTGATGCCGGTCTTCTGTCGGTTCGATGTGGGCAGCGCAGCGGGGTTCACTGGATCGATCCCGCAGCAGCTGAATTCCATTGCCGCCGAACCAGAATCCCCGGAGGTGGTGCGAAATCTCACGATCATGCAGCTGTCGCGTCCGTCGGACTATCCCTCGATCACCATGTCGCTCAACAATTTGCGGTTCACCGATTCGGATATCGAACTGCCGCGTCAGGGAACTGTCGAGCAATGGAATCTGATCAACATCACCACGGAACCGCATCCGATTCATCTGCATCTGGTGGCGTTCCGCGTTGTGGGACGCCAGAACATCGACACTGCAGCGCTGATGCAGCGGTATCCGGTACCTGACTTGGGGGTCCGGTGGACGCCGTCGGCCGAGGAGTTCGTGACCTCTTCGCTGAGGCCTCCCGAAGTGTGGGAAACGGGGGAGAAGGACACAGTGATCGTGGATGCCAACTCGATTACCCGCGTGATCGTTCGCTTTCCGACGGCGGACGAGCTGGGCTTCGATCCGGATGCAACTTTCGCGAGAGGTTCCATGGCGGACCACTCGGCACACGGCGAGGCTGGCATGGGGGACCTGCAGGGGTACGTCTGGCACTGCCACATGCTCGATCACGAAGACCACGACATGATGTTGCGGTACCGGGTGGTGACGTAGCCTTCAAAGGGAGAAAGTTCCCAGAGGAGGCAGCTGTGTCGGAAGGTGCGCCCACCGGGCCCTTGGACGGATATCGGGTGATTGAACTCGGATCCTTGATCGCCGGGCCCTTCGCCGGGAAATTGCTCGGCGACATGGGAGCCGACGTGATCAAGATCGAATCACCGGGCCGCCCAGACCCGCTTCGTACCTGGGGTCAGGCTGAGCAGGACGGTCATCGATTCTTCTGGACGGTTCACGCCCGCAACAAGCGATGTGTGACGTTGGACCTTCGCGTCGACGCGGGCCGAGACCTGTTTCTGAATCTGGTCGAACATGCCGACGTGGTGGTCGAGAACTTCCGGCCGGGCACCCTCGAGAAATGGGGTCTGGGATTCGACGTGCTCAGCGCGCGCAACCCGAAGTTGGTCTTGGCCAGGGTATCCGGGTACGGGCAGAGCGGACCGCAGGCGAAGAGTGCCGGCTACGCCTCGGTGGCCGAAGCAGTTAGCGGATTTCGGCATCTGAACGGCTATCCAGGGCAGGCACCTCCGCGTATTGCCCTTTCGCTCGGAGATTCCCTCGGTGGGATGTTCGCCGTTCAAGGAGTGTTGGCAGCGTTGCTCTCGCGAGAGCGGACTGGCCGCGGTCAGGTCGTCGACGTTGCTCTCACGGAATCCTGTCTGGCAGTGCAGGAATCCACGATTCCGGATTACGACCGGGGCGGCATCATCCGGCAGCCATCGGGAACGAGGTTGGAGGGTATCGCGCCGTCCAACATCTATCAGACCTCTGAAGGAAACTGGGTGGTGATCGCAGCCAATCAGGACACGTTGTTCGCTCGGCTGTGCAGCATCATGGGTTCACCGGAACTTGCTCAGGACAAGCGTTTTGCGGATCACGTTGCGCGCGGAAAGCATCAGGACGAACTCGACGAACTGATCGCCGAATGGGTTGCGGCACAGGATCCCGCGACGCTGGTGGAACGGCTGACCGAGGTGGGAGTTGTTGCCGGACCGATCAATACGGTTGAAGACGTCGTCAAGGATCCGCAGTTGATCGAACGGGGAATGCTCGTCGACCACTACGACGAGCGGATCGGGGAAAACGTCCTCGGCTTGGGCGTCGTGCCTACCTTCAGTGAGACCCCTGGATCCGTGCGCAACGCGGGAGCTGCGGCGCCGGGTCACGACAACTCCTCGGTCTGGGGCGGGCTCCTCGGACTCTCGGACGACGAGCAGGCAGAACTGAAGATGAAGGGCGTGATCTGACATGTCGGTACCTGACGTGGGTATTTCAGCAGTCAGTATTCGTGAAGTCGGGCCACGGGACGGGTTGCAGATCGAAGAGCCCGTGTCATTGGCGGAAAAACTTCGACTCGTCGAAGCTCTGGCTGAGACGGGTGTTTCGCGCATCGAGGCGACGTCGTTCGTCTCACCGCGCGCTGTGCCGGCATTGGCCGACGCGGAGTTGTTGGCCGCAGAACTCCACCAGTGGCCGGGCATCGAGTTCTCGGCCTTGGTCGCCGGAATCGGTGGAGCGAAACGGGCCGTCGCCGCAGGAATGAAAACCGTCGAATATGTTGTTTCAGCGTCGAATGGCCACAGCGAAGCCAACACTCGGTCGACGACGGAGCAAGCGACCGAACGTATCGGAGAGGTCGTCAGGATCGTCCACGACGCCGGTGGACGGGTAGAGGTCATCGTGGCCACAGCCTGGGACTGTCCGTTCGACGGTTCCACCGATCCGGATCGTGTTCTGCGGATTGCGGAGCAGGCCAAAGAGTTCGGCGCTGATCAGTTCTCGATCGCGGACACCATCGGCACTGCCACACCGGGGCGTGTCGGACGGTTGATCGATGCTGTGGGCGAAAGAGTGGGTGACTTCGGCTTGGGTGTGCACTTCCACAACACGCGTGGCGCTGGTCTCGCATGCGCCTTGGCGGCTGTGCAGCACGGTGTTCGAAACCTGGACGCGTCCACCGGTGGGCTCGGCGGTTGCCCGTTCGCTCCCGGTGCGAGTGGCAATATCGCGACTGAGGAACTGGTCTACATGCTCGAAGACATGGGCATTGCGACAGGTATCGACCTGGGTGCGAGCATTCATGCCGCTGCCGTTGCGGAAGAGATTGTGGGCCATGCGGTTCCCAGTAATCTTCTCCGCGCGGGCGATCGGAAGCGGTAGGGAGAGCTCTACTCGTCTCGGTTGGGCGACGCGAGCTGCAGTTTGACCAACTGTTCGTGTGCCGCCGGCGGCCAACCGATGCGCTGCTTCTCCAGATGCCATGCACCGGCGGAAAATATAATCGCGAGGACGATCCAGATCGCGACAGGTCCAAGGCGACGTTCTGAGCGAGCAACTCGAACACGGTGGTCGCGATGCACACCAACTCGAGATCCGGCTCGTCCTCGAGAATCATGGACAAGCCGATAGCCACCGACTCGTGGTCTTCGACCAGCCCTACGCGGCGATGTGGAAATGCAGTTCGCGCTGACATACGAACGATCCCCCTCTCGATACGAAGGCGTTATCAGGGAAGCTGACCGGTTGGTCTGGATGGCGTTAGCGGTTGGCTAAGTTTTGAAGTCAGCCTGGACTGTTTTGCGTTTCGGCTCTATAGTTGTCTTGTGACCGAGACCACTTCTGACGCGAAAGTAAGCCGTACGCAGGCCGAACGAACTGCTGCGATGCGTGGGCGCCTGCTCGACGCTGCAGTCGACTCGCTGGTCGAACTGGGCTACTCACGGACCAGCACGCAAGAGATCGCCCGCCGCGCAGGCGTTTCGCGGGGTACGCAACTGCATCATTTTCCGACCAAGGAATCGCTGGTCGTTGCGGCCGTCGAGTATCTGGTCGACAAGCGACTGGAAGAAATCCTCACCGCTGAAGTGGATCGCGACCTCGGCCTCGAGGTCCTGGCGGACGCGTTTTCCGGGCCGCTGTTCTATGCCGCCCTCGAATTGTGGGTCGCGGCGCGAACCGATCCCGTTCTGCACGCGGCGACGGTGCCCCTCGAACGCAAGGTCAGTGAGGCACTCGAATTCGGTAGCGCCGAGTTGTTCGGCGATCGCTTCGATTCCGAATCGGTCGAACTCACCATCGAGCTCGTCCGTGGGCTTGCCGTCTCAGCCCTGTTCCGTACATCCGAAGCCGATGACGCGCTCAGAGCGCGACTGTTGCCGGCCTGGCAATCCCGAGTGGAGAAGAAGTGAAGCTTCCCGAACATGTCGAAACATTGATCGTCGGTGCCGGATTCGCCGGTATGGGCTTGGCAGCCAGAATGCTTCGCGACAACCGAGCGGCGGACGTCGTGTTGATCGAGCGCGGAGCTGATATCGGTGGCACCTGGCGAGACAACACCTATCCCGGCTGTGCCTGTGACGTGCCGACAGCGTTGTACTCCTATTCTTTTGCGCCGAGCGCAGATTGGAGTCATACCTTTGCTCGTCAGCCGGAGATCTACGACTACCTGAAGAAGGTGGCTGCAGACACCGGCATCGGGGATCGCGTAGTCCTGAACTGCGAACTCGAAGCTGCTGTCTGGGACGAGGATGCGGCGCTGTGGCGTATTCGAACATCCCGGGGGTCCTTGACGGCCAAGGCGCTGGTCGCCGCAACGGGGGCGTTGTCGACACCCAAGATTCCGGACTTTCCCGGTCTCGACCAATTCTCCGGTACCACTTTCCATTCGGCGACGTGGAACCACGAACACGAATTGCGTGGTGAGCGCGTAGCCGTGATCGGCACGGGAGCGTCGGCGGTTCAGTTCGTTCCCGAAATTGCCGATCCGGCAGCCCACGTCACCGTGTTCCAGAGAACTCCGGCCTGGGTGATTCCGCGAATGGATCGCACCCTGCCTGCCGCGCAGAAGGGCCTGTATTCGCGGATTCCCGCTACGCAGAAGGTGGTTCGGGGATGGGTTTACGGCTTTCGTGAGTTACTCGGTGCCGCGATGTCGCACGCGACGTGGGTGCTGCCGGCCTTCGAGGTGGCCGCGCGTCTCCATCTGCGCCGACAGGTCAAAGATCCGGAGTTGCGCCGGAAACTGACTCCCGATTTCACGATCGGCTGCAAGCGGATGCTTCTGTCCAACGACTGGTTGCGCACCCTCGACCGCGCGGATGTGAGCCTGGTCGACAGTGGGCTCGTCTCGGTCACCGAAAACGGGGTGGTCGACGGACGCGGAGTCGAGCACAAGGTTGACACCATCATCTTCGCCACGGGGTTCACGCCCACGGAACCGCCTGTCGCGCATTTGATCACAGGAAAACAGGGAGAGACGCTGGCCGCGCATTGGAACGGCAGCCCCTCTGCGTACAAAGGCACTGCGGTGAGCGGGTTCCCGAATCTGTTCCTCATGTACGGTCCGAACACCAACCTCGGACACAGTTCGATCGTGTACATGCTCGAGTCCCAGGCCGAGTACGTCAACGACGCGTTGAACACAATGAAGCGTGAGCGACTGGACGCTCTCGATGTCAACGAGTCGGTACAGGTGCACTACAACAAGGGAATTCAGCGCGAGTTGCAGCACACGGTGTGGAACAAGGGCGGATGTTCGAGTTGGTACATCGATCCGGAGGGACGTAACTCGGTGCAGTGGCCGACGTTCACTTTCAAATTCCGGTCCCTGCTGGAGAATTTCGATCGCGAGAACTACTCGGCTCGCAAGATCGAAAGCGTCGAGGCATGACCACGACGCACTACGACGTGGTGGTGATCGGATCGGGATTCGGTGGCAGTGTCGCCGCTCTTCGCCTGACGGAGAAGGGTTACCGCGTCGGGGTGCTCGAAGCCGGTCGACGGTTTTCCGACGACGAGCTACCTGAAACGAGTTGGCGACTGCGAAAGTATCTGTGGGCGCCTTGGATTGGGTGCTACGGCGTGCAGCGAATCCATCTGCTTCCGGATGTATTGGTGATGGCGGGATCCGGAGTTGGCGGAGGATCGTTGAACTACGCCAACACGTTGTATCAGCCACCCAAGCGGTTCTTCGAAGACCGTCAATGGGCGCACATCACGGACTGGCACGACGAGCTGGCGCCGTACTACGACCAGGCCAAGCGGATGTTGGGTGTTCGCACCAATCCGTCCTTCACTCCCGCCGATGCGGTGATGAAGGAGGTAGCGGAAGAAATGGGTGTGGGGGAGACCTTCACGTCCACACCCGTCGGCGTTTTCTTCGGGGAGGCAGGAGTTTCCGTGCCGGACCCGTTCTTCGGCGGGAAAGGACCCGAGCGCACCGGCTGCACCGAATGCGGGGGATGCATGACCGGGTGCCGTGTCGGGGCGAAGAACACGCTGGTCAAGAACTACCTCCATCTCGCCGAGCAAGCGGGCGCCAGAGTACATCCGCTCACGACCGTCACCGACCTGCGGCCGGCGGCAAGCGGTGGGTACCACCTGCTCGCGAGGCGAACGGATGGCATCCGCCGGCGAGAAATTCGGTTCACCGCTGATCAGGTGGTGGTTGCCGCCGGAACGTACGGAACGGCGAGACTGCTGCTCGGTATGAAGGAATCCGGTGCCCTACCGGGCCTGTCGGACACTCTGGGTACCGTCGTACGCACGAACTCGGAGGCCGTGCTGGCCGCAACGTCGAAGTCGCGTCGACGGAACTTCACGCAGGGTGTCGCGATCACATCGTCATTTCACCCGGACGATCACACGCACATCGAACCGGTGCGATACGGCAAGGGCAGCAATGCAATAGGTCTTCTGCAGACCGTCCTGAGTGACGGGGGTGGGCGAACTCCCCGGGTGCTGAAGACTATGGCCGTTGCGGCCCGGCACCCAGGTGCGTTCTTCCGATCGTTGTCGGTGCGGAACTGGTCCGAGAGAACCGTCATCGCGCTGGTGATGCAGACCGACGACAACTCACTCGAACTCTCCAAGAACACCAAGCGATTCGGACGTTCACTCACCAGCAGGCCGGGGCCGGGTGATCCGCCTCCCCAGTGGATTCCGCAGGGCCATAAAGCTATTCGCAAGGTCGCGGAGAAGATCGACGGCGACCCTGGCGGTTCCATCGCCGAGATCGTGAACATCCCGATGACGGCGCACTTTCTGGGCGGCTGCGCGATCGGTGACAGCGCGTCCAGCGGCGTCGTTGATCCGTATCTCCGTGCTTACGGGCATGCAGGCCTGCACGTCATGGACGGTTCGGTGGTGAGCGCGAATCTCGGAGTCAATCCTTCCCTGACCATCACGGCGCAGGCAGAACGAGCATGCGCGATGTGGCCGAACAGAGGTGACGTGGACGCCCGCCCGAAGACTGGCGAGCCATACGTACGTATCGACCCGACTTTGCCGTCCGAACCGGTGGTGCCGACGCATGCACCGGGCGCTTTGCGGCTTCCCCTGACCATTCGAGCTGAGAAGGTGTCCGATGTGGAGCGTGCCTGAATCTACAAGTGACCGTGTCGACTGGCCGGTGAGTGATCCGCCGCCCTGGCCGGCTCGCGTTCGCGCGACACTGTGGTGGCACCGCAGTACGCCGGCGGCGCGCGAGCTTGGGCCCGACGGTCGAACGATCCCGATGACGGTGGCCATGATGGTGGACTACCTCGATTCTCCGGTCGGTCCGTATCGCGAGATCCTCGCCAGCCCGGTCTTGCATGCGCCGGGGAAACGGATCGGGCCGATGCCGCGGATGGCGGTCCCTTTCATCGCGGTCGATTCGGAACCGTCGGTGCACGGCGGACGGGTCCACTGGCAACTGCCCAAGGTTCTGGCCGAGTTCGACGGAGACGTGCAGCGGAAATTCACTGCAACCGGCGACGGATGGCGGGTGCGCTCGGACACACGGATGCTCGGGCCGCGTCTGCCGATTGCCGGGGCGTTGGGGTTTGCACAGCCGGAAGTCGGCGGCGGTGTGGCGATTGCGTCGGCGAGGCTGACCGGATCGTTCCGATACGCGCGTGTGAGCGTCGAGTCGGAGGGGCCGACACTGCCGAGCTGGTTGGCTGCGGGCACCCATCACGGTGTCGTGATTCTGGGTGGAAAAATGACTACGGGAGCAGCCAAGCACCGCTAGCACAAGGTTTGGCCAGCGTAAAAACGACCAAGGCCGCCTCGTCTGTGACTGGGCGGCCTTTGTCTTGGTGTTGAAGTTCAGTCGTGTGGTGTTGAAAGTCTGGTGTCGACGTCCCACAGGCGCCTCTCGGCGGGTGGTCGCTCGCAGCGACAAAAGGGGTGGGGCCCGGGGCTTGTTCGGACGCCGACAGGGTGTTCAACGGTGGTTCGACCGGATTTGTTCCCGCCCCGCATATGTGACGTCAGTCTCGATTCAACTTAGGCAATCCTTTTCTTGACTAATTCCAGAAAAGCGGCATACTGGGAAACATGCGAGACGGAGAGCATGACTTCGACCCCCGAGCGCAACTGCGCGCCGTCGGGTTGAGGGTCACTGCTCCGCGCCTCGCCGTGCTGAATGCGGTTACAGCCCAACCGCATTCAGACGCCGATTCTGTTGCAGCACTCGTGCGGCAGCAGCTCGGATCGGTATCCACACAGGCCGTTTACGACGTGCTGAAGGCATGCGTGAACGCAGGATTGCTGCGACGCATCGAGCCGGCGGGTTCGCCCGCACGGTTCGAGACGAGGACTGGTGACAACCACCATCACCTCGTCTGTCGCGGCTGCGGCAAGGTCGTCGACGTCGATTGTGTTGTCGGCCAAGCTCCCTGCCTCGAACCTTCCGAAAATCACGGCTTCGAAATCGACGAAGCCGAGGTCGTGTTCTGGGGCCTTTGCCAAGATTGCCTGAAGAATTCTGCCGAATCCGACACCGAGTCGGACGCGGTCTCGCAGAATCGAATTGATGCGTCCAGAATCTCCGAGTCAGCCCCCTCGCATGCAGCCCATGCTTTCGACTCGGATGCAGCCCCGCTCCTCTGACGCCCAGCCCACAACGCTAGGAGGCTTCGCCATGACCAAGCCCACCACAAACAATTTCGGTATCGCGGTCGCAAGTGATGACGAATCGCTGACCGCGGGTATTCAGGGGCCGGTGCTCCTTCACGACCACTACCTGATCGAGAAGCTCGCGCAGTTCAACCGCGAGCGTGTCCCGGAGCGCATCGTTCACGCCAAGGGCGGCGGCGCTTTCGGTGAACTCGTCATCACGCACGACGTCAGCAAGTACACCAAGGCCGCGTTCCTGCAGCCGGGTAAGAAGACCGAATCGCTCGTCCGCTTCTCCACCGTCGCCGGTGAGCAGGGCAGCCCCGACACCTGGCGCGATCCGCGCGGTTTCGCGATGAAGTTCTACACCGAAGAGGGAAACTACGACCTCGTCGGCAACAACACGCCGGTGTTCTTCATCAAGGACGCCATCAAGTTCCCCGACTTCATTCGTTCGCAGAAGCGTCTGCCCGGCTCCGGCCTTCGTGACCACGACATGCAGTGGGACTTCTGGACTCTGCGTCCTGAGACCGCTCACCAGGTGACCTGGTTGATGGGTGACCGCGGCATCCCGAAGACCTGGCGCAACATGGACGGCTTCGGATCGCACACCTACCAGTGGGTCAACGCTGCGGGTGAACGCTTCTGGGTGAAGTACCACTTCAAGACCGATCAGGGCATCGAGTTCCTGACGCAGGCAGAAGCAGACAGCCTCGCCGGTAGCGATCCTGATTACCACCGCGCGGATCTGTACAACGCCATCGAGGCCGGCAATTTCCCGAGCTGGACCCTCAACGTTCAGATCATGCCGGTCGACGAGGCCGAAGGCTACCGCTTCAACCCGTTCGACCTCACCAAGGTCTGGTCTCAGAAGGATTACCCGCTGATCGAGGTCGGCAAGTGGACGCTGAATCGCAACCCGGAGAACTTCTTCGCACAGATCGAGCAGGCGTCGTTCGAGCCGTCGAACGTGGTGCCCGGCATCGGATTCAGCCCGGACAAGATGCTTCTCGGCCGCGTCTTCTCCTACGCCGACGCCCATCGCTACCGCATCGGCACCAACTACGCCGACCTGCCGGTCAACGCTCCGAAGAACGAGGTGAACTCCTACTCCAAGGAGGGCGCCATGCGTTACAGCTTCAATTCCCCGTCGACGCCGGTGTACGCACCCAACTCGTACGGCGGACCGCATGCCGATCCGTCGGTTGCCGGCGACGAAGGCCTGTGGGCGTTCGACGGCAAGGCAGTGCGCGCCGGCTACATCGAGCACGCCGAGGACGGCGACTTCACGCAGGCTGGAACGCTGGTCCGCGAAGTTCTCGACGACGCAGCTCGTGAGCGCCTGGTGAGCAACATCGTCGGCCACGCCCTTGCCGGCGTCAGCGAGGAAGTTCTGCTGCGTGTCTTCGAGTACTGGAAGAACGTCGACGCAGATTTGGGCAAGCGCGTCGAAGAAGGCGTACGCGCAGGTCAGTGACACGCTGACTGACGTTCGAATAGGTGTACCGAATGCGGGCCGCTGCAAGGGAAATCGATTCCCGGCAGCGGTCCGCTTTTGTCTGCCCAACTAGAGCAGTGCGAACCAGTAGACGAAGCATGCGAGAAGGAACACAACGACTGACTCCATGACGACACCCCTGTTCGACGTGCACTTCTGCTGTTCGCACTCTCCATGGTCCGCTTCTCGAGCGGAGAATGCTCGGGGCACAAGTTTCGCGAACCGAGGTGTTGGGCAGTCAATTCCCATGGCAATAGGTGCGGTTCTCTTCGACATCGACGGAACGCTCGTCGATTCCAACTATCTGCATGTAGAAGCGTGGTCGCGAGCATTCTTCGAGGTAGGTCGCCCGGTTGACGCGTGGCGGGTGCACCGCAGCATCGGCATGGACGGAGACCGACTACTGGAGACCTTGCTCGGCGAAGACATCGACGGGTGCGGGCCACGGGCCAAGGAGCTTCACACCAAGTACTACCGGCAGTCGGCTGACCGCCTTCGAGTGCTGCCGGGAGCACGCGAATTGATCCGCCGAGTTCACTCGCTCGGACTGCACGTCGTGCTCGCTACTTCGGCGCCCGACAACGAACTGGAGTTGCTGCGCCAGACGCTCGACATCGACGAAATGATCTACGCCGCCACCTCTTCGGAATCCGTCGACGAGGCCAAGCCTGATCCGGACCTGATCGAGGTCGCGCTCGCGAAGGCAGGTGTCGACGCGGGCGACGCGGTCATGGTCGGCGACGCCGTCTGGGACATGAAGGCGGCGACATTTGCGGGCGTTGCGGCTGTGGGAGTGCGCAGCGGCGGCATGTCGACCGACGAACTCGAAGGCGCGGGTGCGGCGGCTGTGTACGACGACGCCCGCGACCTTCTCGACCACCTCGACGGCAGTGTGGTCTCCGAACTCGTTTCAGGCCTCGATACCAGGAGTTGATCAGTGATGGCGCGATTCGGCTACACCTTGATGACCGAACAGGCCGGCCCGAAAGAACTGGTTCGTCATGCAGTTCGGGCCGAAGAAGTCGGCTTCGACTTCGAAGTGATGAGTGATCATTACTCGCCGTGGCTGACCGAGCAGGGGCATGCGCCCTACGCCTGGTCGGTGCTGGGAGCAGTCGCCCACGCCACCGAGCGAGTCGGGTTGATGACGTATGTGACTTGTCCGACCGTCAGGTACCACCCTGCCGTGGTCGCGCAGAAGGCCGCGACGATCCAGATCCTCGCGGACGGGCGCTTCACCCTGGGATTGGGAAGTGGCGAGAGCCTGAACGAGCATGTGGTTGGCGAGGGTTGGCCGTCCATCGACACCCGACAGGACATGCTGCAAGAGGCGGTGAGCATCATCCGCGCACTGCTTGCCGGAGATCTGGTGAGCTGGAAGGGGGAGTACTTCGATGTCCAGTCCGCGCGGATCTGGGATCTCCCGGAGAACCCGGTTCCCCTGGCGCTGGCCATGTCCGGTGACAAGTCCGTCGAGCGTTTCGGTCCGATGGCCGATGATCTGATTGCCGTGCAACCGGATTCGGATCTGGTGCACCAGTGGAAGCACGTTCACGGCCGGGCGTACGGATTGGCTCCCGCAGGCCGGACCATCGGTCAGATTCCGATCTCGTGGGATCCTGATCGCGACACGGCAATCGCCCGAGCTCATCAACAGTTCCGCTGGTTCGGCGGAGGGTGGTCCGTGAACTCCGAACTGCCGACGCCGGCGAGCTTCTCGGGCGCGACTCAGTTCGTGCGCAAAGAGGATGTAGCTGAAAGCATCCCGTGTGGTCCCGACCTGGATGTGATCGTCGAGGCGGTCAAGGCATACACGGACGCCGGATTCACCGATGTGGCACTGGTGCAGATCGGTGGAGATACCCAAGACCGATTCTTCGACGAGGCGGCCAAGCCGCTGCTCGAGGCTCTGCACGTCGAATTGGGGTGATCGAGAAGATCAAGCGAGTTCCGCCGAGCGGGCTCGCGTCGAGTCGTGCGCTACCGCCGTGCAGCCTCGCCTGCTGCGCGACGAGGGCCAAACCCAAACCGCTTCCGGCGTTACCCGCACCGGTACCACGAACAAATCGTTCGAACATCGCTTCGCGTTCCGACGGCGCGATCACCGTGCCGTTGTCGTCGACGAATACCGTCGCCGAACCGGTGGCAGCCCCTGATCGGACGGTGATCTCGACTTCGTCGGCATTGCCGTGCCGAACGGAGTTGGTGACGGCGTTGGTCAACACCAGACGGATACCCGCGGGAAAAGCCTGAACCGAAAGCTCCTCCGGTGCGTTCAAACGAACGTCGACCTGAGGGTGCAGACGGCCTGCGTCAGCGACGGCGCGATCGGCAACCTCCACGAGATCGACGTCGGCACAATCCTCGGGATCGGCCACCTCACCCAGGGCGAGCGTCTCCAGATCGGTCAAGGTGCGCTCGATCTGGCGCTGCGCCTCCAACAATTCGCTGGACAGTTCGCGCCGTTGGCTTTCCGTGAGATCCAGTGTCGCGAGAACTTCCAGATCGGTACGCATCGACGTCAGAGGAGTGCGTAGTTCGTGGGCGGAGACGCGAGCGAAATCGCGTGCCGACTCCAACGCCTCCTCCGTGCGGCTTCGATCGCTTTCGATGCGACTGAGCATGCTGTGGATTGCTTCGGACAATTCTTCGGCTTCGCGCGTGCCACGTACCGACGGTGCCCGGCGCGAGAGTCCTTCGACGTCGAGATTGTTGCCGATCGAACTGGTGGTCTCGGTCAATTGCTGTAGGGGGCGGACGGCACGGCCCGTGAGGAACCAGCCGAGCCCGGCCGCGGCGAGAATGGCGACCACCGCCGCAGCGGCCACCTGGAACTGCTGCTCACGGATTGCCTGGGTCAGTGGGTCTTCGGGGATGCTGACGGCCAGTGCGGCGCCGCTGTCGCCGGGCAGCAGAACATCCCGACTGCGGACGTCGGTGGTAGCCAACGCGCTGATGGCCGTGGCATTGAGGCCGGGGTCGACGACGAGTGGTTGAGTTGTTGCGGTGGGTGTTTCGATGAATGCCGGGCTCGGTGCACTTGCCGCGACCCCCAGAGTGACGGAGTCGAGAGTGCGTTCGAGTTGTTCGGATCCGTTGACACGCAGAAAGACCGCGAATGCAATTCCGATCGCGGCAATGACGATTCCGGCGGCCAGGCCCGAGGCGATGGCTACTCTGGTCTGTAATGACAGCGGCCGCTTCATCGTTCGGCCCTCAGGACGAAGCCAACTCCGCGCACGGTGTGGATCACGCGGGGAGCCCCGTCGACCTCGAGTTTCTTGCGTAGGTAGGTGACAAAGACGTCGACGACATTGGTGTCGGCAGCGAAGTCGTAACCCCAGACGAGGCGCAGGAGTTGTGCCCGGCTCAGTACGATGCCGGCATGCTCGGCGAGCACGGACAACAGATCGAATTCTCTTTTGGTGAGTTCGATTCGCCTACCGTCGATGTGTGCTCGATGACCACGAAGATCAACGGTGAGAGGGCCGACGGTGATCGGGTGATCGAGGGTAGGGGTGGCCCGCGTCGTGCGTCGAAGCAAAGCGCGGAGCCTGGCGACAAGCTCTGCCAACTCGAAGGGTTTGGTGAGGTAGTCGTCGGCGCCCGCCTCGAGCCCCGCGATGCGGTCGCCCACGGAACTTCGGGCGCTGAGTACGCAGATCGGAACCTCGTTGCCGATCGCACGCAATGCCGTCACGACCCCGACGCCGTCGAGGCCGGGCATGTTGACGTCGAGAACAAGCGCGGCCGGGCATTGCTTGTTCACCGACGACAAGGCTGATCGTCCGTCGACGGCAGTCGCCGTGTCGAAGCCCGACAATCGAAGTCCACGTTCGAGCGAATTCAATACCTTCGCGTCGTCGTCAACGATCAGGATGCGCTCGCGTGTACTCACCCCAGCCATGGTGCCATCGGAATACGGCCTGGGGCCTCGCTCGGAGCGAGGGCCGCCGCATTCTCATCAACTCCTAAGAAACCGACAACAGATCTGCAGTGTTGGCTTCATAACCTCGGGTTTCTCGGATGCGACCGCGCCGAGAATTCGAGAATGTTCGATCAAGGAGAACAACGATGACGCGATTGAAAGTGAACGGCAAGCGGGTCCGCCGGACCGGTGTGGTGGTGGCCTCCGTGGCGGTCCTGGGTATGGCCGTGGCGCCGGGAATCGCTTGGGCCTCCAACCCGATTTCCGACGGGTCTCCGGTGGCGGTTCGATCCATCGCGACCGCTCCGTCCGAGCTGGGTGTGGCACCCGAAGTAGCGTGTGGTGCCGCGGCGCCGATTTCCGACGAGGAGCTGCAGAGGCTCATCGACGAGGGCAAGGTTGTACGCGCGGAGGAGGCCGGTACGGCCGCAATCACTATCGAAGTGCCGAGCGAAGCTGCGACATTCATTGCGCGTGAAGGTGTGCCGGCGTTGCCGTCCGTCGAGTGGGCTCCGACGACCGACGGTGTTCCCGCAGAGGTGCTCGACATTGCCGGTGTCGCGCCGCTGGAGGAAGGCGTTGCTCTGTCATGCACGGTCGCTGCGGGGTGACGAGCGAAAAAAGCTCCGTATGAACCGCTTTGACCTGGAACGGTACGGCCGTACTCAACCGGATCTGGAGGTCGGTCAAGCCTGTCGGTAGCACTTGCTACGTTCGGGGCGGTCTCGGCGAGCATGCCGGGACCGTCGCCGACGGCGTCATGTGTGTGGTGTCTTTGCAGAGGCTGCGGTACGGCCTGATGCGGGGCGCGTTTCGAAAGGTGTTGTGTTTCATGGTCATGGGCCCCACCCACGCGATGTCCGGTGCTGCTGTGGGGTTGGTGGTTGCAGAGTTGTTGCCTCTCGACTGGGGAGGGCCCACATCCACCGCGGAGACGTTGACCTTTGCCGGGGTGTGCGCCGGAGCCGCCCTGCTTCCCGACCTCGATACCGGTCAGTCGACGGTTTCCCGATCATTCGGTCCGCTCAGCAAGGCGCTGGCCAAGGGCATCGACGCGATTTCGGTGACCTTCTACCGCATTACGAAAGGCAAGAAGGACGGCAAGCGTCGTGGTGGGCATCGGACTCTCACGCACACCGCACTGTTTGCCGCCGGTCTGGGTGCCGGGGTCTCTGCGCTGGTCGTTCAGTTCGGGAAGCCCGCCATCATCATCACGCTGTTCTTCTGCCTCGGGTTGGCGATCCGAGGATTGGCGGGTGAATTGGCCAAGGAGAAGGGATGGCTCGCGGTTTCTGCCGTTGCGTTGGTGCTCTCGACCCTCACTTGGCAGTGGTATCCCAGCGAGGCCGGATCCACCGGTCTAGGTGTTGCGGTGGCACTGGGCTGCGCCACGCACTGCCTCGGCGATGCGATCACCAAGGAGGGGGTGCCGTTTCTTGCGCCCCTGATCCCGCTCGGCGGCAAGCGCTGGTGGGAACAACGGCTGCCATCATTTCTGTCCATCCGTGCAGGTGGGAACCTCGAGAAGGTCCTGATCGGGCCGGCTCTGACGGTTCTGACTGCCTGGTTGATCATCAGTGCGTTCGAGGGTGCCCCGGAAGCGATCTACGCGGTCTTCGCTCCGATGGTGCGGTGATCGTCGGAAAACTTTTATTACGGAACCACTGGCATCGTAATCGTATTTGTTCTACGTTCGTCCCTGACATGAACCGAGTCGGCTGACGGAGTGAGCAGTGGTGCATCAAGCAGAACCCAAGGCAGCGCACAGTGTGAGCCGGCGCGGATTTCTCGCAGGGAGTGCTGGTGCTGCTGCGCTTGCGGGTCTTTCGTGGGCGCCGGCGGGAGCAGTTCCCCGGGGCTCGGCATCGACCATCGCGCCACCGCCCGGATTTCCGTCGGACATTCCGTTGTCACAGCAGGCATACGCCAACTGGTCGCGAGAAATCATGCTCGACAGTGTGTGGACGGCGACGCCGCGTCACAGCGACGACGTCGTCACCCTCGCCAACTGGGCGTTCGACAACGGGTACACGGTACGTGCGCGCGGAACGATGCACGGGTGGAGTCCGTTGACGGTGGTGCCGGGCGCGCCTTCGGATTGCGTTCTGCTGGTCGACACGATGACCAACTTGAATTCGGTTGTGGTGCAGCACGGCACGCCAGCAACGGACATTGCGGGCGCCGGTACGCCCGCAATGGTCACGGCCGGAGCCGGGGCCAGTATCGAAGCGATTCTGACAGCGCTCGAGCGAGAGGGGCTCGGCTGGGCCAACTCTCCGGCGATCGGTGAGCTGTCCATCGCCGGGGCACTGGCGATCGGCGCTCACGGGGCAACGTATCCGGCGGCGGGGGAGACGATCACCCCTGGTCAGTCGTACGGATCGCTGAGCAACCTGATCACCGAGATCACGGTGGTGGCGTGGGACGAAGGCAGCAATCGATACGCGCTGAAGACCTTTCACCGATCAGACGACGAGATCACGGCTTTCCTGACCCATCTGGGCCGAACCTTCGTCACCTCCGTGACGCTGCAAGCCGGGGAGAATTATCGGCTGCGATGCCAGAGTTTCACCGATATTCCGTGGCAAGAACTCTTTGCTGCTCCCGGCTCGCCAGGGCGCACTTACGAGAGTTTCGTCGAGAAATCCGGACGGGTGGAAGCGATCTGGTTCCCGTTCACCGAAACACCGTGGCTCAAGATCTGGACACCGACCCCGGTCAAACCGCCGGAGTCTCGAGAAGTGAGCGGGCCGTACAACTACTTCTTCTCCGACGCGATTCCCGAAGAAGTCACCACCCCGTTGGGGATGGTGGCGCAGGGCCTTCAAGCTGCGACAACACTGTTCGGCGCCTCCCAGTTCGGAGCCGTAGCAGCAGGATTGGCGCTCACCGACACCGACGATCTGTGGGGATGGTCGAAAAATGTTTTGTTCTACCTGCGGCACACAACCTTGCGCGTCGTAGCCGGTGGTGGGGCAGTGATCACCAAGCGGTCCAACATCGGCCGTGTCGTGCATGAGATGACGAGTTGGCTGAACGAGCGAATGACGCACTACGCGTCGCTCGGGCAGTATCCCGTCAACATGCCGTTCGAAGTGCGTCTTTGCGGGGTCGACGACAATGGTGAAGTCCTTGTCGACAGCGCCGGCGTGCCGGATCTGTCAGCGGTGCGGCCGCGGGCGGATCGTCAGGACTGGGACGCGGCCATCTGGATGAACGTGGTCTCGATACCCGGTACGGCGGGATTGCCCGCGTTCCTTCGTGAGATGGAACGGTGGATGGTCGCGAACTACTCCGGCGATTACGCGACTTTCCGTCCGGAGTGGTCGAAGGGGTGGGCATTCACCGATCAGGCGGCGTACCAGGACGACGAATTCCTCACCAGCACAGTGCCTGCCACCTTCCGTGCCGGTGGCGACGGGAATTGGGACTTCGCTCTCGCCACTCTCGACGAACACGACCCGCACCGCGTATTCAGCAATACGTTCCTCGACCGCGTATTGCCACCCAGCTGAATCTCCTACTGCGGGAGCGGTTTGCGCCAACGTACGTCGGTGACTCGGATACGCTGATTGTTGTCACCGTTCCAGTCGACGCTCAGTCCCTGGGCTCGGAGTGCGTCGGCTACCTGGCGCCCAACGGTCTGATCGGTCTGCGCGATCACGTGTGCCTTGGCGGTTTCGTCGCCGAGACGCTCCGCATCTTGCATGTGGAAGAACGTGTACGCCCACTGAGCAAAGGGATACCCGTTCTCGTCGGGTTCGGACGGCGTGCGTTCGTCGTCGATTTCGGTAGTGCCGCACTGCATACAGCAGGTGAAGTTCTGGAAAAGGCAGGGCATATCGTCCGTACCCGAGAGAATGCAGACCGCCGCGTGGTCACGCTGCACAGTAGTGCGCATGTGCAGGATCTGGCGGACGAGTTCTTCGGGCCCCTTGCGGTGCGACTCGACGCCATGATGGCGAAGTATCCGCCCGAACTGCTCAGTCGATTCGAGGAATTTCTCGTCGACCTGCACTCGACGATGAACGAACACCTCGAGCAGGACAACCGCTGAACAAAAAACGCCGCTCGACTCCGGAGAGTCGAGCGGCGGTCTTGGCTTAGGTGACGGCTACTTGCCGAGCTTGGCCTGCAGGTCGTCGAGAACCAGGCCGGCACCTGTCGGGCCGAGGCCCAGGAACCAGGTCTCGTCGCTCACCTCGGTGGCGCGGCCTTCCTTGACTGCGTCCATGCTGGCCCACAGCGGTCCGGCAACAACGGTGGTCTGGCCGGTGTCGGCAGGATTTCCGTAGCTGGAGTAGAAGATTCGGTCACCCTCTGCCTCGGTGATCGTTTCCGGGCTGACCTCGACGGCCAGCTCGTTGATGTCCTGGATCGCCGGGCGGGGCAGGCCCACGTCTTTCAAGATGACGCCGATGAACGACAGATTGCCGTACAGACGCAGCTTCCCGGACATGAAACGAACCAGTGAAATGGTCGGGGAACCGTCGATCGACTCACGGACCTTGTCGGCGTGCTCTTGGTAGTCGTTGAGAACCTGCTCAGCCTTGGTCTCCTCGCCGAGTGCGTCACCGGCAAGGAGGAAGTTCTCCTTCCACGGGAAGCCGGGGCGGATGCTGAAGACCGTCGGCGCGATTGCCGCGAGCTGCGGGTAAAGCTTGTCCTGGCGCAATTTGCTGCCGAGGATCAGATCGGGCTGCAGTGCGGTGATCGCCTCGAGGTTGAGGTTGTTGGTCGTGCCCACGTCGGGGGCTCCGACGAGCTTGTCGGCCAGGTACGACGGCTGACCGGCGGCACTCTCCGGGCTGGCGATGCCGACCGGGGTGATCCCGAGTGAGAGGACCTCGTCGAGTTCGCCGCTGTCGAGGACGACGACGCGGGTGGGCTTGGCCTCGAGGGTGGTCTCGCCCAGAGCGTGGGTGATCGTGCGCGGGAACTCGCCGGGCGCGGCATTGCTGCCGAGCTTCGCGGTTTCCGTGTCGGCGGTGCTGAACAGCTTGCCGCCGGTCGCGACATCGGTGTTGCCGTTTGCGTTGCTGCCGGCGTCGGAAGAGCCGCAGGCCGTAGCGGCAAAAACAGTCGCCAGGGCAACCATGGCGACCCGGACCGACGTGCGGCTCCGGAGAGTGGTGCGTGAGTGCATTAGGCTACCCTACCTTCCGTCTGTACGGCTTGGTCAGGGAGGTATCAGCACTGTCGATACCGGGTGAATGGTGCCTCAGCTCTCGCTCAGCGGGACCTCTACGCAATTCGGGTTACAGGGTGCGACTGTAGCGAACACCAATCCGACTGTACTGCTACTCATCCCGCCGCTCATGCATGGAGCCGCGATCTATTCACTGCTCACGGCAGTCCTCATGGGTGCGCCCCGAGTGCTGACCCGCAGCTTCGATCCGATGGACGTGCTGCGACTGGTCGAGGCCGAGAAGATCACCGGAATCACCGTCGTCGGCGACGCGATTGCTCGACCGATCGCCGACGCCATCGCCGCAAGCGAAGGGCGCTAAGACCTTTCGACTCTCAAACTGATCGGGTCAGGCGGTGCGTTGTTCTCCCCGAACCTGAAGGCAGAACTGACAACCCGATTGCCAGGGCTGGTGATCAAGGATGCGTTCGGTGCTTCATCGCCAGGGCCGGCCGTGCTGCCGTGGCCTACTTCGACGACCCTGCGAAGACTGCTGCAACTTTTCCCGTCGTCGACGGGGTGCGTCTGGCATCACTCGGGTATGGGCACGACCGACTACCGTTGGGCGCGCGAAACCGTAGCGGGAGTGTGAATCAACCTCCGATACTTCGGACGACGCACCACTCGTTTCCCTCGGGATCCAGCAGCACCTGAAAGGTACCGGCCGAGTCTTCCTGAACATTGCCGACCCGAGTTGCGCCGAGACGCTCGGCAGCCTCGGTTGCAGCGACGACGTCATCCACGCTGACGTCGATGTGCAGGCGATTCTTCGTGAGCTTGGATTCCGGTACGCGTTGGAAGGCGAGGCGAGTCCACCCGGGTGGGTCGACAAACGCCCACTCCGCGCTTCGCTCCACAGGCCGTCCACCGAGGACCCCGGCCCAGAATTTCGCCAGTGCGATAGGAGACGAGCAGTCGACGACCACCTCATCAACCTGCCCGATCACCGGTTCACAGCTCCGCTGAATTCGGCTGTCACAGCCAGGGCTCGATCGGCGTCTTCACCCACATGATCTTCTCGTCCGGATGCTCACGCCGAGCCTCGGGACGGTCTGGGTTAGCGGCTGACCACACGGATTTCTCGTCGAGAAGTCCGGCCGCGATCGTCCAAGTTTCCCGCGTGCTCGGCGGATTTGCACCGGCCGCCCGCGCGAGTTTGCGTAGTCGATCGTCGGGCATGTCGAGCAACTCTGCACTGCTGATATCGCGATCCCAGGCGAACTTGGCAAGGCCGACAGCTTTCTCGCGTCGGCTACGGCTCGCCATGTCGTTGTGCGCAAAGTCTGGTTCGGATGCCACGGCTTCACCTTATCGTCGGGGGAGTTGCTGACGTCAGGATAGTGAACGTCTCGCGCTGGCCGAACGGCTCTACTCACTACGCAACCGAGGCCCTCCCGCGTGAGCGGAAGGGCCTCGATTGCTGTTCTTCACTGTCGGGGTGGCGGGATTTGAACCCACGACCTCTTCGTCCCGAACGAAGCGCGCTACCAAGCTGCGCCACACCCCGTGTCGAACCTCGGTTAGCTTACATTACCGAGTCGACTGACATTAAATCCGCAGGTCAGTTGCGTAGAACCGACGCTGGGGACTCTGCGGAACTGTGCGCGGAGACGTGCTCGGGTTCGCGCCTGGTGGCCGGAACCAGAGTGAGCAGAGTCGCCTCGGGGCGGCAGCAGAAGCGTGCCGGCGCCCACGGCGAAGTGCCGATGCCAGCTGAGACGTGCAGCTGGGTGTGCGCGCCCCACTTGGACGGCCCCTTGACCCGGGATCGGTCGATCTGGCAGTTCGTGACCAGCGCGCCGTAGAACGGAAGGCACAGCTGACCACCGTGCGTGTGGCCGGCGAGCACGAGGTCGTAGCCGTCGTCGGCGAACCGGTCCAGAACTCGCGGTTCAGGCGAGTGCGTCAGGCCGAGCTTGAGCTGAGCGACGGGATTGGGTGTTCCTGCGACGGTGTCGTAGCGATCCCGCTTCAGGTGCGGATCGTCGACGCCGGCGGCTGCGATGCGAATACCGGCCACTTCGAGTTCGCGGCGCACGTGAGTCATGTCCAGCCATCCACGTTCGGTGAAGGCAGCACGCAGGTCGCCCCAGGGGAGAGGATCCCCGGTGACGCGCTTGTTCTTGTTGAAGATGTAGCTCAGTGGGTTCTTCGGTTTCGGGGCGAAGTAGTCGTTGCTGCCGAAGACGAACAGGCCCGGTCGAGCCAACAGATCTCCGAGCGCCTGGACGACTGCCGGAACACTGCGCTGATGCGAGAGGTTGTCGCCGGTGTTGACCACGAGGTCGGGGTCGAGGCCTTCGAGCTCACGCAACCAATTCTGTTTCAACCGTTGGTTCGGCATCATGTGCAAGTCGCTGAGATGGAGGACCCGCAGCGACGACGAACCGGGCGCCAGGACTGGCATCGTCACCTCACGCAGTGCAAATGCATTGCGTTCGATGCCGGATGCGTACCCGATCCCGAGTGCAGCGGCGCCCGCGGCACCAAGTGCGGCGCGGGTCAGATTGGTGCGGAACTGGTCAGACACCCCTCAAGGATACGGGTGTGACCTTCTTCTGCGTCGCTCTCGCCGCCTTTTACAGCTATTCCACAGAGAATTGTGTCCGGGCGGAGGTAACTATCGGCACGCTCGAAACGCCGAGCGCGTAGCGTTTCCACCATGTCCGACACGACACCCTCGCTCAAAGCCACCCTCCGAACCGACATGGTTGCATCCATGAAGGCCAAGGATCCGCTACGTACAGCCACCCTCCGGATGCTCATGGCAGCCGTCCAGACCGAAGAGGTAGCCGGTAAGGAAGCGCGCGTCCTCACCGACGAAGAAATCATCAAAGTCCTTGCAAAGGAATCGAAGAAGCGCGGCGAATCGGCCGAGATCTACACCGAGAACGGTCGCGGTGAGCTTGCCGCGAAAGAGCGCGCAGAAGCTCAGATCATCGACGAGTACCTGCCGACGCCGTTGACCGACGCCGAGCTTGTCGACGTCGTCGACACCGCACTTGCTCAGGTTTCCGAGGAGCTCGGTGAGCGTCCCGGGATGCGTCAGATGGGCCAGGTCATCAAGGCCGCCAGCGCACTGGCCAAGGGCAAGGCCGACGGCGCACGTATCTCTGCAGCAGTGAAGTCCCGCCTGTAGAAGCGCGCCCCCCAGAACCAAAACGGCCGCGACCTCCGAATCACTCGGAGATCGCGGCTGTTCTTGTTTCAGGGCCGTCAGTTCGGCGGGGTCCCCGCAGGCGGTGCGGGTTCACCTCCGGGCGGAGTCGCATCCGGGGGAGTCGCGCCCGGCGCCGGTGCCGGGGCCGCGGGGGATGCGGGTGCTGCCGGAGCCCTCACGGAACCGTCGCTGATGTAGATCGTGACGGTCGAACCCGGGATCGCGGACCCGGACGGCGAAACTCCGGTGACCGTTCCCGCGCGCGCTCCGGACGCCGTCGTCACGGAATTGACCGTGAAGCCGGACGCCTGCAGCCGCGACGTTGCCGCCGACTGACTCAGGCCGACAACCTCGGGGACCTGGCCGTTCTGTGATCCCCGTACGTACTTCTCGTCGATCGGAGGCAGCGAGGTGGGCCCGAAGTTGTTGGCGACCGGGTTCATTGACGCGAACCAGGATCTTGCCGGTTCGGTACCGCCGTACAGGTTGCCGCTGTAGCAGGGGCGCAGCGGGCTCGAGCAGATCTCGCCGGGCGTCGGGGAGTCGCCGAAGATGTAGACGGCAGCGGCGAGGTTGTTGGTGAAGCCGAGGAACGCCGAGGACTTGTGGGTCTCGGTGGTACCCGTCTTGCCCGACATCGGCAGGCTCCATCCGGCGCTGCTCGCGGCTCCGGCAGACGTACCGGCGCCGACGTCGTCACGGCTCATGGCGTTGGCGAGGGTGTCTGCCAAACCGGGCTCGACAACCTGCTCACAGCCCTGCTCGGTGACGGCCACCGGCTTGCCGTAGCGGTCGAAGACCGAATCGATGGGACTCGGCGGGCACCACTTGCCGTGCGAGGCGAGAGTGGCCGCGACGTTGGAGAGTTCGAGCGGGTTGATCCAGGTGGGGCCGAGGGTGAACGAACCGAGGTTCTGTTCCTTCTGGAAGTCGGCCATGCTGCGCTCGTCGAAGCCCGAGGTGTTGGGATCGGCGTACGAGCGCATCCCGAGACGGACAGCCATGTCGACCGTCGGCGTGACGCCGGTTGCCTCGATGAGCTTGACGAAAGCGGTGTTGGGGGACTGTGCCAGCGCGTCGGTCACGGACAGCGTCGGCGGGTAGTTGCCGGCGTTCTCGACGCAGTACGTCGACACCGGGCATCCGGCCGCGCCACCGCTACCCATGCCCTTGGCTTCGAAGCGCTTGGGTACGTCGAGGGTCGCGTTGATGCCGAGGCCCTTCTCCATCGCCGCAGCCGTCGTGAAGATCTTGAAGACGGAACCCGCACCGTCGCCGGCCAGGGAGTACGGCTGCGCCTGGACGGTTTCGTCGGCGTCGGCGTTGAGTCCGTACGTGCGACTGCTGGCCATCGCGATGACCTTGTGCGAATCCTGACCCGGCCTGATCACGTTCATGACGTTGGCGATGCCGTCGAGGTTGGCGCTCGCGTTCGCGTTCAGTCCGGCTTTGGTGGACGCCTGGACTTGCGGATCGAGAGTGGTCTTGATGAGGTAACCACCCTCGTTGATCTGGTCGCGGGTGATTCCGGCGTCCGAGAGGTACTTGAGTGCGTAGTCACAGAAGAATCCGCGATCGCCTGCAGCGATGCAGCCGCGCGGCAAGTTGTTGGGAGTTTCCAGGACGCCGAGGGGCTCTTCCTTCGCTGCCCGGAACTCGTCGGCGCGATCCGGGATGTTCGTGATCATGGTGTCGAGCACAGTGTTACGACGCTCGGTGACGCCCTCGACGTTCGTGTACGGGTTCAGCGCGGAGCTGGACTGAACCATGCCGGCAAGCATTGCCGACTGGGGGACGCTCAGATCTGCGGCATCGACGCCGAAGTAGGTCTGAGCCGCGTCCTGAATGCCGAAGGATCCGTTGCCGAACGGCACTAGGTTCAGGTACCGGGTGAGGATCTCGTCTTTCGTGAGTTCCTTGTCCAGCGTCAGTGCCATCCGGATCTCGCGGATCTTTCGGGCCGGGGTGGTCTCGATGGCAGCGCGGCGCTCGGCATCCGTCTTGGCCACGACCAACAGCTGGTAGTTCTTCACATACTGCTGATCGAGTGTCGACGCGCCCTGCTGTACTTCACCGGTTGTCGTGTTGGTGAGGAAGGCGCGCAGCGTTCCCTGCCAGTCGACACCCTTGTGGTCGGGGAACCGTCGGTCCTCGATGGAGACGATCGCCAACTTCATGTTGTTGGAGATCTTCTCGCTCGGGACTTCGAAGCGTCGTTGGTCGTAGAGCCAGGCAATGGGGTTGCCGGCGGAATCGACCATGGTGGACACCGCGGGGACCGTGCCTTCGACCAGTTCGGCCGAGACGTTGTCGACGGTATCGGCAGCGCGGTTGGACGCGAATCCGAATCCGCCCGCCACCGGGAACATCACCCCTGCGACCAGGACACCCGCCAATGCGGAGCTTCCGGCGAGCTTCGCCACTGTTTTTGCAATCGACACGATCTACAGAGTACGTGTGCCCACCCATTGGAACCGGTTTCAGTGTTTTGTGAGTGTTCAAAACCTCCTGAACACGCGCTTTGTACTGCCGTACCAAAAAATGCGTCTGAGCGTCTTGCGTTAGGGCCGTTCTTTACCTAAATTGTGATCAGTGTGATCGACATAACACTCGATCACGAATGTGTCTCAGCTTTCACCGTGCTACCGCGGGACGGCTGAGATGGTGCGCTGCTCGCCTTATGGCGACGGTCAGACTTTGTAGAGGGGACCCAGAATGTACACAGCCACCCCGAGTAGCCGTTTGGACATCGAGCAGGCCGAGGCACGAATTGCCTGGGTAACTCAGGCAAGATGCCGCGAGGTCGACCCCGACCAACTTTTTGTTCGTGGCGCCGCGCAGCGCAAGGCGGCCACCATCTGCCGTCACTGCCCGGTCCTCATGCAGTGCGGAGCAGATGCTCTCGACAATCGTGTCGAGTTCGGCGTGTGGGGCGGGATGACGGAACGTCAGCGCCGTGCACTGCTCAAGCAGCACCCCGATGTCGATTCCTGGTCTGAGTTCTTCGAAGACCAGCGCCAGCATCACTCAGCAGTCTGATCCCGGCCGATCGGGGGATCAGCCCTTACGAGTGAGCTGATCTCCCACCGCGCGCAGTGCCTCGAGGTCCGAGACCTCGAACGGTAGCGACGGAACACCGATCAGCGGCACCCTCGGGTGAGCTGCGGTGAATCGGCTCAGCAAGGCGATTTCTCGCTTCGCGATCACTGCCCGATGGGCGTGGATACGGAGAACAGCTGCGGTGAGGGCCTCGGCCTCGGTCGCATTCTCCTTCGCTTCCAATTTGTCGGCGGCAGTCACCGCATGATCGGCAGGCAGAGCCGTCAAGGTGGGATGTGTGCGGTTGAGAACCAATCCGGCCAACGGCATCGAGTCGCCCGCAAGACGATCGACAAAGAATGCCGCCTCACGAAGAGCGTCGGGTTCGGCCGCTGCGATCACCAGGAAATGAGTCCCCGGCTGACGTAGCAACTCGTAGGTCTTCGTCGCGCGTTCACGGAAACCGCCGAACATCGAGTCGAGTGACTGCACGAATGCCGATGCATCCGAAAGCATTTGGCTTCCCACGATGGTCGAGACACCCTTCAGCGCCAACCCCATCGCGCCGGCCACGAGCCTGGTCAGGCCTCGACCGGGTGCAGAGAGCAGTCGGATCATCCGTCCGTCGAGGAACGTGCCGAGCCTCTGCGGAGCGTCGAGGAAGTCGAGGGCGTTGCGTGACGGCGGGGTATCGACGATCACCAGATCCCACGCGTCGTTCGACGCCAGCTGCCCCAACTTCTCCATCGCCATGTACTCCTGCGTTCCGGAGAACGATGTGGCAACGGTTTGGTAGAAGGGATTCGCCAGGATCTGCTCGGCCTTCTCGGGGCTCGAATGCTCGATGACCATCTCGTCGAAAGTCCGACGCATGTTCAGCATCATCGCGTGCAGTTCACCCGTGGCCTCAGGACCCAGCTTCACCGGCTGCGGAGTGTTGTCGAGTTCGGCCACACCCAAGGCCTGCGCGAGCCGACGGGCCGGATCGATGGTGAGGACGACTACGCGTCGGCCCTCTTCGGCCGCACGCAATGCCAGCGACGCAGCCGTCGTGGTCTTGCCGACGCCACCCGCGCCGCAACACACCACGATCCGTGCCGTCGGGTCCTTGATGATCGCCGAAATATCGAGGGCAGGAGCTACGCGCCGGCCGGTCCTGGAACTGCCGACCGTCACGTTCTCAGTGGTCTCGGTCATCACACGCCCTGTTCCGTGAGGTATTCGGCCAGCTCGTACAGCCCACCGAGATCAACGCCGTCGGCGAGTGCCGGAAGTTGCACCCGCGCGCCGTCGATCTCGCGGAGCTTCTCTGCACTGGATTCTTGAGCTTCGAGCACCGAAGCATGCTCGATCGTCTCGGTGAGCAGGCCCGCGAAGTCGTCGTCGGACAGATCGATGCCGACATCGGAGAGCGTCGACCGGATCGAAGCGGCGTCGATATTGCCGGCCGCAGCACCAGCGAGTTGATCTTCGGGCAAGAACCTCGGGCTGGCGCGATTGACGATGACGGCACCGAGGTTGAGGTCGTCACGCGCCAGTTCTGCGGCGGCGTCGGCAGTCTCCTGAACGGGCAGTGCTTCGAGAAGCGCAACCAGATGTACGACGGTTTCCGGCGAGTGCAGCAGGCGAACGACACCTTCACTCTGTGAGTGCACCGGGCCGCCTTTGGCGAGATCGGCCATCGCCTTGGTGACGTCGAGGAAGCTGCCGATCCGTCCGGTCGGGGGAGCGTCGACGACAACGGCGTCGTACACGCGCTTGCCGGTTCGATCGGTGCGGATGACGCACTCCTTGATCTTGCCGGTGAGCAGAACGTCGCGAAGGCCGGGAGCGATGGTCGTGGCAAATTCGATGGCGCCGAACTTACGCATCGCCCGTCCGGCGAAGCCGAGGTTGTAGAACATCTCGAGGTATTCGAGGAACGCCGTCTCGATGTCGACGGCGAGAGCCATCACTTCACCGCCACCTTCGGCGGCCGCGACCTTGGTCTCCTGCGGTGGAAGCGGCGGTACGTCGAAGAGCTGCGCGATTCCCTGACGGCCCTCGACCTCCACGAGGAGAACGCGCTTGCCGCCTTCGGCCAACGCGAGCGCCAACGCGGCGGCAACCGTGGACTTACCGGTTCCGCCTTTACCCGACACAAAGTGCAGGCGGGCCTTCGTCGCAGACTCGGGCCAGGTCCTGCTCAGCTCATCTTGGGATGCAACCACACCGCGAGCCTATAAGTCTGGGGCCGAAGATGTGCGCGGGATAGGCTCAGCGCATGAGCGAAATAACTTCCTGGGAATACACGGTGACTCCGTTGCTGGTCCACAATCCGAAGGCAATTCTCGACAACTGGGGTGTCGACGGCTGGGAACTCGTCGCAGTCCTGCCGAGCGCGTCAGGCGAGCAGCACGTCGCGTACATGAAGCGTCCGAAGGGCTGAATCACATGGCAGAGGCAACACAGACCTGGTCGGAGCGTCTCGCCGAACTGGGCATCGCACTTCCCGCCGTCGCGGCACCCGTCGCTGCGTACGTTCCCGCGGTTCGCAGTGGCAACCACGTGTACACGTCGGGTCAGCTCCCGTTCGTCGACGGAAAACTGGCGCTGACCGGCAAGCTCGGCGCGGGCGTGTCGGATGAGGACGCCAAGGCCGCGGCACGTACCTGCGCGCTCAACGCCCTCGCTGCCATCGACGCGCTGGTCGGCATCGACAACGTCGTCCGCGTCGTGAAGGTCGTCGGCTTCGTGGCATCCGCCGAAGGATTCACCGGCCAGCCCGGCGTGATCAACGGCGCATCCGAATTCCTCGGCGAGGTGCTCGGCGACGCCGGCATCCACGCTCGTTCGGCTGTCGGAGTGGCAGAACTTCCCCTCGGCTCACCCGTCGAGGTGGAACTGATCGTCGAAGTTCGCTGATGTCGACGGTCCATCCCGCCTACGCGCAGCTTCGCCGCGTTACCGACATCGCTTCGGTCTTGCTCGAGAACAATCCGGGCATGATGACGCTGGACGGTACGAACACCTGGATTCTGCATGCCCCCGGCAGCGTGGAGTGTGTTGTCGTTGATCCAGGTGACAACGACGAGGAACACCTGCAACGGGTCGCTGGTGTGGGTCCGGTAGCGCTGACCTTGATCACGCACCGGCACTACGACCACACCGGCGGGGTGGACCGTTTCCATGAATTGACTTCGGCTCCGGTGCGTTCCGTCGACCCCACATTTCTGCGTGGGGGCGCCTCGGCACTTGTCGACGGTGAAGTGATCGAGGTGGCGGGTCTGAAGTTGCGGATCCTCGCAACGCCGGGCCACACCGCGGACTCGGTGTCGATCGTCATCGAGAACGATGCGAGCGTGCTGACGGGCGACACCATTCTCGGCCGTGGCACGGCAGTTCTCGACGATTCCGACGGCGATCTGGGGGATTACCTCACCTCGCTGCGATCTCTGGCCGCGCTCGGCGACGGATTGACGGTTCTGCCCGGGCACGGTCCGGACCTGCCCGATCTACAGGCGATTTCGCAGCAGTACCTGGCTCACCGCGAGGAGCGTCTGGATCAGGTGCGGGCCGCTCTGTCGACGTTGGGGGAGTCGGCGTCGGTTCGCGACATTGTCGAACACGTCTACTCCGACGTGGACCCGAAGCTGTGGCCGGTGGCGGAAAAATCCGTCAACGTGCAGTTGGCGTATCTGCGCCGCTGAGGCGCTCGGCGCCGACATGGGGAGCTGAGGCGCTCGGCGCCGACATGGGGAGCTGAGGCGCTCGGCGCCGATATGGGGAGCTGAGGCGGGTAAGTGAACTGCCGCCATCTATGCCAATCGAGGTATAGCTGGCGGCAGTTTTTGCATTTGTTTGATATGGGTCACGGGCCAATAGTTAGTCCATGACCTCACAATGCGACGGATGGATCCGCAATTACGTGGACGGCTCCTATGTCGAACCCGACGAGTCGTCGAGCTTCGATCAGGTTGACCCCGCAACGGGCCGTGTTCTCGCCCGGGTCCACGAGGCCGACAAGGCCCTGGTCGATCGGGCCGTGACTTCTGCCAGACGCGCCCTGGACAACGGTTGGGCCGATACGCCGGTCCGGGAGCGGACGGCTCTGCTGAGGCGGGCCGCCGACCGGATCGAGGAGCGATTCGTAGAGTTCGTCGCCGCAGAAATGGCGGACACCGGCAAGCCGATCACGCAGGCACGCGAACTCGACGTTGCGCGCGCCCTGACGAACTTCCGCACCTTCGCCGACATCGTCGCCGCGGCCGGACAGGAATCGTTTGTCACGGATCTCGCCGGTGGCAAGCAGGCGCTGAACTACGCGATCCGCAAGCCGCTCGGCGTGGTCGCCGTCATCGTTCCGTGGAACCTGCCGCTGCTTCTCCTGACCTGGAAGGTTGCGCCCGCGCTCGCGTGCGGAAACTCCGTGGTGGTCAAGCCTTCCGAAGAAACCCCAGCGACTGCGTCGTTGCTGGCCGAGGTACTCGAAGAGGTCGGCCTGCCTGCCGGTGTCTACAACGTCGTCCACGGATTCGGCGCGAACTCAGCCGGCGAGTTCCTCACCACGCACCCCGGTATCGACGGCGTCACCTTCACCGGATCTTCGGCAACCGGTTCCCATGTCATGAAAACCGTTGCGCCGCGGGTTCGTCCGGTCTCCTTCGAGCTCGGCGGCAAGAACGCCGCGATCGTGTTCGACGACGTCGACATCGACGAAGCGCTGACGGGTCTGACAAAGTCGGTGTTCACCAACACCGGCCAGGTTTGCCTGTGCACCGAACGGGTGTACGTGCACCGCAGCATTTTCGACGACATCGCCGGTGGACTCGTCGAGCGGGCAGCAGGATTGCGTCTGGGCGACCCGACGCTCGCTGCGACGACGACCGGTCCGCTCATCTCGCAGGCGCACCGGAAGAAGGTGCTCGACTACTTCGAGATCGCCGAGCAGGAGGGCGCGAAAGTACTGACCGGCGGCGGTATTCCGGATCTCGGACAGGAACTGTCGGGCGGATCCTGGATCGAACCCACCCTGTGGACGGGCTTGACCAACAAGGATCGCGCCGTGCGCGAGGAGATCTTCGGACCCGTCGCAGCACTTATTCCGTTCGACACGGAAGCCGAAGCGATCGCCCTGGCAAACGACACCGAGTACGGCCTGGCTGCCTCCGTGTGGACCAACGACCTGCGCCGCGGACACCGCGTCGCCCAGAAGATGAACGTCGGAATCTCCTGGGTCAACACGTGGTTCACCCGTGAACTGCGATCCCCCTTCGGTGGCATGGGCCTGTCCGGCATCGGGCGCGAGGGTGGCGAGTCCTCGCTGCACTTCTACACCGAACCGACAAACGTTTGTGTGCAACTGTGAACATCGAAACCGCAAAAGTTCTCCAGAAATGAGCGAGGCGTGATGACAGCCCCAGAAGACACCGTATCCGCACTCGCCCGTCGCCTCGACGACGCTCAGCAGAGTCGCACCGACACCCCGAGTCTCGCCGACGATCACACGATCGACATCGACGAGGCCTACCGGATCCAGAACGAACTCCTCGAACGACGCACCAGCCGTGGTGAATCGGTTGTGGGCATCAAGCTCGGCTTCACCAGCAAAGCGAAGATGGCGCAGATGGGTGTCTCCGAGGTGATCGTCGGTCAGTTGACCGATGCCATGTGCGTCAGCAACGGCGGCGAAGTCGACCTGACGACGTTCATTCATCCCAAGATCGAACCCGAAGTGGCATACCGTCTGTCGAAGGACGTCGATCTCGACGATCCGAACGTCGACATCGAAACCTGCGTCGACGCTCTGGCTCCCGCAATGGAGATCATCGACTCGCGCTACCGCGACTTCCGCTTCACCTACACCGACGTCGTCGCGGACAACACCAGCGCTGCCGGGTACGTGATCGGGCGTTGGCTGCCACTGCAGAACGTCGAAGATCGTTCCGTGCGTATCGAAGTCGGCGGCGAGACGGTAGTCGGTTCGACGGCGGCAATTCTCGGCGACCCGGCGCGAGCATTGCACGCGCTACTCGACATCGCGCGCCGACGCCGAATCCCGTTGCGCGCCGGGCAGGTAATCCTGGCCGGTGCCGCTACAGCAGCTGTGCGACTCGACGAGGGCGTCGCACAGTGCAGCATCGACGGACTCGGAACCGTCACGGTGAAAGGTGTGAAGCGATGAGTGGGGCGCAGGTCATCGAGAAGCTGGCAAAGCCTCGTGGAAAGTTCCCGCACGTCAAGGTGGTTGGTGACTTCGTCTACGTCTCCGGCACCAGTTCGCGTCGGCCCGACAACACGTTTGTCGGCGTCGAGGTCGACGAGATGGGGACCACGGCGCTCGACATTCGGGCGCAGACCCGTGCCGTCATCGAGAACATCGCGGCGATCCTCGCCGAGGTGGGCGGAGAACTCAGTGATCTGGTTCAGGTCACCTCGTACCTGGTGTCGATGAACGACTTCGGTGGATACAACGAGGTGTACGCCGAACTGTTCGACGAAAACGGTCCGACGAGAACGACTGTGGCTGTTCACCAACTGCCCCACCCGCACCTGCTCATCGAAATTTCCGGCGTGGCGTACGTGCCCGCCTCCAAGCGCTCAGCGTCCGAAGATTCCAAGCGCTCAGCGTCCGAAGATACGGAGAATGCATCATGACCACGATCCCTCCCGTCATCGACTTCAAGAAGTGGATCGACGACAACCGCCACCTCCTGCAGCCGCCCGTCAACAATCAGACGATGGCGCTGGGAGACGACTTCATCGTGCAGGTCGTCGGTGGCCCCAACCAGCGGACCGACTACCACCTCGATCCATACGAGGAGTGGTTCTACCAGCTCGAAGGCGACATCCACGTCAACGTCATGACCGACGACGGTCCTCAGCGTGTCGACATTCGCGAGGGCGAAACCTGGTTGCTGCCGGGAGACATTCCGCATTCGCCGCAGCGTCCCACCGCGGGCTCGATCGGCCTTGTCATCGAACGAGTCCGCAAGGAAGGCACGCTCGAGAAGTTCCAGTGGTACTGCCTCGAATGCGATCACAAGATTCACGAGGTCGAACTCCAGGTGCGTGACATCGTTGCCGACCTGCCGCCGGTGTTCGTCAAGTTCTACGAGAGCGAAGAAGCCCGCACGTGTGACAAGTGCGGCACGCTCCATCCCGGCAAGGGCTGAGCGATGAGCAACCTGATCGACATCCATACCCACTACGTGCCCAACGGGTGGCCGGATCTGACCGAAGACGCGGGGCCGCAGGCGCCGTGGCTGAAGGTCGAGTCGGAAACCGAAGCCATGATCATGATGGGCACCAAGGAGTTCCGTCGCATCCAGTCCGATGCCTGGGATGCCGAGGTGCGGCTTCGGGACATGGATGCCGACGGTGTGCACACGCAGGTCGTTTCGCCGACGCCCGCGTTTTTCAACTACGGCCGCAGCGGCGAGCAGGCAAGTCGCATTGCACGGATCTTCAACGACCTGGCGCTCGAGATCGTGGAGCCTGCGAAGGATCGGTTGATTCCGTTCTGCCAGGTGCCTCTGCAAGACGCAGACGCAGCGTGCCGTGAGTTGGAGCGGTGCATCGCGAACGGGCACCGCGGTGTCGAGATCGGCAATCATGTGGGCGATCTGGACCTCGACAGCGAGGGCGTGGTGACGTTCCTGCAGCACTGCGCGTCGCTGGACGTGCCGGTATTCGTGCACCCCTGGGACATGGCCAACTCTCCGCGCCTCGATCGCTGGATGGCGCAGTGGCTCACGGCGATGCCGGCCGAAACGCATCTGTCGATACTCGCGCTGATTCTCGGTGGTGTGTTCGACAAGATCGACGATCGTCTCAAGATCGGATTTGCGCACGGTGGTGGATCTTTCGCATTCTGGTTGGGCCGGATGGAAAACGCCTGGCACGGCCGCAACGACATCATCGGTACGTCGGAGTTCCCACCTTCGCATTACCTGGGAAGGTTCTACGTGGATTCCGTCGTCTTCGACGAGCGTGCGCTGCGATTGCTGGTGGATACGGTGGGGGTGGACCGTGTGATGGTGGGTAGTGATTACCCGTACCCCTTGGGGGAGCGTCCGGTCGGTGAGGTGGTTCGCAAGAGTGAGTTCTTGGACGATACTGCGCGCCAACTGATTTCGCGGGGGAATGCCGAACGCTTCTTGGGTCTCGTCTGAGACCCCGGCTATACCCTTTCCGGTATGGCGGACGGTGAATTCGGCATTTGTGAGTCATGTCTCGAGCGAGCACAATTCCAAACACAACGATCGACGACGCTCGTGATGCCGACAATCCCGAAGACGGGGTCGGTGACAACAGATTTCATCGTCCGCCTGCCCCATCCAATCGATAGGTTCCGCGATGTCAGACAAGATATCCAACAGCACAACGAGTGACGGAAAGCCGTTACCGGAGAAAGCTGCCCGTAGCCGAGTTGCCATGGCAACTCTGGCAGGCACAACTCTCGAATGGTACGACTTCTTCCTCTACGGCACAGCTGCCGCTCTGATCTTCAACAAACAATTCTTCCCGAGCCTGAGCCCCACGGCGGGCACGCTGGCTGCCTTCAGCACCTTCGCCGTCGGATTCATCGCACGGCCGGTGGGTGGACTCGTGTTCGGGCACTTCGGTGACCGGATCGGGCGCAAGGCCACCCTCGTGGTCTCCCTGGTGATGATGGGCGTCGGTTCCACACTCATCGGCCTCATCCCGAACTACGACTCCATCGGATTCTGGGCACCCGTCCTCCTGGTGGCCATGCGCGTCGTTCAGGGCATCGGTCTGGGCGGTGAAGGCGCCGGCGCGACACTCATGTCGATGGAGCACGCGCCGGCCGGGCAGAAGAATCGTTATGCAGGTTTCCCGCAGATGGGCACACCCGCCGGACTCGTTCTGGCCAACGGCATCTTCCTGACGACCAACGCCGTGATGTCGGACTCGGCATTCGCGTCGTGGGGTTGGCGAATCCCGTTCCTGCTCAGCTTCGTCCTCGTCGCAATCGGTCTGGTGATTCGCTTGCGCGTCACGGAGTCGCCGTCATTCGCCGGTATCATGGAGAAGGGCGAAATAGTCCGCTTCCCGCTGCGTGAGTCGCTCAAGGTCGGCTTCCCGCGTTTGTCGCTGACGCTGGCCGCGTGCTTGGCGAACTCCGCCGTGGCGTACGCCTTCATGGTGTTCACTCTGTCGTACGGAACTCAACATCTGGGCTACGACAAGCAGTTCCTCGTGCTCAGCGTGACCGCGGCGGCTGTCCTGTGGTTCCTCTCCATCCCGTTCTGGACCAAGATCGCCGACAAGTACGGGCGTCGACACATGTTCATCGGCGGGTCTGCCGCAATCCTGTTGTGGTGCATCGTGTTCTTCCCGCTCCTCAACACCGAGAACAAGGTGATCGCCGTCATCGCGTTCCTGGGTATGGGCCTGATCGTTCCGGTCACCCATTGCGTTCAGGGCAGCATCATCGCCGACACGTTCCCGGCCAAGGTCCGCTATTCCGGTTCGTCTCTGATCCTCCAGAGTGGTGCGATTCTCGGCGGTGGGCTGGCACCGATGATCGCCACGGCTCTGCTGGACGCCACCGGGTCTTCGGTGGGCGTCACCTGGTACCTCGCCGCGATGTGCACGATCAGCCTGGTCGGCGCCATCGCCCTGTTCAAGATTGTCCCCGATTCGTCGCGGGGCTTGGAGCACGAGGAGATTCGCGTCTCCGAAAACGCTTGAGTGCTGAATTGATCCGAATCGGCTCGCTCCCTCTGCAGGGAACGGGCCGATCGGCGTTTCACGGTCGCATGAGCTCAGCTGCAAAGGACTCCAGCGTCGCGATCAGGGCCTGCGCGGACGGGCTCGACGTGCGAGTCGCCGACGAGGTGATACCGACGCTGTGCCCGATCGGATCGAGTGTGATGGACAGGGTGGTCAAGCGTGCGTCGTCGCGGGGGATGAGACTCGGTAGTACCGCGATCATGTCGGTCTCGACAAGCAGCTGGCGCACGGTGAGGAAAGAGGTTGCCTCGACGCGATTTTCGGGCAACGGCAGGCCGTTGCGGGCGAAGAACTCCTCGAGCTCACGGCGGAGCACTGTCTCGACCCCGGGCAGGATCCAAGGGAAGCCGCGTAGTTCTTCGAGTTGGACGTCCTCGCGGTGAGCGAGCGGGTGATCCACGCGGGTGACGAGTTCGACGGACTCCGCGTAGAGGTTCCGTCTTATCGCGGTGTCATCGGTAGGTGAGGTGAGCCGGCCGACGATCAGGTCGATCCGGCCCGCTTCCAGATCGGTGAGCAACTGTTCGGGCGTGCCTTCGCGCACCACGACTGTGAGCAGCGGGTGGTGAACCTTCAGGCGCGCGATTGCGCCGGGAAGCAGCACGTTGGATCCGGCGAGATGTGTTCCCACGATGACGGTTCCGCGATTGGCATCGGCAAGTTCGACGACGTGCCGCCCCGCTTCGGTCAGCTGCGCGATCACGGCCCGCGCATGAGTGGTGAAGGCCTCGCCGAAAATGGTCGGGGTGATTCCGCGTGGGCCGCGGTCGAAGAGTGAGACACCGAGAATGGACTCGATGTCGTGCAGACTGCGGGTTGCGACGGGTTGCGTGATGTGAAGTGCGGCAGCGGCGCCGACAACACTGCCCTGACGGCTCAATGCGTCGACGAGCAGTAGGTGGCGGAGTTTGAGTCGCCCGTCGAGGAGCTTGGGCATGTCCATGGAGCAATCCTAGACGGGATTACCGCGAGTGGGTAGGCGCCCGAAGTTGCTCAGGAGAAGGTGATTCCGATCGGTTGGGCCGAGGTGTACTTCTCCCAGGTTTCGCTGCTGTCCGGACTTCCCGTGTGTGCAAACGACGTCCAGTGCCGGCGCATCCGACGGCCCAGTGCGTCGATGCTCTGCCAGTCACTGCTGCCCAGCATCGGTGAGCCCTCCCATGACTGGTCGGTTCCCAACACGAAGGGTAGTTCGATGCAGTGAGTGGCTCCGAAGACGTCGTCCGTCGGTGCCCAGTCGAAGCGATACGTGTACACCGACGCACCGATCTCTGTGAAGGCGTCGGCCAGCTCCATCGTCGGTTCGGCAAACATGTTCTGTGTCAGTGCCTTTTCGGCGATACGGTCGGGGTCGGGTACTCCCGCGACGCCGCGCAGGAAAGCGGATCCCTCGTCTCGGGTGTAGCCCACGATGACGTCCGGCGCTGACTCGAAAGTTCGGGCCACCGGTCCCAGCTCGGAAATCGGTGCGAAGGGCGGTTGCACGACATTGGGGGAACGTCGGCTGAACTCGATTGCCGTGCTGCGGAATGCGTCGAGAATGCAGGAGAGTGTCGCGGTCCGAGGATCTCCGTCGAGCAGTCGGGCAAACGTCTCGCCGTTCTCGATCGCCGCAGACTGCGTGAAGTTGAGATCCGGTCGCGGGGTACTCTGCAGAATTGCTCGATGGAACAGAGTTCGAGAATTGTTACTGTTCAACAGGTTAACGATGGAATGAGCGCCGGCCGACTGGCCGAATGCGGTGACCGAGTCTGGGTCACCGCCGAATGCCTCGATGTTCTCGCGTACCCACTCGAGCGCCGCGATCTGATCGTGGACCCCGAGATTGCCTTCGCTGACGCCGTCGAGGAGGAGGTATCCGAGCACGCCGACGCGGTAGTTGACCGACACTACGACGACGTCGCCCTCAGCTGACAAAGCGCCGCCGTCGTACCAGGGGAGGGAGCCGCCGCCACTGGAATAGCCGCCACCGTGCAGCCACACCATCACCGGGCGATGACCGGTCAGCGACGGGGTTGTGACGGTGACGGTGAAGCTGTCCTCGCTCTGCTTCGGTTCGGGGAGCGGTGGCCCCATGATGCGTTCGAGTCGTGAAGGTGGTTGGGGGAACACCGTTCCAAGCGCTGTGGCGTCGAAGACGTCGGAGAACGGTTCCACCGGCCGCGGCTTCTCGAAGCGCGGTGCGCGGGCGTAGGGGATCGCACCGAAGTAGTAGGAACCGTCACGCTTTCGGCCGCGGATCTTCCCCGAAGTTGTGGATGCGATCACCGTCTCGGACGAGGACATGGGTTCCTTTCTTCTTGTGCTGTCGTTTCGGACATGCCTTTTCGAGCATGCCAGGTGGATGCCGCGGCACAAATGCCTTTGTGGTCGTGCGGTATGCGTTACGGCGTGAGTGCCTGTGCCAGTCGATCTTCGAGTCGCGTCGTCACTCGGGTGTACACGGCACCGTCGTCCAGGGCTCGGGACATCACTATCGCGCCTTGGATTCCGGCCACAGCTTCTTCGGCGAGTCCGATGGAATTTTCGGCACCGACGAGTGCCGCCTCGAGAGCGACTGTCCATTCGTCGAAGTAGGTTCGCACCCTGGCGCCGAATCGGGTTCGCTCTTCACCGAGTGCAAATGCGCCGAACAGGCAAATGCGTTGCCCTGACCGAAAGTAGTCGGCCACGGTAGCGAACATGCTCTGGATGCGCTGCCTCGGTGGAACCGACTCTGCTCGAAGCGGTTCGAAGACTTCGGTGCGAAACCATCCGTCGACCTCGTCGAGCACGGCCTCGGCCATCTCTTCCTTCCCGCGCGGAAAGAAGTTGTAGAGACTGCCTTTGCCCAAACCGGTGTGTTCGGTGATGACGGCCAGGCTTGCTCCGTCGAACCCGTAGGTTCGAAACACGTTCGCGAGAGCGGGGATCGTGTCCGAGCGTTCAGCTACCTGTCTGGCCATGGATTCATCCTTTCATCACAGACCCCACTCGCTCAGGCTCGGATGATCGTGCGGGCGTGGTCCGGTCGAATTCCAGAAGAACTTTCGCTCGGACTCCTTGATGGGGACGTCGTTGATGCTGGCATGACGGTGGTGCATGAGGCCGTCCGCGGCGAATTCCCAGTTCTCGTTGCCGTAGGCGCGGAACCACTGCCCGTCGTGATCGTGCCACTCGTACGCGAATCGCACGGCGATGCGGTCGTCGCTGTGTGCCCACAACTCTTTGATCAACCGGTAGTCCAGCTCGCGGGTCCACTTCTCGGAAGTTCGACGATCTCGGATCGGCCGGTGACGAACGTCGCCCGATTACGCCACCAACTGTCCGGCGTGTAGGCCAGCGATACCTTGTGTGGATCGCGCGAGTTCCATCCGTCCTCGGCGAGGCGGACCTTCAGGGCGGCGGTTTCGTGGGTGAAGGGCGGAATGGGCGCTCGGACGGTCATGGTGCGGCCTCTCGATTCAACGTGTACCTATCGGTACAAACTGTACTGATAGGTACAATCAAAGTCCAGAAACGATTTCGGCCGCCCCCACCGAAGTGGGAGCGGCCGACAAAGTCGAACAGGAAGAACTAGCGTGCGCGACGAGCCAGACGCTCGGAATCCGAGATCAAGACGCTCTTGCCTTCGAGGCGCAGCCATCCGCGGTGTGCGAAATCGGCGAGCGCCTTGTTGACGGTCTCGCGGGAAGCGCCGACGAGCTGGGCGATCTCTTCCTGCGTGAGGTCGTGAGTGACGCGCAGGGCGCCACCTTCCTGAGTGCCGAAGCGCTGCGCGAGCTGCAGGAGTGCCTTGGCGACACGGCCGGGAACGTCCGTGAAGATCAGGTCGGCCAGGGTGTTGTTGGTACGACGCAGTCGGCGGGCGAGAACGCGCAGCAGCTGCTCGGCGATCTCGGGGCGCTGCTGGATCCATGCCTTGAGAGCGTCGCGGTCCATGCTCACGGCGCGAACCTCGGTGACGGTCGTAGCCGTCGAGGTGCGGGGACCGGGGTCGAAGATGGACAGTTCGCCGAACATGTCGGACGGGCCCATGATCGTCAGCAGGTTCTCGCGACCGTCGGGTGAGCGTCGACCGATCTTCACCTTGCCGGACACGATGATGTACAGGCGGTCACCGGGTTCACCTTCGTTGAAGATGACATGTCCACGGGGGAAGTCGACGGGCTGCAGCTGCTTTGTCAGCGCCGCTACCGCTGAGGGCTCGACTCCTTGGAAGATGCCGGCTCTTGCCAGGACGTCGTCCACGTGCGCTCCTTGTTGGGATTTGTTCGTTTGTGGTGTCATTTTTGCGCTATCTATCTTTGTACCCGCGCTGCGCACAAACCGTCGTACACAGGCTCAGCCCTCACGAGTGAGACTGTGAGTGAGACACTGTGTCCAATGCAATCTGTGTTCAATGCAACAGGTACGGCATCGAAGTCTACGTCCCGATAGCTCGCGACGAGTGATTGATGCCACGTAAGAGCCGAAAATTCTTCCGGAATCTGCCGTGATGACTAGTTTGTATGGCCGTCAACTTGCCCGTTGTGTCCGGATTTCGCCCAGGCTGGCGCTTTCGGGAGCCTCCGACTGACGGCCCTTCCGCTTCCGGTGGAAGCGAGCGAAAGCATGGGGAAACCCATCGCTTGCCAGGCGGGCGACGTCGTCGTGACTTGCCTGATCGAGGAAGTCTTCTACTTCGTGCTCTTGAACCGAGAGCCGACGCAATCGCCCTTCGACTCGTTCCATCGCCAGGGCAAAGAGCATCAGCAGTAGCGGAAAGAGAATTACTGCGAGTCCTTGCATAGGGGGAAGTAAACACGTCGAAGGTCTCAGAATCGACACGACGGAGTCTCCACTCATGTCGTATCCGTACAGTTGTCTGAGTGCAGACCACCCCGACAGGCAGTTCAGAGCAGCGGAAGAAACCGCGTTCGGGGGGTGCGCGGAAAGAAGAATCACACCTCGGATTGGTACGCCGGGCGCGTCGGATGAATCGTGAGCTCGCCGTGGCATTTCCGCACGTGTATTGCGAACTCGACTTCACGACACCGTTGGAGCTGGCAGTGGCGACAATCCTGTCGGCGCAGTGCACGGACGTCCGCGTCAACATGGTTACGCCCGCGCTGTTCGCGCGTTATCCCGATGCCAAGGCATACGCGGAAGCCGATCGGACCGAACTCGAGGAGTACATCCGCTCCACCGGCTTCTACCGGAACAAGACGACGTCGTTGATCGGGCTCGGTCAGGCGCTACTCGAACGCCACGACGGTCAGGTCCCGAACAAGCTCGAAGATCTGGTGAAACTCCCAGGCATCGGACGCAAGACCGCGAACGTCGTGCTGGGCAATGCCTTCGACATTCCGGGAATCACCGTCGACACCCACTTCGGTCGGCTCGTGCGGCGGTGGAAATGGACCGAGGAAGAAGACGCCGTCAAAGTGGAACACGCCGTCGGGGCACTGATCGAACGTAAGGAATGGACGCTGCTCTCGCATCGCGTGATCTTCCACGGCCGACGGGTCTGCCACGCGCGCAAGCCGGCGTGCGGAGTATGTGTTCTGGCCAAGGACTGCCCGTCGTACGGTCTCGGCCCGACCGACAAAACCGAGGCCGCGGCCCTGGTGAAAGGCCCCGAGACCGACCATCTGCTCGCCCTGGCAGGGTTGTGATCGCTGATGACAAGTGCTGGAAGATGGTCTCTCGCTGCGCTCGTGGTCGTCGCCGCTCTCGTCGTGGCGATCTGGCCCCGCGGTGGGGACGACACGACGCCTACGTCGACGGGTCCGTCCTCGTCCGCGTATCAGCCGCCGACGTTCACTCCGTCGTCGGAATCGCTCGATCAACTCCGTAGCCAGGCGGCTCTGGCCCCTTGCCCGACTCCGACGGGCGAAGCGCCTGCCGGCTCGGCTCTTGCCGGAATCACCCTCGACTGCGTGTCCGACGGAGCGCCCGTCGACCTTGCCGCAACGGTGGGCGGAAAGCCGACTCTGCTCAATCTGTGGGCGTACTGGTGTGCGCCGTGCGCCGAAGAGCTTCCGTACCTTCAGGAATTCGCGGAGCGCGCCGACGGCAGCATCAACGTGCTGACTGTGCATTCCGATCCGAATCAGGAGAACGCTTTGACGCGACTCATCGACTACTCGGTGCGTTTGCCCGGCGTCCAGGACGGTGACGGCAAGGTGCGGATCGCGGTGGGCGCACCGCCGGTGCTGCCGGTGTCGGTGCTCGTGCGCGCAGATGGAACAGTCGCCAAGGTCTTGCCCCAACCTTTCCGCAGTGCGGACGAAATCGCCGCCGCTGCGGCGCAATATCTGGGAGTCGTCGTATGAGCACACCGGTTCCCGAGTGGTTGCGCGCTGTCGCCAGCACCCAACCCACCGATCCCCACCGGATCAACCCCGTCCTCGAGCGTCGCGCGCCGCGCGGCACCGTGACGCGTCCGGCCGCGGTGCTCGTCCTCTTCGGCGGACCTCGCGAGGCCGATCCTCTGGCCGTCGGCGGATTGCCCGAGGGCGCAGACGTCTTGCTGACTCAGCGGGCGTCGACGATGCGTCAGCACAGCGGACAGGTCGCATTCCCCGGCGGCGCAGCAGACCCGGGCGACGACGGTCCCATCGGCACCGCGCTGCGTGAAGCGCAGGAGGAGACCGGGCTCGAGCCGAGCGGTGTTCAGCCGCTCGCCGTGCTGCCGGAAATCTTCATCCCGCCGTCAGGTTTCGACGTGACGCCGGTGCTCGGCTACTGGGAGCAGCCGACGACAGTGGGCATTCAGGACGAGGGTGAGGTCGGACGGGTGGCGAGGGTGCCGCTGCGCACGTTGCTCGACCCCGACAACCGGTTTCAGGTTCGCCATCCCCTCGGATATCAGGGCCCGGCGTTCCGCGCCGACGGCATGCTGGTCTGGGGGTTCACAGCAGGAATCCTCGCGGCGCTGTTCACGGTGTCCGGCTGGGAGATTCCATGGAACTACGAGGACGTGAGAGACCTGGACACAGCGCTGTCCGAGTTCGGTGAAGGTGTCGAGGATTCGGCGGTGCCGCGATGACAGGTTCTCGTTGGGTGGACATCGCCATCGTTCTGGTCGCTCTCATCGCGGCCACGTCCGGATGGCGTCAGGGCGCGGTGGCGTCGGCGCTGGCGTTTGTCGGCGTGATCCTCGGTGCCGTCGCCGGAATTCTGTTGGCGCCGCACCTGCTCGTGCACGTCACCGAAGGCAAACTGCGCATCCTCGCGGGCATCTCGCTGATCGTGGTGTTGGTCATCATCGGCGAGGTCGCCGGCATGGTGCTCGGACGCGCAGCGCGCAGCGGAATGCACAGTCCGACCGCGAGGTCCGTCGACAGCGTCATCGGTGCGGGCCTACAGGCGGTGGCCGTCGTGGTCGCGGCGTGGTTGCTCGCAATTCCGCTCACTTCTTCGTCGCAGCCGAATATTGCCGCCGCTGTTCGTGGTTCGGATGTTCTCGCCAGTGTGGACGAAGTGGCGCCGCAGTGGCTGCGCCGCATCCCGACCGAGTTTTCGGCGTTGCTCGACACCTCCGGCCTGCCGGACGTCATCGGCCCGTTCGGGCGCACGCCCATCACCGAGGTGGAAGCACCCGACGCGAGCGTTCTGGCCAGTCCGTTGGCGGCGCAGTTGCGTCCGAGCGTTCTACGCATCAACGGCGTCGCGCCGAGTTGCCAGCGCGCGCTCGAGGGATCCGGATTCATCGTCGCTCCCGAACGCGTCATGACCAACGCACACGTGGTGGCCGGAACCGAGAGCATCACGGTGGACACCATGGAGGGCGCACTGCCCGCACAGGTGGTTCTCTTCGACTCCGCCGTCGACATCGCGATTCTGGCGGTTCCCGGATTGGACGCGCCGGTGTTGCCATTTGCTCCGGAGCAGGCTCAGACCGGCGACAACGCGCTGGTGCTCGGCTACCCCGGTGGTGGTCCGTACACGGCCAGCGCAGCCCGCGTTCGTGAGGTCCTGAACCTGAACGGGCCGGACATCTACAAGGCCGGAACCACCCAGCGCGAGGTCTACACCGTTCGCGGATCCATCAGACAGGGCAACTCGGGTGGACCGATGGTCGACGATCAGGGGCGGGTCCTCGGCGTCGTGTTCGGCGCTGCCGTCGACGACAGTGACACCGGATTTGTCCTCACCGCGCAGGAAGTCTCGCGTCAGTTGAACGCGGCTGCCTCGGCCTCGACCCCCGTGCCGACCGGCGCCTGCATTTTGTAGCGGTCAGGAAGGCTCGTCGGTCAGGAAGTGCAGGAGCGTGCTGTTGACGCGCTCCGGGGCTTCCTGATGTGCGTAGTGGCCGACTCCGGGGATGGTGTGGAGTTTCTCGGTCGGCGCCCAGTGCCGGTCGCGACGCACGGTGCGCGTCAGGACGTACGGGTCCAGTTCGCCGTGGATCTGGAGGATCGGGATGCGAAGCACCTGATCCATCAACTTCATGAAGCGACGCCCTTCGGGGCGGAGTTGGCTGCGGAAGGCCCAGCGCTGGTACTCCAACGTCGAATGCGCGACGCCTGGGATCCGGATCGCGGATCGCATCTTGCTCATGACGTCCGCGAACTCGGGTTGCTGCGGCCAAGTGGGGCCGGACCTCGAGCGAACGAGGCGCTCCACCTCGGCGCCCTTGTCGGCCGTCAGTCGTCGTTCCGGGCGTAGCGGTACCTGGTAGGCCAGGAACGAGCGCAACAGTGCCCGGCGCTGATAGGGGTCACGGACGACGGCTTGCTTGAGCGCCATCGGGTGTGGTGACGAGATCAGCGCGATCGACCGCACCAGGCGTGGATGCAGGAGGGCGGTCGCCCAACACACCAAACCTCCGTCGGCATGACCGATCAGCGTGGCCTTGCCGTAACCCATCGCACGAATGAGGCCGGCTACGTCACCGGCGAGCGTCCAACCGTCGTAGCCGCGAGGGGGTTTGTCGGAATCGCCGTACCCACGAAGATCCATCGCGACGACGCGGAAGCCCTGCTCGGACAGTGCCGTGAGCTGATGGCGCCAGGACCACCAGAAATCGGCGAATCCGTGCAACAAGACCACCAACGGAGCATCCGGCTCCGCGTCGCCTACCTCGACGACGTGAAACCGGATGCCGTTGGCGTGAATGTCCCGGTGAATCCAGGGGCCGTCGAACCTGACGGTGGATGGATCTGGGGCTGCCACTTTCGATCAGACTCGCTACCGGCGCGCGTTGAAATCGACGGACGGCTTTGCGTCGTCATGGCTGCCGGGGATGACGTTCCTGGCCTGCTTGAGCGATTCGATCGTCTTCTCCGGAGCCCTCAGCTTGCGCACGCGCAGATAACCGAGCAGCGCCAGAATCGCGGTGGTCACCACCATGATCAGGAAGACGATGAGGAACGCCAGCCAGCGCGGCACCCAGATGTCGAGCATCTCGGCCAGGAAGAAAAAGAAGAAGAACGAGCTGAACAGCAGAACTGTGAAGGCCAGGATGAAGAAGACACTGCCCTGCAGGCCCTTCTTGACCTCGCCCGTGACCTCGGCCTTGGCGAGTTCAACCTCGGCGCGCACGAGGGTGGAGACCTGTGCGGTCGCATCCTTGACGAGGGCCCCGATGGTGGCCTCGCCCGGCGTGCGGGCGTCCACATCGGTGAGAGGGATGGAAGAGACCGTGTTCGGTACTCCATCTCCGGTGAAGCGCTGGCTCTCTCCGTTGGTCAAGCTCACTTGTCGACCTCTCCAGGTAGTTCTCTCGCGTCCGTGGCAATGGCGGTGGAAGCGTCGTCTCGAGCCGCATGAACCCGTCCACGTCGCCACAGCAGCGCTGATCCGATCAGCGATGCCACCAACGATGTCACGAGAACTGCGGCCTTCGCTATCTCGGCCTCGCTGCCATCGCCGACCCCGTCCAATGCGAGGTCTGCTACAAGCAGGCTAACGGTGAACCCGATGCCACCGAGAACTGAGAGGGCAAACATGTCTCTCAATTCCAGTGTCTTGGGTTTGGTTGCTATCCCCAATTTGATCGCGAGCAGGGAAATCCCGAAGATTCCGACGGTTTTGCCGACCAGAAGACCGACGACAACCGATTGCCCCACTGGGTCGGTGAAAATGTCGCCGAGTACCGCGGCGCTGATCGGAACACCGGAGGCGAACAGTGCGAAGACGGGGACGCAGAAGCCTGCGGAGTACGGCTGAATGCGGTGCTCGAGACGGCTGCCCGGCGCGTACTCCTCGTCCGGATCACGCCTGACCCGGGTGAGTAAGCCGAGCGCGACGCCGGCGAGTGTGGCGTGTATCCCCGCTTCGTGCATCGCATACCAGGTCAGTAGTGCCAGCGGGACGTAGAGGAACGGCGTCGTGATGCGTTTGTGTTGGGCGTAGGCGTAGGTAGCCAGGGCGGCGGCCGCGGTCAGCAGCCACAACATCGCGAGGGAACCGGTGAACAGTACGGCGATGAGGATGATCGCGAGCAGATCGTCGACGACGGCCAGGCTGAGCAGGAAAACTCGGGCGCTCGCTGGGATCTTCGAGCCGGTGAGCGCGAGCACGCCGAGGGCGAAAGCGATGTCCGTCGCGACGGGAATGGCCCAGCCCTTGTCCATGCCGGGTGTGCCGAAGCCGATGGACGCCGCGATGATCGCGGGGACCAGGACGCCGCCGCACGCAGCGATGATCGGGAGCATCGCGGCTTTACGGTCCGCGAGTTCGCCGACCACCAGTTCGCGTTTGAGTTCGAGGCCGGCGACGAAGAAGAAGACGGCAAGCAGTCCGTCCTGCGCCCACGTACCCAGGCTGAGGTCGAGATGGAGTGCGGACGGGCCGATCTGGAAGTCGCGTAGTGCGATGTAGCTCTCACCGAAAGGAGAGTTCACCCAGATCAGAGCGACGGCAGCGGCGATCAGGAGTATCGATCCGCCCACCGTTTCGGTGCGGAGATAGCGGGACAGTTCGGAACGCAGAGTGGAGATCACGCGTGGGGACGACCTTCGTTCGTGCACCCGAGTTCGGATGCAACAGACATGAACGTGATCGACGTTGTGAAGCATCGAATGCACGTGCCGACCAGACTTCCCGGCTCACCTTTACGGGATTTTATCGCGGATTGCTCGCTGAGCCGAATTTGCGAACCGAATTTGCGCCCGAAACCCCGCGGGTGTTCAATTCCTACTGATTGGGACAGCATCCCACCAATTGGACAATTTTCGTATAACGGCGCAGGAGCATGCTTTGAGCACGTCAGTCAGTGAGAATCCACCCAAGCCTGAGGGCGGCGACGCAGATACCGTCGCCGGAGTGCCGCGCAGCCGAATCGTGGTTGCCAGCATGGTGGGTACGTCCATCGAGTTCTACGACTTCTACATCTATGCAACAGCGGCAGTATCGGTGTTCCCGCACCTGTTCTTCCCGAAGGGCAACGACACCACCGCGCTTCTCGCGTCGTTGGCGACCTTCGGTCTTGCTTTTGTCGCCCGCCCCCTCGGCTCGATTCTCTTCGGACACTTCGGCGATCGGGTGGGTCGTAAGGCAACCCTGGTCGGCTCGCTGCTGACGATGGGCATCGCGACCTTCCTCATCGGACTTTTGCCCACCTATCACCAGATCGGTCTGCTGGCCCCGGCGTTGTTGGCGCTCATGCGTTTCTGCCAAGGTCTCGGGCTCGGCGGTGAATGGTCGGGTGCTGCTCTACTCGCGACCGAGACGGCCAAGGAAGGCAAGCGGGCCTGGGCGGCGATGTGGCCGCAACTCGGTGCACCCATCGGCTTCTTCATGGCCAACGGCCTGTTCCTGATCATCACGCTGTTCATGAACCACGACAATTCCAGCCCCGATCTCGAGGGCGCGTTCCTGAGCTGGGGTTGGCGAATTCCGTTCCTGCTCAGCGCAATCATGGTGATGATCGGCCTGTACGTCCGGCTCAAGCTCGAGGAAACCCCGGTGTTCGCGCGCGCAGTCGAGCGCGGCGAGAAGGTCAAGACCCCGGTCGCCGAGGTGTTCAAGACCAGCTGGCGTCAGCTGATCATCGGTACGTTCGTGATGCTCGCGACCTACACGCTCTTCTACATCATGACCACCTGGGTGCTCAGTCACGGAACCGGCAAGACGTCGGCCGACGGCGGAACCGGCGCCGGCTTCAAGTACACCGATTTCCTTGTCCTGCAGCTGATCGCAGTCGTGTTCTTCGCTGCCGCCGTGCCGGTCTCCGGTTGGCTCGCAGACCGTTACGGGCGCCGGATCACACTGCTGATCATCACCGGCCTGATCATGGTGTTCGGCTTGACCTTCGGAGTGTTCCTCGAACCGGACGGAATGAACGACGGCCGCATGTTGGCGTTCCTCATCGTGGGCATGCTGCTCATGGGCCTGACCTTCGGACCGATGAGTGCCGTTCTCCCGGAACTCTTCCCGACCAACGTCCGCTACACGGGTTCGGGGATCGCGTACAACACTGCCAGCATTCTGGGCGCTGCGGTGGCGCCGTTCATCGCCGTCTACCTCGCCAAGAACTACGGCGTCGGTTGGGTCGGCATTTATCTCCTCGTAGCGGCGACACTGACTTTTGTTGCGCTGCTGGTCATGCGTGAGACGAAGGGTGAGTCGCTCGATGATGTAGGGGCGTAGCCCCTGTGCGCCTTTTTGGTAGTGGGGGCTACCGAAAAGGCGCACAGCAGGTGTCAGGGCTGGGCAGGCAGGACGTGCTCACCGGTCTTGTCGGTGCTCAGTGCCAAGGAACTGATGTACTGCTTCTCGCCGTTCGGGCCGGGAACATTGGACGCGAGCATGTCGGGACGCTCGAACTCGATTCCGCTGACGCAGCACAAAAGCGTTTCACCGGAGGGGTTTCCGTACTCGTCGAACATCGGCAGATCGATGCCGTCGTCAGTGCGTCGTAGGTAGTACTTGCCCTTGGTGGCGACGGCCAGGACCGGCGGCATGACCAGCGCGATGACGATGGCGACGATCGGGGAGAACGGCTTGATCGCCGAACCGAAAGCGCCGAAGAACACCAGGATCGAAACTCCCGCAGCCAGCAGCATCGACACGAAGCCGACGGGATTGACGTCGTAGAGCATCCCGCGTCGGAACTCGGGGACCTTCGGGGAGAGCTTCAACCAGTACTTGTTGATCGCGATGTCCGAGGCGACGACAACGACCCAGGCGATACCGCAGTTGGCGTAGAATCCGAGGATCGTGTTGAGGAAGTCGAACATGTTGGCTTCCATCAAGATCAGTGCGATCGCCAGGTTGACCAGAACGAAGACCATGCGCCCCGGGTAGGTCTTGGTGACGCGGGTGAACGAGTTGGTCCAGGCCAGTGAGCCGGAGTAGGCGTTGGTGACGTTGATCTTGATCTGGCTGATGACCACGAGGATCACGGCCAGCGTCATGGCGAGCCAGTGCGGCATCATGTCCTGGTAGATCTCGAGGAACTGGTGCACGGGCTGGTTGGCGATCGAAGATCCGTCGACGACGTTCGCGATGATGTACACGGCGAGGAACAGTCCGACGATCTGCTTGAACGCACCGAAGATGACCCAGCCCGGTCCGGCGAGAATTACTGCAGCCCACCAACGACGGGTGTTCTCCGGCGTCTTGGGCGGCATGAAGCGCAAGTAGTCGATCTGCTCGGCGATCTGCGCGATCAGCGACAGGCAGACACCCGCGGCCAGCATCACCGAACCGAAGTTGACACCCTTGCCGTTTGCGCCGTCCTCACCGCCGAAGGCGAAGAACGCGCTCACCGAATCAGGGTGTTTGAACAGCAGATACAGGAACGGCAGCACCATCATGACGAGCCACAAAGGCGTCGTCCATACCTGGAGCTTTGCCAGAGCCTTCATGCCGTAGATGACCAGTGGGATGACCATCAGCGTCGAGACCGCGTACCCGATCGAGAGTGGGATCCCGAGCCCCAGTTTCAAACCTTGGGCCATGATGGAACCCTCGAGGGCGAAGAAGATGAACGTGAACGTCGCGAAGATGACGTTGGTGACAACCGAACCGTAGTATCCGAAACCGCTTCCGCGCGTGATCAAATCGAGGTCGATGTTGTATCGCGCAGCGTAGTAGGCGAGTGGGAAACCCGTGGCCATGATGACGACGGCAAACACTGCGATGCCCAGAAGCGCGTTACCGGTGCCGTACGAGATGCCGATGTTGGCGCCGATCGAGAAGTCTGCGAGATACGCGATTCCGCCGAGTGCGGACGTCGCGACGACTCCAGTTCCCCATTTGCGGTAACTGCGTGGCGCAAAACGGAGGGTGTAGTCCTCCAGCGTCTCCTTCAGTGCGGTGTTCTGACCGGGATTCGCCCTGTCCGGCGCGACTGCGGACACCTGCTCGTTCACTGCTGTCATGACGTCACTTCCCCTGGGTGCCTGTGCATGTGCACTTTGTGGTGCAGGCACCCAACCTAGGGAGGTGGCGTTACGCGGACATGTTTGAAATGTGTCGCCCACGTTGCGGATTCGATCCGCAACGTGAGCGAGCACTCATGGGGCTTTCTTTACCTGTATCTGATCACCAACCGCGCGGGCCTGCAAGGCGAGTGGCTGCGTCCCGACTGGCCGAAGGTCGAGAACGGCGCCGGCCACCGGGTCAGCCAGGACGTTCCGGATAGTCCGGCGCAGGCCACGTGCTCCGTACACCGGATCGAATCCGCGTCGTTGCAGTAGAGCGACGGCGCTGTCGTCCACCTCGACGTCGACGCCTCTCCTGGCCAGCCGAGCTGTGATCAGTCCGATTTCGAGCCGAGTGACCTGCTCCGCCGTCCGTTCGTCGAACTCGTCGAGGATCACGGTTTCGTCGATGCGGTTGAAGAACTCGGGGTCGAAGAACTTCTCCAACGCGCGCTGCACCAGGTGATGACCGTGGCGTGGTCGATCGAGGCGGACGCGATCGGCGATCCGTCGTAGCCGGGACCGTCGACGTTCCGCCACCGCAGCCGAACCGAGATTCGACGTCAGGAACACGTAGCTGTTGCGAAACGAGATCTTCTGCTGACCGTTCGCCAACCGGAGCTCGCCGTTGTCGAGGACCTGCAGGAGCGCACGCAGCACGGTGGGGTCGGCCTTCTCCACTTCGTCGAACAGGACGATTCCGGGGGTGTACGGATCGCCCTCGACGGTGTTCTTGTCGAACAGTGTGAAGGACTCCTTGCTACCGGCATATCCAGGAGGAGCCCCGGAAAACGACGCCGCATAGTGCTCTTGTGCTAGAGCATTCATGTCGATACGGCACAGATCGTCGGGCCCTGACCGTAGTTCCGCGGCCACCCGTCGCACCAACTCAGTCTTGCCGACGCCGGTGGGGCCGACCAGAAGGATGTTGGCGAGCGGACGTGTCGGATCGGTGGCACCGACATGCGCGATCGAAATCGCGCGAACCACAGCGTCGACGGCGGCCTGTTGCCCGACGATCTTGGAACTCAGGGCTTTCGAGAGCTTCCGTGCGTCGAAGGCTCCTACCGGTGCGGGCTCGGTTCGGTCCTCGGCCGGTGGTGGTGCTGCACGGTTCCGGTCGTGGAGCATGTCGGTGATATACGGCACGGTGAGATCCTTACGCTTCGATTGTCTTCTCGACCGGCAGATTTCCGACGCGGCAATCCGCTACGCCCACTGTGTCTCGGGTGATGGCCTCGACGCGCTCCTGAGCCTTCTGGGCGTCGGTGACCCACAGTTTGTAGAACTCGAACGGGCAGTCCGCGACGCCCTTGTCTCCGTCACCTGCTGCATGGACGCCGGAGTAGCCGCGGTGGAGGAGCTTGAAGATGTGGTTCTGGGATTGATCGTTCTCGCGTGCATCACGAATGGCCGAGACGGACAGTTGCGCGTACTGGATTCCGTATTCTTCCTCGCCGGTTTCGCCCAGCGTACGGCCGTCGAATCCGATGATTGCCGAGTGTCCGAAGTAGGAGTAGACGCCGTCGAATCCGGCCGCATTGGCAACTGCCACATAACAATTGTTGGCCCAGGCCATCGCCTTGGACATCATCACCTGCTGGTCTTTGGCGGGGTACATGTATCCCTGGCAGCGGACGATCAGCTCGGCGCCCTTCATCGCACAGTCGCGCCAGATCTCCGGGTAGTTACCGTCATCGCAGATGATCAGCGAAATCTTCAGCCCCTTCGGGCCCTCGGAAACGTAGGTAGTGTCACCGGGGTACCACCCTTCGATGGGGCACCAGGGCAGGATCTTTCGGTACTTCTGAACGATTTCGCCCTTGTTGTCGATGAGAATCAGCGTGTTGTACGGCGGCTTGTTCGGGTGATCTTCGTGCTGTTCGCCGGTGATGGAGAAGATTCCCCACGTGTCGGCTTCGCGGCATGCGGCGGAGAAGATCGCGGTCTCGTCGCCGGGGATGGTGGCCGCTGTCGCGTACATCTCCTCTTCGTCGTACATGATTCCCTGCGTGGAGTATTCGGGGAAGACCACGAGATCCATTCCGGGGAGACCGGTCTTCATGCCGATCATCATGTCGGCGATCTTGCGCGCGTTCTCGAGGACGCCGGCGCGATCGTGCAGGCGGGGCATCTTGTAGTTGACCACTGCTACGCCGACTGTGTCGTTGCTCGAGGAAATGTCACCGTGTCGCATTGTCTTTCACTCCTTGGTTGTGTGGATCAGTTGAAGACTGGACGGGATTGGGGTACTGCGGCTTTGGGTGCGGCGAGGATCTTGGCCAGACCTAGGAGAACCAGAAGTGCTCCGGCCCAACCGACCGCGACGGCAGGCGCGGTGTGGAAGTTGTCGGTCAGTATCAGGAAGGCGGGAACCGTGCAGGTGGGCTGGCTCAGAAGGACTGCAGCCCAACCGGTGAAGCGGCCGAGATTTTCCCGGCCCAAGCCGAGCACCAGGAAGAACAGCGTCCAGAGCGCTGCCCATGCGAGCCAGATGACGCCGAAGACCGGGTCGTTGCTCACCGTGAACGAGAGGAAGGAATACACCAGTGCGGCGCACGCGACGAACAGCGAGAACCAGCCGATTCCTTCCGGTTCGAAGCCGGCGAGATTGCTGATGCCCACGTAGAGGTAGGTGAATCCGAACAGGTAGAGCCCCGAGGCCGCCAGGACGGCACTCGAATCTCCCTGTGCCTGAATCAACATGACGGTGGGGACGACGCACTGAAGAGCGCCGACGAAGAGGTTGAGGACCGAGGCGGATCGAACGGGAACTGTGCCGAGCAGCATCAGCCCGTTGACGAAGAGGACGGCTCCCACGTAAAGCAAACCAACACTGCCCATCGGGCACCTCCGGTTACTTTCGGGACGGGTTATTTTCAAATGAAATGATTCCAAATGAAACTAAGTGATGCGCGCCACAGAAGTCAAGAGGTGGATCTCAGGGAAAGATTTCAGAGGGTTGCGATGATCGAGAAGTCGAGTCCGTCGGCGACGGCAAGCTGAATCTTCTGCCGTGCAACACGATCACGAAACTCGACGGTTCCGCGAGGTCCGTCGTACGCGGCGCCTTCGACGACGGCATCCAGGTCGTGCGGATGTGTGCTGTCGGCGCGTCGAACCAGGACCGAAAGGGTATGTATCCCTTCGTAGCACGACTCAGCAGCGTTGTTCAGTGCTGGGGCGTGTGCGCCATGTAGTGCAACGTAGCGTCCGAGCAGGTCCATGGAGTTGCCGTCGACCATCGAACGGAAGTACGCGGCGGAGGCAAACAGGTTTCGCGTTGCCCTCGGCCCGCTCGCGAGCAGCATGTTTTCTTCCATCAACGGGCTGAACCGGATCGTCGACTCGTCGAGCCCGCGGTGGGCGAAGGCGCGGTTGAAGTCGACGGCGTCCTGCCCGACGAGGAGCATGATCACGCCGTCGCACCCGGAGTTCGAGACGGTCTCGACCAACTGTTTCATGTTGCCGCGCCCCAGGTCGACAAACGAACCACCGACCAGGGTGAGGTCGAGTTCGGTCGCGAACTGTCGGACGGCCCCGAGCGAACTGTGTGGCCAGATGTAGTCGTCGCCGACGACAAACCACTTACGCGCTCCGACGTTGTCACGCAGCCACTTCAGTGCCGGCGCGATCTGCTGCCGTGGTGTCTCGCCTGAGCAGTAGATACCTGGTCTGACCTCGCCGCCCTCGTAGAGCGAGGTGTACGAGTACGGGATGCGGTCGGCGACCACGGGCGCAAGCGCGTGGCGGACCGAGGAGATGTGCCAGCCGCTGACGGCGTCGATGTCGCCTGCGTCGAGTAGTTGTTGCACGCGGGCGGCGACGGCGCTCGGCGTCGCACCGCCGTCGATCACTTCGATCTGGACTTCGCGTCCCAGTACGCCACCAGAGTTGTTGAGGTCGAGGGCGGCCAATTCGCTGATTGCTTCGCACGACGGACCGAACAGTCCGGCCGGTCCCTGGAGGGGAACCACCATGCCCAGGCGCCACACCGCGCTGCGCGCGCGTTCGAGCGCGCCGGTAGCGCTCATGCGTCGCCGCCGGAATCGGGAGTCAGCGGCCTGACCTGGGTTACTATCATTTCATTTGAAAGTATTGCCCGAGAAGTGTGAACTATGCAACAGCGGGGGAGCGATCAGTGGGAAAAAGTGACTCCGGAATTCTTGATGCGACGCTGACGACCGCGCTGGTCCGAGCAGCTCGAATGGCCGCGGCAGCGGCGGAGAAGACGCTGGCGGCAGAGAATCTCACTCTCGATCACTGGATGACGCTCGAAGCCTTGGCGTCGACCGAGGGGCTGACGATGGCTGAGCTGCGCGATCGAACAGGAACACCAGCCCCGACGCTTACGAGAGTCGCGGACAAGCTGGTCTCGCTTGCGCTCATCTATCGCGAAGTCGGTGAGGACGACCGCCGGAAGGTACGCGTGTTTCTCTCGGCGCGCGGAAAGGCTCTGCACAAGCGGGTTGCCGCAGATATTCGCGTGGCCGAGGAGTCCTGGCTGACGTCGAAAGAGGAAGTGAAGTTACGAGAGGGGCTTCGCCCCTGTGCGCCTTCCTGGTAGTGGGGACTACCAAAAAGGCGCACGGGGCCGCAGGCCCTACTTGCCGCGTATTGCGTCGAATACCTTGGGGTCGACCAGGGTTGAGGTGTCTCCGAGGTCTCGGCCTTCGGCGATGTCGCGCAGGAGGCGGCGCATGATCTTGCCGGATCGGGTTTTGGGCAGTTCCGGCACGATCGTGATCTGACGGGGCTTGGCGATGGGGCTGATGTCGGTGGAGACCTGAGCCTTCAGTTCTGCGATGAGTGTGTCGCCGGTGTTCTCGACGCCTTCGCGCAGGATCACGAAGGCGACGATGCCCTGTCCGGTGGTTTCGTCGGCGGCGCCGACCACGGCGGCTTCGGCGACGCCGTGGTGGCCCACCAGTGCCGATTCCACTTCGGAGGTGGAGATGCGGTGCCCGGAGACGTTCATGACGTCGTCGACGCGGCCGAGTACCCAGAGGGCGCCGTCGTCGTCGTATTTGGCTCCGTCACCGGCGAAGTACCAGCCTTCTTGCGCGTAGCGGGACCAGTAGGTGTCGCGGTAGCGGTCCATGTCGCCCCAGATGCCGCGGAGCATCGCCGGCCACGGCTCGTCGAGGACGAGGTAGCCGTTGCCGCCGGGGCCGAGGGGTTTGGCGTCGTCGTCGACGATTTTCGCCGAGATACCGGGGAGTGGCGCCATGGCGGATCCGGGCTTGGTGGCGGTGATACCGGGCAGCGGGGAGATCATGATCGCGCCGGTCTCGGTCTGCCACCAGGTGTCGACGATGGGTGCTTTGTTGCCGCCGATGACCTCGCGGAACCAGCGCCACGCTTCGGGGTTGATGGGCTCGCCGACGGAGCCGAGGAGGCGGATGGAGGACAGGTCGTGGGCGTCGGGGATCTCGCGGCCCCACTTCATGAAGGTGCGCACGAGGGTGGGTGCGGTGTAGTAGATGGAGACGCCGTACTTCTCGATGATGTTGAAGTGGCGGTGCTCGTCGGGGGAGTTGGGGGTGCCTTCGTAGACGACCTGGGTTACACCGTTCGAGAGGGGGCCGTAGACGATGTAGGAGTGTCCGGTGACCCAGCCGATGTCGGCGGTGCACCAGTACACGTCTTGCCCCGCTTTGTGATCGAAGACGTTGTGGTGGGTGTAAGAGGCTTGGGTGAGGTATCCGCCGGAGGTGTGGATGATGCCCTTGGGCTTTCCGGTGGTACCGGAGGTGTAGAGGATGAACAGGGGATGTTCGGCGTCGAAAGCCTGCGCCTCGTGTTCGGGTGAGGCCTGTGCGACGGTCTCGTGCCACCACAGGTCGCGGCCGTCTGTCCAGTCGACGTCGATGCCGGTCCTGTTGACCACCAACACGTTCTGGACGGATTCGGCGCCGGCGACGGATTCGTCGACCGCGGTCTTGATGGGTGCTGCTGCGCCGCGTCGCCACTGGCCGTCGACGGTGACGACGAGTTTGGCCTGGGCGTCGTCGATGCGTGAGCGTAGGGCGGTGGCGGAGAATCCGGCGAAGACGACGGAGTGGGTCAGACCGAGGCGGGCGCAGGCGAGCATTGTGACGATCGCTTCGGGGATCATCGGCATGTAGACGGCGACGCGGTCACCGGCGACGAGGCCGAGGTCGGTGAAAGTGTTTGCGGCACGGCTGACTTCGGCGAGGAGGTCGTTGTAGGTCAGGTCGCGACTGTCGCCAGGTTCGCCTTCGAAGTGGATCGCGACGCGGTCGCCGTTGCCGGCGAGGACATGGCGGTCGACGCAGTTGTAGGCGACGTTGAGTTTTCCGCCGACGAACCACTTGGCGACGGGGGCGTCGGTCCAGTCGAGGACGTCGGTCCATTTCTCGTGCCAGTGCAGACGCTCGGCTTGGTCGGCCCAGAAGCCGAGGCGGTCGGTATCTGCGGCAGCCGCCAACTCCGGTCCCGCGTTGGCGGCCGCAGCGAACTCTGCGCTCGGCGGATATGCCTGGGGGACGTCTGTTTCGGCTGCGCTTGTCATGGCTGACGGCCTTCTTTCCACATTGATCGACACTTTTCTGACTCCGTGTGAGGGTAGTCACAAGCTCACGCAAGCGCACCGTTGCATCACGTTGCAACCCGTTGTCCTGCGACGATCGGTCGAAACGATGCGACGGGTGGTCGCTTCTGCCGACGAATGAATGTGTGCGAATTCAATTACCCCCAAATTTCCAACAATGGGTGCGGTGCGCGCTTCGGGTTCGATGTGTCTATTGTCAAACCATTATTCGACCACAACTCGAAGTCACGTTCACTTTCAGTTGTAGGCGACACGACGCCGGCAGTTACGGCTGTCGGCAGGCCGCGAGCATGCTCGGGGTCACTTAGATGTGGAAGGAATTCCTTTGCGTATCTCACGCATAGCGACCGGCGCGGTCGCGCTCGGAATGACGGCAGTGCTGATCACGGCATGTTCGTCCGGCGATTCGTCGGGCGGATCGTCCAGCGGCGTCGTCAACGCCTGGGCGGGCGAGCCTCAGAACCCGCTTATCCCCACGAACACGAGTGAGAACATGGGCGGCCGCGTCCTCGACTCACTGTTCTCCGGTCTCGTTTCGTACACCGCCGACGGCGGCACCGAGAACGAGGTTGCCGAGTCCATCGAGAGCACCGACGGTCAGAACTTCACCGTCAAGCTCGCGGACGGCTGGACCTTCACGGACGGCACCCCCGTCACCGCGAAGTCGTTCGTCGACGCCTGGAACTACGGCGCCCTCTCCACCAATGCTCAGCTTCAGGCTTCGTTCTTCGACCCGATCAAGGGCTACGACGAAGTTGCCGCCGAGGTCCCGACGGCTCAGACGATGTCGGGTCTGAAGGTCGTCGACGACTCCACCTTCACCATCGAACTCAAGCAGCCCGAGTCGGCGTTCCCTGATCGCCTCGGCTTCACCGCGTACTACCCGCTGCCCGAGGTCGCGTTCAAGGACATGGCCGCATTCGGTGAGAACCCGATCGGCAACGGCCCGTACAAGCTCGACGGCACCGGCGCGTGGCAGCACAACGTCCGCATCGACACGGTCGTGAACCCGGACTACAACGGCAACCGCAAGCCGAAGAACGCCGGCGTCGACTTCATCATGTACAACAGCCTCGACACGGCGTACACCGATCTCCTCGCCAACAACGTCGACGTCCTCGACCAGGTCCCGCCGAGCGCGGTCACGACCTTCGAGACGGATCTTGCCGGTCGCACGGTCAACCAGCCGTCGGCAACCATCGAGACGTTCACGATCCCGGGCCGCCTGCCGCACTTCAGCGGTGAAGAGGGCACGCTCCGCCGTCAGGCGATCTCGATGGCGATCAACCGCGATCAGATCACGCAGCAGATCTTCAACAAGACCAGGACGCCTGCACTCGACTTCACCAGCCCCGCAATCAAGGGCTGGAACGACTCGCTGACCGGTAACGGCAACGTGAAGTTCGATCCCGAGGCAGCAAAGGCCGCTTGGGCCAAGGCCGACGCCATCGCGCCGTGGTCCGGCAGCTTCGAGATCGCTTACAACTCGGACGGCGGACACCAGGAATGGGTCGACGCCACGGCGAACAGCATCCGCAACACCCTCGGCATCGACGCGAAGGGCAAGCAGTACGCCACCTTTGCGCAGATCCGTACCGAAGCCACCAACCGCACCATCCAGAGCTCTTTCCGCTCCGGCTGGCAGGGTGACTACCCGCAGCAGTACGGCTTCCTGGCGCAGAACTACCAGACCGGCGGCAGCTCCAACGACGGTGAGTACTCCAACCCCGAGTTCGACCGCCTCCTGCGCGAATCGGCCGGCCAGACTGATCAGGCGAAGGCTCAGGAACTGCTCGATCAGGCTCAGGAAGTGCTGCTCAAGGACCTGCCCGCAGTTCCGACGTGGTACCGCAATGCTGCCAGTGGATGGTCGGAGAACGTCTCCAACGTGACCATAAGCTGGAACGGTGTTCCGGTCTACGAAGACATCGAAAAGAACTGACGCGTAGAACGATCCGCATCTGAAACGTGAGTTCGGGGCGGCAGGCGCCCTGCCTGCCGCCCCGAACTCGTGTTCACGCCGGACTGTCCGCTGACGTACACGATCATCGACAAGGAGGTGATCCGATGCTCTGGTACATCGGTCGCCGAGTGCTTCAAATGATCCCGGTTTTTCTCGGGGCCACTCTTCTGATCTACGCCATGGTCTTCCTGCTTCCCGGTGATCCGATTGCCGCGTTGGCGGGCGACAAGGCGCTCAGTCCGGCTGTTGCACAGCAGCTTCGGGAGCGCTATCACCTCGATCTCCCCTTCTATCAGCAGTACTTGCTGTACCTGAAGGGCATCTTCACGCTGGACTTCGGCACGTCGTTCTCCGGACGACCTGTCAGTGAAGTTCTGGCACAGGCATTTCCGATCACGATGAAACTTGCCTTCATGGCACTGATCGTCGAGACCGTCTTCGGTGTCGGCTTCGGCCTCATCGCCGGCCTGCGTAAGGGCGGATTCTTCGACAGCACCGTCCTGCTGTTCAGCCTCGTCCTCATCGCCATCCCGATCTTCGTGATCGGCTTCCTGGCTCAGTTCTTCATCGGCGTCAAATGGGGCATCGTCCCGCCGACGGTCGGTGGCAACACCAGCTTCAAGAATCTCCTGCTCCCCGCCCTGGTTCTGGGTTCGGTCTCGTTCGCCTACGTACTGCGACTGACTCGAACGTCCGTGGCGGAGAACCTGAGTGCCGACTACGTCCGCACCGCTACGGCCAAGGGACTTTCCCGTGGACGAGTGGTTCGCGTGCACGTGTTGCGCAACTCGCTGATCCCTGTGGTCACGTTCCTGGGCGCCGATCTCGCGACGTTGATGGGCGGCGCCATCGTCACCGAGGGCATCTTCAACATCAACGGCGTCGGCGGCACGATCTACCAGGCGGTGACCAGAGGTGAAGCGCCGACGGTCGTTTCGTTCGTCACCATCCTGATCGTGATCTACCTGATCGCGAATCTGCTCGTCGACCTCTTGTACGCCGCGCTCGATCCGAGGATCCGCTATGTCTGAGACCTTGAAGACCGGACGCGCAGTCCGGCAAAGCCATTTCGTGGCGCCGCCCGAAGTTGCGGCACCGGGGGAGACGGACGCCGTCAAACTCGATCAGGCGCCGACGAGTATGTGGACCGACGCGTGGCGCGATCTGCGCAAGCGTCCCCTGTTCATCATCTCGACGATCATCATCCTCGCGGTCATCGTCATCGCAGCGTTTCCGAGCTTGTTCACGAGCACCGATCCGCGGTTCTGCGACCTCACCTACAGCATGCAGGGGCCGACCTCAGGGCACTGGTTCGGTTTCGACCGTCAGGGTTGTGACGTCTACTCGCGCACCATCTACGGTGCTCGCGCATCCGTACTCGTCGGCGTCGGCGTCACTGCGTCGGTGCTGGTGATCGGAGTGATCTTCGGCGCGCTGTCCGGCTTCTACGGCGGCTGGACCGATTCGATTCTCTCCCGCGTCGCCGACATCTTCTTCGGTATCCCGCTGATCCTCGCTGCCATCGTTCTGATGCAGCTGTTCACCGATCGCACGATCTGGACCGTAGTCGGCGTCCTGGCGCTGTTCGGTTGGCCGCAGATGGCAAGAATTGCTCGTGGCGCGGTGATCTCGGCGAAGAACAACGATTACGTCATGGCCTCGGAAGCGTTGGGCGTCTCGAAGCTCAAGACACTGATCCGCCACGTCATCCCGAACTCGTTGGCGCCCATCATCGTGGTGGCCACCATCTCGCTCGGCACGTACATCGTTGCCGAGGCGACGCTGTCCTTCCTCGGTATCGGTCTTCCGTCCACCGAGGTTTCCTGGGGTGGAGACATCAGCAACGCTCAGGTGACGCTGCGTCAGGGATCGACCATTCTGTTCTACCCGGCAACGGCTTTGGCGATCACCGTCCTCGGATTCATCATGATGGGTGACGCACTACGCGACGCTCTCGATCCCAAGTCTCGGAAGCGGTGAGCACGATGACCACCAAGGAAACTCTCACCTCGGAGGAAACTCCGTTGCTCGAGATTCGTGATCTCGAGGTGTCGTTCCAGTCCAATTCCGGTCCGGTTCCGGCAGTTCGAGGTGTCAGCCTGACCGTGTATCCGGGTCAGACGGTCGCCATCGTCGGCGAATCGGGCTCGGGTAAGTCCACCACCGCCCACTCGATCATCAATCTGCTTCCCGGCACCGGCAAGGTGACGGCAGGCGAGATCATCTTCGACGGCAAGGACATCTCGAAGGTTTCGGAGAAGGACTTCGTCCACATCCGGGGCAGCCAGATCGGTTTGGTTCCGCAGGACCCGATGTCGAATCTGAATCCCGTGTGGAAAGTGGGCTTCCAGATCGAGGAAGCACTGGCCGCCAACGGGATCGCCAAGGGTAAAGCCGCCAAGGTTCGCGCCGCCGAACTGCTCGAGGAGGCCGGCCTCGCCGAAGCCGAGAGCAGGTTGGGGCAGTACCCGCACGAGTTCTCGGGCGGTATGCGTCAGCGCGCACTCATCGCGATCGGGTTGTCCGCTCGTCCGAAGCTCCTGATCGCGGACGAGCCGACGTCGGCGCTCGACGTCACCGTCCAGCGTCAGATCCTCGATCACCTCGACGGTCTGACTACGGAACTCGGCACCGCCGTTCTGCTCATCACTCACGATCTGGGCTTGGCCGCCGAGCGCGCCGAGCACCTGATCGTGATGAGCAAGGGGCGCATCGTCGAATCCGGTCCGGCACTGGAAATTCTGAAGCGCCCGCAGCATCCGTACACACAGAAGCTGGTCGCTGCTGCGCCGTCGTTGGCGTCGAAGCGACTCAGTTCTTCGGTAGCGCGCGCCGAGATTCGGGAACAGGCGGAGGAGGTCGCCGAAGCGGTCAAAGCAGAGGAAGGTACGGCAGAGTCCTTCGGCAAGGCGACCGACGACGTTCTTGTCGTCGATCATCTGACCAAGGTATTCAAGCTGCGCAAGGGTTTCCGCAAGACCACCGACTTCACCGCCGTGAACGACGTGTCTTTCAAGGTCCGCCGCGGAACCACAACGGCGATCGTCGGTGAATCGGGTTCCGGTAAGTCGACGGTCGCGCAGATGGTCCTCGGCTTGCTCGAGCCCACCGCGGGCAACGTGGTTTTCGACGGTCAGGACGTGGCGAAACTCGGCGCGAAGGAAACTTTTGCGTTCCGCCGCCGAGTGCAGCCGATCTTTCAGAACCCCTACGGCACGCTCGATCCGATGTACTCGATCTACCGCACGATCGAGGAGCCGCTGCGTACCCACAAGGTCGGGACCAAAGCCGAGCGTGAGGCTCGCGTCCGCGAACTTCTCGACAAGGTGGGTCTGCCTCAGTCGGTCATGCGGCGGTTCCCGAACGAGCTCTCCGGCGGACAGCGTCAGCGCGTCGCGATTGCGCGAGCATTGGCTTTGCAGCCGGAGGTCGTGATCTGCGACGAGGCGGTCTCCGCTCTCGACGTGCTCGTTCAGGATCAGATCTTGACGCTGCTCAACGACCTGCAGGCAGAGTTCGGGTTGACGTACCTCTTCATCACGCACGACCTGGCCGTGGTTCGTCAGATCGCGGACAACGTGTTGGTGATGTCGCGTGGCTCGATCGTCGAATCGGCGCCGATCGACGACGTGTTCGGCAATCCGCAGCAGGACTACACACGCAAGTTGCTCGACGCGATTCCCGGTGGGTCCATCAAGCTGGGAAGCTGACGCAACAGGTAGGTAGGCAAGTCCGCAGAGGGGCTGCAAGGTACCGTCGTTGATCGTGACGGACCCCTTGCAGCCCCTCGTCGATCTTCCAGGCGTACGCGCCGCCGCCGATCATGCGCGCGACGCTCTGGGTGAGGTTCATCGGCACAAGACGAACCGTCGCGGTTGGCCCACCACTGCCGCCGAAGCCGCCGTTCGCGCTGCGCGAGCCAGCGCATCGCTCGCCGGCGGCACCACCGAATTGCCGGCCGAGGGCATGGCCGGCGACCCGATTCTCGCGGGTGCTCTGCGGGTAGCTCAGGCTCTGGACGGCGACAGCCTTCCGCTCATGGAGTCGACGTGGAAGCGCGCCCCACTGCAGGCTTTGGCCCGGCTGCACCTGCTGGCCGCGGCAGACCTCGTCGAGGACGCGGATCAACTGGGACGGCCACGGTCGGATCGCGGCGTGGGGGAGCGCTTGGACGCTCTCGCCCAACTCGTCACCGGCGGAACCAGTGCACCGGCGCCGGTTCTGGCAGCCGTCGTCCACGGAGAACTCTTGGCGCTGAGCCCGTTCGGCACGGCCGACGGCATCGTCGCCCGCGCGGCCTCGCGTCTGGTTGCGGTCTCGTCGGGGTTGGATCCGCACAATCTCGGGGTCCCCGAAGTCAGTTGGCTTCGGCGGCCGCAGGCGTACACAGATGGAGCGGCGGGGTTTGCTTCGGGAAATCCAGCGGGCGTCGGCAGTTGGGTGATCCTGTGCTGCGGTGCGCTCGAAGCCGGTGCGCGAGAAGCGACTTCGATCGCCGACGCCGCTACCGGGTAGTCCGGACAATTGCCCCTGTTGGAACATAACGAACGGGCGGCGCTGCCGATAAATCGACTTCGCCGCCCGTCAGCACGGACTACTCGTTACCAAGCGTGCTCGGTGGGTTGTGTGGGTGGCCTCGGCGAGGGATCGCACTTTCTGAGGTCGTCCCCGCAACCTGTGCGGGGTCCTCGCTCAAATTGAACGAATCTCGCAGGCCCACAACGCTTCTGCCCTTATAGTGGCTTGTGCTCCGCGTGGGTGCCCTAGTGCCCGTGCTAGGAATTTCAGTTGGGGAAACGGTCCTTCTCTTCCGAGCCGTTCCTGGCCTTCCGTTCTTCCGTAACTCCTTTGTACCCTGTGTCCGGGCTCACAGCAAGTACCAATTTTTGTTTGTGGGCCTTGGATTTCAGCGTTTCCGGCGCAGTAGCCCGAAGGTCATGGCGCCGGCCACCAGAGCTGCGATTCCCACCGCGGCAGTAGTGGCCACCGTCGTCGTGGATTGGGCCGACAATCTAGCGCGAAGTGAGACCGGATTCGAGAAAGTCAGTATGGGCCAACCGTTTACGGCTGCTTCCTTGCGCAATGCACGATCGGGGTTGACCGCGGTGGGATGTCCGACCGCCTCGAGCATGGGCAAATCGGTCACCGAGTCGGAGTAGGCGTAGCTGGCGGCGAGGTCGTAGCCGTACTCCGCGGCGAGTTTTTCCATCGCCTCGACCTTGCCCGGACCGTAGCAGTAGAAGTCGACCGCGCCGGTGTAGTGGCCGTCTTCTTCCCTCATCGACGTCGCGACGGAATGGGTGGCGCCGAGGGCGCGGGCGATCGGTGCGACGATCTCTTCACCCGAAGCCGACACCACGATGACGTCGTGTCCACGCAGCTTGTGATCTGCGATCAGATCGGCCGCCTCGGCGAAGACGAGGGGGTCGACGATGTCGTGCAGAGTTTCCGCGACGATGGCCTTCACCTGCTCCACGTCCCAACCCGCACACATCGCCGTCAGGTGCTCGCGCATGCGCTCCATCTGATCGTGATCGGCGCCGGACAACAGAAACAGGAATTGTGCATAGCTGCTCTTGAGAACCGAGCGTCGATTGATCAGACCCTGGGCGAAGAATGGCTTGCTGAACGCCAGGGTGCTCGACTTCGCGATGATCGTTTTGTCTAAATCGAAGAAAGCGGCTGTCCGCCCGGTATTCAGTCCGTTCGCAGGCTTGTCGGTCACAGGAATGAGGATAGTCCGACAGGCGGTTCGTGTGCTCCCGGCAAGCGTCCTCTGTCGGTGAAAAACAGCAGTTCAGTGCAGCTCAGGCTTGCGTTTCTCGCCGATGTCGGGTGTAAGATCGTTGCTGTTCGATTCGTTCGAACCAGTTCAGCCCGACCCCCCGGGGCTGAACTCAGACGGCCCCCGCCTCCTCCCCCCATTGGTGGGGGTCGTCCTCTGTCTCAGGCCCGTTTCTCCACAACTTCGTAGTTGTCCACAGGGTCGTTCACCGCACTGTTTTCGGTGCCCGTGCTCGTTCAGGCTCTGTAGTCATGAACACGACGATCAATTCTCGGGAAACCGGCGCTTGCATTCTGGTTCTCGTCGACGACGCGAAGGTCCTCGCGAGTGTGCGACGCGTTGCTGCCGCGGTGGACCGCCGTCTGGACGAGGCCGAGCATCCCGTGTCCCGGCAACAGTGGAACCGAGCCTCGGCGGTCGTATTGGACGCGTCGGCTGCGCGCGATGCACTGGCTCGTTCCCCGAGGCGAACGCGAGTGTTCCTCGTATGCGACGGCACACCGACCGTCGACGATTGGAAGAGCGCCACAGCGATCGGAGCCGACAGCGTCCTGTCTCTGCCCGAAGAGGAGAACGCGTTGGTCGCAGTTCTGGCCGACCACGTCGACGTGGGTGGTGACGGCACCGTCGTGAGCGTGGTGGGTGGTTGTGGCGGCGGCGGAGCTTCGGCAACTGCGGCGGCTGTCGCGCTGACGTCGGCGGCGCGTCACGTCCCGACACTCCTGGTGGACGTCGACGCACTCGGTTCCGGCGCCGATGTCCTGTTGGGTATCGAGACTGCCCCCGGATTGCGCTGGGGTGCACTGACCGTCGAGGGCGGACGGTTGGCCCCGGATGCGCTGCGTGATGCGTTGCCGGCAAAGGGAAAGTTCTTGCGGGTTCTGGCGAGCAGTCGGCGGGAGATCGACGGTCCGACGGTGACCGCTGTTCGCGCCGTGACGGATGCAGGCCGCAGATCCGGCGGACTCGTGGTCTGCGACGTGCCGCGTCACCCCAGCGAAGTCGGCCAGGCCGTCCTGGAGATCTCGGATTTTGTCCTCGTGGTGGTTCCGGCCACCGTGGCCGCGTGTGTCGCTGCCGAGAAGGTCGGGGCCTGGGTGGTGCGACACAACTCCAACGTCGGACTCGTCGTGCGTGGGCCGGCGCCGGGTGGGCTACGCGGCGCCGACGTGGCGGACATGCTCGGCCTTCCCCTGACGGCCGTGATGCGCGGTCACCGCTCACTGGCACCGATGCTCGAGCGCGGCGGGCTCGAATTGACCCGCGGGTGTCCGTTGAGCACCGCGGCAACAGCGATACTCGATGCCGTCGAATCCGGAGTACGCCCCCGCAGGGCTGCGGCATGAGTGCGTTGGTCACGGCCGAACTGCTCGACCGAGTTCGCGAGCGATTGACGGCGTTGTCGGTCGCCGAGCCGACGGCAGCCACCGTTGCCGATGCCGTACGAGCCGAGTCCTCGGGCGTTCTGGCGGACACGGATCTGTTGGAGGTCGTCAGGGTGCTCCAGACGGAACTGACGGGCGCAGGGCCGCTCGAACCGCTGTTGCACGAACCCGGTGTCGCCGACGTACTGGTGACCGCGCCGGATCAGGTCTGGGTGGACCGCGGGGTCGGCCTCGAAAGGGCAGCGGTGCGGTTCACCGACGAGGCAGCTGTGCGTCGACTGGCGCAACGGTTGGCGCTGTCGGCAGGTCGACGCCTCGACGATGCCCAACCGTGGGTCGACGGGCGCCTGCGGGGTGTCGGCGACGGGCACTTCGGGGTGCGACTGCATGCCGTCCTCGCACCGGTGGCCCAGGGCGGAACCTGCGTGTCACTGCGAGTGCTGCGGCCGGCGACACAGGGCCTCGACGCGCTGTGCGCTCACGGCGCCGTGGAACCGGACGCGCGCGAACTCCTGAATCACATCATCTCTTCTCGCTTGGCTTTTCTGGTGATCGGCGGGACTGGCGCGGGAAAGACCACGTTGTTGTCCGCGATGCTCGGTGCCGTCGACCCGCGCGAGCGAATTGTCTGCGTCGAGGACGCGGCCGAACTCGCGCCGCCGCATCCGCACGTCGTCCGCCTCGTGGCCAGAGCTCCCAACGTGGAGGGCGTCGGAGAGGTGACGGTGCGCGATCTGGTGCGGCAGGCTCTGCGGATGCGTCCCGATCGCATCGTCGTCGGTGAGGTTCGCGGAGCAGAGGTGACGGATCTGCTCACGGCGATGAACACCGGCCACGACGGCGGGGCCGGTACCGTCCACGCCAATTCGCCCGAAGAGGTGCCTGCCAGGCTCGAGGCGTTGGCTGCGCTCGGCGGTATGGATCGCCACGCGTTGCACAGTCAACTTGCCGCGGCGGTTCAAGTGATCCTGCACGTGCACAGATTGGCCGACGGATCGAGGCGTCTCGAACAGATCGGTGTCATCGACCGCGGTGCGGACGGATACGTACGAATCATGCAGGCGTGGCCGGACGGCGGTTCGGGTCGTGAGAGGCTCGAGCGGATGTTCCGGCTTCGTAATCGGGAGGTCGTGACGTGACAGTTTCACTCTTGGCCATCGCGTTGGCAGTCTCGATTGCGCCGGTGCGGGATTCACGCGCTCGGCTCGCGACGTACACCCCGAGTATCCACAAGCCCTCCCGGCAGATTCCGTGGGAGCTCGTCGCCGCATTTCTTGCGATTTCGGCTGCATGGGTTCTCGGAGGTCTTCCGGCAGGGTGCGCGGCGGTCGTCCTCGTCGGAACCCTGACCTTCCGCGGCCGACGCGCGAAGGCGGCCGAAAACCGGGACCTCTCACAGAAGATGCTGCTCGCCGGTTTGGAGGTGCTGATCGCAGAGTTGAGCGTCGGCGCACATCCTGCGACGGCCAGTTCTGTTGCAGGCGAAGAATGTACCGGCGAAGTGAGCGCGGTGTTCCGGTCCGCTGGGGCGAGAGCGCGTCTCGGCGGTTCTGCCGCAGCGGCCTTCGCGGTACCGGATTCGTGCATCGAGCGTGAGTTCTCCCGCATCGGATCCGTCTGGCGGGTCGCAGACCAACATGGGCTGGCTCTGGCGGAACTACTCGGCGCCGTCCGGACGGACATGCTGGGACGTAGACGCTTCCGTCAACGCACCGAAGCCGGGTTGGCGGGCGCTCGGGCGACCGCTGCGGTGCTGGCTTTTCTGCCACTGCTGGGGATCGGGCTCGGGCAGTTGATGGGTGCGTCGCCGTTGCGCGTGCTGTTCGGAGGTGGGCTCGGCGGCGTGCTCCTCGTGATCGGAACTGCTTGTGTCTCAGCTGGTTTGCTCTGGACCGATCAGATAACTGCGAAGGTGACGTCGTGAACTGGATGTCGGCGGCGATGATCGCATTGGCGCTCGTGGTCATTCCCACTCGTCGCGGTGCTTCGGTCAGGGCGGCGGGAATTCTGTTCACGGACACAACAACAGAAGTTTCGGTTTCGGTCCCGGACAAGCCGGATCCACTGGCGGTAGCAGCAAGTCTCGACCTTCTCGGAGCCTGCCTACGTGCTGGGCTTCCCGTCTCCGCCGCGATCACTGCGATGGCGTCAACGGCACCGAAAACGATGGCCGACTCGCTTCGTCGCGTCGCCGACCTCCTCGCGCTCGGTGCCGACCCCGATACTGCGTGGAGCGAAGCCGCACTCGATCCGGACACCGAAGCTCTGGCCAGAATGGCTCGGCGTTCTGCCCGTTCGGGTTCGTCGTTGTCGTCGTCCATGACCGAACTCGCCGAGCATAGTCGCGGTGAGGCCGAGGATCGGGCTGCTGCTGCCGCCGAACGCGCGGGAGTGTTGATCAGCGGCCCACTCGGGCTGTGTTTCCTGCCCGCCTTCATCGCCTTGGGCATCGTCCCAGTGGTGATCGGGCTTGCCACGACTGTGCTCGGTAACGGCCTGCTGTGAGCCGGTTCCGTGTGAAAGCTCCTGCGGCAGAAGTGCTGCCACAGGTTTCGATTGAAGGGGGAGCAATGATTTCGAAGACGTTGAGGTCGGTGTCGGCCAGATTTGCCCTGTTGGTTGCCGAGGACGACGGCATGTCCACCGCGGAGTACGCGATCGGCACGATTGCGGCGGCGGCGTTCGGAGCCGTCCTGTACACCGTGGTCACCGGTGACTCCATCGTCTCCGCGCTGACGGGCATCATCGACAAGGCGCTCAAGACGGCTGTGTGATGTTGTCCACGAGAGGTATTCGGCAAGCCGACGACGGCGCCGTGACGGTCGAGGCCGCGATTGCCCTGGCTTCGATCGTCACTGTGGTCGTGCTGTGTATCGGCGGAGTCCTGGCGGTGTCGATGCAGGTTCGGTGTGTTGACGCCGCTCGTGAGGCTGCACGTCTGGTGGCACGTGGTGATCGTGAGTCTGCGGTCACCACGGCCCGCCGGATCGCTCCCGATGGTGCATCTGTCTCGGTGGAGATCGTGGACGGCTTTGCGGTGGCTGTCGTCAGCGCCGAAAGTACGTTGCTGCCGTTGGTCGATATTTCTTCCGAGGCGGTGGCAGCAGTCGAGCCAGGGGTGGGGGAGGGGTGAACCTACGTGACGACGAGGGTGTTGCCACGGTTCTGGCATGCTGCATTCTGGCGGCGATCGTGCTGGTGACCGGCGGGATACTGCATGTCGGGTCCGCGGTGGTGGCCAGGCACACGGCGCAGTCGGCGGCTGATCTTTCTGCCCTCGGCGGGGCGGGCGCCTTGGACGGCGGTGACGAGGCGGCGTGTGAGATGTCCGCGGTGATCGCGGAGCGGATGCGTACGGTGCTCGAGGAGTGCGACGTCCAGGGGTGGGATGTAGTCGTCGAGATACGCGCACCGGTGTTGTTGTCGGGCTTCGGAATCCGTGATGCGCAGGCTTACGCTCGTGCGGGTCCGGTCAGCTGATCGCGTTTCAGCTGATCGTGTCGATGACGGCGGTCAGAACCTTCACCGCACCGTCCTTGTCGAGCGGATCGTTTCCGTTGCCGCACTTGGGTGAATAGACGCAGGACGGGCAGCCGTGAGCGCATTCGCAAGACAGGATGGCGTCCCGCGTCGCGGTGAGCCATCGTGACAGTTCGCTGTGCCCCCGGTCGGCGAATCCGGCGCCGCCGGCATGACCGTCGTAGACGAAGACCGTCGGGAGCCCGGTGTCCGCGTGCATCGCGGTCGATACTCCGCCGATGTCTCCGCGGTCGCAGATCGCCACCAGCGGCAGAAGTCCGATCGCTGCATGTTCGGCGGCATGCAGTGATCCGGGGAACCGTTCGGGCGGCACCCCGATGGATTCGAGAAGTTCCGGCGTGACCGTGTACATCACTGCCCTGGTGGGCAAAGTGTGTGCGGGCATGTCGAGTTCGATCGAGTCGAGGACTTCACCCGAAGTCAACCGTCGTAGGTATCCGACGACTTGATGTGTCACCTCGACCTGGACGAGAGCGACGGCGATGTCGCCGTAGTTCTTGTGCTCGAGTTGTTCGGTAATCGTGATTTCGGTGGTCTCGCGGGCCGAGGTGGTCCAGTCCGGATTCTCGGTGTGTACCAGTGCAAGTCCGACGTCGAGGTCCAGTTCGTCGACGACGTAGGTCTCGCCTTGGTGGATGTGGACGGCGCCGGGATGAACTGTGGCGGGAGCGCGGCCCGCGTCGACAGTGCCGAGCATCCGGCCGGATTCACCGTCGACAATGGCCACCTGTGTTCCGATACCGCCGCGAATGTCCAAAGAGCCGTGGGGGTTCGAATCAGCGGTGACGAACCATCCGTGCTTTCGGCGCCGGATCTTGCCGTCCTCCGACAGTCTGGTCAGAACCTCGAGAGCCCCGAATGCGTCCACCTCGGCGTCGGAAAGGGGGAGTTCCATTGCAGCGCAGAGAAGTTGTGGTCCTAGAACGTACGGATTTCCCGGATCTGTCACCGTCGCCTCGACGGGTTTGTCCAGTACTGCCGACGGATGGTGAACGAGGTAGGTGTCGAGTGGATCGTCGCGGGCGATCAACACGACGAGTGAACCCTCACCGCGTCGCCCGGAGCGACCGGCCTGCTGCCAGAACGACGCGACGGTGCCCGGGAAGCCCGCCACGACAACGGCGTCGAGGCCTGCGATGTCGACGCCGAGCTCCAGTGCGTTGGTGGTGGCTGCGCCCAGCAGTGTGCCGTCGGCGAGTGCAGCTTCCAGTTCGCGTCGGTCCTCGGCCAGATATCCGGCGCGATACGACGCAACTCGCTCGGCGAGCTCCGGGTCCACCTCTGCGAGTAGACGTTTGGTGGCCATCGCGGTCAATTCGGCGCCGCGGCGGGAGCGAACGAAGGTGAGAGTGCGGGCGCCCTCGATCATGAGGTCGGCCATGATCCGCGCTGCTTCCGCGCCGGCGGGACGTCGTACCGGGCTACCGTTTTCGCCGGTCAATGCTTCGAGCAGCGGCGGTTCCCACAGTGCGACGGTGCGTGGGCCGTGCGGCGATCCGTCTTCCGTGACCTCGGCGCAGTGGGCGCCGATCAGTCGCGAGGCCGCCGCGCCGGGATCTGCCGTGGTTGCGCTGGCCAGGATGAAGGTGGGTTCGGCGCCGTAACGGGCTGCAATCCTGCGCAGTCGCCGGATCACGAGCGCTACGTTCGATCCGAAGACTCCCCTGTAGGAGTGGCATTCGTCGATGATCACGTATTTCAGGTTGCGGAAGAAGTGCGCCCATCGCTGATGGGTCCGGAGCAGTGAAATGTGGATCATGTCGGGGTTGGTGAAGAGCCAGCGCGAGTTCTCGCGTGCCCAGGTGCGGAGTTCTTGCGAGGTGTCGCCGTCGTACGCACTGGCGTTGGTGCTGCGAAGTTCGACGTCGAAGTCGGTGAGGGACAGCACTGCTCGCAGTTGATCTGAACCCAGCGCTTTGGTGGGGGAGAGGTAGAGGGCAGTTGCGAGCGGATCGGTTGCCATCGCCGTCAGCACCGGGAGTTGGTATGCCAGAGACTTACCCGACGCCGTACCGGTGGCTACGACCACGTGTTTTCCGTCGTATGCGAGGCCGGCGGCCTCACTCTGGTGGATCCACGGGGACCGGACGCTGTGTTCGGCGAGCGCGCGTACGACGCTGGGGTGCACCCACTCCGGCCATTCGGTGAACTCGGCTACGCGGGCAGGTAACTGCGCGGTGAACATCAGTGGTTTTTCGCTTCCACTGACCCCGGCGACGACGCGATCGAGCAGCATCTGCCCGTAGGTCTCGGCAGGCTTCCCTCCCGGGGCGGGGATCGGGGAAGGTGCGTTCACGTGACTCTCCGGGCTCGGCGTTGGGGTGTAACGGCAATCGGAAACTGTCGCTACCTGCAGTTTTGATGATACGCAACGGCCAGCGGTCTTGGTGGAACCGGGTGGTCGGCGCGCACGCGGGAAAGCACGATCGCGGGCTTTTTTCTCGTAGCGAACTTTTAACGTTTTTAGTTCCGATTTCGACTGTTGTGCACGCGGAGAACATGGTTGACTGACAATCGGTCGCAGCTTCTGTGTTCGTAGGCTTGAGAAAGTGCACGCTCGCAGGATCGTTGTTGCGGGCGCGGTGCTCTTGCCTTTCCTGAGGGGGAAATAAAGACGTACAGCGGTCGGAACCGGCCCGGTGGACTGTAAGGGCTGTTCACCGAATCCGGTGTTAGAAAGAGAAGGAAAAGCATGGCACAGGGCACTGTGAAGTGGTTCAACGCTGAAAAGGGCTTCGGCTTCATCGCTCCCGAAGACGGTTCCGCAGACGTCTTCGTTCACTACTCCGAAATTCAGGGCAACGGCTTCCGTACCCTCGAGGAGAACCAGCGTGTGGAGTTCGAGGTCGGCCAGGGCACCAAGGGTCCCCAGGCTACCGGCGTTCGCGCGGTCTGATTTTTCCGCTCACTTGCTGAGCGAATAGTTCGGACAGTATTTGTCCCCCATCGCATCTGTGCGATGGGGGACAAATCTTTTCGGTGCAAGCAAGTACCTTCTCCGTCCGGGGTGAATGGACGCAGCTGTTCGACCACGGCCGGTCGTCTATGCCGTCAATACCTTCGTGGCTTACGTTTCACTCTGTGAGCCAACTGTCCTTTTTCTCTGCCGAGTCGATTCCACCTGCCGTGACGGACCTTGCCGGAATGCTGGCCGGACCGGGTCAGGTCGTGACCTCGGAGGATCGTGCCCGGATCTCGATCGTCGTGGATCGGGACTGGAGAGCGCAGGCCGTGGCCGAGTTGATCGCGCAGTGTGGACTCGGGGCCGAGGTGACGCGCAGTGACGAGGGCAGTCCACTCGTGCGTACTCAGTCGACGCCCGCACTACTTCCGCTGTCCGTGCAGTGGACCAAGGGAGCGGTGAAGGCAGTGCCAGTCGGTTGGGTGCCGAACTCCCGCCAACTCCGAGTCTGGGCCGTCGCCGCCGGCCGCCTCGAAGAAGGCGGTGAACGGTTCGTGTTCGGCCTCGACCCCCATGCCAAGGAGACGCACGCTCCGCTCGCTCAGGCCTTGATGCGTGTTGGTATCGCGCCGACCCAACTGGGTAACCGGACACCGGGCCCGGGGCTCCGTGTGTCGGGAAAGAAGAGACTGACAAAGCTCGTCGAATACCTCGGTGAGGCGCCGAAACACATCGACACTTCGGTCGCCTGGCCGCACGTCTGACGGTGTCGATGCCGCGTGTCCGACTGGGCCCATACTGTACTGATCTGCACGAATGTCTTGCGGGTATGTCACTCTGTAAAGAGAGACACGGGGTATAACTTGCTCCACACGTCTAGTTCTGAAGAACTGCCGACGGCAGTGAACGTCCAAAGGAAGGCTCGGGCAGCAGGTGGCTAAAGCGGACAACGGCAGCGGTCAGGGAGCGTCCGGTAACCCTCGTCGCCTCGTGATCGTCGAGTCACCGACCAAGGCGCGCAAAATCGCTCCCTACCTCGGTAAGGACTACGTCGTCGAGGCGTCGGTCGGTCACATTCGCGACCTGCCACGCGGCGCAGCAGACGTTCCGGCCAAGTACAAGGGCGAGTCCTGGGCCCGCCTCGGCGTCAACGTCGATCACGACTTCGAGCCGCTCTATGTCGTGAGCCCGGAAAAGAAGGGCAAGGTCGCCGAACTCAAGTCTCTGTTGAAGGACGCCGACGAGCTCTTCCTCGCAACTGACCCCGACCGCGAGGGCGAGGCAATCGCCTGGCATCTCCTCGAGACTCTCAAGCCCAAGATTCCGGTTCGTCGAATGGTCTTCCACGAGATCACCGAGCCGGCAATTCGTGCTGCCGCCGAAGACACCCGCGAACTCGACACCGACCTCGTCGATGCTCAGGAAACCCGCCGCATCCTCGACCGTCTCTACGGTTACGAGGTAAGCCCGGTTCTCTGGAAAAAGGTCATGCCGAAGCTCTCGGCCGGCCGCGTCCAGTCGGTGGCCACTCGCGTCATCGTCCAGCGCGAACGCGAGCGCATGGCGTTCAAGTCGGCGTCGTACTGGGACATTTCCGCGACGCTCGACGCCGGTGCAGAGGCCAGTCCGCGTAGTTTCGGTGCTCGCCTCGTCTCCGTCGACGGTTCGCGTGTCGCGTCCGGCCGTGATTTCGGAGCTGACGGAAAGCTCAAGGGCAGCGCGGTCACCGTGCTCGACGAGGCCTATGCGCGTCGTCTCGCGGAAGCGTTGCAGGGCGTCGACCTCACGGTGTCGTCCGCCGAGGACAAGCCGTACACCCGCAAGCCGTACCCGCCGTTCATGACGTCGACGCTCCAGCAGGAGGCCGGACGCAAGCTTCGTTTCACGTCCGAGCGCGCCATGCGTATCGCGCAGCGTCTGTACGAAAACGGCTACATCACTTACATGCGTACCGACTCGACGACGCTCTCGGAGTCGGCGATCGCTGCCGCTCGTGCGCAGGCCACCGAGTTGTACGGTCCTGAATACGTCCATCCGACGCCGCGTCAGTACACCCGCAAGGTCAAGAACGCGCAGGAAGCCCACGAGGCGATCCGCCCCGCTGGTGACGTGTTCCAGACCCCGGGTCAGTTGCACTCCAAGCTCGACTCCGACGAGTTCAAGCTGTACGAACTCATCTGGCAGCGGACCGTCGCTTCGCAGATGGCCGACGCCCGCGGTACGACGCTGACTCTTCGCATCTCCGGCACAGCAGGCACCGGTGAGGACTGCACGTTCTCCGCTTCAGGTTGCACCATCGTGTTCGCGGGCTTCCTCAAGGCTTACGTCGAAAGTGTCGACGAAGAGGCCGGCGGTCAGTCCGACGACGCCGAATCCAGGCTTCCGGTACTGGTCAAGGGTCAGGAAGTCACGGCGACCAAGCTCGATCCCGACGGGCACAGCACCAACCCGCCCGCTCGCTACACAGAAGCCAGCCTGATCAAGACGCTCGAAGAACTCGGCATCGGCCGTCCTTCGACCTACTCGTCGATCATCAAGACCATCCTCGATCGCGGATACGTCTACAAACGTGGCAGCGCACTGGTTCCGTCCTGGGTGGCGTTTGCCGTCATCGGACTGCTCGAGGTGCACTTCGGCCGTTTGGTCGACTTCGACTTCACGGCCGGAATGGAAGACGATCTCGACGCGATCGCCGGCGGCCGTGAGCAGCGTGGCAACTGGCTGAGCAGCTTCTACTTCGGCGGCGAGACAGGCGCAGAAGGTTCGGTGGCCCGCGAGGGCGGCCTGAAGAAGATGGTCGGCGTCAACCTCGAGGAGATCGACGCCCGCGAGGTCAACTCCATCCGTCTCTTCGACGACGCCGAGGGCCGCGAGGTTCACGTGCGTGTCGGCCGATTCGGCCCCTACCTCGAGCGCATGGTTCAGAATCCGGATGATCCCGAAGGCGATCAGATCTCGCAGCGGGCCAATCTTCCCGATGACCTGCCGCCGGACGAACTCACCCCCGAGTACGCCGAGAAGCTGTTCTCGACGCCTCAGGAGGGCCGCAAGCTGGGCGTCGACCCATTGACGGGCCACGAGATCGTCGCGAAGGAAGGCCGCTTCGGTCCCTACGTGACTGAGATCCTGCCCGAGCCTCCGGCCGAACCGGAACCGGACATTGTTCCCGTTCCCGAGCCGGAAGAAATCAGTTCGGGCAGTACCAAGACTGCGGTGAAGAAGGCCGCGGCCAAGAAGGCGCCGGCGAAGAAGGCTGCCAAGAAGGTCGCGGGCCCCAAGCCGCGGACGGGGTCGCTGCTCAAGTCCATGGACTTGGCGACGATCACCTTGGAAGATGCGCTCCGTCTGTTGTCGCTTCCTCGCGTCGTGGGTGTCGACCCGGAATCGAAGGAAGAGATCACTGCGCAGAACGGCCGTTACGGTCCGTACCTGAAAAAGGGCACGGACTCGCGTTCGCTCGCCAACGAAGAGCAGATGTTCACCGTCACTCTCGACGAGGCGCTCAAGATCTACGCCGAGCCGAAGCGTCGTGGGCGTCAGGCCTCGGCAACGCCTCCGTTGCGTGAGCTGGGCGTCGATCCGGTCAGCGAGAAGCCGATGGTGATCAAGGACGGCCGTTTCGGTCCGTACGTCACCGACGGCGAGACCAACGCCAGCCTTCGCAAGGACGACGACGTCGAATCCATTTCCGATGCTCGTGCGTCGGAGTTGCTGGCTGATCGTCGTGCTCGCGGCCCGGTCAAGAAAAAGGCAGCAGCCAAGAAGGCTCCGGCGAAGAAGGCCGCTGCCAAGAAGACAGCCGCCAAGAAGGCCCCGGCAAAGAAGGCAGCTGCCAAGAAGGCTCCGGCGAAGAAGGACTCGTAGGGCTTCGTCGGTGCCGACGGTTAGGGTTTTTGCATGAGTACTGAAGTGGCCGAACGAGGTGTGTTCGGTCGGCTGGTGGGTCAGCACGACGTCGAGAAAAGTCTGCGTGATGCTGCACTGTCGGCTCGCGGCGATTCCAGCGGCTCGGAAATGACTCACGCGTGGCTGTTCACCGGGCCACCTGGCTCGGGTCGTTCGGTTGCTGCTCTCTGCTTCGCCGCAGCCCTGCAATGCACCTCCGAGGGTGCACCAGGGTGCGGTGAGTGCCATGCGTGTACGACGACGATGGGCGGCACCCACGGTGACGTACGACGGATCATCCCCGACGGCCTGAGCATCAGCGTCAAAGGCATGCGCGAGATAGTCAACATCGCTTCGCGTCGGCCGACGACGGGGCGGTGGCAGGTCATCGTGGTCGAGGACGCCGATCGTTTGACCGAAGGCGCGGCCAACGCACTCCTGAAGGTTGTCGAGGAGCCACCGGACCGCACGGTCATCCTGCTCTGCGCGCCAACGACCGATCCGGAAGACATGTCCGTCACCTTGCGCTCGCGGTGCCGGCACATGCCGTTGGTGACGCCGTCCGTCGAATCGATCGCTCAGGTGCTGATCGACCGCGACGGCCTGGATCCGGAGCGGGCGAGAATCGCCGCATCGATCAGCGGTGGACATGTCGGTCGGGCGCGGCGCCTTGCTACCGACGACAGTGCGCGGGACGAGCGTCAGCGTTCGTTGCGGCTAGCTGCTGACGCTATCGGTGCGTCGACGGCCTACAAGGCCGCCGAGAACCTGGTGAAGTCGATCGAGGCCGACACCAAGGCGTTCTACGCCGAACTCAAAGAACAGGAACTCGAAGAGCTCAAGGTCTCGTTGGGTGGCGGTGGTACCGGCAAGGGAACGGCCGGGACTCTGCGCGGATCGGCTGGTCTGATCAAAGACCTCGAAGCGCGTCAGAAATCGCGTGACACGCGGGCCCGCCGCGATCTCCTCGACCGGACCCTGATCGACCTGGCCGGCATGTACCGGGACGCACTTTCCTACTCACTGGGATCGACGTCGACGGCGACCCATCCCGACATGGCTCGTCAGGCCGCCGAGTTGGCTGCCCGAACGTCCCCGGAGGGGTTGCTGAAGTGCATCGAAGCGGTGCTCGAATGCCGTGAGGCTGTCGACTTCAACGTCAAGTTGCAGTGGGCGCTCGACGCGATGGTCGCTTCCATCGGAGCCTCTTTCAGACCCCCGTTTTCGCGATCCGGGGGTTGACCAGATAGACTCGCCACCGCCGAAAGGCACGCTGCCTTAGCTCAGTCGGTAGAGCATTTCACTCGTAATGAAAAGGTCGAGAGTTCGATTCTCTCAGGCAGCTCAGCCAAGAGCCCCGCACCCGGAAATCCGGATGTGGGGCTCTTGTCATTTGTCCCCACTTCTTACGTATGTGCGGTTTATCCTGATTCTGGCCAACACGTGCCTGAGCAGGGGAGACTTCGATGTCGGATCAGAACTGGGGATCAGGCCAACCACCGCAGAATCCGCCGCCGTACGGGCAGATGCCGCCGCAGGGCTACCAGTCACCGACGCCCGCCTATCCGTACGCAACGTGGATCTCTCGTGTTCTCGCGTCAATCCTCGACGGCTTTGTCGTTCCGCTTCCCGGCGTCATCCTCGCGATCATCGGGGCGGTGATCGCGTTCTCCGGATCCGAAGTGACCACATACGACGACGGCAGCGTGAGCGCTGAGGGCGGCAATCCGGTCGGCATAATCGTTATGGTCGTCGGCATACTGGCCATCTTCTTGATCGAGGTGTGGAATCTCGTCTTCAGACAAGGAAACACCGGACAGACGCTCGGCAAGAAGTGGCTGGGGATTTCTGTGATTCGGGAGTCTGACGGTGTACCTCTCGGCCCGGTGGTGGCGCTGCTTCGTTGGATCTTGATGGCGATCCTGGGTGGCGCCTGCTTCCTCAACTATCTCTGGCCGCTCTGGGACCCGAAGCACCAGTGCTGGCACGACATGGTGGTTCGATCGGTAGTCGTTCGCGCGAGCTAGTCGCTGCCGGGGTCTCTTACAGTGGGTGCCATGGAGTTGGAAGCGCTGGCAAGTCGACGACGCGCGCTGGCCGCACCCGTCGGTGTCGCTGCCGTGGCCGCGACGGCCGCCGCGGTTCTCCATTTCCGCGATCCCCACAGTGCGGGTAGTTACGGCGTTTGTCCGATGTACGCGTTGACGGGATTGTGGTGCCCGGCGTGTGGTGGCCTTCGTGCGGTCAATGACCTGACTAATCTGGATCTTGGTGCCGCAGTGTCCAGCAATATCTTGATCGTGCCGTTTGTCGCGGTATTGGTGATCGCGTGGATCGCTTGGACAGTGCGCCGCTGGAAAGGCACGCGGGATCGCATGATCGTGCTTCGGCCGACCGTGACGATCGTGGTGCTCGGAGTTCTCGTTGCATTTACGGTTGTTCGAAACACCCCGTGGGGGAGCTGGCTCGCGCCGGCGTGACGGTAAGAGGTCGACATGGCAATGCAGGTTTTTTCGCTCATCGTTCTGCTCGGCGCGCTGATCATTCTGATTCCGACGGCACGACGTGTCTTCGGCAAGAAGGACGACGAGTAGGCCTCGACAACTGGGCCGGCGGGGAACATGCTGGCGGTATGGCTGATTCGTTGAAAGCTCGTGTCAAGGAGAAGCTGCTGCGGCAACTCGCCGAGGACGGTCGGCACCCGATTCAGGAAGCTGAGGGTGACGATCCCCGGTTGGTGTCGATCAACGACGACCTCGAAGCCTTGGAACAGGCCGAAGAAGGCGATCCGATCGTCGAAGAACTGGCCGAGAGGTACTGGGTTCCGTGAAGTTTACCGACCGCAGTGCTCTGACCTGGCGATTTGGTGTTGTGTTGATCTTCGCGTAACTTTGTCCAG
>NZ_JASHKN010000011.1:0-49053 GCF_030056735.1 Rhodococcus sp. IEGM 1409
ACTGACATTCATCGACACACTGTTGAGTTCTCAAAGAACACGCACACACCATCACTTCAACCAGGTTGAAAGCTCCGGGGCAAGGGTTACAATCTTAGCTTGTTCGCTCCAGGGAAGCAAGTTCCCGCTGAGCGTGACTGTCTCCGACTTCGTCCAACCGCGTTTCCCCGGCTTCTCAGTCGGGGTTGGTGTCCGTGTCGCTCTGACTTGGACAAAGTTACGCGAATGAAAACTGAGCGTCAAACGTGCAGGTCGCAGATGTTCGCCAGGTTAAATCCGCTGGTAGCCCGCCCGGAGGCGGGCCACCAGCGGCCACAGGAGCCCCGCGAGACAACTGTGACCCCACACACGTCAGTTCGGAGGGATTTTGACGCCGGCAAAGTTACGCTTTCCGCGCCGGACGACCAACCAGCTGCCGTGAAGCAGATCGGATGCGGCGGGCTCCCAGTCGTCGGCCGATACCTTCTGGTTGTTCACCGAAGCGCCGCCCTCTTTCACTGCGCGTCGAGCAGCTCCCTTGCTCTCACACAAACCGCTCGTCACGAGCAGATCGATGATCGTGCGCGGCTCCCCCGGCGCCAATTCGCTGACAGATGCTTCCTTCAACGCCGCAGCGAGTGTCGACTCGTCGAGTTCCGCCAACTCCGCCTTGCCGAACAACGCCTGGCTGGCGAGCTCGACAGCACGGGTGTTGTGTTCTCCGTGAACCAAGGTCGTCATCTCGGCGGCGAGTCGCTTCTGCGCTTCTCGCGCGTGCGGCCGCTCCGCCGTTGCAGTCTCCAACTCCGCGAGTTCGTCCGCGGCCAGGAAGGTGAACCAGCGCAGGTACTTGATCACGTCGGCGTCGCCGGTATTCACGAAGTACTGGTACCACGCGTACGGGCTGGTCATCTCAGGGTCGAGCCACAGACTGCCGCCACCGGTCGACTTTCCGAACTTCTTCCCATCAGCCGAGGTCACCAGCGGAACCGTCATTGCATGAACGCTCTCACCGTCGACACGACGGTTGAGTTCGACACCGGCAATGATGTTGCCCCACTGATCGGACCCGCCGACCTGCAACGTGCACCCGAGATCGCGTCGCAGGTGCAGGTAGTCGTTGGCCTGGAGCAGCATGTAGCTGAACTCGGTGTACGACATTCCGTCCGATTCGAGGCGACGCTTGACGGTGTCGCGCGCGAGCATCACGTTCACGGAGAAGTGTTTGCCGACGTCACGCAAGAAGTCGATGGCCGACATCTTGCCGGTCCAGTTCATGTTGTTCTCGATGACCGCGCTCGTCGGCGAATCGTCGAAATCCACGAATCGTTCGAGCTGACCACGGATGCGACCCGCCCAGTCTGCGACAGTGTCGGCGGAGTTCATGGTCCGTTCCCCGACGTCACGGGGGTCACCGATCAATCCCGTTGCACCGCCGGCAAGGACGATCGGACGGTTGCCGGCACGCTGAAAACGCTTGAGCGCAAGGAGCGGAACCAGGTGACCTGCGTGCAGACTCGGTCCGGTCGGGTCGAATCCCGCATACAGCGTGACCGGTCCGGCCTCGAGATCTTTACGCAAAGCGTCGAGATCGGTTGATTGGGCGATCAGCCCGCGCCAGGTCAGTTCGTCGAGAATATTCTCAGTCACGGACTCGATCATCCCATCTTCACGAAATGGCCGGTGCTCGCGGGCTTCGGCGATACGCGGACACAGCTGGGGAGTCCGGAATCCAGAGGCGCCACGGGACCTCCGCCGCGGTGCTGACACCCACCCGCGGTCCGCTCACCCATCCCTTCGACTCCCCCAATTCGAGCCGAATCCGCGACGTGGGGTCGAACACGTCTGTTCCGTTGTCCCCCAGTGTGATTGCGGCGGAAGCGCCGAGATTACCTGGCCCTCTGGCCCATTGGTGAGACGGCCGGTCCGGCGATCTCCGTGCGGACACCACATCGTGACCGGCTTCGATTTCGGCCGCTCGGAGCAGAACACCGCCCGCAACACCATCCGGGCCGTACGAGATGTTCATACAAAAGTGCATTCCGTAGCTGCGGTAGACGTAGAGACGCCCCGCCCGCCCGAACATCACGCTGTTCCGCGGCGTTTGCCCCCGATACGAATGCGCTGCCGGATCCGGCCAGGGCCCGTCCTTCTCCCCGCCGTAAACCTCCACCTCGACAATTCTCAGAGCGACCTCGTCGACGATCAGGGTCGAGCCGAGAACTGCCAAGCCCGCTTCCAACGGGTTCTCCACATTCACCAAGGTCTCGATGCTCACCCTTCGATTGTGCCCACACCGTTGACTCGCCGGTCAGCCGAGTCGCATAATTCAACAAGTGATGAATTATTGAAACGAGGCGCACAGTGACCACAACGCCGGCAATAGACATCCGCGGACTCCGAGTCACTCGCGGCAAACACGAAGTACTCCACTCGCTTGACCTGCAAGTTTCGTCAGGATCGATCACAGGACTGCTCGGGCCCTCCGGTTGCGGCAAGACAACCCTCATGCGCGCGATAGTCGGAACACAGATCATCGAAAGTGGTGAGGTCAGAGTCCTGGGAGATCTCGCCGGGTCCGTCGCCCTTCGCCGTCGGATCGGGTACGTCACCCAATCCCCCAGCGTGTACGGCGACCTGACGGTCACGCGAAATGTTCAGTATTTCGGCGCTCTGTACGGGAAATCCGGCGCAGACGTCGCAGCAGCGGTCGACGCAGTCGGATTGAGCCGTTACGCCGACCAGACCGCCGCCGACCTGTCCGGAGGTCAACGCGGTCGAGTCTCGCTGGCATGCGCGTTGGTGGCGTCACCTGATGTGTTGATCCTCGATGAACCGACCGTCGGGCTCGATCCAGTGCTTCGCGTCGAATTGTGGGAACGATTTGCCGACCTCGCTCGCAGCGGGACCACCCTGTTGGTCTCCAGCCACGTCATGGACGAGGCGGACCACTGCGCAGAACTGATTCTGATGCGCGACGGGCACCTTCTCGCGCAACTCACCCCAGACGAACTGCGCGCAAGAACCAGATGTGAACGGCTCGAGGACGCCTTCCTCGAACTGATTCGGACCTCACCCGTCGGAGGCGAAATATCATGAGCATCAGGATCTTCGGTGCTACCACCGTGCGAATTCTGCTTCAGCTCCGCCAAGATCACCGCACGGTGGCCATGATCTTGTTGGTCCCGTCGTTGCTGATGATTCTGCTGTATTTCCTCTACCAAGACGTCCCGACGCCGCCCGGCCAAGTTTCACTCTTCCAACGAGTGGCGATCACGATGTTGGGAATCTTGCCGTTTGTCGTCATGTTCCTGGTCACGTCCATCGCCATGCAACGCGAACGCAGTTCAGGCACACTCGAACGCCTGCTTACCACCCCAATGGGCAAACTCGACCTTCTCGCCGGATACGGTGCGGCATTTTCGCTCTCCGCAGCAGCTCAAGCAGCTCTCGCGTGCGCAGTAGCGTTCGGTTTTCTCGGGCTCACCATCGCGGGAAGTCTTGCGTGGGTCATCGTCATTGCAGTTCTCGGCGCGGTCCTCGGCGTTGCTCTTGGTCTGTTGGCCAGTGCGTTCGCGAAGACCGAATTCCAAGCGGTGCAGTTCATGCCTGTCGTGGTGGTTCCACAGCTCTTCCTTTGCGGACTCCTGGTACCTCGTGACCAATTGCCGACCTGGCTCGAATGGATCAGCAACGTCCTCCCCTTGAGCTACGCCGTCGACGCACTTCAACAAGTGTCGATGCATGCCGACGCGACGGGTCAGATGTGGCGTGATCTCGCCGTCATGGCGGGCTTTGCCGCCGCAGCGCTCTCGCTGGCCGCGGCAACACTCGATCGCCGCACTCCATGACCGAGTACAGCGCCGCACCGGCACCGATTCGTTCCGGCCGACGACCGGGTAAGTCGGAGACTCGTGCGCAGATTCTCGATTCGGCGCGACGAGAGTTTTCCCAGAACGGTTTTCGAAGAACAACCGTTCGATCGATAGCCGCGGCCGCTGACGTCGATCCGGCCATGATTCATCACTATTTCGGAAGCAAGGAGCAGTTGTTCACCGCTGCGATCGCGCTACCGATCGATCCAGCACAGGTACTGGGATCGGTTCACGCTTCCCCGACCGAAAATCTCGGCGAAAGCCTTCTCCGGGCGGTGATCGGGTTATGGGAATCGGAGCATCAGCCGGCGATTCTGGCGGCTTTTCGATCAGCCATTTCCGGAGACGGATCGCAGCTGATCCAGAGCTTTCTGCTCGATATCGTATTGCGCGACATCATTCCGCGGGTGGACACACCACCCGGCACCGGCTTGATCAGAGCGGAATTGGTGGCCTCTCAGATGGCCGGGCTACTGGTCACGCGATACGTGCTCGGACTCGAACCGCTCGCAACGTTGAGCGTGGATGCACTGGTACCGCTGGTAGCTCCGAACCTCCAGCGGTACCTGACCGGTGAGTTGCCGATCTAGCCTTCGGCCCGTGCGAGCAACTTCTCGTGCTCGTCGTCGGCCACGTCGCGTGCCTCGTCGATCAACAGAACAGGAATGCCGTTCTCGATCGGGTACGCACGCCGCAAGCGCGGGTTGTAGAGCAACTCGTCCCCGACCAGCAGCAGCGGGCCTTTGTCCTGGGGGCAGGCCAGAATGCTGAGCAACGTCGAATCAATAGCCACGTGAGTCCTCTCGAACCGATCGAACAGAATGTCCTCAGGCTACCGTGCTCCGGTGCCCACCCTCGTCGGCATCAACTGCGCGGCAATTGCCTTGGTCAGCCGCTTGTACGACTGCGTCTCGGAATCGAGGAACCAGGTCCGTGGCCCCGGTGCCGGCAGGCCGGCCGCAGCCAAAGCAGTGGAACTCGGACGGTACGACGAGCCCACCGGGATCTCGTCCACCACGTGCACGACGTCCGGGCGAGCGTCAAAAGCGATGCGCGAGAGCGCCTCTGCAAGCTCGGCAGACCGGAACTGCCGCCCCGGACGCCATGTCACGGCAGCGACCGCCAACTGATGTGGTGCGTCGCCGACGCCGTACGCGACGGCAAGATCGACCCGCGCCACACTCGACAACGCGTCGACGATCGGTTGGGTGAACACGGGACCGCGGAGCGTGGAAATGACCGTGTTCTTGTGATCGATCAGCCAGTAGTCGCCGTCGCCGTCCCGGCGGAAGAGATTCTCGGTGGGAATCCACGAATCACCGGCTTGGAAGAGACCTCGCATGGCGCCGCCCGAGAGATCGGCGGTGAATCCGGCGCGCCCGAGCAGCAATCCGACCTCGTCTTCGGCGCATTCACGGACAAATCCGTTGCCGTTTTCGAGGAGCCGACCACTCAGCGGGTCGTAGGCCGCCAACCGAACCTGCGCGCTACCCGGCAACGGGCGACCCTTGGAGCCAACTTTGGAGCCTGCGACGTTGGCGAGAATCACGTCTCCTTCGGTCGACGCATAGAACTCGAGTACCTGCGCGGGGTCGAACGCCTCAGTGGTCCGCTTCCACAGACCATGGGGCATTCCCGAACCGATGAACAGGCGGACCGGATGGCTACCGTCGATGAGGAGAAGATCCTCGTCGAGGATCTCGCGCATCATCGACCACGTGTAACTCACGACCGTCACACCGTAGCGGTGGATTTCTTCGACGAACCTCGCCGGATTCAGTCCGCGTGAGAGCGCAATCCGGGAACCACCGGCCATTGCGCCACCGATGGTCGCGAGCAAACTCGACGAATGGTGTAGCGGCGCAAGGCAGTACACGGTGTCACCGCGATCGAGATCGGCAGCCGTGGCCGTACCGAAGGCCGACAATGCCCACCGGTAGTTGGTGATCTGCTTGGCTTCGAGCACACCGCCCGATTCCGCGAAAATGATGAACGCGAGTTCGCGGGCGACTCCCGGATCCGGTCGATACCATCCGGGCAGGTTGACCTTCGTCGGATCGATTTGTTCGAGATCGATCACGTCGTGCGACGGATCCACCTCGAGGCCACGGGCATCGCCGCCGCCGAGCACCAGAACAGGCCTACCGGTCACCACTGCAGCATCGACGTTCTCCGGATCGGTGATGATCCGATCGACCGATCCCAGCTTGACCGCCGCCGTGATGTCGGACCCTGGCGGAAGCATGACCGCGACGGCACCGAGGCGCGACAGAGCCGCGATGGCCGCGAGCGCGCTGGGACGGGTCTCCATCAGGACACCGACGTGTGCTGCCGGACGCACTCCCACGGAGATCAATCCACGCACGACATTGTCGATGCGGGCGTTGACCGCTTCGTAGGTGTGCACGCGATTGTCGAAGAGGAAGCACTCGCCGTTCGGCGCCTTTCGACGCTGCTCCGCGAGCAATTGGCTCAGGGAGATCTTGGTGTGCGGCTGAATCTGGTTGAGCCGCGCCAGACGTGGCAACGCGCGCGCTGCCTCGCCGGACAACTCGAAAGTGCCGCGCAGGGCACCGGCGGCGAGGTCACTGATTCCCTTGGTGACGCCTGCCCCTACTTCGGCGACCGAGGCGACGGTGTGAATGATCCGATTGCTGATCGACACACCGGTCTGGTCTTCGAGATCGGCGCCGTAGACCATTTTCGCGATGCGGTCCGGGAGCGGCCCACCTGTCTCGGTCCACTGCACGAATTCGCCGGTGGTCGGCCAGGTGTGAGTGGCCGCGGTGGAACCGACAACCAAACCGAAATGACCTGCACGCAAGGTAGATTCGTAGACCTTTGCTCGCGGAGCCGCTTGACTGATACCGCGAACCGCTTGCGGCTGACCGATGTCGTCGACCTCGCCGACAAAGGCCAGGATGGGGCAGGTGATCTCGGCGAGAGAGACCAATTGATCCTTGATGACAAAACCACCGGTCATCATCCGGTTGTGTACGATGAACTGCTTGAGCAGTTCGGCAACCGCGGGTCCCGACCACGCGACCCAACCCTCGGTTGCGAGGAAGCGTCGCTGCTGCTCCCTCGGTAGCAACGCCTCACGGTCGTGCAGTTGAAGCAGGAAGTCGACGCGCATCTTCAGCGACTTCACGGGATCGAGCAACTGGAACCCGGTACGAGCCATCCATCCGGTGACTGACAGGCGATTGAAGACGTGATCGGCGAGGAAATCCGCACCTTTACTAGCCAATCCGGCCGGAATGCCGAAGGGCAACGCAGCGAGCGTGTCGACCGGACTGCCGAAGGTGATGACACTGGCTAAGTTTCGGCTGCGCCGATAGGCAGCAGCCTGATAGGCGAACATTCCACCCTGCGAGTAACCGGAGATGTGAACATCTTTACCGGTGTGACGGTGGATGTGATCGACAATGTCGCTGAGAGCGATGATGTGATCGGCAAGATTACGATCCCAACCGCCCTCTTCGGAGTCGGGCGAACCGAAATCGACGACCCAGGGGTCCAAGCCCATCTCGTGCAGAATTCCGACAGCACCCTGGTCACGGGTCACGTCGTACACGTTCGCGGACATCATCATCGGTGGAATCAGCACGATCGGTGCGCCGACGGTTTCCGGATCGCTGTCCGGGAAGTAGCGCCGTAGGCGATACATCGCTGCGCGTTCGACGATCTCGAACGGAGACGTGGTCGCATCCGTTTCCAGCCCACCCAACCGGACGACCTCGAGGCCGTTTTGTGCTGTCGCAACCACCCGCCGAATCGGGCCCAGCACAGACTTGGAATTCAATCCCACCATTTCACTCCCAAGTTACTCACCATGTGACGTCAGTCTCATTCTTGCCGCGCGCGACAAGCCTACTGACGACGAATACGCGTACGCGGTCAGGGAGCAAATTCTGCTCCCTGACCGCGTACGACCGAAGGACTACTGCCGAAAAGAGAGGGACAACACTCGCAACCGCAATGTCAGAGCGTCCATTCCCGCAGCGACTGCGCCACTGCTCGGACTCCGTCCAACTGCTCTGCCACCCGCACCCCCGCGGTGCCGCCCCGCGCATTGCGCGAAGCGATGGAACCCTCGACTGTCAGCACCTCACGAACAGCGGGCGTCAGTGCGCTGTCGACGCCGGCCAGTTCCTCGTCCGTGAGATCTTCGAGTCCGACACCTCGCGCTTCCGCGACACGCACACACGCTCCGGCAGCCTCGTGTGCAACCCGGAACGGCACGCCCTGACGCACCATCCACTCCGCGATGTCGGTGGCCAGCGTGAACCCTGCCGGAGCAAGTTCCGCCATGCGCTCGGTATGGAACTCGAGCGTCTGCACCAGACCTGTGATGGCCGGGAGCAACATCTCGAGCTGCGCAACCGAGTCGAAGACCGGTTCCTTGTCCTCTTGCAGATCGCGGTTGTACGCCAGCGGCTGAGCCTTGAGCGTCGCCAACAATCCGGTGAGGTTGCCGATCAAACGACCCGACTTGCCGCGCGTCAGTTCCGAGACATCCGGATTCTTCTTCTGCGGCATGATCGACGATCCCGTGGACCACGCGTCGGCAAGTGTGATGTAGCCGAACTCCGGTGTGCTCCAGATGATGATCTCTTCAGCCATACGGGAGAGATCGACACCGATCATTGCAAGCACGAACGCTGCCTCGGCTGCGAAATCACGAGAAGCGGTTGCGTCGATCGAGTTCTCGGCCGAGCTGTCGAACTTCAGTTCCGCCGCAATGGCTTCGGGGTCGAGTCCGAGTGAGGAACCGGCGAGTGCACCGGAACCGTACGGGGACACCGCAGCTCGCACGTCGAAGTCGCGAAGGCGCTGCACGTCGCGCAACAGCGGGTGCGCGTGCGCGAGCAGGTGATGCGCCAACAGGACCGGCTGAGCCGCCTGCAGGTGCGTCTTGCCCGGCATCACGGCATCCGGATGGGCCCCGGCTTGAGTCGCCAAAGCGTCGACCACGTCGAGAACCCCGGTGGAGATGCGGCGGACCGCATCCCGAAGCCACATGCGGAACAGCGTGGCCACCTGGTCGTTGCGCGAACGACCAGCACGCAGGCGTCCGCCGACCTCAGGCCCGACACGCTCGATCAGACCGCGCTCGAGTGCGCCGTGTACGTCCTCGTCCGAATCACTGGGTCCGAAGGCGCCACTGGCGACATCTGCCGCCAGACGGTCGAGACCGTCGAGCATTGTCGCGAGGTCGGCTTCGCTGAGCAGCCCTGCCTTGTTCAGCACACGTGCATGCGCCTGCGACGCCCGCACGTCGTACGGAGCGAGGACCCAGTCGAAGTGAGTCGACTTGCTCAGCGCCGCCATGGCAGCGGCCGGTCCGGACTCGAACCGCCCGCCCCACAGCGCACCTTCGTTGGTGCCGTGTTTTTGGGCGTCTCCGTCACCGTGAGCCGTCATGACTCAGAGTCCCAGATCGCGCTTCGCGGCGACCTTTGACGACAGACCGTGGATCTCGACGAAGCCCTTCGATGCGGACTGGTCGAAGCTGTCACCCTCGTCGTACGTCGCGAGGTTGAAGTCGTAGAGCGACTCCGGGCTACGACGACCGTTGACCGTGATGGCTCCACCGTGCAGGAAGAGACGGATGTCGCCGGTGACGCGTTCCTGCGTCTTGTCGACGAACGTGTCCAGTGCGTCCTTGAGGGGCGAGAACCAGAGACCGTCGTAGACCAGCTCGGACCAACGCTGCTCCATCTGACGCTTGTAGCGACCGAGTTCGCGTTCGAGGGTGACGTGCTCGAGTTCCTGGTGTGCGGTGATGAGGACCATCGCGCCGGGAGCTTCGTAGATCTCACGGCTCTTGATGCCCACGAGACGGTCCTCGACGACGTCGAGGCGGCCGACGCCCTGAGCACCTGCGCGCTTGTTCAGCTCCTGAATGGCTTCGAGTACCGACACCGGGCGGCCGTCGATTGCGACCGGGCGCCCCTTGTCGAAGCTGATGATGAGCTCGTCGGGTGCGTTCCAGTTGACCGTCGGGTCCTGGGTGTAGTCGTAGACGTCCTTCGTCGGCGCATTCCACAGATCCTCGAGGAATCCGGTCTCAACGGCGCGTCCCCAGACGTTCTGGTCGATCGAAAACGGCGACTTCTTGGAGACGTTGATCGGGATGTTGTTCTCTTCGGCGAAGGCGATGGCCTTCTCGCGGGTCCAGGCGTAGTCGCGGACCGGTGCGATGACCTGCAGGTCGGGTGCGAGGGCGCCGAATCCGACCTCGAAGCGAACCTGGTCGTTGCCCTTACCGGTGCAACCGTGCGAGACGATGGTGCCGCCGTGCGAGCGTGCAGCTTCGACGATGTGCTTGACGATCAGCGGACGGCTGATGGCCGAGACCAGCGGGTAGCGGTCCATGTACAGGGCGTTGGCCGCGATGGTCGGCAGGCAGTACTCGTCCGCGAACTCGTCGCGGGCATCGACGACAACGGATTCGACTGCGCCGCAGTCGATCGCGCGCTGACGCACGACCTCCATGTCCTCGCCACCCTGCCCCAGATCGATGGCGACGGCGACAACTTCAGCGCCCGTCTCCTTACCGATCCAACTGATGGCAACAGAAGTGTCCAGCCCGCCCGAGTAGGCGAGTACGACGCGATCGGCCATGGTTTTTGTGCTCCTTCGGTTGAAAATCTCTATCAAAGAATAAGGGGTCAGGCGAGCGATTCGATCATGGCCGCGAGTTCCGCTCCGGAAAGCGGTTCCCGGGCCACCACGAAGATGGTGTCATCTCCGGCGATCGTGCCCACGATGTCCGGCATCGAGGACCGATCCAGTGCGCTCGCGAGGTAGTGCGCGGCTCCTGGCGGTGTCCGCAGAATCGCCATGTTGCCGCTGAAATCGGTGGAGACCAGCAGCTCACCCAACAGCCGTGACAGTCGGTCGGTACCGCCGGACACACCGCGTACGGGGTTCCCGTCCTCCGGCACCACGTAAACACCGGCGCCGCCGTCAGCGGCACGCAGTTTCACCGCTCCCAGCTCTTCGAGGTCACGCGAGAGCGTCGCCTGCGTCGCTTCGATGCCCTCGGCACCGAGCAACGCCGCCAGCTCCGTCTGACTTCGGACGGGGTGAGCCGCCAGAAGCGCGATGATGCGCGACTGGCGACCAGCCCGAGTGGGAGCGACGCTCACGCCGGGTCCAGTTGGGTTCGCTGTTCCAGCAGCCACACGAGCAATGCCTTCTGGGCGTGCAGGCGGTTCTCCGCCTCGTCCCAGACAACACTCTGCGGCCCATCGAGAACCTCGTCGGTGACCTCTTCGCCGCGATGTGCGGGCAGGCAGTGCAGGACGACAGCCTTCGGATCTGCCTGTGCGAGCAGCTCCCTGTTGATCTGGAACGGACGGAAAGGTCCGACCCGATCGAGTCCGTCGTTCTCCTGACCCATCGAGGTCCAGGTGTCGGTGACCAACGCGTCGGCGCCGACGACGCCGGCCTGCGGGTCCTGCGTCAGCGTGATGGTCGCGCCGGTTTCCTCGGCGCGTTTGCGTGCTGCTGCCACTACCCAGTCCGCCGGTTCGAAGCCCGCGGGGCTGGCAATGGTGACGTCGATGCCTGCGGTGACTCCGCCGAGCATCAGTGAGTGAGCCATGTTGTTGGCACCGTCGCCCAGGTAGGTCAGCTTCAGTCCCTTGAGCTCACCCTTCTGCTCGATCAGCGTTTGCAGATCGGCCAGAACCTGACAGGGGTGAAACTCGTCCGACAACGCGTTGACGATGGGAATTGTTGCGCCCGTTGCCATCTGCTCCAGGCGCTTCTGGCCGAACGTGCGCCACACGACGGCGTCGACGTAGCGGGAGAGAACGCGTCCGGTGTCCGCCAGCGTCTCTTCACGCCCGAGTTGGGTGCTGCGCCCGTCGACGACGACGGCGTGGCCGCCCATCTGTGCGATGCCCATCTCGAACGAGAAACGTGTACGCGTCGAGTTCTTCTCGAAGATGACGCCGACTCCGCGGGGACCCTCGAGCGGACGCCGAGCGAACGGGTCCTTCTTGAGAATCGCAGCGAGTTCCAGAACTTCGGCCTGCTGCGCCGGAGTCAGATCGTCGTCCCTGAGAAAGTGTTTCACCACGGTAGTCACTTCTCCCCCGGCTGGTCAGCCGATAGTGCACTGTCGAAGATGGCAGGTAGTGCTGCCACGAAGGTTTCGGCCTGCTCATCCGTGAGGATCAGCGGCGGCGCCAACCGGATTACTCCGGGTTGCGCTGCATTCACAAGGTACCCGGCTTCGCGGGCAGCATTTTCCACCGCCGGCGCGACGTCCCCGGTCAGCACGACACCCAGCAACAGTCCTGATCCCCGTACGTAGTCGACCAACGGATGGCCCAGATCTTCGATGCCCGCCGAGATCGACTTACCCAAACTGTCCGCGCGCGAGATCAGGTCCTCCGCTGCAATGGTTTTCAGCACGGCAAGCGCCGCCGCGGCGCACACCGGATTTCCACCGAACGTCGTTCCGTGCTTGCCCGGCCCGAACAACTCTGCCGTTGCCCCGGTCGCGATGCAGGCGCCGATCGGCATTCCGCCGCCGAGCCCCTTCGCAAGAGTGATGATGTCGGGAACGATCCCGACCGCCTGATGGGCGTAGAACCAGCCCGTCCGGCCGATGCCGGTCTGCACTTCGTCGAGTACGAGAAGCGCACCGCGTTCGGCGGTGATCCGCCGAGCCTCCACGAGGTATCCCTCAGGTGGCACCACGACGCCGCCCTCACCCATGATCGGTTCGAGGAACACAGCGGCGGTGTCGGAATCGACGGCCCGCTCGAGTGCCTCGACGTCGCCGTACGGCACGAACTCGACACCGGCAGGCATCGGTTCGAACGGCGCCCGCTTGGCCGGCTGACCCGTCAGAGCGAGTGCCCCCATCGTGCGACCGTGGAAAGAGCCCTCGGCCGCGATGATCTTCTTCCGGCCGGTGGCGCGAGCCAGCTTGAAAGCAGCCTCGTTCGCCTCGGTACCGGAGTTGCAGAAGAACGCGCGCCCGCTCACGTTGCCGAGATGAGCGAGCAACTGCTCCGCCAACTCGACGACCGGCTCGCTGGCGTACAGGTTGGACACATGGCCCAGTGTCGACAACTGAGTCGTGACGGCTTCGACGACGGCCGGATGCCCGTGTCCGAGGATGTTGACGGCGATTCCGGCCAGGAAGTCGACGTACTGTTTGCCGTCGGCGTCGGTGAGTACGGCCCTGTCACCGCGAACGAGAGCAACCCGGGGTACGCCGTAGTTGTTCATCAGCGAAGCGGACCACCGCTGCTGGAGATCGATCGTGCTCATGAGGTAACTCCCTGCTGGGGACCGGCGACCGAGGAGCCCGGCACGACCATCGTGCCGATTCCTTCGCCGGTGAAAAGTTCGAGTAGGACTGAATGTTCGAGCCGGCCGTCGATCACGTGCGCCGACGGCACACCTCCGCGCACCGCGCGAAGGCAGGCCTCCATCTTGGGCACCATCCCGGCATCGAGACTCGGCAACAACTGCGCAAGGGCGTCTGTGTCGATTTCGGTGGCCAGCGAGGATCGGTCCGGCCAATCGGTGTACAGGCCTTCGACATCGGTGAGGACAACGAGCTTCTCCGCACCGATCGCCTCGGCCAGTGCCGCAGCAGCGGTATCGGCGTTGATGTTGTGGACAACACCGTCGGCGTCGGGTGCGATGGTCGAGACCACCGGAATACGTCCTGCCGCAATGAGATCGAGTACCGCGTCCGGATTCACCGTGGTGACGTCACCGACCAGACCGATGTCCGTCTGTTCGCCCTCCACTGCGACCGTGCGTCGCGTGGCGGTGAACAGGTGCGCATCTTCGCCGGAAATGCCGACCGCGTAAGGACCGTGCGCGTTGATCAGGCCGACGAGTTCACGGCCCACCTGACCGAAAAGCACCATCCGAACGACGTCCATCACCTCGGGCGTCGTCACACGGAAACCACCGCGGAACTCACCCTTCATGCCAAGGCGTGCCAGCATCGCGTTGATCTGCGGGCCACCGCCGTGAACGACGACAGGATGGATGCCGACAGTCCGCAGAAAAGCCATGTCGGCAGCAAATGCCGTCTTGAGCGTCTCGTCGATCATGGCGTTTCCGCCGTACTTGACCACGACCACCTTGTCGCGGAATCGCTGCAGCCACGGCAGCGCTTCGGCAAGGACATGTGCCTTCTGATGCTCGCTGATCACGGGATACGTCTCGGTCATGACGAGTACGCGGAGTTCTCTTCGACGTAGGCGTGCGAGAGGTCCGTCGTGCGAATGCTCACGGACTCGTTGCCGATTCCCAGATCGATGTCGAGTTCGATGTCGATCCCGCTCAGGTCCACCTCACGTGCTCCCGGAGCACCGACGCCGTCGATGCAGACCGGACTCCCGTTGAAGGACACACTGATTCGATCTGGATCGAGCTCGATGGGAGCGATACCCACTGCGGCGAGGACGCGGCCCCAGTTGGGATCGGATCCGAAAAGCGCCGTCTTGACCAGGCTGTCCCGAGCAATGGTCCGGGCGCCGATCAGCGCGTCGGACTCGGACGCTGCACCGCGAACCGTCACCTTGACCCGCTTGGTGACACCCTCGGCGTCTGCCATCAGCTGATCGGCGAGGTCGTCACACACTGCGAATACTGCGGCGTTGAGCTCGTCCTGGGTCGGCGTCACACCGCTGGCACCGGAGGCCAACAGCAGCACCGTGTCGTTGGTCGACGTCGCGCCGTCGACGTCGAGACGATCGAAGCTCAGGTGGGTGGCGGCGCGCAACGCGGTGTCGAGCTGCTCGGCCGTTGCGACAGCATCGGTCGTGACGACGCACAGCATGGTGGCCAGCGCAGGCGCGAGCATGCCTGCGCCCTTGGCCATTCCGCCGACGTTCCACTTGTTCGCGTGGTGCAGCGACGCCTGCTTCGGCACGGTGTCCGTGGTCATGATCGCGTATGCCGCGTCGGTGCCGCCGGAGATTCCGCCGGCGAGTTCGTGCACGACCTCGGTGACACCGGGGATCAGCTTGTCCATGGGCAACCGGTCACCGATGAGTCCGGTGGAACAGACGGCGACCTCGATCGCGCCCGTCTCGGTTCCCCAATTGCTCAGTGCCGAAGCAACTTCCTCGGCAGTCTTGTGTGCATCCTGGAATCCACCCGCGCCTGTGCAGGCGTTCGCGCCGCCCGAGTTGAGCACCACCGCGCGCAGCTTGCCCGTCGTCAAGACCTGCTGCGACCACAGCACCGGAGCGGCCTTGACCTTGTTCAGGGTGAAGACGCCGGCAGCGGCCAGATCAGGGCCCTCGTTGAGCACCAGTGCGAGGTCCGACTTGCCACTCTTCTTGATACCGGCAGCAATTCCGGCACCGCGGAATCCGGCAGGTGCGGTGACGCCCTGTGTACGGAGCAGACGTCCCCCGGCGACGTGAACCACGTCGGATTCGGTTACGTTGTCGATCTGCTGCGGATTGTCGGTGCTCACGGAGCTACTCCCACGGTAGAGAGACCTGCGGTCTCGGGTAGGCCAAGGGCAAGGTTCATCGATTGCACGGCGCCACCGGCGGTGCCCTTGGTGAGATTGTCGATTGCCGAGATGACAACGAGCTGACCGGCGTCGGCATCCACAGTGACCCCGATCTGTACGGCGTTGGATCCGATCACAGCGCCGGTCTGCGGGAAGACCCCGGCAGGCAGCACATGGATGAACGGCTCGTCGTTGTATGCCTTTTCGTAGATTTCGCGAGCCTGCTCTTCGGTCGCGGTGGTGGCCGCCGTGCAGGTCGCGAGGATACCGCGCGGCATGGGTGCGAGGACTGGAGTGAATGACACACTGATGTCCTTGCCGCCAGCGGCCGAGAGATTCTGAATGATCTCGGGGGTGTGGCGATGGACGCCACCGACGCCGTACGCGCGGACCGAGCCCATGACCTCCGAACCCAGCAGATCGGCCTTCGGTGCCCGGCCGGCGCCCGAAGTGCCACTGACCGCAACTACGTTGACGTGTGAGTCCACGATCCCCGCAGCAACGGCGGGGGCCAGCGCGAGACTCGCTGCCGTCGGGTAGCAGCCCGGAACGGCGATGCGGGTTGCGCCTACCAATTTCTCGCGGGCACCGGGCAGCTCAGGAAGCCCGTAGGGCCAGGTACCGGCATGAGTGCTCTTGTAGTACTTCTCCCAGGCCGCGGGATCTTGCAGCCGGAAGTCCGCGCCACAGTCGATGATGACCGTCGATTCGGGCAGCAGCTTGGCGTACTGCGCTGAATTGCCGTGTGGGAGACCGAGGAAGACGACGTCGTGGCCCGAGAGAACTTCGACAGTGGTCTCTTCGAGTACCCGCGATGAGAGTGGGAGCAAGTGGGGGTGATGCTCACCGAGCGTCGAACCGGCGTTGCCACCGGCGGTCAACGAACCGATCACCAGACTGCCGTCGGCATAGGAGGGGTGCCCGAGAAGCAGACGCAGAACCTCACCACCGGCGTACCCACTGGCGCCGGCAACGGCGACTCTGATCGGCTTGCGTGCGTTCTCGGTCGTACCACCTTCAGTCATGTCACACAGTATGCATCATTGTGCATCGGAATGCATAATTACTTACCCATGGATCGTCGGATCTCCTCGAGCTTGGCTTTTGCAGCCTTCTGGCGCTCGTCCCACTGCTCGTCGACGGACTTTCCGGCAGGGCTCTCGTGTGCCAGCTCGGCCGAACCGACTGACGTTCCGAAGCGCCCCTCTATCTTCTCCCTAACACGGTCGAAAGTGGGGACTCCCCCTTCGGTGTAGTCGGGCTCGGGGATTCTCGGATCGGTGGCAAGGACCACCGGGACGTCGATGATCTCGTCGACCTCCACGACGGTGTCCGGCAATTCGACCTCTTCGGCGTCGGTGATCGTCTCCTGGTCCTCGGCACGGTTCGACCCGAAACTCGCAGCGGCCGTGTCCACCACGGAGAGAAGCACCGACAAGCTCGGACGACGCTCGACCACTGCGCGAACAACCGCGAGGAAGTCCTTGTCGTCGAGCACATTGGCGGCTTCGACTACTTGGTGTACAGAAATACCGGGTGCTGAGCCACCGTGTTCGGACCCATCGTTCTCGGACCCATCGTTCTCGGACCCATCGTTCTCGGACCCATCGTTCTCGGACACTGCCAGTCCCTTCTCGAAACGTCGACGGACAACTCCGATACTTCCACGACTGTCTGCCGAAGGGGTCAGCGTGAGTCGAGGTAAGCGGCAAACGCGTCTTCGCTCGAATATTCGGGGACGTATCCGAACTGTTCCTTGAGCCGTCGATTGTCGAGAACCGGCCGGTACTGAAGAAATCCGACCCGCTCCGGACCGTGTTCCGTCAAACCCAATCGCCGTCCGACGCGTAGAACGCCCCGGAGGAGCCACGCAGGAAGCGTCACCGTGCCCTTGCCCATCCGGGAAGCCAACTCGTCGACTGTCAGCGAACCGTCGCCCGCGACGTTGAAGATGCCCACCTGCTTTCCGGTCACTGCCTCTGCGAATGCTCCCGCCACATCGGTATGCCAGACGAACACGAAAGGGCTGTCACTCCCCGCGACCTTGAGCAGCTTGCGGCGATCGAACAACGCGGTGATCTGGTTGTCGACGCTCTCACCCAAGATCGTGCCGATCCGGAAGACAACTTGCTCCAACTGCGGATGTACGACGCGATACTCGGCGAGCATCTCCTCGACCAGGCGTTTGTGCCGACTGTAAGTGAATTCTTCGTTGCCTCGAACGGGAATGTCTTCGGTGATCCACGCCGGGCTGTCCGCGTGGTAGCCGTACGCCGCCCCGGACGAAGACACGACAATCCGTCCAACCCCATGTTCGATGCAGGCCGCGAGCACGTTTCGTGTCCCGTCGACGTCGACGCGATACTCCTGCTCCGCTGTCGTGTTCTTTCCGGGATTCACGATGGACGCAAGGTGGATCACGACGTTCGGTCGGTGCTCACCGAACACCCTCTCCAATTCTGCGGGGTCGCACACGTCCGCTCGAACGCGGTGGACTCGATCGTCCGGTGTTGCCTTCACCGTGAGGTCGGCACAGACGACGGTGATGCCTCGTGCGATCAGTGCGTCGATGACAGCCGTGCCCAGAAACCCGTTCCCGCCCGTTACCAGTGCGACAGTCATGCCGCTACCACCTTTCTGGTACGACGCTTGGACCAAATCGTCGCCAAAGCCAACCCGGCGATGATGTCCCAGATCCCCCACCAGCCGGCCACGACGGCCATACCGCCGAGCCCGTCGAAGAACGTGAATACCAATCCGAGGCCCAGTCCGGCGTTGCGGATGCCGACCTCGAACGAAACTGCACGACGGCTGTATTCGTTCAACCCGGTGACGGCGCCGCAGAAGTATCCCAGTGCAAGGGCAACCGTGTCGTGCAGGAAGACCGCAAGCAGTACCACCCCGATGTAGTCAACGAAGTACGACGCGTTCCCCGACACCCCCGCAACGATGAAGATCAAAAGCGCCACCAACGCGCCGTTTTTCACCCACGGCTGCGCTTTCGCGGCGATCTTCGGGAACTTTCGTGCCGCCCAGATGCCGACAACAAACGGCACACCGATTATGAGCGCGATTTGAACGACCATCTCCAGCGCATTCAAATTCACCGACTGCAACAGCGCGTCGGTCTCCGAGCGTCGGCTCCCCCAGAAGGCGAGATTGAGCGGCATGAGGAAGATTGCGAGGACGTTCGACACCGCCGTCATGGACACCGAGAGCGCGACGTCGCCGCCCGCCCGGTGAGTCAGGACGTTCGAGATGTTTCCTGGTGGGCAGCACGCGACCAGGATCATGCCGAGCGCTACCGACGGAGCCGGCGAGAGGATCAGAGTCAGGGCAAAAGTCACTGCCGGCAGTAGCACGAACTGAGCAGCGATACCCACCGCCATCGCCTTGGGTTCGGTCAGCGCACGACGGAAGTCGTCGACCGAGGTGTCGAGGGCGATCCCCAGCATGATCGCGGCCAGCACCGCGTTGAGGATCATCAACGATCCCGGATTGAAGTTGAGCACCACCTCATCGATCGGCATCAGTGTCGTCCCTTCGCCAGAGCCGTATCGAGCAATCCGATGTGCCGCTTGATCGCCGACCGGTAGGCGTCCTTGTTCACGTAGTAGGCCATTCGCCCCAGCTTCAGGTACTTGTATCCCCCGGACAGATCTGGAGGTGGACCGGCCGCCGCTGCCGAGAATTCGCGTGCCGCGGCGGGAGCCTCGGTACGTGCCGTGATCAATTTGGCCACCAACTCTGCTTGCTCGAAGCGGCCCTGCCACCCGAGCCCGGAAGCTTCGACCATTCCGAGAACGAAGAGATTCTCGTGGCGACGACTTGCTACGTTGAGGAACAGGTCAGGGGCAGCGTCCGACCAGTTCAGGTCCTCGCGCGCGATAAAGGGGTAGTCGAGGTGATACCCCGTCGCGCAGAGGACGAGGTCGTAGTCGGCGGACGACCCGTCGACAAAACGAACCGTCTTTCCCTCGAACCGATCGACGTCGGCGCGTACGTGCACGTCACCGTGCCCGACGTGGTGCAGGATCAACGAGTTCACGACCGGGTGCGATTCATAGATTTTGTAGTCCGGTGCCGGAAATCCGAACCGCACCGGATCTCCCGTGAACTGCTTGAGCACCAGCGTGTCGATGCGTTGTTTGATCCACGGCGGCAACGGCTTTCCCTCATTCAAGGTGTCCGAGGGACGGCCGAACAGATACTTGGGAACGAAGTAGTAGCCTCGCCGAACGCTCAGGTCGACGGACTCTGCCTGGTGGACGGCATCAACTGCGATGTCGCATCCACTGTTGCCCGCTCCGATGACCAGCACCTTCTTACCGCGGAAGATCTCGGCGCTGCGGTACTCGCTCGTATGCATCAACGTGCCGGTGAAGTCGCCGCGGAAAGTCGGCATGTTCGGTTTCGACAGAGTTCCGTTTGCGATGATCACGCCTCGGTACCGCGCAACTGTTGTCTCACCGCTGCGACTGCGCGTGGTGACCTGCCACAGCGAATCGACGGGTGAGACGTCGACGACAGAAGTACCGAAGGTGAAGTGCCTCCGAAGATCGTGAGTGTCGGCGTAGTCGCGGAAATACTCGGCGAGTTCGACGTGGCTCGGGTAGTCGGCCACCGAATCCGCCATCGGCAACTCCGCGAATGCGGTGGTGCTCTTCGACGAAATGAGGTGTGCCGACTCGTAGACGGTGCTGTGCGGGTTGTCGATGTCCCAGAGCCCACCGACGTTGTCGTGGCTCTCGAAGCCGTCGAACGCTATCCCTGCCCGATCGAGGTTTCGCGCACCGGCCAATCCAGACGGGCCCGCTCCGATCAGCGCGTACTTGTCCTCTGTGATCATCCGTCGAGCGTCGCAGATAGTCCGAATCTTGCAGCAATATGCCGGATAATGACGTTATGAGCGCACTGAATGCCGGCAACGGTCGCGGGATAGATGAAATCGATCTGAGGATAATCAATGCGCTTCAGCTCGCACCTCGATCCACGTGGCTTTCGTTGGCCGGACCACTCGAACTCGATGCCGCGACTCTCGCCCGGCGCTGGAATCGACTCTCCGAATCGTCGTTGGCTTGGGTCACGGTCACTCCGGGTCCACAGGTACTGGGCAACATCGTCACAGCGATCATCGAAATCGATTGCTCACCCGCACTTCTCGACGCTGTCGCGGCACGTCTGACTGGCTTGGCCCACGCCGTGACGATCGAAGCATCAACGGGCAGAGCAGATCTGCTCGTCACGGCCGGTACTGCGGACTTGGCGTCGATGTCACGTTTCATCTCGGAGGAGGTCGCAACGATCGACGGCGTGTTGGCGCTGCGCACGTCTGTCATCACACGCTGGTTCACCGAAGGAGGTCGTTGGCGACTCAACGCGCTGGCGCCTGCCGAGCGCGGTGTCCTGACCACTGGTGACACACGTCAAGCCGGAAGAACACGCACAGTCGGCATCTCGGAACAGGATCGCAAGGTTCTGACAATGCTCGCCTACGACGGGCGCACCCCCATGCGGGAGCTGGCGGACGCGATCGGTGTCAGTCCCGCTGCGTGCAAACGCCAGATCGACCGGCTCACGTCCTCCGGTTTGGTGGCGCTGCGGTGTGAATTCGCCCGTCCACTGGCCGGGCTTCCCGTGCTTGCCACCCTGTGGTGCCGCATCGAACCTGAACTCCTCGATAACGCGGGTCGAGTACTGAGTCGAGCGCCGGAAGTTCGGAATTGCTTCGCCGTGGTCGGCGCAGAAAACCTTGTGGTTCAGTTGTGGCTGCATTCTCCTGCAGAACTCGATGCCTTCGAAATTCGCCTGCGGCAAGAATTCCCAGGGCTCCACGTCGGCGAACGGTCGATCGTCCTCTACTTACGCAAACTGCTCGGTCACGTACTCGATCAAAACGGACGCAGGACATCGACGATCGCCCCGGATGTGTGGTTGCCGAGCCGCACCGAATCACCGGGAAATCGATAGCACGAAAGAGCCCACGACCACCAGGGATGGTCGTGGGCTCTGTGATCAGTTGGGGAAATCAGCCCCTCATCTGCGCACCGACAGCCTTGGAAGCCGCCTCCACTGCCGCATCACGCGCGGCACTGGCCTCGCCCTCGGTCAGCGTGCGGTCGACGCCGCGGAAGCGCAATGCGAACGCGAGCGACTTGCGGCCTTCACCGACCTGCTCACCTTCGAAGACGTCGAACAGACGGATGTCTTCGAGCAATTCCCCACCCCCGGAACGCAGAGCTTCCTGCACCTTGGCTGCCGGAATGTCGCGATCGACAACAACCGCCACATCCTGGAGCACCGCGGGGAACGGCGAAATGCGCGGCGCGGGCAGGTTCTCGACCAACGGCAAAGCGTCGAGGTCGATTTCCAGTGCGCAGGTACGCGCAGGCAGTCCGGCACGCTCGAGAACGGCCGGGTGCAATTCGCCGGCGTGACCGACAACATTGCCATCAACCAGTACCTCGGCGCAGCGGCCGGGATGCCACGGCAAGTATTGCGCCGCACGCAGTTCCACCTCGACGCCTGCTGCAGCCGCGATGACCCGCACTGCTGCAAAAGTGTCAGAAGCCTCGGCCTGACGACCCAGCCCCCAGGGGCCGCTCGGCTCCCGCAATCCACTCAGCACAGCAGCGATGTGAACGGGCTGCGCCGGCAACGACGCGATCAGGTTCGCGATCTGCTCATCTGTCGGACGGCGATCGACCGGCAATGCATCCACGGGCTTGGTGTCGGCGCCCGGCAGCACGACCTGCGCGATGCCGTACAGCGACAGATCACGCTGACCGCGAGAAGCGTTGCGAGCCAAGATCTCCAGCAGACCCGGAAGCAGAGTTGTCGCCAACTCCGGACGATCGGCTTCGAGCGGGTTGAGAACCTTGCTGGTGTTACGGCGCGGGTCGTCCGCGTCAAGGCCCCAGATGTCGAAGACGTTGGTGGGCAGGAACACCGGAGGAAGGATCTCGACGTAGCCTGCATGAGCGAGAGCCTTCGAGACCGTGCGCTTGCGCCTCTGCGACGCAGTCAATCCGCGTCCGGCCGGAGCGACGGGAAGGACCGACGGGATCTGCTCGAGACCTTCGAGACGAAGTACTTCCTCGACGAGGTCTGCAGGCTGCACCAGGTCCGGGCGCCACGACGGCGGCGTCGCGACCAACTGGCCGTGTCCCTCTTCGCTGACGCCTACCTCGACGTTGCACCCGACCTGGGTGAGACGGCGAGCGGCAGTGCCGTTGGGGTACGTGACTCCGGCGACACGGTCGGGCAGGTCGATATCCATGCGAATGGCAGCGCGAGGGGCGACGTCACCCACGTCGGTCAGGACCGGTTCGATCCGTCCGCCGGCAATCTCGACCAGCAGAGCGGCTGCGCGATCGACAGCCGCGAGCGGAATCGCCGGATCGACGACGCGCTCGAAACGCTTGCTCGCCTCACTCGGCAGCTTGTGTCGACGCGCTGTCTTGAAGACTGCGAGCGGATCCCAGGTAGCTCCTTCGAGCAGGATGTCCGTCGTTGCCGTTCCCACCTCGGTGGTAGCGCCACCCATGACGGCCGCCAGAGAGATGACTCCGGAATCGTCGGCAATGACAACGTCTTCGGGATCGAGCGTGCGTTCGACGTCGTCGAGCGTCGTCAGCTTCTCCCCCGCCTTGGCGCGACGGACCACCAGGTCGCCCTGCACCGCGGTCGCATCGAACGCGTGCAGAGGCTGACCGAGTTCGAGCATCACGTAGTTGGTGACGTCGACGGCCGGCGAGATCGGGCGAACACCGGAGAGCAGCAGCCGACGCTGCAGCCACCACGGGCTCACTGCCTCGGGATCGATTCCCGTGATCTTGCGCATCACGAAACGCGAGGCCTTGGACTCCGGTTCGAGATGCACCGGCCATGCTTCACCCTCGGCCGGGTGCGCGGGAACCGAAGCGGGATCGGCGTATTCGAGATCGAAACCGCAGGCAAGTTCGCGCGTGAGGCCGCGGACCGAGAAGCAGTAGCCACGGTCCGGGGTGATGTTCAGTTCGATGATCGTGTCACCGAGACCGAGTAACTCGTTGCCATCTGCGCCGGGTTCGGCGGTACCTGGTTCGAGCACCAGGATGCCCGAATGATCCTTGCCGATACCGAGTTCCGAGACCGAGCAGATCATGCCGTCGGAAACCTGGCCGTAGGTCTTGCGAGTGGCGATTTCGAATCCACCGGGCAGCACCGCGCCGGGCAGCGCAACGACGACGAGGTCACCCTCGTTGAAATTGCGCGCGCCGCAGACGATGCCGCGAGGCTCGGGCTCGCCGACCTCGATCTGACAGAAGCGGATCGGCTTCTTGAACTCGGTCAGTTCGGTGATGGAGACGACCTTGCCGACGACCAACGGGCCGTCGATCGCCTCGAGTGTGTCGAGTTCCTCGACTTCGAGTCCCACCCGGACGAACCCGGCATCCAACTCTTCCGGGGTCACCTCCCAGTCCGGAGTTGCCCGCTGCAGGATCTCGGTCAGCCAGGATTGCGCTACTCGCACGTCTGCTCAGCTCTCTCGTATGTCGATAGTCTTGTGAAGGTTCCGCGTACCGGGGATTCGAGTACCGGGCTGGTCAGCCTGCGACACCGAAGGGCAGCGTGAAACGCACGTCGCCCTCGACGATGTCACGCATGTCCGGGATGCCGTTGCGGAACTGCAGGGTCCGCTCGAGGCCCATTCCGAATGCGAAACCCGAGTACTCGTCGGGATCGATTCCGCTGGCGCGCAGAACGTTCGGATTGACCATGCCGCAGCCACCCCACTCGACCCAGCCGGCGCCGCCCTTCTTGTTCGCGAACCAGACGTCGACCTCTGCCGACGGTTCCGTGAATGGGAAGTAGTTGGGGCGCATACGGGTACGCGTCTCGGGACCGAAAAGGGCGCGAGCGAACGCGTCGAGAGTTCCGCGCAGGTTGGCCATCGTCAAGCCCTTGTCGACGGCCAGTCCTTCGACCTGCGAGAAGACAGGCGTGTGCGTCGCATCGAGTTCGTCGGTGCGGAACGTGCGACCCGGGCACACCACGTAGATCGGCACCTCACGCGAGAGCATGGTGCGGACCTGCACGGGTGAGGTGTGGGTGCGCAGCACCTGGCGAGAGTTCTCGGGCGCCAGGTGGAAGGTGTCCTGCATCGTGCGGGCAGGGTGATCCGGCAAGAAGTTGAGCGCGTCGAAGTTGAAGTGCTCGGTCTCCACCTCTGGGCCCTCGGCAACTTCCCAACCCATCGCGACGAATACGTCGGCGACCTGCTCGGAAATCAGGCTGATGGGGTGACGCGCACCGACAGGGTAGCGATCGGAGGGCAGAGTGACGTCGATTGCCTCGGCTACCAACACCGCGGCGTCGCGCTCGGCGAGAAGGACCTCACGACGAGCGTCGTACGCGTTGTTGATCCGGGTGCGGAAGATGTTGACGCGCTTGCCTGCGTCCGCCTTTTCCTTGCCCGGAAGGCTGCCGAGTCCCCGGCGAGCGAGGGCGATCGGGGACTTGTCCCCCAGATGCTCCACCTTGACGTGCGCCAGCGCATCCAGGTCAGCGGCGTCCGCGAGCGCTTTCTCGGCATTCTCAGCCGCAGCGGTCAGCGCCTCTTCGGTGAGCACACTCGCGTCGACCTCCGGCGGTGTCGCGCCCTCATTTTTGGCCACGGCTGTGACACTCCTGTCGCTTCTCGGTTAGCTTCTCGTCTTGTATTGTCTCAGGCTTCCGCAAATGGGATTCCGTGAGGTCTTCGCGCGCGTTTTCAGCTGCGATCGGTCGTGCGATTCTGCACCCGCGCGCTTGCGTACAGGCAAATTGCCGCCGCTGTCGCAAGGTTCAGACTTTCGGCGCGGCCGTGGATCGGAATCCGCACCCGATGATCCGCCTGCGCTGCGATCGCCGGATCGAGACCGTGAGCTTCATTGCCGAACAGCCAGGCCGTCGGCTTGCTCAGCAACTCGTCGGCCTCGTCGAGATCGACCTCGCCGTCTGCCGCGGTCGCGAGAATTTGTATACCGGCGGCGCGAATCTGCTCGATCACCGACACCGCGTCTCGTTCGCGAACAACCGGCAGGTGAAAGAGGCTGCCCGCCGACGAACGAACCACCTTGCCATTGTGCGGATCGACGCTGTCACCGGCGAGGATTGCCGCATCGGCACCCACCGCGTCGGCGATGCGAATGACGGTGCCGGCATTGCCTGGTTCGCTGACCTCGACCGGCACCGCGAGCAGGCGGGTGCCCTGGTTGACGGCTGCGCTCAGCGGTACATCGAGGAGATCACTGACGGCAACAAGTCCGGGCGGCGTGACGGTATCGCTCAGAGCTTTGATTGCCCGATCGGTGACAAGAGAAACGCGAACTCCAGCGGTCAGCGCCCGATCGATGACGTGCTGATACCGCTCGGCTGCGTCCTCTGTGTAGAAGAGGTCGTGCACCGGGCGGTTCTCGCCGTTCGAGAGCGCACCGTTCAACAGTTCGGTGACCGAGTTCTCACCCTCGACGAGGAAACGTCCTGCTTTACGTCGTTCTGCTGTGCGCAGGAGCTTGACAGCAGAAACGACCCGCGGAGTCCGCTCGGTGAGCGGGTCCACGGGCCGTTGCTGTGATGCGTGAATCAGGCTGCTTCTCCGGCGGGAGCGTTCACGTCAGCCGGCAGAGCCGCCTTCGCGAGCGCGACCAGACCGGCAAATGCCTCGGCGTCAGAGACGGCGAGCTCGGCCAGGATCTTGCGGTCGACCTCGACCTCGGCCAGACGCAGGCCCTGGATGAGGCGGTTGTACGTGATGTCGTTGGCGCGAGCTGCAGCGTTGATACGCGTAATCCACAGCTTGCGGAACTCACCCTTGCGTGCACGACGGTCGCGGTATGCGTAGACCAGCGAGTGGAGCTGCTGCTCCTTGGCCTTGGTGTACAGACGTGAACGCTGTCCACGGTAGCCGCTGGATGCAGCAAGAATTGAACGACGCTTCTTCTGGGCGTTAACCGCCCTCTTTACGCGTGCCACGTGAAAATCCTGTCAATCTTGGGGCTGTGAAACTCAGACGCCCCGGGTGGTCAGTAAGGGGGGCGACTCAGATGCCGAGCATGCGCTTGATGCGCGGAGCGTCGTCAGGGCTGACAACGGCGACACCGTCGAGGCGACGGGTAACCCGGCTCGACTTGTGCTCGAGAAGGTGGCGACGGCCGGCCTTCTGGCGCATGAGCTTGCCGGTGCCGGACACCTTGAATCGCTTCGAGGCGCCGCTGTGGCTCTTCATCTTGGGCATGGAGTCCTCAGTTCTTGTTACGTGGTGGATCGTGGGAAATCGACTAGCTGGTCGGAGCCTCGGGGGCTGCGTCGCCGGTCGCCGGTGCGGCTTCAGTCGCGGCCGGAGCTGCTTCAGTCACGGCCGGAGCTGCTTCACTCGTCGCCGGAGCCGGACGCGGAGCGGCCTGCGCCACTGGTGCCTGGGCACTCTCCTGCGCCTTGACGCGAGTCTTGGCGCCCTTGTGCGGTGCCAACACCATCGTCATGTTTCGGCCGTCCTGCTTAGCCGAGGTCTCGACGAAGCCGAGATCTGCGACGTCTGCTCCCAGACGCTGCAGAAGGCGGTAGCCGAGCTCGGGACGTGACTGCTCACGCCCGCGGAACATGATCGTGACCTTGACCTTGGAACCGGCTTCGAGGAAGCGAACAACATTGCGCTTCTTGGTCTCGTAGTCGTGAGCGTCGATCTTGGGTCGGAGCTTCTGCTCCTTGATGACCGTCAGAGTCTGGTTCTTGCGAGACTCACGGGCCTTCTGTGCAGCCTCGTACTTGAACTTGCCGTAGTCCATGATCTTGCAGACCGGTGGACGGGCATCGGGAGCTACCTCGACCAGGTCGAGGTCGGCCTCGAGGGCCAAGCGGAGTGCATCTTCAACACGCACGATGCCTACCTGCTCGCCGCCAGGTCCGACCAAACGGACCTCGGGGACGCGGATACGATCGTTGATGCGGGTCTCAGTGCTGATGGGGCCTCCTAGGTTGAACGGTGCGGTCTTCATGACCGCACGCAGCCCGTACCGCCCGCACCCCAACAAAAAGCCCCGCTCCGATGATTTCTCATCTGCGGGGCCCGATGTCGACCGATCACACAAGATCCAGCTCACGCCGAAACTTGTCTCCTCAACTGGGTGAGGAACCTGACGAAGCGGTTAGGCTTCGATAATCAGGTGACCGGAACCTCTGAACTGCAGTTCTACCTGCCGCGCAGAGGTGGGAGTCGGGCTCCACTTGCTGCCCCCGAACAGGTCGGAGGCGGTCGTTGCAACAAGAGTAACAGGTCGCCACAGATGAAAGAAATCGGTACCGGTCTCCCACAGCGGGGAGAGGCCCGATTCAACACCATCACGGCCTGATGGAATCCTTACTTCCATGAGTGAGAACTTCGAGGCAGATCAGAACACCGACGGCGCGAATCCCGACGTCCGCGAACTCTCCGAAGTTCCCGCGGTGGAGGTCATCAGCCGCGCCGCAGTGATGCTGATGAGTTCGGCGGCCGAAAAACTCGGCCTCTCCGACGCCGACCCGTCTTCCAGCCCCTACCTCGACCTCGACGAAGCACGTCGAGTCATCACCGCGCTTGCCGGACTGGTGACTGCGTCGGTCGAATACCTCGGCCCCCACGCCGGCCCCATCCGTGAAGGCCTCCAAGCCTTGCAGCGCGCATTCCGCGAGGCCTCTTCGCACCCGGACGAGCCAGGAAAGGGACCGGGCGAGAAGTTCACCGGCCCGGTCTACTGAGTTGGCAACCGCCAACAAGACTCAACCGACACCCGAGGACGTCGACGCGTTCATTTCCCGCGTCGACGATCGCAAGCGCGCTGACAGCCTGGAGTTGATCTCCTTGCTGTCGGCTGTCACTGCCGAGCCTGCTGTCATGTGGGGCTCGAGCATCATCGGATTCGGGGCACGGCACTACCGGTATGCGAGTGGCCACGAGGGAGACACTCCACTGATCGGATTCTCCCCCAGGGCCACCGCACTCACGTTGTACTTGTCGCTGAACTTCGGCGACTACACGGACACACTCGCGCGCCTCGGCAAGCACAAGATCGGCAAGGGCTGCCTGTACCTCAAGCGTCTGAGCGACGTCGACATGGCGGCCCTGACCGAACTGATCACGGATTCCGTTGCCGCGGCCCGCAACATGACCGACTGAAGCAGTCACCTTCGCGGCGTGACAGGCCGAGCGTCTTCCGGCGGTTGCCCGAACACGGTCGAATCCCGCGGGGTGAAGTGTTTGTTCGTCAACGTGGCCCGACGCATTCGGTCCAGTCGAAACCAGCGCACGGCGTCGCGCTGCCGACACCAGCCGATAAGAAACCACTGTCCACGGTCCTGCGCCAGAATGTGCGGTTCGACCGCCCGTTCCGACTCCGAACCGTCCCGGTCCACATAGTGCAACGACACGACTCGGCTCTGTTCGAGACCCTGCTCAACTGCCTGCCGGTTCGCACGCGAATCCGCCACTGCCCTGCCGTCGCCACGGATCCACACACGACCACCGAGTTCGGCGACCTTACGACGACTCTCCTCGTCCATCACGTCGAGCAGTTTTGCCAGCGCCGCACGTCCATCTTGCGCAAACGGAGCATCGCCGGCCGCAGTCAAGGCCAACGCGATTGAAACCGCTTGCGGAACAGTGAAATTCACCGGAGGTAGTGTCGCGCGGCCCACGAGTCGGTAGCCACCGCCGGGGCCTGAGCGTGCCTCGATGGCCGCGCCCGACATCATCAGAGTCTCGATATCCCGCTTGATCGTTCGGGTGGTGACACCGAATTCCTCGGACAATCGGGAACACGTAGTCCCTCGATCGCCCTGTCGCCGAAGTTCCTCGACAAGAGCATGCAATCTCGCAGCTCGATTCACACCCACGAGTGTCTCAGAATTCGATACCAAACGGTGACATAATCGGTGACACTCTGTTGTCACCAACCCGGCTGCACAGTGAGTACATGAAAACTCACATCGTTCTTGTCCCCGGATTCTGGCTCGGTTCATGGGCTTGGGATGCAGTCCTCCCTCACCTCGAGCGTTCCGACACCCGCGTGACCAGCCTGACGCTGCCCGGACTCGACGCAGTCGATGCAGATCGATCAGCGGTCACCTTCGACGCCCACGTCCGCGCAGTCATCGACGCTGTCTCGGATTCCGACGAACGCACGGTCCTGGTCGTTCACAGCGGCGCCGGCCCGGTGGGGTACGCGGTCACCGATCGCGTCCCGGATCGCGTCGCTCGGATCGTCTACGTCGACTCGGGTCCGATGCCCGACGGCGCGGCGCTGCGACCCGATTTGGCCGCCGATGTCGTCGAGATACCGCTCCCGACGTGGGCAGAACTCGAAGCAGACGGCAGCAGCCTCGAAGGACTCGACGAGAAAGCTCTCGAGGCGTTTCGCGCCAACGCCGTCCCCGAACCGGCCGGACCGGCCCGTGAGCCGATTGTCCTGACAAATGAGAAGCGCTATCAGGTGCCGTCCACCGTTGTTTGCAGCACGTTCCCGTCCGCGGTGATCGCCCAAATGGCCGACGGTGGCCACCCGATGGCCGTCGAGCTGGCGAAACTTCCGGTGACCTACGTCGATTTCCCGACCGGCCACTGGCCGATGTGGTCGCGCCCCGAAGATCTTGCACAGGTGATCCTCGAGGCCACCACTTCCTGACCGACAGAGCAGTGATGCCGGGTCGGATTCCGACCCGGCATCACTGACCGACTTCTGCTAGCTCACGGAAGCAGCTTTCTTCCGTGGCGCAGCCTTCTTTGCTGCAACTGCCTTCGTCGCACGCTTCTTGGTGATCGGCTTGGCCTTTGCCGGCGCGTGCTGCGCGGTGAGAACTTCACTGAGGAACTTGCCCGTGTAGCTCTCGGGGACCGCGGCAACATCCTCCGGAGTACCTTGCGCCACAACGGTTCCGCCGCCCGATCCACCTTCGGGCCCCATGTCGACGACCCAGTCCGACGTCTTGATCACGTCGAGGTTGTGCTCGATCACGATCACGCTGTTGCCCTTGTCGACCAGACCGTTGATCACGATCAGGAGCTTGCGGATGTCCTCGAAATGCAGACCCGTGGTGGGTTCGTCGAGGATGTACACGGTGCGACCGGTCGACCGTTTCTGCAATTCGGCGGCGAGCTTGACGCGTTGCGCCTCACCACCGGACAAAGTGGGAGCCGGCTGACCCAGTCGCACGTAGCCCAGGCCGACGTCGACCAGAGTCTTGAGGTACCGGTGGATGGAGGTGACCGGTTGGAAGAACTCGGCTGCTTCCTCGATAGGCATGTCGAGAACCTCGGCGATCGACTTGCCCTTGTAGTGGACCTCGAGTGTTTCGCGGTTGTACCGAGCGCCGTGGCACACCTCGCACGGCACGTACACGTCCGGCAGGAAGTTCATCTCGATCTTCAGCGTTCCGTCGCCGGAGCACGCCTCGCAACGTCCGCCCTTGACGTTAAATGAGAACCGGCCGGGCTGGTATCCGCGGACCTTCGCTTCCGTGGTGGCTGCGAAGAGGGTTCGGATCTTGTCGAACACACCGGTGTACGTCGCCGCATTCGATCGTGGAGTCCGGCCGATCGGAGACTGATCGACCTGCACGAGTTTGTCCAGCTGATCGAGACCGTTGATTCGTGTGTGACGGCCAGGCACCTGGCGTGCACCGTTGAGCTTGTTCGCCATGACTGTCGCGAGAATGTCGTTGACCAACGTCGACTTACCCGAACCGGAGACGCCGGTGACAGCGGTGAGAACGCCCAGGGGGAAGCTCACGTCGATGCCGTCGAGATTGTGCTCGCGAGCTCCGACGACCGTGACCTGACGCTTACGGTCCACCGGCCGACGAATGGCCGGAACCTCGATGAAGCTGCGACCCGACAGGTAAGCGCCGGTCAGGGACTCTTCACACGTCAGCAGTTCTTCGTACGGTCCGCTGTGGACGACCTTGCCGCCATGCTCGCCGGCATACGGTCCGATGTCGACCACCCAGTCAGATGTACGGATCGTGTCTTCGTCATGCTCGACCACGATCAGCGTGTTGCCGAGGTCGCGCAAGCGCGTCAGGGTTTCGATCAGTCGCCGGTTGTCGCGTTGGTGAAGACCGATGGACGGCTCGTCGAGTACGTACAGCACGCCGACGAGTCCGGATCCGATCTGTGTTGCCAAGCGGATTCGCTGGGCTTCGCCACCGGACAACGTGCCCGCGGCACGCGAGAGGGAAAGGTATTCCAGGCCGACGTCGAGCAGGAACCCGAGGCGCGCCTGAACTTCCTTGAGGACCTGACCCGCAATGGCCTCTTCGCGCGAACCGAGAGTGAGGCTGTTGAGGAAGTCCGCGCAATCGGAGATCGAGAGCTCACAGACCTCGGCGATGGACTTGCTGCCGAAATCCCCCGCCGCGATGGTCACGGACAGGATTTCCGGACGTAGGCGAGCTCCACCACAAGCCGGGCACGGGGTGTCGCGCATGTACCCGTCGTAGCGTTCCTTCATCTGATCGGATTCGGTCTGCTCGAGCCGGCGGTGCAAGAACGGCATCACACCTTCGAACTCCGCGTAGTACGAACGGGTACGGCCGTACCGATTCTTGTACCGGACGTGAACCTGCTCCTCGCTACCTTCGAGGATTGCTTTGCGGGCCTTCGCCGGCAACTTGTTCCACGGCGTTTTCATGTCGAAACCGAGGATGTCGCCGAGGCCGGACAGCAACCGTCCGAAGTACTCCGAACTCTGGCCCATCGACCACGGCGCGATTGCTCCGTCTTCGAGACTCAGGTCTGGATCGGGAACCACCAGATCCGGGTCGACCTCCTTGCGGATACCGAGGCCGGTGCATTCGGGGCAGGCGCCGTAGGGCGAGTTGAAGGAAAACGAGCGCGGTTCGAGATCGTCGATGGCGAGTGCGTGACCATTCGGGCAGGCCAGCTTCTCGGAGAATCGGCGCTCCCGATCAGGTGCATTTTCCTCGCGGTCGACAAAATCGAGGACGACGATGCCTTCGGCCAATCGAAGAGCGGTCTCGACCGAGTCGGTGAGGCGCTGCTTCGAGCTCGCCTTGACCTGCAAGCGGTCGACAACGACTTCGATGTCGTGCTTTTCCTGCTTCTTGAGCTTCGGCGGATCCGCGAGCGAGTGAACGACACCGTCGACGCGCACTCGCGAATAGCCCTGGGTGTTGAGCTGATCGAAGAGATCGACGAACTCGCCCTTGCGTGTACGAACCACCGGTGCGAGGACCTGGAACTTGATGCCCTCTTCCATCTCGAGCACCTGGTCGACGATCTGCTGAGGCGTCTGACGTGCGATCTTCTCACCACACACCGGGCAGTGTGCCGAACCTGCGCGGGCATAGAGGAGTCGGAGGTAGTCGTAGACCTCGGTGATGGTGCCTACCGTCGAACGCGGATTGCGGTTGGTCGACTTCTGGTCGATCGACACTGCAGGAGACAATCCTTCGATGAAATCCACATCCGGCTTGTCCATCTGACCGAGGAACTGACGCGCGTATGCCGAGAGCGACTCGACATAGCGGCGTTGCCCTTCGGCGAAGATCGTGTCGAAGGCGAGGCTGGACTTGCCGGAGCCGGACAACCCGGTGAAGACGATCAGGCTGTCTCGCGGGAGGTCGAGATCGACTCCTCGCAGATTGTGCTCACGCGCACCCCGCACGATCAGGCGATCCGCCACACCAATTCCCTTCATTGTCAATCATCTGGGGCCGTCCCCCCGGAGAAGTCTCGAGTGCCCTCGCAAATGCGAGTCCTCGATCGATCGTCATCGTAGGCCGAGCCACCGACACGTTTTCCTCACCAGGCGAGCCCATCGCTCTACCTGCCCCTATTCGAAGGTAGCCTGCGTTTCATGACGAATCAGCCCATCGTGATCGACGACTCCTACACCGGTCAGGTCTCCCCCGATTCTGCCCCTCAGCGGCGCACAGTCGAAGGCGCCGTCATCACGAAGATGTCGGTCGGCCCCATGGACAACAACACTTACCTCGTCGTCTGTTCCACGACCGGGAAATCCCTCCTGATCGATGCGGCCAACGAAGCCGAGAAGATCATCGCGCTCATCGAACAGGAAGCACCTGTTTTCGATTCCATCGTCACCACCCACCAGCACGGCGATCACTGGTTGGCCTTGCAGGACGTCCACGCTGCAACCAAGGTGCCGACCGCCGCGCACCCTCTCGACGCGGAGGTCCTTCCCGTCACCCCGGACGTTCTCCTCGAAGACGGCGACAAGGTGACAGTTGGCAATCTGAGCCTCGATGTCATTCACCTGTCCGGCCACACACCCGGCTCCATTGCACTGGCTCTCACCGAACCGAGCGGACAGGTTCACCTCTTCACCGGTGATTCACTCTTCCCTGGTGGTGTCGGAAAGACCGCCGACCCCGAGAAGTTCACTTCCCTGCTCGACAACGTGGAAACCAAGCTGTTCGGAAGGTACGACGACGCGACCGTCGTCTACCCCGGGCATGGCAAGGACACGACGCTCGGCGCCGAGCGCCCGCACTTGGCGGAGTGGCGCGAACGCGGTTGGTGACGTCTCACCCGTCTGAACTGGATCCCGCTAGTCGACTCGTTCACTTCTGACCGGTTCACCATTGACTCGAAGTCGCGGGAGCCAGGTCGTCAGAGTCCGGCCCAGGCCTTCGACCATCCGTTCACCGAACACACACAACGTGCGCTCCCACGGATGGCCGAAGGTTCCTTCTGTGAAATCGTCGCGCCCGAATACGTAGTAATCGCCGTTCGGATAGACCGGGACGCGCCACTCCGCCAACTCCTGCGCAGCGGCATGTGCCTCCGCGTCGAAGGTGTAGCCCGGATGCTGCCAGTCCAGTACGACGAAGTTGGGATCGTCGTTCCAACCGGTGACAAAACAGCGCAACGCTTCGGCGTTGATCGCATCGACGCGGGCGGCACACGCCCCTGGAGTCGCAGATGGCGCCGCGCCCAAATCGAAGACCACGGACGGTGTCGGCTCGGCGATGGCGGGCCAAGATCGTGCGTCGATGCCGGGGGTGAATCCGAAGCGGGCGCGAAACATCGCCCAGTTTCGCTCGTTCTCCTCAGCTGAGAGTTGTCCCCAACCGGCGGGAAGGGTCGAGCCGAAGTTCTGTGTCATCTTCGTGGTCACCACACAATGGTGGTCGATCGGTCTGCGCTGTGTGGCACCTTCGAACACGCCGTGTGCGGATACGCGGTAACGGATACTTCCGAACGGGGTGTCCGAACCCACAACGAAGTCATCGACGCAGGACAGCGGGTTTCGGCGACCAGGAATCCGTCCTCGCGGAAGAGCGCCGCGACGTCCTTGCACCGGACCAATTCCTTCTGCGATCGCTAGGGTGGAAAACGAACCTACATCGGGAGGCTTGAAACATGCTGGTACGTCGAATTGCTCGTCCACTGCTTTCCACGATCTTCATCGCCGGGGGAATCGATGCTTTGCGCAACCCCGCTCAGCGAGCAGCCAAAGCGTCACCGCTGATCGACAAATCCGTCGAGACGCTGCCAGGAGCAGTGACGCAGAAGGTGCCTGCTGATCCGGAAACACTCGTCAAGATCAACGCCGCCGTCCAGATCGGTGGCGGCGCCCTGCTAGCCACGGGCAAGGCTCCGCGGCTCGCGTCGTTGGTCCTCGCCGGAAGCCTGGTGCCGACCACGCTGGCCGGCCACGACTTCTGGAACGAAACCGATCCGTCACTGCGAGCGATGCAACGCACCAACTTCATCAAGAACGTCAGCTTGCTCGGCGGACTGATGATCGCGTCCGTCGACACCGAGGGCAAGCCGTCGCTCGGCTGGCGTGGCCGCCGCGCCGCGAGGAAGGCACAGGCGTCTATCGCCGCGGCACTTCCGTTGGTCGCATCGCAGACCGATCACACGAGCGATCGCGTCGAACATGCTTTGTCGTTGGCGTCCGAGCGCGGCTCCGAACTGGCCGAAACGGCAAAGGCACACGGAACGGATTGGCTCGAACTCGCCAAGGGGCGCGGTTCCGAGTTCGCGGAGATCGCGAGCAAGCGTGCTGCTGAATTCAGCGAGGTCGCCAAGGAGCGCGGCCCGGACATCCTCGAAGTCGCGCAGAAGCGCGGCTCCGAACTGGCCGAGACCGCACGCGAGCGCAGCGCCGAACTGGCCGAGCTGGCGAGCAAGCGCAGCTCCGAGTTCGCCGAACTCGCGCTCGAGAAGAGCAACGAGTGGGCAGAGACGGCGTCGGAACAGACCGAGGTGCTGGGTAAGCGGGCCCGCAAGCGCGCCGAGAAGGCGCTCGAAAAGGCTCGCGCCAAGAAGGACGAATTGACGCACTGAGTGCACCGAGAATCACGGTCAGGCCACCTTCGGGTGGCCTGACCTGTATCTATGCGGCAGTTCATCTGGGGGAACTAGACTGTCTTGGCGCTTTTGCAGCGCATGAATTTCTCATCAAGCCTAGGAGATCCTTTGCCCGACGCGGACCCGTCACTGAACGAGCAAGAGCTTGAGCAGCAGTACGTGACGATGCTGTACTCCCGTCTCGACGATCTTCGAAAGTATGCCCAAACACGCTTGAGCACGGTCCTCCTCGAGACCGGCGGCACCCCGCAGGCACGCAGTGAACGCGAATCCTTCAATGCCATGTACACCGAGGATCTCGCCAAGTACGACGCAGCCGAGAACGGAATGTGTTTCGGACGCATCGACTTCGACGACGAGCGACGCTACGTCGGCCGACTCGGAATTCTGGACACCGACAACGACTACGAAACGCTGCTCCTCGACTGGCGTGCCCCGATGGCACGGCCGTTCTATCTGGCGACGCCGGCGGCACCTGAAGGTGTGAAACGGCGCCGCCATATTCGCAGCCGTAGCCGCACGGTCACCGGCATCAACGACGAGTACCTGGACCTCGATGCAGCTCGCGCCGCCGGAGTCGTGACCGCAGCCGGCGGCGTCGCCGGTGAGAGCGCACTCCTGGATGCTCTGAACGCAGCACGTACGGGCCAGATGAACGACATCGTCGAGACCATCCAGAGCGAGCAAGATGCCATCATCCGCTCCGAGCACAAAAGCGTTCTTGTGGTCCAGGGCGGTCCGGGCACCGGCAAAACAGCTGTCGCACTTCACCGCGCCGCCTTCTTGCTCTACACCTACCGTCAGCAGCTGGCCAAGGCTGGCGTTCTCATCATCGGGCCGAACCCGACCTTCCTCGACTACATCAGCCAGGTCCTTCCTTCACTCGGTGAGACCGGCGTCCTGCTCTCGACGATTGGTGACCTGTACCCCGGAGTGCGCGCAACGCGTACCGATTCCCTCGCCGCCGGTGAGATCAAGGGTTCGCTCGCGATTCTCGACGTGCTCAAGAACGCCGTCCGGGATCGGCAGGAAGTTCCGTCCAAGCCGATCACCCTTCGATTCGACACGTACGACTTGAAGCTGGATCGCAAGACTGTCACGAAGGCACGCGGTCGTGCTCGGTCGTCGCGTCGCCCACACAACCTGGCGCGCCCGATCTTCGTAGCAGCAGTCATCGAGGCGTTGGCGCTGCAGATGGCCGAACTCATCGGCGGAAACCTCGTCGACGGCGGCTCACTCCTCAGCCGGGACGACATCGCCGACATTCGCGACGAGATGCGTGAGGACTCGGACATCATGTCCGCCATCGGAAAGCTCTGGCCAGAATTGTCGCCTCAGCAAATCCTCGCGGAACTGTGGACGTCTCCGGCGAGGTTGGCCAAGGCAGCGCCGCAACTCGACGACGCCCAACGCGACGAGCTTCTGCAGAGCGTCGGACCAGGATTCAGTGCGGCCGACGCTCCCCTTCTGGACGAACTCGCAGAGATCCTCGGTGTCGACGATGCCGCCGAACGCGAACGTGCACAACGTGAATGGCGCGCACAGATCGCCGACGCCCAGGGTGCGCTGGACATCCTCACCGGCTCTGCACCGCAGGACCTCGAGGACGAGATGGATCCTGAGATCCTGATGGCGTACGACTTGATCGACGCCAGCCAACTCGCACAGCGCCACGATCAAGGCCAGCGCCAGACCACGGCGGAGCGCGCTGCCGGCGACCGAACCTGGACTTACGGTCACGTGATCGTCGACGAAGCTCAAGAGCTCTCCGAGATGGCGTGGCGAATGCTGATGCGGCGCATACCGAATCGGTGGATGACGTTGGTCGGCGATACGGCCCAGACCGGTGATCCTGCCGGCACCTCGTCCTGGCAGACGATCCTCGAGCCGTATGTCGCCAAGCGCTGGAAGCTCACCGAACTGACCGTGAACTACCGAACTCCGTCGGAGATCATGGATGTCGCTCACCGTGTGCTCGAAGAAATCGACCCGGAGCAGTCCGTGCCCCGGTCGGTACGCGACAGCGGATTCGCGCCGTGGGCACTCAAGACCACGGCCGAAGAATTGGAAACGACCGTGCGCCGCTGCATCGAGTCCGAGTCACATCCCGGAATCACCGCAGTGATCGCCGGTTCCGAGATTGTTGCCGATCTGGCGGGCCTTGCGAGCGAGACCGTGAGCGTCCTATCGGTCAAGGACGTCAAGGGGCTCGAGTTCGACACCGTGTTGATAGTCGAACCCGCCGACATTCTCGACGAGTCTCCCCGTGGAATGAACGACCTCTACGTCGCGTTGACCCGAGCCACCCAGAGGCTCGGCATCATTCACATCGAGTCGCTCCCCGCGGTTCTCGACGGCGTCGAGGCCGCAGAGTTGGCCTTCGATTCGTGAGCCTCACGGAGTAGGTTCGTGCGTGACACCTCGAGTTGTGGTGTCACCCCAAATTTTTGTCGACGACTGAAGGAATGACCCTCGTGCTTGGCCTGCCCGCAAGTTCCGCCCCACCCATCCGCAAAATCTGTCGCGTGATGATCGGTGTCGGGATGCTGGCAGCGGTGACAGCAGGTTGTTCAGAAGATGACTCGAGTTCGACGGCAGCTGCGGGCAGCGACGACATCGCTGCTGTTGCTGCCGCACCCACAGAAACCCCGGTAGACGATGTCGAGCGTCTGCGGGCGGTGATCGCGTCGTCCGAGGTGAACCCCGCGTTTTCCGACGACATGTTGCAGGCGCTCGGTGACGGCGTCTGCCAGCAGCTCGCGGCCGGCACCGATCGAGAGACGATCATCGCGAATCTGCGGCAGGTATCACTGAACGGAGCGAGCGGACCGGTGGTCACGACCGGAGACAGCTCGGCCGCATCGACGCCACTTCCCAGTGCCGATCAGTTGGCTGAAGTGTTCGTCGATGCGGCCGAGGCCGACTACTGCCGGTAAATCAGCGAACAGTGTGCACGATAAGAACGTCGGACGTCGCCTTGCGCGCGGCATCGGAAGGCACCGAACCGAGCAGACGCCCGGTCAGTGTGTTCAATCCACGATTTCCGACGACCAGCAAGTCGCCCTTCACCTCGTCGAGCAAAGCAAGAAGCGATTCGACGGGAGCGCCGACGATGGCGCGCTCGACAACGTCCTTGGCGCCCTGGGCATGTGCGCGCTCTCGCGCCGTACGAAGGATCTCGTAGGTCGGAGCGGAACCGGTGACCTGGTAGGCCTCGTTACCCAATGCATCAGCGGCAGCGCTCACGTCCTTGGGATCAGCCGGGTAGTACGCACACGCGATGACTAGCTGGGCGTCCGAGCCACTGGCGATGGCGGCAGCTCTGTCGACTGCCTTCAGTGACGACTCGGAGCCATCGGTTCCTACGACAACGGTCCGGTAGGCACTCATTCATTCCTCCATGGTTACGGGACGGACGGTACGGCCGGCACCGGGGACACACTGTTGCACCCGCTCGACAGCCGCTGCGCTGACATTAGCGGGATTGTGCCGCGGATAGTGTTATTTGCAGTACACGCCACAAGCCCACAGTGAATGTGATCATCAGTCACAGGCAAATTTGTCCAACAGTGACCGATCAGCGAAGTTTGCCGAAGCGAGGCCCGAACAGCGCCGCCGGGAAAACTTCCTGCTCGACCAGGGCAGCACGCCATGGCGTCGCCAATTCCAGCAATCGTTTGGCACCTTCTTCACCGAGCGCATCCCACGGGGCCAGGGCAAGGTCGTCCGTCAGGTCTTCGACGACGTCGCGCAGTTCCTGCCCGTCCTCGGTCAGCGCACCGGACGAACGGTCGAGCAGTTCGCGATCCTTCAGGCTTTCCACTGCCTCGTCCCACTGTTCCTGCGACCACCCGCGGCGAGTCTGTGCGAACTTACGCTGAAACCCGATTCCCGTGGCTGTGTGCGTGATCAACGCGTCCAGTCCGTTCAATCCCGCGGTCTGAAGGGCCGCAATGTGGCCGTCGCCGCGATACTCACGCAGCAGTGTGAGCGCATGCCAGAAGCGCAGGTGCGGTTCAGTCGGCCAGTCGAGCGACGCCCAACCCGCGTACAGCGGGCGACCGTCTACTCCGGGAATGTTCTGGGCCGCGATCGATACGAGTTCGGCGGCCTCTGCCATGTCTGCCGACCCCGTCTCATCTGCACCGAACAGGCGGACGTACGCCGCGTCGATTGCCCGATACCGCGCCGCGACAACCTCTGTGGGCCTTGCCAATTCCCAGGCACGCGGAATGACACTGTCGATCAGTTCGGGATTGAAGTTGAAGAAGGTTGCCGTGACGACCGTCGCGGGTGGAGCGCCGAGCGGCGCTGACCGCCCCGCGAAGTACACCATTCGGCCCGGCTCCAAACCGACGCCGACAAGTTCCTTCTCCGTCTCCGGCACGAAGTACGCCAGCGAGTGAAGAAGTTCGAGAGTCCGCGCGGTCTTGCCTGCAGTCTGTGCATCCATACCTGAAACCGTAGCGGGCGCGAGCACGAACGTACGCGAGGCGACCTACTTGAGGCCCGCGGCGTCCATCCCTCGAAGTTCCTTCTTCAAATCTGCGATCTCGTCTCGCAACCGTCCAGCCAACTCGAACTGAAGGTCGCGTGCGGCATTCATCATCTGATCGGTGAGTTCCTTGACCAGATCTGCCAATTCGGCGCGAGGCATCGATTTGGTGTCGCGCCCCTCGTACACACCGGCACTGACCGCACGACCGGCCTCGCCCTGCGCACGCCGACCACGCGTCGCATTGCGGCCCGAACCACCGACGTCCACGGAAGCTGCGGTGTCCTCCGCCTCCTCGTACACCTGATCGAGAATGTCCGCGATCTTCTTGCGTAGCGGTTGTGGGTCGACGCCCATCTTCTCGTTGTAGGCGACCTGCTTCTCGCGTCGCCGCTCGGTTTCCTCGATCGCCTGCGCCATGGAAGCGGTGATCTTGTCCGCATACATGTGCACTTGACCGGACACATTTCGAGCCGCTCGACCAATCGTCTGAATGAGGCTGGTGGAGCTACGGAGGAAGCCTTCCTTGTCGGCATCGAGGATCGCGACCAGCGACACCTCGGGAAGGTCGAGTCCCTCACGCAGGAGGTTGATTCCGACCAGCACGTCGTACTCCCCCAGGCGGAGCTGTCGGAGCAGCTCGACTCGCCGGAGCGTATCGATATCCGAGTGCAGGTACCGGACGCGAATACCGAGTTCGAGAAGGTAGTCGGTCAGGTCTTCCGACATCTTCTTGGTCAGAGTCGTGACCAACACACGCTCGTCGCGTTCCGCTCGCTCACGGATCTCGTGAACGAGATCGTCGATCTGTCCCTTGGTGGGTTTGACTATGACCTCGGGATCGATCAATCCGGTCGGGCGGATCACCTGCTCGACGAACTCACCGCCGGACTGACCCAACTCGTACTTGCCGGGGGTTGCCGACAGGTAGACGGTCTGACCGATCCGCTTACTGAATTCTTCCCAAGTCAGAGGGCGGTTGTCGGTTGCCGACGGTAGCCGGAATCCGAATTCGACCAGGTTGCGCTTGCGTGACATATCGCCTTCGTACATGGCGCCGATCTGCGGAACGGTCACGTGCGACTCGTCGATGACCAGAAGGAAATCTTCGGGGAAGTAGTCGATCAAGGTTGCGGGGGCAGTTCCAGGACCTCGGCCGTCGATGTGGCGCGAGTAGTTCTCGATGCCGGAGCAGAACCCGACCTGCTTGATCATCTCGAGGTCGTACTGCGTTCGCATGCGAAGACGCTGAGCTTCGAGAAGCTTGCCCTTGCCCTCGAGTTCGGCGAGCCGCTCTTCGAGTTCTGCCTCGATGTCCTTGGCCGCACGCTCCATGCGTTCAGGGCCGGCGACGTAGTGCGTCGCCGGAAAGATACGGACCGTGTCGACCTGGCGAACGATGTCACCGGTCAGTGGATGCAAGTAGTACAGCGCTTCGATCTCGTCACCGAAGAATTCGATGCGTACCGCCAACTCTTCGTAGGACGGAATGATCTCGACCGTGTCGCCGCGCACGCGGAACGAACCTCGCGTGAACGCCATGTCGTTGCGGTTGTACTGAACGTCGACGAGCAGACGCAGGAACGCATCGCGCGGTACCTCGACACCGACGTCGAGCTGAATCGAGCGATCGAGGTACGACTGCGGTGTACCGAGGCCGTAGATGCACGACACCGAGGCCACCACGACCACGTCCCGTCGTGACAGAAGGCTGGACGTCGCTGAGTGGCGCAGCCGCTCCACGTCGTCATTGACCGACGAATCCTTCTCGATGTAGGTGTCGGTCTGGGCGATGTACGCCTCGGGTTGGTAGTAGTCGTAGTACGAGACGAAGTACTCGACCGCATTGTTGGGAAGCATTTCCCGAAGCTCGTTCGCGAGCTGAGCGGCCAGAGTCTTGTTCGGAGCCATCACCAGAGCGGGTCGTTGCAATTTTTCGATCAACCATGCTGTGGTCGCGGACTTACCGGTACCGGTCGCACCGAGGAGGACGACGTCCTTCTCCCCCTCGTTGATCCGTTTTTCCAGTTCGGCGATGGCTGCCGGCTGATCGCCTGCCGGTTCGTACGGACTGACGACCTCGAAGCGCGCGTCTGAGCGCTCGATGTCACCCACCGGACGAAACTCGGAATGCGCGACCACGGGATGTTCAGAAGCAAACGCCATGAAACCAGGGTAAGCGCACCCACCGACACAATGCCTGCTCGTCCGCGTTCAGCCGAAAAAGCACTTCGGCGGTAGGTTCTTCGACCATGAGCCAGGAACGTGCCCACATTCACCGGCCGAAGGTGGAAACCTTCGACATCGCAGCTCGCACCAACGTCGATCCCAAGGGTTTCGTTCGCCCGGTCGAGCACTACCGCGAGGAACCATGGGGGCTGTACATGGCGCGCCACGCCGACCATCCCCGGTTTCACTACCTGGAGTCGTGGATCATTCCCGAACTCGGAATTCGGGCGTCGATCCTCCACTTCACCCCGCAGCACGTCCGAGACTGGGATTTCTATGTCGACATCGGCGACTTCACTCGCAGCGAGCAGGTCTGGACATCCGAGGACCACTACCTCGACCTGATCGTGCAGACCGGACACAGCATCGAATTGCTCGACGTCGACGAGTTGCTCGAGGCAAACACCGCCGGAATCCTGGACCCGAAGACGTCCGAGCGCGCAATGCTGAACGCTGCCCGAGCCATCGACGGTATCGCCGCCCACGGTCACGACCTCGACGCCTGGCTGGGCTCGTTGGGCATGCCGGTCACGTGGCGCTGAGTCGTTAGAGGGACCAGCCTGATTTCTCGGCCCATTCCCACGCCCGGTGGAATGCGGCGTCGAACCACGGGGTCTTGACCCCCAGATAGGCGTCGATCGCCGAGGCGTAGTCGTCGATGCCGGCAGCGCTCGCAGCCGCCTTGACCTTGAGTTCGGCGTACTCGGCACGCGCCGACGCGTCGGCGCGAAGCCAGTCACGGAAGAGGATCGCGAACTGCTGACCCGGCCAACCGTCCACCCGAATGTGTATGTTCGCGCGGCGCCCTGGATCTGCGCTGCCGTGAATTCGCTTCGCCCACACCGCCGGATCGGTCTCGCCACCGAGATACGACGGTTTAGGGTCGTCAGCGACGATGTTCTCGATCCGGGGGAACCCGGCAGCGGCCAGATCCTCCGCGAGATCATCGGCAACGCCGAGGTGCTCGACAGTGATCTGAATGTCGATCACGTCCTTGCCATCGAGACCAGGCACTGCGGTCGATCCGATGTGATCGATCCGGCGCGCGCGGTCACCGGACACCAGTGACAACCGGCCGATGATTCGTTCCGCCTGCACCGGCCACGACGGGTCAGCTGGAGTCAGCTCGGGAAGCCCGCGCACCACCGTGCCCTCGCGGACGTTCTTCTCGAAGGGAACAAGTCGATTCGCCCACAGGTCACGGACCACGTCGTCAAGTGAACCCGGCTCGCCGCTGTTGTCGAGCCACACGTCGGCAACAGCACGACGCTGATCGTCTCTCGCCTGCGCTGCGATGCGCGCACGAGCGTCGGATTCCGGCATACCGCGTGAGCCCACCAGGCGTCGAACTCGCTCCTCCTCGTCGACGTAGACGATGACGACCAGGTTGAATGCCGGCGCCATCGAACCCTCGACCAAGAGCGGAATGTCTTGAACGAGCACTGCATCCGAAGGCGCGGACGAGATCTGCTCCATGGTCCGCGCACCGATCAGTGGGTGGAGGATGCCGTTCAGAGTTCCGCGTGACGTGTCGTCGGCAAACGCCAACGACGCCAACGCGGGGCGGTTGAGGCTGCCGTCCTCGGACAGAATCCCGTCGCCGAATGCGTCGGCCAGAGCGGCAAGTCCAGGAGTACCTGGCTCGACCACTTCTCGGGCGATCAAGTCGGCATCGACGATGACGGCTCCCAGTTCGCTGAGGATTTTCGACACTGTCGACTTACCGGCTCCGATGCCTCCAGTGAGGCCTACTCTCAACACACTCGACAGTCTCTCATCTCCGCGTCCGAGATTCAGACACGCCTACAGATCGAACACGCCGAGGCCTTCGAGGCTCAAATACCACAATTTCGGTGACCGTGCGGTTATGTTCTAGCGAACGCACTCTACCTGCACCTTCTCGAGAAAGTGGACGCCATGCGAGCAGATCGCGACCATCACGGTCAGCACCGCCTCGGAATGCCGAACGGCGTGCACTGTATCGAATTCCCGGAAGTTGCTTTTGCCCTGGCAGAACACCGACGCACTTGGTTCACGATGCTCGTGAGCCAGGGTCGACACAGCTTCGCGTCGATGCGCAAGCGCACAGCCGAAGCCACCGCTACGTATTGGGTGCCGGCGCCCGCAGCACTTCGCTGACCCGTCCCACCAGAATCGACAAATGGTCGTCGGTCCCTCGGGGCCGACGGCCATTCCCGTCGATACTCATCCGTCCGAGTGCCACTGATCCACAACACGCAGTGACGGTAGCCGCAAGACCAGGACGACGGCTGACACTGCCATCACCGCAATCGTCATTTCGAGCATCCATTCCTCCGAGGTGTCTCCGTCCGAGAAGAACACGATCAAGCCCAGATTGAGCACCCAATGCGCGACCGTCGCGACAAGTGTTCGATGCCCAAGACTCAGTCCGGTCGTCAATGCTCCGAAAATGATCGACAGCCCCATCGCAGCCACAACGAACAGCACATAGACAGCCACCCCGGACGCCAGTACGTAGACGTGTCCGAGACCGAACACCGCGCCGGTGACGATCATCGCCCGGACCGGACCGATCCGGGATTCGAGCAGAGGCTGCACTATTCCTCGCCACCCGATTTCCTCCGCGCCGGCCCCCACGCCCAGCGCGACAACTCCGAGTACGACCGTCGACATCGGAAGAGCCGACACGTCAATCGGCACCCATCTCGAATCGGTAAGACGGTCGAGCACGGCAATACCGGCGAGAACACAGATCATCGCCGTGGTAGTGACAAATGCCGACACGAAAACGGACGAGCGCGTGATCGCAGGAAACGGCAGACGGCCACGCCAACCGACAAGTACCACCGCTGCGCCGAACAGAGTTGAGAACTGGGTAAGCCGAAGCGCGTCCGAATTCAGACTGCACGATGCCTGGACGAACTCGAGAATCGGCGACACCAGACTCGACACCATGAGGAAGGTGATCAGCGGGACGACGATCGACGGGCGCGGATGGACCGAATGTTCTTGTGTGCGCACCGAATTCTCCGTGACTGCTCGTCGGGGAGCCCCAGCCTAGGAAGCGTCGGCCCCCTCGGTCGTCACCCTGGAGAGTGATCGGCAATCGATACCGAGGTACTGGTCCGTGCAGCACACATGCCGGAAGGCCCCGATCCTGAAGTGCAGGATCGGGGCCTTCTGGTCGATCTCACCTGATCAGATCAGGCAATTACTTCGCGAATCAGGCGTTGCCCGACAGCTTCTCGCGCAGTGCGGCGAGCTGTGCATCGCTGGCAAGCGATCCACCAGCGGACTCGGCCGGAGCAGCACCGGCAGCAACCGGAGCCTCGGCGTCGTCTGCAGCAGCCGTCTCCGAGGAGTAGCCGGCAGCAGCGGTGGCAGCCTCAGCGGCCTCGTCTGCAGCGGTCTTCTCCATCTGAGTGGTGTGCATCTTGTGACGACGCTCAGCCTCGGCGTAGCGGTTCTCCCACTCTTCGCGCTGCTTGTCGAAGCCCTCGAGCCATTCGTTGGTCTCGGGATCGAAGCCCTCGGGGAAGATGTAGTTGCCCTGATCGTCGTACGAGTCGGCCATGCCGTACTTGGACGGATCGAACTCGGCGTTGTAATCCTCGTTGGCCTGCTTCAGCGACAGCGAGATACGACGACGCTCGAGGTCGATGTCGATGACCTTGACGAGTGCATCGTCGCCGACGCCGACAACCTGGTCCGGAACCTCGACGTGGCGTTCTGCCAGCTCCGAGATGTGAACGAGGCCTTCGATTCCCTCTTCGACGCGCACGAATGCACCGAACGGAACCAGCTTCGTGACCTTGCCGGGCACGATCTGGCCGATGGCGTGCGTGCGGGCGAACTGACGCCACGGATCTTCCTGCGTTGCCTTGAGCGACAGGGAGACACGCTCGCGGTCCAGGTCGACGTCGAGAACCTCGACGGTGACCTCGGTGCCGACCTCGACAACCTCGGACGGGTGATCGATGTGCTTCCAAGACAGCTCGGAAACGTGAACCAGACCGTCTACGCCGCCCAGGTCCACGAATGCACCGAAGTTGACGATGGAGGACACGACGCCCTTGCGGACCTGGCCCTTCTGGAGCTGGTGCAGGAATTCGCTGCGAACCTCGGACTGAGTCTGCTCGAGCCATGCGCGGCGCGACAGGACCACGTTGTTGCGGTTCTTGTCGAGCTCGATGATCTTGGCCTCGATCTCCTTGCCGACATACGGCTGGAGGTCGCGGACGCGACGCATTTCGACGAGCGAAGCGGGGAGGAAGCCACGAAGACCGATGTCAAGGATGAGGCCGCCCTTGACGACCTCGATGACGGTGCCCTTGACGGCCTCGTCCTTCTCCTTGAGCTCCTCGATGGTGCCCCAGGCACGCTCGTACTGAGCGCGCTTCTTCGACAGGATCAGTCGACCTTCTTTGTCCTCCTTGGTGAGGACGAGAGCCTCGACCGCATCTCCCACGGAGACGACCTCGTTGGGGTCGACGTCGTGCTTGATGGAGAGCTCACGAGAAGGGATGACGCCTTCGGTCTTGTAACCGATGTCGAGCAGAACCTCGTCGCGGTCGACCTTGACGATGGTTCCTTCGACGATGTCACCATCGTTGAAGTACTTGATCGTGGCATCGATGGCGGCGAGGAAGTCCTCGGCGGAGCCAATGTCGTTAATGGCAACCTGCGGCGAGGTGACGGTTGTGGAGGGCATATGTTGAATTGCTCCGGACGAGTTGTGGTCGGTTGATGGATTTTGTCGGACGAGATGCGCAACTGTGGCGTACAAATGTTGGAAGTACTTCTTTGGAAGTACTAGATCGAAGTACCCAGCTGCATCAATAACGAACAACCGAATACCTGATCACATTCCACACCACAGAACCGCACCGCGAGCTCTCTCGTTCCGACTGATTCCGAGATCCTGGCCAAGATGATCCTGGTCAAGACGATCTTGTTAAAGACCTCGTGCAGACAATCGGTCGGATGACAGACACTCGCGTGAGTAAGACTACGCGTCGGCTATCTTGCCGGGCAAACCCGGGTACCCTGCGGCCGCGTCACCCGTTCTACTGTGTTGTTCATGTCTGACGAGCGCCATGCCGCCGCCAATTCCATTCTCGGTACCAGCGGCGTCGGCCGGGTCCGTGTCGATTCGAGTGCCAGCGACCGCGCCAGCCGCGCGTGGTGGGACGCCGACGCCGACGATTACCACAGAACCCACGGCGAGTTTCTGGGCGTGAACAGCGCAGAAGGTGAATTCGTCTGGTGCCCCGAAGGACTGCACGAGGGCGATCATCACTTGCTGGGCGACATAGTCGACAAGGACATACTGGAGGTTGGTTGCGGCTCGGCTCCCTGTGCCCGGTGGCTCGCCGGACACGGCGCTCGGGCCGTGGGACTCGACATCTCGATGGGGATGCTCGCGCGCGGGCAGGATGCGATGAACGCCGGCGGACCGGCAGTCCCGTTGATTCAGGCAAGTGCCGAACTCCTGCCATTTGCCGACGAGAGTTTCGACATCGTCTGTTCCGCGTTCGGAGCTGTGCCGTTCGTGGCCGATTCACAGCGGGTGATGGACGAAGTCGCCCGAGTTCTGCGTCCCGGCGGATCGTGGGTCTTTGCGGTCAACCATCCGATTCGATGGATCTTCCCCGACGATCCCGGGCCCAAGGGATTGACGGCAACGCTCCCCTACTTCGACCGCACTCCGTACGTCGAGGTCGACGACAACGGCGTCCCTACCTACGTCGAGCATCACCGAACCATCGGTGACCGGGTTCGTGAGATCGTCGCCGCCGGACTTCAGGTCCGCGACATCATCGAGCCCGAATGGCCGGAGTGGTTGGACCGCGAATGGGGACAGTGGAGTCCCCTCCGCGGCCAACTCTTCCCGGGCACGGCAATTTTCAGCGCCGTCAAACCCTGACGGTCACAGCAGCTTCGACAGGAACGCCTTGGTCCGATCGTGCTGCGGATTGGCCAGGAGTTCGCGGGGCTCGCCTGCCTCGACCACAACTCCGCCGTCCATGAACACCAACTGATCTGCGACCTCGCGGGCGAAACCCATCTCGTGGGTGACGACCACCATCGTCATGCCCTCTTTGGCCAACTGCTTCATCACGGTGAGAACTTCACCGACCAGTTCGGGGTCGAGCGCGGACGTCGGCTCGTCGAACAGCATGAGCTTCGGGTCCATCGCGAGAGCGCGGGCGATGGCAACTCTTTGCTGCTGACCGCCCGACAACTGGGCCGGGTACGCGTTGGCTTTGGCGCTCAACCCGACCTGATCGAGGAGGTCCTTCGCTCGTTCGACGGCCTTCTTCTTGCTGACGCGTTTGACCTGCGTCGGCGCTTCGATGATGTTCTCGAGAGCGGTGCGGTGCGGGAACAAGTTGAAGTGCTGAAACACCATCCCGATGTCACGGCGTTGTTTGGCCGCTGCTCGCGGGTGGAGTTCGTACAGCTTGCCGTTCTTCTCCGAGTAGCCGACCAGGTCGCCGTCGACATACAGACGGCCGGCGTTGACCTGCTCGAGGTGATTGATACAGCGCAAGAACGTCGACTTGCCCGACCCGGACGGTCCGACGAGGCACAAAACTTGGCCAGGGTCGATTTC
>NZ_JASHKN010000011.1:49153-50586 GCF_030056735.1 Rhodococcus sp. IEGM 1409
ACTTGCCCGACCCGGACGGTCCGACGAGGCACAAAACTTGGCCAGGGTCGATTTCGAGTGAGACTCCTTTGAGAACCTCGAGCGCGCCGAAGTTCTTACAGACTCGGTCTGCCTTCACCATCGGTGTCATCTGCGTTCTCCTCCTGGAATATCCGGGAGTGTCTCCACTACCGTTTCTTTGCCCTGTGCGTCGGCGAGTGCCTGAAGCTGGCGAGTGGTGAGCGTCCTCGTCGACCCTTTCGAATAGTGGCGTTCGACGTAGTACTGGCCCACCATGAGGACACTGGTCATTGCGAGGTACCACGTAACCGCGACCATCAAGAGAGGGATCGGCTCGAAATTTGCACCGGATATGTCTCTCGCCCGCCCGTAGAGTTCGGTACTCAGCGGCACGGCTGTCACCAACGAAGTCGTCTTGAGCAAGCTGATCAATTCATTGCCGGTGGGTGGGATGATCACCCGCATCGCTTGAGGAAGGACCGTTCGCCGCATCGTCTGACCCCACGTCATTCCCAAAGCCACTGACGCTTCGGTCTGACCTTCGTTGACCGAGGCGATACCTGCACGGACGATCTCGGCCATGTACGCCGCCTCGTTCAAAGCGAGTCCGATGACCGCGAAGAGGAACGCCGCCTGGAGATCTTGCATGTCGAAATGCACGAACTGGTGGACGAACGGAACACCGAGATCGATGCTCTTGTATATGGAAGGGAAGAGACCCCAGAAGACAAGCTGGACGTAAACGGGCGTACCGCGGAAGACCCACAAATACACCCAGGCAGCGGACTTCAACACCGGGTTCGGCGACAACCGCATTACCGCGAGGATTATGCCGAGGAGGATCGCGGCAACCATCGACAAGATTGTCAATTGAATGGTGACCCAGGCCGCCTTCGAAATTCGAGCGTCGAAGAGGTACTGGCGGTAGGTCGCCCAGCCGAACTGTTCATTGGTCGCCGAACCATAGAGGAAGAGCCCCACCAGAACCAGCACCACGACTGCTGCGACCCACCGCCCCGGTCTACGCAGCGGGATCGCCTTGATCGGCGCAGGCTCGCCAGTCTCAGTTGTTGTCATGTTCATCAGCTCTCCGCGCCGTTGATCTTGGATACTTCGATGACGCCGGCCTCGACACTCCAGGTCTGCGCGATCTGTTGATAGACGCCGTTGTCGATCAGGTACTGCATTGCCTGTTGCAAGGCGGGCCCAAGGGCGGAACCCTTCACGATCGGCCAGCCGTACGGCGCCGAATCAAAGGGTTCTCCTGCAGCTTCGATCCGTCCCTTGCTCCGTTTGATCGCATAGCCGGTCACTGGCGAATCCGCAGACAACGCGTCGACTCGACCGAGAATGAGCGCGTTGGCCGCATCATCCTGGCTGTCGTACTTGATCTTGTCGATGGGCGGCTTGCCTGCAGCAACGCATGCCTCGCT
>NZ_JASHKN010000011.1:50686-221825 GCF_030056735.1 Rhodococcus sp. IEGM 1409
TGTCGTACTTGATCTTGTCGATGGGCGGCTTGCCTGCAGCAACGCATGCCTCGCTCTTGGCGGGTACTTCGTCGATGTCCTCGGTGGTCGTGGTCTGCACCGCCACCCGCAATCCGCAGGCGTTGTTGGGGTCGACAGGGTTGTCCGGACGCTGCGCCCACTGGATACCCGCGCTGTAGTACGTGACGAAGTCGACCGTCTTCTCCCGCTCCTTGGAGTCGGTGAACGAAGACATGCCGAGGTCGTAGCTTCCCGACTGGATAGCGGGGATGATCTTGTCGAAGTCTGCCTGGTTGAAGACAGCTTCGACACCGAGCACGGTCGCCACTGCGTTCATGACGTCGACGTCGAAGCCGACAATATTGCCATTCTCATCTTTGAATTCGTTTGGGGCGTAAGGAATGTTCACCCCGACCTGCAGCTTGCCCGACTCCGTCACCTTGGGCGGCAGGAGAGCAGCGATTTCCGGCACCTTCTGGACATCGAGTGGAGGTCCTTCGGGAACGAGTCCCTCGTTGTTGGTGACGCACCCGCCGCACAAGGCGGCGATCAAGCCCACCAACAAGACTCGCACCAGGTTGGCACGCATTCCCCCGCCAGTACCCCAGCCACTACCCACGCCACGTGGCCTTGGTGCCCGTGCGTTTTCACCGACCACGACTCTGCTCTCCACTCGTCGATCGCCGCACTTGCAACGTCCATCCGAAATTCAGTCGAACGGTAGGTTACGGCAGGAGTTCCATCGTCGCCGACTTCGCAAGATTCCGGCCTGTCGTACAAGAATCAGCGACGCAGAGTGTGCGCGTACACGACTTCGGAAAACTCGCTGGTCGATGCCAAACCGCCGAGGTCGGCGGTGGCGATGCCCGACGCGATGGTCGTGCGAACGGCGTCCGAAATCCGTCCTGCCGCCGCAGACAACAACCGATCGCTCCGCGCGTCTCCGAGCCAGTCGAGCATCATCGCGCTCGAGAGGAAGAGTGCCGTTGGGTTCGCCCGATTCTTCCCGGCGATGTCAGGTGCTGCACCGTGCGCGGCCTGAGCCATGACCTGCTTCTCGGAAGCATTGACAGACGGGGCAGTTCCGAGTGAACCGGACAGCTCGCCCGCCAAATCGGACAATATGTCGCCGAACATGTTTTCGGTCACTACGACGTCGAAGTCGCCGCCGCGTCGAACGAGGTGCGCCGCCATCGCGTCGACGTGCTCGTCGTCGACGACTACGTGTGGGAACTCTGCGGCGACGGTTCGGCAGGCGTCGCGGAAGAGCCCGGTGGTCAGCGTGAGGACGTTGGCTTTGTGGACGATCGTGACGTGATTGCGCCGACGCGACGCCAATGCGAAGGCAGTGCGTGCGATCCGTTCACACGCGGCGCGTGTGAACACACCGACTGCCAAGGCAATGTCGGGCGTCGGCATGAATTCGCCGCTGCCGACTGCCATGTTCCGGTCCGCGTACAACCCTTCGGTGTTCTCGCGGACGATCACCAGATCCATGTCGGGGACCATCGCCTTGACGCCGGGGAACGCTGCTGCCGGTCGGATGTTCGCGAACAACTCGAACTTCTTCCGGATGACGCCGCCGGGCGTGAGTTGTCCGCGAAACCTCTCCGGGTAGGACGCACTGTCGTGTGGTCCGAGAATCCAACCCTGCAGTTGCCCCAACGCATCGATGGTCTCGTCGGGAATCGGTGTGTCGTGACTGTCGATGGCCGTGCTCCCGAGCGGAAGCTCGACCCACTCGACGGGCGGCGCATGAACCGCTGACAACGCCGCATCCACGATCTGCCGTGTCGCCGGGACGATTTCGTGGCCGATTCCGTCGCCGTGCATGAGTCCCAGCCGCATGGCCGGCGTACCGATTGCGCTCGCACCTGTCATCAGGCAATCATTGCTCACCATGGTCCAGTCGGTGGAATTGCTCCTCGATCCGGTGAGTGAGTCGGCAGTCCGCGCGCAATGGCAGCTTCTCGCCGACGCCGGATTGCCAAGTCAGGCCTCCCATCACAGCCCGTCCAACCGCCCGCACATCACGCTGTTCGTCGCCCGCGAGATCCCCGCGGAGATCGACGAACTGTTGAAGCGACGCTTCTCGGCCCCGGACTTCGAAGTCCGGCTGGGTGGCTACGTCGTGTTCGGCGGCAAGCAGATGGTCTTGGCCCGCTCGGTCATTCCTTCGCGCGCGCTCCTTCACCTGCACCAAGAAGTAGCCGAAGCAACAGTCGGCTCGACTGCGCTTCCCGCCCACGTCGAGCCTGGCGGGTGGACGCCGCATGTGACGCTCGCCCGACGCGTCGAGCCTGCACGTCTGGGTGAGGCCATCGATCTGGTCGGCACCGACGTGATTCACGGGCGCAGCGGCGCGATCAGGCGCTGGGACGGCGAACAGAAGACGGAATGGTTACTGACGCCGCCGCTGTGACAGTCCGGGTTGCTCGTCGAGTCACCAAGATTCCCGCGATCACCGCGAGTGCCCCAACCGGTTGATTCCAGCCGATCTTCTCGTCCAACACTATTGCCCCGAGCGCAACGCCCACCACTGGACTGAGGTAAGTGACAGTCGACGCTGCAGTCGGCCCCCACCCTTGAACGACGTTGGTGTTCCAGATGAACGCGAGCCCGGTCCCCAGCGCGCCCAGCGCGATCATCGACAGCGCAACTGCCGGCGTCAGGTACATCGGCGTATTGGCGATGACCGGAGAGGCAAGAACCATCACGAGTGCACCGATACTGATCTGCAAAAGCGCGACCGTACGGGTGTCGATCCCGAGCGGAAGCACGAAGCGTCTGAGGTAGACAAACGAAATCCCGTACGACGCAGTCGCTCCCAGGCAGGCCATCTGAGCACTGAAGCTTCCGCCGACCCCGAGATTCCACGGCGCCAATACGGTCAGCACACCGGCGAACCCGAGCAGCAACCCCAGCGATTTGTATCGCGTCAGCGTCTCACCCGGTAGAAAGGCAAGGGAGACAGCCATAGTCATCAATGGCGTGGTGGCGTTGTAGATACTCGCCAGCCCTGAGGACATGCTCTGCTCGGCCCAACTGAACAGCAACCACGGCACGATGCATTGCGTCGCTGCGAGAAACGCCATGTGTTTCCAGACGCGAAAGTCCCTCGGTATGCCGATCCGACTCACCGCTGACACGAGAACAAGCGCGAGAGCGCCGAAGACCAAGCGCCACAGAACTACCTGTGTGAAGGACAAACCCTCGAGCCCGACCTTCATGAAGAGGAAACTGGCTCCCCACACCACCGCAGCTGCGGTGTATTGAAAAACCAGACTCACCCTCACAGAGTGAAGTCGCCATGAGGACTGACGTCGTGACGGGTGTCGGGTGTACGGCCGGCAAGAGCTAGTACGTTCAGGACCAGGAGGACCAGGAGACTGATGACGATGATTGCCATGTGTCCAGCCTGACGCAAGGCCGCGCCCTTCAATAGTGGCAGAAAAGCCAGACTTGGTCGATTTTCTGCCACTTTTTCGTTTTTCTGTCACACTCGGAAGATGCTCGCGAAAGTGGTGGTCCCGCTGATGCCGATGACCGAGGCGTTCGAACTCGGCGTGGCATGTGAAGTATTCGGCTTCGACCGATCCGACGACGGCCTCCCGACGTACGACTTCTCTCTGATCGCCGCAGTTCCGGGCCCGATCCGAACGCGCTTCGGCTACAACATCGATGTTCCGTACAACCTCGACTCTCTCGACGACGCCGATCTCATCGTCGTCTCCGCCGGCGGCACCTACGACGCAGGCGACGCGTACATGTGCTCGCCAAGTCCCGACTCGAGCGTCGATCCCCTGCTGGTCAAGCTCCGTGAGGCCGTGGCCCGGGGCGCCAAGGTGGCTAGTCTGTGCACCGGAGCGTTTGTCCTCGGGGCGGCGGGGCTGCTGGACGGGAAGCGATGCACGACGCATTGGCGGCACGCCGAAAGGCTTGCCCAGATGTATCCGGAAGCCAAGGTCGATCCGGACGTGCTGTACGTGGACGAAGATCCGGTGTTCACCAGCGCCGGTACCGCTGCGGGAATCGACCTGTGCCTGCACATCGTCCGCAAGGAACAGGGCTCTCGCGTGGCCAACGGCATCGCGAGAAGGATGGTGGTACCGCCGCATCGTGACGGCGGGCAGGCCCAGTACGTCGCCACTCCCCTCACCTCGACGCCGAGCGCAACTCTTGCCCCACTTCTCGACTGGATGACGGAGAACCTCGCCCTCGACCTCACTGTCGGCATGGTTGCAGCGCGCGCGAACATGTCCTCTCGCACCTTTGCGCGCCGTTTCCAAGCGGAAACAGGGACGACCCCCGCACGTTGGCTCAGCGATCAGCGAGTACTGGCCGCCCAGCAACTACTCGAGAATTCGGACCTCTCCGTCGACGTCATCGCAGAACGCGTCGGATTCGGCGGCGGCGCCGTGCTTCGCCAGCACTTCATTCGCCTGCGTTGCACCACGCCCCAGGCCTACCGCCGGACGTTTCGGGCGACCGAGAGCGCAAGCTGAAATCCACTCAGGGAAGAATCAGCGGTTCCGGGGCGTTGCACACACCAACAGCCCGCACAATGGAAAGGACCCCTGTGGCCACCCAGACACTCACCCAGCAGAACTTCGACGAAACGATCAACGGCAGCGACGTCGTCCTCGTGGACTTCTGGGCTTCCTGGTGCGGCCCGTGCCGCCAGTTCGCGCCGACGTTCGAAGCCTCCTCCGAGAAGCACAGCGACGTCGTTCACGCGAAGGTGGACACCGAAGCCGAGCAGGGAATCGCAGCGGCCGCCAACATCCGCTCCATCCCCACGATCATGGCCTTCCGCGAAGGCGTTCTCGTGTTCAATCAGGCCGGCGCACTTCCCGCCGCTCAGCTCGAAGAGTTGGTAACTCAGGTCAAGGCACTCGACATGGACGAGGTCCGCAAGCAGATCGCAGAGCAGACCGCCTCTGCTGAATAACGAACGAAGGCTGGGCCGGAATCGAATGCGATTCCGGCCCAGCCTTTTTCCTAGCAAGCCTTTTTCCTAGCAAGCCTTTTTCGTTGCCGACTCAGTGAGCCGCGCTGTCCCAGCTTCGACCCGTTCCCACCGAAACATCCAGCGGTACCGACAACTCGATGGCTGTGGCCATCTTGTCCTTGACCAGCGCGGTGACCTCCTCCAACTCGGAGGCAACCACTTCGAGCACCAATTCGTCGTGAACCTGCAACAGCATGCGCGACTTCAATCCGGCGTCGGCGAGAGCCTTCTGCACGTTGATCATCGCGACCTTGATGATGTCGGCCGCGGTGCCCTGGATCGGCGCGTTCAAGGCAGCACGTTCGGCCACCTCACGACGCTGACGGTTGTCACTGTTGAGATCGGGCAGATAACGACGACGGCCGTAGAGCGTCGAGGTGTAACCGTCCTTACGCGCTTGCTCGACTACTGCGTGGAGGTAATCCCGCACACCGCCGAAACGAGCGAAGTACGCATCCATCTGCTGCTTCGCTTCTTCGGTCGAAATCTTCAGCTGCGACGCCAACCCGTAAGCGCTCAGTCCGTAAGCCAGACCGTAGGACATCGCTTTGACCCGGCGACGCAGTTCAGGAGTTACCTCCTCGATCGGTACACCGAATGCGCGCGAGCCGACAAAGCTGTGCAGATCCTCACCGGTGTTGAATGCCTCGATCAGTCCCGCGTCGCCTGACACGTGCGCCATGATGCGCATTTCGATCTGGCTGTAATCGGCAGTGAGCAGAATGTCGAACCCCTGTCCGACCACAAAGCCGTCGCGAATCTCGCGCCCCGCATCGTTGCGGACCGGGATGTTCTGCAAGTTCGGATCGGTCGACGACAGACGTCCGGTCGCGGCAACCGTCTGGTTGAACGTCGTGTGGATACGACCGTCTTCGGCCACGGCCTTGAGAAGACCGTCGACGGTCACCTTCATACGCGTCGCATCACGGTGCGCGAGAAGGTGTTCGAGGAACGGATGTCCCGTCTTTTCGAACAGACCCTGCAACGCCTCGGCGTCGGTGGTGTAGCCCGTTTTCGTCTTCTTGGTCTTGGGCATGTCGAGTTCTTCGAACAAGACCACCTGCAACTGCTTCGGCGAACCCAGGTTGATCTGCTTGTCGATCACCTCGTACGCGGAGTTTGCGGCGTCGGCGACCTGGGACGCGAAACGGCTCTGAAGATCGTGCAGATGCGCGCTGTCGACGGCGATGCCGGTGGCCTCGATCTGCGCGAGCTCGATCGTCAACGGCAGTTCCATGTCGGAGAGGAGCGACTTGGACTCGATCGACTCCAACTCGGTGTCCAACGCAGCTGCCAAATCGAGAACGGCCTGAGCGCTGAGCATCGCGGTATCGGCCGCTTCGGCATCAAGCTGTTCGGTGTCGTCGAGAAGTGAAAGCTGTTCCTGGCCGGATGTTTCGGCACGCAGTTCACGCTTGAGGTAGCGGAGCGACAGATCATCGAGATTGAAGGTGCGCTGGCCTGGCCGGACGAGGTAAGCGGCCAGAGCGGTGTCGCTGGTCAGTCCGCCGAGCGTCCAACCACGCCCACGCAGAGCGTGGATCGCCCACTTGGCTTCGTGCAGCGCCTTCGGCTGCGATGTGTCGGCAAGCCAATCACCGAGAGCCGCTTCATCTTCCGGCGTTGCCGTCGACGCCGCGATGTATGCGCATTCGCCGTCGGAGGCCGCGATCGCGAGTGCACTGACGTCACCGGCAAACGGAGTTCTGGTTCCGAGCACCGTCACGCCGTGACGCTCACCGGTTCGCGCGTGAGCGTCGAGCCACGCGGCAACCGTACCCGGGGCGAGTGCGTCGCCGCTGACCTCGAAGCCCTCTTCGGCTTCGGGTTCGGACGACGACAGGGTCGCGAACAGTCGATCGCGGAGAACCTTGAACTCGAGATCGTCGAACAACGCATGAATCTTCTCGCGGTCCCACGGAGCCAACACCAATTGCTCGGGCGTGTACGGCAAAGGAACGTCGCGAACCATTTCGGTCAGCTGGCGATTGAGCAGGACGTTTGCGAGGTTCTCGCGTAGTGAGTCGCCCACCTTGCCACGGACCTTGTCCACGTTGTCGACCAGTCCCTGCAGGTCGCCGTACTCACGGATCCACTTGGTCGCGGTCTTCTCGCCGACGCCAGGGATACCGGGGAGGTTGTCACTCGGGTCGCCGCGCAAGGCAGCAAAATCCGGGTACTGCGACGGAGTGAGGCTGTACTTCTCCTCGACGGCCGTCGGCGTGAATCGGGTGAGCTCCGAGACGCCCTTCTTCGGGTAGAGCACAGTGACGTTGTCGGTCACCAACTGCAGCGAGTCGCGGTCGCCGGTCACGACGAGAACTCGGTATCCGAGGGCCTCCGCCTGCGTGGTCAACGTGGCAATCACGTCGTCGGCTTCGAAACCTTCCTCGGCCATGACCGGGATTCCCAGCGCGCCGAGAACGTCCTTGGTGATGTCGATCTGGCCCTTGAATTCGTCCGGAGCCTTCGCACGCTGCGCCTTGTATTCAGGGAACAGGTCGGCGCGAAACGTCTGACGCGACACGTCGAAGGCCGCAGCCAAGTGGGTCGGCTGTTCGTCGCGAAGAAGATTGATCAACATCGACGTGAAGCCGTACACCGCATTGGTGGCCTGCCCACTGTGTGTCTTGAAGTTCTCTGCAGGCAGCGCGTAGAAGGCGCGAAACGCCAACGAATGCCCGTCGAGAAGCATCAGAAGAGGGCGATCGTCCGCCTTGCCGGTGGTGCCGGCTGAAGCGGTGGACGTGCTGGACCGAGTTGTGGTTGCGGGGCTCACGGTTCATCAGTCTAGGGATCGCGACCGACATCGACGCCTTCGCCGTTGTTTACCCAGCAAGCGCTACGAATTCCGAACGACGGACGCCGCCCGGGGGGCTTTGATACGCAACCGAAACGCGGTGGAAATCTCAGAACACACCGACACGCGAACAGAGCCGCTAGAGTCCGGAAATCGCGTTACCGGAGATTTATCCGTTTAAGGCCCCTAACCTGACCAACACGCTTGTCCCGACCCACTCGGAGGACGTACGTGGCACAACCGGTAGTGAAACGGCACACGCTCTCGACATTGAGCCGAATACTGGCCTTCGCACTACTCACGTTTTTCATGACGCTCAGCCTCGCAGCCACGTCATCCGCTCAGGAACCAACCAGCTCCCCTGCTCCGCCCACCTCGTCGAGCGCCCCGGTAGTCCCGGCAAACGCCGTTCCGGTCAGTGGCAACCTCAATAACGGCGGAACACGTCTCGCCGGTGTCACGGTGCGCGCGCTCGATTCCTCCGGCACCGAAGTCGCCACCGGCGAGTCGGCATCGAACGGCCGTTGGGAATTGGCGGTGGCACCGGGCACCTACACATTCGAGATCGTTGCGGACACCCTCCCCGACGGAGTGAGTGTGCAAGCCGCTGTCGAACGCGAGGTGGTGGCCGGCCGCGCGAACACCGTGATCTTCTCGTTCGGCGAGGTTCGCACCGCCTCGAATGTCAGCTTCGGCGAGAAGCTGATCCGCACGACGGTCGACGGTCTGCGGTTCGGTCTCGTGATCGCGATCGCCGGTGTGGGTCTGAGTTTGATCTACGGCACGACCGGCCTGACGAACTTCGCGCACGGCGAGATGGTCACCCTCGGTGCCGTCGCCGCCTGGGTGATCAACACCTCGTTCGGCATTCCGCTGATTCCCGCCACCGTTCTCGCGATCTTCGTCGGTATCGGGATCGGACTGTTGACCAACGGAATCGTCTGGAAGCCCCTGCGTAAACGCAAGACCGGGTTGATCGCACAACTGGTGGTCTCCATCGGTCTCGCGATTTCGCTGCGCTACCTGATCCTCATCTTCTTCTCCGATCGAGCAGAACCCTTCGACGACTATCAGGGGCAGGTCGAGAAGAACTGGGGCCCCATCGCGTTGACCGACGCGAACGCCGTAGTCATGATCGTGAGTCTGGTCGTCCTGGTCGGCGTCGCACTTCTTCTCCAGAGGACTCGCATCGGAAAAGCGATGCGCGCCGTCTCCGACAATCGCGACCTCGCCGCGTCGTCGGGAATCAACGTCGAGCGCGTGATCATGTTCGTCTGGGGCCTCGGCGGCGGATTGGCCGCACTCGGCGGTGTGCTGTTCGGTATTTCCGAGCTCGGCGGACGCGTCCAGTGGGAGATGGGCTTCAAACTGTTGCTGCTGATGTTCGCCGGAATCACCCTCGGTGGTCTGGGAACGGCGTACGGGGCGCTACTCGGCTGCGTCATCGTCGGACTTCTGGTCCAACTCTCGACGCTCATCATCAATCCCGACCTCAAATACATCGGCGGACTTCTCGTCTTGATCGTGATCCTCGTGGTTCGCCCCCAGGGCATCCTCGGATCCAGACAAAGGATCGGGTGACGAATATGGACATCATGGGAGCTTTCCAGGTTTCCTTCGCCCAGTTGATCGGGCCGTCGGCAATCTTCTACGCACTGCTGGCCATCGGGCTGAACCTGCACTTCGGCTACGCCGGACTGCTCAACTTCGGTCAGATCGGTTTTGCCCTTCTCGGCGGCTACGGCGTCGGCATCATGACGGTGACCTACGACCAGCCGTTGTGGCTCGGCATCCTCGTCGGACTTGCCGCAGCCGGCCTCCTCGCGCTCGTGCTCGGTATCCCGACGCTGCGTCTGCGCGCCGACTATCTCGCCATCGTCACCATCGCGGCTTCGGAGATCTTGCGTCTGATCTTCCGCTCGACCGCGTCGGATTCGGTGACCGGTTCCACCAACGGCCTGTTCGGTTTCGCAGATCCGTTCACCGCACTGAGCCCATTCGACTCGGCCAAGCAGTACTCGTTTCTCGGAGTGAAGTTCTACGGAGACGACCTCTGGTCGATGGTTGTCGGCTGGACCCTGGTCCTGATCTTGTGCGGATTTGTCTACCTGTTGACGCACAGCCCGTGGGGGCGCGTCCTCAAGGCGGTTCGTGAAGACGAGGATGCAGCACGATCGTTGGGCAAGAACGTCTTCGTGTACAAGATGCAGGCTCTGGTTCTCGGCGGTGTGATCGGTGGTCTGGCCGGTGTTTTCAACGCCCTCCAGACCAAGTCCATCAACCCGGACTTCTACTCGACCGCGCAGACGTTCTTTGCATTCGGCGCACTGATTCTGGGCGGGGCGGCAACGGTTTTCGGCCCGGTAGTGGGCGCAATGTTGTTCTGGTTCCTCCTCGCCATTCCAGACGCTCTGTTGCGTCAGGCGATCTCCGGCGAAAATCCGCTGCTCTCACTGACCGAACAACAGGTCGGAGCCACCAGGTACGTCCTGCTCGGATTGATGATCGCTCTTCTGATGGTCTTCAGGCCGCAGGGAATACTGGGTAACAAGCGGGAGGTGCAACTCAATGCTTGACGCCGATACCAGAGCACAGATCTTTGCCGACGTTCCTCATCTTCCGGGATCGGCAAAACCCGACCCGGTACTGATCGCGGACAACGTCTCGCGCACGTTCGGCGGCCTCAAAGCCGTCGATGTCGACCACCTCGAGATTCAACGCGGGTGCATCACGGGTCTGATCGGCCCCAACGGCGCCGGGAAAACCACCCTCTTCAACCTCCTCACCGGTTTCGACCGGCCGGACACCGGTACGTGGTCGATGGACGGTCAATCGCTGGGTCGCATGTATCCCCACCAGGTAGCCAGGAAGGGAGTGGTACGGACGTTCCAGTTGACCAAGGCGCTGTCCAAACTCACGGTGCTGGACAACGTACGCCTGGGCGCCACCGGTCAACGAGGTGAACGCATCTTCGCCTCGCTTGTCCCGTGGATCTGGAAGGGCCAGGAACGCGAGATCACCGAGCGCGCCAACGAACTCCTCGCGCGTTTCAAACTCGACACGAAAGCCGACGACCTGGCCGGTTCCCTCTCCGGCGGACAGCGCAAACTGCTCGAAATGGCTCGCGCACTCATGACCTCGCCCTCGGTGGTCATGCTCGACGAACCCATGGCAGGCGTCAATCCCGCTCTGACGCAAAGTCTGCTCGGACACATCAAATCACTGCGCGACGACGGAATGACGGTCGTCTTCGTCGAGCACGACATGGACGTGATCCGAGACATCAGCGACTGGGTGGTGGTCATGGCGCAGGGCAGCGTCATCGCCGAGTCCACTCCGGACGAACTCTCGTCCAACACAGCTGTCGTCGACGCATATCTGGGCAGCCACCACGACCAGGCCCTCGAGTTCGACGACAACGGAAATCCGGTGGGCGAGACGGCCGTTCTGGCCGCCGCCCTGGCAGAAGCCGAGGTCGAAACCCTCGAGGCGGGCGGCGACCTCTCGGAACCCGACATCGACAACCTTCCGGCCGATCTCGCCGCGACGCTGGAATCGAGTCCCGAGGAACCGCGCGGAAGGCACGAGAAGCCATGAGCGAGAACCAAGCACGTTCACTCACGCCTGCAGAGTTCGCCGCGACAGCCGAAGAGCATCAGCGACTGTCGGCAGGTGCCCTGCTTCGCGCCGACAGCCTCGTCGCCGGCTATATTCCCGGCGTCAACATCCTGCGTGAGTGCAACTTCTTCCTGAAGGAAGGAGAAATCGTCGGAATCATCGGACCGAACGGCGCAGGCAAGTCGACACTCCTGAAGTCACTCTTCGGTTTGATACCGGTTCGCGAAGGATCGGTCACTCTCCGCGAGGACGACATCACGTCCGCGCCCGCTCACGTCCTCGTGCAGAAGGGAGTCGGGTACGTCCCTCAGACACAGAACGTCTTTCAGACTCTGACTATCGAAGAAAACCTCGAGATGGGAATTTATCTCCGTCCCAAGGCATTCGCAGAGCGATTTGCCTTCGTGAGCGACTTGTTTCCACTCTTGAGTGAACGACGAAAGGTGAAAGCCGGCGCACTCTCGGGCGGCGAACGTCAGATGGTCGCGATGGGCCGGGCCTTGATGATGGATCCGTCGGTCCTGCTCCTCGACGAACCTTCCGCGGGCCTGTCCCCGATGTTCCAGGACGAGGTGTTCATCCGTTGCAAGAAGATCAATGCTGCGGGTGTCTCGGTCATCATGGTCGAGCAGAACGCGCGCCGCTGCCTTCAGATCTGCGACCGCGGCTACGTGCTCGATCAGGGCAAGAACGCGTACACCGATACCGGCGCCAATCTGATGAACGACCCCAAGGTGATCGAGCTGTATCTGGGAACGCTCGCCGGCAGCAAAGAGAAGTAGGCACGACGTGAGAAAGGGCCAGGGACTCGTGCCCCTGGCCCTTTCTCATTGGCTGCTTACTTGCCCACGACTTACTTGCCCACGACCACGAATCCTTCTGTGGTCAGCGTGTTCTCAGGGCCGAACTTGAGCTTTCCGTACGAACCGATGGACGGCTCGCCCGAATCGTTGAAGTCCAACTCACCGGTGATGCCGTCGTAGTCGATGTCGGTTCCCGCCTTCACCAACGGCAGGCACTCCACGTAGGACGTGCACTTGGTGCCACCTTCGGTGACGCTGTTGATGTTCGCCGCGATGTCCGTGCCCGCCGTCGACTTCGCCTGCTCGGCAGCAAGTGCTGAGATCACCACCGCGTCGTACGACTCTCCGGCGTAGTTGAAGTCGATCAGCGAGGGGTTGACTGCCTTCAAACGATCTTGGAAGGCAGCTCCGACATCCGTCAGCGGCGTCGTTCCCTGCATCGTGTCGAGCAACGGCTTCGCCACGGATTCGCCGAGCGCATTTCCCATGTTGCCGTCGACGCCGTACATCGCCATTCCGTCCGACGGGCCGATGCCCACCTCGTGCATTCGCGTGATGATCTTCGCCGACTCCTCGAAGCCCACCAGTGCAACAGCATCCGGATTGAAGTTCTTGACCTGATCGACTTCGGAGTTGAACGACTGCGCGTTCGGGTCGTAGATGATCTTCTCGATCTGATCTGAGGGGACACCCGAATCGACCAGATTCTTTTCGATGTTGTCGGCCAGACCCGTCCCGTACGGGTCGTTGAGGGCCATGATGGCTACACGCTGACCACCATCGTCCGAAATGAGCTGTGCGACGGCCTGAGCCTGCAGTACGTCCGTCGGAGCGGTGCGGAAGTACATGCCCTTGTCGGGATAGCAGACGAACTGGTCCGACGTGTTGGCAGGAGAGAACATGACGACGCCCGCGCTGGCGATCTTGTCGATCACCTTGAGCGAGACCGACGACGACGCGGCGCCGACGATCACCTGAGTGCCTGCCGCCAATTCGCGGTCGACGGTGGAGTTGGCGGTGTCCGTCGTGGTGTCACCCGAGTCGCCAGGAATCAGTTGTACGGGTTGGCCGAGAACGCCTCCAGCGGCATTGACATCGTTGACGCCCAGCTGGGTACCTGCAACCATCGGCGGCCCGAGGAACGACAAGCTGCCGGTGTCAGGAAGAAGCGTGCCGATGCGCAGCGCTTCCGTGGACGGGGTGGCGCCGGCCTTGGCCTGCTCCGGGGTGCAATCGGTCGTGACGGATGTCGTCGCGGCGGAAGCGCCGGACGTAGAGCCACTCGAAGACGAGTCATCCGACTTGTCCGAGCTACAGCCTGCAAGTGCCAGTGATGCCGCGCCGAGAACTGCAGCAGTACGCACAAGTGTTCGTCTAGCCATCCCACGCTCCTAAGATCAGCCGGTGCTCGCGCCACCCGAACTGGCGCTCGCTGTGGGATCAGACGCTAGACCTTGGAACGGTTTCGCGATCCTTCAAGAAAGCCCTGTGACCTGACTGTTATCTGAAGGCGCACAGTGTTTACACGGCTGTAGCGCTGCGCGACGTTTCGACGTCGACGCAGCAGCCGGATAACCCGGTCACTGTGCTCAAGCGTCCGGTTCGCCGCCCAGAGTTTCCAGTACGACCTGTGCGACGGCCTTCATCGTGGAGCGCCGGTCCATCGCGGCGCGCTGAATCCACTTGAACGCCTCGGGTTCGGTGAGCGCTTGGCGAACCATCAGAACACTCTTGGCGCGCTCGATCAGCTTGCGCGCTTCGAGCCGATCGGACAGATCGGCGACCTCACGCTCGAGCGCCGTCACCTCTCGGAAGCGACTGACCGCCAATTCGACGGCAGGCACCAAGTCACTGATGGAGAACGGCTTGACCAAGTAGGCCATGGCGCCGGCGTCGCGTGCGCGCTCGACCAACTCGCGCTGACTGAACGCTGTGAGAATGACAACAGGAGCGATGCGCTTGGCGGCAATCTCCGACGCCGCGTCGATGCCGTCTCTCCTGGGCATCTTCACGTCCATGATGACCAGATCAGGCCTGAGTGACTCGGCCAACTCGACCGCCACCTGTCCGTCACCGGCCTCGCCGACGACGTCGTAGCCCTCTTCGCGGAGCATCTCGACCAGATCCATGCGGATCAACGCCTCGTCTTCAGCGACGACAACACGACGGGGTGCGAGCTGATTGCCTTGCGGCTGCGGCGAATTCATGGCCACCATCCTCCTCCATCGAACCGCCCCGACACGAGACGCGAACGATTAGAGGGTACCGGTGTTTGACATTGAAATCGCATCTTCTAATGTAGTCATCGCAACAAGCCCTCGTATCCCAATTGGCAGAGGAAACGGATTCAAAACCCGTCCAGTGTGAGTTCGAGTCTCACCGAGGGCACCACCTGCCGCAGCCGGCCGTACCGCAAGGTTTCGGCATTCGGCTGTACCCCGGATCAACCGCCGCTAGGTTCGATCCATGAACGGTCGCCGGTTGATTGCTCTGCTCGGAGCCATGTCATGTCTCTCGCTGCTCACCGGGTGTCAGACAGACGACGAATCCGACACTGCCGGCGGATCTTCCACCCAGGTGGTCCTCGACGCTGCAACACGGACCGGCACCCTTCAGGTCGGCTCTCGCCCGATCGATGCCCCGTCCACCGAGATCTCCATGCTTCCCCCATTCCCCAACGACACAGAGATCCCTTCACCGAATCCACGCGTCGACGTGACCGAGATCGACGTGACCGATCACGAGGGTTTCACCCGCATCACCTACCGCTTCGACGGCAACGGACCGGTGTTCTGGAAAACCGAATACGTCAGTGAAGCAATCCGAGCGGGTGACAGCCAAGTCGTGGACGTCGGTAGTCGATCGATACTTCAGGTCGATCTGATGGGGGTCCGGTCGGATCCGACTCTGGTCTCGGCTCCCCTCGACGGCACACACATCACCCGCATGGCGAGTGCCCGCACGAACGATACGATCCTTCAGTCGTTTGTCGGCACACTCCAGACCCGTCCGGCGTACACGGTGTCGACATCCGATTCCCCATCTCAGTTGACTATCGACATTCCCGCAGCCGACAACTGACCGTCGATTACCCAATTACGCGCTCAGCTCAGCCATTCCAGCGCAGCTGTGGTCAACGCGGTGATTCCGTTGTCGAGGGTCGGTTGAATCACCGGGGCGTACCGCGGTGAGTGGTTTGATGCAATGTCCTCCTCGACGGTTCCCGCTGTTGCGGCCTTCAGATAGGCCTCGGGATCCGCACCGCCGAGGAGCCAGTACACCAGCGGCGCTCCGGCCGCGTCGGCGAGGATCCCGACGTCTTCACTCCCGGTGACCGGTCCAGGATCGATGACGCCGTGTTCCCCGAATACGCCCCTGAACGCAGCGCTCACACGATCGCAGGCCGCGCCGTCGTTGATCAGCACCGGAAATGACTCTTGTGCAATCAGTTCGGGCTCACGGAGCGCACCGGATGCCTGCGCCTCTGCGCGGACGATTCGGTGCACCGCGTCCAAAACCCGGGCTCGAACTTCCGGATTGACGGTCCGAATGCTCAGACCGAACTCCGCATGATCGGCGATGATGTTGTTCTTCGTACCTGCGTGAAACTGGCCGACTGTCAGTACCCCTATGTCGCTTCCGGCGATCTCTCGGGAAACCACCGTCTGCAACCGCATCACTGCCGATGCCGCCATGACGATCGGATCGATCGTGGTCTCGGGCCGCGATCCGTGCCCGCCCCTCCCGAACATCCGCACCAGCATGCTGTCAGCCGCAGCGAATGCTGCCCCGGAATGCAATCCGACGATTCCCGCCGGTGCCGGTGCAACGTGTTGGCCGAGAACCACATCGGGCTTGGGAATGCGGTCGTACAACCCGTCGTCGACCATCGCCTGCGCGCCGGCACCGAGTTCCTCTGCGGGCTGGAACAAGACCTCGAGCGTGCCCGACCACGAGTCGACGGTTTCACTGAGGATCCGAGCGGCGCCGAGCAACGCAACGACATGCATGTCGTGCCCGCACGCGTGCATGATCGGAACGTCGTTGCCCTCCTTGTCGGTTCCTCGCTCCGTACTTGCATAATCGAGACCGGTGACTTCCTCGACCGGCAATGCGTCCATGTCGGCCCGAAGCAGAACGGTTGCGCCGCTGCTGTTTCGGAGACTACTGCTGTTTCGGAGACTACTGGTGTTTCGGAGATTACTGCCATTTCGGAGAACGCCTACTACTCCGGTTCCGCCGACTCCGGAATGCACCTCGAAACCGAGGTCTCGCAATCGATCCGCGACGATTCCGGCGGTCCGATGCTCCGCGAACGACAACTCGGGGTGCGCGTGCAGATCTTTGTACAGGTCTACGAGTGAAGCGCTGACATCACCGATTCGGTCCAACACATTGGTCATGATTCTCACTGTATGCCCGAACTGCAGTCGCCCGAACTAGCCGCGGCGAGAGTTTGTTCCAGCAATACTGCAACCGTCATGGGGCCGACGCCACCCGGCACCGGTGTGATTGCACCGGCGCGAGTGAGCGCGGCGCCGTACTCCACGTCTCCGACGTTGCCCGCGTTGTACCCCGCATCGATCACTACTGCCCCGGGCTTGATCCACGAACCTTTGATTAGTTCCGGAACGCCGACGGCAGCAATGACGACGTCCGCCGTACCGACGTGAGCGGCCAGGTCGACGGTTCGCGAATGGCAGTACGTCACGGTTGCGTCCCGACGCAGGAGGAGCATTCCCATCGGCAATCCGAGTATCGGGCTTCTGCCGACCACAACGGCATGCTTTCCAGCAAGTTCGACGCCTGTGGCGTCGAGGAGGCGCAGGATGCCACTCGGCGTACACGATTCGAATCCCCCTCCGGTCAACGCCGTTGCCGCAAATGATGCCGAAGTGACGCCGTCGACGTCCTTGTCGGCCGAGATGGCATCGAACGCGGCCCGTTCGTCGATGTGGTCTGGCACCGGGTGTTGCAGCAGTATGCCGTCGATCAAAGGGTCCACCGACAACGCCGTCAACACGTCGACGAGGTCTCCCGTGGTCGCACTCTCCGGTAGTTCCATTGTTCGCGACGTCATTCCGACAGCGACAGACCGTTTGGCCTTCATCTGCACATAGGCCCTCGAGGCCGGGTCCGATCCCACGATGACGGCAGCCAGGCAGGGAACATGACCCGTCTCTTCATGAAACTGTCTGGTGCGCACTGACAGTTTCGCGAGCGCAGCATCGGCAATGGCGCGTCCGTCGATAATTCGAGCGGGCTCGTTATTCGCGGACAGATTCTTGGTGGACAGATTCTTCGCGCACATAGTTCTCCCTTCACACAAGATGTGTGAAGCACCCAGGCGGTCGATACCTCGCGATGTGCACTCCCCGGTGGTAGGTCCCACCCGCGCCAGTCGTGCGTGGTCAGCGTACCGCGCGGTTGTTTCACCGCCACGAAATGCATCGAGAACGCCGCTCTCAAAACGAGATAAATCGACATAACCTATCAATAGGTAACGATCTGACCAGCAGTTATTCCATCCTGTGCATTTAGATGGCACGATGGGGGCAACCGCACGGGCACCAAGCATTGGAGGCACCGATGGACAACGGCAAGATCAACCTGACCTATGACGGTCGGGTGTCACTGAGCTTTCAACTGGCGATTCCGCACGCACCGGACAAGGTCTGGAAAGTTATAACGGAACGCGAGTACCTCGACGCCTGGTTCCCGGCGGATGTCGATTTCGATCTCACTCCCGGCGCGGATCTGTTGTTCAAGGTGACACCGGAACAAGTCGCGCGTTTCGGACTACCCGCAGATCACGTGACGCGTGGGACGGTCATCAGCGTCCACCCGCACCGAATTCTCGAATTCCTCTGGGACGCAGACACTCTGCATTGGGAGCTGGCTCCGGACGGCACCGGCGGCTGTTGGCTGACCCTCACCCACACGATGGAAGACGAAGAGTCCGCGTACGCCCACGCCGCCGGCTGGCACGCGGGCTTGGAAGTTGTTGCAGCCCAACTCGATGGACGCGAAGTCGACTGGTCTCCGTGGGACCGCGCCGACGAACTCTCACCGCAATATCGCAAGTCGGCCTGAATCTTGGCCCGAGTACAGTCTCGGGCCCGCCTCTCACTCCCCCTTGCGCGGGAAGTGCCTGATCATTCCTTCTTGAACCACTGTCGCCAACAGGAGTCCTTCCACCGAGAAATACCGTCCGGTCGCCAAACCACGCGAACCTGCAGCGACGGGCGATTCGGTCGCGTACAGAACCCAATCGCTGAATCGAAACGGACGGTGGAACCAGATCGAGTGGTTGACCGTTGCCGCGACGATACGATCATGGCCCCAGGACAATCCATGAGTGGTCAGAATCGAATCGAGCACAGTGGTGTCCGACGAGTATGCAAGCGTCGCAGCATGTACGAGTGAATCATCCGGAAGATCACCGTCGGGGCGCATCCACACCCGATTGTGGTTGAGTTTCTCACCGGTGCCTTTGAGGATCCACGCCGGATCGTTGGCGTACCTCATGTCGATCGGCTTGAGCGCCGCACTGAAATGCGGCAGTTTTTCCTCGTACCCCACCAGATGATCGCCGATCGGCGGCAGTGACTCCGGAAGTGGAACGTCCGGGATCTCGACGGCATGGTCGAGCCCCTTGCCGGAGTCCTGGAACGCCGCGAGCATCACGAACAATTCGTTGTCACCCTGATAGGCCGTCACCTGACGGTTGGCGAAAGCACGCCCGTCACGATGACGCTCCACCCTATACTCGATGGGCGCCTTGACATCTCCACCCCGAATGAAATGGGCGTTGACGGCATGGATGGGGCGTTCACCGTCAACGGTCCGTCCGGCGGCCATCAGTGCCTGAGACACCAACTGACCGCCGAACGTCCGCGAACCTACTTGCTTGGGGTGGTGTCCACGGAACGCGTCGTCACCGATCTGCTCCAGATCCAACAAACCAAGGAGAGTACCGAGGTCGGTGGACGCATTCGCGTGGGTCACTCAGTGGTCCTCTTCGCCGATGCGGTGGACGTGAATGAGGTTGGTGGAGCCGACGGTTCCCGGAGGGGACCCGGCAACGATGACCACGAGGTCGCCCTTGACGTACCGCCCGAGCGAGAGCAAAGCATTGTCTACCTGACGCACCATCTCGTCGGTGGTGGCCACCGCATCGACCAGGAACGTCTCGGTTCCCCACGTCAGCGTCAGCTGACTGCGTACTGCGGGCAACGGGGTGAAGGCGAGCAGCGGCAGTGGAGTGTGCAGGCGAGCCAGTCGTCGCACCGTGTCACCGGACTGTGTGAATGCAACCAATGCTTTGGCGTCCAGACGTTCGCCGATGTCACGCGCTGCGTACGAGATGACACCGCGCTTGGTGCGCGGGACGTGAGTCAGGGGTGGGACTCGGGTCGATTCGTTTTCGACGGCCTCGACGATGCGGGCCATGGTGCGAACGGTTTCCATGACGTACTTGCCCACTGATGTCTCACCCGAGAGCATGACTGCATCCGCGCCGTCGAGAACGGCGTTGGCAACGTCGGATGCCTCTGCACGGGTGGGACGCGAGTTCTCGATCATCGACTCGAGCATCTGCGTGGCGACGATGACCGGCTTCGCGTTCTCACGAGCAATCTGGATTGCACGCTTCTGGACGAGCGGGACCTGCTCGAGCGGCAACTCGACACCGAGGTCACCGCGGGCGACCATGACGGCGTCGAATGCGAGCACGATGGCTTCGAGATTGTCGATGGCCTCGGGCTTCTCGAGCTTCGCGATGACGGGAACGCGGCGACCGACTCGATCCATGATGGCGTGAACCAATTCGACGTCCGCGGGTGAGCGAACGAAGGAGAGTGCGATGAAGTCGACGCCCAGCTTGAGGGCGAACTCGAGGTCGGCGATGTCCTTGCCCGACAGGGCAGGAACGGAGACGTTCATCCCAGGCAGCGAGAGGCCCTTGTTGTTGCTGACCGGACCGCCTTCGGTGACCCGACAGACGACGTCGTTACCGTCGATGGAAGTGACGACCAGGCCGACCTTTCCGTCGTCGACCAACAGTCGATCGCCTGCCTTGGCGTCGCGCGCCAATTCCTTGTACGTGGTCCCGACGCGATCGTGTGTTCCCTCGACGTCGTCGACGGTGATACGAATCTCTTCACCGTTGGCCCAGGTGGTCCGCTCGTCCTTGAATCGGCCGAGGCGAATCTTGGGCCCCTGGAGGTCGGCGAGAACACCGACGGCCTTTCCGGTGGCGTCCGACGCGGCGCGGACGCGAATGTAGTTTTCTTCGTGATCGGCATGCTCGCCGTGGCTGAAGTTGAGGCGAGCCACGTCCATGCCGCTCTCCACGAGCTCACGGATGCGGTCGCCAGAAGCTGTCGCAGGTCCAAGTGTGCATACAATTTTTGTCCGTCGGTTCACGGCTCGAGCCTAGTCGCTACCCCACCGCACTTCTATCCGGCATTTGCGACGTGCACTTTCTGTTCTTACTCGATTCAGTTGTTCACCTCACGAACAGCGGAAATGCCTTCGGATGTACCGGCGACGGAAGGTCGGACCCGCCTGTGAGATACACGTCGACGGCATGTGCGGCCGACCGTCCCTCGGCAATCGCCCACACGACGAGCGACGCCCCGCGATGCGCGTCGCCGCAGACGAACACGCCGGGTGTTCGGGTCTGCCACCCGACATCACACTCGATTCTGCCGAGCGGATCGGTGCCGACATCGAGGTCGGTAAGTAGTGGCGCGGTTTCGACGCCGTCGAATCCGAGAGCGAGCAGGACCATCTCGCACACCAGATCCGTCGTGTCCCCGGTCTGCACCAGGGTCCGTTGTCCGTTCTCTCCTCGCGACACGGCGACCGGAACCATCCGGATTGCACAAACCGCACCGTCACCGTCGTCGAGAAATTCCTGCGCCGCCCATCGGAACCGTTTGTCACTGCCCTCGTCGTCTGCCGGCGAGCTGCGCAGGACCCGCGGCCACAACGGCCACGGGTCGCGGTCTCGATCGCGATGCCCCGGGGGTGGGACGTGGTAATCCAATTCCGTCACGGAGCGCGGGCCCTGGCGATGCACCGTGCCGAGGCAGTCGGCCGCCGTGTCACCGCCACCGATGATCACGACGTTCTCACCTCGCGCCGAGATGCTCGACGCGCCGTCACCCTCGCATTCACGGTTGGCGGCACGCAGGTACTTCATCGCAAGATGGATTCCGCGAAGACCACGACCCGGTACGTCGGTGTCTCGGGCACGATCGGCCCCGACCGCCAGGACTATCGCCTCGAAATCCGTCATGAGGTCTTGTGCGCTCACGTCGACTCCGACGGCGCAGCCCGTGACGAATCGGGTCCCCTCGGCGATCAACTGGGCCAGGCGTCGATTGATCAAGGCTTTGGGCAACTTGAATTCCGGGATTCCGTAGCGAAGCAGTCCCCCGATTCGATCACTCCGCTCGAACACCGTGACACGATGTCCGGCACGTGTCAGTTGTTGAGCCGCAGCCAGTCCCGCCGGTCCCGAACCGACAACCGCAACACGGTGGCCGCTGTGAACTGCTGGCGCCCGTGGCCCTAACGAACCCGACTCCCACGCGTTGTCGACGATCGCCTGTTCGATGCGCTTGATGGTGACACCTCCCGACGTGCGCTCGTTGTCGAGTGCGAGAACGCACGCCGTTTCGCACGGAGCGGGGCACAGATGTCCGGTGAACTCGGGGAAATTGTTGGTGGAATGCAGATTCTCCGAGGCTTCGGACCACCGTCCACGCCGAACCAGGTCGTTCCATTCCGGGATGAGATTGCCGAGCGGACACCCCACGCCAGCCGAATGGCAGTACGGCACAGCACAGTCCATGCATCGCGAGGCCTGTGCAGCAACGTCTCGATTGCGCACGACGGGATCGAGCGACTCGTATACCGATTCCCAGTCCCCGACACGCGAATCGGTCGGCCTGGTCGGTGCGCCGGATCGCTTCACGCTGAGGAACCCACGTGGGTCAGGCATGAGCCGGCTCCACCTGTTGGTTCTCTTCCACGACCTTCTGAGAGTCGACAGGCAGAACCTTGGTGAATCTCGGACTCTGGCCAACCCAGTCGTCGAGAAGTTTTGCCGCGACCGACGAGCCGGTCGCGGCCAGATGATCACCGAGAATCTCGACCAGCCGACTACAGTCTTCCGCCGAAGGCCGCTCGAGAACGACCATGTCGCAGTTGACCTTCTCTGCATTCAAGTCGAGTACGAAGGCAATTCCGCCGGACATTCCCGCAGCAAGGTTCCTACCAGTTGGGCCGAGTATGACGACGCTCCCCCCGGTCATGTACTCACACGCGTGATCTCCGACGCCTTCCACCACAGCGACCGCACCCGAGTTACGTACGGCGAATCGCTCCCCCACACGCCCCCTGGCATAGAGTGCACCGCTCGTGGCGCCGTACAGCAAGGTATTGCCCGCAATCACCTGCTCCTCGGCCACGAAGGGCGCGTCCTCGCTCGGCCGAAGTACGATCTGTCCACCCGAGAGACCTTTCCCCACATAATCGTTTGCATCGCCGGCGACGACGAGCGAGATGCCGGGTGGCAAGAACGCACCGAGTGACTGGCCTGCCGTTCCACTGAGCACGATGTCGATGGTGCCTTCAGGTAGCCCGACGGCGCCGTAGCGTCTGGTCACCTCAGCACCCAGCGTCGTTGCCACCGCCCGGTCCGTATTGTGTACCGGCAGTTCGATATGCACGGGGCGAGCGTCCTCGAGTGAGTTCGCGGCACACTCGACCAGGGTGCGTTCGAGTTCGCTTGAAAAAGGTACACACGGCTGGTAGGCCGCGCCGGCCGGCGCGGCCGGAACGTCGAAGAGTGGTGAGAGTTCCAACGTCCGACTCTTCCAGTGCGCCACCTCCGGAGTCATTTCCAATACGTCCGCGTGTCCCAGAGCGTCATCGATACTGCGAAACCCCAGTTCTGCCAACAACCGTCGTACGTCGTCGGCGATGAAGCGGAAGAAGTTCTCGACGTACTCGGGCCGGCCCGTGAAGCGCTCGCGCAGTTCGGGATTTTGCGTCGCTACTCCGACGGGGCAGGTGTCGAGGTGACATACCCGCATCATGACGCAACCGGCCGCGATGAGTGGCGCCGTGGAAAACCCGTACTCCTGGGCCCCCAGCAACGCGGCAATGACGACGTCCCGCGCCGTGCGCAAACCCCCGTCGCACTGGACAACGATCCGATCGCGCAACCCGTTGAGCACCAAAGTCTGCTGAGTTTCGGCCAGCCCGATCTCCCACGGCGTACCAGCGTGATGGATGGACGAGAGTGCCGCCGCGCCCGTCCCGCCGTCATGACCGGAGATCAGGACCACGTCGGCGTGCGCTTTGGCCACACCTGCCGCAACTGTCCCGACTCCGACTGCGCTGACCAGCTTCACGTGTATCCGCGCACGATCGTTTGCGCATCTGAGGTCGTAGATCAGTTGGGCGAGATCCTCGATCGAATAGATGTCGTGGTGAGGGGGCGGAGAAATGAGCCCGACCCCTGGCGTCGAGTACCGGGTTTGCGCGATCCATGGGTACACCTTCGACCCCGGAAGCTGCCCTCCTTCACCCGGTTTAGCGCCTTGGGCCATCTTGATCTGAATGTCGGTGGCATTGACCAGGTAATCGCTGGTCACCCCGAAGCGACCACTCGCGACCTGCTTGACTGCGCTTCGACGCTTGTCGTCACGCAACCGCTCCGGTGACTCTCCGCCCTCACCGGTGTTGGAACGTCCGCCGAGAGCGTTCATCGCAACCGCCATCGTCTCGTGCGCCTCAGCAGAGAGGGAGCCGTAGCTCATCGCACCGGTGTTGAATCGAGCGAGAATCATCTCGACGGCTTCGACATGACGGAGCGGAATCGGCGGACGAATCCCGCGTCGGAATCGAAACAATCCCCGCAGCGTTCCGCCCTGCGCACTCAGTCGATCGACTTCGTCGCTGTAGCGACGAAACATCTCACTTCGTCCCGACCGTGTCGCATGTTGAAGGAAGAACACGGACTCTGGCGTGAACAGATGCAATTCACCACCGCGGCGATACCGGAACTCTCCACTGCTGCTCAACTGACGATGCCGAACCGCGGACGGCGAGAACGCGGCCGCGTGACGCATCAGAACTTCTCGGGCGACTTCGGTGATACCGATGCCGCCGATCCGGCTTCGTGTGTCGCAGAAGTATTCGTCGACCAACTCTCGGCTCAAGCCCACGGCCTCGAATACCTGTGCACCCGTGTAGGAGTGCACCGTAGCGATTCCCATCTTCGACATCACCTTGAGCACACCGGAATTTGTTGCTCTCAGATAGTTGTTCGTTGCCGTCGTCGGATCTGTCCCGGGAAGTTCGTCTTGCTCGCTGAGTGCTCCGACGGATTCGAGAGCAAGATACGGGTGGACGGCCGCCGCACCGTAGCCGATCAGCAGCGCGATGTGATGAACTTCGCGGGCGTCACCCGACTCGACAATGAGTGAGACCTTGGTTCGCAGGCCATGACGAACAAGATCGTGGTGAACGCTCGATACTGCGAGTAACGACGGAATGGGAGCCTGCTCGCAGTCCGATCCACGGTCGGAGATCACAAGAATGTCGATACCGGTGGCGGCGGCAGTTCGAGCGGCCTCACGAAGCCTCTCGACACCCTTGGCGAGACCTCCCCGCACATCGAAGATTCCCTGCAGGACAGTGCTTGTCGGAGTTCGAGCGCCGCGGAGTTCGACGATCTTCTGCATTGCCACCGGACCAATTACCGGTTTCTGTAGAACGATCCTCCGGCACGATCGGGCAGATGCTTCGAACAAGTTCTGCTCGGCACCGAGCGTGGATGCGAGAGTTGTGACGACTTCCTCGCGAATCGCATCCAACGGCGGGTTGGTCACCTGGGCAAAGAGCTGAACGAAGTAGTCGTACAACAGCTTCGGTCGGTCCGAGAGCACAGCGAGCGGCGTATCGACGCCCATCGATCCCAACGGCTCCGATCCTGAGCTTGCCATCGGAACGAGAATGTCCTGCAGGTCCTCGGCCTGGTATCCGTAGAGCAGTTGACGTTGCAACAGCGGCACCGGATCACCTCGGGCAGGCGCAGACTCGGGGATCTCCTCGAGATCGACCAATCCCCCGGCGAGCCAGTCCCGGTAGGGAGCTGTGCTCGCAAGTTCCGACTTGATCTCCGCATCGGGAACCATGCGACGGCGAGCGGTGTCGACGAGGAACATGCGCCCCGGTTCGAGGCGCCCCTTCTCCAGCACGTCCGACGCGGGGGCATCCAACACACCGCTCTCACTGGCCAACACGATACGGCCGTTCTTCATCAGCCACCAACGCCCTGGTCGAAGTCCGTTGCGATCCAATACCGCCCCGACAACAGTCCCGTCGCTGAACGTGACGGACGCCGGACCGTCCCACGGTTCCATCAGACAACCGTGAAATTGATAGAAGGCCCGTATCTCGTCGGGCATCGAAGAATCGTTCTCCCAGGCACCGGGAATCATCATCGCGATGGCGTGTTGCACACTGCGGCCCCCGAGCGTCAAAAGCTCGAGTACTTCGTCGAACGACGAAGAGTCGGATCCGCCCGGGGTACAGATCGGAAACAGGCGATCGATGTCCCCATCGAAAAGTGCGCTCCGCAGCATCGGCTCGCGAGAGCGCATCCAATTCCTGTTTCCCACAATCGTATTGATCTCGCCGTTGTGAGCGATGCAGCGATACGGCTGAGCAAGTGGCCACGACGGAAAAGTGTTCGTGGAGTATCGGCTGTGCACGACCGCCAAGGCACTTCGCATTCTGACATCGCGTAGATCGGTGAAATAATCGGGTAACTGCGTCGGCGTCAGCATGCCCTTGTACACGATGGTTCGCGCAGACAACGAGGGGAAATACACTGCAGTGCCGTCCGAGTGAAGCCGCTCGACTTGCCTCCTGAGCGCAAACACTCGTCGGTCCAAGGCAATTCCGCCCACACTGCGATCTCTAGGCTCGGCGCACGTCACAAAACATTGGTTGATGTACGGAGCACATTGCGCGGCAACGGTTCCGACGCAGTCGCTGTCGACCGGTACCTCTCGCCACCCGATAACTCGCAGTCCTTCTGGCGCTGCGCACTGATCGATCCGAACAACCGCTTGACGACGTGCTTCCTCGTCCACCGGGAGAAAGCAGTTTCCGGCTGCGTAGGTGTTCTCACCCATCGAATTGGGCGGTGGAAGCTCGAACTCGGTCACAGCGTCGAAGAACTCCGTCGGCAGCTGAATCAGAATGCCCGCGCCGTCGCCGCTGTTGGATTCGCGCCCGACTGCGCCGCGATGGGTGAGATTGCCCAAGACCGCGAGCGCCTCGTCGACAATCGAATGCATGTGCCGTCCAGAGGTGTCTGCCACCACGGCTACACCACATGAATCTGTTTCCTGATCGGGGTCGTACAGGCCTCGAGGATCAGGTATTCGAGAAAACGGCACTCGGCGACCTCCACGCGGACATGCAGCCGACGAGCGCTAGTTTATCAGCCCATAACCGCAGGTCGCGAGAGTAAAACTGTGACCCCCTGATACCGAGGCATCAGGGGGTCACAGTTCCGAACGTCGTCTCGATCAGCTTCGCAAAGGACGGTTGTACTGATCGCGCACGCTGCCGGTCAACATCATGATTCCGTCGATGAGCGGCCAGATACCGCCGATGCCACACGTCAACCAAGTGACCGCGATCTGCGCGACAGCCATGCCGGGCTGATTGAGATAAAACCGTCCCGCTCCGAATCCTCCGAGCAGAATACCCAGCAATCCGGCGGTCGTCTTCGATTTGTCCGAGTACGGTTCGCCGGTCATCGGGTCACGTCCGTACGGTGCGGACGGATCGACCAGGCCGTAACCAGCCTGAGGATATCCCTGTGCTTGAGCGTATCCCTGCTGACCGTAACCCGGCTGTGAATATCCGGACTGGGGGTAGCTCTGCGGCTGACCGTAACTCTGGCTTCCCTGCGGCGGAGCCGCGTAGGGATTCGGAGTCTGATCTGCCGGCGCACCGTAGACGGGACCGTCCGTCGGGGCTTGGGTCGGGCTCGAGTAGTCAGGCGCCGGATAGTTTTGAGCGGCGTAGCTTTCCTGCGACGTGTACGGCGCTGTGGGCTGATTCGGTGTGGAATCAGCAGTGGGAAACGCTGTGGTCGATTCGGTTCCGGTCGGCGGCGGGTAAATGGGGTGGTTACCCCAACCCGGACCGTTTCCGACTCCCGAATACGTGTCCCAGCCTGGACCGGTGCCGGTGGTCTCCGTCGACGGGGTCTTTTCCGTGGGCGCCGAGGTCTCCGTCAACGACGCATCCGCCGTCGCGTCGTAGTCGAACGGCGACCCGAACTGCGGTGGAACCGGCGGCTGCGATCCAGACGAGTCCCCCGACTCGGAAGGTTCCGGATTCTTGTTCAAGTTAGGCAACGTACTTTCCTTCGATTCGACGACGGTACGTAATAGCTTTTGTTATCGGGCCGCGAGAAGGGTTCGACCTTCTCGTGGCCCGTCCCCCACACATCTGTCCTCAGTTCGTGCTCGCGGCTCATCCTCGTAATGGCCGGCGAGCACCGTCCCGCGCATTGCCCGAAAGTATCACGATGCCGTCGACGAACGCCCAGGTCCAAATTCCGATGGCAAATGGAATTCCGATGAGGAACGCCGACATGAACAGCGCGAAGAACATGCCGAGCAGTTGGCACAGTCCGATGCCGACACTTCCGATGTAGAGACGGCCGACTCCACAGATTCCGAAGAAGCCCAGCAAAATCTGCAACAGTCCAGCGGTGGCCTTCGACTTGTCGGAATACGGTTCCCCGGTTACCGGGTGCCGACCGTACGGCGCGTAGGGATCACCGAACCCGTACATCGACGGAGCAGGCAGTGGCTGCTGATAGCCGTACGGATTGGGCACGCCGTAGACCGGCCCCTGGTCCTCGGGGAATCCCCCCTGCGAATAGGGACCCGTCACGGCTTGTCTTTCTTCGACAGCGTCACCGCGTCCGACGACTCATCCGATGCTGCCGTGGAGTCGCTTGCCTCACTGGAATCGGATTCCGGGGAATCAGATTGAGGGGAATCAGATTCAGTGGCCTTTGTATCGGCCTTTGTATCGGACTGTGCTGAATCACTCGCGGAGGCGGGCGTCGCTGCTCCTGCTTCACCGGCAGATACCGCAGCAACGTAGTTCTTCGACTTCAAATCAGCCGGATCCTCACGCCCCTTCTTCGCCAGGAAGAAGTAGGCCAGTGCGGCGAAGAAGACGATCCCCGAAGTGAAGGTGTTGACTCGAATGCCGGCGATCTCGTAGGCGAAGTCGTCGCGCATCAGTTCGACAACGAACCGGCCCAGGCAGTAGCCCGCGACGTACAGAGCAAACAGGCGTCCGTGGCCGATCTTGAAACGGCGGTCGACGAGGACCAGCAGGATCACGATCAGGACATTCCACACAGCCTCGTACAGGAACGTCGGGTGAACGACCCGAATGACTTCTCCGTTGGAAACACCCGCGAGCTGATCGAGTTGGCCGGAAGAGTTCACACGCTCGAAGATCTCGAGGCCCCACGGCACGGTGGTCTCGCGACCGTACAACTCCTGGTTGAAGTAGTTGCCGATACGGCCGATGGCCTGTGCGAGCAGGATGCCGGGCGCAATCGCGTCACCGAGGGCAGATACGGGAATGCCGCGTCGCCGGCAGCCGATCCACGCACCGATACCGCCGAGGAACACTGCTCCCCAGATTCCGAGGCCGCCCTGCCACACTTTGAGTGCGTCGAGCGGCTGACCATTCTCGCCGAAATAGGCGGGCCAGTCGGTCAATACGTGGTAGAGCCTGCCACCGATCAGACCGAAGGGAACAGCCCAGATCGCGATGTCGAGAACGGTCCCCTTCTCGCCACCGCGGGCAACCCAACGACGATCTCCCCACACGATCGCGACGATGATGCCGAGGATGATGAAGAGCGCGTAGGCGCGCAGCGCCACCGGTCCGACGTACCAGACGCCTTGGGGAGGGCTGGGGATATAGGCCAGCAGGTCCACAGTTGAGGTCACGACGCCACGGTAGCCGAGCGGACGCCCTCGGCGAGTTCTTCGGTGAGCGAGCGAACCGCACCCAACCCGTTCTCGACCGCGGAGACCAGGGCCGAACCCACGATGACGGCATCGGCGTAGGCCGCGATTTCGGCAGCTTGTGCGCCGGAGCGAACTCCCAATCCGACGCCGACGGGGATGTCGGAGTGCGCGCGGATTCGTGCGGTCAGTTCCGGAGCCATGGACGAGACGGCGTCTCGCGCGCCGGTGACACCCATTGTCGAGGCCGCATAGATGAATCCACTGCTTGCGTCGAGCGTCATCGCGAGCCGTTCCTCGGTCGAGGATGGAGCGACAAGGAAGATCCGGTCGAGGTGGTGCTCCTCGGATGCTTCCATCCAAGCGCCCGCTTCTTCCGGAATGAGGTTGGGGGTGATCAGTCCGAGTCCACCGGCGGAGGCGAGGTCCCGTGCGAACTTGTCGACGCCGTACTGCAGCACCGGGTTCCAGTACGTCATCACGACGGCCTTGCCGCCGACCGAGCTGATCTGCTCGATGACGGTGAAGATGTCGCGCAGACGGACACCGTTCGAGAGAGCAGTTTCGGCTGCGCGCTGGATGGTCGGACCGTCCATGACCGGATCGGAGTACGCGACACCGACTTCGATGATGTCGCAGCCACCGTCGACCATCGCCTTGAACACGTCGATCGACTCGGGAACCGTCGGGTAACCGGCAGGAAGGTATCCGACGAGGGCGGCGCGCTTGTCAGCCTTGCACGCTGCAAAAGTGGGTGCGAGGCGTGATGGTCGTTCGCTCACTTGTCCGAGCCTTCCGTGTTGTCGTTCTGGTCTGCTGTGTTATCCGGAACTGCTGTGTTATCCGGAACTGCTGCGTCATCCGGAACTGCTGCGTCATCCGGAGCGGTTGCCTGATCCGAAGATCCGTCGAAAAGTCCGAACCAGCTTGCGGCGGTGTCCATGTCCTTGTCACCGCGACCGGAGAGATTGACGACGATGATCGCGCCCTCGCCGAGTTCCTTGCCCAGTCGGAGCGCGCCGGCGACGGCATGAGCGGATTCGATGGCCGGGATGATGCCTTCGCGGCGCGAGAGCAGCAGAAGCGCATCCATGGCTTCGCTGTCCGTGACGGGTTCGTAGGTGGCGCGCCCGATGTCGCTGAGATAGGCGTGCTCGGGCCCGACACCCGGGTAGTCCAAACCGGCAGAAATCGAGTGCGATTCGATGGTCTGACCGTCTTCGTCCTGGAGCAGGTAGGAGTAGGCGCCCTGGAATGCACCCGGTGTACCACCGGCGAATGTTGCTGCATGCCTACCAGTTTCGACACCGTCACCGGCTGCTTCGTAGCCCACCAGCCGTACCGACAGATCGTCGATGAACGGGTGGAAGATTCCGATCGCATTCGAACCACCGCCGACGCAGGCTGTGACTGCGTCGGGCAGGCGGCCGGTCAGTGCCTGAACCTGGACACGTGTTTCGAGGCCGACCACTCGCTGGAAGTCGCGAACGATGGTCGGGAACGGGTGCGGACCTGCCGCGGTACCGAAGCAGTAATAGGTGTTGTCCGCGTGGGAAACCCAGTCACGCAAGGCTTCGTTGATCGCGTCCTTGAGCGTGCGCGAACCAGTCTCGACCGAGACGACCTCCGCGCCGAGTAGGCGCATGCGGGCGACGTTCAGTGCTTGACGTTCGGTGTCGACAGCACCCATGTAGATAACGCACTCGAGACCGAGCAGTGCACAGGCGGTGGCCGATGCCACACCGTGCTGGCCTGCTCCGGTCTCGGCGATGATGCGGGTCTTACCCATGCGCTTTGCCAGCAGAACCTGACCGAGAACATTGTTGATCTTGTGAGAACCGGTGTGGTTCAGATCTTCACGCTTGAGAATGATGCGCGCACCGCCGGCGAACTCGCTCATTCGCGTTGCCTCGAAAATCGGCGACGGACGTCCGGTGTAATCGCGCTGCAAGCGATCGAGTTCGTTCAAGAACGTGTCGTCCGCGCGAGCCTTTTCGTACTCCGCAGTGACCTCTTCGATGACCGCCATGAGAGCTTCCGGCACATGCCGTCCGCCGTAGACGCCGAAATGGCCTCCGGCATCGGGATCATGTGAGCGCTCGGTGAGTCCTGCGCTGGCGGGCGGCAGATTGCCGCCCTTGAATGCTGCACCTGATACTGCATCGGAGCCTGGTTCCTGAGTACGTGAAGTCACCCCACCAGTCTGCCCCAAGGGTGCCGCTGGTCACCGCCCGGGTGCGTCAAAGCACGCCGGGCCGGTGATGCGCTTTATCGAGACGGTTTGGGGCAGGACGGGTGTGCGCCGGCGTTGACCAGATCTGCGACGGCCTTGCGAGGGTCGCCGCTGGTCACGAGGCCTTCACCGACGAGCACCGCGTCGGCACCCGCACCGGCGTACGCCAACAGATCGGCTGTTCCGCGAACACCCGACTCGGCGATCTTGATCGTCTCGGTCGGTAGACCGGGAGCAATGCGACCGAAGGTGTTCTTGTCCACCTCGAGAGTCTTGAGATTGCGGGCGTTCACACCGATCACCTTGGCGCCGGCTTCGAGCGCGCGGTTGGCTTCTTCTTCCGTGTGCACCTCGACGAGGGCAGTCATTCCGAGGGATTCGGTGCGATCGATCAGCGAGGCGAGCGCCTGCTGTTCGAGCGCGGCAACGATCAGCAAGATGACGTCGGCGCCATGAGCGCGAGCCTCGTGAATCTGGTACGGCCCCACGATGAAGTCCTTGCGCAGCACCGGAATGGTGACCGCTTTGCGGACCGCGTCGAGATCGGCGAGCGAGCCGTGAAAACGGCGCTCTTCGGTGAGAACACTGATGATGCGTGCGCCACCGGCTTGGTAGGCCGCGGCAAGCTCTGCGGGATCGGCGATGTCGGCCAACGCACCCTTTGACGGGCTCGCTCGCTTGACCTCGGCGATGACGCCGATGCTCGATTCCAGAAGTGCTGCTGCAGCATCGAGTGCAGGCGGTGCAGCGGCCGCAGCAGCCTTGACTGCAGCGAAGTCGAGTACGGCTTCGCGGGCGGCGACATCAGCGCGCACCCCGTCGAGAATCGAGTCGAGTACGGTCATCGTGGCCCGAATCCTTTCTGGGCAAGAGCCCGATGTGAGATACGTCATCAGGGTGGTCTCAGCCTAGTGGGACGAAATTTTGCTACTCCGTCGGGGTACCCACGCAGGTGAGGGTTCAGTCTTACTCAGTGCGTCGAACCCGGTTTCGCACCGTTGCCTCCCCCAGCTCCGTCGTCCCCGTCAGCGACTGTCGGGTCCTCTCCGGCGTCGAGCGCGTCCCACAACATCCGTTGCGTCACAGGCTCGTCCGATGCAACTGTGTCAGCTTTGCCCAGTTTTGCGGCCGCCTCCCGACGCGCAGCGGGGTTGTCGTACTTCGACGACAACCCGCCTCGCACTGGAGGTTTGCGCATCAGGAGCACTGCCGCACCGAGCGCCGCCACCGCTCCGACCAAGGCGAGCAGGGCAGGCAGTACCGAAACAGTCGTCGAGAGATCTTCAGGGTGACCGGACAACTCCGCCAACTCCACCGCTCGATCCGCAGAAGCTCCGGAAACCAACAACTGCACCGCCGGAACCGCAACCGCTATTGCGACGAGTGCCACCAACAGTCCGACTACCCGCAGGGCCCAACCTCGCACCGCAAACGAAGCCGCGATCGCCGCCAGCAGCGCAAGCGCGAGCGGAGTCATCGCCGCCGCCCACGTGCTGCCGTCGAGGTCCGTCGTCCGCTCCAGCGTCTTGCCGTCGCTCGAGGTCAGATGAACCCACGTCATTCGTGAGCTGCCCCACAGAGCAGCCGCCGCCAATGCGAGTAGAAGCGTTCTCGGCACTGCCGTTCCACGCGAAGTACCTGTGGACCGCCCGGTTGTAGGTTGCTGCGTTGTAGGTTGCTGCGCTGCGGTCGAATCGTTCTCACTCACTGATCGTCACCTCCGATGGTGCGCAGGGTGTGCGCCGACGCGATGGCGCTCAGTACTGCCATCGCCTTGTTGCGGGCCTCGGTGTCCTCGTACACGGGATCCGAGTCGGCCACGACGCCGGCGCCCGCTTGGACGTATCCGACCCCGTCCTTGATCAACGCCGTTCGGATCGCGATCGCGGTGTCGGCGTCGCCGGCGAAGTCGAGGTAGCCGACGATGCCGCCGTAGATACCCCGCCTGGTGGGCTCGAGTTCTTCGATCAACTGCATTGCCCGCACTTTGGGCGCCCCCGAGAGGGTTCCAGCAGGGAAGCATGCGGTGACGGCGTCGAGAGCGTGCTTTCCCTCGGCCAGATGACCGGTGACGGTCGACACGAGATGCATCACGTGGCTGTAACGCTCGATGTGCCGGTAGTCGTGCACCTTCACGGTGCCCGGGCGACAGACACGACCCAGATCGTTTCGCCCGAGATCGACGAGCATGAGGTGCTCGGAGTTTTCCTTCTCGTCGGCGAGGAGATCCTTCTCGAGCAGGATGTCGTCCTCCTCGGTGGCACCGCGCCATCTGGTTCCCGCGATCGGGTGCGTGGTCGCGACGCCCTCGGCGACCGTGACCAGTGCCTCGGGGCTCGAACCGACGATCGAAAACGCGGTCTCACCATCACCGTTCGGCACGTTGAGCAGATACATGTACGGGCTGGGGTTCGACGCGCGCAGCATCCGGTACACGTCGATCGGAGCTGCAGTGCAATCGATCTCGAATCGCTGCGAGAGGACTACCTGGAATGCCTCGCCCGCTTCGATGTCGCCGATCAGCTTCTTGACGTCGACACCGAAACTTTCGGTGGTGCGCTGACGGCGGTAGTTCGGAGTGGCTTTCGAGAATGTCGAGACCGTCGATTTCGCCGGCGCTGCGAGAGCGCGAGTCATCGCGTCCAACCTGGCAACTGCGTCGTCGTACGCCGTGTCGACGCGCTCGTCGGTACCGTCCCAGTTGACGGCATTGGCGATGAGGGTGATCGCCCCTTCGTGGTGATCGACGGCGGCGATGTCGGCAGCGAGCAGCATGACCATCTCGGGTATCTGCAGGTCGTCGACCGCCGAGTCACCCAATTTCTCGAGTCGCCGAACCGCGTCGTAGCCGAGGAATCCGACCATCCCACCCGTCAGAGGCGGCAGGTCAGGCAGCCGCTCCGAACGAAGTAGTTCAAGGGTGGCATCGAGCGCGTCGATCGGGTCGCCGCCGGCCGGAGCACCGGCGGGAACATTGCCGTACCAGGCGGCTTCCCCGTCCACGACGGTCAGCGCAGCCGGGCTTCCGACGCCGATGAACGACCACCGCGACCACGAACGACCGTTCTCGGCCGACTCGAGCAGGAAGGTGCCGGGACGATTGCCGGCCAACTTCTCGTATGCCGAGAGCGGAGTTTCGGAGTCCGCCAACACTTTCCGAGTGACCGGAACGACCCGGTGCTCGGCTGCGAGAGCACGGAACTGCTCCCGAGTGGTGGTGGAATCGGACGCGTCACCGACGATCGCGGTGTCGGACGACCGTGCGGACATGGAGGTGGGCTCGCCGTGCATGGCTCCATCATCCCAGGCTCCCCCACTCGGTCGTCGTGCGCGGGTAACCTCGGCCGAATGAAACCAGGCCAACTCGCTCCCGATTTCTCGCTGCCCGACCAGGACGGAACTCCGCGCTCGCTGACGAGCCTGCTCGAGAACGGACCCCTGGTCCTCTTCTTCTACCCGGCCGCCTCGACGCCGGTGTGCACCGCCGAGGCGTGTCACTTCCGTGACCTCGGCGGCGAATTCGCCGCGGTGGGCGCTTCGCGGGCCGGTATCAGCACCGACACCGTCGAAGCCCAGTCCACCTTTGCAACGGCACAGTCGTTCGACTACCCCCTGCTTGCCGACACCGACGGCGCCGTAGCCGAACAGTTCGGCGTCAAGCGCGGGCTTCTGGGCAAGCTGGCTCCGGTCAAACGCTCGACCTTCGTGATCGACACCGACCGGACTGTTCTCAAAGTCATCTCGAGCGAGCTGCGCGCCAACACACACGGCGACCAGGCACTCGAGTTCCTTCGTAATCGGAGCTGACTTTCCTGGGCAACCTGATTCTCCGGGCTACCTGAATCTCTAGGCGACCTGAATCTCTAGGCGACCTGAATCGAGCGCTTCGCAAGTCCCATCCAGAATCCGTCGATCACCTGGGTGGGCACCTGTTCCGGATCGGAAGACGCACCAAGCGTGACGAACAACGGGGCGAAGTGCTCGATGGTCGGATGCGCGTACGGCATCCCGGGAGCTTGGGCGCGGAAGTCGATCAACGAATCGACGTCACCGGCAGCGAACCTCTCGCCTGCCCACGCATCGAATTCCGCCGACCATCCCGGGGCCTGCGCTTCCGGCGACGGATCGCGCAGGAACGGTAGCCCGTGCGTGGTGAATCCGGATCCCACGATCAGCACACCTTGCTCGCGGAGGGGCCGCAGGCGCTCACCGAGATGGAGCAGACGCTCGGGGTCGAGAGTGGGCAGCGAAATCTGCAGGACCGGGATGTCTGCATCCGGGTACATCACCGTCAACGGAACATAGGCACCGTGATCGAGGCCCCGATTCGGCTGCTGAACCACCCGTTCGTTGTCCGGCATCAATGCGGCAACCTGTGCGGCGAGGTCCGGAGCGCCGGGAGAGTTGTACTTGGCGCGGTAGAACCTCTCGGGAAAACCGCCGAAGTCGTAGATGAGCGGGGTCCCCGTTGTCGTCGATCCAATCGTCAGCGGTGCTGATTCCCAGTGCGCCGAGACGACGAGAATTGCCGTCGGTCTCGGAAGATCGCCGGCCCACGCCCCCAACTGCTCGACCCACAACGCACTGTCCACCAGGGGCGGAGCACCGTGGCTGAGATACAGCGCAGGCATTGTCGTGGTGGACATTCGGACTCCTCGGGATAGACATTTGTCGTTAAGTTGAAGTTTCAACCTAATATAGAACTCAACACTTGCGTCCCGCAACTATTCCCCGCAAGATTCTTCTGGACATGCGTCTGAGACGCTGTACACCAGCACGCTCTGTGCAAGAAGAATGCTCGACCCGAAGGAGAAGTCACCGATGAGTGAACCGACCGCGCAGACCGACGCGCAGTCTCAGCCGAAGTGGCTCACAGCCGAGCAGCAGGAAGCCTGGCTGACACTGATCGCTCTCGTGACTCGGTTGCCGGCTGCACTCGACACTCAACTGCAACGAGATTCCGCACTCACACACTTCGAGTACTTCGTTCTGGCCGCACTCTCGGACGCCCCCGACCACAAACTCCAGTTGTCGGCACTGGCGCAGCGCGCGAACGCGTCCCTGTCCCGTCTATCGCACGTCATCACCAAGATGGAGAAGGCCGGCTGGGTGAAACGGGAAGTCATCCGCGGAAGCCGTGGATCCAACGCGGTACTCACCGACGAAGGCATGGCAAAGGTTGTCGCGGCCGCGCCACCGCACGTCGCGTCTGTCCAAGGCCTGCTCTTCGAGGGCCTCGACGATCGCCAAGTTGCCCAGCTTTCGTCCCTGGGTACGGCAATGCTCACCCAACTGGACAAAGGAATCGCCGCCGGACTCGGCAAGGCCTGACCAGCCAGTCCCGAAACGGGCGACTTCTGCCTACGACGGCGGCTTCGTCAGGTCCAGCGCAGCCAGGTGGCTGAACAGCATGCTCGCTCCGATCGGGTTTCCACCGCCCGGATACACCGTCCCGCTGGCCGCTGCCATCGTGTTTCCGGCCGCATACAACCCCGCGATGACCGTCCCGTCAGCCTTCAGCACGCGCCCGGTCCCATCGGTACGTAGACCACCTTTCGTCCCGAGATCGGAGATACCGAAAGCAGCGGCGTGGAACGGTCCCTGATCGATCGGGACGAGTGGCGACGCGCCATCCGAGAAGGCTCGGTCGTACGCAGTACCTCCTCGACCGAAGTCCGTGTCGACGCCGGTTGCCGCCAATGCGTTGAACCGCTTCACGGTTTCCACCAGATTCTCCGCGGGAACATTGATCTGGGAGGCAAGGTCTTCGAGTGTCTCGGCACTCTTCCACAATCCGGCATCCACGTACTGCTCCGACGGAGCCAACGGGACGTTGGGTGCCTTCACCGGTGGCACTGAACCTTCCCGGCTGTCGTAGATCATCCAATACGGCGTGGTCACTTTCCCAGCCCGCATGTGTTCGATGACGGCGCGGCCCAAGCGGTCGTACGGCGCAGATTCGTTGACGAACCGACAACCGTTGTCGTCCACGAAAATTCCGCCCGTGAACCACAGCGCAAACGCGGAGCGCCCATCTGGATGGGTGAGTCCCGGCGACCACCAAGCTTCGCCCATCAGGTCGGTGTCGGCACCCGCAGCGACCGCCGCCTGGTGCGCCTTCCCGAGGTTGCCGGGGCAGCCCATCGTGTCGAGAGCGGATCCGGGAACACCGAATTCGGCACGCATGGTCTCGTTCTGCTCGAATCCGCCGGCGGCGAGGATCACTCCTCTGCATGCCTGGGTGGTTCGACGCCGACCATCGCGGTCGACGACGGCGCCGACCACCACTCCGTCCTCGACAACCAGTTCCTCGAGAGTGGTCTTCAGGTGCATGGTGGCGTTCGGGAGTTCTGCAAGAGCCAACAGGAATCGGCCGATCAACGACTGGCCACCGACGAGGTACTTCGGCAACTCCGCTCCCAGCCGTTCCGTCGCCAGCGGCGGGCGAAGCGAATCACGAAGCGCACCCAGTTTGTTCGCGTTCATCGGCTTGGGAACAATGTGCCGTCCGCTCGCTCGAGCCTTGGGCGCTTCACCGAAGTAGTCAGGCCACGGCAGTATCTGAAATTCGAAGTTCGAGTCCTTTTCGAGATAGTCGATCAACCCGGCGCCACCTCGAACGTAAGCTTCCTGGACGTCGGCGGGCGTACGATCACCCACCACTGATCGGTAGTACTCCAGCGCATCCTCGATGGTGTCGTCGTCGCCACCGCGGCGTAGAACAGCGTTGCACGGGAACCACATTCCGCCGCCGCCCGAGTACGCCGTTGTGCCGCCGTACTTGTCGGTTGCTTCGATCGCAATGACGTCGAGACCTTCGCGGGCGCCCGTGTACGCACCGGCGAGTCCACCGCCTGATCCCACTGCGAGCACGTCGCACGTCTCGTCCCACTTCGTCATCGTCAGCCTCTCTGATTCTGGGCACATTTTCCGAACATGTTCTAGAAATCGTTCTAACACATGGACTTAGCGATCGCGAGGGTTCGAAATTCTCTCCCACCGGGCGGGAGCGAGACAGGACACCGAGCGGGAGCGAGACATGACACCGAGTGGGAGCGAGACATGACACCGAGTGGGAGCGAGAACGCGGGGCGATAGCGCACACTTTGCTCGCGTGGGTTCGATCCCGTAGTGTCTGGACACATGTCTGGTAAGACCAAGTTCGAGTCCACTCGCCGCCGGCTGACGCAGCAGCAAGCCGAAACCGTCGATCGATTGACCGCGGCAGCGATCACGGTCCTGCGAGACAAAGGGTTTGCCGATCTGACGGTGCGGATGGTGGCAGCGGAAGCCGGTGTCGCCGCAGCAACGGCATACACCTATTTCTCGTCCAAGAGTCACCTTGTGGCAGAACTGTTCTGGCGCCGCCTCGACGCGGTACCTCACGAGCCCTCCCCGGAAGCGGAACGGGAAGCGCAGGTTTGCTCGGTCCTACGCAGCGTCGCACTGCTCGTCTCCGACGAACCGGAGCTGGCGGCGGCAGTGACCACGGCGATGATGGGCAACGATCCCGACGTCGAACACCTCCGCGGGCGGATCGGCAAGAACATCCGTGAGCGGCTCATCGAGGCACTGGGGCCGTCATACGATCCCGACGTGCTCGAAGCACTCGAAATCTCCTGGTCCGGAGCGCTTGTCCGAGCCGGCATGGGGTACGAGTCGTATTCGCAGATCGCAGATCGTCTCGAAGTCACCGCCAGGCTGATCATGGCGGGTCGCGACAACCTCCACTAGACGGGAGTCATGGCACTCACCAACCATGTTCCCTCGACTCGATCGAGCGTCACCTCGACTCGGCTCGACGTCGACGCCGGTGCCGGTTGCGCGGTACTCGTCGTGATCTGATCGACGAACATGAGCACTTCCGCGCGGTCCGCACCAGCGGAGAGCACTCCGACATCGACCACCCGGGCTTTCGTGCTGATTCCCTGCTCCCTCGACTGTGGGGCAACTGTTTTCGATCCGAATTCGGTGAAACTGTCCTGAAACGATCCACCGGCACCATCGGCCGCTCGTGCGAGATCCTCGTCGACGGTATCGCTGTTGTAACTCAGGAGCTTCTCGACGAGCGTGGGCGCCACACCGATCACCTCGACGCGTGCAGTTTCAGCGTCCCCCGAACGGTGGTGACTCCAGATCGCAGTGCCGCCGACTCCCATCAAGACCAGCGCTGCAAGCGCCATGACCATGCGCTTCACGGCACGAACTCCACACTCGACATCAGTACCCGCCCGTCGACCTCCTCGACACCGACTCGCAGACGGTAGGTTCGCGCCGAAGATTCTCCCGCTGAATTGCCGACCTGGGAAGATGCCGCGATCAGCACCACCCCCGAGTTACCGGATTCCGATGCCAGGGCTGCGGTGTCGACACGCCCGTCGGATTCGACGGCAAAATCACGGATGGACGCGACGAACGCAGATTCGCCGGACTTCAGTTCGTCGGCAAAGGTTCCCGTACTCAGCGACTGCAGCGTCTCGAGATCCTCGTCGACTGTGGCGGAGTGAACGTCGATCAGAGCGAGGGCTCCCGCGACAGCACCGTCGACGAACTCGTGACGCTGGGTCTCTCGCGCCCGGTCGGATCGAACTGCCAGACAACCGAAGACGACAACCACGCTCAGAGCCGCGAGTGCGATCCATGCCAGGGCAGTGAGAACACCGCGTTTCCCTCGGACCGGTTCCAGCACCCCGCCTCTCAGCGATTCGGCGGCGTCAGCAACTGTTGCCACGGTTCACCCTCCCCCGAATCGGAAGCAGCAGGAGCCAATTCCGTGTGTTGATAGTCGACTCCGTCTGGCCCCGTGTACAACTCGCCGGGAGCATTGGTTCCCGAGGGGACGTACGGATATGGACTCCGACAGATCTCCGGGCTCGGTGCTCGTTTGCCCGGTACCTCCATACAGGGAATGTTCCGGGATCCACGAACTGCGAAGACCGAGTTCTGTGGAACTTTGCAGTACAAGTCGGCCGGGGTGTCCGGAACACTCATCTGGGTCGGGTCTCGTCGCTGATCGGCCGGAAGGTAGCCGGTCGAGCAGGCCGCAGGGTCCTGCGCCTGGAGGTGGAAGTTGACGTTCGCGGCGCCGTCCACCTGCCCACGTTGGACGACGGTTTCCTGAGCCGCGACCAGTGGCGGCAGGATGACCAGTACTTGCTCCAACCCCGCGTTGTAGGTCAGGGCCACCTGAGCGGTGCTGGTGAAATTGGCAAGCAACACAGGCAAAGTGGGTTTCAAGCCTTGAAACAGCAAGTCGGCCTCGGTCGCAAGGCCCGGTCCGGTTTCGAGGATATTGCGCACGGATCCGTCGGCGACTTCCAACTGCCCACTGAGCTGAGCGACACTGGACGCCCACTGGCGGATCTGGTCCCCCGTCACCACCTGGGTCTGAAGGAGCGGATCCAACTGCTGTACAAGCGTCGTGGCCGGGGTTGTGGCAGCAGACATCTGATCGACGAACGAGGTGGTCGAATCCAGCAGACGGGCCAGGTCCTCTCCCCTGCCGCCGAACGCTGCCGCGGACTCGTCGATCACCGATCGCAACTTGTCCTGCGGTACGGATGCGAGCGTCGCCTGCGCCTGATCGAGGACCGGTCCGATCTCGGTCGGGATCGTGACAGCGTCGAGACCGATCACGTCTCCGTCGGCCAGAAAGGGTCCGTCAGCGGTACTCGGTTGCATGTCGACGTATTGCTCGCCGATGGCCGACACACTTCGCACCGCTACCGTCAGCTCGCTGGCGGGAACGGGAATCGCACTCTCCAAGGATAATTCGGCTCGCACATCTCCCGGAAAGAGACGCACCGACCTGACCTGACCTATGGTGTCGCCGCGATACGTCACGTTCGCGTTGCGATAGAGGCCACCGGCGTCGGGCAGTTCGACAGTCACCGTATAGCGCCCGATTCCGAGCATCGTCGGAACTCTCAGATACGAGATCGCCGCCGCGCTCATGCCTATAACCGCCAGGATCGCGAAGATCGTCAATTGCCTGCGCACCAACTTCGTGAGAATCATCGTCCACCGCCCTGGGCGGTCTGCCCTGCGCCAAGTGGGGCGGTCAAGGGATCGACCAGGATTCCGTTCTCCACCGGGGTTTGCGGCGCCCCGAACGGAGTGCCGAAGCCGAGCCCCGACTGGAGACGATTACTCGTGAGGTCGATCAACGCCCAGAGATTGGTGTAGTCGCCGCGCATTCCGTCGTCGATGGTCGTCTGGGGGAAAGGGAAGGTACTCAGGTTGCCCAAATTGTTGATCAGGTCCGGCCCCGTTTCGACCACCTTCTGCAGCGTCGATTCCAAGGAACTCAAATTGGCTTTCAGATCGTCGCGGGTCCGATCGACCAGATCGGTCCCGACGTCCCCGAACCTACCGACCGCATCGAGCGCGGTGGTCAGGCTGACGCGCTGGGCGCTCAGTTCCGCCAAGGCAGGATCGAGCGTCTCCAACGCCTGACCGAGAACATCTCTCTGGGCCGTGATTTCACCGGCGAAGACGTCGAGATTCTCCATGGTCGTGACCATCGCATCACGTTGGCGGTCGAGTGTTTCGGTCACTGTATCCATCTGACTCAGCAGGTCGCGAGCCGCATCGGTCCGTCCGCCGAGCGCCGCGTTCAGCTCCGTGGTGATGCTGTGAATCTGAGCGAGCCCACCGCCGTTGAGAACCAACGACAGTGCCGTCAACGCTTCCTCGGTGGTGGGATAGACGCCGGCCGACGCCAGGGGGATCACCGATCCCTCCGACAACCGCCCTTCCGGCTCCACGTCGGTGGGCGGCGCGAGCGCAACGTGTTTGGATCCGAGCAAGCTGGTTTGGCCGATCTTGGCCGTCGCGTTGGCCGGCAGGGACACCGAACCGTCGAGCGCGAGCGTCACCCGTGCGTGCCAGTTGTCGGTCTCGATCGCACTGATACTTCCGACTGTCACGTCGTTGACCATGACCGGAGAGTTGGGACTTATCGACGTGACGTCCGGCATCTCGATCACGACTGCGAAACTCCCCTCACCGCGCCCAGCCGCGCCTGGCAGCGAAACCGAATTCAGCCCGCTCCATTGGCAACCCGTCAGAACCAGCACGGTGCTCGCCCCCAGAGACACTGTCACCCACCGCCGGGTAGTCATCGCGGTTCCGTCGACGGCATGAGCAGTCCGGTCAGGTCAGGCGCCGGGGGCATGGTCGGAAAGCCCAAGGCAGCAGTCGGTTTCAGATCAGGCTCGCTGTACATCAACTGATCCGGTAACGCGCCGAGCGCCCTGGTCGGATTCAGGCTCAGATCCGGGTAGTTCGACTTGATCGTGTTGAGCAACGGGCCGAGGTATTCGATGCACAAATCCGCACCCTTCTTCGAGGTGTCGTTGGCCAGACCGGCGATTCCGCCGCAGATCAAGTCGATCGGATTACCCACGTTCTGAAATGCAGGCACGCCCACCATTGCGCCTTGCGCCGGTCGGTAGACGTTGTAGTAGTTCGACAATGCCGTCGGAGCCAGGTGGAGCACCTTCTCCAGCCCCGCGCGCTTGTCGACCAGCACCTGCGACACGTCGGCCAACTTCGCGACCTGCTCCGTCAGTCCAATTCGGTTCTGTTCGACAAATCGCCGCACGTCGCCGACGGCGGCGTCCAGATCGGCAAGTGCAGGGGCCAATTGCGTCCGGCTCTCGGCGAGCACACTCGTGACATTCGCCAGCCGACCTTGGAACTGGACGATCTGTTCGTCGCTTGCCGCGAGTGCGGTGGTGAAAGTCTGCAGGCCGCGGATCGTGCCGAACAGGTCGGCGCCGCCTTCGTCGAGTGTGCTCATCGCCTCCGAGAGTTCGGTCACCGAGCGTCCCAGAGCTTCACCATTGCCCGAGAGTGCAGATCCGGCACCGTCCAGGAAGTTGGCAGCAGGCCCCCGATCGTCTCCGTTCGGGCCCAACGCATCCGCGGCCCGGCCCAACTGTTCCTTGATTTGGTCCCATTCCACCGGCACGGCCGTGCGGTCGAGACCGATCTCCGCACCGTCGGCCAGCGCGTCGGCGCCGTCCGTCACCGCCGGCGTCAACTGCACGAAGCGAGCCGAGACCAGAGACTGCGCGACAATCACCGCCTTTGCGTCTCGGGCCACCGGAACCTCGCGTGCCAGTTTCAGTTCGACGAGCATCCGGTCTCCTTGCGGGGTGATGCCGGTGACGTGACCGACGTCGACTCCCACGACACGAACGTCGTCACCGACGTACAGTCCGGTAGTCGAGGTGAAGTATGCCGTCACGTTGTAGTAGCGCACGTGTTGCAGCACAACGCATCCCGATACGACGATGATCGCGACGCCGATGATCCCTGCGCCGACGGCGGCGATTCGGCGCCATTTCGACGGCAGAGGAACGTGTGCGGCACCCATCACTTGACCTCCGGAATAGGTAGCGGCGCAGGCGGAAGCCCGAACATGGCGTTGATCAAGGGTTGGGTGTACTGAGCCGGTACCAGGTTCTGGACGTACGCGTAGTAGAAGGGTCCACTGGCCACGGTGTCACCGAGCGTGCCCACGTACGTGCCGAGACCGTCGATTCCCTGGGAGAGGTTGTCCTTGTTGTTCTGCAGAATGCCGACAACCGTGTCGAGTTTGACGAGGACCGGTTTCAATTGCGCCTCGTTGTCGTGGACGAGTCCGCTCAGCTCAATCGATAATGCCGAGATGTTCGTGATCACTTCCCCCAGCGCCGCCTGTCGCCGATCCAGTTCACCCAACAGTGCGTTGCCGTCGACGAGTAGTGCATTGACCTGTGGTCCACGTTCGGCCAGCGTCCCGGCGACGTCGTTTGCATCGGACAGCAAGCCGCGCAACATCTCGTCCCGTCGATTGACGCTGTCGGAGATCCGCGCGACACCGTCGAGTGCCGGCCTCAGATTCGGCGCACTGCCGGACATCACCTGCCCCACTGCGTCGAGCGATTCGGAGAGCTGGTCGAGATCGATGTCCTCGACCGTCGTGGTGAGATCGCCGAGTACGTCGGGCAGCGAATACGCCGATCTCGTTCGCTCGACCGGGATCTCGCCACCGACCGCAATCCTTCCCGCACCGTCCACATCGAGTGACACCGCCCGCTTGCCCAGGAGGGACATCGTGGTGATCGCCGCAGACGTGCTTTCCCCCAGACCGATCGACCCGTCCAGCGTGAAGTCCACGCGCGCGAGTCCGTTCTCGACCTCGATCCGGTCCACCGTCCCGATCTTCACGCCTGCGGCATTGACCTCGTCCCCCTGAGCCAGGCCGCCGGCGTCGGCGAACAACGCGCTGCATCCGACGCCTGATTTCAAGAACTGGAGGTTCTGATACTGCAACGACGCCAGTACGACGGCCGCCGTGACGACCAATCCCACGACGCCCACTCGTACTGCCTGGTTCTGTGCCATCTCTCTCATCGGGGCGCACACCTTCCGGTCGTCTGGTCCACCAAATCGACAGTGAGCGGTGTGCCGTCTGCCCCGTCGACTTTCAGTGCGATACCGCAGAGATAGAAATTGAAGAACGATCCGTACGAGCCCACTCGGATCAACTGCCTGTAGTTCGACGGCATCGATGCGAGGATCCGATCGAGCTCACTCTGCTGGTCGATCAGCGGAGTCAGGCTTGCATCCAGTTTCGACAGGTTCCCGGCGATGTCCGGGCGAACTCCGGCGAGCAGGTCGGCGAAGGTACCCGATGCGGTGTTCACGCTGTCGACGGCGCTCCCGATCATCTCCCGATCCGCCGCGAGCCCACTGACCAGTTGCTGTAGGTGATCGAGAGTGTCACTGAACTGACCACCCCGGCTGCGCAATTCACTGAGCACGCCGTCGAGGTTGTCGATGACACGGCCGATCAGTTGGTCACGATCAGCGAGTGTGTTGGTGATCGAGCCGGTGTGCGCCAGCACCGAAGCCACAGTTCCGGACTGTCCTTGGAACATGTCGAGCAAGGACATCGACAACGCGTTGACCTGCTCCGGGTCCAGCGCTTGGAACAGCGGTCTGAAGCCGCCGAGTAACGCATCGAGATCGAGTGCCGGCGCGGTGCGATCGACAGGGATGCTCTGGCCCTCGGGTTGCGGTTCCGCGATTCCCGGGTCGTCGAGCAGTTCGAGGTATCGATTGCCCACCAGATCCTGATATCGAACAGCGGCCCTGGTCGACGTGGTCACGGTGTCACCCGAATCCACGCTGAAGCTCACGTGGGCACGATGATTCCCACCGAATTCGACCGAGCCGACGGAGCCGACCGGTACACCGGCGATGCGTACCTTGTCGCCCGCTCTGAGCCCGGAGGCGTTGACGAACTCCGCCGAGTACGACTTGGCGTCGCCGCTCCGCATCTGGCCGAACACGAGGATCAGCCCGGCGTTGACGAGGATCATCACCAGGACGAAGAGTCCGAACTTGACGGTGTACCCACGAACTTTCATCGGACCTCCGTCCCGAACAAATAGCTCATCAGATCCGGAACCGTGTTCATCGGCTGCCCACCATTCGGTTGACGCTCGGGCGCAAACGGATTCACCCCGGTGTCAGTCACCAGGTACGGCGCGTTGACGTTCGGATCACGCAATGGGAGACCCATACACTGCGGGCCACCGGTGGCCGCCACTTTGGGCAGGTCGTCGGGATAGCGGTACGGTTCGGTTCCGGCAATCAGACCTATCGACATCTTGATACCCGGTTGACCGTTGTAGGCGCCGTCGCCGATCCGCTTGCTCTCCTGCAGTCCGTGGAACATACAGGGAATCACCGGGGAGTATTCCTCGAGCAGAGCGGTCGTCGGACGTAGCAGGGAAAGGACGGTGTCGACGCCGTCGGCGTTGGCTCCCAGTACGTCCTCTCCGGTGCGGGCCAGCCCGATCACATTGAGCAGGAGGAGGTCGAGATTCTCCTGCTCGTCGAGAAAAGTGGTACCGGTGGTCGTGAGCGAGTCGAGGGTGTCCAAGAGGTCGAGAACAGCGTCGCGGTAGGTCTGAGTGACGGTCGGCAGGTCGGTCAGCACGTGATCGAGAGCCTCACGTGCAGTGTTGAATTCGGCCAATGACGTATCGGCTTGTTCGAGTGCGACACCGAGGCGCTCGCCGCGTCCTTGCAGGGCCGTCGAGAGTGCGCCCAATGTCGAATCGAGCTTGCCCGGATCCACCGTCCGGAGCACAGTGGTCAGTTTCTCGAACACAGTGTTCAACTCGACGGTCACCTGGGACGCGTCGATCGTCGCCCCGGCGGCAAGGCGCGTGTTCGCGGGCCGCTCCGGTGAGGACAGACTGACGAACTTCGCGCCGAAGGCCGTGTTCGACGTGATCGCCACATCCACGTTGGCCGGAATCGACTCGAGCGCTTCGGGATCGATCGACAACGACAGCCGTGCAGTGGCGTCGTCGCTCGGCGTGATGGACTCCACCGCGCCGACGGTCACCCCCGCCATCTTCACCCGCGCGCCGGGATCCATCACGAGCCCCGCGCGCTCCGCAATCACCGTGATCGGAACGCGGGGGACAAACGTCTGGTTGAAAGACGCGACCGACAAGGCGATGACCCCGATGATCGCCGCGGCCAAGCCGAGCGCAGCCAACTTGTAGCCGTATCTGTGCACGCAGTCCCCCTAACCGGACAGATTGAAGTTGCCGGAACCGCCGTAGAGTGCGAGTGAGACGAGCAGGGTCACCGCCACGACGCAGATAAGAGAGAGCCGAACCCCGCGGCCCACTGCGGTTCCCACGCCCGACGGACCGCCGGACGCGTTGTATCCGTAGTAGGTGTGGATCAACATCACCAGTAGTGCCATCACGAGCACCTGAACGAACGACCACGCGACGTCGACCGGATCGAGGAACGTCGTGAAGTAGTGGTCGTAGAGGCCGGACGACTGACCGAACAGGACGACCGTGGTGAACCTTCCGGCCAGAAAAGATCCGACGAGTGCCAGGGAGTACAACGGCAGAATCGCCAGCATCCCCGCAGTGACGCGTGTACTGACGACGTATGGCACCGAACTGATCGCCATCGATTCGAGGGCGTCGATCTCCTCGCTGATGCGCATGGCACCGATCTGTGCGGTCGAACCTGCGCCGATCGTGGCGGACAAGCCGATTCCCGCGATGACCGGCGCGGCGATTCGCACGTTGATGAATGCCGAGAAGAAACCGGTGAGCGCTTCGACTCCGATGTTGCCCAGCGAGCTGAAACCCTGAATCGCTATGGTGCCGCCCGAGGCTAGTGTCAAGAATCCCACGACTGCGACGGTGCCGCCGATAACCGCCAAAGCGCCTGTGCCCATGCTGATCTCGGCGACCAGTCGCAAAACTTCTTTCGGGTGCTTGCGAATTGCCCACGGGATGTGGGCGATAGCGCGCGCGAAGAAGACAGCTTGTCGCCCGACGTCGTCGATCGAGCGCGACGTCCGGGCCACCCGCGCGCGCGTGCGTCCGAACTTGCCGATTTGTGCGAGCGATTCTGACAAGGTCACCTCGATCACCCCGCCGTCAATCGGATGCCGACCGCGGTGACGATGGTGTTGACCACGAACAACGCCATGAACGCGTACACCACCGTTTCGTTCACGGCCTCCCCCACACCTTTCGGTCCACCACGTACCGACAGTCCGCGATAACAGGCCACCAATCCCGCGAGCATCCCGAACAATGCGGCTTTGACCATGGACAAAGCCACCTCGGGCAGACCTGTCAGCAAAGTGATTCCCTCGACGAACGCGCCGGGGTTGACGCCCTGGAGAAACACCGAGAATGCGTAGCCCCCGGCAATACCGATGACGCAGACAAGTCCGTTGAGCAGCAAAGCCACCACGGTCGACGCGACCACCCGCGGAATCACCAGCCGATTGATCGGATCGATCCCGAGCACCTCCATGGCGTCGATCTCTTCGCGGATCGTTCTCGATCCCAGATCGGCGGCGATGGCTGTCGCGCCGGCACCTGCCACGATCAGCACCGTCACCACCGGTCCGACCTGGGTCACGGCACCGAGCGCGGCCCCGGCGCCGCTGAGGTCGGCGGCGCCGATCTCGCGGAGCAGGATGTTGAGCGTGAAACTCACCAGGACCGTGAACGGCACGGCCACCAACACCGTCGGCACGATCGACACCCTGGCGATCATCCAGCTCTGCTCGAGAAACTCCTGCACCTGAAAGCGGGTGCGGAACAAGCCCACTGCAACATCGGCGCCCATCCGGTAGAACTGGCCGAGTTCGCGCATCGGGCCGGCAAGTGAAACTTTTCCGCTGTACATGTCAATGCCCCGAAGGACACGACGTGGAGTTGCCGTAATCGACCTTGAATTCCTTGATTCCGTTGAGCCATCCGGACGACAGTCGGCTCGGATCACCGAGTTTGCTGATGTCGGGCATGTGATCGGCGATCTTGCCGAAGATCAGGTCGACCTCCATTCGGGCCAGGTTGGCGCCGACGCAGTAGTGTGGTCCGGTTCCCCCGAATGCGAGGTGCGGGTTCGGATCTCGGGTGACGTCGAAGACGTCGGGGTTATCGAACACGGTCTCGTCGAAGTTCGCCGAGCCGTAGAGCAGTACGACGCGCTGCCCCTTCGCAATCGCAGTGCCGGCAATCTGTGTGTCCACCACTGCTGTCCGCTGCATCGACGTGAGCGGCGAAGCCCAGCGAATGATCTCGTCCGCAGCGGTGCGCGGACGTTCACGCTTGTACAGCTCCCACTGATCCGGATGTTCGAGAAACGCCATCATGCCGAGCGTCGTGGCGTTGCGCGTCGTTTCGTTGCCGGCGACAGCCAACATGATGACGAAGAAACCGAACTGTTCCGGGGTGAGTTTCTGCCCGTCGATGTCGGCATGCACCAAACGCGAGATGATGTCGTCGAGCGGTTCGTCTCGTCTCGCCTCGGCCAGTTGGTAGGCGTAGCCCAAGATCTGCGCCGACGCCATCCGGGACTCTCCGGCGAGTGACTCGTCGTCGTATCCCGTCATCTGATTCGACCAATCGTAGAGCTGACGACGCCCGTCCTGCGGTACACCGATCAGCTCCGAGATCGCTTGCATGGGTAGCTCACTGGCGACCTGGCTGACAAAATCACCGCTACCTTCCGCGACGGCGGCCGACGTTATGGCCTCCGCGCGCGCTTCGAGGCCGGCGCGCATCGCTTCCACCGACCGCGGAGTGAACAAACGCGCCACCAACTTGCGCAACTGCGTGTGCTCGGGGGCGTCCTTGTTGATCAGGACATGTTTGGTTGCCTCCAACTCCTCAGCGGAGATGTTGTCCTCATGGCGCGGAATGCAGCCGTTGACGTTGCTGGAGAACACCTCGCTGCGCAACGAGACGTCACGGACGTCTGCGTGACGAGAGACCACCCAACAACCACCGTCGTGAAATCCGCCGGTGCCCGGTTCCTGCGCGTTCCACCAGACCGGAGCGCACCGTCGTAGTTCGGCGAATTCGGCAAGCGGGACACGCTCGCCGTACAGATGGGGGTCGGTCACGTCGAACCCGTCGGGAAGGTCGATCTCAGGCATTGCAGGTGCTCCTTTACGGATGGGTGCCGGGTGCGGCGTGCGAGCGCTAGTCGATCCGGTGGGCAGGGTCTCGGCTTTGCGAGTACTCCTTTGCCCACCGGTAGTCGGGCTTGCCGCTCGGCGCTCGAACAACGTCGTCGGCGATCCAGAAGGAACGCGGAATCTTGTAGCCGGCAAGCTGACTGCGGGCGTGTTTCTCGATGGATTCGAAATCCGGTTCCACACCGTTGCGGATGCGGAGCACAGCCGCCACTCGATTGCCCCACCGCTCGTCGGCAACGCCGATCACTGTCGCGTCGTAGATGTCGGGATGGGCCTTCACCACTGCTTCGACTTCTTCCACGAAGACCTTCTCGCCGCCGGTGTTGACCACCATGTTTCCCCGTCCGAGGAGGGTGACCGAGCCGTCGTCCTCGATCCGCGCCCGGTCTCCGGTCACCACTGCCCGTGCGCCGTTCACCTCGCGGAATATCTCGGCCGACTTCACCGGATCCTTGTAGTAGCCGAGTGGGACGTTACCGAGTTTCGCCAACCATCCTTCGGCGCCCGAGCCCGGCTCCAACACTCGGTTGTCGTCGTCGACGACGACAGTGAATCTGTTGGCTCCCACTTTGGGACCACCGCGCTGCTCGAGACCTTTGGTTGCGAATCCGATTCCGCCGAAGCCTGTTTCGGAGGAACCGACCGAATCGGAGATCATCAGATTCGGAAATACGTCGAAGAACGCGTCTTTGACCGAACCGGAGAAGAGTGCGGCGCCGGACGCGAGTACAGCCAGGCTCGACGCATCCGGTTGCAATTCGCGATGGGCTTCGACCAGTGGCCGACCCATAGCGTCACCGGTGATTACCATGACCTGCGGCCGGTACTCGGCGACGACCTGCCAGACGTGTGCGGCATCGAATTTGGGTTCGAAGATGACGGTGTTCCCCGAGAACAGCGCATTGAACGTCGGCATCAACGCGGACGTGTGGATCAGCGGTGGAAGCATGCACCACCGCATAGGTTCGGCTGCCGCGGCGCCACCGCGCGACTGTTGGTACTCGTCGGCGATCGGCTCTCCCGAATAGAAGTCGTAGCCGCCGGCCAACACGCGCCAGATGTCTTCCTGACGCCAGACGACGCCTTTCGGTCGTCCGGTGGTTCCGCCCGTGTAGAGAACGTAGACATCGTCGCCGGAGCGCTCCGGAAATGCGTGTTCACCTGTACGAAGCGGGGATTGGTCACCGAGGGCGTCGTCGTACGCCACTGCCACCGGAACCGACGGTTCATTCCCGAGAGCGAGTTCGTCGGGCACCTCGATGACGTGCTTCACCCGCACTGTGGACACCAAGGCTTCAGCGACCCGTTCGGCGAAACCACGATGGAAAACCAACGCCTCGAGATCCGCGTTCTCGTACAGGTAGACTAATTCGTCGCTCGTGTAGCGGTAGTTCACCGTAATGGGAACCCCGCGGATCTTGAAGGCCGCGAGGACTGCGACCATCGCCTCGATCGAGTTGTGCAGGTGAATGCCGATGTGCGAACCGACACCCAGCCCGACGGACTGGAAGTAATGCGCCAATTGGTTCGCCCGCTCGTCGAGCTCACGGTAAGTCACCTCCTCACCGGAAACGATCAGCGCGAGGCGATCGGGCATCGCGTCGACAGAATGCTCGAACAGGTCCGCGAACGTGTAGGCCATTGGTTGAGTCCTTCGGGTTCGGTCACTCAGACGACGAAGAGAGGCAAGGGAATTCCGCGATCTTCGAACACGAAGGCCGCGCCGGTACTGACCTTCGTAATGGCGACTTCGACGCATTCCGGAGCTGGAGCTTCCGTGATGTCCACGGCCAGAAGGAGTCCCGCGGGATCTTCGGCCACCACTCTCACGGTGAAGTGCGGATTCACTCCGCGAACCAACGCCTGGAGGGCATCGAGATGCCCGCTGTCCACCAAGGTCGGCCAACCGCCGTCGCGGTCGACAAGACCTTCGCGCGAGATCCACAGCTCCAGAGCGTCGCCGTCGGGTCGAATCTCGCTCTCCACGTACTGCTTCGGATTCAGCAAGGGGTGCACGGACAGGACCAACGCCAGCGATTCCAGAGTCGAAGGAAGCCCGAGCGCATCTCGGATGCGCTGTGCGGCTACTCCTGCGATTCCCGTGAGTTGCTTCCGTGTGATGTCGCGCGCCTTGTCCTCATCGGCACGACGGCGAACCGCGGCCAGAAAACCCAACGCCAACAAGTGATGCTGCACGCAGATCTCCTCTGCGATACGAACCAAGGCCGAACGTGAGAAGTCGGAGAACCTCAGGTCCGACAACAGCGGCCCCGAATAGTCCGACCTACCGTCCCCGCCGTGATCGATCGGGCTCAGCTCGACCGTCACCGCTTCAGTGCGTCCGATCTGCTCGGTGTGTGCGGTCATCACGGGAGGTGTGTGTGACGGGTCGATGACAACGGTCCAGGCGCAGTGCGGATGTCGGTCCGCGGGTCTACGCGGTGGTCGGTGAATCGGGCGGATCTGGGCGTGCGGGTTGGTCGCGATGGCAGTCGCATCAAAGGTCGGGTCCTCGATGTCGTGGCACATCGAAGTGACGAACTCGTCGCCCAACGGTTCGACGTCCATGAGCGCTCCGCAATGATCGAGCCAGAATTCACCGTGCAGCGGATCGTCGACCCGGTATCGAAAGTCCATGAACTGTGGCGGCGCGCCGATGTCGAGTTGTAGCCCTTTGAAAATCGTCACGACGTCGTCGCCCTCATATCCGAGGGCCTTCTGCATGCGGCGGGTGTACCAGGGACTGGCCGATTCCCACTCCTCGACGGCCACCTGCACCATTCCTTCGCGGCCGAACTCGACGATCAGATGCGCCATGCCCGAGCGGTCGATGAGCTGCCCACACAGGAGCAACTCGGGCACCAGCGCGGCAAGGTCGCGCTGCGAGAGTGTCTCGAAGGAATCGCGCACCGACATCGGACTCACCACAGCGGAACCGGCGCGGTTCCCACGGGATACCAGCCCGGTAGCGGGTCGCCAGAGATCGATCGCTGGATCCGCCCCTGCATCCCCTTCGAGAGTGCGTTGTTGCTGATCATCTCCATGAACAGTGCCGACACGTTCCCGAAGTCGAAGAAGTCACGCTGCCAGGACCATTGGAAATCCCCGCCGTAGCGGAACCAACTTCCGCCGATACCGTAGACGGAGTAATTGCTCCCGTCTTCACGCTTGGCGTCGGAAATCTGCTTCCACAAACCGATGACGTTGCCGCTTCGTTCGTCGATGACGAAGTCTTGATACGGGTACTCCCAGCCTTCGAGGCCCTTCATCTCGAGACCGAGCGCGACTTCGCGAATTTCCTCGCGCCCCACCGCCATGAAATCCTGCTTGGGACCGTAGTTCCAGCCGTACGTGGCATCCTCGGTGTACATGTCCGCCAATGGCTTCCAATCGCCGGCGGCTTCGGCCTTCTTGTTCGCCTCGATCCAGCGTTGGACCATCTCGTCGAGCTCTGCGCGGTCGAAACCGGTCATCTGAACTTCCTCCCTCGAGTACGTGAATTCGCTGCAATCAGTCGACAATTCGCTGTGATCAGTCGACAATTCTCAGTGCGCCGGTCGGGCAATACCTGACTGCCATCTCGGCTTCACCGCGGAGCGACTCGGGTGGGTCGGAGTCCAGAAGACTGACCTTCCCTCGCTTCGGAACGACGAAGATCTCCGGTGCTTCCAGTTCGCATGCCGCATGGCCTTGACACAGGTCGAGGTCGACTTCGACGTGCATGATCACCCCTCACTCCCCGAACTCGTTCGGCGGCGGTACCTCACGGCGCACGGCTGCTGCAGCTGGACGACCATCTTGCTGTGATCGTTTCGGTAGGACTCCGACGGTTGCGCCATCTCGAACTCGAAGTCCCGCAGCAAGATCGAGAAGATCGCCTTGAGCTGCATCTGAGCGAAGGCGGCGCCGACGCAGCGATGCCGGCCGGCTCCGAACGGAATCCACGTCCAGCGGTTGACGATGTCCTCTTGATTCGGGTCGATGTACCTCCCGGGATCGAAGGTGTCCGGGCGCGGGAAGTCCTCGGCAATTCGATTGGAGATCGCGGGTGTCGCGGCGACAAGATGGCCTTCTCGGATCTCGAAGCCTCCCACTTCGAAATCTCCACGCGCCACTCGCAACAGGATGATCAACGGCGGATGCAGTCGAAGGGTTTCCTTGACCACTGCCTCGAGAACCGGAATCTGTCGCAAGGCATGGAAACTGATGTCAGCTCCGTCGGAGTACAGGTTGTCGAGTTCGTCGACCACGTCCGACATGGTGTCGGGGTGCCGCAACATTTCGATCAGCGACCACGCTGCGGTACCGGAAGTCGTGTGATGGCCTGCAAACATCATCGAGATGAAGATGCCGGTGATCTCGTCTGCGCTGAATCGCAGGTCGCCGCTCTCGTCCTTGACCGAGACCAACACGTCCAACATGTCACGGTCCTCCTTGCCGTGCGGAGGATTCGCGATCCGGCCGTTCATGATCTCCTGCACCAGAGCAACCAACGCCAATCGGGCCTCGTCGCGACGCCGAAAGCTCTCTATCGGCGCGTACGGATCCACGAAAGCCAAAGCGTCCGTTCCCTGTTCGAGCTCGTGATACAGCTTGGCAAAACGGTCGTCGAGTTCGTCGCGAAACTTCTTGCCGATCAGGCACGCCGACGACGTGTAGATGGTCAGCTCGGCGAAGAAGTCGAGCAGATCGATCTCACCTTCGTCTCCCCACCGCGCGACCATCGCCTCGACCTCGCGGCCGATCGTGGCGGCGTGCCCACGCATCTGTTCACCGCGCAGTGCCGAGTTGTGCAGCATCTCCTTACGCCGCTCCGGGCTGGCATCGAAGACCACGCCCTCACCGAAGATCGGCTTCATGAACGGGTACGCAGCTTGCTGGTCGAGATCTTCGTCGGTGGAGCGGAAAAAGAACTCGTTTGCCTCGGCTCCGGACAACAGGATCACGGTGCGGTCGGCAAGTTGAAAGGCGCCGACGTCACCGCATTCTTCGCGCACCCTGCGCATCAGCGCTATCGGGTCGGTTCTCAGTTCCTCGAGATGCCCGTGTGGGAGGTCCCCCCCGGACACCCGCGGTGGCTCGGGCAGTGTTCGCGACGTCTCCTGCACTCCGTGCGTCATGTCGTCTCCTGTGAGTTCGCAGTGGGAAGTTTGTCCAGTGGTGCCTCAGGCTGAACTTCGACGAGCACGATGTGAGCCCCGCGCGGCGCCGACACGACTGCGACGATGGCATTGGCGATGTCCGAGGCACGCAGAAAGTAGCCGTGGCGGGCAAACCCCCACTTGATCCACGATTCCCCGACCGGCCCGATGATCTCGGGCGTCGTGTCCATCCCCATGCCGGTCAGTGTGGGACCGGGTCGCACGATCGAAGCGCGAATACCTGTTCCCTCCAGTTCCATTCGCATCTGGCGTCCCATGGCTTCGAGTCCGGCTTTGGCTGCGTCGTAAGCACCCATGAGCGGCCGCTGGCGTTCAGCGCAGTCCGAGCCGATCAGGACGAAGTCACCCCGCTGACGTTGACGCATACCGGGGAGAACGCGGTGCGCCAATCGCTGCGCGCCAACGAGGTGGACTTGAATCTGCCGGAGAAACGCCTCGGGATCCATCTCGTCCGCGGCACCGAATTCGAGGTCACCGGCACCGGAGACGACGATCTCGGTGGGACCGTGCACCGCCTCTGCTGCCGAGACGAATCCGTCCACCGAATCACCGTCGGTGACGTCGAGGAAGTGTGCGTAGGCCTCGCCGCCGTTACTGCGGATCTTCTCGGCAATGGCCTCGCACTCTGCAAGTCGACGCGCACCGAGCGCAACGGGGTGGCCGAGTTCAGCCAGGGCATACGCGGTGGCGGTACCGATTCCCGACGACGCACCACTGATCAGTGCCGGCCGGCGAACCGGGTTGGGTTCGAAACGAGGCATCAGCGCACCTGCACTTTCACGGGTAGGGCCGCAAAGCCCCGAACATTGGTCGAATGAACACGTTCGATTCCGGACTCGTCGACCTCGTAGCTGCTGACCCGGCGGCCGAATTCTGCGAGCGCAATCTTGGCTTCGAGCTTTGCGAGGTGGGCGCCGAGGCAAAAGTGAACGCCGCCACCGAAACTGGCAAGCTTGCCGGACGAGCTTCGACCGATCTGGAAGCTGTCCGCGTCTTCGAACACGTCCGCATCACGATTGGCCGAACCGATCAGGAGCAATACCTTCTCTCCAGCGGGAATGGTGCGCCCGTGATATTCGAGGTCGACAACACTCGTTCTCGCCACGATCTGGCTCGACGTGTCGTAGCGGAGGGTCTCTTCCACCCACTCCGAGGCTCGTTCGGGATCGTCGAGCACGGGTGTGATCTGTGCGCGGTGGTGCGAGCCCCAGTACAGCGCGTTTCCGAGAAGCTTGGTCGTGGTTTCGTTTCCCGCCACCACCATCAAGAACATGAACCCGAGGATCTCCTGATCCGAGAGCTTGTCTCCGTCGATCTCGGCGTCGAGCAACGCCGAGGTCAGATCGTCCGTCCGCGCGCGCCGACGCTGCGCGATCATGTCCTTGTAGTAGCCCATCAGGCTGATCGAGGCTTCCACCGCTGGTTGCGGGACGTCGAGGACACCCGCCTCCCGATGTACCACCAGGTCCGCCTTACGCCGCAGTTCGGCTCGATCGGGTTCGGGGACTCCCATGAGCTCGGAGATGACGTCCATCGGCAGCTTTCCCGCCACCTCCGTGATCCAGTCGAACTCCCCCGCGTCGAGCGCGGGTATCAGGTGTTGCTTCGTGAGTTCGAGTATCCGACCGTCGAGTTCTGCAACCCGTCGCGGTGTGAATCCGCGAGAGACCAACTGGCGCAACCGCATATGACGAGGGTCGTCCATCGCGAGAAACGACATCACATAGTGTGCGTGTGGCCCGTATGCCGCGGGATCGAGAGACACTCCGTTTGCGCTCGACAGGCGCTTGTTGTCCTTGAACCCCTCGACCACGTCCGTATACCGCGACAACGCCCAAAAGCCCACGTCCGGATTGTGATAGAGCGGGGATTCCTCGCGCAGACGCTTGTACGTCGGATACGGATCGTCGTGAAAATGGTAGTCGTACGGGTTGAAGACCACCGGATCGATCAAAGCTTCTGTCATGATTTCTCCAGGATCAGTAGTGCGGATGCCTCGAGGCGTCCGGCAATTTGCGCGTAGGTTCCGTACCCGATGCCTGCACGCAGAAGCGCTCCCGCATAGAGCATTTCGAGCGCTTCCAATACTTCGGGCTCACCATTCGGATCCAACGCCGAGGCGAGTCTGCGGTGGATCTCGAACCCGATCCGGCCGCGCAGATGTTCCACTTCCGGATCGGTACCGAGCAGGGCGTTGGTCACGGCAGCAGACACCTCCGGTTCGTCCGCGAGAAGCAGCGCGATGTTGCGAAGCACAGACAGCACGTGCGCGGTGCGATCCAGCCCGGCACCGTCGGGCGCCGACGACCCCTGCAGTCTTCGCCAGAAGACCTCTGCGACCAGATGCTCCTTGGACGCGAAGTACGTGTAGGCGGTGGCAGTTCCCACGCCGGCCTCGGCCGCAACCGAACGGATACTCAGACCGGAAAACTCCTGTTCGCGTAGAACTTTCACGGTTGCTTCGGCCAGTCTGGCTACTGTCTCCGCCTGTTTGCCCGTGAGGCGCCGACGGGTGGATTCGTAGACAACCGATCCTCCGCCGCTTCGCTCGCCCCGTTTGCTGGACACGTGTCTGGACGTTACTACAGCACCGTGTCCAGGGCAACGAAACGGCGAAACTCCGAAAATTCATCGCCGGCAGGCAGCAGCGAGGAAAAGTTCTACTACAGACCGATCTTCATCCCGGCACCCGCGTCGACACGCAGTTGCTGACCAGTCACGAAACGCGACTCGTCAGAAGACAGGTACACCACCGCATGCGAGATGTCCGCGGGCTCGACCCATGGGGTCGGCATCGCCTGCATGAACGGGAACGTCACTGCCACATCCTCGGCGGTCGGATTCTCGAGATCAGGACGGAACGTCCGGTACATCGGCATGCTCTGCAACATGTCGGTGTTCACGTTCGTCGGGTGAATCGCGTTGACCCGAATGGAGCTCGGCCCGAGGGTCAGCGCCAACGAACTGGTATAGGCCTGAATCAGCTTCTTGGCCAGGCCGTATCCGTCTCCTCCCGGACCCTGGAGCGCTTGCTGACCGTTGAATCCGGTCTGCGGCACCAGGCCGGCGACAGATCCGATCGCGATGATCGAAGCCCCTTCGCCGAGGTACTCCATCGACGCGTGCACTGTGTTGACCACGCCGAGAAAGTTCACGTCGAACGCGTCGACAAAACCTGCGGTGGACACATGCTTGCCGAGCGGACAGATACCGGCATTCGCCACGACGACATGCAGTCCGCCCAACTGGCTCACCGCCTCCGCCAGGGCCGTTTGGAGTCCGGCGCGATCGCGGACGTCGACCCGGGCCGTCACCACCTGCTGCCCGGTCTCTTTCACCAGTCGGGCGGTCTCCTCGAGATCGGCAGGACTGGCGAGTGGGTACTCGTTACTGGCGATGTCGGCACACAGGTCGAAGGCGATGACGTGCGCGCCCTCGCGTGCCAGATGGACGGCATGACTGCGCCCCTGACCTCGCGCAGCGCCGGTCACCAGCACCACTTTTCCGTCAACTCTGTTCATTCGACTACTCCTCTGCGGGTATGGACGGTGTGGTGAACCGTAGCGGCGCCTCACCGGACATGAGGCGCTTTCGTCGAGGCCGATCCACCGACTCTCAAACAGCTGGGCCCGAAATCTCTTATGCCCCAAAAACCATTGCCTCAATCCCAAGTGTGAACTAGAGTCCAGACACATGTCCAGAAAGAGAGGGCTCGCGTTATGACGATTCGACCCGCAGACAGTTCTGCACTTCTCGTCGACGGAAAGCTGGTCCCCGGATCCGGCGGAACCTTCGAGGTTTTCAACCCGGCAACCGAGGAACTGATCGGCCGCGCTGCCGAAGGCACCGCCGCGGACATGGACGCGGCCATCGCCGCCGCGCGCCGTGCATTCGACGGCACCGAGTGGGCACGCGATCACGAATTTCGCGCTCGCTGCCTGCGCCAACTGTGCGATGCACTCCAGTCGCACATCGAAGAACTACGTGAGATCACTGTGGCCGAAGTGGGCGCGCCCGTCATGCTGACGAGCGGCCCACAACTCGAGGGCCCGATCGAAGATCTTCGCTACTGGGCCGACCTGATCGAATCCTATGCGTGGGAACAAGATCTCGGCCACGCGTCACCCATGGGCATACCCACCCATCGCCGACTACTCAAGGAAGCAGTCGGCGTCGTAGGTGCGATCACGCCGTGGAACTTCCCGCACCAGATCAATTTCGCCAAACTCGGTCCCGCCCTCGCAGCCGGCAACACCATCGTTCTCAAACCCGCACCGGACACACCCTGGTGCGCTGCGCTGGTCGCCAAGGTGATCGCCGAAGAAACCGAGATCCCCGCCGGAGTCGTCAACGTAGTGACGTCCACGGATCATTCACTCGGCGCACAATTGTGCAGCGACCCGCGAGTCGATCTGGTGTCCTTCACCGGTTCCACCGCCACCGGACGCGCGGTCATGGGCTCTGCCGCCCAGACACTCAAGAAAGTCTTCCTCGAACTCGGGGGCAAGTCGGCATTCATCGTCCTCGACGACGCGGACATCAAGGGTGCATGCTCGGTTGCTGCGTTCTCCGTCTGCGTTCACGCCGGTCAGGGCTGCGCGCTCAGTACCAGGCTTCTGGTGCCGCGCAGTCGGTACGACGATGCTCTGGCTGCGGCGTCCACAGCGATGGCCGGTATTCGGGCAGGTGACCCCAGCGCCCGCGGAACGGTGTGCGGTCCGGTCATCTCGGCGCGCCAGCGCGAGAGGGTGGAGAGCTATCTCGCGCTCGCCGCCGAAGAGGGCGGTACGTTCGTCACGGGTGGTGGGCGTCCTGCCAGTCACAAAAGGGGTTTCTTCGTCGAGCCCACTCTCATTGCCGGGCTGGACAACTCGTCGCGGGTAGCGCAAGAGGAAATATTCGGACCCGTCCTCGTGATCATTCCCTACGACAACGACGACGACGCCATCCGGATCGCCAACGATTCGCCCTACGGACTGTCCGGGTCGGTGTGGGGCACCGATCCCGATCGCATCGCGCACGTCGTAGCGGGTGTCAGAACCGGAACGCTGAGCGTCAACGGCGGCGTCTGGTACTCGGCCGACGCACCGTTCGGTGGCTACAAACAATCCGGGATCGGCCGCGAAATGGGTCTCGCAGGTTTCGAGGAATACCTCGAAACCAAGCTCGTCGCTTCACCTTCCTGACATTAACACCCTCCATCACCGCAGATCATCACCACGAAAGTAGGACGACATGGGACGTTTCGACGGTCGCACTGCGATAGTCACCGGCGCGGCGCAGGGCATCGGGGAGGCGTACGCTCGCGCGTTGGCCGCGGAGGGCGCCAACGTGGTGATCGCCGACCTCAATCGCGAACTCGGCGAAGCTGTCGCAAAACAGGTCACCGCGGACGGAGGGCGCGCGGTCTTCAAGGACGTCGACGTTGCCGACGGCGAATCGACTGCGGCACTTGCCGAGTTCACGATCGAGCAGTTCGGCAGCATCGAGCATCTGGTGAACAACGCTGCCATCTACGGCGGAATGAAGATCGATTCCCTGTTGACCGTCGACTGGGACTACTACCGAAAGTTCATGAGCGTCAACATGGACGGCGCTTTGCAGGTGTGCCGCGCCGTCGTACCTCACATGCGAGAAAAGGGTGGCTCGATCGTCAACCAGTCCTCCACGGCAGCCTGGCTGTACTCGAACTACTACGGACTCGCGAAAGCCGGGGTCAACAGCCTGACGCAACAGCTCGCGACCGAACTCGGCTGGTCGAACATCCGCATCAACGCCATAGCTCCCGGTCCCATCGACACCGAGGCGACTCGAACCGTCACCCCCGGCAACATCGTCAAGGACATGGTCAAGCGAATACCGCTGCAGCGCATGGGAACGCCTGAGGATCTTGTCGGAATGTGCCTGTTCCTCCTCTCGGACGACGCGGGCTGGGTGACCGGGCAGATCTTCAACGTCGACGGCGGGCAGGTGTACCGGTCGTGACGGAATCCGCTTCTGAGCCCCCTTCCTTGAAGCCCCGCCTGGGGTACATCGGTCTGGGCAACATGGGTGCGCCCATGGCAACGCGCCTCCTGGACTGGCCGGGCGGGCTGGTGGTGTGTGATGCCCGCCCCGAAGCGCTCGAGCCGTTCACCACCGCGGGTGCAGGCGCAGCATCGACGCCCGCCGAGGTGGCCGCGCGCGCGAGCATCATCTCCGTCACGGTGCTCGACGACGCGCAGGTCCGCGACGTTGTCGACGGGCCGCACGGGATCCTGACGACTGCCCAGCCAGGAACCGTCGTCGCGATTCACTCGACCATCTCGGACACCACGGCGGTGGAACTCGCTCGTATCTGCAAAGGGCGCGGTGTTCTGCTGATAGACGCGCCGATCAGTGGCGGTGCGGGCGGTGCCGCCCAGGGCAGGTTGGCGGTGATGATCGGTGGATCAGAGGAGGCGTTCGAGGCCGTCCGTGAGCCATTCGGATCCTGGGCCGAGCTGGTGGTTCATGCCGGTGATGTCGGCGCAGGAACTCGAATGAAACTCGCACGCAACCTTCTTCATTTCGTCTCGTTCACCGCCACGACCGAGGCTGCGCGACTAGCCGAGGCCGCAGGACTGAATCTTCGCACGCTCGGGAAGATCGTCAGGCATACCGATGCCATCACCGGTGGCGCCGGCGCGATCATGCTTCGCGACACCACTGCACCGGTCTCGGAGGGTGATCCGTGGTTCTCGATACTGCAGCACGTTCGCAATCTCGGGGAGAAGGACTTGGCCTTGGCCATCGACCTCGGTGAGCGGCTGAGTCTCGAACTGCCGCTCGCGCACCTTGCACTCTCCGGACTCGGCGTCGGACTCGGCGTCGGAAACGGGGAGGGGGACGGGGACGGCGAACCTTCACCGGCATCTACGACACGGGAGCACGCATGACCGACACCAGCCACATGACCGACACCAGCGGAGCCGAAGGAAGCCGCAGCTCCGAGACCCGCGCTCGCGGCGTCGCGAAGATGAACGAGGTGTACGGCTGGGAACTCCCCGCTGATGTTCCCGGTGATTTCTTCGCGGTGACCGCCGACCATCTCTTCGCCGATATCTGGACACGACCGGGGCTGTCGGTGCGTGATCGGCGACTGCTGCTGATCGGCGCCATCACCGCCCAGGGGCAGAGCGAGGTCGCAAAGATCCAGATCAACGCTGCTCTCCACAACGAAGAGTTGACCGAGCAGCAGTTCGAAGAGGCCGCGATCTTCCTGTGCCACTATGTCGGCTGGCCGCTTGCCACCGGCCTCAACAACGCGCTGATCGCCGTGAAGGCCGACCGCCGCAAAGCCGCACGCGCCAAGGAGAAGGCTGCCGCGGATTCCGCGAAAACGGACACCGACTGAACCGTCGATCGAGATACTGAAATCAACCCACCGAAGAACGAAGGACCCGAATCCATGGCCGAGGCCAGCTCAATCCGTCCGCAGTCCGCAGCAAGCATCGAGCGGTGGCACTTCGAGGCTGACGTTGTCGTCGCCGGTTACGGCATCGCCGGAGTGAGTGCTTCGATCGAGGCGGCCCGGGCGGGCGCCGACGTGCTGGTGCTCGAACGCACGAGTGGATGGGGCGGCGCGGCGGCGTTGGCCGGCGGGTTCATCTATTTGGGCGGCGGAACCCCGTTGCAGCAGGCGCTCGGGTTCGAGGACTCCCCCGCGAACATGAAGTCGTTCATGATGGCCGCGCTCGGTCCCGGCGCGGACGAGGAGAAGATCACCGACTACTGCGAAGGCAGCGTCGAACACTACAACTGGCTCGTCGACAACGGCGTGCCGTTCAAGGAAAGTTTCTATGGCCAACCGGGTTGGGAAACGCCTTTCGACGACGGTCTCATGTATTCCGGCGGCGAGAACTCTGCACCGTTCAACACGATCGCGACACCGGCCCCTCGTGGTCACGTTCCGCAGATGAGCGGCAAACGCACCGGAGAGAAGGGCGGCGGCTTCATGTTGATGAAGCCGTTGATCGAGACAGCCGAAAGCCTGGGCGTACGGGCCGAATACGACATGCGGGTGCAGCGCTTGGTCGTCGACGACGATCGAGTCGTCGGCATCATCGCCAAGCAGTACGGCAAAGAAGTGGCGGTCCGAGCACGCACGGGCGTCGTACTGGCGACGGGGAGCTTCGCCTACAACGAATCGATGATCCAGTCGTACGCTCCGAGACTGATCGGTCGGCCCGGCGCAGCCATCGAGGAGCATGACGGCAAGGCGATCCAGATGGCGCAGGCCCTCGGCGCCGACCTCGCTCACATGGACGCAACCGAGGTGGCATTCTTCGGCGACCCCCAGTTGATGATCCGCGGCATTCTTGTCAACGGACGCGGACAGCGCTACGTCAACGAGGACACGTACCCGGGAAGGATCGGGCAGGAAACATTGCTACGCAACGAGAATCAGGCCTACTTGATCATCGACGAAGCTTCCTACGAAGAGGGTTGCGCCGCAGACAGTTCCACACCGTTCTTCAGGTTTCAGCCCAAGTGGGTGGCCGAAACCGTCGAGGAACTCGAATCCGACATGGGTCTGCCGGAGGGCACGCTGCAGTCGACCGTGGAGGTCTACAACCGCCACGCGGCCCGTGGTGAAGACCCGGTACTCGGCAAGAAGAAGGAGTGGGTCAAGCCGATCGGCTCGCCCGTCGCGGCGCTCGACCTTCGCAACTTCACCGCCGGATTCACACTCGGAGGACTTCGCACATCGATCAACTCGGAGGTCCTGCACGTCTCGGGCGAGCCGATACCCGGGCTTTTTGCCGCCGGCCGCTGCACTGCCGGTGTCTGCGCCGGCGGTTATGCCTCAGGCACGTCCCTCGGTGACGGCAGCTTCTACGGTCGACGCGCCGGAATCAGCGCTGCCAAAGGCTGAGCGCCTGTTCTCAAATGTCAGCGAGAGCGTCCTCGCTGCGACGTTCGAGGAACAACGTGTCACGCCACCGCCCACCCAGTTGAGCGATACGCGACCGAGTCCCGACGATTCGGAACCCGACGGCCTGGTGCAGCGCGACACTCGCCCGGTTCTCCGGAAAGATCGACGACTGCACGGTCCAGATCTCGCTGGCGTCGGCGGCCTGCACCTGTTGGCGAAGCAGCAGCTTGCCGACCCCGCGACCGCGAGCGCCGCTGCCGACGTAGATGGAGTTCTCGGCGACCCCGCGGTAGCAGTCGCGCGAGGACACCGGGCTCAGGCTCGCCCAGCCTTCGACGCGTCCGTCGATTTCTGCGACCCATCGATGATCAGGCAACCATTGCGCGTCGAGCTTCTCGGCGGATGGCACCGACGTGGTGAAGGTCGCGTTTCCGGTGTCGATTCCCTCGCGGTAGATCGACCGCACGGCGTCCCAGTCACCCGACTCCATGCGGCGCAGAACCACATCGGAGGGAAGCAGCCCCAAGGTGTCGCTGACCGGACCGCGCGCAGCCAGGACGGCAGCCGCTGCCATCAGATCTGAGTACGCGGTTCCGGCAACACTGACAACCGAGTTGCCCTCGCGCATCGTCACCTCGACGAAGCCGACGTCGCTCAACGCCTTGAGGTGAGCACCCAGGGCGGACAGTTCGAGTGATGCAGCGCGTGCAATCGCGTCGACCTCTATCGGGCCGGCAGCTGCAAGTCGAAGCACTCGCAACCGCGTCGGGTCACCCAGGCACGCAAACCTGCGCGCAAGTACATCGGTGTCGAGGTGCGCGAGTGTATCTGAACTCATCTGGCGACTATAACGCCGCTGACCTGCAGTTCGGGCGGCCAGGTTCGGAGACTGGGTCCCGAAGTGAGAAACAACTCAGCTACCGATACTCGGGTACGCCGGCTAACGCGCACCGATCGACGCGGCAATCACCGGCCACGAGTTGTGAAGATCGTCCTGCCAATAACCCCAGGAGTGCGTGCCCGTTGCCCGGAAATCGTAGGTGGCGGGGATTCCCAGGGAGTCGAGCCGCTCGGCCAGACGATGGGTGCACTGGTTGGTCCCAGCCTCGATGACACCACCCACGATCACCTGGTTGGCCAGAACGCCCGGATCACCGTTCACCATCGGTCCACCCAGATTCTCGTGTGGACCTGGCAGACCCGTTCCGTTGCTGATGTAGAGATCGATGCCTCGCAATCTCTCGGCATTGACCACCGGATCGTTGGCCACCCACCCCGGACCACCGAGGGGACCCCACATGTTGTCGACGTTGCCGCCGCGGAATCCGACCACGAATCTCACGTAGTCCTGACCTGGTTGAGTACTCGTCTCGGCGCAACCGCTGAAGGCACCGACCGCACGGTAAACCGTCGGCGCGGCCTCGGCCAGGCTCAGAACCGACGTACCGGCCATCGACAATCCGGCGACGGCGTTCGCGCCCGTCGTACCGAGTGTGGCGTCGACGATCGGCGGCAACTCCTGGGTGAGGAACGTGGTCCACTTGTTCAGTCCCAGAACAGGATCCGGCTTCTCCCAGTCGGTGTAATAGCTGTATGCACCGCCGATGGGATTCACGACGTTGACGTTCTTGTCGCCGAAGAAGTCGACGACGTCTGTCCGTGTCTGCCACGTAGCCGTATCCTCGCCGCCGCCGGCGCCGTTGAGCAGATAGAGAGTCGGCCTGGGCGCACTGGTGTCTGCCGGCCGAATCACCTCGAGCGGGATCACCTTGTCCATTGCAGCCGAGTAGACGTACATCGTCAGTTGACGGGCGTTGATCTCCTCGACGTGATCGAGAGCTGATCCGTCTGAAGGCAACGTCCGCGCCAGATCTGCCGAGGCCAGCGCTGCTTCACCGAACAATCCTGTCCATGCGACGAGGGCGACGACAAGTATCGCCCGAGTGCGTCCGATCCTTCTCATTGCCGCTCCTCGTGCTCGATTGCGGTGCCCGGCAACAGCTTGGTGGCGCTCGCTTCGCGGGCTTGCGGCTCGGTGGCTTGAAGTTGTCATGCCCGTTCGGAGTAGCCCGAAAACATCGTGAGGATCCGAGCCATCTCCGGTCCGATGACCGACATGGCCGCAGGCTCGATCATCTCGTTATGTCCGCAGCCCACCGGTATCTCCAGGATCCGGCCGCTCACGAGCGGGCTCCATTCCTGGGTCGACCTTCCGCGCGGAATCGTGTCGTCTCCTCCGATTGCCGGGAAAATCACCAGGTCGCCTTCGTAGACCTGTGGAACGAACTGGTGCGTGATTCGCTGCGAAGTCTCGTACGCGCGGGCAAGCCGCTCGAGGTCCCGACCGTCGACCCCGGTCTCGGTCCCGACCGACTGGGCCAACACGGCGGCCGCGTCGTCGAACGTCAGATCTCCGTCGGTCTCGACCTCGAGGCCGAGGCCTCTCAGCAGGTCCCGGACGTCGAGGACGGCTGACGACGGCGCATCGCCGTTGTCGGGGTAACTGTCCATCATCGTCAGCGTTGCGACTTCGCCGCCGGACGATTGCAATTCGACGGCCATGGCGTGCGCGATGACGCCACCGAGCGACCACCCGAGCAAGTCGTAGGGCCCTTCCGGCGAAACGGCCTCCATCTCTTCCACGTAGCGATGCGCCAACTGTTCGATCGACTGATAGTCACCGTCGTCACTGAGTGCGGGTAGCTGAAGTCCGTATACCGGTCGGTCCTCGGGCAGATACCGCACCAAGCCGGCATAGCCCCAGGACAGGCCCATACCAGGGTGCACACAGAACAGCGGTCGCCCACTTCCTTCTGCGCGCAGCGGAACAACCACGGCGAGCAACTCTTCCATGCCAGCGCTCACAGTCGGCAGGTCGAGGCGACGAGCAATTCCGGCAGGTGTCGGGTCGAGGAACAACCATTGAAGTGGAATCCTGCGTTGGAATCGGGAGTGCAGTGCGCTGACGATTCGGGTGGCAACGAGAGACGACCCGCCCAGATCGAAGAAGCTGTCCGCGGTGCTCACCCGGTCGACGCCCAGAACCTCGGCGAATGCGTCGACCACTGCATGCTCGGTCTCGGTGACCGGTTCGCGGAACTCGGCTGCAGCCGAACTGAATTCGGGTGCCGGTAGAGCCTTCCGGTCGAGCTTACCCACCGGCGTCATAGGAATTCGCTCGAGAAGTACCACCGCCGACGGAACCATGTGCGCGGGTAGTCGGTCGGCCGCGTACACCCGTATCTCGTCGCTGTCCGTGGCTTCGGCATCCGACGCGCGCACATACGACACCAGGACCGTTTCACCCGACGGTCCGACGTGGCCGATGGTGGCAGCGAAGTCCACTGACGGGTGGCGCGAGAGAACTGCATCGATTTCGCCGAGTTCGATCCGGAAACCACGGATCTTGACCTGGAAGTCGCTGCGCCCGATGTACTCGAGCGTGTGATGTGACCCATTACTTGCACTGCCGTCATCACTTGCACTGTCACCGCCGGACTCACGCCAACGCACGACATCTCCGGTGCGGTACATCCGGCGCCCCGACGCCCCGTACAAGCAGGCCACAAATCGCTCCGACGTCAGTGACGCTCGATTATGGTACCCACGTGCCATACCCGGGCCGATGATGTACAACTCCCCCGGCACACCGACCGGGACGGGTTGCAAACGCTCGTCCAGCACCAGGAAACCGAATCCCACTGCGGGCGAGCCGATGTTCACTCCTGCCCCGGGTTTCATCGAATCACTGACGCTTGCCTGCACCATGGTTTCCGTCGGGCCGTATCCGTTGTGCAGCCTCCGACCCGGCGCCCACTGCGTGACCACCTCCGGCGGACAGGCCTCGCCCACCAGATCGAGGACACGAAGCGCCTCGAATCCGTTGTCACCGAGCGCCGCCAGCGCAGTCGGCGTGATGGTGGCATGAGTGACCTGCTCGCGCCGGAAGACGTCAGCCAATTCGGCGCCACCGTACACCGCCGGTGGAACAATCACGACCCGTGCGGACGCGCTGAACGCCATGGTCAACTCGAAGATGGACGCGTCGAAACTCGGCGAGGCCAACTGCGAGACATGCGCATCGTGAGTGACCTCGAACCGCTCACGAGTCTCTGCCGTGAAGTTGGCCAGACCGCGATGAGTGATGTTCACTCCCTTGGGCTTTCCGGTAGACCCCGAGGTGTAGATCAAATAGGCAGGATGGTCGAGGCGCAATTCACCGGTTCGGTCGTCGTCGGTGATCGGTTCCGGCGACAACGCCGCCACCCGCTGCTCGAAGTCAGGATCGTCGAGTTCGAGCCAAGGAACCACGTCGGGTAGATGGGTTCGGCTTCCGTGAACCGTCAATCCGAGTGAGGCTCGGCAATCGGCGAGCATGTATTCGACGCGCCCACGCGGGTAGTCGGGATCGACGGGCACGAAAGCAGCTCCGGCTTTGGCCACCGACCAGATTGCCACCACCGACTCGATCGATCGGGGCATTCCCAACGCCACGAAGGTCTCCGGGCCCACCCCCCGACAGCACAGTTCCCGGGCCACACGGTTCGACCACTCGTCCAGTTCGCGGTAGCTGATCTGCCGGTTCTCCAGTGACAGAGCCACCGAGTCCGGGTCAACCGCAGCAGCGGTCGTCAACAAGTCGGGCCACAGTTTCGGTGGTACTCCCGTCTGTCCACGCGCCGGCACCAACTCGCGAGTTTCGAGATCACCGAACAGCGCAATGTCACCGATGGCCGCTTCGGGACGCACGGTCACGGATTCGAGAACACGCACGAACATGTCGGCAAAGCTGCTGACCGTACCTGGATCGAAGAGATCAGTGGCGAAGTCGACCGCGCCGCTCATTCCTCGAGGCGCTCCACTTTCGTCGAATTCCTCGGCCAGGAGGAATTCCAGGTCCACCTTCACGACGTCGAGTTGGGGGTCGATGCCGCGAACTTCCAACTCCGGCAGTTGCAGATTCGGCCGTTCGTTGTTCTGGAATTCCAACGACACCGAGGCGATGGGAGCGTAAGCCGTCGACCGTTTCGGCCCGACCGCATCGACAACCCGCTCGAACGGAACCTCGGAATGCGCGAACGCCGCGAGGTCGACCTCGCGACAATGCGCCGCGAAGTCCCGGAACGACTGAGCCGAGTCCACTTGTGTACGCAGGGCAAGTGTCCCGACGAACATGCCGATCAGGTCATCGAGGACGCGATCCCCTCGACCGGCGATCGGTGTCCCGATCACGACGTCGTCGGTGCTGCCGAGACGTGCCAGCAGTACCGCGAGCGCCGCGTGCACTGTCATGAATGCAGTGCACTGATGCTGCCTCGACAGCTCCCGGATACGGCGGTGGAGGTCACTGCCGATCGAGAAGTGGATGCGCGCGCCGTGAAAAGTCTGCTGTGCGGGCCGGTCCCGATCGAGCGGAAGTTCAAGGAGGTCGGGTGTGCCCGAGAGTGTGCGTCGCCAGTAATCCAGCTGTTCGGAGATCACCGATGCCGGGTTTTCGCCGGAACCCAGAAGCTCTCGCTGCCAGAGGGTGAAGTCGGCGTACTGGATCGCCAGAGGCGCCCAATCTGGTTCTTCGCCGTGCACGCGGGCCTCGTATGCCGTCATCACATCCCGCACCAACGGGGACATCGAGAAACCGTCGGCGGAGATGTGGTGCACCACAACCGCAAGTACGTGTTCGCGCTCGCCCATGGTGAACAACGCTGCCCGCAAGGGGATTCGCGCTGCGACGTCAAAACCTGCCGAGACCATTCTGGCGAGCTCGTCGCGGAGGTGATGTTCGTCGGCAACAGGTGGTTCGGCCAACTGCGGCAGCGCCGTGCTGTCGGTGGGCACTATGTGCTGGAGCGGCCCGTCGCCGCGAACCGGGAACATCGTTCGTAGCGACTCGTGGCGAGCGATGACGTCGGACACCGCTGCTCTCAATGCCGGCTTGTCGAGTTCACCGGTCAGTCGCACCACGAGCGGGATGTTGTACGCAGGCGAACTGGTGTCCAGTTGATTGACGAACCACATTCGCTGCTGAGCAAACGACAACGGGATGTTTTCGGGTCGAGGGCGCGGCACTGACACCGGGCGCCCCGACTGTCCAGCAACCGACTGTTCGATCACCGCAGCCAAGGCGGCTACCGTCGGCGCCTCGAACAGATCCCGCACGCCGACGGCGGCTTCCAGCACTGCCCGCAGCCTGGCCGCAACCGATGTAGCGCTGAGAGAATTTCCCCCGAGGTCGAAAAAATTACTGTCGGCACCAACGCGCTCGAGGCCGAGTACCTCTGCAAACACGTTCGACACCGCCTGCTCGACCGGGCCGACAGGCGAACGAAATTCCTTTGTGGTCGTGTGGATCTCGGGGCTGGGCAACGCCGAGCGGTCGAGTTTGCCGACGGCTGTCAGTGGAATGCTCTCCAGCACGACCATTGCGGCGGGCACCATGTGCGAAGGCAATCGCTCGGCCAGGGCGTGAATCAGGACCCCGGTGTCCAATTGGCCCTCTGCTGGCATAACGTACGACACGAGCCGGGCCTCTCCCGCGGGACCGCGGTGAGCAATGGTGACGGCAAATCCGACGTTCGGCTCGGCCATGAGCGCGCTGTCGATCTCACCGAGTTCGACACGGAAGCCCCGAATCTTGACTTGGAAGTCGCTGCGGCCGATGTATTCGATACGCGATTCGGCCGTCCACCGCACGATGTCTCCGGTGCGGTACATCCGCGTTCCAGGGTCACTCGGGTTGGCGACAAAGCGTTCTGCCGTCAATCCCGGCCGACGGTGATATCCCCGCGCCACTCCAGGCCCGGCAAGGTACAGCTCGCCAGGCGCCCCGACGGGAACGGCTTGCAGCCGCGAATCGAGCACCAGCTCGCTCACACCCCTGATGGGTCCACCGATCGTGATGCGTTCACCGGCCGCCATCGGCGGGCTGACGTTGGACATGATCGTCGCCTCGGTCGGTCCGTAGGCGTTGTACAGCCGACGGCCAGGCGCCCAGCGAGCGACGAGGTCGGGCGGGCAGGCTTCACCACCGAACACGACCTCCGAAAGTTGCTCGAGCCCAACCGGATCCACCGAAGCCAGTGCCGCCGTGGTGATGAACGCATGTGTGACGGCGTGCTCGGCCAGAAGCTCCGCAAGCTCCTCGCCCCCGTACACCCCAGGTGGGGCGATCACCATCGTCGCGCCGGCTCCGAAAGCCTGCAGATACTCGAAGAGCGACCCGTCGAAGCTCGGAGTGGAGAAGTGCATTGTGCGCGATTGTGGTGTTGCACCGTAGCGTTCGACCTGGTCCCGCGCGAAATTGTCGAGCCCGCGATGAGTGACCACCACTCCCTTCGGCACGCCAGTCGACCCCGAGGTGTAGACCACGTAGGCCGCAGAATCCAACCCGATCGGACGGAGTCGGTCGTTGTCGGTCAGAGGACGGCCCGAGAATCCTTCGCACTTCTTGGTGAAGTCCGGATCGTCGAGAATCAGCCACTGTGCGACTTCGGGCAGTCGATCTCGACATGCGGCGGTGGTCAAACCGACGCCGACGTTGGAATCGCTCAGCATGTGGGTGATCCGCTCGTCGGGGTAGTTCGGATCGATCGGCACGAATGCAGCGCCTGTTTTGGCCACGGCGAGTATCGACACCACTGAGGTGAGAGAACGTGGAACACCGACTGCGACGTAGTCCTCGGTTCCCAGTCCTCGCGAGACGAGTACCCGAGCAATACGATTCGACAGGAAATCCAGCTCGCCATAGGTCATGCTGGCGCTCGCCGCCACAACAGCGAGCGCATCCGGATCCTGCTGAACTGCCGCGTCGAAGATCTCTGAAAAAATGCGGGTCGACCCACCAACCGCGCCACGGACGGGCAACAGTTGGTCGCGTTCGATCTCCGTCAGCACCGACACCGCGGCCAACGATTGATCCGGATGGACACACGCTTCGAGCACGCGCCGCAGTCGGCCGGCGATGGACTCGATATCGCCTGAGTCGAAAACCTCGGGCAGATACTCGAACTTCAGTCGAAGCCTGGTATCGACCGACGCCACCAAACTGAGCGGATAGTGGGCAGCATCCTTCGCCTCGACGCCGGCGATTCGGATCCCCGCGTTGTCCGTATCGGTCGACAGTCCTTGACGGTCAACGGGGTACGACTCGAAGACTGTCAACGTGTCGAAGCCGATCTCCGGCCCGGAGGCGTCTTGGATCTCGGAAAGTCCAAGATAGTGGTGATCCGACAACTCCGCCTGCTCAGACTGAATCCGCTGTAGGAGAGCGCCGACACTCTCACCCGGGTGCCCCGCGATTCGGACCGGAATTGTGTTGATGAACAGCCCGATCATGGTTTCGATCCCGGTCAGCTCGGGAGGTCGACCCGACACAGTCGCTCCGAACACCACATCGTCTCGCCCGGTCAGTGCCGAGAGGACGATCCCCCACGACGCCTGGACAATCGAATTGAACGTCAGCCCGCGGCTCCGCGCTACGCCGCGGAGCGTCGTCGTGAAATCCTCGTTCAGATCGAACACCCACTCGGCCGCCATGGTGGAGAGTCGACGCGACCGATCGTGCGGGGCAAGCAGCGTCGGTCCGTCAATTCCGCGCAGTGCCCTCGCCCACACCCCGCGGGAGGCTTCCCGGTCGCGACGGTTCATCCAGGTCAGGTAGTCGAGGTAGGGGCGTACACGCGGCAACTCCGACGCCTCGCCGTCCGCAACGTACAGAGTCGCCAACTCCCTGATCAGAAGTGGCATCGACCAGCCGTCCAGAAGGATGTGGTGGTTGGTCAGCACAAGCTTGAACGTTTCTGGGGCAATCGCGATGAGCGTGAACCTGATCAGCGGCGCACGCGAGATGTCGAACGGGAGCGCTCGGTCCTGCGCCAGTACTTGCTCGAGATCCCGAGTTGACTTGGCAGCGAGGTCGACCGCCTGCCATGGTGCAGCCACGTTGCTTCGGACCACCTGGACGGCGCGGCCGTCCGCGTCGTGAAGGAAGGCGGTGCGCAAGTTGTCATGCCTGTCGAGCAGCGTATCGGCGGCGCGGCGCAGGCGCTCCGCATCGAGGTGGCCGACGAGGTCGAGGGTCACCTGCACGAGGTAGGCGTCGACCGACTCTTCGGCCAGTTCGGCATGGAACTGCAGTCCTGCTTGCAGTGGTGAGAGTGGCCAGACGTCGCGCAAGTCGTCGCACCGACTCTCGAGGTCGTCGATCGCATCCTGTCGAAGCTCGACCAGATCGAAGTCCGAGGGTGTGAATCCGCCACCGTCCGCCGCGTACTCGCCGAGTCCGGCCAGTGCGTCGACCCACAACTGTGCAAGGTGGCGAACGTCGTCCTCGCTCATAATGTCCGGCGAATAGGTCCAGGCGGCAACGAGCTCCGGGCCGTCTGCAATGTCGCTGCCCTCGACGGTGATCACGTTGACCTCGAGGACAGCCGCCAGTGGCAGCTCAGTGGCCGCAACGGCCCGCAAACCCTCGTCACGGATCGGTGTCCATCCCGCTGAAGCGTCAGCCTCGGATCCACCGACGCGTCCGAGGTAGTTGAAACTGATCTGTGGCGCAGGAAATTGCGAAAGAGTCTGTCCTGTATCACCGTTCAGGTATCGAAGTAGGCCGTATCCGATGCCGCGGTCCGGCACGGCCCGGAGTTGTTCCTTGACAGCCTTGACTGCGAAGCCTGCAGCCGGACCGCCGGCGCAGGCGTCACTCGTATCCACTCCTCTCAGATCGAGGCGCACCGGGAAGATCGACGTGAACCATCCGACGGTGCGAGCAAGGTCAGCCCCCGGGACGACCGGTTCCTCGCGTCCGTGCCCCTCGAGGCTGATCAACGTCTCCGGAGCATCGCTCCCGCGCTCGCCCCGCCAGCGAACCAACGCCAAAGCCAACGCCGTCAACAATCCGTCCTCGACGCTCCCGTGAATCGCCTGCGGCACATCTGTCAACGCGGTATCGGTCAAGGCTGGGGGTACACGCATTTCGACGTCTGCTGCCCTCACTCCGGTATCCGTTGTCGCCAAGGAGCGCGCGCCAAGCATCGGGTCAGGACCTCGCAGTGCCTCCCGCCAGTAGTCGAGTTGGGCCACCCGGTCCGGCTCGTGCGCGGCGTCGACGAGGCCGCGTGCCCATCGACGCATCGACGTCCCGACCGGAGCCAGTGAAGGGTCGATGCCTGACTGCACCTGTTCACACGCGAGCGCAAGATCGGGGATCAGAATTCGCCAGGAGACCCCGTCCGTCACGAGGTGGTGCGCCACGAGAAGCAACCGCTTTCCCCCGCGTCCGTCAGGTTCGAACAACACTGCTTGCACCATCACGCCGGTCCCCGGATCGAGCCGATCCAGAGCGGCACCAAGTGCCGCCGAGACCGTCTCGTCCACAGCGCTGTCGAGATGCACGCGACGCACGATTGTCTGCGCCCTCACCGCACCTGCAGGCTCGACGTCCATCCGCCCAGCGGATTCGGGATGCGGTGCGACCCGTAGGCAGGCTCGGAGGATGTCGTGATGGTCCAACACAGCCTGCATGGCCTGTGTCAACGTGTCCTCGTCGAGCGTGGCAGGAACCGCGAGCAGAACAGATTGGGAGTACCGGCGAAAATTTCCACCACGATCAAGCATCCATTTGACGATCGGCGTCAATTCGATCTCACCGACGCCGCCGCCAGGTAATTCGTCGAGGACGACGCGGTCGCCAGCCGTTCCGGCCGTCTCGGACAGCGCTGCCACGGTTTTGCGCTCGAACACCTCGCGCGGTGTGATCAGAATTCCGGCAGACTTGGCGCGGGTCACCAACTGGATGGACATGATCGAATCGCCACCGAGGGTGAAGAACGAGTCGTCCACCCCCACCTCGTCGAGTCCCAGAACCTCGGCAAAAAGGCCCGCAAGGATGTTTTCCGTTTCCGACGCAGGACTACGACTCTCGGTTATCTGTTGCCCGAAGTCAGGTTCAGGCAACGCTTTCCGGTCGAGTTTCCCGTTCACCGTCAGTGGCAGGGCCTCGAGAACCGTCACGACAGCGGGGACCATGTGTGCTGCCAACTTCGCCGAGAGGTCCTCGAGCAACGCCTTCGGCGAGATGGTCGCACCGGACTCCGGCACCACGTAGCCCACCAATCGGCCTCCGCGTGCCGCCACCGCCGACTGCGCCACTCCCACTCCGGAGAGCAGAGCAGACTCCACCTCGCCGAGTTCGATTCGATAACCCTTCACCTGCACCTGCACGTCATTACGCCCGAGGTACTCCAGTTGTCCGTTGTCATTCACGCGCCCCACGTCACCGGACCGGTACATGCGCGCGCCGCTGACTGTGAGGTCGGGAACGAAACGTGTGGCGGTGAGACCGAACCGGCCTAGGTATCCGCGTGAGACCTGGTCGCCGGAGACATACAGTTCACCCACCACGCCGGGCGGCACGGGGTGCAGCCGCTGATCCAGCACGTACACACGCAACCCGGGCAGTGCCCGCCCGATCACCGAAGCAGATCCTTCACGTGCCAGTTCACGATCCAGCGGTAGGTGGCTGACGTGCACGGTTGTCTCCGTGATGCCGTACATGTTGACCAGATCTGGTGGCGAGGTCCCGCGTCGGGCGTACCAGCGCGTCAGCTGTCCGAAGTCGAGCGCCTCGCCGCCGAAGATCACGTAACGCAATGGCAGGTCCGCACCCCCGGCACGCCGGTCGGCTTCCGCCAATTGATAGAAAGCGGTGGGAGTTTGATTGAGCACTGTGACACGTTCTTGTCGCAGCAATTCGAGGAATGCCTCGGGTGAACGTGCCGTGAAATAGTCGACCAGCACCAGACGGCCACCATGTGCGAGTGCACCCCACATCTCCCACACCGAGAAGTCGAATGCCGCCGAATGAAACATCGTCCACACATCGCCGCGGTCAAATCCGAAGAGCGCTCTGGTGTTTGCCAGCAATGTCACGACGCTGCGATGAGGAACCTGCACCCCCTTCGGTCTCCCGGTGGATCCCGAGGTGTAAATCACGTAGGCCACCGAATCGGGCTGCAACGGTAGCGGCCTGTCTTCGTCGGTCACCGGCAGCGGTGAAAACCTCTGCAGCGCATCACGAGTGTCGGTACTGTCCACGACGATCACGGGCACCCCGTTACCGCCGACTTCATCACTGCCCGCGGTGGTCGTCAGTACGCACACCGGCGCAGCGTCACGCAGCACGAAGCTCACCCGTTCGGGCGGAGACGTCAGGTCCACCGGTAGGTATCCACCGCCCGATTTCACCACCGCCAGCAGAGACACAAGAAGTTCGAACGACGGGGTCATCGCCACTGCCACGAGTGTCTCTGCCACGACCCCCTGCGCCACCAGCAGTCGTGCGAGGCGGTTAGCTTGCTCGTCCAGTTCGCGGTAGGTCACCGACTGTCCGTCACAACGCACCGCCACGGCATCACCCGAAGTGAGTACCGTTCGATCGAAGAGATCCGACAGCGAATCATCATTCGTGTCAATAACTGAGCGAGACGGCGCAACCGGTACCTCGCTACGTTCGCCGGTCAGAAGAATGTCGATGTCACCGACGACCGCGGACGGATCGTCGATCACGGCGTCGATCACCCTCCCGAAGCGCTGTGCAATTCGCTCCACTGATCCTTGATCGAAAACATCCGTGGCATAGCGGAAGCCGGCGCTGATCCCATCCGGGACGCCGCGCTCGTCGATCTGCTCCATCACACTCAGTTGCAGATCGAATTTTGCCACCTCGAGATCGATGTCGAGCGAACGGACCGTCAACTCCGGTAGTTCGAGGCGCAGGCTCGTGGCGTTCTGGAATTCGAGTAGTACCTGAAATAGGGGTGAATGCGCAGTGGAACGATCGGGCGCAAGGTAATCCACCAGCTTTTCGAACGGAACGTCCGCATGGTCCAGTGCGCCGAGATCTGTCGACCGCACAGCTGCCAAAGTGTCGGCAAAGGTTGCTCCGGATTCGACCGGTGTACGAAGAACCAGAGTATTGACAAACATCCCTACCACGTCGTCCAACACCGCTTCGCCGCGTCCCGCGACCGGCGTCCCGATCACTACGTCGCCTGACCCCGAGAGCCGTGCCAGCAGCAACGCGAGCGCCGCGTGCAGAACCATGAAGAGTGTCGAATCATGCTGGTGTGCAAGGTCGGTCAAAGCTCGATGTACTTCGGGTGAGATGCTCACCGAGACAACGGCACCTTCGGAGGAGCGCTCCGGCGTTCGAGGCCGATCAAGAGCGAGCGGTGAGACTTCGGGGATTCCCGACAGCACCTCGGTCCAATAATCGAATTGATCCGAGATCGGCGTACCCGGACCGTCTTCTGCGTCGATGATCTCCCGCTGCCACACGCTGTAGTCAGCATAGTGGATGGGCAATGGCACCCAGTTCGGACTCTGATCCTGCGCACGGGATGTGTAGGCGCGCATCAGGTCACGTGCCAGTGGCGTCATCGAGAAGCCGTCGGCCGCGATGTGGTGGACAACGATCGCAAGAACATGCTGCTCCGGCCCGGTTCGGAGCAACCTCACGTGCAGCGGGAACTCCTCGGCCACATCGAATCCCACGTCGAAAAACCCATGCAACGCCGCAAATATCTGCTCGCCGGGAATCGGCACGGGGTGGATTCGAGGAGCAGCGAGCCCTGGTTCGACAATCACCTGGCGGGGCCCGTCCGCGGAAGTCGGGAAGATCGTCCGAAGGGATTCATGCCGTTCCACTACATCGCCGAGCGCAGCTTCGAGCGCTTCGAGATCCAGGAATCCGTCGAGTTGCAGGGCAACGGGAATGTTGTAGAGCGGAGATGAAGTGGCGAACTGGTTGAGGAACCACATACGCGACTGCGACAGGGACAGTGGAATGTGTTCTGGCCGTGCCTTACCCGTGAGTTTTCCCAGCCCCGATTCACCAAGTACAGGTTCGACTGGATCGATCAAGGCCGCCAGATCAGCCACCACCGGAGTGTCGAACAGCGCTTTGACCCCCAGTTTCGTGTTCGACGCGGTGTTGATGCGCGCGATGACGCGGGTAGCACTGAGAGAGTCCCCGCCGAGCTCGAAGAAATTGTCATCGGCCCCCACCCGGTCGAGATCGAGTACGTCAGCGATCGCACGAGCGACCACACCTTCGGTCTGCGTGATCGGCGCGCGATATTCTGCAGCGTTGAAAGTTGTGTCCGGTAGGGCTTTTCGGTCCAACTTCCCATGCACCGTCACCGGCAACCCATCCAACACCACCACCACCGACGGCACCATGAACCCCGGAAGAGACCTCCTCACCCCCTCCAACACCGCCACCTCGTCAACCACCACCCCCACCTCACCCACCACAAACCCCACCAAAAAATCCCCACCCACACCCGACCGCAACACCACCACCGCCCGAGCCACCCCCACCTGAGCAACCAACACCGCCTCCACCTCACCCAACTCCACCCGCTGCCCCCGCACCTTCACCTGAAAATCACTACGCCCCACAAACTCCAACTCACCACCACACCCCCACCGCACCACATCACCCGTCCGATACAACCGACCCCCCACCACCCCAGACACCCCAGACACCGGATCCGCCACAAACCGACCCGCCGTCAAATCCGCACGACCCTCATACCCCCGCGCCACCTGCACCCCACCCACATACAACTCCCCCACAACCCCCACCGGAACCGGCCGCAACCGAGAATCCAACACCAACACCCGCGTATTCCACACCGCCCGACCAATCGGAACACCCACCCCCTCAACACCATCCACCACATGAAACGTCACATCCACCGACGCCTCCGTCGGCCCGTACAAATTCACCAACTCCGCACCACACACCCCCGCAAACCGCGCAGCCGTCACCGACGACAACCCCTCACCCGAAACAAACACCCGACGCAGACACGAACACCCCACCCCCAACTCCCCCACCAACTCCCCCACGAACACCTCCAACATCGACGGCACAAAATGCACCACCGACACCCCCCACCGCTCGATCACACCCGCCAAATACACCGGATCACGATGCCCACCCGCATCCGCCACCACCAACCGAGCACCCACCATCAACGGCCAAAACAACTCCCACACCGACACATCGAACGACACCGGCGTCTTCTGCAACACCACATCCCCCACACCCAACGGAAACTCCCCCTGCATCCACAACAACCGATTCACCACCCCCGCATGCGACACCACCACCCCCTTCGGACGACCCGTCGACCCCGACGTGAACATCACATACACCGCATGCTCAGGCAACAACACCCCCAACCGCTCCCCCACCCCCACCGGAGCAGACGAAAACCCCGAAACATCAACACACTCCACATCAACAAACCCCACCCCCACCGGCAAACACCCACCATCACCGGACCGCGACAACACCACCACCGGATCCACCACCCCCACCACAAACCCCACCCGCTCCACCGGCGCACCCACATCCACCGGCACAAACACCCCACCCGCCTTCACCACCGCAAACACCGCCACCAACAACTCCACCGACCGCGACAACGCCACACACACCCGCGACTCCGGACCCACCCCCAACGAAATCAACAACCGCGCAAAACGATTCACCCGCCCATCAAACTCCCCACACGACAACACCACCCCACCACACACCAACCCCCCACCCCCCACACCACCACCACACCGACCATCCAACACATCCACCAACGTCAACGCCCCCAACACCACCCCCACACCATCGCAACCACCCACCACCAACCCACGCTCACCCGCAACAAACACGTCGACCTCACCGACCGTTGTGTTCTCGTCCACTGCGATGGCGGTGAGAATCCGCGCCAAACGCTGTGCGATGGTGTCGACCGCCGCGCGATCGAAGGCTGCAGGCTGGTAACGCAGGCTCAGGTGCAAAGCCGGCTCGGCGATCGAGAGCAGGGTGAGCGGGTAATGCGTGGCATCGCGGGCATTCACGGCGGTGACGCTCATACCGGCTATGTCGGTGTTCCCGTCCATCCCCGAGGTATCGATCGGATACGACTCGAAGACCGACAGTGTGTCGAACAAATTGCCTGTCCCTACAACAGATTGAATCGCGCCGAGTCCGACATAGTGATGATCGAGCAGAGCTATCTGCTCGTCCTGTAGTCGAGCGAGCAGCTCCGCACACGTCTCGTCCGGATCCAGTTGCACGCGGACAGGCAATGTGTTGATCAGCAGCCCCATCATGTTTTCCACACCAGGCAATTCAGGTGAACGCCCCGAGACCGTGGCGCCGAAGACTACGTCTTCACGGGAAAGCAATCGGGACAACAGAACACCCCACGCGGCTTGGACCACCGTGTTCATCGTGATCCCGCTGCGCTGGACAAGTGCACTGAGTCCGTCGAGCACCGGTTCAGGCAGATCGACGATTACTTCCTCGGGCACACCCTGCGCCACGTTCGGTGCCGGATCTGCCAACAGCGTCGGCTCCTCGACGCCCTGCATGGCGTCTTCCCATACCGCGAGCGAGGTGTCGAGATCGCGGTGCGCCAACCATTCCAGATAAGTGCGGTACGACGGGGACTCGGGAAGATCGGGCGAGGCACCGTCGGCGGCGTATCGCATCAGCAGTTCTCGTACCAACAGTGGCATCGACCAACCGTCGAGAACAACGTGATGGTTTGTGACCGCCAGCACGCACCGCGTCGGGGAGGTTCGCAGCAACGTCAGCCGCAGCAGTGGCGGCGAGGCCAGGTCGAAGGGGGCTCTGCGATCCTCGTCAAGGCGGCGTCGTAGCTCTGCTTCGGTTTCCGATCCTTGCTCGGTGAGATCTACTTCGCTCCATGGAATCTCCGCATCATCGACAATCAACTGTGCTGGTACGCCGTTACTGTCGTAGACGAACGCCGCACGCAGATTCGGGTGGTTGACCAACAGTCCGACAGCAGCGCCCCGCACACGATCGGAATCAACCACTCCTTCGAGTTCGACGCACAGTTGAGCTGTGTAGACGTCCGTGGATACTGCCGCCAGTGAAGCATGGAACATCAACCCGGCCTGAAGGGGCGACACCGACCAGACATCGCTCAATGCCGGGTAGTCCCCCTCCCAGCGTTCGATCTGTTGCTGGTCCACCCACACCAGCGGGATGTCCGACGGTGTCAGACCACCCGCACCGGGTCGCGATGCGTGAGCGGTCAGACCATCGAGCGCACGACGCCAGAGTTCCGCGAACTCCGCGACGTCCGACTCGTCGAGTACCCCGCGTGGAAATGCGAACGACGCTGTCAGGCACGGCCCGTCGGGACCGTCCTCGACGGCCGCGTTGATGTCGATCGCCGACGCCACCGGCATGGAACGATTCTGAGTTCCGCCGAGTTTTCGGTTGCCCTCGACCGGCAGCCAGTCCTGCGTTCCGTCGGAGGTGCTCACCCGGCCCAGATAATTGAAACTGATTTGAGGAGAACGGTATCGGCCAAGGTTCTCCGTGTCTCCGGACAGGTACCGCAGCATGCCGTAGCCGATTCCGTGGTCCGGGATCGCACGCACGTGCTCCTTGACGACCTTGACGGCGCGCCCCGCTTCGCCTCCACCTGCCAGTGCGTCGTCCACATCGATTCCGCCAAGATCCAATCGAGCCGGGTAGAGCGTGGTGAACCAACCGACGGTGCGAGAGAGATCTGCGCCGGGAACGGCACTTTCCTCACGTCCGTGGCCTTCGAGAATGATCAGCGCGTCGGAGGTATCAATGCCCCGGCGTCGTCGCCACCCGATTGTTGCCAGCGCAACAGCGGTGAGGAGCCCGTCGATCACGCCGGCGTGGAATGCCGCAGGAACCGTGGTGAGAAGGTTCCTGGTCACGTGAGACGTGATGTCAGCTGTGACGGTGTCGACAGTCTCGTCGACGTCGATCCTGGGGTCGAGTGGCCGCGAGCCGATCAGCGGGTCATGACCCTCCAGGATCGTTTTCCATACGTGCCATTCGCCGCTCCGGTTGCCGACGTGCTCGACAAGCCCGTGTGACCATCGCCGAAACGAGGTTCCGCTCGGCGGTAGTGCCGGAGGAACACCGGCTCGCAGATGCGCTGTCATTGACGCCAGATCTGTGACAAGAATGCGCCAGGAGACGCCGTCGACAACCAGGTGATGAATCACCAGGAGTAATCGGCCCCGCTTGTTCGGCAAGTCGGGGTTGTCAGCAACGTCGAACCAGACAACGCGCACCACGTCGGCGGAAGCAGGATCCAAGCTGTCCGCCGCGGCCTCGAGTTCCGTCGACGCCAAGGTGGTGAAGTCGTCGTCCACCGATTCGACTCTCACACGACGGATCAGTCCTTCGGCCGAGATCGAGCCGGGCGGTAGGACTTCCATGACCCGCTCACGCACGACCAGGCGCGCTCGGAGCATGTCGTGCCGATCCAGCAGCGCCTGGACGCTACGGACAAGGACGTCCTGGGTGAGATCAGCGGGAGCTGTCAACAAGAGTGCCTGGGAGAACCTGCTCAATTCGCCGCCACTGCTGCGGTCGAGCATCCACTCTGCCACCGGCGTCAGCGGCACAGTACCGACGCCCGATCCTGGCAGCTCCGCGAGAACTTCCGTTCCGTCGTGCTCGAATTTCGCCGACTCGGCAAGCGCGGCAACAGATTTATGGACGAACACATCTCGAGGCGAGAAGATCACACCTGCATCGCGAGCCCGGGCCACCAATTGGATGGACATGATGCTGTCGCCACCGAGCGCGAAGAACGAATCGTGCACGCCTACTGTTTCCACGCTGAGCACCTGCGCGAACAGACCGGCAAGAAGGCTCTCGGTTACCGTTCGGGGTGGCCGGCCTGGTGAGGAGGCGGATGAAAAATCGGGCGCGGGAAGCGCTGCACGGTCGAGTTTTCCGTGAACCGTCAGTGGAAGCGCGTCGAGTATCACCAAGGCCACAGGCACCATGTACGACGGCAGCAGCTTGCCGGCATTTTCGAGTACTTCGCGAGTATCGATGTTCGCGCCGCGATCAGGCACCACGTAGCCGATCAACCGATTCCCACCGCCGTCACCGTTCCAGACGTCGGCAACCGCCTGGGTCACGTGTCCATCTGTGAGCAGAGCCGCCTCGACTTCCCCGAGTTCAATGCGGAACCCGCGGATCTTCACCTGGGAATCCGTACGCCCGAGATACTCCAGCTGTCCGTCGGTAGTCCAGCGCACCCGATCGCCCGTGCGATAGATCCGTGTTCCCGACGGACCGAACGGATCAGCGACAAATTGCGTGCACGTCAGTGCGGAGCGCTGGTGATAGCCGCGTGCCAAAGCCGGCCCGGCAAGATACAACTCCCCTGCCACCCCCACTGGCACCGGGTGAAGCCGCGAATCCAGCACTACCTCGGCGAATCCCCGAGTTGGTGCACCGATAGTGACCATTTCGTTCGAGGTCAGAGCCGCACTGATACTCGACACCACCGTCGCCTCGGTCGGGCCGTAGGCGTTGAACATTCTTCTGCCCGACGCCCAGCGGGTCACCAATTCCGATGGACACGCCTCTCCGCCGGTTACGACGCATCCGACTGTGGTGAGGCCGTCGGGATCGACGGACGCCAAGGCCGCCGGAGTGACAAAACAATGGGTGACGCGCTCGCGCTCCAGTAACGCCGCCAGTTCCGACCCGCCATAGACGGTCGGGGGCACGACCACCGTGGTGGCCCCAGCACCAACGGCCAACAAGAGTTCGAGAACCGACGCGTCGAAACTCGGCGAAGCGAAGTGCAGGATTCTGGATCGAGTCGTGGCAGCGAAAGTCTCGCGCTCCTCGAGAGCAAAGTTGCTCAACCCGCGATGCGTGACCGTCACACCCTTCGGCGTTCCTGTTGATCCCGAGGTGTAGATCACATAGGCCGGATTGTCGGTTCGAATCCGTGCCGTCCGATCCGCGTCGGTGATTCTCGACGGCGAGTACGTCGACAACCGTTCCGCCAGGCTCTCGTCGTCGAGAACCACCCACGGCATTCGGTCGGCGAGCGCCCCACGATGCGCCCTGATGGTCATTCCCCAGGCTGCGCCGGAGTCGCCCAGCATGTACTCGATACGTCCAGAAGGGTGACTCGGGTCCACAGGAAGGAATGCCGCACCGGTCTTGGCAACGGACCACACTGCCAGAACGGACTCGACGGAACGTGGGACGCACAGCGCGACCACCGACTCGGGGCCCACTCCGGATTCGATCAGCATGCGGGCCAACCGGTTCGACTGCGCGTCGAGTTCGCGGTATGTCACTTCACGCTCCTCGAATACCAGCGCGACGGCGTCGGGATCGTGGGCGGTTGCCATATCTGTTGCTGCAGTGAGCAAGCCCGATAAAGTCTGCGCCGCGGTCGAAACCACACCTCGAACGGGTACCAGTTCGATGCGCTCACGGGCCTCGAGGATGTCGATATCTCCGATCCGCGATTGCGGATCGGAGGTCACGCGGTCAAGTATTCGCTGCAATCGACCGGCGAAGGCCCCTACTGTTCCCTCATCGAAAATATCTGTGGCATATCCGAATTCAGCGCGGATGCCGTCCGGTTCGCCGGTGTCGTCGTAGGTTTGCGATACCGTCAACTGCAGATCGAAGTTGATGGTGTCGATCTCGACACCCACTTCGGTCACCTGCAGGTTGGGGAGTTCAAGTCCAGGCCGCTCGATGTCTTGGAACTCCAGCATGACTTGAAACAGGGGCGAGTATGCCGTCGAACGTGAAGGATTCACGCTCTCGACAACTCGTTCGAATGGAACGTCCGCGTAGGTGAAGGCGCTCAGATCGACGCCTCGGACCAGGCCGAGGAACTCCCCGAAAGTCGTCCCGCGGTCTACTGCAGTGCGCAAGACCAATGTATTGACGAACATCCCCACCAGTTCGTCGATTTCTCGCTCCCCACGCCCGGCGATCGGAGTTCCGACGGCAACGTCGTCGGTATCACTCAATCGTGCCAACATCACTGCCAGGGCTGCGTGCACGATCATGAATACCGTGGCGTTGTGCTGGCGCGCAAGGGCGATCAGACCGGCATGAACCTTCGAATTCACCGCGAACCGAACCCGCCCGCGTCGAAGCGAACGCACATCACCGCGCGGTCGATCGGTGGGAATGTCGAGAACCTCCGGTGCGCCTGCAAGATTGTCGACCCAATAGCCGAGTTGTGTCGACATCAAGGACTGCTCGTCGGATTCCGAACCCAACCAACCACGTTGCCACAACGCATAGTCGGCGTACTGGATCTCGAGCGGCGCCCACTCAGGCGCCTCTCCCTTCACTCGGGAGGCGTACGCGCTCATGAGATCGCGAGCCAGCGGCGCCATGGAGAAACCATCTGCGGCAATGTGGTGTACTACGATCACCAGGACATGCGTCAGGACTTGATCACCCCCACGTAACAGAGCGGCGCGCAACGGGACCTGCTGTGTGACATCGAAGCCCTCCGAAACAAGGCTGCGGCACCTCTCGCGCAGTTCCTCCTCGCCCGGCACAATTGTCGGTACGAGGTTTGGTAGGACCTGTGAGGTAGACATGATCACTTGACGTGGGCCGGCGCCAGTGAGCGGGAAAACCGTGCGCAGAGACTCGTGCCGGTCGACGACGTCGTCAAATGCCGCTTGAAGTGCACTGACATCCAGTGTGCCGTCAAGTCGTAACGCGCAGGCTACGTTGTACGCGGAGGAATCGGGGTCGAACTGATTGGCAAACCACATCCTCTGCTGCGCAGGTGAAAGCGGGATATCCGTAGTTGAACCCCGTGGTCTCAACGGCGGCTTGCCTCCGACGCCGCCACTGGCGCCCCCTCCGCGTGACTGCGCCAACTCGGCCAGCGCTGCCACGGTAGACGCGTCGAAGACGTCACGGATACTGATCCGTTCTCCGAGAACCGAATTCACCCGTGCAACCAACCGAGTCGCACTGAGAGAGTTTCCACCGAGAGCAAAGAAATCATCGCGCACACCTACCGTCGATATTCCCAGTAGCTCGCCGAAAACGGTCGCAACGGTCTCCTCGAGAGGCGTACGCGGTGCAACATAGTGAAGTGGAGGAGGATCAAAGTCGATATCCGGTAGGGCTTTTCGGTCCAACTTCCCATGCACCGTCACCGGCAACCCATCCAACACCACCACCACCGACGGCACCATGAACCCCGGAAGAGACCTCCTCACCCCCTCCAACACCGCCACCTCGTCAACCACCACCCCCACCTCACCCACCACAAACCCCACCAAAAAATCCCCACCCACACCCGACCGCAACACCACCACCGCCCGAGCCACCCCCACCTGAGCAACCAACACCGCCTCCACCTCACCCAACTCCACCCGCTGCCCCCGCACCTTCACCTGAAAATCACTACGCCCCACAAACTCCAACTCACCACCACACCCCCACCGCACCACATCACCCGTCCGATACAACCGACCCCCCACCACCCCAGACACCCCAGACACCGGATCCGCCACAAACCGACCCGCCGTCAAATCCGCACGACCCTCATACCCCCGCGCCACCTGCACCCCACCCACATACAACTCCCCCACAACCCCCACCGGAACCGGCCGCAACCGAGAATCCAACACCAACACCCGCGTATTCCACACCGCCCGACCAATCGGAACACCCACCCCCTCAACACCATCCACCACATGAAACGTCACATCCACCGACGCCTCCGTCGGCCCGTACAAATTCACCAACTCCGCACCACACACCCCCGCAAACCGCGCAGCCGTCACCGACGACAACCCCTCACCCGAAACAAACACCCGACGCAGACACGAACACCCCACCCCCAACTCCCCCACCAACTCCCCCACGAACACCTCCAACATCGACGGCACAAAATGCACCACCGACACCCCCCACCGCTCGATCACACCCGCCAAATACACCGGATCACGATGCCCACCCGCATCCGCCACCACCAACCGAGCACCCACCATCAACGGCCAAAACAACTCCCACACCGACACATCGAACGACACCGGCGTCTTCTGCAACACCACATCCCCCACACCCAACGGAAACTCCCCCTGCATCCACAACAACCGATTCACCACCCCCGCATGCGACACCACCACCCCCTTCGGACGACCCGTCGACCCCGACGTGAACATCACATACACCGCATGCTCAGGCAACAACACCCCCAACCGCTCCCCCACCCCCACCGGAGCAGACGAAAACCCCGAAACATCAACACACTCCACATCAACAAACCCCACCCCCACCGGCAAACACCCACCATCACCGGACCGCGACAACACCACCACCGGATCCACCACCCCCACCACAAACCCCACCCGCTCCACCGGCGCACCCACATCCACCGGCACAAACACCCCACCCGCCTTCACCACCGCAAACACCGCCACCAACAACTCCACCGACCGCGACAACGCCACACACACCCGCGACTCCGGACCCACCCCCAACGAAATCAACAACCGCGCAAAACGATTCACCCGCCCATCAAACTCCCCACACGACAACACCACCCCACCACACACCAACCCCCCACCCCCCACACCACCACCACACCGACCATCCAACACATCCACCAACGTCAACGCCCCCAACACCACCCCCACACCATCGCAACCACCCACCACCAACCCACGCTCACCCGCAACAAGGATCTCCGCATCACCTACCGGGGCAGTAGGATTCGCCACGACCGACCTCAGTAGGCGGACGAACCGCTCCCCGAACTCTATGGCCGTGCTGCGCTCGAAGATGTCCGAGGCATAGGTGAAGGCTGCATCGAAGCCGGCCGGGATGCCGTCCTTGCCGCGCCGTTCGGAGAGCGCCAACTGCAAGTCGAATTTTGCGACACCGATATCCACCGGGATCACATCGACAACGAGTCCTGGCAGTTCGAGATGGGGGTGGGCGATGTTCTGAAACTCCAACAGAACTTGGAAGATGGGTGAATGCGACGTCGAACGTTCCGGCGCAACCGCGTCGACAACGCTCTCGAACGGCACCTCGGTATGCCCGAACGCTGCCAGATCCACTTCGCGAGTCCTGGCAAGGATGTCCTCGAAGGTCGCGGCAGTATCAACGGCGGTTCGCAGGACCACCGTGTTGACGAACATCCCGACCAGATCGTCGAGCGCTTGCTCAGCGCGCCCTCCCACCGGAGTGCCGATCGCGATATCTGCCGAGTCGCTCAGTCGTGCCAACAGAACCGCCAATACCGAGTGCATCACCATGAAAGGTGTTGCGTTGAGGTGTCGAGCGAGCTCGAGAAGGTCACTGTGCACGTCTGCGGGCACCGAGAATCGGACCGAATCACCGCGCATGGATCGTTCGGCCGGCCTCGGTCGATCCAGCGGAAGGTCGATCACGTCAGTCAGACCGGACAAGGTTGACGTCCAGTAGTCCAACTGCTTGGACGCGAGAGTGTCCGGATCGGCGTCACTTCCGAGTACTTCGACCTGCCATTGGCTGTAGTCGGCGTACTGGACGGGCAACGGGGGCCAGTCCGGTACCTGATTCGCTGCCCTCGCTTCGTAGGCGCGGGCGAGGTCGCGGGCGAGCGGCTCGAGTGACGCTCCGTCCGCCGAGATATGGTGAACAACCAGTACGAGGACATGTTCGTCTGGAGTGATCCGAAAGAGAGTGCCTCGAAGGGGCACGTCCACACTCACGTCGAATCCCTGTCGAGCGAGTTCGGCAATCCGCTCGTCCAGTGCTTCCTCGTCGACAGCCGCGTCCCACGCCACCTTCGACATCACGCGCTCCGGGGGAACTACGACCTGCAGTGGGCCGTCCACCGAGGCTGGATAGACGGTTCGAAGCGATTCATGACGATCGACGACATCTCCCACCGCGGCCCGCAGCGCATCGGCATCCAATGCTCCTGACAGTCGAACCGCCATGGGAATGTTGTAGGCCGGGGACGACGTGTCGAACTGGTTGACAAACCACAGGCGTTGTTGCGCCAGGGACACCGGCACTGTGTCCGGACGCGAATGTCTCTGCAAGAGAGGACGCCTCGAGCGAGAGTGATCGAGACCGGATGCCTTCGCGTCACGCACTTTCACCGCCAGTGATTCGACTGTCGGTGCCTCGAACAAGGCTCGCACCCCGAAATCGACTGCTGCACCGGAGTTGACACGCGCGATCAGCCTCGTCGCAACCAGTGAGTTCCCACCAAGATCGAAGAAGTTGTCACCGATACCTACCTTCGCGACACCCAGGACGTCAGCGAAGATCTCGGCAAGCAAGTGCTCGTTTATGCCCACAGGCGGTCTGAACTGGTCTGATCGGCCGATCAACTGCGGCGCAGGTAATGCCGCACGATCAACCTTTCCCGACGGACTGATCGGCAACTCGTCGAGAAGAACAAACGCTGCGGGCACCATGTACGACGGCACGCGGTCCGCAACGTACTGCGTCAACTCGGCCGTCGACAGCGCACTCCCGCCGGCAGGCAAGACGTACGCGACAATCATCGTTGTGCCCGAGGGCGCTGTAGTCGCCACGGTGACTGCATTCTCGACCCGCGGACACGACTGTACGACGGTGTCGATTTCCCCGAGTTCGATCCGGAAGCCGCGAACCTTCACCTGGAAGTCACTACGTCCCACGTACTCGAGCGCACGGCCGCGCCGCACGCGCACCAAGTCCCCCGTTCGGTACATTCGCTGCCCGGTGGGGTCGAAAGGGTTGGCCACGAATCGTTCTGCCGTCAATGCACACTTCCGGTGATAGCCGCGCGCGAGCGCTTCACCCGAGATGTACAACTCCCCCACAACACCGTCAGGAACGGGGCGCAATCGCGGATCGAGCACGATCTCGTGGAATCCACGCAGCGGTCCACCCACGGTGATTGCCTCCGACGACGCCAACGGTTCGCTGATGTTCGACATCACAGTGGCCTCGGTCGGACCGTAGGCGTTGCACAGTCTCCGTCCCGGAGCCCACCGCTGTACGAGTTCCGGTGGGCATGCCTCCCCACCGAACACGACATTGCCGAAGTCCGAAAGTCCATCGGGTGAGACTGTTCCGAGCGCCGCGGTCGTGACGAAGCCGTGCGTGATCTGCTCGGAGCCGAGGAATCGGGATAACTCGTCCCCACCGAGGATGGTGCGCGGGACGATCACCATGGTCGCTCCGGCACCGAAGGCCAACAGATATTCGAAGATCGAGGCGTCGAAACTCGGCGTCGAGAAGTGCAGCGTTCGAGCATTCTGCGTCGCACCGAACCTCGAACGCTGCTCGCCGGCAAGATCTTCCAGACCACAGTGGGAGACAATCACCCCCTTGGGGAGTCCGGTCGAACCCGAGGTGTAGATCACGTACGCCGGATTGTCGGGCCGGAGTGGGTACACGCGATCGATGTCGGAGATGGAGCGCCCGGACAACTGTGCGCAGTGGGCACGAAACTCAGGGTCATCCATCGCCATCCACGGAAACGAATCCGGTAAACGGTCAAGTTCCGAAACGACCGTGAGTCCCAGCGTGGCGCCGGAATCGATCAGCATGTAACGAACACGTTCAGACGGATAGTTCGGATCCACGGGCACAAATGCCGCACCCGTCTTGGCCACCGCCAACATGGCAACAACTGATCCGATCGAGCGCGTCAAACCCAGCGCCACAAGGTTTTCCGGACCAATTCCGCGGGCAATCAACATCCGAGCCATTCGAGTGGAATCCTCGTCGACTTCTCGATACGTCACTTCGTCACCGAGGTATGAGAGAGCTACACGGTCGGGATGTTGCCGCGCCGCTCCGTCGAACAACTCGGCGAGGGTGCGATGCGAAGTGCGGGGGCCACTGCGGACAGGCCGCATCGCGGATCGCTCGTCGTCCGACAAGATGTCGATGTCGCCGATCACGACTGACGGACCCGTGGTGAGGGATTCCAGGATGCGCGCGAACCGTAAACCAAGGCCACGTACCGTTTCGGGCTCGAACAAATCGGTGGCGAACTCGAGCACCACCGTTATTCCGGACGGTGCACCCTCCGCGCCGAAGGTTTCCACTGCACGTACACCGAGGTCGAAACGGCCAACGTCACGAGGACGCTCGTCAGTGCTGCCGACGCACTCGAACGTCACCTGAACGACCGGTGCATACGCGGGCACATCCTCCACATCGAGCGACTGCACCAGCTGCTCGAGCCGTGTCTCACTGTGCACCAGCGCATTACTGCGCGCCTCGGTGACGCTGTGCAGGAGCGCCGTGAACGGCATCTCCAGATCGACGCGATTGCGGATGGCCACCAGGTTCGCGCCGGATCCCACCGGCGCACCGATCACCACGTCCGAAGCTCCGGACAACCGGCTCACCAGGAGCACAAAGCCTGCGTGTAAGACCGCACGTGTGTCGGTCCCGAGATCACTCGCCATTGCCGTGATCCGCGTGTGGGTGTCGGTGCCGACCCGGACGTCGACCTGTCCGCTTTGCAGCGATTGCGCTGCCGGCCTGGGTCGATCGGACGGAAGTTGCAGCAGTTCGGGTGCCCCGAAGAGCTGATGTCTCCAATACGCGAGTTGCCAAGCTTCGCGGCGTCGTCGCACACCCTCGCGAGCGGTCAGGTCGTGTACTGCCGAGAGTTCGGCACCGGGATCGGCCGCGATCAACTCTTCCAGTAACTCGAGGAAATTCCGGTGGTGATCGCGCAAACCCGCGTCCTCGTACCGGTTCGGGTTCGCCCGAAAGTCGACCCGCAGCCTATCGCCACTCGGGTACACGTTGACCAGTAGATCCTCCACCGGACCGGACGTGACTATGTGGTACTCGCCCACCATCTCGCCCAGCTGAACCTCCTGGCGGAACAGCATGACATTGACCATGGGGCCGGCGAACGAGTCTTCGCCGGCCACACCGCTCTTCACGCCTGCGTCCCGACGGATGTCGTCGAGGCTGCAGCGCTGGTGACGCAATGCACCCATGAGCTCACGCTGGACCAGCGCGACGAGTTCCCCGACGGTATCGACCCCGGCCGTCGCGATTACCAACGGTGCGACGCTGACCATCATTCCGCCCGAGTTGCGTAACAGCGCCGTTGTCCGCCCGGACATCGGAACATGGATCTGGACAGTCTCTTTCGCGGTCAACCGCGAGAGGTACAGCGCGAGTGCTGCGATGACTGTTGCAGCTTGGTTCTCGGATTCGTCGAGTCGGGCACCGCCGCGGCGCGAGATCAGAGAACTCTCGAGTGCGCTCTCGGGCTGTGCAGGCCCAGAGTCGTCCGCCAGGGTGGTAGATCCGGCGACGGCCGTGTTCCGCCCGGCCCAGTACTCACGGTCGGCAATGAATCGATCTGACGTTCTGTATCGCTCGTCGATGTCGTACAACGTGCGAAGCGCGGCGGCACGACCAGGTTTCGGACTTTTCTTCGCCACCGCAGCTGAGTACCGGTGCGCGATACGGTTCATCGTGGTCATGGCACCGAAACCGTCGAGCGCTACGTGATGAATGCGGCTGTACCACAGGTAGTGCAGGTCACCCACGCACAGCACAGCCGTCTCGACGATTTCGTCGACTGCCAGGTCGAGTCGCGTCCGGCAATCTCGGCGCATCCATTCGAGCGCAGCATCGAACGGTTCCTCGGTCCCGCGGAAGTCGACAAAACCGACCGAGATTTCGGCAGTCTCATCCACGTACTGCATCGGTTGACCGTCGACCTCGATCACTTTCAGCAAGGGAGACTGGAACTCGTGTGCAACCGCCCGCGTTTCCCGATCCAATAACTCGACGTCCAATTCGCCGCGCAACTCGACGTAGTGCGCAATCAAATTCGGGACTTCAGGATCGAGTTGTTGCGCGAACCAGGTTGCCCGTTGGGCGGCCGAGAGCGGAAAGTGCGTCTGATCAGAAGTGTCAGTCCGCTTGACCTCGAAGGGTTTCACAGTGTCCCAGCCCCGCACGGTCTCCGCGGCCGCCGAGTGCGTAGCCGCGTCCGAATCAACAGCGCGAGAGCAAGAGGCTGATCGCGCCTCTCAAGCAGTCGTACCCAGAATCGGCCAGCACAAGCAGCGATCCACCGGTCGATGTCGCACACGTTTCGCTCGTGTTTCGCGTGCCGGATATGCACTAAAAGTGTGAATGTGGCCCGTCACCTCGGTAATGTCCCACTCCTAGACGACACGTCCCCCGAGGGGAGCAGGCGCATGGACATCACCACCATTACCGACGTGATACGCCGACCACCGGATCGCCCAGGGGACGTGTGGCGTCCAGGCGACGCCTGGCTTGCCGGTGGAACCTGGCTGTTCTCAGCGGAACAACCCGACACACGTCGACTCGTCGACCTCACAGCACTCGGTTGGACACCACTGGACATCGGCGCGACTCACTTCAGCGTCGGAGCTACGTGCACAGTTGCCGAACTGTATGCGTTTGTACCACCGGATAATTGGCGCGCAAGTCCACTTATTCGCGTCAGTTGCGAATACTTCCTCTCCTCGTTCAAAGTGTGGAATGCGGCCACCGTCGGCGGCAACATCTGCATGTCACTTCCCGCCGGACCGATGATCACGCTTGCGGTAGCACTCGAGGCCACGTTCACACTGTGGGCTACCGACGGGGGTGTCAGGACCGTCGACGCTTGCGACTTCGTGACCGGCGACCACCAGAACGTCCTGGAGCCGGGCGAAGTTCTTCGGTGCATCGAGTTCCCGGTGCACTCGCTCACCAAACGGCACGCCCACCGCCGATTCAGTCTCACTCACCTCGGGCGATCAACGCTCTTCATGATCGCGGTACAGACGCCTGACACGGACGACTTTCACCTGACCATCACTGCGGGCACAACGCATCCGATCCGGCTGACGTTCGACGCGATGCCAGACGAAGAATCGCTGCGACGAGCTGTCGACTCCATCCCCGCCGAGAGCTGGTTCGACGATCCCAACGGAGCCCCCGACCACCGCCTTCACCTCGCTCGTCACTACGCCGACGAGCTGCGAATCGAACTGACGGGGAGCCTGTCATGAGCTACACGGTGAACGAACGAAAGTTCGACGAGGAACCGTTCCCCGGTCAGTGTCTGCGCACGTTTCTTCGGCACCTCGGACACCACGGGGTGAAGAAGGGTTGCGACGGCGGTGACTGCGGGGCCTGCACCGTGTGGCTCGACGGCGCACCGATACACAGTTGCATCACACCGGCGTTTCGCGCCGACGGTCACGACGTGACCACCATCGAGGGGCTCGGCACGCCCGAAGATCTCCATCCGATTCAGCAGCAGTTCCGAGACGCACCCGGATTTCAGTGTGGCTTCTGCACTGCCGGAATGATCATGACCTCGGCGGCGCTCACCGACGAGCAGAAAGAAGACTTGCCGCGGGCGCTCAAGGGAAACCTGTGCCGTTGCACCGGATACCGATCCATCGAAGACGCGGTCAATGGCGTCAGCGCAATCGAGGTTGCCCTTCCCGGTCAAGCAGTCGGAACAAGCGTAGGCGCGCCGGCGGCGACCGAGGTGGTGACCGGACGCGCCGAGTACACGATGGACACCAAAATCGACGGCATGCTGCACCTGAAAGTGCTGCACTCACCTCACGCCCATGCACGCATCGTGTCCATCGACACCACCGACGCTCTCGCCGTCCCTGGCGTCCACCGCGTCTACACCTGGAAAGACGTGCCGCGCAAGCTCTTCACCACGGCAATTCATACCGACCACCTTGTTGATCCGGACGACACGTACATCCTCGACAACGTCGTGCGTTTCGTGGGTCAGCGAGTGGTCGCCGTACTCGCCGACTCAATCGTCGCTGCGGAAGAAGGCCGCCGGAAGGTGAAAGTCGACTACGAGATCCTGCCTGCCGTGTTCGATCCGGAAGAGGCCATGGCCGACGGCGCGCCGACCCTGCACGGCTCCGACGATCCCTTCGTCCGCGATCCCGAGCGCAACATTCTGCTCGAAATTCACGGCCATGTCGGCGACGTCGATGCCGGGTTCGCCGAGGCCGACGTCATCCACGAAGGCACCTACTTCTCCCCACGGGTTCAGCACGCGCACCTCGAGACTCATGGGTCGATCTCGTGGATGGAAAATGGCCGCCTTCACGTTCGTACAAGTTCCCAGTCCCCCTCTATCGCCAAGGTCAAACTCGCCCACCTCTTCGACCTCCGCCCGGATCAACTACGCGTGTTCTGCAAACGCGTGGGCGGCGGGTTCGGCGGAAAACAAGAAGTGATCAGCGAAGATCTGGTGGCGCTCGCCACCCTGGACACCGGCCGTCCCGTCTGCCTCGAATTCACCCGCGAAGAAGAGTTCACCACCGCGTCACCGCGTCATCCGATGAAGCTGACGATCAAACTGGGTGCCAAGTCAGACGGAACCCTCACGGCCTTTCAGTACCGAAACATCTCGAACACCGGTGCGTACGGGAACCATGGCGGCGAAACTCTGTTTGCCGGCGGCGCGGCGGTCTCGCTCTACCGCTGTGCCAACAAGAAGTTCGATGCGTATTCCGTGTACACGAACAATGTTCCGAGTGGTGCGTTGCGCGGATACGGTATGACTCAACCTGCCTTTGCGGTGGAATCGGCGATGACCGAATTGGCCGTCGCGCTGGACATGGACCCACTCGACCTGCGTCGACGCAATATCGTGCGACCGGGCGATTCGCTGGTAGCACTCGAGGACGGCCCCGACGACGTGATCTTCACCGAAGACGGGCTGGGGCAATGCATCGATCTGATCGACGCCGCGTTGAACCGCCATCCGGTCCCATCCCTCGGAGACGATTGGCTTGTCGGAACCGGTACCGCCAGTTCACTACATGAGACAGCGCCTCCCACCGAGCACATTTCCGAGGCCTGGCTCACCCTCGGCGAAGACTGTGTGTACGAACTTGCCATCGGCACAGTCGAATTCGGTGAGGGAACCTCTACCGCCCACGTGCAGATCGCCGCACATCAGCTGGGCACCACACCGTCGCGCGTGCGAATCATCCAGTCGGACACCGACCGAACCGGTTTCGACACAGGCGCTTTCGCCAGCGCCGGACTGTTTGTTGCCGGCAACGCCGTCCTTCGCGCGTCGAACGCGCTACGTGACCGACTGCTGGCCTTCGCCGCACACCACACCGGCGTCGCCATCGATCAGTGCTCGATGGACGACGACAAGATCGTCTGCGGTAGCACTCGGGTAACTCTGCAAGAGGTACTCGAGGCTGCACGCCCGCGCGGGATCCGATTCACGGAAGCGCGGAAGGCGTACGGATCTCCGCGCAGCGTGGTGTCCAATACCCATGGCTTTCGGATTGCCGTCCACCGCATCACCGGTGAGATCCGCATTCTCTACAGCGTTCAGGCCACCGACGCCGGAGTGATCATCAATCCGGCGCAGGTCCGGGGACAGATCGAAGGTGGCGTCGCCCAGGGCATCGGCTTCGCTCTCACCGAGAACTTCCACGTAGACGCGCATGGCGCGATGATGAACCCGAACCTGCGTAACTACCGGATACCGACCTATGCGGACGTCCCTCGCACCGAGGTGATCCTCGTCGATTCGTCCGACTCCGTTGGTCCGCTCCGATCCAAGGGAATGGCAGAGTGCTGCATCAATCCGGTTGCTCCTGCGCTGGCGAACGCACTGCAGGATGCCACCGGGTCGCGATTCCGGTCGCTACCGCTCACCCCCGAGCGTATCTACACGGGTCTGAACCGATGACCGCAAACACGTCGGCGGACAGCGTGGCAACAGTAATCATCGGCCAGCGAGTGCGTGCCGGACTGGAGAAAGAGTTCGAGGTCTGGCAGAAAGATCTCAACCGCGCGGCCGCAGATTACGCCGGCTTTCTCGGGGCAGAAATTGCGGCTCCGACCCCCACCCAACCTGATTGGGTGATCGTGTACCGATTCGACTCCATCGCCCATGTTCAAGCGTGGATCAACAGCGCGACGAGGCAGGACTATCTCGAGAACGGCCGTCAGTACTTCGACGGACCGGCCACGCAGCAAGTAGTGAGCGGCGGGATCAAGCCTCCGGATCCGCTGCTGACCGTCGTAGTGACGCACCGGGTCAGTGACGACAGCATCGACGAGTTCCTTGCCTGGCAGGAGCGTCTTCGCGAGGTGGAGAGCGCTTTCGAAGGCTTTCGCGGCACCGAGCTGTTTCGCCCCGTCGACGGTGTGCAGGACGAATGGACGCTGCTCTATCGCTTCGACAATGCCGCCCATCTCGATACGTGGCTGACTTCGCCTGAGCGACAACAACTCCTCGCCGAGGGCCGTAAGTTCCACGACTTCGAACTGCGAACCGTCGACAATTCGTTCGGCAGTTGGTTTGCCTTCGACGAGAACGGAAACGAGGCCCCTCCACCTTCGGAGACAAAAACCTCGATCGCGGTTTGGGTCGGTCTCTACCCGACTGTCGTCTTGCTTACTTTGGCGCTGTCACCGCTGAAGCTGCCACTCTGGCTGGGATTGTTGATCGGCAACCTGTTGTCGAGCTTCATCATGAGTTTCTTCACGATGCCGTACTACGTGAATCGACTCCTCCGCCGTTGGCTGCGTCCGCCTCCAGGGATTCCTGTCGCGAAGACGAACGCGCAAGGAGTGGCAATCGTCGCCGCTGTGACCCTGTTCTGGGTTGTCGTCTTCTACCTAGTGACTACTCAGTTCTGGTCGCTGCCTTGAACTCGGCGGAACACGAAAACGCCAGCGTATGCCCCGGGCATGGTTATTCCCCGGTGCACTACGCTGGCATTTTCAGCGATATCCGTTCAGGCGGCTGTCGGTGGACCGTTCCCGCCGATCGGCTGTTGATACGGGTCGATCGACATGGGTGGATAGAACACCGTCTTCCGATCCGGCCCGATCTCCACCCGCCATTCCGTGTGGTGCATCGTTCGATGATGATGACCACACAACAAGATCAGATTATCGAGATCCGTTGGGCCACCATCACCCCAATGAACAATATGGTGAGCATCGCACCACCCCGACGGTGTCCCGCACCCCGGGAACGCACAACCGCCATCGCGTACCGCCAACGCTCGCCTTTGCGGAACCGTCGCCGTTCGCACGTCCTTGCCGCAGTCGAGTGGAACACCATTCTCATCCAACAGGATCCGGGTCACGGTGCAGTCGCACGCCAGCATCCGGGCAGTATCGAGACTGATCGGGCCCACCCAATCCGCCCACGCACACCCGAGTTCCTCCGTCGACGGCAACAAGTTCTTCAGCGCCTGCATATCGGTCATGTCTTTTGCGCTGGCGGTGACCGTGATGTGCGGTTTCACTCCGCCCTCGATCGGTCCCAACCCCGCCCGCTCGTACCGCCGCAGCAGTTCGCAGAATCCGTCCGCCCGCCGCAACGCCGGCGTGCGGGTGTCCTTGACGCCGTCCTTTTCCGGCGTCGGCGCTGACAAACTCGATAGCAACGTGATCAAACGGGCACCGTTCACGGCATCCAGATCACCTTTCACCGACACTCGCCCGTACAGGCCTTTCGAAGCGTAGAACTCATTACGCTCCGAATCCTCACCCACCGGTACTCCGTCCTCACGCTTGCCGTACTGCTTCTCGATCCGCCGAATCGCCGCCCGCACCGCATCACAATCAGCAATCTTCTTCGACGCCAGATCAAGCAAAATCTCGCGGGCCTTGTCCACGTCCGCCGGGGTCATGTTCTTCGGCGGATGCTGACAAAACGACGCCACCTGACGAGCCTTCAACGCATCAACCCCACCCCGGTGAAAAGCATCCGCGACAACAGGTTCGAGCAACAGCAGCCGCGCCAGACTGACCAGCAGGCTGCACTCACCGATCTCCAGATTTGTCGAACCGTGCAACCACTGCGCGATCGCCCGAAAACCCTTCCCGACCACAGTCTCCCGGGAAAACATCTCCACGATCAGCAGTACCATCCGCGACTGCAACTCATGCCGGACGCGCACCAGGTCGAGCATCTCGCTCTTGAGATCCTCACCATCCAGCTGCCACGCTTCCCGACTGTCCATGCTCAAAGTTTAATCGAACATACTTTCGATATCCAGGGACAAAGCGGACAGGTTCAAGAAACATCGAACTCGAGACCGATTGAAAGTACATAACTTTCACGAATTCACGAAGCAGGAAGCCAGCAGCCGACAGTCTTTACTCCCGCATCATCTGGACGGCGAACAAACAGTCCCTGTACTGAGAACCGCAATACCCGGGGAGATCATCTTTGCGATACCTGGCTCGCTCGGTACCCACGACTACCTGACCAGTGACATCAACCTGACCAGTGACATCAACCTGACCAGTGACATCAAGGAGGCGCACGTGATATTTCACAGTCGCTATGTCACTCCGGCCGAGGGTGAGTCGGAATGCAATGCGCTGCAGGCTTACTGATCTCTCTGGCAATGGCGCAATCCTGCATACATCCGCAGTGAACCGCGAAGCCACGCAGCACTGAGAACTCTCCAAGAATTCGTCGAAACACCTTGGCTCGAGTCAGACAATCACCGATGGCAATATCGATCCGCGCCGGACGCTGGACCGCCCGAACCAACGAAAAGAGCGCTGCACGATGAGATCCTCTGCATCACGAACGCACGTGAATCGTGTTGGATCGGTACGGGATCCACTTCCCAAGCGCCCCACCCTGGGCGAGGTCTTCAGCAATTCGTGGCCCGTCCGAACTGGTGACGTCCACCCTGACCGAAGCCTGCGACTCGACGCGATAGCTCGCTACTTGCAAGATCTGGGTTTCGATAACCTCGAAGCAAACGGCGCGGCACGAACCCACCCGGTGTGGCTCGTTCGTCGAACAGTCATCGATGCCGTCAGACCGATCATCTGGCCCGACACCGTTCGATTGCACCGGTGGTGTTCCGCCCTCTCCAGTCGCTGGTGCACCATGCGGGTGAGTATCGAGTCAGAAGCTGGTGGGTTGATCGAAACCGACGGATTCTGGATCAACATCAATCCTCAGAACGGTATGCCTTCGAGCATCAGCGAAGACTTCCCGGCGCCGCTGACCTCGACAACCGACCAGCATCGACTCAGTTGGCAACCACGGATCAGAACCCCCGGGCCCAACACCGAGGGTCAGGAGTTTCCTCTACGAGCAAGTGATATCGATCCATTTCATCATCTCAACAACGCCGTCTACTGGCAGCCCGCCGAATCTGTCATGCGCAAGCATTCAACCTTGCGAGAGGAGCCCCTCCGAGCCGTTCTCGAATACATCAAGCCCACTACAGCCGACGAGACCGTCGAGATCCGAACCAACTACGACGCAGTTGCGAGCACCGCATGGTTCGTCTGTGCCGGCGAAACCCACGCCATCGCTCACTTCATGAAACCTCCTGCCGATACGATTGGGTCGCCCTCCCCGAGTGAACCCGACGGATCTGACAGCAACGTCTGTCGAAAATCGGATCGGACGCCACCGCACCGTGCTTCGAGTCAGTCGAGGTTGCCGAGAGATGTCGCCGACAACTGATTGTTCCAACCTGGCCGTCGCGGGCGTCCTGCTCGTACTCTGATGGTAGGAACGAGCGCACAATAGCGAACTATGACACGTCGAACGATGACATAAGGAAACAAGAATCGATGGCACCTGCATCCGGCAGTACGCACCGGTTCCGAGCTGACCCGCGGAGAACGTGCGGCCGATGTGGTCCGCAACGGCATGGGGTCGTGGCCATTCGTCTTCGTCTTCATCGCGATCATGGGAATCTGGGCGGGGTTCAACGGCGATACCGGTTTTGATCCCTACCCTTTCATTCTGCTGAATCTATTTTTGTCGATGCTTGCCGGCATGCAGGGAGCAATTCTGTTGATCTCGGCGAAACGGGCGGATGCCATCAGTAGCGAAGTTGCAGTTCATACCCTCGACAACACCAATCAACTCCGACAGTTGATCGAGGCGAACACGGCACTGACCGAGACCGTCGCTGGACTCTCGCGGGAAATCCACAAGCATGTCTGCACTCCGGAACACACCGCACGCTAACCGTCACCGCGTCGTGTCCAGCGCGAGCAGCGCCGCATCCGGACTCGCTACGAGAGCATCCGCGGTTGCGGACAGGGTTTTGACGAAGAGGGTGGCAGTAGCTGCGTCGAAGAGATCGGACGAGTAGACGAGAGCCACCTCGATCCCGGCAGGTTCACCGGTTTCGTCGAACACTTCGGCGAAGTGAAAATGAAGATCGCATTTGGCGATGTCGAGTGGCCGCGGCGTGACCTCGAAGGTCAACCCGTCGGATTCGAGCACTGCGGCAGGAAAGTTTTCGAACGACATTGCCACCTGGAAGAACGGGTGCAACGACGCGTGACGAGGAGGATCGAGATAGTCGACCAGTCGCTCGAACTGCACATCACTGTGATCGTGCGCCAACAGTTCAACTCGGCGGCACTCGGCTACGAGAGAGTCGAAGTCCGCCGTAACGTCGACGTGAGTGCGTAGAACGAGTGTGTTCACGAACATGCCCACGAGGTCGTCGAGTTTCGGATGGCCCCGGCCTGCGACCGGGCTACCGATGATGACGTCATGGTCACCGGACAGAGCACTCAGTGTCGCCTTCAAGACGGCGTGAACGACAGTGAACACCCCGGTCTCGGCTCGCTTTGCAGACGTCGTCAACCCGCGATGAGTCTCGGGATCGAGCAAGAATTCGACTCGCCCGGCCCCGAATGTCCACATCGAGGGTCGAGTATGGTCGAGTGGCAGCGAAATCTCGCTCGGTGCCCCGTCGAGAACCGTCGCCCAGTGTTCGAGTTGACCGACGGTGAGGTCGGTCGGCGCACGCTGCGCTCCCAGAATTGCCGTGCGCCACTTGGCGTAGTCCGAGTACCGCACCGCGGTCGCCGGCCACGTCGGGTTCGTGTTCCGCGCGCGAGCCTCGTACGCGATGGACAAGTCGCGCGCGAGAATGGCAAGGGACCATCCATCTGCCGCGATGTGATGGACAACCGCTGCCAACAGATGATCGTCGCGACTGTATGCACATACCATCAAGCGAATGGGGATCTCGGAACGCACATCGAAACCCCCGGAGAGAGTCTGGTGAACTATCGACTCTACATCGCTCGAATTCCCTTCGAACACTGGAAGTCCGCGCGGAATCCGGTCCGGACTCACTGCCAGCGGGCGGGGCGAACCCTCGACATCCGGATACACGGTTCGAAGTGTTTCGTGCCTGGCCATTACGTCGTGCACCGCCGAAGCCAACGCGTCGTGATCGAGTCTGCCACGCACGCGAATTGTGAAGGGCAGGTTGTACAGAGCAGGTGAGGTGAGTTCTCGACAGATGTTTTCCTGTGCAGGTGAAAGCACCGGCGTCGAGGCGTCGAGTGCACGTTCCAATGGTGGCACCCGTCCAGCGTGCGGGCCGAAGGAACTCGCGAGCGCGGCGGCGCTCGGCGAGTCGAACAGATCGCGAACACCGAGGTTGGTGCCGAATTCAGCGTTGAGGCGGCCGATCACACGGGTTGCAGACAATGAGTCTCCCCCGAGATCGAAGAACGAATCATTGTGGCCGATCTCGGTGGCCGTGAGCACTTCCTCGAAGGTACGGATGATGCGGGCCTCGATCGGTGTTGCGCCCCTTACCGCTTCCCTCCGCTCGAATGTGGGTGCGGGGAGCGCGCTCCGATCGACTTTCTTGTTCGTGGTGAGCGGAACCGCGTCGATTCGAATCACGACGACCGGGATCATGTAATCAGGCAACTTTTGTGTCAGAAGCCGTTCGATACTTGCATCTGTATCCCCCATTCCCGGGTGCAGTTTCACGTAACTCACCAGCGCCGGCGAGCCGTTGGCAAGATCGCGGACCATCGTCGTTGCGAACTCGACCGACGGGTGGCCGTACAGGACGGAATCGATCTCACCGAGTTCGATTCGGCGCCCACGCACCTTCACCTGATCGTCTGTGCGGCCGAGGAATTCGAGTTGGGCGTCGACTGTCCATCGGACCCGATCGCCGCTTCGGAACATGCGCTGCCCGGCTGAAAGAGTGGACGCAACGAAACGCGCAGCCGTCTCCCCCGCCCTACCCTCGTAGCCTCTGGCCAAACCGGGTCCCGACAGGTAGAGCTCCCCCGCGGCCCCGGTGGACAACGGATTGAGCGATGCGTCGAGAACCACCGCCTGGCCTCCGTGCATGAGGCGCCCGAGTGTCACACGATCGTCGACGTTCAAGACGTCGGTGATGGTGACGCTGCATGTCGCCTCGGTAGGACCGTACGCGCTTCGAACACGCACGAACGGCGCCCACCGGCGCATCAGTTCGTGCGGTAATTTCTCGCCACCGACTATCAGGAATTTCAAACAGGTCACCCGTTCCGGAGCCAATGTTGCGAGCGCCGAAGGTGTTACGAGTAGATGTGTCACGTCATGGCGGCAGATGAGGTCTTCCAGCTCGAATCCACCAACAGTCTCGGGTGGGCAGATCACCGACGAGGCGCCGAACAGAGCGGGCGCGAGCATCTCTACGACGGATGTGTCGAAACTGGTTGAAGCACAATGCATTACGACAGAGCGTGAATCCAGCTCGTATTTCTCGCGAATGTCGGTAGCCAAATTGGCCAGGCCACGGTGAGTGACCGACACCGCTTTGGGCCGGCCGGTGGAGCCGGAGGTGAAGATCATGTAGGCCCGATGATCGACATGTGCGGGCTTGGCGTCGAAGGACGGCCCGAGAGCACCGGGGTCACGGTCCAAAAACAGCCACTCGAGGTCGTGCGGCAACGAATTTCGCAACCCGAAAGTCGTGAGCCCGATCTTCGGTTTGCATACACCGAGCATGTCCACGAGCCGTTCGGCGGGGTGGGCCGGATCGATCGGTACGTATGTGGCTCCCACACGCGCCGCAGCCCACATTGCCAGGACCGATTCGATGGATCGCGGGATCGCCACCACGACAGCATCATCGGGGCCCACATCGGCGGACTTCAAGCGTCGACTCCAGATCTCCGCCATCCGATCGAGGTGCCCGTAGGTCCATGACCGATCACCGTCGGAGATCGCAACCGAATCGGCAGCGTGGTGCACTGCGGAACGCAGAAGAGAATCAAGACTTCTGGGCTCGACCGAAAGCTCGCCACACGCCGGCGTCGTGGCTCCCAGCTCGACATCCGTCCACAGAGGCGGAGCAGGATGATCCGGCGGTGTGTCGACGAAGGCCTCGAGGAACCGAACGAATCGATCATGATGCGCAGAAAGTTCGGCAGAGCTGTACAGCGCACCGTTGGCCTCGAGATCGACACGAACGTTCCCTGTGTAACCGGGGTAGACGTTGAGCGCAATATCGTCGACCGGTCCGGTCGTGAGTATCTCGACGTGACCTCGTACCGCACCCAGGGTCAGGGTCCTGTCGAACAGCATGATGTTGACGACCGGACCGAACGATTGCACGTTCGACTGCCCTCGGCCGTCAATCAGAGCGGAAATGTCCTCCCGGCGGTAACGTTGGTGCCGAAGTGCCTCGCTCAGTGCGCTTTCGACAACGCATACCGCCGAGGAGGGGGTCGATGTACCCACTCCGTGAAGTACCAGAGGAACCACGTTCGACATCGCCCCTGGCAACGATCTCGACGCAGCAGTCACTCGTCCGGATACCGGCAGCGACAAACACAGGTCGTCGACACCACACATTAGCGCGACGTATGACGCGAACGCCGATATCACGGTTGCTGCCGAGAGATCGGACAGTGGCACTGTGCCACTCGCCCGCAACATTCTCCGCCGAGAAGTACCCGTCGCACTCGTGCCCAAGGACGGAGGTGAAGGAACTGACCGGAGTTTCTCGTGCCAGAACTCTCGATCGCGGACACAGCGTTGTGATTCTCGGTATCGGCTTTCCTGGCGGGCAACCGCCGCCGCGCGATCCGCCACAACCGAGTCGACCTGATCCGGCCTCACCGGACCAGCGGACAGATAGATCTCGGCCGTGCGGCGCATCAGAAGTGCAGCGGAGTAACCGTCGAGTGCGATGTGATGCGCACGGTAGTACCAGAACCAGCGATGAGGTCCGACCTGCAACAGATTTGCGACGGTGAGGGCAGTATCCGGATCGAGAGTTGCTGTGCTCCACTCTCGCTTCATCCACGTCATCGCTGCCTCGACGGGATCGTCGTGTGGACGAAAATCCAGCCTTTCGCCTACCAGTGCCACATCAGGGTCGTCGTCCAGTTCCGGCACTCCGTCCTTCACACGCAGACGAAGGCCCGCAACACCGAACTCACGGTGGGCGGCGACTGTCGCTGATTCCAGCCGAGTCGCATCCAGTTCACCGTTCAGATCAACGAACTGAGCTATCACAAAAGGGGTGGTCGGATCGAGGGTCTGAGCGAACCACAACGAGCGTTGTGCAGCTGTCAACGGCGTCATCGTCTTGCTCGGATCACGACGATCTCCTCGGTGACCTGATCAGGATCGATGACGCCGATCGACTCCAGGTATCGCCTGCGCGACAGCAAGACCGGGCCGAAAGGAATCGACGTCCTCGACACCACCGATGCCTCGAGCTCGTGGTCGGCGAACAGTTCGACGGTGCGATCGATACCGCTGAGTGCGGACTGGATCAGCAGTATCGTACCCTCCTTCCGCAGAACACCCGGTGCCGTCGCACATATGCGATCGATCAACAGGCGCCCGTCGTTGCCTCCGTCCCAACTACGAGCACGGCCGGTGCGCGGCGCACGATCGCCGACAGAAGGAACATAGGGCGGGTTCGATACGACGAGGTCGAATCGACGACCGTGAAACGGGGCCAGGAGATCTCCGTGACGGACGCGGATTCTGTGGCCGCGGAGTCTCCCGTTCATCCAGGTGCACACCGTGGCACGTCGTGAGATATCCACGGCGAAAACCGTTCCCGCCCCAGCTTTGGCCGCACACACACTCAGCGCACCACTACCGGAGCACAGATCGAGAACCTGAGAAGACGCATCCAACTTCTCGGCGCGTACTGCGTCGGAGATGAGGCGAGTATCGCTCTGAGGCGCATAGACACCGGGAAATCGAATCATCACACTGCGCTCCTGCCGTGGACTTGCTCGGTGGATGTCTACGACTGCTCCTGCCAGACTGCCTTCGCTCCGCTCTCACCGATTCGATAGACCTGGACCATCGAACCCACGGCCGCCACGATTGCCATTGCCGCTATCGCAACTGTCACGACTCGGAGCAGCGTCGAACTGTCGGACCGTGAAGTTCGTGCGCTTCGCCACTCGGAGAATCTGTTGGTGTGCAGGACCCACCACGTCGCCGCAAACACGAACACCACAATGGACCAGATCAGAAGTTGATCACCGAGTTCGGCGTGAATCTCGATCAACTCGCTGTGGGGCGAATTGTGTTCGAGCCATTCACCTGCATCGGTCGTGATCGGTACGAGTATCAACGTGACGAGGGCGATGGCCGGTGGGAAAATCCCGAGCCTGCGCCGAGCACTCGGCCATAGAACCGAGCAGAGAACCAGAACCGCCGAGAGCGGAACCAACACGACAACGAAATGAACGAGGAGTGGGTGAGCGGGTAATCCGCCGATCGTGGTCAGGCCCATGTCGACCAACGTAGGCAGGATTTCTTGGAGAGTTCTGGGGACCATGCTCGAACGTGTTCGGTGTCACCGAGCTACCGGCAGCACAATCTCGAAGGCCGAGCCGACATCCGGTGTCGATTCGACGAAGGCTATACCTCGGTGTGCGTGCGCGATCTCGCGAACCAAGGACAATCCGATGCCATATCGCCGGCTACCGGCGGGTTGAGTCGGGCCGTGTGAGAATCGGTCGAACAGAATCGGAACCGCTTCAGGTTCGATTCCGATTCCGGTATCGCTCACGCGGATTCTGACGTGGTCGCGATCTCGCTCGACGCGGAGAAGGACGTGACCTCCTGGACGCTCGTGAGCAAGCGCATTGTCAACGAGCGCGAGAACTGCTCGGCGCAATGCAGATTCGATCCCCAGGACCACTGGCTCTCCAGTTCCGGCCTGGCTCACGTCGACGGAAACGCCAGATTTCTGAGCATGATCGGCCACACTGTCGCGGACTTTCTCACACACTGCCGCCATGTCCACTCGATTCCGGGGTTGTCCGCTGTCGTCCATTGATGCGGCCATCAACAGGTCCTCGATGACTTCGCCAAGGGCCCGAGTGTCGTCCACCAACCCGTTGAGCTGCGAAACAAGCTCAGAAGATTCGAGCGAGTCTCCGCGTCGAGCCAAAAGTTGCGCACGAGTGTGCAGTACGGTCAACGGCGCACGTAGTTCGTGCGATGCATCGGCGACAAAACGACGTTGCAGCTCGAGCGCCTGCGTCAGTGGCTGAATCGCCCGTCGGGACAACAACACCACGACGCCCACAGATGCGGCAATTCCGGTGAGTTCGGCAAATCCGAGTGCGAGAAGTAATCGCTGCCTTCCTGATTCATAGGGCTCGAGTGCCGCGATCACGACAACGCGACCTTCCGCACCGTCGGAGACGAGGGCTCTGAAGTTACTGTCACCTTCGGTGAAATCTGAATACCCAGCGGGCGCATCCAAAAGTAACGCGGTCCCGGTGGGGGCATGCGCGCTCACGGTCACCACGCCATCATTGGAACGAAAGGCCAGCGACATACCGGGTGGAGGATCGTCCGCATCGTCTGCTGTGGCTGCAACCTCGGTCAGTGCAGAACGAATCTGACGATCCTGTGCCCGCGCATAACCCACATAGGACACCGCTCCAACGATCAGCAACACGGCACCAAGAGCAATGGCGGCTTGGACCGCAGCTGAACGTCCGGCTCGCCGTAGGCGCACCTCGTCACCGAACCTGATCCCAGACGACTGCCTGTCCGTGTTTTTGCTGCGGACAATCATGATCCGAGCCGGTATCCGAGGCCGTGGACGGTGGCTACGACGTCCCTGCCCAGTTTCCGCCTGACATAGTGGACATAAGTGTCAACGGTGCCTGGAGTATCTGCACTTCCGAACACACGCCCCAGAAGCTGAGTCCGAGAAAAAACCTGCCCAGGCGATGCGCTCAGAAACCCGAGCAGTTCGCTCTCGCGTTCGGACAACGAGGTCACCGATCCGGACTCGGTGTCGGTAGCCGTTCGGTTCGCACGATCGATTTCCCACCTTCCGACCACGATCGGCACAACGGAAGTTCGGCGACGCAACAGGGCACGCATTCGAGCCAACAACTCGGGAATCTCGAAGGGTTTGACCAAGTAATCCTCGGCACCGGCATCGAGTCCCTCCACACGATCGGCAACGGAACCGCGAGCAGTGAGGATCAACGACGGTACTGAGCAATCCCTCGCCCGAAGGGTTCTGAGCAATTCCACACCGTCGATGACCGGTACTCCACGATCGAAGACGAAAGCATCGTAGGTGCGAGTCAACGCCAGATGCAGAGCGACTTGTCCGTCATGAGCTACGTCCACCTCGTGCCCTTCCTCCTCGAAGAGGTCCGCAAGCATGCCCGCCAGTTGCCGGTCGTCCTCGACAAGAAGAATTCGTGGTTTCGCGCCCATGCCTGCGAGCCTGCCACGTCCGCTCTGAGAACTCTCCAAGATTGCAGCGCGATCGTGGAACTCGGCGCTCTCCGACGGCACTACCGATTCCCAGCAGCTTCACAGCAGACATGCAGCCCCGGACAAGCACCTCGGCCGAGTGTTGAGTTCTCAATCGAACCTTCGAGAGCAGGCATCAGATGGATACACCGGAAGACGGATTTCGACGCGCGACTGGTGGACCGTGCTGGTGAGATCCGCCTACTGAACGGATGGCCGACGGAAGATGCGGTCGCCGCCGGCAGAAGGGAACCCTAGTCGTGGACGAAGCACTGTGGGCATTGGGCCGAGGGACAGGTATCACCGCTCTCGTGTTCCTGACGGTGTCAATGGTTCTCGGAATCGTCACACGGTCCGGTAGGGCTCTAGCGGGACTACCTCGATTCGGCGCGCAGAACGTGCACAAGGCCGCCGCTTTGATCGGGGTGATCCTCGTAGTCGTACCAATGCTGGCACTGTTGGCCGATCCGTACGCACAATTGAAACTCGTCGACTTCGTCTTCCCCTTCCTGGGCGACTATCGTGCCTTCTGGCTCGGACTGGGCACCCTTGCATTCGATGTTCTGTTCGCGGTGTCGTTGACAGGACTACTGCGAAATCGCATAGGAAACAGAACTTTTCGACTCGTTCATTGGAGCGCGTACGCCCTGTGGCCGATCGCGTTCGCGCACGGACTGGAAAACGGAACGGACTCAGGACATACGTGGTTTCTCGCCATCGCCATCGGATCAGCCGTCGCCGTGACCGGAGCTGTTCTCTGGCGACTCCGGACAGACTTCGTCGAATACTCGACTCTGCGCCTCGCAGAAAGGACATAAGGTGACAACCGAATCCACCCGTGCCGGACTTATCGCCGCATCCTCACCCGATCTAGCCACCCACACGGCCCTCCACGGCCACAACCCACGCTCGTCACCGGGTACCTTGAGCCGCCTACTCGCCGATGCCGGTCTCCATGGGAAAGGCGGGGCGGCATTTTCCACTGCGCGAAAACTCGATTCCGTAACTGGACGGCGTGTCGTGGTAATCGCAAACGGCAGCGAAGGCGAACCGCTCAGCGACAAGGATGCAGTACTTCTCGAACGTGCGCCGCACCTCGTCCTCGACGGCTTACAACTCGTCGCACACGAGTGCGGAAGCGGAGAAACATATCTGTACGCAGGATCTCAGCAGCTTCACTTCGTACGGAATGCGTTGCAAGAAAGAAGGACTGCCGGGCCGACCGAGCCCTTGGTCACACTCGTGGCTTCGCCGAAGACATTTATCAGCGGCGAAACGTCCGCGGTAGTCGGAACGATCGAAGGCCGAGCACCCATTCCTCGAGACCGCTCGGTACACAGCACCGTGGCCGGGCTGAACGGAAGACCCACCGTGGTTCACAATGTCGAGACACTGGCACACATCGCACTCATCGCCCGATACGGACCCGAGTGGTTTCGCACGCGAGGGCTAGGCGGCGCGTCGGGAACCACCTTGATCACCCTGTCAGGCGATGTGACCGTGAGTGGTGTCGTCGAGGTCCCGATGGGAATTCCATTGGATCAGTTGGTGACCCAGTATTCGCGTACTGATACTCCGTTGATCAGAGCAGTCCTCGTCGGCGGGTTTCACGGAGGTTGGATCGATGCGCAAGACTTGCCAACTAGCACCATGACAACAACGGCGTTGGCGACGGTCGGTGCTTCGCCCGGTGCCGGAGTCATTCACGTACTGGGTCACGCAAGGTGTGGTCTGAAGACTTCAGCCGACATAGTTGAGTATCTTGCCGATCAAAGCGCCCGTCAGTGTGGACCGTGCATCAACGGAATGCCCGACTGGCACGCGCGTTATCCGAGATTGCCTATCGCTCAGGGTCGGCCCAAACCCAGGAGTCGATCCGATATCTGGCAGATCTGGTCGAGGGGCGTGGAGCATGCAAACACCCGGACGGGACAGTGAGATTGGTGAGGAGTTCCCTTCGCGTTTTCCAGCACGATCTCCGAATGCATGCAGCAGGAGCCTGCGAGGTCGGCACACGAATGGGAGCAGCATCATGAGCACAAAATCGCCCAAAATCCTACACATCGATTGGACTACATGCGAAGGTCGAGGACTGTGCACAGAATTGCTGCCGACCCTACTCACGCGAGACGAATGCGGGTATCCACTCCCACACGATCGCCGACGTGAGCCACACATTCCCGCCGAACTCGAAACGGACGCCCAACGCGCCGTCAAACTTTGTCCCAGAGCATCATTGAGGATTCTCTCGCGTCAGGATCGATGAAGATCTGTTTCCGTGCTCTGATCCCGACTTCGCAATCACACCATGCCGTCGACGTCGATCATCGACCGCCGAGCGGCAAGGCTCCCCCACCGACAGGATAGGGCGGGAGCGTTCCCACAAGCGTCGGTGTCAATGTGGTCACGGACGGATCGGCGCGACCCAGCGTGAATTTCCGAACTTCGGCACCCGTTCCGTTGCTACCACTCACAAGGAGATCCGCGCCGGTGGTCGTGCTCGTCGTCGCTACTTCGACGCCCGACCCTGGACCGGCGAACGGATCGAAGGCTGCAACTTCCCGAAACGCTACGTCCGCCGAATGATGGTCAGGGCTCTCCAAGTACATCTCGGGCGCACCGTCGAGCCTGGATCCACTCGAGAAGACACGGACGGAGCCCTCCCCTCCGAACATGCCCGCCACTATCGATTTGGCTCCGCCCTCGGCGCCGGCCACCCATCCCGTCGAAAGCGACACTCCGTCGCGATAGCCCTGGTCGAAGGCCAAGAACTGTGATGTCGTCACCGGACCAACCGCATGACCTGCGTGTTCATCGGAGCCGTCATTCGCGGCCGCCGTCGGCTCGTACAGGTCGTAGCGGAACGTCTTGACCAAAGGCTCGTCGCCGGCACCCGGTGCGGTGACGATGCTCGCCCGACCGGAGTGACTGTCAACCATCCCGGTCGCAAAAGTAACGCCGCTACTCGAGCCCGGATACGGATAGAAGGAGCCGAATTCTGCCGGCGCGGACTTCTTGTCTGCCGGAAGGTCGGTGGAGTAGATCTTGACCTGGGACTCGATTCCTGGGCCTGACGCGACGATGATGTTGTCCGCCAAAGCATTTCCGTCGATGTCAACGCCGCCTACGTTCACTCCACCACGGAACCCCGAATCGAAAGGTGCAAATCTTGCCAACTCGTCGGTGAACGGCACGCCTCCCACTGCGTTGTACGCCACCACTTCTGGAGCTGCACCAGCACCTGTTCCAGCCACCAGATCAAGCACCATATCTCCGTTCACGTCGGCCATCGCAACGCTCGGTGTGCCTTCGAACGACGAGAATGGAGTGACGGTGGAGATCAGCTTGTCGCCGTTGGCATCGAAAATCTGGACCTTGGCAGGAACGCCGGCCGAACCAGGCACCGCCACTGCATACGTCGACACCTCTGGAATCACGTTGACGGTCGCCATCAATCCGTTGTCCTCGTGATTGAGTCGGTGGCAATGGATGACAAAGGTTCCGGTGTACTCGGTGAACTTCGTCCGTAACGTCACCGATGCTGGTTCCAGCGCATTCTCGTTCTCGTCCGTCACCGGCGCCGGTACGTTCACGTTGTCGATTCCCCAGGGCTGAACGCCCGTCGTGGTACCTGCGACGGGATCCACGACTTCCGTCACCTGGAAGTCGTTGACGTGAATATGCATCGGATGTTCGTCGTTGTTGAGGTTCGTGATCTTCCATTCCTCAACGGAATTCAAACGCGGTTGAATCAGCGGAATGTTGGGGAACGTGTTGTCGGCGAACTCGTAGGTGAAGGCCTTCGGATCACTGTTGCTGGCCTTCTCGTTTCCGAATCCGCCCGAGACTGTGAGGTTGCGGGTCACGTCGGGCGTCATCGCTGCGGTATCCACGAACGAGGTGTAGGTGTCGAGTTTTTGTCCGAAGTCGAAAGGAGCCGTCTTTCCGTCGCCCTCCTCTGGTGTCGCACGGATCAACTGCTGAGTCGGGAACGTGAAGAATCCGTCCGCGTAGCTGATCACCGACGGGTCGACAGTGACGGTTCCGAGTTCGGCGGGCGGATTGTCGGTGCCGTTGTTTGTGTACAGAATGCCTGGATTGCTCACCGGCTTTGCACCTTCGAGCGGTGGCATCTCCAACACCAGATCGCCGGCCTCCGGCATCGTCACCGCAATCGCGTATCGCGACGCCGGCGGAATCACCAGCCTGGTTCCGTCGCCGTCCACAGGAGGCCTGACCTCGTCGAACGGATTTCCGTCCTGCCCCACGATCGCGAACTTCGGATGAGCGCCGGTTGCGGTTTCCGTCAACGTGACCGGCATGTAGGCGAAGTCGCTGATGTTGGCGAGGACCCAGATTTCGGTCTGACCCGGCTTCACTCTCAGGGACGGCTGAAATTGACCGTTCACGGTGTACTGCACATCGCGTTGGTTGTCCGGCAGGGAGGGATCAGCCGGGACACTCGTCGATTCGCCCTCGAAGCTCTGAAGGTTGCCTGGTACGAATTGATTCTGTCCACGATGATTGGCCGGCGACAGCGGTCCGCTGTACCAGTTGGTGAAGTACTGCGCTCCCTCCGTCGTTTCCGAGAAATTCACCGGCGCCAAGCTCGGACGGTAGGTGCCGTCGGCCAATTCCGTGCCGGTGGGCGGCGTCAAGGTACTGACGAATTGGGGCCAGTTCGCGTCGTTGAGCTGTCGGCCCTTTCCTTTGCGGTCGAACACGAAGTTGTACTGCAGTGCCATATCGCGGATCGGAACGTCGTTAGACGTCACGACAGGCAAATTGCCGTCCGGCCGGCCGATTTCCAGTAGCCCGGCCAGACCCATGTACGTCTGCTGGGCGGTGAGCGTGTGCCGGTGACTGTGGTACCAGTACAGACCGTTCGGCATCGTTCCCGGAATCGCGTAGTCGTAAACATTTCCCTGACCGGCGGGGATGTTGAGCAATACGTTGTCAGCATTACCGTCCGGACTCACGTGAACTCCGTGCGTGTGCAGATTCAGTGGAGCCGACGACAGCGCCGGCGGGTAGATCGGCACATCCCCGCCCGCCGGTGTGAACGCCGGATCGTAGAAGTCCTCGATCGTGAGTTCCTGCAGATCGTTGTCGTAATGAATGATCAACCGTTCCCCGGGGTTGACCCGGAGAGTCGGCGCCGGATAGACGTCACTCGCCGAGGTTGACCCGTCCGATGCCGTACCGCGGATGACCTCGTATCCGAAGAGCAGAAAATTCGACACCGGCGCCGACGCGGTATCGAGCGGAATCACTCCCTGATGAGCGGACAACCGCACTTCGAGGACACCATCTCGACTGCTCAGTTTCACCGGCTCCCGGTAGTCGACGGGGGCGCCGTCCGAGCCGTAGTTGGCGCCCATCTCAGGCGCCGATTCACCGGAGGTACACGCCGCCAACGCCACCGTCATGGACACCACTACCACCGCGGCCAACGACTTTCCTCGCAGTGCGATCACTGGTTTCCCCGTTCCATGGTGGCGTGAGATACGTCCGATCAGCGCTCATCAGCCTATCGAGAAAACATCGGCTGAACAGGATATTCACGACAAATTGCCCGGCCGGTGCCCGCTTCCGAGATGCACGCCGCAAGGTGGCCCACCAAACCGATCAGGAATCGAGAAGCACAGCCACGGGACCCGCAATTACCTTGAAACACATGAACACACCACAGAAGTCCACTTCCAACCACACGTCGTCAAACCACACATCGGCAGGGAGCGTCCAGATGACCACCGCGCAGTCCGTGATCCTCGACGTTCCGGACCTCGCGGCAGCCGAGGCCTTTTACAACGCCCTTGGCGTCCGAGATCGAATCCAGCTACGTGCATCCAGCGAACCGACCACCGGGTTTCGTGGGTATACCCTTTCGCTCGTCGTTTCCCAACCGAACATCGTCGACGCCTTCGTCGGCGCAGCACTCGCAGCTGGTGCCACCGAGTTGAAGCCGATCAAGAAATCCCTCTGGGGATACGGCGGAGTTGTTCAGGCTCCTGACGGTTCGATCTGGAAGATCGCCACGTCATCGAAGAAGAACAACGGGCCAGCGACCCGCACAATCGACAGCCTCGTGCTACTACTCGGCGCCGAAGACGTCAAGGCCAGCAAGCAGTTCTACCTCGACCACGGACTCGAAGTGTCCAAGAGCTTCGGCCGCAAGTATGTCGAATTCACCAGTGCAGCAGGCACTGTCACACTGGCACTGTATGGTCGCCGCGCCTTGGCGAAGGATGCCGGACTCGCCCCGGAAGGCACCGGATCGCACCGGATCACCATCACCGGCGCTTCCGAACCTTTCGCGGATCTCGACGGTTTCGCCTGGGAGAGCGCGCACTCGTGAGCAAGCCCGAGCAACTCAGGACATCCGACGAATCCTCGCCAAGCTGTGCGCCATCAACGGAGCAACGGTCTGGAGCGCAGCGGGCGAGGTGATGTCCCAGTGAGTTCGGAAAAGGTGTCGTCAGCGCGATGTCAGCGATTTCGAGAACTTCCGAGAAGGCTGTGACCACAGCGATCTCCGTCGGTGTGCTCGGGTCCCGATACACGATCTTCGACGCAAAATCAGGGGTCGGCAATGCCTGCTCGTCGACCTTGCCCGTCGGTGTCGTCGGGACCTTGTCGATGAAGACGACGGCACTCGGGAGCATGTGACGTGGCAAGAACTCGAACACGAATGCGATGACCACGAATCTTGACCTGTCTGTCGGTCCTGCCCCGGTACTCGATGGTGAGTTCGGTTGTCCACGCGGCGATGTCACCCGTTCGATACATACGATCCCCCGCCTGCCCATGCGGGTTGCGAACAAATCGGGTTGCCGTGAGCGTGGGCTGATCGTGGTACCGCCGGGCTGGAGCCGGCCCCCGACACGTACAGCTCACCAGGTGTCCCGATCCGCACCGGTAGCAGTCGCGCGTCGAGGATCAGCGTGCCGAAACCGCGTACGGGCGACCCGATCGTGACCGGCTTCGCCGCGACAAGATCACCGACGGAGGAGATATCAGTGGCGTCGGTTGGCCAGTCGCGCCGCCTCGAAGTTCGGCGAATCATGCCCCGGATACGCGTGGACAAGGGCAGTAGCGAGCTTGGGCACCGCGTGGGTGAGCGAATGCTCGGCGCTGTGCGCGATCGCATGGGCTTCGGCAAGGGTTGCCCGGGGATCGATGTCGAGTTCTGCATCGGCATGCAATCGGTGCCCGATCCACCGCATCTTCAAATCACGTACGCCGAGAACCCCAGGCTCGCGCTGTAGCGCATGTTCGGCATCGTCCAACAACGCCGGTTCGACACCGTCCATCAGCCGCCGGAAGACGTCTCTTGCCGCGGTCCGCAGCACGGCCACGATCGCCACTGTGATGACAAGACCGATGATCGGATCTGCCAACGGGAACCCCAGAGCGACTCCGCCCGCTCCCAGAAGGACTGCGAGCGAGGTGAATCCATCCGTCCGAGCATGCACTCCATCAGCGACCAATGCAGCTGAGCCGATCTGCCTTCCGACTCGGATCCGGTACAACGCCACGAGTTCATTACCGATGAAACCGATCAACCCTGCCGCCGCTACCCAACCGAGATGCTCGATCTCGACCGGATTGATCAATCGCCGTACCGCCTCCACCCCGGCAATCACCGCCGACAGCGCGATCATCGCAAGCACGAACAATCCGGCCAGGTCCTCTGCACGCCCGAAACCGTACGTATAGCGCCTCGTCGCAGCTCGCCGACCGAGTGCAAACGCAATCCAGAGTGGGACAGCCGTGAGCGCATCGGAGAAGTTGTGAATGGTGTCCGCCAGCAGGGCCACCGAACCCGAAATCGCCACGATTGCAACCTGAGCGACCGCGGTGACACCCAGAGCAACAAGGCTGATCTTGACCGCCCGGATGCCGATCTCGCTCGATTCCAGTGCATCGTCGACGCTGTCCGCAGCGTCATGACTGTGCGGGGAGAACACCTCCCTGACTGCCGATCGAAATCCCTTCGGCCCGTAGCCATGTCCGTGACCGTGACCGTGGGATGTTTTGGGCTCGTGCGTCATGACGCGCCTTCTTCTTGATCGGTCCGCTCGACCTTCGCGGAGCGCTCCGGGTGAATCTCCCGAAGCTCACCCTCACTACGGTGATGTCCCGGCAACCCAGGTCCGGCATGCTCGGCATTGAAGACCGCATCCGTAACCAGTTGGCGCACATGGTCGTTCTCGAGACGGTAGAACACCGTCGTACCGTCGCGGCGCGTTCGTACCAACCTCGCCATGCGCAGCTTTGCCAGGTGCTGCGACACCGAAGGCGCCGGCTTGCCGACGCGTTCTGCCAGTTCGTTCACCGAGCACTCTCGGTCGACCAATGCCCACAACACCTGCACACGGGTTGCGTCGGCCAGCATGCGGAACACCTCGACGACCAGGTCGACTTGATCATCGGGAAGTTTTCGGCGACAAACACCACTATCTGCGTTCATACGTAGATAGTAGATCATCATCGGCGTCGAGGATGACCTCTCCTCGATTCACCAGTTGTGCAAAGCTTGACGCCAGAGCACTTCTCCACTCGCAGACAGGGAGACAACAGAGATGAGTCCTGACGACTGGAACGCCGGCATCATTGCGGAATTCCGCGCGAACGAGGGCAAAGTTGGCGGACCATTCGAAGGTGCGCCTATGGTGTTGGTCCATCACACGGGACGCAAGTCCAGACGCGAGTTCGTGAGCCCGATGATGTATATGCCAGACGAGCAGGATCCGAACACCGTTTACGTCTTCGCATCGAAGGCCGGCGCCCCGACCAACCCCGACTGGTACTACAACCTTGTTGCCGTTGACCAGGCCGAGGTCGAGGTCGGCACCGAAACGTACCCGGTCTCCGTCAGAGAAGTAACTGGCGAGAAGCGCGACCGAATCTACGACGAACAGGCCAGCAGATATCCCGGATTTGCCGAATACGCGGAGAAGACAGCCGGGATCCGCACCATTCCAGTTGTGGCACTGACTCGAGCGTAAATCCTGCGATGCGCCACCCTGCCGTTTCCATCACGAAACGGCAGGGATCGTTCGAAACGGAATCACGACACTGACGACGCGTTGACCTCAGCCTTCGAATGCCGTCCGAGCAGCACGTATCCGACCCAGGATCCGACAACCACCGTCGCCGCGAGCGCTTGCACAAGACCTTCGATACTCACCGGATAAAACACACCGGTGATGTAGTGCGAGATGAATCCGGTGGACGGTAATTCCGCGATTCCGGCCATCCGGCGGGCCCAATTCTCGAGATTGGTCAGCGGGCAGTCATATCCGACCGCTATCGAGCCGGCTCCCCAGACAACCGCAACAAGATGGAATGCAATGGTACGGCGCCATTTCCACGCCACGAATCCACCCAGCACCACATAGAGAACAAACCCGAAGTGAACGAACACCGTCACTACTTCGATGAGCCGATACACCATCGTCGTCTCCGCTCGTGGCGCGGAAGTCCCGCAACAATCAGACTATTCCGATGTTAGTCCCCGAAGCGGCGATCTACCCGGTGTATGCAGCCGTCGTGCGAGCAGCGGCAGCGCGGGTGGCATCCGGGTCGTCGCCCGATGCGATTGCGGCATCAGCCAATAATTCACTACTTCCCGCGATGAACGCCTTGGCCTCGTCACTCGCCGACCATTCGGGTGTCTCGAGCGGCGTCGCAATCCCGAGTTCCACGTGTCGAGCCAACCCGAGCAATCCCATGTCCCACCCGACGCCGACGGCGCCAGGACCGTACTCGGCCCGCCGATCCGAGCCTCCCCCGACACCGGCATGAACCACAGGGGATGCGGTCGAACTCGGTGACCGACGCCCAGACCGTATCGATGGGTGCCGCGAGTGTCCGCGACATGCGGAGCGTGCGTTTTTCCCTTCGTCACCGCCGAACGGGCCCAGTTCTCGCGCTACCAACTGCAACGAATCAACTGCTTTGTCGGCCATGAGGTTCCTCGGTTCGAGCGAAACTTCAGCTCAGTCGCTGCTGTAGATGTACTGATACTTCTTCTCCAGCGGAGCTCTTGCCGATCGCCTTGCAGAGGGCCACGCGCAGCGGAAGCCAGTGAGGTCCATCGCCGGAGGGCATCAGCGTCGCCTCGAAGGGATGCTCACCATCGAGGGTCCCGACCACCTTGACAGCGCGCCTGGTTCCCAGAAGTTCCGCCGAGCCGGGCACGGTCAAAAACGTCGCGAACGCCCCGTCTTTCTCGATGTGTGAGGTGAACGAGTAGTCGAGCGGTTGTGGAGTCTTGTCAGTGGCCATGTCGCGTCACTGCTGAGCGGCGAGCAGGACGTCGGTGTCGAAACACGTGTGAGAGCCGGTGTGGCATGCGGCGCCCTCCTGATCGACGATCAGCAGGACGGAATCGCCGTCACAGTCGAGGCGCACTTCGTGTACGTACTGGGTGTGCCCCGAGGTCTCTCCCTTGACCCAGTACTGCTGCCGCGAGCGCGAATAGTACGTCCCCTTACGGGTTTCCAGTGTTCGCGCGAGCGCTTCGTCGTCCATCCACGCGACCATCAGCACATCACCGGTCGACTTCTCCTGCGCAACCGCGCTGAACAGTCCGGCGTCGTTTCGCTTCAGCTTCGCCGCGATTGCGGGATCAAGGCTCATATGACGTTTATACCTTCCACCTGTGACTTCCGTGGAATTCCCCTGCGTGCCCGCCCTAGAATGGAAGTTCCTTCGCCGTCACCGTGGAAGAAGATCCGACATGAACCATCAGCACCATGACGGTCCGCACCCGGAGTACTCGTGCCATCTCGCGAACCCGGGTACCGATCGCGTCCGAACACGCCACATCGTTCTCGGCATCGGCCCGGGTACTACCAGCCAGAATGTGCTCAGCTACGCACTGACGCTTGCCGCCAAGGAGGATTCAGCCCTCCACGTCGTTCACTGCATCACGTCCGAGGACCTGCCTGTCGAAACCGACTCACCACAATTCGAAACGCGCCTGCACGACGAGATGGTGGCGCAACGCGAGCAGACAACCTCGACACTCACCTCGCACACCGACACCTGGACGTACGACTGCACCTACGGAGATCCGGCCGGTGTCATTCTCGCGACCGCGGACAAATATGACGCCTTCACCATCGTGATCGGCTCACCGCGAAAAGGCGCTGCCTCCGCGGTGAGCCAACTGATTCACAGCTCGGTCTCTTCCCGACTGAACCGGCAGAACCGCTATCCCGTGATATCGGTGCCCGCCGGCGTCAGATCAGCCAGATAGCCGAGCACCGGCACATGTCCGCCTAGACGATCGAATAGTCTTCGAGCGGAAAGCGTTTCGCTTCGATGAAAGCGTTGCGTGTCGACGTGGGCCGCAGGATCGCCGCCTCACCGTGCTGATTGAAGTAATAACTTCGCGCAGTCTGGCAACTGCCGCCGTAGAAGACGGAGTCCGCCAGGTTCTCCGTCATCCGGTCAAGGAACTCGGCGTTGGCAGTTTCGGTGACCTCGAATGTTTCCGCGCCGCGCCGTTTCACCTCGCCGAACAGTCGATCCATGTGCTGCATCTGGGATTCGATCGTCGTGAAGTAGGACAATCCACTGTACGAGTACGGACTGGCGAGCGTGAGGAAATTGGGGAAGTAGGGAACCGCGACCCCTTCGTAGGCCTGGAAACGGTTGTCACGCCACCACTTACCGAGGTTTCGGCCCTCGCGACCGATAACCTCGATGGCCGGAAAATTCACATCCCAGAGGTTGAAGCCCGTTGCCAGCACCAAGGTGTCGATCTCGGTCTTGCGGCCGTCGGCGGTGACGATTCCGTCGGCAGTTATGTGATCGATCGACGCCGTTTCAAGATGCACGTTGTCCTTGGTGAACGTACGGAAGTAGCTGTTGGAGAACGTGGGTCGCTTGCAACCGAAGTCGTAGTCCGGTGTGAGTTGCTTGCGCAGGGTCACATCTCGTACCTGGGACCGCAGAAACGCGCGTGATGCGGCCGACGCACCCTTGTTCAACAGTTTGACCTGCTTGTAGTGCAGGACTGCGCTGACCATGATCATTTCGAGAATTGACGAACTGACGGCGCGGGCGATTCGCTGCGTGAGCGGAATGCGCGAGAACAGCTTCTGCACTGCGTTCGGGATGGGGACGTCGATCTTGGGAACCACCCAGATCGGCGTGCGCTGGTAGACGGTCAACTCTGCGGCCTGACGCGCCACCTCGGGGATCAACTGCACAGCGGTAGCACCGGTTCCGATGATTGCGGTCTTGGTGCCGGACAGATCGTAGGAATCGTCCCAGGCAGTGGTGTGGATGATCTTGCCGGCGAAGTCGTCGATACCGGAGATGTCCGGCCGATGCGGTTGCGACAGGAAGCCCGTCGCAGTCAGGAGATACTTGGCAGTAATGTCTGGCGCCCCTTCGACGGATACGACCCAGTGCGACGAATCCTCGTCCCAGCGGGCTCCGTTGACCACGGCACCGAACGTCATGTGCTTACGCAGGTCGTATTTGTCTGCGACATGATCGGCGTACTTCTTGAGTTCGGCGCCCGGCGCAAAGAGCCTGGACCAGTTCGGATTGGGCTCGAACGAATACGAGTACGTGACCGACGCGATGTCGACAGCCAACCCGGGATAGCGGTTGACGTGCCACGTTCCGCCCAAATCGTCCTCGCGCTCGAGGATCGCAAGGTTTTTCAGGCCAAGTCGCTTGAGTTGAATGGCTGCACCCATTCCGCCGAAGCCCGCCCCCACCACTACTGCGTCGTACTGCACTGCCATCGGAGAATCCCTCTCATGAACTACGCACTCATGAACTACGCACCCGTGAACTGCACATCAGAAACTGACACGTCATTCCGTTATTGAGAACGGTATCATTCCAGACGTGACGAAGGCCATGACCCGAGCGGAACGAAAAAAAGCGGAATTACGCCGCGAGATCATCGACGCATCATTCGAGTGCTTCGCCGAGCGCGGCTATCACGCAACCGGAATTGCCGACATCGCAACAACTCTCGGAATCGGCCACGGGACCTTCTACCGGTACTTCGAAAACAAACGCGACATCATCGACCACGTCATCGACGACCTGATCGCCAAGATCATCAGCGCACTGGCTACCGAGAATTCACCTGACGCAGCAAGCACTCTGGACGAGTACCGCGCTCAAGTGGGACGGATCGCCGAAGCGCTCCCCCGCATCTTCTTCGACGACCCACGAATCCCGCGGGTTCTGCTTTTCGAGACGACGGGCGTCGACGCCGATCTCACGGGCCGGATGCTCGATCTACTCGACCAGTCGGCATCGTTGACCGCGGCGTACCTGCACCACGGAGTCGAATGCGGCTATCTACGCGCCGACCTCGACGTCGACAACACTGCGCAGGCCGTCAACGGCATGATGCTGGCAAGTGCGATTCAAGGATTGCGAGCCGATTCGTCCGTCGACTGCACGGCACTGAACCAGGCCATCAGCCGCCTCATGTTCGACGGAATCCGCGCCGAGAACGCCTAGCGAACAACAATTCCCTCGGCACGCATCGCATCCTTGACCTGCGGGATGCTCAGATCGCCGAAGTGGAAGACGCTTGCTGCGAGAACTGCGTCCGCGCCCGCTTCGACAGCAGGGGCGAAATGCTCGACCAGGCCGGCGCCGCCACTGGCGATCACCGGTACGTGGACCGCCGCCCGGACAGCGCGGATCATCAGCAGGTCGAAGCCGGCTTTGGTGCCGTCGGCATCCATCGAGTTCAGCAGGATCTCCCCCACTCCCAACTCCGCGCCACGCTCGGCCCACTCCACCGCGTCGATCCCGGTGCCGCGTTTGCCTCCGTGCGTGGTGACCTCCCAGCCCGACGGTGTGTCCGGCTGACCCTGGGGAACGGTGCGGGCATCGACCGAGAGGACGATGCACTGCGAGCCGAAACGCTCACTCAGTTCCTTGAGCAGTTCCGGGCGCGCGATCGCGGCGGTATTGACGCTGACCTTGTCGGCACCGGCACGCAGCAGACGATCGACGTCCGCGACCGTGCGCACTCCACCGCCGACGGTGAGGGGAATGAAAACCTGCTCGGCAGTACGACTTACGACGTCGAGCATCGTGCCGCGATCCGACGTGGATGCGGTCACGTCCAGGAAGGTCAGTTCGTCGGCACCCTGAGCGTCGTACGCTGCCGCGAGTTCCACGGGATCTCCGGCGTCGCGAAGATTCTCGAAATTGACACCCTTGACCACTCGTCCGGCGTCGACGTCGAGGCACGGAATCACACGAACTGCGAGGGTCATGACTGTGGTCCTCCTGAGGACGAAGCGCGCGGATCACCGAGCGCGTTGAGGATATCGAGAATCTCACCGTGGATGCCCGGAGCGGCGGCGAGCACCGACTCCGATTCTACGGTCCACGGATTGCCGGCTAGATCGGTGACCACCCCACCCGCACCGCGAACGAGCGCGACCCCGGCCGCGTTGTCCCACGCGTTGCGGCCGTAGACGATCGCTCCACCCAAGATGCCCGCTGCAGTGAAAGCCAGATCGACTCCGGTGGAGCCGTGTATCCGGATCCGCGAGGACACCTTGCTGATCTCGGCGAGCAGGTCGAGTCGGAAGCTACCGGGAATCCGGCCACGACTGTTGACGTTGAGTGCGCCCAAGCCGACGATCGACGACGCCAGATCGGTTGGCTCCAGCGGCGGTACGGCGACTCCGTTGACCAACAGTGAACCGCCTGCGCGGGTGGCGTACGTGTGACCGATCAACGGAAGCCAGGTCAATCCGAGCACCGGGACACCGTCGTCGAGAAGCGCCAACAGCGTTCCGGCAGTTGGTAATCCGGCCGAGTAGTTGAAAGTGCCGTCGACGGGGTCGAGAACCCAGACAAGTCCCGAACCGACGTCGGGGCCACCGAATTCCTCGCCGTGCACCTCGATGCCGGTCTGCTCGAACAACTCCGCGCTCAACCGCTTCTCGAGCGCGAGATCAACCTCGGTGGCAAAATCGCCCCAACCCTTGCGGACCGCGCTCGGGGCACCGACACCGGAGACGAACTGATCGTGGACGCCGTCGAGAAGCCGACCCGCAATCGCGAGAAGTTCGTCGAGGTCACGCGTCGGTGTCATCTGGAAAATCTATCCGGAAACTGCTGCCAGTGCTTCGGGGAGTGTGAAGCGACCGGCATAGAGCGCCTTGCCCACGATCGCGCCCTCGACACCCTGATCAACCAGGCTGGAAATGGCGAGGAGATCCTCGATGGTCGACACACCGCCGGAGGCGACGACGTGCGCGTCGGTGACCGCGCATACCTGGCTGAGAAGTTCGAGATTGGGCCCGGTGAGCGTGCCGTCCTTGGAGACGTCGGTGACGACGTAACGGGTGCAGCCGTCACGGTCCAGACGCGCGAGGGTCTCCCACAGATCGCCGCCGTCGGTGACCCAGCCGCGACCACGGGTGCGGTACTGGCCGTCGACGAGACGAACGTCGAGGCCGACAGCGATCTTGTCGCCGTACTTGGCCAAGGCACGCGCACACCATTCGGGATCTTCGATTGCGGCTGTACCGAGATTCACGCGAGCACAGCCGGTGGCCAGCGCAGCTTCCAGGGAGGCGTCGTCGCGGATTCCACCGGACAGTTCCACCTTGACCGTCAGGTCGCCGATGACGCCGGCCAGCAGTTCGCTGTTCGATCCACGCCCGAAAGCAGCGTCGAGGTCGACCAGGTGCACCCATTCGGCACCGTCGTTCTGCCACGCAAGAGCAGCGTCGCGGGGCGACCCGTAACCGGTCTCACTTCCCGCCTCTCCTTGCACGAGGCGAACAGCTTCACCGTTGACAACATCTACAGCAGGCAAAAGGACCAGGCTCACGTGCGGTAACCCTAGTGGGTCAGGACCTCGAACCGTCCTCCGGGTCACCGAACGCTTTTCGGGTCATCCGCTTGGATACGACGCCCATTGCCGCAATCGCAGCGACGACCCCCACGAGACCGATCGCGAGGCTGACACCCGGCGAGGGTTCGAGCACAACGATGACGACCGTGGCGACCGCCAGCGCAGCCACCGCAGCGCCGAGCGAGAACAACGCCAAACGGGCGAGGGAAAAATCGTCGCCGCGGTTCGGTCCGGATCTCCCGGTCACAAACTCTGCACCCAATTGCTCAGCAACTCGGCGCCTGCATCGCCGGACTTCTCGGGGTGGAACTGCGTCGCGGACAACGCACCGTTCTCGACGGCAGCGAGGAACTTTCCGCCGTGATCTGCCCACGTCAGCTTCGGAGGTGCAATGTGCTCGGACGGCGCGAGTTCCCAACTCTGCACACCGTACGAGTGGACGAAGTAGAAGCGGGTATCGGCGTCGATACCCTTGAACAGGGTGCTGGACTCCGGAGCCTCCACGGTGTTCCAGCCCATGTGCGGCAGGACCTCTGCTTGCAGCCTCTCGACGGTGCCGGGCCATTCGCCGCAGCCCTCCGCCTCGACACCGAATTCGACTCCCCGGTCGAACAGAATCTGCATGCCGACGCAGATGCCCAGCACCGGTCGGCCACCTGCCAGGCGTCTGCCGATGATTCGGTCACCCTGGACTGCGCGCAGACCTTCCATGCAGGCCGCGAACGCGCCGACGCCGGGCACCACCAGACCGTCCGCCGCCAATGCAACCTTCATATCGTTGGTCACCTCCACCTGCGCCCCGGTGCGCGCCAATGCGCGAGTAGCCGAATGCAGGTTGCCGGAGCCGTAATCGAGTACAGCAATCGTGGAAGCGCTCATGCCCCAACTCTATCGGGCAACCCTGCTGCCGATCACTTTGCCGCCCGCGGCCAGTGCAGGAAGGAGAGCCACAACTACCGCGGAGACCGCGAACACCCACGCATAGCCGGCTGTAGTAGCCACGAATCCCAACGCCAGCGCTCCGATCCCGGTACCGGCGTCATAGCCGATGTTCCAGATCGCGCTCGCGGACCCGAGTTGCCTCGGGCCGGCAGCCTGAAACGCCATGACCAAGGATTCGTTCTGCACCGCCCCGAATCCGAGCCCGAAAAGGACCGCCGCGCAGAACAAGACCGGCGTCGAACCGCCGTCGACGTTGATCGCGAACAGCACCAATCCGATGGTCGACGACGCCAATGCCGGTGCGAGTGTCCGACCGCTGCCGAGACGGTCGGCGATCAGCCCCGCCGAGTACCGGCCGACCAACATCGACCCACTCGCCGTCGCCAACACCACGCCCGCAACGGCCGCGCGCTCCGAGATGGCGATCGGCAGCAGAGACGACAGCCCGCCGAACGACGCGGACACGCACGCCAAAGCGAGTACTGGAACCAAGACTGCGAACACACTCAACCGAGCGGATTCCCCGGTGGGCTGGGCGAAGAGCTTCGGCAACCGGGCAATGGCCACCAGTGCGAGTGCCGGGACCAGCGCACCGAGAACGAACACCGGTGTCGCCGACCACCGCTCCATGAGCGCAAGCCCCAGCGGCAGCCCCGCCATTTGCGACGCTGCGATCGCGATCCCCTGAGCGCCGGTGGCACGGCCCAGAATTCGCTTGGGCGCCAACTCCGCCACCAGTGCACTGCCGGCCACCGTCAGCATGCCGAAACCGACCCCACGCACAGCGGAAACGGCCAGGACAGGGCCGGCGTCGGCCGAGATCAACAGCACCAACGACGGAGGACCGAGAAGCAGACACCCGACCGCAAGCACGCGCCGGTAGCCCTGCGTCCGCAACAACCGAGGCACGAGCAGTTGCGTCAAGACCGTGGCCGCCATGAAGACACCGGTCACCGATCCGGCAAGCGCATCCGATCCACCGGATTGCGCAACCAGCAACGGCACCACGGGCAACAGCAACGACCAGCCACCGAAAGCTGCTGCCGCCATGACCAGGACACCGACCATGCCCGGAGTACGAAGTAACCCCGGCGATGGAGACGGAACAGGTTTTGGCGTCACAGACGCAGTAACTTTTCGCGTCACAGACGCAGTGCGCCCGCTACCGCCGCCAGAACCGCCATCGCGAGGAGGATTCCCGACGCCAGCTTGTTGACCTTGAACATCGAGTAAGCGCCGCCCACAGCAATTCCCGCACCGATGAACAGCAGATAGGTGAAGAGGACGCTCACAGTGTGCCCTTCGTCGACGGCACGCCGCTCACGCGCGGATCCGGCTCGACCGCCTCACGCAGAGCGCGCGCAACGGCCTTGTACTCGGCCTCGGTGATGTGGTGCTGATCGCGACCGTACAGAACCCGAACGTGCAGTGCGATACGCGCATTCAAGGCGATCGACTCGAACACGTGGCGGTTGATCACCGCGTGATACGGCACGCCCGGGTACCCGCCGATGACGGAGTGCACCATGTAGTCGGGCTCGCCGGTATGCACGCAGTACGGGCGACCGGAGACGTCGACCGACGCGTGCGCCAGCGTTTCGTCCATCGGGATGAAGGCGTCACCGAAACGACGGATGCCCTTCTTGTCTCCGAGAGCCTGGCCGAGCGCCTGGCCGAAAACGATCGCGGTGTCCTCGACGGTGTGGTGAGCGTCGATCTCGACGTCGCCCTTCGCCTTGACGTCGAGATCGAAGCTCGCGTGCGTACCCAACGCGTTGAGCATGTGGTCGAAGAACGGAACGCCGGTGGAGACGTCGACGATGCCGGTCCCGTCCAGATTCAGTTCGACGACGATGCTTGATTCCCGAGTTGTACGTTCGATCCGCGCAATGCGATCGCTCATGCCGTCTCTCCTGAATTCGTGTCGACCAGCTGGGTGCCTGCGATTTCGTCACTGGCCTTGATGAACGCGTCGTTCTCGGCTTCGAGCCCCACGGTGGCCCGCAGGTACCCGGGGATGCCGATGTCGCGGATGAGAACCCCGCGGTCGAGGTATTCCTTCCACGCCTGCGCACTGTCGGTGAACTGACCGAACAAGATGAAGTTCGCGTCACTGGGAATCACTCGAAAACCGGTGTCCGCCAGCGCCTTCGACACCCGATCACGCTCGGCCGACAGGGCGTGGACGCTACCGAGGGTCTCGTCGGCGTGACGCAGGGCAGCACGCGCCGCCGCTTGTGTCACCACCGAGAGGTGATACGGCAAGCGCACCAACAACAGTGCGTCGATGAACGCGGGCGCGGCTGCGAGGTAGCCGAGTCGGCCACCGGCAAACGCGAAAGCCTTGCTCATGGTGCGGGTGACAACCAGCTTGGCCGGGAACTCGTCGATCAGCGTCATCGCGCTCGGAGCGGTCGAGAACTCCGCGTACGCCTCGTCGACGATCACGATGCCCGGCGCCACGTCGAGAATGCGTCGCAGTTCCGCGATGCCGACGCTGTGCCCGGTCGGGTTGTTGGGACTGGTCACGAACACGACATCCGGCCGACGTTCCGCGATCACGGTGACGGCAGCATCAACGTCGAGTGCGAAATCGTCCCGACGGAAGACCTCGACCCACTCGGTATCGGTCCCGTCGGCGATGATCGGGTGCATCGAGTACGAGGGCACAAATCCCATCGCGCTACGTCCCGGACCTGCGAACGCCTGCAACAACTGCTGCAGAATCTCGTTCGATCCGTTTGCCGCCCATAGATTGTCGACGGTGACCGGCACTCCCGTCTGCTTCGACAGGTACGCAGCGAGATCCGTCCGCAGTGCCACGGCATCGCGGTCGGGGTATCGGTGCAGTTCTTTCGCGGCCTCGCGCACGGACTCGGCGACATCGTCGATGAGCGCCTGCGTCGGCGGATGCGGGTTCTCGTTGGTGTTGAGTTGAACCGGAACCGTCAACTGCGGTGCGCCGTACGCCGACTTGCCACGCAGGTTCTCACGAATCGGAAGTGCGTCGACCGAAATCGATCCTCCAGGAACGCTACTCATCGCAGAGCTACTCATCGCAGAGCTACTCATCGCAAAGCCTCGAAGCGCAGGCGCACAGCTTCACCGTGCGCAGGCAGGTCTTCGGCATTGGCGAGCGTGATGACATGTCCGGCAACGTCCTTCAGAGCCGACTCGGAGTAATCGATCACGTGGATCCCACGAAGGAACGTCTGCACACTCAGACCGGAAGAGTGGCGTGCACACCCAGCCGTCGGCAGAACGTGGTTGGAGCCGGCGCAGTAGTCGCCGAGGCTGACCGGCGCCCACGGGCCGACGAACACGGCACCGGCACTGGTCACCTGAGCTGCGACACCGGTTGCGTCCTCGGTCTGGATCTCGAGGTGCTCGGCCGCATAGGCGTTGACGACGCGCAGACCGGCGGAAACATCGGAGACCAGCACGGTGCCCGACTGGCTGCCGGTGAGTGCGGTGGTGACGCGCTCGCGGTGCTTGGTGATCTCGAGCTGCGCGGACAGAGCCTTGTCGACGGCGTCGGCCAACTCGACGCTGGTGGTGACGAGGACGCTGGCAGCCATGACATCGTGCTCGGCCTGGCTGATGAGATCGGCGGCAACGTGAACCGGATCAGCCGTGTGGTCGGCGAGGATCGCGATTTCGGTCGGTCCGGCCTCGGCGTCAATGCCGACCAGGCCACGGCACAGACGCTTGGCGGCGGTGACGTAGATGTTGCCGGGGCCGGTGATCAGGTCTACCGGCACCAACTCGGAGCCATCGGTATCGGTCCCGCCGTAGGTCAACAGGGCGACGCCCTGGCCGCCGCCGACAGCCCACACTTCGTCGACACCGAGCATGGCTGCCGCGGCAAGGATCGTGGGGTGCGGCAACCCACCGAAATCAGCTTGAGGGGGCGAGGCGACTACGAGCGATCCGACACCGGCAGTCTGAGCCGGCACGACGTTCATGACAACGCTCGACGGGTACACGGCATTGCCGCCGGGCACGTACAGCCCGACGCGCTCGACCGGAACCCAACGCTCGGTGACCGTGCCACCTGGGACCACCTCAGTGACGGTGTCCTTACGACGCTGATCGGCGTGCACCTTGCGGGTCCGCTCGATTGCTACCTCGAGCGCTTCCTTCACTGCGGGGTCGAGTTCACGAAGTGCGCGCTCGAGCTCTGCTGCCGGAACTCGGACCGAAGACGGACGAACACCATCGAACGTCTCGCCGAACTCGAGCGCGGCTTCTGCCCCGCGATCACGAACGGCTTCGACCATCGGGCGAACCTGATGCAGTACCGCGTCCACATCCACTCCACCTCGGGGAAGCGCGGCGCGAAGTTCGGCCGTGGATGGGGTACGACCACGCAGGTCGGTGCGGGCAAGCATGAGAGTTCCTCTCGTACGCAAACGGGGTGCCTGTGCAAGCGGCAGCAAACCGGTCCGGCATTACAGGACTGAACAACGGGCCCGAAACACAGAACTGACGTCAATTATCCAGGATAGGCGCACCCCATTTTTCACCGGTCCACCTGCGACGCTCACTGCAGGTCCGGCGCCCGCCGTCCGGCAAGTTCGATCAGCTCGTCCCTTCGGTCCGTTGCCACCGAGATTTCGCGTCCGTCGTGCAGACGAAAGCGGACCCCGGCGCCGGGTGACGCGAGAATTACCCGCATCCCTGGGCCGGTCATTCGATAACCGATTCCGGAGCCCATCCCGACATGGACCGCAGTTGCCGACACAACTTCGTCCCACCGAAAAACCTGACGCAGCCGAAATACCTGACGCACGCCCGGAGACAGCGCGATCGACACTCGATCGACGTCTGTGGTGATGATCACGCGCACCTTCCACATGTACGCGGCCAACCCGAAGCACAGGATCGCGGATAACAGCACCGAGGTAGCCCGCCGGGTCGCGTTCCACGATCGCCGCGAACCCGCAGACAATCACCAAGATAATTCCGAGGACGACGCACAATGCGACCGCCGACCGCCGCAGTAGTTGGGCTCAGCGGAATGGACTCGTGAACTTCGTGCACAGCACCCCCGCCCCGATCGTCGACAACCCCACCCCGAGGAACGGCACCGGGAACACGACCATCCCATTACTCGCGCTTTTATAACAAATACGTCACGCACAGATAGGGTCCAAAGTCGTGACAGACAGTGACGTGGCCACGACCGCACCTCCGGCCCTGCCGACCCCCGAGCGATCCAGCGGACCGAACCGAGCACGGATCGTTGCGATTGTCGCATCGATCCTCGGCATAATTTTGTGCGGATCGGTGCCGTTCCTACCGATCGAACAGGACACGGCCGCCGTCAACTGGCCGCAGTCCGGATCGACGACGAGCGTCAAGGCGCCATTGGTCTCGTACACACCGCTGCGTATGGAGGCATCGATTCCGTGCGCGTCGATCAACGAGTTGACCGCCGCAGGCGGAACACTCGTCTCGACTGCTCCCCCGGGTGCCGCCGACGCGCGCCGCTACGGTTTTGTCGCCACGGTCTCCCCCGAATCCGCCGACGCTCCCGCCAAGGTCGATGTGGTCCTGCGCGATCAAGTGTTGCTCTCGACGCCGGTCGCTGATCTGCCGAGTGGATGCGCGCTCACACTTTCAGCCGAGCCGACCCGAACCACCTTCGATGCCACCGGTTCCGAACCGCGCGTCATCGAGGGCGACAGCCGGCCACAGGTAGTCGGTGTCTTCAGTGACCTCGATTCGGCAGCAGCCGGTTTGAACGTCTCGATCGAGGCAGACTCTCGCTTCACGTCGAGCCCGTCGGTGATCAAAACACTCGCCATGATTCTCGGGGCGCTCACGGCTGTCGTATCCCTCGTCGCCCTGCACCGCCTCGACAACCGCGACGGCCGGGGCACACGCAAATTCCTGCCCGCCCGGTGGTGGAAGTTCACCGTCCTCGACGGCGTCGTGGTCGGAACTCTGGTGCTGTGGCACTTCATCGGCGCTACCACCACCGACGACGGCTACCAGTTCACGATGGCCAGGGCCTCCGAGCAATCCGGCTACATGTCCAACTACTTCCGGTGGTTCGCAGTCCCCGAAACCCCGTTCGGAACTCCGTACTACAACATCCTCGGACTCCTCGCGCACGTCAGCACTGCAAGCCCCTGGGTCCGCCTGCCTGCGCTGCTGGCGGGCATCATCACCTGGCTCGTCATCAGTCGGGAGGTCGCGCCTCGGCTGGGCGCCGCAATTCGCGGAAACCGGCTCGCTCTCTGGACCGGTGCGCTCGTCTTCCTCGCATTCTGGCTTCCTTTCAACAACGGACTGCGCCCCGAACCGATCGTTGCTCTCGGCGTCCTGCTGACGTGGTGCTCGATCGAACGCGCCGTCGCGACAAGACGACTTCTTCCGGTCGCAATTGCAATTCTGATCGCCGGATTCACCTTGACTGCCGGGCCTTCCGGCCTCATCTGCTTCGCCGCACTCATCGCCGGCATACGCCCGATCATGCGCATCATCATCGAACGTGCGCGCACCACCGGTTACGTCGCAGCTGTCGGGCCACTGCTGGCTGCCGGACTCTCGATCCTCATCCCCGCGTTCGGTGATCAGAGCCTCGCTGCCGTCATCGAGATGCAGCGCGTCCACTCGATTTCACCGAACCAGCCCTGGTTCGACGAGTACCTCCGCTATCAGTACCTCTTCAACATCTCCGTCGACGGTTCCCTGACCCGCCGATTCGGTGTGTTCGTGATGGTTCTGTGCCTTGGCGTCTGCACCGCGATGATGCTGCGCAAGGGTGGCCGGATTCCCGGTTTGGCCGCCGGCCCGTCACGCCGCGTAGTGGGACTGACGATCGGCGCACTGCCACTGCTGATGTTCTCGCCGACCAAATGGACGCACCACTTCGGAATCTTTGCCGGACTCACCGCAGTTCTGGCGATGATGACGGCCGTCGCCGTGGGAACGAAACTCCTGCGCTCGCCGCGCAATCGCGCCCTCTTCGCGGCGGCTGTCCTGTTCCTGCTGGCGGTCGCATTCACCGGCAGCAACAGCTACTACTACGTGTCCAGCTACAGCGTTCCGTGGTGGGACAAGCCGGTGTCGATCGGCGGACTCGGCGCGAGCACCGTCCTCCTCGGATTGACCGTGCTGATGCTCGGCGTCGCCGCGTGGTACTTCTTCCGTGAGCCGTACACCGCCGGAAAGGAACCGTCCGCGAAGCACGCTCGACTGCTTGCCATCTCTCCGCTGACGATCGCCGCAGGCGCCATGGTCCTCTTCGAGGTGCTGTCCATGTCCAAAGGTGTGATCACCCAATACCCGGCCTATTCGGTGGGCCGCGCGAACGTCGACGCGGTTCTCGGCCAACACTGCGGGCTCGCCAATGACGTTCTGCTCGAAACCGATCCGAATGCGTCGACGTTGACTCCTCTCTCCGGCAACGTCGCCACGGCGCTCTCCGCAGGTGGGGCAACCGGATTCGATCCGAATGGTGTCGCCTCCGACCTTCGAGCAGACAAGGAAGCCACCGCTACCGGCGGCGCGAACACCGTCGACACCTCCGAGGACGCCGCCGGTAACTCGGCCGGAACCGGTGGTGGCGCCGGACAGACCGGTGTCAACGGCAGTTCGGTCGCGTTGCCGTTCGGTCTCGACCCGGCGACAACACCGGTCATGGGCAGTTACGGTCAATCCTCCCCCGGCACTCTGACCAGCGACTGGTACCAACTACCCGACGTGGGTGAGAACGCCACACGTGGCGACATCATCTCGATTGCAACGGCTGGTCGTGTCCGATCCGTCGACAAGGACGGAATCGTCACTTACGGCCAGAACGTTGAGGTCGAGTACGGCACAGCGCGCGGCGTCGACGACGCGGAAGCGGACGATGTGGAAACACTCGGAAAGATCGCACCTCTCGACATCGGGCCGGCACCGTCATGGCGGAACCTGCGCGTGCCGCTGGATCAGATTCCCGTCGAAGCCAACAGCATTCGACTTGTCGTCAGCGATTACGACAGCAAGGCCGACCAATGGGTAGCCGTTACCCCGCCACGCGTTCCGAAGACCCAGAAGCTCAACGACGTCGTGGGTTCGCAGGCGCCCGTCATGCTGGATTGGGCTGTTGGCCTGGCATTCCCGTGCCAACGCCCCTTCGATCATCGGGTCGGAATCGCCGAGGTCCCCGAGTACCGGATCCTTCCCGACCATTCCGGCGCGCTCGTGACCAGTGCATGGCAGGACCACTACGGCGGCGGACCGTTGGGGTGGATCGATCTGCTGCTCAGCGCTCAGACCATTCCGTCGTACCTCGACAACGACTGGGCTCGCGACTGGGGTTCGATCGAGAGGTACACACCAATCGATCCGAGCGCAGTGCCCGCCCAGGTCGACGAAACACGAGTTCCACGTTCCGGAACGTGGAACCCTGGTCCGATGACCATGGTGTTCTGAGCGGGAAGGCTCTGAGCGCGAATGTTCTGAGTGACGAGGTCCAGTCGCGGGCGGATCGGACGAAACGCCTGCGACTGGACACTTGTATGACTTAGTCTCCCAGGCATGGGAGCCCTGTCACGGTCTATCGCGCCTGCGCTGATGGCACTGACGTGCCTGCTCGGGGCGCTCGCACTTCCCGCTCGCGCCTCGGCGGAGGTACCGGACAATTTCCTTTGGGGCGTTGCCACCTCCGGATTCCAATCGGAAGGATCGTCACCGGACAGCAACTGGTCGCGATACTCCGACTCCGGGCGAACTCACGACAAGATCGGCGATTCGGTCGACTTCCGCCATCGCTACGCCGAGGACATCGACCGGGCGGCCGATCTGGGGTCGAAGGTTTTCCGCTTCGGCGTCGAGTGGGCGCGGGTTCAGCCCTCCGCCGGGAGCTGGAACGCGACCGAATTCGCGTACTACGACGATGTGGTGGCTCACATCCGCGCGCGGGGCATGACTCCGATGATCACGCTCGATCACTGGGTGTATCCAGGATGGGTTGTCGATCAAGGAGGATGGACAAATCCGAAGACTGAAGCCGACTGGCTGGTCAACGCAGAGAAGGTAGTCGAGCGTTACTCCGGAATCGGCGCGCTGTGGATCACGATCAATGAGCCGACTGTGTATGTTCAGCGTGAATTGACCTACGGCGGAATCGCTCTCACCCAGGCACCGTCGATGTTCGACTCATTGGTTCGAGCTCACCGGGCGATCTACGACCGCATCCATGTTCTCGATCCCGGTGCCCGCGTGAGCAGTAATTTCTCCTTCATTCCCGGTGTGTCCGAGGCGATCGATTCGGTGTTCACGGATCGAGTGCGCGACAAGCTCGACTTTCTCGGGATCGACTACTACTACGGTGTGGCTCTGAACAATCCGACTGCCGCGTACGCCGCACTCGACGAGTTCTACAACGTCACACCACAACCGGAAGGCCTGTACGACGCATTGATGCGTTACTCGGGCAAGTATCCCGAACTCCCCCTCTACATCGTCGAGAACGGTATGCCCACCGACAACGGAGCGCCGCGCGCCGACGGATACACACGCTCGAATCACTTACGCGATCACATCTATTGGATGGAACGCGCCCGAGAAGACGGCGCCGACGTGATCGGCTACAACTACTGGTCCATCACCGACAACTACGAATGGGGTTCGTACCGACCTCGATTCGGCCTCTACACCGTAGATGTTCTCGGCGATCCCACCGCGGCCCGAATCCCGACTGACGGAGTCGACACCTACCGCCGGATCATTCGCGACAACGGCGTCGGAGCCGACTACGTGCCCGTCATGGCCCCGGCATTCTGCTCGCTCGTCGACCCTCCACGCAGCTGCACGGCTACTCGATAACAGCCGTTTTCCGAATTTCCTCCACTCCCCGTCGTTAGGATGCCCCATGCGAACACTGCAAAAGATCGCCGGAACTGCTGCTGCCACTGCTGCCCTGATCCTGGCTGCGGGAGGCGCTGCGACGGCAGCCCCCAACCCGGCCGATTCACCCCGTGAGGCGCAGGCACGTGCCTACATCGACGCCCTCGTCTCCCATGACGTCTCCGATGTGCATTTCGCCCCGGACGCGACGCGCGTCGAAGCCGGAATCAAGACCGGGTTCTCCGGACCGCAGATGACCGCCGACCTCGAAAACGGCATCCAGTACCGCGTCATCCAGGGCGTACGCGACCTCGAAATGTCGGAAGCCGGGGACATCGTCTCGACCACCTACCTGCTGGACTCGGGAATCGGTGGCACTCGTCTCATGACCGTGGAGATTCGTGAAACCTTCGAAGTCCGTGACGGGCTCATCCACGACGTCGTCGCCGACATTATCCCGGTGTCGGTGTCGTAACGCGCGCCCGATAGCTACTGGGCGGTGCACCCGAGACCCGGGTGCACATCGCCGCGAAGGCAGCCGGCGTCGAGTATCCGAGTTCAGACGCAACGGACGTCACACTGGCGCCGGCGGAGAGTTTCGGAAGCGCATGAAGAATGCAGGCACGCTGCATCCACGACGACGCGCTCATCCCCGTTTCCGAGATCAGCAAGCGGTGCAGCGTTCGTTCACTGATGTGGAGTCGCCCGGCCCACCGCGCGGGCGAGTCGTGAATCGACGGGCCTGCCAGATACCGCGTGCACAACGCCCGCAATCCCGGGTGCCGAGGCAGTGGGAGTTCCACAGGTAGGGGTGCAAGGTCGCGAAGTTCGTGGAGGATCAGCTGAACTACTGCGGCCTCTCGTCCGTGGGCAGAGAAGTCGTCCTCCACGTTCAATTCGACATCCATGTCGACCGCAGCGACAAGTAGCTCGCGTAGTAGCGGCGAGACCGCGACCACTCGGCACCTGACCGGAAACCAGGGAACTGCAGACGGTTCGATGTAGAGGCTTCGTGTGCTGACGCCGTCCATCGTCACCGCATGAGCGACGCCGGCTGGAATCATGACCGCATTCGACGGCAGAACCGTCCACTCACCGTCTTCGGTTTCGACGTTCATCGCACCGTTCACAGCGAAGAGGAACTGGGCTCGCCGATGTTCGTGGGCGGCGAGCGCATGACCGGGCGGGTAGTCCGTTCCGATTGCGAGAACACCGCGAGGTGAGTGATCGACGTCGTTGATCGAGATGTTGCGCACCGGAGGAACCTACCGAGTCCGTGTCTGATTGACAATGGAAGTTGGCGAACCTTCGAATGTGCGCCAGTAGGGAAATCGCTACCGTTCATCACGTGCTTCACTACGCCCTCATCCTGCTCGCTTTCGGCGCCTTGACCGGTATCACCACCGTTCTTTTCGGATTCGGTGGCGGGTTTGTCACCGTCCCAGTCGTTTACGCGGCATCCGCGTTTCGGTCACACGTCATCGATCCGATGCATGTCGCCGTGGCATCCTCGGCGGCCGTGATGGTGGTCAATTCACTCAGTGCCACAGTCGCATTCAGGAAGACAGGGCGCCTTCGGACGGAGTACATCCGACCACTGATCGGCCCCGTCGCAGCCGGAGCAGGCCTCGGAGCGGTTGCGGCAGGCCACGTCGACGACGGCATCGTCCGGATCCTGTTTGTCCTCTACCTCGTCGTGACGATCCTCGACAGCCTTCTGCGACAAGGGTTTCTGACACCACCTGAACCTCGCGAATATCTTGACCATCACGGCGTCCGCGCTGTCGGGATAGGCATCGGTGCCGTCGCAAGTTTCCTCGGAGTCGGCGGGAGCGTCATGACGGTGCCGATGATGCGACGCGGCGGAGTTCCGATGGCCGATGCCGCCGCGAGCGCCAAACCGTTGAGCCTGCCTGTCGCCGTCGTCGCGACTGCGGTGTACGCGGCGGCATCCGGACAAGGCACTGCCTCGGATCTGTCGGCGGGCAGAGTCGGCGCTGTCGACCTTCTGGCCGTCTGCGCGCTTCTCGCCGGCTCTCTGCCTGCGATTGTGCTGTGCCGGCGACTAGTCGGTGCTATTCCGGACCGCGTCCATGCCTGCGCCTACATCGCTCTACTCTGCGTCGTCACGGCAGTGATGATCGCGGCCTAGCGAACGGCGTACCGCAGGTAGATCACGCCGCCGTCGAAGGTTTTCTCCTCGAGCAGTCGCAGGTCAAGCCTTCCTTCAGGGAGAGCTCGCAATCCGCTGCCGACACTGACCGGACACAGAAACAGTCTCACTTCATCGACCAAACCCGCCGCGAAAGCACTAACCGCAACCGTAGGTCCACCGATCGAGATATCTTGTACCGCTTCGCTCTTGATCGAGCTGACGAAATCTGCTTCGAAGCGCGGGACGATCCTGGTGCGCGCAGTCGACACCTCGTTCAGCGTCGTGGAGTACACGATCTTGTCGATTCCACGCCAGATCTGAGCGAATTCGACGGTCGCCGCCTCAATACCGGCAAACTCGTCCGGAACCGAAGAACCTCCTGGCACTGACGAACGCTCGAGGTCCTCGGCTGCCATTGTTTCCCAGGGAATCATCGTCTCGTACATCCGGCGCCCGAGCAGGTACGTGCCGACTCCCCTCTCGAGCTCGTTGACAAACGAATGGACCTGCGCGTCGGGAACAGCCCAGTCGAAGTTCCCGTCCCTGTCCGCCACGTACCCGTCGATCGAGCAGATCGCCGAGTAGATCAGGCTCACCATCGGTCCACGTGCAGCACGTTGTCGACGGGTTCGCGCGCGGCGGGTTTGAACGTCTCGCCGGTGAAGTACGCTGTCGGGATCAGTGCCGCTTGATGGAATCCGGCCGGAATGCCCAGCAGCTCCGCAACTTCCGCCTCACGCTGCAGGTGCAATGTTGTCCATGCCGTACCGAGTCCACGTGCCCGTGCTGCCAACGCATAACTCCACGCGGCCGGGAGTAGCGAACCCCACAGACCCGCCTGATTCCCCTCCGGCAATGTCTTACCCGCCTTGATGCACGGAATGAGAAGGACCGGTACCTCACCCATGTGCTCACCGAGCCACGCGACGCTGGTGCCTACTCGCTGCTGGATCGGCGCGCGATCGGGATCGTCGGCGAAGAGCTTTGCCGCCGAACCGTGAGAAGCAAGGTATTCATCGGTGACTTCCTTGTAGATCTGCCCAACTGCTGCTCGCAGTGCCGGATCGGTCACCACCATCCACTGCCAGCCCTGGCGATTCGAGCCGGAGGGTGCCTGCAGGGCGATCTGGAGGCACTCCTTCACCAGATCCAACGGCACCGGACGGGTCAGATCCAGACGCTTTCGCACCGTCCGTGTTGTGGTCAGTAATTCGTCGGGTGTCAGGTCGAGCACGGGATACGACGTCATCTCCCGATCATTGCACTGTCGCGAGCAGTGAGCAGGGCAGTCCGTCTACACTTTTCTGATCCCGTACGTGCTGGTGTGTCGGGAGCTTTCACGGATCAAAGGACTTTCGACATGAGTTGGCACGTCTGGTTGGCGTTCTTCGGAGCAAGTTGGGTGATCAGCCTGTCACCAGGGGCCGGCGCCATTGCGTCGATGTCGTCGGGGCTTGCATACGGTCTGCGACGCGGATATTGGAACATTTTCGGGCTGCAGTTGGGATTGTTGTTGCAGATCGGAATTGTTGCGGCCGGCGTCGGTGCAATTCTCGCCAGTTCGACCGTGGCCTTTTCCTTGATCAAGTGGTTCGGTGTCGCATACCTCGTCTACCTGGGGATCAGGCAGTGGCGATCGGCGCCCACCGAGGTGGAGACCGACGAAACCGCCGCGAGCAGTTCCGGTCCGATGATGATGCTTCGCGGATTTCTCGTGAACGCGAGCAACCCGAAAGCCGTCGTTTTCATGCTCGCAGTGCTCCCGCAGTTCCTCGATCCGTCGGCACCGCTGCTGCCCCAGTATCTGATCATCGCCGCCACCATGTGCGCCGTCGACGTGATCGTGATGACCGGGTACACCGGGCTTGCCGCACGAGTGCTCACCTTGATGCGCTCCCCCAAACAGCAGCGAACCACCAATCGAGTGTTCGCCGGTCTGTTCTTCGGCGCTGCAGGCTTTCTCTCGAGCATCGGCCGTGCGGCGGCCTGATCGATCACAGGCCGGCAATCAAGTTGACGACGGACGCCACGATCACCGAACCGAACAGGTACGACAGCAGGGCGTGCCCGAGCGCCATTGCACGCATGTCCGACGACTTCAAGTTGGTGTCGGAAATCGCGAAGCTCATCCCGACCGTGTACGCCACGTAGGCGAAATCGCTGTACCTCGGCGGTTCTTCCTGATTGAAATCGATTCCGCCGTCGGGGCCGGAATAGTACAGCCGCGCATATCCGAGGGCGAAGAGCGTGTGGACCGCCAACCACGAGATCACCACGCTGCCGACTGCAACCGATGCCGCCACGACTTGGTAGTGATGTCCGTCGGGTGCCGCCAAGAGCAGGAACGCGATACCGACCAGGCTTGCGACGGCAGCGCCGAGGATCAGCAGGTGCGCGACGTTGCGGGCCGGCTCTTCGCGCGTTGCGTGGCTTGCGGTGAGCGTCGCGTCGAAGGGCCAGACCAGAATCCACGTCCACACCGTGAACACCGTTGCGGCCACATCCCAGCCGATCAGGAACGCAAACCGCGGATAGCCGACCAACGCCGTGACGACACCTGCGGCCACACCGAGCAGCAGACCTGTCGACACTCTCAGCGCCGGCCCGGCACCGAGCGCGCTGCGAGGAACCGGGCTGATCGGAAGGTCGTGCGATCGATCGTTCACGGGCTCAGTCAACCACCGTTCGCGCTGAGACGGTGGTTACGGGACAGGCCAATTGAGGAGCAGGTCAGTCAGAAGCAGGGTCTGTCATGCGTTGCACGCACCGACTATCGGATTGCCGTTGAATCTGTCCAGCACGTACTGCAATCCAACGCCGAAATCCGCCACCGCCGGTGCGAGGTGATTGTTGCCGCTCCCAGGATTCACCGCGGGCAGGGTGTCGGTGAACAACGTCGCCTCGGCCCCACGCGCGCACCAGTCCTGAACCAGGCGCCGGGTTTGCTCGTACGGGATGAAATCGTCGTTGAGCGCTCCGTTGACGAGTATCGGCGAGGCCGGGGTTCGCCGCCCGATGCGTTGTTCCTCGATCACCTGCTGGATCTCCGGTACCGATTCCACCACGTCGGCAAGGGGTCGTCCGTCTGTGGTCCATGACGCCGTCGACTGCTTTCCGTACTTGGTTCGAGAATCGATGAGGCATTGCCCAGCGACGTCGGCGAGCACGGACCGGCCGTAGTCGTTCAGTCGAGATTCGATCGGTTCTCGGGCGGCTGGATAGCGGTCGAGGACGCCGTTGATCGTGTAGCCGATCGCGGCCATCAGGCCGGTACCGTCGATATGACGCAGAACGCTTGCCAGGTCGGCCGGGGGCGCGCTCGCGTAGCTCCCGACCAGATTCACCTCAGGCGCGTACTCGGGCGCCAGTTCGGTTGCTGCGGCAGTGGCGCCGCCGCCCTGCGAATGCCCCCAAAGCGCTATCGGGTCGTCCGCCCCTGCTTTCGCCAGGGCTCGGACGGCGCGTGCACCGTCCAACATCGCGTGAGCCTCCTCGGCGCGATTGACGTAGGTATGGACGCCGGGCGTTCCGAGTCCGATGTAGTCGGTGACAAACACTCGAACGCCCTGGGCGAGGAACGCAAACGCGAAAGCGGACTCGTAATTGACACCGAAACTGTCCACACCGGCACCGTAGTTCGACGGATTCCCGGGTTCCGCCAGGCGGAGCTGACCGGCAGTGGGGAACATCCTCGACGGCGCGCACTGATCACCTTGACCCTGTGTGCCCGGACCGATCACGACCGTCGGGCGCGGACCCGCCCCTGACCACGGGGCGGCCGGTTCCAGGTACGAGCCCGACACGGCAACCTTGGATCCGTGGGTGTCGGTGCTCGCGTACAGGATCCGAGTCCCTACACCAGGCACTGGGCCGACGGCACCGGCAAGCGGAAGGGGTTCCGTCCGAATCACCGATCCCGGATCACCGACGTCGCCTGGGCTCGCGTCGTAGAAATCGTTCAACGGTTCGGCGTTCGATATCGGTGTGAACAGCAGCGAGGTCGGCAAAAGCGCCGATACCGCAACGGCCGAAATCTTCAGCGCCGCGAGGACAACCTTCCGGGTGCTCATGGAAATCCAACGTATAGGCCTCAGTCGATGCGCGGACCGGTTTCGATCTGCGGGACTTCAATCCATCGGTACCAACTGTTACGTGAGCGGGCCATGCCGCTGGCCCCCCGATCCCCTGGTTTCACGGCCAGAACCTGATGAATCGTAAGCCTGTGTGGTTCCTCGAAACCCAGCGCACTGGCGGCGAGGTACAGCAACCAGGTACGCACCCGAGGAGCACCGACCTGTAGGACTGCGCCGTCCCAGTTCTCGCGAAGGTTCTGCACCCACGCGCGCAAAGTCAGTGCGTAATGCTCACGCAACGCTTCGCTGTCACGTGTCTCGAAACCTGAAAGTTCCAGCGCATCAATGGTTTTACTCAGCGGAAGTATCTCGCCGTCCGGGAAGATGTAGCTGTCGATGAAACTGGGTCCGTCTTCGGCCTTGTCCGACAACGACTTCACCGCCGCAATGGCGTGATTGAGCAGACGGCCCTGCGGTACGAGCAGATCGTGGAGTTTTGCCGTGTACACCGGCAAATTGACCAGGCCCACATGCTCGGACATGCCGATGCTCGAAATCGCGTCGTACGGGCCGTCATCGACGTCGCGATAGTCCTGCACCCGAATCTCGATGCGATCGGTCAAACCTGCATCGGCAACTCGCCCCTTGGCGTACTCGACCTGCTCGTTACTCAGCGAGACTCCGACGACGTCGACGCCGTAGTTCTGGGCAGCATGCAGTGCCATCGATCCCCAACCACAGCCGACGTCGAGCAGTCGCATTCCCGGCTTCAGATCGAGCTTGCGGCAAATCAGGTCCAGCTTCGCGAACTGAGCGGCTTCGAGGGATTCGACCCCTTCGGGCCAGTATCCGCACGAATAGACCATGCTCGGCCCGAGAAACAGTTCATAGAAGCGGTTCCCGACGTCGTAGTGATGGGAGACGGTCGCCGAATCGCGCGATTTGCTGTGTCGTTTGCCTCGCTTACGACGCATCTCGATCGACGGGGGTGATGGCGGTAGACCTACCGCCCCCAAGCCGGCGAAAGTACCGACGGCCCGCACGATCGAGCGCAACGGCAACGCCGACAACCGATCCTCACCGAGCCGCGTGACCAGGTCAGGGACGTCGAGGAGTGCAAAGATATCGCCGTCGACGTCAAGATCCCCGGACACGTACGCCCTCGCCAACCCCAATTCGTTGGGAGAGTAAAGGACTCGGCGCAGGGCACGCCGATTCCGGAAATGCACCTGCGCAGCGGCGTCCGGTGGGCCTGCCTCGGAACCGTCCCAACAACGCACTCGAATCGGAAGCGGAACGCCGATCACGTCCTCGAAAACTGTCAGAATCTTGGTTGCGGCACCAGTCACAAATCAACCCTCCGATGAAAGATGGTTAGCCGATGACAGGAAACTTACGCCCGATGCGCGAATCTTTCGTGCCATTTGTCCGAGTTTTAGGCAGTGTTCATCACGGTTTCGGTATTCGTCGCTGAGCTCAGGGCTCCACCAGTCCGGCGAGGAACTCCACCAACAACCGCTTGGTTACCTCGCGTGGCAGCGATTCCACTGCCGCCAGGACCGCCGCCATATCCAGCGGAGAATCAGAAGAGCCCCGCGGATCCAGCCCCGCCGACGTCAAAGCTGCCGCAACGGCGTCACTGGGCAACGCGAGTACATCGGCGACGGTGACATCGCCACGTTCGAATGCTCGGGCCAACTCTGCCAAGGCCGGCGGCGCCTCGGCAGCCGCCACGCCGCGAACGTCGTCGGCGCCGAGGACGAGCGCGCTGGTCAACTCGCCGAGCACCGACTCGGTCACCGGAGTGACGGTGAGGTGGGTTGTTCGAGGCAACGTCGTCCCGTCGGATTGCGTCGACGCCGGCTGCGCCTGAAGGACGAAACCCCGGGCACCGACAGCGCTCACCCAGCGATGCGGATCGACTCGGCGTTCGAGCGGCACGGAATCGTCGGTAGCGACGGCGAACAGTGGTCCCACCGGCGAGCCCACGACGCGAAGCCCGTCGATGCTCTGGACCGTGTCGATGAGCGCACGGGTCGCCCGCTGCGCCCGGGACACCAATTCGGCATACCCGGATTGACCGAGGACTTGCGAAATCGCCCACGCCCCGGCGAGGGCAGCAACGGATTTGGAACCGAGAAGAGTGGGATTGACCACCGGATAGCCCGGCCAGTCCGTGAGTCCGAAATACTGCTTGCGATGCAGATCGCGCCCACGGTGCAGCAAAACCGAGACGCCTTTGGGTGAGTATCCGTACTTGTGGAAGTCGACCGACATGCTGGTGACACCGGCCACCCGGAAATCCCAGAGCGGCAGATCACCCCACCACGGCAACGCAAGTCCGCCGATGCAGGCATCAACGTGCAATGGAATCGACTGTGCACGAGCAACTTCCGCGACTTCGGCGATCGGGTCGAGCGCCGCGAACGGGTAATTGGGCGCGGAGACGACGATCAGGACCGTGTCCTGGCGCACCGCAGCCGCGATATCTTCTGCGTCGACGCGCCCCGACGTGGGATCCACCGGCACCAGGATCAGTTCCAGTCCGAGTAAGTGTGCCGCCTTGTGGAAAGCGGCATGCGCGGTGGTCGGAAGAACCAGCGAGCCCTCCCCCGGCGGGAGGCCACGGAAGTCGCGAGCGGCCTTGACGGCCAACACACAACTTTCCGTTCCGCCGCTGGTGACATTGCCGACTACCACCCCTCCTGCTTCTGCGTCTGTATCTGCGGCCGTGCCTGAAGTTCCATGGAGGAACTCGCGCGCGAACGCCACCAGCTCACGCTCCATTACCGCAGTGGAGGGAAACACCGTCGGGTCGAGACCGTTGACGGGCTGAACCAATCGAGCTGCGTTCGCTGCCAACTCGTCGAGGGCTGCGAGACCGCTGTCGTACACGTACGACAGAACCCGGCCGCCGTGCGTCGGAGCATCCTGCTCACGAAGCGAACGCAACCGGCCCAAGATGTCAGCGGCTCGGCGCTCGAGGTTCGCGCTCTCGAGGATCTTGCCCTGAAGTGCCTCGACCTGACTGGAACTCATCGTTCACCTGCGTTCTCGTGAGTGGATTCTTGTTCGGTGTGGTAATTCCGCAATACGACCAGACTTATCGCAACCAGGATTGCCGGCACGATCGAGAAGCCCAGGGCGATACCGGTGAGCGCTGATTCCGGTTGTACGACAGTCTCCCCCGCAGTTTTCGAGACGAACCCGGTTACTGCGAGAACACCCAAGAACACGGCGGGTCCGAGGGCCAGGCCCGCGGTTTCCGAGGCGGTCCAGATACCACTGAGCGAGCCACCACGCTGGCGACCACCGATTCGCGCGTCGTCCTCGATGACGTCCGGAAGCATCGCCAGCGGGAACACCTGCATACCGGCATAGGCAACGCCGGCAAGGGCGACGGCGGCGTAGATCCACGGGCCGGCGTCGAGCGCCGCGAGCGTCAACAACGCCGTCGCCACGACAAACAGAATCGAAGACACGACGTAACCGCGCAGCTTTCCATACCGATGAGAGAACCGATACCACAGCGGCATCACGACGAGGGCTGGTCCGACGAGTGCGACGAACAGACCTGTGAGTGCGCCTTCGTTGCCCATCACATACGTCGCCAGGTATTGCGCACCCGCCAACATCACCGCGGTCGCAAGCGCTTGGAGCACGAACACGATGACCAGCAATCGGAACGCGCGTGTGTGTCGTATCGCGTCGAACCCGTCCCGATACTGCGAGAGCAACGAGCCGACCGGGGCATCCGCGTGAGTCACCGTGTGGCGCGCCGCTCCGCGAACTGCCCAGATCATTGCCCCGCACATCAGCGCCGACACTCCGATCGCCATGACGAGATAGCCGCGCGCCCCGCCCCCGGCAGCATCGCGGAGTTCGGGTCCGCCGGCGCCGATGACCAGAATTGTCAGGGCCAACACCGCAATTCGAACCGATACCAAGCGAGTGCGCTCGTGATAGTCGCCGGTCAACTCGGTGGGCAACGCGATGTACGGAACCTGAAAGAGACTGTAGGCGCTGGCCGCGAGCAGGAAGAAGACGAGCACCCACAACGCCCCGAATCCAGGGCCGGCAGACACGGGAGCCGAGAACGTGAGTATGAAGAGCAAGGGCAGAGCCAGAGCACCTGCGAGCATGAGTGGCACTCGCGTACCAGTTCGATGGGAGCCTCGATCGCTGATCGACCCGATCAGCGGGTCGATCAGGACATCGGCAATTTTCGGAACGATGACCACGAGCGACGCGAGCGCCGCGGCAACGCCGAGCGTGTCGGTCAGGTAGTACGCCAGTACCAGACCTGGCAGAACACCGAATCCACCCGTACCCACACTTCCCGCTGCGTATCCGGCCACCACACCACGCGAAAGCCTGTCAGGCGATCTACCTTCACGAAGACGTACCGGTTTGTCTGTAGTCACCGTCCACACACTAATGTCACGACTCCGTACCGCGAGGGCAAAAGAATCTCGATGACCAGAAGTCGCTCACTCGGACAGTCCGGGCATGCCAGACTGTGACCCGATTCGCACACGAACGAAAGTCTGGGCACGATGGTTGATCCACTGAGCGAGATCTGGCCTCCGTACGGGGTAGCGATCACGTGTGGGCCCGTCACCTTGACTCCTGTGCGCGACGACCAATTTCCCGAACTCGACGCGCTGGTCCGAGCCGGCATTCACCCTGCCGAACAGATGCCTTTTCTTGTCCCCTGGACAGTGGGCACGCCGGACGAAGTGTCGCGAAGGTTCATCCAATATCACTGGTCGGTCCGCGGAGCGATGAACATCGCCGACTGGAAATTCGAAACAGCCATCGTTGTCGACGGAGAGATCGTCGGCTGCCAGGCGTTTGCCGCGACGGACTTCCCCAGCAGTCGTACCGGTGAAACCGGCTCGTGGATCGGGCGCGAGTTCCAAGGCCGGGGTATCGGCACTCTCGCCCGACAGGCAATCTGCGCATTCGCATTCGACTCTTTGGGCGCACGCAGCGTCGTGTCGTCGGCGTTCACCGACAACCCCGCCTCGATCACGGTGTCAACCAAAGTCGGGTACCGCGCAGACGGCACGATAGAGCAGTTGGCTGCCGACGGCCGAATGACTGTGCGTCGTCTCTTCACCCTCAGTCGCGAAGACTTTGTCGCACCGCCGTATCCCGTCGACGTGACCGGCGTGCGCGCGCTCAAGCAGATGCTCGGCATCGACTGAGCGAGCTAACCGTGCACAGCGACAACTTTTGTCGAGGCCCCCGGTTCCGACCTTCTGGTGCCCGCAAAAGCTACCGGCCAGTCGACCCACAAGATCGGGCTCACCAGTACCGCGGACGTGAATGACGATGTCGCATCTTTGATGACGATCGCATATGAACAAACCGGCTGCTAGGACCCTCACTCACCGCCATGCAGCACGAAAGTCCCTGTTCTCCTCATCGGAGAACAGGGACTACTTCACCGCGGGGGAAGGTCGCTGCGACGTGTCAGCTCAGGCCGAAGATCGCGCCGATGATGGTCCGAGCAGCCTCGAAGAGCGCGTCGACGGACGGGACACCGATTTCAGAGCTGATGGAAAAAAGGGAACCCAACATACGATCCTCCGGAGATAGTTTCTGAATGGCTTACTGCCACAAGGGAAATGCTACGGGTTCTACTTGCGGAACGGAAGTATGGGGACCCCCGGGGGTGAAAATTCCGGACCAAAGTCCCGGTGCCGCAGATCTACTGCACCCCAGTATGATTGCACTTCCTCGATTCGGATTCGACGTCTTGGCGATTGTCGACGAGGACTTTCGCAACGCTCGCCAAAACCTCCATGCTCGACATTTCCGAGTGAGAGCAGTCGACCAGATACGTTCGCAACGACTCTGCCAGTTCGGACCACTTTTCGACCAGGTGACGATGTTCAGGCAGATCATGCTGCGCCACAAAGAGTTCCACTGAACCCGAATAGGGCCTCGGCCTGTGATCCCGGACAATTCGTGACAGTTTTTCCACCCGGCCCACTACAGATTCGAGAACCGTGTCGGTGAGAAAATCCATACCGGTCTGCCTTCTGATCTCTGCTGCGACGTCTACGAAAGTCACTGCTGCAGTCGCAGTTTCAGCCTCAGCTAGTCCAATCTGCGCGAACAGTTCGGAAGGCTCCGGGGCTGCTTGTACAGACGGCATCATCTCCGGCAGCAGCGCGTCGAGCATTGCAACCGAACCGACCAGATCGCCGGCCTCTTCGAGCTGGCTCGCCATCTCGAGCGCGATCGTTCCGCCGGCAGACCACCCCAGCAGATGGTATTCACCCGATGGTTGCACTATCCGTAAGGCATCGACGTACCCCGACGCCAACTCCGCCACCGTGCCGGGTAGCTCACCTGCTCCCGTTGCCTGGATGCCGTAGACCCGTCGCCCCTCGAGGCGACCGACGAGTCCGACGTAGCACCAGGCAATTCCACTGACCGGATGAACACAGAACAACGGCGGCCGCACGTCATCAGGATTGCCGCCCAACATGACGATCGTGTCCAGCGGATCCGAATGAAACGAATCACCCTCCAAGACATCGGCATGAACGAGATCCAACCGAGAGGCAAGCTCAGCCACAGTTCGATCGGTGAAAATCCATTGAACAGGGAATTCCCTGTTCAGGGCCTCACGCAAGCGCGAAGCCACCTGAACGGCTGCCATGGACGTACCGCCGAGTTCGAAGAAGTCGTCGTGACGGCCCACCGATACCGCGCCTGTGACACTCTCGAATGCCTGTGCCACTTGACGTTCGGTAGCCGAGACGGGTCGATCCACACTCGACCCTACCTGCGGTGCAGGAGCAGGAAGAGCCGCGACGTCGATCTTTCCCGATGCGAGCAACGGGAACCGGTCCACCACCGTTATCGAGGAAGGCAGCAGGTGTTTCGGCAGCGAGCCGGAGACAAAATCGCGCAGCTCCCTTTCCGTCACCGAATTGTTCTCCGCCAGAGTTACATACGACCGAAGCTCGGCGGACCCGCGCCCGTCGTCGGAGACAACGGTAACCGAGAAGGTCACTGCTCCATGGCTTGACAGAGCCGCGTCGACCTCCGCCGGTTCCACGCGAACGCCCCGGACCTTCACCTGTGCGTCGTTGCGACCCAGATACTCGAGTGCTCGGTCGTGACGCCGACGACGCACGAGGTCACCCGTGCGATACATCCGAGTCCCCACCGCGGCGGGATTTGCGACAAAGGGATTGGCCACAAAACGATCGGCAGTCAAACCTGAGGAGGCGACATACCCCCGCGCCAAATTCTCACCGGCGAGGAAGAGTTCTCCCGCCACGCCATCCGGAACCGGTCGTAACCTTTGATCGAGAACAAGTGCCGTCGTACCAGGTACCGGAGTGCCGACAGTGACGTCTCCATCGATGATCGGGTGCGAAATCGATGCCGCGACCGTTGATTCGGTCGGTCCGTACCCGTTGACGATGCGATGTCGGCTCGACCAGGCCGACGCAAGGCGGGCAGAGAGCGTCTCTCCCATCGATTCGACGATCAACGGTTGCAGTGAATCCGGATCGACCGTGGCCAGGACCGTCGGTGTCACGATCAGATGCGTGACGTCGGCAGCCACCAGCAGTCTCGTGAGTTCCTCTCCCCCGTACACGAAGTCGGGAGCCAGAATCAACGTTCCACACCCCGCAGCCGCCAGAAGAATCTCGATCACCGACGCATCGAAGGTCGACGACGCCAATTGCAGGACGCGGGGGCCACGATCGAGCTGGGCGATCTCGGCGTGCGCGGTGTAGACATTCATGATTCCGCGATGCGAAACCTCGACGCCTTTCGGTCTTCCCGTCGAACCCGACGTGTAGATGACATAGGCAAGGTTGTCGGCACGAGCCGGCGTCGCCGCTACCTCGGTAGCCTCACTCGCAGTGCGGGATTCATCCATCGACAGCCACTCGACGCAGTCGGGCAAACTCTCGGCTGCACCTTCTGCTGTCAAACCGACAACCGAACCGCACTCCTCGACCATCGTCTGCCGGCGCACTGTCGGCAGCGCCGGATCGAGCGACAGCCACGCTGCGCCTGCCCGCGCCACTGCCCACAATGCAACGATCCACAAATGTCCGCGACCTAGCGCAACGGCGACGACGTCGTCAGGCCCGATTCCCAGGCCCACCAACTCGCGCGTCCAGTGCGACGACGCCTCGTGCAGGTCGCGGTAAGTCCAGAGTTGGCCATTCTCTTCCAGCGCTACTCCGTCGGGTGCCTGACGCAGAGCACGTTCGAAAATGTCGGCAATCGTCAGAGGATCGACGTTGCGGGGATTCGCAACGGTCAACGCCGAGCGCTCGAATCCGGACAACAATTCGATCTCCCCGACCACTATCTCGGGTTCGGCTATCACCGATTCGGCGATACGTGTCACCCGCTGCATGAACAGTTCCGCGGTCGACTTCCGGAACCTGTCCGTGGCGTACAACAATCGAATGGTCAGACTGTCACCGGCGTCAACCAGATCCCACGTCAAGTCGTAGCCCGTCGATGCTCCTGCGGTGTCGACGTCGAAGACAGATAACCCGTCGATCTGCGGCAACTCGAGCGCTCGTCGATATGCCAGCATGACCGTGAACAGCGGATGCTCGTTCATCCTGCGCGGCGGCTCGACCTTTGCGACTACATCGTCGAACGAAACGTCCGCGTTCGCCATTGCTTCCAGATCGACGCGGCGAACCTCGTCCAAGACTGCTGTGAACTGATCGGCGGAGTTGATCCTCGTGCGCAACGCGACGGTACCCACCATCATGCCGGCGACATTCAGAAGCGCCGGATCGTTCCGCAGACTCACCGCTGCTCCCACAACGACGTCGTCCGTGACGCACTCACGAGCGAGCAGCACGGCAATCACGCTGTGGACGACCATGAATACCGTGACGCCGTGTGAACGGGCCAACGCCGACAACGCGTCGTAGGTGGCGCCGTCGAAGACTTCCGTCACCATCTCGTCGGATCGTGAGGACAGCGAACTCCGGGGTTTGTCGACGGGTAGAGCCAACACATCCTCGACGCCACGAAGGACGTTCGACCAGTAGTCGAGTTGCCGGTGAGCCACGCTGAGAGAATCCTCGGGATCACCCAAACTCTCTCTCGCCCACAGACTGTAATCGCCGTAGCTGATCCCGTCGGCGGAGCGATCCCATTCTTTTCCAACTGCCCTGGCCTCGAAGGCTGCCGCGAAATCGGCCAGGATCGGGCCCATCGAGGCACCGTCGATTGCGATGTGGTGAACAACGATTACCAGGACCGTCAATCCTGCAGAGTCGACTCCTGCATTCTCGGTGAATACACGCACTCGGAACGGAACGTCTCGTTCGAAATCGAACTGCACATTCGCGAAGGCCTGAGCGCTCGCACGGATATCGTCGACGTGCACCGGGGTGAGATCGAATGCAACAGACTCTATTTCAGCCTGTTCTGGACCGAATTCACCCGGAACCAACACAGTCCGCAGTACGGCGTGGCGATCGACGACGTCACCGAGTGCGCTGCTCAAGACCGAACGATCGATGCCGTCTGCCAGGATTACCGCAAACGTCAGGTTGTACGCGGTCGATTCCGGCTGAAGCTGATTGATCAGCCAGAGTCGCTGTTGAGAGGGCGCCAGCGGCGCTGGCATCCCGGGATCGCGTCGAGTCAATTCACGGCGAGTGCCGTCGGATGCGCTCGCCGAAAGCCACTGAGACATCGCTCGCGGTGACGGATTGTCGAAGACGGCTCGAACGGGCACGTCCCGGGCGAAGATCGCGGCGAGTCGACCTGCCACCGCGGCCGCGGCCAACGAATCACCACCCGATTCGAACAGGTTGTGCAGAGCGCCGAAGCTTCCGGACACGTGTTCCGACATGACAGCGGTGACGAGTTCCTCCGAAACCGTCACTGCTGCGTCGGGTGTCTGTCTCTCGAACACATGGCGCCGCAACGCGTCTGCGTCCAGCTTTCCGTTCGACGTGAGCGGGATCGACTCCAACACGACTACTCGGCCGGGCATCAGATATGCAGGCAACATCGCTGCCAACTCGATTGTCAGCTGATCCGACTCCAAACAATCACCAACCGCGCATGCCACGGCGATCTCGTCGACGAGGACAACCGCAGCGGCCTCGACGCCGAGGCACCGACGCAGGGCTGATTCGATCTCGGCAGGCTCGACGCGGATTCCTCGCACACTCATCTGGCGGTCGGAGCGTCCGACAAATCCGAGGGTGTCATCGGTGCGGCGGTGAACCAGATCACCAGTCCGATAACGGCGGCGCCCACCTGGTGCGGCGACAAACGAACTGGCGGTGCCGGCGGGATCTCCGGCGTAGCCCATCGCCAGTCCGGGTCCGCTGACGTACAACTCACCGATCCCGGCCCACGGCACCGGACGCAGTCGCGTATCCAGTACCTCTGCACCGATTCCGGTGAGCGGGACTCCGATGGTCACCCGATGATCCACCTCGGCAACAGTCGTGACCACGGTGCATTCCGTCGGTCCGTACGCATTGAGCATTCGCGCACGGCGACTCCACGCGCGCGCGGTGGAAGGTGAGAGCACATCGCCGCCGACAGCCACCACCTCGAGCGAGTCGAACCGCTCCGGTGCCATGGTGTCGAGTACGGCCGGAGTCGACAACATGTGGGTAACGCCGCGTTCTGCGACAAACTCTTCGAGTGCCCTTCCGCCGAAAGCCTCCCGGGGCGCGACCGCCAAGGTAGCCCCGGCGCCGATCGCCAGCATCATCTCGAGGATCGCTGCATCGAACGTCGGTTTGTATCCGTGCAGCACAACCGAGCCCGAAGTCACGCCGTACTTCCGGATTGCGTCGTCGGTCAGCAGGCCCAGTCCTCGGTGGGTGACTGCAACGCCTTTCGGTTCACCGGTCGATCCGGACGTGTGAACGACGTACGCAACTGAATCCGGATACTGCCGGCCGGGAACAGGACTGCGGTCGGAGAGCACTGTGCGTAGCTGCTTCAACCGTGCCGTCGGCAGGTCAGGGTCGATCGGCACGAATGCCGCGCCCGTTTTCGTGATGGCCAACATTCGGACCAGGTAAGCGATAGTTCGCACTGCCGGAATCTCGTACACGGCGCCCGGTCCTGCTCCCCGAGCCACCAGTTCCCAGGCTTGAGCCTCCGAGGCCGAGTCGAGTTCGGCATACGTCACCGTGCTCTGTCCGTCGTCGAGAGCAATGTTGTTCGGGAATCGCGCCGCTGTGGCGGCAAAGATCTCGGTGAGTGTCCGAGACGAATCGACCTCGACAGCAGTCCAACTGGGCGCCGCACCCACCGCGAGATCCGAAACGAGTACTGGCACATCCTCGGCAATCGAGGTGAGCACTCTCGACAGATGTCGAGTAACCGCGTCGGCGCTCGACGGATCGAACGCGCTCGCTGCATAGACGACAGTGCCGGTCAATGATCCGTCGACAGCGGGTGCGAGCGAGACATGCATGGGGAACTTCGTTGTTGCGGTCTCGATTTCACGAGCCTCGATCGTGAGACCGGCCACCTCCACGGCAGGGACCGCAAAATTCTGCAGACCCAGCGCAACCTGGGGAGTTCGTCCACCGAGCAACTCACCAACCAATTCGGCAGGAACAGTACTGTATTCGAACGCTGCCACGTCAGCATCGAAAGCTGTAGCCAACAGAAGATCAATCGGCATGTCCCCGTCGATCCGCAGGCGCAGAGGCACCGTATCCACGAACATTCCGACCATGCCGTCGAGTTGGGGCGTACGCCGTCCGTCGACAGCGGTCGCGATCACGACATCGGGATTCCCGCTCACCTTGGCAAGCACCACGGACAACGCCGCATGAACCACCGCAAACAGCGAGACCTTCAACCGGTCCGCTCGCGCCTGCAGTGCCGAGGTGACGACGGCTGGTATCACGAAGTTCACTCGCCGCGCCACGGAAAGCGGTCCGTCGTCAGTGTGATCCACCGTCAGCGGCGAAACCGACGTCACGCCGTCGAGTGCTCGGCGCCAGAACTCTTCGACGGCAGGGGAAACGTCACGCGCTGCCTCCCACGCGGCAAAATCTCCGTACTGGATCGGCAGCGGAGGCCATTGCGGATCCAGTCCGGCTCGGCGCTTGCCGTAAGCGGTCAGGAGGTCGCCGACCACAGTTCGCATCGACACCCCGTCGACTGCGATGTGATGAAAACTCACCGCCAGAACGTGTCTGACCGGCGACAGTTGGAGCAGCATCCAGCGCACCGGCAGGTCTGCGGCTACGTCGAAACCGCGCGAGCCGAACTCTCGCAGCAGCACTTCGACTTCGATGTCGCCGACCAGTCGCGTTTCCACTGTCGCCGAAGACGGGGGATCTACGACCTGAACCGGTGGAGTGCCTGGATACCGGGTTCTGAGGACGTCATGCCGACCGACAAGATCCGTCGCGGCCTGACGCAGCGCGAACACGTCGAGTTCACCGTCGATCTCGATGCAGATCGGCAGGTTGTACGCACCGCTCGCTGTGTTCCGCTGATTGAGTACCCACATCGCACGCTGGTTCCGCGACAGGGGTGCGGGCGTGGGGTCGCGGCGAGGCTCCAGTCGGACAAGATCGGTCACCGAGCCGCTCTGCGCGAGCGAATCGAGCCGGGCTGCCAACGCCCCAACTGTCGGATGCTCGAATACGGTCCGCAGCGGAACAACCTGTCCCAGAGAACTACTCAAGAGCGAGGTGACCTCCGCGGCCGAGAGCGAGTTGCCCCCGAGCGAGAAGAAGTCTGCGTCGCGATTGTCCCCGTCCCCGCCCAGAACGGCGGCAAAAGCCGCAGCAACCAGGTGCTCAGTGTCAGTGTCTGGGCCCGCTGTGCGGGAAGCATCGAGTGCCGGCAACGGTAGACCGGCGAAGTCGACCTTGCCGTTCCGCATCGGAAGGTCGCCCTCGATTTCGACGATGACGTGCGGAACCATGTACGTCGGAAGAACTTCTGCGATGGTGGCGCGTAGCTGACCCGCGTCAACTCTCTCGGCACCTGAACTTCTCACGTAGGCGACCAACAGAGGACTACCACTTGCGGAGCTCCGAACTCCGGCGATGCAAAAATCGACGTTCGCGACAGACTGAATGACTGATTCGATTTCACCCGGCTCTATCCGGACGCCGTTGACCTTCACCTGCGCGTCGGTTCGCCCGAGATAGTGCAGGCGATAGGTATTGCCTTCGGGCTTCTGGGTTGCAGGTTTGGAGATTTCTGGCTTCCACACCACCAGGTCGCCGGTTCGGTACATCCGGGCGCCTGACCTGGTTGCCACGAATCGTTCCGCAGTTCGGGCAGGTTGGCCGGCGTACCCGCGCGCGAGCATTCGACCGGAGAGATACAGTTCGCCGGAGACTCCCGGCGGCACCGGTTCGAGTCGATCATCGAGCACGACTGCGTCGACCCCGGCCAGCGGATGCCCGACGGACCCGTTGTGACTGTCGGTCGACAAGTGCTCAATTGACAGGGGTTCGGTAGCAAGCGAATACATCGTCGACTCAGCGGGTCCGTATCCGTTGATCACTCTGCGTCCGGCTTGCCAACGCTTCGCCAACGCACTGCTGAGCCGCTCGCCTCCGAACATCACCGTTGCAAGGTCCGGCAGCGACGGATTGCCGATCGAGGCGACAACTGTAGGTGTGGCGCACAGATGAGTAATACGCTCGCGCCTCAGAGCTGATGCGAGTCCCGAACCGAACAGTTCATCGTTCTTCGCCAAGACGAGCGTCGCCCCGGACGTACTCGCGATGAGCACCTCGAGCAACGTCATGTCGAATCCTGGTGCTCCGCGATGGAATACGCGAGAACCTGGCCCAGCCGAGAACCTACCGGGCAGGTCTTCGGCGATCACGCCGAGCCCGCCGTTGGTCACGATTACGGCCTTCGGGGTTCCGCTCGTACCCGAAGTGAAGACTAGGTATGCCGCAAGGCTGTCGGAATATTCGCGCGCCGAGTCTGTGTCCTTCTCACCACCAGCGTTCTCACCACCAGCATCGCGGCTGCCGAGCGTGCCGTCGCCCAGTGTTTCGAGGACATCGCGTAGTCGTGCCTGCGGCTGTTCCGGATCCACCAATGCCGGAGCTGCCCCGACCTTCGCGATTGCCCACAATTGCACGATCGACGCGATGGAACGATCGGCAGTCCAGGCAGCGACCCGGTCGACTCCGACTCCCCGGGAGCGCAACTCGTCGGCTGCGACATCCGACTGGGCATCGAGTTCCCGATAAGTCAGTGTGTTGCCCTCGCCCTCGACCGCCACAGCGTCCGGGGCGGATTCGACGCCGAAGCGCAGCATCGAAGCAAGCGTCGTACCGGAACGTCGAGATTGATCAGGCCGGTCGGCCGCGCCGTGTACGGGGACGAGAAGAGCTCGCTCCGTAATGTCCAACAGGTCGATTCCCCCTACGGCGATCTTCGGGTCGATCGACACTTGATCCAGGTAGCGCTCGAACCGGCCCGCAAAGCTCGATACCGTCAGATCGTCGAATAGATCAGCGTTGTAGACGAATTCGAGGGTGAGACCGCCGCCGATCCCCGCATCCGTGACGTTGAGCTGCAGATCGAAGTTTGCGTGCCTGACATCAGGAGCAATCTGTGTGACAGACAACCCCGGCACGGACCAGGTGGTGGGATGCACTGTTTGGAACGAGAGCGCCACCTGGAACAACGGGTGCCGCGAGCGCGATCGCGGTGGATCGATCAAATCAACCAGCGATTCGAAGGGCATCTCTGCATGGGCGAACGCCGATACGTCGCGCTGACGAACCTGCTCGACCAACTGGCCGAAGGACTTCGACGGATCGACTTCGGTTCGGAGAACAATCGTGCCGGCAAACATGCCGACGAGCTCATCGAGTTCAGGGGCGACGCGTCCGGACACGACAGTGCCGACAACCACGTCACTGCTGCCGGTGTGCCTCGCCAGCAGCGCCGCGAGAGCAGCGTGGACAACCATGAACATGGTTGCATTGTTCGATCGCGCCAGTACTTGAAGGCCCGTCCGTACGGAACCTGAGATCTCTACCCGACAGCTCGACGCTCGGGCAGAGGTCGAGCGTGGGCGGTCCAGGGGTAGCGTCACCTGTTCGGGAAGGCCTTCGAGAGCCTGCTTCCAATAACTGGATACCGCGTCTGGAATCCCCGATTCCCTGTGCCATGCACTGTAATCGGAATATTCGAGCGCGAGCGGCGACCACTGCGGAGCTTGCTGCTCCGAGCGAGCGATGTACGCGGCAGTGAAGTCACGTACCAACACTTCCAGCGATCGAGCGTCGGCGGCAATGTGATGGATAACGACAGCCAGGACGTGCTCGTCGGGTGAAACCTGGAAAAGGGCCGCCCGTACAGGCGGATCCGTGGTGACATCGAAGCCCGAACCCACCAGTTCTGCAACGCGCTTCTCGGCGTCCTCGCCGTCGAGTGCATCGAGCCGAAGCGGCGGACTCGCCTCCCTGTCTTCGAGCACCTTCTGAACCGGGCGCTCGCCGACAACCGGGTACACGGTCCGCAGGGTGCGATGGCGATCGATCAGGTCACGAATTGCCAGTTCGGCTGCAACTACGTTCAATTCACCCGTCAGGCGCAACACGATCGGAATGTTGTAGCCGGCGGACTCTGTATCCAACTGATTCAGAATCCACATTCGGTGTTGGGAAGCCGACAGCTGCACCTCAGTAGTGTCCGAACGAGGTACCAAGGACAGAGGTGCCAGGGACTGAGGTACCAAGGACAACGGAGACGCCTGCCCCGTGCCGTTTCGCCCTGCACCGATTCGGGCAGCAGCAATTCCGGCCAGCTGATCGACGAATGGGTGCTCGAACACATCGCGGACGTCGAGGTTGCAGCCCAAGACGGCGTTCAGTCGTGACGAGAGTCGAGTGGCGATCAAGGAATTGGCCCCTTGATCGAAAAAATTTCGAACCGGATCGACAAGCGGAACGTCCATCAAATCGCCCAGGATCGCTGCGACTGTCTGCTCGAAGAAGTCTCGCGACTGCCGAGACGGCTGCGCGAGCGACACCGGGGTCGGCAGCGACGTACGGTCGATCTTGCCGTTGATCGTGACCGGTAATGACGCAAGCGGCATCAAAGCCGACGGCACCATGTACGCGGGCAACAACGAACGGGCAGTCCGCAACACTCCGTCGAGGTCGTGTCCGTTCTCCGGGGTGATGTAACCGACCAATGTCGGCCCGCTGTCGAGTTCTCTCACCACCACCGCAGCCTGCTCCACCGACGTGTGAGCCAGTAGCGCGGACTCCACCTCGCCCGATTCGACGCGGTACCCGCGCAGGGCCATCTGACCGTCAGCGCGGCGAATATATTCGAGTCGGCCGGCTCGCCAACGGACCAGATCGCCGCTGCGGTACATCCTCGATCCGTCGAATCCCGGTTCAGGCACAAACCGTGAAGACGTCATTCCTGGTTGACCCAAGTAGCCTGCGGCCACTTGCGGACCGGCAACGTACAGTTCGCCGACAGATCCCGGGGGGACAGGCTCGAGCGCGGTGTCCAGTACGTAGCTGCGCAACCCTGGTAGCGGAGATCCGATCGGCGAGGTAGCTCCGTCGCCGGCCGGCAGTTCGACACTGGTGACGTGAACGGTGGTTTCGGTGATTCCGAACATGTTGACGCCCCGCACATTCGGGTGCCGATCGAACCAAGCCTCCACGCGCCCGACGTCGAGGCGATCACCGCCGAAAACAATCGACCGGAGCGGAAGCAGCACTTCCTGCGTGACTTCCGCCAACGCATAGAAGGCTGCGGGGGTCTGATTCAGAACAGTCACTCGTTCCCGCACAATCAGATCCGCGAATCTCTCGGGTGAGCGCGCGACGTCACCGTCCACGATCACCAGGGATCCGCCAGTGGTCAGCGCACCCCACATCTCCCATACCGAGAAGTCGAATGCGTACGAATGAAACATCGTCCACACATCTTCGGGCCCGAAGTCGAAGGTCTCTCGAGTCGATGCGAGCAGAGCCAACACGTTGCGCTGAGACACCACCACACCTTTGGGCGCTCCGGTCGATCCGGAGGTGTAGATCACGTAAGCGGCGGATTCCAAGGGCGCAACTGGCCAGCATTCAGCCGCGTCACCCGTCTCGTCGACGGATACGACGGCATGTTCGTACTCGCCGAAACGCGTAGCGGAACTGGGCGTCGACAGAATCGCTTTCGGACGCGCATCGGCAAGTACGTACTGGATGCGAGCGTCGGGATACTGCAGTTCGATCGGGACGTACACGGCGCCCGCTCGAACGACCGCGAGAATCGCAACTACCAGGTCGATCGAGCGAGGGAGGCCGACGGCCACGCGATCCCCCACTCGAATTCCTCGATCGATCAAGGCGGCTGCGAGCGCCTCCGATCGGACTTGCAACTCTGCGTAGGTGACCCGAGAACTTCCACTCGTCACGGCGATTGCGTTCGATCGCTTCGTGGCGACCCCGGCGAACAGGTCGGACAGTGAGTCGGCACCAAGTGCGGGCGCCGGCCCATGCATCTGGAGTTCTGCGCGCTCGACGGCGCTGAGAACATCGATGTCACGCAGGATAATTGACGAGTTCTCGGTGACCGAGTCGCACACTCGACGTAGTCGCTCGACCCAACCGCCTACCGTGGCCGAATCGAACAGATCGGCGGCATATCGGAATGTTCCGCAAATACCGTTCGCGCCTCCGTCAACCGTACGATGTTCGCGCACAGTCACTTCGAGATCGAATCGAGGATGCGCGGGAGGCAACGGAATTCCTCGAGCCGTCATCGTCCCCAAGGCGATCTCGGGAACCGAAGCTACCGGATCGACAGCGAGGACCACGTGCAGGAAGGAATTCTTCTCGCCCGCGGCCCCACCGACGGCACGCTCGACTACCCAGTCGAACGGGACGTCGGCATTGGACAGAGCCGCTACGTCGACGTCGCGTACTCGACTCAAGAACTCGCCGAAGGTGTCTCCATCGCGCAGGAGCGTTCGCAGCGCCACGGTTCCGACGAACATACCGACGGCGCCGTCGAACGAGGGGTGTGTTCGGCCGGACGTCGGGGTTCCGATGACAATATCGGGCGCACCGGTGATCTTGCTCAGCACGATCGCAAGGCAGGCGTGCAACACCATGAAGGTCGTGCAGTCGTGGGCTCTGGCGATCTCGTCCAGCGCCGCGTGGACGGGCGAGGACAATTCGAACGTCACGTCTCGCGCCGACGACGATTGGCCCGGTCGGCGGGATCTGTCCGCGGGAAGCGCAAGAGTCGGATCAACGCCGGCGAGAGCCTCGTCCCAGAATTCCAGCTGGCGGCCAGCTAAGCTCTGCGGATCTGCAGGATCACCGAGAACGGTTCTGTGCCAAGCAGAATAGTCGCGATAGTCGAGCGAGGGCGAAGGCCAGATCGGCGAACGCCCAGCGGCGCGGGCGTCGTACGCCGCGATGAGGTCCGAGACGATCGTCGCGAACGAAAGACCGTCCAGGGCGATGTGATGCGCAATCACGGTCATGCGGTGGTCGGCATCGCTGTCCGAGGTGAGGGTCAACCGAAGGGGCAATTCGGTCGCCAGATCGAAGCCGGCCGAAACCAGATCCGCTGATGCAGAGTCGTATTCTTCGGACGGAACCTCGACCGGGGTCACGGACGCCGCAGACGCGACCTGGATCGGCCACGTGTCGTGATTCTGGTCGAACGAGAACACCGTGCGAAGGACGGGATGGCGATCGGTCAGGTCACCTACCGCCTCCCTCATCGCCGCTGCATCCAGAACACCACTGAACGAGACCTCGAACGCAATGTTGTACGCCGACGACTGCGGATCCAGACGGTTGAGTAGCCACAGACGTTGTTGCGCCGGAGCGATTTCCACGATGACGTCGTCCGAAATGCGCTGGGGTTCCACCACCCACTCCGCCCGACCCTCACGGATCTTCCGGGCCAGCCGCGCCGGCGTCGGGGCACCGAACACGTCCCTGACCCCAACCCGTCTTCCGAAGGCGGAACTCACGCGCGCGGCGACGTACACGGCGTCGAGAGAACTAGCGCCCCAGGCGAACAAGTCGGAGTGCGGTCCGAGAACTCCGACGCCGAGGACCTCGGCCATCACCGAGGCAACCAATTCCTCGTCGTACTCGATCGGGCGGCCCACCGCCGAGCGCTCGTCGGCGCCAGTGGTCGTCGTCGGTTCTGGGAGCGCTGTACGGTCTGTCTTTCCATGGCTTGTGACGGGCAACGCCGCCAGAATCGTCACCGAACTCGGAAGCATGGAACGCGGCAGTAGTGAAGCCAGATGGTCGAGGACCGCCTCCTGACTCAACGGATGAGGTCGGTCTTCCCCGTCTTCGGTCACGGTCACATACGCCGCAATCGACCCGGATCGCTCCACCACTGCTGCCTGCGAGACGCCAGGAGTCGACAGGAGCACAGCTTCGATCTCGCCCAGTTCGACGCGTACTCCACGGATCTTCACTTGTTGATCAGTGCGGCCCAAGAACTCGAGTTGACCAGCATCGTTCCACCGCACCACGTCCCCGGTGCGGTACATGCGCGCGCCAGCGTCGGCCGTACCTATAGACGCCGCGACAAAACGCTCCGCAGTCAGCGTCGGCGAAAGGTACCCACGCGCCAGTCCTTGTCCCATCACGTACAGCTCACCCGCGGCGCCCACCGGAGTGGGACGCAACCACGAATCCAACACCACAGCGGCAACGCCGTCGATCGGGCGCCCGATCGGTGTATCACCGCCAGGTACCAGCGGCTCGCTCATGAATGCCGCGACGGTTGCTTCACTAGGGCCGTACGAATTCACGATGTCGACGTGACTCGACCACGCATCCACGAGCGCCCCCGGCGGTCGCTCGCCGCCCACGTTCAACACTCGAAGATCCGGCAGTTCCCGAGGATCCATCGTCAGCGGAACCGATGGTGTCGAGATCAGGTGCGTGACACCCTCGAGCCGCAAATAGTCTTCGAGGTCCACTCCGCCGATCAATCCGGAAGGAACGATCACGGCAGTCGCACCGCAGCCGTGAGCAAGCAGAATCTCGAGGATCGCCACGTCGAACGACGTGGATGCCAGGAGCGCGACACGGGCGGAACTATCGATGTTCAGTCGCCGTGTGTGAGAACGCAGCAACGGCAAAATTCCTCGGTGCGTGACCGCGACGCCCTTCGGCAGTCCGGCCGAACCCGAGGTGTAGACCACGTAGGCGGCATCGTCCAGGGACACGTCGGCGATAGATGAACCGGCCCCCGCACTTCGATCGATCTGCCCATCGGCAGTTTCGTCGACCCTCGGACTGACGACGCGGACCCAAGCCGGCACGTCCGCCAGATCGTCACCGATCACGACGGACACGTTGGCATCGTCGAGAATGAAAGCGACACGCTCGGAGGGTGCTTGAGGATCCAAGAAAAGAAGAGCCGCACCGGCCCGCGCAACTGCATGAAACGCAACTACGGAATTGGTCGAGCGCTCGGCGAGGATCCCGACGACGTCACCTCGGCCGACGCCGTTCTCTACGAGCAAGGCGCACAGTGCATCCGCGCGAGCGCCGAGTTGGTCGTAGGTGACGTCCACGCTTTGGTCGCGGATCGCGACCGCACTCCCCAGCGCTGCCCCGTCTCGGATGACCGAATCGAGCGTCGCGAATCCGTCCGTCCGCGGACCTAGCGCGGGGACCAGATCTTTCAGTTCGTCCGTCGAGAGGATGGGGAGGCCACCGAGCGCCCTGGTGGCCGAGTCGAGGAATCCCGCGAGCAGCCGAACGAACTGACGATGGTGCATCGACAGGTCACGTTCGCTGTACAGGCGCGGATTGGCTTCGAAGGACAGGCGAACGTTCTCCCCCGCGATCGACGGATAAATGCTGAAGAACAGATCTTCGGTGGGTCCGGATGTGAGGACGTGAAATTCGCCGACGACGTCACCGAGCCGAATCGCTTCGTGAAACATCATGACGTTCACTGCCGGGCCCGCCGAGTCGCGAGATCCGCCCTGATCCCCCTGGAAACCCATGTCCTCGTATCGGAATCGCTGATGCCGCAGTGCGCCGGTCATCTGCACCGAGATCTGACGCACCAACTCTTGTGGCGACAGATCCCGATCAAGTTGCGCGCGAACAGGCACGATATTGGACAGCATTCCGCCCGAACGTCTCGACTTTGCCGTGGTGCGGCCGGACACCGGCAGGCTGAGGACGACGTCGTCGGAATCAGTCATCCGACCGAGATAGGACGCGAACGCACCGACGAGGATCGCCACCTCGGACGTAGTCCACTCCGTCGAGACATCCGAAAGCTGTTTTGCAAGAGTTGGATCCAAGGTCTGCACCATCATGCGCTGCGGCATGGACGTCAGCCCGGCGCCGTCGGCGAGGCGAACCGGGCGAGGCAGGCCCTCGGACATCTCCGTCCAGTACTGCTCGTCCGATCGATACCGCGCCGAGGATCGGTAGTCGACATCGAGGTCATGCAGCACACGTACCCCCACACCACCGAAAGGAGTCAGCTTCTTGCCGTGAACAAGATGCGAATAGCGCTCGGCCACTCGCGTGGTGAGTGTCATCGCCGCATACCCGTCGAGCACGAGGTGATGGGCATGCGAGTACCAGAAAAAGTGGTTGTCTTCCAGGTGAAGCAGCGCCCCAGAGATCAGGCGATCGGACATCACGTCAAGTGGCCGTGAGTATTCCGCTGTCATCCACTCGTTCGCGCGCTGAACTGGATCGTCATCGCTGCGTAGGTCGAGGTATTCGAGATCGTCGACGATGGAGTGATCGAGGACCTGAAGCGGCTCGGCATCAGTAGCGACGAGGCGAACGAACGCCGACTCCAATTCATGACATGCCGTATTCGTTGCCTCGATCAGCGCGTCGACGTCAACCGGTCCTCGTAGTTCCACGTACTGAGCCACCACGAACGGAGTTGACGGACTCAGTTGCTGCGCGAACCACAGCGCGAGCTGAGCCCGAGACAACGGAAAAGCACTCAACCCGTCACCTCACATTTCACCAGCCTTGTAATTCACGAACGTTCGGTGGCTGATCACGTGAATCCATGGGAGCGAACACCACGAACGGCCGAACCGAACCCTACTGTCTCGTCTAAGTTTTCACCACCGGGCCAACACTGCTAGACATGTCGACGCAGCTTTCACGCACTCAAACGTCAGGAGCTTCAGCGGATGAACAACGACACGGTGGGACCAAAGTCCGACGACGATTCCGGGGCTGAACCGATCGGCTCCGTCAACATCCCACCGAGCGGTCCGGAGCGCGAACCCAAGGGGTCGGCTGCATTTCTCCGAAGCCACCGAACTGCAGTCGCGATCACGGCAACGACACTGGTCGTGGGCGGTTTTGTGGCCTGGCTCGGGTACACGGCATACGAGGCACAGGGCAACTTGGAAGCGGCTCGCGACCATGCACAATCGGCAAAGAGTGCACTCCTTGCCGGGGATACGGGGGTCGCAGAGTCCGCCGCGGCGGAAGCCGATCTCGCGGCATCCACCGCCTATGACAACACCCATTCGCTTCCCTGGAACGTCGCCGCCGCTGTTCCTGTCATCGGGTCGCCCTTCGACTCGACGCGCCAGATGACCGAAGTCGTTCAGGGACTCACGCGTGACGTTCTCGGTCCTGCTGTCACTGTCGGAACTTCACTCGCACCAACGGAATTGGTGCAGCCCGGCGGACGCTTGGCACTCGCACCGTTACGCGAAGCAGAACCGAAACTGGCCGAAACAGCTATCGCCGCGGAATTTCTGTCGTCGCAGGCACAGGAAGTTCCCGAATCGAAGTACCTGGGCCGAGTTAACGATGCCCGAGCAGAATTGCAGTCGCAGACAAGCGAACTGGCTACCCTCTTGACGAACACCGCCACAGCGGCTCGCATCGCACCGGCGATGCTCGGCACCGACGGACCGCGCAATTACTTCATCGGTTTCCAGACCAATGCGGAGGCCCGCGGAACCGGGGGTCTCTTGGGCGGATACGGCATCGTCCGAGTCGACGACGGCGCCGCTCGAGTGGACACACTCTCCCCCAACTCCGAACTAACACTGGACAATCAACCGATAGACCTTGGTCCTGACTTCAACCAGCTGTACGGAACAAGTCGCCCGACCACCGATTCTCGCAACAGCAACCTCAGCTCGCACTTTCCCTACGCGGCACAGATCTGGCAGTCTCTGTGGTCACAGGAGTCCGGGGGTGAGATGGTCGACGGTGCGATAGCGACCGATCCGATCGCCCTGAGTTACATCCTGAAAGCGGTGGGGCCGATCAAGATGCCCGACGGGGAGTCGGTGACGGCCGACAACGTCGTGGAACTGACCGAGTCGACTGCGTATGCACGCTTCCCTTCCGACAACAAGGCACGAAAGCAATATCTGCAGACCATCGCGGCTCGCGTCGTCGAGAAAATGACCGGGAACATCAAGTCTCCGAGCGCACTGCTGGAAGCGCTGGGCAAGGGCGTCAGTGAGGGCAGAATCGCGGTGTGGAGCGCGCACCCCGACGAACAATCTGTTCTCGCCGACACGGTCCTCGGTCATACGATCCCCGAAGATTCGGCGCCGTATGCCGGTGTGGTGATCAACAACCAAGCCGGCAACAAGCTCGACTATTACCTCACAAGAGAAATCGACTACACAGCCCAGACATGCAGCGGCGACACCCGAAAGACAACGGTCACCGTTCGACTGACAAACAACGCACCCGACGCCGACCTGACCGAATACGTCAGCGGGATCGTAGACAACCCCGTACGACTGCCCAACGGCACCAACGTGGCCGCAGTCACCCTGCTGGCAACGACCGGAGCAAAACTCGACGCGGTCTCGGTGGGCGGGCAGATTTCGTTTGCCGTCAACGGATCAGAGCAGGGTCACCCGGCCTACATGACGAGGGCCGTCATTCCGCGAGGACAAACGGTTGAACTGAAGTTCGATCTGACCGAGCCCACAGCCGAGGGCGAGGCCCGCGTACCGGTTCAGCCGCTGGTCGACGAACCGAAGATCACGGTCGACGTGCCTACCTGCTGAACGTGATCGGCAAACGTCTATCGCTCCCCTTCCGAGTGGACGTTTGCCGATCAGCGTCTTTCAGCAGCCCTCGATGAACTTTCAACAGATTTGAAACTTTAGAGAAGGCTAGCCTATGCTTCCTGGCGCACCTGGAACCGGCCGTCGGCTGCGATCCGTCGGAGTCACACTCCTCAGCGCATCGACAACGGAAGGTTCCTCATGCGATACGCCCGTGTGCGCTCACTTCGCCGAACTGTGACACTGAGCGGATTGGTCGTTGCCGCCCTTGTGGTCGGTGGATGCAGCAACAACAACGCTGAAACCGAATCAGGCAACAGCGACTTCGAAACCGTCACCATCGAAAGTGCGCTCGGAAACGCCGTCATCACGGAAAAGCCCGAGCGAATCGTGACCCTCGGCATGGGATCGGCGGAGACCGTGATCGCGCTCGGCACGATCCCGGTCGGCGTCGAAAAGTACGCATGGGGCAGCGACGACACCGGGTATCTGCCGTGGGTACACGAAGCAGTCACTGAGCAAGGTGGCGAATTGCCCGAGCAGTTCATCGGCGGAACCGACCTCAACATCGAAGCGATCATCGCTCTCGAACCAGACCTGATCCTCGCCCCGTGGTCCGGCATCACTCAGCAGCAGTTCGACTCACTCAACGCATTCGCGCCGACCGTCGCCTACGCCGAGAGCCCGTGGACCATCACGTGGGAAGAGCAGATCAACGTCATCGGCAAAGCCATGGGTGAATCCGAGAAGGCAACGGCCGAAATCGACAAGATCAAGACGAAGTTCGCGGAATCGACTGCAGCACATGCGAACTACGCCGACGTCAGCTTCTCCTTCATCTACAATACGGGCCCGGGAACGCTCGGCGTCTTCTTCGCCGAAGAGCAGCGTGTGGCCATGGTCCGCGCACTCGGCTTGCAGGTGGATCCCGTCGTCTACACCTTGACGGAATCGGAAGGAACAGACTCAGCAGTCATCGGTCTGGAGAACGCAAACCTCCTCGACAAGTCCGACCTACTCTTCACCTTCTACTCGGACCCGGCCAATCGCGCCGAGATCGAAGCACAGCCGGCCTACCAGGCCATCCCCGCTGTGGCTCGCAGAACTGTGATCGCTCCGACCGAACAACCCTTCGTCACGGGTTCCTCGATGATCAACCCACTGACCGTGCCCTGGTCGCTCGAGCGTTACGTACCGATGATCGACGAGGCAATCGCGAAGCTGAACAAGTGATTTAGATACGCACCGTGCGATCGAGAAGCCCGCGTCCTATTCGGATGCGGGCTTCTTGTCGTCACGTTCGCTCTTGAATCGCATCCACTCACTGCTCAGCATGCGATTGTCGATGATCCACCCCATGTAGTCGCGCATGTTGAGCACACGAATGTACGCGGGGCCGTTGGGGTTTGCGTACTGTAGCGCTTCGGTCGCGAGCTTGCGCTGATTCTCGAGATACACATGCTCTGTTTCGAGGAATCCGCCCCACACGTCTGAATCCATGACGTAGTAGTGAGTCCGATCCCGAGGCTTGCGAGTGCGCTTGACGAAGCCCCGGTCGATCAACCGGCGAATGTAGGTGGACACCGATCCGCGACTTGCTCCGAGTGCCTGCGCCAACTCTTCGGCACTGACACCTGGCGACTCGCTGATCAACAGATAGCCCGCAATCCGACCTTCGATGCGAGCCCCACCGCCGGACTGCCAGTACACGGAGAACTGGTCGATTAACCAGGTGGAGAAATCGTCACCGCGAGCAGGGCTGGCATCGGCCATTCGTTGAGCCTCCGACGTCACTGAGTACGAACAAAACCGGTCCGAACAAACTGGGTCCGAACAAACTGGGTCCGAACAATTCGTCACTATTGTGCCAGCACCACACTCACCGAGCCGAAAGTATCAGTCCTGGTGTGGTTGCAATGAACTCGAGTTGTTCGATCGTCAAGGGTAGCGCTGGGGTGGAGCCAGCCGATTTCACGAACTGGGTCACCACGACGGTTTCGCCGGAGGGGTGGACAACCCGGACCGTGTCGTCGCCCGAGCCATCGGGATCGACCAGGCGAGTCACGGTGGTCGAGCCCGGCAACGTGAGTGTCTCACCCGGTTCCGGTACAGCGGTACCAACCGATATTTCGACATCGCCGCGGCCGTCCACTGTCGAAGCGACGATTCGCTCGCACACTCCTCCCTGCCCGTAATCATCTGGAACCGACGAACCGAGCGGGCGTTCCAAGGTGACGCCTGCCGCGCCGAGATCCTTCCAACGTGCATCGAGCAACTGATTCAGTCGGTCGATATCCATGCGCGTCGCAGGTGGGCCGGCATTCACAGAATCGGTGTAGCAGGATGCCATCGGCGGCGGCGTCGAGTCTGGAACCGGCGCACTCACCGCAAGCCCTGGTGCGGTCGCGAGCGCGATCAGTTCGTCCATCGTCAAAAGCGGGGCAGTATCCGTCGAAGCCCCCGTCGACGTGTCGATGCTGGCAACAACCCGGGATCCGTCGCCGAGATACGCCACTACACCGCGCTTGCCCCCGACTTCCGAACCGACTTTTTCCTCGAAATCCGCAATGTCGAGCACCGTCCCGTTCGCGAGATGCTCCCGCCGATCCACAAGACCCTCCAAACATGGCGGCACCGGCTGTTCCCATGCACGAACCTGAACCGAGACATCGGCTGTCTGCCCGCCGCGACTTACCGCCCCGCTTGCCTTCGTCGAACCGCTGAACTCGATCGGGTCGACCCCGTCCGGAAACGAGGCGCCCCGGAAATTCTGGATCGGCGCAAACTCGAGCGATTTCGACGGACTCGCAAATACAACCTCGACATCGGAAGGCAACGATTCGAGTAGTGCATCGCTCATAGCGGTGGCCTTCGGTCCCGAGAACCACGGATAGTCCGGATCGTCATAGCCAGGCTCGCCCGCGAAACCGTAGTTGAATCGCACCGGCGGACCAGGCGATTCAACCGAATCGCAGCCAGGAATCGACGTACCCGCGTCCTCGTTCGTCACCGCCGCGACAACGGTTCCCAATGCGACGATCGAGACGATCACCAGCCCGTCGCGCCAGGTCCATTGCTCGCGACGACGGTTCGACTCGTGTGCGGTGTGCCCAGACATTTCTCGATCATTGCGTACGGCAACAACTGCGTCACTATCCGACATACCCAGCGAGGTCGTAAACCGTGAAATTTCCCACTGTCGTCGATGTGAAATTGGCTTCGACCCATTCCTGGATGGCACTCGACGTGCTGTCCCCGGTTTGGCCGTCTCTCTGGCTTCCGCCCTGGCCACCGGCAATGTAGTAGTGAACTTTTCCGTCTGCCACGTACTGGATGAATTGGTCCAATGTCGGTGCGGGATCGGAACTCCAACCGCCGATCGCCATCACCGCGGTATTGCTGGCCAACTCGTAGGTTGCTGCGCTTTGCGAACCGTTGGTCGCGGCCGACCATGTGGTGCCCGCATTGACCAGCATTGCCGTCAACTCGGAAGTACTTTCGCTACCGCTGCTTGGTTCTTGCCCGTTCGACGTCGGATTTACAGTCGCGTCAGAAGAATTCGGCGGAGCGTCACCGTTTCGCAGTTCTGGACCCCCACCCATGCCTCCTCTCCCGCCCATTCCGGAATCGGACACCGCACCGACGGGTCCGGCTGTAGGAATGGATCCGCCGTGCGCGGTTGCGGCAGTGGCAATCGCGTAAGACGCCGAACCGGCTATCCCTGCCAACGAGCCGATGATCAATCCAGCGACAGCAAGCTTTCGGAATCGATCCTTGGCTCCCACCAGAACCAGGATCGCGCCGACGATCGTGCCTACCAACAGAATCCACTTCAGCATCGGCAGCCAGTCGGCATTGCGGTGCAACAATACCCAACTCCAGATTCCTGCGGCCAGCATCATCGCAGCCAAGCCGCAACGTCCGATCCAGCGGGCACGAACCGACCACAGAGCGAATCCACCGGTCCCGATCATCCCCGCGACGGCGGGCGCAAGCGCAACTGTGTAGTAGGGATGGATCGTGCCGGACATATAGCTGAAGATCAGGCCGGTAACGAGAAACCAACCACCCCACAGGATCAACGACGCACGGACAAGATCTGTGCGCGGTGCGCGTCCCCGGGCCAGGAGTCCGAACACCAATGCGATCAGTGCCGCAGGAATCAGCCAGGAAATCTGTATACCCATCTCGCTGCCGAACAGCCGCTCCAGTCCTGTACTCCCCCCGAAGCTCGAACCTGCACTGCCACCGTTCATTCCACCACCACCACCGGTGTTACCGAAAAGTCGACCCAATCCGTTGTATCCCAGCACCAAGTCCATGACGCTGTTGTTGGTCGACCCACCGATGTACGGGCGCGAATCCGCCGGCCACAGCCACACTGCCAATACCCACCAACCGGCCGATACGACAACGGCCGTGGCTCCGATCACCAAGTGGACCAAGCGAGCTCGCAGACGTGCCTGTCCGGCAATCACATACGCACCTCCGAATGCAGGCAATACCATCAACCCTTGCAACATCTTGGTGAGAAAAGCGAACCCCAGCGCAACACCGGCGAGGGCTACCCACAGCGCAGCTCGCCGACCCGTCACCGTGCCCATAGCCCGAATCACGAAGTAGCCGGCGAGAGTCATGAGCAGAACCAATAGCGCATCAGGATTGTCGAATTTGAACATCAGGGCGGCAGCTGGCGTAGCTGCCAACACAGCTCCTGCCACAAGACCCGCAGCGGGCGATGCCACTCGTTTGACGGCCGCATATACGAGTGCAACCGATCCGACGCCCATCAATGCCTGCGGAACGAGGAGGCTGGCACTCGAAAATCCGAAGATTCGTCCGGACAGACCCATGACCCACAACGAAGCGGGCGGTTTGTCGACCGTGATGAAATTCGAGGTGTCGAGGGAACCGAAGAACCACGCTTTCCAATTTTGTGAGCCGGCCTGCGCAGCCGCAGCGTAGAACGTGTTGGCGTATCCACTCGCGGTCAGATTCCACAGATACAAGACCGCCGTTGCTGCCAACAGGATTGTCAGCGCCAATCCTGTACCGCGAGTGCGGAACCACGACGGCGAGGGCTCGGCTCGATGGGCAGTTGGTGCCGGCCGCTGAGGTGGGGCCGGATGCAGAACGGCGGTCATCAGGAAGTCCCTTCACGAGTTACTGTCCTGCCAACGATCGCGTCTCCAACCCCGGCGGCACTGGGACCCGGCTGGAAGGTTGCTGTGAATGGATCAGGTCGGAGTGCGCTCGAACAGCACGACGCTGAACCAACCGTTGTCGGCATCATCTCCGAAGTCACGACGCCCGACCTCGACGAAACCCGCGTCCAAGTAGTAGCGACGCAATCGCACGTTCGTTTCCACACAATCGAGCCGCAGGTACTGCGCGCCTTCCTCCGCAGACCGTCGAAGCGCCCAGCGCAGTAGGCGTTCACCCATCGAGGCTCCCGAAAATGCTCGATCGATTACCAATCCGTGCACGGCCTCTGGGCTCCACCTCGGATGTATCTGCGAGATGGAGCCTATCGGCGTGAAGTTGTGTGTCTGACCGGGTCCCACCACCCGGTCAGGTTTTGAATGTGGTGTTCGCCGGTCGCGGGTGCTGCTGCGGGTCGATCGAG
>NZ_JASHKN010000012.1 GCF_030056735.1 Rhodococcus sp. IEGM 1409
GAAGGTCATGACACATGAAAGTGTCCACGATGTCCTGACACTTCACACAACCGCCCGCGGTTGATAAAGGCGCACAGTCGTATGGTGTGTGCGTGAAGAAGTACGCACCATTCCTGCTGATCGACGCCATTCTTGTCATAATCTTCTGCGCGATAGGGCGCCGTACACACGAAGAAGCCAATGCGCTCGCCGGTCTGGCGAAGACATCCTGGCCGTTCCTGACCGGCCTGGCGATCGGATGGGCCGCCACGTTCGCGCTGTACCGCGACAAGTTCAACGCCGTTCTCCTGCTTCCCACCGGCATTGCCGTATGGCTCTCCACCGTCGTCATCGGCATGGTCCTGCGAGTGGTGAGCGGTCAAGGCACACAGTTAAGCTTCATCATCGTCGCGACTCTCGTCCTCGGCGCGTTCCTGCTCGGCTGGCGTGCACTCGCGCCGCTGGTAGCGAGGATTCGCACCAAGTCGTAACCAAATTCCACGGCTCGGAACCGCCCGAAATGCCCGAGGACGTAGGACACTTTTCGGATGAGCAACACTACGGAGCCCGTCGAACGTAGCGAAAAGGAAGACCGGGGGTTCTTCGGCCAGCCGTTTGCGCTGGCGAACCTTTTCGGCGTCGAGATGTGGGAGAGATTCTCCTTCTACGGGATGCAAGGCATCCTCATCTACTACCTGTATTACAGCGTCAGTGACGGCGGCCTCGGTATCAGCCAGGCGGCAGCGACCAGCATCGTCGGCGCGTACGGCGGCACCGTCTACCTGTCGACGATTCTCGGCGCGTGGGTGGCCGACCGACTTCTCGGCTCCGAGCGCACCCTCTTCTACAGCGCTTCGCTGGTGATGGCGGGCCACATCGCACTGTCGGTTCTTCCCGGCATGTGGGGTGTGGGTGTCGGCCTGGTCATGGTCGCCTTCGGCAGTGGTGGTCTCAAGGCCAATGCGACCTCACTGGTCGGAGATCTCTATTCCGAAAAGGATGTCCGCCGCGACGCCGGATTCTCCATCTTCTACATGGGCATCAATATCGGCGGTCTTGTCGGTCCGCTGCTCACGGGTGCCGTCCAGGACGCCTGGGGATTCCACGCCGGTTTTGCACTCGCTGCCGTCGGCATGGCACTCGGTCTGATCCAGTACACGCTGGGCCGCAAGCATCTTCACGGGATCGGAGCCGAACCCGGCAACCCGTTGCCTGCGGACAAGCGCGCTCTCTACATCGGTATAGGCATTGCTGCGATCGTCGTCGTCGCGATCGCCTCCACCACCGGTTTGATCACGGCTGACAACATGTCCGACGTGGTCGTCGGACTCACGATCATCGCGTCCGTCGGCTACTTCCTCCTCATGCTCACCAGCAAGAAGGTGACCAAGGTCGAACGCAGTCGGGTCTTTGCGTTCATCCCGATGTTCATCGCGAGCGCGGCCTTCTGGTCGCTGTTTCAGCAGCAGTTCACCACCGTGCCGGTGATTTCCGACAAACTCCTCGACCGCAATCTCTTCGGTTGGGACTTCCCGCCGACGTGGGTGCAGTCGATCAACCCGGTGTTCATCATCATCTTTGCCGGTGTGTTTGCAGCAATGTGGACCAAACTCGGTGACCGTCAGCCGTCGTCGCCGATCAAGTTCGCGCTCGGTACCGGCACGATGGGTCTGGCGTTTTTGGCGTTCATCCCGATCACCGGTGGTGGACCGAACAGCGCACCGCTCCTCGGTCTTGCCGGAGTGCTTCTGCTCTTCACCTTCGCGGAACTCTTCCTCTCCCCTGTCGGCCTTTCCCTTGCAACCAAACTCGCGCCCGAGCATTTCCACACCCAGATGGTGGCGTTGTTCTTCCTGTCCGTTGCTTTGGGTTCTTCGATGGCAGGAACCTTGGCCGGTTACTTCGACATCGACGACAGTCGCCCGTTCTTCCTGATCATCGGTTTCTCGTCGATCGGAATCGGAGTGATTCTTGCTCTTGCCTCCCCGTGGATCAAGAAGCTGATGCAGGGCGTGAATTAGACAGTCTCACTTCACCCACAACCACAGAGCCAGCACGAATCCCGCTATCGCTACTGCTACACGCAGTACCGATGGCGGGATTTTCTTGACGACGGGCGGCCCGCACCAGCCTCCGGCCAACGCGCCGAGCGCCATCGCCAACGCGGCCACCCAGTGCACCTGTCCGGAGAAGGCGAAGATGAGCGCAGCCACAAGATTGGCGATGCCGAGAAAGAAGCTCTTCAGGATCGTTGCACGCCAGACCGTTTCGGAGGTCAGGATGAGCGTCGCGGCCAGGAAGATGACGCCCGCACCGGCACCGAAATAGCCACCGTAGACCGCGACGGCAAACAGTGCTGCCGAGTAGATTCCGGGACGGTCACCGCCGCCGGCCAGCTCACGAATCTTCGGTTGCAGAAGCAGCGCGAGCGAGGCGAACACAACCATCGCGGGCACAACGGATTCGAACGAACCTTCCGGTGCCAACCACAGAATCAGGGCACCGACAATGCCGCCAGCTGCCGAATAGAGAGCCCAGCGAACAAGTTTCGGACCGGTGTCGGCAACTTCGCGTGACGAGTTCGCCAATGCTCCGACGCCGACGGCCACCAACGCAACGGTATTGGTCATGTTCGCGCTGACCGGTGAGAGCCCGACGCTCAGCAGCGCCGGATACGAGACGATCGATGCAAGACCGGTGACAAAACCGACAAGACCGCTGAAGAATCCCGCTACGACGAGGAATAGGAAATCGAGCAGGTTCACGAACCAGGAATCTACTCGCGGTACCTGGTACTACTTGTCGGCAGGCTTGCCGAGTTCCTGGAAGAGCTTGTCCGTCATCTGCATTGCTCGATCGCCGCCGTCGGCGTCTGCGACAAACACCGCGAACGCGAAGTCTCCGCGTGATCCGTAGAACCAGCGATCGTCACCGCTCGCCGCACCAGCCGCCATCATGTCCGGGTACCCGGCCAATCCGCCGGCCCCTCGCATGGCGTCGCGCAGACGATTGTTCACATCGCCGGGCAATGCCGTCGGGGCGACGTCGGCGGTAGCTGGTTGCCCGAAGACCATCATCGGAAGCGGGGCACTACCGCGAGCAATCGACGCCGCCAGCATCGCCATCCCGAACGGCGTCACTGTCGGCGCACCCGAGTTGTTGGACGTCTTGTTGGCCATGACGTTGTTCATCGCCTGGTCGACGCCGGGGCGGTTCGCGGCCAGCACTGCCGTCTGCTGATCGAGTCCCTGAATGTGGAAGCCGTTGCCGAGTCCGAGTTGCTGCCCGGTGTCGGCCAACTGCTCGGCTGACACCGCTCCGGGGTCGACGCCGTTCTGCATCGACGATGCGAGACGGACCAGATCGAGGGCGCCGCCGGCCGGGCGCAACCCGGTAAAGGCGATTGGCCCCTGTTCGATGGCCTGATTGTTCTGTGCTGCAGCCAGAATGGCGCCGTCCGACGGGCGGATCGCCACGATGGCCGCAGGAGTACCCGCACTGACGACGGCTTCGATCGCGGCAAGTTGAGCGTGCGAGTCGAGAGTCGCGGCGACGTCGGGGCCGGGAGGTCCCTGGAAGCCGGCTTGCTTGATCGGGAACCCGTTGGACTCGACCAGGTTGACCGCCCAGCCGGCGGTGGCGTCGCGATTGGCCTGCCACACGGTCCGCAGCGGATCAAGCAACGGTGAGTTGATGCGACGGTCGGAGGCGATCAGCTTGGGTGTCTTGACCACGACAACGCCGGGGATCGCAAAATCGCTTTCCAGGTAGGCGTAGTCGGGATCGCGGAGCAGTACGGCGGTGACGGGCTTGCCGGGGTTGGCGGCGAGGTCGGCCAGCATCGACTCCGAGGTCACCAACGGTGCGACAGGTTCGAGGACCGTGGCGAGGCGACGAGTGGTGTCGACGGGGTCCGGCATGGTGGCGGGGTCGAGAGTGATCGCGTTGATGGTCTGCTCGTTCATGAGCAGGGTGCCCGTGCTGTCGACGACCTTCGGCGGCGCTGCGTCAGTGCGGGTGTACGAGACGGTGCGACCGTTGCCGAGGTCGGGAACGAGGACCGACGGGTCCCAGGACACACGCCAGCCGACGGACAGATCGCGAATCTCACCCTGCGACTGGTAGCTCCAGTCCTTGCCTTCACCGAAGTTCCAGGAGGCGTCGAGGGTGAAGAGTCCGGAGTCGCTACCCAGATCCATAACTTGGGCGACGTCGAAGTCGGAGGACTTCGCGGCCAGCCCGTCGAACATCTGCTGGATCGACGGCCGCGCCGCGTTGGGGTACGACGTGAGCGCCGCGGCGGCTTCGGCGTCGTGGTTGTTGAGGGCGGTGACGAAGTCCTCCACCACCGAGGCGGCATCGGATTTCTTCTCTCCACCGATGACACACGACGCGAGCGCCACTGTCAGAACGACAGCAGTTATCGACGCAACGACATATTTTCCACGACGGTTGTGCTGTCCTCCGGGCCCCATGCATGTAACTCTTTACTTCTGTCACATGAGTAACAAGCACGGGATGCCTACGAACGTGTCACGGTTGAGCTACGACGGCGTGATCCAACTGCAACGGAAAACAGGTTTCAGCGCAGGAAAGTACCCGCTACCTGCACTGCAGGCGAAGAGCTGTCCGCGCCGGCGATGAATACTGCAAATGCGAGATCGCCCTTGATTCCGACAAACCACCCATGTGCTGGGCCGCCCTCGGTTTCGGCTGTACCGGTCTTGCCGAGAAGCCCCGAAATGTCCTGCAACGACGTCGCCGTACCGCCCGTGACGGTTTCGCGCATCATCACCCGCAACTGTTCGGTCACTTCCGCGGGAGCAGGTGCGACCGTCTGATCCGCCACGCCTGCCTGTCCCTTGACCAACATCGGCGCCGGCGTCGTTCCGTTGGCGATCGAGGCCGCCACCAGAGCCATCCCGAAAGGCGTGGCGGTCACGGTGCCCTGTCCGATCGCGGACTCGACGCGTTCAGCGGGAGTGTTCGCGTCGGGGACGTTGCCCGTCACGGTCGTGAGCCCGGGGGTGACGTAGTCGACGCCGAGCCCGAACTGCAATCCCGCGTTGTGCAGGGCGTCCGCGGGCAGACCGACGGCCATCCTCGCCATGGTGGTGTTGCACGACTTCGCGAATGCGGTGTGCAGCGGGACAGATCCGAGGTCGAACTCGTCGTCGTTGGGGATCTGACGCCCTTCGATGTTCTCGGTGCCCGGGCACGGCAGAACTGTGTCCGGTGTAGCGACGCCGGCTTGCAGGGCCGCGGACGTCGTCACGGTCTTGAACGTCGATCCTGGTGGGTACAGGCCGGTCAACGCGATCGGGCCCTGCGCGTCGGCGGGGGCGTTCTGGGCCACCGCCAACACCGCTCCGGTTGACGGCTGCAGCGCAACGATCGCCGCCTGTTGCGTCACCCCGGCCAGTGCGTTCTCGGCCGCGAGTTGCAGCGGTCGGTCGATGGTCGTCGCGATATTCGGAGCAACAGGCCCGTCTTGGCCGGCGACGGTGGTCACGGTTCCATTCTGCTTCACCTGCTGTACCGCCCAGCCTGCGGATTTGTCCTGCCCCTCCTGCCAGAGATCTGACAGCCCGCTGAACGCCGGCGACGCCAACGCTTTGTCCACCGAGAGCAACCGCGCTTGCGGCGCCAAGCTCACTCCGGGAATCGCCGCCAACCGCTCTTCGATGGGTGCAAGATCCTCGGCACGCAAAGTGATTGCGGTGACCGGCTTCCCGCTTGCCGACGCAAGATCACCGCTCAGAGATGCCGCCGTGATCGTCGGAGCGACGGGCGAGAGCAGTGCCGCCACCGCGGCTGTGTCTACCGGGGGAACCGCAGCGGAATCGAGATTGACCAGCGTCACTACCTGCTGCTCCATGATCGGCTGACCCGCCGCGTCCAGCACCGACGGCGGCGCGCCGGTGGTGGGTGTGTAACGCAGCGTGGTCGAGGCGGTCAGGTCCGGAGCGAGCAGCGCCGGGTCCCACTGGATCAGCCAGTTGTCACCGCTTTTCGACGCGTTTCCCTGCGTCGAGTAGTTCCAGTCCTGACCTTCGCCGAACTTCCACGCCGCGTCGAGTGTGAATGTTCCTGCGGAATCTCCGGACTCGGCGGCGTCGGAGACGGTGAAGGTTCCCTCGTCCTTGCCGAGTCCGTCGATCAGAGCCGAAATCGCAGTCGACGCCGCCGCCGGGTCGGTGGTGAGGGCTGCCGCCGCTTGCACGTCATCCGCTGTGAGCGCGGACGCAAACTCCTCTGCTACTGATTTCGGCTGGTCAGGGCCAGAACTGCACGCAACTACGGATCCTGCCGCCAATACCCCCAGAGCCACGGCAGCCACGGGACGACGGAAAGTTCGGAAGCTCTGGCGAGCGTGTGAAAGGCGCACGACTTCGATCATGCCCGAATTTGTGGCGCTCGTTCGACTATGGGTGTAATCATGTAATCAGTGCAATACACGCACGTCAGACTCCACCAGCATTCCGAGGAGAACGTCATGAAGAACTCACAAGGCTCCGGCGACCGCAGGTTCGGCCGTCCCGGAGGTTGGCAACAAGCATCGGTTCCCGACGCGAGTGATGCGTCCGACTGGTTTGCCGGTCGACTTCCCGACGATTGGTTCACCGGCACCGCCGACGTACAGGTCGACCGCGAAGAAATCGTGGTGATCGGTGAACTCCCGGCAGTCGACGGTGGCGAGGCAGCCACGGACGGAAGGATCTCGCGCTTTCGCGAAACCACGCGCGCCGACCGGATGCGCATCGCCGACGAGGCCGAGGCACGTTACGGACGCAAGGTCGCCTGGGGCGTACGCCTGGATGAAAAGACTGTCCTGTTCACACATCTCGCGGTTCCGGTGATGACACGACTTCGCCAACCCGAACGCAAGGTCCTCGACACTCTGGTGGACGCGGGTGTTGCTCGTTCGCGAGCGGATGCACTCATGTGGACAGTCCGGTTGGCGGGCAAGCACAGCGAACAGTGGCTCACTGAACTCCGCGAAGCGATGTCGAAGGTCGACGATCTCAGATCCGAAGGCCCGAAGATCTGAGGACCGAACACTGGCGAGACCGACAGCACACGATAATTCGATTGCGCGGGATCGTTCGAATGTTCTAACCTGGAACACGAATCATTCCCGACAGAACAGGAAACGGGCCGTTGCTCCTCTAGAGGTTCATTACGCGAAGGCACTCGCACCCATCAGCAGTTGCTGAGCCGGGCGCACAGTCCAAGCACCCTCTGGAGTAAACATGACCCAATCCCATTCTTCTCTGTCGCTCTCGGATCTCACCTTTATCTGGCCGGACGGCGAATCAGTCTTTGCCCGCACGAATTTTGTATTCCCCAGTGGCCGTGTCGGTCTCGTGGGGCTGAACGGATCGGGAAAGTCGACTCTACTGCGATTGATCGCGGGAGAGCTCTCTCCTGAATCCGGATCCGTGACCGCTTCCGGCGAGGTCGGCTACCTCCGTCAGGACATCACACTCGATCCGAGCGTTCGGGTGGATGACATCCTTGGTATCCACGAACTCCGAAATGCACTGCACCGCATCGAAACCGGCAACGGTGCGGTGTCCGATTTCGTGCTCGTGGACAACAACTGGGACATCGAGGAGCGCGCACTCTCCACGCTGCATCGACTCGGCCTCGAGAAGGTAGTTCCGGATACGGCAGCACTGGGCCGAACTGTCGGCACCCTCTCCGGCGGGGAGACCGTACTGCTCGGCCTGACCGCAACGCTACTGAGGAATCCGCAGGTACTGCTCCTCGACGAGCCGACCAACAACCTGGACCGCGACGCTCGATCACGGGTTCATGCTGCAGTCCAACAGTTTCCGGGAACTGTACTGATCGTCAGCCACGACCGGGAACTGCTCGATACCGCCGAGTACACGGTCGAACTACGTCGCGGCGATCTACGCGTGTTCGGCGGCAATTACTCGCACTACCAGGACGTCGTGACCGCAGAGCAGGAAAACGCACTCGCCACGGTTCGCGACGCCAAGGCCGATCTGGCGAAGCAGAGCCGCGAGCTGATCGACGCTCGAACAAAACTGGACCGACGTAAACGCTATGGGCAGAAGATGTTCGAGAACAAGCGGATGCCGCCGATTATCGCGCAGACACGAAAACGCCAGGCCCAAGTTTCGGCCGGAAAGCTGGCCACGGGCCACATCGGGAAGGTGGACGAGGCCAAGTCCGCCCTGTCGGAGGCAGAGGAACTCCTTCGAGACGATCGCGAGATTCGCCTGGATCTTCCTGCTACAGAGGTTCATCCGGGGCAGCAGGTTGCGCGGCTCGACGAGGTGACGTTGCGAAGTGGCCAAGTAGTATCGCTTCAGATCACCGGGCCGGAGCGGATCGCGATAGTGGGACGCAACGGAATCGGCAAGACGACGTTGCTCGACGCAATCGCTGCGTCGACCCCGTTCGTGGCCTCTCGTGCGCTCCCCCAACGTCTCGACGTGTTCGACGAGGATCTTTCGGTGGCAGACAACGTCGCTCTGGCCGCACCACACGCAACAACCGAGGAAATTCGCGGGCAGTTGGCACGGTTCCTTTTCCGGGGAACGGATTCCGACGTAGTGGCGTCCGCTCTCTCGGGCGGAGAACGGCTACGCGCGGCGTTGGCCACGATCCTTCTGGCCGAACCCGCCCCCCAGTTGCTTCTGCTCGACGAGCCGACAAACAACCTGGACCTACCGAGTCTCGCTCACCTCACGCAGGCACTGTCGGATTTCCACGGCGCCATGGTGGTGGTGAGTCACGATCTGCCGTTCCTGCGCGACATCAGAATAACGCGGTGGATCAGCATGGATGAAGATGGTATTCAGGACATCGATCCCGAGTGAATGGACACCATCCGACAACTCGAGTTCACATGCGCAATCACTGACACCCATACTGGACGGGTGTTGCAAGACGTGAGAAACCCGGTGGACGGTGCGCGAATCGCCTATCAGATCGTGGGCGATGGTCCACCCCTGTTGATGGTGCACGGCACAGCGTTGTCGCGCTCCATCTGGCGTGGTTTCGGGTATGTCAAGGCACTCCAGGACCAGTACCGTCTGATCCTCGTCGACATGCGGGGTCACGGGCGCAGCGACAAACCACACGACTCCGACTCGTATGCAATGGATCTGGTGGTCGGCGATCTCCTGGAAATCCTCGACACGGAGTCTCCGTTCGAACCGGCGCACGTCCTCGGATACTCGTTCGGTGGGCGCTCGGTGATGTCGTTGGCAGTCGAACACTCCGAACGGGTGCGGTCGTTGACCGTCGGGGGCGGGAGTAGCCGACCGATGACGGGAGCGTTCGACGCATTGTTCTTTCCCGGATGCATCGACGCACTCGAAAGCGGCGGGATCGAAGGGTTCCTGTCCGGTTGGGGCGCTCGGCGCGGCAAACCGGTGGATCCTCAGACCGCGACTGCGTTCCGAATCAACGACGCACTCGCACTCGCGGCATACATGCGGCGAGCGGAGAAGGAGGAGGGCATGGACGACGCGGTGCTTCAACGGATTACCACGCCGACCCTGTTGTTCGTCGGATCGCGCGACCACGAGCGCAGACAGGACACCGAGCATCTCGCATCCGTGATCCCCGACAACACCCTGACCGTGATCGAGGGCACCGATCACGCGAGTGCCGTCGCAGATTCCGAAACCGTACTATGTGCCTTGATTCCATTCTTGAGCCGCCACTAGTGCGGTGCCGACCCATTACTTTTGCTGCGTGAGCACTCTCGGTTCGGCCGCTGTCACCAGTAGTAGCCGTAGGTTTGACCGTGTCACCGGTACCTGCGGCATTGCTACTGTCGCCCGGGCCAGTCCCCTAGACACCACAGTGAGGGTTTATCCATGGCTGACCTGATCGTCGCGGACGTCGCTGCTCGGAGTCATAGATATGTAAAGCGCCATGACGGACGACGGCAGAAACCGTGGGCATTCCCGTTTCACCCACGGAGAGGTTCCTTCCCATCGAGAAGTATCCGCCCGGAACTTCTCGACGCGCCCACTGGTCGTGGCCGTCTGACAGTAGTGCTGGAGTCGACCTGAACGGTGTGGTGGGTCTTGACCGATCGAGGGAGACGCGACGTTCAACCGAGCGTTTCGGTGTTGAGGCGTTGCGCTTCGTACTGTGCGGCGTCGGCAGCAAACCGATCTGCGTCGGGACGAGCGAGGGGGGTGGCCTGTCCGCAGTTCGCGCATGCCATGAAGTCTTGACCTCGCCCAAACGGGAAGATCGGAAGGAAGAACAGTGTGAACCAGGTGCGTCGGCGATTCAGGCGCTGCGCCGCCGTCGTCCGACAGAAACTGCAGGTGAAGAACAGAGCCGCAATGAAGGCTGTTTTCGTTCGTGTTCCGAAGATGAGCATACGTTTCCTCCTCGCGGGCGCCGCAGCATTGTAGCTGGTCCGACACGACCGATGTGACCTGCGTAGAAGAATAACGAACCCCGATGGCGTTGACCGCCGACACCGTGATCAATCGAGCATGCTGCATCGCAGAACTTTCACGAATCGTGAGCAGGACGCCGGTGGTGTCGACGATGTCTCGCTTCCTCGGTGCGGCAATGCAGCGAGAAGTACACGAGGCCTTCGCGATACAACGTCATCGGCCCGTCGGGAAGCCCCGACAGCTACGCCGGCGACGGCTTCAGATCCAGCTCGATCCGGTATCTGTCCCCGCGATAGATTGATCGAACGTACTCGATGGGCGATCCTTCGTCATCGTAGGCAGTGCGCTGAAACAGGAACGCCGGCGAGTGGACAGGCACTTCGAGAAGCAGCGCCTCCTCGTCGTCTACGACTGTGGCATCGATGGTTTCAGACCCGGACGTCAGGACGATATTGTGTTCGTCGACCAGTTGGTAGAACGACTTGGTCTCGACATCACAACGCTTCAATCTCGGCATTCGCACTGCCGGGACATGCAGGATCTCGATTGCCATCGGCCGATCGTCAGCGAGCCGGAGTCGCTTGACGGTATACACATCCACTCCCGGCGAGATGACCAGATGTCGAGCCAGCTTGGAATCTGCTGCACGCGTAGTGAATTCAAGAACTCTCGATGCCGGCCGCAGCCCGCGGCGTTTCATGTCTTCCGTGAAGGAAGTCATCGACAGCATCACCGCCATTTTGGGTTGAGTAACGTACGTCCCGCTACCATGCCTGCGCTCAATTCGCCCTTCGGAGACAAGATCGTCGAGAACCAAACGCACCGTACCTCTCGACACGTCGTACAAACTGCACATCTCCCGTTCGGCCGGGATCATGTCGCCAGGTTTCGATTGCCCCAGCAGGGTTTCGAGCGCCTCACGGAGGCGCTCACGTTTGGTCTGTACCGGCCGCAAACCTGAGCGGCTCATGCTTGCTTCCATCGCACTCCTCCGACTGCGCCTGACGACGATACCAAGCTACCACAAATGGTAAAGACCACTTGAGGCCAATGCGCAGGCACGGAGAACACGATCGCCTTCCGTCCACCGACCCATTCAAGCGCATCCCCCACACACCGGTTTCCGATTCGAAATACCGTTTCCCGATTCCAGGATGCGCCGATCTCCGACGTTCACACTGGTTAACCCAGAAAACCGAAGCATCGAACAGCACTCGGCAAACCTCGCGACCGTTGAACAGTTGCGCCGGCTCTCTCGGCGAAAGCTGACGAGCGATGACACTCGGCGAGGAGTGTGCGGAAAATCCACCCATCCGGTTGGGCACCCAATGACACACACCCCTGCCGGGAAAACACTTTCATTGTGAAGCCTTGTGTAACAACCGTTCCGACTGGTCTGCACCAAATTTCGGACAAGAAGCCCTTGGTCGACGTTGTCTGTTCTGCGCCTGGAGGGCCGGTCGAAAAATCACTCGAAAATTGGTATTGACCAATTTGAAAAACCCGCCTAGGTTAATCCGGACATGGAGTCCCGAGGGCTCCGCGACCTCTACTCGTCGATCAGCGCTCAGGCGATTCGTAAGGCGCCCAGGATGCACCGGCCGACGAGGCCTACCCCCTTAGTGGTTCTTGCTCGTACCAGGAGCCGTATTCAGCATGCCACGACCGTTGTGGCCGAAAGGAGAAGGTCCCGTGTTCAAATACGCGAAGCCCGCGATCGTCGGATTGACGAGCGTCCTACTGTACGGCTCAGCGCACTCACTGCCTGCGGATTGGGGAAGCCTCGGCGGTGAGGCCGCCAATCAGAAGTCCGGGTGGCAATTGGTCTCCCAGGAATCGTTCAACACCCCATTGAAGGTGGATTCAGCTCCGTGGCAACTCGACCCTCAAGGTGAGCAAAGCCCTTGGCACATAGATGATTTCGACGACGACAGTCCTGTCTGGTCGCAGATCAGCGGCCCTGCCGCCACTACAAACATGGACAGCCTCAACGTCTTCCGTAAGCGTGTTGCATTCGGAAAGAACGACTGGCTGACAGCTGAAATCGCCGCGGTCGACAAGGACAAGGACGGCACGCCCGATTCCCAACCGGGGTTGTCCACGGTAAAGCTCCCCGGCGGTGAGAAGGCAGCTAAAATCAACGAACCGAGCTGGGACGGCGGAGTCATCATTCGCCCGACGACGGCTCTACCCGAGGAATACCGCGTCGAGATGACACTGCGCGGCATCGACTTCGGTGGTAAGCGGAACGGAACCTTCGACTACGACGGAAAAACCAACGGCTACGCCGCCGGTGATTGTAAGACAGGGTTCCCCTGGACCTTCAAGGGTGCGGCCCCCGACAAGAGCCGATGCCAGTACGGCGATGTCAAGCCGGACAACGGCTTCTACTACATGACGATTCTGGACCACGACAACCCTGCCCCGCACGGAAACCCCGGAATCCACTATCGCCGCAAGGTCATCATGGACGGGTACTACGCGACGTCCCCTTGGACGACCAAGTACGGCACGTGCAACCCTGCCACCGGCGAGATCTACAGCTCCACCGAAGGTAACTACAACGGAGTCAACGCGATCTTTCCGCGTGGCGACAAGTTCCGACCACAGAACAACAACATCAGCACCGAGTACTACTACAAGACGTCCTGTGGTGACTACGACGGCGCCGGAACCTTCGGTGACAAGGGCCAGTACAAGGACATCTTGACCACCGCCGAGATCCAGCCGGAGCTCATGCCCGATGCCAGCTACACCTTCGCTGTCGAACGGGACAAGACCGGTTACACGATCGAGATGAGTGGTCCCTTCTCACACATCGGCCAAACCACACTGCGCTACCACAGCGACTTCGTCGAAAACGGTCGCCCCATCTGGCATTACAACCAGAAGCCCGAAGAATACAACGGCGAGTTCGATCAGCAGCTCAACCACACGGGCCCCGCGGGAACTAACACGACCGAACACACATGGCCGGCCGGCTCGGCCTACCCGGACTCGTTCGTCATCGGCGACCCGCACCTGAACTACTACGAGGGTTCCGCCGTCGTCGACGACATCAAACTCTTCGTTCCATCAACCAAAACAGGATCGTGACATGAACGCAATCACAGATACCCTGACCTTCTTGGCGGACAACATATTCAGCCAGGTACCGATTCTCATCGGAGGAATCACGCTCATCGGTCTCATCCTCCAGAAGAAGCGCGTCGAGGACATCGTCGCCGGCGCCCTGCGAGCAACCATCGGTGTCGTAGTCCTGCTGATCGGCATCGACGTCTTCACCAGCGGCTTGCTGAGCTTTCAGCGGGTGCTCGCCAACGCGATGGGAACCACACCGCCCGTCGCGAAGGCCAGTCTGGACGACTTTCTCTCGAATCAAGGCGGAACCATCGCCTTGGTGCTCACCCTGGCGTTCCTCGTACACCTGGTGATCGTCCGTATCTTCCCGGCCGCCAGGTATCTCTACCTCACCGGGCATCTGATGTTCTGGGTCAGCACCGTCACGGTTGCTTCACTGTTGGTGATCGCCCCGGACGCCGATCAGCTCACGCTGGTTCTGTGCGGCGCAGGATTTGTTGCTGCCTACTTCACCCTGCAGCCCCTATGGATGCGCCCACTGATGCGCATGATCGGGCAGGACGAACGATTCGGCTACGCACATACCAGTTCGATCGCTTGCGTCGTAACCGGTTTCGTGGCCCGTCCGTTCGGTGACAAGGAAAAGCACGACGCCGAGAAGGTCAATCTTCCCCGCCAGCTGTCCTTCTTCAAGGACGTCAATGTCAGTACCGCACTTGTACTTTCCATCATCATGCTCATCGCGGTTGCGTTCGCCGACAAGGCCATCGTGGCGTTGGAGGCAAACAAGTTCTCCGACGGAATCTCGCCCTGGGTATGGGCAATGTTGGTCGCACTGCGATTCGCCGGCGGTATCGCCATCATGCTCTACGGCGTGAGAATGTTTCTCGCGGAGATCGTTCCGGCATTCAAGGGAATCAGCGACCGCGTCATCCCCGGCACCCGCCCGGCGCTCGACGCACCGACCGTGTTTCCCTTCGCCCCGACTGCAGTCATGATCGGATTTGTCGCGTCGACCACCGTCTTCCTCGGCTGCCTGGGCATCTTCGCCGCAACCGGATGGTTCACGCTGGTTCCGCCGATGATCATGCTCTTCTTCGCCGGCGGCGCAGCAGGTCTGTTCGGCAACGCTGTCGCCGGGTGGCGAGGCGCTGCGATCGGCGGCGTGATCGGCGGCCTGACACTGGCTTTCGGCCAAGCAATCACCTGGGGCTTGTTCGAAAACGTCGCGCCGGAGCTCGCTGCCCTGGCCGACCCCGACTGGTACGTGATCGCCTGGCTGCTTCGGGCGGCTGAGCCCGTCGTCGGCGGCAGCGGCGTGTGGATCGTTCCCGTCGTCGCACTTGTTGCGACTGCCGTCTGCCTGCTGATCCTGGGCCGAAAGGATCGCTCGCCCGCTCCCGAGGTCACCCCCGTCTCCACGACCAACAACGCATAACCTCTTGCCTTAAGGAATGACAGCATGACTATCAACCGAACACTTCAAGTCTTGACCGTCTGCGGCGTCGGAATGGGTTCGAGCCTCATCTTGAAGATGACCGCCGAAGATGCCCTCAAGACCATCAACCTCGACAGTCGCGTCGAGAACACCGACATCTGCTCCGCCCGTGGTCTGAACCCCGATGTGATTGTCGGACAAGGCATGCACACTGCGGATATTTCGGACCTCGCTCCCATCGTCATCTCGGTCAGCGACTTTCTGGATGTAGACGGACTACGCGCGCAACTCGTCGACGAGCTGGGGCAGAAAGGTTGGCTGTGATGCAACCGCTGATGCGCGCCAGCAGCGATCTGCGGGCGACCGACTGGAAGGACGCAGTGCAACAAGCTGCGACCCTCCTCGTCGACGCCGGTGCTGCCGAGAGCACCTACCCGGCTGCATGTGTTCGAGTGGTCGAAGAGAACGGTCCGTATATCGTGTTGGCGCCGGGTATCGCACTGGTACATGCCCGGCCCGAAGACGGAGGCAACAGCGTCGGTATCGCTGCAGCACGCACGACGCCGCCCGTAGCCTTCGGACACCCGCAGAACGACCCCGTCGACGTGTTGCTGGCCTTCTGCACCACCGATCCTGACGCACACGTCGATGCTGTGAGAGCGCTGGCCAAGGCCTTGTCCTCCGGTCTGGCACAACGACTTCGCGACGCACAGGACAGCGACGCGATGACACTCGAGCTCGAGGCGGTGTTCAGTAATGGATAGGAATTCCACGCCTTCGGTCGACCAGACGAATCGCTACGGCGGGCAGGTGCGGCAGTATCTCGACGAGATCGACGAGCGCTCATCGTCGTCGATCGCCAGTGCGGCATCGTTGATGTTCGAATCCATTCTCGACAACGGAATCATCCACGTTGCGGGGGCGGGCCACTCGCTGGCGATGGTGTGCGAATCGTTCTACCGTGCCGGCGGACTTGCTGCCGTCCGACCCATCTGGCACCCGGAAATTTTTCCGCTCGGAGGTGCAATTCAAAGTACCCAAGCCGAACGCCGAGACGGATTAGGGCGTTCGACCGTCAGGACTGTGAATCCCACCCCGCCAGATGTTGCTGTCGTCTTCTCCACCAGCGGACGAAACCCGTATCCCGTGGAAATTGCCATGGAATGCCAGGCTCTGGGTGTGCCGGTTATCGCGGTCACCTCGTCCACCGCCTCGCAGGGAGCCTCGGTCAGGTCCGCGACGAATCTCGCCGAGCACGCGACGATCGTTGTCGATACATGCACTCCGCCCGGAGACGTCATCTACCCGTCGGTAGATCCGCGCACCGGATCGGTGTCGACAATACTGGCGGCTTACGCGTGGAATCTTCTGATCAGTAAGCTCGACGACCTCGCCACGATGCGTGGCGTCGAACTGCCTCGATGGACCAGTGCCAACGTCGAGGGCGGCGATCAGCAGAATTCTGCTCTGATCGATCGATACCTCGGCCGAATCCCCGAACTCGCCTGACGGACACCCCGGCACCGATCGAGCCGGGAAACGGGCGAATACCTCAACGCACCTCAGCCCCGATCTTCATTCGACCTGGCACGGAGCGGTGCATCATTCCGATCAGTTTTCGCAATGATGCACCGTTGCAACACTATTCAGATTGGATACGCCACTCATGGCTCAACGAACAGTGATAATCGGCTCCACGGTCGGGCTCCATGCCCGGCCCGCCGCGAAGTTCACCCAGGCTGTCACAGCTACTGCACTTCCCGTCAGCATCTCTACCGCAGATTTCGGGCCGGTCTCTGCTGCCAGCATCCTCTCGGTGATGGCCTTGGGAGCCAAGTTCGGACAGGAGGTCACTCTGGAAGCCGAAGGCGAGAACGCCGACAGCGTCCTCGCCGATCTCGCGGCGTTACTTGCCACCGATCTGGACGAAGTCTCGTGAAAACCGAGGAGATATTGACGGGCTGGGGCGTGAGTCGTGGAGTGGTATGTGGTCCCGTCTTGCAGTTCAGATCTGCCATCGAGACCGCCGACCGGGAAGCGGTAAAGGGAACCCCCGCAGAGGAATCCACTCGGCTCACCGATGCGATGGCATCGGTCGCCGAGGAACTGGAGCAACGCGCGTCTGCGTCCACCGGTGTGGCTGTCGAGATTTTGGAGATGTCAGCTCATCTGGCGCGTGATCCGGACTTGGCCGCTGCAGCGGTGGCACGCGTGTTCGCGGGCAGCCCGGCCACCCTTGCACTGATCCAGGCCGTCGACGAGTTCTGCGATCGATTGACCCGACTCGGCGGCTATATGGCAGAACGAGTCGCCGATCTGCGCGATGTAGGCAACCGGACGGTCGCGCGCCTACTGGACACTACCCTACCCGGGATACCTGCTCCGGGCCATCCCTTTGTTCTTGCCGCCCATGATCTTTCGCCGGCAGATACAGCCACACTGACCGACAGCGACGTCATCGCACTGATCACCGAGGAAGGCGGCCCGACCAGCCATACATCCATCTTGGCCAAGTCCTTGGGTATCCCTGCTGTTGTCGGCTGTGCATCAGCGGGCTCGATCGTGGACGGGACCGTGGTGATCGTCGACGGCGAGCGCGGAACCGTGGAAGTCGCTCCCGACGAAGAGCGGCGCCAAGAATTGGCGAGCTCCCTGCAACGCCGCCAGTCCACAGCGAGCGGGCCTGGACGCACCCGGGACGGTCACCGCGTCGAGTTACTCTCCAATGTAGGCACTCTCGTCGATTCTCGGCGTGCATCGACGTTCGAGAGCGAAGGGATCGGGCTGTTTCGCACCGAGTTCGTCTTTCTCGGACGCACGGAAAGTCCTGACATCGACGAGCAGAAGAAGGTCTACGGCGAAGTCTTCGAATCGTTCGCCGGCAAGCCGGTCACTGTCCGAACCCTCGATGCGGGATCTGACAAGCCACTTCCATTCTTGGGGCTTGCGCGCGAGGAGAATCCGGCGCTCGGCATTCGCGGGTTGAGAGTTGCCGAACGGCACCCTCAGTCGCTTCATCTGCAGTTGGAAGCCCTCGCTGCAGCCCAATGCGAATCGGGTGCCGCGATCAAGGTGATGGCGCCTATGGTCTCCACCGCCGACGAGGCTCGACGCTTCGTATCCCTCGCTCGCAGTTACGGATTGACTTCTGTGGGGGTCATGATCGAGGTGCCTGCGGCGGCGCTTCGTGCGGCAGATCTGTTCAGTGCGGTGGATTTTGTCAGTATCGGAACCAACGATCTTGCGCAATACACATTCGCGGCCGACCGAATGTCACATGGATTGGGCCACTTGCTCGATCCTTGGCAACCAGCGATGCTCGATCTGATCGCGCTGATCTGCGAAGAGGGCAGATCAGCGGGAAAGCCCGTCGGAGTCTGCGGGGAGGCGGCCAGCGATCCGCTGATGGCGGCCGTGTTGACCGGACTGGGAGTGTCGAGTCTGTCGATGGCGCCCCCGTCCATCGCTTGCGTACGTGAACAACTCGGCCACCTCGATCTGGATCAGTGCCGCCGAATGGCCAGCGTTGCGCGCCAGTCGATCAACGCGGCCGAAGCACTGACAGCGGTGCTCGATATCGCCGAAACAGCATCAGCCGGTACGCATGAAAAGTATTGAGCAACAGCCTGTGTAGTCATCCCCCGCATACCGGTTCCGTGGTTTCACCCACCGAACCGAGCACGAGCACGCGCACGCGCACGTCGACGAATTCACTGTCACATCATTTCGTCCGCATCTGAAGAAAGCAGTACACGAACATGGAAATCGTCATCGCACCTGACGCCGAGCGGTGCTCAATCATTGTCGCAGACATCATCACCGATGCAATCGTCAGCGGAGCCGCAACGCTGGGACTTGCCACCGGATCTTCACCTTCGGGGGTGTACACCGAGCTCATATCTCGTTACCGCAAAAAGAGACTCAGCTTTGCCCACGTGCACGCATTCCTTCTCGACGAGTACGTAGGACTGCCCACGGGCCACCCTGAGTCCTACGCACAGGTGATCAAAACCCAATTCGCCGAACACGTCGACCTCGAACCGTGCCGGGTACACAGTCCCTACGTCAAAGACACGGACCTCTTCGAAGCAGCGCGGCGTTACGACACGAGGATTGCGAAACTCGGCCCCATCGACGTTCAAATTCTCGGAATAGGCGTAAACGGACATATTGGATTCAATGAACCTCTCTCGGCGCTCCATTCACGCACACGACTCAAGACACTCTCCGAACAAACCAGACGGGACAACGCCCGTTTCTTCGACAGTATCGACGACGTCCCACAACATGTGATCACGCAGGGACTGGGAACTATCAGTGAGGCAGCACATTTGGTCCTCATCGCATCGGGAACACAGAAGGCGAAAGCGATCGCAGCTGCAGTTGAAGGTCCACTGTCCGCGTCATGCCCGGCATCAATCCTGCAACTACACCCGCACGCGACAGTTGTTCTCGACGAAGCCGCCGCGAGCCAACTCGAGAACGCGGAGTTCTACCGCTATATCCACGACCACAAACCGTCGGCGCAAAGGTACTAGTTATCGGCACTATCGGTGGCTCGGTGCGGCGGGTAGGGACGAGATGACCGCGCAGACTCCTCGACCTCCACCAACCCGGCCGTGTCGCCGCTCACTCAGTCCAGCCAGTCGAATCGGCCTCTCAGGAGCGCGCTGATCCCCACCTTGCCGGCAGGTTTCAAGCTGCCGCTTTGAACGGATCGTGTTCGGCGATCAACTTCTCGAGTCGAGCCTCGTCCACCCGAACTCTGACCGTCGATGCCTCCTGCTGATCACGAATCACCTTGGCCAACGTGAACGTGCTGGTGACCAAGAACAGCAAGGACATTCCGAGAAATCCGCGTTGCCACGCATCGATCGGAAGATAGGCAATCCCGAGGAGGGTGCCGACGAAACTGACGGCAAAGGCGATTCCGGCCTGCAGGTAGAAGGCTGCAGTGGTCTTCGAAGGTGTTGTCGGTGTGCTCATGCCTCGAAGTCTGGCCTTTCGCCGCAACGCTGGGATGCGTAGTCCTACTCGAGAGTGCACGGTACTTCCCCTGGCAAAAATCAGATGCCGTCGCCCATCGTGGTGGATAGTCTTGGTTCGGTAGACGGAGATGTTCGAGAACAGTCAGACGGCAGGAGTGATCGATGACCCGCAGACATATCGCCATGGTGAGCATTCCGGCACCGGGCCACGTCAATCCGAGCCTGTCGATCATCGCGCGCCTCGCCGCCGCCGGTCACCGCGTCACCTATGCCAACGACGAGTCGATGCGTGAGATCATCGAGGCGGCCGGGGCCGAATTCGCACCGTACGTCTCCACGCTGCCCAGCCTCGTCCCTTCCCCTGACGGCACCGAACCGGAGAAGAGTTGGGACGGGGATCTGATCGATCAGTTGACCCTGTTCCAGGACGACTACGAGTCGATGCTGCCGCAACTGCGCCAAATCTACGTCGACGATCGCCCTGACCTCTTTCTCTACGACATCGCCGGCATTCCGGCACGAATACTGGCTCAGCAGTGGAATGTTCCCATCATCCAGTTGTCACCGACGTACGTTGCCTGGGACGGTTACGAAGCCGACGCCGCACCGATGTACGACGAGATTCGTTCCGATCCGAGAGGCGTCGACCTGCTCGATCGGGAGGCCCGGTTCTTCCGCAGCGAAGGCGTCGAGGTCGATCCTCGTGAGTTCACCGGACGCCCACCGCGTGCAATCGTTCTGATCGCAGAATCCATGCAGCCCAACGCCGATCGAGTGAACCGCGACGTCTACACATTCGTCGGCCCCGCACTCGAACCGAGCAATCAGGCCTGGGTGAACTCGGATCCGGCACGCAAGCTTCTGTTGATTTCGCTGGGTTCCGCCTTCACAGATCTTCCGGATTTCTACCGCACCTGCGTCGAAGCTTTCGGCGAAATGGACGGCTGGCACGTCGTCCTCCAGATCGGAAAGCAGGTACAGATCTCAGATCTCGGACCAGTGCCCGAGACTGTCGAAATACACCGGTGGGTACCGCAGTTCGCAATTCTGCAGCAGGCCGACGCATTTGTTACCCACGCGGGTATGGGCGGATCCAGCGAGGGACTCGTGACCGGAACCCCCATGATCGCGGTGCCGCAAGCCGTCGATCAGTTCGGCAACGCCGACTCGCTTGTCGACGCCGGCGTTGCAGTGCGCGTCGACGGCGCTACCGTCACGGCAGAAGAGCTTCGTAAGGCGCTGACGCGCGTGAGTTCGAGTGAGTTCCGCCGACGCAGCGCAGAGTTGGCAGAAGAACTCGCGGCGGCGGGCGGCGTATCCCGTGCAGTCGAGGTGATCGAAGCCGCCCTACCTGGCAGCGGGCCGAGATAATGGCCGCTACCAGTGCCAGGCGTCGCCGCCCACGTTCTGGATGGTTCGCTGCAAGACCGTGATGGTGGTGACGAAATCTGCTTCGCTGATTCCCTGCATCCGCTCCTCCTGCAGCATCTGTTGTACCCGCGCTGCACGATCGAACTGCTCGGAGCCCGCATCAGTAGGGAGAAGGACCGCCCCGTCTTCAGACGCCCACCCCAGTTCGAGGGCAGAGTCGACGGCGTCGTCGATTACGTCAGTTGATTCGTTCGGGCCGATCGTCCGCAGGAGGACAGCTCGCTCGATCCCTTCAGGGTGCAGCGAAAGTTGGTGCAGGAACCACCATTGCGGCTGGGTCACGCCGAGTGCTTCGAGTGCTCCGCGCGTGCGTGCGCGAATCGCTTCGCCTGCACGCGCGGTCCAGAATCCGATCGGCTGATTCGCCGGTGGCTGCATTGGCTGTTTGGTCATGGACACGACGATAAAACCTCAATGGAAGTTCAGGTCAACCCCAAGGCTGTGAGTTCTACATATGTTGTGTGATTGCTCCGCCGATGATGCGAGCGGCGTCGGGGAATTCGCCCGGGTTCGGACCGGCGTAGTTGAGCCGCAGGAACTTTCCGGTCGGTTCTGCCGGGAACCAATCGTCTCCGGCCCCGACGATCACGCCGGCCGACCGGCAGTCCTGCACGACGCGTTCGAGATTCGTGGTGTCCGGAAGCCGAAGCCAGAGGTTGAGTCCGCCTTGTGGTACGGCGTCGAGGTGAGCGTCCGGCGCATGCTCGCGCAGACTCGACACGAGGAGGTCGCGTCTGGCCTCGAGTTGGTGACGAAGCCTGCGCAGGTGCGTTCGCCAGGCCGGTTGGGTAACGACGTCGAGGGCAACTGCCTGCAGCATTCCACTGACGTACATCGAATCTGCTTGTGTATCAGCAAGAATTCGCTCGTAAGCCGGGCCGCGAGCGATCAATCCGGCAACTCGCACCGATGGGGACACACTCTTGGTCAGCGCACGAAGGTAGACAACGTGTCCGCTGTCGTCTCGTGCAGCAATAGGGCTGGGATCAGCGGTGATGCCGAAGTCGAGCGCCGAACTGTCCTCGATCAAGAAGGCGCCGTGCCGACGGACGGTGTCGAGCACCTTGTCAGCCAACGTCGGCGACCACAGCGCCCCCGTCGGACTCGCGAAACTCGGTTGTGCGTAGAACGCGCGGGCACCGGTCTGATCGAATGCACGCGAGAGTTCTTCAGGATCAGGACCGTTGGCACCACTGGAGATCGGAATGACCGTGACACCGGCCTGGGCGGCAGCGAGGATCGCACCCCAGTACGTCGGCGATTCCATGAGCAACGGACGCCCCTCCCCCACCAGCGCACGGAAGGAAGTCGCAAGCCCACCCTGACTGCCGGGAAGTACAACCACGTCGTTCGGCCCCGGCGGAGTGATCCCGGCAGGAGTGGCGGAACCCAATTCGGAAGCAAACCAGGACTGCAGTTCCGGAAGCCCGGCAGCGAGTGGCCGATTGAAGACGGCGTCGGTTCGCGTCGCCCTGGTGAAGGCTGCACGAACCAGCCCTTCCGGCAACAGCTCTCGGGCCGGATAGCCGGAATGCAGCGCAATCACGTCGTTGGAGGTGGACTGCAGCGCAATAGGCAGTTGCAGCCGGTAGTTCGGCGATCCGAGCGCCGCCGTCTGCCACCCGTAATCGTTGGGTCGCACGACGCGTGCGGCGCGTACGAAGGTCCCCACACCGGGACGAGCCTCCACAACCCCCTGAGATACCAGTGTTCGCAGCGCCTTCTGCACAGTGACCGGACTCGCCCCGTGCCGGCTGACGAGCGACCGAGTAGACGGAAGCTTCGCGCCTGGAGGAGCCGTCGCGATCCACTCGCGCAAAGCTGCGACAATCCTCGAACTGCTATCATTTGACATGTCGAATCATAGTAGCGCTACTCTCTTACCAACGCTAGCGCTATCGCGAATTTGTCTCCGTTTCCAGGCCGAACCCTAAGGCGCCCTTCTCGTCCGACACACAACTCGTCCACCGAACCGGAGAGGTACGAAACCGCGTGAACACACCCATCGATCAGGCCCGCAAGCTCGAGAATGTCAGGTACGACATCAGAGGGCGAATTCTCGACAAGACCGAAGAACTCGAGGATCAGGGACACACGATCCTGCGACTCAACGTCGGCAATCCGGCCCCCTTCGGGTTCGAAGCACCGGACGAAATCATGATGGCCATGATCCGTAATCTCCCTACCGCACAGGGATATTGCGATTCTCGCGGACTGTATTCGGCGCGCACAGCGGTAGTGCAGTACTACCAGACGCGGGGTATCACCGACGTCACCGTCGACGAGATCTACCTCGGAAACGGTGTCTCCGAACTGATCACGTTGACGATGCAGGCCCTCTGCAATCCAGAGGACGAGATCCTGATTCCCGCTCCCGATTATCCCTTGTGGACGGCTTCGGTTTCACTTGCCGGCGGCACGCCGGTCCACTACCTCACCGATGAAAGCCAGGGCTGGGCACCGGACTTCGACGATCTGGAAGCCCGGATCTCTCCGCGCACCCGAGGGATTGTCGTCATCAATCCCAACAATCCGACGGGCGCCGTCTACTCGACGGAGGTGCTGCAACGCTTCGTGGACCTAGCGCGCAAACACGATCTGATGCTCTTCGCGGACGAAATCTACGAAAAGATCGTCTACGACGGCCGATCCATGACAAACCTTGCGACGATGACCGGGAGAGACGTCCTGTGTCTGACATATTCGGGACTCTCCAAGGCCTACCGCGTCTGCGGATTCCGAGCGGGATGGCTGGCCATCACCGGACCACTCGAACGGGCGTCGAGCTTCATCGAAGGCATCAAACTGCTGGCCAACATGCGTATGTGTGCAAACGTGCCGGCGCAGCACGCGATCCAGACCGCACTCGGCGGACGCCAGTCCATCGAGGACCTCCTGCTTCCACAAGGTCGGCTGACGGCCCAGCGCGATCTCGCGCACAGCACGCTCAACAGCATCGACGGGATCAGTTGCCAGCAGGCCGACGGCGCGCTGTACCTGTTCCCGAAACTCGACGTCGACAAGTTCGGCATCGTCGACGACGAGAGGTTCGTTCTCGATCTACTGGAATCGGAGAAGATTCTTGTCAGTCACGGCCGCGCGTTCAATTGGATCGAACCCGATCACTTCCGACTGGTGACACTGCCGAACACCGATGACCTCGCGACCGCCCTCGAGCGCCTCGGAAACTTCCTCAGTTCGTACAGCCAGTAACCCCGAGCACCTGGAGCCCCACATACGACTGAACGCCGACCGGATTTCCGGTCGGCGTTCAGTGGTGAAAATCAGCAGGCGATCAGGCAGTGACGATCGCGTCGAGTGCCGAGTAGAACAAACCGAGTCCGTCGTCACTGGGGCCGGTGAGAGCCTCGGTGGCGTGCTCGGGGTGCGGCATCAGACCAACGACGCGGCCATTGGCCGAGGAGATGCCGGCGATACGACGCTGCGAGCCGTTGGGGTTCTCCTCCGAGTAACGGAAGACGACGCGACCTTCGCCCTCGAGTTCGTCGAGGACCTTCTCGGACGCCTGGAAGCGGCCTTCACCCGACTTGAGCGGGATGAGGATCTGGGCGCCGACCTCGTAGCGTGAGGACCAGGCCGTGTTGTTGGCTTCGACCGTCAACCACTCGTCGCGGCAGATGAAGTGCAGACCCTGGTTGCGGGTCAGCGCACCGGGGAGCAGACCAGCTTCACAGAGGATCTGGAAACCGTTGCAGATACCCAGGACCGGCATGCCGCCCTTGGCTGCTTCGACGACCTTGCCCATCGCGGGGGCAAACCGCGCGATTGCGCCGCAGCGAAGGTAGTCGCCGTAGGAGAATCCACCGGGGACGACCACTGCGTCGACACCCTTGAGATCTGCATCGCCGTGCCAGAGTTCGACAGCTTCACCGCCGGCTAGGTTGACGGCCCGAGCAGCGTCGATGTCGTCGAGCGTGCCCGGGAACGTGATAACCCCGATACGTGCGCTCATGCCTCGACTCGCCTGACGGTCCAATCCTCGATCACCGTGTTGGCCAGCAGGCCTTCGGCGATCTTCTCGAGTTCGGCGTCTTCGACACTGCCGTCGATCTCCAACTCGAACCGCTTGCCCTGACGGACATCGGATACTCCTGCAAAGCCCAGGCGAGACAGTGCCCCGACAATTGCCTGTCCCTGGGGGTCGAGAATCTCGGCCTTGGGCATGACTTCGACGACGACACGGGCCACGTGCTGCTCCTCGGTACTAGTGCGCGAACCCGGAGTGAAACGCTCGGGTGATGGCCAGTTTACCGGGCGTACCCGAGATGGTTCGCATCGAGTGATCGGGGCGTGACGGCCAACACCTGTGGGACTCGCCAGCGAGCCCTCCCGCGTCGGCGCATACTCGGAATCATGCGACTGACACATTTTGGCCATTCCTGTGTGCTCGTGGAGTTGAACGGCTCGAAGATCCTCTTCGATCCCGGCAACTTCTCGCACGGCTTCGAAGGCATCACCGGCCTCGACGCCATCCTCGTGACACATCAACACCCCGATCATGCCGACCCGGCGCGCTTGCCCGAACTGGCCGAAGCGAATCCCGATGCCCTGCTCTACAGCGATCCGCAGACCGCTGAAAAGCTCGGTGGGCGCTGGACCGGAGTCCGGCCCGGCGACCGGTTCAGCATCGGCAACGTCAAGGTGACTGGAACCGGCGGAGAGCACGCAATCATCCATCCGGACCTACCGATGATCGACAACACCGCGTTCCTCCTCGGCGACGCCACCAACCCGGCGCAGTTCATGCATCCTGGCGATTCCCTCTTCGTCCCCGAACAGACGGTCGACGTTCTTGCTCTTCCTGCCGCCGCGCCCTGGCTCAAGATTTCCGAGGCCATCGACTACCTCCGCGCGGTGGCGCCGCGTGTCGCGGTTCCGATCCATCAAGCGATCATCCGCGACGAAGCCACCGGAATTTTCTACGGCCGCTACTCGGAAATGGCTGCCGACGGCACCGAGTTCCGCGTCCTCGACGAGGAGTCGAGCGTCGAGGTCGCCTGATTCAATCCTTCATGCACTCACATCGACGATGATCCAGCTGGTGCTTGCTGCCGAAGCCTGCGCGATAGAGGCGGTCGGCCACTGAGGCTTCGCATCGATCGGCGCCGTGCTGCGTCGGATCCGACGAACTCGATCGAAGCACCACGATCGAAAATCACTTGCCCGCTCAATCCACCCTTGATTTGGCCAGTCGGCAGGGCGTGAACCACGCCGGTCGGAGCGGCAGACGCTAGTGCCGGGACGAACGCAGCACAGACGACTGCGCCCACAGCCACAGCGACAAATTCCTCGGTCGACTTGGAGAACACTCTTGCGCGCATGGTGATATCCCCACCTCGTCTACTAGCGGCAGATTAGCTGCACGCACTCCAGTAGGGAAGAAGTTGGCTGACCCCACACTCAAATTCAACGTCCTCTTTTTATGCGAATCCGACCTATTCAGCACCGCTACCAGCAAAGAACAGAGAAAAGCGAAGAGTCTGCCCGCAGGGACAACCCGGACAAACAGCGCTGACTCGCAGCTATCGGAAAGTTGCCATCGGCAGATTTCAGGCAGCGCCAAGTTCCTGAGATGGGGAGTTCCACCGATACACCTGCGAGGTGGCTTCGTGAAAGAGAGCAAGGTCGACGGCGTCGAGAACTGCCTGCCGCGGCCCCTCGTTTCCCAGCTGCTTGGCGGTGATCGACAACCTGACCAGTCCCCCACGCTTGGCGGCGCGTCCGGCTCCGAGAACCAACGCCCGACACCACCACGGCTCGGCCTTGAATCCTTCGCCGATACCGAAAACCCGTCCCCGCTGCAGAGTTCCACGAGTCAAGTCGTGCACTGCCCCGAGGCCCGCCATCGTCCGGAAGCCTGTCTCCGGCAACACCGACATGGCACCGGGCGACGCCACCCAGCGCGGCGGTGCGAACACCCGGGTCCTAAGACCTGCCTGTTCGAGGACTCGATCCGCAGCGAGTAATCGCAGTTTTGCTTCGTGCTTCGACAGAGTGGCGAACTCGGCTCGACGACGCTTGGTCGCGGCCTGGTCGTAGCCGTGCAGAACGATGGCGTCGCCGTGCTCACGACGCTCACGCAGCCATGCCGTCGTCACCGCGTCGTCGGCCAGTCGATATTTGTCCTTGAGTCGCGGCGCCACCAGGAGCGACAAACGGACACCACGAGCGTCCATCTCGTCAGCGAATCCGGCAGCGAGATAACATGTCTCGTCTCTGATTCCGGATACCGACACGATCAGTTCTGCGGACATACTCCGATAGTGGCAGCTGTGGGTGAACAGCACACTGCCGCCGGATGATCATCCGGCGGCAGTTTCCAGCAACGAGCGTCTAGTTCTCGGGAAGCCTCTAGTTCTTGGGAAGCACAGCTACTAGTTCTTGGGAAGCACAGCTTCGATCGCGGCGACAACCTCGGGTGCGTCAGGCTCGGTCCGCGGACGGAATCGGTTGACGACGGTGCCGTCCGGTCCGATCAGAAACTTCTCGAAGTTCCACTGAATGTCGCCGGCAGTGCCTTCGGCGTCGGCGGCCTTGGTGAGTTCGGCGTACAGCGGATGCTGGTTTTCGCCGTTCACCTCGATCTTCTCCAGAAGCGGGAACGTGACGCCGTAGGTAGTGGAGCAGAACGTCTCGATCTCTTCGGCGGTGCCCGGTTCCTGCCCCATGAACTGGTTGCACGGGATGCCGATCACGGTCAGACCGCGATCCGCGTACCCGCTGGCCAGCTTCTCGAGCGCCGAGTACTGCGGGGTCAGTCCACACTTGGATGCCACGTTGACCACGAGCACGGCACGGCCGTCGTATTCACCCAACGAGGTGGGCACGCCACCGAGGGTGTTGATCGCGATGTTCTGTACTGGAGTTGTCATAGGTTCCAACTTAGCGACTGCCTCGCGCACTGCTACTTCGCGCACTGCTAATTCGACGCTCCGAGAATGCGGTCGAGGTCGTCCAGAACGGTGAGGCCACCGAGCGGTCCGACGCCGGTGATCCAGTACGACATGTCCACCAGATGTGGGTTCGGGAAGAATCCGGCGTTGTCCGCCACGGCCTTCGGCATCGTGCCGGCATCGGCGGGATTCACGGAAGTGACCAGGATGAGATCGGCGCTGGATCCGGAGACGAATTCCGGGGAGAGGTCGACGGAGATCGAGTTCTCCCAGTCGCGGGTGGGAATGGTGAGCCCTGCGCATTCGAGAGTGCTTCCGGCAAACGACGTGGGTCCGTACAGCGTCAGAACGTCGTCGCGTGGGCGGATGAGCTGAGCGGTCTTGCCCTCGGTGCCGTGCTTACTCGCCACTTCCTCGCAGCGTGCCGTGTAGTCACCGAGCAGTTCGCCTGCCTGATCGGTCTTGTTCAACGCTTCTGCGACGAACTGGACGTTGTCCTGCCACGGATCGGTCTGAGTTGCCATGTAGACGGTCGGCGCGATGGCAGCGAGCTGCTCGTACAGATCCCCATGCCGTGTTTCCGTTCCGATGATCAGGTCCGGGCTCAGCGCGACGATCTTCTCGAGGTTCGGTGCCGCGACGGTGCCGACCATCTCGATCTCCGTCGCCTTCTCGCCTAGATACGCCGGAACACCGGTCGTCTCGCTGAGTACCGCGGTGCCAACGGGAATCACGCCCAGCGCTACCGACGTGTCGAGCTGAACCGGCTCGAGCACGACGACTCTCTGTGGATCCATCGGTACATCCGTGGTTCCGCGGGCGTGGGTGACCGCGTGCACCGTGTCGGCAGACTGACTGTCGGTATCCGTCTTGTCGTTACTGCCGCACGCCGTTGTCGTTGCCACGATGGCGGCGAGGACAAAACCACCCAGCACGTACTTCGTCCGCGAGTTACTGCGTTTCATTCACACACTCCTGCTTCCGACCGTCACATCCACGCGCATTCACCACGGCTCAGCAAAGGATTCACCATCCAATAGTCTGGTGAGCCTAACCTACGAGACTGGAGCCTTTTCGTGTCTTCCCTTCCCTGCCACAGTGACGGTGTCGTGGGGAAGGCATCCACGCAGTGCCTCTCGGAATTCGTCGCCAATCCACAGTTGAGTCGACGCCCTCACGCCTGTACGCGGCAATCGTCCACCACCGGCGAATCGATGGTGGGGCGCGCCGGCATGACACGTCTGTGGGTGTTGATCGAACATCCCGGGCCCTGGCCGGCGTCCGCCCCGGACGACATTCTCCCAGTCGCGCTCACCGAAAAAATCTACGCAACGCAGGGTCGTATCCGCGTTGTGCTGATCCGGCGTCCCCGCAACCGCCAGGTCCTCACCCCGACGTGCGTACTTGCCTGGACGGACGGCACACGTCAGTGGATGCGGGAAGGGTCGGTTGAGCGATACGAGGACCTGTCGGTACTGCCGTTCGAATCGATGGCCGCCGGAGTGGAACCCGACTTCGGCCGCTCCCGCGCGGAACCGCTATTCGCAGTCTGCACACATGGGAAAAAGGATGCGTGCTGCGCGGAACTCGGCCGTCCGGTGGTGTCGGCACTGGACGCTGCCCGGATCGCGGACGTATGGGAGTGCAGTCACATCGGCGGAGATCGTTTCGCGGCCAACATGATTGCGTGGCCCGCCGCAGTCTATTTCAGCCGACTGGACGGCGACTCCGCGACGGACGCAGTCGAGAAGTACCTGAACGGAGAACTGTCCGTGACGCACCTGCGCGGCCGGGCAGCACTGTCGCAGGCTGCTCAGGCCGCCGAGCACGCCGTCCGACGCGTCACCGAAATTGTCGCCACGGACGTACTCGGGAGTGTCAACGAGAGGATCGACGGAGTACGCACGACTGTCGATCTTCGGTTGGGATCGAGAGACTTTCGCGTGGTTGTACGCCCCGGCCCTCCAGGGCAGCCGTTCCGACATGATTGCGGTTCCGGCGGAACCGTCGAATGGAGCGGATGGATCGTCGAGCACCTTCACGAGCGATCGCACTGACCACTCAGTTTCCGGTACGACTGTCCGGCAGGCTATCGAACCGAGATTTGCGCTGACTGACAACACTTCGAATCAGGTCGCGATGAAGGATCGACGTCCCTGGTGATTACAGCTTGCATTCTTCCCATGACCACCGCACTGACGCCGAATGCCGTACCCCGGTCTGCAGATCCGATCAAGAGTGAGGTCGACTACGAAACACTGGCAGAGAAATTCCGTCCGATCTTCGCGGACATCGCACAATCAGTCGTCGAACGAGAACGCGATCACGTGCTTCCCTTCCAACAGATCGACGCACTCAAGAAAGCAGGCTTCGGCGCCGTTCGGGTGCCGACAACACACGGTGGATCCGGTGCGAGCATCCCACAATTGATTCGGTTGTTGGTCGAGTTGTCGAGCGCCGATTCCAACATCACCCAGGCACTGCGCGGTCATTTCGCGTTTGTCGAAGACCGGCTTGTCGCCGACCCCGGCCCGGAACGCGACACCTGGCTCCGACGCTTTGCAGAGGGACAGTTGATCGGCAACGCGTGGACCGAAATCGGCGATGTTGTATTGGGCGAAGCCAACACCAAGGTCTCGCCGGCACCGGATGCCGATCATTTCCTGGCGAACGGGGCCAAGTTCTACAGCACGGGTTCGATCTTCGCCGACTGGATCGACCTGTACTCGCAGCGCACCGACACGGGTGCATTCGTGATTGCCGCGGTCGAGGCGAGGCAACCCGGCGTCACGCACAACGACGACTGGAACGGCTTCGGCCAGCAGACGACGGGATCCGGCTCGTCCATCTACGAGAACGCGATTGTCCAGCCGGAGAACATCTTCGACTTCTCGACGCGATTCAAGTACCAGACCGCCTTCTACCAACTGTTCCATCTCGCCACTCTCGCCGGCATCGCAAAGGCTGCGACAACCGAGATTTCTCGGCGAGTTGCCGCTCGCACTCGCACCTTCAGTCACGGCAACGCTCCAAGGTATGCGCAAGATTCACAGATCCAGCAAGTGGTCGGTGAAGTGTCCTCTGCCGCCTTTGCAGCCGAGGCCGTTGCACTGCACGCCGCGCAGTCGTCCCAATGGGCTTACGAAGCCGCGTTCTCCGGCTCGCCGGGGGAAGAGAAGGAAGCCAACATCGCGGCCGAAATCGATTCAGGGCGAGGGCAAGTCGCCTCGATCGGACTGGTCGTGCCGGCCACGGCCAAGATCTTCGATGCGCTCGGTGCTTCCGGAGTGAGCCGCGACCTCGATCTCGATCGGTTCTGGCGCAACGCCCGCACCGTGGCCAGTCACAACCCGGTCGTCTTCAAATCCAAAGTTGTCGGCGACTACGAAATCAACGGAACCGAACCGATTTACGTGTGGGCCATCGGGACTGCACCGACCGAAAAGGATGTAAAGGCATGACCGTGACCAGTGAAACCGAAGTCTTCGTCGGTATTCCCGACACATCCGAGAGCTGGATCGACCGGGCTCGCGAGGTGAGCAACATCCTTGCCGCCGACGCACTCGCGCGCGATCGAGCCGGTGAACCGCCGTTCCGAGAAGTTCAGCTACTCAAGGACAGTGGCCTGGTGACACTGCTGGGTCCGGTCGAGTTCGGCGGCGCCGGGCAGCGATGGGAGACCGCCTACAAGGTGGTTCGAGAGATCGCGCGCGCCGACGGCTCCATCGGACAGCTGCTCGGGTACCACTTCCTGTGGGCCTGGGCTGCCAGATTGGTCGGAACGGATCCGCAGATCTCCGCTGTCGAAGAGCTGTACACGAGCAACCGATTCTTCTTCGGCGGCGCGGTGAATCCTCGAGACACCGACCTCACCGTCGTGGACCGCGGGGACACCCTGGTGTTCAACGGCGTCAAATCGTTCTCCACCGGCGGCCGCGTCACCGACCTCACGGTGCTCGAAGGAATCATCGACGGAACTGCGACGCACGTGTTCGCGATCGTGCCGACTGCTCAGGACGGCATAGTCTTCCGCGGAGATTGGGACAACCTCGGGCAGCGCCTCACCGATTCTGGCAGTGTCGAGATCAACGACGTCGAAGTCGACTGGGCGAGCGCGGCAGGCTTTGTCGACAAGGAATTCCAACCCCTGGTCTACAACACCCTGAACTTCCCGGCGATCGAGATCGTGTTCGCCAATTTCTATCTCGGGATCGCCCGTGGCGCACTGGACACCGCGGCCGAGTACACCCGAACCCGTACGCGTCCATGGCCGTACGGCGGTGACAACCGCGAAATCGCGACCGACGAGTGGTACGTCCGTGAGGGCTACGGCGACTTGCAATCCAAGCTGTGGGCAGCGGAGGCCTTCGTGGACCAGGTCAGCCGCGAGGCCGACGCCGTGCTCCACGATGCTCGCGAAAACCTCACCGAGCAGGCTCGCGGCGACCTCGCGGTACGTATCGCGGCCGCCAAACTTCGCGCCGCCGACGTGTCCTTGGAGATCAGCAACAAGATCTTCGAACTGACAGGCGCCAGAGCCACTTCCAACGACGTGGGCCTGGACATCTACTGGCGCAACATCCGGACGCATACCCTTCACGATCCACTCGCGTACAAGCGCCGCGAAGTCGGTAGTCGGTACCTGACCGGCGAGATTCCCGAGCCGACCTGGTACACATAGCAGCTCGTTCTGCCCGGCCGTTTCCTTCAACGGCCGGGCAGTTCGCTGCTCACACCAAACGCCATAGACGTACTACACCCGACGGCCAGTCGTAACTCACGCACGACCCGTTGCCCCCGCCGACCAGGTAGGTGTCGGTCCTCAACTCGTCTGGAGCTTCGAGTTTCGTCCAGGAACCGAGATCCGCTGTGTCGGCCGCAAAGATCCGCATCTCCTCGGCACCGGCGCACACCAGCAGGCCGTCCTCGGTGCCGATCACCCACTGGAACGGTTCGAATTCGTCCAAGCTGGAATCTATCTCGTCGGAGGAGATCGAGATCGGTTCGGAGGCCACCGCCGAACGCACGCGCATGATGTTCATCTCGTGTGTCAGTGTCACGATCGAATTGTCGTGCCCGACATCGAGAACTACCTCTTCCTCATACACGAGCGGATTCGGTTGTTCACCAAGACGGCTCGGGTCTACCCAGTAGACCGCACAACCGTCCTGCCCGGCTCCCATCGACAGTCCGAGATACCCGCTGCGCGAGCGGGAAACATGTGACCCTCCGGCAGTCAGTCCAGTGAGTTCGACGGTTTCGACCACGATTCCTTCGCGGACCAAACACCAACGATCGCTGTCCGCGCCCGGCTGGGTGAACGCGAAAGTCTCGGTGGCCGAATCCCAATACGCCGAACCCGTGCCCCACTCCGGCCACCCGTCGTGGCGGAACTCCCACACGATCGATCCGTTCGGCGAACGCAACTGCGCTCGATCTCGAAGGCTCACTGCGACGTAGTCGAGCGAATCCGAGACCGACGAAGACCCGCACCCTTCGAATTCGGCGGTGAAGAGTGTTCGATCGAATGCAGCGTCGACCACCTCTAACTTGCCGGGAGATGATATGCACCACCCGGCGGAGTGGGAGGTGACCGTCGTCCGCTCGGGCGTCACCAACGCCGAGCCCACCGGTTCCAGGAATGCGTTCGACATGGTGCGCAGCCTACAAATACCGTCAACAGAAAGAGACCGTCGCACGGTTGGTGCGGCGGTCTCTTTCATCGTTACGACCAGGATCACTGATCGTAGATCGGGTTCCGCGCCTGCGGCGCAGTCAAACGTTCAGCAGGGCGAACAGTTTCCAGTGATGGCTCACAGTCACCTCTGGTGATGGCTCACAGTCACCTCTAGTGATGGCTCACAGTCACCTCTAGTGATGGCTCACAAAGGACTGCTTGGTGCCGGTCGGCGCCGTTTCGAGTTTGTGCTGCTCTTCTTCGTCCTCGTCGTCGAGCATCGTGGCCTCGTTGAACGGGATCTTCCCGTCGAGTACCTCGACGACGCGTTCCTTGTCGATCGTCTTGGTCCACGCGCCGACCAGCAGAGTCGCGACCGCGTTGCCCGAGAAGTTGGTGATCGCTCGCGCTTCCGACATGAAGCGGTCAATTCCGACGATGAGTCCGACGCCGTCGAGAAGCTCGGGGCGATGGCTCTGCAGTCCGCCGGCCAGCGTGGCCAGTCCGGCGCCACTGACTCCGGCGGCACCCTTGGAGGCGATGATCATGAACACCAGCAGCGAGAGCTGTTCACCGAAGGCGAGCGGCTGTCCCATGGCGTCGGCGATGAAGATCGACGCCATCGTCAGGTAGATCGCGGTGCCGTCGAGGTTGAACGAGTAGCCGGTGGGAACGACGATGCCAACCGTGGTGCGCTCGACGCCCACGTGCTCCATCTTGGCGATCAGACGCGGCAGCGCCGATTCGGAGGACGAGGTGGCGAAGATGAGCAGGTACTCGCGCCCCAAGTACTTGACCAGCTTGAAGATGTTGAAGCCGGTGACCGCGCGCAGCAGCGTTCCGAGAACACCGAAAACGAAGATCAGGCAGGTCAGGTAGAAGCCGATCATCAGGGTTCCGAGCTGGACGACGGCGTTCAAACCGGTCTGGCCGACGACGCTGGCGATGGCTCCGAAAGCACCGATCGGGGCGAGCCAGAGAATCATTGTCAGGATCTTGAACACGAGCTTCTGGATGTATCCGACGGCCTTGAGGATCGGCTCGCCCGACTTGCCGAGCGACTGGATCGCGAAGCCGACCAGAAGGGCGACGAACAGGGTCTGCAGCACGCTGCCGGCTGTGAGGGAGGACAGCATCGACGTCGGAATGATGGACGCGACGAAGTCCCAGGTGCCGCCCGCGCTGTGCGCCTGATCTGCAAGCTTGGCCACAGAAGCCGCGTTGGGCGTGATGTTCAGGCCACTGCCCGGGTTGAGCAGGTTACCGACGCCCAGGCCGATCGCGAGTGCGATGGTGGACATGCCGATGAAGTAGGCGAGTGCGAGGCCGCCGACCTTACCGACCTTGGCCGCTGCTCGAACCGAGCCGATGCCCAGCACGATGGTGCAGAAGATGACCGGGCTGATCATCATCTTGATCAGGCTGACGAACAACGTGCCGAGTACACCGACGGACTTACCGAACTCGGGTGCGAGCCAACCGACGAGGATGCCGCCGATGACCGCGACGATGACGCTCATGTAGAGCCAATGCGTCTTGTCGCGCTTTGCCTTGGTGCCCTCGGGCGGTGGGGAAGCGTCTACTGTCCCTGTTGCCGTGCTGCTCATGGGGTGTCCTTTGGATCGGATATCTGTGAAGTGATCGGGATCACTTCGAGTCGTGGAGAATTCTTGTTGCAAATAGGTAGGCCCGGAAGTTTGTGTTCATTACGTTCAGGAGGCGCTCGATGGTCGAACGAAAGACCGGCCGACGGATGAGCGTCGCGAGGCAGATCCTGCTCCTGCAGTTGGCGTTGTTGGCGCTGGTCATCGGCGTAGGGGCCGCGCTCGCGGTTGTCGACGAACGCCGCGACAGCGACGACGCTATCCGCCGTCAGGTGAGCTCCATCGCGCAGACTCTCGCCCTGTCGGATTCGACGGCGACGGCCCTGACGAGTGCGGACCCGACCGCGATTCTGCAACCACAGACCGAGAAGATCCGCCGCGCCACCGGCGTTGATTTCATCGTGGTGATGGCGCCGGATCGCACTCGGTTCACCCACACGAGCCCGGAACTGATCGGTCAACTGTTCACCGGGAACATCGACCGCGCACTCGCCGGCGCGACCTTCACGGAGACGTACGCCGGGTCGCTAGGGCCGTCGATCCGCGCCGTCACTCCCGTCTACGACTCCAGCGGAACCCTGGTCGGCCTGGTTTCTGCCGGTGTCACCCGCGAACAGATCAGCAAGCAGTTCGCCCAAAGTGTTCCGGTCATCCTGTTCGTTGCTGCCGGCGGCCTTCTTGCCGCGCTCCTGAGTTCGCTTCTGGTGAGTCGGCGTATCAGGCGACAGACCCTGGGAATGGCTCCCGACGAACTCCGCACCATGTTCGAGCACCACGACGCCGTCCTACACAGCATCGGTGAAGGTTTGGTGGTGATCGGACGAGGACGGGGCAAGGATGCGAGAGTGGACATCGTCAACGACGAAGCACGTCGCCTCCTTGATCTACCGGAAGGACCGGTACCGCTTTCGTCCATCCCCGAGACCTTGCGAGTCGACGAGGCATCGCCCGCCAAGGATCAAGTGCACCTCACCGACAAGCGTGTGCTGGTGGTCAACCAACACCCGGTTGAGTGGGAGGGCAACAGAATTGGCACCGTGCTGACAATTCGCGATCACACCGAACTTCAGAACGTACTCGGAGAATTGGATTCGGTGCGTAGTTTTGCCGAGTCGCTTCGCTCTCAAGCCCACGAGAGCGCAAATCGTCTGCACACCATCATCACGATGGTCGAGTTGGGGCGAAACGAAGACGCAGTGGCCTTCGCCACCAACGAATTGCGGGTGTCTCAGCAGCTGATCGATCGTCTGATGAATGCGGTTCACGAGCCGGCGCTGGCCGCACTGTTGCTCGGAAAAATAAGCGAAGCGGCCGAACGCGGGGTCGACCTGACCATCACGGAAGACACCGCACTCGGTCCGGTGCCTTCACTCAATGCACGCGAGTTGGTCACGCTGGTCGGCAATCTCGTGGACAATGCTATTGACGCATCACGCGCGAGCGAGTCTCCGTGGGTGGAAGTGACGGTAATGGAAGAGGATTCGATGATGGTTGTTGCCGTCGCCGACAGTGGCCCGGGAATGACACCCGAAGCACTCGAAAAAGCCAAGGGCCGTGGTTACTCCACAAAATCCGGTTCTCGCGGACTCGGACTCGCACTGGTCTCTCAAGTGGTGAAACGGCACGGCGGCACGCTGTCCAGTGAACCGGCGATGGGTTCGATGCTGGTGGTCCGCATCCCGCTGCGCGACGCGGAAGCACCGCGATGATTCGAGTACTGATAGTCGACGACGAACCGTTGATCGCGCAGGCGCACCGTTCCTACGTCGAGCGCGTGCCGGAGTTCGTGGTCCACGGTGTGGTTCATTCCGGGAACGCCGCCGTGCGTGCAGTTACGGCGGCAAACGCCACCGACCAGCCCATCGACTTGGTCCTGCTCGACATCGGGTTGCCCGACGCCAGCGGCCTCGACGTGGCTTCCGCCCTCGGTGGGTTGCGCCCGAGTCCGGACATCATCGCGGTCACCTCGGCGCGCGATCTCGAGGTGGTTCGAAGCGCCGTGGCTCGCGGGATCGTGCTTTATCTTCTCAAGCCGTTCACCTTCGCAGCGTTCCGCGACAAGCTCGAGCGCTACCTCGAATATCGTGCAGCACTTCCCGCCGGAGAGTCTGCGGTCAGCCAGCACGACATCGACCGGGCGATGTCCGCATTACGAACGTCCGACGATCGAGCAGCGGCGCCGAAAGGCTTTGCCTCTCAGACACTCGGACTCGTCGCTGCGTCCGTGCGGGATTCGGAAGGTCCCGTGACTGCAGCAGAGGTGGCAGCATCGGTCGGAGTGTCCCGGGTGACAGCCTGGCGCTACCTCGAAAAACTGGCGGATGACGGCATGCTCACCCGGGAGACCGAGTACGGGCGCGCTGGGCGCCCTCAGGTTCGTTACCGCAGAACCTGATTTGTCACCGAACCTGAGAGTCACCGAACCTGATTGGTACAGAAGCTAGTTCGCGCCCACGGTGTCCAGCACCCAGGCGAACTCGAACGCGACCTCTTTCCACTTCTCGTAACGACCGCTGACACCGCCGTGTCCGGCGCTCATCTCCGTCTTGAGAAGTAGCGGAGCGTCACCGGACTTCGTGGCCCGCAGTTTTGCGACCCACTTGGCCGGCTCCACGTACAGAACACGGGTGTCGTTGATACTCGTGATCGCGAGAAGCGCGGGATAGTCCTTGGCTTCCACGTTCTCGTACGGGCTGTACGAGCGCATGTAGTCGTAGACGTCCTTGTTGTGCAGCGGGTCTCCCCATTCGTCCCACTCGATGACCGTCAACGGCAGCGACGGATCGAGAATCGACGTCAGCGGGTCGACAAACGGAACATTGGCAAGAATGCCGGCGAACAGTTCCGGAGCGAGGTTGGCGACAGCCCCCATCAGCAGTCCACCCGCACTACCGCCGTCGGCAACCATCCGGTCGGCCGACGTGACGCCGGTGTCGATCAAATGCTTTGCGCAAGCGACGAAATCAGTGAAGGTGTTCTTCTTGGTGAGTGTCTTGCCGTTCTCGTACCAGTGACGGCCCATCTCGCCGCCGCCGCGCACGTGTGCGACCACGAAGACGACACCGCGATCGAGCAACGACAGCCGGGCAACCGAGAACGACGGGTCGATGCTCGCCTCGTAGGAACCGTAGCCGTACAACAACAACGGCGCGGGACCTTCTGGCGCGCCTACGCGCCTCACGATCGAGAGCGGAATGCGGGTGCCGTCGTCGGCCACTGCCCAGTCGCGGCGCTGCTCGTAATTACTCGCATCGAAGTCACCGAGAACGGGCTGCGATTTACGCAGTGCCAGTTCACCACTGACGACGTAGTAGTCGTACACCTGCCCGGGAGTGATGAATGACGTGAAGCCGAGCCGGATGGTGGGCTGCGCCCATTCCGGGTTGGACCCCATACCGATGCTGAAGAGTTCTTCGTCGAAGTCGATCTCGTGACGTTCGCCGTAGCCGTCGGCGGTCAACGGCCACACGGCAACCCGAGTGAGAGCCTCGCGGCGGTAGCTCAGGACGAGGTGTCCGGCAAAGGCTTCGGCTTCTTCCAGACGAACGTCGGCGCTGTGCTCGATCAGCGTCGTCATGTTCGTCGGATCCGATACCGGAGCTTCCGCCAACACGAAGTTCTCGGCCTTGACGCCGTCGACGACGTCGTTGTGAAGGATGAGGAAGCGGTCCTCTCCCCCGATCACCGCGTGTTCGGCCCCGTACTCGACGCCTTCGCGACGCGGGATGATGACGCGGAAGTCGCCTTCCGGATTCGCCGATTCCAGCATCCAGCCTTCGCTGGTCACCTTGGATCCGACCCAGATCATCAGATACTTCTCGCTGCGAGTCGAACCCACGGAAACCCAGTAACGCTCGTCGGGCTCGTGGAAGACCGAAACATCTTGGCCCTGCGGCGTTCCCAGCTTGTGACGCCACACGGTGTCCGGACGCCACGAGTCGTCGACGGTCATGTAGAAGACGTGACTGTGATCGATCGCCCAGGTAGCGCCGGGTGCGGTGTCGGGAATCTCGTCGGTGAGCATCTCGCCGGTCTCGAGGTTCTTGAACCGCAGGGTGTACCGCTCGTCGCCGACAATATCGACCGAGTACGCGAGCAACGTACCGTCCTCGCTGATGGAGAACGCGCCGAGTGAAAAGAACTCGTGCCCTTCGGCTTCGACATTGCCGTCCATGAGGATCTGCTCGCCGGCCAGCTCGACGCCAGGCGTCAAGTTGGGCGGAGTCCAGTCGTCCTCACCGGCAATGGGGCACCGGCACTGGACGGTGTACGACTTGCCTTCCACGCTGCGCGAGTAGTACCACCACTTGCCCATGCGTGTGGGTACCGACATGTCGGTTTCCTGAGTCCGCGACTTGATCTCCTGGAAGATCTTCTCGCGCAACGGCTCGAGAGCGGCCGTCTGCTCGTCGGTGTACGCGTTCTCGGCTTCGAGGTACGCGACTACCTCGGCATTGTCCTTGTCCCGCAGCCACTCGTAGTCATCGACGAACGTGTGTCCGTGATGGGTACGTTCGGTGGGGACCTTCTTTGCGACCGGCGGGATCAGGCTCATGCGCTGGGACCGACCCAATCGTCGAAGGACAACCCGGAAATGCGTTCGTATGCCTCGATGTAGCGTGCGCGAGTCGCATCGACGATCTCCTGCGGCAATGGCGGAGGTGTCGTGTCCGAGCTTCGATCCCAACCGGATTCGGGGCTCGTGAGCCAGTCGCGGACGAACTGCTTGTCGAAGCTGGGCTGAACCTTGCCTGCCTCGTAACCTTCGAGGGGCCAGTAGCGGGACGAGTCGGGGGTGAGTACCTCGTCGGCGAGCACGAGGTTTCCAGCGGAGTCGAGACCGAATTCGAGCTTGGTGTCCGCGAGAATGATTCCGCGATCGGCCGCGAAGTTGGAGGCGCGGGCATAGACGTCGAGAGTGTCCTCGCGAAGCTGCACGGCCAGCTTCACGCCGACCTTCTCCACTACCTGCTCGAAGCTGATGTTCTCGTCGTGATCGCCGAGAGCCGCCTTGGACGCCGGGGTGAAGATCGGGTCGGGCAGCCGCGAAGCCTCGACAAGGCCCTCAGGCAGCGCGACGCCGCACACTGCGCCGGTGTTGTTGTAGTCGACCAGGCCGGAGCCGGTGAGGAAGCCACGGACGACGCATTCGACGGGAACCATGTCGAGGGAGCGCACGACGAGAGCCCGGCCGAGTACTTCTTCCGGGATGCGATCGTCGTCGGGCTCGCCGGCCAGATGGTTGGTGCCACCGAGGACGTTGAAGAAGAACACGCTCATCGCGGTGAGTACGCGGCCCTTGTCCGGGATCGACGTGCTGAGCACGTGGTCGTAGGCCGAGATCCGATCACTCGCGACAAGCAGCAGATGCTCGTCGTCGATCGTGTAGAGGTCACGGACCTTGCCACCGGCCAGATGAGTGTAGGAATCAAGTGTAGGACGCACCCGGTTACCCTATCGGGCGTTCGCAGTTCGTACAGAACCCCGGTAGCCGGGACAGGTAAGCGTCCTCGCCGTTCGGAGAGCTGTCTGCCCTGCTCATCCAGATAGGCAGGTGGCCCCTCACCACTGGGCGAGAGGCCACCGTCACAGTCGATGAACTACTGGTTTGCGGGCAGCTTCGACAGGCCCTCGTCGATCGAATCCAGCGTCAGAAGAGCCGTCTGATAGGTCGCGGCCAGTGAATGCCGAACCTGGACGACGTTGCCGGCCTTCACTGCGGGCAGTTCCTTCCACAGCTCGGAATTGACCAGTTCCTGAAGCTGCGGAGACATCGAGCCGTCGGCGTTGAGGCCGTAGACGATCACGTCGACATTTCCGAGGTTCTCACCGATCTTCTCGATGGATACCTGTTCGTTGTGGATGTCAGCCGGATCGGCAGGGGTGCCCGGGAACTGTAGTCCCAGCCCGTCGAAGAGATTGGTTGTGTACGAAGACGCGTACTCGCGGGAGAACGTCCCAGCCTCAGGCTTGCAGACGTTGCACACGCCGCCGAATGTGAGCGAGCCGAGCTTGTCCTTGTACTTCGCGGCCAATTCGGCAGTGCGAGCGTCGTACTCGCCCTTGAACGCACCGTAGGTGTCGGAAACATTGGCGGCGTCGGCGAACTTCTCACCTAATACGCGCCAATCAGCGGGAACCGTCGGTCCCAGGAAGACGACCGGAGCAGCAGCCTTGAGCTGAGCCATGTCCAACTGGCTTTCGACGCGAGCGGGAACACCCATGATGATCAGATCAGGTTCGGCAGCGACGATTCCCTCGTAGTTGAGCTGGGAGACGTTGCCGTCGGGTGCGACCTTCGGCAGAGCTTCGTAAGCGGCCTTGGTTTTGTCGTCCATGTTGCCGAGTTCACGGGTCCACTCGCACACCGCAGCCAGATTTGCTCCCGCCTGGATCAACGGCAGAACCGCGTATCCGCAGGCCACGATCCGCTGCGGATCGCTCGGGATCTCGATGGATCCGTTCTGTGCCTCGAAGACACGGGTCTGCGAGCTCGCAGCCGTCGTCGGTGATTCGGACGACGCCTCTTCGGAGTTGCTGCATCCGGCGATGCCTACCGCCAACGCGGCCGCTGCACCGATCACCACTGCGCGGCGAACCCGCGACAGACCTTGAACCCGCATGTTGAACTCCATCTGGACGCACCGGAACTGCTCCGGAATTAATTTGGTGAGGCTAACCAATATCAGGGCGGTGAGTGTTTGCACAAACACAGGTCTCGAGGAATGAACCCGCTTCCGATGCAGTCAGGCGGAAAAGCACGGCGTATGACTCGGTGGACGAGCGGGTCTTCGCAATACGCCTCCCGCTGAGAGGGAGCAAAGCAAGATTCTTCTCGAATCGGACACTCGAACTCGCTACCTTGCCTTCGCGATACCTCATCGACTCGCCACTCTCACCGCTCGACGAAGGGCTCAGACATGTCCCGATCCACGCGCACCTGCTCACTACGGTCTGCCGCGGCCATTGCCTTGACCAGTAGCTTTCTCATCACCGGCTTCGGCGCCTCGATCGCACACGCCGAACCTGCCCCCTCGGCTCCACAGTTCGGCTCACTGGATTTCGGATCCAGCAGCTTCGGCAGTGCCGAGCAAACTCCAGATGCCCCGCGGCTGAACGGGATCGACAATTTCCGCGATGTCGCAGGTACCGGCGCCGGATACTCGGGAACCTTCGGTCTGCCCGTGAACAAGGGAGTCTTCTACCGCGCGAACGCGATCACGCCCAAGGGCGATGACATGAGCCTTCTCGAAAAGCTCGGACTGACAAAGGTTTACGATCTGCGCACGGCACCCGAGATCGCCAGCAAGCCGGACGTCCTGCCCGGCGGGGTTGCGTACGAGAACATTCCGATCCTGTCCGGGAACATCGCCGAGATGGTCGCGAAGATCAAGTCCCCCGAGGACTCACGATCGATGATGCAGGACATGAACCGCGCCTTCGTCACCGGAGGGACGGAGCGAGCCGGGTTCGCGCAGTTGCTGACGGGCCTCGCGGAAACCGAAGGTGCACAGGTCTTCCACTGCACTGCAGGTAAGGACCGCACCGGCTGGACGTCCTTTCTGCTGCTGAGCATCGCCGGCGTCGACCGCTCGGTGATCTTGAACGACTACCTGCTGACCAACGAGTACACCGCCGAAGGAATGAAGGCCACACGCGCGGGCATCGCGGCGAGCTTGGGCGAGCAGATGGCCGTCAACATGGAGCCTCTATTGGGTGTCGAGGCAAGCTATCTCGATGCCGGCCTCGCCCAGTTGGACCAGACCTACGGGTCGGTCGATCGCTATCTGACCGAGGGCTTGGGTTTGAGCCCGGCGACCGTCATGACGCTCAAAGCCAAACTGCTGGGCTGAGCGACACAGATGCCCCGGGTTCGACGAGGGGCCGAACCCGGGGCACGTGTACTTCTCTGCCCGTGCCGTGCCGGATGCGCCGCAGCGTCCCGTGCGTCAGCGAGATACGGCGATCACGTTGTTTCGGTACGCCCAGATGACGATCTGCACACGGGTTCGCACCTGCAGCTTCTTGCAGATGTTGCTGATGTGCGACTTCACCGTGCTCTGCTCGAGGCTGAGGGAATCTGCGATGTCGTTGTTTCCCAAGCCTTGTGCCAACAGTTCCACCACATCCATTTCACGCGCACTGAGACCGTGATCCGATCCGGAGCGCGCTGAGGACATCGGTGCCGGCTTGCGCCTCGCGAACTCCACGATCAGTCGCGACGTCAATCTCGGTGACAGCACCGAGCCACCCTCGGCCACGGTCAACACTGCCGACGAGAGCTCTTCGGGATCGGCGTCTTTGAGCAAAAACCCCGCGGCGCCGCTGTCGAGCGCCTCGAAAACGTACTCGTCGAGATCGAACGTGGTGATCACGATGACGCGGGTCGCCGGAAACTCGGCAAGAACCTCCCTGGTCGCAGTCAACCCGTCGCCGTGCGGCATGCGGATATCCATCAGTACGACATCCGGACGCAGTGCACGCACCTGCTCGTACGCCTCGACTCCCGTCTTGGCATGCCCGACGACGCGAATCTCGGGATGTCCGGAGAGAAACAGCTCGAACCCCTGCCGTACCACCTGCTGGTCGTCCGCAATAAGGACATCGATCATGCGTTGATCCTCCCGTTCACCGGCACCAGTGCCTGCACAGCCCACTCACCTTCCGAATTCGGTCCGGCGTCCAGTTGACCACCCATGAGCGTCGCGCGTTCGCGCATTCCCACAATTCCGAGGTTTTGCCCGTCGGAGGCCGGGCGAGAATTTCCGAGAGTATTGATCACCCGCACCCTCACCGCGCCGGCTTCTCGGCTCAGGCACACCTTCGACTCACTGCCCGGCGCATGGCGAAGGACGTTCGACAACGCTTCCTGCACGATGCGGTAGCAGGTCAACTGAACTCCGCTGTCCAGGTCGTCGAAGCGGCCGACTTTCTCCAACGAGATCGACGAGATGGTGCGCCTGCAGTCATCCACCAACTCGTCGATGTCGGAAACCATGGGTGTCGGGAAATCGGGGTCTTCCTCACCCAGGCGAAGGATCCCCACGATCTGCCGCAAGCTGTTGAGGGCTCGCTGACCCTGCTCGATGACGCCACCCAGCAGGGCTTGTGCCTGTTCGGGATTACTCGAGAAGAACTTGTCGGCGGCACGAGCCTGGATGATCATGCCGGTCATGTGGTGAGCCGCGACGTCGTGCAACTCACGTGCCATGTCCTGCCGTTCGGCGACAACGGCATTCGCGATCTTGCGTTCGCGGTCCCGGTGCAGATCCGCTACTGCCTGACTGTTCTCCACTGCTTGCTTTCGCAGACGCGCGACGATCTTTCCCATGGCTCCGACGACCAGAAAACTCGTGACGGTGTTTGCCGCCGGCTCGAGGAACAGATGGGGCAAATCCCCCACCTGAACCTCGGCGACCGTCAGCCCGTCCCGTTCGGTGGTGTACATCGCCATGATCACGTCCATCGCCATTCCGAGGACCAGCAGTCCGACCAGGCGCATGCCTGTCACCCGGATGCACACTGCCATGATCGCGAACCAGAAAAGCGGCGTGGCCCCGAGCGACCGACTGCCGAGGAAGAGCATCAACCCGCCGGATCCTGCCAACGTCAGAAGGTAGTACGCGATCGGGTACCGACGGCGCGCACACGCCACAACAGTCAACACCGTCAGGAAACCCATGATGCCGACAACGGTTGCCGGATCGCTCAGTACTCGATTGCTCGCCTCGGATTCCGACTTGAGACTGGCGAGGCCGAACACCCAGGGCACGCTCAACAGACCGACGATCACGGCCGCAGTAGCCGGGTTGCTCAGGCTGAAACGTCCCCAGCCTCGCGATGCCAGGGCTTGCCCCGGGGCATTCTGACCAGCCGAGTCGAACATCCACTCCCCATTCCGCATCCGATGATTGACGTTCATGGTGGCATGCCCGCACCACTTGGTCACACATTCGACGAACGTGAAGGGAATGTTCGATTCTCGGTTACTACCAAAGGACTAGTTCGGAGTGGAAGCACTAGTACTTACGGATCAGCTGAACTGCTCGACCAACCGGTTCACCATATTGGTTGCGCTGTAGTAGTCGAGACGGAAGGTATCGAGCCCCACGGCATAGACATGGTGATCACGAATCGCCGGATGCTGAGCCAACAGGGGAAGTCCCTCGACCGCTTTCACCGCGCCGTCGTCGGCGCTGACCAAGATCAGGGTGTTGCCCGCGATTCCGTCGTAGAGATTCTCGGCCGAGACCTGGATGATGTCCTTACGCTTACCCATCGATTCACTGCTCTTCGCGGACTCGGGAATGTCGGCGATCGTGAAACCCATCGCCGTGAGCAACTTCGCCTGCCCGGACTCGTGCGTCCAGATGTTGGCACCGCTGCCGTCCTCGTAGTAGACCAGCGCAGTGGTCGGCTGCGGGGGAAGTGTGATCTTGGCCTTGGCCGCCTCTACTGCGCTGTCGAACTTCGCGACCGTGGCCGCTGCGTTGTCTTCGAGACCTGTCGCTTCACCCAGCACAGCGGCCACTTCCTGCCAACTGCTTCCGCCGTAGTCCACCACGATCGTCGGAGCGATAGCCGTGAACTGTTCGTACAGATCGACGACGGAGTCACCTCCTGTCGCCGAGACGACGATCAGGTCCGGGTTCTGAGCCAGAACGGATTCCGCGTTCGCGCCACCCATCGGCAACACGGCAAGTCCGCGTTCTTTTGCTATGTCGCCCCACTGTGTGAACAACCCCTGCGCATCCGACACGTCGGTGTTCGGCCCCGTCGATGCGGTTGCCACCACCGGTGCGTCGATCGACAACAGCGTGCCCGTCAGCGTCACACTGGTCGAGACGATCCTCTCCGGCTTCGGCGCTATCTCCACCGGCCCCTTCGGCGTTTCCACCGTGCGAGGCCAATTACCCTGCGATGCAGCCGAATCAGCATCGGAATCGGAATCGGCATCCGCAGAACTACACCCAGCAAGAGTGAACCCTGCTACCAAGACTGCGGAGAGCACCTTCAGGGTGCGCGATTTTTTCATTGTGACGCCCACTGGCGGATCACTCCTCGAATTCAAAAGCCCATCAAATTAGGTTAGGCTGTGCTCATGCTAACTCAGGCGGTGACTGAACTGTCCGCTACCCTCGCGGCCTCGCCCGACATCGAGACGTCCTGGAATCGGATAGTGCAACAAGGCGCGCCGATCGTCGAAAGTGTTGATACACAGACTGTTCGAGTTACCTTCCTCTGGCGTCAGCCCGAGGAGACGGAAGTCGAGCGCGTCTATCTGGATGCAAATTCGCTGACCGACCATCACGCGGAACAACTCAGCGTCATGCAGCGAATCGGCGACAGTCGGGTGTGGTTTTACACCGCCGAAGTCTCGAACACCTGGCGTAGTAGTTACAGCATCATCCCGGTACCGAAGTCGGTAGTCGACGAATTCGACTACCCGGGAGCAGGCAAGGAAGACACGACCCGTCGCACCCGATGGTTGGGGTTGCTCGAGCACCGAATTGCAGACCCACTCAATCCGCACTCCGCGGGCGTGGACACCAGACGCTCCGTCGCCGAGATGCCCTCGGCGCCGGTACAGTTCGGCTGGGATGCTCCGGTTTTCAGGAAATCCGTACAGCTCACCTGGAACAGCTCGACTTTGGGCGTCGAACGGCCGGTATGGATCTACGAGACCGTCGACGACGGATTGACACCTCTCGAAGAACGTCCACTCGTGATACTTCTCGACGGGCGCCACTGGGCCGAGGTCATGCCCGCGGGTGCCGCCTTCGATCGTGCGGTCCAGACCGGCAAACTGAAATCCTGCGTTCTACTGGCCATCGATTCCGTTGACAACCAACGCCGTTCGCAGGAATTGCCGTGCAACCGCGAATACTGGAGTGCAGTCGTCCACGAACTGCTTCCGCAAGTACGCGCCGTCGCACCCTTCTCGTCCGATCGAACGCGAACCGTGGTCTCGGGGCAGAGCTTCGGCGGACTGGCCTCGATGTTCGCAGCACTCGAGTTTCCCGAACACTTCGCGCTGGTCGCCAGCGGGTCCGGTTCATTCTGGTGGCCAACCGGTTTGAAGCGCGGCGAGGACGGTCCGCCGGGTGGAGACATAGCCGCACGCATCGAGCGCGACGGCGCACCGGACGGTTTACGCGTTGTCCTCGAAGTAGGTGAGCACGAGTCCGACATGGTCGGGCACAGCGCAGCCGTCGCGCAGGCGTTGGAGGCCGCCGGAGCGCAAGTGTCGTATCGGATCTTCGACGGCGGCCACGACTGGTTGTGCTGGCGCAGTGCCCTTCTGGACTCCGTTGTCGAACTGATCGGCAGTCCGTGAACCAGGCCGGTGCCGCTAGTTCAGTGCGCCGCGAATGACAGCAGCCGTGCTGTCGAGAATTGCCCGGTTGGGCGTGCGAGGTAGTGCACGCAGGCCGAAGCCGTCGCCGCGATTTCGAGGGATGACGTGCAGATGAACATGGAAGACTTCCTGTCCCGCAACAGCTCCGTCGGAGAGGTGCAGATTCACTCCGTCGATGGGGAGAGGTCCGGTACGCATCGCCGCGGCGATCTTCTGCGCGACGGCAAAGATCCTGGCACCGTCGTCGGCATCGAGCGTGGACAATCCGCTGGCGTGACGCTTGGGCACGACCAGGAGATGACCGGACGTGAACGGCCGAATATCCATGAAGGCAAGGACATTCGCGTCGTCGTACACGACACTGGCCTCGGACTCACCGGCGATGATGGAGCAGAAGATGCAGTTCATGGTCTCCGACCCTGTGCGCCTTTCTGGTAGTGGTGACTACCAGAAAGACGCACGGGGGCGTAGCCCTTACAGAATCGGCGACGGCGCGTACGCCGCAGCTTCAGGGTTGGCGTCGACAAGTTTGCGGACCTCGGCGACAACGGCATCCACCTGAGCAGACGCGGCGCCGACAAAGGCTGCCTTGTCGGCCAGAGCCTCGTCGAGTGCGGCGCGGTCGAGCGGCAAACGGTCGTCGGCGGCGAGGCGATCGAGCAGATCTGGCTCCTTGCCCTCTTCACGCATCGCCAGCGCAACGGCGACGGCGTTCTCCTTGATCGCCTCGTGCGCGGTCTCGCGTCCGACGCCCGCGCGCACGGCTGCCATGAGCACACGCGTCGTGGCGAGGAACGGCAGGTACCGCGTCAGTTCCTTCTCGATGACGGCCGGGTAGGCACCCATCTCGATCAGCACGGTCAGGAAGGTCTCGAACATGCCGTCGATCGCGAAGAACGCGTCCGGCAGCGCGACGCGGCGCACGACGGAGCAGAAGACGTCGCCCTCGTTCCACTGTGCACCCGCGAGCTCGGCTGCCATGGAGCCGTATCCGCGCAGGATCACCTGAAGTCCGTTGACGCGCTCGCACGAGCGGGTGTTCATCTTGTGCGGCATCGCCGAGCTGCCGACCTGGCCGGGCTGGAAGCCTTCGGTGACCAGTTCGTGGCCGGCCATCAGGCGGATCGTGTGCGCGAACGACGACGGGCCCGCACCGACCTGGACGAGCGCGGAGATGACGTCGTGGTCGAGGGATCGCGGGTACACCTGGCCGACGCTGGTGAGTACGTGCGCGAACCCGAGGTGCTCGGCAACCTTGGTTTCGAGCTGCTCGAGCTTGGCCGCATCGCCGTCGAGCAGATCGAGCATGTCCTGTGCTGTGCCCATCGGGCCCTTGATCCCGCGCAGCGGGTAGCGGTCGATCAGCTGGCGCAGACGCGTCAGCGCGACCAACAGTTCATCGGCGGCGGAAGCGAAACGCTTACCCAAGGTGGTGGCCTGAGCTGCGACGTTATGTGAGCGGCCGGCCATCACGATGGACGAGTACTCGGCAGCGCGCTCACCCAGACGGGCGGCGACGGCGATGCCGTGGTCGTAGACGTGTTCGAGTGAACGCACGATCTGCAGCTGCTCGACGTTCTCGGTGAGGTCGCGGCTGGTCATGCCCTTGTGGACCTGCTCGTGACCGGCGAGTGCATTGAATTCCTCGATGCGTGCCTTCACGTCGTGGCGGGTCACCCGCTCGCGGTCCGCGATGGACGCCAGGTCGACGTTGTCGATGACGCGCTCGTAGTCGTCGATGGCGTCTGCCGGAATGTCGATGCCCAGCTCTGCCTGCGCGCGCAACACCGCCACCCACAGTTGACGCTCGAGCACGATCTTGTACTCGGGAGACCACAGAGCAACAAGCTCAGGGCTGGCGTATCGGTTGGCAAGGACATTCGGGATGCGGCTCACGAGGCCTCAGTCTAACGGTGGCCAAGCAGTGCTGTTACCCCCGATCTAGACCGGCGGCGCCATGACGTCGATCGATTCCAAGAGCATTCCTCGGGCCAACCCGCGTGGATCCGGGTCGTACTCCCCCAGAGCCGTGATCATCGCGCCGTCGACCATCGCGACAAGACGGCGCAATTGCCCCTCGGGAGCGGTTCGGCCCGAGCGTCGAAGCGCATCGGTCAACAGGTCGTCGAGCTGGGCGCGTAGGCGCAACTGCACGTCACGAAGTGCCGGATGACGGGCACACGCGACGAATCGTTCGTAGCGCGAGATCAAACGCTCGCGGCTCTCCGGACGCTTCTCTTCGTCGCCGAGCAGCAGTTCGACCAACAGTTCGACGGTTGATTCGGCGCCCCGCCGACGTTGGGTCACCGCAGCCACTCTGACGCGCATCGCTTCCATGTCGGCATTGCCGTTGAGCTCGACGGCACACGCGATCAGATCGTCGAGCGAGTCGAAGTAGTACGTCGTCGAAGCCAGTGGAAGGTCGGCTCTGGTGGCCACCGCTCGGTGACGAACGGCGTCGAACCCGCCCTCCAGCAATAGTTCAGCAGCGGACGCCACCAGAGCTTGGCGACGTCGTTCGCCCTTGGGCGTAGCTGCAGAAGACACCACGACATCGTGCCAGCAGAAGGCACCTCCGCATGGCGAAACAGCTCGAAGACCCTGCTGTTTGTTACCCGAGCCACTTCTCGAGGCGAATCAGCGCCTCCTGGATGTCGGCTGTCGCGCCCGCGAACGAAAGTCTGACCATCCGGTTTCCGTGGACGGTGTCGAAATCGATTCCGGGTGCCAACGCGACCCCGGTATCTGTCAGCAACCGCGCACACCAAGCGGTGGCGCCCTCGTCACCGCACAGATGTCCGATATCCGCGTAGACGTAGAACGCGCCGTCGGCAGGGGCCAACTCCGTGATGCCCAGTTTCGGCAGTCCGGTCAACAGCAGTTCACGATTGACGGCGTACCGCTGAACGTGCCCGTCCAACTCGACCTTCGCCTCCGCCGAGAACGCCTCGATCGCGGCGTACTGCGAGATCGCCGGCGGACACACCGTCATGTTCGACGCGAGTCTCTGCAGCGGACGCCGCAGGTAGGTCGGCACCAACATCCAGCCGAGCCGCCAACCGGTCATCGAGAAGTACTTGGACACCGATCCGATCACAACGGATTCGCGCGAGGTCTCCCAGGCGCTCGACGTGTGCTGATCTCCGTATCCGATGCCGTGGTAGATCTCGTCCGAGATCAGGAGGGTGCCGTGCTGCTCGCACCACGTCGCCAATGCAGCGAGCTCCTCGGGCGAGATCACCGTGCCCGTCGGATTTGCGGGGCTGGCGACGATCAGACCGGCAGGCGGCGACGGCAAAGCCTCGAGCATTTCCACCGTCGGCTGGTACCGAGTTGCCGGCCCGCAGTCGAGTTCGACGACGTTGCAGCCCAGCGCGGCAAGGGTATTGCGGTACGCGGGATATCCGGGGCGGGCAACCACCACGGTGTCCCCCTCGTCGAACGCGGCCAGGAAGAGCAAGGTGAACGCCCCGGACGAACCGGTCGTCACCACCACGTCTTCGGCGTCGACGGCGATTCCCGAGCGCTCACTGTGGTAGCGCGCAATAGCTTCGCGCAGCGGCAGGATCCCGAAAGTCTCGGTATATCCGAGTAGTTCGGTGCCCAGGATCTCTCGCGTCGCGCGCAACACCGGTGCGGGAGCGGGAGTCGATGGTTGACCGGCCGCCAAGGTCAACACGTCACCGTGTGTCCGCTGACGTTCGGTCGCGGCCTTCCATACATCCATGACATGGAAGGTCTGGATATCTGATCGACGAGATTCTGAGCGCACACTCCGACGGTAGCCGAACTACACCTCCGCTAGAAACGACGACCACCCGTTGTGACGATCCGACAGATTCAGGCGCTCAGCATGAGTCGATTCAACGAGACCTGGGCCACGTCCCTCGCGCAACATTGATCAACGACATCCTTCGATCAAAAGGTGCATCAGATGAAAGCTCGCTCAGTGCCCACCGCGGCTCTGGTCACGATCGGCGTTCTCACGGTTGCCTCGTGCGGAAGCACCTCTGATCCTGGCGGCGGTACCTCCGGGGACTACGCGCAGGACGGCAGTTTCACGGCGATCGTGAACGCCGATCCCGGCAATCTGCATCCCCTGATCACTAACCTGATCGCGACACAGACGGTCAACACCTACACGAACGATTCGCTGATCACAGTCGATCCAAAGACTCGAGCAATCGGCCCTTACTTGGCCGAGAAGTGGACAGACGAAGGAACCGCGCTGACCTTCACCCTCAAAAAGGGAATCACCTGTGAGGACGGCTCGACTTTCACGGCACAGACTGCTGCCGACAACATCAACTGGGTGGTGGACTCGAAGAACGGCTCGCCCTGGTTGGGTGCCTCGGTTCCGGAATCCACTGTCGCCATGGCCGATGGCGACGTACTCACCGTTACGACAGCCGAACCCGCGCCCTTCCTCCTCGAACGTATCGGCGCCCTCAAACTTGCTTGCAAGGCAGCGCTCGACGACCCCACCAGCGTTCGTAACAGCAGCAACGGAACCGGTCTGTTCCGGATCACCGAAGTGGTGGCAAACGATCACGTGACACTCGAACGCCGCGACGGGTACAACTGGGGGCCCAACGGGGAGACCACATCCGACACACTCGGCGTGCCCAAGACGGTCACGATCAAGGTCGTCACCGATCCAGCTACCTCGGCCAATCTGGTACTGACCGGATCGGTGAACGCGGCAGCAGTTGGCGGCCCGGATCTGGAACGCGTGGAATCGACAGGCCTCGATTCCATGGCGTATACGACGTTGTCCGGACAGTTCATCTTCAATCACAACGCCACTCTTCCCACCAACGACAAGGCGGTACGAGCCGCGCTCGTCCAATCAATCGATCTCGACGACTACACGGAGATCAACACCGGCGAAAAAGGCTTCCGCGCTACGGCATTGGCCGTTGTCGACCCCAGAGCCTGCGACTACGACAGTGTCGCCGGTGTTCTACCGAAGTTCGACATGGCCGCGGCCAAGAAGACCCTCAGCGACGCCGGTTGGCGCCCCGGGCCCGACGGCATCCTGTCCAAGGACGGTCAGCCCCTCAATTTGAACGTGATCTTCAACAACACCCGCGACACCACTTCCGCGGCAGCCGAGTACGCGCTGACCCAGTGGAAGGAACTCGGCGCGAAGGTGGAACTGCGTGGCGGGGACAACAATTTCATCATCTCGAATTCGTTTGCGGCGAAGGATCTCACCTCCTGGTCGGTCTCGATCGGACTGACCGTCCAGAGTGACACTCCCAGCATCTTCGTTCCGTACTTCTCCGGACCGATTCCGCCGGAGGGCGTCAACTTTGCATCGATGAACAATGCGAAGTACACCGAACTCGCAACGAAGGCTTCCGGCCTACCCGGGCAGGAATCCTGCGCGGTATGGAAAGAAGCCGAGCAAGCATTGTTCGTCGACTCGGACATCATTCCGGTATCGGCGTCACCGAACTACATGTTCTTCAACGGCGCAGAGTCGCTGTACGTACCTTCCGGCGGAATCCTTGTCGGGCCGGGCGTTCGGGTACTGGAATAAGCCGGAAGACAAAGCTTTACGCCTGCATCTATTTCTCCGATTCGAAGGATCTACATGACTGACCGTCCATTTGTTCTCGACGACCTCCACCGTGTGGTCACACCCACTGAAACCGCAATCTCTCCCGACGGCACCGTCGTCGTCTTCGTTCGCTCGGAAATAATTGCCGGAAAGGCAAATACATCGCTCTGGGCAGTGTCCCGCGATTCCCAGGCTCATCGCCTCACTGCTGGACCTGCTGATTCGGCCCCTCGATTCTCTCCGGATGGAACTTCGATCGCCTTCCTCCGTAAGGTCGGCGACTCCGCGCAGTTGCACCTGATCCCGCTCGCCGGCGGCGAGGCCGAAACCCTCACCACAGCAGCATCACTCCCCCTCGGTGCCGGCGCCGCGGCCTGGAGCCCGGACGGAAAAGCCATAGCATTCGCCGCTGTGATCTCACGTTCGGACTCCACCGATCCGAACGCGCCCATCGTCACCGACCGACTCGGATACAAGGTGGACGGTGCCGGTTGGCTCGGAACCTTCCGACGCCACCTGCACACCGTCGAGCTGGAGACGAAGGCAGTTCGACGGCTCACCGACGGTGATTGGAATGCAGACGTTCCGTCCTGGTCACCGGACGGCAAGGCTCTCGCCTTCACAGCGAATCTGGAACCCGACAGCGATCTGAACCTCACGTTCAGCGCCTACCGCATCCTCGTCGACGATCTGTCGGTTCCGCCGCAGCAACTCGGTCACGCCACCGGGGTGCAGGGCTCGACGCTCTGGCACCCGAACGGAGATTCGGTTGTCGCCATCGGCACTCCCGAGGTCCGTGTCGGAACTGCAGACCTGATCCGTCTGTCCGTCCCCGGCCCAACCGAGACACCGGTCGACGTCACCCTCACCGCTCATCTCGATCGCAACGTGATGCCCGGCGCGCCCGGTTACCCCGGTGGCACACCGGCACTGTCGAACACCGGCGACGAGATCGTGTTCTGCCTGCGCGATCGAGGATGGACGCATCTGTACGCCGCCGACGTCGAAACCGGCACCTCCCGCTCCCTCGTCGCCAATCCCAACGAGGTCGTCGCGGCGCTCTCCGTTGCCCGTGATGCGCGCGTCGCCTCCGTCATCGTCACCACACAGCAGTCCTTCGGTGAGGTCGCACTCGTCGACCTGGACAGCGGCGCCGTCACCACGCTGACAAGCTTCACCGCAGAAGCACTTCCCGAGGTAATCCTGTTTGCCGCCGAGGAACGCGAGTTCACCATCTCCGATGGCCGTACCGTGCACGGCTGGTTGCTGTCAGCTCCCGAAACCGACGGCGCTGCACCACTTCTGCTCGACATTCACGGCGGGCCGCACAACGCGTGGACTGGCGTTGCCGATACCTATCACCCCGCCCACCAGGTTCTCGCAGCACAGGGTTGGCGCATCCTGACCCTCAATCCACGTGGATCGGACGGGTACGGCGAGGACTTCATGTACGCCGTCAACGGCGCCTGGGGCACCTCGGACCAAGCCGACTTCCTCGAGCCGATCGACGCTCTTGTCGCCGAAGGACTTGTCGACGCGGACCGACTGGCGATCACCGGGTACAGCTACGGCGGATACAGCACCTGTCACCTCACCTCACAGACCGATCGCTTTGCCGCGGCGGTGGCCGGCGGGCTGATCTGCGATTTCAACGCCATGGCCGGAGTCTGCGATTTCGGTCCGCACCTCGCCTCACTCGCCACCGGAACGACTGTCCCCGAGAACTCCGCCAAGCTCCTGGCCGCCTCGCCCCTCGCCGCCGTGAAGAATGTGGTGACTCCGACGCTGATCCTGCACGGAAAGTCGGATGAGCGGTGCCCGCTGGGTCAGGCCGAGGCCTGGTTCGCCGCACTGCGCCAGCAGCATGTCCCCACCCGACTGGTGGCGTATCCCGGAGCAAGCCACGGTTTCCTCGTCAACGGCTCGATCTCACACCGAATCGACTACAGCACAAGGCTCATCGAGTGGGTGAAGCGATACACCTCCGCGAAGCTGCCCAAGACCGGCCTGGCCAACGCGTCTGCCGGAGCCGATGCATGGAAGCGTTCACTGGACGTACTGTGTGAGCGTTACGGCGTCACCGGTGCTCAATTCGGTATTCTCACACTCGATTCCAGTGGTAAGGAAATCACCCGTACGACGGTGGCTTCCGGCGTGATCAATGCAAACACCGGGGTCGAGGTCTCCACCGATTCCCTGTTCCAGATCGGATCCATCACCAAGGTGTGGACCGCGATGCTGGTCATGCAACTGGTCGACGAGGGCTTGCTCGACCTGGACGCAACCGTCCGGTCGATCCTGCCCGACTTCGCACTGCAAGACGAGGAAACAGCCGCACGCATCACGGTGCGCGCACTTCTGAACCATCGCAACGGAATCGACGGTGACCTCTTCATCGACAAGGGTCGCGGAGACGACGTCGTCGAACGCTACGTCGAGGGCCTGCGCGACTTCCGTCAGGTTCATCCTCTCGAGGACGGCTTCGCGTACTCGAACTCCGCGTACGTCCTCGCAGCTCGTATCGTCGAGGTTCTCCGCGGCGGCATCTGGGACGACATCCTCAAGGAGCGGATCATCGATCCGCTCGGCCTCGAGCACACACTCACGTTGACCGGAGATGTTCCGAGATACTCTGTGGCAGCAGGTCATACGGGGAACTCCGTCGTGATGCCCGTCTGGCCGATCACTCGCTCGATGGGACCGGCCGGCTGCATCACCGCCAGCATCGGAGATCTACTCACGTTCGCGGAACTCGGACTCCTCGAAGGGCAGAGCGTCGACGGCGTGCGGATCGTGTCGGAGGAATCAGCCGCCGCGATGCGTACACCCGAAATCGATATCAGCGATCTGTTCCCGGACAAATCCGGTTGGGGCTTGGGCTGGTTCCACGAAAACTGGTCGGGCGAAGAGATTTTCGGGCACGACGGCAGCACGATCGGCCAACACGCATATTTGCGCATCTTCCCCCGCCACAATGTCGCGATCGCGCTGCTGACCAGCGGCGGCAAAGCAGACGGCCTCTACCGCGATCTCTTCACCGAAGCCGCGGCCGCGTTGGTCGGACTCGAACCTCCGCAAGCCCTCGCCCCGAACCCCGCGAGTGCGGAGTCGATTCCGGATTCGGTTCTGGGCAAGTACAGCTCGGGTGGAATAGCTATCGAGTTCCGTCGCGGAGAGTCCGCTGACGAAGCCGTGATCACCGTCATCGGCGACGTCATCCCGAATCCCGAGGAAGACGAAACAGCTCCGAAGAAGCCTGCAGCGGTAGCCACTCTCGTACCGTCGCAGATACCCGGGACCTGGACCACCCGTCAACCCGGAGCTGCCGGTTGGACGACGGTACGGCCACACCGCGACGGCGTGTACGTCGGATTCCGCTTCCTACCACGGGTTAACGCGTGACGATGACCGATACACATACGATTACGGAAACACAGAACGCCAGCGAACTCGAGGAATCAAAGATGCAAGAACAGCTTCAAGAACTCGTCGATCAGTGGAGAGCCGAGGCGAACATCCCCGGCGTCTCGGTCGGCATCGTGCACGGTGACAAGGACATCGTCGTCACCAGCGGCATCGAAAGCGTCGAAACCCAGCTCCCGGTCACCGACAAAACGATGTTCATGATCGGCTCCACCACAAAGGTGTTCGCCGCAACAGCCGCGATGGCACTCGTCGAGGACGGCTTGCTCGACCTCGACACCCCGTTGGTCGAGTACATACCCGAACTGACCCTCGCCGACGAAGAAGCCACCCGCACAGTCACGATGCGTCATCTCCTGACCCACACCGGCGGATTCACCGGCGACGCCAGCCTCTCGGCAGGCTGGGGCGAAGACGCCCTCGGCCGCTCGGTTTCGCGGCTGAAGGAACTGCGCCAAGAATTCCCCGTCGGAGACGTCTTCTCCTACAGCAATTCCGGATTCGTTCTCGCCGGACATGTCGTGGCCAAGATCAGCGGACTGACCTTCGAAGAGCTGGTCAAGCAGCGCGTTCTTGACCCCCTCGAAATGAAGAACTCGGCGTTCCTGCCCTGGGACGTGATGACCCACCGGTTTGCACTCGGTCACTACATTCGCGACGGTGTCCCGTTCGTGTCCAACGAAACCGGACTGGACCGCGGCATGACGCCCTGCGGCGGAATGTGGTCCTCGGTGCGAGACCAACTCGTCTGGGCACGTTACGCACTGTCCGGCGCACACCCCGGCGAAGGACAGCCACTCGACGAGTCCACCCGGTTGCTGATGCAGAAGCCTCAGCGTCCCGCAGCGATGATGTTCGAGGAGGTCGGCCTGGGATGGCTGCTGACTCGGTACGGAACCACGCAGGTGGTCCGGCACGGCGGCAACGTGAGCAATCTCCAGGTCTCGGAGTTCATGACGGTGCCCGAGAAGAACTTCGCCGTCACCGTGCTGACCAACGCACTCGGCGGCGGAATCGGCAAGAAGATCGTCGACTGGTGCATGACCAACCTCGCAGAACTACCCACGCCGGCATCCCTCGACGTGGTCGAGCCCGAGCCCTCTGCCGTCGACGCAGTCCTGGGCAGGTACCAGGCCGGCAACCTGACGATGACCGTCGCCCCCGGCGACGAAGGAATCGGCGTCCGAATGGGCAGCGCGAAGGACCTCGGCGAATACGAGGACATCGTCTGGCCACCGGCGATCCCGATCGCCTTCGTCAACAACCTCGACTTCGCTGCGCGTGCAGACACCACCCGGACGTTGGGACGCTTTGTCACCGATGACACCGGACGCGCCGTGATGCTCGAATTCGGCGGCCGTACCGCCAAGCGAGTGGCTTGATCCTGTAGACGGGTGACGCGGTCCGATTACGGGACCGCGTCACCCGTCTTTGTAAATGCACAGCCGCGAAGGTACAGACTGGACGCCATGAACTGCATCGGCGAGTCGATTCTGCACCCGTCCCGGTGGAGCGTACGTGCCCGTTCGACCGTGGCATCGACGCTCGTGATCGCCTTCTGCCTGGTGATCGCCGGGCTTGCACTGGTTTTCGTACTGGCGAACTCCCTGCATCTGTCCGCACTGAACAGCTCCGAAGCTCGCGCCACGCAGTTGGTCCAGCAGCTCAGTGGAAAGAGCCCTGCCGATCTCGACCCTTCGCTTCTGTCGACAGACAGTCAGATCGGAATCGTGCAGATCGTCGACGCCGATCACCGAGTAGTCGCCCAGTCTCCCGGAACCGAGAGTGGCCTACTGTCCGAACAGCTTCTCCGCCCTGACGAGTCGGACACCTTCGGAAGGGTGAAGGAGTCGGACAACGAGGACTACTGGCTGATCGGACGCGGCGCCGCGGCGCCGACCGGACCGGTCACCGTCTTCGTCGGTGCCGACCGCGAACCGGTCGAAACCGTTGTGACCACCGTTGCCGTTCTGCTGGCCATCGTCGGCCCCCTGGTTCTGGGGCTGGCCGCGTTTGCCACCTACCGTCTTGTCGGTTCGGCCCTCGCTCCCGTCGAACGCATACGCGCTCGGGTCGCCTCGATTTCGAGTGGGCGCCAAGGTGAACGAGTACCCGTACCGGCCGGGAACGACGAGATAGCCCGGCTGGCGACAACAATGAACGACATGCTTGCGCGCCTCGACGAAGGTGCACTGGCCCAGCAACGATTTGTCAGCGATGCCTCACACGAATTACGTAGTCCGCTGTCCACGATCACGACGGCTCTCGAACTGGCACACCGACGCCCGGATCTCCTCGACGACGCGTTGATCGAAGACGCACTACTACCCGAGGCACGCCGGATGCGGCAGTTGATCGAAGACCTGTTGATTCTCGCGCGCTCGGACGAAAGCGAAGTCGAAAAGTTAGGTGCCGTCGTCGACGTCGACCTCGACGACATCTTGTTCGCCGAGCAGAAAAGGATCGACGGTATCTCCGAAGTCAAGGTCACCGCTGCCGTGGCTCCGGTTCGCGTCTCCGGAGACCCGAGAGCGTTGGCGCGTATGGTGCGCAACCTGGTGGACAACGCGGTGCGGCACGCCGCGACCCTCGTGCATCTCGAGTGCTCCGAAGCCGGCCACGAAGCCCACATCGTGATCGAGGACGACGGGCCCGGAATCCCTGCAGCAGAACGCGAACGAATCTTCGGACGCTTTGTCCGCCTCGACCAACCACGGTCGAGGCAAGGAGGTGGGTCCGGACTGGGACTCGCCATCGCGTCGGAAATCGTTGCGGCGCATCACGGAACCATCGCCGTCAGCGAGAGAGTGAGCGGCGGAAGTCGATTCGAGGTGACAATTCCGGTACCGAACGACTGAAGATCAGGTAGTCCCGACAAAGCGGTACCCCACGCCTCGGACCGTTTCGATGCTGCGAGTTCCGAACGGCAGGTCGACCTTCTTACGTAGGTAACCGATATAGACCTCGACGATGTTCTCGTCACCTTCGTAGTTGCGGTCCCAGACGGAGCGAACGATCTCGCTCTTCGTGACCACAACTCCGTTGTTGCGCATCAGGAACTCGAGAACGCTGTACTCACGTGGCGTCAAGGTCAATTCGCTTCCCGCCCGTCTCACCTGATGTTTGGCGGGGTCGAGGGACAGGTCTCCCACGGCGAGTATCGCCGGACGTTGTGGAGCGCCGCGCCGCACCAGAGCGCGCAGCCGCGCGAGGAGGACGACAAACGAGAAGGGCTTGACCAGATAGTCGTCGGCACCGAGGTCGAAAGCGTCAGCGAGGTCGTATTCGCCGTCCTTCGCCGACAGCATCAGGATCGGCGTCCAGATCTCCCGGGCGCGGAGACCCCGCACGATGTCGTATCCGTGTTTCCCCGGCAACATGATGTCGAGAACTATCACGTCGAATTCGTCACTGCAGGCAGTCGCGAATCCGTCGTCCCCGTTGAGTTCGACGGCCGTCACGAACCCCTCGGCCACCAATCCCCGCCGGATCGTCTCGGCCAGGCGCACTTCGTCTTCGACCACCAGTACTCGCACCACCGGCCCCGTTTCGTCGACACACAGTTGTTCGGATGCACCCAGTAGAGCAGACGGTTGGCCCATGCCCGAGTTCCGTTCAGCGTTTCTTCAGCTTCGGATCGTCACACTGCATTCATGCCTGCAACTGTGTCGACCGTACGAAACGTGGTCACCGAAGTCCTGACCGAAAGCACTACCGCGGAAATTGCGGTTGCCGCGATCGTGGTAGCCGCAGCACTGTTCGCATTCGGTTCGATCCATCGAGCTTCCAGTATCCGCTCGACAGTCCTTCGCGCGTGCGGACTCGTGCTCGCACTGGTGACGCTGTCGATCCAGGTATATCGAAACGGGTGGTTGACGAGCTTCGACGGGCAGGTGACCGACTGGATGGTCGATCATCGGAGCGGCGCCCTGGACCAGATCGCGGTCGCAGTCACAGATCTCGGCAGTCCTGTCGCCACCGCATTGCTCGGGATCACCTGCGGAGTGCTCATCTCGTGGCGAGCGCGTTCGGTAGTTCCAGGCTTGATCGTGATCGGAACCGTCGGCGGTGCAGCGGTCGCCAGCACAGTCATCAAGGCACTAGTCGGTCGCGACCGTCCGCCGACCAGTATCCAAGTACTTCTCGAGACCGGCCACTCGTTTCCGTCCGGTCACGTGACCGGCACTGCAGCGCTGTTCGGCATCGCGGTTCTCGTTGTGAGCGTCGACCGAACACCGGCCGTCAAACGCCTTCTGATGCTCCTCGCCGTGACGGTCACCGTCGTCGTCGCGCTCACTCGCCTCTACTTGGGAGCTCACTGGCTCACCGACGTCGTCGCCGGAGCCATCCTCGCGACGCTTGCGGTCACTGTGGGTGGAGCCGTCTTCCGATTCGTCGGCACGCACAGCCAAGCCGAATCAACTACGGCTGCAGTGTGCTCTGCAGAACCTTCAGCACTTCACGCGCCGCAGTCGGTCCGGTATTGAGGTAGAAGATGTCGTCGTCGACAGCAACGGCGTGGTTGGCAACCACACCAGGTAACTGCGCCCACAACGGCGCGTTCGTCAACGTCGCCGGGTCCCCGCCCTGCACCCCGTAGAAGATCCAATCAGCGTCCGCCACGTTCAACTCTTCCTCACTGATGTCTCGGGAGGTGTCGTCGAATTGCTGCGACTCCGGACGCGTCAGGCCGGCGTCCTGGGCGATACTGCCGGTGAACGAAGGAATACCGAAGATGCGCAGCCGATTTCCGTTCTGGCGGGTGAACGACACCGTCGGCGGCGATGAAAGGGAAGCACCGAGTGCTGCGGCATCAGCGTTGAACGTATCCAATAGTCCCGTCGCCTGCTGTGCCTTGCCTACTCCGTCTGCAACGAGCAGGAAGTCCTGCTTCCAGTTGACGCCGGTTCCTTGCGTTGCCACCGTGGGTGCGATTGCCGAAAGCTGGTCGTACAGCGAATCAGCATCCTTCCCTGCAACATTCATCAAGATCAGGTCAGGATCGAGCTTGACGATCGCTTCGAAATTCGGTGTGAATCGCCCACCTGCGTCTACGACATCACCTAGCTGAGTTCGGAATTCGGGGTATGCCGACAACAGGTACGGCGGCACCAGGTCCGCACCGTCACCACGCGTCGAACCTGCCGGCACGACACCGAGCGAGAGGAGTGCATCGGCCTGTCCGGTCGAGATCACCACAACCTTCTGCGACTGTGATTCGATCGTGGTGTCCCCTTTGAAGTGTGAGACGGTGCGGGGAAACTCGCCGTCCGACTTTCCGCTCCCCATGCCGGCCGGACCTTCTCGCGGAGCGGCAAACGCGGAGTCGACCGGTGCCGACACACGGATCTCAGGGTCTGCGGTCGAGTCGTCCTCACTCGAGCAGCCACTGACAGTCGTCACCAAGGCCAGTGCGCCGATCAGCAGTGCACTGCGTGACTTTCTTCGAAAATTCATGATCGTGTCCCGTACGTCGTGAAGCATGACAGCTTCATCTTCCGTCATAGTTAGGTGACCCTCCCCTTTGAAGAACTGTAAACTACATCTGTGTCAGATGCAGTTTCAGGACGTGGATCACACGGGGTCGATCGCTACACTGATCGGGTGCCCACGGCACCGACGCCACTGTGCCCGAGGCACAATCCGAAGTACTTCACGATGTTGCGCACCATCCGGGCACTCGTATCGGGGCTGTCGCCGATCGTCTCTCCCGACGCCCGAACACCGTCAGCACACTGGTGCGCACACTCTCCGACAAGGATCTGATCGAGCGACGGCCCGATCCCACGGACGGCCGTGTCAGCACACTTTTTGTTTAGGAAGAGCGAGGCGCGCGACGGGTGGCGACCACTGCCATCGGCATCCTCGACCGGGTCAATCGATCATTGCGTGTTCACGCACCGCAGTGATGCTGCTCAGGTGACTTTCCCGCTCTTCTCGCAGACGTCGGCAAAACGCTTCATCTGCTCCGTGATGCCCGTCAGGCTGTACCCCGTACGAAGTTCGACCGACGCAACCTGGCCCGAAACCACGGCCGGAAGCCTGGTGAAAGTCGGCGAATTAAGCTCCGGCGCGTCCGACCAAGTCGGCGGAATCAGGAGGAGATCAGCCGGAAAATCGCCTGGCTCTTCCCAACTCGCTGACGCCCAGAAACCGTCCCCGCTGTCCAGCTTCGCAAATTCGACGCCCATCGTTTCGAGAATACTGCCGAGCGGAGTCCATCCAGGCACCGCATAGTCAAGGCTCGACTCCAACGGAATCACATACGCAACAGAGATATTCGCCCGAGATGCTGCCAATTCACGCACCCGCTCACCGAGCGCACTCAGCTCTTCCCGTTTCGTCGCGTAGACCGGTGAGGTATCGGTGCCGCCGATACGCCCCACCGGAGCCAATCACCGTCGATCTCGGTTTTTGTCCGCCTCACGTCTACATCCCTGGATCGAGCGTCGTCTGTCCAGGTGACTGTAACCGCTGCCCACGCCGAACAGGTGCGGCAGAAGTTGATCCCACCGCACCTGACCGCGAGTTGCCGCTCTAGTTCATGTCGTTCGCAATGATGTTCTCGATATTCCGTTCGGCCAGAGCGGTGATGGTGACAAACGGATTGACTCCGACATTGCCCGGCACGAGGGATCCGTCCATGACGTACAGACCCGGGTACTCCGGCAGGCGACCGTAGCCGTCGGTCGCCTTGCCCAGCACACAACCGCCGAGGGGGTGGTACGTCAACTGGTCGCCCCATGTCTGCGTCGGACCGAAGAGGTCGGTCCGGTAGATCGTGCCTTCCTTCTTGTTGATCTTGTCGAAAAGCTTCTTCGCCATGTCGATCGACGGTTGATTCTGCGAGCGCTGCCAGTTCAAACCGACTTTGCCTGTTGCCGAGTTGAATTGGAACTGAGCACGTTGCGGATTCTTGGCAATCGCCAAGTACAGGCTGACCCACAGTTCGGTGCCGGCCGGGAAGGGCGCGATTTCCGCGAAGACAGGTGCGGTTGCATCGGCCCAGTTGTCGATACCCATCACCGGGATCGCCGACTGCTTCGCGCCGGTGGCGTCCCACATGTGATTGGCGCGCCCCACCATCACGTTGCCGTTGTGGCCCCATTCCTGTCCCACAGCGCCGGGCAAATTCGACAGCTGCCCTTGCGCTTTCATCGCGACCAGGAGCTTGCTGGTACCGATACTGCCCGCCGCGAAGAAGACTTTGTCGGCCGTCACCGTCTTGGTGCCGACAGTATTGCCCTGCTCGTTGATCTGATTCATCACCACTTGATAGCCACCGCCGGTCGCGGCCGGGGCAACCGAGGTCACAACGTGCAGAGCTGAAATGGTGAGCTTGCCGGTGGCGGATGCCGCAGCGAGGTACGTCTTGTCCAGAGACTTCTTTCCCGCATTGTTGCCGTAGATGACTTCACTCACCAGGGCAGACTTGGTGACCTGGCCGGCAGCTTCCTGCTTCATGTAGTTGAAGTCGTAGACATTCGGCACGAACGTTGTTGTGTAACCGGATCTCTCAGCGGTCTTTCGCCCGGTCCGCGCGAACTTGTAGTACTCGGTCGACTCGAACCAGGCCGGGTCGATGTTGTTGACTCCGAGCGCAGCATTGGCCCGCGGGAAATACGTCGAGTACATCTCGTTGGAATCGACCCCGGGCAGGATCTCTTCGAAATAGTTGCGCTTGGGTGTGACGGCCATACCGCCGTTGACCAGCGACCCACCGCCAACCCCTCGGCCCTGGTAGACCTTGATCCCGCCGAAGTCCTCGGCGTCGAGAACACCGACGTAGCGGTTGATGTTCTTGTCCACCGAGCCGCCGGAGAAGTGTGAAACCGGTTGAACTGTACGGTCTCTGAGCCAGAAGGATCGACCGTCGGGCGAAAGCATCGGGCAGAAGATCTTGCCGTCGGACCCTGGCGTGGTCCACGACTTCCCCATCTCGACCATGTGTGTGTCGATTCCGGCCTGCGTCAACCGAAGTGCCGCAACGGCCCCGCCGTATCCGCTCCCGATCACAAGCGCGGGGACACGGTCTCCGTCGTTCAATGCTCTCCTGGGCGCAGCGGCCGCCGTAGTCCACGAGGACGAGAGCGCAACGGCGCCCACAGCTAATCCTGTTGCTGCCAAGAAGTTTCTACGCGAGAGCGTGGAATTGGTACGTGCGTGCCGTTCATTGGATCCAGCGCGAATGCTCAAGTGTGCCCTTCTCTTTCCGTGACCCCCGCGCTGAGATATACCGGGAGAAACCGAACGAGAAGTCCATACTCGTGGGTAACTTCAAGGAACCGTTGATTTTCCATGAAAAGGGCCGATGAACAGAAAGTTCACCGGCCCTCTGAAAGAACGAATCAGGGAAGAGAGATGCGACCTTCGACGGCGCCGAGTCCGATGTCCTTGCGGAAATGACCGCCCGGAAGCTTGACGTCGGCGATCTTTGCGTAGGCGTCGTCACGGGCTTCGGTCAGATCCTTGCCCACTCCGACAACACTCAGCACACGTCCACCGGCCGAGACGACGGCACCGTCTTCACGCTTCTTGGTGCCGGCGTGCAGGACTCCGTCTGCGTCGGCTCCGGTGATCACGTCGCCGGTGCGCGGGGTTGCCGGGTAGTTCTCGGCAGCAATCACGACCGTGACGGCGGAACCGTCGCGCCACTGCAACGGACCGACCGAATCGAGGGTTCCGGTCGAGGCCGCATTGAGTAGACCGCCCAGCGGCGTTTCGAGGAGAGCAAGTACGGCCTGCGTTTCGGGGTCACCGAACCGGCAGTTGAATTCGACCACGGCCGGGCCGTCGACGCCGATCGCAAGCCCCGCATAGAGCAGGCCGGAGAAGCTGCTACCGCGCGCCACCAACTCGGCAGCGACGGGCTTGACCACGTCGTCGACGATCTGCGTGACCATCTCGTCGGGCAGCCACGGCAACGGTGTGTACGCGCCCATCCCGCCGGTGTTGGGTCCGGAATCTCCGTCGCCGACGCGCTTGTGGTCCTGCGCCGGGAGCAGCGGGATCACGGTTTCGCCGTCGACGAGGCAGAAGAGCGAAACTTCCGGACCGTCGAGGAAGGACTCGAGGAGAACCGGATGTCCGGTCTCGAGCAGTTCAGCGGCGTGATCGCGCGCGGCGAGACGATCCGTCGTGACGACTACGCCCTTGCCCGCGGCCAGTCCGTCGTCCTTGACCACCCAGTTCGGTCCGAAGCGGTCGAGCGCGTCGTCGAGTTTGGCCGGATTGTCGACGATCTCGCTGTGTGCGGTCTTGACGCCGGCGACAGCCATCACGTCCTTGGCGAAAGCCTTCGAACCCTCGATGCGGGCGGCGTCGGCCGACGGCCCGAAGCAGGCGATACCTGCTGCGCGCACCGCGTCCGCGACACCGAGGACCAGCGGAACCTCGGGTCCGATGACGACGAGGTCGGCTTCGACTTTCTTGGCCAGCGCGGTAACCGCGTCACCCGAAGCAACGTCGACGGGGTGCTGCTCGGCGATTTTTGCGATCCCGGCATTACCAGGCGCGCAGATCAGGGCCGTGACACCTGGATCGCGAGCAAGAGAGAGAAGGAGGGCATGTTCACGGGCTCCGGAGCCGATTACTAGTACGCGCACGGGGAACAGACTACGGCCTGCGGTAACAGTGCTCTCGGAGTGCTACGGGTGGGGCCAGGGTCGCAGGGTTCGGCCTTTGTGCGAAAGATCCGTTTCGAGATGAGATCATATGAATACCTGAATAGGTGAACAGATGTTTTCGGGCACCTGTCCACCGAGGAAAGGACACCCGTGAAACTCCACCAACCAGGCGTTCTGACGCTCACCGCAACCGCCGCAATCGGCGCACTTCTGATCACGTCGTGCAGTAGCCCGACTGGCACCAACTCTTCGGGCAACAACGACGGCCTGGTCTTGGCCGACGGCTACGAACTGGGCGGCTACAACCCGGTCGCAGGCTTCGGCGCTGCCGGTGAAGCCAAGATGTACGACGGTCTCGTCCGGCTCACCGGAGGCACCGGCATGCCTGGATTCGAGCCGTCCTTGGCCGCAGAGATGCCGACTGCCAACGACGACGCGACAGTCTGGACGGTCAAGCTCCGTGACGGGGTCACCTTCTCCGACGGATCGACCTTCGACGCCGCCGACGTGGTTGCCACGTACAAGGCGATCCTCGATCCCGCTTCCGCCTCGGAGGCGCGGTCGTCGTACGACATGATCAGCGACGTCGTGGCCGTCGACGACAGCACAGTCGAGTTTCGCCTCGCCTACTCGTATGCGCCGCTGCTGACGAAGATGCTGATCGGCATGGTTCCGTCGGAGTTCCTCGCGACACCCGGACTGGCCGCCGAATCACCGTTGAACACCGCGCCCGTCGGTACCGGGCCGTACACCCTCGTCGACCTCTCACCAGATCGAGCGGTCTTCGAGGCGAACGAAAACTACTGGGACGGCGCGCCGGAGATCAAGAAGCTGACTCTCCTCTACGTTCCCGATGACAACACCCGCGCCCAACGCATGGTGTCCGGTGAGATCGACGGAACAAATCTCCCTCCACTGCTTGCCAATACGTTCTCGGGCAAAGACAACATGTCCGTGACAGCCAATCAGTCGGCAGACTGGCGCGGCCTCTCACTCCCCACGAACAATCCCGTGGCGGGCGACAAAGCCGTGCGTATGGCGCTCAACCTCGCCGCCAATCGCCAGTCGATGATCGACAACGTCCTGGGCGGACACGGCCGAGTTGCCGCCACTCCGATCCCCGAGGTATACGGCGACTCGTACAACCCGAACGCGACCTTCGCCTACGACCCGGACGAGGCCGAGCGAATTCTCACCGAGGCCGGCTGGATCGAAGGTGCCGACGGAATCCGTTCGAAGGACGGCCGGCGCGCGCAGTTCACGATCATGTACAACTCCGTCGACACCGTCCGACGTGATCTCGCCCAGGCATTCGCCTCCGACGCTCTCGCCGTCGGCATCGAGGTGGATCTCGAAGCACTCTCCTGGGACCGTATAGACCCTCGCATCAACCAGGATTCGACACTTCTCGGCGGCGGCGACGAACCTTTCGACCCCGACACACAGGCGTACGACGCGCTGAACTCGAAGTACGTCGCACCCGGGGTCGGCAGCATCTACGACAACGCCAGCGACTACTCCAATCCAGCAGTCGACGCAGGCTTGGAAGTAGGACGCCGCAGCCTCGATCCGGCAACGCGTGACGCCGCGTATCGCGACGTTCAGCAGGCGTACGTCGAAGATCCCGGATTTGTCATCCTCGTGTTCCTCGACCATACGTACGTATCGAAGGATTCCGACTGGCAGATGTCCGGACCGGTACTCGAACCACACTCACACGGTGTGACCTGGGGTCCGTGGTGGTCACTGCAGACGTGGGCCAGAGGGCAATGACAGCGGTCGACGTTCGGGCAGACGCGCAGGCGTCGCGGGGCCACCGTGACAACTCCCGCCGAAAGGCCATCCTCACGATGGTCGGTCGGCGGGTGTTGTTCATCGTGCCGGTGATCGCCGTGGTGTCCGCGGGACTCTTTGCCGCCGCCGCGATTTCACCGTTCGATCCACTGGTCGGCTATCTCGGCACGCGATACATGTCGACCAGCGACGCGGACAAAGCGTTGATCGCCGACCAGATGGGTTTCGACAACCCCTGGTACAGCACGTACTGGAATTGGCTCCAGGGGGTGCTCACCGGCGATCTCGGGATCTCCAGATCGTTCAATCAGCTTGTTTCCCAAGTTATCTCCGAACGTCTGCCGTGGACCCTGCTGCTGGTCGGCATCTCACTCGTCATCGCGATTCTCGCCTCACTGGCACTCGGTGTTCTCGCCGGAATCCGCAGTGGAGGTTACCTGGACAAGATCGTGTCCGGGCTGAGCGTCGTCGTTCAGGGGCTTCCGCCGTTTGTCTTGTCCCTGGGGGCAATCGCGCTCTTCGCTTTGACTCTCGGCTGGCTCCCCGTCGCCGGACTGACCGACGGAGGCGCCGATCCCACTCCGGGACAGGTCATCCGGCACCTGGTCCTACCGGTGACGGTGCTCGCCATCTCGCAGATGCCGTGGCTCCTCCTCGCCGTCCGAGAATCCGTCGTGGGTTCGAAAAGTGAGGGATTTGTCGCCGGCGCGGTAGCACGCGGAATCCCGACGCCGACCATCACGAATCGTCACATACTGCCCACATCACTGGCACCTTTCGTGAACATCGTCGGCGTGCGGTTGCCCGAACTGATAGTCGGGGCAGTGCTGGTGGAAGAGGTCTTCAGTTGGCCGGGGATCGCCGGCGCCATCGTTTCCTCTGCGCGTGACCTCGACATGGCCCTGCTCGCATTCCTCACCGTCGGTACGACATTGACGGTCATGCTCGGCTCACTACTTGCCGACGTCCTGGTTGCAGTACTCGACCCGAGAGTGAGTACCGATGGCTGAGCGACGCTTCAAGATCGCCCTCGGCGTGCTGATCCTCGTTGCGCTGTACGCGGCGCTGGTCCCCTGGTTGTCCGACGTCGACGACCGAGTCACCGACTTCTCGGCAGCCCGCCTGGCACCGTCCTTCGATCACCCCTTCGGAACGGACTCGGCGGGACGAGATCTGTTCGTGCGCATAGCTGCAGGAATTCGAACCTCACTTCTGGTTGCGCTCGCCTGCGCGCTGCTCGCCACGGTGATCGGCGTCGCCGTCGGTACCACGGCCGGACTGGTCGGCGGCTGGGTGGACAGGTTCGTCATGCGCGGCACCGACGCCGTCAACGCACTCCCCCACCTGTTGCTCGGCATCGTCATCGTCGCGATGTTCCGCGGAAGCATTGCCGCCATAGTACTTTCGATCGCACTGACCCACTGGACCCAAGTGGCCCGGATCATCCGCTCCGAGATCTTGAGTCTGCGTGAACGACCGTACATCGACGCCGCCATCCTCGCGGGAGCAAGTCGACGTCACGTGATCATGCGCCACCTCGTGCCGGCGACGGCGGCGCAGGCCTTGATCGCGGTTGTTCTCCTCTTACCCCACGCCGTCTGGCACGAATCGACGTTGTCCTTCCTGGGTTTCGGCCTTCCCCCGCACAAGCCCAGTCTCGGAACGCTGCTCGAAGAAGCGCGCAGTTCGCTACTCCTCGGCGGTTGGTGGACTCTGGTTTTCCCTGCCGCAGTCCTCGTGATCGCCACCGTCGCAGTTGCAATCGCCGGTTCGGCTTTGCGGTCTATGCTCACGCCCCCTCGACCTTCGGAGTTACGACTGTGAACCCCGGCCTGCGCATTGAATCGCTCACCGTCAGGATCCCACTGCCCGGCGGTTCCGTAGTCCACGCTGCGAGCGACATCGACCTTGCCGTTCCAGCCGGCACGGTGACCGCGCTCGTCGGCGAATCCGGGTGCGGCAAGTCGATCATCGCTACCTCGGTCATGAACATGTTGCCGCCGACTGCTTCTCGAACCGGAACGGTCACTGTCGGTACACCGGACCTCGACATCGACGTCTTCTCCGGCACCGCCTTCCGGGGGCGACATGCGGCGCTCGTTCCACAATCTGCCGCAACACATCTCACCCCGGTCCGGACTGCGAGATCGCAGCTACAGGAGACGATCGACGCACTCGGCAGCGATCACACCTGCGACGCCTTGGCACTTCGCGTCGGACTCGAACCGTCTGCCCTGGACTGCTACCCGCACGAACTGTCGGGTGGCATGGCGCAACGCGTCGCCATTGCCGGTGCGTTGGCCGGGAATCCGTCGGTGATCGTGGCTGACGAACCCACCGCCAACCTCGACCGCGAACTCACCGACCACGTCATGAGCCTGCTTCGAGAGTGCGCTGACGCGGGGGCGGCAGTCTTGCTCATCACCCACGACCTGGCATCACTTACCCGCAGCGGTGTCGCGGATCGACTTGCCGTCATGTACGCATCACGCATCATGGAAACCGGACCGGCTGCTCTAGTGTTCCAGGATCCCCTCCACGACTACACCCGAGACCTACTCGGCGCCTTACCTTCCCGTGGTTTGAAACCGATACCCGGCTCGCCGCCACAACTGACCGATCTCCCCGACGAGTGCGTCTATCACCTACGACGTCCGGAGTCGAAACAGTCCGGTGGACCGACCGAGTTGGTAACCCTCGGCGAACGCACGTACCGAACATTGCGGAAGGTGGGCTGACATGAGTCTGCAAGCATTGGGAATCACGAGTGGTTACCACCGCAACCGACCGGTGCTCGAGAACATCTCCCTCGAGATTCCGTCGGGAAAACTGATCGGCCTGACCGGGCCGTCGGGAACCGGAAAGTCCACACTTGCAAGAATTCTCGGCTCACTGGATGCACCATGGTCGGGTGAGGTGCGGATCGACGGATCACCTGTCGTGGGTACCAAATTCTCGGTGCCCGCGGCGTTGCGCGGCGCAGTATCCATGCTGTTTCAGTCGCCTCGTGCATCGACCGACCCTCGCCAGACGCTCGCCTCGATCATCGGCCAACCCGGTGATATTGCCGGTAGAACAATCGATGTGGCTGCGCTGGCCGCTCAAGTGGGCCTCACTCCCGATCTCTTCTCCCGCAGACCGCACCAGGTCAGCGACGGCCAACTGCAGCGCGCCTGCCTGGCAAGATCGCTGGCGCAACAACCGAAATACCTCATCTGCGACGAGGCGACGGCGATGCTCGACGCTGCCACGACGGCCGCGCTCGTTCGGTTGATCGAGAGTCGCGCCGCTGAAACCGACGTCGGCGTATTACTCATCAGCCATGATCGCGAATTACTCGACGCCTGCTGCGACGCGGTCCAGGACCTCGACAGCATTCGCACTAAGCCCTTGCGAAATTAACCCTTGACTCGAACGTGTGTTCGAGTATGATCTAGGGAGGGGATCGGGGGATTCAATGAGTGTCTATCTGTCGGACGTGGTGTCGGGTTCTGCGGTGGGGTTACGCGGACGGCTGTGGCAGTTGTCTGCTGCCGAGTTGCGTGCGGCTGCGGTGTCGGCGAGTGCGGAGATTCTGCGCCTGGAAGCGGTGCGGGTGGCGGTGGTGGACGAACTCTCGATGCGTCCCGATGATCAGGTAATCGCCAGCCGCGGTGTCGGTTCGTGGTTGGCAGGCAACACGATGCTGCAGGTTCGGGACGGGAAGAAGATCGCCGCCCTGGGTGCAGCGCTACGCCCGTTTCCGGCGGTGGCAGCGAGATTTGATTGCGGGGATTGCTCGTTCGATCATGCTGTGTTGATCGTGGCGTTCTGTGAGTCCCCGCCGAAGGGGATACCGGAGGAGGCGCTGCCTCGCTGCATCGATTTGTTGCTCGCGGCGGCGTCGGGGGTGGAGGCGACGACGACGAAGGTGCGGCATGTGATCGCGACCTTGGAGCGGGTGTTCGAGTCCGATGAGATTCCGCCCGCCGAAGATGTGGACCGCAACGAGCTCCGCATCGCCTCGACCTTGAACGGCCGGGTGGTGGTGCGAGGGGATTTCGACGCTCTCACCGGTGAAATGCTGTTATCGGCGTTGTCGAATTTGACGATGCCGACCCCAGCAGCGGACGGAACCCCGGATGCCCGGTCGGCGGCGAAGCGGACGGCTGACGGGTTCACCGAACTGATCCGCCGTTATCTGGATTGCGCGAAGACCGGTACCGACGGCGGGCAACGTCCGCACGTGAATGTGCACATCAACGCCCGGGACCTTGCTGAGCATCGGGACTGCGCCGCATCTTCTGCTGCGGATGTGGACGACGAAGGCTCGCGCGATCTGGACCTGTCGGATCTCGATGTCGGACATATGCCATGGCTGGGGCCACTGTCCGTGTCGCAGACGAGGTTGTTGGGGTGTGACTGTTTCCTCTCGACGGTCCTGCTGGACGACCACGGAGCACCGCTTGACGCGAAACCCGGAAAACGGTTGGTCACCGCCGAACAGCGCGTCGCATTGATCGCCCGAGACAAAGGCTGCGCGTTCCCGGGCTGTGCATGTGTGCCGGCGTGGACGGATGCGCACCATATTCGGCACTGGGCTAACGGTGGCCCGACGGTGATGAACAACCTGGTCCTGCTGTGCCGTTCGCATCACCGGTTGATGCACCGCAAAACGGGGTTCGCCGGAAAATGGGCGATCCGGATCGGCGTCGACAACAAACCCTGGTTCATCCCACCGCCCTCGATCGACCCCGGGCAGCACCCGCAACCTGCGAACACCACCTTCAAAACCTGAGAACCGCTTCTCGGGCACAACAGAACACGGCCAGGTCCGCATCGGAAGTGCTCCTCCGATGCGGACCTGGCGTGCGTTCGTGCTGGTCAGCCCCTAACCGTCAAGTCGTAGAGGGTTACTCCGTCCACCGTTGTGGCGGTGAAGTTTTCGGTCACCCATGTCGAGATAGCGGTAGCGGTGCCCTCGGCGTTCATGCCGCCACCCATCCCACCGCCCGCGATGAAGAAGTGAATCTTGCCCTCTGCCACGTACTGCTGGAACTGCGCGAGAGTCGGGGACGGATCGCTCCCGTTGAACCCTCCGATAGCCATGACCGGTGACTGCGTCGCAAGCTGATAACCCGAGGCACTGTTGGACCCGATTGCCGCGGCTACCCACGTGAACTGGTCGGAGTTCTCTTCAAGTGTGGACACAACAGCGGCTCCCGGCGTGCTGCCCTGAAGTAGACCACCGGCACCGCCGCCGCCCATTGCGCCTCGTGTTCCGTCAGTGGCCGATGTGGTGCCGCCCGGAGTTGTTGCACCACCGGGCATCTGGCCCATTGCTGCAGGTGGCGTTCCGTCCGTCCGACGGTTACCGCCATCAGCCGTGCCACCGAATCCGCCGAATCCTCCACGGCCACCGCCGGGCCCGCCCATTCCACCTTCGACGCTCGGTCCGGCCGAAACGATGGAACCGGTATGCGGAGTGTTGATGGTGTCGATCGCGTAGGCAGTCGGACCCGCCAGGCCGGTGAAGATCGCCGCGAGAATCGCTGCCACGGCCAGTCGACCTCTCGACACCGCGGGAATCAGCACTGCCACGGCAGCGACAACGCCGACTACCAGAATGGCCCACCTGAGCCACGGTACGAATGAAGGCGAACGCCCGAGCAGTACCCACGCCATCGCGACGGTTACGGCCAATGACACCGCCAGAATGATGCGAACCCAGAGGACGTCACGATGACGCCACGCCAATACGGATCCCGAACCGATCAGTGCGGCGATCGCCGGCGCCAGCGCAACGGTGTAGTAAGCGTGGAAGATTCCCGCCATGAAACTGAAGGTCAGTCCGGTCACCAACAGCCACAGACCCCAGACGATGAACGAGGCGCGCTGTGTGTCGACGCGCGGAGCCTTGCCTCGCAGCACGATTCCAGCCACCAGAAGTATCAGTGCGGCAGGAATCAACCAGGCAATCTGCCCGCCCTGGGCAGATTCGAACAGGCGCGCAATGCCGGTACTCCCCCACATACCGCCACCGGCCCCACCACCTGGAGCCATACCGCCTGTTGTCATACCACCTGCTGCCTCGCCCATTCCGGGGAAGCCTCCCGCAGCAGCGCCGGCCGCAGCATCACCAGCACCGCGCATTCCGCCGCCGCCGCCGACGCTTCCTGTCTCGTTGCCGCTCAAGCGTCCGAGTCCGTTGTAACCGAGCGTCAGTTCGAGAATCGAATTGTTCTGCGAACCACCGATCCATGGACGTGAATCGGCAGGCCACAGTTCGACGATTGCCAACCACCATCCGGCGGAAACGATCAGCCCGCCTAGTGCAGCGAACAGTTGAAGTACCCGCTTACCCAGTTTCGGCGGTCCGGCGATCAGATAGGTGAGTGCCAGTGGCGGAACCACCAACATGACCTGCAATTGCTTTGTCAGGAAACCGAATCCGCAGAAGACGCCGACCAACACGAGCCAGCGGGTGCGGCCGTCCTGCACGGCGCGCATCATCGCCCACACTGCTGCGATCATCAGAAGCACCAGCAAGGCATCCGGGTTGTTGAACCGGAACATCAGCGCCGCTACGGGAGTGAGGGCCAGCACCAACCCGGCGAGGAGTCCGGCTGCCGCCCCGAAGTACCGTCGAACCGTTCCCCACAACAGCGCGACCGATCCGACACCGAGCAGCGCCTGCGGCACCAACATCGCCCAGGAGTTGAGTCCGAAGATGCGAACTGACAACGACATCAACCACAGGGACATCGGCGGCTTGTCGACGGTGATCGAGTTCGCAGCGTCCGAAGAGCCGAAGAAGAAGGCTTTCCACGACACCGAACCTGCCTGTACCGCAGCGGCATAGAACGAGTTGGCCCATCCGGACGCACCCAGGCCCCAGATGTAGGCGACTCCGGTCCCCACCAACAGCACTCCGAGCGCCCACGGTTCCCAGCGCACCTGACGCTGAGGTTCCGGCGCCGGCACCGGCGCGGCCAATCTCTCTGCAGTAGCGGTCATCGATTAGCTCCTACGGGTTGTGCGGTGCGAAACACCCAGCGCAGTGCGATGAATCGACTCACTGTGGCAACAAGATTGGCAATGACGAGTACAGCAAGCTCGACGTGTTTGGACGCATCGGGCGCCACAACGTCGAGCACGAACAACGATCCGCTGGTGAGCAGCAAGCCGAACCCGAATACGAGCAGGCCCTGCATTTGGTGACGGGCGGATCCTTCCGACCCCCGGATACCGAAGGTAAAGGCTCGATTAGCGGCGGTGTTGAACACCGCGGTCACCAGCAATGCGACGGCGTTGGCCCACTGCGCTCCCATAATCGAGTGCAGCGCGAGATAGAGCAGCGCGTACGCAAGCGTAGAAATGACTCCCACCACGGCAAACCGTGAGAGTTGCCCGACCATGCCTCGCGGAACACCCGGAACCAACGGTTCACGGCCGAAACTCGCCCTCAGCTCGGCCAGTGGGAGTGAGCCGGTCGAGAGTGCACGGCCGACGCGAACCACACCTTTGAGGTCGGCGACTGCCGTGGCGACGATGTCTACCCGGCTGTCCGGGTCGTCCACCCAGTCGACGGGGACCTCGTGAATTCGCATTCCGGCCCGCTCTGCCAGCACCAGCAATTCGGTGTCGAAGAACCACCCGGTGTCCTCCACCAGCGGAAGTAGTTGCCGCGCAACGTCGACGCGCATGGCTTTGAAACCACACTGGGCGTCGGTGAAGCGAGCATGCAGTGCGCTGCGGAGGATCAGGTTGTAACTACGCGAGATGAATTCACGCTTGGGGCCACGGACCACGCGGGACGAACGCGCCAACCGGGAACCGATGGCAATGTCCGAGTGCCCCGAGAGCAGCGGAGCAATCAATGGCATCAGAGCGTTGAGATCGGTCGAGAGATCGACGTCCATGTACGCGACCACGTCCGCGTCGGAGTCGCTCCACACCTGCCGCAGTGCTCGACCACGGCCCTTCGCATCCAGGTGAACGACGCGGACGTCGTCGAATTCTTCGGCGAGGGAACGTGCGAGCGCCAAGGTGCCGTCGACGCTGGCGTTGTCCGCGATGGTAATTCGCGCAGAAAATGGCACCTGCGTGCGTAAATGATGGCGCAAGCGGCGCACGCACGTCTCGAGGCCCGCCTCTTCGTTGTATACCGGGACGACCACGTCCAGCACTACAGTCGTCGCGGAGAACTCCCCGGCGTCCGTGCTACCCGCGGTCTGCATGGCTTCTGTCGTCATGCGTCCTAGATTTGTCGGGCCGGCTCCGACGAACCTGCGTCCAGCCTGGGAGTTTCCTGGCAACCGGACGCGGGCTAATCTCGGGGTATGCCTTCAGTCTTCAGCGCCATCATCAACGGGGATCTACCAGGACGTTTCGTGTGGGAGGACGACGACGTTGTCGCGTTCCTGACCATCGCACCGGTAACGCAGGGTCACGTACTCGTCGTACCGCGAGCCGAGGTCGATCAGTGGCAGGACGTAGATCCTGAACTCTTTGCCAAGGTCACCGCGGTTGCCCGCACCCTGGGTCAGGCTGTGAGGAAGGCGTTCGACGCGCCTCGGGCCGGTCTCCTCATCGCAGGTCTGGAAGTTCCGCATCTGCACGTTCACGTCTTCCCCGCATACGACATGGGGAACTTCGACATCAGTGGCGCCGACACTTCGCCGTCACCCGAATCTCTCGACGAGGCGCAGACCGAACTCAAGTCGGCACTACGCGACCTCGGCTTCGAGGCAACTGTCTCGACTCGTTGATCGCGTACCTTCGACCGAATTTCGCTGGCCGATAACTGGACTCCCCGCCGCAGCCTCCAACTGAGGTTGCGGCGGTCGCATTTGTCGCTCCTACCGACCGTGACCTGCGATTGCACACCGAACAGTCCGTTTCGCGCTGTCGCGCGAGCACGAGTTTCGCTGCTACCGTGGGGCGCCGGTCCGGGACCTAGGGCCCTAAAACTAGTTCACGTATTAACAGTCGGAGGACAAGGGAGCAATGCAGGAACGTGCCAAGATCAGTCGGCGTCAGATTCTTCGTGGCGCTGCCGATCGGTTCGAAGTCACGGGGTACGGCAGCACGAGCATGAACGACATCGTGTCCGCGGCGCAGATGACCAAGGGCGCGGTCTATTTCCACTTCTCGTCCAAAGACGAATTGGCTCAAGCTGTCATCGAAGAACAGCACCAGATCTCGATCACCGCCTTCACCGCAGTTGCAGCCACGGGCGCACCGGCACTGGAACAGCTCGTCATGGTGTGCCACGAGATGGGCCGCCAACTTGTCGCGGACCCGATTGTTCGTGCGGGAGTCCGGCTTACCCTCGAATTGGCCTCTGCCGACGGTTCGCAAGGCCCGTACCTCGCGTGGATCCGCGAGCTTCGAAAACTGGCCGAGGCCGCGAAGCGCGAAGGCGATATCCGCGACGACGTGGATCCGGAATCGGTGGGCCGCGTGGCAATCTCGGCATTCACCGGCGTTCAACTGGTTTCGAACGTGCTCACCAGGCGAAGCGATTTGGACGACCGCATCGACGAGTTGTTCACTCTTCTGCTGGCCGGCGTCGTCTCCGACAAGCGCCGCGGCGATGTCGACAGCCTTGTCCGCTGCCGGCTCGAAACATACGCTTCCTGATCTGGAACACCCCGACGCCCGGATGATTCGGCATATCCGCACCGAACCTTTCGGTCAGCTTCGTCGATTCGTACAAGACCCCCCGTCGTCGACTCACTATCGTCGAATCCACGAATAACCCAGATATACGGATACCGACGAAGGGCTTCTCGAATGACCGAAACTGCCACGTACGTTGAGAGCGCACAGCAGGAGATCGCTTCTGTACTGGCCGAAGCGAAGACCGATGCGTTCGTCCACGCACGCGACATCGATTCCGGCGAAGAGTTCGGCTACGGCGCTGACGAAGGTGTCATCCTCGCCTCCGTTTTCAAGATTCCTGTCGTACTCCAGTACGCCCGTGAAGTAGCGGCAGGCACCCTTGATCCGACCGAGCACGCCACGGTGACCGCCGAGTTCCGCTCCGGCGGCATCGGTATCGGCGGTTGCGCCGACGATGTCACCGCCAGCTGGCGAGACCTCGCTCTGCTCATGATGAGCTTCAGCGACAACGCCGCCACGGATTTCTTGTTCGAGCGTCTCGGACTCGACAACATCGTCGCAACGCTGCGTGAGCTCGGTTTGGAGAAGACCAACTTGGTCCGTGACTGCCGCGGTCTGTTCAAATCGGTCTACGACGACCTCGGAGTCGACAAGGGCACCTTGCTTGAAATGCCTCCGATCGAAATTCTCCGGACGATTTCCGTCATGGATCCGGCCCGCTCCAACTCCAGCACCCCTCGTGAGATCACAATGTTGCTGGCTGCAATCTGGAGGGACGAAGCCGGCCCCGCATCGGCCTGCGAAGAGGTCCGAACGATCATGAGCAAGCAGGTCTGGCCGCACCGCCTTTCATCTGGTTTCCCCGACGAGGTCACCGTCGCTGCCAAGACCGGAACGCTGGGATTGGTACGAAACGAAGCCGGCGTCGTGGCGTACCCGGACGGTAAGCGTTACGCCGTCGGCGTCTTCACCAAGTCCCACGCACTCACTCATCGCGCCCCGAAGATCGATGCCTCGATCGGAACCGTCGGCCGCATCGCTGTCGAAGCACTTCGCAACAACAGCTGACCGGTATCCGCTGACAGAAAATGCGGGTCGCGCCGAGAAACCGGCGCGACCCGCATTTTTCGGCTCTCGAACTAGCGTGGACCGCGCAGACGAAGATGCACCATCAACCGGAAGCGAACGTTGGGGTCGTCGAGATCCAACGCGGCCATTCCCTTCAACTTGCTGAGGCGATACCGAAAGGTGTTGGGGTGCACGTGCAATGACGCCGCGGCGTCACCGACGTCACCGAAGGCGTTGAGCCACGCATCGAGGGTGTCGACGAACGAGGTCGCATGGGCAGCGTCGTGGCTGGCGATCGCCTCGATGGGCCCGAGGTCCGAGAATCCTTCGGCTGCAGCTTCCGACGCGATCTCCAACAGAATGGCGTCGACGTGGACACTGCTGAAAGTGGCGACGCTGCCCGACGCTCGTCCCGCCAACAACACTTCGAGGGCATGTTCGGCGTCGCGCTTCGATCGGCTCAACTGGGCCGGTCTCGTCACGACCCGGCCGATCCCGATGATCGTGTCGCCGGATGCTCCGGTACGGTCCAGGAAATCCGAGGCCACACGGAACGCCTGCAGCTCGGCTTCTGCCGGGGAATGCCCTCGCACAGACAGCACCGCGTAGCCGGTTCCGTTGACCAATGCAGCCGCCGACTGCGAGTGGACCGCACCGAGGTGCATGGCCAGAGCGTCGGTCAGTCGCACCACGTGGGCGGCGTCGTCCGGCTTCGACGATCCCTCGAAAGACCTACGGCCCAAGGCCATCACGAGTGCGGGACCGGTCCCGAGGCCGAGGCGATTCATCGCGTCGACCGCACCGGACCCACCGTCGAGAAGGGTCGCGATCAGGTCTGCTCGCAGTCGACGCTCGGCGTCGGCGCCGCCGCGCAACCGCAACATCTGCAGCGCAATCAACCCGGCCGAGTCACGCAGTGCCCGCATCCGGTCCTCGGACATCGGCTCACCGGTTGCCACCCACATGGAGCCGAGGAACTCGTCGCCGGCCCGGATGGACACGGCAATACGTCCCATTTTGGTACCGAGAGTCTCCGCCGACACCCACACCGGATCGTCGCTGCGATAGAGCCGGTCGAAGACCCCTGCTTCCTCGAGCACTCGAATGTACTGGTCAGGAACCTGCCGCTCCAGAACGGTCGCGATACGTGGACCGTCTCCTTCTTCCTGGCGGCCGGAGAAGGCGATAACCCGTGAGCTTCGATCCTCGATCGTGATCGGCGCATCCAAGAGCGCGCTGACGGCGTTGGCGAAGGCGAACAGATCGCCGGCCGGGCCACCTCCGCGTGAATGGATGTGCCCGACTTCGTTTCGGGCCGAGAGCACCGAATGAAGCAGGCTTGTCAGCTGAACCCACGAAACTCCGCGGGCCAACGTCAACACGACGACGCCGGAGGACATGATGGATTCTCGATCGGCGTCACTGACTTCGGTGGTCACTCGCGCGACCACCACGCGCACTCCGCGCTCGGCCAGGCCGGCGACGGACTCCGCGATACGTTCACCGCCGGTGATTCCGACCAGCAGAACCATGGAGTCGGGCGTCGAGGGTGAGTCGTCGTCAGGATCGTGAATGACCACCGAGGCGATCTCCTGGACCACCTCCGGATCACCGACAACCGGATTCAGCACCGTAGTTCCCACGTCTTCGAGAAGCCGCACCAAACTGATGCGAGGTCGTACGGTGCCCACGTCTATCACTCCTTCGTCCTGTGAACGAAGTGTGTCATAGTGATTCGTCAAAGCCGATCCATGCCGATCCATTCGACCGAAGTGGTGATGGCTTCGAGCAGGTCAGGGATCGGTTCGACGCCGATACCCGGTCCTTCCGGAACCTTCACGTAGCCGTCGTCGAGTACGAACGGTTCGGTGATGTCTTCGGCGAAGTACCGATCGGAGGCTGACGTATCGCCTGGTAGGACAAATCCAGGAAGCGCGGCAAGAGCGACGTTGGCGGCCCGGCCGATTCCGGTCTCGAGCATTCCGCCGCACCACACGGCAATTCCGTTGGCCTTGCAGACGTCGTGGATTCGACGCGATTCGAGATAACCGCCGACACGTCCCGGTTTGATGTTCACCACGCTGCACGCGCCGATGGCCAGCGCGTCGGCCGTGACCTTCGCGGAGGTGATCGACTCGTCGAGGCAGACGGGCGTTCGCATCATCTCGGCCAACCTGGCATGACCGCGCAGCTCCTCTTCGGGAAGCGGCTGCTCGATCAGCAGGAGGTCGAAGTCGTCGAGCCGCTGGAGATGGCGCGCGTCAGCCAAGGTGTACGCCGTGTTCGCGTCGACCTGGAGGAGTACGTCGTCGCCGAACCGCTCGCGGACTGCGCGAACCGGCTCGATGTCCCAGCCCGATTCGATTTTCAGTTTGATGCGTAGGTATCCGGCGTCGAGGAAGCCGCCTACCTCCTCGAGCAGTTCGTCGATCGAATTCTTGATACCCACCGAGACACCCGCGGGTACCCGATCGACCACTGCGCCGAGATACGAGGACAGGCTCGTCCCGGCGGCGCGCAATTCGGCGTCGAGGAAGGCGGTTTCCAGGGCAGCTTTGGCCATCGGGTGTCCGGCGAACTGTTCCATCGTCGCGCTCAGTGCGTGCACGTCGGGATCGGTGAGTTCACCCAGAGACGGAATCAGGAACTTGCGAAGGACTTCGGCGGCGCCGTCCGTGTATTCGGAGCAGTAGCGAGGCTCGGACATCGCTACGCACTCGCCCCAGCCTTCCGACTCCGAGGTGACGACCTTGACGAACAACACGTCCTTGGTGGTCTCTGTGCCGAACGAGGTTCGAAACGGCGCCTTCAACGGCATTGCCGCCCGGCGTAATTCAACTCCGTCGACCTTCACGATCTAACCTCCGCTGTTGTCCTGCCGACCTGTGTTCCCGGCGCACGGTCAAGCACGTACTTTCCGGTTCTGGTGACGGCGAGAACCACTCCGTTCTCGGAGAGCACGCCTCCGAGAGTTTCGCGGACGGCCAGCCGCCAATCGTTCGCCGCCGCCGCGTCCGACTTACGCAGTGCGTACACGTCATTCGGCGTGGCCACCGTGACGAAACGATTCTTGGTCGACTTCAACACGGGCAGGCCGGCTTCGGAGACGGACAGCAGTTCGCTCGCCCCCAAGGACTCGGGAGTCGGGACTTCTCCCGAACCGGCGACGACGTCGGAAACCTTGCTGCTACCGATCTCCCAGTCGATCAACAACCGGTCGCTGTCTGCGCCGCCGTTGAGACTGTCGTTCATCGGCGCGTAGAAACGCGGCAGATACTGGACCGGAAACGCACCGAGTTTCGAGACGTTGAAATAGGCATTGCGCGCGACGAGCGGGTCGAAAGTCCACCGCACGTGGAGAATTCCCCGCTCCAGTGCCCACGCCCGCTGGAACAGTTTCAACGCGAGGCCGATGTGCCCGTTCTGCACGTTCGGGAGAATTCCCGTGATGTGAGAATGCAACGAACGATGTTGCGGCTCTTCGAAGAAGGCAACCGAGCCACCGATCAGGTCTCCGCCACGAAAAGCACCGGCTACGTAATTTCCGGAGTGCGAGAGCGCTTTCATCATGTCCCGGTGTACGGGCGGATTTCCGCTCTCCGGCTGCCATACCTTCTCGAACAGGCCGAATACCTGTTCCAACTCGGCATGCCCGGTGACGGTTTCGACGGTCACACACGCAAGCAGAGCGGCCTGCTCGGCTTGGCTGATCGCCTGACGCATCCGCGAAGGCGATACACCTCCCACTGGTTGAGCAATCTTGCGTTGGACATTGTTCGGCGACGTCATCGTCACAGTCCTCCCTCCAGGACTCGAGTCACCAGACCGGCCAACAACGTGGCGCGCGGGATCATCTGATCTATCTCTACGTGTTCTGTGGCTGCATGGGCACCACCGCCGACGGCACCGAGGCCGTCCAACGTCGGGGTTCCGACTGCAGCGGTGAAGTTTCCGTCCGAGGCACCGCCGACGGCGCAGTCGCGCAGCATCCCCAACCCGCTCTCACTGCTGACCTGATGAGCGAGAAAGTACAGCTTCTCCGACGACGCGGATTCCAGTGGCCCACGGTTGGGTCCGCCGGTTACCGAAATTCGACTTTCGGCCAGTACCGGTACCAGCGCGCGGATCGAACGATCGATGCGTTCCTGTTCCTTCGCCGACCACATCCGAACGTCACACCACAGTTTCGCCTGCGCTGCAACGGTATTGGTCGTCGTTCCGCCACTGATCACCGACGGAACCACTGATGTTCCCGCCGCCGGATCCGCGAGCTCCACAACCGCCTGAATCTGATGCGCCAGTTCAACGACAGCGTTCACACCTCGCTCCGGTTCCAATCCGGCGTGAGCAGCGCGTCCCTCGATGTCGACGCAGTACAGCGACATGCCCTTGCGTGCCGTCTTCACCGCGCCGTCGGCTGCGGCCTCGAGGACCAGCACAGCGTCGACCTGACGCGCTTGCTCCTCGATCAGTGCGCGCGAGGTCGGGGAGCCGATTTCCTCGTCGGAATTGAGGAGCACGACCACCCCGTCCAGCGACGGAAGCGATGCGAGCGCATGGAAGAGCTGGACGATGCCGGCCTTCATGTCGAAGACTCCGGGTCCGGTGGCGATGTTGTCGGTGACCGACCAGGGCAACTCCGCGAGCGTTCCGAGCGGCCAGACAGTGTCGAAATGGCCCAGGAGCATCACCTTCGGCTCCGTGCCGAAGGACCAACGCAAGTGCTGACGACCGTCGATGCGAATACGTTCCGGTGCGCTCCCGAGATGGCGTTCGCCGATCTCGGCCACCACGTCCGCACACGCATCGACTGCGCTGAGGTCGGAACTGGGCGACTCGGCGGTTACCAGTGCCGCCAGGTCCGCCACCATTGTCTTCTTGTCCACTCCGACGCTCTCCTGTCACCGACTTGCAAACTTCGCAAGTTCAGCTTGGTCGAACCACCCCGGCCGGATCTTGTCCAAGACTCCTGTCCTTCGAGCCGGGATTCGTCGTGTGTCACGAACAGCTGGGCGTAATAGGCAGCCGTGTGTCATGAAGCAGGTATGTCAGGTTCCGATCTCGGTTCGGGCGGCAAACAGCTCGGGGAAAAAGCTCAACTCCAACGCACGTTGCAGGAACCCGGCACCACCACTCGAACCGCCGGTCCCCTTCTTCATACCGATCACCCGCAGCACCGTCCGAAGATGCCGGAACCGCCACAACTGGAAGCTCTCCTCGAGGTCGACCAACTCCTCGAATGCCTCGTACGCCGTCCAGTGCTGCTCGACGTTCTCGTAAATTGCCTTGACCAGCGGAATCAACTCGTCGTTGCGCACGTAGGGCGCGCTGACGTCTCGTTCGAGAGCCGACGCCGGAACGTCGTAGCCCTGCCTGGACAGGTATCGCCAGAACTCGTCGTACAGTGTCGGCTCCCCGAGCAGGGTCTCCAACAATTGGTGGGCAGACGGATCCGATTCGAACACCTTCAGCATGTCCGCGTTCTTGTTTCCGAGCACGAATTCCACGGCGCGGTACTGGTACGACTGGAATCCGGATGAGTTGCCGAGAACGCCTCTGAACTCCGCATACTCCGCCGGCGTCAGTGTCGCCAACACCGACCACTGCTCGGTCAGTGTGGCCTGGATGTGTTTGACGCGTGCGATGCGCTTGAAAGCGACCCGGATGTCGTCGGCAGCTATAGCTGCTCTGGCCGCCCGTATCTCGTGGAGAAACAGCTTGAGCCACAACTCGCTCGTCTGGTGCTGAATGATGAACAAAAGTTCGTCGTGGTGCTCCGGCTCGCTCACCGGATGCTGCGAATCCAGGAGGGTATCGAGCCCGAGGTAAGCCCCGTAACTCATCTTCTCGGAAAAATCGGTGACGACGTCGTCTTCGATCTTTCGTGTGCCGTCCGTTGCCGACATCTTCGGTCTCCTTCTCAGAATTTCGCCGGGGTCTGCGGAACGATCATGGCCACCAACGCGGCAACGCTCGTCGCTCCGACCAGGACTCCGAATGCAGCCATGTACGAGAACTGGTCCACCATCCATCCCATCACGAGCGGGGTGATGAAACCGGCGAACTGACCACAACCGTTGATCAAACCCATTCCGGAACCGAGGAATTCGGCGGGAAGTGCCCGCAACGGCATCGCGAAGATCGACATCGAACACAGACCGCTGATGCCTAGAGCCAAGGTCTCGTAGAACGTGAACATCGCGACGGTGTCGGCGGTGGTCATCAGGAACAACAGAACTGCCGACGTGGCCATACACGGAACCAGAAGAATCCGAGCCCGGTCGTGGAAGTACTTGTCCACCAATCGCCCGCCCAGAATCGTGGCCAGCGCCGTGACGATGAAGGGGATCGCGGCAAAGATCCCCGTGTCGATCAGCGAGAGTCCCTTGTCGTTGAGCAGATAACTCGGCACCCAGGTCATCAGCCCGTATGCGGACATGTTGCTCAGGCAGAACAGAATCGCAAACTTCCAGACCGACGCAGACTTGAACACCGCGGCGCGGGAGTGCTCACTCGCCAAAGGTTGCAGCGCAGCCTCGGGATCTTCCGAGATTTCCGTGTCCAACGGTGCCGGCAGCACCAACCACACCACCGTGCCGATCACGGCGCCGACGATCGCCACCAGCCAGAACGCGTCACGCCACCCCACCGCCATGAGAACCGGCGCGATGATCAGCGGTGCGACGCCGGGGCCGAGATTGTTGGCGCCGAGCATGAAACCCATAGCGGTTGCTCTGGTTTTCGGACGCGTCCGCTCTGCCAAAGCCTTGAACGACGCAGCCGGAAAGAGCCCCTGGCTGATGCCGAACATCGCACGCATGACCATCAGCGAGACGAGACCCCACGCGAACCCTGTCAATGCGGTGAACACCGACCACAGGATCAAAGCCACGATCAACAGTGGCCGGGGCCCGAAGCGGTCGGCCAGCATGCCGCCGGGAACCTGCCCGAGCATGTAGAAGATCGCGAAGACCGAGACCACTCCGCCCAACTGTGTACTACTGAGGGAGAATTCATCGCCGATCATCGGAAGCGCAAGCCCGATCATCACACGATCCACCATGTCGATCAACCAGATCGTACTGAGCAGTCCGACCGTAACGGTGGTTGTGCGTCGAATCGACTTGTTGTCCATCATGTTTCGAACCGCTCCACCACTTGCGTGCGATGGATCTTCCACTGTGACGCGCTCCGCCTTCATCAAGCCTCCCGGATTGTCTTGTGCCGCATCGAATAGAGCATTGAAAAGCCTGATGAAGTGTGACAGCGAACACGTCTACCGCATTGGTCCGTTCCACCAATACCCGAAGCATCGTTTGGTCGATCGGAACATGTTCTGCCCCAACAGATGACAAATGCCGCCGACACACACGGTGTCGGCGGCATTTCGAGATCGAGTCGCTACTGCATTACGTGCGATTGGCGACTGCCACGATCGTCGAGACGCCTGCGGCTGCGAGCCGAGCATTGACAGTGATCAGACCGAGAATGTCGTCGACGCTACCGAGTGTGTGCGAAATCGTGCGATCCGAGATCCGTCGTGATCCGGGAACGGCCTCGGCGAGTTCAGCTCCCGTGGTGGTGGGGTGAACGATCTCGAGCGTCCATTCGTCACGCAGCTCGACGGGCTTCAGCGTGTCGGCCTTGCGCACCGCACGCTCGGCGCCTGCCCGGATCTGCTCGCAAGCCAGCGAAGGCGGCAGCGAATTGGTCGCCGACCAACCGTGCGCCTTCTTCACCTCGACGGTCTCCGTTGTCGGCGAGGCTGCGTCCACCAGGCCGCAGATGACGTCGTCGCCCGTCACCAGGCCGACGGGAACACCCTGCGTCGCAGCGTAGAGGGTGTTGACGTCGGTCTCGGAGACGGACTTTCCGTCGAGGCGGACGTCCGCGAACAAACTCGAGAACGTGTGCGCCAGGACGCCGGGGCCACCGGCGGGCGCGTGGTAGCCGACAAACAAGGCGACGTCGTGATCGGACGTGAGCCCCTCCGCCATGCACTGCATCTTCGGTGATCCGAAGATCAGGCGCGCCCGTGGGTCCAGATCGGCGTGAAGCAGGTTGTCCATCGTTCCATGGCTGTCGTTGACCAGGACGCTCGTCGCACCGGCGTCGAACGCACCGGCGATCGCAGCGTTGGTCTCGGCGGTCATGAGCATCTGCGCACGGTGGTAGCCGCCACCGCCGCGGATCGTCTGATCGAGCGTCGCGATACCCGCGATACCCTCCATGTCCACCGAAATATAGACGTGCATTCCTGTCCTCCATCAATCTCAATCGGATGAATTGGTGCCTTCGCTTTCACCTTCACACTCGACGGCATCGGTTTCTTGTCCGGTCGAACGGTGAGTCGGCCTCCATTTGGGACGTTCACACCAGAATCCGATACCCGAGCCGTGAAACCATCGGGACATTCGCCGGGCCAGGCGGTTCGACCAACGACAGGAGTGCAACTCTGATGCAGGTCCACGACATCGTGTTCACCGGCGGCCGCGTCGTCGATCCCGCATCGGGGACCGACGAGGTTCGCAACATCGCGATCACCGGCGGCAAGGTCTCGGCTTGGGGTCACGACGCGATCGAAGCCCGGCAGACGATCGACGTGACCGGTCAGGTGATCTGCCCCGGATTCATCGACCTGCACAGCCACGGACAGGAAATCGCCGAGCAGCGACTTCAGGCATTGGACGGAGTCACGACGGCCCTCGAGCTGGAAGCCGGCGTCATTCCTGTTGCGAAGGCATATGCGCGGGCCGGCGCCGAGGGGCGCCCGATCAACTACGGCTACGCGACGTCGTGGGCTCACGCCCGAATGATCGAACTCTCGGGAGCCGACCCCGACGGCGACATCAGAACTCTCCTGCACCATGTCGGTTCCCCGAGCTGGCAAGGCGAGCCCACCGCCGCCCAGCGTGCACACATTCTCGAACTTCTCGAAAACGATCTAGCCGCAGGCGCTCTCGGTATCGGTGTGGTGGTCGGGTACGCCCCGAAATCCGATCCGGCCGAGTACTTGCAGGTGGCGGATCTCGCGGCCCGCGCCGGAGTTCCCACCTACACCCATGCACGCCCGCTCATCTCGGCCGATCCGTCGAGCCCGGTGGACGGTGCCTTCGAAATCGCCCGTGCAGCAGCCGAAACCGGCGCACACATGCACTACTGCCACGTCAACAGCACCTCGGGAATGCACGTCGACCATGCGCTGTCGGTGGTGGCGCAGGTTCAGGCTGCCGGATCGCGCGTCACGACAGAGGCGTATCCGTACGGTTCCGGGTCGACGGCCGTCGGAGCTGCGTTTCTCGATCCCGACAAGCTGCACCTGATGAATCTGACACCACGATCGCTGACATTCGTACCCACCGGTGAACGTATCGCGGACCGCAAACAGCTGGAACATCTTCGGGCAACGGACCCCGGTGGACTGGTGCTGGTGGAGTTCCTCGACGAGAACGACACCGTGCAGCGCGATTTCCTCGAAAGGGCGATGACTTTCGACCGCGCCGCCATCGCGAGCGACGCGATGCCACTGACCTGGCCTGGCCGCTCGTCTGCCGACGCATTGCAGTGGCCATTGCCGGAGAAGGCACTCGGCCATCCCCGCGGCGCCGGTACCTATGCACGTGCGATTCGTACGCTGTACCGCGAGCGTCAACTGCTGTCGCTGTCGGAGATCGTCGCGCGCTGCTCGTTGATCCCCGCGCAGATTCTGGAGGAGTCGGTTCCCTCGATGTCGGCGAAAGGTCGGATCAGCCCCGGCAGCGACGCGGACATCCTCGTTTTCGACCCCGAGCGGATCACCGACAACGCCACCTACATCGACGGCACCCGTCCCTCCACCGGAATCAGCCGCGTGCTGGTCGGCGGAGTACCCGTCGTCGAAGGCGGTGTCGTGGTCGAGGACGCGTTGCCCGGTCGCCCGGTACGCCGCTCGTAGCCCGATTACGTTCTGACCTGCATAGTTCTGACAGAAAGTCACTACACATGAACACATCGTCTGCAATCAACGGCACAATCGATGCCATGACGCATTTCGCGAACCCCCCGATCGGTTGGCAGCACAAGGCATTCGGCACCGACCTCGAAGGTCGCGACGGCTCCGACCTCGAGCCGCTGGGGATCTCTGCACTCGACGGCAACCTCCTGCTACCCGTGATGACACTCAATCGTGCAGCGATCGCGCACAACGTCGACCTCATGGCACAGTTCTGTTCCGATCACGATGTGGATCTGGCGCCCCACGCGAAGACCACGATGAGCCCCGAACTGGTTCGTCGGCAACTCGACGCCGGGGCTTGGGCAATGACGGCGGCAACCGTTGCGCAGGCACGCATTCTGCGTGAATTCGGTGTGGACACGATCATCATCGCCAGCCAGGTTCTCGATCCCGCCGGCATTCGGTGGATCTGCGACGCCCAGGCCACCGACCCCGATTTCTTCGTCACCACCCTCGTCGACTCCGTCGAGAGCGTCCGGCTGATGGAACAGTTGATCGCGAAAGTCTCACCGGCCAGCCGTATCCGGGTTCTCGTCGAACTCGGCTACGACAGCGGACGCGCGGGCGCTCGCACTGTCGAGCAAGCTCTCGATGTTGCACGCGCAGCGTCGCAGGCTCCTTCGTTGACAGTCACCGGAGTCGAGGGTTTCGAGGGCATGATGCCCGGAGCCTCGGTAGCCGCCCGCCGCATTTCCGTCGATTCATATCTCAAATCCGCGCGGGTTTTCACGGAAATCTGTGTCTCCGAGAACCTGTTCGAGAACAACTCCGCGAAGGCTCCCAGACCACTGGTCACGTTCGGCGGCAGCGCATTTCACGATCTTGTGGTGCGCGAGCTGGCCGGCCGGTGGGCACTCGACAACGGTGTACGCGTCGTACTGCGCAGCGGTTGCTACATCACCCACGATCACGGTCTCTATGCCGAGACTTCGCCGTGGGCGGATGGTCCGCGAACCCTGCAGGGAGCCGCTGAAGTCTGGGGCGTAGTGCTCTCCATACCTGAGCCCGGCCGCGCGATCCTGGGCTTCGGTCGTCGCGACGTCGGCTCCGACGCCGGCTTTCCCATAGTCCTGTGGCACCGACGCGACGGATCCAACCGATCAGCGCGAGAACTGACGATCACCGCACTCAACGACCAGCACGCGTACGTCGACGTTCCGGCTGACTTCGACGTGCAGGTCGGAGATCTGCTCGGTTGCGGAATCTCGCATCCCTGCACCACGTTCGACAAGTGGTCGCTCATTCCCGAAGTCGATTCGGATTACCGTGTCGTCGGCACGGTGCATACCTACTTCTGAGAAACAGGTTTCGGCAGTTCCTCGTCAGTCGTCCTTCGGATCACGCGGCAATTCGACGCGGAACGTCGTCCCCTGCCCGAGGGCCGTCTCGACGCTGACGGTTCCGTCGTGCGCTGCAACCAAAGCCGAGACGATGGACAGGCCGAGACCGGAGCCTCCGCTCTCGCGGGTGCGAGAGGTGTCCGCGCGGTAGAAACGCTCGAAGATCCGCGCGGCATCCTCTTCACTCAGGCCCTGACCGGTATCAGAAACCTCGACCACCGCGGAGTTCTCGGTTGTACCGACACGAACTGTGACCGTCGCATCCGGCGGCGTGTGTTTGATCGCGTTGCCCACCAGATTGGCGACTACCTGACGCAGTCTGGCCTCGTCGCCGTGCACCTCGGGTAGGCCCGGGCCGCCGGTCATCTGCAGTTTGACGGTTCGATCCGGTGCGATCGCTCGCGCCGCCTGCACCGAATCCGCCGCAACCGCAAGCAGATCCACCGGCTTGTTCTCGAGCGGTCGCTGTTCGTCGAGTCTGGCAAGCATGAGAAGGTCCTCGACCAGGAGACCCATCCTCGACGCCTCACCCTCGATTCGGTTCATCAGCGTTTCCGTATCCGTCATCGCCCCTTGGCGATACAACTCCGCAAATCCGCGGATAGTCGTCAAGGGTGTGCGCAACTCGTGGCTCGCGTCGCCGACAAATCTACGCATCTTCTCCTCGGAACGCCGTGCTGATTCCTCCGAAGCCTCGGTCGCAGCAAATGCGTGTTGAATCTGCGCGAGCATTCCGTTGAGTGCCACCGACAATCGGCCGACTTCGGTGCGGTCGTCGCGCTCCGGAACGCGTCGATGAAGGTCGCCGGCGGCAATGGCAGCGGCGGTTTCCTCCACCTCCACCAGGGGACGCAGGCTCCTGCGAACCACGAAATACGCTCCGCCGCCGAGGATCAGCAGGACAACCAGGCCGATGCCGAGTTGCAGACCGACCAAGTCGTCGACGGTCTGCTCGTTGTCCGTCAGTCGCACACCGATAGTCGTGGTCGTGCCGTCGCGGACCGTCGTGAGCACTCGCCAGTTCACGTCCGAACCGTCGCTCGATCCGACGGTGATCGGGCCGTTGGTGGAATCTTTCGACAGGTCGGGTTCCGTGGTCGTCGACTTGTCGTTCAGGATGATCACCCGACCGTCCGGGGTCACTGTCCGAACGAAGAAGGGGCTCGGTGGGCGGGTGTCCGGGCCGACGTCACTGGGCGGCTGTAGATCTCTGGTGTGCGGCTTTGCCCAACCGTCAACCGCCTCGTACAGCGTTTTGTCGGTTCGCTGGGTCAATGAATTCTCGAGAGCAGAAGTGACCGCCACGCCCGACGCCAACAGACCCAGCGCTGCCAACACCAGCAAGGCCGCAACCAGGGTGAAGCGCAGAGGCAGTGAATGGAGACGGAAACGACCTCGCTTCTGCAGTTGGTCGTTTTCCGCGGCGGCGATCATTGCCGCGGTTCACGCATCACGTAGCCGACCCCACGCAACGTGTGAATCAGCGGCGTCTCCCCCGTATCCACCTTGCGACGCAGGTAGGACACGTAGGACTCGACAACTCCGACCTCCCCGCCGAAATCGTAGTTCCAGACGTGGTCGAGAATCCGAGGCTTGCTGAGAACCGTCCCGGCGTTGACCATGAAATATCGGAGCAGCGTGAACTCGGTGGGTGAGAGTGCAACCAGTTCGCCCTTCTTCCAGACCTCGCGGGTGTCGTCGTCGAGTTCGATGTCGGCGAACTTCACTCGCGGCGACTGCTCCGGCGCGACACCGCGGCCGGCGCGGCGCAGGATGACCCGCAACCTCGTCACGACCTCTTCGAGGCTGAACGGCTTGGTCACGTAGTCGTCCGCGCCGAGCGTCAAGCCGCTGATCTTGTCGTCGAGCGAATCCTTCGCCGTCAGAAACAGAACCGGCGCGTCCACACCGTCGGCGCGGAGGCGTCGGAGCAGACCGAACCCGTCCATCCCGGGCATCATGACGTCGAGAACGATCGCGTCAGGGCGGAAAGTCCGTGCGACATCCAGGCCTTGGGCACCGCTCGACGCAGTTGCCACCTCGAAGCCCTGGAACCGGAGGCTCACGGAGAGCAACTCCACGATGGTGGGTTCGTCGTCGACGACGAGGATGCGGGCTTCAGGTGTCTTGTCGGTCACGAGAACTATCTTCTCCCCTGCCACTGGATTCTCGCTGTACGTTCGCTGGGAGATTCCTGTGAACGCTGGGATGCGGCCCCACGAATCGGAAGGACGCGGCATGTCACTACCTCCACTGTGGAACAGGGACTGCTTGACGTGGCGTATTCCTCTGTTCACCAACAACTCCGATCCCGGAGAGGATCCTGGCTTCGCGCCACCGGAGTCTTGGGCACAGGCCCTCGCGGCTGTTGCCCAAGATCTACGTTGCCTGCGATTCGGATCAAAAGTTGTTGTCGATCGTCCGTTCAGACCAATTTAACCGGCTACGACTTCGTCCAGTGGCGCAGTCGAGGACGCCATCTGCTTGTTCCTCGACTTCATAATGGAGAGCCGGTTTGGATGGATCCGCACGGCGATGTGACGATCAGTCGCATCGGAGAATTGTGCGAAAATGCGACGAATGATGCAGCAACGTAGCCGGGATCAGTGGGTTCGGCTTTACGGCCCCGTGGCGGACTCGCGACCGTCTTCACTGCAGCTGGCGCCCTCGCCATCGCGCTACCAGCATTCGTTTTGATCTCCGCCCAGATTTCTGTGACTCTGAACGCAATCGGAGCAGGCGCTTTCCTCGCGGCAGCGGCATTTCCGACGACGGGTCACCGCGGAGCACAAATCGCTCTCGCACTCGGCGTAACCACGACGACCCTGTACTTCGGCGCCGCTGACTTGTGGCGCGATCGCGTCGTCAGGTGGTCGCTCACACTTCCGGGCGATTCCTACCCCCTGCCGTCCACGATTCCCGTCTGGATTCTTCTCGCTGCAACCCTTCTCGTGGGCGGAGTCGCCGCAGTCGCACGACCAAATCAGGAGCCGGGCGACGTCGGCGTGCGCCTGGTGACGCTGGGAGTTGTTCTGCCCCTGGCATTCACGGTTCTCTACGTGTGGTTGGGCTCGACGTCGACATCACATGGGTCCTGGGTGACTGCAGTGGTGATCGCGATTGCCGTAACGGTCGCACTGGCCTGGCGCTTGTCGCCACACGACGGCCGTTTCATACTCGTTGGACTGGCAGTCAGCGCGGTTTCGGTCAGCACGACCCACTTTTCCTCCGACTGGACTTGGGCGGTGCTCGCGGGCGCTGCTGCCCTGGCGCTCGGCGTCGTCGTCGGATGGAAACGACCGATGCCCCAACTCGGGCTGGGACTCCTTGGCGTGAGCGCACTCTCGGGACTGTCGGACAGCCCCCTCACCACGGTTTCGTACGTCGTTGTTCTGCCGCTGGCGTTGGGATTGGCCGTCGCGTCTTGCCTGCCTGTTGCCTTCGGGGCAGTCTCGAGCGGGGCGGTACTGCCCTTCACTCTTACGCTGTTCTCGGTTTCAGCGACCATCTTGGAGCCTGACGTGCAGGAATTCGGGTGGTCGAACGGTCCGCTCGTCGAACACGGCCCTGTCACGGTGAACACGCCGATTCCTCTGGCTGTTCTCGCTGCAACGGCGACGATCGTAGTGGCCATGACGACCATCCATCTGAAGAGAGTTCGAACGGCGGTGGTGACCTAAATCGCCAGCTGACCGGGTCGGAACGCAGAATTCTGTTGCTATGGTTGGTTGGTCAACGACGACATCCGGACGAGCGCACCGTACCCGGCCAGCGAAAAGACGGTGCCTTGGGAGTTGTTCACCATGGCATGGATCGTGCTCGTCATTTCCGGACTTTTCGAAGCTGTCTGGGCTACCGCACTCGGTAAGTCCGACGGATTCAGCAAAATGTCGCCCACCGTTGTCTTCATCCTCGGCCTGATCGTCAGTATGGCGGGCCTCGCGTATGCAATGCGCACCCTTCCCATCGGAACTGCGTACGCGGTCTGGGTCGGCATCGGCGCCGCCCTGACCGTGGGATATGCGATGGTTACCGGCGCGGAGTCCACGTCGATCGTCAAGATTCTGCTGATCCTGGGAATCGTCGGTTGTGTCGTCGGCCTGAAGGTCCTTCACTGACCGGCGATCCAGGTGAGTGTTTGTGTGTTACCGGTTACAGTTAACGCATGAAACTGCTGGAGATGCTCACGCTTCCCCTACGCGCGGGCATTGCAGCCGCAGAGATCAGTTTGGGAATCGCCGAGCTGACAGTGACGACTGTTCGTATCGCCGTCAGTAACACCGGCGCCGTGACGGCGGGCGCTGCCACCCTGGCAAGCCCCCGCGGACCCATGCAGATGATCCAGCAGTTGTCATCGCTTACTGCAGACGATCGGCCCATCGGGCAGGCCTTGGCCCCCGGTGGGCCGCTCGACCGGCTGCTCTCACCTGGCGGTCCGGTCGACAAACTGACTGCACCCGACGGCACTCTCGAACGACTACTCGCTCCCGGTGGACCACTCGAAAGACTTCTGGCCCCGGGCGGACCGTTGGATCGAGTTCTCGCCGAGAACGGCGCTTTGGAGCGGTTGCTTGCCCCGGACGGACTCCTCGACCGAATGATGGCCGAGGATGGCCCACTCGAACGCCTGACAGCACAGGACGGTGCCGTCGAACGCCTGACTGCCAAGGACGGCGTCATCGATCGCGCACTGGCCGAGAACGGCATCCTCGAAACACTCTTGGCAGAGAACGGCGCCTTCGAGCGGCTCATCGCCGAAGGCGGCCCGCTTGACCAGATCGTTGCACTGTCCGACACCTTGACTTCCCTCGCTCCCAACCTCGAGCGTATGAGCGCGAGCATCGAGGTGCTTCAGGAAACAGTCGGAATCCTCAGTGCTGCAGTCGGTCCACTCGGAGAACTGGCCGGGAAGCTTCCCAATCGGTGGCTCAAGAGCAAGAGCGAGCGCCCAGGGCCGGACCTTCCGATCGAATCGGCATAACGAACGGTTACTCGCCGATTACGCGGTCAGTTGTTGATCACGATATTGAGATTGATGATGATTCCGCCGAAAGTCAGGATCGTGTTGGCCAAGCCAACGGTCATTCCACTGTTCAGAGCCGCGATCAGTCCGTTCATCGTCGTATCCCCTTCACTGTCTGCGGGTTACGCGTACAAGATTGTGCGCTGGCGCTGACAATAGGCCAAGTTCGCGACCTGCGCGCCATTGCGGAGAAAACTTGTACCCCGGTCGCAGTTTTCACGTTAACTGTTGCAGGACAACATAATTCCAAGATCGGCGCACTACCCGCTAATGGCCGAATCAAACATCACGATTGGGCATACGTGGCGCACCCCACATAACCGTCCAGCCCATCAGACACTTGTCCACTGAAACAGAGTGCACAACAGTTAGTCCGGTGCAACAATGAGACGAATCGGACATGCCTGCGACGTGATGGGGAAGGGTGGTTGAGACAATGACGGCGCCGCGCATTGCCAGAGCAGAACACCGCGGCCCCACCGGGGGCCGAAATTCCGCGTCGCAGGACAGCCTGGACGCCGCCTCGGACGCCTTGCAATCGCTCTATGCGCACCTGGATCCACACGCCCAGGCAGAGCAATTCCTCGAACAGGTCTGCAAACACGCCGTCGACCTCATCGCCGACGCCGACATGGCCGGAATTACCATCGGCGGTTCGGATTCGACGTTCCGAACCGTAGCCGCCACCCACCAACTTGTTCGCACCGTCGACTCGATTCAATTCCGACTGGACTACGGACCGAGTGTGACGTCGTCACGCACGGGCACGGTTGTCCGCGCACATGCCAGCGAAGCCCACAGCCGTTGGCCTCAATTCGCAAGCGCGGCAAAGGCAGTCGGTGCCGTCAGTTTCTTGTCGATGCCGTTGCCCGGTAGAGATCGCCCGCTGGGGACCCTCAATCTCTACAGTCACGACCTCCGAGGTTTCACCGGAGCCGACGTCGCACTGCTTCAACTGTTCGCCGTGACCTCTGCCTACGCGCTGCACAGCTCGCAGCGCCTGGACATCGCCAGAAAGCACGCGATGGACCTCGAGCGAGCACTCGAATCGAGAGGCGTCATCGAACAGGCCAAGGGCATCATCATGGGCACCCACCGCGTCGACGCCGACCGAGCATTCCGCATCCTCATCCAGGACTCGCAGCGCAGCAACGTCAAACTGCGAGTGATCGCCCAGCAGTACATCGACGGCGCGATCGACCCGCGCCAGGCTACGAACAAGCCTGAGACCAACTGAACCGGGCAGGCAAACACAGCGCCCGAGCAAACACAGCGCCCCGGCAAACACAGAGGCACCCACCAAATTCTCGGTGAGTGCCTCTACGTTCGGAGCCTCCTGTCGGGATTGAACCGACGACCTTTCGCTTACAAGGCGAGTGCTCTACCACTGAGCTAAGGAGGCGAAGACCGACGCGTTACCGCGACTGACTTTGCGGAGCCATCATATCCAAGCCGTCACGGTGGCCGCGCCCGGGTCACGTTAGATAGCGTGGGCCCCATGCGCAACTCCCACTCCGCCCCCTGATGGCGAAATTCACCGAAGTACTCACACGCCTGACGGGAAACCGGCAAGCCACCGTCGACACGGTCACGTCGGCTCCCGCGCCCCTTCAACCGATCGACCTGACTGACGACGCCGTCGTCGCAGAGGTCTTGGACCTCGCGGTTCGGGTGGGCGAAGTCCTCCTCGCATCCGGAACCGCTGCCATGGACACCGCTGAGCAGGTGCAGTTCATCGCTGCCACGTACGGCCTTGCTCAGTGTGACGTCGACGTCACTTACAACTCGATTGTGCTCTCTGCCTATCGCGGCCCGACGCGACCGCCGGCGAGCACGATGCGCATCGTTCACTACCGCTCCATGGACTTCACACGACTGGCGGCTGTCGATCGTCTCACGCGTCGTATCCGCCGTGAGGCGATCACCCCGGACCAAGCGCACGACGCGCTCACCGCCATCACGACGGCGCCGCACCCGTACAACCGGTGGACCGCGACCATGGCCTGGGCAGCGATGGCGGCTTCGGTCTCCGTCCTGCTCGGGGGTGGGTTCCTCGTTGCCACAGTCGCGTTCTTGACGACGATGGTGATCGACCGGGTCAACCGCGTACTGAACCGGTTCGGGCTGCCGTTCTTCTTCCAGCAAGTTGTCGGCGGGCTCATCGCGGCTGCGCCCGCCGCCACGCTCTATACCTTTCAGGATCAGTTGGGGATCAGTATCCGGCCCTCACTGGTCATCGCAGCCGGAGTGGTCGTCCTGCTGTCGGGGCTGTCCTTGGTGGGCTCGGTCCAGGACGCGATCATGGGTGCCCCGATCACGGCCGTCGCGCGATTCTTCGAAGTGGTGATGATGACGGGCGGCATCATCGCAGGTGTCGCAGTCTCACTGCGGATGACCGGGATGTTGGGTTCGACGCTTCCACCGATCAACGTGGAAGTCTCCACCATCACCCAGTTGCCGATCCTCATGCTCTCCGGCGCATGTGCGTCAGTCTTCTACGCACTCGCCTGCTACGCCGAGCGTCGTGCACTCACCGCGGCGTTCCTGGGCGGTGCGGCAGGCAGTGGTGTGTCGATCTTCGTGCAGACACTCGACGTCGGCCCTGTGATCGCGGCCGCGATCGCAGCGACCGTCGTCGGTCTTGCCGGTGGTCTGATGGCTCGCCGCGCCCTGACGCCTCCGCTGGTTGTCGCGGTCGCAGGCATCACTCCCCTGCTCCCCGGTCTTTCGCTGTACCGGGGCCTGTACGCGCTTCTCAACGACCAGGTACTGATCGGGTTGACCGCCTTGCTGTCGGCCTTCGGTATCGGCTGCGCCCTGGCCGCGGGCGTGACGCTCGGCGAATGGGGAGCGCGGACGCTGCGTCGTCCACGAATCCTGATGCGCGTGGACTCGCTACGTCGACCGATGGTCCGCAAGCGCAGGCGTCGAGTTCCCGTCACCGAGAAGTAGCGACGTTCAAGCAGAAAGAGCTGGGCACCTGACGATGCCCAGCTCTTTTCTGTTCACTCGGGGGTTTCCGAGCGGTGAGAGAATCAGCTCTCGACTGCGTGCTTTCCGCCGGCAGCCTGATCGGCTTCCATGGCTTCGCGCAGGCTCTTCGGACGCATGTCGGTCCAGTTCGCCTCGACGTATTCGAGGCACGCCTTGCGGCTGTCTTCACCGAACACCACGCGCCAGCCGGCGGGGACCTCGGAAAACGTGGGCCACAGCGAGTGCTGGTCCTCGTCGTTCACCAGCACGTAGAAGCGGCCGTCTTCGTCATCGAAAGGGTTAGTGCTCATCTCGCCTCACTCGTTACGTACGTGTCTTGTGCGCCCAGACTAGCAAGCGCACCAGTTCGGTTCTGGTGGCTCAGTACCGACGCCAGAATCTCCCCCGCCCGCACTGCCACGTTCGACAGCAGCGACGACGTCAATCCGTGAGTCTGTTCTGTCCCACCCTGCAGATAGATACCGCCTGTCACGTCCTCCGTTACAGCCAGTCGATAATCCCGACTGACGTTACGCGGAACGGACGAATCCGGCACGAGTTCACCCAACAAATTGTCCAGCGGTGCCGGGGTGAAACCCGTGGCCAGAATGAGTGCGTCGCACGACAGCGTGTCGGTCAAGCCGTCGAGATTGCTTCGGACAGCCAGTTCTATGCCGGATTCGGTCTCGACAGCACTCGTGATCTCCGAGGCCCGACGCATGAACAGTCGCCGCGGCCCGCGGACCATCTCCTGGTATTCGGTGGCATAGAGCTTGTTGATCAGTTCGATGTCGACGACCGAGTAATTGGTACTGCGGTGCAAATCGAGAAGTCGACGTCGTTCCGCGGCGTCGGCACCGTGCAGTTGATCGACGGCTTCGGGATCGAAGATGCGATTTGCGTAGGGACTGTCGTCTGCCGGGCTGTAGCCGTAGCGGGCAAAAACACTGTGGACTTCGGCGTTCGGGTAGTTCGCGTGCAGGTAGTCGACGATCTCCGCGGCACTCTGGCCGGCGCCGAGAACAACGAACCTGTTGTGCACAGGCTCGGGCATTGCTTCGAGGTGGAAGAGGAACTGGTGATTGTGGAAGCACCGGGACGACGGCGTCGCCCACTCCGGGATCCGCTCTTTCAGCCCTGCTCCGACGACGATGTTGCGCGCGATCACCGTTTCCCCGTCGGCTGTGCGAACCGCAAAGCGATCGACCACGCCGTCGGGGTTCCTGATGCCCTCGACCCCGTCGACGGTTGTTCCGAACTGCACGTCCGCATCGACCCGACGAGCCGCCCAGCACAGGTAGTCGTTGAACTCGTGGCGCGTGGGAAAGAAGGTCTGGTGGTTGACGAAGTCGACCAGTCGACCCTGCTCGAACAGATACGAGAAGAAGCTGTATCCGCTCTGGGGGTTCCGGAACGTCACCAGGTCTTTCGGAAACGCGATCTGCATTGTGGCACCGTCGAGCAGCATCCCGGGATGCCACGCGAACTGAGACTGCTTTTCGAAGAACCGCGCGTTCACCCGATCAACGGCTGCGCAATTTGCATTGTGTTCTTCGACAGCGATGGCCAGCGCAAGGTTGGCCGGACCGAACCCGACGCCGACGATGTCGACCACTGCGGGTTCGGCGCTGGAGTCTCTCGGTGATTCACTCATTACAGGTAGTCCATCCCCGACGGGACGACCTGGTACGGCCGCCAATCGATGTCCCGAAGTAAGTAGCAAAGGCTACCCTTAATGAGGTGAGGGTATCAACACTGTGAGCCCCCGTATAGCGGTCGACCCCGCGGAAGGATGCGACGTATGTCATAGTTTCGCCCCCTCGCTCACGTCATCGCCTTCGACGAGCGCCGCCGCCTCGATCACCTCGACCAGCTGACCTGCCCATTCGCGGACCGCGCCCGCATCGACGAGGTCGGCACGGAACCCGAGAGTTGCAAAAACAGGCCCTTCGCCGACCGGCTCGTAAAAACTCAACGTCACATCCGCATCGGGCACTCCCACCGGAATCGGTACCAGAGAACCGAAGTCGCCGAGCCCGTCCAAATCCGCCTGTTGGTGATGGATCACCATCACCTGAGGTCTCATGGACGCCGGATTACCCAGCGCCTGCCCGACATACACATATGAGACGTCCTGATTGCTCAGCGCTTCCAGATTGCTTTCCCGGATGCGAGCCAGCAATCCTGCAAACGTCGGACTACCGGACGTATCTGTGCGCAGGAGAACAACATTGAAGAAGGATCCGATCATCGGTTCGAGACGGGGATCCGACCTGCCCGCAACCAATGAACCGATGGGAAGATCGGTACCCGCTCCAGCCTTCGTGAGAACACTGGCCAGTGCGGCCTGCAGGACCATGAACATGCTCGTGCCGGTGCGCGCAGCCAGAGCATCGATTCTGGCGTGCAGATCCGCGTCGATGTCGACGGCAACCACGTCACCTCGAGGCTCCGAGTCACCTTCCGGCAACGGAAGATTCACACTGGTCGGTATTCCGTCGAGCGCATCCTGCCAATACGCAAGTTGCTTCGACGCACGACTGGTGTCGTCCAGGGGATCTCCCAACAGCTCGTCCGACCACACGGTGTAGTCGGCGTACGTCAACGCCAATTCGTCCCAGATCGGTTGATCTCCCTGCGACCTGGCTACATACGCCGAGACCAGATCTCCCAGCAAGGGCACAACGGACCACTCGTCGACGGCGATGTAGTGCATGACGAGAAGCAGTGTCCGAGAGCCGTCTTCACCGAGCACCAGATGAACCCGCAACGGCGATTGTTCACGCAGATCCATTGGAAGTTGAGCCAGTTCGAACACCACTCGACCCACATCGCCGGCGCCGACATCGACCACATCGACAGTCGGTCGAACCGATTCTCTTGCCACGACGATGCCGTCGACCTGGACGAAGGTGGTCCGCAAGGGTTCGTGCCGCGACGTCACATCGTCCAAGGCGTGCCCGAGAGTCTCCGGATCGATCTTCGATTTCAGGGTCAGCGCCAGAGCGTGGCTTGCTTGCGGGTGCTCGCCGGCCGCGCGGAACAACTCCCACTGACGACGTTGCGGCGCAGACAGACCCATCGTCTCAGGACGTTTCACCGCCGGCGCGAGGATCGGACGCCCACCTTCCGAACGCGCGACGACGGCCGCCAACTCCGCAACACTCGGCGCGTCGAACACGTCTCGGATACTGACGTCCACGCCGAACGCTTCGCGAATGCGACCGACCAGTTTCATCGATGCCATCGAATGCCCACCGAGTTCGAAGAAACTGTCGTGGACCCCGACGCTCGGGAGTTCCAGTATCTCCGCGAAGGCAGCCGCCACCGTGGACTCCACTGCCGTGCGAGGAGCAACATCACCCGCCAGCTCCGACCAGTCCGGGGCGGGCAGCGCCTTGCGATCGAGCTTTCCGTTAGGAGTCAACGGCAGCGGACCGTCAAGTGCGACAACCATGGTCGGAACCATGTAGTCGGGCAACGACACTGCCGCGAGAGTTCGCACTGCCGTCGTGTCGACGACAACACCGGGTTCCGGTGAAACGTAACCGACCAGGCGCGTGATTTCGCCCTGCCGATCCGCGACGACCGTCGCCTGCTTCACCGACGGATGGGCACTGAGTGCTCCGATGATTTCACCCAATTCGATTCGGAAACCGCGGATCTTGACCTGATCGTCCACGCGGCCGAGGAAGTCGATGTTGCCGTCCGAGCGCCACCGCGCTCGGTCCCCGGTGCGGTACATGCGATCGCCCGCACCAAACGGGTCTGCGATGAATCTCTGTGCCGTCAGATCGAATCGGCCCAGGTACCCTCTGGCCAGGCCGCGGCCCGCGATGTACAGCTCGCCGGATACCCCCGGCGGAACCGGACGCAGTTGATCGTCGAGCACGTACGCCTGCTCGTTGGGGTCGGGGATTCCGATGGGCACAGCGCCGTTCCAACCCGGTTCCGCCTGCCACAGTGTGTTGTTCACCGTGGCTTCGGTGAGTCCGTACGCGGCAAGCAAATTCAGCCGTTCCGCCCATCGTCCGATCAGCTCCGGCGGCACCGTCTCGGTTCCGACCAACACGGTGCAACCCTGCGGTACTTCACATCCTGCCGGCAGGGCGGCGAGCAACGAGGGAGGGATGATCGCGTGAGTCACGCGATTGCTCGTCATGAAATCCGTGAGCGCCGGCCCGGCAACCCGGGCGTTCTGCGGCACGATCACCAGGGTGCTACTCGTGCACAGAGCCATGGCCAACTCGAATACCGCGACATCGAAGCCGACCGAAGCGAACTGCATCACCACCGAACGCGGTACCAGTCGCATCCGAACCTCGGCTGTGGCAACAAGACTCGGAATGCCGTCATGGGAGAGAACGGCTCCCTTCGGCTTGCCGGTCGATCCCGAGGTGTAGATGACATACGCCGCGTGGCTGACGCCGACTGGTGGCCTGGGGGTCTCGACGAGATGCGCCTGCTCCAGTTCTGCTCGGATCAACGGATCGTCCAGGAGGATTCGCTCGATGCCGACCACATCGTCGATTCGAGAACTCTCCTCGGAGGTGGACAGCAGTATCGAGGCACGGGAATCGGTAAGCATGTACGTGATGCGCTCGCTCGGGTGGCTCAAGTCCAGGGGGAGATACGCTGCCCCCAGCTTGAGCACGGCGAGGACCGACGCGACCATCTCCACCGAGCGCGGGACGGCAAGTCCCACCACGTCTTCGACCGACACTCCGTGCCGATACAGCAGACCGGCTATCCGATCACACTGCTCGGAGAGCTCGCGGTACGTGACTTGCCCCGCCTCGTCGCGCACCGCGATCGCCTCGGGTGTAGCAGCGACCCCACGCGCAAAAGCGTCGTAGAACGTCTCTTCCGGCACGTCGACGGCGGTGTCGTTGAACGAGGTGACAACCTGTTCGAGTTCGCCTGGCAAGAAGATGTCGATGTCACCGATCTCGATGTCGGCCGATTCCACGACTGCCGCGATCACCGATTCCAATCGGTTCGAAATTCGCTGTGCGGTTTCGCGATCGAAGAGGTCGCTGCCGTATTCGAGCTGGACGTCGATGCAGCCTTCATCGCCGAGATACTCGGTGAAGTTGAACACCAGATCGAACTTGGCCGTGTGCTCCTCGAGTTCGAACGGATCCCCGCCCATTTCCTCGCGGCTGTGATAGCCGACCATGACCTGGAACAGCGGATTGCGTGCCAAAGTGCGCGACGGATTGAGGCGCTCCACCACAGTTTCGAACGGAACGTCGGCGTTGGCGAAGGCCTCGAGATCTCCCTCGCGAACGCGATCCACCAACTCCCGGAACGTCGGGTTACCCGACGTATCCGTGCGCAGCACAATCGTATTGACGAAGAAGCCGACGAGTTCGTCGAGCCCCTGTTCACTGCGTCCCGCCACGGGAGCCCCGAGCGGAAGGTCTTCACCCGCTCCGAGCGCGGTCAGCAACGCCGCCGACGCCGCGTGCAGGACCATGAACATCGAACTCTGGCTCTCTCGCGCCAGATCTCGCAGTGCGGCAGTTGTGTCTACGCCCAACCGTGTCACCACTGCACCACCGGAGAAACTCGGTCTGGCCGGTCGGCTCCGGTCGGCGGGAAGCAGCAATTCCTCGGGGGCTCCGTCCAAACTTTTCGCCCAGAAGTCCAACTGCGTGCTCAGGACGCTCGCCGGATCGTCGGCGCTGCCCAGCAATTCCTGTTGCCACAGGGTGTAATCCGCGTACTGAACGGGAAGCGGTTCGAAGGCTGGTTCTTCGCCCTGGATCCGAGAGGAGTAGGCAGACATCAGATCTCGTAGGAACGGTCGATCGGACCATTCGTCAGTCGTGATGTGATGCAGGACGATCACGACTACTACGGCATCGTCCACTATGGCATCGCCCACTACCGCACCGTCCACCCGGATCAGACGTGCGCGGATCGGAATCTCGTTCGACAGGTCGAACGGACGGCCCACTGCCACTGCAACTTCACCGGCGACGCCGGATTCCTCTGAATGAACTGTCTCGACCGGAACCGTCGCCGATTGGAGAATTATCTGTTCCGGTGTTCCGTCCACCAACCGGAACACCGTACGCAACGATTCGTGTCTTTCCACGACGTCATCCAGCGCCGCTGCGAAGACATCCGCGTCCAGGGCACCGTCCAGGCGGAGCACGATCGGGAAGTTGTAGGCCGCGGAGTTCTCCTCCATCTGCCCGATCAGCCACAATCGCTGTTGAGCGGCAGAAAGAGGGAGGTGATCCGGTCGAGGCTTCGCGACCAGCACCGGTCGCGTCGATCCCTGCTCGGCCACAATACGTTCCGCGAGTTCCGCGACAGTCGGCGCTTCGAAAAGATCACGCATGGTCAGACTGTTGGGAATGGCGATCCGCGTTCGACTGATCAGTTTGGTGGCCAGAAGCGAGTGCCCACCGAGGTCGAAGAAGTTGTCGTCGACACCGATAGCGTCCACGTCCAGCACGTCGGAGAAGAGTTCGCACAGGACCTCTTCCGTGTGGTTCCGGGGCGCGATCGCTATCCCACTCCGCTCCCCCAGCACCGAATCAGCCGTGGGCAGCGCCCTGACGTCGAGCTTTCCGTTGACGGTCATCGGCAGTGTCTCCACCTCGATCACCACGGCCGGAACCATGTAGTCGGGCAGGAGAACTCGTGCTCGCGCACGGTAATCGTGCACGACGCCGAGGCGCACAGGTGTCACGTAGCCGACGAGCCTCTTGACTCCACCCGCTCCGACGTCGACCACCACCGCTGCTTGACGCACGTGTTCGTCGGATTCGAGAACGGAGACGACTTCGCTCGGCTCGATCCGGTGGCCTCGGATCTTCACCTGGTCGTCGGTGCGGCCGAGGAAGTCCAGGTTGCCGTCTCTGCGTCGCCGCACCAGATCGCCCGTGCGGTACATACGTTCCCCGGCCCCGGCAGGATCGGCGACAATGCGCTCGGACGTCAGCGCGAAGCGTCCGAGGTAGCCGCGAGCCAAACCGGCTCCGGCAATGTACAGTTCGCCGGCAACTCCGTCGGGGACCGGACGCAGCCAGCCGTCGAGAATGTGCGCGGTGGTGTTCCAGATCGGCTTGCCGACGGTCGGGGTGTCGCTGTCGGACGTTCCGCCGCCGAGAGTGTTGATCGTGTATTCCGTCGGTCCGTAGAGGTTGTAACCCACGGTTCCTTCGGTGTCGCGCAGCTTGTTCCACACCGAATCCGGAACGGCTTCACCACCGAGCAGGACCAGCGGCGGACGGTGGTGTCCTACACCGTCGTCGAGAAGTCCGCTGTCGATCAGGTGTGTCGCGTAGGTCGGCGTCACGTTGACGACGTCGATATCCTGCGCGTCACAGTATGCAACCAGCGCCTCGGCGTCACGACGCAGATCCTCGTCGCAGATGTGCACCTCGTGGCCTTCCACGAGCCACAGCAGTTCCTCCCACGACATGTCGAAGGCGAAGGACACGGTGTGCGCAATCCGCAGGCGTCGGCCCGCCGCGGCGATCACCGGTTCGAAGATCGCCTCGCGGTGGTTGAACTGCATGTTCGTCAAGCCGCGATATCCGGTGACCACGCCCTTGGGCTTGCCGGTCGAACCGGAGGTGTAGATGACGTACGCGGGGTGATCGAGTCGATGCGGTGTCCCCGGGGCGAATGCTCCGAGTTCTGACGCGGAGAGTGCCCGCGCCGAGATCGTCAGTCTCTTTGCCGCCGTGTCCGGCTCGTCGAGCACAATGGTCCGAACGTCCGCGGTCCGAACGTCCGCGGTCCGAACGTCCGCGGCCCGGACGTCCGCGGCCCGGACGTCCGCACCTTCGAACTTCGGTGCGGCGGCAACGGTCGTCAGCAACACGACAGGGTGCGCGTCGTCGATCATCACCGCCAACCGCTCGGCTGGATGGTCGAGTTCGAGGGGCAGGTAGGCGGCACCGGTACGCAATACGGCGAAGAGGGCGACAACCATGTCCACCGACCGAGGTAGACCAAGTGCCACGATCTTTTCCGGACCGGCACCGCAGTTGATCAGCAACCGCGCCATCCGGTTGATCTCGCCGTCGAGATCGGCATAGGTCATCCGTCGCTTCCCGAACACGAGTGCCGTGTCGTTCGGTTGCGCCGACGCCATCTCTTCGAACAGGTCGGCAATGGTGCTCTCCGGCAACTCTCGGATCTGCGTCTGCTGCGCCACTGCGGGCACCGGCGTCGCAACGACCGAACCTGTCATGTCCTGCGACCAACTCTGCAACAACTCGACGAAGTGACCCAGTAGGTCTTCGGCTCGACGCGCGGTCACCAGATGCGGATGGAACTCGAACTTGACGTTGACGGTGGTACCCGGAGTGACCACGACGGTCAGCGGATAGTGCGTGTGATCGATGCTGTCGCTGCCACTGACGTCGTGGGCGGCGTTAAGAGCGTCTACTTGCTTCTCGTCCACGAAGTTCTGCAGGACTATCAGCACATCGAACAGTTGACGATGCTCGGAGACACGTTGGATCGATGCCAAGCCGAGGTAGTCGTACGGCATCAGCGAGAGACGATCCGCCTGCGTGCGGCGCAACAGTTCCTCGACGCTCTCGTTCGCATTCAATTGCAGCCGAACGGGAACCGTGTTGAGGAACATTCCCACCACGGTGTCGATTCCCGGCACCTCGGGAGGCCTTCCGGCAACGGTGGAGCCGAAGACGACGTCCTGTCGACCGGTGGCCGACGCCAGCACCAGTGCCAGCGCTGCGTTCAGTACCGTGTTGAACGTGACGCCGGACGCGGCAGCGCGCTCGCGCAACGAGCGCGAAAGCGATTCCGACAGAACCACATCACGGCGTTCCGGCAGCTGACGTTCGGCACCCGGCGCCGGCTCGGCAACAAGTGTCGGTTCCTCGAGTCCTGCCAGCGCTCCGCGCCACGCCTCGTCGGCGGCAGCACCGTCGCGGTCAGCCAACCAAGTGAGGTAGGTCTCGAACGACCCCTCGGGTTCGCCGAATGCGCTGTCGTCGCCGCCGGTATCGTAAAGCGCCAGAAGCTGGCTGACGACAAGGCCGTTGGACCAGCCGTCCCACAGCAGGAACTGCCGGTTGATCACCAGGCGATCGTGTCCGCCGGGCAGATGCAGCACGCTCATACGCCACAGCGGCGGCGCGGTCAGGTCGAATGGAGTCACTCTGTCTTGGGCAGCGATACCCTCGGCGCGCTCACGAGCAGCCGAGTCGTCCAGTTCGCGGAGATCGTGGACGGCAATCGGAACGTCGAGTCCCGCGCTGAAGAACTGCACCGGCTCGTTCAGGCCTTCGCTCACGAATCCCGCACGCAGGGTGGGATTTCGTCGTTGAAGAGTCCGGGCGGCCGCAGCCAACCTGTCTATGTCGAGCGTGTGCCCGAAGTCCATCGAGAACTGTGCTGTGTAGATGTCCCCGCCAGCGCTCTCACCACCACCTGAGTATCCGGCTTGGAAGTACAAGCCCTCCTGCAGGGGTGAGAGTGGGAGGATGCGGCTGACGCCCGCCGGGCTCGCGTCGGCTATCGCGTCGATCTCGGCCTGACTCAGGACCAACAACGCCACATCGGACGGAGTCAGGATGGGAGGCCCGTCGTGCTCCGCAGCCGCGGCTGACAGATCACCGAGCGCCGAAACCCAGCCGTCGGACAGTGACAGCGCGTCCTCCTCCGACAAATCTTCACTTGCCCAGGCGAAGTCGGCGCGAAGCTCCGAATCCACTCTGACGACATTGACGATCAGCCGGTACGGCCCTCCCATGTCCGCGTCGGGATCGGTGGACATGGCTTCGGATTCGGCGGCCAGGGACCATGCGGTCGATCCAGCAGCCGTCGAATGTCCGAGGTAGTTGAACAGGACCTGAGATTCCGATCGGCCCGTCAATTTCGTTGCCGTACGGGCATTCACGTACCGCAACATCCCGTAGCCGATGCCGCCGTCCGGTGCACTTCGCAGGCTCTCCTTCACCTCGCGCAGTGTGGCTACCGGGTCGGTTCCGCCGAGCAGTCGCATGGGCGCGATGGTGGTGAACCAGCCGACTGTTCTCGTCAGATCGGTTCCCGGTACCAATTCCTCGCGGCCGTGCCTTTCGAGATCGACCAGAAGTTCACGCTCGCTGCGACCGGTGGAACGACGCCAGCGATCGACGGACATCGTCAGTGCTGCCAGCAGAACGTCCGTTCCCTCCGCACCCACCATTGCCGCAACCGATCCCAGTGCCGCCTCGGAGATTGCTCCGTCCACCGTGACCGTGCGCCTCGAGCCTCCTGATACAACGGCATAGCCCTCGGCACCGGGAATCAGATGCGCGCCCGGAGCGGTCACGGTCAGCCAGTGATCGAGTTCGGCAAATCGATGAGCGCTGTGGGCGTGTTCGGCCACCGTGCGGGAGAAGGTGCGCAGCGAAGTTCCGACACCATCGAGTGCGGCGGGCTCTCCGGCCTCGACCGCCACCCAGGCCATCGCCAGGTCCTCGAGCAGGGTTGCCCAGGACACCCCGTCCACGACCAGGTGATGTGCAACTATGGCGAGCCGCCCGAGATTCTCAGCACCACAATCGAACCAGACCACCGAGATCATCCGCCCTGCAGACGGATCCAATCGACTGGTCGCTGTTTCGGAGTGCTCGGCGACGAGTGTTCGCAACTCGGCGTCGCCCAGTCCCCGCGCGTCGACTCGTTCGACGACGTCCGCTGCCCGGACGCTGCCGGGTTCCTGCACCCGCGCCGACCACATTCCGCGGTCGTGTCGGATCAAGGTTTGGCGAAGTCCGTCGTGGTGATCGAGCACGGCCTGCAACGCACCGGTGATCGATCCGAGAGATGTTGCCGGAGAATGGATCAGGACTGCCTGATTGAAGCGATCGGTACTACCCGTCCATTCGGACAAGCGGTGAACCACCGGCAGCGGAACCAGATCGCCCACGCCGATGTCGGCCGTGACGGTAGTAACCGAGGTGACAACATCACCCACTGCTGCGGCGATCGCAACGGGAGTACGCAATTCGAAGATCTGACGCGGGGTCAGTACTACCGAATCCCGACGAGCCAGGTTAACCAGTCGGATCGCCAGGATACTGTCGCCGCCGAGAGTGAAGAAGTCGTCGCGCACCCCGACTCGGGGCAGTCCGAGAACCGTCGCGAAATGCCCGGCGAGAACGTCTGCAACACCCGAAGAGACACCTCCCACCGTTTCGCCCACCTGAGCCGCGAAATCCGGTGCAGGCAGTGCCCTTCGGTCGAGCTTGCCGCTCGGACTCAGCGGCAGTGACTCGAGCCGCACGAAGGCGCTGGGCACCATGAACTCCGGAAGCACCGACAACAACTGCCCTCGCACCGCAGCATCGTCAACGTCTCCGACCAGGTAGGCAACCACCTGTGCGCGGCTACTCGGACCGTCGGTGCGGACGATCACGGCACTTGCCGCGACTCCGGGGCACAGCGCCAACTGAGCTTCGATTTCACCGAGCTCGATGCGGAATCCACGAACCTTCACCTGCTCGTCGACGCGGCCGAGGTACTCGAGAACTTCGTCGGCATTCCAACGCACGATGTCACCGGTCCGGTACATCCGCGCGCCTGCATGTCCGCACGGGTTCGCCACAAATCTCTCCGAGGTCAATCCCCCACGTCCGTGGTAGCCACGAGCCAATTGTGGCCCTGCCAGATACAGCTCACCGGTGGCACCGGCCGGAACGTTCTGCAGATACGGATCGAGGACGAACAGGCCTGTGTTGGCGGCGGGTGCGCCGATCGGGACGCTGACGGCGTCGGCCGGAGTTTCCTGCACCGACGGCTGCCAACTGACGTCGACGGCAGCTTCGGTGGGGCCGTACAGGTTGTCCACCAGAGCATTCGGCAGGATGTCCGCGACCTTGCGTGCAACGTGAACGGGCAGTGCCTCACCGCTGCAGTTGACGATTCCGAGGGAAGTGCACAGTGCCGCTTTCGGCTCCGTGAGAAACACTTCGAGCATCGACGGAACAAAATGCACTCGGGTCACGGACTGTTCGACGATGACGTCGGCCAGATAGCCCGGGTCCTTGTGCCCGTCCGGCTCGGCCATCACCAGAGTTGCCCCCACCAGGAACGGCCAGAAGAATTCGGGGACGGAGACGTCGAAACTCGACGGGGTCTTCTGCAGCATCCGGTCAGAGGCGTCCATCGGACGTATCTGCTGTGCCCAGAGCAATCGGTTGACCACACCCTCGTGGGTGACCACAACCCCTTTGGGGCGACCGGTCGAACCCGAGGTGTAGATCATGTACACGGCATCCGCGGGCGATCCCGGAACACTCAGCGGATCGGCTGGGAACTGCGCGGACTCCGATACCGTCACCCGCGGAACCGAACCCGAATCGAGTGAAGAATCCTCCGGCACCACGACGCACACCGGATCGGCGTCGCCCAGCATGTACGTCAGCCGCTCCGCCGGGTAGCCGGTGTCGAGGGGAACGTATGCTCCCCCTGCCTTTCCGATTCCGAGTATCGCGACCATCAGTTCGATCGAGCGCGGCAAGGCAACGGCCACCAACGATTCGCGTCCGACGCCCCGTTCGCGCAGCAGGTGTGCAAAACGATCAGCGCGAGAGTGAAGCTCGGCGTAGGTCAACACCTCGTCGCGGAAGATCACAGCGGTGGCTTCGGGCGTACGGTCAGCTTGATCCCGCAGCAGCTCGGTCAGCGTTGCACGCGTCCGGTCCAAGGCAGTGCCGACGCTCCCCGGCTGTGCGGGCGCCAGCGCGATCCGGCCGATCACCTGTTCGAGATCGCGGGAAAGCTCGGCGAGCACGACTGCGAGAGCTTCGGCCAGCGCCTGCGCGGCGTCGCCGTCCACCTGAGCGGCGTCGTACTTCAGCTCCAACGCCAACCGATCGCCTGGGACGACGATCAGCGTCAGCGGGTAGGCCGGTCGCTCGTCGAATCGAATTCCCGTCAGTCGCACCGAATCCGTCGGATCAGTGATTGCCGTGTCACCGAGGGGATAGTTCTCGAACACGACCAGTGATTCGAAGTTCTGCTCCAGTCCACCGGTCCGTCGCAGTTCGGGTAACCCCAGGTACTGATGGTCGAGGAGTTGCGATTGTTCTTCCTGCCAGCGAGAAAGTGCTTGCGAGGCAGGCTCGGCCGGGTCGAAACGCAATCGGGCCGGCACTGTGTTGATGAACAAGCCCACCATGGTCTCGATACCGGGTAGGTCGCCGCCGCGCCCCGATACGGTCGACCCGAACAACACGTCCGTTCGGCCGGCCATTCGGCCGAGCACCAATCCCCAGGCGCCATGCACAAGTGTGCTCAGAGTCAGTCCGTGTGAGCGTCCGTTGGTCGCCAGTGCGCGAGTGTCACTGTCGGTCAGTTCGACTCGAGTTGCGCGGATTCCGCTGCTTCCGGCGCTCGGGGCAGGTAGTTCCACTGCGGGACCGGGAGAGTTCAGTGCGTTCTTCCACACTGCTGCCGAAGTCTCGTGATCGTGACCGGCCAGCCATTCGAGGTAGCTGCGGTACGGCGCCGGACTCGGGAGCACGACGCCGGAATCGCCAACGCTGTACGACGCCATCAGTTCCCGCAGCATCACCGGGACCGACCATCCGTCTGCAACCGCGTGGTGAATCGACTGCAGCAGAAGGTACTTCTCCGAAGATGCACGGACAAGCGTGTAACGGACGAGTGGCGGTTGCGCAAGGTCGAACCCTCGCGCACGGTCGACGGAGAGCAGTTCATCGACGTCAGCGCCGGCCACCTCGACTACTGCCATCTCCACGACGACGCTCGGGTGCACGACCTGCACCACCCGGCCGTCGCCCAGGACTGAGAATCCGGTGCGCAGCGCCTCATGCCGATCCACGACGGATTGCAGCGCACGGTGCAGCGCCGCACTGTCCACCGCTCCGGTCAGCTCCACAACCTGTTGCACGACATACTGGTCCGCCCCCGGATCGGCAAACGCCGAATGGAAGTAGATCCCTTCCTGCAGCGGAGTGAGTGGCAGAATCTCTTGAGCCTTCGGCAACTCGTCCACATCTGCCTGAGTGAGCGCCACCAGAGGGTAGTCCGAGGGTGTGGCTCCGCCGAAGGCTGCGAGCCCGGACACCGCCTTGAGTGAGTCCAGCCACAGCCGCGCAAACCTGTCGATGTCGCTACGTAGGAAGATGTTCGACGCCCAGGTCAGGGTGGCTCGCAGTCGTGGCCCACCGGCGGCGTCCTCGGCTACGACGTCGACAGACAATGCGTGTCCCAACGGCATGGACGGATCGGCAGCACCGTCCATCGACACCGGAAACCAGTCCCCCTCCGACGCAGCAGTGCGTCCCAGATAGTTGAGCACCACCTCCGGCGCTGCGAAACCCCGCAACTGATCCGAGCTGCCCAGGTATCGCAATGCTCCGTACCCGAAGCCGGCGTTCGGGACGCGTCGAAGTTGCTCCTTGACGCTCTTGAGAACCCCCGCCAAATCGCCGCTTGCCTCGAGATCCGGAGCGGCTGTACCGATCTCGAGCACAACTGGGAACACTGTGGTGAACCATCCGACAGTGCGTGTCAGGTCCACGTGCGCAGCGCCGTCGCCGCGAACGATGTCTTCGTCGCGTCCGTGCCCTTCCAAGTCGATCGATACCGATCCGGCACCGCTCCAGCGGGTCAGCGCCACGGCAAGTGCGGTAACCAGTACTTCGCTCACATCGGCCCCGAAAGCCCTTGGGACACTGCCCAACAGCTGATCGGCGAACTCTGGAGGCAGGGTGATCGATCGCGCCGCAGCGGTGCGCGCGATGTCAATCGCCGGGTCGAGTGCCCGACGCCCGAGACGTGACTGTTGTGCGGACGTCACCGAGTCCCAGAATTCGATCTCGGTGTTCAGTCGCCCGGTTCCGACCGCCTCTGAAACGAGTTCGGCATACCTCCTCACCGACGTACCGACCGGAGCGAGTGCGGGGTCGTCGCCATTCATCGCGGCGATGCCGGCGCGCGCGAGGTCCTCGAGAATGATGCGCCAGGAGACGCCGTCGACCACCGCGTGGTGGATGACCAGCAACAGTCGTCCGGGGCCGGTCGCAGTGCGAAACAGAACTGCACTGACCATCGTGCCGTCGGCCGGATTCAGACGCCCAACGGCTCGCTCGGTCTCGGCGAGGATCAGCGGTCCGCATTCTTCGAGCGGTGCCGGTAGAGCACAGGTTTCGAAGACCACAGCCGCTTCGTTTGTTTCCGGAACAACCAGCATTCCTTCGGAAGTCAACGTCGCACGAAGTGCATCGTGGCGCACCACCAGAGCGTCGAGCGCCGCCCCGACGTGCTCGGACGTCAAAGCTGACGGGGTCTGAATCAGTGCTCGCTGGTGGAAGGTTCGTACTGCGGCCGACACTCCGAGAACCCTGGCGGCAATCGGCGTCGTGGCTACGTGGCCGATCGGTTGGTCCGCGTGGTCGACGATCTCAGCCGTTCGGCCGGACTGGGCACGCGCCATGGCTTCTGCGGTGCGCAGTTGGAACACCTCGCGTGGACTGATCGACAAACCCGCCGCACGAGCCGCGGTCACGAGTGAGATCGCGACGATACTGTCGCCGCCCAGTGCGAAGAAGTCGTCGGTCACGCCCACCGAATCGAGGCCGACTGCCGACGCGATCAACGTGCAGAATTGTTGTTCGACTTCGTTTCTCGCGACGACATGCGCACTCAGTTCGGCGAGATCGGGCTCGGGAAGTGCGCGGCGGTCGAGTTTGCCGTTGGCCGTGAGCGGAAACTCGTCGAGGACGGTGACGGTGGTCGGGACCATGTAGTCGGGCAGCTTGCTCGCCGCCCACTCGCGAATGTCCCGTGAGTCGATTGCGAGGTTCGTCCCCGACGCTGCACTTACGTAAGCGGCGAGATACTTTGCACCTGTGGGTGCTTGACGCACCAGAACTGCCACGTGACGCACTCCGGGGTGCGAGATCACGGCGGCTTCGACATCCTCGAGTTCGAGACGCATGCCACGGATCTTCACCTGATTGTCCGTGCGTCCGAGGAAGTCGAGAGTGCCGTCCGCGGTCCATCTGGCCAAGTCACCGGTGCGATACATCCGGGATCCGGCCAGATCACCGGAAACAAAGGGATCCGCGACAAAGCGAGACGCGGTCAATGCCGACGCACCCACGTATCCGCGTCCCAGCAGGAAGCCCGCCGCGTAGAGTTCGCCGCCGGTGCCGACCGGAACCGGCTGCAGGTCGCCGTCCAATACGTACAGGCGAGTGTTGGGGTTCGGACGCCCGATGGATGTGGCGATTCGTTCCGCGTCCTCGCGGTAGATCACATGGGAGACACCGATGGTCGCTTCCGCCGGCCCATAGCCGTGATACAGCGTCGTGGACAGTTGGGCGCGGAACCGATCGAAGAGTTCAGGCGTGAGAACCTCACCGCCGCACCACACGTGCTTCAACGAATCGAGCTGATCGGTCCCGTTCGCCAGGTCCAGAAGTATGTCGAGCATCGACGAAACCAGGTAGACGAAGGTAACCGATTCTCCGGCGATCAGGTCGAGCAGGTACTGCGGGTCGCGTTCCCCCTCGGGCTTCGCGATCACCAATCGACCGCCGGATACGAGAGGGAGCAGGATCTCGTTGATCGAGATGTCGAACGAGAGTGGAGCTTTGAACAGCGAGGCATCGCCGGACCCGAACCCGAGAATCCGCTCCCGCTGCCACAGCAACCTTGCACAGATTGCCTCGTGGCGGATCATGGCGCCCTTCGGACGACCGGTTGAACCGGACGTGAAGATGACGTACGCCAGTTGGGCGCCGTGAATACGAACGTCGGATGTCGTGACCTCGGACAGGCCCGAAGGCCCGGCCTCGTACGCCCACACGGAGAGATCGACCGGAATGGAGTCGTCTGCACCGTCGGAGGTGAGCACCAGTGTGGCACCGGCATCGGCGAGTACCGATTCGCGGCGCTCTGCGGGCCACGACGGATCCAGCGGCACGAAGGCGCCACCGGCGCACATGACGGCCAACAATCCCACCACCATCTCGGCGGATCTCGGAAGCCCGATCGCCACAACGGTTTCGGTTTCCACACCGCGAGAGATCAAGTGTGCGGCAAGCTGCGATACGCGAGATTCGAGTTCGCCGTATGTCAGCCGGACGTCGCCGTCGACCACGGCGACAGCGCCCCGATCGGCAGAGAAGCTGCTACGCAACAAATCCGGCACCGTCGTGACAGGCTGCGGCTCTGCAGTGTCGTTCCACTCGTGGAGCACGAGTTCTCGCTCGGCCGGAGCCATGGGGTCGAGTGCCGAGATCGGAAGCTGCGGCTCGGCTATGAACCGATCGAGGAACTGTTCGATTCTGGCGGTGTGATCAGCCAGTTCGCGGTCGAATCCGAACGGGGCGCGGACGTCGATTTCGATCGGTTCCCCGTCTTGACCGCCGCGCACACTCAGATCCAGGTCGCTGACCCGCCCGGTTACCGAATTACGCACGCGCACCGGGCAACCGCCGAAGGTGAGAGTGTGCTCGAACATCATCGAGTTGATGCCGGGACCGAAGACCTGGCGGTCGGGATCGATCGCCCGAATGTCGCGAGCGAGATCCTCGCCCCGGTACCGACCGTGCTTGAGAATCGAGATCAGAGCGGTGTCGAGACGAGTTGCCAACTGGCCGATGGTTTCCGAGCGCTCGACTCGAATACTCAGCGGCAGAATCGTCGACGCCATCGAGGGAGTGCGGCGCATGTCGCGGCCCACCCGAGCGGCCATCGGTACCGAGACGACAACGTCGTGCTGTCCGGTGGTGCGTGCAATGTACGCGATCAGCGCGGCCATGGGCAGGCGAGTTCGTCGAATCCCGGCATCTCCCGCATAGCGATAGAGCTGCGCTGCGCGATCGGCATCGAGCGTGAGCATCGCCGAGATCGGCGGCAGCGAATCATCCACCTGCCCATGCAGAATCCGCGTCGCTTCCGGTCCTGCTTCAACTCGCTCCACCCAGTACTGACGGTCGAGCAAGAACCGTGGAGAGTTTCGATATTCCAGATCGGCTGCAACCACCGCGTCGAGTGGCCATAACGGCGCAGAAGTCTCGCGATTCGGATCGTCGTACCGTTCGGCGACGTCGGCGACGATGAGCGAGATGCCGTACCCGTCGACCACACTGTGGTGATAGCGCTGGTACCAGATGACTCGGTCGTCGGCCGTCAGCAGAAGTGTCTGACGGAAGAGCAGATCGTCCACCCTGAAGACCCGAGCCATGTCGGTGTCCATCCACAATTGCGCAGCCGAATCGGGATTCGGCTCGCCCCGAAGGTCGAGTATTTCCACTTCCCAGCGCGCCTCCGGAATCGGCACCTGAATCAGCCGGTTGTCGGCATCCACCTGAAAGTGCACGAACAGCGCTTCGACTCGCCCGACAGTGGCCTTGATCGCCGCTGCCGCGCGCTCGACGCCGATCGTCCCGTCGACCTCGACAACCAGTCCGATGTTGTACACCGGACTGCTCGGATCGACGTTCTGAGCAACCCACACTTCACGCTGAGCGGCCGTCGCCGGGAGCGCTGCGTCCAGATGGCCGCCGCCCGATACAGCCGGGTGAGCTACCTGAGAGTGGTCAGACATCGAGAATCCGATCATCGTCGTTCATGCTCATCGAACGACGAACACCCTCGCCAGTTTAGGGTAGGCTACCCAGGAACGTGAAGGTGCACTCCCGCCCTGGTCAGACCTGTTCCCACGGACCGAATTCGAGCAGAACGTCGATTGCCGTCTTACCGTCCTGCGGCCGAACCACGTGTTCGAGTGCGTAGACCCTCGATCCCTCCGCCGCTCTGGCGAGATCGGAGATACCGGGCAGAATGGTCGGTTCGGGTGGGCCGCCCACCCCACGGTGGAAGTTCTCGATGGAATGCCCCAGATAAAGAACGCGTCCGCCCGGAACAAGCCATTGCCCGACACGCTTCAGCGTTTCGGCCAGCTCATCGACCTCGAGGTGAAGGAAGCTGACCAACACCAGGTCGACCGAACCTTCCGGTTGCCACGTGGTCGCGTCGCCGACCCGCCAGTCGACGGCCTTGTCCCGGTCACTCGCCCGTGCCAGATCGATCGCCACCGACGAGTAGTCGACCGCGGTCACCGACCAACCCTGCCCGGCCATCCACCGCGCGTGACGGCCGTCGCCGCAGGCCAGATCGATCGCAGCGCCCGGCCTCAGGGCGGCAATTCTTGTTGCGACGGTTCCTGCCGGGTCGACTCCCCATGGCTCCGTCACCGCTCGGTATCGCTCGTCCCAGTCGTGCGCGTCCATGATCGCTCTCCCAATATCCGTTTCACCGAAGTTCGTTTCACCGCCACTGATCAGACGGTGCCCCCAGCAGCATAGAGAACCCTCGAATGTGACAGACCGATACCCCTAGGGGTATACAGGTAACGGTCAGGAATACCCCCACCCGTATCAGGAGTGAAGATGTCAGCGACCAGAACTGTCACCGCGGACCCACCCGCCCGAGCCGACGGCACACTCGCGCAACTCGGCCGATCGATGGCGGCGCACACCCGCCTCGTCGTCGGCGTCTGGTTGATCGCGCTGGTTGCACTCGGCGCCGCAGCGCCCAGTGTCTTCACCTCCCTGGCCGGAGCTGGTTGGCAGGCAAACGGATCCGAGTCAGTGCAGGTTCGCGAGTTGGCCGAGCAGCATTTCGGCGGAAACTCCTCCGCCGCAGTGCAGGTGGTCGTTCACTCCAATTCTCTGGACATCGCCGATCCGTCGATGCAGCAAACTCTGGCCGCGGCAACCGAGCTGTTTGCCGCGGACCCTCGTTTCGGCGAAGTGGTCGCTCCACAGCCCGGCATGACCATCAGCCAGGACGGACATACCGGCATCATGATTGCTGGCGCCAATGCGAATACCGACGACATGGTGCGAGCGGTAGACGAACTCGGCGAAAAACTCACGGCACTGTCCACGGACACGATCGAGGTGTACCCCACCGGCGCGTCGGCGTTGTGGAGCGATTTCAACAAGGCCAATCACGAAGCGATGATCAAGGCCGAAATGATGTCGTGGCCCGTCACTCTCGCGATCATGGTGTTGGCCTTCGGATCCCTGGTTGCCGCGGGGCTCCCGCTATTGCTGACCCTTGCGGGCCTGGTCGCCTCGGCGGGCGGACTCGTGATCCTCAACGAGATCACGCCGATTTCCGTGTGGGCCATGAACTTCGCGATGATGTTCGCCCTCGCGCTCGGCATCGACTACGCACTCTTCCTCGTCGCCAGGTTCCGCGAAGCACTACGAACCGATCCGGATCCGCGGGCCGCCGTGGCCCAGACGATGGACACCGCCGGCAAAGCAATTGTCCTCTCCGGCCTCACAGTTCTGGTCAGTCTGTCTGCGGTTCTTCTCGTTCCGGCCCCCGCCGTACGCACGATGGCTGTCGGCATCATGCTCGCCGTGATCTTCGTTCTCGCCGCAACTCTCACCCTGCTACCCGCCGTGCTCGGCAGGATCGGCGCCAAGGTCAACGGCGGTTCTCTACCGTACGCAAAGCGCCAGCAGCACCGCTCACCGATGTTCGCAGCCTGGGCGTCGCTGCTGCACAAGCACCCGTGGCCTTTCGGCGTCGGCGCCTTGCTCATCCTGATCGCACTCGTCGTCCCGGTCTTCGGACTGAAGGTGGCGATGCCCTCCATCGCCGTGGTTCCCGAGGACGCCCCGGTTCGGCAGGGCTACGAACTGGTGCAGCAGCAATTCGGTGACGGCGCTCCCGGAATGTTGCAGATCGTCACGTCCGCAGACGATGCAACTGACACCTCGCGTGTTGCCATGAGCGTCGACGGCGTGGCCATGGTCACCCCAGCCCAGCAAGCAACCGACGGATCCGATCTGGTTATGCTGCAAGCAGTTCCCATTGTCGACCCGTCGGATCCTGCGATGGAAACCATCCTTGCCGACCTTCGGTCACAGCTGCCGGAATCGGCGCTCGTCGGCGGCGCTCCGGCCGAAAATCTCGATCTCCAGCAAGCGTTGAACGACTACCTGCCCATCGTCGTGGTCGTGATTCTGACGCTCGGATTCTTGTTGCTGCTGATCGCTCTCCAGGCACCTCTGATCGCCTTGATCGGCACGCTGGTCAGCCTGCTGTCCACTGGGGCCGCGTTCGGAATCGCGAAGCTGATCTTCCAGGACGGTCACGGATCCGGCCTGCTCGGCTTCGATCCCCAGGGTTTTCTCAACGGGTGGGGTCCGGTCTTCTTCTTCGCCATGATCTTTGCCATCGCGATGGACTACACCGTGTTCCTGCTCTCGAGCGCCAAAGAGCACTACGAACGGACAGGTGACCCCGAGATCGCACACATCGACGGCCTCGCGCATTCGGGTCGGGTCATCGCGGCGGCGGCAGCGGTGATGGTTGCGGTCTTCTTCACTTTCGCGCTGGCAGATCCGTTGCCGCCCAAGGAAATGGGGATCATCCTCGGTGTCGCTGTCCTCCTGGACGCAGTGCTCGTCCGCTTGGTGCTCTTGCCCGTACTCCTGCGTCTCACAGGCCGGGCGGCCTGGTGGGCACCGGCATGGCTACGACGCGTCCTGCCGAAGATCAGCTTCTCGCATGGCTGACCGTGTACCCGACATCACTGTTGTATTGATACCCCCAGGGGTATCATGGAGACAACAGAAATCGACAGCCACAACGAGGAGCAGGCAATGACAACCCCCACGGAACCGATCGCGATCGCAACCAAGGTCACCGGAACTTTCGACGACGTCGTCACCCGCACGCGTGCCGCGCTCGCCGAGCAGGGCTTCGGCATCCTGACCGAGATCGACATGCAGGCAACACTCAAGGAGAAGCTGGGCGAGGACATGGAGAAATACCTGATCCTGGGTGCCTGTAATCCACCGCTGGCCCATCGGGCAGTCTCGGTGGATCGTCAGATCGGCCTCCTGCTGCCGTGCAACGTCGTCGTCCGCGAAGATACGGCCACCGAGAACTCGTTCTTCGTCGAAGCGATGAATCCCGCTCTCATGGTTCAGGTTTCCAGCGAACCAGGCCTGGAGTCCGTGGCGGCCGACGCATCCGTCAAGTTGCGTGCGGCAGTCACCTCGATCATCTGACACCGGTCGGATCGAACACCGCAGCCGGATCGAACGCCGCAGTCGGATTGAACACTGGATCAAACACTGATATGCCCCCAGGGGTACCCTCGGTCGCAGCACGAACACTCGAGAAGGGGCCACCATGACCGGCGACGAAGAGAGCATTTCGCTCGTATTGAACAGACTGCGGCGTGCTCACGGCCAACTTGCCGGGGTTATCTCGATGATCGAGAACGGCCGCGACTGCAAGGACGTCGTCACGCAACTCGCGGCCGTGTCGAAAGCGCTGGACCGAGCAGGGTTCAAGATCGTCGCGTCGGGGCTGCGCGAATGCCTCACCGGCGAAAGCGCCGAAGGTCAGGAACCGATGACCGAGGCCGAACTCGAGAAGCTGTTCCTGGCACTGGCATGAAACGCGAGAAAGGGCCTGACCCGCAGGTAGCGGGTCAGGCCCTTTCTCGCGTGCGAAAGAACTACTTCGCCAGGAAGTCGATCAGCACCTTGTTCACGGCCTCCGGGCGCTCGAGGTATCCGTAGTGCCCGGCGTCGGGAATCTCTTCGTACGACGCCGTCGCGATGCAGTCCGCCACCTCGCGGGAGAGGTAAGGCGGGATCATGCGGTCGTCGGCGAAAGCGACGGACAGGCACGGGCGCATGATCGACTTGTACTCGTTACGTCGATCGAAAGCGCGGTCCATACCAAGCTGCGCGCGAACACCCGGTGACGTTGCGCCGCCGGTGAACTCGAAGATGTCCATCCAGTCGCGCGCGGAGTGATCGTCGGCCAGCGTAGCGGGCGAGAGGTTCATCACCGCCGTCACTGCGGCGCGGTACTTGGCCGGCAGGGCGACGCCGCTGTCGAACAACTGGCGCTCACCCTCGGTCAGGACCTGCTGGAAATGATCCATCCGGGCGTGGCCGGCGAGGAACACGGCTTTGCGAACCAGATCGGGCCTGGCGAGTGTCAGTTCCTGCGCAACCCGGGCGCCCATGGAGGTGCCGATGACATGGGCCGGGCCGCCGCCGAGATGCTCGATCAGCCCGGCGGTGTCCGCAACCATGTCGGGCATCGTGATGCCACCGAGGCTCTCGCCGGACGGTGCGATTCCGCGGTTGTCGAAGGTGGCGACGCGATAGCCGGCGGCCACCAATGCCGGAGTCTGGTGCAGATCCCAGACGCGGCCGGGGCTACCGGTCCCCATGATGAGCACCACCAGATCTCCATCACCCTTGACCTGGTAATTGATGGGGATTCCGTTGATTGTGGCGACCGTCATGTCAGCCTTCCTCCTCGTACGTGTGATCAACAATTTTGGTTGGATAGCCTAAGCTGATGGGCGGTCGTGTCACCGCCAACCCCAGCCCATGCTCGTCCAGGAGGACCCCCGTTGAGAGTCGCTACGCTCGGATACCAAACCTGGGGCCACCGTACCCTGCAGGCCTTGATCGACTCCGATCACGAGGTCGTGCTGGCAATCACACACCCGAAGAGTGAGCACGTCTACGAACAGATGTGGGCGGACTCGGTTGCAGATCTGGCGGCCGAGAACGATGTACCCGTTCACGTGGCGAACAAGCCTGACGACGCGTTCAAGGCCGCGCTGGCCGAAGCTGCTCCCGACATCATCGTCGCCAACAACTGGCGCACCTGGCTGCCGGCGGCGGTCTTCGACGCGCCCAAGTTCGGCACCCTCAACATCCACGATTCGCTGCTGCCCAAGTACACGGGGTTCTCCCCGCTCATCTGGGCCCTGATCAACGGCGAAGAAGAAGTCGGCCTCACGGCGCACCTGATGGACGAGGAACTCGATGCGGGCGACATCGTCCTGCAGCGTTCGACGACGGTCGGCCCCGCGGACACCGTCACCGATCTGTTCCACCGCACGATCGACATGATCGGCCCCATCACACTCGACGCCCTGGATCTGATCGCATCCGGGCGGACCGATTGGACGCCGCAGGATCGCTCGCAGGCCACGTTCTTCCACAAGCGTGCACCGCAGGACAGCCACGTCGACTGGTCCTGGCCGGCCGAGGTCATCGAGCGTTTCGTCCGGGCACAGTCCGATCCATACCCCAACGCTTTCGCGGAGTTCAAAGGCCAGCGCATCCGCATCCTGAAGGCGTCCGTCTCACGCGGGCACTACGGCGGAACCCCCGGCCGAGTGTTCATCCAGGAAGACGGCGGCATGGTGATCGTCGCGGGCCCCGACGCGTGGTCGGGCAAGAACAAGGGCCTGCGGATCGAGCGCGTCCGACTCGACGACGGCAGCGAGTACACCGCCGCCGAGTTCTTCCCCCACGGCGGCGGGTACCTCACCTGATCGTCTGAACCCCCTCAGTCGCGACCCTCCCAGGCCGCCCACAGTTGCGCGTAACGCCCGCCCGCGGACACCAGTTCGCGGTGCGGGCCTTCTTCTACGATCTGCCCGTGTTCGAGCACGATCACTCGGTCGGCGCCCGCGGCTTGGGTAAGCCGGTGTGCGACAACCAGAGTGGTGCGGCCCTCCGTAGCGGCTTCGGCAGTCGCTTCCAGTTCCCGCGCTCCGGCGCTGCCGGCCTCCGCTGTCGCTTCGTCCAGTACAGCGACGGCAGGGTCGGCCAATACCAGTCTCGCCAAGGCCAACTGCTGCGCCTGCGCCGCCGTCATCTCGTGCCCGCCCTCGCCCACGACGGTCAGCATTCCCTCGTCGAGAGCCTCAACCCACTCGTACGCGCCGACGGTTCGCAGCGCAGCGGCTACGTCCTCGTCCGAGGATTCGGGAGCCGCCAATCTCAGATCCTCGATCAGGGGTCCGGCAAAGACGTGGACCTCCTGACTCACGATCGCGATGTGGCGTCGTAGGTCATCGAGGTCGGCAAGCGGGACACCGCCGATCGACACGCGCCCCGACGTCGGAGTGATCGAACCGGCAGCGATCGCCGCAAGCGTCGTCTTTCCGGCTCCGGTCGAACCGACGAGCGCCACCCGCTCCCCCGCTCGCAGGCTGAGCGTCACTCCGTGAAGTACCTCGTGCCCGCCGTCGTAGCTGTGCCGGATGTCGTCCAGACGAAGCGAGCCGTCGGTCGGAACGGAACCCGTATCCGTCGAACGCTCCGTTTCGCAGATCTCGACAACGCCGACCAGTCTCGCGAGGCTGGCGCCGGCGGACTGCACTTCGTCGAAGGTGTAGAGCAGCGAGCCGATCGGGTTGAACAGGCGATGGAACAGCAGCGCAGCCGTCGTCGTCTGACCGACTGTCACGACGTCCTCACGAACCAGCAGGAATCCGACGACGAGGATCATGGACAGGCCGACGAATTCGGCGCGGTTACCGCGACCGGCGAATCTGGTGAACAGGCCGAACACTCCGACTGCCAGATCACGCGCTTTTGCCGACGCTGCATCGATCTGACCGAGATGTTCCTTCTCGAGGCTGTATGCGCGCACCGTCTTGGCACCCTGGAGGCTGCTGATCAGCGCCTGTGAACGAGCACCCATCGCTACCCGCTCGGCAGCGTAAATGGGGGCCGATCGCGGCAGGTACCACTTGAGCGCCAGCGCGTACATCGGCAGCGCGACCATTCCGGCGAGGCCGAGTCGCCAGTCGAGTCCCAGCATGGTCACCATGCTCAGAGCCACGAGCAGAATCGCCGCGATCATGCCGGGAACCACGTCGGACACAGCCTTGGCGATCACCGACACGTCGTCGCCGACTCGTGAGAGCAGATCGCCCTTTCCAACCTTCTCGACGGTCTGGATCGGCAGGCGCAATGCGCGGTCCACGGTTCGCTCGCGCAGATCCGCCAGGATCGTCTCGCCGAGTCGCTTGATCAGATAGGCGGCCACACCGGTGAACACACCGCCCACGAGTGCGGCGGCGGCGATGATCACGACCACTCCGACGATCGTCGATGTGGGCGCGTTGTCCCGGACCCGGTCGACCAGGACACCGAAGACGTAAAGCGGCACCAAGGCCATCGCCGACGCCGAAGCCGCGACGATCAGGACCAGCAGGCTCTGCATCCGGTGTTCGGCCAGCGCTGTCCGCAACCACGTCCAGGTCTGGCGACCACTCGCGATCGGCAACAACTCGCGCTCTGTCGCTTTCTCCGCGACCGGCATATCGGTTGTCATGTCCGTGGCCGTCACCGCAGCACCGCTCCTCGGTAGTTCGCGTCGCCGCGAGAGAGTTCGGAATGTGTGCCGATCGAGGCAATCACTCCGTCGTTCAACACGATGACTCGATCCGTCACGGCCAGGAGAGCCGGGCTACTGGTGATCAATACCGTCGTGTGGATGCCACCGGCACCTTCGTGCCGCAGTTCCGCGATTCCTTCGGCGATCGACGCCTCGGTCACCGCATCCACCGCCGTAGTCGGATCGTGCAGAACCATCACGGGAGCCTTTGCCACCAATGCGCGTGCAAGGGCGACGCGTTGACGCTGACCTCCCGACAAACTCGCGCCTCGATCGGTCACCTCGAGGTCGAGGCCGTCCGGATGTGCCTCGACGACATCCGCTGCCGCCGACGCCACCAGAGCGCTCTGGATGTCGAGACCAGCGGCATCACCGGCGCCCGCGGTGACGTTCGAAGCGAGGGACCCGGAGAACAGATCGGTGATGTGCGGCTCCACCAGCACTGTGCGACGCGCCAATCGCAAGTCCATGTCGGACAGGCTGATTCCGCCCACCCGGACCACGCCGCGATACGCGTCCTGCGCGAGCTGACCGGACAGGACCGCGACAAGAGCGTCGGCGTCCTGCGGTTGATAAGCCACGACGCCCAGCAGTTCCCCAGCGGGCAGGTGCAGATCGATGCCCTTGAGAGACTTGTACTCGACGCCGTCGAGGGTCAGATCGGTACCTTCGAGTTCGGTCTGCAAACCTGCTCCCCGCAGCGGCTCCGCGTCCAAGACCAGTGCCAGTCGATCCGAGGACGCCCGCGCCACCGCGAAGTATCCGGGAATCGACGCGAGCAATCCGAGTGGCTCGATGATGAACTGCGCAAGCCCCACCACGGTGATCAGTTCACCGACCGTGATCCGGCCCTGCAACGCGAAGTATCCCGCGAAGCCGGCAACACCGACTGCGAGCAACGCACTGATGGTCGCGGCAACGCCGGTGTAGATACCGGTTGCCTTCGCCGTGCCGATCGTCGACGCGAGCGCCTGACGGCTGATCGTGCGGTAACGCGCCGACGCGGTCTTCTCGCCGCCGATACCACGCAGCGGACGCAATCCGCTGACCAGATCCGTAGCCATCGCCGACGCCCGCGCGATCGACGCCTGCTGACCGGTGGCCCGCGACGTGATGAGCGGCGCCGCCAGTTGCAGCAGACCGAGAATGACCGGAGTACCGATCAGAACGGCCAGTCCCAGCCACAGATCGATCCACACCAACGCCACCGCCGACGCCACCGCAGCGGTCAGGGCCGCCGCGGCGCGCGGGACGATGTCGGCGATCCATGAAGTCTGTTCGGCGTCCGAGGTGGAAACCGTCAGCAATTCGCCCGATCGCAGATCAGTACGCACCCCGCGTGGATCGAGGACGCGGTGCGCCACCTCGAGCCGGAGACGATGAGCCTCCTGCTGCATGGCGGTGACGATGAACCGGGCGCCGAAACGCCACGCGGCCGTCAGAACGAGAAACAGAGCCGCGAGACCGAGGATCGAGACGATCAAGGCCGTGGTGTCCGAAGTCTCCACCGCACGGTCGATGATCACACCGATGGAGATCGGCACCGCCGTCTCGGTGAGTTGGTGCAGACAGACCAGGGCCGTGCCGATAGTGAGTGGGCCACGGTTGCGGACCAGGACGCGTCGCAAAATCGCAGCACCGCTGTGTTTGCCACTCTCCGGCTCGTCCGAGTCGACGGTCACACTCGAGGGGGTCGAACTCATGGAACTCCAAGCATCGATGGAAGCGATAAAGTTAAGTACGGAGATAAGTAAGTCGACCCTAATACATGAGCAACTAGCGTCGACACGCCCAGTTCTCATAGAGTCGCGAGTAAGAATCATTGCTTGCGCCGTGCAGGCAAGCACGAGAGGAACATGATGGCTGAGAACACGACCGTGGAAACCGAGATCGCGGACGAGGAAATCGAGACCGTCGCCGAGGAAACAGCGCGCATGGCTCAGCGCGTTGTCGCTGCCTACGCGGAAGATGCCGACGAGTGCAGGATGCTGCTCTCGATGCTCGGTATCTCCCCCGCCGCCAAGCTCGACTGAATCTTTCCCTCACCGACCGAGAAGGAACCACGTGCCTGTCAGTCCGGATTCGACCAGTTCAACCCTTTCTGACAGCGCACCTGCTTCTTCGACCGGTGACACCGTGTCCGGGCAGGCCGAGTTCGTCGTCGTAGCTAACCGCCTGCCCGTCGACTTGGAACGACTTCCCGACGGCACCACCCGTTGGAAGAGAAGCCCCGGTGGACTGGTCACCGCCCTCGAGCCGATCCTGCGCAGCAATCAGGGCGCCTGGGTGGGCTGGGCCGGCGTCCCGGACGCAGACCTCGACCCGATCGTCGAAGACGGACTCGAGCTCTACCCCGTGCCGCTGAGCGCCGAGGAGATCAACGAGTACTACGAGGGATTCTCCAACGCCACCCTCTGGCCGCTCTATCACGACGTCATCGTCAAACCCGAGTATCACCGCGAATGGTGGAACGCCTACGTCGAGGTGAACCGGCGGTTCGCCGAAGCCACTTCCAAGGCAGCGGCACAGGGCGCGACCGTCTGGATCCAGGACTACCAGCTGCAGTTGGTACCGAAGATGCTGCGGATGCTTCGCCCCGACCTCACCATCGGTTTCTTCCTGCACATTCCGTTTCCCCCGGTCGAGCTGTTCATGCAGATGCCGTGGCGCACCGAGATCGTCGAAGGTCTCCTGGGCGCCGACCTCATCGGCTTCCATCTTCCGGGTGGCGCACAGAACTTCCTTTACCTGGCGAGACGCCTTGCCGGGCAGCAGACTTCACGCGGAACCGTCGGCGTGCGCTCCAAACTCGGTGTGGTGCAAGTAGGTTTCCGCAGCGTCCGCGTCGGCGCATTCCCCATCTCCATCGACTCCGGCAAGCTCGACGAACTCTCTCGCACCAAGGCAATTCGAGACCGCGCCAAGCAGATTCGCAAAGAACTCGGAAACCCCAAGCACATCATGCTGGGCGTCGACCGCCTCGACTACACCAAGGGCATCGACGTCAGGCTCGCCGCACTCCACGAACTTCTCATGGAGAAGCGCATCGATCCCGCCGACACCGTCATGGTGCAGTTGGCGACCCCGAGTCGCGAACGCGTCGAAAGCTACGTACAGATGCGCGGAGACATCGAGCAGATGGTCTCCCGAATCAACGGCGAGTTCAGCGAAGTCGGCCGCCCCGTCGTCCATTACATCCATCGGCCGATCCCGCGCGACGAACTCATCGCGTTCTTCGTCGCTGCCGACCTCATGCTGGTCACGCCGCTTCGCGACGGCATGAACCTGGTCGCGAAGGAATACGTCGCCTGCCGCAGTGATCTGGGCGGCGCATTGCTGCTCAGCGAATTCACCGGTGCCGCAGCAGAACTCCGCCAGTCATTCCTGTGCAATCCCCACGACCTCGACGACGTCAAGGATTCGATGGAGAAGGCCCTCAATCAACCGCGAGAGGACGGCCGACGCCACATGCGCGCGTTGCGTCGTCAGGTCCTGACGCACGACGTCGATCGCTGGGCACGTTCGTTCCTCGATGCGCTCGCGCACGGCGGCGCGGCAGGCCCGGCGCTGATCGCCCCGGCCGAATCTGGAGAGCACTGAGCCCCCCGCCGAATCTGGAGAGCACTGAGGCCAGTGCAAACAGGCTGGAGCCGAGGAGATTAAATCTCCCGGCTCCAGCCTGTTTCATGTCCGGCTCCAGCCTTCGTGTGTCTGATCAGAAGGGTTGGACGTTGTTCACGAGCCAACGCCCGTCCTGCTTCTCCAGACTCATCTTGACGCGACTGCCACTGGCGACTGCCTCGGGTGACTCCGAAGACGTGGTGATCTGATTGAGGAAGAGCATCGTCGTCGCGCTGTCGGCCTCGGCGTCGAGAACCGCGGCGCCCTGCACGACGACCTGAACGGTCAGCGACTTTTCCTTGGCGCCGGGAATGATCACCGATTCGATCAGGTTGGTGAACGTGCCCTGGAAATCGCCAGTCAAACCGTCTGTGGCCGCATGCAACTGCTGGTCGACGTTGTTGTAGTCGTACTGGAACATCGCTACCGCTTGATCGGAGGAAGCCTGCGCCACTTCGTCTCTGGTCTGATCGATCGCTGCGGTGTCACGCGTTCCATCCGGGCCGAAGTAGAGATACGCCGACACTGCCGCCAACGCGATGGCCACTGCACTGATGACGCACAGAATGATGGCGAGCGGTGAGACGCGCTTGGAATTCGGCGAAACGTCTGTAGCTTCGGTCGCGTCCTTGGCCGGCTCTGGGATTGCTGCTGAGGTCATGGCACAAACTCCACATTCGAGGCAAGCAACTGCCCGTCGACGTCGCACATGGTGATTCGGAGTCGGTAGTTGCGTTCGGCGGGCGCTTCGTCGCCGTTCTTCTGCATGGCTCGCACCGCGACCAGCGAAGTCCCGCAATCGCCGTCGGACTTCTCGAACCCGGCTTCGAGCACCTCGCCGTCGGTCTGAACCCCGGCCTGCCCGAGGACGTTGACAAACGAATCCTTACGTCCGTCGAACTGCGACTTGAACTCGTCGGTGGTGCCGGCGAGGAACTTGTCGAGGTCGGCGGCCGCTGTATCCGCGTGCAGCGTCGTCAGATTCAGTGCGGTGGTCCGTGCTCCGGCCACGTAGCGCGCTCGGTCCTCGTCGGCGCTGGACGCCTTGTTTCGATCGACGAGGAGAAACACCGTCAGGGCTGCGAGAGCAATGGCGATCACCGAAGCAACGGCGATCCCGACGACCAGCCCGGCCTTGGGCTTCGAACGAGCAGGTGTGGTGGAAGTTTCACCGGTCGTGGCGGTTTCCGAGCCACTGCTGACGACCTTCTCAGGTGGAGTATCGGGCTTGCCCAAAACAACTGGTGCCGCCGACTTCTGTTCAGCTGGCTTCTGGTCAGCCGGCTTAAGTTCGGCTGGCTTCAGTTCGGCTGGCTTCAGTTCGGCTGGCTTCTTTTCGGTGGGCACTACTACCGCGGCAGCGTCTGCATCCGCACCCGTGGGTCCGGCGCTGCGAGACGCGCGACGGCGCACCCGCTGCCCGGCCTGTGGATCTTCGTCTGTCATCAACCCTGCTGACCCTTCATGAACTGTTCGAGACTGACGTCGCCGCCACCGAGGTTCGGTTGCGAGTACGTCCTTCCGTCCGGCCCGATGTACGTGCCTGTAATCGGATCGTACCGACGAGCCGAGACCGAAGGCGTCGACGTGTACGAGCTCGGGGTCGCCGTTATCGGTTCCGGAGGCCCGGATTGCGGATTGGTGCCCATCGGTACGTAGCCGGAACGGCACTGTTCGACCGTCGGCGCACGACGTCCCGGATACTCCTCGCAGGGAAGGTTTCTCGCGCCGCGCACCGCGATCGGCGAATCCTGGGCAACCTGGCAGAACAGGTCCGACGGCGTCTCGATCGGTGATTCGTCCTTCGGACTGCGCCACTGGTCTCCGGGCAGGAATCCCGTTGTGCACGGCGGCGGATCGTTGACCTCCATGTGGAAGTCCACCAGCGCGCCGTCCGCAGCCGGACCGGAGCCGGCCACCGTGACCAGCGCTGCGGCCAGCGGCGGGTAGATGACCAGAATCTGTTCGATCGCGCTGTTGTAGATCACGCCGACCTGTCCGACGGACACCAGGTTCGCCAGAAGAATCGGCAATGTCGGCTGCAAGTCTTGCAGAAGAGTATTCGCCTCCGCCGCAGCGGCCGGCCCCTTCTGGATGACCGCACGCAGGTCTGGGTCGCTGGCTCGGAGCTGGTCGGTGAACGTCACCAGATTGCTTGTCCAGGAACGGATAGCGTCGCTGCTGACCACCTGAGTGTCCAGGAGTGGACCCGCCTGCTCGATCAGCGTCTTGGTCGCGTCGGAATTGTTGTCAGCCTCCTCGACGAACAGTCGAGCCGAGTCGATCAGCTTCTGCAGATCCGGGCCGGCACCGTTGAACGCCTTGAAGGATTCGTCGATGACGGTCTTGAGTTTGGTGTCGGAAATGCTCTGCAGCAACATATCTGCCTGGTCGAGCATCGCGCCGACATCCTGCGGGATGCTGGTTCGGTCTTCGGGAATCACCGATCCGTTCGCGAGATGACCGTCCACCACGATCGCACCGGAACTGTCGGTGTGCGGAATCAGATCGACAAACTGCTCGCCGATCGCCGACACACTCTTGACTGCTGCGTCGACGTCCGAGGGCACCTTGACACCACTCTCGAGGGACAGACGCGCATTCACTCCCGTCTCCGAGAGTTCCACCGCGTTCACGACGCCGATAGTCTGACCGCGGTAGGTGACGTTCGAGTTCTTGTACAGTCCACCGGTGGCGGGCAATTCGACGGTGACGTCGTATCGGCCGATACCGACCATCGCGGGAACACGTACGTACTGAGTGGCCATCACGATCAATCCGACGACAGTCAAGACGGCGAAGATGGTGAGCTGGATGCGGACGAACTTTGTGAGCATCATGGTGCCGGTGCCCCCTGAGGAAGTCCTGGAATGTTGATCGGCGGAAGTCCCGGAATCTGAATGGTATTCGGATCCGCTGCCGGAGCCTGTCCTGCGGGAGCCTGGCCGGCGGGAGCCTGAGCCGGCGGTGCGGCAGGCTTGAGCGGATCGCTCAACGGGTTGCCGGTCTGTCCGGCTAGCCCAGCCTGCTTACCCAACACGCCTTCCGGTCCGGAGAGCGTTCCGGCCAACGGAGTTCCGGTGAGGAAGTTCGCGTCGAGTCGGGGCAGCGAGATGTCAATGGTCATCGCCAGGTTGGCGTAGTCACCGCGGATGACGTTGTCGATTCCGTTCTGTGGGAACGGGAATGTCAAGAGGACTCCGAGAACCTGGGTGAGGGCGTTACCGGAATCCGCCAACGCTTTCAGGGTCGGTGACAGCGCGCGAACGTTGGTCGCGAAATCGTCGCCGCTCTCCTGGATGACGCGGCTCGCAACCTCGCTGAGACCACCGAGGGAGGTCAACGCGTTGGTGATGTCCTGACGCTGAGCGACAAGAACCTCGAGTGCCGGCGGGATACCTTCGAGCGCTTTGTTGAGGGTGTCGTGTTGGGCCTGGACCGTCGAGGACAGTCGATCGAGTCCCTCCATCGCCGAAACGATGTCGCCTCGTTGCTTGTCCAGGCTGCCGACCAGCTGATCGAGCTGAGGCAGGAGGTCGCGAACGGAATCTTCGCGCCCACCGAGAGCGGCGTTGAGTTCCTTCGTGATGTCCTGGACCTGAGCGAGACCGCCGCCGTTGAGCACCACCGACAGCGAGGACAGCGTCTGTTCCGTCGTCGGGTAAGCGCCCGCCCGCTCGATCGGAATCAGGTCACCGGCTTCGAGTCGGCCCTCGGGCTCCTCCCCTACCGGCGGCGCCAACTCGATGTGCTGAGAGCCGAGCAAGCTGGTCTGACCGATTTTTGCAGTCGCGTTGGCCGGCAACTGAACCTCGGGGTTCAGCGACACCGTCACCAGAGCGTGCCAGCCCTGAACCTCGATGTTCGAGACGCTTCCCACTGCGACGTCATCCACCCGGACAGGCGAATTCTGCGACAGCGTAGTCACGTTCGGCATCTCGATCTGGACCTCGTATGCGCCTTCGCCCCGCCCCTGAGTGCCCGGCATCGGCACCGAGTTGAGGCCGTTCCATTCACAACCGCTGGCGCCGAGAGCCACTGCTGTGGCCAACACGGCAACCGTGGTCTTGCGAGCTACCCGCATCAGTTCCCTCCGCCCATGTTGAAGAGTTCGGCGAGGTCCTTGGGAACACTCGTCATGGGAGCACCTGACATCGGCCCTGCGACGGTTTCCGGCTGATTCTGACTTGCCGCTTGCAATCCCGGTTCGGTGTAGACGATCTGATCCGGGAAAGCCTGCACGCCCGCGACCGGGTTGAACAGGAATCCGGGGTAGTTGCCGATCATCGTGCTGAGCACCGGTCCGAGGTACTGCTTGCACAGATCGGCACTGTTCTGGGAGTTACCACTGTCGATGCCTTCGATGGAACCACAGATCCACTGGATCGGATTCTTGAAGTTACTCAGTGCAATTGCGCCGGTCATGCTGCCCTGCGCCGGCTTGTAGATCTGGTAGAAGTTGGCCAGCGAGGTCGGCCCGGAGTGCAGAACCTGCTCGATCTCGGGGCGCTTGTCCGTTAGTACCTGGGTGGCATCGGCCAGACGCGCAACCGATTCACTCAGTCCCTCGCTGTTGTCCTTGACGAACCGCTGAACGTCGCCCACCGCCAGGTCGAGATCGCTGAGTGCGGTACCCAACTCGTCGGAGCTGCTCGCGAGAACGCTTGTCACCGAAGCAAGGTGACCACTGAACTGCACGATCTGCTCGTTGCTCGAGGACAATGCAGTGACGAACGCCTGCAGGTTCCGAATGGTGGAGAACAGATCGGTCCGGCCTTCGGACAGCGTGTGCATCGTGGCCGAGAGTTCGCGCAGCGTCGACCGAATGGACTCGCCGTTGCCGTCGAGATTCGTTCCCACGGTGTCGATGAATCGTCCGAGAGAGCCCTGATCGTCCAGACCTTCCGGCCCGAGTGCGTCGGACAGTTTGGTGAGCTCGGTCTTGATCTCGTCCCACTCCACCGGTACGGCGGTGCGCTCGATCGGGATCTCGCCGCCGTTGGGCATCTGCTCCCCGCCGGAATACACCGGGGTCAATTGCACGAAGCGTGCGGACACCAGGCTTTGAGCAACGATGAGCGCCTTGGCATCTGCCGGAACGTCCACGCCCGAGTCGATCTTCATCTCGACGTAGGTGTCCCGATCACGCGGTTCGATCTTGGTCACCTTGCCGACATTGACACCGAGCACTCGCACGACGTCACCCTCGTAGAGACCGGTGGTCGAGACGAAGTGCGCGGAGATCTTGGTCTTGCCCAGGCCTGGAATGAAGAGGTATGCCGCTCCGGCCACGAGCAGCGCGACCAGCACACCCGCGCCGATCAGCACCCACTTCTTGCGTGAGTTGGTGGAGCCCTGTGAGTCGATTGTCTCGGTCATTCTCCCGGCCCCCTGATCGTCGGTGGAAGGCCGGGGAAGAAGTCTTCCAGGTCGCCCGGGACCTGCTCGGGCGCGACGCTGGTGTCCACCAGGGTCTTCCACCAGTTACTCGGCAGAATGTTGATGATGAAGGCGTCGAAGAACGGGCCGCTGGCCACGGTCTCACCGAGCGCGGTGATGTACGGTCCGAGGCCGTCGAGCGCCCCGGCGATGTTGTCCTTGTTCTGCTGAAGAACCTCGGCGACGGAATTCAGTTTCTCGAGAGTCGGCCCCATCTGGGCTTCGTTTTCCTGCACCAGCGCTGACAGTTGGCGTGAGACTGCTCCGGTGTTGACGATCAGTTCGCTGATCGCGTCACGCCGCAGGCTCAGTTCGGCAAACAGCTTGTTGCCGTCGACCAGCAACGAATCGATCTGACCGCTTCTGTCGGAGAGGATCTTGGTGACATCTTCGGCCCGCGAGAGCAATTGGAGCAGGCTTTCGTCGCGCGAGTTGATGCTCTGCGAGAGCCTCGTCATTCCGTCCAATGCGGTGCGAAGTTCCGGCGGAGTATCGGCCAGCGTGTCCGAGATCGCGTTGAGCGAATCGTTGATCTGTTCCGTGTCGAGTTCGGACACCGTGGTCCCGAGGTCGCCGAGCGCGTCGTTGAGCGAGTACGGGGAGTTGGTGCGTTCGATCGGAATCGGCGTATCCGTACGCAACAGTCCGGATCCTTCCGGCCGTACCGCCAACGACTTTCGGCCGAGAACCGTGTTGGTCTTGATGTCGGCAGCTGTCTGCTCGCCCAGGGCGACACCGTCCTGAACGGTGAAAGTGACCAGCACCTTCTGGTCGTCGAGTTCGACGTCGCTGACCTTGCCGACATTCACGCCGGCCATGGTCACGTTGTCGCCGGCGACCAGGCCGCCGGCATCTTGGAAGTACGCCGAGTAGCGAATGCCGCCGTTGATGAACTGGAGTTGATCGTATTGAAGTGTGGCACCGACGGTTGCCACCGCCAGGACGAGACCGATGACACCGATCTGCACAGGATTACGTTCACGGGTAGGGGTCATGAGACTTTTGCGCACCTTCCCGTGTCTTGCACTGCCGTGGGCAAGATGATCGTCGTTCCGTCAGGTCCGGAGAACTTGAAGGTGTTGGCGCACAGATAGAACTGGAAGAACGCTCCGTACGTGCCCACTCGGATAAGCTTCCGGTAGTCGGACGGCAGACGACCGAGAGCGGTGTTGATGTCGTCCTTGCCAAGGTCCAGCTGCGTCATCGTTCGGTTGGTCTCTCCGATCAGGGTCTGGATGTCCGGACGTGTCGCCTGCAGCAGCGACGCGAGATCTCCGGTAGCACCGGCGATCTCGGTGATCGAGTTACCGATCGGGCCACTGTCCTTCGCCAATCCACTGACCAACTGCTGGAGCTGATCGATCGTGGTGGAGAACTGATCGCCCTTGTCGTTGATCGTGCCGAGTACGTCGTTGAGGTTGGTGATGACGTCCCCGATCAGCTGATCTCGGTCCGCCAGCGTATTGGTGAACGAACTGGTGTTTCCCAGAAGTGAAACCAATGTTCCGCCCTGGCCTTGGAGTACCTGGAGCAAGGCCCCGGAGAGGTCGTTGACCTGCTGAGGGTCGAGTGAGCGAAGCAGGGGCTTGAACCCCCCGAGCAGCAGGTCCAGATCGAGAGCGGGTGAGGTCTGGTCGACCGGAATGGATCCGCCCGACGGCAGCGTCTCGGTGGAACCGGCGCCCTCGAGCAGTTCCATGTAGCGATCGCCCACCAAATTCTCGTAGCGCACAGTCGCTTTGGTGCTCTTCATCAGCGAGTACTGGGTGTCGACGTCGAACTCGACCTCGGCCTGGTTGGAGTCACCGATGGACACTCCGGTCACCGACCCGACCGGAACACCGGCGATACGTACCTTGTCGCCGGACTTGAGTCCCGAGACGTCCGAGAAGGTGGCGTGAAATCCGTTGCTGCTGCTGAAGCGCACCTGACTGAAAACGATCGCCAGTCCGGCGAAGATGACCGCCATGACGACGGTGAAAATCAGCAGCTTGACCGTGGTCGGTCTCATCACTTCCCGTCTTCCTGCTCGTAGGAGTCACCGAAGAGGTACTGGAAAATGGTCGGCACGGTGACGCGCAGTTCGGTGTTGGGAACGAAAGGCACGTTGCCGGTGTTGGTGACTGCGAACGGGGCATGCCCGTCGACCTTCGGATCGAATTCGGGCAGACCATAACAATTGGGTCCGCCGGAGGCCGCGACCTTGGGGAGAGATTGCGGGTTCTGGTACGCCTCGGCGCCGTACATGAAGCTCGCGCTGAGCATGAGCGCCGCTTTGTCGCCAGTGCCGGCCAGTGGCTCGAACTTGATCCGGCCGTCGTTCAAGCCGACGATGAAGCACGTCAGACCCGACGAGTACTTGTCGAGGAGGGTCGTCGTCGCGGTCAGAGTGTCGAGGGCGGTGGTGAGGTTCTGCTCGTTGTCGGTCAACAAGGCGTTGCCGGTGTTCGCGAGGCCGGTGACGTTGAGCAGCAGCAGGTCGAGGTTCGCCTGCTCGGCCACGATCGATCCGCTTGTCGCGGTGGCGTTGTCGAGGATGCGCATCAGATCCGGTGCCACGTCGGCGTACAGGTTGGTGACATCGGCGGCGCCGACCAAGTCTTCCTGGAGCTGCGGCAGAACCGGGTTCATCTTCTTCAGGTAGGTGTCACCGAGCTCGAGAACCTCGCCCAGCGACTCGCCGCGCCCGTTGAGTGCGGTGGAGATCGCGCCGAGTGTGGCGTTGAGCTTTTCCGGTTCGATCTTCGCGAGTACGTCCGAAAGATGTTCGAAGACACTGTTGAACTCGACGGTGACGCTGTCCGAAGCGATGACGGCGCCCTCTTGGATCGGCTGGGTCGAGGGATCGTCGGGAATCACGATGTTGACGTACTTCGCACCGAACACCGTGGTGGTCTTGATTTCCACCCGGGCGTTCGACGGAATCTTCGACATCTGGCCCGGATCCATCGCCAACTTCAGGTTTGCCTGGTCGCCGACGAGTGAGATCGATTCGACGCGGCCGACCTGCACTCCGCGCAGCTTCACCTTCGCATTCGGTTCCATGACCAGCCCGGCACGCGTGGACGTCACGGTGATGGGCGTGCTCTTGGTGAACCCACCCGAGAACATGGTCAGGGCGACGGCAACGATCGCCACGAGTCCGAGGACCAGGCCGGCTGCGGCCAACTTCTTGTGCCATCTGGGTACGGTCATCGCTTGCCCGCCTATCCCGACAGGTTGAAGTTGCCGGACCCGCCGTAGATGGCGAGTGAGATGAGCAGCGTGACCGTGACGACCGCGATCAACGAGGCGCGCACTGCGTTACCCACCGCGACGCCGACGCCCACCGGGCCACCGGTTGCGTTGAAGCCGTAGTAGGTGTGGATGAGCATGACGGCGAGCGCCATGACTATCGCCTGGGCGAACGACCACAGTATGTCCGTGGGTATCAGGAAGGTCGTGAAGTAGTGGTCGTACACGCCGCCGGACTGGTTGTAGAGGAACACCGTCGCAAAGCGGCTGGCGACGAACGACGCGATCACCGCCAGCGAGTACAGCGGGATGATCGCGATCATGCCGGCCATGACGCGGGTGCTGACCAGATACGGAATCGACGGGATCGCCATCGTCTCCAGGGCGTCGATCTCTTCCGAGACGCGCATAGCCCCGAGCTGCGCGGTGGAGCCGGCGCCGATGGTCGCGGCGAGGCCGATTCCGGCGATGACCGGCGCTGCGATGCGAACGTTGATGAAGGCGGCGAAGAAGCCCGTCAGCGCTTCCACACCGATGTTGCCCAGCGAGCTGTAGCCCTGAACGGCGATGGTTCCACCGGTGAACAGTGTCAGGAAGCCGACGATCACGACGGTGCCACCGATGACGGCGAGCGCGCCTGTACCCATGCTGATCTCGGCGATCAGTCGCAGAGTTTCACGCGGATAGCGCATCAGCGCTTTGGGAGCGTGACCGAGAGCCTTCGCGAAGAACAGCGCTTGATCACCGATGCTGTCGATACCGCGAGAGATCGATCCGATCTGTCGACGTGTGCGCGGGAAGCGTCCCGCTGCGGCCAACGCCATCAGATCTCCTCCCGTCCGTCGTTTGTCGTTCTGTCCACTTCGGTCTCTCCGACTGCCGTGTGCCTCATCCGGCCGTCAACTTGATACCGATGGTCGTGATGAGCACGTTGACGACGAAGAGCGCCATGAATGCGAACACGACGGTCTGGTTGACCGCGTCACCGACGCTCTTGGCGCCGCCCTTGACGTTGAGCCCGAGGTAGGACGCAACCAGGCCGGCGATCATGCCGAACAGTCCTGCTTTGACCATGGAGAGCATGAGCTCACCGAATCCGGTGAGCAGCGTGATGCCGTTGACGAAGGCGCCGGGGTTCACGTCCTGGATGAACACGGAGAAGACGAAACCGCCGAGGATGCCGATGGTGCAGACAAGTCCGTTGAGGAGCAGCGCCACTCCCGTCGACGCGAGCACCCGGGGAACGACCAACCGGTGGATCGGATTGATACCGAGCACCTTCATGGCGTCGATCTCTTCGCGAATGGTTCGGGCCGAGAGGTCCGCGCAGATGGCGGTTGCGCCGGCGCCGGCGACGATCAGCACGGTGACGATGGGGCCGACCTGTGTGACGGTACCGAGGGCAGCTCCGGCACCACTGAGGTCGGCTGCACCGATCTCGCGCAAAAGAATGTTGATGGTGAAGCTGACCAGCACCGTGAACGGGATTGCGACCAGCACCGTCGGCACCATCGAGACTCGGGCCACGAACCAGGCCTGATCGATGAACTCTTGACGCTGGAAGGGGCGGGAGAAGACTGCCCGCAAGGTTTGGGCGGACATCTGAAAGAAGCCACCGACCGCTCGTAATGGCACCTCGACGAGGTCTACCATTCGCCCTCCTCGTCCTTGGTTGCCGCAGTACTGTCTGTTCTCATAGTCCAGCCCCCGACAGCTTGTGACTCAGGTCATATTAACTAGAACGTGTTCACCTGTCAAAAACAAGTGTCCAACTCTAAGAAGTAGCCTCGCGGCGCCAAACCGAAACCCGAAGATCTGGAATGGGGAAAGCATCCCTTTGCGGTGGAATTTTCGCCGAAATATCCTGGAAATTAATACTTTTGACTGATCGACACTTCTCAGCTCCGGGACCGAGATTCAGCTTTCGAGACATGCCTCGACCGGCAGGTCGGTGCAATATCGCACCGTTCATGGGAATGCAAAATTGGAACACAGTCCAGTTTTTTCGAGACCGTTGGTCTCATTGCAGAACGCAGGCCCAGCACCGCGCGCACCGACTCGTGAACACGCTATTTCTATCAAGAAGTGGGCAGGTAGACCCGTTTATGTGTGAACAACGCTTCTACGTGTCGCGAGCGCTGATCAGCCCAGCGCCCTCAGGGCCGTCGATGCCGAGAACATCTTTGCCGGGTCACGGTCCGCGAAGTAGTCACCCATCACCGCGGACAGCGCTTCCGGCGACCAGGAATCTCCGTCTGCGTCGAACCTCTGCTCGACTACGGGCGCCGCCATGAGCGCAACCATCGGGCCGTACACCACGAAAACCTGACCGTTGACGGCGTCGGCCGCCGGTGACGCCAGGTACGAGACGAGCGACGCCACATGCTCGGGTGAGAGCGGATCGATACCGTCGGTCGGCGCGTCACCGAACACGCCTTCGGTCATCGACGTCCGCGCCCGCGGGCAGATCGCGTTGGCACGAACGCCGTAACGTGAGAGCCCACGTGCGGCTGACAGCGTCAGCGCCGTGATTCCGGCTTTTGCAGCGCCGTAATTGGGTTGCCCTTCCGGTCCGAGGAGGCCCGCCTCCGAAGAGGTGTTGACGATGCGCCCGTACACCGGCGCACCGGCTTCCTTGGATTTCGCCCGCCAGTAAGCAGCGGCATTGCGGCACAGGAGGAAATGGCCTCGAAGGTGAACCTCGAGTACCAGATCCCAGTCTTCGTCGGACATGTTGAACAGCATCCGGTCACGCACGACGCCGGCATTGTTGACGACGATGTCGACACTGCCGAACTGCCCCTGCGCTGCTTCCATCAGTGCGTCTGCAGTAGAACGCTCACCGACGTTGCCTGCCACGAATTCGACCTTGGCGCCGAGGCCGCGGATCTCCTCGAGCGTTGCTTCGACGGCCTCGTTCGGGGCCAGATCGTTGACGACCAACGACGCACCGGCCTTCGCCAGACCGATGGCCTCGAACTTTCCGAGCCCCGATCCGGCACCGGTCACGATGGCGACCTTGCCTTCGAGACTGGTTTCTGGGCTGTTCACAGCATTCATCGAAGCGCTCTCCCGGTTCTCTGCGGTCGTGTGTCGAGTTACCCGGCTCGATTGCCGTGACCCACGAGTTCGCAACTTTAGAACGTGTTCTTGTTTTGGGCAACCATCGTCACGGATGTTCGGTCAGCGCCGCACGCGGGCACTGGGCGATCGCGGAACGGACATCTTCCCAACGATCCTCCGGCGGACGTACGGAACTGATCACGAGCTCCTCGTTGTCGTCGAGGTCGAAAATATCGGGGGCGATCCCGACGCACACACCGTTTGCCTCGCAACGGTCCAGATCAACCCTGACCTCCATGGCGATTCCTCTTCTCTACTCACAACTCCTGGCACGAACACGGATACGAAACGAGTGCCGCAGGGCTGTGCCGCACACCGTTCCTGGCGATAACACTAGAACCTGTTTCAGTCGTGTGCAATGATTCGAAAAAGTACCGAGAACGGACGTCGAACGATCCGCTGGACACAGCGAAGGCGCCCCACGTCGCCGATGTACGCATCGATAGAACCTGTGTCAATCGAATAGTTGGCGCTTTGATTCGTATCTCTATGGAGAGGCAACCATGCACATCACCTACACCCCTGAGCAGCAACAGCTCCAGGAGGAGTTGCGTGCCTACTTCGCACAACTGATGACTCCCGAACGGCGTGAAGCACTCGCCGCCACGACGGGTGAGTACGGCGAAGGCAATGTGTACCGCGAAGTCGTCGCGCAGATGGGCCAGGACGGCTGGCTCACCCTCGGTTGGCCGAAAGAGTACGGCGGGCAGGAACGCTCCGCGATGGACCAGCTGATCTTCACCGACGAAGCAGCCATCGCCGGGGCGCCCGTGCCGTTCCTGACGATCAATTCCGTAGCGCCGACAATCATGCATTTCGGTACGGACGAGCAGAAGGCCTTCTTCCTGCCCAAGATCTCCCGCGGTGAGCTGCACTTCGCGATCGGGTACTCCGAGCCCGAGGCCGGTACCGACCTGGCTTCGCTGCGCACATCGGCGGTCCGCGACGGCGACGATTACGTCATCAACGGGCAGAAGATGTGGACCAGCCTGATCCAGTACGCCGACTACGTGTGGTTGGCGTGCCGAACCGATCCGGAAGCCAAGAAGCACAAGGGAATCAGCATGCTGATCGTCCCCACCACGGCAGAAGGCTTCTCCTACACCCCGGTTCACACCATGGCCGGTCCCGACACCAGCGCCACCTACTACCAGGACGTACGCGTCCCGGCGTCGTCGATAGTCGGCCAGGAACACGGCGGCTGGGCACTGATCACCAATCAGCTCAACCACGAGCGTGTTGCGCTCACCTCGGCCGGACCGATTCTCACCGCGCAGCGCGAAGTCCGCGAGTGGGCACAGAACACCAAACTGCCCGACGGCCGACGCATGATCGACCAGGAATGGGTGCAGATCAATCTGGCGCGTGTGCACGCCAAGGCCGAGTACCTGAAGTTGATGAACTGGGAAATTGCCTCGGCAACCGATCATGCTCCGGGACCTGAGGCGGCGTCGGCGAACAAGGTGTTCGGTACCGAATTCGCCACCGAGGCTTACCGCTTGCTGATGGAGATCCTCGGATCTTCCGCCACGATCAGGCAGAACTCCCCCGGCGCTCTTCTGCGCGGTCGCATCGAACGTATGCATCGTTCTTCGCTGATCCTGACGTTCGGTGGCGGTACCAACGAAGTGCAACGCGACATCATCGGAATGACAGCTCTGCGGCTTCCCGCATCGAAGCGATAAGGACCCACGATCATGGAATTCACCCTTACCGAGGCCCAGCAGGACCTGTCCGGCCTGACACGATCCGTCGTCACCGAACTGGTGACCAACGATCGCCTTCGTGAGCTCGACGCCGTCGAAGACCGTTTCGACGCCACTTTGTGGAATGCTCTGGCTTCAGCCGGCGTTCTCGGCGCGGCACTTCCGGAATCGGTGGGCGGCGACGGATTCGGTGTCCTCGAACAATGCAGCATCCTCGCCGAACTCGGACGCGGCGTCGCAGCCGTTCCGTTTTTGACGTCCATCGTCGGATCAGCCTCAGCGATAGCGGAATTCGGCTCGGACAAGCAGCGAGACGAATGGGCAAGCGCTGCCGCCGCCGGCGAGAAGATACTCACCGCGGCCCTCGCCGAGGAATACAACGACGACCCGGCCCACCCGATCACGCGTGCGGAGAAGACGGCTGACGGTTGGCGAATCGACGGAGCCAAGATCACCGTCGACAGTGCGCCGCTCGCAGATCTTTTCCTGGTCCCCGCGATCACCGAGGACGGTGTCGCGGTCTTCCTCGTCGAACCGTCGGACGCGGGCGTGAGCGTCACGAGGCAGTCGACCACCGATTTCTCGAGTGCGGGTCTCGTCGAGTTCGATTCGGTGCAGATCCCGGCCGATCGTGTTCTCGGCTCGGTTGCCCAGGGATCCGACATCGCAGCGTGGATCGTCGAGCGAATCCAGCTCGGTTCGAGCGCCTACCAGTACGGGGTGCTCGATCAAGCGCTGAAGCTGACCGCCGAATACGCCACCGAGCGTGTGCAGTTCGGTCGTCCGATCGGTAGTTTCCAGGCTGTGGCCCAGCGCCTCGCCGACGGATACATCGACGTCAAGGGCGTCCGTCTGACGCTGTGGGCTGCCGCGTGGCGTCTGAGCGAAGGACTTCCGTCCGACGGGGCCGTACAGACGGCCAAGTTCTGGGCCGCGGATGCGGGACACCGCGTCGGGCACACCGCTGTTCACGTTCACGGCGGTGTGGGTCTGGACGAGGACCACCCGGTTCACCGCTACTTCCTCGCCGCCAAGCATCACGAGTTCCTGCTCGGCAGCGCTACCGATCAGCTTCGCGCACTGGGCAAGGAACTCGCCGCAGTCCCTGCCTGAGCGAGTCCCACCGAGTGGAAATCCATGACCTGGTCCGAGACGAATCGATGATGATGCAGCTATGAGTCAGAGCCCCACTGTTTCCGATCTACTCCTCGGAGTCAGCGAGATCGACGACCGCGGCATCCGTTTCGAGGACCAGGTCATCTCCTGGCGCGAGCACGTTCAACGATCGTTCGATCGAGCAGCGCTGCTGGACACGCTGCTCGATCGAACGTGCCCCAGGCATTTCGGTCTTCTCATGGAGAACGTCCCCGAGTTCTCGCTACTGCTCGGCGCGGCATCATTCTCGGGTTCGGTTGCAGCCGGACTGAACACGACCAGGCGCGGCCCGGCACTAGCGCGAGACATTGCGCTCTCCGACTGCCAGGTGATATTCACCGAGAACAACCAGGCACACCTACTCGACGACCTCGATCTCGGTGACGTCCGGGTGATCAACGTGGATTCTCCGGCCTGGACGGAGTTGTTGGCGCCCTTCGCCGATACGCCGGCCTACGCGTCGACGGCGCAGCCCGACGATCTGTTGATGCTCATCTTCACCTCCGGAACCAGCGGTGATCCCAAAGCGGTTCGCTGCACGCACCACAAGTTGGCCTCTCCCGGGGTCATGCTTGCCGATCGCTTCAGGCTCGGCGCCGACGACGTCGTCTACATGGCGATGCCCATGTTCCATTCCAACGCCATGATGGCGGCGTGGACGGTTGCACTGCACGCTCGTGCGGGAATTGCCATGCGACGCAAGTTCTCCGCTTCGGGTTTTCTGCCCGATGTCCGCAAGTACGGAATCACGTACTCCAACTACGTCGGAAAACCGTTGTCCTTCATCGCGTCCACCCCCGAGGTGCCGAACGAGCGGGACAACACCTTGAAGATCATGTACGGCAACGAGGGTTCAGCTCCTGCCGTCGCCACCTTCGTCCGGCGTTTCGACGCCCGCGTCATCGACGGATTCGGTTCCACCGAGGGCGGCATTTCGATCTCCGCGGCACCGATTCCGCGGACCGGCGCCCTCGGACTGCTCCCGGACGGCGTCAAGATTCTTGATCCCGAGACCGGAGCACCCTGCCCACCTGCGGTGTTCGACGCCGACGGCCGGATCACCAACGCCGACGAGGCAACCGGTGAATTGGTCAATGTCACCGGTCCAGGCACGTTCGCCGGGTACTACAAGAACCCGGAAGCCGACGCCGAGCGAATGCGCAACGGCCAGTACTGGAGTGGCGATCTGGCGTACACGGATGTCGACGGCTACGTCTACTTCGCGGGGCGCAGTTCCGGTTGGCTACGAGTGGACGGTGAGAACATCGGCGCCGCACCCATCGAACGCTCGCTGGTCGGTTACCCGGGCTTCGCGCAGGTTTCCGTGTACGCGGTCCCCGACCGCGACGTCGGCGACCGCGTCATGGCGTCGGTGATTCCGGTCGGCGACGTCGACAATTTCGACCCGGTCGCCGTGGCCGAATATATCGATTCTCGGCCGGAACTCGGGCCGAAGCAGAACCCGACCTTGATCCGCGTGTGCAGTGAGTTCCCGCGGACGGCAACGTTCAAGGTGGTCACTCGAACGCAGAGCGCCGAACGCTGGAACACCTCCGATCCGGTGTGGATCCGCCGGCGCGGTGAAGCCGCCTTCCAATTGCTGACTTCCGAAATGGCGCTCGGCCTCGAGAAGACTCGAGAGTCGGTCTAGCCCGATCGGTCAGTAGTGCTGAGCAAGCGGTTTGTGCGCCGACACCGTGATTTTGCTCCGCTGCCTCACCATTGCGCCCGTTCTTCCGGCAAAATTGCGGGTATGAAGAACCCGAACCTGACGCCTTCGCGCGTTCTCGCAGTTGTCCTCGCCGCCGCCCTGGTAATTTTCGTGATCGCACGCCGCCGCGACGACGGTGTTCTCAGCCGCGGAGAATGGTTGTCGGACAGCGTCGGACCGGACGACCTCGCCGGCTGAAACGCCGTATGCCCTCAGCCGAAACTCGGCCGAGGGCATACGCACGTGTCATCTACTACTTCATCGAATCCAGTCGGGTTCGCGCGTCCTCGAACCCCGACACCAGCTCGGCCATGACCTCGGCGACCGGGCGGATCTCGTTCATCCGGCCCACGATCTGACCGACGGGCATTGCCACAACTTCCGGGTTCTCCGATGCAGCGATTCTCTGATGAGCATCGCTGACCAGTAGGTTCTGCAGCGGCATCGGCAAGGGCGCCGGTGCTCCCGGGTTCGACCAGGCTTCCGTCCACTTGGTCTTGAGCAACCGAGCGGGCTTACCTGAGTAGATGCGCGAACGTACGGTGTCGGCCGACGTCGCGCCCAACAGTGCACGCTGAATAGCGGACGGGCCTTCGCCCGACGCACTGCCGAGTTTGTATTCGGACGTGGTGAGCCAGTACGAGCCCATCCATACTCCGGACGCACCGAGTGCGAGTGCAGCAGCCACCTGACGGCCGCTGCCGATACCGCCGGCAGCCAGCACGGCAGCCGAATCACCGAGTGCATCAACGATTTCCGGAACCAGAACCATCGAAGCAACCTCGCCGGTGTGACCGCCGGCCTCGTAGCCCTGCGCAATCACGATGTCGACGCCGTTAGCGACGTGACGACGTGCATGCTCGACTGCACCGGCCAGTGCCGCTACCGGCACGCCCTTCTCGTGTGCCTGATCGATCACGTCCTTCGGCGGCGATCCCAGTGCATTCGCGATCAACGCAATCCGATGCCCCAGAGCAACATCGACGTGAGATCGCGCCACCGAGTGAAGCCATCCCAGTACGCCGGTCGCATGCTCGACGTCGTCGGAAAGCGGCGGCACACCCAGTTCGTCGAGTGTGCGGTTGACGAAGGCGCGGTGCTCCTCAGGAATCAGCTTGTCGAGGTCGACGGCGCCGCCCTCGGTCGGCACCTTGGCCGGCATGACGATGTCGACGCCGTACGGCTTACCATCGGTGTTCTCGTCCATCCACGTCAGTGCAGCTTCGAGCTCTTCCGGGTCGTTGAACCGGACGCAACCGAGCACACCCAGACCGCCCGCGCGACTGATAGCGGCCGCGACGTGCTCGGAAGGAGTGAATCCGAAGATTGGGTATTCGATGCCGAACTTGTCGGCGAGATCCGAACGCATCAGGCTTCCACGCTTTCTGTCGGCGACGCCACAGGAGCGCCGTTTCCGTTGTGATCGTCAGCCTCGCGCGATTCCGTTTCGGCCTTCGCCCAGCGGTAGTCGGGCTTGCCTGCCGGGTTGCGCTTGATCTGGTCTACGAACCACACGCTTCGCGGAACCTTGTATCCGGCAATCTCTTTGCGCGCCGCGGTAGCGATGTCGTGCAGCGTCGGCGACGCGCCTTCGCGTACCTGAACCACTGCGGCAACCCGCTGACCGAAGCGGTCGTCGGGGATACCGACCACCAGCACGTCGAAGATGTCCGGGTGCGCCTTCAAAGCGCCCTCGACCTCTTCCGGGTACACCTTCTCGCCGCCGCTGTTGATGGACACCGAACCGCGGCCGAGCATCGTGACCGTGCCGTCGGCTTCGACCTGCGCGTAGTCGCCGGGGATCGAGTAGCGAACACCGTTGATGGTCCGGAAGGTTTCGGCCGTCTTGACCTCGTCCTTGTAGTAACCGAGCGGGATGTTGCCCCTGCGAGCGAGCATGCCGCGCTTGCCCGAACCGGGCTCGACCTCGTTACCGTCGTCGTCGAGAACCGTTGTGGAGGCGTCGATCTTGACCGTCGGTCCGCCGGTGTGCTTCTGCCCCTTGCTCAATACTGCCAGTCCGCCGAAGCCCGTCTCGGACGCTCCGATGGAGTCCGTCAGCAGGCGGTTGGGCAGCAGTTCGAGGAACTGCTCCTGGATGCTCGGCGAGAAGAGGGCAGCGCTGCTGGCCATCACGTAGAGCGTCGAAAGATCGTACGGCTCACCGGTCTCCGGGTTTCCGGCGATCAGTGCGTCGAGCATCGGGCGGCCCATTGCATCGCCCGTGATGAAGATCAGGTTGACCTTGTGCTTGTCGATGTTCTGCCACACCTCGTGAGCGTCGAACTCCGGGTGCATCAAACAGGTTCCGCCGCCGAAGAGGCTGTGGAACACCGCCGACTGCGAACCGCCGTGAATCATCGGGGGGATCGGGTAGCGGATCATGCTCGGGTTGGCAGCGCCGACCTTTGCCATCTCGTACTCGTCCTCGACCGGGACTCCGGTGACGAAGTTGATGCCGCCGCCGAGCACACGCCACCAGTCCTCGTGACGCCACATGACGCCCTTGGGGCTACCGGTCGTGCCGCCGGTGTAGAGCATGAAGATGTCGTCGTTGCTGCGATCTTCGAAATCGCGCTCACCCGAACTCTGCGCGAGTGCGTCCTCGTAGCCGATTCCGAAAGCACTGAAGTCCAGATCGGTGCCGTCCTCGACCACGATGACGGACTTGACCTTGGGAGTGTTCGGCAGGACGTTCGCGACTTTGTCCGAGTAGCGTCGCTCGTGAATGAGCGCAACCATGTCGGAATTGTCGAAGATGTACTGCAACTCGTTCTCGACGTACCGGTAGTTGATGTTCACCATCACGGCCCGGATTTTGAAAACGGCGACCATGGCCTCGATCGCCTCGATGACATTCCGGCAGTAGATGCCGACCTTGTCACCCGGCTGAACGCCATGTTCACGCAGGTAGTGACCGAGGCGATTCGCCCGGTCCTCCAACTGCGCATAAGTCGACTCGCGATTGTCCGAGACCAGCGCAACGCGGTCCGGAACGAGGTCGATTGCGTGCTCTACGAAGTCTGCGATGTTAAGGGCCACGAGATCAAAGTAGAACGTGTTACCGTTTCTGGCAAGACCCAATTTGAGAGCCAGCTCACAGACCCGCCAGGAGCCATCAGTGCCCACTTCGACGACCGAAAAATCAGACATTTCGGAAACCGCGCCACATTGCCTCGTAGAGAAGCGCGGTCACGTCCTCATCGTGACGATGAACCGCCCCGAGCGTAAGAACGCCATCACCGGCGAGATGATGGCGATCATGGTCGATGCCTGGGACCAGGTCGACAACGACCCCGAGATCCGCGTCGCAATCCTCACCGGGGCGGGCGGCGACTTCTGCGCCGGCGCCGACCTCAAGAACATGTCCGCCAAGCCGCCGGGAGATTCCTTCGCGGGCGGTGGCGTCGACATGTCCAAGATCGAAGGCCTCCTCAAGGGTCGTCGGTTGACAAAGCCGCTGATCGCCGCCGTCGAGGGTGCAGCTATCGCCGGCGGAACCGAAATCCTGCAGGGAACCGACATCCGTGTCGCGGGTGAGAGCGCCAAGTTCGGCGTCTCCGAAGCCAAGTGGGGGCTCTTCCCGCTCGGTGGATCCGCAGTGCGTCTGGTGCGCCAGATTCCGTACACGATCGCAGCGGACATCCTTCTCACAGGCCGTCACATCAAAGCTCCGGAGGCCAAGGAGATCGGACTCATCGGCCACGTCGTCCCGGACGGCCAAGCCCTCGACAAGGCACTGGAGCTCGCCGACCTGATCAGTGCCAACGGCCCCCTCGCCGTCCAGGCGATCCTCAAGACCATCCGCGACACCGAGGGCATGCACGAGGAAGAGGCCTTCCAGATCGACGCGCAACTGGGCATGAAGGTGTTCATGAGCGCCGACGCCAAGGAGGGCCCGCGGGCGTTCGGAGAGAAGCGACCGCCCCAGTTCAAGGGTGTCTGACCCACCCCTTTCCGATCTGCCCCTGTCTGATCTACCCCTGTCTGATCTGCCGCTGGCTGCACCCCCTTTTCGAGCGAACGTACCTTTCGGCGTCTTCAGTACGCCGAAAGGTACGTTCGCTCAGCCGGTTTCGTCCAATTTCACCCACCTCGACCTCGCGAACAGCTGCGGCCGGGGCCGTGACTGCGCCAATCTGTAGTGCGCACGAAGGTCCTCGATCACGCGATCGGGATCAGTTCGCAGTGCACTGGGCACCGTCGGTAACACGATGATTCCCGCATTCTGCATTCGCGTCCGGCGTTCCACCGTGCGTTTGTAGTCCGTCGGCGCTGCATGCCATTCCAACGAGTCGATGTCCCACGCAAAGGCAACCGAATCGATCCATCCGTCCGGAATTGCGATGAAGTCTCCCTTCGCATCCCGGACCTCATGATTGAACAACATTTCCGGCAGCCCGCTCCGCTGCCACAGTTTTCGCGCGTGAACCTCAGGCACCGAATGGACGTTCGCGTTCACTTCGCGCAACACGACCCGAGGTAGCGCGGAACCCCGGCTGCTACCGGCGTCGAGTTCCTTCGCAAGTTCGCGCACCGAGACGTCGCCGCGCTGAACAGCCTCAGCGATGAGTGCCCGTGTGGGGTCGAGGGCATTGCACCGCCTCGCAGCGTCGAGTAACGCTCGCGGCAGCGGCGCACAGCGCAGACCGTTCCGAATCTCCGGCTCAGGCAATCGAACAGTGCGCTCTACCGTGACGAACCCGACCGATTGAACTCGACGGTCGATGGGGATGAGCACCTGCACATCCCCCGAGTGCGTTCGATATCCGTACTCCGACATAGAGGATCGCCCAGTCAGCAGGGACTTGTCACCGCTCAACATGAGCGCCGCGATCGAGCGTTGACGTGGCGTCGGTTGACCGTTTCTGAGCAGGATGACCCCCGGCAATATGCGCTGCCACGGTCCACCCACCCGACACCGGGTGTGCACTGCGGAGTTGGACACGCCCAATCGCGCCAACTCCGCCGTTCGGATCACTCCGCTTCGACTGACGCGGTAAATCGCGTCCAGATCATCGCCCCACGTTCCACGCCGCATGGTTGCAGCATGACTCGAGCAGCAGCGCGGGTCCCGGCGGCGACCTGGGGTTTCAGTGCGCCTGTGGATAACTTTCGGCGAGCGAACGGCACGTTGAGCGCCTCAGATGCGCTGAACGTGCCGTTCGCTCAGAAAAAGGGGGGCCCTCGAAAAAGGCAGGGTCCCGCTCAACCACCCACCGCAGCCGCGAGCTCACGCACATGGTCGGCGTCGCGGCAGGTCACCAGCAGCATCGTGACTCCGGCTTGCTCCCAACGCTTCACCTCGGCGCGCACCTCGTCGACGTTGCCGATGATCATGGTCTCGGTGACCATGTCGTCGGGGACGACGGCAGCCGCTTCGTCCTTGCGGCCCGACATGAAGAGCCTGCCGATCTCGTCGACCTCCTTCTCGTAACCCATCCGCTTGTAGACCTGCGCGTGAAAGTTCAACTCCGGGGCGCCCATTCCGCCGACGTAGAGGGCCGTCATCGGCTTGAGAGCGGCGATGGCGGCGGCGCGATCGTCGGTCACGATGACCTGACACGTGGCGGCCACCTCGAAGTCTTCGCGACTACGACGGGCCCCGGCGCGCGCGAACCCTTCGTCGAGCCACTTGTTGTACATCGGGGCCAGGCGTGGGGTGTAGTAGATCGCCAGCCATCCGTCTGCGATTTCGCCGGCGAGCGCGACGTTCTTCGGCCCTTCGGCGCCGAGCCAGATCGGGATGTCCGCACGCAACGGGTGCGTAATGGGCTTGAGCGGCTTGCCAAGTCCCGAACTGCCCGGTCCCGCATACGGCAGAGGGTAGTGGGGTCCGGGACTGGTGACGGGCGCTTCACGGGCAAGAACCTGACGCACGATCGAGACGTATTCGCGAGTGCGAGCCAGCGGCTTCTCGAAAGGCTGGCCATACCAACCTTCGACGACCTGGGGTCCGGATACGCCGAGCCCGAGGATCGTTCGTCCGCCGCTCAGGTGGTCGAGGGTGAGCGCGTGCATGGCGCAACTGGTCGGTGTTCGCGCCGAAATCTGTACGACGGACGTACCGAGCCGGACCTTCTCGGTGCGCGATCCCCACCAGGCGAGCGGGGTGAATGCGTCCGAGCCCCAGGACTCCGCCGCGAAGACCGCGTCGAATCCCGCGCCTTCGGCGGCATCGATCAGTTCCGGGGCGTTTGCCGGCGGTTGTGCGCCCCAGTATCCGAGTTGCAACCCAAGCTTCATCGCAGGCCTCCACATTGCCGGTGATCAGAAGTGACTCTTGCCACAATCTCTAGAACCTGTTCTACTCGATCTTGTGACCATCGGAAAGAGCGGGGTGGCCGACAAGCCCCTGAGCGCACCATTGAATCTCCATTTCGACTACACCAGATCGACGGGACCGACCATCGGCGCGTTCGTGACTGCCCTGCGTGATCGCAAGGTGATCGGCGCCCGTGGGTCGAACGGTCGTGTCTTCGTGCCGCCACCGGAATTCGATCCGGACACGGCCGAACCACTGACCGACTTCGTCGGGGTCTCCGACGGCGGAACGGTCGTGAGTTGGACGTGGATGCCCGAACCCATCGAGGGACAACCACTGACGAAGCCCTTCGCGTGGGCCCTGATCAAGCTCGACGGCGCGGACACCTCCATGCTCCACGCGGTCGACGTCGACTCCCCCGACGACATCAGCACCGGCCTGCGGGTTCGTGCCCGTTGGGCGTCGGAGCGGATCGGGCAGATCAAGGACATCGAATGCTTCGAACCAGGTGAGAGCGAAAATGGCATCGCGACAGTCGATTCCGACGCCGATCCTGTCACCATGATCACGACGCCCGTCGACCTGCATTTCATGCATTCCGCTTCGGCCGAGGAGAGCTTCTACCTCCGCGGTCTCGCAGAGGGCAAGCTGATCGGTGGTCGCAGCGGACCCGAAGACAAGATCTACATCCCTCCGCGCGGCGCCAATCCCACCAACGGGAAGCCGACGAGCGAGCAGATCGAACTGCCGGACAAGGGAATTGTCACCACCTTCTGCATCGTCAACGTCCCGTTCCTCGGACAGCGGATCAAACCTCCCTACGTGGCCGCCTACGTGCTCCTCGACGGGGCCGACATTCCGTTCCTGCATTTGATCCTCGAATGTGATGCCGCGGAAGTACGGATGGGCATGCGCGTCGAAGCCAAGTGGAAGCCTCGCGAAGAGTGGGGTTACACCCTCGAGAACATCGAATACTTCCGGCCGACAGGTGAACCCGACGCCGAGTACTCCACCTTCCAACACCACCTGTGAGGCTCCTGAAATGACTTCTGCAGACATCGCAGTCGTGGGCTTTGCTCAGGCACCCCACGTCCGCGAAACCAACGGCACCACCAACGGCGTCGAGATGCTCGTCCCGTGCTTCCAGCAGCTATACAGTGATCTGGGAATAACCAAGTCCGACATCGGCTTCTGGTGCTCCGGATCTTCCGACTACCTGGCCGGACGAGCGTTTTCCTTCATCTCGGCCATCGACTCCATCGGAGCGGTACCGCCGATCAACGAATCTCACGTCGAGATGGACGCTGCGTGGGCGTTCTACGAAGCGTGGATCAAGATCTTGACCGGCGAGGTCGAGACCGCGCTGGTGTACGGCTTCGGCAAATCCTCCGCCGGGCACCTGCGCAAGATCCTGTCCATGCAACTCGATCCGTACCTCGTCACGCCGCTGTGGCCAGACTCCGTCTCGATCGCCGGGCTTCAAGCCCGACTCGGACTCGACGCGGGTAAGTGGACGCAGGAGGACATGGCGGAGGTTGCCGCTCGCAGCCGTCGTCACGCGCTGAGTAATCCGAAGGCTCAGCTCGCGGGCGAGTTCGACATCGAGGCACTGCTCGCCAGCCCCTTCCTCGCAGATCCGTTGCGCGCACACGATTGTGCGCCCATCACCGACGGCGCGGCAGCGATAGTCCTGGCCTCGGGCACCCGTGCACGAGACCTGTGCGAGCGGCCGGCGTGGATCACCGGACTCGAGCATCGCATCGACTCCCCCAACCTGGGCGCACGTGACCTGACGACGTCGCCGTCGACTACGTCGGCAGCCAAGGCAGCAACAGGCGGCGAGGTCGGCAACATCGACGTCGCTGAACTGCACGCACCGTTCACTCACCAGGAATTGATCCTGAAGGAAGCGATCGGCCTGACCGACGCCACCACGATCAACCCGTCCGGCGGACCGCTCAGCGGCAATCCACTGTTCGCCGGTGGTCTGGAACGAATCGGCCACGCCGCCAAGGCAATCTTCGACGGTCAGGCGAATCGCGCTCTTGCCCATGCAACAAGCGGCCCTGTGCTGCAGCAGAACCTGGTAGCAGTCTTGGAGGGACGGAACTGATGGCCGGAACGCCTCAACTCGCGGCCGTGCTCGGCACCGGCCAAACTCACTACGTCGCAAAGCGTCACGACGTCTCGATGGCGGGCATGGTCCGTGAAGCCATCGACGCCGCGATGCTCGACGCCAACGTCGGCTGGGACGACATCGACGCCGTGGTGATCGGAAAGGCCCCCGACTTGTTCGAGGGTTCGATGATGCCGGAACTCGCAATGTCGGATGCACTGGGCGCCAACGGAAAGCCGTTGCTGCGTGTTCACACTGCCGGCTCGGTGGGTGGTTCGACGGCTATCGTTGCCTCGAGCCTGGTCAAATCCGGTGTCCACAAGCGGGTTCTGACGGTTTCCTGGGAGAAGCAGTCCGAGTCGAACGCGATGTGGGCGCTGTCCGTACCCGTTCCGTTCAACATGCCCGTCGGCGCCGGTGCCGGTGGATACTTCGCCCCGCACGTCCGTTCGTACATTCGTCGATCAGGCGCACCGGAGCACATCGGCTACCTCGTCGCGGTGAAGGATCGGCTCAACGGCAGCCTCAATCCCTATGCGCATCTGCGGCAGCCGGACATCACTCTCGAATCGGTGCAGGCATCTCAGATGCTCTGGGACCCGATCCGTTACGACGAGACCTGCCCGTCCTCGGACGGTGCTTGCGCGCTGGTGATCGGCAACGAAGAAGCCGCCGCGCAGGTGGAGGCCGAAGGCCGGTCCGTCGCCTGGATCCACGCGACGGCCATGCGCACCGAGCCGACGTTCTACGCCGGGCGCGATCAGGTCAATCCCCAGGCCGGCCGTGATGCCGCGGCTGCGCTGTGGAAGTCCGCGGGAATCACCGATCCGCTGAACGAGATCGACTGCGCCGAAATCTATGTCCCGTTCTCGTGGTTCGAGCCGATGTGGCTCGAGAACCTCGGGTTCGCGGAGGAAGGTCAGGGCTGGAAGCTGACCGAGGCCGGCGAAACCGCGATCGGCGGAAAGCTCCCGGTCAATGCTTCCGGTGGTGTGCTCTCCTCCAACCCGATCGGCGCCTCGGGCATGATCCGTTTCGCCGAGTCCGCGATGCAGGTCATGCGACGCGCCGGTGACCACCAGGTGGCCGACGCCCGTAAGGCTCTGGGCCATGCGTACGGCGGTGGCTCGCAGTACTTCTCGATGTGGGTCGTCGGCTCCGAACGTCCCACCACGTAACAGCAGCACACACGCCGATCAGGAAGAAGCCGAAGATGAAGTACACCGTCGGGGTTGCCATGAACCCTCTGGACCAGTTGGCCGGTATCGCCAAAACGGCAGAAGAGTGCGGCTTTTCGTCGATCGCTCTCCCCGATTCACTGTTCTTCATGGAAACGCAGGCGGCGGATTACCCGTACACCCCGGACGGGTCTCGGATGTGGAATGCCGAGACCCCCTGGGTCGATCCGCTGATCGCCGCGGCCGCAATGGGCGCGGTGACCGAGAAGATCGAGTTCTACACCCAGGTACTCAAGCTCGGTAGCCGCAATCCGGTCCTGCTCGCGCGGCAGGTCGGATCAGTAGCGGCACTGACGAACAACCGTTTCGGCTTCGGTGTCGGAATCGGTTGGGCTCCGGAAGAGTTCGAGTGGTGCGGCGCGCCGTACAAGCGTCGCGGCGCCCGAGTGGACGAGATGATCGACGTCCTCAAACTGATTCTGGGCGGCGGCATGGTCGAGTATCACGGCGAATTCTTCGATTTCGATCGCCTGCAGATGAGTCCGGCTCCCACCAAGCCGGTTCCGTTCTACGTCGGCGGCCACACCGAGGTCGCACTCAAGCGGGCTGCGCGCGTGGGCGACGGTTGGACGTCGGCAATGATCAAGTTCGACGATCTGGTCGGTGTCATCGCACGACTGCGTGAACTGCGTGCCGAGTACGGCCGCGAGAACGAGCCGTTCGAAATCCAGACGGTATGCATCGACCGTTTCGGCAAGGACGGCTACGCCGAACTCGAAGACGCCGGCGTCACGGACATCATCACCGTGCCTTGGGTGTTCGACGGAATCGGATTCGATGCCCCGCTGGAGGCAAAGCAGGAATCGATGCGCAAGTTCGCCGAGCAGTACATCAACTGAGGAGCCGCGATGAGTGACGAACACCCCGCCCGCGTCGCGGGTAACGCTTCGCGCGCCGCAGCGAGTGGCAAGAACAAGGAAGCCTGGCTCGATCTCTTCGCCGAGGACGGTTGGGTGGAGGATCCGGTCGGGCCGTCGGGCTTCGATCCGGAAGGCAAGGGGCATCACGGGCGCGAGGCGATCTCGAAGTTCTACGACATGACGATCGCCAACGCGGACAAGCTCGAATTTCTGATCGACGATTCCTTGGTGTGCGGCAACGAGAATGTCAACATCGGCAAGATCCGTACGACCATCGGCGGCTCGATCATCGACGCCGAGGGTGTGTTCGTCTACCGGGTGAACGACGACGGCAAGATCGCGTCGCTTCGAGCATTCTGGGAAGTGGACCGTGCGATGAAGACGGCACGCAAGGCCTGAGAACCCACATTACGAGAGCGGCCCCGGTCACACCGACCGGGGCCGCTCTCGTCGCAATCTAATTCGGCAGTGGTACTTGCACCGAGAACCTCGAAATGGTTTCCTGGTTCCCAACGTCGCGTGTCGATGACGGACTGCGTCAGGCATGGAGGCGTCGTACTGCAAGGGGTCACTTATGACCATTTCGTTCAATCACACCATCATCGCCGCAAAAGACCGGCAAGAGTCGGCGTGGTTCTTCACTCACATGTTCGGTCTACCAGGCCCTGTCGAAGTCGGCTACTTTCTCGGCGTGGAACTCGATCACGGCGTGACGTTGGACTTCGCACAAGTGGAAGAGGGCGCCGAGGTGCCGTCTCAGCACTACGCGTTTCTCGTCTCCGAAGACGACTTCGACGGCATCTACCAGCGAATACAGGCGTTGAAACTTGATCACTGGGCCGATCCGCGCCAGTCGAGTACCGGATTCAACACCAACGACGGTGGGCGCGGGGTCTACTTCCTCGACCCGTCGGGCCACTTCCTCGAAGCAATCACCAAACCATACGGCGGCTGAACTACAAACGGCGGCGCCTACGGGAGATGAGGGATCCCGCAGACGCCGCCGCAGTTCCAGGTTGCCAACTAGTGGCCCCCCGGAACGTCTACTGTAGTTCTGCGTGCTCGAGAGTGCAGAGGCAACTCCCGAAAAGCTGCACAGAACCTACTCGCCGGTTACCAGGTCAGTATATGTCCGGATCAGTGTTTGACCGGGCAGCCCGATGTCTTGTAATCAACCTGAAACTCTTTGATGCCGTTGAGCCAGCCCGAGCGCAGGCGACGGGGGTCGCCGAGCCTGGTGATGTCGGGTAGGTGATCGGCGATCGCGTTGAAGATCAGATCGATTTCGAGACGGGCCAAGTTGGCGCCGATGCAGAAGTGCGCACCGGTGCCGCCGAATCCGAGGTGCGGATTTGGGTCACGCATGATGTCGAACTTCGTGGGGTTCTCGAAGACGTCTTCGTCGAAGTTGGCCGACGCGTACATCATGACGACGCGATCGCCCTTCTTGATCTTCTGTCCGCCGAGTTCGGTGTCTTCGAGCGCGGTGCGCTGGAAAGACGTCACCGGAGTGGCCCAACGAACGATCTCGTCGGCCGCGGTCTTCGGACGTTCCTTCTTGTACAGCTCCCACTGGTCGGGATTGTCGAGGAAGGCGACCATGCCGTGTGTGATGGCATTGCGAGTGGTCTCGTTACCCGCGACCGCAAGCAGGATCACGAAGAAGCCGAATTCCTCTGGGGAGAGCTCATTTCCGTCGATGTCAGCTTCGATGAGCTTGGTGACGATGTCATCGGCGGGACACTTCTTGCGCTGATCTGCCATCTGGTACGCGTATCCCAGAATCTCCATCGACGCTGCCTGCGGGTCGATGTCGAACTCAGGGTCGTCGTACGACGTCATCTGGTTGGACCAGTCGAAGAGCTTCATTCGATCTTCCTGCGGCACACCGAGAAGTTCGGCGATGGCCTGCAGCGGCAGTTCGGACGCGACCTGAACCACGAAGTCTCCGGCACCACCGGCAGCCGCGGTCGTGACGATCTTTTCGGCGCGCTCGGTCAGTTCCTCGCGCAGGCTGTTGATGGCTCGCGGGGTGAATCCACGCGAGACCAGCTTGCGAAGCTTGGTGTGCTCCGGAGCGTCCTTGTTGATGAGGATGAATCGCTGCATCTCGACGTTCTCGCGCGGGATGTCGTCGGCGAAGCGAGGAATCGCAGTGTTCTCGTGGGTCGAGAAGATGTCGCTTCGCTGCGAGACCTCCTTGACCTCTTCATGACGGGTGACCACCCAGAAACCCTCGTCCTGGAATCCACCGATTTCCGGGGGCTGCGGATTCCACCACACGGGGGCCGTCTTCCGGAGTTCTGCGAACTCCTCGAAAGGCATACGTTCCGCGTAGATGTCGGGGTCCGTGAAGTCGATTCCCTCGGGGAATGCGGGCTGTGCCACTGATGTCTCCTGCCCTAAGCCTTTTCATCACAGGGGTGATGGGGATCCGTGATGTGTAACACGTTCTACTCTCATTGAAACACAAGCCTGCTTACTAGGAAAGGAAACGTCGGCAGGTCTTGCTTCCCGCAGAGAACCTGTTCTACTTTTTCATTACAAGGAAAGGAGCCCGCTGTGGGCACACCAGTAATCGTCGAGGCTGTCCGTACACCGATCGGCAAGCGCGGAGGTTGGCTCGCCGGTCTGCACGCCGCCGAGATCCTCGGAGCGGCACAAAAGGGAGTTCTCGACCGGTCGGGAATCGACCCGTTGCTGATCGAGCAGGTGATCGGCGGCTGCGTCACCCAGGCCGGCGCTCAGTCCAACAACATCACGCGCACGGCTTGGTTGCATGCAGGTCTGCCGTGGCAGACCGGCGCCACGACCGTGGACTGCCAGTGCGGTTCGGCCCAGCAGGCGAACCATCTGATCGCCGGACTGATCGCCACCGGCGCCATCGATGCCGGTATCGCCTGCGGCATCGAAGCGATGAGCCAGGTTCCCCTCGGCGCCAACGTCGGTGACCAGGCCGGACCGCGTCGGCCGGCGACGTGGGACATCGACATGCCCAACCAGTTCGAGGCAGCAGAACGCATCGCACGCCGACGAGGACTGACCCGCGACGACGTCGAAGCTCTCGGCGTCCGTTCGCAGGCACTGGCCAAGCAGGCTTGGGAGGAAGGGCGTTTCGACCGCGAGGTACTCGAACTCTCGGCACCCCAGGTCGACAAGGAAGGAAACCTCACGGGCGAGACCAAACTCGTCAATCGCGATCAGGGCCTGCGCGATACGACGGCCGAGTCCCTAGCCCGCCTGAAGCCCGTCCTCGAAGGCGGAATTCACACGGCCGGAACGTCTTCCCAGATCTCCGACGGTGCGGCCGCAGTCCTGCTCATGGACGAGGACAAGGCTCGCGCACTCGGATTGAAGCCACGCGCCCGCATCATCGCTCAGGCACTGGTCGGCTCGGAACCGGAGTTCCACCTCGACGGACCGGTGCAAGCAACCAGCCGTGTCCTGGAGAAGAGCGGAATGAAGATCGGCGACCTCGACCTGTTCGAGATCAACGAAGCATTCGCATCCGTCGCACTGTCCTGGGCCCAGGTCCACGAACCTGACTTCGACAACGTCAACGTCAACGGCGGCGCGCTCGCCCTCGGCCATCCCGTCGGCAGCACCGGCTCACGCCTGATTACGACAGCACTCCACGAACTGGAGCGTCGCAACGGCTCGACGGCTCTGATCACGATGTGCGCCGGCGGCGCGCTGGCCACCGGAACCATCATCGAGCGAATTTGAGATGACTATTCCCCCAGCAAAACCCAAGGGACTCGACGCCCCGGTGACGGTCAAGTTCATCAAGTGGATGTCGAAGGCAAACGTCGCCATGTATCGCGCCACCGACGGGAGGCTGGGTAGCAAGTGGCGGGTCGGCAGCGCGTTCCCACGCGGGCTGCCGATCTGCCTGCTCACCACTACCGGTCGCAAATCCGGTGAGGAGCGAATCAGTCCATTGCTGTTCCTCGAGGACGGCGAAGACGTGATTCTGGTGGCGTCGCAAGGCGGTCTTCCGAAGAACCCGATGTGGTACCTCAACATCAAGGCGGATCCGGTGGTGACGGTGCAGATCAAGTCTCGGATCCGCTCGATGAAAGCCCGCGTTGCAACCGAGGACGAGCGCGCTCGGCTGTGGCCGAAGTTGACGGCGATGTACCCGGATTTCGACAACTATCAGGCCTGGACGGACCGCATCATTCCCGTCATCGTGTGCGAGCCACTGACAAACTAAACAATTTGTTTACAACAAAACATTTACAAGGGTCCGGGTTCGTGCCACCCTGGATTCATGACCGATGACCAGTTCAGACCGATCGATTCCGGCCGCGAACGCGCACATCGCGAGTATGCCGGGCTCTTTCGGATCAGCGAGCGCCACGGCGCGACCCAAAGCCAGCGCGCAAGGCAATCTCATCCGGAGATGCTCGAGCCCTACGGCGCGGTGCGCGTCGTGGCTCGTCTCGCCGGCGGCACCGACACACCGGAGCCGAACGAATCCGAAGTCGACGACGCCGACGTCATGGCTGCGTTGACTCTGATTCCCAAGGCCCGAGCCGAAATGGAACAACTGGAAGCGCTGTTCCTCGGGATTGCCCGTGAACGGGGCATGACCTGGCAGGACATTGCCTTCGGACTCGGGCTCGGCAGTACTCAAGCCGCCCGCCAGCGCTACGAACGGCTCGTTCGCCGCACCGGAGGCTGAACACGTGCCATAACGGGCGAGTTGGAGCACTATTGACTCGTACGGTCCGCACGGCGTTTCGACAGAGCCTCGAACACAGCAAGGAGTCGCATATATGACGACGCATATTCAAGATCAAATCCTGGACCGACGCGAGATCACTTCCGCACTCGTGCGCGCGCTGGAGCGTCGCCACGAGGTGCTGGATGCAGTGGTCGACAGCAAGGACCACCAGGAGGCACTGACCACCGTCGCCGAACTCCTCGGCACGTCGGAAGCGAATGCCGAAGCAGTTCTGAGCCTCAAGTTCAGTGCGCTCACCAAGGCCGCGCGCGATCGCATCCAGGGCGAGCTGGAGAATCTCGACGCAACTCTCGAATGGACGGCGCTTGATCGCCCCGCGAGCAGCGGGCAGAACTTCGGCCTGCGTCCGTTCAGCGACAGCGCAGAAGACAAGTCGCTGTTCACGATTCGCTCGGGCGAGCAGCTCGGCGAAGACGGCAAGCCGTGGAGCGAGGATCGAATCGAAGCCGAGCGAACAGGCGGTCTCGGCCGTATCGAAGACGAGAGCGCTGCCTGGTTCGTCGCCGAGGACGTCTCCGGTGACAGTCCGAAGAGCGTCGGCCTGGTGTTCGGCGAACTCGACGGCCAAGAGGTCAACGTCGCGATCTGGATTGCACCCGAGTCCCGCAAGAAGGGCTATGGCACCGCCTGCGTGAAGCATTCACGGCGCGAGCTCGCAGCAGAGTTCCCCGGCACTGTTCTGGTGGTTCGGGCACCCGCGTAGGCGGCACTCCCCTGTGAGTGGTTAAGGAGTCCCTGCACTCCTTAACCACTCACGGGGCCGAAGGCCCTACGCCCCGTACACCGGCGTCGGAATCTCCGCCTTCTCCAACAGCGTTGCGACGACGGGCCCGATCTCCTTCGGGTCCCAGCGGTCACCCTTGTCCTCGCTCGGGCCGTGACTCCAGCCCTCCGCGACGGTGATCTTTCCGCCCTCTACCTCGAATACTCGACCCGTGACGTCCTTGGACTCGGCGCTTCCGAGCCAGACGACCAGCGGCGAGATGTTCTCGGGGGCCATGGCGTCGAAGCCCTCTTCTGGAGCCGCCATCGACTCGGCCATCGCCCCACCCGCACCGACGGTCATGCGTGTGCGCGCAGCAGGCGCGATCGCGTTGACACTGACGCCGTAATTCTTGAGCTCGGCGGCGGCCTGGATGGTCATCTCGGCGATACCGGCCTTCGCTGCGGCGTAGTTGCCCTGGCCGATCGAACCCTGCAGTCCTGCACCCGAACTGGTGTTGATGATGCGTGCGTCGACGGTCTTGCCGGCCTTCGCCTCGCCACGCCAGTAGGCAGCAGCGTGACGCAACGGCGCGAAATGCCCCTTGAGGTGCACGCGGATCACCGCGTCCCACTCGCCTTCGCTCATGCCGACGAGCATGCGGTCACGCAGGAAGCCTGCGTTGTTCACAAGTACGTCCAGTCCGCCGAAGGTGTCGATCGCGGTCTTGATCAGATTTTCGGCGCCCGCCCAGTCGGCGACGTCGTCTCCGTTGACCACTGCCTGGCCGCCCGCGGCGACGATCTCCGCTACAACCTGCTCGGCCGGACTTTCGCCGGTCTCGGAACCGTCGGCACCCGCACCGATGTCGTTGACGACGACCTTGGCGCCCTCAGCAGCAAACGCCAATGCATGCGCACGTCCGATACCTCGACCTGCCCCGGTGATGATGACTACGCGTCCGTCGACCAATCCACTCATTTATGTCTCCTATTGCACTCTGCTCGGGCTTGTCGGCTCCGCTTGTGTGCTAACTTACCAAGCAATCGCTTGGTTTGGTACACAGACGTAAGGAATCCCGATATGGGCATCAGCACTTCTTCCGACGGAACCGGCATCACCACGGTCACCATCGACTACGCGCCGGTCAATGCAATCCCGTCCAAGGGATGGTTCGAGCTCGCCGACGCCATCCTCGACGCGGGTAAGGACCTCAACACGCACGTGGTGATCCTGCGAGCCGAGGGACGCGGATTCAACGCCGGCGTCGACATCAAGGAGATGCAGGCCACCGAGGGATTCGACGCGCTGGTCGCCGCCAACCGCGGTTGTGCCGCAGCCTTCGCAGCCGTCTACGACTGCGCTGTCCCCGTCGTCGTGGCGGTCAACGGATTCTGCGTCGGCGGTGGCATCGGACTGGTCGGCAACGCGGACGTGATCGTCGCTTCCGACGACGCGATCTTCTCCCTCCCCGAGGTCGACCGCGGCGCACTCGGCGCTGCCACGCACCTCTCGCGCCTGGTGCCGCAGCACATGATGCGCACGCTGTACTACACGGCGCAGAGCGTCGACGCGCACACGCTCAAGCAGTTCGGCAGCGTCTACGACGTGGTCCCGCGCGAGAAGCTCGACGAATGCGCTCGCGAGATCGCCGCGAAGATCGCCGCGAAGGACACCCGCATCATCCGGTGCGCCAAGGAAGCCATCAACGGCATCGACCCGGTCGACGTCAAGGGCAGCTACCGCCTCGAGCAGGGCTACACCTTCGAACTCAACCTTCTCGGTGTGTCCGACGAGCACCGCGACGAGTTCGTCGCCACCGGCAAGCCGCGCGAGAACGCAACCCAGAAGGAAGGCTGAGAAAAACATGGCTAGCAAGCGTGACAAGACGAAGTCGCTCGACGAGGTAGTCGGCGAACTCCGCAGCGGAATGACGATCGGCCTGGGCGGCTGGGGATCTCGCCGCAAGCCGATGGCCTTCGTGCGTGCGATTCTGCGTTCGGACATCAAGGACCTGACCGTGGTCACCTACGGCGGACCGGATCTCGGACTGCTGTGCTCGGCCGGCAAGGTCAAGAAGGCGTACTACGGCTTCGTGTCCCTGGACTCTGCGCCGTTCTACGATCCGTGGTTCGCCAAGGCGCGCACAGCAGGTGAGATCGAAGTCCGCGAGATGGACGAGGGCATGGTCAAATGCGGCCTCGAAGCCGCTGCCGCTCGCCTCCCCTTCCTGCCGATCCGTGCAGGCCTGGGCTCGGACGTCCGCAACTTCTGGGGCGACGAACTCAAGACCGTCACCTCCCCGTACCCCGAGGCCGACGGCCGTTCCGAGACCTTGATCGCGATGCCTGCGCTCAACCTCGATGCGTCATTCGTCCACCTCAATCTCGGCGACAAGCACGGCAATGCCGCCTACAACGGCGTCGACCCGTACTTCGACGACCTGTACTGCATGGCCGCCGAGAAGCGTTACGTCTCGGTCGAGCGCATCGTCGAGACCGAGGAACTGGTCAAATCCGTTCCACTGCAGAACCTTCTGCTCAATCGCATGATGGTCGACGCCGTCGTCGAGGCACCGAATGGTGCGCACTTCACGTTGGCCGGCGAAAGCTACGGCCGCGACGAGAAGTTCCAGCGCCACTACGCCGAGGCCGCCAAGACCCCCGAGTCGTGGCAGGCGTTCGTCGACACCTTCCTCTCCGGCAGCGAAGAGGACTACCAAGCCGCAGTAAAGAAGTTTGCCGACACATCAAAGGCAGGGGAGCAGACATCATGAGCGAATCCACCGTCACCCGCGCAGAGTACGTAGTTCTTGCTTGTGCTGAAATCTTCTCCGGTGCAGGCGAAATCATGGCCAGCCCGATGTCGACGTCGTCCACCATCGGCGCCCGCCTGGCTCGACTCACCACCGAACCCGACCTGCTCATCACCGACGGTGAAGCCCTCATCCTCGAGGACACTCCGGCAGTCGGAACGAAGGGCCCCGTCGAAGGATGGATGCCTTTCCGCAAGGTGTTCGACGTCGTCGCTTCCGGTCGTCGCCACGTTGTGATGGGCGCCAATCAGCTCGATCGCCACGGCAACCAGAACCTCTCCGCCTTCGGACCCCTTCAACAGCCGACGCGTCAGATGTTCGGTGTGCGCGGCGCCCCGGGTAACACCATCAACCATTCGACGAGTTACTTCGTCCCCAAGCACTCCAAGCGAGTGTTCGTCGACAAGGTCGACGTGGTGTGCGGTGTCGGCTACGACCAGATCGATCCCGAGAACCCTGCATACAAGTACCTGAACATCCCCCGCGTCGTCACCAACCTCGGGGTCTTCGACTTCGGTGGTCCGGGAAACACGTTCCGCGCGTTGAGTCTTCACCCCGGCGTAACGGCAGAAGAGGTTGCCGAGAACACTTCGTTCGAGGTTGCCGGACTCGCCGAGGCCGGTATCACCCGTGACCCCACCGCCGAAGAACTCCACCTCATCCGTGAGACCCTCGACCCGCGCAACCTCCGGGACCGTGAGGTCTCGGCATGACCCCCACCCTGAAGACCGCGCTGACCGAACTGGTCGGCGTGGACTACCCGATCGTGCAGACGGGCATGGGCTGGGTTTCCGGGCCCGCGCTGACGTCGGCGACGGCTAACGCAGGTGGTCTCGGCATTCTGGCTTCGGCCACGATGACGTACGACGAGCTCGAGCACGCGATCAAGAAGACGAAGCAGCTCACGGACAAGCCGTTCGGCGTCAATATGCGTGCCGACGCCACCGATGCGCCGCAACGCGCCGATCTCCTCATCCGTGAGGGAGTCAAGGTCGCGTCGTTTGCCTTGGCTCCCAAGAAGGAACTGATCACCAAGCTCAAGGATCACGGCGTCGTCGTCGTGCCCTCGATCGGCGCCGCGAAGCATGCGGTCAAGGTTGCATCCTGGGGCGCGGACGCCGTCATCGTCCAGGGCGGCGAAGGTGGTGGTCACACCGGCGGTGTGGCAACAACATTGCTTCTCCCCTCGGTTCTCGACGCGGTCGATATTCCGGTCATCGCCGGTGGCGGATTCTTCGACGGCCGCGGGCTGGCTGCCGCACTGGCGTACGGCGCTGCCGGTGTCGCGATGGGAACGCGATTCCTTCTCACCAGCGACTCTTCGGTACCGGATTCCGTCAAGCAGGAGTACCTCAAGCGCGGACTGACGGATACAACCGTCTCGCGCAAGGTCGACGGCATGCCGCACCGCGTGCTCAACACCGAACTGGTGAACAGCCTCGAAGGTTCAAGCTATGCAACCGGTTTGATCGCGGCAGCCAAGAACGCCACCAAATTCAAGGCTATGACGGGCATGAAGTGGTCGACACTGGCCAAGGACGGCCTCGCCATGAAGCGATCCGGCGACCGCACCATCATGCAGATCATCATGGCTGCCAATACCCCAATGTTGCTCAAAGCCGGTCTGGTGGAAGGTAATACCGAAGCAGGAGTCCTCGCTTCGGGTCAGGTTGTCGGCATGATCAACGATCTGCCCAGCTGCAAGGAACTGATCGAGCGCATCATGGAAGATGCAGTGGGACGTATCGACGCGCTTACGGCTCTTCGCTGATCGACTTTGTCACCATTGAGTGCGTCTCGCCAACTCGGGGAGGCGCACTCGATGCGTTGCGGATCGATACTGCCACTTCTAGTTGGCAATACGTCCGACGATGAATACAGAGCTAACTGAGCGCAATTGCATCAGGTACGCGTTCGACCGATACCGACTTGCCGCAGGAGGAGCAACAGATGCCCTAGTAGTTACGCATCCCCTCGCCGACGTAACTCGGCATCAACCACATCCCCCACCTGTACGTCTGCCGGCTCAACCCATCCCACAAAACCGCTTCGCACCGGCTTCTTCCGGTTCCTCCAGTGCTGGAACGCAGACACAGCGAACCCGACAACCGCGAAAACCTAGATTCCCAATTGCGCCCAATCCCACCCTGATCGTGACGACGATGTCACATCGCCGATGACCCAAGGACCGATCAGCACGACGAACCCCACCGTGTAATTGAGCTGTGAAAGCACGCGTTCGACGTGGCCGGCGCGCTGTCGACGACCTCTGCCGCCCCGCCTCGGTTAGCTCTGCGGCGAAGGAAACGATCGCCAACCACACCGGATTCCGTGACGTCAGCCCTTGTGGTCGAGCAACCTCAATCCTTCGTCAACCGATATTCTCCGAAAGGACTGTGTACGCAACGGGTCACACACTCCCTGTAGTCGTTGGGCTGCAACGGTTTGCCGACTTTCGAGCGGACATTCGTCCTTGCGTGCATAGAACATTTCTGACCATCGCCGAAGGTCGGACGGACTACTTGGTCCTACTTCCATCGCTAGAAGTTCTTCGTCCGTTGATCGGTCGAAACGCCGTTTTGTTCCCTCGACATCGAGAGTCCACGTTGTCATTTGCTCGAGGTTGGCATCGTCGCTTCGCAGCACCACGTCCGCGTTCGGGGCGCAGCCGTCGGGAGAGTAGGTCAGCACGCTCGCAATCCGATCCTCCGCTGCGTATCGATCTGTCCAACCACTCGGTGCGCCGTACACGTAGTCGAGTGATCCACACTTTTTGTCGGGAAGGGCTAATCGCGTGATGGCCCGGTCGTTGATCGCACCGAGCAGGTCGTATGAATCGGTGGGAACGATCAGCTCGTGACGACTGGGCCAAAAGTCGAAATTGCTGTGGTCCCCGTGAGCGCCTTCCACGTGGAACAGGTATATCTGGGGGTATTGGGGGCTCGTGGTGCGACGTGCGGGGCGTGCATCGTAGAACAGCGTTGTCGCCAGCTGGATCAGTAGACTCGCCCCCAGTGACCCGTACGGTTCACGAACAACGATTCCAAAGCGGTCGTGAACCGACCAATCGGGCAGCACCTCTTCCGGCGATGCAGGTGAGCCATCAATAGTCACATCGAAGACTCGCTGATCGAGCTGGGTTGCAGCGTGCATGCGGGTTTCTCCTATCTGGTCTCGGTCAGAATGTCGATGATCTTGTTTCTGTCGACAACACCCAGTTGAACGCCGTTCTCGCAGACACGGATCGGCAGTTCGGAGTTCAGCACAGTCTTCGCGGCAGCGTAAACAATTTCGTCAGGTCCGATTTCGCTCTCCGACAACAGTTCCGTCGACTCTGCCGGCCGCATCGCATTTCGCAGTGTAAGTACGTGGGCTTTGGGGACGTCGCTGACGAACTTGCGCACGTAGTCATCTGCCGGAGTGGCTACGAGTTCGGCGCCGGTGCCGATCTGGACGATCTCACCGTCCCGCATGATCATGATGCGGTCCCCCAGTTTGAGCGCTTCCTGCAAGTCGTGGGTAACGAACACCATCGTTTTACCGACCACTTTGTGGAGTCGAATCACCTCGTTCTGCATCTCTCTCCGGATCAGCGGGTCGAGTGCAGAGAAAGGTTCATCGAACAGGAGCACGTCGGGGTCACCGGCTAGCGCTCGGGCGAGCCCGACTCGCTGTTGCATTCCTCCGGACAACTCCCCGGGAAAGGACTTTTCGTATCCGGTCAGCCCCACGAGGTCGATGACAGTCTGGGCTCGACTCATCCTGTGCTGCTTGCCTTCTCCGCGGACCTCCAATCCGAATGCGACATTGGATTTCACGGTGCGGTGGGGAAGGAGTCCGAAATGCTGAAACACCATGGCAACCTTGTCGCGCCGCAACCTTCGGAGTTGTGTGTCAGTGGCTTGGGTGATGTCCTCCCCTGCCAGCGTGATTGCACCTTGCGTGGGTTCCACCAGCCTCGTCAGACATCGCAGTAGCGTGGATTTGCCGGAACCGGACAACCCCATGATGACGAACATCTCACCGGCGGCAACCTCGAAACTGACATCGCGGACGGCAACCGTGCATTGGGTCTGTTGCATGAGGTCGGTCCTGCTCAACGCGGAGAGCACTTTGTCATTGGGTATGCGATCCGCATCCGGTCCGAAGAGCTTCCACAGTTTTCGAACGTGGATCGACACAGGTGAGGTTGCGTCGGGCGCCTCGCGCGTACTGTTGCCAACGCTCATGTCAGTCGGTTCCGTTGCGGTAAAGACGCTTTCGTCCAGAAGGATTTCGGCCACGGTGATGCTCCAGTTCCGTCAGTGGGTGGTTTCGAGAGTGTCGGCTGTACGTAGTCGTCCAATCACTGCGCGAGATATGCGGTCGACGAGTACGGCGAGGATCAGCATGCTTACGCCGGCTTCGATGCCTTTCGCGAGGTCTACCCTCGATATTGCAACCAGGATTTCGGATCCAAGTCCCGGTGTACCAACGAACGCGCTGACCACTGCCATGGCCATCGCGAGCATGATCGTCTGGTTGACGCCCACGAGGATGGTCGGGGATCCCATCGGTAGCTGTACCTTGCGCAGCAATTGCCAACGGGAGGCACCGAGGCTGTTGGCTGCCTCCATCACGGTAGCTTCGACTTCTCGGATGGCGACGTTGGTCAGTCGGATGACCGGTGGCATGCAGTAGAGGATGGTGGCGAGGACTCCCGCGGCGGGACCCGAGCCGACGAGAATGACTGCAGGGATCACCACGAGGTAGATCGGCAAAGTTTGCATGGTGTCCAGAACGGGCCGAAGTGCCTTGGCGAATCCGTCACTAGCACTCATCGCGACGCCGACCGGAATACCGATCAGGACCGCCAAGACCACCGAGATGCCCAGGATGCTGATTGTCGAGATTGCGGCGCTCCAGGTACCGAGCAGCCCGATGAGGGCAACTGCGGCGGTGGCGAGCAGCCCACCCTTCCAGCCCACCAGCATTGTTCCCGCCAGCGCAACCAGGAAGACCGCAGCCGGCCAGGGCAGCCAGTTCAACGTGTTCGAGACCGGTGCGATTCCGTAGTCGACGAGAGCACTACCGAGGGCGTCGAAGACATTTCCGTAGCTCACGTTGAGCCACTGAACGGCGTCGTCGATGGTGCCGCGTAGTGACAAGCTCATGAAGGCAAGCGGTTTGGTGAAGTCGGCCGATTGCAGTACGGGAATTGTGAGCGCGGCGACGGTGCCCACGCCGAACACGATGCCCGCGACAGTCAATCGTCGCGCGGGTTGTGCAGCATCTCTCCTGTCGAGGTTTGCGCTGATCCTGTCGAGGAGAATAGCCAAGAGAACAAGCGCGACACCACCTTCCAGTGCGGCACCGAACTGCAGCTGATTGAGACTGCGCCACACAGGTTGTCCCAGACCGGATGCACCGATCATCGCTGCAATCACCGCCATGGCCATCGCAGCCATGATCGTCTGATTGACACCAGCCATGATGCTCGGACGCGCCAGCGGAAGCTGCACCTTGATGAGGAGCTGCCACTTGGTGACTCCCAGGGATACCGCCGACTCGACGGTGCGGTCCGCGACGGTACGAATTCCGAGGTCGGTCATCCGAGCAGCGGGTGGGACGGCGTAGAGAAGGGTCACGAGCAATGCCGCGGTGTCGCCCGGGCCGAAAACCAGGAGGACCGGCAGCAGATAGACGAGCACGGGGATGGTCTGCATTCCGTCGAGGACGACGATCACCGCTGTACGGATTCGTCCGCCGCGGGCGCTCACGATGCCGAGTCCGATGCCGATGGCAGCAGCAGCAGCCGCTGCCACTCCCATCAAGACAATCGTCTCGAGCATCTGCACCCACAAGTTCACTGCGAGCACCCAGGCCACGGTAGCTACCGCCAACGCGCCGATCCACGGTCCGGCAGCAATGTATGCCACAAGCACGATTACCAACGCCACCAGGATGTCGGGGAAAACCTGCAGCCATAGAACGGATTCGGTGAAGATCGACTCGATGGCATCACCGACAGGCTGGTAGAGCCAGTCACAGGTGGCCACGAACCAGTCGGCCGCACTCGCTACGGCGTCGCCGAAGGGAAGCCGCCACTGAGCCGGGAAAGCTGCGGTTGTCATCAATGCTTTTGCCAGTAGCACCGCCACGATCCCGGTCAGCAGCAAAATCACACTGCGTTGCCGTGCCGTCGGCTGGGGCACGGTCACGGTCATGAGACGTCCGTGGGGATCCAGGCCTGCCACGTTCCGGGTGAGGCTTCCATCCATTCGTCCACCGCTTCGTCGACGCTCATTCCACCTTCGTCGACATTGACCATCATCGAGTCGAGTGCATCGTCGGTGAGCGTGTACTTGTCCAGGAAGGCTGCGGCGACGGGATGATTCTCGGCGAAGTCGGCAGAGGCCATCTTGCGGAGACTGATATCTCCCCAGTTGCAGGCATAGGTGGTACCCCAGCACTCGTCCGAGTAGGCCGGGAACTCCACCCGCGTGAGATCGTACTTTGCCGTCAGAAAGTGTGGGGCCCACATCAATCCGAGGATCGGCTCGCCGCGCTCGTATGCTCGACTGAATTCGGCACCCAGAGCTGCTTCGGAGCCGGCGAAGGAAATCTCGTAGTTCAGGTCGAGGTTCTCGATACGCTGAACGTCGCCGTACTGCTCTCCCCAGGCAACGTCGCCCGAAAAGTAGCGACCCTTTGCACCTGGGGTGGCAGCAAAGGCATCCACACAGTCGTTCAAAGCCTCCCAGTTAGGCAGACCTGGACAAGTGGGTTCGATCCCGCGTGCCGGATCACCTTCGATGACGTAGGTGGGGACGTACCACCCTTCCTCTGCGCTCGGACCGGTGTCACCGAGGTCGACCACACTCTTGTCGGTCTCGACGAACTTCTCCAGCAGGTCCTTCGATGTCAGATCCCACAGCTCCATCAGGACCGTGTCATCCGACGATGCCATCGCCGGGAAGGATGCCGCCCAGTCGACGGGAGCGATCTCGGCCTGGGCGCCCATCTCCTGCAGTACCCGATACGCGAGCCGAGACTGGATCAGTTGACTGGTCCAGTTGTTCTGCAGCAGAACAACTGGACCCTCTTCGGCAATGGCAGACTTCACGGAATCCGTGACGGCGCCATCGAATGCCGATCCCGATTCCGCGCGTGGGGCTGCGCACGCCGCAGATAACAGGGTCAGTGAGGTGGCAACAAGTACGATGCCATTTCTCACGATGCGCGGTCGCCGTTCTTTCTTCAACACAGCGGATCCTTTCATGTGGTGCCGTGCTCACACCGACGAAGAGCTAGCGTGAAACAGCGTCCACGCTTGCGTTTCAGCCTGATTACGGGGATGTCACCTATGGGGCAGGGCTGAGATTAACTAGAGTTAATCATTGTCACCTGTTATGAAACGCTCTATTCGTGTCGTTCAGATTACCACCGAATCAGATCTCCGTGACATGTCGCTCCATATATACAGGCTTGAAGCGTCTTACACACCACAATGGCAGAATTTTCACCTACAAACGACCGAAATATCCGGATCAAAATTTCTCTTGTCATTCAACAATGATTCATAACATTCGCCACACCTTCACAGCGAGACACCAAAGGACGGACAGGCACTTAGCGGCAAATCCAGTCCGCCATGACGTCCGCCAGCGCCTCGGCGCCCCTGTTGCAGTCGTCGGCTTCAGCGAACTCGTCGGGTGAATGGGACACGCCAGTGGGGTTGCGGACGAACATCATTGCGGTAGGGACCTTCGCCGACAAGATTCCCGCGTCGTGACCGGCAGCGGTCGGGAGAACGGGGATGTCGCCAAGGTGAGCAAGGGAGCGCCGCAACCGTTCACGGGTCGACTGCGGAAACTCGACAATCGGCGTCACCGACTCAGCGTCGACCTCGAGGCCTATACCGTCTGCGGCCGCGTAGGCCTGCGCCTCGGCAGTGATCTGATCCACGAGCTTGGTGAGTGTTTCCTCGTCGGCTGCGCGGGCATCCAACCACGCCCGCACTTCAGACGGAATAGCATTGGCGCCGTTGGGAAGAACTCGAATTTTCCCGAACGTCGCGACGGCATCGTGCAACTCCGCGGCCGAGCGGGCGGTGTGGACCGACGACGCGAATGCGAGCATCGGGTCGCGGCGGTCGACGAGGCGGGTGGCGCCGGCGTGGTTAGCCTCGCCGGAGAACACGAACTGCCAACGACCGTGCGGCCAGATCGACGAAGCGACGGCGACGGGGCGCTCGATCAGGTCGAGGGCGCGTCCCTGCTCGACGTGCAGTTCGACGTATACCCCGACACGATCGACAAGATCAGGATCCTCTCCGAGATGGCCTGGGTCACGGCCTGCTCTCACCAGCGCCTCGGCGAGGGTGATGCCGTCGTTGTCCCGCAGCGCCAAGGCGCGGCCCGGCGCCAATACCCCGGTGGACAGTTGCGAGCCGACGCAGGCGACACCGAAACGTGCACCCTCCTCGTCCGAGAATGCCGTGACCGCGACGGGACGTGTCGGCTCGATCCCCCGCGCACGCACGATGTCGATCGCGGCAAACGCCGATACCACGCCCAGCGGGCCGTCGTAGGCACCCCCGTCGGGTACCGAGTCGAGGTGAGATCCGGTCACGAACGCATCCCGGGGATCGCCGTCCCACCCCTCGGGCATCCACCAGGCCCAGAGGTTGCCGTTCCGATCCTCCTCGACCGTCATACCGCGCGAGCACGCACAGTCCGAAAACCACTCGCGCAGTGTCATGTCAGCGTCGTTCCACGCGAATCTTCGGTATCCACGAGTCGACTTGTGCTGTCCCACATCGAGGGTGGTCGCCCACAGTGAATCGAAGGAGGTCATGTTCTCGGCCCTCTACTAGTGATGCCGGACGTCAGTCCGCGTGATTGTCGGGGTACACAGGAATAGCGAGGAAGTTGGCGGACGACGATGCCATCACTCCACTGAGGCACTTCGCGCCCGGGCTACCTACATGGCGCCGGGAATCCAGGTCGTCCCGGCCAGGGGGACTCGGGCCATCGCGGATGCCTCGACGGTGAGGGCGACGAGGTCCTCGGGTTCGAGGTTGCGAAGGTGCGATTTGCCGCAGGCGCGGGCCAGAGTCTGCGCTTCCATGGTCAATACCCGCAGGTAGTTCGCGAGCCTGCGGCCGCCCTCGACCGGGTCGAGGTTCTTCGACAATTCCGGATCCTGCGTGGTGATCCCGGCGGGATCCCTGCCCGCCTGGAAGTCGTCATAGAATCCGGCCGCCGAGCCGAGCTCTTCGTACTGCTCGGCATAGCGAGGGCTGTTGTCGCCCAATGCGATCAGGGCTGCGGTACCGATTGCGACTGCGTCCGCACCGAGGGCCATCGCCTTCGCGACGTCGGCACCGCTGCGGATGCCGCCGGACACGATCAGCTGAACCTTCCGGTGCACTCCAAGCTCCTGGAGTGCCTGGACCGCCTGTGGAATCGCGGCCAGCGTCGGGATACCGACGTGCTCGATGAACACGTCCTGAGTGGCGGCCGTACCACCCTGCATACCGTCGACCACGATGACGTCTGCGCCGGCCTTGACTGCGAGCTTCACGTCGTAATACGTGCGGGTGGCGCCGACTTTGATGTAGATCGGCTTCTCCCAGTTGGTGATCTCACGCAGTTCGATGATCTTGATCGCGAGGTCGTCGGGGCCGGTCCAGTCGGGGTGTCGGCAAGCCGACCGCTGGTCGACGCCCATCGGTAGGGTGCGCATCCCGGCGACACGCTCGGTGATCTTCTGGCCCAACAGCATTCCGCCACCACCGGGCTTGGCACCCTGACCGAGGACGATCTCGATCGCGTCGGCCTTACGCAGATCGTCCGGGTTCATCCCGTACCGCGACGGTAGGTACTGGTACACCAGGTTCTTCGACTGCCCGCGCTCCTCGGGGGTCATGCCACCGTCACCGGTGGTCGTGGACGTGCCGACCTCACTGGCACCGCGACCGAGTGCTTCTTTCGCCTGCCCGGACAGTGCACCGAAGCTCATGCCGGCGATGGTGATCGGAATATCGAGGTGCAGCGGAAACTTTGCGTTGCGGTCGCCGAGCACGACGTCGGTGTCGCACTTCTCGCGGTAGCCCTCCAACGGGTACCGAGACATCGAGGCGCCGAGGAACAACAGGTCGTCGAAATGGGGCAGCTTTCGCTTGGCGCCCCAGCCACGAATATCGTAAATACCTGTCTCAGCGGCCCGCTGGATCTCGGAGATAACGCCGCGGTCGAACGTCGCCGATTCGCGTAGGGCCGGGTTCGGTGTAGTCATGACGGTTCTCCTAGTACGCGCTGGCGTTGTCGACGTGGAAGTTATAGAGCTGGCGGGCCGAGCCGTAACGCGTGAACTCGGACGGGTCGACATCGAAACCCGCCGCTGCGAGCAGCTCCCGAAGTTCCGTCAGGTGCTCCTCACGCATCTCTTTCTTGATGCAGTCGGCGCCGAGGGAGGCGACGGTGCCGCGCACGTAGATACGTGCCTCGTACAGAGAGTCGCCGAGGGCCTCCCCCGCATCCCCAAGGACCACAAGACGTCCGGCCTGACCCATGAATGCGGACATGTGCCCGATGTTGCCGCCGACGACGATGTCGACGCCCTTCATCGAAATACCGCAACGCGCAGCGGCATTGCCGTCGATCACGAGCAATCCGCCGTGCGCCGTTGCGCCTGCCGACTGTGACGCATCGCCCTTGACGTGGACGATGCCCGACATCATGTTCTCGGCGACCCCCACCCCGGCGTTGCCGGTGACCGTGACGGTGGCCTGCTGGTTCATGCCGGCGCAGTAGTAGCCGACGTGCCCGTCGATGGTGACGTCGATGCCGGAATCGAGACCGCAGGCGAGCGCATGCGCACCCTGGGGTCCAGTGATGGTGACCGACTTCGGGGCCGCCGGTGAGGTGAGTTGCTCGTTGACGGCACGGATGCTCGACGTCGCAAGGTCCAGGACGGTCAAGGCCGTCGTCGTGATCGTCTCAGGGGTGGCTAGCGGTGCCATACGTACACCTCTTCCGGTTCGGGCTCGAAGATTCGGGCGTTGTCGACGCCGGGCAGGTTGGCCAGGGCGCGGTATTCGGAGGCCATCGCAACCCACTGGTCCGTCTCGGCGATGACGGCGGGCTTACACGAAATGGCGTCGCGGACAACTGCAAACGAGTCTGCAGTCGAGACGAGCAGGGTGTAGAAGCCGTCGAAGGTGTCGTTGAGCATCAACAGCGCTTTCTCCAGGTCGACGCCCTCGGCGAGCTGCTTGGCGACGAACCTCGCCCCGACCTCGGTGTCGTTGGCACTGTCGAACACGACGCCGTCACGTTCGAGCTGATGCTTGATGCTCATGTGATTGGAGAACGAGCCGTTGTGCACCAGGCACTGGTCGGGGCCGACGGCGAACGGGTGCGATCCCTCGGCGGTCACGGCAGATTCGGTGGCCATGCGAGTGTGAGCAACTCCTTGCCAGCCATTCGCTGACGGCAGACCGAACCGGTTCGCCAGGTCGAGCGGATCTCCGACGCCTTTGAGAACGGTTAAGTCGTCGCCGAATCCGATGACTCGCGCCGACGGCGCCACGCTGCGCACGGCGGCTGCGAGATCTTCTGGCCCGATTGCTCCGTGCAGGATCGTCGTCGGCGGCAGGTCGATTCCGGTGATAGCGGTATCGAGTGACGCGGACAGCGTCGCGGCGAGGTCCGCTGCGGGAACGGGGCAGTCGAGCAGCGAAACCGTGGCTTCGCCGATCGGGCACCAGGTTTGGTCGCCGTAGATGGCCATGCCCGCCGAGTCCGGACCACGGTCACACATCTGACCGAGCATGTCGGTCAGCAGAGCGCCGAGTTGCGGGTAGAGGGACGGCTCACGCAAGTGAAGTCCGACGATTCCACACATGGAGGTCTCCTTTCGGGAGTTCTGTCAGAACGCTGTCAGGTAGTGGTCGAGCTCCCAGGAGGAGACGGTGTTGTGCCAGGAGAAGAATTCCTCCCGCTTGAGTTTCGCGAAGTACGCGGCGACTCCGGGGCCGACGACGTCCAACGCGCCGCTCACGACCGGATCCGATTCCAGCGCGTCCATCGCGTGCAGCAGCGTCATCGGCAGCATGTCGCTGGGGCTGTCGCCTGAACCTGGTGTCCCAGGGTCGAGATTTCGTGCAATGCCGTCCAGGCCTGCGGCGATGGTGGCGGCCGCGGCCAGGTAGGGATTGGCCGAGCCGTCACCGCCACGCAGTTCCACACGATTCTTGTCCGGAACCCGGAGATAGTGAGTGCGGTCGTTCCCACCGTAGGTGGCGTACCGAGGCGACCAGGTGGCACCGCTGGCCGTGGAGGTGGCGCCGGTTCGCTTGTAGGAGTTGACAGTCGGCGCGATCACTGCCTGCAGTGCGCATGCATGCTCGAGAATCCCCGCAATGAAGGCATACGCGGTCTTCGACAGTCCGAGTCCCTTGGGGTCCTCACCATCCGGGAATACCGAACCGATCTCGTTCCACAGCGACAGGTGCATGTGCATACCGGAACCGGTGCGGTCGGTGAAGGGCTTGGGCATGAATGTGGCCTTCATGCCGCGCTTCTCCGCGATGACCGACAGCAAGTACCGGGCGGTGATCACCCGGTCGGCCGTAGTCATCGCGTCGGCGTAGTCGAAGTTCTGCTCGAACTGTCCGTTGCCGTCTTCGTGATCGTTTGCGTAGTTGCCCCACCCCAGAGCGTTCATGGCCGTGGACACCTCGGTCAGGTGGTCGTACATACGCGTGACGTCGCGGGCGTCGTAACACGGCTGACGGCTGACGTCGGCGGTGTCCGCGGTTGTGAGTGCGCCGTCGCCGGTGCGGTTGACGAGGAAGTACTCGATCTCGGCGCCGACGTTGACGGACAGGCCGAGTTCGGCCGCCTTCTCGAGCATCGCCTTCAGGATCACCCGCGGCGAGAACGGCCAGGGCTTGCCCTCCACATGCGGATCGCAGTGCACGATTGCCAGTCCGGCCTTCACGAACGGAATCGGCGTGAACGACGAGACATCGGGTATGGCAACAAGATCGGAGTCCCTGGGCTCCTGACCCATATGCCCGGCAGCGTAACCGGCGAAGCTCACGCCGTCGTTCTGAAGTTGTTCGACGGCCTCGATCGGGACAAGTTTGGCGCACGGCTTGCCCGACAGGGTTACGAAGAGCGCAAGGATGAATGTGGTCTCGGTGTCCCGCGCCACCTCGGATAAAGTCTGCGGCGGCGAGGTGATGAGGGTGGGCGGGGTCAAAGCGTCAGCGGTGTCGACAGCCATGGGGAGCTCCTGAACTGTGGGTCTACGGATGAGTGGGTCTTCGTGTCAGCGCATTTCGCCGGCACCCTCGTAGGGGTACAGGCTGCGGAGAAGATCACCTTCCTCGAAGCGCGAGTATCGGAAGTCGGACGGCTCGACGTTCGGGAGGGTCGTCTTGCCGTCATCGAGAAGCATGTCGGCGACGAGGCGCCCGACTGCCGGCGAGATTTTGAAACCATGACCCGAGAATCCGGTGGCCAGGAACAGTCCATCGACCGGCGCGGGACCGATGATGGGGTTGTAGTCGGGAGTCACGTCGTACGCGCCGACGTAGCTCGAGGTGATCCGAGGGTCCGGCATGTCTGGTAGACGGTTCCCGAGCTTGCCGATGTTCTTCTCGATGGTGCTGTTGTCTGCCCGGTTGCTGTACTTGTCGGGGTCGATGTACTCGGGCGCCGCGTGGTCACTGTTGCCGACAAGCAGCTCACCATTCGGCTCACGGCAGATGTACTGCAATCCCGCAAGATCCGACAGCACCGGCACCTCCGGTGTCGGAGCACCCTGATCGATCAGAACTAGCTGCGCGCGTTGCGCTTTCACTGGTATGTCGACGCCGACGCCGGCCCCGAGTTCGGGGGCCCACGGCCCGGTGGCGAGGATGACCTGCTCGGCATGCACTTCGTCACCGTCCGCGAGCGTCACCCCGTAGACGCGGCCGTCCGCATTCTGCAGAAGCGACGCCACCGGGGTGCTCTGACGGATCTTGACGCCCAACTGGCGGGCCGACGCACCAAATGCCATCCCGGCCATGTACGCCTCACCACGCCCACCGAGGGGTTCGTAGGCGAAGGCGGCAAAGTCGTCAAGGTGCAACCCCGGCCACAGTTCTGCCATCTTGTCGTGGCTGATGTAGTCGACGTCGATGCCGAGGCCCTGCATCATCGCGACGTTCGCCTTCAACGGGTCGATGTTGTTCTCGCCGACGCCAACCACGTATCCACACTGTCGGAATGCCATGTCGTCCCCGAATATCTCGGCGGCTCTGGTGAAGATGTCGATGCCGTACCACGACATCGCCGCCAGCGACGGCGTTCCGTAGTGGCACCTGACCACACCACTGGACTTACCGGTCATGCCCGAGCACAAGGTGCCACGCTCGAGGACCAAGACATCGGTCTCTCCGCGGTCCGCGAGCGACCAGGCGATGGCGAGACCCTCGAGCCCTCCACCGACGATCACGAATTTAGCTGTCTGTGTCACATCGTTTCCTTCATTCGGCCGGATGCGTCAGGCTGTCTCAACTAAGTGCAGTGTTTCATGTCGTGAACCAGCGTTGTTCACTATGAAACATGCCAATGATGTCGGTCACGTTACGGAGACGTTGTTGGCGAATTACCAATTCTTAGTCACATAAACATCTTTCGAGCAAATATTGCGCCTCGAGCAGCGCATTTACCGAGGTTCAGGATTGTTAACCTCGCAGAAACCTACAATGTGGTTTCCTGTTAGTACTTCCGGTTTCACACTGGAAGTTCGGCAAGTGAGCGCCATCCCCACCCATTACTGCTCATCCACCACTTCCACAGGAGAACCCATGACCACGACCGACAAGCCCTCAGTCGCCCCGTTTCGCGTCACCGCCGGATTCCACGAGAACCTGCCGCAGATGCCGGTCTCGGAATACCCGGGCACCAAGGGATTTATCGACGACGTCTTCTCCAACCCCGGCGGATCGGAGATGTCGGCAGGCTATTTCGAACTGCAGCGCACGGATGCCCCGCTCGACTACTACTACGCCTACGACGAGATGAAGGTCGTCCTCGAAGGTGAGTTCACCCTGGAGAACCTCGACACCGGCCAGGTCGAGGTCGCGAAGGCGAAGGATGCAATCTTCTTCCCCACTGGCTCGCGCATCCGCTTCACCACCCCCGACCGCGCACTGGCCTACTTCGTCGGCCACCGTTCCTTCGCTGCCTGATACCGCCATGGCGGTATCGATGAAGGCGACCAGTGTTCCGCGGTGGGGATCCGACTACTCGGCCGTCGATAACCTGGCAGCCGGCTCTGCCGTCACCCGCTACGTGCTCATCTCGGACAGCTCGGTCGGCCCACCGGCCATACTCGAGTTGATCGAGCGTGTGGCCCCTATCCCTCTTCGAACGTTGCGCGTCGACGACGTGGACGGATCGGGGCTCGGGATGCTCGACGAACTGCTGTCCGATGCGCGCATCGGATGGCGGTTCGTCGTGGCGGGTTCCGAGCAGACTGTGGGCACCGTGCGAACTCGGTTGATCTCCGCGGGCGCGTTGCCCGCGGAGATTGCCGCGGTGATCAGCGACCACACGACTGATATCCGGGTGCGCGACGTGTTTTGCGCGCATTGCCATACGACGTCACGCTTGGTGCCGGTAGCCATCGGCGATCGGACACAGTGCGCGGGTTGTTCGGCCGAACTCACCGTCTACTACCACTTCTCCCGGCGCCACAGTGCGTACCTGGGATATCGCGCCGATGCGGAGGAACTGCCATGACCATGACCCTCGAGACAGTTGCAGGCGAGAACATCACAGGCGATCTGATTCTGACTGTCCGCGAAGCACGGTTGTTGTGCTCGGGGATCCGCCAGATTGTGCTTGCGGATCCGGCGGGCCGCGCCCTGCCGTCATTCACCCCGGGCAGTCATATCGCGGTCAACTGGGTCGAGGGTCGCCGCAATTCCTACTCACTTACCGGTCCCTCGATCGAGCCTGACCACTATGCGATCTCGGTCCGGCTCGACGAGAACGGCCACGGCGGTTCACGCTGGGTTCACGGCCTCCATCCGGGGCAGCGAATCCGGGTGAGCCTTCCACGGAGTGCATTCGCACCCGTGCTCAACGCTCGGCATCACCTGCTGATCGCGGGTGGAATCGGCGTCACACCGATACTGTCGCACGTCCGGGCCGCACTTGAATGGGGTCGTTCGTTCGAAGTGATCTATTCCTTCCGTGACCAGTTGGGGGCGCACGCCAACGAGCTGGCTACGCTCTGCGGCGACCGGATGATCACGGTATCGACGCCCGCCGAGCTCGCGAAGTGCCTGCTTGCCAAGCTGGCGGATCAGCCACTCGGATCCCACGTCTACACCTGTGGTCCCGCACCGATGATCTCGGCAGTGGCCGAGTGGGCCCGCAATTGCGGCTGGCCGCCGGATCGGGTGCACGCGGAGGCCTTCGGAGCGGGCCCCCTACCCGAAGGAGCGCCCTTCGCCGTCAAACTCGGACGCACCGGAATGCTCGTTTCGGTGCCCTCGGGCACGAGCCTTCTCGAAGCCCTGCTGGACAAGGGAATCAACGTCCCGAACCTCTGCCGCCAAGGCGTGTGCGGCGAATGCCGGCTGAGCGTGCGCGGCGGCCGGATCGAACACCGCGACCTGTTCCTCACCGATGAGGAGAAGGCAGCTGGAGATTCGATCATGCCGTGCGTATCACGTTCCGCAGGAGACAAATTGGAGATCGAGCTTTGACATCCATCGACGCGCGTGCCGACCACATCGCACACTTTCCGTTCCCCTTCCCCCGCGACCAGTACCGCTACAGCACCAACGTCGAGCCGGCCGGAAACTCCACTGAGACCGCGGCCGGAAGCTGGGGTGAGAACCGCATCGCCATCGATGCCCACTACCACCGAGAGCTTTCCGAGCGCGCGCAGATCCTGGCCGAGGACTCGTCGCGGCACCAGTGTCTGCCCCACATGGTCCCCGCTGCCTGGGACGCGATGCTCACCCTGATGCGCACCCTCGCCGACGAATACCCCGACACCATGACTCTCGAAAAACGCTGCGACGAGTGGTTGTGGAAGAACGACATCCTCGGGATCGAACACAGCTTCGTGTTTGGTGACCTCGACACGTTGCCTGCGCCGCCGCTGGCATACATCTGCGGCCAAATCCAGGAGGACGTCGTGCTCCTCGATCAGCGTGAGGGCGCGTTGTGGGGCGACGCCGGACTGGTGACGTTCGCGGCAGACTGGTCTTTCGGATTCGACGTGGGTATGAGCTTCCTCGAGATCCACGGCCCCGTCCCACGGGTTCACAGCGAGAAAATAATCACCCGCGCACACAACTTCCTGATGCGACTCGGGCCCGGCCAAAGTTACCGGCGCACCAATTGGACGCTGAACGTAGACGGCAAACTCGACACGTCGACCGAGACCTATCCTGTGTGGGGGAAGGACCGACGCACCCTCGCCGACGGTCCGCTCGCCGAGGTTGGGGATCGTCTTTTCCTCAGAACCGAAGTGCAGCATCTGATCAGGCTCCCTCACTCCGGCGCCGTCATGTTCCTGATTCGGACGTATCTGCTCTCGTTCCGAGACGTAGCCTCCGTTCCGGAATGGGGAGCGCGGCTGTACAAGGTTCTGGAGGATCTTCCGGTGGATATGGCCGAATACAAGGGTATCAACCGAATCCGTGAACCCGGCATGAAATGGCTTCTGACACATGGGGGTGTCGAGACATGACGCTGACCGACAGGCAACTCCGGCGGGCGGCGCCCCGGAGCGATCAGTCACTCGACCTCGCACGCGCAACGGTCTCCGTGATCGCCCGCAGTGGCTTGCGCGGTCTGACCATCGCAGCCGTCGCCGTGGAGGCCGGAACCGACGAGGAAGTTCTTCGTAGCTTCGGATCAACCGATGCCCTCGTCGACGTCGCCCTCCGCTACGCGCTCGACAAGAGCGCGAGCATCTTCGCCGACATCACGCCACGCTCGTCGCTCGACAACTTCGTCGAGCACCTCACCGACCTCGTCGCCCGAGACCCCGACCTTCAGGTCTTCCAGTACGAGCTGATGCTCGAATCCCGGCGGACGCCGCGACTCGATCCGCACGTGAAACTGCTGTACGCCACCTACCTCGAGGCGACTTCCCAGGCGCTGACCCGTCTGGGCATCACCGCTGACGAAGATCTGACCTTGCTGGTCTACTCGGCCATCGAAGGATTCATCATGCACCAACTCGTCGCCAAGGATCGCCTGGCCACGGAGCGCGCGATCGAACGCCTACGCCGAATCCTCTCCACCACAAGATAATTCGTGTAACGGCATCGATCCGGATATCGCGTCGTACGTACACGTCCGGCACTCCAGGCTTCATTGGCGATCGAGGATTTCAGCCTTCAAGATCAACGCGTGCCCGGACATCGTGACAGCTCCCCGCTCTACCAGCAGGCAATCACCCGGCCCGGCGGTCCCGAGGTCCGTCGATAACCGCCCGTCGAGGACCAGCATGAGTACTGCCACTCGTTCGGCGGCATTCAGCTCGAAGAGAAGGTCGATATCCATGATCTCGACAGCCGCCGCAGTGCTCGACCGCTCAACCATCACGTTGAACGCCTCCGTCGGCCCGGCCGCAATACAATCGGGTCCACTTTCTCCGGCGAAGGATGTCGGGCTCAGTCGCGGTATCACGGTCGGGGAAGCGTCGAAGTCGAGTGACACCGGGTACGGGCCGATCACGGTAAATATCCGATCCACTCCGAAAAACGATGAAAACGTCGAATTCGCTTCGAGCGAAGCAACACTGAACCGCCACCGGGAGTCAGCACCGGTCGCGATCTCCGCGGTGCTCCCCAGCCCGTTTGCCCACCGGGTGATCCGGCGATCCGCGCAGGGGATGATGCGCGCAGTTCGATCCGCAAGCAAGGTTTCTCCCTCAATTATCGTGCCTACTGTTGAGATACTCATTCAACTGTTGTTACGCAGTAGGTTGCACTTGATCTTCCGATCTGCCCGGAATGTAATCGGTGCTAGTTAACCTATTTGTGACCGAGACGCCCGCTTTTGCAACCTAATCTTTGGTTTACTCATGCTACATAGCGATTCCCAATGGCGAACAATCCTGTGTCACGCCACACTCCACCGAAGGGGACGACCTTATGAATGAAGCAGTCGCTGCAGCCGACACCGCCTGGATTCTGGCGGCTTTCATGGCCGTGAGCCTCATGGTGCCGGGACTAGCCATGTTCTACGGCGGAATGGTCAGCGCCCGCAACACATTGAACATGGCCATGATGACGTTCGGCGCTTTCGCGGTAGTCGGGGTGCTGTGGATCCTGTTCGGTTACTCCGCAGTCCTCGGCAATTCCCTCGGCGGGGCTGGTCTTCTCGGTGATCCCCTCGAGTTCTTCGGCTCGAGCTCGCTCCTGCAGGCGTCGACCGAACCCGGATTGCCACCCGCACTGATTTCGGGATTCCAGTTGCTGTTCGCGGCAATCACAGTCGCCCTCATCTCCGGCGCGCTGGCCGACCGGATGAAGTTCGGCGCCTGGATGGCGTTCGCCGGCCTGTGGGCCACGTTTGTCTACTTCCCCATCGCACACTGGGTTTTCGCGTTCGACTCCGAGGACGGCTCCGTAACCGGTGGATGGATAGCAAACACTCTCGGCGCCATCGACTTTGCGGGCGGCACCGCAGTCCACATCAACGCTGGCGTCGCGGCTCTCGCTCTCGTGTTGGTGCTCGGCACCCGCAAGACATTTCCCGCCGCGCCCCGGCCGCACAGCCTTCCGCTGACGATGCTCGGAGCCGGCATCCTGATGTTCGGTTGGTTCGGGTTCAACGGCGGATCCGCCCTGTCCGCCGGCCTCAGCGCTTCCGTCGTCATTCTCAACACCGTCGCGGCAGCCTGCGCCGGAATCTGCGCCTGGCTGATAATGGAGAAATTGCGCGAAGGTCGCGCCACCTCATTGGGTGCTGCGTCCGGTCTGATCGCGGCGCTCGTCGCGATCACCCCGGCATGTGGCGCGGTCTCCCCCCTCGGCGCGCTGGCGATCGGAGCAATCGCGGGCGCAGTGTGTTGCCTGGCGGTATCGGTGAAATACCGACTCGGATATGACGATGCACTCGACGTGGTGGGAGTTCACCTCGTCGGCGGTGTCTTGGGTACGGTCCTGATCGGCTTCATCGCAGACCCGGCGGCACCCAGCGGTGCGGCAGGACTTCTCTACGGTGGCGGCTTCGATATTCTCTGGCGCCAATGTGTGGCTGTGGCAGCAGTTCTCGCATACTGCTTCATCGTGACAGCGATAATCGCCTTGGTGTTGAAGAAGGTGATGGGAATTCGGGCCGATCGCGACAGTGAGTACGACGGACTCGACGTTTCCGTCCACGGGGAAACGGCATACGTCCTCGACTCCGCGCCCTTCACAGGGCATACCCACGACGCCTCCGACGCGGTCCTGGGAGCCGAGCGAATCACAAATAGTGCGGCGGAAAATACGGCGAAAGCCTGATACCTACAATCGACAACAGCAGTGGCCTTCCCCGCGGCAATCCGCCCAGGGCAGGGCCACTGTCGTCATTCTTCGTGATGGTCGGGATAAGCCGTAACGGCGAGGAATCGGATGGGCAGCCGAACCAGATCATTGGGACCGTGCAGCCCTTCACCATCAAGCAACAGTGAATCACCGGGTCGCAGTGTGTATTCCGCTTCACCGTGCCCGTAGACCATCACTCCTTCGAGCATGTAGAGCAATTCGGTGCCGGCGTGCTGAAACAAGGGAAACGTCTCGCTGGCGTCGGTGAGCGTGACCAGAACCGGCTCGAGTCTCTTGTGCTGCCCCCGGAGGGCGCCGAGAAGTTCGTAGTGGTGGCCCACCCGGGTTCCCCGCCCGACAATGACGGCGCCATGACCCGATTCGACGTACACGGCATCGCGGGCGGTATCCGCGCCGCGGAACAACGAAGTCACGGGCACGTCGAGTCCGGCTGCCAACCGCGCCAGCGTGGAAAGACTGCACGAGGTCTGCGAGTTCTCGATCTTCGACAGCATCGCCTTCGAGATGCCGACCTTCGTTGCCATGTCCCCAACGGAGAGGCCACTGGCCTTGCGTAGAGCACGGACCTGCTTCGCGATCACCTTCTCGAGGTCTTGCCCCGTAGGCGTATCGGAGGGCACCTCGCGCTCGACAGGCGCCGGGTCGCCGGTATCACGATGAACTGAGGAGGAACTTGATCGATTCGGCACCTGCACATGCTATCAACGGGTTTACTGACAGGAAACAGGAAATGCAGCCTGTGTCGAATCGTTCAGGTTCGGATCATACAACCGGATTGAGTACCGCTAGTGATTGCCGAACAGAACCGCTGCCATCAACTGTTGGACCTTGGCCATGCCACCAGGTTCAGGATCGAACCCGATGAGCCGCCCCACATCCGGGACGACGTTCAGAGCGGCATGAACAACAAATTCGGCTTCCACAGCTGAGAGTTCGGGCCGAACATCGAGGAGCAAGCTCGCCCATTCGGCCACGTGGAGTTTTTGCCGATTCCGGAGGTCGCTTCGATGGCTGGGCAGCAGGTTGCTCATCTCCGAGAAGTAGACGGACATCAGCTCATGCTGGACGAAGGACAGATTTACGTACATGGACGACAAAGCGCGGAGAGCGGCGGCGGCCGAGGGCTCCGCCTCCAACACTGCAGCCGTCGCGAGGTCCAGCCGATCTGCTGCACGGTAGAACAGCGCAGCAAGGAGGTCCGCCTTACTCGGAAAGAACCGGTACATACCCGACGCATTGAACCCTGCTGCCGCGGCAATCTCCTCAATACTCACATCGTGGTAGCCGCGAGAGTTGAAGAGTCGCATGGCTTCATGCAGGAGAAGCTCCCTCTTGTTGGTTGTTACCAACTGCGGAGATGACAACCGGACTGGCAGTTCGGTCGGGGAAGCCAAGGTGACACGGTCAAGCGAGAGACACGCATCCAGAAGGAGTCTTTCCATTCGTCGTTGAGGCAACACTCGACTGTGCGCTGTAATACTTCCGATTGCACTGAGCATCGCGGCAACGACAATTACCTTGTCCCGCATATCCAGCGGAGGCTCAACAGGCGAAAGATTACGTGCAACTTGACGATTAACCGCTCGGGACTGTTCACCAATCACAGCGCGATCTTCCGGGCCTAGGAAACGACCCTCCCACCGATAGATTCCGGCGGTGCGCCTGTTCCGAATCGTCGTTCGAATTACAGCCAACAGGTCTGCCTGCAACCGATCACGTTCAGTTGCATCGGGGTTGAACTCCACCGAATCAAGAGCGCCCTCCAGTTCCTCGGTCAATGCCAGAGCTGAATGAAGAAACAGCGCATACTTGTTCGGGAAGTGACGATACAGAGCGGAGCCCGAGATTCCGACAGACGACGCGATCTCTTCGACGCTCACCGCGTGATACCCGCGTTCACTGAACGCAATTGCCGCGGCGGACGCAATCTGCGCCTTGCGATCCTTCGGGCGCTTCCGAATGGCAACCTGCCTCGGTCGCACGTCGACATCTGTCGACGACGAGGTGCATCCCTCTCCTTGGTTCACCGTCTACTCCTACCCTCCCGCCGAAAGATTCTATGAGAATCAGCTTAAGCATGAGAGCGAGTTGGCATACCCACTTTTCGCGGACCTGGCTCGCAGATTCACATACTCCCAGGTAGGTGCAATGCCGAATACGCTGCCACCGAAAACTAGCGGCAGGTGCCGTTCGTCCGCAATCAGAATATCGGTTCACATAATGCTTGCCGGACACATATATGTGTGAGATGCTTCACACGCAGTTTGCTCGACCGACAGTTCCCGGACTGTTCGACGACCTCCTGAACAACGTTGATCTGCAAAGGAATCCCATAGATGACGTACGAACTACCTGCGCCGAAAGGCCCGGTCAAGGACGTAGCGTTACAGGGTGGCTACCTGATCGGCTTCTCAGTTCAGGCCCTGTTCAGCTTGTTCACTGCCATTTTCCGTAGGCGACTCTCGCTACACGAAACCATTGCCCAGACGCTGTTCATCAGCAAGGTCAGCACAGGCCCGTCACTGCTACTCATGATGCCGATCGGCGTCTTTATCGCGGTGTCGGTCGGTGAGCTCGCCAGCCGTATCGGCGCAGGAGGATATTCCGGCGCAGTGGTTGCGTTCATCATCGTGGGGCAGGCAGCCGCACTGGTCTGCGCGTTGATGATGGCGGGCGTCGCCGGATCTGCAATCTGCACCGATCTGGGTTCACGGAAGATCCGCGAAGAGATCGATGCCATGGAAGTGATGGGGCTCGACGTCATCGAACGGCTGGTCGCACCACGACTCCTTGCGGCGGTGATCGTCTCGCTCGCTCTGTGCTCGATAGTCACGTTCGGCGGCGTTATGGCCTGCTACCTCTACCACATCTACGTTCAGCACATGCCAGCTGGAACTTTCATGGCCACCTTCAGCCAGTACGGTCGATCTGCCGATTTTGTCATGGCACTCGTCAAATCCGCGATCTTCGGTCTGACCTCGACGTTGGTTGCGACCTTCAAAGGTTTGCACGCCAAGGGCGGTCCGCGAGGAGTGGCCGACGCGGTCAATGAAGCAGTTGTCATGGCATTTGCACTCGTCTTCATTGCCAATACAGTGTTGTCCGCGCTCTACACGGTGATCGTCCCTGCAGTGGGTGAATTCTGATGGCCGCCGTCGATTTTCGAGCTAAGGCACTCCAGGCGAGCCGACCTGTGCGCACCATGGGTGACGGGCTGGTCTCACTCGGGCAGCATGTCACCTTCTACGTTCGCACCATCGCGTCTATTCCGTTTGCCCTCACCAAGTACCGCAAGCACGTACTCGGCCAGATCAGCGAGGTCAGCTTCGGCACCAACTCACTGCTGTCCGGTGGGGGGACCATCGGAATCGTCTTCGCGATGTCACTGGCCGCAGCCATGATGCTCGGCGTCGAAACTCACCGCGGCCTCGAACTCGTCGGGATGACGTCACTCTCGGGAATGTTGTCCGCCGTTGCCAATACGCGCGAACTCGCCCCCGTTGTCGTCGCAATTGCCTTGGCTGCCAAGGTCGGCACCGGATTCACCGCACAAATCGGCGCAATGCGCATTTCCGACGAGATCGACGCGTTGGACTCGATGGCAATCCGGTCCATCCCGTTTCTCGCCGGCACCCGGGTCATCGCAGCAATGATCTGCATCATTCCTATCTACATGATCGGCCTCCTAGCCAGTTACCTGTCCACTCGGCTGGTGGTCGTCTTCTTCAACGGCGCATCTGCCGGCACGTACGACTACTTCTTCCACCTCGCGATCTCGCCACAGGACCTCCTGTACTCGGGCCTCAAGGCAGTGGTCTTCGCCGCCGTCGTCGCGCTCGTGCACTGCGCGTACGGCTACTACGCCTCGGGTGGACCGGCGGGTGTCGGTCAGGCTGCCGGCCGCGCGCTACGGACCGCCATCCTTGCGATCGGAATACTCGACGTGCTGATGACTTTCGGCCTGTGGGGCCTCGTCCCCCAGATCCCGGGAATGGGGATCTGAGCCGTGGACAGACTCACTACACGCACGAAGATCGTCTACGCACTGCGTGGCGCGATCGCCGTCGTGGTGGCCGTCGTAGCAGCAGTAACGTTGGTGCTGCGTGGATCCGGAAACCTCGAGCAGAGCACGGACGTGTTAGTGGCTGTTCCAGCCACGGCGGGCCTGATCAGCGGCGAGGCACCGGTCCGGTACCACGGGGTCAACATCGGCCGAATCGGCGAAATCGAATCAGGTACCACAGAATCCGTGGTGCAACTACAGATACAGACTGAGGATGCATCGAAGATTCCCGCCGACGTGATGGCTCGCGTTGTTCCACGCACGTTCTTCGGTGACATCTACATGCAGCTCGTGGACAACCCGGCGCCACACGGCCGAACAACTCTCGCGGACGGAGACGAGATCCGCATGGACGACGGACCCGAGGCCGTCGCCCTCTATGACGTGTACACCAAGTTGGTCGGCGTCCTCACAGCAATGCAACCCGAAAAACTTCAAACGGCTCTGACCGCCCTCGGTCAAGCCCTGGACGGAAACGGGGCCGAAATAGGCACCACGATAGACAATCTCAGTGCTGCTTCCGGAGTACTGGCTCCCGCTGCACACCAATTCCTGCAATCCACTCCGGAATTCCGATCTGTCATCGACGCATTGGACCGCGCAACCCCCGACATTCTCGATACCTTGGCGGCCGCCACATCCGTCTCGAACAGCATGGTCGCCAACAGAGCAAATCTCGAGACCTCGATCGGCGCGGCCGCAGTCTTCGCCGCTACCGTCGACGATTTTGTCGCAGAGAACAACAGCAACATCATCACCGTGATCGATTCTGCCGGAAAAATACTCGCAACCACCGCGGCAAATCCCGAAGGACTGCGTACCACTCTTGCCAATGCCAGTACGTTCGGCTCCTCCGGTGCGCGAGTCTTCGCCACCGGAAAGTTCGACATCACAGCAGTTGCCACGTTCGCCGAACCGCTCCCGTACACAGGCGATGATTGCCCGCAGTACGGGAACTCGCGTGGAGCACAGTGTTCCGGCTCCAACCTGACGCCTGCACAACCCGTCAGTGCCCCAGTCGTTGGTGGCGAAGCCGAAGCCGCCACCCTGCGTTTCCTCGAAGATCAACTACTCGGCGGCTCGCCGGAGCAGTCGAACGCCCCCAACCCGGCAACAACACTGATGTTGGGGCCGATGGTCAGAGGTAACGAGGTGACCGTCCCGTGAAGATCCGTCCTGGCCAGGTAATTCGATTGTCACTCTTCTGTCTCACCGGCATCGCCTGTGCGTCGTTCATGGCGAACACGTTGTCGGTCCCGGTTCGCGGAAGCACTGATTCGTACTCGTTCGAGTTCACCGACGTCGAAGGCCTCAACCCGGGTAACCCGGTCACCATGTCGGGTGTGCGTATCGGCCGCGTGGACTCGGTCGCGTTTGCCGACAACGGCGCAGGCACGAGCAAGGCGATCGTCGACGTCGAAATCGAATCACAATATTCGCTCGAATCGGATGTCCGGGCCGCCGTGCGGTACGGCGACATGCTCGGTGCTCGATATTTGGCACTGACCCAGGACGACAGCGCGGCAACGGCATCCGCACAACGGCTCGAGCCGGGCGGCACGATACCGCTGGCGCAGACAACACCACCGATCAACTTGACCGCACTGATGAACGGCTTCAAACCGTTGTTCGCCGCACTGCAGCCCGAGCAGGTGAACACACTCACACGAAGTTTTGTCGAAACCTTCAACGGTCAGGGCCAAGCAATGACCACCCTTCTCGATCAGATCGCGACCTTGAGCTCCGGCCTGGTCGACCGTCAGGACGTATTCGCACAACTACTCACGAACATGAACACCCTTCTCACCTCCGTCGACGAGCGTCAACCCGAATTGGTCGGTCTGCTGGACGGTTTGAACAGTCTGAGCACCTCCGTCGTCGGGCAGAACGATCAACTGGTCTCGCTCTTGGATCAGGGAAACCGCACTGTCTCGTCGCTGGCTCAGATCATGGCCGGGTCGAACGGTGCATTCGGCCAGACCGTGCAACAACTCGAAAGTGTCACCGGCAGTTGGATTGCAAGCACCGACGAGTTCAACAGACTTCTCGCCAACCTTCCCCAGTTCGCCGACGCCGCCAACCGTATCGGAAGCTACGGAAGTTTCATCAGCCTGTATCTGTGCAATTTCACTCTGAAGGCAGGCGACATGGAAGCCAACATCTTCGGTCCGACACATTCGCCGGTGTGCTCATGATGTTTCTGGTCAAGCTGATCGACGTGTTCGTCGGCATCATGCACTTCCTGTTCAAAGGGGATCGCCGACGCAGCGGCAGCGGGACAGCTCTCGCCCTGGGCAGTCTCGGGATTTTTGTTCTGGTGGTAGGGCTCGCAGCAGCACTGGGTATTCCGAAACTCTGGTACAACGTCCGCACGTCGGCATACACCGCTGAATTTGCCAATGCCAGCGGGCTTTCCGACACCGATCCCGTCTACGTGGCCGGAGTTCCTGCGGGCCGAGTGGATTCGATCGACCTTGCCGGCGACCACGTGGTCGTCAACTTCCGCCTGGACAAGGATCAGCCATTGGGAAACCAGAGCACGGCAACGGTCAGGCTCAAGACGGTCCTGGGCAAGCGTTACCTCGAGATCGTGCCGGCCGGAGTGGTCGACGACTCCGACGGGCGGGTCATCCCGCTCTCCCGCACAACCGTGCCGTACAGCCTCGACGACGTCAGCAGTGACGCCACCAACGCGGCCACCGGCGTCGACCTACAGGCGATGGAGTCCATGATGAACACCCTTTCGCAGGTGATTCCAACGGATTCCGATCAAGTCGGGCGGGCCTTGGCCGGAATCAGCGGAGCCTCGGCGGCTTTCGCACAGAATGGTGAACAGATCGACCAGATCCTCACGATGTCCCGCGAGCTGTCGGACATGGCGGTGGCACAAACCGATTCGATAGTCGGCACCGCCGCAAACGCTCAGACGATCGTTCGTACTCTGGCCGTCCGCAAGGACGCGCTGACTCAGTTGGTCGACAACCTGACAATCATCATCTCGAAGCTCTCGACGACGTTCACAGACCGTCAGGACGAGTTCGGGGCAATGACCGACAACCTCGTCGCAGTCACCACCACGCTGAAGAACAACGCCGATCAAATCGACCTGCTGTTGACTCGCCTTCCGTCCGCTCTGCGTTCGGTCACCGACTCCACCGGCACCGGCAATTGGACCGATGTCAACGCCCCGGCAGCCGTGATCCCGGACAATCTGCTCTGCGCGATCGGCATCATGGAGGGCTGCAAGTGAATACACGAAAAGCCGTCACTGCCATGCTGGTCATAACCCTGGCGATCGCCCTGCCCGGTTGGTACATCTTCGGACGAACCGATCAGTCCAAGACTGTCTACGCCGATTTCAGTTATGTCGGTGGGATTTACGAGGGAAGCAAGGTCACCGTCCTCGGTGTCGGCGTCGGGACGGTCACGTCGGTGGAACCGCGCGGAACTTCCGTTCGAGTAGCGATGTCGATGCCCAACTCCGTAAATCTTCCGGCCGACGCTTCGGCTTATGTTCTCAATCCGTCGGTGATCAGCGATCGCCACATCGAACTCGGTCCGGCTTACACCGGCGGAGAGACGCTCAAAGACGGCGACCAGATTCCGATCGAACGTGCCCACTCCCCCATAGATTTCGACGGGTTGATGGGAAGCGTCAGCACCTTGGCCGACGCATTTGCCGGGGACGGAGGCAATCTCGGCGATCTTTTGAGCCGCGGCGCCGCCGGGTGGCAGGGTCAGGGCGATCAATTCAACACCGCCATTCGCAACCTCAGCACGGCCACCGGGGTTGTCGGCGCTCGGTCGGAAGACATCGGTGCACTTGTCGACAATCTCAACACGTTGATGAGTGCATTGGACACACGGCAGGTCAGCTTGGACGAACTTGTCGGTGACCTCGGCGAACTGGGCGATCAGTGGGCGAGCCAGAACATGGACATCTCCCAACCGCTGCAGGATCTGCAGGTCGTCTTCGATCAACTGAACAGCTTCATGACAACTCACGGCGACGATGTCGGTGCCATAGCCGACAACGTGCGAGTTCTCGGTGACACTCTGGCTGCCAAGCAACCTGGCCTCGCCGAGTTCATGGACCTGGTGCCGTTGATGATGCAGAACCTCTCTCAAACTATCGGCCCTGATCAGCGCGGACGCATTCGGCTCAATGTCTCGACTGCACTGACTCAGTTCGCCGTCGCCAAGCCACTGTGCGACGCATACAAGTTGCCGATCTGCACCGGTGCCGGATTCACGAATCCGATTTCCTTCCCCCTCAGCACTTCTGATCCGCTCGGCATCGCCTCCGCCATTTCCGGCGGAGCCGTCCCTGGAGGTGGCAATTGACGAGGCAATCGGTTCGGCTAGTCGCCGGCGTCGCGATCATCGGTATGGGTTGTGCGGCTGTGTTCGCCTTCGGCGGCTGCAGCGCAGGCATTCAAGACCTTCCGCTGGGCCGTTCGGCCGACGGTGACGCGTACAACGTGTCGCTACAACTGGCCGGCGCTGACGGCTTGGTGTTGGGAGCAGACGTCCGCAGCGGCCAAAAAGTCATCGGCCGAGTATCCGCACTGTCAGCCGACGTCGTCGGAGCCGACGTGACACTGAGTCTGGACACTGCGACGCAGTTGCCGGACAACGTCGAGGCCTCCGTCGAACTCCCGTCCGCACTGGGAAACCCGTTCATTCGACTGTTGCTGCCAGAGGTTCCGTCCGGTTCTACGCTGAGCGACGGCGACACAATTCCGGAGTCTCGCACCGAGATCGGCCCGCAGGTCGAAAGTGCACTTGCCACCCTCGGTACGGTTCTGACCGGGAGCGGCATCGATCAACTCGATACCGTCGTACGCGAACTGAACACCGCTTTTTCCGGGCGCTCAGGTGAAGTTCGTTCTCTGACCGACACCCTCACCTCGCTGATGGCAGAGGCAAGCAGTCACCGAGGCGAGTTCGACGAGGCCGTCGACCTCGCTGCCCGGGTCTCCTCCCAGTTGGCCGGGCAACAAGAAGTCGTCGACAACTACCTCGATTCCGTTCCACAGGTGGTGTCGATTCTCGTGGGACAGAAGGATCAGATTGCGAGCCTCTTGAACTCGACCGTTCAGCTCGCCACCAACGCAAACACCATTCTCGACTCCTCACCCAACGGGCTCGACACGATGCTGCACGATGCGTCGACCGTTGTCGGGACTCTGGATTCGTTCAACTCGGAGATCGGTCAGACGCTGGCGAACATGAACGGGATGCTCGAAAACTTCACCGGCGCAGTCCAAGGTGACTACCTCGTTTTTGACGGCGCCCTCGATATTCCGGGAACGATCGACAAACTCTGGACCGGTGGTATGGCCGGTCAATCGATCGCGCCGGCGGGAACTCTCACCGATCTACTTCAGGGAGGTCCACGTTGAGTCGCCTTGCGCTTGTTCAACTTGTCCTGTTCGCTCTGATCGCCGCTGTGGTCATCCCTTTCGGGATCGTGTACGTGGTGGGCCCTCAGGGTTTTGGTGGTCAGATCCGATTGCATGCCAACATGTCCGACGCCTTCGGATTGACCAAGGGCACGGTCGTCACGTATCGCGGAGTGCAGGTCGGCAAAGTCGGTGACGTTGTCCTCGATTCGAGCACCCGATCCGCTCGTGTGGAAATCTCACTCAACGACAACACCGAGATACCCACCGACAGCGTCGCCAAGGTGACGATGGGAACCGCCGCCGGAGTCCAGAACGTCGACATCTATCCCAACACCGATCACGGCCCGTATCTTCGGGACGGCGACGAGATCGCTATGCCCGCGGATCAGCAGCCAGTTCAGATGAGCCAGTTGATGCTTCAGGCGTCCGGCGTCCTGGAAGGGATTGATCCGCAAGCGATCAGCGACATCGGAACCGAACTGGGGAATTCGTTCAACGGGCTCGGCCCGAGCTTGGCGACGATGATCGACAACGGCGGGACCATGTCGGCGCAGTTGAACGACCAGTCGGCCGAACTCGCCGCGCTGCTGTCGCGGACCTCCACGCTGGTGGACTCCATGGCGACACAATCGGATTCGTTCGTCCGAGGAATGGCGGCAGCGAAGAACTTCACCGAACAACTCGAATCCAACGCCCCGGTACTGATTTATCTCACCGACCATTCACCGGCCGCGCTCAACAGCGCTCAGCAGTTGTTCGACAAATACCACAACACTTTCGGAGCGGTGCTGGCCAATCTCGTGACCGTCGCTCCGATCATCTCCGACCGCACGGACGCCCTGGAAACCGGACTCGTCACGATCCCCGAAGGTCTCGCCAAACTGGCATCCATCGTCAAAGGCGATCGAGCTGATTTCGCCTTGGTGGCCACGCAGGGGCCGGTGTGCAACTACGACACCCCCAGACGAGAGGTAGGCGATCTCTCCCCCACCAGTCCGAGTCTGGCGATGTACTGCCCACCCGCCGACGATCTGGTACAACGCGGAGCACAGAATGCTCCGCGGCCGAACGACCTCGGATTGCAGAACTCGACTGTCCCCGGCACTCCGATCGGTCCGCCGGTCGTCGCGGATCCGATTCTGATTCCGACCGGAGTCGACGCCTTGAACTACTGGAGATTGATGTTGGAAGGACTGGGAAATGGCACACGGTGAGAGCGCACTCCTCGACGAAGCAGAAACCGAGGTGGCCGAACATCCGACTCCCCCGTCGTTCTTTCGTCAGCTGAAAGAGCCTCGCAACGCACTGATCTCGCTATTGGCGGTAGCACTGGTCGCAGCATTGGTGGTACTCGGATTTCAAATGTACTCGGTGAATCAGAACGACACGTTGCGGCAGGAAGCGCTGGACACCGCGCGGGAGTACTCGACCATCATGTCCTCCTTCGACTATCAGAACTTGGACGCCAACAAGGACACCATCGCCTCGATGTCGACCGACGAGTTTGCCGGCACCTACCGAACGATGGTGGATTCACTGCGCGAGGTTGTCGCTGGAGGTCAAGGTCAGGCGAGTGCGACGGCAACAGACGTCGGCATCGAGTCACTGGAAGATTCGTCGGCAAAGGTGCTTGTCTTCGTCGACCAGCAGGCCAAGAACATTGCTGCGCCAGAAGGCAATACACAGAAGTACCGGATGGTCGTGTCCCTGGTTCGTTCGGACGACCGCTGGCTCGTGAGCAACGTCGAGACCAAATAACTCACCGCGCACGGAGGAGGATCGATGCCCACTCACTACCTAAATTCGGGAAACTCCGAGTCGTCTCTTCGAACCGATCAGACACGCATAACCATCACTACCGAGCGTAAGCGGTGGGCCCGCAAACCCGCACACATCACCGACGCACTCGATTTCTGGTCATTCGCAGGGGCCGCCGCCAACGTCATCCTGCAACTCGGTTGGCCCGAGGTGGCATACGGCGTCATGGAGAGCAAGGTCGAATCGGGTGCTCTGACCGCGCATCCGTGGAAACGCGCACGGACAACAACGCAGTACCTCACCGTCGCGATCCTGGGCAACGAGGAAGAGCGAAAGGCCTACCGCGAGGCCGTGAACTCGGTGCACCGGCACGTGAAGTCCGATGCGAACAGCCCTGTCAAGTACAACGCCTTCAATCGCGAACTCCAATTATGGGTTGCCGCTTGCCTGTTCATCGGTTTCGAAGACAGCCATCAGTTGTTGCACGGCAAGATGTCCGAAGAACAGGCGGAATCGTTCTATCAGTCCGCATCAACTTTGGGAACGACACTGCAGGTCACCGAAGAGATGTGGCCGGCCACCCGCGCAGATTTCGAGCGCTACTGGAACCTCGGTTGCGAACGCGTCGTCATCGACGAACGCACCAAGCAATATCTGATCGACCTGGTCAATCTACAGATGATCGCCTGGCCGATACGCCTGGTGTTCCGAAACTTGCTGCGGTTCCTGACGGTCGGATTCCTTCCACCGATCTACCGCGACGAACTCGACCTCGAGTGGACCGAAGATGATCGCCGTCGATTCGAAAACCTCTTCATCTTCGTGTCGATTGTCAACAGGTTCATCCCACGCTCCATCCGTCAGGCCGGCAACACCATTCAGATGCGCGACATCCGGCGGCGGATCAAGGCGAGCAAGAATCTCGTCTGATCCTAGAGCCAGCAGCGCGATACTCGTTTTCAATTCTGCTGCCCCACAGGTAAATCGGGTCGGTCGGTCGACAACAATCGAGGCTCGATTCTGGCTCCAGCGCGACCAAAACCGGGGTCGAAAAGTCGACAGAACGAGCCCATCGGGCGACACATTCGCTGCATATCGATGCCCTAGGCGCGCTTTTTCGGTGACTTGCATCACACTTTATCTCGATTATGTAACGCCGGCGCGGTGGCATATCGCCGCACGACCTGGGAAAACACTCTTTGATGCATTTCTGTTGCACAAACCTGTGTCGACACGCCGACCCGTGACCAATCCGTAATCATCTCCTATGGTTGGTGACAGCCCGATCAACCGGGCATTACCGAATCGCCACCGCCAGTCCCACCCCGCGGTTCGGATTCGACAACATTCCTAGTGGTGGGAGCGGAGCTGAGACGGTCACCGTCCTCCGCCGGCGTGACTCGAGAGGATTTACCCAAATGACCAAGACCACCGTTACCCGCGCCCTTGCTTCTGTCGCCGCAGCCGGAGCCCTCGCAGCCGGAGCTATTGGACTGAGCGCCGGCACCGCATCCGCAGCCACCCACGACTGGTCGGGTGTCGCTGAGTGCGAATCTTCGGGCAACTGGGCTGCCAACACCGGAAACGGCTACTACGGCGGGCTCCAGTTCAGCCAGAGCACGTGGGCAGCCTACGGCGGAGCGGGCACTGCAGCCAACGCCAGCCAGGCAGAGCAGGTCCGCGTCGCGGAAAACGTCCTTGCCGGTCAGGGCGTCGGCGCGTGGCCGGTTTGCGGACAGTACCTCCGCTGACCCAAGCTCAATTAGTGCGTCGCTGCCCGGTGCTCGTCGAAATTTCGACGGCTGCCGGGCAGTGTTGTACACCGCTACCTACTTCCCGCCACCACTACTGTTGAAAGACGTTACGGCGGTACGTGATCCGTCGGGATGACGCGGAGCGAGCGAGGTGTACCGGCTCGCCTTACGATCGCGCATCAGCCCTCGGAGAGCCATCCACAGTTCTCGGAACATCCTTCTGAACCGGTTGCGAGAAGTGACCGGCGCTGCCGTAGACGCGTACGGGATGGGCTCCTTGCGCACGTAGTGCTCCATAAGCCCAGCGTAGCCGCCTTTCGACGCCGAAATGCTCGATTAAGGGAATGCCTCGCAGCCCTCACAGTGTCCGAACAAACAGATCCGGCGAACTCGGCGTCCCATCCTTGACCAGGCGTGCGAATCGGTCGGGTAAATCGCGCGGCCCGAACACTTCTCGACCGCTGTATGACAGAAGGCGGTCAACGCTCCACCACTCGAAGTGCTCGACCAACTCCTCGGCCAGCGCTTCTCGCCCCAACGATCCACAAGGATCGAATGCGCCCGGTACCGGCACGAGGAAATAGTCATTGATCGCGCCATCCCAACCGGGCACTATCGTCGGATCACGGATCTCCTCATGCCACACATGTGTGGCGGCGCCGTAGTCGCGCAATCCGATCTCCTCGTCCAATTCGCGCGCGAGCGCCTCGGGCGAGGTTTCGTCTCCTCCCAAGCCGCCGCCTGGAGGACACCAGACCGTCAGCCCATGCACGGGCGCGATGAATCGGTAGAGCAGAAGACGGGACTGGTCGTCAACGACCAACCCCCTGGCCGAGTGCCTCAGGCGCATGAGTGCCACTGTAAGGCAGCAGGTCAGGCAATGACAGCCAACTCCGGAAGTCCGGCAACCACAACCGCGAGGTTGTAACCCGACATGCGCAGTACGCCGTTGTCCCCGGTCCTCGCGTACTCCGCATGCCCGAACGCCCGCTCGTGCTTCACTCCGTCCGGGGTGATTCCTTCGGCCGTGGACAACCGATGGAACTCGGTGCGCGTCGGGTCGCCGCCGAAACGGCCGAACCCCGCGATACTGTCACCTTCCGCTTTCATGACGTAGACGTGACGGTCGGCGATACCGAGGTCCGACTCGACCTTGGCCCGCACTCCGGGAGAACCGTAGAACACCACATCGTCGACCGCCGCGCTTGCACCACGTTGCAACGCAAGAGAAGTCGCGAGCGATCCGTAAGAGTGGCCCAACGCGGTGATATGGACGCCTTCGTTGACCGATGCAGCGCGAAGACCGTGAAAGAAGCTGCCCAATGCGTCGGCGGCTATGCCTGCCTTGGACGATCGACTGACGTCGAAGCTGGCGCGACCGATGTCGAACTTGCCCGGCCCGATCACCTGTGGCGCGTCGTATCCGATCCAGGCGATCGTTGCCACGCTTTCCTTTCGGCCGGCCAGCTCGAGCTGACGCATCGCCTCTGCTCGCAATCGTGTTGCTTCACCGACCATTCCGCGCATCGAGTCCTTGACGTTGGTGTTCAATCCGGGAATCGTCACGGAGATGTGATCAGCTATGTCCGGATCACCGATCGCAATTGCGGCAAATCCTCGTTCACCTGAGCGCATATCCATGAGCAGCAACCGTCGACAAGGTTCGGCGTGAAACAACTCGTCGAGCGCGTCCAAATCTTCGAGTTTACGTTCGGCGTACCACTGGCCCGCCCCGGTGTTACTCAGCCTGCCGCTGAAGAACTCACGGCGAAGTTCCTGCGAGATTCGGACTGAATCATCTTGCAGCCGTGCTCGTTCTGATTGAATCCGATCGAGATTGGCGGGACTGCGGACCGCTCCGGGAATGCCGTCGAGGTTGGCAATCAGACTGGGTGCATGGCGCAACATCTGACGCTGCCGATCAGGGCTGAACGCTCGCCACTCCTCCCCCACGCGCACAGCCTTGTCACGGAGGTCGGTGCCGACCCGGGACCGAAGAGACAACGCATGATGAAGATCCGCGCTGACCAGCAGTGCCTCACCGATTAGTTCTCGAACGGCAACCTCGAGCAGTTGGGCGTGTACGTGCAGCGGGTGACCGTCGGCGATGGGTGCAACCGCAGAGACGGTTCCGTCCTGGCGAATATGCAAGTCGTCGGCGACGGCCTCTTTGCGCAGCGTATTCAGCCGTCGACGGATGTCGCGGACGCGATGAGCGACCAGAACGCCTTCCAGCCCAGCGGACAGCTGATCCAAAGCTTCGACGTCCCATACGTCGATATCTGTGAGATCCACTCGAGTCAGGACGAGCGAGCTGCGATCCGAGCCTGTACTTCCGGACGACGCAACGGCGGAACTGTCTGAGGTGGCTGTCTCCGAGGCGGCAGGGCACTGAGCAGGCGATTCGTCGTTTCGGTCACCTCACGCACCGCCTGTTCGAAGGCGTCTCGGTTGGCGTCGGACACCTTGGCTATTCCGCTCACCTTACGTACGTATTGACGAGAGGCTGCCTCGATTTCCTCCGGCGTAGCTGCGGGCTCGAGTCCACGAAGTTCAGTGATGTTTCGGCACATAATTCGACGATAACCCTGCTCACCGACGCCGTCACGGTTCGATACATCAATGTATCCAAACTGCCACGCAGATCCGGGCATCACGGTAGTTTCAGTGAAATTCCCCCAGTGACTGGAAGTAGCCACTAACTCATGGACTCAGCACTCACCTCGATCGGTCTCCCCGCCGCACTCGCCATCATCATGTTCGGCCTCGGGCTTTCCCTGACAGTCGGGGATTTTGCCCGCGTGGCAAAAGCGCCGAAGGCCGTCTCGATCGCCCTGATCTGTCAATTGTTGTTGCTGCCGGCCGCAGCCTTCGGCTTGGTCACCTTGTTCGACCTCGACCCACTGCTCGCGGTCGGCATGATGCTCCTCGCTGCATCACCGGGCGGCACCACGGCAAACCTGTTCAGTCACCTGTTCCGCGGCGACGTCGCGCTCAATGTGACGCTGACTGCGGTCAATTCGGTGATCGCGGTGGTCACCCTTCCGTTGATCACCAACTTCGCTTTGGGGTACTTCGAACCCGAGGACGCGGACGGCACTCTCGGACTTCAGTTCACGAAGGTCCTCCAGGTCTTTGCCATCGTCCTGATTCCGGTCGTCCTCGGAATGTGGGTTCGGTTGCGCTCGAGCGCCTTTGCCGAGCGCATGGACAAGCCCGTCCGCATCGGATCCGCGATTGTTCTGGCGCTGGTGATCGTCGGAACGGTTGTATCCGAGCGCGATAACATCGCGGACTATCTCGTCGACATCGGCGTCGTCGCTGCACTGTTCTGCTTGCTGAGCCTCTCGATCGGCTACATCGTTCCCCGAATTTTCGGCATCGAGGACCGCCAGGCCATCGCCAGTTCCATGGAGATCGGCATCCACAACAGCACGTTGGCGATCACCATCGCCGTCAGCCTCCTCGACAACGTGCAATTGGCAGTACCCGCGGCGGTGTACGGCGTTCTGATGTTCCCGCTCGCTGCCGCCTTCGGTGCCGCCATCACTCGCAAGTCACGGGCAACAGTCGAAATAGCCTGATATCAAACAGTTTCCGAATAGACGGAAGCCGTTGTCAGCGTCGCCGCGCCGTCACCGCAAGTTCGCTTGTGCCGTAACTGTTGTCGTCCAGGTTCACCGTCACCCCGGGCGGTCCTGTCGATCGACGCCCGGACCGACCTCGCCATTGCTTGCCGGCCGGAAACGGCACCGTTCTGCGCGTAAGCACCTACTACGGGTCCATCTACACCAACATGTACGTCGCCAAGGGTTGGGACGAACTCTATTCGACGCTCGACCAGTCGGACTTTTCCATGGAAATGCCGGCCGCTCCCGAGCGGTCGGCATTTCACGTTTCGAGGTCGATACCCAAAGCTCCGGAGAGGGTTCGCAGACAGATCACCCTCAACTCCTCGTGCGGTATGGAAGGTTGATCGAGCCAGTCGAGACAGACAGCCCGGACGAACGCGATCCATCCCCGCACCGCGACGGCAGCGATCTGTCTTTCTTCGCCCTCGAATTCCAGTGCGTCGAGGATTCGAACCTGTTGCTGTTCGAGTTCCCGTTCGACGATCGCTCGGATACCGGCCTCTGCTGAGAGCGTCCCGACGTTGATGGCGCGCACTCCCCTGCTGTGTGACTTCACGTACGCGAAGTAGGCATCCAACCCGGCTGCCACCTGTTCGCGCACCGGCAGCGTCGCGTCCGGTGCGGTCACCTCGAGTAGGTGCTGCGATTCGCGCTCGACGATTGCCGCGAAAAAGTCTCGTTTGGTCGGGAAATAGTGGTACATCAACCCGCGCGAGACGCCCGCGACCTCGGCGACCTCTTCGATCCACACGTCCTCGTACGAGCGATCGGCAAAAAGTTGCGCGCCGATGTCGAGCAACTGCGTGCGCCGCTGCTCTCGGTCCAAGCGTTTTCGTGGTGCAACCATAGGCAAGTCAGATTACTACTTGACACCGATTCAGTAAGGCGTACTTTGCGTACTAGACACCAATTCAGTAAGCGATCTCAACCGGGGGGCACACCATGAGCGTCGACACCACTCCAGAGGCGACGAGCGATGCTCGGATCCCGCATCCGGCGTGGCGCCTGCCAGTCCTAGGCGACGTCCTCGGGATCAATATCCGGACGCCACTGCAGAACTCCGTGAGCATCGGCCGCGAACTCGGCCCGATCTTCGAAAGAAACGTCCTGGGCAATCGCTTCGTCTTCGCCTCGGGCGCAGACATGGTGGCAGAACTGTCCGACGAGTCCCGGTTCGCCAAACACCTCGCACCCGGAGTCAAGGCGCTACGCGGAATCGGCGGCGACGGACTGTTCACTGCCTACAACCACGAGCCCAACTGGGGCAAGGCGCACAATCTCCTGGCACCGGCGTTCAGCCAGACTGCGATGCGCTCGTACCACCGCACGATGCTCGACGTGGCCGGCGAGTTGGTCGACCATTGGGACAGCCGTGGCAGCGACTCCCCCATCGACGTCTCCGCAGACATGACGAAGCTGACGTTGGAGACCATCGGACGCACGGGATTCAGCTACTCGTTCGACTCCTTCGAACGTGAAGAACAGCATCCGTTCGTCAAAGCAATGGTCGGAGCGCTCTCCCATTCACAACGCACGACGTTCCTGAAGTCGACTGCCCTGGGGAGAGTGCTCGCGCGTCGCGCCGATCAACGTGACGAGGTCCGCAAGGCGTACATGGCCGAGGTTGTGGACGAGGTGATCCGTGCCCGGCGCACAAGTACCGAGCCGGGACCCGAAGATCTCCTCGAACTGATGCTGCGGGCGGCTCGCGAAAACGATCCCAACCGTATCGACGAACTGAACATCCGCCATCAGGTCGTGACGTTCCTCGTCGCCGGGCACGAAACCACCTCCGGCGCTTTGTCGTTCGCACTGTATTACCTCTCGCAAAACCCTGACGTACTGGCCAAGGCACAAGCTGAGGTCGACAAGGTCTGGGAGGGCGAGGAGCCCGCATTCGAGAAGATCGCGAAACTTCGATACGTACGACGCGTCCTCGACGAATCACTGCGTCTGTGGCCGACAGCACCGGCATACGGCCGCGCGGCACTCGAAGACACCACGCTCGTCGGGAAGTATCCGATGAAGAAGGGCGATTGGATGCTCGTGCTCATCCCGTCACTTCATCGTGATCCGGTGTGGGGCAACGATCCCGATGCTTTCGATCCGGATCGTTTCCTGCCCGCCAACATCAAGGCCAGGCCGGCGCACGTGTACAAGCCGTTCGGAACTGGTGAACGTGCTTGCATCGGAAGACAATTCGCCATTCACGAAGCGGTTCTCGTGTTGGGCACCATCTTGCAGAAATACACGATCGAAGCCGATCCGGATTACGGACTGAAGGTGGCCGAACGGCTCACCCTCATGCCCGAAGGCTTCAACTTGACGGTCCGCCGACGCTGACCTCGCAAAACTGCGTCGAGCAATTCGGTTGAACAGTCCCAAATGCGGTAATCCCAGAGCTGGCAGCAGCGAGCACCGGCGCACCCTGGGAGTTCACATGACAAAGAGGCCTGCAGTGGGAATCGTCTTACTCTCGGTGGCATTGGCCACGGGAGCTTGCTCGGCAAGCGTCGGGACACCGCAAGTGGACAAGTCCGAAGTCGCAAGCCAGATCTCCACTCAACTCGCGGAGAAGATCGGCGAGCCACCCGATGACGTGACGTGTCCGGAGAACCTCGACGCCGAAGTCGGCGCGACGATCACCTGCATCCTGACCGAAGAGGGCACCGAGTACGACGTCACAGCTACCGTGACCAGCGTTGACGGTGAAAGCGCCAACTTCGATATCAAGGTCGCGGATGTGCCGAACAACTAACTGCTGTGCGCCTTTATTAACCGCCGGCGGTTAATAAAGGCGCACAGCAGGGGGTCAGAGACGCTCGATAATCGTCGCGTTTGCGGTACCGCCACCTTCACAGATGGTCAGCAGGCCGTAGCGGCCGCCGGTGCGCTCGAGTTCGTTGAGCAGGGTTGCCATCAACTTGGTGCCGGTCGCACCGAGCGGGTGGCCGAGTGCGATCGCGCCGCCGTTGACGTTGACCTTGGCCGGATCTGCACCAATTTCCTTGATCCAGGCCAGGACGACCGGGGCGAAAGCTTCGTTGATCTCGACGATGTCGATGTCCTCGATGCTCAGACCGGCCTTCGCGAGAGCATGCTTCGTGGCCGGGATCGGCGCACTGAGCATGAAGATCGGGTCGTCGCCGCGTGCGCTGAGGTGATGAATCCGGGCGCGGGGCTTGAGGTTGTACTTCTCCACCGCTTCCGCCGACGCCAGCAGCAGCGCACTCGCGCCGTCGGAGATCTGGCTTGCCACTGCTGCGGTCATGCGCCCGTCGTCGACGAGAACCTTGAGCGTCGCCATCTTCTCGAGGCTGGTCTCGCGGGGTCCTTCGTCGACGGTCGCGTCACCCATGGCGACGATTTCGTTGTCGAAACGACCCGCGGCGATCGCAGCCTTGGCGCGCTCATGGCTCTGCAGTGCCCACTTTTCGAGCTCTTCGCGGCTGATGTCCCACTTCTCGGCGATCATCTCGGCGCCCTTGAACTGCGAGACTTCCTGGTCACCGTAACGCTCGGTCCAACCGACCGAACCCGAAGTCGGCGTGTCGAATCCGTACTGCTGGCCGACGATCATCGCTGCCGAGATCGGAATCTGGCTCATGTTCTGAACGCCGCCGGCAACGATCAGATCCGCGGTGCCCGACAGGATTGCCTGAGCACCGAAGTGCACCGCCTGCTGGCTCGAACCACACTGACGGTCGACGGTCACGCCGGGAACGTGCTCCGGGAATCCCGCTGCGAGCCAGGACATACGGGCGATGTTGCCGGCCTGGCCGCCAATGGCGTCGACGCAGCCGAAGATCACGTCGTCGACGTCACTGGGGTCGATGCCGGTGCGCTCGACCAGTGCCTTGACGACGTGCGCACCGAGATCGATGGGGTGCACGCCGGACAGCGCTCCGCCCCTCTTGCCGATCGGTGTGCGAATGGCGTCGACGATGTAAACCTCTGACATAGCGGTAGCTCCTAGTTTCGTTGTGCAGCAATAATTCTTGAAGTTTTTCCAACAGTTGCCGGATCAGAGAGCCCGTCGAGCACGATCGCGAGATATTGAGCCGCGACAGCGTGGGCCGAGAGGGATCCACCCGGGCGGTACCAGCGAACCGCGACCCACACGGTGTCGCGCATGAATCTGAAGACCAATTCGACGTCGATGTCGGAACGGAAGGTCCCGTCCTCGACGCCGGCTTCGAGAACTCCGACCCACAGGTCCCGGAATTCGGTGTTGCGCTCTGCCAGGTAAGCGAAGCGCTCGTTCCCGACGAGGTGCTTGACCTCGTCCTGGTAGATCGCAACGGCAGAATGCGAGGCGTCGATGGCCTCGTACGAAGTCACGACCAGCGCTTCGAGCGTCGCGCGACTGTCCAACCCCGCCGCAACGATCTCGCGGTATTTCCCGAAGAGTTCGTCGAGGAACTGGTGCAGGATCTCGTCGACCATCGACTCCTTGGAATCGAAATGGTGATACAGACTCCCGGAGAGGATCCCGGCGGCGTCGGCGATGTCGCGAACCGTCGTCGCGCGCACTCCGCGATCGGCGAACAGCCCGGCCGCGATCTCGAGCAGCTCGTCGCGGCGCCCGGACTTGCCGGTTGATTCGTCGGAATTTCGAGGTGGCGTCATGTATTCAATCCTATCCAGGGCCCTCCCCTGTGCGCGGTCAGCGAGTCCAGGGACTCCTCAACCGCGCACGGGGGTCAAGCCCTCTGCGAAGAAACGGAGACGATCTCGCCGGTCATGTAGGTGGAGTAGCCGCTGGCGAGCATCGCGATGACCGTTGCGATCTCCCAGACCTCCGCCGCGCGGCCGTAGGCCTCACCGGAAGCCAACTGGTCGAGCAGTTCCTCACTGGTGACCTTCGCCAGGAACGCATGACGGGCAATGGAGGGCGAGACCGCGTTGATACGGACTCCGTACTCCGCTGCTTCGATTGCGCTGCACCGAGTCAGCGCCATGACGCCGGCCTTGGCTGCGGCGTAGTGCGCCTGGGAATGCTGCGCCCGCCAACCGAGGACGGACGCGTTGTTCACCAGAACACCGCCGTGGGGAACGCTCTTGAAGTACCGCAACGCGGCGCGCGTAGAACGGAAGGTGCTGTTGAGGGTGATGTCGAGAACGCGATCCCACTGATCGTCCGTCATGTCGACGACAGGAGTCTCGCCGCCCAGGCCTGCGTTGTTGACGACGATGTCGATGCGCCCCAACTTCTCGGCCGCGCCGACGAACAGCGCGTCGACCTGCTCGGTGCTTGACACGTCGCAGATGATCGATTCGACCTGCTGACCGGGGAATTCGGCCTTCAGCTTCTCCACCGTCTCGCCGAGTCGACGCTCGTGGAAGTCGGAGACGAGAACGTCGCCGCCTTCGAGAAGCACCCGACGCGCAGTAGAGAAACCGATGCCGGTTCCGGCGGCGGCGGTGATGATTGCCTTCTTCCCCGCGAGCAGTCCGTGGCCCGGCGTTTCCTCGGGCGCAACGGAAAGCGGGGACGCGGCTTTGGTGTCAGACATTAACGAGCCTCTCGGGGAAGACCGAGCACGCGCTCGGAAATGATGTTGCGCTGAATTTCGTTGGAGCCGCCGTAAATCGTGTCGGCGCGGGTGAAGAGGAAGAGGCGTTGCCACTCGTCGAGCTCGAGATGTTCGGGGTCGGTGATGTCCGAGGCATTGCCTTCGGAATCAGCCCACGGTGCAACCAACGACGACGCACCTTGCACGTCCATCGCAAGCTGTCCCAGATCACGATGCCAGTTGGCCCACAACAGTTTTGCGACGGACGCTTCTCCGCCACCGGTTCCGGCGTCGACCGCGTCGAGAGTACGCATCGCGTGGGCGCGCATCACGCGCAGTCCGACCCACGCGCGGGCGATCTTTTCGCGGATGTGCGGATCTTGGTCACTACCATTGGCTTTCGCCAGGTCGACGACGCCTCGGAGCTCGCGGGCAAATCCGATCTGCTGTCCGAGCGTGGATACACCGCGCTCGAAGGTGAGCAGCCCCATCGCGATCTTCCAGCCCTCGCCAGGTTCCCCGACCACCAGATCGGCGTCGGTGACGGCGTCGTCGAAGAAGACCTCGTTGAACTCGGACGTACCGGTGAGCTGCTGGATGGGCCGAACTGTCACACCGGGCTGATCCAACGGGACCAGCAGGAAGCTCAAACCCTGATGACGCTTGGAACCCACTTCGGTGCGGCAGACCACGAAGCACCACTGTGCGACGTGGGCCAGCGAGGTCCACACCTTCTGGCCGTTGATGATCCACTTGCCGTCTTCGAGGCGTGCGGTGGTGGAGACGTTCGCGAGGTCGGAACCGGCGCCGGGCTCGGAGTAGCCCTGCGACCACAGTTCGCTGACAGTGTTGATGCCCGGAAGGAATCGACGCTTCTGCTCGTCGGTTCCGTACGCGATCAGCGTCGGGCCGAGCAGCTCTTCACCGATGTGGCTGACGCGAGCGGGCGCACCGGCCTTCGCGTACTCCTGATGGAAGATGACCTGCTGAGCGATGCTTGCTCCCCGCCCGCCGAACTCCTTCGGCCACCCGAGGCACGTCCATCCTGCGGCTGCGAGGTGCTTGTCCCACTCGAGTCGTTGCTCGAAGAACTCGTGCTCGCTACCGGGGCCGCCCTTACCCTTGAGCTGGGCGAATTTGCCCGTCAAGTTCTCGGCCAACCACTGCGCGACCGTGGTCGCAAACTCGTCGTCCGTCATCTGCCCGTCCGGGCTCTCGCTCTGGTCCACATATGTAAGATAACCTACCAAGCACTTGCTAGGTAGCGTGTCAGGTAGGAGTCCAGTGACCGAACAACCGAGAACCATCCCATCAGCCCTCATCCGGGCCGCCGAGGAGTTCGGTGAGCGCGCGGCTATCGCCGATGGCGACACCCGACTGACCTTCGCACAGCTACACCAGCGTGTCCGCGATTTCGCCGGCGCACTGATCAACCGTGGGGTGAAGGCAGGCGACCGCGTCGTCATCTGGGCGCCCAACACGTACCACTGGGTGATCGCCCTGCTCGGCGCTCAGTACGCCGGCGCGGCCATCATTCCGATCAACACTCGATACACCGGCACCGAAGCTCTCGACATCATCGAGCGCGTCGACGCCGCGGCTCTGGTCATCGTCGGCACGTTCCTCAAGGCCGATCGGTACCAGCAGTTGCTCGACGCCAACCCGAGCCTGTCGATCCCCACCGTCATCCAGGTACCGATCGACGGGAACGACGACCGTGACGGCGTCATCGAGTTCGAGGACTTCCTCGCGCTCGCCACCGACGCCGCCCGCACCGAAGCCGACGCCCGCGCTGCGAAGGTGCAGCCCGACGACGTCAGCGACATCCTCTTCACCTCCGGCACCACGGGACGCAGCAAAGGCGCGATCACCGCGCATCGTCAGTCCATCGCCGTCGCCAAGTCGTGGGGCGAATGCGCCGAGGTCACCGCTGACGACAACTTCCTCATCATCAGCCCGTTTTTCCACACCTTCGGGTACAAGGCCGGAATCCTGGTCTGTCTGTTGAACGGTGCGACGATCGTGCCGGTGTCCGTCTTCAACATCGACGACACCCTCGCGCTGGTCAACAGCGAGAAGATCAGCATCCTGCCTGGCGCCCCGACGATCTACCAGACCATCCTCGACCACCCCCGCCGCAGCGAGTACGACCTGTCCTCGCTCCGCATCGCGATCACCGGCGCCGCACCCGTGCCGGTTGCTCTCGTCGAGCGCATGCAGGAAGAGCTTTTCGACGCCGTCCTCACGGCATACGGCCTGACCGAGGCGGTCGTTGCGACCATGTGCCGCACCGACGACGATCCGGTCACCGTCTCCACCAGTTCCGGCCGCGCGACAGCCGATTTCGAGGTCAAGATCGGCGACCAGGGCGAGATCCTGCTTCGTGGACCGAACGTCATGCTCGGGTACCTCGACGACCCGGAATCCACCGCCAAAGCAATCGACGCCGACGGCTGGCTGCACACCGGAGACGTCGGAACCCTTGACGAGCGTGGGTATCTCGACATCACCGACCGCCTCAAGGACATGTATGTCAGCGGCGGATTCAACGTCTACCCCGCCGAGATCGAGGGGATGTTGGCTCGCCTGCCCGGCGTCCATGAATCGGCTGCCATCGGCATCCCCGATCACCGGATGGGAGAGGTGGGCCGCGTCTACATCGCCCAACTCGACGGTGCCGGTCTCACCGAAGAGTCGGTGATCGCCTTCCTCAAGGAGAAGATCGCGGGCTTCAAGGTGCCCCGCGAGGTGCGCTTCGTCGACCACCTGCCCCGCAACCCCTCGGGCAAGGTCCTCAAAACAGTTCTGCGCGAGGAACAGTCATGACCGTTCCTTTCGAAGCCGACGTCGTGACCTACGAGGTTCGCGACTCCGTCGCCGTCGTGACCTTGAATCGCCCCGATTACCGCAACGCCCAGAACTCGGTCGTGACGTACGCCCTCGACGCGGCATTCCAGCGCGCCGTCGAAGACGACGACGTGAAGGTGATCGTCCTGGCAGGCAACGGACCTCACTTCAGTGCCGGTCACGACCTGGGGACCCCGGGACGCGACCATCACGTCGAGTACGAGAACAAGGCCACCATGTGGTGGGATCACGTCGACAAGCCAGGCGGTGACCAGCGTTTCGCCCGTGAGATGGAGGTCTACCTGGGCATGTGTCGTCGCTGGCGGGAGATCCCCAAGCCCACCATCGCGATGGTGCAAGGCGCCTGCATTGCCGGCGGACTCATGCTCGCCTGGGTCTGCGACATGATCGTCGCGTCCGACGACGCCTTCTTCTCCGATCCCGTTGTCCGCATGGGCATCCCCGGCGTCGAATACTTCGCGCACCCGTGGATGGTCGGTTCACGATTCGCCAAGGAAATGCTCTTCACCGGCGATCGGTTCACCGCTCAACGTGCCTACGAAATCGGCATGGTGAACCGCGTCGTCGCCCGCAAGCACCTCGAGAAGGAGACGTTCGAGCTCGCCGGACGTATCGCCGAGATGCCCCGCTTCGGACTGGCTTTGACCAAGAAAGCCGTCAATCAGTGCGAGGACCAGATGGGGATGCGCAACGGCATCGATTCTGTCTTCGGTCTGCATCACTTCGCTCACGCTCACAACGCCGAGGTAGGCAAAGACTCGCTTGGTGGTCTCGACGCCAAAGCTATGGCTGCCAGTGCTCGCACACCGCAGGAAGGAACACACTAGTGGATCTCGTATTCGACGACGCCACAACCGCATTCCGTGACGAGGTCCGCTCGTTCCTGGAGGCGAACGTCCCCGCCACTCCGCTGAAGTCCATGGACACCGCCGAGGGCTTCGAAGAACACCGGCAGTGGGAACACACCCTCGCCGACGCCGGTTACGCCGTCGTCTCCTGGCCCGAGGAACTCGGTGGCCGCGACGCGTCCCTGCTCGAATGGGTCGTCTTCGAGGAGGAGTACTACCGCTCGGGTGCGCCCGGTCGCGTGAGCCAGAACGGCATCTTCCTGTTGGCTCCCACACTGTTCGAGCATGCAAATGCCGAGCAGTTGGCTCGCATCATGCCGCGCATGGCTCGTGCCGATGACATCTGGGCACAAGCCTGGTCCGAGCCCGAGTCCGGTTCCGACCTCGCGAGCCTGCGTTCGAGCGCGAAGAAGGTCGACGGCGGCTGGCTGCTCAACGGTCAGAAGACGTGGAGTTCGCGTGCCAGCTACGCAGACTGGGGCTTCGGCTTGTTCCGCTCCGATCCGGATGCGCAGCGCCACAAGGGCATCACGTATTTCATGTTCGACCTCCGATCGAAGGGCGTCACCGTTCGCCCGATCGATCAACTCGACGGCGAGCCCGGCTTCGCCGAGATCTTCCTCGAAGACGTATTCGTCCCGGACGACCCGGCCAGCCCCGGCGAGTCCGGTGTGATCGGCAACGTCAACGAAGGTTGGCGCGTCGCGATGAGCACCGCAAGCAACGAGCGTGGTCTCTCGCTGCGCAGCCCCGGCCGCTTCCTCGCGACAGTCGACCGCCTGCTCGCGCTGTACAAGTCCAGCGGACGAACCGACGACAGCGCTCTGCGTAACCAGGTCGCCGACGCCTGGATCGGTGCTCGCGCCTACCAGCTCAACACATTCGGGACCGTCACCCGTCTCGCCGACGGTGGACAGCTCGGCGCCGAGTCCTCGATCAACAAGGTCTTCTGGTCCGAGTGGGATATCGCCACCCACGAGACTGCTCTCGAACTGCAGGGCCCGGAAGCCGAGTTGGCCGACAACTGGATGGACGGATACCTGTTCTCCCTGTCCGGACCGATCTACGCAGGTACCAACGAGATTCAGAAAAACGTCATCGCTGAGCGTCTGCTCGGCCTACCGAAGGCGGACCGATGAGATTCGCGCTCGACTCCTCCCACCAGGACTTCGCGGCAAGCATCGATGCACTGCTGACCAAGTCCGACATGCCCGCCGTCATCCGTTCGTGGAACGACGGTGACACCGAGCCTGGCCAGAAGCTCTGGCAGCGCCTTGCCGAAACCGGCGTCAACGGCCTCGTCATCTCCGAGGAACACGACGGACTCGGCGCCGACGCCGTCGATCTGGTCGTTGCTCTCGAACAGCTCGGTCGCCACGCAGTACCCGGACCGGTTGTCGAAACGATCGCCGTGGCACCGACGCTCCTGGCTTCGGTTGCGCCGGAACGTCTCTCTGCTCTCGCCGAGGGTTCGCTGGCAACCGTCGCAGCTCCCCCACACACACCGTTCGCGCTCGACGCCCATGCGGTGGACCTGGTGCTGCTCGCACAGGACGGTGCCGTCTCACTCGGCGTCCCTGGCGAGGCCAAGGCGTCGGTGGATCTCTCCCGCAAACTCTTCGAGGTTTCCCCCGGCGAATCGCTGGGTTCTGCCGACTTCTCGGCGGCCTTCGACATGGGCGCTCTTGCCACTGCCGCGCAGTTGCAGGGTCTCGGCCAGACGCTGCTCGAGGTCACCACCGAATACGCTAAGCAGCGCAAGCAGTTCGGCAAGGTCATCGGACAGTTCCAGGCCATGAAGCATCACCTGGCCGAGGTCGCCGTCTCCTTGGAAATGGCTCGCCCCCTGCTGCACGGGGCCGCACTGTCGGTCCGCGATCAGTCGGCCGACGCCTCGCGTGACATCTCAGCCGCCAAGGTCGCGTGTGGCGATGCCGCCTACAAAGCCGCCCGCGTCGGGCTCCAGGTTCACGGCGCCATCGGCTATACGATGGAACATGATCTCTCCCTGTGGCTCACCAAGGTACGAGCATTGCTCACCGCGTGGGGCACGCCGTCCGAGCACCGCGCACGCGTCGTCGAAGCTCTGGTCGCGTCATGAGCATCGACACCGAAGACCAGGCAGCATTGCGCGCGTCGGTACGTGATCTCCTGAGTAAGCATTCCGACTCCGCTGCCGTCCGCGCCGCCATCACCACCGAGATCGGCTACGACGCCGCGCTCTGGAGCAAACTGTGCGAGCAGATCGGCGTCGCCGCGCTGGCGATTCCCGAGGAGTTCGACGGCGTCGGAGCAGGTTTGGGCGAGGTACATGTGGTCCAGGAGGAACTTGGCCGCACGCTGACCCCCTCACCGATGTTGGGTTCCGCAATTCTTGCCGCACAGGCACTGCTGCTTTCCGGTGACAGCGACGCGTGCTCGCGGCTGCTGCCCGGTGTCGCGGCCGGTGAGAGCACGCTCGCCCTGTGCTGGGCGGGCGCCGCTGGTTGGAGCACCTTCGGCGTCGAGGCTACCGAGGATGCGTTGAACGGCACAGCGTCGTACGTCCTCGACGGGCACGTCGCAGATACCCTGCTCGTTCTGACTGACGACGGGTTCTACGAAGTGGATCCCGCGGCCGAGGGCGTATCCCGCCGACGCGTCCCCACCATGGATCCGACGCGAACGCTGGCGGAGGTCACGTTCTCCGGTGTTCGCGGTCGACCGCTGCAGTGGTCCGAAGGCCTGGTCGATCGCATCCGAACCGTCGTCCTGATCGCGTTGTCCGCAGAGCAGGTCGGAGCAGCCGCAGCGATCGTCGAACAGACCGTGGAATACACCAAGTCGCGCAAGCAGTTCGGTCGCGCGATCGGTTCTTTCCAGGCCCTCAAGCACCGGATGGCCGACATGTACACGTTGGTCGAGACGGCGCGGTCGATGACCTACGCCGCAGTGGCGACGCAGTCGGCCGACGACGCAGCGGTGGCGAAGGTCTACTGCTCGGAAGCGTTGCAGCAGATCACCTCCGAAGCGGTTCAGTTGCACGGCGGAATCGCGATCACCTGGGAGCACGACGCTCAGCTGTACTTCAAGCGTGCTCACGGCAGCGCTCAGCTCTTCGGCCAGCCGAGTACCTATCTGCCGAGCCTCGCACAGGCAGCGGGTCTGTAGGACGCGTCGGTGCTTGTTCGTCGCATTCCAGGGCGAACAAGCACCGATGCTGCCCAGTCAGTGGAATGCCCAGCAGACTGATAGCTCTGGATCACGCAGAATCGAGACCAGACAGCTGTCCATCCCACAGACCGGAGTTTTCTCGTGAATCGATTCGACGACAAGCGCGTCCTCATCAGCGGCGCAGGATCCGGAATCGGCCAGGCCACCGTTGCCCGCATCCTGACAGAAGGTGGCACCGTCGTCGCCGCCGACATTTCCGAGACCGGCCTCGAACAGACGCTGAACGCCGCGAAGGACGCAGGCCATTCCGATCGCCTCACCACGGTGAAGGTCGACATCTCCAGCGAAGAGTCTGTTCGCGAACAGGTCGGCGCTGCGATCAAGGCTCTGGGCGGTCTCGACGTGTTGGTCAACGCGGCGGGCATTCTGCGCTCCGCGCACACCCACGAGATGACACTCGATTTCTGGAACACCGTCATCGGGGTCAACCTCACCGGAACCTTCCTCATGACGAGGGAGTCCCTGCCGGCACTGCTCGAAAGCGGGGCAGGCGTCGTGGTCAACTTCAGTTCCACTTCGGCCACGTTCGCCCACCCCTACATGACGGCGTACGCAGCGTCGAAGGGCGGAATCCAATCCTTCACGCACGCACTCGCTCTCGAGTACAGCAAGCAGGGCCTCCGCGCCGTGGCCGTCGCACCCGGCAGCATCGCTTCGGGTATGACGTCCGATCCCGGATTCCCGGCCGACATCGACTTCACGCTGCTCGGCAAGCTGGCCCCGGCAATCGGTGAAGGTTTCGCGCCCCCGTCCGCGGTCGCCGGCGTGATCGCGATGCTCGCTTCCGAGGACGGCTCATTTGTCACCGGAACGGAAATCCGCATCGACGGCGGCACGCATATGTGACCACCTGCTGTGCGCCTTTATCAACCGCCGGCGGTTGTGTGATGTGTCATGACGTAGTGGACACATATGTGTCAGGACATCGTGGACACTTC
>NZ_JASHKN010000013.1 GCF_030056735.1 Rhodococcus sp. IEGM 1409
TGCGCAGGAGGCATTCGGCACGCAGGTCCTCACTCTCGCCGACGGTTCCGAGTACTACATCAGTGGCGAGTGGCAGGTCCTCGAGATGTACCCGTCGTTGTCGGCGGCCATCGGCACCGAGGTCACCCCGGATACGACGGTCGACGAGCTTCTCGCTTTGGCGGAGAAGGTCGGCCTCGAGGTTCCCAAGGACAAGGGTTATGGCCACGGAAAGCTTGTCGAGGAGCTGTGGGAGCACCAGTGCGGCGATCAGCTGTACGTGCCGACGTTTGTTCGTGACTTCCCGGTCGAGACGTCGCCCCTGACCCGTGATCACCGCAGCAAGAAGGGTGTCACCGAGAAGTGGGACCTGTACATCCGCGGATTCGAGTTGGCGACCGGCTACTCCGAACTTGTCGACCCGGTCATCCAGCGTGAGCGCTTTGTCGATCAGGCCCGCCTCGCGTCGGCCGGCGATGACGAAGCGATGGTGCTGGACGAGGAGTTCCTCGCCGCGATGGAACAGGGCATGCCGCCTACAACGGGCACCGGCATGGGAATCGATCGACTGCTGATGGCTTTGACCGGCCTCGGTATTCGCGAGACGATCCTCTTCCCGATCGTCCGTCCTTCCGCTCGCTAGCTTTACTTCGATCAAGGTTCGGCCGCACATGTTGCGGCCGAACCTTTTTCAGTTGGGACGCTCCCAAGGGATTCGGTACGGTTCGTAGTCTTCGTCCACGTCAGATATCGGTGGTGCGGAGAACCAGATGAATCTGGGTGAGTTCTTCAGCTCGACCAGTTCAGCGGGGAGCGCTCGTAGTTGGGATTCGATTTGTTCCCAACGGCATTCGCCTGCCGACACCCGCGCTGCATAGTGGCGAAGTTCGGCTGAGGCTTCGGGTCTGTAGGCGAGAAAGTTCAGCAAGTGGTCGGTGACATCGATCCCGGAGTCCCAGTCTCCGTCCGTGACCCGGTCCAACTTGATCGCTGCATCGTCTACTGCGGCCGCTGCTTTCATGATCTTGTCGTAGCTGCTGCGCAGCTCGGGAGGTATCTCGCAGTTCATACGGCATCAGCCCACGGATCGCGACCGGTCCCCGGGTTGTAGCCGGTCTTCGGCGTATTCAACACGCCCTCCGCGTCCGCGACACCGGCGATCGACAGGCCCAGTTCAGTCTACTTCTTCGCGTCGTCGAGTGTGTCCACGACCGGTGCGAGTAACCGTTCGGACATCTCGCTCAGCTTGCCGGATGGTGAGGTGACGAGATCGAGGAACTCCTTCAAACACTCGACCAGGACTCGGATATCGTCGACAATTTCCTGAACTTTCTGTGCGGTCGAGAATGCTGCGCTGACCAGTTCTACCGTGATGATGGATGGTCCGGCATACGGAACTCGGCGAAGAACCCATTTCATCGCCGATGTCCCATCGGTTACTCGAACCTGGTCCTCGAGTTCTCGTTCCAAGAATCGAAGGGCTGCTTCGACGCCGCGTCGGATCTGATCTGAGAGAACGTACAGAACCTCTTTGACGACACGGCCGTGTGGGCCTTCCCATTTCAAGGCTTCCGACAGTTTGCGTGAGTATTCGTCGAACGACTGGGCGGCCAGGCCGTCCCAGCTCTCGCCGACTCGCTTCGTTCCGTCTTCGAGATTCAAGCCGCATTTTTCGATGCCGTCGCCACCAGTTTTGTACGCGTCGCCGATCCGTTTGAGCTCGTTCCAATTACCGCTCAGCGGTGCGATCAGTCGTTCCAGCGGGCTCCATCCGGTCACAATCTTGAATCCGTTGTCGACGTCTCCCACCCACCCCGCAGATTCTGCGATGACCTTTCGGATGTCGTCGGTCGCAGACTGGGGTGGTGGAAAGTCGACGGCGTTTGCCGGCTTGAACTCTGCTGGACTGTCGTACGGCACGGCGGGGCCAGATATTGGATTCTCGGAATTGTGGGGCGACATGTCCACAATTGACATTTCACTGTGCGCGTTCAGCGCATCGTAGTTTCGCTTCTCTTGATCGTGGTACATCCACGCAGCGCGATTGAGATGCATACCGGTAGTAGCGCAATCGGATGCCAAGTTGGCATAGCGGCGATAGGTGACATCGGTGTACGCCTGGAGTGGCGATGAGAGTAGTCGCATCAACTCGCCATCAAAATCTCCGAACGGAGCGGTGTGGTGCAATACCAAGCGGCAGCCGACGCCCGCGTCCTGGCCGATCTGAGTAGCAAGTTTCGAGAGTCCTGCAAGCATCATGGGGTCGGAACGAAATACTTCAACCATGAGTGGGATTCTCTGTCTGTCGAATTGTCGCGATTATCTGGTCTGCAATGCCGTGAGCGAGAGAGTTCTTGAACCCGTCGTCGATGCGGATCATGAAAATCATGACTTCGGCTGTGGCATAGCTGGATGTCGCGACGATGTCGAATGTTGCTGAAGATGGATCGCATTCGTTGTCCGCCGGGATACTGGTTGCGGTTGCGGTGTACCGGATTGCGGGGCGTCCAGAAATGGCGAATTCGGTGGGCTGGCTGTATGCGATGTTGGCGGTGTTGCCTTTTTTGTCGGCGAAGATCGCCGGTGCCTTGTAGACCCATTCTTGTGCTGCGGTGTCGATATCGACGCCGTTCCGTCCAGTCGCTCCAGTCATCGCAAGTTTTGCGCCGTCGGAAGCCTCGCAGAAATCGTAGGCATACTCGCCGATCGCACCGAAGGTGATCAATCCTTCTGATGTGTTCCACCCGGCCACCGCCGAGAATCCATTCCGCCAGTCGGCCGGGATGTCGTATGTGAGGCCGAATTTGGTGGCTATGGGTTGGGGTTGGCCGGGTTCGACCTCGATTTTGGGTGGTGGTCGATCCAGTGATGGGAATCCCGGTGGCAGTGGTGGGGGCGGCGTTGTGCTTGTGGTGTTGACGGGTGGGGCAAGTGCGGTTGCGAGTGATTCCGCTGGCGGGAGTTCGTCGGTGTGTGCGTTGCTGATCTGTCCCATGATGAAAAAGAATGCGTAGAGTCCGGCGATGGCTCCGCCGATTCGGAGTAGCGCTCGGTAGAGGTCTTTTCTCGAGCCGTTTTCTGTCATGATTCCCCCTCTGGATGCATCCCCCGATGCGTCGCAAAGAGTGTATCGGCACTGTCCTTGCCGCAAGACAAGTCGACTGGCATACCCGGCGGCGAGCAGTCCCAATCGTCCGGATCAGCCGAGACGGGACGTTTGTCCAGGTGCTATTGTCGCTGCTTATCGAAGGATCTGGGGAGGATTGGTCGTGGTGAAAAAGGTTGTTGTCACGATGGTTGACGATCTGGACAAGAAATCGCCCGCTGACGAAACTGTCGAGTTTTCCGTCGACGGAGTTGCGTATGAAATCGATCTGACCGCCGCCAACGCCGCGGAACTGCGCGATGCGTTGAAAAAGTGGATCCCCCATGCAAGAAAGTCGAATTCCGCCAAATCGGTCAACGGGTCGGTGACCAAATCCCGTCCCGTTGCCGACCGCGATCAGAGTGCGGCCATCCGTGAATGGGCCAAGGGAGCCGGTTTCGAGATCTCGGCCCGGGGACGCATTTCCACCGAGGTGCGCCGAGCCTACGAAAAGGCCGTCTGAAATGGATCGCGAATGGGTTCGGGCGCATTTTCCCGAAACGGATTGATAACGCGTTCTAGTTTGTTAGCGTCTGCACGGTTCGCATCTCTCGTAGAGGAGTCGGTCGTGCACAGAATCAGGTTGTTCGGGGGAGCGGTTCTTGCCGCGGTGATGCTCATCGGTTTCACCTCGGTGGCGTCCATCGGTTTCACCTCGGTGGCATCGGCCCAGGCTCCATTGCCCGTGCCGAATGCATTCCTCGCCGGCGTTCCTCAGGAGTTGGGAAATCCTGGTGGTTCGGCTCCCGGATCCAATGACTTTTCGTGTAAACCGACTGCTGAACATCCCAATCCGGTTGTGCTCGTTCACGGAACGGGTGGAAACAGGCAGACCAACTGGGCCACCTATGCGCCGTTGCTCGCCAATGAGGGCTACTGCGTCTTCGCCCTGACGTACGGCAACTTCCCCGAGCAGCCGTGGCCGTTGTCGGCTATCGGGGGAATGCAGGAAATTCCTTCCAGTGCAGCACAATTGTCGAATTTCGTCGATCAAGTTCTCGGTGCTACCGGCGCAACGTCGGTGGATCTCATCGGACATTCGCAAGGCACGATCATCAACGGGTACTACGCGAAGTTCCTCGGCGGTGCTGACAAAGTGGACAACATCGTCTCGGTGGCGTCGCTGTGGAAGGGAACGCTCGGAAACGAGCAGGCAAGTATCGGCCGCAGCCTTCGCGAACTCGGGGCATCCGAGGCAGCACAGGCCGGATTCCCGATCTGCAAGGCGTGTCTGAACATGGGGGCAGGTTCGGAGTTCATCGAAAATCTCCGTGCGGGAGGCGTTTACGCGCCGGGCGTTCACTACACGAACATCACGACGCGCTACGACGAACTGGTGCTGCCGTATACAAATGGTCTCGAGTCCGGGCCGAACGCCACCAACATCGTCGTCCAGGACGGTTGTGAGCAAGACATCTCCGATCACCTCGCCATCGCGGCATCGCTGCGCGCCGCGACTTTTGCTCTCAATGCACTCGACCCCGCGCATCAGCGGCCGGTACCGTGCAACTCGGTGTTGCCCGTCGTGGGTTGAGCAACGTGTGGAGGCCTTCGGTGGGAATCAGAACATGTGTGGGCGCTCTCGTTCTGGCGGCGGCCATGGGTGCGACCGCCGCGCCTCTTGCGTCGGCGAACGAACCTCTCCCCGTTCCGTCCGGTTTCTTCAGTGGTATCGCCCGCGAAGCGATCAACCCGGGCGGATCGGCTCCTGGCACCAACGATTTCTCGTGCAAGCCTTCCGCTGCTCATCCTGATCCCGTAGTCCTCGTGCACGGGACGGCGGCCAACCGTCAGACCAATTGGGGCGTACTCGCACCCGTACTGGTCAACGAGGGGTACTGCGTTTTTGCGCTCACATTCGGGAATCGAACGGACCAGCCGTGGCCGATTTCCGCAGCCGGCGGTCTCGCGCCACTCGGAGACAGCGCAGGGCAGTTGTCGGAATTCGTCGACGACGTCCTCTCGTCGACGGGTGCCTCGAAGGTCGACCTGATCGGACACTCTCAGGGGACGACGGTCAGTGCGTACTACGCCAAGTTCCTCGGCGGCGACGCGAAGGTTTCCAAGATCGTCTCCATCGCTCCGTTGTGGGACGGCTCGGAGGTCGGCCCGCCCGAAGGCGTCGGCGGACCGGATTTCGACAACGCCACCTTCGTGACCGAACTGCGCGACGCCGGCGTCTACTCAGATGACGTCGAGTACACCAACATCGTGACTCGGTTCGATCAAGTGGTCGTTCCATACAGCAGCGGAATACTCGCCGCGTCGAACGCGTCGAACATAGTTGTTCAAGACGGTTGCGAACAGGACCTGTCGGATCACATCGCGCTGGTGGCGTCGCAGCGAACAGCAACTCTGACGCTCAACGCGCTGGATCCGTCGAATCCGCGTGAGGTGCCGTGCACTCGGGTACTCCCGATATTCGGCTGATCAGGCGTCGAAAATCGCTGTTCGCTTCAGGCGTACAGGAACCGGGAAACGATTCCCTCAGCTGCGACGTTGTGCACGGTAAGCAGTCCGGCTTCCGCCGCCAATCGGGTGGAGGAGCAGCAGGTGGACTTCGCGCCCTCTAGAGTAATAAGTGGGGTCGTGCAACCTTTGTCGATTCGTGGACGTCAGTCCGCTGACCGGCGAGGCGATCAGTCTGTAGTGCCGGAGCGAAACGCGGCGACCAGGGACGAGACATCCGGTCTCGAACCTGCCCGCCGGAGAGTGTGAGGGAGAGCGATGTTCGAGAGGTTCACCGATCGCGCGCGGCGCGTTGTTGTCCTGGCTCAAGAAGAAGCCAGGATGCTCAACCACAACTACATCGGCACGGAGCACATCCTTCTCGGCCTCATTCACGAGGGCGAAGGTGTTGCAGCCAAGTCGTTGGAGTCGTTGGGTATCTCCCTCGAGGGAGTCCGCAGCCAGGTCGAGGAGATCATCGGCCAGGGCCAGCAGGCTCCGTCCGGTCACATCCCCTTCACACCGCGCGCCAAGAAAGTCCTCGAGCTGAGTCTGCGCGAAGCGCTGCAGCTCGGACACAACTACATCGGTACGGAGCACATCCTGCTCGGTCTCATCCGCGAGGGTGAGGGCGTAGCAGCCCAGGTTCTGGTCAAGCTCGGTGCCGATCTCAACCGTGTCCGCCAGCAGGTCATCCAGCTGCTGTCGGGCTACCAGGGCAAGGAGCCCACCGAAACCGGTGGCACCCGCGGAGAGGCCGGCACGCCGTCCACCTCGCTCGTGCTCGACCAGTTCGGTCGCAACCTGACGCAAGCTGCCCTCGAAGGCAAGCTGGACCCGGTCATCGGCCGCTCGAAGGAAATCGAGCGTGTCATGCAGGTTCTCTCGCGTCGTACCAAGAACAACCCGGTTCTCATCGGTGAACCCGGTGTCGGTAAGACCGCTGTGGTCGAGGGCCTGGCTCAGGCAATCGTCAACGGTGAGGTCCCCGAGACCCTCAAGGACAAGCAGCTGTACACGCTCGACCTCGGGTCGCTCGTGGCTGGCAGCCGTTACCGCGGTGACTTCGAAGAGCGCCTGAAGAAGGTTCTCAAGGAGATCAACACCCGCGGCGACATCATCCTGTTCATCGACGAGCTGCACACTCTCGTGGGTGCGGGCGCGGCCGAGGGCGCTATCGACGCGGCCTCCATCCTCAAGCCCAAGCTTGCCCGCGGTGAGCTGCAGACCATCGGTGCCACCACTCTCGACGAGTACCGCAAGTACATCGAGAAGGATGCCGCTCTCGAGCGTCGTTTCCAGCCCGTTCAGGTGGGCGAGCCGACCGTCGAGCACACCATCGAGATCCTCAAGGGTCTTCGTGACCGCTACGAGGCTCACCACCGTGTTTCCATCACGGACGGTGCTCTCGTGGCAGCTGCGACGCTGGCCGACCGCTACATCAACGACCGCTTCTTGCCGGACAAGGCGATCGACCTCATCGACGAGGCGGGCGCGCGAATGCGCATCCGTCGGATGACTGCACCGCCGGACCTGCGCGAATTCGACGATCGCATCGCCGACGCGCGTCGCGAGAAGGAGTCCGCGATCGACGCGCAGGACTTCGAGAAGGCCGCGAACCTGCGTGACAAGGAGAAGACCCTCGTTGCTCAGCGTGCTGAGCGTGAGAAGCAGTGGCGTGCGGGAGACCTGGACGTCATCGCCGAGGTCGACGACGAGCAGATCGCCGAGGTTCTGGGCAACTGGACCGGCATCCCCGTCTTCAAGCTCACCGAGGAGGAGACCACGCGTCTGCTCCGCATGGAAGAGGAACTGCACAAGCGGATCATCGGCCAGGAAGAGGCAGTCAAGTCCGTCTCGAAGGCGATCCGTCGTACGCGTGCAGGTCTGAAGGATCCCAAGCGTCCCTCGGGCTCGTTCATCTTCGCCGGCCCGTCCGGTGTCGGTAAGACCGAGCTCGCGAAGTCGCTCGCCAACTTCCTGTTCGGCGACGACGACGCTCTGATCCAGATCGACATGGGCGAGTTCCACGACCGCTTCACCGCTTCGCGTCTGTTCGGTGCCCCTCCCGGGTACGTCGGATACGAAGAGGGCGGCCAGCTCACCGAGAAGGTGCGCCGCAAGCCGTTCAGCGTTGTGCTGTTCGACGAGATCGAGAAGGCGCACCAGGAGATCTACAACACCCTCCTGCAGGTGCTTGAGGACGGCCGTCTCACCGACGGTCAGGGACGTACCGTCGACTTCAAGAACACGGTGCTGATCTTCACGTCCAACCTCGGTACGTCGGACATCTCCAAGGCAGTCGGCCTGGGCTTCAGCTCGGGCACGGGCACGGAGTCGAACTACGAGCGCATGAAGCTCAAGGTTCACGACGAACTGAAGAAGCACTTCCGTCCCGAGTTCTTGAACCGTATCGACGACATCGTCGTCTTCCATCAGCTCACGAACGAGCAGATCGTTCAGATGGTCGACCTGATGCTCGCTCGCGTCGAGGCCGCGCTCAAGAACAAGGACATGGCCATGGAGGTCACCGACAAGGCCAAGTCGCTTCTGGCCAAGCGCGGATTCGATCCGGTACTGGGTGCACGGCCGCTGCGTCGTACCATCCAGCGCGAGATCGAGGACCAGATGTCCGAGAAGATCCTCTTCGGAGAGATCGGACCGGGTCACATCGTGCTCGTCGACGTCGAGAACTGGGACGGCGAAGGCTCGGGCGAGGACGCGAAGTTCACCTTCACGCCCACCAAGAAGCCGATCGACGTGCCGGACGCACTGCCGATCGAGCTGACCAAGGCCGGCGAAAGCGAAAGCGCAGCAGAGTAGTACAGCAGAGTAAGTAACGAACGGGCGGCACCTCACCGGTGCCGCCCGTTTCGTGTATCACGGGAGAGGATGCGCACATGAACGACATCGAACTGGGTCACCTGCGTCGTTGCGTCGAATTGGCTTCGGAGGCATTGGATGCGGGTGACGAACCTTTCGGTTCCGTCCTGGCAGCGGCCGACGGAACCTTTCTGGCGGAGGATCGAAACAGGATTGCGGGCGGCGACAACACTCGCCACCCCGAGTTCGAGCTGGCGCGGTGGGCGGCCCAGTACCTGACGCCGGAAGAACGCTCCACAGCAACGGTGTTCACCTCGGGCGAGCACTGCGCGATGTGTTCGGCCGCGCACGCGTGGGTGGGCCTTGGACGTATCGTTTACATCTGCTCCTCGGCTCAACTCGGCGACTGGCTCGCGGAATGGGGTGTGGCTCCTGCGCCGGTGAAGTCTCTGTCCGTCAACGAGGTTGCGCCGAACATCCCGGTCGAAGGCCCGGTTCTCGAGTTGGTTCCGCAGGTGCGAGAACTGCATCGGAAGTTGCATTCACAGAGCGCTTGACGGGCACACACGAACGGGCGGCGCCTCGGTGGAGGTGCCGCCCGTTTCATGTCAATTCAGGAAACTGCGTCGACTGCTCGAACCTTCTCTCGCAGTTCACCCTTGACGACCTTGCCGCTTGCATTGCGCGGCAGCGCTTCCACGACGACGATGTCCTTCGGGTGCTTGTAGCGCGCGAGCCGATCATTGAGGAAGATGCTCAGCTCCTCGATGGTCAGGTCCACGGTTGAACCTGGCGCCATCGCTACGATCGCGACCGGCACCTCACCCCACGTGGCGTCGGGGCGACCGACTACGGCGGCTTCGATGATCAATTCGTGTTCGTAGAGGACGTTTTCGACCTCGGCGCAGTAGATGTTCTCTCCGCCGGAGATGATCATGTCCTTCTTGCGGTCGACGACGTACACAAAGCCTTCGTCGTCGACTCGAACGAGATCGCCGGAGTGGAACCACCCACCATGGAAGGCGTCAGCGGTGGCGGTGGGGTTGTTCCAGTACTCGCTCATCATCGTGGGCCCGCGGTAGACGATTTCGCCGATTTCACCGGGTGCAACGTCGTCCATGTTCTCGTCGACGACCCTGGCCGAAATGGTCGGGATGACCCGACCGACGGATCCGAGCTTACGAATCGCGTCCTCGCCGTCGAGAACACAAGTGATGGGCGACATCTCGGTCTGACCGAAGACTGCAACATTGAACGCGTCGGGGAAGGTTTCTGCCATTGCCCGCAAGATCGTATCGGACGACGGTGCGGCGCCCCACGAGATGTTCTTCAGCGACAGTGCTCGAGGTTGCGCCTTCTGAACTGCGCACACGGCCTGCCATTGCACGGGCACGAGGAACAAGCTGGTGACCTTCTCGGCTTCGAGAATGTCGAGTAGCTGACCCGGGTCGAACGCGCCGACCGGATGGATGACCGTGGTCGTGCCGAGTTGCAGGTTCGGTGCGATGGAACCGAGGGCCGCGATGTGGAACATGGGCGACGCGCAGAAGCCGATGGAATCGGCATTGAACAAGTGGAAGGCTCTGATACAGGTCAATGCTTGCGAAGACAGGTTCGAGTGGGAAAGTACCGAACCCTTGGGGCGACCGGTGGTTCCCGAGGTGTACATGATGAGAGCGGGAGTGTCGTCCGGGATATCGACGAACGCGTGCTTCTCACCCTCTTCACTGATCAGGTCCTCGTAGCTCAGGCTGTCGCCCTCGGCGGGGGCGCCCACGGTGATGGAGATGTCGATACCCTCGGACGCGGCGCGCGCGGCGCCGGCCAACGGAGCCAACGGTCCCTCGGCGACAATGACTTTGGAGCCGGAGTCGTTTACCAGGTAAGTGACCTCTGGCGGCGTCAGACGGAAGTTCACCGGAACAGCGATCGCGCCCAGCGCGTTGGTCGCGAGCACAACCTCCAGGTATTCGGGGCGGTTGAGCATCAGGATGAGCACGCGGTCGCCGAAGCTCACGCCGCGTCGGGCAAGGGCGTCCGCCAGCTTCTCGACGCGTGCGTCGAGGGTGCTCCAGGTGATGGAATCGCCCAAGAATCGCAGCGCGGTGCGATCGGGAATCATCTGCGCATGCCTGGCGATCTGATTGTTCCAGTTGGTGCGGCGTGAACGCTGCGCCTCGGAGACTGCATCGGTGGAGGCCATCGATGGGTTCCTCTCATGCGTGGGTGATTGTGTGACTCAGGCTACAGTGAGCCGTCGATGTGCACAGTGGTTTTGTTAACGAAAATTCGCAGCGGTCATTTGAAGTGTGGTGCACGCTTCTGGAGCATCGCCATCGCGCCTTCCTTGAAGTCGTCACCGGTGAGAAGTTCTGCCTGCCCGGTATTTTCGAGCTCCAAGGCGGCGTCGAGGCGGTCCAACGTAGCCGCATTGAGTGCTCGTTTGGTGAGTTCGAGGGCACGTCGGGGAGCCTTCGACGTGCGATCGGCGATCGACTGGATGTGTGCGTCGAACGCGTCGTCGGAGACGGTGCGGGACACGAGCCCGAAACGCTCTGCGTTCTCGGCGGAAACCCGCTCGCCCAGCAACGCCATCTCGGCCGCGCGGGCACGCCCGATCGCCGCCGGTACCAGCGCACTGGCACCGCCGTCGGGCATCAGGCCGATGTTGACGAACGAGAGGAGGAAGTAGGCACTCGACGCTGCGTACGTCAGATCCGCAGCCAGGGCGATGGATACACCGACGCCGGCGGCCGGCCCGTTGACCGCAGCGATCACCGGGACAGGGGCGCTGGTGATGGCGCGAATCAGAGAAGTTGCCGCATCCATGACGACCTTCGGGTCTGCAGGGTTGACTGCCGCTGCGGCGAGGTCGGCGCCGGTACAGAACGCTCGACCGGAGCCGGTGATGACGATGGTACGAACTGCCGGGTCTGCGCCGCCGTCTTGGACGGCGGCTGCGAAAGCGTTCATCGTGGGCAGATCGATCGCGTTCATCCGCTTCGGGCGGTCGAAGGTCAATCGCAGTACGCCGTTGGTGATTTCGGAGCGGAAGCCCGTCTCGGCGGTGGCGGTCATGCCGCGCTCACCGCTGTCACGAATCCGGAGAGACGTGAGGTGATGATGTGTTCGGCCTCCGAGACCATGCGGTCGATCATGTCGGCGACGGTCGGGATGTCGTCGATCAATCCTTGGCTTTGGCCGGCCGACCAGATGCCTGCATCGAGATCGCCGTCTTCGAAAACCTTGCGCCCGCGTGCTCCGGCAACCAGGTGCTGAATGTCACTGAACTGTGCGCCGCCGCGTGCCTCGATGTCGACGACTTCGGCGCTGATCGCGTTCGCGGCCACGCGGGCGGTGTTGTGAAGGGTCCGGAAGATCAACTTGGTGTCGCGTTCGGTGTTGGCGACTATCTGTTCTTTAACCGATTGCGCTACAGGGGATTCCGCGGTGCACATGAATCGAGTTCCCATGTTGACTCCGTCCGCGCCCAGCGCGAGCGCCGCGACGAGTCCGCGGGAATCTGCGATTCCGCCCGAAGCGATCGCGGGAATCGTGAGGTGCTGCGTGGCAGCCGGAATCAGAATCAGCCCTGGTATGTCGTCCTCGCCTGGGTGCCCGGCGCATTCGAAACCGTCGATGCTGACGGCGTCGACGCCCAGTCTCTCGGCCTTGACTGCGTGACGAACTGCAGTGCACTTGTGGATCACCTTCACGCCCGCGTCCTTGAAATGTGGAAGGTGATCGATCGGATTGGAACCGGCAGTCTCGACGATCTTGATTCCGGATTCGATGATCGCCTGGCGGTATTCGGCATACGGCGGCGGTGTGATCGACGGCAGAATAGTGAGATTGACGCCGAAAGGCTTGTCGGTGAGATCGCGAGTGCGAGCAATTTCCTTGACGAGGTCTTCCGGTGTGGGCTGGGTGAGGCCCGTCAGGAACCCGAGGGCGCCGGAATTTGCCGTGGCCGCAACAAGTTCTGCGCGTCCTACCCACATCATGCCGCCCTGCACGATTGGATGGTCTACGCCGAACATCTCGGTGAAGCGAGTGCGAATCATCTGCTCACAACTACTTTCTTACGGTCGGTCTATCGACGTCGAACCCTCTTGGTGGCAAGGAAAAACCCCACGCCACAGGGAACGAGCCCGCCAGCGGACTACGTGCAAGTTTGTGCGAATCGTCACTAACATAACACCGGAGTGAGAGCGGGTGTCAAGACTCTTTTTGCGGAATCCGTCCGTCGCAACACCTGCGTTGTAGGGTTTCGGGTGAAGCTGTACCGGGCGCGAATTGCGACTTTCGTGACGGTTACCATGATCCGTTCGGACTCGGGCCTGTGAAAGAGCGGTGCAGCGGACGAAGGCAGTGGAAGAGGAAAGCAACGGAAGTGGAGGGCTTGGTGCCCGGACAGACACGCGTCTCCGTGCGCGGCAGTGACCCTGCACCACGGACGCGTCCGAAGAATCGGAAGGCGCAAATCGCGGCCGCTGCCGCGGAGGCGTTCAGTGAACGTGGCTACCACGCGGTCGGTATCGACGAGATCGCAGCAAAGGTCGGAATTTCCGGGCCGGCCCTCTATCGTCATTTCCCCACGAAATACGCGCTGTTCGTCTACACGGTGAACAACCTGACGCAGGCGTTGTTGGATGCCAGCGATCCAGCAGTGCACGGAAATGAAGATCCACGCGAGCAGTTGAACTCCACGATGGTTGGTGTCATCCGCGCGACGATCGAGAATCGGCGCCGGGGAGGGCTCTACCGATGGGAGGGCCGGTACCTGGTCGACGAGGATCGTGAGCAATTGCGGGTGGGAATGCGCACGCTCAATTTTCGGATTGCCGAGCCGCTGGCAGCAGTGCGTCCGGAACTTGATCCGGCAGATGTAGAACTCATTGCGCCCGCAGTGCTCAGTGTGATCGCCAGTATCACCGGGCATCGATCGGCGTTGTCCGCCAAGCAGATCGAAGCACTGATTCTTGCAGCATGCTGGTCTGTCATCGGCGTCGAATTGCCCGTTGGTGAGGAGGACGGCGCGAAGGCAGAGGTGCCCGAACGCAAACCCGGCCTCGTGCGGACGTCGAAACGTGAAGTGCTGCTTCAGGAAGCAGTATTGCTGTTCTATCAGCGCGGCTACCACGACGTGAGCATCGAGGAGATCGGTGCTGCGGCGGGTATCAATGCGTCGAGTGTGTATCGGCACTTCGCGAGCAAGTCCGATCTTCTTGCCGCGGCATTCCACCGGGCTTCCGATCGTCTGACGATGACGTTGGGTTCGGCCTTGGCGGAGTCGGAGACTCCTCTCGCGGCCGTCGAGACGTTGGCGAAGATGTACGTCGAGGTTTCATTCGGGACCAGCGAACTGTTGGCCGTGTACTTTGCCGAGATCGGCAGCTTGCCGGATCGATCACGGACCGAGTTGCGCAACATTCAGCGGCTCAACGTCGAGGAGTGGGCGCACCTGTGCGTCGAGGCACGGCCGGGGTTGACGATCGTCCAAGCGCGGTTCCTCGTCCACGCGGCGCTCGGACTGGTCTTCGACATCGGCCGAATCGTGCACTTTTCCTCGGAGAACTCCGCGCAGGCCCGCGTCGAGAAACTGTTGTCCGCGACGCTCCTCGGGTAGCGCAGTCCGAAACAGTAGGTGTGACTTCACGTATCGCGGGTAGGTTCGTGATCGCAAGGCGTTCACCGAATCATGTGAAGACGGAAGTAGGGACAGCAATGCCAACTCGTACCGCACGCACCGCCTGGAACGGCACCCTCGAAGCCGGATCGGGACAGGTGGAACTCACCAGCTCGGGCGTCGCCACCTTCGACGTGTCGTTCCCCAAGCGCGCAGCTGAGGAGGCCGGCGGAACCACCAGCCCCGAGGAACTTATCGCCGCGGCACATTCGTCCTGCTACGCGATGCAGTTGTCGGCGCTGATCGCCGAGGCCGGCGGAACCCCGCAGAGCCTTGACATCACCGCGGACGTGTCGCTCGGCCCCGACACGGTCGGCTTCAAGCTCACCGGAATCAAGCTCACCGTTCGCGCCGAGGTCGACGGCCTCGAGGCTGACGGTTTTGCCAAGGTTGCCCAGGCGGCCAAGGAAACCTGCCCGATCAGCAAGGCACTGACCGGTGTCGACATCACGTTGGATGCGGCCCTGGACTGATCATCTCGTGCTCGGGCGCCCCCTCCGGCGCCCGAGTGCGGTGGTGTGTGATGACCAGGTAGCTCGCGAACAGAATCGGGAGTACCCACAGATCCGAGGGATCGCGAAGGACCACGATCGGCAAGAGATCTCCGCGGAATCCTCCTGCGGTCAGGCGGAGAAACCCGATCACCCACTCGTACGCGTCGCCGATCGGCGGTACCACCTTCACGGCGGCGAAGCCGATTCCCGTGACTGCGATGGACCAGGCGATCGCTGCTCGCCCCACCAGGGTCCGCCTGAGCACCTCGAGAACCGAGAGAAGTAGCAGGGGAAACAGGAACACGCCGGCGACGTCGGAGAGCTTGCCCGTCAGCGTGTTCCCGAATGCGCCTTTGAGTACGTGGTCGTTGACCAAGATGACGGCCACCGAGACCAGCGCCCACGGACTCAGCAGCAGATCGCCCGGGCGGTTCACGACAGGTTGATGGTTGCCGATCCGGACGAGAACAGATCGCACTTGAACTGAAGGCGCAGACCGGCGGCGGCTTCGGGAACCTCGTACGCCAATTCGCCTCGCTTGGCAGCACCCGGCGCAAGTTCTCCGTCGACACTCGACGTGCTGCTGTCGGTAAAAGTGATGTTGTACGACTTGTTTGCCGAGTCCTGCAGTTCGAAGCACATCATCGACGAGACCGTCGACGGCTTGTCACTGTTGTTGGTGACCTCGGTGTCGACGACGACGTAGCGGTTTCCGGGATCCGCGGTGATGAACTGATTGGTCGAGACGTAAGGATCGACAACGCCGTGTACCTGGACGCGCCAGTCGCCCAGTTCGACGACGTCACCGATGCCGAAGGCAGCTGCAGGTGCGGCGGACGAACCGTTGTCGTCGACCTTCTTCGCTTCGTCGGTCTCGCCCGAGGCGATGGTGGCGAACAGGGCTGCGCCGACGGCGAGGAGGGCTAGGGGAGTGCGGAGTGATCGCATGATGTGCGCCTTTCGAGAGTTGGTATGGCACAAGTCAACGATGTGGGGACCGCTCACCGCTTCAGTCGAAAGATCGGGGAGCCTCATCCTTTCGGTCGGAGCTTGACTGTTCGTCCACCCGTTCGGCTGATTCGAGGCGTCGGTGGCGGTCGATACGCTTGCTCGGTGATCACCACCAAAGGAACTGTTGTGCAACGACGCGTGTGGACTACCGCCGCCGTCGCGTTCAGCATCTTCTGCTCGATCATGACGGTGGGCATCGCCGGCGCGTCGGGCAATATGCCACCGGTGCTGGTCGGGATCGGGTTCGTCCTGGGTGTGGCCGGTGGGATATCGCTTGTCTGGCGCCATCAATATCCCTGGGTAGTTCTGGCGATCACGCTGGTCGGCCCGGCGTTCTTCCCCACTGATGCGACGGCGGCGCTCATTGCGTTGTTCGCCGTTGCTCGGATCGCGCGTGGGCCTCGGCTTGCAGCCGCTGCAGCAGCTGTTTTCGTCGTCTGCGGAATTTCGTTGACCTACGACGCTTTTCGAAATCGTGAGTACTCCGTTCTCACGATGGGCACCGCGAAACCCAAGGACGGTTCGGCGGTCGTTCAATACGACGTCGCCATCTGGATCCCGTGGCTCGTCGCGGCCGTCATGGTCGGCATCGTCGTGGCGCTCTCGCTCCTGATTCGGACCAGAACCGAACTCGTCGAGGCCGAGCACGTACGGGATCTGGCCACCGAAAAAACAGACGTGATGCGCGACGAGATGATTCGGACCGAAGAGCGAACGCGGATCGCTCGAGACATGCACGACACGATCGCGGCCAGTCTGAGCCGGATTTCGTTGTTCGCCGGTGGGTTACAGGTCAGCGCTGCAGACAATCCCGAGAAGGTCGTCAACACCGCTGCGATGATCAGAACCACCGCGCACGAGGCTTTGGACGAATTGAAGGGAATCGTCGGAGTGCTCAGGGGGAGCGGTGACCGTCGCGAACACGGCGGGCATCAGGGGATCGACGCGATCGGCGATCTGGTCAACGGTGCACGCGCCGCCGGCATTCACTGCCGTCTCGAATCGGAGTTGCTCCCGGGTGATGTCGGAATGTTGGCGGGGCACGTCTGTTATCGCGTCGTTCAGGAATCGCTGACAAACGTCCAGAAATACGCGAGCGATCAGATGCTCGTCATTTCCGTCACCGGGTCGCCGCACGACGGAATTCACATCCTGGCACGCAACAAGCTCAGTGAGCTTGCACCCATGACGTCGATCGGTTCGCGGTCAGGTCTACGCGGGCTGGCCGAACAGGCGCGAGAGATCGGCGGCAAGGTCGAGGCAGGCGCGCTGGGGGACGATTTCCTGGTCAGTTGCTGGGTGCCCTGGTCGTCGTAGCATGCCTACCGGCTCCGTCTTATGCCGAACTGTCGGGGGCACTGGGTAATCTGAGCGCACTATGGACGCTGACTCGCGCATCACAGTTTTGATCGTCGACAACGACGCCTGGGTTCGGCGCGGGATGAAGGACATCCTGGAAGCAGCACCGGACATCGTGGTGGTTGCGGAGGCCGAGGACGGCGATCAGGTCGCCGCCAAGGTCACGCGTTTTCGTCCCCACGTGGTGCTGATGGATCTGAAAATGGCACGGGTCGGCGGCTTGGAGGCCACCCGAGAATTGATGTCGATGAGCAATCCGCCGAAGGTCATCGCGATGACTGCCTTCGACGTCGACGACATGGTCGTGCAGGCAGTCGAGGCGGGCGCACACAGTTTCCTGAGCAAGGATGCAGCCCCGCAGGCGTTCCAGCAGGCAGTACGGGTGGTGGCGTCGGACCACTCGTTGTTCAGCTCCGATTCTCTACGCGCCATCGTGGCCTCGTCGCCGCGTAGGCAGGCACCCGACCTGACTCCGCTCGCTTCGCTCACCGAACGCGAGCGTGAAGTGCTGACGATCCTGGCGACGGGCGCGGCCAACAGCGTCATCGCGGAGCGGCTGTATCTCGGTGAGACCACCGTCAAGACGCATATTTCTTCGCTGTTCGCCAAGCTCGGTGTGCCCAACCGCGTGAGTGCGTCGTTGATCGCGTTCCGGTGTGGCCTAGTCACGTGACTCTGTGGCCCAGTCACGTGACTCGGGACTAATTCTGCCCCTGTTTGTTGTTGCACCTTCGGTGACTGATCAAATCGTGATTGACCAAGACGTGACCATCGAAGTGTGGTCGGACGTTGCTTGTCCGTGGTGCTACATCGGAAAGACCAGGTTCCTCTCGGCTCTGGATCGTTTCGAGAACAAGGACCGCGTCAACGTCATCTGGCGCTCGTACCAGCTCGCTCCGGAGACTCCGGTGGGAGAGGGACGCACTGAACTCGACGCCCTGGTCGAGATGAAGGGTATGGCGCCTGATCAGGTACGTCAGATGTTTGCCCACGTCAGCGCGACGGCAGTCGAGGTCGGGTTGACCTTGGACTTCGAAACCGTGATCGCCGCCAATACCTTTGATGCACACAGGTTGCTGCATCTCGCGGGCGAGCGGCAGAACGAACTGCTCGAAGCGCTGTTCAAGGCTCACTTCAGCGACGGCAAGGTAATCGACGACCGTGAAGTGCTGGTCGAGCTGGCCGTGAGCGTCGGCCTCGACGCCGATGTCGTGCGCGAGCAACTCGACTCCGATGCCGCCGCCGAGGCGGTACGCGAGGATCTGTCCATGGCTCGCCAACTCCAGGTCAGCGGTGTTCCGTTCTTCGTCGCCAACCGTGCGGTCGCAGTATCCGGCGCTCAGCCCGAAGAGGTGTTCTTGCAGTTGCTTACTCAGGCCTCCGAACCGGCCTGACGCAGGCGAGCGGCACGAACTGCCGGCGCGTTCGAGAACGGCAACAGATGTGCGCCGTCGTCGGGGCAGGAAAGCATGACCTGCGCTGCGTCGACGAACCGGTACGGCTGCGCTGCAACAACTCCGGCAAGGTTCTTGCGCAAGCGCGACATCTCGGCCCGCGCGGTCACCGTGCGGGCCGGGTCGCCGAACAGATCCTGTGCCAAGCGAGATGCAGTCAGTCCGCGCCTCTCGGATCCGAGGAGGAACAGAATCTCCGCATGCCGCTGGGTCGGGGAGTACACCCATCCGCCCAACCCCGACGTGACGGTCACCGACATGTTCTCGGAATCGCGCAGATCGATATGCACCGTGGGAGCGGTGATTTTCTCGCCGGTGGTGATCGGCCGAACCAGCCACCCGCCGGGAAGCGGATCCAGTTCGCACAGGCCCAGGGCGGGGAACCACGTTCTGCCGGGAGCCAAAGCTGCGGGGAGCAGCACGCGCGAGCGATGGGGTAGCGCGTCGACCGCCGCTACCCAGCCATGAGTATCGATCACCAATGCAGGTGATCCGCTACGTGCAAGCATCGGCCCTGCAACAGAACGTAATTGATCGAGATGGTCCCGATGCTTGTCGCGCAGGTGTGATTGGGCAAGACGTGCGACGGCGTCGACCAGAGCCAGTGTGGTGGGATGGACGGTCTTGGCGGGACCACTGATGTCGACTACGCCGATGACACGGTCGTCCCGCGGATCGCGGATGGGTGCGCCCGCGCATGTCCACGGATGATGGCTACGCGCATAGTGTTCCGCCGAGAAGATCTGAACCGCCTGACGTGACACCAGCGCGGTTCCGATGGCATTGGTGCCGACGCTGTCCTCGGCCCAGTTCGCACCTTCGACAAACCCAAGCCTCGCAGCCTGGTCCAGTACGCGATGGGACCCGCTGCGCCACAGCACAGTTCCGCGAAGATTCGCGACGACCATGATGTTCTCGCCGCTTGCGGTGACCGAGTCGAGTCCGCGCGTGACGTCGTCGAGCACGTCGTACAGTCCGGACTCACGGCGACGGAGATCGAGTTCGGCTACGTCCATGGACGGTTCGACCCGGTTGTGCTCGGGGTCGATACCGAGTTCGCGCAGGCGCTGCCACGATTGGCGCACCACGTCCCTGGGGCGGGCCGGTGCGCGGTCTCCGGCCATCGTCGCGTCGTAGACCGCGGCGAGGGTCCTCGCGTAGTCGCGAGGATCCTCGCCGGGCGGCATCGCGGGCTCGGGCAACCGCTTTTTCAGCGAAGACACCGCTTTCAGTGAAGACACCGCTTCAGCGGTAGACGAGGCCGCCGTCGATCAGGCCGGCCTGCCCGGTCATGTAGTCGGAATCGGGCCCGGCGAGGTACGAGACGAATCCGGCCACGTCGTCCGGGGTTTCAGCGCGACCCAGCGCAATTCCGCCGACGAACTTCTCGTAGGTGGCGCCCTCCGGCGCACCGGTCAACTCGGCGAACCTCTTGTCGATCGTCACCCACATGTCGGTTCCCACAACACCGGGGCAGTACGCGTTGACGGTGATTCCGTCGGATGCGTATTCCTTGGCCGCGGCTTGCGTGAGGGCCCTGACGGCGAATTTTGTTGCGCTGTAGACACCTAGCATGGCGAATCCGTCGTGGCCGGCGATGGACGACGCGTTGATGATCTTTCCGCGTTGACCCAGCGCCTGGAACTTTGCTGCTGCAGCCTGAATTCCCCACAAGACACCGTCGACGTTGACGCTCCAGATCTTGGAGACCTCTTCCGGCGTCGCGTCGGAGATCGGGCCGACGAGAGCGATTCCCGCGTTGTTGACGATGACGTCGAATCCGCCCAAATCCTTGTGTGCGTGTTCGACGGCTGCGTTGACCTGCGCTCGATCGCTGACATCGGCGACAAACGTGGTTGTGCGACGCCCGATCTGTCGAATCTCGTCGGCAACCGCATCCAGCTTGGTCTGGTCGAGGTCGACCAACGCGATGTCGGCGCCGTCGTGGGCGAGGCGGAGTGCGATTCCGCGTCCGATGCCTTGGCCGGCGCCGGTGACCAGTACTACCTTGCCCGTGATGCTCATGCAGTTTCTCCTCGTAAGCAGTGAACCGGTTGCCTGGGAACCGGTGAGTGATTTGTATGTGACGGCGACCACAATGCGGAAGGGTTGCACCGTGTTGCAATTCCGGAAAATCGGACAGCGATTGCAACCCTCGGCAACCCTCCCGGTGCCCCGCGCGGCAGCTTCATAGTTGCGCCACCACTTCGCGAATCATCTTGCGAGACAATCTGGGAGAGGGAACATGACCGCTACAGTCGACACACCCACAGAACCGGCGACGCCGAGCCGGCAGTCGTCACGCCGCTGGATCGGGTTCGGGATCGCCAACCTTGTGATCGTTCTCGTGCTGGCCGTGGCGAGTTGGTACCTTTTGGCCGATCCGACCACCAGTCCGTGGAATTTCTACCCTTTGCCGTTCAACGCGGCGCTTTTCTGGGCGATCCTCTTTGTGGTGTTCATCGGCTTCAACTGCGAGTTCGCCGGATTCGATCGACTTCCGCAGCCGGCGAAGGGCCTGGCGATCATGGTCGCGACCGCGGTCTTCGCCGTCGTGGTGACGTGGCTCCTGGCGAAAGGTTTGGGGAGCTTGTACCCGGATTTCGCGGCCGATCGTGAGGGCGGCCTCGGCTATTTCGCGGGTGCATTGTTCGTGCTCTTCGGCTTCGGGACCTGGGTGATGGTGGTCCTGAACTGGCAGCATTGGCCGTGGACTTCGCTAGGGATGAAGCAGCCGCTGGTGGGGTTGTGTGAGATCGCGTTTGTCGCCGTCCCGACGCTGGCGCTGTACTTCGTCTTCGGCCTGCCGTCCGTGTCGGTCTCTGCCACCGAACCGTTGATGACCGTCGACACCGTACTCGGTTGGTTCTACTGCGTTGTGGTGGTCGTGATCCTGACAGGCCAGACGCTCGACAATTGGCCGTGGCGACTGTTCGGCGGCCGCGGAAAGACGGCACTCGCAGCCACGGTCGGCAACTTCGCCGTGGGAACAGGCTTGTACTTCGTGGCACTGCCGGTCGTGAAGGCGCTGTTGGGAAGCGATGCCGTTGCCGAGCTGGGAGGGGTGGTCCATCAGTTCCCTGCCCAGCTCGGTGTGTGTTGGGCCTTCTGGATGATTTTCTGGGCCAACGCCTTCGGTAACAAGCCGACGGGTTTCGCGGACGGGGTCAACCTGGCGATCCGCGCGCTGCTCACGTTTGCGCTGGCGGTGGTGACCTTCTTGTTCTACTACCACTTTGCGGCTGAGCACATTCTTCACGAACCGGCAGTCGTTGACGGATTACACGGCAATGCACTGGGTTTCGTGGACTGGGCCGTGCTGTGGACGTTGTTCTACGTCGTGGGATTTCACTCGCTGGGACTCGGGAAATTGAAGCCTGCCGAGGGGTGACCCGGTTGCCTGCACGATGGTGCGGGCAACCGGTATCGGGCGGCAGCACCGTGCCCACGAATTGCAACAGACTGCAACGCTTGTGACCGGGGCCACTTATGAGTTGTGCTGTGTGTCACATTCACAAACAAGGAGAAGTGATGACGCAAACCATCGATTCCGCAGTCGCCCCCGAGGTGAAGCTGACGGCGGTGACACCTCAGGAGCGCGTCGACGCCTGGCTGGCGGATTTCGAGTCGGCACTCGCCGCTCGTGACATCGAGCGTGTTGCAGGCAAATTCGCGCTCGACAGCTTCTGGCGAGACTTGGTCTCGTTCACCTGGAACATCAAGACCGTCGAAGGTCGCGAGCAGATCGCCGACATGCTCTCCGAACGGCTCGACGACACCGATCCTTCGGGATTTCGGACCACCGAGACACCCGACGAAGCCGACGGCGTCACGTCGGCCTGGATCGAATTCGAGACCGCGACCGGTCGCGCGCACGGGCACCTTCGTCTCAAGGACGAACTCGGCCAGCCTGTCGCCTGGACCCTGCTGACGTCGTTGCAGGAGTTGAAAGGGCACGAAGAAGGTAAGGGCACTCGCCGGCCGCGTGGAGCGAAGCACGGTGCCGATCCGAACCGCGTCACGTGGGCCGAGCAGAAAGAGATCGAGGACCGCGAACTCGGTTACACCACACAGCCTTACGTTGTGATCGTCGGCGGCGGCCAGGGCGGTATCGCGCTCGGCGCCCGGATGCGTCAGCTCGGAGTGCCGGCCATCGTGATCGACAGCCACGAGCGACCCGGCGATCAGTGGCGCGGACGCTACAAGTCCCTGTGCCTGCACGATCCGGTCTGGTACGACCATCTCCCTTACATGCCTTTCCCCGACAACTGGCCGGTGTTCGCGCCCAAGGACAAGATCGGTGACTGGCTCGAGATGTACACCAAGGTCATGGAGGTTCCGTACTGGAGTTCCACGACCTGCACCTCCGCGTCGTTCGACGAGAAGACGCAGGAATGGACCGTCGAGGTCAACCGCAACGGCGAGAAGCTGACCTTGCGTCCCAAGCAGTTGGTGATGGCGACCGGTATGTCCGGCAAGGCCAACGTTCCGACGTTCCGCGGCCAGGACAAGTTCCTCGGGGATCAGCACCACTCGAGCAAGCACCCCGGCCCGGATCAGTACGTGGGCAAGAAGGTCGTGGTGATCGGGGCCAACAATTCTTCGCACGACATCTGCGGAGCACTGTGGGAGAACGGCATCGACGTCACGATGGTGCAGCGCAGCTCGACGCACATCGTGAAGTCGGATTCGCTGATGGATCTGGGCCTGGGCGATCTGTATTCGGAGCGCGCCCTGGCCGCCGGCATGACGACGCACAAGGCGGACCTCACGTTCGGTTCGCTGCCTTACCGGATCATGCACGAGTTCCAGATCCCGGTGTACGACGCAATCCGTGAGCGCGACAAGGATTTCTACGATCGCCTCGAGAAGGCGGGCTTCGAGCACGACTGGGGCGACGACGGTTCGGGTCTGTTCATGAAGTACCTACGACGCGGCTCGGGTTATTACATCGACGTCGGTGCGGCCGAACTGGTTGCCAACGGGGACATCAAGCTCGCGCACGGCAACATTCGTGAGCTGACCGAGAACAGCGTGATCCTCGAAGACGGTACGGAACTACCTGCCGACGTGGTGGTCTACGCGACCGGCTACGGCTCGATGAACGGCTGGGTGGCGGATCTGATCGGTCAGGACACCGCGGACAAGGTCGGCAAGGTGTGGGGCCTCGGTTCGAACACGACCAAGGATCCGGGACCGTGGGAAGGCGAGCAGCGCAACATGTGGAAGCCGACGCAGCAGGAAGCGCTCTGGTTCCACGGCGGTAATCTGCACCAGTCGCGGCACTACTCGCTGTACCTCGCCCTGCAGTTGAAGGCACGATACGAGGGCATTCCGACGCCGGTGTACGGGCTGCAGGAAGTGCATCATCTGAGCTGAAAAAACTGCTGTGCGCCTTTGTCAACCGCGGGAGGTCAATAAAGGCGCACAGCAGGTTCAGCGAAGGGCGTACTTCTTTGCCACGTCGGCGTTCTTGGTCGCGCGCTCGGTGAGAAAGGCAAATGCCAATCCGAGTACGAGCCAAAGCGTCGCCTGCGTAGCGAGCGAGGAAAGTCGGAACTCCCACAGCAGAGTTGCCGGGAAGTCCTCGCCCACCTCGTTGATGCCGGGAAGCGAGACGTAACCGATCGCGGCGATCACCAGGAACGCAGCTACCGGAGCAGCGATGCGCACACTGAGGAACTCGTGTCCGGAAACTGCCTTTGCCGCCGCTGCCGCTGCGGTAACGGACAGCAGCCCGAGAATCACGGCGGCCAGCCACAGCAGCGTCCGCTGGTTGATGGTGTCCGGGTCGCCGACGGCCGGCGGATTGGCCGGGTACTTGAAGAACGGCACAGCCTCGATGGCCAGCCAGCCGCCGACGGCGATGGTGATCGCCAACAACGGCCCGGACATTCCGGTGAGTCGTCGCGCGTAGTTGGCGACAACCGAGAATATCGCGCCGAGTGCGAGTCCGGCCAGCGCTGTGGCCAGGAACAGCCCGGCGCGCTGCCCGTCGCGGCTCACCAGTGGTTCTTCTTCGTCGCCGTGTGAATGCCCGGCGGCTTCGCCGGCATTTTCCCCAACGGCACCGTCGGCTTCTTCGATCGCAATGGCAGCGTTGACGTGCGGTTCACCCAGCACGAATGCAACACCGCCGGCAAGAATGCCCGCGATCAAACCAGCCAACAATCCACGAATGAGAAGCTTCGTGAAATTATCGACTAGTGGCACGGCAAGCCCATCAAGTGGCGTCCGTCGTGCATCAATTCATGCATGTACATTCCGGTGCGAGAGATCGCGCCCTGATCGAACCCGACCAGGTAGAGAGCCAGCATCGCGAACAGAACTACTGCAGCGGCGAGGAAAGCAAGACGAGTCGAATCGATCGACGTATCGGGAGAATAGGCGAGAGCCATCGAAGCCTCCTGGGATTTTCGCGTCCCCTAGGTCCATGCGATGGCCGAAGTGTCTGGCTGTCGAAATAGTAGTACCGAAAAGGCACTTCACCTCGAATTACAGTGGCGCGACCGCTCCGGGCTTGCACCGGATTCCTGTCGGACCATCGCGTTTACAAGCGAACTTTTGCACTACCGCCCGCTCCCTGTCAACGCGTGAAGCCGATATGACCGTCGATTGTGCCCGCACGAGCGAGCACAATCGTTCGCGATCAACTCTTGGCGGCTACGTCCAGGACAACTTCGAATTCGAGCAACGACGCACCCGAAGCGACGGGCTTCGCGCGTTCGCCGGAGTGTGCTTCGCGGGCCGGGCCGTCACGCCAATCGGCGAACGCCTGCTCGGACTCCCACTGCGTCACCACGAAGTACCGGCTCTCGCCGGCGGTGGGGCGGAGGAGCTGGAATCCGAGGAAACCCGGGGAGTTCTCGACTGCATGAGCGCGTGCTGCGAAGCGCTTCTCCAGTTCGGGGCCGGCGCCCTCGGGGACCTCGATTGCATTGATCTTCACGACTGCCATGCAAGCGACATTACCCGCGTACCTTCACCGCGTACCGTGACACTCGTGTTGCATGACGAAGGTGGAACGGGACAACCGATTCTGTTGTTGCACGGCCTCATGGGCAGCTCCCGAACGTGGAGTCGCCATGTGCCGTGGATCCGCGAGTTCGGCCACGTCTACACCTTCGACGCCGCCGGTCACGGCAGGCCGGCGCCGTCAGAGCTGACTACCGAGGCATTCGTCGAGGACCTGACATCAGCCGTTACTTCCATCGAAGGTCCGATGATCGTGATCGGTCATTCGATGGGGGCTCTGCACGCGTGGTGCTTCGCCGCTGCGCATCCCGAAAAGGTGTGTGCGCTGGTCCTCGAAGACATGGCCCCGGACTTTCGCGGACGCACCGCAGCGGATTGGGCGCAGATGATTTCGGCGTGGCCGCAACCGTTCGCTACCGAGGATGCGATGAAGGAATTCTTCGGCCCCGTCGCCGGCCAGTACTTTCTCGATTCCTTCGACCACCGCGATGACGGGTGGTACTTGCACGGTGACGTGTCGACCTTCCGCGATATCTCGGAGGAGTGGGGCACGCGACACTTCTGGGATCAGTGGAAGGCCATCGAGGCACCGACATTGCTGATCGAGGGGGAGTTCACGATCACCCCCGAAGGACAGATGCGAGAGATGGCCGAGCGGCCGAAGACCCGGTACGTACGTATTGCCGACGCAGGTCACCTGGTTCACGACGATCAACCGCAGCGTTACCGCGACGTCGTGACGGAATTCCTTCAGATGGTGAGCTGACTGCGGATCGACGAGCCCACCTGCTCCAGTTCGACGGCTCGTCTGGCCAGAAGTCCGGCAGCGAACTTCGCCTTGTCGCCGCGATGGCGGGGGACGACGTGCAGGTGCGAGTGGAACACGGTCTGGCCCGCGGCGCGACCGTCGTTGACCAGGAAGTTGACGCCGTCTGCGGCGATGTCGCAGCGGCGTAGAGCACGGGCGATGAGCGTTCCGACGCGGAACATCTCTGCGCCCTCATGGCTTTCGAGAGCATCGAGGTTTTCTGCATGACGCTTGGGGACCACCAGAGTGTGTCCGCGACTCACCGGTCGGGCGTCGAGAAATGCGAGAGTCGTCTCGCTCTCGTGAACGAGAATCGCCGGCTCGGTCAGTGCGACGATCTTGCAGAAGACGCAGGTATCGGTGCTCATGTCTACAGAATGTAGTCCGAATCAGATCCGACCCGGGACTACAGCAGGCGCAGTTGACGTGCCTTCGTGACCGCTTCGTTTCGATTGTGTACGTCGAGCTTCTTGTAGAGAGTGCGTAGTTGAGTCTTGACGGTGTTGACGGACACGTACAGTTTGTCCGCCATCGCGGCCGACCCCATTCCGAGTGCCAGGAGTGAGAGGACCTTCTGTTCGCGTTCGGTCAGCTCCACGATGTGCACGAACTCCGGAAATGATTCAGCTCGAGGAATTTTCGCGAACTCGGCGAGTACTCGCGAATTCGACTTCGCCATCGATTCGAGTTTCTCGACGTTCGCCGATGCGATGGTCGCGAACGAACGCAGAAGTCCGGTTTGGTCGGCGATACTGCACGCTCTGGACCATTCCTGAGCGGCGAGGCGTGGCTCACCCATTTCGGAGTGTGCAACCGCCTGCACCAGAAGCGATTCCATCTGTGCGCGTGGATACGATTCGCCAGACCAGTCGAACTGGTGACACAGCGCCACGGCGGCTTCGTTCTGGCCGATCCGCTGGCGTAAACGTGCCACCGACGCGAGCGTCCACGGGTTGGCTGCAGGATCGGTGATCTCGTTGGCCAGCGCTGCTGCCTTGTTTCCCTCGCCGAGTGCAAGCAGGAGGTCGATCTCGGCGGATTGCAACAGAGGAAGCGCGAAAGACGTGTCCGTGTACTGCATGGAATGCGCTTCAATCGCATTGTGGAGCAACGACAGAGCGGAAGATGCAGTGCCCTGAGCCAGGGCGAATTGGCTGTGCGCATAGACGACGAACGCCCACAGTTCCTCGGTGTCGGACGGAACGCCGAGTTCGGTCAATGCGATACGTGCGTCATCGAAGTCGAGCGTGTCGAGAGCGGTGAGAGCCCGTGCCGTCAAGCCGGCGATCTTGACCACGGGTTCGAGCCAACCTCCGGGGTCCGGATGCTTCTGCTCGAGTTCGAACCAGTGTGTGGCCTGTCGCGGCTCACCTGCCAGCGCCCAGTTCAGTGCGGCACTGCCCGCGGAGTTGCGAGCGATGAAGTCGACTCCTCGAGACAGCGCGCCGTGGTAGGCCATTCGAGCTTTGATCGTGGATTCGGTGAGCCTACCGCTCAATTGAAAATTGATCGCCCATTGAAGTCGCATGAGGGGGAGCTGTGCGCTGACGGATTCCGGGTTGTTCTCCAGCGCACTACGACTGACGTGAGACAGGCGCCTGGTGGTCTCTGCCGCGAGTCCGTACTCGCCAGCCATCCTGAGCATGATCGATTGGACGCAGCCGATGCTCAGGGCGTCTTTCGCTCCGGCCTCGGCGCCGAGTTTCCACAGTTCGGCGGGCGATTCGGGCAGCGAGTCGACTACACCCGCGCGCTTGCCCGGATGCATGGTGAACAGGGCGCGGCCGGCTTGGACAGCGGAGTGTTTGTCGGCAGCTTCCACCGGAATCCGTTGAAGTGCAGAGCGAACCGTGTCCAAGCTGCTCACGATCATCGTCACCCAATGTTGTTCGACGATGTCTACTGCCAGCGTCCAATTCTGTGCCTCGATCGCGTAGTCCAACGCCGACGCGTGATGACCGACGTCGAGTCGATTGAGGGCAAGGAATGAAAGATGTTGCGAAGGTTCGATTCCAGTGCGGGTGTGGCGCGTGAGTAATGATTGCCGAATGGCTGGTGACAATTCCCAGGTTTCGTCGGCCTCGCTTTCCACGCGCGACAGCAATCCGGCAGTCTCCAGGGTCACCAGTCGCGCCCGAATTTCACGAACGGTCTCTGCGGCATCATGGTGCCGGGACTCGAACAGGACTGCGGCGATGTCGACGGTGATCGATCGAGCAAAGGCGGTCGCGAGCAGGAACTCGTGTTGCTTCACGCGCTTGGCGATGGCGAGGACGGAACCCGTGACGTAGTCGTCTATCGCCATCGCGATGTTCTCTTCGATGACCTGCCGGCGGTTGTCGCCGCCTGGGACCTTTTCGACTGCGGCAACGGCGGCGCGGACCAGCGCGGGAAGCCCACCAGTCAAAGATGTGATTCTCTCTGCATCACCCGCAGCCCTATGGGCGTCTGTCTGTTCCAGGAGGTGGGCGGTATCGGCTGTCGTGAACAACAACTCGCCCGCGCCGACGACCTCATGATCTGTGTCGAGAAGGTACGGCTCGGAGAACATGCCGAAGCCTGAGAGCGTCACTACTAGGTCAAGATTGTGGCAGCGAGTGAGGAGTTCGATCAATTGATTGTCCAACTCCGGTTCCGGTACCAGATCCGGCCTTGTCAAAACGAGCAGCACGGGGTGGGGCAGATCGTTCAAGGATTTGGTGATCGCGGTGAAAGGATCGGCGAGATCACCGGCGTCGGGTAATGCTATCCCGGCGGCGTGAATTCTCTCCAGGACCAGTGCCCAGAAGGTTGCGAGTGTCGATGAAGGAGGTGGCGCCGAGACCCACACCAGAATTCGTTCGGACGCCAGATTGGCGCGTAGCCACGACGCGATCAACGACGATTTTCCGTAGCCGTTCGGTGCGCGGACGATGGTCAGAGCGGCGCGGCGGTCGAGTTTCGCGAACAGAGCCTGCCGGGGAATCGACACGGCGATCGTGCGTCTTTCGGGAATAGCTGCCCAGTCGTGGCCGTCCATCCCGAACATCAACGCGGACCCCTTCTGCTTGCGCGCCCGGCGGTAAATGGAGATTTTGGGCGAATTGTCTCGATCCATCTATCTACAGGGAGGAGCGTAGCTGGTGCGAATCCAGAGCGTGCCATCCCGGGTAATTCACCCGGGACTTCACCCTGGGTGAGAGAAGTTCACCCACACAATCATGCCTTCACCATTGGCTTTCGAGTCCCTCGACCGACTTCTATTGAACGTAGCTCGGGATTCGCCAAATGCGGCCGAGAGTGCCCGCTGGGGGCCCGAGAGTCAGACATCGAAGGAGCGTCGTGAGAACTCGTCTGTCAGAGGTGTGGTCGATGGCCGATACGGTCGGACTCCGACCGAGTGCGTGGCGCCTAGCAGTGCGAGGCATCGGCGTAGTTGTCGTAACCGGAGCTCTGGTGGTCGGGGCTACTGCGCTCGGCGTGCTCCCGATGCAGTCGGATGTTCGATTGGCAGCCGAAGGAGAGTTCGCTCCCTTTACTGTCGAGTTGACGGCGATCGACGGTGCACCGCCCTTCGATCCCACTGACGGCCCGGGGCTCGATTCCGGACCATCGAACGGCATTGTCCGAGAAGGTGATCCGGTGACGTACGTCGTCGACATCGGTGTTCGAGGCAAACCGCTCTCGGACGTGGTGGTGCAACTTCCGGTGCCTCGAGGTTTCACGCTGCCGTCCGTGCCGGACTACTGCGGAGACGGCTCGGGCGTCGACGAGGTCGGGTTACTGTGCCTGGTGGGGGATCTGGGCGCGGATCGATACTTCACGCGAACTGCGACGATGACTGCGGGAAAGGCGACGACTGCGGGAAACCGGGAAGCTGCCGACGGTCCACCGATAGCGGCAGTGGTCTCTGCTGATCGCGGTGCGGTGCGCGTGCGGTCAGGCGACGTTCTCGTACGAGTATCGACCACTCCGGGAGAATGTGATCCACAAGGGAATTCTGTCGACGGTCAGACGGTCCAGGGAAATCCGGTTTCGGCGAACGGGCAGATCTCGGGTCTGGTGACGTCGGAAATCTCGGAGGCAGTGGCGATCGACGGTATCGATCAATGCGGGCACGCGATAGCACGGACGGTAAACCCGTTCGAAGGTCGCTTCTCGTTTGTCGGACTCCTGCCGGGGGCGTATCGCGTTACGGTCGACGGCCGAGCGCCGGTGGACGTCGTGCTGGAACCAGGCGTAATGGCGGTCAGTGGCCTGACGTTCTGATACAGCTTCGCAATGATGGCAACACCCGTAACAGTCAATGGAGGATCCAGTGCGTGAAAGCCTGGGCGTTGCATTCGAAAACAGTTCCATTTCAACAGCTCTCGTAGATGCCGACACGCCCCTGCTCGGCTCGATCGACGAGTTCCGTCACCCGTGGGGCGCGGACGGGACTGTTCCCTCTGCGCAGGCGTCAGCACGCGCGCTCGCCTCCGCCGCTGAGGTCGCCACCGGCCGTGCCCTGCGTTCGAATCTGTACCCCACCGTCGTCGGAGTGATGTGCGAGCGTGCGGACGTGCGCGAACTTGTCCCGGATTTGTTGTCTTCCAGCATTTTCGAGAAAGTCGAGTTGGTCAACGGTCTGGACGCTCGCCTTGCCTACCTACGGACCGTGGACGCACTGAACGGTGTTTCGCCGATCCTCGCATTCTGGCCGGACGGCAGTGAGACAGTGATCGCTGCGATTGATCCGAGTGCCGGCGTCGTGGACTCGGCGCACCGTTACGACACCGCCGAGTTGCTTGCAGACAGCTCGACATTTGCTGCGACTTTGGATCTGCTCGTCGCCGAACAAGACCCAGCTCCGAAGATGCTCGTCGCGACGCTTGTGAATGGAGAGGCCAGGAGGCCCTCCGCCGAAGCCGCTGAACTGGCCGGGCTCGGCGTCCTGTTTCTCAGCGAGCGCACACAACTGGCGATAGGCGCTGCGCTGGTAGCGGCTGCGAGGGGAAATGAAGTTCGGTCCGGCGTGGCTGTTCAGCCCGTCAACAGGATCCGGTGGGCGGCGGCAATAGTACTGCCGCTTCTGCTCATGCTGACGGGATTGCTGATCGCTCTCTCTCCAGACGGGTTGCGCGAGGTGTCCACTGATAGCTCGAACGTCGGCGCCGAGCCGGCGACCTCGACCAACGGCCCACCGCCCGGCGCCGCCCTACCGATTCTGACTCTCTCGCCCTGCGACCCGGCTGTACCCGTCGTTCCTGCTGCACTTCGGCGTTCGGATCCTGAAGTCGCACCACCCCAGACCGCCGAACCCGCAGCAGCATGCGACCCGATGCGAGTCGGTTAAGCCGTACCCTCTCCCGCCAGCGCGAACAGGCCGTCATCGGTCTGCTCGACCAGTCCGTCGACCAGCAGGGAATGCAATGCTCGGTCACGCTGACCAGGATCGGTCGGCCAGACGATGTCCAGTTGCGCGCGTTCGACCGGACGGTGACTCTCGCGCAGAACGGCCATCAATTTTCCACGTACCTGGCGGTCGGTGCCGGCGAACTTCTGCACTTTCTTGGGTGGTCCGGTGTGTGCCGGTTTCCCTGACGCGACCCACGCGCAGTTCGGCAACGGGCAGTTTTCGCAGTTCGGTGTCCGCGCCGTGCAGATCAGTGCGCCGAGTTCCATGAGAGCTGCGCTGTAGGTGGCGGCGCGCGCTCGCGCCTTCGGCAGCAGCGCCGCGACGTCGGCGAGGTCGCGCGTGTTGGAGGGCTTGCCAGGTTCCGCATTGCCATGGACGGCCCGCGCAACCACGCGTCGTACGTTGGTGTCCACTACCGGTACTCGCTGTCCGTAGGCGAAGCACGCTACGGCGCGGGCGGTGTACGAACCGATTCCCGGCAGTGAGAGCAGGATGTCGACGTCTTCTGGCACTACGTCACCGTGCTCGGCAGCCAGGACGCCGGCGCATTCGTGGAGGCGTAACGCGCGTCGTGGGTAACCGAGTTTGCCCCACGCGCGAAGCACTTCTGCCTGACTGGACGCTGCCATCGCCGACGGAACCGGCCAGCGCGCTACCCACTCTTCCCAGATGGGCGCAACGCGCACCACCGGAGTCTGCTGGAGCATGATCTCGCTCATCAAGATCTGCCAGGCACTGACGCCCTCACGTCGCCACGGCAGGTCACGGGCCGTATCGGAGTACCACTTCAGCAGCACCGAAGATTCCACTGCCACCGCTACCGACACACTCCTCGAACTTGCGCTCCCGGCCGACGAAGGACACGTCGACTTGTGGAGGCCACTTTATCGGCAGGCGCCGACACGGTTGCGTGCCGATACGGCCGCTTGCTGATGGCAGGCCTCCCGATCACAACAACTGCACGTTGCTCAGTTTCCACTCGCCGTCTTCGCGGACCAGCGAGAGTTGCATGCGGTTGCGGTCGATCCTCGGATCGGGGGAGTTGGTGTTGGTGATCGTTTGATCGAGGAAAACGAGTACTTCGGCGTTGTCGCGGTCACTGCTCGCCAGCCCGGCTGAGATGATCTGGGCGGACGAGGTCGCTTGATACTGCACGATCATGTTCTGCAGGTTGGCTGCCACCTGGGCGTATTGGCCGGCGAACTCACCGACGGAGTTGTCGCGCACCACGGAGAGATTCTGATCGAGATTCTCGAAGTTGTATGTCGCGAGGTCGGTGGCGAATTGCCGTCCGCTCTCCAGTGCGCTCGTGCGGGCGTCGTCGTCGACGGATTTCTGCCAGGTCGCGAATGTGCCCCATCCGAGTGCAGCGACGACGACCAGGACGCCGGCAGCGATCAGCATGCTCTGCTTGCGAAGGCGTGTGGGCTTGTCGACGATTGTGGGTGTCTGGGGTTGGGGTGTCTGGGGTTGGGGTGTCTGGGGTTGGGGTGTCTGGGGTTCGGATGGCTCGGTCATTGCGTTCCTTGTACTAGTAGTGCGGCAAACGAGTTGTCGCCGAGAACGGTGTTCTGACCACCGTTGAGGCCCAGACGAATCGATGTTCCGTCACCCGTAGCGACCGTGCCGACGGCAGGATCGTATTCACCGACCCCGTCGATCGTTCCGGCGTCGATTGTGCCGGTTCCGGTGGGGATGTTCTGCGAACCGCGGTTCTGGATCCGGCCGGATTGGTCGGTGCAGTGTTGGTTCTTGTCGATTGTGGTCGGTGAGGTGTCCTGTACCGATCGCCGGGGCGTGTCGTAGATGCAGACCGGCCCGAGTGCAGTGATCAGATCAAGTTGTGCGCGTCCGTCTTTGACGATACTTCCGAACTTTTCGAAACCTTTCGGTACCACCACCAACAGGGCGTCGACGGCGGGCATCCGTGCCGTGACGATCTGCGTGGAGACGAGGGAATTGGCCAACAGCAGACTGAACGGTTCACGGCTCTGCTCGATGAGAGGCAGTATCTGATTGTCGAGGATGCTCGGGCTTCGATCGAGGAGTGTGCGCAGTTGCGGATCGGAGTTTCGTACCTGATCTGTCAATTGGCGAAGTGTGAGTGCAACTTCGGGAAGAGCATCGACGTTGTCTTCGTTCGCGGCGAAGAGTGAACGCGAATTCTGTACGAGTGTGTTGACTTGCGGTTGATCGGCTCGGACAGTGCGCGCGAGTACGTCGAAGTTGTCGACGAGAGCCTGCAGATCCGGACCAGATCCGTTCAGTCCCTCACCGAGTTCGTGCGAGAGGGTCCGCAGGTCTGCCGGATCGACGGTGTCGGCGGCAGCGTTGAAGTTAGCGATGACGGTTCCCAACGCGACCGGGATCGACGTGCGCTCAGCCGGAACCACCGAACCTTCGGCGAGGTACGGGCCGCCGTCGGTCTGGGAGGACAACTGAACTTTCAGTACCGGAACTGCGGTGTCCTGGCTGATGGCCGCATGGGAATCGTCGGGGATCTGTTGGTCGGCGGCGATGCTCAACGTCATCACGACGAGGTCCCGCGCGGAGTCCACCTGCACCGACTCGACGTCGCCGACGGTGACTCCGCGGTAGGCCACCTCCGAACCTGGTGCAATTCCGGCCGCGTTCTCCAATTCGACGGTGACCGGGAAGGTTCCGGTGAACGGATCTCCGGCACCTACTTGCCGGAGCACGTACGTCGTGCTGATCACCGCGATGAGGAGGAAGGCCACGATCTCGAAATAGACGGTTCGGTTCTTCATCGCGCGCCTCCTTGCAGGGGTGTCGTGATCGGCAGGTCCCGGTCGGAGGCCGGCAGAGGTGGCAGTGGCGGTGCGGCACCGGGAATGATCTCGTTGAGCACTCCGGTCACGGTTCCCTCGAGATCGACGTCGAGGTCGATGTTCACGTAGTCACCCGGGCTGGCGCGTTCGAGGAGCACTCTCGCGTTGTCCAGGTTGGCCATCGTCTCACCCAGTGTCGGGCCCATCGCCGAGAACTGGTCGAGGATGGGTGAGAGTCGATCGGTGATGTCGGAAATCTGGTCGGCCGACTGATCGAGTACGGAATTGGTTGCGGTACTGAGCCTGTCGGTCTCATCGAGAAGATCCAGCAGTGGTTGTCGTTGGTCGGAGACAACACCCAAGGCGGGGGTGAGTGCGCGCAACCCTTCGTCGATGGTGGCGCTCTCGTCACCGATCAGAGTGCTGAGCCGATTCAGTGAGTCCAGGGCCGAGTTGATCGATTCCTTTCGGTTTTCGAGGGTTCCGAGAAAACCATCGAGGCGCGCAAGCAGATCGCGGATCGTCTCGTCCCTGCCGTCGAGAATCTGATCAGCCTCGCTGACGATGTTCTTGACCTGAGCCAACCCACTGCCGTTCAACAGAGTTCCGACGGCGCCGAGTAGTTGTGCGACGTCGGGCCCGCGCACGGTCTCCGATCGCTTGATGGTGGAACCTGGTTCGAGGACGGGGCCGGTCGCATCGGCCGGAACTTCGAGGTTGACGAAGGCATCGCCGATCGGGGTGGACAGCTCGATTCGGGCGCGGGTGCCGATGGGTAGTTCGATGCCGGACTCGATGTCGGTATGTACGACGGCGGCAAAGGCTTCCGCGCTCATCGAGGTGACTTTGCCGACCACAGCCTGCCCGATCCGTACCTCGCCGCCGACGGGAAGTAGTGACGCGTCGACGAATTCCATGTTCAACGGGTACGACTGTCCTGGCAGTCCGCGACCGAGGGGGAGGTGCTGGAAGTTGAGACTGCACCCGGTCAAGGGTGCTGCGATGACAAGTGCCACAACAATGCTCGCCACGGACCTGTTCGACGCCATCAGTTGCCTCCACCGAGGATGCGTGCCAACTCGGAACTGCCTGCGGAAGGAAATTCGATGGGATTGACGATTCCCGGCCCGGTGCACAGTGGAATCGGCATCTTCTCGCACAGTGCTCGTGTCGTGTCGAACTGTGAGAGATCGGTGGCGATGTCCAAGCGGCCGCGTGCTCTGCCGTCTTCGGTGACGAGGTTGGCGACGTTCTCGAATCCCGTTGGTGCCGTTTCGATGATCTCGCGCAGTTGGTCCTGCTTGGTCGCGACTGCTCCGGTCAACTGTGCGAGCGCACCCAGGTCGGCGGTGACTGTCTCGCCGTGTTCGGCGAGTAGCGCCGCGACCTGTCCGAGCAACGTGGTCAGGGAATCGAGCGCCCCGCTGATGTCTTCGCGTTGTTCACTGAACGCGCGGGCGGTCACTGTCACCGAGTTCGACAGCGAATCGACCTGGGTCTGGTTGTCCGCGATCAACTGCACAAGGGTGTTCAGGTTCTTCACCAGCTCGGAGATGTCAGGACTTGCACCCGCGAGCACCGAACTTGCCTGTGAGATGGACTGCACGGCATCGTGAAATGCTTGTCCGTTGCCGTCCACCGCGTGGGCGCCTTCGCCGATGAGGTCACCGATCCCACCGCCGTCGGCGCCAGGGCCGAGCGCGACCGTCAGTTCGTTCACCGAAGCAGTGAGCTGGTCCCACGTCAGAGGGGAGTGAGTGCGTTCGAGAGGGATCACCGCGCCGTTGGTGAGGAACTCACCGTCTTCGTAGCCGGGGCCGAGTTCGATTGTGCGGTCACTGATGACCGAGGGAGAGAGGACCCAGGCCTGCGCGTCGGCTGGCACGCGTGTTCCGGGTGGCAGGCTCAGTGTCACCCGTACCCGGGACCCGTCCGGCGTGACGCTCTCGACTCTCCCGCTGGGAACTCCCAGAATTGTCACCGTGTTGCCGGTGAAGATGGCATCGGTGGAGGTGAATTCGGCAGTGAGAGTGAGTCGGTGCTCGTCACGCGTGAGGAACAGGACCGCACCGATCGCGCAGATCACTATTGCGGCCAGCGCAGCGAGTTTCTTGACGGTCATGGTCATCGGCACCCCTGAACAAGCCTTACGACGCACAACCAGTTGTCCGGGATGAGCGTGGAGGGTGAGTTGAGATCGAGCCAGTTGCCGTTTCCGGTCGCGTTGGTGACGTAGCGGACGCTGGGCGCGAAGTTGTCGAGCAGCGTGGTCAGTGATTGTTCGTTCTCGGACAGAACTCCCGTCACATCGTGGATGTCTCCCATGACCGCGTCGACCAAAGCCTGGTTGTCACCGAGGAACTGGGCAATGGTGGTGCTCAACTGATTCAGGTCTTGCACGAGGGCATTCAATACGTCCCGCCGGTCAGCGATCGTGGCCATCACCAGATCTGCATTTCCCAGAAGGGTGTGCAGAGTGTCCTTCTGCTCGATCAGGGTTGTGGTGGTCTGCTGTGCCCCGGTGAGAAGGGAGCGGAGTGCATTGTCGTTGTCGTTGACGACCCCGGAGAGTGCGTCGATTCCCTCGAGTGAGCGGCGGATCAGTTCGGGATCGTTCGGTGAGTTGTCGGAGACCACGGTCAGCATGTTTCGCAGTTGTTGCAGATCAAGGTTTTCCGACGTGGATTGTGCGCTGCGTCCGAGATCGTCGAGAGTGAACGGAACACTGGTGTTCGTGATGGGGATGGTCGAACCTGCGGGCAACGAGCGCGATCCGTTCGGAGTGATGTCGAGCGAGCGTCGGCCGAGCAGAGTCGAGATCTTGATGTCCGCGCGCGAGTCTTCGCCGAGGCTGACGCCGTCGTCGAGACGGAAAGTGACGTCAACGGAGTTGCCGCTGACCGCCAACGACGTGACTACCCCGCTCGGAACTCCTGCGACGTTGACCGGATCGTCCTGCGTCAACCCGGTGGCGTTGGCAAATACGGCGTGATACTCGTTGGTTTTGACCTTCAAGATCAGTTGAGGGACAACAAGTGCGGCCAGAACGACACCGACTCCGACGAGAATGCAGATGATTCCGTTGCGGACCGGGTTCTTGACGGTGAGCCAGTTCATCGACACACCGCCGAGCGCTCGGGACCACCCAGTGCCACTGATTGGCCCAATGCGCTGAGTTGGAAGTTGCAGATGTAGATGTTCGCCCAACTGCCGTAGCTCATTGCGATTCCCAACTGAGTGAACAGTTGATCGAAGGCGGTGATACCTGTCGCGAGCGAGTCGCGATTGTCGACGACGGCGCGGGCTGACTGATCGATGGAGGTCAGTGTGCCTGCCAAGTCAGGTTCGACCCGCGTGACCAAGTCCTGAAGGGAAGAGGTCAGGGCACCTGCGGAATCCACTGCCGCCGAGATCTGTCGGCGGTCCTGCGCCAAGCCGCCGACCAGTGTGTCGAGGGTGTTGATCATCTCGACGAAGTTGGGTCGATTCGTCGTGGTGACGGTGAGTACCCGGTCGAGGTTGGTCAGTAACTGGTCCAGGATCGTGTCGCGGGACGTCAAGTTCTCGGTGACGGCAACGGTGCGCTCGAGCAGGCTTTCGATGGTGGAACCTTGTCCTTGGAATACCTGGACGACGTGTCCGGCAAGCTCGTTGACTTCTGCGGGGTCGAGTGCGTCGAACAGTGGACGGAAGCCGCCGAGGATGTCGGTGAGGTCGATCGCCGGCTGAGTCTGTTCCACCGGAATGGTGGCCCCGGGGGAGAGGTAGTTGCCGGTTGCGCGTTCGCCTTGTCTGCGCTCGCCCTGTCCTGATTCGATCGAAATCGTCCGTGCCCCCAACAGATCCGCATACCTCACCACTGCTCGACCGTCGGCCGGAATGCGTTGTGTGGATTCGAGTTCGAAACCGACGACGGCTTGGTTGTTCACCAACTCGACGCTCTCGACGCGCCCGACTCGGACCCCGGCGATCTGTACGTCGCTGCCCGTGACCAGACCGGAGGCATTGACGAAGACGGCCTGGTACTGCGAACTCGGCCCGGAGACGGGGTTGATCAGGGTGCTCACCACGATCACGGTGGCGAGAATCGACAGTGCGGCAAACACTCCGAATCTGATCAGAGACTTCTTCACGCTCATTCGCCCACCACCGTCGTCCCACGAAGTACCGGCCCGGCCACCAGAGTGTCCAACGCTGTACCGCCCTGAGTGAGAGCTGCGATCAGCGACTGTTCGACGGGACTGCCGACCGGTCCGACGGTTCCACCGAACGGGGCAGCGGCGGCAGGGCAGTTGGGGCCGCGGGCCGCGTCGTATTGTGGGCAGTCGGTTTTGCCGTACGGATACAGATCTGTGACAGACAGCCGCAGGTCGGTGCTGAGCCATGGGCCGTGCGCCAACGCCGGCGGAAGTTTGATCGTGAGATTGCGCAGGCCGGTGTAGAAGGTGGTGATGTGGTCGGGTCGTGAAGTGATTGCGCCGGTGAGGGAATCGGCGTCGTCGATCACGGTGATCATGCGGTCACGATTGTCGCCGATCACGGTCGCAGCAGCAGAACCCGTGCTGGTACCGGCTCGCAGAAGCGCCGCTAGTCCGTCGGATTTGTCGACGACGGTTTTGGATGTGGTGATGGAGTTCTCGAATGCGGCGAGCATGTCCGGCGCGCTCGTCGAGAGACTGTCGGCGAGGGTCGCTATGTCGTCGAGGTCGTCACCGAGCCCGTCGATGACCGGCTGCGCACCGACCAACGCGTGGTGAACTGAATCGAGAGATTCACCGATCTGGTTTCCCTTGCCGCTCATCGCGTCCGAGACTGCCGTGAGCGCGACGTTGATGTCGGCGGGGTCGAGGGAAGAAACGAGCGAGTAGATCCGCGAGATCGATTGGTAGAGCTGGACCGCGACCTCGGACTGATCCGATACCAACTCCGTGCCCGGCGCGAGGGCAGGGCCACGGGAGAGTCCGTCGGGTTGAATCAGGTCTACGAAGAAGTCGCCGAAGATGTTGCGGGGCATCAGCCGCACCTGACTTGTCGACGGTATGTCCTCGAACGCACCCTCGTCGATTGCGAGTGAGACGGTGGAAGCGGTGGTGCCAGGCTCGATGTCGGCTACCGTGCCGACGACGACGCCGCGGTACTGAACCGAGGATCCGACTCGCAGCGCACCGGCGGCGGCGGGGACGACAGCGCTGACCTGAGGTGTGGAACCTAACGTGTCCGTGCCCCTGCTGAAGAGGAAGACGTAGGCGACGATCAGCACGGCAACGGCCAGTACACCCCTCAGTGCCAGCGCAATTCGACTGGTGCCCGTGACGATCATCCGGTCAACCCGGGTACCTGAGGTTTGAGTCCCCACAGCGCAATGGTCATCGCGACGTCGGTGAAGGCAAGGAAGACGATGCTGGTGCGCAACGCTCGCCCGGCGGCTCGTCCGACGCCTTCGGGGCCGCCTGTGGCGGTGTAACCGTAGTAGCAGTGCACGAGTGTGACCACGACCGCGAACACCATGACTTTTATCAGGGAAAGCCAGATGTCGTTGGGGGAGAGGAAAAGACTGAAGTAATACCCGTACGTTCCCTCGGACTGGCCTTTGACCCGGATCACCGCAAGCGCCGTTGCCATGTACGAGGCAAACAGGCCGACGAGGTACAGCGGGACCACCGCGATGAGCGCAGCGATCATTCGTGTGGTGACCAGATACCGCAGTGAGGGAATCGCCATGACCTCGAGTGCGTCGATTTCCTCGGAGATTCGCATGGCGCCGAGTTGCGCGGTGAATCCGGTTCCGACTTTGGCTGCCAAGGTGATTGCGGCAACGAGCGGTGCGACCTCGCGAGTGTTCGCGATGGCGGACATCACCCCCGACAGTGGAGCGAGGCCGACGAGGTTGAGCCCGCGGTAGCCCTCGAGGCCGATCTGGGAACCGGCGAAGAACGAGATCGCGAAGATGACGACGACGCTGCCGCCGCCGGCGAGCAGGGTGCCCGAACCGAATGCCACCTGTGCGACCAGACGGGCCACTTCACGCCAGTAGCGCTGCAGGGTTGCCGGAATCGAGGTGATCACGCGCGCGTGGAACGTGAACTGATCGCCGAGTCGACTCAATCCGTCGACGGTCCGCGAACTGACCCGCTTGGCACGAAGTGCGATGGGAAGGTGCATCAATAGGCACCTTTCACCGAGACGAACAGCGGGTAGAACTGGGTGATCGCGAGGTTGGCGACAAACACGAGGACAAACGAGAGCACCACGGTCTCGTTGACGGCATCCCCGACGCCTTGGGCTCCACGCTTGACGGTCAAGCCCTTGTAGCAGGCCACGATTCCCGAGATGAGAGCAAAGGCAACGGCTTTGATACCGGAGACGACGAAGTCGCTGGGTTGACTGAATTGGACGAGATTGCGTAGGAAGCTCTGTGCGTTGCCGTCGAGTATCAGGACGTGAACGAAGAGGCTTGCACCCAAACCGATTACGAGGACTATCGAATTCAGGAGGAGGCAGACGACGGCGATCGCGATCATGCGGGGCACGACCAGGCGTTCGAGCACGGGTAGACCCAGCACTTCGAGTGCGTCGATTTCTTCGCGGATCGTTCGTGCTCCCAAGTCGGCGCAGATCGCGGAACCGCCGACGCCCGCAATGATCAGGGCGCACACCAGAGGTCCGGCCTGTCCGATGATGAGGAACGCGACGACGGCACCGCTGTACGCACCCGCGCCGATTTGATCTGCCAGCGCACCGATCTGCAGTGCTACTCCCACACCGAGGGGAATCATCACCAGAGCAGACGCGACCGAGGTGACGTGGGCGAGAAACCACATCTGGTCGAGCGCTTCACGCCAGGCGAGGCGCCTGCGTCGCAGGGTCGTGACCGCAGCAACGCACACGCGAACGGTAAAGGTGAACAGCAGGCCGATCTCGGACAGCAGGTTCGAGAACATATTCGTCTTGGCAGGGGAGGCGGGTGTTGTGTCTGCGGTTGTTCCAACCTCGGGGTCGTCTCCGGTTGTTTCAACTTCGGTGCTCACGCCATCCCCCTTTCCGGCCGAATCGTTCTGGTCGGGTTTCTTCGGTCACACTCGCAAGCTCGAAGTGCTCCAGGTCACGTTCGGAGACGGTATCAGGAAACTGACTCTGAAGTAAGTTCCAATTCGGCTGCTTCATCACAAGGTGTGAATGTCGACGCGGAACTTTCGTTTGCGTCTACGCAACCTTCCCGGCGAGAGTCCGAAATGCTTCGGGTGCACAATGAGTGAATGCCACGATCAAGCCCCATTTCCGCTTGGAAGTCCCTTCGCGAAGGCAACGAGCGATTTGTCAACGACGCATCCATCCATCCCAGCCAGGGAATCGCGGACCGCGCGAAACTCGTCGACGGGCAGCACCCCACAGCGGTTCTGTTCGGTTGTGGTGATTCGCGCGTAGCCGCAGAGATCATTTTCGACCAGGGCCTCGGCGACATGTTCGTTGTGCGCACGGCGGGTCACGTACTCGACGATTCGGTTCTCGGTTCGATCGAGTACGCCGTTCACGTGCTCAACGTGCCGCTCATCGTCGTCCTCGGGCACGACGGTTGCGGTGCCGTCAAGGCAACGCTCGACGCCCTGGACAAGGGCGCAGTTCCCGATGGATTCATCCGCAGTGTGGTCGAGCGTGTTGCTCCGTCCATCCTGATGGGCCGCAACGAAGGTTTGTCCACCGTCGACGAACTCGAAGGCCGTCACGTCGTGGAGACCGGCTCGTTGATCATGCAGAGGTCCCGGATCATCGCCGACAAGGTGGACAAGGGTGCGTGCGCGATCGTCGGCGTCACGTACACGTTGTCCGACGGTCACATGCGAGTTCAGGGCGCTGTCGGCGACATCGGCGAGACCGCCGAGGGATAGATCTTCCGGGGCAGTGATAGCTGGCACCGGACAATGGGTACCGACACGCCGCCTCAGCTGACGGTTAGTGGACCCCGCGCCAACTACCGTTGAGTCCGTGTTGGAACCGAATGGACCACTGCCCCCTGAGATCTACTGGCGTCGCCGGGCGCTGGCCATCGGTGCTGCCGTTATTGCGCTGGCATTGATCATCTGGGCGGCGTCCGCCCTCTTTGGCGGTGGAAGTGATACCCCGGAGGCCGATTCGGCCGCTGCGAGTTCCTCGCTGACAACAGATGTCTCCTTCACCCCCAACCCTTCCGGATCCAACGCACCGGACGGTGGCGGTGGTTCGGGTGGCGGCGCTGCCGGTGGGTCGGGTGGCTCGGGGTCGCAGGCTTCGGGGTCGTCGTCGTCGTCTTCGTCGTCTTCGTCGACCACCGGGGCCCCGGTCCCGGCTGGTCAGTGCGCCGACTCGTCGCTGGCAGTCAAGGCAACCGCAGACAAGGCGACCTTTGCTCCCGGCGAAGAGCCGTCGTTCACGATCGTCATCACCAACATCGGTTCGGCACCCTGCGATCGAGATCTGGCGGGCGGCCTTCAACAGGTGCTCGTCTACAGCATCGACGGCAAGACCCGTCTGTGGTCCAACGTCGACTGCTACCCGCAGCCCGCTGCCGACGTGCGCAATCTCGCTCCGGGTGAGCAAGCCGCGTTCAAGGTCGCCTGGTCGGCCACGACGTCGAACCCCGAGTGCGCGACCGCGCAGAACCCCGAGCGCAATCCGGTGGGCGCAGGCGCGTACACGGTTGTCGGTCAGCTCGGCGCATTGCGAAGCTCCCCGGAGCCGTTCAACATCGCGTGAGAGCGAGCAAGCGGCGAACGGGTTGGCTAGTTGAACGATCCGGTGATCGACGTCTCCGCGAGCCGGGACAGTCCCTCACGGATGTGACGGGCCCACAGCCCGCCGATGCCCTCGACCGACTGCAGATCGGCGGCTGTAGCGGCCAGCAGCGACTGGAGAGTGCCGAAGGATCCGACCAACCGGTGGATCTGATGGAACTGCAATCGAGGTACACGCATCAGTACGCGATATCCGCGAGGAGTCATCGGGGTGTCGAGGGCTTCGATCGTGCCCGGATATCCGAGAACACGCGCAAGCGTCGTGAGGTCGAGTAGGTCGGCGTCGGTGACGCGATCGAGTGCGACGAGGACGTTGTCCATCGCCGCGGTGCCGATGGGTTCGGGGCCGGCAAGGTAATCCCGAACGATCAGTTGACGTGCAATGTCGTTGTCCCCGACCAGTTCTTCGAGCTGCAGTGCCAACTGGCGACCGTCGGTGCCGAGCTCGAGGACATCCTGCTCGATCTCGATCGACACACGGCGAACCATTTCGAGTCGCTGTACGACGGTCAACGCGTCGCGCAGGGTCACAAAATCCTCGATCTCGACGACCGACAGTTGCCGTGTCACTTCGTCGAGGCGCGCTTTGTATCGTTCGAGCGTCGCGACGGCCTGGTTGGCGCGCGAAAGTATGGTGGCCGAGCCGTCGATGACGTGCCGGATCCCGCCGACGTACACACTGACGATCGACATCGACTGACTGACCGACACCACGGGATAGCCGGTTTGAATCGCCGTGCGCTCGGCGGCACGGTGCCGGGTGCCGGATTCGACGGTGGGAATCTTGTGATCGGGAACGAGTTGGACGTTGGCGCGCACGATGCGTGTGCCGTCCGTCGAGAGGACAACCGCGCCGTCCATCTTCGACAACTCGCGCAATCGGGTCGGGGCGAACTCCACGTCGAGATTGAATCCGCCGTCACACAGCGCTTCCATCTCTTCGTCGTATCCGAGGACGATCAGCGCGCCGGTACGACCGCGAAGAATGCGCTCGAGCCCGTCTCGCAAAGCGGTACCCGGCGCCAACCTGGCGATGGTCTCTCGCAATGCCGACGACGACTGTGTGTCCGCCATCGCACTGATCATTGAGAAACTCCCTGCTGAGGTCGATGTCACTTCGGTCGGGTCCGATGCCTGTGCCGGACTGATTCCCGTTTAGATTACCTATCCATGAGTAGTACCTGGACCCTGCCTGACGACCTGACCCTCCCGGAGCCGGCCGAATTCTTTCCGGCCGCCGGCGAGAAGCTGCCTCAGCACTGGTCGAAATGCTTCGGCTGCGGCGACGACCAGCCTGCGGGAATGGCGATGAGTTTCAGGGCCGGTGACGGGCTGGAAGTGACCGGCCGTCTGGAGGTCGCCAAGAAGTATCAGGGCGGTCCGGGAGTCATTCACGGCGGCATTTTGTCGACGGCCTTCGACGAGGCTCAGGGCATGGCATGCATGGCTCTCGGCTCGCCTGTGGTGACTGGGCACCTCGAGATCGACTTCGCCCGACCGATTCCGTTGGGATCGGTGCTCGAGTTTCGGGCTCGCATCGACGGTGTAGTGCGTCGCAAGGTCTACACCAGCGCGGAAGCGGTCATCGTCGAAGGCCCGACAGCAGATCCGGACGCGGTAGTGGGAACGTCCCGAGGACTGTTCCTGACCATCACCCCGGAACACTTCGCCAAGACCAAGGAGTTCGTGGACGGCGAACCTACTTCCCCGTTCGGCACCTCGTCGGTCTGAAGCGGTAGTCGTCCGCAGGCCGGTCACTTCACCGGCGTGAGCTTGGGGCGAGCCGGAGCTTGCTTGCCGCCCATCAATCCGGCATAAGCCAACGCCTCGGCTAAATTCGCGACTTCGTTGACGCGCATGCCGGGAATGTTGGGGCCTGAATCGACCGGAACGATCGCGCTGGTGAATCCCAACCGGGCAGCTTCGATCAGGCGTCGGTTCACGCCTGCAACTCGCCGAACTTCCCCGGCGAGTCCGACCTCGCCGAGGATGACGAGCCCCTTGGGAACGGGTTTGGCCTTCACCGCCGAGGCGACAGCGATGGCTAGAGCCAGATCTGCGCCCGGCTCGGTCATCCGCATTCCGCCCACGGTCGCGGCGTAGACGTCGGCCTTCGAGATCGACACGCCGACGCGGCGCTCCAACACGGCCAGAACCATGGCCACGCGGGCGGTGTCCAGCCCGCTGACGGCACGGCGAGGTGTCGGCAGGGGTGTGGTGGCGACGAGGGCTTGAACTTCACCGAGCAGAGGACGCTTACCGTCCATCATCACGGTGACGGCAGTACCTTCCACGGCTTCTTCACGGTGATGCAGGAAAAGACCGGACGGATCGCTGATTTCGTTGATGCCCTGCTCGCTCAGTTCGAAGCAGCCCACTTCGTCGGCCGCGCCGAACCTGTTCTTGACGCCGCGGACCATGCGCAGGGTGGAGTGCTTGTCACCTTCGAAGTGCAGGACCACGTCCACGAGATGCTCGAGCGAGCGTGGGCCGGCGACGGCGCCGTCCTTGGTGACGTGGCCGATCAGAAGCACCGGGATTCCACTTGCCTTGGCCAAGGAGGTCAGGGCGCTGGTCACGGCTTTGACCTGAGTCACGCCGCCGACGACTCCGTCGACGTCGGCAGCAAGCATGGTTTGCACCGAGTCGACGATGACCAGGGTGGGCTTGACCTGCTCGACGTGGCCGAGGATGGTCGCGAGATCGGATTCCGCTGCCAGGTACATCCGCTCGTGGACCGAGTTGGTGCGATCTGCCCGCAGTCGAACCTGACCGGCCGACTCCTCGCCCGTGACGTACAACGCTCGATCATCCGCGCTGCGCATCGCCCAGCGGTAGACGACCTCGAGAAGTAGCGTCGATTTTCCGACACCGGGCTCTCCCGCGAGCAGAACTACGGAACCCGGAACGACACCACCACCGAGGACGCGGTCCAGTTCGCCGATTCCGGTGGGCTTGGCCTGCGTCGAGGTGCTGTCGATCTGTGTCAACGGGGTGGCCGGCGTCGTGGGTAGTACGGCGCTTGACCCCGCTTTCGCGAGTGAAGCGCCGGCGCGACTGGCGACGGGTGCCACGACGGCGACCTCGGTCATCGAGCCCCACGAGTCGCAGTCCGGACATCTACCGACCCATTTGGGCACTACCGACTGGCATTCGGAGCATCGGTAGTTCGATTTCACTTTGGCCACCGGGACAGACTAGAGGCGGGGTCCGACATGGACCCCGCCTCTAGTGCGATGCTGAAATTGTTCTGCGAGGCGCAGTGTGCGCCTTGGTGTTTCGGGGCTCAGTGCCCAGCTTCTGCAACGTCGGGCGACTTGTCCGACTCGTTGCGCTCGAGCTGCGGGCCGGCATCGACAGGCACGTCGATGGTGACCGAACCGGCCTTCTCGAACTTGAAGGTGATCGGGACGGTCAAGCCCGGGCGAACGCCTGCCTTGATGTCCTGCAGAACGACGAGAGTGAGCGCAGCGGGTGCGTCGTCGTTCTCTTCGTTGTTCTTGATCTGGGTCTCGGCCTCGGTCGCGGTGCCCTCGCCGGCGGGCAACTGACCTGCCTGCAGTGACGTCTGCGGCTTGATCGTCAAGCCGCCGACCTCTTCACCTGCGATGACGCGTGCTGCGTAATCGGTGGTGATACTGACGAGCTTGTCCGTGGTCTCGGCGCTGTCGTTCACGATGGTGAACGCGAGCACGGCGTTGCCGCCCGGCTCGATGCTGTATTCCTCGGACGAGGGGTAAGCGATGTGCACGTTGCGCAGTGCGATCTCACCGAGGTTGGCGGTGTTGCCGTTCACGGCGGCCTGCTGGACGGCGGTCTGGCTCACCTGTCCGGAACCGCAAGCGGACAGCGCGATGGCTGCGCCTGCAGCCAGTGCAATGGCGGTAGCGACTCGACGAGTCGGCTTACGGATAGCAGTCACGATTTGTCCTCCACGGCGTCAGGTTCGCACTCCACTAGGCAGAGTAGTAGATAAGGTCCCGCAGGCTGGCCGTCGGGTCGCCACAACGGTTGTCTGCGTGGGCTTTCAGTCGGTTACACAGGGGTGCTCCAGACCAGTTGAATGCACGTACAACAAGCCCTGTCAACCCCTACGCTCGAGCAAGGACGCCCCTGACCTGCACAGTTGATGAGTGGTCGGTTCTTTCACGTGTTAAACTAGTGGAATCGAAAGGGGCACGGGACACATGATTTTCAAGGTCGGAGACACCGTCGTATACCCCCATCACGGTGCGGCGCTGATCGAAGCTATCGAAACCCGCACCATCAAGGGTGAGCAGAGAGAGTACCTGGTTCTGAAGGTCGCTCAAGGCGATCTCACAGTACGGGTTCCTGCAGACAACGCAGAGTACGTCGGAGTTCGTGACGTGGTCGGCCAAGAAGGCCTCGACAAGGTTTTCCAGGTTCTGCGAGCACCGCACACCGAAGAGCCCACCAACTGGTCTCGTCGATACAAGGCAAATCTCGAGAAGCTTGCCTCAGGTGACGTGAACAAGGTTGCAGAAGTTGTTCGTGACCTGTGGCGTCGTGAGCAGGACCGTGGACTTTCCGCTGGTGAGAAGCGCATGCTCGCCAAGGCTCGTCAGATTCTCGTCGGAGAGCTCGCGCTCGCCGAGGGTACTGACACCGAGAAGGCAGATACCATTCTCGACGAGGTCCTCGCGGCCGCGTCCTGACGGTAATACAACAAAGCTGACAGTGGCAGTAGTAGCCCTGGTACCTGCTGCAGGTCGGGGAGTGCGTTTGGGTGAGAAATTGCCCAAGGCATTCGTCGAACTCGGTGGGTGCACCATGCTTGCACGCGCGGTCGATGGACTCCGGAAATCCGGAGCGATCGACCGCGTTGTTGTCATTGTGCCGCCTGAACTGGTCGAATCCGTCGTGGCCGACCTCGGTCGTGCGGCGGACGTCGAAGTCGTCGGTGGTGGCGCCGAAAGGACCGATTCGGTTCGAGCCGGTCTCAGTGCTGCCGGTAATGCGGATTTTGTACTCGTGCACGACGCCGCGCGGGCATTGACGCCCCCGGCGCTGATCGCGCGCGTCGTCGAAACTCTCCAGGCCGGCAGCTCCGCGGTCATTCCGGTACTTCCGGTTACCGACACGATCAAGTCGGTCGACGTACTCGGCGCAGTCACCGGTACGCCTCTGCGTTCGGAGTTGCGTGCGGTTCAAACTCCTCAGGGCTTTTCCACCGACGTCCTGCGGAGTGCGTACGCCGCCGGTGATGTCGCCGCGACCGACGATGCCGCTCTGGTCGAGCGTCTCGGTGTTTCGGTGCAGACGATTCCCGGCGACGCTCTCGCCTTCAAGATCACCACTCCGCTCGACCTCGTCCTTGCGCGGGCGCTCCTGATCTCGGAGACAGAGTTGAGTGCGGACTCACGGAACGGAAATTAGATGCGCGTCGGTCTCGGCACGGATGTCCATCCCATCGAGGTCGGCCGACCTTGCTGGATGGCGGGGTTGCTGTTCGAGGAAGCAGACGGGTGCTCAGGGCATTCGGACGGCGACGTCGCCGTCCACGCGCTCTGTGACGCGTTGCTCTCCGCGGCGGGCCTCGGTGACCTCGGTTCGGTTTTCGGCACCGGCAGGCCCGAATGGGACGGCGTGAGCGGCGCTCGAATGCTGGCCGAGGTTCGCCGAATGCTCGAAGAGAACCAGTTCACCGTCGGCAACGCAGCAGTGCAGGTCATCGGTAACCGTCCGAAGATCGGGCCGCGACGCGACGAGGCGCAGAGGGTGCTCTCGGACATCCTCGGCGCCCCTGTTTCGGTGTCCGCGACCACCACGGACGGCCTCGGCTTGACCGGTCGCGGCGAGGGGATCGCCGCCATGGCCACCGCGTTGGTCATGACAACCGAACACGACAGGTAAGATCGCTGGTCGTGACCCTGCGCCTATACGACACCGGTACGCGGGCCCTTCGGGATTTTGTTCCGTTGGCCCCCGGACATGCATCGGTGTACCTGTGTGGGGCGACAGTTCAGGGCGATCCTCACATCGGACACGTTCGCAGCGGCGTCGCTTTCGACGTGCTGCGGCGCTGGCTGTTGGCGCACGGCAACGACGTTGCCTTCGTGCGCAACGTGACGGACATCGACGACAAGATCCTCAACAAGGCTGCCGACGCCGGTCGACCTTGGTGGGAGTGGGCGACGACGTTCGAGCGTTCGTTCACGTGGGCTTACGACCAACTGGGTGTGCTGCCGCCGTCCATCGAGCCACGGGCCACCGGTCACGTGACGCAGATGGTCGAGATGATGGAACGCCTGATCGAGAACGGCCACGCGTACGCGGCGGGCGGTGACGTCTACTTCGACGTGCAGAGCTACCCGGAGTACGGCGCGCTGTCCGGTCACAAACTCGACGACGTCCATCAGGGCGAGAGTGCTGCCGAAGGAAAGCGCGATCCCCGCGACTTCACTCTCTGGAAGGCCGTCAAGCCCGGTGAGCCCTCGTGGCCGACGCCGTGGGGACCCGGCCGTCCGGGCTGGCACCTCGAGTGCTCGGCCATGGCGGAGTTCTACCTCGGCGCGGCATTCGACATCCATTGTGGTGGACGCGATCTCGTCTTCCCTCACCACGAGAACGAAATCGCTCAAGCCAAGTGTGCCGGCGACGATTTCGCTCAGTACTGGCTGCACAACGGCTGGGTCACGATGAGTGGCGAGAAGATGTCCAAGTCGTTGGGCAATGTTCTCTCGGTGCCGAACGTGCTGAAGAAGGTTCGCCCGCAAGAACTTCGGTACTACCTCGGTAGTGCGCACTACCGTTCCAACCTCGAGTACTCGGACGAGGCATTGGACGAAAGTGCGAAGTCCTACCAAGGGCTCGAGTCGTTTGTCCTGCGCACACACAAGCGCGCAGGTGGCGTCGAACTCGGTACGTGGACCGAAGGTTTCGCGGCGGCTCTCGACAACGACTTGTCGGTGCCGATCGCGTTGGCCGAGATCCACGGCAAGGCGAGCGAGGGCAATTCCGCGCTCGCTGCCGGTGATCTCGACGCGGCTCGGGTGGCTGCCGGCCAGGTGCGGGCCATGCTCGCGATCCTGGGCGTCGACCCACTCGACGAGCATTGGACGCAGTCCGGTGGCGACACCGAGACGGCAATGGAAGCTTTGGACGTGTTGGTGCGGGCCGATCTCGATCGTCGGCAGCAGGCACGTACGGAAAAGAACTGGGCGGTGGCGGACGAGGTTCGCGATCGCCTCATCAAGGCGGGTATCGAAGTAACCGATACTCCCGACGGACCCGAATGGTCCCTTAAGGCAGGGCAGTAACAATGGCTGGAAACTCGAGCAGGCGCGGCGCAGTCCGTAAGGGCGGCACCAAGAAGGGCCAGGTTGCCGGTTCCGGTGGCCAGCACAAGCGTGGTCTCGCCGGCCGCGGTGCTACGCCTCCCGCCGAGGCACGCACCAAGCACCCCGCGGCGAAGCGTGCAGCGCGCGCCGCCCGGGCCGACGAGAAGCAGAACCAGGGTCGCGGTGGCCGTCCAGGTCCGGGCCGCAAGGTTCTCGACGGTCCCGAGACCGTGCTCGGTCGCAACCCGGTGGTGGAGTGCCTGCGCGCGGGTGTTCCGGCGACGGCGCTGTGGGTGGCTGTCGGTACCGAGAGCGACGACCGGTTGAAGGAATCTGTTCAGCGGGCTGCCGACGCCGGTATCTCCATCCTCGAGGTGCCGCGCTCGGATCTGGATCGCCTCAGCGCCAACGGTCTTCACCAGGGCATCGCTCTGCAGGTTCCGCCGTACCGCTACGCGCACCCGGACGATCTTCTGTCCGAGGCACGTAAGCACGCCGAGCCGCCGCTGCTCGTCGCGCTGGACAACATCACCGATCCCCGCAACCTGGGTGCCGTTGTGCGCTCGGTCGCAGCTTTCGGTGGACACGGCGTCGTGATTCCGGAGCGTCGTAGCGCGAGCGTGAGTGCTGTCGCTTGGCGTACCAGCGCCGGCGCTGCCGCTCGTCTGCCGATTGCGCGGGCCACCAACCTCACTCGCACGCTCAAGGACTGGGCGTCGAAGGGTGTTCAGGTTGTCGGTCTCGACGCAGGCGGCGACACCACTCTCGACGATTTCGACGGCAGCGGTCCCGTGGTGATCGTGGTCGGTTCCGAGGGCAAGGGTCTTTCACGTCTCGTCCGCGAGAACTGCGACGCGATCCTCTCGATTCCGATGGCCGGTCCGGTCGAGTCGCTCAACGCGTCGGTTGCCGCCGGAGTTGTCCTCGCGGACATCGCCCGCAGGCGTCGTAGCAGCTGAGTTGTAACAGCGTGCAGGTGAGCCTGGCGGGATCTAGCTCCGTACCGACCAGGCTTCCCACAATGCAGCGTAGGAACCGTCCGCGCCGATCAGCTCGTCATGTGTCCCGCTCTCGACTACGCGGCCACCGCTCATGACGAGTATCCGATCGGCGCGGACTGCTTGGCTCAGGCGGTGCGCTATCACCACGGCAGTCCTGCCACTGACCGCGAGCTCGGCCGCCTGATCGAGTAGACCTGCTGCGGTGGTTCCGGCTTCGGCAGTGGCCTCGTCGAGGATGACGACGGGTGGATCGAGCAGAGCCAGTCGGACGAGGGCTATGTGCTGTGCCTGCGCCGCAGTCAACTGGAACCCGCCGGCCCCGACTCGGGTCTCGAGTCCCTCCGGAAGCTCGTGAATCCATTGAGCTTTCATCGTTTCGACGGCTTCGGAGATCGTCGTGTCGTCCGAATCGGGTGCGCACAATCGGAGATCATCGGAGATCGTCCCGACGAACACGTGAACTTCCTGGCTGACCAGGACGACTTTGTGCCGAAGTTCGGCATCGCTCAGGTCGTCAATCGGTGTGCCGTCGACGGTGATGTGCCCGTCCCCGACGGGAATGATGCCGGCAATCAGTTTGGCGAGCGTGGTCTTTCCGGCACCACTGCTGCCGACGACGGCAATTCGTTCCCCCGGTGCGATCGAGATCGAGATCGAATCGATCACCGGGGTGGAGTTGTCGTACGAGTAAGAAACCCGGTCCACCTCGACGCCGATGGGTTCGGACCGAGCCGGGGCGGGAATCGTCGAAGGACGCCCGGGTATCGCGGTGACACCGATCAGGCGAGCCAGGCTGGCACCCGCATCCTGAAGTTCGTCGATGTTGGAGAGAAATACCGCGATGGGGCTGAACAGACTGTGGAAGTAGAGCGCGGCGGCGGTAGCGGCGCCGATGGACACCGATCCCGTGGTCACGAGCCAGTAGCCGACGCTCAGGACGGCGGCCAATCCGAGTAGTTCGGCGCCGTTCAGTTGAGCGAAGAAGTTGGTACGCAGTCGAACTGCCTGCATGTCGAAGCTGATGGCATGCTCGGAGGTCGCGGCGATTCGGTCGATGTGCTCGTCAGTTCTCCGCAGGGCAGTGACAGTGCCTGCGCCACCCAGAGTTTCGATGAGCTGCTGTCCCCGCCTGGCCTGCGCAGCTCGAGAGCGTCGGTAGACGGGCCCGGAGCGTCGGAGGAAATGACGAAGAGCAAAATAGTGGATCGGCGCGACCGCAACGATGGCCAGGGTGAAGCGCCAATCGATCACTCCCACACCGACAAGCGTCAGTGAAATCATGAACAGGGCCGACACCGTTGCGGGAAGCACTCGAGCGATGACGGTGTTGACCGCTTCGACGTCACCCGAGACCCGGGAAATCAGATCGCCGGTTCCGGCATCCTCGACCAGCGACGACGGCTGCGCGAGCGTAGCGGCGAACACGTCTTCACGAAGATCGGCCAGCACGTTCTGCGCGACATTCGCGAGAAGCTGTGTGCTCCACCAGGTCAGCGCAACTCCTGCGGCCGCTGCGCCGAGCATGAACGCGGTGATACGCAGAAGTGAGACAAACGGTTTGCCCTCCGTGACCGCATCGACCATGAGTCCGAGCAGCGCGGGGGTGGACAGGCCGCAGGCCGTAGCGGAGAGAAGTACGACGGTCGTGAGTGCGAGCGCTCGCTTGCGTGGCCGAAGCAGTGCGATCAATGCGCGGACGGTCTGCTTGGTCGACGCGATCGGCAGGGCAGATGTAGCCGGAACAGCAGATGCATCCGGAAGGGTTTCAGTCACAACGAGTCTCCATCCCGAGCGTCGTCGTCGATCGTCACGACACGGTCGCACGAATGGAGCAAGGTCGGACTCGAGGTGATCACCACAATGGCCTTGTCGGGAAAGTTTCTCAATGAGTGTGCAATTCGATGCTCGGTAACAGAGTCCACGGAAGTGGTGGGTTCGTGGAGGACCAGGATCGGCTGGGGTTGATGGAGAGCACGGGCGAGGAGAAGGCGTTGGCGTTGACCCCCGGAGAGCTTCTTTCCTTGCTCACCTACTTCGGAGAGGTGGCCGTCGGGCAGATGCGTCAACACGTCGTCGAGTGCGGATGACGTCATTGCCGACGAGTCGACGCTCGGTGCGGCCAGATTGTCGAAGACGGTGCCGGTGAACACGGTTCCTTCATGAGCGGAGACGAACACCTGATCGCGAACTCCGTCCGGACCGAGTTCGGTTGCATCGGTGCCGAATACGAAGTAGCAGTCGGGGACCAGCGGGGTCTGATAGGCGAGTTGTCGTGCCAGCCGGTCAGCGGAATCGTCGGCGCGCACGCCCACCACTTCTCCGCGGCGAGCTGAGACGACGGTTCCGTTGCCGGTCGAAATCAGCAGGGCGTCTTGACTTCTGTCGGGGCTGATCGGGGCCGTGGAGGGCAGCGAATCGATCAGGTGCGGTTCGGTCAGGAGTTCGGACAGTCTGCGCGCGGAGCCTCGCTTGGCGGCGAGTTCGGCACCGAAGAACCCCAGCGTTTCCATCGGACCGGCAATCACCCTGCTCAGGCCGACCACGGTGACGAAGTTGCCCACGGTGATCGTGCCTTGATGCGCCATCCACGCGGCTCCCAATGCGACTGACGCCAGTACCAACGCGGAGACCCCTGAGTTGAGCGCGGTCAGACTGGACATTGCCCGGACAGTCCGGATCGCTGCTTTCATCGACTCCCGGCTCGCGTGGACGTATCGGGAGAGAGCAGTGGGCTCGGCTCCGAATCCTTTGAGTACTCGTAGCCCGAGCGTGAAATCAGTTGCAAGCATGCCTGCCTCGGCTGCCTTCTTCTGCTCTGCATACACACGCTCGTCCAGTGGACCGCTGATCTTGTGGATGAATACGAGCTGCGCAGCCGTGATGAGCACGACGATCAGTGCGAGCGGCCACGATACAAAGGCAAGCGAAATCACTGCCGCGGCGAGCCCTGCGAAAGCTGAGCCCTGCTCGGCGACAACCCAGGAAAAGCCCGAGACGTGTGAGGCGTCCGAGGTGGAGATGGTGAGAACTTCACCCGTCGAACGCTGAGCTTGCATGCCCCTGGCATCGAGTACCCGTCTGGCAGCGTTCAGTCGTAGGTCGTGTTCGCCGTAGACGAAGACCTGTGTGTTCAGGCGAACTGCGATGCGCCACGACAGGGCAAGTCCGACGAACAGAGCACACAGCACCACCAGCCACACGAGAAGTGCTGTGCTGTCGGACTTTCCGATTGCCCGGTCGACGACGGTGCCGATCAGCACCGGAATGAGGGCTTGAGCAACCTGGTACGATGCCTGCCCGGTGACGGCTGCAACCAGTCGCGGGCCGCGTCCGGAGGAGAACGATCCGACTTTGATCATGTCCATCGGACCGGTACGAGTTTCGGGCAGCGCTGACACTCGTGAAACTCCTCGCCCAGATCCGAACACTCGTTGTGCAGTTCTACGGTAGAGCCGGTGGGGGTACGGAAAGTGCTCGTAGATGCCAAGGGCTACGCGGCAGCGGACAGATGGAGCATCGAGACCTCATTACCGGGATCAGGTCTCGATATACCTGCCTGGTCGAAACAAGTACGTTTGCGAAGAGAGCTGACAGAAGATGAAAAGCACTACCCGAATAGTGGCGGCGTTGGCCGCGATTGCCCTGCTCGCAGGCTGCCAGAGCAGCACCGAGTCAACAGCGTCGGAGGGTACGGCGCAGTTGGCCGAGACCGGCGCGCTGCCGGCCACCGTCGACCACGCGTACGGCTCGACCACCATCGAGACCGAACCTCAGCGGATCGTGACCATCGGTTGGAACAGCCAGGATTCGGTCCTCGCACTGGGTAAGACGCCCGTCGCCATGGAGTCGTTCAGTGGGGCAGGCTTGGAGAGCGGAATCCTGCCGTGGGACGAAGAATTGTTAGGCGATGCCGAACCCACGTTGCTCGACAGCACTTCCGGTGTGCCGTTCGAGCAGATCCTGGCATTGGAGCCGGACGTGATCATCGCGGTGGTCTCCGGAATCACCGAAGACGACTATGCACGTCTGACGCAGATCGCACCCACGATTCCGTTCAAGGAGACCGCATGGGCGACTACGTGGCAGGAGCAGTTGTCAACCATCGGTTCAGTGCTCGGTCAACCGAAGCGGGCGGCTGAGCTGATCAAGGAAACCGACGAATCCATAGCCGACCTGGCTGCAGGGTCCCCGAATCTGAACGGGAAGACCTTGACCTTCCTCTCGGGAAACATCGACGGCCTCACCAATTACTGCGCCGACGACGGCAGAGTCATCCTGATGACCCAGCTCGGACTGAAGCATTCGGCCGGAAGCGCAGAGCTGTGCGGCGGCACGCAGGGTTCTGTCACCGCATCGCGCGAACAGTACAACGAACTGGACGCGGACGTTATCGTGCTCAACGACGCGAGTGGTCAGGGGCTCCCCGGATTGATGGGAGACAAGTTGTTTGCCGACCTGCCGGCAGTCAAGGACGGCAGGCTGATTCAGCAGCTCGGTCTGGCCCGAGTCATGGCACTGGCCTCACCCACGTCGCTGAGCGTCAAATATGCCTTCGCCGAACTGGTCTCGAAGATGAACGGGTTCTGACCAGCTGATGATTCTGACCAGCTAGGCCGACAATTCGCACGCGTCCGAGTAATAGTTCTTCGGTGTGCGCCCGGTGACCTTGCGGAACACGCTGGTGAAGGCGCTGGGGGTTTCGTATCCGACACGGCGGCTGACCGTCGAAACAGGAACGCCCGCAGCGAGATAGGACATCGCAGCGCGTACGCGAACTTGAATTCGCCACTCGGTGAAGGACATCCCCGTCCCCTGAGAGAACACGCGACTCAGGGTGCGGGGGCTTCCGCCGACCACGTAGGCCCAATCGGCAAGCCCGCGTTGATCGGCGGGGTCGGCAATCAGGCGGCGTGCAACGGCGAGGGCCCGGGGATCGGCGGGCATCGGCACTGCGACATCGGCCGCTTCGATGGGCGCGAGCGTGTCGAAGACTACTGATTCGGCGCGCAAGCGAGCCTCGGTCGGCATGTTTCGCTGGTGCAGGTGGATGAGCATCGTCTTGACCACGTCGTCGATGCCGATGATCGCGGGTTTGGTCCACGGGTGGGGAAACGACTCGGGCCGGAAGTACGTGAAGCGAGCCTCGGTGGATGCGCCGAGCGTGATGCGCCGTGGAGTTCCGGCCGGAATCCACATGCCGACCGTCGGTGGGATCTGCCAACGAACGTCGTCGATGTAGGCGCTCATCTCTCCGGAAGCGCCCCACAGGAGTTCGTGCTCGGGATGGCGGATCTCGCGCCACGCCCGCTTCTGATCGCGCCCGATGGTGGACGTGGTCATGGAGAAGGGGAGCGGAACGTACCGGCCTGCCGGCACAGCCCAGTACGGAAAGCCTGTGGAACTCATCGGTGGATCATACCGCGAATGACTTAGGTAACGCTTTCCTATTTGATGCGCCGATGCAGTGCGTGACGGTGCGCAATCGCAATAGAAGATCGAGGGTGGCACCGAGTCCGGAGACTTGATGCCACCCTCGATCACATTCCCCGACGGAGTGTTTACCGGTGGAGCGGGCGAATCAGCCGGCGTTGGCCAGGACACCGCGTGGTGACCTCGGTTCCCTCAGCGGCCTGTTCGGCTAGTCGAGAGTTGTGAAACGGCGGGCCGAGACTGTCGAAGTCTCGACCCGCCGCTGTTGTTCGGTGATCGGGTATTCAAACCATCAGGTGCTCAGCCGAATTCGATGGAAGTGTTGATTTCCTCCACCTGGTTGGAGGTCTGCATGTTTGTCGTATCGGTGAACTGGTTTGCGAAGCTGACCAAGTAGACCGGCGAGTTGTCGTCGGCTTGGTAGGCAACGACTGTCATGACGGCGTACAGCGGAACGTCCACGTTCGGTGCGGTCCAGGTTCCAGAGAGGCGGAATCCCTGCTGTCCGTCGACGTCGATCTCGGTGTACTTCACCTCGGTCCATCCGTCGAGAGTGGCGATCGTTTCACGCGCGGCGGCAAGGACCTCGTCTTTTGTTGCGGTGCCTTGGTTTTCGACCGTCACGGTGGTGTTCGGCATGAAACCGCTGGGTTCCCGGCTGTTGCTGGACAGCGCATCCGTAACCCCGGCGGGGATGTTCTCGCCGTGGGTCCAACTCGGCGGGAGGCTGACGCTGATGCTCGGCGCTTCGGGGTCGTTGCCGGTCTCGATCGTCGTCCGCTCGCCGATGAACGGTGTCCCGTCCCGCAATGTAGGCGTCGCGGTAGCGGCGGACGGCGAGGAAGCCGAACTTTCGGAAGTGGTTGTTTCGCTGGAGACGGCCTCTCCGCTTTCCGAACTGCTGCATCCGGACAGGACGAGTGCAGCAGTGATCAGTGACGCTATTCCGAGAGCAAGTGTGCTGCTCTTAGGGCTCATAGTGTGACAGTCCTTCAGGTTCTGGCGACGGCCGAGCGCCGCCGGCAGCGTTGCTGGCGCGGCTGAGACTATCAGCGCTACGACGGCCGAGTAGTGGCCTTGAAGGTAATGGTGCTGCCGGGCCGCAGCTGTGCCAGCGACGCAATCCCTGCGTCGGAGACGACGGCGATGACCGGGTATCCGCCGGTCACGGGATGGTCAGCGAGAAACACGACGGGCCGTCCGCCTGGTGGCACCTGGATAGACCCCATGACGACGCCTTCGCTCGGCAGTTCCTCTGTACGTGAGCGATGCAGAGGCCCTTGGCCATGTAGCCGGACACCGACTCGGTTGGTGTGTTCGGTGACTTTCCATGTGGTGTGAAGGAGCGCGTGAACGGATGCGGCAGTGAACCAGGAATTTCGTGGGCCGAGCGTGATCTCGAGTGGAACTGCGCCGAGTGGAGGGGCCGGCGGTGGAATCAACTCTTCGGTGGGCCACGTCCCTTCCTCGGCCCCGAGGAGGAGGTGATCGCCGACAGTGAGCGGCGGCGGCCCGAGTCCGGAGAGCGTGTCGGTGGATCTGCTGCCGAGTACCTGCGGGACGTCGACGCCACCGCGTGCGGAGATGTACATTCTCAAACCAGTTGTACTGTAACCTAATTCGAGAAGACTGCCACCGTCGAGGTGTATCCTCGCGTAGACAGGCACCGGCTGTCCGTCGACGGTCAGTGGTACCCGCGCGCCTGTCACTGCCACCGTCATCGATCCGACGGCTCGCGTAGCGAAACCCCCAGTGGTGACTTCGATGGTTGCTGCTCGAAAAGTGTTGCCTACGAGTCTGTTCGCGCTGTCGTGCGAGATCATGTCGACGGCGCCGGATCTGCCGACCCCGAGGGCGCCGTAGCCTGTCCGCCCGCGGTCTTGAACTGTGGCGAGCGGGCCGGTACGCACTACCTCGAGCCAGGCCATGAATCCATTCTCCCGCAACAGCGCGGTGAAGACACCAAAATCATGCGGGCATCAAATTCACGCACGGACAAAGGTGACCGTGGTCCCGGGTAGAAGCAAGGCCGGCGGGCGGCGCTCGGCATCCCACACCGACAGTTCCGTGGTTCCGATCAACTGCCAGCCGCCCGGAGAACTGCGCGGGTAGACGCCCGAGAACGGGCCGGCCAATCCGACTGCACCGGTCGGGACCTGCCTGCGCGGGTCCGATCGACGTGGAACCTCGAGCCTTGTCTCGCTGCTGGTCAGGTACGCGAAACCCGGGGCGAAACCGATGAACGCGACGGCCCAGGTCGCAGACGTGTGAGCGTCGATCACACCGTCGACCCCGAGTCCGGTCAGCTTGCCCACTTCTGCGAGATCGGCGCCGTCATAGCGGACCGGAATCTCGACTGCAGGTCCGCTCTCGTCTGCTGTGAGTTCGATCGGTACGGCCCCACGTACCCATTTTTCGACGAGTTGGTGCCCGGTGATCGTGTTGTCGTACTCGATCAAGATGGTTCGCGCCGCGGGAATCAGGTCGATCACCCCGGGGATCCGACTGGCGTCGAGGGCCCTGAAGTTGCCCAACACGCTCGGCAGTTCGTCGTACTCGACCAGGACTGCGGATTCACCGGCGGGCAGGATCGTGATCATGTGAACGGCGTGATCTCGACGTCGGAGGATTCGAGGAGTGCACGGATCGCCGCGGCCATGTCGACGGCTGCCGGACTGTCACCGTGCACGCACACCGAGGCTGCCTCGATTTTGAGGGTGCTCCCGTCGACTGCGTCGAACTCGCCGTCGACGATCATGCGGCGAACCCGTTCTGCAACCAGCGTCGGGTCGTGCAGAACGGCGCCCGACTCGGTGCGGGGGACCAGGGTGCCTTCTGCCGTGTACGCGCGATCGGCAAAAGCCTCGGCGACGATGTCGAGTCCGGCCTCGCGAGCTTCTTCCAGAAACACCGAACCCGGCAGTCCGAGAACAGGTAGCGAACTGTCGTAGGCGACGACAGCGGCGACCACGGCCCGTGCTTGCCGACGGTGATGAACGATCGCGTTGTAGAGCGCGCCGTGGGGTTTGACGTACGTGACCCGCGATCCGGCGACACGAGCCAAACCGTCGAGCGCCCCTATTTGATAAATGACGTCGGCGGTCAGGTCCTTCGGAGAGACGTCGATGAAGCGTCTGCCGAAACCGGCGAGGTCGCGGTACCCCACCTGCGCGCCGATCCGTACGCCGCCGATGGCTGCGGATTCGCATGTCGCCAACAGTGTCGTCGGGTCGCCGGCGTGGAATCCACAGGCGATGTTCGCACTGGTGACAAGTTCGAGCATCGCGTCGTCGTCGCCCAGGGTCCACGCTCCGAAGCCCTCGCCGAGGTCGCTGTTCAGATCAACGCTGTAGCCCATACTTCGATTCTAGGTACATGAGCTTCGAGATATGCGGGCTCTCGGTGTTCAGGCGTGCGCCGGAATCCGTCCGGCATTCTTGCGACGTGCGGATCCGAAGAGTCGGCATATCAGGTAGATCACGAACGAGACCGAGGTGACGAAACTCGAGACGGGAACGCCCGGGGCCAGCGAGAGAAGGATGCCGCCGACGGCTGCCAGTTCGGCGAACACGACGGAGAGAATCGTGGCCTTGAGCGGGCTTGCCGTGACGTAGGCGGCGGCCGCTGCAGGAGTGATCAGCAGCGACATCACCAGCAGAGCGCCGACGATCTGCACGCCGAGTGCGGCGGTGATGCCGACCAACACTGCGAACACGATCGACAGTGCCCGAACCGGAACACCGCGAGCTGCAGCAACTTCGGGATCGGTGCTCGCGAACAGCAAAGGGCGGTAGATGAATCCGAGTGTGCCGATCACGATGACCGCGCACAGCAGCAGAAGTTCGAGACCGCTGTTTCCCGGTGCCACGATCTGTCCGACCAGCAACGAGAAGCTGGTTCCCGTGCGACCGTCGTACGCCCAGAGGAACAACACCGACAGGCCGAGGCCGAAAGCCATAATCACGCCGATCACCGAATCCCGGTCCCGCGCTTTGGCTCCGAGCAGGCCGAACAGAACCGCGGCGACCACGGATCCGACGATGGCGCCGAAGCCGACGCCCACACCGACGAGAAGTGCGGCGGATGCACCGGTCAATGACAGCTCACTCGTACCGTGTACCGAGAACGACATTTGACGGCTCACGATCAGCGGCCCGATGATGCCTGCCAGCAATCCGAGGATGGCGCCGGCGATCAACGCCTGTTGGACGAAGTCGTACTGCAATAGATCGACGGTGGCGGACACGTCGAACATCCGCGACATCGCGTCGGTGAACTTGTTACTCACTGGTGGTGGTCCTCATCAGAATGGTGAACGCCTTCGCCTGGACGCAGTCCGCCGGCGCTGCCGAGCGCGTCGATGGCATCTCCGGTGCCGATCACGACAAGGCGACCACGAACCTGCAGCACCTCGACGTCGGTGTTGTACAGATCCGAGAGAACCTCGGACGTCATCACTTCGGCCGGCGTCCCGATCCGGAATTTGCCGTCCACCAGATAGAGCACTCGATCCACCAACGGCAGGACCGGATTGATCTCGTGCGTCACGAACAGCACCGCCGTGTCATGGCTGCGCCGACGCTTGTCGATCAGCGTCGAGACCAGGTGCTGGTTGGCGAGGTCGAGGCTGAGCAGCGGCTCGTCGCACAGCAGGATCTGCGGGTCGCCGACCAATGCCTGAGCGATCCGCAGTCGCTGCTGCTCGCCGCCGGACATGGAGCCGATGGGAGCGTCGGCAAACGACTGGGCGCTGACCTGCGCGATGGCGTCGTCGACGATCTTGCGTCGACGACCCCGGCGCAGTAGCCCCGTGCCCCACTGGTGACCGTCGACGCCGAGGCCGACCAGGTCGCGGCCGCGGAGCGGGAGGCCGTCGTCGATCGACTTCTGCTGCGGGATGTACCCGACATGTGAGTTACCAGCCCGTGCCGGCGTGCCGACGATCTGAGCGCTACCGCCGCTGAGCTGCAGTTGACCCAACAGAATCTTCAGGAGCGAGGTCTTGCCAGACCCGTTCGGTCCGAGTACGGCGATGAACTCACCTGGCTGTACCTCGAGGTCGAGTCCGTCCCAGAGTGTCCGGGTGCCGAAGGACAGTCGAGCATCCTTCAGCGTCACAGCGGGCACGGTGGCTTTTGACGGCACGGTGTTACCAGAGGGCACAGGAATATTCGCGGAAGTTTCTGTCACAAGCCGATCGGTTCTTCTCGGAAATGGTGGGGCAAAAATTACTGGGCAGAGAGGGCGTTTGCGAGCGACTCCGCGGTCTGCGTCTGCCACTGAATGTAGTCCAGGCCCTCGGGGAGAGTTTCCGTAACCTCGACGACGGGCACTCCGGCGGTTTCGGCTGTGGTGCGCATGTCCTGGGTCACTTTGTCCTGCGTCTGGATGTTGTAGACCAGTGCGCGGGCCTGCTTGTCCGAGAGGAGCTGGCGGGTTGCGGCGATTGCGGCCGGTGACGGATCGTTGCCGTCTTCGATGGCGCTGGTGAACTCTTCGGGAGTTGCGTCCTTCAGCTCAGCCGCGACCAGGAGATAGTGCGCGATCGGTTCGGTCTGAGCCACGGGTGTGCCCGCGTGGGCAGCGGCGATGGTGTCGGTGATGGCCGTGATGCCGGCGAGCTTCTGGCTGTATGCCTTCGCGTTGTCCTCGTAGGTTGCCGCGTTGTCCGGATCGAGTGCGCTCAGTTGATCGGCAACCGAATGTGCGACGGCGTCGACTGTCGGAATATCGAACCAGACGTGTTCGTTGACGGCTCCGTGGGTGTGACCGTCATGCGATTCGCCCGCGGTTTCGCCGGCATGGATGCCGCCGTCGAGCAGGTTGTAGGCGTTGACCGTCTTCTGCTCACCCTTGCCTGCGTCGAGGACGTCGGTGATGAACTGGTCGTAACCGCCGCCGTTGTAGACGACAAGCGATGCGTCGGTGATCTTGGCGGCATCGGCGGGAGTTGCCTCGAAAGAGTGCGGGTCCGCGGACGGCTCGTTGATGATCGACGTCACGGTCAGCTTGTCGCCTGCCACGGCCTGGGCGACGTCGCCCCACACGTTCGTCGATGCGACGACGGTGATGCCTTCGTCTTTCGAAGAGGTGGAGCTGCACGCGGTGAGCGTGAATGCTGCAGCGACCGAGACGGCCGCGAGGGCGGTGGCGGTGCGGAATTTCGACGACGAACGCACGTGCTTTTCTCCTGAACAAAGGCTGGGCTAAATGCTATTGGAAACCGTTACCGTTACACATTAGCGCATAGTCGCTGGTAGTTCACCTTTGGCTCAGCCCCAACGCGCCGACTTTGAGGACTACGGCTAACGTCCGTTTATGCCCCGGTCCCGTCAGCCACGCCGTCAAGCCACTTTGGCGTCGCTCGCCGCCGAGCTCAATGTGTCGAGAACTACAGTCTCGAACGCGTACAACCGACCCGATCAGCTCTCCGTCGAGCTACGGGATCGAGTGCTCCAGGCGGCCAAGCGACGCGGATATCCCGGACCCGATCCGGTTGCCCGCTCCTTGCGAACTCGCAAAGCCGGCGCCGTCGGTCTCCTGCTCACCGAAGCGCTCAGCTACTCGTTCCGCGATCCGGCCGCCATGAGCTTCCTGGCCGGGCTCTCGGAATCATGTGAGGACGCCGGTCAGGGCCTGCTGCTCATCCCTGCCGGTCCTGGACGCGACGAGGTCGATGCTGCAGCCGTGGTCCAACAAGCGGGTGTCGACGGTTTTGTCGTCTACTCGGTGGCCGACGACGACCCGTATCTTGCCGCCGTGCTCGAGCGCCACATTCCGATCGTCGTGTGCGACCAGCCTCGCGAGATTCCCGGTGCGTCTCTGGTGGGCATCGACGACCGGGCTGCCATGCGCAAGGTCGCCGACTACCTCATCGGTCTCGGCCACCGTGACATCGGCGTGCTCTGCATGAGGCTGGGGCGCGACCGGATGGACGGCGTTGTCAGTCAGGAACGACTCAAGTCCCCGCACTTCCACGTCCAGCGTGAGCGCATCGAGGGAGTGCGCGACGCAATGGTGGCGGCCGACATGGATCCACTCTCACTCACGGTGATCGAGCGGTACGTCCACACATCGCAGTCCGGGCACTCGGCGGCGGCGGAAGCTCTCGCGACCAACCCTGAGATCACCGCACTCGTCTGCACCACCGACGTGCTGGCCCTCGGCGCTTTGGACTGGGCGCGCTGGCAGGGCATCGACGTACCTGGCCAACTGTCGATCACCGGATTCGACGGCGTCGACGAGGCGCTGCGCGAATCACTGACAACGGTGCGCCAGCCCCAGGAAGAGAAGGGCCGGCGCGCCGGTGCGCTCCTGATGTCGCCGTCCGGATCCGGCGTTCCGATAGTCGAGATGCTCGACACCGAACTACTGGCCGGGCGAACATCAGGTCGGGTCAAGGGCTAGTCAGGGGTTTGGGCTTACGCCAGGAGTTGCGCGCACCGCAACAACCCCAGGTGGCTGTATGCCTGGGGATGGTTGCCGAGCGAGCGTTCCGCGATGGGGTCGTACTCCTCCGCTAGTAGCCCGGTGGGACCCGCCGCCGCGACCAACTGGTCGAACAGCGCCTCGGCTTGCAGACGTTGGCCGATCAAGAGGTAGGCCTCGACGAGCCAGGCGGCACAGAGATGGAATCCACCTTCGATGCCGGGTAGACCGTCGTCGTGATGGTACCGGTATACCGTTGAGCCGCTGCGTAGTTCAGCTTCGGTGGCTACGACGGTCGCGGCGAAGCGTGGATCCGTCGGATCGATCAGTCCCGACAGTCCGATGTGCAGAGTAGCGGCGTCGAGATCGGTACCGTCGTAGGCTGCGGTGTACGACTGGACGTCGTCCTTCCATCCCTTGTGGCGTACTTCGTCGGCGATCTGGTCACGCAGTTCCGCCCACTCGGGCAGAGCCTCACGACCGAATCGGGCAGCAAGATCGACAGCCCGGTCGACGGTGACCCAACCCATCACCTTGGAATAGACGTGATGGCGCGGGTTGTCGCGAATCTCCCAGATTCCGTGATCGGGTTCGAACCAGCGTCGCTGCACTGCTTCGACCATGGCGCACACCAGTTCCCAGTCGCGGTCACTCAAAGGATCTGGCGCACCGGCCTTTTCGCGTGCATTTGCTAGTTCGACGATCAGCTCGACGATGGGGCCGAACACGTCCAGTTGAACCTGCTGATTCGCGGCGTTTCCGACGCGGACCGGCCGGGAGCCGGCGTACCCGGGCAGTGAATCGATGACGGCCTCGGGCGGTAGCGAAGTCCCGTAGAGCGTGTAGAGGGGATGCAGGCGCTCGGGTCCCGGCAGCGTTTCGAGCACGCGGTGGACCCAGTCGAGGTAGTTCTCGGCTTCGTTGGTGGATCCGACGCTCACGAGAGCTGTTGCGGTGAGGGCGGCGTCGCGCAACCAGCAATAACGGTAGTCCCAGTTGCGAACTCCGCCGATCTCTTCCGGCAGGGATGTCGTCGCGGCGGCCATGATGGAACCGGAATCGGCGTGAACCAGCCCGCGCAAGGTCAGCGCAGAGCGTTTCATCAAGTCCGGCTTCAGCTTCGGCAGTTCGAGCGTCTTGGCCCAATCGGACCAGTATGCCTCCGAAGTCGCTCGACGTTCGAGCTCCGGAACTTCGGAGGGTCCGATTTCTTCTGTTCCGCAGCGCAATTCGAGGACGACGTCACCCTTGGACGGCTCGACGATGGCGTGGGCGGTCTGCTGGTTTCCGTCGGTGGCGATGTTCCACTGCACGCCGGGGGAGCGGAGCACGTAAGGCTCGTTGGTGCCGAGGACACGAATGCCCTCGTCGACGACCTCGAGGGTGACCTGGCCTTGACCGAACTCGGGACGGGGTGCAAACGAGACGATCGCGTCGGCCTGGCCGGAAATGATGCGGGTCAGGTCGGTCCGTCCCTGTGGGACGTCGTGGGGGAGGTAGTCGGTGACGGACAGGCTCGCCCAGCGGGTCTGAACGGTCATGGTGCTGTCGAGGTATTTCTGGCTCAGCGGCAAGGCTGTTCGGCGAGGCCCGACCGAGAAGTGGCCGGCCCCGGTCCCACCGAGAAGGTGAGCGAAGACCGCTGCTGAATCCGGTTCCGGGTGACACAACCAGGTCAGCGTCGCATCCGGGGTCACCAAAGCGACGGTGCGCGGACTGGCGAGCATCGAGAGCCGCTCGATGGGAGGAGCGTCGGCACCGGAAAGCCACGTACGACGCTCGTCGAGCAGGAATGCCAGAGCGGCAGCGACGTCCTCGGTGCTGTCGACGCGATAGTCGGCGACGGTGTCCCCGCTGCCGACTTTGATTCCGATGTCCGGCCCCTGAAGCCTGCTGAACGCCTTTTCGTCGGTCACGTCGTCCCCGATGAAGACGGCAGCGGTAGCGCCGTCCTGATGGCGGATCAAGTCGAGTGCGTGGCCCTTGTCGGTGGCGATGACGGCCAACTCGACCACCGATTTGCCCTCGGTGACCTGAACACCCGGCCAGAGGGCTGATTCGGTGCGAACGGCGATGAGTGCCTTCTCGGCGTCGTCGGCACTGGTGTTGCGTACGTGCAGTGCGACGCTGGCGGGCTTCTTCTCCACAGTTGCGCCGGGAGTATCGGCGGCGATTCGGCCCAACTCGGTGACGATCTCGTCGAGCAGTTTCCTGGCGTCGGCGTCGATCGCGTGAACGAATCCGATGTCGAACTCGGAGCCGTGGCTGCCGACCAACTGCACTTCGGCGGGAAGTCGGGACAGTGCAGCCAGATCCTTGAGGGCGCGACCCGAGATCACGGCAGCCGTCGTCGAAGCCAGGCTGGCGAGGGAGCGGAGCGCACGCACCGTTTCCGCGCGGGGATAGGCCTTGTCCGGGTTGGCGACGATGGGTGCCATCGTCCCGTCGTAGTCGGAGGCTACGAGCAGACGCGGGGTGCGTGCCACACCCGACAGCGCTCGGCGGAGTTCTATGGACAGATCTTGTGCGCTCACCTCTTCAAATCTAGGTGATGCAGCGACTCCTGGCTCGATACGTATTCGTCGGATCAGCGCAAAAACGACAGATACGACAAAGGTTGCCTATTCGGGTTTGCGTGTTCCGTCACCGAGCAGCAGTTCAACCGTCAATTCCAGTCGATTGGCGACATCGGTCGCCGAAGAACGTCGCGTGAGCCATGCCACCAAATTCGACAGCCACACATCGGAGATCACGCGTGCGATCGCCAACTGCTCTTCGGTTGGCTCCTCTTCGGTCATAGCTCGTGCGAAAAGGCGATCCATCAGCTGGCCGACCTGATCGACCTCGGCCGCTGCGGAGGCGTCGGCGAACATGAACGCGCGAGTCATCGCTTCGGTGAGGAGTGGATCGCGCTGCATCGCGCGGGTGATGAGGCTGAGGATCAGCTGCATCCGCTCGAGGGGGCTGGTTCCGGGTGGGATCTTGCCCTTGGAATCGATCTTCTCGAATTCGCGTGCCAGAGCGGACACCAACAGGTGAACCTTGGACGGGAAATAGCGATAGAGCGTTCCGACTGCGACGTCGGCGCGCTCGGCCACGGCGCGCATCTGGACAGCCTCGTAGCCACCCTTGGACGCCAAGGCGAGGGTTGCGTCGAGAATCCGCTTGCGGCGTTCACGTTGCGCGTTGGAGCTGAGATCGTCGTCCCCAAGCGTTGCAGCAGCAACCGCGTTGGAGCGGGATCGGGATGTTGTGGTCATCGACAAATTCCTTCGCGCCTTGACTCTTGGCCAGGTGTCATATTAGAACACGTTCTAAACAATTGTGTCACTTATCGAGAGGCGGGAACCAGTTGTGACAATCGCCACGACCGATGAACAGCGAGCGGTCCAGGAATCGATCGAGGCCTGGGCGCGCTCGGCCACGCCGATGGACATGGTACGCCGCGGACCTGCAGTTTCGTGGCGGGAGAAATGGTCCGAGTTCGCATCTCTCGGGATATTTTCGGTCGCCGTTCCCGAAGCGGTCGGCGGAGCCGGAGCCGAAATCGTCGATCTCGCAGCAATGCTCGAGCAGGCGGCAATCGAACTCGTGCCGGGTCCTGTTCTCACGACCGCACTGGCAGCTTTGGTGGTGGGGCGAAGTTCGTCGCCCGCGTCCAAGCGTTGGTCCGAATCGCTCGCCGACGGTGCGCTGCCGTGTGCCGTCGTATTGGACGAAAGTCCAGTTTCGGCAACGGCGAATGCGTCCGGCGGAATCGAGCTTCATGGCGAAGCAGGTTACGCCTGGGGTGGAGATTCGGGTGTATCGGTACTGGTGTCGGCGCGCGTAGTAGGCGAGGGTGACGGTTCGCGTGTCGTCTGGGCGCTCGTCGACGGCGACAGCGATGGAGTGGCCTACGAGGCGGTCGACACGATCGACAAGTCGCGTCCGCTGGCGCGAGTCTCGTTCGACCGAGTGGTGGTCGACGCCGACCGAATCCTCGATGACATTGCGCCCGGATCGGTTTCCGATCTCGCGGCGGTACTGGGGGCCGCCGAAGCAGCCGGAATTGCGGCTTGGAGTCTGCGTACTGCGGTGGAGTACGCGAAGATTCGCGAACAATTCGGAAAGCCCATCGGTTCGTTCCAGGCGATCAAACACATCTGTGCCGAAATGCTCTGCCGCGTAGAGAATGCCGGAGCGGTCGCCTGGGACGCCGCGGTCGCTGCCGAGTCGGGCGACGAACTTCCGATCGCCGCAGCAGTGGCGGCCGCGGTGGCGCTGGACGCCGCTGTCGACACGGCAAAAGACTGCATTCAAGTGCTCGGCGGCATCGGATTCACCTGGGAGCACGAGGCGCACTTCTACCTTCGTCGAGCACTCTCGCTCCGGCAGATTCTGGGCGGATCGTCTTGCTGGCGCGCACGCGTCGCGGAATTGACGATCGGCGGCGCACGGCGTCACCTTCAGATCGACTTGAGTGAGCTGGACTCCGACCGGTCCGACATTCGCGAAGAGGTAGCGCAATTGGTGGCGCTGCCCGAATCCGAACAGCGCAACGCGTTGGCCGAATCGGGCTACCTTGCACCGCACTGGCCCAAGCCGTACGGCCGGGGCGCCAAGGCCGCGCAACAGATTTTGATCGAAGAAGAGTTGGCGGCCGTCGGAATCGGCCGACCCGATCTGGTGATCGGTTGGTGGGCAGTTCCCACTATCCTCGAGCACGGCAGTGCGGAGCAGATCGAAAGATTCGCGACTCCGACGCTCAAGGGTGAGATCACCTGGTGTCAGCTCTTCAGTGAACCTGGTGCAGGTTCGGATCTTGCCGCGCTGCGCACGACTGCGGAGAAGGTCGACGGCGGTTGGAAGCTGAACGGGCAGAAAGTCTGGACTTCGCTTGCGCGTGAAGCTGACTGGGCCATCTGCCTCGCCAGGACTGATCGCGAGGTTCCCAAGCACAAGGGCATCACGTACTTCCTTCTCGACATGAAGACGGCTGGGATTCGGATCTCGCCGCTGCGTGAGATCACCGGCGACGCTCTGTTCAACGAAGTCTTCCTCGACGACGTCTTCGTGCCGGACGAGTGCGTCGTCGGCCAGCTCGGCGGAGGCTGGAAACTGGCCCGAACGACCCTCGCCAACGAGCGAGTTGCGATGAGCGGGGGCTCTTCGCTCGGCGGTGCGATGGAGGAATTGCTCGAGCTGGCAGGCGATCCCGATCCTGTGGTCGCAGACAAGCTCGGTGGGCTGATCGGAACCGCCATGGTGGGCTCGTTGCTGGAATTGCGTACGACACTGCGGCAATTGGATGGTCAGGATCCGGGCCCGGCGTCGAGCGTCCGAAAGCTGGTGGGCGTGCGCCAGCGTCAGAATGTGGCGGAGTTCGCCATGGAATTGGGCGGTACTGCCGGGTGGGTGGAGGGCCCGCTCTCGCGTGAGTTCCTCAACACGCGATGCCTGTCGATTGCCGGCGGAACCACACAGATTCTGTTGACCGTCGCCGCGGAGAGAATTCTGGGCCTGCCCCGTGACTAGTCGGTGTGAGTAGAGGCCTTTAGAAATGTCCACGTTGGTGATACAACTAGAACACGTTCTACATCAGAGACAGGATTGCCAGCGTGGACTTCACCCCCGATGAAACCCAGGAAGCGGTAGCCGAGGTGGCTACCGCGCTCCTTGCCCGCGAACTGGAGCCGGACGCGCTCTGGGCGGCATTCGCCGAAGCCGACCTGCTCACGTTGGCACTGCCCGAGCGTCTGGGCGGTGAGGGCCTCACCGTCTCCGACGTCGGTTCCCTTCTCGTCGAGGTTGGCCGGGCCGCCGCTCCTATTCCGGCTCTCGCGACCCTGGGCTTCGGCGTACTTCCCATCGTTGCTCTGGGGACCGACTCTCAACAGGACGAATTGCTCACCGGAGTCGGCACCGGACGGGTGTTCACCGCGGCACTCGGTGAGCCGGGGCAGCAGTTCCCGGCGCAGCCGTCGACAACCGCGCAGCAGTCAGGCGACTGGTATCGCGTCAGCGGGACGGTGCTTGCCGTGCCCTTCGCGGCGAGTGCACACAGAATTCTTGTGCCCACCGACGCCGGAGTCGTTCTTGTCGACCCGACCGCCGCCGGCGTCGCACTGACACCGACTCCCAGTTCGTCCGGCAGTCCTGAGTTCGCAGTCACGATGGACGAAGCAGTCGGTGAACTTCTCGGTGCCGGCGAGGAAGCCGTACAAACGCTGTACCGCATCGCCACGGCAAGTATCGGAGCCGTTGCCGACGGTTTGGTTTCCGGTGCCGTCGATCTCACTGCGACACACGTCGGCTCGCGCGAGCAATTCGGCAAGCCGCTCGCCACGTTCCAGGCAGTCTCACAACAGATCGCCGACGCCTACGTCACCTCTCGGACTCTTCACGTCGCGGCGTTGTCGGCGTCCTGGCGCGTGTCGGAGGGCCTGGATGCCCAGTCTGACCTCGACGTCATGGCTTACTGGATCGCCCAAGAAGTGCCCGCCACGATGCAGGTGCTTCACCACTTGCACGGCGGTCTGGGCGTCGACGTCACCTATCCGCTTCATCGTTACTACTCGACTGCAAAAGACTTGGCGCGCCTGCTCGGCGGCGCTTCGCAGCGACTCGACCTCGTGGGGGCCCGGTGTTCATCGATCTGACCGACAGTCAGCGCGCATTGCAAGCAGAACTTCGACGCTACTTCTCGACGCTGATCTCGCCCGAGGAAGCGAAGATCATGCGTGTGGAGCGGCACGGCCCTACCTATCGCGAGGTCATCCGTCGTATGGGCAAGGACGGCTGGCTCGGCGTCGGCTGGCCGGTGGAGTACGGCGGACGTGGGTTCGGTGAGGTCGAGCAGCAGATTTTTGTCAACGAGGCTGTGCGGGCGGATGTCCCACTACCTTCGGTCACTCTGCAGACCGTCGGCCCGACTCTGCAGAAATACGGCAGCGAGGAGCAGAAGCAGAAGTTCCTGCCCGCGATCCTGGCCGGTGAAGTGCACTTCGCGATCGGCTACACCGAACCGGAGGCCGGCACCGACCTTGCAGCACTCCGCACCTCGGCAGCGCGCAATGGTGACGAGTACGTCGTCAACGGCCAGAAGATCTTCACCACCGGCGGGCACGACGCCGATTACGTGTGGCTCGCCGTGCGGACAGGTTCTGCCGATTCACGGCACCGCGGCATCTCCATCCTGATCATGGACACCAAAGATCCCGGCTACACCTGGACCCCGATCATCACCTGCGACGGTGCGCATCACGTCAACGCCACCTACTACGAAGACGTTCGCGTTCCGGCGAGCATGCTTGTGGGTGAAGAAAATCAGGGTTGGCGCCTGATCACGACGCAGCTCAATCACGAACGCGTCATGCTCGGCCCGGCAGGTCGGGTCGCAGGGATCTACGACCACGTGTTCGATTGGGCCAAGCGTGAAGACCTGCTTGATCACGTCGATGTACGGCGCGCACTCGGCGAAATTCATGCGACGTATCGGCTCAACGAACTGCTCAACTGGCAAGTGGCGTCGAGTGATTCGGATTCGGTGGACATTGCCGACGCTTCGGCAACCAAAGTATTTGCGACCGAGCGCATCCAGCGGGTCGGTCGACTGGCGGAAGAGATCGTCGGACGGTACGGAGATCCGATCGATCCCGAAACCGCTGATCTCATGGAGTGGCTGGACATGCAGATCAAGCGCAACCTGGTGATCACCTTCGGCGGTGGAGTCAACGAGGTGATGCGCGAATTGATCGCGACCGCCGGCCTGAAGCTTCCCCGCGTTCCGAGATAGGAAACGAACCGTGTCAGATCCCATTCTCACTGCTGCCGAACGGGTTCGAGAGGACGGGCCAAGCGCTCCTCGCGCCGGCCGAGACCCCGTGAACCTGCCGATGATCCGCAACTGGGTCGAGGCGATCGGAGACGAGAACCCGATCTACGTCGACGAATCGGCTGCCCGCGCCGCCGGACACGACGGCATAGTCGCGCCGCCGGCGATGGCGCAGGTATGGACGATGCGTGGCCTGGGTGCTATTCGGGAAGCCGACGATCCGTTGGGCCGGATGACGGACATTCTCGACGAGGCCGGATTCACGTCCGTCGTCGCGACCAACTGCGATCAGATCTACCACCGCTACCTGAAGCCGGGTGAAGAGGTCACCATCTCGTCGGTGTTGGAAGATGTTGTGGGGCCCAAGAAGACAGGTCTCGGTGAAGGGTGGTTCTTCACTACTCGCAGCTACTGGCGAGTCGGCGGAGAACTGGTCTCGGAGATGATGTTCCGGATCTTGAAGTTCGCGCCGCCAGTCAGTGAGACGCCCCCAACTGACGTGCCTGCGGACCTGGACGCATCTCGGATGCTGCGCCCGACGGCGTCTCTCGACACACAGTTCTTCTGGGATGGTGTCGCCGCACACGAGTTGCGTATCCAACTGCGTGCGGATGGTTCGGTGCAGCACCCGCCGGTGCCCGCGATCTGGAAGGACAAGTCGCAGCAGACCGACTACGTGGTCGCGTCCGGGCGGGGAACGGTCTTCAGTTTTGTCGTTCACCACGCACCCAAGGTTCCTGGTCGGTCGTTGCCGTTTGTCGTGGCCCTGGTCGAACTGCCGGAGGGTGTGCGGATGCTCGGCGAATTGCGAGGTGTCGATCCCTCGAACGTGTCGATCGGAATGGAGGTGGAGGCGATCTACCTCGACTTTCCCGGTGACGACGAGACAGGCGGCACCCCCTGGACTCTCTACGCCTGGCAGCCGGTTGCGGTGTCTGCGGTGTCTGCGGTTTCTGCGGTGAAGGAGTGATGGTGACTTCGATGACGGATATCACTGTGGGAGAGGTTCTTCCGCAGCTCTCGATTTACGGCGACCCGACATTTGTCGTCTCGGCAGCGCTCGCTACCCGCGACTTTCAAGATGTTCACCACGACCGCGATCTCGCACAGAAACGCGGCTCGAAGGACATTTTCGTCAACATCCTCACCGACACCGGCCTGGTGCAGCGATTCGTGACCGACTGGGCAGGACCGCGGGCCGTACTCACGTCGATCAAACTCCGCCTCGGAGTGCCCTGGTACGCCTACGACACGTTGACGCTCTCCGGCACGGTGACCGCCTACGACGAGGATCTAGTTTCGCTCGCGGTGGTCGGCAAGAACAGTCTGGGAGATCACATCACTGCGCAGGTAACACTGGCATTTCCGGCGTCGGGCTCGAACGGAGACATTGAATGAGCGCATTGTCCGGTAAGGCGGCGATCGTCGGAATCGGCGCCACGGATTTCTCGAAGGACTCCGGTCGCAGTGAACTGCGACTGGCCACCGAGGCTGTTCAAGCCGCGTTGGACGATGCCGGTCTGACACCCGCCGACGTCGACGGTCTTACCTCGTTCACCATGGACACCAATACTGAAGTGGCAGTGGCTCGTTCGGTGGGCATCCCGAACCTCAAGTTCTTCAGCCGTATCCACTACGGCGGCGGTGCCGCTGCGGCGACGATTCAGCAGGCAGCAATGGCTGTCGCCACTGGCGTCGCGGACGTCGTCGTTGCCTACCGCGCGTTCAACGAGCGATCGGGTGCGCGTTTCGGTCAGGTGAACTCCGGCCTTGTAGCGCAGGTCAATTCGTCGGGCACAGACAATGCTTTTTCCTATCCTCACGGATTGGGCACGCCCGCATCGTTTGTCGCGATGGTCGCGCAGCGGTACATGCACGTATACGGAGCGTCCAGCGAGGACTTCGGCCGAATCGCCGTCGCGGACCGTAAGCATGCAGCCACCAATCCGAAGGCATTCTTCTACGGAAAACCGATCACCCTCGAGGACCATCAGAATTCGCGATTCATCGCCGAACCTTTGCATCTCCTCGATTGTTGCCAGGAGTCCGACGGCGGCATCGCCATCGTTGTCACCTCGGCAGAACGAGCCAAGGATCTGAAGAACACCCCTGCCGTTATCGCAGCCGCCGCACAGGGCAGCGGGGCAGATCAATACATCATGACCAGTTACTACCGCGACGGTTTGACCGGCCTACCTGAGATGGGCCTTGTCGGCGATCAACTCTGGTCACAAAGTGGGCTGCGCCCGTCGGACATGCAGACGGCGGTCTTCTACGACCACTTCACGCCCTACGTATTGATGCAGCTCGAGGAACTCGGTTTCTGTGGCAGGGGAGAGGCCAAGGACTTCATCGCCGGTGGCGCAATCGAACTCGGTGGAAAGCTTCCGATCAACACCCATGGTGGACAGCTCGGTGAGGCATACATTCACGGGATGAACGGTATCGCTGAGGGAGTTCGGCAGATCCGCGGTACTTCGGTCAACCAGGTCGACTCCGTCGAAAATGTACTGGTGACTGCGGGAACGGGCGTTCCGACATCGGGGCTTGTGCTGACTCGCTGATTGATCGTGGGCGCGGCTTCATCGAGCGTCACCGCCTGTGGGCTCCGTATCGGGTGCTGATGTCCGATGCGGAGCCTGGCCGTGTTCTGTTGTCCCCGAGAAGCGGTTCTCAGGTTTTGAATGTGGTGTTCGCCGGCCTGGGGTGCTGCTGCGGGTCGATCGAGGGCGGCGGGATGAACCACGGTTTGTTGTCGACGCCGATGCGGATCGCCCATTTTCCGGCGAACCCGGATGTGCGGTGCATCAGCCGGTGATGTGAACGGCACAGCAGGACCAGGTTGTTCATCACCGTCGGGCCACCGTTGGCCCAGTGCCGGATATGGTGCGCATCCGTCCACGCCGGTACGCATGTGCACCCCGGGAAGGCGCAGCCCTTGTCGCGGGCGATCAGGGCGACGCGTTGTTCGGCGGTGACCAATCGTTTTCCGGGTTTCGCATCCAATGGTGCGCCGTGATCGTCGAGTAGGACGGTCGAGAGGAAACAATCACACCCCAACAACCTCGTCTGCGAGACCGACAGCGGCCCCAACCACGGCATATGCCCGACATCGAGATCCGACAGAGGCGCTCCACCATCAGACGGTGTTGCGGCGCAGTCGCGATGCTCGGCGAGGCCCCGGGCGTTGATGTGCACGTTCACGTGCGGACGTTGGCCTCCGTCGGTACCGGTCTTCGCGCAGTCGAGGTAGCGGCGGATCAGTTCGGTGAACCCGTCCGCCGTCCGCTTCGCCGCCGACCGTGCGTCGGGGGTTCCATCGGGCGCCGGGGTCGGCATCGTCAGATTCGACAACGCGGAGAGCAGCATTTCGCCGGTGAGGGCATCGAAATCGCCTCGCACCACCACCCGGCCATTGAGCGTCGAGGCGATCCGGAGCTCGTTGCGATCCACGTCTTCGGCGGGCGGAATCTCATCGGATTCGAACACGCGCTCCAAGGTCGCGATCACGTGCCGCACCTTCGTCGTCGTCGCCTCCACCCCCGACGCAGCCGCAAGCGACAGGTCGATACAGCGAGGTAACGCCTCCTTCGGCATCCCCTTCGGCGGGGACTCACAGAACGCGACGATCAGCACGGCGTGATCGAACGAGCAATCCCCGACATCGAATCTCGCTGCCACCGCCGGAAACGGCCGCAACGCCTCGCCGAGGGCGGCGATCTTCTTCCCGTCCCGAACCTGCAGCATCGTGTTCGCCGCCAACCAGGAACCCACTCCGCGGCTGGCGATCACCTGATCATCCGGGCGCATCGACAGTTCGTCCACCACCGCCACCCGAACCGCTTCGAGACGCAGAATCTCCGCACTCGCCGACACCGCAGCCTCGCGTAACTCCGCAGCAGACAACTGCCACAGGCGTCCACGTAACCCCACCGCAGAACCCGACACCACGTCCGACAACAAGACAGTCATTGAATCCCCCGATCCCCTACACACAGAATACTCGAACACACGTTCGAGTCAAGCAATATTTCGAACCCAATCTAGGATCGCTGGATGTTCACGTTGACTACGGAACGCCTTGTTCTGCGAGATTTCACGCCCGAGGACGAAGAGGCCGTCCATGAATACGCGTCCGACCCTGCTGTCTGTAGATATGTTGATTGGGGCCCGAACGCTCCCGCGGTGACCAGGGCGTTCCTTGCTGATGCGGCACTCGAAGCTGGGTTCGTCGAACGTCGCTCGTTCACCCTGGCGATCACGTCGAGGGCTGACGGAGCAGTGATCGGCTCGGTAGCTGCTTGGGAAGTATCCGCTGCGCACCGTCGGGCCGAACTCGGTTTTGTCGTCAACCCGAAGTTTCAGGGGCAGGGTTATGCGTCCGAGGCAGGGCGCGCGGTTCTGGAACTCGCCTGTTCCCGCCTTGGAGCGCAGCGAGTACAGGCAACGTGTCGTCCGGAGAACTCGGCGTCGGCGTCGGTGCTCGCCAAAATCGGCATGGTGGAGGAGGGGCTGATGCGGGCGCACATGGTGATCCGGGGGACCGCGGTCGATTCGCTGCTTTTTGCCGCCGTACGAGCAGAGATCACGTCACCTGACTTTGCGTGACCTTCCCCGGCCCTGGTGCGATACTCGAACCATGTTCGAGGACGCCTTGCTCATCGACGCGGCCGGTCGGCCCACCATGCAGCATCATCAGGCCTTCTCTCAGGACTGGGACCGCATCAAGGAGTGGTCCGACAACATCTACATGCCGTATACGGTGACGCCGATCGGAAGTCGATTGAAGCCGGCTTCGGACATGTACTCGGCGGCGGTCGGCAAGATCGACGTCACCAGATTCTGTTACGGGATTCCAGTCTCCGTCGGTGAATGTTCGCCTGAAGCCGGAAACATTCTGGTTCTGACGACGATCAGAGGTAACGGTCGGCATGCTCTTGGCCGGGGCGTTGCGGCGAATACCGGAGTGGGGGAGACCTTTGTCGCAGACTGCAGCCGGACCGACTACTTCGTCGAATTCGACGAGGATCATCTGCAGCTGAATCTCACTGTGCCGCATCAGCTTGTCGCCGATCATGCCCAGCAGTGGTACGGGTCGGTTCCCGACGACCGCCTGTGGCGGCACAAGTGCACTATCGGTGGGCGGGGTTCGAGTTGGCTGGCATTGATGGACTACGTCGTTCGCGCAATTGCAGAGTCGCCCGACGCGATGTCGGGTGAAAGGCTGGGCGCCAGGGTTCAAGAACTCGTCACGGCTCAGCTTCTGGAGGAGTGGGCGACGCAGGCCGGGTTGCAACTCGGCGTCGTCGTCGTCGCCTCCGCCGAACCGGCCTACGTGCGATCGGCAGAGGAGTACATCGATACCTTCGCGCGCTCGGTGCCGACGGCGTCGGAGATCGCGGCTGCGGTGGGCGTCAGCGTCCGAGCGCTCGCTGCGGGATTTCGACGGTACCGAGACACCACGCCGGGTCAACGACTGCGCGCGCGTCGGCTGGAGGGAGTACGCAGCGAACTGTTGCGTTCCGACGGGAGAACCGTCTCCGAAATCGCCAACGCCTGGGGCTACGTCAATCTGGGTATGTTTGCGGCGGCCTACCGGAAACGGTTCGAGGAGCTACCTTCCGAGACTCGGAACCGACTCTGAGGAAAGCTGTTTGAACGGTCATGACGATCGGTTTACACAGTGGATGAACTGCTCTGATCCGTTGTTTCGTGTCGGAGCGTTCTGCAAGGATTGAATTCGAACGTGACAGCAATCCCACGAGCTAGGAGTACGTCATGGCAACTCGACTCAATCCGTACATCAGCTTCAACGGCAATGCCCGTGAGGCGTTGGAGTTCTACAAAGAAATCTTCGGTGGCACACTGGCGCTGAGCACGTTCGGTGAATTCGGCAATCCCGGTGAAGGCGGCGACAAGATCATGCACGGAATGCTCGAAACCGATCAGGGATACACCCTGATGGGTGCCGACACTCCGCCCGGCATGCCGTACAACCCCGGCGACAACATCACGGTCAGCCTCAGCGGCGACGACGGCGATGTGCTGCGCGGGTACTGGGAGCAGTTGTCGGGAACGGGAACGGTGAGCGTTCCACTCGAGAAGCAGATGTGGGGCGACGAATTCGGCGCCTGTACAGACAAATTCGGCATTTCCTGGCTGGTGAATATCGGGGCGCCCCAGAGCTGACTCCAAGCTCTGCCCGGTTCTGCCGAAACGAGACAGATTTCCTGCCGTTTCGAGGCAGAACCGGGTATGTGATCGCCGTTACATTCTGTTCGGCAAGACAAGTGGCGAGTCGGATGGAGAAATGCAGTGACGATCGAAGATATTGCGCGGAAACCCCTTTCGAAGCAGCACCTCGACGACGTGCTGGCGCGAGCAACTCAGGGGGCTGACCGTGTCCCGGGTGTCGTCGCGATGATCACGGATCGAGAAGGCAACATCTATGAGGGCGCAGCCGGTGAGCGGACTCTCGGCCACGGCGAACCGATGACCCTTGATACAACTTTTGCGCTCTTCTCCACGACCAAGGCGATCACCGGTACCGCTGTCCTGCAATGTGCGGAGGAGGGGTTGCTCGATCTCGATGCGCCTGCTGCGACCTATATTCCCGAAATCGGTGAGCTGAAGGTCCTGGATGGTTTCGATGCCGGTGGAAACCCCGTTCTTCGGGAACCCAAGCGAGACATCACCACTCGAATGCTTCTCCTTCATACCGCAGGGTTCGGGTACGACTTCTTCAACGAGTCCTACAATCGGCTTTCGCAGGAGCACGGGCAGCCCAGTGTCATCACGTGTAGCAAAGCCGCGCTCACGACACCGCTGCTCTTCGATCCGGGTGAGAAGTGGGAGTACGGCACCAACATCGACTGGGCCGGACAGGTAGTCGAGTCGATTCGAGGTCAGCGACTCGGCGATGTCATGCGCGAGCGCATCTTAGAACCTCTCGAGATGACGGATACGGCATTCACGATGAGCACGTCGATGAAGGATCGACTTGCACCGATCCATCAGCGCGAGAGCGACGGAAGCCTGACTCCGCTCATCGGATTCGAGCTTCCGGCCGAACCTGAGGTACACATGGGTGGTCACGGTTTGCACGGCACTGTCGGCGACTACATGAAGTTCATCCGTATGTGGCTGAACGACGGCGCGGGTACTGCGGGCCGCGTGTTGTCGCCGGAGACGGTCGCTGCGGCCGTAAAGAACGGACTCGAAGGCCAGCACGTCGGGTTGTTGCCCGGAGTTCTTCCGACACTGTCCAACGATGCGGAATTCTTCCCCGGCGTACCAAAGGGATGGGCATACTCCTTCATGACAAATGAAGAGGTGGCACCCACCGGCCGGCCGGCCGGGTCGCTGGCTTGGGCGGGTCTTGCCAACCTCTATTACTGGATCGACCGGCAGACCGGTGTCGGTGGCTTCTGGGCAACGCAGATTCTGCCGTTCGCGGACGCAGGATCCATCAACGGGTACCTGAAATTCGAGACCGCCGTCTACCGGTGATCGGCTAGGTTCCCGCTGTCCGGGATCGACCATTTCTTTCGGGCGGGTTCGGAGTACGCATGCAGTACAGCGCACGCTGGCATACGACGAACTAGGAGACGGCATGAACAGCCTCGAAGGCAGCTTCGAAGGAAAAGTTGCACTGATCACCGGCGCCGCACGCGGTCAGGGACGCGCCCACGCTATCGCATTCGCGGAGCGTGGCGCGGACATCGTGATCTGCGATCGGTGCGAGAACAGTGATGTCGTCGCCTACCCCCTCGCAACCGAGGAGGACCTGAAGGAAACCGTTCGTTTGGTGGAAGCCACGGGCCGCCGGTGTATTGCAGTCAAGGCGGACACTGCTGATCGCGAAGCAATGGACGCGCTCGTTGCTCGCGCGGAATCCGAGTTCGGTAGCGTCGACATCGCAGTCGCGAACGCCGGTGTGTCCGTGCCCGCTCCGATTACGTCGATGACGTCGGCTCAGTGGAACGAGGTCATCTCGTCGAACCTGACCGGTGTGTTCAACACCGTTGTGGCCGTGTCAGGGGGAATGGCAGAACGTGGTTACGGTCGCATCATCACGATTTCCTCGATGATGGGTCGATCCGGCGGCACCCAAATGGCGGCGTACGGCGCCTCCAAGTGGGGTGTCATCGGCTTGACGAAGAGTGTCTCACTCGAACTGGCCAACTCGGGTGTGACCGTGAATGCTATTGCACCGGGCAATATCTCGACGCCGATGATTCACAACGACATGATGTACGCAATGATGCGGCCTGATCTCGAATCGCCTACGGCAGACGACGTCGAACCTGTGTACGCGACCTTGCACGCGCAGCCGATCGGATGGCTGGATCCCTTCGAGGTCACGCGAGTCGTCCTGTTCCTCGCCGCCGATGCGAGTGCCCACATGAGTGGCATCGTGGTTCCTGTCGACGCCGGAGTAGCCGCTCGCTCGAACGCTTGACAGGCGAGGCTGCTCGCGCGAAAGCGCGGACCGGGTGGGTCGCCGGCGTCTTGAGTCTGAGCGGCGTGGTGGTCGCGCTGCAACAGACCTTGGTGGTGCCGGTGCTGCCCGAGTTCGCGACGGCATCGGGAGTATCGTCGGCCACCGCTTCGTGGCTGGTGACCTCGACACTGCTGACCGGTGCCGTCGCGACCCCTCTCATCGGCCGACTTGCCGACATGTTCGGCAAGCGCGCGATGATGCTCGTCTGCCTTGTCGTGATGATCGTCGGATGCATGGTTGCTGCGCTCAGTCAGAGTTTCTGGCTATTGATCCTCGGTCGCTCGTTGCAGGGCTTCGCGACGGCGCTTCTGCCCGTCGGAATCAGCATCATGCGCGATGTCCTTCCCCCGGAAAAGCTCAGTGGTGCAGTTGCTCTCATGAGCGCAACGCTGGGTATCGGCGGCATGTTCGGTATGCCGATGGCGGGGGTGATCTCGGCGCACTGGGGATTACCCGCACTTTTCTGGGTCACCGGCGGGTTCGGGGTTGTACTGGTAGTCGTCTTGCCGCTGGTGGTGCCGGAATCGGCTGTGAAAAGTCGAGGACGCTTCGACTTTCTGGGAGCCGCAGTCCTCACACTCGCCATGACTGCACTGCTGCTGGCCGTTTCGAAGGGAACTGAATGGGGCTGGGGAAGCCCCCAGGTTCTCGTTCTGGTCGCGTCCGGGGTGGTCTTGCTCTGTGGATGGATTCCGTGGGAACTGCACACGCCAGCACCGTTGGTGGACCTGCGGACTTCCCTTCGCGCCCCGATTCTCGTCTCGAACGTCTGCGCGGTGTTACTCGGATTTGCCATGTTCATCAGCGCGTTGGCGGCGACGCAGGAACTTCAGTTGCCCCTCGCGTCGGCGGACGGTCTCGGACTCTCAGCCGCCGAAGCCGGATTGGCGATGATGCCGGGCGGAGTTCTGATGATCGGATTGGCGCCGGTGTCGTCGAAGGTGACGAGGCGATGGGGAGCGAAGGTTACGTTGGCGTCAGGTGCGATCGTCATTGCAATCGGATACGTCTTGCGTGTGCTGTTGACGCCGACGTTGGTCAATATCGTGATCGGCGCTGCCGTGGTTTCAGCTGGTGTTGCATTTTCCCTGGCAGCCATGCCGACGCTGATCACCGAATCTGCACCGATCCATCAGACTGCCTCGGCCAACGGATTCAACAGCTTGCTCCGCTCGGTCGGTACCTCCACCGGAAGCGCTGTTGCGGCTGCGGTATTGGCCGGTTCGACGGTGGTGATCGGTGCGAGCACTGTGCCGACCCTGCATTCGTTCGCGGTTTTGTACTGGATCGGAGCAGGCGTATCGGCATTAGCCGCTGCTGTGACGTTGGCAGTGAGGGTGGATCGGACGGGTGCGGTATCACTGCTCGAGTCAGCAACTGCAGCTGAAATCGACGGCGCAACGAAGATCGGGTGAGTCGACGGACTCACTCGATCTTCGTTACCGTCATCGCTTGGAATGTGTCGGCCTCCTGGGTCACACTGGGGAACGGACTACCGACGGATTACCGATGCGGGAGGGCTCATGACCGAAGCGATTGTGGCCGAGGGGCTGGTCAAGAAGTACGGCGGCGTCACGGCATTGGACGGCATCGACCTGGAAGTGCGCGAGGGTTCGGTGATGGCTCTATTGGGTCCCAACGGTGCCGGAAAAACCACTGCGGTAAGGATATTCACGACGCTGCTCATTCCGGACGGTGGTCGCGCCGAGGTTGCCGGGCTGGACGTGGTCAAGGATGCGCGGGCGTTGCGGTCCAAGATCGGCGCTTCGGGTCAGTATGCCGCGGTCGACGAGTACCTGACGGGCTACGAGAATCTGGACATGGTCGGGAGGCTTTATCACCTCGGCGCCCGAAGCAGTAAGGCCAGAGCACGAGAATTGCTCGAGCAGTTCGATCTGGTGGAGGCCGGGGATCGCCCGGTCAAGGGCTACTCCGGTGGCATGCGCCGCCGTCTCGATCTCGCAGGCGCATTGGTTGCTCGCCCGCAGGTGCTGTTTCTCGACGAGCCGACCACCGGCCTCGATCCTCGTGCGCGACTCGGCCTCTGGGATGTCATCGAAGGATTGGTGGCGCAGGGTACGACACTGTTGCTTACGACGCAGTACATGGAAGAAGCCGAGAGGTTGGCCGACCAGATCGCGGTCATCGACCGCGGTTCGGTTATCGCGCGCGGTACCGCAGACCAGTTGAAGGCGCGGGTCGGGGGTGAGCGCATCGAATTGAGTGTGCACGAAGTCGAACACCTCGATATCGTCCGCGAGGAATTGCGCTCGCTTGCCGTGGGGGACATTCAGGTTCAAGAGAATGTCCGTCGTGTCACCGTTCCTGTCGACGACGGCACCGACGCGTTGGTCGCAGCGCTGAATCTTCTGTCGGCACGAGGCATCCGCGTTTTCGACGTCGGCCTTCGCAGACCTACTCTCGACGATGTCTTCCTCACACTGACCGGGCACGAGGCTGAACTGGAGGATCAGAAATGACCGTGCAGATGGCGCTCGAAGACGGTTTGACCATTGCCAGGCGAAACTTGATAAAGATCAAGCGCGTTCCGGATCTTCTGGTGTTCACCACTCTGTCGCCGATCATGTTCGTGCTCTTGTTCGCATACGTCTTCGGCAGCGCGATCTCCGTCCCGGGCACGTCGTATCGAGAATTCCTGATTGCCGGAATTTTCACTCAGACTGTCATATTCGGTGCTACCTGGACTGGCTTGGGGATGGTCGAAGACATCCAGAAAGGAATCATCGACAGATTTCGATCGCTCCCTATGGCTCCGTCCGCCGTGCTGACCGGCCGAACATCGAGTGACGTGTTGATCAACGTCATCAGTTTGGTGGTCATGTCGTTGACCGGATTACTGGTCGGGTGGCGGATTCACTCCAGCTTCCTCGAAGCGGTGGCGGGCTATGCGCTGCTGCTGTTCTTCGCGTACGCGTTGTCATGGGTCATGGCTGTTGTCGGGCTTTGGATCCGGACGCCGGAGGTATTCAACAACGCGAGCTTCATCGTCATCTTTCCGCTGTCGTTCATCGCGAATACTTTTGTCGAGACCACCAATCTTCCCGGGCCACTCAAAGTGATCGCCGAATGGAACCCAGTGTCGGCGGTGACTCAGGCGGTGCGTGAATTGTTCGGCAACACCAATCCCGCGATGACGGTTCCGGATGCGTGGCCACTGCAGAATCCGGTCATCGCGTCGTTGTTGTGGACTTTCGGTTTGCTGATCGTCTTCGTACCGTTCGCTATTCGTCGGTATCAGAAGGCAGTCAGCCGCTGACCTGGTGGTTCCGGCCGGTAGGTGGGTATGTGCCGGAGCCCGAACGCATCGACAAAATCAGCCTGAGATACGCCGGGCGACGTGTGGATTGCCGCCCACACTCGGAAATGGTCCGTGCCTTCATGATTCGATCGTTCAGCACTGACCGATCACCACTGTTGATGCGGTCTCACTGTAGGTCGCCACACGAGTGAGAAACCCTCCCCGAGTGAATGTTTCGACGGTCGTCTCGACCTGCTCCGTGCTCGTCTCGACGAGTAGATGGCCGCCCGGTCGTAGCCACGGTGCAGCATCGGCGATAATGCGACGCTGTAGGTCCAGGCCGTCGGCACCGCCGTCCAACGAGACCCGCGGTTCGTGAAGCCGCGCTTCGGGCGGCATGAGTCGGATTGAATCGGTGGGGACGTAGGGCGCATTGGCGACAACGACGTCAACACAACCTCGTAACTTCGTCGGCAGTGGGCCGTACAGATCGCCTTCGAGTACACGCTCGGGCGGTGCGATGTTCTGGCGAGCGCACCGAACCGCTGTAGGTTCGATGTCCACCGCGTAGAGATCGACAGTATCGATCATCGCCTGCACCACTGCCCCGACAGCTCCTGAGCCACAACACATGTCGATGACGACGCTTCCCGAGTCGGCGAGTGCGCAGGCCTGTCGAGCGAGGAGTTCGGTGCGTCGGCGGGGGACGAATACTCCAGGGTCGATGCGGATGCGCAATCCACAAAATTCTGCCCACCCGATGACAGGCTCGAGTGGCTCGCCGGCAACTCGTCGACCGATCATCGCGTCGAGTTCGTCGCGCGAGCGTGCGGCATGAAGGAGTAAGCGAGCCTCGTCTTCGGCGAATACACAACCGGCTGCTCGGAGAATCACGGCCACCGAATTCTGCTGCGAAGGGGGAGAGGTCGGGAGATCAGGCGCTGACATGAGAGAGCCCTTCGGCCTCCTGATCTCGCGGGGGACCTGCATGTACAGAACACCGCCACCTTACCGGAGCAGGCGCGCGACAACGGGGAATGTGGAGTGGGAATCTAGGTTGACCAATCGGTAAGGCTGTTCTAGGGTCTGAAATCGATTGGCTGGCTGATGTGGGTCTCGGACATCGATGTTCCGGCACCACTGACTTTGAAGTTTGCTGCTGACCTCGCCGGCAACGGCGTGGACTTTGCATTCCGTACCTATCCCACAAATCACCTGGGACCCGTTCAGGCTTCGGTTCCAGGCAGCACCCCGTTTGTTGCGGCACCGTTCGCTGGACAACGACCCTGCACCGGAAGCCTCTGCTGACCAGAGTCTTTCAGGTGGCGCCAACTCCGCGCAGGTAGATGTCGATCGGGATTCGAAGTTGCCGAACGGTTTCGGAGGAGCGAAGATCTCGGCTACGCGCTCCGAGGCAATGATCGAAGATCAAGCCCTCCAGAAGGCTCAGGAAATTTGTCGCAGCGACGTCAGGATCGTCAACGCCAATGGTTTCGAAGATAGGTCTTGCCTTCTCCAGTGAAAACAGGCTGCCTTCGAGGAGTTGGTGCAATGCCGAATCGCGGGGAGTTTCCATGAGTAGTGCATATCGCGCGATCAATTCGTTTCTGCGCCGAGAGAGAAGATCATCGAGATACTCGGCCGTCACAGCGGCAGGATTTCCTGGCCTTTCGCGGAGTTCGCCGAAAGTCGAACGTGATCGGTGCACGATGTGTAATGCAGTTGCCTCGAGAAGTGCCTCGCGAGTGCGGAAATAGTACGACGTCGAACCGGAAGGTAGATCCAGCGACTGATCGACGGCCCGATGGGTGAGTGCACGTGGACCCTGCTCGGCGATGACCGTGACGGCCGATGCCGCGATGAGGGCTCTGCGGTCGGACTTCATGTCGTTCCTTGCTGTCGATGCTGCGTGCTGCTGATAGTGCGTCGTGAGGGTCACATTGACTCGATTTACGTTCGGTCGCTAGCCTCGACTCTACAGATGTAGAGGAGTCTTATGCTACTGGACGAAGAGCAGTTGGCGGCACGTGAAGCCCTCGTCGCACTGCGGGCCCGGATCTCCCGCGGTGAGGTCGGGGGTGGGATCTATCTCTGGGGAAGCGTCGGTCGCGGGAAGACGATGCTCATGGACGAGTTCTACGACAGGCTCCTGGTCGGCAAGCGGCGCATTCACTTTCATCGGTTCTTTGCAAACCTGCACGCCCGGGCGCACGAACTCGGGTCGATGGGTTCAGCGCTGGACCACGTGGTGGACGGAATCCGCGTGCTCTGTTTCGACGAGTTCCACATCGACGACGTCGCTGACGCGATGTTCATGGCAAGGGTTCTCGATACAATCGTCGCGAAGGGTGTGACTGTTGTTGTCACGTCCAATGTCCCGCCGACCGACCTTCTTCCGAATCCGCTCTTTCACGAACAGTTCGTGCCGTCGATCGAGTTGATCGAGCAGACTCTCGAGGTGATCGAATTGGGCGGCTCCGTCGACTACCGGACAGCAGGACAGCCAAGCGCCGGGGACTACCGGTTTGCGACAGGGGAATTCCTCGTCGACTCGGAAATCGTGAGGCCTTCGGGTGAGGGTGTCGAATTGACGATCGGCACACGCGCATTGGCGTGCTCGGCGATTCGAGACGGTGTCGTCTGGTTCGACTTCGAGGTGCTGTGTGCTGGTTCGACCTCGGCGGCCGACTATCTCGAGCTCGCCTCCCGCTTCGACGGCTGGGTGATCTTCGGGGTGCCGGCGCTCGCTGAAGCTTCGGAATTTGCCGTCCGCCGCTTCGGCAATGTCGTCGATGTTCTGTACGACGCCGATGCACGGCTGACCGTGTATGCCGCTGCCGGTGTGGAGGAAGTGGCGGGCAGTCTTCGGGACGTTCCCGGATTGGCTCGCCTCTACAGCCGACTGTCGCTACTGGCGAGGTCACAAATGGATAGGGTTAATTCCAGGTGAGATCGCCGGTCGCAGCGCTGGGCGTGAGCCCGAACATACTGTGGCAGACCCGGTTGAGATGGGCGCTGTCGGTGAAGCCGGCCTCGTGTGCACTGGTAGTCAGGCTTGCGCCGCTGCTCATCACTTCCATGGCGCGTAGTAGCCGTAGCCAACGAATGTAGGTCGAAAAGCTCATCTGCAGTTGATCGTTGAAGATTCTTCCCAACCGCCCGGGCGAGATGGAGACCAGCGCGGCGGTGTCCGTCAGCGTTATCGGGCCCGAAATTCGCTCGGGCAGTAGCGTCAGAGCATGCTCGAGAGCAGGGTGAAGTGTGTCAACATTCGACGGCTGCCTGCTCTCGGAGAGTGAATCGATCAGTTTCGCTGCGTAATTCAGGTCCGAATAAACGCCGCGGTCCGTCTTCGCTACGGCAGTCCCTCCACGAGTTGACCATTCGGCCACGCCGCCGTGGTCGGATTCAGGCGGCCTGATGCGCCGGCCCATTCCGGTGGTGGAATCTACATAGATCGCCCGTCCCCGCGCGCCCTCTGAGGCGGACAACGAGTGCACCGCTCCGGAGGGAACGATCACGGCTCCCACGATTTCACTGTCACCGTTTCCGTCGGTGACCGTGACGGACCCGGCGTCGACGATCATGATCTGAACAGCTGCGTGCGCATGCGTGTGCGCCGATCCGACGGCGCCGGTGAACATGAGTATTCCGGGCTGCATGTGGACGTCGCCGGACCAGGTCATGTCAGCGATGATAGTGACGACCCTGACAGACCTCGGGGTCCGGTCATCCTCCGGTAGGACCGAGGTGAGTTCGAAGATCGTGCGCTGGGCCGATGTGTAGGTGAGGGGTTCGCGAGAGGCTGTACTCATGAACAACGCACAATCACCCGCAGTCCTGTCGGTCCACTCGCTGGGCAAGTCGTACGGCGACGTGCCAGTGCTCCGCGGTGTATCGCTGGAAGTCCGTGCGGGCACTGCCACGGCGATCATGGGCCCGTCAGGATCGGGGAAGTCGACTCTACTGCACTGCATGTCGGGAATCGTGAAGCCTGATTCGGGCGCGATCCTGTTGAGCGGTAGGCATATCGAGAACCTCGGTGAGAACGATCGGAGTCGACTTCGGCGTGAATCCTACGGTTTCGTCTTTCAATCGGGTCAGCTGTTGCCGGAGCTTCCGGCGATCGAGAATGTCGCTTTGCCCTTGGTGCTCAACGGGTTGTCCATCGCGGAAGCCAAGCGGACGGCGCACGGATTCTTCGCACCCTTGGGACTGGACGGGCTGCAGGACCGTCGCCCGGGTCAGATGTCGGGCGGGCAATCCCAACGTGTCGCGATAGCCCGAGCGTTGGTGACCAAACCCGCAGTCTTGTTTGCAGACGAGCCGACCGGTGCGCTCGATGCACAGACAAGCTGGGAAGTGATGAGGGTGCTGCGTGATTCCGCGCAACAGATCGGTTCGGCGTTGGTCGTCGTCACTCACGACGCCGAAGTTGCTCGATGGTGTGATCGCACGATGATGATGCAGGCCGGTTCGCTCGTCGGGACACAGGTGGCGGCATGAAAGCCACAGCGCGCGTCGCTCTGATGACGGTGCGAGGCGAAGGCCGAAAGGCGTTGATTACCTTCGCACTACCCGTATCGGCCTTCGCCGCGTCAACCACCCTGTTGCTCACGGTTCTCGGTGGCTATGGTGCATTTGCGGGCAGATCGAGCGAATCCGGGGCAGCGGCATATCTCGCGCTCGCCGGGGTTGCCTCCGTGTTGATGATCGTCCCGGCAGTCACTCTCGGTCTGGCGGCGGCCCGCCTGGGTGCCCGTCGTCGAGACGAACGTCTGGCCGCGCTGCGACTCATCGGATCCACCCCCCGTCAGATTGTTGCGCTGTGCGCTGCGGAATCGGGTATCCAGGGTTTGGGCGGTGCGTTGATCGGCGTGTTGGGGTATTTCCTCGCGTTGCCACTCGTAGCCCTCTTGCGATTTCAAGGCCGGACCTTCGAGTGGGGTGAGCTCTGGGTAGGCGCACTTCCTTTGGTGGGCATCGTATTCGGTATGACCGTCCTGGCTTCTTTGACGTCGATGCTCGGGATGCGCCAGGTGTTCGTGAGCCCGTTGGGCGTCACGGCGGGCAATCCCAGTGCCGCACCGAAGATGATCTTTGCTGTTGCGGGTGTCGGGGTTCTGTTGGGATGGAGTGCATTCGGAGGTTCCGCGGCAAGTATCGCGGCCATTCTAGTGGGACTGGGTGTCTGCTTCGGCGTGGTTGCGCTGGTCGGTCCGTTTGTCATCTTGGTGCTCGGAAAAATCATGCTCAAATGCGCCAAAGACGGTGCGTCGTTGATTGCGGCTCGTCGGGTCCTGGATAATCCGAAGGCAGTGTGGCGCACGGTCAGCGGTGTGACGATGGCAAGTTTTGTTGCCGCCGGAACCTCTTTGCTCGCCGCGATCGGCAACGGGGAAGGGCGAGATCTGGAACCAGGACAGGAGTTCCTGTTCGCGGACATGCGAACCGGTGTGTTGTTCACTCTGGGAGCAACATTCACGTTGGCTGCCATCTCGTCCGCGCTCACCCAGGTATCCGGGATCCTCGACAACCGCGAGTTGTATCGAAGCCTGACACTGGCCGGTACACCCATCGAGGTGATGGACAGCGCACGCATGCGGCACGTTCGCACTCCCGTCGTCGTGATGGCACTGGCCGGTGCCGGCGCGGCACTGCTGTTCCTCTTCCCGCTGGCAGGGGCCGCCGTGCTGACTACTCCGATGGCGCTCGTTCAGTTGGGCGTCACCCTGGCAGCGGGGATCGCGTTGGTGTTGGCCAGTGCATTCGCGGCCAGGCCCGTCATGCGACGGGTACTCGCGGGCTGAATCTCAACCCGTCGTCCGTCAGTTCTGTCTCCGGAACGGTTCCGCCAACTGGCTGAGATAGTCGTCCGGGTAGTCGGGCTTGGCCGCCATACCGAGATCGTCACTGCTGAATCGCTTTTCCGGATCGAAAGAATAGGTACGGAACAGGTGGTCCCAGATCAGAGTGAACAATCCGAAGTTGACGTCACCGATTCCAGCCCACTTCAGATGATGGAATCGGTGACCGGCGTTGAGCGCGAGTATCGGACGCAGAGGACCGATTCGGTAGTCGGCATTCGAATGCTGAAGCAAGAGTTGGACAGCGACACAAACCGCGAGTGCCGAGGCAACCGGGACGGGCATCCCGAGAAGGATCAGCGGCAGGACGCCGCCTGCGGTTTCGAAAGTCTGATGCACGGGATGTTTCATGAGTCCGTTCATGCCGTAGAACCGCTCGAGGCTGTGATGGACTGCGTGAAAGCGCCACAACCATCCAATCTTGTGACTGATCAGATGCACGACGGTGATACCGAAATCCGCAACCAGTACTGCGAACACAACCTGAACGACAAACGGAAGGCTGCTCGGCCACAACCCGTCGAATGGAATCACCGCTGCCATCAACGGAATGACGGCGACACTCACCAGGATGAGTGATTCGTTGACAAACGCGTGGATTGCGTCGCGAAACCTGTCAGCTCCCGGGGCATTCCACGAAGATTCGTAGGGAAGTGCCCGTTCGGCCGCGAAAGAGCAGACCACTGCGAAGAGAATCAATGCCACCAGCGACCATTTCGGCGCACCGGATGCCGCGAGCGCAATTGCCGCTCCGTTGATTCCCAAGAGCATGAACGGGACGTACCCGTATCTGACGATGAACGTGAGCATGTATTCGATGGTGTACGGCGCGGGTGGTCCTCGACTTGTACGAATCGGTCGACTTTCAGTCAGTCGAAAACTGCCATACGTACTTCTGGGTGGTCCGAGAGGTCCTCTGTCAAGGCCGTCGCAACCGGTGAGTCGGTCTCGACCGCGCGGAAGGTTGTTGTCGCGATGTCGATGACAAACATGCGTTGATCGTTTTCGTCGAGTCGGAGAGTCGCTGCTGTGCAAGGCGAGTGGGGATTCTTCGAGGGGTGCTCCTGGTGCACCGCTGCCCGCACGCCGGGAGCTGGGTCAGCGAGTCACTCGACGCTGATCGGTCCGACCTGTTCACTGGAGCAGGCAGTGGCCGTCGAGACAAGCAGGGCGGCTACCGTCCACAGCAGTACACGAATCACACGAGAAGCGGCCACCCGTCGATCATGCCCGAGTCGCCCGTGCAGACCTACTTCGTCAGTACGGTGGCGAGTGCAGCGCTCAGATACGGAGTGATGTTCTCGACGACACGTGTCACGATCGCGGTGGCAACGTCAGCGGGTTGCAGTGGCACCGAGGGTGTCTGCGGCAACGCCGGGGGAGCAGGCGGCGCGGGCTGCGACATCATCGGTTGATAAGTGTTGTGCTTCGTGAAGTATCCGAATACCGAGTCGACGAACACCTCGGGAGCATCACGGGGCTTGGGCATGTTGCAGATGCCGTCACCCTCGATGCAGACTTCCTGCACTGCGATGTCACCGAATCCGCTGCGTGCTCCGGACATCGTTGCTCCTGGAACGACATTGGGCACTACAGTTTCGATACCTCCGGCCGAATTCCGGGGGTCGGCGTAGAGCACACCTTCGACTTGCGACTGCGGAATGGATCCGTCGCGCGCGATGTCGCCGAGCACGTCGCCGGCGATCCGCGCACCCTGTGAGTACCCGGTCACGACGATCTCGCTGCCTGGGCACTGAGCGTGAAAAGCGTTGACTTCGCTGCGCAGCGTCTGGGCGCCGACGGCAACACTCTGGTCGTACGTCTGATCGCCGAGCGGCCAGAAGCTAGCCGGGTAGGTTACCGGTTTGGAGGCGTAACCCTGGGCTACGTAGCGGTCGGTGACGGGTTGCGTCGTTTGTCCCGTCGGATCCCAAGTTCCGCCAACTGCGAATACCGCACCGGACGGGCACGACCCACCGTCATTCGGGGCCGCTCCGGCAGGAACCGACGTCACTAGAGTCACCCCCGCTGTGACTGCAACCGTGCAGGCCACTGACATCGCGTATTTCCTCATCGGGTCTGTCCCCATCTATCTACGTTCTCGTTCATTGGCGAGACAACCCGCGGTCCGACGCGTTTCGTTCGGTACTGAAGAGAATGGTGATGGGGCGATAAGTCCTGGAGGTAATCCGTGCGTAAACAGGAAGTTGCAGGCCGACGCTGTTTCCTACCGGCGTGTGTGGCGGGTCACGGCGTCGGTACCTGCGGTGGGTGATCCGGCTCGAGGAGTGTGCCGATCGCCTTGCCCATCGTCACGGCGTTGTTGAGATCCGCGTTGGTTGTCGGCCCGAGTGTCGCGTAGACAACGATCGTCGTCTTCGAGTCGGGGTAGTAGAGCGCAAGGCCGTTGTAACCGCCGTACGACGGGTTCATCACCAGCCAACCGTCGAGGTGTCCGGTCCCGAAGGAAAAGAACTTGTCGGCCGTCATACTTCCCAAGCCCGCAGTCGTCGGCGCCATCTGTTGCTCGAAAGCCTTGTCGGAGAGTAACTCTCCGGTGCCCAGTGCGCGCACCCACTTCCCGACGTCGGCGACCGTCGCGTTCATGTTTCCGCTGTGTAGGAATGCCGTCGGATTCCAGAAAGTGGAGTCTTCGAACACTCCGCGTTCATTGGTGTAGCCGTGCAGGATCGGCTCGTCCATCTGCGACGTGAGCACAACGCTGCTGTGATCCATCCCGAGCGGATCGAAGACGCGCTGCTGAAGTAGTTCGCCCAGCGGCTTTCCGGTCGCCTTCTCCATGACGTCGCCGAGCAGCGTCAGGTCGCTGTGCGCATACGCCCAACTGGTGCCGGGTTCGAACAGCGGTGGGCGGGAGTTGGCTAGATCGAGGATCTCCTGAGCAGTCCAGCCCTTCATCGGGTTGTCCGTGAAGAGTTTCAGGAACTGCGGATCGGTCACGTAGTCGGAGATGCCCGACGTGCTGTTGGCCAGCATTCGCGGAGTGATCGTATCTGCGCGTGGAAAGTTCGGTTCCCACTTCGCGATCGGTTGATCGAGTGGCAGCGTGCCATCTTCGTCGAGTTGCAGCAGGACGGTCGAGAGCATCGGCTCCATCGGCTGGCCGACGCGCAACTGCATGTCGGTAGTCGCCGGAACTCCGATAGGGGACTCTCCGACGGCGCCGAGAGCAACTTCGTCGTCGCCCCGCCACACCCCGAACACAGCGGCACTGAGGCCCAAGTCGGCCACCTGACGGCGGACGATATCCGTGATCTCGGTGGATTCCTGACTGCTCGAGGTGTTGGGAGATGCGCTGCTCGTGTTTGTTGCGGAGTCCTCGTCGGAACTGCACGCAGCGGTGGCGACGGCAGCGGTCAAGGCGATCGACAGAGCGGCTAGCCGCACCCGAGTGCGGTGGTGGGAGGAATTCATGCCTGCGATCCCTTCGATGTGGAAATCGAGCAACCGACGCCTAGCAATGTCCCAATTGGCCGAATTTACCGCAGTTGAAAGGAGGAGGGATCAGATCGACCGTAAGGGGCAACTGCTGTTTTCAGTGCAGCCCTCATTCGGGTGCCGCGTCCGGTTCCTCTCGCAGGTCCCGCGCTTGCCGATGCTCGGCGTTGATGCGACGGGCTTCGGTGAGTTGGTCTTCGAGGATGATGATGCGGCAAGCCGCGTCGAGCGCCGTGCCGTTGGCTACAAGTTCGTGCGCGCGGGCTGCGATGCGAAGCTGGTAGCGGGAGTATCGGCGGTGCCCGCCCTCGGAGCGTTGCGGGGTGAGCAGTTTCGCGGCGTCGAGGCTGCGAAGGAAAGCTTGTCTGACGCCGAGGATCTCGGCGGCATGTCCCATGCTGTATGCCGGGTAGTTCTCGTCGTCGAATCTGCCGGACGGGTCACCCGGGGGTATATCTGCCGAAATGGCTCGCTTCTTTCACTGAACGGACGGGGCCCCCGGCGCGAGGTGCGCCGGGGGCCGGATGGGGTTGAACTTACTTACATAACTGCATTCTTTCGAACTTCCGGACTCGCACAAGACATCCGATAGCCGCTTTGAAGGGGGGTGCCGGGTCCGACTACACACTCACACACGAATTCGGCCCCGGCACGTCCCTGCCCTGCGGTACTGCTTGCGGGTAGTTCATTTCTCCCGCATCTCTTGACTCGTTCCTTGCTACGAGAGAAAAGATACAACACCCTTGCGAGAATGTCTACCCCAACTGCTGTAGATATTTTGATGCGAACTTTCTAGGTACTGCTGATCGGGAACGACCTGGTCACCGGGGGTGCGAGCGCGCGGTGCGAGACGTACGAGGTGGATCTGGGACAATGTTCCGATGCGAAATACCCCGAAGTCCGAGTCGTTGTTGCGTGCCCGCGCGGAGAGGGAAGAGCAAACCAGCCCCTCCGAGCATCCCGCAGGTGGTACCTCGAACCACGAAGAGGACTCGGCGTCGTCCGAGCCGGGGGCACGCAGCAGTAGTGCCTCGATTCGGTCTGCTCGGTCAGAGCTCTCGACCCACGCCCGGGCGGTGGAAAGCATGCACGAGGCGATGCATCCTGATCGCGATTGAATCCGTTGCCCAGTCGGGCGTGTGCGTGTCCACTCCGACAGTTCACGATCACCTTCACCGGTTCTCGGATGCGAGAAGACCGGGTCGAGATGCCAGGTAACTTTTTCATGTTGCTCGCCGCAACGCACGACGGTCGCCGCACTCCCGAAACAGAGGAGTGGCGACGACCGTCGAGTTGTCAGGGCGTGTGCCTGGTACTTGAAACTCAGGGCAGCAACTGGTCCAGGAAGGTGTTGCTGAAGACCTTGTGCGGATCCAACGCGTTGTAGGCGGCGTTGGCGGTGTCCCAGTTGTCGCTCGAAGGAACACCCTCGCGGTAGGTCTGGGGGAGGCCCTGGGTGATGATCGGGGTGTCGGTGTACGGCTTGTCGGGGCCGAACGCCCAGCCCTTGGACCACTCGGGGCGGAAGGTGGCGTCGTTGTTGTTGTAGTGATTGCGCATCCACTGTTCCATTTCGCGGTAGAACGCGAACATGCCGGGAGTTCCCGGGACACCGAGGACGTTGAGCCAGATGGCGGTGTCCCATTCCGGATGGTCGGGGCGGGGGCGCATGGCCGAGATGGTGGGGGCGCCTGCCGAGTCGACCTCGACCTCGGACGGTTGATCGAGGCCGCAGCAGCGGATTTCGACGGGGCCGTTGAGGGGGAACTGTCCGATGGAGCGGTAGTACTCCATGCGGCCGTTGAACCACTGGGTGAAATCGTGGATGACCTGGCCGATGTTGGCACGAGAGGTGATGACGGCTCCGCCGCCTTCGGTCAGGCGCAGGGTGGTGGCCCGGATGTAGAACTGGACGTCCTTGGACCATCCCCACAGGTCGTTGGCGAAGGTCGCGGCGAGCCCGGCAACGGTGGTGGCGTACATGATCTGCCCGAATGCCGGTGCGATGCCCGGGTTTCCGGCGTTGATCTGGCCGATCATGTCGGTGACAGGTTCGGGAAGGTTGTCGGAGAAGATGTAGTTGTACGGCCCGGTCACCTCACGCGAGAACGGCGGTTTGGTGGGGGCAAGTGACCACACCTTCATCCAAGGACGTTCGGTGAAGGGGTACCAAATTGCTTCTGCGCGACCGTTTTCGCGGACGAACTTCTCGAAGGTGCGTCCGGAAGCGCCGCGGGCACCGAAGAGTTCCTGCCAACCGATGTCGGTGTGGCTGACGCAGCGCATGCGGTAGTTGGGAGCGGCTTGCAAGGTGACGGAGGTGAGGAAGGTTCGTCCGAGGTGAGTCAGCAGCGGCTTGATCGCCGCGTCGCTACGCGCGTACGTCTCGAGCGCGTATTCACTGCCGTTCCAGACCACTGCGGTCAGGGACGTGACCAGGTTGGAGAGTGAGCCGAAAGTCTGTCCGGGAACATGCGCTTCGCCTTCGGCGGGAAGAGCCGCGCCGTGGGCATCGACGGCGAGGCAACCGGCGATGGTCAACACACCAGGCGCCGGTAGGTTCGCGAACCCGAGGCCCTGTGCCTGCAGTGCGGTGGTGATGGCGTCGAGGGTCGCGCCGGGTCCCGCAGTGACGGTAGCCGGGCTACCACCCGCGTTGACGGAGACGCCGGTGAGATGGACTGTGGTGTCGGCGAGGATGACCTTGTCGACCGGCGCACCGTTGACGATGGTCAGCGGCGTCCAACCGTGCATGGCACCGCGAGGGCGGATGGTGTAGCCGTTGGCATGGCCCCAGTTGGCGAGGCGGACTACGTCTTCGGGCGTCTTGGGCGAACAGGTCCAGATCGCGTCGAGCATGATCTCTTTGGACCAGTTCTGATATGCCTGCTGGTAGAGGGCGATGCCTTCGGGGAAGGCAGGCGGAGGGGTGAGGGTGGAGACGGGACCACCCGCGGAGCCGGAAGAGCCGGCGGGGACGGCGTAGGCCGGCGTCCAGCCGGCGAATGCGGTCGCTGCCACGGCGCCGGCTCCAGCGGCCATGAAACCTCGTCGGGACAGTCGGAACTTTTCGTCTTGTGCCGTCATCTTCGGGCTACTCCATCGGGTTCGAGAACTACGGTGAGTTCTAACAGGTGGGTATCAGACAAGAGTGAGTACTACGTCAGCTAGAGCAGGAGCTTCACGCTCCAGTACAGAAGCTGAGATCAGGAGTCGCCCATTGTCTTTCCAGATCTGGATACTCAAGTTCTCGCCGGGAAACACGACCCCGGCAAAGCGGGCCCGAAATCCGGCTGCCCGACTGCTGTCGCCGTCGAGCATGGTATCCACTGCGGTCTTGCAGACCATTCCGTAAGTACACAGTCCATGCAGGATAGGCGCTGGAAAGCCTGCAGCGGAGGCGAATTGCGGATCCGAGTGCAACGGATTCCGATCACCGCACATCCGGTACAGCAAAGCCTGCTGTGGAAGCACAGGTGTCACCATTGTCGCATCTGGTTCCCGATCCGGAAGCGAAATCGACTCCGACGGACCACGTTCACCCCCGAAACCACCCTCTCCGCGGGCGAAAATCGACGAGCGGGCAGTCCAGAGGGGGTTGCCGTCGGTATCGACCGTGACCGATTCCTGCACGATCACCGCGGCCTTGCCCTTGTCCCAGATCTCGGCGATCCGCGTAGTGGTGCGTCCACTACCGCTCGCCGGGATGGGCTGATGGACAGTAACTTCCTGGCTTCCGTGCACCACCTTCGCCAGATCGATTTCGACACCGGGGAACGACACCTTCGGTGCTTCGGTGGCGTGGAAGTTGGCGGCGACGGTTGCGAAGGTGGGTAGAACCTGAGGCTTTTCGTCGTCGAGGTATCGCAGCTCGTTCGGATCGAGCGGACGCGATCCTGCACCTAGCGCCAAGTGGTAGTGCTGCACGTCCGACGGTGTCCACGAGAACTCTTGTGGGGCAAGCTCGGCGCCGAGTGCGATTTGCGGATCAATTGGCATGGTCGACCGCCGTCTTTTCAGCCGTAGTTGCCTTGGTGGTCTCGGCCTTCTTCGCACGCTCGACGATGTCGAGCACGGCCAGGTAGCCGAAAGTCATTGCGGGACCGATGGTCGCGCCTGGACCAGCGTAGGTGTGGCCCATGACCGGAGCGCTCGCGTTGCCCGCGGCGTAGAGACCGTCGATGACGCTTCCGTCTTCGCGTAGTGCTCGGCCGTTGACGTCGGTGCAGATACCGCCCTTGGTGCCGAGGTCGCCCGGAACCATCTTGATGGCGTAGAACGGAGCCTTGCTGATTTCGGCGAGGCTGGGGTTCTTCAGTCGGGGATCGCCGTAATACGCGTCGTATCCACTGTCGCCGCGGCCGAAGTCCTCGTCCTTGCCGTTGCGCGCGAAGCCGTTGAACCGCTCCACGGTTTCGGTCAGCGATGCGACGGGAAGCCCTGTCTTCTCGGCCAATTCGGCAACGGTTCCCGCCTTGACCACGATGCCGGCCTTGAGCCAGCGACCGGGGAAGGGGGAGCGCGGAGTGATACCGGCGAACGTGTAGCGGTTGCGGTAACGCTGATCGAGGATCATCCAGGTCGGGATGTTCTCGCCGGGGCCTTCGCCCTGGCCGTACTCGCCGCCGTACATCGCATGGGTTGCCTCGACGTACGGAGCCGCCTCGTTGCCGAAACGCTTGCCCGACATGTTGACCATCATGCAGCCGGGGAGCGTGCGCTCGGAGAGAGCGAACCACGGTCCGCCGGTCAGCGGAATGGACGGGCCCCACCAGGCGTCGTCCATGAAATCGACTGCAGCGCCGACCTCTTGGCCCGCGCGGATGCCGTCGCCGGTGTTCGCCTTGGCGCCGACGGTCCATTCGGTGCCGATGGGCCCGCGCTGGTACTTCTCACGCATTTCCTTGTTGTGCTCGAATCCGCCCGATCCCAACACAACTCCGTGGCGAGCGCGGATGACCTGCTCCTCGCCGTCGATGAGGACGTTGACGCCGCGAACCGCGCCGTCTTCGGTGTACAGGGAGGTCAGCGGGGTGTTCAGCAGGATGGGCACTCCGGCGGACTGAAGTCCGAGTCGAATGCCGGCGACCAGTGCCTGGCCGCGAACCAACAGATCCTTCTTGGTGGCCTTCGCGGCGAGGAATCGCATGCCGACTTTCATGGCGCGCAGCGGTCCGCGCGGATTGCGCATCAGCAGGTTGAGCCACTTGTAATCGGCCTGGGTGATGACGAAGTTCTTGGGGGCCTTGACGTAGTCAGGCTCGAGGTTCTTGCGATCGGCGCCCAACTTGTTGCCGTCGAACGGGGTGGGCTCGACACTGCGGCCACCGAGGCGTCCGCCGGGAGCCTCCGGGTAGTAATCGGAGTAGCCGGGGACCCACTGCAGTTCGAGCGGGCTGTTCTTCAGCACGAACGAGAGCATCTCGGGACCGCGCTCGAGGTAGGTGTCGATGCGTTCGGGAGCGACGACGTCGCCGATGATGCTGTGTAGGTAGGAACGTGCAGCCTCTGGTGTATCGGTGACACCGTCCGCCTGAAGTGCCTCGTTGTTGGGGATCCACACCCCACCACCGGAACGGGCGGTCGATCCGCCGTAGTGGGCGGCTTTCTCCACGATGACCACACTCAAGCCCTGGTGGGCTGCGGTCAAGGCCGCTGTCATACCTGCGGCACCACTGCCGACGACGACGATGTCGTATTCCTGCTTGCTCATGTAGAACACGTTATAGAATGATGGGGGTGTCAGTCCATGCTTTCTGCCAGGAAGTATTTCCGGACGTTGTCGTTGATAACGAAACACGTTGCAGTGAGATTGAGGATGGTGCGGTGTGACCTGGGATACTTCGGTTGACGTCGTTGTGGTCGGGTTCGGTGTGGCGGGCGCCAGTGCGGCGCTCGAAGCGGTAGCGGCCGGTTCGTCGGTTTTGGCAATCGACCGAGCGCTCGGTGGTGGTGCCAGCACAATTTCCGGAGGAATCTACTACGCCGGCGGCGGCACCGTGATTCAAAAGGAAGCCGGTGTCGAGGACAGCCCCGAAGCCATGCTCGCCTACCTGAACCGCGAGGTCGGTGACGCGGTGACACCGCAGACCCTGCGCCGGTTCGTCGACGAGAGTCCGGCGTCGATCGACTGGCTGCGCAGTCACGGAGTGCCGTTCGAGGCTTCACTGTGTCCGTACAAGACGTCGTACCCGAGCAACAAGCACTACCTCTACTTCTCGGGTAGCGAATCGGCCGGTGGTTTCCGTGACATCGCGAAGCCTGCTCCTCGCGGTCATCGCGCCAAGGGGCGCGGCACGTCGGGGAAGATGCTCTACGGCCCGCTCGCCAAGTCTGCGGAGGCAAAGGGTGTCAAGTTGCTGGGCCAGACGCGAGCGGACCGGCTGATCATCGAGGACGGCCGGGTGATCGGCGTCGAAGTACTGACGCTTCGTGACGCACCTGCCGGAGTTCGTCGTCGTCACGCGACGCTCGGATCGTTGTCCTCCAAGCCCGGCGTCTACGCGCCGCAGTTGCGCACGATTCTCGACGCACTCATCGCGAAGATCGAGAAGCAACATGCCAAACGGATTCGCATCCAAGCACGGGGCGGCGTGATCCTCAGCGCCGGCGGCTTCGTGTCCAATCGCGAGATGATGCGCACCCACGCTCCCGCATACAAGGGCGGTATCCCGCTCGGCACCTCCGGTGACGACGGCAAAGGCATCAACCTCGGTATCGAGGCCGGGGGAGCCACCGACAAACTCGGCAATGTTTCCGCCTGGCGGTTCATCGTTCCGCCCAGCGCTTTTCTCGGTTCGGTTCTGGTGGGTGAATCCGGAGAGCGGATGGTCGACGAGTCCCGTTACGGTGCGGCGCTCGGTCAGGCGATGGCAGAGAAGAGCCGCGGAATCGGTTGGCTGCTGGCAGATTCCGAGCTTGTTCGCGAGGCGAAGTCCCAGATCAGCGACCAGTCGATGTGGTTCCAGCGGGTACAGACTACCGGCATGATGCGTACCGCAGTGCGTGGCAACACGATTGCCGAGGTCGCCCGCAAAGCGGGGATAGACGTGGCCGGCCTTCAAGCCACCGTCGACGCGCACAACTCGGCTGCCGCTGCCGGGCAACCTGATCCGATGGGCAAGCCGTCGGACTTCGTCAGGCCGATACTGAGCGCGCCGTTCACGATGTACGACGTCTCGATCAAACCCAACATGATGAATCCGTGCCCCATGCTCACGCTCGGTGGATTGGTGGTCGACGAATCGACCGGCTTGGTGAACAACGAGGCGGGGGAGGGTATCCCTGGCCTGTATGCCGCAGGCCGTACCGCTGTCGGTATCTGTTCCAACTCGTATGTGAGCGGCTTGTCGCTCGCAGACTGCGTGTTCTCCGGCCGCCGCGCCGGCCAGCATGCAGCCGCATTCTCCACAGTCGGAAAGGCCTGAACGATGCTCTCGACGCAGATCCGCGGCGAACTTGCCGACCATCTCGACTCGGCGGAACGGGACCGCGCTCCGATCAGCCCGCTGATCGGAGCGTATCCGGAAATAGACGTCGTCGATGCCTACGAGATCCAGCTCATCAACATCCGGCGTCGTGTTGCCGGTGGCGCAAAGGTGGTCGGACACAAGGTCGGACTCTCGTCACTGGCGATGCAGCAGATGATGGGCGTCGACGAGCCCGATTACGGTCACCTGCTCGCCGAGATGGAAGAGTTCGAGAACCGTCCGGTCGACACGTCGCGCTTCTGCTTCCCACGCGTCGAGGTGGAGGTCGCCTTCATTCTGGGAGCAGATCTGCCGGGCGCCGGGTGCACCGAACAGGACGTCATCGATGCCACTGTCGCCTACGCGCCGTCCATCGAGTTGATCGACAGCCGGATCAAGGATTGGAAGATCGGGCTCTCGGACACCATCGCGGACAACGCGTCCTCCGCCGGATTCATCCTCGGCAAGGAACGAGTTCGCCCGTCGGACATCGACATCAAGGCGATCGACGCGGTCCTGACCTGCAACGGCGAGCGGATTGCGGAGGGGCGCAGCGATGCGGTTCTCGGGAACCCGGTCACCGCGGTTGCGTGGTTGGCGCAGAAGGTCGACACCTTCGGAGTTCGGCTCAAGGCCGGCGACATCGTGCTGCCGGGTTCGTGCACGCGAGCGATCGACGCTCATCCAGGCGACAACTTCCGAGCCGAGTTCAGCGGCCTCGGCTCCGTCTCTCTTCAGTTCACGTAGGAGTAGTCATGACCAAGGCAAGTGTGGCGATCGTCGGATCGGGCAACATCAGTACCGATCTGTTGTACAAATTGCAGCGTTCCGAGTGGCTGGAGCCGCGATGGATGATCGGAATCGATCCCGAGAGTGAAGGATTGGCTCGCGCTCGCAAGATGGGACTCGAGACCTCCGCCGAGGGCGTCGACTGGTTGCTGAACCAGGCGGAGAAACCGGATCTGGTCTTCGAGGCGACGTCGGCATACGTGCATCGCGAGGCAGCACCACGCTACGAGGCCGCTGGTATCCGTGCCGTCGACCTGACTCCGGCCGCGGTCGGCCCGGCTGTGGTTCCGCCCGCGAACCTGCGTGAGCACCTCGACGCACCCAACGTCAACATGATCACTTGCGGTGGGCAGGCAACCATTCCGATCGTCTACGCGGTGTCGCGTGTCGTCGACGTGGCGTACGCCGAGATCGTCGCCTCCGTTGCATCGTTGTCCGCCGGTCCGGGAACCCGCGCGAACATCGACGAGTTCACCAAGACCACCAGTCGCGGTATCGAGACGATCGGCGGCGCCCAGCGCGGCAAGGCGATCATCATCCTCAACCCCGCAGACCCGCCGATGATCATGCGCGACACAATCTTCTGTGCCATACCTGAAGACGCCGATCAGGCCGCGATCACCGACTCCATCCACCGCGTCGTCAAGGACATCCAGCAGTACGTGCCGGGCTACCGGTTGCTCAACGAACCGCAGTTCGACGAGCCGAGCGTCGTGTCCGGTGGATATGCCACGGTCACGACGTTCGTCGAGGTCGAAGGCGCAGGCGATTTTCTGCCGCCGTACGCGGGCAACCTCGACATCATGACGGCAGCAGCCACCAAGGTGGGCGAGGAAATCGCCCAGAAGCTTCTGAGTGTGAAGGCATGAGCGACATGATTCATTTCGATTCGAGCTGGGACATCCGCGTCACCGACACATCGCTGCGCGACGGCTCCCACCACAAGCGTCATCAGTTCACCGTCGAAGAAGTACGAGCCATCGTCGGTGCTCTCGACGGAGCCGGAGTGCCGGTCATCGAGGTCACTCACGGCGACGGGCTCGGCGGATCCTCCTTCAACTACGGTTTCTCGAAGACTCCCGAGCAGGAACTGATCAAAGCTGCTGTCGAGACCGCGACAAACGCGAAGATCGCCTTCCTGATGCTGCCCGGACTGGGCGTCAAGGATGACATCGTCATCGCGCAGGACAACGGTGCGTCCATCTGCCGCATCGCAACTCACTGCACCGAGGCCGACGTATCCATTCAGCACTTCGGCCTCGCCCGTGAGCGCGGGCTCGAAACAGTGGGATTCCTCATGATGGCTCACTCCATCCCGCCGGAGAAGCTGGCCAAGCAGGCTCGCATCATGGCCGACGCGGGTTGCCAGTGTGTGTACGTGGTCGACTCGGCCGGCGCACTTGTGCTCGAGCAGGTATCCGATCGCGTCGAGGCACTGGTTCAGGAACTCGGCAGCGACGCTCAGGTCGGCTTCCACGGACACGAGAACCTGGGCCTCGGCGTCGCCAATTCCATTGCGGCAGTGCGTGCGGGCGCCAAGCAGATCGACGGCAGCACCCGCCGTTTCGGTGCCGGTGCCGGCAACGCACCGGTCGAGGCGTTTGTCGGCGTCTGCGACAAGATCGGCGTCAAGACCGGAATCGACTTCTTCGCGATCGCCGATGCTGCCGAAGATGTTGTGCGCCCAGCGATGCCGCAGGAGTGCCTGCTCGATCGTCAGGCCCTGATGATGGGCTACGCCGGCGTGTACTCGAGCTTCCTCAAGCATGCGGAGCGTCAGGCCGAGCGGTACGGAGTGTCGTCTGCGGAACTGTTGGTGCGCGCAGGTAAGCGCAAGTTGGTCGGCGGACAGGAAGATCAGTTGATCGACATCGCGCTGGAACTGCAGCGCGAAGCAGCGGCGTCCTAGGCCATGGCAGACGTTCTGGCCGGAAAAGTGGCCTTGGTGACCGGCGCGTCCTCAGGTTTGGGGCGCGCCGTGACCGAGATCCTCCATCGCAGGGGCGCACAAGTTTTCGGTATCGCCCGTGACGAGGAAAAGCTGCAGCAGTCGATGGTCGAGGTGGTCGGCACGGACGGTGAGCGTCGCTTCGCTGCGACGGACGTCTCGGATTCTGCTCAGTGTGATGCGGCCGTCCAGGCGTGCGTCGACGCACTCGGCGGTATCGACATCCTCGTCAACGTGGCGGGATCGCACTCGCTGCGCCATACGGCAGACATTGCGGATTCCGAATGGGCACATGATCTGGCGGTCAATCTGAACGGACCGTTCTTCCTTTCCCGAGCAGCGCTGCCGCACTTGCTGGAACGAGGAGGCAACATCGTCAACGTCTCCTCGATTGCGGGACTGGAAGGGCAGGCGTACTCGGCTGGATACTGCGCTGCCAAGCACGGACTCATCGGACTGACCCGGGCGATGGCAATGGAGTTCACCGGAAAGTCTCTGCGTGTCAACGCAATCTGCCCCGGCGGCATGATGACTCCTCAAGTCACCGGATTCACGTTCCCCGACGGAGTCGACTTCGATCTCGTCATGAAGGTTGCGTCGCCCCGTGGCTTGATGGAAGCCGAGGACGTTGCAAAGATGGTGGCTTTCGTAGCCTCCGACGACGCCTCCGCGATACACGGAGCCGTCTACTCGGTCGACAACGGAAAAATGGCATGACCCCGTTGGTCTCGGGACCGATCTTCCAGATCTGCTGGGTGGTCGAGGACATCGAGGCTGCCGAACAGGAGTTCACTCGGCAGTGGGGAGTAAGCCGGTGGCTGCGTATGCCAGACATCGCCTTTGGTCCCGAGACCACAACGTATCGAGGTGAGCCCGCCGACTACGTCGTTCACGTCTCGATCGGATATGCCGGCGGCCAACAACTCGAGCTGATCCAACCCGTGTCCGGACGTAACCTGTACACGGAATTCCTGGAGACCCACGGCGTCGGAGTTCATCACCTGGCCTGGGTTCCGGACAATTACGAGGCGACGCTGGTCGAGGCCGAGCGTCGCGGAATGCCGGTGGTGCAACAGGGTCGGGTAGTGGGTGCCGGCATGGAATTTTCTTATCTCGACGCCGGGCCGTTGGGTGGATATGTCGAGTTGATGAAGCTTTCACCCGAGATCCGCTTGATGTTCAACTCGCTCATTCCCGATTGACGGCAAACACTTTCGAGAAGTAGTCGGAAACGTTCTCCGGGTGCCCGCGGAATCCGAGGTAGCCGTCGGGGCGGATGGCCAGCGCCGCCGTACCTTCGACTCCATACGCAGCGCACAGTTGCGAGTCGTTGTCCTCGATGATCGGCACCAGCGAATCGACGGGCACAGTCCCCGGTGGCACTATCGCGTAGACGTCCAACAAGCCGTGCGCTGATCGAATTGCCGCGTCGGCGACCTTCTCCAGGCTGTTGATGCTCTCCGCGGATCCGTCTGAAGTCAGCACCAACGTGTGGTCGACTCCGGACAGTAAGTCGAACAACCGAATTGGATACTGAACGCCGTCTCGGCGCAGGCCACGCGCATCAGGTGCACGCTCGCCCGGTTGGACGTGCGGACTCGAAGAATCACGCCCGCTGTTCAGCGGACTCTCCGAGTAGTCGATCAACAATTGAGCCTGGCGCCGCATTGCCGTGTCGATCGAGGACTCTCCCGAACCGATTCCTTCTCGAGCATTTCGGACGGTCATCCCGACGACCTCTTCACCAACCGGCCGTCTTTCGGCGTCGTAGCTCTCGAGAAGATCTGCGCTCGCAACACCTTTGACTGCGAGCGCTATCTTCCACGCGAGGTTGTGGGCGTCCTGGATCCCGGTGTTCATACCCTGAGCACCAGTCGGGGGATGGATATGCGCGGCGTCGCCGGCGACAAAAACCCGTCCGCGGCTGTAAGCGTCGACGATGCGGTGGCTGATGCGAAATACCGAGGACCATCGCAGCATCGAGGCGGTTGTCGGTTCTGGGGAGAGTCTGTCGAGTACAGCTTGGACGTGATGGAGTTCAGGTGTCTTTCCGGTTGAAAAGCCATGTTGTACAGCGGCTTTATTCGAAGATTCGTCCGGCATCAGCTCATCCGGAACGAGCATCGACATGCGGTACCGCTTGTGTCCGGGAAGCGGGATGCACACGAGTAGGTCGTCGGTGGTTCCGTCGTCGCTGGTGTGGTTGACGCGCACGGCGTAGCCGCTGGGGATCGACCAGTCGACTTCGACGTCACCGAGCATGTAGCTTTCGGCAAATGCGCCGCCCTCGAAGCTCAGGCCGAGCCCTTTGCGGACCACGCTGTGAGCGCCGTCGGAGCCCACCAGGTATCGGGCAGAGGCGGTGCTGCCGTCGCTGAGTGTGCAGGTGACGGCGTTGTCGGATTGTTCGAATGCGGTGAGGCCGACTCCGCGTTCGACGGTTGTTCCCAACTCGGCGAGGCGCTCGGTGAGGATGCGCTCGGTCGAGTACTGGGGCAGGCAGAGGAACCAGTAAGGAACGTCCTCGGGGAGGGTGAGGTCGACGCGGCCGACCTCGACGCCGTTCGTGTACATGATCTGACCGCGCATCAATGTCGAAGCGTCGAGTGCCTGGCGGAGCACCCCCATGTTCTCGAAGAGTTCGAGAGTGCGTGGCTGAATCCCGACGGCCTTCGCGTATTGCCGCGGTTCGTCGAGGGGGTCGATTATTCGACATGAGATACCGCGTCTGCGCAGCTCGATCGCGGTGGTCAATCCGATCGGGCCGGCGCCCGCTACCAATACGTCGGTATCCATGAGGACCCACTCACGTCGGGGACAGTCGGTCATTTCAGTATGGGTAAGCGAACTTTCGTTTTGGGGAAATTCGAGCAAATCGAACATCGAGAGATTGCGCCATGCGCTGGACCGTCCGTACGCGCACCGGCTGTTTTGCGCTATTGCTCGGCTTCGAAGCCGAGCGCGATTCTCCTGCACAGAAGCGTGAGCTCGGCCTCGTCGACGCGTGGCGTCTCGTCCCACGAATCGACGTCGTTCCAACTCAGTGAGCTCGGAGCGCCGAAGGGCCTGACGAAAACGTGCTGATGAAAGTGGGGAACGCTTCGCCCGGCTATCGCGGAGAACACGAATTCTGGAGTCAATTCAGAGTCGAGGGCACGTGAGACGCACCAGACCGCGTGCGCGATGGCGAGTGCTTCAGGTTCGGGTAGGGAGGGCAACCCGGACACGTGTCGACGGGTCTCGACGAACACATATCCAGGAACCGAACGGCCGTGTGGTGGAGGAGGTCGATGGGAGACAACAACGAAGTCGTCCTCGAATATTCGGGGGCTGACGAGCGGGCCTGTTCCTCGGTGCTTGGCGCATATCGCGCACGTTGACGTCCCCACTCCACTTGTGTACTGAGTGTGGCGCCGTGGTGGAAGATTTGCGATCAGCCCCGACTGGATAGTTCCTTCAAATGTACAAATTAGCGTGTTTGTAAAACTTTTACCCTCAAAATCGTTGACAAAACACCATAATTTGTCCACTCTCTATACATGAATGTTGTTCGTGTCGCGGATTACCGCGCAGGACGCACTCACTGATCCGAACGAGAACTGGAGAATTCGATGGCGGCGTTGGTGTACACCGAGCCAGATGGTCGGCTCGCAACTTGGAGAGATCGGAAGCGTTACTTGTGGCTCTTGGCGCTGATTCCGTCGTCGGCAACTTTCATCGCGGTGGGGCTTGTTGCCGTCACCGGATGGAATATTTTCTGGTGGACCGGCCCACTGATTGCTTTTGCCCTCATTCCCGTCATCGACATTCTGGCGGGTGAGGACGGGAAGAATCCGCCCGACGAGGTGATCGACGAACTCGAGAACGACCGCTTCTACCGGTGGTGCACCTACGCCTACTTGCCGTTGCAATACACGGCCTTCTTCCTGGCCTGCTACATCTGGGCACGTTGGGATTTGAGCGTCCTCTCCAATATCGGGCTGGCCGTGACGATCGGCGTGACGGCCGGAATCGGCATCAACACCGCCCACGAACTCGGGCACAAGAAGGAGAGCGTCGAGCGCTGGTTGTCCAAAATCGTTCTCGCGCAGAGCGCTTACGGCCACTTCTACCTCGAGCACAACCGTGGCCACCACGTGCGAGTCTCTACTCCGGAAGATCCGGCGACCTCGCGCTTCGGTGAGACCCTCTACGGTTTCTGGCCGCGCAGCGTCGGCGGGGGATTGAAGTCGGCGTGGCATCTCGAGAAGGCCCGCTTCGAGCGTTTGGGCACCACGCACTGGAGCATCAAGAACGACGTTCTCAACGCCTGGCTCATGTCGGTTGTTCTGTTCGGTGTCGCGCTTGCAGTGTTCGGGATCGGCATCGCGCCGTACCTCGTGATCCAGGCGTTCATCGGGTTCTCGCTGCTCGAAGCGATCAACTATCTCGAGCACTACGGACTCCTGCGGCAGAAGACTGCAAGCGGCCGGTACGAGCGGTGCACACCGGCGCACAGCTGGAACAGTGATCGCATCTGCACCAACGTCTTCCTCTATCACTTGCAGCGGCACAGCGATCATCATGCGAATCCGACACGTCGCTACCAGGCGCTTCGCAGTATGGAAGAGGCCCCTCAGCTCCCGAGCGGCTACGCCAGCATGATCATGCTCGCCACAGTTCCGCCCCTGTGGCGCAAGGTGATGGACCACCGCGTTCTCGAGCACTACCGAGGTGACATCACCCAGGTCAACATCGCGCCGAAGAAACGGGCCAAGATCCTCGCGGCTTACGGGGTGAACCCATGAATGCCTACATCTGCCCGATCTGCGATTACACGTACACCGAATCGGCAGGTGCTGCGCGAGAGGGCTTTCCACCCGGCACGCCCTGGTCGAGTATCCCGGACGACTGGTGCTGCCCCGACTGTGGTGTTCGCGAGAAGGTCGACTTCGCCCTCGTTACGCAATCCTGATCGAAATACCCACCGGCGAAAGGAAATCCGATGTCCGAGACTGCCACTACTTACAAATTGTTCCGTTGCCTCCAGTGCGGGTTCGAATACGACGAAGCGATCGGCTGGCCCGACGACGGTATCGAGCCCGGCACTCGCTGGGACGAAATCCCCGCGGACTGGTCCTGCCCTGATTGTGGCGCTGCCAAAGTCGATTTCGAGATGGTCGAGGTGAACCGCTGATGCCGGCGGTCAGCGAGCCCGACACTCGGACCGTGGTGATCGTGGGCACGGGCATCGCCGGTTCCGGTGCGGCGCAGGCCCTACGCAAGGAAGGGTTCGGCGGCAGGATCATCCTGATCGGCAGCGAACCGGAGGAGCCGTACCGCCGCCCGGCACTGTCGAAGGAACTGCTGTCCGGGAAAGCGTCGATTGATCGGGTTCGGTTGCGGCCGTCGACGTTCTGGGCCGAGCAGGGTATCGAACTGCGGATCGGCGCGACTGTTGCCGCGATCGACACAGGTTCCCGCACAGTACATTCAGCCGACGGTGACAACGTCGACTTCGACGTTCTGATTCTTGCCACGGGTGGACGGTCACGACGGTTGGCCGCCGAAGACTCCGAGCGCGTTCACTATCTGCGCGATCTTGCGGATATGCGACGCTTGCAATCCCAACTGGTCGAAGGAGCCTCGCTACTGGTGGTCGGTGGTGGCTTGATCGGATCCGAGGTGGCATCGACCGCACGCGACTTGGGTTGCAGTGTGCAGGTTCTCGAAGCGCAACCGCTGCCGCTGTCCCGGCTACTTCCACCGTCGATAGCGGAGAGGATCGCCGCGCTGCACAACTCGGCAGGCGTCGACTTGCAGACGGGAGTTGACCTCGAGACGCTCACGACGAGAGTCGACGGTGTCACCGCACGTGCGCGCGACGGACGCGAGTGGACAGCGGACTTGGCCGTCGTCGCAATCGGATCCTTGCCCGATGCCGATGTGGCTGCGGCGGCGGGTATTGCGGTGGACAACGGAATCTCGGTCGACCGATACCTCAAGACATCCGTCGACGACGTGTACGCGATCGGTGATGTGGCCAACGTGCCCAACGGGTTTCTCGGCGGCATGCACCGCGGCGAGCACTGGAACACCGCGCAGGACCACGCCGTCGCAGTTGCCAAGACCATTGTGGGGAAGGCGGAACCTTTCGAATCCGTCCCGTGGAGTTGGTCGAACCAATTCGGCCGCAACATCCAGGTAGCAGGTTGGCCAGGTGCCGACGACACCGTGATTGTCCGCGGAGACTTGGACTCCTACGACTTTACTGCGGTCTGCACGCGCGAGGGGAGGATCGTCGGCGCGGTGAGTGTGGGACGGCCGAAAGATGTTCGGGCCGTCCGAACCCTGATCGAGCGCTCCGCGGATCTCAGCACCGACGTACTCGCCGATACAAGCAGTGATCTGACCGAACTTGCGGCGGGCCTTCTCGCCGCACCTGTGCGCTGAGTGGGCTCGTGACTTCTGTAGCTTGCGTGTCCTCCGTTTTGACACCGGGGATGGGCGATGGAAATCTTCCCGATATGTCCACCGTCCGTGCTCGTGTCCCTTACCACGAGGCAGCTCGTCAACTCCTCCGCGCATCAGCGCTCGATGCCACACGCGAACTTTTGACGGAGAAGTCGTGGAGCGACATCACTATGGCTCATATTGCGGAAGCGGCGGGTATGAGCCGGCAGACGTTGTACAAGGAGTTCACGTCCCGCCAGGGGTTGGCTTCCGGATACCTCATCCGGTTCGTCGACGAGTTCCTCGAGGAAGTGGAACGCGAAGTAACGCTGCATCATTCGGATCCCCGAGGCGCGGTCTCAGCGGCCTTCCGTGCATTCTTCGACGCCGGTGCCCGGGATCCGATGGTGGTCAGTATTGTCGGTCCTCGTCCGCAACATGACCTGCTGAGCCTGGTCACCACCGACGGAACTCCGCTGCTCGAACATGCGAGCGCAAGGTTGGCCGAGATCTTCATGACCAGTTGGGCGAACGTCGACCGCATCCATGCCGAGATGTTCGGCAGCACGATAGTGCGTCTGGCGATCAGCCACGTGACGTTGTCCTTCGGTACTCCCGATCAGATCGCCGAGAACCTGGGGGAGATGTTCGGGCCGTTCCTCGATCAGGTCATCGGCTCGGGTGCACCCTGAAACGGATCCCGGAGGGAAAACGAGGGCCGACCCGTGGTGGGGCGGCCCTCGCTTTCAGTCAGCTGACTTCGGGATCACGCACCGTGATGGTGCCGTCCCTGACTGCGTCGGCGATGCTGTCGTGCAGCTTCGGGCATCCGTCCTTCAATGCCGTCGACTGACCGGAAGCAATTGCCTCTTTGAAGGTGTGGCAACGCAGCGCCGGGTCGGAAGTCCACTGCACGCTGGTGTGTTTGTACGTGTTCTTGCGAACCAGTACGCACGCACCGCACGCCTTGCAGTCGACTTCCTGCAGACCCGAGTCGAGGTATTCGTGCTTGTCCTCGATCGTCTGGGCCGCGATCGCCTCGAGCCGTTCCGTCTGCCCGGCAAAGTCCGGTGCCTTGGCCCAACGAGCCCACCGTGCGTCGGTTCCGATCGAGGCGCTCACGACTAGACCTCTGCTTCCTTCTTTGCCGCTTCTGCTGCAGCGTCCTTCTCGGCCTTCTGGCGTGCGAGGTTTTCTTCGACCTCGGCGTGCCAGGCTTCGTTTGCCTTGGTGGTGTCCACCTCGAACTCGAAGCGCTGCGTCATCTTCTCGGTGACGTCGGCCTTGTCCACGTAGAACTGCTCGTACCAGCGTCGCAGCTGGTAAACGGGGCCGTCTTCTTCGCAGAGGAGGGGATTCTCGATCTTTGTCTTGTTCTTCCAGATCGCGACGTCCTGCAGGAAGCCCTCGCTGATGCCCTCGGTGAACTTGCCGGCCAGCTTGTCGGCCATCTCGTCGGAGACACCCGTCGGTTTCTTCACCGTCACGCCCCACTGCAGCACGAACGAATCCGGGCTGATCGGGTAGTGGCAATTGATGAGAACACTCTCGACCTCGTATCCGCTGTAGCTGTTCCACAGAGGATTGACCATGTACGACGGTCCGTAATACGCAGCTTCGGAGCGAAGCAGCGTGTCGCCGCCGTACTGGGAGGCCATTCCGATGTCGGGACGGCCCGTGGTGTTGAGGTACTGAGTGGCGACCTCACCTTCGAAGACGTTCTTGAAGTACGTCGGGAAGGCGTAGTGGATGTAGTAGAAGTGCGCCATGTCGACCACGTTGTCGATGATCTCGCGGCAGTTGGAACCCTCGATGACCATGGAGTTCCAAGTCCAGTCGGTCCATTCGTCGCTGTACGCGCCCTCGATACGAGGAATCACGATCTCCTCGGGCGGTGGGTTGCCCTCGGGGTCGTTCCAGACGAAGAGCTGACCGTTCTGCTCGAGGGTCGTCCACGCACGGGTGCGTGCGAGCGGGGGCACACGGCGGGCATAAGGAATGCCGGTGCACTTGCCGTTGCCGCCCCAGCGCCAGTCGTGGAAGGGGCAGGCGATGGAATCGCCCTTGACCTCGCCTTGTGTGAGGTCACCGCCCATGTGACGGCAGTATCCGTCGAGAACTTTGATGTCGCCCTTGCTGTCGGCGAACACCACGAGCTTCGTACCGAAAGCCTCGATCGCGTGCGGTTTGCCGTCCTTGAAGGTCTTCAGTAGACCCAGGCAGTGCCAACCGCGGGCGAAACGAGTTTGCACCGTTCCGACGTCGATCTCGCGAATCTGCGCCATTGTGACCTCACATCCCTTCTAGCTGTTAGTAGAACACGTTATAGAACTTGATCGGGTTCCGCCAGATTTTGGGGGCACTTGTTACAGCATTGCGGCCACAAACGGGACCTTTGTCAGTGTCTCGACAGAAAAGAGAACGTGTTCTAGTCTCAAGTGTAAGTGAACCAACCGATCGAGGAAGACGGGAGCGTCGAAGTGGGTAACCATGACAGCCACGAGGTGATGCAGAGGCTCGACGCACTACTGCCGGCACTGCGCGAGCGCGCACAGGAGACCGAGGATCTGCGTCGTATCCCCGACGAGTCCATCAAGGCTCTTCAGGAAACAGGCTTCTTCCGCTTGCTGCAGCCGAAGCAGTGGGGCGGATACGAAGCCGATCCGGTGCTGTTCTACTCCGCGGTGAAGAAGATCGCCAGCGCGTGCGGTTCGACAGGGTGGGTCTCGTCGATCATCGGGGTACACAACTGGCACCTCGCCCTCTTTTCTCAGCAGGCGCAGGAAGACGTGTGGGGCAACGACACTGACGTTCGTATCTCGTCCTCCTACGCTCCGATGGGTATGGGTGAAGTAGTCGAGGGTGGATACAAGGTCAACGGTGCGTGGGCTTGGTCCTCGGGTTGTGACCATGCCAGCTGGGCCGTTCTCGGTGGTCCGGTATTCAAGGACGGCCGCGCAGTCGACTTCGTGAGCTACCTGATTCCTCGCGAGGACTACCAGATCGACGACGTGTGGAATGTGGTCGGTCTGCGTGGAACCGGCTCCAATACCGTTGTGGTCAAGGATGTTTTTGTTCCTACGCATCGCGTGCTGAGCTTCCGGGCGATGAGCGAACTGACCGCCCCGGGTCTCGAGAAGAACACGGCACCGGTCTACAAGATGCCGTGGGGGACCATTCACCCCACCACGATCTCCGCCCCGATCGTCGGAATGGCTTACGGCGCTTACGAAGCGCACGTCGAGCACCAGGGCAAGCGTGTTCGCGCTGCGTTCGCCGGCGAGAAGTCGAAGGACGACCCGTTTGCCAAGGTGCGCATCGCCGAAGCGTCCAGCGATATCGACGCCGCGTGGCGTCAGCTCTCCGGCAACGTTGCCGACGAATACGCGTTGATCCTTGCGGGCGAAGAGGTTCCGATGGAACTGCGTCTGCGCGCTCGACGTGACCAGGTTCGCGCCACGGGCCGCGCGATCGCCTCGATCGACAAGCTCTTCGAGAACTCCGGTGCCACGGCGCTGCAGAACGGCACGCCGATTCAGCGTTTCTGGCGCGATGCTCACGCTGGTCGCGTCCACGCCGCGAACGATCCCGAACGCGCATATGTCATGTTCGGAACCGGCGAATTCGGTCTGCCGATCACCGACACGATGGTCTAGAGGAGGCTCAGTGACAACCACCGAAGAAGCCCTCACCTACGAGTCCACTTCGCGGTTCGCGCAAGTGCGCCCCGATCTGAAAGTGCATTTCCACGAGGCAGGCGTCGGCAACGACAAAACCATCGTGCTGCTGCACGGCGGTGGCCCAGGTGCGTCGTCGTGGTCGAACTTTGCCCGCAACATTCCGGTGTTGGCGAAGAACTTTCACGTCATCGCGGTCGATCAGCCCGGCTACGGGCAGTCCGACAAGCCGACAGACCATCCGCAGTATTTCGTGCACAGTGCGTCGGCGCTCAATGATCTCCTGGACACGCTCGAGATCATCGGTCGCGTTGATCTGCTGGGTAATTCGCTCGGTGGAGGTGCCGCTGTTCGCTTTGCTCTCGACTACCCGGATCGCGCCGGTCGCCTCGTTCTGATGGGCCCCGGCGGTCTGAGTGTCAACCTGTTTGCGCCGGACCCCACCGAGGGCGTCAAGAATCTCGGGAAGTTCAGCTACCAGCCAACACGTGAAAACCTCGAAGCGTTCCTGCGGATCATGGTCTTCGATCAGAAGCTGATCACGCCGGAACTCGTCGACGAACGTTTTGCTGCGGCCAGTACTCCCGAGTCGCTGGCCGCGGCCAAGGCGATGGGTAAGTCCTTCTCCAGCGGTGACTTCGAGCTCGGCATGCTCTGGCGCGAGGCGTACAAGCTTCGTCAGCGTGTGTTGCTGATCTGGGGCCGTGAGGATCGGGTCAACCCCCTCGACGGCGCACTGGTTGCGCTCAAGATGATCCCGCGCGCGCAACTCCACGTCTTTGGCGGTTGCGGTCACTGGGCGCAGCTCGAGAAGTTCGACGAATTCAACCGGCTCGCAACCGACTTCCTGCTCGACGGAGGTAAATGATGGGTATTCGATCTCTGGCGTACATGCGCATCGGGGCCACCGACATGGCTGCGTGGCGCGAGTACGGACTCAAGATCCTCGGAATGATCGAGGGCAAGGGCGTCGACGCTGATTCGCTGTATCTGCGTATGGACGACTTCCCGGCGCGTCTTGTCATCGTTCCGAACGACACCGACCATCTGCTCGTCTCGGGTTGGGAAACCGCGAATGCGGCTGAGCTGCAGGATATCCGTGACAGGTTGTCGGCAGCCGGTGTTCCGTTCAAGGAAGGCACGGCGGAGCAGCTCAAGGACCGTCGCGTCGTCGAGATGATCGCGTTCGAGGACACCTCGGGTAACTCCCTCGAGGTGTTCCACGGAGCTGCTCTCGAACACCGCCGGATCGTGAGCCCGTACGGGCACAGGTTCGTGACGGGGGAGCAGGGCCTCGGTCACGTTGTGCTCACCACTGATGACGACGACGCGTCGCTGCGGTTCTATCGCGACGTACTCGGATTCAAGCTTCGCGACTCTATGCGTCTGCCTCCGCAGATGGTCGGCCGGCCCGCGGACGGCGACCCGGCGTGGCTGAGGTTCCTCGGATGCAATCCGCGTCACCACAGCTTGGCGTTCCTGCCGTTGCCCAATCCGACGGGCATCGTGCACTTGATGCTCGAGGTGGAGAACTCCGACGACGTCGGATTGTGCCTCGACCGGGCATTGCGCAAGAAGGTCAAGATGTCGGCGACTCTCGGTCGACACGTCAACGACGAGATGCTCTCGTTCTACATGAAGACTCCGGGCGGGTTCGACATCGAATTCGGTTGTGAGGGGCTAGAGGTCGAGGATGAAAACTGGATCGCGAGGGAAAGCACGGCCGTGAGCCTGTGGGGTCACGACTTCACGGTGGGAATGAAGCCGTGAGTTCGCCCGACGCGTCGGTGAGCGCGGAGCAGGCGATCGATCCACGCCAGTTCCGCACGGTTCTCGGGCAGTTCTGCACGGGTATCACCATCATCACGACAGTCGACGACGGTGAACCAGTCGGGTTCGCGTGCCAGTCCTTCGCCGCGCTGTCACTCGACCCGCCTTTGGTGTTGTTCTGCCCCACCAAGGGTTCTCGGTCGTGGGCGGCAATCGAGCGGACCGGGAAGTTCGCCGTCAACGTGTTGGCGGAGGAACAGCAGGCAGTGTGTGCTCGTTTCGGGTCACGTGAGCCGGACAAGTTCGCCGGTATCGATTGGACGCCATCACCGTTGGGTTCGCCGATCATCGAAAAGTCGCTCGCACACATCGACTGCACGGTGGAAACCGTCCACGACGGCGGCGATCACTACGTGGTCTTCGGTCGGGTGTCGTCGATGAGTGAGATCAAGACCGAACGCCCGCTGCTCTTCTACCGCGGGCAGTACACGGGCATCGAGCCGGACAAGACCGTCCCGGCTACCTGGCGTGACGATCTGGAAGCGTTCCTGACGACCACGACGGAAGATACCTGGCTTTAGGGGGCAAGCCCCCTGTGAGTGGTTAAGGAGCCCACGGACTCCTTAACCACTCACGGGGCCGGAGGCCCTACAGCGAAAAACACGTATGACAGAAGTCGTCACCGAACGGCGTCAGCAGGATGCTACGACGCACAATCCTGTTGGATCGTCCTGCACGCTTGACCGCCTCGATCACCGACGGCTGCACCTCGACCACCTGGTACCGGTCGGCCTCGACGGGCTCGCGTGAGAACGCCACCAAACCGAGCCGATGCAGGTTGTTCAGGTAGGCGCTGATGCGGTCCAGATGACGACATCCCGCTAGTTCTCCGATCATCGACAGACCCTCGTCGATCATTTCCGAGCCGACTCCGAACGGCCGCGCCGTGCGCACATCGACGCTCGGTTGCGCACCGGAGGTGGCCAACAGCCGAAGAATTCGAGCTTCGTCCGGTGCGATCTCGTCGAGGATCCGGTCGTAGGCCGGGTGCAGATCGTCGCGATCGGTCACGTCCGCGGAACGGTCCAGCAACCTGTCGCCGCGTACCCGCAGCGCCGCGAGTGTGGCCTCGACGCTCTGTTTGCGATTGGTACGAGTTGCCATTGCCGCCCGCAGATTCTCCGTCCGCGAGCCGTCTCCGTTGGAGTTCTCCGCCCGACGTTCGGATTGCACGTTGGCGGATTCAGCAGCCTCTGCCGCGGCTTCCGCGGCGGCCTGAACGATCTGGCGAGTTGCTTCCTTCGCCGTTCCGAAAGCCCAACCCGTCAGCTTGATCGACGTGAGCGTCGTCGTGGCGGTCAGCCCGACAAGGCTACGGATCAGACGCTTTTCGACGGATTCGACCGGCGCGATGTCCGCAGCCCAGTCGTACGATTCCGCTTCGACGATCAGGCGATGGTCGTGCTCACTCATACTCATACTCATACTCCGAATATTGCGAGGTGCAGGAAACCGGCAAACGAGCCCAGCACGGCCCCGTGTACGAACAACAACCACTCGTCCTGTTTGACGGCTGAGCGTAGTAGTTCACTGAAATCTTCCGGTGAAAGGATGCTCATACGTTCGGTGACGAAGACGCGAATCTTCTCCGACTGGCTCTCGGCGAACTCCGCGTCCTCGAAGACCCGGGGGTACAGGTCGAGCACTTCGGTGGTGGCCAGGCCGGGCAGACGCTTGTAACTCTGCGAACCGACGGTCATCTTGACCACCGACTTAGCCCAGCCTGCCGCCTCGTCGACGGATTCGCGCAGTACCTGATCGAGCATCCGCCGCGTCCGGTCCGAACGGGGACCTTCGAGGAGTTCAGTGCCGATGTTCTCGAGCGTCACGACGTGATCGGCCAGGGTTTTTGCGTACCCGGCGATGATCTCGGTGCGTCGTTTCAGGAAAAGTCCCTGCCTCCACGGCACCCAACGGCTGGGGGTGATCGGCTCGAAGATCATCGTGATGCCGAGGTAGTTGACGATGTACCCGATGATCACGCCACCGATGGGAAGCACCCACCACTGCGGAACCAGGTGGAGGATTCCGACGAGCACGAAGCCCATCGGGAAGCCGAAGTAGAAGCCGAAGTTCTGCATGAACCGGAGCTCTTTGTTGCCCATCGTGCGGAAGATGTCGTTGAGCAGTTTGGGATGCGAGGAGAGGTAGCGGATCACCATCAGCTTCGCGTCGATGAACTCGTCGATGTCCTCTTCGATGCGGTCGGTGATCATTCGCACGCTGGCCGGCAGATCGTCCTCCACCTTGCGGAAGACGGCTTCCTTCACCGAGGTCGGAAGGTTGTGCCAGAGCTGAGGATTCTCGGCCGTCATGATTCTGGTGACCACGCCGCGCACTTCACTGCGCGAGATGTTCACCAAGTGCTCGGCAATGCTGTCCGGGTCCAGGACGCGGTAGAAGTCGGCGATGCTGCCGACTTTCGCGAGGGATTTGTCGACGGCGATCGACGCCATCTTTTCCGCTCGAGAGGGGACGATGCCTTGCCAACCGAATCGGCCGTCGCTCGTGATCGCGGGGATCACCTGGACGCGTCGAGGGAGGAACGGGAAGAGCAGTTTGAGGCCGGGCACTTTGATCCCGTGGAAGTTGATCGGAGCAAAAAGCATCAGGACGCCCGACCAATTGGTGATGTACCCGATGATTCCGGTGAACAAAGGAATGGTGATCAACTGTTCGAGCAAGTGGTCCGGCACCGTCGCACATCCTCCTCATATCCGAGAACCTCACGTTCGGACATGATTGCCGAAACTTCGCTCTTCGTGGGTGTCTCGTTGGCTACTGCTGCGCCTTCCCAGTTGCGTCAGCATAGAGGCCCGACAATTCGGGCTGTAGGTGGGTAGGAAGTTGATGTAACCTCGCGTACATGGTCAGTATTGCGCACAGCACGACGACGCCGGTTCTCTTCCGGCGCATCGTTTAGCAACTGCTGACCGAACCCTTTCAGCCCCGGGAGTTATCGCCCCGGGGTTTTCCTGTTTCTTCGCTCCGTGTGCGTCTCCCTTCGAACGATTTGGAGAGCTCTCATGAGCGTTGACCACCGCGAACTCGGGCGCGAGCTGGAGTTTTTCGCCACCACCCCCATCGTCGGAGCCGGCCTCCCGCTCTGGTTACCGGACGGCGCGATCATCAGGAGCGAGCTCGAAAAGTTCGCCGCCGAGCAAGCCGCGCGATCCGGTTGCCGGGGTGTCTATACCCCCGTTATGGCGAAGAAAGAGTTGTACGAGAGATCTGGGCATTGGTCCAAGTTCTCGGACGACATGTTCCCCGAAATGAAGATAGGCGGAGAGTCATTTCTCCTTCGTCCGGCTAACTGTCCTCATCACGCCCAGGTATTCGCCGCTCGCGGTCGTAGTTATCGCGAGCTACCATTCCGCGTTCGTGAACTCGGCTCGATGTTCCGTAGTGAACTCTCCGGAGTTCTCAGTGGCCTGAACCGCGTCAGACAGATCAATCTCGACGACGCACACGTCTTCTGCAGTCGCGAGCAGATTCGAGCGGAAGTGATCGTCGCGCTCGACGCGATCGAGGACTGCTACTCGACTCTGGGGATTGCCGAACGGGGGTACCGACTCTCGATCAGAGGGACAGGGCAATACCTCGGCACCGACGAGCAGTGGGCCGACGCCGAGGATCAACTTCGCGGAGCATTGAACGCGCGCTCGATCGAATATGTGGAAGCGAAGGGGGAGGCGGCGTTCTACGGTCCCAAGATCGACGTCCAAGTGCGAGACGCGCACGGCCGCGAGGAAACACTCTCGACCGTCCAACTCGACTTCAATCAACCGGAACGGTTCGAACTCGAGTACACCGCAGAAGACGGATCCAAGGCTCGCCCCGTCATGATCCACCGAGGACTACTCGGGTCGATGGAACGCATGACCGCGCTCTTGATCGAAAGGTTCGAAGGGCGGATGCCGCCGTGGCTGGCACCCAATCAGGTGTCGATTCTGCCCGTCGGTGACCGGCATCGGGATGCGGCCGAGCGTTTGCGAGCCGATCTCGAGGCGCGCGAGGTTCGAGCGGCGATTGCGCCTTACGGTTCGTTGGGACGTCGCATCCGCGAGGCCCGCACCCACCGGGATCCGTATATCGCGGTGATCGGGGACAACGAGGTGCACGGCGGCAGCGTCGACGTTCTGGTCCCTGCGCGAGGTGGGCGATCGGTCCTCGACGCGGGTGTGTTTGTCGCTCAGGTGGTCTCGGGCATCAAAGAGCGTGCCCTGCTTCCGGCAGGCTTCTAGCCGACGGGCAGCTCGTGGAGGGCGCGCACCAGCGGCGCGAGTTCGGGTGTCTTGCATGCCTCGTCGAGTGCGGCTTCGAGGGTGGCGTCGTGCGTCGGCCGGGCGCTTTCGAGAAGCTCGCGGCCGGCCGGCGTCAACTCCGTGTAGATGCCTCGACGGTCGTCGGCGCACAGGATGCGGGTCAGCAGTCCTCGATCTTCGAGTCGATTGACCAAGCGCGTCGTGGCACTACTGCTCAGTGCGGCAGCGCGAGCCAACTGGGCCATGCGCATGTGCCAGCCGTCCTGGCGGCTCAGCGCATCGAGCACGGTGTATTCGACGACGGACAGTTTGTGCTCACGCTGAAGGGCGCGTTCCAGTTCGGTGTCGAGGGCGCCATGCAGTGCTGCGAGTGTGCGCCACCCTTGCGAACGGATTTCGACGGCGTCGTCGGCGATCCCCATGTGATTCTCCTTATCCGTCTCTTGCCGCTCCAGGTTACCAGCTTGCGCATGTAGCGCGCGCGTGCAACTATTTATGGCGCGCCTGCAACTACTGCACACGCCCGCTAACGGCTTACGCGTAAATCTGTGAAAGGAACATCGAGATGCCATTGGGTCTCATTGCCCTCGCTATGGGCGGGTTCGGGATCGGCCTCACCGAATTTGTCATCATGGGCCTCCTGCCCGAGGTCTCGGCCGACTTCGAGGTCACCGAGTCCGTCGCGGGCTACCTGATCTCGGGCTACGCACTGTCGGTGGCGATCGGCGCGATCCTCCTGACCGCTGCCGTCACCCGCTTCGAGCGCAAGAAGGTCCTTCTCTCGCTGATGGTGCTGTTCATCATCGGCAACCTGATGTCCGCGCTCGCGCCCTCCTACGAGGTCATGATGGGCGGACGAATCGTCGCCGCGCTGTGCCACGGTGCGTTCTTCGGTATCGGTTCGGTGGTTGCCGCCGACATGGTCGCGCCCAACAAGCGCGCCGGCGCCATCGCGATGATGTTCGCAGGCCTGACCATCGCCAATGTTCTCGGCGTTCCGTTCGGCACACTGCTGGGCCAGCAACTCGGATGGCGCTCGACGTTCTGGGCCATCACCGTCATCGGCGTCATCGCGCTGATCGGAATTGCAGCACTCGTCCCGACGACGCCCGCAAGCACGACCGGCGGCGGATTGCGCGGAGAGTTGGGGGCGTTCCGCAACAAGCAGGTATGGCTCTCGATCGCCATCACCATCCTCGGCTACGGCGGAATGTTCGGAGCCTTCACCTACATCGCCTTCACCCTCACCGAGGTGACGGGATTCGCGACGTCCAGCGTTCCGTGGCTGCTCATCCTCTTCGGGTCGGGCCTGTTCGTCGGCAACTTCCTCGGCGCCAAGGCTGCCGACCGCTCGCTGACGAAGGCACTGGTCTGGATTCTCGCGATCCTGACTGTCGTTCTGATCGTGTTCGCCGCCACCGCCGAGAGCAAGGTCATGACCGTGATCTCGCTGTTCTTCATGGGCGCCTTCGGTTTTGCGACGGTTCCCGGTCTGCAGATGCGGATCATGAACTACGCGTCGGCCGCACCGACAATGGCGTCGGGTGCAAACATCGCCGCCTTCAACGTCGGCAACGCGCTCGGTGCATGGCTGGGCGGAATCACTATCGCCGCGGGGCTCGGCTTCACCTCCCCGATCTGGATGGGAGCGGCAGTCACCGTCGCCGGTCTGCTGGTCCTGATCGTCGCCGCGAAGATCGACCGCCCGACGGCGTCAGAGCAGTCGGCACCGACCACCTCGCTGCATCCGACCGCCGCCTGAACCTGGCCGCCGCGCGGTTCAGGTGAGGCGGAATTCGGACGTCACCCCGGAGAACGGCGTGATCGTGCCGCTACCCCGAGCCTTCGAAGCGCCGAAGTGCTGGACTCGATACGTACCTGCCGGAGTATCGGCCGGAACATTCCACGTGATGCGAACGACGGAACCGTTGCTCCCGACCCGGCGCCAGTGCAGTGTGGTGGACCAGTCGTTGTCGTCGGCGACCCGCGTCCAGGATCCACCGGTATTGCGCTGGATCTCGTAGAAGGTCCCGTTTCGGTGAGTGTCGTTCTTGGGGTGGCCGGAGACGAACTCGACGGCAACCTGCCTGCCCGGTGAGGTGTCGCCGGGCTGGACAGTTGTATCGCCGAATCGTGTTCCAGGCAAGGGCTCGTCGAAGTCGACGCCAGGTCCGAAGCTGGGTTGGAACCCGGACAGGTCGGCGGGCGCGGGGCCGCGAGGAGGTTCGGTGCCGTCGCGCATCGCGGATGCAAGGGCGGCATACCCCTGCTGATAGGCGGGCAGCGTGTAACGGCCGAACATCGTCGAACCGCCCTCGTACTGCTGAGAATCGTATTCCTGGGGCGTGGTGCAGTAGCTCGAGTACGAGTTCGCGTATCCCTGGAAGATGACGTTCTCGAGGGGGACCTCAAGCTCCTCGGCGACGGTTCGACGCACTCGTAATCCGGAGACGATAGTGAATTCCGCAGGGCCACCGACGATGTAGAACTGGCCGATCCGCAGGATCTGGATCTTGAGTACGTTCGGCACCCATCCGCCCGGTGGCAGCAGGCCCACCGGAACGACTACGAGCTTGGGGGCCTGTGCGTCCTGAAGCCATTGAGGCACAGGAGCATCCATGCCTCCCAAGGCGTCGATCATGGGGTTTCGGGTGCCCTCGGGGAAGATCGGAATTGCCGGTCCGTCCTCGACGCTTCCGGCGCTCATCGCCGCACCGATCGCGGCCGGAGCGGTGCGGTGCTCGCGCCCATCCGGGGTGAATCTTCCGCTCACCACCTGATCGGCCATGTCCAGGTACATGATCCGACTGTCCACGCCACCGGCCACGGTTTCGGAGGCCGAGTCGAAGGCAGTTCGAGCCGCCGCTACCTGGCGGAGCCCGATGATGCGTGCATTCTCGAATTCGTCTTCGGTCGGTCCGCGGCCGGGCTCGAGGAAGAGGTTGGGTGACATGTCGCCGCTGTTGGTCTGCGGAAAAGCAGCAATGAAGCTGGTGTCGCCGTCGAGGTAGCGCACACCCTGGTCGTCGTGCTCCCAGAAGTACGCCGCGGCGCCCTTGTTGTCCCCGGAGATGAGATGGTTCTCGTTCGTGAGCGAGGCGCAGTGGGTGGCGAACCAGTTGATCGCGCCGATGTCCCTGCTGCCCCGGCTGATCCGCATGACACGCATGTGGTGATCGTTGCCGCCGGGGTAGTAGGCCTTGTCCTCTTCGGGATTGAGGTCGAACGCTACCCGCGAGCGGTTGACGCTGGCATCGGTGAGATCGGACCGGCCGAAGCGAACCGTACCCGGCGCCAGGTTCTCGTGGGCAGCGCTGATCGCCTCGACCATGCCGTTGACTTCGGCTTCGAACACCTGCAGTTCGAATCCGAGAACGGCGAGGTTGTACGCGTAGTTGTGCGAGGCCCCACCGCACGCCGCGTGTGAATGGATGGCCGTCAACATGACGTTGCGTTCGGTGTAGATGTCGCCGAATCTCCCGGCCAGTCGGCGCAGGACCTCGTCGTGAACGGACTGGAAGATCATGCAGTTGTCGACGCAAACGTAGACGACCCGCGACCCGCCGGACTCGAAGATGAAGGCGCGTGCGCGCATTCGCTGGTGCAGACCTTCGGCGCGTTGGTCGAAGCTCGAGTAGCCCATCATGCCGACTTCGGCGACCGGCCCGGTCACATCGGAAATTCCGACACCCACCTGCAGTGGGGACGGCGACTTGTCGGTGCGTGCGGGCGAAACGGTGCGTACCGGCGAAGCTGCGACGGCCTGGCTCGTCGACAGAGCGGCGAGCGCAGGTGCGGCGGCAGCGCCTGCCAGTACGGTGCGTCGGGTGATCTGCACGAGTGTCCTTTCGGGCGGTCTGACGCGAATTGGTCAACCGTCCAGGAGTGTAGCCCGAGTCACACGTGACCGAAAGGGGTGCCGTCGGCCGACACTCAGATCGTTGTGGCCTCCCCGAACGTCATCGCCAGGTTTTTGATGGTCGTGGTCATCAGGGCGCGGCGGGGGAGTCCGAGTTTCCGAAGCTCTGCTGCCATCGGGTGACTGCCCAGTTGAACCTCGGCTCCACCAGGGCGCGATTTGACGCCGGTCGGTGCCATGTCCCACGACGTGCACCTGGTGACGCCGTCGAGATGTGAGTACGCGGCCAACGACATATTGGCTCCGCCGCCCGGCACGCTGACGCCGGACTTCACACTTAACTGCGTGATGAGTTTGCCGTCGCGCGAGACGGATCCGCGCTTGACCGAGCCGACGTGCTCGGTGTCGAACTCGGCGAGCACCTTCGGGAATCCCCAGATCTCCCGGCCGGCGGCCTTGGTGAACTCGCCGTCCACCGGCAACTCGTGAATGAGCGCCCCCGCAGTTCCCGAAGCGAGCGAACGTAGATCTCCTAGCACCGAGGTTTCAGGAGGTGCAGTGTGGCTTCGCACCATGTATGTCACGCCGAATTCGTTGTACGGACCCAGATCCCCGTCGATGTAGTCGACAAAAACCAGCCCGCACAGAGCCCGGCCGGGACGGTACTGGAGCACGGTCAGGCCGGTGTAATCGATGATCGACTGCGCGGTTGCGCTGGGTACGGAATACAACGCCATGAAGGCGGACGCGGTGCGAACTTCGACGGGCATCGCGACCTTTTTGCCCAGAATCGTGTAGCTCATGGCGCGACCACCCCGCGGAGTCCGTCGGAGCCGTAGACGGGTTCGAGCATCGAGCGGAAATCCGGTCCGCGGCGCAGCATTTGGCCTCCGTCGACGTTGATGATCTGCCCGGTGATCCAGGTGGATTGCGGTCCAAGGAGAAAGGAGGCGAGTCCGGCCACGTCCTCGACCTCGCCGACGCGTTCGAGCGGAGTGTTGGCCAGGTAGTCGTCCAGGATGGGACCACCGTCGGTGATGAGCGCGACGAGATCCGTTCGGGTCAGCCCCGGCCTGATTGCGTTGACACGAATGTTGCTGGCGCCCAGTTCGTCTGCTGCCAACTGCACCAGGTGGTCCACGCCGGATTTCGAGACGCCGTAAGCGCCGAACCAGCGATGTGTGTTGCTGCTGGCGATCGACGAGATCGCGACGATGGATCCGCCGCCTCCTGCCACCAGTGCCCGTGCGCCGTGCTTGATCGTCAGCATGGTCCCCGTGACGTTGAGGTCGACGGTGCGGCGCCACGCGTCGACGTCGAGTTGCGTGACCGGTGCGATGGTTTCGTTCCCACCGGCGCAGGCCACGACTCCGTCGAGCTTTCCGGTGGCGGACACCGCCGCGGCGACAGCGGCGACGACGTCTGATTCGATCGTGACGTCGGCAGGGGAGACGCTGACCGTTCCTGCCGGATTCGACTGCCGGATCGATTCGGCGGCAGCATCCAGTTTCTCCTCGTTGCGTCCGCAGATCGTGACGTGAGCGCCGGACGCAACAAGCGAACGAGCGATGCCCAGGCCGATGCCACTACCGCCGCCGGTCACCAGTATCGATGTGCCGGCGAAAGTGGGTATGCCCGCTGAGGCGGTGTCGTCGTCCATGCGTGTCTCCTGGTCGTTGCTCCGGCGGGCTCGCGTGCTGATTCTGGAGGTTTTCCGGTTCGGCTTCGGTGAAAACGCCCCACGCTATATAGGAACAGGTTCTACTTATTGAGGCAAGGGTTGTGCGAGAGGCGGAGTGATGGCTACCAGACCGACCTTCGATTTGATCGACGGGCGCTTCTACAGCGGAGACCTCGGCAATGTGCGCGACGCGTACGCCTGGATGCGCGATAACGAGCCCGTGTACCGGGACGACGCCAACGGCATCACCGCGGCCGCGAGCTACGACGCCGTCGTTGCAGCCGAGCGGGATCCAGAACTGTTCTCCAACTCCGGTGGCATCCGCCCCGAGACGGGTCCGTTGCCGCAGATGATCGACATGGACGACCCGCAGCACCTCACGCGTCGACGCTTGGTCAACGCGGGTTTCACACGTAAGAAGGTCGAAGCCAAGGCCGACCGTATCCAGGAGATCTGCGATCAACTGATCGACGCCGTCTGTGAGAAAGGAGAAGCCGACTTCGTCGCAGACCTGGCAGCACCGCTACCCATGGCCGTCATCGGCGACATGTTGGGTGTCCGTCCGGAGGAACGCGCGATGTTTCTGCGGTGGTCGGACGATCTGGTGAAGGCATTGGGAAGCAACGCTTCCCAGGAGCAACTGCAAGCCATGATGGCTGCGTATGTCGACTTCACCGCGTACATGATGCGAACCATCGCCGAGCGGAGGAGCGACCCAGCCGACGATTTGGTGAGCACGTTGATTCACAGTGAGGTCGACGGCGAGGCCCTCTCCGATCAGGAAATCGTCAACGAATCCCTGCTGATCCTGATCGGCGGTGACGAGACCACACGGCACGTGCTCAGCGGCGGTATGGAACAGCTGCTGCGCCACCCGGACCAGCATCGAGCGCTGGTCGACGATTCCGATGCCATTCCGTTGGCGATGGAGGAGATGCTGCGGTGGTCGTCGCCGATCAAGAACATGGCTCGAACCCTGACCCGTGATACCGATTTTTTCGGTGCGCAGCTGAAGGCGGGCGAGAAGATGCTGCTGCTCTTCGAATCGGCAAATTTCGACGAGTCCGTGTTCCTGGACGCCGAACGGTTCGATATCGGCCGCACGCCGAACCCTCACGTGGCCTTCGGCTTCGGAACTCATTTCTGTCTGGGTAATCAGCTGGCCAGGTTGGAGGGAAGGATCATGTTCGAGCAACTGTTCGCCAGGCTGCCGGACATGGAACTTGCCGCCGACGCGCCGTTGCAGCGGCGCGCCGCCAACTTCGTGTCCGGGCTCGAGTCGATGCCGGTGCGGTTTACCTCTTCCGCACCGTCAGCCGGGTAGTTGGCAGTTGGGCGGCGCAGCATCTTCGGAGAGGGGGCTACCCGCCGGATTGACATAGATGACTTCGAGTACCAATGGAGTTGTCTGCGAGTTGTTTCCGATGTGGACATGGTCCGAACCGCTGGGTTCGATCAATGTATTTCCCGCGCTGTAGATCCCGTCGACGGAGCAATCGGATCGGTAATGACTCAATGTGCCCTGCGCGATCAGTGCGTAGAGCGTCCCGTCGTGGAAGTGCCAACCGGTGGAACCGCCGGGGTCGATGGTGATCTGGCGCAGGATGTAGTCCTTGCCGTCAAAAGTCACCTGCCCGAGGATTTCACCGTGTACTCCAGTGCTCGGTGTTGCCGACGCATTGATCGGCGTCAGCGACAGCCCGATCGCTGCGGACACTGCAAGCAGAACCTGATGTCGTTTACGCATGAGCGGCCCTCCCAGACGGATGTGCTCCTGAGTGTCCTCCGACTGTGTTCGATTTATCCCGGTTTTCGTGGATCTAACAGGGTGAAGGTAGAGGTATGTCCCTAGGTGGTGGTTACGCTCGAGCCATGCAGCAAGTGGCGACGAGGCGCAGGAGCCAGCCGCCGCCTGCGCGCTTCATGTTCGAAGAGTTGATCGATCCCCACCGCCAGCTTGCCCGGCATTGGCTGGAACTACTCGAGAGCGAGATCGCACCGGAGATCGTCAGGGCTGTGGAACCGGAGCTGGTGATCTGGTCGTCGATCTGGCCGGACCGCCCCGACGCCGTCATCCGATTCGACATCGAGGCGGTCGGAAACAGCACGATGCTGCGTTGGACGTTATTCCTCGACAATCCGATGCCGTCCGAGTCGGATGTTGTCAGGATGCGAAGGCGGCTCAACACGTTGATCAATGCGAATCTGAGGTCGATCTTCGGCTGACGCGGCGCTCAGATCAGCGCCGGATTCTCGGCGTACACCTCTTCGAGGATCGACATGTCGAACAGTTGGTCCGCTGTAATCTCCAGCCCCGCCTTGGACAGTGCCGCGATGTTCTGTTCGATCAGTTGGGGTGTCATCGTAAACAACCCGTTGGCTTTGGTATCTGCCGACACCACCAGATCGTTCTGCGCTGTGGCTTCCTTGATCTGCTCTTCGAGTTCCAGGTTCTGGTCCTTGCCGTAGACCTCGACGGCAAGGCGTGCCGACTCTGCTGGATCGGCGACCGCGTCTTTCCATCCCTGGATTTCGGCCTTCAAGAACGCCTTGAGCTTGTCCCTCTCGTTGTCGATGGTGGACTGGAGAACCGTGAACGATTCGGCGACCAACGGCAGGTTGTAGTCCGCGAAGAGGAAGTGGGCGTTGGGGAAACCTTTGGCGGCCAGTGTGATCGGCTCGTTGGTCACGTAGGAAACCCAACCGTCCACCTCACCGTTTGCCAAGGGGCTCGGATCGAACTGCGCGGGTACGATCGTCATCTGGCTTTCGGTCAGGCCGTTTGCTGCCAGGAGAGCTCCGAAGACGAGCTGATTGGAATCCTGGACGCCGATCTTCTTGCCGATCATGTCCTGCGGTGAGTTGATCGGTGCCGCAGCGGAACTGACAATCGCAAAAGGGTTCTTCTGGAATGTCGCCCCGACGATCTTTGCCTCCAGTCCGTCGAGCACAGCGGGGGCAGTGAGCTGCGGTGCGGACATTCCGATCCACACCTTGCCGGTGTCCAAGCCGGCTTCGACGCCGGTGCCGGCTGCGCCACCTGCCACCAGGTCGACATTCCCGAAACCCGCATCCTTGTAGTAGCCCTTGTCGAGAGCGAAGTACTCGCCCGCGAACTCGATGTTCTTGATCCAGGACAACTGCACTGCAACCGTTCCGAATTCGGAACCGTCGTCCGTGGTTCCGCCACTCGAACTGCTGGAGTCACTGCTACACGCGAGCAATGACGCGCTACCGGCGACTGCGATGCCGGTCAGCGCGGAGTATCGGAAGAAGGCCCTGCGGTCCAGCTGGCGGACGGGCTTGATTGGCGTCATGAATCGGAACACTAGGGCCAGTCGGTTTCGTTCAGTTTGCTTGGGAGACAATGTTTGTTGAGGTCGTGTTAACAGATGTCACGCCTTGCCGGCAGAAGGCCCGAAACGGGACAGAGCGATGTTTTCGAAGATTCCGACCACGGCGTAGAGGATGATCGACACCACGGTGATCACCACGATCGATGCCCACAGTTCGTTGTACTGATAGCGCGGAATGGCTTTGATCATGCTCGAACCCAAACCTTGGCCGCTACCGAGCCATTCGCCGATCAGTGCTCCGATCAAGGCGCCGGGCACGGATACTCGAGCGGCGGCGAACACTGCCGGAAGCGCGGACGGTACGGACACCATTCGCAGTGCCGTCCAACGACTCCCGCCGTACGCGGCGATGAGATCTTGCGCCTGGGCCGGAGCGGCGCGCAGACCGACCATGATTATGACCAGGGCCGGGAAGAACACCACTATCGCAACCATGACCGTCACACCCACGATTCCGCGCCCGAATATCAGGACGATGATCGGGGTCATCGCAACGAGAGGAACAGATCGTAGAAGCATTGCAACGGGCATGAAAGTCTGTTCGACAGTGCGCGAAACGACAAAAATGGATGCGACCACGAGCGCGGCGGTCATTCCGACGGCAAAACCGACACCGGCATCGCGCAGTGTGATGAACAGGTTGTCGACGATGCCCGAACGCGCATCGGCAGATTTCGGTCCGGAGAATAGATACTCCCAGACGTCGGCAGGCGTCTTTCCCACACGCGGACCTACCTGGGGGAAGGCGTTGAGAAAGACCACCCAGATGACAAGCAACAGTGCCGAGGCGATGGCAATCGGGGCGAGGAATCCCAATGTTCCTCGTACCGCGGTCATTTCTGTGCTCCCGGAGCGCTCGTCCACGGGGTGACCAGCCGGGCGATCGCTGCGACGACGGCGTAGCCCAGGCCGGCGAGCAAGGCGGCGGCGATGGCCATACCCCAGGTTCGCGGTACGTTGTACGACGTCTGAGCGGCCGTGAGTGCGACGCCGATCCCACTGTCCACACCGCCGAGGTACTCGCCGAGGATGGCACCCAATACTGCCGAGGGTGCGGCAATCTTGAGGGCCGCAAAAGTGCTCGGAAGTGCGCTCACAAGTTGGACTTTGGTGAACTTCTGCCAACGCCCACCGCCGTAGGCGGCGACGAGATCGAGGCTCGTCTTGTCTGCCGATCTCAGGCCTGCGAGCGTGCCGACCATCGTGGTGAAGAAGCAGTACATCGCGGCGAGAAAGATCGTGGGGGTCCGGCCGCCGAAGACGACCAGGATGATCGGGCCGAGCGCCAACAGCGGTGTGCAGTAGCTCAGGATTGCCAATTGTGTGGCCAACCCCTCGATGGGCGGAATGAGAACTACAAGTACGGCAAGCGTGATCGCCAGCAGGTTCCCCCAGAAAAAGCCCTGCAACGCACCGGAAGCCGTGACGGTGAAATTGGGTCCGTACAGCGACCAGCCGTCGTCGAACATCGTCGAGACAACCACCCACGGCGTCGGAATCGTGCCTCCCGCAACACCGGCGGCGGCGAGAATCCACCAGAGAGCGATCAGTCCGCAGACGCCGACTGCACCGCCGAACCATGTCGGACGCTTCACTCGGATCCGGCGCGGCGCTGATGGCTGCGCCGCCGCGGCCGCGACGTTCTCGATATCGGTAATGGTCATGCGACGCCTGCTTTTCCGAAGAGCAGTCCGGAGAGGTAGTCGTGAATCTCGTGGAATTCGGGTGTCCGCATCATTTCGGGCGTCCGCGGGCGCGGCAGGTCGATTGGCACGACTTCGAGGACGCGTCCGGGCCGCGGCGTCATGACAGCGACGACGTCGGAGAGGAACACAGCCTCGGCGATACCGTGCGTCACCATCAACGTAGTCGCCGGCTTCTCGGTCCAGATTCTGAGCAATTCGATGTTGAGCCGTTGTCTGGTCATGTCGTCGAGCGCGCCGAACGGCTCGTCGAGTAGTAGGACGCTCGGCTTGACGACGAGTGATCGTGCGATCGACACACGCTGACGCATACCGCCGGACAATTGTGCGGGCTTGGCCTTCTCGAATCCTTCGAGGCCGACGAGCGCGATCAGGTCGGCTACCAGGTCGGGGTCGGGATCGATGCCGGCAACTTGCAGCGGCAGTTTGATGTTGGAGGTCACCGTCCGCCACGGCAGCAAAGCCGAATCCTGGAAGGCGATTCCGAGTTCGCGACGCTTGCGCAACTCGGCGGGGGACTGCCCGTTGACAAGGGCTGTTCCCGACGTCGGAGTATCGAGGCCCGCAAGAATGCGGAGGACGGTGGACTTCCCGCAACCGGACGGCCCGAGCAGAGACAGAAAGGAGCCTTCGCTGGTTTGGAGGGACACGTCGGTCAGCGCGGTCACCGACCGACGTCCCATCTCGAAGGTCTTGCCGAGGCCGGAGATGTCGAGACCGGTTCCAGCGGGGCGAGGTGTGGTGACGGGACTGGTCATTCCCGCACAGTACGAACGTCCGGTTGCGGTCATGTTGCCTGCGCGTCACCGCTGCGTGAGGCTGGTTCGGCGTGTCCTGTCACAGCGCCGTGGTGAGATGGACCTCTGAACGGAGTGAGGGGAGCGAAGATTGCTGAAGTTGTACCGGGCCGAGCGATCGGACACCTTGGTCTCGGCGTTGGCCACGCTCCTCCGTACGCCGCTGTCGGATCCATTCGCCCGGGAAACCGTTGCGGTGCCGGCCAAGGGCGTCGAGCGTTGGCTCAATCAGCGGCTGTCCTCCCAGCTAGGCACGTCCGGACCGTCAGCAGTGGACGGAATTTCTGCGAACATCGTGTTTCCTCCACCCGCGCGCCTGGTCGCGGAGTCCGTGGCCGCGGTCAGTGGAGTCACTGCAGACGACGATCCATGGTCGCCGACGCGATTGGTGTGGACGGTTCTCGATGTGATCGACGAGTCGCTCGGCGAGCCCTGGTGCGGGGTTCTGGCGAAGCATCTCGAAGGCCATCGTGAGGGTCGACGGTTTGCGTCCGCCACACATGTCACCGAACTCTTCCGCAGCTATGCCGCGCAACGCCCGCAGATGCTGATCGATTGGGCCGCCGGGCGGTTGACGGACGGGCACGGGTTATCTCTCTCGGAGGATTTCGAGTGGCAGGCACGCCTGTGGTGCATCGTCGCGGACAGGATCGACCTCCCGGGACCCGCAGAGCGATTGGGGCAGGTGAGCCGCGCGCTTGTCGAGGATCCGGCCTTGGTCGATCTACCGGAACGCCTGTCGGTCTTCGGGCCGACACGTCTGCCGGTCGATCAGCGAATGATCTTGAGCGCCCTGAGCGCGCATCGGGACGTGCACGTCTGGCTCCCGCATCCGAGCCCCGCGTTGTGGAACAAGATGAGCTCGCGCATTCCACCTCGAAGTGAGGGCGCGATCCGACGTTCGGAAGACGGGTCGGCCCTGATATCTGCCAATCCGTTGCTGTCGAGTCTCGCTCGCGACGTTCGTGAACTTCAGATCAGCCTCGGCGCCGCAGAGTTCGAGTCGGTGCATCTTCCTGAACCAGCCGGCCCGAAATCCCTCCTGGCGACGGTCAAAGCCGACGTCATCGCAGATCGCGCTCCCAGCGTTTCAGCGGAACCGGATGGGACAGTTCAGGTCCACGCCTGCCACGGTCCGGCGCGGCAGGTCGAGGTGCTCCGAGAATGTCTTCTCAGATTGTTCGAGGACGACCCGACATTGCAGCCACGCGACGTACTCGTGATGTGCCCGGACGTCGAAACATACTCACCTTTGGTTCGTGCCGCATTCGGACAGGGCGTCCATGGCCACCCCGGGCATCTTCTACGAGTTCGTCTGGCAGACCGCGGATTACGTCAGACCAACCCTGTCCTGGCCGTTCTCGGCTCTCTCCTCGTATTGGCCGACGGCCGGGCCACGGCCAGTGAGGTTCTCGACCTGGCTGCGACTCAGCCTGTCCGCACGCGCTTTTCGTGGGGTGACGACGAGTTGGAAAGATTGCGCGAATGGACGACGGAAGCGGGTGCTCGCTGGGGAATCGGTAGTCGCCAGCGTGCAACGTTCGGTCTCGACGCATTTCCGCAGAACACCTTCAACACCGCCATGGACCGAATCTTGTTGGGGGTCAGTGCGGACGAGTCGGAAAATGCCTGGTTGGATCTCGCGCTGCCACTCGATGACGTAGACGGCACCGACATCGATCTGAGTGGACGGTTCGCAGAATTCGTCGATCGCCTGGCTGTCTCGCTTCGCGACCTTGCCGGCCCGCATTCGCCGGCCGAATGGCTTCGCGTGCTAATGCGGGCTCTGGACCTGCTGACCGACACAGCGCCCGCCGATTCCTGGCAGAGCGCGGGGGCTCATCGCGAGTTGGTGGCCGCTGTCGAATTCGGCGGAGAGACCGTGTTACGTCTGGCCGATGTTCGCGCGATGCTCTCGCGCAGCCTCGCGGGCAGACCTACGCGTGCCAATTTCCGAACCGGCGAACTGACGGTGTGCACGATGGTTCCGATGCGTTCGGTTCCGCATCGCGTGGTCGCGCTGATCGGGCTCGACGACGAGGTGTTCCCCCGAACCGGTGGAGTCGACGGTGACGACATCTTGTCCCGTGATCCCGTTGTGGGGGAGCGTGATCTGCGCAGTGAAGACAGGCAACTGCTTCTCGATGCCGTGATGTCTGCGGGTGAGCACCTGGTGCTGTTGTATACCGGTGCCGATCCGGTAACCGGTGTCGTCAGACCGCCGGCGATCCCCCTCAGCGGTCTCCTCGACGTACTCAGTGCGACGGTGGGTCCGGACGCGATGAACGGGGTGCTGACACGGCATCCGTTGCAGTCGTTCGACAATCGAAACTTCTCTCCGGATAAGCCGTTCAGCTTCGACACGGCAGCGCTGGCCGGTGCGAGGGCTGCCGCCGGAACACCTGTCGAACTGCCGACAGTCTTGTCGACGGAGTTACCTCCGGTAGTAACCGAGGAAGTGAACCTCGCGGATCTGGTGAACTTCCTCGTTCATCCCGCGCGTGGTTTTCTGCGCCAACGCCTCGGCGTCCGGGTACCTGAACTCGACGACGATATCTCGGATTCGCTGGCAACCGAGCTCGATCCACTGTCCACCTGGGCTCTGGGTGACCGGATGCTTCTCTCGCGCTTGGCTGGTCGCAGCCCCGCAGATTTCCGCGCAGCCGAGTGGCGCCGCGGTACTTTACCGCCCTACAACCTGGGCGCCTCCGTTCTGGGCAACGTCGAGTGGGTGGTAGACCAACTTGCCGGTCTTGCATTGCCGCACCTCGACGGCGACTCCGAGGCCGTCGACATCGACATCGACCTTGGTGACGGGCGTCGACTCACCGGAACGGTGACCGGGGTGCACGGCAATTCAGTGGTTCGGGCGTCGTATTCCTCATTGGCGCCCAAACATCGGATGACGGCCTGGATCAACCTGCTCGCCCTGAAAGCTCACGGACGACCCGGTGCGCTTGATGCAGTGTCCATCGGACGGGGTCGGGGAAAGATCGCAGCGGCGCGTTCAGTGCTCGATGTGCCAGATAACGCCGTCGATTTCCTGAAGCAGCTGGTGGACCTTCGGGAGCGGGGACTTCAGCGACCGTTGCCGATGTGGGCCGCCACGTCAGCCGAATACGCGCGCCGACGCTTTGGCGGCGAGTCGGTCGACGATGCCACAAACGGTGCGGATACCCAGTGGACCGGACAGTACGGCGAGATGATCGATCCAAGCAACGCTTACGTTTTCGGTGAAGCCCGAACACTCGCGGAGCTGGCGGCGGACCCGCCTTCGGACGACGAGTTCGTCTGGGCCGAGGAACCAACTCGGTTCGGAGTTCTCGCCCGACGACTGTGGGATCCGTTGCTGACCAACGAAAGAGCGGAGTAACCCGTGGACTTCGACCTTTTGGGGCCACTGCCTACCGGTACCACGGTGTTGGAGGCCAGCGCCGGAACAGGTAAGACCTACGCGATCGTCGGACTCGCGACCCGTTGTGTTGCCGAAGGCCTCGCTGACATATCGCAAGTTCTGCTGGTGACATTCAGTAGAGCTGCCACTCAAGAACTTCGTGAGCGTGCCAGGGAGAGGTTCGCCGGAGTGTCCGCAGCACTGGTTGACCCAGAGGGGGCACGGCGGTCGGAAGATGATCTGGTGGCGTACCTCGCCACAGCTGACGACGAGGAGATCGGCGTGCGGCGTCGTCGACTCCTGCGTGCCCTCGCGGAGTTCGACGCCGGAACCATCACGACCACTCACAGCTTCTGCCAACGGATGCTCGACGGACTCGGCATCGCCGGGGAACGTGAGCCGGACACAACTTTTGTGGAATCGGTCGACGACCTGATCAGTGAGGTCGTCTCGGATTTGTACCTCGGCCGCTACAGCCGGACGGACTCGTCTCCACCGTTCTCCACGAAGGATGCGCTGGCCATTGCGCGAAGCGCAGTCGGCGATGGTCAGGCAATTCTCGAACCCGATGGCGAGGAGGAGACCGCACCCGGCCAGCGCGTCCTGTTCGCGGCTGCTGCTCGCATCGAGGTCGAACGACGGAAGCGGACCAAAGGAATTCGCGACTTCAACGATCTCCTGACGTTGTTGCACGGCGTATTGGTGGATCCGGAATACGGCCCCGTCGCGTGCCGTCGGGTGCGCGAAAAGTTCAAGGTCGTGCTGATCGACGAGTTCCAGGACACCGATCCGTTGCAGTGGGACATTCTGCGGTTGGCCTTCCACGGGCACACCACCCTGGTCCTGGTCGGTGACCCCAAACAAGCCATCTATGCGTTCCGCGGGGCAGAAGTCCTGAGTTATCTCGATGCGGTCAATCAGGCGGACGCTCACCAGGAGTTGACCACCAATTGGCGTAGCGATCCAGGGTTGTTGGCGGCACTCGAACACCTCTACGGTGGTGCCGCACTCGGTAACGAGGGCATCGTCGCGCATCCGGTGGAGGCTTCCCACAAGAAGTCTCGGTTGTCCGGCCCGGTGCCGATGCGTGTGCGCCATCTACCGCGAACCGGAGCTGGCCCGCTCAATCGTTCAGGATTCCCGGCCGTCGGCAGACTTCGCAGTCGCGTCGCCGACGACGTCGCAGCAGACGTGGTCGGCTTGCTGGGCAGCGATGCCCGATTAGTCGTCGACGGTGATCCACGCCCTGTCGAACCGGGAGACGTCGCGGTGTTGGTACGCACCCACAAGCACGTGGCGATGATCCGCGATGCTCTCGATGCCGTAGGCGTACCTTCCGTATTGACTGGCGGGTCCAGTGTTTTCGCGACACCCAGTGCGACGCAGTGGCTGTGGCTACTGCAGGCAATCGAGCAGCCGCACCGATCTGATCGTGTCCGGTTGACCGCGCTCTCGCCGATTTTCGGGCGGACCTCCAAAGATCTGGACGCAGACGGCGACAACGTCGTCGCAAAACTCGCGGGTCAACTGCGCTCCTACTCAGGGTTGTTTGCACGCGTCGGGTTCGCGGCCGTGTTCGAAAGAATCTCCGCCGAAACAAATCTGGAGAAGCGTGTACTCGCGGCCCCTTCCGGCGAACGAGATTTCACCGATCTGCGGCACGTTGCACAACTTCTCGGTCGTGTCGCCACCGAGGAAGCGTTCGGGTTGAGCGCACTGGTGCGCTGGCTCTCCGACCGGATCAAAGACCCGACGTCCGGGAGTGCCACAGACCGAAGCCGTCGCCTCGACAGTGATGCTGCCGCAGTGCAAATCGCAACCGTGCATGCCACCAAAGGTCTCGAGTTCCCGATCGTCTACGTCCCGTTCAGTTGGGAGAGCGTGGGCGGCTTCAACTCTCCGACGCAGTTGCTGCACGACCCCGACGGACGCCGAATCCTCGATGTCGGTGGGCAGGAAGGCCCAGGGTACAACGCCAGAAAGACTGTTGCCGAGGCTGAAGAAGCGGGCGAAGAACTGCGGCTGCTGTACGTGGCGCTGACCCGGGCGCAGTGCCAACTCGTGCTCTGGTGGGCGCCAAGCTACGGGACCTCACGCTCGCCACTGCACCGGCTGATGCTCGGACGTACACCCGGCATCGCCGAACCTGCTCGGGTAGTGAAGGTGCTCGACGACGGCACGACCGCAGCACGTCTCGCGACCTGGCCGGCAGCAGCTTCCGACGTGATCTCGGTGGAACCTGTAGGCCCACATCCACCCTCGCTCGTCCGGTGGTCCAGTGCGGCCACTGACGTGTCAGAACTGGCTGCGGCGCGTTTCGATCGAGACCTGGACACTCTGTGGCGTCGTACGTCGTACTCGGCACTCACCGCCGGAGCTCACCACGCGGCCACGACCACCGACAGTGAGGTTGAGGATCCCGAAAAGGACGACGAGCCGGAGGATTCCGTAGACATCGGGACCGTCGCCTCTTCCCCGCTGGAGGCGTTGCCTTCACCGATGAACGGGCTTCATGCGGGCGCCGCATTCGGCACCCTGGTGCATGAAGTGCTCGAGGTGGTGGACACGACTGCGGCAGATCTGAGAGCGGAACTCGGGATGCGCTGCGCCGAGGCGATCGCGGTGAGGGCGGCCGAGGTGGACTCCGAAGCACTCGCGGATGCGCTGTATCTGGTGATGCAGACTCCACTGGGATTCGGAACCTTGGCCACGATTGCACCGAAAGATCGACTTCCTGAACTCGATTTCGAACTCCCACTGGCCGGCGGCGACGATCCGGTGTCGATGATCGTCACCCTTCGCGGAGTGTCGGAACTGTTGAGGCGCCACCTTCCCTCCGACGACATCCTTGCGTCATACGCCGACCATCTGGACCGCGTCGAGACGTCACCGATGCGCGGATTCCTGACGGGCAGTATCGACGCCGTCCTGCGGATCCCGGGCCCGTCTTTCGTGATCGTCGACTACAAGACCAACCGGCTCGGCCGCGGTGATCTGACGGCTGCCAACTACACGCGTGAACTCATGGCAACGGAAATGATGCGCTCGCACTATCCGCTGCAAGCACTGCTGTATTCGGTTGCGCTGCATCGGTATTTGCGCTGGCGACTGCCCGATTACGATCCGCTCCGCCATCTCGGCGGCGCTCAGTATCAATTCGTGCGTGGGATGCTCGGCCCGGACAGTCCGCCGGAATGCGGTGTGTTCGAATGGAAACCACCCGCTCAGCTGACGGTTGAACTATCGGATTTGCTGGCCGGTCTTGATGCGTCCCACACAGCAGGGGAGATGGCTCGATGACCGAGGCACAGCTGGCCCAGCGCGCCAAGGGGGTTGTGCGAATTTTCAACGAAGCTGGGGTGCTGGTTGCCGCCGATGTCCATGTCGCGACGAGGGTGTGCAGCCTGGGCGGTGAAACGTCGGAAGAGGTGATGCTGGCTGCAGCGTTGGCGGTCCGCGCCGTGCGATCAGGTTCGGTCTGCCTTGATCTACGACGGATGCGTGATGTGAGCGTCGACAACGCGACGGAAGACGAACTTACGTCGTTGCCGTGGCCCGAACCGTCGGAGATCGTTGCTGCCCTTCGGCTGAGCCCACTGGTGATCGGAGGCAACGCTGGACCGCTCAGGCCGCTCCGGTTGGTCGACACGGACGACGGCGAGCTTCTCTACCTCGATCGATATTTTCTGCAGGAGCAGACGATTCGGCGAGTCCTCGGTGAGCGTGCGTCCACCTGGCCGCCCGCCGACGTGAATGCCGTCCGAGCGCGGCTGGACTCGTTGTTCGCCGACGAGAACGGCCCGACTACAGCCCCTGATCGTCAACGGATAGCGGCTGCTCTCGCCGCGACACAGTGGACCACGGTCATCGCTGGTGGGCCCGGAACCGGCAAGACCCATACGGTCGCACGTATTCTCGCTCTCTTGTCTGCAGAGCTGGGATCGAACGCCCGGATCGGACTGGCCGCACCGACGGGTAAAGCTGCAGCACGGCTGCAGGAGTCCGTTCGTGAGCAGACCGCGAGCCTTGGCCTTCCCTCAGAACTCGCGGCCATGACGTTGCACCGGTTACTCGGTTGGCAGCGGGGGAGTTCGAGCCGCTTCAAATACAATGCCACCAACAGGCTTCCCTATGACGTGGTCGTCGTCGACGAGACGTCGATGGTTTCGCTCACCTTGATGGCGCGCCTGCTCGAGGCTGTTCGCCCTGATGCTCGGCTACTGCTCGTCGGCGATCCCGATCAGTTGACCTCCGTCGACGCGGGCGCTGTTCTTGCTGATCTTGTCGCCCGCCCGGTAGAAGTCAGTGGAAATCCGGCGCTGACACAGTTGGTGGGTGACGATCTCGCGACCGCCGGATCCGAAGAGGCACTGAGCGCGGACGAGCAGGATCGTTTGCGGGGCGGGATCATTCAACTCTCACGCGGGCGCCGCTTCGACGGAACCATCGCACTGTTGGCCAGGGCAGTCCGAGCGGGAGATTCCGCTGAGGTTCTGCGTATCCTGCGCAGCGGTGATCCCGCCGTCTCCTTCCATTCTCCCGAGGACGTTGACGCACTGCGCGCCGACATCGTTGCGAGTTCAGAGGTGGTAACGAGGTCGGCCGAGGAGGGTGATGCGATCGGTGCACTGAAAGGCCTGGAATCGCACCGCCTTCTGTGCGCGCACCGTGACGGTCCGTACGGTGTCGGGCGGTGGGCGCAGCAAGCGATGGAGTGGGTCGGCACGGCATCAGGGCAATTCCTGGACCCGACGCGGTGGTATCCGGGCCAGCCGCTGTTGGTGACGGCCAACGACTACGAGGCCAAGATCTACAACGGGGACGCCGGGGTGATCGTGCAGCGTGAGGATGGCGTTCCTATTGCCGCCTTCCAGCGGGGTAGTGATGCGTTTCTGCTTCACCCGAGCCAGCTCTCGTCGGTACAAACCGTCTACGCGATGACGATTCACCGGAGCCAGGGCAGTCAGTACGACACGGTATCGGTGATGTTGCCGGCCGAAGCGTCGTCACTGCTGACCCGGGAGTTGTTGTACACGGCGATTACTCGCGCCAGAAACCATGTGAGAGTAATCGGCACCGAGGAATCCGTGAGGGCGGGAGTGCAGCGTCAAGTGCTCAGGGCAAGTGGACTGCGTCGTGAGATCCGTCCGTACGACGGGCCGTGAAAGTCGGATGTTGCGGATTCTCTTGGTCATACGTTGTATACGACGAACACCTTTCGCACGGTCTCGGTGACCGTCCACGTACCCTTCCATCCGATTGGGAAGATTGCGCTCGTACCGGCAATGAGGTGTACGGGATCGCCGTCGTCCTCCTCCACGGTCATGGCGCCGGAGACGATGGTGATGATCTCGCCGCGGGTGAGGAACTCCCACCGTGACTTGCCTGGTTCGCTCTCCCAGACTCCGGATTGAATGCGGCCGTCGTCACTGGTGAACTCGACGTCTGCACGAGTGATGATGTCTCCGCCGAGTGGCTCTGCACTGGGTTGGCCGAGCAGTGCTTGCTGAAAGATCCCGCTTGCGCTGTTCAACTCTGCGGCGCGGAAGGTAACGGTCACAATTCGATCCTGACTTTCGTAACTCATGTGAATTATCGGACTTGTCGATGATGTCGTGTGTCAGTCGAGCCGGGATAGGTTCACTTGTCGCATCTTTCGGCAGTTCGCTCGTACAGATGTCGAAAGTGCGATCGACCACCATTCAACCGGGGTTCAGGGAACCATCTCACGCCGAAACATGCCCGAGCCCATGGCGAAATTCCCCCGCGTCGGCGATCTCGGACGGGGGTGATCGGTTGCGTGGGGGGCTTACGTGGTGGACGCAGTCAACGAGGTGATGAAGCGCTCGGCTGCCGCGTCGACCTCGGCGTCAGGGGTGAGCAACCGCTGCAGCAACAGTCCTCGCAGACACGCGGTTGCGATGATGCTCTGCTGCTGTGCATCCACCGCTGTGGATCCGTCGCGAAGGGCTGCCTCTTCGAGGAGATGTGCCAGATCATCGAGGTCGGTGACGAACTCTTGGAATGCATTGTGCTCGTACACCGCAAGTCCGACCAGGTGAAAAAAGGCACGGCTTCGATCTTCGCGCTCGGCGTTCGAGTAGAAGCTCCAGATCGCCCTGCACAGAGCTGTGAATCCGAGATCTTTGCCGATTTCGGCGACGGCGAGGTTGTCACGGCGCCGGGCCTCCGACAGCACGGCAGCGAGAAGGCCCGGTCGAGATCCGAAGTGATAGGTCAGCAGCGTGTGGTGCACTCCGAGCCGCTCAGCTACTTGGCGCATCGACAGCTTCGGACTTGGGCCGGTTTCACCGAACTCGTCGAACAGTGCCTGTAGCAGTCGCTCTCGACCCTCCCCAACCGGCGATCTCACATTACCTCCATTGACGAATTCACCACTGTTGAGTACCGTACCGCACATCGAATTCACCAGTGTTTAGGAGAGTGGTTTCTAATGCTCGGGAGGTCCCTTTGACTGACATATGGTTTGCCGGCGGAATGGTCGCGGATGGATCGGGTACCGACCCTGTCGCGGTCGATGTGTGCGTGAGCAACGGCCTTGTCACGGCGATCGGACAGGTGCCGTCGGGTGCGACGACAGTCGACCTCGACGGCATGCTTCTGACTCCAGGGCTCATCGATGCCCATGTCCACCTGGGCCTTTCGAGCCCGATACGACGGCAGTTCGGGTTTGAGCTCTCGGCAGCCGAACTCGCTGCGGATATCTTCGGCGCTGCGGGACAGGCCCTCGACGCAGGCTTCACCACGGTGCGAGACGTCGGTGGTATCGACGGCGGAGTCGTCGACGTCATCGCCAGCGGCAAGGTTCGTGGTCCGCGTGTCCTCTCGTGTGGTCCGGTGCAGTGCCAGACCGGTGGGCACGGCTATTACGGGGCTTCGTGGGAACCGACTGAGCTGTGGAACATGCACCACGTCCCCGGGCTCTGCGCCCTGTCTTTGATGTCGGGTAATGCCGACGAGCTACGACGCAACGTGCGCGAGTCGTTCCGCCGAGGCGCAACATTTCTGAAACTGTGCGTCACCGGCGGTGTCGTCGGAGGCCACGACCGCCTCACCGACACACAGTTCACCGTCGAGGAAATCTCCGTGGCAGTGGAAGAAGCAGCGTCGCGCGGCACCTACGTCACGGTGCACGCGCACAACAATGCGGGCATTCGCAACGCAGTGCGGGCCGGTGTCCGGTGCGTGGAACACGGCACCGACATCGACGCGGAGACTGCCCAGTTGATGCGCGAGCACGACGTGGCTCTGGTCCCCACCTTCGCCGTGGTCGAGCAGTTGACGGACACCGAGAGCATGGACCTGGACCCTGCAATACGAGAGCGCGCCGCCGGAGTCCGTCAGCGCATGGCCTCCGCACTCGAGGTCTCTCGCGCAGCAGGCCTGAGGATCGGCCTGGGCTCGGACCTCATCGGGCCGCACCAGCAGCGCCGAGGCGAGGAGTTGCGCTTGCGCGCCGAGTTGGAGTCGCCGATGCACGCACTCGTGTCGGCCACCAGCGTCAACGCCGACATCCTCGGTATCGGGGAAACCGTCGGGACGATCCGCGTCGGAATGCAGGCGGACATGGTTGCCTGGCAACGAGACCCGCTCCGAGACGCCAAGGTGTTCGCCGATCCGGACATGGCTGTTCTCGTCGTGAAGTCCGGCCGCGTAGTGAAGGGAGAGGTTCGATGAGCGCAATGCTGCACGGTTGCCTTGCAGACACGGAGTACTTCGAAATAACGGCGAAGTCGGGGCACAGATACGGCGTCTGGGTGACCACACCCCCCGGCTACGCGGACTCCACGGATTCCTTGCCGCTGATCTACGTGATGGACGGCAACTTGGTTGTAGGGTTCACCGCCCCGCTCATCGTCACGCAGGCAGACCCGTATCTGACGATCGCTCCGTACATCCAGGTCAGCGTCGGTTATGCCGGTGAAGAAGCCGTCAACTGGGCACGGCTACGCAACCGCGATCTCGTGCCGCCGGGGGAACCGGTAGGCGACGAAATGCTGGCTACTCTTGCCGCTGCTCGCGACTCGGGTGCAATGACCCAGGAGTACGTAGACGCCTACCTCGAGGAGCTGGCAGATACCCACGCGGATGTCTTCCTCGACTTCCTGACCAACGAGCTCCACCCTCATCTGTGCTCGTCGGAGCTACGTGTCAGCGAGTCCGGGCACGGTCTCTTCGGCTACTCCTACGGAGGCCTTTTCACCCTCTACGCATGGCTGCGCGACGCGGCCCCATTTGCGACCTTCGGTGCGGGTAGCCCGGGAGTTGTGAATACAGACAGCCAGATCCACACAATGGTTGAGGCCCTGCCAGAGCGTGGCGTGGGCTCAGTTGTGCCGAAGTTGCACGTCACGCTGAACGAAGTCGAACTGACAGGGCCCATTCCGATCTATCGCGGACTGGCACGCAACGTTCTCGCTGTCGTGGAGAAGTTGCACGGCAAGGGTCGGTCGCAGGATGTTTCGACCGCGTTGTTGCGGGAGACCCACGTCACCGGGATACAGGCATCTTTCCTCAGCTACTTGAAGACCTGCCATGCACGTTAGCTGTCCGTCCCGGAGACGATGTACCCACTGACACGTTCGACGGGCGATTTTCCGTAGACGCCGTTGAAGGAGAAGTCGGCTGTGGGTGTCCACCACGTGGTGGACACCCACAGCCGTGTCTATTCAGTTGTCGCGGCTATCGATTGAGCGGCCTGATTGCTCTCACGTGAAGTGGCACTGCCTGTTGGTGCCAGAGCGGTACGTGGGTGCGACGTTGCCGCTGATTTCCCCGCTCCGACATCGATTCGAGGATTTCACGTCGAGATTTCTGGTCGGTGCCGCTTCTCAGAAGTCAGGCACCGACCAGAACAGCACAACGACTCACACGGTCGGACAGAAGATTTCGTCGTTCCTACGACAAATCTCCAAGCCGGACAACACTTCTAACCCATAACGGTTCCGGTCGACTCGGCATTGGGTGCTCGAAGGCGGGAGAATGCTCCGAGGTTGATTTCGAGCCCGGTGTGGGTCCCGACATAGGTCACGGGATCAGCGTCATGATCGTGTCCGGCTTCCACCTTGTCGATGATCCTCGACATGAGGCGTCCAGCGATGGGTGCATTCTTGAATTGGTTTCCGCTGGTGCCCATGGCGACGTAGAAACCTCGTCTATCTGTCTTGTCGTAGATCGGGGTCCAGTCGGATGCTGCGTCGTACACGCCGGCAATACCTTTCGGTTGTGACGGAACCTCCAGGGTGGGAAAACGCCTGGCGGCGCGGAAAACCTGCGCTTCGAACCGGGCAACAGTGCGATTCGGGTTCGCGGTATCAGGATCGTCGATCCACTCGAGCGGATCGCACTCCGGTTCGGTTCCCCCGACGAGGAAACCGTTTCCAGGTTCGGCTCGCATGTAGGTGCCGAGATCCAAATCGGCGATCATCGGGCCGAGGATCTCGCCGTCGTTGTACCCAGTGGGTGCGGTGACATGATGGACTTCCTGACGCAAAGGCCGAACCGAAACCTTGAAGTCGGAGCCGACATTCGACAGCTTGTTGAACGCTCCCGACCAGGGGCCGGCAGCGTTGACGACAATCTTGGATTTCACACTTTCCCCGTCGTGGAGCCCTAGCTGCCAGATGCCGTCAGGCAACTGCTCGACTGCCACTACACGCGTGTTGTATGCGAAAACCGCACCGTGCGAACGCGCTGCCGCAGCAAGATTCGCGGCGGCCAGTTGCGGGTCGTCGACGAACCCCGCCTGAGGTGTGTACAGCGCGCCGAGCGTGGTTTCCGCATCTGCGAAGAAGGACTCCGAGCCGACTGGCTTCGGGGGATAGTATTTACCGGCGTCGATACCGGGAATCTTTTCGACGAGTGTCGTTGCGTCCCAAAGCTGGTAGTCGATTCCGATCTTCTCGAACAATCCGATCGTGCGCGCGTGGGGTGCGACGTCGACGTCGAGCAGTGCCATCCCGCATTGCCGAAACTTCGCAAGCGCGCCGTCGACTGTCGCGTTGAGATGCTCGTTCCAGTTTTGCCAGCAATGCAGCGACTCCCAAGCCGCAGCCATACCGTCGAATGTGGAGTAGTTGAACCGGATAACCGCACTGGATGCACTGGTCGAGCCGTAGCCCGGACCACCAGACTTGTCGATGACCAGGACTTCGTAGCCTCGAGCGGCCAGTTCGTAGGCGATGGAGCTGCCGATTACTCCAGCTCCGACCACAACTGCGTCGGTCTTGTTGGTAGGCACTTTCGGCCCCTCCTTCTTGTGGCTTCGCCAGATCGAAAGCGCATCTTTTCGACTGACGAGCTTGGGTTCTTGGTAAATCTGACGGTTACGACCTCCTCTGGAGAGCCGCACCCCGACCTCTCGGAATGGGCACTGCCTTGCCTGATTTCGCACCTGAAGGTTCAGAAGAGTCCGTCATCCTCAACTCTTGCTCGGCGGCCGTCGGAACGCTATCGACAGCTGCGCAAAAAATCGCAACCGTGGCGCGCCCGTTGTCAGAATTGTTTCGTCGAACTGCCCCGCGTGGCAGACCAGTTTTTCGATTCCGGAATCCCTCGCCACAGAATGGGAAGTGCGATCAAGGCGATGGCGGTTGCGTAGAAGGCCGGCGACAGCTTCCTGTGGCGTTGACCAACGATGCGCACACCAGAGGCGCAGTTCCCGCAAAGAGTGCATACGCGACGTTGTAGGGGATTGCTGTGCCGGTGAATCGCGCATGTGTCGGCATCATTTCGAGAATTACGAGCAAAGCGGAAGCAAGTAGGGCGAGCGCGACGACCAGAGCGGCCAGGGCAACGGCAATCGCGAAAGCATTCCCGGTGCCGATGAGCATGTAGCTGGGCACCGATACGAAAACTGACATCACCATGCCGATTCTGACGAGAGGTCTCCGGCCGATTCGGTCGACCGTGGCGCCGAAGAAAATGAACAGCGGGACTGCGAGAACCAAAGCGCCGGTTGTCATCAGTAGTGCAACCGTGCTCGAGACATCGGCTGAAAGAACCAGAAATGTCGGCATGTAGCCGAGCAGCATATGAGTAACGACACCGAGCGAGGCGAAATACACGAAGGACGTGAGCAGAGTCCGCCAGTGATTGCGGAACAGATCTGCGAGCGGGCGGGTTGGAAGGGAATCGTTTTCTTGCATTTCCTTGAACGCCGGAGTCTCCTCGACGGCAAGCCTCATGAACAGACCCACCATGGCGACAACGCCTCCGATGATGAACGGCCAACGCCATCCTCCGTCGGCAAAGGACTCAGTGCCGACCAAACTGAATGACAAGACTGTGACCGTGGCCAAGATGCTGCCGATGAACGACGAAGAGCTGATTATCCCTGCGTACAAGCCGCGGCGGTGGGATGGCGCATGCTCGACGACGAAGGTGGCAGCACCGGTGTATTCGCCGCCGGCCGAAAATCCTTGAACCAATCGGCACAGCAGCAGCAACAGCGGTGCGGCAACACCGATCGAAGCGTATGTCGGTAGGAGACCGATTGCCGCCGTCGAGCAGCCCATGAGCGTAATTGCCAGGGACAATGATCTCCGTCGGCCGAGGCGGTCACCCAGTCGTCCGAAGAAAATGCCGCCGGCAGGTCTGGCCAAGAATGCGACTCCGTAGAGAGCGAAGGTGGCAAGCAGTGCGCCACTGCCGAACTCCGGAGGGAAGAACACAGTCGCGAGAACTGCGGCAGTGAAACCGTAGATCGTGAAATCGAACCATTCGACGATGTTGCCTGTCGCGCCGGCAATCAGGGCCCTGCGGCGTGCCGATCGACGTTCAAGTGAAGTCCCGGTTTGATGCTCTACAGGAGCATTCGCTGTGCCGGTCATGATGATTCCTCTCGGGATATGCTGAATGGCAACGGTTTTGCGACGTCACGGTCGCCGATGTCATTCGGAGGCATTCGAAATTGAAAGAGGTCGGTGGGATCCGACGTTGAACTGGCGAACGTAGGTCGTTGTCGATTTCGGGTCAGAGGCGACTTTTCCTGAGGGAGATCGTGCCGGCCGGCCTCGGGCCACACTATGCAAATCTCATAGCTGCAACAGATCTCGTCGCTGCTGAACGTCCGACCTGTCGGTGCCACGTCTGCCGGGTTGCAGACCGAGTGAAGACGTTCCGGTTCTCGAGTGCTTCGGCATGAAGCGAGCTTATGGTGCGAAAGTTAGTTGCATCACTGGCATTTGTGCAAATTGCCGACGACAAATTTGGTCATATGTTGCAAAACGGAGAGTGCAACTCGTACAGTTCGACCATGGCCGGAGAACTACAGCATTTGGTGGACACCACCGGGCGCCGACTCGACCGTTCCGTTGCGATCGATGATGCACAGATCCGTCTACTCGCGTACAACTCGCATGACAGTGCCGTCGATCCAGTCAGAATGAATTCCGTTCTACAGCGGAATGTTTCACGTGAGATCGTAGACTTCATCTACTCGAGTGGAGGTCGTGAAGCCCTCGATGTGTTCACTGTTCCCGTCAACGAGGAACTAGGGCTGACCCTTGGCCGGGTCGGGATGCCGATCCGGTACCGCAATGCGCTGCTGGGCTTCGTCTGGCTGCTGACTTCGGAGGGTGACGTTGACGGGGATCAAGCCGAGGTCTTGAGACGCACGGCTGACGCGGCAGCGACGATCCTTCACCGCGAACAGCTACTGGACGAGTTGTCCCGGAGTCGGGAGCGGGAACTTACTCGCGACGTACTTTCCGGCGAGCGGTCGCTGCGCGAGGACGCGGCAAACCGGTTGGACGAGGAGGGCTTGTTGGCTGCGGGTCCAGCAGTCGTGGTCACTCTGTTGCTCCGTCCTGTCGACCAGTCGACATTGACCGAAAGAGATCGTCTGAGTGTTGCCGTCGGCGTCGATCAGCTTCGGCGGAGGCTCCCGCGGAACAGTGCAATCCAACTCGACCGCCCCGACCACAGTCTGCTGATCGTATCGGTGGCCGAACGCTCGACGCATACCGATCTGGACTCGCTGATCGTGGCAGCCCAAAAGCGAATCCTGTCTGAAAGTGGCCGCCAGAACCTGGAATGTTGGGTTGGTATCGGTGAATCGCGAACCTCGGTCGCAGACGTGCGCGAATCCTACGAAGAGTCCAGGCGTTCCGCAGATGTGGCCCAGGTCGTCAAGGTGCTCGGAAATGTTGTGCGGTATCGGGATCTCGGTGTCTACGGACTTCTTGCCGAACTGTCGGAGGATCGGCTCGAGAACAGTATTCATTCTGGGTTGCAGTCCTTGCTGAGCCATGAGGACACCAAGAGTGAGGCCCTTCTCGCGACGCTGGAGAGCTTCTTGGACAATGCCGGTGACGTAAAGCGAACGTCCGAGGCGCTCTGTGTGCATCGAGGGAGCTTGTACTACCGTTTGCGGCGAATTCAGGAGATAACACGCGCAGACTTGGCAAACGGCGACGACCGGTTGGCCTTGCATTTGAGCCTGAAAGTCGCGCGGCTGTTAGATCTCCGATGATCCTAATCCGAGGAGAGGGGACTGCGGAAGAATCCAGCGGCTCAATGCAGTTGGCGGATTTCGATCATCAAGCGGGACGCTTTCTGGGGTGGGAAAGGAAGCGCGTCGTACATCGGGCGGGGTGGGTCGGCCCAACCTGCTGAGATGTTCATACGTGTGATCGGGCATCTTCTATTTTCTTGTCGGCAGATGCGACGGAGTGCAACTTTTTCGGGCAGTGAAAGTGCACAATCGTCGAGATGGGTGTCGAGTTGTGTCAAGAAGGCGCGTTTTTGTAAACCGAAATGACGACGAATTTGATCTGAGTTCGGTCCCCCGGTACGCAGATGTTTGCGCGCAAACTGGACTATTTGTTGCCGACTGCAAACAGAGGATTTCGCGTCCATTCCCGTTGGCTCCCTTTACGGTTGGTTTGGATCAGGTACCTGAGTCGGTGCGATTTATACGCGCCCCTGCCCTGCAGGTCTGGTCTGATCTTTCCGAAGTTGGAGTCGCAGAGATATATGTAGTTGTTCGAGATCGTTCCCCCGAAATTGAACAAATGCGCCAGACTGGATTGTGGACATTGATGGCTGCACGTCTATCCACTTGCTTGTTGCTGAGCAGGCTGGTCAGTACGACACGGTATCGGTGACGTTGCCGGCCGAAGCGTCGTCACTGCTGACCCGGGAGCTGTTGTACACGTCGTGAGATCCGTCCGTACGACGGTCCGTGAAAGTCGGATCGATCCCTTCTGCTCCGGTATTCACTGTGGACACTATCGCCAAACGGTGAAATGGTTTTGCCACGAGAACGACACGTTTTTGCCGGCATTCGAGACGACGACCCCGCGCGGATCGACCTCTGGCGGAAGGGGGACCGACCACATCATCTTTCCGTCGCGAGCCCGGATCGCGTGCATGCCGGTGTAGTCGCTGAAGACGAAGTGGTCGCCATCGGTCGCTCCGTTTCGAATCCAGTACGCGTCTTGCCAGGGTGTTTGCCACAGCTGTCGACCACTCTCGACGTCGAGACCCGAGATTGTGCGCGTCTCCGGCGACGTGACCAGGATTGTTTTACCAACCACTGCGGCAATGGCGCTTCCCGTCCCGGCCATCTCGGTATTGATGATTTGTGAACTGCGCCAAAGTTCGTCACCGGACTCCGGGTCGTAGGCGCCGTCGCCGAGAAACATCGGCACCGCTGTCGAGGGCTTACTCGGGTAGGACGACGATGAGGAAGAGGGAATCGGTATCGCACGAATCGTGGATCCGTCGGAAGCCAAAAGGTTTTGGGTTCCTACATAGCCTGATCTGCCGCCGACACTGGTGAGGAACAATCCGTTCCCGGCTGGGACGAGCGAATCACCCTCGAATCTGAATCGTTCTGCGCCGGAATCCAGATCGTAGATTCGATAGCGGTACTGCGGGTCCCCGCCATCGCCCTGTTCCATCGCAATGACAGTGTTGGTGCTCGGGATCGTGTAGACCGATCCGAACTTTTCACTTGGTTCGAAGGTACGAACGAAGTTGGCCGTCACATTGGTGGTGTTGCCGCTGGCAAGAATTCGGGTGCGAACGGTTCCGTCCACTCTCTCGCCGGACGTGTACACAGTGTCTCCGGTGATGGCGGCACCACTGAGATCGAAGTCGGTTCCGAGGTCTGACATCAGAGTTCCGGTCGAGGTATCGACAAAGATCATCCGTCGATCGCCCCAGCACGCGATGATCGTGGATTCGTTCTGTTGGCTGCACTGGCCGATGACTCCGCCGATTCGCGTTTTCCACAGCGGACTTCCGTCGTCGGGATTGACACCGACCAGTGAGACGTCACCGACTCCCTGACTCGACGAAGACTCGTCGGTCTTGGGAAGGGGATAAGCAGTCGCGGCCACCAGCACATCACCGACTTGGTACGCGTTGCCGTAGCCGTAGTAGCGATCGAGGGTGGAAGGCATCGACAGCAGCACGTCGCCGGAGTTATCCGTGAGCGTTCGAACATCGAGTTCCCAGGCTTGTTGCGGAGGATCGGAGAGGTTCACGTCGACAACGCCCTGCTCGACGATCGGACCGCCTGTCTTCTGCTTCTGCGATGCCGCCTCACTGGAGTCGGAGAGTGCCGATACGACGATGAACGCGATCGCCACGATCAACGCCAGTCCGAGGGCGACCAGTTTCCAGTGTTCCTTCAACCGAAGCTGCATCGAAAGACCGTAACCGATCGAGCAAACTGCACGGTTCGTTTCGCGGCCGGCTGGCTTGATCCTTGCCTCGAGATCGTTCCCACGGCCTACCGCGTCAGTGCCGGGTAACGTCTGGTCTCCGACCAAGAGACTGAGGACCGACTGCTGCGCATGGTGAAGGCTCGGGGGAAAGTGCGGATCGTGTGTCGTTATCGCTACCCGTTCCGGCACCCCGGGGACGCTACGGGCCGCACTGACCAAGTATCACCGTGACATCTTCGAGCCCACCCGGTGATCGCGGCACATCGGACCCGGACCTGCACAGCCCGCGCGTGGCGGAGGTCTTCGCTCAACTCTTCGACGCCCATGCCGCAGATCTTCGCCGGTACGTGTGCGCTCGTGCCGGCGAACATCACGCCGACGACCTCGTCGCCGAGGCTTTTGCCGTCGCGATCGATCGTCGATCCACCTACGACCCTGGTCGGGCTCCCGTTCGCGCTTGGCTGTTCGGCATTACCCACACCCTGCTCCGGGCACACTTCCGTTCCCAGGCTCGCGCCGAACGTGCACTCGCGCGGGTACATGGCGAACGCGTCGTGCTCGAGACTGCGCCGGAAGACTTCGTCACGGCTCGGGTGGACGCGTCCCGCCGCCTGGAGGTAATCGCGTCGGCACTAGCCGAACTGACCGAGGACGAACGCGACGTGCTCCTCCTCTCGTCCTGGGCACAACTCGAACCGACCGAGATCGCGGAGATCCTGTCCGTGCCGGCCAGCACCGTCCGGTCCAGGCTGCACCGCACGCGCACTCGCCTGCGGACTTTGCTGCTCGACTCCGAAAACCTCCAACAAGCCTCGGGAGAGAACTGATGGCGCATCCTCGGACCGATCCCCTGGACGACACGTTGCTCGAACTCCGCGATGCACTCGACAAGCCGGATGTCGACGCGTTGGCGGCGATCCGGAATCGGGTCCTCGTCGACGCGGAAGCGGCCGAAAGTTCTCCGCCGGTGCGCGATCGCAGGTTCGCTCTGCGGCGCGTTCCCGCTTCGGTCTACGCCGGTGCCGCGGTGCTCATGGCGGTCTGCTTGGCCGCGGTGCTGGTGCAGTTCACACCTTCAGCGCAGACAGGCACTACGGGTGCTGTGTCGCTGCCGGTGCCTTCCATCGAACTCGCCTCCGCCGAACACGTCCTACAGCAAGCCGCGCGTTCGCTCGAATCGATCGAGATGATCTCCGCTCAACAGGGACCATTTCGACTCGTCGAGGAACACGCGTGGGTCGAACAGGGGATGGAGTACGGATCTCCGTACGAAGCAGGTCCCGACGCTCCACGCAACGGCTACACCTACCTACTCGAAACCCTTTCGCAGCTATGGATTCCGGCAGACGAAACACAGGAATGGCTCGAGCGGCGGTCAACTGGCCAGTCGCGGTGGCTCGGCGGCACCACGCCGGAGAGTGAATCAGCTCTGTACATCGACGAAACCCGAAACGGGGAATGGCGTGCCCGCTGCGGCAGATTCTTCGACGACGATCGCGACAACTTCAACTGCGTTCCGGACGATTGGGACGATCCCAACTTCTATCGGTCGCTGCCCGCTGACCCCGGCGGGTTGCTGCAATGGCTTCGCGACTACACGGCGCCGCGCGGTTCGACGCCGGACGCGATGTTCCACATCGCGATTGAAATACTGAGAGCCGGCATGATGCCGCCAGACGTCAAAGCACAGTGGTATCGCGCGATCGCCGGAATCGATGGTGTGGAGACTGTGGAACAGACCACGCTCGACGGACGGGTCGGAATTGCACTCGGGCTCAGCGGCGTTCACGAGCGTCGCGACTTGATCATCGATCCGGGTACCGGTGAGTTCATCGGTGAACGACGGGTCGCGGGCGCTACCCCGGAAGATCCTTGGATAGCCCCCGGCACCGTGTTGGGGACAAGTTCGATCACTGTCCGGTCCGTCGACGAACTGGGAAACGGATAGAGAACGTGCTCGGTATGACGAAGTGTGGTGGCCTCGTACGCTCGAGACCACCACACCGACGGCGTCAGACGTAGGGCGAGTACGCCGGGAGATCCAACTGACCGTTGCCCGACAGCCCGATCACGATCACCTCGGGTTCGGTGACGGCACGAGCGTGAGCGATGGCGCCGGCAACCGCGTGCGTTGATTCCGGAGCCGGGATGATTCCTTCGGCGCGGGCGAAAATCAGACCGGCCTGAAGTGCGTCGTCCTGATCGACGGCAATCGCATCCATGAGTCCGAGGTTGACTGCATGCGAGACCATCGGCGACATGCCGTGGTAGCGAAGGCCACCGGCGTGGATGGCCGGCGGAACGAAGTCCTTGCCGAGAGTGTGCATCTTGAGCAGCGGGGTCAGTCCGGCGACGTCACCGAAGTCGTAGCGGTACTCGCCCTGGGTGAGGGACGGGCATGCCGAAGGCTCGCAGGCGACCAGGCGAGTCTTGGTGCCTTCGCGAAGGTTTCGTCCCAGGAACGGGAAGGTGAGTCCCGCGAGGTTGGAACCGCCGCCGGCGCAACCGAACACGGTGTCAGGGACGGCGTCGCCGGCTTCTTCGAGCTGGACCATTGCTTCCTGACCGATCACGGTCTGGTGCAGCATGACGTGGTTCAGCACGCTACCGAGTGAGTAGTGTGTGTTCGGATCCTGCGCGGCGACCTCGACGGCCTCACTGATGGCCATACCAAGGGAGCCGGTGGTGTCGGGATGCGACTTCAGCAGTGCGCGTCCGGCTTCCGTGAGATCGGAAGGCGACGGGTGACAGATTCCGCCGTACGCCTCCATCTGGATGCGGCGGTACGGCTTCGAATCGAAGGACGAGCGAACCTGCCACACCTCGACGTCGAGTCCGAGCAGCGCGCCCGCGAACGACAGCGACGCACCCCACTGGCCCGCACCGGTTTCGGTGGTGAGCTTGGTGGTTCCCTCGATTGCGTTGTAGTAAGCCTGCGCGACAGCAGTATTCGGCTTGTGCGAACCGACCGGGCTCACGCCCTCGTACTTGTAGTAGATGCGGGCGGGTGTGCCCAGAGCGCGCTCGAGTCGGTGTGCACGGAACAGGGGTGAGGGCCTCCACATGCCGTAGATCTCGCGAACCGTCTCCGGGATCTCGATGTAGCGCTCGGTTGCGACTTCCTGCGCAATGAGGTTCATCGGGAACAGCGGCGCCAAGTCCTCGGGGCCGAGCGGCTCACGCGTGCCCGGATGAAGGTGCGGGGGAACGGGCTCGGGGAGGTCGGCCGCCAGGTTGTACCAGTGCGTCGGCACTTTCGACGGGACGGAGACGCCCAAGGGCTCGAGCGAACGGTTGAGTGGGGTGGTGGTCAACTAACTCTCCTTCGTGGATTCGGTACCTGATCTTGGCGGTCGCAGCGACGATGCGTACGGCATTTGCCGGATCGGGGATCCTGGGAGAAGCCTGCTGGACCACCCGATATCGGTCCGGGCAGCACGCAGTTGCGGCTGACCGTCAGCGGTCGGGCCACCAGAGGTGCGCAGTGAGCAGGGTCACGAGCCGATCGTACATCGACACTCGCGCCCTGCTCACATCCTTCGTCGGCTCAGCGGAAAATCATGCACGTCGTGGTTCCGTGCGCCACCAACTTGCCGTTCTTGTCGAGGACCTTGCCCTCTGCGGTCGCGGTACGCCCACCCACGTGAATGACACTGCCGTGCGCGGTCAGTTCATCGCCGTCGAGAGGCACGGTGCGGATGTAGTTGAGCTTGAGTTCGAGGGTCGTATATCCGACGCCGGCCGGCAGCATGGTGTGCACAGCGCAGCCCATGACCGAGTCGAGCAGCGTTGCACAGATGCCGCCGTGGACCGTGCCGAGGGGATTGCTGAAATCAGCGCGCGGGGTCAGCGCGAAGCTCACGGATCCTTCGTTGACCTCGCGCATCTCCATCCCGAGGAGGCGCCCGATGCTGGGGCGATCGTTGACCTGAGTCCCCATCCAGCGGAGAAGTTCGAGGCCTGTCATCTGTGCCGGATCGACGGTCGCGGTTGTCTCGTCACTCATTGTTTCATCCCATCACTATGTAGGTCGTCATACATAACGTAGCGTATGAGTCGACGGGTGTACCGACGGCCGAAGGATCTGTGACATGGCAGAGCTGAGCTCACGTGAACGCATGATTCGCAGTGCGGTCGAACTGATCAGCCGCAACGGCGTCGATGCGACGTCCTTCAGTGACGTCATCAAGCACAGCGGCGCGCCCCGTGGGTCGATCTACCATCACTTTCCAGGCGGTAAGACAGAGTTGATGATCGAAGCCGTGCGCGCGGCCGGTGCGATCATCACCAGGCGAATCAGTTCGGCTGCGACCACCGGTTCCACTGCCGACGTGATCGAAGCGGTCGGGGAAATCTGGCGACTCAATCTCACGCGCTCGGACTTCGCGATCGGCTGTCCGGTGATTGCCGGCGGATTGGCGCGCGCCAGTGAACCGGAGGTCGCGGAAGTGGCGGCTGAAGTCTTGCTGGGATGGCAGAAGTTGATCGAATCGCAACTCGAAAACGCGGGTTATCCTGCAGCGCAAGCAAAATCGATCGCAAACCTGACGATCACGTCGGTCGAAGGTGCAGTGGCGGTGTGCCAGACGACTCGAAGTATCGAGCCGCTCGAACAGGTCGTCGCTTCGCTGCAGGGGCTTTCGCGTTCGGAAGCGTGGTTAAGCTGAGCGCTCGGGGGTTGACTTCGGTCGCCGAGTATCCGTAACTTCATGTAACGGCTAATTGGGCAGGAGCGGCGATGACACATTGGTTCGACCTCGAACCGGTCGGTGTCGATTTCTTCGACACGGCACCGCATATCTTCACGTACTCGATCGATCTCGCTGCCCAACCGGATGACGTCTGGGCCGGTCTGACCGCGGACGAACCGTTGTCGTGGTGCCGAATGCTCACAAAAGTTCACTACACCTCGCCTCGCAAGTACGGCGTCGGCACGCGCCGAATCGCGGAGGTGGGCGGCGGTGCGATGCAGATGCGCGAAAAGTTCATCACCTGGGACGAAGAAACGCGTCGGCACTCGTTCTACGTCGAACAGTCGAATGTTCCACTGTTCCAATCCTTTGCCGAGGACTACCGTGTCGACGAACTTGCAGTGGGCTCGAGACTGCTGTGGACCTTTGCATTCTCACCGCGTCCGAAGCTGTCGCTCGCGGTACGCGGCGGTCTGCCGGTCAACTCACTGATCTTCTCGAGCTTCGTGCGCGATACCAAGCGGCACTTCGGTTCTGCGCCCCGCCATTGACCTTCTTCCCCCATTCACGCGAGAGGCATTCATGACCACGCTCGGAGAATCGCTGACTTTGCCCTGCGGGCAGATACTGCGAAATCGGACCATGAAAGCTGCGCTCAGCGAGGCTCTGGGGGACCGGACACATGGACCGTCCGCCCGACTGGAAACGCTGTACCGTCGTTGGGGCAGTGGCGGATACGGGCTGCTGATCACCGGCAATGTCATGGTCGATCGATCGCAGATCGCCGAACCGGGCAACGTCGTGGTCGACGACGATCGTGATGCCGAAGCACTGACCGCCTGGGCCAAGACAGCCAAGAACGGCGGCGCCGAGATCTGGATGCAGCTGAACCACCCAGGCCGACAATCCAACCCGATCGCGAGTAGAGGTCGACCGGTCGGCCCCAGTCCGATCGCGCTGAAGATCCCGGGAATGGCTGCGCCGCGAGAACTCTCGACCGCCGAGATCGAAGAGATCATCAACAGGTTCGCGGAAACCGCTCGCGTCGCCGAGTCCTCGGGATTCGGTGGCGTGCAGATACATGCCGCGCACGGTTATCTTGTTGCGCAGTTCCTTTCGCCGTTGTCCAATCAGCGTACGGACGGGTGGGGTGGAGATCCTGAGCGTCGCCGACGCTTTCTGATCGAAATCGTTCGGCGCATACGCTCTACCGTTGCTCCGGGATTCGCGGTGTCGGTCAAGCTCAACTCGGCTGATTTTCAGCGCGGCGGGTTCTCGGAAGACGAGTCGCGAGAAGTAGTGCGCGCGTTGACCGAAGAGTCGGTCGATCTCATCGAGATCAGCGGTGGCAGCTACGAGTCGCCGGCCATGATGGGTAAAGCGCAGAAGCAGAGCACTCGTGACCGCGAGGCATATTTTCTCGAATATGCCGAGACTGTCCGAGTGATTGCCGGTGACATTCCGTTGGCGGTCACCGGCGGCTTCCGCTCGCGATCGGCGATGATCGAGGCACTCGCTTCGGGCGCGTGCGACGTGATCGGCCTCGGTCGGCCGACGATCACGATTCCCGACGCGGCAACCGTTCTCCTGGAATCGAATCGGGAGCAACTGAACGTCCCCACTGTGGAGTTCGGAGCGCGGAAATTGTTGGGGAAGGTTGCCGACATCTCGATGCTCGACGGTGCACTCGACCTGCAGTGGCACACCGATCAGTTGCACAGAATGGGCGACGGAAACGAGCCGGATCCAGCTCGGCCGTGGTGGAAGACCCTCGGAACCATGGTGAGGCGAAACGGAATCGATGCGCTTCGCCCCACCAAACGAGCGGCTTGATCAGCTCGGCGCACCGATATCGAGTTCATCGGGATGCGCGCCGACGCGTGTGCCGTCGTCGAGAGTATCGATTTCGCTCAGATCGAGATCAGTGAGTTCGAAGTCGAATACGTCGATGTTCTGAGCGATCCGAGCGTCGTGCACTGATTTCGGGATGACGATCAGGTCGTTCTGAAGGTGCCAGCGGATCAGGACCTGAGCAGCAGTCTTGCTGTGGCGGTCACCGATTCGAGTGATGATCGGGTCGGTGAGCAGCGTGTTGGGCTTCGAAGCATTACCCCAACCCGCGTTGCTGGTGCCGCCGAGGGGACTCCACGATTCGACCTTGATCCCGTGCTCGGCGGCCTTGTCCCGGATCGCGTGCTGCGTGAGGTGCGGATGCAGTTCCACCTGATCGACGGCAGGTAACATTCCGCCGCGATCGACAAGAAGTTGCAGATGGTGCGGCTCGAAGTTGCACACCCCGATTGCCTTGGCACGGCCCGATTCCGCGATCTTTTCGAGCGCTTCCCAAGTGCGGAGGAGGCGGTCGTTGTCCTGCAGCGGCCAGTGGATCAGGTAGAGATCGACGTAGTCGACGCCAAGCTTGTCGATACTGGTGTCGAAAGCCTTCAACGCCGGCTCGTAGCCCTGGCACGCATTCCACAGCTTCGTGGTGAGGAAGATGTCCTCTCGCGCGACGGACGAGTTGGCGATACCTCGTCCGACGCCCTCTTCGTTTCCGTATGCGGCTGCAGTGTCGATGTGCCGGTAGCCGGCCTCGTCGAGTGCGAACCGCACTGCATGCTCGGTTTCGTCGTTGGTGGCCTGCCAGACTCCGAGGCCGAGTTGCGGGATCGTGGTTCCGGAATTCAGCGTGATGTCAGGATTGCTCATGGATCAAGGCTAGCGATCTCTAGCCTTCCTCGCCGGGGTCAGAGCGTGGCAGCCGAGTACCCATGTGCTGCTGCAACACTGTCCGACAAGAGCAGACCGTCGTGTGTACTCAGTCCCGATTCCAGACCGGGAACAGTCGCGACGGCGTCCTTCCACCCCTTGTCGGCCAATGCGACGACGTACGGAAGTGTCGCGTTGGTGAGCGCGTACGTCGATGTGCGGGGAACGGCGCCGGGCATGTTCGCAACGCAGTAGAAGACCGAACCGTGAACCTGGTACGTCGGATCGGCGTGCGTGGTCGCGTGCGAGTCCTCGAAGCAGCCGCCCTGGTCGATGGCGATGTCGACCAGCACCGAACCCGGCTTCATGCGCGCGACCAGGCTGTTGGACACGAGAGTGGGAGCCTTCGCTCCGGGGACCAGCACTGCGCCGATGACGAGGTCGGCGTCGAGGACTGCCTGTTCCAGTTCGAGGCTGTTGGACGTGATGGTCTTGACCTGACCGTGGTACAGCTCGTCGATTTCTCGCAGGCGCGCGATCGACAGATCGAGAACGGTGACGTCGGCCTGCATGCCGTATGCCACTGCGATGGCGTTCATGCCGGAGACACCGGCACCGATCACCACGACCTTGGCCGGGCGTACTCCGGGTACACCGCCCATCAGCACTCCGCGTCCGCCGCCGTGACGCATCAAGTGGTAGGCGCCGGCCTGCGGTGCAAGGCGTCCGGCTACTTCGCTCATCGGGGCGAGGAGGGGCAGTGAACCGTCGGAACCGACAACGGTTTCGTAGGCGATGGAAGTGGTCTTCGACGCCAGGAGTGCGTCGGTGCATTCCTTCGACGCGGCCAGGTGAAGGTAGGTGAAGAGCACCTGATCCTTGCGGAGCCGCGAATACTCCTCTGCAATAGGTTCTTTGACCTTGAGGAGCAGATCTGCGTCCGCCCAGACCTGATCGGCGGATCCGAGGATCTGCGCGCCTGCGGCCTTGAAATCCTCGTCACTGAACGAGGAGCCGACGCCTGCACCCGTTTCGATGACGACCTCGTGCCCTCGGCCGACCAGTTCGTGGACGCCTGCTGGGCTGATGGCCACGCGGTACTCGTGGTTTTTGATTTCGCGGGGAATTCCGACCTTCATGACACGGCTCCGAACTGAGTCTGTTGTTTCTTCGAATGGCAGGTGCCAAGCATGAAGTTTCGTCGCCAGATAGTGAAGAGAAGTGAAGATAATTCTCTACGCTGTATTCATGGTGCGCGAAAGTTCAAAAATCGGTATTCAGACGGCTGCCTCGCCGAAGCATGTTCGGGCAGCCATGAGGTTGGACGAGGTCGACCGGGTTCTGCTGGAAGAGTTGGCGAAAGACGCGAGGATTCCGAACAATGCGCTGGCTGCGATCGCAGGAATTGCGCCGTCGACGTGCCTCGGACGTGTGCGCGCCTTGGTGGACAACGGCGTGATCAGGGGATTCCACGCGGACATCGACCCGGCGGCTCTCGGAATGGATCTGCAGGCGATGATCGCAGTTCGGCTGCAGGCCAACGCGAGGTCGCACCTGAACCGTCTCGGTGACGACTTCGCCAAGCTGGACTCCGTGCTCAACGTGTATTTCGTGGCGGGTGTCGACGACTACATGTTGCACGTCGCAACGACGGATTCGGCGCAGTTGCGTGACTTCGTCGTCAACAACCTGTCGGCCCATCCGGCAGTGGCCGCGACCGAGACGATTCTGATTTTCGAGCACGTCAGGCCTCGTGGCGGTACTGCCTGATTCGTTCTCACCCGCGTTCTCACAAGATGGCGGGGCGACGCCCGGACCAGGCGTTCTCGAGGAGTTCGATCAGGCCTGACGCGGTGATCTCACGCGGGTTCGGATACGCGGCGGAGGTTGCGAGTTCGACTGCACGGCCGACCTGATCGTGACTCATGCCCAGTTCTCGCAGAGACGTCGGTCCACCGCACGAGGTGGCGAGGTCGAAAACGCCGGTAGCGGCATCGGATACACCCAGGGCGATTGCTATTCGCGACATCACTTCCGGGACGGCCGGCGCGTTGAACGCCATTGCATGGGGGAGGACAACGGTGTGGGTGGGGGCGTGCGGCAAGCCGAAGCTGCCGCCGAGGGTGTGGCACAACTTGTGATGAAGTCCCATGCCGACTGTGCCCAAACAGGTTCCGGCCAACCACGCGGATTGCAGCAGGTCGGCCCGGCCTTCCACATTTCTCGGATCGTCGACAATGATCGGCAAAGCACGGGCGATCCCGGAGAGTGCCTCGATTGCCATCGAGTCGGTGATCGGATTGGACTCGGCGGAATACAGCGCTTCAACTGCGTGAGCCATCGCGTTGACAACGCTGGTGACGGTGGTTTCCAGCGGCAGATCGAGGGTGAGGTCGACGTCGTAGATGACGGTTTCGGGTCTGATGTGGGGTGACGAGCGAGTTGTTTTGCGTCCGTTCTCGGTTTCACCCAACACCGGAGTGACTTCTGATCCCGCATACGTCGTCGGAACGATGATCTGATCGAACCCCGCTCGCAGTGCGAGTGCCTTGGACAACCCGGTCGCCGAACCGCCGCCGATCGCGACGACGGCGTCGACGTGATGGTTCTGGGCAAGTTCGAGCGCGGCTGCCGTGACTTCGATCGGAGTATGCATCACGGCGCCGTCGAAGCGGACGACGGCCATGTCGCCGAGAGATTCGGTGACGTCGGCGGCAAGCGCGTCCAGTCGACGGCTTGCCAGCACCATCACTCGGCTCCGGCCGAGCCGTCTCACTTCTTCGGCGATCGTGCCGATCGTCCCTTGGCCGAAGACAATTCGAGCCGGTGAAGCGTTGTACGAGAAGGACTTCATGTCATCCCTGCGAAACGGTGGCGTGCATTTCCCAGACGATGACCTCGGCGCCGGTATCGGAGCTGACCTGCTGGCCTCCGCCGCCGGACACGCGTACCGCGTCACCTTGTTCGAGCACTCCGACGCCTTCCATGGCAGCCTGACCGTCGGCGACAAAAACATGCAGGAACGGTGCGTCCGGCAGGGTCACGGGTTGTCCGGGTTGAAGACGAGCGACGTGCATCGCGGCGTACTTGTTCTTGATCCGGATTGCCGAGTGATCGGCGTACGCGTCCATGCCCGAGGCGACGGGAATCAGTCCACCGGCGAGCAATTCGGCGTCGATCTCCAACTGCTCGTAACCGGGCGTGATTCCGGCTTCGTCGGGGACAACCCACATCTGGATGAAGTGAACCGGGTCGCTGTGCTTGTCCGAGTGCGCGCCGGCCACGTCACCGAGTCGCCACGAGTCGTTCTTCTCGGAATGCAGGATGCCGGTTCCGGCGCTCATCCGCTGGGCGAGTCCGGGGTAGATGACACCCGAATGACCCATCGAATCCTGATGTACGAGAGAACCTCTCAGAACCCAGGTGACGATCTCCATGTCCTGGTGCGGGTGGGTGTCGAATCCCATTCCCGGCGTGACGATGTCGTCGTTGTTGACCAGAAGAAGGCCGTGGTGAGTGTTCTTCGGGTCGTAGTGATTGCTGAACGAGAAGGAGTGCTTCGAGTCCAGCCAACCGGCATTGGACTTGAAGCGATCGCCCGATCGGCGGACGTCGAAGTTCGGTTGCGACAACGTGGAGGTCATGGGGTGCCTTCCGAATGGTGTGGGGGAGAGCAAGTTTTCAGAGGACGTGATTGCCGTACATCTCGCCGAGGGGATCTGCGATCAGTTCGAGTCGAGCGCCGTCGGGATCGCGGAAGTACAACGAAACCTCGCTGTGCTCGATCAATACGACGCCGGCCTCGGTCAGTCTGGTGCGCAACTTCGCCCACTTAGCCGGCTCGACGCTGATCGCGATGTGGTGGAGGCCGCCGAGAACCTCTTGGTACGGGCCCACGTCAAGGCCCGGGAAGTCGAAGAAGGCCAGGAGGTTGCCGTTGCCGATGTCGAAGAAGAAGTGCGAAGACCCGGGGTAGTCACGGTTCTCGATCAGCTCGGTGAGAGGGAAGCCGAGGAGATCCTGATAGAACTTCACGGTTTGCTCGACGTCGCTGCTGATCAGGGCCGTATGGTGCAGCCCGCGTGCCATCGACGATGGTCGTTTGTCGGCGGGGATCAGATGCCGATCCCTTATCTCGGCACGGCGTTCCTCGACCTGTGCTGCGTTGTCGACCTGCACTGCGTTGTCGTCGCTCATGGCGCCCGCCTCCCGGTTGGATCTTCACTTCGAACAAGTAGTTGACTGATCAACTACACTGAGAATAGCTCATTTGATTTCGTTGTCAACTACTTCGGATATGCTGGCGTTATGGAATCAACGCGGTGGTTGACCGACTCGGAGCAAACGGCCTGGCGGGCGTACCTGGACTCGACTCGGCTGCTTCAGCGTGTGCTCGACCAGCAGTTGGTGCGAGACTCCGACATCTCCTTCACAGACTTCGAACTACTGGTCGCGCTGGCCGAGGCGCCCGGGCGACAACTGCGCATGAGTGAACTCGCCGACGCCGTAATGGCTACAAGAAGTGGTGTGACCAGGGCCGTCAATCGCTTGGTCAGTGCCGGATGGGTGCGCAGGGTCGAGTGTGTCGACGACAAGCGAGGCGCCAATGCGGAGTTGACCGACTTGGGTTCCGAGAAACTGGCGTCGGCAAGCCCAGCTCACGTTGCCGCAGTACGAGAGAACATGTTCGATCTGCTGAGTCCGCGAGATGTCGAGCGGCTGGGTGTGGTCTTCGGCGAGATGCGTCGTCACCTTCTCGGGGGCCAGTAAGGTAATTGACAGAGCAATGGCCCATTTACGTAGTTGGTGAGGACTGCGAACGGACTGCCATCATTGTGTGGTGACCCGCATTCGTATGTTCGCGACTGACCTCGACGGCACCCTGCTGCGCTCCGATCGAACGATTTCCACGCGCACCGCGCAAGCCATGGAGAATGCGCGGCTGGCGGGTATCGAAGTTGTATGGGCGACGGCCCGCGCTCGACATTCGGTACATACGTTGGCGAGCTCGTGCGGATTTCGCGGTAAAGCTGTGTGTGCCAACGGAGCTGTCATTCTGGACCTAGCCGATGGTACTCCGGAGATCGTCGACACCGTTTCGATCGAAATGTCCTTGGCGGCAACGGCTATGGAGCAAGTTCGCGCACTTGTTCCGGGCGTCGTGTTCGCGAATGTCGGACCCACCCAGTTCTTTGCAGAGCCGGAGTATGCCGCGCTGTGTGAGTTCGCGGACCATCACCGGCACCTGCACGAGATGGTGCTGGCCGATACCTTGCCGCTCGATGTTGAGCCGATGGTCAAGATCGTGGCTCGGCATGCGGAAGTTTCCAGCGCCGACCTGTACCGAACTGCGGTCGCTGCGGGCATCGAGGGTGTGGAGTTGACCCACTCCGGTGCTCCGTACATGGAGATGGCTGCAGCGGGCGTCTCGAAGGCCAGCGCTCTCGCACAGTTGTGCGCGATCGACGGCATCGACGCGTCGGAAGTTGCGGCAGCAGGTGACGCGTTCAATGACGTTGCCATGCTGACCTGGGCCGGAACGGCTCTGGCGCCGGCCAACGCCAGAGCTGAGGTTATCGAACTTGCCGACCGAATTCTGCCCACGAACGACGAGGACGGAGTGGCAAGCTACCTCGAAGAGTTGGTTGAGGGGAGCGGGTTCAGCTGCTGACGGCCTTGGGTCCGGTGCCGATACCGACTCCGCAGTCCGTCATGAATTCGGAGAAGACACGGTCGAAGCGATCCGGGTAGTCCAGGTGTGGGAAGTGTCCGGCGCGTTTGAAGATCTCGACCCGCCCGAGCGGTAGCTCGGCGCGAGCGTTCTCGGTGTGGGCGTTGGGGATGATGGTGTCTTCCTCGCCCCACACCAGTAGCGCCTGCAGATTCTTGAAGTTCGCGAAATGCGGAGTGGCATTGACGGTTTGGCCGTTGTAGTTGATGACGGATCGCGCGGTCGCCAGAAATGCCTGACGTGTCGACGCGTCCGATACCGAAGCAAAGCTCTTTCGGGCCTCGCTCGCGCTGGCACCGAGCTTGAACAGGCCGATCTTGTTGAAAAGTCCGAGCGCTTTGTCGGTCACGTCGGTCAGCGTCCTGGACGCGAGGACGGGAAGTACCAATTCGCTGCCGGGCAGAGTCGCCGCGCGCAGGAGAGGGCTCACCTCCGGGCCGAGGCCGCCGCTGGCCACCAGGCACAGCCGTTCCACGCGGTCGGGGAACAGATACAGCGTCTGCATCGCGATCCCACCGCCGAGTGAGTGACCGACCAGGGTGGCCGACGGAATGTCGAGGGCTTCGAGGAGATCACGCACAGTGGCTGCGTGAGCACTGAGTGAGTAGTCGCCGGCAGGCTTGTCCGACGCACCATGTCCGAAGAGATCAGGAGCGATGACGCGGTAGTGGCGCGAGAGCGTCTCGATCTGCGGCTCCCAGTTGGAGTGCGCGCCCAGCAGGCCGTGAATGAGCACCACAACGGGGCCACTGCCTTGGTCGACGTATTTGAGCTGGTCGCCGTGCAATACAACCGTCTGTAATTGGTCGGTTGCCATGATTGAACCTTTCGGAGCGGCCAGTGTCTGTGGCTGCTCGCGTGTTGTCGGACCGCACCCGCCCCGACGCGGATCCACGGGTATTTGTGACCGGGAGTAACCCCAGTTCCCTCAGTATGCCCACCGAGGGGCCCGATGTCGTCGCCATTGGGCGTGTTGTGACGAACCGTGAGCCGTCGGCTGAGGGGAGACGTACAACTCACCGCCGCTGGTCGGGGCTGTTGATCAGGCGAAATCAACCAGTTTGCCGAAGGTGAGGGCAATGTCCCACGGTGTGACGCCCCAGGTCTCGATGGCTGATACCGCGAAGATTCCGGCGGCCTCGATGGTGTCCTGCGAGGCTGGTGCCGACACCGAAACACCGGTTTGGCCGTGTGGAACCTCCGGCCAGACGCCTGTGTCCACGGGTGCGGGGGTGGCCTCCGTGACTGCATTGGCCAGGCCCGATTCGTCGACGGTCGTGAAGAGGCAATTCGGCTGGTGCGGAGAATCCCACCCGCCGAGTTCCGCGAGCCAGAATTCGCCGCGTCCAGCAGCGGAGATCGCGATGGACGCGAGTGTCGACTCGAGATCTTCCCAAGCGTCGCCGGTCGGGGCGGACGCCTCGGTGAGCTTGAACGGTGCGGCGAGGGCAGTGCTGTCCGGGGAAGCGAAGCGCGGCTGCACAGTGAGGGTCTGCGTCTGGGCGTCCAAGAATGCCACTTCTCGGAACTTGTTGTCCGGCAGAGCGGTACGGGCGACGAGGCCGCGTCCCAGCAGTTTACCGAGCTCCTCGGGATCGTCGACGCTCCACAAGCGGGTCTCGTCCTCGGACCAAGTGCGAATCATTCCGCCGACGACGGGACTGATCAGCACGGGTTCGAGGTTCGTACTGCCTGTTGACTCGCTCACCGTTGGCTCCCACCGCACGTCGTACCGCCGGACCGGTTCCGAGCGACCAGACAAGTATGCCGCCTTGCTGCTGTGCGCCTTTATCAACCGCCGGCGGTTGTGTGAAGTGTCAGGACATCGTGGACACTTTCATGTGTCATGACCTTCTGGACGGT
>NZ_JASHKN010000014.1 GCF_030056735.1 Rhodococcus sp. IEGM 1409
CCGGGATCGAGCGAACGACACTGTCGTCGCCTCAGATCGACCGAACGTACCGTTCACACGATCAGGGCGGGAACTGGGTGAGGAAGATGCCGACGTCGACGCACGTAGCGACTTGTTAGCCAAGGTATAGATTGTGAACCGTCTCATAAGTCCGAAGTACTCTCCGATTTTGTGCCTTCGTCCCTAGCACTTTGGCCTAGGCTGAGGGTCATGGTGGGGTTGAGCAGCTCGAGGGTGTCGCATTTGCGACTCGTTCCGACGGAACCAGAAGAACTGCAAAGGTTTGTTCAAGAAGTAGGTGGAAGGCGTGGGGGCTTTCCATTTGCGCGATCGTTGCGTTCGAAGAGGCGCTCGGTACCGGCGCAGTACGCGATACGTATCAGTGTCGACAATGTTTCCACTCAGATCTGGCGAAGAATCCTCGTCGCGTCGGATCTGAATCTGGATGACATGCATTCGGTGGTTCAACGGGCAATGGGGTGGAGTGACCGTCATTCGCACGCGTGGTCCAAATCCGGCAGCCGATTTCCTGGCGAAGTCGAAGAGTACGTAGCTTCCGGAAGCAACGTCGAGCAGCGTCTCGCCGGACGAGTGGCGATTGTAGAGTCCGCCGTACGTCTGGACGAGGTCATGGTCTCGCCTGGCGATGAAATCAGTTATCGCTACGGACGCTTCGGGAACTGGCGTCACACGCTGACACTTGAATCTTCGGAAGTACTGCTCGATGGATTCCAAGTTGTGTGTGCCGCGGGTCGCGGTGCATGTCCGCCGGAGGAATGCGTCGGGCCTGATGAGTACGAGCAACTCCTCGGGGTCCTCGCTTCGGAGAAGTTGCGCTCCCACGAATGGACCCTCGAATGGCCGCAAACTGAATTCGAGCCGACACGATTCGAGATCGCTGAGGTCAACAATCGACTTCATACACCTCGACCGGACGAGATCGTTGCGCCGTACGACATTGCAAAGCTCGTCGAATGCCTGGAACCCTCGCGAGTCCCGGAATTGCACGCGGTCCTGGCCCGAGCCGGCATTGACGATCAGTCGGCAATCGGAGAGTTGGTCCAGGTCGAGGCGGGCCAACGCCTTCAAGCGGTCTTGGCGCTGATCGGTGTCGAAGGCATCGACGCCGATGATTTCTTCAACACGGTCGACGCGATGCTCGACAAACCTGAACTGGGACCTGTCAACCTTCCCCAAGGGCGATCACTCTTCGCAGTGCTCAAGAAGTTCGGCCTGGTGCGAAAGCACAAAGGACAGATTGTACTGACGAAGCGGGGACAGTCAGCTGAGCGGGACGCGTCAATGACGTGGTCGGTGATCGTCGAGGGAGTTCCGGTTGCGCCGGGCGGCTCGCAGAGAGCGGTGGAGCTTCTTGTCCTCCTCGCCGTAGCCGCTGGCTTGTCGCCGGCAGATCGTCAACGCTTCGTCGCGGGAGCGCTAGAGCCGATTCGGTCGTCGAGCATCCTCATGTCCGGGGCGCAGACTTCCTTACGTGACACGTCCGGGAGCACCGTAGAGGTGCTTGGTTTGATCGGCGCTACGGGATACGAGTTGGGGAAATTCGGCACCAAAGAGGACTCGTCCTGGGCTGTTCATCTCGCGAGGGCGATCCTGAAGCGTTAACCCGAGCACTGACGCAGACAACCGAAACGGGGTTCGATCCGGCAATGTCGGATCGAACCCCGTTTCGCGTACCGGTAGAGATCAGATGTTGACGCCGTAGTCGCGTGCGATGCCGGCGAGTCCGGATGCGTATCCCTGTCCGACTGCACGGAACTTCCATTCGCCGTTATGTCGATAGAGTTCGCCGAAAAGCATGGCGGTCTCGGTAGATGCATCTTCGGAGAGGTCGTAGCGTGCCAGTTCTGAGCCGTTCGACAGATCCACGACGCGGATGTAGGCGTTGGTGACCTGTCCGAAGGACTGGAGTCGGGCATCGGCGTCGTGAATCGAGACCGGGAAGAAGATGTTGGTGACGTTGGGCGGTACGGCAGGAAGATCGACATTGATGACCTCGTCGTCGCCGTCACCTTCACCCGTGAGATTGTCGCCGGTGTGCTCGATGGATCCGTCGGGTGAGCGAAGGTTGTTGTAGAAGACGAAGTGCAGGTCGGAAAGGACCTTGCGTTCCGGGCCGGTGACCAACGCGCTGGCGTCGAGGTCGAAGTCGGCACCGCTGGTACTGCGTGCATCCCAGCCGAGACCGACTGCGACCTTGGTCAGGTTGGGTGCGGCCTTCGACAGAGATACGTTGCCGCCCTTGGCAAGTGTGACGCCCATTCAGGTTCCTCTCGTTCGAACGAAGTGGATTTCTTCGTTCGGGAGTTCTGTGTTGTCCGTTCTGGACTCACATTACCGTGGGCAGTTAGGTGAGGTTCGACCGAATAGGTGCCTCACTCGAACAACGCGCGAAGATCCTCGGCGTCGAGTCCGGTGCCGAGTGTGCCTTCGGCGTCCATGACATTCGAGAACAATGCCGACTTTTTGGCTTTGAGTGCCATGACCTTCTCTTCGATGGTGTCTTTGGCAATGAGGCGGTAGACCATGACGTTTCGTGTCTGCCCGATGCGGTGGGTACGGTCGACCGCTTGTGCCTCGGCGGCCGGGTTCCACCAAGGGTCGAGAATGAAGCAGTAGTCGGCCTCGGTGAGATTGAGGCCGAAGCCACCAGCTTTGAGGCTGATCAGAAAGACTGGGACCGAGCCAGACTTGAACTCCTCCAACACTTCACCGCGATTGCGCGTCGAACCGTCGAGATAGCTGTACGGGATGTTTTCCGCGTCGAGTCGGGTGCGCACCGAGCCGAGGAACCCGGTGAACTGACTGAAGATCAACGCACGGTGTCCGCCGGCAATGACGTCGTCCAATTGCTCGACGAGAGCGTCGACTTTGGCCGACGGTATCGATCCGCTGTCCTTGTCGACGAGTGAGACGTCGAGACTGAGTTGGCGCAGTATCGTCAGCGATTGCAGGATCGTGAATCGGTTCTTGTCGACGTCGTCGAGCAGGCCGAGGATCTTTTGCCGTTCGCGCTGTAGATGAGTGTCGTAGATTGCGCGATGGCTCGGATGCAACTCGATCTCGAGTACCTGTTCCTGCTTGGGCGGCAAGTCTGCAGCCACCTGTTCCTTGGTCCGTCGTACCATCACCGGTTTGACACGTCGCCGCAGTTGCGCCAATCGTTCTGCGTCACCGTCTTTTTCGATGGGAGTGCGGTAGAAGTCGGTGAAGGTGGTGGGGCTGGGAAACAGTCCTGGTGCAGTGATCGCGAGGAGTGACCATAACTCCATGAGATTGTTTTCCATGGGTGTTCCGGTGATCGCGAGTTTGAACGGTGCGTTCACCGCCCTCGCACACTGGTGGACCTTGGACTTGTGGTTCTTGGCGAATTGGGCTTCGTCGAGTACCAGTCCGGACCAGAGGCCCGCGGAATACGCATCGGTGTCGAGGCGAAAGAGGGCGTACGAGGTCACGACGATGTCCGCCCCGTCGACGAGTGCCGTTAGATCGGTTTTGCGGCGTCGCAGCGTGTCCGTGATGACAGCGGTGTGGAGGGTTGGTGCGAACTTCGCCACCTCGGATTTCCAGTTGGATACGACGCTGGTGGGTGCGACGATCAGAAAGGGAGGCGCGGCTGGATTCGATTGCCTTGCAGCGCAGATCATTGCGAGGGTCTGCAGGGTCTTGCCCAGGCCCATGTCGTCGGCGAGTATGCCGCCCAGACTGTGCTGGCGGAGGAAATTGAGCCAACGGAATCCGTCGACCTGATAGGGACGCAGCGTTGCCGTCAAGGTGTCCGGGACTTCGATGGGATCGATGCCGGAACTGCCGAGTAATCCTGCGATCTGCTTCTTCCATGCTGCTGCTTGATGTTCGACTCTTCCGAGCGCCGCCAATTCTTCCCACAGACCGGCTTGAAATTTGCTGATCGCGAGTTTGCCGGTAGGTCGATCGAGTAGCGACCGCGCTTCGGTGATGAGACGGTGTAGGCCGAGTAGTTCAGGCGCGTCGAGCCGAAAGAAGGCGCCGTCCGGTAGCAGTATGTGAGTCTCGCCCTTGCTCAGAGCGGAGAACAGTGCTGTGAACGGAACGCTCTGTCCCGCAACATCGACGGTGACATCGAGGTCGAACCAGTCGGATCCGCTGTCCCCGTCGGGGGCTGATGTGCTGAGGCTGATCACGAGAGCGTCGTCTGCAGGCCGGTAGTCGGCGGGAGTGCCCGCAACCGTGAGATCGATGGCGTCGTGCGATTCGAGTTGGGGGAGGAGGTCGAGTGTGAACTGCATGGAATCGAGGCCGGTCAGCGTTCCCGCGAGAGTGGCCTTTGTCGCGGCCGCGCCGAGGCTTTTGGTGATGGCATCTTCGGCAGCGTGATTGCGGACCTCGGACTCGTCGGTGGTTGCATCGGCGGTAGAAATGATCAGTTCGTCGGCATCGACGGTGTATTTCCATGCCGATTCGATGGCGATGCGGTGGTCGTCTTCGTAAGTGGCCATCAGTTGTAGCCGTGGACCGGACACAGTCGGTGGGTTGTAGGCACCGTCGGAAGATATGACGGGAGCGAGGCTTCCGAGTTTGAACACGAACCGCGAAGTGAACGCATCGCGCTGCTCGGCGGGTATGTCGACTGACTTTCCGGAGTCGATCAACTGCCTCAATTGGTGGGTGACCGGCGTGTGCAGTGGTGCGAGCGTGATCGTGTTGGCGTCGTCGAGCGTGAAGACACCATGTGCCGGCGTGCCGACAAGTCCCCAGTGGGAATGGGTGATGATGCGTCCATCGGTCTGAATTCGGGGCGTGAGACGGAGATTGTTGTCTTCCGCTCCGTGGACGTCGAGGCAGATGTTGGCGTCGTCGAGTAGTGAGATATTGCCGAGGCCGGCCTTCGAGTGAACGAGTGAAACGCCCACGCCGATCGCCTCACGGAGAAGCGACCAGAGTTGCGGGCTCGCGAACCCGGCAAGATCGATTTCCGCGGCATTCTGGTTTCGGTAATGATTGCCGGCGCTGTGGAGGAGATGAATGTCGCGTAGAACCCGGATGTGGTCGACGGGGAACTGAAAGGTGCTTCCGAGTTTGTTCCAGGCGAGTCCGCCGGAGATCCACCCTCTCGCTCCTGGTTGCACTGGTTTGACGAGGAGTCGCGGCGATGTGCCCTTTGTTCGGGTGGTGAATTGAATGCCGAGTCCACGAGTGGTGCGGCCGTCGGGGTCTGGTCGGAGTAACTCCTCGAGCGCGCCGTCCCACCCGAGTTGTTGTGGCTTCGTGTTCGCCTCGGCCACCGCTGCGAGTACCAACGCGGCCACGTGTTTACAGTTCATCCGCACCGGACACGTGCAGAGGCCACGCGCGAATGTGGCAGTACCAGTCGCGCTGCGACTTATCGAAATCGTGCAGGCGTACGGCTCCCGCGCGGTCCCCGCCACAGCACCGGTCAAGGTATCCGGGGTGTCGTTCCAGCTGATGGACACGACCGCATTCTGCCGCAGGTAGGTAAGTCCGCGGTCGTAGGTGGTCGTGCCGACGACAGCGCGAATTCGGTCGAGGTCGAGGGCCTTGACTGAGTCCGGTTGCACGGGGCCAGCCTAGTGGCGGCGTCCGACAGATCTTGTCTCTTGTCGTGGTCGTTTGTCCAAGAAAGTCCGAACTGCACGGTATGTTCACGGAAACATCGTTGACTGGTTTGGGAGTTTTATGAGGACTGAGCGGCGTGCGTGGATCCGGTCTGCGCGAACAGGTGCGGTGTGTTTGGCCGTCTGTGCACTTTCTTTGCAGTTGGGCGGACTGTCGACGGCAGCGCCGAGTTCCGGAAGTTCGGGGAGCTCGGGAAGTCTGGGCAGCGTTGAGGGAAGCGTGAGTTCGGGGTCGACGATCCCGGGGCCACTTCAGGAGGATCCGGGCCCCAAGCCGGACCTACGCGACGATATCGTCGTCCCGGCTATCGTCGGGGAGAAGGTGACCGCGCCGCAGGCAGTGAGGCTGACGGTGGCGTCGCCCGCACTTCGACGCGAGGTCGGCGTCGAGATTTTGCTACCCGCTGACAATTCGGTTCCGCGCCCAGCGCTGTACATGCTCGAGGGTGTCGACGCCGGAGAGAAAAGCAGCGGATGGATGACGATCGGCGGCGCTCCGGCGTTCTTCGCCGACAAGAACGCCAACGTCGTGATGCTCAATGGCGGAATCGCGAGCCTGTACTCGGACTGGGAGAATCCGGATCCGCGGCTGGGACTGCACAAGTGGGAAACTTTCATCACCGAGGAGTTGCCACCGCTGATCGACGCGCGACTCAAGACCAACGGCATCAACGCGATTGCCGGCAATTCCATGGGCGCGATGGGCGCAATGATGCTCGCTCAACGCTTTCCGGACATGTACCGGGGCGTCGCGGTTTTCAGCGGCTGCTACTCCACGATGGATCCGCTTGGCCGCACTGCCGTTCAGGCCACGATTTCTTCCCGAAGCGGAGATCCGGCCAACATCTGGGGTGTGCCAGGAGGTCCGGAGTGGGAGGCACACGATTCTTTGATCAACGCAGAGAAGTTGCGCGGCAAGGAAATCTACGTGTCGACGGCAAACGGTCTTCCCGGATCCGATGAGACGCTGCAGACTCCTGAACTGCTCGAGCGACTGGTGATCGGCGGCGGCATCGAGGTTGTTGCCCACGCCTGCACCAAGATGTTCGATGCGCGGTTGCAGGAGCTGAAGATTCCGGCGCAGGTGGATTACGAGCCGAACGGTACACACGCGTGGGCGTATTGGCGTGAACGACTGCCCAAGGCGTGGCCGACGCTGTCCCGGGCATTGGGCCTCTGACGGTTCGACAACAGGGCTCGGGTTGTGGCGCACCACAACCCGAGCGTTGGATCACTCGCAGGCGATGCCGTCGTTGTCCCGGTCGAGATGCGGGGCGTACCCGTTCTGACCCCGGTACAACGGAGCTGCGCCGGCGTTACGCACGGCAGTGCAGTTCTGGTAGTACCGCGCCGGTGCGGGAGTGTTCTGCGGTGCCGGCTGATTCTGGGGCGCCTGCGGAGCGGGCGGTGCAGGTGGGGCCGGCGGTGCGAAGACGGGGGGAAGGAACGGCTGGACTGCGTCGGCAGAGCCAGCCGGAATCATGCGGGCGATCTCGATCGGTAGGAAATCGAAAACCGTGGATGCCTGAGCGGCGGGTGCCGCAACCAGAGTGATTGCGGCGCAACCTGCGACGCTGAATGCCAGACGGCGGAGCTTCATGTGACCTCGTGTTCAACTGGGCAGCCCTACCACTTCTGAGGGCTGTGCCGGATGAGCATACTGGTCATAACGACCAAATGGTCTATTTCGGTAAGGGTGAAACCTGGGGTGAAAGCAGCGTCCCCGCACCGTATTGCTCGGGTGCGGGGACGCTCTGTTGTCGGCGAGGGGTTACGCGTCGACAAGGTCCTCGGCGAAGGGATCGCCGTTGCGGGGAGCGTCGAAACGCTCCTTGTCGAGGATTCCCTCACGCTTTGCGACGATGACCGGAACCAGAGCCTGGCCGGTGACGTTGACTGCGGTACGACCCATGTCGACGATCGGTTCGACTGCGAGGAGCAGTCCGACGCCAGCCAGGGGAAGACCCAGGGTGGAGAGCGTGAGTGTGAGCATGACCGTCGCACCGGTCGTTCCGGCCGTTGCTGCCGAGCCGATGACCGAAACGACGACGATCAGCAGGTAGTCGGTGAAGGTCAGCGGAACGTCGTAGAAGCCGGCGACGAAGATTGCCGCGATCGCGGGATAGATTGCAGCGCAACCGTCCATCTTCGTGGTGGCACCGAGCGGAACGGCGAACGAGGCGTACTCACGCGGAACACCGAGGTTGCGTTCCGTGACGCGTTCGGTCAGCGGCAGTGTGCCGATCGACGAGCGCGAGACGAACCCGAGCTGAGTCGCAGGCCAGACGCCGGAGAAGAAGCTTCGGACCGAGAGGCCGTGCGCGGCAATCAGGATGGGGTAGACCACGAAGAACACGATCGCCAGACCGATGTAAATGGCGGCGGTGAAGACGCCCAGCGAGCCGATCGCATCCCAGCCGTAGGTGGCGACAGCGTTGGCGATCAGCGCGGCCGTGCCGATCGGGGCGAGGCGGATGATCCACCACAGGACCTTCTGAACGATCGCGAGGAGCGACGCGTTGAACTCGAGGAACGGAGCAGCCTTCGGTCCGATCTTGAGCGCAGCAATACCGATTGCGCCGGCGATGACGAGCAGCTGCAGGACGTTGAAGCTCAGCGACGTGGTCGCTACACCTTCGGTGACGGAAGTCTTTGCGCCCAGCCCCAGGAAGTTGTTCGGAACCAGTCCGGTGATGAACGCCCACCACGAGCCGGAGCTCTTGGGTTCTTTCGCTGCTTCAGCCGCGACGTCGGTCCGTGAACCTGGATCGGTGATCAGGCCGACGATGATGCCGATGATCACAGCGATGAACGCGGTGATGGCGAACCAGAGCAAGGTCTGCACGGCCAGGCGAGCTGCATTGGCGACCTGGCGCAGGTTGGCGATGGAACTGACGATGGCCGTGAATACCAGCGGGATCACCGCGACGGTGAGCAGCTTGACGTAACTCGAACCGATAGTCTGCACGGTGCCGACCAACCAGTTGACGTTGCCGTCGGCTGCATCAGGCATTGCCCGGGCGACGAGACCGATGATGACACCGAGTACAAGGCCGGCGACGATCTGCGGTCCGAATGCCGTCGCCCAGGACGGAAAACGGGACGTGGACTTTTCCGGCACGCCGGTGGAGGTGGAGCTGGGCATGACTATGCCTTTCGAAAATCAAGGGAGCGAAACGCAGCGCGGCATCAGAGGCCGGGCAGATTCGAAGAAATGTTTCCTGGTACGCGTCAGGTCAGAGCGAGCGCGTACACATTGCGCTCGCCTGCAGGCGAAGGTCGACGTAACGCCGACTGGTCAGGAACAACACTGTCCACACACTACTCGCAGCTTCAACTACTCGATCCCGAGGGTCGCCGCGGGAGTTCGCTTCGCGTTCGTCGGGTGTGCCCCGATCAGTCACTGTTGGTCGGTTGACTAGTCTCGACGATCAGTAGGTGCCGCACCGGCGCCTACGCGTCGGCAAGCGGAAGCGAGAGACCGATGAGCGTTCGGAATGCCGAGTACCCGCGTCCGAAGCATTTCCTGGTGCACCTCAGTGACACGCATCTGGTGGCACAGGGAGCGCTGTACGACGCAGTGGACGCGTCGACGAGGTTGCGGGAAGTGCTCCGCGGGATCGTGGCCTCGGGCGCACGCCCGGACGCACTCCTCTTCACCGGCGACCTGACCGATGAGGGAGAACCCGACGCGTACGCGCAACTGAAAGCCATCGTGGAACCCGTGGCGGCCGAGATCGATGCACAGGTCATCTGGGCGATGGGTAACCACGACGACCGCCCCACCTTCAGATCGTTGCTGTTAGGCGAGGACGCGGCAGATCATCCCGTCGACAACGTCTACGATCTTGACGGACTGCGGGTGATCACCTTGGACTCGTCGGTTCCGGGTCATCACTACGGTGAGATCACGGATCGTCAATTGGACTGGCTACGAGCAGAGTTGGCGGTCCGCGCGCCCGACGGAACGATACTGGCGCTGCATCACCCGCCGGTTCCGTGTATTCAGGATCTTGCAGTCTTGGTGGAGTTGCGCGATCAGCCCCGGCTGGCAGACGTCCTGCGAGGCAGTGATGTTCGGGCGATTCTTGCCGGGCACCTTCACTATTCGACGACGGCGACGTTCGCCGGGATTCCCGTGTCCGTGGCGTCGTCGACGTGTTACACCCAGGACCTGAACGTGGAAGTCGGTGGGCAGCGTGGTCGCGACGGGGCTCAGGGGTGCAACCTGGTGCACGTCTACGACGAGACGATTGTTCATTCGGTCGTTCCTCTCGGCGCTCACGTGACGGTCGGTGAGCCCGTCGACGCGGCCGAGGGAGCCCGCAGGCTCGGCGCTGCCGGTATTCGAATCCTCGAGAGCGAAAAGGCGGGGCGCTCGATCGTCTGAGGTGGCAGGCGGTTTCCGGTGCGTCGGCACGGTTCGAGTCGATTGCCGGGCAGTCGCGTACTCACTACCGTCGAGGTAGGTGCAGAGCTCCAGCAACAAGGACCGGCTAGCTGGACGGCAACCCTTCATGCCGATGGGGTGCCCCGGAATCACACCTGGCGATACGCGCGGTGCGTGTCGCAAGCGGCAGTCGCCACGAGAACCGTCAGTCGGGTTGCTGACGGTTTCTGCGGTCGGCACTGTGCGCTCCCGAGTAGTTCTCGAACAGGAGTATGCGCCGATGACCTCCACCCCTCCTTCCCATCTTGCTCCGCTGCATCTCGCGGTGGCGCTGGACGGTGCCGGTTGGCACCCTGCAGCCTGGCGAGAGCCACACTCGCGTCCGAGTGAGCTGTTCAGTGCGTCGTACTGGACGGACGTGGTGACGACCGCCGAGCGTGGTCTGCTCGATTTCGTCACCATCGAGGACAGTCTCTCGGTGCCGGCGGACCCGCTCGAGCCCGTCGACGACGCCGTCGACCGGGTACGCGCGCGGCTCGACGCGCATCTCGTGGCTGCCCGACTGGCACCTGTCACGAGCAACATCGGATTGGTCCCGACCATCACCACCATTCACACCGAGCCGTTTCACGTATCCAAAGCTGTTGCCACGCTGGACTACACCTCGCGTGGTCGCGCCGGATGGCAGGTGAAGGTGTCGGCCTCGGAATCCGAGGCGGCGCAGTTCGGGCGACGCGATATCCCAGCGCTCACCGCTGCCGACCGACAGTCGATAGTGTCAGGCGTGCTCCCTGACTTCGTGCGCGCTCTGTTCGACGAAGCCGCGGAGGCAGCCGACGTCATCCGGCGACTCTGGGACAGCTGGGAGGACGACGCCGAGATCCGCGACGTGGAGCAGCGCCGATTCATCGACCGAGACAAGTTGCACTACATCGACTTCGAGGGAAAATATTTGTCGGTCCGTGGGCCGTCGGTGACTCCGCGCCCGCCGCAGGGGCATCCCGTCGTCACAGCATTGGCGCATCAGCGCGTGGCGTACGAACTGGCGGCGCGCACGGCTGACCTGGTGTTCGTGACGCCGTTCGACGACGAGCAGGTAACGGCCATCGTGGGTGAGGTGCGAGCAGCCGAAGAGCACGTGCAGCGCACCGGCGAACCGCTTCGGGTCTTCACCGACATTGTCGTCTTCTTCGATACGCCGGAAGAAGCTGGAAAGGAACGGCTCGCTCGCCTCGACGCGCAGGCCGGTACCGAATACCGTTCGGACGCGCTGACCTTCACCGGCACCGCGGCCGAGTTGGCAGATCTTCTGCTCCGGTGGCAACAGTTGGGCATCGACGGCTTCCGGCTACGACCGGGCGTCGTCGTGGACGACCTCGACGCGATCGCGGGCGAGCTGGTTCCGGAGTTGCAGCGGCGCAGCGTATTCCGCACCGAATATCCGCAGACGAACCTTCGCGGACTGCTTGGTCTACCCATCGACGTTCCCAACCGCTACGCCGCCGGCACTCCGGCCGCCTGACAGACGAGGAATACATTTTCATGAGTTCTCAGAAGCGTAAGCAGGTCATCCTGGGTGCCTACCTCGGCGGCGTCAACCATCACACTGCATGGTGGGATCCGCAGGCGGGCAGCCAGATCGAGTTCGATTCCTTCGAGCACACCGCTCGAACCGCCGAGCGTGGGAAGTTCGACTTCTTCTTCCTCGCCGAAGGTCTCGCCCTTCGTGAACGTGCAGGACAGATATTCGATCAGGACATCATCGGTAGGCCGGACACCTTCACCGTGCTTGCATCGTTGGCGGCAGTGACCGAACACCTCGGTTTGGCCGGCACCATCAACGCCACGTTCAACGAGCCGTACGAACTGGCCCGCCAATTCGCGACGCTCGATCAGTTGTCCGGGGGACGTGCCGCCTGGAACGTCGTCACCTCGTTCGACGCATTCACCGGCCAGAACTTTCGTCGCGGCGGATACCTGGATCGTGCGCAACGATACGAGCGCGCGGAGGAGACGGTCGCGCTGGTGCGTGAACTGTGGGATTCGTGGCGCAGTGACGACATAGCGGCTGACAAGGGATCTGGGCGTTTTCTCGCGCGACCGGATGCCGGTGAATTCGCTTTCCACGGATCACATTTCGACGTGAATGGCCGATTCACAGTGCCGCGTAGCCCGCAAGGGCGCCCGGTTATTCTCCAGGCCGGTGTCTCGCCGCAAGGGCGGGATTTCGCTGCGGGCAATGCCGACGCGATCTTCTCACCGTACGGACAGTTGCCCGAGGCGGCCGACTTCTATCGTGACATCAAGGCTCGTGCCGTCGCGGCCGGACGCGACCCGGGTGACATCAAGATCCTGCCGTCGGCGAGTTTTGTTCTCGGCACGTCCGAGGCGGACGCGATCGAGAAATACCGCGATATTCGCGACCAGCAGGTCACCGGCCAGACCGCTTTGGTTCTGCTCGAGCAGATCTGGAATCTCGATCTGTCGAAGTACGATCCCGAAGGACCCCTACCCGATATCGCACCGGACCCCGAAGCCCCGCCGATCATCCAGGGGCGCGCCTTCATTCACCAGGACCGTTTCGAGACCGTGGCAAAACTGCGCGCGGTCGCCGAGAGCAAGAAGTTGAATCTGCGCGAGGTGGTGATCGATCAGTTCGAGCGTGGACCGATCGTGGGTACGCCGCAGCAGGTTGCCGAGAAGATCGATTTGTTTGTCAGCAACGACGGTTCGGACGGATTTATCCTCGGGTCGCACCTGGTGCCGACCGGACTCGACGAGTTCGTCGACAACGTGGTGCCGCTACTGCAGGATCGAGGTGTTCTCCGCAGTGACTACGAAGGAACGACCTTGCGTGACAATCTCGGACTGCCCATTCCGGTGCAGCGGGAGCAAGTGTCAGCACGCTGATCGACCGAAGTGGCAAGGGCCCAGCCGAAATCGGCTGGGCCCTTGTTTCAACTAGGCTTCCCAGGGAGCAGGGATGGGGTAGTAGCTCTCCAGAAATTCCGTGATCTTGCGGGTGCGAAGTTCCAGATCGATCTCCGGAGCGCTGCCGTCGTTGAGGCAGAAGAAGTCCATGGAGCGCTTGGCGAGCAATGAGTCCATGTCGCGCAAACCGGCTTTGACCGTCGTATCGACGTACTTCACGGCTGCGGACTTCTGCACCACCGATCGTCCACTCATCAGTGTGTAGTAGTGGTACAGCGAATTGGTAACCGAGATATTGGAACTCGCGCGGAAGGTGCTTGCTGCAGTTGCGGCGAAGTCTTCGGCGAACTCGCGTTCCATCTCTGCCATCACGCTCTTACGCAGCGGCGTCGCTGCGTGCTCGAGGTGCCTGGTCGTCATCAGCCCGAAGCGGTCCTGAAGCAACCGGCGGTTGACGCGTGCCGCATTCTCGAACCCGCTGCGGTCGTTGTCGTTGTGTCCCAAACCGATTCTGGTATCGGCTTCGATGAACATGCTGATCCCACCGGGGGAGAAGAACATGTCCGGACCGACGGGGCGACCGAAGAACATGTCGTCGTTCGAGTAGAGGAAGTGTTCTGCCAGACCCGGTATATGGTGCAGCTGGCATTCGACAGCTTGAGAATTATGGGTCGGCAACACAGTTGGATCGGCGAAGAACTTTTCGCTGGGCATGAACGTGACTCGCGGATCGTCGGCAAGCCAGTCCGGCCGATCGGAATCGGTCGCGACGAAGATACGCCGGATCCACGGCGCATACATGTGGATGGATCGTAGCGCGTATTTGAGTTCGTCGATCTGACGGAAACGCGCTTCTGATTCGTCGCCCTCGCCGACGATGTAGTTCTGCATGCGCTTGGCGCGCTGAGCCTGAAACTCTTTGGAAGAGCCGTCGACCCAGGAAAAGACAAGATCGATATCGAAGCTGATATCGGAGGCATGATCGGCGAACATGTTCTCGATAGTCGGCCAGATCCGGCCGAATCGCTCGACGGTTCCTCGGACAGCTTCTTCGGGGAGGACGGTACGTCGTGTCAGTGAATTCTCGACGGGCAGAACGATTTCTTCGTCGGAAATCGACCATAATTCGATTTGAACTCCGATGTTTGCGCCGTAGTTCATGCCGCTTGCGACGTGAACCCTCGGCCGGAACAAGCGGAAGATCCGTGACTTGTTGGTCTTCGACAGGGCGCCGTCCGCAACAAGAAGCGCTGGGCTCTTCTTTGCGTCGACGGTTTTGGAATAGAAGGGTGCGTTGGTGCATCCCTCGACAAGTGCCTGCCGCAGGTTCTTGCGTTCGGTCCAGCTGACTGCGATGACGGGGCGCTCGTCGTTTCCGCGGACGAGTAGATACTCGATCCCTGCGGCGTCGAGGACGCCGCGGATGAACAGCAGATCTTCGACCATCGCTTCGAGCGGCGTGGTGGTCGTGATCGCGAGGGCAAATCGATTCTTGAATCGGACGGTCTCGGGTAGTTCACCCATCCGCGCGCGTGACGCGGCCGACGCCGGTTCCACGGGATTGGGGCTGTCCTGCTCCGGGGGTACGAAGTAGATGTCGTGCGGAGCGGGAGATTCTGTAATGGGATGCCTTCCGATTCTGATCCAGCTGTGTATCTGTCGCCCCCGACGCTGCGCGAGCGTGGTGGCGACGAGCTCAGTCTATGCCGTCGATGCCGAAAGTCGGACATGAGTGACGGGGATGGGTAGGGCGGGGCGAGTCGGGTACCCCGAGGACCGAAGCGAGAGTGAAGGAGGAGATCCCATGCGTGTGAAAGCGATGGTCGGAACAGGGGCGATGGCTGTTGCGCTGGCCGCCGGTCCAGTTGCGACAGCTTCTGCGGAGGGAACCGACGCGGCGGGATCGGAAGGTTCACCGGAGATGCTGACCTGCGAGGTGGTCTTCGATGCACTGGAAGACGTGAGCCCGGAATGGACGGAAGTGGGGATCGATCAGGTCGAAGACTGGTGTGAGTTGATCACCGGCGAAGAAGACTGAGCGTCAGCCGCGCGAGATCACTCGTCGTGACAGTCGCCACCGCCCGTCCTCGAGTTCGAATTCGTCGGCGTAGCTCCCGACGCCGCTGAGTTTGGGCGACGTGGTTGTGTCGACGTAGAACGTCCACACCGCATCCGCGCGGGCTGTAGTTTCCGAGGTCACGTCCACGGCGATCGCCGTGGTGACGTGGCGTGTGAATGTGCCCGGGCCTTGTATCCCGGCGGCCCGACGCCCGCGTACTCCAGCAGCAATTTCTTCGCGGCCACGTCGTACCTGTGCGGGGATACCGCGATCGGGATTAGCGGGCATGTTCCATTCGGCCTCGCGGGTGAACTGCTCCACGTAATCCTCGACCGAGCCGGTATCGGCAAGATGCGCGATCCGAGCGAGCGTTGAACGAATCTGTTCGGCAGGGCTCTCGGGTTGCATTCTGTCCTCCGTAGGCGTGGGTGCGGCAGATCGGACGCTACAGCTCATGACGACAACGACGATGGCCCCGTCCCATTGAGCGGCAACATCCCACAGCCGGGCGAGGGACGAAAGTTGAGATCACCTCGAGTTCAACCGTATTCGAGCTCGCAGCGTAAATGATTGAGTGTTCACAGTAGGCAGTGCCATAACGACTGCCGTGCCCGTAGGCTTGACCGACTCACAGGAGATCGCCATGTCCGTCACCGAACTCGAACGCATCACCCAGACCCCGGACCAGATCTATGCTGCCGGCGGAATCACCGTCCACAAAGTAGGTGAACTGATCGGCGCCCGCATCGACGGAGTACATCTCTCCGGAGACCTGTCCGACGAGACTGCCTACGCAATCACCTATGCGCTGGCCGCGCACAAGGTTGTGTTCTTCCGTGGGCAGCACCACCTCGACGACGCGTCGCAGTACGAATTTGCGGGAACTCTCGGTACCCAGACCACCCCGCACCCGACGGTGAAGTCCAGGGGCGACAAACTGTTGGTGCTCGACCGCGCCGCCAACAGTTGGCACACGGACGTGACGTTCGTCGACCGCATCCCGAAAGCATCGGTTCTGCGAGCTACGACCATTCCCGAGTACGGCGGAGCGACCACGTGGGCGTCGACTACCGCTGCGTACGACCAACTGCCGCCTTCGCTCAAGGTATTTGTCGAGAATCTGCGTGCCGTTCACACCAATGCCTACGACTACGCCGAGGTTGTCAACCAGGCGAACCCGGTAGACGCGCAACGACTGGCCTACTACGCCGAATTCACTCGTGAGATCTACGAGACCGAACACCCGGTGGTGCGGATCCATCCGGCGACGGGGGAGAAGACCCTCCTGCTCGGTCACTTCTTCAAGGAGTTCGTCGGGCTCAAGCCGTCCGAGTCGGTCGCTCTCTACCAGATTCTCCAGGCGCGAATCATCAAGTTGGAAAACACTGTTCGATGGAACTGGACGGCCGGCGACCTGGCGATCTGGGACAACCAGGCGACTCAGCACTACGGGATCGCCGACTACGGAACTCAGGCACGCAGTGTGCACCGAGTGACGTTGGCCGGTGGCGTTCCGGTTGACGTCCACGGCGAGCCGAGTCGAATCCTTCAGGGCGACGCCACGGAGTATTCGATCATCGCGGACATCGATCGGCTTCCGGGCTTTGCTGCGAACTGATCAATCTGAGCTTTTCCAGATCCGGCAGCCTGTCACATCAGTTCCCGTCTCGGCTTCGGGATGTGTTCGGCCGCCGCCGACAACGTCAGGCTTTGACCACCTTGCGCCCGAGCAACGATGCAACCAATCCGTCGACGAAGGTCGCCTGACGGCCGAGAGGATCGGAATCCGCTACCGCGACGCTGCCGATCGAAATCGATCTCGTCAGGCCGGTCTCGCTGATGAATTCGGCGGCGAGGTGCGCTTCTCGGAACGTGAGGCCGCCCAGATGTGTCGTGTCGTCGACGCCGAGAACGCGCCCATCGATGATGTCCATGTCGAAGTGGACGTGGACGCCGTTCACGCCCTGGCCCGCCGCGGCGAGGACACGAGGCATCAAGGCCGCCATGCCATGGCGATCGATCTCGTCGATCGTCACCAGCAATACCCCGTACTCGTCGAGTGCGCGCTTGTGATCGACCGTTGCGTTCTTGACCCCTACCAAGACGGTGTTCTCCAAACTGGGGCCGTGCAGATCCACCGCCGACGACAGCAATTGCGCGATATCGCCGTGGGAGGCGAAAATTATTGCACCCAAATCGGTTCCGGGTTCGGTGGTGATCGGAATTCTGGTGTTCTGCCAGGCCTCGGAAGTGAGCCACAGCGGCAACGTCGTGAGATCCGCGGCGGCGTTCTCGCCTTGAATGCAGTTGAAACCGATTCCGGACATGTCTTCGCGTAGACCGTGATCGAGGAGATGGTTTGCCAGGCCGGTAGTTTCGAGGTCGATCAATTCGACGGTCGCATTGGTATCGATCGGTTCGGTGCCCAGGACATAGCGCTTTTCGACGTAGGGCGATGTCATTGCCATCAAGAGCGCGCCGTAGTCGATCGTGAAGTCGACCGTGCCACCCAGTCGGTATTCGTCACCTGTTTCTCCGGCGTCGACGAGGAGGTGATCGCTGCTGGCGCTGATCACCTTCAATCGCGGATCCATCGGGGTCAAGCCTTCCGGCGAGATGTCTTCGCGGCCGATGGACAAGATCAGACGTCGGCTCGGTTTGTCCTCGTTGTCGAAGACGGGGCGTCGGCCGAACGCGTCTTCCCCTGAGACGCCATACGGCCGCGACGGCTTGATCTTGGCCTCGATGATGTCAGCTGTCAGAGTGAAGGCGTCGTTGTTCAGCAGTTCGTACAGCCCTGGGGGAGTGGGTGATTCGGCCAGAACGATGCTGGCACCCAAACGCAGATGGTTAATCCCCTCGGGCATTTTGCCGGTCTCGAGGAGCGGCAGGGAGAACGTATTGCCGCCGGAAACGATCGGCAGTTCGATCGAGAACCGCTTCGTGATTTCGTCGGCTATGTAGACCAGGTTCGACAAGTTGTCGACGGTCGGTTGGATGCCGCCGACGCACGCGAGGTTTGCGCCGATTCCGATCAGTCTGATGCCCTTGACGGGAAGGATTTCAGCGACGACGTCCAATGCCTCTGCCGGCAGGATTCCTTCGCGGAGATCGCCGAGGTCGATCATCAGCACGATGTCGTGGACGACTCCTCGCACCCGCGCTGCTCTGCCCAGGGCAACAATCGTCGTCAACTCGGAGTTGAGGCTGATGTCGGCGTAGCGGATCGTGTCGTCGATCTCGTTCAGCGACGGTGCGCGGATCAGCATCAGGGGAACGGTGATGCCGTCGCGGCGAATGCGGGCCAGGTTGTCCAAGCGGGAGTCGGCGATCTGTGCGACGCCGCCGCGGACCATTGCTCGCGCCACCTTGGGGGAGCCACACGTAGATTTGCTGACGCCGGCCACCGAAATACCCTTGGCATTGGACGCTTCGACGAGGACGCGCGCATTCTGTTCGATACGACGCAGGTCGACGGTGATGGTCGGTCCAGTCATGATCTCCCCGTTTTCTCCGAAGGCGGTTCACGCTCCAGGCATTGCGGACCGGACGGTTGGCGTGAGCTGGACAACTTTGCTCCAACTGTTGTGTCGTAGGACACTTACGTGCAGTATGAGGATACAATAGTTTCCTACCAGGCACTCTAGAGGAGCGTCGATGGCTACTCTCGTCAAACACGTACTTCGGCGCAAGCCGGCTTTGCAGACAGACCAGGAGACCGGCGCAGATACCAACGGCGGCGAGCTGACCCGCAGTATCGGTTTAGCGCAGTTGTCCATGTTCGGCATCGGCGCCACGATCGGCACCGGTATCTTCTTCGTCCTCTCGCAGGCAGTCCCGGTTGCGGGTCCGGCAGTCATCATCTCCTTCGTTGTTGCCGGTGTCGTCGCGGGACTCACGGCGATCTGTTACGCGGAGTTGGCCGGAGCTGTACCGGCGTCGGGCTCGTCGTATTCCTACGCTTACGCGACGCTCGGAGAGCTTCCGGCCATGGCGGTCGGCGCGTGTCTGCTCCTCGAGTACGGAGTCTCGGCCGCAGCGGTGTCCGTCGGATGGTCGCAATATTTGAACCAGTTACTGGGCAACCTCTTCGGCTTCCAGATCCCAGATGCGCTGTCACAAGCGCCGGAGCAGGGCGGCATCATCAATCTGCCCGCAGTGATCCTGGTGTGTCTGTGCGGTGTTCTGCTCATCCGCGGCGCCAGTGAATCAGCCAAGGCCAACGCCATCATGGTCTCGATCAAACTCGCGATTCTGCTGCTCTTCATCGTGGTCGGCATCGGCGGATGGAACAGCAATCACTTCGCCGACTTCGCACCGTTCGGATTCAGCGGCGTCATGTCCGCCGCCGGAATCATCTTCTTCTCCTACATCGGCCTCGACGCAGTGTCCACCGCCGGCGAAGAAGTGAAGAATCCTCGTCGCAATCTCCCTCTCGCGATCCTCATTGCACTCGTGTCCGTCACTGCGATCTACATCGCCGTTGTCGCCGTCGCGATCGGTGCACAGGATTCCGCATCGTTCGAAGGTCAGGAAGCCGGACTGTCGGCCATCCTCGAACAGGTGACCGGATCTACCTGGCCGGGAACACTTCTGGCCGCCGGAGCAGTGATCTCGATCTGCAGCGTCACACTCGTGGTCATCTACGGTCAGACCCGCATCCTGTTCGCGATGTCACGCGACGGCATGATTCCGTCGATCTTCCACAAAGTGAACCCGCGGACTCTGACACCGGTGCCCAACACCATCATCGTCTGCGTTGTCATCAGCATTCTGGCCGGTTTCATTCCGATCAACTTCCTCGCCGAAATGACCAGCATCGGAACCCTGGTGGCCTTCCTCGTGGTTTCGGTCGGGGTCATCATCCTGCGGCGCAGTGACCCGGACCTGCCGCGCAGCTTCAAAGTTCCCGGCTATCCGGTGACGCCGATCCTCTCGATCCTGGGTTGCCTGTGGATCATCAAGGACCTCCGAACCGTCACGATCTACGTGTTCCTCGTGTGGGTGACCGTCGCGATCATCTGGTATTTCGCTTACGGTATGAAGCACTCGCGTCTCGGTGCGAAGAACCGCGCCGACTTGGGATCGGAGTCCGAGTCATGACGCTGCTCGCGGGATATGCGCCCGACGGTGACAGTTCCGGGACCGTCCATCTGGCAACGCTCTTGGCGCGCTCGTCCGGTGAACCGTTGGTGATCTGCGCGGTGATTCCGTCGCCGCCACCGCCCGGGATGGCGCGTGTCGACTCCGAATATCACCAACAATTGCGAGCCGAAGCCGAAGCGGCGCTGGCGAAAGCGCGGGCCGACATGCCCTCCGACGTCGACGTGACCTATGTCGTGCATGAGGCTCAGTCGACGTCGAGCGGCCTGCTTGATCTCGTTCACGAGCACGAAGCCAAGATGATCGTCCTGGATTCGTCCACGGCTGGGGTGTTCGGCCATGTGGCTCTCGGCAGCGTCACTTCACGCCTGCTGCACAGTTCAGACGTTCCGGTCGCGCTGGCGCCGAGGGGGTTTCGAACCAAGCCAGGTGAGGTGGTCCGCCGCGTCACCGCCGCCTACTCGGGCACACCCGATCAAGACGATCTGGTGCTCGCCGCCGCGACCGTGGCTGCGCGTGTCGATGCCGGACTTAGATTGGCGGCGTTTGCAGTTCGTGCGAACGCGCAGTACACGACCACGCTCGGGACCGAGGGGGATTCGCCGATCATCTCGGAGTGGGCCGAAGTGGTCGAGCGTGAGACCAACGCTGCCTTCGAGCGAGTGCGCGCACTGCCCGAAATACCCGACGTAATGGAATCGGTTATCAGCCATGGTCGTAACTGGGCCGAGGCGCTCGAGGGCGTCGAGTGGGATCGAGGTGACGTTCTGACGGTCGGCTCGAGCAAGGCGGGTCCACTGGCGCGGGTGTTCCTCGGCAGTCGGGCGGCGAAGATCGTGAGGTACTCACCGGTTCCGGTGGTGGTGGTGCCGCGATCCGCGTCGACCCGAATAGTCGATCAGGCCGAAGCGGAATAGAGAGCAGGGCCGACGAGCGGAGTGCTTGTCGGCCCTGATCTTTCAGATGGAGCGAGCGAAGAGTGCGGGCTCGGAGCCGGGGACCTGAGAGACCTGCTCTCGGGCAACCAGATGGCGAAGGTGAGCTGCACCCTCGGAGAGCGCCATCGTCTTGCCCATCGGGGAGATCTCGGCCCACGGCTTGTACCACTTCATCTTTGCCGCGACGTCCCACACCGTGAGCTTGTCGTCGGCGAACTCTTGCAGCAGGTGATCGAGTCGTTCCTGGTGGTGCTCGATCAGCTCGCCGGCGCGACCTCCGACGTCGTCGATCGGAATGCCGTGAGCGCCGAGCCCACGGGTGATGTTCATGTTCTGCACCCGTGCGAGCGAGTTGAGGAAATCAGCGAGGGCGTCACGCTCGTCGAGGGGGTACACGAAGTTGCCGACGTGCGGTGTCGTCTTCTGCAGGACGTGGTCGCCGGTGAACATGACGTCGGCGTCGTCGAGGTAGAAACAGACGTGACCAGGCGTGTGGCCGGGGGTGTAGACAACGCGGAGGCCGCGGCCGGTGAGCGCGATGATCTCGTCGTCCGCGAGAAGGCGGTCGGGGGCGGACTCGGGGCCCACAGGAGACTCTCCCGCGGCAGCGATCCGGAAGGAATCGCGGTCGGCTGCGGGTGCTCCAGCGCGTTCCATGTTCTCGAGCTGGTACGCCATCCACTCCTCGTTACGCGCAGTGGACATCTGATCGAACAGGTAGTGGTCGTCCTCGTGCATCGCGATCCAGGCGCCGGATGCCTCGCGGACCCGTCCGCACAGTCCGGTGTGGTCTGGATGGAAGTGCGTGACCACGACGCCCTCGATGTCGGTCACCGAATGCCCGATCTCGGCGAGCCCCGCGTTGAGGCCCTGCCAGCCGTTGTCGTCGCCCCAACCGGCGTCGACCAAGATCAGTCCGCTGGGGGATTCCATGGCGTAGACGAGCGTGTGCCCGAGCGGGTTGTCCGTGATCGGGACAGGAATCTGGAATATGCCATCACCGATGGCTGCCGCACCGTTCATATCAAGTACCTCTTAACGATAAGGGAACGCACTCTTAGTACTTCATGTTTACCGTGCGCTCGTTTGGTTGGTAACACAGGTCCTGCCTGGCGGGAGTTCGGCATGTTTTCGGTCGACTTCGGATCGGTGAGAGTTTTATCGACTGAGTGGTCTCTTGTGGTCGAAAGATGTTGCTGACTAAGAGTTTTCGAAAGTTTTTTTGTGTTGAGGGCGACTTCGGATAGCTGATCCGTCGAGCAGCCGCGCACTAGCCTCCGAGGGACAGGCGCGCTGTGCGGTTATCGAGAAAGACGGGTCATGCGTTTTCAGGTTCTGGACATCATTTTCAACCCACCCCATCCAGTGACCGGCGAGGAAGTTGCCCCGTCCGATCGGCTCAACCGCGTCGTCGAACTGGCGGTTCTGGCCGAAGAGTTGGGTATCGATTCGTTCTCGGTGGGGGAGCGCCACGCCGGGCCGGTTCTTTCGTCGGCGCCAACCGTCGTTTTGGGTGCAATTGCGCAGGCCACGGACAGAATTCTGCTCTCGACCGGTGTCACCGTCCTGTCGCTACTCGACCCGATTCGAGTCGCCGAAGATTTCGGAACCATCGATCAGCTCAGCCGCGGACGCCTCGAGATCGTGATCGGCAAGGGTAACGAGGTCCTTCAATACCCGCTCCTCGGTCTGGACATCGCCAAGCAGTACGAATACCTCACCGAGAACTACGAACTCCTCAAGCTGCTGATCAGCGAGGAAAACGTCAAGTGGGTGGGAACCCACCGACCATCGCTCGAGGACGCGACGACGCTACCGCGTCCGTACGACGGTCCGTTCCGTATCTGGCATGGATCGGCTACCTCGTTCGAGGCCGTCGAACTCGCGGCGAAGTGGGGCGACCCCATCGTCACCGCCAATGCCTTCCAGCCTCGTGAGAACTACAAGGTGCTGATCGACCACTACCGCGAGCAGTACCTGGCGTACGGGCACGACCCGTCTAAGGCATACGTCGGCTCGGGTTCGGGCGGATTGTTCCTCGCCGATACCACCGAGCAGGCCATCGAAGAGTTCCGTCCGATCTACGAAGGTGCCGTTGCGCAGGCCGACAAACGTAAGCACGATCCCAAAGCGGTCGGAAAGTCGACAAGCTTCCGGACCATCGAGGAAGCCGTCGACCGCGGGCCGGCCTTGGTCGGGTCCTCGGAGCGAGTCGCCGAGAAGATCATCGACTACCACCAGAGCTACGGCCACGATTTCCAATCGGTGTCGGTCAATCATGTGCTCGACTTCGAGCAGCAGAAGGACACTCTGCGCCGCTTCGCGGACGAGGTTATCCCGCTGGTGAAGGCCGAACTGTCGACGACGCTGTGGACCTCGGGCGACAAAGATCGGGCGAAGGGTTTCACCGCCGTCGACTGAGCGGAGAAGCCTGACTGTCGGGTGAGCAGGTCCGGCGCTGCGACCGCATCACCGTCGATGAGGACTTGAACCTCCATTACGCGCCCGGTGTGAGAGCGATATGGAGATCGAACGTCCGCTTCGCGCGGCACTCGGAAGCCACTTCTGATCGACCGATTGATCTTGCCGGACAAGGCGGAGCATCCGGATTTCGTCTACCTGGATTGGCACCCCACGCAGATCTATGTCGCTTCGTGACAACTACAGCGAGTGCTCTGCGGAGCCGATCGAAGAGGGCCAGTCTATTTGACTGGGGTAATGCCGAGATCTCCGTCGACGGTGTCCGCGTCCTCGCCGCACGCACAGTCACAGTCACCGCCACAACCGCCGGGATCGCAGTCGCCGGCGTAACTGTCGTCATCCGCGTCGCAGTCGAGGGAACCGCCAAAGGATTCAGCAAAATCATCGTCGAGTTCGTGAGTGAAGTCGTGGACCTCGTCGATCAGGTTGAGCAGATGCTGCGGAGCGAAGGGGTCCGCGTCGAGCATCGTGGAGGCCAGCAGGTGGTCGCCGCTGAAGGCGAAGCGCAGGCGCGGCCATTCCTGCGCGAGTTCGATCAACCGCGTTGCAGCGTGCGAGGGGTTGCCGAGGCCGGTAAGAACCGAGGACCACACGTTGATCTGAGGGCCGTCGTCGGCGACGGTCACATAGACGACAAACCCGTGAACCGGCACGACGATGTCGCCGTCGTCATCGGTGGCAGGCTCGCTGCCCAGCAGTTCGGCGAGAGTCTGAACGCACAGGCGTACCAATTCGTCGCGCTCGTCCGTCACCAGGGCAAGCTTGCCGTCGATGTAAAGCGGCTGATCGGCGGTGTCGTGCTCGCTCATGGATCCTCGTCTCCTGTGTCCGAACCGCATACGGGTGGACACTGCTTACTGCGGTTGTTGTCGTGACCACGATAGTCGGGGTCGTGTCTCTCATTCGCTTCGGTGATCGGGTGGTACGTCAATCTGCCCAGAGGGTGGCAGCGGTCATATTGCAATCGGGACTGGGGGCAGCGTTATAGTTGCCCAGTGCAACACGAAGAAGCAATGGCGCTCACCGGTCCACCAGCCGTTCATAACGAGCTGGTGCACCTGACGAGACAGCTGATGACGGGGGATCGGCATTCCGAAGACCACCCGTCGATCGCGCAGCATTCCTTCCTCTCCTTCATCGGCCGCAACGACGGCTGCAAGGCCACGGAGATCTCCGAAGTCTTCGGCGTCAACCGCTCGACAATCTCGCGCCAAGTACGCGGCTGCATCGAGGCAGGCTGGGTGTATGCCGATCCGGGATCCGTTCGCCAGGGCAACCCGCTGCACCTCACGGAGGCGGGCCGCAAATACCTCGACGCAGCCGACGCGCGTCGGCTCGACCAAGTCGCCGGCAGGCTGCACGATTGGACCGAGTCCGAGGTCGCAGACTTCGCCCGCGCACTCCACCGCTTCAGAACCAGCATCGAATCGCAGACCAACGGAGATGACACCCTGTGAGTGAGTACAGCGCCAAAGCCCAGTTCACCATCTCCGACAACGAGTCCGTGGTGCACACCGTCTTCACTCACGCCGAGCGCACGCCCGAACTGACGGTGTTCTCCCGCCCCAAGGGTGAAGGTTGGGTAGACGTCACAGCCAAAGAGTTCGCCGAGCAGGTCACCGGCGTCGCAAACGGTCTCATCGCCGCTGGCGTGCAGGCAGGCGACCGCGTCGCACTTCTCTCCGCGACTCGATACGAGTGGACGCTCTTCGACTTCGCCATCTGGGCTGCCGGCGCTGCGACCGTCCCGATCTACGACTCGTCGTCTCAGGGGCAGGTCAGCTGGATCCTCGAAGACTCCGAGGCCGTCATCGCGATCGTCGAAACCGGCGCGCACGAGCAACTGTTCCAGGACGCGCCAAGCTCTCTCAAAGCCGTCATGCAGATCGACGGCGGAGCAGTCGAAACGCTGACTGCACAAGGCGCCGACGTGGACGACACCGAGTTGAAGAAGCGCCTCGCCGGCATCAAGGCGGACGATCTGGCGTCGCTCGTCTACACCTCCGGCACGACAGGTCGTCCCAAGGGATGCATCCTGACGCACCGCAACTTCCTGTCCGAGGTGCGCGGCATTCTCACGGCTTCGATCGGCAAAGTGGCGGTTCCGGGAAACCGAGTCCTGACCTTCCTGCCGCTCGCTCACGTACTGGCTCGTGCAGTGTCCCTCGCGACGTTCGAGGCAGGCGCTTCGCAGGCCCACTGGTCCGACTTTGCCACCATTACAACCCAATTCGAGCGCTACAAGCCCAACACCATCCTCGGTGTTCCGCGTGTCTTCGAAAAAGTTCGTGACGGCGCAGCACGCAAGGCAGAGTCCGGTGGAAAGATTCCCGGCGCGATCTTCGCCTTCGCAGAAGCCACCGCCAAGGAGTACAGCCAAGCTCTCGACAAGGGCGGTCCCTCGCTGATCTTGAAGGCGAAGCACGCAGTGGCAGACAAGCTCGTGTACTCGAAGCTTCGTGAGGCTCTCGGGGGCGAGTGCTGGTTCGCGATCTCCGGCGGCGGCGCCCTCACCCCTGAGCTGGGGCACTTCTTCCGTGGGCTCGGAGTTCCGATCTACGAGGGCTACGGTCTCACCGAGACCACAGCGGCGCACTGCGTGAATGTTCCGAGTGCTCAGAAGATCGGAACCGTCGGACAGCCGATGGGCGGCAACGGAGTTCGTATCGCCGAGGACGGCGAGATCGAACTCAACGGCGGAGTTGTCTTCACGGGCTACTGGAAGAACGACAAGGCCACCGAAGAGGCTTTTGTCAACGGTTGGATGCGCACCGGTGATCTCGGTGAACTAGACAGCGACGGTTACCTTTCCATCACCGGACGCAAGAAGGATCTTTTGGTGACGGCGGGCGGCAAGAACGTCTCGCCCGGCCCGATGGAAGACCGTATCCGTTCGCATTCCATCGTCTCGCAGGCAGTCGTCGTCGGCGACGGGAAGACCTACATCACGGCGCTGCTGACCGTCGACCCAGAGGTGTTCGAGAAGTGGAAGTCGGAGAACGGCAAGCCTTCTGGCGCCACCGTCGCCGAACTGCGTGATGACAAGGACCTTCGAGCGGAGTTGCAGAAGGCCGTCGACGACGCCAATGCCGCTGTCTCGCATGCGGAGTCGATCAAGAAGTTCGTCATTCTCGATCGCGATCTGACCGAGGACGACGGCGAGATGACAGCGACGCTCAAGATCAAGCGCAATGTCGTCGTCGATCGGTTCTCGAAGGAGATCGAAGGAATGTACGCGAAGAGTTAGGCGCGTTTGGGGAACTGCTCGCGGTAAGCCATCACGTCATCGAGGCGGAACCTGCGGTGCGTGCCGCGTAGTTCGATCGGGAGTTTCCCGGCGTCGGCGAGTTTGCGTACATACGTGTCCGAAACGCCGAGGATCTCTGCTGCCTGCGAGGTGGTGAGGAGTTCTGCGACGGGCCCGAGGGCGACGCTGTCTCCGGCAGCGAGGTAGGTCAGAAGCTGCACGACGGCGTCGCCGACCGACGGTGGAATCTCGATGCTCACGCCGTCGAACACCAGCGTGGTCGTGTCCGTCGAGGTTGTGGCTATCTCGGACAGGGCCGATTTGATTCGCTCGGCAGCGTCGCCGTCGACTGCGGAAACGATGTGGTCGATGCTCACGCGGTGTATCTCCGATCGAAGGCAGTGTTTCGCAAGCATAGACAGCGACAGTGTTCGTCGGCACCCTGGCTGGTGCTGTGTGCGTTGCGTTACATGTGTGCCTGCGTTGAAAACGATTTACCCACGTAGATCGGAATTCGAAGGTTTTGGCGCCCAAAGATATTCGATTCGACGCGTACGTAGCTCACCAAATTTGGTGTACCCGCAAGTAACATCCTGAGCGTGGCTAGACGATCGGTAACGGTGAGATTCGACGTAGAGGAACTGAGGGCCCTAGAAACCCTCCAAGAGCTCACGGGCGCGGACATTTCCAGCGTCATACGTGAAGCTGTGATCGAGCATGCTCGTCAATGTGTGGCGCAGGGAAAGCCCCGCGACATCGCCGAGCGACGCAAATCGCTGACCTTGCAGGAAGCCTTCGCCAAGTACTCCGCGTTGTGCACGGACGAGGAGCGGGAAGCGTCGTAGCGCTCTGTCGACGCGATGGTGATCGGTTGAGTTCACAGTGATTCTGACTGTGGCGCTGGGTAGTTCGTTCGAGGAATATTGCGACAACAGAAATGTTGCGTAGACCTCTGACAGGAGCTGGCCAGTGACGGACGTCCTCGAACTCTCCACCGATGTATTGGTGATCGGTGGTGGCCCCGCCGGTGCGTGGGCAGCGTTGCGTGCGGCCAAGGCCGGTGCAGACGTCGTCCTGGTCGACAAGGGCTACTGCGGAACGAGCGGCGCAACGGCCCCGTCCGGAACGGGTGTTTGGTACGTCGAACCGGATACGACTGCACGTGAGCGGGCAAAGGCCGGACGCGAGGCGCTCGGTGGATATCTGGCCGACCACCATTGGATGGACCGCGTCCTCGAGCAGACCTACTCCAACATGGATCTCCTCGCGGTGGAGGGCAGATATCCGTTCCCCGTCGACACCAGCACGGGCAAGCAGATACGCACCGGCTTGCAGGGGCCTGAGTACATGCGGCGGATGCGCACCTGGATTCGTCGAGCCGGGGTGCGAATCCTCGACCATTCGCCGGCGCTGGAGTTGTTGGTGGACGACGCCGGGCGAGTTCGCGGAGCGGTGGGCTATCAGCGTCACGAACACCAGGACTACCGCGTCTCGGCAGGCGCCGTAGTGGTCGCCAGCGGAGGTTGTGCGTTTCTCTCCGGTGCGTTGGGCACCAATGTTGATACCGGTGACGGTGCATTGATGGCAGCTGAAGTCGGAGCGGAGTTCTCCGGAATGGAGTTCTCGAACGCGTACGGAATCGCAGCGGCCGGATCGACGATCACCAAAACTGCCTACTACGCGTACGCGACGTTCTTCCACGCCGACGGAAGCGTGCTCGAAGGGGCCGGTTCGGTGAAGGGGAGGTCCGTCATCGCCAGCACGTTGCGGAACGAGCCCGTCTTCGCGCAGATCGATCGGGCCGACGCCGAGGTGCAGCGTCGAATGAGGCTGGGACAGCCCAATTTCTTCCTGCAATTCGATCGCCGCGGAATCGATCCCTTCACCGACAAATTCGAGGTCGGCATGCTCGCTGAAGGCACTGTTCGCGGGACTGGGGGAATCAACGTCGTCGACGACGATTGCGCGTCATCCGTTCCAGGACTGTTTGCCGCCGGGGACGCTGCAACGCGGGAGCGAATCTGTGGAGGGTTCACCGGCGGGGGAAGTCACAACGCCGCTTGGGCGATGTCTTCTGGTTCATGGGCGGGAACCGGTGCTGCGCGCTATGCGCTGTCGGTCGGACGTGGGTCTGCCAGTGGTCTTCGCGGAGCCGGAACCGTCGGATTGCGTAATCCGGTACGTACCGGGTTTACTGCCGCCGATGTGGTGAAAGCTGCTCAGGCGCAGCTGATTCCCTTCGACAAGAACTACCTCCGCAGTGGTGATCGAGTATCCGTAGCGCTCGGTGAGCTCGAATCGCTGTGGGGTGCAGTGAGTGCGGACTTGGGCGCGGATCATCCTGCGGGGCGGATGGCAGCGCGGCAGGCTGCCGCAATCACGGCCGTCGGTCGCTGGATGTACCATTCGACGCTGGCGCGGACCGAGACTCGGGGAATGAGCAAGCGAGACGATTATCCCGAACTCGATGTGACGCAGCACCATCACGTTCTCACCGGCGGTTTGGATTCGGTGTGGACCCGGACTTCCGAATCTGTCGGTTCTGCACTGGTGGCGTCATGATCGAACTGGTGTCAGCGCCGGCATGCATCGGTTGCGACAAGTGCGTAGATGTGTGTCCTACAGATGTTTTCGATCGGACGCCGTCGGGCGTCCCGGTGATTGCGCGCCAATCGGATTGCCAGACCTGCTTCATGTGTGAGGCCTATTGCCCGACGGACGCGCTATACGTGCATCCGCAATCCACCCCGCTGGAAACGGCCGATGTGATCGAGGACGATCACATCGGCCGCTACCGAGAGAAGATCGGATGGGGCAAAGGGAGGGCACCCGGATCGCTGACTGCGGTGGGTCCCGAGGTGCCCCGTCCGGTCACGACCTGACGAGAATCTTGACCGCCGTGTCGTTGTGCTCGATCAGGGTGGTGAATCCTTCGGAGATCAACTCCTCGAGCTGAATGCGACCCGTGATGAATGGCGCTAGATCGACGACACCGTCCTGGACCATCTTGATGACCGCTTCATGGTCACGTACGTACGCGATGGTTCCGCGTAGATCGATTTCCTTGAGGACCAGCTTCTGCATGTCGATGGTCGCGGGCTTGCCCCAAATCGACACGTTGACAACAACTCCGGCGGGCCGGACCGTGTCGAGCATGGTGTCGAGGACCGCGTTGACGCCTGCGCACTCGAAACCGATGTCTGCGCCGATGCCTCCGCTGAGTTCGAGGACGCGCGCTTTGACGTCTTCGGTCGTGGGATCGATGACGTAGTCGGCCACGCCACTGGAGAGGGCCTTGGCCTTGCGGGCTTCGCTGAGTTCGGTGACGATCGTCGTAACACCAAGCCCCTTGAGAACTGCCGCAACGAGGAGCCCGATCGGTCCGGCTCCGCCCACAATTGCGACGTTGCCACTTTCGGCTCCACTGCGCACGACTGCGTGATGGGCAACGCTCAACGGTTCGATGAGAGCTGCCTCGTCGAGCGGAATGTTGCCGATCTTGTGGATCCAGCGACGGTCGACGACGACCTTCTCGCTGAGTCCGCCACCGCCGCCGGCCAAGCCGATGAACCCCATCTTCGTACACAGGTGGTAGTTACCCGCCTTGCACGGGGCGCACTCGTTGCAGACGAAGTACGGCTCGACGACAACATTTTCGCCGACCTCGACGTCCGTGACACCGTCGCCGACCTCTTCGACGGTGCCGGAGAACTCGTGGCCCATCGTGACCGGCGCATTCTCGTGTGAGAGTGGATGCGGGTGTCCGGGTGCGGAGATGAAGATCGGTCCCTCGAGGTACTCGTGGAGATCGGTGCCGCAGATTCCGCACCATGCGACCTTCAGCTTGACTGTTCCTGGCCGCAATTCGGGCTCAGGGATCTCTTCGATCCGGATGTCTTTCTGCCCGTGGAACCGTGCTGCCTTCATTGATCCGCACCTCACTTCGTTGTGAATCCCCTGGTAGACCGACGTTAGGCCGATTATTGGCGTGGGTGAAGGGTTGCAACGGAATGCAATGCGGTGGAACCGATCGGTGCTGGGGAGCGTCCAATACTGTGAGCGGGCCGCGAACGAGGGGGAGTGCTGTGGGAGTGAAGGGTGCAGTGGTCCTGGTCGCGGCCGCAGTGTTGGTGGGGGGGTGTTCCTCGACGGTGGAGGGTCGCGCAGTAGTAGCTGACGAGGCTGTCGGACTATTCGACCCTTGTAATGGCATTAGCGACAGCGCCTTGCGGTACGTCGGAGTCAATCCGGCGACTGAAGAACGCGGGATTCTTGGAGTTCAGATTCCACGATTCGAAATCTGCTCATGGAATGGGACGGGAATTTCGCTGAGCGTCTGGTCAACTGACTATTCTCTCGACGAAGTCGAAGCGAACACCAACAATGCCGATGTCAGGACTGCCAGTGTTCATGGCGGCCCTGCTATCAAGTTCGGGCAACGGGACGATGCGACTGGGCAGATTTGCTCGGTAGCTTGGGCGGCTAGTCAGGGGGCGCTGATCGTTCGGATCGTCCCAGATTTTGGTGAGGCTCCGATCGACCCGTGTGGCCTTGCCTCGATGATTACCGACAAACTTTTCCAGGAACTCCCCAGGTGAATCGCTCGCTTGATGAAGGTGGTGCTGCGCATGAGTACATATGAGAACTACGGGGCCGAGGTATCGTTCTCGCTGGATCCGGACACGGCGCGATCGCTAGTTTCGGCTTGCGACGAGTATCGAATGACGTTGGAGCATTTGTCTATTGCTGCTGGGAAACTGAGCTGGGTTGGTGGTTTCGGGACTTTGGCATCAGGTCGGGCACTGCAGGTTAAGTTCGAGGAGAAAGCGGTCGGTGGCCCCGATGCGCTCGTCGACGTGTTGGCGAGTCATATCGCGGTAGTGGAGGCGATGCAGGCTCAGTTTCAAGCTTCCGTCGACAACGCATTCGATCAGGAGTCGTTGAACGTCTCGACTTTGAAGTCGATCGACCAACCGAACTGAGTCAGTGGATGTGTTGCTGCCAATCGGCTGGGACACGACCCTTAGGTCCTGGCGTCGGCTGATCTACGGGATGCGAAGTGGGCGCGGCCAATTCCGGTCCGTCGTATGCCTCATTGGTTTCGAAGCTCCAGAACCAATCCTCACCGGGTTCGTAGCTCTGCATGAACAGATGCTTCGTCGAGGCCGCGTGCTTGCTCGCATGCTGTGACGGTGAGGAGTCGCAACAACCGACGTGACCGCACTGCGCGCATCGACGCAGGTGCACCCACCAACCACCGTTCGCATCGCATTCGACGCATCCCGCGCCACTGGGCGGCACACTCGGATCGATCCCCGCTGGAAGTTCGTCGGTCATGGTCAGCCCTCTCCTTGGCTACGGGTGATCAATCCATCGTGCGCGCTGCCGATCACGCGTGCAACGCGGCATGGCAGTCAGACCGGACCGCAGTCAGGGCAGGGTCCATCGGTCCAGAAGGTGCGAGCGCGACTCCGCCGGTCGTTCCACAGCTCATTCTTTTCCTGGAAGCCAACAACTCCGGCCGCTTGATCCGCGTCGGGAACCTCCCATGCCCCGTTAACTGCCCCAGTAAGTCCAGCAGAGAGCTTCTCGAAAGCCTGCGCTGTTTTCAGGTCGGCCTCTGCACCATTGTTGATGATGAACTTCAACTGCCGTACAGCTTGCTGATTCTTGCTCAGTGCGACGTCGATGAGTTCTTCGACTGCGCTGTCGAGGAGTTTGTCGTCGACGACACGATTCCACAGCGTCAGCTGGGCGGCCCGAGATGCCGGGTGCAATGCCCCTAGAAGATTAATCTCTTTCGTCAGACGCCGTCCGATAAGCCTCACCATTCGGGTGGTTCCGCCCCAGCCGGGCGTGATTCCGACGTCCACCTCGGGCATGCCCCATTTCGCACTGGCTGCAGCTATGACGAAATCACATGCCATGGTGATTTCCAAGCCGCCGCCGACGGCATAGCCATCAACTTTTGCAATTGTTATCTTGTCGAGTTCTTCGAGGGTATCGGCCATGTGTTGATAACCCGTCACCCTCCGCATGATCTCGTTGGCGTTGCCCCACCGCGGCATCTCGGTGATGTCATCACCCGCGCAAAACGTGCCGCCTGCACCGTCAATAACGACGACCTTCACGCTCGCACTGTCTCGTAGCCTTTCGAGGACGTGAATTAATTCGTCGGAAAGCTGCATTGACAGAGCATTGCGTGCTTGTGGGCGATTGAGCGTTATCCGCGCCACCGGTCCGCTCTCGCGGTAAATCAGATGCGCATACGCCGATGACGTGACGTTGTGGGCAGACGGAGTAGGCGCCGTGATTGCTTTCGGGGTTGTCATCTAGCTTCTCCCATCGAGTAGGTAGCTTTTTGCTACTCACTAAGTGTCGCAGCAGTGAGTAGTAAATTGCAACCCTCAATTTGATACGCTGTGGCACATGGAAAGCCATGGTGTGGAGCGGCAGGATTCTGTCGCTGCAGCACTTTCTCAAGTCGGGGATCGTTGGACTTTCCTCATATTGCGCGAGAGCTTTTTCGGGGTCCGCCGGTTTGCGGACTTCCAACGCAATCTCGGCGTCGCTCGCAATATCCTGTCTGACAGACTCGGGAAGCTCGTTGAATTCGAGATCCTTGCGCGCCGCCGCTACAGCAACCACCCCCCACGTGAGGAGTACCGCCTCACCGAGAAGGGCCGCGACCTATACAACGTCACCGTTGCACTCATGCACTGGGGTGATAAATGGGTCGTAGACAAACCTGCACTCCTTCTCACACACCGAGACGACGGAGGAGTCGTCGAACAGATTCTGCAATGCACTTGCTGCAGACAGCCGATCACATCCCGCGACGTGACCTATCACACTCCGGACGATCATTCACCGTCAGCGATGTGAGTACTGCGATCAACCGGCTTGGTGTGCAACTCTTTTCGAACGCACCACGCTATGGCCAAGGTTCACTGTCGTCTCGGCTTTCGTGCGATTCGGCTTCAGAAAAGGTGGGTCGCGGTAGTCCTTGGTGCCGGGACATTCTTCGACGGCAGCGGTGGTCAATTCTGTGATCGGTGGCCGCCATCTTGCGCGCTTTTCGGCTTTGCTGATGTGGCACCACATCGTGGTGTCCCTGATGTCGAGGTCATCGTCACTTTGCCGTGCGAGGAACGAGTCCGGGATTGGTGTGTCAGCGCGGTCAGGGCGAGAAGTTGCTCGAGCGAGGGGTACCGGGTGCCGGCCTCCCATTCCTCGACTGCGGGCTCCTGTGCCCCGCATGCAGTGTCGACGTCAGGGCCGTGGGCCGTACAGATCTGCGGCGTCGAGCGCGCGGGTGATTCGATACGGTGCCAGCGCTCCGGTGATCCAGTGTTCGTAGGCTCGATCGTGGGCGGCTCGGCGTTGGGTAGCGGTGAATGCCCACTCGGCTCGTTTCCGTAGACGCGCTGCTGTCCGGTCTCCGTTTGACCGGAACCTCGGTGTCGACATGGTGCGCTCTTCCGTCGCGGGGTCCGTGGACTCCCGTCTGCACCAGCTGCGTCCTCGTCGGCAACGCGGCCGGTGGGGTTCGGAACACGTCTTCCCCACTCAGTTTGAGAACGGTGGTGGGGCCTCTCGCGGTGAGCAGCCGGGACGCAAATGACGCGCCTCGATCCCACCAAGAACGCGATGCGGCCTGCCGTCTTCGCTGACTTGTGGGAAAGCTGAGCCCTTTTCGCAGGCTGCTCCCGTCTACGGCGGCGGAAAGCCTTCATCGTGCCGTACAGCTGAACGAGATCCCAACGCAGCAGAAGCCAACTCTTGGAACTGTCTGGTTGCTAGTCCAGGTACCCGGCTACGGCGTCTTCGAATGTGGTTGTTCGCAAATCTTCCCTGGTCATCGACTCTCCCCGTCTGTCAGTGCCTGTGTGAGATGAAGGTACCGATCGACCTGGACAGTTTGGGCTTTCGCGGTGTCTTTGGGCGCAAGTGGTTGCGGCCGGATGATGGGAACGGTGTTGATCAGGTGCTGCGGAGGTTCTGTGAGTAACGACTTTCACAGCGCGTCGGATCTGGTCGCGCGGGGCTATACGTCCGAGCGTTTGACGTCGGTGTTCGGTGAACCGGATTCCGTCGACGGGGAGTTTCGTTTGGATGCCGACATCGTTGTCGCCATCGAACGGGAGGTGCTCGCTCCTGCTGCTCGGGTCATGTTCGATGCCTTCGCTCCGGAGTGGAACACACGGTTCCGGATGAATGGGGCGAATCTGGCTCTCGGGTGGCCGCAGATGGAGCCGATGCTCGCTCGGGTGACGATGCGGGAATCCTGACCTCTTCGGCGAGCATGACGGGCTAGTCGACTTGTGAATCTCGCGCTGGACCGGCGATGGGTAGCACCACTCGGAATCTCGTATCGCCAGGTTCGGAGGTGACATGCATTTCGCCCCGATGCTTGCCCACTACGATTCGCCACGAGATATCAAGTCCGAGACCAGTTCCTTCGCCGACCGGCTTCGTCGTGAAGAACGGCTGGAAGATTCGGTCGATAACGTCGTCTGGAATTCCGGTGCCGGAGTCGCAGATTTCGATACACGCTCGATCGCCGTCGCGGCTGGTCCGCACCGTCAACGTGCCGGTACCGTCCATGGCAGCCACCGCGTTGTCGATCAGGTTGGTCCACACCTGATTGAGTTCGGCGGCATAGGCGTCGATCGGAGGCAATGCAAGGTCGTACTCCTTGACGACTTCGATTCCGCTTCCGATCTTCTGCCCCAGCATGATCAACGTGCTGTCGAGGAGTTCGTGGACGTCGATGGTCTGGAACGGTGCGCGGTCCATCTGCGAATACTGTTTGGCCGCGCCGACGAGAGTCGAAATCCTCGTTGTGGAGTCGGCGATCTCGTTCATCAAGAGTTCAGATTCGATTGTGTAGTTCAGCCAGCGAATTGCGCCTTCGAGCACCGACTCGTCCACAGCTGCAGCAACATTCTCGAGCCAAGCGGTGTCGAGACCGGCCTGAACGAAGGTAGGAGCCAGATCCCAACCCTCTCGAATTGAATGATCCTCGAACCATTCACCCAACGAATCCTCCTGATCCGAGGCTTCGAGGGGAGTGAGCGTCGGCGCCTTGGCGACAACCTCTGCAACTTCGTCCTGAAGTCGCATGAGCGTGACGAGGGCGTCGCGGTCGTAAGTACCCGATGCGACCATTCCCAGTTTGTGACGCATGCCTGCGACTCGCTCACGCAGTGAAGCCGTCGCCCGAACCGCTGCGGCTGCAGGATTATTGAGCTCGTGAGTCAACCCGGCTGACAGTGATCCGAGTGCGAGGAGCCGTTCTCGTTGATCAATAATCTGCTGGGTGTTCTTCTTGCCGAAGAAAACACCTTCGAGTAGATGAACGGCCATCGGGAACCACTCACGCATCGCGTTGCCGAATTTGTCGGCGTCCAGGACGAAGAACGTCGAGGGCGTCGTAACTCGCATCGACCCTGCGTACACCTGCGGTACACGATCACCGAGGTACGCCGTCCACCCTCCCGCATAGACACCACGCTGAGTGGTCCGATTGGTCTCGATGTCCTCTCCGCCTGACAGCTTGGACAAGACCACTTCGCCCTCGATCAGGACGTAGAAGCAGGTGGCAGGCTCACCTTCGAGGTAGACCTGCCCTCGATCGATCTCGGTGATATGGCCTGCCTGGCAAAGCGATTCGAGCTGATTGTCGGTGAGCTTCTCGAACAGGAACAGGGTGCGAAGCAGGTCGGGGCTGCATTCAGGAATGGACATCGAATCTCCCTATTGTTGAGCGAGATAGCGGTGGACGAACATCACGGCCATCGCGCCCTCTCCGACGGCCGACGCGACGCGCTTGGCCGATTCGGCGTGTACGTCTCCAGCGACAAATACTCCGGGGACACTGGTTTCGAGATGGTGTGGTGCGCGGTCGAGCGGCCACCCGTCCGGGGTGACACCTTCGGACGGAAGGTCCGGGCCGGCGAGAACGAATCCGTTTCCATCGCGGACCACCACGTCGCCAAGCCAGTCGGTCAGGGGAGCGGCACCGATGAAGATGAACAACCACTGAGCATCGACGGTATCTTCTTCTCCGGTAGCTCTGTTACGCAGCGTGATTCGTTCGAGGTGATCGTCACCCTCGGCTCCGATCACCTCCGTACACGTGCGCACGGTGATCTTCGGATTCTTTTCGATCTGCTGAATCAGGTAGTAGGACATCGAGGCTTCAAGCGAGTTGCCGCGAATGAGAATGGTGACTGACCTAGCTCCTCGGGAGAGGTAGACCGCAGCTTGGCCGGCCGAATTGGCGCCGCCGACGATGTACACATCCTGTTCGCTACACCGTGCAGCTTCGGTGACAGCCGATCCGTAGTAGACCCCTCGGCCCGTGTAGGTATCGAGCCCCGGCGCCGAAAGCTGGCGATAGGAAACACCGGTCGCCAAGATGACCGAATGGGCGTCCACCGACGAACCGTCGTCGAAACGCACAGTGCGAGCCGAGCCGTTGATTTCCAAACCGGTGACGTCGCGAGCGGTGATGACTTCGGCGCCGAACTTGGTTGCCTGGCGTCGTGCGCGATCGGCCAACTGTGCGCCGGAGACTCCGTCGGGGAAGCCGAGGTAGTTTTCGATCCGAGAACTCTGACCGGCCTGGCCGCCGGTGGCTCGCCGTTCGATGAGAACCGTCCGCAGTCCCTCCGAAGCGCCGTACAGGGCGGCTCCCAGACCGGCAGGGCCGCCGCCGATGACAACGAGATCGTAAAAATCCTCGGAGAGAGTGGTGCTCAGCCCGAGTTTGTCGGCGAGTTCGGCGTCAGTGGGCTCGACGAGGACATCTCCGTTGGATGCGATGACGACGGGAAGTCGCAGTTCGTCGGTACCTGCAGCAGAGAGCAGTCGTTGACCTTCGGGCTCGTCCGACATGTACCAGCGATAGGCAAGTTGGTTGCGTGCCAAGAACTCTCGAACATCGGATGATCGCTCGGACCAGCGATGGCCGATCACCTTGGTTTCCTCGGCGGGGTGATGGCTCGAGCTTGCCCAGGCATCGAGGAGTGCATCGATGACGGGGTACAGCTTCTCTTCCGGCGGGTCCCAAGGCTTGAGGAGGTAGTGGTCGAGGTCGACGACGTTGATGGCGTCGATCGCAGCATCGGTATCGGCGTACGCGGTGAGGAGAACGCGCCGAGCTACGGGGTACAGGTCCATTGCCTGTTCGAGGAACTCGATTCCGCTCAAACCAGGCATGCGGTAGTCGGCGACGATCACAGCGACTGCATCGCCGCGAAGTTTCATTTCGCGCAAGGTCTCGAGGGCCTGATCACCCGACTCCGCGCGAATGATGCGGTACTTCTCGCCGTACCGCTTGCGGAGGTCTCGAACGACGGCACGCGAAACACCTGGATCGTCGTCGACGCTGAGGATCGCTGGTTTGGCCGGGGCTTTCGGTGCGCTCACTCGGTGCCTTCCCGAAGTCGTAATCAACCTCTCCAGTATGCGACTGCTGAGCTGAGCGTCAATCGCTGGAGATGCGCTCTGAGTGAACCGGCGATCGTGACCGGGGAATTTGAAGATTGCGGGAACCGATCCGGCCTCCGATGCATCCAATAGAGTGGGTCCACATCAACAGGGGGTGCCATGTTGGGGTCGGTGGGGGTTGGGCGACTGCTCATGGCTGGGGTGTTGGTGTGGGCTGCGGCAGGATGCAGCTCAGTCGTGGAGGGGGCGGCTGAGCCTGCATCCGGCCAAGAGGGTTTGTTCGATCCGTGCAAGGACATTCCGGACTCGATTCTGGAAGATGTTGGGCTTGATCCGGCGACCGAGGAAGTTGATATCGCGGGCGTTGAGCAGCCGGGATGGAAGATTTGCTCGTGGACGGGAACGTGGTTCTTCGTGTCAGTTCTCTCAAACCGATACACCCAGAATGAAGTAACCCGAAACCCGGATTATGCGGAGTTTGTTGAATTGACGATTGGCGATCGCGTGGGTATCAGATTCAAGCGAGGAAGCGATGCAGCAGTCGACGGGTGCTACGTGGCTTTAGCAGCAACGCAGGGTTCTGTCTGGGTAAATGTCGAAGCAAAGGCCGGGGTCACACACCAAGAGTCGGCGTGTGAATTGGTTGCAGACGTCGCCGCACACCTCGACGGACACCTACCGCGGTGAGTACGGCGAGGGGGCTTGTGATTGTTGACCCCGATGTTGCGAAACTGATTGTATGCGCTTGCAATTCGTTACTCGACGAACTGCGAGCGATGGTACTCATGTGTGAGCGAATCGGAGATGTGAAGGGGATGGGTACCCTCAAGTCAGGGCAGGACCTTGCCGCGAAATTCTCCAAGAAGGCCGTCGGCGGTGAAGATTCATTGGAGAAGTCGTTGAACAGCCACATGCAGGTGGTCACCGAGATGCGGGACTTCTTCCAGCAATGCGTCGACCGCTACGGGGAAGTCGAGGACTCGAATGCCTCTGCGCTCGCGAGTACCGAGGTCCCTCGATAGGCACAAAAAATCTCGCTGAGCCGATGGCATTCGACTCAGCGAGACTGGGTAACGACTAGCTGGTGGGCAGGGCCTTCAACGACTTGACGGTGGCGTCTACCGCGCGCGCGGCCTCCGCGCCCTTCTTCACGAAATGCGTGCTGAAGTAGTCGACGTGCTCGGCGTGTTCGTGGAAGTGATGCGGCGTCAAGACCACCGAGAAGACCGGAATGTCCGTATCGAGCTGCACCCGCATCAAGCCGTCGATGACAGCCGTCGCCACGAAGTCATGCCGGTAGATTCCGCCGTCGACGACCAGACCTGCGGCAACGATCGCCTGGTAGCGGCCGGTCTTGGCCAACCGCCGAGCATGCAGCGGGATCTCGAAAGCTCCCGGTACCTCGAAGAAATCAACCGTGTCCTTGGGGTAGCCGAGCTCGACGATCGCGTCGGTGAATCCGTCGCGTGCACGGTCGACGATGTTGCGATGCCACGTCGCCTGAATGAACGCGATGCGCTGTCCCTGGATCTCACTCATAACCATGAAACTAGCGCACCGGGAAGCATCCACGCGACCACCCGTCCTAGTCCTGCTGACGGGGGAAGGCAGTCGAACGACCCCAGCCGGCGTCATTGGTGAGGTGCTCGAGGAGAGGCTGAATTCGATACGGAAGGGGATTGGTCAGAGCGATGGTTGTGGTCGAATGCGTGACGCCTGGAAGCGAGACGATCTGCTCGGCCAACTTTTGCAGTGCCGCGTGCGTCGACGTGGCAACCCGAACGAGCAGATCCTCTCGGCCGGTTGTGGCGTGAATTTCGATCACCTCGGGCAACTCGGTCAGACTGCGAGCGACTGCGCTGATCTTGCCCTGCTCGAGCTCCAGGCCGACAAATGCCTGAATCGGGATACCGACCTCGGGGAGATTGAGATTCGGCCGAAACCCGGTGAGAAGTCCGTTGGATTCCATGCGCTTCATTCGCGACTGGACGGTGTTGCGGGCGACGCCCAACGAGTTGGCCAACTCGGCCACACTCATCCTTGAGTCCTTGCTGAGCAGTCCGAGCAACTGGACGTCGAGCTTGTCGATGCTGAGCACTTTGTGAACCTCTCCTCAGTGATTTGAGTCACTGGATGATCGAATTGACTAGTTCAAGAGATTTGCATTGACCAAATCGTAACTCAGGCAGAGCATTGGTTCCACGAATTGCTCAGCGGGATTCTTTTTGGGTTATTTGTCCCAATAGTACCCAATGAACGCTTCGCCCCAATATTTCGACTGCACCCCGTAATTCTTCGGAAAGGTCTATCCCACAATGACTCTCACCGCCGAGCCCGTGAACTCCGTTGTTTCCCATGACGACACTGCGGGCGTGTTCGATCGCGCCGACTATCTGCGCGATTACCCCCACGAGCAGGTGAGCTTCTTCCAGGATCCCGCGAGCGGCCTCAAGGCCATCGTCGCCATCCACTCCACGACGCTCGGCCCCGCGCTCGGCGGAACGCGCTTCTATCCGTACTCCGACGAATCTGCCGCAGTCACAGACGTTTTGCGCCTCTCCCGCGGCATGACCTACAAGGCTGCGGTTGCCGGCGTCGACCTCGGCGGCGGCAAGGCCGTCATCATCGGCGACCCCGCAACGGCCAAGACCGACGAATTGCTCGGCGCCTACGCAAAATTCGTCCAGACCCTCGGTGGCCGCTACATCACCGCTGGTGACGTCGGAACCAACTCCAACGACCTCGACATCATCGGTCGCAACACCGACTTCGTCGTCGGCCGCAACGCCACCGTCGGCGGTTCCGGCGACAGCGCTCCGATGACGGCCCTCGGCGTATTCCAGTCGATGCGCGCAGCGGCGCAGTCGCATTGGGGCACTCCGTCGCTCGCAGGCAAGACGGTTGGTGTCGAGGGAACGGGCAAGGTCGGCTACGAACTGATCAAGCTTCTCCTCGCCGACGGTGCAACCGTGTTGGCGACAGACGTCAACGCCGCAGCACTCGATCGCGTCAAGGCGGACTTCCCGCAGGTGAGCATCGTCGACAGCATCATCGACGCCGATCTCGACGTCTACGCACCGTGCGCGATGGGCGCAACCCTCACCGACGCGACCGCACTCTCGATCAAGGCCGAGGTTGTCTGCGGCGCTGCGAACAACCAGCTCACCGTCCCCGAGGTCGAGAACATCCTCCGCGACCGCGGCATCACCTGGACCCCCGATTACGTCGCCAACGGCGGCGGCCTCATCCAGGTTGCCGGCGAGCTGAAGGGCAACTCGGCCGAAGAGGTCAAGCTCAAGGTCGAGAAGATCTTCGACACGGTCACCGAGATCTTCGCGAAGTCGAAGAAGGACGGAATCCTCGCCGGCGAGGCTGCTGACGCGGTTGCCGAGGCTCGCATCGCCGAGGCAGCTCGCGCCGCCAAGAGCTGACATCCCTCTCGCAGTCATGTAGTGCGGCCGGTCCCGACTAGTGTGGACACCAGACAAGCAGATTTTGCAAATCTGGACCACGTCAGCCGGTAGACCGGCCGCCATGCGTCGGACGCCGGAAGGGCTTACATGACTGAACAATTCGCTGTGTGGACCGAGAACGACGCCGAGCAATCGGCCCGTTGGGGTTCGACGAGCAACGCCCCGGCGCCCAAGCGCATCGTCGTCGCCGACGACACGACGAAGGCCGACGACGCCTATCGCTTGGCGTGCGAAGGCACGGCGTTGTTGTGGCGCGGAGACTTTCAGAACGCTCGCCAACTGACGAAGGCCGTGGCGTCGCGCATCGACCGCAAGCCCCGCCGAGCCTCCGAGGACCCCGCCAAAGCTTTCCATCTCCACCGCCAGACTCAAGGACGCCGTGCGCAGATTCTCGGCATGCTGCTCATTCCGTTGAATGCAGATTTGTCGATTCCACTCCGACGCGCCCCGGACGCGCAAGTGGCTCTGACCGAGGCCTTCGGAATTACCGGTGAGCCGTCGGTTCGCTCGCTGCGTGACATCCTCGGCGCGATCGGCGCTCACGAGTGGCACCGCAAAGGCGTTTTCATCGAGGCACTCGACACTCGCATCCATCCCGCCTTCGGTGTGTTCTCGCCCGTGCGCGGAGAGTATGTCGACCTTGTCGCGTCTGCTCCGCTGCCGTCGACGGAATCGGCTTTCGACATCGGGACCGGTACCGGCGTTCTTGCTGCCGTGCTGGCGCAGCGCGGCGTCAAGACAGTAACGGCCACCGACCAGGACCCCCGGGCACTGCAATGCGCGCGTAGCAACCTCTCGCGGCTTGGCTACGGCGCTCAGGTGAACGTGGTGGAAGCCGACCTCTTTCCCGAAGGCTCTGCCCCGTTGGTGGTGTGCAATCCTCCCTGGATTCCGGCCAAAGCCACCTCACCCATCGAATACGCCGTCTACGACCCCGCTGGAGCGATGCTGAAGGGCTTCCTGACGGGTGTCGCAGCGCATCTGGACGACGGGGGAGAAGCATGGCTGATCCTCTCGGACATTGCCGAACACCTCGGTCTCCGAACGCGATCGGAACTGCACGATCTGATCGCGGCCGGTGGGCTCACTGTTGTCGACCGCATGGATGTCAAACCGACGCACGCAAAGGTCAGTGACCGAACCGACGCGCTTCACGCTGCCCGAGCACGAGAAACGACGTCGCTCTGGCGGCTTCGCCGTCGCTGAGAACTTTCTCAGTCAACGGTATTTCCTTGCCATGAAATGGTAATGAACGAGTAACAAATCGGGTCTAGCTTTCTTCGCAGTCGCACATCGTCACGCACTCCGGAGGAATCTCGATGGAAAACACTCTTGCCCGCAACGCAGCCGAAGACCTGACGAAAGGTCTTGGCCGACGCGGATTCATGAGGGCAGTCGCTGCTCTCGGTGCGGGAGTAGGCGTTGCGGGTGTGGCGTCGGGGTGCGCGCACTCGAACGCGTCGCCGGCTGGCTCGTCCTCCTCTGCAGTGCCGTTCGCCGACGGCATTCCGATTCTTCAACCGGGCAGCGGAAACGTCACTGGCGATCACTATCTGAGTTCGGATCCGTCGGACGTCATGTGGGGCTATGTGCCCAACATCCACACGCGCGAAGTGATGCGGATGAAGTCGGGCCAGACCGTCACCATCGACGCCCTCTCGCACGAGGGAATCCTCGAGGATCAAGGGCGCAATCCACTCGAGTACTTCGGGAGCAAAGGCGTTTCCGAGAAAGACGTGCTCGAGGATGCGATTGCCGTTGCGGCCGAATACAACCGAACCGAGCGAAACTTCGACAAGGACGGCCCGCACGTCGTCACCGGACCCGTCTTCGTCGAGGGCGCACAGCCCGGGGACGTACTCAAGATCGAGACACTCGAAGCAGTTCCCCGAGTGCCGTACGGGGTTGTGTCGAGCAGACACGGCAAGGGCGCTCTTGCCGTCACGGCCGACGGAACCGCTCCGGCGGGAATCACTCTGGACGAAGTCATGCCGCCGGTCGCCACGGACGGGAGGGCAACAAAGGATCCGTTGCAATACGGTGGGGTCTCCACTTTTACTGCGATCGAAGACGGCAAGGGCGTGATGCCCTTCGGTGAATCGAAGGTGCGGTTTCCCTTGCGTCCGTTCATGGGAATGATGGGAGTTGCCTACTCCACGGACACCGATCCGACTTCCCCGTCGTCGAACTCCATTCCTCCGACGCTGGGCGGCGGAAACATCGACATCAGGCATCTCGGCGTCGGATCAACCTTTTACCTGCCGGTCTTTGCTGAAGGTGCTCTGTTCTACGTCGGTGACCCACACATGGCAATGGGCGACGGCGAGGCAGCGCTGACGGCGATGGAAGGTTCTCTGCGCGGCACGTTCCGACTGAGCGTGTGCAAGAAGGATTCCGGCGATGCTCCGTCGGTGGCGTTCGGATACCCGTTCGCCGAAACCGAGGAAGCCTGGATTCCGATCGGCCTGTCCGACCCCAACGGTTCGGTCGACGGACAGAACAGTGACCTCAACGGTGCCATGCGCCGCGCGGTGGTCAATGCGCTCGACTTCCTCGAGCATGATCGCGGAATGGATCGAGCGACGGCCTACGCCTATCTGTCTGCCGCAGCAGATTTCACGGTCTCGCAGGTAGTCGATCGAACCGTGGGCGTCCACGGTCAGATCTTCAAATCCCACTTCGAATAGTGAGAAGGGCGATCCGTCTTGTCAGGACGGATCGTCGAAGAGGCTCTGCTGCAAGGGATCGGAGAACAGGCCCATCTGCTCAGGTTGCGGCTTTGCCGGCGTTTCGGTTCGAGAATTGGGCAGGACCACCAGTCGCAAAGCCCCGCGCAGACGGTCGACCATGAGTTCCCACCCACCGACCTGATCCTCGTAGCCCGCAGCCTCTTCGGCGTCCCCGCGACTGTGGGCGTCGACGGCCTGGCTACGCAGCTGAATCTGCCATTCGTTACTGATGTGGAGGAGCTGAAGAATCAGATCGCGATCGCGACCGCAGACATCGGCTACCGCATCGAGATCCTCGGCCACGTCCAGATCGAGGTGCAGCAGGGTCTCGAGTTCGGGAGGCAGGTCCTCGACTGTCAGATCGGGCTGTAGCGAGGAGGAATCACCGTTCTTGTTCGCGAAGAACAGGTCTCCGCCGACACGTGCGGCGAATTCGTCGTCCACGGTGCGCAGGAAGGACGTCAAGGCCGCGCACGTATCCGTGAGTTGCTTCGGAACGAATGGTGAACCCGCTACCTCGAGGAACACCGACAAACGGTCGTCGATCAAGACGAACTTGATGCGTGACCATTTGCGGTTGAGATCGGCGATGACCTCGGCTGCGCGGGTGCGGTTGCTGATGTCCTGAACGAGCGGCGAGAACAACTGCACGTCCATGGACTCGGACAGCGGACCCACGAACATGACAGTCGAACCGACACGAATTGGTATGTCCCCGTCGCTGTCCCGCTCGGGAAGAGTGCCGAGCATGGGAATCAATGCGAGAGTGACCAACTCCTTGAGATGGTCGATATCGGTGGGCATGTACGCCGCGGTGGGGTCGAGTGTCGGAAGTTCTGTCGACTCGACAACCGCCGGATCGAAATCCGGAGTCTGCTCGTTGCCGGTGAGATCGCTGGCGAGGAAGGCCGGGTGCTGCACACCGAACACGTCGCGGAAGGCAGAGACAGTCATCGCTGCGAGCTGATCGGCCCAGTTCTGTGCCTTGTCGACGCAGAAGGCGGGGGAGTTGTTCGGATCCTCGAGATTCTCGGACGGTGGGTTCCATCCCAGTGCGATCAACTTTTGTTCGTCGGCGTCTTCGAGTCGATAGCGCGGATGAAGGAAGTCGTTGGAAGGAACCTCGCAGCGGACTGTGTTCTCGTCCCACACGAGGAACTGAACGCATGGCGCTGCGCCGTCAGCTGGATCGAAGTCGCCGGTGGACGATTCCACGGCAAGCACGTCGCCGTCGACCATGATGGAGATGTGGTCGCCGAGGCGACGTTGAAATTCTGCCCATGCCCGGTCGACAGTGACATCGAGATCGAAGCCCATTGCGCTCATCAGCCACCTCCTTCCGCAAAAGCTCAGACCTATACGGTAACGCGAGGCTCCGACAATGCTGCTGTCCTTTTCCGGTCGACCGGATTGCAGCGGGTCACGGACCGTGAGGACGAGGAAGGTCGCCGCAGGTAGATCGGGTATTCGGGATCGGCGACTGAAGTGCTTCTGTAACCGCCGTCACGCCAGGCGGTACGCGAGCGAATGAGCGAGAACTATCCGGCGAGAACGGGCGAGACCTCGACGACGGGCGGCGTGGACCCGCTCGTGACCACTGGGGTGGTGCTGGTCTTGGTGGTCGTGGCTGTCGCAGTCGGTGACGAGGTCGCGGTGGCCGACGCGGTGGTCGTGGACGAGACCGGTGTTGTCGTGCTGGTTGCAGTTGTAGTCGAGGTGGCGGAACTCGTGCTTGTCGCGGTCACCACCAGCGGCTGATTGCGAGGAGCAGTCGTCTCGTCGGCGATTCGCCAGGTCGGCGTCGGCGGAATGACAACGGTGGGAACTGCAACCGAGCTGTAGAACGCGGCCGGTTCGATCCCGGCGACGGACTCCACGGAAACCGACGAGACCAGAGCGGGAGGCTTCACCACAGGGCCGCCGGCACCGAATGCGCCGGCTGCTCCGCCGAAAACGAGGCCTGATGTCAGAGAGAGAGCGGCCACTGCGACAGCGCCGATCATGACTGTTCTGTCTTTCATGCACACCTGTCCTTCGGGAGCAGTACGGAAGTACTGTAGGCGAAAAGATGCCGCAATGGAGTATCAGGGCCTGCTGAGCGAGACACGAATCTGTGTGGTGTAGAACACAAAAGACCCTGGGTGTCGACGTGAAAGTCGGCACCCAGGGCCAGGTCAAGCAGTAAATCAGGCGGGGATCGTCAGTACCTGACCGGCGTTGATGAGATCCGGGTTCGGGATGCCGTTTGCATCCGCGATGCGCTGGTACTGGTTGCCGTCACCGTAGAAGCGCTCTGCGATCGCCCACAGGGTGTCGCCGCTTTCGACGGTGTAGCTCTGCGCTGCCGGAGCGGCGGGTGCAGGCTCGGGCTCCGGTGCCGGAGCGGACTCGGGGGCAGCCTCGGCGGCCGGAGCCTCGACAGCGGTGTCCGAAGACCACAAAGCGTTTCCACCGGCGGACAGAACGACGTTGCGATCGTCCTGAACCGAGAGGGAGGCACCGTCGTTGCCTGCGGTCTGCGATGCCCACACGGCGTCGGAGTCCTTGTAGATGACGAAGTTTCCGTCAGCCTGCACCTCGGCGCGGTTGGCGCCGGATCCGTTGGTGCCTGCGGCCCAAACAGCCTGTCCACCCTCGGACAGGACCAGGTTGCCGTCGTCCTGCAAGCTGAGGGTGTACGCGCCGTTGTCGGACTTGAGTTCCTGGCCGACTCCGAGGCTCTGACCTGACTGCAGTGTGCTCACGCTGTCCCTTTCCAAATCTGTTGCGATGACTGTGCATCCACGATTCCGCTTGACCGTTCAGTTACCTTCTGGCCGTTGGTCTCGTAGGCGACCGAGTGTACGTTACCGAAGAGTACAGAGAATTGTGCAGCGTTGACGGACCGCGTGTCGAGCGTTCGGATCTTGCTGATATTAAGGCGTTTTGGGAGAAAGTGCCGCGACATTCTACGTGAAGTTGCATCGTTGCGATGCACTTTCTCTTGAACGGCAGGTGAAATCGGCGCGCTCTCAGCGCATTATCAGTAACCGCTACGGCCGCATCGATTTGCGCGTTTCGTCGTGGAGTACGGCGAGCAGTTCCCGCTCCACCTCGGCGAACTCGGGCGAGGTGATCATGTCCAGTTCGCGTGGCCTCGGCAAGGGGACGTCGACGACGCACCTGACCTTCGCCGGACGCGCAGACAGAACGACCACGCGGTCGGACAGGTAGATGGCTTCACGAATGTCGTGGGTGATCATCAGGACGGTCCACCGGTACTGCTGCCACACGTCTTGCAGCCAGGTCTGCATCTCGGTGCGAGTCAACGAGTCCAGAGCGCCGAAAGGCTCGTCGAGCAGCAGGACGGGTTTGCCCTGAACGACGGTGCGCAGCATTGCCGCCCGCTGGCGCATGCCGCCGGAGAGCTGCGACGGCCTAGCGTCCTCGAAGCCGGACAGACCGAACGCGGGGAACAACTCACGAGCGCGCTGGCGTGCTTCCTTCTTTGCGATTCCCTGGACTTCCAAACCGAGGGCCGTGTTGTCCAATACCGAGCGCCAGGGGAACAGAAGGTCCTTCTGTGGCATGTACGCGGTGTGCACCGCGGCGGCTGCTTCGGATTCTGTTGCGCGCGTGCCGACACGGACCGAACCCGAGGTCGGGGATTCGAGCCCGGCAAGGACGTTGAAGATCGTGCTCTTACCGCAGCCGCTCGGCCCGATCACCGACACGAATTCGCCCGAGTCGGCGGAGAAGGACACCGAATCGAGCACGAGACGCGATTCTCCGGTCGTGTCGAACCTCTTGGTCAGGTCCTGGATTTCGACCATTGCGTCCTCGACCATTGCGTCTTCCGTCATCCCCGCGACCTCTCGTTCATGGCCCATGGTGCAACGATGCGCTCCACGGCGAACGTCAGCAAGTACAGCGTGACGCTGATCAGCGCGGTCACCAGTACGGCCGCCAACACCAGATCGGTGCGGAAGGAGTTCTTCTGCGTGCTCATGTAGATGCCCAAACCGGAAGTAGCGCCGACGTATTCGGAGAACACCGCGCCCACGACCGCGTAGGTGATACCGATACGTAGGGCGGTGAAGAATCGCGGAATCGCCGAAGGAAGGCGGACGTATCGGAACTCCTGCCAGCGAGTGCTGCCCATGCTGCGCAGGAGAGCGCCCGCTTCCCGGTCGGCCGCGGCAAATCCCTCGATGAGGCCGATGGTCATCGGGAAGAACGTCGCAAGCGCGATCACCAAGACCTTCGGCAGCAGTCCGAAGCCGAACCAGATGATCATCAGTGGCGCGATGGCGATGATCGGCAACGTCTGCGAGACGACGAACAGCGGCACCAGGGCTCGTGACAACCACGGTGAAAAGTCCACGAGCACAGCAAGAATCCAGGCCAACACCAGTGAAACGGTAAATCCGACCAGCGTGACCTGCAACGTCGACCACGCGTGGCCGGAGATGATCTCGCGGTTGTCCCAACCCTGGGAAATTACGCGCCCCGGAGACGGAAGTACTTGTGGCCGAATCCCACTGATCTCGACGTATATCTGCCACGCCGCCACGAGGAGCACCACCACGGCGAGCGCGGGAAGCGCCCGCCGCGTGGTCGAAGCCAATCGCCCGCTCACGTCAGGACGCGTCGAGATACTCATTGGTGAAGTACTCCGAGAAGTCCGGCTTCTGAGTCAGTGGCTTCCCGTCAGGTCCGGCGAGCAATCCGTTATCGAAGAGGAATCCCGAATAACCCGACCAAGTTTCGAGATTCTGGGCGCCCACGACGCCGTTGGCATCCTTCATGTAGTCGGCGGCGAGCATCCGCTGACTGTCATGCACGAGGTCTTCGTCGGTGAACGCTCCGGGATTCGCGTCGATGAGATCCTGTGCGGCCTGGTCTGGATTGTCGGCAGCAGTCTGATATCCGCGTTGAACGGCCTTGACGAACTTGCGTGCCTCGTCGGGATTGTCCTTCAACCACTGTTGGTTGCCGTTGATCACAATCGAATACGCATCGGGGAAGCCGTAATCGGTGTACTGGAAGTACCGCATCGGAGTTCCGTTACGTTCCGCTTCGAGGCCTTCCCACGCAAAGTAGGAGACGGTGAAGTCGGCCTGGCCCGAGTACACGGCTTCGTATGCCGATGTTCCGAGCGTGACCGTCGTGAAGTTGCCGGTTCCACCGTCGTTGCGGATGATCTGCTGCAGCGTCTCGACTTCGCCGGGATCGCCGAACCCGGCGTAGGTTTTGCCGTCGAGATCACGCGGGCGCGTGATGTCCGCACGATCAGCCTTCACACCGATGCCGGTGGCGCGGTGCTGAAGTGGCGCGATGACGGACGTCGTGGCGGCGCCGGCAGCACGTGCGAACGTGGCCTGACTCTGCGTACTGATACCGAACTCGGCGTTGCCGGCGTCGACCAGGGTGTCGGGAGAGGTGTTGTTGTAGGGCAGGATCGAGACATCCAGACCGGCGTCTTCGAAGTAGCCCTCTTGGAGTGCAACGTACAAACCGGTGTGGTTCGTGTTCGGTGTCCAGTCGAGTGCGAACCGAATGGTCCCGTCGGAAGAGCCGGTGTCAGCGGCGCATCCGGTCAGAACTGTGAATGCGGCTGCGATCGCGGCAGAGGTGGCGAGCGTGCGGCGTAGCGCCGCAAACGACATCACGACGCCGGCCAAGGCTGCTGGTGGAGTGCGGAATCCCAGAACATCAGCTCGTAGCGACTGGCGATGCGGAACGCTTCACTCATCGCCTCACGCTCTGTCTCGGTGGCTGCCTCAGCGGCCGCGTCGACCAGTACACGAGCCTGCGCCACAGACTCGTGGAATTCGGGTGCGTCGTAGGTTGTGACCCACTGCGCGTACGGGTGCGACGGATCGGCGTCGAGCACCTCGCGCGCTGAAGCGGCAAGATCGCGGCCGACCTCGGCGTAGATCCAGAAGCAGGGGAGTACCGCCGCTGCGGAGACCGGATAGGGCGCCGTCGCCGCAGTCGCCGTCAGATACGAGACGTATCCGAGGCATGCCTGCGAATGCTCGAGCCTTCCCGATCCCGCGGGAAGAATTCCACCGGTGAGAAGACCGTCGTGCAGCGCAGATTCCACTGTCGCTGCCGTGGATGCGGAATTGGACCAGAAGCCCGCGGACTGCGGATCGGGTGCGTGAGCCGCGACCAGGGACAACGCCTTCGAATATCCCTCGAGATAGAGCTTGTCCTGCTCGATGTACCTACGGAAAGCGTCGAGAGGCAGTGTTCCGTCGCCGAGGCGTCGGAGGAACTCGAGCGAGTCGATCGACTCGTGGAGCGCCTTCGTCTCGGCCCAGAGTCGATCGGTGAACCGATGCGTCGACGGCGCTGTGGCCACCGAGTTTTCGGCAGAATTGTATGCAGGCTGCGTAGTAGCCATGACATCCCTTCGTCAGCATTACCTGATCAGGTTCCCGGGTGTGTTCTCAGCCCCGCCCATGCGGAGCACCCCGTGTCAGAACTAGGCGACCTTAACACCGAGCCTCTGCTTCGTCGGCGCCTACCTGGCAGTTGAGTAATCGGCGCACACCGGCCTGAGGTTGGTACGTTTGGTCTTGTTTGCCACACGCGCGGGTCGGGAGGGGATTCAGCCATGGAGACCGATGTTCGACCGAATCTTGGCGAGGACGGAACTCTCGTGATCCGTGCCCGAGGCGGAGAAGCCCGGGGATATCCGGATGGCGGAGTGTTCGCGTGGAAGGGCATGCCCTACGCAGCAGCGCCGGTGGGTGAACGGAGATTCCGCGCGCCGCAACCCGCAGGGCTGTGGGACGGGGTGCGTGACTGCCGTGAGTTCGGGCCGATCGCCCCGCAAGGGCAGAGTCCGGCGGTTCCGATCGACCGTGCTTTCAAAATCGACGAGGACTGCCTGTCGATCAACGTGTGGGCCCCGCGCCCCGACGGAACGCCGCGACCGGTGATGGTGTGGATTCACGGCGGCGCTTACTGCCTCGGGTCCGCCGCGCAAACGATCTACGACGGCCGTCATCTGGCTGAAACCGGTGACGTCGTTCTCGTCTCCTTCAACTATCGCGTCGGTGCACTCGGGTTCCTGGACCTGTCCGGATTCTCCACCGCGGATACCGTTTTCGAATCGAACTGTGGTCTGCGAGACCAGATTGCGGCACTCGAGTGGGTTCGAGACAACATCGATGCCTTCGGCGGCGATCCGGGTGCAGTGACCGTGTTCGGTGAGTCCTCCGGCGCAGGATCCATCACGACGCTCATGACCTGTCCGAGCGCCGAAGGTCTGTTCCATCGCGCGATCGCCCAAAGTCCGCCCGCGACCTCCGTCTACGGGGCCGAGCGCGCCAAGACCGTGGCGGAGCGGTTTCTCGAACTGCTCTCGATCGACCCCGAGGACGCGGGTGATCTGCTGACCACGGATCTCGAACTGCTCGTCAAGGCAAGCGATGACCTGGTCAACGAAATTCCGACACGGATACCGGGAACTTTGGCGATGGCACCCGTCGTCGATCGCGATCTGGTTCCGCACTACCCGGTTGCGGCTTTCCAGAAGGGTTATGCGCACCGGATCCCGCTGATTATCGGTTCCAACAAGGACGAGGCGTCGATCTTCAAGTTCATGAAGTCGCCGCTGATGCCGGTGAGCGCGCAGTCGGTCGAGGCCATGCTGCAATTACTGGCCGACGATCACCCCGATATCTCCGCGACCAAACTTGCCGAGATCATGTCGGCTTACCCTGACCATGCGAAACCGAGTGGCGCGCTGGCACTCTCACGGGACGCGGCGTTTCGCATGCCGACCCTGTGGATTGCCGACGCCCACTGCAGGCATTCCCCCACATGGGTCTACCGCTTCGATCACGCGACGCCGATGCTCAAGGCGGCACGGATCGGCGCGGGCCACGCGACCGAATTACCTTATGTATTCGGTAATTTCGGAACCTTGAACGTCGACCCGACGTTCTGGCTCGGCGGACGTAAAGCCGCAATGGAGGTAGCCGGGCGTATTCAACGGCGATGGCTGGCCTTCGCCAGGCATGCCGTGCCGGCAGCTCTCGACGGCTCGAAACACTGGGCGCCGTACGAGGAAGAGAAACGGTCGACGCTGTTGATCGACTCGACTGACACCCTCGTCAGGGACCCTGATCACGGACTGCGCGTCGCCTGGGGCAACGACGTGATGGGGTTCAACTGACGTCGGTCGAGTGCCGCGGATCCAGCTCACGCAGCACCGGCAGGGAGGCACAGACAGCGGCGATCAGGATGATCGGAATCGACAGGGCCACAAAGGTCGACGCGATTCCGAGTTGATCGAGCAGAGGGCCGACTGCGAGGTAGCCCAGCGGGCCGGCTGCGTAGGCCGTCGACGTCATGACACCGACGACGCGTCCGCGCATGTGCTCTGGGCTGTGCGTCTGCATGGCGTAGTTGGCGATCGGGCCGACCGGTCCGTAGACGAGACCCTGTAGTCCGGCGAGTACGAGGATCACCCACAGCGGAGGTAGGAGCGCCATCGCGAGCATCGCGATGCCGAGAACGGCGACCGCAAAAATCATGATCAGGCGCCGGGACAGGATCGGTGCGAGCGGGGCATAGGCGAGAGAGCCGATGATGCCGCCGATCGCCAAAGCCATCAGCACGGATCCGAGTTGGGCCGGTTGATCCAATTCGTTGAAGTACACCGGGAACACGACGCTCTCCACCGGCATGTAGAGCGCGACAACTGCCATGTCGATCAGAGCCAGAGTGCGGAGCAGTTTGTTGTTCCAGACGAACCGAAGACCGTCGAGGGTGCCGTGCCAGATCGATTTTGGACGATGTTCGTGTTCGGGCACTCCGGCGCCAGGAAGCCGGATGAAGGCAACCACGACAATCGAGAACACAAAACCTGCCGCCGTCACCCAGAGCGTGTTCACCGCTCCGATCGTTGCGATCAGGACACCGCCGATACCAGGTCCGATGAGGTACGCGACATTGAAGTTGGCCTCGTACACGCTGTTGGTTCGGTCGAGCGTCCACTTGGCGGTCCGAGTTGCGGCGGGCAGCATCGACTCCCGCGCCGCCACCCCGGCGGGATCGAACACCGCACCGAGCGCGGCCAGCGCTGCGATCACCGGAATCGTCAAGCCCGCGGTGGCCGCGATGATCGGGATCGCCGCTACGGACATCGCCGAGAGAGCGTCGGAAATCATCGAAGTACGACGACGTCCGAACTTGTCGACGAATGTCCCCGAGAACAGGCTCGACACGAGTAGCGGAATGGCTGCTGCGCCGGCAACGATCGCCGCGTCGGTAGCCCTGCCGGTTCGTTCGAGGACCAGCCAGGGAAGTACGACGATGGCGATACCGTTGCCGATCGCCGAGAACAGCGTCGCGAGATTGACAAGGACCAGAGGGAGATAGCTGGGGATAGCTACGTCCGTGGATGCAGGTGGACGCCGATCTGCTGAGGCGACCACGTTCTTTCCTTCCCCGAGATGGTGCCGACCAGAATTTCGACTGGGATTTCGACGAGAGTTTCGACGACGGCACTATCGACGCTAGCAGCGGGGTCTGCAGGTCCGCGAGTGATTTTACGCGGATCGTCTTGGTTCGGTTATGCCTGGTAAACGGGGTTCTCCGCAACAAACTTCTCGACGTACGAGCACGTCGGAAGGATCTTCAATCCCTCGTTCCGGGTCTGATCGAGCGCTTCACGCACCACGATGGCGGCAAGCCCACGCCCACGAAACTGTGGGTACGTCACCGTGTGGTGGAAATCACGGACGCCGGACTCGTCCGAGTACTCGGCAAAACCGGCGAGTTCGCCGTCGACCCGAATCTCGAAACGCGTTTCCGCGGGATTGTGCGCCACTGTCTCGGTCATCTTCGGGCTCCGTTTCGAAAGGGCGGCCGGTGGCGCGCCGCGTCTGCGTTCTGTGGAGCACGCTACCTGGCAGGCCGTCCGCAATATAAGTTGCCGACGTGGGATCCATTACTTAGCGCAACTACAACTGGACGAACGTTCAAGGGACGTTCGTCACCACGGCCAACGAACAAAACTGGTCTGTACGTGCCGATTTGCCCGTACTTTTGTGCCCACATCGGGTGATACATATGCATCGCGATCGTAAACATCCCAATATGTGAGACGCATCACAAAGTTTTTTGTCGTCTGTTCGGATGGATTAAGTGGAGGGCCTGAAACGGGCAAATTGCAGGTCAGCGGCGCGCTGCATGTGTACCGGTGATAGGTGCGAGCGGCCGGAAACCTCATGGGTATTGCCTTGGTCATCAGATCGTTTCTCGGACGTGATCCCAAAGACCCGCTCGGGGGGTTAGCGTTTGAATCGTCGGGGATGGAAGAAGCGTTACAACTTCGCCAAAAAAACTTTGGCGTGGCTGCGCAACGGTTCGATTTCGAGTCTTCGTCGGACAACTTCGAGGAAGGAACGCACATGATTTTCGGGCAGCGTGAGTCTAACAGTTACTTTGCCGCAATTTTTTCGTACGACTTCCTTGACGAAGGTCTGGGATACGAGACCATCGCACGGATTCACCGGGGTGAGATCTGCGAATGGATTCGCGATCTCGAGGCTTCCGGGTTGTTCTCAGCTGCTGAGGTCCATGCCGCTGAATTGGCATGGCGCGAAAATCCACGCCTGCTCCTCGACGCTCTTCTCGAGGACGCCGACGAGGTCTCGGTCAAGCGCTGGGAGATTGCGTGGACGAGGCTCGAGCGTCAGTCGCCGGCAGCCGGAACCGCGGTGGCCGAGCACGGCTGATTCAGCGGGCCGGAAGTCGACGGCTCAGTCCGCGTAAAGACCAACCGTCTGCGTCGGATCAACGGCCGACGACTATCACCTCTCGATCAGTGAGCACAGTGAACTGCGCGCCCGCGCCGGTCAGCGCCGCAACCGTCCGTGCGGTCACCTGCGGATCTTCGAGTAATGAATCGCCGCCGTGCGGCACTATCGCGAAGTCGACCAGCGCGAGCCCCGACCAGATCGGGTCGATACCGCACGTAGACATGACTTCAGCGGGGTCGTCCGAGGCGTCGAGTCCGATCAGTGTGGGAGTCGCCAGGCACGCTCCAGCGCTGTATCCCGCGTAGACCACAGCACCGGAACGAACCAGCATCTCGATCACCCGATCAGCGCCACTTCGGGCTAACTGTGCTCGCAGGACGAACGTGTTTCCTCCGCGGACCCACAGGCAGTCGAATTCGCGAAGCCGGACTTCGAGTTCTTCCGATGCACCCAGGAATTCTCGGACGTCCACTTCCTCTGCAGTGAAGCCTGCTGCTCGTAATGGGGTCAATTCGCTTGTGACTGCCGAACTGCGGGCATTGAGCGGCCATGAATCAGCAGCCGCGGCGATCACTGCGATGCGAGCGCCGCGGCCCACAAGATCGACAAAAGCCTCGGCGTGATCGCCGAATCTATAGGACGAGAGAAACAGCTTCACCACTCAGTACCTTCGCGAACTTCGCGTCCTTCCCGACCTCTGCACTGATTCCTCAAATCGTGAAAGCCAGATTGTCGACGACGCGTGTGCCCACCGTGGTGTCACCGCGAAGCGAGATGTCGGTTCGGTGATCGGACGCGTGGACACGGCCACCGGCAATTCGGGTGAAGAGCGGTGAGCTCATCGAGATGGTCGTTGTCGCCGGACCGTCCAGTTCCTCGACGAGTGATGCACGCGCGTCGACCGAGACGTGAAGTGAACGAGCAAGTGGCCCTTCGAGTTCGAAAGTGATCCGTGCTCCCTCGGGTGCTTTTCCTCGTTTTCCGACGACAAATCCGAGTGCGCTGGTGATTTCGGCGAATGCAGTCTCCGCGCGCAAGCCGCCTTCTTCGCCCGGAATGCCGACTGCATCTCTGATGTCGAGTTCGTGCATCCAACAGTCGAAGGTCCGAATGCGCATGAACCGACCATAGGGTGCAAGACCGACCGGAGTTTGTGTCTCGGCGTCCCAGTCCGCGCTCGTCATCGAGCGAAGTGCGTCGCTTCGCCTGGCGGTGATATCGCGATAGTGGGCCAGCAGGTCCATGTGTGGTGTCCGCTTCAAGCCTTCGACCCAGCGCTCGTTGAATGCCGCAATCTCGTTGTGGACGTGGGGCAATGCGTGCACGTCCAGGTCGACCGACGGCGGGTTTATGCCCGAGAGCAGCGATTCTGTACCGATCAGATGAGAAACGATGTCGTGAACTGTCCATCCCGGAAGATTCGACGGTGTCAACCACTGATCGCCGTCGAGTTCGGCAAGCAGGCCATCGATGACTCTCCATTCCTCGGTCAATGCGTCGAGTACTGAGTCCTGGGGCCAACCACTCATGTGGACATCTCCTGTTTCGGACGGTGCGGTTCTCCTCACTGTATGTCGCGCCGGATAAGTGAGCGGGCATTCCCAGGCTTCGAGTCGGTGTCGCCAAACATCCAAGGGAGGCAGAGTTCCTGTGGTAGACCAGGATTGTCGACGCCGAAGCAGGCTCACGCGGCGTTGTCGTCACCGACAGAGGAGTCTTCGTGTTTCCAGGAAATTTTGTCCAGTCCACGCCAGACAAGCCCGCCGTCATTCGCCCTGCGACCGGTGAGTCCATCACCTATCGGGAACTCGACGAACGGTCGACGCGGCTGGCGCGGTACTTCCGAAGCGTCGGTGCCAAGCCGGGGGACCACGTCGCTCTCATCTCGAACAACGATCTCCGGGCGTTCGAGGTCTACTGGGCGGCGTTGAGATCCGGTCTGTACATCACAGCGGTGAACTGGCATCTCACCGCTTCTGAGGCTGCCTACATCGTCGACGACTGCGAGGCGACAATTCTGGTCGCGTCAGGGCAGGCGTCAGCAGCAGTTCCGTTGGACGAGAAGCTGATTCCGCGCGTACGTCATCGATTGGTATACGGCGGCACTCTCGAGGGTTTCGACGACTACGAGGGGGCGGTCGACGCACAGTCCGCTGATCCACTCGACTCGCAGCCACGTGGGGCGGACATGCTGTATTCGTCCGGAACCACCGGCAGGCCCAAGGGGATCAAGGGAGATCTTCCGGAGGGCGAGGTGGACACCACCATGGATCCGTACACTGCGGTGTTTGCGCCGATGTACGGGTTCGACTCCGACACAGTCTATTTGTGCCCGGCTCCGGTCTATCATGCGGCGCCCCTGCGCTTTTGCGGCGTGATCAATTCGGTCGGCGGAACCGTGATCTTGATGGATGCTTTCGAAGCCGAGACTGCGCTGGGGTTGATCGGTAAATACGCTGTGACCCACAGTCAGTGGGTGCCGACGATGTTCGTACGAATGCTGAAACTTCCGAAGGAGACCCGCAATCGTTACGACGTCTCGACGGTGAAAGTCGCAATTCACGCTGCTGCTCCCTGCCCGCCCGAGGTGAAGACGGCAATGATCGACTGGTGGGGGCCGGTGATCCACGAGTACTACGCCTCGACCGAGGGGTCGGGAGCCACCTTCATCAACAGTGAGCAGGCCTTGTCGCATCCGGGTTCGGTCGGTCGTGACGGCGTGATGGGGATCGTGCACATCTGCGACGAGGGCGGGCGTGATCTTCCGGTCGGCGAGATCGGTACCGTGTTCTGGGAACGGGAGACTCTGCCGTTCCGCTACCACAACGATCCCGAGAAAACGGCTGCCGCGCAGCATCCGGATCATCCGACGTGGACGACAAGTGGAGATATCGGATATATCGATCCCGAGCGCTTTCTTTATCTGACCGATCGCGCGGCATTCACGATTATCTCTGGCGGCGTCAATATCTATCCGCAGGAGTCCGAGAACATCCTTACCTTGCATCCGAAGGTGTTCGACGTGGCGGTCATCGGTGTTCCCGATGAAGAAATGGGTGAACAGGTCAAGGCGGTTGTCCAACTTGCGGAGGGAATCGAGCCGAGTGTCCATGTCGCCGAGGAATTGCTGGAATACGTCCGCAGTCAGGTTGCACATTTCAAAGCTCCGAGAAGCATTGACTTTGCCGACGAATTGCCTAGGACCGCGACAGGAAAACTCGTCAAGCACAAGCTGCGGTCTCAATATGTGAGCAGTTGAACCCTCAGGTGAAATACTAGGACATCAGAGTATTTCTGCAAGATAGTCGGAAAGGCCCTGTGCATGGCTGTATGGCAGGTCCTTGCTTGCTGTCAGCAGAACAACGGGTCGAGCACCGATACCGGTGCGATGCGTTCGACGTATTCGCGAACCGGAGATGCATCCAGTTCGTCGATGTATCTGCTATTGAATGCGTCGAAACGGGTGTGGTCGTGGCCGTACCATTTTCGCAAATTCGGGGGAGGGCGCCAAGTCCTTCGACCAGTCGTCGTACTGCAGGTTTTCGCGTTTGACGCCGCGTGGCCAGAGTCGGTCGACGAGGAGACGGACGGCGTTACATTCGGAAGCAGGTTCGTAAACTCGCTCGACGGTGATGATCCGGCGCGTCATTTTGATGCTTTTACGTCTTCCGGCCGTTTCAAATAGTGGAATAGCCCGCCATTTGACTGTGATCGGCCTCACAGTAGGCTTCTCCAGGTATGTCCAAACATACTGTTCGGACTCGATTCAGATGGAGAAAGCGCGTCGTCGGTTTCCCTACGCCGCTGTAACTCTGGCTACTATCAGTCACCATTCACCCAAAAGCGGGTCATCTTCCGCTCATCACATGCTGGTTGCCGCTCGTCGCAGCAGGCGAACCACCAACCGCAGAAGGTAATGGAAAATGGAAACATCGAAGAGCGCACAAATGCGTCCGTCGGTCGGCGTCCCTCGAGAATCGAGTGACGGTGAGCGCCGGGTCGCGTTGGTGCCCAAAATTGTGTCCGCTTTGATCGGCAAGGGTGTCGATGTAATCGTCGAGTCCGGGGCCGGTCTCGGGGCGTTGATTCCCGACGAGCTGTACACCGCTGCCGGCGCGAAGATCGGCGATCCGTGGACTGCTGACGTGGTGGTCAAGGTTGCGCCCCCGTCGACAGAAGAGATCGCCCGGATCAGCACCGGCGCGAAGCTCATCGGTTTCTTGAATCCGCGTAATGCAGACAACCGCATCGCCGAGTTGAAGGCCGCCGGCATCGAGGGATATGCCGTGGAGGCGATTCCCCGTATCTCCCGTGCGCAGGTGATGGACGCGTTGTCCTCGCAGGCGAACGTGTCCGGATACAAGGCTGTTCTGTTGGCGGCATCGGAGTCGACGCGGTTCTTCCCGATGCTCACCACCGCTGCGGGCACGGTGAAGCCTGCGACCGTTCTGGTGCTCGGCGTGGGTGTGGCAGGTCTGCAGGCGCTGGCGACAGCCAAGCGTCTCGGTGGCCGCGCTACCGGGTACGACGTGCGCCCTGAGGTCGCAGACCAGGTGCGTTCAGTGGGCGCACAGTGGCTCGACCTCGGAATCGATGCGGCCGGCGAGGGTGGATACGCCCGCGAGCTGACCGACGACGAGCGCGCGAAGCAGCAGCAGGCACTCGAAGACGCGATCAAGGGCTTCGACGTCGTGATCACCACGGCTTTGGTTCCGGGTCGTCCCGCGCCGCGACTGGTCACCGCTGCCGCGGTCGAAGGGATGAAGCCGGGCAGTGTCGTGGTCGACCTCGCGGGTGAAACCGGTGGTAACTGCGAGCTGACCGAGCCGGGTCAAACCGTCGTCAAGCACGGCGTGACCATCTGCTCTCCGCTGAATTTGCCGGCGTCCATGCCTGAGCATGCGTCGGAGTTGTACTCGAAGAACATTTCCGCGCTGATCGAACTGATGTTGGTGGAAGGTGCTTTGGCGCCTGATTTCTCCGACGAGGTTCTGGCCGGTGCGTGCGTCACCCGTGAAGAGAAGGGCGCCTGATGTACACATCACTTCTGGCGAACATCGCGATCCTGGTGTTGTCCGGGTTCGTCGGTTTCGCCGTGATTTCCAAAGTTCCGAACACCCTGCACACCCCGCTGATGTCCGGTACGAACGCCATCCACGGCATCGTCGTCCTGGGTGCGTTGGTCGTCCTGGGCAAGGTGCACGATCCGTCGATCGGGTTGCAGATCATCTTGTTCGTCGCCCTCGTCTTCGGAACCGTGAACGTTGTCGGCGGTTTTGTGGTCACGGACCGCATGTTGGCGATGTTCAAGGCCAAGCCGGCCGCCAAGTCTGTGTCGAAGGATGGTGACCAGTAATGGAATACCTGGTCAATGCGCTCTACATTGTCGCGTTCTCGATGTTCATCTACGGCCTCATGGGTCTTACCGGCCCGAAGACCGCAGTCCGCGGCAACCAGATCGCCGCGGTCGGCATGCTCATCGCCGTCGTTGCAACACTGATCTCCATTCGTGATGCGGAGATGGGGAACTGGATCCTCATCGCTGCCGGCCTGGTCATCGGTGTCGTGCTCGGCGTCCCGCCGGCGCTCCGCACGAAGATGACGGCCATGCCGCAGTTGGTCGCGCTGTTCAACGGCGTGGGTGGTGGCACCGTCGCGTTGATCGCGTACGCGGAATTTCTGGACTCGGACGGGTTCACCGCATTTCAGCACGGCGAGTCGCCGACGGTGCACATCGTCATCGCTTCGCTCTTTGCCGCGGTGATCGGATCGATCTCCTTCTGGGGCAGCGTGATCGCGTTCCTGAAGCTGCAGGAAACCCTGCCTGGTCGCCCGATCGGAATCGGTAAGCTCCAGCAACCGCTCAATGCTCTGCTGCTCATTGCCGCAGTCGCGTTCTCGGTGATCATCGGTATCAAGGCGATCTCGCCGGAAGGCCCGACCAGCTCACTGTGGATCGTCGGCGTGCTCGTGCTCTCGGGCATCCTCGGACTGATGGTCGTTCTGCCCATCGGCGGCGCGGACATGCCCGTCGTCATCTCGCTGCTCAACGCTCTGACCGGTTTGTCAGCTGCTGCTGCAGGTTTGGCGCTCAACAACCAGGCGATGATCGTCGCCGGCATGATTGTCGGTGCTTCGGGCACCATCCTGACCAACCTCATGGCGAAGGCCATGAACCGGTCCATCCCAGCCATCGTCGCCGGCGGTTTCGGCGGCGGCGGCGGAGAAGCGCCATCCTCCGACGGCGTCGTGCGCACGGCAAAGGCGACCTCGGCGGCCGACGCGGCTATCCAGATGGCCTACGCCAACCAGGTCATCGTCGTACCCGGATACGGACTTGCGGTCGCGCAGGCTCAGCACGCCGTCAAGGACATGGCGAAGTTGCTCGAGTCGAAGGGCGTCGAGGTCAAGTACGCCATTCACCCGGTCGCCGGCCGTATGCCCGGTCACATGAACGTTCTTCTTGCAGAAGCGGATGTCTCGTACGACGCGATGAAGGAAATGGACGACATCAACGACGAGTTCGCGCGTACCGATGTCACCTTGGTGATCGGCGCGAACGACGTCACCAACCCGGCGGCGCGCAACGATCCGAGCTCACCGATTCACGGAATGCCGATCCTCAATGTCGACCAGTCGAAGTCCGTCATCGTGCTCAAGCGTTCGATGAACTCCGGTTTCGCCGGTATCGAGAACCCGCTCTTCTTCGCCGAGGGCACCTCGATGCTCTTCGGTGACGCCAAGAAGTCGGTCTCCGAAGTTACCGAGGAACTCAAGGCGCTGTAGCGCTGGTACTCGGAAGGGGCGTCCACTCGTAACAGCGAGTGGGCGCCCTTATTCGTCTCTTGTGCTGCAACGACTTCTTGTGCTGTAACGACAAAGGCGCCTAGCCCGAGACAAAACTCGGAACAGGCGCCTCTGGTGACGTTTTACGGGACCTCGGGGGTTTCGGGGTCGGAAGAGAAGCCGGAAAGTAGTTCGATCAACTTCTGGATCAGTTCGAGCGGGTTCAGATCTTCGAGGCTCACGGTAAAGACTCCTTCGCTGTGGAACTACTTGATTCGGACATTTCAGAACATACGTCATGTCCAACCGTCGCGGGAGAGCTATCGGCGAAAATCTCTGGATCCCAAAGATTTAGGACTAAAGTCGGATGCTTCGGTGCCTGGAGAACGCGATTGCTGCCGTATCCGGGCGTAGCTCTTCACGTTTCGCGGCGATGGGTGATCGTGCCATCAAAATGGCTGCGACACAGGCCCATACCAGAGCGATCAGGATGCCGGCTATCACTCCGAAAAGGCCGCTCAACTCGGCGGCGAGTGCACTGGCAACGATCGCAGCAACCCCGACAAATCCCAGACCGGCAACCACCGGACGCCACTGCGGGGCGGAGATCAGGATCGCCGAGCAGTACAGAGCGGTCGCCGCGGCCACGTGACCGCTGGGCAACAGGGCCTGGGGCACATCGGTGAGCCAGGAACCGAAAGCGGCGTTGGTGAGATTGGCGCCCATCCCGAGGAGCAGGATCGCGCCGATGCCATAGGGGAGTCCGCGGACCATCGAGACGACGGCCAAAGCGGTAGTGGCTGCGAGTACAGCGGTGACGTCGAATCGGCCTACCGTCCACTCGGCAAGTGCGCGTACCTGTTCCGGGACGCTCACGCCGGGCGAGGTGGGTTGCACAAAATACAAGATGCCCAACGCTACAGCGGCGATCGCAGCAAGGGCGAGGAAGCGGGGAGTCGCGGAGTGGGTGGGGTGCTGGGTGGAGGTCGAGACGGTCACGAGTACCAGCATCCCTGGTGAGTCTGTGCCGATCGTGAGGATCAGCTGTGAGGTCGGTGGGCGGTCGGAGAATCGCGCCGAACGACACCCGCACAACCCGCTGCGACCAGGACGCATGCAAATGGGATCAACATTGCTGTGGTGAGAGGCACAAGCTTGGTGACCCACCCGATGGTTGCCGGGCCGGCGAGGAATCCGATGTATCCCATCCCGACGACACGAGACATGTTGGTACCAGCCGAACCTGAGCCGAGATTTCCCGCGGTGGTGAAGATCTGCGGAATGCATCCAGAGAGGCCAGCGCCGAACAGTGCCCAGCCGAGCAATGTCAGCGGTAGCCAACCGGACACCACGACAGTCAGCATGCCGACGGACGACAGCAACGCGCCGTAGCGAACCACAGCCACCGGGCCGACCGCTGCGCTGATTCGATCCGCGGTGAACCGTCCGACGGTCATCATCGCTGAGAACGCACCGAACGACAGTGCAGCAACGGCATTCGAGACACCCAGATCTTCCTTGACCTGCAGCGCACTCCAGTCGTTTGCCACTCCCTCGGCCAGCATCAGAACAAAGGCGAGGGTTCCGAGCGCAAGCACGCGAGCCGAGAATCGGCCGTGTGTCTTTCCGGCAGTCAAGGCCGTTTCGGCGTGCACGTCGAGGTGGGGGAGCAGGGGCCGCGAGCACAGCCAGAGCGCCAGCAGACCGATTGCCGACGCGATGCTGAGCGTGACGTACGGCGGAAAATCCAGTGCGAGAGTGCCGAATCCGATGACGGACCCCAATACGCCGCCGACGGAGAACATGCCGTGAAAGGCCGCCATGATCGGGCGCCGGTACAGCTGTTCGGCTTCGACCGCCTGCGAGTTCATCGACACGTCCAATGCGCCGTTCGCGAAGCCGAACACCACAAGGGCAGCGCCCAGTTGCCAGGTGTTCGTGGCGAACCCCGGGCCGAGAGTGGCGAATGCCAGCCCGCTGCCCGCCAGGATGACCATGTGCCTGCTGCCGTATCGATCCGCGAGCGGGCCGCTCAATTGCATACCGGCGATGGCTCCGACTGCAAGAAGGAGAAGCAGTGAGCCGAGCGTCGAGTGACTGATTCCCACACGGTGTTCGATGGACGGGATGTGGACGACCCACATCGCGAGGAGAAAGCCGTTGATGCCGAAAATGCCGAAGATGCCGGCCCGGGCGCGTACCAGGGCGGAGGTGGGGACTGCGCGGTCGGTGGGGTTGACGCTCACTCGTACCTTTTTACAGGTGTGACAGCAACAGGTCCGGGTCCGTGAGCATCTCTGCGACAAATGAGAGGAATTTGGCGGCCTGCTCACCGCTCAGTACGCGGTGGTCGAACGTCAACGTCAGTGTCACGACGCTCCGCACTTCGATCTTGCGCCCGATCACCCACGGGCGCTCGCTCACCGAGCCCAGGCAGAGGATGACGGCTTCTCCCGGATTAAGGAGCGGCATGCCGCCGTCGACACCGAAGACTCCGACATTGGTGATCGTGACGGTGCCACCGGTCAGGTGATGGACATCGGTCACTCCCGCGCGGGCAGCGACAGTCAATTCGGTCACCGCGCGTGCGAGTTGGACCAGGCTCAGGGCCTCGGCGCTCTTGATGTTGGGCACGGACAGCCCGCGCTCGGAGGCGACGGCGATGCCGAGATTCACGTGATCGTCGATGACGGCGTCGCCGCGAGCCTCGTCCCAATGCGCGTTCACCATCGGATGCGACGCGATGGCCGCCACCAATGCCTTGGCCGCGAGAGTCAGCGGAGTGAGGGACAGTCCGGTGAACGCGTCCGAGGAACGGAGCCTGTCGAGCAGTCCCATCGAAGGCGTGACATCGGCGGTGAGGAAGACGCTGGCCTGCGGAGCGCGGGTGCTGGCAACCATCGCCGACGCCATCCGATTCCGCATGCCGGACGAGGCCAGGCGTGTCGCGTTATTCGAAGGCGCCTTCAAGCCAAGCGCGCCTGCGACGTCAGCCGCCGTGACGGCACCGTCGAATCCGCTGCCGGTGATTTCGCTCAGCTCGATGCCGGACTCGCGGGCCGCGCGCCGCGCCGAAGGGGTTGCGGGCCGTCGCTCGGGTGTCGGTAGGGGCTGGGGGTGCGGCGCGATCCTGCTCCGTCGCCGGCTCGGTTGCTCGGCGGTGGGTCCGTACCCGACCAGCACACTCGGAGACTGTGGATCACGCAGATCGGCAGACCCCTCGATACGGATGATCGGAGTGCCGACGGGAACGGTAGTGCCAGGTTCGACGAGGAGTTCTCCGACAACGCCGACATACGGTGACGGCAGTTCGACAAGAGCTTTGGCCGTCTCTACCTGGGCGAGAACTTGATTGAGTGCCACAGTGTCGCCGACCTTGACCGTCCACTCGATCAGATCGGCGGAAGTCAGGCCCTCGCCGAGATCCGGCAAACGGAATTCGTGCGCCGTACTCATGCCGCCAGCGTTCGGTCGAGCGCCGCGAGGATCCGGTCGGCGTCCGGAAGGTGAAACTGCTCGAGCTTGGCGGGCGGATAGGGGATGTCGAATCCGGTGACCCGCAGGATCGGCGACTCTAACTGGTAGAAGCAGTGTTCCGCGACGTGTGCTGCGATTTCGGCGCCGACGCCGAGAAACTTCGCCGCCTCGTGGACGACGACCAGCCGGCCAGTCTTGTTCACCGATGTCTCGATCGTGTCGAAGTCGACGGGGGAGAGCGAACGCAGATCTACCACTTCCAGATCATGGCCTTCTTCTTCGGCGATCCGCGCGGCGTCGAGTGCGGTGGCGACCATGGATCCGTACGCAACCAGTGTCGCATCGTTTCCTGAGCGGGCGACGCGGGCACGGTGAAGCGGAAGTTCGGGCGCGGCATCGATATCCACGTCGGCGGCGTCCCAGTAGCGCCGTTTGGGTTCGAGGAAGATCACCGGGTCGTCGGCGGCAATCGATTGTCGGATCATGTGAAATCCGTCGATCGGATTGCTCGGGTACACCACCCTCAGTCCCGCGGTGTGAGCGAAGTAGGCTTCCGGCGACTCCGAATGATGTTCCACCGCACCGATTCCGCCGCCACTGGGAATTCGAATCGTCAGCGGTGCTGTCATGGCGCCTCGGGTACGGTAGTGGATCTTTGCCACCTGCGAGACGATCTGATCGAAAGCCGGGTAGACGAAACCGTCGAACTGGATCTCGCAGACCGGCCGGTATCCGCGCAGAGCCAAGCCGAAAGCTGTTCCCACGATCCCAGATTCGGCGAGCGGCATGTCGATTACCCTGGTATCGCCGAAGTCCTTCTGCAGGGCGTCGGTAACCCGGAATACGCCGCCGAGACGGCCGACGTCCTCGCCCATGATCACCACGCGACGATCGTCTTCGAGTGCGCGTCGCAGGCCGGTGTTGAGCGCGGTCACCAGATTCATGACGGTCATGACAGTGCCCCTTCCATGCTGCCCAGATACGCTCGATGCTCTTCGCGTTCAGCGTCGATCAAGGGGTGTGCCTCGACGTAGACGTGATCGAAGAGCGCTGACGGGGGTGGATCGGTGAGTGCGATGGTTGCGCGTCGCAGTCCAGCGGCGAGGTCGTCGGCGGCCGCCGTGATGGTGGTGAGTTCTTTCTCATCGAGAAGGCCGTGATGGCCGAGGAGCAGACGCACTCGCTCCAGCGGATCGCGGTTTCTCCACTCCGACATATCCGTATCGGCGCGGTACCTGCTCGGATCGTCGGACGTCGTGTGCGGGCCCATTCTGCAGGTGATCGCCTCGATGAACGTCGGGCCGCTGCCCTCGCGTGCGCGATTGAGCGCCGAGCGCGTGACGGCGAGCACGGCAAGGACGTCGTTACCGTCGACGCGGATCGCCGGGATGCCGTAACCGATCGCCCGATGTGAGATGGGTGTGCGGGACTGCAGGGACACAGGTTCACTGATGGCCCACTGGTTGTTCTGGCAGAAGAAGACAACGCCGACACGGAAACTGGCGGCAAATCCCATCGCCTCGGCGATGTCGCCCTGGCTCGTGGCGCCGTCACCGAAGTAGGCGATCGTCGCGATCTCGGCGCCGTCCAGATGTGCGCCCAGTGCGTATCCCGTGGCGTGCAGACCTTGGGAGCCGACGACGATCGCCGGATTGGTGACGTTGAATTGTGCTGGATCCCAGCCGGAATGGGAGATTCCGCGCCACATGGTCGTCAGCAGTTCGACGGGAACTCCCCGGCAGTACGCGACGGCGTGTTCGCGATAGCTGGTGAAGGCGAAGTCGTCGAGGGCAAGCGCTCTCGCGGAACCGACCTGCGCGGCTTCCTGGCCGAGCATCGGAGCCCACAAACCTATTTCGCCTTGACGCTGAAGGGCAACAGCTTCGGTGTCGATTCGGCGACTCACGACGAGATCGCGATACAACGACAGCAGTTCGTCAGGTCCGATGTCTGTTATGAGACGGTCGAATTCGGGACGGCACACGCGTGCGCCGTTCGGTTGGATGAGTTGGACCGGATAATCGAGATTGTCGATCATCTTCGCTCACCTCGGTTTCTGCTCATGCCCGGCGCGCCTCGTGAGTACGCCGCACAATCCCGATGTGTTGTATGCAGTTGTCGCTCTACCATCAGGATCCCCCTGATTGGGAAATTCGCAAGTATTTCACTGCCGTATCAAGACCTGAACTGCGAACTGGCGAGTAACAAACGTGTCCGTACGCCCAACCGATCCGGCATCAACCGCTAGCATCGGTGCGGTGACTGCAGTCGGTTTGAACGAAGAAGCTGTTTCCGCGTGGATCGCCGAACTGGGGGTCGGCGCCACGACACCACTGACTTTCGAGAGGATCGGTAACGGGCAATCGAACCTGACCTACTCCGTGACGGATGCGGGCGGAGGACGGTGGGTACTGCGCAGACCTCCACTGGGCACGTTGTTGGCGTCGGCCCACGACGTCGTACGTGAGCACCGCATCCTGTCCTCACTCCAGGGCACCAAGGTTCCGGTTCCCAAAATCCTCGGTATCACCGAAGACCCGGAGATCACGGACGCTCCGCTGGTCCTGATGAGCTACATCGACGGCGTTGTGATCGACGGCGTCCCGGTGGCTCAGAAGTTGACCGAGGACGAGCGTCGTGCGGTCGGGCTGGCGATGCCGAAAACCCTCGCCAGCATCCATGGGGTCGACCTGGAAGAGACCGGCCTCGACGATCTGGCCAGCCGCAAGCCCTTTGCCGAGCGTCAGCTCAAACGGTGGTCGGCGCAGTGGGAGAAGTCGAAGACCCGCGATGTTCCGGACGTCGACCGGTTGGCCGAGATTCTGCACCGAAACATTCCGGAACAGAGCGAAGTGACCTTGGTTCACGGCGACTTCCACCTCAACAACGTCATCACCGATCCGGTCGAGGGGCGCATCGTTGCCGTCGTCGACTGGGAGCTGTGCACGTTGGGGGAGCCCCTCGCGGATCTCGGTGCGCTACTCGCGTACTGGCCGGAAGCCGGCGACAAAGTTGCCGGTCCGTTCATGGCGTCCACGCTGGAAGGCTTCCCGAACCGGGAGGAGCTGGTCGCTGCCTACGTCGAGGCGACGGGCCGCGACGTGTCCGCCGTCGGATACTGGCACGTACTCGCGCTGTGGAAGCTCTCGATCATCGCCGAGGGCGTGCTGCGCCGGATCCTCGACGATCCGCGCAACAAGGCCGAGCACGGCGGGCCGACGGTCGCGCTGATCGACGGAATCGTTGCACGCGCCGTCTTGACGGCAGATCAGCTCGGTCTGAGCTAGCTTCCGGTCAAGCTCCCGGCTGCCGATCTGATGGTGGCCGGGATCTCCACCGGCTTGCGGGTGTCAGCGTCGACGTAGACGTGTACGAAGCGTCCGCTGGCAGCGGGTTCCCAATTGCCGCCGTCGACCTCGTGGAATATCGCCAGGGAGTAGACGATGCTCTTGGTGCCCAGCTTTTCGACGGAGATGCCCACCTGCAACTGCTCGGGAAACGACAGTTCGCTCAGGTACCGGCACGACGTCTCGGCGACGACGCCGATGGCAGGCAGATTGCGGATGTCGGTTCCGGTGGAAGACATCAGCCAGGCGTTGACCGCCGTGTCGAAGTACGAGTAGTAGGTCACGTTGTTGACGTGGCCGTAGTGATCGTTGTCGTCCCACCGCGTCGGGACGGGCCAGAGAACGGGAAACTCGCTGATCGACGGGGGCGTCTGCGCTGTGCTCACGGCTTCGACTGTAGTGAGGACTTTCGCGAGAGTGAGGGCAGGGTGGTGCCCTGTAGGACGGCACGCACGATCAGCCCCACTAACAGCGCCCAGAATGCCGAACCGATTCCCAGGATACTGACCCCGGATGCGGCGATCAGAAACGTGACCACGGCGCCTTCACGTTCGCTCGCCTCGCCCAGCGCCGAAGTGAGGGCACCGGCAAGCGTTGCCAGGAGCGCCAGTCCGGCAACAGTTTCCACGACTCCGGCCGGTGCGGCGGCTACCAGAGCGGCCACCGCGGCCGCGCCGGCAGCGAGAACGAGATACGCCCAGCCTGCGGTGAAGGCAGCGATCCATCGGCGTTTGGGATCCGGATGCGCGGTAGGGGCGGCGGCCAGGGCTGCGCTGATCGCCGCGAGGTTGATCGCATGGCCACCGGCGGGAGCGCCGACGATGGTGCCGATACCCGTCACGATCATCGACGGTCGCCAGGGAACGGTGTATCCGAACGAATTCATCACCGCCACACCGGGAATGTTCTGCGAAGCCATCGTGACGATGTAGAGCGGAACGGCGATGCCGATCATCGCCTGCCAGGTCCACGACGGCGCGGTGAGATCGATGCGGGGGATCATGGCGCCGGCGTCGAGCATGCGATCCGACGTGACGAGGCTGATCCCGATCACGATCGCCGCGGTAAGAAACGCGAGCGGAACCGCCCATCGCTTGGAGAAGCGTTGCGCCGCAAGCCAGACCAGGATGACCGGTGCAACCGCTGCCGGTGCGTCCCGGACCGCGATGATCGGCGCCAGACACAGTGGCATCAGAACTCCGGCGAGCATCGCCTGTGCCAGGGGTGTCGGGATTGCCGAAATGACCCTTCCGAGCGTCGGCCACAGTCCGGTAAGAACGATCGCGATTCCGACGACGATGAATGCGCCGACCGCGGCCGGCCACCCACCCTCGACCGCTCCGGCGCCGGCCAGGAGAGCGGCACCGGGCGTCGACCACGCGAGGGTGATCGGCATCCGATACCGGCGTGAGAGCCAGAGCATTCCCAACGCTTGGGTCATGCACAGAACCAGCAGACCGGACGCCGCCTCGGCCGCGTCCGCACCGACGGCGGCGAGGCCGGTGAGCACCACCGCGAACGAACTTGTGAAGCCGACGAGGGCTGTGACGATGCCTGCGCTCATCGGTTGTGAGTTGCTGCGAACGGCTTCCGGTTCGGTGGTTTCTGTGGAGTCCGACATGGTCAGTGATTCTGCCCGACCACCTCGGGGCGCGAATTACCTGTCCGGCCGAATGGGTGAGGTGACCGCTTTGCCGTAGATGAGGTGCGTTTGGGCGTGCCAGACCTCGGGGTGTGCGGCGAGGTGGTCGATCAATACTCGTTGTAGATGAGCACTGTCGCGGACCGCGACGTGGAGGAAGAAGTCTTCCGGGCCCGAGACGTTGAAGAGGGCAAGGGTTTCCGGCAATGCGAGCGCGTCGGCCGTGAAGCGATCGACGAGGTCGCGTCGATGCGGTCGCAACTGCACGGCGATGATCGCCTGCATCGACCGACCCACCGCAGCCGGGTCGACAATCGCATGGATACCGCTGATCGTCCCGTTGGCACGGAGGCGTCGTACGCGCTCGTGGCACGAGGACGTCGCCAAGCCGACACGATCGGCTAAAACCTTGTTGGTGATCGACGCGTCGTTCTGCAATTCGGCCAAAATCTTCCAGTCCACCGGATCCAGAGGCTCATTCTTCGTCATCTGCCGAACTATATCCGGAGTCGTTTTGAACTTCCCGGATCCAGTTGCACACTCCTGGCATGAACATGTGTCTCGAATCAGCTCGGGTGTGAGGTATTTCGGATGAGTGTCGGTCAATGGCTTGCTTTCGGCTCCCTGCTATCCATCGTCCTGTTCACGCCGGGACCGGATTTTGTCCTGATCCTGCGTCATTCTCTGGCGGATCGACGGACCGGCGCAGTGGCAGCTGCCGGCGTGATCTCGGGGCTGTTCGTTCACACCGCTGCGGCGTCACTGGGTCTTTCGGCCCTCGTCGCGACCCGTCCGCAGTTGCTCTCCGCGCTGACGTACGCCGGGGCGGCATACCTCACCTGGCTCGGCATCTCCGCGATCCGAAGTGCATTCAAAGCCCGAGCCTCGGACGAGGGAATTCCGGCGGCAAAGGAACCGATCGCCGCCACCACGGCGTTTCGCTACGGATTCCTGTCGAACTTGCTGAACCCGAAGGCGTTGCTGTTCTTTCTCGGGCTACTCCCGCAGTTCATCGAGCCGGGTGAAGGCGCAGGGCTGCGCACGTTGATGTTGGCGGGCGCGACGGTGGTCGCCGCGGCGTTGTGGTGGGCGATCGTGGTGGTGCTGGCGGCCGGAGCCGGCAAGAAGCTGCGTCGTCCTGGCGTCGGCAAGAGGATCGATGTGGTGACGGGCGTGTTGTTGGTGGGCCTCGGTGCCTTCTTCGGGGTTGCATGAGAGTTCGTGTCAGGATGGGCTCATGACACTTCCCGTGCTGATCGACGTCGAAGAACTGTCCGCCCTCGTCGAGGCCGGCGCCTCGCCGCGTTTGCTCGATGTCCGATGGGCGCTGGGTGATTCGAACGGCGAGCAGCATTTCCGCGAGGGCCATATTCCTGGTGCCGTATTCGTGAACCTCGACGAGGAACTTGCCTCGCCGCCGTCGGCGGAAATGGGAAGGCATCCGCTGCCCAGTCTCGAAGACCTGCAGGACGCTGCGCGGCGTTGGGGAATCGACGACGGTGATTCGGTGGTGCTCTACGACGCCACCGGCAACACGGCCGCTGCCCGCGGTTGGTGGCTGCTGCGGTGGGCCGGGCTCTCGGACGTCCGACTCCTCGACGGCGGGCTACCGACCTGGGAGACCGCGGGACTGCCGTTGGCGGCCGGAATCGGTGAGTCGGTCACTCCAGGCAACGTGACTTTCACCGGCGGCAACATGCCGACTGTCGACATCGACGGCGTCGGCAATTGGATGGGTGAGGGCGGTGTCCTTCTCGACGCCCGAGCAGGGGAGCGTTACCGCGGTGAGGTCGAGCCGATGGATCCCGTCGCGGGGCACATCCCCGGTGCGGTGAGCGCGCCGACCGCAGAGAACATCACCGTCGACGGAAGGTTCCTGGATGCGGACGGCCTGCGTGAGCGGTTCGCCGGCCTGGGCGTCGGAGACAGAGTGGCGGTGTACTGCGGATCCGGAGTGACCGCAGCGCACGAGATTGCGGCGCTCGCGATCGCAGGTTACGACGCGACGCTGTTCCCGGGCTCGTGGTCACAGTGGTCGAACGACAGCACTCGCGGCGTCGAAACCGGAGCCTGAGTCAGCTTTTGGTGCGATCGATGAATGACGGCACGAGGAACCACAGTGCCGTGAACATGATCGCGGCGCACGCTGCCAAGACCTTGGCGGCAACTCCGCCGACGGCGACCTCGGCGATCAACAGGACCGTGCCGGTCATGGAGGCGGCGAGAAAAGCTATGCCGCACAGGACGAATCGGTTGGCGATGGGCAAGATGTTCTCACGGTGCCCACGACGGAACAGCACACGGTGCCAGACAGCGGGCGCCATCAGGAACCCGAACGAGATGGCAACAAGTATCACGGTCACCAAGTGGATGCCGCGGATGTACGTCGAAGCCTCCTCGTAGCGTTCGGTGAATGCCACGGCCAGCAGGAAGGCGAACAGGATCTGCACACCCGAGAGCGCAACGCGCAGTTCTTGCAACAGCTCGTTGAAGTTTCGCGCCAGTTGTCGAGGCGGAGTCTCCCCGGTCTCGTTCACGGTGGCGTGGTTCCTAGGCCCGTGAGTATTCCGACGCTCGCTGGATCTGCTCCGCGCTCGGACGCACACCGGTGTAGAGAACGAACTGCTCGGCCGCCTGAAGGGCGATGACCGATGCTCCGGTGATCGCCGTCTTGCCGAGTTCGGTGGCCAACGCGATCAATGGTGTGTTCGCGGGCATCGCGACGACGTCGAAGACGACCTCGGCTGCACGAACTGCGTCTTCGGGAAATGACAGTGCATCTGCTTCCGCGCCACCGGACATACCGATCGGGGTCGCGTTGATCAGCACACCGGGACGCAACTCGCCCAGATCGGCCTGCCAGTCGAAGCCGTACTGCTTCGCGAGCGCTGACCCTACTTCCTGGTTGCGTGCGATCACCGTGACGTCGGTGAAACCGGTGTCGCGCACCGCAGCGACGACGGCTTTTGCCATGCCGCCGCTTCCGGCGACAGCGACGGACAGGCTCGTGTCGACGTCGTTGTCACGCAGCAGATCGGCCACCGCCTGATAGTCGGTGTTGTAGGCGTGCAGCACTCCGGACTCGTTGACGATCGTATTGACGGAGTCGATAGCACTGGCCGAATCGTGCATGACGTCGATGTGCTCGATGACCTGTTCCTTGAACGGCATCGACACCCCGCATCCTCGAATCCCAAGTGCGCGTATGCCGCCGATCGCGGCGGGCACGTTTTCGGTGGTGAAGGCTTTGTAGACGAAGTTCAGGCCCAATTCCTCGTAGAGGTAATTGTGAAACCTGGTGCCGATATTGCTCGGTCGCCCGGAGAGCGACATGCACAGCAGCGTGTCCTTGTTGAGGTCGACGGTCATTGTTCCCACTCTAATCGCGACGACGGGGTAGTTCTCGAGGGAGGAGTGCACCCATCCGGATGTCCTGCAGCGCCGAATGCCGGGTATCCGATCGAAGCACCACTCGCACCGACAGAGCCGAGACGACATGGTCACACAGAACATCGACGAGCACCCGAGCACCGAATCTCGTCCACCGCGTCGTAGGTGGGCTGCTCACGCGATCTCCGGAGTGTTGGCCGCGGCCGTCGTCCTGGGCATCGGTGAACTGGTGGCGCTGCCGATCAACCCGGACGCGTCGCCCTTCTACGCAGTCGGTGCAACCACCGTCGACCGAACCCCGGCATGGGCTCGCGAGTTCGCGATCGACACCTTCGGTACCAACGACAAACCGGCGCTGTTCATCGGAATGTCGATATTGATCGTTCTGCTCGGCGCGGTGGCCGGACTGCTGGAACGGCGACGCCGTCCGATCGGCAGTCTCATCCTCGTTCTGCTGGGTGCGGTTGGCGTGTATGCGGCGATGCAACGCCCGACCGCCGATGCGATGTATGTATTCCCGACGCTGGTCGGTGTGGTGGCGGGCGTCGCAACACTGCGGTTGCTGATCACACAACTCGAGGTGCCGCTCTCGCCGGGCGTCGCCGACTCGTGGTTGCCTCGTCGTCAGTTCCTTCTGCTGGCAGGTGCGGCGTTGGCAGTGGCTGCGGCGGCGGGCGCGGCCGGAAAGTTCGTGGGACAGCGAATCGCCGGCGCGGTGGCGAATCGTGAAGACTTCGTCGTGCCCACCGCCGCTGACCCGGCGCCGCCGATTCCGGCGGGTGCGGATATCGGGATTTCGGGTGCATCGACGTACATCACGCCGAACGACGACTTCTATCGAATCGATACCGCGCTCCTTGTTCCGCAACTGACGACGGATTCGTGGGAACTCCGAATTCACGGAATGGTGGACCGAGAGATGACGTTGTCGTTCGACGATCTGGTGGCGCGAACGCCGATCGAGCGAGTGATCACGCTGACCTGCGTTTCCAACGAGGTGGGTGGCGTACTGGCCGGGAACGCAAAGTGGATCGGTTACCCCATGAAGGATCTGCTCGACGAAGTCGGTGTCCATCCCGACGCTGACATGCTCCTTTCGACCAGCGTCGACGGCTTCACGGTCGGGACTCCCGTCGAGATAGTCACCGACGGCCGTGACGCGATCCTCGCCGTGGCGATGAACGGTGAGCCGTTGCCGTTCGAGCACGGTTATCCCGTTCGGCAGGTGGTTCCGGGGCTGTACGGTTTCGTGTCCGCCACCAAGTGGGTGACGGAGTGGGAGTTGACGCGTTTCGACAAGGTCGAGGCCTATTGGACCCAGCGCGGTTGGGGTGCGCAGGCACCGATCAAGACGTCGTCGCGCATTGAGGTACCGGCAGCTTTGGCGCCGATCGAGCCGGGACAGGTGCTTGTCGCCGGAACTGCTTGGGCGCAGCATCGCGGGATCGAGAAGGTCGAGGTTCGCGTCGACAACGGTGACTGGCAACCGGCGACGCTAGCTCAGGAGTACTCGATCGACACGTGGCGTCAATGGTCCTGGATGTGGGATGCGGGCTCAGGCTTGCACACGGTGCAGGTCAGAGCGACGGACTTGGACGGGAATGTTCAGGTGGAAGAGCGCACTCCGCCGATTCCCGGTGGAGCCACGGGATGGCACACCAGGTCGTTCACCGTGAAGTGACGGGGAAATCCGAATGGGGTTCGGTATACAGGCGAACGACACGCTGAGCCATCCATCCGGCGATCAGGGTTCGCAGGCCGAAGTCGAAGGTGTCGTCGGTTCGGAGTGGGGTCGTAGCCTCGCGCGTGATCTCGCTCGGGTTGGAGGACTGGGTCCACGCGACATCCGGCGTCGACAGTTTCACGACTGATCCGAGAACCAGACTGTCGAGTGTGGAAATTGCGTGGCGAGTGTCGGTCGGATCGAAACCACCGTCCGAAAATGCTTGAACCAGTGCAGTATCGATTGCGAAGGTCACCTCGGTGCGGACGCTTCGTGTCATCAGCAGCGGGATGAGGCGCCAGTGCTCGACCGCAGCTCGGCGATAGGCCCACCCCCATGTGCTGATCCGCTCGCTCCACCCGGTGGGTGGTTGCGGGACCGAGATCGACGACATCACGCGGATGCGCATGAGTTCGACGATCTCGGATCGACCTGAAATGTGTGAATAGAGCGAAGACGGAGTCACGTTCAGTTGCTTGGCGATCCCGGGCATGGTGAAGTCGCCGGTCGCGTCGACAGCATTCAGAGCCGCGTCGGTGATGTTCCCCCTGGACAGTATCGGCTGGGTAGGACGCGGCATCGATTCTCCTGGTGAGGGATTCGTCGGCAATCTCGGACTTGATCGATTGATGACAACTCCTTGATTTCGGGAGCCGATATGCATCATACTAACCGAACCCTATTCGGTATGTCGGCGGATTCTTCCGGCGATCGGTACACGTCGGAGGAACATTCAATATGTCTGTCGTATGGCTGACCGGTGCAACGATCATCGACGGTACGGGCGCCGACCCCATCGAGAACTGCCCTGTTGCTGTGGAAAGCGGACGCATCAGTGCGATCGGTGGCACGCCGCCCGAGGGAGCGGAGGTGCTGGACTGCGCCGGGTTGACGATCACGCCCGGACTGATCGACGCACACGTTCATCTCGGTGGATCGAGTGATCTCGCACCGAGCCTGCGGCGTCAGATCTCGGTAGCCGAGCTTGCCGCAGACATGTTCGCGACCTGCGCGTCGACCCTCGACGGGGGATTTACCACCGTTCGTGACTGCGGCGGAATCGACGGTGGACTCGCCGGAGTTGTCGCCTCAGGCAAGATTCCGGGACCGCGGATCATTCAGTGCGGCCCGATCCAGTGCCAGACCGGCGGACACGGACACCTGGCAGCCGAGTGGGAGCCGACTTCGGACTGGTCCGATCATGACATCCCAGGATTGCGTTGTATGTCTCTGCTTTCCGACGGTCCGCACGAAATGCGTAAGAACGTTCGCGAGACGTTCCGCAGAGGTGCGGACTTCCTCAAACTGTGCGTCACCGGGGGAGTGGTATCGACTCATGACAAGCTCACCGACACGCAGTTCACGGTCGACGAGATCGAAGTTGCAGTCGAAGAAGCCAATGCGCGCGGTACGTATGTCACGGTGCATGCCCACAACAACGAGGGAATCCGGAACGCGGTCACTGCCGGCGCCAAATGCGTCGAGCATGGCTCCGATATCGACGACGAGACCGCCAAGTTGATGGCCGAGCACGACGTCGCATTGGTGCCGACGTTGGCTGTGGTTCAGGTGCTCTCGGACAGTGCGGCGTCAGCGGGTCTGCCCGAATCGATTTCGGCTCGCATCGGAAAGATGATGCAGGGGCAGATCGACGGGCTCCTCGCCGCGCGAAATGCCGGGGTCAGAGTGGGGCTGGGATCCGACCTCATCGGTACCGATCAGACGGGCCGTGGGATGGAGCTGGTCCTGCGCGCGAAGGTCGAAACACCCATGGATGCACTGGTTTCCGCTACTCGGATCAACGCCGACATTCTCGGAATCGCCGACGAGGTCGGCACCATCGAAGTCGGCAAGTTCGCCGACCTCGTTGCCTTCCGTGGCAATCCGTTGACGGATCCCTCCATCTTTGCCGATCGTGAGCGGATCGCACTCGTCATTCAGAGCGGCCGAGTGGTGAAGGACTGCCGCTAGATCAGCAGCGAGTGGCAAGATCCGTCAGGGCCGAATGATCAGCTCGGCTGACCGGTAGACCATAGGAAATCGCGACGGTCAAGTACTTGCCGGCGTAGAAGCATCGGTACGCAGGATTGGGCGGCAACCAGTCGCTGGGCGTGCTGTCGCCTTTTGACTGGTTGTCGGGGCCGTTGACGGCCAACAGGTTCAGCGACATGTCGTTCGCGAACCTCATCCGCAGCGCAGGCGTCCAGGAGTTCGCGCCGAAGTCCCAGGCCGCGGCGAGCGGGAAGACATGGTCGATTTGGACGGACTTGGCCTGGCTGCGTTCGAATTCGATGTGATCACCGGAGTACGGGTCGGTCATCACCCCGGACAGTACGACGCAGTCACGCGTACCCGGTTTGAACACCACGCCCGAGAGATCGTGGGCCAGGACGTTGTTGCGGGTATCGCACCCGTCGTGGCCACCTGGCGCGTCCTGGTCGTCGGACCAAGCGGGGCCGAAGACGCAGGCTTCGCCGTTACCGCAGCCGCGCTCGTATCCACCCGGATGTGGGCGGTTGTTCACGATTGCGGTTCGGGACAGCAACTCTTCGAGTTCCGATCGCGTCGGGCTGCCAGGGGCCGAATCGAGACGCTCGTCTCCGAACCATCCGCAGGACGCGACGAGACATACGAGCACGAGCGCCGACAGGATCGCAGATAGCCGTGCAATCACCTGTGCCCCCGCCCGTCGTAGACGGTGATTGAACCATCGCGGGCTGACAGAAATCAGCCGAACTCGATCACCACTTTGCCGGCGGCATGGCCGTCCTCGACTGCAGCGAGCGCGTCACCGGCGTTGGAGAAAGGGTAGCGACCGGACACGGACGGGTTCAGGGTCCCATCGGCCACGAGTGCCGCCACCTCTGTGAATACTGCTGTGGTCCTTCGACGTTCGACTCCGCCGCCGCCGAGTCGGCTTGCCGCCAGGGGATCGGCGATGCTCAGGATCGGCGCGCCCGATCGCGCGAGCGCGGCGCCGCGGGTGAGCGTGTCCCCGCCGACCAGGTCGAAAACCGCGTCCACTCCGACTGGGGACAACGCGGACACTTCGTCTGCGAATCCGTCTCCCGACGCAACCCAGCGTGCTCCCGCTTCCTCGATCGCGGTTCTCTTGCCCTCACTCGCGACACCGATCACGTTGATGCTCCGCGAGAGCGCAAGCGCGATCGCGCTGCGACCCACGCCGCCGCCGGCACCGAGGAGCAGAAGTGTTGCTCCGGGCTTCAGCCCGAGACCGTGGAGAGCGTCGTAGGCCGTTCCCGCCGCAACCGTCAGCACCGCGGCATCCGCCCACGGCACGGTAGGCGGCTTGTGTGCTGTTGACGAGACGTTGAGCAATGTCGACTCGGCGTAGCCGCCGAAGCCGGTGGCGGTCGCGCCGAACACTTCGTCGCCGACCTCGAACTCGGTGACCCGCGGACCCACTCCGATGACAACACCGGACACTTCGCGTCCCAGAACCGCAGGCAGTGTCACGGGCACGGTGTCTTTTCGCGTACCAGCGCGAACCTTCCAGTCGGCTGGATTGACGCCCGCGGCTCGGACCGACACCAGCAGTTGTCCCGCACCGGGCGGTGGCAGGGTGACGTCGAAGTAGGACTGTGTGTCGGGGCCGCCGTACTCGATAAAGCCGTATGCCGTCGTCATGCCTGCCAGCCTATTGCCCCGCTAGGCCGGCAGGGTGGTGAGGAGCAGTGGTGTCGGTGGCACCTGATTGGATGGTCGGATGCTGCATGGACTCTGGTCACCGGGATCGGGGCTCAAACTGTGGGTCGACGGGCACGATGGTGCCGGGACCGACGATCCTCGTGATCCGGTCAGCGCTGTCCTGCATCGCAAGTTCCGTCATCGTGTGAATGTCGCTATGCCGCCCGTGCCTGGCGGGCCATTGCAGAGTGAGTACGCGGCCGTTGCGTTGGCACCGCCGGACGCAGTCGATCTCCTGCTGCGGTTCAAGGCCGACGACCAGCGAATCGCCGGCGACCTCCACTTTCTCGTGCACGTGGCGCGAGGGATCGACCGTTGGGTACGTGCTGGGCGAGTGGTACCGGCTCTGACGCGGGCCGAAGGCAGTTGGTGGCCGCGCTGGCAGTTGTCGGTAGGGGAACGCCAGCGCGCCTGGATCGGTGAACTGGTAGTTGCCATGCCGCCGGTACAGCGGGCCCTCGGCTCGCCGAGGGCGACGATCGAAGACATCACGAACGAATTCACGGACCCGATCGTCCGCCGTGTTCTCGGTGGCTCGGTGCCGGTGATGCAGACCCCGCTGTGGCAGGCAGTGCTGTCCGGAGACGCTTTCGACGAAGCGTCGGTACGAGCGGCTGAGGGACTCTCCGAATGGGGGTCGACGTTCACCGCCGGAGAGCCGGACCTGGTTCTGCGACTGATCGAACCGGAACTTGACGACAATTCCGATCCGGACGACGAAGCGCTGTGGCGTCTTCAGGTGTGTCTACGTCCCGAAGGCGAAGCGCCCGAGCGTGTTCGACTGCACCGTGCCGATCCCAAACGCATCCAACTCGGCAGCCGCAAGCTCGAAGAGGCGATCAAAGCCTACCCGCGTTTTCGCGACGTGCCGCGGGACGAAGACAGTCTCGACCTGTTGCTGCCCACTCCTGTCGTGATGGACCTGGTCGGACACGGCGCGATCGTATTGCGGGAGCGAGGGATCACGCTACTGCTCCCGCGCGCCTGGAACGTGGTATCTCCCTCACTGCGTGTGCGGGTGACCACGGCGGCATCTCCGATCGTGGCGGAGAATCGCACGGTCGGTATGGATCAATTGTTGGAATACGATTGGGAATTGGCGCTCGGAGACAAGGTGCTCACCGCCGAGGAAATGAACCGACTCGTCGACGCGAAGTCCGATCTGGTCCAGTTGCGCGGTGAGTGGGTTCAAGCAGACAAAGACGTGCTTGCCCGTGCGGCTCGTTTTGTCAATCAGCGGCATTCGAGCGGGGACCGAGCGATTGTCGATCTGATCAAGGATTTGATCGCCGACGACCTCAAAGATCTGCCGGTCGAGGAAGTGAAGGCAACCGGATGGGCTTCCGCATTGCTCGACCAGTCGGTGGCTCCGCAGCAGGTCGCGGTGCCGTCGACGGTCAATGCGACTTTGCGTCCGTATCAACGACGCGGTCTCGACTGGTTGGCATACATGAGTGCGCTGGGGCTCGGTGCGGTATTGGCCGACGACATGGGTTTGGGTAAGACGCTGCAACTGCTGGCGTTACTTGCGCACGAGACGTCCAAGACAGCAACGCTTTTGGTGTGCCCGATGTCGGTGGTCGGAAATTGGCAGCGTGAAGCGGCGCGATTTGTGCCGAGTCTGCGTGTCTACGTTCATCACGGTTCGGACCGCGCTACGGGGCCAGAGTTGGAACAGGCAGTTCGTGAGAGTGATCTGGTGATCACCACCTACGCCCTCATGACTCGCGACGTCGCGGCGCTCAAGGATCTCGACTGGCGCCGCGTGGTGCTCGACGAAGCTCAACACATCAAGAACGCCAAGACATCTCAGGCGCGCGCTGCTCGGAGCATTCCCGCGGACCATCGAGTTGCTCTGACCGGAACGCCGGTGGAGAACCGACTGGACGAATTGCGGTCCATCCTCGATTTTGCCAATCGCGGGGTGCTCGGCTCGGAGCAGATGTTCCGCAAACGGTTTGTCGTACCGATCGAGCGGGAAAAAGATCAACTTGCCGTCTCCAGACTGCGAGCCGTCACGTCACCATTTGTGCTGCGGCGGGTGAAGACTGATCCCTCCGTGATCGCGGATCTACCCGAGAAACTGGAGATGACCGTTCGAGCGAATCTCAGTGAGGAACAGGCCGCGTTGTACCGCGCGGTGGTGGACGAGATGATGGCGCAGATCAAGGGGACGGAAGGCATGAAGCGTAAGGGTGCCGTCCTGTCTGCGCTGACCAAACTCAAACAGGTGTGCAATCATCCGGCGCACTTCCTGCGCGACGGATCGCCGATGATGCGCCGCGGGCAACACCGTTCGGGAAAACTCGGTCTGGTCGAGGACATCGTCGAGTCGGTCACCGCCGACGACGAGAAGGTTCTGCTCTTCACACAGTTTCGTGAGTTCGGGGAATTAGTGGTGCCGTACCTGGCCGACCGGTTCACCACCGATGTTCCGTTCCTGCATGGCGGAGTGTCGAAAGCCGGAAGGGACGCCATGGTCGAGGCATTCCAAGGTGAAGGCGGACCGCCCATCATGGTGCTCTCGCTCAAGGCCGGCGGCACCGGTCTGAATCTCACGGCGGCCAACCACGTGGTTCACCTGGACAGATGGTGGAACCCCGCGGTGGAGAACCAGGCGACGGACCGCGTCTTCCGCATCGGCCAGAGAAAGAATGTGCAGGTGCGCAAAATGGTGTGCGTCGGAACTTTGGAAGAGCGGATCGACACGATGATCGCGAGCAAGAGCGAACTCGCTGAACTTGCCGTCGGAACGGGTGAGAACTGGGTGACGGAGATGAGCGTCGAGCAACTGGATGAGTTGTTGCGACTCGGCGACGACGCGGTAGGCGAATGAGTCCGCGCGGTAAGGGCCCCGATTTCAGCGAGTACACCGGGCCGCGGAGACGAGCCCCTGCGCCGGTCAAGCCCCGTCCCGCGTTCGGGAGGACGTTCTGGGGCAAGGCTTTTGTCCGCGTCGTCGAAGAAATCGGCGACAAACCTCGTGTCACACGTGGGCGTACGTATGCGCGTTCGGGCCAGGTCTTGGCGCTCGACATCGAACCGGGAGTGGTGACCGCCGAGGTTCAGGGCAGTCAATTGCAGCCTTTTGTTTCCACGCTGTCGATCGACACCCTTGATCAATCGGATATCGACGACATCATCACCAAGATCCGCCGCGTGCCGGGAAGCCTTGCCTCGCTGGTGTCCGGCACGGTCCCGGACATGCTTGCTGCTCAGCTGATACCGGACGGGCCGTCGGCTTTCCGCTTCGACTGCACCTGCCCCGATGTCGGTTGGCCGTGCAAACACGCTGCGGCCGTGGCGTTCTTGACTGCCGAGCGAATCGACACCGATCCGCTGAGGTTGCTGAGACTTCGCGGGGTCGATCTGGAGCAGTTGATCGGGGGCGTGGAAGACGAGTCGACTGTTCCGGTGGACGTCGAGAATTGGTTCGGAATCGCCGCTGCCCTGCCGGCGCTACCGAAGGTGCCTTTTCGTGCGGCGATCGACGATCTGGATATCAGGCGCTTGCGCGAGGCGGTTGCGGCACTGGGATTGGACATGGCTCAGCAGAATGTCGCCTTGGACGAGATACGGTCCATCTACCGACGGTTGGACGATTGAAATCGGACCACTCCGGACTGGTGCTAGTTTCCTGTCGTGAATTCCAGTATCGTTTATTGGACCGGTCCGGTCGGGACCTGCCTGCGATTTCATATCGTTGTCGTCGGCGAATAGACGGCTATTCATTTCTCGGAGGGACAGTCGCTGTGATGCCCGTTCATTTGCGCGACAGCGCAATACCCAAACACGAACAGTTGCGCACCATTCTCCTGCGCAAGTGCACCCAAGAACTCCAGCCTGGTGACTTGATGACCAGCGAGCGAAACCTGATGCAGGACTACGGCGTCAGTCGGATCACCGTTCGCGAGGCCATCGGGCAACTGGTCAATGACGGACACCTCGTTCGCGTGCGTGGCAAGGGAACCTTCGTTGCGCACCGTGCCGTCCAGTCAAAGCTGCACCTTGCATCCTTCACCGAGGAAATGCGCGCCCAGGGGCACCATCCCACGACAGTGGTCCTGGTCAGCGAACAGGGGCCTGTCCCCGAAAGTACTGCTGCCGCACTGAATATGAGACCGGGTTCCGACGGTTATCACGTCAAGCGCTTGCGCCTCGCCGACGGCGAGCCAGTGAGTGTCGACGACGGCTGGTTCAATCCGGAACTGTTGCCGGGTCTGCTCGACATGGACTTGACGGGTTCGATCTACCGGGCGACCGCTGACAAGTACGGCAAGCCGATCGATCGGGCAGAACAGACGGTCAGTGCAGACGGCGCCAGTACGGAGATCGCGACTCTCCTCGGTACTCGTAAAGGCGCTCCGGTCCTGTACTTCGATCGAGTGTCGTTCAGCGAGATCGCACCGGTCGAGCACACTCGTAGTTGGTACCGATCCGACCGCTACCAGTTGCAGATGGAAGTCCAGGGTCAAGCGCGGCCCAAAACTCGCGGCGACCAGTAATTGTTCGGTAGTCATCGATCGAAACGAAAGGGCGGGCACACCTTTCGGTGCGCCCGTCCTTTGCGTTACGCCGACCAGTCGAACAGCGTGTCGCCTGTGGTGACGTCGCTACCGATCGAAGGGGATTCGACGGTGTCCGGCTTGGAATCCATCACCACTACCGGGCAGATCGCCGAGTAGCCGGTGGTGTCGATGTCCGCTGGATCGAAGCTGACGACGGGATCACCCGCATTGACGGTGTCACCCTCGGCGGCGATGAGAGTGAATCCGTCGCCTTCGAGTTTGACCGTGTCGATGCCGATATGGACCAGCACGCCGGTGGCCTTCTCGCCGAAGATCACAAATGCGTGGGGGTGAAGTTTGAGGATCTTCCCGCTGATCGGCGCGACAACGGTGAGCGGCCCCTGATCGCGGGCAGGTTCGATGGCGACGCCCGAGCCGACCATCTGCTGAGCGAACACCGGGTCCGGGACGTCTGCCAGTGCGACGACCCGGCCGGGCAGCGGGGCGAGGACGACCGTCACAGGATGTCCTCGATGTCCTCTGCAAGGGTGTCTGCCTCGGGTCCCACGATGACCTGGACGACCGTTCCGGCCTTGAGTACGCCGTGTGCGCCGGCAGCCTTGAGCGCGGCTTCGTTCACCTTCGCGCCGTCCTTGACCTCGGTGCGTAGGCGGGTGATGCACGCTTCGATCTCGACGATGTTCTCCGCGCCGCCGAGGCCCTTGATGATTGCTTCCGCTTTCGACATTTGCTGCTCCTGATTGTCGGGTTGGTCGTGATCGTTGAACGGTCGTACAGGTGGGCTGACTAGTTGCTGGTCAAGGCTATCCCGGTTACGTGTGTCACATCTTGGTGTTGACAACTCGCCTCGACCAGGTAAAACTACAACTGGTTATGACCGGACAGTACCCGTTGGAAGTCCGGCTCCACAACAGTTTCGACAAAACGGTTTCGGCCTCACCTCCGAGCGTGAACCGCGACCTGCATTTTCACGAAACCTGCACGTGCACGACACCCGAATTTCCAGAACCAGTGGCCGATCGCGACGCGGCCCGGCGAACGAAGAAGGTCCTTTGATGACGCTCGAAGACACCCCGAAGAAGGAATCGAAAGTGTTCGCCGGGGTTCAACGCCTCGGCCGAAGCTTGATGCTTCCGATCGCAGTTCTGCCGGCTGCGGGAATTTTGCTCCGCCTCGGCCAGGACGACCTGCTCGGGCGGTTCAGTTCGATGCACAGTGCGGCGGCAGTGATCTCCGCTGCGGGACAAGCGGTCTTCACGTGGCTGCCGCTGATCTTCGCCGTCGGTATCGCGATCGGCTGGGCCAAGAAGGCCGACGGCTCGACCGCCTTGGCGGCCGTCGTCGGCTACATGGTGATCGACGGAGTGTTCAAGGCGATGTCGCCGATCGTCCTCGAAGGGAAAACCGACCCGAACGGGGATCAATCCCTGATCAACTACGGTGTGCTTGCCGGTATCGTGATGGGCTTGCTGTCGGCGATCTTGTGGCAGCGGTTCTATCGAACGAAGCTTCCCGATTATCTCGGATTCTTCAACGGGCGCAGGCTCGTTCCCATTCTGACGGCAATCACCGGTTTGGTCGTCGGTGTCCTGATGGCATTCGTGTACCCGCTGTTCAACTCCGGCCTGAACTGGGTCGGTGAAGCAGTTGCTTCCAATACCGTTGTGGGTGGCGGCATTTACGGCGCAGCGAACCGACTGCTGATCCCCACCGGCTTGCACCACATTTTGAACTCCGCCGTGTGGTTCTTGATCGGCGACTACCAGGACGCGAGCGGGCAGATCGTTCGCGGCGACCTCAACCGGTTCTTCGCCGGTGACCCCTCCGCCGGTACGTTCATGACCGGCTTCTTCCCGATCATGATGTTCGCTCTCCCTGCTGCAGCCTTCGCAATCTGGCGCAACGCCAAGCCTTCTCAGAAGAAGCTCGTCGGCGGCATCATGCTCTCCACCGGGCTTACCGCCTTCCTCACCGGAATCACCGAACCTCTCGAATTCTCCTTCATGTTTGTCGCGTGGCCGCTCTACGTCATCCACTCACTGTTGACCGGAACGTCGATGGCGCTGGTCAATGCGCTCGGTATCCACGACGGATTCACGTTCTCCGCAGGCTTCTTCGACTACGTGTTGAACTTCGGCAAGGCGACCAACGCTTGGATGCTGATCCCGATCGGACTCGGGTACGCGCTGATCTACTACTTCCTCTTCAGTTTCGTGATCAAGAAGTGGAATCTGCGCACGCCGGGACGAGAAGAAGACGTCGAGGTGGCGGCAGCCGAACCGGATTCCGCGCTCCTCGAGGCCGAATTGGCACTCGCAGCCGAGGGTGATACCCGCACCGACGCCCCACTGGTCGCAGAACTTGAACACAAGCTCGACAAGGAACTGGAAGGACGCTGAACATGGCGATCGCAACCACGACAATCGGATCCCGCGTCGGACTCCACGCACGACCCGCAGCGCTCTTCGCGCGCGCCGCGGCCGACCTACCGGTCGTCGTCACCATCTCGCTCGGCGACGGCGAACCCGTCGACGCCTCCAGCATGTTGTCGGTCATGACTCTCGGTGCCGCATTCGGGGATTCGGTGACCTTGCGAGCTGACGGTGACGGCGCCGATGCCGCGGTCGGTTCGCTCGCAGAGCTTCTCGCTTCGGAACTGGACGAAGCTTGATGACGGCGAGTGTGGACAACCGCATTGCGGGTATCGGAGTGAGCGCTGGTTCGGTATGTGCGCCGTGGCTGCGATTCTCCACGCCCGAACCGACCTCGGCGTCGGATCGGGTTACGGGCAGCCCCGAGGCGGAGCTGATCAGAATCCGAGAGGCACTGGACGCCGTCGCGGAGGAATTGCTCACGCGTGCACAGTCCGTCGAAGGTGTTCCGGCGGAAATCCTGACGACCTCGGCTGCGATGGCGCGCGATGCGGGCATCGTGAAGGCGGCCAAGGCAAACCTGGAGTCCGGGTTGCCGACCGCTCACTCGGTGGCGATCGCCTTCGACGCGTTCTGTGAAAAACTCACAGCGCTCGGCGGATACATGGCCGAGCGGGCAACCGATTTGCGTGATCTCGGACAGCGAGCCGTTGCCGTGCTCCGCGGTGAGCCGATGCCCGGAATTCCCGCTCCGGGTCACCCGTACATCCTGGTGGCGCGCGACTTGGCGCCGGCGGATACGGCGACGCTGGGTGAGAGTGACGTGGTCGGACTGTTGACCGCGGAAGGAGGCCCGACCAGCCATACGGCTATCTTGGCGAAGTCGCTCGGAATCCCGGCCGTGGTCAACTGCTCGGGAACCGATCAGCTGACGGAGGGGAAACTCCTCATCCTCGACGGCACCACCGGGACGGTCACCATCGATCCCTCGGAAGAAATGCGCGAGCGCGCTGTCCGTGAAGCATCGTTCGTGGCTGAGCAATCGGCTTCGGCACGTGGTCCGGGGCGCACGCGCGACGGATTCGCGGTGAGATTGTCGGCCAACATCGGAACCCTCGAGGACGCCGCGCGGGCCGGGGCGGCGGATTGTGAGGGCGTCGGACTGTTCCGTACCGAATTCTCGTATCTCGGGCGGCACGACGCTCCTTCGGTAGAGGAGCAGGCCCAGACGTACACGTCGGTGCTCGAGTACTTCGCCGGACAGAAGGTAGTGGTCCGCACTCTCGATTCGGGTTCGGACAAGCCGTTGCCGTTTCTCGATCTCGGAGGCGAAGAGAATCCGGCACTGGGCGTCCGTGGGTTACGAGTGGGCACGGTCTATCCCGACACACTGATCAGTCAGCTCGACGCACTTGCCGCCGCAGGAAACGCGACGGGCGCCGACCTGTGGGTGATGGCGCCGATGGTGGCGACGGCCGACGAAGCGAAAGGATTTGCAGCCCTTGCGCGTTCGCGGGGTATCGGCAAGGTGGGAGCGATGATCGAGATTCCAGCTGCCGCTTTGCGGGCGAGGGATCTCCTCGAGCATCTCGATTTTGTCAGTATCGGTACCAACGATCTGAGCCAGTACACCTGCGCCGTGGATCGTATGGCCGGGAGCCTGGCGCAGCTGCTCGATCCGTGGCAGCCGGCGGTCCTCGATCTGATCGCGATGGTCGGCCAGGCGGGCGCCGACGCCGGGAAACCGGTTGGCGTGTGCGGCGAATCCGCGTCGGATCCGCTGTTGGCTCCGGTTCTGGTCGGGTTGGGCGTCACGAGCCTGTCGATGTCGGTCCCGGCGTTGGGCGCTGTGCGCTCTCAATTGGCGTCACTCGATCTGGAGGTGTGCAAGGACATGGCCGCAGCGGCGCGGGGCGCGCGAAACCCGATCGAGGGTAGAGCGGCCGTCGCGCGGATTCGCGAGTCCGCATGAGTACGTCAGGCTCGGCCGCTGTTATCGATCCGATCGTGTTGCGGGGAACGGTGATCGGATCGCCGATCGGCAAGATTCACGACGGGGTTGTCGTCGTGGACGGGGAGAAGATCAGCTGGGTCGGCTCGGCTGCGGACTACGTCGCGTCGGCGCCCGTCTCGGCCATTCCGGAACGTACCGACTCGTTGATCATGCCTGGACTGATCGATGTCCACAGTCACGGCGCAGCGGGTGCTGGTTTCCCGAACACCGATGCAGAGGGAGCGAGCCGCGCCGCAGCGCACCATAGTGAGCACGGCACGACCGGAATGTTGGCCAGCCTGGTCTCCGCACCCCGCGCAGATCTGGTGCGGCAAGCAACGATGCTCGCCGATCTGGTCGAACGCGGAGAACTCCTGGGTATCCACCTCGAGGGGCCGTTCATCAACGGCCTCCGCTGCGGTGCCCAGGATCCGGCGGCGATCATTCCCGGCGATCCGGTTCTGCTCGAAGCCGTGTGCGACGCCGCGCGGGGGACCGTACGGTCCATGACTCTGGCTCCCGAGACCGAGAACTTCGCAGAGTTGCTCGCGATCATGCGTCATCGCAATATCGTGCCGAGTTTCGGTCACACCGATGCCGGCGCGGCAACGACGTCGGCGCGCATCGATGCTGCAGTACACGGGGAGTGGGCCGGTGAGATCAGCGCAACGCACCTCTTCAACGGGATGCCGCCGCTGCACCATCGATCGCCGGGCCCCGTTGCGGCGTGCCTGGCGGCGGCGGCGCGAGGCGAGATGGTGGTGGAACTGATCGCGGACGGAGTGCATCTTGCTCCCGAGACCGTGTCGATGGTCTTTGATGCTGTCGGGCCGGACCAGATCGCCTTGGTCAGTGATTCGATGGCCGCTGCCGGAATGGATGACGGCGACTACCAACTCGGTGCTCTCGACGTCACGGTTCACGAGGGAGTCGCACGGCTCGCGACCACCGACGGCAGTTCCGGTGCCATCGCCGGAGGGACTGCACGATTGCTCGATGTGGTGCGTAGCACCGTATTCGACGGTGGAGTCGCTCTCGAAGACGCGGTCGCAGCAGCAACTCGGAGCCCGGCGCGTCTGCTGGGGCTTGGCGACCTGATCGGATCGCTGGCCGTCGGCGCTCGCGCCGACATTCTGGTCACCGATCGTCAATTGCGCCTGGGGCGTGTACTACTCGGCGGAAAAACCGCCGGACAGGAAGAATCATGGAAATCGTAATTCTGCCGACACCCGCGGAGGTCGACTCGACCGTCGCGGACATCGTCGAAGGGTATGTCAGAGCCGGGGCGACGACGCTCGGGCTCGCAACGGGGTCGTCGCCGATCGGAACTTATCGTGAATTGGCAGCGCGGCATCGCGACGCCGAACTCGACTTCTCGCTGGCCGGCGCCTTCCTGCTCGACGAGTACCTCGGATTGCCGAAACGCCATCCGCAGTCGTACTACTCGGTGATTCGGTCGGAGTTCGTCGATCACGTCAACCTGGATCCGGCGATGGTGTCCAGCCCCAACGGTGAAGCGCCGTGCCCGGAGAAGGAGATCGCCCGGTACGACCAGAGCATCGCGGCGGCCGGGGGAGTGGACGTGCAGTTGCTCGGCATCGGCACCGACGGCCATATCGGCTTCAACGAGCCAGGATCGTCTTTGACGTCGCGCACCCGCGTGAAGACACTGACCGAACAGACCAGGATCGACAATGCGCGGTTCTTCGACGGTGTGGACGACGTCCCGCACCACGTGCTCACCCAGGGGCTCGGAACCATCAGCGATGCACGGCATCTGGTGATGATTGCGACCGGAGAAGGAAAAGCTGATGCGATCGCGGCCGCCGTGGAAGGTCCGTTGTCTGCATTCTGCCCGGCCTCGGTGATGCAGTTGCACCGCCATGTCACCGTCGTGATCGACGAAGCCGCGGCCAGTTCGCTCGAGCTTGCCGACTACTACCGGTACGCGCTCGAACACAAGCCGTCGTGGCAGTCCTTCTGACATGACCGTTTTGGAACTGGCTGTGCAGGACGTGCGGGGGGCGAGGATCGCGCGTTCGGTAGGAGCAACTCGGGTCGAGGTGTGTGCTGCCCTCGGCCCGACGGGGGGAGTGACGCCCAGCATCGGAGTGATCGAGGCAGCGTCGGAAGTGGGGATCGCGGTTCACCCGCTGATCCGTCCGCGCGCCGGAGGTTTTGTGTTCTCACCCGACGAAGTGTGGGTGATGGAGCACGACGTCCGTGCTGCTGCGGCGGCGGGAGCTGCCGGCATCGTGATCGGCGCGCTGACGGAGGACAATTCGATCGACACCCTCGTGCTGCGCCGCATCATCGGATGCGTGGACCGGGCGAGGGTCGAGGTGACGGTGCATCGTGCGATGGACGTGGTGACCGACCGTCTGACCGCGCTGGACGAGCTGATCGATCTTGGCGTGACCCGCGTGCTGACATCCGGGGGTGCGGACACTTGCAGTGAGGGGCTCGAAGAGATCGGACGAATGGTCGACCATGCCGCGGGTCGCATTCAGATCATGGCGGGTGGCGGAATATCCGTCGACGACATCCCGGCGATCGCTGCCGTCGGCGTCGATGCGGTGCATCTCTCGGCGCGCAAAGTTGTCGCAGTGTCCGGCGGACCTGGTGGGGGATCGGATGGATACGACGTCACCGATGCCGAAGTCGCGCGGGATGCTGCGTTAGCGCTACGCGCTGTGAGTGCTTAGAGACCCCTGGGACTCCTTAACCACTCACGGCGCTTGGGCTCTAGACATACATGGACATCCAACTATAGGATGGTAGACATATTCACTGCTGCCTCCTGGGCGGTCCATACGAGCAAGGAACGGGTTAGCACAATGGTTGAAAATGCGACGGTTGAAAATGCGACGGTTCACGAGTTGACGCACTTCGTCGGTGGCAAGCGTGTTCCCGGGACCTCTGATCGATTTGCAGACGTGTTCGATCCCAACACCGGCAAGGTGCAGGCCCGCGTCCCCCTCGCGAGCAAGGCCGAGACTGAAGCCATCATCGCCAATGCCGAAGAGGCGCAGCTGGTGTGGGCAGCGTTCAACCCGCAGAAGCGCGCCCGCGTGCTGATGAAGTTCCTGCAGCTCGCTCAGGCCGAGATGGATTCTCTGGCCCGCCTCCTTTCGTCCGAGCACGGCAAGACCGTCGCCGACGCCAAGGGCGACATCCAGCGCGGCCTCGAGGTTATCGAGTTCGCCGTCGGCGCTCCGCACTTGCTCAAGGGTGAATTCACCGAGAGTGCCGGCACCGGCATCGACGTGTACTCCATGCGTCAGCCGCTCGGCGTCGTTGCCGGAATCACGCCGTTCAACTTCCCCGCGATGATCCCGCTGTGGAAGGCCGGCCCCGCCCTCGCCGCAGGTAACGCCTTCATCCTCAAGCCCTCCGAGCGTGACCCTTCCGTGCCGCTGCGCCTGGCCGAACTGTTCCTCGAGGCCGGACTGCCCGCCGGCGTGTTCAACGTGGTCAACGGTGACAAGGAAGTTGTCGACGTCCTGCTCACCGACGATCGCATCAAGGCTGTCGGCTTCGTCGGCTCCACGCCGATCGCTCAGTACATCTACGAGACGGCCGCAGCTCACGGCAAGCGCGCACAGTGCTTCGGTGGCGCCAAGAACCACGCGATCGTCATGCCGGACGCCGACCTCGACGAGGTTGCCGACGCCCTGATCGGTGCCGGCTATGGCAGCGCCGGCGAGCGTTGCATGGCCATCTCGGTTGCTGTTCCCGTCGGCGAGGAGACAGCGGACGCCCTCGTTGCGAAGCTGAAGGAGCGCGTCGCGAAGCTCAAGATCGGTCGCAGTGACGACGAAGGCGTCGATTTCGGTCCCCTGGTCTGCCAGGATGCTCTCGACCGCGTCAACAACTACGTGCAGATCGGCATCGACGAGGGCGCAACGGCAGTCGTCGACGGCCGCGGCTTCACTCTCGAAGGCCACGAAGGCGGATTCTTCGCCGGCGCAACCCTGTTCGACAACGTCACGTCGGACATGCGCATCTACAAGGAAGAGATCTTCGGACCCGTCCTTCAGGTGGTACGCGCTGCAGATTACGAAGAGGCACTGCGTCTGCCGACCGAACACGAGTACGGCAACGGCGTCTCCATCTTCACCCGCGACGGCGACACCGCGCGTGACTTCACCGCTCGCGTCAACGTCGGCATGGTCGGCGTCAACGTGCCGATCCCGGTCCCGATCGCCTACCACACCTTCGGCGGCTGGAAGCGCTCCGGATTCGGTGACCTGAACCAGCACGGCCCCGACTCCTTCCGCTTCTACACCAAGACCAAGACCGTGACGCAGCGCTGGCCTTCCGGCAAAAAAGAAGAGACCAACCACTTCGTCATCCCCACGATGAACTGATCGGAACACTTTTCATGTTTACTCTGACCGATGACGAGCGGGCGATTCGCGACACTGCCCGCGACTTCGCGGCCGAGCATCTGGCGCCCAACGCAGTGGAGTGGGATCAGACCAAGCATTTCCCGGTGGACGTCCTCCGTAAGGCGGCGTCCCTGGGGATGGGCGGTATCTACATTCGTGAAGACGTGGGTGGCAGTGAGCTGAGCCGCGTCGACGCTGCCCGGATCTTCGAAGAGCTCGCCAAGGGTGATCCGTCGATCGCCGCGTACATCTCCATCCACAACATGGTCACGTGGATGATCGACCAGTTCGGGGATGACGACCAGCGCCACAAGTGGGTGCCCGGACTCTGCTCGATGGACCAACTGGGCAGCTACTGCCTCACCGAACCCGGTGCGGGCTCGGATGCTGCGGGCTTGAGTACCAAGGCCGTTCGCGACGGTGACGACTACATCCTCAACGGCGTCAAGCAGTTCATTTCCGGCGCAGGCACTTCCGACGTGTACGTCGTGATGGCGCGCACCGGATCTGCCGGTGCCAAGGGCATTTCGGCGTTCATCGTGCCCAAGGATTCACCTGGACTGTCCTTCGGTGCCAACGAGGTCAAGATGGGCTGGAACGCGCAGCCCACTCGTCAGGTGATCTTCGAAGACGTGCGCGTTCCCGCCGCCAACATGCTCGGTGAAGAGGGCAGCGGATTCCGCATCGCCATGAAGGGTCTCAACGGCGGCCGGTTGAACATCGCCGCCTGCTCGGTCGGCGGGGCCCAGGCAGCGCTCGAGAAGGCCGTCGCATACCTGGTGGACCGCAAAGCTTTCGGTTCGGCACTGATCGAATCGCAGGCCCTGCAGTTCCAGCTCGCCGACATGCGCACAGAACTCGAAGCGGCCAGGACACTGCTGTGGCGCGCCGCCGCAGCACTCGAAGACGGAGCGTCCGACGTCGTGGAGCTGTGTGCGATGGCCAAGCGCTTCGCGACCGACACCGGATTCGACGTTGCCAACAAGGCTCTCCAGCTTCACGGCGGGTACGGCTATCTTGCTGAGTACGGGATCGAGAAGATCGTTCGCGATCTTCGGGTTCATCAGATCCTCGAAGGCAGCAACGAGATCATGAGGGTGGTCATCGCGCGCAGCGTTGTCGCATCAGGTCAGGGAAAGCAGGGAGCAGCATGAGCGACGAGCTCGAGGTATTGATCGAAAAGCGTGACGGACTGGGGCTCATCACCCTCAACCGTCCCAAGGCGATCAACGCCCTCAACCACTCGATGGTCAAGGCGATGGCCAAGGCACTCGAGGAATGGAAGTCCGACGACGACGTCAAGGCCGTCGTACTCACGGGCGCCGGCGAACGTGGTCTGTGCGCGGGCGGCGACATCGTCTCGATCTACCACGACGCCAAGGACGGCAAGACCGGTTCGCTCGACTTCTGGCGTGAGGAGTACATCCTCAACTCCGAGATCGCGAACTACCCCAAGCCGTACGTTGCGATCATGGACGGGATCGTCATGGGCGGCGGCGTCGGAGTGTCCGCACACGGCGACATTCGCATCGTGACCGAGCGTTCGATGATCGGAATGCCAGAGACCGGAATCGGTTTCATTCCCGACGTCGGCGGAACGTACCTGCTCTCGCGCGCTCCTGGTGAACTCGGAACGCACATCGCGCTCACCACGGCGCGACTGAGCGCCGGGGATGCCATCGCAGCAGGCTTCGCGGATCACTTCATCCCGTCGGAGAACATCGAGACGTTCATTGCCGCTCTCGCGTCGTCTTCGGTTGCCGAGGCCGTAGCGCAGTACGCGGAGTCGGCTCCGGTGTCGGAGCTGTTGGCCCAGCAGAGCTGGATCGACGCCGCGTACTCGGCAGACGATGTGTCCACCATCGTGGAGCGTCTTCGCGCAAGTGGAATCCCCGATGCGGAGAAGGCCGCGGAGCAGATTCTCGGCAAGTCACCCATCGCACTGTCGGTGACCCTGCGATCACTGCGCCATGCCAAGAACGCAGCAGGCCTGGAAGAAGTCCTCAACGAGGAGTTCCGGGTCTCGACGGCTGCGCTCGCCTCACACGATCTGGTCGAGGGCATTCGCGCCCAGGTCGTGGAGAAGGACCGAAACCCGAAGTGGTTACCGGCAACTCTCGACGATGTCACGGCAGAATCCGTCGACGCCTACTTCGCCCCGCTGGGCGACAACGAGCTCGGACTCGCCCCCCAACTGCAAGGCAACTGATCACCGCCGAAGGAGCATCACTAATGAGCACCATTGGATTTATCGGACTCGGTCACATGGGTGGCCCGATGGCGGCCAATCTCGTCAAGGCCGGACACAAGGTCGTCGGTTTCGATCTGGCACCTGCGGCGCTGGAGCAGGCAGTCAAAGACGGTGCATCGGTAGCGGATTCGGCAGTCGACGCCGTTCGCGGTGCCGACGTCGTGATCACGATGCTGCCGAGCGGTAAGCACGTTCTCGGACTGTACGAAGAGCTGCTGCCGGGGGCAACACCGGGCACGCTGTTCATCGACTGTTCCACCATCGACGTCGCCGATGCCCGCGAGGCACACGACAAAGCCGAAGCAGCCGGTCACCGCAGCGTCGACGCACCGGTCTCCGGCGGAGTCGTCGGGGCAACGGCAGGCACTCTGGCATTCATGGTCGGCGGTTCCGAAGCGGACTTCCAGGCCGCGTCACCGTTGCTGGACGTGATGGGCCGCAAGGTTGTTCACTGTGGCGACGCCGGTGTCGGCCAGGCTGCCAAGATCTGCAACAACATGATCCTCGGCATTTCGATGATTGCGATCAGCGAGGCGTTCGTGCTGGGTGAGAAGCTCGGTCTGAGCAACCAGGCGCTCTTCGACGTGGCGTCCAACGCCTCGGGACAGTGCTGGGCACTGACCACCAACTGCCCGGTACCGGGACCGGTGCCCACCAGCCCGGCCAACAACGACTACCAGCCTGGCTTTGCCGTCGCGCTGATGGACAAGGACCTCGGTCTGGCTGCAAATGCGCTGCGCACCAACGGCGTCGATGCTGAGATCGGGCTCAAGGCCGCCGAACTCTACAGTCGCTTCCATACTGCGGGCGGTGGCGGTCAGGACTTCTCTGCCATCATCAACGACATCCGTGACCGTTCGACCGAAGGACAGTAGTGACCGACTTCAACACCATCATCCTCGAGCGTAAGGGTCGCGTCGGCGTCATCACGCTCAACCGCCCGAAGGCTCTCAACGCACTGAACTCCGAGCTGATGAACGAGGTCGTCGCTGCGGTTGCCGACCTCGAAGCGGACAACGGCATCGGAGCCATCCTGATCACCGGTTCCGAGCGCGCATTCGCCGCCGGCGCCGACATCAAGGAAATGCAGTCCAAGACGTACATGGACGCATACGTCGAGGATTTCTTCACCCCGTGGGACCGCGTCGCAGCAGCTCGCAAGCCGCTGATCGCCGCTGTCTCCGGATACGCCCTCGGTGGTGGCTGCGAGCTGGCGATGCTCTGCGATTTCATCATCGCTTCGGATACCGCGAAGTTCGGTCAGCCGGAGATCAAGCTCGGTGTCATTCCGGGTATCGGTGGCTCGCAGCGCCTTACGCGCGCCGTGGGCAAGGCCAAGGCAATGGAACTGTGCCTCACCGGCCGCAACATGGACGCAGAAGAAGCCGAGCGCGCAGGCCTGGTCGCCAGGATCGTTCCGGCCGCCGACTTGCTTGACGACGCCTTGAAGACCGCAACCACCATCGCCGAGATGTCGCTGCCGATTGCGATGATGGCCAAGGAAGCAGTCAACCGCTCCTTCGAGACCACCCTCGCCGAGGGCGTCCGCTTCGAGCGTCGGGTGTTCCACTCGACCTTCGCCACGGAGGATCAGAAGGAAGGCATGGCCGCATTCGTGGAGAAGCGGTCGGCCGAATTCAAGCACCGCTGAGCTCAGGTACCGCTGAACTTCAATACCGCTGAACTTCAATACCGCTGAAACTGCCCTCACACTCGTCGAGAGTGTGAGGGCAGTTTCAGCGGTATCTGTGGTCAGTTCACCATTTGGTGGGCACGCCGCCGGTGTCGAAGTCGCCGGCTGTCTTGCGAAGCTCAGTGAGGATCGTCACCAATTGTTCGAGCTTGTCCTGCTGGAGTCCGGGGTGAGCGAACACCTTGCTGTTGAGCATTTCGGTCGCTTCGAGAGCCAATGCGCGACCCGCGTCGGAGATCTCGATGAGCGTCGCGCGTCGATCACTGGGATGCGGGACCCGCCTGACCAGCTCTGCTTTCTCCAAACGGTCGACTGCATTGGTGACACTGGTGGGATGAACCTGGAGGCGGGCACTTGCCTTGGCCATCGGGAGCGCACCCGACCTGGTGAAGGTGAGAAGCGTCAGCAATTCGTAGCGGGCGAAGGTCAACCCGAGCGGCTTGAGTACCTCTTCGACCCGCGCCATCATGATCTGCTGTGCCCGCATCACCGACGTGACCGCAGCCATACCGTCGGCGACGTCACTCCACCCGTGCTCCGTCCACTGACGATGCGCCTCTTCGATGGGGTCGAGGGGGAGCGGTGCGGGGGGAGACATAAGGTCGATCATCCCATGCTGGCAAGCGGTCGGGTGCCTTGTCTGATTGTGTGTCGCAGCCGCTTACGTCTGTAGAGTCCCACGGGTGATTTCAATCCTCGTCGCGGGTGGCGTCTCGTTGTTCGTCGCTCTCTTCCTGACTCCGTTTCTCATTCGTGTGCTTTCGCGGCAAGGGCTCGGGCACGAGATTCGGATCGAGGGTCCGCAGAGTCACCAAGGCAAGCGTGGCACCCCGTCGATGGGCGGGATCGCGATCATCGCCGGCATGTGGGCGGGATACCTGGCGGCACACATCATCGGTTTCGGCTCGCGGCTTCCACGTCTGTCTGCGTCCGGTTGGCTGGTTCTCGCGCTGGCGACGTCACTGGGAATCGTCGGCTTTCTCGACGACTTCATCAAGATCCGCAAGAAGCGCAACCTCGGGCTCAACAAGACGGCAAAGACCGTCGGTCAGCTGGCGAGCGCCATCATCTTCGGCATTCTGTTCCTGCAGTTCTCCAACAACAACGGAGTCACCCCAGGTAGCCAGTACCTGTCCCACGTTCGTGACATCTCGGTGTTCTCGATGGGGGCCATCGGCTTTGTGGTCTTCTTCTGCATTCTGGTTTTTGCCTGGTCCAACGCCGTCAATTTCACCGACGGTCTCGACGGTCTCGCGGCCGGCTCGATGGGCATGATCCTGGGGACCTACGTCGTCATCGCCGGCTGGCAGTACCGGAACTCGTGTGTCCTCGAGCCCGCCGCCGGATGCTACGACGTTCGTGACCCTCTCGATCTCGCTATCGTCGCTGCCGCAGCAGGCGGGGCGTGCCTCGGCTTCCTCTGGTGGAATGCCGCCCCGGCTCAGATCTTCATGGGCGACACCGGCTCCTTGGCACTCGGCGGCCTGGTGGTCGGCCTGTCCGTCACGACGCACACCGAGCTGCTGATGGTCATCATCGGCGCCCTGTTCGTGGCTGAGATCCTGTCGGTGATTATCCAGGTTCTGGTGTTCCGATCGTCCGGCCGACGCGTATTCAAGATGGCCCCGATCCATCATCACTTCGAGTTACTCGGCTGGCCGGAAACCGTCGTGATCGCAAGATTCTGGATCTTCGTCGCGATCTCGTGCGTCCTGGGACTCGCCACCTTCTACAGCGAGTGGTTCTCCGCTGCCGGTTAGACCGGTTCACTCTTTCGGGTTGTAGCCAGAAGAGCGATCAGACCCAGCGACACACACGCCGTCATCGTGACGGCCAGGGCGGTGCTGGTGTTTCCCAGTAGCCCGACGGCGGGCGCGATGGCCGCGCCGACGCCGAACTGAAACGCACCGAGCATTGCCGCAGCAGTACCCGCCGCTTCGCCGTGACGAGCGAGAGCCAGTGCCGGGGCGTTGGGGAGAACAAAGCCGATGGCGCCGGCCATGACCCACAGTGCGATCACGAATCCGGTGAGCCCGCCCAGTTCGAGGACTGCGACAGCGATGACTACAGCGCCGGATACCACCGCCGCGACAAGGGCCCACTTGGTGATCTGCTGAGGAGTCCACCGGTCGAGCAGTCGGACGTTGACCTGCGAAGCGCCGATCAACGCGATCGCGCCCGCACTGAAGAGCAGTGCAAACTCCTGCTGGTTGAGGCCGTACTGGTCCTGATAGACAAATGAAGCACCGGAGACATACGCGAACAACGACGCCATGCCGACGCTGGAGACGAGCGTCAGCACCATGAACGTGCGGTCACTGAGCAGCGAACCGTAGGTACGGAGAACCGACTTCAGTCCGCTCGGGCGACGCTTTTCCCGCGGCAGTGTTTCGGCGAGACCGAACGCACCGATCATCGCCGTGCCGACGCCGATCAATGCCAGGACGACGAAGATCCCGCGCCAGTCGAGGGCGACGAGGAGGGCGCCGCCGATGCTGGGCGCCAGGATCGGTGCCACGCCCAGCACAAGCATCAGCCGGCTCATCACGACGGCAACGGTGTTACCGCTGTAGAGGTCGCGGACGATCGCCATTGTGACCACTGCCGCGGCTGCCGCGCCCATGCCCTGGAACACCCGCAGGATGCCGAGGACCGCGATGCTCGGTGCGAAGACCGCCAGCAGCGACGCCAGGATGTGCACGCCGATTCCGGCGAGAAGCGGCTTCTTACGGCCGAGAGTGTCCGAGAGCGGCCCCACCAACAGTTGGCCGAGCGCGAGGCCGATGAGGGTTCCGGTGATCGTCAGCTGAACCGTTGACGACGAGACCCCGAGATCGGCGCCGATATCCGGCAGCGCGGGCAGGTACATGTCGATGGTGAAAGGCCCGAGCGCCGTCATGGAACCGAGGGCCAGGATCTTTCCGACGCTCGGTTTGCGGTCGACACTGCTCGTGTCCAGCGGGGCCGTCTCCAGGGGCGGGGCTGCCTTTACTGGCGGGGCAACGGCGGTGTTATCGGCGCTCATGAAACCTTCTGGGTTGTCTGGGTCTGGCGAACTGCTCGGGCGTTCGGGCGAATCCGGGCCGCAATTCGTATGACCTGCGCCCACCGAGGGAGTCAGCATCGAGACTGACCGATTTGTTCCCGAAGGGCCCGCAGTTTTCCCAGAGACTGGAACGCTTGGTGGGATTGCACTCGAATCATGCTGAGCGGAACTGTGGTTCGACGCCGTCGCTCGGGGCAGAGTTACGCAGTGACGCGGGTGTGGCTGAGTGGCTAGGCACCGGCCTGCAAAGCCGTTCACACGGGTTCGAGTCCCGTCATCCGCTCGTGTCGGAGACCGGCAGGCATTTCGCCTGCCGGTCCCTCTTGTGTGGTCCCGGTTCACAGGGTCCGCTGCGATAGTCTGGGCTGCCGGAGCGGACCACATGAGTGAGGCACTGAATTGATTTCGGGACAGGACCTGCGATCGCGGCGCATGGACGTGGGGATCAGTCAGTTCCAGTTCGCCCGTGAAGCCGGAGTCTCGTCGGCCGTTGTCTCCGCGTGGGAACTCGACAAGGCGTATCCCAAACCACCGGTGGAGCTAGCAGTTCTCACGGCCCTCACCGCGTTGGAATCCGCGAAGCGTGAGGGTACGTATGCGGCCCCGCGGAAGCGATCGTGCGGTAGTACCCGTGCGCGTCGAGCGACACCGGTCAACGACCCCGCCTCGGTGGCCGGGCGTGCGGTCGCAGGGGCAGGAAGCGGAGGCCCAACCATACTGACGGCGTTCTCCGGTTGTGGCGGTATGGCCGAAGGCTTTCGGATGGCGGGGTTTTCGGTGGAGGGATACATCGAAGTCGTGCCGGAGGCGCGCGCGACCTTCGATCGGAACTTCCCCGGCGCGAGGTGCCTCGGCGAGGACATCCGGGCCATCGACGAAGCCCGTGTGAAAGATCTTCTGGCACAAGTGGACATCGATGTGTTGGCCGGGGGACCGCCGTGTCAGGGCTTCAGCCTCGCCGGCCGACGCGACCGCGACGATCCGCGCAACCATCTCTTCCGGAACCTGCTCGAGCTCGCCGAACTGGTGAAGCCGAAGGTCTTGGTGATGGAGAACGTGCGACTGCTGCTCAGCATGAAGGACCCGGACGGCGGGATGGTCATCGACCGGATTCTCGGCGAGATGGCTGCACGCGGTTACGAAGCGTCGGTCAACACGGTGAATGCGCAGGATTACGGGGTCCCGCAGTTCCGGGAGAGAGTATTCATCGTGGCGACCCGCCGCGACAGTGGTATCGGGCCACTGCGTTTCCCGCCGAAGACTCATGGCGTGAATGGTGTTGCGCCGCTGAGGACTTTCCGCGATGCCACCGTCGATCTAGCCCCGCTGGAATCCGGGCAGGCCTGCGAGACGGACCCGCTGCACTGGGCCGTCGAGCATCCCGAGCACGTCTTGCGGTGGTTGCGTGATGTGCCGGAAGGGATGTCGGCTCACGACAACGAAAATCCGTCGATGCGACCATCCTCGGGCTACAACACGACGTACAAGCGACTGCGGTGGGACGAGCCGGCGTCGACGGTCGGAACCACCTTCGGGATGATCTCGGCTTCCCGCAACGTGCACCCGAAACACACGCGATCCTTGACCGTTCGAGAAGCTGCTCGCCTCCAGACCTTCCCCGACGACTACGTCTTCGAAGGCAAGTGGGGAGCGGTGCGCACGATGATCGGCAATGCCGTGCCGCCGCAACTGGCTTCGGCGCTGGCAGGAGAGATCAAGAAGGCGCTCGGCTGAGGTAAGGCGCCGACGGAAAATGGGGCCGACAATGTCGGCCCCATTTCGAGTTACGCCCTGGCAGGGGTGTGGTGCAAGCGAATCAGCTGAGGTTGAGCTTGGCGATCAACGGCTGGACGACCTTGATGATGTCGATGACGGCGCTGAGGGTGTTGATGGAACCCATGTTTCGGTCCTCCGTGTCGTATGTACAGGTGTGTATGTACAAGGTTGTGTCTGCGTGGTGTTTCTGTACGACCTTGTGTCGCAGACACAAATTAGCAAACTGGACGCTTGTTTGGGTTGAAATGACCACTTTGCGCTGAAGTTGCCGAAGAGTTCACGGTTTGTTCAGGGACGGAAACAAAAAACAGGCCGGACTCCCCGAAGTCCGGCCTGTCGATGACGCTTTGCGATCAGCTGAATGCCGAAAGTGCGCTGATGAGGCCGATGCCCGCAACTGCGACCTTGAGGACACTCAAGACGTCTTCGAGCTTGACACCCTCGGGCAATACGTTTTCGACAGACTCCATGTTGGATCCTTCATATGTTGGGGTCGTGGTCCAGTGCCACTGCAAGGAAGATACCCAATCGTGACCACCTGTGAAACCCCGGCGCGAAGATCACAGTTGTGTTGCGCCGGACTCACTGGCCGTCGCGACCACGGTGGCTGCCACTATTTGCTCCACGCTGATGCCCGCTGCCGGTAGGCAGTGGTAGAAAATTCGTTCGCAGAGGTCGACCATCTCCCCGCGCTCGAGCGTCGGCTCGTCGATCCAGTTGACGACGATTTCCTCCATGAATGCCTGCCACCCGGCGATTGTCGCCTCTACGGTCGCGTTCGATTCGATGCCCAGATTCGTCAGCGCAGCGACGATCCACGTGGTGAAAGTGCGGCGCATGCCGCGGTAGATCGTGCGCATCCGGACGTCGCCACTGCCGGCCATACGCATCACGGCGAGGTAAATGGTGGGGTGCTCGATAACGGCGTCGACGAAAGTTTCGATACCTGAACGCAGCTGGGACGTGATGGGTAGCTCGGGATCCGGTCGCATTCGATCTTCGAGATCGGCCGAGGCAGCCTCGAGGATGGCGTTCTGGAAGCCCTTCTTGTTTTTGAAGTAGTGGAACAGCAATGGCGGTGAGACGCCGGCCTCGGCCGCAACTCGGTCCATCGACAGCTGATCAAAAGGCTCGGTCCGCAACATGTGCACTGCCACCTCGAGGATTTGCCTCTGACGGTCTTCGGGGGAGCGGGGGACGGCAGCCATTCCGACATCTTATGTATTCGCTCGGAAGGTTCATTGACTTTTACTCAACGCTGTCTATAACGTGAGGTAACACATACGTGAGGCGAGGAGTCCGACAGTGTCTGCTTTCGACATCGTGGTCAACGACGGGTTGTGGTTCGACGGGACGGGGGCTCCAGGTCTGCGTCGTAATCTCGGAATTCGAGACGGCGTGGTCGCGGAGGTGTCCACGACGCGCCTGGAGATCGGACCGGACACCGAAGTGATCGACGCGGCCGGCAAATGGGTTCTCCCGGGCTTTGTCGACGTCCACACGCACTACGACGCCGAAGCCTTGGTCAGTCCAGGGCTTCCGGAATCGGTTCGCCACGGCGTCACGACGGTCGTGCTCGGCAATTGCTCGCTGTCGACGGTGTATTCGACCCCGCGCGAGATCGCGGACCTGTTCAGCCGAGTCGAAGCAGTTCCCCACGATGCGGTGCTGAGCATCCTCGAAGCGAACAAGACTTGGAGCGGCCCCACCGCTTACACCGCCGCACTCGACGCGCTCCCGCTCGGACCCAACGTCGCGGCATTCATCGGTCACTCCGACATTCGCACGCACGTACTCGGATTGGGGCGAGGCACAGACAAGAAGGTCAAGCCGAGCCGCTCGGAACTCGGCCGGATGGGCTCGATGCTCGAGGACGCCATCGATGCGGGGATGCTGGGCCTGTCGTCGATGACCAATGCCCTCGACAAGATCGACGGCGACGAATACCGTTCTCGCTCTTTGCCGTCGACGTACGCGCGGTGGAAGGAGTTCCGATTCCTCAACCGTATCCTTCGTGATCGCGGAAAGATCTTGCAGAGCGCTCCGACCATCAACCTGTATCCGAACGTCGCGGCGTTCTTCGCCGAGAGTTCCGCGATCGGACGCAAGAAGCCGCTCAAGACTTCGCTGCTCTCCGGTGCGGATTCGAAGGCCTACCCGGTGATCGTGTACTTCATGCTCGCTGCGGCCCCACTGCTGAACCGTTTCGCCAAGACCGATTTCAAGTGGCAGCATCTTCCGGTTCCCTTCACGGTCTACGCGGACGGAATCGACCTCGTCGTGTTCGAGGAGTTCGGTGCCGGCGCCGCCGCTTTGCATCTCAAAGACCAGGTGGAGCGCAACAAGCTGCTCCAGGACGAGTCGTACCGGCGTGCATTCCGTAAGGACTACGACAACAAGTTCTCGCCGCGCATCTGGCACCGCAATTTCTACGACGCCGTCATCGTCGGTTGCCCGGACGAGACGTTGATCGGCAAGAACTTCGGTCAGGTCGGAGACATCCGGGGAGTGCACCCGGTGGACGCGTACCTCGACTTGGTGGTCAAGTACGGGCGAGATCTTCGTTGGCGCACCACCATTGCGAATCATCGTCCCAAGTTTGCGAAGAAACTCGCCGCGAGTTCCGGCGTACAGATGGGCTTCGGCGATGCCGGCGCGCATCTGCGCAACATGGCGTTCTACAACTACCCGGTGCGACTCCTCAAGCGTGTGAAGGACGCCCAGAGTGATCGCAAGCCGTTCCTGACCGTCGAGCGCGCAATCCATCGCCTGACGGGTGAACTGGCGGACTGGTACGGCATCGATGCCGGGCATCTACGCCAGGGTGACCGCGCGGACTTCGTTGTCATCGACCCTGCCGGGCTCGACGAGTCGGTCGACGGGTTGTTCGAGGCAACCGTCCCCGAGTACGGCGGGATCAGCCGAATGGTCAACCGCAGCGACGATGCAGCCGTCGCGACCGTGATCAACGGCCGACTCGTCTACAGCGACGGTGAATTCGTCCCGGGATTCGGAACCGAAAAGACGGGCCAATTCCTGCGCGCCGGCGAAAAGGCTCCGGTTGCGGGTGTCGCGAAGACTAGCGTGGCGTTATGACTTCACCGGCGGATCGCCTCACCTCGTACTCCCGGTCCGGACTGACCTTCGACGTACGCGACGAAGGGCCGGTCGACGGTCCGGTCGTGGTCCTCCTGCACGGTTTTCCGCAGGATTCGAGCTCGTGGGATCAGCTCGCACCGCTGCTGCACGCCCGCGGCTTCCGTACCGTCGCACCGGATCAGCGAGGATACTCACCAGGCGCCCGGCCGAAAGCGCGCTGGGCGTACCGCGGGTCCGAGCTTGCCGCAGATTCTGTCGCATTGATCGACGCACTCGGTGTGGGGAAGGTGCACCTGGTCGGCCACGACTGGGGTGCCGCCGTGGCATGGCAGGTAGCTGCCGAGCGGCCCGATTTGCTCAATACCGTTACCGCGGTGTCGGTTCCGCATCCACTTGCATTCGTCAAGGCAATGGTGACCAGCACACAGGGACTGAAATCGTGGTACATGGGGGCGTTCCAATTGCCCTTCGTTCCCGAGAAGGTTCTGTCCTCCACGTCGGCGGGTGAGAAGTTCCTGATTTCGAGCGGACAGACGCCGGAGAACGCACGGCGCGATCTGAACGCCATGCTGGCTCCCGGACGACTGCGCGGGGGTCTGAACTGGTACCGCGCGATGTGGATGACCAAGCCGAACCCCGCAAGTGCCCGGGTCACCGTGCCGACTTTGCATGTGTGGAGCGACGGCGACGCTGCCATCGGGCCCAAGGGTTCTGCGCTCACCCCCGCGTTTGTCGACGGTCCGTACCGGTTCGAAGTTCTCAGCGGCGTGAGCCACTGGATTCCGGACGAGGCCCCGGAGGAGTTGGACCGACTGCTGGGAGAACATCTCAGTAGCTGACCGAGTTTCGATCACTGAAGCCCCGCCGATCGGCGGGGCTTCAGTTGTCAGTAAGGTTGTCGGCCAGCGGGTGTCAGCGAGTTCCGAATCGCTCTTCCACCTGCTCCTTCGTCAGTCCGAACTCCTCGAGCGTGTACTTGTGCGAAGGTTTGCGAGCACCCGAGCGGCTTTCCTCGTGCATGGCCTCCATCGACTGCTGCGCGGCAGATGTCAACGAGATGTCGAAGTGCGCGTAGATGTTCTCGACGGTGCCCAGTGGATCGGTGACGAAGTCCTGATAGTCGACGTCGATGAACTGTGCCGGATTGTGGTGTGCACGTGCACTGTCGAACTGCTCGAGACCCCTGGCCCACAATTCGAGCTGACTTTCGCCGATCACCTTGTCGGTGAACGTGTTCGACCAACCCTCTGTCGCCTGGGCGGCCAGGCTGCACACCGATGGAATGATCGTGGTAGGGGAGCGGTGAGTCTGAATGACCAGCGCGTCGGGGTACGCCTCCATCAATTCGTCGAGCGCAAACAGGTGGCTCGGGTTCTTGAGGACCCACCGTCGATCCTGATCGGGCAGACCGATCAGCTGCAGGTTCTTCTTGTGTCGGGCATAGGCGTTCGACCACTCCTGGTCCTTCAGCCACGCGGAGTACGTGGGTAGATTCGCCAGGCACTCGTAAGACACGGACTTGAACGTCTGACGTAGGAGTTGCCAGCACTCTTCGACTTCACTGGCTGACATGTAGTGCACGCCCATGAATTCGGGATGCTCGACGTGGTGTTGCCCGAACGTCTCCTCGATCTTCGCGAAGACCGGGTTCGATTCCCACGTATCGCGAGGCGGGCGAGGCTGGGGGAACTCGGTCAGCCACATCTCGAGGCCCTGGTGAGCCGGGTCGACCGTGAGGAGGCGGTGCAGCGCAGTGGTGCCGGTGCGCGGCAATCCGGTGACGAAGATCGGACGCTCGATCTTGACGTCGGCGTGTTCCGGATGCTCCTTCCATGCCGATTCACTGAGTAGACGTGCCACCAGCGCGCCGCGCAGGAATACCCGAGAGATCTTGCTGCCGAAGGGGGTCAGATCCTCGTCACGGTCGTAGGACTCGAGGAGTACCGACAGAGCCTCGGTGTAATCGTCGACGCCGAAGTCCGTCAGTCCGGTCATCCGTGTCGCCGAGGCGTGGAGATCCTCGACGGTGCCGACATGAGTGCGTTCAGTCATGGTGCTCCTAGTGATGGAATTCGCCGCAGTTGACGTCGATACATTGGCCGGTGATGGCGCTGGCCATCGGAGACGCGAGGAAGATCGCCGCATCGGATACTTCGTCGGTCGTCGGCAGGCGCTTGAGGTCGGTGTTCGAGGCGGTGTGCTCGTAAATCTGTTCGACGGTCATGCCGAACTTCTCCGCCTGGTGCGCGAAGTAACCCTTGAGGGTGTCGCCCCAAATATAGCCGGGTGCAATCGAATTGACACGAATTCCTTGCGGACCGAGCTCGGTGGCCAGAGACTGCGACATGGCGAGCAGCGCCGATTTTGCCATCTTGTAGCTGCCGTACCGCTCTTGCGAGTGGCGCAACACCATCGAATTGATGTTCACCACGGAGCCGTCCGACTCTGCAAGTGCCGGCGTGAACAGCTGGGTCAGACGAAGCGCCCCGAGCACGGTCAGTTCGATGCTGTCGCGGATGTGCTGGTAATCGGTGCGAGCCAACGGTTTCATCGAGGGTATCGAGAATGCATTGTTGATCAGCGTGTCGACTTTGCCGTAGGCGGCAATGGATTCGGCCACCAGATTCTCGGCGGAAGCCTGGTCGGTGATGTCGGTGGCCACGGTGACTGCGCGCCCACCGGCATCGACGATTTCTTTTGCGACGTCGTCGAGTCTCGATTGTGTGCGCGCTGCGAGAACAAGACTCGCGCCGGCCGACGCACAACGAAGGGCCAAAGCGCGGCCGAGGGCCGGACCGACTCCGGAGATGACTACTACACGGTCTTCGAGCAATGCGGTCATGATTACCCCAGCATTCGGTTGTCGATGGCGGCCTGGCGCTGGGCAATTCGCGCTGCCCAGTCCTCGGCGGTGATGGCGTTGGTGTCGAAATGCGGCAGGTGGTTCGCAATATCTTCGACTGGAACGATGTCGACGGTTGGGCCGTCCTCGGGCGTCAGCTCACGGGAGACTCGCTGCCAACGGAACTGAAGAATGCCGCGCGGATGCCCGACGGTTTCGATCCAGTTGGTGACACCGGGGTTTCTCTCGCTGACCACCATTCGGACCATCCCGTCCGGATCCACCTGCGCCTGGCCGTTGTTGAGCGAAGTCTGGTGGTTGACGTAGTCCAGTGAGATGTACCAGAGGCTGCCGAGTTGGAATCCCAGATACGGTGCGTCCGACGCCGGGACGGTGATGATCATCGCCTGGTCATCGGTGAGTTCGTAATGTCCTACCGACGAGTACTGCGTCGCCAGTCCGCCCGGAGTCAGACGCGGTTCGGTCATGGTGTTGACCGTGAGCTTGAGGTAGAACCACTCCGGAAACTGCAGCCACGTCTTGACCCGGGTGACCAGGGCCTTCCCTGCCCGTGCATACCGTTTCTCGGTCTCTTCGGCGGTGAGCGGCGGCGGCGCGATCCCGATCGAATCGGTGCGCTCGATGCGGATCACGCCGCGCTGCTGACTCCAGTCGCTGTAGACCTCGCGCACGACCAACTGCGAGGATCCTGGCGCCAGGGTGTAGTAGTTGGCTCGGCCGTCGGCAGGGCCGGGGCCGAACCAAGCGACGAAGTTACCGTCCTCGCCTATCTCGAGTTCGCGGTCGTCGAAGGCGATCTCGCTTCCGGGAACGTTCGAGTTGGTGTAGTTCCCGCTCAGCACCTGGAAGCTGAGATCGGCTGTGGTGCCACGCTTTCCGGTGACCTTGTATTCCTTGTCGTCGTTGATGCGAGCGCCGAAGTACAGGGTGTCCGGGTTGTCGAGGCCCATCTTGGTGAACGGTCCGGTGCCCTGGATGAAACTCGGATGGGTCCTTTCGCTGGCCCACGCGGCATGCGTCGTCGCGATGATTCCGCCGGCCAGATATTGGTATCCCTCCAGTAGATCCTGCTCGGATCTGATGTGCGGCGCAGTCTCGATCAATTTCTCGGCTTCGGCGATCGCTTCGGCAAACGGGTCCGTCAGCACGCTGGCTCCTCACAGTTCCGACTATGTCGCCGGCCCAGAGCGTCGTGGTACAAATATGTACCTATGGGGTAGATGTTTGGTATTCCGACAATAGAACGCGTTCTAGGGAGTGGTCAATGGGTGGACCTGAGAAGGCGCCTGACGAGGGTCGCTCGAGGGGGAGGCAATCGCCTCCCACCGAACGTGTGGTTCAGGTGCTCGACTACCTCGTCGGCCGCCCTGACCAGCGGTTCGGGCTGTCGGAACTCGCCCGCGCGCTCGAGATCAGCAAGCCGACCTGCCTGGGAATTCTCACGGCCCTGGCTGACCGTGGGTACCTGACACGGGACGAGGCGTCGAAGACCTACGGGCTCGGCCCTGCCTTGATCGCGGCCGGACGTGCAGCTCAGCGAGGATTTGCCGTCGGACCGATAGCACGCACCCACCTCGAGAAGGTGAGTGCGGACTTCGGGACGACATGCACGGCGTCCGGTGTGATCGGTGATCAGATCAGCGTGCTCGAAGTGACCGGGCCGATCGGCGCGCGTCGCACCGCCAAGGTTGGTCAGGTGTACCCGTTCGCTCCGCCGGTCGGACTGATGTACGTCCTCTGGGGTTCGGATCACGACATGGACAGTTGGCTGAGCAAGGAGCCGAGCTTGCCGGTGCGCTTGGATCGCGAGCGTCTGTGGAACGTGGTCCGCGAGTGTCGCGCCGCGGGGTATCTGGTCGAGAGTCTGGACCCGGTCGGGCAGCGACTTCACACGCTGATGGCGGGCGTCGCGACGCATGATCTTCCGCCGGAGGTGCGTGAACTGCTCGGTGAGATGGTGTCGAGCCTGGGCGAGAGGGTGTACCTCGGGCGCGATATCAGTTCTGACGACGAGCATCCCGTCAGTCTCATCGCGGCCCCGACTTACGACGCCGAAGGGCATCAGGCGCTGGTGCTCACGCTGTATGTGGGCGGGGCGATTACGGGCGCCGAGATCGAGCGAAGGGCCGCGGCGCTGGTTGTGGCGGCGGACGCGGTGACGGCGGAAGTTGGTGGCCGGAGTCCGGATCGCGGTCTGTGACGTTTGATTGTCGGTCATTGACCTTTGGGTAGAACGAGTTCTATTCTGTGATTGCGTTCAATTTAGAACCAGTCCGGTACATAAATGTACCGATGCGGTGACGAAGTTCCCGCAACGGAGTCAGTGATGCTCAGGAGCGAAAGACATGGCAACACTCCAGACCCCGCCCGCCTACGAGTTGTCGCATTTGCGAGCACTCGAAGCGGAGGCGGTCCATATTTTCCGCGAAGTCGCAGCGACTTTCGAAAAGCCGGTCCTCCTGTTCTCCGGAGGTAAGGATTCCGTCGTGATGCTGCACGTAGCGGCCAAGGCATTCTGGCCTGCGCCATTGCCGTTCGCCGTGATGCACGTCGACACCGGTCACAACTTCGACGAGGTGATCGAGTTCCGTGACCGCACTGTCGATCGCTTCAGCCTGCGGCTTGTCGTCTCCAGTGTGCAGGACGACATCGACGCCGGACGCGTCATCGAGGACACCGGAGTCGGTTCCAGTCGCAATCGCCTGCAGACGCACGCGTTACTGCGCGGAATTCGCGACAACAAGTTCGACGCCGTGTTCGGTGGTGCTCGCCGCGACGAAGAGAAAGCGCGAGCCAAGGAGCGGGTATTCAGCTTTCGGGACGAGTTCGGGCAGTGGGATCCCAAGGTGCAGCGACCTGAACTGTGGAACCTGTACAACGGCAAACACCGTAAGGGCGAACATATTCGGATCTTCCCCCTCTCCAATTGGACAGAGCTCGACATCTGGCAGTACATCGAGAGCGAGCAGATCGACCTTCCCGGCATCTACTACGCCCATCGGCGTGAAGTAGTTCCGCGCGACGGAATGTTGTTGGCGCGCACCCGCTTCCTCGAGCTTCGCGCAGGTGAGGAGTCCTACGAGGCGTTGGTGCGCTTCCGTACGGTCGGCGACGCAACGTGCACCGGGTGCGTCGAATCGTCGGCCGAAACCCCGGCCGCCGTCGTGGAAGAGGTTGCTGCGAGCCGTATCACGGAGCGTGGCGCAACAAGAGCTGATGACCGTATTTCCGAAGCAGGCATGGAAGATCGTAAGAAAGAGGGGTACTTCTGATGCCGCAACTGCTGAGAGTCGCTACGGCGGGCAGTGTCGACGATGGTAAATCCACACTCATCGGCCGGTTGCTCTACGACTCCAAATCCATCTTCGAGGACCAGCTCGAGGCGGTGGAACGGAGCAGTCGAGAACGCGGAGACGAGTACGCCAACCTCGCGTTACTGACTGACGGATTGCGCGCCGAGCGCGAACAGGGCATCACGATCGATGTGGCCCACCGGTATTTCGCGACCCCTCACCGCAAGTTCATCATCGCGGACACTCCCGGGCACGAGCAGTACACCCGCAACATGGTGACCGGTGCTTCGACGGCAGATCTCGCCCTGATCCTGGTGGATGCACGCAAAGGAGTGCTCGAACAGACGCGGCGCCATGCCTTCTTGTCGACTCTCCTGGGGATTCCCCACCTCGTGCTGTGTGTGAACAAGATGGACTTGGTGGACTGGTCTCAGGAACGATTCGAGGAGATCAAGGAAGAATTCCGGCAGTTCGCGATCAAATTGGACGTCCACGACCTGACGTTCATTCCGGTCTCGGCGCTGTTGGGAGACAACATCGTTGCCCGGACCGAGAACATGTCGTGGTACGACGGGCCGTCGCTGCTGCACCATCTGGAGCAGGTGCACATCGCCTCGGATCGCAACTTGATCGACGCTCGGTTTCCGGTGCAGTACGTGATCCGTCCGCAGAAGCAGACCGACGCCGACCTCCACGATTTCCGTGGCTACGCGGGAACGGTGGCCAGTGGGGTCTTCAAGCCAGGCGACGAAATCGTGGCGTTGCCTTCTGGATTCACGTCGACGGTGAAGGCTGTCCACGGGCCGGGCGGCGACGTGATCGACGAGGCGTTTGCGCCCGCGGCCGTGTGCATCGAGCTGACCGACGATCTGGACGTCAGCCGTGGGGACCAATTGTGTCGGCTCAACAACCGGCCGCAGGTCGGGCAGGAAATCGATGCGATGGTCTGTTGGCTGACCGAACAGACCACACTGTCGGAGAACAATCGCTACTCGTTGCTGCACACCACGCGCTCCACGAAGGCACAGATCGTACGGCTCGACTACCGGCTGGACGTCAATTCCCTGCACCGCGACGAGAAGGCAGAATCTCTGTCCCTCAACGAGATCGGTCGCATCTCGATCAAAACGCAACAGCCGTTGATGTTCGATCCCTACCGCCGCAACCGCGTGACGGGCAGCTTCATTCTCGTAGACGAGACCACGGGCAATACCGTCGCAGCCGGAATGATCAACGGTCCCACGCTCAAGGAATCACGCGTCGTCTGGCACAGTTCGGAGGTCTCTCGCGAGGAACGGGCGACTACCGGCGGGACCGTGTGGCTCACCGGTCTCTCAGCCTCGGGTAAGTCCACGATCGCGGTGGAACTCGAGCGCCGGTTGGTGGCCGCGGGTATCCCGGCGTACCGCCTCGACGGCGACAACCTCCGACACGGCCTGAACGCGGATCTGGGTTTCAGCGCCGAGGACCGGGCGGAAAACGTTCGCAGGGTCGGCGCCGTGGCGCAGCTGTTCGCCGATTCCGGCGCAGTGGCAGTGGCCTGCCTTATCAGTCCGTACCGCGAGGATCGTGATCGAGTGCGCGCAGCCCACGAAGCTGCTGGACTGAAGTTCGTCGAGGTTTATGTCGACACGCCGATCGAGCAGTGTGAAGCCCGAGATCCCAAGGGAATGTATGCCAAAGCCAGAGCTGGGGAAATCAAGGGATTCACGGGGGTCGACGATCCCTACGAAGCCCCGAACAGTCCAGAACTGGTGATTCGGCCCGAAGACGGAACGCCTACCGAACTTGCACTGCGAATTATGGAAGTGTTGGACCGGTGAGCGAACCCACACACAGCCGACTTGCCGACGAGGCACTGGCAGCGGAATTGGCGCAAGCAGCCGGCGCGATCCTCTTGGGGATCCGAGCCGAGGGCCTGGGCGTCGACGACGGTCGTGAGCTGGGACGACGGGGCGACAAGGCCGCCGATTCCTACATCCTCGACCGGTTGGCGGCCGAGCGGCCGGGCGATGCCGTGCTCTCGGAAGAATCTGCCGACGATCGCACTCGTCTGGAGGCGTCCCGGGTCTGGATCATCGATCCGCTGGACGGCTCCAAGGAATACGGACTCCCGGATCATTCGGATTGGGCAGTGCACGTTGCGCTTTGGGAGCGCGGTAGCGGAATTACCGCAGCCGCGGTTGCTCAGCCGGCGCTCGGAGCGGTGTACTCCAGTGGCGACGAGGCCGATTCGGTTCCCGTGAACTCACCGCTCCGCGTAGTAGTCAGCGGATCGCGGCCGCCCGCATTCACCGAAGCGGTGGCAGCCGAACTCGGGGCCGACGTGGTGCACATGGGGTCGGCCGGCGCCAAGGCGATGGCGGTGGTGCGCGGCGACGTCGACGCTTACCTTCACGCCGGTGGGCAGTGGGAGTGGGATTCGGCGGCACCGGTCGGCGTCGCGCAGGCGGCGGGACTGCATTGCAGTCGCATCGACGGTTCGCCGTTGCTCTACAACGAGTCTCATCCCTACCTGCCGGATCTCGTGATCTGCCGACCGGAGTTGGCTGAGGCGATCGTCGGCGCAATTGCCAAGCACTCCAAGGAGTCCGCGGTCAGCGGGCGCGTCGCCATGGCGCGTGAATACGTGAACGCTTTGCTCACTCATGACGCAACGAAGGTCCGATTCGCCGCCGACGCCTGGCGGGTCGAGAACGGTCAGCGAACCGGTGATACCGGCGCTTTCATCAGCAACGAGCTCGAACAGGGGCAGCAATATCGCGGAATCGTGGCGATTCGTGAACTCGCGCTGCGTGAGTGGGGTGAGAGCGTCGTAGCGCGGTATCTGCTGGACCTCGGAACGCCTGGCCAATCACCGGCCGTGACGGTCTTCGTCACCGAGTACTTCGCCATTCCTGCAGGAGAGATCGCCAGCATCATGGCTATTATCGAACCACACGAATCCGAAGCGAAAGAGGCTGGCACACAATGACACCGGACAAGCTGATCACCGAATTCTGTGCACTCTGGGCACACGCCGACGTCGCGAAGATCGTCGAGTACTTCACCGATGACATCGTCTACCACAACATTCCGATGGAACCCGTCGTCGGGCGCGAGGCCGTCCGAGCTTTCATCGAACAATTTGTCGGTGCCTTCGGAAACATCGACTTTCAGATCAAGCGTCAGGTCGCGGACGGCAGCGTGGTGATGAACGAACGCGTCGACGTCTTCACCATCAACGGCGCCGAGGTAGCGCTCCCGGTCATGGGGGTATTCGAAGTCGAGGGCGGGAAGATCAGCGCCTGGCGCGACTATTTCGACATGGCGCCGATCAACGCGGCAGCCGGCCAGGCCTGATCGGGGCCGCTACTCCGCGATGACGGCGTGCGGGTAGTCCGCTGAGCGGTGCTGGAACCGTGTGATGGCCGGATTCACGATGACGCCGTCACGGATTTCGATGGCCCGATCGACGGTCTCGTCTGCCTTCCATGCCGTCTCTCCCGCCATCACGGTGGGCAGGTAGGGGAGAAGAGACTCGCTGATTTCCCACGATGCCGAGTTCCACAGGTACGACGGACTGTGGTCGACACCGTAGTAGGTGATGTTGTCACCGACGATGAAGGTCGGCTCGGCAAACGAGGTGGGGCGAGCCCAACTGAAGCCCATGCCTTCGTCGCACGACACGTCGACGATGAGGCTGCCGGGTTGGAAGTCCATGAGGTCTTCCTCGGTCAGGAAAGTCAGTGGGGCGTCGGTGTTCTGCAGTACGCAGTTGACGACGATGTCGTGCTCGGCCAAGAATCCGGGCACCGGCACGCTGTGATTGTCGAGCATCACGTGGCTGCCACGGACGTCACCGTTGTTGTTGTCGAAAGAGACCATGCGCGCCGAGTGAATAGGGGAGCTGACGGCGGTGACTCCACGCTGGGTGAGGACGTCCACTTCGTGGATGCCGTGCGCCTTGAGCGCTGTGACCGCGCCGCGTGCAGTGGCTCCGAAACCGATCACGGCAGCAGTGAGACGGCGGCCGTAGTCTCCGGTGGAACCGATCAACTGCAGGGCGTGCAGTACCGAGCAATAGCCGGCGAGCTCGTTGTTCTTGTGGAACACATGCAGATTGAACGATCCGTCGCTGTGCCAGAAGTTCATGGCCTCGAAGGCGATGAGAGTCAGTTTCTTGTCGATCGCGATCTGTGTCAACTCGGTGTCCTGGACGCAGTGCGGCCAGCCCCAGAGAACCTGACCGGATCGCAGTTCGGCGAGGTCACGCACCAACGGCTTCGGTAGCAGAACCACATCGGTTTCCGCCAAAATCTGCTTGCGCGTGCGGATTCCGGCAACCAGGCGCGAGAGGTAGTCGTCGGAGTAGCCGAAGGGGTGGCCGTAGCCCTCTTCGAGGTAGATCCGAGAGCGTAGTTCGGCATCGATGCGATCGAAATGCGCAGGATGGATCGGCAACCGGCGTTCTGCCGGTTTGCTCGACTGTCCGATGACTCCAAGGGTGCGTGCGTTGTTCAATTGTGTATCTCTCGATAGGAGCAGGTAGAGATGTCAGGCAGGAGCCTGAGGGACGAGCAGAAGCCGCAGAAACGCTGGCAGATTGCCTCGGCCAGGACCGCGTGAAAGCGTGCTGGCTGCGCTGCTGTCGATCGCCGACGGCAACAGAAAGGCGCGTCGGTATGTGCCCAGTCTAGTCCGGAACGGCCCTCGCCTGGTGGCCGGGCGCTGTGTGGTGCTCCTCTGACGTACGGCTACTGCTCGCGCAGGCGTGAATCCAGCACGGCCAGTTGAATTTTGCTGGCATCCGCGTGTACCTGGCGTCCTTTGTCGGTAACGTCGACGAAGACTCCGCGCCGGTCAGCCTCGCATAGTGCTCGCTGAACCAATCCGGCCTTCTCGAGACGAGCGACGCTGCGGGAGAGCGCGCTGGGACTCAGATACATCTCCGAGGCCAGCTCCTGCATGCGTGGACGCTCGCACGAGGCGTCCATGAGCCGGTCGAGAGCCTCGAAGTCGCTCATGCTCAGCCCATGCGCCGACTGCATCTGGCGATCGAGTTCGCTCGCGATGTCGTTGTAGCTGGTCGACAGCGAGCGCCAGGTGTTGCGCAATTCGGATTCCGACGTCACGACCGCATTCTAGTTGAAGACCCGATTGCGTGCAATTGCATTAAATGCTTGTGCATTATGTGCATGTGCATCTATTCTCGCTGACGTGACTTGCACAGACTCGACACTCAAACCATTCGAATCGCCGGAATCCCCGGGTTCTAAGGAATCCGCGGATCCGGCCACAGGGGAGGGCTGGTCCCTCAAGCTGTGGGGCATCCTCGCGGTGCTCTGCCTCGTGTTGTTCCTCGACGGTCTCGATGTGTCGATGGTGGGCGTCGCTTTACCGTCCATCGGCAATGAACTGGGCCTGTCCACTACTTCGCTGCAGTGGATCATCAACGGCTACGTCCTCGGATTCGGCGGCTTGCTGCTGCTCGGTGGACGTACTGCCGACCTTCTCGGACGCAGGAAGGTCTTCCTGATCGCGCTCGCCGTGTTCGCGATCGCCTCGCTGGTCGGTGGACTTGTCGACAACGGAACACTGCTGATCGCATCACGATTCGTCAAGGGACTCGCTGCGGCATTCACTGCGCCGACCGCAATGTCCATCCTCACCACGACGTTCAAGGAGGGGCCCGCCCGTAACCGTGCCTTGTCAGTGTTCTCGGTGTTCGGAGCCAGTGGTTACTCCTCCGGCTTGATCCTCGGCGGGCTGTTGACCAGCGCCGGTTGGCGATTCACGTTCCTGATGCCGGTTCCGTTTGCCGTCATCGCACTGATCGGTGGGTACTTCCTCATTCCGCGGGACCGTCCCGCGGACGCCGGGGGGCACGACCTCGTCGGGGCCGTCACCCTGGTGACGGGAATGCTGCTCACGGTTTACACGATGGTCTCGGCTCCGACCCGTGGATGGGCGCACCCGATGACACTGGGATCGTTCGCCGTGGCCGCCGTGCTGCTCGCGACGTTCTTTTTCGTGGAGAAGAAGGTTGCGCATCCGCTTGTGCGCCTCGGACTTCTGCGCGTCGGCACCATCGTCCGTGCGAATCTGGCCATCATCGCGCTCTTCGGTTCCTACCTGAGCTTCCAGTTCATGATGACGATCTTCCTTCAGTCCGCTCTCGGCTGGTCGCCGCTGAAGATGGCGATGGCGTTGCTCCCCGCAGGCATCATCGTCGCCTTCGGATCACCGTTTGTCGGACGGTTGGTCGACTTGTACGGCAGTGCCAAGCTCATCATCGCGGCACTGACGTCGCTGAGCGTCGGGTACCTCTGGTTCCTCTTCGCCGGCGGCGATTCACCGTCGTACGTCGTGGCGATTCTGCCGAGCGTCATCCTGCTCGGGCTCGGATTCGCATTGGGGTACACCTCGATCATGGCGCAGGCCACCTCGGGCGTCGACGACTCCGAGCAGGGCTTGGCCTCGGGTCTGGTGAACACGTCCGCTCAGGTCGGTGCGGCGCTCGTGCTCGCTCTGACTACTGCCCTCGTGACCGCTGGATCGCACACCGCGTCCGGCGCCGGTACTGCCGGGTTCGAGCAGTTCCATCCCGGCCTGATTCTGGTCACCGGGGTCGCGCTGGTGGGCTTGGCGATCACCGTCTCGCCGCTCGTACGTGGGAGTTCGCTGCGGGGAAGATCAATGCGTGAAAGGCGCGCTGAGGAAGAAAAGGAGTTGGCCGAGGTCAACTGAATACTTGCTTCATCCGCGAATGCGCTCGGCCGCGTAGGAGAGACTCCTGCGCGGCCGAGCTGCTGTGCGGGAACTACCGAGTGGCAGAATTCAGGGCTGTGTCGAAGCTCGTCGACGTAGCTTGTGAACCGAGAATCAAGGCAAGACGCACCAACATGGCTTCGCGATCAGCCGGTTCAGCCTGATCGAGTGCGTTCGACAGTGCCAGCCAGACGTGTTCGCGGTGGCCTTCGTCGTCGATCACAGTGGGCGCGACCGACTGTGTCGCGTCGAAGTGCGTTGGCGCGGTGCCGGCAGTGAGGTGTTTGGCCACGTCGCTCAATTGCGCGGGATCGCTGATGCGGCACAGCACCAAGCCGTCGGGCCGAATCACGAAGATCTCGCCGACACGGGCGCCGAGGGCAGATGCGAGGTCACCTTCGACATCGGGAATCGTGGAGGCGGCAGTTCCCGCGGTGATCACCTGCACGGTTTCCGGTGCAGTAGTCTGAGCGAGAATTTCGGCCTGTTCGGCGAGTTCGGTCACCGCCTCAGCCGGCAGTCCGAAGGTCACTAGACCGAATCCAGTGCCGCGCAGACTGTTCAAGGAGACTGCCGAACCGTCGACCGAGGTCTGGACGATTCTGTCTTCCAACGGATCGCCGGGTAGCACCCCCTCGGTGCTCGGAGCCGTGGGCCACGTCAGTGGTGAGAGGCGGGCGTGCGTCGCACTCGACTGGCGAGGGTTGATCAGGTGCGCGAATTCGCTTCGGGTGGTGGCGAGTTCGAGTACGGCGTCGCGGGTGGTCCGGTAACCGTGACTGCCTGGGGACATGATGAGCGTCGACTTGCCTGCATTGTCGACGTTCTGCTGCCACGCGCTGCGACGTTCCTTCGAATAGGCGTCGAGGATGGCGGTATCGGAAGCTCTGTTGACGACGGCGGCCAGTTGCCACACCAGGGTCTCGGCGTCTTCCATGCCGGAGTTGAGTCCACGGACACCGAAGATCGGAACGAGATGCGCGGCGTCGCCGGCAAACAGGACGCGGCCGTGAGTGAAGTCTTCCAGGGCCAAGGCGTGAGCGCGGTAGAAGCCGAACCATTCGAGGGTCCAGGGGATGTCGCTCTGGAGCCATTCGAGGTGACGCGTGATGCGATCGCGGATGCGGTCTTCCTGCGTCTCGGCTTCTGGATCGTCCGACGCGTCGAGCTGGTAGTCGATGCGCCAGATGTCACGAGGCTGGCGGTGCATGATGATCGTGGAACCCGGGTTGCTGGGTGCGTCGAACCACACCAGACGCTCGGCCGGGAGTTCCGATTCCCAATGAATGTCGGCAATGACGTAGTTGCCTTCGTAGCTGTTGCCCTGCAAGCGGATTCCGCTGAGTTCGCGCATCTTGCTGCGTCCACCATCGGCAGCCACTACCCAGGCGGCACGCAGTTCGCGGGTTCCGAACGTGGTGTCGACGGTCAGAGACACCTCGTCCTCACCACGGGAGATGCCGGCGATCGATGACGACCAGTGGAAGTTCACGAGGGGATGAGCGAGCAACTTGTCCGTCATGATCTGCTCGAGCTCGGACTGCGACACGTTGACCATGGGGCCACGCGCGTCGTGCTCGGCGGATGCCATGCGGAAGTGCAGTACTTCCTGATCACGATAGTAGCTCCGGCCACCCACCCACGGCAGAACTGTGTCTTCGAGTTCGGCACCGAAGCCCAGGCGTTCGGCAACTTCGAGGCTGTGCCGTGACACGCAGATCGCGCGACTGCCGAACGAGACCTGATCTGCCGCTTCGAGAATCGTGACGGGAATGCCGCGCTGTGCCAAGCCCATGGCTACGCCCATGCCGACGGGGCCGGCACCGACGATCACGACGGGAAGTGCGTCGGCCGAAGGCTCCGTGGACATGAAGTCCTCGGGTGCGTACTTCTTCGGATGAAAGTAAGTCGACATGGTCACGAGGCTTTCTGTGCGGCAGCAGGTTCCGGGAGCAACAAGATGGAAACCAGGCTGATCACGGCAATGATCACGAAGTAGGCAGTGATGGCGAACGAGGTGTCGAATGCGGCGTAGAGCGCAGTGGCGATCATCGGAGCCAGGCCGCCGCCGAGGATTGCGCCGATCTGGTATCCCAGTGACGCTCCGCTGTAGCGGATGTGTGCGGGAAACAATTCCGCGAACAGGGCAGCTTGTGGGCCGGCGCAGCAGCCGAGCGTGAAGCCGAGGGCGATCATCGATACGAGCATCACCGGAACGATCGCTGTGTCGATCAGCGGAAAGAACACCGCTGCCGCGACGACGAGGGCGATCGAACTGCGGATGTAGACGGTCCGGCGTCCGAGAGTGTCCGACTTGTGGGCGCTGAAAGCCATTCCCGCCATCCAGAACGGGCAGGATGCGATGAGGAGAAACAGCATGGTGGTTTTGCTGAAGCCGAGTTCGGACTCGCCGTATTTGAGGACGTAAACCATGTACGCGTACGCAATTCCGTTGGTGGCGATGAAGGTTCCACCGGCGAGGAGCACAGTCTTCCAGTGTTTGGTCAGAACCTCGAGGATCGGCAGGGACTCCGCCGGCGTCTCGGACTTCGATGCGGTGAACTCGTTACTCTCCTCGAGTCCGAGACGGATCCACATCGCAACACCCACGAGAACTGCGCTGAGCAGGAACGGGATTCGCCATCCCCAGGAGGTGAAGGCGTCGTCGTCCATGAAGGCGGCGAGAGGGAGATAGACGAGGTTGGCCACCAGTACGCCTGCGGGAACACCGATTTGTGGTGCGCTGCCGTACAACCCCTTCTTGCCCTCCGGCGCGTTTTCGGTTGCGACCAGAACTGCGCCACCCCACTCGCCGCCGACACCGAGTCCTTGGACGAAACGCAGGGTCACCAGGAGTATGGGCGCAAAGACGCCGATGGCGGCGTAGTTGGGTAACAGACCGATGGCAACGGTGGCGCTGCCCATCAACATGAGCGAGGTGACCAACATGGATTTGCGTCCGATGCGGTCGCCGAAGTGCCCCATCACGATTCCGCCGATGGGGCGCGCGACGAATCCGACGGCGAGGGTGGCAAAGGCGGCCAGGGTACCTGCCAGATCGGACGTGCCGGGGAAGAACTGCTTGCCGAGTACGAGTGCGGCCGCGGTGCCGTAGATGAAGAAGTCGTACCACTCGATGGCGGTGCCGACAAAGCTGCCGAGGGCGGCCTTGCGCGCCTTGACCGTCGCGGCAGCGCGCGTAGCGGTCGGTGAGGCGATGGAGGTCATGAAGTGCCTTTCGAGATAAATGTGGCTTGAAGACACAATGACGTGCGCCACAACACTTGAAAAGCGAAAGAATTGGAGGTTCTTGCACGGAAAATCCGCGGAAGGACTTTCGATGCCTGGTAGCGCGACTATTGGGCGATGTCTGAGGGTGAAACGAATTCTATGAAAGCGCGTGCGACACGGCTCAAGCGCGTGTTCTGGTGCCAAGCGAGAACTACGTGCACCGACGGCACTGCGGGGGAAGAGATGGTCTTGACGACCACCTCGAGCCCCTCGTAGGTGACGTCCATCTTGGGTCGCTGGAGCAGCAGCGTCCAGCCGAGGCCGCGGCCGACAAATGCTCTCGCTGTCTCGAAGTTCGCAGTTCTGTAGGCAACCTTCGGGATGAATCCGCCTGCGCGACAGACGTCAAGCGCGTGTTTGGTGCTCGGCGGCGCGTCGAGGAGAACCATCGGATGCTCCGCCAGGTCCGGAAGATTGATCGGTCGCTCGGACCGCGCGAGCGGATGCTCGGCACCCAGGACGATCAAAGGTTTGCGGATTCCCAACGGGACTGTGCGCAGTTGTGGAGACAGATCCAGGTCGTAGGCGATCGCGAGGTCCAACTCGCCGTTCTCGAGATGTGTCTGGAGGCGATTCTGGGTGTCCTCGCGGAACTCCACCAGCGCGTCAGGATTCTCACGGGTGAACCCGGCGATCATCGACGGCAACACCGTCGGTCCCAGAGCGGGATAACAGCCGATCGCGATGGGGCCCGACACGGTTCCGCCGGTTCCCAGTGCGTCGGATTCGAGCTCGCCTGCCTGCTGAAGTAGTGCCCGCGCACGCACCAGGACGGATTCACCGGTACGAGTCAGTTGAATGCCGAATGAGCGACGGCGAACGCACAGTTGAACTTTGAGCGCGCGTTCGAGTTCGGTGAGCGCCGCGGACAGGGCAGAGGGGGAGAGATGCAAGCGCTCGGCCGCTGCACTGATCGTTCCGGTCTCGGCTACCGCGACAAACACAGCAAGCTGACGCATCGTGTACGTAGGAGCAGGATCGATGCGAGGCATGAGATCGACAGTAGTCGGGTAGATGACCCAGAAACTTTTGGTGTGGCACCGTGAAGAGGCGAAGGATGAATCGCTGACCTGCGTCTTCGTGGTGCCCCCGGCAGGATTCGAACCTGCGACCTTTCGCTCCGGAGGCGAACGCTCTATCCCCTGAGCTACGGGGGCGCACCGAACTTTCGGTGTGCCGATTGGGCTGCGTTAGCGTAGCGCATCGCGGGGGGACAAGACCAAACCGGTCCCCGTCTCGGCATGGCGTCGTCGCCCTAGGCGATCGAGCATGCGGCCGGGGACCATGGTCGTCGAATCATCTGTACCGACTGACTCGGATGCTTTTTGCGCCTAGGCTCGCCTGTGAGTACAGGCTCGGGCGGACTGCTCGGGCAGCCTCGTGAGGTACGGGAGTCGTTGATGACCGATCACCACTATTCCGAAGACCAACTCGCACTCGACCTGAAGTGGTGGGCAGCGGCCAACTACCTGACCGTTGCGCAGATCTACCTGAAGGACAACACGCTCCTGCGGGAACCGTTGCGTGCCGAGCACATCAAACCTCGACTGCTCGGGCACTGGGGGACCAGTCCCGGTTTGTCGATGATCTACACGCTCCTCAATAGGCACATCGTCGTCACTGATGCGGACTGGCTGTACGTGACCGGTCCCGGGCACGGCGGTCCGGCGCTGGTCGCGTCGACGTATCTCGAGGGAACGTACTCGGAGATCTATCCGGAAGTGTCGGACGACGCCGAGGGCATCCACCGGATGTGTCGGCGATTCTCGGCTCCCGGCGGGGTGCCCAGCCACGTGAGTGTGCAGACACCCGGAAGCATTCACGAAGGCGGGGAGCTCGGCTACGCCCTTGCCCATGCGGCCGGCGCTGCCTTCGATCATCCGAACCTCGTGGTGGCTTGTGTGATCGGCGACGGCGAAGCGGAGACCGGGCCTCTGTCCGGTTCGTGGAAGCTTCCGGCGTTCCTGAATCCACGACGCGACGGCGCGGTGCTGCCGATCCTGCACGTGAACGGCGCCAAGATCGCCGGGCCGACGGTGTACGGCCGCAGCAGTGACGAAGACATCCAGGCGTATCTCGGTGGCCAGGGGTGGGCACCGATCGTCGTCTCCGGTGACGACCCCGACGTGGTGTTTCCTCAGCTGTATCAAGCGATCTCACAGGCGCACGAGAAGATCCGCGAGATGCAGGGTGCCGCACGCCGCGGAGAGGAATGGACGGGTTCGTGGCCGGCAATCGTGTTGCGGACACCGAAAGGATGGACCGGTCCGCACGCCGTCGACGGAATTTTGGTCGAGGGCACACATCGTGCGCACCAGGTGCCGTTGTCCGGCGTGCGAACAAACGAGTCGCATCTGCGGCAACTCGAAGAGTGGATGCGTTCGTATCGGCCAGACGAGTTGTTCGACTCCAACGGATCACTGGTCGCGGAACTGGCGGCGCTCTCGCCGGCGGGTGACAAGCGTATGGGGAGCACCCCGTACGCGAACGGTGGACGACTTCGCGTCGATCTCCCGATGCCGCCGCTCGAAAGATATGCGCTTCCAATCGAATCCCCGGGTTCGACTTTCCACGAGACGACGAGAGTGCTGGGCGAGCTTCTGCGCGACATCTACGCCGCCACGGAAACCGAAGACGGCGGCGGGATTTTCCGACTCTTCTGCCCGGACGAGACGTCGAGCAATCGCCTCGGCGCCGTGTTCGAGACAACCGATCGCTGCTGGCAATTGCCGATCACCGACTACGACGACGGACTGTCCGCGGACGGACGCGTCATGGAGGTCCTCAGCGAGCACCTCTGTGAGGGTTGGCTCGAGGGGTATCTGTTGTCAGGCCGACACGGGATGTTCGCGAGCTACGAAGCGTTTGCGATGGTGAGTGTCTCGATGCTCATCCAGCACGCCAAGTGGCTCCAACACGCAGTCGACCTGCCGTGGCGGGCGTCCGTCGCTTCGCTCAACGTGCTGCTGACCAGTACTTGTTGGCGCAACGACCACAACGGATTCTCTCATCAGGGTCCCGGTATGATCGACGCCGTTATTCCCTTGGCTCCCAGTGTGATCCGTGTGTGGCTACCGCCGGATTCCAACACCTTGCTCTCGATCTCGGATCACTGTCTGCGCAGTACCGACCACGTCAACCTGATCGTCGTGGACAAGCAACCGCACCTGCAATACCTCACGCTCGAGCAAGCGCACGAGCACTGTGCGGCGGGGGCTTCGGTCTGGGAATGGGCCGGAACGGAAGCTCGCGGACAGGAACCGGACGTGATCCTGGCCGCGGCGGGAGACGTACCGACGCAGGAGATATTGGCTGCTGCACAGTTGCTGCGCGATCACACGCCGGAACTGGTCACCCGTGTCGTCAACGTCGTCGACCTGATGGCGCTGCTGACCCCAACCGAGCATCCACACGGATTCGGGGAGCGGGTCTTCCTCGATCTGTTCACCACGCAGACCGACGTCGTGTTCGCGTTTCACGGCTACTCGCGCGCGGTGCACGAACTCATCCACGGGCGTCCGAGTCCCGAGCGTTTCCACGTTCGCGGATTCAGTGAACAGGGCACAACCACAACACCGTTCGACATGGTTGTCCTCAACAAGATGAGCCGCTACCACCTGGTGATCGAGGCGCTACGACGCTCCAAGCGCCGGCCGGCCGGCGCGTCCGAGTTGGCGGAGTTCTGCCGCACCCAGCTCGAAAAGCACTCGCGCTACATCGTCGAGCACTTCGAAGACATGCCGGAGGTAGAAAACTGGACCTGGTCCTGAAATTCAGGACCAGGCCCAGTTCGGGTCTGAACGTTCTCGGTTCAGTTCAGTTCAGTTCAGTTCAGTTCAGTTCGGTTCGGCTCAGTTCATAGGCAGTGGCACGGCGCCGCGAGCTGCCAACATGTCGGTCATCAGCTTGGACTCGCTCTGCTGCGTGTTGACCATGGTCTGCGCCAGGCTGCGCACCGGACCCTCGGTGGCGTCAGCTGCTGCGTACTCCATCATCGGAAGCCCACCTTCGTGGTGACGAAGCATCAACTGCAGGAACAAGGTGTCGAGTTGCAGGCCTTCCGCTGCGCGGAGAGCTGCAAGGTCCTCGGGGGACGCCATGCCGGGCATGGTGTCGACCGGGCCCGAATGAGCCATGTCCATCGTGGCCGAAGTCCCGTGCGATCCGTGGCCGGAGCCCGAGTCGGACGACATCCACTCCATGTACGGACCCACCTTGGACAGCGGCTGATCCCACATGGTCAGCCACGCCTGCATCTGACCGAGCTGGTTCTGCTGCGTGGTCAAGATGTCGAACGCGAGCGTGCGCATGTCGTTGTCGGTGGACTTCGTCAGAGCGATCGACGCCATGTCCACTGCCTGGCTGTGATGCACGCTCATGTCCTGTGCGAATCCGACGTCCACCGAATCCGATGCCGGAACGGTCAGTGACGACTTCGCGTCGGGTCCGAGGAGACTGGTAAATGCGCCCAATGCAAAACCGACGGCGATCGCGCCGATCAGACCGATGATCAGCAGTGCGGTGCGCTGACTCGGCTTCGAAGACTGATCGGTGTTCTGGGAACTATCCACCGGCGGGAATCTGCTCGTCGGTCGCCGCGGTAGCGCCCGCGCCGTCCATCTGGATGGCGTCGGGGCCCGGAGGCGTCGGATCGAACGGCGACGTCGACGGAGTGAACAGCGGATTGGTGCAGCTCGCGCCGACCTCGGGGTAGACGTTCGGGTTCTGGTTCAGCGCGGTGATGAACTGATCGATGCGATCGTCGTCGGCCTTGTCGATCTCGACGCGATGGCCCCACGACTGCAGAGAAATGGGGCTGCTCTGACCGGGGAACGGCGACATCAGCATGTAGGACTTGCCGTTGACGCGTCCGGCAAGGCTGTCGATCTGGTCCTGATCGACGAGATCAGGGTTGTACGTGATCCAGATGGCACCGTGCTCGAGCGAGTGGACGGCATTCTCGGTGCGGATCGGGTCGGCGTACACGGTTCCGGTGCAGTTCGCCCAGGTGGCGTCGTGCGGGCCACCGAACGGCGGGGTCTGGTCGTACGCGACGCGCTGAGCGGAATCGACGTGCTGGCCCGCCGGGTATTCGATCTTGAGGACGCCGTCGATCTTGTCTGACGGATCCTTGTTCTCCGAGCTGTACTTGTACGGCTCGAGGGCTTGCCGCTCCTCGACCTTGGGCCACAGATTGATGCCGAGCACGGCGATGAGTGCGAGCACAGCCACACCGGCGCCGATCGACAGCCAGGGGATCTGGCGGGGAGCGGGGACGCCACCCTTGCCCTTCTTGGCCGGCCGACTGCTCTGGTTGGCGGCCTTGATGGCCTTGGCTGATTTGGCCCCGGAGTTCTTCTTGGGACCGCGACTATCGGAACCGCTTGGCATCGATTGGGCTCTTTCGGTGTGTGGGCTTGAGGTGTAGCGCGCCCGCGCATGAAGGTACGCGGTGGTAGCTCGGGCATTACCACTGTACTTTCCGAGTCTGAGGGCAAACTTTGAGAGTGGCGTGCGACACGCCACAGCGGCCTCGAATAGCTTCACCGAGTGCGAGGCGTGAGGCGAGTCTCCACTTCCGGTGTCCAGGCAATAGGATGAATACCTGTGACTCCAGCTGACCTTGCCGAACTGCTCCGCGGAACCGCAGCGAGCGTCCTTGCCGATCGTGGCCTCGACGTATCCGTGCTGCCCGAAACCCTTACCGTCGAGCGACCACGCAACCCCGAGCACGGCGACTACGCCACCAACATTGCGATGCAGGTAGCCAAGAAGGTCGGCACGAATCCCCGCGAGCTGGCGGGCTGGATCGCCGAAGCCCTCACCGCTGCCGACGGAATCGAATCCGCCGAGATCGCCGGGCCCGGCTTCCTCAATATTCGGCTCGACAAGGATGCCCAGGGTGCGATCGTCGTGTCGGTTCTCGAAGCCGGCGCGTCGTACGGCTCGGGTGATTCCCTCGCCGGCAAGAAGATCAACCTCGAATTCGTCTCGGCCAACCCCACCGGTCCGATTCACCTCGGTGGAACCCGTTGGGCCGCAGTCGGAGACGCGCTCGGACGCATTCTGTCCGCGCAGGGTGGGTTGGTCACACGTGAGTACTACTTCAACGACCACGGTGCCCAGATCGACCGCTTCTCGCGTTCGCTGATCGCTGCAGCGAAGGGCGAACCTGCTCCCGAAGACGGTTACGCCGGTGCATACATCGCCGACATCGCCGCCTCGGTGCTGAAGCAGCGCCCCGACGCGATGGAGCTGCCGGCCGACGAGCAGCAGGAAACCTTCCGGGCCATCGGCGTCGAATTGATGTTCACGCACATCAAGCAGACACTGCACGATTTCGGCGTCGACTTCGACGTGTACTTCCACGAGAACTCGCTCTTCGAATCCGGTGCGGTCGAGAACGCCGTCGAATCCCTCAAGGGTTCGGGCAACCTCTTCCACGAAGACGGTGCTTGGTGGCTCAAGAGCACCGATTACGGCGACGACAAGGATCGCGTCGTCATCAAGAGCGACGGCAACGCCGCCTACATCGCCGGTGACATCGCCTACTTCCAGAACAAGCGCGCCCGCGGGTTCGACCTCTGCATCTACATGCTCGGTGCCGACCATCACGGTTACATCGGCCGTCTCAAGGCTGCCGCCGCCGCTTTCGGTGACGATCCGGACACCGTGGAGGTGCTGATCGGCCAGATGGTCAACCTCGTCAAGGACGGCACCGCCGTCAAGATGAGCAAGCGTGCAGGCACCGTCATCACCCTCGACGACCTGGTCGAGGCAATCGGCGTCGACGCGTCGCGCTACGTCATGATCCGCTCGTCGGTCGACTCCAGCATCGACATCGACCTGGACCTGTGGACCAAGACCAGCAGCGAGAACCCTGTCTACTACGTCCAGTACGCGCACGCACGACTCGCTGCGATCGCCCGCAACGCCGCAGACCTCGGACTCTCGGCCGACGCGAGCCACCTCGCCCTGCTCACTGTCGAGCAGGAAGGCGACCTCATCCGCACGATCGGCGAGTACCCGCGCGTCGTGTCCAGCGCAGCGAATCTGCGTGAGCCGCACCGTATTGCCCGCTACCTCGAAGAACTCGCGGGTGCGTACCACCGCTTCTACGGCGCGTGCCGCATCCTTCCGCAAGGCGACGAAGACGCCACCGACGTGCATCGCGCGCGTCTGGCCCTTTGCGCCGCCACCCGACAGGTCCTGGCCAACGGCCTCGAACTGCTCGGCGTCACCGCACCGGAGCAAATGTGAACGCGCACCCCGCCGGCCCCAAGCATGCCGAGCAGTTGCAGGCCCCCGGCTTGCCCGACCGTCCGGCCGGCCCCGAAGCCTTCGGTGAACTCTCACCGCAGGTGTGGCCGCGCAACGCTTCTCGCGGTGACGATGGTGAAGTGACCCTCGCGGGTGTGAAGGTCAGTGAACTTGCCGAGAAGTACGGCACCCCGTTGTTCGTCATCGACGAGGACGACTTCCGCTCGCGCTGCCGTGACATGGCCCGCGCTTTCGGCCCGGACGCCAAGGTGCACTACGCATCCAAGGCGTTCCTCTGCGGTGAGATCGCACGCTGGGTTGCCGACGAAGGCCTCTCGCTCGACGTCTGCTCCGGCGGCGAACTGGCGATCGCGTTGCACGCGGACTTCCCGGCCGAGCGAATTGCCATGCACGGCAACAACAAGTCCGTCGCCGAACTGGCGGCAGGCGTCGCCGCGGGCGTGGGGCACGTCGTGCTCGACTCGGCGATCGAGATCGACCGACTCGATCGCGTCGCCGGGGAAGCCGGTGTCGTTCAGGACGTGTTGATCCGCCTGACCGTTGGCGTCGAAGCGCATACCCACGAATTCATCTCCACCGCACACGAAGACCAGAAGTTCGGCTTCTCGCTGGCCGGGGGAGCGGCAATCGACGCGGTCCGCCGCGTCTTCGCCGCCGAAAACCTGCGACTGGTCGGACTGCACAGCCACATCGGCTCGCAGATCTTCGACGTCGACGGCTTCGAGGTGGCAGCGCACCGCGTGATCGGTTTGCTCCGCGACGTCGTCACCGAGTTCGGCGTCGAGAAGACCAAGCAGATTTCGATCATCGATCTCGGCGGCGGCATGGGGATCTCGTACATCCCGTCCGACGACCCGCCGCCCGTCGACGAACTGGCAGCAAAGCTCGGTCACATCGTGCGCAACGAGTCCGCACTGGTCGGACTGCCGGAGCCGACGCTTGCCGTCGAACCCGGCCGCGCCATCGCCGGACCGGGCACGGTGACGCTCTACGAGGTCGGCACCATCAAGGACGTCACGGTGGGCAGTTCGCTGACACGCCGCTACATCAGCGTCGACGGCGGGATGAGCGACAACATCCGCACGTCCCTCTACGGTGCGGAGTACGAAGCCAAGTTGGTTTCGCGAACTTCCGAGGCTGATCCCGTCGTTGCACGTATCGTCGGTAAGCACTGCGAGTCCGGTGACGTGGTCATTCGGGACACCTGGATGCCCGAGGACGTCGGACCCGGTGATTTACTAGCGGTAGCAGCGACCGGTGCATACTGCTATTCGATGTCGAGCAGGTACAACCTGCTCACCCGCCCAGCCGTGGTGGCGGTGCGTGACGGAGTCTCACGCGTGATTCTGCGGAGGGAAACAGTGGAAGATCTGCTCAGCTTGGAGGTATCGCAGTGACGAGCGAATCGGCGCATCGCGCTATCGGTGTGGCCGTTCTCGGCCTCGGCAACGTCGGGAGCGAGGTCGTCCGGATCATTCGTGAGCAGGCCGAGGAACTCGAAGCCCGCGTCGGCGCCCCGTTGGAACTGCGGGGAGTTGCCGTTCGTCGTATCGGCTCGGACCGCGGAATTCCCGAGGAACTGCAGACGACGGACGCCGAGTCCCTGGTCGGTCGTGACGACGTCGACATCGTCGTCGAGGTGATCGGCGGAATCGAGCTTCCTCGCAAGCTGATTCTCTCCTCGCTCAACTCCGGTAAGTCAGTCGTCACCGCCAACAAGGCGCTGCTCGCGGACCACACCGGTGAATTGGCGGAGGCTGCAGAGGCCAACTCGGTCGACCTGTACTTCGAGGCCGCTGTTGCCGGCGCGATCCCCGTGATCCGCCCGCTCACGCAGTCGTTGGCCGGAGACCGTGTCAACAAGGTCGCCGGAATCGTGAACGGCACCACCAACTTCATCCTCTCGGCGATGGACGAGACCGGCGCCGACTACGAGGAGACACTGGCCGAAGCCGGACGCCTCGGTTACGCGGAAGCCGATCCGACCGCCGACGTCGAAGGCTACGACGCCGCGGCGAAGGCTGCGATCCTCGCGTCGATCGCGTTCCACACCCGCGTCACTGCCGCGGACGTGTACCGCGAAGGAATCTCCACGATCACTTCTGCCGACCTGGCGTCGGCGAAGGCACTCGACTGCACGATCAAGTTGCTCTCGATCTGCGAGCGCATCGTCACACCCAAGGGCAAGGAGCGGATTTCCGCTCGCGTGTACCCGGCGCTGGTTCCACTCAGTCACCCGCTCGCTTCGGTCAACGGCGCGTTCAACGCCGTTGTCGTGGAAGCAGAGAACGCCGGCCGGCTCATGTTCTACGGCCAGGGCGCAGGCGGCGCCCCCACCGCTTCCGCGGTGATGGGTGACCTGGTGATGGCGGCGCGCAACAAGGTTCACGGCGGCCGCGGCCCCCGTGAGTCCAAATACGCCAAGCTCAAGATCGCCCCGATGGGCGACATCCTCACGCGCTACTACGTGAACATGGAGGTCGCGGACAAGGAAGGCGTGCTGTCCGCAGTCGCCGCCGAGTTCGCCAAGCACGGCGTGAGCATCTCCGTTGTCCGTCAGGAGGGCGCCGGCGCCGGCGCGCGTCTGGTGGTCGTCACTCATGTAGCAACCGACGCGGCTCTGTCCGAGACCGTGGCGGCCCTCAACGAACTCGAATTCGTCACCGCTGTGACCAGCGTGCTGCGACTGGAAGGCACTGAACAATGACCGGCATCGTCAACCCAGTCCACAAGGCATGGCCGGGTCTCATCGAGGCATACCGGGACCGTCTCGCGATCGGTGACAACTGGAAGACCGTCACCCTGCGCGAAGGCGGCACCCCGCTCCTGCCGGCCGGCCACCTCTCCGAGATCACCGGCTGCGACGTCTACCTCAAGGTCGAGGGTCTAAACCCCACCGGTTCCTTCAAGGACCGCGGCATGACGATGGCCGTCACCGACGCCTTGGCCCGTGGCCAGCGCGCAGTTCTGTGCGCGTCCACCGGCAACACCTCCGCCTCGGCCGCTGCGTATGCAGCCAAGGCCGGCATGACCTGCGCCGTGCTCATCCCGCAGGGCAAGATCGCCATGGGCAAGCTCGCGCAGGCAGTCATGCACGGCGCCAAGATCATTCAGGTGCAGGGCAACTTCGACGACTGCCTCGAGCTGGCACGCAAGACCACGGCGGAATTTCCCACCATCGGTTTGGTCAACTCGGTCAACCCGGTGCGCATCGAAGGTCAGAAGACCGCGGCATTCGAGATCATGGACGTTCTCGGCAAGGCTCCCGACGTGCACGCCCTCCCGGTCGGAAACGCCGGAAACATCACCGCGTACTGGCGAGGCTACTCCGAGTACTACGCCGACGGCCTGACCACGGTCAAGCCCCGCATGCTCGGCGTTCAGGCTGCCGGTGCGGCTCCGCTGGTCAACGGCGCACCCGTCAAAGATCCCGAAACCATCGCCACCGCAATCCGAATCGGTTCCCCCGCTTCCTGGAACGGCGCTGTCGCCGCGAAGGAAGAGTCGAACGGTGCATTCCGTGCCGCCACCGACGAGAAGATCCTCGAGGCTTACCGTCTGATCGCCGCCACCGAGGGCGTCTTCGTCGAACCGGCATCGGCAGCCAGCGTCGCCGGCCTGCTCGCCGCACGTGCAGAGGGCTGGCTCGAGCCGGGACTGACCGTCGTGTGCACGGTGACCGGTAACGGTCTCAAGGATCCTGACACGGCTTTGAAGGGTATGCCGAACGTCGAGCCGATCGGTGTCGATCCCGTTGCCGTTGCGGCTGCCCTCGAGCTTGCATAGTGTCTGTGGATTCATCGACCACTCCGCGGAATCCGGTGTCTGACATGACTATAACCCTGCCTATCGGCCTTTCGGTGACTGCTCGCGTCCCGGCCTCGAGTGCAAACTTGGGGCCGGGGTTCGACACCCTCGGTCTGGCGTTGGGGTTGTACGACGAAATCGTGGTCACCACAACGGATTCAGGTCTCCAGATTCGCGTCGAAGGTGAAGGCGCCGCCGACGTCCCTTGGGGTCCTTCGCATCTCGTGGTTCGCGCCATCGAGCGTGGTCTCGAAGCGGCTGGAGTATGGGCCAGCGGCCTGGACGTGTTGTGCCGCAACACCATCCCGCATTCGCGCGGGCTGGGGTCCTCGGCTTCCGCGGCCGTCGGCGGACTCGCCGCAGCCAACGGTCTGGCACGCGCACTCGATGCCGAGATCGGTTTGACGGAAGAGCAGTTGGTTCAGCTCTCTTCCGAGTTCGAAGGTCACCCGGACAACGCGTCTGCCAGTGTTCTCGGCGGCGCAGTCGTCTCGTGGAGTTGCCCGCCTGCCGTCGAAGGCGACGAGCCGATCTACTCCGCGGCGAAACTCGACGTACATCCCGATATCCGTGCCGTTGCACTGGTTCCCGAGGAACGGTCGTCCACCGCACACACCCGTGGGCTCCTGCCCGAATTGGTTCCGCACCAAGATGCGTCGTTCAACGCGAGCCGCAGTGCACTGGCCGTCGTCGCGCTCACGGCTCGGCCGGATCTGTTGATGGCAGCCACCGAAGATCGCCTGCATCAGGCACAGCGCGCACCCGCCCTTCCGCTCACGACGCGATGGATCGGCATCCTTCGTGAGGCTGGCATTGCTGCGACCGTTTCCGGAGCAGGCCCCACCGTGTTGGCGCTCAGCACAGAACCTTTCCCCGTCGAACTCGCCGAGGCGGCGCGGGCAGACGGACTCCGTGTGCTCGAATTGGACGTCGCCGACGGCGTCGAAGTATCCACGACCACGGTCTGAGCCCTGCCTTGGTCCTGGTGATCGCCCACTACCGATCGGTAGTGAACTGACACACCCAGTCGTCCAAATTCTTGCCGGACTCAGGTTTGGGCGCTATCCTGGGCTATGTCCGTACATCGTGCGCGTCAGTCGCCGGTGCATCACCAGGGGGCAAAACTCCTTCCCAATCGGGGTCCACAGTCCTTGGCATGATTCTCGCAGGCATGATTCTCGCGCTTGTACCTTCTCCGAAGGTTTGGATCCTCCGCGGATCGAACACTCAGAGGTTCCACAACTCTGGGGTTCACCACACGGGGGAGTGAATCGACGACGAAGGCGCGTTGGGCAGGTTTGCGAGCGCATGAAAAGTTTGAGGCGAGAGTTTCCGACATTCATGTGACGGCGGACAAGCCGGCAGTTCTGGACAGCAACCACGTACGGCACCACCGAGTTCGGTATTCAATCGAACTGCGGGACGAACCCTCGACTTTGCGCAGTGCGAGTGAGGGAAGGAAAGGACCTCCGTGACCGATACGGACCTCATCGCCACTTCTGCACCCGCCGGGTCGGAATCAGGCGACAATTCTCAGGCGTCATCTTCAGCATCGAACGGTGCGGTGGCGACCTCCACGAAGCGTGCGGAAGCGCGTCGTGGTGCCGGACTCTCCGGCATGGTGCTCACCGAACTCCGCACTCTTGCGGGTGAACTGGGCATCAAAGGCACTTCCGGCATGCGGAAGGGCGACCTGATCGCAGCCATCAAGGAGCGACAGGGCGGCAGCGCAAAGGCTGCACCCGCACAGAGCGAACTCACGCTCGACGACGCACCCGTAACGCGCACCCGTGCCAAGAGCACTCGCGCAGCACGTACCGAAACTCCCGCAGCCGAAACGGCTCCCGCGGCAGAATCCGCTCCTGCCGAGGCAACGCCTGCGCGTACCGAATCCGCCGAGGATTCCGATCAGAGCGCACCCCGTCGCGGACGTCAGCGTCGCGGCGCCGCTCGTCGCGCAGGTTCACCTGACCAGGGTGAACTGAGCATCGAGCAGGAAGCTCCTTCGACCAAGTCCAACGCGGACACCGCGAAGGCCGCCGATGCCTCGAAGGTCAACGAGACCGCCAAGGCTGAGGCTCCGGCCGAGCGTCCTGCGCGCACCGAGGGCAAGTCCGACGCTGATCAGGCTCCCGCCGAGCAGGGCAACGAGCGTCCCCGCCGCGAACGCAACCGCGACAACCAGGGGCAGCGCGACAACCAGGGGCAGCGCGATAACCAGGGGCAGCGCGACAACCAGGGCAACCGGGCCAACCAGGACCGTCAGGATCGCCCGGACCGTCAGGATCGCCCGGACCGTCAGGATCGTCAGGACCGCCAGGATCGCGGTAACCAGAACAACGCAGGCCAGAACAACGCCGGTCCGCGCACAGACAACCGCAACAACGGCCCGGACGACGACGAAGAGGGTGGACGCGGACGCCGCGGACGCCGCTTCCGTGAGCGTCGTGGCCGTGGTCGCGACCGCGGTGAGGGTGGCGCACCCAACGATTCGCGCGAGACCGAGATTCGTGAGGACGACGTCCTGCAGCCGGTCGCCGGCATCCTCGACGTCCTCGACAACTACGCCTTCGTGCGTACGTCCGGGTACCTCGCCGGCCCCAACGACGTCTACGTCTCCATGAACCTGATCCGCAAGAACGGCCTTCGCCGTGGCGACGCCATCACCGGCGCTGTCCGGGTCTCGCGTGACGGTGAGCAGGGCAGCCAGCGTCAGAAGTTCAACCCGCTGGTCCGTATCGACACGGTCAACGGCGGCGACGTCGAGGCCGCGAAGAAGCGCCCCGAGTTCAACAAGCTCACGCCGCTGTACCCGAACCAGCGTCTGCGCCTCGAGACCGAGCAGCATATTCTCACGACGCGCGTCATCGACCTGGTGATGCCCATCGGTAAGGGCCAGCGTGCCCTCATCGTGAGCCCGCCCAAGGCCGGTAAGACCAGCGTGTTGCAGGCGATCGCGAATGCCGTCGCCACCAACAATCCTGAGTGCTACCTGATGGTCATCCTCGTGGACGAGCGTCCCGAGGAAGTGACAGACATGGAGCGCAGCGTGAAGGGTGAGGTCATTTCCTCCACCTTCGACCGGCCGCCGGGAGATCACACCGCAGTTGCCGAGCTGGCAATCGAGCGTGCGAAGCGCCTGGTCGAGATGGGTAAGGACGTCGTAGTACTGCTCGACTCCATCACGCGTCTGGGTCGTGCGTACAACAACTCCTCGCCGGCATCGGGACGCATCCTCTCCGGTGGTGTCGACTCGACGGCCCTGTACCCGCCGAAGCGTTTCCTCGGTGCTGCCCGCAACATCGAGAACGGTGGATCGCTCACCATCATCGCTACCGCAATGGTCGAAACCGGATCCACGGGCGACACCGTGATCTTCGAAGAGTTCAAGGGCACCGGCAACGCCGAGCTCAAGCTCGATCGCAAGATCGCCGAACGCCGCGTCTTCCCGGCCGTGGACGTCAACCCGTCCAGCACGCGTAAGGACGAGTTGCTCCTGAGCCCGGACGAAGCTGCGGTGCTGCACAAGCTCCGCCGCGTCCTGTCCGGTCTGGACTCGCATCAGGCCATCGATCTGCTGATCGATCGTCTGAAGAAGAGCAAGAACAACCTCGAGTTCCTGATGCAGGTCTCCAAGACCGCACCGGGTGCGATCGACGACTGATCGACTCGACGTCAAAAGGCCCACAACCAGCTGGTTGTGGGCCTTTTGCATGGACGGAACAAAACCGAGGGGCAGTGCGTTGACAACTTCGTACAGCCACCCCGAGGCGTGCGAGACGCGGAATTTCTGGTGAAGTACCGCATCTGGCATACTGAACGGCCGAGTCCGGTTCCGGTTCACGATGTCGATTGGCGACGTCGACCCGGCGACCATTGAAAGGGACACCATGAAGGCAGGAATCCACCCAACTTACGTAGCGACCACCGTCGTCTGCGGTTGCGGTAACACGTTCGAGACCCACAGCACCAAGGAGTCCGGACGCATCAACGTCGAGGTTTGCTCGCAGTGCCACCCGTTCTACACGGGCAAGCAGAAGATTCTCGACACCGGTGGACGCGTCGCTCGCTTCGAGGCTCGCTACGGCAAGCGCGCAGACAGCAAGGTCCCGGCCACCGAGTCCTAGCTGTTCCGCCGACGCCCGATCTGCCATGTGCAGATCGGGCGTCGGCTTTTTTGTGCCTGCACTCGGTTTGCGCGTTTCCCGGGTGCCGGCGTCGAACTATCTTCAAGCGCGCACCGTAGGAATCGAAACTCAGAGCGGAGCGAACCATGGCAGGCGCAACCCAGCCCTCGGCCATCGACGACATCTTGGCGGAGCACGCCGGTCTCGAAGCACAGATGTCCGATCCGGCGCTGCACAACGACCCTACGGCTGCCAGGCGCGTCGGTAAGCGCTTCTCCGAGCTCTCGCCGATCATGTCGACGTACAACAAGCTCACGGCCGCGCAGGACGATCTGGAAGCCGCGCGCGAACTCGCTGCCGACGATTCCAGCTTCGCCGCCGAGATCCCCGATCTCGAAGCCGAGGTCGCGCAGCTCGAGCAGACGCTGACCGATCAGTTGGCACCCCGAGATCCGCACGACGGCGACGACATCGTCCTCGAAGTGAAGTCCGGTGAAGGTGGCGAAGAATCCGCACTCTTTGCCTCGGACCTGGCCCGCATGTACGTCCGCTACGCAGAACGGCACGGCTGGCGCGTCGAGATTCTCGACGCGACGGTCTCCGATCTCGGCGGATACAAGGAAGCCACGCTGTCGATCAAGAGCAAGTCCGATACCCCGGACGGAGTGTGGGCGCGGCTCAAGTTCGAGGGCGGCGTTCACCGCGTCCAGCGAGTGCCCGTCACCGAATCCCAGGGACGCGTTCACACTTCGGCTGCCGGCGTTCTGGTGTACCCGGAACCCGAAGAGGTCGAGCAGGTCCAGATCGACGAAGGTGACCTGCGTATCGACGTCTACCGTTCGTCCGGCAAGGGCGGTCAGGGCGTCAACACGACGGACTCCGCTGTTCGAATCACGCACCTTCCGACCGGCATCGTCGTCACGTGTCAGAACGAGCGTTCACAGCTTCAGAACAAGGCGCGCGCCATGCAGGTGCTGGCAGCCCGTTTGCAGGTAGTCGCAGAGGAGGCCGCGGACGCAGAAGCGTCGGCAGGTCGCCAGAGCCAGGTTCGGACGGTGGACCGTTCGGAGCGCATCCGCACCTACAACTTCCCCGAGAACCGCATCACCGATCACCGCATCGGATTCAAGTCGCACAACCTCGACGCGGTGCTCGACGGCGAGCTCGACGCACTCCTCGACGCATTGGGCAAGGCGGACCGAGAGGCGCGTCTCGCGGCCGAGTAGATGCAGACCATGACTGACCTCCACCCCGCCGGGAACTCGGTGAACCGCGTGTCGGTCGAGCGTGGCAGGCTGTACCCGTGAGTCGACTTCCACTTCGTTTGGCGCTGATCGAAGCTGCAAAACAGCTCGACGCCGCAGGTGTGCCCAGCCCACGGACCGACGCCGAGTTGTTGGCATCCCACCTGCTCGGTGTCGAACGCACGCGCCTCGGGTTGACTCCGTTGGTCGATCCCGAGGTCATCGCGGCATTCGACGAGTTGGTTGCGCAACGCGTGAAGCGGATTCCGTTGCAGCACATCATCGGAGTCGCATCGATGGGCAACATCGACGTCGCTGTCGGTCCCGGTGTCTTCATTCCGCGGCCCGAAACCGAACTGCTCATGGGTTGGGCGCTCTCGTTCCTCGAAGGTTGCGGAAGTAAGCCGCCGGTAGTCCTGGACCTGTGCACGGGATCGGGTGTCCTCGCGCTGTCCATCGCCGAGGCTCGCCCCGACGCAGTCGTGCACGCCGTGGAGAAGGAGCCCGCCGCGCTGGCGTGGGCGCGTCGTAATGCCGCCGACCGCGAGGCGGCCGGTGATACGCCGATCCACCTGCATCAGGGCGATGTCACCGATCGGAACCTGTTGCCAGGGCTCGAGGGCGGCGTAGATCTGGTCGTTTCCAATCCGCCGTACATCCCCGAAGGCGCGCAATTACAGCCTGAGGTCATGGATTACGACCCACACACCGCGCTGTTCGGCGGTGCCGACGGCCTGTCCGTCATCAAACCCATGATCAGCAATATCGCGCGGTGGCTTCGCATCGGCGGCGCGGCAGGCATCGAGCACGACGACACCAACGGTGACGGCGTCGCTGCGCTGTTCTCGGCGCGCCGGGTATTCGGCGAGGTCGCGCAGCATCCCGATCTTGCCGGTCGTCCGCGTTTCGTCGTCGCCAGACGTGTCGCCACCGACGTCGAAGCGCAGCGGAATCGAACGCCCGAAGTGCAGAGTGAAAGGATGGCTGAGTGAGCACCGTGTACGACTGCAGTCAGACAGATTCCCGAACCGCAGGCTTGGCCGCCGCGAAGAACGCGCTCAAGGCCGGCCGACTCGTAGTTCTCCCTACCGACACCCTCTACGGACTCGCCGCCGACGCGTTCGACAGCGAAGCTGTCACGAGTCTGTTGCGCGCCAAGGGTCGCGGACGAGACATGCCCGTCCCGGTTCTGGTCGGATCGTGGAACACCATCGACGGACTCGTCTACAGCGTGCGCCCGCAGGCGCGGGATCTGATCCGCGCGTTCTGGCCCGGCGGACTGAGCTTGGTCGTCGAGCAGGCACCTTCACTCGCCTGGGACCTGGGCGATACCCGCGGAACCGTCATGCTTCGCATGCCCTTGCACCCGGTTGCCCTCGAATTGTTGCGCGATGTCGGACCGCTTGCCGTCTCGAGCGCCAACATTTCCGGCCGTCCGCCGGCAACCACCGCCGAGGAAGCCCGCGATCAGCTAGGCGGCTCTGCCAGCGTGTACCTCGACGGAGGCAAGGCCGAACACGCCGTTGCTTCCACGATCGTCGACCTGACCGGCAATTCACCGCGTATCTTGCGAGTGGGTGCCGTCTCGGCAGAATCCATCGCCGAGGTATTGGGCACCAGTCCGGAAAGCCTCGTAGAGGGAGCTTCGTAACGATGGTCGGCGCCGGCGGCGAGCGCGCGGGGGAATCCACGTACTGGGGACCGGATTTCGGTGAGCTGGCCACGGCAGACCCCGAGATCGCGGCTATTGCGCTGGCCGAACTCGAGCGTCAGCGCGGCGGGCTTCAACTCATCGCGAGCGAGAACTTCACCAGCCCCGCGGTAATGGCAGCCTTGGGCTCGACCCTGAGCAACAAGTACGCCGAGGGCTATCCGGGCCGGCGTTACTACGGCGGGTGCGAGTACGTCGACGCAGCTGAGAATCTGGCGATCGACCGGGCGAAAGCACTCTTCGGCGCTGAGCACGTCAACGTTCAACCGCATTCGGGGGCCACTGCGAATCTCGCGGTGTACGCCGCATTCGCCAAGCCCGGCGACACCGTATTGGCGATGAGTCTGCCGCACGGTGGGCATCTGACTCACGGATCTCGGGTCAGCTTTTCAGGGCAGTGGTTCACCACCGTTCCCTATCACGTCGATTCCGCCACCGAATTGATCGACTACGACGAGGTTCGCACACTGGCTCTGGCGCACAAGCCGAAAATCATCGTCGCCGGCGCGACCGCCTACTCCCGCACCATCGACTTCGCAGCCTTCCGCTCGATCGCAGACGAGGTCGGTGCGATCCTGTGGGTCGACGCCGCCCACTTCATCGGACTCGTGGCAGGTCGGGCGATACCGTCGTGTGTTCCGTATGCCGACGTGGTCTCCGCGACGACGCACAAGGTCCTCAGGGGCCCACGCGGTGGAATGATCCTGTGCCGCAGCCAGCATGCCTCGGCTGTCGATCGCGCGGTCTTCCCCTTCATTCAGGGTGGGCCGATGATGCATGCGATCGCAGCAAAGGCGGTGGCCTTCAAAGAAGCGTCGACATCGGAATATCGTTGGTATGCACAGGAAGTGGTTGCCAACGCGTCGGCGCTCGCGCAGTCGTTGGAAGCTCGCGGTCTGCGCACCGTGTCCGGTGGAACCGACACGCATCTGGCGCTTCTCGACCTGCGTGCAAGCGGCGTCACCGGAGTCGACGCCGAGCGTAGGTGCGGACTGGCTTCGATCACGCTCAACAAGAACGCGATTCCGTTCGATCCACAATCGCCGGCCGTGACGTCCGGCATCCGCGTCGGATCTGCGGCAGTGACGACGCAGGGTTTCAACCGTTCCGACATGAGCGTCGTGGGGGAGTTGATCGCGCGTGCAGTTGTCGCGGATCCCGCCACTACGTCCGGGGAGGCCGAGTTGGCATCAGTTGCCGACGGCGTTCGCGAATTGGTTCGGGCCAAGCCTGCCTATGCCCGCCAGACGGGTGATCTCGCGCAGTGATCACTACCTACGAAGCGACCACATATCTTGCACAGGGCGGCGGGGGAGCAGGTGTCCCCATCCGTGAACTGTTGCTCGTGCTGTGTACGGCGGCAGTGGTGACCTACCTGGCGACTGGCGCAGTCCGGTTGCTGGCGCTGCGGTTCGGCGCCGTCGCGATTCCGCGAGATCGGGACGTTCACGTCGAACCGATTCCGCGTCTCGGTGGCGTCGGAATGTACATCGGAATGGCTGTCGGCCTGTTGTTCGCGCAGCAATTACCCGCGCTCACAAGAGGTTTCGGCTTCGGTAGTCCGGACGTTCACGCCGCACTGGTTGCGGGAGCCGTCATCGTCCTCGTGGGTGTCATCGACGACAGATGGGGCCTCGACGCGCTCACCAAGTTCGTGGGTCAGGTGACGGCTGCCGGAGTTCTCGTGGTGATGGGCGTCAGTTGGTTCATCATCTACAACCCGTTCGGCGGTGACGGTGGGTCCACCATCATCCTCGATCAGATTCAATCGGGACTGTTCACGGTGGCTGTTGCCGTCGCGACCATCAACGCCATGAATTTCGTCGACGGTCTCGACGGTCTTGCAGCCGGGCTTGGACTGATCGCGGCACTTGCCATCCTCATCTTCTCGATCGGTCTTCTCCACGATCAGGGCGGCGACGCGAGTGTCTACCCGCCCGCAATGATTGCCGCGGCATTGGCAGGCGCTTGCCTCGGATTTCTTCCGCACAACTTCAATCCGGCACGCATCTTCATGGGCGATTCCGGTTCGATGTTGATCGGTCTGATGCTGGCTGCGATCTCCACCAGCGCATCCGGTCGTATTCCGCTCGCTGCCTACGGAACCCGTGACCTCGTCGGCCTTCTCGCGCCGTTGTTGCTGGTCGGGGCTGTGATGTTCATCCCGATGCTGGACATGCTCCTGGCCGTGATCCGCCGAACGAAAGCGGGCGTCAGCCCGTTCAGCCCCGACAAGATGCACCTGCACCACCGTCTCTTGCAGATCGGGCACACGCATCGACGAGTCGTGCTGGTCATTTACCTGTGGGTCAGCGTTCTTGCCTTCGGTGCCGTCGGATCCTCGCTGCTCAATCGGCAACTGGTTGTCGTACTCGTCGCGGCCGGTTTGGTCCTTGCTCTGTTCTTCACCGCCGTGCCGTCTTTGATCGATCGCAAGCAGCAGCGGCGCTAGCCAAGTTTCCCGATCCATTACCCTTGGGCATCGTGACGAACACGCCGCAGCCAGTACCTGCCTCTCAACCCATCCCTGATTCGACCGCCGCCATGAAGGCAGCCGTGAAGTGGGGTGTGATGGGGCTGATCGCGCTGGCCGTGGTCGGCGCGCTCCTGGGAGGGTTGTTCGCCGGCAAGGAAGGCGTCTACGGCGCACTGATCGGCGCAGCGGTCGGCGGCGGGTTCATCCTGTTCACGGCGTTGGGCGTGCTGCTCACGGCAAAGCTGCCCGCGCTTACGGCCGGCGCAGTTCTGCTCGGTACATGGCTGCTGAAGATGATTCTCGCGATGGTGGTTCTGTTTGTCCTCTCGGACATGGACTTCTACAACAAGACCGCCCTCGTCCTGGTCATCATCATGTCTCTGGTCGTGGTGCTCGGTGCGGAAACATACGGGGTTCTCGCAACCAAGACTCCGTACGTTGATCCCACTCCCAGCAGCAACGTCGACGACGCCGAGTAGTACTACAAGACGTAACTAATCGGACTTCCAGGTACCCCATCTACACAATGTCGTAGATGACTTGATAAGGTTCGGTTCAAGCGAGAGCAATGGTGGGCCGAGTAACACTCAGCCGACGATGCCATGTGCTCGCAGGTGGTCGAAATTCTGACCGCTGAGTCGACGAGAGTCGCCGACACCGACAGACGCCAGGTCCCTCTAGGGTTCTCCAGCTGCTGACGAATGCGCGAGTCGAACTTGTCGACTTGTAGATCGTCAATGTCCGATCGAACCACAGTCAATGATGGCTGCGGACCGACTACGGGAGAGAACGCTGAGCGTCACCACCCTGGCCGCGGATGAATTCCATCCGCCGTCACTAGACGATTTTTTCCCGCCCTCTGTGTTGATTCACGCGGGCCCCTTCGAGCTCGACCGTCTGATGCTGATCCGTCTGCTGATGTCGGTGCTGGTCGCAGCGTTCTTCGTGATCGCGATGCGCAGCCCTCGATTGGTTCCCCGCGGACTTCAGAACGCAGCTGAGCTTGCGCTCGACTTCGTTCGGATCAACATCGCCGAGGAGATCCTGGGCAAGGAACAGGGCAAGCGCTTCCTGCCGGTCATCACGACGATCTTCTTCCTCGTGGTCGCCAGCAACCTGGCCAGCGTCATTCCCTTCCTGAACATCTCGCCCAACGCGCGAATCGGTATGCCGCTGGTACTCGCAGCGCTCGCCTACATCGTGTTCAACTACGTGGGAATCAAGAAGTACGGCTTCTTCAAGTACGTCAAGAGCAGCATCGTCGTTCCCGGCGTCCCGCTGCCCCTGCACTTCTTGTTGGTGCCCATCGAGTTCATCTCGACCTTCATCCTGCGTCCGTTCACGCTGATGGTTCGTCTTATGGCCAACATGTTGGCCGGCCACATCCTGCTGGTGCTGTTCTTCAGCGCGACGAACTACTTCTTCTTCGTGTCCGGCGGATTCCAGGCGATCTTCGGCGTTCCGTCGATCATTGCCGGTATCGCATTCACGTTCTTCGAACTGCTGGTCATCTTCCTGCAGGCTTACGTGTTCGCGCTGCTGACCGCCGTGTACATCGAACTGGCGCTCCACGCCGACGAGCACTGACCTTTTACCTCCTCACCAGCTACAACAAGAACTGAGCCTCTCGTCGAATCCGGCGGAGGTCAACAGAAAGGGAACGGAACACCATGAGCCTCGCATACCTGGCACAGGAAACTGCCGAGACTGTCTCTCGCTCCAAGGGCTTCGGAGCCATCGGCTACGGCCTCGCAGCGATCGGCCCCGGCATCGGCGTGGGTATCGTTGTTGGTAAGGCAATCGAAGGCATGGTCCGCCAGCCCGAGATGGCCGGACAGGTTCGCACCACGATGTTCCTCGGTATTGCATTCACCGAGGCCCTCGCGCTGATCGGCCTTGTCGCCGGCTTCATCTTCTAAGACAGACATGGCAGCCACCATCGCAATTCTCGCGGCGGAGGGGACGACCGAACACAATCCCCTCATTCCCGAGACATACGACATCGTGTGGTCCGCGGTCGCGCTCGTCGTAGTCGGTTTTGTCTTCTGGAAGCTCGTTCTTCCGAAGTTCCAGAAGGTCTTGGCCGAACGCACCGAGCAGATCGAGGGCGGTATTCAGAAGGCCGAAGCAGCACAGGCAGAGGCAGCAGCAGCGCTCGAGCAGTACCGCGCACAGCTCGCCGAAGCTCGTACCGAGGCAGCGCAGATCCGAGAGGAAGCGCGTACCCAGGGTCAGCAGATCATCGCTGACATGAAGGTTCAGGCGCAGGACGAGAGCGACCGCATCGTGGCCGCAGGCCACAGCCAGCTCGTTGCCCAGCGCCAGCAGATCGTCGCTGAGCTCCGCTCGGATCTCGGCAAGACCGCTGTAGACCTGGCCGAGAAGGTCATCGGGGAGTCCCTCGCCGACGACGTGAAGCGCGCCGGAACGGTTGATCGATTCCTCAACGAGCTCGACACCGTCAGCGCTGATTCAGCCAGGAAGTGAGCAACATGTACGCAGCGAGCCGTGAAGCCTTGGCGCAGACTCGTTCTGCGCTGAGCAGTGCCCTGGGCGCCGTCTCTGCAGGAGCCGCAACTGCTGCTTCTGCTCAGGCTGGGTCCGAGCTCTTCTCGGTGGTCGAGGTACTCGACGGCCAGCGCGCTCTTCGCAGCGCGCTGGCTGACGCTTCGGCACCGGCCGCTGGTCGCCAGGCTTTGGCACAGCAGTTGTTCTCCGGAAAGGTCGGCGCCGAGGCGCTCGCCACCGTGAAGGCAGCTGCAGGCCAGGACTGGTCTGCGGCCCGCGACTTGGTCAACTCGCTCGAACTGCTCGGACGCGAAGCTCTGCTCCGCGCCGCAGCCGATCAGAGCCAGTTGGACACCGTTGAGGACGAGCTCTTCCGTCTCGGCCGCATCGTGGCAGGGGATCCCAGCCTGGAGCAGACGCTCTCGGATCTGTCGGTTCCCGCAGCCCGCAAGCGTGAGTTCCTCTCCCGCTTGCTCTACGGCAAGGTCACTGCGGTCACCGAGGCACTCGCCGGACAGGCCGTCGGCCGGTTGAAGTCTGCGCCCGCAGACACTTTCGATCAGCTGTCGAATCTTGCCGCAGCGCAGCGCGATACCACCGTTGCTCACGTTCGCAGCGCCTCGGCGTTGAGCTCGGAGCAGTCGGATCGCTTGGCCAGCACTCTTACCCGCACCTACGGGAAGCCGGTAGCAGTACACGTCGAGGTCGATCCAGAACTCCTCAGCGGCTTGGTCGTCCGGGTGGGCGACGAGGTTATCGACGGCAGCGCAGCGGGTCGACTCGCAGCACTGCGGAAGAACCTCAAGTAGTCCTTCAGCCGAACACATACTCCAGATCTTTTCGAAGACCAGACACCGAGAGCAGGAAAAACATGGCGGAGCTGACGATCTCCTCCGACGAGATCCGTAGCGCGATCGACAACTACACCGCGAGCTACTCCCCGGAGGCCTCCCGTGAGGAGGTCGGCACAGTGACCGACACCAGTGACGGCATTGCGCACGTCTCTGGCCTGCCTTCGGCTATGTCCAACGAGCTGTTGGAGTTCCCCGGTGGAATCGTCGGCGTCGCGCTCAACCTGGATGCCACCGAAATCGGTGCCGTCATCCTTGGCGATTACCAGAACATCCAAGAAGGCCAGGAAGTAAAGCGCACGGGCGACGTTCTGTCGGTTCCCGTCGGCGATGCTTTCCTCGGCCGCGTCATCGACCCGCTGGGTGCGCCCATCGACGGCCTCGGCGAGATCGAGAGCACCGAAAACCGTGCACTCGAACTGCAGGCTGCTTCGGTGCTCGAGCGTCAGCCGGTCGAAGAGCCGCTCCAGACCGGTATCAAGGCTATCGACGCCATGACCCCGATCGGCCGCGGCCAGCGCCAGCTCATCATCGGCGACCGTAAGACCGGCAAGACCGCGGTCTGCATCGACGCCATCCTGAACCAGAAGGCCAACTGGGATTCCGGCGATGTCAACAAGCAGGTTCGCTGCATCTACGTTGCCATCGGTCAGAAGGGTTCCACCATCGCGGGCGTCAAGGCTGCCCTCGAGGAGAAGGGCGCGATGGAGTACACCACCATCGTTGCTGCTCCGGCATCTGATTCCGCAGGCTTCAAGTGGCTCGCACCGTACACCGGCTCGGCCATCGGCCAGCACTGGATGTACCAGGGCAAACACGTTCTGGTCGTATTCGACGACCTGACCAAGCAGGCAGAGGCGTACCGCGCCATCTCGCTCCTGCTGCGTCGCCCGCCGGGACGCGAGGCTTACCCCGGTGACGTCTTCTACTTGCACTCCCGTCTGCTGGAGCGTTCGGCGAAGCTGTCCGATGCACTCGGCGGTGGCTCGCTGACGGCTCTGCCGATCATCGAGACCAAGGCGAACGACGTCTCGGCTTACATCCCGACCAACGTCATCTCCATCACCGACGGTCAGGTGTTCCTCGAGTCCGACCTGTTCAACAAGGGCGTTCGCCCCGCGATCAACGTCGGTATCTCGGTCTCCCGCGTCGGTGGTGCTGCACAGACCAAGGGCATGAAGAAGGTTTCCGGTTCGTTGCGTCTGGAACTGGCTCAGTTCCGTGAGCTCGAAGCGTTCTCCGCCTTCGCCTCCGACCTCGACGCTGCCTCCAAGGCTCAGCTCGAGCGCGGTGCCCGTCTGGTCGAGTTGCTCAAGCAGGATCAGTACAGCCCGATCCCCGTCGAGGACCAGATCGTTTCGATCTACCTCGCCGGCGAAGGCATCTTCGACAGCGTTCCGATCAGCGACGTCCGTCGCTTCGAGAAGGAACTGCTCGAAGACCTCAAGCACTCGGCTGCAGGCGTCTACTCCAGCATCAACGGCGGCAAGGCACTCGATGCCGACAACGCTGCTGAGCTGATCGCTGCAACGAACAAGTTCAAGGAAGGCTTCATCGCATCCGACGGAAGCCGGGTCGTGAACGAAGCCGAGGCTGACGCTTTGGGCGCCGACGAGGTCGCGAACGAGCAGATCAACGTCAAGCGCAAGACCGTCAGCAAGTGACGTACGCGCCCATGAACCTGCGAATTCCGAAGGGAGAGTGATTGATCGATGGCGAGCATTCTCGAATTGCGGTCTCGTATCAAGTCGGTCAACTCGACCAAGAAGATCACCAAGGCACAGGAACTGATCGCGACTTCGCGTATCACCAAGGCTCAGCTTCGCGTCGCCGCGTCCAAGCCGTATGCCGAGGAGATCACGAAGGTACTCACCGAATTGGCGAGTGCGTCTGCTTCGCTCGATCACCCGTTGCTCAACGAGCGTCCGGAGCCCAAGCGGGCTGCCGTGCTTGTTGTCACCAGTGACCGCGGCATGTGTGGTGGCTACAACTCCAACGTCCTCAAGCAGGCAGAAGAGCTCATGGCTCTCCTCCGCAGCGAGGGCAAGGAGCCGGTCGTCTACGTGCTCGGTTCCAAGGGACTCGGCTACTACACGTTCCGCGGCCGCGACATCGGTGCAGCGTGGACGGGCTTCTCGCAGGATCCGGGCTACTCGGATGCAGCGAAGGCCAGCCGCCACCTGGTGGAGCTGTTCATGGCTGGTTCGGGTAACCAGGTTGCCGCTCCGAACGGTGAAGGCACGATCGAGGGCGTCGACGAGCTCCATATCGTCTACACCCGCTTCGTGTCGATGCTGACGCAGACTCCCGAGGTTCGCCGTATGGCTCCTCTCGAGGTCTTCGTGTCGGAAGAGCGCATCGAACTCGGTGACGACATGCTGACCAACGGCCACGACGACGACCATGACAATGGCCCCGTCGCGGACTTCAGCTTCGAGCCCGAGCCCGAGAAGCTTCTCGGTGCTCTTCTCCCGAAGTACGTCAGCACTCGTATCTTCTCGTCGCTTCTCGATGCTGCGGCATCGGAGTCGGCAGCCCGTCGTACCGCCATGAAGGCCGCGACGGACAACGCAAACGAACTGGTGAACACGTTGAGCCGTCAGGCCAACCAGGCTCGCCAGGCCCAGATCACCCAGGAAATCAGCGAGATCGTCGGCGGCGCCAACGCGCTCGCCTCGAGCGCAGGAAGTGACTAGCACATGACCGCAGCAGTAACCGAAAACAACGGGGCAGGTTCGGCTTCGGCCGTAGCCGGCCGCGTCGTGCGGGTCATCGGTCCCGTCGTGGACGTTGAATTCCCGCGTGGCGCTGTTCCTGAACTGTTCAACGCCCTGAACGCCGAGATCACGCTTCCCTCGGTCGCCAAGACGCTGACGCTCGAGGTTGCACAGCACCTCGGTGACAACCTGGTCCGCACCGTCTCCATGCAGCCCACCGACGGCCTCGTCCGCGGCACTGCAGTGACCGACTCGGGCAAGCCGATCTCGGTTCCCGTCGGTGACGTCGTCAAGGGCCACGTGTTCAACGCACTGGGCGATTGCCTCGACACCCCGGGCCTCGGCCGCGACGGCGAGCAGTGGGGCATCCACCGCAAGCCACCAGCCTTCGATCAGCTCGAAGGTAAGACCGAGATCCTCGAGACCGGTATCAAGGTCATCGACCTTCTCACCCCGTACGTCAAGGGTGGAAAGATCGGCCTGTTCGGTGGCGCCGGCGTCGGCAAGACCGTTCTGATCCAGGAAATGATCACGCGTATCGCTCGCGAGTTCTCGGGCACCTCGGTGTTCGCAGGCGTCGGTGAGCGTACCCGTGAGGGCACCGACCTTCACCTGGAAATGGAAGAGATGGGCGTCCTTCAGGACACCGCCCTTGTCTTCGGCCAGATGGACGAGCCGCCCGGAACGCGTATGCGCGTCGCCCTGTCCGCACTGACGATGGCGGAGTACTTCCGCGACGTTCAGGGCCAGGACGTTCTGCTGTTCATCGACAACATCTTCCGCTTCACGCAGGCAGGCTCCGAGGTTTCCACCCTCCTCGGCCGTATGCCTTCGGCAGTGGGCTACCAGCCCACGCTGGCGGACGAGATGGGTGAGCTCCAGGAGCGCATCACCTCGACCCGTGGTCGCTCGATCACCTCGCTGCAGGCTATTTACGTGCCCGCCGACGACTACACCGACCCCGCGCCGGCTACGACGTTCGCGCACCTCGATGCCACCACCGAGCTCTCGCGCCCGATTTCGCAGATGGGTATCTACCCCGCTGTGGATCCGCTGAGCTCGACCTCCCGCATCCTGGAGCCCGGCATCGTCGGTGCGGAGCACTTCCGCGTTGCCAACGAGGTCAAGCGCATCCTGCAGAAGTACAAGGAACTGCAGGACATCATCGCCATCCTCGGTATGGACGAGCTTCAGGAAGAGGACAAGGTCCTCGTCGGCCGCGCCCGTCGTATCCAGAAGTTCCTCGGCCAGAACTTCATCGTTGCCGAGAAGTTCACCGGTGAGCCCGGCTCCGTCGTGCCGCTCCGCGACACGATCGAAGCCTTCGACCGCGTCTGCAAGGGCGAGTTCGATCACCTGCCCGAGCAGGCATTCAACAGCTGCGGTGGACTCGACGACGTCGAGGCTGCAGCCAAGAAGATGGCCGGGAAGTAGTCCACGATGGCTGAGATGACCGTAGAACTCGTTGCCGTCGAGCAGCGCTTGTGGTCTGGTTCGGCGACGCTGGTCAGCGCTCAGACCACCGAGGGTGAAATCGGAATCATGCCTGGGCATGAGCCGGTCCTCGGCCAGCTGATCGAGGGCGGAACCGTGTCGATCACCTCGGTCGACGGCGAGCGTATCGTTGCTGCAGTACACGGAGGGTTCCTCTCCGTCACTGCGACGACGGTGACGATCCTTGCCGAGTCCGCGGACATGGCACAGGACATCGACGTCGAGGCAGCCAAGGCTGTCTTGGCCGAGAACTCGGGCGACCTCGAAGCGATTGCGGTCGCCAAGGGTCAGCTCCGGGCCGTCGAGCGCGCGTAAGTTACTCGAGTAAAGCCGCGACGGGAGCCGACGAACAGTGACATTCGGAATGACTGTATTGATCATTCTGGTTGTGCTGCTCGCGGTTCTCGTCGCGGCTTTTCTGTATCGTCTTGTAGTTTTGCGCCGAGGCGGTACTGCTGCACTGCTTCGTGTCTTGCCATCCCCGGGGGACAGCGGGTGGCGGCACGGAATCATTCGCTACGGCGAAAGCACATTCGTTTTTTTCAAACTGTCGAGTCTGCGGCCCGGCCCGGACTCCAGAATTGATCGTCAAGGTATCGAGGTCGAGAGCCGTCGCTCTCCCTCAGGCACTGAATTCGACATCATGAGCGACGACATCGTCGTCGTCAAGGTCAACGACGGATCGTCGGCCTACGAAATCGCCTTGGACAGTGGGGCATTGACAGCTTTCCTGTCCTGGGTCGAGTCACGGCCGGACGGGCGCGCCCGTAGGCGACGCACCGCCTGACCGGTCCCGCTCAAGCCCCCGCGCCGGGCTTCCAGAGCACATCGCCCTCAGGATTTGCCACTCTTCCCATGATGAAGAACAGATCCGACAACCTGTTGAGGTATTTCGCGGGGAGGACGCTTGTGTCTTCCGGGTTCGCATCGATGGCGGACCAGGCCGCACGCTCCGCGCGCCGTGAGACGGTCCTTGCTACGTGAAGCAGGGCTCCCAGGGCAGTTCCACCCGGCAGAATGAACGAATTCAACGGTGCGAGTTGCTCATTGAGCTCATCACACCATCCTTCGAGTCGATCGATATAGGCCTGAGTCACCCGCAGCGGTGGGTACTTCGGGTTCTCGACAACAGGGGTGGACAAGTCGGCCCCCGCGTCGAAGAGATCGTTCTGGATCTGGCGCAGCATCGCGAGGAGATTCTGCGGGGGAGTGCCGAGGGCAACGGCCACACCGATCGCTGCATTGGTCTCGTCGCAATCCGCGTAGGCGACCAGACGCGGATCGTTCTTGGACACGCGGGAAAAATCGCTGAGGCCCGTGGTCCCGTCGTCGCCGGTCCGGGTGTAGATCTTCGTCAGGTGAACAGACATAGGGCTACGGTACCGGCGCGGTGCCGACGAGGTTGTGGCTCTAGGCTGTGAACCGTGAGTGAGCACTTTCTTGTGACCGGGGGTAACCGCCTCGAAGGTGAAGTACTGGTGGGAGGGGCCAAGAACAGTGTGCTGAAGCTGATGGCCGCGGCGCTGTTGGCCGAAGGCACCACTGTCGTGACCAACTGCCCGGACATTCTCGACGTACCCCTGATGGCGGACGTCCTGCGAGGTCTGGGCTGCGAGGTTGAACTCGAAGACTCCGAAGTGCGGATCACGACGCCGGCCGAGCCGAAGTATCACGCTGACTTCGACGCGGTGAAACAGTTTCGCGCATCGGTGTGTGTGCTTGGTCCGCTGGTCGCGCGTTGTCGACGCGCTGTTGTCGCCTTGCCTGGCGGCGACGCTATCGGTTCGCGGCCACTCGACATGCACCAATCCGGACTCCGTCTGTTGGGTGCGCGCAGCGAGATCGAACATGGATGCGTGGTCGCCGAGGCCGACGACCTGCACGGCGCGAACATTCGCCTGGTCTTCCCGTCGGTGGGCGCAACCGAGAACATCTTGATGGCAGCAGTGCTCGCCCGAGGTGAGACGGTTATCGACAACGCTGCACGTGAGCCCGAGATCGTGGATCTCTGCAACATGCTCAACGAAATGGGCGCCAAGGTATCGGGCGGCGGAAGTTCGACGCTCACCATTCAAGGTGTCCGCAAGTTGGAACCTGCTACCCACCGTGTCATCGGCGATCGGATCGTCGCTGCAACGTGGGGCGTCGCAGCCTCTATGACCAGGGGTGACGTCCGCGTTCGCGGAGTGAACCACAAGCATCTCGGACTGGTCCTCGACAAGCTTCGGACAGCCGGCGCGGAGGTGACGCCCGAGGTCGACGGCTTCCGTGTCATCCAGCGCGAACGGCCTAAAGCGGTCAATTTCGCAACCTTGCCTTATCCCGGATTCCCGACCGACCTGCAGCCGATGGCAATCGGTTTGGCTGCGGTTGCCGAGGGCACGTCGATGATCACCGAGAACGTGTTCGAATCACGCTTCCGATTTGTCGAGGAAATGATCCGACTCGGCGCCGACGCTCGTACTGACGGCCACCATGCCGTGATCCGCGGCGTTCCAGTGCTGTCGAGTGCGCCGGTGTGGTCTTCGGACATTCGGGCCGGCGCCGGGCTCGTGCTTGCCGGGTTGGTCGCGGACGGAACCACCGAAGTCCACGACATCTTCCACATCGACCGTGGGTACCCGCGATTCGTCGAGAATCTCCGTGGACTCGGGGGAGTGATCGAGCGGGTGGGCACCGAATAGGTTCGGTGCTCGGCGTCACACTCGCGCCTTGTTGCCGTCGGTGGAATGGCAAAACTGTCTGACCTGGCCTTAACTGTCCAATTCGCTGTAGTGACCAGGCGATTTGTGAATTGATCGAAGGTTCGCGTAACTTATTCCAGGTCAGAGCGACACGGACACCGACTCCCACCTGCGAGGGTGAGTGACACGA
>NZ_JASHKN010000015.1 GCF_030056735.1 Rhodococcus sp. IEGM 1409
ATGGCCGCCGACAACGACGGGTACATCTCGAGGACCTGCCACTCGCCACTGATGTCGTACTCGGAACCGTCGGCGAGAGTGAGGACCTGCGTGCCGAATGCCTCCTGCGCAACTTCCTGGACGAGTTCACGAATCATCTTCGCGGAATCGTCGTACGTGCCGTAGGCCTCGTACGTCTCGAGCATTGCGAACTCGGGCGAGTGGGTGGAGTCGACGCCCTCATTGCGGAAGTTGCGGTTGATCTCGAAGACCTTCTCGATACCGCCGACGACGCAACGCTTGAGGAACAGTTCCGGCGCGATACGCAGGTACAGGTCGATGTCGAGGGCGTTGGAGTGCGTGACGAACGGGCGAGCTGCCGCGCCGCCGTGCAGCGTCTGCAGCATCGGCGTCTCGACCTCGAGGAAGCCGCGGCTCTCGAGCGCATTGCGCAACGCGCGGACAACAGCAACACGCTTGCGGGCGTTGTCACGAGCCTCGGGGCGAACGATCAGGTCTGCGTAGCGCTGACGCACACGGGACTCTTCGCTCATCTCCTTGTGCGCAACCGGCAGGGGGCGAAGCGACTTGGATGCGATCTGCCAGGCGTCGGCCATCACACTGAGCTCGCCGCGGCGGGAGCTGATGACCTCACCATGAATGAAGACGAAGTCGCCGAGGTCGACGTCGGACTTCCAGGCCGCCAGTGCCTCTTCGCCGACGCCGGCGAGGCTGATCATGGCCTGCAGCTGAGTGCCGTCGCCTTCCTGCAGAGTCGCGAAGCACAGCTTGCCTGTGTTGCGCATGAAGATGACGCGGCCGACGACGCCGACCAACACACCAGTCGCCGTGTCCGGCTCGAGTTCCGGGTACTCCGCGCGGATCTGCGCGAGCGTGTGGGTGCGATCGACCGAAACCGGGTACGCCTCCTGCCCCTGCGCCAGGATCCGTTCACGCTTCTCGCGCCGGATACGGAGCTGCTCGGGGGTGTCGTCGACTGGCTGGGCTTCTACATCACTCACGGGGTACAAGACTACTGGGCCGTGTCCACCGCGTTTGTTGCTGGTAGCACCGCGGCCACCGCGAGCACGATTCCCGACAGCAAGTACAGCCCGACCCGGACGTGATTCCACATAGTCCAACCGGCCTCGTACGACGCCCATGCGGCTGCGTCGGTGGCGCTGACCGAGGCAAACGCGTCGTTGCGGGGGACGTGGTAGATCGCGGTCACCGCGAAGGAAGCGAGCACCCCGACGCAACCGACAACAGCAAGGACCCAGCCGTCCGGCCTGGAGATCGATACCCAGATTCCAGTGGTGATCGCGGTGAGCGCCGATCCGACCAGCGGCAGCATCAACGCACTGCGCGGCGCTTCGACGTTGATCGACTGCATCGACGTGATCGCGGTGTGTGCATCCACCGACCGCAGGGCGGGCATCACGAAGGAAGAGAACGCGAACAACGCACCACCGGCGACGAGCGCGCCGAGCGCAGTCACGCCGACCAGTAGCTCCAGAATGATCTCGGACTTCTTCATGACCAAACCCCTGTTCGAGCGGCCTCGGCGGCAAAAGTAGGGAAATCGCGTGCGGGCCGTCCCAGGACCTCTTCGACGACGCTCGTCACACTTTGATTTCGTCCGTCGAGAACCTCGGCAAACAGGTACGTCAGTAACTCCACGACGTCACTCGGGACGCCGACTTCCGCCATACCGTCGGAAAACTGTTGGAGTCCAATTCTTTCGAATGTCACGGAACGGCCCGACGCCGTCGAAATCGCATCCACTGCCTCCGCGAAAGTGAGCAACTCCGGACCTGTCACCTCGAGGGCTCGGCCAAGGAGATCGGTTCGAGTCAATGCGGCCACCGCCACGTCAGCGAGATCGTCGACGTCGATGAAGGGCTCCCTCACCTCACCTACCGGAAGTGCCAGGCGGCCTTCCCTGATCGGATCGAGCAGATACCCCTCACTGAAGTTCTGGGCAAACCAACTGGCCCGCACCACAGCCCATTCCAGGTCGCTGTCGGCCAGAACCTGTTCGGCTTTCTGCGCCGCCGGTTCACCCCGTCCGGACAGGAGCACCATTCGACGAACCCCTTCGAAGTACGCAAGCTCCGCGAATTCCTCGATGTGTGTGCTCGATTCCGGCACTGCAAGGTCCGGCGCGTAGGTCACGTATGCCGCTTCGACACCGGACACCGCGGGCCGCCATGTCGTCTGATCGTTCCAGTCGAAAAGTGTCCCGGATGTTCTCGACGCCATTCGGGTACGGATTCCCGCCGCCGTCAGCCTCTGTGCAACGCGCGCACCGGTCTTGCCGGTACCACCGATCACCACTGCCGATTGAATTTCACTTGTTGAAGTCATGAACTCATTCGACCGTGCGACGGCAATACGATCCATAGCTGAAGGTCGCAAAAACATACGCCAGCGTCTACCGTCGAATTATGGATGCATTGTCGATGATGCTGGCAGGATCTCGAGCGGAAGGTGCATTTCTGTTGCGCTCGTTGCTCGATCCGCCTTGGTCGTTACGTATCGAGGACCACGCACCCGTCACCGTGCTGATTTTGGTTCGCGGCACGGCTGTCGTCGTCTCCGACGCCGGACAGACCGAGAATCTCGGGGCCGGAGACGTGGCACTTCTGCGGGGTCCTGATCCCTATACAGTCGCTGATCAACCCGGCACCCCGGTCCACGTACTCATCGACGAAGCGCAGAACTGCGCCGCAATCGACGGCTCACCACTCGAGGACATGTCAGTGCTCGGGGTTCGCACGTGGGGCAACGGGGCGAGCGGCGAGACCGTCATGCTCACGGGCACATATCGTTTGGACTCCTACGTCAGCCGCCAGATCCTCGACAGCCTGACACCCGTCGCGGTAGTTCGACGCAGCATCGAAACCGAGCCGATGACAACGCTTCTGGAGCAACAGATCGCCTCCGACGGGCCAGGGCAGGAGGTGTTGTTGGACAGGCTCCTGGACCTTGTCCTGATCTCGGCGGTCCGTACGTGGTTCGCCGAAAACCCGGATCGATCACCACGGTGGATCAAGGCCTACGAAGACCCTGTCGTCGGGCATGTCTTGAGGCTCATGCACAATCGGCCGGCACACTCCTGGACGGTCGCGAGTTTGGCCCAGGAAGCCGGCAGTTCGCGAGCAGCCTTTGCTCGCCGGTTCACCAACCTCATGGGAATGGGGCCGGTTGGATACCTGACCGAGTGGCGACTGTCCGTGGCCGCGGATCTGATGGCAGATCCCGGGCGGACAGTGTCGTCGATCGCGCGAGAAGTCGGCTACTCGAGCCCTTTTGCCCTCACAACCGCGTTCACCCGCCATCACGGAGTGAGTCCGAAGACGTATCGCCAGACCCGCTGTGCGCCTTTATTAACCGCCCGCGGTTAATAAAGGCGCACAGCAAATACCTCAATGCGCGGAAACCGCCGCCAACTCGCGGGAGCAATGACGCACTCCGCTGAGCGCACCGAGCAGGCCGGCGGCCTTGATCGCCTGGTACCCACCCACCAGATCGGTAGCCTTGTGCAGGCCGAGCTGCTGCAACGACGCTGCGGCGAGGCTCGAGGTGTAGCCCTCGGAGCACACGATCACCCACTCGACGTCGTGGTCGGTGGCCAGCGCAAGGTGCGCGCTGCTGGTGGGATCGAGGCGCCATTCGAGCACGTTCCGCTCGATCGCGAGTGCGCCAGGGAGAGTTCCCTCGATGGCGCGCTGCGCCTGCGGACGAATGTCGACGAAGATTGCTCCGCGATGAAAGGCCTCGGTGAGCTGGAAGACGTACATGCGATCGATCTGTGCGCGAGCGTCGTCGAGCATTTGGTCGATGGTCATTTGGTGCCCCCCTCGGGCAGGTCGGTCAGCTCGGTACGGGTGCGACGAAGTGTCCGGTGGTCCGTCACTTCGTAGTAGGACATTGCCGTCAGCGGCGGCGAGTAGGCGTGAACGCTCAGAGTCGGTGCATCCGAGCTGATTTCGACGGGAGCGCCGAGTTCGTCGGGCGAACGCACGACATCGTGAACCCATCCGAGGGGGAACGATGCCTGATCCCCGGCGTCGAGCTGGCGTTCCACCAGGGCGTCACCGGCCCAACGGAATTCGGTGAGAGAACCACTGAGGACGGTCAATGCGCCGAACGAGCCTGCGTGGTCGTGCAATTCGGTATTGCGTTCGGGTACCCAGCTGATGAGCCACACATCGACGTCGTCGTCCGCATGCAAGCGGGTGGACCAACGGTCGAGCGTCGGGAAGGCGTCGGGGATGAGGTGATCGAAACGGCCGTCGAGTACGCCGTTTGCTCCCTCGTCGGTCAGTCGCAGCAAATCGGCCGGGCGAAGGCGGGTGGGCAACGAGGCACCGCTCGGGCGACGTCCGGACGGCCCGCGATTGATGCCACGACCTGCGGAAACAGCACGGTCAGCAGTAAGAGTCGGGGCCAAAACAGAGAGATCTGCAGAATATGTGGATAGCACGAGCTAGCTCCAAGGAGTGTGAATTGGTCAAGGCAGCGGTCAGCCTCGACAACACTCCTGAGCACCCATGCAGCGATTCACGAGCACCATTGTGGCATAACTTTTGCAATCGCGAAACTGCTGGGACAAAACCATCGATCAGGCGACCGGTCGTCGACCGGAACCGCGACGTGCCTGATTGCGCTCGAAAACCAACCGCAGCCCCTCGAGTGTGAGGTCTCGCTCGAAGTGATCGATGGTGTCGGATTCGGGGATCATCAACGGTGCACTGTCCCCGGTTGCGATCACGGAGACGTCGTCACCACCGAACTCGGGCAGTTCGTCGCGTATGCGGTTGACCAATCCGTCCACGAGGCCCGCGAAGCCGAATACCGCGCCGGACTGCATGCATTCGACGGTGTTCTTCCCGACCACCGAACGCGGACGCACCAATTCGACCTTGCGCAAAGCAGCAGACTGCGACGCCAAGGCGTCGGTCGAGATCTCGAGCCCAGGCGCGATACAGCCACCCAGGAACTCACCCTTGGCGGAAACGACGTCGACGCAGGTCGACGTGCCGAAGTCCACGACGATGCACGGACCCTCGTAAAGATGGTGCGCGGCAAGGCTGTTGACGATCCGGTCGGCTCCCACTTCTTTGGGGTTGTCCACCAGTAGCGGCACACCGGTGCGCACGCCCGGCTCGACCACGACATGGGGAACATGACCCCAGTACCGCTCGAGCATGACGCGGATCTCACGCAAGACGGACGGCACCGTCGACAGCGCGGCGACGCCGGCGATCTGATCGACATGAGTACCCAACAGCCCACGGAAGGTCAACGCCAACTCGTCGGCAGTCATCCGAGGGTCGGTTCGCATTCGCCAGTCCTGCAACAGCTTCGAATGCTCACCAGTTCCGGAAAACAGACCGAGAACGATGTTGGTGTTCCGCACGTCGACCGTGAGCAGCATGGATTACACCAGACTGGATTCGCGCGAGGCCTCAAGTGTCGACAGCATGCGCGGGGTGATCAGACCCGAACCCTCCGGCGCGTGAGCCGGGTCGGAGCCGAGTTCGATCTGCTTGTTGCCGGCATCGACGAACACGACGCGCGGGGAGTACTCCTTGACTTCCTGCTCGTTCATCACGCCGTAGGCGATGAGGATGACCAGGTCGCCCGGCTTGACCAGATGCGCTGCTGCACCGTTGATTCCGATGACACCAGTTCCACGCTCACCGGCGATGACGTACGTCTCGAGACGCGCACCGTTGTCGATGTCGACGATGCACACCTGTTCTCCTTCGAGGAGGTCGGCGGCGTCCATCAGATCCTGGTCGACGGTGACGGAGCCGACGTAATGCAGGTCGGCGTGAGTCACGGTGGCGCGGTGGATCTTCGACTTCATCATTGTGCGAAACATATCCAGGTCCTTACTCGTGAAAAGTGCTCAGTGAGAAAGCAGGTCGTCGATGGCGTCGGCGGATGGATCGGTGTCACGCTCGAGGAATCCAGTTCCCACGGCAACACCGACATTGTCGATCAGACGGGTGGTTCCGAGCTTGGCGGCCACCAACAGCCGGCCGTCACCCCGCTCGGGAGCGGGGCCCAGATCGACGCCCCGAACCTCGAGGTAGTCGACCTCGATTTCCGGAACAGCTGCCAGGACAGCGCGCGCGGTTTCCAGAATTGCTTCCGCTCCCCCGGACGCCGCGTGTGCACCCGCGATCAGAGCTGCAGACAGCGCAACCGCTGCGGCGCGCTGACTCTCGTCGAGGTAGCGATTGCGAGAGGACAACGCAAGGCCGTCGAACTCGCGGACCGTCGGAACTCCGATGATCTGTACGTCGAAGTTGAGATCCCACACCATCTGACGGATGAGCGTCAGCTGCTGATAGTCCTTCTCGCCGAAGTACGCGTGATTGGGTGCCGCGATCTGCAGCAGCTTCGCCACAACCGTCAACATTCCCGCGAAGTGAGTGGGGCGCGCGCCGCCTTCGAGTTCGCTACCCAATGGTCCGGGCACGATGGTGGTGCGCTGACCACGCGGGTACATCGTCTTGGCACTCGGCGCGAACACCAATTCGACGCCCTCGGCGCGAAGCAGGTCGAGATCGGCATCGAGAGTGCGTGGGTACGCGTCCAGGTCTTCGCCGACACCGAACTGCAGCGGGTTCACGAAGATGGAAACGATCACGACGGCGCCGGTGACCTTGGCCTGACGAACCAGTTCGATATGGCCCGCGTGCAGCGCACCCATCGTCGGAACGAGCGCCACCTGACGCCCGACTCCGCGCAGTGCCCGCGAGACGCGCCGAAGCTTGTCCGGATCGTGGTGCACCGTCAGTTCGCCGCGCTTGTATCCGCCCTGCAAATCACTCACGACGGTCACCTCCCGTTTCAGTCAAGATGTCGAACAATTCGGTGGGGGCGCCCACCCGCTGGGCCGATCGCAAGGACATCGCTCGATAGCCGGCAGCGAGCTCCGGATCAAGTTCTGTCAGTACGCGCAAATGTGTGTCGACGGCAGCGGCATCGCCGCGTGCCACCGGTCCGGTCAACGCCGAGGGACCGCGTCGTAGTGCGTTGTCCAGGGCAGCCGACAACAGCGGTTGCAGGACACGCTCGGCCACTCCACCCGGATCTCCGTCGATCAACTGCTGACCGAGCAGCTCGTCACCCTGCAACGACGCTCGCAGCGCCTCGACAGCGTCGACCACGAGCGTGACCAGGTGATTACTGCCGTGAGCCAGTGCCGCGTGGTAGAGCGCGCGGTTCTCCTCGCGCACTCGGATCGGCTCGCCGCCGATCTCGAGGACAAGAGATTGCGCGATCGCGTATCCGATGTCGTCGCCAGCTGTTATTCCGAAGCACGCCGACGACAACCGTGCAGTGTCCTCGTCGTGGCCGGTGAACGTCATCGCCGGATGGATAGCCAAGGGCAGTGCGCCCAGTTCGGTCAGTGGAGCCAGGATCGCGATGCCGTTGGCACCGGACGTGTGGGCGACGAGCGTGCCCGGCTTGACGGCTTTCGTGGCCGCGAGCCCCCGAACAAGATCAGCAAGCTGGTCGTCCGGAACAGCGAGAATCAACAGTTCGGAGCGAGCTGCGACGTCGGCGGCCGGAAGAATTTCGGTATCGGGAAGCCGCTTCACAGCGCGGGCCACCGAGGCGCTGGAGACTGCGGAACACGCGCTGACAACATGACCGGCTCGCTCCAATGCGGCACCGACAGCTGTTCCGACCCGGCCTGCGGAGACAATTCCCACCGTCAATCGCGCAGGTGCAGGTCCATTAGTGATCCCGAAGGAAGTCACCGGATTCCTCTCGTTCGTTCCAGTCCCGCTCGGCGGGTACCAGACGTTCTGCGTCCGAGGATATCCTTCGCCCGAACCGTCATGCCATGGCCGGGCGAGTGATCTGCGACTCAGTCCTCTCGGCGACGGCGACGACCGGAGCCTTCGGACGGGTTGGTCGAACTCAGATTTGCCATTATTTCGGCGACGGTCAATCCGTTGGAATGAGCACCACTCGCGGCATCTTCCGGGGCAGCACGACGACGACGGCGCGGCTCTGCGTCGGACTCAGCGGCGGGTTCAGGTTCTGTTTCCGCAACAATTTCGGGAACAACCTCGGGCACCTCTTCGACGACGGCGTCTTCGATGACGGCGGCTTCGATGTTCGGGGCCTGGGCGGGAGCCTTGATTTCAGGCTCGACCGTCGCGACCGGCTCCGGATCCTTCTCCACCGGAACATTTTTCACCGTTCGTGTCGGCGTGGAACTCGCAGAACTCACCGGGGAACTCTTCGGCGCCTGGTTCCGGCTCTGATCCTGGGGCTTCTGCGCCTCTTGGGGCTTCTGCGTCGGATTGACGCGCGGCGCCACGAAGCTGCTGTCGCGCCACGACGTCTCGGCGAACACGACGGTTGTCTCGGCAGTCACCGGATCGTCGTTGGGCGATGCCAGCCCGCCGACGTTCGGTGCCGGTTGACTGGGTCCGCTCTGGCCGGCGCCGGGAACGTACAGTCCCGACGGTGCCGGCTGGTAAGCGCCGTACGAGCTACCGCCAAGTTCCGGTACTCGCGTCGAATCGGTCTTGAGCGCGGTCTGTTCGGGTAGCAGTCCACCTTCGAAAAGTGCTTCGAGGTTTCGGCGCAGTGCCACCAATTCGGCGCGCAGCCCGGCCAGTTCCTCCGCGTCCGCAGTCACCTCACGTCGCACGCGGCCTTCGACGCTCAGTTCGTACTCGCGTCGAGCAGAAATTTCACGTTCGAGCTGCAGTTCGTACACTGTCTGCAGATCGGCAACCTTGGCTTTGTCCAGTGCCGACTCTCGCCGATACTTGGTCATGGCGATAGCGCCGAGGGTGGCTGCCCACAGAGCGACGACCAGTCCCACCCGAAGAAGCTGAACGCTGTTGCTGAAGATCAGAAACAGCGAAGCAATGACAGCAAGTGCCAGAAGAGCAGCAACGATCATCTGGCTCGCGCTGCGCTTGCTTCGGCGCGCAGACTTCGATCGACCAGAATTTGTCATGGTTGCCAGGGTACTTGCCGAGACCGGGGTCGCCACGTACCTCCGTGGGTGATTTGCCGACCAGGCTGTCAGTGCGCCGGTTCGTCAGGTGTATCTTCCGGCGTCTTGCAACAATGTTCGAGCCACAGAGCCGCCGCTACCAGCGCAATTGCGGCGCCCAACCCCACCCACGCGCCCGGCGTGTCGGAGGCCGCGGCCTGCAGAACCGAGCGCTGTGGGATGAGATACACCAGCACTCCGACCCAGACACCCACGGTAGCTGAACCGACCAAAGCGGATGCTTTTGCCAATGCCAGCGCGCGGGCGGCAGTGATCGGATGAAGCTGCCTGAGCCCGTCGCCGACCTGACGGTTCTTGACGCGCGAACGAATGACAAAAGCGAAGACGGCTTCGGCAACGGCCACAAAGTACAGCGACGCTCCCGCATAAACAGGGATGGGCGGCATCGAACCGTAGAACACGCGAATCAAAATCCAGGTGGCCACCGCCGCAACCGCGGCCAGAACAGCGAGTTCACTGATCCGGGTCGGCTTCAAACCCTTGTCTTGTTCGGTCACCGCGCAAGCACCACATCGGTAGTGCGCACACCTTCACGTTCGCTGCGATCGAGCCCGTCCAGAATTTCTGTCACCGACAACTTCCGACCGTCGACGATCAGAGTCGCATCAGGCTCGACGTCCAGCCAGGGAACGAGCACGAAGGCACGAAGATGAGCTCGGGGGTGCGGAAGTGTGAGCTCGGGATCGGAACTGACGACGCCTTCGCAGTCGACCACGTCCACGTCCAGGCTCCGGGGTCCCCAACGCAGTTCGCGCACCCGGTCGGCGGCTTCCTCGAGAGCTTGCGAACGGCGAAGCCATTCAGCGCTGTCGGCGTCGGGATCGTCGACCACCACCACCGCGTTGAAAAAATCCTGCTGCTCGACGCCACCCCACGGCGCCGTCGAGTAGACCGGTGAGACAGCAACGACGGCGCTGCCCAACCCGTCGACGACGGACTGCAGGTGAGCCACGCTGTCGCCGACGTTGGAACCGATCGACAGAACAGCGCGCGTCATGCCGACCTGGTCCGATGTGCGACGACGGCGACGTCCGCAAAGACCAGCGGAATCGGCGCCGACGGCTTGTGGACCACGACCTCGACGCTCTCGACTCGCGAATCCTTCATGACGTCGTCAGCGATCTCGGCAGCGACGGTCTCGATCAGATCGCGCGACGGGCCGGCGACGATTGCGGCGGCGGCTTCCGCCAACTCGCCGTAGTGCAGGGTCTGGGTCAGGTCGTCCGACGCCGCGGCCGGAGCCAGGTCCATCCACACCGTGATGTCGATGAAAAAGTCCTGACCGTCACGCTTCTCGTGGTCGAACACTCCGTGATTGCCGCGAACCTTCAGCCTGCGCAATTCGATTCGGTCCCCCATGTCAGGCCCTTTCTCGTCCACGGTTCCAGGCATCGACCACGGCAATGGCGTCGAGCGAGGCTTGTGCGTCGTGCACCCGAACGCCCCAGGCGCCTTCGCGCGCCGCAAGGGCGGAGACCACGGCCGTCGCAGTCTCACGGCCGGCCGGCGGGCGCGGATTGCCTTCGGGATCGCTGAGCAGAGACCCGAGGAACCGTTTACGGGAAGCACCGACCAGGACCGGGAATCCGAGTGCGTTGAACTCGGGCAAGGCCCGCAACAGAGCCCAGTTGTGGTCGGCGTTCTTCGCGAACCCGAGGCCGGGGTCGAGGATGATCGACGACGAATCAACGCCCGCCTTCAACGCCAGATCGACCTGCGAAAGCAGTTCGTCACGGACGTCGCGGACCACGTCGTCGTATTGATCTGCACTGCCACGATGGACGTAGTCGCCGGCCGAGCGCCAATGCATGAGGATCCAGGGCACTCCGGCGTCGGCGACAACGGACGCCATGTCGGGGTCCGCGCGACCGCCCGAGACGTCGTTGACGATCCCCGCACCCGCTTCGATCGCGGCTGCGGCGACAGAAGCGCGCATGGTGTCGACGCTGACGCGGATTCCGGCAGCAACCAGTTCTTCGATCACCGGGGCAATGCGATCGGCCTCGAGTTTCGGGTCCACTCGGGTGGCACCGGGGCGCGTCGACTCGCCGCCGACGTCGACGATGTCGACACCTATGCGTTGCAGTTCGAGCCCGCGAGAGATCGCCGCGTCACGATCAAGGAATTGGCCACCGTCGGAAAACGAATCGGCAGTGACGTTCAGAATCCCCATCACGACCATCCGGGCGGGATCGCTGTCTGCAACGGGAGCCGCGGACATCTCGCTCATTTACGAAGGATGAGGTCCAGCGCTTCGGACCGTGAGGCCGCGCTGGATTGCAGGAGCCCACGAACCGCAGACGTGGTCGTGCTGGCTCCAGGCTTGCGGATACCGCGCATCGCCATGCACAGATGCTCGGCTTCGATGACGACGATGGCTCCACGCGGATCGAGTTTGCGCATCAACGCATCCGCGATCTGACTGGTCAGGCGTTCTTGGACCTGCGGACGCTTCGCGTACAGGTCGACAACACGCGCCAGCTTCGACAAACCGGTCACCTTGCCGGACTTTCCCGGGATGTAACCCACGTGAGCAACACCGTGGAAAGACACCAGGTGGTGCTCGCACGTCGAGAACATCGGAATGTCTCGCACGAGCACCAATTCCTGATGCCCCTCGTCGAAAGTCGTGTTCAACGCGTCGTCGGGTTCGGAGTACAGACCCGCGAAGATCTCCTTGTACGAGCGCGCCACCCTGGCCGGCGTATCGATCAGGCCTGGGCGCTCGGGATCTTCACCGACCGCGATCAACAGTTCCCGTACGGCAGCCTCTGCCCGAGCCTGATCGAACGGGCGGCCCGTTCCGAGCGACACCAGTTCACTGGCCACATCATTCACCGACAACCGAACTCTCCTCGAGAATTGTTCACAGGTCCCCCGCCGCAGAGCCTAGTGGCGCAAGGTCAGCGAGATCCGTCCGGTCCGTCCCAGCGAACGGTGCTCGGTCCCTCGTCCTCAGCCGAATGATGCGGCGGAGGAGTTTGCGGCTGTTCCGGTGCGGGGCTCTGCCACTGGTTTTCGCCGGTCGGGTTTCCCCGGTTCGGATCGGCGAAGGGTCCACTGTCCGGGTACTGCACCGGGTAGTCGGGCTGTGCGGGGTAACGGCGGCCCGGGTGCGGCTGCTCCGGGTACGCCTGCTGTCCCGGATGCGGCTGACCGTACTGCCCCTGATCGGGCTGGGGCTGACCGTGTTGGGGCTGACCGTACTGGCCCTGTGGCGGGTTCGGATTCTGTCCACCGGTGTATCCACCCGACTGCTGTCCGGGGTACGTCGGCGACTGGTTCTCACGCGGGGGCCAACCCGGTGCCGACCATCCGGCGGGCGCTCCGTAGTCGGGTGTACCCGGTTGCGGAGCGTTCTGCGGAGCACTCGGCTGCGGGTACGAAGGCTGTGCGTAGCCGTTCGAGGGTCCCTGGTTGCCGTTGTTTGGGAGGCCGCCGCTGTTGGGGACACCGTTGTTGGGGACACCGCTGTTGGATGCGCCTGCCTTGACGAGGATAGGGGCAGCAGCGGGCTCCGGCCAGGTTTCACCGCGCTCGATCGCGAGTTCGCGCGGAGTCTTCACCGGCGGACGATCCGAAGGCGTGCGCCCACCGAAATCGTTGAAAGCCGTGATGCGCGGACGCTTTTCGACGCCGGCAAGGATCTTCTCGAGGTCCTTGCGAGTCAACGTCTCACGTTCGAGCAGTTCGGTCGCGATGAGGTCGAGCGCATCGCGGTACTCGTTGAGAATGGCCCACGCTTCGGTGTGCGCTGCCTCGATAAGGTTGCGCACCTCTTCGTCGATTTCACGAGCGATCTCATGCGAGTAGTCGGACTGCACGCCCATCGAACGGCCGAGGAACGGATCCCCGCCCTCCTGTCCGTAACGAACCGCGCCGAGCTTGGCACTCATGCCGTATTCGGTGACCATCGCGCGGGCAATCTTTGTGGCCATGTCGATGTCCGACGACGCTCCGGTGGTGGGCTCGTGGAACACGAGTTCCTCGGCGGCGCGTCCACCCATTGCCATCACGAGACGAGCGATCATCTCGGAACGCGTCATCAATCCCTTGTCGTCCTCGGGCACGGTCATCGCGTGACCGCCGGTGCGACCGCGAGCGAGGATCGTGACCTTGTAGACCGGCTCGATGTCAGGCATTGCCCAGGCAGCGAGCGTGTGCCCGCCCTCGTGGTAGGCCGTGATCTTCTTTTCGTGCTCGCTGATGATGCGACTCTTACGACGCGGTCCACCGACAACACGGTCCACCGATTCCTCGAGTGAGGCTTCGGTGATGACGGTTCCGTTTTCGCGTGCGGTGAGCAGCGCAGCCTCGTTGATGACGTTGGCAAGATCGGCACCCGACATTCCCACGGTCCGCTTGGCGAGACCTTCGAGGTCTGCGTTGGGATCGATCGGCTTGCCCTGCGAGTGCACTCGCAGGATCGCGCGGCGACCGGCGAGGTCGGGGGCGCCGACCGGAATCTGGCGATCGAAGCGTCCCGGACGCAGCAGTGCGGGGTCCAGGATGTCGGGGCGGTTGGTTGCGGCGATCAAGATGATGCCGGTGCGGTCACCGAAGCCGTCCATCTCGACGAGCAACTGGTTGAGCGTCTGCTCGCGTTCGTCGTGTCCGCCGCCCAGACCTGCGCCGCGCTGACGACCGACGGCGTCGATCTCGTCGACGAAGATGATGCACGGGCTGTTCTGCTTTGCCTGCTCGAACATGTCGCGAACACGCGAAGCACCGACACCGACGAACATCTCGACGAAGTCCGAACCGGAGATGGTGAAGAACGGGACGCCGGCTTCGCCTGCAACAGCGCGAGCGAGCAGCGTCTTACCGGTTCCGGGAGGGCCGTACAGCAGGACGCCGCGCGGAATCTTGGCGCCGAGCGCCTGGTAACGAGCCGGGTTCTGCAGGAAGTCCTTGATCTCGTACAGCTCTTCGACAGCCTCGTCCGCACCGGCGACGTCGGCGAACGTGGTCTTCGGCATGTCCTTGGTGAGCTGCTTGGCCTTCGACTTACCGAATCCCATGACTCCGCCGCGACCACCGCCGCCCTGCATCCGGTTCATGACGAAGAAGAAGATGCCGAACAGAATGATCATCGGCAGCACGAACAGAAGGATCGACGTCAGCCAACTCTCCTGCGTGACCGATGTGTTGAACTTGTCCGCACCGGCGCCTTCGACCTTGTCGAAGATCTGCTCCGACGCACTCGCGGGGTACTTCGCCAGGATCTGCGTCTTACCGTCGGTGGCGTCGTTGCCGTTCTTGAGCCACAGGCGAACCTGCTGCTCACGGTCGTCGATCTGCGCCGACGCGACATTCTTGGCGTCGAGTTGGGAGATCGCGACCGACGTGTCGACGGTCTTGAAGTCGCGGGTGTCGTTGCTGAAGTAGCTGAAGGCATAGATCACCAACAGCACGACGGCTACGAGTAGCACGTTACGGAACACAGTCTTACGGTTCATACAGGTCGGCCGATGTGGCCGGTCCTTTCGAGAGTGCGGGTCTGCCAGGTCGCCTTCCGGCTGCCAACCGGACACCTGCAGGTTACCGCGATCGGCCCCATCGATGCCCGCCAGCAGCCGTGCCGCTTGGTCGGAACGGTCGTCACTGTGTTCAACGTGCGTATTGCCGATCAGGTTCCCGGGCTACGCCGCAGCACAGTTTCCCGTGAGCGAACACGCTCATAGCGGTTATCGTGCGCTTTTCGGGCGCTTTGTCGGGCTGGTTTGGCCGAGGCGCCTCAAACGGTCTCGGAGAGGATTCCCGCAACAGCGTCGGCGGCGCCCGATTGATCACCGTCGATGATGTGGTGTGCGAGCTGATCGAGTCGCGCAGCCAGCCGAGCCGAGGATTCGGGCACGTCCGCCTGCTGGGCGATGGTGTCGTCGAGATCAGCCAATAAGCCACCGCCTGCCAGGTGTCTGACGCAACGCCACGTCTCGGCGAAGTTTCTCGCGGTCCCGTCGTCGGTCAGCATCGCGACCCGAAGCGCAGCGTTGGGATTCGACGCCGCCGCCCGAGCCAGGCCGGCCATGATCGCTTCCCGCGCCGCAGTCAGTTCGTCGACGGTCCGATCCTGAAGCCGCACTCCCGAGTCCGTGGAGCGGCCCGCGTCGGGCGTCGGTGCTTCACGAATCACTGCACCGTTGCCGTGCTGGATTTCGACTCGGCCCCGGATCTCGAGGGCAACGAGCGCCTGAGCCAGCGATGCGCGGCTCACGCCGAGTTCAGCGGCCAGGCTGCGTTCGGGAGGAAGTCGATCGCCGGGCGAAAGACCTTGAGCCTCGATGAAATTCGAAATGTGCTCGGCCAACTGCTCGTACAGACGCGGACGCTTCAACCGTCCGGGCAGGCCCGAGCGCGAGCCGGGCGATGACGTCGAATTCATGCCTCGGAGTGTACTTGACAAATGGAGCAGTGGCAGAGAGGCTAGGCCAATTCAAAGTGATGCAGACCACAAGCTGGTCGCGAACGGATTGAGAGTTCGATGGCAAATGTCATAGCCCTGTCAGTACTTGTCCTGGTGTTCGTCATATCCACCGTGAGGTCGGTGAACATGGGCGCGCTTGCCCTGGTGGCTGCCTTTGTCGTCGGAACACTGGTATTTACCGTCGATACCAGCGAGATCCTCGACGGCTTCCCAGCCAGCCTCTTCGTCATCCTGGTCGGCGTCACCTATCTGTTCGCGCTGGCCAGAAACAACGGCACGGTCGACTGGATCATTCACGCGGCCGTCCGGGCAGTCAGAGGACGAGTGGCCCTCGTGCCGTGGGCGATGTTCGCGGTGTGCGCGGCCGTCACCGCCATGGGCGCGGTCAGTCCCGCTGCCGTCGCCATCATCGCGCCCGTGGCGATGGGCTTCGCCACCCGCTACCGAATCCACCCCATGCTGATGGGCTTCATGGTCGTCCAGGGCGCAACGGCGGGCAGCTTCTCCCCCATCGGAATCTTCGGCGTCATCACCAACGACGTCATGCGCCAGAACGGCCTCCCGTCGAGCCCGGCCTTGCTGTTCGTCTCGACCTTCGCGGCCGCGGCCGTTGTTGCTGCAATCGCATACGTCTCGTTCGGCGGTCGCGCATTGATTGCGCGCGGCGCCTCTGAACGCGTGCTCGTCAACGCAGTCGGCAACGTGTCTGGCGGTGGCGACACCATCACCGGTTCGGGCCCCGGCGACAGCTCGAAGGGTGGCGGCAAGCCCTCCGGTGGGACCGCTCCGCATGAGGGAGCCCTCAATCTCGAGCGGCGACTCACCCTGCTCGGACTGGCGTCGCTTGCACTCGGCGCCTTGGTCTTCGACCTCGACGTCGGATTCACCGCACTGACCGTCGCGGTACTTCTCACTCTGATCTTCCCGGCCTCCGCCCGTGGCGCCGTCGACAAGATCAGCTGGGGCACCGTGCTCCTCATCGGTGGAATCGTCACATACGTCGCTCTTCTGCAGAACCAGAACACCGTCCAGTGGCTCGGGGATTCGGTTGCACACGTAGGTATTCCACTTCTCGCAGCCTTCTTGATCTGCCTGATCGGCGCGATCGTGTCGGCGTTTGCATCCACCACCGGAATCCTCGGAGCACTTATCCCCTTGGCTATTCCCTTTCTCATGACCGGTCAGGTCAATGCAACCGGCCTGGTCATCGCGCTGGCAATCTCCTCGTCCCTGGTCGATTGCAGTCCGTTCTCGACCAACGGCGCACTTGTGGTGGCCAACGCCGCTCCGGAAGAACGCGACGTGGTGTTCGGGCTGACGATGCGGTGGGGCATGACCATCATGGTGGTGACGCCGATACTCGCCTGGCTGCTGTTCGTTGTTCCCTGGTCCGTCTGAATCTTCGCTCAAAGAAAGAGAACTCGCGATGAACAGCGAATCCACACTTCTGCGCTCCCTCGACCCTCGCACATTCGACGACCACGAGGCGGCGGTCAGTTTCGGCGAAAGTGCCACCCTCTCTCGCGCCGACCTGTTGGCCGCCGCCACCGCGGTCGCCGATCGAATCCACGGTGCACAGCGAGTGGCAGTACAAGCCGCCGCCGGCCTCGAGACGGTGGTCGCTGTCGCCGGCGCACTGATCGCTGGTGTTGCCGTGGTCCCGATCCCACCGGACTCCGGCCCGCTCGAACGTGAGCACATCATCGCCGATTCCAAGGCCGAACTGATACTCGGAGAAGGACCGTCGGATTCGAGCATCCCGTTGGTTCCCATCGATATTCACGCGCGATCCGCGACGTCCTATCCCGAACCGTGCGCGGCAGCTACCGCACTGATCATGTACACCTCGGGAACCACCGGAGCTCCGAAAGGCGTCGTCCTCTCGCGAGCAGCGATCGCAGCAGATCTCGACGCGCTTGCCCACGTGTGGAATTGGACTCCGGAGGACACACTCGTCCACGGACTGCCCCTCTTCCACGTCCATGGACTGATCCTCGGAGTGCTGGGCGCGTTGCGCGTGGGCTCGCCGCTGATTCACACCGTCAGACCGACCCCGGAATCGTATGCCGCCGCAGGTGGTTCGTTGTACTTCGGTGTTCCGACCGTCTGGTCACGCGTGTGCGGTGATCCCTCGGCGGCAGCGGCATTGCGATCTGCGCGCTTGCTCGTGTCCGGCAGTGCACCACTTCCGGTTCCATTGTTCGAGCGGATGAAATCGCTGACCGGGTTGGCTCCCGTCGAGCGCTACGGAATGAGTGAAACCCTCATCACCGTCAGCACGACGCACGACGGCGAACGCCGCCCGGGTTGGGTCGGGCACGCCGTACCGGGAGTCAAGACGAGGTTGCGCGGCGAGAACGGGGAATTGTCGGCGCACGACGGAGAGCAGCTAGGTCAACTGGAAGTCGCGGGAGCCGTGCTCTTCGACGAGTACCTCGGTAACCCTTCGAAGACAGCGGAATCCATGACCGAAGACGGTTGGTTCCGCACCGGTGACATCGCGGTGGTCGACGAAGGCGGATTCCACCGCATCGTAGGTCGCGACTCGGTGGACATGATCAAGTCCGGTGGATACCGCATCGGTGCCGGCGAGGTGGAACAGGCTCTGCTGGCGTACCCGGGTGTTCGCGAAGCCGCCGTCGTCGGTGTGCCGGACGACGACCTCGGACAGCGCATAGTCGCGTTCATCGTCGGCGAGGTATCGGACTGCGCCGTGGTTTCGGACTTCGTCGCCGAATCGCTGTCGATCCACAAGCGCCCTCGCCAGGTATGGCTGGTCGACAGCTTGCCGCGCAACGCCATGGGCAAGGTGCAGAAGAAACTGCTCACGCCCTGAGCCGGGTCCGCGCCTGAGCCTCACTCAGGCGCGAGCAGGCTCAGCCGCCGTAAACCTCGGGGTCCAGGGTGCCGATGTACGGCAGATCGCGGTACCGCTCGGCGTAGTCGAGGCCGTAACCGACGACGAACTCGTTGGGAATGTCGAAGCCCACGTCGCGGACGTCGACGTCGATCTTGACGGCATCGGGCTTGCGGAGCAGGGTGACGACCTCGAGCGAAGCGGGGTTACGCGTCTTGAGGTTGCGCATCAACCACGACAGCGTCAGACCGGAGTCGATGATGTCCTCGACGATCAGCACGTGGCGACCGGCAATGTCCTTGTCGAGGTCCTTGAGGATGCGGACGACGCCCGAAGACGAGGTCGAGGATCCGTAGGAGCTGACGGCCATGAATTCCATCTGCGACGGGATCGGCAGGGCGCGGGCGAAGTCGGTCATGAAGAAGACCGCTCCCTTGAGAACGCCGATCAGCAGGAGATCCCCTTCGGGGGCGCCTGCCGGGTAACGCTTGGCGATTTCCTCAGCCAGTTCCGTCGTTCGTGCACGGATCTGTTCTTCGGAGATCAGTACCGATGCGATGTCGCCCTCGTACACGCGTCAAACCCTTCGTCGGTCTTCGAATCCGAGGATCAGCCTGCCACGTCGGCGGGCCGCCACCAACCTCGCCTCCGGTGTTCCGCCCCCGATCGCGACGCCGCCTTGCCCCCGCCAGTCGGTCACCAGGGCGTCGACTGCCCGTAACTGTTTGTCCGTCAATGCTTTTGCGCCACCCTGCAACAACCAGGCCCGCAGAGCGCGTCGACGGATTGCGGTGGGCGCATCGGCAAGTGTGTCCACTTCCACTTCCCCGTCGACGACAACCCGTAGAAGAAGGGCCTCGGTGTACTCGTCGAGCGCCTCGCCGTCCTCACGCAACTGCGTCGCGGTTCGGGCCAACGCTTCGGGAACTCCCCCGCCGAGAATTTCTTCGAGCAGCGGCAACGCCTCGTGCCGCAGACGCACGCGAGTGAACTCGGGATTGTTGTTGTGCGGGTCCTCCCACGGCGTGATTCCCAGGTCGACGCAGGCCGCCCTGGTCACCGATCGACGGATGCCGAGTAGCGGCCGTCCCCAGGGAACGTCGAATGCAGCCATACCTTGAATCGATCGCCCACCGGACCCGCGGGAGAGTCCGAGAAGCACGGTCTCGGCCTGATCGTCGAGGGTGTGTCCGAGTAGAACCGGGCGGTCGGCCCTGGCGCCGCGCAGGGCGTTGTAGCGAGCCTCACGCGCGGCGGCTTCGAGACTCCCACCTTCGGCGACGTCGACGGTCAGCACCGTCGCGGTCCGGCAACCCAGCGTCAGTGCCTGGTCCGCGGCCGAGCGTGCGACAGTATCCGAACCATCTTGGAGGCGATGGTCCACGATCAGCGCGTCGACTGATTCGGTTTCCGCCACAGCTGCTGCGGTGAGCGCCAACGAATCGGCTCCCCCGGACAGGGCGATGACCACGCGGCGTCGTGGCTCGTATGCGACTGTCCACGCCCGCACGGCCTGTCGCAGCGCCAACAGTGCAGGCGTCTCGGGCAGCAGCATCTAGCCGAGAACGCGCGTCACCCACGCGTCGGGGTTGTCGATCTCGTCGAGCAACGGCAGGGTTTCCGGCCCGGTCCAGATGGTGTTGAACTGCTCCATGCCGACCTTGAGAACCACCGCGTCGACGAAGGCCTTGCCACGTACGTACTGCGCCATCTTGGCGTCCATGCCGAGCAGCATCTTGATGATCCGCTGTACGGGGTTGGACTTGCGCTGCCGACGCTTGTCGAAGGCCGCGCGGATAGTTGCCACCGACGGCACCACGGCGGGACCGACGGCATCCATCACGTGGTCTGCATGCCCTTCGAGGAGGGTGCCGAGTACGAGCATTCGATCCAGCGCGTCACGCTGAGGTTCAGCCTGCGAGGCACGCAACAGACCGATGATCCCGCCCGCCGTCGCACCGTCACTGGAGTCGGGTTCCTTCCGGGAACGCAGCTCTGCGGCGAGGCGCCCGACTACGTCGGTCATAGACTCGTCCACCGTCGCACCGAGCGTTTCGACGGATTCCTTCATGTAGTCCGCGAGCCAGGGCGAGGACGAGAACTGGACCCGGTGCGTGACCTCGTGCAGGCAGACCCACAACCGGAAGTCACTCGGGTTCAGGCGAAGGGACCGTTCGACGGAGACGATGTTCGGTGTGACCAGAAGCAGCGTGCCGTGCTCACCGGTGAACGGGTCGTACTGGCCGAGGATCGCCGAAGACAGGTACGCCAGCATTGCGCCGGCCTGCAGGCCTGCCGGCTTTCCGACGATGAAATTGCCACTGCCATCGGGGTCGGCGCCGGTGAGATGCGCCATCGACCGCGAGGCTGCCGTGATCCACCCGGCCCGGTCCAACACGTCAGCGGCCGGGACCGGAAGACCGTCGGCCAAACCGGTCACTTCACGAACCGGCAGTTCTGCGCGCTTGGATGCTTCGGCTAGTTCTGCCGTCGCAGTCTCGGCTGTGTAGCGAGACATCGCGGGGCCGCCACGCGCCAGTTTTATCCCGGCTTTGGCGGCAAGACTCCAGTCGACGGCGCCACCGAGCGGAGCCGAGGCTTCGTCATCTTGTGGAGTCTTTTCGGCCACTATTGGCACCCGCAATTCCTCAATGCTCCGGCAATCGCGTCCAGGGCAGGACGGCTCACTTCTGGCGGCCGGTCATTGGACATCAGTGCGAAGGTGAGCACTCGCCCGTTCTGATCGACCACGAACCCTGACAACGCGCTGGCCGTCGAGAGAGTTCCCGTCTTGGCCCGTACCCAACCCGCACCGGTTCGGTTTCCGGACGCGTAGCGGTCCGACAAACTTCCTGTTCCGCCGGCCACCGGAAGGTAGTCCAACAGGGGACGCAGTTTCGGATCACCGTCACCGGCCGCAGCCGTCATGACGCGATCGAGTACCTGAGCGGGAATGAGATCGTCGACGGACAGCCCGCTGGAATCGTGCAGCGAAACTCCGGTGTAGTCGAACCCGGCCGCCTGCAAGGTCTTGCCGGTCGCGTCGACGGCTCCGGTGAACGAGGCTTCGATTCCGGAGGCAATCGCGACCTCACGCCCGATGGTCTCGGCGAGCACGTTGTCGGAATGTTCCATCATCTGCAGCAACCGGTCGCTCAGCGGTGCCGACTGCACGGTGGCGATCGGCTTGGCACCGGCAGGCGCCGCACCGAGACTCACGTTGGTGGGATCGACACCGAGCGCCTGAGCGAGGACCTTGCCCGCGTCCAACGCGGGAGTCTCCGAACGCGGCGACTCGTCTTGAGTGCCGTCGTACCGACCGCCTTCGACCATCACCGATTCGATCGGAGTGATGTAGCCCGCCGCGATGTCAGCAGGGAACCAGCCGGTGGCCATGTTGTCGCCCTTGAACAAGCTCGCGTCCACCACGACGCTGGTCACCGGCGTACCGACAGCCTTGATCTGGTCGACGAGATCCGCGATGTGAGCGGCGTTGGCGTAATACCCGCTCTGCCCCTTCGGCGTCGCCGTCAGCGTCGGGTCACCGCCGCCGACCAGAACGACCTGGCCGGGACTCGCTCCGGGAACCACCGTCGTGGACAGTCGGTGGTCGAGCGGCAACTTCAGCAGTGCCGCAGATGCGGTGAGCACCTTCGTCGTCGATGCCGGCGTCATCGGGGTCGACGGGTCTGCGCTCCACAGAATGTTCCCCGTCAGCGCGTCGGCGACAACTCCGGTGAACTTCCCGAGATCCGGGTTGGCCACAGCCGGGCCGATCGCCGCAGCGATTCCCGACGCGCTCGGGATCGGTGCGTCCGTCGGGACGGGCACCACCTGAGGTGACGGCGTCACGAGCGCAGGCTGCGGCGACGTAGTCACGGTCGCGCTGCCGGCAGTGTCGTTCGACGTACCGAGTTTCACGACGACAACTCCGGCGACAGCCAGTACAACCACTGCACCGACCGCCAGAAGGATGCGGAAGTTGCGCCGTCGACTCTCTTCCAACGAGCCGATCTTCTTCTTTCCTTGGCCCGCCAACGCCCCTCCGTCTGTGCTCTGCCTACTGGGTGGTCAGGCAACCTTATCCTTGACCCGATATCCTTCCGACGAATCATTACCGACACGACAGCGAGGAATCGGCGTGGAGTTCGACGTCACCATCGAGATCCCCAAGGGTCAGCGCAACAAGTACGAGGTCGACCACGTAACCGGTCGCGTCAAACTCGATCGCTACCTCTACACAGCTTTCGGCTACCCGGCCGACTACGGCTTCATCGAAAACACCCTGGGTGAGGACGGCGATCCGCTCGACGCCATGGTCCTGCTCCCCGAGTCGGTCTTCCCCGGCGTCATCGTCGAGGCTCGCGCAGTCGCGATGTTCAAGATGGTCGACGAGGCCGGCGGAGACGACAAGGTCCTCTGCGTTCCGGCCGGCGACCCCCGCTGGGATCACATCCAGGATCTGGGTGACATCTCGCAGTTCGAGCTCGACGCGATCAAGCACTTCTTCGTCCACTACAAGGACCTCGAGCCGAACAAGCACGTCGAGGCCGCCAACTGGGTCGGCCGCGCCGAGGCAGAGGCCGAGATCGAGGCTTCGATCAAGCGTCTCGCTGCCAACGGCGGTCACTGAGCTCAAGTTCTCAGGCCTTGCAAAAATCCCCGCACATCGGAAGATGCGCGGGGATTTTTTGTGCTGTTTTTACTCGCCCTTGCAGTTCCTACTCACCCTGGAAGACCGGCGGGCGCTTCTGGAAGACGGCGGTGATGGCCTCGGTCAGATCCTGTGAAGGCAGGAACGCCGCGTTCCAGGCTGCGACGTAGCGAAGGCTGTCGTTCACGCTCGCACTGCGGGTGTGATCGAGCACGTCCTTGATGCCGTGGACGACGAGCGGCGGATTGAGGGCAATCTCCTTCGCGGTTTCGCGCGCCGCGGCCAGTACTGCGTCGGCATCTTCGAACACGTCGTTGACGAGACCGATCTTCTCGGCGCGCACTGCGTCGATGTCCTTGCCGGTCAGCGCCAATTCACGCAGGTGTCCGTCGCCGATGATCGCGGGCAGACGTGCGAGGCTGCCCATGTCTGCGACGATCGCGACCTTGACCTCGCGGATGCTGAACTTGGCGTCGGCGCTCGCGTAGCGGATGTCCGCTGCAGTGATGAGGTCGACGCCGCCGCCGATGCACCAGCCCTGCACAGCTGCGACGACGGGCTTGCGGCAATCTGCGACAGCATTGATACCCGACTGCATGCGCTTGATCATGTCGTGGAACTTGGTGCGTGGTCCTGCCTGAGCCTTGTCCGCGAGGACAGCACCGAAGTCACCGCTCATTGCCGGCAGGTCCAGGCCGAACGAGAAGTGCTTGCCGGAACCGGCGATGACGATTGCGCGCACCTCGGGGTCGGCGTCCAAGTCGGCGAAGATTTCGGGGAGTTCACTCCAGAAATCCGGACCCATCGCGTTGCCCTTGCTCGGCCCGATCAGCGTCACCTGGGCGATGTTGTCTTCGCGCTCGACGGTGAACGCATTCCAGCTCTTCTGTTCAGTCATTACTCAAGAGTAACTAAAGGTTGGGCTCAGCCGAAGACCGCTGCCCTATCCAAGACGCTGCCTTCATCCGAAGGTTCCTGCCTCGTCGAGTACGAGCACTACGAGGGTGACGGCCATCAGGGCGAACATGATCAGCATCGCCATCCTCGCCGCCCGCTCACTCGTGGGCGGAAAAACTCGCTGCGCGGGATGCTCGGCCACGTACTCGGACAAGGACATGGTCCTGGCGTCTGAGCGTGTCGGATTCTGTACCGCTGCTGTTGTAGCCATGTCGGTGATCCTTTCAACTACGCAATCTCAGTCAGGTACCCCAAAGGTGAAGTACCCGACTGAGTTCGACTTCTCCAATGTAGACCCGCAGACGAAAGAAGTCAGCGTGAGTTTCGTGCGAATTACCTGAGAGTTAGTCCACACAGGGGATGCCGCCGTTCGCGTCGCTTCGGATGGGCGATCCCTGTGCTCCCGTATCGGGAACGGTCCCATCCGATACCGACGGGCCGGGTTGTGCAGGAGCGGCCGAGAACACGGTCTGCGCATTGTCCTCACCGATCAGTACAGACACAGATTCGGCCGCTGCCTGCTCGTTCGACACCGCGACCACACCCAGCTGCTCGGCCAGCGCCTCTGCGACGGCTTTGGCGCCGACTCCATAGCTGACCACCGACTTCGCCGTTGGAGCCGCGGTGCTCACCTCTCCGACTTCGACTCCCGACGCTTTCAACTCCGACGACAACGCGGCGCCCAACCCGTCCGTCGCGGTTCCGTTGCGGATGTCCACAACTTCGTTCCCGGTCGAGATCGCGGTGTCCATCGAAGGCGCTGACGCCGCGTCACCTCCCGCGAAGATCTTCGACACTTCACTACGCAGACGCGCCGGATCGACCATGTTGACATCCTGGCCGTCGACGGTCTCGTATCCCTCGATCGGAAGGGTGTAGAAGTCGATGTTCCCACCCGCGAGAGCGCTTGCCTGAGAAGCGAATCGGACGGGATCCATGGCGGAATCGATCACCACGTCCTTCTTCACCACGTCGGCCAGTGCCGTCATCTTCGGAATGTTGCCGATGACGCCGGAGCCCTTCAGGTTGGCGATCACCGCACTGATGAATGCCTGCTGTCGGTGGGTGCGATCCAAGTCCCCGTTGTCCAGACCGTGGCGTTGCCGGACAAACGAAAGCGCCTGTGACGCATCAAGAGTCTGGACCCCGGCCGGAAAGTTGGCACCCGAGAAGTCATCCTGCACCGGATTGTTGAGACACACCTGGACTGTGCCGATAGCAGAAACGACGTCGTAGAAGCCCATCAGGTTCACTTCGGCAAAGTGATCGATCGGAACCTCGAGCAGATTCTGCACGGTGGTCAGTGTCGACCGCCTTCCGACTTCGCGTGCTTGCTGTTCTCGTACAGCAGGATCCGTCACACCGTCCGCTACGAGTTTGGCGTCAGCTTCAGCCTTCGCCAATCCGTATGCTTCCTTGATCTTGGCCATTCCGTAGCCGGGTACCGCAACGTAATCGTCGCGTGGAATTGCCACCGCACTCGCCTTGCCACCATCACCCGGAACATGGAGCAGGATAAGCGTGTTCGTGTTGTACCCACCCACATCGCTGTCCCCCGCGTGCAACTTGTCGGTGACGAACTCTGCCGGCAGGTCGCTGCCGTCCATCGCCTTACGACTGTCGAGCCCGATCAACAAGATGTTGGTATCCCCGTCGAGCGAGCTGCCGGCGTCGTCACCGAGGGCGGAGAGCGCGTCCGACCGATACAGCCCCGACGTCAGATCCGACTGCACGTACCACCCGATTCCGACGCCGACCAGAATCGTCGTCGACAAGGACGCCGCCGCCAGCTTGCGCCCCACCGAGAGCGTCGAACGCTGCGGTGGACGCCTACGTCTGTGCCTGGTTGCCGAGTGTCGAGGTCGCGGTTCCACGGCCGACACGCTATCCACCGTTCCTGAGTAGAACCTGTCGATACCGGATACGGCTGGTCATTCGCTGAAAGAACGCTGAGAATGAAGTCCGAATTGGGCGAATCTGCTCTAGGCTCCGCCCTGTGGACCGCCGACGCTTCCTCAGTGCCCTCGCAGCAGCAACTCTGACCGGAACCGCCGCGGTGACCATGGGAACCGCTTGTTCGTCACGTTCGGTCGGGACAGCCATCGCCGCAGCCGACGAACCAGCGGACCCCATCCCTGTTCCGGATCTCCCGCAGGCCTTGTTACCGCCTCCACCGCTGTCTGCCCGGGTGGCGCTACCTGCCGGCGGATCGTTGACCGGACTGCCAGGTGGCGGAGATCTGCTCGCGCTGACCGTGGACGACGGAGCCAGTTCCGAAGTCGTGCGCCTCTACACACAGTTCGCAAAAGACACCGGCATCCGTTTGACGTACTTCGTCAACGGGCAATACAACTCGTGGACCGAAAACGCTGGACTTCTCAGGCCGCTGGTCGAGAGCGGACAAATTCAGCTCGGCAATCACACCTTCTCGCACCCGGATCTGACGTCCGTGTCGAAGCAGCAGATTGCCGACGAGTTGACGAAGAACGGCACGTTCCTGCGCAACACTTACGGCGTGGACGCCGCGCCGTACTTTCGGCCGCCGTACGGAAGGCACAACGCGACAGTCGATTCCGTGGCCGCAAGCGTCGGATACACCGTGCCCACCCTCTGGTACGGGTCACTGTCGGATTCTTCGTTGATCACCGAGGAGTACATCCTGCAGATGGCGAATCAGTACTTCAATCCGGGGGCCATAGTGATCGGACATCTCAACTACCTGCCCGTGACCCACGTGTATCCGCAACTGGTGGACATCATCCGGAGCCGGAACCTGCGGACGGTCACGCTCAACGACGTGTATCTGAAGCCGTGACGCCGTGGTAACCGCAGCCGACAACGAGGTCCCGGCCGAAAACACGGCTCCGTCTGTGAAACAACGCACCGAGGCCTGGCTGCTCGCGGACATCACCGAGGAACCCGCCGGACATCTGGGGCCTCACCGGATGGCGCCGAAGAAGGAGAAGCGCCACCCGTGGTGGAAGGTGATGTGCCTGACGGGTGTCGATTACTTCTCCACTCTCGGTTACCAACCCGGTATCGCGGCACTGGCGGCCGGCACCTTGGCTCCCATCGCGACGGTCGTATTGATCCTGCTGACGCTGTTCGGTGCGCTGCCGGTCTACCGGCGAGTGGCTCGCGAGAGTCCGCACGGCGAGGGCTCGATCGCCATGCTCGAGAAGCTGCTCCCCAAGTGGCGCGGAAAGATATTCGTTCTCGTTCTTCTCGGGTTCGCGGCCACCGATTTCCTCATCACCATGACACTCTCGGCTGCCGACGCCACGGCGCACCTCGTCGAGAACCCTTTTGCACCAACCTTTCTCTCCGGGCACACCGTCGCCGTCACCCTGGTTCTGCTCGCGCTCCTCGCCGCGGTATTCCTCCGCGGATTCACCGAAGCTATCGGTATCGCGGTTGGACTGGTCGCCGTCTATCTCACCTTGAACGTGGTGGTCATCTCCGTAGGTCTGTGGCACATCGCGACCGCGCCGTCTTTGGTCACCGACTGGACGCGCGCCATGACCACCGAGCACGGAAACCCGGCGATGATGATCCTGATCGCGCTGATCGTCTTCCCGAAGTTGGCTCTCGGCCTGTCCGGCTTCGAAACCGGGGTCGCGGTCATGCCGCAGATCAAGGGCGATCCGCACGACACCGAGCAGAACCCGCGCGGCAGGATCAAAGGCGCACGGCGCCTACTCACCACGGCGGCACTGATCATGAGTGGATTCCTGCTGACGTCGAGCCTGGTCACCACCATCCTGATCCCGGAGAACGAGTTCCAGCCCGGAGGCGCTGCCAACGGTCGCGCACTTGCCTTCCTCGCGCACGATTACCTGGGTGAGATCTTCGGAACCTTCTACGATCTCAGCACGATCCTGATCCTCTGGTTTGCCGGTGCGTCGGCAATGGCGGGCCTGCTCAACCTCGTTCCGAGGTATCTCCCCCGCTACGGCATGGCGCCGTCGTGGGCCCGCGCCGTGCGTCCTCTGGTCCTCGTGTTCAGCGTCATCGCCATCACCGTCACGATCTACTTCGACGCCGGTGTCGACGCTCAAAGTTCCGCGTACGCAACCGGCGTCCTCGTGCTCATCTCGTCGGCGACCGTCGCCGTTGCCCTGTCCGCCCGCAAGCGTGGTCAGCGAAAACTGTTCGTAGGGTTCAGTTTTGTCGCCGTTCTGTTCGTCTACACGACGATCGCGAACATCTTCGAACGCCCAGACGGGGTGAAGGTCGCTTCCTTCTTCATCGCCGCGATCATGGTGGTGTCCTTTCTTTCCCGGATCTCGCGAGCCTTCGAACTTCGCGCCACCTCCGTCGAATTCGACGAGACCGCGCTGCAATTCATCACCGAGGCGGCAGAGAAGGGCTACCTCGCGGTGGTGGCGCACGACGTCGACCGCCTCGACGAGGACGAGTATCGGCAGAAGGAATCGCAGCAGCGCGCCGAGAGCAACATCCCGGAGGCAGAGTCGATCATCTTCATCGAGGTAAACGTCACGGACTCCTCTGAATTCAGCACCGACCTCCTCGTCCACGGGCGACAGCGCGGTGAGCACCGGATTCTGTGGGTCGACAGTCCGGCCGTCCCCAACACCATCGCGGCGGTTCTCCTGCGGACGAGAGACATTACCGGCGTGATTCCCGACGTCTACTTCGAGTGGACTGAGGGAAACCCGATCATGTACCTGCTCCGATTCCTCTTCATCGGTGAGGGCGAAACCGCTCCGGTGACCCGTGAGGTCCTTCGCCGCGCCGAACCCGACCAGTCCCGACGGCCCCACGTCCACGTCGGTTGACGCCGCACTCCCACCGACTCCCACGCGTGTACAGGTGCGGCGTTGCTCGCACAGCCAGCGTCGTTGATTGCGTCGGGTCACAACCATCCTCGGCCACGATGTTCGTGCATCCCGCAAATACGCATCCGGTGAACATCTGCGAATCCGCGTCTGACCCTCTACTCGCCGGGGCATATGTGTTGGGCGAAGCGATCAACGAGTGGGGGCGTGACGACGGCCGGGACCCGCTTGGACGTTACGCAAATGGCAACTCCGGTGATGCGGCACGCGAAGCTGAGGAACGCGGCCTCGACCAAGTCGGCGAGCAGTTCGAAGCCAATGTACTTCGAGACCAAGTCCTGCGAAGGTCCCGGGGGACACACACGGCCGCCGCTACGACAACCTCGTAGAGAATGAAGACGGCACCTACATTGGAATCAAAATCAAAAGCGTTACAGCGCAGCGGAGTCGGCAGCAACGGGAGCTCGATGCGAAAGTCGGCGCAGACAACCCCGCGACCGCGACACTGAACGGCGCAACGATAGAAATCGTCGAGTAATAGAACACCGCACCGTCAACTAGAACGATCATCGAAACCCCGGATACTGTAGAGGATCGCGAACTGATGAAGTCACGTCTCATCCAATGCGCAGGATCTGCGGCGACCGGACTGACGGTCGAAAATCGGCGAACCCGATGCGCAGGCACCCCACGTCTACACGATCGGAAGAGGTGGCGACCGTACCGCAGACCCGAGCGAGGCCATCAACTACGACCACGGAAAGTACACGAAATCGGTGCACCCGGACGAGGTTTTCACCGCCGACGGCGCAGCAGAGCACCGAATCCGAGCCAAATCGTGAGCGACGGCTCGACCTGATCTGACGGCCAACGCCCAGTCTCGGCGCCCAGTTCTGCCGTCGACGTGATTCTCGATCTATTCAGGCGTTCAGGTATCGCCGATTAACTCTCACCAGCGCAACATATTTCGACGAGAATCCTGGCGATGTATCTGCGGGTGGAACGATGTTCAGCTCACCGCGTCGATCACCTGTCATGTCAGTGCCCGAGCGAAGGTCACCATGGCGTCTCCACCCAACGGATGCTCATGCACGCGGCCTGTACGCTCGAAGCCGATCGACCGGTATAAGCCGATCGCGCGGGAGTTGCCTGCACGTACCTGCAATTCGATCTGCTGATAGCCGGCGAGCTGAGTGCTGTTCACTGCGTCCACCAACAGCGCCGTCCCGCATCCTCTACCGACGGTATCAGGACTCACCGCCAACAGTTCCAGAACGGCGACGCGCTCCGTTGTTTCGACGGTGAGCGCGAAACCGATCGGCTCGGGGCCCAGGACGGCGAATCGTATGATCGGCCGTTCGAACTTGGCGCGTGCACGGTCGCGCACTCGATTCTCGTCGACCTCACCATCACGTCCCTGCAGTGCAGAGAGCCATAGCTCGATGCAGCACTGCTCGTCGCGTTCACGCACGCCCGTCTGCACATCCATGTTCCTGATTGTAGGAAACTCACAAACGAACGCAGTATCTCGCGATCGACCGTTTCCGGTCACCCGCATGTCGGCCAGATATGGAGTGCGATCAAGGCCGGAGCGAAGCGGAGTCAGTGGTTGCGCGCAGGTCACCGCCGGTCAAAATCGGAAGGCCAGAAGGAGAATCTCAATAGGCTTTGTCAAGCACGACCGCAGGCCGTTCCGATCGGGACGGAGCCGAAGGCTGCGCGGTTTTTCCCAGGTCGATGCTTCACCGAAGGACGCGGCATTGCTGAAGCCAGCGAGCGTGCGTGATCGCCTATCCGAAGACTGACCCTCGGCCCGTCGAGCCTGGCTGTGGTCATAGTTCGTTCAGCAGTTCGTCACCGACCACCACTAGCGTCGCCTGCATGGATGACCATGTCAGAGCAGAAAGAGCCCTCAGTTTCGGCCAGACAGCCGAACAATACGATCGATGGCGACCGGGTTACCCCGAGCAGCTATATACCGATGTCCTGGCAGCCGGAACCGGCAACCTCATCCTCGAAGCAGGAGCGGGCACCGGCCGCGCCACTCTCGCCCTCGCCGAGCGGGGCGCAATCGTCACCGCTATAGAGCCAGACCTCGACATGGCTGAAATCGCGCGGTCTCGAACGAGCGGGCACAGGGTCCGCGTCCTGAACGCTGCATTCGAGGACACCGACCCCAACCTTGGGCAGTTCGACATCGTCGCCGCTGCCCAATCCTGGCACTGGATCAACCCCACACAAGGAAACGCTGTCGCGACGGCAGCGTTGAAAGACGGCGGGGCACTGTGCCTGTGGTGGAATCGTCCCGGAGCTCTCACCGGCCCTGTCTGGGATCGAATCCGCGACGCCTACACCCGAATAGCCCCTGAACTCCCCCCTCCAGGAACGAAACAGGAACAACAAGCCAAATCCACACCCGTGCAACACATCACCGGCTTCACCCCCTGGACGAACCGAACCTACGAATGGTCGCACCGATATACCGCTCACAGCTTTTGCGCCCTGGTCGGTACCTATTCCGATCACATCCGACTCGGCGCCGATCAACGAGACCAGCTACTGACCGCAGTACGGAAAATAATCACCGCCACCGGGACACTCGACCACCCGTACCGAACCGAGTTGATCACGGCTAAACGAGAGATCTAGCCCTACCACCAGCGATAATTGGAGTCCCGTCCTTCAGCTGAGCGCAGCGCAGCAAAAGAGGATTTGTCCCCGAAGCCCCGGACGCACCGGGATCGCAACCCTCCGGTCCGGGCGGCTGGGTCTCTGGTCAGCTCGCCATTCGTTGCCAAGCGACTTATGCGGCAGTACCCGTCCCGGGCTGATAGACAGCGTTGTCCCGGAGCATCGCCCACAACACGTTCAACCGCCGTCTCGCTAACGCGAGAACTGCCTGTGTATGACGTTTTCCCTCGGCTCGTTTGCGGTTGTAGAGGACTTGAGACTGAGGGCTGTGACGGATACTGAGCTGCGCAGACAGGCAGAAAGCGCGTAACAACCTGCGGTCATATCTGCGCGGTCGCCGAAGATTTCCACTGACACGCCCTGAATCACGCGGCACTGGCGCCAGACCAGAGATGCCGGCCGGCCCGTCGGCGCTACAGAAAGCAGACACATCTCCACCAGTCGCAGCCAGGAATTCGGCACCGAGCAACGGCCCGAAACCTGGCATCGATTCGATCACCTCTGCATGCCGGTGCCCACGGAACCGCTCCTCGATCACGGAATCCAACTCCCGCAATTCAACATTCAGATTCAGTATCCGACGTGCCAGCTTACCCACTGCCGATGCGGCGACATCTTGCCCAGCCACCGGCACCGACTTCCCGCTTGCAGCCTCGATCGCAACATCCGCCAGTCGAGAGGCGTTGTATGCCTTCCTCTTCCGCAACCACCCTTCCAACTTCGTCCGACCGAGCTTCCGAAGTCCGTCAGGCGATTGATATCCGGTCAACAAGATCAACCCGCCCGCAGAGTTGCGCACATCCAATGCTCGTTCAAGCGCCGGGAAATACCCGGTCAGCAGTGCTCGAAGCCGGTTGATTGCTCGGGTCCGATCTCGCATCAGATCCGTGCGACGAGAGGTCAGGATCTTCAACTCCACGCTGATCTCATCGTCCACTCGCATCGGATGCAGATCGCGGTGCATCCGGGCCTGATCAGCAATGATCGCCGCGTCCTTCGCATCGGTCTTGCTGTCACCGCGATAACCGGCGGCGGGGTGATAAACGATCCTGCCTGGCAGCAACAACATCTGCTCTCGGTCCGCGAGCAACGCGATCAGCAGTCCGGCGCAGCCGCTGTTGAGATCCCGCACCCAAGTCACGACACCACCACCAGACAGTTCGAGCACGGTGTCGACGAGCGTCGTCAGATCTGCTTCGTCGTTTGCGACCCGACGAGAGAGCAATCGCATTCCCTCACTGTCGATCACCACACAGTGATAATGAGCTTTACCTGCATCTATACCCGCTAGCGGCTTCACGCGCTCCCCTTCGGTTGGTTGTCGAGTCGGCTGAAAACCTGGTGGACGACCTCTCCGTCGTGTCCTTACACAGCGATATCGTTCGCGTCTCTCAATGAGCGGTCGCGTCGTCGAGACCGGGCGGCCATTCTCCTTCAGCCATGCGCACAGCAGAAACAAAGGAGCCATACCCGGCGTTCCCAGGCAAGCTCCGAACCTACAAATATTCGGCCAGCACCGCCCGGCAAGAACGGTAAGGAAACAAACAGAACGCTTTCACAGACTGAGCGAAGCGGAGTTCTCTTCGGGGACACCGCAGGTGGCCAGGCAGGCGGGCGGGCGGGCGGGCGGATGCAGTAAATGATCTGACTCACAGGGGTTCCTGGTCTATCGCTCATCCGACAGACGGGTGCACCGACCGAGCCCGTCCGCGACCGCAGTCGGCGACCCCATCGGGACGCGGCGATGCGACGGAGATCGGGAATGACCGCGACATACAATCGCAATCAGGGTGAAGCTCCAGGCCGAGATTCCGGCACCGGTGCGAGGGAGGGGTCAGGATGTTCGGTTGGAAGAAGAAGCGCAACGATTCGAAGATGTCGCTCGACGATGTGATGTCGAAGCTCAGGCCCGATCTGAGTCGGGAATCGCTCGGCGTCGGGCCCGACTTTCCGGGCGTCGCCCCGAATCCGTTCATGAGTAGTGGTGCATTGAAGCGCAATTCGGAACTGCGTACGGGGGAGCTTGCGCTCGGCGTTCTCGTCGACTGGCGGGAGGTCAACAGCAATCCACGCGTGGTCCTGATGTTCGACGTGGAGACCTCCGACGGCATCTCGTTCCGCGGTATCGCAGACGAAGACCTCACGATCACCGAGCTGACCCGACTCGCCCCAGGACAGACGTTGCCCGTGCGCTACCGGCCGGCCGTCATGGACCACTACGTCGCCCTTGCCCGGGATGCGGACCCCGCCCACGTTCAGCAACTCTCTGACGAGATCGCGAGCCGCAAACGGACCTGACCCCAAGCCGGCAAGGGGAAGTGAGATCGCCAGCCTCGCCCGGCGCCTGCCGATGTCGCATTGGCGATCGCGGCTGCCGCGGTCCTCGGTGTCACGGTCTGGGTCCTCCTGGCCGACGTGGTGTCCGGTGTCGCGGTCGGAGCCGGTACCGCTGTGGTCTTCCGCTTTCGTGTTGCGGACGATCATCACCCGGAAATGATCGACTGCGCTGTTCAGCGGTGTGGAATAACTCTGTGGGCGTGTTCGTTGCAGAGGCTGTCGGTGTTCGGTTCTTTGCCCCGGGTACCACCCTAGAAATGCCGCTTCGAGCGGCCACTTGCCGAGAGGCGCAAGACGGGCACCGACCTTGTGAAGCCGCTGGACACACTCTTTGGTGCCGGCGGCTTCGCCATATCTACCAGGGTTTCAGAAGCACTGTGTTCCGCCGAGCTCACACGGAGTCACCTCGGAGAGCTTGCCTGGCGAGGTCTTGTTGCACGGCGAGGGAAAGTACGAATGCGCCAGGCGGTGATGCCGAGGGCAATGACGATCGCGAGAGCGAGTGCGGCGAGCAAGGCGCCTAGCTGGATGCGGGCCGGTCAGCTCGTTACGCCGCGTTAAGAACCTGAAAACTCGGTGAGCGAACCTTCCTTTCCCAGGTGAAGCGGCGGATTATCGAATTGGCCGCGTATCTGGTTACCGCGCGGCATGTCGAGCGCGCCTGGAGGCACAACGGGCCGGGAGGTCACATGCTGCTACATCAATCGATCGGGTTGGAGCGCTTCAACGAACTACCGCGGCAGAAGGCGGTACACGCACTTTTCGAGTGCTGCTGTTCCCTGACGTGGGCCGGGTGGGTCAGCGACGGACGTCCGTTCGCTGATCACGCGGAGATCCTCTCGCGAGCCGAGGACGCGATTCTCAACCTCTCGGACGAGGACGTCGAGCGAGCATTGCAGTGCCATCCACCGGTCGGTGTGCGCAAGAACAGCGTGCCGTCCCACCTCGAACAATGCTCGATCTGGGCTCCGGACGACGCCGTCATGGCAACCATCTACCGCGCCGGCGAGGAGTACGAGCGGAACTTCGGCTTCCGGTATCTGTGGTGTTCGCACGGCCATGACGCCGACGACCTGCTCGAGAACATCGGCCAGCGGATGTCCAACGAACGGTCCGTCGAGCGCAAGGTCTGCGTCGACGAGCTCGCCAAGATCACGCGGACGAGGATCGAGCGAATGCTGGGCCCCGAGGACGGTTATCCCGAGTACTGAACGCGAAAGCGGGTGCAGCGCCTTCGCGCTGCACCCGCTTTCATGCCCTGAATCGATCAGAGATCGAACTCGGCCGGAGAGATTCCGACTGCAAAACACATGTCGCGGACGACGCCGCGCTCGTGCTCGTCGAAGTTGCCGTCCGCGCCGCCGATGATGATGCCGATCTGAATGACCGCGCGAGCCTGATCCTGCTTCGACTTGAGCTTGGCGATGGTCGCCGTTGCCTCGACCTTGCCGAACTCGTAGTCCGAGGACAGCTTGCTGCAGTACCAGTCGAACTGCTCACGAAGCTCGTCCGGCGGGAAGACCGCGAGCGACTCGTTGCTCATGATCAGCGCGGCGGTCTTCTGACGCTCCGACGGATCGATCGAACCGTCTGCGGCGGCGATCAACGCGCACATTGCCATGCTCGCGTTCTTGAATTCCTTGTTCTGGAACTGGCTGGTCTTTGTCTTGAGCTGGCCGTTCATCTCCTGAGCCTTAGCCTTCAACTGATCCCAGAATGCCATGAGTCTCCTCGAGTATTGCCGCCACACACTGCGCGTGGTCGTACCACCACTCTGCCTGTGCGCTCGGCAATTCGCCATCGGCCGCTAGGTACGGTCGAACACTGCCAGAATTCGTGTCTCGGAGATCGGGTCGAGCACGTCTGGGGTGAAGTGCCACTGTGTTCCGGTCCACGGATCGTGAACCTCTGTCTGCCCCGCGGCCGCAAGATGTTGGCACCCCTCGGACAGTGCGGCGACGGATTCTTCTGCGAAGTTCGACTCGTCCTCTCCGACAAGCAGTATCGACAAACCGATTGCCGGTCCGCGTTCGGCGAGGAACATGACGGTTTGTGCGTCCTCGGCGGAGTATCCGTGCGGGAAATCGCTGAGGATCAACAGGCGCAGAGAACTCGGGCCATCTGCGACGCCACTCATTCGCGCGAGTTCGCCCATGTCGACGGCCTCGGCCATCGCGCGCAGGCGCGCTGAGATCTCGGTGTGAGCGGTGATGACCGAGCCCGCGAGCATCGGCGCCAGCCTGTCGGTCAGTGGCGTGAGCGAGCCGGTCAGATCGACGACGTCGAGTAGCGGCATCGGGCCTGCGGCCATGACGCGCACAGTGACGGCACTGATCAGTCCGAGCGCTGCTTTGCTGGACGTAGTGTCCACCCAGATGGGCCGACGCAGTGGCAGCGGGACGCAGTAGGGAACCGTGAGCGTGCCGCGGTCCGGAGCCGAAAGCTCGCCCAGACGCATTCCGTCGCTGACGGCCGTGATGTGGGTCGGATCAGTTGTACCCGCCCACGACACCGACTTCCACGACGCCATCGACCGTGGGAGCACGCCGTCGATCACGCCGAGTTCGTGTGCAAGCTGAGCGCTGTCGCGGGCGTGGTTGTCTCTCGCGAGCGAGACGAGGTCGTCGTGACGCTTCTGTGCGGCGTCGCGCGCCGCCACTCCTGCTGCCGAGTTCCGCAGCGACGGATCTGCGACGGCAGCGGTCAGGTCTTCGTCCAAACGGGCGAGCGCATAATCGCTGCTGGAGACGAGCGAAGCGGCAGATCGCGAGGCGTCCTCGAAGATCATCCACGCGCGCTCGAGACCTCGCCCTACCTCCAACGGCTCCACCGCGGAGTCCCACGCGGGCGCAGCTGTCGGGGCTGGTTGTGCCGGCTCGTCGTCCACCTCGACGCCGTGCACCGAGATCAGTTCCGCCAGTCCACCCGCATAGCCCTGCCCTACGGCCCGGACCTTCCACGCACCGGACTTTCGGTACAACTCCCAGCAGATGACCGCTGTCTCGGTACCTGCGGTGGGGATCGCGAATTCGGCCAGGACCGAACCCGATTGATCAGTCAGCGAGGCGGAGAGCCCGGCCGTGCGAAAGGCGCCCGCAGCCGTCGCTGCCGGATCCACGCTGACGATGCACAACACGGCTGCGGCATCGGGGTGAAGTCGATCGAGTTCCACCCGGATGCCGCTCTGGTCGAGTTGCACTCCAGCGGTGGACGGTTGGTTGTAGAACACGAAGTCCGCTGACGTCAATGCCCGCAGGTTCGCGTCCGCTACCAGCGCCGACACGTCGAACGGCGTCTGGCTCTCGGCTCGAAACGTCACCACGGGCGCCTGCAGCGGCGCGTTCTGTCCGGGAGCAAAAGTCATACCCACAGCAGCGAACTATGCCATGACCGGGCTCTCTCGGTCAGCCTTGCAGGTCCGCGACCACTAGATCGGCCACCGCGGTCATCCCTGCGTCCGTGAAGTGCAAGCGCTGCGCTGTCGACTCCGAGAACAAGCCCTCGAACCAACGCTGATCTGCACTCGCGCACGCGTCGTGCCCACCGGCGATGCTCGCCGCCGCAATATCGACGGTACGCACACCGTGGGCGTGCGCGACCTCGTCGAACTTCGTGTTGTAGCGCGCGAAATAGTCCATGAACCAGGCTGCGTCGGCGTCGGAGAACGGGATGTTCGGCCAGCATCCGCGAGAGGAAATCATGCCGCCCTCACCGATCAGGTAGATGCGAGCGTTAGGCGCGCGCTGCGTGACCGCACTCAGGATGCGATCCAATTCTCCGGCGGCCCGGTCGATTCCGGATTGGGCGACGGAATTCGCGAGCGGGTCGTACCGACATCCACGATCGGTTCCTGGTCCCGGAGCGACGCACAGGGGGCCGAGGAAAATACTGTTGGAGTCGTTGCCGCCGATCGAGATGGTGATCAGGTCTGTGTCCGGGTGCACGGCGTCGAGTTGGACCGGCCAGTAGTTCGGAATCAGCTGTGGAGTGTCGATGATGTTCTCGGCGCGTGCCGCGCTGCAGGAGACGTCGGCGAACTCCGCGACCTCGAGTGTCCGAGAGATCTTGCCCGCGAAGTTCTCGTACGAACGCGAACAGGCGTCGGGGTACATCGGTTCCAACCGTGGACCGGAAGCGCGGGAGTCACCGAGGGCGACGTACTTGATCCCGGTCTCGGATACACCTGACCGAGTTACCGACTGGGGTACCGAAGCCTGCGCGATTCCGGTGCTCACGAGCGCCAGCACAGCGCCTGCGACAGCCGCCGCACTACCGAGAAGTTTCCCTCGAATGATCATCTACTGTGCCAAGTCCTCTCGCGCACGGCCGCTCGACTGACGGCTCGACATGCCGCATGAGGTTAACGCACAGAGGGGACAACGATGTCCGGTTCGGCGGACGGCAATCGAAATCACCTACCGCCGAACCGGATTCGTCAGAACTTATACAGTCTCGACTCAAGCAGTGAGGAAGCGACCCAGCTGCGGCGCAGCTTCTCCCGCATGCTTGGCCTGGATACCTTCACCGATGGCCTGCAGCTTCCATTCACCGTTCGCGCGGTACACCTTGGCCATCACCATTCCGGTGAACGCCATGCCGCCCTGGAGCGTGTATCGGGCGAGCTCGGAGTTGGTGGTGCTGTCCACGAGACGGCAGAAAGCATTGGAGACCTGCTCGAACGTGTGTCCGCGGTACGAGGTCACGGTGAAGATCACGGCGGTCACGTGCGCCGGGACCCGTTGCAGATCGACGAGCATGACCTCGTCGTCGCCTTCGCCGTCGCCGGTCAGGTTGTCACCCATATGACGGACGGAGCCGTCCTTGGACGTCAGCTGACCGTAGTAGCAGACGTCGACGAGGTTGCCGTCGGCGTACAGGAGAGCCGAAGCATCGAGGTCGACGTCGGCCGTCCGGCTTCCGAAGAGGCCGCTCTTCTTGATCGGATCCCAACCCAGACCCATCTGGATCATGGTGAGCGCGACGCCACCCTCCTTGCGGAGCGTGACCTTCTGACCCTTGGTCAAGCTGACGGGACGTCCCTTGACCAGGCTCACCTCGGGCTGCTGGGCCGGCGGCTGGTTCTGAACGGGAGGCGCCGGGGGTGCCTGGTTGTACGCAGGCTGCTGGTTGTACGCAGGCTGCTGGGCCGGTGGGTATGCCGGCGGCGTCGGTCCCTGGTTGTAGGCGGGCGGCTGGTTGTACGCGGGCGGGGCAGGCGGAACCGGCGGCGCGTTGTACGAAGGCTGCTGCTGCGGCGGCTGGTTGTATGTCGTCGGGGCGACGGACGAGGGCGGCGTGATCGGAGCGGGAGCCGCGACCGGAGTGGGAGGCGGCGGCGGTGCATCGTCGACGGACACACCGTGATCGGTGACCAGTGCGGCAAATCCACCCGCGTAACCCTGGCCGACGGCGCGCACCTTCCACGCACCCTGGCGTCGGTACACCTCGAGTGCGATGACGATGGACTCGGCGGTGAGACCGTCGATCACGTACTCGTACAACACGTTCCCGGCCGCGTCGGAGACCCGAGCGGTCGGTGCAGCGCTGCGCCCGAAGTTCGACGAAGCGTCGTCGAGCGTGATGACGGCGCGAACCTGCTCGATGTCGGCCGGAACACCGGCGAGTGAGACTCGGAGTGAGGCAATGCCACCCGGGTTGGGAACCAACTGCACACCGGGTCCGGTGGGCTGGTTGAAGAAGACGAAGTCGGCGTCGGAACGAACTTTTCCGTTGCTCGTCACGAGGAGTGCAGACAGGTCAGCGGCTGCAGCCAACTGAACAGACACAACTACATCCGAGACGTCCAGCGGGCCGTTCTGCCCTTTGGCAAGCGATACAGACAACTAAATCCCCTTCATAGAGAGCGTGTATTACCCGAGCGCGGAAGAGAACCACCGCAATATCTCCGCGCTCGCTGCGATACCGGACCTTTCTGTCACAGTAACGGTCGGCCGTTGCCAATTCAGTTCTTCCAGCTCACCGTGCCTCGGCCGGATCGCGAAATCGGAGTATTCGAGCATGTCCGCATCCAACGCACCGTCACCAGCCGAGATCACGACGGCGGACTGATCCAGATCACCCGACTCGACCAGTCTGCGGCGCACCTCTGCCAGCGCGCGTGACTTCGAGACCGCGTCGGGCATCGTGTAGATCTTCCGGCCTTGACGCGAGACGTTCCAGCCTCGTGCCACGCACCAGTGATTCCACTCGGATTCGAAATCACTCGGCATCGCAGCCAGATCGACGACCAGGTACGGAAACAGGTCGTCGGCAACACGAATGGAGCTGACCCAGCTCGAGTCGATCCGCGATTCCAGTTCCGCCTGAACCTGCGGCAACTCGGCGCCGGCCTTGCGAGTCGAACGGTCGATCTCGTTTCGCCACTCGAGATCGGCTTCGCCGTCCACCAGGATGTTTCCGCCGTTGCTCGTGATCGCGTACTTCCACGGTCCGCCGGGAAGATCGATCCGCTGGAACTGCGCGATGGTCCTGGTGGTTGTCGGAATCACCGGAACCCGCGAGCTGAGCGCAGTCAGCAGATCGATCGATTCGACGCTCATGTGTGAGAGCGGACCGCCGTTGTAGTACTCGACGCACAGCGGGCTCGGTGCCGAATCCAGGTCGGAGCCACTGGGATCGCCGCCGATCGCGGCCTGTGAATAGATCATCGTGCGGTCCAGATCGGTGGCGATCAGGACCTGGGAGGCAGCGGTGTCCGCACGGCTCACGTGATGTCCTTGATCAGGCCGACACACGAGTAGGCGAGGTCAGGTACCACCTCGACCGGAACCCCACGTGCCTGTGCCAACAACCGGATGTGTGCGTGCTCCGGGGCTTCGAGTTCGCGCACCAGAACCTTCCAGGGAAGCCGGCGCAGCAGCACCCTGGTTGTTTCTCCGACACCGGGTTTGACGAAGTTGACCGTCGAGATCCCGTACTCGGCCTGCACTTTCTCCACCGACTCACAGCCGGCCCAGGTCGGTGTCCGATCGGAATCGAGCACTGCGGCAAGAGAATCCGCGGCATCGGCACGGACGGAGTCGAACTCGGCCGAGACCACGTCGAGCAACCTGTTGGAGACGTCGACGTCGGCGAGGTCTGCATAGAACTTGGCGCCGTGGAAATCGCCAGGCCCGATGAGGGTGTCGTTGAGGACTGTTCGTGAGACCAAGCCCGACACCGTCGAATTGAGGCACGCCGACGCGATCAGGAAGTCGTCGCGAGTGCCATACGTTCGCACGCAGTGGCCGGGGTCTGCGAGAACAGCCAGATCGGAATCGAACTTTGCGCCACCCGCCTCGTGGTACTCCGTCAACGCCGCGTCGAGTTCGCGAGCGATGGCCCCCTTACCGGTCCAGCCGTCAACGAAGACCACGTTCTTCGAGTTGTGTTGGTGCGCAAGATAATCGAGTGCGACGGAATCGATGCCCTTGCCGCGGACGATGGACACCGCGTAGTGCGGCAACGTCAATCCGCGGGTCTGCTGGGCCCAGCGCCGCATCAGAATCCCGATCGGCGTCCCGGCCCGGGCAAGTGAGACCAACGTGATGTCACTCCCCCGCTCGGCCAGCACCAGGTCCATCACGGTCCCGACAGCGCGCGCCAGCCGGGGAGCACTCTCGGCGAGCACCGTCTCGAACAGATCCCGGTATGCCTGATCGGGTTGGTACTCGATGGGAAGAGACTCGGCATAGTGCGCCTCACCCGACTGAATGCGCTTCTCGCGCACGGAAACATCCGCTTCGAGATCCACGTGCGAGAGATCCTTGAGCAGCCACTTCACTTCACCCGGCGCGTACGAACCGAAATCGGGCCCGACCAATGGTTCGTTCATGTCGACTCTCCTGCTCTGGAATCTCGCAGCGCCGACGGATCGGCCCCGCGAACGGTGGCGACCAAGACGTCGGTGCCGGAGTTTCGCAGCACCTCGATCACTCCGTCCGTCGCGGTCAACCGATCGGTGTCGGCCGGCTCGTCCACCACGAGCAGGGCAAGGGCGTCGACCGCCGCATCAGGCCACTGCGCGTTGTACACGTATCGAGGCTCGTTCTCCCCCAGCTCCGGCGCCGGAAAGGTGAACCCGCGACGCAGCGGGTATCCCGGCACGTCGACGACATAGGCGGGTGAGCGAGTCGTGGTCTGGTAACGAACTGCTCGCCCAGTGCTTTCCAAGCCCGCTGCGATCCGCAATGGCAGGTACATCAACTCTTCGTGACCGATCACGATCACAGCACGCGACGGGTCGATCGATGCCCCGAGGATGGACACCGCCGCCTCGACGGCGGACTCGAATGCCTCGGTGTCGCCGTCGAGAAAACCGTGCCGGCCACCGTCGGGGACATGTGCCGGCCACGGCAGATCCATGCGAGACAGTGTGCCGCGCCGGTCACCGATCGGATTGAGATCCGGAGCATCCAGAGCCGTGACACGCTCGGTCAGGCCGTCGGGCAGGACGGTCGAACCCGAAGCGAGAGAGACGTAATCGATCCGCACGCCCAACTCTAACGCCGCGGCTTCGCAGGCGGCGCGGTGTTCCTCGGCTCTCATGTCCACCAGCGAGGCCACGACGTAGCGGCTTCGCGGGCATTGCCCGTGCAGCGCCCGGATGGCGTCGATCGCGGTGGCGCCGGTGGAGATCTCGTCGTCGACGAGGACCAGTGGCAGGTCGTTCTCGAACAGTTCGGCGGACGTCGGCTGCATCAGATGGCTCGTGGCGTGCGAGTGCCCCTCCTCGAATCCGGCGAGCGTCGTAGCGCCGGGTACGTCTCGGCGCGTGGAGTGCAGGTAGCAGTGAGCGTGCAGGCGAGCTGCGACGCAGTGGCCCAAACCTGTTGCGGTTTCGGCAAACCCGAGAACGACGACGTCGACGCCGTCACCGAGGGTGGTTCGCACCAAGTCCCCGAGGTCGTCGGCAGCACCGATGACCACGGACGGCTCGGTAGGCACGTGCTTACCCAGCACGGTGGACACCAGCAGGTGCGCGCGGCGCGGATTCCGCCGAAGTCCCGGGATCACCAGATCGGGTACCGAATGCCCGAGTGACGAATCGCCGTGAACCAGGTCCAAGCCGAATTCTGCGGTAGCCCAGGGGACGTCCCTGTACTGGACAACCTCTGTCATCGATCGACCAACGCCGTCAGCAACTCGACGAACGTGATGCCCTTGTTGGTCACACCGAACACGTGAGCGCGAAGCGCAGTCTGACGAGCCCAATTGCGGTGCGGCTTCATCTCGTTCATCTTGTTTCGGTATCCGGACGCCTGCACTCCCCCGGCGTCAGCGCCGAGGATGTCGAGGGCATCGTGGTACTCCTCGTGCGTGACCGCGGAGAGAGCATTGACCGCCGCGACGTGTGACGGGTGGATGACCGTCTTGCCTTGAATTCCGTTGGCTCGGTCCAGCGCGATCTCACGGAGCAGGCCGTCGAGGTCGCGGCTGACGAGATGCTGACGGAACCGGACGGCGTCGTGTTCCTCGAACGGGGTGGCACGCAGCATCGGCCGGAACATGCGTTCGTGATCGGCGAAGTACTCCCACACCGGCCCGGTGATGACAAAACCCGAACCGTCGGCGCGGCCGAGATAGTTGACGATGTCGGCGATGACGTCGACCACCACGCGCACGTCGTAGATGGTCAGATCGCGGTCACGACGGATGCCGAAGGTGCTGCACATGTCGGTGGCGCCGATGCGAACGGCAAGGATTCGATCGCGGTGTTGCGCGAGAATCCCACTGATGGTGCGCAATTCGAGATCACGCGTATCGCGGTGAACCAGCGCGGGTGATTCGAGCACCGGCATCGCATAGAAATGCTTACCCAGCAGCTCGGATGCGTCCGCGACGGCGTCGAGAAACACGGGGCCGGACTCGCTGCCGAACTTGGGGATGACGAACCCGGTGAGCGCGGCGCGCCCCTCGGTCAACGACGCGGCGACCTTGTGGATGTCCGCGACTTCACGAACCCGCACGAACAGCAGCATGCCGACGGCGTCGGTGGACGCGATCTTGTCGAGAGCTTCGACCGCGTTCGCTCGCGCCGATTCGACCTCGTGATCTGCGACGGCGTCCTCGAGATCGAGCACCATCGAGCTGACGCCCTCGGACGCACGCTTGGACACGATGTCGGCCAACCCGGCCCGAGTGGCGGGAACGTAGAGAGTTGCACCCAGAGCAATCGCGAGCAGATCCCTCTCGTCGGAATCCGCGAACGATCGAGGCGCATGCAGGAACAGTTGCTCCCGCACGTCATCCTCGAGATGTTGAAAATGCTGCATTTCTCTTCTCTCCGTAACCGCAATCAAGTCCATGAAACGCCCCCCTGTGACAACGCGCCGAACAACTCCGATCCCCCGATCGGCTCGACCATTCAGTTTTTGCCGGCTCGCGCCCGCATCTTCTCGACAACTTCGGTGATGAACGTCGATACCGAGTCCAGCTGTAATACATACGACCAGTAGTCCGGATGAGTTCCCGACAGTGACGCACTCGCTCGCTCGATCCTTGCTAGTTGAGCATCGAGTACGGAGCCCCACTCCGCCACCAACCCTTGGTTAACAGCGAACATCTGGGCGTCTTTCAAACGGAAACGAACCTCACGTTCCTTTTCGCTCGGATCTGCCCGAACTGCACGCAGCGTAGCGAGACGGTCCGTCACGGCGTCGGCACACGCTTCGGCGTCGGCCAAGTGCACTCGGGCCTCAGCCATCAGAGCCAGTGCATGTTCGGGGTTACCCGCAGCCAGCGACTGCTTCGCTTCCTTGAGATCGATGTCGGCCTGATCGATGTGCGCTCGGCTGCGACTGCTGTTGTCGACGAGGTCAGCGGAACTCGCGGCGTTGAACTCGCGGAGCAATGCCGAGTACGCCGGGTCGAGTCGGTCCACTCGCGTCCGCACAGCCGACAACCTGGTGGAGACGGAGGAAATCGTCATCTCCGCGCGGTGCTGCGTCGACGGGGCGTCTGCCAGTGCTTCCTCGAGCGCGGACACGGCTTCGCGGACACGCTCGGCCCGTGTGCGGAGCGCGTCGGCGCGACCGGAGGAGCGCGCATTCTCGAGCGCCGTCATCGCGTCGTCGAGTTGTTCGGAGGCCGTCACCACCGACGGGTACTCGCGATAGCGCTGCTCGGTGGCAGCAAGTTTCTCGCGGGCTGCTTGGGCCTGAGTTCGCGCCTGCTGGCCGAGGACGGGGATGGCGGACATCGTGACCGTCGCCTGCTCCAGATGCGCGCGATTCCCGTTGTAGAAGGAGTCGACACCCTGTGCCGCTTCGACGAGTTCGGCTACCGACTTCTCGAACGCGGCCCGAGCACCGTTCGGGTTCTGGTGGAGTACCTGATCGTTGCCGTATCGCTCGGATGTGTCGAGGTAGTCCGACGCTGCCTGGTAGCACCGGTCACGAACGGGTTCCCACTCCGCGCGCAGCCCTCGCTCGGGAAAAAGCTCGGCGGAGGCTTCGACTGCTGCCGACGCAATGGTCTGCCGCTTGTCCATGTCGAGGAACGCCGAAACCATGGCCGTCTGCGCCTCCCGCGCACGACTGACCGACTCCCCCACTCTTGCCCCCCGATTGAAGCGTTCCGACCATCTTCCCACCACGATTGAATCCTACGGGTCCAGCACTTCGCTTCTCGGTTCGTAATTCTGCTGTTACGGCGAACACACCGGAACTGCGGTTAGGGTGGTGGAGGTAAACACACTCCCAAGACGACTTCGCGTCGTAGTGGGCCTTGTCTCTCCTCTTGAAAGGACCCCTGAATGGGCGTCAGCTTGACCAAAGGCGGCAATGTCTCTCTCACGAAGGAGGCCCCGAACCTGACTGCAGTGGTCGTCGGCCTGGGCTGGGACGCGCGTTCCACCACCGGAGCTGCTTTCGACCTCGACGCCAGCGCAATCGGCGCAGGCTCGAACAAGAAGGTCCTCTCCGACCAGCACTTCATCTTCTTCAACAACCTGCGTTCGCCCGACGGCTCGATCGAGCACAAAGGTGACAACACGGACGGCGAAGGCGAAGGCGACGACGAGCAGATCGACGTGAACCTCGCAGCGGTTCCCGCCGAGATCGAAAGCGTTGTCTTCCCCGTCTCGATCTACGACGCAGAAGCCCGCTCGCAGTCCTTCGGCCAGGTCCGCAACGCGTACATCCGCGTCGTAGACAAGGCGAACGGCAACGAGCTCGCTCGTTACGACCTCTCCGAGGACGCTTCCACCGAAACCGCCATGGTCTTCGGTGAGCTGTACCGCAACGGTGCAGAGTGGAAGTTCCGCGCAATCGGCCAGGGTTACGCATCCGGCCTGTCCGGTATCGCGCGCGATTACGGCGTCAACGTCTGATCCTCGCTCTCGACGAGCTGACTCGGGGAAGGTTCCGCAGTAGTGTGTGGAACCCTCCCCGTTTTCACGTTCGGATGCGGGTGAGGCACCGCTTGCAGTAACCACTCTGCATTGACCAACTAGAAAGGGCCACGCTCCGTGGTACTGCGAATATTCGGTTTGTCCATCGCGATCTCGATCATCGCGATGATCGTCGCGTTCATCTACGGCGGACCCGAGGCACTATTCCTCGTCATCATCCTGTCGATTCTGGAAATCTCGCTTTCCTTCGACAACGCCGTCATCAACGCCACCGTTCTGCAAAGAATGAGTGAATTCTGGCAGAAGATCTTCCTCACCATCGGCGTCATCATCGCCGTCTTCGGCATGCGCTTGGTGTTCCCGCTCGTGATCGTCTGGGCTGCTTCCGGACTCGGGCCTGTAGCTGCACTCGACCTCGCGCTCAACCCGCCTGCCGACGACGCAGCGTACTTCGCCAACGGCGAGCCGAGCTACGAAACCATCCTCACCGACGCTCACCCGCAGATCGCTGCCTTCGGTGGCATGTTCCTGCTGATGCTCTTCCTCGGCTTCATCTTCGAAGAGCGTGAGATCACCTGGCTGTCCTGGCTGGAGAAGCCCCTCGCTCGCATCGGCAAGCTCGATCAGCTCTCGGTCGTCGTGGCCGGCATCGTCCTGGTACTGAGTGGTTCGTTCCTCGCCGCTGACGACAAGGTCTCGACCGTCATGATCTCGGGCGTTCTGGGCATGATCACTTACATCGCGGTCAACGGACTAGGTGAACTGTTCAATCTGCCGGAAGAAGGCGAAGAGGAAGAAACCGCCAAGTCCGGAGGACCCACGCAGCTCGCGAAGGCAACCGGCAAGGCCGGCTTCTTCCTGTTCCTCTACCTCGAGGTGCTCGACGCGTCCTTCTCCTTCGACGGCGTCATCGGCGCATTCGCCATCACTGCGGACCCGATCATCATCGCCCTGGGCCTCGGCTTCGTCGGCGCGATGTTCGTCCGTTCCATCACGGTCTTCCTGGTCCGCAAGGGCACGCTCTCCGATTACGTCTACCTCGAGCACGGTGCCCACTGGGCCATCGGCGCTCTGGCCGTCATCTTGATGGTGTCCATCGGCGTTCACATCAACGAGATCATTACCGGTCTCGTCGGCGTCTTCCTGATCGGCGCTGCGTTTATCAGCAGCCTCATTCGCAACAAGCGAATCGAGAAAAGCGATCCGAAGTTAGACGAGAACACTCCGGCAACTGTCTGACGTTCTTTTTCGAATCGCCCGCGACCAATTGGTCGCGGGCGTTTTGTTTGTTATGCCCGAATGGAAGGCTTTCTGCATTCACAGCCGCGCGGCCAATGTTCAGCCGCGCGCCAAATTCAGCCTGCGGATGAACAATTGCCCTGCGGATTCGAAACCGCACAAATTTCGACCTACCCCTGCAGAATCAAGAGGCAAAATTCGACTGTGCACAGCGATGAGGGGAAATTCGTGGAAGACCAGTTCCTGTCCAAAGGTCAGAACATCGAGCTCCCCGACGAACTCGAACAGATCGACATCGTGATCACCTGGGACAACCCCGAATTCGGTGTCGACGCCTCGGCATTGCTTCTGGGCGTCGACGGAAAAGTCAGGTCCGACGCGGACTTCGTCTTCTACAACCAACAGGAATCTGCTGACGGCTCGGTTCGATACCTCGGCCGCCGCGAAACCGAATCCGGTCCGCACGAGCGGCTCCTCGTCCACCTCGCTGCCGTGCCCGATCAGGTCGACGCGATCGCTTTGGTAGGCAGCGTCGACTCCGGTTCCTTCGGCGACCTCGGCAAACTTGCGCTCCAGCTGGTTGATTCCGGTGGCTCTCCTATCGCCGAATACGTCACCGCCGACGCGTCCACCGAAACCGCATTCGTCTTCGGTCAGGTCTATCGCCGCAACGGAAAGTGGAAAATTCGTGCCATTGGCCAAGGTTGGGCTTCAGGACTCGCCGGGCTCGCCGAAGACTTCGGAGTCGATGTAAGCGAGGACGCCCCCGTCGAGGAGCCAGAGTCACCTGAGCTGGGGACACCCCACCCGATATCGGAGCCCGAACCATCAGGCACTGGACCGTCAGACATGGCACCGTCAGACATGGCACCGTCAGACATGGCACCGTCAGACGTAGCACCGTCAGACGTAGCACCGTCAGACGTAGCACCGTCAGACATCGAACTTACGACGCCGCCAAAGCCTGCACGACAACGAGGCGTTCGTACGGCGAAGCCCGTACCCAAGAAAGCCCCACTACCCGAATTCAAGCACGCAGAGTCCGAGGCCTGGCAACCTGCACGACTCTTCTCGGTGATCGGCGTCGGAACCGGCGAGGAACAAGAACGACGCACGACGTCGGCGCTGGTCTCCACGATGCAGGCCGTTCCGCTGTTCGCCCGGGCGGTCTCGTCCCGCGTGGGCGCACCGGCCGGCTCGTTCGAGGGTTACGTCGAAGTTCCCTACGTCAAAGGTGAATCTCGAGTGATCCCGGATGCGGTGTGGCGCATCGCCCGCGGAAGCCGACTCTGGACTGGCTTGCTCGAGGCAAAGACCGGTGCAGGCACCCATACCCGAGAGCAGCTCGAAAACTATCTCGACGTCGCCAGGAAGAACAAGTACGACGTCGTGATCAGCCTGTCGAACGACTTGCCTGCCGGTGCCGGCGAACTACCGGTCGAGGTGGACAAGCGCAAGCTCACCAAAGTCGCGCTGCGGCATCTCTCCTGGGCAGAAGTCATCCACGAGGCTCGGATGGTGCTCTCGCATGGCGGAATCGACAATCCACTGCAAGGTTGGATTCTCAGCGAATTTCTCCGGTACATCGAGCATCCCAAGTCCGGGGCAGCGGAGTTCGTCGACATGGGTCGGCACTGGGTATCGATACGCGACTCCGTCAGCGCCGGGACTCTACGTCCTGGAGATCCGAAGGCAGCGGCCGTCGCTCAGTCGTGGATCGCGCTCGCGCGAAATCTTGCACTGCGGTTCACAGCTGATCTCGGTGTCGTCGTCAAACATGTGTTGCCCCGCCGGGTAGTCAACGACGCAGAAGCGCGTACCGCGCTGACAGTCAACGAATTGGCGAACGACGGCACCTTCAGCGCCACCCTCCGAATCCCCGACGCAGCCGGAGAGTTACGAGTTGCTGCTGATTTGAGAACCAACAAAGTGAGCTGCAGTACAACGGTTTCCGCTCCTGACGAAGGTACCGCAGGAAAACGGGTAACTTGGGCTTTGCGTCAATTGAAGAACGCACCCGAGGACTTGTTGGTCGAAGCGTTGTTCACCGGTCCCGCCGCGTCGACATGCGAGACTCTTACATCGGCCCGTGCAACACCTCGTCTACTGACGGACGGACAAGGCGGTCAACTCAGTTCATTCGTACTGACGCAATCCTTCACTCTTGGCAGCAAGCGTTCGGGCACTGCTGCGAGTTTCATCAGCAGCGTCACAAGTTCAGCTGAGGTGTTCTATGCCGAAGTCATTCAACCGCTCCGTGAATGGGTCCCCGCCGCCCCCAAGGCCTCCGACCTCCCCCGTGAAGAACAAGTCGACAACGAAGACTAACCATGGACGAAATAGTCATAGAGCGCGCAACAGACGGGGACGCCGCGGAAATCCTTGTTCTACAACGCTGTTGCTGGGTTTCGGAAGCAATCTCCAACAACAGCATGAACATACCCCCACTCCACGAGGATCTTCCCACGGTCCGAGCCTGGGTTCAGGAGTCGACCGTCTGGACCGCACGACGCAGCGGCAGGCTCGTCGGGGCCGTTCGAGGCGCAGCGGACGGAACCGCATGGCAGATAGGGCGTCTCATGGTGGCGCCGGACTTGGCGGGCAACGGCCTCGGCCGGCGCCTCCTGCAGCACGTGGAACGGAATGCTCCGGCGCACATCACCAGTTTCGAGTTGTTCACCGGAAGTAGGAGCGCCCGGAACATTCGCTTGTACACCCGGGCGGGTTACGTGCAGTTGGCGACGGACCCCAACCACATCCCGGAGTTGTCTACTTGTCGAAGCCGAACGTCACCGTCTCCGACTGAACGGCGATACTGACTTGTGTGGTGAACATTCGCGTCGCAGCACAGACAGACTTGCCGTTCTTACGTGAGAACGACTCGCACATCGCAGCCGAGGAACTCGCGTCCGTGGTCCAACGCGGCCGGATTCTCCTCGCCGAGCACAAAGATGAAGCCGAGCACAACGATGCTCCAATCGGGTGGCTCCGCTGGGGCCTGTTCTGGGACGAGATTCCGTTCATGAACATGCTGACCGTCCTGTCTGCAAACCGCGGCCAGGGCACCGGGCGCGCCTTGGTCACATATTGGGAGAAACAGATGAACCAGGCGGGATATTCGAGGGTTCTCACCTCGACCCTCTCCGACGAATCAGCCCAGAACTTCTATCGCGCAATGGGATACATCGACGCCGGAGTCTTGTTACTCCCGGGCGAATCCTCCGAAATTTTCCTACTCCGCGACCTCGAGACGGCGCCCGATCTGCCCGATCCCCACATTACCCGTCAGTAATATATGGTGGGCGTCACACCACGATCTCAGGGTGGGGCGTGGCACACCAAAGTGGAGGACGAGTATGTCGTCAAGGGTCTTATCTCGCACAGTTGTCGGAGTGCTCGCTGTCGCGCTGACAGGCGTCGGCGCACCGGTAGCGCTCGCGCAGCCAACCCTTGCCCAGTCTCCCGATGACGGTTTCTACAGCTACGACGGCGCGGCGCCCCTCTCGTCGTACGCCCCGGGCGCGGTCCTCGAGACTCGCACCGTGCCGTACACCGTGCTCAACATCCCGACCCCGATACAGGCAGTCCAGATTCTCTATCGCTCGACCGACGCCCTCGGCCAGCCGTCCGCCAACGTCACCTCGATCCTGCGACCGGCCAACGCCCAACCGAACAAAGTTGTTTCGTACCAGTCCTTTTACGATTCGCTGAACCCCGACGACAGTCCGTCGCGAGCCATCGCGGGTAACACCCCGATCGGTGACTGGACGCCGAGCGGACGCAACTTCAACATCGGCGGAACCTTCACGAGCATCGAAGCGGCTCTGTTCGGGCCGCTCTTCACGCTGGGCTACACGATCGTCGTCCCGGACACCGAGGGCCCGGATGCGAACTTCGCTGCCGGACCCGAATACGGGATGATGACGCTCGACGCTCTGCGTGCCGCCCAAGATGTCCCGGAAACCGGAATCACCGACGATGCACAGATCGCGCTGATGGGGTACTCCGGCGGAGCGATCGCCACCAACTGGGCTTCGATCCTCGCTCCCGCGTATGCACCGGAGATCAACGACAACTTGATCGGTGCGGCGCAGGGCGGCGTGCTGGTCAATCCGGCCAACAACCTTCGCTACGCGAGCGGAAGCATCGGGTGGGGCGGCGTTGTCGGCATGGCAGTCGTCGGCGTTGCGCGTTCGTACGACATCGATTTCGGGAAGTATCTCAGCGACCGTGGACGCGACGTCATGGCTCGACTCGAAGACGCGTCCATCGGCAATGTGCTGGCGCAATATCCCGGACTGACCTGGCAGGATCTGGTCAAACCCGAGTACGCCGATCCCAATACGGTTCCCGAGTACGTCGATGTCGTGAACAAGATCAACATGGGCACCGCGGCGACACCGACCATTCCGATGTTCATCGCGCAGGCGGCCGGCGGCACCATCGAGGGCACCCAACCCGGTGGCCCCGGCGTCGGGGCAGGAGACGGCGTCATGATCACGGGCGACGTCCGCAGCCTCGCACGCAAGTACTGCGACGCCGGCCTGGCGATTCAGTACGACCAGTACGACACCATCAGCCACTTCCTCGGCGCCATGCTCTGGCTCCCCGGTGCGCTCGCTTGGGTCGACGACCGATTGAACGGCAAGCCTGCTCCGTCCAACTGCGCGAACATCGCACCGGGGAACTCACTTGCGCTGCAAGAACATGCGCGCTAACTGACAGAGACCTCGAATCTACTTCGACGGCTCCACCTCCCAGCGAACGTGAGTCACCAACGGTTCCAGGCTAAGCCTGCTGACGGCGGATTCGAGGAGTCCGTCGTCACGCTCGGCGGCAGCCAGTTCGGCCACCACCCGCACGCGGTCGCTGTCCGGGATGTCAAAGGACTGCACTGACCGCAGTTGGAACTCCGGCCTCGAAATGGACTGCACGGTAAGCCCTCTGATGTGAGCTTCGGCGTCGCCGTGGCAGGTCACCTCGAAGGTGTAGTCCGCCGGCGGTTCCTCGCGACCGGTGCGGGCAGGTTGGTGATCCATCATCCGGCCCAACGGCCTCAACAGCGTGTTCGCCAACATGATTGCACCGGCACCGAACACCGCCACCCAGTACATCCCGCCGCCGGCCAGTGCTCCGACAGCGGCCGTGGCCCACAGAGTTGCGGCGGTGTTCAGGCCGGTGACCGAGGCCCCCTGCTTCATAATCACTCCGGCACCGAGAAAACCGATCCCGGAGACGATCTGCGCCGCGACGCGCGTCGGATCAGCGTCCGGACCCTGAAACCCGTACGCGCCCATGATGACGAAGAGCGTCGCCCCCAAGCTCACCAACGCGTTGGTTCGCAGACCCGCCATCCTTGCGCGCCATTGCCTTTCGATCCCGACGGCAGCGCCGAGGACGAGCCCGAGCGCTATCCGCACAAGGATAACGTGGATTTCCACGGTGAACTCCTAGAGCCAGGTCGCGAATCGACGGATGAACATTCCCTTGGCCACCTGCGTAACAACGCAATACGCCGCGAGAGTGAGGACCAGCCACGGGAAGTAGTTCCACGGCAGTGAAACCAACCCGAGGGAATGACCCCAGGACGTGAACGGGAACACCAGCGCGAAGACGCAGGCGGCGCCCGTGCTGAGCAGTACCGGCAGCGATGCACGCGACTGGATGAACGGGATCTTGCGAGTGCGGATCATGTGAACGATCAGCGTCTGCGAGATCAACGACTCGATGAACCAACCCGATTGGAACAGGGCCGCATGCTCGGGAGAGTTGGCAGCGAACACGAACCACATCAGCGCGAACGTCGAGATGTCGAAGATCGAACTGATCGGGCCGATGAACACCATGAACCGGCGCAGGCTCTTGGTCTCCCACTTGCGGGGCTTCGCGAGGAAGTCGTCGTCGACGCGGTCCCACGGGATCGTGAGCATCGAGAGATCGTAGATCAGGTTCTGCAACAACAGAACTACGGGAATCATGGGGATGAACGGCAGCAAGGCGCTGGCGACGAGCACCGAGAAGACGTTCCCGAAGTTCGACGACGCAGTCATCTTGATGTACTTCTGGATGTTTCCGAAGGTCCGACGCCCTTCGATGACACCTTGTTCGAGTACGCCTAGGTCCTTCTCCAGCAAGATGATGTCCGCGGATTCGCGCGCGATGTCCGCTGCGGTGTCTACAGAGATGCCGACGTCCGCCGCCCGCAGTGCGGGTGCATCGTTGACACCGTCGCCGAGGAAGCCGACCGTGTGGCCGACCCGGCGCAGCGATTCGACAATACGTGCTTTCTGCATCGGATCCGTCTTCGCGAAGACAGTTGTCCGTTGCACCAACTCGTCGAGGGCCTCGTCGCTCAACGCTTCGATCTCGGCGCCGGATACCACGGTTCCCACATCGATACCGACTTTGCCGCAGACAGTTTCGGCTACCAGTTCGTTGTCACCCGTCACCACCTTGACGGCGACGCCATGGCTCGCGAGCGCTTCGATCGCCCCGGCCGCAGATTCCTTCGGCGGGTCGAGGAAGGCAAGCAGTCCGACCAGGGTCATGCCCTCTTCGTCTGCGGTGGAGTACTCCCGTCGCTGCTCGTCGACAACGACCTTGGTCGCCACCGCAAGCACTCGCTTACCCTGACCGTTCAGTTCCGCGACCAGTCGGTCGATTCGGGCCAGCCAGCCTGGTGTCAGGTGGTGAGCCACTCCGTCCAGTTCCACCGATTCACAGACCGAAAGGAGCTCTTCCACTGCACCTTTCGTGACGATCAGATCACTGTCACCGTGATCGACCACCACTGACAGGCGACGACGCTTGAAGTCGAAGGGAATCTCGTCCACCAACCCGTGCCGACGCGAGATCTCTTCGAGAACTTCGGGACCGGCAGCCTCGATCACTGCGTCGTCGAGGAGACTGCGCAGGCCGGTCTGATTCACGGAATTGACTGCCGCGAGCCGCAACACGTCCTCGGATTTACGTCCGGCAGTGTCCAGATGCTCACCGAGAACGATGCGGTCCTCGGTCAGAGTTCCAGTCTTGTCCGTGCACAGAACGTCCATGGCGCCGAAGTTCTGAATCGCGTTGATCTGCTTGACGATCACCTTCTTGCGCGACATGTGCAGCGCGCCCTTGGCCAGATTCGCAGTCACGATGAGCGGCAACATTTCCGGTGTCAACCCCACCGCGGTTGCGACGCCGAAGAGTAGTGCTTGGCTCCAGTCCTTGGTCAGTCCGTTGATGATGAACACCGCGGGAACCATGATCAGCATGAACTTGATCAGCAGGTAACTGACGCTGCGCACTCCGACGTCGAAGCTGGTTTCGGGTCGCTTGGACGCCAATTGTGCTGTCATGGCACCGAAGTAGGTGCGCTTGCCCGTGTGCACCGCGACGGCGGTCCCGCTGCCCGACACGACGGAAGTACCCATGAATCCGATGTTTTCGGCTTCGAGCAGTCGATCGACGTCGATCCCCGAGGATGGTTCCGCCGACTTCTCGGCCGGCATCGATTCACCGCTGAGCATGGACTGATTGATCTGCAGATCCTTGGCCCGGATGATGCGGACATCGGCCGGGATCATGTCGCCGGCGGCAAGCTGGACAACATCACCTGGCAGTAGTTGCTCGATCGGAATCTCCGCCGTGACCACGGTGTTGTTGATCTTGCGGGTGGCCGCGACTGTTGTCGTCACCATTGCCTTGAGCGCCTCGGCGGCGCGGCTCGAGCGGTATTCCTGCCAGAACCTCAGTGACACACTGACAAAGATCATCAACCCGAGGGTGATGATGCCCTCGTAGGAAGGTCCGTCTTCCGGGTCCGCCCACACCACGTCGGTCGCGACCATGATCAGGGCGAGGAACACCAGGATCAGGATGAACGGGTTCTTGAACGCCCCCGCGAACTGCACGATTGCCGGCGCCGGGCGGTCGTGGCGGACGTCGTTGCGCCCGTATTGCCGGCGAAGATCGTCGATCTGATCGTCACGAAGCCCGTTGGCCGTCGTGGTCAGATCTGCGAGAACGGTGCGCGTGTCCGCGGTCGAGTAGTCGACCAATTCCTGTGCGCTTTCCTTTGCCAGGACTGTTGAATGTGTTTGTTGTGCACTGTTTCTCGTGGGCCGTGGCCGCAATGCGAGAACGGAAAATGACATGACGAATCCCCTCGGCTGCCCGAACGCATCAGACCATGTCAGTGCATCAGGGCAGCAGAATGCGCTGAACGACAATGGAAGTCGTCAGCGGACGCGGCAAAGCCGCGCAGATGAAACCGAGGGTGCAAAAAAGTCAGAGGCTGACGAGCGAAAGACCGGGGCGAGCACCGTCGGTAAGAGCAGAAGGATGGGTCGAATATCGACTCGGCGGGTCGTCCACGATGGTCACCTCCTGAAAGTTCGGGGCGCCCGATGACGCCACACGATTGCATGCGCACAGCACACGCCAGGAGAACCGAATATCGACGTACTCTCGCCTTCGCCGGAAGAAACCGGCACCAAGCTGCGAAAACACCTCCACGTCCGAGTTTTGGCACTGCACGACGTGTCCCGATCGAAACCGGGAAGCCACTTTGGATCACCCCTTAAGCCGGGGAGATCTGTCCTAACCTTGGGCGTCTCTCGACGTCGTGAGATCAGTGGCCTGTGTTCGCGCAGAAGCCTCACCTAACGAGGTACTGCACCCAGAGGGTAGTTCTCAAATCTGTTGCCTGTCAACCGAGCAACTCAGACGGAAGGCAATCCTGCCCGTGCGACGGCACCGGCGAAGAGTGCCGTCACGGCGGCGCCCATCACGCTCTGATCAACTTCTTCCGGATCCACGGAGTGCTCGAGGACGAGCCCGGATATCAAGGCCATCAACGAGATTGCGGTGGTCCGCACATCGAAGGAATCGTCCACTCCCCATTCCCGGGCACGTTCGCCGATCAACTCCACGAGTTGACTGCGCAAGTGGCGACGCTCACGCAAGTAGGCCTGAGCGATCTGCGGATCACGCCCGGCGAGGACTCCGAATTCGAGAACGAGCAGTGACCATCCCGGATCGTCGACCATCCACGTTGCAATGGCCTCGCCGCCTTTGCCCGCTGCATCGGCCGGGTTCATACCGGCGATCTCGGCGAGCACACGGCCGGCCAGTTCGAGAGACCGTTGCGCGAACAGTTCGGCGAACAGATCTTGTTTCGACTCGAAGTTGGAGTAGACAGCCCCCTTGGTGAAGCCCGCTCGGCGAGCAACTTCAGTGAGACGTGCAGCACTGAATCCGCGCTCCGCAAACTCTTCCGCCGCAGCGTCGAGCAGTCTTTGCCGCACCACGTCACGTCCGGGGCGGGTTACCGGAGTCCAGTCCGGTTGACGAGATTCAGTCACGATACCTAGAGTATTCAATACCTCGGGTATTGACAAGCTCTTTACTTTCGACAAGATCAGGACTCTTCGTGACCACTACGCATCCGGCACACGCCGCACCAGACAACAGCTCCACCCACGACGAACACCACCACGACAATCTGCTGGTGAAATACGGCGCACCCAAGGTGATGGCCGCACTGTTCGTCGGCGTGCTCCTGCTGCAGATGGGCTTCATCCTCAGCTACGTCGCCGCCTTCCATCAGCCGACTCCGCGAGACATCGAAATCGCGGTCATCGCCGATCAGGGCACGCCAGACGGCATGGATCAGCAGATCGCCGACAAACTCAACGCCATCGACGGCAGCCCGCTCGACGCTCAGGTGGTCGACAGCACAGCGACCGCTCGCCGCATGATCAACGACCGCGAGATCCAGGGCGCCTTTGTCATCAACCCGGCCGGACCGGACACCCTGATCACCGCGAGCGCGGCCGGCAGTTCCATCGCGACGTCGCTCGAATCGGTGTTCACGAAGGTCGAGGCAACACAGGACCGACAGTTCGTCGTCCGCGACGAGATCCCCGTCGGAGCGCACGACAACCGCGGCCTCTCCGGCTTCTACCTCTCGGTCGGCTGGGTCGTCGGCGGCTATCTCCTTGCGGCAGCCATCGGACTGTTCATCGGTGCGCCGAAGACGCTCCGCCAGGCAAGCGCACACACGGGCGTGATCGCGATCTACTCGGTCATCTCGGGAGCCCTCGGCGCTCTCATCACCTCGCACGTACTCGGAACTTTCGCCGGCCACTGGTTCCCGCTCTGGATCCTGGGAACAGCCGTGGTGTTCGGCACCGCCATGTTCACACTCGGATTGCGCGCCGCCATCGGCGTTCTGGCAGTCCCGCTGGCTATCGCCGTCTTCGTGATCCTCGGCAATCCCAGTGCGGGAGGCGCATTCGGCTCCAACGTGATTCCCTCGTTCTACGCCGCCATCGGCCGATGGATCACACCCGGCGCCGGCACCGAGGGCGTCCGGAGCATCGTCTACTTCAACAACGTCGGCGTCGGCCAGCCTGCCCTGACGCTCTTCCTGTACGCGCTGATCGGTGCAGTCATGCTCTTCGGCTTCACGATCCGTCGTAACCGAAAGTCCACCGACATGACGCCGACTCCAGCTGTGGCGAACGCCGACTAGTCCTAGTCTGAACTCATGACGAGCCTCCTCCACCCCAACGCCTCGCACGTCGCCGAAACACTGATCTCACGGGGTCACCACGGCGTCATCGTCACGCAGCCTGACGCCACGCACACCGCGGCCGAGGCAGCGGCGGCCGTCGGGGTGGAGGTAGGCGCGATCACCAAGTCCCTCGTGTTCCTTCTCGACGACGATCCGGTCCTGCTGCTGGTCTCGGGCGCACATCAGGTCAACCTGAAGGCCACCGGCGAACGCCTCGAAGGCAAACTCACGCGGGCGCCACTGGAAATGGCGAAGTCCGCGACGGGCCAGCCGATCGGTGGGGTCGCCCCGCTCGGGCACCCCACCAATCTGCCCACGTACATCGATACCGCCCTCGAGCAATACCCCGAGTTGTGGGCTGCTGCCGGGCACCCCAACACGGTCTTTCGCACGACGTACTCCGAACTCCTCCGAATCACCGCCGGCCTCGCCGTCGACATGGACTGAAGCGCTCCCGGGCAGACCGGTCCGAACCCACTCAGATGTGTGTCCACCTATAGTTGGACACACCATGTGCACTGCAACAAGGACCCCGGCCGGCAACCACTGGCGACGACGGCACGTAGATCTGTGCCGCACCGACGCATGTCTGTGTATGCCGAGTGCAGTCACCTCGACCACACCGCACACCTCGAGTTCCAGCCGGAGAGTTCCCGTTGTCTGACAAGCCGAATGCCGTTTCCAGCCACACCACCCCCGATGTCCCCGAAGTAGCGGCGACGCCCGAGTTGTCCACCGGTATCTGCGCCGGGGACTATCGCGCAGCGCTTCGCCGCCACCCCGCCGGTGTCACCGTCGTGACCCTAGATTCGGGTACCGGCCCGGTGGGTTTCACCGCCACCTCGTTCTCGTCCGTCTCCCTCGAGCCACCGCTCGTCTCGTTCAACATCGCGGAGACGTCGTCGAGTATCAACGCCCTCAAGGCCGCCGAGTCCTTGGTGATCCACCTTCTCGGCGAACATCAGCAACATCTGGCCCAGCGCTTTGCGCGTAGCGCCGATCAACGTTTTGCAGACGAGTCGCTGTGGGCAGTACTCGACACCGGCGAGCCGGTTCTGCACGGCACCCCCAGTTGGATGCGCGTCAAGGTCGACCAGCTGATCCCCGTCGGGGATCACACCCTGGTCATCGGACTCGTCACCCGAGTTCACGCCGAAGAGGACGACGAATCCGCTGCCGCGCCCCTGCTTTACCACGAGGGCAAGTACTACCGCCCGACTCCATTAGGTCAGTAGAGACAACTGTGCGCCTTTATTAACCGCCCGCGGTTAATAAAGGCGCACAGCAAGTTACAGCGCTACGTACTTGGTATCGAGGTACTCGTCGATACCCTCGGTACCGCCTTCACGGCCGAAGCCCGATTCCTTGACGCCACCGAACGGCGCCGCAGCGTCGGAGATCGCGCCGCGGTTGACGCCGACCATGCCGGTGTCCAGCTTGGCCGAGACACGCATCGCACGGTCGATGTCGCGCGTGTAGAAGTACGCCACGAGGCCGTACTCGGTGTTGTTCGCAGCCGCGATCGCCTCGTCTTCGGTATCGAAACCGACTACTGCCGCAACGGGTCCGAAGATCTCTTCCTTCAGCAGGCGCGCATCGGCGGGCACCTGGTCGAGGACCGTCGGGGTGAAGAAGAAGCCGGGGCCTTCGGGGGCAGATCCACCGGTGCGAACGCGAGCACCCTTGGACACGGCGTCGTCGACGAGTCCGGTGACGGTTGCGAGTTGCTTGGTGTTGATCAGCGGGCCGATGTTGGTGCCCTCGGCGTCGCCTGCGCCCACCTTCAAGGCCGCAACCTTGGCGGTGAACTTGTCGGTGAACTCCTCGCGCACCGAGTTGGCGACGTAGACGCGGTTGGCCGCGGTGCAGGCCTCGCCGCCGTTGCGCATCTTCGCGAGCATTGCGCCCTCGACAGCTGCGTCGATGTCGGCGTCGTCGAAGACGATGAACGGTGCATTGCCACCGAGTTCCATCGACGTGCGAAGCAGCTTGTCAGCGGCATTGCGCACCAACAGCTTTCCGACGCCGGTGGAGCCGGTGAAGGTGACCTTGCGCAGACGCGCATCTTCCATCAGCGGTCCGCTGATGGAAGCCGCGTCGGACGTCGGGAGGATCGAGAGCACACCGTCGGGTAGACCCGCGTCGGCAAACACCTGACCGAGAAGCTGCATGGTCAGCGGCGTGTCCTCGGCGGGCTTGACGATGATGGTGCAGCCGGCAGCCAGTGCCGGTCCGATCTTGCGCGTGCCCATGGCAAGCGGGAAGTTCCACGGGGTGATCGCGAGGACCGGACCGACGGCTTCCTTGGTGACCAGGATGCGACCGTTGCCGGCCGGAGCCTGCGTGAAACGTCCACCGATGCGGACCGCTTCCTCGCTGAACCAACGCAGGAATTCGCCGCCGTAGTTGACCTCACCGCGGCTCTCTGCCAACGACTTACCCATTTCCAGGGTCATCATCAGCGCGAAGTCCTCGGCGCGAGTGTGCAGCAATTCGAACGCGGTGCGCAGGATCTCGCCGCGAACACGTGCCGGAGTAGCCGCCCAGTCTTCCTGCGCCGCAGCGGCGAGGTCGAGCGCGCGGATACCGTCGGCCGCGGTGGCGTCGGCTACCTGGGCGAGTTCCTTACCCGTGGCCGGGTTGTAGACCGCGAAGGTCTTCTCGGCTGGGACAAGCTTGCCGCCGAGCCAGAGACCCTCGGGTACCGAGTCGAGAAGATCCGAGACGTTGGACATGTCAGTTCCCCTGTGCTGCAGTGCGGATTGCGGTCTCGAGGACGGTCAATGCGTCGTCGAGCAGCTCCTCGGAGATGACCAGCGGCGGGAGCAGACGGATGACGTTGCCGTAGGTACCGCAGGTGAGGATCACGACGCCGGCAGCGAGGCAGTCAGCGGCGATCTTCTTGGTGATCTCGGCGTCCGGCTCCTGTCCACCGGGCTTGACCAGCTCGATGGCGAGCATGGCGCCGCGGCCGCGAACGTCACCGATGACGTCGAGTTCCTTTGCCAGTGCGTTCATTCGGCCGACGACAGTCGATTCGATGGTGCGTGCACGGCCACAGAGGTCGAGCTCACGCATCTGGTCGATGGACGCCAATGCAGCGGCGCAGGCGACGGGGTTACCGCCGTAGGTTCCACCGAGGCCACCGGGGTGGACGGCGTCGATGAGCTCGGCGCGGCCCGTGACAGCGGCGAGCGGCATGCCGCCGGCGATGCCCTTGGCGAGCGTGACCAGGTCGGGGACGATGCCCTCGTGATCGCTGGCGAACCAGGCGCCGGTACGAGCGAAGCCTGCCTGAACCTCGTCGGCGATGAAGACGACACCGTTTTCCTTGGCCCACGCGACGAGCGTCGGGAGGAATCCTTCTGCGGGAACGATGAATCCACCCTCGCCCTGGATCGGCTCGATGAGGATGGCGGCCGTGTTGGCAGCGCCGACCTGCTTCTCGATCATCGTGATGGCGCGCTGCGCGGCCTGCTCACCGGTGATCTTGGAACCGTCGATGTTGAGGCCCTCGCGGTACGGGTAGGACATCGGAACGCGGTAGACCTCGGGGGCGAACGGACCGAAGCCGCTCTTGTACGGCATGGACTTCGAGGTCAGTGCCATCGTGAGGTTGGTGCGGCCGTGGTACGCGTGGTCGAAGACGACGACTGCGTCGCGACCGGTTGCGTGACGGGCGATCTTGACGGCGTTCTCGACGGCTTCTGCGCCGGAGTTGAACAGCACGGAACGCTTCTCGTGATCACCGGGGGTGAGTTCGGCGAGACGCTCGGCGACCTCGATGTAGCCCTCGTACGGAGCGACCATGAAACAGGTGTGGGTGAAGTGTGCGACCTGATCCTGAACCGCGGACACGACGGCCGGGTTGGAAGCGCCGACGCTGGTCACGGCAATACCGGCACCGAGGTCGATCAGCGAGTTGCCGTCGACGTCGACGATGACTCCGCCGTCTGCGTCTGCGACGTAGACCGGGAGGGTGGATGCGACGCCTGCGCCGACGACCTTCTTACGACGTTCGGCGAGCGCAGCCGAGCGCGGGCCCGGGAACTCCGTGACGATGCGACGCTCCTGCGGAAGCCGGTATTCGATTGCACTCATGTGACCACCCTCTCGGTTGTGTATTGCATTCGAGTATGCGACGCGCGAAGCACCGCAAGCACTGCCGAAATGGATACCTGAAGCTTCGGGTCTACTCCATATCGGCAACGCCAGCTAACCTTGATCAGGTGACGGTTCCGATCTCGTGGCTCTTGCGCCAGAAACACCTCTCGCTGGCTCTGCTCACCGACCGAGCAGCTGCCACCCACCCCGTCACGTTTGCGCAGGCCACAGAGCTGACGGACCCCACTCCGTGGCTTTCCGGCGGCGAGTTGGTGCTCACCACCGGGCTGGCACTGGTAGGCGCGGACGCCACCGACTACAGCGAGTACATCGACCGTCTGGCCGCCGCAGAAGTTTCGGCTCTGGGTTTCGGGACCGGCCTTTCCCACGAGCGTGTGCCCGCAGACCTGATTGCCGCCGCCCGTAGCCGCGGACTCCCCCTGCTGGAAGTGCCGTTCACGACCCCGTTCGCGGCCGTCACGCGCGCGGTGATGACCCGCCTGAGCCAGCAGGAATACGAATCGGTACTGCGCGCGGCAGAAGTGCAGACTCGCATCACCCGGGTTGCGCTGCGCGGTGGCGTGTCGGCGATCGTGCGTGAACTGGCCACAGCCACAAAGACTTCGGTGGCGTTTGTCGGGGATCGGATCACCGCGGTGCACCCGGCAAACCAGAAGTCGTTGATCACCGAGGTTCGCGCGGTCGCGGCCACCACCCGCGATCCCAACGCTCCGGCGTCGATCTCGCAGAGCACACCCGAACGGACGTTGACACTGTCCCCCGTCGGAGTGACCGACAGTTGGCACGGCTACCTCGCCATGGCAGGAGCCGGGCCCCTGAGCAACATCGACAGAGTGCTGCTCGGGCATGCCGTCTCGTTGCTCACCCTCGAACTCGAGAAGCCGGTTCGCCTACGCGCCGAGCGAACCCGACTCAACGCCATGGCTTTCGGGCTTCTGCTCGACGGCCGAATCCCCGAGGACGGCGTGCCGTCGTACCTGGACGAAGCGAGCGACACTCACGGAAACGTTCGTGTCGTCCACGTTCGCGGATCCGGACTCGGGCCCGTTCTTCGCGAACTCGACAACGCTCTCGCCCGGGCAGGCCGGCCGCTTTTCGCCCAATCCGAAGACGGCGCGCTGACCGTACTCCTTCGCGGAACCGACACCATCGACACAGCCAAAACGCTACTGGCGCAACTCTCCCCCGCCGAGGCAAAAGCTGTGCGGGCCGGAATCAGCACCCCTCACCGTCTTCTCGACGCACCCCGCGCACTCGTCCAGGCCCGCGCCGCAGCCAACCTTACGACGGCCACGGCGCGCATTCTCGAGTTCGACGCCCTGAGCGGGTCGACAATTCTGGCGTCCGAGCCTGCCCGCGAGGCATTGATCGCCATGGCTGCGGACACCATCCCGGTGCTGACCGAACACGACCAGGCACACGGGACCGCACTGGTCGCGTCATTGCGCGCCTATCTCGAGGCAAACGGCCAATGGGAGTCGGCCGCAGCCGAACTCGGGGTTCATCGGCACACCCTCCGAGGTCGCATCGCTCGCATCGAGGAACTGCTGCAATGCGACCTCGGGCAGGCCAGGGTCAGAGCCGAACTGCTGCTCTCACTACTCGCCTGGGAGGGCCGCTGAGCGCTCCGCAGCGTGCACCGAAGCGAAGCTGGACGCACCGCGGACGAGTAGTTCCAGTTCGGCGTCGACCGTGCAGAGCCGTGCTGTGTCCAGCGCTCCGCTGCGGCTCACGCTCGACATCAAGGCCGTGAACCGGCGCACCGCTTGCGGATTGGCGGCGGTCCACAACGCGACTACATCCGAAACACCTTCACCGAGCGCTCCGGACACGAGGTCCGCGAAACGCGCCGTCAACCTGGCATGGACGGCAGCGCTGCCCATGACCTCCCAATGCGAGGCACCGACAGCGACATCGACGCCACCGAGAACATCGCCCAGATCGAGAGCGTCGGAGAGTTCCCGGTAGATCGCCGCCGCGGCCGCGACCGTCGTATTCTCCTGCAGTGCAATGTCCGCCAGGGCGAGCGCTCCGAAGGACGCCTCGATACGGTCGCTTGCCGACAAGCCTTCGGTGAGAGCCCGCACCGGAGCGGCCCATCGATCGATGTCGGCGCGCGGGTTCACGGTGAACCGGCCGGCGGCACCCGGGCGGCGCAACACCCAGCTCATCTCGGATTCCAACAACTGCTGCAAGCGATCGAGAGCCTTCAACTGCTCGGTGGCACTGAGATCGGACTTCAAGATCTCGCGTCGAAGGTCCTCCGTACCAAGCACTTCGCTGACCACAGCGTAGGCCAGAGCCGCTTCCGGACTGCGAACTCCGAGGTGTTCCTCGAGCCGGAACAGAACACCGGGTCCGACGCGGTTGACCAGTTCGTCGACCACCGAGGTGATGATGATGTCGCGGCCCAACCGGTGTGCGCGGACTGCGTCCGGTGCTGCCTCGACGACGGAGAGCGGGAAGTACTGAGGAAGGCGATCGGCGAAGATCTGGTTGTCCGGGACGGTCGACGCCCCCAACTCCGCCGTCAGTACGTTCTTCGACTGTGCTACCAGCACAGCAAGTTCCGGCCGCAGGAGACCCTGACCGGCACGCGCCCTGACCGCCAGAGCCTTGGCGTCCGGCAATGATTCTTCGAGTCGCTTCATCGCACCTGCCGAGACCAGGTTCTCGATCAACCGCTCGTGCTGATCGAGCAAGGCGGGAGCGCGGTGCTCGGCCAGGCTGATTGCGAGGGTCTGATCTTCACTGGCCTCGAGCACCGAAGCGGCTACCTCGTCCTGAGCGGCCGCAAGCAGTTCATTGCGCGAGGTCGCGTCCAACGCTGCGAGTGCGATCTTGATGTTGACCTCACGGTCCGAGGTGGCCACGCCGGCCGCGTTGTCGATGAAGTCGGCGTTGATTCGGCCACCGCCAGCGGCGTATTCGATGCGGGCTCGCTGGGTGAACCCGAGGTTGCCGCCCTCACCCACCACCGTCGCACGCAACTCGTCACCACTGACGCGAACTGCGTCGTTGGACGGATCGGCTGCGTCGACGTTGCTTTCGGTCGACGCTTTCACGTAGGTACCGACGCCGCCGTTCCACAACAGGTCCACCGGAGCGCACAGGATCGCTCGGATCAGTTCCTGAGGGGTCAGCTTCTCCTCCCTGATGCCGAGGGCCTGACGCGCCTCGAGCGGAAGGCGGATCGACTTCGCGCTGCGCGGCCAGACGCCACCACCCGGCGACATCACGGTGCGGTCGAAGTCGTCCCAGGACGAGCGCGGCACGGTGAAGAGCCGAGCGCGCTCGGCAAACGTCGTCTCGGTGTCGGGGTTCGGGTCGATGAAGATGTGACGGTGATCGAATGCCGCGACCAGACGGATCTTGTGCGAGAGCAACATTCCGTTGCCGAACACGTCGCCGGACATGTCGCCGATGCCCGCGACGGTGAAGGGATCGGTGTCGATGTCGAGGTCACGTTCGGCGAAGTGGCGTCGTACCGCTACCCAGGCGCCGCGAGCGGTGATGCCCATAGCCTTGTGGTCGTACCCTGCCGAACCGCCGGAAGCAAAAGCGTCGCCGAGCCAGAAACCACGCTCGACGGCGATGCCGTTAGCGACGTCGGAGAACCGTGCAGTCCCCTTGTCGGCCGCCACGACCAGGTAGGAGTCTTCGCCGTCGTACTCGATCACTTCGGCCGGATGTACTGCAGCGCCGTCGACGATGTTGTCCACCACGTCCAGCAGGCCGCGAATGAAGGTGCTGTACGACTCCTGCACCTGCGCCGGAGTCGGGGACGACGTGCCACGAACCACGAACGCGCCCTTGGCTCCCGAAGGAACGATCGGCGAATTCTTCACGCTCTGGGTCTTCATGAGGCTCAGGGCCTCGGTACGGAAGTCCTCGGACCGATCCGACCAGCGCAGGCCACCGCGGGCGACGGAGGAGCTACGCAGATGCACGCCTTCGACATTGGGTGCGCTGACGTAGATCTCGCGGAAGGGAACGGTCTTCTGCGGGGTAGAGAGCAACTGCGAGTCGATCTTGAACGAAGCGTACGGCAGCGGTTCGCCGCTCTCGCCGCGCAGGTACCAGTTGGTGCGCAGAGTCGCCTGCAGAAACGAACGCACGCCACGCAAGACGCGATCTTCGTCGAGAGTGTCTGCCCCGTCGACTGATTCGTCGATGGCCGATGCCGCGGTAGCCACGGCTGTCTCACGCGATCCTGCTACGGCGGGATCGAAACGCGCGGTGAAGAGTTCGATCGCTTGACGTACGAAGAGTGGCTTCGCTGCCAACACTCCGACGATGTAGCTCTCGGACAACCCGATACGAGCCTGAGCGAGGAAACGGCACGCAGCGCGCAGCAACTCTGCGTCGCGCCACGTGATGTCTGCTCGTCCGATCAGCCTGGAGAAGGCGTCCATACGAGTCTGGCCGGTGATGACGGCTTCGAAGGCGTCCGCCATCTTCTCCAGCGCACCGCCGTCGAAGGTGCTCGGCTCGAAGGTGAAGTAGTGCGCCGAGCCCAGAACGGTCGGGATCGGGCGGTGCGTCGAAACTCGGAGTCCGAGGGATTCGAAGTTCTCGCACAGATCGGAGAGGGAGGGCTCTCCGGACGGCCACAGCACCACGCAGGTCAGGTCACCACTGTTCCGGTCGTCACCCTGCCGGAAGACGAGTCGCTGACCCGCTGCTGCCAGTTCGGCGACCAGTTCGAGCGCCGGGTCACCGGGTCGATCACCGCCTGCCGGTCTCGATGCTGCAGCTGCGGTCTTGGTCGCCGATGATGTGCTCGCCATTGAACACCCTCCTGGAAATTATTGGATCCGAACACTTTCCAGTGTTGCGTGGATCACCGGAAAGAGGTCGTGCCCGATAGGAGTACCAACCCCCATCGGGCACGACATTTCGGCAGTTGCGGTGAGCTCAGTCGCCCAACCTGATCGGAGCGAGCTCCTCGAACACGTCGCCGGGTCCGGGATTCTCGGTTGGCGCAGCACCACCGAGATGGTTGACGACGCCCCACACCGCGTTGATCGCAGTCTGGATCGCGCCCTCGGCCCAGCCGGCGGTCCACGACACGTCGTCACCGGCGAGGAAGATTCCCCGATGACGCGGTTCGAGATCATTCTGCACGAAGTGAGAGAACAGGCGCTCCTGGTACCGGTAGTGCCCCGGAAGGTTCGCCTTGAATGCGCCCATGAAGTCGCGCTCGGTTTCCCATGACAGCGTCACCGGACTCGAGATGATGTGGCTGCGGAAGTCCACGCCCGGGTAGATCTCTTCGAGAGAGCGCAGCATGATGTTCATGCGCTCGGTGGCGTCGAGCGCCAGAAGCTTCAGCGAATCGTCCGACCAGGTGTACGACAAACAGATCAGGCCAGGCTTGCCCTCACCTTGATCGAGCAGGTACGTGCCGCGACTCATACGGTCGGTCAGTGTCATCGACACCGAATCACGGCCGGTCACGGGGTCCTTGTCCTTCCAGAACGGGCGGTCGACGAGTACGAACACCTTGGTCGAACCCATGTAGTGAGTTCGCTCGATCGCAGTCCAGTGGTCGATCGGGAACAGATCGTCGTCACACCTGATGTTGTTGAGCAGCATCCAACTCTGCACTGTTACAACGGCACTCGCGTAGGTGCGAATGTATCCGCCGGAGTCCGTGACCGTGATGTTGCCGGGCTCGGTACGCCGGAGTTCGGTGACGCGGGGACGCGTCTCGCCGTCGTTGAGCGAAGCGACCGTCGTACCGGCAGGCCAATGCGCCATGTGCGCCGGGGCGCGGTTCCACAACCGCATCGGCAGCTGCTGCGATCCACCCACGATGCCGCGGTGGTCGTCGTCGGCGGCCGTGATGACCACACGAAGGATTTCGAGAATCGAGTTGGGGTAGTCGGTATCCCAACCACCCGTACCGAATCCGACCTGCCCGAACACTTCCCGCATGTGGAATGACTTGAAATGCTTCGACGCGGCGAGGAATCCGTAGAAGGTCTGGTCGTCGTAGCGCACCACGAGGTCGTTCCAGATCCGCTTGATTTCTACGGTGTCGCGGTCACGAATGGCCTGCTGCAACGGAATCAGATCCGCATGCTCTTCGAGAGTGCGCTGCCAGGCCTTTGCCACCTCGGTGTAGATCGGCGGCAAATCCTCGAGAGCGTGCGCGTAGTGGCTTTCGCCCTTGAGATCGATGACCGTGCTGGGCGTGACCTCGGCGAGGGGATTGGGGAACTCCTCGGTCTGCAGACCCAGTTCGTTCAGGTAGTGGAACAACGTCGTCGACGACGGTGGGAAACGCATTGCGCCCATCTCGGCGACTACTCCGGGGTGTCCGTCGAACTCGACCGACCGCATCCTGCCACCGATCTGATCGGCTTCGTAGACAATCGGTTTGAGACCGATTTTGAGCAACTCGTAGGCCGTGATCATGCCGGAGAGGCCGCCGCCGATCACGGCAACTTCGGTACCCAAGGCCAGATCGGGCACCGAGCCGAGCCCCGCCGGACTGGAGACGTAATCGTCGTACGGGAACGGGAAATCCGGCCCGAACATCGTGAGCGGCGGCTGCTTGCCCGGTTCCGAGGAACTGTCCGGAGCTACTGGGATGGTCATCTACGGTTCTCCTTGGAGACAGTTGTGACAGAACGGTCTGGATACAGATCGAGGCGTCGATCGTCGAGATGCGTATTGAGAGTGCGCGATTGCGCGATGGCGGCGGCAGCAAGATCCGCGAAGAGCAACTCCTGGCCACCCCCGGCCCTCGCCAACTCGGCACCGTCGGGTGCGATGGCGCACGAGAGCCCGCAGTAGGTCAGGTCGGTTTCGGCACCGCAGCGATTGACGTAGGTGAGAAACATCTGACTCTCGTATGCGCGGGCCGGAACCACTTGCTGCGCAATGTGTTCGTACGGAGTCATCAAACCGGTCGGCACGATCAGCCATTCGGTTCCGGCGTCGGCGTGTGCCCGAACTGCTTCGGGAAATTCCACGTCGTAGCAGATCAACAATCCGCAGCGGATGCCCTCGAAATCGAACCCGACCACCAAGGTCTCACCTGGCCGGAAGTGCTCGCGGTCGAGCGTGCCGAACAGGTGCGTCTTGCGATAGTGCGCAAGCGAAGTGCCGGCGCTACCCACCACCTGCACGCTGTTGTAGACATCCCCCCCGTCGAGTTCGGCGTAGCCGTAGACGACTGCGATGCCCGCGCTGCGAGCAATCGCGGCGACGGAATCGAAGATCGGGCCGTCGGCCGGTTCCGCGCGCAGCGACACCAGTTCGCCGATGTCGTAGCCGATTGCGGACATCTCCGGCGTCAGGAGGATCTTCGCACCGGACGCAGCAGCCTCACGGGCTGCCGTATCGATCGCAGCGAGGTTGAACTCCACCGACGCAAAGGTGTCCGGTGTGGTGAGCGGACCTTGAAACAGGCCAACTCGGACAGAATCGACATGCATGGTTCGCTCCTTCAGGAGTTCCGTGACGCCAATTTTCGACGGTGCGTGTGACGGGGACAACTACCAGCGTGACTGGTGCCGCCAATCGTGTCAACTCTTGTTTCCTAAGAATCAACATTTACACAATCGAGTCTCACGAAGACGGAGCGCGGGGCCCTTCCGGCAACGCCGGATTCAGGACCCACAGAACCTTCGCCAGAACCGCGCCTTCGGCCTGAAAGCTGTGGTTGTGCGTGGGCGTGAACGTGAAGGAATCGCCCGCCGCAAGCACGACGTCCTCGGCGTCGACGGCCTCACCGTTCGGATCCGTCCGACCGCCCTCGAACGAGACCCGCAGGCCACCCTCGAGCACATGTACGAAGTTCACGTCGATCGGCAAGCTGTAGAACTCCTGACCGCTTCCGCCACCCGGCTCTAGCTCGCCGAGCAGCACCTGGATTCGACGCTCGTTGGTAGGCGTGAGCAGGTACTCCGTCATCTTTTCGCCGCCGAAGCTGATTTGCGGCATGGCGTCGGCGCGAACCACTTCACCGGCGGACGCATTCTCGAACAGGGATCCGACGGGGATCTCGAGCACCGCACACACTTTGATCAGGGTCGCCACCGACGCGTTGACGTGATCGCGCTCGAGTTTCGACAGGTACCCCTTGGTCACACCGCATGCCTCGGCCAGGTCGTCGAGGGTCAATCGCTTCGATTGGCGTGCCGCCTTGAGTCTCGCCCCGATGCGCGGACCGACCGGCACCACCGCTTCCTTCGCCTTGGCCACTGAACCCACTCCTTCACGACCGCCGTGTCCCTTTCAGGAAACAGGGGTTGACAACCGAGCCTCTTGGGGAAACCATACTTGCTCAGAGAGCTACATCACTGAAGGGCGCCCGGTGTGCGCCGAATCGAGAGCAGGGACCTCTGCACATGGCTACCAACAACCCCGGATCGTTCATCGGACCCGTCGACGCCACGCGCGTCCCCCGCTACGCCGAGCCGACCACTTTTGCGCGTCTTCCACGCCTGGACGAGGTCTCGCGCGCCGACGTGACCATCCTCGGCATTCCTTTCGATTCGGGTGTCAGCTACCGCCCCGGCGCTCGTTTCGGCCCGGGCCACATCCGCGCTGCGTCGAAGCTGCTGCGTCCGTACAACCCCGCGCTCAAGGTCTCCCCCTTCGCCAACCAGCAGGTTGCCGATTTCGGTGACATCGGCGTCAACCCCTTCGACATTCAGGAAGCTCTCACGACGGTTCAGTCCGCCGTCACCGACCTGCGTGCCGACGGTTCATCTGTGCTCACGCTCGGCGGCGACCACACCATCGCACTGCCGATCCTGCGCTCACTGGCCCGCGATCACGGCCCGATCGCCGTCCTGCACTTCGACGCTCACCTCGACACCTGGGACACCTACTTCGGTCAGCCCTTCACCCACGGCACCCCCTTCCGCCGCGCCAGCGAAGAGGGCCTGATCGACATGGAGCGCTCGCAGCACATCGGTATCCGTGGACCGCTCTACAGCGAGAAAGACCTCGAAGACGACCGCGTCCTCGGCTTCCAGGTCATCCGCAGTGACGACTACGAGGTCGACGGTGTCGCCAGCATCGTCGAGCGCATGCGCAAGCGCCTCGACGGTGGTCCGGTGTACGTCTCCGTCGACATCGACGTGCTCGATCCCGCCCACGCCCCGGGTACCGGAACACCCGAAGCGGGCGGCATGACCTCTCGCGAATTGTTGAACACACTGCGCGGATTGGTGGGACTCAACGTGGTCGGCGCCGACATCGTCGAGGTAGCGCCGGCGTATGACCACGCCGAGATCACCGGTATCGCAGCGGCTCACGTCGCTTACGAGTTGCTGTCGGTACTCGCACTCAATCGCTGAAGCAGCACAACGGTATCCGTGGTGTGATGCATCTCGGGGTTCGCGGGAAGATCACGTTCCCGCGACTCCGAGACCAACACCTTCCAGCCATCAGTGAACAGCGACTCCACATATTCCGGGGTATGCAGCATGGCCCGATGATGCTCGGTGGGCGACTCGTGGGGCGAGTGGCCCACGATCAGCAGATGCCCCTCCGGCGCGACCAGATCACCGAGCGCCCGGAACAATTCCCCGCGCGCAGGTTCGAGCATGTGGAAGAACTGCGCGGACACCAGATCGAACGAGCGACCCTGCGGATCCCACTTCGTCAGATCGGCTTCCAGCCATTCGATGTCGACACCCTCGCCCTCGATGTGAGCCTGGGCGCGGCCGAGTGCAACCGACGAGATGTCGGTGCCGGTGACCTTCCACCCGCGACGCGCCAACCACAAGGCGTCAGCGCCTTCGCCGCAACCGACGTCCAGTGCGGTGCCCGGCTCGAGGTCGGAGGCCTCGGCAATCAACTGTGGGTTGGGGTTTCCGCTCCACCGCGCCGGGCGTTCCTCGTACAGCGAGTTCCAGAACTGTGCGTCCGCCTTGGCGTACGGATTCTCGGTGGTTTCAGAGTTTTCGTGGTGATCGTGGTGTTCGTGGCTCATGCACCCAGGATGAACGACCTTCCACAACTCACGCAACCTTCTTTGCCGAAACAGCAACTTCTCCATTTCGATGCTCTGCTAACGCCACGCTTCGTGACAGGTGGATTTCCCGTGTTTCGTTGCCTTTCAAGAAGCCGGACCGCCGTGGATCGTTTCTCGACTCGCCGTGAGCCAGACTGGTTCATCACCCCGGTTCTCGTGAAATCGGACAAAAATCCGCCCCTTTTTCGTGAAGATCGACCGAGATGCCCGTCACGTCCTACGCCAAGATTTAGCGGTCACACTCGACCGCGCCCTCTCGAATTTCGCTCGGGCCCTGGCTCCTTCACGGAGGCACAATGAAACACCGCTCCTATTCGGCACTTGCAACGGCCGCGGGGCTCGCACTCGTGTTGTCGGCTTGCAGCTCGGGAGGCACGTCCTCGGGCTCCGACGGCGGTGAACCTCTGACAGACGGAACCTTCCGTTATGCGTTGCAAGCCGATCCGGGTGCACTCAACCCGATCATGTCCGGCTCCGCGGCAACCGCTGACATCTCGAGGCTGGCCTACGACTCCCTGGTCTACCAGGATCCGGACACCAGTGAATTCAAACCGTGGTTGGCCGAGAAATGGGAAGAGACGCCGACCTCCGCATCCTTCACCATTCGTGAAGGTGTGACCTGTACCGACGGGTCGACGCTGACCGCACAGACCGTCGCGAACAACATCAACTTCGTGGCCGATCCGGCCAACGGTTCACAACAGCGCGGCACTACGGTCCCCGTAGGCGCTTCGGCGACTGCCGATCCCGCGACCCGAACCATCACGGTCACCACTCCGGCGCCGAGCCCCTTCCTCCTCCTCACAGTCAGTCGCCTCCCGATCATGTGCGACGCCGGACTCGCGGACCCGACCGCCTCGAACAAGAAGTCTCTCGGTTCCGGGATGTTCGAAGTCACCGAAGTCGCCGCCAACGACCACTACACGTTCGAGCGTCGTGACGGCTACAACTGGGGCCCCGACGACACCACCTCCGACACTCCGGGCGTCCCCAAGACCGTCATCGCTGTCATGGCGCCCAATGTCAGCACCGCCGCAAACCAGCTCCTCTCAGGCGAACTCAACGCATCTCCGATCGCCGGTCCGGACAAGGACCGGATCGAAGCCGCCAATTTCGCCTCGATCAATCGCCCGATGCCGTCCGGTCAGATGTACTTCAACCAGATCGCGAACAATCCCACCAGCGATCCCGCCGTTCGCAAAGCATTCATCCAGGGAGTCAATCTCGACGATCTGGCAGAAGTTATCACTGCCGGCCAGGGCACCCGCGCAACAAGTCTCGTCGGCGTAGAGCCCCGCGCCTGCGTGTACGACTCCGTCACCGGCAACATTCCGGACTACGACGTCAGCGCAGCGAAGGCTACCTTGGATGCGGCCGGTTGGACCGCCGGCTCGGACGGAAAACGAAGCAAGGACGGAAACCCGTTGACACTCCGCCTCCTCTACGCCGCCGGCGAAGATGCTCGCAGCGCGGCAGCCGAACTCGCTCAGTCTGCATGGTCCGATCTAGGCGCCACCGTCGAGGTGACGGGAGCAGACCAGAACAAGGTTGTCGACGTCATGCTCAGCGGTAAAGACAACAATCAATGGGACATCGCGTGGATCCAGATCAACAACTCGATTCCCAGCGGGTTCACTCCGTTCTTCACCGGGCCCGCTCCGGCAGCTGGTAAGAATTTCTCTTCGATCAACAACCCCGCCTACGAAGCTGCAGTTGCCAAGGCCTCCGGTTTGACCGGCGACGCAGCGTGCGCAGAGTGGGCAGACGCCGAATCGCAGATCACCAAAACGGTGTCCGCGGTGCCGTTTGCAAATACGAACTTGAGCTTCTACTTCAACAAGGCCGGGCTCGCATTCGGTAAGTCCTTCATCGGGTCTGCACTGCGTCTCTACCAGTAGTCCGATCGACCCCTGTCCGTCAACGAGATACGTCAGATCAGTGTGATCTGGCGTATCTCGTTGCCACACCTATTGTCTCGTTGTCGAGCTCGACGTACGTCAGCTGAGGAATGCTGGACGCAAGTTCAGTGAAAGCCCACTTCGCAATGTTCTCGAATGACGGACGGAAATCGAGAATCTCCGGCCAGACACCGCTCGCCAATCGCTCGGCACATCGATCGACGGACTCGTCCAGAGCGTCCGTGTCGACAAACCATCCACGTTCTCCGAGTTGGTCGTCCTCGAACGAGAACGCCACTCGCATCGTCACGCGAAATCCCTCGGCAGGCATCAGCGGCGGCAGATTCTTCGCATCCCGAACCGGTGCCGGAAGCCCTTGCCTCACAGCGAATGTACGACGGATCTCGATACTGAACATGCCCGCCAAGGTATCAATGTTCATCGAGCACAGTTCTACGAGCGGACCAATCGCGCAATCGCGTCGTTCGCTTCTTCGATCTTCGCGTCCGCCTCGGGCCCACCGGCAACAGCGGCTTTGACGACGCGGTGGCCGATGTGGTCCTCGAGCCGGCCGATGGCCAATCACTCGTGCAGCATGCATCGCCGGTCGGATCACTGCCTGGGGCGCTGCTTGGAGCACTGCCAACTTCTGTCGCTTCCAACATTCGATGCCCTCCTGTTCGTCAACGCGTGACGTCGCAACAATTCTCATTTCCGGGGCGATGTGCGGATACTCTTCGGCTTCCATTGCCCTGCAGAGCAATCACTGCGCACATCGCCACGCACTTCGCTACTGCACGAACAGATGGGTGCATAGCGATCGCCCATGCCCGATTGGCCGTTGCCGGCATACTGTCCTCCAGTTCTTAGGTGGCGTCTTTCCTCTACGGCGTTGCTGCGAAACGCATTCGGATCTCAGTGCCCGTGGTGCGCGTAATGCGCGTGTTCGGACACAGGCGTGGTCGCGCTGTCGGCAGTCAGTGTGAATTCCGCCGTACGCACCACCCCGTCGTGTTTGAAGTCCAAGAACAATCGGTAATCCTCGGCACTCGGCATGTTGGCGTAGAAGGTGATTGCCGGTCCAGCCGGCGTGACACCGTCACCGGGATGGCCGTCCGGATGGACATGGAGATATGCGAGGTCGGAGGCGCGCAACGCGACCAGATGCCCGTATGCGGCAAGATAGGACTCCACGTCTGTGACTGGGATTCCGTCACGACTGACCGAGAGTGTGAGCTTCGATGTCTGACCTGCATGGGCTGCGCCTTCAATCGAGACGGTATAGCCGTCGACCGTCGTGGCGGTAGCAGCGGCAGGCAACGGCCGAGGTTCATAGAGGCCAGCGACGCGAACATCCGCACTCAGCGTGATTCCGTCACCGCCGTCCGGGGTGAAGTCGACGAAAACTCGATAGCCTCCCGAATGATCGAAATCAACTGACACATACCAGTTTCCGTACTCGTCCAATTCGGGATGCACGTGCTGGAACCCGGTCAGATCCAGACCGACGACGATCAGATGTAGCTGCTTGTCGTGGGTGTCCGCGTACCGAATCAGCGGCGTTCCGGCTGAATCCAGGATCCGGAATTGCAGAGGTACATTGCTGCCGACAGCCGCCTCCGACGTTGCCAATTCCAGCGTGTAGCCGTTCTTGCTGAACATCTTGCCCTCCAAAGCTCAGGTCGGCAGCACTTCCGTTGCCGTCTGCGTTGGGTTCCACACTCCTTGAAGTCGAACTTATTGCAATTTCTACCATACCCCCCTAGGGTATCTAACGACCTACTCAAGTACTTTGAATTCACTCGAAGGAGATCCGATGCGCACCCACGTCGAGCGCCGGCCGAATGAGTTCGAAACGCGTTATTTCCCTCCATATTTCGTCGCAGCTCTGCATCGATGTCGCAGCAGCTCGTTTACGACGCCCCCTGACCAGACAAACATCACCTATACCCCGTACAGGTAAGGAACTCAGAATGTCCACACAACCGCAGTCCACACGTAAGTGGTGGGCGTTGGCGTTGATCGCCGCCGCTCAGTTCATGGTCATCATGGACACCTCGATCATCGGTGTCGCTCTCCCCCAGATGCAGAGCGATCTCGGCTTCTCCCAGGAAGGCCTGACCTGGGTCTTCAATGCATACGTCATCGCATTCGGTGGGCTACTCCTCCTCGGCGGGCGCCTGTCCGACCTCTTCGGCGCCCGCCGAGTATTCACCGCCGGTTGGCTGATCCTGCTGATCGGTTCCGTTGTCGCCGGTGCCGCCGGTAACGTCGCCGTCGAACTTGCGGGCCGCGCAGTTCAAGGTGCAGGCGCCGCACTCATCGCGCCGTCGGCGCTCACCCTGCTGATGATGCTGTTCGGCAGCACGCAAAAGGAAATGACCAAGGCACTGTCCATCTACGGCGCTGCCGCCCCGGCGGGCGGTACGGCCGGCGTGTTCCTCGGCGGCGTCATCACCGAATACACCAGCTGGCCTTGGGTTTTCTACCTCAACATTCCCATCGCAGTCATCGCCTTGATCGCCATTCCCTTCCTGATGCCGAACGCACCGGCACGTACCGGGTCGATCGACTTCCTCGGCGCACTGGCGGTCACCGCGGGCCTCGCTGTCGGAGTCTTCGGCATCGTCAGGGCGCCTGACGTCGGTTGGGGATCCGGGCAGACGTGGCTGGCGCTCGCGGTATCGGCCGCTTTGTTGGGTGCATTCGTGTTGATCCAGTCCAAGCGTCGGGAGCCACTGGTGCGTCTGGGAATCTTCAAGGCGCCCAACCTCGGTGCCGCGAACATCGCTCAGCTCGTCCTCGGCGCCGCCTGGATACCGATGTGGTTCTTCCTGAACCTGTACCTGCAGCAAGTACTCGGATACAGCGCCTTCCCCGCCGGCGCGGCTCTGCTGCCGATGACGATCTTCGTCATGCTCGGCATGATCGTCGTGGCACCACGGGCCATGGCGCGCTTCGGCGCAAAATCGATGATCGTAGCCGGATTGCTGGTCCTGGGAATAGGTTTGGGATGGATGTCGTTGATCCGGCCCACCGGTAACTTCTGGGTCGACGTACTGCCGGCGTCGCTGGTGGCTGCGGCAGGTATGACGCTGGCGTTCATTCCCTCACTCGGTACGGCGATTTCGGCCGCACGCCCGGAAGAAGGCGGATTGGCTTCCGGCATCGTCAATGTCAGTTACCAGGTCGGCTCGGCTGTCGGTCTCGCGGTGATGACCGCGATCGCAGCGGTGTTCGGAGCTGATCAACTCGGTGACCTGACCGAGTTGACGAACGGGTTCTCCGCAGTGTTCATCGGTGCAGCCGTCATCGCAGTGGTGGGCGCGGGAATCACCGCGGTAGTGATGCAGTCACCTAAGGTCGAAGAGCCTCGAACCGTTAAGTCCACCGTCAATTCTTGACCAACTTCGGTGGTGGGTTCAGCCGGCGACCGCCCGCCGAACCCACCACCGTCGGAACCACTTAGGACTCCTCATGCCGCGCCTTGCATCTCTCACACCGGCCACCGCTGTCGGTGCATCGAAAGACCTTCTCACCGAACTCGTCGATCGTCACGGACAGGTCGGTGACATGGTCGGCACGATGGCTCATTCGCCCGCCGTACTAGGCGGCTACCTGCAGCTCAGCCGGGCAATGAAGCGAGCGAAGTTGAACCGCAAGATCAGCGAACGAATCTCGATCGCTGTACAGGTCCAGCAAGGTTGCGCTGTTTGCCTCGAAGCCCACGTTGCAGCCGCGCACGCCAACGGCGTCGAGTCGGATGAGATCGAGCGTGCCCACGCGGGCACATCGGCCGATCCCGCAATCGCGGCAATGATCGACCTCGGACTTCGCGTCTACCGGGAACCTGCCTCGATTTCCGATGAACACATCGCAGGCCTTCGAGCGTACGGCTACGGTGATCGCGAGATCGCCGACGTAGTCGGGATCGTCTCGCTCAATGTCCTGACCGGAGCCTTCAATCTTCTCGCGGGATTGAACACACATGAATCGGGACGTTAGGACCGTGCCGGAACGGAACAGCATGCGTCTGTTCCTGATTCGAAGCTATCGCCTGCTCCTCAGCGCCCAGATCATCGCGCTGTTCGGCACCGGGTTGGTCGCCAAGCTGCGCCCACAGCATTCACACCCACGTTCCAGGCGGTCATCCCAGACATCGTGACCGACGCGGCCGATTTCACCCGCGCTGTCGCCATCGCAGGTCGCTTAACGATGGAAAGTCTGCTCAGCCCTGTTCTTGCCGCAGTCGCGTTGTCCTTCATGACGTTCAACCTGTTGTTCGTCGCCGCCTCCGTGGGCTTTGCTGTCTCGACGCTGCTCGTGCCGGCCACCCGAATCCCCAACGCTTGTAACAGCACTCACCGCAAGGCGTGGGATCGGATCGCGTCGGGAGTTCGAATCTTCGTGACCACCCCGCGACTGCGCGGCATCATGGCACTCAACCTCGTGGTGGCAGCAGCCGGCGCGATCGTCGTGGTCAACACGGTCAACTACGTCCGCGACGAGCTCGGTGGAACCCAATCCGACGTGGCCTGGATGCTTGCCGCATCGGGCACCGGCACGTTGCTGACCGCGCTGCTTCTTCCACGCGTGATCTTCGACTGGTTCGGTGGGACTTCGATACGATGCGCCACGGCCGTGCCAGTTCGCCGGACTCGGCACCTGGACCGCAGACCATGTCTCCTCCTGCGTTGGATCCAGAAGGCGATCCCGTCTTGCTCTCGCAAGCGGCCTGCAGCCCGTCCGACTGCCCATACCTTGTTCGGATCAGCGGCGGCGTAGCAGAGAGTGATCAGTCCGACGTGGGCGAGCATCAGGGTGAACGAGATGAACCCGACCACCCGGTGAAGACGCGTCAATCCGTCCTGACCTCAGGCACGCTCACGAAAAGCAGTTTGCGATCTGATACGGAAAAGCAACCGGCACCGCAAGTATTCGGCAACTCTCCAAGTCGCAACCAGTAGCGCCTACTGCGTGCGTCGCCGTGCACAGTGCTCGATCCGAAAAGCAACGTGCCACCGCTCTCGGAAATGCATTGCAACACAAAGAAAGAGGAAGCAATCTGACAGAAGACGGCAAGCAGGTTGACAGCAGGCGCACAGGCTCGGCGACACGAGGACACAACGGACAACCACACGTGATCGGTGTTCGATGGCATACGCTCGCCGATAACCAACACGCTGGATTTTCTCAAGCCAACGAAAGCAGGAGTCCCGATGAAAAATTCTGGTATCCGCGCCGCTGCCGGTCTGGTCGGCGCCGTTGCGCTGCTCGTCACCGCCTGCTCGAGTTCTGAGAGCACCTCGGACTCGCCGACTACGTCGTCGGTAGGCGGTTCCACCACCTCGTCCACCGCCGGCGGACCCTCCAGCGGTGGGCCCGGTGGGGGCATGCAAGAGGTGACTGCGGTAAATCTCAACACTGACGGGGCCAGCCCGGGTGGGGCCAACACCGCCGAGGTGGTCACTGCCGCGACCGCATTTCTGACCTCTCTCGACGACTCCCAGCGCGAGGTCGTGGAGTACGACTTCTCCGACAACAAGTCTCGCCAGACATGGTCCAATTTCCCGGCAACGACGGTGGCGCGCCCAGGAATCGCTCTCGCCGATCTCAGCGACGACCAGAGAGCGGCCTTGACCACGCTGCTCGGTACTGCACTGAGCGAGCAAGGTACTAACCAGAACACGGACATCGGGAAGGCCGACGACTACCTCAACAGTTTGGGTGGACAGGGCGCAGACGGCTTCGGTGCGCTCAACGACTACTTCGTCGCCGTCTACGGCGAACCGTCGCCGACCCAACCATTCATGGTCCAGTTCGGTGGCCACCACCTGGCGCGGACTCTGACCTACAACGGCGACAACGTCAGTCAGACACCCCAATTCGTCGGCTCCGAACCCGTGACGTTCGAAACAGATGGCGTGACAGTCGAACCCGTGAAGGCTGAATCCGATGGAATGTTCGGTGCGATCGCCGCGTTGAACGACGGCCAGCTGAGCTCGGCGGAGATCACCTCGGGCACGTTCGACGACTTGGTAGCGGGCCCCGGCGCGGACTCAGGGATCTTCCCGGCCGCTGAGGGCGTGGAAGTCTCCACCCTCGACACCACCCAGAAAGACGCCGTCCTCGCCGCTATCAAGGCGTATGTGAACGATCTCGATTCCGCCGCGGCGGACAAAGCGATGGCCAAGTACGAATCGGAGTTGGATCAGACGCGGATCGGGTGGTCCAACAACACCGGCCCCACCGAGGAAAACAGTTACATACGGATCGACGGGCCGAGCGTCTGGATCGAATTCATCAACACACGCAGCCAGAGCACTCCGGACATTCACTTCCACTCGGTCTACCGCGACAAGACCAACGACTACGGCAGCACCACACCGAGCTGACCGGATGGATAACATTGCGCCGGCTCGACGACGCGAGAACCTGGGCCGGCGGTGGCTTCGGAGATCGACAATCCTGATTCTGGGTGCCCTATCGGCCGGTGTGGCGGCCCTGTTCAGCGTCAACCCCGCTCAGGCGCATCCACTGAGCAGCTCCGCAATACTGCTTACCATCAACTCCGATCAGGTCACCGGCCAGATTCAGCTCCCCATCGACCGACTTGCGATCGCCATCGACCAACCGCTGACAGCGGCAGTGGTCCAAGAGCCTGCCAAGGCCCAAGAGCTACACAACTACGTACTCGCGCACCTCGCGGTCGACAACACCGACACCGGCGGAGCCGACTGGAACATCACCCTCGGTGGTGGACGGGTCGAGGTGATCGACGGTGTCGATCACCTCGTGTACGACACCGCGATAGAGCCGCCGAAAGGAGAAGTGACCGATTTTCAACTGCACTTCGATGGGATCGTGCATCACCTCCTCTCTCACAAAGTGTTCGTGTCCTCCCGCGAATCGTCAGACGCCGCATACGACGCTGTGGGATTGATCGACTGGCGAACACAGACAGTCGAGGTGCCGGTGCAGGGCCAATCGCTGCCCCGTGTGTTCGTGTCCTCAGTGCACCTCGGGGTCGAACACATCGCCGAGGGCGCAGACCACCTACTGTTCCTGGTGATGCTGCTGCTGCCGGCACCATTGCTGGCGATCCGCGGTCGGTGGGTGCGCACCAGCAGCGTCCGGCGCAGCTGTATACGCGTCGTACAGGTGGTGACCGCTTTCGCGGTCGGTCATTCCATCACGTTGGCGTTGGCAGCTTTCGGCTACCTGCAGATCCCCAGTCGGGTGGTGGAAAGCCTCATCGCTCTATCCATTCTCGTCTCGGGTATCCACGCCATCCGGCCCATCGTCCGTGGCGGCGAAGTGTGGATCGCCGGTTGTTTCGGCTTGGTTCACGGCATCGCATTCGCGACGCTACTCAACGACCTCCACACGAGCGGCAGTTCTCTGATCACCGAACTGTTCGGATTCAATCTAGGAATCGAGCTCACCCAACTGATTGTCGTGGCGCTGCTGATGCCATCGTTACTGTTGCTCAGTCGAACCCGCGTCTACACACCGCTGAGAGTTCTGCTCGCCGGGCTCGGAATTGTTCTCTCAACCGGCTGGCTGTTGGAGAGAACGACAATGATCCACACCGACCCTTTCGCACCGATATCGGACGCGGCGGTGACACATCCATTCTGGATCGCCGGTGCACTCGCTGTTATCGCCGTCGCCATCTGGGCAACACCCGCACTACGGTTGCCATCACCGCCGGGACCTGCCCCTGACGTCAAGGACGACAACAAAGTCTCAGCCCAAACAAGCACCGACACGACCCGTTGAAACCAAACTGGATTCGACATCACAGCCCCGAGCGGACGCGAAGGCGAACATGGACCTCGAGCCCCAGCCAAAACGGCGTTGACAAGTACAGAGGTCAGCGGCTGATCGGGGCAGTCCAAACACCCACCAGTGCGTCGACGAGGTCGGTCGTGAAGTCCTCCCACGACGTGACCTCGTCCGGCCCCTCTTCGGCGAGCGCGCGCTCACGATCGGCAAACATGTGCACGATCGCATTGCGTCCAATGTCCGCGCGAGCGCGTCGAACACTCATCGGCATGTCAGTGAGACAGTCGGAGAGTCCGCGAAGCGTCTCCTGCAGAGTGGGCGAGGCCAGAGCCTCGTCGTAGACGATTTTCCGCAGGACTGGATCGGTGAGAATCTGCGCACTGAACCGCGCGTACCACATCGGGCCACCCATTTCGGCGTAGTGATCGGTCGACGCCCGAACCAGACACGAAATCCAGTCTCGAACATCCTTCGACCCTTCAACCTCCCGTAGCAGTTCGCCGCGCTTCTTCTCGATCTGCTGGGAGTGTTTGTTCACGATCGCGCGTACCAGATCGGTCTTGGTGCCGAAGTGATATCCGACGGCCGCATTGTTGCCCTGTCCCGCCGCTTCACTCACCTGACGGTTCGAGACCGCAAAGACTCCGTGTTCGGCGAACAGCTGCTCGGCAACGGCGAGGATGCGGTCTCGGGTTGCAGCAGAACGCGCGGAACTTCCCGCGACGCCGGCGTCGGCCGTCGCATCTTCAGCCCTCGTAGTCATGGTCACCATCATCCTCGACTGTCCGAAGCTGCTCGGCACCGGAGATGTTCGTCACGATCGGAGACACATCCTTCCATTAAGTCAGTCAGTTGATTTAACCTTAGTTCAAGCAACTGACTTAAACCACTATTCGTTCTTCCTCCGATGGAGTTACCGCAATGTCGTCAACCACTTCTCCACCACAGACAGCGAAGTCACCCGCCACCACGGCAGTAGTGGCTGTTCTGGCGTTTTCCGGCATCGTCGTCTCGCTCATGCAAACGCTGGTCATCCCGATCATCCCGCACCTACCCGAGTACCTGAACGCTCCCGCGTCCGACACCGCGTGGACGGTGACCGCCACCCTGCTCGCAGCCGCCGTCGCCGTCCCGACCATGGGCCGCTTGGGCGACATGTTCGGCAAACGCCGGCTGCTCCTGATCAGCATGGCGCTGTTGGTGACCGGTTCGGTGGTCGGAGCACTCAGTTCGAGCGTCATCCCCCTCGTTGCCGGCCGAATCCTCCAGGGTCTTGCGGCCGGCGTCATCCCGCTGGGTATCAGCGTGATGCGCGACGTGCTTCCGCCCAAGAAGCTCGCCGGCGCTGTTGCGATGATGAGCGCTTCGCTGGGAGTCGGTGGTGCGCTGGGGCTTCCGATCGCGGCCCTGATCGCGGAATACGCGGACTGGCACGTTCTGTTCTGGGCGTCTGCAGCCCTCGGCGCACTTGCGGCCGGACTTGTTGTCGTCCTGGTCCCCGAATCGACGGTTCGCACGGGTGGCACGTTCGACTTCGGCGGAGCAATCTCTCTCTCAGCCGCCCTCATCGCTCTACTACTTGCCATTTCAAAGGGTGGTGACTGGGGCTGGACAAGCACGCTCACGCTTTCGCTGTTCGGCGCCTCGATCGTGATATTCGGATTCTGGGCATGGTGGGAACTACGCACCCCCAAGCCGCTGGTAGATCTACGCGTATCCATCCGCCGCCAGGTGCTCTTCACCAATCTCGCATCCATCGTGTTCGGATTCGCGATGTTCGCCGCCAGCATGGTCTTCCCCCAGGTAGTCCAGTTGCCTGAGGTAACCGGTTACGGCCTCGGCGGCTCGATGCTCACCGCAGGTCTGGTCATGGCTCCTTCCGGCATCGTCATGATGCTCATCTCTCCGCTGTCCTCACGCATCACCAATTCGTACGGCCCCAAGGTGACGCTCATGCTCGGCGCCATTGTGGTCGCAATCGGTTACGGCATCGGTATTTTCGCCATGCACTCGATCTGGGAACTGATCGTGATCGCAGTAATCACCGGTGCAGGCACCGGCATGGCTTACGGCGCGATCCCCGCTCTCATAATGGGGGCTGTTCCTGCGTCCGAGACCGGTGCAGCCAACAGCTTCAACACCCTGATGCGCTCCCTCGGTACATCATTCGCCAGCGCTATCGCCGGTGTCGTCATCGCCCAGATGACCATGTCCATCGGTGGGGCAACGCTGCCGTCGGAGAACGCTTTCCGTGTAGTCATGGCCCTCGCTGCCGGATCCGCCGTCATCGCACTCGTCCTGGCCGGCTTCCTCCCTCGGTTCAACAGCACCAACTCCCGCACGGAGATTGGTAGCGAGCACACCGATATGTCCCCGACCACTTCGAAGGAATCCGTCCCGACACACTGACCACTGCGCAATACACACAGCCCGGCCCCGGCGGAGTCCAACTCCGTCGGGGCCGACGCGTTTTACGCATTTTGCAGTTGATACAACTCCGGACGACAGTTTCGTGACATGCTCCGTTGAGATGGGTGCTCGTTCGATACTCGGGGAAGGGATGCCGCGATCGCCGCTCCTCGTGCTGACGTCGCCCTCGCCGTCGCCGCTGCTGCCGTCCTGGGCGTAGGCGTCGGTGTTCTTCTTGCCGACGTCGTCGCTGGATTAGCTGCAGGTGCGGGCGCCGCGGTGGTATTTCGGTTTGCACTTCGGATGATCAATACCCGAAGGTGAGCGTTTACGGAGAGGCCTACTTCAGGACCCGTATCGCCGAGCCCGGGAGGATTCCACTCGACGGCGGGTAGATCGACGTTGCGCCGTTGAAGAACATGTGCGCGGGAGTCGTCGACACCGGCAGCAGGTCAACGTCGTTGAACAATGCTCGCTCACCTTCCTCCCATACCTTGCAGGACTCGTCGCCGGGAAGAAGCGAAGCCTCAGTGGACAATTCGATGTACTTCTTGTTGTCGAGCGAAGCGAAGTTCACTCCTTCAGGCTTCGGCGGACCGGTGACTGCTGTCGGGGAGACAGAACGAGCTTCCATACGAGCCGCCATCTACTAGAAGTTGCCATGGCGACAATGGTGCGAGACTGACGTGGTCTGGATCTCGTTGAAGCGACCCATCCAGTAGGCCGCACTCTGTTCGATTGTCACTATCGACCGGGCGACTGCAGACGCTAAGTACGACGCTGTCGTTGACGACTAAGTACCACGCTGCCGTTGACGACTAAGTACCACGCTGCCGTTGACGGTGATTCGCGACGTTGATTCGGTTGCCGCACAACGCCGGCATGCAGTATCGGCGTCGCCCTCCCCGGCTCGTATCGACAAACACCCCGTTGCACGTCGGCGATGCGCATGGTCGGAATCGTTCGTACCCCAATGTGCGCAGAGTCCCCAGCAACGAGTAGCCGATCACCAACGTGAGTTCGCCCGCGAGATCGATTTTGTTGTCCGGTACTGCATTCCACCGATAGTCGTTCTGGGAATCCGGCGAGAGTCGAACGTGATGCGGGACGGTCTGCAGAAGTCGATGAGTGCGATCGACCAGTTCGCCGGCAGTCGGAGCATCGAGAACCGAACGAATCTCCTCTCTAAGCCCCTGAACGTCCGAAAGTTCACCGCTGGTCGGCCGACGCCCGTTGCGGAGCGCGTCCGGCGAGAGTCCGTGTTCACTCAGTAGATCCTGAAGCGTCTGGGAGTCTGGCAACGCGTCACCGGCCTCCACCCACACTCGGGGTGAGGTGTTGACCAGGTCAGTCGCAAACGACGCACCGGATACGTAATCGTCTAAAACTACTTGCATCCCTTACCGCCCTGCTTTACCGTAATTGAATAATCTAACTTTACACCTTACGGAGGCGGCGGGATGGAACATTGCGCAGACCACGGACTGCCCGAGATACTCCTCGATACCCACAACCGATTACGCCGCGCCGGCACCGTGGCGTCGGGGACACCCGTCGTTGCAGCCGATCTCTACTGGTCGATCGGAGCGCTCTCCCAGTGCCTGACCGCGATGGACGAGGTCATTTCACAACTGGGAATCAACGCCCGAAAGCAGTTGCGAGATGGAAAGTTCGACGTCGAGAGCGGACCGTTCGAAGGACAACCCGACGCCGCCCTACTCACCGCAGTTCTTGCACTCGCCCGAGCGTCGAGCAGTTGCGAACCAGTTCAGGCGGCAATCGGCAATGCCCAGATCGCGGTGAGCGATCTCGTCGTCTCAAGGCCCACCAGCACCTGACGCCCGCGCTCGCGACCTGCCCCAATAGAGACTGTATGGTTGGTTTCCAGGCAACCATACAGAGCATCGAACAGCAGGAACCGGGTTATCACTGTGAGTGCAGGGACATCGACATTCTACGAGGACCGAACCGTCCGGATCGACGATCAGGGCGTCACCATCCGTCACTACTACTTCCCGTTTGTCAGCAAGTTCGTTCCGTACTCGCAGATCGAATCCGTCGACCTCGGAGTCATGTCGTGGCTGAGTGGACGCCTACGAATTTGGGGAACAACAGATTTCAGCTCGTGGTACAGCCTGGATCTTTCACGTCCCTGGAAGGAGACTGCGGTGGTACTCACCCTCACCGGCCGCGGAGCGCCCTCGTTCAGTCCCAAAGACGCAGACCGAGTCGAGACCGAAATCCGCAGTCGCATCGGATCGCGCGCCGCGAACTGACTAGCGAAACTCGGATTCGACGGTGACGATCTCCCTCCAGTCGGTTCGATCGAACAACCGCGCCAGCGCAGTGAACAGAACTTCCGGATCAATGACACTCTCAGGTGAGTGCACACCGACCCGATCCCGAATCGTTCCGTCGGCCAGCCGGGATACAACCTGAGCAAGGCCCAGCGCCAAAGGGATTCCAGTCGCACTGGCCATGTCCGACAGCAACTCCGAGATCGGTGAATCGTCTGCAATCCGGGCCACGACGCGCATCGCTCTTCCGTCGAACGTCCCAGTCGCCGAGGCGAAGAACAACGGCAAGGATCCGTGGTCGGCACGCGTGAGCATTCGAGGTGCAGCGCGGATCATCCGCCGGAGCGAGGGCTGGCCCAATTCTTCAGCGGCCGCGTCGAGATCGATTATCCCCTTGTCGATATCCGCACGGAGGACGTCGAGAAACGCCACAGTTTCCGGTGTGATCACCATGAGATTAGCCGAATGACCTGAGGGACTGAAGGTCCGATGAAACATGACCGGCTCCGGATGCCCGACCACGTAAGCGTTTCCGCGGCGTCCGCCGGGCAGTTCCAGTGCGATGGAACGCAGCGGTGCTTCCGTGACGATCCGTCCCTCACGAACTACTGGCACCTTGCCGCTGATCTGCTGCATCCAGTGAACGGCAGCGGCACTCACCGTATCTACCGACTCCCCCTCGCCGTCGACATCAACCGGCCAGGCCGTGTACAGGTCGTCGACAATGTCCAATCGCGAGACTGCCATCGCGGCCAGGAGGTTACTCATCCCGGGACTTGCGCCCATTCCGACCACTGCACAGATTCCGGCTTCTCGCGCAGCACATTGCAATTCCAGCATGTCGACTGCCGGTTCCCAGTCGTCGCAGATGTCGAGATAGTGCGTCCCGGTCTCGATCGCTGCCTGGAGAACGCCGACACCGAAACGGAAGAACGGGCCGACGGTATTGATGATCACGTCTGCGTCATCCAACAATTCACGTAGCGTGCGACCGTCCGTGACGTCGATGCTGCGCGCCTCGACTTGCGCTGACGCCTGAGCCAGTTCAACCGAAAGACGCTTCGCAGCATCGATATCGCGATCCGCGACTACTACCTTGCCGATTCCCGACAATGTTGCAGCCAGACGAACTGCTGCCGAGCCCATGGCACCGGCACCGCCCAGTGCGACAACCGTGATGCCGTCAGCCATGAATTCCCTCCAAAAATGCAGTCTGATCCGCTAGATAACCGGGAGCGAAGATCGAACGGGGAGCAAGAACGGCCACCAGAGCCGACATCACTTCCGAGTCTTCGAGGTCCTTCTCCACAATCGAGTGAGTGGCGTCGGGATACTTCTCGACCACCAATTGCCCAGGGGAGTCGAGTAATTCGCGGTACACCCTTTCCGTATCGGCCACGTCGACGTTGACGTCTTGACCGCCGAGAATCAAGAACACCGGAACCTTCACGGTTTCGAGATCGGCTCGCACGTCCGATCGGTAGTTCTTTCGAATGAAGTTCCACCGATCTTCGGTGAGACCGTCAGCCTCGCCGGAGGCCACGAGATCTTCGAACGATGCATCACGGGCCAACTGTTCCAAGTTCTTCGCGCGGCTGACCCGCGCTTTCTCGAACTCGTCGGCCGATGCATTTCTCTCGGAAAGCTCTGCAAGAGTATTGAATTCACCTTGTTGAAGCCAGTTGATCGCGGGACCGACGGCAATGACGAACGCGAGGTCCGGGTCGAGGTTTACCACCTTGGGCATCACCCAACCTGCCTGGCTTGCACCCCACAGGCCGATACGAGACAAATCGATATCCGAGCGGCCCCGCGCCCACTCGATTGCAGCTTCCGTCTCCGCGGCCCGATCGTCCATGCTCTGATCGAGCCAATTACCCGGCGCCCCGTTGACCCCCGGCTTGTCCCAGGAGAGTGACGCGTACCCAGCGGTTGCAAACGCCTCCCAGACCGGCCGGTAGAACGTCTCGTGTGTTGCATCGACCGGTCCGTCTCCGTGGACGAAAACCACGAGCCCGAAGGGGCCGTCACCGTGTTCGGGCAGGGCAAGGACTCCCTGGAGTGGCACCGATCCCCCGGTAATCGTCACTTTCTCCTCACGAATGTCATAGGTGTTCTGGTACAGCGTCCAGCCCACAAGTCCAACGATCAGAACAACGACCACCGCCAGGGAAGTAACCACCCACCTGCGCAAACGAGGGTTGCCCTTCCTCTCACTCACCGATTGCACTGCCATCTTCCCGTCCTAACGTACGAATTGAAAACGATCGTTTTGACGTCGATAGTACAGTTATGGGCGAAGATGTCGAGACGCGAGGAAAGGGCAGGGCGATGACCGACCGAGACGTCGATGTACCCACGAGGATTTTGATCGAGGGACTACTGCGCACGGACGGAACTGTCGACGGGCACACCCTCTATGCCACCGCCGACGCCCTCGACAAAACAGATCAACAGGTTCGGCTGTGCATCAAGCGTTTGGTCGCCGAGGGAAAGTTCACTCAGGAGGGACGCGGGCGTCAGGCCACGCTGCGAGCCACGCCGAAAGCCGTGCGCGAGATGGAACCCGACGTCGAATTCGTTCGGCTGGCGTATCAACAAGATCGCGACTCCGCGACGCCGTGGGACGGGTGCTGGCATCTGGCTGGATTCGCAATTCCGGAGTCGTCACGGAAAGCACGAGATGCGCTGCGCACCAGGGTGGTCTACCTCGGCGGCGCGCTCGTCCAGGGCGGTCTGTACGTCTCGCCGCACGCCTGGGAACCGTACGTTCTCGATGCGGCCGCCGAACTCGACGTCGAACAGCACCTGTCCTCGCTCACCACTCGTGATCTGAAAGTGGGCACCCTCGAAGAACCCGTGAAGATTGCGGCACAGTTGTGGCCACTGGACGAGATCGCAGCCGGATACGAACGGCTGCTCGATGTAGCGACCGCACGCCTGCACAAACTGCAGAGCACCCAAGACACCGATGCCGTCACGATGACCATCGAGCTCGCGGCGGAATTCACGCGAGCCATGGAACCGGATCCGCTGCTGCCGCCAGAATTGCTGCCCACCAACTGGATCGGCAGGCGGGCACGCTCCGTCACGGCACAGTGCTGGACGCTGCTGGCACAGGTGGACGGCGCCGACAAACTACCGTCGCTGTTCCACCTGTACGCAGATGCAATCGGTGGCGATCAGGACGCGAGCGTGCGCTGACGGGGCGGCAGTCCGAAACGACCGAGGACCTCGTCGACTGCGGTAGACGGTGTCACCAGGCCGCGATCCTGGAGCCACGGAATGGTGCTGTCCACCAGGTGCTCGAGAGTGCGGGGCAATGCGAGAGGCAGCAACGTCACACCGTCGGCAACCTCGGCAGCTCGGATATCGGCGATCAAACTGCCGAGACCGGAAGGTGTTCCGACGTAATGAAGCGAAACGGGAACCCGCGGCGCAGTCAAGGCGCTGTCCAACTGTGCAAGCTCTTTACGAGCGGAGCGAGCTTCCGGCGCGATCAGAATCTCGAGATCGACCAGTACTGCGACGGTGTCGGGATCGCGTCCTTCTTCGGCGACGGCAGCACGTATCCGTGCGCGTTCGAGCTGCGCCTCACGCAGGTCTGCAGCCCGAATCCGAACCACATTGGTAGGAAATGAAGCCAAATCGAGAACCCTGTCGCTCTCGGTGAGGTCCACCCAATAGTCGCCGCCGATGATGGGCAGGTTTCCGGGTGCGCCCTCAGCGGCCGGATGGTGACCGGAACCGGTCAACTCGACCGCTACGTGCAGAGAATGCGAAGCGAGTGAAGACATGTGTGACCTCCGAAAATCAGAAAAGTGTGGGATGAGCGAGACGAATCGTCAGCTCGAACACATTCCTGACGAGGTGCGGCACAGATCGACATGGCGACGGCACCACTGACCGAGAGTGATACTCACTCTCGAAGGAGTGGCGGGAAAGTCCGCTGGTGCCATGGCTGCCATGCTAGTTGTCCGTTCGAGTTTTCGGGGACCGAGCTCAGCTCAGACGCACTCGGCTGCGCCGGCATTGTCGTCTGCAGCTCCGAGGAAGGGGCGGGTCTCGGGCACGGGGTTCCACGCACCGGCGGTCTTCGCGTAGTTCCAATCACGCTGATTCGAAACCAGGATGTTCACGGCGTCGACCAACCTCGTCACGTCGTCCGAGCTGCTACCGAGGCCGAGGCTGGCACGAACTGCGCCGCCGGAGAGGCCGAGGCGTGCGAGCACCGGGTGTGCGCAGAAGCGTCCGTCGCGAACTCCGATGCCGTGTTCTGCAGACAGGAAAGCGGCGATCTCGCCCGCTTCGAATCCGTCGACGGTGAAAGTCACAATTCCGACGGCGTCAGGAGCGTCGTTCCACAGTCGCACCAGCGAGACTCCCTCGATGGCGGACAAGCCCTCGGTGAGCTGGGCGGTGAGCGCCTTCTCGTGCTCGGCGATGACGTCGAAGTCCAGGGCGTGCAGGGTTTCGCATGCGGTCGCGATTGCTGCGGCGCCGAGAACGTTGGGCGAACCGGCCTCGTGGCGTGCGGGCGCACAAGCCCACTCGGTGGACTCGATGGTCACCTCGCGGACGGCGCCGCCGCCGGCGAGGTACGGCTGAGCCTCGTCGAGCCAGTCACGGCGTCCGACCAGAACGCCGGCGCCGAAGGGTGCGTACAGCTTGTGCCCCGAGAACGCGACGTAGTCGACGCCGCATTCCTGCAGGTCGATGCGACGGTGGGGAGCCAACTGAGCAGCGTCGACGAGGATACGTGCGCCGCAACGGTGAGCGATGTCAGCCAAGCGTGCAATCGGCAGGATCTCGCCGGTCACGTTGGAGGCGCCGGTGATTGCGAGCAGTGCGGCAGGCTTGGTGCACAGTTCACCGATCAGGCGCTCGATGGTCTCTTCGATGGTGTCTGCGGCGGTGACGATACGAGCGTCGTTCCACGGCAACAGGTTTGCGTGATGCTCGACGTCGAGGACAACGGTGCTGCCGGGGACGCACTGGGCCAGCAGGTTCAGCGAATCAGTGGTGTTTCGGGTGAAGACGACGACCTGATCGTCGGCACAGTTCACGAAACGAGCAACGGATTCGCGAGCGTTCTCGTAGGTGAGGGTGGAGATCCGGGATGCGTAGCCGGCACCGCGGTGGACGCTGGCGTACGTCGGCAACAACTCGGCAATACGGTCGGTGACCTGGGCCAATGCCGGTGCACTCGCGGCGTAGTCGAAGTTGGCGTAGGAGCATTCGCCGCCCTGAACCAGCGGAACCTGCAGGTCAGCACCCGAAACCTTGGCGATCGGAGCGGTGCAGCAGGTGTCGGCACTCAATACAGCAGTCATCGAAGACAATCCTCACGTTCAAGGACTCGTTCGTCGGGTGATGGCCCCGGAAGAGTCCGCGCTTGCCGCATTCGTTTTCGAACGCAGCCGGGTCGTCACCCGGAGCACCCCACCGCGGAGGAGGGTTGCCGACCAGCAAGCCGGGGCTGAACACTGGTACTCGTGACCTGGCAACGAGGATGGCAGGAACGTCCTGCGCTTGTCAAGACGAAGCTGCGAAGGCCGTCGTCACGGCGTGATAATTCGGCAGCCGAGGTGGAGTGCAAGTCTGGTTTCCGGATCGGCCGGATCCACCGAGAGAAGGCGCTGAATTCGATCGATCCGAATCGATACGGTGTTGCGGTGCAAGCCCATTCGTGTTGCGGTGTGCGCCTGAGATGATTCTTGGTCGAGGTACGTCGAGAGGGTCTCGAGCAACTCTCCATTCGTATCTCGTAGCGGCGCGAGCAGTGCCGCGGCCGCGGGCTGAAACGTGTCGGTCCGCGTCCGCGCCAGCAGCAACTGCGCCAGCCCGAGGCGGTCCACGTGCAGGAACCGGCCGGTCTGCGACCTGGAACCGGCGAGCCGAGCGGCATCTCCCGCCTCCGACAGAGACGCTCCGAATCTGGCTGGGCCCACAACACGATGCTGAGTACCCAAACTCCGCCGATGGAGTTTGCCCCGGCAAGTCGTCATCGCACCCGTTGGCATCCGCCGCCCCCGAAGGTCTCACTTGACGACGTTTGCTGCGCCGAAACTGCCATCACATCTACTACTCCTTCGAGTTCGCTTGTAACAAAACAACTCCCGCGACCGAAAATGTCGGTGAACCGCAACAGCGAAGGGAAGTAACGATGATGGGATCAGCAGACGTAATGGCCTGGCTCGCCGAGGGTTACCTCGCCGGCGATCCGATTCGCTATCCGCTCTACGTCGGATCGATGTTCCTGGCAATGCCGTTCCAGCTGATCGGCGTAATTCTGGGTCACCCCTTCTGAATCGTCACATCAGGCCAGGGCGGTCGACGTAGAACGGCCAATGTTGCGATCACAGCGGCCGCCAATCCGATGAACTCCCCCATCAACGCTGCTCTGGTGTGATCGACGGCCGGTGACCACGACGGCTCACCGTCGTGGATCGAGAACACTCCGACTGGCACCGGAATCGGGTCGCGGCGCCACCGCCGGTGTAGACGCGAAACCGTGATGATCGTCGTTCCGTCGCTGGTCTGGTGCGGTTCACCGAAGATCGTCGAGGTCCCTGATTCCGCTCGAAGGCGCTCCACCGCATCACGAATCTCCATGGTCTCCATCGTCGCACCAAAACAGCAGGGTCGCACCGAAACAGCAGCCCTGTGCGAGTATCCATCGATGGCCGAATGGTGGAATCCGAGCAGGCGCGTCGAGCGATGGTGGCAGACGATCATGCTGGCCTGGCTTCTCGTTGTGGTCGGTCCAAGCACCATCGATACGGTGACCACAGAACCAACGGCTTGGAATTGGACATGGCTGGCGATTTGGTTGTTTGCAACCGTCGGATTTGCCTACGGCACCGCCCAAGCCTGGCGAACCAGGAACAATCCGCAACCAGTCTGGCTGGAAGGGATACCCGCACCCTCCGAATCGTCGGCGCCAGTGATACCTGCCGACGACGTCCGCAGCGCACTCGCGTCGGCTGACGGCCGCATCCCGGCAATCAAGGCACTACGCGAACAACATCCGGGCTTGGGCCTGAAGGATGCGATGGATCTGATCGACGCCCAGCGAGGAGAACAGGGCCCGCACCGCCGATAGTTGCGACCATCACAATCACAGTTAGGTATCGGAACCACACTGCCGCGATCGAGCGCGCACGCCAAGAGTTAACCACCTGACAGACAAGCTGATTCGCCGAGTTTGACAAAAGTGATCGACCGATGTGAGTTGACCCGACCGATTCAACTCACCGTACCAATCGAATTCACCTTTCATGGATTCCAAAAGAGTCCAATCTTGCTATTGTTCAACGGTTTAAAACCGGTGAAGCGCCTGTCCGCGATACGTTTCGCGACAGTGCAGCATCTTTCGTTCAGTTGAGTTGACCGAACCTTGACGTTACGTTGAATTTCAAAGCAATAGCTCGGTCTTGACTGCGATGGCGTGAGCGAAACACCCACCTACGCGTGACACGTGGCCGCCCGAATGGGCGCTGTGAATACCTGAATGTTCGAGGAGTGGAATGACTGCGGTCAAAACTGCGTGGCGTGAACTACGGAAACCCGTGTTCATCCCCGCGTCGATAGTGATCTTTGCCCTGATCGCCTTTGCCGTGATCTACGCGGGAACCGCTGCGGACGCATTCGAAACACTCAACAACGTGATCAGCGACGGCGTCGGCTGGTGGTACATCCTCTCCGCCACCGGTTTCGTGATCTTTGCGCTGTACTGCGGAATCAGCCGCATCGGCAACATCCGATTGGGGCGTGACGACGAGCAACCCGAGTTCGGGATGCTCTCGTGGTTCGCGATGCTTTTCAGCGCCGGCATGGGCATCGGCCTCGTGTTCTACGGAGTAGCAGAACCGCTTTCGCACTATGTGAGCCCTCCCGTAGCCGGGCAGATCGCGGGATCGACCGACGCCGCAGCCAATCAAGCGATGGAACTGACGCTGTTCCACTGGGGTCTGCATGCATGGGCGATCTACGTCGTCGTCGGCCTGGGTCTGGCGTACATGACTTATCGCAAGGGTCGCCCGCTGTCGATCCGTTGGCTGCTCGAGCCACTCCTCGGACGCGCTCGCATCGAGGGAAAGATCGGCCATGCCATCGACGTCGTCGCCATCGTCGGCACGTTGTTCGGTGTCGCGACGTCGTTGGGCTTCGGTGTCCAGCAGATCTCGGCCGGCCTGGACTACCTCGGCTGGGTGGAGACCGACAACTGGTTGGTCATCACCATCATCATCATCGTGACGGGCATGGCCACCTTCTCGGTCGTCTCCGGAGTCACCAAGGGCCTCAAGTGGCTCTCCAACATCAACATGATGCTCGCTGCAGCGCTGGCCCTGTTCGTCCTCATTCTCGGTCCGACACTGTTCCTCATGCAGTCGTGGGTGCAGAACCTCGGCGGATACGTCCAGGCCCTGCCCGAGCTGATGCTGCGCACGTCCCCGTTCGCCGAAGACGGCTGGCAGGGTGCCTGGACCATCTTCTACTGGGGTTGGTGGATGAGCTGGGCGCCGTTCGTCGGCATGTTCATCGCGCGCATCTCACGTGGCCGCACCATCCGCGAGTTCGTCTTCGGCGTGCTGCTGGCACCGACGCTGGTCGGATCGCTGTGGTTCACGATCTTCGGTAACTCCGGCATTCTGCGTCAGCGCAACGAGGGCACGATGCTCGACGCATCCGGCGCAGTGGACACCAACACGTCACTGTTCACGCTTCTGGACGGACTTCCGCTCGGAACGATTTCGAGTGTCCTCGCGATCGTCGTGATCGTGTTCTTCTTCGTCACGTCCGCGGATTCCGGCTCGATCGTCATCGACATCCTCGCGACGGGTGGCAGCCTGGAGACCTCCAAGATCACGCGTGTCTACTGGACGTTCCTCTCCGGTGCCGCCGCTGCGGTTCTCCTCATCGTGGGTGGCAGCGGATCGCTCACGGCGCTACAGACCGTTGCCATCGCCACCGCCGTGCCGTTCTCGGTCATCATGGTGCTGGCATGTCTGTCGATGTTGAAGGCGTTCCGGTACGAGGTCGCGTCGGCCCCGCGCTACCTGCGGGTTTCGACAAATACCGCGGCATCGACCGACGTTCCGCAACCCGCCGAGAAACGGCTCCGCGATCTGAAGATCTCGTCCACCTTCGCCGGGCTCACCCCGTCGCAAAGCGGGATCACGACGGAACCCTCCGACGCCCACATGCTCGTCGCGGTGCACGAAGTTCCCGCCCATGCGGTCAACATCGACCCGGACACCGGCGCTGTCGACTTCTCCGAGGATTCGAAGGTCGTCGATCCGCTGGGCGGAGAGGTGTTCGACACACCCGAGTTCGCCGACTCGGCAGAAGGGCACGCCCAAGCTGCCAGTACGGACTGACCGGCACGTTCGGCATGTTGCATTAGGCATATCTGTTCACCAACTCGCAAACTTGTCATGAGACTTTCAACTCGACAGTTCGCAGGACTCTAAGTTTCGTGAGTAGAACAGGACCAACGGGTTTGCCACTCCAGTCGCAGTCGGAGACGGAACAATCTTTCGGGATACCGTCCGTATTCCTACGGTCGGCGCATGCACCTGCGCCGCGCACGCTCATCGACATCGTGCGGGCCTCAGCCGAGGCCAACCCGGAAGCACCTGCCATCGACGACGGCGACACCACACTGTCGTACTCGGAGTTGCTCGACGAAATCAAGCTCGGTGCGCGCTGGCTCGGTGATGCCGGCGTCGGCGCAGGTGACCGCGTCGGAATCAGGATGCCGTCTGGTTCACGTTCGCTGTACGTGGCGATCCTGTCGATCCTCGCGGCGGGTGCCGCCTATGTGCCCGTCGACGCCGACGATCCGGAAGAGCGCGCCGAGTTGGTCTTCGGTGAGGCGCAGGTAGCGGCAATCATCACCGGCGACGGTATTCAGCCCGGGACGGCGCCGAAGCGAGACGAACATCCACCGGTTCGCGAGCCCGAACCCGACGACGACGCCTGGATCATCTTCACCTCCGGATCCACCGGCACCCCCAAGGGCGTTGCCGTCACGCACCTCAACGCCGCGGCGTTCGTCGACGCCGAGGCGCGCATGTTCCTGCAGGACGAACCGATCGGCCCCGGCGACCGCGTGCTTGCTGGACTTTCCGTGGCCTTCGACGCATCGTGTGAGGAAATGTGGCTGGCGTGGCGTCACGGGGCGTGCCTCGTCCCCGCACCTCGTTCGCTGGTCCGCAGTGGCATGGACCTCGGTCCGTGGCTGGTCTCTCGCGATGTCAGCATCGTCTCCACCGTGCCGACGCTCGCGTCCCTGTGGCCGGCCGAGGCTCTCGAAGCGGTACGACTCCTGATCTTCGGCGGAGAAGCCTGCCCACCGGAGCTGGCTGAACGCCTCGCAGTCGAAGGCCGCGAGGTCTGGAACACCTACGGACCCACCGAGGCGACCGTCGTGGCCTGCGGCGCTCTCATGGACGGCAAGAGCCCGGTCAGCATCGGCCTCCCCCTCGACGGCTGGGACCTGGCGGTCGTCGACGCCCAAGGTAACCCCGTCGAGGTCGGTGAAGTCGGTGAGCTGGTGATCGGCGGCGTCGGTCTGGCCCGCTACCTCGATCCCGCGAAGGACGCCGAGAAGTACGCGTCGATGCCGTCTCTCGGCTGGGAACGCGCGTACCGAAGTGGCGATCTGGTCCGGCTCGAGACCGCCGGTTTGATGTTCCAAGGCCGCGCAGACGATCAGGTCAAGCTCGGCGGCAGACGCATCGAGCTCGGTGAGGTCGACAACGCGCTCCAGAACCTCCCCGGTGTCAGTGGCGCTGCCGCGGCCGTGAAGAAAACCGCGGCCGGCAACCAAATTCTCGTGGGATACATCGCGAGCACCGACCCGGACTTCGATCTCAAGGCCGCTCACGCACAGCTCAGCGAGCAGCTACCAGCAGCCCTCGTGCCGCGTCTGGCGTTGATGGAAGAACTCCCGACGCGCACGTCCGGCAAAGTCGACCGGAACGCACTCCCCTGGCCGCTGCCAGGTGCGGGCGAAGACGCCGGCGCCGCGCTGGGACTCGACGGAACCGCGGCGTGGGTCGCCGGACTGTGGGGTTCGATCCTCGGCGCACAGATCACCGGGCTCGACGACGACTTCTTCGAAGTTGGCGGCGGATCCCTATCTGCCGCGCAACTCGTCACCGCACTACGCGAGCGGTTCCCGGAAGTGACCGTCGCGCAGCTCTACGACCATCCCCGGTTGGGATCGCTGGCCGAATACCTCGACGAGCTGGCACCCACCGACACTGTGGAGCCGCGCATCGTCGCTCCCACACCTTTGAAGACTCAGCTCGCGCAGATAGCCGTCACCGTTCCACTCACCACACTCACCGGTTTGCAGTGGGTGACGTGGCTGGCGATCGCGAACAACGTCCTCGGCTGGTTCGTCGATGCGAGCTGGGCACCCACCGTCTCGTGGTGGTGGATTCTGTTGGCCTTCATCGTGTTCATCACGCCGATCGGGCGCATGACCATCGCCGTCGTCGGAGCACGCCTGCTCCTGCGCAAGCTGAAACCGGGCACGTATCCGCGAGGCGGTAGTGAACATCTGCGTCTGTGGATTGCGCTGCGACTCACCGAAGCCAGTGGCGCAGCCAATCTTTCGGGTGCACCGTGGATGCTCTACTACGCACGTGCCCTCGGCGCCGACATCGGCAGCGGCGTCGATCTCCACACACTTCCTCCCATCACCGGCATGCTCGAACTCGGCGACGGCTGCTCCGTCGAACCCGAAGTCGACCTCTCCGGTCATTGGATCGACGGCGACGTCATTCACATCGGCGAGATCAAGATCGGTGACGGCGCCTCCGTCGGTTCACGCTCGACGCTTCTGCCCGGCGCACGTATCGGCCGTGACGCCGTCGTCGAACCAGGATCCGCGGTGTTCGGCCGGGTGAAGGCCAACCAGCAATGGGCCGGATCCCCCGCCACCAAGATCGGGAAAGCGAATCATCCGTGGCCGGCCGAACATCCGAAGCGCGCACCCGGCTGGGTTCCGGTGTACGGCGTCACCTCTGTCTTCCTGGCAGGTATGCCGATCTTCGCTCTGATGGCGGGAATCGCATTGATCGGTTGGTGGATTCGCGACACCGAGACTCTCAGGAGTGCAGTACTCCAGTCGTTGATCATGCTTCCGGTCGCGACCATCCTGAGCCTGCTCGTCTTCGCAGTCATCACTCTGGTTGCCGTACGTCTTCTCTCAATCGGTCTGACCCCCGGCTACCACCCCGTTCGTAGCCGCATCGGCTGGCAGGTGTGGGCGACCGAGCGGCTCCTCGACTCGGCCAGAACCTTCCTCTTCCCGCTCTACGCCAGCCTTCTGACGCCGGGGTGGCTCCGCCTCCTGGGTGCCAAGATCGGCAAGAACGTCGAAGCATCCACCGTGCTCCTCCTTCCCAAGTTCACGACGGTCGCCGACGGCGCATTCCTCGCCGACGACACCATGGTCGCGAGCTACGGCCTCGGCGGTGGCTGGATGCACATCGAACAGGCAAAGATCGGCAAGCGCGCGTTCCTCGGCAACTCCGGTATGACCGCACCCGGTCGACGCGTCCCCAAGAACGGTCTGGTGGCCGTCCTGTCCGCTACCCCGTCCAAGGCGAAGTCCGGATCTTCGTGGCTGGGTAGTCCACCGGTACGTCTGCGGAGGGCTGCCGGGGACACCGACGCCGCCCGTACGTTCAACCCGCCGACGCGACTGAAAATCGCCCGCGGAATAGTCGAAACCTGTCGACTGATTCCGGTGATGGTCACGTTCGGCATCGGTCTCGGTGTTCTGTTCGCTCTCGAAGCACTGGTCGGCGCCGTCGGATTCTGGTTCGCGGCGCTGCTGAGCGGCGTAGTTCTGCTCATCGCCGGAGCAGTGGCAGGCGCGATCACCATCGCGGCAAAGTGGATCGTCGTGGGACGCATCGCCAAGGTAGAGCACCCGCTGTGGAGCTCGTTCGTCTGGCGCAACGAAGTGGCCGACGCGTTCGTCGAGACCGTCGCGGCACCGTGGTTCGCCCGGGCCGCAACTGGTACTGCCGTACTGAACATCTTCCTGCGTGGGCTCGGGGCCAAAATCGGCAAGGGCGTTTGGTGTGAGTCGTACTGGCTACCCGAGGCAGATCTTGTGACTTTGGGCGACGGAGCAACGGTGGAACGGGGGTGCGTCGTGCAAACTCATCTCTTCCATGATCGGATCATGTCCATGGATACCGTCACTCTGGGAGCAGGAGCAACACTGGGACCGCACTGTGTCGCGCTACCCGCAGCCGGCATCGGCGCGGGAGCGACGGTCGGGCCTGCGTCTCTGGTGATGCGAGGTGACACAGTTCCGCCTTCCACGCGCTGGCAGGGCAACCCGATTGCACCGTGGGCGGCCTCGTGAAGCCGAACCGAATGCTCGAGGAGCCGCTCGATCCGTACTTACCGCACAACGGCAACCGCGGCTACCGCGTGTCTCGGTACGAATTGGATCTGACGTACAAAGTCTTCAGTAACCGTCTCGCCGGCAAGGCTGTCATCACTGCTGTCACCACCGAGAGCCGATCCAAATTCAGCTTCGACCTCGCGCAGAACTTGCAGGTATCCAAGGTGTCGGTCAACGGTGCCCGCGGCACCAAGTACGCGCACTTGAACAACAAGCTGATCGTCACACCGTCCACCAAGATCCCGGCGGGCGGTGCCCTGTCGGTCACCATCGCGTACAGCGGCAACCCCGAGCCGATCAAGAGCCTGTGGGGCGAAGTCGGTTGGGAGGAACTCGACGAAGGAACATTGGTCGCAAGTCAGCCCAACGGCGCGACGTCCTGGTTCCCATGCGACGACCACCCGATTTCCAAAGCCTCCTACCGCATCTCGATCACCACCGATTCGCCGTTCTACGCCCTTGCCAACGGCAAACTGATCCGCAAGCAGACCCGCGCCAGTCAGACGACGTGGGTCTACGAACAGACCGAACCGATGGCAACCTACCTGGCCACCATTCAGATCGGCCAGTACGAGCACCGACAGGTGAGCGCCGGCCCGGTGCCGGTCTTCGCCGTTCATCCGCCGCGGCTGCGCGCAGCGTTCGACGTCGATTTCGGCCGCCAACCTCAGATGCTCGAGGTCTTCGGAGAGCTGTTCGGCCCGTACCCCTTTGCCGACTACACAGCACTGGTCACCGACGACGAACTCGAAATTCCCATCGAAGCGCAGGGGCTCTCGATCTTCGGAGCCAACCACTGCACCGGCCGACGCGGTTCCGAACGTCTTGTCGCGCACGAGCTTGCCCACCAGTGGTTCGGCAACAGTCTCACCCTCGGACAATGGTCCGACATCTGGCTGCACGAAGGCTTTGCCTGTTACGCAGAGTGGATCTGGTCCGAGAATTCCGGCGGCCCGTCCTCCGACCAACTGGCCGCCAACGCCTATCAGGGGCTCGGGCGTAAATCTCAGGACTTGATCGTCGGCAATCCCGGACCTGCCTTGATGTTCGACGATCGAATCTACAAGCGGGGCGCGTTGACGCTGCACACTCTGCGCGGCGTTCTCGGAGATGAGAAGTTCTTCGAACTGATCCGTCAGTGGACCACGAAGCATCGGCACGGCACGGTCAGCACCGAGCAATTCACCGATCTCGCTTCACGTTTCACGGACACTCCACTGCGCCCTCTCTGGGATGCTTGGCTGAATAAAGGCTCGTTGCCTCGACTCTGACGCTTTCACTCAGCCGTACCACCACGCCGAAACATTCCGAAAGCGCCGATTAGCTTTGCCTAACCTTTACCATGTTTTGCGATCGGGGTTGTCGCTCCGATCTTAGCCTTTGCCGTCGGCGAGGTTGCAGATCTGGGTGGCGGCCACACAGACGGGCTGCCATTTCTGAGCCTGACTACTTTGGCCACAGCACTTTTCGGCTTCGGTGCCGGCGGCGTAGCTGCCACTCTCGCGGACGCTCCGACGTTGATAGCGGTGATGGCAGACTCGCACTGGCCGCCGTTCTCGTTGTCGTCACTCGCGGCCCCATTCTCCCTTATCTCCTTGAGCAACAAAATAATTCGCACATCGGACGAGATTCATACCCCGGACTTCTGGGTACGGGTCACCCTCACCATCTCAGCCGAAGGTTGGGGAGAAGTCTCGTTCGTCGACACCCGTCAGTACACAGTTCGGTTCACAGTCCGGTTCACAGTTTCGAGAACGGGTCCGCAACTGTAGATGCATGATTCACCCGATCCGCCGGCTCTCGCGGGAGTCGGCGGACCCGGCGGCCTCATGCAGTCGGAAGATGTGAACGCGACTTGAAAAGGATCAGCACCAGGCAAGCAGCTGCGGCAACTGATCCGAACAGAAGAGTCACCGTATAGCTCAGCGCCGGAATGCTTTCCGACAGCATTGCCAACAGCGCCGGCACGGCAAACCCGATGTAGGTGATCGAGTAGAACACTGCGGTCAGCCCTGCCAGATCGTCCGGGCCCGCGATTCGCTGGATCTCCAGCAATCCGGACACCAATGCCATGCCGTACCCGCAGCCGAGGATCGCTGCGGCGACGATCGCGATGGCCACGGTCAACGTCGACGCAACCAGAGCAGCGCCCGCCATACCGACCACCAGAAACACCAGCGCCACTACAGCGCCCCGCGCACTGCGATCGGTATCGATCTTGCGCCCCAACGACTGAATCGCGAATCCGCATGTCAGCGCGACCATACACAGCAAAGCCGAAAAGGCCACGGGCGCATCGCCACTGTGCCCGGTCATCAACGCCGGAATTACTGCATACGCGACACTGGCAGCACCGAACACCCACGGAGCCAAGGGAACAACGACGTAGAGGAATCTGCGATGGCCTGCCGAGGGGATCTTGAGGTCATCGATGAGCCGTCGACGATCATCTTTTGCTTGAGCCGGTCGGGTTTCGGGCGCACGCCACAGCGCCACGCCCGCAAGTACGGTGATCACGATGTGCAGCACGTACGCCAACGCACTCGGCATGGGCGCCCATTGCGCCAAGATTCCCGCAGCACCCGCACCCAAGGCGAAGCCGGCGGTCAGACTCATCGCTGCTCGCCGGGCTCCCGACCCTTCCGACGCCGCCGAATCCCAAGGCTGCGTGGACAACTCCTTCACCCACGAACCGCCCACGGCCATGCCGATCCCCAAGGCAATGCCGCAGAGGATTCTTCCCAAAATCAGGACAGCGGCGGAGTCGGCGCCGAAAGCGAGAAGCGCCGAACCGGCGATCGCGATGATCGGCGCCGGAAGCATGATCGGGCGTCGGCCCAATCGATCGGACAGCGGTCCGCCGAGCAGAAGGGCAGGCACGATCCCGACCACGTAGGCGAAGAGGAAGAAATCGACCATCACCGGCGAATAGCCGTGGTCGAGTCGGTACATGACCAGTAGTGGAGTGAATTCGTTGCCGCCCCAGGCCGCGGCGAACATACTGGCGGCGACGGTCAGCCACAGCCATTTCCCGCCGTTGCCGCGTTCACTGCCTGGACGACGATCGACCGCGGTCCCAACGCCCATCGTTTGCGTGCTCATCACAGAGTTCCTTCGAAGCCGAGGCCGTGTACCTGGCGCATGTGTGTGAGAACGGCGGTGTTGTATCCGTCAGCATCGCCAGATTCGACGAGGTCGGTCAGCGCGGTGTGGTCCGCCAGTATCCGAGGTAGTTGGCCAGGGTCGCGCGAGATCGACCGCGCTGTCATCCGACGTTGCCTGTCGCGCAGGCTCGAGTAGAACGAGTCGAGCAGTGGATTCCCACCCGCCGCGACGATCATCTTGTGAAAGTCGGCGTCGATTGCGCTGAATGCGGCCACATCCCCACGCTGAGCAACCTCACGTTGCTCGATCAGGTTTGCACGCAAAGCTGCGACAAGTGCTTCGCGCGCGTGCGGTCGGACCGACACCACTCGAACGCTTTGAGTCTCGACGAGCTGCCTGGCGCTGACCACGTGTTCCGCTTCCCCGTCCGCGACCGGGACGATCAACGCCCCCTTCTTCGGATAGAGGCGCATCCAGCCCTCCGCTTCAAGACGCAGAAACGCCTCACGCACTGGCGTTCGACTCACACTGGTCCGTGCGGCGATGTCACCCTCACTGATCAACTCCCCTCCGGCGAGTTCGCCGGAAAGGATCAGTTCCTTGACTTCGCGGAAGACGGTTTCGGAAGCGGAATACAACATAGACACAAGATGTATTTATACTCCACGCTCGCGCAACCAAGACTTTCGGGTCACCGATCCGAACATCTCAGTCCAATGCGGCATCGATCCAGTTAGCATTGCAAGGTGCAGGACAGAAGAGGAGTCGGTTCACGATGAGCGGTGCACACCCCCGCCATCGCACACTGAAGCACCCATGACGCCGCAGATGAAGTCCATGAGGACGCTGACCCGCGAGTGGTTGACCCTTCCCGATCAATACGACCGCTTCACTCGCTATCTTCGCGATAACGGCCTCACTACTGCCACTCGGCTACTACTTGGCATCATTGTCATCGGGCTGGGAGTGTGCGCGCTACTCAACAGGTTCAGCCCTGCGGGGCCCACGAGCACGATTGCGCTGTTCTTCAACACTGTTGTCGTGATCGCGTGCTTCATGGTCGGAGTCTCATGGTGGGTCTTCGGCCCCACGAAGCGTCGCTCGTTCGGTTTCGTGGTCTTCTGCGACATCGCAGTCACGATCTCCATCGTTGGAGATTCCTACCAGCTTGCACGATTGTTCACCTGCGTCATTTTTGCCCTGATCGGCATCTACATCGCCTACTTTCACAACCCGAAGTTGCAGGTTGCCCACCTGGTTTTTTCAGTCTCGGTAATCGGGGTCGCGGCGCAGCCAATTTTGTTCGGGCCGGATCGCGATCCAGCACTAGGTGTTTCAAAACTGCTGGTGGTCGTCACCGCACTCGTGGTCTGCGCGTTCATCTCGCAGATCGTGCTGACGATGCTCAGCATGGACGCATCCAGCTCCGACCTCGATCCTCTCACCGGCCTCTTGAACCGTCGTGGCCTCGACCGCCACGTCGAGAAGGTACTCGGGGGGTTCGAGCGTCAAGAATCTGCGGCTCTACTCGTGATCGCGATCGACATCGACCGGTTCAAGACGATCAACGACGTCCACGGTCACGACGTCGGCGATCGCATCATTCTTCGAGTGGCACAGCGCTTGTCGTCTTGGGCACATACCGATGCTGTCGTCGCGCGAGTCGGTGGCGACGAATTCATCCTCGTTCAACGACTTCCGGTCCCGGCAATCGGCCCGATGCTCGACTCGATCGGGCCGGCAATGCACTCGAATGCCGACGAGATCCAGTCGACGTCGAGCATCGGAATCGCCGTGCGCACCCACAAATTTGTTGCCGGCGAAGAACGTACGGGGGCATTCACGGACATGCAGAAAGTCGCCGATTCGGCGATGTACGAAAGCAAGAGACTCGGCGGCGGACGCGTTCACACGATCGTCACCACTGCGACCAGGTAGCGGCACGCGAGGTATCAGTAGTAGACCGGCCCCGGCACTCCCCCGCCGACAGCCACTGCGTCGCCGGTGATCGCGATGCTCCGCGGCGACGCCAGGAAGGTCACGACGTCCGCTACTTCTTCGGCGTCGATGATCCGGTGAATCGAGTTCGTCGCGATGCCCTCTTCCACTTGCGCCGGCGGCCGGCCGGAATCTTCCGACTCGCGCGCGATCCGTGCGGTCAACCTTTCCGTTCGCGTCACCCCCGGATGGACGACGGTGACGTTGATTCCCTTGGGGCCCAGCTCGTCTGCAAGATTCTTGGTCAGCGCCGACACACTGACGTTGCGGATCGTGTGGGCGATCGAAGTGGCCTGTCTGGCCCCCAAACCGCTGATGTTGATGATCCGGCCCCAGCCCTGATCGATCAGATACGGCGCTACTGCGCGGGCAGTGCGCAGGTACCCCAGCACTTTGACGTCGATCTCACCACGAACGACATCATCGGAGGTCGCCTCCAAGTCGAACGATCGACCCGCACTGAACGGCGTCGCGGCCGAGTTGACCAGAATGTCGACGCCGCCGAACTCTTCGACCACCCGCCGCACCGACCTCTGGACTGCGTCGTCGTCACGCGTGTCGGTCGCGATGCCGATAGCTCGAACTCCGAACTCCGACGTCAAATCTCGGGCAACGTCCAGGACAGTCGATTCTGTGCGCGCAAGTATCGCGACATCAACCCCTTCAGCTGCGAGACCTCTGGCAATGGCCAGGCCGATCCCCTTGCTGCCGCCGGCGACTATGGCACGTTTCCCAGAAAGGTGAAGATCCATGCCTGCGACACTATCCAACAGGCAATCCCCGATCTCTACGAAGAGAGATCGGGGATCGCCGGCGTAGTTCCCCACACCGTCCTCGAATTGGAGTTCACCGCCGCAGGTGACAACAGCCAACTTGCGGGTGCCCTCCGGGCCGGCTTCAAGCCCGTGACTGAAATCTTGTTCAACCGCACTACCGTCACGATCAACCCAAAAAGGGCCCATTCGGTCCGCGCGCAAAAAGAAGGGGCCCGCATGGCGGGCCCCTTGACTGGAGATTTCAACCGAGACTGGTATGTCGGAATTCGGACAACCTGCACGCGCTCGGTACGTTCGTCCGAGCATCTGTAATGCGATTTGCCTCACATTTAGAGATTTCTTCGGTTTTGTTCACCCTCGAAATCAATCTTTTGGTCGCCTTTGGAACGATTACCCAAATCTCCGGCTGAGACAAAGGACGCCTGATCGAACGCAGAGGATGCGGCTCGGGTCAGCTTCGGACCGGAGGCGCCTTCCTCGTGGTCACCGCGATGCGATTCCACGCATTGATCGTCAAGATGACGCTGATGAGCTGGGCCAGTTCCTCGTCCGAGAATTCGCCGGCTGCCTCGCTGTACACCTCGTCCGGAACGAAACCGTCGGTAAGGACTGTGACGGCCTCGGTCAAGGCAAGAGCGGCGCGTTCGCGATCTGAGTACATCCCTCGCGCTTCTTCCCACGCGTTCAGTAGATAGAGCTTCTGCTCCGTCACCCCGACCTTTCGAGCATCACGCGTGTGCATGTCCAAGCACCATGCGCAATGATTCAGCTGCGACGCGCGAGTGAGGACCAATTCGACAAGCGTCGGCTCCAGCCCCTGACGCGCAGCGGCATCCAACGCAATCATCGCCTTGTAGACCTCGGGTGCCAGCTTCGCAATGTCGATTCGTTGGCCTGTTGTTGTAGTCATACCTAAACCGTAAGCCCGAAAAGACCCCGAAACATGGTTCAATCCGGTGATGAATTCATGGGCCAATCTTGGGTTCGATCTGCATATCGAACTACCGCAAGGAATCGGGATTCGAGCTGCGCTGCTACAGACGCTGCGCGACGCGATCGACAGTGGGCTGTTGAAACCTGGCACCAGGCTTCCACCCTCCCGCACCCTGGCACTCGACCTCGGCGTCGCACGAAACACCGTTGCGGACTGCTATGCCGAGCTTGCTGCGGCTGGATGGCTCGTCACACGGCAGGGTTCGGGGACCGTAGTCGCTACACTGGCCGACGCACACGTCCGCGGGACCGATCCGTCGCCGACAAGACCGCGCTTCACCTACAGCCTTCTCCCGGGATCGCCGGACGTGTCGGCGTTTCCCCGCGCTGCATGGATTTCATCCGCCAGACGCGCGTTGACTGCCGCACCGAACGACGCATTCGCCGCCACTGACCCCAGGGGCCGAGTCGAACTCCGAAACGCCCTCACCACCTACCTGAGCCGAGCCAGAGGAGTTCGCGTCGACCCGAACCGCATTGTGATCAGTGCCAGCTCGGGTCACGGGATCTCCCTACTCGCCCGTGCCCTCGGCGGAGCGATTGCAGTCGATTCTTTCTGCCTTCATCTTCACCGGCAGCTACTTGTCGACGAAGGATTACGAACAGTTCCCATCTCGGTCGACGAATCCGGAACTTGCACAGAAGAATTGGCATCAACATCCACCCGCAGCGCGCTTCTGACCCCGACGCATCAGTTCCCTCTCGGTGGACCACTGACTCCGGCAAGGCGTGCAACCGCTGTCGAATGGGCCTCGAGCACAGGCGGCGTCATCATCGAGGACGACTACGACGGCGAATTCCGTTATGACAGAAAGCCTGTCGGAGCACTCCAGGGAATCGCGCCGCAGCAGGTTGCCTACCTCGGCACTGTCAGCAAGACACTGTCGCCGGCGATTCGAATTGGGTGGATGGTGTTGCCGGACAGGCTGATCGAACCCGTACTCGCAACAAAAGGACCCTACGAACGCTGGGTCAGTTCAACGGATCAATTGACTTTGGCAGACTTCATCGAGTCCGGAAGATTCGACAGCCATATTCGGAAGATGCGCGCCACTTACCGACGACGACGCGATCAACTGGTTACGACGCTCGCTCGGCAAGTGCCCCAAGTCCGGATCGCGGGGATCTCCGCGGGACTTCACGCTGTGATCCGACTTCCTTCCGGCAGCGAACAAGCCGTGCTTGCTGCTGCGCAGGCGCACGATCTCGGCCTCGAAGGACTGTCCGCCTTCCGTCACCCCGACGTGTCGTCAGTCGGAGGTGACGGCATCGTCGTCGGCTACAGCACGCCGACGAAGTCCCAGTACCCGAGGACGCTGGATGTGCTCTGCGAGGTGCTACAGGCTGCGCTGCGATAGGAGCCCACGGGGTTTGCCGGTTCTGCCTGCCCCGCCCTGCTGGCCTTTGTGCCCTGCCCTGATCGTGCGAACGGTACGTTCGGTCGATCTGAGGCGACGACAGTGT
>NZ_JASHKN010000016.1 GCF_030056735.1 Rhodococcus sp. IEGM 1409
TCATGGCGGCCCTCGCGGTCACCAGTGAGTACCGCTTCGGGACCATCCGAACCACGTTCCAGGCAGTGCCGAACCGTGCCTCGGTTCTGATCGCCAAAGCCGGCCTCATCGGTGCCTTCGGTGCGGTGCTGACGTTTGTCCTCGCTTTCGGGTCCTACGCGGTGGCCAAAGCCATGGCCGGTTCCGAGGCCAGCACGGGCCTGACCCTGTCGACCGGTGATGACTGGCGTGCGATCTACGGCATCCCGATCTACGCGTTCCTGTGCGTGATTCTTGCTGTCGGCGTGGGATCGATCATCCGTCAGTCCGCCGGCGCGATTGCGTTGCTCCTGCTCTGGCCGCTGCTCATCGAGAGCCTGTTCGGACTGTTCGGCAGCTTCGGCGAGAAGATCACCCCGTTCCTGCCGTTCGCGAATGCAAACCACTTCCTCAGCCCGGGCGGCGGAAGCCTCGACTTCCACTGGGGCCCGTGGGGCAGCCTGATCTACTTCGCGGCCTTCGTTCTGGTGATTTTCGGAGCAAGTATTGTCATCGTGAATCGTCGCGACGCCTGATCTTGTCGCTCCCTCGGTAGGTGTTGTCGGGAGACCTACCGAGAACGAGGAGTGACAGCAGAGTAGGGACCCAGTACGAAAAACCATTCGTACTGGGTCCCTTTCCTGCGTTCGGGCCGATATCCTCCGAAGATGAGACTCTTCGGTGTGGTTGTGGTCGGAATGGCTGGAGCACTCGTGGTGAGTGGATGCTCGTCGTCGGGAAGTCAAGCAGCTGTCCCGACAGACCCGGTTGCATTCTCCGAGACCGTCACGGTCGACGCCGTGACCGGGCATCTGGAGCAACTCGAGAAGATCGCCGGTAACAACGACGGCAATCGATCGGCCGGAACCCCCGGCTACGACGCCAGCGTCGACTATGTGGCAAACCTGCTCGAAGACAAGGGTTTCGACGTCAGTACCCCGGAATTCGATTTCAGTTCCTTCGATCCCGGTACCGAATCCCTGAAAGCCGCTGACGGCTCAGATGTTCCGGTGCGGGCGTTGACGTATTCGGCGTCCACGGGGCCGGCCGGAATCACGGCGCGTCTGGTGGCGATTCCCGCCGACGAGACCCCCGGTTGCGAAGCCACAGACTACGACGGCCGCGACGTGAGCGGTGCCATCGTGCTGGTCACCCGCGGAGTGTGCCCGTTCGGCGACAAGCAGAAGATCGCCGCGGACCGTGGCGCGGCAGCGTTGCTGGTTGCGAACAACGAGGACGCAATGCTGGGCGGGGCTACCTTGGGCGAACCCGAAGACGCCCGCATCCCGACGGGCGGGGTGAGTAAGGCGTCGGGCGAGGCTCTTGCCGCAGCGCCCGGAGACCTCACGCTGATTCTCGACACGTCGACGGAAACGACGAAGTCGCGCAACGTGATTGCGCAGACCAAAACCGGCGCGACCGACAACGTGATTGTCGTGGGCGCCCACCTCGACAGTGTGCCAGAAGGTCCCGGAATCAACGACAACGGAAGCGGTACCGCAGCCGTGCTGGAAACCGCGCTGCAAATGGGAAGCTCACCGAACATCGAGAATGCCGTGCGCTTCGCGTTCTGGGGTGCGGAAGAAGTGGGATTGGTCGGCTCCACTCGCTACGTCGAGGGCCTGAGCGATCAGGAACGGGCCGACATCGCCCTGTACTTGAATTTCGACATGCTCGGTTCGCCCAACGCCGGATACCTGGCTTACGACGGCGACAACTCGGACGCCGTGGGGGAGGGGCCGGGGCCCGAGGGCTCGGCAGGTATCGAGCGCACTTTCGTCGATTTTCTCGCCGGGCGGGGGATTGCGGCGGACGGAACGGACTTCGACGGGCGCTCCGACTACGGCCCGTTCATCGAGATCGGAATCCCGGCGGGTGGCGTGTTCAGCGGCGCCGACGAACGCAAGACGCCGGTTCAGGCCGAGAAGTGGGGCGGAGAAGCCGAGGAGACCTTCGACCCGAACTACCACAGTGCCCAGGACAACCTCGCGAACATCGATCGCGAAGCGCTCGCTGCCAATGCTTCTGCAGTAGCCTTCGGAGTTGCGACGTATGCCCAGGATTTGAGTGGGCCGAACGGAGTTCCCGTCGGCGATGCCCGGGCACAGGCCAGAACCGAATGATCGACTGACCGACTGACCGAATGATCGACTGACCGAATGATCGACTGACCGAATGATCGATTGCGCGAGCGACCAGGAGGCCACTGTGCGAGAACCGCGGCAGCACACTGTCTGTAACTCTGAGTTACGCTTGAGTTATGGCTGATCTGTCCCCGGAGAGCACCGACACGACAGGTGCCTCTTCCTCCTCGGTTCGAGGCGTCGTCGATGTCGTCTTGAACTCTGCGGCAGAACTGAACCGTCGGCAGCAACTCATCGACGCGTTACGGCGGCTCAGGCGGGCATTACCCGGCGATCCGGGATTCGGGGATCCGCTCTCGCTCGCCGGTCCTGGCGGTGCCCGCGCCGTGGCCCGCGTCGCTGACAGATTGCTCGATCAGAAGCCCGCAGCCACTCGGGAAGTGAGCCTCGGAGCACTGCAGGTATGGCAGGCAGCGCTGGAAAAGATGGGCCGCGGCCGCGGGGATCAAGAACTGACCATCGTCTTCACCGATCTTGTCGGCTTCTCCACCTGGTCGCTCGAAGCCGGTGACGGCGCCACGCTGACACTCCTGCGTGCGGTGGCGCAGGCCGTGGAAACTCCGATCACCGACAACGGCGGACACGTCGTCAAACGGATGGGCGACGGTCTGATGGCGGTGTTCATTCGCCCGGATGCGGCCTTGAAGGCGGTGTTCACCGCGCAGGACGCGCTCGCGGGAGTCGACCTCGACGGATACACCCCACGGATGCGTGTCGGCCTCCACACGGGAACTCCGCGTCAGATCGGCGACGACTGGCTCGGTGTCGACGTGACCATCGCCGCCCGGATGATGGGCTTGGGCGGCGACGGCAACGTCATGATGTCGGCGACAACTCTCGAGGAACTCGAAGCCGGCACCCTGGAGGATCTCGATCTTGCGATTCGGCCATGGCGGCGAGGGTTTTTCGCGACCACGCCCAACGGAGTTCCCGTCGATCTGGGAATCTGGCGCGTGCGACGGAACTAGCGCACTAGACCTCGAGCGCTAGACCTCGCGCGCTAGACCTGGAGCCGCCAGAGTGGGGACACCGGGCCGTGCCCGGCGCCCAGGTCGTACGACGCCTCGAGGCACTTGGTCACCCACTCCTTGCCGAATGCCACTGCATCCGGAACGGAATAGCCGTGTGCGAGAGCGCAAGTGATCGCAGCAGCCAGTGTGTCTCCACCGCCGTGGTCGTTGCCGGTGTCGATCCGGGCACTGCTGAATTCGAGGAAACGGTCGCCGTCGAACAGCAGGTCGGTGGACAACTCCGATGTGCGAAGGTGGCCGCCCTTGACGATGGACCACTGAGCGCCGAGTGAGTGCAGCGCTTCTGCCGCTTGGCGAGCGCTCTTGTCGTCGACGACCTCGATGCCGGTGATCAAGCGGACCTCGTCGAGGTTCGGAGTGACCACCGTGGCAGCCGGAATCAAGGTGTTGCGGACCGCGTCGAGTGCTTCTTCGTGCAGCAGTGGATCACCGTGCATCGACGCGCACACCGGGTCGACCACGAGCGGGATCGGTCGGTCGCGGCCGATCCCCACTTCTGCGGCGACCGCAGCTACCGCTTCGATGATCGTCGTCGATGCCAGCATTCCGGTCTTCGCTGCGCCGACGCCGATGTCCGAGACCACGACGCGTACCTGGTCGGCGACGATCTCCGGCGGAATCTCGTGGAAACCGCTGACACCCACTGAATTCTGGACCGTCACAGCGGCGACGGCCACGCAGGCGTGCACTCCGCACATCGCCATCGTGCGGGAATCGGCTTGGATACCGGCTCCACCGCCGGAATCGGTTCCGGCGATGGTCAATGCCCGAATCGGGGTCTGTCCGGCGGGGGTCAGGGGCAGCAGCTTCACGACGACGAGCCTACCGATCGGACCTGGGGAAACGGCAGCTCGGTCCACCCCTTGCACGAACGACGGCGCGAACGACCGCGTGAACTGCGATTGCGATCCGGTCGCTTCCGGTGCAAAAATTGGTCGAATCCGGGACAGCGTCGTCGGTAGCTGATTCTATGAGTGGCATGGATCACAGTTATGGAGAGCGTGCGAACGCAGCTGTCGCCGATCGCGCAGGTGCACATCGTGCCGTGGAGGTCGCCGCAATGAACGACATCGAAAACTCGAAAACCGGAACCTCACCGGAAGTGACGCTCGTGGACAATCCGTCACACGAACGATTCGAACTGCTCTCCGGCGACGAGTTGGTCGGCATCCTCGGATATCGCGACGAGGACGAGATTCTGGGCAGTGGAGCCGAAGCCGGCGACGTGGTCGCTTACATGCACACCGTCGTCAAGGAAGAGTACGGCGGGCAGGGACTGGCAGCGGTACTCGTGCAGTTCGCGATGGACTGTGCCCGTGACCGTGAATGGTCGGTACGGCCCGTGTGCACCTACGTTCAGCGGTACCTCGGCGAGCATCCCGAATATCTGGAATTGCTCGTCGAGGACTGACCGCCGGCAAATACGAACAGACGATCAGGCTCCGAGATTTACGATTACCCGAGATTCACGATCACCGGAGCGTGATCGCTGGCGCCCTTGCCTTTTCGCTCGTTCCGGTCGATCTCGGCCGCCTCGACGCGTGCTGCAAATGCCGGTGAACCGAGGATGAAGTCGATTCGCATGCCCTGCTTCTTCGGGAAGCGAAGCTGCGTGTAGTCCCAGTACGTGTACACACCGGGACCGGGGGTGTACGGGCGAACGACGTCCGCGAACCCGGACTCGGTGAACGCCGTGAAGGCCGCTCGTTCCGGCTCCGACGTGTGGGTCTTGCCCTCGAAGAACCCGGGATCCCACACGTCGTCGTCCGTGGGAGCGACGTTCCAGTCGCCGACCAGGGCGATCTGCGCGTCGGGATCCTGCTTGAGCCAGCCCTCCGCGTCGTCGCGCAGCTTGGCCAGCCAATCCAGCTTGTAGGCGTAATGCGGGTCTTCGAGCTCACGGCCGTTGGGGACGTACAGGCTCCACACCCGCACACCGCCGCAAGTCGCACCGATCGCACGTGCCTCGCGGACCGGATCGGCCTCGGGGTCCTTGTCGAACCCGGGCTGATCCTCGAAGCCGATCTGCACGTCGTCCAAGCCGACGCGCGAAGCGATGGCGACACCGTTCCACTGGCTCAACCCGACATGGGCGACCTCGTAGCCGATCTCCTTGAAGCGCTCGTACGGAAACTGCTCGTCCTTGCACTTGGTTTCCTGCATTGCCAGGACGTCGACGTCGGATCGACCGAGCCAGTCGATGATCCGGTCGGTACGGGCACGGACGGAGTTGACGTTCCAAGTAGCGATGCGCACGAGGGCAAGCCTAGCGTCAGCCCCCGACAGGATCGGTGGCGTATCGGTAGCGGTGGTGTTCGACGAACCCGAGCCGCTCGTAGAGCGCGATTGCCGCGGAGTTCCCGGCCGAAACCTGGAGGTACGCGTGCGTCGCACCGTTCTCGCGACCCCACGAGAGTAGATCCCCGCAGATCAGCGACCCGATTCCGTGACGACGGTGTTCGGGGGCGACGTGAATGCCGGTGAGCCCGATCCAGCGCTTGTGGTCGGGCGCCTCGGTGAGCGCAGCGCGCCCGATGGCAAGCGTCGTATCGGTGTTTCCGATCGCGGCGAAAGTTGCGCTGCCCACTACGGCGGTGAGGACCGCCTCGACGTGTGTGGGATCGGCGCGGGCGTCGTACATCGACAGCCAGTTGTGGTCGGGACGGTCGGCGAAAGAGGTGACCGGTGGGCCTGGCGGCAGCGTGACGTTGCCCATATCGGCTGCCATCACGATGGTTTCCTTCTCACAGGTCCACCCGTCCGGAGCGGTGCCGAGCCGATCGGGGAGGAGCAGCAGGGTCGGCAGATCGCGGTCACCGAACCACTGACGTATCCGTTCGAGAGTGCTCGCCTCGAAGCCGGCCACTGTCCCCGAACCGCCGAGTGGCAAAGCCGAATTGGCACGGCCCGTCAACCCGTGACCGGCCCGCATCAACCAACCGTCGATCCAGGCCTGTTCGACCCCCGGCCATGCCGCCGCGGCAGCCGTTTCGAGGTTTCGAATCTCGCCGATGCGAATCGGGCGGGCCGAGAGAGTCTTGAGTGCAATCACCTGATCGGCGGAGACCTGGACCAGACGACCGTCGCTGCTGCGGACGGCGATGGGATCGGCACCCTCGAGGATGCCGATGACGTCGGTCATGGGATGCGAGTAGCCGGGTGGGAGCTTGTATCGCAGGACCACCCGGCTACCGATCGAAATGTTGCCGTTCAGAGCAGAATTCTCAGTCTTCGTAATCGTCGTCGTCGTGACCGAACGGATCGTCGACGGTGCCCGGCGTCCACGTCAGACCGGGCTTGCCCCAACCGGAACGCTTGATGATCTTCTTGGCGGCGCGCGCGTTGCGGCCGATCAGCACGTCCGTGTAAAGGAAGCCGTCGAGATGGCCCGTCTCGTGCTGGAGCATCCGTGCGAAGAATCCGGTGCCCTCGACCTCGATCGGGTTGCCGTCGGCGTCGGTGCCGGTGACCTTCGCCCAGTCGGCGCGGCCCGTCGGGAACTGCTCGCCGGGGACCGAAAGGCAACCCTCGAAGTCTTCGTCCGGGTCGGGCATCGTCTGGGGGATTTCGGAGGTCTCGAGTACCGGGTTGACGACAACGCCGCGTCGACGCTCGCTGCTGCGGTCGTCTCCGGGGCAGTCGTAGACGAAGACTCGGAGTGAAACACCGACCTGATTGGCCGCCAGACCGACGCCGTTGGCGGCGTCCATCGTCTCGTACATGTCTGCGATCAGTTCGGCGATCTCGGCCGGGGACTGAGTGACCGGCTCTGTCGCCTTGTGCAGTACCGGGTCGCCGACGATTCGGATGGGGAGGATAGCCATGCGGACAAGGATAGTGCGGCGCGCCCGCGTAGTTATCACGGCCCGCACACTCGATCATGGTTCAATGGTTGCTGAAGAACAGCGATGTAATTCGTTGCTCGGTCGGAACGTGGGCCGCGGGGGAAATTGTGAGTTACCTTCGGGCCAGGGGACCGGGAAACTCACGGCCGCGGGAATTCGGTCGGAAAAAGAACACCGGGCATACGAGTCTCGCTGACGCCGAGCACAGCAGTCGAGGAGTGACATGGACGGCGCAACCGCGCGTAGTCGGAACCAGTCCGAAGGCACTGGCGCCGACGATTCGGTACTGGATACAGCAGGCATGCACGAGGTCGGCGAAGACGGCCTCACCCGCCGGGAACACGACATCCTCTCCTTCGAGCGCCAGTGGTGGAAGTACGCCGGTGCGAAGGAAGAGGCCATCAAGGAGTTGTTCGACATGTCGGCAACCCGCTACTACCAGGTTCTCAATGCCTTGGTCGATCGCCCCGAATCCTTGGCGGCTGATCCCATGCTGGTCAAGCGCCTGCGTCGTCTGCGTGCCAGCCGTCAGAAGGCAAGGGCTGCCCGTCGCCTCGGCTTCGAGGTCACCTGAATCACGCGCACATATGAGCGGGCTGTCCACGTACTGGCGATAAGGTCGACATCGTGAGTACCCCGAAAGAGCAGCCGTCCGGACCTCCGCTTCGCGCAATCGCCATGGTGTTGATCGCTCTGGCGATCGTGTTCATCGGTCTCGGAGCAGCCTCCCTCGGTGGATCGGGCGACGGTGGATCGGGCGACGAGAACACTGCAGCAGAGCAGACCGAATCTTCGGCGCCTGCCACGACGAGTGCTCCCGCGTCGGCCCCTGCCACCTCCAAGCCGGCAGCGACTACGCAACCCGCTTCGGGCGATACCACCACCACGTCGCGACCCTCGGGAACTGCGACGACCACGACTTCCAGCTCCGCGAGCGGAACCGACACGTCGAATGTCAGCGTTCGAGTTCTCAACAACAGCACCGTCTCCGGTCTGGCAGCAGGCACTGCCGAGGAGTTGACGGCAGCAGGTTGGAACGTCGAGGAGACGGGTAACTACAGCGAGGGCACTGTCAGTACGACGACGGTGTACTACGGATCGTCCGCGGCAGAGAAGGCAGCGGCGCAGAAGATCGCAGCTGAACTCGGAGTCACCGCGGAACCTCGATTCGCCGGCATCGCGAACGCGTCACCTGGCGTGATCGTGATCGTGACCTCCAACTGACCGGTCGTGAAGGTGGAACTGACCCGTCGGTTCCAGCTACTACACACGCCGTTATGATCAGAAGCACTTTCTCGCCACCTCAAAGGAGCGGTTCGATGGCCCCCAGCAGCACCCGGCGTATGTCCTGGCGCGTCGTTGCCCCTGTAGTCGCGATTGCCGCTTTCGGCTTGACCGCTTGCAGTAACAGCGAAGAGCCCAGCAGCGTCCCAGGCACGACTCCTCCGGTGTGGACCGGTGCAGCCGATCCCAGCGCGCACGAAAGCGCGGGCGGCCACGGTTCCGAGACGGCTCACGCCGGCGCTTCTGCCGAGACGGTCACCGCAACACTGAACGGCACCGACGGCGCGAAGGTCGGAACGGTCACGTTCGCTCAGGAAGGTAGCGACGTCAAGGTCACCCTCGACGCCAAGGGCCTGACCCCCGGATTCCACGGATTTCACGTCCACCAGGTTGCCAAGTGCGAGACCAATTCCGTAGCACCCAGCGGCGGAGAGCCGGGTAACTTCCTCTCGGCAGGCGGACACTTCCAGGCCGAGGGCCACACGGGCCATCCGGCCAGCGGCGACCTCACTTCGGTCCAGGTCCTCGAAGACGGCACCGCCACGCTGGTCACCACGACCGATGCATTCACCGTCGACGAACTGGTCGCAAACGGTGGAACTTCCGTCATGATCCACGCAGGTGCGGACAACTTCGGCAACGTTCCGACGCGTTACGCGCCGGCACCGGATCAGCAGACCCTCGACACCGGTGACGCAGGCGGACGCGTTGCTTGCGGTGTCATCACCAAGAGCTGACAACTCACCTGAGTTTTGCATCACTTCCGGCGACTACCACGCAGTAGCCAGCACGGTGTTTTTACCGACACTGTGATTGGATTCTCTGCGTGGTAGTTCCATTTCCAGGTTCGCCGCGCCCGACGCTGGGCGTGGAGTGGGAGATCGCGCTGGTCGATCGCAAGACCAGAGATCTCTCCAACACAGCAGCCGAGGTGTTTTCGGCGGTCGAAGAGCTTGCCGGCTCCGAGACCCCGCACATCACCAAGGAACTACTGCGAAATACCGTCGAACTCGTCACGGGTATTCACTCGACGGTCGGCGAGGCGATGAGTGATCTCGACAGGTCACTGGATCTGCTGCGTCGCGCGGCGAATCCACTCGGCGTCGACCTCATCAGCGCGGGTACGCATCCGTTCGCACAATGGTCGACGCAGTTGGTCACCCGGACACCCGATTACGACGAACTCATCGAACGCACGCAGTGGTGGGGTCGGCAGATGCTGATCTGGGGCGTGCACGTTCATGTGGGTGTCTCGTCCGCGGACCGCGTGTTCCCCATCATCAACGCACTTCTACAGCGCTATCCGCACTTGCTGGCACTGTCGGCGTCCTCGCCGATGTGGGCCGGTGTGGACACGGGGTATGCGTCCAATCGCGCGCTGATGTTCCAGCAGCTGCCCACCGCAGGCCTTCCGTACCAGTTCGAGAACTGGGCCGAATACGAGTCGTTCATCGACGACCAGATGAAGACCGGTGTGATCACCAAGATCGGTGGCATGCACTGGGACATCCGTCCCGCACCGAAGTGGGGAACCATCGAGGTCCGGGTGTTCGACGGCGTCTCGACGCGCGCAGAACTGGGTGCCCTTGTTGCTCTGGTCCACTGTCTCATCGTCGATCTGGACCGCAGACTGAGTGCCGGTGAGACTCTGCCGAACATGCAGCCGTGGCACGTCAAGGAAAACAAGTGGCGCGCAGCGAGATACGGACTGGACGCCGAGATCATCCTCGACTCCGACGCGAACGAGTGCCTCGTCACTGACGATCTGGATCGCCTGCTCGACGACCTGGCACCGATTGCGGTCTCACTCGGGTGCGCGGACGAGTTGGCGTCAGTAGCGGACATTCCCCGTCGTGGTGCGTCCTACCAGCGTCAACGCCGCGTTGCGGAAGCGACCGGCGGCGATCTGGTTGCGGTCGTCGACGCCCTGGTCGCAGAGTTGGGCACCTAGCAGGCTCATCGCCGGAAGGGCTGTTTCGGGGGCTGGACATCCGGGCATACCAACCGTTTGTCCAGTGGGTGTCCATATTCGGTTCACACGCCGTTTACTATTGTCCGGTGTTGATAGACAGTTGGTCCCAACGAGGGGACGCACCCGGACAGTCGGATCGTTCGTGGTCGAGTTCTCATCGAGTCCTCCTGATCGGCACAGCAGCATTGACCGTGCTGGTCCTGGGCGTGCAGGCATTCGCGTCGTACAAGGGCTATCTCGGTCCGGTGGAAAGCCTGTTCGGTGACTACTTCCTCGTTCCCCGCTCCGCGACGATGCCCTGGGTGGGCCTCGCTCTCGCGCTGGTCGGACTGAACAACAAAGAACGCCTCTACGCGGTATCCGCGGCCGTCGTTATCGACGTGGTCGTCGGCGCGATCCGCTGGTTCTCCGGTGGACCGCTGACAATGGGCACCGGCGGCACCTGGGTGCTGACGGCCATCGCGGTGTACGCGGTGTGGAGGTTGTCCGGTGAGCGTCGGCTCAGCGTTCTCCACGGCGTTGTGCTGGGCGCGTTGCTCATCATCGCGGCCAAGGTTGCCGAGACGTGGCTGGAGATCACCATTCTCGTCGGCACCGATGTGTGGGACGAGTACGTATTCCTCGCAGACCAGGCTCTCGGGAACCCGTCGTGGGTGATGGGCCAAATCGTCGACGCCATGGGCCCCGTCGGTGCAGCGGCCCTCGACTGGATCTACGTCGAACTGCCGGTCGCGGTGATCGTGGTCGCGCTGTATCAAGTACGCAAGGGATGGCCGTCGCATCACCTGCTGCGTACGTTCCTGCTCATCGGGCTGATCGGCCCGATTTTCTACGTCCTGTTCCCGGTGGTCGGTCCGGTGTTCGCCTTCGGTCCGCGTGGTTTCGGATTCCAGATCGGCGACTACTGGCCGAACATTGTGCCCAACTTCGACTTCGCCTCACCGTCGTCACTGCCGTTCGACGACGCCGCGCCACGAAACTGCATGCCGAGCCTGCACACCGCGTGGGCAGTCGCGTTGTTCATCCACTCGCGCAGCGGCCCGTGGTGGATTCGCAGCCTGGGATCGTTCTGGCTCGTCGCGACACTGACTGCGACGCTTGGTTTCGGATTCCACTACGGCGTCGACCTCATCGCCGGTGCGGTTCTGTGCTTGACCCTCGATGCGGCGCTGCGGGATCCGGAGCGCGGCTGGGGTTGGTTCCGAGCGCGTCTGTTGATCGGTGGCTCGGCATTGCTCGCGGGGTTGTTGCTCTCGTACCGATTCGCTTCGGTGCAGATGGCCGAGTACCCGGCGATCTTCGGTCCGCTGCTGATGGCTGTTCTGGTTCTCATGTCGGCGGCTTACTTCGCCACCTTCTTCGCCCGCCCCGGCACCGCTCTTGCAGTGTGGGGCGAGCGCGACGATGAGTGGGATGCCGCTACAGCAGAGAGTCCGGGTCTTCCAGTTCGTTGATCTTCATGAGGTCGTCCTCCTCGCGCTGTTCGCGGTAGGCGACGCGTCCGACGCTGTGCGCGATGACGGGCGCAGTCAGCAACGTGAAGATGCCGACCAGTACCAGCATCCAGATGTCGACGCTCCCACGAAGCAGGAACACGGCACCCATCAGAACCAGGACGAGCCCGACCACCTGAGGCTTGGTGGCCGCGTGCATACGACGCAGGGTGTCGGGGAAGCGAACGATTCCCACCGCCGCGGTCAGTGCGAGCAGCGCGCCCAGGAAGATGAAGATGGCCCCGATAGTGTCGAGGATGTTGCCGATCACTGGTCACTCACCCGGAAGCGCGCGACGGACACCGAACCGATGAAGCCGACCAGTGCCAGCGCGACGATGGCGGGAACGATGGTCGTGTCTTCGCTGTATGCGGCCCAGACCGCGAGCCCACACATCGAGACCGCAATGATCGTGTCCAGGGCGACGAGGCGGTCGAGTGAGGTCGGACCGTCGAGCAGTCGGAACGTGGTCAGTACTGCGGCGATCAGGAGAATCACTCCCGAAATGATCAAGATCGTGGTGATGAACCCGTTCATGGTTGGTCCTCCTGCCGGGGTGCATCGAATTCGTAGTCGCGCTGGTGCCACGGGCTGGGCTGCCAGTCCGAATCACGTTCGAACGACGCGATGAACAACCGCTCGAGATCCTCCACCGAGCGGTAGAACGCGCTGACGGCTTTCTGCGAGCCGACGTCGAGCACGTGGACGTAGACGATGCGTCGGTTCTGGTCGATCTCGAGAACCATGGTGCCCGGGATCAGGTTGAGAACGTCGATGCACAGCGTGAGAACCAGGTCCGACTTGATTCCGAGTTGGTACCGCAGAACTCCGGTGACCGGCGGTGGGGACGGACGGATCGCCAGCCAGGCGACCTGGATGCTCGACTGAATCGCGTAGTACACGATCATCCACAGCAGACGCAGGATCGACAGCAGGTGTACCCGACCCTCGACCGGTACGCGGGGGAGGGGAAGCAGGACCATGATGATCATGCCGACGGCGAGTCCGCCGAAGATGTTGCCGAAACTGATGTTGCCCCACAACAGGATCCACACGACCATCAGCCACAGCAGGATCCCGACGCGGAGTACCTGTTCGCGTTTCATCGCGGAGCCTCCTCGGTGTCAGGAGCATCGGTGTTCGGGGCATCGGTGTTCGGGACAGCTGCAGGGTCGTCTGCAGCGACGGGAGCTTCGTCGACCGGAACGGGTCGGTGGTTGCCGAGAACCGCGTCGATGTAGATGGACCGGTCCTGCAGATCCTTCGCCGCTCTGTCGCTGATGTCGATGATCCGGCCCGCGAAGACCGTCAGCCCCAGGCCGACGATGACGAGCCCGACCGTCGGAATCAGCATGAAGATCGGAATCTTGCCGACGTCCTCGCGGTCGACGAAGGCGATGTCCTCTTCGGATTCGTCGATCAACGCTGACGGGCTGACGTCGGCGAGATCACCTTCGGGCGCGTCGGCGCGGGCTCGCCAGAATGCCTTGGTCCACACGCGGGCGACCGCGTAGAGCGTCAGCAAGCTGGTGATCGTGCCGCCGGCGACGAGGATCCAGGCCAGCGCGCTGGCGTCGGACGCACCGGCTTGCAGGAGTGCGACCTTGCCGATGAAGCCCGAGAACGGTGGGATACCACCGAGGTTCAGGGCCGGGATCAGGAAGACGATCGCCAGGATCGGGCTGGCAGCGGCCAGACCGCCGAGACGGCGCAGCGACGACGACCCGGCCTGTCGTTCGATCAGACCCACCACGAGGAAGAGTGTCGTCTGCACGATGATGTGGTGGGCGACGTAGTAGATCGCGCCGGACAGTCCGGACGTCGTGGACAGCGCGATACCGAAGATCATGTAACCGATATGGCTGACCAGTGTGAACGAGAGCAGACGTTTGATGTCGCTCTGCGCGATGGCACCCATGATGCCGACCACCATCGTCAGCAGGCCACACACCATCAGTACGTTGTCGAGTTCTCCTTGCGGGAACAGCAGCGAGTGCGCCCGGATGATCGCGTACACACCGACCTTGGTGAGCAACCCTGCGAAGACGGCGGTAATCGGTGCGGGCGCGGTCGGATACGAGTCCGGGAGCCACGCCGACAGCGGGAAGACCGCAGCCTTGATACCGAACGCCACGAGGAGGACACCGAAGATAGCGGTTCGTGTTCCTGGCGGAATGTTGTCGAAGCGCAGGGCCATGTCGGCCATGTTGAGGGTGCCGGTCGCTGCGTAGGCGAAGGCGATGCCCGCCAGGAAGATCAGCGAAGACACCATCGAGACCATCACGTACGAGATACCGGCCCGGACGCGGTCGGCGCTTGCACCGAGCGTCAGGAGCACGAAACTCGCGGCGAGCAGGACCTCGAAGCCGACGTACAGATTGAAGAGGTCACCGGCGAGGAACGCGTTGGAGATACCGGCAGTCAACGCCAGATAGGTCGGCAGGAAGATCGAGACCGGCTGGGCCTCGCTGCCGTCGCGAATACCCTGACCGATTGCATAGATCATGACGGCGAGCAACACCACCGACGAGACCACGAGCATCATCGCCGAGAGACGGTCGACCACGAGTGTGATGCCGATGGGCGAATCCCAGCCACCGACTTGAACAGCCGTCGTACCGTCGCGGTCGGCGAGGTAGAGAAGCAGGCCCGACACCGCGACGACTCCGACGAGCGCGATCAGGGTGATCACACGTTGGAAGCGAGGCCGTCGGCCGACGACGAGCGTCGCAGCTGCGGCCAGCATCGGGATCAGGACTGGCAGGGGCGCAAGGGCTCCCATCAGGTTGTCCGAGATGGTCATGCGCCTCCACCTCCCTCGATCTTGGTCTGGCGAGCGTCTTTGCGCCGCTTCTCGGATTCCTTCTTACGAGCAAGGTCGGTGGCCCAGTCGGGTACCGGTTCGTCCTCGAAGTCGCCGTCGTGTAGGTCGTCGTAGCATTCGATGTCCTCGAGGTTGACCAGTTGTTCGAGGGGAATAGGGTTGCCGTCCTTGTCGAATGCGTCGCCGCCGATGCTCGGGGCACCGGTAACCGGGTCGTCGGAGCGGTCGTGGTCGGGAGCGTCGGCTGGCAGGCGACGCTTGAGAATCTTGGTGTCCTCGGGATCGTCCTCGACGGCGTCGGCGGTGTTGATCTTGAAAGACCGGTACGCCAGTGCCAGAACGAAGCCGGCGATACCCATCGTGATCACGATGGCCGTCAGGATCATGCCCTGGGCGAGCGGATCCGCTATCTCCTCGTGGACCGAATCTCGGCCGACGATGGGCGGATTCCCGTCCGATCCACCGACGGTCAGGATCAAGAGGTTGATGGCGTTACCGAATAGAAGTAGACCGAGGAGCATCCGGGTGATGCTTCGTTCGATCAGGAGGTAGACACCGGCCGACGTGAGGACGCCGATCAGGATCAGCATTCCGATGTTTGCGCTCATGGTGCTTTCACCTCGATTTCTGCGTCGAGGCGGGCGCCGAGACTTCGGAGTACGTCCAGGACCAGGCCGACCACGATGAGGTAGACGCCCAGGTCGAAGAACAGTGCGGTGACCAGTTTGACGTGGCCGATGAGCGGGAGGGTGAACTCGAAGACGGCGGACGAGAGTGCCGGGGCTCCGAGGAACAGCGACACCAGGGCGGTGCCCGCGGCCAGCGCCAAACCGAGGCCGAGAATCTTGCCCGCGTCGATGGGTACGGCTTCACCGAGTTCGTAGCGGCCACCGGCGAGGTAGCGAAGTACCAGGGCAAGGCCCGCCGTCAGGCCACCGGCGAAACCGCCGCCGGGAGCATTGTGGCCGGAGAAGAAGAAATAGATCGACAACACCATGATGGTCGGGAAGATCAACCTCGTGGTGACCTCGAGAACCAGCGAGCGGTGTCGCGGATCGATCAGGTCTCCGCCGCGCAACCACGTCGTGTCAGTGTTGGCGGCCGCCTTGTCGACGATGACGGAGGGTGCGTCGGCGACGCGAGGCGCAATGCCGAAGCGGCGGTTGCGGAACACGAGGCTGGCGACGCCGGTTGCCGCGACCAGCAGCACCGAGATTTCACCGAGGGTGTCCCATGCGCGGATGTCGACGAGTAGGACGTTGACGACGTTCTTGCCGTTCCCCAGGTCGTAGGCCGCGTCGGGAAGCAGTTCGTAGATCGGACGAGTGTTTCGGGCATTGGTCGCGAAGGCCGCGATGGTGGTGACGGTGATACCGACGGCGACGGCGAGTGCGGCACGCGGCCACTTGAAGCCGATGGCCTTGCTCTCGTCGACCTCGGCGGGGAACTTCCGGAGTACGAGTACGAAGATCACCAATGTCAGTGTCTCGACGAGGAACTGGGTCAGTGCGAGGTCGGGTGCACCGTGCAGAGCGAACAACACGCCGCAGCCGTAGCCGGTGAGTCCGACGAGGATGACGCTGGCGAGGCGGTTGCGCATCAGCGTCGCGGCGATGGCGGCCGAGATCATCATCAGGGCAATCGTGAACTGGATGGGCGAATCCCACATCCGAAGGTCGACTCCGCCACCTTTGGTGTCGATGATCAGCAAGAACAGTGGCACGACGACCAGTGTCGCGAGAATCGTCGACTGCGTGCGGGGGAGCGAACCACGCTGAGTGGCGCCGGTCAGGCGCATCGAGATGGTGTCCATGCCGCGCAGGGTCGCGTCGTAGATACGGTCGGCGTTGCCGAGCGGCGGGTGCTCGAAGTGCAGGCGGCTGATCTGACGCTGCGCGATGTAGAGCGCGACGCCACCGGCGATGACGATGCTGGTGAGCAGCAGCGGAGTGTTGAATCCGTGCCACAGTGCGAGGTGGTAATCGGCGTGCGGTCCGGGGGCCAGGGTGGTGGAGTACGGCGTCAGCAGCTTCTCGACCTGGGGCGAGAGAATGCCGGCGGCCAGACCGAGAGCGGCGAGCAGGCCGGGCGCGAACAGGAACAGCCAACCCGGCTTGTGCATCTTGCTCACTGCCGGACTGGGCTTGCTCAGGGTCTTGCGTCCGAAGGCGCCCCAGATGAACCGGATGCTGTAGCCGACGGTCAGGATCGAGCCCAACACGATCACCGTGACGACGGCGATGGACGACCAGTGGCCGAGTGCGTTCGTTTCGAGAATTGATTCGAGTGCGGCTTCCTTGCCGACAAATCCGAGTAGCGGTGGAAGACCGGCCATGCTGGCGGCAGCGAGGCTCGCAATGATCGCAAGAGCTGGTGCCGCCTTGCCCAGGTGCGCAAGTTTGCGCAGGTCACGGGTGCCGGTGGTGTGATCGATGATGCCCACCACCATGAAGAGTGCGGCCTTGAACATCGCGTGCGCCACGACCATCGTCATGCCGGCGAGGGCGGCGTCACGCGTGCCGATGCCGACCAGGACCATCATGAAGCCGAGTTGGCTGACGGTACCGAAGGCAAGGACGAGTTTGAGATCGTACGCGCGCATGGCTCGCCAACCGGCAAGGATCATCGACAGCAGACCCAAACTGATGATGGTGACGCGCCACGGCGGCGAATCGGCATACCCGGGAGCCAGACGCGCGACCAGGTAGATACCGGCCTTGACCATCGCGGCAGCATGGAGATAACCGCTGACGGGGGTGGGCGCGGCCATCGCACCGGGCAGCCAGAAGTGCAGCGGCACGATTGCCGATTTGGAGAGCGCACCGATCAGGATCAGGACTATGGCGACGGACGGGAGCCAACCGGTCGGCGGGTTCGCGACCAGCTCGGACAGGTTGTAGCTGCCGCCGACCTGACCGAGGATGATCATGCCGACCAACATCGCGAGACCACCGGCGGTGGTGACGAGCAGTGCCTGGGTTGCGGCGCGGCGACTGGTGGCGCGCTCGGCGTAGTGACCGACCAGCAGGAACGACAGGACCGTCGTCAGTTCCCAGAACACGTAGAGAAGCAGCATGTTGTCGCTGGTCACGAGCCCGAACATGGCGCCGGCAAAGGCGACCATCTCGGCGGCGAAGATCCCGAGTCGAGGTTCGTCGTCGTTGAAGTAGCGGGCGCAGTAGATCAGGATCAGCGTGCCGACGCCCAGGACAAGCACCGCCATGATGGCCGAAAGCGCGTCGAATCTGAAGTCGATGTCCATCGACAGGCCAGGAACCCAGGTGATGTGCAGCGTCTCGACGGTGCCCCATTTGTCGATGACCCAGCCGAGGCTGGCGAGGGGGACTATCGCGAGGGGGAAGAAGCCGTTTCGCCCTAACCTGCGCACCACAAGCGGAGCCAAGAGGGCGGCAACGGCATGGGCAAGCAAGATGGCGAGCAAAAGGCACTCCGTCGTGTTGTCAGCGGGCGGCGGGGTGTCCGAACAAAATCGAACCTATCGGATTTACGAGACAATTCACCTAGTCGGAGAGGTTGTCTTTGCGTACATATTACCGGGCGTGGCAGTTTCGATGTGCAGCGAGTCGATTCGGACATCATCGGCGCTCACTGATACACGTAGGTTGGACGACGTGAATTCGTCGACTCCCACCACGATCATCCGTACCGCTGCCCTCGCGCATATTCGCGATCGCAAGCTGATCCAGACCCGCTCCGTGGGCAAGACCGCGTTCTACATGGCCGGTGGAAAGATCGACCCCGGTGAGACGCCCGAGCAGGCGCTGCACCGCGAAATCCGGGAGGAACTCGACGTCGATCTGGTCGACGGAACGGTCACGTTCCTCGACGTCTTCGAGGCTCACGCTTTCGGTCATTCCGCAGACACTGGCTTGCACATGAGTTGCTATCTGGCGGAGATGGCCGGAGACCCGCACCCGACCAGCGAGATCGCCGAGTTCCGCTACTTCACGCTCTCCGAGTACGCGGCGATGGACGAGGTGGCGCCGGGATCGCTCAAAGTGTTCCATCGCTTGGCGTCGATGGATCTGATCGACTGATCGACGGAGGAACGGATCGATTGATCCGGCCCAATCTCAGACTCGCGTAGGCGCAGACGGCCACGATGACCAGCGCCACGGCGTCGAGGATCAAGATGTCGGTCGAGATCTCGAACGGGCCGACCGTCGTGATGCCGTTGAATGGCTTGTTTTCCTCAAGAGGGGTGTACGCCGTCCATCCGTAGTCGAACTGCGGATAGACGAGCAGGGCCAGCGCCGTTGGGCCGAAGATGACACCGAGTCCGACGAGGGCTCGTGACGCTCCGGTCCGCGGTGGTTCCCGATACATCGCGCTGGCAATCGCGTAGGTGACGACCGCCGCAGTGAAAGCGACAAGAAGGTCGCTGATCGTGAGAAGGTCACCGATCTTCGGCGAAGGCGACGTGGCGTAGCTGACGATCCCGGCGACCGTCACCGTCAGGAGCAATCCGTAGCCGACGACGCGGGACGGTGCGAGAGCGCCGACGGCTGCCGCGGCGACGATGACGACGCCGATCACGACGGCGGTCGAGGCCGGGGTTTTCGACCATTCCATCGCCTCGGTTGCGGGACGGTTCGCCGAGACCGCCGCCAGAGTTGCGACGGCGGCTGTACACATCAGCAGGATCCGACTGCCGTCGCCCAACACCCGCGCGCAGATCACCGTGATCACCAGCGCGACGAGTAGCAGGGGCACCGCTGCCGTGACGGTGGTGATGTCGAACCACCAATTTGCCGCGACGCCGAAGAGTGTGAGCACCGCCGCGATCGTCACCGGTCGAACGGCCATCCGTTCTTTGGGGTGGTCCTTGTCGAAATCGTGGAACCAGAACGCGGCGACACACGCGGCGGTCAAGGCCAGCGCGATCAGTGTTGCTGCCACTACTGGTGGTTGAAACTGGTTGGTGTTGTCGGCGATGTAGTCCGCGTACCGCCGAGGAATTGCGTCCTCGTCCAGGAGTGAATCCGAGACATGCACGGCAACAATCGTTCCCGCGACCGAAGCGGCTCGGACCCGGGGAGCGGCAGCGACCGTGACTGCTCCGACAGCGACTCCCGCACCGACGGGCGAGAGTGCCTCGAAGTTGTGATCGTAGAGTCCGGGCAGTTCGAGGAGGAGTCCACCGAATGCCGTCATGGCAGCGGTCCGTAACCGGCAACGGGCCATCATCGCGGCTGTCCCGACCGCGACGACAGCCAAGACGCCGGCGCCGATGGTCGATATCGACCAGAACCGGTCACCCGTCGAAATAGACGTCGACTGGCTGTTGACGAAGGGCGCCAAAGCGACGACGGTGACGACGAATGCCGTCACACCACTCAGTGCGACGAGCAGCGTCCTGCGGGCGATGGGCACTGCTCCAAAATAGTCAATCCGGTACCAGTTGCACCGCAATAGCAGGTCTCAGTCCGGTGTCGGTGTGTCAACGGAGTTTCGGCGGCGGAGCGCGATACCGGTGGCGACGACAACTACGCACATCAGAAGCGCGGTACCGACGGAACGTGGTGGCTCCTCAGTTGCGTCGACGATAACGAACGAGACGTCCGCCTGCCAGGCTGTATCTGGTCCGCTCGGGTAAGTGAAGTCGCGCAGTTCGGAGTCGTGCTGGACGTACGTTGACGACACAGTCTCGATGTCGTGCTGCCCGATCGACATGAAGACCAGGGCAGTGAAAGGAATGGTCAACCCCAGCGCCCCGATAACGGGATTCGAGGGCAAGACGGATCCGAACAGCAATCCCGATCCCACGCCTAGCATGACGATCCGGAGCAAAAGTGCAAATTCTTGATCGGCGCTGAAGATCCACTCCGACAACGGGATCGCCGCCAGGAGCGCCAGACCCACGATCCTGCGATTCCGGTGTCGAGAACGCGTCAACCCGACGACGACCGCGATGATCGCGAGGGCAGCGATCACCAACGGTGAGGTTCGGTCACCGTCGAGAAAGAAGCGATCGGTCAGATCTGCGAACACCGTCGTGGCGGCGGCCGCAACAGCGGTTGCAGCCCAGAGGAATCCGCCACTGTCTGATGTTGTGTCGAGTCTCCTCGTGCAGAACCAGGTCAGGGTGAGGACGGCGACGGTGGATGCGACCATGACCACCCAACCCGAATACGTCGACGGGCTGTCTTGCCGGTCGACGACCGAATTGAGAATCCGTTGGGTGACGGCGAGGCCGGTGACAACTGCCAGAGCGGCTGCGGAAACGACCGGTTCGCTTTCACCTATCCGAGATTCGGAGTCAACTGTGATGGCGCACGCTACTGCGCAGATCAGCGTAAGCCACAGAAGTGCCCAGGCAGGTTCACCGATGGACGACGTGCTGACGGGTATCAAAACTCCGGTGGACGATTGCGCGGCCAACCACGTCGAAACCACGCCCACGATCAGCAGGTTGCGTCCGATGCGACTGTCCCACGAGGCAGCCACGGCGCCGCCCAGAATGAGTCCTGCTGCAATGGTTTTGGCAAAACCTAGAACGCTCAGCAGATCAAGACCCAGTTCTTCGGGGACGAGGAATCGAATCAGAATCAGCACGACAACGCCCACGTTCACAAATGCCCACGCGCGCCTGCGAGAACCGCGGTGCTGGAGATACGCGCAGGCCGCCACCGCGACGATGGCGCCGACCACGACGCTGGTGGATTGGCTGCTGATCCATTGGTCGATCTTCGACTGCGGCTCGGTAACAGGCCATCTCATGCGGGCTGGGCTCGTCAGCGCCACGGCCGCAAGGATTCCCGAGAGCAAGGCTGCAAGGGTGCCGGTGCTTGACCGGACGTCGATGGTCATCGGTCTGTCCTGATCAGGCGGTCTCGGTGGGTTCCGGTATCTCGACGGGCGGATGTGAAGGTCGTCGGAGGATCGCTGCACCGCAGAAGCCGATGATCAGGGTGAGGAGTACCGCCGCGCCGACGGTCTGAGCGGTGACGTAGTCGACGGTGATGCCGATGCCGCGTCCGAATAATCCCGCGTCGCCGTGGGGAGAGACAGCATCGATGTCGAGCTGGCCTTGGATGTATATCGACGTCATCATCGGTGGGAAAGAGAGCTGATCGGTGAGGATGGCGATCGACGAGAAGGTCATCGCGGCAAAGGGAATGGCGAGCCCGAGTGTAGCGTCGACCAGGCTGCCGGGAGCCAGGGAGCCGAACAGCAATCCGGCGGCGAGGCCCAGTGCGGCGATCTTCAGTGCGATTGCCCAGACACCGTGCGCGGAGTCGAAGGGCAGTAGTTCTGACAGTGTTACCGCAACGAGAACGGCGATTGCCACGAGGTTTGGCACCTGCTTGTGCAGTCGCAATCCGACGGCGACCGGCAGGGCTGCGAAAAGCACCAGTACCCAGGGGGACTTCAGCTGCCCCCAGTGACAGGAACCCTTCGCGATGTCGACGAACAACGGAGCCGACGCAGCCGCCAATGCGGTTGCCGCCCAGAGGAACTTGCCGCCAGCGCCGGAAGTGTCGCCGAGACGGTAGGCGGCGATCCACGTCAACGCAAGCGCAGCACCTGCCGCCAAAACCATGACGATCCAGGCGGTTGTCTCGGACGCGTACTGCTGGCGGTCGATCACGGCGCCGAGCACGCGATGCCCGATCGTCAGCGCGGTGATCACCACGAGCGCGATGCGGATTTCCCCCGCGTCGGGCTTTCGGATCCGGAAGCCGGCTTGTGCGGTGACTGCGCAGGCGATCGCTGCCGCGGCCGTGGCGCCGATCAGCCACCACGACGGCTCACCTACCGAAGATGTACTCATCCGGCCTGTCCCGCCGGCGAAGGTGCGAACCGCGAGGAAGGTGGCAAGCACGCCGAGGAGTACGGCGTTCTTCGTGGCAGTGCGATCCCAACTGACGGCAACAACGCAACCCAGAATTGCGGCGGCTGCAACACTTTTGACGATGATCAAGGCGATAAGCAAGTCCAGTGACGCAACCTCGGGTACAACTGCCCGAATGATCGCGATGACGGCGACCCCGACGGCGATCGCGATCCACGCTGCCCGACGGGAACCGCGACGCTGTGAGAGTGCGCAGGCAAGCACGGCAACCACGGCGCCGAGTCCGACAGCAGTGGGTCCACTACTGATCCAGCGATCCACTTCAGAGGGGGAGGCGACGATGGCCCAGTCACGAAGAACTGGATTGGTCAGGGCCAGCGCCGCGAGTATCCCGGACAGGAGCGCAGCGACAGTGGTGAGGATCGCTCGAAGATCGAGTGGCATCGGGCCAACCTATCGCGGCGCCGCAACATCGGTAGTGGGCGGCGTGAGTGCTGGAAACCAGATGTCGGTGAGAACGTCTGCTGCGACGTCCGCACCCGCGGTTATTGCGCCCTGCTCGGCCCATCGAATGAAGAAACGCTCGACTTGTGTCAGCAGGAGTTCGACTCGGAGTTTTGCCTCGTCATGACGGTCCTGTGGCCAGCGGGCCAGGTACGACGGCATCGCGTTGGGTAGTGCAGAGATACCTTCGCGTGCCAGTGTTCGGAACTCGGGTTCGAGGACCATTGCCTCGTCCCACGCCCGCATCATGTGGTGGTGATCGCGGCACCAGTCGAGGGCGCGTGCGATCCAGCCGGCGAATTCTTCGCGCGAACCGGAGTCGAGTACATGGTCGAGATCCTGGAATATGGCGAGCGTGCTCGATACGACAGTGTTCGAGCCGAGAGCCTTGAGGATGTCGATCTTGCCGGGAAAGTGCAGGTAGAAGGTGGCTCGGCTGCAGCCGACCCGGCCCGCGATGTCTTCCACGGTGACAGCCGCGTATCCGCGTTCGGTGAAGAGCGCGCCGGCGGCATCCACGAGGTCTGCGCGAGTTCGCTGCTTCTGCTTTTCTCGCAGCGTCAGTCTGCCGGAGGTATCTGTCATTACCGGGATCCTAGTGCCGCGGGGGCGCTTGCGGGACGATTGTACGAGACTCCCCGTCTTTCACTTGACAGCCTGTTAGTGAAAGCTACTCTGTGGTGTAGCGCACATTCGACCGATCAGAGGACGCCATGACCATCTCGGACACAACACGCACACCTGACCTGCCGGCCGGATTCGACGTCACCGATCCTGCTGTTCTCGGAGAACGGATCCCTTTCGAGGAGTTCGCTGAACTGCGTCGTAACGCACCGGTGTGGTGGTGTGAGCAGCCGCCGACGGTCGGCGGATTCCAGGACGAGGGCTACTGGGTGGTCTCGCGTCACGCTGACGTCAAAGAGGTCAGCCAGCGCAGCGACGTGTTCTCGAGCTGGGAGAACACCGCGATCGCGCGTTTCGCCGACGATATGCCTCGCGAGGCCGTCGAGATGCTCCGCCATCTTCTGCTCAACAAGGATGCGCCGGAGCACACCAAGCTCCGCAAGCTTATTTCGAAGCTCTTCACGCCTCGCGCGATCAACGGCATGCGCGACGAGTTGGATCGTCGTGCGCGGAGCATCGTCGACACCGCTGTGAGCGAAGGCCCGGGCGACTTCGTGAAGCAGGTTGCCAGCGAGCTGCCGCTCCAGGCGATCGCAGATCTGATCGGTGTACCGCAGGACGATCGAGACAAGCTGTTCAAGTGGTCCAACGAGATGATGGGCTACGACGACCCGGAATACCAGGGTGATCCGGCAGTCGCGTCCACCGAGGTCCTCGGATACGCGTACCAAATGGCAGACGCACGTCGTACCTGCCCGGCAGACGACATCGTCACCACACTGGTCCAGGCCGACATCGACGGCGACTCTTTGAGCCCGGAAGAGTTCGGTTTCTTCGTGTTGATCCTGGCGGTGGCGGGCAACGAGACCACCCGCAACGCCATCACACACGGAATGATCGCGTTCCTGGACAACCCCGAGCAGTGGGAGCTCTACAAGAAGGAACGTCCCAAGACGACGGCCGACGAGATCGTTCGTTGGGCGACGCCGGTCACCGCGTTCCAGCGCACCGCGCTCGAGGACACGGAATTGGCAGGAGTGTCGATCAAGAAGGGGCAACGCGTGGTGATGCTGTACAGCTCCGCGAACTTCGACGAGGACGTGTTCGAGAACCCGATGACGTTCGACATCACTCGTAACCCCAATCCGCACTTGGGCTTCGGTGGAACGGGCGCGCATTTCTGCATCGGTGCCAACCTCGCTCGCATGGAGATCGACTTGATGTTCAACGCGATTGCCGACAACGTCCCGGACATCACCAAGATCGGTGATCCGCGCCGTCTGCGTTCGGGTTGGATCAACGGCATCAAGGAGTTCCAGGTCGATTACAAGAGCACAGGCTGCCCGGTCGCTCACTAGAGTCGGTAGGTGAGAGGTACACCCCACGATCTCGAGGAGCCACCGCATGACTTCGATCAACGACAAGGCAACTGCTCTACTGGCGTTGCACCAGCCAGGCAACCCGGTCATTCTCCCCACAGTCTGGGACGCGTGGTCGGCGAATCTTGCGGTGGCTGCAGGTTTTGCAGCCCTGACGGTGGGCAGCCACCCGGTTTCCGATTCCATCGGCAAGCCGGACAACGAAGGCATTACCTTCGACGAGCTTCTGCACCGGATCAAGCAGATTACCGGTGCGGTCGACGCCCCGATCTCGGTGGACATCGAGGGTGGCTACGGGCTCGAGCCGGCAGTTCTCATCGACGGGCTGATCGATGCCGGCGCTGTCGGACTCAACATCGAGGACACCGTTCACAGTGAAGGCGGACGCTTGCGAGAGGCGCAAGAGCACGCCGACTTCGTGGGTGGGCTGCGTCAGGCCGCCGACGCCGCCGGAGTTCACGTTGTCGTCAACGCGCGTACCGACCTGTTCGTGAAGCAGGTCGGTGACGAGTCCGATCGCGTCGATCGCGCTATTGCACGCCTCAAGTTGGCAGCCGACGCCGGAGCCGACGTTCTGTACCCCGTCGGGCGCCATGACGACGAGACCCAACGCCGCCTGACGTCCGAACTCCCCCTTCCGATCAATGCGATCGGAATCCCGGATCAGGACGATCCGGCAAGTTTTGGCCCGCTCGGAGTGGCGCGTGTGAGCTTCGGTCCGTTCTTCCAGATGGCCTTGGCCAACCGTGCGAACGAGATCTTGGGACGCTGGAAGTAAGAATGCAGACACTGATGTCGCCCGGCCCGCTTCTCGACGATCGCGGACATCTGGTCGAGACGGGTTGGGCCTCATCGGAAATTCGCAAGTATCGACGCTCCGCGATTACCGCCCCGAAGTTCCGGATCAAGGAGTGGGACTACTACTGCGTTCTCACTGCGGAATACGGTATCGCGCTGACCGTCGCCGACAACGGGTACATGGGCTTGCTCGGTGTGTCCTGGCTCGATTTCCGAACACCACACGAAATCACCGAAAACGTGATGCTGCCGTTCCCGATGGGAAGGCTCGGTCTGCCCGAAAGTGCGGACGACGGTGATGTGGTGGTGTCGAAAGGTAGGGCTCGGTTCGAATTTCGCCATGTAGACGGTGGGCGTCACCTGATTGTCGACTATCCGGCTTTCGACGGTGGACGAGGTCTACATGCCGATCTGTTTCTGGCGTGTCCTGCCGATGACCGGATGGTGATTGCCACGCCGTTTACGAAGGCGCCCCGGTCGTTCTACTACAACCAGAAGATCAACTGCCTTCCCGCGACTGGAAGCGTGCGAATCGGGATCGACGACTTCACATTTCGCTCGGAAGACTCGTTCGGCGTTCTCGATTGGGGCAGGGGAGTCTGGACTTACGACAACACCTGGTACTGGGGTTCTGTATCCGGACTGGTGAGCGGCGAGCGGTTCGGATTCAACATCGGTTACGGCTTCGGGGACGCTACGGCGGCCAGCGAGAACATCGTGTTTGTCGGCGGCCGGGCGCACAAACTGGACAGGATCGACTTCGATATCCCGCAGGGAACGTACGACGGCGCTCCATGGACTTTCTCGAGCAACGATGGTCGCTTCGAGATGACTTTCGAGCCGATCATCGACCGTGCCGCGACTTTCGACGTCGGGGTGCTGCGTTCGATTCAGCATCAGGTGTTCGGAAAGTTCTCCGGCACAGTGATCCTCGACGACGGTTCGCGTCTGGTGGTTCGAGATCTCCTCGGATTTGCCGAGAAGGTTCGGAACCGCTGGTAAGCCGTGCGTATCCGCGAAGACGCCGGGAACGCAGCACGAGCACCGAGGCATGGAGGTGCCCCGGTGCTCAAGTCTTCAGTTGTGGCGGTTCACGCCGCTGTCGGTGGACTGTTCCCGCCGATCGGATGCTGGTACGGATCGATCGACATCGGCGGATAGAACACCGTCTTCCGATCGGGTCCGATCTCCACCCGCCACTGCGTGTGATGCATCGTCCGATGATGATGACCACACAACAAGATCAGATTGTCGAGATCCGTTGGGCCACCATCACTCCAGTGAACAATATGGTGAGCATCGCACCACCCCGACGGAGTCCCGCACCCCGGAAACGCACACCCACCATCCCGGATGGCCAACGCCCGCCGCTGCGGAACCGTCGCCGTTCGCACTTCCTTGCCGCACTCGAGCGGAACACCATTCTCATCCAACAAAATCCGGGTCACGGTGCAGTCGCACGCCAACATCCGGGCAGTATCAAGACTGATCGGGCCCACCCAATCCGCCCACGCACACCCGAGTTCCTCGGTCGAGGGCAACAAGTCCTTCAAAGCTTTCAGGTCCGTTATGTCCTTCGCCGATGCGGTCACAGTGATGTGCGGTTTCACGCCGCCTTCGATCGGACCCATCCCCGCCCGCTCGTACCGCCGCAGTAATTCGCAGAACCCATCCGCCCGCCGTAGTGCCGGAGTACGAGTGTCTTTGACGCCGTCCTTCTCCGGCGTCGGCGCCGACAGGCTCGACAGCAACGTGATCAGACGGGCACCGTTGATCGCATCCAGATCGCCTTTCACGCTGACTCTGCCGTACAAGCCTGTCGACGCGTAGAACTCGTTTCGTTCCGAGTCTTCCCCAACTGGAACGCCGTCCTCGCGTTTGCCGTACTGCTTCTCGATCCGCCGAATCGCCGCCCGCACCGCATCACAATCAGCAATATTCTTCGACGCCAACCCCAACAAGATTCCGCGGGCCTTGTCCACGTCCGCCGGGGTCATGTTCTTCGGTGGATGCTGACAAAACGACGCCACCTGGCGGGCTTTCAACGCATCCACATCCCCGCGGTGAAACGCATCCGCGACAACAGGTTCGAGCAACAGCAGCCTCGCCAAACCGACCAGCAGACTGCACTCACCGATCTCCAAATTCGTCGAACCATGCAACCACTGCGCGATCGCCCGAAAACCCTTCCCGACCACAGTCTCCCGGGAAAACATCTCCACAATCAGCAACACCATCCGCGACTGCAACTCGTGCCGGACGCGCACCAGATCCAGAACCTCACTCTCGAGATCCTCACCATCCAGCTGCCACGCTTCCCGACTGTCCATACCGAAAGTTTAATCGAACATACTTTCGATAACCAGGGACATATCGGACGACTTTTGAGCTCGAGGTCAGCCGATTGCGCTCAGGTCTCCGTACACCGTCCGACCCTCCAGGACGGTGGCGAGCACCTTGATGTCGGCCAGCTCGGTCGGCTCGACGTCGAGGGGATTCGCCGACAGCACAACAAGATCCGCGTAGGCGCCGGGAAAGATGGACCCGATGTGATCTTCGCTGAACAGCTGCCAGGCGGCGTTGACCGTATGGGCTCGCACGGCGGCGTCCACGGGTATCCGCTCCTGGGGTGCGACGACGCGGCCACTCGGCGAAAGTCTGGTGACGGCGTCCTGCATGTTCCGTAGCGGATTGGCGGGGGTGACGGGCCCGTCGTTGTGGAAGGTGAACCGTTGTCCCGCCGCGAGTGCAGATCCTGCTGCGGCCCAAACGGATCCGTATTCGGGGCCGAAGAGGTCGTCGACCAGAACGTCACCCCAGTAGTGCAGGTGGTCGATGAAGATGCTGACCGTGACGCCCAGTTCCGCTGCGCGGACGAACTGATCCGGACGCATCGCGCCGACGTGTTCGAGACGGAGTCGGTGATCGGGCCGGGGGTGCTCCTTCAGAAGTTGCTCCCACGCATCGAGGACCATGGTAATCGCGTCGTCACCGTGGGCGTGGCAGGCCATCTGCCACCCCTTTGCGAAGTAGGCGGAACTGATGTCGTGGATCTGCTCGCCGGTGTAGTTGGCGTGCCCGTGCGTGCAGGCGATCCCGAGCGCGCGGGTTGCCTCGGTATCGAGATACGGGAAACTGGTGGCGATGTTGCCGACCCACGGCGAACCGTCGGACCAGACCTTTATCCCGATCTGGCGCACCAGGTCGTTTCCGTCGCTCGGCGATGCTTCGGTAGTGCGTGCGTCGTTGGACATTTCGTAGAGCCGCAAGCGTGTGGTGAGCAGTCCGGCGTCGGCTATCGCTGCAAGGGCGGGCCGCATCTTGGGGTCGAACGACAATTCTGCGATGGTGGTGATTCCGGCGGCGTTCAGCCGGCCGCATTCGGCCGCCACCAGTGCGGGGAAGTCGTCACCGATGGTGACTGCGTGGCCCGCGACTGCAAACACCGCTGGCATTTCGTACGCAGATCCGTCGAGTGCGCCCGTCGCGTCGTGGCCGTACGATCCGCCGATCGGATCGGGGGTATCCCGGGTGATGCCGGCCTGCACTGCTGCCGCCGTGTTGAAATACGCGACGTGGCCCGAGTTGTGCATGATCACGAGCGGGTACTCCGGCGCTACGGAGTCCAGCCAGTCGATGGTCGGGTCGGGTAAGCCCTTCTGCAGCAACGGGTCCCATCCGTTCAGAGAAGCGCCTGCAGCACCTCGCGAACGGACCGTGTCGACGACGGCAGCAACTACGGCGTCCGCCTCGGTGATCGTGACAGGCCGGATGTCGACGACGTCAGGGCCGAGCACGATCGCTTCTTCCAGAGGGTGACCGTGTGGCTCGATGAACCCCGGCAGAACAGCGGCACCTCCGACGTCGACGACGCGGGTGTCCGGCCCCACCAGTTTCTCGACGTCCGTGCGCGCTCCGACGGCTGTGATCCGGCCGCCCGTCACGGTGAGCGCCTGGGCGCGTGGTGATTCCTCGTGCATGGTCACGATGTCGCCGTACAGAACCAGATCAGCAGCCATGGTCAGTCCTTATCGGTTGTCCGCGTACGCCTGTAGGTGTGCCACCTGCTCGGGATCGAGTGAGGGACGTACCTTCTCACGGGCGGTTGCCACGTCCGCGGCCGTCACGTCGGCCGCGTCCATGCTCCGACGCATGGCGGCGAGTGCCGCCTCACGCAGGAGAGCCGAGCAGTCTGCTGCCGAGTATCCCTCGAGATCGACGGCCAGAATGTCCAAATCGACATCTTGGGCGAGCGGTACCGACTTTCCCGACGCTCGCAGAATTGCTTTGCGAGCCTCTGCGTCCGGCGGCGGTACGAATACGAGACGTTCGAGTCTGCCGGGGCGCAGGAGAGCAGGGTCGATCAGATCCGGTCGGTTGGTGGCGCCCAACACCACGACGTCGCGTAGCGGTTCGACGCCGTCGAGTTCGGTCAGCAACGCGGCCACGACGCGATCCGACACCCCGGAGTCGGAACTTTGACCACGACGCGGGGCAAGGGCGTCGATTTCGTCGAGGAAGATCAACGAGGGCGCCGAATCGCGTGCGCGCTGGAACAACTCGCGTACGGCCTTTTCGGAGGCGCCGACCCACTTGTCCATCAGCTCTGCACCTTTGACGGCGTGAACGCTGAGGTGGCCCGAGCTGGCAAGGGCGCGAACGAGATACGTCTTACCGCAGCCGGGAGGACCGTAGAGGAGCACGCCGCGGGGAGGGTCGACCCCGAGGCGCGCGAAGGAGTCGGGGTGCTGCAGTGGCCACAGAACTGCTTCGGTGAGTGCTTGTTTGGTTTCGACCATGTCGCCCACGTCGTCGAGGGTGACACTGCCGATCGACAGTTCTTCGGTGCTCGAACGGGACAGCGGCCGAATCACTTCGAGGGCACCGACAAGATCTTCCTGTGTGATCTCGGGAGGTTCGCCGGATTTGGATGCCCGCGTCGCCGCTCGCAAAGCAGCTTCACGGCAGAGCGCGGCGAGGTCGGCGACCACGAAGCCGGGTGCGCGCGAGGCGATGGCGTCGAGTTCGAGAGTTCCGGTGGGCACGCGGCGAAGCAGGAGTTCGAGCAACGCCTTGCGTGTTGCGCCGTCCGGCAGGGTAAGTGCGAGTTCTCGATCACAGAGATCCTGGCCGCGAAGGCGCGCATCGACGGTCTCCGGATGGGCGGAGGTCGCGACGAATGCCACGCCCGGGGTGGCGACGGCGCTGCGTAGTTGTTCGAGGATCAGTGCTGACACCGGTTCCGCGGTGGCGGGAAGTAGAGCGTCGATGTCAGTGATCAGCAGCACGCCACCGCCGCGCACCGCGGCAACAGCGTCGACGATTCGCTGCAGGCGGGTATTCGCCTCGGTGGCACCGACTCCCGGGCCGTCAAGTTCGACCAATTTGCGCGAGGACAGGACCGAGCGGGCCAGCGTGGCTTTGCCCACCCCGGCGGGGCCGGAGACGAGGACGCCGAGGTGTGGGGAGGCGCCGAGCGTACGGAGCAGTTCTGGTTCGTCGAGTGCCAGGCCGAGCCACTCGGTCAGCTTGGCTGCCTGCGCCTGCGCGCCGACGAGGTGATCCAGCGGAACCGACGGTGCGGGTTCGATCGCGACTGCGGCAGGACTGGAAACGAACGCACTCGGCGTCAGTGCAGCCGCTGATCCGGAACCCCAGTTGACCGCCGAATTCGGCTGGACGCTGACCGGGCCACCGGCAGGTTCGACGGCCGTGACGGTGAGCAGTTCGGATGTCCACGCGACGCCGAAGGTGCGGGAAAGCGCTTGGGTGGCTTCGGAAGTGCTCGTACCCGGACCGAGATCGCGGGGGAGAAGCGAGACCGTGTCGCCGACGCTGACGACCTTGCCCAGAAGGGCTTGTCGCAGAACCGTCGAGCTGATCGAATTTGTCGCCATGGTGGAACCGGTGACGGAGACGGATCGCGCTCCGTACACCGTCACCGGACCGACCACGACGGCAGAGTTCTCGGTCAGGCCGACGTTCGACATGGTGACGTCGTCGAGAAGGATCGTGCCTGCCGGGGTTCCGGTGGGTGCACGGCCCGCGACCGTCGCGGTGCCGCGGGCTCCGATGAGTGCGATGGCATCCCATTCGCGGATGCCCAACGCCGCCAACGCTTCGGGGTGCAAGCGCACGACCCCGCGGCGTAGATCGGCGGCAGAGGTGTTGAGTCGAACGGTGAGGGCGAGTTCCGGCGAAGTCACCTCTCGAGGGTACGTCGTGGACTAGCGGGGTCGCCGCAAGCCGAGACGAGCGGCCGAGCGGCGGCCACCGACGTTGGGTTGGCGTCGGATCGCGCGGCGTTCGGAAGGCTTGATGTCCCAAGTTTCGGGACGCGCCGCCACCCACCGCTTCGAGTGCACGGCAAACGGGATGTGCACCAGGTAGATCGCGATGAGAACGATCAGCAAGATGTACGGGTAGGTAATGAGTGCAGCCGCAGCCAACGTCACCAGTACGAGCAGGCCGGCAGCCATGTGCGGGGGCACGGATACCGACTTCATCGCCAGTGTCGGGATGCGGCTGACGATCAGCGCCGCCGAGAAGAGCGTCCACACGATGACGACGATGTGCGAAGACCACCAGCCGTCACCCCACTGAGCCGTCGCGGCCAGGGGAGTGAGGGCGATGAGTGCGCCGGCCGGAGCCGGAACGCCGACGAAGTACTCACGTGAGTACGCGGGGACGTCGTCGTCGTCGAGCAGGGTGTTGAAACGTGCGAGTCGCAACACGATACTGACCGCGTAGATCAGCGCGATGATCCAGCCGATGCTGGTGCCGTCCAGCAAGGTCACGTACAGGACCAGGGCCGGGGCGACGCCGAAGGAGATGGAGTCGGCCAGTGAGTCGAGTTCGGCGCCGATCTTGCTGGTGGCGTCGAGCAGTCGCGCGATGCGGCCGTCGAGTGAATCGAGGACGGCAGCGGCGCCGATCATCGCGAGCGAAGTGCCAGGCTGACCGTCGAGAGCGAACTTGACGGCGGACAGGCCGGCACACAGCGCCAGGATGGTGATGACGGACGGCAGCAACCGCACCGCCTGGGTGCGTTTGGGCATCTTCGCGCCGGGTTGGGCTGCTCCCGGCTTCTTCACGGCTGACTTCATCTTCGGCGTCTTCACGGCAGTTGCGCGATAACTGTTTCAGCACCGATCGTGCGTTGTCCCGGCTCGACCAGGAGTGTGGTTCCGGCGGGGAAGTACGTGTCGACGCGTGAGCCGAAACGGATCAGTCCGTACGTGTCGCCGATCGGCAGGACGTCACCGACACCGGCGTAGCAGACGATGCGGCGTGCGAGCAGTCCCGCGATCTGGACGACCGCGACGTCGTGACCGTCGGCGGTTTCGATGAGCATGCTGTTGCGCTCGTTGACCTCGCTGGCGTCGGCGAGATCTGCGGAGAGGAACTTGCCTGCCTGGTGAACGACCTCTTTGACCGTTCCACCGACAGGGCTGCGCTGGACATGTACGTCGAGTACCGACAGGAAGATGCTGACGCGCGGGCGCGGCTCGCTTCCGAGATTGAGCTCGGCCGGCGGAACGGCGTTGTCGACCAGCGCCACCTCGCCGTCGGCGGGTGCGACGACGACGCCGATGCGGTTGGGCGGCACCCGGTGCGGGTGACGGAAGAACGTGGCGCATGCGGCGGCGGTGGTCAGACCGGCTCGGCGCACCCACTTACGGTTGCGGCCCAGAGCTGCAACTCCCAGCGGGGCCAGCACGAACGGCAGGCCGGCGGGATGAAGTGGCGGAATCGCATGGCGAACCAGATCGACGATATGTCCGATCCCGGTGGGTTGCGGGGTTCCGGGGGGTGTGGGTCGGCGTGCCACAGGCTCCTCTAACTACTCGGTAGGTCTTCTGCTGGTCGCACTGACAGTACGGGGCGGTAGAGCATCCATAGATTACGTGAACGCCTTCTCTCCTACGGGCTACTGCCACATCATGCACGTCCCTGCAGTGGCATCATGCACGTCCCTGCAGTGGCATCAAGTACGAGTAGTGCCCGACACAGTCGCCCGTGCGTATCGCCAGTGGCAGCTTCGCGCCGCTTACTCGGATCACCAGTTGCCGCCCCGGTTGGGCTGCCGCGGCGTCGCGCAGTCGCTGCCGGTCGACCAGTACTCGGAACCTCTCGCGGGGATCCTTTCCGCCCGGATCCACCCGGGCACCACCGTCTTCGCCGACGCTGACGACTGCGCGGTCCCCGGTGCCGTTGAGCAGGGCGGCAAGTTGGTCGCCGCTCAGTTCGACGGCGTCGTGGTGCTCGCCCAAGATTCGGTGATCGGGGAACTCGCCGTCCTCGATCAGCGGGCTGGACACCTCACCTCCCGGATACGACGCAGTCACTGTGCGCGTGGAGAAAGTGAGCGTCACGACGCCGGCGACATCGCGCAACAAACGCACGAAGGCCACGGGAACGACGGCGGACACCGTCAGAGCGGAGTGAATTTTCACCTCGGCGACCGCGAGCCGGAACTGATCAGTGGTGACAAACGCCGCGACGCCGTCGTGAATGTCGAAGTGGACGCCGCGAAGTATCGGGAACTCCGATTCCTCGTTCACGGCGAACAGCACGGCGTCGAGTGCGCGTCGTAGGTCCCAGGAGTCGATGTCCAAGCCGCCGGCGGTGGGCACCGAGTCGATCAGCCGGTGGATTCGCCCCAGTTCGGCGCGGGCGTCGGCGAGACCGTCCTCGAGGTTGCGCAGATGGGCGTCCAGGCACGAGTGGGGTTCCGGTCCGGTCAGGACGGCCATCATGTCGCGGATCGGAACACCGACGCGTCGCATACCGGCGATCACGCGTGCGTCGCGGAGCTGGTCGTCGGTGTACCAGCGATAACCGGTGCGCGGATCGACGGAATGCGGGACGAGCACGCCTTCCTTGTCGTAGAACCGCAGCGCGCTGATCGGGAGCGCCGACGCCCGGGACATCTCGCCGATCGTCAGGAGCGCGGAACTAGTGGTCACCGCTCAATTCTGCCCGCAGTCGCTCGATAGCGCCCCTGATCATCCGGCTGTAACCGTCGTCGGAGAGCGTGCCGACCGACGCCTCGGCCTTCGTCAGATGTTCGAGGGCCTCGGCGTCGCGTCCGAGTTTGCGGTAATCGGCAGCCAGGTTGAGGTGCAGCGACGGATAGAAACCGGCAACCTGCAGCGACGCGTGGTGTTCCTGGGCTCGCGCGTCGGTCAATGAATCGGCAGCTTCGAGGGCGCGCAGGTCCCAGCAGAGCTCCTGAGCCGGATCGTCTTGAACATCGGCCATGTAGTGCGCGAGGGAGACCATGTGGAGCGCATCTGGAGCGGCGCTGATCTCGGCCCACACCTTCTCGAACGCAGAGCGAGCCCCGGCTCGATCGCCGGAGCTCGCCAATTCTTGTGCCTGCGCTATCTGTGTCATCACGGGATCCATGGAACGGATCCTGATGCCTCGACCAGGTCGAGGGTCAAGCAGAGGTGCGCGCAGCCGCCTCGGCCTCGCTCTTCACACGCTTCAAGGTGGCGTTCATGCCTTCGACGAGCTCGACCTCGAAGTCGGCGTTTCCGCCCAGGACGGTCTTGACGAGGAACTGCGAGACCTTCGACGTTCCGGTGGGAGCCTCACGGCGTTCGGTCACTTTGGTGCCGGTAGCGGTCGGCTCGAGTTCGTAGGACCAGATCGTGCGGTTCTCCGCGATACGGAACGCCACCGACTTGTTCGGTTCGAAGCGAACGACCTTCGACGACGTCGGCCAGACCAGCAGGCCCTTGCGGTTGATGTTGATGGTCTTGGCACCCTCACGCACGGTTCCGCCGATCACCTTCATCACCTTGCACTGGGGGCTCCATTCGCCCATTCGCTGCAGGTCGGCGACGATTGCCCACACGTCCTGCGGTGATGCGTCGATGTCGATGCTTGCTTCGAGGGTGTTGGACACAGTCTCTCCAGTCGAGTTGATGCTACGTAAAGTTACAAACACTTTTGTCGATCGTAGGCGATCCGTCAATGGACCATGTGTGTCAGGTCACTGTACGGCCGTCCAGTAGGGTCGCGCGGGAACACGCGCGGTGGTAGCGGACAATGGTTCGCGCACGTATGACGATCCATCCGACTGGAGTACCGAGAAGTGAACAGCGACGCCGCGACGCAGGATGGTCTCAAACGAGGGCTGACGGCGCGCCATATCCGCTTCATCGCCCTCGGATCAGCCATCGGAACCGGACTGTTCTACGGCAGTGCCGAGGCCATCAAACGAGCCGGCCCGTCGGTGCTCCTGGCCTACTTGATCGGCGGTATCGCGGTCTATCTGGTGTTGCGAGCACTCGGCGAGATGGCAGTCCGTAACCCGGTTTCCGGTTCGTTCAGCGAGTACGCGAACAAGCACCTCGGACCGCTCGCCGGTTTCATGACTGGGTGGACGTACACCTTTGAGGGTCGTTAGGGGTCGTATAAGGTCTGTGCATGCGAGCGATCATCTACACCCGAGTGTCGAGCGATACCAGTGGTCGTGGACGGTCGGTCGAGGAGCAGGAAAGTGTCTGTCGCCAGGAATGTGATCGCGCGGGCTGGCCTGTCGCAGAGGTGTTGATAGACAACGATATTGGCGCTTCAAGGTTCTCTGCGAAAGACCGTCCGGCATACCGCAAACTTGCGAGCACTTTGGCGGCGGGCGACGTTCTGGTGACGTGGGAAGCATCGCGAGCGCAACGTGATCTCGCGGCCTACGTTCAGCTCCGCGACCTCTGCTCCGAGCGCGGCGTCATGTGGTCGTATTCCGGAAAACTCTTCGATCTCTCTCGCGGCGACGATCGATTTGCGACAGGTCTAGACGCGCTGCTTGCTGAGAAGGAAGTCGATCAAATCCGCGATCGGGTGCTGCGCGCGCACCGCGCGAACGCTGCCGCAGGTCGACCTCATGGCCAGATCCCCTACGGCTATCAAGCGCAGCGTGACCCAGATACGGGACGAATTGAGCAGCGCGTACCGCATCCCGAACAGGCGCCTATTGTGCGAGAGATTGCCCGGCGCATCATCGCGGGCGACTCGGTACGTTCGATCGCGACTGACCTGAACGCGCGTGGAGTTCCGACTGCCGCCACCTCGCCGTCGTGGCGGCCCGGCCTAATGGTGCAGATGATTCGGCGCGCGACGTATGCCGGCATCCGGACGCACCGCGGAACCTCTGTACCGGGAACGTGGGAACCGTTGATCTCGCAGGAGGATCATCGTCAATTGTTGGCGATCCTGTCCGACCCGGCGCGAGTGTCGCATCGGGGTTCGAAGCCGACGCACCTATTGACGGGCATAGTCCGTTGCGGCGTGTGCAACGAGGTCATGTGGCGTGGGAAGTCGAACGGGGCGAGCTCGTACCGTTGCACCGAAAACTTCTGCGTTTCGAGGCTGATGGACCCCGTCGACCTACTGGTCGCCGAAGCGATCATCGCCCGATGTGCGCAAGTGCAGAGCGTCGACGAACTGGAGGACCCGGCAGTCGCCGCTGCCGCTGCCACCGCTCGTGAGCTTCGAGACAGGCTCGAAGGCTTTGTCGACGACGCTGCTGAGGGGAGGATCTCTCGCTCGGCGTTCATGAGGATCGAGCAGACATTGCTACCAAAGATCCGTGCGGCCGAGCGGCAAGCACAGGCAGTCGTCCATCCTTTGGTTGGCGAGTTGCTTGGCAAAAATGCGCGTACCAATTGGGAGAGAATGGGAATTGAAGAGAGACGCACGGTTGTGAGGGCACTCGTGTCGGTGAAGATCTTAAAAGCACCGTCCGGACGAGGCTTCCGTCCAGAATTTGTTCGTGTGGACTGGAACTAGATTTTGAAACAATTGCAGTATCAGAAATGCAAAGGAATCGTATAGTCAACCGAGATGTACCGACTATCGAAAGCCTGGTTTCATGTCTCAACTATTCACGAATGATGACCCTGTGTTAAGTACTCTCGGTCAGCGCCGCGCGCACAAAGCCGCGTCCTCTCTCGCAGTTGAGAGGACGCCTGAGATTCCTGTATTTGATTTGTCGACACTCGGCATGGGTAGTACGAGTGTGACGGTGACTGACATTGTGGCGGCCGCACAACGATTGAACATACCGATCGCGGAATTGATGGACTAGCCCATCCCGACCATTAACGCCCCCAGCCGACAGGTTTAGGGGGCGTTGTCTATGTGTCCGTCTTTTCTTCGCGAAGGTGTTCGAACACGAGCTGCATGAATTTTGTTGGATCAGTTCGCAGTGCGGTGGTTAGCGCCACGAGTTGAGGGATATCCATATCTCGGTCACCATTCTCGAGACGCTCGATCGCAGACTTGCTGACGCCGGACAGTTCAACGAGCTTAGGTCTGGTCATCCGTACGCGAGCGCGGGCCGCGCGTAACTCCGCAGCGACCGCCTGCCGTATCTCCTCCGTAGAGGATTGAATGGGTTCCATATGGATGACTATAGCGTCCAAATTGACGTATTCACAAGATTTCCTCCCGACGTTTCTTTGAGTTCTTGCGAAACGTCCATTTGGAGGTCTATTGTCTTCCATATGGACGCCTTGAGCACCCGGATCGCGGACCGGATACGTAAAGCCGTGGAAGAAGCTCGCATTACGCACGCCGAGTTTGCGCAGGTCCTCGACGTTTCGGAGACGACGATTGGCCGCCGGTTGCGTGGTGAGCGCCCTTACGAGGTCACCGAGATCGTCAAGGCCGTCGAGTTCCTGAAGATCGACATCGGCGATCTCTTCGGGATGTCACAGACCCTCGCGGCATGACGAGCTGGACACCCGAGATGCAGACGTGGCTTGACGAGACGATGAGTCGCAGCAAGCCGCTCACCGTGCGACAGCTCGACATTGTTAGGACTGCATTTCGGAAAGCCGCCGCGAGTGATCTCACTCAACCTGCGCGCTGTGGGCGCGCAACTGCTGCCTGAAGGATTATCCCCAATCCAATTCACCTGAACAAAATTTCCGGCCAAACCGACTGTAACCGCCATGCATTGCTCAAGTATTGAACTATCGCGGAGGAAAGCTGATGTCCGAGAACGTGACTCCCGCCAACGATCCGATCATTTTCCATGACGGTGTTCTCGTCGACACTGTTTCGCCGCTTCGTACAAACCATCGTCTCGGCGTCGACGAACTGTTCCGGGTCGACTACTTCGGACGCGGGATCGCTGTCGCCTATGCAGCCCAGCTTCGTGTGATGGGCGGTGCCGCATGACCGAGTCTGACCCAGCCACCACAGCGCTTTCCGACGCGCTGAACACGGCGATCCGCAGACGCGATTTTGTCGCCATCCTGATCAATCAGCTTCAGAAGGTTTGGGAAGCTGAGAACCGCAAGATCGTCCGCACTCAACACTTGATCGCGCTCGCGAAGTGTCGACACCCAAGTGGGCGCGGGCGATTCTCGAATCCCACTGCACCGCAAAAGTAAACGTCCCTCCGCTGCCTCTGTCTGGTACCGGGCAGTTGGCGCAGGGATATCGGGGCGGGCACCGGCCTCACGGGCCCCTGGTGCCCGCCCCTCCCGTACCTACAGCAAATCCATCACACGAAAGAAGTCAACGATGATCGTTGCAACTGAGAACCGCACCGCCGCAACCGTCTCCACCGCCTCGGTCCCTGCCGTGGCAGGCCACCGACTGGCCCGAGACGAGATCACCGGCACCGTGCGGGTGCGACCGTCCTCTGTCCAGTTCGCCGGCCGACACCGCCGCGCGTCGAGGTTCTTCGGCCGCCGCTGATGAGTCCGACCGAGGCGACGACCGCAACGGACCTCTGCGAACGGCACCCGCACCGACACGAACCGTGTATCGACTGCGACTTCCCTGCCAGCGAATCAACCGGCGGAAGAACACTTTCCGCCAAAGCGAAACAACTGATCCTCAAACGCTCGACCGGGCACTGCGAAATCAGCGTCATGTGTCAAGGCAACTGGGCCAACCGATTCCACATCAGAATCGCCGAAATACCTGACAACACCACGATCGACACCCCCGCAGCTGGACTGCACATCTGCGACCGCTGCGAATGGTGGATCGACGTCGCAGGAAAGAACGCAACCAAACAAATGGGCCTGCAGCTCGGCCCCGAACTCCCACCGAAGGACACACCCGTCACCTGGCGAGGCGTACCTGTCTGGCTCTTCGACGACGGAGACCTCGAACCCGTAACCGCCCGAAAGGAACACCCGTGACCTCACGACGACGAATGTGCCCCGGCAAATGCCGACAGTCGATCCACAGGAGCCGCTTCGCGTGCGCCGACTGCTTCGACAAACTGCCCGACCACCTCCGCCGGCCGATCCTCGCGACGATGGGCAAGCCCGACTCCCGAACCAAACGAGTCGCCCGCGAAAACGGCGCAGAGTACCTCGGACAGAGGCGCTGATGACCATCATCCACATCGACGCCGACGAACCCACGGACGACGATCTGCGAGCTCTGAGCACCGCACTCGGCTCGCAGCTGATGATCCTGCGGTTCCCGCCTGACCGGACGCTCCCGTGGTGCTCGAACGACGAACTCGCCGCAGTCTCTGTCGAAGACGGGGACATCGTCGTCCACACCGCCGGGCCGCTGCCCGTACTGACCGCGATGGAACTCGCGGCCGCACTCGGCTCAGCATCGGCCGACCTGCTCGCACCCGGACCGACCTGATGGCCGCGAACTGCAAGGACTGCGGCTCGGAAATCCGCTGGTTTCAACCGATGCGTCCCGACGGAAAACCGATGCCCGTCGATGTCTCACCCGACCCGGACGAGGGCACCATCCGCCGCCACATCTCCGGACCGTCGGACAAGACGATCCTGCGCGGTGAAGCCCTCAAAGGTGACGCACTCATCCGAGCCCGCGCCGACGGCGAGCGTCTCTGGATGCATCACGGAGCCACCTGCAGTGAACAGAAACCGTTCAACCCGAAGCCTGCCGGCCTTTCGCTCAACCTCCCGCCCGCCCGCCCGTCACGACGGAGATTCCGATGACCACCGCAACCCCAGAGGTAGTCGAGCTGGCGCTCGACGTCGTCAAACCGCACCCACACAACGCGCGACGAGTGCTGCGAGGCATTCCGGCGCTTGCGGACTCGATCAAAGAGAACAGTCTACTGCAGTCGTGCGTCGTCGCTCCTATCGCGGACGGCGGGTACCTCCTCATCGCAGGGCATCGCCGTCATGCCGCACTGACGTACGCGAAGCTGCCGACCATTCGATGCGAGATCCGCTGGGACCTCGACACCGAAATCAAGCAACGCCGCGCAATGCTCGCCGAGAACTTGCAGCGAGATGACTTCAACGAAGTCGAAGAGGGCGACGCGTACCAGGGATTGCTCGACCTCGGTGTCGGCCCGGCCGCGATCTCGAAAGCCTCCGGACGTCCACAGAAGGTGATCCGCGATCGGGCGAAGCTCGCGTCCGCTCCGGAACACATCCGGGCCGGCGTCATCACCCGTGACATCACTCTCGAGCAAGCGGTCACGATGCAACGCTACGAGAAGTCGCCCGAGATCTACGCAGACCTCGAACGCGCACTGGGAACGGTCAACTGGAAGTTCGCCGTCGAACGCGCAAAGGAAACCGACGCCCGCACCAAGGCGCGAGCAAAGATCCGTAAGGCGCTCGTCGCTGAGGGCGTCCGCGTGTTCGAAAACAATGCCGCACTCACGAAGTGGTTGATCGCCGAGCAGAAGGCGCGCGGTGTCCAGCTGTGGTCCCAGATACTCGACGACCGGCCGGACGACGCGGCGTCGAGCCCCGACGTGGCTGCCACGTTCGGATACAACAGCACCGAGCTTTTGTGGGAACGACTCGCCCCCATCGAAAGCGTCGACGTGCCGGCGCACCCCGCCGACCCAACCGCGGACTCGGCCGATGCCCGCGCAGCCGAACGTGAAGCCGCAGCAGCCGAACGCGAGCAGCTCGCGGCCGACCTGTCGACCTCCGCAACCGTCCGCATAGAGCACCTGGCTCTCGTCGTCAAAGAAGGCTCCGACGACATCGCACAACAGTGCATGCTCGCCGCCTACACCGAACAGATCGACGAATCCGACATCGCGGTCCTCGCGTACGTCGCCCGACTCCTCAACATCGGCGCACCGACCGAACCCGGCGCCACAAACGCCGAATGGGACGCCGTCGTCGAAGGCATCCTGACCGCCGTCGCGAAATACACCACAGCACAACTCGCGATCCTGCTCCGAATCACCGAATCAGCAAGCCTCGACGAAAACCTCACCGACCCCGAGCACTGGCACCCGACGCATTACCGCCGCAAAGCCCTCGACCGCTGGCGCGACGAACTCGGCACCACCTTCGGCTACGAATGGTCCGACGTCGAAGCCGAACTCCTCACCGCCCTCGCCGAAGCAGGCGCTGAGTAACCGTGGCCACCGCCCGCATGGCCGACGAATGGTGGGGCAACCTGCCCGACACCGACCGACTCAGGATCTACGGCTGGCTCGGACCGAAAGAACCGACCCACCCGCCCGTCGAAGGCCAATACGAAATCCCCCTACCCACCACACGAAAAGGGAGGTGAACCCATGACACGAATCCTCGTCGAAACCAACGACTTCCGCGCCGCACTCATCTCGACCGTCGCCCACGCGTCGAACGGAAAGTACTATCCCTTCCTCTCGCGAGTCCGCCTCGACATCGGCCCCGTCAACATCAACGTCCTCGCAACCGACAACCAAACCGTCGGCTGGGCACTCGTCTCCGTCGTCAGCCACGTCGAACCGGAACTCGAAATCATCGACATCGGAGTCGCCGACGTCGAGAAAATCCTCACAGTCTTCAAAGGCGGCCGCACCAAAGGCGACGAACCCGAACACACACTCTGCATCGAAACGACCGAACAAGAAATCACGATCACCGACGCATCCGGACTCTTCGACGGCGAAGAATCACTGACCGTCCTGCGACTGCCGGAAGAGGAGAAATTCCCCGACATCCCAGCGACATTCGCGCACGCCCAACACTCACCGCTACGCAAAGTCGACTGGCTGCTCGTCGGTGACTCACTGATCCGCAAGTTCCACGCCGCCGCCGCCTGCTACCGCGAACCGTTCACCTTCGAAACAGTCCGCACGTCCAGCTCGATCATCGTCCGCTGCGGCGAATCATTCATCGGCCGAATGCCGCAACCCGACCTACGCCCCGTCGTCAAAGAAGAACTCGCCCGACACCGGGCCGGATGGGACGCCCGAATCCCCACACCCGCCGAAGTCGAAGCCAAACAAAAAGAACAGGACACCGCGAAATGACAACCGAGACAACACCCGACGCTGCCCCAAACAACTCCTGCGACAAATCCTGCGAACAGCAAGGTGGCCGCATCCTCAACGGACTGATAGATACCGCAGAGAGCTGGATCCTCACCGCCGAACAGGTGGAAGACGTGCAGGCAGCACGAGAAGCGTTGCGGGGGTATCGCAACTTCGATGGGTATGCCCGGTCGCACGTCAATCGGCTCATCAAAGCGGTCGACGCCCTGTTCCCGGCAACCGAACCCGCCGACGAAGTGAAGTTTGATCTCCCCGAAGGCCGACCGTGGGACAAAAAATGCACCACGGACGGCGATTGCGGTGCGGCACATCATCTCGACTTCTGCTACAACGCACCCACTCCCGCCCCTGCCGAATCCGCCGAGGAAGAGACGAAAGCTGACAGGCCGAGGAAGTTCCGGAAGAAGCCCGTCGAGGTCGAAGCGATTCGTCTCGACAACCACACCACACCTGAGCGAGTCGCTCGATGGTGCGGAGGCAGAGTGGCAACCCCGACAGTTGGCACAGGATGCCCGATCGTCATCGAGATAGACACCCTCGAAGGGGTGATGACCGCGCATCCGGGCGACTGGATCATCAAGGGCACGCAGGGCGAGTTCTACCCATGCAAGCCCGCGCCATTTGCGGACACGTTTGAGCCCGCCTCCTTGCCGGTTGTCCCTGCCCCCACCGAAACCGGACCGTGGCCGAGCGCCGCTGACGTGCCGGATGGCGTGAAGTTCGTGTCCAAGGGCCGCGAGGGTGGGCACTCAATCTGGTTGCGCTGCGGCAAAGGCAGTACCGAATACGCGGACCTAAACAACCCGATGCCGCTGACCGTCAAGGGCTATCAGATCTGGGACGTGTCAGCGGTGAATGACCTCGCCCCGTTCGTTGCGGCCGAGGAGGGGACGAAAGCGGAGGCGCCGTGCACGGGCGGTGGGGACATGCATCCGTGCGTACTCCCCGCTAGACATGCCGGCGTCCACACCGACAGTAGAGGTCTCAGGTGGAACAACCCTGCCTCCTCGCCGGTTGTTCCTGTCCCCACCCAAACCGGAGCGTGGCCGCGTTTGAACGCGGTTCCCGAGAATGTCGAGTTCCGTGGCACATTCGGGGATGGAGGCCACACCGAAACCGTGTGGATTAAACGCGACGGCGTTATCTGGCACTCCCGTCCAGGGAAGTCGGTTAAGGAGACCTACAGAATTGGTCACCTCGCACCCTTTGTTCCGGCAAAGGGGGACGACGCGTGAGCGAAACTAGTGTCGCGGCACCACGATCGGGCAGCTGGTCGCTCCCAGAAACCGAACTCGGCCGCAACAACACCCCAATCCGCCCGACAGGCGTTCGATTGCTTCGCACACGGCTCTCGGTAAGGAACGGGACCATTCGGCCCGTCGTCGACGAGATCCCATGCAAGGTCATCTACGCCGGCCGCGACGCCGACGCGATCGACTGGTGGGTTGTCCGCACCGTCACCGACGAATGGATACTGCCGACCGACCAAATCGTCTGCAATTTCATGCCGGCCACCGCGCGACTGTCCAACGCAGGTGCGCGATGAACGCAGCAGTCACCGGAATTGCCGCGATCGTCGTCGTCGCAGTACTCATCACCATCGGAACCATCGCCCGCATGATCGGCAAGGGCATCGGAGGCACCGAATGAAAGCAACCACAAGCTACGAATGCCACTGCTGCGACAACATCGTCAAGCCAGGTGACGAAGTGTTCCTCGTTGGCGGCGACCTCCGCTGCACGGAATGCGTGAAGCGAGTGACGGACTAAATGGTTTGGATTCGCATAGTTCTCATCTGCGTCGTTATTGCCATGATCGTTTGGGCGTTAATGGAATTCAGCGTTCAGGTGACTCGTGAGCCGATTACCGAGGCTGAAGTCTACGAGGCCATGACTGGACGAAAGCGGCCCAGCGAAGCGACGGCACTCGCCACCGATCAATTCGAAGCGTGGACACATTGCCCGAGCTGTGGCGAATTCGATTGCCATGCAATGAGAGAACCGAACCCGTGGGATCCAACAGATTGGCGCTCCTGGAGCAGTGGGCGAGCTGAATGGCTTGAACGCCACCGGTCGACGACAACGATCACGGCATGGGGCGGTCACGCGTCCAGGTGGGTTGACAGTACGCCCGAGTATCCGATCACTGAGCCAGTCAATGAGTCCCGGTACGCAACGATCCGAATCTGCAGGTGCGGCAAAGAATGGGGGCAGAAATGACCGACATCATCGACGAGATCGACGCCCTGGTCGACGAGCAGCTCAGCGGCTACCACGACCGAAGTGGCTACAACTACAACGTGAATCAGCAGACTTGCTGGCACTGCGGACGGGAGTGGCATGGTCTGCAGATCACTACACGCATGGAGGGGATGCGCCGAGTTCGGTGGTACGACGAGAACTATCGACATGCGGAGGACGACAGCCAGATCCTCTGCCCCGGATCTCATTTCATTGGTCCATGGGCAACGAAAAGCCAGCTCGCTTGGATTCGGAGCAACAACGAAAAGACTCTGAAGCTCCAAACTGATCTAACTCTCGGCAAGGTGTTTCCCGGCACGACCGTGTATGGCCCAATTCCAGATATGCCCGTCGTCGAGCTCTGGATGCGCGGCCATGCAGTCGCCGACATCTCGCCGCCGTCGATGAGCGCCTTTCGGGAGCGGTACTGGTTGGGCGTGGGCGCGCGAATCCAGGACGGTGTTCTCACGAGGGCGATAGAGCGCACAGCAGCCAGTCAAGAGGGCGTGTTCGCGCCGTACACCTACGGCGGTTTGCAAGAGCCCGACTACATGGGTGCGATCGGTCGAATTCTCGACGAGGGTAGGCCGTACAGGTACGGCGAAGACTTCTCGTTTGCGGATCGAGCGATTCCGCCCGAGATGCAGTTCCCGCGGGAATGGCCCCACCCCATGGGAGCGCTCCAACGGATTCTCGATTACCCCAACCCGTTCCTTGTCGACGCGGTCCGTAGAGCCAGATTCACGCCATTCAATGAACTCTGGACGTTGCCCGACGACCCCCTTAATGAAACCGCTCGGACTGCGGGCGTCGGCAACCCTGAACCCGATACCCGCACACCACAAGAGCACGCACTGCCTCGGCCGAGCATCACACCGCCGATGTGGGCAGTCGACGCCGGCCGACAGCGCAGAACTCGCACTAATTCCCGCAGGAGGCACCGATGAAGAGCGCTGAAGTCGACAAGGTGACGATCGACCAGTTCGAGGTCGACCAGCCGCGTACGGACGATACGACGGAACCGTCCAGCCGTGGAACACCTGAATACTCTCGTGAGACTGAGGTTGTTCGCCGCATCATCGCGGGCACGCTCGCCGCTGACATTCGAACCAAGCTAGGGGCGCCCTCGGACGCCGAAGTCATCGTCACCGAACGAAATCACTCTTTTGGCTACTCCACGCTCACACAGGACTGTGACTTCGAAGCCATCATCGAATGCGCCGGTGTCTCGAAAGAGTTGTATAGCCATTGGGCGGAGTGGAACAGCCTGCCCGCGATCATCGAATGGCTGACCGAGCCCGAACCCGTGAAATCCAAACCCGTTGAACCGGTAGACGTACCAGCAGCTTTCCTGCCCCTTCGCCGGGCTGTTTTCCTCTGGTCCCCGCCGAATCTGTGAAGGCGCGTAACAGATGGTGCCGCCAGTGAAGGGTTGCCGCGTCGCCCGCGCTCCGCCGGCCAACGTGGCCCGTTTCCGATGACTACCGAACCTTGTGAGGAATGCTAATGACGCTCTCCGCTAGTACGTTCCGACCAGCCCCGGTTGGTCCGCTGCTGTGACATGGGCGCGTTTGGGGGACACATCTGCAACGAATCCGATTGTCCTCACGATCCTCGAACACGAAGAGTGCGATGACCGACTGGTCAACGAAGTGCACGGTTTCGCGATGCGTTGCGCAGCAGAATCCGGATCACACAAGACCGACTATGTCGTTTCCCGTGGTACAGCGGTCCTGATGGCTGGCCCGTCTCGTGTGAACACCCTTCTCGCAGTGGCGATTTTCGCGGGATACATGACCGAAATCGAGGTCGACGGTCGACCGGCGTACAAGCTGGTCGACGACAATCACGAATTCCTGCACCTCCGACTCAAAGAGGAAATCGAGTGGGAACAGCAACGCAGGAAAGACAACTCACGGCCGTCACTGATCGTTCCCGTGCGGCTACGTGATGGAGACGCGTGCCGCTGGTGCGGACGAGTCGTCGATTGGGGCTCCCGCAAGGCCGCGCGATCGGGAACGTACGACCACCTCATCGCAGGCGAGGCCGCGACCATCGAAACCTACGTGGTCTCCTGCACGAGCTGTAACAGCTCCCGCAAGGACAGCTCTCGCCCGAAAGGCATCGAGAAACTGCTCGACGCACCGGAAAAGCCTTACTACTCCCCGAAAACGATCGAATGGCTTGCAGGGAACACCTGGCGTCAGAACAACGACCTGACAGTCCCAGCGAAACCCCGCAAGAAGCTCAATCCTGGTGATCTCGCGCCCGGCACACCGCCGGCCGACACGACGAGCCTGAGCCCCGCCACGGCGGCGAGCACGGCACCTGCAGGAGACCGACCCGACATCCACTCGGGCAACGACGCACCAACGACTCTGGACACCGCTACGGCGGCACGACCTGTCACTCCCGCACCGCGAACCGACAACCCGTCGGCGAACGCATCGTCAACGCAGCGACCCGAAACCCCCTCGGAGACCGCGCAACACCAGCAGCAACCAGCGGAAACACCCGATCCGCAGAACATCCGCAGATCATCCGCTGATTCAGCAGACCTCGAGGGTACGGAACCTGTCTCGACTGGTCGGGTCGGGTCGGGACGGGTCGGGTCGGGTCGGGTCTCAAGCCCTACCCAACGTGACCAAACCTCCGAATCTCATCAACCTCGAAAGTCATCCCGTGGCCGCCGCCGCAGGAAACGTCGATCTCTCCCGGACTCACAGAACCCTCAGTCGTCAGGAGATGCCCATGGATAGCCGTATCGGCCTGAACACCAACCCCGACCAATTCGCCGAGATCCATCACTGTCGAGCAGGTTCGTCGTGCGCCGGCCGATCCCGCGCCCGCGACAGTCTCGACTGGATTCCTCGCACCACCGATGCCGCGAACACCGTGTGCAGTCGGTGTCGCTACCAGATCGAGGCGGCGATCGGCGGACTGTGGGACGACTACACGTCACTGAACGCACTGTTCCTCGTACCCACCGAACACGCAGGCTCCGAGGTCCGCAGCGGTGCACCCGGATCACGAGTGCCGCTCAACGTGTACTCGGACGCCCTGATGCACGAGATCGCCGACACGGTCTATCGCTGCGCTGCTCTCATCACCGCGGAACCTGCAGCGTCAGCACAGACCCGATTGGCGCAAGTGGTCACGTGTCGCGGAATCGTCCTGCGCAACATCGACAACCTGCTCGCTGCTCCACCGAGGAAGCACCTGATGTGGAATCGCGCCGGTGACGACTACGTCGCCGAAATGCTCGACGGCGTGCAGCTGGCGCTCGCACTCGTCGCACTGCATCGCCGCGCAGTGATGCTCGTCGGCGTCGAGCGGCCGCGCAATCGAATGCCGGTGCCGTGCCCACGCTGCGAGTCCCGACAGCTCGGCAAGAACGCAGGAAGCACCGACGTCGACTGTCGATCCTGCGGCTCGGTATGGAGCGAAACCGAGTACCACCGACTCACACAGATCGGAGCATCGATCATCAGAGAGGAACTCGCCCGGTGAACAACATGTGGCCCTGGCCCGCTGACACACAGCTCGACATCGCGCGCCGACTGCTGCAGTCATACCGTTCGGCGCTGATGGCACTCAAACCCGAGACCTGCCGCCAGCTCGACGCCGCCGCCATCCGGTTCGGGCAAGGCTGGGTCGAGGAGAAGACCGAGACCGCCAACGACGAAGACTTCGTGCAAGCAACGGAGGCAGCGGATCTCGCGGGAGTCACACCGGCAGTGATCAGACAATGGGCCTCCCGCGGATACATTCCACGGCACCACATCTCTGGCCGCACCCACTACCGAGTCGGTGACGTCCTGGCCCACGTCGAGCACTGCCGAGAAGCCCGCAAGAATCGACGGACTGGACAGCCCACGATGTGACGCGTTACAGTTCTGCCACTGGCCGACGTGACTTCAAAGCACGTTGGTCATCGTGGTTTCCAGGGCAAACACCCGACCCCCACGCAGATGCCGGCCCCCGATCGACTACCCCCCGCCGCACCCATCACGCAGCCCCATCTACTGACGTGCTGCGAGTGATCCGATCGATCGGTGGTGACAATGCCCAACCGCTTCGCCACCTCAACTCGACGCGACGAGTTGCCGAGCAACTGGCAGACCCTCCGGAAGATGGCCCGCCGTCGAGCACATGACCGATGCGAGTGGACAACCAACGGAGTCCGATGCACGGTGCGCGGTACCGACTGCGACCACATCGACGACCGCGACGATCACAGCCCGTCGAACCTGCAGTGGTTGTGTCACGACCACCACGAGATCAAGACCAAGGCCGAGGCGACAGCTGCTCGTCATCCCGGATCTCGGAAGCGTCCAACCAAGCCTCACATCGGACTGATTCAAAGGTGACATCGAGCTGATGGCTGCGCTTGCCTCGGCCGATGACTGCCCTGCCCATCAAGGCGGAACGCTTGGCCGATGCAAGCCTGACCCGATCAACCCCAATGCTTCGCCGCCGATGCTCGACCCGAGACGAATCGAGGAGACACCGTGACGAGTCAGCCGCCGACCGCCGGCACCGACCGCCTACTCATCGACAAGACCGGACTCTACGAGCGACCGGGTGACAGTCGGCTCGCTCTCGTCGACCCCGTCAGCCCGGACGGACTGCCCGATCGCGGTGAGCCCGGATCTGCACCAGTCTTCTCGCCCTGGATCGACCTGGACGACTTCCGCGTAAAGCTGGACCTCGCTGATGATGCCCGCAGCGACGATCGCTGGCGGCGGCTGTGGTTCGGCGAGTGGACCGCCCCGGATGAACCTGCCGAGCAGCTGCCGCGCCGCTGAGGCACCGGGGGGTACCCCCTCCCCAAGGGGGACGAAGCCCCTAAAGGCATAGTGCATCCCTGTATGTACGGGTTTTACATTTTTCCGCCGCAGGTCAGGGGTCTTTTTAGATCGGCTCGACCAATCGGCCGCACAGCGATTTTCGCTCGGTTCGAGGGTTTTTCGGACCCCGCAGACTGCGCCCGTCAGAGGTGCACTGAACGGCTTCGCTTTGAGAACCGTTGGACTGCAATGCAATTGGCAACCGGCATTTTCGGCCGACCGACGACAACGTCGGGTGATGCCTGATTCGAACATTTTTCTCGCGGGAGGTGTGTCGTGGGCACTCGTGGGCCAGTGGGCAAACGGACCGAAACACGGACTCGGCGCAACAAGACCGACGAGGCCGGAGTCGCGGTCAAAAAGGCTCCCGCCTCGGCGACGGTGAAGCGGCCGGCGGCGGACCCGTCGTGGCACAAAGTGATCAAAGGTTGGTACTGGTCGCTCGAAACGTCGGGACAGTCGAAGTTCTACGAGGACTCTGACTGGCAAGCGGCCCGATTCACCGCGCACTACGCGTCCTCGGTACTCAAGGCAGCTGAGAGCCCGGAAAACCCGTCGGCTCTTCGGGCCGCCTCGATACGTCAGATCTGGTCAATGATGGGCGACCTCATGACCACGGAATCGGCACGCCGCCGCGTGCGGGTCGAGCTGATCCGACCGGGCGCCGGCGAAGGCGATGGCGAAGGCGCGGAGGTTGTTGACATTGACGACTTCCGCGAGGACTACGCCTGATTCCGAGCTCGCCGCAGCGCTGGACGAGTTCGACATCGACCGAGTCGCCAACGAGATGGCACCGGGCTACTACGTCGGACCGACCGAGAACGATCACGGCGCTTGGCTGACATTGCCCTGGCCGGGTGATCTGACACTGCCGTACAACCATCCGTCGCGCTTGGAGCTGCTGCCGCTCTCGCTCGGCCCCGCCATGATCCGGTGGGGCCAGAAGTGGTTGCTGCATCCGGGCACCGGCAAGCCCTGGCGCTTCACACAGGGCCAGAAACGATTCATGCACCTCTGGTATGCCGTCGACTGGGAAGGTCGCTGGCTGTACCGCTCAGGCGTCAAACGAGGGGCGAAGGGAACGGGTAAGGATCCATTCGCAGGCGCTCTCGCGTTGTGTGAGCTCTGCGGCCCCGCGAACCTGCACGACATCGACGGCAAGCGCGCCATCGGACGCAAACACCGACTCTCGCTCGTGCAGATCGGCGCGAACTCGCAAAGCCAGGCAGCGAAAGTGCTCTGGGTTGCGAACTCGATGATCTCGGACCGGATGAAACTCGCCTACGCGGTCGACGCCGGCCTGACCCGGACGGCACTCGGCGACGGCTCGAAAATCGAGCTGCTCAAGGCGTCGGAGAAATCGACCGAGGGCGACCCGCCGACCGCGACGTTCCTCAACGAGTCGCACCACATGCTCAAGTCCAACGGCGGCTTCAAGATCGCCGCCGTCGCGCGCCGCAACATCGGCAAGTCGCCGAAAAATGTTGCGGCCCGACTGTTGGAGTTGACGAACGCGCACAGCTCGAGCGCGGAGAGCGTCGCGGGCGAGTCCTACGACGCGTGGCAATTGCAGGTCGCTGGTCTGACACGCAAGAAAGACATCCTGTACGACTCCCGCGAAGCGCCCCCAGGCCTGAACTTGTGGGACCACGACGAGGTCATGCTCGGGCTGAAAGCGGCGTACTCGGACGCACATTGGGCGGACCTCGAACGACTGAGGGACGAAGCGCAGGACCAACGGACGGCGCTCTCGGATGCCGTGCGGTTCTACTTCAACGGTCTCGCGACCGCCGAGGACGCGTGGATCGAGACTCGCGACTTCCGCAAGCTCTCGCGCCCCGATTGGGAGATGGACGCGACGGACAAGTTCGCGATGTTCCTCGACTGCTCGAAGTCGGGTGACGCCACGACGCTGTCCGCGTGCAGGCTCTCCGACGGTCACGTTCTGTCACTGGGCGCGTGGTTCCCGAAGCACGGCGAGAAGGTCGAAAAGTGGCTTGCCCCGCGCGATGAGGTCGAGGCCCGTGTCCGAGAAGTGCTCGACACGATGAACATCGTCTGGTTCGGGATCGACCCGTCGCCCGCGAAAGACGATGCGACCGAAACGCTCTACTGGATGCCGATGATCGACGAGCTGCACCGCGACTACCGCAAGAAGTTGCCCTTGTGGGCGACACCAGGAGCAGGGGGACACGCGGTGCTATTCGATATGCGTCTGTCGTCGCCAGGCGGCGCACGACGAAATGACCTCTTCACGCGCGCAGCGATGCAGACCGCGCTCGACATCGACGAGAACGGAACTCTCACTCATGACGGCAACGCAATTCTGATCAGCCACACGCTCAACGCCCGCAACCGGCCGAACGCGTGGGGAACCTCGATCGGCAAGATCAACCGCTCGTCGCGACTCCTCGTCGACTACGCGGTCACGATGATCGGCGCTCGGATGGGTCGCACGATCGCGCTCAACAGCAGCAAGATTCGCTCGGGTGGTAGCGGGAAGGTGGTGGTTCTCTCGTGAATGTCCCGATCCTCGGAGCGGTGCGAACTCCGTCAAGTATGCAGGTGCCCGAACTTCCGCACGACGAGCAGAACACGCTCGACAAGCTGCTCCGTCAGTACGTGCAGAAGTTGACGCGCAATCGTCTGCGTCAGACCTACTACGACCACAAGAACCTGCTCAAGGATCTCGGCATCGCGATCCCGCCCGACATGGTCAACATCGACATGGTGCTCGGGTGGCCGGCCAAAGCGGTCGACGGGTTGGCGCGACGCAACAAGCTGGACGGGTTCGTCATTCCCGGCGGCTCGTCGCTCGACATGGGTATCGACGCGATGTGGAACGCGAACAGCATGGATGTCGAAGCGCCGCAAGCGCATACCTCGGCATACATTCACAGTTGCGCGTTCGTGGCCACGACCAAGGGCGATGTCGAATCCGGCGAACCGGACGTGTTGATCACGACGCGCTCGGCGATGTCCGGGACGGCATTGTGGGATCGTCGTCGGCGCCGGATCTCGGCGATGCTGGCCATCGTCGACACCTCCGAGGACGGACTTCCCACACTCGTGGTGATGTACCTGCCGGACGTTGTGATCACGATGACGAAGTACACGTTGGGGTGGCACGTCGACCGCCGAAAGCACGGACTCAAACGAGTCCCGGTCGAGTTGCTCGTACACAAGCCGCATCTCGAACGCCCGTTTGGTTCCTCGCGGATCTCGCGGCCGGTGATGGCACTCGCTGACGCAGCGCTGCGCACGGCCGTGCGGATGGAAGTCTCGGCCGAGTTCTACTCCTCGCCGCAGCGGTGGATCATGGGTGCAGACGAGTCGATGTTCGTCGACGAGAACGGCAACCTGAAGTCGCAGTGGCAGGCGATCATGGGCCGACTGTGGGCCGCCGGCCGAAACGAGGACGGCGAACTCCCGCAGGTCGGCACCTTCGCAGCATCGTCACCTCAACCGCACTCCGACCAGTTGCGCACCTACGCAACGCTTTTTTCCGGAGAGACGACAATCCCGGTCGGCTCTCTCGGTGTCGTGCAGGACAACCCGTCGTCGGCCGAAGCGATTCACGCGGCGAAGGAAGACCTGCTGATCGAAGCCGAATACTGCAACCAAGGCTTCGGTACGACCTGGGTGAAGTCGGTTCTGACGGGTCTGCAGATTCGGGAGAATCGCGCCGAGATCCCGGACGAGTGGCGCACGCTTCGCTCGAAGTGGCGCAACCCCGCCACGATGTCGCAGGCTTCGGCCGGCGACTTCGTCGTCAAGCTCTTGCAGGCGTACCCCGAGCTGAAGAACTCGGCGGTCGGTCTGGAAATGATGGGCTGGGACGAGACCACGGTTGCGCGTGCGATGGCAGACATGCAGCGCGCGCAGCTCGGCACACGCGTCGATGGAATCATCAATGCCTCGCGTCAGGTCACCGATCCGAACGTGATCGCCCTCGCCAGCAAGCGAAGTCCCGAGCAGGGCGTGCCCGATGCCCTCGCCGACTGAGCGGATCGAAATCCTCGAACGCATCAACTTGCTGGCGGTGCAGGATATTTCGGAATTGTGGAAACAGCTGTCCGCCAGTGATCTGACGAGCATGAGGTTTCGTGCCGCGATGGTGCAGGCGGTGCCGGAAACGATTCAGCCGTACGAGTCGATGACGGGTGAGCTTGCCGCCCGATGGTACGAGGATTCGGCTCCCGAATTGGCTTATCGTGCAACACCTGCCGCCCTGGCACCTGTCGAGCAGCTTTCGACGTCGACCAGATGGGCACTTGGCGCTGCGGGCGACGCTGCTCTAGTTCGAATTGCCGGATTCACGCAACGGACGATCTTCAACGCCGCCCGCGAGACGATCATCGGAAATCACAGGCGCGAACCCGGTTCCACGTGGGCTCGTCACGCCTCGTCGAACGCCTGCGCCTTCTGCAAGATGATAGCCACCCGTGGACCTGTCTACAGCACCAAGGCGTCTGCCAGGTACGTCGGCGCGGAACGCTGGGAACCGAAACGCAACTACAAGGGACAGAAGGTCGGACACGACATCGGTCGCGCAGGACGTGTCCGGGGATCCCAACCAGCGGGGGAGAAGTATCACGACAAGTGCTTCTGTACGGCGATCGAAGTCAGGCCGGGACGCTCGTACGAACCACCGCCGTACGTCGAGAAATGGAACGAGGAGTACATCGCCGCGGTTCGGGCGACCGAGGGGGTCGGTGAGTTCGGTGCGATCGATACCAAGGCAGTTCTCGCGCACATGCGGGCGGGTGAGTCGTCTGCCAAAGCTGCTCGGGTAGCCGCGGCCGCCGACAAGCGCGCACCGGCACCGAAGGGTGGGGGAGGCGGAGGCAAGCCTCCGATCAAGCCGCCGACGGCCGGAAAGATCGTCGCAGGCGGAGAGGACGGCGAATCGCTCCCGAAGCGCCTGACGCGCGCTGAGGCCGAAACGCCGCACATCGAGATCACCGCGCAGAATCGGCGGCACATTCTCGACGGTGAACCGGACAACGTGAAAGCGGGCGGGCACCGATCCGGCGTCGGTCGTCCGGGCAAGACCGAGTTCCCGCCGGATTGGGACGACGACCGCATCATCACCGCGGTACGGGCGACGGTGGATGAACATCACTGGTCCTCAACGGCCGGTGACGCGACAGTCCGCCGCCTCGAAGTCGACGGCGTGATCGTCGAAGTCGCCTCGTACCCGAAGAACGGCGAGGAGATCATGCGCCATGCCTACCCGGTCAACGGAAACGGCGTCGTCAAGAACGACCGGACGACAGGCGAGGTGCTTCCGCGCGAACTCGACCGCTCTGTCCTGTATCAGCTCCCGCCGCAGCCACGAAAGCGATAAGGTGACGATATGAACCAGGAACAGGTCGAGGCATACGATCGCGAAGCGGGCATCATCGCCGCGGCGATCCTGCCCGGCCTACCTGCCGAGAATCGCCGCTACATCGAGAGCGTGCTCGAGGACGGCGACCCCGCTTTCGCAGTCGATCTCGCGCTGCAGGACGCGATCGAGTTCGCTCTCGTCATCCCGACAGGAATACGCCGCAACATCGACGCATTCCTCGACCTGCTGACCGCGATCGGCGCGGACGACGTCGATCGGATTCGTCGCTGGACTGAACAGGTCAAATTTCAAGTAGCCGCATAGCGGCAACCGACATCGCAAAGGCCCCGTGAGCATTTCGCTCCGGGGCCTTTGTCATGCCCGGATGAATTTCGGGCTCCACATTCCCCCAGCGCCGCACGGTGCTGACCTATCCCGCACGGGAGCAAATATGAGTACAACTGCCGAAACTCTGTCGCGATTCCGCAAGGAACTGATCGAGGGAGGATTCAGCGAACGTGACGCCGACGGACTTGCTTGCGAAGTCGGTGTCGCGTACGTCAAGGAGAACGGTCTGGCGGTGAAGTTCGATGCGTAATCCCAGCAAGTCGCTGTTCACAATTGCCCCTGCCGCTCTGGATCCTTTCGGTCAGTTCGGGAATCGTGCCGCACGGCGCCATCCCCGACGCAATCCCGATCCACAAGGCCATCCCCAGAGTCCGGCTGGCACACCACCTGCCCCGGCTGTTGATCCCGGGACTCCACCCGCTGCGACTCCACCCGCTGCGACTCCGCCCGCCGCGCCTGCACCGGACGACTGGGCAACGACTTTCGAGGGATTGACACCCGCAGAGGTCAAGACGCAGCTGGACAACTCGCGCAGGTGGGAGACCAGAGCCAAGGCGAATCACCCCAAGGCCGAGAAGTACGACCAGATCCTCGCCGGACTCACCGGTGGATCTGATCCGGCGACTCCGCCCGACCCGGCTGCCATCGCAACGAGTCTCACCGCCGCACAGCAGGACGCTCGAGACACCAAAGTCGAGAACGCAATCCTGCGTCTCGCACCCGGCGCGGCCGCGAATGCCAACTCGCTGATTGACTCCCGGTCGTTCATGGACAAGATCAAGTCCCTCGATCTCGACCCGACGGCTTCGGACTTCACCGCGAAGATGACCGCCGAAATTCAGGCGGCCATCACCACGAATCCTGGATTCAAGATCGTTGCTCCGGTCGGTGTTGGTGTTGTCGTCCCCGGCGAAGGCAATAGCCCCGAGAACCTGCCGGACATCGATGCGCAGATCGCCGCGGCAACCAAGGCCGGAGACATTCAGGCGGCGATGAGGCTGAAGTCCCAAAAGCTCCACGCTGCAAGTAAATAAGCCCCGCCCGATCCGCTCGGGCATCAGTGAAAGGACACTCTCATGCCCGGAATAACCGGAATGGGGACTACCTACAACCTTCCGAACTACGTGGGCGAGCTCTTCCAGCTCTCCACCGAGGACACACCGTTCCTCTCCGCGATCGGTGGCCTGACCGGTGGTGAAGACACCGGCTCGACGATCTTCACCTGGCAGACCACCGACCTGCGTGACGCCGACGCAACCCGTCAGCGACTCGAAGGAGATGACGCACCTGCTGCGAACGGCCGCAATCGCATTCCCGGAAACAACGTGCTCGAGATCCACCAGGAGCAGGTGTCGGTCTCGTACACGAAGCAGGGCGCAACGCGTCAGCTCACCGGCACCAATCCGATGCAGGCCGGAGTTCAGCCCGTCACTGACGAGCTGACCTTCCAGACCTCGGCGGAGATCAAGTCGATCGCTCGCGACGTCGAGAAGTCGTTCATCGTCGGCACCTACAACCTGCCGACCGACAACACGACCAAGCGCCGCACTCGCGGCATCCTGGAAGCCGTCACCTCGAACGTGGTCACCAACGGCACTCCGGCCGCGCTGACCGAGACGATGCTGCTCGACCTCATGCAGCTCGCCTGGGAGAACGGCGGGATCCAGGAATCCGAGACCCGCACGATCATCGTCGGTGCCAAGCAGAAGCGCGCACTGACGAAGATCTTCATCGACGGCAAGGGTTACAAGGAATCCACCCGCAACGTCGGCGGTGTGAACCTGCAGACCATCGAGACCGATTTCGGTCGCTGCAACATCATGCTCAACCGCTACATGCCGGCCGCGCAGCTTGCCGTCGTCTCCCTCGAAGAGTGCGCCCCGCGGTTCCTCGAGATCCCCGGCAAGGGCCACTTCTTCGCCGAATCCCTGGCCAAGACCGGCGCGTCCGAGAAGGTTCAGCTCTACGGCGAGATCGGACTCAAGTACGGCAACCAGCTCAAGCACGCCAAGCTGACCGGACTGCTCTGATGGTGGCCGTGCGTTCGACGCGCTACCCCCAACTGATCGTCTTCGACCTCGGCGTCCGCTTCGTCGACGGCGTTGCCGAGGTCACCGACAAGAAGACCCTCGACGCGCTCGCCGCGATCGAGGGAATCGAAGTCCCCGAACCTCCGCGAGCACAGACCGCCGCCGAAAAAGCCAAGGCCAAGAAGGAAGCCGAAGCGAAAGCGAAAGCAGACGCGGAAGCGGAGAAGGCCGCGCTCGAAGAATGGCTGGCCGCCGAAGCACAGTGGACGGCCGAGCAGAACACCGACAGCACGTCCGACGAGAAGTGAGGTAGACCCATGGGGCCGGTAGCCATCGACATCGAGGAAGATCTCGGGCCGTTCGTCAACAACATCGACGAGAAGAAAGCCCGAGCAATGATCAACTCGACCATTGCGATGGCGTCGGCCCCATGGATCGCCCCCTGCATCGTCGAGGACGACTTCAAATATCCGGATCAGGCCAAAGTTATTCTCGTCGGTGCGATCCTGCGCTGGAACGACGTCGGCTCCGGCGCCATCACACAGGTGAGCGCCGGGCCTTTTCAGCAGACGATCGACAACCGATCCGAACGCAAACGCATGTTCTGGCCGAGCGAGATCACCGACCTGCAACGCCTCTGCGGGTCAGCCCGCACGGGCCGCGCCTTCACGATCGACACCACTCCCCCGAGAAGTGATGCCTGATGGCCGAATTCCAATGCACCCTGCCGATCAACTACCGGCGCAAGATCACCTCGACCGAGTCCAGTCCGCGCGGCAACAAGGTCGAAGCGTTCGCCGACGTCGAACCTCGACACGTTCACCTCTGGTACACGAGCGACGAAGCAGCGCCGAGCGATGGCCACGCACAGCGAGAGGCGATCGACGCAACGTGCTATCCGCCAACGGCTCTCGGGGTGAAGCCCGGCGACCTAATCGAGCTGCCCGGAGAGGGATGGCTCAAGGTCGTCAAAGTCGGAAACTACGACAACAACGACTACTTCGTCCCTGGAATCGTGGACGTCAAACTCCGAAGGGTGGACGGATGAGCGACACCGTTGTACTCGTGCGACACATCGGCGGCGAAACTGTCTACGACACGACCACTTTCGTCACCGAGGACAAGACCGGATTGTTACTCATCTTCGGCGACCCAACCAAGCGGGATCTACTCGCCGTCTACAACGCCAGTGGTTGGTTCTCTGCTGAATTCATCGACAAGGAGGTGAGTGACGATGACGCAACACAGGTTTGTGCCGAAGCCGGGCGCACTCTATGAGGTCCGCACTTCCCCTGCGGCATTTGCGTGGATCGATCGCGTGGCCGCCGCGAAGGCTGCGGCGGCTGGAGACGGATTCGAATGGTCCTCGCGGGTAGGCCGGAAGAACCCACAGGGTCGCGGACGAGCCATCGTTTACCCCGCAACCCATGCCGCGCGGCGTCGAAACGCCAAGGAAAACACCTTGGTCCGAGTCCTCGGCAGCGGCTGATGTCCACCCTGATCGTCCCCGCCTCAGCGGAAACTGTTCTCGCAACACTGATTCGGGAGCAGATGCCCACCCACCTCGACGTATGGGTGGGGACCGAAACCCCGAGCCCGCGCACCAACCCGGGACACACACTCAAGGTCCGTGTCTCCCGAACCCCGGGCGGCGGCATGGCATCGCACGGCCAGACCGATCACGTCTTCGCGCTGCTCGAATGCTGGGCGGACACCGAAGACGAAGCGGACGACTTGGCCGCCGTCGTCCGCGCGATCATGAAGGCCTCCCGCAGTCGAACCGTCCTCGGCTGTTTCATTCGCTGGTGGAAAGAGAACTCCGGACCGTATCGCTGGCCGGACGAATCCAACCAGGAGCGTTACCAGTTCACTGGCGAACTCCTCCTCAAGATCGGCTGACGCTCAACATCTCTGCACCCCCTTTGGCCCGACGCAAACGATGCCTGAAAGGGGCAATGAATCATGGTTGACACCAGCACAACGACTTACGTCGCGAACCCTCCGCTCGACGGCGGCGTACTTCACTCCGCCAAGCTCGGAACCACCCTCCCGACGACCACGTACGAGGAGCTCGCACCCGAATTCCTCGCCAACGATTACGGCGAGATCGGCGACTCCGGCTTCTCCATCAGCCGCACCAAGTCCATCACCAAGATCCGCAAGTTCGGCGGCGGTATCTCTCGCCCGGTCACCACCGAGACCGACAACACCGTCAAGATCACCCTCAACGACGCCAACGACCCCGTTGTCCTTCGGGCGATCAACGGTGCGTCGAACGTCATCGTCAATGACCCCGACGAGCACGGCCGGCAGATCACGGTCTACCAGACCGCCGACGACCTGCCGATCGAATCCTGGGTCATCGACTCGATCGACGGCGAGCAGGAAAAGCGCCACGTCATCGAAAAGGGCCAGATCATCGAGATCGCCGAAGTGCAGAACGTGCACAACGCGCTCACCCAGTACCAGATCACGATCCAGGTCTACGAGACCGAGGCAAACGGTCGACGAGGCGTCAACGTCGTCGAGATCATCAACGACGGCGCCAAGGCTGTTGTCGGTCCATTGGCGATCGCCACGACCACGCTGCCTGCCGGTGTCGTCGGCACGCCGTACTCGCAGACCTTGACCTCCACGGGCGGAACAGGCGCGAAGACCTGGACCAAGACGGGCACCCTCCCCGCCGGTCTCACCCTCTCGCCCGCCGGAGTTCTCGCCGGCACCCCCACGGCGGCCGGTACGCCGTCGATCACCTTCAAGGTCACCGACTCCGCTACCCCCGCAGTCGAAGTGACCAAGGCGATCGTCGTCACCGTCACCGCCTGATGAACCCACCCGGCAGGGGTTGATTCACACCCCAATTGCGTCGGGCCGCCCTTGCCGGGTGGCCTCATGGCCCGACGCGCTTTCCCTCATTGGACCAATCGAAAGGCCTGACGCAATGGCTGGCTTCGTCTACAACCCCGCAGAGTTCAAGAAGTTCAAGGTCGACATCGTCGAGGATGGCAGGACCGTCTCGTACGAGATCCCGCTCACCAGCTACATCCCGCCCGAGGTCACCGACTACGCCGATTCGATGATCGTCGAGCGAACCAACGAGGTGCAGAAGATCCGCGACGAGCGCAACGAGAATCGTCAACCCATCGTCGGGGCTGATCCCGCGACGGCATACCCGTCCAACCTCGACGTCCTGTCGTGGATGCTCGAGATGATCGAACCGAAGCTCGCAAAGCATGTCGCAACGTGGCCCTACGGCGCACGGAACGAATTCTGGACGAAGTGGCAGGAAGAGTCGAAACTGCCGGTGGAAAAATCCGAAGCCTCCTCCGACTCCTCCGACGCGACGGAGTAGAGGGGGCCATCCGCTCCGACCTGCTCGATCGGGGCAGGTCACTCGACGAACTCGGGCGAACCCTGTCCTGGCTGGATTTCGATGCATGGCTCACCCACCTCCCGGGAGACAGTGCGTATCGACGACTCGTCGACCCCATCGGTGTGTTCACTGATGTCGGTCCCGACCTCACGCTGGCATTGATCGACGAGATCCGCGGGCTCCGAGTCCAACTCGGCCCTGGCGCAGAGAAGCGGGCAGACGAACCCACCATCGACCGAATACATCGAGTGATGGCTGCACGCGAACTCGCCGCAGCGACGACAGTTCGATCGGCCGATGTCGTCGACATCCACGCCAAGAGATCAACTGCGCCGCAACCGAAGAAGAGTCCCCCGCGAACGAACATCCGCGACCGACTCGCACGCGCACGCGCCGCACACAACTAGTCACCACACACGAAACGACCGCCCGAGGCATCTGTCACGGGCGGTCGTTTTGCATATCCGAAGGAGGTGAATCCCATTGACCGAGTTAGGTGTTGGGTATCTGAGCATTGTCGCGGACACCAGCAAAATTCCAGGCCAGGTCAACTCGGCTCTCGGTAGCGCACAGGCGTCAGCGACGAACACCGGCAGGTCGATGGGCTCGAAGATTGCGAGCGGTATCGGTTCGACACTGAAAGGTGGTGCCGTCGCTGCCGGCGCCGTCGCGGCCACAGCACTCACTCTCGGTATGCAACGAGTGGTCGCTATCGATGACGCCAAGGGTAAACTCGCTGGCCTCGGCCACACCGCCGAAGGTGTCACCACCATCATGGATTCCGCGCTGGCGTCCGTGAAGGGCACAGCATTCGGAATGGGTGACGCGGCGACGATCGCCGCCTCCGCAGTCGCCGCCGGCATCAAGCCCGGGCAAGAGCTGACGAAGTACCTCAGCCTCACCGGCGACGCCGCCACAATCGCCGGATCCTCACTCGAGGAAATGGGCTCGATCTTCAACAAGGTCCAGACCTCCGGCAAGGCGTACACCGACAACCTGAACCAGCTTTCCGATCGCGGCATTCCGATCTTCCAGTGGCTCGCCGACGAATACGGCGTCACCCAGGACGCCCTGTCGGACATGGTCAAGGAAGGCAAAGTCGACGCTGAGACCTTCAACAAGGTCATTCAGGACAACATCGGCGGCGCCGCACTCGAATCCGGTAAGACGTTGCGTGGCTCATTCGCCAATATGAAGGCCGCCCTGGGGCGCGCAGGCGCCGAGGTAATCACGCCGTTCCTGCCCATGATGAAGGCCGGACTGGCCAAGGTCACCGAGTACACCGACAAGGTTGCACCGATCTTGAAGGCTGGCGCAACGAAAGTCGCATCCGGACTGACGGATATGGGTCGCGCGTTCCAATCCTCGGGCGCGTCCATCGACGGTCCGGCAAACAAGATGGAGAAGTTCGGCGTCAAAGCCCGACAGGTTGCGGACGGACTGAAGGGCGTCTGGTCGATCCTCTCGGACGGCAAATTCACCGGCAGTGCAACAACATTCGGCCTGTCGGAAGACTCGAAGGCTGTCGACACCCTCTTCAAGATCCGCGAAACCGCAATCGGCGTCAAAGACATCCTCTTCAAGGGCGACTACACGAACCCGATCTGGGGACAGCTCGAGGACTCCAAAGCGGTCGACGTCCTGTTCCGAATCCGCGAAGGCGCACAGGCACTCTGGGACGTCATCAGATCCCCGTCGGGTGAGAAGTTCACTGCATTTCTGGACACCGTCAAGGGCACCGGCGGCGACGCTGCTGGCGCCATGGGCAAGGTCGAGTCCGGGGCAAGCACCCTCACCGGCGCGCTCAAGTCGGTTGGCGCTGCTGCTGCCGGTGGCGCGACGGCTCTCGTTGGTCTCGGCGGCGACACCGCGACGGTCGCAGTTGCAGGTATCAAGGCGCTCGGTGGCGTGATGGGGTTCTTCGCGGATCACACAGGCCTTGCGACTGTGGCTCTCGGTGGCCTGGCTGCGGCATTTGCAATCTCGCAGACGGCTCAGACGGCGTTCCATATGGCGCGGGTCGCCCAGGTAATCATGACGCCGGCGGAGATCGCTTCCCGGATGGCGATGACTGCAGCGATTGTTGCTCAAACAGCTGTGATGCGTGCACACATCGTCGCCCTCGGCGGAGAAGCTCCTGTCCAGCAGCTGTCCATGCGGCAACGGATATTGGCTACCGCCGCCCGGCAGCGGGAGACTGCGGCGACAATTGCAGCCACCTCTTCACTGGCTGCGTACGCAACAGCGCAACGTGCAGCAGCAACCCAATCCGGACTGATGGTTGGCACGCTCCGGCAGACGGCCGCTGGAGTGGCAACACTCGGATCCAAGGTCCAGGGCGTCGGCGGCGCAGCACTTTCGAGCATGCGGTCAGGCCTCCAACGCGTTGGTTCGATGCTGGGTCCGGGCGGCCTGTTCACGATTGGCCTCATGGCCGCGGGGGCTGCTGTCACCGCATTCGTCTCCACGAACAACGGCATTGTTCGAAGTCTCGAAGAGTCCCGAGGTGCTGCCGGACGATCCGCTCAGACGTTCCGGGAATATCGGACGAGCCTGGACGAGGCGTTCAGTTCATCGGGCGGCAACATCGACACTGGCGTGAAGTCTGTTGTCAAAGAACAAATCTCCTCGATCGAGAAGGACTTGTCGGACGCTGCGGGCCGAATCCCGTCGAAGTGGGAAAAAGTCGTCGGATTCGGAAGTGACGTCTTCCAGACCACCGGCATCACTGCCGGTCTCGCCGACATTGCATCGTTCGCTGGATTCAAGTTCTCGTCATCGAAGGACGTCTCCGAACTGGAGAAGATGGGCGAGGCCGCCAAGGCTACCGGGGCCGCCTTCAAGGATTTTGGAATCACGTCAAGTGATATCGCCAAAGGCATTTCCGGTTCTGACGGAGATTGGCAACAGCTCCAGTTCCGCATGAATGCGGCTGGCGGAGCAGGTTCCGAACTCACCCAGAAATACGGCCAAATGCGTGCCGAGTTCGTTTCTTCCCGAACCTCTGCAAGCGCCGTCAGTGATGCATTCACGGCAATGCAGGTCGGCGCTGTTGGTGCCGCTGCTGGCGTCGATGGATTGACAAGCTCGATGGCCACCTGGCGTGGCGACCTGATGACTGCGGAGGAGGCTCAGGCCAAGGTCACGTTGGCGTTGTCTGGATTCAATACGGCAGCTGCCAACGCAGGAGCGTCGGCGAGGACCGCATCAGGCGAACTCGACATGACGAACGCAGCTGGCGCTGGCCTCCACCGAGAGATGCAAGCTGTTGCAACAGCTTTCGACGCGGCAGGATCTGCCGCTGCACAATCTGCAGTAGACCAGAAACTCAGTGCTGCAGACACTGCCGCAGCTGTTCAGGCGGCTGGACAGAAGGTGCGCGACGAGTTCATTCGTCAAAGGATGGACGCTGGCGACACGCTGGAGAAGGCAACGGCGTTGGCAAATCAGTACAAGCTGTGGCCGGAAGTGCTTCCAACGCATATCCAATTGACTGGTGCCGATGAAGCTCAGGCGGCGATTGACAATTTCATCAAGAACAACACCGGCAAGTCCGTCGACATCATGCAGAACATCTACTCCCAACCGGCGGGGCCTGCAATGCCGACGAGTTTGGAGGGAATGTATCCGGGCATCGGTGGTGGATACACCGGCATGCGCGTTCCTGGTTACGAAGGTGGCGGGAAGCTACCCACCACAGGGCCAGGCACGCACAGGGTCGATGGAATTCTCGGAGTCGATTCGAGGGGAATTCCGACCGCTCGCGTCAATCGGGGTGAGTGGGTCATCAATGACCACTCTTCGGAGAAGTATGACCGCGAGTTGGCTGCGATCAACGCAGGCGTATTTCCGAAGCTTCCTGGGTATGAGGCGGGCGGCGTCGTCGGTAGTCGCGACCTGACCAACTTCGTCACCGGCCGCGTAGCTGGCGTGAAGCCGCTGACCGGCGATCCGTACGTCTTCGGTGGAATCAACTGGGGCGACTGCTCGGCAGCCATGTCGGCGATCGCCCGATTCGCAGTCGGACTCGCACCGTTCGCAGCGCGGTTCGCAACCGCCAGCATGGGTGCCGCTCTTGCCGGTATGGGCTTCCAGTCCGGTCGAGGCGGCGCGGGCGACCTCCGCTTCGGCTGGTACAACGGCGGACCCGGCGGCGGCCATACCGCCGGAACCCTGCCCGATGGGACCAATGTCGAGATGGGTGGCAGTTACGGCGGCGGAATGGTTGGCGGCGCGGTGGGGTCGAATCACTCGAGCTTTACCGACCATGCCTTCAAGCGCGTTGCCGCGAGCGGTTCTCAGCGGGAGCGGGTCCGCGAGGAATGGACCGAGAAGCAGCAGATCGAACTGCAAGCTGCTGAAATTGCGCTCCGCAAAGCGGAGGAGAAGCGCACCGAGGTTGAGGAGCAGGTCGCCGAGGGCAAGAAGACTCAGACCGATCTCGCCGACGCGAACAACAAGGTCGACAAGGCGCAGAGCAAGCTCACTGAACTGCAACGCAAGAAGGACGGCGTTCTCAGCGGCGAAAGCAACGCTCCGGCACCGCAAGCACCAGAGTTGTCCCGAATGTTCACCGACGCTGAGGTTGATCGGATCGATGCCCAGCTAGCAGTGCAGTCCGCGAACCAGCGCCGCAACGAGGTCTACGACAATCCCGAGTCGAGTGACTACGACATCGACAAGGCCGACGCTGAGCTGTATCAGGCAGAGAAGGCGTTGCGTGAGCTCGGCACACCGAAGGCTGGTGACGGGCCGACGACATGGTCCGGCATTGCTGGCGACTTTGCCAAGAATGCGGTCTCCGGCTTCGTTTCCGATGCTCTGGGCGTGTTCGGAATTCCGGACGAGATGCCGCCCGCCCTCCAGGCGCTGCAGATGTTCGAGAAAGCGCAGCAGACCCAGGCGCCCTATCTGATCGAACCGTCCGCCGACCAGCGGGCAATGGGCGCTCAGGTCACTACGTCACCGTCGATGATCGCCGAAGACAGTCCGGCGATCTACAACCCTGCCGAAGGTGTTGCACGGTGGGGCGACTCGGTCGCCAAGGGGCAGGACGGCATCGCTGCACTGCTCGCGGAAATCGAGCGGATGCGTAGCGGCAACCGCTTCGCCAACGGTGGCCCGGTAAGCGGGCCAGGCGGTACCGACAACGTGCCCGCGTGGCTCACTCCGCGCGAGTTCGTCGTCAATGCGCTCGATGCGAACGCCGGTCAGAACCCGGCGATCTTGCAAGCCATGAACAGCGGTGCACGGCTCTCGCTCGGCCAGGGTGGCCAATCCGGTTCGACGTACATCTTCAACGGCGTCGCGAATGTCGAGGAAGGACTTCGGCAATTGAGAGTCAAGGAACTGCAGGAAGCTGCAACGCACGGTTGGGGGATTCGATGAGCGATCTACTCCTGTTCGAGATCGAAGCCCCCAACGGGGACCGGGCCATCATTCACGGCCCGGGCTCCGGCGCTCAAGGGATTGAACTCGACGAGAGTCCTGAAGGTTTATGGGAGACGCCGACGACGACGATCTGGACCGAAGGCGCCCGGCAGGAAGGTGGAACCTACAACGGGTTCCGCCACAACATGCAGGACGTCATTCTGCCGGTGCACATTTCACCGACCGATGACATGTCGTGGCAGCAAGTAAAGTCCCGTTGGTCGGCGATGTGGGAGTTCGAACGAGAGACCCACCTCGTCGCCACATCGTCGTCGGGCATTCGGCGTCTCGCTCTCCGCAAGGTCGAGACGCCGAAGTTCAATCCACGGAATGATCCTGGACGCAATCGGTACGGGCACATGGTCATGACGCTTCGTGCGGGCTGGCCGTTCTGGGTCGAGAAGGACGAACTCGACCTCTTTCAGTCAAAGGTCGGTGAACTCAACGGGCATGTCACGCTGTTGAACCCGACGAACCGGCCGATGCACGTCAAGTGGGTCATCGACGCGCCGCAAGGCGGCCAGGTAACGCTGCCCGACTTCTCGTGGATCACCGATCCTGAGCATGAGGACTACGAGTGGCGCGGGCGCGTGATCGACGTGCCCACGCTCTCGGCGGGTGAGAAGCTCACGATCCGAACGTATCCCGACGAGGAAACGTACGACTCGAATATCAACCCGCTGTTCTGGGCACGTGCGAATTCAGTCGAGTTCGAGTTCGCAGTTCCCGCACACACCCTCCCTGTCGATGTGCCGATCAAGTGCACCAACCCGAATATGACTGTGGCGGTGTATCAGCCACGTCACTGGACGATGGTGATGGGTGGTGAAGAATGACCGCACCGATTCTCGACAATCCGCTCCTGCACGATCAGGAGCTGATGGATCGCATGCAGGCGATCCTCGACGACTCCGAGCGCAAGAAGGAGAACCGCGCTCGACGTCGTCGCAAGCCCGGACTCATTCGCCTGTGGGACGGCGATATGAACTATCGCGGTCGCGTCTCGGTCGAGTGGGAGTCGGCGGTCAAGTGGATCAAGAACAACTCAGGTCCCGGCCGGATCGTTCTGCCCGCCAATCATTATCTCGCCAAGTGGGCGGTCGATCCGTACGGGCGAGCGAAGCAGAACGTCCACATGACCGTCGACAAGGACGGCGCACGATGGGGTGGGCGGCTACAGCAGGCGCGCCGAGCTGCACCACGCGACGGAAAGAACTTCGTCGAACTGCAGTTCCTCGACGACTACGAGGAACTCAAGCATCTTCTCGTCTGGTCGAATCCGTTCCTGCCGGCCATCATCCAGTTTCCACGGTCCTTCGTTCTCGCAGGTCCATCGATCTACATGCTCAAGCTGGCGCTCTTCCTCAACATCATGCGGATGGAAGGCAACTGGTGGGCTCTTCCTGACGACCCGATGGACCTGGCGCAATGGGGCCAGGGCCTCAACATGTCGAACTGGAACATGGTCGTCAAACCTGGCTCATTGCTGGCTGATTCGTCGCCGTGGACAGTGCTGTCGAGCCGGTTCAAGTACTGGCACGACATGGCAGAGCCGACCCTAGGCGATGCACAGCTCATGGTCACCACCCGGCGATACCTGCAGGGCGACCCTCCTCCGTGGCCAGGCGCGAACTTGCGTCACGGCACGATCGTCTTCGACGTCGTCAACAAGTCGGACTACTGGGACGAAACCTCGCAGGGCGGCACGATTTGGGATGGACTCAAGCGCACGGTCGTCAACCTCGCGAGCAACATGGTCGACGAGACACTCGCCGAAGTTATCGATCCCATCGACCCGTACAAGGACGTCACAGGTAGCTCGATCTGGACTTACCCGCGTGCACCGTATGTCGTCTACCGCGACGGCCGGATCTCCGGCATGGAAGTCTCCGACTGGTGCCACAAGCACGGTGGCTCCGTCCAGATGGTTGTGGGTGGTCACTCGTTCCCGGGCGTCGACGAGGGAATGTCAGCAGCAATCCAGCTCGGACTGAACAACCTTGGGCAGCTGATCTTTCAGCCGACGCTCGGCACTATTGCCGACACGTTCCTCAAACCGATTTACAGCGGAACCGTGGCGGCGTGGGTGTCGGTGAAAAGTCCTGTGCGAGCACTCAAATACGGGTGGTCGCATTACCAAGAGGACATCGTCGAGGGCGGCGACCGGGCCTACACCCTCAGCTCGATCATGAAGATCCGCGAGGGATTCTGGAAGTCTCGCCCTCGCATCACGCACCGCATGGAACTCGCCGACGGCCGGCCCTATCTCATCGGCGACAACGGTCAAGGTCACTTCTTCCTCGGCGATCGCATCGGCTCCACCCTCAAAGATGTCGGCAAGCGTGGGCAGATCTACGTCGAGCAGGTGGCCGAGATCGAACTCGTCTGCGATCGCGGCCAGAACAAGTGGAACGCCACGACCGGCGAACCCGAAGACCTCGAATCGCCAACCGCGCGCGGCTTGCGTCAAATCGCCAACCTCGCTGGCGCAGCACATGACCTAGGAGTGATCTGACATGGCAATCCCCACCCAGGCAACCGCCGACATGGACGACCCCGAAGAGCATGCACTGTGGGTACTCATGGGCTCAATCACCACCCCGGACGGCGACGCTCTGATCACCACCGAAGAGTGCCTGCGCAAGGCGTCGTCAATCATCACCCGCGCCGGGTATCGGCACCACCCCGAGTTGCAGGAGATCAAGCAGATCATCCCCGGCGGAATGGAGTCGGTGCACTGGATGGGCGTCGGAGCGGTCGAGTGGGTCGATATGGACACCCCGGATCCCGAGGTGGCGCCGGCGCCCGCCAGCGACGCCATCGACCTCGACGCCATGTCCGGGTCCGACCTCATCCGCTTGGCGGAACGACTGCAGGAGCGCGGCGTCATCCGGCCGCCGGAAGAGAGTGCACCGACTGAGGATGTCGCGCAGGTGCGCACGATCGAGGTGGATTACTGATGGGCGTCGCACCCGACAAGCCGTATCCCGACAATGCGTACGGCAGGCGCGGCACGATGCGTGGGTTTCAGGACATCGACGAAGCTGAAGCCAAGCGCCGCATGCGCAAGCCGATCGACGACGCGAACAACACCGCACATGGCAAGTTGTTCGGTGGATTATTCTCTGGTTTCAGTGGATTCGGTTCACTTCTTGAAAACCTCGCAACTGCGTTCTTCGGAAGCGGTCCATTCGATCCGTCGTCGGCGCTGGGCCGGATCAGCGACAAGTCGATGGCCGACGCCGCGAAGATCGTCGACATGCAGAACCGAACCCAGGTGCTGGAGGGCATCATCGGTTACGGCTCATGGGTGGCATCGCAGAATCTGTTTTTGTCGATCGACCAAAACAACGCCGGCGCGCGGACGATGTCGTTCGATCGTCAAGTCGGACCGAGCGTCGGCGTCACCCTGGTACCCGATTCGGCTTTGGCAGGCAAGAAAGTTCAACGTCTCGACTCACAAGGTCTGTGGCAAGTGTTGGCGCAGACCCGTTCACGGAGAACGATCTACTCCGGGACGGCGAAGGTGTACATGGACATCGTCGTCAAGGACCCCAGCGGGAACGAGCACTACCGGAGATCGATGGATCAGTCCGCGATCTCCAGTGAGGGCGGCGACGGCGAGATCACGATGACGAACAACGTGTTTTTCACCGTGCCGGGGCCTGGTTACACCGTCCGGGTGGACCTGTTCTCAGGACAGTGGCGCTGGTTCTACGGCGGCTCACAGTGGTCCGGACTGAGCATTCTCAAACACTCGTCAGAGGTGCAAAACCCGGGGACGGTCGACCCAGGCACCCCACCAGTCGCAGGCTAGCGACGACCCAAAAATAGGAGTAGTCATGACCTTTCGATCCGCATACGGCAACACCCGCTCCGAGAACGGTTGGCGCATGTGCAACCGCGACGCCTGCGAACGCATCCTCATTCCCGGCGCCGACAATCAATTCCTCGCCGCGATGATCGTCCGCTCCGGACCATCCGAAATCGTCCTCCGCGCATGGGCGATCTGGTACCACCGCAACGTCGAACGGCTCGACCTGTTCAAATCCGGCGTCGGCGACGACTGGGGATGGTCCGCCGTCAACGACGTCGCGAACTCGAACCATCTCTCCGGCACCGCACTTGATTTCAATGCCGTGCAGTACCCCTGGGGCTCGCGCACGATGCCGACCGCCCGTAAGCAGAAGATCCGCGAGGGCCTACGCCTGTTCGAGGACAACATCTTCTGGGGCGCCGACTGGTCGCGCGCAGACGAGATGCACTACCAACTCAATGGCGGCACCGCCTCGGGCGACGGCGCATCGGCGAAACTCATTGCCTTCGCGCAGCGTCTCGAAGCCGGGTACCTCGGACTGCTGGCAGACACTACGGTCCCGCCAGTGATCCCGAAGCCCGTGGCACGCCCGACGTTGCGCCGCGGCAACACCGGCGGCGACGTGACCTACCTCCAAGGCCTGCTCAATCGCATGTTCGCGAGCTACTCCAAACTCCACGTCGACGGAGACTTCGGCCCTGCCACCGAATCGGTTGTGCGGCAGGTGCAGAGCCGCTCCCAACTCGCGGTCGACGGCGTCGTTGGCCAGGACACCTGGCGCGCGCTGGGCGTCAAATGATTGCCCTCTCGATCACTGCAGTCATCGTCGGCGGCGCAGGGGTAATCCTCTGGGCTGCCTGTCGATGGGCGCGCGGCTACGACTCCATCACTCAATCTGACCGCTACGAACGAAGGAACTACTGATCATGCAAATCGAACACATCGCACACGTCTGCCACGAAGCGAACCGTGCAATCCAAATCGCCACCGGGGACCCCAAGGTATCTCCGCAGTGGGATGCCGCGCCGCAGTGGCAGCGGGAGTCAGCGATCGAAGGTGTCCAGAAGGCCATCGACGGCGCCACGCATGAGGAACTCCACGAATCGTGGTGCGAGTTCAAGCTCGCGGACGGTTGGGTGTTCGGACCGGAGAAGGACGAGACGACCAAGACTCATCCCTGTCTCGTGTCTTACGACGCATTGCCGGATGAACAGAAGTCCAAGGACGCAGTATTCAGCGCCATCGTCGGCGCACTCACGGAAGGGGTCTGACCATGGCCGAATCAAACGGAACCGTCACTGTCGGCGTCGAACTCGTCGGGACGAACTCCATTGACAGCAAGGCTTTTTGGCTCGACCTCCTCGACCGGACCGGCAAGACGTTCGTCCAGACGTTGCTCATCTTCGTTGCAGGCGGGGCGACCATCGCATCCGTCTCGTGGACAACCGCATTGTCCTCGGCCGCACTCGCAGCGCTGGTCTCGTTCCTGATCGCGCTGGCGACGTCGACGGCGATCACGTCCGGTAACTTCGCGATCGACCTTGCCGACCGAGTCGGCCGCACCTTCGTCAGCGCGCTCGTTGGTGCAATCCCGGCAACAGGCACTCTGTCCGACATCAACTGGCGTGACGCACTTACCCTCGCCGCGACGGCCGCACTGGTGTCGGTACTGACATCGTTGGCCTCCAGCAACTTCGGACCAAGCAAGGGACTTCCCTCGCTGGCGCCCGTGCAGCCTGAATTGATCGCCCTCAATGATGCGATCGTGGTTGACGAGTCGCGGCAGGCACTTCGCGACGACACCCGGCGCGAGATCGACATCGTGACTGCGAAGGTGTTCAACGCAGGCAAGGTATTCGCGGACGACCTCAATGAACTCAATATGGTCGGTGTACCGATCCTGCGACTACTTGCCGACGAACTCGGTGTCGGCAAGTCACAGGTCCGCAATCTTGTCGCCGAAGGCCGTGTCAATCACGGGGCACTCGTACGCGCACTCGGCAGATTCGAAAGCTGACCCACTGACCCAGTAAGGGGGCCAGTCATGGTCCGTCGAATTGCACTGGCCGCGCTGGGCATCTCCTCGATCGTGCGGGGGTCGTCGTATGTCGGCCCCCGCTCGCCCGAGTTCACGCCCGCGCAGCTCGCGTTTCTCGATCAAGTAATCCCGCTGTCCTGGTACGCAATCGGCTGGATGGCCACCGGCTCAGTCGCGCTCATCGCACTAGTGTGGCGACGACTTCAACCCATCGGTTTCGGATTCGCAATCGGCTTCAATTTCCTGTGGGCGCTTAGCTATTCCGCGGCTTGGATATGGCTCCATGTGCCCCGCGCCTATGTTTCGGCAGCGAGTTACTTCGTGATCGCCACCCTCGCGTTGTGTGTCGCGGCAATGGCCGAGCGGCAGCACCCACCCGACTTTCCGCAGGGGGTGACATGTCGCCGATGACCATGACGCTCGGCGGCATCGTGGGGGTCATCCTCGCGGGAATCTTCGGCTATCTCGGCGCTCGCCTTGCGCGAGCGTCGTCACGGGAATCGAACACCACCGACAACTGGTCGGAGATGTTCAAAGCCAACGAGGCGCAGCTCGCACGAATGGACACGCGAATAACTCAGCAGGACGAGCGAATTAACCGTCTCGAATCAATGCTCCGTGACGAACAGAAACGTTTCCGTCTGGCCATCATGTTCATCCGAGACTTGTTGCGCTGGATCGAGCATCACGTGCCAGGTCAACAGCCGCCCTCCGTTCCCGACTCACTGAAAGAGGAGGTGTGACCGATGGTCGCACTCAAGATCAATCTCGCCGACATCGGCGGGCGGCCAGTCTCGCACACGCGCGCGGTGTTCCTGTCGGCGCCAGCGCATCGCCCGTCCACCACCGTGGACGGGCGGGTTGTGACGACAACGCCATACCCCGTCAATGTCGTCAACGGCCTCGCAACGGTCACGGTCGAGCCGGGCGAGCTCGTCGTCGAAATCCGAAGCGGCTTAGCTGATTCGACGCCCAAACGTGTCACTGTCCCGGGCGGCGTCGAGGAGGTGACGCTGCAGGACCTTCTCGAATCGGCGTACGTGTACGACCCTCCTGTGGTCTCCCTCGTCAAGCAGTACCTCGACGGCGCCAAAGCTGCACGCGATACCGCCGTTGCGGCCGCCGAGAGTGTCGGACATATCGCTGACGACGTCGCGCAGATTGCCGAAGACCGCGCCGCAGCCGAGCTGGCACGAAACGAAGCGCGGGACTCAGCCGAAGATGCAAGCGAATCACGTGGCCTCGCGGCAGTTGCGGCAGTGTCGGCGGGTGATTCGTCAACGCTGGCCGGTCAGCATGAAACCGCCGCCGCCGGCCACGCGAGCAACGCGTTGAGCAGCGCTACGGCAGCCGATCAATCCGAATCAGCTGCCGCGCAACACGAGGTCAATGCCGAGACTGCCGCTGATCTAGCAGTCCAGACCGCCGCGGGCATCCAAGATGTTGCCGCTGACGCCGCGCAGGTCGCAGCAGACCGACAAGCAGTGGAGTCGGCAGCCTCCACAGTCGCGGCCGACCGACAAACAGTCACCGACGCGCGCGGTGTAGTGGTCACAGCGAAGGACGACGTCGAACAGGTCAAGATCGACGTCCACCAGGTGAAGAGCAGCATCGAGAACACTGCCACCCTCGTCGACCAGACTCTCGCGCAGTACGGCGCGCAGTTCGTCACCGAGCGTGAGGCTTCGCAGCAGGCCGTCACGGATGCGACCGCGCAGGCGCAGCGGGCAGAGGACGCCGCCGAGGGCATCATCGCAGGCGCTGTCATTGATGGTTCGGTCACGACGCCGAAGCTCGCCGACGCAGCGGTCACGAAGGCGAAAACATCACCCGGCGTGCAAACATCGCTCGACAAAGCAGACACGTCGGTGCAGGAGGGTGATTCGCGCCTGACCAACGCCCGCCCGCCGACCGCTCACTCCCACGCCGTCGCGGACGTCACCGGCCTGCAGGGCGCGCTCGACGGCAAGGCTGCGACATCCCACTCGCACACCGAGGCTCAGGTCACCGGTCTGACAGCGAAACTCGCAACGAAGGCCGATCTCGACGGCGCCGGCAAGGTCCTCGCCGCGCAGCTTCCTGCAGTCGCACTGACTGATTTCCTCGGCGCAGTCGCAACGCAGGCCGCAATGCTCGCTCTCGCGGGGCAACGCGGCGACTGGTGCACCCGCACTGATCGCGGGACCGACTGGCAGCTCATCGCCGAACCTTCGTCAATCCTGGCGAACTGGCGCGAGAAGACGTACCCCGCTTCTCCTGTGTCATCGGTGAACGGGCGTCAAGGAGCGGTCGACACATCCTCGGCCGACATCACGGACGCGACGCCAGTTGGCCGGGCGTCGATGAGGGCGGCCGACCAGGCAGCGGGCCGAGCTGCAATCGGTGCTGCTGCCGCAGCCCACACGCATACCATCGCTGACGTCGATGGTCTACAAGTTGCCCTAGACACTGCGGGGGGAACCAAACCGCAGGTGAAGATGCTGGCCTACTGCGGCGGCGGACCTTACGTCAACAGTGTCCCCTCGTCAGGCACCGCGACATCGTTCGGTGCCCGAGTGCCGATCATGCTGCCTGTAGACACCACGCGCTGGCGGGTGAGGATGCGAAACTACAACGGCTACAACGCCGCAAATGGTTCGCAGCCACTGACAGGTTCACGAATTGCGGTCGGAAAACATGCACTGAACGCCCTCGGGAACTCCAGCGGCGTATTCACTGCTCCCACCGTCCGCACCGTGCACAACACGGCATTCACAATCCCGAACACCACCTCGTGGTGGACAAGTCCATGGATCACAGCCCCGGCTGATCAGATGACAGCGAACGAGCCGTACCTCCTTGGATGGTCGGCGACCTCGACAGCTCAACAAATCGCTGGCGGAATCGGAGAAGCCTGGCTATTCACCGGATCCGGCGCGGACGCAACAGATGCCACGAAGACCAACGGGACGATGGGAACAGGCAACAGCACCCACGGTTGCCCCCTCGACATCGTGATCGAATACGAGTGCACCACAGCCCGGCCCGCACTACTCGGCGTCGGGGACTCGATCATGGAGGGGTTGACGGGGTACACCGGAACAAGTTTCGCGTCCTCGTTGTCAGTGCCGTGGTATCAGAGCTACCTGCATCAGTGGGCGAATTCGTGCGGCGCAGTCGCTGTCAACCTCGCTCAATGGGGCACGACAACCTCGCAGTGGCTTCCCACAGTGACTGACAGGTGGAGTCGAGCCGATCTGACCAACGGCAAATTCGCCGGCGCAGTCATCGCGCTCGGGTCGAATGATGCCTCGGCGAGTGTGCCATTGGCGACTTACCAGGCGAACATGGCGCTGATCGTCGGCAAGGTGCGAGCGCTCATCGAACCGGGTGCACCGATCTACCTGGTGAACGTCATCGGGCGGAACTTCAGTGGCACCCCCGAGACGCTGCGCGTGTCGTACAACGACTGGCTGGCGACGTGTCCACTCGGAGTCAAGGGAGTGATCGACGCGGCCGGTTCGATGACCACTCCGGGGTTCACGCCGACCATGATGGCTCATCTGACCATGGACGGTGTCCATCCGAACATGACCGGCAACGCGCACTTGGCTGGTCTGGTCGGTTCGCGAGTGCAGCTCTGACAGTTGGACCATGCGAAAGCCCCCAACCTCACCGCATCCAGCGGTCGAGGTTGGGGGCTTTCTGTCGTTTGTGCGGGGCCGAGCTGGTCTTCCCTTACCCTCCCGACCCCGCGCGATGCAGTGTAGGTGGATGTGCCGACAAACTAATCCGACAACCAGTCCAAGAACGGCGAACCTTGACCCGCCTTGGCTCGCCGACGATCCGAGCGTGCCTGTTTGCGCGCCGGGCGACCCTCGGCAGTATTCGCCCGGACGAGGACAATCAGCCCTACGGCGATCGACAGGTACGGCAGGAAACCCGACCCGAGATAAGCCCACGCGATCCCGCCGAAAAGAAGGATCGATCCGAAAGTCCTCATGTTCATGGGGCGCCTCCCGGCTAGTAGTTGATCGGCTTGACGATGCGGCCACCGAGTTGCTCTTTGATGTCCCTGCAGGTGTGTTTCGTCGTGGTATCACCGCAATTGATCATCCACTTTGACCCGACCAAAAAACCGTACTGAGCCCGAACCGGCTCGTAAACGCCGAGGTGACTCGCAATGTTCTGATCAAGGGTCGAATCTGAGGTGAAGACTGAGAGGACGATCTCTCGATCGCCAAGGAAACATCTCCCAGCGTCGGCAGAGTAGGTCGTCACCGCGTCCTTCTTAAAGCCCTGGCAGTCAAACCCGGCAACCTTGAGGTCATCAGCGATGCTCTGTGCCGAGTCGTACTGCTGGGTTCCTGATCGTGACTTGAACTCGTCATCACCACTGGAGCATCCACCGACTGTGATCACTGTCGCTGCGACAGCGATGAGCCCCAAAAGTGTTTTCATGGGGGTATCAAACCAGATGGACCGGATGTAACAGGAAGATCGGTCGGATTATGCGGCCGCCGAATCTTTGATGGGCTTCCAACGTCGCACGGTGGATTCACTGACGCCGACCTCTTGTGCGATGGCCCGTCCGCTGAGCTTGCCCTCGGCGAGCAGGTCGAGCACGCGCTGACGCGCATCGACGTCCCGCCGCGCCTTGGCTGCGTCAGTCGGCGCGGTCACCGCGACCAACTGCGCCAGCATCGGGGAATCCGACGCGTCGTCAGCTGGCGCAACTAACAAACTGGAGTTATGAATTGCGTCGCCGGGATCGCATGCGTCGGGGAGTGGCGCAGCGTCTACCTGCGGTGACGCATCGAGTTCCTCGGTCTGCTCGACGTCCTGACGCACCCTTGCGCGTACGACGGCGAGGTGCGTCATCGCGAGTGCGGCGATGGGTGGCACGACTGCGACGATCGCGGCGATCGCAGGATGCACTGGCCCCTCGGGAAGTAGCGCGTGCGCCATGTTCCCGGCGATGCTGGCGGCGGCGGCGCACCCGAGCAGTACCCACGCATAGCGACGCGCATCGTGCCCGCCGAACGTCACGACTGCGCGCGTTGCGGCGAGGATCAGTCCGTCGACGACGAGCGGCCACGCGTACGCCTGGTTGACGCCAAGGCCAGCGCGCAACGCGAGATCGGCGAGAGCGGTGTAGCTGATCCAGAGGCCAAGCGCGGCGAGGACGTAGGTGAGTGCAGCGTCGAATCGGGTGACCTTCATCGGGCGCTCCTCGTGGTGGTTGTGGTCCGCCGTGTTCCTGTCGACCGCGTACGGCAAACGCATTTCACTGCTTCGCCGAGTTCGTTGTCCGGAAGCCATCCGTACTCGTCGCAGTCATCGCACTTCGGAGCGAGGGAAGCCTTCGGCAACGGCATTTCCTTCCACATCGGAATCCATCCGGACGCGTAGCGGGTCGGATTGACCGGGTTGTGAAGCGCTTTGACGTGTGCGATCAGTTTCGGCACTCCGTGAGTCTCGACGAGCGCAGCGATCGTGGTGACGTTGTGCGGCTTCAGATAGCGGAAGGTCGCGGTGAGATCGGCCTTCTGACTCGCTGCTGCCAACTTGTCGACGAGTGCGAGCTGCTCGGTGCTCGGCTTGTTGGTCTTCGATGGAGGATCCACCACCACCGATTCCGAATCCGTGTCGGCAGGTGACGTTGCTGCTTTTCGCGAGGGTTGGTTGGTTTTAGTTCTTTGGAGATCAGTACTTGGTTTAGCGCCGCGCTTTCCGACGGACGCACGTCCGGGGATCGGATTGTCAGGCATCGGCTGAACGTCGCCGTTGCCCTCGGTGATGGGCTCTTCGTAGACCGTCGACGTTGTGGACCAACGACCGGTTGTCTCATCCTGTGTCTTCTCGCGGACCAGGTAGCCGAGTTCGGCGAGTTCGCGCATCGCGGAACGGATCGAGTCGCGGCCGTCCTTGTCGGACTGTGCGGCGATGGATTCCGAACGGGTGCGCCAATCGGCAGGCTTGGAGAGCAGCCAGATCAGGACACCGCGAGCGCGGAACGAAAGCCGATTGTCGTTGAGAACGTCGTTGCTGAGGATGGTGAATTGATCGGCTCGTCGTGGTCCGCGACGTATGCCGCCCTCCGAGCGCGTAGGGGTATGCTGAGGCACGTTCGACTCCTTAGACAGTCGGACTCCGGCCCGTCGGGAGGTGCGAACTCTCGGCGGGCTTTCTTGTGGTCATCGTGGCACAGGCACTGAGGCCTGTCCACAACGAAACAATACCTCCTACGCATCTCGAACACCTTCGAGATGGTGATCGTGTGCCTCGCCGACGTCACGGCCTTCGGTCTCTACATGCAGTTCTGGTTCCCGGACGTACCGAGATGGATCTGGGTTCTGGCTGTCGTTTTCTTCATCGGCGCGATAAACCTGTTGAGCGTCAAGGTGTTCGGTGAACTGGAATTCTGGTTCACGCTCGTGAAGATCACCGCTATCATCGCGATGATCGCGGGCGGCATCGCCATCATCGTTTTCGGATTCGGCGTTCACGACACCGATGCCGGAATCAGCCACCTCTGGTCGGACGGCGGTTTCTTCGCGACAGGCTTCGGCGGATTCATCGCGTGCTTTGCGATCGTGATGTTCGCGTTCGGCGGCACCGAGATCATCGGTATCACCGCGGGCGAAGCCGAGGATCCGGCGCAGACCATCAGGAAAGCCGTCAACACTGTCCCGGTGCGCATCATTCTCTTCTACATCTGCACCCTCGCCGTCATCATGGCGATTATCCCGTGGCAGACCATCAACTCCGACAACAGCCCGTTCGTCCAGATCTTCGAGAATCTCGGATTGGGAACGGCCGCTTCGATCCTCAACATCGTCGTCATCACCGCGGCCCTGTCGGCCATCAACAGCGACGTTTTCGGTGCCGGTCGCATGATGTTCGGGATGTCGCACGCCGGCCAGGCTCCGCAGGTGATGAAGAGAGTCTCCGCGAACGGTGTTCCGTGGATGACCGTTGTCATCATGACCGGTGCCCTGTTGGTGGGAGTTCTGCTCAACTACCTGATCCCGGACCAGGTGTTCCTCGTCATCGCCTCGCTCGCCACCTTCGCCACCATCTTCGTCTGGATCATGATCCTGCTCTCGCAGTTCCGTTCCCGCGCTCAGATGAGTGCAGACGAAACAGCGGCACTGAAGTTTCCAGTGCCGCTGTGGCCGTACGGTCAGATCTTCGCGATCGTGTTCCTGGCTTTTGTCATCGTGTTGCTCGGCGTCATCGCCGACACCCGAGTTGCGCTGCTCGTCGGTGCCGGATGGCTGGTTCTGCTGACGGGCGCGTACTACAAGTGGGTGAAACCGGCCGTCAGCGCAGCGGATCGAAGTGACGCATGACCGTCGGCGTCTGAGCACCGGTCATCGAGTCGGCCACCATCTTTCCGGTCAACGGACCCAGGGCGATTCCCCACATCCCGTGACCACCGGCGACGTGCACGCGCGGTGATTTCGTCGCGCCGATCAACGGCAAACCGTCGGTAGTGCACGGGCGTGAGCCCACCCATTCCTCTTCCCGTGCAGTCCAGTCGATGCCGCTGAGCATCGGCTTGGCCGCATCGATGATCGCCTGCACCCGGCGCGGATCCAGCGGCGCGTCTGGGCTCCGGAATTCCATCATTCCGGCCACTCGGAAGCGATCGTGCAACGGCGTGCACGCAACGCGCTGGGTGGGGAAATACACAGGGTTCTTGGGGAGATGCTCGGGCTTGACGCTGAAGCTGTATCCGCGTCCGGCCTGCACCAGTTTGCGCACACCGAACGGTGCGGCGAGCTTGTTCAATCGAGCACCGCTCGAAATCACCACGGCGTCGCCGTCGCGTGAATCACCGTGTGCACTGCGAACACTGACTCCGCCGACCCGATCGTCGATCTGCGTGACGTCGAAACCGCTGACGATTTCTCCACCGCGTTCACGAACCGCGTCCGCCAACGAGTTCACGAACAACGGGGGATCGATGAAACGCTGATTACGCAGGCGCAAACCGGCTTTCACACCCTGACCGAGTGAAGGTTCGAGCGAATGAATCGCGTCGTGGTCGAGGAGGTCGAAGTCGACCTCGCCGCCGGCAGCTTCGACGTGATGGAACTCGTCCACCAAGGTCTGTCGGTCCTTCTCGGACGCAAACGCGGCAAGGAAAGGATCGGCCAGACGGGTCAGCTCTCGGACGCCACCGTCGGCGAGTTCGTCGTACGCGCCCAAGGCTGTTCGGTTGACCTCGGTGTAGACCGACATTGCTTCCTGCCACTTCGACGGTGTGCAGTGGCGCGCGAATCCGACCAGGAACCGGATGAGCTTCAGATCGGTGGTAAGTGGCACGTACACCGGGGATGACGGGCTGAGCATCGCGCGCAAGCCGTATTGGAGCACTGCGGGTTCGGGTAGCGGAAGCGTCAATGCGGGGGCCAGCCAACCGGCGTTTCCCCAGCTCGCGTCAGCAGCGACGCCGTCGCGATCGACGACGGTGACCTCGACTCCACGTTCCTGCAAGAACCAGGCCGTCGACAATCCGACAACACCCGCACCGACCACGACCACACGATCGGGGCTTTGACGAGTTCCCATGACGTACTCCTTCTACAGACTCTGCTCGAACCGAGACGCCGGTCACATCCGGCTCTTCTCTCAAGCATGAATCGCGGGGGCGGCAAAAGGACTGGCCGTTCGGCCATCGTCGGAGCTACCGCGTTGTGGATTCGCACAACGTGCCGCCGCGCCTGCTCAGCGAGCGAGTTTGAACTGCAACATGAGAATGAGGCGGGTGTCGGCATCGGTCAGATCGACGCCGCACATCTCCTTGCCTCGACGCAAGCGGTTACGGAGCGTGTTGGGGTGAACATGCAGTGCGGCAGAAGAATTCGCCACGTCACCGCCGTGCTGGAGAAAGGCCTTTGCCGTCGCGACCAGATCGCTGCCGTGCTGAGAGTCGTGACGTTCGAGGCTTCCGAGCGGCGTGGCGTCGCCGAGTCCGTCGATGATGTCGGCGACGTGCAGGGCGAGTACGGAAGCCAAGGTGTCCCTCATTCCCGCGACGGTTCCGCCGGACCGGCCGTGACGAAGCGCTCCGAGAACATGGTCGGCGTCCGAACGTGAAAGATGTGATTCGCTCGCAGACTTCACTGTCCGGCCGACAGCCACTGCTAGGAATTCGCGGCCACGGGCGCGGGCGAGGAAGTCGGCGGACAATCGGCGAGCGTTGGTCTCGTCGGCCGCGATGACAAGATAAATAGTCTCGGACAGTTGAGCGGCAACGGCGTCGACGGCCAGAGTGTCGAGGTACAGGCTCAAGGATGCGACCAACCCCGCCGGCAGCGGTCCCGCGACGGTTCCGACGGCGACGACGGTGAGCGGGCCTGCCAACCGCAAGTCGTCGGCGGCGCGGAAAGCGGGTTCGCCACCGCCGATCAGAGCTTGGACGCGCTGGGATTGGCGACGGCGTGTGCTGTCGACCCGGTCACGCTCCGAGGCGATTCTCTCGGCCACGACAGATACCGCGGAGCGAAGTATCGATTCCTGTGTGGGCGTCGGTGATCCGGCGAGTGCGACCCAGATCGAGCCGACGGGGTGATCGTTCTCGCGAACTGCGATGACCAGTCGCGGAGTGATCGCGGGGTCTTCGAGGTCGACGTAGATGGGATCGCTCTCCCGGTGAAGCCGATCGAATACTCCTGCATCGGAGAGTAATTGGCGGAATCGACTGGGTACCTGTCGGCCGAGGATCGTGCCGATGCGAGCTTCGTCCACTGCCTGTTCGCCGCCGGAGTACGCGAGAACAGTCGAATTCTCGTCCTCGATGGTGACGGGAGCGCCGAGTAATTCGGCCAGAGAACCGGCAACGGAGAAGAGGTCGTCGTCGCGCAGGTCCATGGGTGGGAGCCTACTGAGCGATCGACGGATTTCGGGTTTCGACGCCTCGGCAGGACCGCGATAGCGAATATAGGCTGGTGCAATGGCCGACATCGAAGGTGTTCTGTTCGATATCGACGGAGTCCTGCTCACGTCCTGGCAGCCGATCGAGGGAGCAGGGGAAGCAGTACGCGAAGTTCGGCGGCGGGGATTGGCCTGTGGGTTTCTCACCAACACCACCTCGCGCAGTTCGACGCTCATCGCGCAGGGATTGTGCGACGCCGGTATCGAGGTCGAGGCGAGCCAGATAGTTACTGCCGCGAGACTCACAGGGGAGTACGTGCGGGCGACGTACCCGGACGCGCGGGCATGGATCCTCAATCACGGTGACGTGTCCGCCGATCTCGAGGGAATCGAATTCGACGACGCCGATCCGGAGGTCGTGATTCTCGGCGGCGCCGGCCCGGAGTTCACCCACGAGGCGCTGAGCCGAGTGCTCGAACTTCTGCTCGCCGGAGTGCCCGTCGTCGCGATGCACCGCGGGATGATGTGGGAGACGTCAGGCGGCCTTCGAATCGACACCGGAACGTACTTGCCGGGCTTCGAGGAAGTGGCAGGTGTAAATATCGCCGCAGTGGGTAAACCGTCTCTCACGGGGTTCCTGACAGCCACGGAGCTGATGCACGTCGAACCTGAGGCGACGGTGATGGTCGGCGACGACCTGATCGGGGACGTCCTCTCCTCACAGCGGGTCGGCTTGACCGGAGTTCTGGTGCGCACAGGCAAGTTTCGGCAAACAGTGCTCGACCTCTCGGTCCAGAAGCCCGACCACGTCATCGATTCGGTAGCGGATCTGCCGGCTCTCCTCGGTGTCCTCCTCGAGGCTTGACCAGCCGGGGGTGACGGACTTCACTCGAGCGGGTACTCTCGCGCCCGAATCCAATGAACCTGTTCCACGAAGGAGTTTTCTATGCCCTTGATCTCGTCAGTCTGGTTCCGTCGCTCATCCTCTCGAGTCAGCGGAATTTCCAGTAGTCGGTTGGGGGGCCGCCTGGCGAGAACAGGGGCTGTGATGACTGTGGGTATGGGGCTCGCCGCCGGGCTGGCGCTGACCGGTGCGGGAACTGCTTCGGCAGCCCCCGTCGCGTGTGCCTCGCCGCCGTCGGCAAATGACATCCAGGTCTCCGAGACCGCGAGCTGCGGCGCGCAGTCCGTCGGTGCCGGCCGCTCGCAGGCCGGTGCTGCCGAGAGCGGTACCGCCGTGAGCGTCGCCGCCGACAACGGCTACTCCAATTCATATGCAAACGGCTTCGGAACCGCACTGGGGGCTTCGCGCGGTAACGGTCAGGCACAGGCATTCGCGCTCGGCGGCGGTATCGCACGGGCCGGAGCGGCTGACGGAAACGTCACCTTCGCCATCGCCGGTTACGGAGCGGGTGCGACGGCTGATGCCAACGGCGTCGACTGCGTCGGAGTGCTCTCGTTTGCGGTCAATTTGAGTAACGGACAGTTCTGCATCGCGGGCTGAGGCTCAACCTTGCACTCGGCACGCTCGAGTGCTAAAAATGCAGTTGGCACTCGCGAACCGTGAGTGCCAGGTCGAGGCAGTGAGACCGGGAACCATAGACACCCCCGGTCGTCCGTCGCGGGCACTGACTAGACCACAGGCGTAGATGGGTGACCAGGCAAATCGGTCGCCCGTGTAATGAGGTGACTCGTCAAACGGTCACCTTGTGCCGATGAGGTGACCCGACGAGCGGTCACCTTGTGTGTCACCCCCTATCCGGAGGATCACTTCGCAATGGCAAAGATCATCGCGTTCGACGAAGAGGCACGTCGTGGCCTCGAGCGAGGCCTCAACGCCCTCGCCGACGCTGTCAAGGTGACGTTGGGCCCCAAGGGTCGCAACGTTGTTCTCGAAAAGAAGTGGGGCGCCCCCACGATCACCAACGATGGTGTTTCCATCGCCAAGGAGATCGAACTCGACGACCCGTACGAGAAGATCGGCGCCGAGCTCGTCAAGGAGGTCGCCAAGAAGACTGACGACGTCGCTGGCGACGGCACCACCACCGCTACCGTTCTCGCACAGGCACTGGTCCGTGAAGGCCTGCGCAACGTCGCAGCCGGCGCGAACCCGCTCGGCCTCAAGCGCGGCATCGAGAAGGCTGTCGAGGCTGTTACAGCTCGCCTGCTCGAGACCGCCAAGGAGATCGACACCAAGGAGCAGATCGCTGCTACCGCCGGTATTTCCGCCGGCGACCCGTCCATCGGTGAGCTCATCGCCGAGGCTATGGACAAGGTCGGCAAGGAAGGCGTCATCACGGTCGAGGAGTCCAACACCTTCGGCCTGCAGCTCGAGCTCACCGAGGGCATGCGCTTCGACAAGGGCTACATCTCGGCGTACTTCGCCACCGATGCAGAGCGTCAGGAAGCCGTCCTCGAAGACGCGTACATCCTGCTCGTCAGCTCGAAGATCTCCACGGTCAAGGACCTGCTGCCCCTGCTGGAGAAGGTCATCCAGTCCGGCAAGCCGCTCCTGATCATCGCCGAGGACGTCGAGGGCGAAGCTCTCTCCACCCTCGTGGTCAACAAGATCCGTGGCACCTTCAAGTCTGTTGCCGTCAAGGCTCCCGGCTTCGGTGACCGTCGTAAGGCTCAGCTCGCCGACATCGCCATCCTCACCGGTGGCGAGGTCATCAGCGAAGAGGTCGGACTCTCCTTGGAGACCGCAGGCCTCGAGCTCCTCGGCCAGGCACGCAAGGTCGTCATCACCAAGGACGAGACCACCATCGTCGAGGGTGCCGGCGACGCCGACGCAATCGCCGGTCGTGTCAGCCAGATCCGCGCCGAGATCGAGAACAGCGACTCGGATTACGACCGTGAGAAGCTGCAGGAACGTCTGGCCAAGCTGGCCGGCGGCGTTGCAGTCATCAAGGCCGGCGCTGCTACCGAGGTCGAGCTCAAGGAGCGCAAGCACCGCATCGAAGATGCAGTGCGTAACGCAAAGGCAGCCGTCGAAGAGGGCATCGTCGCCGGTGGTGGCGTTGCACTTCTCCAGGCTGCTCCCGCACTGGACGACCTCAAGCTCGAAGGTGACGAGGCAACCGGCGCGAACATCGTTCGCGTTGCACTGTCCGCTCCGCTCAAGCAGATCGCATTCAACGCAGGCCTCGAGCCCGGTGTTGTTGCGGACAAGGTCTCCAACCTGCCCGCAGGTCACGGCCTCAACGCTGCGACCAACGAGTACGGCGACCTGCTCGCTGCAGGCATCAACGACCCGGTCAAGGTCACCCGCTCGGCACTGCAGAACGCAGCGTCCATCGCGGCTCTGTTCCTGACGACCGAAGCCGTTGTCGCTGACAAGCCGGAGAAGGCCGGATCGCCTGCAGGCGATCCGACCGGCGGCATGGGCGGCATGGACTTCTGAGTCCATCTCCACCTAGCTCCTAGAGCCCGGCCCACCATTCGGTGGGCCGGGCTTTTGCTTGCGCGGAGGTATTGCGGGCATTTTCGTCCACTACTACGACGCGATCGCGGTTTCCCGTCGCACGCTCGATGCTGTGTGCGCTAACGCCACAGCGTCGAGATGAGCCATCGCGGTGGCGGCGGGGTATCGCAACACCATCCATTCATCGAGAACGAGTGCGTTCTGACGCCGTCGATCGATGTTGAATGTTGCGGGGTCGGTATGGAATTCGCGCACGGCGGGGGCCCGTGCCTGCCGCGGCTCGCATCGCACGGTCGGGCGATCGACTTCCACGCACCGGCGTTGATACCACCGCGTCGAAGAAGGCCTCGAGTTCCGGCCGTGGCAACGTGGTCGCGACGTCGATGAAGCACTGCTCGATCGGCACGATCGGTAAACCCATGCACTCATCCGACGAGATTCCTGTTCGACGGTGAAGCCGTACCCACTGCGGACTGCCTGCTCGGACGCAACGCTCGAAGTATCCAGGTTTATCGGTGGAGTACACCGACGGCAGGATTCGATGGAGTCGCCGTGACCGCGTGGCAACCGTATGGGGACGCGGACGCAGAAACAACTCTGTGGATGGCCGCGCGGGTGTGGACAACCCGCGCTGACTCGATTGGACGGAAATTCAGTGGGTGTGGGTCCTGAAAGTTAGACTCACCGCTAACTTCCCAAATCAGTCATAGGGGCATGCATGATCTTTCGGAACTCGTTGCCAGCCGCGGTATCTCAGATGGGGCCGCGAGACGCGGAGTTCGTCTACAACGAGTCCGGCGGACATCTGAGCCACATGGTCTGCGCCTACTTCTTCGACACGACGGACCATCCGCTCGCAGAGATGACGCACGACGACGCCGTTCGGTGGATCACCGAACGATTCGGGTACTGGCCACTGTTCACGAGTCGACTCCAGCGAGTTCCGCTGGATCTGGACTATCCCTATTGGGTGCCGGCCGATTTCGACGTCGATGATCACGTGCACGTCCATCGTGCCCCTGTTGCCGGGTGGGCGCCGGTTCGTGAGTTGCTCGGGCGCTCGCTCGGGGAGCCGATGGACCTGTCCCGGCCGCCATGGGAGTTGCACGTCATGACCGGCGTGCACGGCATCGACGAGCTGCCGGGCAATCTGACGCTGATCATGCTCAAGACCCACCACGGGGCCGGTGACGGTCTGGCGATCCGCGATCTGACCAACCTTCTGTTCTCGGGTCCGCCGAAGCCGGAGACGAAGCGTGCCGGTTCGGGGCTTTCGTCGCTGGATTTGATCGGGCGCACTGTAGTGGGTTTGCCCGGCCAGGCGATCCGCTTCGGCCGGGGTCTGTCCGTCACAAAGGTTGCGGCCGAGACGGTTCGGGAGGCGGAAGAGGCCGGAGAGCTACCTACGTATTCGGCCGACCGCCTTCCGACCCGATTCAACGGCGTGCTGGGGGGAGACATCACGATCGATTTCCTGACGCTGGACGGCGCAGACATCAAAGCGATTCGAGCGGCCGTTCCGGGCGTGACGGTCAACGACATCTTCCTGACCGTCGTCGCCGGTGCTCTCGACGTATACCTGTCGGAGAAGGACGAGAAGTCGGCCAGTGGGTTGGCGGCGATGGTTCCCCGATCGATGCGGCAGATCGCCGAATGGGAATCGGCCAATCAACTGGCGCTGTTGACGGTCGATCTGCACACGGACGTCGAAGATCCGGTCGAGCGGCTGACACGAATCAGGGATTCCGCGTCGAAGGCGAAGGGGCGCAGTTCGCACCCGGCCGTCCGTCGATACGGCACTCGCATCGAAACGTCGCCCGCGGTTCTGCTCAGACTCACCGGTCTCTCGCGTCGGCTCAACAAGCTGGACCCTTCGCACAAGGTCATCCAGAACACGACTATCAGCAATGTCCCCGTGTCGGTCGAGGGCAATGTCTTCGTAGGTGCGCCGGCGGTGGCAGTTCTCGGCGGGCAGGCCCCGGTCGACGGAGACATTCTGCGCCACTTCTTGATTGCCGCGCGCGGAGGTTCGCTGACGCTCAATGTCATCGTCTCGCGAGAGACGATGCCGGATATCGAGCACTACGTCGAACTATTGCGGGTGGGGTTCACGGGGCTTCTGCAGGCAGTTTCCGACCAAAATCGTGAGTTGGTCGAACGATAATCTCTGGACACCCTCAGCTTTACGCCGCCTGTCGTTCCCTTGGTTTTCTGATCGGCGTCATTTGTTCGTCCCAAGTGAACCACTGAACATCTCAAGGAGAACGTCATGCTTGAAGGATCTGTCAGGACGCTGCCGGTTCTGTCGGTGCGATCATCGGTCAGGGGTTGGGCAGCGTCAGTGGCCTGGCCGTCAAGGGCCTCGAGGCCCTCGCTGCGCTCAGCGGTGGAGAGTTGAAGGCCGCCAAGTAGATTGTCGATTTCGGGGCCTTCTCGTATTGGCGCGTAGGCCCCGAAATACCTTTTGTCGGCGCGTGATTCTCGCCATGTCAATTGCCGAAATTCTCAACCTAACGGCATGAGCATCCAGGCGGCGAGATATACCAATGCCGCGGTTCCGCCCGTGCAAATAGCGGCGATAACGGCGAGTAGACGGACAAGATTGACGTCGGCGCCGAAGTAATCTGCAATTCCGCCGCACACTCCGGCGAACATTTTCTTGTCATTGGAACGGGTGAAGGGGCGAGGTGTGTTGCTTTCGAATGTCATGTTTCAATTCTGAAGCGAGATTTCGTCAGGCACCATCGGGGACGACCCCCATCTGCACCCTGATCTTTTTCCCCGCTGCGTCATACCCCGGTAGTTCATCGCAGCTTCACCGAACGGTTGCTGCGGGGGACTACCTTGTCGGCGGTGACCGATTTAGCAGAACGCCGCCCGTTCCTCAGCGCTTTTGCGGACCTGTCGACCGCCGTCGACCTGACCGACACCGCAGCCTTCACCGTCGACGACAATGACGACGACGATCCGGTGCTGCTGACCGCGCCGGACGGTTTCGAAGTCGACACCTGGCGTGAGGGGTACCCGTACGACGCACGGATGCCCCGGGCCGAGTACGAAATGTCCAAGCGTCTGCTGCAGATCGAACTCCTCAAGCTGCAGAACTGGTCGAAAGAAACCGGCGCACGGCACGCCATCGTGTTCGAAGGACGCGACGCTGCAGGCAAGGGCGGAACGATCAAACGATTCATGGAGCACCTCAATCCTCGTGGCGCACGGGTCGTTGCGTTGGAGAAGCCGTCGGCCCGCGAGTCGACACAGTGGTACTTCCAGCGCTATGTGCAGCACCTCCCCGCTGCCGGGGAACTGGTGATGTTCGATCGGTCTTGGTACAACCGGGCCGGGGTCGAGCGAGTCATGGGCTTCTGCACCGACGAAGAGCACGAGCGTTTTCTGCGTCAAGTGCCGTTGTTCGAGCAGATGCTCGTCGACGACGGCATCAGCTTGATCAAGTTCTGGTTCTCGGTTTCACCGCTGGAGCAGCGCACGCGGTTCGCGATCAGGCAGGTCGATCCGGTGCGGCAGTGGAAGCTTTCCCCGATGGACATCGCTTCTCTGGACAAATGGGATGCGTACACGGCGGCGAAGGAAGAGATGATCCGGTTCACCGATACCGACACCGCTCCGTGGACCGTGATCAAGAGCAACGACAAGAAGCGAGCCCGGATAAACGCGATGCGTCACGTGCTCAGTCAGTTCGATTACGACAACAAGGATTACGAGATCGTGGGTACTCCGGATCCGCTGATCGTGGGCAGCCTCGAGTAGTCATTTCGGCTACCCTCAAGGTTCACCGAGTCGCCGCTGCGGAGGGAGTTCCGTGATGTTGCAGTGTGGATCGGTCTTCGCCGGGTACCGGATCGAGCGGCTGCTAGGCCGGGGTGGCATGAGCGAGGCCTACCTCGCGATTCGCGAGGGGCAGCGTTCGACGCTGAAATTGTTGAACGAGGAGTGCTCCGCCGACCCTCGGTTGCGTGCGCGCTTTGTCGCCGAAGCTGAATTGGCAAGTGGCCTGGATCATCCCAATATCGTCTCAGTCAAGGCATTTGGTGACGAGGGTGGTCAGCTGTGGATGGCGATGCAATACGTCGAGGGGTACAGTGCGGCCCGATTGGTGGCGCGCGGTCAGATTCCGCTGGATCCGTTCCGCGCTGCTCGGATCGTGGATTCGGTCGCCAGGGGCTTGGACTACGCGCACAGTCGCGGGATCGTGCACCGCGACGTCAAGCCGGCCAACATCTTGATCTCGACGCAGGCGACCGTGGACGGTCATGAGCAGGTTATGTTGTCCGACTGGGGGATTGCTCGACTCGTTGACGATTCTGCTCCGGTGGCGCGCAGTGGTTCGGTGTTGGCTTCCATCCAATATGCACCGCCGGAATTGCTTCGTGCGGAGCCGCTGACCACCCGTGTGGACGTGTACGGCCTGGGTTGCACTGTGGTGGAATTACTTACGGGTGCAACACCGTTCCCGCTGTCGAACCCCTTGGCGATCGCCGACGCTCAACTCCACACGCCGCCGCCGTCCGTATCCGAGCGTCGCCGTGAACTTCCTGCCGCACTCGATGCTGTTGTCGCGACAGCGCTGGCCAAGGACCCCGCCGACCGGTACTCGCGATGTGTAGCACTCGCCGACGCGGTGATGTCCGCGCTGGCCGAATGGCCGACGCGGACATCACCGTTTGCTGCTCGAGTCTCCGATACGAGCGGACCGAGATTTCGCTGGCTGAAGAGACGGTAGGCGAAACTACTTGTCGTCGGGTACCGGCAGGTTGGCGATCACCGGATACTGACCGGTATAGCCGAGACGTTCCTCGGCGACGGCCATGACCTTGGCTCGCACCAGATACCAGCCGCCGATCAGCGCTGGGATGATGACCACAAGCGTGCCGATGGTCCAGGTACCGATCGGATGATCGAATGCCATGAGCACCAGTACGAGGACGAGGAATGCGAGGGTGGCGTATCCGGTGTACGGCGATCCGATGAGTTGGAAACTGGGGCGCGAGACGATGCCCTTCTTCGACCAGCGATAGAGCTGAATTTGACACAGGACGATCGTGGCCCACGACGCGATGATTCCGAGTGCGGACATGTTGAGCACGATCTCGAACGCCTCGCCTGGTTTGAAGGCGTTGAGTGCAACACCGAACAGCGTGATCACACCGGTCAGCAGAATTCCGCCGAAAGGCACACCGTTGCGGGACATCTTGGCCGTGAACTTGGGTGCGCTACCGTTCATCGCCATCGATCGCAGGATTCGGCCGGTAGAGTACAGGCCCGCGTTGAGACTGGACAAAGCGGCTGTGACCACGACGATGTTCATGATCGTTCCGGCGCCCTCGAGACCGATCTTCGAGAAGAACGTCACGAACGGACTCTCGCCCGACTTGTACGACGTGTAGGGCAGCAGAAGCGCAAGGAGCGCAAGTGATCCCACGTAGAAGAGTGCGATTCTGACGATGACGGAGTTGATCGCACGGGGCATGATCTTGGCAGGGTTCTCGGTTTCGCCGGCCGCTGTTCCGACCAATTCAACTGCAGCGTAGGCGAACACAACACCCGAGGTGACGATCACGAGAGGGAACACTCCCGTGGGGAAAAGCCCGCCGCTGTCGGTGATTACGCTCAGTCCGGTGCTTTCGCCGTCCACGTCGAAGCGTCCGGCAAGGAAGACGGTACCTACGATCAGGAAGGTGACCAGGGCGACAACCTTGATCATCGCTGCCCAGAATTCCATCTCTCCGAACAGTTTCACTGAAATGAGGTTCACAGTCATGACGATGGCTAGAGCGATCAATGCGATGGTCCACTGCGGGATCCCCTTGAACGCGCCCCAGTAGTGCATGTAGGTGGCGACAGCGGTGGTATCGACGATGGCCGTCATCGCCCAGTTGAGGAAGTACATCCAACCGGCGACGAAAGCTGCTTTCTCGCCGAAGAATTCACGCGCATACGAGACGAACGAGCCCGAGGACGGCCGATGAAGAACCAGCTCACCGAGAGCGCGCAGAATCAGGAATACGAAGAATCCGCACACACCGTAGACGATGAACAGGCCGGGACCGGCGCTGGCGAGCCTTCCGCCTGCACCCAGGAACAACCCGGTACCGATCGCGCCGCCGATGGCGATCATTTGCAGTTGGCGCGGTTTGAGCCCCTTGCTGTAGCCCTCTTCCTCGTGGGCGAGAGCTGAATTGTCGTACGGGGTTTCGGCAGTCTGACTCATGCGTCGTCCTTACTGTCGGAAACGATTACGGCGAGGGTCGACTCGATCGTCGTCGAAAGTTGTTCGGGCCCAGTGACCGCGGGACTTTCTCAAGTTTGGCCCGAACAGGGGAGTGCGTCGCGCCGAGGAGCGGGAAAATGTGTTAACTCTTGATGACGGCGAACCCATAGTCGACATTTGGGATGAAGGGGACTGCTTGGCGAGAAATGTATGGCGGTCCGGGATACCCTGCCCATTTTCGGCCGGGATGGTTAGTGTGAGTTGAATGGAGACCGTACCGATCCAACTCCCCGACGGCACCGTGACCCCGATCCGTCTGTTTCCCGGGCCGAACGACGACGCGCCCGTGGTGGTGATGTTGCCCGGGCTCGGAGTCCCAGCTGGGTTCTACGATCCGGTGGCGGAAGCCCTGGTCGATGCCGGCTTCAACGCGGCCATCGGTGAATTGCGTGGCCAAGGTGACAGCAAACCGCGCCCGAGCGCGTCGAGCGCTTTCGGGTATCAGGAACTGGTTTCGATCGATTGTCCGGCGACGTTCGAGGTGGTGCGCGAGCGGTTCCCGGCCAGCACACCATTTCTGATGGGGCACAGCATGGGCGGCCAGATCGGGGTGATGTACGCGTCGAGGATTCGGGGCCGGCTCGGCGGCCTGATCCTGGTTGCATCCGGATCGCCGTATCACCGTGGATTCCCCGGAATCCGCGCGCCTGGACTCTATCTGGGGTCGTCCGCGATGTCGGTGACGGCCAACATCGCCGGTTTCTGGCCGGGAGATCGGGTCAATGTGGGCGGCTTCGGTCGACAGTCGAAAGTACTGATCACCGATTGGGCCCGGTTCGCCAGGACCGGTCGCATGGAACCTGTCGGGGCGGATATCGACTACGAGGAGCGGATCGCGCGTCTGACCTTGCCGGTTCTGTCGATCACGATCGAAGGGGACGATCTCGCTCCACGTCGGTCGGCAAAGAACTTGGTGGACAAGCTCTCTGGGGCCCAGGTGACGATGACGCACGTCGACGAACCGCTCGGTCACAACGGTTGGATACGCACTCCCACCGCTGTGAGCGAGCGCGTCGTCGCGTGGTTACGCGACCGCTGAAAGATCAGCCGAGTTTCTGCCAGAGGAACTCGTACGTCAGTGCGGTCTTGAAGGCCAGCTGCGCATTGTCGGCTGCGCCGCCGTGGCCACCCTCGATGTTCTCGAAATACAGCACCGGCTTGCCCAGCTCTTCCAGTCGTGCGGCCATCTTGCGGGCGTGCGCCGGGTGGACGCGGTCGTCGCGGGTGGACGTCGCGATCAGGATCGGTGGGTACGACGCGGCGGCGTCGATGTTCTGATACGGCGAGTATTCCGAGATGAATGCCCACTCCTCGGGAACATCGGGGTCACCGTATTCGGCCATCCATGAAGCGCCGGCCAGGAGCAGGTGGAATCGGCGCATATCCAGCAGCGGAACCTGGCAGACGATGGCGCCGAAGAGTTCGGGGTACTTGGTCAGCATGATGCCCATCAGCAGGCCGCCGTTGCTTCCGCCCTGAGCTGCCAGAAGATCTGGGGTCGTGATTCCGCGATCGACGAGATCCCTCGCGACGGCCGCGAAGTCTTCGTGCACCTTGTGGCGTCCGGCCTTGAGAACCTGTGTGTGCCAACCGGGCCCGTACTCGCCGCCACCACGAATGTTCGCGACCACGTAGGTGCCGCCCTGCGTCAGCCAAGCACGTCCGAGTGAACCGCTGTACGACGGCGTCAGCGAGATCTCGAATCCGCCGTACCCGTAGAGCAGGGTGGGGCCGGGCCCGCTACGCGGATTGCGCACCACGAAGTACGGAACCTGGGTGCCGTCGGCAGAGGTGGCGAAGAACTGCTCCGTGCTGATGCCCTCGGCGTCGAAGAACGCGGGAGCTTGCTTGAGCGCAGTGGGTTCGGTTTCGCCGATCACACCGTGCAGAAGAGTTGCAGAGGAGGTGTATCCACTCGAGTTGACGAAATACTCGTTGCTGACATCAGGATCGGTGTCGAGAATTTCGATACTGGTCAGTTCAGGAAGACCCTCGAAAGGTCGATCTTCCCAGTCTTTTTCGCCGGGCGTCAGGATGCGCAGCGTGGTGCGGACGTCGGTCAGTACCACGAGAATCAGGTGATCGCGTGTCCAGGTGTAGTGCTCGAGCGAGGAATGGGCGTCGGGTTCGAAGATCGATGTCAGCGCTCGCGAGCCGGCAAGAAAATCGTCGTAGCGGATGGCAAGCAGTGCGCCGGTGGGATATTCGGTGTTGTCGACGGTCCACACGGATTTGGTGCGGATCAACAACCACTCGCGGTGAATCGAGATACCGGCGTCCGCGGGCACGTCCACAAGCACCAGTTCACCGTCGGGGCGTACTTCGAAGTGCTGAGAGTTGTAGAAATCGACTGAGCAAGTGACGAAGTCCCGTTCGAACCCGGGCGTCGGATCGTGCGAAGCCGAGATGGCCACGTCTGTGGCATTGCCTTCGTACACCGTCTCTGCGCTGGAGAGGGGAGTGCCGCGCTTCCAGCGCTGAGCCAGGCGGGGATATCCGGAATCGGTGAGCGACCCCGGGCCGATATCCGTTCCGACGTAGACGGTATCGATGTCGATCCAGTCGATGTCGGTCTTGGCTTCGGGAAGGTAGAAGCCGGGATTCTCCCCCTCGGGAGCGATGAATTCGCGCTTCTCGATGTCGAACTCGCGGACCACCGCAGCGTCTGCCCCGCCGCGGGAGAGGCTGATCAATGCACGGTTGCGGTGTGGGCGTAGAAGTTGTGTGCCCTTCCAGACCCAGTTCTCGCCCTCGGCCTCGGCCAGGGCATCGAGGTCGACGAGGACATCCCATTCCGGGTCGTCGGTGGCGTACTGATCGAACGTCGTGCGTCGCCACAATCCGCGAATGTGGGTGCTGTCTCGCCAAAAGTTGTAGAGGAACTCACCGCGGCGGCGAACGTAGGGGATTCGTGCGTCGGTATCGAGGATCTCGCGCACGTCGCTTTGCAGTCGATCGAAGCGCTCGTTGTCGGTGAGCTGCTCCTCGGTGTCGGCATTGTGTTGACGGACCCAATCGAGTGCAGACTCACCAGTCACGTCTTCGAGCCAGAGGTAGGGGTCGTCGCCGGTGGTGGGCTGCTGATCGGAAGTCATACGTCCATTCTGACTGCTCGCTCCCGACACCACTCGACCCCGCTCCCGAAACACTGGAGCGGGGTCGAGTGGGGACGAATCGGGTCAGACGCCCAGGGAGCGAGCGAGCATCGGCCAGGAGTTGTGGAGATCGTCCTGCCAGTAGCCCCACGAGTGGGTGCCGGTCGGCTTGAAGTCGAAGGTGGCCGGGATCTTCAGGTCGCCCAGGCGGTAGGCGAGATTGTGGGTGCAGTAGTTGACTGCTGCCTCGATGATGCCGCCGACGATCGCCTGGTTGGCGAGCGCACCGACCTGACCGTTGATCGCGGGGTTGGCGAGCGTGTCGTGTGGGCCGGGGAGTCCGGAGCCGGTGGAGATGAAGAGTTCGGTGCCGCGGAGCTTCTCGGCATTGAGGACGGGGTCGTTGTCCTTCCAACCCTGGCCGTCGAGGGGGCCCCACATGTTGGTGATGTCAGCTCCACCGCGAGTACCTGTGACAAGTTCGATCGCACTCTGACCGACGGGGGTACTGGTCTCGGCGCATCCGCTGTACGCGCCGACGCCCTTGTAGAGGCCGGGAGCCGCGATGGCGAGGTTGAGGACCGAGGTGGCGGTCATGGAGATCGCGGAGATGGACTGGACCTTGTTGGTGTTGAACTCGGCGTCGATGACGGGCGGGAGTTCCTTGGTCAGGAACGTTTGCCACTTCTGGCGACCGAGAACCGGATCGTCGTTCACCCAGTCGGTGTAGTAGCTGAATGCGCCTTCGAGCGGAGTGACGACGTTGACGTTCTTGTCCTGGAAGAAGTTCATGACGTCGGTCTTGCGTTGCCAGGTCGCCGAGTCTTCGCCGCCGCCTGCACCGTTGAGCAGGTAGAGCGTCGGGCGAGGTTCACTGTTGTCCGCGGGGAGGATCACCTCGAGCGGGATGTTGCGATCCATCGCTGCGGAGAAGACCGAGATGGTGACCTTGCGATCGGCGGTCTTGGTGTTGCTGACGATGCGCGACCCCGACGTGTCACCGCCTGCGGAAGCCGTCGCCGGACTGATCGACATCGGCAGCACCGTGGCCACTGCGAGAGCTGCGATCACACTGCCACGCTTGAAAATTCGAGCACGCATACGTTCGGATCCTCCACCTGAATGTCTTCGGATCCGGAACGGATCGAAGTGCCTGTGAGCCCTTACTGGAACAGGTTCACTTTTGTTGTCTGTCAGTAAAGCAGAGCAGCAGCAGAAAGTGACGCGATTCGATTGCCTGACAATTGAATTGGCCCTCGAATTAACCCTCGAACTAGCCCTGAAAAGGACTCGGCCCCGCTCCCGGAAGTGCTGGGAGCGGGGTCGAGCTGGAACGAATCGGGTCAGACGCCCATCGATCGAGCGAGCATCGGCCAGGAGTTGTGGAGATCGTCCTGCCAGTAGCCCCACGAGTGGGTGCCGGTCGGCTTGAAGTCGAAGGTGGCCGGGATCTTCAGGTCGTTCAGGCGGTAGGCGAGGTTGTGGGTGCAGTAGTTGACTGCTGCCTCGATGATGCCGCCGACGATGACCTGGTTGGCGAGGGTGCCAACTTCACCGTTGATCGCCTCGTTGTTGAGGGTGTCGTGCGGGCCGGGGAGTCCGGAGCCGGTGGAGATGAAGAGTTCGGTGCCGCGGAGCTTCTCGGCGTTGACGACGGGGTCGTTGTCGATCCAGCCCTGGCCGTCGAGGGGGCCCCACATGTTGGTCACGTCAGCGTCGCCGCGCATGCCCACAACCAGTTCGATGGAGGACTGGCCGACGGGGGTGCTGGTCTCGGCGCATCCGCTGTACGCGCCGACGCCCTTGTAGAGGCCCGGTGCTGCGATGGCGAGGTTGAGAACCGAGGTCGCGGTCATGGAGATCGCGGAGATCGACTGCACCTTGTTGGTGTTGAACTCGGCGTCGATGACGGGCGGGAGTTCCTTGGTCAGGAACGTCTGCCACTTCTGACGGCCAAGAGACGGGTCGTCGTTCACCCAGTCGGTGTAGTAGCTGAATGCGCCTTCGAGCGGGGTGACGACGTTGACGTTCTTGTCATTGAAGAACTCGTTGACGTCGGTCTGACGCTGCCAGGTCGCCCTGTCTTCGCCGCCGCCTGCACCGTTGAGGAGGTAGAGCGTGGGGCGGGGTTCGCTGTTGTCCGCGGGGAGGATGACCTCGAGCGGGATGTTGCGATCCATCGACGGGGAGAAGACCGAGATGGTGACCTTGCGATCGGTGGTGTTGGCCTTGCTGACGAGATGGGCGCCGGAGGCGTCCGAAGCGGGAGCCGTGCGGGCAGCGGAGGTGTCGCCACCGGCCGAAGCTACTGCCGGGCTGATCAGCATCGGCAGCACGGATACTGCTGCTACAGCGGCGACCAGACGGCCGCGCTTGAATGTGCGAGCACGCATACGTTCAGAAACCTCCACCTAAAATTCCTTCGAATCCGCCCAGGAGTGAACGGTCCTTTGTTGCTGTTCCCGTGCGGGACGTGATGCTGTTTACATGCCGTGCCGATAGATACAAGGCCTGTGAGTCTTGTAAGTTCTACCTCATCGGTGCGTTATCCGCCAGTGAACCAGAGATTTGCTGAACGTACGACCAGTTTCAGGTGAACTTCCCTGATCATCGACGGGATTAGTGAGTGAACCGGACATATCCACTATGGGAACAGCACTGTTGCCTACCTCTGCAGTCGAACGCGTCCATCGATGATCTTCTTCGATATCAGCGCCCAGCGGGGAGCTACGTTTCGGTGAACGTCGGATACTCACCGCAGACTCGCGCGGACTCGACGACAATGGCCAAGAGTTTCGGGTGGCAGGCGCGGGTCGAGTTTCCGGAGATAACCCCGGTCTTTACCGTCGACGACGTCGTCGAGGTGCAGGAGTCCGGTGGAATTGCCCTGGCCTTCGACCTGGAGGACTCGAATCCGCTCGAGGGGGATCCGGGCAACGTCTCGTACTTCTACGACCTCGGGGTTCGCTCGCTGCTGCCGACCTACAACTACATGAACGCCGCTGGTTGTGGCTGCCTGGACCTGGCTGACACGGGGTTGAGCGGCTACGGCCGTGACCTGGTTGCCGAGATGAATCGCGTCGGAATGACGGTCGACGGCTCACATTGTTCGGTGCAGACAGGTTTGGACATCTCAGCTATCACCCAGCGAGCAATGATCTACAGCCACTCGAACCTCCGGAGGTTGTGGGAGCATCCGCGCAACATCACCGACGATCAGGCGCGAGCGTGCGCGGAGACCGGGGGCGTAATCGGGATCAACGGCGTTGGCATTTTCCTCGGGGTCAACGGACCGGATGACGACCGGGCTCGGCTGTCCGCGATGGCCGACCACATCGAAGAGGCTGTCGGACTCGTCGGCATCGATCATGTCGGGATCGGCTCCGACTTCTCGTTCGACGCGGAGGACTTCCGCGAAGAGATCGAACAAAACCCGTCGTCGTTCTCCGAGGCGTACACCGCGTGGGGGCCATTGCAGTGGACTCCTCCGGAGGACGTGCTGACTCTTGATCGGGTATTGCGTGACCGGGGGTTCGACGAGCCGTCGGTCGCGGCTGTGTACGGCGGAAATTTTGCCCGAGTTGCCCGAGAAGTGTGGGCTACCGACGGGTAATGCGACCATCTGGGGACAGCGAAACGATGCAGGACTACCCTGGTGAATCGTGACCTCACACTATGACGTCGTTGTCCTCGGAGCCGGCCCCGGTGGGTACGTCGCTGCTATCCGCGCGGCACAACTGGGCCTGAGCACCGCCATCATCGAGCAGAAGTACTGGGGCGGTGTATGCCTGAATGTCGGCTGCATTCCGTCCAAGGCGCTTCTCCGTAACGCCGAACTCGCGCACATCTTCACGAAAGAAGCGAAGACGTTCGGCATGTCCGGAGACGTGTCCTTCGATTTCGGCTCCGCTTTCGATCGCAGCCGCAAGGTCGCGGACGGGCGAGTCAAGGGCATTCACTTCTTGATGAAGAAGAACAAGATCCCGGAGTACGACGGCAAGGGCACGTTCGTCGACGCCAACACCATCAGCGTGGAGCTGAGCAAGGGTGGCACCGAGACGATCACGTTCGACAACGCGATCATCGCGACGGGTTCGTACACCAAGCTGCTGCCCGGCACCTCGCTGAGCGAGAACGTCGTGACCTACGAAGAGCAGATCCTCACCCGTGACCTCCCGGGTTCGATCCTCATCGTCGGTGCCGGCGCGATCGGCATGGAGTTCGGTTACGTCCTCAAGAACTACGGCGTCGACGTCACGATCGTCGAGTTCCTCGATCGGGCACTGCCCAACGAGGACGCCGACGTCTCGAAGGAAATCGCCAAGCAGTACAAGAAGCTCGGCGTCACCATCAAGACCGGTGCCGCTGTGCAGTCGATCAGCGACGACGGCAGCAAGGTCACCGTCTCGATCAAGGACAACAAGTCCGGCGAGATCGAGACCGTGGTCGTCGACAAGGTTCTGCAGTCCGTCGGCTTCGCGCCGCGGGTGGAGGGCTTCGGTCTCGAGAACACCGGTGTCGCGTTGACCGATCGCGGCGCCATCGCGATCGACGATTACATGCGCACCAACGTCCCGCACATCTTCGCCATCGGTGACGTCACCGCCAAGCTGCAGCTCGCGCACGTCGCGGAAGCGCAGGCTGTCGTCGCTGCCGAGACCATCGGCGGCGCGGAGACGCAGACGCTCGGTGACTACCGGATGATGCCGCGTGCGACGTTCTGCCAGCCGCAGGTCGCCTCGTTCGGTTTGACCGAGGAGCAGGCCAAGGCCGAGGGCTACGACGTCAAGGTCGCAAACTTCCCGTTCGCCGCCAACGGCAAGGCACACGGTCTCGGTGACCCGACCGGTTTCGTCAAGCTGATCGCCGACAAGAAGTACGGCGAACTGCTTGGTGGACACCTCATCGGACCGGACGTTTCGGAACTGCTGCCCGAGCTGACCTTGGCCCAGAAGTGGGACCTCACGGTCAACGAGTTGGCACGCAACGTCCACACTCACCCCACACTCAGTGAGGCACTCCAGGAAGCGATCCACGGCCTCGCCGGCCACATGATCAACTTCTGACGGCAGGGCCTTCGGCCCCGTGCGCCTTTTTGGTAGTTCGCACTACCGGAAGGCACACGGGGTTTTTCGTCTTTTGTGTCGAGTTGTGTTGCGAAACCGCCATCTGAGGCCTTCGAGTCGGGGTGTAGGCGCGTAACGCATTAGCGTCCCGAGTCGACAATCCGGCTTTCGAAGGACCACTCATGAAAACTCGTTCCGTACTGCTCGCGGCTTGCGTCGCGCTGACGCTCTCCGCCTGTGGATCCTCCGGTGATTCCGGATCGGACACCGAAGCTTCGGGCGCCGCCGAGGCGGGGGCGTTCCCCGTGACCGTCGACCACGCTTACGGCTCGACGACGATCGACGCGGAGCCGATGCGCATCGTGACCATCGGATGGAGTGGTCAGGATTCGGTGATCGCACTGAACAAGGTCCCGGTCGCAATGGAGAGCTTCTCCGGTGACGGCATCGAGAACAACATCCTGCCCTGGGACGCTCCGCGTTTGAACGGCGCCAAGCCTGTTCTCCTGACGACAAATCCCGACATCCCGTTCGAGCAGATCCTCGGGCTCGATCCCGACGTGATCCTCGCCGTCTACTCCGGCATCGACGAGGGTGAGTACAAGCGCCTCAGCGACATCGCGCCGACCGTCGCGTTCCCCGACCAGCCGTGGGATACGGCGTGGGACAAGCAGATGAGCATGATCGGCGCTGCGCTCGGACAGCCGGCGCAGGCGCAGACTCTGATCGACGAGACCGGGGCGTACTTCGAGAAGCAGGCCGCGGATCACCCGCAGTTCGCGGGCAAAACCTCGACGTATGCGATGCGCACCGATGAGGGCTTGATCGCCTTCTGCGGCACCGACCCGCGGATCCGTCTTCTCGGCCAGCTCGGACTGAAGACCTCGCCCGGTGTCGACGCAGTGTGCACTTCCGGCGACAGTTCGGTCTCCGTGGGCATGGAATCCATAGACACACTCGACGCCGACGTCTTCATTCTCGTCGACGCCGACGGCACCAACCTGGACAAGCTCATGTCCTTCGGTCCGTTCGCGAACATGACCTCGGTGTCGAAGGGCCGTCTGGTTCGACTGGTCGGGATGGACTACGCGATGGCTACTTCCGCTCCGACGGTGCTGAGCGTTCCCTACGCATTCGACGAGTTCATCGCTCAGCTCTCGGACAAGCTGAGCTGATTCCGGGCGTCGTACGACGCTTGTGACGCAACGATTTTCGGCACCTGCGATTCGAGTAATTCGATCAGGGCCGTGATCTTGGCGGCGACGTCGGCGCCGAGTTCGGTCAGGCTGTATTCCACTTTGGGCGGGATGGTTTCGAGTACCTCACGGTGCACGAGGCCATCCCGCTCGAGTGTTTGCAGGGTCTGCGAGAGCATGCGCTCGCTGACTCCGTCGACGCGTCGGCGCAGGGCACTGAACCGGTACGGACCTTCGTTCAACGCTGCCAGTGCCAGCGCACCCCAGCGTCCGGTTGCATTCTGCAGCGCCGCCCGAGAGTTGCATCCGCGAGCGAATACGTCAGCCTCGAGCGTGGGGTCCACGACGTCGGCTTTCGGATCAGGAGTCCGGGCAGCACGTGAAGGTGAGTCGGTGCTGGTCATGTACCCAGGTTACTACTGCACGATCCCATAGCGCTAACTCGAAGTGTTGCACTTACGAAAAATAAGTGCATGATGGTTGCAGAACGTATTTACATTTCAACCTGGATCGGGAGTTCGCATGAGCATTGCAGTCACCGGCGCAACCGGAAACCTCGGACGACTTGTGGTCGAGTCGCTGATCGAGCGGGGTACCGCCGCGTCCGACATCGTCGCAGTGGTCCGCAATCCGCAGAAGGCGGAAAGCCTCGCGGCCCGCGGAGTAGTCGTACGCCAAGCGGACTACGCCGATGCCTCGGCATTGGATACCGCATTTGCGGGCGTCGACAAGCTGGTGCTGGTCTCGGGAAGTGAAGTGGGGTCACGACTTGGGCAACACATCAACATCATCGACGCGGCGAAGGCTGCCGGTGTCGGATTCATTGCCTACACGAGCATCTTGAATGCTCAGGACACTCCGATGAAGCTTGCTGCCGAGCACAAGGCGACCGAGGACGTGCTCACTCGGAGCGGTGTTCCGTTCGCACTGTTGCGCAACGGTTGGTACTGGGAGAACTTCACCAACGACCTTGCCGGTGTGATCGAACGCGGCGCACTCGTCGGCGCGGGAGCCGACGGAAAGATCGCCGCTGCGGCGCGTGCGGATTACGCCGACGCCGCCGCAGTAGTCGCGACCACCGATGGTCACGAGGGCGCAGTGTACGAGTTGGGCGGTGACGAGAGGCTCACCTACGCCGAATTGGCCGAGAAGATCAGCGAATTCGCAGGTAAGCCCGTCGTGTATCAGTTCGTGGACGAGCGGGCATACGAAGGCATTCTCGAGAGTGTCGGACTGCCGGCACCGGTTGCACAAATTTTCGCCGATTCCGATGCTGCAATTGCCAAGGGTGCGTTGGACACCGAGTCGGGTGACCTGCAGAAGTTGATCGGACGCAGCAGCACTCCGGTGGCTGAGGTCTTGAAGGAGGCGTAACCGCCCGTGCGCCTTTCCAGTAGTGGGAACTACCTGTGATGTGTCATGACGTAGTGGACACATATGTGTCAGGACATCGTGGAC
>NZ_JASHKN010000017.1 GCF_030056735.1 Rhodococcus sp. IEGM 1409
CCACGATGTCCTGACACATATGTGTCCACTACGTCATGACACATCACACAACCGCGGGCGGTTGATAAAGGCGCACAGTGCCGTTAAGCCTGGAGGCCGGCTTCGATCTCGAGGGTGATCGTGATCTTGTCGCCGACAACTGCTCCGCCGCCTTCGAGGGGCATCTCGATGGAAATGCCGAAGTCCTTGCGGTTGATGACGGTGGTGGCTTCGAATCCGGCGACGGGGCCCTGGCCCATACCCGGGTTGACGCCGTTGAACTCGAGGTTCAGCTCGACCTCGCGGGTGACGCCGTGGAGCGTGAAGTCGCCGGCGAGGACGAAGTCGCTGCCCTTGGAGCGCACTGCGGTGGACTTGAAGGTTGCCTTCGGGAACTTCTCGACGTCGAAGAAGTCAGCGGACTTGATGTGGCCGTCGCGCTGCTCGTTCTTGGTGTTGATGGAGTCCACGGAAATCTCGGCCGCGACGGCTGGGGTTCCGTCTTCGGCAACGGTGATCGTTCCCGAGAACTCGTCGAACGTTCCACGAACCTTGGAAACCATGAGGTGGCGAACCGAGAATCCGACGGTGGAGTGGACGGTGTCGATGACCCAGGTTCCGGCGGTCAATGTGGGCAAGGTTGCGGTGGTCATGGAAGCTCCTGGAGAAGTAGTTGAATATTCAAGTTCTTGTAGCTTCAACTATGAACCCCGAGAAATCCTTCCGCAAGATCATGTGAGCTGCATCACAGTGCGTGTGCTTGCGGCATAGACCGCGTGAAGCGCCGACGCTGTCACCGACTGATGCACCGCAATGCCCCAGCGTCCTTCGCCGTTCACCACGCACTCTGCGATGGTGACTGCCGAATTCGCATTCCCGGAAGATTCCGGGTTGCGGGGCAGTGAATGCTGGGTGAGCGAGACGACCTCGACGGCCGAGCCCTGTTCGGTCAGGATTTTGCTCAATGCCTCGACCGGCCCGGACGCGCTGGCCGCGGCGGTGACCTCGCGCCCGTCACGATCGATGGCGACGAACAACTGATCACCGTCGGCGGTGTGTTCCAGCGAGTACCGACGCACTCCTCCGTTGTACCCGTACTCGCGCAGCAGCAGGTTCCACAGCTGATCGGCCGTCATTTCGGTGCCCGAGTCGTCGGTTTCGAGCTGCACCCGTGAAGCGAAGTCGATCTGCAGGCGCCGGGGGAGTTCGACCCCGTACTCGGTCTGCACCAGATAAGCGATTCCGCCCTTGCCCGACTGGCTGTTCACGCGAATGACCGCCTGGTAGTCGCGGCCGACGTCGGCGGGGTCGATCGGCAGGTAGGGGACTGCCCATGGCGCCGATCCCGGATCGATGCCGGCGGCCTCCGCGCTCTTGTAGTGATGGGCGAAGCCCTTCTTGATCGCATCCTGGTGGGTGCCGGAAAATGCCGTGTACACGAGATCGCCGCCGTACGGGTGGCGCTCGTGGACGGGAATTCTGTTGCAGTACTCCACCGTTCGACGGATTTTGTCGATGTCGGAGAAGTCGATCTCCGGATCGACGCCTTGTGCGTGCAGATTCAGTCCCAGCGTGACCAGGTCGACGTTGCCCGTGCGCTCGCCGTTTCCGAACAGGCATCCCTCGACGCGCTGCGCACCGGCCAGTACTGCCAGTTCGGCGCATGCAACCCCGGTGCCGCGGTCGTTGTGCGGGTGGACCGAGAGGATCACCGAATCGCGTCGGGCCAGGTTCTGGTGCATGTATTCGATCTGATCGGCATAGATGTTGGGTGTGGCGATTTCGACTGTGGCAGGCAGGTTGTGGATGACCGGGCGATCGGGACTGGCGTCCCAGAGTTCGGTGAGACTGTTGCATACCTGCAGGATGTAGTCGGGTTCGGTGAGGTTGAAGACCTCGGGGGAGAACTCGAATCGCCATCCGTCGTGTCCTTCGCCGCCGCGAGCCACGTCCTGCGCGGCGCGGAAAATCATCTCGTGCAGCTCTTCTCGCTCCTTGCCGAGAACCACGCTTCGCCATGTCGGCGCAGTCGCCGTGTACATGTGGACGACCGCGTTCGGCAGTCCCTCGATCGATTGGTACGTCCGCTCGATCAAATCCGTACGCGCGGCGGTGAACACGACGATCGTGACGTCGTCGGGAACGAGATCGAATCGAACCAGGTCTCGAACGAAATCGAAATCGGTCTGGCTCGCGGAGGGGTAGCCGACCTCGATTTCCTTGTAGCCGATCGCCACCATCAGTTCGAACATTCGACGCTTGCGCTCGGGGTCCATCGGTTCCGCGAGCGCTTGGTTGCCGTCACGCAGATCGACAGGCACCCACAGGGGCGCCGCGGTCGTGCGGTTGGACGGCCAGGTCCGCTCGAAAGTCGGAATGTCGACGCGATCCCAGGCGGCGCGATAGCGCTCGGACGGCATGGGTGAGCGCTTCTGGTTGTTCCAGTGGTTGGCGCGGGTTGTACTCATCTTCGGTTTCTCCTGCGGTCGAGTCGAAAGACCGGCATGGCGAAACCCCGCGGAGGGGTGCCGGTCTTTCAGGCCCCGCCGCGGCAGTCGAGAAGGAGTGCTCCTGTAGCCATGCGGGCTACACTAGAACGAAATCACTTATCAGACAACCTGAGGAGTTCACGTGTCACCGATCGTCGAGCGTCGGCTGCTCACCGACCAGGCCGCGGAGTTGCTGCGAGCGCGGATCGTGAGTGGTGAATGGGAAGTCGGCGCCAAACTTCCAGGTGAAACCACTCTTGCTGCGCAGTTGGGTATCGGGCGGTCCACCATCAGGGAAGCGGTGCGGACCCTCGCGGGCCTCGGCATGGTCGAATCGCGACAGGGAGCCGGCGTTTTTCTCCGGAGTACGACGCCGCCGGATCAGTGGCCCCGAGTGCTCGAGGCCGAGGCGATTCTTCACGTCGTCGAGGTGCGGAACGCGGTCGAGATCGAAGCAGCTCGTCTTGCGGCGCAGCGCCGCGATGCCGTTGACGTCGCGGCTCTGAGGCAAGCGTTGGACGGTAGAACTGCTGCCGCCCATTCCGGGGACGCAGCCTTCGTCGACGCCGACATCGCTGTCCACCGGGCGGTGGTGGATGCGGCACACAATCCCGTGCTGTCGGAACTTTTCGAGACCTTTGTGCCGCGTCTACGGGCCGCGTTGATCGAGTTGATCGCGGTTCTGGATCTGCATCCACACAGTCAGCCGGACGCGGACGAGCATCGAATGTTGGTGGACGCCATCGAAGCCGGCGACGCGGAGGCAGCGGTACGGATCAGTCGGGCACACCTCGACGACATGGCGGCAGCGTTGCGACGCTAGACGCCGGGTTGCTCTCGACGTTCGAATTCGAGGTCCATCTCGAGATCTTCGTGGTGAGTGGCGCGGAAAGTGATCAAGAAGACGATCCAACCGACGACAGCGACCATAACGAGGCTGACCATTCGATACACAAGCCACGCCGCAATGGCCTGCGCTCCACTGGCACCGGCGATTGTCAGCGCGGTGACCAGAGCGGTGTCCACATAGCCCAGCCCGCCGGGAACCAGCGGAATGCTGCCGACTGCTTTGGCGGCGGTAAAGGCAATCAGGAGCCCCGCGAACGAAGGCTCCGCGCCTACCGCCCAACATGCGAATCCCAAACAAGCGACATCGGCGACGCGATGGATTGCCGACCACCCGAATGCGATGACCGAGTCGGTGCGGCTGAGTTCGACCGAATCCAGTTGCTTCAGGATCTCGGACCAGCGTCGCATCCCGTGGCTGAGCGGATTCTTGCGAATTCGGTTGTAGCGGGCCAGGACTCGATGTCCGATTTGCTCGATACTGCCGGGGTTCTGGGCTATGTATCGCAACGCCAGGAACAGTGCTGCCATGCCGATGATCGAGATCGTGAGCGTTATGGGGCTGACCTTGGAGCCGAATGCAAACGCGCCCGTGGTACCCAGCAGTGCCAGAGTGACAGCGGCGATCACTCCACACACAGCCAACTGCCAGGACGCGACAACTGGTGTAGCGCCCCACTTTCGAGTCTGCTTGTACGTGAACGCGGTGGAGAAGACTTGGCCAGCGGGCAACGTCAGCGCCATCGCCGTACTGGCGTAGATGACCGAGAGGTTCTTGACGTGACCGACAACCACACCGGCGGCATTGAGAAGACGTTGCTGCACCGACGCGTAACCGCTGAGTGAAATGAGTTGCGCCGCGACGCACGCGGCAACCCAACCCCAATGGATTTCGGTCAGGACCCGCCAGGCCTCACTCAGCCTGGGCCAGAGAATTGCGCCTTCCACTACCAGGAGTGCGATCAGAGCCACCCCGAGCAGCCACTTCAGCCACCAGAAGCGCCCTCTGGCCCGACTGGTCTCGGCCACGGGCGGGCGTGGTCGTCTCAGTCGCCGTGGGGTCTTTCCAGGCTGAGCCATCGACTCACCCTAACCAATTTGATCCGGATCGACCTCTGGATACTTTTCGGGCCACGCCAGATGCGTCAGTCGTCGGCGTCCACGCAGTTGAACTTGCTCGCCGAGTTCCCACTCGGCCTGTTCCTCTTCGTCGGCAAAGTACAGTGCGCTCGTCGACGCCAGCACCCGGCTGGGCCGAAGCTTCGCGAGCTCGGTGAGCCGCGACGCTTCGTTGACCGGATCGCCGATCACGGTGTACTCGAAACGTTCGGCAGCACCGATGTTGCCCGCGACCGCGAGCCCCGCACTCACGCCGATACCGACGTCGAGGCCGGTGATGTCGTTGAGCTTGAACCGCAGCTCGCGAGCTGCCGCGAGGGCTGCCGTCGGAGCGTCGGGTCGATCGAGTGGTGCACCGAAGATGGCGAGCGCCGCATCTCCCATGAACTTGTTGACAAAACCGTGATGGCGATCGATGACGTCGACGACCACACGGAAAAACTCGTTGAGCAGTTCGACCACTTCACCCGGCGGGCGCTCGGCCGCGGCACCGGTGGATCCGACCATGTCGACGAACAGAACTGCCACGAATCGAGTTTCGCCGCCCAGCTCGGTACCGAACTTCAACGCGCGCCGGGCCACGTCCTCGCCGACGTGCTGACCGAACAGCTCACGCAGCAGGCGACGCTCGTCGGACTCTTTCATCATGCGGTTGAAGCCGACCTGCAGCCGGCCGATCTCACTGCCGTCGAACACCTCGACGCGTACGTCGGTGGCGCCGCGCTGCACTCGCTCGATGGCGCGTCGCAGTTGGCGGATGGGATCGGAGATCTGAGTAGCCGTCAGCATCGACAGCGCAAAGGCCTGCACGATCGCCATGATCGAGATGAGCAGGATCGCCCACGCGAGTGAGTCGGGGGAGAATTCGAGATCCGTCGTGAGCTGCGTCGAGCACAGCAAGATGATGCCTGCGACGGGCATCAGCGTGCCGAGACCCCAGGTCATCGCCAGCCGGGTGCCGACGCCCGGCGCCATGGTCCGATCGAATTCGCCCTCGCTCAAGGCCTGGGCGGCGACCGGACGCAAAATGCGCTCACCGAGCATGTAGGTGAACCCGAAGGTCGTGGTCGCGGCCATGCACACCGTCACGATCACCGCGATCGCGAGTCCGGGCATCTCGGTGATGGTCAGGAACACGAAGATGATGCCGCCCAAGATCCACAGCACCAGGTGAACGATGGCCTGGCGAAGAGGCGCGTGGAGTGCGGCCATCTGCTCGGACCTCGTCGGCGGACCCCCGCGCAGCCGCCAACGGATGACCGACTTCAACATCATGGCCGCCGCAGTGAGACTGACGGCACCGGCGAATGCCAGGTACACACCGAAGATCGCGAAGTTGCGGACACGGTCGGCAACAATCGCGTCGGACTCCTGGATCGGCACGCCGTATCGCACGAAGGCGAAGACCAGTACCGCGCCGATCAGGTTGGCCGCGAGCATGGAAAGCATATAGAGGGGCCACCGGCTGCGGATGGTCACCGCTATTGCTCTGTATGAGGCCCGCACAGGGTTCAATTTAGCTGGCAGAGGTCGAAGTGTTGGTACGCGCGTCCGATTATTCGTCCGCTCACCTGTGTCGGCCGGGCCGGTTAGGCTCGCGATGTGAACGCAAACAGGGGGCGTGCGGAGCGAGCTTCGAGGATGAACAAACCCATATCCGCCGACGCTCGGGCAGTGCATCCGGGTGTACGCATCGCGGCGGAATGGTCGTGGCGCCTCATTGTGATCTTCGCCGGACTGTTGGTTCTCGGGTATGTCGTTCTACGTCTCGAAACCGTGCTCATCCCAGTGGGGCTGGCTCTGTTGGCATCGGCTCTGTTGATTCCGGTGGTTGATCGGCTACAGGTGTGGGGAGTTCCTCGCTCGGCAGCCGTCATCGTCGTGTTGCTTGGCTCTATCGGGCTGGTCGCGGGAATCATGACGTTTGTCGTCGAGCAGTTCATCGACGGGTTGCCGCAGCTCACCGACCAGTTCACGGCCAGCGTCACGCAGATTCAGAACTGGCTCACCAGCGGACCGTTGCACTTCAGTGAGGATCAGATCCGCCAGGCGGGTGATTCGGTCGTCAAGTCGGTGCAATCCAATCGTGAGTCTCTGACCAGCGGCGCCTTGACCACGGCGACAGTCATCGGCGAGATCTTCACCGGGGCTTTGCTGACGCTGTTCACTCTCATCTTCTTCCTCTACGGCGGTGATCAGATCTGGCAGTTCGTCACCCGGATCGTGCCCACCGATGCTCGTCGTCGCGTGCGGATCGCCGGTTCTGCGGGGTTCGGGTCGCTGATCGGCTACGTGCGGGCCACGGTCGCGGTTGCCGCCGCCGACGCGATCGGTATCGGTGCCGGCCTGGCGATTCTCGGGGTGCCGCTCGCCCTGCCGCTGGCGTCGTTGGTATTCATCGGCGCGTTCATCCCGATCATCGGTGCATTTCTGACCGGTTTTCTCGCTGTGCTGGTCGCGCTGGTCACGAAGGGTTTTCTGACCTCTCTGATCGTTCTCGGCATCATCATCGGTGTCATGCAGCTCGAAGCGCACGTGATGCAACCGCTGTTGCTGGGTCGCGCCGTCCGCCTGCATCCGCTGGCAGTCGTTCTCGCCATCACGACGGGCATCGTCCTCGCCGGAATCGTCGGGGGGCTCTTGGCTGTTCCGATCGTCGCAGTCCTCAACACCGCTATTCGGTCCCTCCTCGCCGACGACCCGGACACCGCGTACGCGGAACTTCACGTCGAGGACCCGGAGACTCCGCTGTTCCCCGCCGAGCCCGACGAGCCGCGCGCCGAGCCTCGGGTCGTGAACCCCACTCCTCCCGATGACTGAGCCCACCCGCCGTCGCCGGCTGCACTATCAGCCCACCGTTCGCGAGGCGTCGGGCATCGACACCGACCCGGATGCCCCGCTGTGGCGGGCGGCGCAGGCATTTCGCCTCGTCACGCTGGTGTACGCGATCAGCTACCAGTTCGCTTCGGCATCCGACTACACCAACACTCGGCTCAGCTGGTTCTTCGTCGCTCTGATGGCGGTGTGGTCCGGGGTTTCGGCACTGCTGCTCGGGACCTCGGGTGCCTTGTTCGGTAAGAAGCTGCCGAGGTACCAGGTGGTGATTGCCGATCAGGTGGTCGTCATCTTGCTGATGGCATCGACGAGGCTGGTATCCGATCACGAGTGGTATCAGAATCACCAGACGCTACCCACCACGCTGTGGGCCACCAACGCCGTCATCTCCGCGGCAATTCTCGGCGGGCCGTGGCTCGGTATGGCGTCCGGAGTTGTCATCTCGGCGGCCAGCGCGATCATCCGCGACCAGGTCAACCTGGATCTCTGGCGCGATGCGACGGCTCCCGTGCTCGTATCGGTCGGTCTGGCGTTGGGCTTGGCCACCACTACTGCTCGGCGCTCGCATCGACAACTCGAACAAGCCGTCCGTCTGGCGGCGGCTACCGAAGAGCGCGAACGCTTGGCACGCGAAGTACACGACGGCGTTCTGCAGGTGCTCGCGATGGTGCGCCGGCGAGGAGCGGCACTCGGCGGCGAGGCAGCTGAACTGGCTGCTCTGGCAGGAGAGCAGGAGGTCGCGTTGAGAATGCTGATTTCCGAGCAGGTTTCGGGTGCCGCGGCAGACGTCGGCGGACAGACAGTGGATCTGTGTCCGCTGTTGACCACGCAGGCAAGCACATCGGTGTCGGTGTCGACGCCCGCGCACCCCGTCGTGATCGAGCGCGATCGAGCCATCGAACTGGCTGCCATCGTCGACAACGCCCTGTCCAATGTCGGGCTTCACGCCGGACCTACGGCGAAGGCATACGTGTTGCTCGAAGATCTGCCGGACGAAGTGATCGTCAGCGTCCGCGACGACGGCGTCGGAATACCCGAGGGGCGCTTGGCACAGGCTGAGGCCGAAGGCCGCATGGGAGTATCGAAGTCCATTCTGGGCCGAGTGCAGGTGCTCGGCGGAACTGCGGTCCTGCAAACTGGGCCGGGGGAGGGCACCGAATGGGAGATCAACGTTCCGAAGGGGAAGAGTGAGCGTGGCTGACGAACAGGGCGAGAATCCGGTGACGGTGATGGTCGTCGACGATCACCCGATGTGGCGCGACGGCGTCTCCCGAGACCTCGAGGCCGCCGGCTTCACGGTGAGTGCGACGGCGGAGGGTGTCGAGAGTGCACGCCGCCGCGCCGCCGCCGTGCAACCCGCCGTAGTTCTGATGGACATGAACCTGCCGGACGGAAACGGCGCCGACGCCACCACCGCGGTGCTCGAGGTTTCGCCGAAGAGCAAGGTACTGGTGCTTTCGGCCTCCGCTGAGCGTGACGACGTCCTCGACGCGGTCAAAGCCGGAGCGTCGGGCTACCTGGTCAAGAGTGCTTCGGTGGCGGAACTGCTCGAGGCCGTGCGAGCGACTTTCGACGGACAAGCCGTCTTCACACCCGGCCTCGCCGGATTGGTGCTCGGTGAGTATCGCCGTATGTCGACGGCACCGGCCGACGATCGCGCACCAGAGCTGCCTCGGCTCACCGACCGTGAGACTGAAGTGCTCCGTCTCGTCGCCAAGGGGCTGAGCGCAAAACAGATCGCCACGAGGCTCTCGCTCAGCCACCGGACCGTCGAAAACCACGTCCAGGCGACGCTGCGGAAACTTCAGTTGGCCAATCGCGTCGAACTCACGCGATACGCAATAGAGCAAGGTCTCGAATAACGTTTATCCTGGAAGTCATGGAGGCCAGGAATCTACGCGTATCCGATGCCGAACGAGAGCACGTCGGCGAGCTGCTGCAGAAAGCTGTCGGTCAAGGGATGCTCTCGCTCGGTGAGTTCACCGAGCGCATGGACACGGCCTTGGCCGCAAAGACGCGAGGTGAGCTCAACTCGGTTCTCACGGATCTTCCGGGTATCACACTGATCTCCGACTACGACCCGCCCGCGTATCCCAATGCGGGTCAGCCGATGTACCAGGGTCAGCCCTACCCGGCGCCGACCTACCAACCCCAGCCGCATCAGCCGCCGCCGGCTCACCCGAGCCAGCCCTACCGCGCTCCGGTCGGGGCTCCGGTTGTCGGTGCCTACGGCGCGGCAAATGCTGCGGTGATCCGCGGACGAATGGCGACGGTGACGCGGAACGGCGCATGGATCGTTCCTCCGGCCGTCGTGGTGGACACCAGAATGTCCAGTGTGACTATCGATTTCACGCGTGCAGTGATGCAGACGCAGGTGGTGAACATCTCGATCGACGACTACGCCAGTTCGATTTCACTGATCGTTCCTGAAGGGGCGACGGTGGACATGAACGGTGTCGAGGCAGTAGGGGGAAGCGCGTCCAACAAGGTTCGCTCCGGTCCGCAGATGGGGCCGCTGCACCTGGTGGTTCACGGCAAGGTGCGATTCGGCAGTGTCACCGCGAAGCATCCCTTCGGTACCACGATCCGAAAGATGTTCGGCTCCTGACCTTTCAGTGATATGCGCGCATGCGGACGCGAGAGCCACCCGGTAGCGGAGCCGGCAATCCGACCTTGTCGAATCCGCAGTTGAGAGCAAACGCAAAACCCTCGAGCGAGAACATCGCGTACGAGAACTTGAGGCCGAGTGAGAGCGTGTAGTTACCGTGCGCGATCGTTCCGCCGAGCGGTGACTCCTTCGCGCGATCCACTCCGCTTCACATTTCGGGTCGGCTTCTGTCCGAACGATTGCGAAACGCAGCACCTCGGCGATAGTGCGCTGTCAGTCGAAGGTGCTGTCAGTCGAATACGAGAAGCCCCCACGCTGATCGAGTAGTACTACTCATCTGATCGGTTCGGCCAAACAGCAAGCTCATATCCATGACTACACCGAGCTCTCCCGCCGTCGATCCGCGACTGGTGACAGCCCTCTCGGCCGAGTGCGACAGCATCGGCCGACAGTTGCGTCACATGGGCCAGAACCTGTCGATACTGCAGACTCAGCTGGCCTCGACCACCGTGCCTGCGCCCGCGCCGGTAGTTCCGGCTCCGGTAGCTTCTGTTCCCGTAGTTCCCATAGTTCCGGTACAGCCGATGCAGCCGGTCCGTCCTCAGCAGAGCGTGCCCGCGTGGCAGCCGCCGACGTATCCGGTTGCCGCACCTCGTCAACCCTGGTGGCAACGCGACGGCGTCATCAGTCGACTCCTGGCCGCGGCAGGTGTTGCCGTCACTCTGATCGGCGTCGTGATGCTGCTGGTACTTGCAGCGCAGGCCGGACTCTTCGGACCGCCGCTGCGGGTGCTCGGTGGTGCACTACTTTCCGGCGCCTTGGTATTTGCCGGGGTGCGGGTCCACGGACGCCCAGGCGGCACAGTGGGGGCAATTGCCCTGGCTGCCACCGGTTTCGCGGGGATGTACCTCGACGTGGTCGCAGCCTCCGTTCTCTACGGTTGGGTGACGACACCGCTCGCGGTGGTGATTGCCTTCGGAATTGCCGCCGCCGGCGTTGCCCTCGCCGTGAAATGGGATTCCGAATCGCTGGCGCTCATGATCGTTCTCGGCGCAGCGGTGCTGGCTCCCGTACTGACGTCGGGAATATCGTTGACCCTCATCGGTTTCCTGTTCGCGATCCAATCGGCGACGTTCTCCGCCCAGCTCGGTCGTGACTGGAAGTACCTGGGCATGGCGCGAACCGTACCGGTGGTTCTCGCACTGCTCGTAGCGATAGCGTCGGAGTCTATCTTCAGCGAATCCGGTAACAGTGCAGTGCAATTGGTGATCAGTGCCGGCGTGGTTGCAATCGTGGGGGCCGGCTGCGCGATGGCCGTGCAGTGGACGGGTTCGCCCTCTCGCGACGGAGTTGCAGGGGCATGGTCCACCGCTACCTTTGTTGTCTCGACCCTTCCGCTGATGAGTGTCGGGGCCGTGCTCGGGCGCACCGAATCCGCAGTACTGTACGGAATTGTTGCGGTACTACTGCTTTCCGCCGGAGCGTCGGCAAAGCCTTTGCCGACGCAACTGCGATTCGGACTGGGTGCAACGGGCGCCCTCGCATTGTTGCTGTGCTGCTTCTCCGGGGCGACGGAATCTCTGATCGTGCCGCTCATCCTCACGGTCGGCATGATCTTCCTCGGAATCTCGCTGTATGCGGGTTCGCGCTTCGTCTTCGCTCTCGGAACCGCCTTTGTGGCAATCGGATCGATCGGATACCTCACGACGGTTCCGCCGGAAGCGTTGACGACCGCCCGTGCCGCATCCATGCAACTCGGTGCGATCACGGCACTCTCGAGTCTGACGGCGATAGGCGCCCTGGTGATGCTGGTGTGGGCGATTCACCGACTGAAGTTGATCGCCGATTCCAACGCAGCGGTCTTGTGGGCAGCCGCAGGGTTTGGTGTCCTCTACGCAGTGACGTGCGCGCTCGTCTCATCCGGCGTCGAAATCTTCGACAGTGCAACAGGATTCGTTGTCGGACACAGCGTCGCGACCATCGTCTGGATGCTTGCCGCCACGTCAGCGCTGGTACTCGGTTTGAACAACCGCCAGCACGCTCGCGTCTTGCTCGGAGCCGGGCTTGCTCTCACCAGCGCGGCAGTGGCCAAGCTGTTCCTCTTCGACTTGGCCACACTCAGTGGGCTGGTGCGCAGCGTCGCCTTCCTGGTGGTGGGCTTGCTGCTCCTGCTGGTCGGGACACGCTATGCACGAGCCTTCGCCAAGCAGGAGCAGGTCAGCTCCGCTTCCACATCATGAGTCAGCTTCGTTTTTGGCGCGCGATGAGTTCGCTGACACTGATGGCGCCTGCGTCGTCAGGCCGATGCCTGCCGGTGGCGTTGTCGTCGCCGTCAGGGGTGGCGTCCGAAACTCGGGGCTCGTTGGTACGACGCTCCGGAGTGATCGGTGGAGGCGGCGACTGGGGGGTCGCCTCCACCGAGGTCGGGGCCGAACCGTTTGTTGTAGAGCCATTCCGGCTCGAGCCGTTGGTACCTGAACCGTTGGTACCTGAACCGCTGCCAGCCGAACCGTTCGTACGCGAAGGCGTCCGGACCACCGGCAGCGGCCGTGAGGCCGGGGGAGCCTGTTCCCGGGCCCGCAGGTCCGACAACCAGCTTTCGATGGGACGCTCGGCCGGCGCAGCCGGCGCGGGGTTCCTTCGCTTGTCGGTGGTATTCGGTTGCGGTCGGTACGAAGGATTGGGGACCGGTGCCTCGATCAAGTTCTGGGGCGCGCTGGCTGCACTTCCGATATCAAGACGACGTCGCGGTGCCGGCTTCTCCGCGGCAGGTGTATCCGTGTTCGGTGCCTTCACCGCCATTTCGCTGAGCGGAATGGGCTCGGTGAGAGGATCGGGAACACGAGGTCCGCTTTCCGGCTGTGCGGCCGGGGCAGGGGGCGGTATGACCCGCGAGGCCGCTTCGATCTTGCGGGGCTGACCCGGTCCGGCGATCGCACCGACAGGCGCGATCTGTGGGACGTTCGCGAGTACCAATTCGTTGTCGAGGATCGGCTCACCCAGCCCGATCTTCTGCTGGATCCGCTTCATCCAGGCCGGAGCCCACCAGCAGTCGTCGCCGAGCAGTTTCATGGTTGCGGGGACCAGGAACATTCGGATCAGCGTGGCGTCGATGATCAGCGCGGAGATCATGCCGTAGGAGATGTACTTCATCATCACCAGATCGGACAGGCCGAATGCACCGGTGACCACAATCAGGATCAGTGCGGCAGCGGTGATGATCCGGCCGGTATGTGCCGTGCCGATTCGGATGGATTCGGTAGTACTTGCCCCCTGCGCTCGCGCTTCGACCATGCGGGAGAGCAGGAACACTTCGTAGTCGGTCGACAGGCCGTAGACGATCGCGATGATCAACACCAGGACGGGAGACATGATCGGTCCCGGTGTGAAGTTCAACAGACCTGAACCGTGCCCGTCGATGAAGATCCAGGTCAGGATTCCGAGCGTAGAACCCAGTCCGAGCGCGCTCATCAACGCAGCCTTGATGGGCAGGACAAGCGAACCGAACGTCAAGAACATCAGCAGGGTCGTCAGCAGGATGACGGATACGACCATCAGCGGCAGACGATCGAGCAATGCGTCGACGCTGTCCTGCTCGATGGCCGGAGTACCGCCGACCAGCACAGTTGTGCCCTCGGGCCAATCCGCGGATCGCAGATAGTCGATGGTGGGACGTGCCTCGTTGCGCTCGGTCAGACCGGCTTTGAGGACGTTGACACCGTCCTTGGTCGCAACTTCCGGGGTGAACTTCTCGACCAGGCCCGGCGCAGCGTTTGCGGTCTTGGAAATTTGACCGAGAGTGGTGTTGTCGGCGCCCTGGATGACCAGTCGGACGGGTTCGGTGCGATTGCCCGGGAAGAGTTCGTCGAACTGCGCCTGCGCGACACGAGTGGGGCTGTCCGGGGGCAGGTACGTCTCGTTGATGCCGCCGAACTTGATGCCCGTCAACGGAATGATCATCAACAGGAGCGCCGCGACGATCGGGACCGCAACCTTGAGCGGATGCTGCATGACCCAACGGGTCAGCTTTCCCCAGAAACCGTTCTCGATTTCCTCGTTGGTCTTGGTCTGGCGAAGTTTCTTGAAGGTCAGCGCGTCGATCCGCTTGCCGAGAATGCCGAGAATCGCGGGAAGAATCGTGATGGACGAGATCGCGGCAAGCATGACAGCAGCGATGGCGCCGTAGGCCACCGATTTGAGGAAGCCCTGCGGGAACAACAGCAGACCGCCGAGGCTGACGGCAACCATGGTCGCCGAGAACATGACCGTTCTACCTGCCGTCATGACCGTTCGGCGCACTGCGGTCGGGGTGTCGTACCCCTCGGCTATCTCTTCTCGGAAACGGCTGACGATGAACAGTCCGTAGTCGATCGCGAGACCCAGACCGACCAGAGAGACCACGGGCGCGACAAAGGCGTTGACCTCGGTGAAGTTGGTGATCAGTCGAATGATGCCGTTGGCGCCGATGACGGTCAGACCGCCGACGATCAACGGGAGGGCAGCGGCCACCACGCCACCGAAGACGAAGAACAGCAGGACGCCGACAGCGGGAATCGCGAGCATTTCCATGCGCTTGATGTCGTTGGCCATCGTGTCGTTGAGCGAATTCGCGACAGGTTGCAGGCCGGCGAGTTGCACGTCGACACCGTCGATGTAGAACCGCGACTCGACGTCGCGGAAGTTGTTGGACACCGCGGTGTCGTTGTCGCCGGCGATCGCGATGCTGGTGACCGCGTGTTGCTTGGTCTTGTCCGCCAGCGCCGCCACCGAGAGACCGTTGTCGACCTTGAAGTAAGAGCCGTTGATCTTCATGATCTGGTCGGGGTTGTCGGCGACGAGCCGCTGCAGATTGTCGATGACCTTCGCTTGGAACTCGGGGTCGTCGACGGTCTTGCCCTCCGGCGCTGTGTACAGCGCCAGAACGTCACCCGTCGTGCTACGTCCGAACGTGCCGTCAGCGAGTTTTGCAGCCTCTACCGATTCCGATCCCGGATCGTCCCAGCCGCTCTGGCTGAGATGATCCTGCAGGCTCAGGCCGTACGCAGCGAGCCCGAGGAGCCCCGCCACCATGACAGCGATGACGGTGAAGCGGGCTCGATAGACGATGCTTCCCCAGCTGGCGAACACTGATCAACTCCTACTCGGCAACACTTTTTCGCCCGATGAGCAGGGCAGAAAGCGGTCGGAACGGCTGCAACCAGGCGCCCTCGTCGGGCAGGGTGTCCAGGCTTACCCGTGGCAGAGGCTCACGGAAGACACCCGGGATGTCCTCGAGATCGACGAAGTCCAAGATATCGGACGACACAGCCCAGCTGGCGTGTTCACGGAACCCGAGAACCTGGACCGGGATGCCGGTTGCTGCGATGTCCTCGAGAGGTTCGCGGAAGGCTTGGCCGTCGGCGGACGCGACCATGATTCCGGCGAGGCCCTCGCCGTACCGGAGCGCGATGTGCTCGAGCATGTCCGAATCGACATCGCTGTCTTCATCGACCTTCGGCTTGGCGAACACCGCGAAACCCACGTTACGCAAGGCTTCGACCCAAGGACGGACGACGTCGGCGCTGCCGGAGGCGATGTTGGTGAAGACCGTCGCTTCGGGCTCGAGCGTGCCACTGTTCTGGGCGGACAGTTCGGCAGTGCGAGAAAGCAGCCAGCGGCCCAGCGCGTCGAATCGTGGCCGGTAGGCGGCGGTAGGCCGGCCACCGAGGATGGCGCCGAGGCCCATGTCGAGATTGGGGGCGTCCCAGACCAGAAGCACCCGCTTGGGGTGGCGGGAGTCACGACCGAAGTCGAGAGGAGATTCCGACGACGCCACGTCGTCGGATAGCTGTTCGCTGACGCTCATGCTCTGATCTTCCCCCATATAAGCTCGGTGATTGCACTTCCGACCTTATGGGCTTTGTCCTCGAACTTGGTGACCGGACGCTCGTGGGTCATCGGAGACTCCCAGTCGAGTGCGGTCAGCAGCGGCTCGGCATTACCGGCTTCTTCGATCCATTCTGCGTACTCGGCGTGATCGGTGGCCACGTGCAGCACTCCGCCAGGCTTGAGGCGGTTGGCGATCAGCGCGAACGTCGGCCCCTGCAGGAGGCGACGCTTGTGGTGGCGGGCTTTGGGCCACGGATCCGGGAAGAACACCCGGACGCCCGTCAGGGACTCGGGGGCGACCATGTTCTCGAGTACGTCCATCGCGTCACCGCGCAGTACGCGGACGTTGGGAATCTCTTCGCGTTCGACCTGTTGCAAAAGCTGTGCGAGCCCCGGGCGGTACACCTCGATCGCGACCAGGTTCACGTGCGGTTCTGCCTTGGCCATTGCGGATGTCGCGGTGCCGGTACCCGAACCGATCTCGATGATCAGGGGTGCGTCTCGTCCGAACCAGGCGTTCGCGTCGAGCGGTGTGTCCGAGACGTCGGCGCCGATGAGCGGCCACTGACGGTCCCAAGCCTGCTGCTGTGCGTCGGTCAGCGCACCCCTGCGAGAGCGAAAGCTGGTCACTCTCGGATGGAGACGGGACCCCTTGGCGTGGTCCGTCTGCCCCGTGTCAGGGGTCTGCGGTGCATGCTGATCGGCTTCGTTCACGAACCCATTGTCACGCATGACCCCCGTTTAGCGCAGACGGGTCTGAAGTTTGAGTTGAGACTTTCCGCTGAAAGTCCTGAATCCGCCGACTTCGGACAGTCGGCGAAAGGGCGGTGTCACCTGCCGTCCTTGCCGAGAACCTGACAGAATCGCACCGACACGATGGGGACGTGGGGTGGGGATGAACACAGAATTTGCATGCAGTAATTGGTCACGAATGTTGCCCGCAGAATCGCTCGACGACGCCTGCGCGGAGCCGATCGACCACCTGCGCGCTTTGGCATACCGGCTGGCGTCGATTGATTCGGGAGCGGCAGAGGCAGTTCACTCCGTGATCGGATCGCTGACCGCGCCGCTCGAGTTGGTAGTCGCCGGACGAGCCGGGGTGGGGCGGTCGTCGTTGGCGCGGGTCCTGGGGCGCGATCACCGGTTCTCGCGCAGAGTTGTCGGTGCACCGGTTGTGGTGACCGAGTCGCGGGCGTTCGACGTCCCTGGAACGTCGAACCCTGATCTGGGTCATCGTTGTGTTGTCTACGTGGTGGTCGACGCGATCCGCGAAGTCGACCGCCGAGCGATCGCCCGAGTCTCGGATCGGGCGGTGGTCGCTGCAAACAAGGCCGACCTGTTCGGACCGCGCTGGGACGAGGCACTGGGACGGGCCGCGGAAATCTCGGAGACCGTCGGCGTGCACACGGTTCAGGTGGAGACGCTGACCGGACGCGGCGTCGAAGAGTTGTTCGCGGCTCTCGGACCCGTCTTGGAGAGGCAGTGGTGGGGCCGGGTCGAGCAGATCGGTCCAGCGCTGACGCGATCTGCCTCGCGCAGCACTGCGGGCAGGGACGAGATCGAGTTGTATCTGAGTTCGGACTCCGCGGTGTTGTTCGGCGCCGCGGCGGCGATGATGAGCCCCGAAATTCGAGGCCTGCGTCAAGGCGAACCTCCCGATCCTCGGACCGCTGACGGCGCGGGCACGTGCAGTCGGTGGTGGGGCGAGCTCGTCGACGAGTCGGAAGAGGCTCCACAACAAAGGATCTCACTGATTCGTCGCGGGTATGTGCGTCGGTGGGCGCAGCTCGGGGGCGATCGCTCCGCTCCGGCGGTGACCGATGAATAGCGTTTCGGTACTTCCGGATTCGATACTGCGTGTGGTGCAACGATGGAACCCGTCCTCCGACCCAGGTCGCCTCGTCAGTGGTGAATCATCCAGTGGCACTAGCATTTACGTTGTCGGGCCACAGAGATGTGGTCGGGAAGATGTCGTGCAGATGTTCCGTGCTTCGGGCGAGTGTTCGATCGTGACGCGCGAAGCGGACACCGACGTCGTACTTCTGGTCATCGATGCTGCCAGCGTGATCGGTCGCGAGGATCTTCTTCTGCTCGACGATGCAGCAGAAAGTGGAACGCCGGTGGTGGTGGCGTTGACCCGCGTTGACGTCTACCGAGACTGGCAGGCTGTGCGCAGACGCGATGCCGAGGTTCTTTCCTCTCACTGCACCGCTTTTGCCCAGGCATCGATCGTTCCGATTGCACCAGGTCAGGAGCAGACGCTCGTTGCCGTCGTGAGCCAGGCGGCACGCGAGAGGCAGACCGGCGACTCGGATTCCGGCGTCATTGCGCAGACACGCCGGATGATCGAGGTGGAGATCCGGAATCTGCGTGACAGCGTTCCGGGTGCCGAACTGCGGGCCGAGCGATCACGACTGCTGGCAGACCGTGACGGTCGGCGAGGCGAACGACTGGTGCAGGTGCGAAGCCGACTGCAACGAGCGCGTGGGGATCTGTCACAACAAATCGCCGAAGCAACCCGGGCGACGGTCGCAGGGGCACGTGCCTGGGTCGACACGGCTTCGCGAGCCGAATTGGGCAGCATGCCGTTGCGGTTGCAGTACGAGGTCGACCATCACACCCGGGTTTTCGATGCCGCGATGGCGGCAGCTGTCGAGGTGGCGGGTGCGACCGGCTACGTGCCTTCCCCACGGATTCCGGAGGACCCGCCGGATCGTCGACGGGGAAATGAGGACCGGGTGACGATTCTCGTCGGCGCGTCCGCGGGCCTCGGCCTCGGCCGGATCGCGGTGACTCCGCTGGAGATGATTCCGGCATTGGAGTTCGCGAGCATCCCGGTGACGTTGGTTCTGGGCGGCGTCGCGGCGTGGTGGTTGGCGCGAACTCGCGGGTTGATGGCGGATCGTGCCCACTCGAGGTCGTGGATCGTCGAATCGATGTCGACGGTGCGCGCTCAGTGGGAGCAGCGGGTACAGGGCGTGCTGCTCGAGGCGGAGGCAGATCTGGGAGCGGCGATCATGGCGGAGAGTCGCGAACAGCTGGCGTCGGCGCAGGCGCGAATCGTGGAGATCGACGGTGAACTTCGTGAGCTTGCCGCGGCCAGATCGGGTCAGCTGGCGTCGTGTGAGCGCGACCTCGCCGTGTTGAACGCTGCCTTCTGACGATTCTCGGGCGGGCGGTTGTCCACAGGGCCGCAATTTCGGCCACGCGTGATCGGCGGAGTCTGGTAATACTGAGCGGACGGTTTCGGTAGGGGTTGCCGAAGCAGCAGTCACTTCCTTTGGGGGATTCATGGATGCATTTCTGATCACGGCCGCGCATGTCGACGGCCATGGCCTCGAGGCCGCACCGCTCGATCCTGGGAGTATCGAGCCCGAGAATTTCGGTCCTTCGTCCGGTCCCGTCGACGCAGGCGATCTGAATTTCGAGGCCTTCGACTTGGACGGTGACGGGACGGTCGACAGCCGCGTCGTCCACTCCGACGACGCCGTCGTGATCGTGTCCGATTTCGATCGTGACGGTAGCGCCGATCGCCTCACGATGATCGAGTCGGACGGGGACTACTCGGCGTGGGAATGCCGTCGAGACGACGAAGGCTCCCTCGTCTGGCAGAAAATCGATGCCGGCGCGCTGTGAAAAGCTTCCGTTTATGTGCTCTGAGCGCCGGGTAGGCACCTGAACACACCAACTGAATCGTTTCTGTGACATTTCTGACCGCACCCGATTACCTGCAGGTGAACAGCCAGCGTTAACCTCAATACATAGGACACCCGGCGTCCGTGAAATCCACGTGAGTGGATGACGCGGCTGGACCCCGTCGAGAGGGGGACACCGGGATCGACTGGTATCGGGGCGCTGCAGTTCGCATCCGGTGTCACAAGAACCCGGTTCCGGCTCACCCCAGGAGAGTTTGATGACCTCAGCGACCATTCCCGGTCTCAATGGAACTGACGGCACGCCCCCCACGGAGCACAAGGAACTGCTTGCATGGGTGCAAGAGGTTGCCGAACTCACCCAGCCTGATCGCGTCGTCTTCGCAGACGGCTCGGACGAAGAATGGGACCGACTGACAACGAAGTTGGTCGAGGCAGGAACCTTCACCCGCCTCAACGACGAGAAGAAGCCGAACTCTTTCCTCGGCAACTCCGATCCGTCCGATGTGGCGCGAGTCGAATCGCGTACGTACATCTGCTCGAAGGAAGAAATCGACGCAGGTCCCACCAACAACTGGATGGACCCGGCGGAGATGCGCACCCTCATGGGTGACCTGTACCGCGGTTGCATGCGTGGACGCACCATGTACGTCGTTCCGTTCTGCATGGGCCCCCTCGACGCCGAGGATCCGAAGCTGGGCGTCGAGCTCACCGATTCCGAGTACGTCGTCGTATCCATGCGCGTCATGACCCGCATGGGCGGCAAGGTTCTCGAGAAGCTCGGCACCGACGGATTCTTCGTCAAGGCTCTGCACTCGCTCGGCGCTCCGCTGGCCGAGGGCCAGGAAGATGTGGCGTGGCCGTGCAACGACACCAAATACATCACGCACTTCCCCGAGGATCGTGAGATCTGGAGCTTCGGTTCCGGCTACGGCGGAAATGCTCTCCTGGGTAAGAAGTGCTACTCGCTGCGTATCGCTTCGGCAATGGCGCACGACGAGGGCTGGTTGGCCGAGCACATGCTCATCCTCAAGCTCATCTCGCCCGAGGACAAGGCCTACTACATCGCGGCGGCATTCCCCTCCGCTTGTGGCAAGACCAACCTCGCGATGATCCAGCCGACCATCCCCGGATGGCGCGCCGAGACCCTCGGTGACGACATCGCCTGGATGCGTTTCGGTGAGGACGGACAGCTGTACGCCGTCAACCCGGAGTTCGGTTTCTTCGGCGTGGCTCCTGGCACCAACTGGTCCTCGAACCCCAACGCCATGCGCACCATCGACCAGGGCAACACGGTCTTCACCAACGTCGCTCTGACCGACGACGGTGACGTCTGGTGGGAGGGCCTGGAAGGCGACCCGCAGCACCTGATCGACTGGAAGGGCAACGAGTGGACGCCCGAGTCGGGCACCCATGCGGCTCATCCCAACTCGCGTTACTGCACCCCGATGTCGCAGTGCCCGATCATGGCTCCCGAGTGGGACGACCCGAAGGGCGTGCCGATCTCGGCAATCCTTTTCGGCGGACGTCGCAAGACGACGGTTCCGCTGGTCACCGAGGCTCGCGACTGGCAGCACGGCGTCTTCATGGGTGCAACGGTCGGCTCCGAGCAGACCGCAGCGGCCGAAGGCCAGGTCGGCACGGTTCGCCGCGATCCGATGGCAATGCTGCCGTTCCTCGGCTACAACGTCGGTGACTACTTCCAGCACTGGATCGACCTCGGCAAGTCCGCGGACGCGTCCAAGCTCCCCAAGGTCTTCTACGTCAACTGGTTCCGCCGCGGCGACGACGGTCGCTTCCTGTGGCCAGGCTTCGGCGAGAACTCTCGCGTCCTGAAGTGGATCGTCGAGCGGATCGAGCACAAGGCCGCGGGCATCGACACCCCGATCGGCGTCGTTCCCACCGGATCGGCACTCGACATCGAAGGCCTGGACGTGTCGGACGCCGACATCACCGAGGCTCTCGCGGTGAACATCGACGAGTGGAAGGCCGAGATCCCGCTCATCGAAGAGTGGTTCGACTTCGTCGGCGAGAAGTTGCCGACCGGCATTCGTGACGAGTTCGAAGCTCTGAAGCAGCGGTTGGCCTGATAAACCGCCCCCGTATGTAGTGGCCTGATGCCGCATTGGTTCAATTTGATGAACCGATGCGGCATCGGTCGTCTGTATGCCCTTTGCCTGTAGCCGTTAAGCAGTTCAGCCGTTATGCAGTTTCAGCCGGTAAGAGTTCAGCGAGCGGGTCGACACACTCGATCCTCAGGAGGACCAGATATGAGCGGGATCTACAACAACGTGACCGAATTGGTCGGGCGCACCCCGATCGTGCGGCTCAACCGTCTGACCGAGGGCCTGGACGCACAGGTTGCCGTCAAGCTCGAGTTCTACAACCCGGCCAACAGTGTCAAGGACCGGATCGGCGTGGCAATCATCGACGCCGCCGAGAAGTCCGGTGCACTCAAGCCCGGTGGCACCATCGTCGAGGGCACCAGCGGTAACACCGGTATCGCCCTTGCCATGGTCGGTGCTGCTCGCGGCTACAAGGTCATCCTGACCATGCCGGAGACGATGTCCACCGAGCGTCGCGTCATGCTGCGTGCTTACGGCGCCGAGATCGTGCTGACCCCGGGCTCCGAGGGCATGGCCGGTGCAGTTGCCAAGGCCAAGGAAATTGTCGAGCAGACCGAGAACGCCGTCTCGGCCAGCCAGTTCGCGAACCCGGCCAACCCTGCCATCCACGAGGCCACGACGGGCGAAGAGGTCTGGGCCGACACCGACGGCGCCGTCGACATCTTCGTGTCCGGCATCGGCACCGGCGGCACCATCACCGGCGTCGGACGCACCCTTCGCAAGTACAAGCCCGAGGTCAAGATCGTCGGTGTCGAGCCCATCGACTCGCCGATCCTCAACGGTGGCCAGCCCGGCCCCCACAAGATCCAGGGAATCGGCGCGAACTTCGTGCCCGACGTCCTCGATCGTGAGATCTACGACGAGATCATCGACGTCTCGTTCCCTGATTCCATCGAGGTCGCTCGCGCACTCGGCACCCAGGAAGGCATCCTGGGCGGCATCTCGTCCGGCGCCATCGTATGGGCCGCACTCGAGCTGGCGAAGCGTCCGGAAAACGCCGGCAAGCTGATCGTGGCTGTCGTGTGCGACTTCGGCGAGCGTTACATCTCCACCCCGCTGTTCGAACACATCCGGGACTGAGACCTGTGAGTATCCTCGGGACAATTCGCGAGGACCTGCAGGCTGCGCGCGGTCAGGATCCTGCCGCGCGCAGCAATGTGGAGAACGCGCTCGTTTATTCAGGGCTGCATGCCATTTGGGCACATCGGGTTGCGCATCGCATGTGGGCCGTCCCTGCGCTACGCGGCCCGGCGCGGGTACTCTCGCAGCTGACCCGCTTCGTCACCGGCATCGAGATTCACCCCGGTGCCACTATCGGTCGACGGTTCTTCATCGACCACGGCATGGGCGTCGTGATCGGGGAGACGGCTGAGGTCGGTAACGACGTGATGCTCTATCACGGCGTCACTCTCGGTGGTCGCTCGCTCGCGCAGGTCAAGCGTCACCCGACGCTGGGTGACCGGGTCACGGTCGGTGCGGGTGCCAAGATCCTCGGGCCCGTCGTCATCGGCGAAGGTAGCGCTATCGGCGCCAATGCCGTTGTCACCAGGGATGTTCCGGCCGAATCCATCGCGACCGGTATCCCGGCTGTGGCGCGGCCACGGACCACCAAGGAAAAACTGGTGGACCCGAACAGTTACATCGATCCTGCGATGTACATCTGAAGGTTCCCTCTGAGCTTCTTCGATGGCCACCCCTCGTGTAGCGACGGGTGGCCATCGGCGTCTGTTCAGCCGCGCATCAGGCGCCACCCGAGACGTCGCAGTACGGCGGCCGTCAGAGCGCCCAGTGCTGCTCCGATCAGGGGATAGCAGGCGAGGACGAGCCAGTGCGGTTCGTCCGATCGGGCATCGAAAGCGATGTTCATCGACGACTCGTAGTCCCGACTCATCTGGACGCCGCGCAGTGGCACGTACGCACCCTGATAGACGATGGTCTCGTCAGGACTGGTCATCACGTCGATCAGACTGCCCACCAGGGGAATCCCCCCGACGACAAATCCCAGAACCATCAGTATCACGATCAGTGCGCGCATCGAACGAGCCTATCGCCCGGCCGGAAGTTCAGACTGTGATCGACGGTTCTTCGGGCGTCGAGAGGGTCAGGATCGCCCGCACGACGCGTGGGCTCTGCTCGAGTGAGCGTTCGAGTTCGCGCAGCGTGTGGGCCACTCGCGATTCCGCGTAGTCACCGACCAGATCGACGCTGGCCACCAGGTACACCTGCCGCGGCCCGAGGTATTCCATGCGCAAGAACGTGATTCGGTTGATCTCGGGTAGTTGGGTGAGGGCTTCGACGGCTGCTGCCCGCAGCGTCGGTGAAGCCTCTTCGCCGACCAGGAATCGGCGGTTGCGATCGATCAGGATGATCGCGATGACCCCGAGAAGTATGCCGACGAAGATGGAACCGAGGGCGTCGGGGATAGGCGACCCGGTGATCTGGTGCAGCAGGACACCGACGAACGCGATGACCAAACCGATAAGTGCCGCAGCGTCTTCGGCGAACACGGCCCGGGTCGTCGGGTCGGACGTGTTGAGTGCCTGGGCCATGACGTCGCGGTTCACGGCCGATGCTTCGTTTCGGAGTTGTTTGTACGCCTGCCGGAACGAGATGCCTTCGAGGATGAACGAGACGCCGAGGACTGCGTAGGCGACACCGAAGTCGGACGCCGGTTCGGAATGGAACAGTTCCTGGATGCCGTGGGTGATCGACACACCCGCGCCGAGCGCAAAGAGTCCGAGGGCGGCGAACATCGACCAGATGTACGCTTCGCGGCCGTAGCCGAGTGGCTGCTGCTGATCTGGAACCCTTTTCGAGCGGCGGTTCGCGATCAGCAACAGCACTTCGTTGCCGGTATCGGCCCAGGAGTGGGTGGCCTCCGCGACCATCGAGGCAGATCCGGTGACGATGGCGGCCGCGGTCTTGGCCCCAGCGATCAGTGCGTTCGCCGCAAACGCCAGTACGACTGTCGTCGTGCTCTCGTCGCCGTTTCCCGTCGGCTCGGCCTTAGGTTTGGGTTCGATACTCACGAACTTCAGGCTAGGCGGGTGGTGACGGTTTCGTGTGGTGACGCTCGGCGACGGAGCGCAGCAGTGTGGCGACGGCGTCGTGGAACTGCGTCAGTCCCGGCTCTTCGACGGGAAAGTGCCCGCACCCGTCCAGCATCACGAATTCGGTGGGTGCGTTGATGCGGCGGAGGAACTGCAGGCTCAGTTCGGGTGGCGTCCATCGGTCGTCGGCCGGGTGGGTGAGCAGGACAGGCGTCGTCCGAAACGATTCGGGCGCGGTGTGCTCGAACGAGAAGTAGCTGCTGAGGAATCCGAGTGGCACCCGAACGCCGCCACCGCGCGGATCCGTTGCACACAGCGTTGCGAGCTCCCGATTGCTGCTCATGTTCGCCACGTCGGCGACCCAACGGATGGGTACGCGGATGCGGCCCACCAGCCGATCGGTGCGGCGCATCAGGGGAGCGCCGTAGATACCCATCGGGCCGAACCGCGCTGCGGCAGCTCTGGCTGACGGATCCGAGGGATCGAGCAGACAGGTAGCGACGACGGCGTCGGCCAGACCGGTCCGCGCGGCCACCTCGTAGGCCAGCAGACCGCCGATGCTGGCGCCCAACAACACCAGCGGCCGATCATCGGTTGCCTTCTCGGCACGGACGAGATCGCAGAGAAGGTCGACCCATTGCTCGTACCGGACGCCGGCGGGATCGGCTGCAACGGTGTCGCCGTACAGCGGAAGATCGGGAAAGAGGACTTCGGCGCCGAGTTTCACGCCGATCCCGGCAAACGGCCACAACGCGCCCGAGTACCCGCCGGCGCCGTGGATGCCGAGAACCCGAACCGGCGCGTCTGGAACCACCGCCCGTGCGACGTGGACGGTGTTGCCGTTCCACTCCCACCACGTCGGGGTCGGCGCCGGCATGTGGTCGGTGTACCGGGCGGGCATAAACTTCGAGTAATCGGCGCTGGTCACCTACACAATTCTCGGTACCGGCGTCGCGGCTGACAACTCGCATCGGAGAACCGTGTCGACTCGGCGGAAAAGACCCTCCCAGCAGCGCTCGAGGGCTACGTACGACGCGATCCTGGAGGCGGCTACTCGCGTTTTCGCGGCGGAAGGCATGGCGGCGACCACTAACCGGATCGCTGACGAGGCAGGCGTGTCGGTGGGCTCGCTCTACCAGTATTTCGGCGACAAGTACGAGATCCTCTCGGAGTTGGCGAACCGTCATGTGAGGGCCGCGCGGGAAAGTTTTGCGGTGTGCCTTTCCGACATCGTCGAGCGTGAACTCTCCCTCGACGAGGCCGTCAGGATGTTGGTGGAGTGCGCGGTCGAAGTGAACAGTAAGCCGCGACAGTTCTTTCACCTGCTCTACGATCAGGTTCCGCGTACGCGTGAGCTCATCGAACAGGTCGAAGGAATGAATCGGCAACTGGTACTGGGATTTTCGGACGTACTGCAAAGCCGTGGATTCAGTGCGCAGGACGCGTTGTTGACTTCGCGGCTGACCGTGACTGCCGTGGACAGCCAGGTGCATCGGGTTGTGCTGGAATCGGATTCACCCGAAGAACTTCGGGTGCGCACGGAAGCCGTCGTGCGGCACGCGAGATCGATGATCGCGTCAGCCGAGAACCTGGCGTAAACCACAGAACCCGCTGCGCGCGAAGTGCGCTCAGCGGGTTCTGTCGTCCTGTCTCAGGAGCCGAAGGGAAGGGTTCCCGACGGGATCTGGTATCCACTGCTGCCGACGGAGGCGCTGCCCCAGAGTGCGAGGAAAGCGTTGATGGCGTTGGTGAGCATATGAATGTCCTTTGTGAGATGACTGATTCGTTTTCGACGGTACCGGGTGGATCTGTGGATTCGCTGGGAGTTGGCACCCATTTCACGGGGTCGGCACCCGTTCCAGCAGGTCGGAACGGGTGCCAACTGTCAGCAAAGGGTGCTCGCCCCGGGTGGGTCAGCCTACGTAGCCGGGCGGCATGAGTACGGACTTGGTCTCGCAGAAGGCCTCGAGGCCCTCGGGTCCGTTCTCGCGGCCGATACCGGAGTTCTTGTACCCGCCGAACGGTGATCCGGGGTCGAAGGCATACCAGTTGATCGCGTAGGTACCCGTGCGGATCTGCGCGGCAACTTCGAGGCCGTGGTCGATGTCGGTGGTCCATACCGATCCGGCGAGGCCGTAGTCCGAATCGTTGGCGATCTTGATGGCCTCGTCCTCGGAGTCGTACGGAATCACCGAGAGAACAGGTCCGAAGATCTCCTCGCGTGCGATGGTCATCGAGTTGTCGACGTCGGCGAAGATCGTCGGTTCGACGTACCAACCCTTGTCCAGGCCTTCGGGACGTCCACCGCCGAGTACGACGCGTGCGCCTTCTTCCTTGCCCTTGGCGATGTATCCCTCGACGCGCTCGCGCTGCTTCTCGGAGATCAGCGGGCCGAGTTGTGCTGCGGGATCGGACGGATCGCCGACGGTCATGAAGCCTGCAGCGGTCTTCATTCCCTCGATGACCTCGTCGTAACGCGAACGGGGAGCGAGGATTCGGGTCTGAGCCACGCAGGCCTGACCGGTGTTCATCAGGCCGGACATGACGAGCATCGGCATGCCGGCGGCGATGTCGGCGTCCTCGAGGATGATCGCGGCGGACTTGCCACCCAGTTCGAGGGAGCAGCGCTTGAGGTTCTGCGCGGCGATGGCACCGATCTTGCGGCCGACGGCGCTGGAACCGGTGAAGGTGATCTTGTCGATGCCCGCATGCGAGACCAGGTATTCGCCGGTCTCGGCTCCGCCGGGGAGCACGGAGATGACGCCTTCGGGCACGCCTGCCTCGGTGAAGATCTCGGCGATCACGTGGACGGACAGCGGAGATTCGGGTGCGGGCTTGAGCAGTACGGTGCAGCCGGCGAGCAGTGCAGGTGCCAGCTTGTTGATTGCCAGGAACAGCGGAACGTTCCAGGCCAACACGGCGGCGACGACGCCGACGGGCTCACGGGTCACCTTGGTCTGCCCGAATGCGCCGGTGCGCTTCTCTTCCCACGCGAACTTGTCGGCCAGCTCGGCGTAGTAGCCCAGCGTCGCCATCGAGGGTGTCTGCTGCATCATGCCGACCATGGCGGGCGGCTGGCCCATCTCGTTGGAGATGAGCTGGTTGATTTCCGCGCTGCGCTCTTCGATCAGCTTGGCGGCCTTGGCGAGGATCGCGCCGCGCTCGGCGGGGGTGGTGCGTGACCACGGTCCCTCGAACGCCGTGCGGGCTGCGGACACAGCCGCGTCGATGTCTGCCGGTGCTGCGATGGGACAGCTGCCGACGCGCTCCTCCGTTGCGGGAGAGAACACTTCGAGTACCTGGTCGGTGGCCGGGGCCACCCATGCTCCACCGATGTAGAGCTTGTCGTAGTCAGTCATCAATTCATTCCTCGGTGTTGTCGGTCGCCGCGAGGGCATACGCGTCGTCTGCCTGAGCGGTGTCGGTGAAACTGGTGAATCCGTATTTCTCGTGCGGTCCGATGGCGGCTACCTCGAAAAGACCGGTGCCGGAGTAGGTATTCGCGCCTGCTGCGAAATTGCCTTCCGTGAGCGTGAAGGACGCGAGGTTGTCGACGGGGGAGAACATGCGTTGGAACGGTTCGATCTCGCGGACCTTGTGGCGCAGTCCCTGCACGACGAGTTCGCCCTGCCACATTCCGTGACGCCAGTCCTGTTCGAGTCCGTAGCCGGTGCCGATTCCGATGTAGTTGGCCAGCAACAGTTCGCAGGTGACGGTGAGGACGTCACCGCCTGGCCGGTGGAAGGTGATGGTTGCTCCGGTGACATCGCGGGTGTCGGGGCAGAATGTCAGCTCGTGTTCGGGCCGGCCGAGCCATTCGTTGTCCCTGGTTTCGTCCGGCCACACTCGCATGGCTTCTTCGACTATGCGCCTGCCCTGTTCGTCTTCCTGCATGATCACCGAGATGGTGAACTCGTCGAACTGCATGACCGCGTAGATCCAGAAGAAGTTCTGGATTCCGTCGACGGCGCGTCTGCCTTGCGGTTCGGCTTCTCCGACCGGACGCACACCCCACGAACGGTCGCGGTTTCCCCGCCACGTCTTCGGGTCGATCGCGAAGTCCTTCCCGTCGACGGTGAGCGATCCGGTCCAGGTTCCGGTTTGCAGGAAGCGTGAGGTGTCGAACGTGACTCGTTCGAGTTGGCGACGAAAGTGCTTGGGCTCGAGCGCCGCCGGGATGGTGGCGTCGAAGGTGATGTCGAAGGAGAGATCGTATTCGCTGCCCGGTTCGAGGACGACGCGGAGCTTCTGCAGTCCTTCCAGCACTTCGATGCGCAAAGGTCCGACGGTGGTGTCGGTACGGTCGGCGCCCAGAGCCTTCGACATACGAGCAACGATGTGGTCGTCACCGCGGCGCAGTACCGCGAAGGCATCCATGACGCCGAGGTTGGGGTACTGGCCGAGTCCGACGATGAGGAACACGTCGGGGGATTCGGTGGGGTAGCAGTTGAAGTAGTAGCGGTCGTAGAAGTTTCGATCCGAGGTGGCTACGTGACGAATCGGTTCGGCGATCTGGTGAACGGGGTAGTCGTCCATCGGCGACAGCATGTCAGGTGAGCCTCTCCCAGTAGGTGCCGTCCAGCATGGCGGCCAGCGAAGCGCGGTGCATGATCATGTCGTCAGGGTCTTCGGGTCGCTGCGACTGTCCGAAAGCTATGGCGCGGGCTTGGATTCGCCACATGATCACCGCCTGGCGAAGTGCAGCGTACGTAACGTAGAACTCCAGATCATGTGGGGTGTGGCCGGTGATCTCGGCGTAGGTCTGCGCGAGATCCGGCAGTCTCAGGAAGTCGGGAAGGCCGGGTAGGTTCGCCAGGCCGGCGATGTCCTCGAAGAACCTGTGCAGGAATGCCATCCAGCCCAGATCCATCTCTCGCGGGCCGAGAGTTGCCATTTCCCAGTCGAGTACGGCTACCGGCGCGAAGTCCTGGTACATGACGTTGCCGATGCGCGAGTCGCCCCAACAGAGCACGGCCGGCGAATCGTCTGCGGGATTGTTCTCCTCGATCCAGTCGAGGGCACGTTCGATGAGCGGTGATCTGATGCCGTCGGAGACCACCCACTCGTAGTACGCGCGCTGCTCGGCGATGTGCGCGGTGAATGCGTCTCGTGCAGTCTGTCCCGAATCCGGGAGTCGGAGGAAGTCGAAACGCTCACAAGGCTTGTCGATGGCGTGCAATTGAGCCAGGACGTCGACCGAGTTCTGCTGGAGGGTCTTTCGTTGTTCGGGGGACGCTTCGGTGACCCACGATCCGAAGTTGTACGGCATGACGTCAGGTGGCACGTCGCCGGAGATGCGTTCCATCACGAAGAACGGCGCACCCAAGGCGTCCAGGTCGGATTCGGACCAGTACACGGCAGGCACGGGCACGGCGGAGTGCTCGCGCACCTGCGCCATGGTGCGGAACTGGGATTCGAGGTCGTAGGTCGGGAACACCGGCATGGTCGACTCTGTCGGCGCCACCCGGGCGACCAAGGGATGATGATCGCCGTCCCAGGTGGCGTCGAAGAGAATGGTTTCGCTGGACATGCCGTTGGCTGCCGGCAAGGTGACGTCGGCGACGGTCACGGCCGATCCGGGCGGCACCTTTCCCGCCATCCACCGTTCCAGTCGTTCACGGAGGTCTTCGGTGTCGCGGAGGGAATCACTCGGTCGGGCGACCTGGGCGTGATGCTCGGCTCCTTCTGTCGAAGAAACGGTCGAGGCAACGTCAGATGAGGAAGCGTCTGGGCTCACGGTCACCTCCTTCCCATAGGTGTCACGCGCAGTGCCCGTAACGGTGTGAGTCAGAACACTAAAACACGTTACAGAAATTAGGAACAGCTGGCACCCGTTTAGTGGGACTCTCTGCGGATTTATCAGGGAGGAACGCGTGTCAGATCGCGGCGGTGAGCGAGAGCAGACCTGCGCCGGTCAGAGTTCCGGCGCCGCCCAGCTCGGCGGGAACGATCCGGAGCCCTGAGATGAACGACAAACGGGCATGTCGGGCAGCCGCGTCGAGCATCGGTTGCCACAGCGGTGCACCTGCCTGGGCGAAACCGCCGCCGATCACCGCGAGGTCCACGTCCAGGAGGGCGGCCGTAGAGGCGATGGCACCGCCGAGCGCCGTGCCTGCGCGGCGAAGTGCGTCCACGGCGATCGCGTCTCCGCTGTGTGCGCTCTCGGCAAGCTGACGGCCGGTGGTGCCCGTCCACCCCTGGTTACGCGCCCATCGCACCGCGGAGGGGCCACTCGCCACCGTCTCGAGGCAGCCGAGACCGCCGCAGCTACACGGTTCGGAAGAGCCTGGAACTACGAGGTGGCCGATGTGGCCCGCGTTGCCGGTTCGACCTCGCGCAATCGCGCCGCCGAGAACGATTCCGCCACCGATTCCCGTCGAGACCACCAGGCTCAGGAGATTCGGGGTTCCGCGTCCGGCGCCGTGGTGGAACTCTGCCAATGCCGCCGCGGCCCCGTCCATGGCGAGGGCGGTTCCAGCGTTGGGAAAGAGGCTGCGGACGCCCGCTACCAGCTCGAATCCCTGTGCCCACTCGGTGATGTTGATGGGAGCGACGACGCCGGCGACGGTGTCCACGGGCCCGGCGCACGCGATGCCCACACCGTCGACGTCTCGGCCGTCGGAGACTCGTTCGAGCAGCGCCGCACAGGCTCCCCACGGGTCGGTCTGCGGCGTCGGCACGCTGTCGAACACGGGAACGCGGCCATCCTCTGACACGACGCCGGCAGCCATCTTGGTGCCACCGATGTCGAGTGCGAGGCGCATGTCGCTATCGCTTTTCGAGAACCACGACGAGGTTGCTCACCAGGAACTCCCGTAGGCCGGGGACTCGGACCATCCACCACGCCCACGACGGGTGGTAGCGCGGGATCGCGGCGAGCAACGTTCCCTGGCTGGTTCCACGGGCCCAGCGTAAGCCGTCGGTGGCGCCGACTTTGAACAACGACACCCCGAATTTGTTCTTCGGTTCGCGTCCGGTCTTGCGGAGGTACCGCTTGGCCGCGTACTCGCCGCCCAGCGCATGCCATGGCCCGGTTTCGTGGCCGCCGAACGGACCCCACCACAGGGTGTACGAGAGAACCATCAAGCCGCTGGGCTTGGTCACGCGCAGCATCTCCTCCGCCATCAGCCAGGGCTCGCTGACGTGTTCGGCCACGTTGGAGGAGAAGCAGATGTCCACGGACGAGTCCAGGAACGGCAGAGCCAAACCAGATCCACGCACCGCACCGCCCACGGTCAGACCCGCTGCATGCATCTCCGACGGATCGGGTTCGACGGGAATATAGCGGGCACCGGCGGCTTGAAAGACCTCCGCAAAATAGCCCGGCCCGCCGCCCACGTCGAGGACGGTGAGGCCGTCGAGGGATCGTCCGGTCTGACCTTCGTGCAGGTCCGAGATCAATTCGACGGAGTCGCGTGCGAGCGCGCCGTAGAAGATGTCGGGTGCGGTCTGCTCGTGGCGGAAGTCGCTGAGCAGGCGCAGCGAGCGTTTCAGGGTTGCCCGTCGGCCGAAAGTGCGGGTCACTGCGGGCTTGGTCACGGGTAGCAACTTTAGCCACTGGGGCGCCCGGTCCACGAACACCGTCAGGAGCGCGGCAATACGGACGCTCGAACAGTTAGGGTGTTCGGCAGGGTTACCGGCCGGTCAGGCGGGGCATCCCGCAGGTTCGCCCGAATCGTGGTGGCCACCGACCAACTCAGGGAGTAACGCACGTGCGCGAGGTTCTGTTGCTCTGCTGGCGCGATACCGGGCATCCCCAGGGCGGTGGAAGCGAGCGTTACCTCGAGCAGGTCGGATCTCAGCTGGCCGAGCGCGGCATCAAGGTGACGCTGCGGACGGCGTTGTATCCCGGGGCGCCCGCGTCGGAGGTTCGTGACGGCATCACCATCAGCCGAGCCGGTGGACGTTTCAGCGTGTACCCCCGCGCTCTGGCTGCCATTGCCGCTGGGCGTCTGGGCTTCGGATCGCTGAAGGGCATTCGCCCCGACGCGGTGATCGACACCCAGAACGGCATCCCCTTCTTCTCGAAAATCGTGGCGGGTGCGCCGGTCACGCTTCTTGTCCATCACTGCCATCGTGAACAGTGGCCGGTGGCAGGCGAGCTCGTCGGTCGGATCGGCTGGTGGGTCGAATCGCGATTGTCTCCGCGCACCCATCGGCGTAGTCAGTATCTGACGGTGTCGCTTCCCTCGGCGGAAGAATTGGTGGATCTCGGTGTCGAGCGCGAACGAATTGCCGTGGTGCGCAACGGTGCCGATCGGCTACCTGTCGGCGTCGACGCGGGTGGATCGATCACCAGGGCCGAGCGCCCCACCATTTCGGTTCTCTCACGACTGGTGCCGCACAAGCAGATCGAGGACGCACTCGAAGCCGTCGCAGCGCTGCGGCCGACGCTTCCAGGCATCCAACTCGACGTCATCGGTGGTGGTTGGTGGGAGCAGAACCTGCGTGATCGTGCCGCCGAGTTGGGGATCGGTGACGCCGTCTCGTTCTACGGTCACGTCGACGAGGTTCGTAAACATGAACTACTGGCGCAGTCGTGGATTCATCTCATGCCTTCGCGAAAAGAAGGATGGGGCCTTGCAGTCATCGAGGCTGCGCAGCACGGTGTTCCGACGATCGGCTACCGCAGTTCCAAGGGCCTGACCGATTCGATCGTCGACGGAGTGACCGGGCTTCTGGTCGGCGGCGAGCATGCCGGCGACGGTGACATCGCCGATCTGACGCAGGCTGCCGGCACCCTGCTCCGCGACCACGAACTCCGCACGGTGCTCGGTGAGAAAGCTCGCGTGTGGTCCGGCGAGTTCTCCTGGGAACAGACCGGCACCGGAGTGCTCGAAGTGCTGACTGCACACAAGGACGGTCGGTGGGTCTCAGGACTCGCCGCGCCGTGCGAGTCGAATTCGGTTCTGGTTCAGTCCGACTGAGATCAGCGCGATCACACCCATCAGTATCCAGGCGAGATGCGCGACTATGACGGCAGTTCGGGCACCGGTCGAGGCTTCCTGCGTGGCAACGTCTCCGGGTACTCGGTAGAGCTCGAGATCGTCGTCGGCGAAGACCTGTTCCAATCCGCCGAGTGTGGTTGCGGAGTTGCCGAGCTGACCCGGTGTGCCGCGCTCGATCAATACCCATCCGACTCCGAGATCGGCCAACTGCGTAGGACTCCCGCCGGCAAGCAGTAGATCCTCGACCTGAGTTGCGCGGGTTCCCTCGCCGCCGACCGCACCACCGGCAACCACCAGTTGGCCGGTCTGCAGAACGTCGAGAGGCAGGAACCGTGGTGCGGGATCGAGTACCGGCGCATCGCCGCTGTAGGGGAAGGCACGGAACATCCCGGCGGGAAGCACTGCAACGTCACCGGTTTCGTCTCGCAGTTGCTCGGCCACCGCGGTCCAGGACCCGGGATAGGGCACGGGCTTCAACGCGCCGCCGACGCCCCACACCAGATCCGGCAGTGCCACGATCGTCACCACGACGGCGGCGATCGACAATGTCGGGCGGGGAACGGAGAATCGATTGCCTGCCCACATCACCGCGGCGGCGGAAGCGAGTGCGTAGAACGGTACGGCCAGCGCGACCCACTTCTGGGCGTCACGCAGCAGACCGGCGCCGGTGAACACGTCGACCGACCATCGACCGACGTCGAGCCCCCACGGGGTGGCGCCCAGGGTTGGGGCCAGCACCGCAAACAGTGCCAGCAGTCCGAGTCCACTGACGACAGGGTTCCGGCGTCGGCGCCACAGAGCGGGCGCACCGGCGATCACCACGACGAGCAGAAGAAGTGTTCCGACCAACGCGAAGAGTGTTGTGCGCGTAGACGGTATCGCTGCCGAGTTCCAGATACCGCCGAGACCGGCGAGGCTGCCGAGCGTCGCGAGTCCGGGTTCCGCTCGGGCGGCAAAGGCGGCGACTCCCGCTGGATCTGAACCGTCGCCTGCTGCGCCTGATGCGAAGGTGGCGACCAACCATGGTGAAGCGGCGACGAGGAACAGTCCGACAGCGCCGCAGACACGCCGAAGGGCAGAGTTCCGGCCTCCCGGGGTGGCAACCACCACCAGCGCAGTTGTCAGAGCGAGCAGGGCACCGGTAGGTGTCAGGCCCGCGAATGCCAGTGACGCGGCCAACGCCCACCACGATCCGGGCGTGGCTCGGCGAACTCCGATTCCGGCACACACGATCCACGGCAGTGCGGCATATCCGGTCAGCAGGCTCCAATGTCCTTGCAGCAGGCGCTCGGCCACATACGGGTTCCAGAGCATCACCGTCGAGGCGACGAGTTGTGGACCGAGACCAGCAGTCGGCAGCAGGACGGCGACCATGCGCGCCGCGCCCCAACCAGCGAGCCAGAGCGCCGCGAGCAGGATGAACTTGACCACCAGTCCGCCGTCGATCACGGTGCTCAACGCTGCGATCAGCGCGTCCTGGGGAACAGCGCGGGCTGCGGCGTCGGTGAGTCCGAGGGCGGAGTCGGTCAGGTACGAGCGCGGCGTGCTGACGGCGTCGCGCAGCAGGAGGTAGCCAGGGCCGAGCAGCGGTCCGAGGATCAACAGTGTCAGCGCCAGGCTGTATGCCGCAGGCAGGTAACGGCGGTATCCGGCTTGCACTGTCATGACGCGCACGATACGTGGTGCATCATTACTGCCATGCCTCGCCAACCACTCGATCGCGCCGCCGCGGCCGGGGTCGGCATGGTTTTGGTGGGATCGATGACGGCCAATGTCGCGTCGTACCTGTTGGCATGGTTGGCCAGCCGATGGTTGGGGCCGATCGGCTACGGAGAGTTCGCGAGTCTGCTTGCCGCCCAGTTGGTACTTGCGGTTCCGGCATTGGCGTTGCAGACGGTGGTGGCCCGCGAGGCGGTGCGTGGCAAGAGCACAGATGCGTTGCGGTCGTTGGGGTATCGATGCACGGCGATCGTCGCCGTCCTCGCGGTGGCGCTGGCTCCGGCGATGGCGTGGCTGCTCGACACCGGAATCGTGGCGGCGTTCTCGGCATTGGTGACCGCGCCCATGTTGGTTCTGCTGGCCACGGAACAGGGGTTGTTGCAGGGGCACGGTCGATTCGGCACTCTCAGCGCCGTACTGGCCGGGGCCGGGGTGATGAAAGTCCTTCCGGCAGTGATCGTTCTGGCATTCGGCGGCGGAGCAGGCGCGGCATTGGTCGCGGGCGCGGCCGGAACTGCGTTGCTGGTGGTGATAGTTCGCGTGGTCGACCGAACCGTCTCGGTGAGCGAGGACCGGCCGGTGCGGATCGGCGTCGTCTCCGTGCTTGCGGCGTCGCAGGTTCAGCTCGCGCTGATCGCGTTGTCCTCGCTGGACCTGCTGATCGTCCGCGTCGTCCTCAGTGAATACGACGCCGGTGTCTACGCGCTCGGCGCCGTCGCGACGAAGGTCGCGTTCTGGCTGCCGCAGGCAGTGGGCGTCGTGCTGTACCCGAAGATGGCGAACCCGGCGCACTCGGCGCAGGCGGTTCGCTCGGCGTTGGCGGTGCTCGTCGGTATCGGCGCCGTGCTGGTTCTCGGGGCGGCGGTTGCCGGCCCACTGGTGCCGATGCTCGTGGGCGACGCGTACGCCGCCGTGGCTCCGATGCTGTGGGCCTTCGCTCTGCACGGTGCAGCGCTGGCGGTACTCCAGGGTGCTTTGCTGTCCGCAATCGCGTCAGAACGCACACGAGTGGCCCTTCTGGCATGGGCAGGGCTGGCTGTGGAGGCGACGGTCATGCTGGTGTGGGCGAAGACGCCGGGAGAGTTGATCGGTGTCGCCGTCGTGGTTGCGTCGACGACGGCGTTGGCGGTGTCCGTCGCCGCAGTGCGAAGTGCCGACCGCGCCGGGCCGGCACCTCGCAGCGGCGTCAGTTCTCCAGACGCGTGAACAGATCGTCGAAGTAGTCGAGCGTACGCATCGCGGTGTAGACGGATCCATAGTTGATGTTCCCACCCGTGTAGACGACGTTGTCGCCTTGAACTGCGCGGATACGGTTCCACATCGCGCGGTCGCCGCTGACGGGATCCACGCCGGGAGCGGTGGTGACGATCATTCCGTCGGCCGAGTCGAGAGCAGTCACCAGATTTTCGGTGGAGATCTCCTTCTGCCCCTCGACCGGCCACTGGAGTTGCACGCCGAGGTCTTCGGCAACCTGCGTGGAGATGCCCTTGCGGTTGACGCCGTTGACCTTCTGGTTCACGTAGTTCAGCAGCACAACCTGCTTGCTCGCCAAGCTCTGGGCGTGGCGTTCCTTCAATCCGGCTGCTCTGTCCTCGTACGCTCCGATGACCTGACGGACGTCGGGGTTCTCGGTGCGCCCCAGCCAGCTCGCCAACTGATCGATGTTCTCGCGCCACGGACGCGTGAAGTCCATCGGAAGCACAGGCGCTGTCTGGCTCAACTGCTGCAGCGGCCACATGTCGGAGGCCTCACCGATGTCGGTGCAGATGATCAGGTCCGGTTCCAGGGCGAGAATTGCCTCGACGTTGACCGGTGCCTCGAACACCTGCGCCGTGGGATCAGCCGGAACCCACGGCTCGGCGGCGTCGAAGCTGTAGGCGATGACAGGAAGGCCCATCGCGACGGCTGGTTCGAGGTCGAGTCGGGAGTCGATCGCGACGACGCGCTTCGGGGTGACCGGAATGTCGTAGGTTCCGAGAGAGGTCGTGACCGTGCGCATCCCGGATGCATCGCCTTCGGTCCCGGCGGATCGTGCGCAACCGGCGGCGAACAGCCCGGAGAATGCTGCCGTGCCGACCACGAATCTCCGTCGCGTCAGATCGCTGACACAGCTGTGCGACCCCAGAACTGTTGATGCGGGCATGTGGCTCCTCGTGCTCGGGGTGATCTGGACTTCCAGAAAACGCTAAGCCCGTGACTGTGCGGAGGGAACGACCCGTCGCGCCAATCCGTACGCCGATCCGGCAACAACATCCCGAAACGCAGCAAAGCGCCCCTTCCGTGTGGAAGGGGCGCTCTACTTACTGCCTGAGTCAGTCCTTGCGCAGATCCGGACGCGGGATCACCTGAGTGTCGTCCGAGGTCCAGTCGTGCTCACCCGGAGCCGGCTCGGGCGAGCCGTGGCCGCTGGGATTCTGGTTTGTTCCGCCGTGTGCAGCGCGGGCCGGAGTTCCGCCCTTGCCGCCGCGAAGGCCGAGGAAGATACCGGCGATCAGCGCGATGACGCCGAGGACACCTGCCACGATCGGGACGGTGCGGCCGAACAGCGAGAGCTTGTCCATGCCGTCACGTGCCTGCTGGACCTGGTACTCGATGGTCGCTTCGTCGAAGGGCAGGGTGACCTTGAGAACCTCGACGTCGACGGCATCCTTGTTGCGTCCGTAGTACTGGTGCAACTGCTCCTGGCCCTTGACGACAACGCCGGTCTTGGGCTCGACCCACAGGTCACGGACGTTGGTGTACCAACGCGTCATCGTGATCGGAGTAGCGCCACCGGGAACGCCCCAGGTGTCGGCGGGCAGGCTCAGCTTGTTGGTGGGGGAGTTGACGACCTTCGACAGGTCGACGGGATCGATCGTCTGCTGGAAGTGGTACACCTTCAGACCGTTGATCTCGGTCTCTTCGACGAAGTCGATGTCCTTCGTGGCGCGAGCGTTCAGGTCGAAGTAGGGGTAGCTCTTCTGTTCCGTGTTGAACGGGAACTTGTACTGCAGACCGTCGCGGGAAACTTCTTCGGCGGGCTGGTCGCTGGAGGTCTGGACGGTTCCGACCGGATCGTTGGTCGGCATCGAGCTGACGCGATCGAGCGTGACGCGGTCCAGGGTTGCGGTCAGCAGTCCGGTGTCGCCCTGCTTGTCGGTACGACGGACCGTCTGGCCGGCTTCGACGGTGATGATGTCGGCGTCGGACGGGTCCTGTGTGGTGACGTATCGCTGAGCGACGATCGGCACGTTGGTGTCGACCTGTGCCTTGCCGCCGAGGAGTGCCGCCGAGTTGAGGACGCTACCGGTACCTGTGGCGACGGTGGTCACCTCGAGGTCGAGTGGCGTCTTCTCCAGCTTGCCTACCGTGTAGGTAGGAATGAGGATGGCGATGGCCAAAAGGAAGGCACCGAGGCCCACCAGAATGCAAGGAAGTATCCGGCTCGGCCCTGAGCGTTCCGCCATGCTGTGACTCCTAACCCGTTAAGTCTTTCGAGGTTCCCCAACCGGCACAATATGAGCTGCGCAGATCGCATGGGGCCCCCGATGGACACCATGTGTGGCAGAACACTAACAGTCCACTGGCCCGGTTTGTCGCATGAGGGCATGAATTGGCCAGGCATTTTGTTGCGAGTCCCTGGTGGTTTCCCTCAATCGGCCTGGGGTGCACACTTATCCGTGATGATCAGTTCCACGAATTCCTCTCAGACGGTCCCGCCGCAGGCTCGGGGCTTCGTTCCAGCTTTGGACGGTATGCGTGGACTGGCCGCGCTCGGCGTCCTCGTCACCCATGTCGCGTTCCAGACAGGTGAAGCGCAGTCCGGTGCGATCGGGCGCGCGTTCGGCCGACTCGACCTCGCCGTAGCGGTGTTCTTTGCTTTGTCCGGATTTCTGCTGTGGCGCCCCCACGCGGCAAAGGCTCGCGGAATCGGGCAGCCGCAGTCGACCGTCCGATACTGGATCTCCCGCGCGACGCGCATTCTGCCCGCGTACTGGGTGGCGGTGGTCCTGATCCTGCTGTTCCTGCCCGGCGCAAGCGGGGGATACCAGGTGTGGCTGGCGAATCTCGGGTTGGCGCAGGTGTTCGTGCCGCTGACGCTTACCGAGGGGCTCACGCAGATGTGGAGCCTGTCGGTCGAGGTGGCGTTCTATGTTCTGTTGCCACTGTTCGCGTATCTGATGGTGCGACTGCGCGGCAGCTCGGCCCGGTTCCGGCTACCGCTTCTGCTCGGGGTGTCGGTCTTGGCCTTGACGTGGGCATTCATTCCGATTCCGACGCCGGACGCCATCCACCACGACAACTGGCTGCCCGGCTACCTGCCGTGGTTCGGCGTCGGCATGGTCCTGGCCGAGCTGGCAGTGGGCCCGTCGACGTGGGTGCATCGCCTCGCGCACCGTCGGGTATTCCTGACTTTTGTTGCCTTTGTCGCCTTCGTTCTCTCGTGTACCGATCTGGCCGGGCCCGAAGGTCTGGTGCGGCCGGAGCCGTGGCAGTACGCGATCAAGATTGCTCTGGGCGCGATCATCAGCTTCTCGTTGATCGCGCCACTGGTTCTGCGCGATCAATCGCAGCATCGGTTCCTGGCCAGTCCCTTGGCGCTGGCAATTGGACGCTGGTCCTACGGCCTGTTCATCTGGCACCTGGCCGTACTGAACGCTGTGTTCCCCGTGTTCGGCATAGTTCCGTTCTCGGGCAGCTTCTTCTACGTCCTGGCCCTCACGGTCGTCCTGAGCGTCGCTGTGGCCTCGGCCAGTTACGCCTTGGTGGAGGAACCGGCGCGCGTGGCGGTGACGCGGTGGGAGAAGCGTCGCCACATCGGTGAACCGGCAAAGGGTAGTGCGGCCAACCCGGTCACGACCAAGGCGACCAACATCGAGAACTGAATCGCGAACGAGTCGCCCACGTAGCCGCCCGGTGCCCGCCACGGTCCCGTCGAGAGCAGCGTGATGCCGATCATCGCGGCCACGCCGGCAGTGCCGACCAGGATTCGTGCGGTTCGAGCCGGGCCGAAGATTCGCAGCGCGGTGAGCCCGAGGATCGAACAGACAACCGCGATCGCCGCTCCCACACCGCCGCCGATGACGGTGGCCGCCGCGAGCACGCCCACCCATCCCGCCGCGACGCTGCGCCACGGTCGGGGTGATGTGAGGGGCTTGGGTTCTCGGCGTCCGGGGACAAAAGCTGCGAACAGCAGCGGGATCAGCAACACGAGTCCGCCGAAGATGCCGAGGCGGTACCAACGGTCACTGGGGAAGTCGATGGTGACGGTTCCCGCGGTGCCTGCCGGCACGATCCAGCCCTGCTGCCATCCGTTCACGACCACCGGCGTCAGTTCGGAACCGTCCGGCGCTGTAGCGATCCAGCCGATGCTGGTGCTCTCGGGATTGACGATCAGCTGATCGGTGGACGAGCTCGTGAGGGTGAGTTCCCGGTGATTCGCCGTCCACGCGGTCGATTCGAGTGGCGTATTCCTTTGCGCGGGTGATGGATCGACAGCCGTCAGGTCGAGGTTGTCGACAGAGAACGCCGGGCCGGGTTCGACGACCACTTCGGGCTGTCCCGCAGGCAGGGGTGCCGACGCGTTCGGGCCGCACGCGAGCGCCTCGACCGGTGCGCCGTTCCGTAACTGGGCCGCCGTCGCCGTGATCGAGGTGGGGAACTGCTGTCCGGCAACCGAAATGGTCGGGCCGTCGCCACACGGGACGGTGACGGTGCGGTTGTCGAGTGCGTCCGTGTTCTGTACTCCGGAATCGGCGATCGGGGTTCCGTCAGCGCCGACGACGCCGACCTCGGCGAGGCCGGTGGGCTGTGCCTGGGCGAAGCCGAGTGCCGTCTGATCGAGGACGGGTTCCCAGTCGGTGACACTCAGGACGATCTTGTCGGTGACGAAGGGGGAGAGGGAAACTCGACTGGTCTGAGGCGTCTCGTCCTCGAGGTCGGGCAGTTCTCGGACCTGCGGGCCGTTGCCGAGGTTCACCGCGACGCTGGTCGGCAGCGACGGGAGGGCGCCGAGTCCCCGTGTGATGTCCAGACCGGTGACCAGGGTTGGCTCGGGGAGGGTAAGTGTCAGAGTCGGTTTCGGGCCGCCAGGTTCGGTGGTGCGCTGCGGCGCCGACCACGTGGTGCGTGCGTCGCCGTCGGTGGCAGCGAAGGCAGCTCCGCGAGTGTCGCCGATGTCACTCGAACCCGAAGCCGTGATTCGGCCGGGGACGGAAAGGAGGTCTTCGAGGGCGTTGCCCTGACGCGCGCGGACAGTCAGTTCCGGCGCAACCACGGTGTTTTCGGGAACCGTGAGTGTGCGCTGGAAACGGCTGGGCTCTTCGGGTATCGCCATGAACGCATTGCTGCATCGCACGCGGTCCGTCGAGTTCGCGCACGCATTGCGGCCGGGGAACTCCTGGCTCAGATTCCAGGCGTTCACGGATGCGCCTGTCGGCGTACTCGGCAGGACCGTGTCGAAACGGATCGGTACGGTCTTCGGAGCATTGCGGTCGGAGAAATCTTCGACGGAGAGTTCGCTGATGCCGAACTGTGTTCCTGGCGAACCATTTTCGGTGTGAGTCGCCGTGATGCGCACCCACGGCGTATTGCCACCCGGGATCGAGACGGTGATGGACTCGCCCGGACGCTCCACCTTCACCGCCGTGCTGCCGTTCGGTGTCGAGACCTCGAGCCATTTGACGGGGGCGCCGATCGCAGCAGCACTGGTGGTCAGGTGGAGCAGGCCACTGGAAATCGGTGCGTCGAAGTCGATCTGCAACCACTGACCCAGTGCTCGTTCGATGCCGTTGCTGAACCAACCGGTGGCCGGATCGCCGTCGACCGTCGATGCGGGGCTGCTCGACGGCGAGGTGCCGCCCAGCTGGGTGGCGTCGGAGGCGGCGCTGGAAACGGTGATCGAAGCGCCGCTCCAGTGGCCTTCCACGAGAGGCGTGTTCGCAACCGGATAGTCGGGCACCAAGTTGTAGGTGCGACGAGCGTCGTCGGGGGTACGTAGCGCGGAACTGTGGTTGTCGACCTGGCCGAAATCGGTTTCTCGATCGCGTGGGGTGTCGGTGACGGTGACCGAATCGACCGGCAGTCCCGCAGCTTCGGCGTCGGCCGCCAGGATCATCGGCCCGGTCCCCGGAACCTGCCCGCTTTCGTGAAGGCGCACAGTCGATTCCGGTCCGCCTTGTACCCGCGGAACCTGATTCAGGTCGACGGAGTACGGTCCACTGACCGCCGCGGTGCCGTCCGGCGGGGTGACCTCGAAGATCTCGATGGCCGGGTAACCGGGGCGTAGATCGCTGTCCGCGACCAGGCCTTCGATCGGTTCGGGGCTGTTGTCCTCACCGAAGTGCGCGACTCGCTCGATCCCGGGCGAACCTTCGACCGCTTGATGCACGAGAATCGGCCTGGCCGAGCGCGACGTCTCGCCGTCGAGGTCGTTGCGCATCACCAGGTAGCGGATGCCCTGCCCCAACAAGGTCTGCGCCAGGCCGTCCGACGGGCGACCATCGGCAATCAGACGTTGCACCGAATCGAGCGCGCGGATGGCGCCGGGCGGGGTCAGCGGGACCGAATCACGCACTGCCCACGGCGTACTCGCCAACGCCTGAAGCGGCTCGTCACGCGTCAGGCCCCAGACCTGGCTGCCGAACGGCGCTCCCGGGACGACCAGGGCACGTTCTGCTTCCGATCCGGGTGAGGTGTTGTCCTCGAGCCACTGCGCTGCCTCGTTCCAGTACGAGGGGACGTCCGGGTATGCACCGCGGGGAGCGAGTTTTCCCGTCCAGGCCAAGGCGGTGGAGAGGGTGAGGGCAACGAGGATCAGGCTGGTCAGTGCGACCATCGGTTCGCGCTCGGGATGGATGAACGCGCGTCGCCATCGGGCGAGCGGAACCGATCCCGGCAGCGGCACTTTGGCGAGTAGGTGTGCGAGTCCGAGCACGAGCGGCAGACGGACCAACGGCTCGAGCTTGTGGACGTTGCGCAGCGGAGCGCCCGCCGAGTCGAGGAACAGGCGCACCGACTCCGACACCGGCGAGCTGAGTTCACCGACGTACCCCGCGGCCAGGCCGGTGATACCGACGAACAGGATGAGCGTCAGCCTGCCGCGAGCAGGCGTGGACCGCATGCAGAGCCCGGCGAGGCCGGCGGCGGCAACCAGACCGGTGGCGACGACTGCTGCGGGCTGGGTGACCAGAACGGCGCCGGCAATGCGTTCGGGGGAGACGAACGGGGTCCAACTGTCCGTGCCGCGAAGTATCTCCCCCAGCGACGCCCACTGAGTGGTGACACCGGCGGACTCGATGTAGTCGAGGAACGGCGGGCTGATCTTGCCGAGCAGCAGGAGCGGGACGATCCACCAGAGAGTGCCGAGGGCCACGAACAGGGCCCACCAGGCGGTGAACGTCAGCCACATTCGGTTGGGTTTGTGCGAGAGCCACCAGATGATTGCGACAAGGCAGGCTGCGGCGGTGGCGACGGCATTGATCGAACCCATGAGCGCGACGGCGAGGGCGGATTGTGCGGCCAACCGCCTCAACCCCCGTGAGCGGTCAGGGAGTCCAGGGACTCCTTTTCCGCGCACAGGGCCGAAGGCCAAAACCACTGGCAACAACACCCACGGCGCCAACATCATCGGCAGGGTTTCCGAGGAAATCGAGCCGAGCGTAGTGAGTACGCGGGGAGAAAGTACGAAGGCAACCGCCGCGATGACGCGCGAACTACGGCTGCCGATTCCGAGAGCCTCGGCAACTCGGATGATGCCCCAGAAACCTGCGATCAGGAGCAGAGCCCACCAGATGCGCTGGGTGATCCATGGTGGAACGTTCGCCAACTCGCCGAGCGCGAAGAACGGCCCGTGCGGAAAGAAGTATCCGTAGGCCTGATTCTGAACCTGGCCGAGCGGGGCCTGACTACTCCACTGATGCGACGCGCGTTCGAGAAAACCGAACGGATTCTGCGTCAGGTCGTACTTGGTGTCAGCGGTGATCAGACCCGGCGATTGCAGAAAAGTGAGAAGAAACGCTACGACGGAGGCGCCGAACAGCCACCGCTTCGACAGGGGCTCTGCCGACGGGGCGGTGTCTACCGAAGACACCGCTGCGTCGGCGGAAGAACGGGAACTCGCGAGGCCTGCGCTCTCAGCGGCTGCCGTACTCAACCTGGTTCAGCACGGAAGAATCTGCGTTTCCGCTGCGGTCGATCTCGGGACGAGTGTTGTCCGACGCGGCGGCCGTGACACCGAAGATGACGCCGGCACCCAGAACGGCACCGATGACAGCGCTGGCCACACCGGGGACAAGGAACTTCGTCATCGCGGATCTCCCAATTGGTCGTTAGTCGGTCGTTCGCGGTCGGACGGACTTACCGGCCCGTACGAACTGCTCGGGTCAAGGTATCACCCGCACTCGAGAATCCGGACGATTACCCTCGTGACGTGCTGGTCAGTTGAGGGTTTCCGCACCGAGCGCGGTCAACAGGGTGCGCAGTTTCGTGGACGTTTCGTCGAGCTCGTCCTGCGGGTCCGACTCGGCGACAATTCCGCCACCCGCGCTGGCCCAGGCATTGAGACCGTCTGCACTGATCTCGGCGCAACGGATGGCGACCACCCAATCCCCGTCACCGGCATCGTCGCACCATCCCACGGCGCCCCCGTAGAAACGGCGTGGCTCCTCGGTCTCGCGGATGACCTTCAGCGCCGCGTCAGTGGGTGTTCCGCACAGCGCCGGCGTCGGATGCAGGGCGATGGCGAGGGCGAGCGCAGTCGTGTCGTCTCGCAGCGTGCCGCGGATCGGGCTGGCCAAGTGCCAGACCTCGTGGGTATTGGTCAGTTCGGGTATCGCCGGTACCGACAAATCACTGCACATCGGTTGCAGGATCTCGCGGATCCACGAGGTCACGAAGGCGTGCTCGGCCAGGTTCTTCGTCGAATGCAGAAGGCTCTCGCCTGCCTCGCGGTCTAGATCGGCGTCGGCGGACCGCTTTGCGGTCCCGGCCAACGGGCGACATGTCACGACGCGCCCGCGTCGACTCACCAACACCTCGGGTGTTGCGCCGACCAGGCTGTGGCCCTCGAATTCGGCTCCCGCCGCAGAGAGGTCGACGGCAAAGGTGTTGGCGACGGGATTGAGCGCCGCCATGCGTGCGGCGAGCGCGGTCGGGGAGATCGGGGTCTGCGTCCGAAGCTCCACAGTGCGAGCCGCGACAACTTTGTCGATCTCTCCGCTGCGGAGGCGTCCGATCAACTTTTCCACTCGACGGAGATGCTCCGACGACGACGGGATCTCTCGGCCGATCCGGGTCGTGGGCAGTGCCTGGGGATCAACCGGTTGCCACGGCCGGGGCGTGATCGTTGCCTCGGCAGGCTCGTACAACGCCGTTGCGGCAGCCGGGTCGAAAGGAAGAGCGCCGACGATCAGCTTGGCCGAACCTGCCGACAAAGCGTTGGCGGCTGCAACGGCGCTGTCGAAGCTGCGTCGTACGCCGCGGGTGACCACGCTGTGATCGGGGCGCGAGAGAACAAAACCGTCCATGGTGCTTTCGACACTAGTCGGCCATCGATCAGGAATGCGCGAAGGTCACTTACCTGGAGGGACGATCAACACCGGCCGATGACTGTGACGCAGAACATGATCCGCGACGCTGCTCTGCAGTAGCGACCGCAAACCCGTTGTACCGCGGGTGCCGGTCACGATGATGTCGACGTCCAATTCGTCTGCGGTTTCGACGATTGCAGACCAGATCGCGGATCGGCACTCGGCGCTTCTACCTTCGACGGTCAGGCCCGCGGCTTCAGCCAGCGCGACGCCCTCGGCGAGGGTGACTTTGGCGTCGGTGTACGCGATGTCCTCGACGTCGTCGTCGGGAACCCACTCCGGTTGCATCACCCCGGACAGGCCTGACATGCGAGCGGCCTGGCGAACCATCGGCTCCCAGGCGGTGACGAGAACAGCACGATTGGCGGAGAGGAAACGCCCCGCATAGTTTACGGCGCGCTTGGCGTTGTCGGAACCGTCGTACGCGATGAGCATCAGACCTTGTGGCATCACGACCTCCTCGTCAGCGGGGGAATCGGTTCTCTTCCAGGCTACCGTCCCGATGTGCCCGTGAGGGAGTGTATGGGTACCGGGTCCGTTACGGTCGAGGTATGCGGATCAAGTTTCTGAAGGCTGCGACGACCATTGCTTTGTGTGGAGGGTTGGTTGCGGGATGCTCAGGCGAAAACGGGACCGCCGATCCTGTTTCGAGCGCTCCGACCAGCACCACCTCCGAGATCACGTCGACGCCTGCGGCATCGAGCTCCGTACCCGTCGCCGCGTCGTGCGGTAGCGACCTTCTGGCTTCACTGTCCCTGCGTCAGAAACTTGCCCAGCTGCTCAACGTCGGCGTCACCGGGACTGACGACGCATTGTCGATCGTGCAGAACGAGGAGATCGGCGGCATCTTCGTCGGAAGTTGGACCGATCAGTCGATGCTCACCAATCGCGAAGTGCCGCAGGTTGCTTCGGCGTCGAAGTTGCCGTTGATGGTGACGATCGACGAGGAAGGCGGACGGGTTTCGCGCGTCGCGGACATCCTCGGTCCCGATCCGTCGGCCAGGGAAACTGCGCAGACCATGACAGTGGAACAGACGTACCAGATGGCGCTCGAGCGTGGACGCGGTTTGAAGGATCTCGGGATCACCGTCAACTACGCACCCGACGTCGACGTCAGCAGTCAACCAGACGACTCCGTGATCGGTGACCGCTCGTACTCCGACGACCCCCAGACCGTGGTTGCCTACGCCGGTGCCTACGCGCAGGGTATGCGCGACGCCGGAATCTTCCCGGTGATCAAGCACTTTCCCGGGCATGGCAGTGCGTCGGGTGACTCGCACCGGGGTGAGGTGACGACGCCTCCGCTGCAGGATCTGATCGCATCGGACCTGATTCCCTTCCGTGAACTGTCGGGGACCGGAGTCGGCGTCATGATGGGTCATCTCGAGGTTCCCGGTCTGACCGAGCCCGGTACGCCTGCCAGTATCAGCCCCGCCGCCGTTTCGTTGCTTCGCGACGGAGTGGGTTACGGCGCAGCGCCGTTCACCGGCCCGGTATTCACCGACGACCTCAGCGGTATGCAGGCGATCACCGACCGATACGATATTGCCGACGCGGTTCAGGCTGCACTTGCGGCAGGAGTCGATCAGGCATTGTGGCTGACCACCGACGACGTGCCGCGGGTTCTCGACCATCTCGAGCAGGCCGTCGCGTCGGGTGCGCTTCCGCAGGCTCGAGTCGATCAGGCTGTCGTCACGGTTGCCGCGGCCAAAGGTGCCGTGACCTGCTGAGTCGAAGGTGCGATTCGACGCACAATCTTACCGTAGAGTAAGATCGACATTTACCCTGTGGTTGGAGGAAGCATGGCCGGCGGTACCAAGCGACTGCCACGCGCAGTGCGTGAGCAGCAGATGCTCGACGCAGCTGTGGACGTGTTCTCCGACAGGGGGTTTCACGAAACTTCGATGGACACCATCGCGGCCAAAGCTGAGATCTCGAAGCCGATGCTGTATCTGTACTACGGCTCGAAGGAAGAGCTGTTCGCCGCGTGCATTCATCGTGAAGGACTCCGCTTCCTCGAAGCACTCGCCCCGGCCGGCGCGCCCAACCTGACTCCGCGTGAACAATTGCGTGCCGCTCTCGAGGGATTCCTCGGGTTCGTGGGCGCGAACCGCAAGTCGTGGATGGTGCTTTATCGTCAGGCCGTCGGGCAGCAGGCTTTTGCGGGAACCGTGCAGTCCAGTCGTGATCGGTTGATCGAGTTGACCGCGCATCTGCTCGAGTCCAGCACCAAGGATCCTGATGCCGCGCACGATTACGGGATCATCGCCATCGCGCTCGTCGGCGCCGGTGAGGCAGTAGCCGACCGAGTCGCGGGTGGGGAAATCGAAGTGGATGCCGCAGCGGACCTACTCGAATCCCTCGCGTGGCGCGGTCTGTCGGGCAAGAAGAAGTCCGAATAGCCCCCCAAAAACCAATCTGAGCGAACGTACCTTTCAGCGCATCCAAGGCGCCGAAAGGTACGTTCGCTCAATTGGGGTGGGTAGGAAACCCGACAAAACCTAGGTCAGCGCAGCGTCGCAGTGACGTGCGGGTAACCCTTCTTCGGGTGACGCAGCGACAGATCCCAGCCGCCATCGGTGCGGTCGGCGTAGGCATTCAGCGTCGCCGGCAGCAGGATCGGCTTGCCGAAACGCACGCTGTACGTGACCTTGTCCGCGACGGAACCCTCGACGGTCCGCAGAAGGGCTGCGGCACTCCACATTCCGTGAGCAATGGTCTTCGGAAAACCGAAAGCCTTGGCGCCCAGAGACGAGACGTGGATCGGATTGCGGTCGCCGGAGACCGCGGCGTACTTGCTGATCGTGGTCTGGTCGACGCGGATGGTGCTCATCGGCATCGGCGGGACCTCGTCAGCCTTGGGTTCCGGTCCGGGCTGGCCGGACAGCGAGGTCTTTTGCTGGTTCAGGAAGCTCGAGGTCTGTCGCCAGACAAGTTCCCGTCCCACCCGAATTTCGGTGACCACGTCGATCAGCAGGCCCTTGCGGTGCTCACGCAGGTTCTCGGCATGCACCGAGAGGTCCAGCGGTTCGCTGACGGAGATGGGCCGCAGCGATTCGATGACGTTCTCGGCGTGAACGGAACCGACGGCGGCGAAGGGGAAGTCCTTCGACACCATCAGCTTCATCACCGTCGGGAAGGCCAAGGTGAAGGGATAGGTGATCGGCTGAGTGTCGCCGAACCGCAGTCCGGTCACGCGGCAGTACGCCGCCAGATTGTCGGTGTCGACCTTCAGTCCGGTGAGGGTGAAGGTCTGCTGTGGCACCGAGCGCGAGTGGGACTTGTTCCACGGCAACAATCCCAGGACCGCGCGGGAGTAGATGTCGAGGGTCTTCGGCTGCTCGGTGAGCGCGACGGTCTTTGTTGCCATCATGCGCCCAGAAGGCTCTGGCCACAGACGCGAACGACCTGTCCCGTAACGGCATTGGAGGCCGGGCTTGCGAAGTATGCGACGGTCTCTGCGACGTCGACGGTCTCGCCGCCCTGCAAGAGCGAGCTCATGCGACGGCCGGCTTCGCGGGTGGCGAAGGGGATGGCTGCGGTCATGGCCGTCTCGATGAAGCCCGGCGCGACGGCGTTGATGGTGATGTTCTTCTTCGCCAGGACCGGAGCTTCGGCGTGAACGAGGCCGATGACGCCGGCCTTGGAGGTGCCGTAGTTGGTCTGGCCGCGGTTGCCCGCGATGCCGGCGATGGAGGAGACGTCGACGACGCGGCCGCCTTCCTTGAGGGCGCCCTTCTCGACGAGGTGCTCGGTGATCTTCTGCGGTGCAAGAAGATTGACGTTCATGACCATGTTCCAGCGACCCTCGTCCATGTTGGCGAGGGTCTTGTCGCGGGTGATGCCTGCGTTGTGGACGATGATGTCGGCTCCGCCGTGACGCTCGAGGAGATGAGCTGCGAGGACCTCGGCTGCGTCGGCTGCCGTGACGTCGAGGGCGAGGGACGTGCCGCCGACCTTGTTCGCGGTCTCGGACAGTGCTTCGCCGGCGGCCGGGATGTCAGCGCACACGACGTGCGCGCCGTCGCGGGCAAGCACCTCGGCGATGGTGGCGCCGATGCCGCGGGCTGCGCCGGTGACGACGGCAACCTTTCCTTCGAGCGGCTTGTCCCAGCTCGCGGGCGCGACGGAATCTTCAGCACCGACGACGATGACCTGGCCGTCAACGAAGGCGGACTTGGCCGAAAGAAGAAAGCGCAGAGTCGATTCCACGCCGGAAAGTCCAGTGGAAGCCTTGGGGGAGACGTAGACCAGCTGAGCGGTGGAGCCGCGCTTGATCTCCTTGCCGACGCTGCGGGTGAAGCCTTCGAGGGCGCGCTGTGCGACATGCTCGTCGACGCTCGACGTTTCTTCCGGCGTCGTGCCGAGAACGACGACGCGAGCCGACGGTGCGAGGTTGCGGATCACGGGCTGGAAGAACTCGAACAGCTGCTCGAGCTCGCTGACCTGAGTGATTCCGGTGGCGTCGAACACGAGTCCGCCGAAGCTGCTGTCGTGCGCCTGAGCCGCGGGGTAGTCGGAGAGCAGTACGCGCAGTGGTTCTGCGAGCCGACCCTTGCCGCCGATGAGGACTGGTCCGGCGAGTGCTGGTTCCCCTGCTTTGTAGCGACGCAGGTTCTCGGGCCTGGGCAGGCCGGCCTTCGACGCGATGAATGCGCCGGGGGCGGACGAGAGGAACTGTGAATAGAGGTCGGGAGCTCCCTTGCTGGCTGCCACGGTCCTACCTTCTGTTGTGTTTCGGGTTGTCTCTCACCGGGCAATCGGAAGAATGCGGCGATAGACAAGTAACTTACTACTGAGTAAGAATAGTCTTCAACAGGTAATCGCACCATCCTTGGAGACGCAAGTGACAAGCAAAGCCCGTTCAAATGCAAAGCCCGCCGCACCTCGCACTGCACCGGCCGCAGCCGCTGCGAAGTCCGCAGGTCAGCGCCGTCCGGTTGCGATCGTCGGCGGAAATCGCATTCCGTTCGCACGCTCGGACAAGGCGTACGCACAGGCGTCCAACCAGGACATGTTCACTGCGACGCTCGACGGTCTGGTGAGCCGATTCAATCTGCAGGGCGAGAAGCTCGGCATGGTCGTCGGCGGTGCGGTGCTCAAGCACAGCCGTGATTTCAATCTCATTCGCGAGTCCGTTCTCGGCAGCGCGCTGAGCCCGTACACGTCGGCGTACGACCTTCAGCAAGCGTGTGGCACCGGACTGCAGTCGATCATCGCCGTCGGCGACGCCATTTCGGCCGGCCGCATCGATTCCGGCATCGGTGGCGGCACGGACACCACGTCCGATGCTCCGATCGGCGTCAACGATCAGGCACGCGAGTTCCTGCTCTCCCTCAACCGCGCGAAGTCCACGGGCGACCGCATCAAGCTGCTCGGCAATGTCCGTGCGGGCATGCTCGGCCTCGAAATTCCGCGCAACGGCGAGCCCCGCACCGGCAAGTCGATGGGTGACCACGCTGCGATCACCGCCAAGGAATTCGGTGTGAAGCGCGAGGACCAGGACGAACTTGCCGCTGCCAGCCACAAGAACATGGCAGCTGCCTACGACCGCGGTTTCTTCGACGACCTCGTCACCCCGTTCCTCGGTCTGACCCGCGACGACAACCTCCGTCCTGGTTCGACCGTCGAGAAGCTGTCGACGCTCAAGCCGGTGTTCGGCACCAAGCTCGGCGATGCGACGATGACTGCCGGCAACTCGACGCCGCTCACCGACGGTGCTTCGGCAGTGCTCCTCTCCACCGACGAGTGGGCAGCCGAGCGTAATCTTCCGGTTCTGGCGCACCTCGTCGATTCCGAAACCGCTGCCGTCGACTACGTCCACGGCAAGGACGGGCTGCTCATGGCTCCCACCTACGCGATCCCGCGTTTGCTGGCCCGCAACGGTCTCACCTTGCAGGACTTCGATTACTACGAGATCCACGAAGCCTTCGCTTCGGTGGTTCTCGCAACCCTGCAGGCTTTCGAATCCGACGAGTACTGCAAGGAACGCCTCGGCCTCGACGGCGCACTGGGCTCGATCGACCGAAGCAAGCTCAATGTCAACGGATCGTCCTTGGCTGCAGGTCACCCGTTCGCGGCAACCGGCGGACGTATCGTCGCTTCCCTCGCCAAGATGCTCGCCGAAAAGGGTTCGGGCCGCGGCCTGATCTCGATCTGTGCCGCCGGCGGCCAGGGTGTCACGGCGATTATCGAGCGGTAATCGCTCCACAATCTCCCCACGTGCGTGAAAACTGCGCTCACCTGCAGTGATCGGCGCGAGGGGATGCGTAATCGGGGATCCGGCCACGAGGGGTGGCCGGATCCTCGAACTCTTTGCAAACTTTTTCGCGAAGGCGTGTAACGCTGCAGAATAGCTACCGATATTCATGACAGCCCCGTGTTGCTGCCTGACCCCCGACCTGGCAGCAGCGCGGGGCTCTCGTATGTCCGGATATCCTGTAATGAGTTGTCGGTGAGCGCCGCAGCGACGGTTGATGCAGCGAGGAGCCAACAGGTGAGTGACGAAGAGGGTCCGTCCGTCGAGAAGACGAACAACGAGGACTCGTCCCTCCCAGAGCAGGCGCTCGAGTCGGTCGAAGAGACCGAGTCGGTCGAGGAACCCCAGACCGCTGAGGACACCGAGCCAGTCGTCGAGGCTGAATCAGTAGAGCTTGAATCAGCAGAGCCTGAACCGGTCGAAGCACCGAAGCCTGTCGACGAAGACGCAATCGATTCCACAGAAGCGACCGTCGACGAACCAGCGCTGGACGAAGAAGTTGCTTCCACCGAACCAACTGTCGACGAGCTGTCCGACAACGAACTGACCGACGACGAATCGGCAAACGAAGTCACCACCGTCATCCCCGTCGTCCCGGCCGACGACGCACCGCCGACGGAAGTAGTCGACTCGGCTCCGGCGACCGAAGCCAGCGACGAGCAGACACAGCAGTTCGAGCCCCCGGCAGTGGTGGTTCCCCCGAAGCCGCCGCGCCCCGAGTTCGTGCAGCAGTACGACACCCAGCAATTCGAACCCATCCAGCAGCAGTACGAGCCTGTTGTCCGCGAATCAGAGGTAGTTGCACCCCCGCCACCGCAACAACCAGTGGCGCCCGCTCCGGCTTCTTCCCGCAAGTGGGTCAAGCCGGCGATAGCGGTCGGCGCCATCTTTGCCGTTGCAGCGATTGCCTACGGGGTGGACATCTTCACGTCGTCGGGGAAAACACCCCGAGGCACGCAGGTCGCCGGGGTCGACATCGGTGATCTCACGCCCGCCGACGCGGAAACCACGCTGCGCGCCGAACTCGGCCCAAGACTTGTCGAACCCGTAGCCGTACATGCCGGCGGCGTCGACTCCGAGATCGTTCCCGCGTCTGCGGGTGTAGACGTCGACTGGTCGGCCACGTTGTCCGGTGTGAACGCTCAGCCCATCAACCCGATCACCCGCATCACGTCGTTCTTCGGCTCTCGCGAGGTTCCGGTCGTGTCGACCGTCGACCAGGGGGCGTTGGACGCCTCGATGTCGCAGCTTGCTGCGAACAGCGATCGTGCACCCGTCGAAGGCGCAGTCGTATTCGAGGACGGGAAGGCGACGGGTGTTTCACCCGCAGCCGGCCAGGCGCTCGAAGCGCAGAAGGCGGGCGCCACGTTCGCCGCGGAGTGGTCTGACGGTGGCATCGTCGATCTTCCGGTCGACGAAGTGCCGGTCACCGTCACTCAGGCCGGTGTCGATCGCGCACTGCAGGAGATCGCTATTCCGGCCGTCTCGGGTGACGTCGTGGTCAACGGCCGTGACGGCAAGGTCGCGACGCTCGGCGTCGACCAGATCGCCGAGGTCTTGACCTTCACTCCGGATGCTTCCGGTGGGCTGACCCCGCAGTACAACACGGATGCCGCGATCAAGATTCTGACTCCGCAGTTGGTGTCGACGGAAGTACAACCCAAGGACGCGTCGTTCACCTTCGCCGGTGGTAAGCCGACGGTTGTGCCTGGTGTTGTCGGTGACCTGATCAACTGGCCGGACACGGTCAAGGAACTTCCGGTTCTGCTGGGCAGCACGGCTTCTCGGGCAACCCCTGCCGTGTACGGTCCGGTCCCACCGGCATTGACCACCGAAGCCGCGGACGCACTCGGCATCAATGAGGTGATCGGCGAATTCACCACCGGTGGTTTCGAATACGCGTCCGGTGTCAACATCGGTCTGGCTGCGTCGGAGATCGACGGTGCGGTCATCAAGCCCGGAGATACGTTCTCGCTCAACGAATACACCGGTCCGCGCGGTGCCGCTCAGGGATACGTCGAGTCGGGGATCATCAACAACGGTCGCCCGGACAAGGCCGTCGGCGGCGGTATCAGTCAGCTTGCGACGACGCTCTACAACGCAACGTACTTCGCAGGCATGGACGACGTTGCACATACCGAGCACAGCTACTACATCTCGCGGTACCCCGAGGCTCGTGAGGCGACCATCTTCGACGGTGCGATCGACCTGCAGTTCCGTAATCCGGCGAAGACCGGCGTGATGATCGAGACGATTGCGACGTCGTCGAACATCACCGTTCGGATCTGGGGAACCAAAACCGTCGATGTCGCTTCGACGACGGGCCCGCGTACGTCGCCGACGTCACCGAACACCGTGACGTTGCCGGAGGGGCCTGGCTGTGTGGCTTCGAGCGGTGCGCCCGGATTCACGGTCAGCGACACTCGCGTGATCACCGACCACGCGAGTGGCGCCGAGATTTCCTCGAACACCCGGACCGTCAAGTACGACCCGGTGCCGATCGTGAAGTGCGAGTAGGGAACTACTTGCCGACGAGTGGGCCGAGGGTGCGGCCCGCGAGGTCGACGATGCCTGGCTCTTCGCCGTTGGTGATCAGGTTGATCACGACGCCGTCGATGCCGTGGTCGAGGATGCGTGTCTGAACCTGCTCGGCGACGTCGTCCGGGCTGCCGACGAAATGACGTTCGGTGGCTTTGGCGACAACGTCTTCCGGCGCTGTGGTGATGTCGAGACCACGTTCCGCGAGGAATGTTCGCTGATGCGCGCGAGCCTTGTCGCCGTCCTCGTCGATCATCATGAACGTCAGGAAGCTGGTCTCGAGGGTTGCGGGGTCGCGGCCGGCTTCGTCGCAGCGCGCCGCAAGTGCTTCCATCTTGCGCGGCAGTTCCGACGGGTCACAGATGATGTTGAGGTGATCCGCGAAGCGAGCGGCGAGCCCGAACGTCTTCTTCTCGCCGCCGCCGCCGAGCAGGATCGGCAAGTCGTCGCGGACGCGGGGCTCGTTGATGGCGTCGTTGACGTGGTACCACTTGCCGTCGAAGGTGGGACGCTCACCGCGGAGCATCGGCGCGATGATCTGCAGTGCTTCGTCGAGTTTCTGGAAGCGTTCGGTGAATGTTCCGAACTCGTATCCGAACGAATTGTGTTCGAGTTCGAACCAACCGGCGCCGATGCCGAGAATGGCCCGACCGCCGCTCACCACGTCGAGGGTGGTGACGGTCTTGGCAAGCATGGGCGGATTGCGGTAGGTGTTTCCCGTGACCAGTGCAGACAACTGGATGGTCTCGGTGGCCGTCGCCAGCGCGGAGAGCGCCGAGTAGGCCTCGAGCATCGGGGCGTCCGGCGCTCCGATTCCGGGGAGTTGGTAGAAGTGATCCATCACGAATGCAGTGTCGAAGCCTGCGGCTTCGGCTTCGCGGGCCTGCGCTATGACGGTGGGGAAGAGGTCCTTGACCGGACCGCCGTAGCTGAAGTTGGGCATCTGGTATCCGAGGCGAGTGCTCACCGTTTCGACGTTACTCGCGATCGGTTGACCTGGCACGATTTTACCAACTCTATGGATTCCGTTGTGCTGGGCAGACTTCCGCAATTCAGAGAAGTTCTTCGGCCGCTTCGCGACGCTTGGCACGCTGCTGGTGGTGCTTTACGCCCAGGATGGCGGCTGTGGCGCCGACGAGTGCACCGACTCCAGCGCCGGCCCAGGTCGCGATTCCGTCGCCCGGGCGAGTTACGAGTTGGGCGACGACGCCGATCAATGCGATCAGATAGACGGATCCAGCCACGAGAGATCGGGGCTGGAGACCCTTCATGCTTGTGTAGACGTCGACGTCGTGAGCCTGCGCGTAGCGGAGCACCACCATCGAGCAGATAAACCATCCGATGACCAGTCCCAATGAAATCCATGCGCCGGTTCGTCCGGCAACCCACGGAAGAACTGCCGCTGCGATCAACGTGATCCAGTAGGCGAATTGGAACCCAACCGCCGAGGCTTCGTTCCAGACGTCGCGCTGACGCTCGTCCTTGTAGAAGTCGTCGTCCAGATCTCCGACGAACCGCATTGCCTTCATGATGGTGCTCATGCCGTCTCCTCTGGAATTTCTGTGATGAGTTCCGATTCGGGTAGGGGGAAGAGTGCTTCGACGGTGGCCCCCAGCGCCAGTGCCAGGCGAAGTGCCAGGTAGACGCTCGGTGCGTAGTCGCCGCGTTCGACGGAGACGATGCTCTGTCTGCTCACTTGGCCTGCTGTGGCCAGTTGTGCCTGGGTGAGGCCGGCGAGGCGTCGGTGCTCCCGCACGTTGTTGTCGCCAGCCTTTCCAGTCATGGGAAAAGTAAAGAATACTTGTCACGCGATGTCAAGTTTGCTTGTCATATGGAAGGCTGACGGTATGCGTGAACGATTTCTCGAGATCGCCCTGGCCAATCCTGTGGTCGCAACGATCGTGGATCGGGCGCCGAAGTTGGAGTTGGCTGAGTGGTACCTGACGGCGGGCGGGCTTTTTCACACCGTCTGGAATCACATCGACGGTCGTGACCCCGGGGCCGGGATCAAGGACTACGACCTCTTCTATTTCGACGCCGACGATCTGAGCTACGAAGCGGAAGATCGCGTAATTCGTTCGGCCGCAGAACTGTTCGCCGATGTGGATGCCGATATCGAAGTGCGCAATGAAGCCCGCGTGCACCTGTGGTACGAGCAGCATTTCGGGATTCCTGGCGTTCCGTTCACCAGTTGCCGAGACGCTATCGACCACTTCGCTTCCACAACCTGCTGTTTCGGGATCACCAAGGCATCGGACGGCACCGTGGACGTGTATGCCCCGCACGGGTACGGCGATCTTTTCGACATGATCGTCCGCCCCAACCCGGTGCTCGCACCGAGAGAGGTGTACGAGGCCAAGGCGGCACGGTGGCGTAGGGAATGGCCTGCGCTGACCGTGGAGCCTTGGCCCGAGAGCTGGACCTAGACCTCGATCGGTGGATGCAACCTGTCCATGGTCCATTGCCGATTTCGGCGTGCAGCAAGTGAACTGGCGCCGAGTGAGGCGACGAGAAGGCCACCGAGGACGGCGATCGAGACCCACAGCCTCGAGTCGATACCTCCCACTGTGAGTTGTCGTAGCCCGTTCACCGCGTAGGTCATCGGGTCGAACGGGTGGATGATCTGGAACGGTTTCGCGGTGGTTTCGACGGGATAGATGCCGCCGGCCGAAACCAGTTGCAGCATCAGGAAGGCCAGGGTGATCACGCGTCCGACGGATACCCCGAAGACGGCGTTGAATGCCTGGATCAACGCCATGTAGGTAGCAGTGATGAGCATCAGGAACCCGACGGTACCGAGGGCGTGCGTGGGGTGCAGGCCGACGGCGAAGTGCACGACCAGGTACATCACGATTACCTGGCAGATGCCGATGAGCAATGCCGGCCAGTACGAGGCGAGGACTACCCGCAGCGCGCCGAGCCCGTTTGCGATGGGCCGGTTCTGGAGCGGCTTGAGCAGCATCCAGGTGATGATGCCTCCCACGAACAGCGCGAGAGGCAGGAAGAACGGAGCAAAACCGGTGCCGAAGGTGCTTGCCCGGTTCTCGTAAGTTTCCTGCAGTTCGACCGGGCTGGAGAGGGTTTGAGCGGTTGCGGTTCGCTGCTGATCGGTCCAACTGGGAATCTGGCCGGCGCCCTCGGTGAGTTTGGTTGCGAGTTCGGAGGATCCGGCACGAAGTTGCTCGGTGCCGTCTGCAAGTTTGGCCGCACCGTCGGAGAGTTGGACGCTGCCGTCGGTGAGTTGAACCAGTCCACTACTGAGGGTTTGAGCTCCGTCGTTGACTTGTTGACCGCCGTCACGCAGCTGCACCAGACCGTTGCGGAGTTCACCGCCGCCGTTTGCCGCGGCATTCAGCCCGGCTCGGAAGGTGCTCGACGGATCGTCGAGTTGGTAAGCGAGTTGTTGTGCACCGCTCTCGAGTTCGCCCAGTTGGCCCATGGTCGCTTCACCGAAACCCTGAGTGCGCAGCATGTCTTGGGCAGGTGCGAGGGCATTGGCGATCTGTTGGCTGACGGGATCCGGGTTCAGCCGAAGGCTGGCCACTGCCTGCCCGACCAGCTGTGCGACGTCTGCTTGTGTGTTCCCGAGGACGCTCAGCTGGTCGACGACCTGGGTGACGCCACCACTGAGTTGGCTTGCGCCGTCGCCCAGTTGGACAGCTCCGAGATCGAGTTGACCCAAACCGTCGGTCAGTGCGAGGACACCGTCCGTGGCGGTGTTGATACCAGTCGAGAGTTGCGCCGTACCGCCGGCAAGGGTGGCTGCACCGTCACGTGCGGTGACCATGTTGTCGGCCAGCGTTTTCGAGCCCGACGCCAATTCGCCGGCTCCGGCATTGGCCGTGTTCACTCCGGCCGAGAGCTGGAGCGCTCCGTCGGCAGCCTGCTTCAAACCTGCACCCGCGTCGGTCAATCCGACCAGAACCGTCTCGACCGACTGCGCGCCGATCTTGTCGCTGACTTGGCTGAGGACCTGCTGGGCGGCATTTTGACCGATGATGGTACCGAGATAGTTGTTGACGTCGTTGAAGGTGAACTGCAACTGCGCTTTGTGGGGGTCCTTGGACGTCGGGGAGGCAACGGCCTCGCTGAAATTCTCGGGCAGAGTGAGAGAGAAGTAGTACGTGCCGTCCGAAACTCCCTGTGCGGCTTCCTGCTGTGAGACCAGGTGGAGATCGAGCTCACCGGAATCGAGCAACGCTTGGCTTACCTCGTCGCCCGCGTTGAGTTCCTGCCCCTGGACCATCGCGCCACGGTCGGTGTTGACCAGCGCGACGGGGACTTTGTTCACCTCACCGAACGGATTCCAGAAGGCCCACAAGTACATCGCGCCGTACAGGAGCGGCATCAAGATGATGGTGACAAGTGCGATCCTGGGCATCGCGCCGCGGGAGAACCGCTTGAGTTCGGTTCCGAGAGACATTCCAGCGAGCATCGCGGTTACCTCGCCCCTTCTTGGTCGGGATTGGTGACTTCTTGGAGCAAGGTGACGGCATCGATGGGTGATCCGTCAGGCAGCGGGTTGACGGTCGACGCGATGATGGTCTGGTAGCTCCCCATCTCGACGAGTCGCTCGACGAGATATGCGCGCTCGGAGTCACGCCGCACCTGTTCGAGATCGTCGACGACCAGCAGAGCCGGCTTCTTCGTGTTCGCGACCGCGATGCGCAGCAGGGTCGCCTCGAGTTCGCCGAGGTCGCTGACGTATCGGCCGAGTGCAGGCAACGGATGATCGCCGAATACGGGAGCACACACCGCTTCGAGTTCTCGATCCCCGGCACGTCCGATGAGCTTGTACCAGGGTGCGTCCCAACGGATCTGCTCGGTGATCAGATCGCGGACGGTGACGGACTCGGCAAGCTCGTCGATGTCCTCGAACCCGGCGATCGAGGCGATCTCGAAGATCTCACGGGGACGGGTTCGACCGAAGACGGAGAGCGATCCGGAACTGGCTTTCATTCGCCCGCTGAGTGTCAGAAGTAAGGACGTACGTCCTGAACCGGCCGAACCTTCGAGGATGGTCACACCGCCCGCACGAATTTCGAGATTGACGTGTCCGAACACCGGCCCCCATGGGCCGTCGAGCGCCAAGTCCGTGGCAGTCAATGCCAGGTCGGGGGCGTAATCGGGTTGTGCGTGCTCTGGTGCGACCACGATGATCACCTGTCTGTTGATCTACTCGGCCTTCGAAAGAACCGAGTGCTGGTTCAGTGGACGTTCGTGCTCACCCAATCACATCGTCAAGGGGCGAGCGGTCCCACGAATGGGATGTGTCGGACACATTCGGGAACTTGGAGACCGAACGGTATGTATTCTGTTGGAAACGGAATGAGGGGAATAGAGGTGCCGGTTCGTAGACGCGGTATGTGCGTGTTGCTTGTCATGGCCGCCCTGTCGGTTGTCTCCTGCGCCGGTGAGCGCGAGTCGCCCCCGTTCGTGTCCAGCGAGAGGCTTTTCGAGTTCACCGGTCGCAATGTCGGACCGTTGACGTTGCCGCCCTTGCCTTCCGAAGGGCCCGAGTCCGAAGCAGCGCCCTATGGAGCGATCACCCTGACCGGTGGGTGGACCGGCGCAGCCAGTGTCTCGCTGCCCGGATCCGTCACGTGTTTCGAGCACAACTGGGCGGATTCGCTGCCTGCCGGGCACCGTCAGTGGGCCTACGAGGTGCACACCAGTTCCTTCTACGAATACGACGGCGGCGGCGAATATCCGGGACGTGATTTCCAGTTGCAGGTCTACGTGAACGAAAAACCGGAACTGGGTCAGCACGGGGCGGCGATCATGAAGTTCTCGGATCAGAGCGGACAGTTCGTCTCCTTCGGCGGCGTCGACGACAAGTCCATCGAAATAGTCAGTTCTCCAGATCGCAGGCGTGTGGCGCTTTCCCTGGCGGGAACGGCGGCACGACCCGGCGAACAACCGACGAGTTCCGTACTGTCCGCGCAGATCAGTTGTCCGGCTGTCGAGCGCAGATGATCGCAGACGACATCGAGCGCTGACAACAAAAATGCCGGCCCCGAAACATTCTCGGGACCGGCACTTTTCATGAATCAGGAACGAATCAGAATGCTGCTTCGTCGATCTCCATGATGTCGTTCTCGGTGTTCGCGACGATCTCACGCGAAGCGGTGAGCTCCGGCAGGACGTTCTTGGCGAAGAAGGACGCGATGGCGACCTTGCCCTCGTAGAAGCTCTTGTCCTTGTCGGAAGCGCCGTTGTCGAGTGCTGCGAGAGCGATCTCGGACTGACGGAGCAGCTGCCAGCCGATGAGCAGGTCGCCGACGGACATCAGGAAGCGGACGGAGCCGAGGCCGACCTTGTACAGCTCGGTGGGCTGCTCCTGAGCTCCCATGAGGAAGCCGGTGAGCGTGGCGGCCATGGCCTGGACGTCTTCGAGTGCGGTGGCGAGCAGTGCGCGCTCCGCCTTCAGACGGCCGTTGCCGGCTTCGCTGTCGATGAAGGTCTTGATCTGTCCGGCAACGTGAGCGAGCGCGACGCCGCGGTCACGGGCGATCTTGCGGAAGAAGAAGTCCTGAGCCTGGATGGCCGTGGTGCCTTCGTACAGCGAGTCGATCTTGGAGTCGCGGATGTACTGCTCGATCGGGTAGTCCTGCAGGAAGCCGGAGCCGCCGAGGGTCTGCAGGCTGTCCGTCAGGTACTGGTACGCACGCTCGGAGCCGACGCCCTTGACGATCGGGAGCAGCAGGTCGTTGACGCGGAACGCGGTGTCCTTGTCTGCGCCCGAGACATGTTGGGCGACAACCTCGTCCTGGTGCGCTGCGGTGTAGAGGTATACCGCACGCAGGCCTTCGGCGTATGCCTTCTGCATTGCCAGGCTGCGACGCACGTCGGGGTGATGCGTGATGCTGACGCGCGGTGCCGCCTTGTTGGTCATCTGGGTCAGGTCGGCACCCTGCACACGCTGCTTGGCGTAGTCCAGTGCGTTGAGGTAACCGGTCGAGAGGGTGGAGATCGCCTTGGTGCCCACCATCATTCGAGCGTGCTCGATGACGTCGAACATCTGCGCGATGCCGTTGTGGACGTCGCCGACCAACCAGCCCTGTGCGGGGACGCCGTGGCCACCGAAGGTGAGCTCACAGGTGGTGGACGCTTTGAGACCCATCTTGTGCTCGACGTTGGTGACGAAAACGCCGTTGCGCTCGCCGAGGGTTTCGGTCTCGAAGTCGAAGTGAGTCTTCGGGACGAAGAACAGGCTCAGGCCCTTGGTGCCGGGTCCGGCGCCTTCGGGGCGTGCGAGAACCAGGTGGAAGATGTTTTCGAACAGGTCATCCGAGGTTGCGGACGTGATGAAGCGCTTGACGCCTTCGATGTGCCAGGAGCCGTCGTCCTGCTTGATGGCCTTGGTGCGGCCTGCGCCGACGTCGGATCCGGCGTCGGGCTCGGTGAGGACCATGGTGGCACCCCATCCGCGTTCGACGGCGGTGGCGGCCCACTTCTTCTGCTCTTCGGTGCCGTTGTGGAACAGCACGTCGGCAAACGAGGGTCCGGCCTGGTACATGAATGCTGCGGGCTGAGAGCCGAGGAGCATTTCAGAGATTGCCCACACGACGGAGCGGGGAACCGGTACGCCACCGATTTCTTCGCTCAGGCCCATCCGGTACCACTCGGCGTCCCACATCGACTTGAAGGACTTCTTGAAGGACTCCGGGAGCGTCGCCTCGTGGGTCTCCGGATCGAAGACAGGCGGCTTGCGGTCGGTGTCTGCGAACGCCTCGGCAAGAGGGCCCTCGGCCAGACGCGCGACCTCGGCCAGCATGTTGCGGACGGTGTCGGCGTCCAGGTCGCCCCAAGCGCCTTCGCTCAGCGGCTTTTCCAGTCCGAGAACCTCGAAGAGGTTGAACTCCAGGTCCCGAACGTTGCTCTTGTAATGGCCCATGTCTTCTGCTTCTCCCAGTGAGGTGGTGCGGTCCAGCACTCCTAGTACCGCCCGAAGTTTATTACTCGTCGGTAACTTAATACATGTTACTAGCCGTTCTTTGCATTGCCAACACCGGATTTGCGTCCGATGACAAGCGCGTCGATCGCGATTCCCGTTTCGGTGTGCCTGTGGGGATTTCCGGCGATCTCGAACTTGAGCTTTCCGCGGAACTCTTGCATCAATTCTTCTGGTGTGTAAAGGATTTCGGGATCTTGCGGTCCGCCGACGCCGTAGTCGATATTGCTTCGGTCGTGACCCAAAATCATGAGGATTCCGTCAGGTTTCAGAGAATTTATGGCACGGTTCACAACCAGGGTGCGTTGTGGTGCGGGCAGATGAAGGTAAAGAAGCAGTGCCAAGTCGTAGTCATGCCCGTTTCCGGGGGCGTAGTCCGTGGCGGTGACGTCTCCACATCGGTAGTCGAGCCGGTCGAGGACCGATCGGGGTGAGCGGGCCGCGATCGTGCGAGCTTTCTCGATCGCCACGGCCGAGTAGTCGATGCCGGTGACCTCCCAACCGCGGGTTGCGAGCCACAACGCGTTACGGCCCTCGCCACACGCCAGGTCCAGTGCCTGGCCGTGGGGGAGGGCCGTTGCGTATTCCACCAGTAGTTCGTTGGGAGGAGCGCCCCAGACGAGCTCGGATTCTTCGTACTTCTTGTCCCAGGCGGCCGCATCCATAGATGACGACGGTAGTGGCACTCAGTTCTTGCGGACACCGTCCATCGGGTTCTTGCGCAGGGCGGCGCGAGTCGGGATCGCGATGGAGACAAACCCGAGAACAGCGGTCACGGCGACGATGGAACCGTAGATCACCGGTGAGATCGCCGGGATCGGCTGCCCGGACACCGCCACGGCGATGCCCATCAGCGGCGGCAGGGCGATCAGCGATCCGACCACGACGGCGATTCCCACCACCATCAACGATTCGATGCGCATCATCGCTCGGACCTGCTTCGTTCGCGAACCCACCAGCTGCAGGAGCGCGAACTCGCGGGAACGCTCGGCCGTGGCGGCGACCAGAGTGTTCACGACGGCGACGGCCAGATAACCGAGCAGGACGAGGACGGCGAGGATGCTGACCCACGACTGCATACGCCGCTGATCTTCGCCTGCGGCCCCGAACTGGTCCTGGTTCATCGCGGCGATCGACGGGAAGGACTGCAACGACTGCTGAACTTCAGCCGACCGTCCGGGTTCGGCAGTAACCAGAACGGTGTCGATCAGGGCGTCGGTGGAGTGCTGACGCAAAGTCTCGATCGGCATGGTCACGTCCCCGAATCCGAGGCCGCGACCGTATTTTGCGACGACCATCGGATGCACCAGTGTTCCGTCACCCAGATAGAGGTCGACGCGCTGGCCAACCTTGGCCCCGAGTGTGAAGGCGCCGTCTTCGCTCACGGCAAGGGTATCGCCGGTCAGAGCGCTCAGGTCGCCTTCGGTCACCGCGAGATCGAGGGTCGCGTCGGCACTGGCGGCGTCGATGCCCTGGGCCGCGATCGCACTGTCGGCTGAGCCGCCTTCCTCACCACTCGGTACCGGTAAGACCTGGCTACGCACCACGGGGTTGGCCGCACTCACACCGGGCACCGCTGCAATCGAGTCGAGGAGCGAGGGAGCGATACCGGCCGGAGCGCCGACGATCAGGTCTGCGGTGACGCCTTTGATCGACTGGTTGGTCGCCTCGGCTGCGACGGTGCTCTGACTGAAGAACTGCACCGAGCCCAGTGCGATTGCGAGAGCCAAGGGAACAACGGCCGACGAGAGTCGCCTCGAGTTGGATTCGGCGTTGGCGGCAGCGAGAACCTTCGACGCCGAGCGGCTACGGCGCAGCGGGCCGCCGAGGACCTTGATGATGCCGCGCACCAGCAACGGGCCGAGCAGCGCGACCGAGAAGATCAACAACAGTGCGCTCGAACCGGCTCCGGCGGCTGCCACGCTGCCGGGCAGGAAGGCTGGGAGGATGCACGCGCTGAGGCCGGCGGCGCCGAAGATCAGCCCGGTGATGATGCGTCCGCGGCCCAGTTTCGCCGGGCCGCTTTCGGATTCGCGGAGTGCCTCGACGGGGTCGAGCTTTGCCGGCCGACGGGCAGCGATCGCAGCTGCCGCGCGGGCAGTGAGTACGCAGATCAGGAATGCCGCGATCGCCGGAAGGGGGCTGTACGCCAACGCGAAATCTGTGGGCATGACCCCGGCATCGGCGAACTGTGCGCCCAGAACTCGGGCGAGCAGGTATCCGGGCACCGCGCCGAGGGCCGCAGCAGCTGCAGCAACGAGCAGCACTTCGCGCCCGATCATGACGTGGACTTGCCGAGAGGTGGCTCCGATTGCCCGTAGCAGAGCGAACTCTCGGCGCCTGGCGTTGATCGAGAGTGACAGCGTGCTGGAAACGACGAACATGCTGACCATCAATGCAAGACCCGCAAACGAGGCGCAGAGCACGATCAACTGAGTCCGCGCAGCACCGGCGTCGAGGAATTCGATGCCTCCGCGTGCGGTGCCGGTCGAGACCTCGGCGCCGGTCCCAGCGAGTGCGTCGCGAGCGAGAGCGGCGGCATTCACGCCTTCGGGAGCGATCAATCCGACTGCGGTGACCGAGTTCTGGTGCGGCCACAACCGGTCGGCCTCTTCGTCGTCGAGGAAGACCAGTGCGGGACGGTCGGGCGACGGCACCGAAGACGAATCTGCTGTGCCGACGACGGTGTATTCGTCCACCATGCCGCCATGAGCCAGCGTGATTCGCTGGCCGAGCGCGGCGCCGGTGGTCGAGACCACCTCGTCGCGGCTCTGCGGAGCGCGGCCCTCGGCGAGCGAGTACGGCGCCAATTGTGCTGTGTTCCAAGGATGTGCGTCGAGTACGACGCCCTCAGCGGTGCTGACGGGGACGGAGATGTCGGGAACCACCGTGACATCGAGTGCCTCGAGCTTGCGGACCGCATCACCGTCGAGGAGAACTCGCTCGGCAAAAGGCTGATCGGCGTCTTCCGTGACGACGAGTGCCTGCGGCGCGCTGACTACGGCGTCGGCACCAGCGTAGAGATGCGGTGAGACTCCGCCTCGCACTCCTGATTCCAGCAGTACACCCAAACCACAGGTGAGGAGAGCCGCGCAGAACACGGAGACGAACACGGCGACGAATCCGGAGCGGTGCGCTTTCAGATGGGCAAAAGTGTGCGCTTTCATCATCACCAGTCCCCGAGGTGTGTCATGCGTTCGGCGATCTGCTGCGGCGTCGGGCGGTCGATGTGTCCGACCAGTTTCCCGTCGGCGAGGAACAGCACGCGATCGGCGTACGACGCGGCCACCGGATCGTGCGTGACCATGACGATGGTCTGGTCGAACTCGGCGGCAGTCCGGCGCAGCAACTCGAGAACCTGCTTGGCGCTGCGGGAGTCGAGGGCGCCTGTCGGTTCGTCGGCAAAGAGTGCGTCGGGGTGGGTGACGAGGGCGCGCGCGATGGCGACGCGTTGCTGCTGGCCGCCGGACAGTTCGGAGGGCTTGCGCTTTCGGTGCGATCCGAGCCCGACGGATTCGAGGACGAAGGTCAGGTACTGCTTGTCGGCTCGTCGTCCGGCGAGGAGTAGGGGGAGCGTGACGTTCTGCTCGACGTCGAGAGCGCCGAGCAGGTTGTAGGCCTGGAAGACGAAACCGATGTGGTCGCGCCGGAAGATGCTGCGAGCCTTCGGCTTCAGCTGTGAGATCTCGGTGTCTCCCAGCCACACCGATCCGCTGCTCGGTCGGTCGAGGCCCGCGGCGCAGTGCAGGAAAGTGCTCTTACCTGATCCGGACGGGCCCATCACGGCGGTGAAGGTGCTGCGCGGCAGAGTGAGGCTGATGTTGTCGAGGGCGGTCACGGCGCCGCGGCCGTTGCCGTAGACCTTACTGACGCCTTCGAGTCGCACGGCAGATGTTCGAGCGGCCGTGGCACCAGGAGCCGGCGAGGTGAGGACCGAGTGTCGATTCTTCATGGGAAGAACGCTATGGAGATTCGGCATTCGTCGACATCCAGCAGAGTCCCGAATCAATGGTGTAGCCAGCTGTAGTGGATCGTGCGGTGCGGTGCGGCATGCTGGGGCAGTGAAGAAGAGAACCAGGGCTGCGGTGTACGTGCTCGTCGAGGGTGCGGCAGCTGTGGTCTCTTTGTTCTTGTTGATGGTCGGTCTCATTCTGTTGTCGCTCTCGATTTTGATCGTCGGCTGGTTGCTGTTGCCGTCGTACGTGAGAGTGCTCCGGTGGTGGGCCGGCCTGGCTCGCAAGCGCACTGCTGCGTACACCGGGCGCCCTGTTCTGCAGCGATATCCGCCGATGCCGAGCAATCCGACATTCGGGGACTGGCGCCGGTTCCTCACCGATCAGTCGACGAGGCGCGACGCGGCCTGGTTGTCGATTCATGGTCTGGGTGCTTTCGTCGCGGCGATGCTGACAATTGCGCTGCCACTCGGTGCACTCAATGCGATTGCCGTCCCGCTGTACTGGCAGCAGATGCCCGCGGGCGAACCCGTCAACAACCCGTACCCCGTGACGTCGTGGTTGGGCGCTGCGGGAATGCCGTTGATCGGCATCCTGTACTTCCTGATCGCGTGGTGGTTGATCCCCGCGATGGCGAAGTGGATCAGCTGGTCTACCACGACTTTGCTTGCGCCGGACACGCGTTCGGACCTCTCGAAGCGCGTCACCGCCCTGACGGCCAGCCGAGCTGCGGCGCTGGACGCGCATTCGGCCGAACTCAAGCGCATCGAGCGCGATCTGCATGACGGCGCGCAGAACCGTCTGGTCGCGGTGGTGATGATGCTGGGAATGGCGGAGCGGTCGTTGCAGATCAACCCGGACCAGGCTCTGCCACAACTGCATCGGGCGCAAGATGCTGCAACGGAGGCGTTGAGTGAACTCCGGACGTTGGTGCACGACATCTATCCGCCGATCCTCGACGAGCTCGGTCTCGAGGGCGCGATCTCCGCGCTCGCCGGTCGCTCCAGCGTGCCCTGTGTGCTCGAGATCGACGATCTCCGCCGTGCCCCGGCCGCCGTCGAGGCTGCCGCGTATTTTGTCGTCGCGGAGGCTCTGACCAACGTCGCAAAACACAGCGGAGCGCACAGCGTCACCGTCACTGCAAGGACGGAGACGTCCACCGACTCGTTGGGTGAGACGATGCTCATCGACGTGATCGACGACGGTCACGGCGGCGCGAACGAACGGCCGGGCGGCGGCGTGGCGGGCATCCGGCGCCGGGTCGAGGCTTTCGAAGGAACCGCCGCACTGGAGAGCCCGGAGGGTGGACCGACAACGATGAGGGTGGAACTACCGTGCGGATTCTGATTGCCGAAGACGACGCTCTCCTGCGCGAAGGGCTGGCACTGCTGCTTCGCGGAGAGGGATTCGAGGTGTCTGCCGTCTCCGATGCCACACAGTTCCTTGCGGTGTTCGAGGAGACCGCCCCCGACGCCGCGGTGCTCGATGTCCGGATGCCTCCTACTTTCACCAACGAGGGACTTCGAGCGGCGATCGAGGTGCGCAAGCTTCGCCCGGGCTTTCCCGTCCTCGTCCTTTCTGCGTACGTCGAGGATCGCTACGCCGGTGAATTGTTGGCAGGCGGCGCCGGTGGCGTCGGCTACCTGCTCAAGGAACGGGTCGGCAAGGTAGCCGAGTTCGTCGACGCGTTGAACCGGGTCGTCGACGGCGGAACCGTGATGGATCCCGAGGTCGTATCCCAACTGATGAGCCGTCGACGCGCCGACGATCCGATCAGATCACTGACCCCACGCGAGTCCGAGGTCCTCGGACTGATGGCAGAGGGGCTGGGAAATCAGGAAATCGCCAGGAAATTGGTCGTCAGCGACACTGCTGTGAGCAAGCACATAGGAAATATCTTCGCGAAACTCGGCCTGTCGGCTTCCGAAAGTGGGCATCGTCGTGTTTTGGCAGTTCTAGCTCATTTGCGCGCCTGATCGAGGATCTGGACTACATACCTGACCGAAGCGTAATGTGAGCCAGCCTCATGTTGTTGCCGTGACCGAACGGTGACCTGAGAGGCAGTGGCCCATGTCCACTACGTAACGTGTGATGTCGAATGCGCGTCATCACCAGAAACCAACGAGGAGATCGATCAATGGGTAAGCCGATTGCCAGTGTGGCCGGAGGTCGGCAGTCCGTCCTTCTCGGGCTCGGCGTTCACCGCCCGGAGCGAGTCGTCACCAACGACGAGATCTGCGAGCTGATCGATTCCACCGACGAGTGGATCCAGACACGATCGGGTATCAAGTCGCGCCGCTTCTCCGGCGAAGGTGAAGGCATCCTCGCCATGTCGATCAGCGCTGCCCGTAAAGCACTCGATGTCAGCGGCATTGCGCCCGAGCAGATCGGCGCCGTGATCATTGCGACGTCGACATGGGACTTGCAGACTCCTCAGGCCGCATCCATCGTTGCCCATGAGCTCGGTATCAAGGGTCCGGCTGCATTCGACATCGCAGCAGGTTGCGCCGGTTTCTGTACCGCCCTGGCAGTCGCCAGCGACCTCGTTCGCGGTGGCACCGTAGATCACGTTCTCGTCGTCGGCGTCGAGTTGATGAGCGAGGCCACCGAGCCCACCGATCGCAGCGTTCGCTTCATCTTCGGTGACGGCGCCGGCGCAGTTGTCGTCGGACCGAGCGATACCGTCGGAATCGGCCCGGTCGAATGGGGTTCGGACGGCAGCCAGTCCGATGCCATCGTTCAGGAGCCGAGCTGGCTCGACTACACCAAGAACCCGACCGGACCTCGGCCGTGGATCAAGATGGCCGGTACCGCGGTGTTCCGCTGGGCCGCCTTCGAGATGGGCAAGGTCGCCACTCGCACCCTGGAGAAGTCGGGTCTGGGTATCGAGGACATCGACGCTTTTGTGCCGCACCAGGCAAACCAGCGCATCAACGAGGTAATCGCTCGCAGCATGAAGCTGCCCGAGGGATTTCCGGTCTCCAACGACATCGCCGAGACGGGCAATACGTCCGCCGCGTCGATCCCGCTCGCCATGGAGCAGATGCTGCGCGACGGCCAGTGCAAGGCGGGCGACAAGGCCTTGCTTCTCGCCTTCGGTGCCGGTCTGTCCTTCGCCGGTCAGGTTGTCGTCATGCCGCCGTTGGCTGGGGCAGAATCAGCCTGATCTTCACTCGTACTTACTGAGCGCCTCGAACTTCGGTTCGGGGCGCTCCCTCGTTAGCAGGAGGGCAGTCGTTTCCGGGCCGGCTCGTTGAGCACTGCGATGTGGCACCCTGGCGAGATGGTCGAGAGTGTGGGGGAGTCCGAACGTACGGGTGAGACGGGCGGCAGCTTGGCAAAGATGGGCGGACAAGTGGCGCTCGCCAGCACGGTCAGCCGGATCACCGGCTTCGTCCGCACCCTTGCCCTTGCCGCCGTTCTGGGGATTGCCCTGGTCAGTGATGCGTACAACGCGGCCAACAGCTTCCCGAACATGGTCTATCAGCTTCTCCTCGGCGGGATTCTCGCCAGTGTCCTGCTGCCGTATCTGACACGGCAACGACGCCGTGGGCGGACGCTCGAACGAGAGCAGACGCAGCGCGTCCTCACCGTGGGAGCGCTTGCTCTTGCTCTCGTGACGGCAGTGGCCGTGGCGTGCGCGCCACCGCTGGTCTCGGCCGTGATCGATGATCCGGCTCAACGCGAGCTCACGACGCTCTTCGCGTACTTGCTTCTGCCGGAGATCTTCTTCTACGGCGTCACGGCGATGATGACGGCTGTGCTCAGTGTTCGATCGGTCTTCGGCGCGCCGGCCTGGGCGCCGGTGATCAACAACGTCGTCCTTCTGGTGACGGTCGCAGTCTTCCTGTGCATCCCGGGTCCGGTGGCTCTGACTCCCGAGTCGATGACAATGGCACAGGTTCTGGTGATCGGTATCGGCACTCTGCTCGGGATCGTGGCGCAAACCGCCGTAGTTGCTTGTGCGCTGCACCGCAACGGGTTTCGGTGGCGCCTTCGCGTGCGGTTCGTCCCGCACACCTGGCGCCCGGTGCGCGTCGGGGCGCCATTGCTCGGATGGGTTCTGGTGTACGTCGTTGCCGGGCAGATCGGGGTGTGGGTGACGATGAAGGTGACGCTCTCACGGCACGTCTACTCGATGTACACACACGCGGATCTGCTGTTTCAAGTGGCATACGGAATTCTCGGAGTGTCTCTGTTGACGGTACTGATGCCGCGAATTGCCAGGTCAGTTGCCACGGGGGATGACGTAGGCGTCGTAGCCGATCTCGGCCGGGGAGCGAGGTATTCGGTGGTGGCTCTGATCCCGGTCACGGTGGCACTCATGGTGTTCGGCCCCTCGTTGACCACCCTGATCTTCTTCGGCCGGGTAGACGGCAGCAGTGCCCGTTTGATCGGGACGGCCGTTGCCGTCAGTGCATTCGGGCTGGTTCCCTTTGCGATGGTCATGCTTCAGCTTCGAGTGTTCTACGCCGACAACAATACTCGAACTCCCGCGGTGATTGCCGTTGTGATGATGGTTGCCAAGACGGCGCTCGTTCTTCTCGCGTCCCTGTCGGCGAGTGATGAAACGCTGATCCTGGCCGTCTGTGCGGCCGGCTCGTTCTCCTACGTGTGCGGAGCTGTGCTCGGCCATGTCCTGCTTCGAAAGCGATATGGGCTGTTGGGATTCCGTCGCGTGCAGGCCACCGTCGGGAGGATTACGGCGGCGGCAGTTCTGGCAGGAGGTTGTGCGCTCGCTCTGGTTGTGGTGGTTCAGAATCGAGTGCCCGAGCCCAGGCTTGCTGCTGCTGTTTCATTGTCGGCGGGTGCAGCGGTTGGTGCCATTGTCTTGTTGGGCGCGTGCAAGGTGGTCGGTGTTACCGAGATTCACCGGGCCCGAGCCCTACTGTTGTCCTGAGGACAAGAGCGGTACCAGCAGTTCGTCCGGGGTCAGGGCGCCGTGCTGCCCACGGAGGCCGGACAGTCCCGATTCGACAGATCGACGTACGACGGCTACGTCCCCGGAGGCAATGGCGATGACATCACCGATCCGCCCGTGATACTCGGAATGCACTGCGGGCCCGAACAATCCCGCGACTATGCCTTCAGATCTCGTCCCGATCCACATGCGATCACCCAGTTCGGCGCGCCAGCGGTCCGCAACATCTTGTGCAGCGCCTTCTCTTGTGTGGATGTGCCGACAACGCGGTTCACCGGCAAGGGCGAGTACGTCTTCGGACAGAATCGGGGTGTTGTCGAAGTCGATCTTGTTCTCGTCCAACACGTCGACCATTCCGTGGTCAGCCGTAACCAGCAATCTCACGTCCGGACCGAGAGCGGCGGCGAGTTGTTCGACCAGTCGATCGACAAGCATCAGTTGGAATGTCCACGGTTCGGACTCGGGGCCGTAGACGTGGCCCAGCGCATCGATCTCACTGATGTAGCAGTACGTGAAAGTCCGGTCGGCAGATTTCGACGCCGCCACGGTGCGAGCGAGGAGGTCTCCGTACGCCTGGATTCCGGCGAACTGGGCACCGCGCATCCCGGCCCGGGTGAGGCCGCTGCCGTCGAATTTGGACGGAACGACGGTGGTGACGGTGATGCCGGCGGCCGCGGCACGATCGAAGGTCGTGGCCTGCGGCTGCAGGGTCTCCGGGACAATGGAGTCGGTCTGAGAATCCTTCTTGCCCGCGCTGTGCCAGCCCAGCCAGTTGAACACCGAATCGGCTTCTTCGACGTAGGACTGGTAGCCGGTGATGCCGTGCGCTCCCGAAGGCAGACCGGTCCCCAACGAGACGATGCTGGTGGCCGTCGTCGTGGGGAAACCTGCCCGTATGGGCGTTCCGACGAGCGAATTCAGGAATGGTGCATGTTCGGCGTTGCGGGCGAGCAAATTCGCGCCCATCCCGTCTACCAGCAGAATGACGGTCTTTTTGCTGGGCTGCAGATCGAGACGGTTCGCTTCGCCGCTCACTCCGAGGGAAGCGAGTACCGACGGCGCAAGCGTCGACAGTGTCGGCTGCGAGTACACATCGAGGAGAGGGGCGGGGGCGGGCATCCCATGAGATTAGGCGTTGGACACAGAAAACTGCATACCTTCTGGGCGAGTGTTCAAATCTGTGCTTTTCAAAGCCGGCGTCCATATACGTGTTTTCCCACGATCGGTGCGCAGAGACCGCGGACCGGTGCGGCCTCTGCGCGGAGATTCATTCCGTGATCGTGGAGATCTGGAACTTGGCACCGAGAGGATCTGCAACCGACGCGAGACGGCCGAAGGGCGTGTCTTCCGGATCGCGCAAAACGCTGCCGCCGAATTCGACGACCTTCGCGACTGCAGCATCCGTGTCGTCCGCCCCGAAGTACACCTGCCAGAACGACGGCACCTCCGCCGGGAGGAACGAGCTGGCATCCATCAAACCGGCGACGACGGTGTCGCCCTGTTTGGCCTGTGAGTACCGGAACTCGTCGCTGTCGCCGATGGACTCGTAAGTCCAGCCGAACACATCGGTGTAGAACGGCAGAACCGCGGCGTAGTTCTTGGACAATGTCTCGTGCCACACCGGTGCGCCGGCCTCGCCCACCAGCCCGAAACCATTGTGCTGATCTGCCTGCCAGATACCGACGACGGCACCGGCCGGATCGCCCACGATCGCCATGCTGCCCTGAGGACCGACCTGCATCGACGGCATCATGATCATGCCGCCCGCGGCTTCGGCCTTGGACGCTGACCCTGCCGCATCAGCAGAGGAGATGTAGGTGGTCCAGACGTCGCCGTACGGGCTTCCCTCCTGCTGGGGGCCGAGCCCGGCGATGGGCTGCCCGTCTTTGCTGAAGATCGCGTAGCCGCCGTACTGCGGGTCGTCGTTTGTGTCAGCCTGCCAACCGAACACGTTGGTGTAGAAGGATTTGGCAACCGCGGTGTCGGAGCTGGTGAGGTCGATCCAACAGGGTGTTCCGTCGAGCGCTGTACGTGCGGGCATCTGACAATTCTCCTTTACCGAAACGGATACACAAGCAAGGACGCAGAGCGGGCTGGCCGAGGAAGGCACGAATTTCACGCTACGCGCGTACCCCGACACATTCCCAGGACTTGAGCTTTGGTGTGTTTGACCGCTTTACGTTCACCGGTGCGCCGAACCTGCCAATGTGATCTTCGGCGGCTGGTTTCCGACACCGTCGAGTGCCACTGAATCGTCCTGGATACGCCGAAGTTGATGGGGCACTTGCTCGATCGGCAAGGCCGTTCCACCGGTGTGGTGCCGGTACGGGTCAGCTCGTGATCAACCCCGTGCGATCAATCCGGTCCGATCGAGCCACGCGAGCGCATGGCGTGAGAACACGTCCGGAATCTCCAACTGAGGGGTGTGGCCGGTGTCGCCCAGAATGATGGTGGTCCAGTGTGGATGCGCGGCAGCGGCCGCCCGTGCGGCCTCGACCGGGACAAGCCGATCGCGGTCGCCGTGGATCAGGAGCGTCGGAGTCCTGATCTCTCGCAGGGTCTTTCGATACGAGGCCGGACGGGCGAGGGTCATCAACAGTGACCGTGCTGCCTGGAGGAACTCGGCATCCTGAGTGGGTTCGTTGCGGCGAATCGCCGTCAAAGCGGCGCCCGCGTCGAGGACCGCGGGGTCTGCTCGCGTCGGATCGGCAAAACACAATCTGGTCATCTGTGCGGCCAACTGCCGGTCGGACATCTTCCGGCGCCCGAAGCCGAGAACCTGTTCACCGACGTACGGCATCGAGTAGAGCGCAAATTGCGCCGCGACGGTCAGGTCGGGAAGTTGGACCGGCAGGGGGAGCGCCGGATCCACCAGGACCAGGCCGGCCACTGATTCGGGACTGGCGTGGGTCGACATTGCCGAGACCATTCCGCCCATCGAATTGCCGAACAGGACGGCAGGCTCACCCACCACTGTGTCGAGAAAGCGATTCAGGAGCGCCGCGTTGGCATCGACGCCGGTATGCCGCCCACCGGCAGAGGTGAGTCCGAATCCGGCGAGATCCAATGCATACACGCGCGTGCGTGCCGCCAGTGCTGGTGCCACCCGTACCCAGTTCAGGTGTGAGCCGCCCAGTCCGTGAACGAGCACGATGGGCGGTGCTCCGCTGGGACCACCGAAGTCGATCCAGTGAACATCACCGCCGATATCGGTGATGTTGCTTGTCCCACCCCACGGGCGCGTGAGGGTGCTTCCGTCGGCAAGTTGGGCCGAAACAGCGGATTCCATACCTGACAGGATGCACCGAGGCGTCGTCGTAGTCACGCACTCGTCCCGGTTCGGGATCCGAAATTGTGTGCTCGATCACGGATTTTCGAGAAGCTCACGAAACGGTCAAAACGGAATTTAACTGGTGCCAAGCACTTTTCACGGTTGCCATCGATTTCCCGCGGCCGCAGTACGCGTCCGGACGATGTCGGTTCGGGCATACTGAAAACCATGTGGTGGATGGTCGGGCTCATAGTGCTGGCCGCGTTGGTTTTGGCATCCGTTGTGGTCGGTTTCGTTTTCCGCCGCCCGATCGCCGAAGACAAGTCGGCGGTGCTTGCCTTCGACGACGCCACCTCTCAGCCCCAGCGCGACTGACCACCGTCGAGCGGAATTGTTGCTCCGGTCAGATAAGCGGCATCCGGGCCGACCAGGAAAGCCACCGCAGTGCCGATGTCCGTTTCGCAGTCTCCGATCCTCCGCAGCGGAATCCCGGCAACAAAAGCTGCAGCCTCTTCCGGGCGCGCTTCTGCCCAACGCTGTAACCCGGGTGACGACGCGTGTGGGGCCACCGCGTTGACACGGATCCCGTCGACGCCCCATTCGCACGCTGCTGCGCGGCTGAGGGCTCGGACGGATTCCTTCACCGCGGCATATCCGCCGTAGCCGGCAGCGTCCCAGCGGACGGCCACGGAACTGACCATGTTGATGATCGCCCCGCCGCCGCGGTCCTTCATGAACGGGTAGCAGGCTTGCATGGTTCGCAGCGTCGCGACGGGGCCGGACATCAGTCCGTCGGCAAGGCGCTCCGGAGTGAGGTCGAGGATGTTGCCGAGCGGGTTGAGGCTGGCGTTGTTGATCAGGATGTCGACGCTGCCGAACAGTTCCACCGTTCGCACCACGGCGCCGGTGATGGATTCCGCATCCGCGATGTCCACGAGCACCGGTTCAGCGCGGCCGCCACGTTCGGTGACCTCGTTACATGTGACGACGAGTTTCGACTCAGTGCGGCCCGCGACCGCGACAGAAGCGCCCTCCTTGGCGAGCGCCAACGCAACTCCCTGGCCGACGCCTTGCCCTGCGCCAGTGATCAGGGCCACTTTTCCATCCAACTTGCCCACTGCTGTTCTCCTGCTCGTCATTCAACGGTTCCCGAAGCGTTGTCCGAATCGCGCATTGTTACTCGTGGGTTCCCGCTGGATGAGATGTGAGTTACGTCCCACTCGGCGGTGCCGCTTCAAATTTCGGCTGTCTTACGTATATTGTGAGCGCCGTTACACACCGGACGCGCGGAACGCGTACACACATTCCATGATGAGGAGTTAGACATGGGTTCTTCGGACGCAGACCTGGCATTGATCAAGCAGATTCAGCCGGTTATCACGGGTGTTGCTGGCCTGATCTCGGGTATCGGCGCAATCGTCGGACTGGGCGTTGCCCTGCAGTCCTTCAGCTGATCTGTCGCTGAGCTGATCCTCCGGCCCGCATTCTGAAGGCATCGCCTTCGTGGACGCGGGCCGGAGGTTTATCTGCGCATGAATACCTGTGCCTTGCAGGCACATTCATTTTTGTGATAGGTCGATTGTCGCCGGAATGTCTACGCCTTCTTCGTAGACCTGGGGTCCGAAGTTCGGCATCGGGTGTAGTCGAGTGTCGCTTCCGAACCGCGGTAGTGGCGGAAGTAGTAAAGCGATCTGTCCGGCCGGACCAAGGTGTCGGGTTCGGTTGTCTTCCAGGCCCAGTGGACGTCTGCGCGCAGAATCGCCGACAGTCCGAGTATGTTCTTGCAGCCGTGGCTTTGTAGCCCAAGGTATTTCAGTGCCTCGACGTCTCGCAGTTGACCGTCGCGCGTCCACCTGGATTCGTAGACCAGCCCATCGAGAACAATGCGGTGCGAACCCGCCTGAGGAACGCCGCCGAGTAGTGCCTCCCAGTCCAATCCTGGTGCGTGTTGGAGGTATTCGTCCGCGTCGATGAATGCTGCCCAGGTGACGGTGTCGCGGTATAGGGACACGTAATCGACGTAGGCCTCTGCTCTTCGGGTGGTTCTTCGGATCGTGATCACTCGACACGCGATAGTGTGCTGCGCGTATGAGAGTTACTCGATGTTGGTCGTAAAAACAGTTGATCATAAAAACGTTGACACATTCGACTATTTGTCTCATAGTCGAGTCATGACAACATCTGTGTCACATTCGCCACGGTTCGTTCCTTCCAGCGGGGAGTCCTGGCGTTCGCCGTGGGCAATGTACGACGCATTGCGCGAGAACGACCCTGTTCACAATGTTGTGCCGGAGGCTGCGCCGCAGGACGACTACTGGGTGCTCACCCGTCACGGAGACGTCTACAACGCTGCCCGCGATTACGAGACATATTCGTCGGCAAAGGGATTGACCACTGTCTACGGTGAACTCGAGCAGATCGGGATGCAGGACAATCCGCCGTTCGTGATGCAGGATCCGCCCGCGCAGTCGGAGTTTCGGCGCATGGTGTCGAAGGGATTCACCCCGCGTCAGGTATCGGCAGTCGAGCCGATGGTCCGCGAATTTGTCGTCGAGCGTATCGAAGCGTTGAAAGCGCGTGGCAGCGGCGACCTCGTCGTCGAGCTCTTCAAGCCGTTGCCGTCGATGGTTGTCGCGCACTATCTGGGCGTGCCGGAAGCGGACCGTGATCAGTTCGACGGCTGGACCGAGGCCATTGTTGCCGCCAACTCGGCCGGTGGTGTGGCCGCAGCAGCGACGACGGCGCAGGCCGCCACCGGTGAGTTGATGATGTACTTCGCGTCGCTGATCGAACGCCGCAAGGTCGAACCAGGTGACGACACGATTTCGCATCTACTCGCCGCAGGGCTCGGTGAAGAAGGCGACATGTCCGGCCTGCTGTCGATTCTCGGCTTCGCCTTCACCATGGTGGCCGGGGGAAACGACACGACAACAGGAATGTTGGGCGGCTCGGTGGCGATGCTGACCGAACGCCTCGACCAGCGTCAGATCCTGGTGGACGGTCCGGCATTGATTACCGACGCAGTCGATGAACTGCTTCGACTCACCTCGCCGGTCCAAGGTCTGGCACGCACCACGACGCGCGATGTGGCCTTGGGTGGCAAAGTGATTCCGGCGGGACGTAAAGTTCTGCTCATGTACGGTGCGGCCAATCGTGATCCTGAAAAGTACGGACCCGACGCGGCGGAGTTGGACGTCTTGCGTCGACCGCAGAAGATTCTCACCTTCAGTCACGGAGCCCACCATTGTCTGGGAGCATCGGCAGCTCGAATGCAGGCACGAGTTGCGTTGGAAGAGTTGCTTTCCCGGATTCCTGACTTCCATGTCGACATCGACGCGATGCAATACGCGCCGGGCAACTACGTGCGCCGTCCACTCACGGCTCCGATGTCGGTGACTCGGCCGTGAGCAACGACTGGCTCGGTGAGGGTCGTGCCTTGGCTGCAGCCGAGAAGATCCTCGACAGCGCGGCACAATTGTTCGTCGAGAAAGGCGTCAACGCCGTCGGTATGGCGGAGATAGCCTCTGCTGCAGGATGTTCCCGGGCCACCTTGTATCGGTACTTCGAGAATCGGCAGGCTCTTCACATCGCATTCGTTCACCGCGAAGCTCGCAGGCTGGGAACTGCGATCGCGGAATCGGTAGCGACCATCGATGATCCGAGCGAACGTCTCGAAACGGCGATGCTCACTGCAGTGTCCGCGGTGCGCAGCACTCCGACGTTGGCTGCATGGTTCACTCCGGGTGATGCGAGTCTTGCAGGTGAACTTGCCAATTCATCCGACGTAATCAACGGACTGGGCGTCGCGATGCTCGGTGAACTCGGAGCAGGCACAGCGTCGCGGGCACGCTGGATCGTGCGAGTGATCCTCTCGCTACTCATGGTGCCGGGGGCGGACGAGAACGACGAGCGGACGTTGGTGCGTGAGTTCGTCGCTGCGCTGTTGATCGCTGGAAGGACCGCCTGATCATCCCTTCCGGGTGATACGCGAGGGTTGCGTGGGGATCGAGGACAATTCCGCTCCTCTTCCATCGATACGTGGCTCGGCAAACGTCCACCCCGAAACGCGAAGCTGACCTGGACGGTCACTCGAAACGGGAGGGATCTCCGGCTCCGACGCGCACGATCTCGGGAGCACCGGACGAATAGTCGACCACCGTGGTGGGTTCGGTACCGCAGTCGCCCGAGTCGATGACCGCGTCGAGCTGGTGGTCGAGTTCTTCCTTGATCTGCCAGCCGTCCGTCATCGGCTCCTCGGCGCCGGGCAGCAGAAGGGTGCTGGAGAGGATCGGCTCACCCAACTCCTGCAGGAGCGCACGCACTACCGGGTGGCTGGGGATGCGCACCCCGACGGTCTTCTTCTTGGCGTGTGCCAGCCGCCGCGGAACTTCCTTCGTGGCGGGAAGGATGAACGTGTATTGGCCCGGGGTGGCCGCTTTCACCGCGCGGAACGCCGAGTTGGTGACGTGGACGAAGTGCCCGAGCTGCGCGAAGTCGGCACAGACGAGCGTGAAGTGGTGATCCGACCGCAGATGACGGATCTCGCGGATTCGATCGGTGCCCGAGTGATTGTCCATTCGGGCGCCCAAGGCGTAGCAGGAATCGGTGGGGTAGGCGATGACCGCGTCGTTGCGCAGCATTTCGACGATCTGGCTGATCGCGCGCGGCTGCGGGTTTTCGGGATGTACGTCGAAGTATCGGGCCATCAACTCAGCTTAGTTCAGCCGGCAGATCACGAATGCCGTTCACCGTTCAGACTGTGGTCGGCGAGCAATCCCGTCAGTTCTTCGGCGTAGGCGAGTTGCTTACGTAAGTGTATGCAGCTTTCTTCCGCTCGGGTATGGCAGGCAGTGACGAATTCGGTTGCACCGGTTCGCCTTGACACGTTCGAAGCTTCGTCACCGAGCACTGCCAGAGAATCGAGGAGTTGTTTCATTTCTTCGAGACTGAATCCGAGCGGCTTCATTCGTCGGATAACCAGTAGCCGCTGGACGTCGGCCTCGGTGTACAGGCGGAAACCCCCCGCGCTCCGCTCGGACGGGGTCACCAGACCGACCTCGTCGTAATGACGGATCGTCTTGATCGACAGTTCGGTGCGCTCGGCAACCTGACCGATCTGCATGTTCTGCCCCTGGCCCGCATGTTCCGGCTCAGACATCACTCCCACTTTCGTCGCGCTCGGCCTCCATCCTCTCAGTGACCGTCGCCCAGACGACCGGACAGGCGCAGATGGCGCTCGGCCGACGCACCGTCGAGGCCCACGATCTCGACCTTCTTGCCTCTGGCCGCGTACTTGGTGGTGATTGCGTCCAGGGTCGCGACGGTCGACGCGTCCCAGATATGAGACTCGGAGAGATCGATGACAACGTTCTTCGGGTCGCCGGCGTAGTCGAACTGGTAGATCAGATCGTTGCTCGATGCGAAGAACAACTCGCCTCGAACCGCATAGACACGGGTGTCCTCGTCCGGATGCGCTACGTCGACAACCTCGGTGAGGTGCGCGACGCGGCGGGCGAAGATCACCATCGCGGTGATCACTCCGACGATCACGCCGTAGGCAAGATTATGGGTCGCGACAGTGACGGACACCGTGACCAGCATGACCACTGTTTCGCCGATCGGCATGCGGCGCAGTGTCTTCGGATTGATGCTGTGCCAATCGAAAGTGCCGACCGAGACCATGATCATGACGGCCACCAATGCGGCCATCGGAATCAACGCCACGACATCGCCCAGGCCGACCACGAGTATCAGCAGGAACACGCCTGCAAGGAAGGTCGAGATCCGAGTGCGAGCGCCGGAGACCTTCACGTTGATCATGGTCTGGCCGATCATCGCACACCCTCCCATGCCTCCGAAGAAGCCGGTGACGATGTTCGCGACGCCTTGGCCCCACCCTTCTCGGGTCTTGTTCGAGTGGGTATCCGTGACGTCGTCGACGAGCTTGGCCGTCATCAACGATTCGAGGAGTCCGACGAGCGCCATGGCCAATGCGTACGGAGCAATGATCGACAGTGTGTGCATTTCCAGAGGGACGTCGGGGAACAGTAGCGTCGGCAGGCTCGACGGAAGTTCGCCCTCGTCGCCGACGTCGGGAACGTCGAAAGCGAAAACGACTGTGGCGGCGGTCAGTAGCACGATTGCCACCAGTGGAGCCGGGACCGCGTTCGTCAGTTTCGGCAAGAACACGAGGATCAGGAGGGCGACGGCCAGGAGTGGGTAGACGAGCCACGGAACATCGATCAGGTGGGGGATTTGGGCGATGAAGATCAAGATGGCCAGTGCGTTGACGAATCCCACCATGACGCTGCGCGGGATGAAGCGCATCAACTTTGCGACGCCGAGGAGGCTCAACACGATCTGGAGGAGGCCGGCCAGGAGGACTGTCGCGATCAGGTAGTCGATTCCGTACTCGCGCGTGAGCGGAGCGACGACCAGTGCGACGGCGCCAGTGGCCGCGGAGATCATGGCAGGTCGTCCGCCGACGACGGCGATGGTCACAGCCATCGTGAACGACGCGAACAGTCCCACCCGCGGATCCACACCGGCGATGATCGAGAACGAGATCGCTTCGGGGATCAATGCCAATGCCACGACCAGTCCGGCCAACACTTCGGTTTTGAGTCGGCGAGGTGACCGAAGCGCGGCCCTTACCGAGTTGTCGTTGGTGGATGAAGCGGTGGTTACTGCCATGAGATTCCGTCCTGACGAGGTTCTCAGACTCTACCCTCCCGTAAGGGTAGAGTGTGGACGGAAATTTGGCGGTGATGCGAATGGACGTCGAATTCTATTTCGCTGCAATGAATCTCGATTGTTTCGATTGGCCAGGAGTTACAGTTCGGCAGCAAACGTCAAACAGGTTGTTCCGAGAGGACGGGTTCACTCGGAGGCTGAGTCATCTCGGCAGGCTGGGAACGTCGACGTTTCGGCTCGAAATACGGGTGTGTGATCGAATGCTGGAGTGACAGGTTCGAATCGTGCCGAGTAGCCGAAACGCCGGCGTTCCCTATTTTTCGCAATGGGAGTCTCCTGAGCTTGTCGACGACATTCTGTCGGGCCGGATCCGAACGGAAGACGATCCGGCCTGGTCTGCATCCGGCGCAAGTACTCCGGAGGACTACGCATTTTGGTCGTGGCGTGGATGCGGGATCGCCTGCCTTCGAATGATATTGGCGCATTCTGGAGTCGCGCCGCCACCGGCAATGATCCTCATGCGTGAACTGGAAACTGCGGGTGCATACCGGCGAGACGGTGATCGGGTTGCCGGAATGATCTACCAGCCGTTCGTCGACTACCTCTCGACACAATCATGGGGCCTCGAGGCAACTTCCGTCGCTCCACTACCTTTGGATCAACTCAGCGATCACATGACCGCACCGGACAGTTTCGCCATGGTGTCCGTGCATGCTTCGATTCGTGATGCGGAATCGGGTACGCCCCCGCCGAGTCGGATCGGCGGTCACCTCGTTCTGGTCACCGATTGCACCGACGAAGGCGTGACGTTTCACAACCCCTCCGGTAGGACGAAGGAAACGCAATCCGGTGTATCGATGGGATGGGAGACGTTCGATCGGTATTTCGCGGAGCGCGGGATACTTCTGACCGCGCATGGATGAGGTCGAGGGTCTCGAACGCTCGGCACGCCGATGTCGTCGTTCGTCTCGAGTTTCCGACCACTCGTCGCATCAGTCCATGACCAGGGACTTTAGCCCTCGGTAATTACCTACCACTCGGTATATTCTGTCAAGGGACGGACTTCGTGAACCGATGTGAGTTGGCTCCGGGGGACGTGCCGGCCTCGCAGGACCGCCCGCAAAGTCAGCCCGGTGAGGCCACCAGAAGTTCGCGCATTTCGACAGATTGCCGCTGGGTCCGTCCGCTACGAGGGGAGCGGACGTACCTGACGGTACGAGAGAGTGCCATGCCTGAACGTGGTCAAAGCAAAGTAGACGCGGGGATCATCGCCGCTGTCGCGGTCATTACCGGTGTGTTCGTCGCCGTGACCGGTCACGGTCTGGTTGCAGCGCTGGCCACCGTGTTGGGCCTCGCGCTCGGAATGGCGATTGTGCGGTATCTGATCAAGGGTCGCTGATCAAAGGTCTCTGATAAATGGCCGCTGATCACTGCGAAAGTCTCAGCAGGTCGCGAGAATGTCGGCGATAGTGTCGTGTTCGGCTTGGGTGACCCACAAACCGTATGCCGCTTTGACTTCCACTTGAGCAGTCACGTACTGGCAGCGGTAGGCCTTGTTGGGTGGCAGCCACGACGCTGCGTCGGAATCTGACTTCTTCTGGTTTGTGGGTCCGTCGACAGCGCGCAGGTTTCGAGGGTCGTTGGCGAGATTGGTTCGCGTCTGCGTATCGAGCTGCTGTGCGCCCTTCTGCCAGGCGTCCGAGAGTGCGACAACATGGTCGATCTGGACTGCAGAAGACGTGTCCTGGCCGCGGGTGAACGCGATGGTCTTGTTCGTGTACGGGTCACGGAGCGTGCCGGTTTGGACCGAGCAGCTTTTGGAGCCGTCCTTGAATGTCAGGTCGGTGAGGTCGCGGCGCAGGATGTCGTTGCGCGTATCGCAGCCGTTGTGGCCGAACTCGACGGTGACGTCGTCCGTCCAGGCCGTACCGAACAGGGCGCGGTCGTATCCGGTCTTGGGTGCGCGTCCCTTGATCGGGATCTGCGCCAGCAGTTCAATTGCGGCGGACGACGGCGTCGAGGCGCCGGCCACTACCGTCGTCGTTACGCCGGATCCGATTCCTGAACCGAGAGAGGACGTTTCGGGTGCTGCGGCCTTCGAATTGGCGCAACCTCCCAGCACGATCACGGCAGCGATGCCGATGGTGACGCCGGTGATGCCGCGCCTGTGATGTGCCGTGCGTGCCATGTGCGAGAGTCCATTTCTTCGAGAGATGAACTACAAGTATGTCATTCACGACATTTCGGGCTGAACCGGCACCTCCCGTCAGTTCGGTCGAAGTAGCCACCGCTTCACCGGGACCGAGACCAGAACTCGCGGTCCGTCGCTGGTTTCGTCCTCGGCGTCCCAGCCGTTGTACTTCTTGCCGAAAAGTCGCAGGAGATCACCGAACTCGTCGACGTTGTGATGAATTGTTGCGAGACCCTGTGCGACCCACGGGTCGCGTGTGGAGCCGTCGACCGCCAAAGAGACCCGAGGATCGTTCAGCAGGTTCCGAACCTTCCGATTCTTTTCGGCGCTCGGAATCCAGAATGTGTTCTGACGCAGCAAGAACCAGACCGGAGTCGTGTGCGGTGAGCCGTCAGTTCGAAGAGTGGTCAACCACACGCAAGGAGTGTCCGCGATAGTCACCGTCTCAGTATCGGTGCCCGCACGTCGTACACAAATCGATGATGCGGAACGAACAAGGCCCGGGTATCGCCGTGCGGCGATCTCCGGGCCTTGTCGGGGAGGGGTGGAAGCTTCAGATCTCGATCTTGGGGGTCTGTTCGCCCAGCTTGTGGCGAGCGAGTGCCAGGTTCGCACGTGCGCGGTCGAGGACGAGGTACACGAACAGAGTCGACAGTCCAGGGGTCTCGAGGACACGAATGAGGTGGTACTGGCCGCTCAGGGTGATCAGAATGTCTTCGAGAGTGTCGGTAATTCCCAAGTTACTCATCGTGCGGAGCTTTGCTCGCACAACCTCGGAGTTGCCGGCTCCGGCGTACTCGAGGCTGAATGACGGGTTGCCGCTCATGCCGAGAACCATTCCGCTGTCGGCGTCGACGACGGCTACACCGCTGGCACCGTCGATGCGCATCAATTCGCCGAGGATTTTGTCGATGTTGCTCATTGCTTCTCCTTGGTTGGGCAGAGCCGCGCGGGGCGACTCCAGGTGATGCTTCGGTGGTGAAGTCATCGGTACTTTTCGAGGTGGAATCGTTGGTTGCGGCGTCGGGAATGGGCCGGGCGGCAACTGTTCAGCTTGTGAGATTTGGGGACTTGTCTCGTTATGCGCGGATGAGCGGTCGTTCGACGACTCGAATTCGTCGATGCGCTCTGCGGGAAGCCAGCCGTCTCTGGGGGGTGCGTTGAGCGGCCATCTCGTGTCTGTCTCGTAGTCCGGGACCGGCGGCTGGAGTTGCGGATACACCGGCGCGGTCAGCGGACGCTTGTACGGAATCGGCTGACCGCCCGCGTCGGCGACGTTCGCGAACCAGGCGGCGTACCCGAGATCGCTTCGATCGAGGTTTTGCCCGCGATCGTCGTCATCCTCCCGGGAGCCTCGTCGACGAAAAAGTCCCACTCGTTCCAGCCCCTTAAAGACGAACTATTTCCGATCAGAGCGTTCAGGATGAACGCGGCAGACCGGACAATCCCACCCGTAGTTATTTTGCAGTTACGTCACCGTAGCATGGGTTCGCGAACGGGGCCTACAGTCCAATCCCGCAGTGGGGAGGGTGAGGCGCACGGATTCGACAGGCTGCTCGGTCGATTGTCGCTGATCGGCGACGCCGGTCCGTTCGAACGCCAGTCGCCCTCTGGCATCCTTGAGGGATGAAGAAAACGATCACCGGGTTCATCGGTGCCTGCTCGCTGGTGGCGCTGGTTGCCTGCGGTTCTGACGGAGACAAGCCGACCGAGGTCGGAACACTCACCTCCTCCGCTTCGGCGACCACCACTGCGACGCCGACGACGTCATCCGAGGCTCCGGCGACGTCGTCGGACATGGCTACCGAGGCACCGTCGGTCGACTCGAACGCCCCGGCTGAGGTCCCGTCGGATCCGAATGTGAGTTCGGCACTGCCACGGACTTACGCGCAAGCGTGCTCCGATGTTCTCCAGTACCTCGACGCATACCAGCCGGCGATCGACCAGTCGGGTGAGGAAATGGGCATGACGCGTGAATCATTGGCAAACGACATGCTGACCTCCATTCAGGCTTATCCCGAATGGTCGAGCTTGTCTGCCGACGAACAGGCCGAGGTCACTCGCGGATTCGCCGCAGCGACCGCGGGAAGTTGCTGACCTGCTTTCAGAACAACAATTCCTGAATCGCCACGCCAGGGGACTCGAACTCGCCGACGGTGATGGTTCGACCGACCAGTCCGGACACGTCCGCGGCAAAGCGTGGTGATTCAGGGTCGGTGTCGATCCGCAGCGATGCGATCGAACCGGCAAGACCCTCCAAATACAGGGAATGCTCCCCGGACTCGAAGGTGTGCGGATACGCGATCAACGGTGCCGCATCGAAGACCACGTCGGCGCACGCTGGCGCCGTCCATTCTTCGGGAGCTTCCAGGATCTCGATTCCGTCGATGTCCGACCCGATGTCATTCAGCTCATCTTTGACAGATGAAACGAAGTGGTGCAACGATTTTCGGAGTTTCTCGCGATCCAAAGATCCTGTCAGTGCTTCGATCTTCCGAGACGTACGTATGGCCTGACTCAAGTGGAACTGTTCCGAGACTCGGGCTTCGAGGGAACGGATGCTGTAACCGTCCGTCGACCGCGCTACGAACAATGCGCAGACCGCACCCTGTTCGGCGACTCGCGGATGCTTGCGGAACTCGGCCGCCGTCCCCACCTTCATCTGACCGCCGGCGAAGATGTCGACGTAGAGCCATTGCGGTTGCGTGAGATAGGTGCGCACGTTCGGATGAATGTGCGCACCGCTGACGTGGGCCTGATGAACGGTGGTGAACCCCTCACGATTTCGGCACCGATCGCATTGGCGTCCGGAAACGACGGTGGCCCCGCGGTCACACGGCGAGTGGCCTGGACCTTCGGCGGTGAGATCTCGCCACCCGAGGCAACGGCGGCCCTTCCCCTTGTCGACGGAGAATCGCAGTACCGAGTCGTGAGTGAAGAAGGTCGTAGCGGAAGTGGTGTCGTCGACGCATCGGATCCGCGGTGCTGTCGGGTTCGACCATTCGATTCCGCGAACGAGCAGGGTCATGATGAAGTGCCGATTCCTTCTGGACGAGGCGTCGTCGCGGTTGGCGCGGTAGTTCACAGGTCGGCACCCATGGTAGTCAGTACAAATGCGGTTCAGTGCAGTGGTTGTGCCCCGCGTTGTCCGAGCATCAGTGTCATCAGCCCGGATTCCTGGCATGACTTCGGCGTCGGTGTCGGGCGCAGCGGGTGCCGGGTGATGATGACCATCGCCTGTACCGCTCGCGGATGCTTCCATCCACCCCGTCGGCGTTCTACTGTTCGGTGGCACACCCGCCAGTCGGAGCCAACCGAGCATCACGCCGGTCTCGGTTCGCCGAACATCGTCGAACTGCAAGATCTAGCTGCCGATCCGGATTCGACTCTCGACGATCTTTTTCGCTTGCGGGTCGACCAGATCACAACCTCGATCGTCTTCGTGGAGGTCATCAAGCCGGTCTCCTTCGGCGACTCACGACTGAATTCGGCCGGCACACGATTGACGGATCTCCTCGAAGAACGCCTGGACCAGGCCCGCCGAACTGGGAAGATCCGTGAGTCCGTCACCGCTGAGGACGTAATCCTGGCGATCGCCATGTTTGCCGCGATCATGAAACGGACCGCCGAAAGCTCGCGAAAAGAAGTCGCACACTTTGCCTGGAACCTCCTTGTGCAGGGACTGGCCGGGTCGGCAGCAGCGGGCTGAGTCGCCTTCGCCTCGCGTCTCGAAGTGATCGCCTAGGCTCGTGCCATGGCTATTGTCTGGACAGTTCCTCGCGCTATCGGCTCCACCCTGCTCGTTGCTCCGTTGATCAAGGAGTTCCTTGTCGAGGGTGACGGCACCCTCGATGCAAAACTGACTGCGGTCGGTACGGTCTCTGCCTCTCTCGAGAAGCAAGTCGGCCGCACGTTCACCTCGATCAGCGCTGCTTCGGCGGCAATCTTTTCCGGTGCTGCCGGTTCCAGTAGCGTGCCCGACGCACTCCGTCTGGCCGTGATGCGCACTCTGTCCACCGAGGTCGTCGTCCGGAAGCCGGCTCCGCAGCCGTTTACCGAAAAGGTCGGGAAGAGGCTGGGGCAGTATGTCTTTGCCCTGCGCGACCCGCGCAACCACCAGGTATTCCAAGTCGGGCACGGCACGGGAAATCAGGTGTTCGCGCCGGTGTTCGAAGCGCTCGGTGAACTCGCGAATCTCGAAGGAGCGGCCGGGCCGGCCGAGTCGAATACTGCTGTGACTGCAGCCAAGATTGCTCGGATTCGCGAAATTTACGACGCGGGGTCGGCGGTAGAGCACTTCGTACTCCTCCGCTCGGTCTCCGCCGCCACCGATTCCGCCGCCACCACAGGAGAGGTCGTCCGCGGCATCGTGGAAGCCTTGCGGATCACCGACGCGGGAGACGGCCTGACCAACCTCGCTGGCGACACGTCGGACAAGGACACCCGTGCGACCCGCGTCGAGGAACTCGCCTTGCGGTACTCGGCTGATCCCGCGCCGGAACTCCCGACGCCGAGCATCGTCCTTCATGTACCGGCATCGGCTCGTCCGGGAGCGACGCCGGAAGAGATCTACGAACTCGCGCGTGCCGAGTGGTCTGCCGGGGCGGCTGTCCGCGCCGAGATCGGCATCCCGGTTCTGGTGTTTGCAGACAGCATCATTCGAGGTGCATTCCGCGCTCAGTCGTGGGAGGTGTCCACGCGCAACGCAGACGGAAGCCAACTGTGGCGGTTCAACGGAACCGTCGACGACGACCTTGCTGCCAAGTACGTCGGAACGGAAGTCACCCCGCACAACGTCGGCTTGAAGAAGTGGCCGGTCAGTGGTTGGGTCACGCGGTTGACTACCGCCCGTCCAGGTGCGGTTATGCCGGGACCTCGTAAGTCCAAGTAAGACAACAGTTCCAGGTAGAAGACACTGTGGGGGGGGGGGCGCGCGGGTGCCCCCCCCCACCCCAGTTGGCGGGCGGTC
>NZ_JASHKN010000018.1 GCF_030056735.1 Rhodococcus sp. IEGM 1409
GGAAGTTGTTGCCGGAGCCGGTGTTCGAGGTTGCGGTGTTCAGGGCTCCGGTGACGGCGGTGGAGGAGATCGTTGCGTCGGTGTTTGCCGAGGTGTTGGGTGTCGATCGTGTGGGTCTCGATGACGATTTCTTCGAGCTCGGCGGCAACTCCCTCAACGCCACTCGCACGATCAAGCGAATCGCCGATGCTCTCGATACCGAGCTTTCGGTTCGAGTTCTGTTCGAAGCGTCCACGGTGCAGGATCTCGCAGCGCATGCCGAAAGCCGGACCGGCTCGGGTGGGCGAGTCGCGCTGACCGCTGTCGAGCGGCCAGAGCGGATTCCGCTTTCGTTGGCGCAGCAGCGTATGTGGTTCCTCAACCGATTCGACGGGAGTGCTGCTGCATACAACATTCCGATGGCGCTGCGCCTTCAAGGCGATCTCGATGTCTCGGCGCTGAGTGCGGCCATCTCTGATGTTGTCGGGCGTCACGAATCACTTCGAACCGTCTACCCGGAAATCGGAGACGGTCCGGTGCAGGTCGTCAAGCCAGTGTCGAGTTGGTCGGACGAGATCGTCGCGGAACCGACCGGCGTGGACGAACTCGAAGGTGAGTTGGTCGCGCTGGCGTCGACGCGCTTCGACGTCACACGCGAGATTCCGATTCGTATCCGGTTGTTCCAGTTGGCTTCCGACGAATACGTACTTGGTGTCGCGATTCATCATATTTCCGCCGATGGTTCCTCGATGGCTCCGTTCGCTCGAGATGTCGTGACCGCATACGCGTCGCAGGTTGCCGGGTACACACCATCCTGGGCTCCTCTCGACGTTCAATACGCCGACTACAGCCTGTGGCAGCGAGAGGTGCTCGGCAGTGAGGACGACCCGGAATCGATTGCTTCGCAGCAGATTGCGTACTGGAGCGATGCTCTCGCCGGGCTGCCTGATCAGCTTGCACTTCCCGCCGACCGGCCGCGCCCCGCGACGCAGTCCTTCCGTGGCGGTTACCTGCACTTCGACATCGATGCAGAGTTGCATGCTCGGTTGAGCGGTCTTGCCAGGGCCAACAACTCGACGCTGTTCATGCTCACTCACACGGCGTTCGCGATGTTGTTGGCTCGACTGTCCGGAACCGAGGACATCGCGGTGGGTACGCCCATTGCCGGACGTGGTGAGCGGGCACTCGACGATCTCATCGGCATGTTCGTGAACACCCTGGTGTTCCGTACACAGATCGGCAGCGGTGCGCCGTTCCTCGACCTGCTCGGACGTGTCAGGGAGACCGATCTTCAGGCGTTCGCGCATTCGGACGTCCCGTTCGAGCGACTCGTGGAGGTGCTCAACCCGCCACGTTCGACCGCCCGTCATCCGCTCTATCAGGTCGGCTTCCTCTTCCAGAACATGGAAACCGGAGGGCTCGAGCTTCCGGGGCTCACCGTCAAGGGCGTCGATATCGACAACGGGGTCGCGCAGTTCGATCTTCAGTTGATCGTCAGTGATCGGTACGACGAGAACGGATCTGCAGCCGGCATCACGTCGATGTTCAGCTACGCACATGATCTGTTCGACGAGTCGACCGTGCAGGGTTTCGCCGATCGATTCGTGCGATTGCTCGCGGAGATCGCGTCGGATCCGTCGTTGACTGTCGGAGACTTCGCGCTGTTGGATTCGTCCGAAAGCGACCGGATCCTGAACCGCTGGAACGACACCGATCACTCCGTCCCGGGAGCCACTCTGGTCGAACTGTTCGACGAGCAGGTCGGTTCGAACCCAGGTGCGGTGGCATTGGTTGCAGGGAACACGTCGCTGACGTACGCCGAGTTCGATTCACGCGTCAACCGTCTCGCACGGCACCTGATTGCAACCGGTGTCGGTCCGGAATCTCTGGTCGCGTTGGCAATCGATCGATCGGTCGAGCTGCTGGTCGCCATGTACGCCGTGGTGAAGGCAGGTGGTGGCTACGTACCGATCGATCCGAACCATCCGGCGGACCGCATTGAATACGTATTGACCATGGCAGATCCGGTCTGCGTCCTCACCGTGTCGACCGCTGCGAAGAATCCGGCTTTCGGTGATTCCGTGATCGAGGTGGACACGGTTGATCTCGCGTCCTACGGGGCTGCGACAGTTACCGACGCGGACCGGAATGCTCCACTGCGAGTGGACAACACCGCCTACGTGATCTTCACGTCGGGATCGACGGGGCGGCCGAAGGGCGTCGCGATCTCGCATCGGGCGGTGGTCAACCAGCTTCTCTGGAAGCGCGATCAGTACGGCCTCGACCAATCCGATGCGATGGTGCTCAAGACCGCGGCAACCTTCGACCTCTCGGTCTGGGAGTTCTGGTCGGCACTGACTTCCGGTGCACGACTGGTGATCGCCGAGCCTGAGGGGCACAAGGACCCGAGCTACCTGCTCGACCTGATGACCCAGGAGAAGGTCACGACGCTCCACGTGGTGCCGTCGATGCTCGGGATGCTGCAGTCGGCGTCCGAAAACCGGCTTCCGGAATCGCTTCGTCAGGTGCTCGCGATCGGGGAAGCGTTGCCGGCCGCGACGGCAGCCGAGTTCGCAGAACTCAGCGATGCGCAGTTGGTGAATCTGTACGGTCCGACCGAGGCCGCGGTCTCGGTGACAGCGCACGTCGTCGGTTCGGGCGATACGACGGCGGTGCCGATCGGTGCCCCCGAATGGAACACGCAGGTGTTCGTGCTCGACACGCGTTTGCATCCGGTCCCCGTCGGAGTCACCGGGGAGCTGTACCTCGCTGGTGCCCAGCTCGCTCGCGGGTATCATGGCCGGGCGGATCTGACGTCGGAACGATTCGTGGCCAACGTCTTCGATGACGCGGGTTCGCGGTTGTACCGCACCGGCGACCTCGTCCGGTGGACGGAAAACGGTGAACTCGACTACGTGGAGCGCGCCGACTTCCAGGTCAAGATCCGTGGCTACCGCATCGAACTCGGCGAGATCGAAGCGCTTCTTCGCAAGCAAGCCGCTGTGGACTCCGCGGTGGTGGTGGCCAAGTCGGATGCGCGAACCGGTGATCGACTTGTCGGCTACGTCGTTCCTCAAAGCGGGGAAAGCATCGATGTCGAAACATTGAAGCGGACTCTTGTGGCGGAGTTGCCGAGTTACATGGTGCCGGCGGCATTGATGGTGTTGGACGAACTACCGCTCAATATCAACGGCAAGGTCGATCGCAAGGCACTGCCCGACCCTGAATTCGAGGCCACCGAATTCCGTGCGCCGACCAACCCCGTCGAAGAGATCGTCGCGGGTGTGTTCGCTGACGTACTCGGTCTCGCGAGGGTCGGACTCGACGACGATTTCTTCGAACTCGGCGGAAACTCTCTCGTCGCGACTCAGGTCGTGTCGAGGCTGGGTGAGGCGTTGGACGCGCAGATCCCGGTCCGTGTGATCTTCGAGGCATCGAGTGTCGGGGCATTGGCGTCGAGGGTTCTCGAACACGCGGGATCTGGCGGTCGCCCACCGTTGGTGGCTCAGGTGCGTCCGCACGAGATCCCGCTGTCGTTGGCGCAGCAACGGATGTGGGTGCTCAATCAGTTCGACAAGACCTCGGGTGCGTACAACATTCCTATCGCGATCCGGCTGTCCGGCGCACTCGATGTCGACGCACTTCGCTTCGCGGTGTCGGATCTGATCGAGCGTCACGAAGTGCTCCGGACGGTATACCCGGACCAGGGTAACGGACCGATTCAGATGATCCTGCCTCGCTCGGCAGCGACCGCGGGACTGGAAGTGATCGCAACGGACGAAGCGTCCGTCGCCGGGCAGGTGGCAGACACAGTTCGCGAGGGCTTCGATGTCACAACGGCTGTTCCGTTGCGAATCCGACTCTTCGAGGTCGACGAATCCGAGCGGGTCCTCGTCGTGGTCATCCACCACATCAGCGGTGACGGCTTCTCGATGGCTCCGTTGATCAGGGACACCATGGTCGCGTACACCGCGCGCACCGGCGGGGAGACGCCGGAGTGGGCTCCGCTCGAGGTGCAGTATGCCGATTACACGCTGTGGCAGCGTGAAGTGCTCGGATCACCGGAGGACGCGGACAGTCAGCTGGGCCGTCAACTCGCGTACTGGGTGAACGAACTCAAGGGCGCTCCGGAGCTTCTGGAACTGCCGACCGATCGGCCGCGGCCGGCGCGGGCGAGCATGCGCGGTGCGGAATTCGAGTTTGCAGTCGATTCCGAGACCACGGACCGGCTGGCCACGATCGCACGGGAGCAGAACTCGACCGTCTTCATGGTGGTTCACACTGCCCTGGCCGTGCTGCTGGTGAAGATGAGTGGATCGAACGACATCGCAATCGGTACGCCGATCGCGGGCCGAGGTGAGCGGGCTCTCGACGATCTTGTCGGGATGTTCGTCAACACGCTGGTCTTGCGAACGGAGATCGCTCCGGCTTCGACGTTCGTCGACGTTCTGGCACACGTGAAGGACAAGGACTTGTCGGCATTCGCGAATGCCGACGTACCGTTCGAGCGGTTGGTCGACGAACTCGGGCGAGAGCGCTCTCACGCATACTCGCCGCTCTTCCAGGTCATGCTCACGTTCCAGAACATGTCGCTGGGTACGTTCCAACTCCCGGGCCTCGAGCTCTCCGCGGTCGACAACGGTTTCGACCAGGCGATGTTCGATCTGCAGCTCACCGGTATCGAGCAATTCGACGATGCCGGGGTGCTGTCCGGGCTGAGGATGCGTTTCACCTATGCGACCGACCTGTTCGACGAATCGACCATCGCGCTTTTCGCGGCGCGATTCGGGCGGGTGCTCGAAGAACTGGTGACCGATCCCGAGGTCGTGATTCGTACGATCGACATCGTGACCGAGCAGGAACGCGAGGAAGCGATCGCTTCCGAGCCGAAGTCCGCGGCAGATCTGCCCGAACTGGCAGCCGCGGCGGCGGCCGCCGATCCTGAGGCAGTTGCGTTCACCCACGGTGATCAGACGGTCACCTTCAGCGAGTTGTCGACCAAACTCGTTGCCATGCGTACCGCTATGGGAGCCGCTCTGGCACCCGATGCTCTGGTATCAGTGTCGCTCGCCGGCCTTGTTCCGGGCATCCTGCCGGCACTCGGCGTCGACGGTCTCGCCACACTTGTGAGCTCGGTGATAGCTGACGCACAGTCGGTGTCAGCGGGCCGTGGGGGTACGGCCGGGTAACATTCAGTATTTGCCCAGTGAACGCCTCCGGCCGAGCAGAACGCTGTGCTCGGCCGGGGCGCGCTTCACGAAAGTCAGTTGGAGGAAGTGTAGATGTCCGTCGGTATTCCGGGACCGCAGTCGCTGACGATCGAAGATCTGCCGAAGTTAGTAGCTGCAGTTGCGGCGGTAGACCCAGATCGAGTGGCTCTGAGCCACGGTGGGACCGAAATCAGCTACGGACGACTCAATGACGAGTTGGTCACTCTCGACACCGCGATGGGCGGGGCATTGGGGGCAGACGCCCTGGTTCCTGTTGTCGTTTCCACAGTGCTGCCAGAGCTGATCGCCAGCGAGGCCGACGGGCTCGGTGCGGTGGTCGACCGGCTCATCACCGACGGAAGTTCGGTCGTCGAGGTGGCGTCGGAGTCCGATGCCCACGGGACCCTCGCAGGACTCTTCGACGAGCAGGTCGAGCGGACGCCGGGTGCGCTCGCGCTGGATTACGACGGAACTCAGCTCACTTACGCGCAGTTCGACGCTCGAGCGAACCGCCTGGCCCGTGAACTCGTCACGGCAGGTGTCGGACCGGACAGCCTCGTCGGTCTCGCGATGCGTCGATCGATCGATCTCCTCGTCTCGATGTACGCGATCGTCAAGGCCGGTGGCGCGTACGTCCCACTCGACCCGGATCATCCTGCCGATCGTCTCGCGTACGTACTCGAGATCGCGAAGCCCGCGGCGGTACTCACACGTACGTCCGATGCCGTGGTGCTGCCGCACGGTACTCCGACGCTCGACGTCGACACCCTCGACTTGTCGGGTCATGCCGATACAACCGTCACCGATGCCGACCGGTTGGCGCCGCTGCGCGCGGACAACACTGCGTATGTCATCTTCACGTCCGGATCGACCGGACGCCCCAAAGGCGTTGCAGTCTCTCACCGTGCCATCGTCGCGAACCTGCAATGGCGTCAGGCCGAGTACGGATTCACCGCCGACGACGTGATCTTGCAGAAGACACCCTTCACTTTCGACGTGTCCGTGTGGGAGTTCTTCTGGCCACTGCAGGTCGGTGCATCGCTGGTGATCGCAGAACCCGATGGACATCGTGACCCGGTGTACGTGGCTCGGACGATGATCGAGCGCGGAGTGACGGCGGTGCACTTCGTGCCGTCGATGCTCGCGGTGTTCGTCGCCGAACCCCTTGTTGCGCAGGTCAAAACCCTTCGCTACGTGTTCGCTTCCGGCGAGGCGTTGCCGGCTCGAACCGCGGCACGTTTGCGCGAGGTCAGTAGCGCTGGACTCCACAACCTGTACGGCCCGACCGAAGCCGCCGTCGACGTGACGTATTACGAAACCGGCGAGCAGGATCAGGTGTCGGTGCCGATCGGCGTAGCAGTTGCGGACACCGAACTCCTGGTGCTCGACGACGCGCTGCGGCCCTCGCCGTCGGGTGTGGCAGGAGAGCTCTATCTTGCCGGGATTCAGCTAGCCAGGGGATACGTGTCGCGTCCCGATCTCACGGCAGACCGTTTCGTGGCTCGGCCCGGCGCTACCGACGGATCCCGGATGTACCGAACCGGAGACCTGGTGCGCTGGCGCGGCGCCGGAGCGAACCGTCAGCTCGAATACATCGGTCGCACCGACTTTCAGGTCAAGCTCCGTGGTCTGCGCATCGAGCTCGGTGAGATCGAGTCGGCATTGCTCGATTGTGAAGGTGTTTCCCAAGCTGTGGTCGTCGTCCATTCGGACGAAACGATCGGTGACAACTTGGTCGCGTACATCGTCGGCGAGGGCACCGATTCAGAGATTCTGACGTCGTCGCTGGGTGAACGGCTACCCGACTACATGGTCCCTGCCATGTTCGTCGAACTGGACGAGTTTCCGCTCAACGCCAGTGGCAAGTTGGATCGAAAGGCTTTGCCCGCACCCGAATTCGTGTCGAAGACGGTTGAATACCGCGAGCCGGCGACGCCCACCGAAGCCGGTGTGGTTGCGATCTTTGCCGACCTTCTCGGGCAGGATCGAGTAGGGGCAGACGACGGCTTCTTCGAACTGGGTGGCAACTCGTTGCTCGCCACTCGCGTGGTTGCGCGGATCAATGCCGAACACGGCATCTCCATCGACATGCGCAACTTCTTCGACGCGCCCACGGCCGCGGAACTTGCGGTCTTCATCGACGACGCGAAAATCTCGGAAGACCGCAAGGCTCACGTTCCCCTGATCCCTCGCGAGCGCCCCGAGTTGGTTCCGCTGTCTTTGGCGCAGCAGCGCATGTGGTTCCTCAACCGATTCGAACCGGAATCGGCAGTCGACCACATTCCGGTCGCGCTGCGGCTCAGTGGAGCGCTCGATGTCGATGCGTTGCAAGGCGCGCTCGAAGATTTGATCGAGCGGCACGAGATCCTTCGGACTGTGTACCCGGAGGTCGACGGCGTCGGATATCAGCGCTTGGTCGACATTGCAGCCGTGGTACCGAACCTGACTCCCATACGGGTGGACGAGTCGGCGATCGTCGAGCGGGTAACCGACTTCGTCACTCCGGGATTCGACGTCACCACCGAGGTTCCCATTCGGGCTGCACTCTTCCAGCTCGCCGCCGACGAATTCGTCCTCGTGTTCGTCGTCCATCACATCAGCGGTGACGGGTTCTCCATGGGACCGTTGACCAAGGACATCGTTTCGTCCTATGTGTCTCGGACACAGGGAATTGCGCACGATCTGGCTCCGCTGCCCGTACAGTTTGCCGACTTTGCACTATGGCAGCGCGAAGTTCTCGGCAGTGAAGACGACCCGGATTCTCTGATCACTCGCCAGGTCGACTACTGGCGCCACGCGTTGGCCGGTATCCCCGATCAGCTCGATCTTCCGTCGGACCGCCCGCGCCCGCGCGTCGCGTCGAACCGGGGCGCCGGGCACACCTTCACGATCGAGCCCGAGCTCCACCAGGCTCTCAATCGAATTGCGTTGGACAACAACGCATCACTGTTCATGGTGTTGCACAGTGCCGTGGCAATTCTGCTGGCGCGGTTGTCCGGTACTTCGGACATCGCCATCGGCACGCCGGTCGCCGGCCGAGGCGATCAGGCTCTCGATGACCTGATCGGGATGTTCGTCAATACGCTCGTGCTCCGCACAGATGTTGACGTCAACATGTCGTTCATCGACTTGATCGCCCGTATCCGAGACATCGACCTCGATGGATTCGGTAATTCGGACGTTCCGTTCGAGCGGCTGGTAGAGGTGCTCAATCCCTCGCGTTCGCAGTCGAGGAATCCGCTGTTTCAAGTGATGCTCTCTATGCAGAATCTTGGGCAGAGCACACAAAGCAGTCTCGAGGTACCGGGATTGACCATCTCTGGGCTCGATGTCGATTCGGCGACAGCCAAATTCGACTTGCAGTTCACGATTTGGGAGTCCGACGCGACTGCTGCGTCGGGGGGCCTGAGCGTGGCGCTCGTCTACGCGACGGATTTGTTTGACGACGCGTCGGTGAGATCTTTCGCCGGTCGGCTGACTGTGATTCTTGAAGCGATTGCTGGGGATTCCACGGTAGTGGTCGGTGATATCGATTTGCTCGATGCTGCCGAGCGTTCGGATGTTTTGGGTTCTTGGATGGTTCCCGGTGTCGAGGTCGAGTCCGGCACGACGTTGGCGTCGATGTTCGATGTGCGGGTTGCGAGTGCGGCCTCGTCGACTGCTGTGGTGTTCGAGGGTCGCCGGTTGTCGTTTGGCGAACTTGATGAAGCTTCAAATCGTTTGGCGCGCAAGCTGATCGAGGTGGGTGTTGGTCCGGAGTCGTTGGTGGCGGTGGTTTTGCCTCGATCGGTCGAGTTGGTCGTCACGTTGCTGGCTGTGGTGAAGGCCGGCGGTGGCTATCTTCCGATTGATCCGACGTATCCGGCGGAGCGAATCGCTTTCACGTTGGGGGATGCGCGTCCTGTGTGCGTCGTCGCTGCAGGCGATGTCGTCGATGTCGAGGTGCCAGTTCTTGATGTGATGGCGTTGGACTTGGCGAATTACGACGGTTCCCCTGTGTCGGACGGTGATCGCCGTTCTGCGTTGCGTGCCGATGATATTGCGTACGTCATCTACACGTCCGGTTCGACTGGGAAGCCGAAGGGTGTGGCGGTCAGTCATCGGAATGTGGTGGAGTTGTTTGCGAATGCTCAGCTGCGGTTCGGTTTCGATGGTTCGGACGTGTGGACGTTGTTCCACAGTTACGCGTTCGATTTCTCGGTGTGGGAGTTGTGGGGCCCGCTGTTGTACGGCGGCACTGTTGTAGTGGTGGATTACCTGACTTCTCGCTCGCCCGAGCAGTTCCGTGAGTTGGTTGCGCGTGAGCGGGTGACGGTGCTCAATCAGACCCCTTCGGCGTTCTATCAGTTCGCCGAGGCAGATCGAATAGCTGGTGATTCGGCCAGGTCGTTGTCGTTGCGTCATGTGATCTTCGGCGGTGAGGCGCTGGACCTGTCTCAACTGGTGCGTTGGTATGACCGTCACGACGATAGTTCGCCGCGGTTGGTGAACATGTACGGGATCACCGAGACGACCGTGCATGTGTCGTTCTCGGCACTCGATTCGGTGATGGTTCGTGAGGCGACTGGCTCAGTGATCGGCCGGGGCCTTGGTGGGTTGTCGGTGTTCGTACTCGACGATCGGCTTCGCCCTGTGCCGGTGGGTGTTCGAGGCGAAATGTATGTCGCTGGTGGTCAGCTTTCGCGTGGGTACGTGGGTCAGCCTGGGTTGACTGCTGGTCGTTTTGTTGCGAACCCGTTCGACCGCAGCGGTTCCGGTGATCAGATGTACCGGACGGGTGATATTGCGCGGTGGAATGTCGACGGGTTGCTCGAGTATGCGGGCCGAAGTGATTCCCAAATTCAGTTGCGGGGGTTCCGGATTGAACTCGGCGAGGTCGAGGCCGCGTTGTTGCGTGTGCCTGGGGTGGCTGGCGCCGTGGCGGTTGTGCGCTCGGATGCTGAGCTCGGTGATCGTCTTGTGGGGTATGTGGTCCCCGAGGCTGGTGCGGATCTTGTTGCTTCCGTCGTGTCGACGAGGGTGAGCGAGTTCTTGACCGGGTACATGGTTCCGGATGCTGTGGTGGTGCTCGAGGAGCTTCCGCTGACGGTGAACGGTAAGTTGGATCGGAAGGCATTGCCGGAGCCAGTATTCGAGGCGCGGGAGTATCGAACACCCGCGACTGATACCGAGTTGGCGGTAGCGGGCGTCTTTGCCGACGTTCTCGGAGTCGAGCGTGTCGGGTTGGACGATGATTTCTTCTCCTTAGGTGGAAACTCGCTCGTAGCCACACGACTGGTCGCCAGGCTCGGGCGGGCGCTCGAGACGACGATCCCCGTGCGGGTCCTGTTCGAAAACTCGAATGTCGAGTCTCTGGCGGCGTCCGTCTCGTCACACGTCAGTTCCGGGAACATTCCGGCACTGGTCGCAGGACCTCGACCCACGACGATTCCGTTGTCACTTGCACAGCAGCGTATGTGGTTCCTGAGCCGCTTCGATCCGGATTCCGCCGTCAACAATATTCCGATCGCCTTGAATCTCAAAGGTGCCCTCAATGTTTCGGCGCTGAGGCATGCGATTTCGGATGTAATCGAACGCCACGAGTCGCTCCGGACCGTCTATCCGGAGCAAGGTGGACAAGGACAGCAGGTAGTCCTCCCGCCATCCGAGGTGCCGGTTGAGCTGACACCGAAAGTCGTCACGGCCTCGCGCGTTCAAGACGAACTTCTGAGTTTCGCGCTCCAGGGCTTCGACGTGACGTCAACCGTTCCGGTGCGCGTCGGGTTGTTCGAACTCGCTGAAAATGCGTACGTTCTCGTCTTCGTCGTGCACCACATTGCGGCGGACGGCTTCTCGATGCGTCCGTTGACTCGGGATGTCATGGTTGCATATGCCGCTCGCGTTTCGAATGAGGTTCCGAATTGGGCTCCGCTCGAGGTGCAGTACGCGGACTATGCACTCTGGCAGCGCGAGGTTCTCGGCGACGAGGACGACCCGGATTCGCTGATCTCGGCTCAGCTGGATCACTGGCGCTCCATCCTCCGCGATTCGCCGGAAGTGCTTGCGCTACCGGCTGACCGACCTCGGCCGGTCGTCGCCTCGAATCGGGGCGCTACGTACCGCTTCTCTGTCAGCGAAGAGCTTCGGTCGAGCTTGGACTCGCTCGCACGCGAACGGAACGCGTCACTGTTCATGGTGATGCATTCGGCCCTCGCCGTGCTTCTCGCAAGGTTGTCCGGTACCAGCGACATCGTGATCGGCACTCCGGTTGCAGGGCGAGGTGAAAAGGCGCTCGACGACGTGGTCGGCATGTTCGTGAATACGCTGGTCCTGCGAACTCCCGTAGACCTCGCGAGTGCGTTCAGTGCGCTCGTCTCGGCAACGCGAAGAACGGACCTTCAGGCGCTCGGGAACGGCGATGTTCCGTTCGAGCGTTTGGTCGAGGTGCTGGACCCCACCCGCTCGCAGGCTCATCACCCGCTGTTCCAGGTTGCGTTGTTCTTCCAGAACATGTCGCAGGACGCGTTGGAGCTTTCAGGGTTGGAGGTGTCAGGTCTCGAGTTCGACGCGGGTATCGCGAAATTCGACCTTCAACTAACCCTCGCTCCTCGTGTCGAAGATGCGCGCGAGGACGGCATGTTTGCCGAGTTCGCATACGCCACAGACCTGTTCGACGAGTCGACGATTCGTGGATTCGCTGATCGGTTCACCCGTATCCTCGAGCAAGTAGTCGCGGACCCGTCGATTACCGTGGGTGACATCGAACTGTTGGAGGAGGCCGAGCGCGAGTCGTTGTTGATTGCGCGCAACTCCACCGCGCGTGACGTGGGGAACAGCGAGACGTTGGCTTCCCTGTTCGACGTTCGCGTTGCGTCGGCACCCGATGCGGTTGCCGTGGTGTTCGACGGCCAGTCGCTGACCTACGGCGAGTTGTCGGATCGTGTGAACAAATTGGCACGCAAGCTGATCGACGATGGTGTCGGCCCCGAATCGTTGGTGGCCTTGGCGATGCGTCGATCCCTCGACCTCGTCATAGGTATGTACGCGGTGATCGCCGCGGGCGGAGCGTATGTGCCGCTGGATCCCGATCACCCCGCCGAGCGGATCGGGCACATCCTCACGACGGCCGATCCGGTTTGCGTGCTGTCGACGACGCGGGATGCCTTCGTATCGCCGCACGGCGCCGATGTGCTGTTGATCGATACTGTCGATCTCTCGAGCTACTCGGCTTCAATCGTTTCCGATGCTGATCGACGCGGTCGTCTGCATGGTGTGAATGCCGCTTACGTGATCTTCACCTCGGGTTCCACGGGTAAGCCCAAGGGCGTTGCGGTCTCGCACCATGCCATCGTGAACCAGGTCCTGTGGATGCAGGATCAGTACGCCATCGGCACAGAAGACGTCTATCTACAAAAGACTGCAACGACATTCGACGTCTCGTTGTGGGGGTACTTCACGGCGCTTCTGTCCGGTACGCGAGTGGTGCTGGCATCTCACGACGGACATCGAGATCCCGCTTACCTGGCTGGTCTGATCGAAGATCATCGGGTGACGCTGACGGACTTCGTTCCGTCGATGTTGACCGTCTTCGCTTCATCGGTTCCGGAACTGGCATTGGTGTCACTGAGGGACGTATTCGTGATCGGTGAGGCACTGCCGGTCGAGACGGTGCGTGCATTCGCTCGGGTGTCGTCTGCAGGCTTGCACAATGTGTACGGCCCTACCGAGGCTGCGGTCTCGATCACCTACTACGAGGTCGACGGATCGGAGTCGACAGGTATTCCGATCGGAGTGCCCGAGTGGAACTCCCAGGTCTACGTGTTGGACAGCCGATTGCGGCCGGTGCCGGTAGGCGTTGCAGGTGAGTTGTATCTGGCCGGTGATCAACTGGCGCGCGGTTACGTCGCGCGGCCCGATCTCACCAGTGATCGTTTTGTCGCGAACCCATTTGTGGAGGCGAGCAACACAAGCGGTGACGTCAATGTCGGTGGCAGCCGGATGTATCGCACCGGGGACCTGGTGTGGTGGAACAACGCCGGCGAGCTCGAGTATGTCGGGCGTACCGATTTTCAGGTCAAGTTCCGCGGACAGAGGATCGAACTGGGTGAGATCGAATCCGCTCTGTTGGCGCACCCTACGGTGGCTCAGTGCGTGGTCACCGTTGCATCCACCGATATGGGCGATCAGTTGGTTGCGTATGTGATCGCTGTCCCGGATTCGGTGATCGACGTGGAAGACCTGAGGAATGCACTTCCCGAGTCGTTGCCTGTCTATATGATTCCGAACGCGATCATGGTCTTGAACGAGTTGCCTTTGAACTCCTCGGGCAAGTTGGATCGAAAGTTGTTGCCGGAACCGGTCTTCGAGGCTGCAGTGTTCCGGGCTCCGGTAACGCCGGTAGAACAAATTGTGGCCTCAGTGTTCTCGGCGGTACTCGGGGTCGAGCGCGTGGGTCTCGATGACGATTTCTTCGCACTCGGCGGAAATTCTTTGATTGCTACTCGAATGGCAGCGCGGTTGGGGCAGGCGCTCGATGCGCAGGTTCCGGTGCGGGTGTTGTTCGAGGCGTCGTCGGTGGAGTTGTTGGCTGCGCGGGTGGAGTCGGAGATCGGTTCGGGTGCTCGTGTGGCGTTGACTGCTCGGGTGCGTCCGGAGCGGGTGCCGTTGTCGTTGGCGCAGCAGCGGATGTGGTTCTTGAACCGTTTCGATACGACGTCGTCGGCGAACAATATTCCGGTGGCGATTCGGTTGTCGGGGTTGTTGGATGTGGCGGCGTTGGGTGCTGCTGTGTCGGATGTTGTTGGCCGGCATGAGATTTTGCGGACGGTGTATCCGGAGGTCGACGGTGTCGGGTTCCAGGAGGTGTTGTCTGCGGATCGGGTGCGGTTGGATTTGTCGCCGGTTGCGGTGTCGGAGTCCGATGTTGTCGGTGCGGTGACGGAGTTCTTGTCGGCTGGTTTCGATGTGGCGGTGGAGGTTCCGGTTCGGGCGCGGTTGTTCGCGGTGTCGGAGTCGGAGTTCGTGTTGGCGATGGTGGTTCATCACATCAGTGGTGATGGTGTGTCGATGGGTCCGTTGACGCGTGATGTGATGGTTGCGTATGAGGCTCGTGCTCGGGGTGAGGTTCCGGGGTGGGCGCCGTTGGCGGTGCAGTATGCGGATTACGCGTTGTGGCAGCGTGAGACTTTGGGGTCGGAAGATGATGCGGGGTCGTTGATTTCGCGTCAGATCGGGTTCTGGGAGTCGGCGTTGTCGGGGTTGCCGGATCAGTTGGATTTGCCGGCGGATCGTCCGCGGCCTGCGGTAGCGTCCAATCGCGGTGCCAAGCACGCTTTCGTTATCGATGCGCCAGAGCATCATTCTTTGAAAAGAATTGCCCGTGAGTCGAATTCGTCGTTGTTCATGGTGGTGCATGCGGCGTTGGCGGTGTTGTTGGCGCGGTTGTCGGGGACGTCCGATATTGCGATCGGTACTCCGGTGGCGGGTCGTGGTGAGCAGGTTCTCGATGATTTGGTCGGGATGTTCGTCAACACGTTGGTGTTGCGGACCGAGGTGAATTCTTCGGAGTCGTTCTCGGGGTTGTTGGGTCGGGTTCGCGAGGGCGACCTGGGTGCATTTGCGCACGTAGATCTGCCGTTCGAGCGGTTGGTGGAGGTGCTCAATCCGGCGCGGTCGCAGGCGCGTAATCCGTTGTTCCAGGTGATGCTCTCGTTCCAGAACATGGAGCAGTCGGCACTTCGACTCGGTGATCTGACAGTTGCGGGCATCGACGCGAATACGGTGGCAGCTAAGTTCGACCTGCAGTTGACCATGGTCGAGCAGTTCGACGAGTCCGGTGCCCCGGCCGGTATGGCGGCGCAGTTCACGTACGCGACGGATCTGTTCGACGAGTCGACGGTGGCAGGGTTTGCCGGCAGGTTCGGGCGCATCCTTGCTGAGATCACCGTTGATCCGTCAGTTCGGTTGGGTGATATCGACGTACTTACGGCTGCTGAGCGCAGCAACGTTCTCAGCTGGTCCACTGGTGGGCGCACAGCGTTGGCAGGCGCGTCCTTGACTGCGATGTTCGAAGAACAGGTTGGACGGGCCCCTGATTCTCTTGCCGTCGAGTGCGATGGCGAGGCGCTGACCTATGGGCAGCTCGACGCTTACGCAAACGTGGTGGCGGAGCGATTGACGGCGGCCGGTGTGGGTCCGGATGACGTCGTCGCGTTGATCGTGCCGAGGTCGGTCGAGTGGGTCGTAGGTATGTTGGCGGCGTGGAAGGCGGGTGCTGCGTACGGGCCGATAGATCCTTCGTACCCACAGGATCGGATCGAAGCGATAATCGCTGACACTGGCGCCCGATGTGCGGTGAGTACGGCGACTCTCGATCTGGCGGTGGACGTCATCGTCCTCGACAGCATCATGCGCGATTCGCCGATTGTGGAGGGGCCGACGGATCGATGGCGTGAACTCGGTGCGGGGGACCGCTTGGGGTATGTCATTTCGACATCCGGTTCGACGGGTCGCCCGAAGCCGACGTTGGTGCCGATGGCTGGCATCGAGAACACGGTGGGCTGGTATCGCAGCGAGTTGCCCGAAACTGGTGGTCTTCTGATCGCGTCGTCACCGAGTTTCGACTTGACCCAGAAGAACGTCTGGGCAGCGTTGAGCAGCGGTCGGACCGTAGTGCTTGCCCCAGACGGTTTCGACCCCGACGCAATCGTTGCTCGCGTCGGGCACGGTGACGTTGCAGTGGCGAACATGTCGCCGAGCGCGTTCGAAGCCGTGGTGGATTCCGACGAGGATTCTGCTCTGAGCGCTTTGGCTGTTGTATTCCTCGGTGGCGAGTCGATTCGGCTCAATCGTCTGGGGAGGTTGTTGTCGGCCGGAGTACGCGTGGTGAACAGCTACGGCCCGACGGAAGCGTCGGACGTGGTCTCGTTCCATGCGGTGGCCGCGCACGACACTGTCAGCGTCCCGATCGGTGCGCCGGTGCCGAACATGGATCTGTTCGTTCTGGATAGTTCGTTGGGTCTGGTGCCGCCGGGCGTGATCGGTGAGTTGTATGTCGGTGGTGTCGGCGTCGGTCGCGGATACGGCAACCGAGCGGCGTTGACTGCGGAACGTTTCGTCGCCAACCCCTTTGTGGTTGTGGGAGATCATGAATCAGGCGGCGGTAGTAGGTTGTATCGAACCGGCGACCTGGTCAGGTGGAACGGTCGGGGTGAGCTGGAGTACATCGGCCGATCGGATTTCCAGGTCAAATTGCGGGGGCAGCGCATCGAGCTCGGCGAGATCGAATCTGCTCTGATCGCGCACGAGACGGTTTCAGACGCGGTGGTCGTCCTGCACAGCGATGCTACGTTCGGCGACAGCCTGGTCGGGTATGTCGTGGGAACTGCAGTAGATGCGTCGGAAGTTCTGGAGTCGGCGCGGGCCGTGCTTCCGGCGTACATGGTGCCGTCGAAGGTTCTTGTTCTCGACGAGCTTCCTCTCAATGCTTCGGGCAAGTTGGATCGAAAGGCACTCCCGTCACCGGTATTCGAGGCAGCGGAGTTTCGGGCGCCGGTCACCGCGGTGCAGGAAATTGTTGCGTCGGTGTTCGGCGATGTATTGGGCGTAGAGCGGGTCGGTCTGGATGACGATTTCTTTGCACTCGGTGGCAATTCGTTGATCGCTACCAGGTTGGCAGCACGGTTGGGGCAGGCGCTCGATGCTCAGATCCCGGTGCGCGTGCTGTTCGAGAACTCGACAGTGGAAGGTTTGGCGGCAGTAGCGCAAAAGACTGCAGGCTCCGGCGCGAGAATGGAGCTGGAGGCGCAGGAACGCCCAGAACGCCTCCCTCTCTCCTTGGCGCAGCAGCGTATGTGGTTGATCAACCAGATGGATCCCGGTTCTGCGGCATACAACATTCCGTTGGCACTGCGATTGACGGGGAACTTGGATGTCGCGGCTTTGCGCCAGTCTCTTCACGACGTTTTGGTTCGACACGAGTCGCTCCGGACCAGGTACCCGAGTGACATCGAAGGGCCGGTTCAGAAAATCGTCGCGATCGACGAACTCCTTTCGCCTCTCGAGACGATTCAGGTAGACGACGAGGCGGCGGCGTTCAATCGCGTCGTGGAGTTGGTGACGACCGGATTCGACGTAGCTCAGGAAGTACCCGTACGCACGGGGTTGCTCGAGTTGGGACCGGCAGACTTCATATTCGTCTTGGTCGCTCATCACATCGCCGCTGACGGTGAATCGATGGCACCTCTGGCCCGAGACATGATGGTCGCCTATGAGGCTCGCGTGCGCGGCACCGCACCGTCGTGGACGCCGTTGACTGTTCAGTACGCGGACTTCGCGATCTGGCAGCGCGAAGTGCTCGGTAGCGTCGACGAGGTCGGCTCACAGGCTGCACAGCAACTCGACTTCTGGCGCCGGACGTTGAACGGCGTGTCGTCGACGCCCGGATTGCCCTCCGACCGTCAGCGACCCGCGCAGATGTCTGCAAGGGCCGGTGTCTCGGAGTTCTCCGTCAACGCGGAAACGGCGACGCGGCTCAACGAGATTGCGCGCGAACACAACGCCACATTGTTCATGGTTGTGCATGCTGCGCTTGCAGTTCTCATCTCACGGTTGAGCGGAAGCCGAGATTTCGCGATCGGAACGGTTGTAGCCGGGCGGGGTGAGCAGCAACTGGACGACATAGTCGGAATGTTCGTCAACACGCTTGCACTCAGGACCGCTCCGGATCTCGGAGCAGGATTCGGCGAATTGGTCTCGCTGGTTCGAAATGTCGATCTCGAGGCATTTGCGAACGGCGACATACCGTTCGAGGAAGTAACCGGCGCCTTGTCGGCGTCAGCGAACGAGCTTTTCCAGGTTGCACTGTCGGTCGAACCGATGGCAGGAGCCGAGTTCAGTCTGCCGGATTTGAAGATCACGGCAGTCGAGGGTGTGGAGGCGACTGCGAAGTTCGACCTCCAACTCAATCTCAGTTCTGATCCGATAACAGGAGGACTGCTTGGCCATTTGGTCTTCGCCGCCGATCTTTTCGACCAAGCGACCGCCGACGCACATGTCGAGCGATTCGTACGCGTTCTGGATCGGGTGTCCTCGGATCCTTCACGTCCGATCGGTGACATCGAACTGCTCACCGACTCCGAACGCGCTGAAGTCCTCGGATCCGTGGGCGCAACGCCATCCCCGGCAGTTAGTGGTCCGACGGGCCGACTCGTGCCACAGCGATTGGCGAACTCAGTCGAGGCTGATCCTGACGCTGTCGCAGTTGTGTGCAATGAGGAGGAAGTTACGTACCACGATGTCGATACGCGATCGTCTCGCCTCGCTCGCCACCTGATCAATCTTGGTATCGGCCCGGGCGACACAGTGGGGATCGCAGGACTGAGTGGCATCGAACTGGTGGTGGCGATCTGGGCGTTGTCCAAGGCGGGCGCGGCAGTTCTCGTGGGAGCTACAGGAGCAGCGCGTGCGACTGGTTCGAACCCGAGCGTGGCCTTGACGCTGACCTCGAGCCGCGCAGAGTCCGATGTTTCGCTGGACACGGACCTGGAACTGGACCTGCCAGACGTTGTCCAACTGGTGGCGTCGTACTCGGACCGTTCCGTGAACCACGCGGATAGGGTTCGTCCGCTGAGTGCGAACGACACCGCAGTCGTGGTATCCGGTTCACACCCTGACCGGATCACGTATGGAGAGCTCGCAGCGAAGTTGGATGCGATGTCGCAGAAGCATGACGTCGATTACGAATCGCGTCTGATGTACTTCGGTCCCGCGGACGACGAAACATCGATTCTGACGATCCTACTTGCCGGGGCGGTCGGTGGTGTCGTTCTGTCCTCGGAAGAGTCAAGGGCCGCAGAGGTGCACGAAATCCTCGAAGAGGAGTGGGTTTCGCACGCGGTTGGTCCGACAGACGTCTTCACAGATGTCGTAGAGGGAGCTTTACCGGATCTACGCCTGGCTTGTGATCCCGCGACGTGGACTCTGAACTGACACGGCCGTTCACGAAGAAGATGGATACCCATATCCCGAACAGTCCGATGATGTCCACTCTTCGACAGCTGTAACAATGGTTCGGTGTGTCCGATCAACTACTGGGGCTATACCGGGACGTCGAACTCGATTTGCCCAGGTCAAGGGTAGAACCTCGGAAGTGATCGGATTCCCGCGAATACCGATCGAACTGCAGTACCAAAGCGAAGGTGAAATGTCTTGACGCAGCACGAGCTCCTCCATCACGCCGTTCGAGCGCAGGTCGTGGCCGCATGAGCGCCGATGGTGTGACGCCGGATACCTCTGCTACTCGCAAGAGCCGACGGGAGCGGCCCACCCGCACTCGTCGAGCGAGGACATTGTTGCTGCCCCAGTTGCTGGCGGCGGCCGTCGAGTTGGGTCCTTCGAGGGAAGCCTTGCGATTCGAGGGCGACTCACTTTCCTACGCCGAATTGGATGCGCGGTCGTCTCGCCTGGCTCGTATTTTGATCGCCAGCGGTGTAGGTCCGGAGGACAGGGTTGCCGTGTCCATCCCGCGGTCAATCGAATCAGTGCTGGCAGTGTGGGCGGTCGCGAAGACCGGTGCAGCTTTTGTGCCGGTGGATCCGAATTATCCGTCTGACCGTGTTGCGTACATGATCGAGGATTCAGGTGTCTCGATCGGTTTGACCGTCGACGAATTAGGTATTGATTTGCCATCGTCCGTGAGGTGGATCGCGATCGATTCTCTCGAGACGACGCAGGCATCGGAAGCGATGTCCGGCGAACCTGTGGCGTATTCGGACCGTGTTCGCACTCTGCGCGTCGAACACCCTGCGTACGTTATCTACACCTCAGGGTCGACTGGCCGTCCGAAAGGTGTTGTTGTCACGCACGCCGGCCTGGGCAATTTGCTGAGTGAACAGGCTGAGCGACTTGGTGCCACAGCCCAGTCGAGGGTTCTGCACTTCGCCACCCCCAGCTTCGATACTTCACTCTTCGAGCTGTTGCTTACCATCGGTTCCGGCGCGACGATGGTTATCGTTCCGACGACCGTTTACGGTGGTGACGAGCTCGCGGAACTATTGAAAACCGAACGTGTCACGCATGTGGTGGGAACCCCGTCAATGTTGGCGTCTGTCGATCCCTCGGGGTTGGATTCCATCGTCACTGCTGTAGTCGGTGGTGAGGTATGCCCACCTGAGCTTGTTACACGGTGGGGACGGGACCGCGCCTTCTACAACGGATACGGCCCAACCGAGACGACTATTGTCACCAACATCAGCCCGAAACTGGCACCAGGTGACCGCGTGACAATTGGTGGACCGGTTCGCGGGGCTTCCGCCCTGGTTCTGGACTCACGGTTACAGCCAGTCCCAGTCGGGTCGACAGGTGAGCTGTATCTTGCCGGGCCTCAGGTTGCGCGCGGATATCACAATCTGACGGGTATGACTGCAGACCGTTTCATCGCGAATCCGTTTGGAGCGCAGGGCGAACGAATGTACCGCAGTGGTGACCTCGTACGCTGGGTCATCGCAGATGGGGGTGCGCGGGACCTCGAATACGTCGGGCGATCTGACTCTCAATTGAAGATCCGAGGCTTCCGGGTCGAGCTCGGAGAGATCGACGCAGTTCTTGCATCCCATCGAGCGGTCGACTTCGTTGCAACCCTCGGTCGCAAGCTCGACAATGGAGAACAGGCGCTGGTGGCATACGTGCTGCCACGAGCGGGAGCTGAGTTAGACGTCACGGAACTGCTCGACGTCTGCAGACAAGAATTGCCCAGGCATATGGTGCCTGCCTCTGTCGTTCTCATCAGTGAGATTCCGTTGACACCCGTGGGCAAGTTGGATGCCTCCGCGTTGCCGGATCCGCATTTCGAGTCTCGTCCGTTCCGTGCTCCTTCCACTGAGGATGAGATCCAGATCGCCACGGTGTTTGGTGAACTGCTCGGGCTGGAGCAGGTCGGAGCGGATGACGACTTCTTCGAGCTTGGAGGCAATTCGCTTATCGCAGCGAAGTTGGCAGCACGGTTGAGTGCTGTCTTCGACGTGCGGGTACAAGTCAAGACGTTGTTCGAGTCTTCGACTGTGTCGTCGCTTGCCTCTGCGCTCGCAGGTTCCGCGGGGCGTGCTCGTGTGGCGTTGACTGCTCGGGTGCGTCCGGAGCGGGTGCCGTTGTCGTTGGCGCAGCAGCGGATGTGGTTCTTGTCGCGGTTTGATGCTGTGTCGGGTGTGAACAATATTCCGATTGTGTTGCGTTTGTCTGGTGTAGTGGATGTGGCGGCGTTGGGTGCTGCTGTGTCGGATGTTGTTGGCCGGCATGAGATTTTGCGGACGGTGTATCCGGAGTTTGAGGGGGTTGGGTTCCAGCAGGTTCTTCCGGTGGGTGGGTTCGCTGTGGATGTTTCTGCGGTGCCTGTCGATGAGGCTGATTTGTTGGGTGTGTTGGCGCCGGTGGTGACTGAGGGGTTCGATGTCACTTCTGAGGTGCCGTTGCGGGTTCGTTTGTTCCAGACGGGTTCGTCGGAGTTTGTGTTGGCGTTGGTGGTTCACCATATTGCTGCTGATGGTGTGTCGATGGGTCCGTTGGTGCGTGATGTGTCGATGGCGTATGTGGCGCGTGCGGGTGGGCAGGTTCCGGGGTGGGTGCCGTTGGCGGTGCAGTATGCGGATTACGCGTTGTGGCAGCGTGAGGTGTTGGGGTCCGAGGGTGATGCGTCGTCGTTGATGTCTGAGCAGTTGGGGTATTGGACGTCGGTGTTGGCGGGGTTGCCGGAGCGGATCGAGTTGCCGGCGGATCGTCCGCGGCCGTTGGTGGCGTCCAATCGTGGTGCTAGTTACCAGTTCTCGGTTGATGCGCGGTTGCATCGGGCGCTCGAGCAGTTGGCGCTTGATCGTAATGTGTCGTTGTTCATGGTGGTGCATGCGGCGTTGGCGGTGTTGTTGGCGCGGTTGAGCGGTAGTGATGACGTTGTTGTGGGGTCGCCGATCGCTGGGCGGGGCGAGCGGGAGCTTGATGATGTGATCGGGATGTTCGTCAACACGTTGGTGTTGCGGACGGAGGTGGATTCTTCGGAGTCGTTCTCGGCGTTGTTGGGTCGGGTTCGTGAGGTCGATCTGGGGGCGTTCGGCAACGAGGATGTTCCGTTCGAGCGGTTGGTGGAGGTGCTTGATCCGGCGCGGTCGCAGGCTCATCATCCGTTGTTCCAGGTTGCGTTGTTCTTCCAGAATATGGCGCAGAGTGTCTTGGAATTGCCGGGGCTGTCGATTGCCGGTTTCGATGCGGGTGTCGAGATCGCGAAGTTCGATTTGCAGTTGACGGTGTCACCGTTGGAGGAGGACGGCGTCGGTGTGGGGATGCCGATGTCGTTGACGTATGCGACGGATTTGTTCGACGAGTCGACGGTTGTTTCGTTTGCGGAGCGGTTGGTGCGTGTTCTGGAAGCGATGGTGGCGGAGCCTGATTCGGTTGTCGGGGATGTGGAGTTGCTCGGCGAGGACGAGCGTTCGCAGGTGTTGGTGGCGGTCAATGACACTGTTCACGAGTTGACTGGTGGTGCGTTGTTGCTCGATGGGTTCTTCG
>NZ_JASHKN010000019.1 GCF_030056735.1 Rhodococcus sp. IEGM 1409
CGAGCGAACGACACTGTCGTCGCCTCAGATCGACCGAACGTACCGTTCACACGATGAACGAAAAGCGCGTGCCCACCGCAAGTCTCGTCACTCGAGCGCCAATCGCGCTACCAACCTGCCACGGGATCCGTCGAGCGTGGCTAGGCTCGGAAGAGGGTGCCCCGTGTGATCGGGCCCACCTCACCTGTGCACGCGTGATGACTACGGAGGCTTCGATGACCGATATTCTCGACCGCACCGAAATCTATGTTGATGGCGCCTGGATCGAATCCACTGGCAGCGGTCGGATCGACGTTCTCAATCCGGCTACGGAAGAGCTGATAGGAAAAGTCGCCGAGGGCACTGTCGAAGATGTCGACGCGGCCGCGAAGGCAGCACGAAAGGCATTCCCTGCTTGGTCTGCACTATCCGGCGGCGAGCGCGCCGAATATCTCTCCAAAGCTGCTGCGTTAATTGCCGAGCGTACCGATGATCTTGCGGCGCTGGTTTCGCAGGATATGGGCATGCCGATCGGATTCGCAAAGCCCGTACAAATCGGAATGCCGCTGGCGAATTTGAATGCATTTGCTGAATTGGCCCGCACTTATGATTTCGACGCACACGAGGTCGGGAATTCGCTGATTGTTCGCGAACCGGCGGGTGTTGTCGGCGCCATCACTCCCTGGAACTTCCCGCTCCACCAAGTTGTCTTGAAGGTTGGCGGTGCGCTCGCCGCAGGCTGCACCGTGGTTCTCAAGCCTACTGAGGTTGCGCCTCTCATCACGTACGCTCTCGCTGACATCTTCGACGAAATCGGTTTGCCTGCAGGTGTATTCAACCTGGTGAGCGGATACGGCCCGGTAGTGGGTGAAGCCATCGCCGGCCACCCCGAAGTCGACATGGTCTCCTTCACCGGATCGACTCGGGCCGGCAAGCGAGTGGCCATCGTGGCTGCGGACACCATCAAGAGGGTCTCGCTCGAACTGGGCGGCAAGTCCGCGAACGTCATTCTGGACGACGCCGATCTCGAAAAGGCTGTCACGGATGGCGTCGCAAAGTGCTTCATCAATTCGGGCCAGACCTGTTCGGCGCTGACGCGCATGTTGGTTCCCTCGGAGAAGATGGACGAGGCAGCGGCAATTGCTGCTGCGGTAGCCACTCATTTCCAGGTAGGTGATCCGACTCAGCCCACTTCGGTGCTTGGACCTCTGGTGAACGCGAATCAGCTGGGGCGCGTTCGCGGATACATCGAGAAGGGCGTAGCCGAGGGCGCCACTGCGGTTGTCGACGGTCGCGAAACCGGATTGGCCAGTGGGTATTTCGTCGGGCCGACGGTGTTCGCGAATGTGACCGAAGATATGACCATTGCGCGCGAGGAGATCTTTGGACCGGTCCTCTCGATCATGGGTTACAAGGACGAGGCCGACGCAGTGCGGATAGCCAACGGGACCGAATACGGTTTGGCCGGCGGGGTCTGGTCAGGTGACCCCGATCGCGCGGATCGCGTCGCACGGCAGCTGCGGGCCGGGCAGGTCGAGGTGAACGGCGGTGCGTTCAACATCAATGCGCCGTTCGGTGGATACAAGCAGTCGGGTGTCGGACGCGAGGCAGGCACGTTCGGGCTCGAAGAGTTCCTCGAGATCAAGGCAATTCAGCGTTAGTCGTTCGAGAATGGCGATGCTCCCGTACCAAGTACGGGAGCATCGCCATTTTTGTACCCGGATCAGGACTTGGCTGCATCCAGATGCTGAGCCGAGACATTCGCCAGATGCGTCAGGTCGGAGGCTACGGTCGCGAAGGTGTAGCCCTCCGCGAGGCGTTGTGCAGCAACCTGGCCGGAAGGTGTGTGGATCCCGGCAGCCACCCCGCTGACGGCGGCAGCTTCGCGCACACGGGCGAGCGCGGCTTCGAATTCCTCGGACACATCCGGATCGTTGGAATGCTTACCGCCGACGGCGATTCGTAGGTCGGACGGTCCGACATACACGCCGTCCAATCCGGGTACAGCACAGATCTCTTCGACGTTCTCCAGGCCTTGTGGGGTTTCGATCATCGCGAAGACGACAGTGTCGCGGTTCGCGTCGGCGGGAACGGGGCCGATACGGAGTTGCGAGCGCATGGGCCCGTAAGAGCGGATGCCGAATGGCGGATACTTGGCGGCCGCCACGGCGGCCGCGGCCTCTTCGGCATTGTTGATCAGGGGAACGATGACGCCGACAGCGCCCGCGTCGAGTGCTCGTCCGATAGGCGTCGGGTTGTTTGCCTCGACGCGCACCATCCCGACGGTGGACGGTGACGAGTCGATTGCGGTGAGTCCGGCGACCATCCCCGAATAGCCGATCAAGCCGTGCTGCATGTCGAGGGCGATGTAGTCCCAGCCGACGTGCGCTATCCATTCGGTCGAGATCGGACTGTCGATGACGGACCAGTATCCGAGAATGCGTTCGCGTCCTCGGATGCGTGCGGCGAATTGTTGTGCTGACATAGCGGAGAGCTCTCCTGGTGAAGGTGGGGTGTTCAGCGGTTGTAGTTGGGCATGGGACCACGCAGCGCGGAACCGACGAGATCACACTCTTCGATGATCGAGGCGTCCAGTGGTCCTCGCCCGATAGCCGCGATATTGGATTCGAGGTGTGCGACTTTGGATCCGCCGAGGAGCACTGACCCCGCTGCGGGTTTACTGACCAGCCAGCGCAACGCAAGCTCGGTCATGGAGATGCCCGACTGCTCTGCGATCGCCGTCAGCTGAGCGATCGCGTCGAATATCTGCGTGTTCCAGTACCGCTCCTTGTACATCGATGCCAGACGGGAGTCGCCGAATCGGCCGTCGGAGGGGCTTTCCTCGAAAGTGTGACGTCCGGTCAACAGTCCACCGCCGAGTGGGTTGTAGACCATTGTGGTCAGTCCGGTGACTTCCGCGAATTCTGCGTACTCTTCTTCGATGCGACGCGCAAGCAAGTTGTAGAGCTGTTGTGCCACGATCGGTCGAGGAGCGCCGACTGTGTCTGCGGTGTAGTTGATTTCGCTGATCTGCCAGGCTGCGAAGTTGGAAACGCCGAGTGTGCGAATCTTGCCCTCCGCAACCAGTTCTGCGACGGTCGTGAGAGTTTCGGTCAGTGTGACGGTTCGGTCCGGCTGGTGAAGGTAGAACAGGTCGACGTAGTCGGTGTCGAGCCGCCGCAGGCTTGCTTCGACACTTGCCCTGAGCCCCTTTGCCGAGAGTGGGCTGTTGTCGCCGGCATCGGGGTGTGGCATTCCTGCTTTGGTGGCCAGAGTGATGGAATCGCGTCGGCCGTGGAGCAGTTTTGCCAGCATGCGCTCGGACTCGCCGCCCGCATAGCCGTTGGCCGTGTCGATGTGAGAGATACCGGCGTCGAGTGCGGCGTCGAGCATCGCGCCCGCACCCGCAACGTCGACGGTATCCCCGAAGGTCATGGTGCCCAGCACCAGTTTCGGAAGCTCGAGTGGGGCGGTCATCAGGCAACTCCTCGTGATTCGATCTGCTTGGCCAGCAAGTTCTTGGACAGTGCGGCCACTACGTGGCGTGGTTTGATCCCGACCATCGTGGTGGGGTCGAGGGCCGCACCACGTAGTGCGCGGGTGTACGACTCGCGTGGGCTGGCGAGAACTGCTTCTGTGGACCCGCTTTCGACGATGGTGCCCTTCGACATCACAACCACCGTCTCGCTGATCTCGCGCACCACTCCCAAGTTGTGTGAGATGAAAACGTACGTCAACCCGGTATCGGACTGGATCTCTCGCAGCAGTTCGAGCACCTGCGCCTGGACTGAAACATCCAGGGCGCTGGTGGCTTCGTCGCACACCAACAGTTCGGGTCCGCTGGCCAGTGCCCGGGCGATTCCGATGCGCTGACGCTGACCGCCGGAGAACTCTGCTGGACGCCGGTGTAGTGCAGAGGTGGGCAGGCCAACGCGATCGACGAGTTCTGCTGCAGCTTTGGCGCGTTCTGACTTGCTTCGAACGCCTTTGAGGCGGAGTGGTTCTCCGATGATGTCCTCGGCAGTGAGATGGGGGTCCAGTGATCCGTACGGGTCTTGGAACACCATCTGCACGCGAGAACGGAAAGGGCGCAGCGACTTCTCGGACATCTGCGCGATGTCAACGCCGTCGACGAGGATGCGTCCGCTGGTCGGGGTCAGGAGCCGAACGATCGAACGGGCAATCGTCGATTTGCCACAACCCGATTCACCGACGATGGCAAGTGTCCTGCCCTTCTCGACCGAGAAGCTCACTGTGTCGACCGCTCGGAAGACTCCGTCGGGAACCGGGTATTCGACCACGAGATCTTCGACGGCGAGAAGTGGCGTTTCGTGGCGGCTCATGCCGAGGCTCCGATCTGTGTCGGCTGGGACTTGGTGGCCGGATCGCCATCCCAAGGGCCGAGGTGAGGAATAGCGTCGAGAAGCTTTTGTGTGTAAGCGCTTTGCGGCTTGTTGACGAGGTCCTCGGCTCCGCCGGTCTCGACGAAACGGCCGTCCTTCATGACGTAGATCCGATCCGAGACCAGCCGCGCAACTCCGAGATCATGAGTGATGACCAGCATTCCGATCCCGGTCCGTTCCTGCAACTCGAGCAACAGGTCCAAGATGCCGGCCTGGACGGTGACGTCCAGTGCACTGGTGGGCTCGTCGGCGACGATGAGGGCTGGACCGGCAGCAAGTGCTCCGGCGATCAGGACGCGCTGCAACATTCCACCGGAGAGTTGATGCGGATACTTGTCGAGCTGCTGCTCCGGGTAGGGAATGCGTACCTGCTCCAGTAGTTCGACGGCTCGTTCAACCTGCTGTTTCTTGGCCGTAATCCCACTGTGCCGTACTGCTTCTCGGAGTTGGCTTCCAACGGTGTGGACCGGACTCAATGCCGTCATCGGGTCCTGGGGGATCAGGGCGATGTGTCTTCCACGAATCTCGTTCAGGATCTTCGTTTTTCCGAGAATATCCTGGCCTTTGAACTCCGCTCTGCCGGAGAGAACGGCAAGATCGTCCGGCAGGAGCCCGAGGATACCCATGGCGGTCGTCGACTTACCCGAGCCGGATTCACCGATGATGGTGACGGTTTCGCCTGCGTCGATGCAGAAGGTGACGCCGTCGACGGCCCGGATGACTCCGGTTGCGGTGACGAGTTCGATCTGGAGGTCGTCGACCCGAAGTAGATTGCCCATGACTCAACCCTTCTCTTTCTGGGCGCTGCCACGCCCGAACAGGTTTGCGCCCAGTCGCTTCGATCCTGCCGGACGATCGCGTAGGCCGTCGCCGAGCAGGTTCACTCCGACCACCAGCAGCACGATCATCAGACCGGTCAACGTGACGATCCACCACGACGTCGTGATGTAGTCCTGTCCGTCGGCGATGATTCGGCCCCAGGTCGCAAACGGACGTTGAGGACCGGCGCCGAGGTAGCTCAAGGAACTTTCCAACAGAACGGCCTGAGCTAGCAGAAGCAGGACGACGAGCGATGCCTGCTTGACGATGTTCGGAACGACGTGACGAAGCAGGATGGCCATGCGAGTAAGTCCGAGAACTCTAGCCGCTGCGACATAGGGCTTTTCGCGTTCCACGAGTACCAGCGAGCGTGTCAGTCGGGCGACTTCGGGCCACTGCGCGATCGCGATGACGAAGGTGATCACGGGAATGGACGGGCCGAACAGGGCAACGACGAGAAGCAGCATCATAAGCAGAGGCAGAGAGAGTTGCGCCTCGAGAAGGCGGGAGATCACGGTGTCGACCCAGCCGCCGAAGTACCCCGCGGCGGATCCGGCGACGATGCCGATGACACCGGAGACGATCACGGCGAGAATACCGATTGTCAAAGACACCTGGCCGCCGTGCAGGATTCGCGAGAGGAGATCTCGTCCCAACTGATCGGTGCCGAACAGATGGCCGTCGGTGAGCGGCGCGAGTCGCCGACGGCTCAGATTGGTCTGGTTCGGATCTGCCAGGGGGAGCAACCCGGCCAATGCAACGGGAAGAATCACAAGCAGCGCGCAGATCGAGCCGGCCCAGATCTTGACCCGGCTGTCTCGTTTACGACGTGTGGCTCCGGCGCGCGCGAAGTCTGCCTCTGTAACCGCGCTGGGACGTGGAGTTGTGGGAGGTTCCAAGACGGTAGTCATCAGTTGGCGCCCTTTCCGAGTCGCACGCGTGGATCCAGGAGGGGGTAGAGGAGGTCCACTGCCAGTTGTACGAGCACGGCGAGAACTGCAGTGACAAGCACGGTGGCCTGGATAAGGGGGTAGTCGCGCGTCTCGAGCGCGCGTACCACCAGGGAGCCGACACCTGGCCAGGCGAACACGACCTCGACCACCACAACGCCGTTCAGCATTCCCGCGAATCTGGTGCCCAGCGCAGTGACGATGGGAATTGCCGAGTTACGCATCGCATATTGCCAGGTAAGTTCGCGTTCGGATACACCGCGAGAGCGTGCGACGGTGATGTACGGCGAAGCGAAGGCCGAGACCATTTCGCGCCGAACCATCCGGGAGATCAACGCGATCTGAAGGATGGCGATAGTGACGGTGGGCAGGATCAACGACGGCCACGTGGTGAATCCGGCGGCAGGTAGAACCGGGATGAGAACCGCGAAGATCGTCACCAGCATCAGGCCGCTCCAGAACTCCGGCATGGACTGTCCGCCGACGGCCACGACGTTCGCACCGAGTTCGCGTCGGGTGTCCGCGTGGCGGGCCATCCACACGCCCAACGGAATCGAGAGCACAGCGGTCAACAGGATGGAGCTGACAGCCAGGGTGATGGTGTACGGAAGTCTGCCGAGGACGACGTCCATGGCCGGCGCCTGGAACGAGTATGACGTGCCGAGATTCAGGTGAAGGAGATCCCACAGGTAGATCAGGTACTGGGAGAACACCGACTTGTCCAAGCCCATGTCAGCACGGATCTGTGCGAGATCTTCTGTACTGGCCAAGGGGCCGGCCAAAGCGTAGGCAGGATCGCCCGGTGCCATCCGTATCAGGACGAATACTGTTGTGAGCGTGAGGAAGATCGTCAGTGCGCTCTGTGCGAGACGTTTGAGCACGTATTTGACGGTCGGGTTCACCTTTGCACGACGCGGGGAGATTCCGAGTGACGTGTGCGGTTTCGGAGCGGTGAGAGTCATCGCCTCAGGCCTCCAATCGGACGGCGCCGAGGTCGTAGGAGTTGATGGGGGTCAGTGAAACATTCTGAACACGAGTACGTTTCGCAAGCAGAGCGTTCGGTACGAAGCTCCACAAGCAAGGCCAGGTCTCCCAGATGTCCTGCTGCGCTGCATCGAGGAGAGCGGCGCGCTTGGTCGGGTCCGGTTCGCTGGATGCCGCTTGGATCTTCGCGGTGATTTCGGGGAAGACGTACCCGTGATAGGTATCGCGAGTTGCTTCCTTCTCCGCTGTGCCCGCGTACATCCCCTGAAGGGTGGTCAAGGCGAGTCCGGTCTGATTTCCGTAACCGTTGCCGAGGACATCCCAATCTCCGGTCTTTCCCTGACGCCACGACGAGATGTCTCCGCCCGGCTCGAACTGCTGGAGTTTGACGCGCACTCCGACTGCCTTCATCATCTCGAGCACCGATTCCATCACAGAGACGTCGTTGGTGAACTCGCCGGTTTCCCAGATGAAGGTGAGTTCGAGGTCGTTTGCGCCCTCGGCGTCGAGCATCTGCCGGGCCCTCAGTGGATCATATTGGTAGGTGCCGGTTTTCACAGCTCCATCCAAGGTGGACGGGGCTGGACCGGTGGCAGGCACCGCGGACCCGATCAGTACGTCCCGGGCGAGCGACTCGCCGTCGATGGCGTAGGTCAGTGCCTCGCGGACACGCGGATTGGACAGTGGGTGATCGGCGGGCTTGCGGAAGTTGAAGAACAACTGGTTGATGCGCGTGCTCGGCACGGTGTCCACCTGGACGCCGGGTAAGTCGGCGAGTTGTTCGGCGGAATCCGGACTGATCGAATCGATGACGTCGACCTCGCCGCTCCGAAGAGCGACGACGCGGCCGGCCTCTTCGGGAATGAAGCGGACCTGGACACGGCGAACGCCGGGAGCGGGTCCCCAGTAATTGTCATTGGCGACAAGCGTGTAATCGCCTGTGCCCCGGTTTGATTCGCTGACGATGAACGGTCCGGACCCGATTCCGCTCTGTAGCTCGTTAGGTTCGTTGGCCGCGGACGGGGTGATCAAGATGTTGGACATGAGCGAGTCCAGAACAGGTACAGGGGAGTTCGTTCGGAGGATGAATGTGCGCTCGTCGATCGGAACCACCGTCGGCCACTCGGGGAACTGCGGAGCGACAAACGATCCACTGACCTGTTGGTACATCTGCATGGCGGTAGCTACGTCGTCGATCTGCACGGGTGTGCCGTCGGAGTAACGGATGCCCTCGCGGAGTCGAACCGTCCACTCGGTGGGGCCGGTCGATTCGAACCTGTCGGCGAGAACGAGCTGCGGCGTGAGGTTGTCGCCGATCCGGGTGAGCCCCTGCCTGACGCCACGTTGCGCCGTGACTGCTGCATCGAACTGGTTGAGCTTGTTGTCGAGGCTGACGAGTGAACGGTTGAGTCCGAGCGCCAGGGTGTCCCGCGTCGGCTTCCCGGTGGGGCCGGCGCAAGCGGCAGTCGAGCCCAGAAGCGTTGCGCCACCGATCAGCCCGGTGAACTGCAGAAAGGATCGCCGGGAGAGCTGTGGTGTTCGCAAACGAGTATTGGTCATCGGTGACCTTTCGATCCTGACGGGGCAGCGTGGGGGCGACTCTCCGAGCGGATTGTTGGTGAACAATCGTCTCGGGCTCTCGCTTGTAACTCAGCTCACAATGGCACTGTTGCGCAGTTCGCGCAAGTCCCGTAACTTCAATTGCGTACTTCGCGCATCGATTGCGATGCTGTGCATACTCGATTCAGACCGAAAGGGGGTCGAGGAATTCGATGAAACCGCTGGTAATCATTGCTGATGATCTTTCTGGAGCTGCGGAGTCAGCCGCAGGATTTCTGCTCCGAAGTTCCGGAATATCGCTTCGACTCGGTCCGGGAGAGCCTGATGAATCGGGTGTGACAGTTTTCGATCTGCATTCACGACGATCCGACCCCACCAGAGCCTCTCGTGACGTGAGATCAGTTCTGCAATCGTCCGCAGGCTCCGAAATCGTGAAGAAGATCGATTCTCTACTCAGAGGCAACGTGGCTGCGGAGGTTGCGGAGCTCTCCCTCGACGGATCTCCGGTAATCGTCGCCGCCGGATTGCCAAGGCAGGGGCGCACGGTGCGAGGCGGAGTGGTGTTCGTCGAGGGGGTTGCGCTGCACGCCACCGACCTGTGGCGCGCAGAGTTGATGCCACCGCCTCGATCGATTGCAGAGGCGCTCGGACCGTCGGCAATCACTTCTGGCGTATCGCTGGCCGACATTCGTTCCGGAAGATTGGGCCAGGTTCTTTTACCGACCTCGGAGGGTGGGTCGGTGGTGATCTGCGACGTCGAGACCGAAGATGACCTTGATCTGATTGTGGCTGCAGCACAGCAGATTCCGCAGGCTCGTCTGGTAGGAACATCCGCGCTCGCAGCGGCAGTGGCCCGAATAAGGACCGTGCAGTCGCCAATCGTGCGTCCATCTCTTCGTGATTCTCGATGCACTTTGGTGGTTGTGGGGACAGCGGATGTATCGGCGAGGGACCAGGTGGCGTTGCTTCGCGATGCAGGTACGCGCCACATCGAGGTGAACAGTGCTGAACTCCTGGCACATTCACTCGATCCGGTGCCGATTCTGAATGCATTGGAGCAGGGGAGCGTGGTGGTCTCGGTGAGTGGACCAGTCGTGCCGTCAGATTCCGTCCATCTCGCTAAGGCACTCGCCGAGCTGATCGGTGCCGTCGATGAAGGCTTCGCCGGCGACGAACACCCGATTGACTTGGTCCTCACCGGTGGCGAAACCGCGCGCAGCGTTCTCGACCACCTCCGGATCGACAATCTGTCACCGGTCCACGAAATCGAACACGGGGCTGTTCTTTCCGTCGATCACACCGGTCGGTACATCGTCACGCGGCCAGGGAGTTTCGGGGATGTACACAGTCTTTGCTCCATAACGGAGTTTCTCGCGCACCCCACTTCGGTTGCCGCTCCGGACAGTCCACCTTCAGTGAAACCTTCAGACAACGAGGTCAATCCCATGTCAATCGAATCCACCCCACTGCCGCTGATCGCTGTCACGATGGGCGACGGCGCCGGCGTCGGGCCGGAAGTGATCGTCCCCGCACTCCTCGACGACGAAACGAGAAAGCGTTGCCGCCCGGTTGTTGTCGGCGACGCGAAGCGCCTGCGTCTGGCCGCCGAGGTGCTCGGAATCGACGTCGACGTGGTCGCCGTCGAGGAGATCAAGGATGCTGAATTCATCGATGGACGGATCAACGTCATCGATCTGGACTTGCTACCTGACGATCTCGCGTGGGGTGAACTGTCGGCAGTCGCGGGAGATGCGGCCTATCAGTACATTCGAGTTGCAAGCGAACTCGCTGTTCGCGGTGAAGTTCAGTCGATCTGCACCGCGCCGCTGAACAAGGAAGCGCTGCATGCGGCAGGGCACATCTTCCCTGGTCACACGGAATTGCTTGCGCACCTGACCGGCACCGAGGAGGTGTCGATGATGTTGTCGACGCCCAAGCTCAAGGTCATTCACGTGACTACACACATCGGACTGCTCGACGCGGTCGCCAGGATCGAACCGGGTCTGGTGGAGCGGACCATTCGTCGAGGTCATGAAGCGTTGGTGCGCACCGGAAATTCGTCTCCGAAGATCGGCGTCTGCGGGATCAACCCGCACGCAGGGGAGAATGGACTCTTCGGTTACGGGGAGGAAGAGCAGAAGATCATCCCCGCCGTTGAACTGTTGAAGGCAGAAGGAATCGACGTCCACGGTCCTCTGCCGGCGGATACCGCGTTCTTCCTGGCCGGCCGTGGTGACTACGACTTGATCGTCGCGATGTATCACGATCAGGGACACGGCCCGGTCAAGGTCCTTGGTATCGAGGCCGGGGTCAACATCACTGTGGGCTTGCCGGTCATACGAACCTCCGTCGATCACGGAACCGCATTCGATATTGCCGGTAAGGGCATCGCCGAGGCCGGTAGTATGGTCGAAGCGCTGCGGCAGGCGGCCGAATTGGCAACCAGCACATTCGTTTCCAAGTAAGCACCAGAGTTCGTAGGGGGAGGAGCGATGGCCATCCGGGAGTCGGAGGCGAGGCGGTCTGAAATCGCAAGACTTGCGCGCACGAGTGGTCTGGCCAGCGTCGAGGACCTCTCGGCTCAGTTCGGGGTCACCGCGTCGACTATCCGTCGAGACCTGAGTCAGTTGACTGCTCAGGGACTCATCGCACGCACCTATGGCGGGGCAATTGCAATCAATCCCCATCCGGAATCATCTCTGCGTCAGAGAGCGATGGAGGGATTCGATGCCAAGCGGGGGATTGCAGAGTGGGCTGCCGAGCAGGTCCGGCCCGGAGAAACCGTGCTCCTGGATGCAGGCACCACTGTGGGCGCGATGGGCGAGTTTTTACGTCACGTGACGAATTTGACGGTGATCGCTGCAGGGCTGACAGCGCTCGAAGCGCTAGCCGACGCTGATGGTGTCCGAGTCGAATGTCTCGGCGGCACCTTGAGGCCGCTCAGCCAAGGATTTGTCGGACCACTCGCCGAAGCGTCGTTGCAGAGGGTGTCGTTCGACAAGGCATTCCTCGGCGCCGACGCAGTTACCGCTGACCTGGGCATTTGTGAAGCTGAGCTCGATCAGACCCGGCTCAAGGAAATGATGATCGAGCGTGCCGGCGAGGTCTACATACTCGCGCACTCCGCCAAACTCGGCGAACGTCCTTTCCATGCGTGGGCGCCGATACCGCCGGGGGCCGTGCTGGTCACCGATGCTGGGGTAGACGCAAAGCAGGTCGCGTTGTTCGAGGCCGCGGGGATCAGTGTCCAAGTGGTGTGAGTCCGCGACGGTTGGCCAACGGGCCGTGGTGTCCGGCGTCACATGTTGTCCGAATCGACGAAGTTGGGTCGCCGTAGGGGATCTAGCTGGGGAAACGGGCAACCTCGAGTCCCTGACCTGAGGATTTGTCAAAGACTTCAGCGGACGCGTAACTTATTCCAAGTCAGAGCGACACGGACACCGACTCCCGCTTCACAGCGAGTGACACGAGGTTGTACGAAGTGCCTGACCAAATTTCGAAGTAGTTTCCATCGTGTATGGTTGTGCTTCACCTCCAGTTTTTCTTCACAAGGTTCCGGTTTGCGCCGGTGACCATGTTGGGATAGGCTGGGAAAGTTGCCCCGGAGCGGCGGCCGTAGGGTCGTGGTGAT
>NZ_JASHKN010000001.1 GCF_030056735.1 Rhodococcus sp. IEGM 1409
TCGGCAACCATTCAGACGGAAGAATGAACAATCACCGACGAAAAATACTCACACCACACACAAACCAACCAAACCCCAAAAGGCGGTTGATCATTCGCGGATGTGAAGTACCAAAAAAATTTGGCACTGACATTCATCGACACACTGTTGAGTTCTCAAAGAACACGCACACACCATCACCACGACCCTACGGCCGCCGCTCCGGGGCAACTTTCCCAGCCTATCCCAACCAGGTCACCGGCGCAAACCGGAACCTTGTGAAGAAAAACTGGATTGTGTTCGCCAGGCACTTCGTACAACCTCGTGTCACTCACCCTCACAGGTGGGAGTCGGTGTCCGTGTCGCTCTGACCTGGACAAAGTTACGCGAAGATCAACACAACACCAAATCGCCAGGTCAGAGCACTACCACGGGTTAACAACCGATAATTTCTCCGAATTTTCGACTGTCGCGATGACTTTCTGTCCCCACTGCGGTCTGTATGAGCAGGAACCAACAGGAACCGAAGCGATCAGTAATCAGTCAACCGATTTCAAGGAGCACTCCATGTCTCGTCTTCTCTTCGTCAACATGCCGGTCAAGGACGTCGCCGCTACCCGGGCATTCTTCAGCGGCCTCGGCTTCGAGTTCAACGACATGTTCAGTGACGAGAACACTGTCTCGATGATCGTCAGCGATTCCGCCACCGTCATGTTCCTGAACGAACCCCGTTTCGGGGACTTCATCGCCGACGACATCTGTGACACGTCGAAAGCTCGCGAGGCACTGATGTGTGTGTCAGCCGACAGCAGGGAAGAAGTCGACACCTTCGTCGACGCGGCGATCGCTGCCGGCGGAAGCAAATGGATGGAGCCCCAGGATCACGGCTTCATGTATGGACGCGCATTCCGCGACCTCGACAACCACGTCTGGGAGGTCATGTGGATGGACCCGGCTGCGACGGTTCCCCAGCAATAGCGGTTAGTCACTCGGGCCCTTCATGCCGGAGGGCCCGCGCACAACCCGTTGCCCTATAGCTCCGCCGGCAATCCGAACCGTGCGAACAGGCTCAGATCGAAGAAACACGTCACGTGCGAGATCCCGGACTCGGTGACATCGAGAACGTGCAACTGAAAAGCCCGGTGAACTCCGTCGAGCTCGCGCATATAGAGGCCGAACGCCGGCTGTCCGTTGGCAGCGGTCGGTAGTAGCCGCATCGCGCCCGGTCCGTCGGCCGGACACTTCGTACCGATGAGCTGCCCGATTGCTTCCGGGCCCTGGTACCAACCCTCGAACGGCGGCATCTCCCAGATGGCCTCACGCGTGAACAGTTCCACGATGGCCTCGACGTCATAGCTCTCGAAGCTGTGCACGTAGTCGCGAAGCAACTTCCGGGCAGCCTCGGTAGTCGGTTCCACGAGGTCGTCCTCCGTGGGCCCGATGTGATTGATCTGTGCGCGAGCCCGCTGCAGCAGGCTGTTCACCGCAGTGGTTGTGGTGCCCAGGGCCTCCGCAACTTCCGACGCCTTCCACTGCAGAACGTCACGCAAAACCAGAACCGCACGTTGCCGCGCGGACAAGTGTTGCAAGGCGGCAACAAGCGCGAGCCTCACCGAATCGCGATTGACGACCATGACAGCCGGATCATTGACGTCGCCCAGCGCAGAATCGGCGATCGGTTCCAACCAGGCAATCTCGTTGCGCTCGATCAAATCGTCGGCCGGGTCCGAACTAGGTGCGCCGAGGCCCGTCGGGAGTGGACGCCTCGATCTCCCTTCCAGCGCAGTCAGGCACGTGTTCGTCGCGATGCGATAGAGCCAGGTCCTGAGCGACGACTGGCCTTTGTACCCGTCGAATCCTCGCCAAGCCCGGATGAACGTCTCCTGGACCTGGTCTTCGGCGTCGTGGATCGAGCCCATCATGCGATAGCAGTGCGCCAACAACTCGCGGCGATACGGATCGGCAAGAGTGAGGAAATCACTGTCCAACGCCTGATCGACTGTCATTTGTTCAGACTAGTGGCCGAGCGTCCCGAACACAGGCGTCGGCGAGAATTTGATCAGGCAGGCGCCTGCACCGCGGTCAACCGGGATTTCTTACGGAGCACGAATCCCAGTGATTCGTAGAGTCTGATCGCATTCGTATTCGATTGCACTGCATGGAGAAACGGCAGCTCGCCACGCTCGCGAATCCCGGCGCCGACGGCTCGGATCAGGGTCGCGCCCAGTCCTCGACCCCGAAAATCGCTGTCAGTGCACACCGCGCTGATTTCCGTCCATCCCGGAGGGTGCAGTCGCTCCCCTGCCATGGCAACAAGTCTTCCGTCGACGCGAATACCGTAGTAGCCCCCCATCTCAATGGTGCGAGCGAGAAAAGGTCCGGGCTTGGTGCGCTCGATCAACGCCAGAATTTCGGGAACATCGCTCGTCCCGAGAAGTTCGACCGACGGATCAACGGAGACTTCGAGTGCGGAGCCGTCCATCTGCACCGAGCCGAACTGATCCGCAACGCGCCACCCTACCGGCGGATGATGATCGAATCCTCGCAAACCTACTGTGCCGCCCGGACCTACGAGTGTGCGCAGGTTCTCCCAGTCTTCGGCGTCCAACTCGGTCGGATGACCGACGAACGGAGCGACCGTCGGGTCGTATCGTGCAACCTTGCCTGCCCACTGAGCGAATTGCGCATGCTGCCCGCGAAGACCTTGTCGCACAGGGTCGTCCAGTGGATGGATGTCGACATCCGTGTCGACTGTCTCGACAAACGACGCCAGGGTCGCCTCCGTGGTCATCGAACCTCTTCCTGCCCAAGTCTGCCGGTGATGAAGGCGAACGGAACTCCCCGCCCACCTCGATGACAACGCTAAGAACACTTGCTGTCGTAGTCGCCGGATAGAATCAAGATGATTCTGACTTCGGCCCCCGCTTCCGGCGTCAACCAGGGCTCGATCGCAGATCTGCACCACGACTTTCGTCGCGATTCCTCACCAAGCGGAAGGCTGTTTGTCATGAGCAACTCCGACCCGATCAGATCTGCATTCGACCAGCTGCCACTGAAGGAGATGGACGCTGCGACGCTGGTCTTCGCGATCGAGAGCGCCGTCGACGAGATGTCGATCCCGGGCGAAACCCTGAGGCTCGCCATGGAGGTCGCAACCCTCGCGCATCTCGATCAGTTCAGAAAGAACGGGATCAAGTCGAACGAGGATCCCTACATCGTTCATCCCCTGCGGAATGTCTTGCGTCTACTTCGGTACGGGTGCTCCGACGTCGAGATCCTGAGCGCAACCGCGCTTCACGACACGGTCGAGGACCAACCGCACGTCGTCATCGCACTACTCGGTGGCCGCACCGCCGACGACGTGACGCCGTCCGAAGCGCAAGAACGTGCATCGACACTCATCGCCTCGCACTTCGGCCGCAAGATCTCCGAACTTGTTGAGGCAGTGACCAATCCAATCACCTACCCGGACGGCGACGCCACCCTCGGTTACCAGGATCACGTCATCCAAGCGATCAAGGATCCCGCAGTATTCCTCGTGAAGTTCAGCGACTTCGTGGACAACGCAGGCAGCGTGAAGTACCTGAATGAAACCGACAGACTGAAACTGGCTACGAAGTACCAACCCCTCGTGGAGCACTTCAAGTGCGCTGCCCTTGCCCTGGGCAACACCTTGCAACTCCCTCCCGCAGGACTCGATGCGGTCGCAGAGCACATCGCCACCATCGAAGGCGACTTCTTGAATACGACCGGGCAAGATAAGGAAATACTCGCCAGTAGTACTGATCAGTAATAATTGAGCAATCCGGAAAATCTTCCGAATATTCGATTTTGTTACCAGCGGGTATTCACTTTCTTGCATATCTCCGCGGCGTCGTGATCCGCATCACAGCAACGAATAATGTTGCACCGCAATGCTTTAACTCGTTACCAGTAACCGTAGTTCACATTGACTAATATTCTTCAATTCGCCCAGGTGACATGAGCGTCGACATACTGCATCCTTAGATAAACCAGGGATTCCCTGGAAGCAGACACAATATGTTGCTGATTCGTGATTGGAGCGGTTCTGAGTCCACACCTGCAGGGTGGCGCACAAGGCACACGTGGTGCATCGGCGCACACGGTGCTACGGCGCAAGGGACTCGACGAACCGGAAGGGCAATCACCTGCCGACGCGCAACCGGGGGAAACACAGCGCATCGCGGCGTAGTTCACGAACCGGACAATCCGGTATGTGTGACACGGTCGGCTCATATCGCAACGTACGTGACGACGAATCTCATCAAGGACGGTGGCAGTGACAATGTTCAAACGAATCGCAGTGGTCAATCGAGGTGAGGCCGCGGTCCGCCTGATCAGGGCTGTACGCGAACTGAACGCCGAACACGACCACGGTATTCGCGTCATTGCACTGCACACAGAGGCCGAGCGTCGCGCCATGTTCGTCCGCCAGGCCGACGAGGGCGTGACTCTGCGCAGCACTGGCGCAGGCAGTCCCTACCTCGACTACGCCGAACTCGAGCGAGCACTTCTCGCAGCCAAGGCCGACGCCGTCTGGGTCGGCTGGGGCTTCGTGGCCGAGGACCCCACGTTCGCCGAGATCGTCGCGAAGCTGGGCATCACGTTCATCGGCCCGAGCGCCGACGCGATGCGTCTGCTCGGCGACAAGGTTGCCGCCAAGATCCTCGCCGAAAAGGTCGGTGTACCGGTCGCACCGTGGAGCGGGGGGCCGGTCGAGACCCGCGCCGACGCACGCCGTCACGCACAGGCGATCGGTTACCCACTGATCATCAAGGCTCGCAGCGGCGGCGGCGGACGCGGCATCCGCAAAGTGTGGGCCGAGGACGAACTCGAAGTTGCGCTCGAGCGCACTCAGGGTGAGGCCGAGCGCTCGTTCGGCGACCCCGTCGTCTTCCTCGAACGCCTTGTCACCGATGCGCGCCACGTCGAGGTACAGATCATCGCCGACAACCACGGCAACGTCTGGGCTCCGGGCGTTCGTGACTGCTCGATTCAACGTCGCAACCAGAAGGTCATCGAAGAGTCCGCTTCCCCCGTCCTCACCGAAGAACAGTCGGACCATCTCAAGGAGGTCTCGGCCGAACTCGTCAAGGCAGCCGGGTACCACGGCGCCGGCACGGTCGAATACCTCTACCAGCCCGAGAACAAGCTCTTCACCTTCCTCGAGGTCAACACGCGCCTACAGGTCGAGCATCCGATCACCGAGGTCACGACAGGCATCGACCTCGTCAAACTGCAGATTCTCGTGGCAAGCGGTGAAGAGTTGGTCGGCGACTGCCCGCCCCCGTTCGGCCATGCCGTCGAGGCTCGCCTCAACGCCGAGGACGCCGACAACGATTTCGCTCCGGCGCCCGGCACCGTTCAGCTGCTGAAGTTCCCGCTCGGCTCGGGCATCCGCGTCGACACCGGCATCGCGGCCGGCGACGTCATTCCGCCTGACTACGACTCGATGGTCGCGAAGGTCATCGCGTGGGGCCGCAACCGCTCCGAGGCACTCGCGCGTCTGCGCACCGCCCTCCGTGAAACCACCGTCGTACTCGACGGCGGCACCACCACCAAGTCGTTCCTCCTCGATCTACTCGATCGCGACGAGGTCATCTCGGCATCGGCGGATACCGGCTGGCTCGACCGCACGGGCGCCCTCACCGGCGCCACTCGCCGCGCCGACGTCGCACTGATCGCCACCGCCATCGATGCCTACGACGCCGAGGAGTCTCTCGAGCGTGCGGCCTTCCTCGCCTCGGCACGTGGCGGTCGCCCCCGCGCTAATCACGCGATCGGACGTACCGTCGAGCTCAACTACCAAGGTCAGGCATACAAACTGACCGTCGGGCGTATCGGCCCGCACCGCTACCGCGTCGACGGAGACGCAGGCGACATCGAAGTCGACGTCGACCGCCTCGGTGACTTCGAATCACGTCTGGTGATCGGTGATCGCCGCTTCCACGTCGTTTCCGTCTCGAGCCCGGCTCGTTATCTCGTCGAGGTCGACGGCATCAGCCACCAGATCAGCCAGGACGACGCCGGAGTGGTCCGCGCGCCGGCTCCTGCCGTCGTGGTGGCAGTACCGGTCGCAGTCGGCGACGACGTCGAAGCCGGCTCCACGCTGGTCGTGCTCGAATCCATGAAGATGGAGACCGCAGTTCGCGCTCCGTACGCGGGCAAGGTGCGTGAGGTTCTCGCTACCGTCAACTCACAGGTCGATGCCGGCGCGCCGCTCCTGCGCGTCGACCAGGTCAGCGAGGAAGCTGTCACGGAAAAGGCTCCGCGAGTCGAATTCGACCTTTCTGCTGCAACTTCCGGTACCGACGCCCGTGACGACGCACTGGCACAGCTCGAAGCGCTGACCGCGATGCTCAGTGGTTACGACGTCAGCGGCAAGCACGCCAACGCTGTTCTGGCCGAATACGACGCACTTCGCAGCGCACTCGAATCCGAGGACCGCGAACTGGTACAGGCCGAACTGGCCGTGCTGACCACCTTCGCCGACATCTGCGAGCTCTCGCGTAACAAGCCCACCTCGGGCGAGTCGGCGAAGGACGAATCCGTCCACAGCCCCCGCGAACACTTCCACACTTTCCTGCACTCACTCGACGCCGAGCGTGAAGGTTTGCCTGCGTCGTTCCGCACGAGACTCGAACGCGCACTTCGCCACTACGACGTCACCGATCTGGAAGATCGCCAGGCCGTCGAGGAAGCGGTCTACCGACTCTTCCTGGCTCTGCAGCGTATGGAAGCCCAGATCCCGGTCATTGCAGCACTTCTCGAAGGCTGGCTCGTCGGTGACAAGGCCCCCGGTTGCTCGGCTCAGGAGCTGAACGAGGTTCTCGATCGACTCATCGTCGCGACGCAGGTCCGCTACCCCGTCATCGGCGACGTCGCCCGCAACCTTCGCTTCCGGTTCTTCGACGAGCCGCGCATCCGTAAGGTTCGCGAAGACGTCTACGACGGCGTCCGCGGCAACCTTGCCTACCTCGAAGAGCAGCCGGACGCTGCCGATTTCAACGAGCGGATCGCCAACCTCGTCGCCACCCCCGAACCCCTCCTGGACCTGCTTGGTCGAAAGATCGGCCTGGGCAACCGCGACGGCGGACCGCTGCTCGAGGTCATCACGCGTCGCTACTACAAGATTCATTCCTTCGAAGACGTCCGCGTTTTCGAGCACGTCGACCGCCGTTTCGTGACCGGCAACTTCGACCTCAAGGGCGACGGTCTGCACCTGGTCTCGACGGTGGCCGAATTCGATGCTCTCGGAACCGCTCTCGACGATGTCGCCACGATCGCACAGGATGCTCCGTCGGGTCGCGGCCTGGTTGTAGACATCTACCTCGACTGGCCGAATCAGCCCGCTGACGGCGACACGCTCGTCGAGACGCTGCGCACCGAACTCTCCCGCAACGAGACGATCACCCGTTCACGGCGCGCCACGGTGATCATCTGCAATCCCAACGGGGATCCGGTCCGGTGGGTCACCTTCCGCCCGGTCGACGGTGAACTGGTCGAGGACCACATCATTCGCGACATGCACCCGCTCACGGGTCAGCGACTGGACATGTGGCGCCTGAAGAACTTCAACGGAAAGCGCCTCCCGGCTCCGGAGAACACCTACCTGTTCCACCTCTCCGCCAAGGAGAACCCGAAGGACGAGCGCCTGATCGCTCTGGCCGAAATCCGCGACGTGACACCGCAACTCGACGACGAAGGTCAGATGGTTGCACTGCCGGCGATCGAGCGCACCCTTGCCGCGTGCCTGGACGGCATCCGCCGTGCGCAGTCCCAGCGCGGGGACAAGCGTCGACTCGCAGCCAACCGCGTCGTGCTCTACGTGTGGCCGGTCGCCGACGTTCCCAGCGAACGCTTCTCGGTGATCGCTCAGAACGCAGCCCGACTGACCGTCGGCGCGGGGATCGAAGAGATCACGCTCATCACCCGCCTGAAGGACCGAAAGGGTGGCGCACCCAAGGAAGTCGCGCTGCGATTCTCGTACCGCGCAGGCGCCGGTGTGGTCATCAACAAGACCACTCCTCCCACCGAACCTCTCCTCCCTCTCGACGCCTATGCGCAGAAGGTTCAGAGTTCGCGGGCACGTGGCACGGTGTACCCGTACGAGCTGATTCCGCTCCTGACCGGCTCCAAGGGCACCTTCGTCGAGCACGACTTCGACGAAGCGGGCGTCCTTTCCCCCGTCGAGCGCCCGTACGGACTCAACAAGGCCGGCATCGTCGTCGGCCTCGTGAACACTCGGACGCCGCGTTATCCCGAGGGAATGACCCGTGTAGCGCTCTTCGGTGACCCCACCAAGGCGCTCGGCACCGTCGCCGAGGCCGAGTGCTCACGCGTGGTCGCCGCAATCGACCTGGCCGAGAAGTTGAACGCTCCGGTCGAGTGGTTCGCGCTGTCGTCGGGTGCCACCATCTCGATGGAGAGCGGCACCGAGAACATGGACTGGGTCTCGCGTGGCCTGCGCCGGATCATCACCTTCACCCAGAACGGCGGCGAGATCAACATCGTCGTCACAGGAATCAACGTCGGCGCTCAGCCCTACTGGAACGCCGAAGCCACCATGTTGATGCACACCAAGGGCATTCTGGTGATGACCCCGGACAGCGCAATGGTGCTGACCGGCAAGCAGTCTCTCGACTACTCCGGCGGTGTGTCGGCCGAAGACAACTTCGGCATCGGTGGTTACGACCGCGTCATGGGCCCCAACGGCCAGGCGCAGTACTGGGCCCCCGACCTCACCGCGGCGTGCGAGATCCTGTTCCGTCACTACGCACACTCGTACCTCGCTCCCGGCGAACGGTTCCCGCGTCGCGCGGCGACCACGGACCCCGTCGATCGCGACGTGCGTAGCTTCCCGCACACCCACCCGTCGAGCGACTTCGAGACGGTCGGCGACATCTTCTCCTCGGCGAAGAACCCGGATCGCAAGAAGCCCTTCGACATTCGAACCGTGATGCGTTCGGTAGTCGACCAGGACCACTCGGTACTCGAGCGTTGGGCCGACATGGCCGGCGCCGACACCTCGGTCGTTCTGGACGCGCACCTCGCCGGACATCCGGTCACGGTGGTGGGCATCGAATCCCGCGCGATCCCGCGTAAGGGTCGTTTCCCCGCCGACGGACCCGACACCTGGACATCGGGAACGCTGTTCCCGAACTCGTCGAAGAAGACGGCCCGCGCGATCAACGCTGCGAGCGGCAACCGTCCGATCGTGGTGCTGGCCAACCTGTCCGGCTTCGACGGTTCGCCGGAGTCGCTGCGCAACATCCAACTCGAGTACGGCGCCGAAATCGGCCGCGCCATCGTCAACTTCGACGGACCGATCGTGTTCTGCGTCGTTTCCCGCTACCACGGCGGCGCGTTCGTCGTGTTCTCCGGCGCGCTCAACGACAACATGGAAGTTCTTGCTGTCGAAGGTTCGTTCGCCTCGGTACTCGGCGGGGCCCCGGCCGCCGCAGTGGTCTTCACCCGTGAGGTGAACACCCGCACCAACAACGATCCGAAGGTGCAGCAACTTGAAGCAGACTTGGCAGCAGCCAAGGACGACACGGAGAAAGCACATCTGCGCGTCGAACTGAACGCTCAGCGCATCGCCGTCCGCTCCGACAAGCTCGGCGAAGTAGCATCCGAATTCGAAGCGATCCACAACATCCAGCGGGCCCGAGAGGTCGGCTCGGTGGATGAGATCGTCCCTGCCGCAGAACTGCGTCCGCAGATCATCGCAGCAGTCGAACGCGGTATGAAGCGCGCACTCGCGCAGTAAGTTTCTCCGCACGTCGAGCGGCCCCCGCGAAATGCGGGGGCCGCTCGATTTGTATTCGGACCGCACTGCACTCAGGCGCCTTCGAGTGCCTCCCCGATCTCCCCGAGGACGTGATTGTGCTGCTCTGTCGCGAGCAGATGCCCCGCCGAGATGGTCACCGCCGCTGGCCACTCGATTTCGAAGCTTCGAGCCGAACGGACGGATTCCACTACCGCACGGTGATCTACGGTGTTCGTGTGGTCATCGAAGAATTCAGTATTCGGGGCCATACCCAACACCGACTGCGGCCATCACGATCCGATACATTTTTCGGCGAACCTGGCGAGGGCGCGCCATCGTCAGTTCCATGAGAGGGTACGGTGCGGGATGCAGCGACCACCTTCATCGACGGGAGTTCCACACAGTGGCGATCATCGGAAATTCGGACCTCGACATCTTCCGACTTAGCTTGGGTGGCAACCCTTTCGGGTGGACAGCTGACGAGAAGACGTCGTTCGAGATCCTCGACTCGTTCGCCGAAGCCGGTGCGAACTTCATCGACACCTCCGACTCGTACACGGCGTCGGCTCCCGGCAATTCCGGTGGGGAATCCGAAACGATCATCGGGAAATGGATCACCGATCGCGGACTACAGAACGACATCATCGTCGCCACCAAGGTGGGTAGTCATCCCGATTTCAAGGGGTTGAAGGCAGACAACATCGCGGCCGCAGCAGAGGCGTCGCTGCGCCGTCTGCAGACGGACTGCATCGACCTCTACTACGCGCATTTCGACGACCCGCAGACTCCGCTCGAAGAAACGCTCGAAGCCTTCAATGCGTTGGTCGTCGCGGGCAAAGTTCGCTACCTCGGAATCTCCAACTACAGCCCCGACCGCATCCGCGAGTGGCTGCGGATCACCGAAGAGAACGGTTACGCCGCGCCGATCGCGCTGCAACCGCATTACAACCTGGTGCACCGTAAGTCGTACGAACCTGAACTCGCCGAGATCGCCACCGACAACAACATCAGCGTCTTCCCGTACTTCGCTCTCGCTTCCGGCTTCCTGACCGGAAAGTACAAGACCCGCGCAGACATCGAAGGCAGCTCCCGCGAACGACTGACCGCTGGATACTTCAGCGACGCCGGACTCGACGTCGTCGCAGAACTGGCGACAATCGCGCAGGCACACGACAGCGAGATCTCGACCGTTGCGCTGGCCTGGCTGCTGACTCGACCGGGTATCACCGCACCGATCGCGAGCGTCAGCCGGCCGGAGCAGCTCCCCGCGCTACTGGACGCCCCGAACCTCGTGCTGTCGTCGAATGAACTGGACACGCTCGAACGAGTGTCGGCGGCAGTCGGCGCCTAGATCAGGCAGTTTTGAGATGGGCACCGAGGGCAGTGTTGTTGATCGTCCAGAACGACCAGCCGTCATGGCTCTCGGTGTCGCCTGAGATGTGACCGGTGACGGCATTGGCGGCCGCGGTCGGATCGGGGAATCGGCGGCCTTCCATCGGTCCGCGCATGATCTCGACCACCTCGGTGGTTTCGTCGAAGCGTCCGACCCAGCGGTATCCGTGGCAATCAGCCGTCATCTCGAGGCGATTATCGACGACTTCGATCTCCTCGACACCGCTGGCGCGGCGCTTCTTCGCCGCGACCGGCGAAGCCTTGCGCTTGGCTGCGACCGGTGTTTCGACGTGAATGCTCGGATCCTTTACGGCAGCGAGGCCCAGGGCATCCCAACGATCGTGGCCGTGCACGACGCGTCCGCGCGGGATCGCGTGATGACCGGTGCGATTACGTCCGGGGCTGTCCATGATCCACAGGTCGACCTCGGCACGGATGTCGTCCGCGACCTCGTTGGAGGGCAGCATGAAGAACTCGTGCGGATCTGCTGCCAGGTCCACGAACACCCAGAACTCGGAGCGCGTGTCGTCGCTCTCGAGCGACTCGTCTTGACGCCTGGCCTGCCAGTCGCCTTCGAGCTTCGAACGCACTCGGACGATACGACTGGTGCCGTCTGCACCCGTCACCTCGACCGGGTTACGACGCGAGTGCGTGAGCCGGACGGCCTTGCCCCCACGCTGCGTAGCTTCGGAAATGAACGCATTGATGCCGCGGCTTGCGGTGTCTTCCATCATCGACCTGTCTTGAAGCGGATACGCCCGCATCACCGGATCGGCACGGGGTCGAGCAAGGAGCGAATTCTCGGCCTGTTCTTCGAAAGTTCGGCCGGTCAGTACCTCCGACCTTACAGCTCCGACGTCGGCCTGACTACGGCGCCCGACGCTCGTTCCCAGAGGTCAGCAGTGCAATGTCCCCGTAAAGAGCCGCGCGGTGAGCGAACATCAGCTCTTCCACGCCGTCGAATTGATCCCCGACGTAGTGCGTGTTTGCGGCCGAAAGTTCACGTGAACCGGAGCGCGCAAGTAGGTCGTCGATCCGGCTGTCGAGGCTCGCTGCATGCGCAACCGCGCGCTGCGAACTCAACTGATCCTCGGCCCGTGCGACCAGGTCACCGATCCGCGCAAGCGCCGCGACGCGTTCGACCAACTGGTCCCAGACCGCGCCGAGTGCTTCCTTGCGCGAAGCGATCCCGGCTCGGGTTCCCTCGTCGCGTGCCAACGCAGCCGCGTCGTCCAACTCCGCGAGAATCGAACGCAGCGCTACGGTATCGACCGCGATCTGGGTGATCTCGTCGGCCAGGTCGAGTTGATTGCGTTGAATGACAAAGTGATCGGAATGCCATGCGCTGGAGCTTTCGATCCGGTCGAACAGATTTCCGGCGAGGTAAAGCAGAGCGTCGTACTCACCCGCACGTCCTTCGGGTTCGGAGTCGACCAGTCCGTCGAGGACCTCCGCGATCCGCCTACCTGCATCGGCGATGACACCGGTTCCCTGGACCTTGCCCAATTGGGCGGCGAGTTTGTCCAGCGCAGCGTTTCCACCACTTGCCACGACCCCCAACCCCACCGGCAGCTTGGCTGGAACCGGGGTGCGGGTGAGCCCGGCAAAAAGTGCCTCACGTTGCTCGACGTCGAGATGAAGGCCGTCGCGGCGGTCCTTGCGAATGGCACGGACGCTGCTCGCGAAGTGGCGATTGGAATGCACTATCGCCGAACGCATCGACTGCACGCGCTTGTCGAGCGTCTGCACCCGCCGTTCGAGGACTACCTGAACAGGACCGATTCGGGTCGCGAGCAGTCGGCGTCTGGTGCGGGCCAGTTCGTCGGTGAGGTAGCGCAACTCCGAGAAGCCGCCGAGCTCCGGGAACGACCGCCCGACACCGCGCCGGTTCGCCAGGATCGATCGCGTCGACTCGTCCGCATAGCCACCCGCAATCAGCAGTGCGACGTCGTCGGACAACTCCGGCCGGTTCGACTCGACGGTCCCTGCCGCACACCACTCCCTCACCCGAGTGGAGATGAGCGTTCGCCGCTCGGCCACCGACGCCACGACAAAGACGTCGTCAGTTCCGTCTGTCATCTCACGCCTCCTGCTGGTCGCCGGTTACCACTGTTCCAGACTCTGCCGACACGCGCCCGACCCCTGTGCCCGTGCTCGACGCACCTCTGCCATACCGTAGGCGGGTGACCTCCCTGCGATCAGACGCGCACGCAGGTCACTCGCGCGCTTCGAGGACTGATCCAGCGGTTCAACCGCTGCTTCCCGACCTCGCGATCGAACAACTTCAGTCCTTGTTGCAGGTTCGTTCCTGGACTCTCCCGGAATGGTTCGCGATGGCCGACCAACGCGGATTCCTCGCTCCCGCTGCCAGCGTTCCGCTCTTCATGGAGGCCGCACTGAAGTATCCCGAGCACCGCGAGGCGCTACTGCGCCTGGCCGGTCGACGTGGGCAGTATCTGGCGGAGCAGAATCCGGATTGGGCCCAGCTACGACGAATCGGATCACGCCGGGACGAGCTGTGGCTTTCGCCCGATCCGGACGACCGTACGGCCTGGTTCGATTACATACGTACGGTCGACCCGGAACTGGCGAGTGAAGAGCTCGAGATCGCCTGGAGCGAGGCGGCCACGGCAAGCCGCCTGCATTTCCTCGATCACCTCGACGTCGGACTGGGCGAACACGACTACGCACTCCTCGAGCGTGCACTCGACGATCCAGCCGTGCGGGTCCGTGAGCGCGCAATTCAACTCCTGCGGCAACTCCCCCGATCTCCGTTTGCCTCTCGCATGGTCACCCGGGCTCAGTCGTGGGTGCGGCTCGAGACGAAGCCGTTGCGACCCCGCCTGGCCGTCCGATTGCCGGGTTCGCTCGACGACCTCGCATTCCGAGACGGCATCGAAGACGTCCACTACAAGAACAAGGGCATCCGGCGCTGGTGGTTGCGGCAAGTTGTGACCGCTACTCCGCTGACGCTGTGGGAATCGATGGCCGGTTCGGCACGCGGCGCCCTCACCATCCCCATCGAGAAACAGTGGCGCGACGTGATGATCGAATCATGGACTGCTGCAACTGTTCTCCAGAAGAACACAGCGTGGGCGTCGGCATTTCTGGAGCGGGACGGGCGCACGACGGACCGGAGAATCGTCGCCATCGCTGACCCGCGCGAGCGCGTCGAGTACATCGTCGCCGGACACGCGGACGAGTACCTTCTGGGCGTCGACGGCAGCGCGCTACTCGACGGCATCGACCGCCCATGGCCACTGGCCGTCGCCGAAAAATTGTTGAATGCCTTGGAAAACGAAGCGTTGGAGCATGCTGCGACGGGCGAGGACTTGGGCATCCACTCGCGCCACAGTCACTTCTCCACCCTGCGAAGTGTGCAGGCGCGCTTCCCTTTCGACGCGATTCCACTTCTGCAAGACGCGGCGTCCCGAACGGGTGACGCCGGCTGGAAACAAGCGTTCACCGACAGCGCCGTCAACATCGAGCAGCGTCGCCTCCGCTTGGACGTCTTACGCAATCACCGCTGAACGGCGAAGGGGCCGCATCCCTCTCACGGAATGCGGCCCCTCCTCGAGCCGTGAAAGGTCAGACCACGCTGACCATCTCGTGATCGGCCACACCGGCGGCCAACGCCCGAAGGTGGTCTTCGGTGCTGCCAAGCGTGTGCTCGATGGCGACGAGTCGGCTCACGTAATGACCCACCGGGTATTCGGCGGTCATACCGATACCACCGTGCATCTGGATCGCTTCTTGACCGATGAGCCGAGCCGAGCGCCCGATCTGCAACTTCACCCGCGAAGCGATAACGGGATCGACAACGCCGTCGGCAAGGGACATCGTTGCGTAGAGACTCATACTTCGCGCCAACTCGAGCGAGACGTACAGGTCGGCGGCGCGGTGCGTCAGCGTCTGGAACTTCGCGAGCGGAACACCGAATTGCTTGCGCGTCTTGAGGTATTCGGTGGTCAGGCGCAGCGCCTCTTCCATTGCTCCGACAGCCTCGGCGCACAGAGCAGCCTGCTCACGGATCTGCGCGGCTTGAATCAGAGCAGAAGCGTCGCCGCCCTCACCGAGCGCTTCGGCCGGAGTATCGGTGAACTCGATCTGCGCACCGCGCAAACCGTCGTGTGTGGCGTAGGACTTGCGCACCAAACCGGAGGCATCGCTCTTGACGAGGAACAGTCCGACGCCACCGCCGGGGAGCGCAGCGCTCACGACGAGGATATCCGCCGTCGCGCCGTGCCCGACGGGATTCTTGATCCCGGTCACGGTCCAGCCGCCGTCGACCTGCGCCGCGGCTGTCGCACGTTCGGTTGCCGGCCAACGGATTCCGGGTTCTTGATCGGCGAATGCCAGGAACGTGACGCCCTCGGCAACACCGGGAAGAATCGACGACCGCTGCGCTGTGCTGCCGCCTTCGGAGATGAGTCCGCCCGGCGTCACGACCGCGTCGAGTACCGGTTCGGGGGCCAAGCGTCGACCGATCTCGGTCATGACCGCGCCGATTTCCACCGGACCCGCGTCCATGCCGCCGTCGTCCTCGGAGAACGTCAGGCCAAGCAAGCCGACCTCGGCCAGCTGCTTCCAGACCTGTGGGCTCCACCCGGGATCGGAGTCGATGATCGCATTGCGCTTCTCGGCGTCGTAGCTGCGCGCGAGGAGATCCTTGGTGGTGTCGCGGAGAAGTTTCTGCTCGTCGTTGAGTTCGAAGTCCATGCCACGCCTCACAATCCGAGGATCGAGGAAGCGATGATGCTGCGCTGCACTTCGCTCGATCCGCTGTAGATGGATACCTTGCGGTAGTTCAAGTACGTCGGGGCAGTGTGCTGCGCCCAGCTCGCGGAGGCGATGTCGATGCCCGCGTCGTACGGCAGTGAATCGGGGCCGGCCACGTCCATCAGCAGTTCGACGCTCGCCTGCTGCAATTCGGAACCGCGAAGCTTCAGCAGCGACGACGCCGGATTCGGCTGGCCGTCAGCGGAACTGGCGACCACCCGGAGTTGAGTGAGCTCGAGGGCAAGCAATTCGTTTTCGAGTTCGGCGAGGCGGGCAGCGAAGAGCGGATCTTCGAGCAGTGTTCCGTTACCGACCTTGACCTCGGCAGCGCGAGCCTTGGCCTGCGCGAGACGAACCTTCGAGAAACCGACGCGCGTGACACCCGTGCGCTCGTTGCCGAGCAGGAACTTGGCGTAACCCCAGCCCTGGTTCTCCTCACCGACCAGGTTCTCCCCCGGGACGCGGACGTCCTCGAAGAACACTTCGTTGACCTCGTAGCCGCCGTCGATCAGCTTGATCGGGCGGACCGTTACGCCAGGCGTCTTCAGGTCGACGAGGATGAACGAGATGCCCGCCTGGCGCTTCGGCGCATCGGGATTGGTACGCACGAGGCAGAAAATCCAGTCGGCGTACTGTCCCAGCGTCGTCCACGTCTTCTGGCCGTTGATGACCCAGTCGTCTCCGTCGCGGACCGCGCGAGTCTTGAGCGAAGCGAGATCGGAGCCGGCCTCTGGTTCGGAGAATCCCTGGCACCACCAGATGTCGAGGTTCGCGGTCGCCGGAAGGAACTTCTCCTTCTGCTCCTGCGAGCCGAAGGCCGCGATGACCGGACCGACCATGTTGGCGTTGAACGCCAACGGTTCGGGTACAGACGCGAGCTGGAGTTCGTCGAGCCAGATGTTGTGCTGGACCGGGGTCCAGTCCTTGCCGCCCCACTCGACCGGCCAGTGCGGCACCGCCAGACCGTGAGCGTTGAGGATCTGCTGCGCCTCGACCATACGGTCGCGCCCCAACTCCTCGCCGTGGGCGTACGCCTCCCTGATGTCCGCGGGGATTTGCGTACGGAAGAACGTCCGCATCTCGTCGCGGAACGCTAGTTCCTCGTCGGTCAATGCCAGGTTCATCGGGATTCCTTCGCACTCGAAACCGGATTCATGTTCGGTTCGACCGTACCCCGACGACACTGGAGGCGGAACAGGTACCGCGAAAGACGGCACCCCGAGCCGGCCTCCTACACGGTTTTGAGGACCAACAGGTAACCCCCACCCGCGGCGTCGATGCTCGTTTCGACGTTCAACGCAGGAGCCAGACGCGACAACCGATCGATCAGCCAGTCCGAGGCTTCCTGGGCGTCGTCCTTGCCAGGGCAGCGAGCGACGGCGACGCGGCCGCCCTTGCGCTCGAGCTGCTCCACGACCCCGATGATCGGAGCGGGATCCACGACGAACAGCCGATCCGGCCATTCCACAACAGGTTTGACTGCACCCTTCTTGGTGTTGCACGCGCGATGCGCCAAGCGTTCGACGCCACCTTTGGTCTTGCCACCCTTTTTTGCGGTGTTGATGCTGTCGATGCTCGGGCCACGCGGATCGTTGACGGACATGTCGGGGTCGACCGGTTCGTCACACAGCCAGCAGCGCCAGGATTCACGTTCGCCGACTTCTTGAAGGGTGCTCATGCGGCAACGGTACCGTGCGCACTTTCGGCTGCTTCCGCTACCAAAAGTGCGCACGGGGCCGAAGGCCCTACATGTCCGCAATCGCCTCCAGCGGCTTCGTCTTGGCCGCTCTGTTGGCCGGCCACAGCGCCGCCAAGACGCCGACCACACCGGAGCCGATCAGCATTCCGACAACCTGGCCCCACGGGATCGTGATCTTGTCGAGGCCCTGATCCGCGAGTGTGCTCACGAACGCCCAACCGAACGCGATGCCGAGAACAACTCCAACTGCCGCGCCGTACACCGCGATGAGCACCGATTCGAGGTAGATCGTGCGTCGCATCTGTCCTCGCTGCATGCCGACGGCTCGCAGCATTCCGATTTCTCGTCGCCGCTCGACCACCGAGAGCGCCAACGTGTTGATGATGCCAAGGATCGCGATCACGACCGCGAGTGCCAGGAGTCCGTACAGGATCGCCAACAACGTGTTGATCTGCTGCCCCTGAGTTCCCTTGAACTCCTCACGATCCTGCACCTGCACGACAACGTACTTCTCCGTCGCCGTTTCGAGTTCGGATCGCAGCGTCGTCAGATCCGCCCCCGGCTTCGCCTTCACCAGAACCACGAAGTCCGGCAGACTCTCCGCCGGCATCAGCTTCCGGTACGCCTCGTCCGAGACGATCCACGAACCGATCAGCTGGTTGTCCTCGAACACTCCCGCGACAACCGTCTGGTACTCGACGCCGCCTGGACCGGTCAACGTCTGAGTCGAGCCGACAGTCCACCCCTTGTCGTCCGCAGTCGACTTCGAGACGAGCATGTTGTTGCCGGTCAGATCAACCGCGCCCTCGAGGATCTTGTACTCGAGCACGCCTTCGATCGGGCCGTCGAACGAAGCGCCCTGCTCGTCCTCACCGTCGACCTTCGCGCGCACTCCGTGCAAGGATGTCGCGCTCTGCACGTCGGGTACCTGCCGGACGGCGTCGGCCGCACCGCGCGGCACACCAATCGCGTTGGGACCGGTCAGGATGTAGTCGGCCGAGACACCCACGTCCACAAGAGCATTGATGCTCGCCTTGGCCGAAGATCCGAACACTCCGATGACGGTCACCAACATCAGGCCGAGAGTCAGCGCGAATGCCGTTGCGGCCGTGCGACGGGGATTGCGCACCGCATTGGTACGAGCCAATCGCCCGATGGCACCGAACGGCTTGGCGAACACGGCACCGAGCGCGCCGACGATCGGCCGCGACAGCGCCGGAGCACCGAGAAGAACCGCGATGATCAACGAGAACGCACCGAGTCCGACGATCATGGCGGCGCCACCGCCGGTACCGCGAGAACCGAACACGAGCAGTGCCACACCGATCACGCCGAGAATCGCTCCGATCAGCGTCCGTACCCGCAGTGAGTCACCAGTGGAGGCGAACTCCTCACGCATGGCCGCTACCGGCGGGATCTTCGACGCGCGCCGAGCGGGAGCGTAAGCGCTGAGCGTCGTGACGACGACGCCCACCACCAATGCGACGATGATCGTGCGTGCACCCACCTGGAGGGGGCCTTCCGGCAGACCGACGTCGAACGTGTTGAGCAGACTGCGCAATCCGTAGGCGAGACCGATACCACCGAGCAGACCGATGATGCTGCCGATGAGCCCGACCACCAACGCCTCGGTGACCACCGAACGACCGACCTGCGCTCGGCTCGCACCGATCGCACGCAGCAGCGCCAGCTCACGAAGACGCTGCGCCACGATCATCGAGAAGGTGTTGTAGATGATGAACGTGCCGACGAGCAGAGCGATCGCACCGAACGCCAACAGGAAGTAGTTGATGAAACTCAACGCCGAGTCGACCTCGGCCTTGGTCTCCTCGCGAACCTGGTCGCCGGTCTGCACCTTGAGATCGGGGAAAACCTGCTCGACGCGTTGCTGCAGCTCCGTCTGCGAGACCCCGTTGCCCGCGACGTCGATGTACTCGACATGCTGGCCGTCGGTGAAAAGTCCACGAGCCTGTTCGTCGGTGAAGAGCGCACCGATGAATCCACCGGTGTCACTGCCCGCCCCTTCGTAGATGCCGGACAACGTCACGTCCACGATTCCGCGGGCCGGAGCCAGAACCTTGGCGGAATCCCCCACCTTCAGTCCCGCTCGCTCGGCGGCGCTGGTGTTCAGCGCGACCTGACCGGTCTGCGTCGGAGGCGCGCCCTCGACGAAGGTGTCGGGTTCGGCAATCGCCTGGCCCGGAGGCAGGTAGGACTGCCCGATACTCGGCGCGCCGCCGGTCTGAACGGCACCACCGTCTGCGTTGATCAGGACGATCTGTCCGCTGACGGCCGGCGCTACCGCCCGGACGCCGTCGACTGCGGCAAGTTTGTCGACGTCCTCCACCGGAACGCCGCTGGTATTGCGCTCTTCCATCGATACCCGGACGTCGACGCCCTGGGCGGTGTTCTCGAAGATCGAATCGAAAGTCTTCTGGAGGGTGTCGGTGAAAACGAACGACCCCGCGACAAAAGCCGTGCCGAGCACGACGGACAGAACCGTCAGCGCAAGTCGCACCTTGTGTGCCGCCAAGTTGCGCAGGGAGACCTTGCGCATCGGCGAGTTGCTTACCGAAGCCATGTGCTCAAGCCCCGGCTTCCACATTCACGACCGAGTGCGGCGCGTCGAGACGCTTCATACGATCGAGGACCGAATCCGCCGTCGGTTCGCGCAATTCGTCGACGATCTTGCCGTCAGCGAGGAACACGACCCGATCGGCGTACGCCGCTGCCCGCGGATCGTGCGTCACGATCACCACGGTCTGATTGAACTCGTCGACGGCCGCACGCAGGATCGAGAGCACCTCCCCGGACGACTTCGAATCGAGGTTTCCGGTCGGCTCGTCGCCGAAGATGATCTCCGGCTGACCCGCCAGCGCACGCGCACACGCCACACGCTGCTGCTGACCACCCGACAACTCTCCCGGCCGGTGATCGAGCCGATCCCCGAGTCCCAGCTTGGTCAGGACGCTGTTCAGCCAGGTCGGATCCGCTTTGCGTCCCGCAATGTCCAGCGGCAACGTGATGTTCTCGAGCGCCGTCAGCGTCGGCACCAGGTTGAACGCTTGGAAGACGAATCCGATGCGATCGCGTCGTAGTTGCGTCATCTGTTTGTCCGAGAGCGTCGTGAGTTCCGTGTCGCCGATGAGGACAGAACCCGAACTGGCGGAATCCAGACCGGCGAGGCAATGCATCAGCGTCGACTTGCCGGAACCGGACGGCCCCATGATCGCCGTGAACTCACCGCGGGCGAAATCTGCGGACACCGAACTGAGGGCGTGCACCTGGGTATCTCCGGTGCCGTAGGTCTTGGACAGGCCGACTGCGCGGGCCGCGACATCCTGGGCGTGCGAACTCATGATCGCCTTTCCTGTTCACTTCGGTGCTACTTTGCGGGCGTGACGGGCGCCCGTGAAAACACGGACGCCCGCAATGGTTGGTTCCATCCTGTCGGGTGTGGGGCGCGCCCGCCATCGGGGACCACCCTGATATCTACGGCCGAGCCGATCAGGGTCTGAGAATTTACGGCCCTCCCAGGGGCGTGCATTGGCGAGAAACAGCGATATGAATGGCGGGCGCGCACTAACCTTGTGACACCAATCACACGAGAGAGGCGGCCGAATGTCCGACGTCACCGCTGGAATCATTTTCGATCGGCTAGAGCACTGGGCGACGGTCAAGCCTGATCAAGCAGCGATGACCTTCCAAGGGACCGACTACACGTGGGCCCAGTGGCGGGACCGCATCTTGCGTATCGCCGCCGCCCTCACCGAATCCGGCATCGGCGCCGGCGACACCGTCGCTTTCGTCGACAAGAATCATCTGTCCTGTCTCGAAGTCACGTACGCCGCCTCACTGCTCGGGGCCGCGAATGTCGTTCCCAACTGGCGACTTTCGGGCGAAGAGCTGGATTACGTCCTCGCGGACTGTGGCGCTCGCATTCTGTTCGTCGGCAGCGACCTCCTGCCCCAGATCGTCGCCATGCGCGACAGATTGACGGCCGTCGAGTCGATCTTCGCCGTCGGCGGTGAACACGACGAGTTCGAACCGTGGATCGACGAGGTCACCCCGCTGAGTTCCCGACCCGAGGTGAGCCCGGATGCCACCGCTCTGGTTCTCTACAGTTCCGGAACGACCGGTCGACCCAAAGGTGTCCAGCTCACACATCGAAACCTGTTCGCGCACAGCAACAATGTTCTCGAAATCCTGCCGGCTCACGAGGATCATCGCTTCCTGATCGCGATGCCGATGTTCCACGTCGGTGGAACGTGCTACGCCATCATGGCCATTCACACCGGTGGTCGCTGTTACTTCACCAGAGAAGCCGACGGGCCGTCGATCTTCGCCGGTCTCGCCGCCGGCGCGAACATCGCCTTCCTCGTCCCACCGGTCATTGCCGGAGTTCTGGCCGCCGGCGAGCAGGCAGTCGCCGCTTTCAAGGCATTCAAACGCATCACCTACGGCGCCGCCCCCATGCCCCTCCCATTGTTGCGAGCGGCACTCGCAGCCTGGCCGGACACCGAATTCGTCCAGGTCTACGGGATGACCGAAATGGCAGGTGTCATTACCGCGTTGATGCCGGACGTTCACCGCGACGAGTCGCAGGTCGAGCGCATGGCATCAGCAGGTACAGCGATCCCCGGCGTCGAGATGCGCGTGGTGGACCCCGTCACGCTCGAGGACGTACCCACCGGAACGACCGGCGAACTGTGGTGGCGATCCGAACAGTGCACACCCGGATATCTGGGCAAACCCGAGGCGACGGCCGAAACCATCACCGCTGACGGATGGTTGCGCAGCGGCGACATGGGCCGCGCCGACGCCGGCGGCTTCGTGTTCATCGAGGACCGTCTCAAGGACATGATCATCACCGGCGGCGAGAACGTCTACTCCCCCGAGATCGAACGCGTACTGGTGGAGCATCCGGCAATCGCCGAGGTCGCGGTCATCGGCGTTCCCGACGACCGCTGGGGTGAAACCGTCAAGGCCGTCGTGGTTCTCACCGCCGATGCGCAGATAGACGAAACCGAACTGATCACCTACACCCAAGAACGTCTCGCAAAGTTCAAGTGCCCGACCAGTATCGACGTCGTGGAGATCCTTCCTCGCAATCCCACCGGAAAGATCCTCAAGCGCGACCTCCGCAAACCGTACTGGGAGAACCGCGAACACAAGTTGATCTGAGACCCCGTGCTGTAATGGGGCGGTGACCTCGAGCCGCCCCACCACACCCCGACCGAACGATCCGTGCCCGTGCGGCAGCGGCAACCCGTTGGTCGTGTGCTGCGGCAAGTACATCGGCGGAGCAGCGCACGCACCGACCGCCGAAACCCTGATGCGTTCGCGCTACACGGCTTTCGCTGTGATGGACGACGAATACCTGACGCGGACTTGGCATCCCGACCATCGCCCCGCCGAACTCGATCTCGATCCCCACCAGAAATGGCTCCGGTTGGAGATCCTGGACACCGAACGAGGTGGCCTGTTCGATTCCGACGGCGTCGTGGAGTTTCGCGCTCACTACGCACTCGGGCGCGAGCGGGGAATGCTCCACGAACGCAGTCGATTTGCGCGAACAGACGGCAAGTGGCTCTACGTCGACGGCGATATCGGTTAGGTAACTCCGGGCACCGCCGCCGCGGAACCCGATCACGCGAGCCCTACGATCGAGTCATGACAACGAACCGGACGAGATCATTTGCCGCTGTCGCTGCCATCGCAGTGGGCGTGAGCCTGACTGCCTGTTCGCAGGACGCGGAGACCACTCCCACGGCAGCTACCTCGGCCGTCACCTCGACCTCGAGTGCCGCAGCGTCGACCACAGAACCGGTACCGACGGACAGCTCCGACAAGACATCGGCAGCGGGCACCGAATCCAAGCTCACCGTCGTCGACATCCGCGTGGGCGAGCACGACGGATTCGATCGAGTCGTCTACGAGATGGGCGGCACCGGCACACCCGGATGGCGCGTCAAGTACGTCGACGCGGCCACGCAGGAAGGCAGCGGAAAGCCCGTGGACATCCAGGGCGCCGCAGTGATCCAGGTACTGATCGACGGTTCCGCCTATCCCTTCGACAGCGGCGTCGAACAGTACTCCGGCCCCAACCCGGTTCCGGGCGTCGGCGGAGTCGTGACCGAGGTCAACGGGTCGAACGTGTTCGAAGGAGTCACGCAGTCGTTCATCGGGGTGACCGAGAAGCAGCCGTTCACGGTGACGACGCTCAGCGATCCCCCGCGCGTGGTGGTCGACGTCGCCCGCTGAGGCCGTACTTGACCTGAAGTTTGGTTTAGGTTCTACCTTCGTGTCGTACCGGCCGCGTAATCTTCGTGGCCGGCGACCGGAGGGGCGAAGTCATGAGCATGGAAGTCACCGCGTGGAACGCGATGTACAACGCGATGCACGCGCAGGAAGATCGGCGCCCGTTCTCGAAGGCGACACTCAAGCGGATCGCGACGTTCGCAGTCCCGCAGAAACGCAATCTCAGCTGGTACCTCGTACTCAGCGTCGTCACTGCTGCGCTTGCCGTGGCAACCCCCGTCCTCGCCGGGCGCGTAGTCAACGCGATAGTTGGCGGCGACGCCGTCGACGTGGTCGTCAAACTTGCCGCCCTGATCGCACTGGTCGCAATTCTCGAAGCCGCTCTCGGCCTGTTGACCCGGTGGCTCTCGGCCAGCATCGGTGAAGATCTGATCCTGCATCTGCGCACCACCGTCTTCGATCATGTCCAGAAGATGCCGATCGCGTTCTTCACCAGAACTCGAACCGGAGCACTGGTCAGCCGTCTCAACAACGACGTGATCGGCGCTCAGCGCGCCTTCAGCGACACATTGTCCGGAGTGGTCAGCAATCTGGTCACGCTGGTGATCACGCTGATCGTCATGCTCGGGATCTCGTGGCAGATCACCGTCCTCGCGTTGTTACTTCTCCCGATCTTCGTGATCCCCGCACGGCGGATGGGCGCAAAACTCGCGGCACTCAATCGTGAAGCTGCCAACCACAATTCGGTGATGAGCACCCAGATGACGGAACGGTTCTCTGCTCCCGGCGCGACTCTGATCAAGCTGTTCGGTCGCCCGTCGCAAGAGTCCGCAGAGTTCGCGGTTCGTGCCAGGCGTGTGCGCAACATCGGAGTCCGGACCGCGATGCTGCAGTCCGTCTTCGTCACAGCACTGACGCTGGTCTCCGCACTTGCTCTTGCCCTCGTCTACGGACTCGGCGGCTTCTACGCGCTGCGCGGCCAATTGGACGCAGGCGCCGTCGTCGCTATGGCGCTGCTGCTCACGAGGCTGTACTCGCCGTTGACCGCACTGGCCAGCGCCCGAGTGGACATCATGAGCGCACTGGTCAGCTTCGAGCGGGTATTCGAGATTCTCGATCTGGCACCGCTCATCACCGAGAAGCCCGATGCACGCAAGGTGCCGGAGGGTCCGGTATCCGTCGAGTTCAAGAACGTCACTTTTGCTTATCCGTCTGCCGACAAGGTGTCACTCGCTTCGCTGGAGGAGGTCGCGATCCTCGACACCCGCGGCGGCGAGGACGTGCTGCACGACTTGTCGTTCCGTACCGAAGCAGGACAGATGGTCGCCCTGGTCGGCACATCCGGTGCCGGAAAGTCGACCGTGGCGCAGATGATTCCGCGCCTCTACGACATCGACTCCGGTTCGGTCGAGCTGGGCGGCGTCGACGTCCGAGACCTCAGTGCCGATTCCATCCGTGAGACCGTCGGCATGGTCACACAGGACGGGCACCTGTTCCACGAGAGCCTTCGATCCAACCTGCTCCTCGCGCGACCGGATGCCACCGAAGAAGATCTGCGTGAGGTTCTGGAGCGAGCACGGCTCACCGACCTGGTTGCGTCGCTACCCGACGGATTGGAGACAGTGGTGGGTGAACGCGGATACCGCCTCTCAGGCGGTGAGCGTCAACGCCTGACCATCGCACGACTGCTCCTGGCCCAGCCTCGTGTCGTCATCCTGGACGAGGCCACCGCGCATCTCGACTCGACGTCGGAAGCCGCGGTTCAGGAAGCACTCGGCGAAGCGCTCGCCGGGCGGACTGCTGTGGTGATCGCACACCGTTTGTCCACGATCCGTGCAGCCGACCTGATCCTTGTCGTCGAGGCAGGGCAGATCATCGAGCGCGGCAACCATGAAGAACTGCTTGCACGCGGTGGTCGCTACGCCGAGTTGTACCGCACACAGTTCGACACCAACGCCAGGAAGAACGCCGCCCTCGAACCGACTCCGATTTGATTCTGCCCACCCCTGACACCGCCCCACAAAAAAACAGGCGCTGGCCTCCTTGCGGAGGGCAGCGCCTGTTTCAGTCTGTGCGTCAGTCGTTGTAGCGTTCGCGTCCGCCACCACGGCGGTCGTCACGTCCGCCGCGGTCATCGCGGCCACCACGGTCGCCACGCCCAGTCGGACGTCCCTGCGGCGGGCCGAAATCAGGCTGCAGTTGGATCAGAACTCCGGAGATGCGTGTGCGACGCAGAGCTTCGAGAGTCTCGTTGGACAGGTCGGCCGGCAGCTCGACAATGCTGTGATCCGGGCGAATGCTGATGTGCCCGAAGTCGCTTCGACGAAGCCCGCCCTCGTTGGCGATGGCACCGACAATGGCACCCGGCACGACGCGGTGACGCTTGCCGACCGCGATACGGTACGCGGCCAATTCCTGACCCTCGGGTCCACGCGAGCGAGGAGCCGGGCCGTCGTCGAAACGGCGAGGGGGACGAGGTTCACGGGGCTCACGCTCACGACGCGGCGGTGCCGGCGGCTCGGGAGCCAGCAGGAATGCCTCACCGTCGCGCGACTGCAATGCCAAGGCGGCAGCGATGTCGATGAGCGGAACGTCATGTTCCTGGTCGTAGTCCTCGATCATCTTGCGGAACATCGCGAGATTCTCCGATGCCAAGCTCTCGGTGATGGAGTCACCGAACTTGGTCACACGCTGGGCGTTGACGTCGTCGACACTGGGGAGTTGCATCTCCGCAAGCGGCTGACGCGTCGCCTTCTCGATGGACTTGAGCAGATGACGCTCACGCGGAGCGACGAACAGCAACGCGTCACCCTGGCGACCCGCGCGGCCGGTACGACCGATGCGGTGAACGTACGACTCCGTGTCATGCGGGATGTCGTAGTTGACGACGTGGGAGATCCGATCCACGTCGAGGCCTCGAGCAGCAACGTCGGTCGCGACGAGGATGTCGAGGGCGCCGTTCTTGAGCTGACCGATGGTTCGCTCACGCTGTGCCTGGACGATGTCGCCGTTGATCGCGGCAGCCGAGTGCCCGCGGGCGCGCAGCTTCTCCGCCAGGTCTTCGGTGGCCTGCTTGGTACGGACGAAGATGATCATCGCCTCGAAAGCCTCGACCTCGAGGACTCGGGTCAGTGCATCGAGCTTGCGCTGATGGGCAACCTGAATGTAGCGCTGCGTGATGTTCGAGGCGGTCGACGTCTTGGACTTGACGGTGATCTCGACCGGATTGTTCAGGTACTGCTTCGAGATCCGGCGAATCGAGCCGGGCATCGTTGCCGAGAACAAGGCGACCTGCTTGTCGCCGGGGGTGTCGCGGAGGATGCGCTCGACGTCCTCCTGGAAACCCATCTTGAGCATCTCGTCGGCCTCGTCGAGAACGAGGTACTTGAGATTGGTCAGGTCCAGGGTGCCCTTTTCGAGATGGTCGATGACACGGCCCGGGGTACCGACGACGACGTGCGCACCGCGGCGCAGGCCGGACAGCTGGACGCCGTAGCTCTGGCCACCGTAGATCGGCAGGACGTTGAGTCCGGGGATGTGGGCGGAGTACTTGCCGAATGCCTCGGCAACCTGAAGCGCCAGCTCACGCGTGGGAGCAAGCACCAGCGCCTGGGTCTGCTTGATCGACGTGTCGATCCGCGACAGAACGGGAACTGCGAAGGCTGCGGTCTTGCCGGTACCGGTCTGTGCGAGACCGACGACGTCCTTGCCTTCGAGCAGTGGCGGAATGGTGGCAGCCTGAATCGGCGAGGGCGACTCGTAGCCCACGTCTGACAGTGCCTTCAGTACCCGATCATCGATGTCGAGGTCGGCAAATGTTGGGGGTTCGGGGTCACGCTCAATATCACTCATTTGACCAGCAGTTTAGCGGATCGAGTATAGACACGACGACATACCGGGGGTGCATTTACGACAGATCCACCCTCCCAGCGGGTTTCGCCTAGCGTAGGAAGCATGACCGCAGCCACCGCAGACACCCCCTCCCAGACCGTTGTCGCGATTGCCCAATTCGCCCCGGGGACGGACAAGAAAGCCAACCTCGAATCACTGCGATCACTGGCTTCCGACGCAGCAGCACGGGGCGCGAAAGTTGTCGTGGCGCCGGAATACTCGATGTTCACCGCACCGAAGACGGATGAGCGACTGATCGAGTCCGCCGAGGACCTGGACGGCGAATTCGGTTCGGCGCTGGCGGCGGTCGCCGCGGAGTTCGGAATCTTCCTCGTGGCAGGAATGAACGAGCGGATCGACGACGTGAGCAGAATCTCCAACACCCTCGTCGCGATGGACCCCAACGGCGAACTGGTGGCGACCTACCGCAAGCTGCATCTCTACGACGCTTTCGGCTACCAGGAATCGGCCGTGATCCGCGCGGGTGACATCACCGAACCTCAGACTTTCGGGTGCGACGGCCTGACCTTCGGCCTCCAGACCTGCTACGACCTGCGCTTCCCGGAAGTCACCCGACGCATCGTCGACGTCGGCGCGGACGTCTTGCTCCTGCCCGCCCAGTGGGTGCCAGGGCCGCTCAAGGAAGACCACTGGACCACTCTCGTGCGCGCCCGGGCCATCGAGAACACCATGTACATCGCAGCGGCAGATCAGAGCGCACGCGGTGGCGCGGGTGCCAGCATGATCGTCGACCCGATGGGCGTAGTGATGTGCTCACTGGGCGAGCAGGTCGGGGTCGCCACCGCGACTGTTACGGCCGCTCGAATTGCCGAAGTGCGCGAGAAGAATCCTGCTCTCGCACTGCGGAGGTTCACAGTCTCGTCGCGGTGACGTGCAGCGAGTAGCGTCGAATTGGTCGGGGTTCGAGCTTCTCGAGGACAAAACAGTGGCCCAGTATCGGGATCGATCTTCCGCCGGCAAATTTCTGGCCGGGCGGCTCGAGGCTCTGCGTATCGACAAGCCGGTCGTTCTCGGACTCCCGCGCGGCGGAGTACCCGTCGCAGCCGAGGTTGCTGCGGCACTGAATGCTCCGCTGGACATCGTGGTGGTGCGCAAGCTCGGCAGTCCGTGCAACCCGGAACTCGCGATGGGCGCTATCGGTGAGGGCGGGGTGCGAGTCCTCAACCACGACGTCATCGCAGCGGTTCGCGTCTCGAAAAAAGAACTCGCCGCCGTCGAACACGACGAACGAACCGAGTTGGAACGGCGAGCGCGTCTCCTGCGCGAGGGGCGGACCCCGGTTTCCCTCCACGGACGCACCGCGGTGATCGTCGACGACGGCATGGCTACGGGAGCGAGTGCCGCCGTTGCCTGCCGGTGTGCGCGCACCGCGGGTGCCGCCTCCGTGATCATCGCTGTACCCGTCGCCTCCCCCGAAGCCATGAGAGTGATCGCGTGCTCGGCCGATCGCGTCATCTGTCCCTTCGTTCCTGCCCTGCTGGGCGGCGTCGGTGCTGCATTCGAGGACTTTCATCAACTCAGCGACGACGAAGTTCTGACCTTCCTCGCCTGAGCCCCTGACGCTTTCTTACCTGAGCGCAGCCCAAGAGAATTCTGAGAATTTGTGATGTGTGCAACATTTCGCCCCTCGGTGCCGATAGCCCGAATGGAACACAAAGAATTCGGCTTTCTGGAGGAACCGTGACCATCTCGACCGATACCGTCGACGCCGTCGCAGCCGCGTGCCGTGATCGCCTGGGCGACCCGTCCGCCTGGGTTGCGTCAGACGCTTATCGACAGAGCCTCGCCTTGTGCATCATCGAATCCGTTCAGTCCACGTCGGGACACAGCGAAGTGACCGTCGTCGATCGCTACCTCGCCTACCGGAAAGCCCGCGAAGACAAACCCGTCACGGACGGCGCGCGCGAACTCCTCCGCACCTTCGAAGAAGCCGGGAGTTCGGACCAGTGGGCAGGCAAGATCGGCTCGTACAAGCGCCGCTACACGGCGACGGGTGTCCCGATCGAGGCACATCACATCCAGCAGGTCGCCGAGAAACTCCATTACTTGCAGATCAACAGCGTCGAGGATCTGCTGTCGGCTGCTGATTCCGACAACGCGCTCGATGCGGTTCATCATGCGTGGGTCGACGCCTGCGGAGACGGTTCCGAAGTGACGTGGGCGCACCTGTTGATGTTGGCCGGAATCCCCCACACCGATCTGGGCACCGCTGCCGACACCTTCATCAGCGCAACACTCGGCACCACCGAGCTGCCCGGAGACACCTCGGAGATCCTTGCAGCTACTGCAGAGCAACTTGGCGTAGATCCAGACCGATTGGACTACGCAATTCGCCGCTGGCTGTCCGTACACGGCCGCACACTCCAACACGTCGCCTGAGTACCTGTAAACAGCCAGTCACACTAAACTGCAGGTCAGCGCCCGACCAGTTCTACCGAATAGTAACGACAGTGCAAAATGCCGACTAATGTGATGCAATGCACATCAGAAATGTCAGTAGTCACTGGAGGGGTCAATAGTGCGCGAGTTCTCAGTTCCACAGTCGTTCTCAATTCCGGAGAACGCTTCAATGGCCGACTCCGTGTTCCGTCATGCCGAAGAAGACCCCACATTCGTGCCGTTCAAGAGGCCGTCGAACGGTGGATGGGTCGACGTCACCGCAGCTGAATTCGCGAAGCAGGTCTCCGCCGTTGCCAAGGGCCTGATCGCTTCGGGTGTCGAGCTCGGCGACCGCGTCGCTATCCTTTCCGCGACTCGCTACGAGTGGGTCGTTCTCGACTACGCCATCTGGACAGCCGGCGGATGCACCGTCGCGATCTACGAGACCTCCTCCCCCGACCAGGCGCAGTGGATCCTCGACGACTCCGCGACGACACTTCTGGTCGTCGAAACGGTCAAGCACGCAGAGACTCACAAGGAAGTCACCGACGGCGCAGACGCCCTCCGCGAAGTTCTGGTCATCGAGTCGGGTGCGATCGACGAGCTGTCCAGCCGCGGTTCCGCAATCACCGACGAAGAACTGCACACTCGTCGTCACCAGGTCACCGCAGCCTCGCCCGCGACCCTGATCTACACCTCCGGAACCACCGGACGCCCCAAGGGTGTCCAGCTGACGCACTCCAACTTCTACGCCGAGTCCAACGCCTGCCGCCTGGCGATGCCGGAGTCGATGGTCCCCGGCAAGAAGACGCTGATGTTCCTGCCGCTCGCCCACGTGTTCGCGCGAGCGATCTCGTTCGGCGCTTTCGACGCCAAGGTCACCGTCGCCCACACGTCGGATCTGACGACGCTCCTCGAGCAGTTCGCCGGCTTCAAGCCCAACTTCATCCTCTCGGTGCCCCGCGTGTTCGAGAAGGTCTACAACTCGGCTCGCCAGAAAGCCGTCGACGGCGGCAAGGGCAGCATCTTCGACAAGGCTGCGGCCACGGCCATCGAATACAGCGAATCCCTCGAAAAGGGCAGCCCCGGACTGGCACTCAAGCTCAAGCACGCGGTATTCGACAAGCTCGTCTACTCGAAGCTGCGCGCAGCACTGGGCGGCGAGTGCGAGCGTGCAGTCTCCGGCGGCGCAGCCCTCGGTGCGCGCCTCGGCCACTACTTCCGCGGCGTCGGCATCCCGATCTACGAGGGCTACGGACTCACCGAGACCAGCGCCGCGATCACCGTCAACACCTCGAGCGCGCAGCGTGTCGGCACCGTCGGCAAGCCGATCAACGGCCACGCCGCCCGGATCGCCGAAGACGGCGAACTCCTCCTGCAGGGCCCGGTCGTGTTCGCCGGCTACTGGCACAACGAAAAGGCCACTGCCGAATCCATCGTCGACGGCTGGTTCCACACCGGCGACCTCGGATCGATCGACAACGAGGGCTACGTCTCGATCACCGGCCGCAAGAAGGAAATCATCGTCACCGCCGGCGGTAAGAACGTCGCACCGGCAGGCCTCGAGGATTCTTTGCGCGCGCACGCTCTGATCAGTCAGTGCCTCGTCGTCGGTGACGGCCAGCCGTTCATCGGTGCACTGATCACCCTCGATCCGGAAACACTGCCCGGTTGGGTCGAGCGCAACGGCCTACCCGCGAACACCGCGATTGCCGATCTGGTCAAGAACGCCGATCTGATCGCCGAAATCGACTCGGCCGTTGCCGACGCCAACAAGAAAGTCTCCAACCCCGAGCAGATCAAGAAGTACACGATCCTCGAGGTCGACTTCACCCAGGAGACCGGCGAATTGACGCCGACGCTCAAGCTCAAGCGCAACATCATTCACGAAGCTCACAAGACCAAGATCAGCGACCTGTACGCCTGATCCTCGTCTTTCACGCGTCTGGCCCGGTTCGAATGCGAATCGGGCCAGACGCGTTTCAGTCGCCGGCGGAGAGTAGTTCTCTTTCGATCTCCGGGGGCAGTCCGTGCACCGCACGATCCTCCCGCTGGGTCGGCAGAGTTTCCTGCTGCATCCACGCCCAGGTATCTCTCACGGTGTCTTGGACCGGGCGGCATCGCAGACCCTCCTGCGCTGCCTTGGCGGTGTCGGCTTCGAGGAAGCCCGCGAACTCACCCTCTTGCGGCACCCAACACGGAAGTTGTGTCCACGGCTGCGCTCCAGCGGCCGCCAGCCTGTCCTCGTCGATCCACACCAATTCCGCGCCCGAACCGGTGGCGTCCACGCAGGCCTGAAGGAGCCCGAAGGTTGTGGTGTGCCCGGACGGGCTGATGACGTCGTATGCCCCGCCGATCCCTGCGGCCATTCCGGACAGGACAAAGGATGCGATGTCACGAACATCGACGTATTGCAGTGGCCTGGTCGGCGCCCCGGGAGCAACGACGCGGCCTCCTGCGCCGATGCGGTGCAGCCACCACGGCAATCGCCCGATGTCCTCGTGTGGTCCGAGGATCAGCCCTGCCCTCGCGAGCAGTGCATTCGGGAAGGATTCCAGGACAGCGAGTTCGGCTCCGCGTTTGGCGGACGCGTAATCGCTGCCGTCGTCGGACGTCTCGGATGCGGCAACCACAGGTGAGCTCTCGTCCACGTGCAAGCCCCACTGGTAGACGGATCCGCTGGAAATGTATGCGTACCGTTCGACGTGACCGCGCAAGACGCGTGCATTCTCACCGACCACCCGGGGGGTACCCGACCAGGTGTCGACGACAAAGTCCCATCGACGGTCACCGAGCGCCTCGACCATCGCTCGCTGATCGGTGCGATCCGCGAACAGGACCTCGGCGGTAGACGGTGGCGCTCCGGTGAGCCCCCGATGGAGCACTGTCACTTCCCAGCCCCGCGCCAGAGCGTCGTCGACGAGGGAGCGGCCGAGGAACCGTGTTCCTCCGAGCATCAACAGCTTCATGACGGCCATCGTCACTCGAAAAGCTTCGTGCGGCAACACGTTCGTCTGGTAGCGCAATCCGACGAGTGAGGCTCGGACGAAGCGCTCAGATACCTCGTCCGGGATTGAGAATGTTCTTCGGATCGAATGCGGCCTTCACTGCAAGCATCATTTCGCGTTCGGTCTGGCCCACCATGTCTGCCATGTACGGCGCTTTGAGAACACCGATACCGTGTTCACCGCTGATCGTTCCGCCCAACGCCAGCGCCCCGGCGACGATGTCGTCGAACGCTCCGCGCGCACGATCCTGCGCTCCGGCTTCGGCGGCGTCGAACACGATGGTCGGGTGGAGATTTCCGTCGGCGGCATGACCGAAGGTTCCGATCGTGACACCGTGACGCTCAGCCGCCTCGCGGACGCACCCCAGCATGGACGGTAATGCCGGCACGGGCACCGCGACGTCGTCGAGTAGCACCGTGCCCAACGCCTCGAGAGCGGGCAACGCCATCCGGCGGGCAGCGGTGAACTCTTCACCTTCCACCGGATCATCGGTGTGGAAAACCTCACGCGCCCCGACGCTTTCGCACGCCGTGGCGCAGTCCGCTGCTTCGGCAGCCGCAGACCTACCGTCGCACTGGATGAGCAACGTCGCCCCGGCCGACTCGTCGAGCCCCATCTTCGTCAGGCGGTTGACCGCGCCGATGGTGACGTCGTCCATCAACTCCATCTGACACGGCTCGGCCACTGCCGACACGGCGAGGACAGCATCGATCGCGGACTCCGCGGAATCGAAAAACGCAACGACGGTGGTCGCTGCAGTGGGCGCCGTACGCAACCGCATCGTGGCTTCGACGATGACCGCCAAAGTGCCCTCCGACCCCACGAGCAGATGTGTCAGGTCCAACCCCGCGACATTTTTGCGCGTCCGCGCACCGGTACGGATCAGACGCCCGTCGGCCAATACCGCCGTCAGAGCCGCGACGTGATCGCCGGTGACGCCGTACTTGGCGCAACAGATCCCGCCCGCATTTGTCGCCAGGTTGCCGCCGATACTCGAGATCGACCGGCTTCCCGGATCAGGAACGTACCAAAGGCCCTGCTGTGCAGCAGCTTCGGCCAGGTCGCCGTTGATCACTCCGGGCTCCACCGTGGCGGTGCGCGCGGCGGGATCGATCTCCAGAATACGATCCATGCCCGCGACGCTCAGGACGATACAACCGTCGAGTGCATTGGCGGCGCCGGCCAATCCGGTACCTGCCCCTCGCGTCACCACCGGAACGGAGAGTTCGTGGGCCACCGTCATGACGGCGACGACATCGTCGACCGTCTTCGCCTTGACCAGCGCAGCGGGACTTCCGGCCGCAGTGAGCAGTGATTGATCCCGGGCGTATGCGCTCATTCGGTCGGGGTCGGTTGTGGCCCTGTCCCCCAGCGCTTTCTGCAATCGTTCGCCCAACAGATCGATACTCGTGGTCATTCCGTTCGTCCTTCGTAGAATCCGCGCACGTGGCGCTCGACCAAATCGGCGGCCTCGTCGGAGGCGCCGCGCTCGATCGCGTCGGCGATACCCTCGTGTTCTTTCAGCAGTGCACCGAGTGTGGCTTCCGAGTTCTCTCGTGCGTCGAGTTCGCTCAGCAAGTAGCCGGCGATGCTGTCGCGGAGAACCGTCATGACCAACCCGAACGCCTTGTTCCCGCCCGCTCCGGCGAGCGCAACGTGAAAGTCGACATCTGCGTCGTGGAAGGCGACCGAGTCGTCGGCAAGCGTCGCGACGCGCATCCGCTCGATCGCGTCCCTGGCCTCGCCTGGCACCGCACCGACTGTGCGCAGCGCAGCGGCTTCGAGCAGCACTCGTAATTCGACGAGATCGCCCAGGGGAACTGCGCCCACCTGCAACGCCGTACTGAGGGCGGTTGCTGCGGAATCGGCCGTATGCTCGTGCGTCACCCGAGGTCTGGCAGTCGAAGTGGTGTCCGCGCCGGTCAGCAATCCCTGCGCTTGCAGGACACGAAGTGCCTCACGCACCGTCGAACGTCCCACCGAGAACGTTTGTGCAAGTTCCTGTTCGGTCGGCAAAGCCTCACCGACGGGAAGCGAGCCGTCGAGAATGGCGGCGCGGATTCTTCCCGATACGGCAAGGCTGAGCGGCATGCGCGACAACGGAGTCGTATCCATGCCGCGACGCTACCACCCCTTGCCTGCTTGTCCGACAAACTGTTTAATTGAGAGATTCGCGACCCGGACCACAACAGAGAAGGCGCCGACCATGACCGACAAGCTCGAATTGGATCCCGCAACCACCGCCGTCGTGCTCATCGAGTACCAGAACGACTTCACCACCGAAGGCGGTGTCCTTCACGAGGCCGTCGCACCGGTCATGGAATCGAACGGACTCCTCGCGAACACCGCCACGCTGGTCGATGCGGCCCGCGCGGCGGGTGTCACCGTGATGCACGCACCGATCACCTTCGCCGAGGGGTACAACGAAATCACCTCGCATCCGTACGGAATCCTCAAGGGCGTCGTCGACGGCAAGGCTTTCGTGAAGGGCTCCTGGGGCGCCGCGATCGTCGACGACCTCACCCCGAAAGACGGCGACATCGTCATCGAGGGCAAGCGCGGACTCGACACATTTGCCAGCACCAACCTCGATTTCATTCTGCGCAGCAAAGGGATTCGCACGATCATCCTCGGCGGTTTCCTGACCAACTGCTGCGTCGAATCGACCATGCGCACCGGATACGAGAACGGCTATCGGGTCATCACTCTCACCGATTGTGTAGCCGGAACTTCGGTCGCCGAACACGAGAACGCGATCACCTACGACTACCCGATGTTCTCGCATCCCGTCACGTCGAAAGAGGTGCTTGACGCACTCACCTGAGATGCCTACCTGGAATGCGCGAGAAGGAATTCACGGCTGACGCCAGTGACACTGGCGTGAACCTTCTCGTGCAGCAGGTCGTGACCGGCGTCCTCGAACTCGCGCATCTCGACGTTGCGCAGCGTCCGGGCCCAGTCTCGGACCGGATCGACCGGCGCGATCCGGTCGTCGGTGCCGTGCACGACCAGGACCGGAATCCCGGCTTCGGAGAGTTCCGCCCACCCGTGTTGCTCGACCGCGCTGCGCGGAATGCCGCACAGCACTGCGGAGGCAAAATCGTGATCGCGATGAGCCAGCATCGTCAGCGCCGTCACCGCGCCCAAGGAATGGCCCATCACCGCCTGTGGGACTTCGGGCAGTTCCGCCAAAGCGATGTCAGCGAGCGCGGCGGCGTCGGCAGCAAGATCGGACAGCGGAGCGCCGACCCCCGGATCCCCCTCCGACAAGCCGTGCCCGGTGTGATCGATCGCCCACACGTCTATCCCCGACGCCGTCATAGCGCCCGCGAAGCGGTGGTACTGACCGCTGTGCTGACCGAGACCGTGCAGAAAGACCAATGACACCGTGGGCACCGCACCCCCTGCCGCCGGCCAACGCCGAAAGTGCACCTGACCGGTTCGTCCGTCGAAGAAAGGCATGATCGTCATTCTGCACTCCACGACCGGTATCCGCGGCGCGTGGGCGATTACTGGTGGGTTGCCTTGTCGGTGAGCGATGGCACAATCGCCCTGTGTTCCTACTCGATGATCAGATCGTATACAGCGCCAGCGACCTCTCGGCGGCGGCCTCGTGCGAGTTCGCACTGCTGCGGCAACTCGACGCCCGTACCGGTCTGATCGCGGCCGAGGCCGCCGAAGCGGACCCGATGCTCGAGCGAACGTCGAGCCTCGGTGACTCGCACGAGCGCGAGCAGCTTCAGAAGTTCATCGATCAACACGGTGACGGCGTCGTCATCATGCCGCGGCCGGAACACTCACGCGCGGGATTGACCGCCGCCACCCTGGCGACCGTCGAGGCAGCCCGATCGGGCGCTCCCGTGATCTATCAGGGAACATTCTTCGACGGCCGATTCCTCGGGTTCTGCGATTTCCTCGTCCGCGAAGGCGACACCTACGCCGTCTACGACAGCAAACTCTCCCGGCATGCCAAGGTGTCGGCGCTCCTCCAACTCGCCGCATACGCAGACGCGTTGGAGCGCAATGCAATCGCCGCCTCCGATCAGGTTCATCTACTGCTCGGCGACGGCAGCACGTCGTCACACGACATCGGAGACATCGCACCGGTATTCGCGGCGCGCAGAGCTGAACTCGAAAAAATCCTCGACGAGCACCGCGCCGAAGGAAAACCAACCCAGTGGCTCGACGATCGGTACCTGCGTTGCGGCCGATGCGACACCTGCAGCGTCGAAGTCGAAAGCCATCGGGACCTGCTGCTGGTTGCGGGTGTCCGCGGCAACCAGCGCGAACAACTGATCGTCTCGGGGATCACGACAATCGACGAACTCGCCTCGAGTACTGGCCCAGTCGAGGGAATCCGCTGGGAAACCCTCGACAAACTCCGTGCGCAGGCGTCGGTTCAACTACGCCAGGAACTATCCGGCGACGCCGAATTCGAGGTCTACGACCCCTCGGCGCTCGGCGGACTACCCGTCCCCGACGACGGCGACATCTTCTTCGACTTCGAGGGCGATCCTCTCTGGGCCGAGGACGGATCCACCGACTGGGGGTTGGAGTACCTGTTCGGAGTGGTCGAAGGGCCGGCGGACGACTACGTGTTCAAGCCGTTCTGGGCACACGATCGCGAGGGTGAGCGCCAAGCGCTCCTCGACTTTCTCGACTACGTCACCGCGCGCCGTGAAACCCACCCCGGCATGCACATCTATCACTACGCCGCGTACGAGAAATCGGCTTTGTTGCGCTTGGCCGCACGTCACGGTGTCGGCGAGCAGACGGTGGACACGCTCCTGAGTGAGAACGTGCTCGTCGACCTGTATCCGATCGTCCGCGCCTGCCTACGGATCGGGCAACGCTCGTACAGCATCAAAAAACTGGAGCCGATCTACATGGGTGAGCACGGCCGCGACGGTGACGTGACCAACGCCGCCGCCTCGGTCGTCGCCTATGCCGACTACTGCGAATTACGCGACGGCGGACAAGCCGACCAGGCCAGGGATCTTCTTCAGGGCATCTCCGACTACAACGAGTACGACTGCGAATCCACTCTTCGCCTGCGTGATTGGCTGGCCGAGCGCGCCGCAGAACACGGTGTCGAACTTCGCGAGCCGACCGGACAGATCAAGATTCCACTCGAAGAACTCACCGAATCGGAAATCGCACTCCGCGACTTCGCAGGCCACAAGGCCGGTTCGACACGCACCCCCGATCAGCAGGCTGCTGCTCTATTGGCCGCAGCAGTGGGATACCACAATCGCGAGCGGAAGCCGTACTGGTGGGCCCACTTCGACCGATTGGTCACACCGATCGAAGACCTCGTGGACATCCGCGATGTCATGGTGGTCGAGCAGTCCGAAATCGAAGCGGACTGGCACAAGAGCACCCCGCGGCAGAAGAAGTTTCGTCGCCACATCCAGTTGACCGGAAGTTTCGGTACCGGAACGTCTTTGAGCCCGGGCAGTGACCTGTTCGCTCTCTACGCAACCCCCTCCCCGGATGCCGTTGCAAGCGAGAACCCCACCCAGCGCGGCACCAGCAACGTCAAGGTCACCGCCGTGGTCAAGTCCGAAGGGCTCGACGTGGTCACCGTCGAAGAACTGCTCAGCGGTGACGAATACATCGATTCCCCAGTCGCATTGGCACCTGGTCGTCCGATTCCCACTGGACGTATGGAGAAGTCGATTGCCGCTGCCGCGTCCGGCGCCAGTGAGAGCCTGCCCGAACTGCCACACATCGCAGCCGTCGACATTCTCAGGCGCAGCACCCCGAGAACCCTCTCGGGTTCACCGCTGCCGTCTGTCGGCACCGACAACAACTACGCGGACGCCATCACCGCCGCACTTCTCGACCTCGATGATTCCTACGTGGCGGTGCAGGGTCCTCCTGGTACGGGTAAGACCTACACTGGCGCTCGTGTCGTCCAGACATTGATCGAACAACACCATTGGCGAATCGGAGTGGTGGCACAATCGCATTCGGTGGTCGAGAACATGCTCGGCGGCATTCTGAAGGCGGGCGTGGACCCAGCACTGGTCGCAAAGAAGGGCAGCCGCAGCAAGTCCGCGGAATGGCAGGACATCGCGTCCGAGGAATACGCCGGTTTCATCGCCGAAGCCGAGGGCGTCGGCTGCGTCATCGGCGGCACTGCATGGGACTTCGCGAACACAGATCGTGTTCCCGCCGGCAGTTTGGACTTGCTCGTGGTCGACGAGGCAGGTCAATTCGCGCTGGCCAACACCATTGCCGTCGCGATCTCCGCGCGAAACCTGTTGCTACTGGGCGATCCACAGCAGCTGCCGCAGGTCAGCCAAGGCACTCACCCCGAACCTGTCGACGAATCGGCACTCGGTTGGCTGGCCGAGGGACACGGCGCACTGCCACCCGAACTCGGCTACTTCCTCGAGAAAACGTGGCGGATGCACCCCGATCTGTGTGCCCCCGTGTCTACACTGTCGTACGAGGGAAAACTCCACTCCCAGGAAACCGTCAGCGCCGCAAGGAAACTCGACGGACTCGCCGCCGGAGTGCACACGGTGTACGTCGATCACCGCGGTAATTCCACGTACTCTCCGGAAGAGTCGCAGGAGATCGTTCGCCAGATCCAGGAACTTCTCGGCACACCGTGGACCGACCCCAGCGAGTTCGAGGGAACCAGGCCGCTGGAGCAGTCGGACATCCTCGTGGTCGCGGCGTACAACGCACAGGTGGGCACCATCGAGCGCGATCTCACCGAGGCCGGTCTCACGGAGGTCGAGGTCGGCACCGTCGACAAGTTCCAGGGCCGCGAGGCCGCGGTGGCAATCGTGTCGATGGCTGCCTCCGCCGTCGAGGATGTCCCGCGAGGAATGTCGTTCCTGCTGTCGCGAAACCGACTCAACGTTGCTGTCTCACGCGGCAAGTGGTGCGCGATCATCGTCCGATCGCATGCATTGACGCAGTACATGCCGAGCACGCCCGCAGGATTGGTGGAACTGGGCGCGTTCATGAGGCTGACGAGCTAGCCGAAACACTGCACTACCCGAAACACTGCCCTAGCCGAAACACTGTCCTACCCGAAGCACTGTCCTTCACCGCGGTAGGTGGGAACCGAGGTTCGGGTGCCGTCAGCTTCGACCACGAAGACGCGGTCGAAGCGCTCGCACAACTCGCCTGCCTTGGCATGCCGGAACCACACGCGGTCGCCGATTGCGATGTTTCCGGCTTCCTTCCCGGTGACCGGCGTCTGGACTTCGCCGGCACCTTCGTTGCGGAGCAGTTTGAGACCGGATGGCCAGACCGGTGATGGAACGCGGGTGGCTCCCGCAGGTCCCGACGCAATGTATCCGCCGCCGAACAGGGTCGTCACGGACGGGGTCGGCTTGCGCACTGCCGACAGCGCGAAGAACAGCGCCGGATCGGGGCGGAAGGCGCGGTAGCGGTCGAACAGGGTCGGTACGTACAGTCCGGAGCCTGCTGTTACCTCGGTCACCACAGAATCGGCCGAGCTGACCTCCAGCGACCCCGTACCGCCGCTGTTGACGATCTCGAGTGCACCCACGGCATCGGTGACGGCCGCGACCACAGCGCCCCTTCTGGACGCCAGTTCGCGTGCAGAGGCCTTCTTGACCCAACCGATCGGAGCACTGGTGTCCGGGAGGCCGGCGATCTGGGCCTCGTAGAACATCACTCCTACGACGGAGAATCCGCGCTGGCGAGCACGCGCCGCGAGTGCGGCGACCGCGGCAGGTTCGCGCAGCGGCGAGCGTCGTACACCCAGATGGATCGGGCCGATCCGCAGTGACGCGTCGACGTCGAGACACACCCGGACAGGCGCATCCCCCGTCGACGCCGAACGAATGAGATCCAACTGTGCATCGTCGTCGATCATCAAGGTGATCGATTCGAGAGCGGTGTCATCGGCAGCGAGATCCGCGATGGCGCCGCGATCGGCGGTCGGGTATCCCATCAGGATGTCCCGTGCGCCAAGCCCGACCAGCCACAAAGCTTCGCGCAGTGAGTACGCCATGATTCCGCGGAATCCACCGGACGCGGTCAGTGTGTCGCCGAGAGTTTCAGCTAAAACCGTACGACAACGAACCGATTTGCTCGCCACTCGCACCGGTGTTCCACCGGCGCGGCGCACCAGGTCGGCTGCATTACTGCGCAGTGTGGTCAGATCCAGAGCAGCCAGAGGCGGGTCGAGTTCTCGCGTGGCAGCAGTGAGTCGATCGAGGGTCCGGGTCACAGATGATCCAATCGTCGCGGCGTGCGACCAGTCAATCACCAATACTGGACGTATGTCCAGGATGGCACTTCTACTGGGGCGCGATCACTGCTTTGTTGGCAATTACCTGAACCATTTCTCCGAACTCCGCAATAGTCGCGTCGGAGTCGCGATCGACCAGCCATCGCAGAACGAGTCCGTCGATAAGTGCAAGACTCAGGCGCGCAATCGAACTCAACGGCTCCGTCCACACGGTGCCGGAAATCTTCGCGCACTCCTCCAGAAACGAAACCGCAAGCTCGTCCATGATTCGGTACTGCTCAAAAGCAACAGCCCCAGCGCGTTCGGCGCCGAGATTACGACTGCGGAGTGCCTGCGCGGTGATTTCGTAGGTCAACAACTGCCTGTCCGGCGTTGCCTCGATAGTGGGCCACATTCCCGTCAACCCGATATGCAGCAATTCTTTGAGCCCCTGCACGCCACTGAGATCCGGCGCGTGTCGGACCTGCGCGAACGCGTACTGCATCGACGCACTGAGCTGCAGAATGAGCGTTTCGCCCATTGCCGCGATCAGCGCTTCCTTGCTCTCGAAGCAGTAATGAACGACGCCGAGTGATACGCCGGCCTCTTCTGCCACCGCCCTTACCGTCACAGAACTGACACCGCGCTGTTCCGCAATAGACAATGCGGACTCGACCAATTGTGTGCGGCGTTCGTCCGCCGGGAGCCTGTTCAGCATCCAATGATCGTAGAACGCAAATGACAAAATCTTCGCGCAATACTTGCCTGGACGACCGTCCAAGTACATTATTGCGTAATGGCTTCGGACACTTGGCAGAACTGGGCGGGCACTCAAAGCGCCGCGCCGCGTCGCTTTGCGACGCCGACAAATACCCGTGAACTTTCGTCGTTGGTCGCCGAGGCCGCGGCGCGTGGCCAACGCGTGAAGGCCGTCGGCGCAGGCCATTCGTTCACCGGCGTCGCGGTCACCGACGGCATCCTCGTCAGCCTGGACAACCTGAGCGGAATCGATTCGATCACGCCGACCGACGACGGCGCGCTGGTTACTGTTTTTGCAGGCACTCGCCTTCACGCACTCAACGACGCCCTGTGGCAACGCGGATATGCAATGGCTAATCTCGGCGACATCGACGTCCAGTCGCTGGCCGGCGCGACGTCCACCGGCACGCACGGAACCGGTGCCCGATTCGGCGGTATCGCCACTCAGATTCGCGGAATCGAGATCGTTCTCGCCGACGGATCCGTCGTCACCGCAAGCGCCGACGAAAACGTCGAATTGTTCGAAGCGGGCCGCCTCGGGTTGGGCGCAATCGGCATCATTTCGAAGATCACTCTCGCCTGCGTTCCGCGATTCACACTTCGCGCAATCGAGGAACCCGACACGCTGTCTCACATACTGGACACTCTCGAGAGTGATCGTCTGGGCTTGGATCACTTCGAGTTCTACTGGTTTCCACACACCGACCGTGTCCTCACGAAGAGCAACACCCGACTCCCCGGAGACACCGAACCCAATCCGGTGGGTAAGGTCCGCGCGTTCGTCGACGACGAACTCCTCTCCAACACACTCTTCGAGGGTGTCAATCGCGTCGCCACTCTGGCTCCGGCTGCGATCCCGAGAATCAACAACGTATCGTCTCGACTGCTCGGCGCCCGAGAGTTCACCGATCGCAGCTACCGAGTATTCGCGTCTTCGCGCCGGGTGAAGTTCAAGGAGATGGAATACGCAATTCCCCGCGAACACGTCGCCGAGACGCTCCACGAAATCGATCGCTGGATGAAGAAGTCCGGGACCAACGTCGCCTTCCCCGTCGAAGTCCGTTTTGCTGCCGCCGACGACCTCTGGCTCTCGACCGCTCACGGACGCGACACCGCCTACATCGCGGTCCATCAGTATCACCGCCGACCTGAAACCGAATACTTCGCCGCAGTGGAAGCCATCGCTCGCGCCGTCGACGGCCGGCCGCATTGGGGAAAAATGCACAACCGGACCGTCGACGACCTGCGTCCTACGTACGACCGACTCGACGATTTTGTCGCCGTGCGAGACAAGTACGACGCGAATCGGGTGTTCGACAACGCATACCTACGCCAGGTGCTCGGCGACTGACGGTCAGTGCCGCAGCAGTTCCGCTTTTCGCGCGTCGCTCGCAAACGAGGCTTTGATCGAGTTCCGGGCGAGGGTGTCACGCTCGGCCTCGGTCAGCCCCAAGGCTCGGCCCAGTTCGGTGAAATTGTCGTCGACATATCCCCCGAAATAGGCCGGGTCGTCGGAGTTGACCGTGACGATCAAACCCATCTCGAGCATCGATCGAAGCGGATGATCCGACAGCGAATCGAACACTCGCAGACGAACGTTCGACAACGGGCAGACCGTCAGTGGAATCTCCTCGTCGACAAGACGCTCGATGAGGGCAGGGTCCTCGAGCGCCCGGACGCCGTGGTCGATGCGCTCGGCGCCGAGAATGTCGAGCGCTTGCCAGATGTACTCGGGCGGCCCCTCCTCGCCGGCGTGAGCAACGACGTGCAAGCCCTCGGCACGCGCACGCGCGAACACGTCCTCGAACAGTGAGGGCGGGTTACCGACCTCGGCGGAGTCGAGTCCGAGCCCGACGATCGGCGCCTGCAAGCGAATGATTTCGGAGAAGATCTCTTCGGCGTCCTTGACTGGTTGATCACGGAGAATGGCGGCGATTGCCGCACTGCTGAGCCCGAACTCGCGCTCACTCGATGCCACCGCATCCATGATGCCGTCCAGGACCTCGGTCAGCGGGACACCACGAACTACGTGCGCCTGCGGATTGAAGAAGAACTCGGCATGCGCGACTCCAGCGGCTGCGGCCCGACGGAAATACGCCCGCGTCAGGTCGGCAAAATCCTCGGCGGTGCGCAGGACGGCCATGTTGGCGAAGTAGAGGTCGAGGAACGACTGCAGGTCGGTGAACTCGTACCTAGACTTCAGATCGTCGATGTCCTTGTACGGCAAATCCATTCGATTGCGCTCGGCAAGCTGGTAGATCTGTTCGGGTTCCAGCGAACCCTCGATGTGCATGTGCAGTTCTGCAACAGGAGTAGCCATTTCGGTTCAGCGCCCCTTCCAGACCGGAGCTCGCTTCTCGGCGAACGCCGTTGCACCCTCGCGTGCATCTTCGGATGCGAACACCGGCGCCATCACCTGCAACTGCTTCGCGAAAGCTTCGTCGTCGGACCAATCGCCGGCCTTGACGATGATCTCCTTGGTGACCGCAACCGCGAGCGGTCCGTTGCGGGTGATTCGATCAGCCAGGTCGAGTGCGCCTTCGAGCGCCATGCCCGGCTCGGTCAACGTGTTCACGAAGCCGTAGCGGTATGCCTCCTCGGCGGTGAAACTGTCACCGGTCAGGGCAAGTTCCAGTGCCTTCTGGTACGGAATCCGCTTGGGCAGGCGCAACAATCCGCCGCCACCTGCAACCAGTCCTCGCTTGACCTCCGGGATACCGAACTTCGCTTCGGACGACGCCACCACCAGGTCGGTGGCGAGCACGAGTTCCGTGCCGCCTGCCAACGCAAACCCCTCGACCGCCGAAATGATCGGCTTGCGCGGAGGCCCTTCCGTGAATCCGAGACCGCGTCCCGGCACGAGTACGTTCTCGCCGGCGACGAATGCCTTCAGATCCATACCGGCACAGAAGTTTCCGCCTGCACCCGTCAGCACCGCCAAGGACAGATCGTCGTCCGCATCAAGCTCTTCGACCGCAGCGGCCAACGCGTGACTGACCGCCGAGTTGATGGCATTGCGCGCCTCGGGTCGGTTGATCGTGATGATCAGTGTCCGCCCGCGCCGCTCGGTGAGAACCTCGTCCGCCATGGTGTCCCTCTCGTTTGTCGACCACGCCCGCGTGACTACGCGACGTTGCGTTCGACAATACGGACGAAGCCATCGGGGTCGATCTGCGCGGTGTCGTGAGTGCAGAACCACCCCTGGGTGAATCTCGTCGAGGTCGCTTCCGGCGAATTCCAATACCGACGCGTGACACTCGGCCCGCGGCACAGCAACTCACCGAAACCACCTGGCGCATCCGGGCCGTACAACGCCACTTCCATTCCGCCGAAGGCGATTCCGACGCTGCCGAGATGTGTGGGTGCCGACTCGGTCGGCAGAATGAGACCGGCCCCACAGGTTTCGGTTTTACCCCAACCGATCACATGTCGAGCGGCCGGGAACATCGTCAGCAGCTTCGATTCCTGTTCGGCCGTGATCGGCGATCCGCTGCAGTCGATCCACTGCACCGACCTCGAACCGGCACGCGCCGCCGGTCCGAGCGTGAGCAACCGTGGCTCGAGCAAGTCCTCCGGCCGCCCGGTCACGATGTCGACGGTATGCACACTCTCGCGCCAGAAGTCGCCGGCGAGGACCACCGTTCCACCGACCACCAGCGTCGCGAGCACGTGCACGAACTGACGCACCGAATTGAAATCATTGTCCACCAACAGATTCCGCACACCTTCAACACCGTAATCGCGCGAGTGCAGAATACCGACGATAGCGGAGAGCACGTTCTCGTTACTCAACTCGACGCCCAGCATCTCGCCCGAAGAATCGGCGGTGTACGCGAGAATCGCCATCTCGTCCAGAGCCGCGCCGTCGTCGATGAACGGAACACCGTGTGGGAGTTCCCCATCGAGCACCAGCACCGAGCCGCTGTCCGCGATGACGAAGTCCGCTGCGTCGTCACCCAGGTGCACACCGACAGAGACCGGGACTCCTCCCGCGAGGATGACGCCGAGGCACGCCTCCATCCACCGCACCCCCGCGGCGACACGAATCGCCACACGATCACCGATCTCGACGCCTCGCGACTTCAGCCCGCCTGCGACCCGCGACGCTTCGGCCCACAGTTCCGCGAAGGTGACCTGCTCCCCGTCGACCTCCTCGACCGCAATGCGTGAGGAGAATCGATGAACGGCGATATCGAGGAGTTCGGACAACGACGGGTCCAGTTGGCTGTACCGAAGCACTCCGTCACCGGCGCGAGTGACGCGGGCGTCGGCGAGGAGCAGATTCGAACACGGGTATTCCACAAGCGTCGACCGCATCGATACCTCCACGTCACTGACGAACCCACCGGCACTTCGACTATATGACGTGGATCACAGTTCGTGGAGGTCTCTGACGATAAAGGTCCCAAACCTACTTTCCGGAGTAGACAGCCTTACCCGGGCCTACGTCGAGGAAACTGCGGACGGCGCCGCGCAGGTCATCGGTGTCGAAAAGAGCGCCGGACACCCCGGGAGTCACCGAATCCGCGTGGGCGATGCCGCCGGAACGCCACGCTGCCACGATCTGCTTGGTGGCGTCGTGTGCTCGCGTGGGTCCGTCCGCCAACCTGGTCGCGAGGGCCCGCGCCGCACCATCGACGTCCTCGTGAACTGCATTGACGACGCCCCAGGAGTGCAGGGTTGCGGCGTCGTACAGATCGCCGGTCATGACCAACTCCCGAGCCCGTCCGGAACCGGCGCGCTCGGCCAGACGTTGCGGTCCGCCCATGGACGGCGTCAGACCGACCACTGTCTCGACCAGCCCGAACTTTGCCTTGGGCGCCGCAAGGATGATGTCGCAGGCCAAGGAGATCTCGAATGCCGCAGTCAGCGTCAACCCGTGCGCCGCGTAGATCACCGGGCACGGCAATGCCTCGAGCGGATGGCAGATCTGGGCGAACAGTTCGCGCCACAACTCCGCGCCCTGCTCCGGGTTCAGTCCGTCGAATACGTGGACGTCGACGCCGGCCGAGTTGACCTTGCCCTCCGCGCGCAGGAGGACAGCTCGTGGCGGATTCTCGGTCAACGCTGCAACGTCGGCGATGACCGCGTCGAACATGGCCTGATCGAACAGATTGAGTGGTCCGTGCGCGAACGTCAGGACAGCCACCTCGGCACCACCATCGGTGGTGAAGCGCTCGAGACGGGTGGGGTGCGATTCGGGAGCAGTCATGCCGCCACACTGCCACATGGAACCGGCCTACGATCGTCGGGTGGACGGTCTGAGAAATGCGCTCGCGGACGTTGTGGGACACCGGTTCGTCGTCGACGACGCCGACGTGTTGGCGACCCGTTCCACCGACCAGACGGGGCGCTACAGCGGGCGCGCCAGCGCTCTGGTCCGACCCGGAAATACCGCCGAAGTCTCGGCAGTGCTGAACGTGTGCCGCTCCCACGGTGTACCGGTCACCGTTCAGGGCGGACGAACCGGCCTGGTCGCGGGCACGGTGCCCGAGCACGACGACGTCCTGCTCTCCACCGAACGTCTCACGACGATCGGTGAAGTCGATGCGGCCGGCGGGCGGATCACCGTCGGCGCGGGAGTGACACTCGCGGGGGTACATTCCGCTGCGGCCGACGCCGGCCTGAAATTCGGCGTCGACATAGCTTCACGGGACACGGCGACCATCGGCGGCATGGTCTCCACCAATGCCGGTGGCCTGCACACGGTTCGATACGGGAACATGGCCGAACAGGTGCTCGGCCTCGAGGTGGTGATCCCCGACGGAACCACGGTGCGCCGGTCACCGAAAGTGCTGTCCGACAATTCCGGATACAACCTGCCCGCACTGTGGGTGGGCAGCGAAGGAACTCTTGGTGTGGTCACAGCAGTCGATCTGAAACTGCGCCAGGTGCCGGCTCACCGGGTCACGACACTGACCAGTTTCGACAGGCTGGAAGACGTCGTCGACGCGGGACGCACGTTGCGCACTCTCGACGGCGTCGACGCACTGGAGTTGTTGGACGGTCGCGGACTCGAACTCGCCGCTCGACGCTTGAACGCCGCCGTGCCGACGGGGCGGGCGTGGTACCTGCTCGCCGAGGTGTCCGCGGCTCACGATCCGCTGGAAAGCCTGGGCGAAGTACTCGAACGCATCGACCCGCCGGAAACCCCGGCGGTGGCGGTCGACAGCCCCGGCTCGACGCGTTTGTGGGCGGCGCGGGAATGCTTCGCCGAAGTGGTCGGACTGTTCGGTCCCCCACTGAAATTCGATGCGGCACTGCCCCTGGACTCGCTTGCCACCTTCGCCGAGGATGCCGCGGCAGTGATCACAAGTCGCGCCCCCGAGGCGATTCCGATCCTCTTCGGACACATCGCCGAAGGAAACATTCACCTCAATGTCCTGAACTGCCCGAACGCCGACACTGTGTACCGCAGCATCCTCGAACTGGTTCGCGATCACGGCGGAAACGTCAGTTCCGAGCACGGGGTGGGCTCGCTCAAACGCAACTATCTGGACCTGGCCCTCTCTGCGGAGGACATAGCCACGATGTGGGCGATCAAGCGAGCCCTGGACCCGAGCGACTATCTCAATCGTGCAGTGATGTTTCCCGACGCGCTTCGGCACTGACGGCCATCGCGTCGTCGTGTGCATCTCCGCGCAGAGGCCGCGCGAAGCACACCGAAGCGACGAAGCCGATGAGCAGCACGCCTGCAGGTAGCCAGATCGACTCCGACATCGCCGTGCTGAACGGCTCACGGACGAACTCGGGTAGGTGACCCACTCCGGCTTCGGAACTGCCGCCGGTCAGACCCTGAGCCGCCAATCGTGCGGTGATCAGTGCGCCGATCGCGGCACTACCGAGAACCGCGCCCACCTGCCGGGTGGTGTTGTAGACGCCTGCCCCGGCGCCGGCCTGCATCGGAGGCAGGTTGTGAGTCGCGGTTGCCGCGAGCGGCGACCAGATGCATGCGTTGGCGAAGCCGATCAGACCGATCGGCAGGAGCAGTTCCCAGATCGGGACGTCGGGAGACATCACCAGTGCAAGCCAGCCCAGGGCGATGGCGAACAGCAGGAAGCCGGTGCCGGCGATGTAACGCGGATGCGTCTTGTCGACGAGCTTTCCGATGATCGGCGCAAAAATGCCGGTCAGCACGGCCATCGGCACGAGGAGGAGCGCCGACTGCGTCGGGGAGAGTCCGCGAACTGCCTGGGTGTAGAACATCAGCGGAAGGACCATCGACGTGATCGCGAAGCCCATCGCGGTGATGGCGACGTTGGCGAGCGAGAAGTTGCGGTCCTTGAAAAGTTCGAGGGGAAGCAACGGCTCGTTCTTGTTGCGTGACTGGTAGAACACGAACACCACGAGCAACACCACGCCGGCGCCGATCAGAGTCCAGACGAATCCGTTCCAGTCGTACGAACTGCCTTCCTGGATTCCGAACACGAGCAGGAACATGCCTGCGGCGCTGAGGATCACGCCGGGGATGTCGAACTTGTGCTCGCTCGTCGGCAGCGAAGGAACCAACTTCCAGGCGAGCAGGAAGGCGATGACACCAACCGGGACGTTGACGATGAAGATCCATTCCCAGCCGAGATTGTCGACCAACACACCACCGGCTAGCGGACCGACCAGCGTCGCGACGCCGGCAACGGCGCCCCACAGCCCCATTGCGGCGCCACGCTTGTTCGGCGCGAAGGTGCGCGTGATGACTGCCATGGTCTGCGGAGTCATCATTGCGGCGCCGAAGCCCTGGAAAGCCCTTGCCACGATGAGCATCTCGACGCTGCCGGACAGTCCACACCACAGTGATGCGCCGGTGAACAGTACGAGGCCGATCATGTACAGGTTCTTCGGTCCGAACCTGTCACCGAGTCGGCCGGTGACGAGGAGCGGCACCGCGTACGCCAGCAGGTACGCGCTGGTGACCCAGACGACCTTGTTGATGTCGGTGCCGAGGTCCTCCATGATCGCGGGGTTGGCGACAGCGACGATGGTGCTGTCCACCAGAATCATGAAGAACCCGATACACAGCGCCCACAGCGCGTGCCAGGGATTGACCTGCTTTTCCATCTTCAGTCCTTAGGTAGTGCGGACGAGCCTGCGGAGCCGGCCAGCCGGTCGAGAAGTTCTTGTGAGAGCCAGGGCATTTCGCCGCTCTCGATGTCTGTCACCAACGCGCCGATCCACTCTCTTTCGGCGATCGTGAGTGCGTGGGCGTAGTCCGCGCCCACCGTGAAGATTCGTGGTTTTTCCGCGGCCTTCACCGCTTCGTAGTCGACCTCGAATTTCGCAATCGTCTTGTCGAGGTGCGCGAGACGGATCCGAAGCATCTGACACGCAGTTGATGCGGAGAGGTTGTGCATTTCGGCGAGCGCGAGCGGCAACCGCGGATACTCCCGCACCGGAACCGCCAACATCTCACGTAGTTGGTGCTCGAGTGCATCACGGCCTCGGGCGGTGATCTCGTACGTCGTCCGCTCCGGCCGATTGCCCTCACGATCGGTCCCGATCGAAGCCAGCAATTCCTGCTTCTCCAGCCGGGAAACCGTGTGATAGAGCGATCCCGGCTTGATCTTCACCAGTTGATCGCCCCGTCGAACCGAGGCGAGTTGATACATCTCGTACGGGTGCATCGAACGCTCGGACAGCAGGCCCAGAACGGTGATTCCCAAAGGCGTCAGTGACACGTCACCCATGAGTCCCCCCTTTCTGACAAGCCTCAATTGACTATTTCTTGACTATTCCGCGCGAAATAGTCCACATGGAATATACGACCTCCAGCCATCTCGATCAACCCGTTCGAACCGGACTAGCCTGTAGCGAGTGGACGATCATCACCTCGACATCATCCGACTCGCATGGGCGCGCGAACTGGGCCTCGGCGACTCCGCGTTGCGACCGGCACACACCGCCAGGGTGGTGGGCGACGACATCCATGTACTGGACCTGGCCGGCGGTGGCGCGATTGTCGGACCGCAGTGGTTCATCGAGCGCACGGCGGACATCCCCGTCGAAGCGCTACTACAACCTGCGCGTCTACTCGACGTCACCGGCGATCACGGCGGCCGAATCACCGGACCCGTCGACCTCGCTTTCCTCGGCGACTACACCGAGACACCGCCAGACGAACAACTGTTGATCTCCCACGAGGTCGACGACGCCCTCGCCGTTGCCGCTCTGTGCCCACCCGACGACAGCACCACCGCCGACCTCGAGAACCGCACGCGGTGGTTCACCGCACTCACCGATGACAACGAGGTACTCGGATGCGCGGCGTACTCCGAATTCCAGGGTTTCGTGGCAGATCTCACGACCCTGACAGCCCCAGCGCACCGCCGGCGCGGAATCGGCTGCGGAGTAACACTTCTGGCTGCGGAGGACGCACTGGATTCGGGATTGATCCCACAACTACGAACGAGTCGGGGCAGCGCGATCAGCGCAACGCTTCCACGTAAAGCCAAATTCGACGTTCTGGGGGCATACGCTCGAGTACACGTGCACCTGCCCAGTTGACACTCGAACGAGAGGAACCGCAGATGAGTACGGAGAATGGCGCGAGCGAACCGACATTCGTCGAAGAGGGTCGTGAATTCAAACGCGACACCAACTACATCCAGACCCGGATCACCGAGGACGGTCGCGACGGTTACCCCGTCGAACCGGGGCGATACCGGTTGATCGTGGCGCGTGCCTGCCCCTGGGCGAACCGCGCCATCATCGTCCGCCGCCTGCTCGGCCTCGAAGACGTACTGTCGATGGGCATCTGCGGTCCAGTCCACGACAAGCGAAGCTGGACTTTCGATCTCGATCCCGGCGGCGTCGATCCGGTGCTGAAGATCCCACGACTACAGGAGGCGTACTTCGCCCGAGATCCCGACTACCCCAGGGGAATCACGGTGCCCGCCATGGTGGAGATCTCCACGGGCAAGGTGGTCACCAACGACTACCCACAGATCACCCTCGACTTCTCGACGCAATGGAAGAAGTACCACCGCGAAGGTGCACCGGATCTGTACCCGGAGCCTCTGCGAAACGAGATCGACGAAGTGGCCGAGTACGTGTTCCGCGACGTGAACAACGGCGTCTACCGCTGCGGGTTCGCCGGTTCACAGCAGGCGTACGACGAGGCTTACGACACGCTGTTCGCCCGTCTCGACTGGCTCACCGAACGCCTTGCCCGGCAACGCTTCCTGGTGGGAGACACCATCACCGAAGCTGATGTGCGCCTGTTCACGACGCTGGCGCGATTCGATCCCGTCTATCACGGCCATTTCAAGTGCAACAGAAGCAAACTCAGCGAGATGCCGGTGCTGTGGGATTACGCGCGCGATCTGTTCCAGACTCCCGGATTCGGTGACACCATCGACTTCACACAGATCAAAGCTCACTACTACATCGTGCATTCCGAGATCAATCCCTCCGGAATCGTGCCCAAGGGACCGGAATTGACGCACTGGCTCGAACCGCACGGCCGCGAACAGTTGGGCGGCCGACCATTCGGGGACGGCACACCGCCTCATCCGCCCGTACCGTCGGAAGTGGTTCCAGCGCAGCACTGGGCCACCAGATAGATCGCGGCAAGGCTACTCCCCTGCGTACGTCCCGAAACTCCAGTACACCCCTTCAGGATCACGGCAGGTGAAACCTCGCGAACCGTAATCCTCGTCGCGCAATCCCTGCGTGATCGTGGTGCCGGACGCGACAACGCGTTCGTAGAGTGCATCGGCGGCTTCCGCGTCGTCCACGACGATGTACACCGAACCGATTCCGGGTGGTAGGCCGGCGATCGCCGAATCCGTGCGCGGGGAACCCAGCATGATGCCGCCACCGCCGGGCCAGTCGAGTTGGGCGTGGTCGACCACGTCACCCTCTCCGTAGACGGCCTTCTCCACGAAACCGAAGGTGCTCACCAGAAAGTGGATTGCCGAACGGGCGTCGATGTAGCGCAGTGTCGGCCAGATGGTCGTCGAACGAGGTTCGGAAGTGGCGGTCATGACACTCGAACTCCTGCCTGGGAAAAGTCACGAAGAAAACCGAGTCTCGTACGAGCCTATGGCCCCTGCGATCACCGCCGCTACCGAAAACTTCACCTATTCTCGAGATACGGTCCACCTCGCTTCAGAGGAGGACAACTGTGGAGGGGCAGCAATGAGCAAGTCGACGAACAACGACAGCGGGCGTATCGAGAAGGTCCTCGTTTCCGTTCTCGACAACGGAAGCCGCCTGCAAGCGCCCGCAGTGGCCAAATACGTCAACCATGTCCGTAAGGCACACCCCGACGAGTCACCCGCTCAGATCGTCGAGCGGATGGAGAAGATGTTCATTCTCGCCGTGACCGGAAGCGGCAGTGCCGTCGGTGCCACGGCCGCGGTGCCGGGCGTCGGAACGGTCGCGTCCATCGCTGCCGTCGGCGCGGAATCGGCTTTCTTCCTCGAAGCGTCGGCGCTGCTGACGTTGGCAATCGCGTCTGTCCATGGAATCTCCGTGCAGGATCACCAGCAACGACGCGCCCTGGTCCTGGCAGTCGCACTCGGCGAATCAGGTATGGAGATCGTCCAGAAGGCCACCGGTATCACGGCCAAGAACTGGGGAACGGCGATCACGAGCAAGATTCCCGGACCCACGATGAAGGGAATGAACAGCACTCTCGTGCGGAAGTTCGTGACCAAGTACGCCGCCAGGCGCAGCGCACTGATCCTCGGCAAGCTCGTTCCCGCCGGGATCGGTGCCGTCATCGGCGGCGCGGGTAACCGGGCCATCGGGAAGGGCGTCGTCAAGAACGCGCGCGAAGCCTTCGGACCCGCGCCCGCCAGGTGGACCGATCACCTCATCGTGATGCCTGCCGACGATGCCGCGCTCCTCCCCGAGACGCAAACACGCCGGGCCATCCGCAGATAGCTGTCCGGGCCGTAGGCTCGCATCACGTATTCGCCGCCGACCCGGGAGCAGCATTGACGAACACCGCAATGGGATCCTTCTCTGCGCCCATCGAGATTCGTGGGTTGACGAAGACATTCAAGGCGGCGCGCGCGGTCAACGACCTGAGCTTCGACGTCCAGGCGGGCTCGATCACCGGGTTTCTCGGCCCGAACGGTTCGGGCAAGACCACCACATTGCGGATGCTCCTGGGCCTGGTGTCGCCGACCTCGGGATCGGCCACCATAAACGGCGCGCCGATGCGTTCGCTTCCCACCCCGGCGCGGACCGTCGGCGCCGTCCTGGACGTGGGCAGCCTCCATCCGAAACGCACAGCGCTCGCACACCTCGAGATCTACGCGGCTGCCATCGGAATGCCGACACAACGCGCCGCGCAGGTACTGGGAATGGTCGGTCTGGGTTCGGTCGGAGCCCACAAGACCGGCACATTCTCGCTCGGGATGCGCCAACGCCTCATCCTTGCCACCGCGATGCTCGGTGATCCCGAGATCCTCGTACTCGACGAACCCGCGAACGGACTCGATCCCGAAGGCATGGCGTGGCTACGTCAGTTCCTGCAGACCTTCGCCAGTTCCGGCCGAACAGTTCTGATCTCCAGCCACGCGCTCCGTGAGGTGGAAGCAACCGTCGACAGCGTGGTCATCGTCAGCGCCGGCTCACTCGTCTACCAAGGAACCATGGACGAACTTCGCCGCTCCCAGCGCAGTCGACTACTCGTCTCGTGCTCCAACCCCGCGCTGCTCGCCACAGCATTGGCGGCTCGCGGAATCATCGACGCCCAGATCACCCAGGACGGACGGCTCGCCGTGGGCGGCACCGACACGTCCGCGCTCCCACCGGTGGCGTCGGCGGCCGGTGTCACGATCTTCGGCGTCGCGACCGAAGGCGCAGATCTCGAGCAACTGTTCCTGGCGATGACAACGCCGCAATATGCCGTCCCCCAGGTCGGATACCACCGCCCACCCGGCCCGGGTTCGGGACCGGGCTACTACGGCCCTGCCGCATACGGACCGTCTGGAGGACACCGATGACCACACTCGTGCGCGCGGAGACACTGAAGGTCCTCACCCTGCGGTACTGGTGGGCACTCGCCATTGCACCGGTGGTCGTCGCGTTGTTGACTGCCGCTTCCACGCGGACGTTCGTCGAGGCTGTGGCCGATTCGGCCGACACGACTTTCGACGTCAACGTCGTGTCCACCGGTGTCAGCCTGGGTGTCTCGAACACTCTTGTCCTGGTGTTCGCGGCCGTCTTCGGAGCGCTCACAGCCGGTTCCGAATTCGGCTACAAGACTCTCACCACGACGTTTCTCACCGCTCGAGGGCGCGACGGAGTTCTCGGCGCGAAGCTTGCCGTCGTCGCGGTATTCGCCGTCGGCTACGCGCTGGCGGTCGAAGTGGTCAGCATCGGCGCGATGTTGCTCTTCGGCCGGGATTTCAGCTTCACCACCGATCTTTTCGCCATCTGCGCCGCAGGCATTCTGGCGTGTGCGCTGTGGGCGCTGCTGGGCGCCGGGGTGGCACTGCTCACCGGATCGTCGATGGCCGGCGCGCTCTCGGTGATTCTGTGGTTCGTCTTCGGTGAATGGATCGTCCGCGCAGTGCTGCTCGCGATGGATCTCGGCGGGATCGGCGCCGCGCTTCCCGTTTCGGCCACGATCGGCACGATCGTCAACGCGGCACCGTCGATCGACGTCGACGCCTTTGCCTCCTGGCCGAGTGCCCCGATGATGTTGGCCGCTTGGGTAGTTCTGTTCTGCGGACTCGGTTGGCTGCGAACCAGGACCCGCGACATCACCTGAAAAAGCTGTCTGGGGCCGGGTCTACCGTGGATCTCGATGAACACGATCAACACGGACAGTCCGGTAGCCGAAGAGGCGGATCGAGCTCCGGGCTGGATCCGCCGCTTGGCCCACGCATGCTGGTTGCACCGAAGAGTTGCCATCGGCGCGCTTCTCGTTACCGTCATCGCTTCTGCGATCGACATCTCGTTTCCGCTCTTGACCCGCTATGCGCTCGACGCCGCCGGCCAGGAGAACCCTGGCAAGGTGATCGGTTTCGTCGCATTGGCGATCGCGTTGCTCGCGATTGTTCGCTTCGCGTGCCAGTACGGCCGGCGGATGCTGGCCGGCCGACTCTCGCTCGACGTTCAACACGACTTGCGACTTGCCCTCCTCGGCTCACTGCAACGCCTCGACGGACGAGGACAGGATCAGATCCGCACGGGACAGGTGGTCTCCCGGTCCATCACCGATCTACAACTCGTCCAGGGCTTGCTCGCGATGGTGCCGATGTCGGCGGGTGCGCTCCTGCAGTTCGTGCTCGCGATCGGCATCATGGCATGGCTCTCGCCGCTGCTGACTCTCGTCGCTGTCGCCGTCATCCCCGCAGTAGGACTCGTGGTGTTCCTGATGCGACCGATGCTTTTCGCCGCAACGTGGTCCGCGCAGCAGCGGGCAGCCGACCTCGCCCAACACGTCGAGGAAACCGTCACGGGCGTTCGCGTCGTCAAGGGATTCGGGCAGGAACAACGAGCCGTCGACCAGCTCGAAAAGCACAGTCGCACGCTGTACGCGGAGCGGCTTCGCTCCGCGTGGTTGAACGCAAGATTCGCCCCGACCATGGCTGCTTTGCCACAGCTCGGGCAGGTGGGAGTGATCGCCCTCGGTGGGTATCTCGCGCTACACGACAAGATCACTGTGGGAACGTTTCTCGCGTTCGCCACCTACATCGTCACGATGACCGGAGTCACCCGAACACTGTCGTCGGTGATCGTCATGGCGCAGCTGGCGCGCGCCGCCGTCGAGCGTGTCTACGACGTCATCAACGCCCAGCCCGACATTGCCGATCCTGACCATCCGGTGGACCTGCCCGACGGTCCGCTCGGAGTTACCTTCGAAGACGTCGCATTCGGGTTCGACACCGAACGCGAGGTCCTGACCGGGCTGAACCTCCGCATAGAACCAGGCGAGACCGTCGCCGTCGTAGGCCCGGCGGCGTCGGGAAAGACTGCGTTGTCTTTGCTTCTCCCCCGGTTCTACGCACCGTCTTCGGGTGTCGTGAGCGTCGATACCGCCGGCGAGACGTTCCCCGTCGCCGAACTGCGCAGTGAACAGCTTCGTGCCGCCGTCAGCCTGGTATTCGACGAACCATTCCTGTTCTCGGACACCATCGCCGCCAACATCGCGCTGGGCCGCGAGGACGCCTCCGGCGAGGAGATCCGTGCCGCCGCGGCTTTGGCACAGGCAGACGCCTTCATCGAGGCACTCCCGGACGGGTACGACACCGTCGTCGGCGAACGCGGCCTGACGCTGTCGGGCGGACAGCGTCAGCGCATCGCACTGGCCAGAGCCCTGCTCGTCGACCCGCGGATCCTGGTCCTCGACGACGCGACTTCCGCGGTCGACGCGGCAACCGAAGCCGCGATCTTCGACGCGTTCCGAGCCAGACGACGGCAGACCACCCTGATCCTCGCCCACCGGCGATCCACCCTGACGCTGGCGGACCGGGTCGCCGTACTCGACGGCGGACGGATCATCGACTCCGGAACCGTGGACGAGCTGGAAGCACGATGTCCCCTCTTTCGGGCCCTGTTCTCCTCCGCGCCGGAACTACCAGCCGAACTCGACGAGGACGAGGACGACTCCGATGCCTTCGGACGTGACCGCCGCGAGCCGACAACCGCACAGTTGTGGCCGCAGGCACCGGAATCCGAAGCCGACAACACCACCAGTGCCTCGCAGGGTGCAGGCGGTCCGATGGCCGGAGCACTCAGCGGAATCGCGGTGACGCCGTCCCTACGGGCAGCAGTCGACGCTCTTCCGCCCGCGCACGAAGATCCCGGAGTCGCACCCGAAAGTCTGCGCGAATCGAATCCGCACTTCTCACTCCGACAAATCCTGAGGCCGGTTCGCTGGGTTCTGCTGGCAGTAGTCGCATGTCTTGCTCTGGACTCGGCCGCAGCGATCGCGTTCCCCTCCCTCGTCAGATATGCAATCGACCACGGGGTCGTGACCGCGGACAGCAGCACGCTCTGGATCGCGACGGCGTTCGGCGCGCTCCTGGTCGCCGCAGACTGGGTTGTCGTCGCGGTCATGACGGTGCTCACCGCCAGGGCAGGTGAACGCGTGTTGTTCGGACTCCGCGTCCGCAGCTACGCACACCTGCAGCGACTAGGCCTCGACTACTACGAACGAGAACTGTCCGGGCGCATCATGACGCGCATGACCACCGACGTCGACGCGCTCTCGTCGTTCATCCAGACCGGCATGTCGACGGCGATCGTGAGCGTCCTGACCGTCGGCGGAATTTCGATCGCGCTCCTGGCGACCGACGTGACGCTCGGCCTGGTGGCGCTGGCCGTCATCCCACCGCTCGTGGTCGCAACCGTGATCTTCCGCAAGATCTCCTCGGTGGCCTACAGCCAGTCGCGCGAGCGGATCTCGCTCGTCAATGCCGACTTCCAGGAGAACATCGCCGGCCTGCGAGCGGCTCAGGCATACCGCCGCGAGGAAGGTGCGGCGCGCAGGTTCGCAGAACGCTCCGAGAGCTACCGCCGATCGCGGATGCGGTCGCAGCGAGCCATCTCGATCTACTTCCCGTTCATCTCGTTCCTGTCCGACCTCGCGTTGGCCGCGGTCGTGTTCGTCGGCGCGCACCAGATCGCCAACGGGTCGACGTCGCCCGGCGTACTGATCGCGTTCGTGCTCTACCTCGGTCTGCTGTTCGGACCGATTCAGCAACTCTCACAAGTCTTCGATGGTTACCAACAGGCAAACGTCGGATTGCAGCGAATCGGCGACCTGCTGCGCACTCGAAGTTCGATCGAGACAGCCGACAGCGAGGATCTGATCACGATTTCCGGACGGCTCGACGGCGCCGTCCATCTCGACGGAGTCGGGTTCCGGTACTCGGGCGCGGCCGTCGACGCGCTCTCCGACTTCGTTCTGCAGATTCCGCCGGGCACGACGGTCGCTCTCGTCGGCCGAACCGGTGCCGGAAAGTCGACGGTGGTGAAGTTGCTCGCCCGCTTCTACGACCCGACGTCCGGATCCGTCGACGTGGACGGAACCGACATCCGGAACTTCCATCTCCCGCAGTACCGACGTCGTCTCGGCGTAGTCCCACAAGAAGCGCATCTGTTCACCGGCACGGTCGCCGACAACATCGCGTACGGCAGGCCTTCGGCTTCGCATGCGGAGATCGAGGAAGCGGCGCGCTCCGTCGGCGCCCTGAATTCGATAGCCGACATGCGTGGAGGCATGAATCATCCCGTTGGAGAGCGTGGCCAGGGGCTCTCGGCAGGCCAGCGTCAACTGATCGCATTGGCCCGTGCCGAACTGGTCGACCCGGACCTTCTGCTCCTCGACGAGGCGACCGCGACGCTCGATCCCGCGACCGAACGAATGGTGCTCGAAGCAAGTCGGTCGGTCACCCGGAAACGGACGTCGGTCGTCGTGGCTCACCGCCTCGCCACCGCTGCCCGAGCGGACCTCGTTGTCGTAGTTGACCGGGGACGTATCGTTGAATACGGCCCGCACGATGTTCTGCGGTATGCCGGTGGTCACTACTCGGGACTCTGGGATGCATCGCAGGCGCGTGAGGGGAATAATCTGATGTCGAGAACTGTCATCGAAGGCAACCCCGTCGCGTGACAGTCGGCACGGATTTGTACCGCCGAGAGCGAGTGCGCGATCGCAAGATCACGGACTTCCGTGAGACAGCTCACAAATTGTGTGCCGCACAATTGCTCGTCACACGCTCGGGCTAATCTCATGTATATAGGCGCTCTGATCGGGTACCGAAATAGAAACGAGGCGAACACCTGCCGTGAGCAGCAGTTCTACATCCCAATTCGGACAGAACCAGTGGCTGGTTGACGAGATGTACCAACGCTTCCAGGACGACCCGTCGTCCGTGGATCCCAGTTGGCACGAATTCTTGACCGATTACTCGCCGGACTCGGCGAACACGGGAGGTGGAAACGGGACTGCCTCGAACGGCAACGCGGCTGCACCCGCCGCTGTTGTAGCTCCACCTGCTGCTCCCAAGGCCACGCCTCCCGCCCCAAAGACCGCACCTCCTGCGCCGCCTGCCAAGGCTGCCGCACCGGCCCCCGCGAAGACGGCAGCGCCCGCCGCCAAGGCCGCCCCTTCCCAGTCTTCAGCAGCCAAGCCTGCAGCAGCCAAGCCCGCGGCAGCTCCTGCGAAGCCAGCCCCTGCCGGCGGAGCCGAGGAAACCAAGGTTCTCCGCGGCGCCGCAGCCGCAGTCGTCAAGAACATGTCGCTCTCGCTCGAGATCCCGACAGCAACCAGCGTGCGTGCCATCCCCGCGAAGCTGATGTTCGACAACCGCATCGTCATCAACAACCACCTCGCGCGTACTCGTGGCGGCAAGATCTCGTTCACCCACCTCCTGGGTTACGCGATCATCCAGGCAGTCAACGCGTTCCCCAACATGAACCGGCACTTCGCCGAAATCGACGGCAAGCCGAACGCGGTCACGCCCGAGCACACCAATCTCGGACTCGCGATCGACCTTCCCGGCAAGGACGGCAACCGCTCACTGGTAGTTGCCGCCATCCGGAACACCGAGTCGATGAACTTCGTCCAGTTCCACGCGGCATACGAGGACATCGTCCGCCGTGCCCGCGAAGGCAAGCTCACCGGCGAAGACTTCACCGGCGTCACCATCTCGCTGACCAACCCGGGCGGCATCGGCACGGTTCACTCCGTTCCCCGCCTGATGAAGGGCCAGGGCGCCATCATCGGCGCCGGCGCGATGGAATACCCCGCCGAGTTCCAGGGCGCCAGCGACGAGAAGCTGGCCGAGATGGGCGTCGGCAAGCTGATGACCCTCACCTCGACCTACGATCACCGCATCATCCAGGGTGCCGAGTCGGGCGATTTCCTGCGCACGATCCACAACCTGCTGATCAGCGACCAGTTCTACGACGAGATCTTCCACGCGCTCGGCAACCCGTACGAGCCGGTGCGTTGGCGCAAGGACGTGCCGGAAGGCGCCGTCGACAAGAACACCCGTGTTCTCGAATTGATCGCTGCATATCGTGACCGCGGCCACCTCATGGCCGACACGGACCCGTTGCAGTTCGTCAAGGACAAGTTCCACAGCCACCCCGACCTCGACGTCATCAGCCACGGCCTGACGCTGTGGGATCTGGACCGCGAGTTCAAGGTCGGCGGCTTCCACGGCCAAGAGAAGATGAAGCTGCGCGACGTGTTGAGCGTGCTGCGCGACGCGTACTGCCGCCACGTCGGTGTCGAGTACACGCACATCCTCGAGACGGATCAGCGTCAGTGGATCCAGGACCGCGTCGAAGGCCATCACGCCAAGCCTTCGGTCGCTCAGCAGAAGTACATCCTGAGTAAGCTCAACGCCGCCGAGGCCTTCGAGACGTTCCTGCAGACCAAGTACGTCGGCCAGAAGCGCTTCTCGCTCGAGGGTTCCGAAGCCGTCATCCCGATGATGGACGCCGTGATCGACCAGGCCGCCGAGCACCAGCTCGACGAGGTCGTCATCGGTATGCCGCACCGTGGTCGACTCAACGTGCTGGCCAACATCGTCGGCAAGCCGTACTCCAAGATCTTCACGGAGTTCGAGGGCAACATGAACCCGGCAGCCGCTCACGGCTCCGGTGACGTGAAGTACCACTTGGGTGCCAGCGGAACGTACATCCAGATGTTCGGTGACAACGACATCGCTGTCTCACTGACCGCAAACCCGTCGCACCTCGAGGCCGTCGACCCGGTTCTCGAAGGCCTGGTTCGCGCCAAGCAGGACATCCTCGACAAGGGCGAAGAAGGCTTCACCGTCCTGCCGCTCATGCTGCACGGCGACGCTGCATTCGCCGGTCAGGGTGTTGTCGCCGAGACGCTGAACCTCTCGCTGCTGCGCGGTTACCGCACCGGCGGCACCGTGCACATCGTCGTGAACAACCAGGTCGGCTTCACCACTGCACCGGAACATTCACGTTCGTCCGAGTACTGCACCGACGTCGCGAAGATGATCGCCGCACCGGTCTTCCACGTCAACGGCGACGACCCCGAAGCTTGTGTCTGGGTTGCTCAGCTGGCCGTCGACTTCCGTGAGAAGTTCGGCAAGGACGTCGTCATCGACCTCATCTGCTACCGCCGGCGCGGTCACAACGAGGGCGACGACCCGTCGATGACCCAGCCGGCCATGTACGACGTCATCGACACCAAGCGCAGCGTTCGTAAGAGCTACACCGAGTCCCTCATCGGTCGCGGTGACATCTCGCTCAAGGAAGCCGAAGACGCACTTCGCGACTACCAGGGCCAGCTCGAACGGGTCTTCAACGAGGTCCGTGAACTCGAGAAGTTCCAGCCCGAACCGTCCGAGTCCGTCGAACTCGACCAGACTCCGCCGGCCCGCCTCACAACGGCTGTCGCTCCCGAGGTTCTCGAGCGCATCGGCGACGCGTTCGTCAATGTTCCCGAGGGCTTCACCGTGCACCCGCGCGTCAAGCCGGTCGCCGAGAAGCGTCGCGAGATGGCTCGTGACGGACATGTCGACTGGGCGTTCGCCGAGTTGCTCGCGTTCGGCTCGTTGGCCGAGCAGGGCGCTTTGATCCGCCTCGCAGGTCAGGACTCCAAGCGCGGAACGTTCACGCAGCGCCACTCGGTTCTCATCGACCGCAAGACCGGCAACGAGTACAGCCCGATCGCCAAGATCGCGGCCGACGCCGAAAACGGCGGCAAGTTCATGGTCTACGACTCCGCACTCACCGAGTACGCGGGTCTGGGCTTCGAGTACGGCTACTCGGTCGGCAACCCCGACGCTCTCGTCCTGTGGGAAGCGCAGTTCGGTGACTTCGTCAACGGCGCGCAGACCATCATCGACGAGTTCATCTCTTCGGGCGAGGCCAAGTGGGGTCAGCTCTCCGACGTCGTGCTGCTCCTGCCGCACGGTCACGAGGGTCAGGGTCCGGACCACACCTCCGGTCGCATCGAGCGTTTCCTTCAGCTGTGCGCCGAAGGCTCGATGACCGTCGCGGTTCCGTCGACTCCGGCCAGCTACTTCCACCTGCTGCGTCGCCATCACCTCGACGGCATCCGCCGTCCGCTGGTGGTCTTCACGCCCAAGTCGATGCTGCGTAACAAGGCTGCAGTCAGCAACGTCGAGGACTTCACGACGGGCAAGTTCCGTTCGGTCTTCGAGGAGCCTGCATTCGAGAGCGGGGAAAGCGCCCGCGAATCGGTCAAGCGGGTTCTGCTGGTCAGCGGCAAGCTGTACTGGGAACTCCTGGCGAAGAAGCACAAGGACGAGCGCGACGACATCGCAATCGTGCGTATGGAGCAGCTTTACCCCGTTCCGAAGCGTCGCCTCAAGGAGACCCTGGACCGTTACCCGAATGCGGATCAGTTCCGTTGGGTCCAGGAAGAGCCCGCGAACCAGGGTGCTTGGCCGTTCCTCGGACTGGCACTGCCGGACCTGCTGCCGGAGACCCTGACCGGCATCAAGCGCATCTCGCGTCGTCCGATGTCCGCTCCCTCCTCGGGATCGAGCAAGGTTCACGCGGTGGAGCAGCAGGAGATCTTGGACGAGGCGTTCCTGCCGACCAACTGATAGTGGCGTTCCTGCCGACCAACTGATAGTGGCAAGCCATGAAGGCCGGGCCCTACATTCCGCAAGGAGTGTGGGGCCCGGCCTTTCTCGGCTGCGATCAAATCGATTACAGCAGACCCAGATCCGGTCCGGCATCGAAACCGACGGCAGCCAATGCCAACGCAGGCAACGACTGAACTGTCAGGTCGATCAGTTCCTCGCGGGTGATGGCCGGCGCGCGGAGCCAACTGATGGTGGCTTCCTCGACAAACGCGATCCATCCGCGAACGGCCAACTCCACCTGAGGCGTTCGCGTCAGGCCGATCTTCGGGAGCTGATCGAGGGTCCTGTTGGCCATGATGTCGCGGGTCTGCTCGAACACCTCGCGCATCTGCGGATCCCCGCTGGCGGTCCCTCGGAGCAGCGAGACGTATGTGTTGCGGTTCTCGGTCACGTAGTCGACGTACGACGCCAGCACCGACCGCAGGGTGAGCATCGGATCGTCCGATTCGCTCGGCTCGGTGCGCTGGAGCATCTGTTCACTGCTGTGCCGGACGATCGCCAGATGGAACTCGCTTTTCGACGCGAAGTAGTGGAACAGAAGCCCACGCGATACTCCAGCCTGATCGGCGATGTCCTCGACGGAAATCTGTTCGAGCGGCCGTTCGGCCAGCATGCGCGCGCCGAGATCGATCAGTTGTGCTCGGCGTTGTGCAGGGTCGAGTCGCGTTCGCTTTACTGCGTCCATGCCCAATAGACTACTGAATACTCGTCAATAAGCTATTGACCGCGGCTCAATAAAGGCATATCGTTCCCTACATGAGTCTTCCAGTTACAGATACTTCAGCACCTGCCGCGGATACTCGCCACGTCGGCACACTGATCATCGGCAGTGGTTTCGCCGGTCTTGGTGCGGCGATCAAACTGGCACAGGCCGGCATCACCGACTACGTCGTCCTCGAGCGCGGCAACGACGTCGGTGGAACGTGGCGCGACAACAGCTACCCGGGCGCCGCGTGTGACGTGCCGTCGCATTTGTACTCGTACTCTTTTGCACTCAACCCGGAGTGGACGCGCTCCTTCTCCACTCAGCCTGAGATCTACAAGTACATCCAGTCGGTGGCCAACCGCCACAAGGTGCTCGACAAGCACATCTTCGGCTGCGACGTACTCTCCGCCCGTTGGGACGAAGCGTCCGCCCGGTGGCACATCAGCACCAACAAGGGCGAATTTGTCGCAAAGATCGTGGTCTCGGCCGTCGGCGCACTGTGTGAGCCTTCACCTCCGGACATCAAGGGCATCGACGGCTTCAAGGGCGAGATCTTCCACTCCTCGCGCTGGAACCACGACGCCGATCTGACCGGCAAGCGCGTGGCCGTCATCGGAACCGGCGCCTCCGCCATCCAGATCGTGCCTGCCATCGGCAAGAAGGTTTCGCATCTCGACGTGTACCAGCGCACGGCGCCGTGGATCCTGCCCCGTGCAGACCGCGAGTACACCAAGATCGAACACCTCGCGTTCAAGTACCTTCCCGGCTTCCAGAAGCTGTGCCGAACCGGCATCTACTGGATGCGTGAGACGCAGGTCGTCGGCCTGGCCAAGGCGCCGGTGTTCATGAAGCCGCTGCAGTTCGCCGCCGAGCGTCACCTTAAAGCTCAGATCAAGGACAAGGACCTCCGTAAGAAGGTCATGCCCAACTTCCAGATCGGCTGCAAGCGCATGCTGATCTCGAACAACTACTTCCCCACCCTCGCCCAGGACAATGTAGATCTGGTGACCGAAGGCATCGAAGAGGTCACCGCCAACGGGATCGTTTCGAAGACCGGCACCACGCGTGAGATCGATGCCATCGTCGTGGCGACCGGTTTCCACGTCACCGACTCCCCCACCTTCGCGGGAATCTTCGGCAAGGACGGGCGCTCGCTCGCCGAGGTCTTCGAAAAGACCGGCATGCAGGGATACAAGGGCGCGGCAGTTGCCAACTTCCCCAACCTGTTCTTCCTCGTCGGACCCAACACCGGCCTCGGACATTCGTCGATGGTCTTCATGATCGAGTCGCAGATCAACTACCTGGTCGACGCGATCGCCACCATCGACAAGTACGACATCGGCACCATCGAGGTGCGCAAGGACAAGCAGGACAAGTACAACAAGGACCTGCAGGCAGCTATGTCCAAGAGCGTGTGGAACAACGGCGGTTGCGCCAGCTGGTACATGGACAAGCACGGAAACAACACCACCCTGTGGCCGGGCTTCACCTTCCAGTTCCGCAATGCCACCAAGCATTTCGACCTCGCGGCGTACCGCAGCGTCGCGACGTCGGATCTCGGCGCCGTCGGCACCGCAACCACTTCACAGATCGACCTCGACGACGAGAAGGCAGTAGCACAATGAGTGATTTTGCAGGCAAGGTCGTAGTCATCACCGGAGCGGGATCGGGCATCGGTCGCGCACTCGCCCTGAACCTGGCCGGCCAGGGCGCCAAGTTGGCGATCTCCGACGTGGACACCGTGGGTCTGGCCGAGACCACGCGTCTGGTGGAGGCCATCGGAGCAGAGGTGAAGTCGGACCATCTCGACGTCACCCAGCGCGAAGCGGTTCTCGAGTACGCCGACGCGGTTGTCGCCCATTTCGGCAAGGTCAACCAGATCTACAACAACGCCGGAATCGCGTACCACGGCACCTTCGAGAAGTCCGAGTTCAAGGACTTCGAGCGCGTCATGGACGTCGACTTCTGGGGAGTTGTCAACGGCACCAAGGCTTTCCTTCCCCACGTCATCGCCTCAGGCGACGGACACATCGTGAACGTGTCGAGCCTCTTCGGTCTGTTGTCGATGCCGGGTCAGAGCGCATACAACTCGGCAAAGTTCGCCGTTCGCGGCTTCACCGAGTCGCTTCGACAGGAAATGCTGATCGCCAAGCACCCGGTGAAGGTGACCTGCGTGCACCCGGGCGGAATCAAGACCGCCATCGCACGCAACGCCACCGCAGGCCCGGGCGAAGATCTTGCGGTCTTCTCCGAGTTCTTCGACCGCAAGCTCGCGCGCACCACGCCGGAAGATGCTGCCAAGACGATCGTCAACGGCGTTCGCAAGAGCAAGCCGCGCGTTCTCATCGGCATGGACGCAATCGCACTCGACGCCTGGGTTCGCCTCGTAGGATCGGGCTACCAGCGCATCGTCTCGATCGTCGCCGGTCGAATGATGCCCAAGTCCAGCTGAGTTCGTTTCCCAGCGTCCTTCGTTTCCCAGCGCCCTTCGTTTCAGAGCGTCGTTCGATTACAGAGTCAGGAGCCCTGCCGGTGAGCACGTTCACCCTTCCGCTGCCCGTGGTCGCATTCTTGTTGAAGCCGTACTTCCGTCTGGCTTTCAACTCGCGACTGCCGTATCGGATTCAACGTCTGTTGCTCGAGGCTGGGGCACCGCTACAGCAGGTTCCAGCGGGCGCCGTCGTGCGCCCGCTGGAGCTCGCCTGCCGACCGGCAGAGAAGATCACCGTCGGCGCAACCGAGCGACCCACTGCAGTTCTGTACCTGCACGGCGGGGCGTACACACTGGGTTCGCTGGCCACCCACCGTTCTCTCGCAGCGCACCTCGCGCGTGAATCGTCCAGCGCGGTCTTCACCCTGGACTACCGTCTCGCACCGGAGAACCCGTATCCCGCTGCTCTCGACGACGCGGTCTCCGCCTTCATGCAGTTGGTCACCGAGTTCGAATATTCGGAAGACCGCGTTGCCATCGCCGGCGATTCGGCCGGTGGCGGTTTGGCCGCCGCGACCGCTCTGCGTCTGATCGAGCGTCACGGCGTGTCCCCCGGCGCGCTTGCGTTGATCTCGCCGTGGGTCGATCCCGGAGATCGAGGTGCCACCAAAAAGGCCGACCTGGTCGTCAATACAGCGTGGTCCTTCGACGCCGCCGACGCTTACCTTGCCGGCGGCGATCGCACAGATCCCGGCTACGCACCTATGCACGGGAAGCTCGGCGGATTGCCACCCACCAGGATTCACGTCGGGTCCGAAGAAGTTCTCTACCCGCAGATCATGACGTTCACCGACAAGCTCTCCGCTGCCGGCGTCGATGTGTCCCTGGTCGAGTACGCACGACTGTGGCACGTGGCTCACGCACAGGCGTCACTGGTGAAGGAAGCAGCAGACGCCGTTGCCGATCTGGGCCGCTTCATCGCATCGAAACTGATTCGCGCCAAGGATGATTCGAGTTCAGCAGTAGGCTCGAACAGTCACTGACGGATGGCCCACTCCGTCTATGTCACTGACGGATGGCCCACTCCGTTCCTGTTACTGACGGGTGTCCCACCAGGTGCGGGCAACTTCCGAGGCTGACGCCTTGCCGGTCCGCACCTGATCGATCATTGCAGCGAGGTCGGTGGTGGACAGTTCACCGGCAACGACGCTGAGCGCCTTGATCGCCGAATCTCCGAGTGCACCCGTTCGAAAGAGCGGAACGACATTCTGCGCGGCCAGAACGTGATTCGAATCAGCGAGCACCGTGACGGCATCGGACTGCGCCAGCGCTGACAGCGTCGTGGTTCCGAATACCTGCGCACCGGGTACGTCCGCCGGCGTTGCCTGATCGACGCCCGCAAAGACACACTCGGCACCCTCGGCCAACTGCTCCACCGCCCCGGCCTCGACGAATCTCACAGAGACGAGCGGCGCCGCCGCGGCGCACGAAGGGGCAAAGGCTTCTATCGTCTTCGCTCCCAACGACTGTGCGTATGCGGTGTCGAGCGCAACTACCGCACGGTCTTCGGCCATCGCATAGTCGGAGACCGAAAGACCCTCAGGCAGAGAGCGACTCAAGGCTTCGAAGACGTCGTCCGCCTTGCGAGCCGGGGCGGAAGAGTCGTAGTGATCGAGCAGCGCGCCGGTGAACTCGGGCACCAACGTGACCCGCGCAGCGTCCAGAGCCTCGAGGGATTGGTTCCTGCCCCCTCCCAGCGATTCGACGCGAGCCGACAGGCCGGAGGAGGAGAGCACCGTCGAATACACCTCGGCCAACACCGAACTCTCCACCGATGCATCAGCGGCCACCACGATCTGGTCACGAGACTCCGCTTCGGCACCCTCTACCACCGAATCACCGTTTGCGCATCCGCTGAGAATCGGCAGGACCATCAGTGCTGCAACAACAGTCGAATACTTCGTGCGCGTGCTCATCACCGAAATCCTCACATCCAATCCCATGGATCGAAAACCGTGCCATGTCGGTACCTATCGTTACACTTGTCGGGCGATGCGCGGTAACCAGTCCTGACGCAGCCACTCGGTGGCGGCGCCGTCGAAGCCACTCGGGTGGCTTCGCCACAAGGGGATGGTTTCCGACGCCCGAAACACGGGACGCCCGAAAAACCGGAAGGACGCTCATGCGCACCTCACGATTTCGTTCCAACCGTTGGCTCGTAGCCGCGGCAACTGTCGTCTCTCTCACTGCGCTCACAGCGTGCGGTAGCAGCGACGGTGACTCCAACAGCGATCCCAACTCGGTCGTCGTCGGCTCCGCCAACTTCACTGAATCCGAGACGATCGCAAACATCTATGCCGAAGCACTGCGTGTCAACGGGTTCGATGTGTCCACGTCGTTCAACGTCGGCAGCCGTGAGGCGTACATTCCGGCGCTCAAGGACGGGTCCATCAGCGTCATTCCGGATTACACGGGAAACCTCCTGCAGTACTTGGATCCCGACAGCACAGCCACCAGCTCCGCTGACGTCCTCGCTGCCCTTCCCGCAGCTCTCGGTTCGGAATTGGCGATTGCGACTCCCGCATCCGCCGAGGACAAGGACGCCGTCGTCGTCACCAAGGAAACCGCCGACAAGTGGAACCTGAAGACGATCGCCGATCTGGCTCAGCATTCCGCCGAGGTCAAGTTCGGTGCTCCGGCCGAGTTCCAGGAACGTCCAGCCGGATTGCCCGGTTTGAAGTCCAACTACGGTCTCGACATCTCAGCTGCCAACTTCGTCCCGATCGCCGACGGCGGTGGACCGGCAACCGTGAAGGCGCTCTCGTCCGGTGACATCACCGCGGCAAACATCTTCACGACGTCTGCCTCCATCCCGGAAAACAACTTCGTGGTTCTCGAAGACCCGAAGAACAATTTCCCGGCTCAGAACGTGGTGCCGGTGCTGCGCGCGTCGAAGTCTTCCGACAAGTTGAAGACGGTCCTCGATGCGGTGTCCGCCAAGCTCACCACCGAAGAATTGTTGGCACTCAACGTCCAGGTGTCCGGCGACACCAAAACGGAGCCGGCAGCGGCGGCCAAGGCGTGGGTGACGGCGCAGGGCCTCGACAAGCCGGTCTCGTAGTCACGTGATCACCTTCGAGGATGTCACCAAGCAGTATCCGGACGGCACCACCGCCGTCGACCGTCTCGATCTCACCATCGAAGCCGAGTCGTTCACGGTGTTCGTGGGGCCGTCCGGGTGCGGCAAGACGACGTCGATGCGCATGATCAACCGGATGATCACACCGACGTCGGGCAAGATCTTCGTCGACGGTCGTGACATCGCCCAGACCGACGCGGTGAAATTGCGTCTCGGCATCGGGTACGTCATTCAGAATGCCGGCCTGCTTCCCCACCGCACTGTGATCGACAACGTCGCAACGGTTCCGGTGCTGCGCGGTGAGTCCCGCCGCGCCGCACGTAAAGCCGCGTTGGGTGTGCTCGAACGAGTCGGTCTGGACATCTCGCTTGCCACTCGCTATCCCGGGCAACTCTCAGGTGGGCAGCAACAACGTGTGGGAGTTGCCCGTGCTTTGGCAGCTGATCCGCCGATCCTGTTGATGGACGAGCCCTTCAGCGCGGTAGATCCTGTGGTGCGTGAGGATCTGCAGACCGAAATGCTCCGGCTGCAAAGCGAACTGAAGAAGACGATCGTCTTTGTCACCCACGACATCGACGAAGCAGTCAAACTCGGCGATCACATTGCCGTCTTCGGCCCCGGCGGACGACTGCAGCAGGTGGCGGCGCCTCGCGACGTGTTGGCCGCTCCGGCAACGGATTTTGTCGCCGGATTTGTCGGACGCGATCGCGGGTACCGCGGATTGTCTTTCCGCGCTGCCGACGAGGTTCCTCTGCACCCGGTTCGGACGGCCGTAGAGAACGAATTGAAAGCTCTGCGTCTCGAATTGGGTGAATGGGTTCTCGTGGTCACGGACAGCGGAAGCCCCCAGGGATGGATCGACGTGACCGGCGTCGAAGGCCTGCGATCGGGACGCACCCTTGCTCAGTCGACGTCGGCCGGTGGTTCCCTGTTCTCCCCCGGCGGCGATCTCCGCCAAGCACTCGACGCGGCAATCTCGTCGCCTTCCGGTATCGGCGTTGCCGTCGACGGCGAGGGCGCGGTCATCGGCGGGATCCTCGGTTCCGAAGTCGTTGCGAAATTGGCAGATCAGCGTCGACGCGAAGACGAGGAACGCAACCGAGTCGCCTTCACCGAGGGATTCGGGGCGTAGGGGCATGCGCTGGCTCATCGACAATTTCTCGACGGTCGTGGACTACTCGAAGACCCATCTCTATCTCGCACTGCTGCCCTTGCTGATCGGTCTCCTGGTTGCCGTGCCGGTAGGAACAGCGATCCGCAACGTCCGGTGGCTGCGCCGAATCACGTTGACCCTGGCGAGCATCGCGTTCACGATTCCGTCTCTCGCGCTGTTCGTCACGATCCCCCAGTTGTTCGGTCTCAAAACCCTTGATCCGCTCAACGTCGTGATCGCACTCAGCGTGTATGCGACGGCACTGCTCATCCGGGCTGTACCCGAAGCACTCGACTCGGTACCGGACAACGTCATCGACGCCTCCACCGCCGTCGGGTTCACACCACTACGACGCGCCCTGACGGTCGAGTTGCCGTTGGCGCTGCCGGTGATGATCGCGAACATCAGAGTTATTGCCGTTACCAACATTTCGCTGGTGTCGGTCGGATCGCTGATCGGAATCGGCGGTCTGGGAGTTCTGTTCAAACAGGGCTACGACCGCGACTACCCGGATCAGATCGTTGCCGGCATCATCGCGATCGTCGTGCTGGCACTGGCGCTCGATCTGATCCTGTATCTGATCGGCCGGTTCCTGACGCCGTGGACCAGGACATCGACCTCGTCGAAGGTTCCCGCCGTCCTGTCAGCCGAGGGCGAACCCGTATGAGCATCTTCACCGGAGCCTGGGACTTCATCGTCGATCCCGACAACTGGAGCGGCGACACCGGAATCGGCACCCGGATTCTCCAGCACCTGTGGTACAGCGTTCTGGCCGTGGCACTTTCGGCCGTGATCGCGGTGCCCATCGGATTGCTCATCGGCCATCTGCGCCGCGGTGAGATCGTGGTCGTCAGTCTGGTCAACGCACTGCGGTCGCTGCCCACACTCGGCCTGCTGACCTTCCTCGTTCTGCTGATGGGACTCGGGGTGATGCCGCCGATTCTCGCGCTCGTGATCCTCGGCATTCCTCCGCTCCTCGCCGGTACGTACGCCGGAATTGCCAGCGTCGACCGTGGCGTCGTCGAGGCCGCGCGGGCAATGGGTATGACCGAACTCCAGGTGCTATTCCGAGTCGAAATTCCGAACGCGCTCCCGCTGATTCTCGGCGGATTACGTAACGCGACCCTGCAGGTGATAGCCACAGCGACGGTCGCCGCCTACGTCAACCTCGGCGGCCTCGGCCGGTACATCTTCGACGGTCTCGCGCTCTACAAGTACGACCGCGTGGTCGTCGGCGCAATCCTGGTCGCGGTTGTGGCTCTTGTCGTCGACGGTTTACTGGCACTGGTGGTCTGGGCTTCCGTTCCTGGTACCGGCAGGCTGCGTCGAACACCCGACCTCGCCCGTCTGTAGCTCGGGTTCCCACGAAAAAGCCCCGATCGGAACCTTGTGTGCGGGTTCCGATCGGGGCTTTCGTAGTCCCTCTTAGCTGGTCACGCCCTCAGCATGCGCTGCGGCCGCGACGGCTTCCGCTACTGCGGGTGCCACGCGAGGGTCGAGAGGGCTGGGAACGATTTTGTCCGCCGCCAACTCGTCGCCGACCACCGACAGGATTGCCTCGGCGGCAGCGAGCTTCATACCTTCGGTAATACGACGGGCACCGGCGTCGAGCGCACCCTTGAACACACCGGGGAAAGCGAGAACGTTATTGATCTGGTTCGGGAAATCGCTACGACCCGTCGCCACGATCGCCGCGTACTTCGCCGCGGTTTCAGGGTGAATCTCCGGGTCCGGGTTGGAAAGTGCGAACACGATCGACTCGGAAGCCATCGAAGCGATGAGCTCCTCCGGGATCTTGCCCGCCGACACACCGAGGAACACGTCCGCACCTTCGAGCGCCTCGACGGCACCACCATGCAGATCACGCGGATTGGTGCGGGCCGCAAGTTCTGCCTTCACCTCGTTGAGGTCGCTGCGCTCCCCCGAGATGATGCCCTTCGAGTCCAACACGATGACATCGGCGATTCCCGCAGCAAGCAAGATGTTCGCGCAGGCAACACCAGCAGCACCGGCACCGGAGATCACGACCTTGAGCGCAGTGATGTCGCGGCTCTGGACCTTCACTGCACCCTTGAGCGCCGCGAGAACCACGATCGCAGTTCCGTGCTGATCGTCGTGCATGACAGGGCAGTCCAGCGCTTCGATGACACGCTTCTCGATCTCGAAGCACCGCGGCGCCGAGATGTCCTCCAGGTTGACCGCGCCGAAGCTCGGACGCAGACGAATGAGCGTCTCGACGATCTCGTCAGGATCCTTGGTATCGAAAACCAGCGGAATCGAGTTCAATCCGGCGAAATTCTTGAACAGCGCCGACTTACCCTCCATGACCGGCAGCGAGGCACGCGGGCCGATGTCACCGAGTCCGAGAACCGCGGTGCCGTCACTGACCACCACGACGAGTCGGTTGGTCCAGGTGTATCGATCGGCGAGGGTTTCATCTGCAGCAATGGCACGGCTCACCTGAGCAACACCCGGCGTGTAGGCGATCGAGAGGGCACGCTGCGTATCGAGCGGCGCGGTGGTCTCGACCGAGAGCTTGCCACCGACGTGAGCGGCAAAGATTTCTTCGTCGGTCAACTCGACCTTGGGTACGTTGATGGCTTCAGTCACGAGGGACACGATGACACTCCTGATTAGTCCAGCCTCATTCGGGGCTGGGTTACTGGGAAGTAATCCTTCGGACCGGTGCAAAAATCACGTTCACAACGGTCAGAGATCATTTCTTCCGCGAACGACTACTGAGAAGAAGAGCATTCGGCGTGCGCGAGAAAGTGGGCCGCAATACATCCGAAGCGTCATGGTGTGGGGCGGGTGAGCCCTGGCGTGTCCATGCAATCTAGGTTCCGGGAGAAATCCTGACGAAACCTGCACTTCGGGGCCGGGCTGTGGCGCCGCCTCGAAGTAACTCCAGTTTGCCACCAGAGTCGGATCACAATCAAATCCTCCAAGCGGTCGGATTCCTCACCACACTCAAACCCGAGCCGTCATCCCCACCACTGCGTCACCAACAACAGCCCCGAAACCACGAGCACGACCACCGATCCGGCAACCGCCGCGATACCCCGCCTGCGGTCACACCAGATCTGCGCGGCAAGAGCAACCACCGAGGCCGAAATGTGCGCAGTGATCGATGTCGTTCCCGGACCCGGGAATCCGCGGTTTCCGCCCAGATATGCCGAACCGATGATCACGAGTGTCAAGACCACGATTCCGGCCGCCACAGTGCCGCTCAGGGCGCGTAGAGCGCGGACCAGCAGCCATTGACGATTGTCGGCGGGATACTGGCCGTAGTCGTCTTCGTACTGATAGTCCTGATAATCCTGGTACTGGTATTCGTCCTCGTACCTGTCGTTCCGGTCGTCATATGTCATCTCTTACGCTCCCGCGACGAATCCGCGGACTGATTCCGCAATGAGTTGAACCGCGATGGCGGCGAGTAGAAGACCGGCGATGCGTGCCAGCAGGCTGATGCCTCCCTCGCCCAGGATCCGGATCAGTGCCGTCGAGAAGCGCAGGACCACGAACAGCACGAGGTGGATGGACAAAATCGCCAGCGCGATCGCCAGATACGACCCCGCTTCACCGTCGGCTTGGGCGACAAAGACGATGACGGCCGCAATCGCACCGGGACCTGCCATCATCGGCGTCCCCAGCGGAACGAGTGCGACGTTGACGTCGTCGGCTCCCTGTGGACGGTTGGACGCTTTGCCAGTCAGCAGTTCGAGTGCGATGAGAAGCAGCAGCAGTCCGCCTGCGCCCTGCAACGCCGGAATGCCGATGTGGAGGTAGTTGAGAATCGCCTGACCACCAATGGCAAAGACCGAGATGACCGCAAGTGAGACGGCCGGGGCCTGCCATGCCGCCCGATTGCGATCTTCACGGCTCTTGCGGCCGACCAGTGACAAGAACACCGGGATCACTCCGGGTGGGTCCATGATCACGAAGAGCGTGATGAACACGGTGAGATAAAGCGTCGTGTCGAGCATCAGCGCCCCAGTACCTCCACGCCGGTGGCGGCAGAGACGAGTTTGTCGAACTCGGCCTCGTCCGTGAGCTCGTCGCCGAGTCCGATCGTCTTGTTCTCGCCGTGATAGTCCGAGGATCCGGTCACCGCCAGTCCGAGGTCGCCGGCCAGGCGTCGCAGGACGTCGCGATCGTCGCTGCGATGGTCCGGGTGATCGACTTCGAGACCCCCGAGACCCAGCGCCGCCAGATCGCGGATGTGGTCGAGTGCAAGCAGTCCGCCGCGCGAACGCGCCCGTCCATGCGCAAGGACGGTCACGCCCCCGGCCGCTGCCACCAGCTCGACGGCGTACTCGAGCGGAGTGTCGTACTTGGGCACGTCGTACCGCCCGCGACTGGACAACAGGTCGGAGAAGGCTTCGCTGATGCTCGACACCACTCCGGCTCGCATCAAGGCCGCTGCGACGTGCGGGCGTCCGACAGACGGACCGGCGTCGGCGAGGATCTGATCGGGATCGACGGGCAGACCGTCGCGCGCCATCATGGTCGTCATCACTCGGATACGTTCGACGCGTTCGGCGCGCAGTCGCTCCCGTTCTTTTGCGAACTCGGGGTGCGTCGGATCGAACAGGTACGCCAGAAGATGAACGGCCACCGGCCAACCACGCTCACCTCGACCCTCGCACGACATCTCCATCCCACGAACCAGGCTGACGCCGGCCGGTAAGGCGTGCGCGGCCTCGGCCCAGCCTGAAGTCGTGTCGTGATCGGTGATGGCGACGACGTCGAGTCCGGCGTCGGCTGCGGCACGCATGAGGGCAGCCGGGGTATCGGTGCCGTCCGATGCGTTGGAGTGGGTGTGAAGGTCTATTCGCACTGTTCCAGTGTGTCAGCAATCGGCAACTTCATCGCGCTCCGGTGGGCGAGCCGGAGGCTGACGTACGATTACGCCGCAGCGGCAGCGCAATTCGATCACGTGTCGCTGCAGTGCCGTTCCACCGCATCACAGGTTCCACCGCATTACAGGTTCCACTGCATTACAGACCGAGAAGGAGCGAGCGTGCCAACCATGCCGTCACTGCCGAATTGGTCGAACGGCAAATCGACGCAAGTGGATGCGCCCAAGATCCCCGTTCCTGCTGCCCGCGCGATCGTCGACTGCGCGGTCTACGTGGACGGCGTCCGTTTGCCGGGCAAGTACACGCACCGCGCCGCGCTTGCCGAGGTTCGTAGTCGCGACAACGCGTTCGTCTGGGTGGGCATGCATGCACCCGACGAAGGTCAGATGCAAGATGTCGCAGCAACTTTCGGACTGCACGAGCTGATGGTCGAAGATGCCGTTCATGCACACGAGCGTCCGAAACTCGAACGCTACGACGACGTCATGTTCCTGGTGCTGCGCACGGTCGTCTACGTACCGCACGAGTCAGTGGCGACGGCGAGCGAGATCGTCGAAACCGGCGAGATCATGGTGTTTGTCGGTCCTGACTTCGTGGTGACCGTCCGCCACGGAGATCACTCCGAGCTGGCGAGCGTACGCAAGTCACTCGAGCAGAACCCCGAGCGCCTCACCATGGGCCCGTTCGCGGTGCTGCACGCGATCACCGACCACGTCGTCGACAGCTATCTCTCCGTCATTCAGCTGGTCGAACAGGATGTCGACAGCATGGAAGAATTGGTGTTCAACCCGCGAAACACCGTTGCCGTCGAGCACATCTACCTGCTCAAACGTGAAATCGTCGAACTACGACGCTCGGTCACGCCACTCGGATTGCCGCTGCTCCAACTCACCCAGCCCGCGGGCGGTCTCGTCCCGAAGGAGATCCGCCGGTACTTCCGTGACGTCCGAGATCACCACACGATCGTGTCCGAACGCATCTCGGAATACGACGAGGTGTTGAGTTCTCTGGTCGATGCCGCACTTGCGAAGATCGCGGTGCAGCAAAACACCGACATGCGCAAGATCTCCGCGTGGGTCGCCATCGCCGCCGTGCCGACTGGCGTTGCCGGTATCTACGGAATGAACTTCGAGAACATGCCGGAACTCGGCTACAAATACGGCTATCAGTCCATCCTGTGTCTCATCGCTTCGGTGTGTGTCGGCTTGTTCTTTCTCTTCCGTCGCAACAACTGGCTGTGAACAACTCCTTCTGACTCCCTGTACTTGCCACCGTCGCAGGCGGACAATGGATATGGGTACGCATTTTCATTCCGTTCCCGAAATCCATTTTGTGACAAGCAAATTCAGATCCGAAGAGAAGTGGAGGAACAACCATGCCTACAGTCGAGCAATCCGTAGAGATCGCGTTGCCACCCAAGGACGTCTGGGAGTACATCGCCGTCGCCGAGAATTGGCCCAATTGGGAAAACTCGATGGTCGAATGCAAACAGATCACCGACGGCCCGATGGGCGTGGGAAGCCGATGGCACGGCGTCTCGAGAATCTTGGGCAAGCGTCTCGAGTGGACATCCGAATTCACCGAGTACGACCCACCGAGATCGTCGAAATCGACGTCCGTCGAAAGTCCGGTCAGCTTCTCGCAAACCACAACCTGCGAAGAAGTCGGTGACGGCACTCGGGTCACCTACCGACTCGACAGTGAAAGCGGACTCGGCGGCGTATTCGGCAAGATGGCCGACCCGATCGTCACGAAAGCATTTTCACGGACAGTTCGGGTCAGTCTCGAGAACTTGGCAGACATACTCGTGCACGCCGAATGATCTGACGGACACCGCGCCGGGGCAGCCGGTACCGCAGGGGCAGCCGGAACCCTAGAGCGAGGCGGCGGAACGGTGCGGATCGCGAATGTCGATCCCCGCCTCGGTCCACGCTTCCCTCAGTGCCTCCGCGCCGCGCAGACGCACCCAGGCGGCTTCGGTACCGGTGAGGGGGACCACGCCGAGGAAGCGCACCGGATCGAACGGCTCCGGCAGCGTCAGGTCTTCGATCCCACTGTCACCGAGAAGCACCGCCGTGAATGCGGTGTCTTTCCACAGCGGCTCACCCAGGTCCAGTAGCGCATCTTCGAGCAGCACGACGCCTTCGACGGACGGCGCGGCAGCCAACACCGCGAGTGTCCTGGCCACACCCGACGCAATACCCGTGCCACCGCGCAGGGTGAGCACCAACTCGGCACGGGGACCGCGCGTGGGGTCCGCGACCAGTTCGTTGGGGTCGCCCATCGGATGACGCGAGCACCCCAGGGTGATGTAGCGGACCAGTCCGTCGGGTGATTCGAAACGCAGCACATCCAGCGGTTCGACACCCAGGAACGTCACCGAGGCAGCGGCGGGCTCCGGCCCCTCGATGCTGCTGACGAGATGGGCCCGGACGGAAGATACGACGCTGTCTGACACTCGTCCATCTAAACACCGTGCCCTCGAGGTTCGCAGCGCAGATACCTCGCGGTGGCGGTAGCGTCGTCGAAATGGCCTCCGTTCTTGCTGTCAGCGACGAGACCGTCGAATACCTGTGGAGCAGTCAGGTTCGTTCACTCGGAGTCGACCTGATCCTCGGTGCGGGCGATCTGCCGTTTGCGTATCTGGAGTACCTGTCGGATCAACTGAACGCGCCTTGCGTGTTCGTTCCCGGGAACCACGACGTCGATCTGTCCGGATACTCGAACAGGAGATCGGGTTGGATGCGTGCGGGCATGCCGGTGCAGTGGCCAGGGCCCACCGGCGCTGTCAACGCCGACGGACGCGTCGTGACCGTCGCCGGTCTGCGGATCGCGGGCCTCGGCGGTTCCATCCGATACAACACGGGCCCCAATCAGTGGTCCGAGCGCCAGCAGAGCCGACGCGCTCGCTCGCTCACCTGGCGAAACGCCTGGCAATCGCGACTTCCCGGCGGCCGGGCGGGCGTGGATGTGCTGCTCACTCACAGCCCGGCCCGTGGCGTCGGCGACGCCGAGGATCGGCCACATCGAGGGTTCGAATGCTTCACGCCTTTGATTCACAACCTCGATCCAACGGTCATGATCCACGGACACATCCATCCGCACGGGCGAAGACCTCTCGATCTGGAGGTGGGCCGGACTATCGTGCTCAATACCGTCGGCTTCACGCTGATGGAGATTTCCCCAGGTACTCCGCCGACGATCGTGAGGCGCCGACATGGCTCGTGACACAGGTTTCCCCACAGCCGACGCGGAAAACGACTTCGCTCGTCAGCGTCGACGCGCCGACGTGGCACGACTGGTCAGTTGGCTACGACGCGAACCGGACGACGTCAACGCGATCCTGCCGTTCGACGAGGTTGTCGCCGCTCTCGGCAAGGTCGGCGAGAAGTCTCTCGGACTGCAGGTCGTCACCATCGAATCGATCGTCGGAAGTGTCGACCGCACAGGTGATTTCGACAGGTACTTCCGGCCGACGTCAACTCATTCTCGTGCGCGTTGGGAACGGCTTGCCGTGGCGCAACGACGCGGCGAATCGGTTCCACCTGTCCAGTTGTATCGCGTCGGCTCCATGCACTTCGTGATCGACGGACACCACCGGGTGTCCATTGCGTGTGCGATGCACCAGAAAACCATCGACGCGTACGTCACCGAAATCATCACGCGTATCTCACCGGAAGGCATCACTCAGCGCGCCGATCTGCTCATCAAGGACCATCGCCGCCTCTTCCTCACTCGCGTTCCGCTGCAAGGTTCTCAACGCGAAGCCGTACAGGTCACGGACCCGTGGGAGTACGCCGAACTCAGTGAGTGCGTGGAGGCCTGGGGTTTTCGCCTCATGCAGGAGAAGGGTGAGTTTCTCGGCCGGGACACCGTCGCCCGCCGCTGGTTCGGTGAGGAGTTTCTACCCGTCGTGCGAATGCTGAGGGGCGCCGACATGCTGCCCGAGCACACCGACGCCGAGGCGTATCTGTGGATCGCACGGGAGCGGTACCGATTGGTGCGGCGCCACATGTGGAACGACGAGATCGTGGCCGAACTACGCGATCGAGCACCGCGAAAGCACAAGCCCGCTACGTAGATACAGTGAACTGCACCTCGCGGTTCGGGATTTTCGGGTGCATGAACTTCAGCAACGAACGCGCTTCTTTCTCGATGGACGCGAGGGTGGTCTTCGATTGCTGCGCAAACAGAGTCGCACCCAACTCGACCGTCTCTTTTGCCGGCGTCACCGTCGCGAATCCCACCACCTTTCCGCGCACCAGGATGGCGGGCTTGATGATGCCGTTCACGGTGAAGACGCGAGTTCGGTACTTTTCGTCCATGATTCGCGAGCGGTCGGCGTGCGAGAGCAGGATGTTGTCGAACGGTGCGAGTATGCGGGCCGGGGGTGTCCCGGAGTTCGGTCGTGGCGCGTCCGGCAGGTCGAACACCTCGGTCCCTTTCTCGTTGACGAAGGTGACCAAGCCGGGTCGTAGCCGCTCGAAGACTTCGGCGAGCCGGGTCAGGCCCGACCACGCCTGGGCGTCCTTCACGCTCGCGGGACCGAACGCGGCCAGGTAACGCAGCACCAGTGTGTCGGGGACCGGAGTCGAATCCACTTCTGCGCCCAGCCAATTCTCCAAGGTCGTCAGCGCCGGTGCACCGGATTGTCCCCACAACCCTCGCGGTGGGACCTGCACCATCGGCAACAGTCCGCGAACTCCGTGTGCCAGCCCTTCTGGCGCGTGGCCGGGAAAACACTCTGCCAGTAGAGGCCTCATCTGCATTTGGGTGAGCGGCCCGTGTGCTACCAGGTCGCGTCCGGCCTGTGCCAGAGCATCGAGATCCAACCCGGTGAGCGCCGCGCGCTGTGTGCTGTTGGTGTGGAGATCGCGTTCCATTATCGTCTGAACCGTGGCTCGGAAGGGGCCCGCATCCGCGGCCGATAGGGCAAAGACCGTGCCCCGCATGGCAACCAGCCGCACCACCTGGCGCTTCTCCACAAGGGTGGAGAGGTCTTCTGCGGCAAAGTTCTTCAGCCGCGCCCACAGTGCCAGATAGGGAGGCGTCGGTGCCTGTGCTTGCAGACCCGCCAGGTGCTCGATCGCATCCAAGGCGCTGACATCGGCGCGCCGCAGGAGGAACTGCCTCGCCAGTGTCGCCAGATTGAGCTCGCGATCGGTTATCAGCGTCATCGACAACTCCTCAGCGATCGTGGTCAGTGGCAGTGGCAGTGGCGATCTCGAACGGAATCTCGACTCGCGCGAGGGTTCCGGACTCTTCACCCGGTCCGACCGAGAACGAGCCACCCGCGGCAACCACCCGCAGTTCGTGCGAGAGCAGTCCGATGTGACCGGCGGCCCGTCGTTCGGCAATCCGATCGGCGCTGATCCCCCGGCCGTCGTCCAAGACCACGAGCACCGCACGGTGATCCAGTCGTGCGAGCTCGATCCGAACATTCTGCGCGCCGGCATGTTTGACGACGTTGCCCAGAAGCTCCCGTGCGGCGCCGAACAGCACGTCGTCCGCGGATGTGCGCAGATCGCCGTTCCAGCCCGACGCGTCGACTTCGACCACCACTCCGCCGCGTCCCTGCGCCGAGCGCGCGAGGTCCCCGAGTGCACCTGCAAGACCCACGTGAACGAGGACAGTGGGATGCAGCTCCGAGACGGAGGATCTCAGCAGTGTGGTCGCTTCACCGAGCGCTTTCCCGGCTCGCGCCAAGGCGACAGGCTCCGCACTGTCCGCCAATTCGTCGAGATCCAGCCGCGCCGCGAGAACGTACTGAAGCGCCCCGTCGTGTAATTGCTCGGACAGTTCCGTGCGCTCACGCTGCTCGAGCCCGATGAGCTCAGCAAGAAGGCTCGTGCGATGCCCGACGAGTTGTCCGATGGTCAGCACGCGTGATCGTTGAATCCGAGTCAATCCGACGGCGCCGGCGCCCACCCCGACCAATGCCATGGTGCTCAGCAGGATCGACGGCCACGGCTCGGAGTTCGAGGTCATCGTTGCCCAACTGGAGGCAAAGAACACACCGATCGTGCAGGCCACGACGCCGACACACACGTCGGTCCGCAGTTGTGTGCACGCCAGGACGGGAATGACGAAGAGCCCGTTGCTCAGGATGTCGGCGGTCCAACTCTGTTCGGCGGCGAGACCGGTCAGCAGGGTAAGAGTTGCGAGCACAGCGAGGTCGACGAACAACCCGAGCCAGATCATCGTCACCGGGCCGGTGCCGCCCCTGCGGATCCACAAAGCCACCGCTGCCGACCAGAGGGCATACGCGCCCAGGATGGCAAAACACCATCCCGCGTCGTTCATGGGCGGGACGAATATCAATGTCAGGGCGATGAACAGCACCAGAGCGCCGCGCACCGTCAACTGGAGGTAAGCACCACGGTATGCGTGTTCGCGCAGTATCCGTTCGAGGTCCGGGCCGCCGGGCAGGTGTTCGGTTCGTACCGAGGATCCGTTCATGTGTCCTCCTGTGCCACCCATCCCAGTTCCCTGTGAATGAGCTTCGCACACGAGATTTCACAATCAACCCGCAATACCGTGAAAGGCACCGGTTCATCCCCCACGCAGTTTTTACAGGAGAGACCATGATTGTCACAGGAGAGACCATGATTCGGACCCGAGCAGGTAAGCGTCGCATTGCCACTCGTTTTGCCGTCGCCGGCGCCCTGGCTGCTGCACCGATCACCGTGGTGGCCGGGACAGCACAAGCTGCCCCGACCACCACCCATCACGAACAGTTCGGCCGACTGATCCCCCTGCCCGAGCCGACCGACGCCGCACCCGGCCCGGAACAGGTACCGCTCCCCTGGGGCACGACCTATTCGGTCACCTTGCCCGGGTAGAGGTTCACAGCAGCAGATTGGCTCCCGTGCCGCCGTCGAATACCGCGATCTTGGCGGGATCGAACCACAGATCGATCGACCTGCCCTGCGCCACCGTGGACTCGGACGACAGCCTGGCAACCAGTTGACCGCCACCAGCGACGGCCGTTCCCGAATCTGCGGCGAGTTCCTCGAGTTCGCGGGAATTGACGGCAGGGCCACCGGCGAGGAAATACGCGTACTTGTCCGAACCCATCGACTCCAACACGTCGACGTCGACGGTGAACGTCCCGCCGTGCGGCTTCTGCGCAGCATCGACCAGCGCGACATCCTCGAAATGCTCCGGCCTGATACCGACCACCACGTCCTTACCTGAACCGCTGCCCGAAATCTTCGATTGCGCCGCCGCGGGTAGGCGAACGTCGCCGATCGGCGTGCTCACACCCTCGGCCGTCAACTGTCCGGGGAAGAAGTTCATGGACGGGGATCCGATGAACCCCGCCACGAACAGGTTGTTCGGACGATCGTAGAGTTCCTGCGGCGCACCGATCTGTTGAACAATTCCGCCGCGAAGCACGACTACCCGATCGCCGAGTGTCATCGCCTCGGTCTGGTCGTGGGTCACGTAAATTGTTGTCGTACCGAGTCGCTGCTGCAGACGGGCGATCTCCGTCCTCATCTGCACGCGCAGCTTGGCGTCCAGGTTCGACAGCGGCTCGTCCATGAGAAAGGCCTTGGGGCTGCGCACGATCGCGCGTCCCATCGCGACACGCTGACGCTGACCACCCGACAGGTTCGCCGGTTTGCGATCGAGATGCTGGGTGAGGTCGAGGACCCGCGCCGCGTCGTCGACCTTGGCGTTGATCTCGTCCTTGGACATCTTCGCCAATGTCAATGGGAACGCGATGTTCTGGCGCACCGTCATGTGCGGATACAGCGCATACGACTGGAACACCATCGCGATGTCGCGATCCTTGGGGGCGCGTTCGTTGACACGCTCACCCGCAATCCTCAGCTCACCGGTCGAAATGTCTTCCAGCCCGGCAATCATGTTGAGAGTCGTGGATTTTCCACAACCGGACGGGCCCACGAGAATGATGAATTCTCCGTCGGCGATGGTGATGTCGACATCACTGACCGCCTTGGCTCCGTCCGGGTAAAGCTTGGTCACCTTGTCCAGCACGATCTCGGCCACAGGCTTATCCCTTCACTGCGCCGGAAGTAAGCCCGGCCACGATACGACGTTGGAAGAACAGAACAAAGATGATGATCGGAATGGTGATGACCATTGCGGCCGCGGCGATGGACCCGGTGGGCTCCTCGAATTGTGAAGCGCCGGTGAAGTTCGCGATGGCCGCGGGGGCGGTGATGGAGCGTTCGGTCGACGTCAGCGAAATCGCGAACAACAGGTCGTTCCAGCAGAAGATGAACACCAGAATGCCCGCGGTGACGATGCCGGGCGCGGCAAGCGGCGCTACCACCTTCCGGAACGCCTGACCCGGCGTCGCGCCGTCCATCTGCGCCGCCTTCTCGAGCTCCCATGGGATCTCCTTGAAGAACGCCGAGAGTGTGTAGATCGCCAACGGCAACGCAAAGGTGATGTACGGCAGGATGAGTCCGGCCCAGGTGTCGAAAAGTCCGAGCCGTCGTTCGATGTCGAACAGCGGGCTCACCAATGAAATCTGCGGGAACATCGCGATCAGCAGAGCAACACCCACCAGCAGCTTCTTGCCCGGAAAATCCAGGCGGGCAATGGCGTACGCAGCCATGGTTCCGATCACCACGGCGATGACCGTCGAGATCAGTCCGATTCCGATGGAGTTGATCAGTGCACTCGTGAAGGCACTGGTGTCGAAGATTCCTCGGTAATTGTCCAGGGTCCACTTCTCCGGAATGAACTTGCCGTCCTTGATGGTTCCGGCGGGTTTGAAGGACAGGCTGGCGATCCACAGAACAGGAACCAACGCGTACAGCAAGACCAGAAGGTTGACGACGGACCAGCTGATCTTGAGTCTGGGAGTCACGGTCATGTCAGCGTCCTTCCGTATCGGATCCGGGAGCCGAGGCACCGAAAAGTTTGATGAAGACGAACGCGATCAGGGCCACACACACGAAGATCAGCACACTGATCGCCGATCCGATGCCCAGGTTGAACGCTTTGAACAGATTGTCGTAACCCAGAATCGACACCGAACCGGTGTCGTTCGCTCCCTTCGTCAGCACGTAGATGTTGTCGAAGATGCGGAACGCGTCGAGCGTGCGGAACAGCAGCGCGACGAGGATGGCGGGCTTCATCAGCGGAAGGATGATGCGTACCAAGCGAGTCCACGCACCGGCGCCGTCGACTTGAGCCGCTTTGAGGAGGTCGTCCGGAACCAACGCCAAACCGGCGAGCAGGAGCAGCGCCATGAACGGCGTCGTCTTCCACACCTCGGCAAGAACGATGATCGCGAGCGACGGGATCTGGTCGGTGAGCGGCGCACTGCCGTCGGGCAGGAGGTTGGCCAGGTAGCCGGTTCCCGGCGTCCACGCGTAGTACCAGCTGTACGCCGCAGCGACGGTGACGATGCCGTACGGGATGAGCACCACAGTGCGGACGAGGCCTTTACCCACGATCGTCCGGTGCATCACCAGCGCGATGGTCAGGCCTAGGACGAACTCGATGATGACCGAGATAACGGTGATCGACGTCGTCACGGCAAACGCCTGCCACCAGTAGCCGTCGGTAAGCACCGATACGTAATTGTCGAACCACACGAACTTTCGTTGATCCGGGAAGCGAAGGTCGTACCTCTGCAAACTCAGCCACACGGCGTAGACCACCGGATACGCGGTCACTGCGATCATGAGTATCGCAGCGGGCGCCACCAGCCACAGGCCGAGTCGACGCTCGGCCGCCTTTCCGTCCGACATCTTCGACGTCCTGGAGCGCTTCGGCTCCGGCAAGCGGTCGGCGACTGCCGTTGCAGCTCCGGAGTTTTCGCTGTCGATCGTCACGGAATCAGCCCCTCCGAATTGACTGCCTTGCGTACCTGCTCGGCCAGATCGTTCACGGTCGATTCCGGATCGATGTTTCCCACAGGGTTGAGCGTGGCAGTGATGAGTGTCGAAATACTCTGATAGGCAGGAGAAACCGGCCGGACCGACGCGGTGTCCAGGCTGTCGCGAACCTCACGCCATGCCGGGTACGCCTCCTGGAATGCCGGGTCGTCGTACAGTCTCTCGAGCGTCGGCGGGACACCACCGGCGACGGCGTTGTTGCGCTGATTCTCCTCGTTACGCAGGCAGGTGAGCGCTTCGAAAGCGAGATCCGGATGCTGACTGGTCTTGGCCACCGCGACGTTGAAGCCGCCGATCGTGACCTCCGCCGGTTTGCCCTCGATCACCGAAGGATATGGAGCCGCAAGGAAATTCCGTTCACCGTTCACCGTCAGCACCGTGTTGCCGGTGTTCTGGCTGGTGACGTTGCCCTTGTCGTCGATGTACGGAAGATCGCCCTTCTCGGCGTTCTCCATGATGCCGGGAAGCACGAACGGCCAATTGACTTGGAAGGCGGACTTACCGCTCTCCATGCCCAGACGCGACGACGCTTCGTCCCCCTGCGAAATCGAGGGATCCGCGCCCTTCGCAGTAGCGACGCGCTTCATGACGGTCAGGGCCTGCTCCGCGCCATCACCGTCCGCGACCGTCACTGTGGTTCCGTCCGGCCCCACCACTGATCCGCCCGCACTGGCGAGAAGGGTGTTGAACCAGACCATCAATCCTTCGTACTGCTTGCCCTGCACGCCGATCCAGCTGGGTCGTCCCTCCGCAGCCAGACCTTCGGAGATGTCGATCATCTGATCCCAGGTTTGGGGCGGTTGGCCGTCCGGCATCAAATCCTTTCGATACCAGAGTAATTGGGTGTTGGTGTTCAGCGGCGCCGCGTAGAGCTGGTCCTGCCACTTCGCCGACTCCAGCGGACCCTCGAGGGTCCCGTCGCTCACCTCGGCCGCCACGTCAGCAGGTAGTGGCAATGCCCAACCGGCTTCGGCGAATTCGGCGGTCCACACCACGTCGAGCGTCATCAGATCGAGTGACTTGTCGTTGCCGGTCAGACGCCGGGCCAACTGAAGTCGCTGGTCGTCAGCACCCTTGGGCAGAGTTTTCTGCTCGACCCGATATGCGCCGTTCGAGGCCGCCGAACAATTGGCAGCGGCCTCCGCATACTGCTCGGCGCCGTCGGCGGCGGTGTAGAAGGACAGCACCACCCCGTCGTCGTTGTCTGATCCACACGCACTGAGCAAGGGCGCCAACAACAATGTTGCCGCGCCGAGCAGCCCCACTCTGTATTTCTTCTTCTGCCCCGCCCGCAATCTCTTGTTCTGCACAGCCGTCCTCCTCGGGCGGCGAGACGGCACAGTCGTTACGGCTGGCCGACGCACCACACATCGGCACTTTTGCCGGAAAAGGGACCTATTTCCTTGTCCGGCAAACGGTCACGGGAAAGTGAGTGTTACCTCGCCCGCATGTACATAAAGTAACCGAGATCACACAAGTTGGCAGCCCGAGCAAGAATTTCAGATGGCGAGCTTGGCAAGAAGGTCGCGTGCCGACTCCGCCGTCTTGGGCTCACACAGTACGTCGTAGCGTCCGGCGACCAACTGCATCGTCGAGGCGAAGTCCCGCTGCCCACGCGTCGCGGCGTACGGGATGGTCGTCGAGATGACGCCGAAGATGATGCCGCCCACGATGCCCGCGATAAGCGGGGCGAGGAAACCACCGGTGACGATTCCGAGCACCAGGCCGAAGAAGACACCGAGCCAGGCACCGGAGACGATGCCGCCACCGATCACCTTGGCCCACGTCAACCGACCGAGGACACGCTCGACCTGCATCAGGTTCACGCCGACGATCGTGACGTCCTGAACCGGAAATTCTTGATCGGAGAGGTAATCGACTGCGCGCTGCGCTTCGGCGTAGGTGGGGTACGACCCGATGGGCCATCCCGACGGCGGTGTCGGCAACGCTCCACGGCGCGACCCATTCGACGATTGACCGAGCGGATTGGACATGGCTGGCTGCGCTCCTCTTTTCGGGCACGTCATCCACGCGGATGACGCAAGTACATCTACCCCTATTGTGCCCTTTACAGACCTGAATCGTTCGGCCACACGAGCGTCAGGCGTGTTCGGGTGGCGTGAATTCCGACGTGCGCGTCATCCCCGCGGCGCGTCCCTTGGCCGAAATCACCAGTGCCATCTTGCGACTCGCCTCGTCGATCATCTCGTCGCCGAGCATGACCGCGCCCCGCCCTCCCCCGGCGGCAGAGGTGTGGAATGCGTACGCGTCCAGGATGAGTTCCGCACGGTCGTAATCGGATTGGCGCGGACTGAACACCTCGTTGGCCGCCTCGATCTGTGTGGGATGCAGTACCCATTTACCGTCGAAGCCGAGCGCTGCCGTTCGCGCCGCCGAACGAGTGAAGGCCTCGACGTCGCGGATCTGCAGGTACGGCCCGTCGATCGCCTGGACTCCGTGTGCCCGTGCGGCCATCAAGATGGTCATCAGAATGTGGTGATAAGCATCACCACGGTCGTAGCCGTCCGGTTGCTCGCCGACGACCAGAGTTCGCATGTTCAGGCTCGCCATGAAATCGGCCGGACCGAACACGAGCGCCTCGACACGGGGGCTCGCGGTGGCGATCGCGTCGATGTTGGTCAGTCCGATCGCGTTCTCGATCTGCGGTTCGATTCCGATTCTGCCGACCTCGAGACCATTGGCTTTCTCCACCTGCGTCAACAACAAATCGAGTGCCTGCACGTGACTCGCGTCGGGAACCTTGGGCAGCAGAATGGCGTCGAGATGCGCTCCGGCGCGGCCCACCACCTCCACGACGTCGGCATACGTCCATTCGGTGGTCCAGTCGTTGACCCGGACGACCTTGACCTGTTTGCCCCACCCGTCCTCGGCCAACGCGTCGCCGATCGACTCGCGAGCAGCCTGCTTCGCCAGCGGCGCCACTGCGTCTTCGAGGTCGAGGAAGATCTCGTCGGCGGGCAATCCCTTAGCCTTGTCGATCATCTTCCGACTGCTGCCGGGAACTGCCAATACCGATCGACGGGACCGGTTGCGTGAAGTCATTTGCGGACTGCCCTTCTCGATTTTCGGCGGCGCCGTTGCAGATTTTGACGCTGGACGAATTAGCCTTGCAATCATGGCAGCAGCAGGCAAGGTATTTGCAGCCAGGCTTGCCGGCCTGGTTGTACTCGGCCCGGACGGCGAATCGATCGGTCGTGTGCGCGACGTCGTCATCACGGTCCGCATCGGACGCCAGCAACCGCGAGTTCTCGGTCTGGTGATCGAAATGTTCACGCGCAAACGCATTTTCGTCCCGATGCTGCGAGTGACGGCTATCGAGCCGAGTGCGGTCACCCTGACCACGGGCAACGTCAGTCTGCGGCGCTTCAACCAGCGTCCGGGCGAAGTACTCGCTCTGGCACAGGTACTCGATTCGCATGTGCGCGTGGATGACCCGGAACTCGAGGAGCTTCACGGCGCCGACACGATAGTCGTCGACCTCGGGATCGAATCGACTCGAACCCGGGACTGGGTCGTCTCCAAGGTCGCGGTTCGCGGCCATCGCGGACGCCTCGGTCGACGCGCGGCGATTCACGTCGTCGACTGGCAGCACGTCGCCGGCCTCACCCAGAGCGACCTCTCGCTCCCCGGCCAGGGCGTCGCTCACCTTCTTCTGCAGTACGAAGGGATGCGACCCGCCGACGTGGCCAACGCCATGCGCGAACTGCCGGAGAAGCGCCGCCACGAACTGGCCGTGGCACTCGACGACGAACGCCTCGCCGACGTCGTCCAGGAACTGCCTGCGGACGATCAGACCGATCTGCTGATGCACCTGGAAGTCGAACGTGCCGCCGATCTGCTCGAGGCAATGGATCCCGACGACGCCGCCGACTTGCTGGGCGAGCTGCCCGAGACCGAGGCCGAATCACTGCTGCAGTTGATGGACCCGCAGGATTCCGAACCTGTTCGACGGCTGCTCGAACACTCCCCGGACACCGCCGGCGGTCTGATGACACCTGAACCGGTGGTATTGACGGCCTCGACGACCGTCGCCGAGGCTCTTGCCCGCGCCCGCAACTACGACGTGACCCCGGCTCTGTCGAGCATGGTCTTCGTCGTGCGTCCGCCGACCGCCACTCCGACCGGGCGCTACCTCGGCTGCGTCCACTTGCAGAAACTTCTGCGCGAGCCTCCCGCCAGCCTGGTGGGCGGACTTCTCGACACCGACATGCCCCGGTTGGCCCCGGACGACTCGCTGGCGTCGGTCACCCGATATTTCGCGACCTACAACTTGGTGTGCGGGCCGGTCGTGGACGACGAGAACCACCTGATCGGGGCCGTGACGGTCGACGACGTACTCGATCACCTCCTGCCGGAAGACTGGCGTGAGGATTACTCCGACGACGAGGAACTACTCCGATGAGCGAACGGGCGTCGAGCACGACCGCACGGCAACGACTGGAAACGCCTCGCGGAAGCCGCCGGTTCAATCTCGATTTCGACGTCGAAGCTGTCGGACGCGTCAGTGAACGCATCGCGCGCTTCCTCGGCACCGGGCGTTATCTCGCAATCCAGACGATCATCGTGATCGTCTGGATCCTGATCAACGTGTTCGCGGTGGCTCTGCAGTGGGACCCGTACCCGTTCATCCTGCTGAACCTGGCCTTCTCCACCCAGGCCGCCTACGCGGCGCCGCTGATTCTCCTGGCACAGAACCGTCAGGAGAATCGCGACCGGGTCTCGCTCGAGGAGGATCGCTCACGCGCCGAGCAAACCAAGGCGGATACCGAATTCCTCGCCCGTGAACTCGCAGCTCTGCGCATCGCCGTCGGCGAGGTTGCCACCCGCGACTACCTGCGACGGGAGCTCGAAGAGATCAAGTCGATCCTCGCTGCCGACGGCGAACCGACCCCGAAGAAGAAGCACCGTGACTCGAATACTGCGAAACAAAGTCACAACTAGCTGAGCGTTCGCTGAGTTTTGCTGCACGCACCGTGACCGATATGTAACGTAAGTCACAGCAATACGGATATCACGGTGGGTACTCCGGAGCGGGAGCGCCAGCAAAGGGGAATCGTGCGAGTACGCGGAATGATTGCAGCATCCACACTGGTGGGGGGACTGCTCGTCGTCACAGGTCCAGCGGCCCTCACTGCCGGAAGCGCACCGTCCAGCGGGTCACAGGTCCCCATCGCCCTCGCAGGCTCCGCCTCCGTTGCGCAGCCGGACTCTGTCGACTTCCTCCCGACGCCCCGCACGGTCCGAACGCAACGGTCGGCCCCGCCCAGCGATACGGTCGCCGGCGCCCCGGCAGCGCCGAACGCTGCGGCGGTCGTCCTCACTTCTCTGGGCATCCCCGAGATCGTTCTGAACGCGTACCGCTCCGCGGAGCTGGTGATGATGACCGAGGCGCCGGGCTGCGGAATCCCCTGGCATCTCCTGGCCGGCATCGGCCGCATCGAATCCGGTCACGCAAACGGCGGTAAGACGACGTCGGTGGGTACAACGGTCACCCCGATCCTCGGCCCCGTCCTCGACGGACGGCTGGCCGGCAATGAGGTCATTCGAGATACCGACAAGGGCGCGACCGACGGCGACCCCACTCACGACCGCGCCGTCGGGCCGATGCAGTTCATTCCGGCTACCTGGGCCGGATATGCCAGCGACGGTAACGGGGACGGAATCAAGGATCCCAACAACGTCTTCGACGCGGCACTCTCGGCAGCCAAGTACCTCTGCAGCGGCGGACTCAACCTCCGCGATGTCACCCAGGAGACCAAAGCTGTTCTGCGGTACAACAACTCGGCCGCGTACGCAGCAAACGTGATCATGTGGTCGACGGCCTACAAGAACGGCGTCATTCCTTCCGGTCAGCTGCCGTACACCTCGGGCATCAACACCGGTAGCTCGGCGATCAACGCCGCCACCTCGGCAGACTCCGCCGCTTCGGCCGTACTCGCCGCGGCTGCGGCTACCGATCCGGCGGCCGGCGACAAGGAATCAGCGTCGACGACGGCAACCCCGACCACCACGCCCCTCTTCCCGGGTCTGCCGGACATGCCTGCGCTCTCACCCGAGATCCAGGCACTGATCCCGCCGGGAGTAATGCCGACCAGCCCGACTCCGGGACCCAACGCGGCTCCCGGTCCGGTCATCCCGCTCCCCGTCCTCACCTCACGGGGTCTCGTGTGGCCGATTCTGACGGCCGAGGGATGGCGCTGGCCCGACGACATGTGCGTGATCCTTCCGGACCCCGCAGCCCTCGACGCCTTGCAGGACGGCATCCTTCTACCGTGCACGGTCCCCGGTATGCAGGTGGCCGGGGCGGCACCCTCCCCCGCCGACGCAGCCCCCGCGGAGTCCTCGCCGCCCGCCGCCCCCTCGCCTGAGCCCGCCCCGGCGCCGGCGCCCGCGCCAGAGCCCGCCCCGGCCCCTGCGCCGGCATTCGTGCCGTTCTTCCCGGGCCTGCCCAGCATGCCCGCTCTGTAACCAAAAAATCACGAAAGAACAGTGCAAATGTCCCAAACTGCCCTCCTAGATCACGGTTGAATAACGGAAACGCAACAAATCAGGTAGCCTCGACTCCGTCAGTTGAACGGAAAACCTCCTCGCGGAGGTTCAGGAGGCATACACAGTGGGTCGGCACAGCAAGAAGACAGATTCGCATATCCGTCGAAATTCGGTCATCGCGCTCACCGGACTCATCCCTATCGGACTCGTCACCGCAGCCAACACGGCCGGCGCCGCTCCCAAGGTTCCGTTCTTCAACGCCAGCTCCGCCGAGACGGTCGACGCTGCGCAGGCCACGCAGGAACCGCAGGCGCAGATTCTGCCCGCTGTCGAAGCTATCGCCGAGCCGGCTCCCGCCGCAGCGCCGGAGCCCGCGCCGTTGGCTCCCGTGCAAGAAACTCCCCCGCTCCCCGCCTCCATGGCCGAGGGCGCACTCGGAATCCCGAGCGTGAGCGTCGCCGCCTACCAGAACGCCGAGCGGATCCTCGCCGTCGAAAAGCCCAACTGCAACATGCACTGGACGCTCCTCGCCGGTATCGGTCGCGTCGAATCCGGTCACGCCAACGACGGCAAGGACGCCGACGCAAACGGCAACCTCTACAAGCCCGTGATCGGCCTGCCGCTCAACGGCAGCCTGCCGGGCCAGGCCGTCATCATGGACACCGACGGCGGCGCCCTCGACGGCGACACCGTCTACGACCGTGCAGTCGGCCCGATGCAGTTCATCCCGTCCACCTGGAACCAGTACGCCGGCGACGGCAACGGTGACGGAATCGCCGACCCGCAGAACCTCTTCGACTCCGCCCTGACCACTGGCAAGTACCTGTGCGACGGCGGACTGAACATGCAGGACGTCACCCAGGTCGCGTCCGCGATCCACCGCTACAACAACTCCGCGGCCTACGTCGCCAACGTTCTGGCCTGGTCGCTCGGGTACTCGACCGGCATCGTCCCCGCCGCATCGGACCTGCCGCGCATCCACTGACCTACCTGGACTTACCATGGAGTCATGTCTGTACTGACCGAGTCCGACGTTCGCTCCGCGCTCGCGCGAGTTCTGGACCCAGAGATCCGCAAACCCATCACCGAACTGGGGATGGTCAAGGGGATCACCCTCTCCAGTGACAACAGCGTCGACATCGGCATCTACCTCACGACCGCCGGTTGCCCGATGCGCACCGAGATCACCGAACGCGTCACCAAGGCCGTCGCCGACGTCGCCGGTGTCGGCGCGATCCGCGTCGAACTCGACGTCATGGACGACGCTCAGCGAACCGAGCTCCGCAAGTCGCTTCGCGGCGATTCCGCCGAGCCGGTCATCCCCTTCGCCCAGCCGGGTTCACTCACCCGCGTCTACGCCGTGGCTTCCGGCAAGGGTGGCGTCGGAAAGTCCAGTGTGACAGTCAATCTCGCGGCGGCCATGGCCGCGCGCGGACTGTCCGTCGGGGTACTCGACGCGGATATCTACGGTCACTCGATCCCCCGCATGCTCGGCACCGACGCCAAGCCGACTCAGGTCGAGCGCATGATCATGCCGCCCGTCGCCCACGACGTGAAGATGATTTCCATCGCGCAATTCACCCAGGGCAACACTCCCGTCGTCTGGCGCGGACCGATGCTTCACCGCGCGCTCCAGCAATTCCTCGCCGACGTGTTCTGGGGCGACCTGGACGTGCTGCTTCTCGATCTGCCGCCCGGCACCGGTGACATCGCCATCTCGGTGGCTCAGCTCATCCCGAGCGCCGAGATCCTGGTCGTCACCACACCGCAGCAGGCTGCCGCCGAGGTCGCCGAACGCGCGGGCGCCATCGCCCTGCAGACCCGTCAGCGTGTGGCCGGCGTCGTCGAGAACATGTCGTGGCTCGAACTTCCCGACGGCACCCGCATGGACGTCTTCGGTGAAGGCGGCGGGCAGACCGTCTCCGATCGCCTCACGAAGGCCGTCGGCGCCAAGGTTCCGCTTCTCGGACAGATCCCGCTGGATCCGTCCGTCCGCGAGGCAGGCGACGCCGGGACACCGATCGTCCTCAGTGCCCCCGACTCACCCGCCGCCATCGCCCTCAAGGACATCGCCGACAAGTTGGCCGTCCGTCAGCGCGGACTGGCCGGAATGTCGCTCGGTATCAACACGGTTCGCAACCTCTAAAACCCGGCTATACGAAAGGGGCGCCCGTCACCGATCGGTGGCAGGCGCCCTTTCGTATATCGAATCTAGGTTGCGTCAAAGTCCACAGGAGGACGTTCGCCGGCAGTAAGTGGCTTGTCCTTCGACAGCGTCTTCGGCTCTTGCACTCCGCTCTGCGGCTTCTTGTCGAAGTTCCCCGTGAAGATGGAGTCGTCGCCGTCGAGGAGGTGCTGGGTGATCACAGCGCGCGGCGTCATTCCGCGCAACTTGTTCAGATCTGCGAGTGGTTTACGCAGATCCTCGAAGTCGGTGCCCAGTTCTTCCTTGAGCTGATTGGAAGCGCCCGAAGCATATTCGCGCACCTGCCTCAGGGATTTCGTGACCCAGGAGACCGCACCCGGAAGCCGCTCAGGTCCCAAGATGACCAGAGCCGCTACGAGGAGGATCATGAACTCGCCCCAACCGATGTTGCCAAACACAGGGTCAGCCTACTGTGTGCTCGCTCGGTGCGCGCATGTCCGGATCAACCTCACAGGAAGATCGCAGGACCCGGTCAGTCCGACACCGGCGTGACCGAAATGTCGACCTGCCGTCCCTCGCGGATCAACTGAACGTTGACGGGCTGATCGACAGTCGTCGCGTTGACCGCAACCACCAGTTCGTCGGCACTTGTCACCGGCCGGTCACCGACCTTGACGATGACGTCACCCTCGACGATTCCCGCGCGTTGAGCGGGGCTGCCGTCGCGGACGTTGGCCACGGCAGCGCCACTGGTCGCGTCGTTGACTGCGGTGCGGGCATTCACGCCGATGTCGGGGTGATGAACCTTGCCGTCGCGGATGATGGTCTGCGCCACCTCCGTAACCGTGTCGATCGGAATCGCGAAACCGAGCCCGACCGAACCACCGGACTCACTGAGCATTGCCGTGTTGATACCGATGACGCGGGCTTCGTCGTCGACGAGCGCACCGCCGGAGTTGCCGTGATTGATCGCCGCATCGGTCTGGACGGCGTCGATGACGGCGTTGGTGTCTGTGCCTTCACCCGACAACCGCAGTGGCCGGTTCAGCGCACTGACGATTCCGCGGGTGACGGTTTTGCTCAACCCAAGTGGTGAGCCGACGGCGACGACGTCGTCGCCTACCTGAACATCCTCGGATTTTCCGAGCTGAGCGACCGTCAGATTGTTCGCCGACACCTTGAGCACTGCGAGGTCTGTCTTGACGTCACGGCCGACGATCTGGGCGTCGGTCTTGGTTCCGTCGGAGAAGATCACCTGGATCTTCGCGTCCTGAGCGGGCGGAACGGCAGAGGAGATCACGTGGTTGTTGGTGACGATGTATCCGCCGTCGTCGATGACCACACCGGAGCCCGTACTGCCCTGATCGCCGACGGCGACCTGAATCGACACCACGGAAGGCAGCACCGCGTCGGCGACCTTCGCCACCTGCGACTCCGGCTGTTCGCCGCCGCCGGATTGGACGAGGGTGACGCGCGAGCTGGTGAGTGAACTGCGATCGGCAGTGATGACCGTGGCGAGTAAGCCGCCGACGAGCGCGATGACGAGCGCCATCCCGGCGAGTGCGGCCAGCGCCGAGGGAGCGACCTTGCGACCGAACAACACCTCACGCACATCGAGCTTCTGGGCGGGCTGCAACTGCACCGGCGCCTTGGACTCTGCGGGACTGCCCAGGGAGACCGCGGATTCCGGATCACGCCACGGATCGCTCGGCGGCTCCTCTTCGGGCGCGTTGTTCGCCGACGCCTCGGGATCGCGGCCGATCGACTCGGTTGCATCTGCGGGGCGACCGAATGCTTCGGCCAGAACCGGGTCCGGAGCGCCGATCACGACGTCGGAGGACGGTGTCGATCGCGCGGCTATCGGGGTGAACGAGCCCTCGACTCCGGTCGGCCGACCGAACACCTGGCGCGAGGCCGGATCGATCTGGGGTCGATAGACCGGACGGGGGTCGAGTACCGGCGCATCTGCCGGTCTATCCACCGAACCGTTTGCCGAAGAATCCGAGCTCACTCCGGAGTGCCCCCTTTTTCCGTCAGTCACGTCGTCCAGTATCACTGATCCGTGCCGGGAAGCTATCACTGATCCGCGCCGGGAAGCAGGCGCGCGGCGTCATTTGCGCCAGCGACGGGACAACCTCTTGCTGATGGTGGAGAAGCCCGCAGGCTGATTACCGACGGAACTGTCGGCGTTTTCCGAATTGGGTCCGGTAGTCGGACTGTTGCACGAGGGAATCTGACTGAGAAGTCCCACCAGGGACAACGGCATCGTCATCTCGCCGCTTCGACGCAGCGCACCACGCGCCTGCTGTTGAGCATCGACGGCTGCAGCGCACTCGGTGCAGATCGAGATGTGATGGGAGGCCCTCAGATAGGCCTGCATTCGGAGCTCTCCGTCGACGTAGGCAGCGATTGCCTCGCTGGCCAGATGTTCGGTCGATCCGAACTGGCGATGTGCCCGCGCCTCCGTCATTCGTCCCTCCAGGTGATTGACCACGTCCCGCTCTGTAGCTCGAACCCGACCGTCAGAAACCGACGAGTTCGGATTCGGCCGCGCGCTGCGCTGCCAGATGATCACGAATCGCCTGTCGCCCACGATGGATACGGCTACGAACCGTTCCGAGCTTCACTCCCAGTGTGGCACCGATTTCCTCGTACGACAGACCTTCGATGTCACAGAGCACAACAGCGGCACGAAATTCTGGCGCGAGTGAGTCCAGTGCGGCCTGCAGACCTGCGTCGAGGCGCGCGTCGTGGTAGATCTGCTCGGGGTCGGGACCGGGTGAGGGAACGCGGTCGTAGTCCTCGGGCAGCGCTTCCATCCGGATGCGGTTGCGTCGGCGAACCATGTCGAGGAACAGGTTTGTGGTGATGCGGTGCAACCAGCCCTCGAACGTGCCGGGCTGATAATCGGAGAGCGAGCGGAACACCCGAATGAAGGTGTCCTGCGTCAAGTCTTCGGCGTCTTGGGCATCGCCCGACAGTCGATAGGCCAGGCGGTACACCCGGTCGCCATGCTGACGCACGAGTTCGTCCCAAGACGGCATGGAGGACTTCTCACCAGTTGCATCGAACACAGCCGTGCCGATCAATTCGGAATCCACAGCCGATTCCGTCGTCAAAACTTCCGACTCTCGAGGGCGAGGCTCGTCGTTGACCTGGTAAATAAGTTGATCCTCCTGCTCGGGATCGCGTAGTTCGATCACCGCGTTGTCCGGTTCACGTAATGCGCGATATTCGGGAGAACCAGCCGATGCTGTGATTTGTTCCCGATCACCGAGCTGCGAGAGACCAACTTGGTAGAAATCGATACCGCCGTGCGATCTTCGATCCGGCGATGTATACACCTTTTCTCATCGCGGTGTGCACGCCATATGAGGAGCCTGAGGGATTCCTGAGAATCCTGGTGACTGCGCGCCTTGCAGCGACAATCCGAACCGCCCGATAACCTCATGAGCGTGACCCACGCCGAACAGATACTCCGCCACGTCGAGGACGTAGTTTCCGAGGACGAGATTTTGACCGCGGCGCGAGATCGAGCGCTGGATCTCGGAGCCCATCCGGTGACGCCCGCTGTCGGCGCAACGCTCGCCATGTTCGCGAGAATGCTCGACGCGAAGACAGCCGTCGAGGTGGGCACCGGAGCCGGCGTGAGCAGCCTGTGGCTTCTGCACGGTATGCGCGACGACGGCGTCCTGACCACGATCGACAGCGAACCCGAACACCAGCGGGCGGCCAAGCTGACCTTCCGCGAAAGCGGAATCGCTCCGGCACGCACCCGCCTGATCAACGGACGCGCACTCGACGTCCTCCCCCGTCTCGCCGACGGCGGCTACGACCTGGTGTTCGTCGACTGCGCCGCGATCGACCACCCGCACTACGTCCGCGAAGGTGTCCGCCTGCTGCGTTCCGGCGGTGTCATCGTTCTGCACAACGCCCTCGCCGACGGCCGCGTTGCCGACAGCTCCGCTCGCGATGCGACGACTGTTGCGGTCCGAGAAGCAGCGAAGGCCGTGACCGAGGACGAGCGACTCATTCGAGTACTCCTCCCCCTCGGCGACGGCCTCCTCTGCGCGAGCAAGCTCTAGATCCAGACGCCTTTCCCGATGGCGACGACGCCACCCTGACTGATTGCGAATCGTTCGCGATCACGTTCGAGGTCGACGCCGATGATTTCGCCGTCACCTACCACGACGTTCTTGTCGAGGATCGCGCGCCGAACGACGGCCCCCTTGCCGATGCGCACACCCGGCATCAGCACGCTGCCCTCGACGGTCGCACCGTCCTCGATCATCACGTTGGAGCTGAGTACCGAATTGCGCACGGTCGCGGCAGACAGGATCGACCCCGCACCGACCACCGATTCCTGCGCGAGTCCGCCCTTCACGAACTTGGCAGGTGCGAGGTTCTCGGTGGCGCCGCGGATGGGCCAGCGACGGTTGTAGAGATTGAAGATGGGATGCACGGACACGAGGTCCATGTGAGCGTCGTAGAAGGCGTCGAGGGTTCCGACGTCGCGCCAATAACCACGGTCTCGATCGGTGGCGCCAGGAACGACGTTGTCCTTGAAGTCGTAGACCGACGCCTCACCCGCGGCGACCAAGGCGGGAATGATGTCGCCGCCCATGTCGTGGTCGGAGTCGGAGTTCTCCGAATCGGCACGAATGGCGTCTACGAGCACCTTGGTGGTGAACACATAGTTACCCATGGACGCGAACGTCGAGTTGGGGTCGTCCGGAGTCCCGGGAGGATGCGCGGGCTTCTCGAGGAACTGGGTGATGCGTCCGGACTCGTCACTGTCGATGCAGCCGAAAGCAAAAGCCTCGCTTCGCGGTACACGAATACCCGCGACCGTCACCCCTGCCCCGGAGTCGATGTGGTGCTGCACCATCTGTTCGGGATCCATCCGGTACACGTGATCGGCACCGAAAACCACGATGTACTCGGGGTCCTCGTCGTAAACGAGATTGAGCGACTGCAGGATTGCGTCGGCGCTGCCGGTGTACCAGCGCGGCCCGAGCCGCTGCTGGGCCGGGACCGGAGTGATGTATTCACCCGCGAACCCGGACAATCGCCACGTCTGCGAAATGTGACGGTCGAGTGAATGTGACTTGTATTGCGTCAACACACAAATACGCAGATATCCCGCGTTGACAAGGTTGCTCAACACGAAGTCGATAAGTCGATATGCACCTCCGAAGGGCACTGCGGGCTTCGCTCTGTCCGCGGTCAGCGGATACAAGCGTTTGCCCTCGCCCCCGGCGAGCACGATTCCAAGCACATGCGGCTGGCTTCTCACACCGCTAACCTATCCGCACTGGTGAACTCCCGCTAGCGAAGCAGTCCGAGAGGTCCGATCGTGTCCCTCTCCGAACGGGCGGGGAAAGCGCGATCGGTAGCCGGATCGACCACGGGCGGTTAGGTTTAGCGCGTGCGAGTCGCGATGATGACCAAGGAATACCCGCCGGAGATCTACGGCGGCGCAGGAGTACACGTAACCGAGCTTGTCGCTCAGATGAAGCGGTTGTGCGAGGTCGACGTGCACTGCATGGGCGCCCCGCGCGAAGGCGCGATCGTCCACTCTCCCGACCCCGCACTCGCCGGATCCAACCCCGCCTTGACAACGCTCTCCACCGAGCTGCGGATGGCCGACGCAGCGGCCGGCGTCGACATCGTCCACTCCCACACCTGGTACACCGGACTGGCCGGGCATCTCGCCTCGGCGCTCTACGACGTACCGCACATCCTCACTGCCCACTCACTCGAGCCCAGGCGCCCGTGGAAGGCCGAGCAGCTAGGTGGCGGCTATCGGATCTCGTCGTGGTCCGAACGCAACGCCGTCGAGCATGCAGACGCGATCATCGCCGTCAGTGCCGGAATGCGACTCGACGTCCTCGACGCGTATCCCGCTGTCGATCCGAGTCGCGTTCACGTGGTGCGCAACGGAATCGACACCGAGGTATGGCATCCCGGTGGGTCTGCGCCGGGAGCACAGTCCGCGCTCGCGTCGATCGGCGTCGATCCAGCCAAACCTATCGTGGCGTTTGTCGGACGCATCACCAGGCAGAAGGGAGTTGGTCACCTAGTCGCGGCGGCACACCACTTCGACCCGGAGATTCAACTCGTGCTGTGTGCCGGCGCTCCCGATACACCGGAGATCGCCGCCGAAACGGAGAAGGCGGTGGCCGAACTCGCCAAGCATCGAGGCAACGTCTTCTGGGTGCGCGAAATGCTCCCGATCGAACAGATCAGGGAAATACTCTCGGCAGCAACGGTATTCGTCTGCCCTTCGGTGTACGAGCCTCTCGGGATCGTCAATCTCGAAGCCATGGCGTGCGAGACCGCCGTGGTCGCTTCCGATGTCGGCGGTATTCCCGAGGTGGTCGCCGACGGCGTCACCGGGCGACTCGTGCATTACAACGCCTACGAGCCGAACGCCTTCGAGGAGTCACTCGCGGCCACCGTCAATGCCGTTGTCGCCGACCGAGAGGGCGCCGAAGCGATGGGTCGTGCGGGCAGAATCCGTGCGATCGACGAGTTCTCCTGGTCCGAAATCGCCAAGCAGACGCTCGAGGTCTACGCGGATGCCGTCACGAGACGCTGATCCAGGTCAGATTTTGCGGTAGGTCGAGATCGTCGCCGACGCGGTGACGGTGCTCGACTGCGGCAGCTTCGCCACGGCAGCAGCGAGATCGGCGGGCGTCAGGTGTCTCGCCGACGGTCCCATCCCCACCAGGTCGACGATGTCCTGGTGTGACAATGACATCGTGAACTCGACCTCGTCGCTGCTCACACGGTCGAAGTAGCCGGCCATCGAGGATTCGAGGCGTTCCACCTTGCGATCGTCGACCCGGACCATCGCAAGGATGTCGATCAGCTCGCGCAGATGCCTGTCGGTGGGCGTCAACACCACGAGAACGCCGTCATCGGCGAGAACACGATGAGACTGCGCACCATTGCGCGGAGCGAACACACAGAGCACGTGAGACAACGCTCCGTCGCGAATCGGCAGTGGCTGCCAGACGTCTGCGACGATGGAGCCGATTCTTTTGTGGACCTTCGCAGCTCGCCGTGCCGCGAACTTGGACACGTCCAAGGCTATCGCGCGAGAATCAGGCAGCGAATCCACGACGTGGGCGAGGTATTGGCCTGTGCCTGCACCGATTTCGACGATCCGCGCAGGGTCCGGCCCGGCTGTCGTCGAGCAGGCCCGGGAGACGGCACCCATCAGTGGGTCGAAATGGCCCGCGCTGAGCAATCGTGCGCGCGCCGCGATCATCTCGGCACTGTCGCCGGTGAACTTCGTGGCTCCGCCGCTGATCAGGCTCACGTAACCCTGGCGAGCCAGGTCGAATCGATGTCCGCGGTCGCACTCGGCGGCGCCGTCCACCAATTCCAACTCGGCAGCGCACTGAGGGCAGGACAGAAGATCGATCACGGCGGCAAGCATTGATCCGTCCTTTCGGCTACCTGTGGTGCGCACACACTTCAGGCCCCGTACCGAAACGGTTACGGAGCCTGCGTGCAATCACGTGCTGTTGTTCGTACTGCTACAACCTGGACCCGACTAGCTGGTGACGTTCGTGAGTTCCACACCGAGCGCTGCAGCTTCATCCGGGGTCAGCTCGACGACGAGGCGTCCGCCACCCTCGAGTGGAACCCGCATGACGATTCCTCGTCCCTCTTTGGTTGCTTCGAGGGGACCGTCCCCGGTCCGGGGCTTCATGGCCGCCATCCTCTGCTCCCTCCAGATCTGCGCTGCATTACTCTGCGCCTCGACTAACGGTGTGCCCCGCCAACAATCAGCGAGGCTCGTACCCTCCATTGTTCCCTATGGATGCGGGAACCGGGAATCTGAGTCACATTTAGGGGTGTTGAGTCGACCGTCACACCTGCGCTGGAACCCAGCAATCAGCCACGTGATCATCGACCATTCCGGTGGCCTGCATGAGCGCATAAGCCGTGGTAGGACCCACAAACTTGAACCCGCGCCGCTTGAGTTCCTTAGCCATGGCAGTCGACTCGGGAGTGACCGCCGGAACCTCTGCAATTGATGTCAGTCGTCTGGTGCGTCGAGGCGGCGAGAACGACCAGAGTAACGAATCGAGGTCCAGATCGGGTGAATTCACGAGCACTCGGGCGTTGGAAATCGTCGCCTCGATCTTCGCGCGATTGCGGACGATCGCGGCATCGGAGAGCAATCTCTCCACATCCGCAACTCCGTACGCTGCGACCTTGTCGGGATCGAACCCGTCGAACGCTTCTCGGAACGACTCGCGTTTGCGCAGAATCGTGATCCACGAAAGCCCCGATTGGAATGCCTCGAGAGCGAGCCGCTCGAACAGTTCGTCGCGCCCGTGCAGCGGGCGCCCCCACTCCTCGTCGTGATAGTCGCGGTACAGGGTGTCGCCGGGCGTCTCGACCACCCAGCCGCATCGAACCAGTCCGTCTGCCATCAGCCCTGTGAATCCTTCGACTCGGACTCAGTAACCGCCGAAGACTCAGGTGCTGCCGAATCAGGCCCCGCCGCAGATGCTTCGGACTTGGACAGGCCTTCAGGCTGGATCAGAATCTCGGATTTCTCGTCACGGCCCAGTTGTGCACGCAGAGAATCGATTTCCATTCCGAGGCGATGCAGGGCCCAATCCACTTCGCTCGCCTTGTAACCCCTCAGCACCTGCTGAAAGCGCAGAGCGTCGACGTCCGCTCCGGTGACGTCCTCAGCCGGGAGCACGGTCGCCGTCGTGCCCGGAGGCAGCGGCGGCAGCTCTTCCGAGCGCCCGAACACAGCGCTGGCGGCGAGGAAGATCATCGCGCCGACCAGTGCCATGACAATCAGGTACAGGAGGATCGTCATCATGGACCGATACTCCCATACCCGTGGGTAAGCGGTCAGACCCCCGCGGTGCGCACTATCGAATTCATCGGGGGTCGATCGACGAGCGATACCTCCGTGGTCTCGGGCACGAAAGAATCACCGTCGACCAGGAATTGGGTCAACCCGGCACCTGAATCCTCGATCCCACACCGCCTGAGCATCGTTCCGATGATCTGCCGACTCATCACGCCGAGGTCGGCGAGTGGCCGGTTGCGATGCTTGCGCACACCCAGATTGACCTGACCGATCGCCGCCAGGCCCAACGTGTCGTACGTGTCGAGCAGCAAGCCGATCTCGACGCCGTAGCCGGGTGCAAACGGGACTGCGGAGAGCAACTCTCGGGTGCCCGCGTACTCACCACCCAATGGTTGCAGCACCGACGTGAGTTCGGGCCGCAGCGCAGCCAACATGGGCCGCGCAACCAATTCCGTGACTCGTCCGCCACCGTTGGCGTCCTCCGTGCCGCTCACGCGCAGCGGACGGCGGTAGTAGCCCTTCACCAGATGGATGCCGTCAACGGTGAGCAGCGGGCCCAGCAGTTTGGGAACGAACGCCGGATCGGGATTGATGAGGTCGGAGTCGACGAATGCGATCAGATCGCCGGTCGTCGCGGCGACCGAACGCCAGAGCACCTCGCCTTTGCCCGCGGTCGGTGGGATGGACGGGACGGCGCTCTCACGACTGATCACCGTCGCTCCGGCCGCGCGAGCACGTTCGGCGGTACGGTCGCTCGAACCCGAATCGAGAACGATCAATTCGTCGACCAAGCCGCCGAGCAACGGATGAATGGTGTCGACCACCGCAGCAACGGTGTCCTCTTCGTTGAGCGCGGGCAACACCACCGAGACGGTTCGGCCACCCTTTGCCCGTTCGAGTTCGGCCACCGTCCAACTTGGATGGTCCCAACTGTTGGCTTCTGCCCATACGCGGGTCGGGCCCGCACCGGTGATGCTCATGCCAGACCTCGAACCGTACGTACCGGGGCGCGGCGTCCCTGGATCGCGGCCACCATGTCGACTACTCGACGGGTGGACGCCACCTCGTGAACACGGAACACCCGGGCGCCGCCCGCCGCGGCCATTGCTGTCGCTGCCAATGTTCCCTCCAACCTCTCGGAAAGCTCCACACCAAGAGTCTCCCCGATGAAGTCCTTGTTGCTCAGCGCCATCAGCACTGGCCACCCGGTGTTTACAAGAACGTCCACTTTTCGCAACAACTCGAGCCCGTGGAAGGTGTTCTTGCCGAAGTCGTGGGTGGGATCGATCAGAATCGCGTCACGCGGAACACCGAGAGCCAGGGCGCGTTCTGCCGCCGACACCACCTCGGAGACCACATCTGCGACGACGTCGTCGTAGCGGACACGGTGCGGGCGGGTGCGCGGAACTGCGCCGCCCGTGTGCGAGCAAACGATGCCGGCGCCCGTCTCGGCGGCGACCACAACGAGTTCGGGATCCGCACCGGCCCACGTGTCGTTGATCAGGTCGGCGCCTTCGTCGCGCGCCAGCCGTGCGACGCCACTGCGCCAGGTGTCGACGCTGATGATCAGCTCGGGGTACTTGGCCCTGATCGCGGCGACGAACGGAACCACCCGCCTGACTTCCTCGTCAGCGTCGACGAGGTCACCCGGTCCGGCTTTCACTCCCCCGATGTCCACCAGATCAGCGCCCTCGTCGACGGCCCGATCGACGGCAGCCATCGCCGCCGAGTCCGAGAACGTCGCGCCCTGGTCGTAGAAGGAATCGGGAGTGCGGTTGACGATCGCCATCACCAATGCACGGTCGACCGCGACCGGACGCCCACACAGGGTGGGCGCCGGACCTGGCTGCGCGGTAGAACCGGAGAGTGAAGACATGCCACTCATACTGGCATGACGGAACTCGGTCTAGCCCTTGGGTACCGAGCCTGCCGCGACCTTTCCGACGTATTCGTCGTACGAGTCCACGTAACCACCCTCGCGGCCTTCGAGAACGTGCAGAGTGTCGACGCCGACGTCGTAACCCTCGTTCCGCAATTCCACCTTGCGCGACTTGAAAGTGCTGGTGTGTTCGAGTGAGTCGACGATGCGGATGAACAGCGGGACCGCGTAGTTGGGGAGCTTGCCGTAGAGGTGAGCCGCGACTTCGCTGCCCTCGAAACTCTGACCGTCCCGTAGCTTGACCGCCGCCATGCCCCCGCGCCCGTCCGTGCCCGGAATCTCGACGCCGTAGACAACCGCTTCCTCGACGGCCGGGTACGAACTCAGCGCGCCCTCGACTTCCGTGGTGGCGACGTTCTCACCCTTCCATCGGAAAGTGTCACCGAGGCGGTCGACGAAGGCGACGTGGCCCCATCCCTGCTTGCGCACCAGGTCCCCGGTGTCGAACCAGGTGTCGTCGTCCTTGAATCCGCCGCGTACCAGTTTGCTGTTGCTCGCCGCCTCGTCGGTGTAACCGTCGAAAGGCGCCCGGTCGGTGACCTTGGACAGCAGGAGCCCGACCTGACCCGTGGAGACCTTGCGGAGTCGACCGTCGGCGGCGCGCAACGCCTTTCCGGTGTCCTCGTCGAACTCCACGACGGCGTGCGGCAACGGGCAGATGCCTGCTGTCTTGTCCACGTTGAGTGCATTGACGAACGCGATGTTGCATTCACTGGCACCGTAGAACTCGGCGACGCGGGGAATGCCGAACCGCTGGGTGAATTCGGCCCAGATCTCAGGGCGCAGACCGTTACCCACCATGAGCCGAACAGCGTTGTCGCTGTCGGTCGGCTTGACCGGCTGGTTGAGCAGATAGCGGCACAGCTCGCCGATGTAGGTGAAGGCGGTCGCCTTGTTGACTGCGATGTCGTCCCAGAACCGCGAGGCGGAGAACTGACGTCCGATCGCGATGGTCGCACCGGACGCGAGCACCGAGGACAACGAGACCGTCAACGCGTTGTTGTGATAGAGCGGCAGGCAGCAGTACAGGGTGTCGGAGCCGCGCAAGCGCACGCCCATCAACCCGAGCCCTGACATCGACTTCAACCAGCGGAAGTGAGTCATCAAGCTGGCCTTGGGCATTCCGGTGGTGCCCGAGGTGAAGATGTAAAACGCCTTCTCCTTAGCCAGCACCTCGGCGGTGACCGCCGGGTTGGCCGGATCAGCCGTCTTCGCCAGATCCGACAGTTCACTGACAAGAAGTTGAGCTGGCCCGGCAAATCCGGCAGGCAACGATTCAAGGGCTTCTTCGCACTCGTCGGCGACCACCAGGACGCGAGCGTCGAGCAGCGTAAGGCTGTGTGCCAGAACGTCGTCGCGCTGGTTGTAGTTCAGCATGCCTGCCGCCGCACCGAGTTTGACGGCAGCGAGTGCGATCAGCAGGGCTTCCGGCGTGTTCTTTGCCAGCACTCCGACGACGTCTCCGCGGTCGACCCCTCGGCCACGGAGAACGTCCGCGTAGCGGTTCACCAGTTCGTTGGCCTCGGCATAACTGGTCGCGTGACCTTCGAACCGGATGAACGGGCGTGACGGGTGAGCGTGCGCAGCCTTCTGGAAGATCAACCCGATCGATTCCTTGGCCGAAGGCTTTCGGGTGAGGCCGGCAGCCCCCCGCGCCAGGATCGGCACCTCGGTGATCATCGACGGCAGTTTTGCCGCCAGATCCAGCAGGCCGACGGTCGAACGGGCTTCCGAACTCATGGCTCCCCTAACACGTATCCGGCGCCCATTCGGCCGCCCGGTCTGCGGCCACCTTACTGCACGGTAATAAAGCCCGCCATGCCCCAGGTCAGGGTTTCAGGCACGCGTCTGCCACCATTCGACGCACGCGTCTGTCACCTTTCGACGCACGCGTCTGTCACCTTTCGACGCACGCGTCTGTCACCTTTCGACGCACGCGTCCAGGGCAGCCTCGACGTCCGTCCTCACCAGCAGCGTGTCCAGCGCCTGACGCCCGACGAAGCCGGTCCCCTCGAGCTTGTTCAACCACTCGAGCAGGCCGGTGAAGTGCCCGACGGGATCGAGCATCACCACAGGCTTCTCGTGCATTCCGAGGTAGCCGGCGGTCCACGTCTCGAACAACTCTTCCAGCGTGCCGATTCCGCCTGGCAGCGTGATGAACGCGTCGGCGTGATCTTCCATCAGCTTCTTGCGTTCGCGCATGGTGTCCGTGACGATCAACTCGTCGGCATCGACGTCGGCAACTTCCTTGTGTACCAAGGCCTTCGGAATGACGCCGACGGTCCAAGCGCCCGCCGCGCGAGCGGACTCGGCAACAGCGCCCATCATCGAAACGTTGCCGCCGCCCGAGACCAACTGCCATCCGCGTCGACCGATCGCGGTTCCCACCTCTGCCGCCAACGCCAGGAAAGACTCGTCCACCGGACCTGACGCGCAGTAGACGCAGATCGAGTACTTCTTGTCGGAATCGGTCACCATTCCTCTTCTTTCCCCAGATCTGCGGCCTCGTCGACGCCCTTGTCTGCGTCGAGGACGATTCGTACTGCTTCTTCCACGCTGTCGGTGACGTGCAGCAGGTTCACGTCGCCTTCGGAAATCTTGCCGTCACTCTCGAGGGTGCCGCGAATCCAGTCGACGAGTCCGGACCAGTACTCGGTACCGAACAGGACGATCGGGAAGCGCGTGACTTTGTGGGTCTGCACCAGGGTGAGTGCTTCGAACAGCTCGTCGAGTGTTCCGAAGCCGCCGGGCAGGCAGATGAAGGCCTGGGAGTACTTCACGAACATCGTCTTGCGAGCGAAGAAGTACCGGAAGTTGATTCCGAGATCCACCCACTCGTTGAGTCCCTGCTCGAACGGCAGCTCGATGCCGAGACCGATCGAGTATCCGCCGGCCTCGCTGCAACCGCGGTTGGCAGCTTCCATGACGCCCGGCCCACCACCGGTGATGACGGCGTACCCGGCCTCGGCCAACGCCGTTCCCAGTTCACGGCCGGATTGATACTCGGGATGATCGACCGTGGTGCGGGCCGAACCGAACACCGTCACTGCACGCGGGACCTCGGCGAGCGCGCCGAAACCTTCGATGAATTCGCTCTGGATACGCAACACACGCCACGGATCGGTGTGTACCCAATCCGTGGGTCCGCGCTTGTCGAGCAAGCGCTGATCTGTCGTGGTCTTCTCGTCCTTGCGCTTGCGTCGAAGCTGAACCGGCCCGCGGTGCTTGATCGACGAGCTCTGCTTCTTCGAAGCCGAATTCTTCTCTGGTGCCATGCGGCAAGGCTAACGGTCAGGCCGACAGATACTTCCTCAGCACGTCCGCGACGTCGGTGATCTGTTGCACCGGAACGTGCTCGTCGCGCTTGTGCGCGAGGTTCGGATCACCCGGTCCGTAGTTCACGGCAGGAATGCCGAGCGCCGAGAATCTGGACACGTCGGTCCACCCGTACTTCGCGCGGAACTGACCACCGGCCGCCTCGATCAGGGCGGCAGCGGACGGGTTCGCCAAGCCAGGCAGCGCGCCGGGTGAGGAGTCGGTGACCTCGAATCCGAGGCCCAGACCGTCGAACGCTTCACGCACGTGTGCCTCGGCTTGTGCCTCGCTGCGATCGGGTGCAAATCGGAAGTTGACGTCCATCTCGGCTTCGTCAGGGACGACGTTTCCGGCGACACCTCCGGAGATCCGCACCGCCGACAAACCTTCGCGGTAGCCGCAACCGTCGATGTCGACCGAGCGCGGCTGGTAACTCGACAACCGCTCCAACGCTCCGCCGAACTTGTGAATGGCGTTCTCGCCCAGCCAGGACCTGGCAGAATGTGCGCGAGTTCCCGAAGCCGTCAACCGAACCCGCATCGTGCCCTGGCACCCGGCCTCGATGAAACCGGCCGTCGGCTCACCGAGAATTGCGACGTCGGCCGTGAGCCATTCCGGGATCTCGCGTTCGATTCGTCCGAGTCCGTTGTACGCCGCGGCGATCTCTTCGCAGTCGTAGAAGACCAGGGTCAAGTCGTGGGCCAAGTTCTCGATGGTCGCGGCCAGGTGAAGAAACACCGCGTCGCCCGACTTCATGTCGACGGTCCCGCATCCGTGCAGGATGTCGCCAACACGTTGCGAAGGAACGTTATCGGCGATCGGCACCGTGTCCAGATGTCCGGCGAGCATGACGCGACTGGGCAAACCACGCGAGGTACGCGCCAACACGGCGTTGCCGTTGCGGATGATCTCGAAGCCCGAAGTCTGCTCACGCAGCGCATCCTCGACAGCCTGCGCGATGACGGATTCGTCGTGCGAGACGCTGGGGATGTCGACCAGGGCAGCCGTCAAGTCGATGGGGTCCGAAGCAAGATCGAGGATGCTCACACGCACCAGCCTAGGCCGGTGCACCCACCACCCAGTAATCTCTAGTCCCGTGAGCGCACAGGGAGCAACAGCAGTAGGTATCGCCAACGTGACCGCGGACGGAACCGTCCTCGACACCTGGTTCCCGGCACCGGAGCTGGGAACATTCGACAAGACCGGTACCGAGAACGTCGAGGGAACAGACATTCCTTCCGATCTTGCACTCCTGGCAGGCACTGACGACGCTCGCGAGGTCTCGCAGGTCGTCGTGCGCACCACCATCGCCGATCTCTCCAAGGCACCGGTCGACGCCCATGACGTCTACCTGCGCCTCCACCTCCTCTCGCACCGTCTCGTCGCGCCCCACGGCGTCAACCTCGACGGCCAGTTCGGCCTGCTCAGCAACGTCGTGTGGACCAACTTCGGCCCGTGCGCCGTCGAGGGCTTCGAGCAGGTTCGCTCGCGTCTGCGCATCCGCGGAGTCGTCACCGTGTTCAGCGTCGACAAGTTCCCCCGCATGGTCGACTACGTCGTGCCGTCGGGAGTTCGCATCGGTGACGCGGACCGTGTCCGTCTCGGCGCACACCTCGCCAGCGGCACCACCGTCATGCACGAGGGCTTCGTCAACTTCAACGCCGGCACCCTCGGCAACTCGATGGTCGAAGGCCGCATCTCTGCGGGCGTCGTCGTCGACGACGGATCCGATGTGGGCGGCGGCGCCTCGATCATGGGCACCCTCTCCGGCGGCGGCAAGGAAACTATCTCCCTCGGCAAGCGCTGCCTCCTCGGCGCCAACGCCGGCCTCGGCATTTCACTCGGCGACGACTGCGTCCTCGAAGCCGGCCTCTACGTCACCGCGGGCACCAAGGTCACCGGTCCGGACGGCACCGTCGTCAAGGCCAAGGAACTGAGCGGCAAGTCCAACCTTCTCTTCCGCCGTAACTCGGTCTCGGGTGCCGTCGAGGTCGTGCCGTGGAAGGGCACCGGCGTCGAACTGAACGCTGCTTTGCACGCCAACGACTGATGACTAGCACCGACGTCTCCGACGGAACAACCACTGCTCTCGGCCACGGTCTCAAGGTCCGCCATCTGACGATGATGGGCCTGGGCTCGGCCATCGGCGCCGGACTATTTCTCGGAACCGGCGTCGGTATCGCCAAGGCCGGCCCGGCAGTCCTGATCTCCTACATCCTTGCGGGCGCCGTCGTGGTGTTCGTGATGCGCATGCTCGGCGAGATGGGAGCTGCGATTCCGGCCAGCGGTTCCTTCTCCCACTACGCACGCCTGGGAATCGGCGAGTGGGCCGGCTTCGTGATGGGCTGGCTCTACTGGTTCATGCTCATCATGGTGCTGGGCGCCGAGATCACCGGAGCGTCGGCGATCGTGAACGACTGGGTGCCGTCGATCCCGCAATGGGTCGTCGCCCTGGTCTTCGTGGTGTTCTTCGCCGTCGTGAACCTGGCCAAGGTCAGCAACTTCGGCGAGTTCGAGTTCTGGTTCGCCGCAATCAAAGTAACCGTCATCATCGGCTTCCTGATCATCGGTGTCCTGCTGGTGTTCGGCATCCTGCCCGATACCGACCCGGTCGGTACGAGCAATCTTTTCGGGCAGGGCGGCTTCATGCCCAACGGGTTGTCCGGCATTGCCGCAGGTCTTCTCGTCGTGGCATTCGCTTTCGGCGGGATCGAGATCGTCACCATCGCCGCAGCCGAATCCGAGGATCCGGAACGCTCCATCGCCGTCGCTGTCCGGAGCGTCGTGTGGCGCATCAGCGTCTTTTACATCGGCGCCATCTCGATCATGGTTCTGCTGCTGCCCTGGAACGACCCCGAACTCGAGAGCGGCCCGTTTGTGGCCGTCTTGAACAAGGCGAACATTCCGGGTGTTGCCGGGTTCATGGAACTCGTCGTAGTTGTGGCTTTGCTCTCCGCGTTCAACGCCAACATCTACGGCACCTCTCGTATGGCGTTCTCACTGTCGCGCCGCGGCGACGGGCCCGCTTTCATGGCGAAACTGTCGAGCACCGGAGTTCCTACGAATGCCGTTCTGCTGTCGGTGTTCTTCGGCTTCGTCAGCGTCCTGCTTAACTGGCTGCTCCCCGACGACCTGCTCGGCATCCTGCTCAACGCAGTCGGCGCCGCGCTGCTCGTCATCTGGATCTTCATCGTCGTCTCGCATCTGCGACTGCGTAAACAACTCGAAGCGTCGGGCAAGCTGACAGTTCGTATGTGGCTGTTCCCGTATCTGAGCTACGCGACACTCGCGATGCTCGGCGTGTTCGTCGTCCTCATGCTCTTCGACGCCGATGCACGTGCGCAGTTAATCTCGACCACCGTGTTGTTCCTCGTGATCGCGGCATTGGGTTTCCTGAACGCCCGCTGGCGTAAGCAGAATCAGCCCGCTTGATCTGTGTGCCTATGCATCTCGTCTGTTCACTACGACGACGCTGAGACCGAAGACGACGAGTACGAAGAGGGCGAAGTAGATCAGGCTGCCCCAGGGTCCCCAGTGGAAGTCGACGCTACCGCCGGAACCGAGAAAGTTATTGGCATTCATGAACGGCAGGAACGGCATGATCTTCTCGCCAATGCTGCCGAACAGGTTGAACAGATTCTCGATGAGTAGGGGCCACAACAGCAGTAGCGCGATAGCACCTGCAGACTGCCGGAGCAACGCTCCCACTCCGACTGCCAGAACCACGCAGAAGAACGCGTAGATCGGTGTTCCGTAGACGACCCGCCAGTTCTCGTCGCCGGACAGCGTAAGGAATCTTCCGGCGTCACCTGCTGTGGCCTTCGTCAGAGCGAAGGCGCCGAACGACAATACGAGAGTCAATACCGCTCCGAAACCGCCGATGAGGCCGGCCTTGGCGATCAGCACCGAAGCGCGATTCGGAATCGCCTGGAATGTGGTTCGGATGGTCCCGAAGCGGTACTCACTGGTGACCGCGAGGGCCGCCATGATCATCAGAACCAACACGCCGAAGCCGGTCACTCCACTGAGCGCCCCCGACACGGTCGGCATCATTGCACCGTTCGAACTGCGGAGCGACGACTTGGCGCTGAGTCCGAAAGCGGTCGCAAGCCCCAGCCCGAGAACGACGATGATGATCGTGCACCACAGCGGCGACTTGGTCGTGGTGATCTTGATACGTTCAGCACTGAGAACAGCCATTACAGTGCACCTCCCATAGCCTGCTGTGTATTTGCGTGGTGTGCACCAGCACCCGGATCGACACCGGACGCGTGGTACTGGACATCGTCTCCGGTCAACTTCATAAACGCATCCTCGAGCGATCCCTGCTGGGACGCCAACTCGTACAACACGATTCCCTGCGAACCAGCCAAACCGCCGATCACATCGGTGGTCGAATCCACGACGACCAATGCCGGCGCAACACCGGAACCGTCTTCACGCACCGTCAGCCCCTGCGAGAGCAACACACTGCGCAACGCATCGAGCTGAGGACTGCGCACGCGCACCGTCGACTCCGACGAGCGATCCACGAACTCCTTCACCGTCGAATCAGAAATCAACCGACCCCGGCCGATCACCACCAACTGCTCGGCCGTCAACGCCATCTCCGACAGGAGGTGACTCGACACCAGCACCGTGCGACCCTCGGTCGCCAACCGCTGCATGAACTTACGAATCCAGACGATGCCCTCCGGATCGAGACCGTTGACCGGCTCGTCGAACAACAACACCTTCGGATCACCCAACAACGCACCCGCCAACCCCAGACGCTGCGACATACCCAACGAGAACCCGCCGGCCTTCTTGCCCGCCACCTCGGACAACCCGACCAACCCGAGCACCTCGTCGACGCGGGACTTCGGGATCCCGTTCGAGGCGGCCATCCACTGCAGATGCGCCCGCGCACTGCGATTGGGGTGCACCCACTTCGCATCCAACAACGCGCCCACCGTCCGCAACGGTGTCGTCAACTCGCGGTACGGCTTGCCGTCGATCAACGCCGAACCCGACGTCGGCTGATCCAACCCCAGAATCATCCGCATCGTCGTCGACTTACCCGCACCATTCGGACCCAGAAAGCCCGTCACGATGCCCGGCTTGACCGTGAACGACAAATCGTCCACCGCTTTCGTCGGTCCGTAAACCTTGGTCAATCCCCTCAGCTCGATCATGAGGACCAGTCAACCACGAAAACCGAACTGTCGGAACTTTCCTCTGCGCACGGAGAAAACCGTTGCGTAAGTTCGTTGTCGACGTTAGTATCGAATGTATGTTCGACACTACCGGGGGGTAAAAGTGACGACGACAGTAATTGAACAGGCGATACCTGTGCAGGCGATATCCGAAGAGACGATCGGACAATTCAGAGCTTCACTCGCCAGCATAGATCGTTCCATCGACAATGCAGCACGTGTGGATCTTCTACGCGCATTGGAAGAATTGAAGGCCAGTTGTGCCGGGGCCCAAGCGTTGCTGGCTGCCGACCTCGATGCGTTGACCCGCAAAGACCGCAGCGAACGGGGTGTTCCGCGCGCTTACCAGGGCCGCGGGATCAACGCGCAGGTTGCACTCGCACGGAGAGAGTCGGTGTGGTTCGGAACTCGACATCTGAGCCTGGCCCGCGCACTGAACGACGAGATGCCGCACACACTTCGACTGCTCGTCCGTGGCTCCATCAGTGAGCATCAAGCGACAATCCTCATGCGCGAGACTGCGTGTCTCACAACCCAGGATCGCGCTACACTGGATCGCGAATTCTGCCGCGACGCTGCAATCTTGGCCGGATGCGGCGACCATCAACTGGCAGCAAGGATCCGCACACGCACTGCCGAGATCGACGCCGACAGTGTTGCCAGACGAGCACGCAAAGCCGTGGGAGACAGACGAGTGACGGCACGGCCTGCACCTGACACGATGTGCTATCTCAGTGTGCTACTTCCCGTTGCCGAAGGTATCGCCGTGCACGCCACGCTCAGGCGCGACGCAGATTCCGTTCTCGCCGGCGGGGACAAGCGCACGCATGCGCAAATCATGGCCGATCTCCTGGTCGAGCGTGTCACCGGAATCGGCCGCGCCACACCGACACCCATTACCGTGAATCTGGTTGTCTCCGATCAGTCATTACTGGGCGACAGCACCGACCCGGCACACGTCCACGGCTACGGACCCGTACCAGCCGACATTGCACGCGAATGGATCGCCAAGTCCAGCGAAGACTCCGACACGATGGCAACGGTCCGAAAGATCTACGCATGCCCCGACACCGGTGCGATGACCGCAATGGAATCAACGGCGAGAACCTTCCCGAAGGGGTTGGCGCGATTGATCGAACTCCGTGATCGAAGCTGTCGCACTCCGTGGTGCGACGCGCCGGTTCGCCACCGCGACCACATTCGCGATCACAAAATTGGCGGCCCCACCAGCGCAGCCAACGGCGCGGGGTTGTGCGCGGCATGCAATTACGCCAAGGAGGGCTTGGACTGGTCTGCCGAACCTGTACCAGGTAACCGGCATACCTTCACCACAACGACACCTACCGGGCACCGATATTCGTCTGTGGCTCCGCCACTTCCGACACCGTGGGCCGGTCCCGATGCGGCCTAAGTTCCTCGGTGAGCCAGTGCGTTCACGAACACCTCGGAAATCTCCGAGGGGTCGCGAGCGATGTATGTCGAACCGCCCGTCACACGGGAGATATCGGCGAGCGCCGCCGCATCAGCGTCGTCGGTGATGCCGATGGTGACGATGATGACCGGTCGAGCCGGATCCTGCTCGCGTGCAAGAACATCGAGCAGCTGTTCACGGCTGATACTGTCGGGGTCTTCGTTGGCACCGTCGGTCAAGATGATGACGCTGTTGACCGCTCGCGGATCATAAGATTCCTGAACCTTACGGAAGGCTGCCAGAGTCGTGTCGTACAGACCTGTGGCGCCACGCTTGAGTTCGGTGAGCCGGTTCGCCTGATCCGCCATCAACTTTCGTTGAGTCACGCCGTCGACGATGGTGTCGTAACGCCTGATCGGCACCAATTCCTGGAAGTCCTGGGTTCCGTTCATACCTTGGGAGAACGCCCACAGACCGGCGGCGACGCTGTCCGGGAAAACTTGATTGCCGGCAAGGGCCGCAGCAGTGGTCAGCTGCATACGCGTCTTGCCGCCGGCCGCCGGATAGTCCATCGACGCAGACACGTCGATCGCGACGAGTGTCCGGATCGGCTTGGCCATCAACGCCCAAGCACCCAGTGTCTGATCGGCCACCGACTGTTCGGACACGGTCAGTGCCGTGACGTCACCGACTCCACCTTCGACAGCTCCTCCGCCGGAAGTACGGAAACCGCTGCGTGTCAGAACCTCCTGCGCAGATTCACTGTGCAACAGGTCGGCGATGGCGTCACCCTTCTTCGCTGCGGCATAGTGCCGATCCGGTGCCGAAGCACTGACCACCAGGGGGTAATCCATGATCATGGTTCCCGTCGCCGGCACTGTCGCGGAAATCTTCGACTCGGCCTTCGTGAACTCGACTACCTGCTGCTCGGTCGAAACACCGACCTTCCCGGAGCTGACCAATTCGGTGAGCATCTTCTGTCCTACCGGCTGATCTTCGGTACGAACACTCTCGGCTTGGGCATGGGGTACGAGGGCCGCTCGAACCGATTCGGAGGTGGCGCCGGTCTCCGCGAGAGCTCCGAGAATGGGCGCCGATGCAACCCCGGTGAACAACGGATTGCCCAGCGCAAGATCGGGTAGCTGCAGCGCTGTGAGCCAACTGGCAAACTGTTCGCCACCGCCGGAGGCGAGGACGACGGGCGAGGTGGCGATCGAACCGCCGGCGGCAGCGACCGGTCCCTTCGCCGTCAATGCAGCTTTGCCGACCCACGCCGTCGAATCCGGTATCCACATGTCCGGAGCGTCCACGCCCTTACCCAAAGTTCCCGCGACGTCGCCCGGCAGCGCAGAGGTGACTGTGATCCGCGAACAGCCTGTCTGTTCCGGCGACGATTCAGCGAGGATCTCCGTCACTGCAGGCGCGATCGCAGGATCTGCTGCCAGCGAGTACTCGTCGACGCTCTCGCAGGAATCGGACTGTGTTGCCTTGAAGACCACCACTCCGGTGGCGACTACCGCGACGGCAACCAACCCACCCACTGCGTAGAACCCGATCGACCGCCCGCTGTCAGGACTCGAATGCCGTCCGCCCGCCATGAAATCTGTCCTTCCGAGGCCACTCGCACTAGGGCATACCGACGGCATGCGTGCGACTGGAGCTATCCCTACCGGGCGGTAGTGTAGCCAAGAACACAGAAAATCCAACTAGCGCTGAATCATCGGAGAACCGGCGAGCCCACATTCCGGGACAGGGCGGCCGAACTCACGATCCTTCAAGCGTCTCAGCGATTTTTCAGCAAACTGCTCTGCTCAGAACAGCTCGCGCTTCTGGACTTTGCCCATCGCATTACGCGGCAGAGTCTCGGCAAAGCGAACCTCACGGGGACGCTTGTGCGCCGACAACTCTGCCCCGACCAACTCGACCAATTCAGCTTCGGTGACCTCGCGGCTCCCGGGCTTGCGGACTACGACGGCGATTATCCGCTGCCCCAGGTCGGCGTCGGGGACACCGACCACCGCAACTTCGGACACCGAGGGGTGCCCGAGGATGGCGGTCTCGATCTCGCCGGCGCCGACTCTGAACCCACCGGTTTTGATCAAGTCGATGGATTCGCGGCCGACGATTCGGTGGAACCCACCCTCGTCGATGACGGCGACATCACCGGTCTTGAAGTAGCCGTCCTCCGTCCAGGACTCGGCGGTTGCGTCTGGACGGTTCAAGTAGCCGTCGAAAAGCATCGGCCCGCGTACCTGTAGGCCACCGATGCTCTCGCCGTCGTGTGGCACGTCGTTGCCCTTCTCGTCACGAAGACGAGTCTCGACACCGCGCAGCGGCACGCCGACCCACCCCGGGCGTCGCTCGCCGTCGAAACGCGTACTCAAGGTCAGCATCGTCTCACTCATGCCGTAACGCTCGATGGGCGTCAATCCTGTTCGCTCACGCAGCTTTTCGAAGACAGGCACAGGAAGGGGCGCACTACCGGAAACCAGAAGTCGGGCATCGGACAACGCATGGGCAGCTTCTTCGTCTTCGGCGATACGCGACCAGACGGTGGGGACACCGAAGTAGAGGGAGCCTTTCGCCCGCGCATAGTTTTCCGGCGTCGGCTTGACGGTGTGGATCACCCGGCTGCCGATCCGGAGGGGGCCGAGGATTCCGAGGATCAGTCCGTGCACGTGGAAGAGCGGAAGCCCGTGCACCAGGGTGTCTCGCCACGTCCAGTCCCAAGCCTCGCCGAGCGCATCGATCCCGGCTGCGATGGCCGAGCGACTGAGCAGAACACCCTTAGGTGGGCCGGTAGTTCCGGACGTGTACAGGACGAATGCTGTGGACTGCGGTGCCGGTTCGGGATAGCTGTGCCACGAGCGAGCGTGCAGTCGGACGGGAACTACCGGCAGGCCTTCGCAGTGGTCGTCCGTTTCGCCGAGCCACGCCTGAGCGCCGGAGTCACGCAGGATGTGCTCCCGCTCAGCCTTCCCCGAGTCCGGCGGTACCGGCACAACGGTGACGCCGGCAATCAATGCCCCGACGACGGCGAGGATCGTTTTTGCTGTGGGAGTTGCCAATACGGCAACCCGATCGGCCTGCGCCACTCGCTCCGCGACCGAGGTTGCGGCACCGAGAATGGCACTCCGCGAGAGAACCGTGTCACCGATCGTCACGGCGTCGTCGAGGTCGTCGCCGCGGGCGACAGCAAGGGGGTTCAGGGATCTCAGCAGCACCACGACAGCATCTCACAGCGCGGATGGTCGCAAACTTTCTCCCGCCCGACGTGCATCCATCGAGTGTGGTGGGAAGAGGGTCACCAGCGCCGCCCCCAAGAGCGCCCCGGAAAGCACGGCGAATCCGTGCGCGTCGTCGACCGTCACCAGCGTTGCGCCGCCGACCACAATCACGGCAGTCAGAACAATCTCGGGCATTCGAGGACGTACCAGAACCCCGATCCCGGCGGCCGCCGCTGCCAGCGCAAGTGTGGCACCGGAGTTGCCTGCGCCGGTCGACGGGAAGACTGCGGTGGTGAGCAAACCGAACAGCAGTTGACCGAGCAGGAAGAGAGCCCATCCGCGTGCGGCGCCCCAGAGTCGAAACGCCGGCGGCGCCACCACTGCCAACGTCACGAGATTGGTGACGGTTCCTGCGACCCCTCCGTCCTGGACGAGCACCGAGGTCAGAATGCGCCACCATTGACCGTCACGGATCATGGTGGGATCACGACGAAACATGTCCAGCAGTCCCGGCATCAGCGCCTGCAGGATCGACGGAACTGCCACCACCAGCCAAAGGACAGCGGCCGCAAGAGGGAAGTCTCCGAATATTCGACGATCCTTCAGCCAGGTGAGCATCAGCGCAACCGCGGCAACAACGACGGCGACAATCAGTACCGCGTCCAAGCCGCCGGTCCCTGAGGTGGTCACAGCGCGACCTTACATCGGACTGATACCGACATCAGGGAACCTGACACCTGCGAAAGCACACAGTTCAGGCGGAGAGGCGCTTTGCTGCCGCGGCGATTCGTTCGTCTGTTGCGGTGAGAGCGATCCGAACGTGCTTGCTCCCGCTCGGTCCGTAGAACTCACCGGGGGCAACGAGGATCCCGCGCTCGGCGAACCAACTGACCGTCGCTCGGCATTCCTCGCCGCGGGTTGCCCAGAGGTACAGGCCGGCCTCGGAATTGTCGACGGTGAATCCGGCGTCTCGAACAGCTTCGATCAACACGCTGCGACGCTCGCGGTACCGCTCGCGTTGGATGTTCTCATGTTGGTCGTCGCCCAAGGCCGCGGTCATCGCCGCCTGGATCGGGAGCGGCAGGATCATGCCCGCATGCTTGCGCACCTCGAGCAGTTCCGACACCAGAGCAAGGTCACCGGTGACGAACCCGGCGCGATAGCTCGCAAGGTTGGATGTCTTCGAAAGTGAATGGACCGCAAGCAAACCGGTCAGATCGCCGTCGTTGACTCGGGGATCGAGAATGGAGAGCGCATCTGCCTCCCAGGTCAATCCGAGGTAGCACTCGTCCGAGACGACGATGGCGCCGCGCTCGCGCGCCCAGGCCACGACCTTCTGCAAGTGCTCGAGGCCGAGCACCTTGCCGGTGGGGTTCGACGGCGAGTTCACGAAGATCATCGCCGCCGACTCGGGACCGAGCTTGTTCAAGCCGTCGGCACGCAAAACGCGGGCGCCTGCCAGCTTCGCCGCGACTTCGTAGGTCGGGTATGCCAACTCCGGAATGACCACTAGATCGTCGGCTCCGAGACCGAGCAATTTCGGCAGCCACGCGATCATTTCCTTGGTACCGATCGCCGGCAGCACCGCTGCCGGATCGACGTCGGGAATGTTGTAGCGGCGATCCAGAGACTCCGCCACGGCCTCACGAAGCGCGAGCGTGCCATGAGTCGTCGGATATCCGGGCACCTCGGCAACAGAGGCCAGAGCCTCCTGAATCACCGGATCCACCGGATCCACCGGCGTACCCACGGACAGGTTCACGATGCCGTCGGGATGAGAGTGCGCCTTTGCCGTGACGTCGGCGAGCGAATCCCACGGAAAATCAGGAAGCCCAGCGGCCACCGGAGTACGAGACAAGATCTCTATTCCTCACCCATGGGAGGCAGCGCCTTGATGAACGGCGTGTCGTAGTCGACCTTGCCGAGCTTGGCGGCCCCACCAGGCGAACCGAGATCGTCGAAGAAATCGACGTTGGTGCTGATGTACGCGTTCCACTGGTCCGGGACGTCGTCTTCGTAGAAGATGGCTTCGACGGGACAGACAGGCTCACACGCGCCGCAGTCGACACACTCGTCGGGGTGGATGTAAAGCATGCGTCCACCCTCGTAGATGCAGTCGACAGGGCATTCTTCGATGCACGCCTTGTCCATCACATCTACACACGGTTCAGCAATCGTGTAGGTCACTGCCGATCTCCCTGCCTTCCTGTCGTGCATCGCCGCCGCGACACGGAGTTGCTCGGGGCCGAAAATCCGATACGACTCTCACGTACCGCGGGAACAGCCTATTATCCCCCTGCCTACCGACTCTGAGCAGGCGGGGTAACACATTTCAGCCTACTGCGGTGATGTTCCTCGACCGAATCGCGATCCACTTCTCCCCCAGGGTGGCCGCGCGTACCAGTGCGCCCCGCTCACCGAGGTAGTCCGCCACGACGCCGACCACCGGAATCTTGCCGAATATCTCGTATGGTTTTGTCCGCGACGGCCGCTTGTGCAGCTCGTCCGTAATGGCACGGAAAGTCTTCGACGTGCGCCACAAGGTCCCGATCAGGGCGAAGGGGCGCCAGGTCTCGTCGGTGGCATTGACCGACTTTTCGGCGAAATCTTCGCCGGCGAGCAGATCTCGGGACTTGGTCTCACGCCGGCACAGCACCGACGCCAGGAGGTCCACCTGCTGATCCCGTTCCGTCACTCCGTGTTCACGGGCAACCGCAACGAGCACAACGGCCTGATTCGCGAAAGCCAGCAGATCCTGGATCGGCAACCGATTGAGGAGGACGCCGAAGATGCCGGGGAATGCGACGGCAACGGTGTTGAGTGCACCCAACCGGGTCGTCCACCACTTCGAGCGCTGCTCGTCGGTCATCACCGACCACGCCGCCGTCCCGGGGAACTTGACGACATCGAGGACCCAAGCGGCTGCGTCCAACACCATCGCGGCAGCGTTTCGCTCGGGATCGGTCGGCTCGAAGGTCCGACGCTTGATACCGAGCGGATCGCTGTAGGCGAGGTCGAGAACCGGGTTGATCCCCCAGACCGCTCGATCGAGAACCTCGACGACCTTGCGGTCCCCCAATACATCGGCCATCAGGCAATCGCTCCTTCGCGTCGTGCATGTGTGGTGGTTCGTTCGCGCGCCGGACGTCCGATTCCCTCGGCGATGGCGCGCAGTTCTGCGACGGTCTTCTCGGACCCGTGTTCGGAGCCGGCCATCCGCGAGATCGTCTCCTCCATCAGTGTTCCGCCGAGGTCGTTGGCTCCGCCGTTGAGCATCATCTGCGTCCCGGTGACGCCAAGTTTGACCCAGCTGGTCTGGATGTTGGGAATGCGTCCGTGCAGCATGATGCGTGCCAGTGCGTGCGCGGCACGGTTGTCCCGATTGGTCGGCCCTGGTCGTGAAGCGCCTGCCAGGTACAGTGGCGCACTCTGGTGAACGAACGGCAGAAGCACGAACTCCGTGAATCCGCCTGTGCGATCCTGGATTCCGCGAAGTACGTTCAGGTGCCCGACCCAGTGGTGCGGCTGATCGACGTGTCCGTACATCATCGTCGAACTCGACCGCAGTCCTACCTCGTGGGCCGTGGTGACCACTTCGATCCACTCCGCTGTCGGCAGTTTGCCCTTGGTGAGGATCCAGCGCACCTCGTCGTCGAGGATCTCGGCTGCCGTGCCGGGAATGGTGTCGAGGCCCGCCTCACGAAGGGCGGTCAGCCAATCCCTGATGCTTTCACCGCTGCGCGATGCGCCGTTCACGATCTCCATCGGTGAGAACGCGTGGACATGCATCGACGGCACGCGCTTCTTGACGGCCCGGACCAGGTCGGCATAACCGGTGACGGGTAGCTCCGGATCGATACCGCCCTGCATGCACACCTCGGTCGCGCCGGCGACGTGCGCCTCCCATGCACGGTCGGCGACCTGGTCTGCCGACAGTGTGAAGGCGTCGGCGTCGCCCTTGCGCTGCGCGAACGCACAGAACCGGCAGCCCGTATAGCAGATGTTGGTGAAGTTGATGTTCCGGTTCACGACATAGGTGACGTCCTCGCCGACGGCATCCTTGCGTAGCGCATCCGCGAGTGCCACAACGGCTTCCAAGCCGGGCCCCTCCGCGGTGGCCAGGGCAAGATAGTCGTCGTCCGAGCATCCGGCGGGGTCGCGTTCGGCACTGCGAAGCGCAGCCAACAGATCGGTGTCGACGCGAATCGGAGCACTGAGCTCGAGCACCTGTTCGCGCACGGTCTCCCAGTCGCCGAACGCACTGCCCAGGTCACTACGGGTCTCGGTGTTGCGCCCGTCTGTGTCGATCTCGCTGTTGAGATCGACGCGTCCGCTCGATTCCCAGGACTCGTCCGGCTCCTGCCACGGCCGACCCACCGGCTTGGTGTCGGGCAAGGCGAGGCCGGTCTTGGGGTCCGCCAGCGCCTGCACGTGACCCGCGATGCGCGGATCGATCCACGGAGCTCCGGCCAGGACATAAGCCGGCTGAGCCGCGGTGCGTTCGGTCAGCGCGAAGCCGCCCTCTGCGCTGATCTCGGCCAAGGTCTCGAGATTGGGCCACGGGCGCTCGGGGTTGACGTGATCGGGGGTCAGCGGTGATACCCCGCCCCAGTCGTCGACGCCTGCGCCGAGCAGCGCGAGGCACTCGCTGTTCGAGACGAGGTTCGGCGGACTCTGAATCCGCATCGTGGGCCCGAGCAGTAGGCGCGCGACGGCGATGGCCGCGAGAAATTCGTCAAGGCCTGCATCAGGGGTATTGCGCATCGCGGTATCAGGCTTGGCCAGGAAGTTCTGAATGATCACTTCCTGGATGTGGCCGAACGCCTTCTGCGACTTGCGTATCGCCATGATCGACTCGGCACGCTCGAGGAAGTTCTCCCCGATGCCCACGAGAATGCCGGTGGTGAACGGAATGTTCAGTCGGCCTGCGTCAGTCAGGGTGCGCAACCGAACCGTCGGGTCCTTGTCCGGGCTTCCGTAGTGGCATTCGCCCTTGTCGGTGAACAGCCGAGTTGCCGTCGTCTCGAGCATCATGCCCATCGACGGCGCAACGGGCTTGAGCCGCGAGAGTTCCTGCCAGCTCATCACACCGGGATTCAAGTGTGGGAGCAGTCCGGTCTCCTCGAGCACCCGAATCGACATCGCTCGCACGTAGTCGAGGGTGGAATCGTAGCCGCGTTCATCCAGCCACTGCTTTGCTTCCGGCCAGCGAGCCTCGGGGCGATCCCCCAGCGTGAACAAGGCTTCCTTGCAGCCCAATTCGGCGCCGGCCCGGGCAATGTCCAGAACCTCGTCCGGCTCAAGGAACATGCCGTGCCCTTCGGCACGCAGCTTCCCGGGCACGGTGACGAAGGTGCAGTAATGGCACTTGTCCTGGCACAGTCGGGTCAGCGGAATGAAAACTTTTCGCGAATACGTCACGGTGTTCGGCCGACCCGCTGCCAGCAGACCGGCATCGCGAACCTTGGCCGCCGAGGAACACAGATCGGTCAGATCGGCTCCCCGCGCCTGCAGCAGCGTTGCCGCCTCGTCGACATTGAGGGTCGCTCCGTCGCGTGCGCGACGGAGCACTCGCCGCATCGCCGACGCTGACGGGCCGGGCGACGGACTGGACGAGGCGGACGCGGAAATACCTGGCATCGGAAGCATGGTGGGTTTGCCGGAGTCATCACCAGTTCGGTTCACCTAGCGATCATGCGCCATGTGAGACGACTAGTGCCACCCGGTGCCAGAAGTAGGAGGCCTTACCGCCGCGATACCGCCTCGATCACGAGGGCCGGTAGTCGTCGTCGACCGAGACCTCGACGCGTTGATCCACCACGTCAGCCACAGGTGCGTCGAGCGGAATGTCGGTCAGATCGGGTTCTTCGGGGGCGTTTGGATCTACGGGTGTCGATTGTTCGAGCGCATCTGATTCCGGAGCCTCCGGGTCGAATGTCGCATCTTGTTCGGTCATCACGTGCTCCCTTCGCGGTCGCCACACTCCACGATAGGGCGGATGTCGACAGCTCGCCCCTCACTCGACCAAAGTAGTGCCCATGACTGCGCCGCAACCGCTGACCATGGCCGATCCACTATGGCGACCCAGCACCAAAGCCCCGAGGCTGTGGGCAATCACCGCCTCGCTGTTCTGGGTACCCGTCATCGTCGCCGAAATCGTCTGTGCCGTCTTGATACCCGGAATCCCGTCCTGGGTGGTCGGCACCGTATTCGCAGTCACCGTGCTCTTCGCGGCCACCTACATTCTGATGGTTCCGGCGTGGCGGTATCGCGTCCACCGATGGGAAATCAGTGACACCGCGGTATACACACGCACCGGCTGGTTCACCCAGGAACGACGCATTGCACCGATCTCGCGTGTGCAGACCGTGGACACCGAGCGCGGACCGATCGACCGCATGTTGGGTCTGGCAACGGTGACTGTCACTACGGCGTCGTCGGCCGGGGCTGTGAAAATCTCCGCACTCGACCAGGAAATCGCCGACCGCACAGTGGCTCAACTGACGGAGATCGCGGGCACCAACGTGGGAGACGCAACATGAACGAGAAACAGTTGGGCGAGACGACCGCGATCGAGATCCCCGCTGAGGCGGAAACGGCAGCTGCCGAGGCAGCCGAAGAGGAGCAGCCCTGGCTCCGCCTCGACCGACGCATGCTTCTGGTCCACCCTGTCAACGAAGTCGTCAAACTGCTCCCGGTCCTACTCGTCTCCTTAGTCCTCGGCAGCCAATCCGGAAACCACTGGTGGGGACTCGGCGTCGTCACTCTGCTCGTCGTCTTCGGTCTGTTGCGGTACTTCACCACCACGTACCGCATCGGGCCCGTTCACGTCCAACTCCGCACCGGGGTATTCCAGAAGAAGCTGCTCTCCGTCCCGCGTAGCCGCATCCGATCCGTCGACGTCGAGGCTGGTGTCATGCACCGACTGCTGGGGCTGTCGATCGTGCGCATCGGGACCGGCCAACGCGCTGGGGGCGGCCACGATTCGAACAAGTTCGAACTCAACGCCCTCTCGACCGCCCTGGTTCCGGACCTCCGTGCCGCACTGTTGGCCCGCGCGCAACAAGCACGCAACCTCGAGGTCCCCGGCGCTCCGGTCGAGAACATCGCCGAACCAGTCGACACCGAGATCGGTCACTGGGAGCCGAGTTGGGTTCGCTATGCCCCCTTTTCGTTCACGGGAATCGCCATCATCGCGGCAATCATCGGCATTTCCTTCCAATACGGCATCGGCACTGCCGTCGCGAAATCCTCGGCGGTCAGTGACAGCTTCGACTCACTCGAGAGCCTCGGCATCGCGGTGATGATCGTCATCGCACTCGTCGTGTTGCTGGTGCTGTCGAGCGCACTCGCCTGCGTCCAGTATCTGATCGCGTTCGGCAACATGAAACTCGCCTACAACGGCCGCATCCTGCACGTCAGCCACGGACTGTTGAAAACCCGGCAGACCACACTCGACCGAGCCCGCCTTCGCGGCACGACGCTCAAGGAACCGCTCCTGCTGCGTCTGGCCCGCGGCGCGCGCCTCGACGCCATCATGACGGGAGTGAGTGCCGAGAAGAAGGAATCGTCGCTACTGCTCCCGCAGGGACCACGCAGGGAGGCCGAGCGAGTGATGGCCACGGTGATCGGTGATTCACGACAAGCTTCCGCTCCCCTGATGAATCACGGCCCGGCCGCGCGGCGTCGCCGGTACACCCGAGCGCTGTTTCTGGCGGCAGTGGCGTTTCTGGCCTGCGTGGCGTGCGCGGCATCGGGGCTACACGTGCCGATTTACGCCTGGTTCGGGGTCGCTGTACTCGCGATCGGCGGCGCCGCCCTCGCCTACGACAGATACAACGGCCTCGGCCACGCAGTTCTGTCGGGATGGTTGATCACACGAAGCGGCTCGCTCGATCGCCAGCGTCACAGCCTCGAATCCGAAGGCGTCATCGGCTGGACGGTGCGCGAAACGTACTTCCAACGTCGCGCAGGCGTGGCAACCGTCATCGCCGCGACGCCCGCCGGCACCGGAAGCTACGAAGTGATCGATCTCCCCGCGGAGAACGCGTGGGCTTTGATCGAGGCCGTCACTCCGGGCGGAGGCGACGTCTGGGCAGGTCGTCGATGATGAGCCTCGCCAGCGAACCGAGACGTGATCGCTCCGGCTGGATGGTGGGAACACCGAGCAGTTCCAGCGGCGCGGCCGTCACCGGTCCGACGCAGTAGGTCGGTACCGGTCCGCGCATCGCTGCGACGAACCGCTCCAGCTCGCCCATCTCTTTTGCCGTGCTGAGCATCGAGGAGACCGCGGGGGCACTGGTGAAGGTCAGCGCGTCGATTGCGCCGGAACGAACTGCAGCAACCAGCGCGCGGACGGGCGACTGATCCGGCGGCCGGATCCACCGATAGACCGATACCGGAGTGACGATCGCGCCGGTATCGGCAAGGGAAGCGCTCAGATCCGTCAACGGCTCCCATTCGGTGATGGTGCCGTGCAACTGGACTGCGACGCGCAAGCCTGCCACTCCCTCGCTTCCGAGGTGCGCCAGAACTTCCTCGGACGACTCACCCGAAGGTGACCACTCCTCACGCAATCCGGCACCTCGGATGGCGCCCGTCGCTTTGGGGCCCCGGGCGACGATGCGTGTCCGGGCGAGAGCTCCGAGGAACTCGTCGGTCAAACCCCACGAGGCGACGGCGTCGAGCCATCCGCGAAAGCCGATTCCGGTACTGATCACGACCAGGTCCGGTGGATCGGCGATCAGGGCGGAAGTCTGGGTGCGCAGGTCTCGATCGTCCACCAACGGCAGCACGTGGATCACCGGAGTCCGCACGATCGCTGCACCTCGACGTTCGAGGAGCGTCGCAAATTCTTCGGCACGCCGTTCTGCGGTCAAGGCGATCGTCGCACCCGCCAGATCATGTTCAGCCACAGGCTGAGTGTCCCTTATGTATGGGTCACTTTCCTACGCGCGCGCCGAGGTCTGTTGCGAACTGAGGGTGGCAAGCCTGTTGATTGCCACTTTGAAAAGGAAAACTGCGGCCGGGGCGATCGCACCGACCAAAAGCAAGAACGTCAGTGGGGACGAAAGCACCAGCACGTCGCCGCCGGGGCCGCCCACCATGCACACCAAGAACCCGACGATCCAACCAGCGAGCGGCAATGCGGCCCTGCCCGGAGTCGTGACAGTGCGGGCCGCGATCACCAACACGAGGTTCGCAACCGCGGCTACGAGAATGCTCATGGGAAATGCCGTCGTACCGAGATGAGTCGGCAGGAACAGAACGGACAGCACCGCGCACAGGAATCCGTCGAAAATCAGGACGCCGAGGATGACAGGGTCGAGCCACGACAGCGACGTTCCTGTCGAGGCGTCCGTGTTCTTCTCGACCGTGATCATGGTTTTGATAGTGGTCTATCGGTCGTCATCGCGCGAGCGCGGGGTCCCCTCCCGACAAGCACCCCGGCTCGCGCCCGAAAGCACGAAGACGATCAGGGAACCGGCGGGAACCCGAGCAGCGTCAGCAGATGACTCTGCTGATCTGCGAATGCGTAGAGCGATCCGTAATACATGTCGTGGTAGTAACCAGCCATCGGACGCAACGAATCGACAAAGGCGACGATCTGGTTCTGCAGGTCCCAGTTGTACATTTCTTCAGCCCCCAGGCTTTGCTGTTACCGAAAGGACCACCCATCCGGTGACACGCATCACACACCACTACGGCGTCGATCGCAATGCCTGTGAGCCGACGCCCAGGTCAGGTGTGCAGCCCGCCGAACAGATCGCTCTCGCGACCGTCCTCAGCCACGGGACCGAGAGTCCCCGCCACCAACACAAAATGCTCGACCGTCAAGATCGGTTGAACTACGTTGTTCGACAATGCGAACTCGGCTCCGCTCGGGGCAACCGTCACCTGAGTCGAGTGGGCGCCCAATGCCCGCGCCTTCGCATCGATGACGCCGCGAACGTCGATCGCCGTCGTCACGTCTCCGTCTTCGACGCTCGGCAATTCCCCGGGCTCGGGCAGACGCCAGTTCGCCGGGAACTCGGAAATTGCCGCGATGCCGCGCTCGAGTCCGCTGCGCTCGGTCACGGTCCAGTAGAACTTCGGGGTCGACCACGGCTCGCCGGCCTCGGGATACGCCGTCGTTGCTGCAGCTTCGACGGCCGCTGTCGTGATCGTGTGTGCCTGGATGTGGTCCGGGTGCCCGTAGCCGCCGTTGGGGTCGTACGTGATCACCACGTGCGGCCTGATCTCACGAATGACGGCGACCACCGCGCCGACTGCCTCGTCGAGTCGAGCATTGACAAAAGCACGGGGATTGGCCGCCGACGGTGTGCCGATCATTCCGGAATCGCGATACCGACCGGCGCCGGCGAGGAATCGAGGAGCTGCACTGCCCAGGGCCGACAGAGCTGCGCTCAGTTCCGCAATCCGGTAGCCACCGAGTTGATCCGCCTCGGCAGCCACGAGCCCGGCCCACAGGTCACCGATCACTTCGCCTTCCTCCCCCAACGTGCAGGTGAGGACCGTGACCTCGGCGCCCTCGGACGCGTAACGCGCGATGGTGCCACCGGTGGTGATCGTTTCGTCGTCCGGATGTGCGTGCACCAACAGCAGTCGTTTCGCCGACGCGGTCACTTTGCCACCCTCACCCAGTCCGTAGCGTTTCCGAATATCCCCACCTGCACCGGCCCGTCGAGGACGACGCCCTCGACTCCGGTCCCGACCGCGACCAGCGCTCGGCTCTGCACGATCGGCAAGACCGCCGCAAGATCCCACAGCTTGGGTTCCGCATCGGCGATCAACGATCCGAGATCCCCGACGCCGCTGAGCGCTTCGTCGATCCGGCCTTGCAGCGCAGGATCGCACAGCCCGGACAGATTGCTCGGAGCCTCGACGCTTGTCGTGCGGACAGGCTCCGGAGACTGCGACGGCGCCGGTGCGGGTACCGCTGAACTTGTTGCCGGAGTGGAAGGTGCTGTCGGGCAACTGAACCGCGAGGCCAGTGAAGTGGCCGTGTCGGCGCCTGCGCGGCTCCAACCGACAATCATGTCAACGCGTCCTGCAGTCAGGTCCTCGCCGTAGAGTTCCTCCGGCGGCACCGATTCGACGGTCGCGAGGATCCCCACGTCGCGCAATTCGTCGGCCGCGGTGTTTGCCACGGCGATCGCGATGTCGTCGTTCTCGGGAGCACCTATCAGCAAGGTCAACTGAGCGCCGTCCCGGACGATCGATCCGACCGTTCCAGTGCCCGTGACGATTCCGGTGGGCGGTGCCGTCAGGTAGCCGGCTGCAGTCAGCTCGCCCAGCGCCTGCTCTCTGGTCGGCTTCGGCGGCGCGGTGGGCGCGTATCCCGGGTCCGACGGAGCGAGGATCTGAGCTTTCACCGGTGCCGACGCCGATTCACTCCCTGCCGCCACTACGGCGAGCAGGTCCGGATCGAGCAGTCCCAGAACACCTTTACGCACCCGAACGTCCGCGAAGTTCTTGCTGCGCCCGTTCACGTTGATGTCGAGAGTGCGCGGAACGTACGAGAATGCAGTACTGACCCCCGGGATCGCAGACAGCTGAATATCAGTGGCACTACCCGAATGAACTTGCGCCACTTGAGCATCGTCGGTGCGAAGTGCATCCGCCAACTGCGAAGCCGTTCCGCCGCGTCGCAGAACTATCTGATCCGGGTCGGACGGCTTGCCCCAGAATCGGTCGTTGCGCTCCAGCACGATCTCGTCGCGACCACGGTCGACAGAGCGCACGTGAAAGTGGGCTCCCGACACCGGAATCCCCTCACTCAATCCGGTGCTGAAACCGCCGGGAGTGTCCTTGATCAGGTGCGACGGAAGAATATCGGTGAACAACTCTCGCCACGCCGGGTACGGTGCACGCATCACGACGTTGACCGTCTTGCCACCGCCGGACGAGTTCACGTCGTCGATCATCTGATAGCCCGCTGGATTGACCACACCGGGAACCGAGATCATCTGCTGCCACAGATAGCGAAAGTCTTCTGCAGCAATGGGAGCACCGTCCGACCATTGAGCTTCGTTGCGCAGTTGGTAGCGAATCGTGAACGGAGCCTCTGACGTCACTTCAGCCGAAACGAGAAAAGAATCGTCGATCGCCCACTCCGTCGCACCAGGTTGCGTCGGCGAATTGATCGGGCGAAACGCACTGGGCAGCACGAGGTTGCCGACTGCGGAGTTGACCGGCGACTGATCCGCGAGCAGGTGCGGGTTGAATCCGCCTCCTACCTCGTCGATTGCCACAGTGACCTGCTTCATCGCCGGAACGACGGGAGTCGGTGTGGGCTTGACGGTTTCGGTGCTCTCGACCGGAGGCGGCGGATCGGCTGTACATGCTGTCAGCGACAACGCCGTCACTGCCACTGCCAACGCCAGGTAGCGACGTCCTGAGGCCACAGACAATTCCTTCCGTACGGGGCCGCGTCGCCCCTTCGCACTCGATTTCCGGGCAGAACTTTCGCCCGGAAACCATGAAGGCGAATGTACCTTTCCGCCGAAAACTCGGCTGAAAGGCACATCCGCCTGTCAGGTTGTAACCGACGAAAGACTACAGAGCAGCCTTGTCGCGAGACTTGCTGCGCGAACGCTCGCGAGCGCGCTCGGTTGCATTGAGATGCACCTTGCGAACGCGGACGTCCTCAGGGGTGACCTCGACGCACTCGTCGCCGGAGCAGAATTCCATGGCCGCTTCGAGCTCGAGCTTGATGGGCTTCGCGAGGGTCTCCATCACGTCTGCGGACGACTGACGCATGTTGGTCAGCTTCTTCTCGCGGGTGACGTTGATGTCGAGGTCTTCCTGGCGGGGGTTGATACCGACGACGTGGCCCTCGTAGGTGTCGGCGCCGGGCTCGACGAAGAAGGTTCCGCGGTCAGCCAGCTGGATCATCGCGAACGGCGTCACTGTGCCGGAACGGTCCGACACGAGCGAACCTGTGTGGCGTGCACGAATCTCGCCGGCCCAGGGGCCGTACCCGTCGAAGACGGCGTTGGCGATGCCGGTTCCGCGGGTATCCGTGAGGAATTCCGTACGGAAGCCGATAAGGCCACGTGAGGGAACGATGAACTCCATACGAACCCAGCCCTGACCGTGGTTCGACATCTGAACCATCTTGCCCTTGCGGTTGGCCAGGAGCTGAGTGATGGCACCGAGGTACTCCTCGGGGCTGTCGATGGTCAGCTCTTCGAAAGGCTCGTGGATCTTGCCGTCGACAGTCTGAGTAACCACCTGCGGCTTTCCGACGGTCAGCTCGAAGCCTTCGCGACGCATCTGCTCGACGAGGATGGCGAGCGCGAGCTCTCCACGACCCTGGACCTCCCACGCATCAGGACGACCGATGTCGAGGACCTTGAGCGAGACGTTACCGACCAGCTCCTGGTCCAGGCGAGCCTTGACCATGCGTGAGGTGAGCTTGTGACCCTTGACGCGGCCGACCAGCGGTGAGGTGTTGGTACCGATCGTGACCGAGATAGCCGGCTGATCGACAGTGATGCGAGGCAGCGCAACCGGGTTGTCGAGGTCGGCGAGCGTGTCGCCGATCATGATGTCCGGGAAGCCCGCAACAGCGCAGATATCGCCGGCAAGCGCAACCTCTGCGGGAACACGCTCGACACCGATGGTGGTGAGCAGTTCGGTGATCTTGGTCTTGGTGATGACAGGCTCGCCGTCGACCTCCCGGCACCAGGACACGGTCTGGCCCTTGCGCAGTTCGCCGTTGTGGATGCGGACGAGTGCGAGGCGACCGAGGAACGCCGAGGCGTCGAGGTTGGTGACGTGGGCCTGAAGCGGCGCGTCGACCGTTCCCTTGGGGGCCGGGACGTACTCCATCAGAACCTGGAACAGTGCGGTGAGGTCTTCGGCGTCGGGTGCGTGACCGTTCTCGGGCTGCACCGTCGAAGCCTTGCCCTCGCGGCCGGAGGCGTAGAGAACCGGTAGCCCGAGCGCAAGCTCGGCGGCCTCGGCGGCCTCGTCGGAGAGATCGGACGCGAGGTCCAGGAGCAAGTCCTGAGCCTCGGAGACAACCTCTTCGATGCGAGCATCGGGACGGTCGGTCTTGTTGACGACCAGGATGACGGGCAGCGAGGCAGCAAGTGCCTTACGCAGCACGAAACGCGTCTGCGGAAGCGGGCCCTCGGACGCATCGACGAGCAGGACGACGCCGTCGACCATGGACAGACCGCGCTCGACCTCGCCACCGAAATCGGCGTGGCCGGGGGTGTCGATGACGTTGATGACGGTGACCGAACCATCCTCGTTGCGCTTGTGCACCGAGGTGTTCTTCGCGAGGATCGTGATGCCCTTCTCGCGTTCGAGGTCGCCGGAGTCCATGACGCGATCGACCAGCTCGGCGCGCTCCTCGAACGCGCCGGACTGACGAAGCATGGCGTCGACGAGGGTGGTCTTGCCGTGGTCGACGTGTGCGACGATGGCAACGTTACGGAAGCTGGTAGTGGTCACGCGATGGCTCTCCTGGCTGAGTTGATTCGGCCACGCGAAAGTCAAGTCGCACGGCTCTTCTGGTGGCCGCTGCACGAGTGTGTGATCCGAATCAGGGCACGAATCGCCTGAATAGGCACCGCGGCCTAGTAAATACTACTCGCTCCGAGCGGATACTCCTGCATTGTGCGGCCTCGATCACCGCTCCCACCAGCCAATAGTGATCTGCACCACGCTGAAGCGCGTAGGATTACGACCTGGAGAAACAGGATATTTAAGGGTACGCTAACCTCGTTCCAAGAGCGGGCTCTCCGCCGTAGTGAAACAGGAAAGCCGCAGCGTCACATGGGAAAAGTCAAAGCAAGCAAGGTCTCGAAGCTCAAGCCGAAAAAGAAGTGCTGCCGCAAGAAGACGCGGTGCATCAAGTGCCCCGTCGTCATCATGCGGATGAAGAAGCTCGAGAACGAGGGCGCATCCAAGAAGGAACTCAAAGCCGGCCTCAAGAAGGCCCGTGCGGCGTAGGCGCCCTCAACTCCTCCAGCAGTTCGGGCATCCAGGCCCGATCGTTGTCGACCAGATCGATCGACAGGAGTTCTTCGGCGTCGACCCATGCCAACTGAGCATGGTCGAGAGCGACCGGTTCGCCGGACACCAACTCCGCCCGGTACGCCCGCAAGACCAACCCAGGCGACAGGGGCACATCGACGCCGATTCTGGCGCCGCACCGAACTTCGACCGCGAGTTCTTCGAGTAGCTCTCGCACCAACGCGTTCTGCGGTGACTCGAACTCCTCGACCTTCCCGCCCGGCAGTTCCCAGCGGCCGGCCAACGCCGGCGGACTCGTCCGCTGCGCGAGGAGCAGCCTTCCCCCACGGAAGATCGCGCCGGCAACAACTTCGCGATCCCTTGCAGGCACATCACTCATCGCACCATGATGGAGTATGGCCACTTTGTTGTCCGACTCCGCAATCCAAAGCGCGCTCGACGAACTGCCTGCCTGGCAGCTGTCCCCGGGCTCGATCACTCGCACCGTCGACTCCGCGACCTTCCCGGACGCGATCGCCCTTCTCCAACGCATCGCGGCCGTCGCCGAGGCCGCAGATCACCATCCCGACATCGATGTTCGATGGCGCAAGGTCACTTACACGCTCTCGACACACTCGGCCGGCGGACTCACCGATCTGGACTTCGACCTGGCCCGTCGAATTGACGTACTTGTCGACGATTCGGTCCGTTTCGACTGATCTTCGAGTGAACAATCCTCGCAATCTGACGTAACAGTTGCATCAACTTTCACATAGATCACTTCAGTCACAGGTATGGTCGCCGTAAATCACGATCGAGGCCGGTCATGCCATAGACTCCCCCGGTGCGTAGCTGCTCAGCAACTGAACAGCTGTACAACCCGGGGGCTCTGTACATAGAGTGACCCCTCGAGCCGTCAAACGCGGAGCTCGCCTAGGCGCCCGCGCGGTATGACTAAGGATGGGGAAACAGTGCTTCGAACCCGAGGTATGCGAAAGGCGTTCACCGCCGTCGCTATTGCCGCAGTAGCAGGACTGGCATTGCCGGCACAGGCAATGGCCGATCCGGCAGCACCGCCCGCACCCGAAAGTGTTCCGATCGAGTTCCTCGCATCGTTTGCGCCCGCCATCATCGGCGCCGCTGCAGGTCCGGCTGACGTCGCCGGCGGCCCGCAGCAAGCGTTGCTCGACCAGGCTCGTGCGATCCTGAACTCCCCCGGCATTCCGCCCGAGATCAAAGCCACTCTCGAGAAGGTCATCACCTTCCTCGACGGCAGCGGCGGCGGCGGACCGGAAATCCCGAACGAGAATGCACCTGTCATCGCGCAGTTCCTCTACCCGACGCTGGGCAAGGGCTGCATCTCGGCAACCGCCGATTCGGTCGGAACCGCACTTGCTGTTCCCGGCCCGGCTCACCTGCCTCCTCCCGGCCCCGCCGCCGGTCAGGCCGGATTCGTCTTCACCGCTCTCGGTACGGCTCCCGCCGTCGACGACCAGCCGGTGCCGATGACCGTGACCTGGGTCAACATCGACAACCAGCGCAGCGCCACCCAGAACCTGACCAACGCCGCGCGCATCAACCCGGACGGCCCCGCCACCCTGTCGGCTATCGCCGATACAGGCCCCGGACGCGTCCTCTCGGTGATCAGCGGTTCGCTGACCACCCAGCCGGAAGGCGCAGAACGCATCACCTGCAGCTTCCTGCCGACCGTGGGCATGTTCGCGGTCGCTTGATCGAAGTCTTGTGAAAGGGACCCGCCGAATTTCGGTGGGTCCCTTTTGCATCTCCGATCACCGTGATAGACCCGATAGATGGGACATCTAAGAGTGGACATCACGCATGGCCGTTCAGACCAGAAATCAAGCCCAGACGACCAGTCGATACGGTCGCACAAGTCGACTCGATCGATACTGTCCATCCGATCCGAGGGGTCCATTCTCTCGATCGGATCGGCGTACTCGATTCTGTCGATCGGTAGCGTCGGCTCATTTCTGTCCATCGGAAGCATCGGATCGACGGCATCGGTGTTGAGTTCGGGCTCGTTCGCCAGTCTCGGGTCCGCACTGTCCGGTCTCTCACGCTGGTCGTTGCTCTCCTGGCGTGGAAATCATGCAGCGCCCGAAGAACATCCGAAACTTGTTGTCATTGCGCCGGAATCGGATTCGAGCGATCCGGACCGCTCGTTGCGGTCCGTTTCGCACTCTCAGACCTGATCCGGTCGCGGCCAGTCGCGGCCCTCCAAGTTCTCCACCGAGTGATTGAATTGCCGGAGTAGATCACCGAGCGCAAGGCGCTGCTCCGGCGTCCACTCGCGCAAGACCTTTTCGACGCCCGCTGTCGAATGTTCGCGATCAGCACGAAGTTTCGACAACCCCAGCGCTGTCGGCCGCACCTTTCGTGCCAGGCCACCGTCCGGATCCTCCACCCGCTCCACCAAGCCCAACCTGCGTAGCGCACCGATCTGCCTGTTGATGGTCGAGATGTCGAGGGAGAAAGCGCAGGAGAGCTCCTTGAGGCTCATGGGATGCTGTAATTCCAGTCGTCCGAGCAGCAGATACGCCGACCGGTCCAGATGAAGTTCCGCCCGTTGAGCGAGCGCGTGGTAGCGCGAGAGCAGAGTCAACTCGTACTCGATATTCACCAGTTCGGGGTCCCGGTCCATCTTCATATTGTGCAGACTACACACGATGTGTAGCGTGCACACTGGGGCGAACGCACCGAAACAGAACACGCCATGGCGGGAGCCGAATGTCCGTTCACGCAGGGTCGTCGAATGTCGACGAGAAAACCCCGGACGAGAAAAACACGGACACGAACTACGCACCTTCGGGTCCCGTGCTCACAGTTCTCGGACTGTGCGGAATCGTCGTCGCCCTTATGCAGACGCTGGTCGTCCCGATCATTCCGCAGTTGCCGCACCTGCTGAACTCTTCTCCCGCCGACACGTCGTGGGCGATCACCGCAACGCTGCTCGCCGCCGCCGTGATCACGCCGATCAGCGGACGCCTCGGCGACATGTTCGGCAAGAAACGAATGCTGCTGGTCAGTCTCGGGACGGTCGTCCTCGGCTCGGCGATCTGCGCGCTCGCGCCTTCACTGATCGTGCTGGTGATCGGACGTGCACTTCAAGGTGCATCGGTAGGTGCAATTCCGTTGGGAATCGCCATCATTCGCGACGTTCTTCCGCCGAAGAAGGTGGCCGGCGCCATGGCCGTCATGAGCGCCACCCTCGGCGTCGGCGGTGCGATCGGACTACCGATCGCCGCAGTGATTGCACAGAATGCCAACTGGCACTTCCTGTTCGTCACTTCGGCGGCATTCGGCTTGATCTGCATCGCACTGGTTGCGTTTGTCATTCCGGAATCGAAAGTACGTCGCCCGGGACGTTTCGACTTCATCGGAGCGCTCGGTCTCACCGCCGGACTCATTACCCTTCTGCTCCCGATCACGAAGGGCGGAACCTGGGGGTGGGGCGACGCGAAAACACTGGGACTCCTGGCGGTTTCCGCCCTCAGCTTCCTGGTGTGGGGATGGTGGGAACTTCGACGCAGCGCACCGCTGGTGGACCTTCGCGTATCGGCCCGGCCGCAGGTTCTCTTCACCAACTTCGCGTCGATCGCCGTCGGTTTTGCCATGTACGGCAATTCCTTGACGCTCCCCCAACTTCTCATGGCACCGACGTCCACCGGCTATGGCCTCGGATTATCCATGGTCGCAGCGGGACTTGCGTTGGCCCCCGGTGGACTTGTCATGATGGCGCTCTCACCCGTCTCCGCTCGGATTTCAGCTTGGCGAGGTCCACGAATCACGTTGATGCTTGGTGCCCTCGTGATCGGATTGGGTTACGCCTTCGCATATTTCACGGTGTCGAGCGTCTGGCAGGTCGCCGTGGCCGGAATGTTCATCGGCGCGGGGGTCGGACTCTCGTACTCGGCCATGCCAGCCTTGATCATGGGCGCGGTACCCATCACGGAATCTGCGGCCGCGAACGGACTGAACTCTCTGATGCGATCGATCGGCACGTCGACGTCTGCCGCGATCGTGAGCGTCGTTCTGGCTGGGATGACAATCACGGTCGGCTCCGCAGTGATCCCCTCGTTCGAGGCGTTTCGCGCCACGTTCCTGATTTCCATCGCCGCCGCCGTCGCGACAATGGTGTTCGCCGGACTGATCCCCAAACAGAAAGTCTGATAAGGGAATCAACCCGGCGGAGGACTCACTTCACCGAAGAGTCTTCGATGCTGCCCGTCTGCAACTTCGACAGAAGTGTGTAGATGAAGTCGATGATGAATTCCACGTGTTGCCCTCTCACATAATGGGTCCCCGACCCGTCGACGACGGTACCGCAGAACCCTTCTGCATCGAATCGCCGACACACAATTCTGCAACGTGTTCTAATTTGAGGCGACGACTACCCGAGGAGTTTTCATGACCTGGTCACGCACTGAACTTGAGGAAGCATTCGCGAGTTACCAGAACACCGTTGTCGAGTGCACTCGTTCCGGCGACTGGAATGCCTTCGCGGACCTGTTCACCGAGGACGTCGTCTACGTGGAACACGCTTTCGGCACTCTCGACGGCCGAGAAGCCGTACGCAAGTGGGTGACTCGCACGATGACCGAGTTCCCGGGGCGCCGGATGACCGAGTTCCCGGCCAACTGGTTCGTCGTCGACGAGCAGCGCGGATGGATCGTGTGCGAGATCGACAACCCGATGGAGGATCCGGGTGACGGATCCAAGCACGGCGCCGCCAACATCACGATCCTGCACTATGCGGGCGACGGATTGTGGTCTCGCGAAGAAGACGCCTACAACCCGATGAACTTTTTGTCGATGGCAAAAGCATGGTGCCTCGCCGCCGAAGCGGCGGGCGCTCTCCCCGATGACGCGAAGGCCTGGCTCGCCAAATTCGGCGCTATGGTGCGATAGATCCCGTCGGCAGCGACGATCCGACGGGCTGGACCGGACCGACCGAGCCGGCCAACGACCATTGCCCGTAGTCGCGAGTGAGGATCGAATTCAGATCCACGCCGACGCCGTCGACCTTGCGCTTGTCGATTTCGAACTGGTGCAGGTTTGCCCGCGGGTGCACATACCCTGCGGGTGAACCCCAGTTGTGCTGCCAGAACCAGGTTCCGACCCCGGCACCGATCATCGCGTCGATCACGCGAGTGTTTCCGTAGATACCGAGCGCCCCGTTGCCGACAACCGAGGCCCACCCCTCGAGGTACGGCGCGATCAGCGTCGTGATCTCGGTACTGGTGGGATTGTCGTCGATCGACGCGTAGATCGGCCGACCGGACGGCCCCCCGGCCGCAGCATGTAGTTCGAGGCCACGGGACGCGTGACGCTTGCCGGCCTCGCGGGCCCCGCGCCAGTCCGCCGTTCCACCCTTGCCGAATTGATAGCAGGAAACGACCTGGAGTCCGGCCGCCGTCAACGCGTCGGTTTCCCGCGCCAGTACGGGCTTACCGACCATCCAATCTGCGCCCGGTCGTCGATCCGAGACGTATCGAATGGCGCCTGCATACCCGGCGGCCTTGATTGCCTGAGCGGACGGCACGCCGGCGGCGTAATCGAGCAGGGTCCCGAGCGAACCGGCATTGGCCACCGACGTCGTACCGCTCAATGCAGCGAGTCCGGCAGCTGCCGATCCAGCGGCTGCGTACTTGAAGAGGTTTCTTCGCGAGACGTGCACAAAGCTCCGATCATCGGCGTGTCCCGCTCGAAGTGGCGGGCAGGCAAGCTGTCTTCTTTCGCTCGCATTCCACCACAGTCACATCGTCCCCGCCATGCACTTGGCCAACACGAGCCACATTTGCGACAAATGGGCTCAGCGCGCATTCGGCCACCTGCCCGCCGAAAACTAAAGAAGTGCCCCCGAGTCTGCGACTCGGGGGCACTTCTGGCTTTGCGGGACTTACTCGGCCGACAGGCCTTCAACGCTTCCGGAGATGAAGTCGAGGAATCCGAAGAGGTCAGCGAAAGCGCCGAGGAAGTCTGAGATGTCGCCGAAACCGATAGTAGGCATTGAATTAGCTCCTGTCAGTGATGAACTGTCCGTGATGGCGGGCCACTGGCTGGCTGCCGGGCATAACTTTAGAGCCCTTCCGTTACTTTGGCGACACCAAATGTGTCCGGGACGTTACATTTCAGCCTCTTCCGGCCATAGACATACACACAGGTGACACCCACCGGCAGTGATCAAACTGTCACCTACGGGCGATTTGTTGACACATTCCGAACATCGTTCCCGATAGCAGCTATCAGCCAGCATGACATCTGTACGCCGAACACAAGTTTGGCAAGCCTTACTTAACTGACCGGGTGTTTCACCCGATAGAGCGCGTACCAGCAGATTGGCCAAATCGCATCTGGCAATCGGGCCGGTCGAGCTTAGCGCTCACGCAAACATTCAGCCACAGTTCGAGTTAGCGAGATCTTTACGCCTAAAACGACCGTCCCGCCGCGGTCCCACACCGTACTTAGCGGTCATCATGGTGATGCTATTCACACCGTGTCGAGGAACTTCGGGTGCCGATGGCAATCCCATCTCCACACCAATTGGACATTCGAGGGCAAGGTGGAGTTCATGAACCTCACGAAAACGAAGTCCTGGGGTGAGCTGTCACCCGCGCAGTGCCGCATCGTCGCCCTGCTCGGAACGATTCAGTCCCTGTTGGCGATTGCCGCGTGGACCGACCTCGCGCGACGACCTGCCGAAACGGTGAACGGCAGCAAGAAGAAGTGGGCAGCGATCATCTTCGTCAACTTCTTCGGACCGCTCGCCTACTTCCGCCGAGGCCGGATTCAGTCGAAGTAGTCCCAGAACTGCAGCCACTTCACCGACGCGAACAGGGTCAGAGTTACGGCATACACCGCGATTACCGCCGCGACTCCGCGCCAGTTGGTGCGGGGAACGGCGCCGTCGACCGGGTCCAGCCAATGGCGGAACCACTTCGTGACCGTCGGCATCAGGAACCACGTCATGGCGCCGACGCTGACTATCTGGCTCAGCCACATCGAGAGCCACGGCGGCGCTCCGATCCCGTCGAGCAGCGGTCCGAGAAACCTCGACAGCGTCATCACCGTCGGATAGAGAACGAGCAGGATGATCATCGCCGTCTTCCAATTCGGCGTCGCACGGGTCTGCCCGTTCTCCGTGCGCAGGATCGTGCCGAACGGCGTCGACCGCGTGGTCTCGGTGAAGTCCTCGGCTAGCTCGGCTCGCAGTTTCGGTAGTGCCGCGGCCCTTTCGGGCGACGCCATCCACACCGCCAACTGCTGTTCGGTCCGAAACCGAAGTACGGACTTCCACTGGGTGGAGTCGGTGACCGACCGCAACAACATCACTGACTCGTAGCCTGAAAATCGCGAACTGAGATCGATGAGGTGTCGTTGCGTTCGCAGAAACTCGTTCTCCTTACCCACGACGACGGCATGGTCGTACACACCGATACCGGGCGGCGGCAAAAGGCCGTCGACCAGGACCAGATCACTCGTCTGCGCGAGAATTCCCGTTGCCGCAGCCGATCTTTCGAGATCGCGGCGTTCGCCCGACTCCAGCCAACGATGAAGATCGTCGGCACTGTCAAAGGTGACGGACAACCCGTGCGACACCGGATCCGGTTGATCACTGATGCCACAGCTCAGGTAGCCGTCGAATCGACCGGCGATCTCGGCCGCACGCTCCACCCACGCCCGGAATCCCGAACTCGTTCGGTGGTACCCGGTGATGGCGGTTGCGGACACGTCAGCCCGACACCCGGCGCCCTTGCACGTACACGTGCGCAATCGCGGGTTCGCGCATCGCCATCAGGAGCCCGAAAAGCGTCTGGTCGCGGGCGAGTATCGGATCATCCGAACGCGTTCCATGGTTGACGAGCCCGGCGAGCGGCGGCCACCCGGCCGGATCGATCACCAGGAAGTCGGCCTCTTTGCCCTCGTCGAAGTTGCCGATCCGGTTCTCCATGTCCAGCGCGCGAGCACCGGCGAGAGTTCCGGTGAACAGCAGTTCGGCGGGGTGCATCGACACTCCGTCGTCGCCGGCTTCGGAGATGTGAACCTTGAAGGCGTCGCCGAGGACTCGGGTGAGCAGGCACTCGTCGCCGCCGCCGAAGTCCGATCCGATCGCGATGTTGACCCCTGATGCAACGGTTCGTTTCCACGGCATGGTGCCTGAGCCGAGAAACTGCTGGGACGTCGGACAATGTGCGATCGAGGTTCCGGTCTCGGCCATTCGTGCGAGTTCGGAGTCCTGGCAGTGCACCGAGTGCGCGAGAATCGCACGCGGACCCAGGAAGCTCTTTCCGCCGACTTGCGAGCCGGGGAGGAACTTGCCGTCGTACGTGTCGAGATAGGTCTCGACCTCGTACTCGGCAAGTGTGGTTGCCACCTCGCCGGTTCCCGGCCGGTTGTTCTCGTTGAGGTGACTGTGGAAGTAGACGCCGCGGTCGCGGACCGAGTCGTACAACTCCCCCAGCGCTTTCAGCGTTCGGGTCGTCACCGCGAGGGAGAAGCGCGGAACCACTGCGACGTGAACCAAGGCAGTGTTCACGTCACCGGTGTCGGCCGCGTGCCACTTGTCGATCTCCTCGCGGGTGAGCCTGATCGCGTCCTCTTCCGAGGTGATCAGCGCGGCGGCGGAGGCCGGGCCGGTGGTCTGAATCCCCCGCCCGCTGACCACTCGAAGGCCGCGTTTCAGAGTTTCCGAGAACAACGCGTCCTGCGCGTGCGGGAAGGCCGATCCGAACACCATCGCGGCCGTGGTTCCCGTGGCGATTCGGCGAGCGCAGAAGGCCTCGGCAGCGTGCTGGGCGAACTCGGGATCAGCAAACCTCGATTCGGAGGGAAAGACACAGAGGTCGAGCCACTCGAGGAGCTGACCGCCGCCGTACGCGTCGCCGGCGTACGTTTGCGGGAAGTGAATGTGTGCGTCGACAAATCCGGGCAGCAGGAATCCTGGCCGGTGATCGTGGGTTTCAGCGCCTTCGAGTTCACTCGGGAGTGATTCGAATTCTCCGCAGTAGACGATGGTTCCCGCTTCGTCGATCGCCAACACGCCGTCGGGGATCGAGACGAGCGACTGCGCCGCATCCTCAACCGTCGGACGACCGGAAATGTGGAAGACATGGCCTCGATGAAGGTGCGTCACTCACTGAGCAAAGCACAAAACTACCCGGCGCCGCGCGGCGAATACTGTCCTTTTTGTCAGATATTGGGATCAAGCAAGAGTTGCGTGCCAAACAAGAGCCGCAGCCAGCGCGCCCGCCCCGTTCAACGACCAATGCAGAGCAATCGGCGCAATGAGGCTGCCACTGCGATGACGGAGCCAGGTGAATACGAGACCGGCTGCAGCGGTGGCGAGAACAGCTCCGAGGATTCCGGCGACCTGACCGACGACTCCGGTACCGAGAAAGCCGGAAAGCCCCTCGTTGCCGCTGGTCAAACCCATCGACGACGCGATGTGCCACAGTCCGAACATCAGTGAACCGGCCGCTGCGACGCCCCGGAATCCACTGACCCGGTTCAGCGTGCCGTGCAGGACGCCGCGGAAAGCCAACTCTTCGGGTATGACGGTCTGGAGCGGAATGACGATCATCGACGCGATGATGGCGCCGGAAATTGTGGCGTAGCGATCCGCCATGAAGAAGGGGCGCGTAAGCGGAAGCAGCGCACCGACGGCGACAACCGTCAGGACCAAACCGACGGCGGCGAGGGCGTACTTCGAACCCTTCCGCAGGTCACGGGGAGACAGCCCGAGCTCCGCCCACCCCATCCCCCGGCGTTTGGTGAGCGCCAGCAGAACGAGAGCAGAGATAGGTACCGTGGCGATACTTGCCCAGGCGGTGGTGAAGTGCGCGATCAGATTCGTTCCGACCAGCACCACGATCACAACAGCGATATCCACGTATGCGTGCATCCGCGGAAAACGGGGAGCGGTCGCTGCGATCTCCACTGGACCGATCTCCACGGGGCCGTCGCTCGTTAGCTGAAAGTTCACTTTTTCCAGTGTACCGACGTACGAGAACTGCCCGCCACTTTTTGCGAACACGCTCACAGTGACGGGCAGGCCCTGAAATGGCACTGATCAGGCCCCGAGCGTGCTCGCGAACTTCGGAACCGCGTTGTCGATTGCGTAGGTCAGCCCCGGTACGGAGCCACTCGAGAAAGCATTGACGAGTGAAACGTCATCGAGAATCAACAAGTGTCCATGTTGGGCCGACGGAATTGCACGCAATAGCGGATCGTTCGCAAACGCACTGCTGTCGAGGAAGATCGGGAACAGCACGGTGAGATCGGCGTCGAACAGGTTGAGGTTCTCGTTGGCGACCGGAACGTAGAAATTGCCGGTTGCTTTTTCGGTGATCGCGGCCGGAATCGTGAAGCCGAGACGGGTCATGAAGTCTGCGCGCGCGTCACCGGGTACGTAGGCGGCGTAACCGTCGGAACTGTAGGCACCGATTGCCACGGTCTTGCCCGCGAAGTTCGAATTGGTGGCAATCGCGGCGTCGAACTTGGCGTCGAGGCCGTCGAGTAGCGCCTTGCCTTCCGCTTCCTTACCGAGTGCCTTGGCGACGAGTTCAGTCTGCTGCTCGACCGTCGTCCCGTAGGCCGTGGAGAGACCTGGAGGCGGCCCGACCGTCGGCGCGATGGCGCTGAGCTTGTCGTACGTCGCCTGCGTGTTGTCGCTCCGCGTCCACAAAATGAGGTCCGGCTCGAGTGCGATGACGTCCTCGACGCTCAGATCCATCGTTCCGAGGATCTTCGGGTCGGTGGTGAACTCGTCCGCAACCCACGGTCCGACGCCCTTGCCGCCGAACGCCATCCAGTCCGCGACGCCCACTGGTTGAGTGCCCACATCGTCGAAATGGTTGCGCCCGCCTCCGCCGGTGCGTCAGCACTGTCGCTACTGCAACCGGCAAGCCCGGCGACGGCAAGCGAGGCTGCCAGCGCCGTGACTGCAATCTTCATTCGAGAGACTTTGATCCGCATGGTTACCAGCACTCCTCCAACGCTCCAGCGAGAATTAGGGAAGGCTAGCGTCAGCTAAAGAAGACTGTCGCCCGTCTGTCACGTCATGTTCAGGATGCGTCTGCGGCCTTTTCGAGTTCCGCGATGTCAATTTTCTTCATCTTCATCATCGCGTCCGTGGCGCGTTGCGCCTTGGCTCGATCTGGATCCTGCATCAGTTCGAGGAGACGATTCGGGACTACCTGCCAGGACAGTCCGAACTTGTCCTTGGCCCATCCACACGGGCCTTCTTCCCCGCCATCGGTCAGCCGGGACCAGTAGTGATCGACCTCCGCCTGATCGACGCACGGAATCTCGAAAGACACGGCCTCCGAGAACGTGAACATCGGTCCGCCGTTCAATCCGGTGAATCGCTGACCGCCGAGCTCGAAGCTGACGGTCATCACCGATCCCGCCGGCATTCCGGAGGGCGATCCCTCGACGTACCTTTCGATTCCGAGTATCTGCCCGGAACCGAACACCGAGATGTAGAAGTTCGCTGCTTCTTCTGCTTGATTGTCGAACCACAAACAGGGGGTGATGGAAGGCATGTTCTGTCCTTGTCGGAGAGGTTACGAATCAGGTGTACACGGTTATAGACCCGACCGGAAACGAAAACTCATCGCAAGGAACTGCTCAAGCGGACAACGCAGATTCGAGCATCGACCATGACCGAACGAGTTCGTCGCGCCAATACGGCCAACCGTGCGTCCCCACCGCTTGAGCGCTGCGGGTGACATCGACTCCTCGCTCGCGCAGCACCTGCGTGATCTGGTCGGTGCACAGGTTCGATCCCAGTTCCATAACCCCGCCCACGACCAGTACACGACCCAGGGCAGGAGTATCGAGGGTTTCGTGGGGGCCTGGTAGTCCCGACCCCGAGGCGAGATACACCTTGGTGCCGCGCAGCTTGTCGGCATTGGCGAAGATGTCGTGCTCTTGCCAAGCCTCACTGCCGGCCGGACCCCACATCTGCTCCGAACGGGCATTTCCGTTGACGACCACAAGATCGGTCAACGCCTTGCCGAATCCTCCGACGGTTGTGTAGCAGCCGCTGTAGCCGGCGACCGCGTCGTACAACCCGGCTGAGCGTTGGGCCAGGATCAGCGCGGCTTCTGCACCCATCGAGATCCCGCCGATTGCGTTGTGCCCGTTGGTCGCGAACCTCTCGTCGATCAGCGAGGGAAGCTCTTTTGTCAGGAACGTCTCCCACTTCAGACGACCGAATTTCGGGTGATCTTCCTGCCAATCGGTGTACATGGTGCCGGTTCCACCGATGGGGAGTACGACGTTCACATTCTTGTCGGCGAAGAACGGCACGATATCGCCGTTGGTCGGGGCCAACCAGTTGTTCTCCTCGATCTGCCCGGAATTGCCATCCAGGAGATACAGCGTCCCGCGCGGTTCCGAGCGGTCGGCCGGAAGTAGCACTTTCACCGCCATGGTGCGCCCCATGGCGGGACTCAGAACGTCGAGAAGAACCAAGCGCGAGGACAGTTCGGAGACGCTCGTTATCTTCGGGGCCTCGTCGGCGAGTGCGGTCGACGGCAGCGCAAGAAGTGAACTCAGGGCGAGCGCGCCGACGAGAACGACGCTTCGAAGGCTCACTCGACGGGAACTCACACGCCGAGCGACGCGGCGATCATCGGCCACGAATCGTGTAAGTCGTCTTCCCAGTATCCCCATGAATGCGTTCCTGCCGGCTTGAAGTTGTAGCGAATGTCGTTCATACCCAATGCGTTCGTCTTTTCCGCAAGCTGGGTGGTGCAGTAGTGAGTTGCTGCCTCGATTCCGCCACCGAGAACAAACTGCACCGGATTTCGCGAGGCTTGGGTCCGGCCGCTCCATTGAGTAGGTAGAGCGTCGGAGCGGGTGTCGAGGTATCAGCCGGCCGCAAGACCTGCAACGGTATGTCGCGCCCCACCGACGGTGAGTACACCGAGGTGTCGACCAGCCTGCTGTCCACTGATTGAGCGTGACCCGGTGCGCTGAGAAAGTTGGAACCCACATACCGCCGTGGTCAGAGCCACGAAGACGCGGAAAACCGTTCGTAAGGAACGAGTCTCGATCATCCGGGTCACTCTCTTCGGCAGCGGTACCGTTCGAACGGTACCGCCTGAGACAGGCAAAACCGACGTGATCGGAAAAACGCGACCCGGTCGACACGGAAAGGCTCACGCACCGAGTGCGTGAGCCTTTCTCGTCAGACGACGCTTACTTGGGCGTAACCGTGCCGCCGCTGAGCGTGGTCAGTGCGTCGACGAGACGCTGGCCGAGGTTGTTGACGCTTCCGAATGCTTCACCGAGAGATCCCATGAGTTTCCTCCTGCAGTTAGTAGAAGTTGAAGTAACTACGTCCGAAGCGGACGCTGCAAAGTTGCGCTGGATTAAGGAGTCGGGTCCTTGGAGATGCCCTCTACCGAACCCATGAAAGTCTTGAGCAGACCGTCAGCACTGAACAGTGATCCCAGGCCCTGAACAACAGCGCCGAGAATACCTTCCATTGAACCCATGTGAATCTCCTTGAGAAGTCAGAGGTCAGCCGTCAAAAAGCACCCGACAGTGCTGTGACAGCTGCGTCACATCTGTAATGTATCCGTGACGTGGGTAACAGTAATCATACGAACGACCAGTTGGCAAAGAATTCCGACAATGGGGTCATTATTTCGACTAATAAGGTCTGCTACTGAAAAAATTCCGGCAAATCGGTCGGATTTTACTGATTCTGTTGCCGCGATCATTAACCGACACACAACCTGCGGTTACTCACCAGTAAACTGAAATCATGTCTAGCGCAACCTCACTCACGCAGGTAGCTAATTTCCGGTGGCACCGCCATCAACTCGACACCCCTCTTGCCGGTGATGCCGATCACCACGATTGCGACATTCTCGATCTCGGGATTCAGAACACCGGACCGGACGGCGCCGCCTGGGCACTACAGATCCGCGGCGTACGCGTCGACGCCACTGACCACGCTCTTGCCTGGACGTTGCGCGGAGCTCCCCACTACTACCGTCGTCGCGACCTGCCTGCCGTCGCTGTCGCCACGTCGCCGTTCAGTGAAGTCGATGCAGCCAAACGTATTTACGACGCGAACCGGCCGCTGAAGGCCGCCGGCATCCCGACGCTGACTGCCCTGCAAACAGTTGCTACCGCGATGCGGGACATCGTCTCGAAACCAACCGTCAAGGGCGAGATGTCCGCGCAATTGACCACGCGGGTCACCGAACCGTATTTGAGATTCTGCCGACCGTGTAACGCCACCCATCTGTACGAGATGCCGTTCCGGCTCGCGGCGCTTCAGGCGGGCCTCGAGCTGCAGCCGGACACATCTCCCCCAGTGCTCGAACGCATTCCGGGTTGGCGTCGACGCCCGTACACAGCCTCAGGTTCTGACGCCGATCCCCGCTTCGACGTGATTCGCGGGTATCTGCGCTTCTACGGCCCCGCCACTCCTGCTCACGTCGCGTCGTTTCTCGATGCTCCGGTCAAGGATGTCAGAGCCCACTGGCCCACCGATGCCGAGGAGATCGAGGTGAACGGCGAGAAGCGGTGGATTCTCGAACAGGACCGCGAAGACTTGCTCGGCTCCCCCACCGATTCGAGTACGCGCCTGCTCGGGCCTTTCGATCCGTATGTACAGCTCAAGGATCGGCAGACCTTGGTTCCCGACCCGGCCGCACAGAAGACGGTATGGCCGACCCTCGGGCGACCGGGCACGGTGGTGGTCGGCGGCACGATCACCGGACTGTGGCGACCGCGGGCGTCCGGAAAGAATCTGAAGGTCGCGATCACCCCGTGGGGAACGTGGTCCCGATCGGCCCGCGCAGCAGTCGCCGAGCAGGCCGAAATACTTGCCGAATTTCGTGGCGCCGAGCTCTCCGAACTGGTCGAAGTATCTTGATCGAGCCAGTGCGGCACGGATAATTCCAGCTCACACCCGCCCCGATTCGGAGAAGGAAACCCCCAACGATAACCTGAATGCGACCTTCGCACGCACCCTTGTTCAGGAGAGATGATGGCCGACTTCCTCTATGAGGACCTGTTGCCGATCGGTGATGACACCACCGAGTACCGATTGCTCACCACCGAAGGGGTGTCGACAGTCGAGGGACCGGACGGCCGCACCTTCCTGCAGGTCGAGCCGGAGGCGATGCGTCTGCTGACCGAAACGGCGCTGCACGACATCTCTCACTACCTGCGCACGGATCACCTGACGCAGCTGGCGAGCATCCTCGACGATCCCGAAGCGTCGGACAACGACAAGTTCGTGGCGCTCGATCTACTCAAGAACGCCAACATCGCCGCGGCCGGTGTCCTGCCGATGTGCCAGGACACCGGAACCGCCATCGTCATGGGCAAGCGTGGGCAGCATGTGCTCACCCCCGGAGACGACGAGAAGTCCATTGCCCGAGGCGTCTACGACGCCTACACGCGTCTGAACCTTCGCTACTCGCAGAACGCCCCCATCACGATGTGGGATGAGAAGAACACCGGCAACAACCTGCCCGCGCAGATCGAGCTGTACGCCGATACTGCTGCCGGACACGAGAACTCGTACAAGTTCCTCTTCATGGCCAAGGGCGGCGGCAGCGCCAACAAGTCCTACCTGTACCAGGAAACCAAAGCGATCCTGAATCCCGACTCGATGATGCAGTTCCTCGAGGCGAAGATCCGCTCACTCGGGACAGCAGCCTGCCCGCCGTACCACCTCGCAATCGTCGTCGGCGGTACCTCGGCCGAGTTCGCGATGAAGACGGCGAAGTACGCGTCGGCGCACTACCTCGACGAATTGCCCACCGAAGGCGCTATCACGGGTCGCGGCTTCCGCGATCACGAACTCGAGAAGAAAGTTTTCGAGCTCACGCAGAAGATCGGTATCGGCGCACAATTCGGCGGCAAGTACTTCTGCCACGACGTCCGCGTCGTCCGACTCCCCCGTCACGGCGCTTCGTTGCCCGTCGCCATTGCGGTGTCCTGCTCGGCCGATCGACAGGCCAAGGCCAAGATCACGCCGGAGGGCGTGTTCCTGGAACAGCTCGAATTCAACCCTGGCCGCTTCTTGCCCGAGGTCACGGACGCTCAGCTCGACGAAGAGACCGATGGAATTTCGGGCACCGGCAAGGGCGCTGCGGTCAAGATCGATCTGACCAAGCCGATGTCGGAGATCCTGGCCGAGCTCTCCAAGCACCCGGTGAAGACTCGTCTCTCCTTGACCGGTCCGCTCGTCGTGGCACGCGACATCGCGCACGCCAAGATCAAAGAGCGTCTCGACGCCGGCGAAGAAATGCCGCAGTACCTCAAGGATCACCCGGTGTACTACGCCGGCCCTGCCAAGACGCCCGACGGCATGGCGTCCGGTTCGTTCGGCCCGACCACGGCCGGCCGCATGGACTCGTACGTCGAGCAGTTCCAGGCTGCCGGAGGCTCGATGATCATGCTGGCCAAGGGAAACCGTTCCAAGCAGGTCACCGACGCCTGCAACTCGCACGGCGGTTTCTACCTCGGATCGATCGGTGGACCGGCCGCTCGCCTGGCGCTCGACTGCATCAAGAAGGTCGACATCCTCGAGTACGCCGAACTGGGTATGGAAGCCGTCTGGAAGATCGATGTCGAGGACTTCCCCGCCTTCATCGTCGTCGACGACAAGGGCAACGACTTCTTCGCCCACACCGGTGAAGTGACCCTGACGATCGGCAAGCGTCCGGGTCTGTAAACACGTCAACAGCAAAGAGCCCCGGCGCGTTTCGATCGCCGGGGCTCTTTTGTGTTTTGTCAGGTCCAGAGCGCAGCCACGAACACGGTCACGATCGACAACCCTCCGACGACGTGCACCAGATTCGGATTGGGTTGCCCCTTCTTCTGCTTCGCCCGGGTGATCTCGGCGAGGGCCACGATGACCAGCGAAAGCACCAGCTTCACAGCGATTTTCGCGTGAATGTAGTTCTTGTCCAGCGCGCCCTCGCCCAGACCGACGAGGATCAGGCCGGACACGAATTGCATCCTGGCACCCCACACCATGACCTCGGTGATCGAGGGAGCCTTGAGGACGGTGAAGTAGCTACCGACCAGGGCAGCCATACCGAGTAGGTGAATCACTACAAAGATGTTGTATAGAACAGACATACAAGCACTTTAACTTGTACCTTGTTCTGGCCGAACGGAACTACGACTTCTCTCAGAGAATTCCGGCTTCGGATGCGGCGGAACGATATTTCGCTGCCAATGTGTCCACCGTCTCGTGTGCGTTGAGGCCACTGGGATTGGGCACGATCCAGAGTTTTGCCCCCTCGAAATCGCGGTCCTGGCGCCCGGCCTTCGCCTTCTTGTCACCGAAAGCTGTTCGATAGGCGGTGATCCCGGCGAAGGCAACGACTACTGGTTTGGTTGCGCGCACGATGTTTCGGACCCGAATTCCGCCAGTTGCGAGTTCCTCCGAGGTCAATTCATCTGCGCGCGCAGTTGCCCGCACCGCCAAATTGGTGATGCCCACTCCCCGACCGATCAGATGTTGTGTGTCAGCGTCCGACATACCCGAGGAGGGATCGATCGCACGCTCGATGATGCCTGCCCGCAGCAGTGCCGGATAAAACCGATTGCCCGGCCTGGCGAAATGCGCGCCGGTCGCCGCCGTCCACAGCCCCGGATTGATACCGACGAACAACAGCCGACAATCCGGCCCGATCAGATCCTCGATCTCGGCGTCTCGGAACGATTCCAGTTCGGCACGCGTGAATCCCATGCTCCCAGTAGATCAGGCCGTCACGACAGCGCTTCGCGCACCTCGTCGATCGCGTCGTGCATCATCTGCTCGTACACATCGATGTCCGGAATCGAGGCCGGACTGCTCGTGATGCTGATCGTCACCGTGTCCCCGATCCCGTGTACGCCGTGGGTCAACGACATGACCGGCGACAAACTCGGGAAGCCCGCTGTGAACCGAACGACGCCGCCTCCGAGCACCAGATCCGCATCACCACGCGCGACACTCGACACGACGGTGTTGCCGGTGACCTCGTCGGGCACGACCGTGAAATCGTATTGCTGCACGCCCCAACGGACGAGCGGTCCGGGAACCGCGTTGAGCGCGAGATCCGAAGCTGCGCTGGACGGATGGGACGCACGTGCACGACGCTCGTCCATCGACTCCTTGATCCGTCGGGCTCGCTCCCGGAGGCCGTCGATATCCGGGAACAGTCCGACACCCGCATTGCGGAAGTGGTTGCGCGCCGTGGGTGTACCGGCCTTGGCGATAGTCACCTCGGCTCCCAATTCGGGCGGTACCGAACCGTCTCGTTCGGTGAGATAGTTCGCCATCGCCACCGAGATCGCGGTCATCGCACCGACTGTGACGGACACGTCGTCGCCGCGGAAATCTGCACTGTCCCGCACGACCATGCGCACCAGCCGATGAGGTCCGGGAGGGATGTTGGAGCGCACCTTGGGACGGCTCGCCGCTTGCGGCGCAACAACTCCCGACTCGGTATCCGCCTGCAGTTGCAACTGCGCTTTGTGCCCCGCTCGGCCGTCGCGGAACAGTGAGACAAGCTGACCTGGCAGGCGCAGAGCCGCGCGGCCCAGTATTTCTGCTGATCCGCTGTGTCGCCCGTCCATCTTCTGTGGTGTGGGCGGTTGCGGCGAGAACAGCAGGCGAGCGATCGCCGATGCCCGCTTGCCGTCCGCCAGAGAATGAGCGACCTGCAGAACTGCGATCAGCGCCCGGCCGCTACAGCGCGGCACGCCGCTGACATCCTGAAACAGGTGCAGCGTCCACGGCGACTGACGCGGGTCGACGTGATGCTCGAGTAGTTTCTCGATTCCCTGAATGCACGAGATCCACGAGTCATCGGGCAGCTCATGCACTCTCACCAACAAGGTATCGACCGGCATGGGCTCCCAGACCGGATAGTCGAGGTGCCACGGTGATTCACGAATCCGAACATTGAGATCAGGAATGAGCGACGCTCTTTCCACCACCGAGCGTCGTAGCTCGTCGATCGACTGACTCTGCCCGTCGAAGCAGTAGAGCAGTAGCTGATCGTTGGGGATCTTCTCCGAAATCCAGAAGGTTTGGGCGTCGGTAGGCGTCATCCGTAACACCGGGAGACGGTACCACCGGCTCGTCAGCCCTTTTCTGCAGCAGCTTTCAGCTGGGACAGGCCCTTCTCGAAATCCTTTCCGACAAGCTTGTCCATGCTGAAGATGAAACCGAAGATCTTGAAGAACAGATTCTTCTTTCCGGTCATCTTCCACGTCACCTGAACTTCACCGGCATTGGGAGAGACACCGGCATTCGGAGAGATGAGAAAGGTGGTGACGTTCTGCGCCTTGAACGGCTTGCGGAAGGCCAGGTCCAAAACTACGCGTTCGCCTGGAACGGACTCGGTGATCACCATCGAACCGGAGCCCGCCTTCTTGTTTCCGGCCCAGGCATACGAAGCCCCGACGCCCGCGTCAGGACCCGCGTACGTGCGCTGCATCGCCGGGTCGAGACCTTCCCACGGCGACCACTGAGTCCACTGATGGAAATCGTTGATCAACGCAAAGACGACCGATGCTTCTGCCTTGACGATCGTCGTACGTTCTACCAGGAATTCGTCGGAATTCTGCGAAGCCATCGTCGATCTCCAATTCTCGGGCGTGACAAGTGTTCGGAATTATCCACGGTCGACGAGATCGAGGCGAGTCGACACTCAGTCCCGCAGGCACAGGCAGAAATGGTGACCGACCGGATCGCGGTAGACGCGGAAAGTCTGATGCTCCGGGATGCCGGTCACCCGCTGCGCACCGAGGCTCGTCACCCAAGCCTCCGCGGGGTCGAGAGAATCCACGAGCAGATCCAGATGGATCCCGACGCCGGACGTCGGCCAGTCCACCGGAACAAAATCCGGAGCGAGCTGAAACGCGAGCCGCTCCCCGCCGGGTCCTTCGATCACGTGCCAATCATCCTCGTCCCGAACACTTTTCCACTCGAGGACCTGGACGTAGAAGTTGGCCAATGCAGCCGGATCCGGGCAGTCCAGGACTGTGTAGTCCATACCGATGCTCGGGCGCGTCACTGTGCCTTCTTCTCCTGAACTTTCTTACGAACGAACAACAACGGAAGAACCAGTGTCGCAACTGCGGTTACCAGCCACACGACGACGGTTCCCAGAATCCAATTCGAGACACCGGAGATCGACAGATTGGAGAAGATCGACGCCACCAACAGAGCGACAAACGTCGACACCAATCCGATTCCGCCGAGAAATGCCGGTGCATGTCGCTTTGCCACCGTCGCGATGAACGGCGCCAAGACCGACTGCGCAATCGCAAAGATCACGACCGCCACGATGAATCCGGATGTAGGCGCCGAGAAGCCCGAAAGAATCAACGACGCAACAAGAAGCCCGACAGCCGCAGAACCCAGGAAGATCGCGGCGCGAATCAGGAAGCTGATCATTTATTGATCCTATATGTCGGATATCGAGGACAACAGATATTCACAATCCCAGAGATCGAGAACTTCGGCCCGGACCTTTGCGCTGTGGGTGTCGTGGCGGGCGAGCGCGTCGGCCGATCCGCGTTCCAGGCAGGCATACGCAATTGCCGTGCCGACGCTTCCCGCACCGACCACGGACACTTTTCGTCTGGACGAACGATTCGACGTCGTCATGGGTAAATGGTGCTCGCTCTATAACGATTTCGCAGCACTACGGATTGCCAGTCTCTTCTCAGGGTTTGGATGCCGACTTCTCAGAATCGGCGTGGATGATCGCTGACATGGCTGAGGTAACCGTTCTTGCAGTTGGCGGCACCGGCGAATCCCACGTCGGCGACGACGGCGCCCGTGTGCGCGGACTCCTCAGTGCCGTTACCGACGAACTCGACAGTCGATTCGATTCTCGCTGGGTCGCGTATCCCGCGTCGTACGGCCCGGTCGCCGACGGCGGCCTGAGCTTTCGGCACAGCACCGCGATGGGTGTGAAGGCCCTCTCGACCGAAATCGCGCAGTCGGGCGGCCCCGTGATGCTGATCGGATACTCACAGGGATGCACAGTAATCCGAGCGGCACTTCCGACGCTGACTCTTCCGACACTCAACGGCGCCAACATCATCGGAGTCGGACTGATCTCCGATCCGCAACAACCGGCCGGCGTCGTCGAAGGTTGTGAGGGACACGGTGTTGCCGGCGATGGACCGGAAGTCCAGCCGTGGATCCCGGTCAAGTGGATCGGCCACCCGCAGGACATGATCTGTAATGCCAGCGACGACAGCTACATTCGCGACATCGCAGACTTGACGCGCTGGATGTCCTTCTCGCAGGCGCGGGTGTGGGCACGCAAGGTGTGGGAACTCCTTCGTAGCAATGCTTTCCAGAATGCGCAGAAGACTCGTTTCAGCCCGAAACAGTGGCGCACCGATCTACGACGCATTCGCACCGCGTTCCTCGAGGTACTCGGCTATCTGCCGACGCGGCTGAACCTGAACCGTTTTCAATTACAGAACCCTCGCGGCGGTAGACACATCAGCTACGCAATCGAACCTCTCGACGAGAGTGGACTGACCGGGTGCGAGCTTCTGGCGTCGTGGATGAAGATCCAAGCGAGCGGCGTCGGGCAGCACATTCACGCGGCCTGACCTTTACCGTTAGTTTACCTAACGAACCCCGGCGAGCCATTCGACGCCTCTACGTTCCTTTCATGCAACTCAGCAGAATATTGTCGTGTGCCGCCGTGACCGTCGCACTCCCCCTCACCGCGCTGGCGACCCCGGCCACCGCATCGCCAACCGGCAGTCTCGACTGGTCCGGTTCGTTCGGTAGTTCAGCGCCCCAGCCGGTTTCGACGTTCGACGTCCAAGCCCACCGCGGCGGACTCGGCCTGTACACGGAGAGCAGCCTGGCTGCGTTCTCCAACGCCCTCGAAATGGGCGTCAGCACACTCGAACTCGATACCCAGATCACCGAAGACGGGATCGCTGTCGTCACACACGATCGTAAGATCTCGAACAAGAAATGCCTCGACACGGAGCCAGCCACTACCGGCGACCCGGAGTTCCCGTACGTCGGTAAATTCGTCAACACGCTGCGCCTGCAGCAGATCAAGACCATGGACTGTGGCACCCTCCCCCTTGCTGGATACCCTGAGCAGCAAAATGTTCCGGGAGCGAAAATGCAGACACTCGAAGAAGTACTCGCTCTGGTGAAGTCGTACAACGCACCCGGAATCAAGCTCAACATCGAGACCAAGGTGGAAGCCGGAGCGCCTCACGAGACCGCCCCGCGTGAGCAGTTCGTATCTGTAGTCCTCGACACGATCCGGGCAGCAGGATTGTTGGACAGCGTCACCATTCAGAGCTTCGACTGGGGCTCGCTGATGCTCACCCGTCAACTCGCGCCGAGTGTGCCCGTCGTCGCGCTCACTAACGGCGACTTTCTCCAGGTAGGCAAGGACGGAGCGTCACCGTGGCTCGGCGGCCTGGACATCGATGATTTCGGTGGCGACGGCATCGCGGCGGTGTCAACCTTCGGCGCCTCCGCCTACTCCCCTGTCCAGGGAACTCCGCAGGGAGGAAAGGTCGGCGACCCCGGTTTCGCCTTGTACCCGACAGCCGACATGATCGCGAGCGCACATCCGCGTGGCATGAAGGTCATCCCGTGGACCGTCGATGATCCCGCCACCATGCACGCCCTCATCGACCTCGGTGTCGACGGAATCATCACCGATTACCCCGACCGTCTCCGTTTCGTCCTGACCGAGCGCGGTATGCCGCTACCCGCGCCTGCGGTCAAGAAGTAGCCTGCGGCCCACTCCGAAGCAGGTACCTGAACAGGTACTACGGCCGATGCCCGCGGGGTCCCGCCGGACGGATCCTGGACAGGTACTTGCTCGGGTGATCGGAGGTGAATTCTGATGATGTCTTTGAAGGATCAGTTGGACAACTGCGAATACCTACTTGCCGACGCGGAAATTGCAGGTGACTGGAATGCTGTTCGGCGATTCAGGGAATACCGGCTGAGGCTGGTTCGGCAACTGTCCAGGCAGAGGGCTTCCGGTCTCTGCATCTAGGCCAAGCTTCAGCCCCATCTGAGGTGCGGCCTGAGTCCCTCTGGGCGGTTACGATCCGCCGTCGCCCGAGTCACAGTCGGGTGCTCTTACCAATTGAGCTACAGAAGGTATGGACCGCAGCGCTTTTCGACTGCGGTCTTTGTCTCCCGAACCATACGGACCCGCCTGTCGTCCGCGCTACTGATTTTCGACTCGACGATCTCTGGTGATCACCGCTCCGAGTTGGTTCCCGCGTCCCCGCGGGGACGTCTCCGGCAAGGCCACACCGAATCACCGCTGACCAGCAGTCGATGGGATGATTACCTGTGTGTCCATGTCCCCACCGCTGCCCGTCAAGAACGGAGTTGGCCCGACGCGTCTACGCATCCCGCTGTCCGGGCCGTGGGCGACAATCGCTGAGTACGTCGTGGCCAAGTTCGACCATCTGGAAGCCGAAAACCTGTATCGGCGGTTCGACGACGGCGAGTTCGTGGGTATCGACGGTCACACGATCTGCCGGAGCACAGAACTCAGCGCACACCAGTTTATCTGGTACTACCGTGAGTTACCGGCGGAGGACCCGGTGCCGTTTCACGAAGAAATCCTGCACGTCGACGACGACCTCGTCGTGATCGACAAACCACATTTTCTCCCGACCACCCCCAGCGGGCGCTACCTGCGCGAGTCGGCACTCGTCCGACTGCGGGTCCGCCTCGACAATCCAGATCTGACCCCGATCCATCGACTCGACCGCGGCACCGCAGGGGTGGTGATGTTCTCGGCCCGCCCCGAGACGCGCGGCGCGTACCAGTCTTTGTTCGAGAAGCGGCAAGTCACGAAGGTCTACGAGGCGGTGTCGGCGCGACCCCCACTTTGGGGCCAGGATGCACCGGCGCTCGCCGAATCCGACGGTCCCCTCGTCTACCGCAACCATATCGAAGCTCGGCGCGGGGAGCTGCGGGTCCTCGTCGACGACAGCCGTGAACCCAACTCGGAGACCATGATCGAGGCGCGAGGAACGGGCGTGAGCGCCTCCGGACGTACTGTGCTGCACACGGTTCTACGTCCGCACTCCGGGCGAATGCACCAGTTGCGGGTGCATTTGGCGGCTCTCGGCGCCGGGATTCTGGGCGACCGGCGATACCCCGACCTGCTGCCCGACGCACCCGACGATCATTCTCTCCCACTCCAATTGCTCGCGAGGGAACTCGAATTCACCGATCCGTTGTCGGGGAGACCGCGGCGGTTTGTCACGCGTCGGACGCTCAGCGAGATGCCCGTCTAACTGCTGAGTGCGCGTCTGACGTCTGTGCCTTCAGGCACCTGGAGACTATCGCTGGCCTGGTATCCAGGCGAAGTCGTCCTGGAGAATCTACGATGACCGGACTGCGCAAGATTCTCGCTGACGGCAAGACCCGCAGTGCTGCGGACGAACTGCTCCGTGACCACACGGGTTCTGCAGCGGATGAACGACCTAGAATGGGCCGCTGACCCTGGACCTCGAGTATTGAAGTGGAACTCCACCACATCGCCGTCGGCCGTGACGTATGCCCGGGTCCGACCCCCACGCACCCGGGGCGCGCCGACTCGGGAAGCGTGATCACAGGATCGTTCACGCTTGGTACCTGGCCGCCGTGTCGATCGCACGGACCGTGAGCTCCTCTCTGATTCGCGGTGGCCCCAGCGCTACGGCAGCGGGCCCGGCAGCCCACATTGCCCGGACAGCATGAGCGTCCTCGGCGAACTCCAACTCCGCTCGCCACCAACCGTCGGCCCCGCCTTCACGACTGTGGACCCGAAGTGACTTGGCGGACAACGCCTCCCACACATCTTCGCGTACCAGACACGAAACCACGACCTTCGGAAGTGAATTGCGAAATGAGTCCCAGTGCACCAAGAATGCCGCTTCCAGATCCACCTGGACATCGCGAACGGCAGGCTCGGCAAGCACCGTGAGCTCTTCGACACGGGACACGCGGTACGTCCGCTCGACGCCGTCACGCCGCGCCAACAGGTACCAATGGGAACCGGCAAACACCAGGCCGATCGGGTCGAGGGTCCGCTCCGCAGCGGGCGCAGTACGACTGCTGTATCGCACACGTATTCGCAGTCCGTCGATCACCGCCCGCTGTAATTCGACCAGGTGCAGATCCGGCGGAGTGGGCCAGACAAATCCGTCGGGACGCACGAGTATCCGCTGCGAAGCACGGTTTGCCTCCGCGCGGTGTGACTCCGGGAGAGCGGCGGCCACCTTGCGCATCGCGCTTGCAAAATGCGGCGAGTCGACGCGACCGGCACCAGAGGCCAGCAAGGCTTTTGCTTCCTCCAGAGTGAGGCCCGTGAGGTCGGTGCGGTATCCGGGAATCAGGCTGATTCCGCCGCCGCGTCCGCGATCGGTGTAGACGGGCACTCCCGACGTGGACAGAGCGTCGATGTCGCGAAGCACTGTCCGTTTGGACACTTCCAACTCGGAGGCAATATCCGATGCGGTCAGCCGTCCGCGTCGTTGCAGAAGCATGAGGATGGCCAGAAGCCGGTCGGCGCGCATGTTCTGAAATCTTGCCAGCAGAACATGACAGGAGATGACATGTTTGGCGGGTCTACTTGATTGCACGACCGCACTCCACGCGGCACCGACGAGAGGATTTCCGCCATCAACACCGTCAGCGCTCCCGAACTGATCGACCCACGCCCCATCTATCTCGGAGCGACAACGTGGGTGACGGCCCTGCTCCGAAGCGTCCGAGAGGACCAACTCTCGCTGCCGACACCATGCGACGAGTACGACGTCAAAACCCTGTCGTCACACCTGATCGGAACAGTCGGTCGAATCATCGCCATCGCGGAACTGGGAAGCCCCGAATCGGTGTCACCGATCGCACCCGAGTACGACGCGAATACCTTCGCGCGCCTGGCCGAGCTCGCCCAGAAGGCGTGGGCGGACGACGCTATGCTCGACAAGCCCATCGTCGCACCGTGGGGCGAGTCTTCCGGCCGAATTGCGCTCTGGGGCTACACAAACGAGGTGCTCGTCCACGGCTGGGACCTGGCGGTAGCGATCGGGCAGCCGGCCGAAGCCGATCCGGCCTTGGTGGAGCCGACGGCAGCGATGCAACGTCAAGTCTTGCCCCCTGCCGCCCGCGTGCCGGGCGTACCCTTTTCCGTGGTCGTGGAGCCTCGCGCTGAGGCGGGCCCCACCGAGCGTCTGGCCAACTGGTCCGGGCGTTCTTCGGCGGGTTGGGTCTAACTGCCGCCCACAGCTACCGCGCGGTTGTGCAGATGCGTGCGCAACCGCGCGTGCATCTGCACAACCGGCGTGCCGCGATGACCAATTCGGGGGCGAGGCAGCATGTTCGCGTCACCGATCAGCTTTCACACGACTTTCGCCTGCCAGAGCTGCGTCGAGTTCGTTGCGAACAAGGTCCGCTTCGCCGTGACCAGTCGTCGGTAAACGAAGTAGGGACATTTCCAGCGTGCCGAAGATGCTGTTCTTGACATCGTCCCGTGCGAGTTGCTCCGGTTTGTTCTCGTGGAATTGATACCCATCGACTTCGATCGCCAAGATCGGTTGCCGCGTGATCGCGTTCCGCACAACAAAATCGACTGACGCACGATGCTGCACGTACGAGACTTGTCTCTCCGTCAACCGATCGAGCACAGGTACCAGTTCCCGCAGAAGGACCTGCGAGGATAGTGCGAGTCCCCGGTACTTCTCCTCCTCGAGGATCTCCTCGAGCATCGTCCAGGCAATATTCTCCGAAGGGTATTTGCTGCGTCCACGAATCCGCCGGTTGAGTCCCCTCAATTCTGAGGCGTACGACGTGTACAAGAGATCGAAGATCGAGACGAGTCGACTGTCTCGTACGGAGTCCGGATTGCGAAACTCGATGTAGCCGACAAGATCTCGTAGATGCCGACTCTCAGGCAGTCCGCTCTTGTGCGTGACGAGGATGAAGCGGTCCACCGCCCGTGAAACGGCGACATTGACGAGCCGAGGGTCGTCGACGAATTTCACGCCTAACCGACCTCGCCACGAATCGTCCAAAACGGCAGTGAAGATCATGACGTCCTTTTCGCGTCCCTGATACTTGTGAACGGTATCGCTCTGCGTGTCCGCACCGCTCTCGCCCAGTGACGTCGTCGCGACGTTCGCCTGTTTGCGGTACGGACTCACGATTCCGATCTGGTCAGCGGAGTACGTGGTCAGCAGTGACGGCATGAGTTCCCGGGTGATCGAGTCGATTTCACGATGGTTCAAGAATCCGCCGGCATGGAAATGGCGCATATGGTTTCCCTCGACCGTGCGGACGAGCAACAACGCCGGGCCTGTGGCCGTCCCCTCGCGATAGGGAATCAGCTCACCGCCGTAGAACTTCGTATTGCAGAACTCGATAATCGCCGGGTCGCAACGGTAGTGCTCCCGAAGCATCGTCCGCGGCGTCGCCGAGCCGTACAAGGACGTCAGCGACGAGAGCACGCTATGACAAGTGACATCCAGCGCGGTGTGTGGCGGCGGCCCGATATCGGTCGACAGTGCAGGTGCGATGTGGCTGAGCTGCTGCAGGTCGCCAACGACCACCAGGTTCCGGCAGTTCGCCATGGCGAGAGCGCCGGCGAGTAGGTCCAGCTGGGACGCCTCGTCGATGATCACTACATCCAGAAGCGTGTCCGCTCCGATACTCCGTCGGAGCGAGTGGCACGTACTGACGACAACGGGATACTCGCGCAGGAGTTTTCGGTTATTCCGGCCGCTGTCCTTCTGATCGAATTTCGGTCGCGAGCTGTCTGCGTAGCGCTGTACCAGGCCGTCGTCGAGTACCCGCTTCGAAAGCTCTGCCTGCTCGTCGAGCAGACGCTCCATGCCGGCCGACTCGAGCCGGTTCGACAGACGGTCGACCTCGTCCGCAAGCTCCTTGATCCGCCGCTCGTAGTACAGCCGGTGCAGCGATATGACGTCGTCGGACTGCTCGAGGTCGATGTCGCGAAGATCGCCGAACCGGATCCGCCGACTGAGGCGGCGCATCCACGTTCGAACTGGACCGGTCTGAGTATCGAACTCCGACTCGGCGAGCAGCGTCAAGATTCGCTGTGCCGGTCGGCCCGCCAAAATTCCTGACTCTGACAGGTTGACGGATTCCTCTCCCAGCCAGACCTCGAATCGCTCGAATTCGTGCCGATGCATGGCGAGTGAGTCCTGCAACTTCCGAAGCTGTCGTTCGTCACCTTGCAATCGATTGAGTGTCGCGATCCGCGAGTCTGCTTCATTTTGATCTCCGTGCCGTTCACCTACGCGAGCTGCAAGCCACCGATCCGTGTCCCTGTTGCGTTCTTCCTGCCCCGCGTAGAACGCATCTCGCCTGGTCTTGTTGCCGAGTTCGGCGACAACAAATCCGTACCCCTGCTTGTTCAGCTTCTCAACGACGTTGTCGATGGCGGCGTTGTTCGCCGACACAACACCGACGCTTGTGCCTGGTTCAGCGATGAGCGAAGCGACGAGGTTCAAGATCGCCTGAGTCTTTCCAGTACCGGGCGGGCCCTCGATGACAGACACGCGATGACGGAGCGCGATATTGACGGCTTCTCGTTGACTGACATTCGACGAGAAGGGCTCGATTGCCAACCCGAGTGGTTCAGAAAATTCGAGTGGTCGAGCGGAAAGGATATGCGCAAGCGCGCTTTCCGGGTGGACCTTCTTAAACTCGGCATATGTGCGTTTCAGTGGATCTTCCGATCCGTCTACCGGCGGCAAAGCATCGACCGCGCGGCGCCAGTAGTCCAGCGCGTCACCGGCGAGAGCCGACAGCGCCGGTAGCGCACGGACCTCGACTTGCGATGAAGGACGGCTGTAACTCTTGTCGACGCCCCGGAACAATCGCACCCAGCTCACCGTGGGGTTGCTGAACTCGAGCACGCTGATGATTTCTGGCCATTCTTCGCCGTCGACGGTGACAATCGACTCACCCTGCAGTAGCTCACGGGGACCAGTCATGCGATGCATTCGAGCCACGGAGTACGAGTAGGCCTTTTTTGAATTTTGGTACCGCACAATAATTTTGGAACCAACCTGGGAGCACGACTCGATCTCCGTCGTCTTGTCCTCGAACGGCTCTCGAACGGACCGCTGCACCAGCACCATTTCATTTCGCAGATCCAACATGACAGCGCCCCTGTTCCCTGTTCACTCCCTCGAGCGATGCGTCCCCATGACTGCCCCGCAATGCGTTCGGCGTCATGATAGCCAGAGAACGACCGGTCTGCTTGTTTTGCCGGCGGTTCGAAGAAGGGGTGGTTCGGAGAGATCGACCTCAGCAGTAAGTCGGCGGTGCAACTTGGCTCGGCTTAGGATTTAAGCCTAAGCATCCGAAACACAACGATGACGGCATGGTCCATGCCAGGAATCAGTCTTCGACAGTGCTGTCGAACGTGCTGTCGAACGTGCTCTCCGACTAGCGCCGCACTTGTTGCCACAGGTGGGGCAATCCAACTGGTGGCGAGAGTCCTGGTCCTCGACGACGCGATGCGATGCGATGCGATAAAGGACCGATTCAGTACTTTTCGGTGACGGCACTGAATAGAGCACCTACTCCTGAGTCGCACCTGTGGCCGTTCGCGGATGACAAAACCCACAGGGCGGCGGACGATCTGTTTCGCGCCTCTGCGGGTTCTGCTGCGGACGTACTGCGGACGATTGACCCGAAATGGGCCGCTGAACAGGTGCCTTAGACGTTGAAGCGGAACTCCACCACATCGCCGTCCGTCATGACGTATTCCTTGCCCTCCATGCGAACCTTGCCGGCAGCCTTGGCTGCGGCCATGGAACCCGCCTCGACGAGGTCGTCGAAGGACACGATTTCGGCCTTGATGAAGCCACGCTCGAAGTCGGTGTGAATGACGCCGGCGGCCTGGGGCGCGGTGTCACCCTTGTGGATCGTCCAGGCGCGAGCTTCCTTCGGACCAGCCGTCAGGTAGGTCTGCAGCCCGAGAGTGTGGAAGCCGGTGCGCGCGAGGGCATGCAGGCCGGGCTCGGTCTGACCAATCGAGTCGAGCATTTCCTGGCGGTCTTCCTCGTCCAGTTCGAGCAATTCCTGCTCGACCTTCGCGTCGAGGAACACAGCGTCGGCCGGAGCGACGGAAGCGCGCAGTTCGGCAACCTTCGCCTCATCGGTGAGCACCGACTCGTCGGCGTTGAAGACGTACAGGAAGGGTTTGGTGGTGAGCAGGCTCAGCTCACGCAGCAACGAGAAGTCGAGCTTGTCCTTGACGCTGAACAGCGTCGTGCCCTCGTTGAGGAATGTCTGAGCCTTTAGTGCCTCGTCGTGCGCCGGCTTGAGCTCCTTGTTCTTGCGAGCTTCCTTGTCCAGACGCGGGAGAGCCTTCTCCAAGGTCTGCATGTCGGCGATCACGAGCTCGGTCTCGATGACTTCGATGTCGGATGCGGGGTCGACCTTGCCGTCGACGTGGATGACGTCGTCGTCGGCGAAGACGCGCACTACCTGGCAGATTGCGTCGGCTTCACGAATGTTGGCCAGGAACTTGTTGCCGAGCCCGGCACCCTCGGAGGCACCCTTGACGATTCCGGCGATGTCCACGAAAGACACGGTCGCGGGAAGAATGCGCTCGGAGCTGAAGATCTCGGCGAGCTTCTGCAGCCGCGGATCGGGCAGCTCGACCAGGCCGACGTTGGGTTCGATGGTCGCGAACGGGTAGTTCGCTGCCAACACGTCGTTGTTGGTCAGTGCATTGAAAAGGGTGGACTTGCCGACGTTGGGCAGTCCGACGATTCCGAGGGTAAGGCTCACGGTCTGTGGATTCTACGGCCTCGCGGCGACGTGACGGGTACTCGCCCCACCGTCACGTCGCCGCAGGTGATCAGTTGTAGGTATACGAGTCCACGGACGACACGATCGCAACCAGGAAGATCACGTAGAACGCGATGAACAGCACCCAGCAGATGACGGCTATCAGGAGCGAAATCTGCCCGAGCTTCTTCACCCGCTCGGACGCGTACTGCGCACCCTGGTGATCGCCCATCGCCCACTTCGGGTAGATGTCGTGGAGGTGGTTGAACGCGGCGAACGCGATAGGCCAGAAGAAAAGAATCGACGCGACGGCCCACCCGGCATTGGACTTCGGCGGACCGTATTGGGGCGTCGTGTATGCAGGTGCGGCGCTGTACTGCTGGGGCGCGCTGTACTGCTGACCCGTCGGATACTGCTGGCCCGCTGAATACTGCGGGTCGGTCGGATACTGCTGGCCCGACGGATATTGCTGCCCCTTCGGATCCTGCGGGTCGGTCGGATATTGCGGTTCGGTCATCATTCCCCCAAGAGTCGGATTCGGTTCTCTATCGCAGAACCTAGTGGAGACTTAGCGTTGCCGTGTCACAGTGAGCGCCTACGCTCTCGAGGTGACTCGGATGCTGATCGTGCTCTTGATATGGATAGTGGGTCTCGGCACTGCCGCCCTCGCAATTGTCGTCTCGCCCGGATGGTGGGTGATCGCGGTCGTCACTATCGCGCTGGCAGCGATGGGCACCTACGACCTCACTCAGAGGTCCCACAGCATTCTCCGTAACTATCCCGTCCTGGGCCATGCACGGTTCCTGCTCGAGAAGATTCGACCGGAGATACAGCAGTATTTCGTCGAATCTTCCACCGATGGAATGCCATTCGATCGCGAAACGCGAGATCTGGTTTACGAGCGCGCCAAGGGAACACTGGCAGAAGAGCCTTTCGGAACCGAGCGCGACGTCAATGCAATCGGCTACGAGTTCATGACGCATTCGATCCGAGCCCGGACCGCACCCGACACCGTTCCGCGAGTTCGCCTCGGCGGACGCGATTGCACGAAACCGTACGACATCGCTCTCCTGAACGTCTCGGCGATGAGCTTTGGATCGTTGTCCGCCAACGCAATCGAGGCCCTCAATGCCGGCGCCGCGAAAGGCGGCTTCGCCCACGACACCGGAGAAGGCGCGATCAGTCGATATCACCGCAAACACGGTGGCGATCTGATCTGGGAAATCGCCTCGGGGTACTTCGGATGCCGAACCGAGGACGGCCGATTCGATCCTGACCGCTTTGCCGAGCGCGCCGGCTCCGATCAAGTGAAAGCCATTTCGATCAAGCTCTCGCAAGGCGCCAAACCCGGCTTGGGTGGCGTGCTTCCCGGAGTCAAGGTCTCCCCCGAAATCGCCGAGACCCGCGGCGTTCCCGTCGGCCAGACCGTCATTTCGCCACCGGCACACACCGCGTTCAGCACCCCGGTCGAACTGATCAACTTCATCGCCACCCTGCGAAAACTGTCAGGTGGCAAGCCTGTCGGGATGAAACTGTGCGTCGGCTCGCGTCGTGAATTCCTCAGCATCTGCAAAGCGATGATCGAGCGAGGCATCACGCCCGACTTCATCATCGTCGACGGTTCCGAAGGCGGCACCGGCGCAGGTCCGGTGGAGTTCGAGGACCACATGGGCATGCCGTTGACCGAGGGCCTGATGCTCGTGCACAACGCCTTGGTGGGAACTGGTCTGCGCCCTCTCGTGAAAGTCGGAGCCTCCGGAAAGGTGGCGAGCGGTTCCGACATCGTCAAACGCATCATCCAGGGCGCCGATTTCACGATGGCGGCCCGCGCAATGATGTTCGCAGTGGGCTGCATTCAGGCCCAGATGTGCCACACCAACCGGTGCCCGGTCGGCGTTGCCACCCAGGACCCAGCACGCACCCGCGCACTCGACATCCCGGACAAGAGCGAGCGCGTCTACCGCTTCCAGAAGGCAACCGTCGCCAGCGCTCAACAGATGATCGCGTCGATGGGTATCGATTCCTTCGACCAACTGCAACCGGGGATGCTCAACCGCCGCGTCGACGGTCTGACCACCCGCACCTATGCCGACCTGTTCGACTGGCTGATGCCGGGTGAACTGCTCGAGTCCCCGCCGCAAAGCTGGCTCACCGATTGGATCGACGCCGACGCTCACCGATTCTGACGCCGGTCGACTCCCGCGCCTCAGATCGCGCGGATTCACCCTTCTGGTCCTACAGTGACAGATGGCCCGCTATGACGGCGGCCACACGTGCACTAGTGGACGGAGTTCGACGATGAGCTTGACGACTGCGCCGGAACCAAATGTCGAGTACCTGAAGACCGATCCTGACCTGCCACCTGTCGGTGTCATCGACAAAACACCCATCTCCACGACTGCGCGCGTCGTCTTCCTCGTTCTCGGACTGGTCGGCGCGGGCGCCTGGTACATGATCGCGATTGTCCGCAGTGAACACATCAGCGCCGTGTGGTTCGTGTTGGCCGCAATTTGTACCTATCTGATTGCCTACCGTTTCTATGCGCGGTTGATCGAACGCAAAATCGTCAAACCCCGCGACGACGTCGCCACTCCCGCCGAGATCATGGAGAACGGCGCCGACTACATGCCGACCGATCGTCGGGTGCTCTTCGGTCACCACTTCGCGGCAATCGCCGGTGCCGGTCCACTGGTAGGGCCTGTCTTGGCCGCGCAGATGGGATACCTACCGGGAACGATCTGGATCATCGTCGGCGTCGTGTTCGCCGGGGCGGTGCAGGACTTCATGGTCCTGTGGATCTCGTCGAAGCGCCGCGGGCGCAGCCTCGGTCAGATGGCCCGCGAAGAACTCGGCCTCGTCGGCGGTGTCGCCGCACTGATCGGCGTCTTCGTCATCATGATCATCCTCATCGCGGTGCTCGGCCTTGTTGTCGTCAACGCCCTCGCCGAGTCCCCGTGGGGTGTGTTCTCGATCGCGATGACCATCCCCATCGCTCTGTTCATGGGCGTTTACCTGCGGTATCTGCGGCCGGGCAAGGTCTCCGAGGTCTCACTGATCGGCGTCGTCCTGCTTCTCCTTGCCATCGTCTCCGGTGGCTGGGTTGCCGATACCGGTTGGGGCGCAGACTGGTTCACGCTCTCCAAGGTCACCATCGCGTGGCTGATGATCGCGTACGGATTCGCCGCCTCGGTGCTGCCGGTCTGGCTGCTCCTGGCGCCGCGTGACTATTTGTCGACGTTCATGAAGGTCGGCACCATCGCGTTGCTGGCCATCGGAATTCTGGTCGCACGACCCGCGCTGAACATGCCGGCAGTGACGCCGTTCGCCTCGAACGGCGAAGGCCCGGCCTTTGCCGGTTCGCTGTTCCCGTTCCTGTTCATCACCATTGCCTGTGGCGCGCTCTCGGGATTCCACGCGCTGATCGCCTCGGGCACGACACCGAAGCTGCTCGAAAAAGAAAGCCAGACCAAGATGATCGGGTACGGCGGCATGCTGACCGAATCGTTCGTCGCGATCATGGCTCTGGTCACCGCCTGCATCCTCGATCAGCACCTGTACTTCGCACTCAACGCTCCCGCGGCGCTGACCGGCGGAACACCGGAAACCGCAGCCGAATACGTCAACAATCTGCCCCTCGGCACCGCCCCCATCACACCGGACGTGCTGACTCAGGCAGCCGAGGCCGTCGGCGAGGAATCGATCATCTCGAGAACCGGCGGTGCCCCGACGCTCGCATTCGGCATGTCCGAAGTGCTCAGCGACGTGTTCGGCGGTGACTCGCTGAAATCGTTCTGGTACCACTTCGCGATCATGTTCGAGGCTCTCTTCATCCTCACCACGATTGATGCCGGCACCCGCGTCGCTCGATTCATGCTCTCGGACTCGCTCGGCAACTTCGGCGGTCCGGCAAAGAAGTTCAAGGACCCGTCCTGGCGCATCGGCGCATGGTTGTGCTCACTGATCGTCGTCGCGGCCTGGGGCGCGATCCTGCTCATGGGTGTCACCGATCCACTCGGCGGCATCAACACGCTCTTCCCGCTCTTCGGCATCGCCAACCAACTACTCGCCGCGATCGCGCTGACGGTGGTCATGACGATCGTCATGAAGAAGGGCCTGTTCAAATGGGCCTGGATCCCCGGCGTGCCGCTGGTGTGGGACCTGGTCGTGACCATGACCGCGTCGTACCAGAAGATCTTCTCCGACAACCCCGCGATCGGGTACTGGGCTCAGCACAATGTTTTCAAGGATGCGAAGGCTGCCGGCGAGACGGCGCACGGTTCCGCGAAGACTCCCGAGGCCATCGACGCCGTCATCCGCAACACCTTCATCCAGGGCACTCTGTCGATCATCTTTGCGTCATTGGTGATTGTCGTCGTCATCGCCGGGATCATCGTGTGTGTCAAGGCAATCCGAGCCGGCGGCCTCCCGACCACCGAGTCCCCGGAAGAACCGTCGAAGATCTTCGGTCCCGCCAGCTTCATTCCGACGCCCGCCGAAAAGGAAATCCAGAAGGAATGGGACGAGCTGATCAAAGCCGGGAAGGTCCGTGCGCCCGGAGCCGCGCACGGAGGTGGGCACTGACCATGACGACGGCGACCATGACGGCAAGACTCACCACAGCGTTCCGCGGAACGCTGTGGTGGGTTCGCTCGGTGATGGGTGATCTCGACTATCAGCGCTACGTCGAGCACACTCGACGCCACCACGCCGACTCACCGGTGATCAGCGAACGAGAGTTCTGGCGACGCCGACACGCAGCAGCCGACGCCAACCCAGGCGCCCGCTGCTGCTGAATCCCGCAGTTGCTGAATCTCGGTCAGGGGCAGGTGGCCTTCGCGAGTTCGTAAATGTGGCCCGCCTGCTCGTCGGTGGGCTTGTTGCCGTTGTTCTCGGCCAGGTCGACGATCTCGGTCTTGACCTTCGCCTCGTCCGTGCCGTTCGCGACCTCGGTGCACGTGGTCGTCAAGATCTCCTCGATGTCTGCGTCGTCGCGGTTCTCCGCCAACGGTGCGTACGCCCCACGGAACGTAGCGACGAACAGCGCCACCTTGCCCTGGTCGATTGCGTTGCCCGCTGACTGCTTCGCCGTCTCGAGCGCCTGTTGCCCGCTCGTGACTGCCTCGCTGATCTTGTTCTGGGCGTTGTCCTGATCCTCGGTGCTACACGCGGTGAGCCCGAGAACGACGATTGCTGCTGCCCCGACTGCTGCTGCGATTCTCATGACGGAAATGTTAGTCCGAGCGGCATGCTTCAAAACACAGTATTGCAGCGCAACACACGAGTTATCGCATGCAGTCGTTACGATCAGCTCAGCTAGATCACCGGATTCTCACATCGGCGAGGAGATCCCTGCGTCGACGGAAAGGACGATCAGTGAGCGAGCAAGACAAGGGGACGTCCGCAGGGGTGCGAAAGCGCGACCGCGGCGAGATCATCGGGCAAGGGGGTATGTGGCTCGCAAAGTGGTCGTTGGTGTTGGCGTCGATTTCGCTGGGTGCCTGGATTTTCGGTTGGCTGATCGAAAAGCTCTGGGTCATCGTCCTGCCGGTGGCTCTGGCGATCGTTGTTGCAACAGTCATGTGGCCACCGACCCGCGGCATGATCAAGCGCGGTATGCCCCCGGCCGCGGCAGCCGGAATCACCCTGGTGCTCTCGATCGGAATCTTGGCCGGAGTGATCGCAGGCATCGTTCCGTCAGTGGTCAGCCAGGCCCCCGAGCTCGCGAACAAGACCACCGAGGGCATCAACCAGGTTCAGGACTGGCTACAGGGTCCGCCGCTGAACCTCAAGGACGACCAGATCGACAACGCCGTCCACGCCGTCGTCACCAAGGTGCAGGAAAGTGGAACTGCTATCGCTTCAGGCGTTTTCAGCGGTGTGAGCACGGCAAGCTCATTGCTGGTCACGCTCGGTTTGGTCCTGATTCTCGCGTTCTTCTTCATCAAGGACGGACCGAGGTTCATCCCCTGGCTCCACGCTGTCGGCGGCGGCCGTGCCGGAAGGCACCTCGAAGAGGTCCTCACTCGCATGTGGGACACGCTCGGCGGATTCATCAGGACTCAAGCGCTGGTGAGCCTGATCGACGCGGTCTTCATCGGCGCCGGATTGCTGATCCTCGGCGTCCCGTTGGCACCGGTGCTGGCAATTCTCACGTTCATCGGTGGATTCATCCCGATCGTCGGTGCGTTTGTCGCCGGCGCCCTGGCCGTCTTGGTTGCCCTGGTGGCCAACGGTCTCACCACCGCCATCATCGTGCTGATCATCATCCTGGCGGTTCAGCAGATCGAAGGAAACGTCCTTCAGCCTGTGCTGCAGAGCAAGTCGATGAAACTACACGCCGTCATCGTGCTGCTTGCCGTTGCCGCCGGTAGCTCGCTGTACGGCATCGTCGGTGCCTTCCTCGCAGTACCGGTCGCGGCCGTGGCTGCGGTGGTCATCCGGTACATCGGCGAGCAGATCGACGAACGCGCAAGCGACAACGAGCCGATGCCGGCCGGAGACACCTCGGACATCCTCGAAGAGCAGGATGACGAAGCCGAGTCAGAGGTAGAGAACAAAAAGGCCTGATCAGCCCGCGATCACCTTCACCGACGAGCCTGCACGTCCGCGAATGACGTGCAGGCGACTCGGGATTCGCTGCCGCATCTCGTCGACGTGACTGACGATGCCCACCACGCGTCCACCATCACGGAGTTCGTCCAATACACCCATGACCGAGTCGAGGGTATCCGCGTCGAGCGTTCCGAATCCCTCGTCGATGAACATCGTGTCGAGAACGATTCCCCCGGACTCCGCGGCGACCACATCGGCGAGTCCGAGCGCCAAAGCCAAAGACGCCAAGAACGATTCACCGCCGGAGAGCGTCTTCGCCGAGCGAACGACGCCCGTGAAGTCGTCACGGATGTCGAGTCCCAGACCGCCGCGGCGGCCCCGAGTTCCGGCCTGGTCGCTGTGGACGAACTCGTATCGTCCCCCGGACATTCGCTGCAGCCGGACAGATGCCGACACCGCGATCTCTTCCAACCGCGACGCGAGTACGTAGGCTCTCAGCGACATCTTGCGACTGTTCTGCCCTTTGCCGGCGATCACGTCTGCGAGGGCAGCGAGTTCCTCGTGCAGTTCCCGCTCAGGCGCAACCGCCTCGTACGCATTCTCGAGTTGTCCGCTGAACCGTTCGAGATCCGACACACGGTTCTCGGCCAGGGAAGCAGCTGCAACAGCCGAGTTCACCACCTCTGAGCACTCGAGAGCGCGCTCGCGAGGACCGTCGACGTCGACTGTCTCGACCTCGCCCACCGCGACGACGTCAGGATCGTCGAGGACGGTCCAAGCGGCCACCTCGAGGTCACGCGCTTTGGCGAGTTCCGTTTCGATCGCTGCGATTCGAGCGGAGGATCGAACGCTCTCGATCGCTCCTTCCACCGAATCGAATCCGGCAGTGGCGGCAGCGTCGGCCAGCTTGGTAGACAACTCTGCCGATCGCAACTGCGCACGGACGGCATCGTCCCGCGCTTCGGACGCAGACGTGGCAGCGGACGCAAGCCCTTCGAACCGCGAGCGCCGAGCAGCGATGGACGAATCGTCTCCCACCGCAGCGACGATCGCCGTTCGAATCTGCGCGACCGTGGCCGACAGAGCCGAGATGCGCTCGGTCAGTGCCGCCAATTCGGCCGTCAGAGATGCGGATTCATGTTGCAGCTCGCCGTCACGCTCGTTGAGTTGCGCGAGCTTTTCGGCCAGCGCTCCAACCTGCCCGGCAGCCCGCGTTGCCTCGTCGACGGAGTTCTGCGCCGCAGCGCGAAGCCTGTCGAGTTCTTCGACATCGCCGTCCCCACCACGCGCGATCACCCGATCGATGTCACGGTCGACGGTTCCCTGGCGGTCGACGATTTTGCTCAGAGCTTTCTCGGCTGCGCGCTCGGCTGCCGACGCAGCCTCGAGATCGGGCTCGGTGACCGTAACGACATCCGACTGCGCCAGCGCAGGGTGTTCACGAGAACCACACACCTGGCATGCGTCACCGGGTTCGAGAGAACTCGCCAACTCCGCGGCCATGCCCTCGATACGCTTCTGCACAAGATCGAGCCACCGCCCACGAGCACCCTGATGAGCGTCGCGTGCATCCAAAACCTCCACACGAACTTTCTCAGCTTGCGCACGCAGAGAAACGATTTCATGGGCCGCTGTCGCAGCATCCGACGCCTTCGCGAGTGCAGCCTCGAGGCCCGGCAGAGCCGCATGCGCGCGCTGCGCGTCGTCCAATTGTTGGCCGGCCGCGCGCACCAGCTCTGGCAGTTGAGTCCGTTCACGCACAATCGCATCTACGCGCTCGGACAGGGAGTCTCGCCGAACTCCGAGTTTCTCGATCTCGACTTCTGCCGCATCGGCACTGCGAGCGTCCTCCGCCATCGCGTCCAGACGAACGATCTCGTCGCGCCACGTCCTGATCCGAGCTATGACGCGTTGGCGCTCATCGCCGGCGGGCGGCCACACTTCCGGCTCGAAAATGTCCGGCCCGTCGAGTGCGGTGTAGGTCGACATCGCGGTGTTCATCGATTCGAGCGATGCGGCAAGAGCCACGCGGGCAGCTTCTACATCGCCGGCGATTGTGGCCACAGGCAGGACGCGCTTGGCAGTCTCGAGTTCGGCGGCGATCGCAGATCGGTGCGCGGCGCCGGTGTTGAATGCCGCGAGTTCACCGGTTGCACGATTGCGGCGAGCGACCAGGTCGGCGGTTCGCTGTGCCGCTGCGAAAATCCGATTAGCGTCGGCTGCTGCATCTTTTGCGGTCACCAGCTCCGCGAGACTTGCGTCGCGGGTGTCCTGAGCCTCGGCCAGAAGTTTGCGCGACCATTCCAGTGGGTGCGCTTCGGCTCCAACCTCGAGTCCCGCCGCAGTCTCGACCTTGGCAAGCAGCAGCCTCACGGACTGCTCCCTGGCCGCGAGTGCGGTGGCACTTGCCTTCCGTTTGGCGTCGAACCATGCCTCCACGGAAACGAAACGCTTGGTATCGAACAGGCGCTCGAGCAGCTTGCCTCGCTCGTCGCTTTCGGCACGCAGGAATTTGGCGAACTCACCCTGTGGGAGCAGCACAACCTGGAAGAACTGATCAGCGCTCATTCCCATGAGACGGTTGATCTCGTCACCGATGTCAGGGATGCGCGAGAGGTTTTCGCCGCGGCCGTCCAGCCACGTCAGCGTGGCCTTGGCATTCTCGGTGATCGAACCGGTCCCGCGCTTCTTCGAACGCGAAAACTCCGGACTGCGAACAAGTTTGATTCTGCGACCACTGATGGTTGCCTCGAGCTCCACACGCGGCACCGAACCGGCGGCCGCGTGATCCGACAGCAATCGCTTGCCCTCGTTGCGTGCACCCGGCACCCGCCCGTACAGGGCGAACGCAACCGCGTCGAGGATCGTGGTCTTGCCTGCCCCGGTGTCGCCGTGAAGGAGGAACAGCCCGTCTGCACCCAATCGATCGAAGTCGACCTCCACCGTGTCGGCAAAGGGCCCGAAAGAGCTGACTTCGAGTTTGTGCAGTCTCACGCGGTTTCACCCAGTTCTACCGTGGACTCCTCTGCGCGCGCGGCAGCGCTGAGCGCTTCGGCCATCAACGTGACCTCGCGCTCGGACGGGTCACTACGCACGGCCGAGACGAACCCGCGGGCGATCTCCACGTCGGTTCGACCCCGTACCGCGTCGCGGTACTTGAGATCCGATTGTCCTTCCGGCCTTTGCCATTCGAGATGAACGGCAAAGGGGAAACGTCCCTGAAGTTGCCTCATGGCATCGACGGGACGGACCGGGTCGGTGAGCAATGCGGAGACATAGCACTGCTCGGAATCGGCATACTCCGACTCGCTGAGCAGTTCGTAGAGAGTTCCAGCCACCTGGCTCAGCCCCCGAATCACCGGGAGATCGAGGCGCTGCACCGATGACAGGCCGGCTGCGTCGAGCTCGATCAGGAGCGCTGCCTTACGGTGGCTGCGCTCACCGAACGAATACGGCAACGGTGAACCCGAGTAGCGAACACTCTCCGAGAGCATCTGCGGAGAATGCAGGTGCCCGAGGGCGACGTAGTCGACACCGTCGAACTCACCCACTGCAACGGTCTCCACTCCGCCGACCGAAATGGAGCGTTCCGATTCAGAGGCCTCACCGCCCACGACGAAGGCATGCGCGAGCAATACCGACCGAGTCGACGAGTCAGTAGCCGTTCGTTCGGCGAGATCTCGCCGAACACGCGACATGGCCGCTCCGAGGATGTCGGAATGAGTACGAGCCCGGGGCACGTCCAACTCGACGCGCGTGATCTCCGGCTCCAGATACGGAATCCCGTAAAACGCGACAGGCCCGAACTGATCGCTCAGCATCACCGGAGTACCGATCTGGCCGACGCGGGTGATCAAGTGCAATCCGCCGGCAGCAGCAAAGGATGCCCCGGCCCCGAGCCGCACCGCGGAATCGTGATTGCCGGACGTCGCGACGATGACCGCTCCGGCCGCCCGAATTGCCTCGAAGCCTCGATTGCACACGGTGACCGCATCGGAACTGGGAATTGAGCGGTCGTAAATGTCCCCCGGCACGACCACGACGTCGACGCCGTGTTCGCGGACGGAATCCGCAATGGAACCGAGCACACTCGCCTGATCGGCCAACAGATCGACGCCGTGAAAGGTGCGACCTATGTGCCAATCGGAGGTGTGCAGAATCTTCATGAATCCGACGGTAGAGCAGCCCACCGACACCGCCGATCTCCCACGCTGACGGCTACGGCGCTGTGCCCCAACCCACGAGCGTCCGGTGACCCTGCACACAATCCGTCCGGTTCGTTTGGCGAAGAACCCGAAACCATCGCGCCATCGCGTCGATAAATGCGCCAGCCACGACCCGCACAAACACGGCCGGCAACGCAAGAACCGCTAATGTCGTTATGTGTCTGCAACCCAACGTGCTCGCTCCGGGGTACCGCTGGACAAGCGATCGCTCATCGTGACCGTCCCCGGCCTGCCCTGGTGGGGAGTGATCCTGCTTGCTGCCGGTGTCACCGCCGTCGGCGTACTGATCGACGCCACCGGAGGTGGCGGCGAGCTCACAGCGGTGTTCTCGACGTTCTACTTCCTGGGCTGTCTCTTTGCTGTGGTTGCCGCTTCGAACAAGGCGCTGTTCACCGCGATGGCCCAACCGCCTCTGCTGCTCTTCGCTGCGGTGCCGATCGGGCACACGCTCATCGGTAAGGACAACAGCACCGCCTTGCGCGACATCGCCATCAACATCGCGTACCCGTTGGTCAACCGCTTTCCGATCATGTTGGCCGCAACGGTGGTCGTCCTGATCATCGGCGGCTTCCGGTACTTCCTGCTCAATCAGCGCCCCACCGGGCCCGCGCGCTCGACCCGCTCCCGCCGTTCGGCCTCCTCGGCATCTGCCACTCGAGACGCCTCCTCGGCATCTGCCACTCGAGACGCCTCCTCGGCATCTGCCACTCGAGACCCCGCGCCCGAGACCGGGCGTCGTCGCCGAGTGACCGACGCACCCGTCTCCGAGCCCCCGCGCCGCCGCGCCCCCGAGGTGGACGAACAGCCCACTTACCGAAGCACCCCCAGGCGCGAGCCGATTCAGGACGAGCGCCCGCTGCCGCCCCGGAGAAGCCCACTGCCACCCAGGGTCGATCGCACGCATCAACCGCCCACGCGTCGCCCTCAGCCGGACAACAGACCGATAGCAGACGACGACTACCCGTCGTACGGTCGCCGCCGAGCGCCCGAGCCCACCCCGGCGCCCAGGCGTGAGGAGCGGATGGAGCCCTTCTTCGCTTCAGGTGACGACGTATCGCCGCCGCCGCCCCCTCGCCGCCGCCCACCGGGAGTCGATCTTCCGGCGTATCCGCCGCCGCGAGTTCGGTATCGCGATCGCGACGAGCCCTGAACAGACGAGCCAGTAGCAGAAATGCGGGGCACCTTCCAGATGTGGAAGGTGCCCCGCATTTTTGGTTGTTCTACGACGTGCGCGCTGCTCGCAATTCACGGGGAAGAGCGAACACCAGAGTCTCGTTGGCTGTGGTGACCGGCTGAACGTCGTTGTAACCGTGCTCGGCAAGAAGTTCGATCACACCGCGCACGAGCACCTCGGGCACTGAAGCACCCGACGTAATGCCAACTGTCTGGACACCCTCGAGCCACGCGAGATCTACCTCACGGGCGTAGTCGACCAGGTACGACGCGGCCGCGCCCGCCCCGAGCGCGACCTCGACCAGGCGAACCGAATTGGACGAGTTCCGCGATCCCACCACGATCACGAGATCGCACTCGGGAGCCATCGCCTTGACCGCGACCTGACGGTTCTGCGTTGCGTAGCAGATGTCGTCCGACGGCGGGTCCTGCAGATTCGGGAAACGCTCACGCAAGCGTGCAACGGTCTGCATCGTCTCGTCCACGCTCAGGGTGGTCTGGGAAAGCCAGATGACTTTGGACTCGTCGCGAACCGTAACCGCGTCGACCGAATCCGGGCCGTCGACGATGGTGACGTGATCGGGAGCCTCACCTGCGGTGCCCTCGACCTCCTCGTGGCCTTCGTGGCCGATGAGCAGGATGTCGTAATCGTCGCGAGCAAATCGCTTTGCCTCCTGGTGCACCTTCGTGACCAGGGGGCACGTCGCGTCGATCGTGCGCAAGTTCCGCTCGGCAGCCGAGTCGTGGACGGCCGGCGATACGCCGTGCGCCGAAAACACGAGCAACGATCCTTCGGGAACCTCGTCGGTTTCGTCGACGAAGATCACGCCCTGATCTTCGAGCGTCTCGACGACGTGGCGATTGTGGACGATCTCCTTGCGCACGTAGATGGGTGCGCCGTGCTTCTCGAGCGCCTTCTCGACGGTCTCGACAGCGCGGTCGACGCCGGCGCAGTAGCCGCGAGGCTCGGCGAGGAGCACGCGCTTGGCGCTGCCCTTGCGGGTGGACGGCGAATCAGCCGAGTGCGCGATACCGAGATTGAGAGGAACAGCCGAAGACATGTGACCAGCCTACTGGCACCTCGAACGTGAGACACTCCGGCAAACGTGAACACCTCGGTTTCGGGTGCCGATCGAGGGGTGCGAAGTGAACGAGTACGTCCGTCACAGGCAAGTCGGCTACCGATTGTCGGTGCTTTGCGGCAAGCTGTGGGAATGATCCGACCACCGTTCGTGGCGCGCGTTGCCGCGGGACTCGCCGTCACCGCGATGGAAGAGGCAAAGAAGTTGCCCACCACCGCCGTCGCCCTGCCGATGACCGCCGTGAGCCAGATGCTGCAGACAAGCATGCGCGTGCAGCAGTCGATCACCTCGTTGGCGATCAAGGGCGATCAGGCATTTGCCCTGATCAACTGGTCTTCCGAAGACGAACAGCCCGAGTGGGCAGTATTCGACGAGGATACCGACGCGCCTGCTGACTCGACGTCTTCCACCGGATCGACCTCGGCTGACACCCCGACCAACGCCGGACGCTTCGCGCTCTACTCGCTCGAGCCGACTGCCCCCATCGAAGAGCCCGCACCCGGCGCCGAGTCCGAGTCCACTGCCGCTACGTCGGACAAGCCTGCCGAAGAGCCCGAGATCGTCACCGAACTCGACTACCCCAACCTCACACTCGCACAGCTCCGTGCGCGCATCCGGACGCTCACCATCGACGAGCTGACCGCCGTCCTGGACTACGAGAATGCGACGCTCGCCCGCGCACCGTTCCAGACCATGCTCGCCAACCGCATCACCACAGCCAAGGCAAAGTGACTTCCGCAACGCCCCCCGCTTCATCGCAGCGTTCGTCCGGCGCCAGTAGCGCTGAGCAGCCGTGGCCGGTCCGCACGGTTTCCGCGAAGGTCGCCGGCTGGATCGATCGGCTCGGCAGTATCTGGGTCGAAGGTCAGATCACCCAGATCAATGCACGGCCCGGCACCCGAACGGCTTTCCTCGTTCTGCGTGATCCGTCGGCAGACATGTCGCTCTCGATCACGTGCTCACCACAGTTGTTGCACAACTCTCCGGTGCCGTTGACCGAGGGCTCGCGTGTCGTGATGTTCGGCAAGCTCTCGTTCTACACCGGACGCGGAACTGTGTCGTTGCGTGTCACCGAGATTCGCGCCGTGGGGATCGGTGAGCTCCTGGCGCGCATCGAGAGACTGCGCGCCTTGCTCGCCGCCGAAGGCCTGTTCGATCCGAGACTCAAACGGCCGCTTCCGTTCCTGCCCGGCACGATCGGCCTGATCACCGGCCGAGCCAGTGCTGCCGAAAAGGACGTCGTCTCGGTCGCCCACCGTCGTTGGCCCGCTGTGGCGATCGCGGTGCGCAACACCGCGGTGCAGGGCCCGACCGCTGTTCCTCAGATCATCGAAGCGCTGAAGGAACTCGACGCCAATCCGGTAGTCGACGTCATCATCCTCGCTCGCGGCGGCGGTAGCGTCGAGGATCTTCTGCCGTTCTCCGACGAAGCGCTGTGCCGCGCCATCGTGGCCTGTACGACGCCGATCGTCAGTGCCATCGGCCACGAGCCGGACAGTCCGCTCAGTGACCACGTCGCCGACCTCCGCGCAGCCACGCCCACCGACGCCGCCAAACGCGTCGTACCTGACGCGGTGGCAGAAGCTGCGTTGGTTTCGGATCTTCGTGATCGCAGCGCTGCGGCGCTGCGCAGCTGGGTCAAGCGTGAGTCTCACCTGATCGAGCAGTTGCGCACTCGACCGGTCATGGCATCACCGCTGCTGGCAGTGGATCACCGCGCCGAAGAGGTCGAAAGGCTCCAAGCCGCGGGACGACGCGATGTGACCCGGCTGATCGACTCCGAGTCCCGAACGATCGAGCATCTGCGTGCCCGGCTCACCACTCTGGGCCCCGCCGCCACATTGGCCCGCGGGTACGCCGTCGTGCAACGTGTTGTCCCCGACGGTGATCCGGAGGTTCTGCGCTCGGTCGAGGACGCACCACCCGGTACCCAGATTCGCGTTCGACTTGCAGACGGCGCCGTTCGCGCCGCAGTGATGGGAAGAGAAAAATGAGCAACGCCACCGACACCGATATCAACGAACTCGGCTACGAAGCCGCCCGCGACGAACTGGTGAGCGTCGTGAAGATTCTCGAACAGGGCGGCCTGGACCTCGACGCGTCACTCTCGCTGTGGGAGCGAGGCGAAGCGTTGGCCAAGCGCTGTGAAGAGCATTTGGCCGGCGCCAGGGCACGCGTCGAAAAGGCTCTGGCCGAAGCGGACGAGTAACGCCCGCTCCGACCACAAATCCTAAGGAGTGATCGGCTGCGCTGCGCCGACCTTCTCGGCGAGAGTCCGGAACTCTTCCGGCGTCGCTGCACCCGTGAGTAGCAAGCGAACATCTCCGACATCCGTGACCCAGATGGACTCGACACCTTCGCCGCCGAAGACATTCCAGGTATCGGCACCGACGGTTTCGACTCCGGTCGCAAATCGCTGCCCGCCGGCAATGTGCGACACCAACGGGAATTCCTCGGCGTTGCTCTGCGTCAGCTGAATGTAGCGACCGCTGGTCGTGATGAATCCCACAGTGCTCGAGTCACCGCCACCGTCGCCGGAAATGATCTTGCGACTGCCGGAGTTCGGTGTCCACCCGTCCGGAACACCGGGATTACGGATGGGGAATCCGAGTTCCTTCGCGTCGTAGTTCAGAGCTGCGTCCACGTCGACGCTCGGGATCGGCCCCTGCGTCGGGCCGCCAGGACTGAACGTGCACTGGCTGGCGATGCCCGCAATGATGATGCAGAACAGCACCAACGGTACGAGAGACCAGACCATGTCTTTGTTGTCTTCGAGAATGCGGGGTTTCTTCGATGCCACACCCCCAGTATCCAGGTACTCCGCTGTAGATACGATTCCCGGTCCCCCTCCAGCGCGACAAAACGTTCGTGCGGCGACCCGACAGCGCACGTAGCCGCTCCCATCTGGGACAATGACGCCTGAAGAAACCACTGCGTCGACACACCCCGTCGACCGCGACCGCGCCAGGAGGCACCGCACATGACGGCCAGCAGCACTCATCGTGAGACCCCGGACCGTAACCTCGCACTCGAACTGGTCCGAGTCACCGAAGCCGGTGCTATGGCTGCCGGCCGCTGGGTAGGCCGCGGCGACAAGGAAGGCGGCGACGGAGCAGCCGTCGACGCAATGCGTCAGCTCGTCTCCTCCGTCTCGATGCGCGGCATCGTTGTCATCGGTGAAGGCGAGAAGGACGAAGCGCCGATGCTGTTCAACGGCGAAGAGGTCGGAAACGGCGACGGTCCCGACTGTGACTTCGCCGTCGACCCGGTCGACGGCACCACGTTGATGTCCAAGGGCATGCCCAACGCCATCTCCGTTCTGGCTGTTGCCGAGCGCGGCGCGATGTTCGATCCGTCGGCCGTGTTCTACATGGAGAAGATCGCCGTCGGACCGGACGCTGCCGATGTCATCGACATCAGCGCGCCGATCGCCGAGAACATCAAGCGAGTCGCCAAGGTCAAGAAGGCGTCGGTTTCCGACATCACGATCTGCATCCTGGACCGCCCGCGTCACAACCAGCTGATCCAGGACGTGCGCGACACCGGCGCTCGTATCCGGTTGATCTCCGACGGTGACGTTGCCGGCGCTATCGCCGCGGCGCGCCCGGAGTCCGGCACCGACATGCTCGTGGGCATCGGCGGAACGCCCGAGGGCATCATCGCCGCAGCAGCAATGCGCTGCATGGGCGGATCACTGCAGGGCAAGCTTGCGCCCACCGACGACGAAGAGCGGCAGAAGGCCATCGACGCCGGTCACGATCTCGATCGGATCCTGTCCACCGAAGATCTCGTCTCGGGCGAGAACGTGTTCTTCTGCGCCACCGGCGTCACCGACGGTGACCTTCTGCGCGGCGTCCGCTACTACGGGGGCGGCGCCAGCACGCAGTCCATCGTGATGCGCAGCAAGTCCGGCACCGTCCGCATGATCGACGCGTACCACCGTCTCGAGAAGCTCCGTGAGTACAGCTCCGTCGACTTCGACGGCGAAGAGGGTGCGGTTCCCCCGACGTTCTGATCGGCTCCGCCCCGTGAGTGGTTAGGGAGTCCCTGCACTCCTTAACCGCTCACGGGGGACGTAGTCCCCTGCCCGCTCTCCAAAAGTGGCAATGTGGAGCCATGACGGAGAGCAACGATCAACAGTTCCGAATCGAACACGACACCATGGGCGAAGTTCGGGTGCCCATCGACGCACTGTGGCGAGCACAGACCCAGCGCGCGGTCGAGAACTTCCCGATCAGTGGGCGCCCACTCGAGCGCACCCAGATCCGCGCAATGGGCCTGCTGAAAGCAGCGTGCGCGCAAGTCAACAAGGACCTCGGACTGCTCGACGCGGACAAGGCCGACGCAATCATCGCCGCCGCGAACGAGATCGCCGAGGGCAAGCACGACGATCAGTTCCCCATCGACGTCTTCCAGACCGGTTCCGGAACCAGTTCGAACATGAACGCCAACGAGGTCATCGCGTCCATCGCGAAGGCCGCCGGCGTGGACGTACATCCCAATGATCACGTCAACATGTCGCAGTCTTCCAACGACACCTTCCCCACCGCCACGCACGTCGCGGCCACCGAGGCAGCGGTCACCGATCTTGTTCCGGCGCTGGAACATCTGCATGCTGCGCTTGCCACCAAGGCGACCGAGTGGAAGACCGTCGTCAAGTCCGGACGCACCCACTTGATGGACGCTGTGCCGGTCACGCTCGGTCAGGAGTTCGGCGGCTACGCACGTCAGGTCGAGGCCGGGATCGAGCGCGTCAACGCAACACTCCCCCGCCTCGGCGAATTGCCGATCGGCGGAACCGCAGTCGGTACCGGCCTTAATGCTCCGGACGGATTCGGCCCCAAAGTTGTTGCCGAGCTCGTCAAGTCGACGGGTGTCGACGCTCTGACTCCGGCGAAGAACAGTTTCGAAGCGCAAGCCGCGCGCGACGGACTGGTCGAGGCATCGGGCGCGCTGCGCACCATCGCCGTCTCACTGACGAAGATTGCCAACGACATTCGGTGGATGGGATCGGGTCCGCTGACCGGGCTCGGCGAGATCGCACTACCCGACCTGCAACCGGGTAGCTCGATCATGCCCGGCAAGGTGAACCCTGTCCTGCCGGAGGCAACCACACAGGTTGCGGCTCAGGTGATCGGAAACGACGCCGCCATCGCGTGGGGTGGCGCTGCCGGAGCTTTCGAACTCAACGTCTACATCCCGGTCATGGCCCGCAACTTGCTGGAGTCGTTCACCTTGCTCGCCAACGTCTCCCGACTGTTTGCAGACAAGTGCGTGAGCGGACTGGTCGCACACGAGGAGCACCTCAAGACACTCGCCGAATCGTCGCCGTCGATCGTGACGCCACTCAACTCGGCAATCGGTTACGAGGAAGCCGCTGCTGTTGCGAAGCAGGCACTGAAGGAGAAGAAGACGATCCGGCAGGTCGTCATCGAGCGCGGACTCGTCCCGGACAAGCTGAGCGAGGAAGAACTCGACAAGCGTCTCGACGTTCTGGCGATGGCAAAGGTCAAGGACTGACAAGACTTACAGAGTGGCGGTTTCCACTTCGGAAACCGCCACTTTTTTCCTACACCGTGGTGGTTGCCCGCCACTCTTCGGTACGCTCGGGGCTCGCCTCGGCCAATGCCTTCAGCGTCGCCTCACGATCGAAGTCCTTGCCGTACACCGGAGTTCCCGGCTGCTGACGCCAGGAGTCCTCGATCGTTCCGGCATCGACGGGATCGAAGCCCAACTGATTGATCAGATCGAACACGACCTGCTTGTTCACGTCGTCGTCGCCGGCGACGGGTAGCGCAATGCGCCCCTCAGCACCTTCGGGACGCCCCTTCTCGAGGAGATGCTTCCACCAGATTCCGTTGAACGCCTTGAAGACCGGCACGCCCAGGTGCTCCTGCACCCATCCGCTTTCGGCCTGCCCGTCCTCGATGGCGGAGATCAAACCGTCACGCTGTTGCGGGTAGTAGTTGTTGGTCTCGATGACCGGGGCACCGGCGACCGCGCCGCTGAGGATCCCCGCCGGTAGATCGACCACGTTCTTCTGAGGAATGCTCACGATGACCAGTTCGGCACCTTCGGCGGCCTCGGTGCTGCGGACTGCCTTCGCTCCCGTCTCGGCTTCCAACTCGGCAAGTGTGTCCGGTGTGCGCGAGTTCGAGACGCGTACGTCATGACCGAGCGCAGCGAGCCTGCGTGTGAGCGTGCCACCGATCTGACCGGCTCCGATGATTCCGATACGCATGATCCTGCTCCTTCGTCGTATGCAGGGGTGATTCCACCACCGCTGCATTCGTCAACGACGACATCGCATCGCGTCATTCCGTACCGACCATTTCAACTCCTGTTGATTCAATCTGTTGACGGGTCGAGCGCGAGCTTGATACGAACGCTCACCGGATCGGTCTGCAACCCGCGGAACGCAGACGCGGTCAGTGCTGATCTGAGCTTCCCCGACGCGAAAGTCTTCACCCGCGCCGGCACGTCGTCGTCCGGCATGATGTGAGCCTGCCCGTCCACCCACTCGCCGCGACGACGGATCCGAACCTCCGGCGTCGCAGAGATGTTGGCACCCCAACCCGTGTCGATGCCGTGTTGCGCGATGACCCACGCCTCGTCGCCGTCGTAGGTGATCGCAACGGGTACTCGGCGGGTCAGGCCGGTGCGGCGTCCGACCGTCTCGATCTCGGTCATCAACGACGGCATCAAACCGATCCGATTCAATCCTGTGACCAGCGGATTGGCGAAATACTTCCCGACTGCGACTTCGATTCTTCTTTTTCGTGCAACGGACGTCGGAACCGGCATGTCGTTTTCCTCTCCTTCGGAGCTGGCACACCATGCAACAGCTCTATACCGCACGATATAACCACTGATTGCTGAGTTTTACCAGCAAGAATCTCCATCAATGCGCGCTACCTGCATACAACACTTGACTGTGTCTGCCGGTTACATCTAGTCTCGGATTCGTTCCTATACCGATCGACATACTGGGAGACAGAGATGAACACACCTCGAGACGCCTCGATGCCATGACCGGCCCGCAGACGCGTTGTCCGATCACCGCAGCGCGTCGCAAGTGGGGCGTACCGAAGGAATCAGTGACACCAGAGCAAACAGTGACACCGCAGCAATCAGCGACACCGCAACAATCGAGCAGCACCGCGATTGCATACGATGACGGGATGGCCGACTCCGATTCCCGCACTCTGATGCTGGTCGGCGCCATCAACGCCTTCCGCGAACACGGGATCGCCACAACCTCGCTCACCGAAATCGTCGAACGCTCTGGAGCACCTCGCGGGTCGGTGTACCACTACTTTCCCGAGGGCAAAGGGCAGTTGGCCGGCGAAGCCGTGGCGTACTTCGGCCGGGGCGTCAGCGCCGCCATCAGTTCGATGATCGCCCAGTCTTCCCCACCGGAGATCATCGACGCGGTTGTCACCATTTTCCGAAACAGCTTGGTAGAGAGCGATTTCACCTCTTCCTGTCCCGTCGCTGCCGCGGCGGTGGAGGGCGCGTCGACGCCGGCGGCGCTAACTGCTGCGGGCGACTCCTTCACATCGTGGGAATCGCTTCTCACATCGTTCTTCTGGCAGCAGGGACAGCCGTCCGAGACTGCAGCACAGTGGGCAACCGTAGTCATCGCGTCGATCGAAGGCGCGACCCTGATGGCAAAAGCTCAGCACACCACGGCGCCTCTCGATCGCATCGGCGCTCACCTCAAGGCTCTGGTCTCAGCCCCGAGCTGACGAACCCAACTTCCAACCGCTGCTGCCGTTCGCGCAGGAGCAGAGATGGCGTACAAACATGTCTCACACACTTGCACCGGCACTCTCGGCGCCCATGATGACAAAATCCCGTCGATTCACTGCGCTGATCTTCATCTGCCTCGCCGAACTCCTTGTCGTGCTGGACAACACGGTGGTCAACGTCGCGCTGCCGACAATGAGCGTCGACCTGTTCGCCAGCGTCAGCGACCTGCAATGGATCGTCGACGCGTACACGTTGACCTTCGCCGGGTTCCTCCTGACTTTCGGCCACCTGAGTGACCGCTTCGGACGCCGCCGAGTGATGATCATCGGCCTGATCGGCGTCGGTGCGATGTCGCTCGTCGGCGCTTTGGCTTCCAACCTCGAACAAGTGATCATGGCGCGAGCCGCCATGGGTGTCTTTGCCGCAGCGGTCTTTCCGGCTACCTTGGCCATGATCACGAACATCTTCACCGACGCCAGAGAACGAGCCATCGCCATCGCGGCCTGGACCGCAATGGCCGGCTTTGCGATTGCCATCGGTCCGACGGCAGGCGGTTGGCTGCTCGAGCACTTCTCCTGGCACTCGGTGTTCTGGATGAACGTTCCGGCCGCTTTGTTGGTCATCGTCGGCGTGCTGCTGGTTGTTCCGGAGTCGAAGGCGTTCCACGTCGGCCGATTCGACTTCGTCGGAACAATTCTCTCGCTCCTCGGCATCGTCGTTCTGGTGTGGACCATCATCGACGCACCGCACCGCGGATGGGTGTCGACGTTCAGCATCACGGGATACCTTTCTGCGACAGTACTGTTGGCCGCATTCGTCATCTGGGAACTGCGCACCGATGCACCGATCCTGAACATGAACCTCTTCCGTATCCGACGTTTTTCGTTCCCCGCCTTGGCTATTGCAGTGAGTTACTTCAGCATGTTCGGATTCCTGTTCCTGATCACGCAGTACTTTCAGGGTGTACGGGAGTACTCCCCACTCGAATTCGGCATCCACTCTTTGCCTTTCGCTGCCGCCGTTGCCGTGGGCGCCCCGGTCGCCACCTTGGCGGCACAGAAACTCGGCACAACCGCAGTCATGGTGTTCGGCCTCCTCGTCCTCAGCTGCGGCATGTTCCTGGCGGGCCAGACGACCGTCAACACCCCCTATCTCGGGCCCGTCGTCATCTCGATGGTGCTCATGGGGCTCGGCCTCGCAATTGTCCAGGGCCCCGCGACCGACTCCATCATGTCCTCGGTCCCCCTGGACGAGGCCGGCGCAGGATCGGCAGTCAACGACACGACGCGTGAACTCGGCGGGACCCTGGGCGTCGCCGTCATCGGCTCGATCGTCGCGTCGTACTACACATCCAAGGTGGCCCCGATCGTCGACGCCATCCCCGACGCCGTGATGTCCGCCCAGGAAAAGGGCTTCGCTCGCGAGTCGGTGCTCAGCGTCATCGAGATCCGCTCCCGCGACATCAGCCCGCTCTTCGAGCAACAGAAGGAAAGTCTGATCCTCACGATGAAGACAGCGTGCCTGGAAGGCTTCGCCATCGCTTCGTACTTCACGGTCGGAGCAGCACTGATCACCGCTCTGCTGGTCGCGTTGTTGCTCCCCTGGAAACCCGTCACCGAAGGTTCGATCCTCGGTAATTTGACAACCAAGGCGCCGAAGTAGGCACACGGTTTTCCGATTTGTCCCACTATCAGCCCACGATTCCCGATACTGGATTGACCGAGTGGTACCGACGACGCCCCGTTAGGGAGAATCTCGTGTCCATCACCAGTAGAAGCAGCTCTCGACTGTCGGCTGCGGCGGTTCCGGTCGCACTGACGGTCGCCCTACTCGCCGGGTGCTCGTCCGATTCCGACACAGCCCCAGCGCCCGGGCCGGTCGTCAGCGACGCCAGCCCGGGCCTCGACGCCGGGGTGCCGATCCCGGACGGGCAGATCGACGACGCCGTCGGAAAGCTCGATGGTCTCGCGAACGATCTCATGGAGATTTCCGGTGTTCCCGGCATGGCAGTGGCCGTAGTACACGGCGGCAAGACTGTGTACGCCAAGGGATTCGGGGTTCGCGAGTTGGGGAAGAGCGCCACCGTCGATGCCGACACCGTGTTCCAACTAGCGTCGGTGTCGAAATCGGTGGGGGCCACGGTGGTAGCCCACGAAGTCGGAATCGGGACCGTCGACTGGGACACTCCGGTGATCTCGAAACTGCCGGGGTTCGCACTTGCCGATCCGTGGGTGACCGATCACCTCACGATCTCCGACCTCTACACGCATCGGTCGGGACTACCGGACCATGCCGGCGACGGACTCGAGGACCTGGGCTACGACCGGGCCCAGGTGCTCGAGAAGCTTCGCCAACTACCGCTCAATCCGTTCCGAATCACCTACGAGTACACGAACTTCGGCGTCACTGCCGGCGCGGAGGCGGTTGCTGCTGCGGCGGGCACCGATTGGGAAACGCTGTCTCAGAACACGATCTACGGTCCGCTCGGGATGACGTTGACGTCTTCGCGGTTCGCCGATTACCAGGCCCGAGAAAATCGCACAGTCGGCCACATCCTCGAGGACGGGAAGTACTCGGTAGGACCGGTCCGGGACGCTGACGCCCAATCCCCCGCCGGTGGAGTCAGCTCCTCGGTGAACGACATGGCCAAGTGGTTGCACATGGTGCTGGCCGGCGGTCAGTATCAGGGGCAGCAGGTCGTTCAGACGGATGCGCTCGTGCCCGCGGTCAACCCCGAGATCGTCTCGCGGCACGCGCAGGAAATCGGCGAGCGCTCCGGCTTCTACGGCTACGGGTTCAACGTTTCCGACAGCGCCGCCGGTCGTGTCACAGCTAGCCACTCCGGAGCCTTCCTGGTCGGAGCCGGGACGAATTTCGTGACGATTCCCTCCGCTGACGTCGGCATCGTCGTTCTCACCAACGGCACTCCCACCGGTGTTGCGGAGACCCTGACCGCCGAGTTCGCCGATCTGGTGCAGTTCGGAAAGATCACCCGTGAGTGGCGCCCGCTGTACGAAGCGTCGTTTGCCTCACAAGCCGACCCCGAGGGCGAACTCGCTGGGAAGACACCGCCGGCCTCCCCTGCTCCTGCTCCGCCGACAAACCAAGTAACCGGCGACTACGGCAACGCGTACTGGGGTCCCGTGCTCGTGACGCAGCAGAACGGTGCGCTGACCTTGACCATGGGACCCGCGGCCGTGACGTACCCGCTGACCCACTGGGACGGAAACACCTTCACGTTCCCCCTCAGCGGCGAGAACGCACCGACTGGGAGTGTCTCGAGGGCCACCTTCGACGGAAACTCGCTAACCTTGGAGTACTTCGATCACGATCATCTCGGTACCTTCATCCGGGCAACACCGGCCGAATAACTCAGCCAAGGACACCCCATGAGCAGTTCAACAGCCACGGTGCGCGCAATGTTCGCAGCCCTCACCGATTTCGACGTGGACACCGCAGCCGAACTGATGACAGACGACATCATCTGGCAGAACGTCTCGCTCCCCACACTGCGAGGCAAGAAGACCGTCGTGCGAGTGCTTCGTTTGGTCACCAAGCCTTCACTGAAATTCGAGGCCGAAATGCACCACATCGTCGGCGACGAGTCCACGGTGCTCACCGAACGCACCGACATCTTGACCGTCGGGCCGCTGCGCATCGAATTCTGGGTGTGCGGAACCTTCGAACTGCGCGACGGCAAGATCTCCGTCTGGCGAGACTATTTCAGCCTGCGAGACGTCGCGTGGGGTGTAGTGACCGCGGTCGGCCGCGCAGTAGTCGGGAACGGGTCACGAAGTAGGCTTGCTCCGGCCTGAAAACACCTGCCGAAAGCGAGCGAACCTTCGATGCCCGAGAACACCACGCCTGATTCCTTCGATGCCGGCTTGGCTGTGCGAACCGAAGTCATGGGCGCCGATTTTGTCGACGCCGCCTTCGAGCGCACCCGCGGCACCGACAGCGAAGAACTGCAGAACTTCGTGACGGCCAACGTCTGGGGTTCGGTGTGGACGCGCCCCGGACTGGATCGCCGCAGCCGCAGTCTGATCAATCTGGGGATGCTGATCGCGCTGCGCGCCGAGAACGAACTCAAAGGCCACGTACGCGGTGCACTTCGAAACGGCTTGACGCGCACCGAGATCGTCGAAACCGTGATCCACGCGAGCGCGTACTGCGGCGCTCCAGCCGGGCTCGCGGCAATGCGTGTGGTGCAAGAGGTTCTCGACATCGAACTGGGATCACTGCAGGGCTGAACTACTACAAACCCGAACTCCCCGTGCTGACCGAAGTCCGCACGGGGAGATCACTTCTCAGGAAGTAGGGCCGAACTCCTCGAGCATCTCGGTCACCAACTCGGCGATCGGCGAACGCTCACTGCGAGTGAGTGTGATGTGCGCAAAAAGCGGGTGCCCCTTGAGCTTTTCGATGACGGCCGCAACTCCGTCATGCCTGCCTACTCGCAGGTTGTCACGCTGCGCGACGTCGTGCGTGAGAACCACTCGCGACCCGGTTCCCAGACGAGAAAGCACTGTCAGCAGAACATTTCGTTCGAGGGACTGCGCTTCGTCGACAATCACGAACGAATCGTGCAGCGACCGACCGCGAATGTGCGTCAGCGGCAACACTTCCAGCATTCCGCGGGCGAGAACCTCCTCGAGAACCTCGGGCGAGGCCAACCCGTCGAGAGTGTCGAAGACGGCCTGAGCCCACGGGCCCATCTTCTCGCTCTCGCTGCCGGGAAGGTAGCCGAGTTCTTGTCCGCCAACGGCATACAGCGGACGGAAGACGACAACCTTTCGCTGAGTGCGGCGCTCGAGAACGGCTTCCAAACCTGCCGTCAGAGCCAAGGCCGACTTACCGGTGCCTGCCTTACCGCCGAGTGAGATGATGCCGATACTCTCGTCCATGAGGAGATCGAGCGCAATGCGCTGCTCAGCGGAGCGGCCGTGCAACCCGAACGCCTCGCGCTCACCGCGCACCAACTGGATGCGCTTGTCCGGAGTCACCCGTCCGAGCGCGCTCGACGAACCACCCAAGAGACGAAGACCCGTGTGACACGGCAGATCCCGCGCTTCGTCGAGATCCAGGAACCCCTCGTTGAACAGCTCGTCGATGTCCGTCGAGGCGACGTCCAGTTCGGTCATGCCTGTCCATCCGGAGGGCACAACGTCGTGAGCGTGATACTCGTCGGCGGGTAGCCCCACCGCGCCTGCCTTCACACGAAGCGGAATGTCCTTGCTGACCAGGACTACGTCCTTGCCCTCTGCCGCAAGGTTCAAAGCGCACGCCAGAATCCTCGAATCGTTACTGTCCGTGCGAAATCCGACGGGCAAGACCGCAGGGTCGGTGTGATTGAGTTCGACCTGCAGTGTCCCGTTCTCGGTGCCGATCGGCACCGGACGGTCCAGTCGGCTGTATTCGATGCGGAGATCGTCGAGCATGCGGAGCGATTCTCGGGCGAACCATCCCAGTTCGTGGTGGTGTCGCTTGCCTTCGAGTTCGCTGATCACGACCAGTGGCAGTACCACGTGGTGTTCGGCGAATCGAGTGACAGCCCATGGATCGGACAGTAGTACCGAGGTATCCAAGACGTACGTGCGAAGTGCATCTCCCGAATGATTCCCGGCTGATAGATCGGCCCGGGCCGAGTGGGCAGAGACGGAGCGTGATGCAGTCACGTTGGGCTCCTAGGTCTGCGCGGCACCCGCGCAAACTCAGCTCGCTGGGCCGGACGGCTCTGGTGTCAGGTGACGCTGTGTCAGCTGAAACAAGGGCCGGGCGCCGGCCCTCTCGTACTGAGTGTTTCAGTCACGATCAGAACCTCCCGCACAAGTAACTTCTGGTTACTCGTTACTGCCGACGGTACTGCGGATCGGACACTCGCGCCACGGAACGAGCCGCACATCTGGTGAACGCCAGGTAACAAAATGCCACACGTGTGATTCAGCGCCCCTCAGGACTCGATCAGACCCCACTTGGCGGCGCGCACCGCTGCCTGAACCCGCGAATTGGTGCCGGTCTTGACGAAGATGTTCTCGAGGTGAGTGGCGACAGTGCGACGGCTGACGAACAACTCCTCGGCGATCTCGACATTGCCCGCGCCCTTGGCCACCAATTGCAGGACCTGAATCTCCCGTGGGCTCAGGTGGACGCGATCGAGCGCCACCTGGTCCCCCACTACGCGGGAGCAGGCCGCGCTGGACGCCGCCACCACCTCTCGCACGCGATCGACCACGCCGGAATCCGCGAAGCTCATGTGCAGCAATCCGGTCACCTCACGGCCGGAAAACCCCAATGCGACCGACGCACCCTCGGCGTACCCGGACGGCCGCAGAACATCGGTGACCATCTCGACCTGCTCGAATCGTGGCACGTCCTGCCAGAACACCGGCACACCTGAGGCCTCGCGAATGATGCCGAAGAGATTTCGATCGGCCACGAAGTCGTCGAGCAGGAACTCGAGCACCCTGGCGTTGTATCCGGAACTCGCCAGGGCCCGATGCCGTCCGGTCGACGGTTCTCGGTAGGTGACCGCGGCAGCCGAGTATTCGAGTCCACGCGCGCGAAGTTCTTCGGCGCACAGACCGAAAATGCCGTACGCCCCCGCCGCCGGCGATCGCGGCGCGAACATGTCAGGTCCAGCGCCGCGATCAGGCAGTACAGACGTCATCACACCAATCTAGTCACTTGTGTGAGCTAGGCCACCACCAGCGAATCGGCAGGCTTCTTGTCGGCCCACGGACGCACCGCCTCGAAGTTCGCGGCCGTCCGCAGGACCAGTGCGTCCTGACGGTGGCGTGCGGCGATCTGCAGCCCCACCGGTCGGCCGTCGGCGGTAAATCCGGCAGGCACGGTGATCGCCGGGTTGTTGAGCATGTTGTACGGGTAGGTGAAAAGCCAATCGAGCAACTGCTCACGCAGCGACGCACCTTCGAGCCACGACGGTGCGAACTGACTGAGCGGGAACGTGGCCGATGCCAAGGTCGGCGAAACCAATACGTCGTAATCGTTCATGAACGTGGTCCACGTGTCCCACATGACGCCGCGGAAGGCGTCGGCCCGCCCGACGTCGACACCGGTGAGCCGCTCGGCCTCGTGCATGATCTCGATGAGATTGTCGTCGACCTCGCCGCGTTGGTTCTCCCAGTCGAGCAAGTCGTACTCCGAAGCGAAACCGGGAACCCAGATGCCGTTCCACATCGATTCCGACGGATTTCCCCACTCCGGGGTCGCCTCGGTGATCTGGGCACCCAATTCCTCGAACGCCGACAACGCGTCCAGGCACACGGCCAGTACCTCCGGATCAACATGGCCGAGGCCGAGATTCGTCGACCACGCAACACGAAGTCCCTTCACGTGACCCTTCGCCGCTTCGACGTACGAGGTCTCGGCACGCTCTATCGAGAGCGGATCCGCATTGTGCGGCCCGGCCATGATGTCGAGCATGAGCGCGTTGTCGGCAACCGTCCTGGTGATCGGACCGTGGTACGCCCAGTTGTAGAACCGGCCGGCCAGGATGGTCTGCGGGATGACGCCGGTGGTCGGCTTGAGCCCGACAACCCCGCAGAGAGCCGACGGGATTCGCACCGATCCGGCGCCGTCACTGCCCTCGGCTAGTGGCCCGAGGCCGGCAGCCACAGCAGCCGACGCACCGCCACTGGACCCGCCCGCGCTGTTGCCGAGCTTCCACGGGTTGTGCGTCGGCCCGTACAGGTGGTTGTCCGTGCCACCGTAGTACCCGCTTTCGGGAGTGTTCGTCTTTCCCAGGAACAGTCCGCCCGCGCCGCGCAGCCTGTCCACGACGACGGCATTTCCCGTCGCGATGTTGTCGGCCATCGGCTTCATCCCGAACGTGGTCGGCAGCCCGTCCACTGCCGTCAGATCTTTGATCGTGAACGGAACACCGTGCAGCGGGCCGAGCTTCTCCCCCGATTCCTGCTGCCACGAGAGTTCGGCCGCGTCGCGCGTGACCTGCTCACGATCGAACTGCACTATCGCGTTGATCGACGGGTTGACGGCGTCGACGCGCTGGATCATCGCTTCGGCAATCTCGTTGGGCGAGAGATTGTTCGACGCGACCGACGCCGCCATCTCGGTAGCGGAGAGCCAATGCAGATTCTGTTCGGTCATGGGATTTCCTTCGCCGGAGGGGTGATGCTCTCAGGCTAGGAAGCGCCGAACTCCGCCACCATCGGTCATGTGACCGATGCCACAAGTCTGAAAACCGCAAGTCCGTGAACCAGAAGTCCGTGAACACCGACGGCCCGGCCCCTCGAAAGGGACCGGGCCGTCGGTGAAGAAATTCCTAGACGTTCTTGCTGAGCAGGCCCCAGTTCTCGAGACCGTCGTACAGCGGCAGGTCGAGGGCGAGCTTGGCGACGCGCGCACGCAGCGCCGGCAGATCCGCGTTGCCGGCCAGAGCGGTACCGATGATGTCGGCGACCTCGGTGAACTCGGCATCGCCGAATCCGCGAGTGGCCAACGCCGCGGTACCGATACGCAGACCGGAGGTGGTCATCGGCGGGCGGGGATCGAACGGAACAGCGTTGCGGTTTACCGTGATGCCGATTTCGTGCAGAAGGTCCTCACCCTGCTGGCCGTCGAGCTGCGAGTTACGCAGGTCCACGAGAACGAGGTGGACGTCTGTGCCACCGGTCAGCACGCTGATGCCCTGATCTGCGACGTCCTTGTTGCCCAGACGCTCGGCAAGGATGCGCGCACCGGAAAGGGTGCGTGCCTGACGGTCCTTGAACTCTTCGCCCGCAGCGATCTTGAAGGTGACTGCCTTGGCCGCGATGGCGTGCATGAGCGGTCCGCCCTGCTGACCGGGGAAGACAGCGGAGTTGAGCTTCTTGGCCCACTCCTTCTTCGCCAGGATCAGACCGGAACGCGGTCCACCGAGGGTCTTGTGGACGGTCGAGGAGACGACGTCCGCGTACGGGACGGGCGACGGGTGCAGGCCTGCCGCAACCAATCCGGCGAAGTGCGCCATGTCGACCCACAGGTACGCCCCGACCTCGTCGGCGATCGCACGGAAGGCCGCGAAGTCCTGCTGACGCGGGTACGCCGACCAGCCGGCGACGATGACCTTCGGCTTCTCGGCGAGGGCGATCGAGCGCACCTCGTCCATGTCGATGCGGTGATCTTCCTTGCTGACGCCGTAGGACGCGACGTCGTACAACTTGCCGGAGAAGTTGAGCTTCATGCCGTGCGTGAGGTGACCGCCGTGTGCAAGGTCGAGGCCGAGCAGCTTCTCACCCGGGTTCATCAGTGCCATCAGGACAGCAGCATTGGCCTGTGCGCCCGAGTGCGGCTGAACGTTGGCGAACTCCGCACCGAAGAGTTCCTTCGCACGGTTGCGCGCCAGATCCTCGATGACGTCGACGTGCTCGCAACCGCCGTAGTAACGACGTCCCGGGTAGCCCTCGGCGTACTTGTTGGTCAGGACGCTGCCCTGAGCCTGCAGAACCGAGCGGGGAACGAAGTTCTCCGACGCGATCATCTCGAGCGTGTCGCGCTGACGAGCCAATTCACCAGCCATCGCCTCGGCGACTTCGGGGTCGAGTTCGGCGAGTGATGCAGAGTTGACGTCGGAGCCGGGCACAGCGGTCATCGAAGAATCTCCAAGCTGGATGCGGAAACGAATACGTCCAGTCTACGAAGTTCGCTCCCGCCGTCTCCACCCGGCACTAGGCAGCACGCAGAGAGCTGGGGACCAGCGGCTCGTCGAGCAGCCTGCGGAAGCGTTCGGTGCGCTCTGCGCCCACCGGCACCTCGTCCAACCAGCCCCCGAGCAGCCGGTATCCCTCGACATACGTGCTGGTGTAGGCCCGCCACAGCGGTGAAGACAGGAACTTGAGCGACTGCCGCGCGCGTTCCGGCGTCGACAGCGACCACCGTTCGAGGAAGAGCGCCACGTCGTCGAGGCTGCGGCCCTCGTCGTGCAACATCAGAGCGGCGTCCTGACGAACGCTCAGCAATTGCCCCGACGCGGTGGAGAGCCGTTGCGCCTTTTCCCCGTCGAAAGACAAACCGAGATCGGCGTAGATCTCCTGCGCCCACAAACCCCAGTCCGGGCCGACGATCGCTTCGAGCGCCAGATCCGCGAGTCCTTCGGCCATGATGCACTGCGGCGTGTTGACCAGGAACAGCGTCTGCTCGAGTTGGCCGGTCCCGACCAGGCCGGCTTCCTTGCGGCAATGCTCGGTGTGATGGCCGGGGTAGGACTCGTGCGCGATCAGCCGCGGCAGGTTGGCCATGAACTGCGGCAGGTCCGAGTTGATCGCAACCTTGGAGCGGTAGTCACCGAGGTAGTAGTTGAAGCCGGACCACGGCTTGTCCCCCACCACTTCGTATTCGACGGTTTCCGACGCAGGAAGCCCGAACGTGCCGCGAACCAGATCACGCAGCGCACTCGACATTGCCTCGACGCACTCGTTCAGTCTCGCGGCGGGGATCTCGTCGGCCTTGCGATGCGCCTGCACCCGCTCGGCCAGCGGTCCCGGACCGGGCAGAACTTCACCCATCAACCGGTGAGCGTCGCTGTAGGCGTCCTCGTTTCCCTTTTCGATTCGTACGTCGAAGTACGCCTCCACCTCGTCCACGAAGCCGATGTCCTCACCCGCGAACTTGCGTCCGGAGCATTCGAGGGCGCGCAGGTGAACGTCGATGAAGTGAGCGCGCTCGGCATTCAGACCACTTCCGGCAAGCTCGCCCCGCAATTCACGTGCCGTGCGGGCAAGTTCACGCGGATCGGGCTTCGGAGCGCTCTCGATCTGCTTACGCAGCGCGGGGTCACCGGTGAACGCGTCGACGAACCCGTCTTCGAGACGGTCGAAACCCAGTCCGAGCAGCAGATATTGGCGAACAAGTGTGTCTGGATCCATAACGACCGAGCCTAGCCGCTCGCTCCGGAATGCCACCCGGCGAAAGTCCCGGACGTGGCACCGAGCACAATCCGACTATGCACTCGGATCGTGCGCTCACGCGCCTGGCTTGCTCGCATAGCTGTTTCGTCCGCCGGGCCCCGGGTTCACTACGTGCCGGTGAGCTGGGCTGATGGCGCGCACCAACGAGTCGAGTCCCTACGTCGAGTTCGACCGCAAGCAGTGGCGGACACTGCGTAAGTCGACGCCGCTGGTGTTGACCGAGGACGAGTTGTACGGCCTGCGTGGTCTCGGCGAGCAGATCGATCTCGAAGAGGTCGCCGAGGTCTATCTCCCCCTCGCACGTCTGATCCACCTGCAGGTGGCGGCGCGCCAACGACTGTTCGCAGCCACCGCCACGTTCCTCGGTGAGAAGCATCCCGATCGTCAGGTGCCCTTCGTCATCGGTGTCGCCGGTTCGGTTGCGGTCGGAAAATCCACGACAGCTCGTGTGCTGCAAGCTCTCCTGGCCCGCTGGGATCACCATCCGCGCGTCGACCTCGTCACCACGGACGGATTCCTGTATCCAACCAAGGAGCTCCAGCGTCGAGGCATCATGCACCGCAAGGGTTTTCCCGAAAGCTACGATCGTCGCAAGCTGTTGCGCTTCGTCACGGAAGTCAAGTCCGGCGCGGAAGAAGTAGCGGCGCCGGTGTATTCGCACACGTCGTACGACATCATCCCGGGCCAGTACCATCTGATCCGCCAGCCGGACATCCTCATCATCGAGGGCCTCAACGTCCTGCAGACCGGCCCGCGTCTGATGGTCTCCGATCTGTTCGACTTCTCGATCTACGTCGACGCCCGCATCGAGGACATCGAAGCCTGGTACATCGAGCGGTTCCTCGCGCTGCGCAACACGTCGTTCGCCGATCCGAACGCTCACTTTCACCACTACTCCGGCCTCTCCGACCGCGACGCGACCATCGCGGCGAAGGAGATCTGGAACTCGATCAATCACCCGAACCTGGTGGAGAACATTCTCCCCACCCGTCCCCGCGCAACCCTGGTACTGCGCAAGGACGCCGATCACACGATCAACCGGCTCCGACTGCGCAAGCTCTGAGCCGGCTCAGGCGCCGAACCGGCGGTGGCGCGCCGCGTAGTCACGCAAGGCTCGAAGAAAGTCGACTCGGCGGAACTCGGGCCAGTATGCCTCGGTGAACCAGATCTCCGAATAGGCGCTCTGCCACAACAGGAATCCGGAGAGCCGCTGCTCGCCGGAGGTGCGGATCACCAGATCCGGATCGGGCTGCCCCGACGTGTAGAGGTGACCGTCGATGCCGTCGACCGAGACGGCCTGGATCAGTTCGTCTCCGCTCAGACCTTCACCGATCTTGTCGCGCAGGAGCGATTGGACGGCGTCGGCGATCTCCTGCCGTCCGCCGTATCCGATCGCGACGTTGACATGCGTTCCGGTTCGGCCACTGGTTCCGGCTGCAGCTTCCCGCAATCGCCTGGACTGCTCGGGGGGCAGAAGATCGAGGGCACCGACGATCTGCACACTCCAGTTCTTGCCGGGCCCGGAGATCTCTTCGACGACGTCGGTGATGATCTCGAGGAGGGTGTCCAACTCTTCCGGTTCGCGGCGCAGGTTCTCGGTCGAGAGCAGATAGATGGTTGCCATCTCGATTCCGGCGGCGTCGCACCATTCCAGCAATTCGGCGATCTTGAGCGCGCCCATGCGGTGCCCGTGACTGACATCGGTGAAGCCGTTCTCGCGGGCCCATCGCCGGTTTCCGTCACACATCACCGCTACGTGCCGTGGGTGCGCGAGACCGTCGAGATGACTGAGGAGTCGTCGCTCGTAGATGCTGTACAGCAGTCCGCGCAGATTCACCGTGACATCACCATGGTGTCAAAGACTACGCCCGGCAGTGACAGCCACATGCGAGCGCCGTCACGCTTTTTGTACACGTCGAAAACCTGCAGGTAGGTTATGCTACTGGTGCGTAACCTACGGTACCGTAGGTTACGCGATTCGCAACATCACGGAACGAGAGGGGTTGCACATGACGGCATTCGGGCTCGACGAGCTTCCGGTCAAACCACGCATGCGCGGTTGGATCCACCTATGGGCGCTCGGTGTCTCCGTCGTCGCGGGCATCGTTCTCGTGTCCGTGGCGGGCGCTCAGGTAGGCGCCAAGGCGGCCTGGGCAACCGCAATCTACAGCATCACGATCTGCGGCCTCTTCGGTATCAGCGCGACGTATCACCGCATCCAGTGGCAGACAGTCAAGGGCCGAACGTGGATGAAGCGTGCGGACCATTCGATGATCTTTCTCTTCATCGCCGGCAGCTACACACCGTTCGCCATGCTCGGCCTCCCCACTGACACCGGCAAGATCATTCTTGCGATCGTGTGGGCTGGCGCGCTCGCCGGCGTAGCACTCAAGATGCTCTGGCCTACCGCCCCGAAATGGGTGGGAGTCCCGCTCTACCTGCTCCTCGGCTGGGCGATCGTCCCCGTGGTCGGTGAACTGACACACCAGGTCGGTGTGGCGCCGATGGTGCTGCTGCTCGTCGGCGGAATCTTCTACAGCGTCGGCGCAATTCTGTACGCGACAAAATGGCCCAACCCGTGGCCCACGACGTTCGGTCACCACGAGTTCTTCCACGCCGCGACGGTCGTCGCGGCGATCTGCCACTACATCGCGGTATGGCTCGTCGTGTTCAACTGACTCGCCAGTTCCACCACCGTCGTCACCGGCCGATCGCACACGAATCCCCGGCAGATGTACGCGGCTTCACCACCGTCGACAAGGGGTCGATCTGCAAGCAGCGGTGAAGAATCCGGCGCTCCGCCGACCACCACTGCACCACCCGGGGCAAGCCGACGGGCATCGGCCAACAACGAACCTTCACCGACGACGGCCACCTGTATCGGACCACGCAACGACGCTTCCGCCACCGCGAGCCAGTGTCCCGCCGACCGAGGCGCACGCTCGAGCGGCAGCGTGGCCCTCGCCATCGCGTCCGCCGCGGCCTGGGCGTAACGAGACGAGCGCTCGGCATCGGTCAACGCCGCTGCGGTCAACAGAGCCTCTGCAACGCTCGACGCACCGGACGGCGTCGCGCCGTCCAACGGGTCTCGGGGCCGGGTAACGAGAGACTCCGCGAAATCGGCTGTGTCGAACCAGCTTCCCGGCTCAGCCGGATCGGCGAAATGATCGAGAGTGACGTCGAGCAGCTGCTGCGCCGCATCGAGCCATCGCGCAGTTCCCGTTGCCTGGTAGAGAGCCAGGAGGCCCGTCGCAAGCGCTGCGTAATCCTCGAGCACTGCCGTCGGGGCGCCGACAGTCCCGCCGAGGGAAGCGCGGCGCAGATGACCGTCCACCAGGTGAAGGTCGAGAAGAGCGCCGGCGCACTCGGCTGCCGCGTCGATCCACTCGGGCCGGTCCAGGGCAAGCCCCGCTTCCGTCAAAGCCGTGACGGTCAGCCCGTTCCAGGCAGTCACCACTTTGTCGTCACGGCCAGGCTGTGGACGCTGAGCCCGGACGGCGCGTAGAGCGTCGGAGACCGTCTGCCAGCGTGACCAGTCGTCGGGATCACGGAGCAATTGCAGCACCGACGCACCCTCTTCGAAGGTGCCGGTATCGGTGACCCGGAACAATTCCGACGCCCACTGCCCGTCCTCCGCGCCGAGAATCTCGACCAATTGCGCCGGCGTCCATACGTACGTGAGGCCTTCGCCGCCGTCGGTGTCGGCATCGAGAGCCGAAGCGAAGCAACCGTTCTCGGTCAGCAGATCGGCGAGCAGGAACCCTGCGGTCTCCGCGGCGACGCGGGTGGCCAGGTCCGATCCGGTTCGCCGCGCCCAATGCGCGTAGAACCGCAGAAGCAGCGCGTTATCGTAGAGCATCTTCTCGAAGTGCGGAACCACCCACTCGGCATCGACCGAGTACCGCGAGAAACCGCCACCCAACTGGTCGTAGATGCCGCCACGTGCCATTGCTTCGGCGGTGCGCTCGATGCCGCCGAGAATCTCGCCCGAACCCGTGCGCTCGAACTGTCGGAGCAGTCCCTCCAGAAGTGCCGACGGCGGAAACTTCGGTGCCCCGCCGAATCCCCCGCGCGGCATGTCCTCGTCGCCGAGGACAGACAGACCCGCCGCATCCAGCAGCTCCGCATCGACGGGCGCGCCGCCGTACGGGATTCCGCCGGACGCGCGCTGAAGTTCCGTGACGATCGACTGTGCCGCGGTGTCGACCTCGTCGCGCCGATCGGTGAAGGTGTCGGCTATCGCTTCGAGAAGCTGTGTGAACGAGGGCATTCCGCCGCGAGGCGTCGGCGGGTAGTACGTGCCGCAGTAGAAGGGTGAACCGTCGGGAGTCAGGAAACAGGTCATCGGCCAGCCGCCCTGACCGGTCATCGCGACCGTCGCGTTCATGTAGACGGCGTCGATGTCCGGACGTTCTTCGCGGTCCACCTTCACGCAGACGAAGTTCGCGTTCATGATCGCCGCGATCTCGTCGTTCTCGAACGACTCGTGCGCCATGACGTGGCACCAATGGCACGCCGAGTACCCGATCGAGAGGAGGATCGGCACGTTGCGCTCGCGCGCCCACTCCATCGCTTCTTCGCCCCACTGTTGCCAGTGGACCGGATTGTCGGCGTGCTGACGCAGGTAGGGGCTCGAGGACCCACCCAGGTTGTTCCGCATCCGTGGGTCCATCGTCGCTACCTCGTCCGTCTCAGGATTCTTGCTTCGGCTTCTTCTCGGTAGAGACGTTCGGTTCCGCCGGGCCCGGAGCTGTGATCGCTCCCCGGTCGGTGCCTTCATCCGCCTGCTGATCGAGTTCGGGATGATCCGGTTCAAAGGTTTCCGGCAGCTTCTTGAGCTGGCGATTCATCGACCGAACCAACAGGATCACACCGATGAGCAGCGCAAGAATCACCAGCAATCCGACCGGAGACGACTTTCCGAACTCCGGGCCGGATGGATTACTCGGGGTCTGAGCAAGAAATTGTGTGGTGCCGAGAACTACCTCGGCGGACAGAGCATTCACTTCTGAACGTCCTCTTCGAGACCTGCGAACAGGTCGGTTTCCGGAATGGACGTGGTGACCCGCGTCTTGGCGAGCTCGAATTCCTCGGTGGGCCAGATCTTCTGCTGAATGTCGAGCGGCACAGCGAAGAACGAACCGTTGGGATCGATCTGCGTCGCGTGCGCACGCAGAGCGTCGTCACGCTGAGGAAAGTAATCGCCGCACGTGACCTGAGTGGTCACCCGGACCATCATGTCGCCACGCTCGGTCTTCCACTTCTTGAGCCAGTCAGCCATCGGGAACGGCTCACCTCGGCGCTCGTACTCCTCCTGGAAGAGTTCGAGGCGCTTACGGATGAATCCGTGCGAGTAGTAGATCTTCTTGATCTCCCACGGTTTCCCGTCCTCGGGGAAGTATTCGGGATCGGCGGCGGCTTCGTAGGCAGCCATCGACACCTCGTGGCACCGGATGTGGTCCGGGTGCGGGTATCCGCCGTTCTCGTCGTACGTCGTGACGACGTGGGGACGGAATTCGCGAATCACCTTGACCAGAGCGCGCGTGGACTCTTCGAGCGGAACGAGGGCGAAGCACCCTTCGGGCAGCGGCGGAAGAGGGTCACCCTCGGGGAGTCCGGAATCGACGAAACCGAGCCAGCGCTGCTTCACGCCCAGGATGCGAGCGGCCTCGGCCATCTCCTCCTGGCGGACTTCGCTGATTCGATCGCGGACGCCGGGAACGTCCATGGCCGGGTTGAGAATGTCGCCACGCTCACCCCCGGTGAGCGTCAGGACCATCACTTCGTGGCCTTCGGCTGCGTAACGGGCGGTGGTGGCCGCACCCTTGCTTGACTCGTCGTCGGGATGGGCATGGACGGCCATGAGCCGGAATCCGCTCACGTGTTCGTTCACCTCAACTTCACCTGGAGCCGTTGCCGGCAGTTCACCTGTAGCCGTCACCGGCAGTCTTCGATTTACACGCTGTGTACCGCTCGGATTGCTCCGAGCCTTTGCCGTCAAACGTACCGACTGCCGTCAAACCTACCGACGGCGCGACGGGACACGTCCTCTATAGTTCCACCCGAGAGTTCCTGGCGCTGCCGTGACCCCTTCAGTAGTTCGGTGGGGCGCAGTCAGTTGCTGCACGACACGTGAACTCGAGTCTTCGAGAGCAGAGTGATGAGCAAACCGCTTCCCCAAGATCGGTACCCGAGCACTACTCGCACGGGCAGTCCCCGCAAGTGGATGGTGTGGGCTCTGACCGCTCTCGTCATCGTCGTCGGCGGCGGAATCGCGTACTACGCGTACGGAAAATTCGCAGTCAAGGAAATCGAGACCGAGACCATCTCGTTCGACATCGCCAACGATGCCACGGTGAAGATCCGCTTCACCGTCACGCGCGACGATTCGTCACGTGAAGCGATGTGCATCGTGCGCGCCCGCTCGAAGGACGGCTCCGAAACCGGTCGACGGGAGGTCTACGTCCCGCCTTCGGAACATCAGACCCTCGATTTCAACACCGAGGTCAAGACGTCCCAGCCGCCAGGCATGGCCGACGTCTACGGCTGCAGCTTCGACGTTCCGGAGTATCTGACCAAGAGCTGACCTCGGACGCACCCACCCTGCCGGACGTTTGGCGCCGGACAGGGCGGGTAGTCCTGCGTGATAGAATTGCCCGATACACGGTTCCGGGTGGAACCGTGTATTGCTGCATTGACGCAAGGTTTGACGGCAAGGTTGCACCCCTGGTGGTGCTTTCCGAGTCGTTGTTCGCTGCTGTTGCAGTGATCGTCGAGGGAGCCCCCGGCTCCGACTACTAGGGAGTGATCGAGATGACCGAGACCCAGGTGACCTGGCTTACCCAGGAATCACATGACAGGCTCAAGAACGAACTCGACCAGCTCATCGCCAATCGCCCTGTCATCGCCGCCGAGATCAACGAGCGTCGCGAAGAGGGTGACCTGAAAGAGAACGGCGGCTACCACGCTGCCCGCGAAGAGCAGGGTCAGCAGGAAGCCCGCATTCGCCAGCTCCAGGAGCTGCTGAACAGCGCCAAGGTCGGCGAAGCCCCCACGCAGTCCGGTGTTGCACTGCCCGGATCCGTAGTCAAGGTCTACTACGACGGCGACGAGAGTGACACCGAGACGTTCCTCATCGCTACTCGCGAAGAAGGCGCACGTGACGCCAAGCTCGAGGTTTACTCCCCGAACTCACCGCTGGGCGGCGCACTGCTCGAAGCCAAGGTCGGCGACACGCGTGAGTACAACCTGCCCAACGGCAGCACCATGAAGGTCACGCTGCTGAGCGCGGAGCCTTACCACAGCTGATCTGCTGTACCAGCTCTGAAAAGAAGCGCCACCCGACTCGGTCGGGTGGCGCTTCTTGCAGTTCCGGCGCACTCACACCACGCGGCGAGCCTTCATTCCGGCGAAGATCGGGCCGACCTTCACGACGTCACCGAACGTGGGTGCGTGAAGCATCTGGCCGTTGCCGACGTAGATCGCCACGTGGCCGGGGCCGCCTGCCTGCCAGTTGCCGAACAACAGGTCACCGGGCTGCGCCTGATCCAGCGGGATCTCGACGCCGACGCCCCACTGCGTCTCGGAGGTCCGCGGCAGAGTCACGCCAGTTGCCGCGTGGATCGCGTACGACGTCAGTCCCGAGCAGTCGAACCCGCCCATCGACGGCCCGTTGACGTTTCCGCCGCCCCACACGTAGGGCAATCCGAGAAACTTCAGACCGGCCTCGACGACGCCGCCCACCGCAGCGGCGAGGTTGTTGTAGTCGAAGGGTGCGAGCATCAGAGCGAACGAGTCCTGCAACGATTTGATCTGGGCGACAAAAGGAGCGGCGACCGCCTGCTCGGCGGGAACGTCGCCTGACTTGTCTGCCGGAACGCCGCCCGCTTCACGAACGGCGTCGGGTCCGACGTCGTATGCCGCGAGCGCAAGGTCGACGGTATCGCCCTCGACTTCACCTGATTTCTGCCAGGACTGCGCTTGCTTCACGAGATCGCACAACCGGTAGCCGGTTGTCATCACCGGATCAGCGACACCCAGGATGTCCATCTTCCCGTCGCCGTCACCGTCTTTGCCATAGGCAGTCCACGCCGCGGTGGTGAAGCGACCAGGTCCGCGTCCTCCTTCAGGTGAGATGTCGGTATCGGGTCCGTACTTGAATCCGTTCTCGACCGAGTACAGCGAAGCGATCACCGCGGGCGTGATCTCCGAGCAGAGAGCACCGGCCTTCTTGATCCACGGCGCGAACACTGCCACCGCTCCCACGGGCGCCAACGTCGCTCCCGGAAAGTTGGAAGGTACGGAAGGCACGATTCCCTCAGGTGTGTCCTGTGTTCGTGCCGGCCCGTTCCAGGCTGCAAGTGAGACTGCAGCATTCGAAGACTCGTTCTTCTCGACTCGAGCGGGCGCGCCGAGAGTTCCACTCATCACGCCCAGTGCGGTGCCGATCGACACAGCGATCGCCAGGACACCGACTGCCATCCGAACCTCCGATAAACCTCTGAAAATCCATGTATGTCGTCGTACCCGAAACTTGTCGGTGCGAACATCTACTCTTTCGAACATGCATTCGACGCGGCTAAGTCTCGCAACTCCTGTAACCAATGTCTCATTTATCTCGGTGGACGTTACGCAAATGACTACAGACGCCAAGGCTTTTCTCAGGTTCGGAGTGCAAGCTGAGTGCATGAGCGACGATCGGCCACGACCCGCCCGGGGACGCACTACGGTGTATCGACCCGTTCGCCTCGCCCTCGCAGCCACGGCTGTGGCGGGAGCACTCGCAAGCGGCGGACTTTCTCTCGTTTCTTCTCCCACGGCCACGGCACTCGCGCCGGACACCTCGGCTTCTCACACCAAAAATCCCGTAGCGAAGCGGCCCGTCGTGGTCGCCGGATTCGGAACCCCGGACGCCGTCTCCAACGGTTCGTGAGCACTCCGCGCTCGGCCACCGAGTGGCTCACCTGGGGCGTGCAGGCTCGGGTCGTCGTGACCGACCCTGAAGTCCTGCCCTCCGCTGCCAGCCTGGTTCGTGGGTACCTCACCGCTGCCGACGCCGCCACCAATCGAGATCGTGCCGACTCCGAGATTCGTACCTACGTCAGCGCCGCAAGCAACGTCGAGGGCGTCGGGGTGACGCCGATGTTCGCGCACTTTCTCGAGGACGCGTTGGCTGTCGCACGACTGACCGACGGAAAACTCACGCCTACGGCCGGCTCGGCAGATCCTCACTCCTGGTGGAAGATTCGCGTCGAGAACAACCGTGTGTACAGCCCGGACGACGTCGTCCTCGACCTGTCCGCGACGGCCCGCGCCAGTTCAGCGGACCACTGCGCGGCGTCCACCGCCACGCTTCTCGGGTGCGGAGTGTTGGTCGGCCTCGGCGGCGACATCGCAGTTGCCGGCCCGGCACCGGAAGACGGTTGGCAGATTCAGGTTCAAGACCTACCTGGAGATCCGACATGCCAGGTAGGTCTCCCGTCCGACTGCGGGATCGCGACAGCCAGCACCGTCAAACCACTGCATCGCGAATCGACCGCGACGCCGATGTGGCGCACGGTGTCGGTGATTGCATCGTCGTGCGCCCAGGCCGCCGCACTGAGTCGTGTTGCGGTTGGCATGGGCGGTTCGGCCATCGACTGGCTACATCAACTCGACGTACCCGCCAGGCTGGTCGACCAGGAGTTCCGCGTGACGGTTCTGGGCGGCTGGCCTGACGAGTAAGTCGCGTCAGTTCTGCAGGCGTACTGCGTAGCCGGCGCGGTCGAAGGCCGTCAGAAGTTCCGTCTTGTTGTCCGGACCACGCGTCTCGACGGTGAGGAAGACTTCCACTTCGTCGAGTGCAAGTTCGCCACCGGTACGGGAGTGGATGACGTCGACCACGCTGGCACCGTTCGCCCGAACCACCTCGAGCAGCGACACCAGCGCGCCCGGCCGATCGTCGATCGTGATGTGAACGCCGAGGAACCGTCCGGCTGCCCGCAGCCCGTGTGAGATGACGTGCGTGAGCAGCAGCGGATCGATGTTGCCACCGGAGAGCACAGCGCATACCGGCCCGGTCAGTCCCAACTCCTCCGGCGAGCACGTCATCAACGCCGCAACGGCCGCGACGCCTGCCGGTTCGACGATCAGCTTGGCGCGTTCGAGGCACAACAGCAGCGCTTTGGACAACGCTTCCTCGCTGACCGTCACCACGGCGTCAACGTGTGCGGCAACCTCGGCGAACGGAACCTCGCCAGGGCAGCCCACGGCGATACCGTCTGCCATCGTCGACATCGACGCCAAGGCCGTCGGCTTCCCGGCCGCCAACGACGCCGGCCAGGCGGCCGCAGTTTCGGCCTGCACTCCGACGATGCGCACCTGCGGGCGTACAGCTTTGACTGCTGCCGCCACTCCGGCGATCAATCCACCGCCGCCGGTCGGAACGAGGATCGTGCCCACCTCGGGGAGTTGCTCGAGGATTTCCAGGCCCACCGTGCCCTGCCCCGCGACGACGTCTTCGTGGTCGAACGGGTGGACCAGGACCGCGCCGGTTCTATCCGCGAATTCGCGAGCGGCCACGAGCGCTTCGTCGACAGTCGAACCGTGCAGGTGAACCTGGGCCCCATATGCCTTGGTGGCCACCAACTTCGGCAGCGGCGCACCGGTCGGCATGAAGACCGTCGACTTGATTCCCAATTCTGTTGCAGACCAGGCAACTCCCTGCGCGTGGTTGCCGGCGCTGGCCGCGACCACTCCCGCTGCTCGTTCCTCCGCGGACAGATTGGCGATGCGGTTGTAGGCACCGCGCGGCTTGAAAGAGCCGGTGCGTTGCAGGTTTTCACATTTCAAACTCACGGTGAAGCCGGTGGTTTCAGACAACACTCGCGAAGCCACCACCGGGGTGCGGCGCATGACCGGGGCGAGAAGTTGCTGTGCAGCCTTTATCTGTTCGAGATTCACGCATGCCTCCAGAAAGTGCGCCTCCACACCCTCGTGAGGTGTGAAGGCGCACTGCAGGTTCGAATTCGAATTACCGTAGAGCGAAGATCAGGACAGCGCTTGCTCGATGTCGCCGACCAGATCGGAGGCGTCCTCGATGCCGACCGACAGGCGAACCAGATCGTCGGGAACCTCGAGCGCGGAACCGGCCGTCGAGGCGTGGGTCATCGCACCGGGGAACTCGATGAGGGATTCGACTCCGCCGAGAGATTCTGCCAGCGTGAAGATCTCGGTGCGCGAGCACAGGTCGAGAGCTGCCGCCTTGCCACCCTTGAGACGCACGGAGATCATGCCACCGAAGCGTCGCATCTGCTTGGCCGCGACCTTGTGCGACGGGTGCGAAGCCAGGCCGGGGTAAATGACGCTGGCAACAGCGGGGTGACCGTCGAGCAACTCGACGACCTTCTCCGCGTTGTCGCTGTGACGCTCCATGCGCAGCGCCAGTGTCTTGATTCCGCGCAACGTCAGGAACGCGTCGAACGGGCCGGGAACGCCGCCTGATCCGTTCTGCAGGAACGCGAAGGCCGTGTCCAGTTCTTCGTCGTTGCAGACGAGAGCGCCACCGACCACGTCGGAGTGTCCACCGATGTACTTGGTCGTGGAGTGCAGCGCGATGTCGGCACCGAGCTGCAGCGGCTGCTGCAGGTACGGCGACGCGAAAGTGTTGTCCACCACGATCTTTGCGTTGCCTTCGTGGGCGACCTCGGTGAGGAGCTCGATGTCACCGATGTTGAGCAGCGGGTTCGTGGGGGTCTCGACCCAGACCAGCTTGGTGTTGGACTTCATCGCCGCGCGCACTGCATCGACGTCGGACACCGGAGCCGGGGTGTACTCGATCCCCCACTGCGTGAAGACCTTGTCGATGAGACGGAAGGTTCCGCCGTACGCGTCGTCCGGGATGACGAGGTGATCGCCGGGTCGAAGTACCGAACGGAGCAGGCAGTCGGTGGCCGCCATTCCCGAACTGAACGCTCGACCGTAGGTTCCGGATTCGAGCGCGGCGAGGTTCGCTTCGAGCGGGCGACGGGTGGGGTTACCCGTTCGCGCGTACTCGAAGCCACTGCGCATTCCACCGACGCCGTCTTGGGCGAAGGTGGAACTTGCGTAGATCGGCACGTTGACCGCACCGGTCAGCGGATCGGGTTCGTAACCCGCATGCACCGCTTTCGTGGAGAAACCCTGCCAGCTGATGTTGTCGGCCTTGCTGCGTTGCTCACTCATGATCCCCAGCCTAATGGCGCCGGTGCCGGCGCAGGAATCCGAACTCAGGAATCCGAACTCAGGAAACCCAGGAGATCGTGGCGCGTGATGACACCGACCGGCTTGCCGTCGTCTACGACCATGAGTGCGTCGGTGTCACCGAGCGCCTTCGTCGCAGCCGAGACCGGCTCGCCGGAACCGATGAGCGGGAACGGCTTGCTCATGTGCTTCTCGACGGAATCCGCAAGGTGCGCACGGCCTTCGAATACCGCGCTCAACAGATCTCGCTCGGACACACTTCCGGCGACCTCGCCTGCCATGACCGGCGGTTCCGCACCGACGACGGGCATCTGGGACACGCCGTACTCGCGCAGGATCTCGATCGCGTCGCGCAGGGTCTCCGACGGGTGGGTGTGTACGAGGTCCGGCAGCTCGCCCGACTTGCCGCGCAGAACGTCGCCGACGGTGGGGACGTTCGTCTTGCCGTCCAGTGGGGTGCGCAGGAATCCGTACGACGCCATCCACTGATCGTTGAAGATCTTGGACAGGTAACCGCGGCCACCGTCCGGGAGGAGGACGACGATCAGGGCGTCGGGGCCCTCGCGCTTGGCTACTTCGAGGGCAGCGACGACGGCCATACCGCAGGAACCGCCGACCAGCAGGCCCTCTTCTCGGGCGAGGCGACGCGTCATCTCGAAGGAATCCGCGTCGGAGACCGCGATGATCTCGTCCGGGATCGACGGATCGTATGCAGTCGGCCAGAAGTCTTCGCCGACGCCCTCGACCAGGTACGGGCGCCCGGTGCCGCCGGAGTAGACGGAGCCTTCCGGGTCTGCGCCGATGACCTTGACCTTGCCGCCCGACATTTCCTTGAGGTAGCGGCCGGTGCCGGTGATGGTTCCGCCGGTGCCGACGCCCGCGACGAAGTGCGTGATCTTGCCGTCGGTGTCGGCCCAGATCTCGGGGCCGGTGGTCTCGTAATGGCTCTCGGGGCCGCCCGGGTTGGAGTACTGGTTGGGCTTCCAGGCGCCGGGGATCTCACGGGTGAGGCGGTCGGAGACGCTGTAGTAGCTGTTCGGGTTGTCCGGCGCGACTGCCGTGGGGCACACGACCACCTCGGCGCCGTAGGCACGCAGGACGTTGCGCTTGTCTTCGCTGACCTTGTCGGGGCAGACGAAAACGCACTTGTATCCACGCTTTTGCGCCACGAGCGCCAAGCCGATTCCGGTATTGCCCGAAGTCGGTTCGACGATGGTGCCGCCCGGCTTCAGTTCACCCGAAGCCTCGGCTGCGTCGATCATCTTGACGGCGATGCGGTCCTTGGAGCTACCGCCCGGGTTGAGGTACTCGACCTTGGCTGCCACCGTGCCGAAGTTTTCGCCCGTGACGGACGTGAGCTTGACGAGTGGGGTGTTGCCGATGAGGTCGACGACGTGTTCCGCGATGCGCATTCGTCCATGTTCCCAGATAGAAGAAAACGGTGCGCGCGGACGTCGGGCGAAGGCGGTGCAATCCGGCTAGATTGGCAAGTGTGAGTCGAACCGGTCTGAAAGCGTCGGTGGCCACGGTGGTGGCCGGATCGAGTGCAGGCACGCTCTCCTGGTTGGGCTACAACTATCTGATGTCGCAGGCAGGTGCGGCGCGTGGGGTGATCGGTCGCAATATCGCCAAGCCACCCGAGGCGGACGGGGTGTACGCACCCGGCGCCGACAACCCGGAACCCTGGTGGCGGGGCGTGCCCTTCGATCTCCACTTGATGATCTTCGGCGATTCGTCGGCGGCCGGCGTCGGCGCTCTGACGGCGTCGGAAGTTCCGGGTGTGCAGGTCGCGAAGCTGCTCGCGAGTGAAACCGGGAAACGAATCCGTTTGAGTACCAAGGCTATCGGCGGCGCCACCTCACGCGGGTTGAGCGGGCAGGTCGACGCCGTGTTCGTTGCCGGCCCTCCCCCGGACGCTGCGGTGATCCTGATCGGCGCCAACGACGTCACCGCGAAGAACGCAATTCGCGCTTCGGCAAAACGCCTCGGTGACGCAGTACGACGCTTACGCGAGAGCGGCGCCGTCGTTGTTGTCGGTACCTGCCCGGATCTGGGAGTGGTCACAGCCATCCCACAACCTCTGCGCTCCGTGGTGCGCGAATGGGGTCATCGCCTCGCGCTCGCCCAGGCGGCCGCGACCAGAAACGCCGGGGGTCATCCCGTTCCACTTGCAGACCTGCTGGCCAAGGAGTTCCTGGCCTCGCCCGACACGATGTTCTCCGCCGACCGTTTCCACCCGTCCGCAGCCGGATACGAACTCGCAGCAAAGCAGATCGTCCCGGTCCTCGCGTCAGCTCTGGATGAGTGGCAGGGTGGCCCGCTACCCGAACTCCCCCACGTCTCGGAGGCGGCACAAGCTCGCACCGTCGCGGCCCGACTGACAGCGGCGGCAACCCAGTGGAAAGCCTTCGCGCGACGCACCAAACCCGCAGGTCAGCGCCCCGACGTCAACTGAGTGAGACTGCGTGACCACCATCTGGGAGTGGCAACGTAAATTGTAAGTCGAAGCTGCATTCAACTTGCCCTGCTCGACGGCGTTTCAAGCCGCCCGCGAGCAGTACACAAAAGGAGTTTTCATGCCCGAGGCAGTAATCGTCTCAGCAGTACGGTCGCCCATCGGCCGCGCAATGAAGGGTTCGCTCAAGGACATCCGCCCGGATGACCTCGCAACTCAGATGGTTGCCGCCGCGTTGGCAAAGATCCCCGAGCTCGACCCCACCGAGATCGACGACCTCATGCTCGGTTGCGGCCAGCCCGCCGGCCAGTCGGGCTTCAACATCGCCCGCGTCGTCGCCGTCCAGCTCGGCTACGACTTCCTTCCCGGTGTCACGGTCAACCGTTACTGTTCCTCCTCGCTGCAGACCACCCGCATGGCGCTGCACGCCATCCGCGCGGGCGAGGGCGACGTCTTCATCTCCGCCGGCGTCGAGTCCGTCTCCAGCTTCATCACCGGCAACGCCGACGGCCTGCCCAACACCAAGAACCCGCTGTTCGACGCAGCGCAGGCTCGCAGCGCCAAGCTCGCCGAAGGTGGAGTCGCCTGGACCGATCCTCGCGAAGAGGGCCTGATCCCCGACGTGTACCTGGGTATGGGCCAGACCGCGGAGAACGTCGCTTCCGCCACCGGCATCACCCGCGAAGACCAGGACCGCTGGGCAGTTCGCAGCCAGAACCGCGCCGAGGAAGCGATCGCTCGCGGCTTCTTCGAGCGTGAGATCACCCCCGTCACCCTCGCCGACGGCACCGTCGTCTCCAAGGACGACGGCCCCCGCGCAGGCACCACCTACGAGGGCATCAGCGGCCTCAAGCCCGTCTTCCGCCCCGACGGCACCGTCACCGCGGGCAACGCCTGCCCGCTCAACGACGGCGCAGCCGCACTGGTGATCATGTCCGACACCAAGGCAAAGGCACTCGGCCTGACCCCGCTCGCTCGCATCGTCTCCACCGGCGTCTCGGGCCTGTCCCCCGAGATCATGGGCCTCGGCCCGATTCAGGCCGTCAAGAACGCCCTGAAGATCGCCGGCAAGTCGATCTCCGACATCGACCTGTTCGAGATCAACGAGGCATTCGCCGTGCAGGTCCTCGGATCCGCTCGCGAACTGGGTATCGAAGAAGACAAGCTCAACATCTCCGGTGGCGCGATCGCACTGGGCCACCCCTTCGGTATGACCGGTGCCCGCATCACCAACACCCTGATCAACAACCTGCAGGAGCAGGACAAGACCTTCGGCGTCGAGACCATGTGTGTCGGCGGCGGACAGGGCATGGCAATGGTGATCGAGCGCCTCAGCTGATCCCCTGAGCACGTCGAAAGCGGCCGCCGGGCTTCTGCCGGGCGGCCGCTTTCATGTGGTCGTGTTTCACGTTGTGGTGAATTTCTGAGCAAAACTCCCCAACTCGCGAATCAACTCTCGCGCAGCGTTGTCTTCACGCTGCACGGCGGCGCGGGCCTCTTCTGCCCAACCATGACGGAGCAGTCGTTTGGCGGCCAGCACGGCAGGTCCGACGTTGGCGGCAATCTGCTCGGCGCTCTCGCGGGCGCGCGCATGTACCTCGTCGGCTGGTACCGCTGCGGTCGCCAAGCCGTAGTCAGCCGCTTCGACGCCGCTGAGCCATCGGGCCGACAAGATCAGTTCGCCCGCGCGCTGTGTTCCGATCACCTTGGGCAGCAACCAACTACTGGCTGCTTCGGGCGCCGTGCCCAGCGATGTGAACGGTGCCCGCAAGCGTGCGTCCTCGGCAACGTAGACGACGTCGCAGTAGAGCAGCATGGTCAGACCGATGCCGACGGCGGCGCCGTGCACCGCGGCGATCAAAGGCTTCGGGAACTCCACCAACGCAACGATCAGCGGCGAGAATGCGCGGCCGAAGTCGGCATTGTCCGTGCCTGGTTCGGCGAGCGCCCGTAGGTCGACGCCACTCGAAAATGCCTTGCCTGCGCCCTCGACGATCACCACGGCCACGGCATCGTCCGACGCCGCGTCGTCGAGCGCCTTGGTCAACGCTCGAAAGCCGGCTGCGTTGAAAGCGTTCAGGCGGCTCGGATTGTTGAAGGTCAGCGTTCGCACTGCTCCGGCATCCGCAACGAGGACGGGTTCGGTGGTGTTCGTCGACATTTGTGCATCCTTCGCTGAAAACCAAGCATTTGCTAGGTATCAAAGCACCGTAACCGCCCACCGACGACAAAAGAAGGGCCCCGAGTGGGGCCCTTCTTTTTAGCTTCTTGCGGGTAGTACCGAGCCTGTCAGTCTCTGCTGAAGTAACTCAGCAGACGGAGGATCTCGATGTACAGCCAAACGAGTGTGACCGTGAGACCGAGCGCAACACCCCAGGCCGCCTTCTCCGGAGCCTGTGCTCGGATCAGCTGATCAGCGGCGTCAAAGTCGAGGAGGAAGCTAAACGCTGCCAGACCGATGCACACGAGGCTGAAGATGATGGCAATCGGGCCACCGTCGCGCAGTCCCAGTCCACCATCGATGAAGAAACTGGCCACGAGGTTACCGAGTGCCAGAACGACAACACCGATCAACGCACCGATGATCATTCGCGTCAGACGCGGCGTAACGCGAATCGCGCCGGTCTTGTAAACCACCAGCATGCCGAAGAACACACCGAAGGTACCGAGAACAGCTTGGGCGATCAGCGTCGAAGCCTCTGCACCGCCGGCAGCCTCGATCGGAAACGTGAACATGAACGACAGCGCGCCGAGAAAGAGGCCCTCGAACGCTGCATACGCCAGCACGATTACCGGGCTGTCCATCTTGCGCCCGAACGTGGCCACCAACACCAGAACAAGGCCGACCAGTCCGCCGACAATCACGAAAGGCGTCGCGAGGCTGGGATTGTTGTTCACGAGGAAGTAAGAAATCAGTGCGGTAACTGACAGCACACCGAGCGTGATGCCCGTCTTGGTGACGACGTCGTCGATCGTCATGGCCCGCGAGGTGGGACCGGTCTGGTACGGCTCAGCCGGAGCGTACTGCGGCTGACCGAACTGCTGGGTTGCCTGCGAGGCGCCCGCCGTCGCAGATCCGAACGAGGCGTATCCGTTGCCCTCTTGCTTGGGCAGATTGCGGAACACCGGGTTGCTGGTGGTGCGCACCGTGATCATCCCTTCATCGTGGTGGCCTACGACGGGTGCGTCGCGGGTTCGCCGGACGGATCCGAGTTTCCGACACGGTCCGTGTACCTAACTAAAAGTAAAGCACTCGTAATTTACAACGTCGAAGCATCCGCGGTAGTTCCCGGCGCGTTTCCGGAAGGTCAACACTCTTCCCTTTTCGATACTAGGACGGTTTGACCGACTTCATCACGATGAACTTCGCGTTCTTCGCCATCGCCTCACTGGGACCTACCGCGGCTTTCAGAGGTTCGCGATAACCCAGATGCGCGTTGTGGACAGTCCACAGCTCCCCTCCTGGGCGCAGGACACGACCGGCGGCTTCGAACATCTTGAGTGCTCCGCCGGTGTGAACCGCCGCGCCGACGTGGAACGGCGGGTTCAACAGAACCAGATCCGTGCTCGCGTCGGGCAGCGAGCTCATCGCGTCGTCGCGCAGACCGCTCACCCGATCGCCGACGCCGTTTGCGGACGCGGTCGCCAACGACGAAGCGACAGCTGCCGAGGACTGATCCGTCGCGATCACGTGGACCTCCGGGAACTTGCGTGCGATCGCCGTCGCGAGAATGCCGCTGCCGCAACCCAGATCGATCACATCGCTCAACGGGTCGACCGCGATTTTTCCGAGGTTCTCCAGCAACAGCCGGGTGCCGATGTCCAAGCTCGCACCGGCAAACACTGTGCCGTGAGCCACGACGTCGAGATCGAACTCGTCGAGGCGTTCGGTCAACGGGAACGTGACGGCAACATCGGCCTTGGGTCCCGACGCTTTGAGTACGCGCGACTTTTGGCGCCCACGTGAGGCGCTGACGTCGGAAAACGATTCGCCGAGAACCTTGTTCATCGCCGGGGTGATGTGCTTGTCCCGCCCGCCGGCAAAAACCCGTACCGCCGGGTCGGCATGGAGTGCGATCAGTTGAGCGATCTCGGCGAGTTCGGCGAGGCTACGCGGCAATTGCATGAGCACGACGCGGGCACCGCTGAGCAACGCCTCGTCCAGTCCGTGGGACGCGAAGGCGTCGTTGAAGCCGAGTTCGCGCGCATTGTTCGCGAGTGCCAGCTCTCCGGTGAGCGGATCCTGATGAACCCGCACACCGACAATTCCGTGAACCACGGCAACGCCGGCGGTGAGCGCACCGTAGTGATCGCCGATCACGACGACGGAGTTTGCCGGCGCGGCGGCCAGAGCGTCGGCGGCCTCGTCGAGGATCAGGCGATCGGCCGCGTCGACGGCAAAGAGATTTGGTGCCTCGACATCGGGGAATCGGCGCAGACGATCGAACAGTTCGGGTGTGTCGGACATGCCACCAGTCTTTCAGGTGGAACTACGCAACACTCAATCCCCCGACCAGCAGGTGATCAGTTCGACATCCCGTCAGTTCGACATCCACTGCACGACGTTGTCGACAGTTTCGCGTTCGGTGCGGAATCCGTTCACCGGGTGGTCGGTGTCGGGGTATCCGAACGAGATTGCGCAGACGACCTTGCGAGTGTCGTCGATGCCGAAGTGTTCGTGGATGAACTTGGAACTGCCTGCGAGCGCCGCCTGCGGAATGGTGGCCACACCCAGACTCTGCGCCGCGAGCAGGAAGCTGTTCACGTACAACCCGCAGTCGACGGCTCCGTAGGTGCCCAATGCCTCGTCGGTGGTGATGATCGCGACGTGGGGAGCACCGAAGAGCTCAAAATTCTTCATCGTCTGCGCCGCGGACCCGGCGCGGTCACCGTGCTCGATTCCGACGCTCGAATACAGCGCCATCGCGCAGTCGAAACGACGCGACTTGTAGATGCCCTGATATTGGCGTGGGAACTCGAAGTCCGACTCCTGGGCGTTGGCCATCACGTACTCACCGAGGCCGGCGCGGAATCGTTCGGTGCCCTCCCCTTCCGTGATCGCGACCTGCCACGGTTGCGTGTTGCACCATGACGGCGTCTTCTGCGCCAACCGAAGGATCTCCTCGATCACCTCACGCGGCACCTGGCGGTCCTCGTAGGCGCGGCAGCTGATCCGGGCATCGAGCAACGCTTCCAGGCTCGTATCCACGACGATGCTCTCGGTCATGTGTTCTCTCCTCGATCAGGCTGCACTACAACACTTCGCACGATAGAACTACCGCCTCGACGCGATGGTCAGCGGGTCACCTTCGCGAAGGCCGCCACCAGCTCGCCGAACTCCGCCATCGCCGCATCCGGGTCGGGATCAACTGCTGCCAGCGCAACCAGCACATCGGTAGCACCGGATTCGAGCAGCTGTTCGGTGCCGAGCATCGTCGCCGGGAGGTCGATCGAGCCGTCAGACCCGCGAACGACGGTCAATCGCCCACGAATCTGCAGTTCCGCCGGATCGCGTCCGAGATCTGTCATTGCCTTGCCGATGACGTTGATCCCTTCACACAAGTCGTCGTCGACGGCGCCCATGATCGGAATCCACCCGTCGCCCCAGGTTGCGACGCGTCGTACGACTGCTTTGGAGAGTGAACCCGACACCCAGATCAGGATTCCTGCAGACGGCCGGGGCGCGCAGTACACGTCATCGAATTTCAGTCGAGGAGTGTCGATGCTTGCGGGCGCCGAACTCCACAGGGCCCGGCACACCGCGAGAGCGTCGTCGAGCAGGGGTCCGCGTTTACCGAAATCCATACCGACAGCTTCGTATTCGCGTTCCTGCCAACCGGTTCCGACGCCCAGGTCGAGGCGGCCGCCGGAGAGCAGATCGAGTGTCGCGGCAGTTTTGGCCAGTACCGCTCCCCCGCGCAGTGCGGCGATGACGATTCCGGTACCCAGGCGAATCGTTTTTGTCTGTCCGGCAACAAAAGCCAGCACGGTCAGCGGTTCGAGCCAGTTGGCGTCAGGCTCGGTGGGAAACGCCGACCACGTGTACGCCGAGTTGTCCGAGCCCATCACCACGTGATCGGTAACGAGGACCCGGTCGAAGCCGGCAGCTTCCGCGCTCTGACAGACCTGCACAAGTTTCCCGTAGGAGTCCGCCGCGAGAGTGGTGCCGAAATTGGGAACGTTCAGACTGAAAGTTGTCATGTGTCAAGCCTTTCGGGGCCGGTTGGTCCAGCCGCCCTCTTCTGTGGGGAACCAGCCACCGGCAGCGTGCGAGCCGCCGTCGACATGGATGACAGTTCCGGTGATGTACCGAGCGAGGTCGGAAGCCAGGAACAGTGCGGGACCGGCAATGTCGACCGGCTGACCTGGTCCACTCAACGGCGCCCACGCCGGCCACTTGTCCCAGTCGTCGGCAGAGACGATCGTGCGATACGGCACCTGTACCGACTCGATCAGATCCGGGGCAATGGCGTTGACGCGTACTCCGGTTCGACCGATCTCCACACCAAGACTTCTGGTGAACTGTGTGAGCGCCGCCTTGTATGCCGAGTACATGGTGTGGCCCGGGATGGCTCGATGCGCCTCCACCGTCGTCAGGTTCACGATCGATCCGCCCAAACCGCGGTCGATCATGCCGGGAAGCAGGGCATGGGTCAGGCGCACGACGTGATCGAAATTGATGTTGCCGGCCTCGGACCAGAAACCCGGATCGGTTCTGGTGAACGATGTCGGCGGATCCAGGAAATGCCCCACATTGTTCACCAGGACATCTGGTGCGAACTCGGTCAACGCAACGGGGACTTCCGGCGCCCGCACGTCGTACTCGAGATGGTTGATCGAACCACCTGCAGCGGAGTCGAATTCGACGTCGTTCAGGGGAGCCACGTCCACAACCAGAATTGACGCGCCATGGGATGCGAATGCCCGAGCTATCGCTGCTCCGATTCCCTGGGAGCCGCCTGTGACCACTGCCTTCTTACCCACCAACATCGGCCCTGGGGAGTACGCCGATCCGACCTCCACGAAGACACCCTTCTGCAGTTCGATGTGAATCACTTCGGCGTACCGTCACACATCGATTCGCAAAACGGGCACCACGTTCTCACTCAGTGGTAGCCGCTACACCCCGCCTGCTCGGACCGCCGAGTCGCCTGGTCAAGTAGTCCGGAATCTCGGCTGCCCGTATCGGCATTCCCTCCAGGTACCCCTGGATCACGTCACATCCACACTCGGTCACTATCGCGCGCTGCCTCTCCGTCTCCACACCCTCGGCGACGGTGTCCAGCCCGAGAGATTTGGCAATCGCGATGACGGCTCGCAGGACAGCGAATCTCGAACTCGAGGGATCCGCGTCCAGTGGTGCGACGAACGCCCGGTCGATCTTCAACCGATCGAGCGGCAGGCGCGCCAAGCTGGCAACCGAGGAGAAGCCTGTGCCGAAGTCGTCCATCGCAATGGCGATTCCGAGCGCAGAGAGCTGTACCAACACGTCTCGGTCGGCGTCGTCGATGACCAGCGATTCGGTCACCTCGATCTCGAGTCGGCTGGGGTCGAGGTTCACCTCGTTCAGTGTCCGGCGTACCGATTCGACGTATCGACTCGAACGCAGTTGAACCTGAGAGACATTGACGGAAACCCGAATATCCTCCGGCCACGTTGTCGCTGCCGTGCAGGCGGCCCGCAAAACGCCTGCACCGATCGGCACGATCAAGCCAGTTTCCTCGGCGACCGAAATGAAGTCTCCCGGCGAGACGAGACCTGAAGTCGGATGGTTCCACCGCAGCAGAGCCTCGAACCCGACAACGGCTCCCGTCGCGGCTGAAACCTGCGGTTGATAGACCAACTCGAACTCTTCGTCGATCAGCGCACGACGAAGATCCAACAGTGCCCTGGCCCTACCGGTCGCACGATCCCGCAAAGCCACATTGAAGGCGCGGATCTGATTCCGACCGCTCTCCTTTGCGTGGTACAGCGCAAGGTCAGCAACAATCACCAGGTCTTCGAGGCTGTCGGCGTCGTCGGGCGTAGAGCCGTAGCCCAGACTGGCACGAATGCGAATCTGGTTGCCGACCAGCAAAAATGGTCGTTCGAGTGCGTCGAGAATCGTTTGGAATCGCTCCTCCACCTCGTCTGCATTCCCGAAGTCGTCGAAGGCGATGGCAAACTCGTCACCCCCCAGGCGGCCACAGATCTCGTTCGATCGCAGAACGCTGTGCAGTCTGCTCGCTACATCACGAAGCACGTCGTCACCGACGTGATGCCCCAACCGGTCGTTGATCGACTTGAAGTTGTCGAGATCTAAAATCGCCAACCACACTCTGCGCCCGGCCCGAAGCCGCGAAGACAGTTGAGCGTTGAAGCTGTACCTATTTCTGAGCCCGGTCAGCGAATCGACTTCCGCCAGTCGCAAGATGTTTTGACGCTGGTGATAGGAGTGCGTGATATCGGATCCGACACCGCGCCACCCGTAGTCCGACCTGTCGCCGCTGCCAGGGTGACCTGACATCGACCACCAGCGAGTATCGCCCCGTACGACGACCTGCAGTGTGAGGTCCCGAAACGCCTCCCCTGCTTGAAAGTTCGCGGCGAGGAGAGCTAGGGACTTCCTACCCTCGTCTGTTCGGGATGCGCCGATCCCGATCAGAATCTCGTGCATGGTGCGGCCCCGAATCTGCGCTGCCGGTAAACCGACCTGCTCGGCGAATCGATACGACACGGTACTGGCGATACCGTGCGAATCGGTCTCCCAGAGCCAATCCTGGGCACCGTCTTCGAGATCGTTGAGCAACAGTTCCACGAGATCTCGTTCGTCCTCGGCGATGAGCTCGGCACGTAGCCGTCTCTCGAAAAGGTTGGCCAACAGCAATGTTCCGCTGTAGAGCGAACCCAGAAAGATGACCAGCACCCCGATCAGTACGTAACGCGACGTGCCCGGTTCTGTCCAAAACGCCCCGACCAGCCCGGCCCCGACCACGCTGATCCAGACGACAGTGATTCCGCGAAACATCATCGTGGGAAATACGCCGACTGCGATCCCGCCGATCAAAGTCGAGCTCAGTACCAATTCGTCACCGGGGTCGAGCATCGGGAAGAGAACGAGAGCCAAGCATGCCAGGAGCACTCCCCCGACAACGATTTCGACTGTGAGCACCACCAATTCGGTGGTCTGCGACTCGGAGACGCCGAGACGCGCGCGCCGCAGCCAATAAACACTGAATCCGGCGCTCGACAACAGCATGACACTCGACCAGGCGAAGGTGAACCATCTGGCATCCACTGGCAAGAGCACCACGATCGCTGACAACGCAACAGCTGCGGTCAGAAAGGACCACGGAAGAACCCGCGCGGTGAACTGCAGTCGTCGATCGAGTAGACGACGTCGATCGTAATCCGAGAGGTGTTGTTCCGTGCCGCTTCGACCGAGCTTGCGCACCGACGTTTCGACACGACGCCTACGGAGTGCTGCCCGGTCATCCATGTCGGCCGACTGTCGCTGCTGCGACCGCGTCGACCGACATGACTCCGCCGGCGGCGTATCCCTGGACAGTCCGCACCCCTGCGGCGGCCACGGACATCAGGTCCTCCTCACTATCCACTCCCGAGACGACGACCTCCATTCCCAGTGCGTCGACCAGATCCACGACAGCTTCGAGAATCGGCCGTCCACCGGGGGCCGCACCCGAAATAGAGCGTTCGATCCGAACTCTGATGAATGGAAGGCCGGATAATGATGCCAGGGAGGAGAATCCGGCGCCGAACTCGTCCACCGTCAGCGAGACGCCCATTTCCGCGATGGCATGCAATGCAGCCTTCGACTCGTCGGTGATCGCCGAGGATTCGTTGAGTTGAAGTTCGAGTTGATCTGCACTGGCACCCGATCGTCGAAGCGAATCCCCTATCGAGTCGACAAAGAAATCCGATTCGAGCTGACGCGTCGATACCGCGACGGCTACCCGCAAGTGATCAGGTAGGCGTGACGCCGCCGCGCAGGCCAGCTCGAAAACCGTTGTCCCGAGCGAATACGCCAAACCGGTGTCGTCGGCGACACTCATGAATTCTGCGGACGTCACAGCCCCAAGCCTGGCGTTGTGCCAGATCACACGAACCTCCACAGCCACGATCTCGCGGGAGACGACGTCGATCCGGGGAAGCAGCTCGAGTTCGAGGTCCTTGTCGGACACGGTGTTCCCCAGATCCTCGAGAAGGTGGGCACGCCGATCTGCCACGGACTTCATCGAGTCTCGATATTCGCGTACAGCACCACGCCCGGATTCCTTCGCGGCGAACAACGCCAAGTCCGCTGCGCCCATCAACTCGTCGGCGGAGGCCGGGAGAGCGTCAGGGCGGTAGTACCCGATGCTGCACCCGATCTCCAACCGCGTGCCTGCCACTGTGATCGGCTCATGGAGTGCTTCGATGTAGCGGCCAAGCAGAGTTCGCACGTGCGAACTGTCACCCACATCGGTGAAAAGAATCGCGAACTCGTCTCCGCCCAAACGCGCGAACAACTGTGACACCCCTCCGGCTTCGGACAGGCGATCCGCGACCTCCCGCAGAACCGCGTCGCCAACGGTGTGTCCCAGTGTGTCGTTGACCGATTTGAAGTTGTCGAGGTCGAGCATGGCCAACGCGAGACCGCTTTCGCTTGTGTACGGATCCCGCAGTAGTCGTTCCAGCTCAGTCCAGAAACTGTGCCGATTCGGCATTCCGGTGAGTGCGTCCACCCGACCCATCCGCACGATTTCGTCGCTCTGCAGTTTCACTTCGGTGACGTCGGAACCGACTCCTCGCCAAACGAACTCGTCGGGCGTGCGGCCGGGACGCGGCCGTCCGGACACCTGCCACCACCGGATTTCACCGTGTACTCGGACAGGAACGAGGACGTCGACGAATGCAGTTTTCGTGTGGCGGGCTTGCTGCAACTCCATGAGCGCATCGATTCCGCCAGGGATCCGTAATGTGCCCAACTCCATGAACAGGTCCTGCCACGCCGTTGCTTGCAACTCGGCGGGATCAAGCCCCGACTCGACCGCGAGCCGCGTCGGGATTCGGTTGAACTTGCCTTTCTGGTCCGTCTCCCACACGAAGTCCCCGGCATTGCCTTCGAAATCTTCGAGAAGCATCTGCACGACCGATCGTTCCGACGCGGCGCTCAACTCAGCTCGGTAACGCGATTCCAGATTGCCCGAGACCACTATCGTGCCGCCGATCAGAGCGGCTCCGTAGGCGATCATTCCAATGAGTATTCGTTCGGACTCGGGTCCCGGTTGAAGCCAAAATGCCACCCCGTGGATGACAAGATTTGACAGCACCCAGGTGAGCCCCACCACCCGCAACATCGCGGTGGCCACGGCTCCGGCCCCGGTGATGGATGTGGTGACCGCTATCAGGATCAGATCGCCGGAATCGTCCAGGATCGGGTACAGGACCAGGGCGAGCGAGGAATACAGGATCCCGACGACGGCAAATTCGACGATGAGAAACGCGTAGGACATCCGGTAGGTGGGCGCTATCAGGTTGAAATGAATGGCGAGTCCGACGCACATCCCCACCAGCCCGATCATGCCGGACAGGAAAGGCCACAGGCGCGGTAACAGTCCGCTGTCCGGTGGAATCACATACAGCGCCAACCCGAGTGTGACGACGAGGTGGACAGCTGCGGCCCATGGCAGCACGCCGAAGGTGACGGCCATCTGTTCACGCGTTACGTCATCGCGTTGCGCGGGAGTCAGTCTTTCTCTCGGGTGGGGTTGCAGACGAGAGCGGACCGACATCACTTACCTCCCACTCCAACGGCGCAATTCGAATCGGACGTCCAACTGAGCAATTCTCCCGTAAATGAACACTGTCGCGTCAACCAGTACGTCCGACCATTTTCGGAGTGAGATCCGCCCACAGACACAGTAGTCAGCAAACTGCTGGTCTGCCCGGTGGTCGGCGCAGCGAGTTGCGTGTCCTCGGGTTGAAATCCGGATATGAGGGACAATGGCCGGAGATCGCCGATCACGTCGGTGGAGATTCCTCGACGGGTAACACGATCGGACTCATTCGAGTTCAGACAAGGACTATCACGATGGCAATCGACTACACCCGACGTTCCGGCGAGTCCACACCGTCGCAGGCACCGGTCGGCCTGAGCAAGATCACGCTCACCAAATCAGCGCCGACGGTCAACCTCGCGAAGGCGGGTGAACGACAAGGCAATATGCGCGTGAACCTCAACTGGTCACAAGGAGCGCCGCCGAAGAAGACCGGTTTCCTCGCCAAGCTCGCCGGCGCGGGCTCCGGCGCGGTCGACCTGGACCTCGGATGCCTCTACGAACTCGCCGACGGGTCCAAAGGAGTAGTCCAGGCCTTGGGCAAAAGTTTCGGTTCGCTGACTTCCCCGCCTTACATCTCCCTCGACGGCGACGACCGCAGTGGTGCGAACACCGGCGGCGAGAACATGCACGTCAATCTCGGTGACCCCAGCGCTTTCCGGCGAATCCTCATCTTCGCGATGATCTACGACGGCGCTCCTAACTGGGCGGCCGTGGACGGCGTCGTCACCCTGTATCCCACCAACGGACCTGAGGTGGAAGTGCGACTCGACTCCGCGAGTAACCAGGAGCGACTGTGCGCGATCGCGCTCATCCAAAGTTCAGGTCAAGGCGTGACGGTGACTCGCGAAGTGCAGTACATCAACGGCAGTCAGTCCGATCTCGATCGGGCATACAACTGGGGAATGAAATGGGCAGCCGGACGAAAGTAGGTTTCGTGGCCGGGGAGCCCCCCATCCGAATGACAAAGTCCGAATCGTCCCCAATGCCGCAAATTACTGGATAGTGTCGAGAAGTGGGGTCGGACATGAGGGGTCACGCTCGACACCGATAGTGGGCCGGTGACGCTATGTGCTTGGCGACGCCGACGTTCGACCGGAAAGGCCCTCGATTTCCCCCGAGATCGAGGGCCTTTTCGTATCTTGCGTCACTGTTCGAACTCTTCCATTAGTTGATCGTTAAACTAAGCGTTCGTCCAACATGCACCGATGGAGAACGTGAATGTCCACGAATTCAGATCGACGCCCGCGCCTGCCCGTGAGAATCGCCTACCTCACCGCCGGAGTTCTATTTGTCGCCGCCATGCTCCTGCTGGCAAGCGTCGTCAACCCTGACCGGGACCGCGATTTCTCCATGAACCACGTCCCCGCGGGGACGTCGGCGACTTCCGTCGTCGCCAGCACTGAACTCGGCTAACGAAGGTACTGGTACGTAAGTGGCGCGCATCACCAAGTGTGGGTACCTTCAACGCCAATGGTTCGCCGTAGGTCGGTATTGAGAGGGACGGCCAACCACTGCCCTGCCTGGTTGCCCCACCCAAGCAGGCAGGGCACCCCTTCAACTCCATCGTCTTTTCTGCGGATCCACGCCGACACATTCCGGCGTCCGGACAGTTTCACCACATCGCCTGCAGTAATGGGTCCGATGCCCGCCATTCTCGGCCGAGGCACACCCGCACACCTCCCAGCCGACAAGGCACGTGTTCGCCGTGAGCCGGTGTCCGTTCGGGCAGCGGTCCGGGGATCGCTCGGTCAACCGCATCTCCACATTTTCACACACACGTTCGACACCTTGGTACTGCAAACGGCAAATTCGATTTCACCGGCCGCTTCCGGTCGGCCCGAGCGCAACTATCCCTTCTGTCACTTCGGTCTGCTTTAATACGAAGGCTTTGTCGGGGGTTTACCAATGTCCGAAGTTGTCGAGTTTCTGCGGGTACACGCAGGCGAACACGGGGTTGAACTATGGGTTTCTTCAAGAAGGCGGCTGTGACTGCTCTAGCGGTCGCTGCAGTCGGAGCATCAACCGGGATCGCATCAGCTGATCCGTCGACCGACGTCAACTACGAAGCGAAGATCGTCGACAAGTCGATCGTCACCACCATCGACGCCGGACTGTTCAAGGTGTCCGGCGACGGGAAGTCCGTCGTCTTGCAGGACAGCAAGGGAGCCGACCTGGTTTCCCTGCCTCTCGCATACAACCTCGGAGATCTGCAGTTTCCCTTCGATCGCGCGATCAGTGAAGACGGTAAGACTCTCACGCTGACACCGATCACCGATTCGGCGAAGGCCACTCCTCGGCCCGAGAGTGCGCCTGCGGCAAAGGAATGGACGCCCGTCGCCTCGCCCGAGGAGAATGATCGGGCGATTGCGCACTTCCAGAGCCAGCTCGGTCTCGGCACTCAGGTCGGCAGCCTGCTCGGCACCATCGTCGGCGCCGGAATCGGTTGCGCTGTCGGTGCTCCGCTGGGCTTGACCATCGTCGGACTCCCCGTCGCTGCGGCACTGTGCCTGGGTGGTCTCGCAACAGGAGCCGGAATCGGCGGTATCGCCGGAACGATCCTCGGTGGCGGCGGCGCTGCCGTCGTAGCCGGCATCGATCTCGTCAACACGCTGAACGCCCCTGCCGGAACGACCGTCTGGGCTCAGTAGCCACTCTGTGGTCAGTCGTTGCTCCACGGAAAACCCCGCCCGTCCGAATGGGGACGAGCGGGGTTTTTCGATATCTCACCGAAGGTTGACCTACGCGGTGCCCCCAGTCGGACTCGAACCGACACTTGACGGATTTTAAGTCCGCAGGATATGCGCCAGGTGTCGCCACAGAACGGCCTCACCTGGCGATATCCGGCCCCTGCCATCGCCGCGTGCCACAGATCGTGACTCGAGTTGTGACAACTCGGTGACAAATCCCGAAGTCTTCTACCGAATACAAGGTGACCTGCGAGAGGAATTGAACCAAGCGAATCGAGCGTCGCCAACGGTCTGGTATGCATCTTCCATGGCAGACAAGTGGCTCAGAGCATTTCGATCGGCTGGCGATAGCTGCGCACGATGCGGCACCAAAACCCGATTGCTCCAGAGCTATTGCCCTGAGTGCAAAGCTTTCGTGAACTCGACGCTCACGCAGTACTCCGCGGCAGCGAGGAACGTGCTGGCACACTCAGGCCCACTTGGACCTGAATGGATCACATTGCATGAATGGCTGTTCGGCGCGCGTATCCCCCGGAAACATGCACTCGACACCATTCGGGCGGACGCACTCACTTGGCTCAACAGATACGCCACATACGCGCTCAGTGACGGCATCATCACCGACGACGAACTCGCCACCTTCCGACAAGCAGCACGCGCTTTTGAATTGGAACCCGCCGCGATCACCCACATCGAATCTCAACTACTCAGAGAGCAGATGCTCGGCGAGATCCGCCAAGGTCGCCTACCAACTGTTCAAATCCCAGGACTCCATCTGCCCACTGACGAATACTGCTACATGGTCGCTGGCGCAACTCGCTGGCGCGACCTCCAAGCTGGCCCCACTCCGTCCCAGGGACAACTAGCGATCACCAACCGCAAGATCCGGTTTATCGCTCAGCAGCATGGCGGCGAAATCCCACTGAGCAAGGTGCAGAGGGTGTCATACCTCGACCGCACCACCGTTCTTATCGAGTCGACAGCCCGGTCACTCAGCGGGCGTTTCTCGGTTCCCGATGCTGAATACACATCCATCCTGGTGGACACGGCCCTACGGATCGACCGACGAATCCTCCTACCGGACAACGGGGACCGTCCAACGCGGCACATACCGGCGCACGTCAAATCTGCTGTATTTCAGCGTGATCGTGGGGCTTGCGTGGAATGCGGCGCGAATTCCTACCTTGAATACGATCACATCATTCCGTTCTCCCGAGGGGGCGCAAGTACGGAAGGCAATGTTCAGCTCTTATGCCGGGCGTGCAATCTAGCGAAGGGCGCCAGGGTTTAGTTCCCCAGTGTCCGGACTGTCTGGTATGTATTGCTGACACTTCCCCACCACGGGGCCGAGCAAGGACGCGACGATGAACTCACAGCCCGGCTGGTACCCAGACCCACAAATTCAAGGCCTCCAGCGGTACTGGAACGGACTGCAGTGGTCAGACGCCACACGGCCAACCCCCATGCCCGGATCCCCTGTCGTCACCAAGCCGGAACGGAAAACCAGTTCACCCGCACAGATTCTAAGATCACTGGCAGGTATCGCCGTTGTCGTAATTGCCGTCGCGATCGTCTTCAACTTGATCAACGACAACAACAAGACCGACGAGCGGCAAGAGCAGCAGCAATATCAGCAGGCCATCGAAACTCGCAACGACCTACAGTCCAATCAGACGATTCTCGATCCGACAACCTACAAAGAGATCTCAAGCCGGGACCTCGAAGTCATCCTGAAAGACGTCAGGGCGAGTTCCGGGCAGCGGATCGTCCTATACGGATCAATTAGTCAGTTCGATTCAGCGACTGGCCCTGGTCGATTTCTCGCCAGCATCGGTACTTCCTCGATCGGCGTTGGCAATCTCGAATCAGCTCACATGGTCGGCGATCCGGCCACACTCAAGCCATTTGTCAAAGGCGACGATGTGAAAATGTATGTGGTCGTCGACGGTGAGTTCTCGTATACCTCTGCCGCCGACATCAAATTCACGGTTCCCCAGTTTCAGATCGGCATGATCGAACTCGTCGAGTAGCTCCCCCATCACGAAGGCCCCACCAAACGGTGGGGCCTCCGCTGCTTCCGGATGTTGATTCGCGCGCCATAATATAGTGCAGGTCGCTATTTTATAGCGTCGAATGAAGACCAGTCTCACTGTGTTTTCCAGACGTAGTCGACGCGGTGGGGGTCGAGTCCGTCGCGGCCTCGCCGGTCGGTGGGTTTGACGGTGAGGTGGTCGACGACGATTGACACGACATCGCGTCGTCGACGCTTGTCCGCGTCTTCCCACCACTTCACGATGTCATCTGCTGATGGTTCGGGGAGATCGATGAGGACTTCCCGTTGTGCCATCTTCAGTTCGGTTGCGGCGATGTTCGCTCGTACGCGGTCGGTGCCGGCGCGCATGGTTTCGCGATCGATGAGTCCGTCGGCGAAGTCCTCCCCCAGCGCGGTGAAGCGGGCGTTGAGTTCTTCGACGCGGGTTTCGCCTTCCTCGCGTGAGCCGAGTTCGTTGATCGACTTCGTCAACGCTTTCCGGTACTTCGGGGACGACAACCGCGCGAGGACTCGTTCGATGACGTCCGCCTCGAGAAGTTCAGCTTGGACGGACACGATGGAGGGGCAGTCGCTGCTGCGGGTGGAGCAGGCGTAGACGGTGGGGCGGCCGACGGTGGATGCCGCGTACATGGGTCGGCCGCAGCCTCCGCACCTGGCGAGCCCGCCCCCGAGGAGCGCGACTTGGGTGCGGTCGCCGGTGTACTTCGCTCGCTCCGGGTCGAGAAGCAGTTCGCACAGTCGTTTGTAGGTTCGGGGCTGCAGGATCGGCGGGATGGTGGTGGCGACGAGTTTGTCGCCGCTCTGCTTCTTTCCGATCATGCGGGGGTTGGTGAGTGCGCGTTTGATGGTGATCGGTTTCCACGCTTTGCCGGAGACGGTGGAGATACCTTCGGTTTCGAGGTGGTCGACGAGTCCGCGGAGTGAGCCGCCGTCGAGGAGGGTGGTGGCCATCATGCGGATGACTTCTGCTTCCTCGTCGATGGTGGCGTCATTCGTATCGTTCCAACCGTATGCACGACTCACTGTGTCCCCTTTGCTCACTGTATCTACCGCAACTGTAGCGGACATGAGAAAGGGGCGAGACCACAACGGCCCCGCCCCTCGCCCTGACTAGTCAGGTCACCAGGACGTACTTGCGCGAACTCCCTGGAACTCCACCGGTGTCGGAGTCTTCGCCGCCGCGGTTGCCACACCGAGGAACAACGCCGCCAAAGTGATGATCGCGCCCCAGCGCTGTTCGTTGAGGATCCCGAACACTCCCCCGGCGACGCCCTGGACAGCGACGAGGAGAAGGTAGAGCGCGGTGCGAACACTCGAGGTGGAGTGCAGCGCCGCGAATAGCAATGTGATGACGCCCAACACGAGAGCCGTCCACTGTGTGACGACGGCGGTGTCGATGTACCCCCACGACGCGAGGAAGACGATGATGGCGCCGCCGTAGCGGTACCAGTTCTCGCGGGCAGACGCGGGCACTGCGGTACGAATGGAATCGAGAAGAGACATGCGGGTTCCTATCGTTCGTTGTTCTGATTGCGGATGATGGATTCGTATCGGGTGGCCCAGCGCCACAGTCCGATCACGGTTGCGGCGATGGTGCCAAATGCGATGAGGCCGAGCGTCGCGGTGAGAGCGCCGAAGCCCTTCACTTCACACCGAGCTTCGACCACGTCGCGGGGCCGGCGATGCCGTCGACGCCGAGTCCTGCCCGGCGCTGGAACTCGCGGACAACGGATTCCGTTGCAGGGCCGAAGTCTCCGTCCACTACGAGCTTCGAGTAGGCCGGGTAGGCGCGGTTGAACAGCGACTGCAAATAGTTGACGTCACTACCGGTGGATCCTCGACGCAACGTCGGGCGCGAAGTCGACGGCGACGGAGGCTGTGCCGTGCCTCCCGAGCCGACCTTGCCTTCACGAATCTTCTGGGCGAATGCTGCGAGCTTGGCCGACGCACCGTTTCCTGATGCGGTCCCGTCGTTGAGCTGGAAGTGCATCGGGTCCTTACGACCCCAGTCCTGCCCCCAGAAGAGATTTCCCTCGGCGAGCGCAAGACCCCGCCGGATCGCGGCGATCTGACCGGGAGTGAAGTTTCTCGACGCATCGACAGTCCACGGATGCCATGGCGCGTTGAGATCAATACCGGTGCCTGACAGGTGGTTCGAGCCGTCGTTGCGGCCCGGGGTTCCGGGGACGTCGTTAGTGGCCGACCATCCCCAGATCTGAGACTTGATCGGTTCGACATTTGCGTTGTACCAGTCGATCCACCACTTGAGAACCGTCGTCGCATGACCGTCTCGGACGAGAACCGGCTTGCCTGCGTACCAGAGGGTTACGCACTGGTCACTGTTGCATATGCGCCAACCGTTCTCGGTATGTGTGTTGCCGTTGTAGGTGCGAAATGTCATGACTACTCCTTGCGGATTGAAACGAATTACTGACCTGTATCTCCGACATCCGTGCGGCGCGAAATATGCTGCACGGTAAGTCGGTTCAGTCCGGGACCGCCGATAGCACCGCGACCAGGAGCCATCTCTGTGATGAAAATCTGCACCTGATAGCCAGCGTCAGGGACGACGACCGAGGTGATGTTCGTGGACGAGAAGATGTCTCTCGAGTCGAGGCGGGTTCGCTGGAACGAAAACGTGGAACCATCCGGTCGCAACACACGAATCTCCCACTCAACCATCCCCGACACCACCGCGATACTGTCGATCCACAACTGGCAGCGGATGTCCCACAACCCCTGGTCGCCGAGCCTGATCCGGCCGTTGACCAATCTGCAACCCTGCATGGGACCGATCTGATTGGTAAACCCGACCTGGCCTTTGTTGAAGATTCCCGCCACAGTGTTCGCATAAGCGGACCCGTAGTCGAGCAGCGGCGACAACAGATCGGTTCGGTTGTTCAGATCAAGTTGGCCATCACGGATATCCCGAAGCGGACCCGGACCGAAATTGCCAATGCCCTTGATTGCCTTCGCTAGGTCGTCCAGAAACTGACCGAGATCAAGAAACCCGGCAAGCAAACGGGTGAACAGATTGCCGCGCACTCCTTCGGCCCTGCCGTGTAGATCTCGATCGCGCTCGCCGGCGAAGTCGTACGGATCCACGTTCTGAAGACTGTGAACGGTTCTCTTCGTGTACGCCTTCTGCGGGGTGTACTCCCGAACGAACGACGGATCCTGCGGTGTCGCCACCATCAGAGATCCCCCTCCCCCCGCACATGCGGGTCGGCCTGCTCGAGCATCTTGTCGGCGATCTCCTTCTGCTGGATCTGCAGCTTCAACGCCGCCATCTGATCCGCGTCATAGTCAGAGATGTCGGCGACGAAGATCTGCTCGTCCGCTTCCTCGACAGCAACGGGATTCGGAGTATCAACGGGTACGTAGATCACCCGATCAGTTCCGGTCGCATTCAGACTGTCCGGGTCAGGAACAGCCCGGTACAACGGATTCCGCGGCGGCGAACAATCCATGTTGTCGAACACATGGATTGCCAACAGGTGCTCCACCTCCGGCAAACCCATATGCAAACCGGGCAGCCCCTCCCCCATCGGGACGTCCTTGAACAGGTCCGCAAGCGGATGCCGATGCTTACGCGCCAACACGATCCCAGTCCGGCGATCCCGGATGATGCCGTCCTTGTCAGCCTTCGCCACAACCATCCTCCATGCAGTAGTTACTGTTCACTGTATCTACCGGTTCTGTCATCAGCTTGCTACAGAGACCGATTGCAAAATCGCCTTCAAGCCTTCGACCTGCCGGGTCAGCACTGCATTCGGTGCGATGTCCTTCTTGTCGTCACCGATCGAGATGTCGTACCACGGATCCTCGGTCCGCGACCACGACACCTTCAACCCGTACACATGGTCGATGTAGTATGTGCCGCGCTTGCCTACCTCGACCGCGGTCCGGTCCCCGAGATCGAAATGCTCGCCGACGCGCCACGGGGCGAAGTTCCGGACAGACACCTTGTAGGAGCGGTAAGCCTTCGTCCGATCGAAGCCGGCCTGGATCGCCTGCAACGCGGACAGGGACGCACCGGTACCGCCGGTGGGTTCCCATTCCTCACCCCAGCCCGGGCCGCGGATGCCCATCCTGTTCTGCCGTATCGGATTCGCCATCCGGTGGAACGCCAACACGACGTCCTCGATGACAGAGTCCAGGATCCCCAACCCGAGGCCTGCGTTGCCGAACATCGCCCCGATGTAGCCGAGGATCGCGTTGGCGATGAGCTTGAGGCCAGCGTTCACCCAGTCAGGGCTGTGACCGCCCGTGACGATTGCCCCGGCGAGCGCCTTGTGGACTGTCCACTGCCACTGACCGATTCCCGATTTGCCGGTGCGTTTCGCGTTGCGCCACGTCACGAACGGGCGCTCCGAGTTCGTGCCCAGGTACCCAGACAGGGAGTACTCGGGAGGGTTCGGTGCGCCGGTGATCTGCGTGACGACCTGATTGATCAGATCATCCGCGATCTCGGTAACCAGATGCAGGAGGCCGTCGAGGATGTTGCCGTTCTTACCGCGGTACCCGGACTTGTCGACGACGTCGAGCGTCAACGTCGTCTCCGTCAACGTGAAGTGATTCGGCGCCGGCTGCGGCATACCCGGGAACCAACGCTTCGCGATGACCTGCAACCCTGCCATCGCCAAACTCGGTGCGATGACATCGTGCAGTTTCCCGAACCTCGTGGTGATGATCTGCCACATCGACGTATCGCCGAAGAAACTGCCCGGCAGCACGACGATCGGCCAGTTCGCAGGGTTGAGATTCGCAGCCCAGTTCTGCGGGTTGAAGAGATCCTCCGCCAGACCCCACAGCGGCCCGAAGCGGCGCAACAGGTTCAAGAACATCAACGTCTTGATGCCGTAAATCGACGGGCCTGCGTACGCCCAGATCTTCGGGGCCTGCAACTCAGCCGGCAGCAGTGGATTCGAGTAGCAGACGATCTTCTTCAGATGCTGCCACTCGTGGACGAACTTGATTTCGATGTACTCGAACCCTTGCTCGTCACCGCGGTTGGTGATCGAGACCGCCTTACCAGTCCACTCCTTGCCGCCCATCTGGACGCGGATGTGGATGTCCTCTTCGTCTTCGAGTTCCTCGATCACCCACTCGCGGATCTTGTGGTTCCCGAACAGGGTGAGGTCACCTTCGCCGGCGTCGTTCAGTTTCTCCTCGAACGACGCTTTGACCTCCCCCATGATGCGGACGGGGTTCCGCCAATTTTTGTCGAACAACCAGATCTTCGGCCGGGACCGCATGATCGAGATGCGCTCGATGGTGCGCTGACGGATTGCCTTCCGAACCTCATCCGGAGTCATCAAAGCTGTGGGCATCAGCACTCACCAACCCGGTAGATGAAGTTGTCTCTGTGTACCGGTCTCGAAGTCACAGCGCTTCACCGCCAAATGCGCGGTCCCACTGCTGTACGGCGTAGACACTGAGCTGGGTTTGCGCGGTCCCGCCCTTCAACGTCACCGGCAGTTCAGCGCCGACCGTGTGCGGTGGCAACGCATTGTTGAAGTCGCCCTGCAGGTTCGCAACTTCTTGAGAATCATCGGCAGTCTCCAAGGCGATCTGCAGAGGATCTGTCTGCACCAGGAACGACTTCCCTACCCCTAGCTGCGGCAACGGCACATAGATTCTTTGACCAGCCGAGGTGTGCCACTTCGGGTACACACCCAGCGCATCAGGCAACGTGAATGTCGACGTTGCAGTCAGCTCGTTCGACGCGTACTCGAGCCAGCACTCCTGGTCCGCCATGTTGTCGATCACCAACGTCCGCTGACTGATCCGGTTCGCACCCGTACCGGTGCCGGTGTCGAAGGTGACGGTGTCCTGCAAGGTCCGCGAGTACCAGTACGGATCGCACGCCAGCAGCGTCAATGACCACTTGTATTTCGTCGTCAGCCCCGGGCCGCGGCTGAACAGGTCCTTCGGGGTGCGCTCCAAACGGACGGTGATCTCGCGCCAGTCGTCCTCGCCGGGGCCGAAGTAGAAGCGCAACACGAAGTCCGGGCGCTTCCCCTTCGGCGGCTTCATGATCTTCCACAGCAAGGTTTCGACCTGCACGAATTCAGCCCAGTTCCTGCCTTGCACACCGATATCGCAGTCAAGGATCCGTTCCTCTACCCGCGTGTAATCGCTGGGAGTTGAACCCGCCTGGTATGCGTGCGGTTCCCGAACCGGGGTGATCGGAGTGTGGTAGAAACCCGAATACCCTTCGAGCAGCGAAATGCCTTGACCCACAAAGTCCGGTCCGAAGATCGGAACAGTGACGATGTCTTCCTCGAACGTCGGACTCGTGGGATCGAAATCGCGCATGATCAACAGGACGGGGTAGCCGCCGTTGAAGTCGGGGTCACAGTTGTTCATCGAATTCCATTCCCCTAGACCGGTGTCAGTGCTGTCATGCCGCGGCGGGCTTCGCGTTCAACTTCCGCGAGGAACTGTTGCGGGGTGCCGTTGTAGCCGTGGAATTCCTGCGTGATGTTGTACGTGTTGCCGCCGCCATTGGCTGCGCGCATCGCGTCCTTCGCGCCCTGATCGACTGCCTCACCCCAACGACGTTCCAACCCGAGGGGTGATGCGAACTCACCGCCGATCTCCTTGAGTGCGTTGATCCCCCACGTGCGGATCTGAGGTCCGAAGTCCTGACGTGCGAGCCATGCGTCGGCGCCTTCCTTCCCACCACGGGCGACGGTGTCGTTGTAATACGTGTCGTCGTATCCGGTGTTGTTCGGATCGAACGCCGTCGACGGGCCCGACGCAGCAGCCGCGATATTCACCTCGGGTGCAGGAGCAGTCGCGCCACTCGATACTGACGCCGCTGTCGCCGCGTTCGTCACTGCATCGCTCGTGATCTGACGGAGAACGTCGATGAAGTCCGGACGCTCGAGCACCGAAATCAGCCGCTCGAAATCAGCAGTCATCTCAGGAGACAAGACCCGCTCAGGCTGCAACGTGAACTTCGGCATCACACCGATACCGTTCGCGATACCGCCCTGGTCGTAGCCCGCACCGGTCAACGCACCGACACCACGACCACCGAACTTCGGATCACGAAGCAAGTAATTCAGTGACGCGCGCAGGTTCGCTTCCGGATCCCAGATGTTGTCGAAACCAGGGTCCTTGAACGATTCGAATGTTGGGTCGATGACCTGCGCCAGGCCCTTCGACGGGACACCGTTCTGCGCGTTGATGTCCCAGTCGTTGATCGCGTTCGGGTTACCACCCGATTCACGCTGGATCTGGTACAGGTACTTGTCGACCAGCGACCGGTCGATCCCCTTCTCGTCGAAGAGCTTCTCGACGAGTGGTCGCCATTGCTCGGCCCCGGACGACTTGTCGTATGGCACATCACCGCCGCCACCAATACTCTGCGACTTACCCCGCACCTTGTTGAGAGCAGCTTCGGTCACCTTGTCGTACAGCGCCAGCGGGATCTTCCCGAACATCCCGAGCTCGGAAAATTCCGGGATGGTCTTTCGGATCGCCTTGACCGGCATTTCGAACAGGTTCGCCGTCTGGTTCCCGATCGTGTTGATTACTGCGCCGCCAAACTCCTTGACGCGGTCGAACAGCGACTTCCTTTGATCCTCCGACAGTTCAGCGAGCGGCATCGAGTTCGCCCAGTGAACGTGGTCGAAGTGTCCTGGAAGGTCACCGGCGTAGACCTGGTTCGCGAGCTGGTTCTGGTCGGTGATGGACTGCCCGCCCACGTTGTACAGCAGCGGTCCAGGGCCGTAGATCAACTGAGACGACTGGGGGTACGCCTCGTAGATCCAGTTCGCGTATTGCTGCTTGTTCGGTCCGTCGATGTCGACGGCCTGCCCGCGTCCATGGAATCCGGAATGTCCGGGGCGGAGCGCGGAAGTGATTGTCGCTTCGGGGAATGTGTTCTGGATGACGTCCGACATCCATGTGTCCGCGTCGGATCCGAACATCACGCCACCGCCGATAGCGAAGCGTGCCGGTCCCTTTCCTCCGACGACCTTTCCTCCGTCGCGGTAGTTCCCTGCGAGGACACCGTTGCGGATCTGTTCGACAGCTTTGTGTCCGCCAGCGGCGTTCACTTCGGCTGCGGTCCAGACGTGTTCGTTGTTCGACAGCCAGGCGGGGATCTTGTCCTCACGCGGTCCACCCGCACCGAACACTGCGCCTCCGTCGCGGCGGTGAATCATGTTGTCGGCGATGTTTCCGCCGGCTTTACCGCCTACTTCGCCGATCGGATCGATGGTCGGCCACGCAGGAAGTCCCAGCATCGAGTGAACCGCGTTCCATGCCTTGCCTAGACCGTTGTTGAGGACGGTGTCGATGATGAAGTTGATCGGTGTGGCCGCCGCGCTCCGGAGGCCGTCCCACGCGCTCGCGAACCCTGCAACTGCGCCGGCCCCCCACTCGACTACTTTGTCGAGGCCGGGCTTCAGACCGGGGAAGAGTCTTCCGACGATGTCCCCGATGACTTCACCGATTTTGTTGCGGAAGCCATCGAAGTTGATCTTGCCGTCCTCAGTGGTGCCGAAGATGTTCCTTCCCAGTTCGCCCAGGCTGGACGTGAAACCCGTGAAATCTCCTGTTGCGAGGGAGAACAGAGCCTGACCAGCGTTCGATCCGAAGCGACTGAACGCTGAACTGCCTTCCGAATCGAAGGAGAAAACGTTCGACAGGGTTCCACCGAGACCGCCCATGAAGTTCGGCATGTCGCCTTCGACGATGCCGCCGAAGACCTCGCTGATCTTCGAGCCGAAGTTCCCGAAGAACCCCTTCTGCTCGTCGAGGCTTTCCTGTGTGTTCTGGTTCTCGTTACGCCAGGTCTCGTCGAACTGTGCCTCAGCCTCGGCAGCAGCCTCGGTGCCCGGCTCGAAGAACGACATCCATTCGGCCTTGGTCATCGGCTTACGCATGCCGCCCTTGCCGTAGGGGTTGGGCACTTCGATAGTTGCGTCTGCGCCCGGGCTTGTTTCGCCGTTGATTGGCTTACCTGTTGCGTGATCGATGCCGTCGCCAGGGAAGCGCTGCGAAGTGGGCATCTCGTCGGTGCCGTTCCAGCCGACCCCCTTGGCCCAGGCATGGAAGCCGTTGTTGTCGTCGTTGGTAATCCATCGACCTATGCCGTTGAGCTGGTCCCACAGACCGTCACTGTTGTCATTCTTCAACCAACGCCAGATCGGCTGAACCAGACCGCTATTGGCTTGGGAGAAGACGTTCCCTCGACCGAGAAGACCACCAGTCGCGAGCGCAGTCCCGGAGATTTCGGGCGCATCTCGGCGTGGCCCTGTGATCGCCGGAGGTTCAGGTGCATCTGGGTCCTCGATCAACCCGAGTGCCTTAGCCAAAACCAAGACCTTGTCCACAAGCACAATCGCGTTCTTGACCATATTCATGATCTCGCCGACAGTGTCCTTGACTGTCTGCCACCAATTCCCCATGCGCTCTTGGCCGTCTGTCGTCTTCATCCAGTCCGAGAATTCGCGAAGTGAGTCAGTCATCGACTCGATCATCGACTTTCCGGTCTTCTCCGACGTCGCGAACAACCCACCGATCACGCTGCCCACCGCGAGGAACAAGTCTTTGACCTGCTTCAGTGACTCGATCGACTTCTCCATGAAGTTCCGGATCGAGTTTTCGCCCTCGTCGGACTCAGTCCAGTCGCGGAATTCCTTCATCGTGTCCGCGAACGAATCGCTGAATCCGGGCAGAAATTCCGAGCCGATAGATGCGATGTTCGTGAGTGCACCGAAAAGGTTGGTGAGTCCGTCAATTACAGGCCCGATCGATGCCTTTGTGTTGTCGAGGATCGTGGTCCAGTCCAGTTTCACCGAGTCCGAGGACAAGTCATCGATCGCGCGCCGGAGTCCGCCGTTAATTTCGGTTGCTATACCACCGAGACCGATCTTGAGGATCGGGAAATAGTTGTTGGCTAGGTTGACAATCGAGTCACCCAATCCAGCAAACAGGTTGTCCTGGATCTCGAGTCGCAGTTCTTTCCACGCGTCGCTCAGGCCACGAACTTGCTCCACGAAGGCGCGAGCGTTCGGGGACAGGTTCGCGAGTGCGTCCGCGTATTCGTCGACGGCGTCAGCGTTCGACGTCATCGCCTCAGCTGCTGCATCCTGCGCGTCGGCGAGGTTCTGCTGCGCGAGTGTTACCTGATCCTGCGCATCGACAACAGCCTTGTTCGCGTCGACGATGCCCTGATCCGCCTCGGCGACAGCTTCCTTCGCCGCGACAACTTGGTCGGCTCCTTCAATGCCCTTCTCATTAGCCTTGGCGGCATCCTTCGCGAGTTGCGTGTTCCGGCGCCCAACCTCTTCCTGCTGGCGCAGCGCCTTGTCCACACCGAGAGCAGCTTCGGACCGATCCAACGCTGACGCTGCAGGGTCCGCGAACGTCTTGTCGTAGGCCTCCCGCGCCCTCGCGAGCGCCAACACCGCATCGCGTTCGTCGATCGCGGTGCCCTTGAGCGCGAAGTTCAGATCGTCGATCGTCGCCTTCGCATCTTCACGAGCACGGTTGAGGCTTTCCTGTGCCTTCTCCGCCTGACGTTGCGACTGCGTGACACCACGCTCAGCCCGGTCTACACCGTCGAGCGCGCTCTCCACCCCACGTTCGGCCGCCGCCACGGCCTTCGCTGCCTGCGCGCGCTTACGTGCATCTGCTTCCTGCTGTTTCGCGGCAGCCGCAGTGCCTTTCGCTGCGATCTCGGCAGCCTTCGACCCCTTCGAGAATGCGTCGAACACACCGGTGAACCCGATGACCATGGTGGCAATACCTGCGACAGCCGCCGCAGCTACAGCAGGTAGCAGTGAGATGATCCCCGCAGCCTGTGAAAGCTGCCCGAGCAAAGGAACCAGGCTTAGCCCTGCCAGGGCGATCAGCGCCATCTTTGCCAGGCCAGCCGGGTTGAGCATCGAAATTAGGCTGCTGCCAGCATTCGCGATCATGTTGCCGATGCCCTCGATGCCGGCCATAACGAGGCGGGACATCGAGTTTTGGTCATCTTGCGCGCGACGAAGACGGTGGTGCGAGTTCGCCTGATCGCCAATCAGTTGGGTGACCCGCGCTGTATGCGTTCCCAGTACGTTGTTGGCGCGGGCAAGCGCGGCCTGCGCTGCGAGCCGCTGAGACGTCGTGGAGTTTGATCGTGCGTTTACTTCTTGGAGCCGAGCGTCCGCCACTCGAACTCGGTCGATCGACTCTGCTTGTTGACTTCGGGCCGCCGTGAGCCTGGTCTGTATGGCCGACAGCTGCGCTTCTGCACTCGCGACGGATGCTCGATCGATCTCGATCTGCATGCGGATCATGCGGATTGGTCCGCCGAGTCGCCCGTTTCGTCCGCCAATTCCCCCAGCGCCGCCCCCAGCTCCACTGGTGTCGCCGGTGGTGATGATGTTGACGGTCTGCGTCACCGGACGCGTCAGCGTCGCAATGCGCGCCAGGAAATCAGCTTCGTTCGCGACCGCCAGGAACACCGGAGCCGTGATCCGCGCGACCCGCAAACGTTCCTCGAGCCCCTGAACGAAGGACTGAATGTTCTTGACCTCGGGAGTGACCTCCACCTTCGCGCCGGGAAGGTTCTTCGTCGCCTTCCGAACATCGGCATGGAACTTCGCCGTACCCGCGCGCAACACCACGTTCGCCGAGAACGACGCCCTGTTCAGACGTTCCTGAGTCTCCCGACGAAACTCCGCCACATCGGCACGGAAAGAAACCTTCGCCGCCAGACGAACCCGATCGAACTGCTTCTGCGCGGCTTTCGCTGCCTTCTCGGCGGCGACTCTGACGCGGGCTTCGAACTCGGCGCCGACGTTGCCCCAGTCGAGTTCCGCTGTGACTACAGCTTTTGCGTACGGGGCTGTCACGCCGGAGGCTCCTCGGGATCACACAGTGGTGATGCCCGGCCCGAGGCCAGCAGCAAAGTTCTATATGCAGGGTATCTGTACCCGACGGGTTTAGCGGAAAGTCACCGCTGGTGTTGGTTCGCCAACTCGAGCGCAGCCATGAAATCAAAGCCCTCAGCCTCAACTGCTTCCGGGGCAATTTCCGCCCGTCGAGGATTGAGCGCGATGCGAGGCGGCTCCGTCGTCAGGTCGCGCTGTAACTCTTCGGCTGCCTCTTTGTTTCCTGATGCCCACTTCCGCAGAACAGCTTTCACCGTGTTCGTTGCCTGCGCCGGCGGCATCGACACCAGGTTTACCCCGCGCATCGACAGCTCGCCGTCGACGTCGGACCAGTTGCCCATCGCTTTCCACCATATTTCCTGCACCGTCCACCGCGGCATCCAAAACCATTCCTGCACCAAGGCATCCGCAACAAGGTGGACGAAGTCATTGCCGATCTTCGAGTCTGGGTCGAGGATCTGCTCGAACAACCATTGTTTGTCGTCGATGTCGCGGAGTGAGCCCATCACTACCTGGATGGGCGAGAACGAGATGATCATGTGCACAAGCGGAACAAGGTCCGGCCGGGTCACATGCATGACCCGGCCATCTACTGCCCACGCTGTCGGGTCAGAGACCCACGGTTCAGCCACTGACTATCGAGTGCGCTTCGTGGCACGAGCTCGCGCGCGCCGCTGCTCCCGATTCGTCTCCGGAGTGAACCGCTCGATGATCGTGACCACGATTCGTTCGAGGAAGTCCTGATCGAACTTGTCACCACGCGTGAACAATCGGCGATTGATGTACATGCGAGACGGCTCGTCGAAGATGTGGTTGATGAACGTCTGCAGCGATCGCGCCTTGTCAGCCGCAGTGGCGTCATCGGACATCATGCCGATGACCAGGTTCCACGCTGACGGATCCGGTTTGCGGGCTCTCAGCTCGAAACCATCGACAGTGAGGTATTCGACGTGACCGTCATCCTCGGGCAGGTCAGGAAGATCTTCCGTGCTGAACTGCAGCTCGGCCGGGATGGGGGCACCCTCGTCATCGACAGTTTTCGGTGTGTCCAGGATTTCGTCGGGGGTTTCGATGATGTCGAGTACCTTCTCGACTTCCTTCGTGGTGGGGTTGCCGTCGGCCTGTGAAGGCTTGGTAGCGGTCTTGCGTGCGCGTGGAGGCATTTGCGGTTTCCTTAGGTGGTGGTTGGGCGGACGGTGACGTTGGTGGTGCCGAGAACTGTCTTCAATGCAGTGGTGAGAAACGGGTTCGGTGGGATGCCTTTGACGGACTTCGCGAACACGAACCCACCTGGGCGGCGGGATCCACCGCGTGGCATCGGACCGAAAACCCCTGGCGTCGGGAACTTCAACGCCTTCGCAGAAACCGGGACGATCGGCTTCTTGTGCGGGCCGTAGATGCCCGTGCCTTCGTGGAGCCATTTCGCCCGCTCGAGCGGCGACCCGACCCGAAGTCGTGCGGTCCGGCCGACGAGGGTCACGTGATGGGTGATCGACGACCTCGTCTGACCAGAGTCGACAGGGCAGTCAGCGCGCGCGTGATTCACGACTTGCCGGCCGATGTCGTTCATCCGCTGCATGCCGTCGTGGGCGAGACCCTGCTCCATCCGTTCCCGGTACATCACCACGTGGGCGGGCATTAGCTGCTCTTTCTCCGGGGCCGGGTGGTCTTCGGCGGTTCGTTGTCGAGTTCGGTGTTCAACTCGGCGATGGTTTCGGCGGCATCGGTACGTGCCTCGGTCAGGTTTTCCTGCGCCGCAGTGGCATCCGCCTGAGAGTCAGCGATCGCCTTCTCTGCGTCCCGACGTTCCTCGGACGACGAACTCGCATCCGCGTAGGCAGCTGCGACCTTGTCTTGAGCGTCAACGACACCGCCCTCCGCGTACCGCACGTACGGCTTGCTGGGATCACTCACCACTTCCCTCGGTGCATCCAGGTGGTCTGAAGCGTCGAGTTCGACGAGTCCCTCGTGCTCGATGACGGTGAGTCCTCCGTGTTGGATGAGGTTGTCGACGAACGGAGTGCGCTCGCACACGAACTCGGCGCCCTCCGCCCAATCGACTGTGGTCTGATTCGCACGAACATGCACAGTGGTCATGAACCAGATCATACGGCGGACACAGTACAACTGTGCCTACCGATAGTTATTCGATGCGAGGATCGCCGTCCAACGGTGCGAACACGGCATCGAATTCCGGGATCACTGCATCGCATGGGCACCACAAGTCGACACCGACAGTGACCGTCATCGAACCGCCATGGATACCGCCCGACGGGCCTCGGGGTATCCACGGACCGCAGAAGAACTGAGTGCCACGATCGAACGCGCAGGACACTGCGCGCATCATCGCCCTGGCATCGTCGAGAGCGTCCCGTGCGAGTGAATCCAGCTCCTGCAGTTGAGGCATCGAATTATCTTCCGGGCCTCGGTAACAACGAAATACCACCACTTCGAGGTCCGCCGCGTACAGGACAGGTTGCGACGCGTCGATCTGCGCGGGATTCAACGGCGCCGGGAACGCGACCGTCGGATAGATCTGCCCCGGTCGCACGAACGCCGTCTCACATCCATACGCGGGCACCATGTCTCCTGGATGCACAGCCGCGTAGTCGACCTGGCCGGCGCGCGTCGACTCCAGCCGGGAGGTGAGTTCGTTCAGCAGCACTGTGGCTTTGCCGTAGACGTCCATCAGCGGATCCTCGCTACCCGTGGCGAATCAGGCGAATACACCCGTGGCCGCGACTTCAACTTGTGCGGATTGACCGCGGCGATCCACTGGTCCACCGACGCGACACCGGTGAGCCCTTGCTCGAACAGCACCTGCGCATCCACGAGCTGAATATCCACACCCTGCCGGGACACGCTGATCGCCCGGTCCGGAAGTTTGCACTTGCCACCCTTGCGGGCCCGCAGGAACTCAACCGCAAGATCACCGGCCGCCAACTGCCCCGCGAGCGGAACTTCGATGCCCTGCTTGTACGTCACCGTGAACGCACCCACCGCATCGTCGGGGACGGTGAGGTTCTGATTCTGTGGCCACACCCCAACACTTGTGCGGATAAGCCAACGATTGTTGCGGATCAAATACTCCGACGGGTCGAGGATTTCGCCGTCGATCATCACCTGCACAATCGAATCCACCGGACCCGGCAACGCAACCTCGGACGGATGGTTGCATCCGTCAGCGCAACCACACGACCCTGGCATCCACGAACCCGACACCAGTCCCGGGAACCAGTCGGCGCCCGAACCCGACCGGCCGCGGTACGTCGAATAGTCAGCGGGACTGAAGCACGGCCGCACCGACACCTCACACAACCCGAACACCCGCCCGGTCAACGACCACAGAATGTTCGTCGCTAACTCCGCGGCGACAGCTTTGTCATCTGGATCGGCGTCGGTCCATTCCTTCGTTGACGACTGCACCGGCCACTCACACGGTCCGCTCACAGAACTTCCTCCATTACGTTAGACACTCCCTACAGTGTCTACCGCATCGGGCCGTATAGGCGCGTCCGAAACCCAGGAGACTGGGGGCTAGCGCATCGACATCGCAGCGCCATATTCTGAATCATGGACATCGACGACGCACACTTATGCGCGATAGGTCGCCTCGCAATTGCAGCGGCAAAACTGGAGTACATAGCGAGGTCCCTCGACCCAAACGGAGCAGGTAACACTGGACCCTTTTGGCAGGTCACCGAACGCAACCTTGAGGTCATTAATCAAGATACTTTTCTGAACGAGGCTCAGAAGGATTTTTGGCAAAAGTGGATCAGTTCTGCGAGCAAAGGCATGAAGCGCCGAAACCAAATTCTCCACGCGTTCTGGTCATCCGGCAACTCCCCCGGGGTGGCCTCTGCATACGATCTCAGGTCGAAGGCTTCAACCACATACACCACAACACAGATCGACGAGATCACAAGCGAGTTAAACCAACTCGCCGTCAATGGATTCCTCTTCAGCGATGAGGTCAACGACAAGTCGGAGTAGTCCCGGAACTCCCTGGTCCACCGATGGACACCGGCGAACCAGGGAATCAGCCGACCCTTAAGCAGTAAGGGCAACCGCTCCGGCCGTCGTCGCCGGGTAGATCACCGGAGTGGGCTCACCGTGCAAATGCTTATCCGCAGCGATCGGCGTCAACAGCGGACCTGGCAACGGCGTTGTAGACGGGGATACCGGAGCGTGCAGCACCACATCGTACGGGCCGACACCCCACGGCGAATTCGCCTCTGTGCGCGTGGTGATCGTGAAGTTCGCCAGCGCATTCTCAAACGAGAAATCACCCAACCGGCCACCCTTCAGCCACGGAAGAACGAAGTAGCCGTACAGCTTTCCATCAGGGCCACACACAGTGCCCGGAACATCGGACCACGTCTCGAGCGCGACGTTCGCCTTCACTGTCGCGCCAATCTCGAAGCCGACGGCGTTCCCTGCATGGTCCAGGACGATGGGCTGACCGGTCACCATGTTGAACAGTTCCGGATCGACCTTCAGGAACGCGATCTCGACGTTGAAATACTTCAACTCGTCGTCAGCCTTGTCGACGAACTGGATCTTCCCGGCGGCGTTCTTGGGGGCGGTTTCTTCACCGTCCTCGTACTGGGGGCTGATCTTGATGGACACGTGGCCGTCGGTGACGATCGTCGACTTGGGGCCAATGACGGGTGCGCCGCAAGCATCGAGCTTGGTGGCACGTGCGACGTGGGAGCGGATACTGGGCCAGACAGTGGTGGGCATGTGAGCCTCCGAGCGGAAGAAGATTCGCTCGGCCCGAGGCCAGCAGCTCTACAGGTGAGGATAGTCGTTGTCTGCCGGTGGGGGCGGGATGCGTGCGGGTTTGTTGGTCCAGCGGTCGGTTTGGGGTTTGGCGCCGGCACAGGGTGGGGTACGGACGGTTTCTCCGCATTGTCGGCAGTAGTGGGTGCGGTGGCCGCCGTTGTGGGCGGTGGTGCATGCGCAGACTTCCCAGCCGACGAGGCATGTGTTGGGTCCGAAGGGGTGCCTGTTGGGGCATTGTTTCGGTGGCCGTTCGTAGCTGGGCATGCCAAAATATTCGCACACCTGTTCGATGTTTGCTATCTTCATCAACGCGGGGTCGGGAGGGTAAGGGAAGACCAGCTCGGCCCCGCACCCTGGAGCTGAAAGTGTTTGTTTCGGGGTCGTAATTCGCACAGAATGTGATATTTTGAGGCCATGACAAACACCAGCGAGGATTGCGCTCGCCTCCTCCGGCCTATCGTCGACCCTTTGCATGAGGCTCTCGCTGCAGCGTACGAGACCATCAGGAAGCTCACTTATGCCCCTGCGAACAGCCCCGGCTGGTATCGAACGGCCTCGTTCAAGCGGGCCCTCGCGGATCACTTGCCCGAACATCTCGCATCTTTCACCTTCGATTCCGAGTTGGCGAAGAGCTGTCCGCGGATTGTGCTGACTGACAAGGATAGTCAGCTGCAGCTCTCGTTGCGTCGCTCGACAGGCCTTGGTAAGGCGATGGCATCGCAAGTGCCAAGCGCTCCACCGGGACTGTTCCAGATTTCGCAGCTGAAACTTCAGCCGTCGAAGTTTGAAAGGGCAGCACTTGCCTGGGATTGGCCGAAGCTTGACGAACACGGCGAGTTGTCAGACCCATGGCCTCTCACCTTCCTCAAAGCCAAACCCGGTCGTTCCCTGGACGACGGAGAGTGGGAGTTTGGTCTGCCGCTCATTCAGGGCGCAACCCTCGCTGAACACATCAATCCGTTCAACCCGATCGATGAACCTCTACTCTTTATCGATCGCGAAGACGACAACGAAGATGGAAAGGGGACATCAGCACAGTGACGATCGACCCCAATCTGCGACTCAAGCAGCTGCGGGCGAAGGTCGGCCTGACGCAGGGCGATTTTGCGCGCAAGCTCGGAATCACACAGTCATTGCTCTCGCAGGTTGAGCGCAATGAGCGCACTGCAACGCCGGCCGTTCTTTCAGCGGCAATAGTTCGATTCGACCTTTCGGATGATTACTTTCTCTTGCCCGCAGTTGACTACACACGCAAATCCTTGAACTTTCGCCGAAATGTGTTGACGGCCAAGGCTCAGGACGCGGCTATCTTCACCTTCGGAGACCTTGAGCGCGAGCTACAAGCCAAGATGGCCGACATCCCTTTTCGCAACATAGCGATCGACACACCACCGCGGTCCATCGGTCTCCCGCTTCCTGAAATCACTGAGGCTGCCCGTCAGACCCGGCAAACCCTTGCCCTCGATCCCCATGCCCCGATACCGAACGTGACGCGCGCGTTCGAGCGTGCTGGCATTGCCGTTGTGCCGTTCGAGTGTGATGTGGTCCCGAACGGCAAACTCGACGGTATATCCAGCCCGTCAGATGATGGCAACAACTTTGTCATAGCAGTTGCTGCACGAGACGCCGGAGATCGACTTCGTTTTACTGTCGCGCACGAGGGTGGGCACCTAGTCCTGCATACCCGGACTCGACCGGAATCGGAGAATCTACGAGAGATGGAAGCAAACGTCTTTGCTGGCGCATTCTTGCTTCCTGAATCGGCGATACTGGAAGACCTTTCACCAGGTCTAACATTGCTCGGCTACAGCAAGCTTAAGGCTAAGTGGGGCGTCTCCATTCAGGCAATAATCAGACGAGCCTTGACCTTGGAAGTGATCAACCAGGAGCGGTATAAGTCCCTCATGATTCAGCTTTCGAGTCGCGGCTGGAGGACCAAGGAGCCGGTGGAGGTAGGTCTGGAAGAACCTAGGCTCGTTCCGCAGTTGGTCTCGACTCCGGCTTCAAATGTCATCTCCTTGTCGGATCGCATCAGGAGAACGCGACTGACGTAACCGGTAGACGCAGACAAGCCCCCGAGGCCACCGCTTGATGCGATGAGATCGGGGGCTTTGTCATGTGCGGGTCTAGTCGATCGATGCGGCCGCGACTGTCGTTGTCGAAAAACGTCGACTTGCTGGTTGTCCTGCATTGACTGCCGCGTAGACACCTGGGTCTCTTGCCTTCTGGATTGCGACACCGAGCGTCACTTTGTCGGCGATGGTGTACGAGAAAATCGACTCGACGTCGCTACCCCACGCGATCTCTGTGACCCCGGTTCCGGAGCTGACCGCATACCGCAAGATCAGACAGTTCGGCACGGTCGTCGTTACCGCGGGGGTCGGCCATGTGAGCCCGGTGCCTTCGGACTTCGCGGAAGCGTTGGGCACCGGGGCGACCTTTGGCAGTACTGCGACGAAGACGATGAACTCGCTGTCGTATCCCGCAGTGGCCCATGACACGGCATCGGGATCGCCAGCTTGCTTGGCCCGCCCGAAGACGAACAGATTGTTGTTGGACCAGCTGCCGTTGTCTTGAATTGTGACCCACCCAGTAGGTGGCCGGCTAGTAACATAGGCCCGGATCGAAGCGACCGCCGCGATCCGTATGTCACCCACTTCGGCCGGCGGCAGGTTGAACGTCAGCGTGGAACCAGTGGTTTTGAAGTGATACACCGTGGCCGATATCTGCGGCACGAGATCGACTGACCCCGAGTTGAACCAGTACATCGACATGTCAGGCCCTCGTCATCGACAAGATAATCGACGCTCGCTTACCAGGCGTCGTTCCGGCAGCGGTCTGACTGAACGTCAGAACGTCTCCGGCAGCGAACGCGAATGTTCCTGTCGCAGAACCAGTGCGCGTGCCGGCCGCAATGCTGACGCTCGCGCCGGCGACATCGACCGCGTTCTTCTGCATCTGAACCACAGACGAAGCGCCCGATGCGTCCGCCGTGCCCAACTGCACCTTGAACCCGGTCACAGTGACCGGATAGGTGAACTCCCAGCCATCAGGCGCGAATCCGTCACCGGTGCCAACCTTGCGGGTGTCCGACCAGAGTCCGAATCGGAGAGTGTCTTGCTTCGCAGCCGACGCCATCGTCGCGATTGTCACCGACCCAGGCGAGGGATTGCGCGTGTCGGAAGGCGCGTCGACGCCAAGTGCCAGTCGGCCTGCGGCAGCATCGGCCGCTTTCATCACTGCGCGTCCGACGGCAGTCGAGTCGGTGATGTCGACGGCCTGGGTTGTGACCGCGCCCTGGCGTCCGTTAACCGACGAAACTGGTGAAGCTGGATACGTGTTCTCGCGCCAGCTCGACAGTTGTGTCGGGTCGTTGCCGATGATCTGAAAGTCGGAACCTCGGTCAGACCGCGTGCACCAGTCGCCCTTTTGCCCGATCAGGGCGAGCATCGCTGACTGTGTTGACACGGCGCCGAGGAAGTCCCGGATCGCCACTGCAGGGATCTGCGACTGAACGAGAACCCCATTGCTGTCGAGGTCGGCCTTGGTCGCGAGCTTCGCAGTCAGGCCCGTGACCTGAGACTCCGCGTGCGTATGCGTTGTCGGGGGCCGCGCATCTGTCAGGCGTGGGTCATCGCCTTGCACCGACCCGTCGGCCTTGTCGAGCGAGGCCTGCACAGCCGGTGACGTCTTCGCCTTCGTGACAGCCTCGTCGGCGAGCTTCGGTGTCGTGACCGCGTTGTCGAGCACAGAGCCCGCCACGATGCCATCAGCGGCGTCCTCAGCCCGCTGCGCCTGCGCTGTCGCATCCGTCACCGCCTGCTGCGAGAGCTCCCTCTCCGCGACGAATTGGGTGCCGTATTGCGCGAGTGTCTGGTCGACGAGGTTGGATGTGTTCTCGATGCTGCTCTTCGTCTGGTGAACATCGGTCTGGATCTGCTCGACATCGGTCTGCGCTGCAACCACGACATCGTGTGCAGTCGTGACGGTCTGGCGGTCGGTCGCGACTGCGGAGGCCGCGGACTCGACAGCCTGCCGATCTGTTGCAACCTGCGCCGCATCTTCTGCAACATCCTGGATGCCCGCCGCTGTCTGGACGGCGAGATCCGCCGCGCCTTCGGCATCTTCCTTATGTTGCGCTGCAGCCGCTTCTGACTGGCCCGCCGCCGTCGCACTTGCAGAGGCATTGCTCGCGTGTCCAGCCGCACTGGTGTCCCGTTGGCCGGCCAGGGTTGCCGAGTCTCCCGCCGATACCGCGGACACTGCAGCGTGCCCGCTCGACTCACTCGCGCTACCGGCGAACCCTTGAGCCGCGTCGCGAGCGGCCTCTGCTGCCGCCCGATCCTGCGCGATTTGTTCGAGGTCCTCACCGATGCCGGCAACACCTTCGGCCGCTGCGACCGCGATGTCGCGTGCTTCCTTCGTATCTTCCAGGTACTGCTTCACCAGCGAGACAACTGGAGGGTCGGGGATCTCGTACATTTCGATCAGATCCCACAACCGGGCATCAGTTGCCGGAATGATGATCTTGTACGTCGGACCGTGCGGCCCGATCCGCACTGTCGCCTCACCCGGATCCAGGTTCGGCGAAGTCAACTGCCCTCCAACAAGGCGGCATTTCACCTCGACCGGCACCACAACCCATGTACCGGCTGCGTTCTCGCGACGCCGCGGGACCGTGAAGTACACGAACGCCAAATCCGCCGGGAACGGAGCAACCCCGTCCAACCGGCGGAAGTCCTCAGTGATCACACTCATTGTCAGATATCCCCTGCCTGATGGCGTTGCCGCATGAATGCGAGAAACGAAATGTGCTCCGGCGGCGGGAACTCCCAGCCCCGCTCCGCGCCATGAAGGTTGATGTCGCGGTGCCAGTTCGCGTCGTACTGCAGATAGTCGTCGTACATCGCGACCTTCTCGGTCATCGACTCCACTCGCGGCGCGAGGTTGTCGACCTGCCGGCGAAGATCCGCGAGGTCCGCTGCCTCCACAAACCGGCGACGTTCAGCCTTCGAACGCCAACGTCTCCCCAACGGCCCCAGCACTTTCGCCCACGATTCCGACGCCTCCGACAGAAGCTGTCCTACATACCTGATGACGATCGCCACCAGCATTACCAACAACAACCAGGGGTGCCCCTGCAAGAGCGCGGCAACATCATCGGGCACGTGTCCGCCTCCAACCATCTATCGACGCGTCAGCCAAAACCAGGTGCACCGCCGCGGCGCCGAGCACCCACCCGACAGCAGTTCGCCAGCCGTACAGGAAGTCTCGGTCGGCAAGCTCTGCGAGCGCACCGATACCGAACACGAGGTACAGGCCGAACAGCACCCCGTGCGCCAACGCGGTCATAGGGATGCGGGGTACGAATATGCCCAGCAGTCCGACGGCTCCGGCGGTGAGGAAGATCCACCCCCACACATCGAACGGGAGCGCAGCCTCGATCACCGACAACGAATCCGGCGTGAGGTCAGCTGGGAGTCGGATGTAGTCGAGACCGCGCGCGACTGCGACAACGAGAGCACCCAACTGCAGGAGTTCTGCAGGCAGGGAAGTGATCTCGATGCGCAGTCGACGCAGGGTCAATGTCATTACTGACCGCCGGTGTGTGCATCCCAGAGTGCGATCAGGTCATTGCGCTCGAGCTTTGGATCGAACTCGAATTTCTGATCGTTGAGGAACTTCTTCCAGGCTTCTTCGCCGGACCCCTTGCCACTGCGTGGCGGTTCCTCGACGGGAACCGACTCGGGCTCGGGCTCGGGCTCGGGGAGAGGCTCCGGATCGTCGTCGTACTCGCCGAAACCGGCCTTCGTGGCGAGCTCGTCAGAGACGATGAACGCCAACCGCGGACCGGACGTGTCGGTGCGGACCTCGTCAGGCGAATCAGCCGCTTCGAGAAGGGCGCGAGCGATGTCCTGTACCTGGTCAGATGAGGTGGGGATGATTGAAGGCATTACAGTGCTCCTAGCTGCTGGTGAGGTTGACGAGGACAGCGGCTTGGACCGCTTCCCATGACACGACATACGTTCGTTCAGCGATCGCCTGTATCTCGTTGGTGGCGTAGTTGAATGCCTCCGCGAATGATGCCGGCCGCTGCTTGACATCACCGCGCCGGACTTGCACAGCACCGGTGGCGACTAGCCACGCAGTATCGACAGCTGCGGGTGCGCCGGCAGCATCAGTGTTCGGGTAGTTGCCGAACGACCAGCGCGTACCGAGCGCAGTGACCTTACGGCCAGCGTCGACGTCGACCTGCCGGCGCTCAGCGGCGAACATCGCGACGTGACGCGGTGCGTGGATGACACCGACACCGCCGTACTGCTCGGTGAGATGATCCTCGAGCAGGCCGATACCCTTCACCAGCGGCACAGCCCCGGTGGTGAGGATGTCGGTTTCGGCGTTCATCAACGGCAGCGCCTTCTCGACACCAGCCCATTCGCCACCGGTGAGGGCTTTGCGGGCGCGGTCCAGCATTTCGGATTCGTCAACACCGACAGCGCGGCAGGTGAATCCGTTGTACACAATGATCGGGCCCGCTTCGATGACCTCGATGCCGTCAACGACGGTGCGGGTTTGTGGGTCTTCGCATTCCGTGGGCGCCAGCTTCGCGGGCCCGGACGGGTTGCTTTCGAACTGAATGCCGTTGACGAATCGGGGGTCCTCGGGAACCACCAAATCCCCAGCCGAGACGAGTCCGAATCGAGTTGGTGTGAGCGTCGGCGCTGCGACGTATAGAGCCGGTGCGACAGCCACCGTAGCCTCCAGAAGATTGTGGGGTCAGTGGAACACCACCGGGCACACCGCAAGAGGTCTGCAGGTGTGCCCGGTGATGGACTACGGGGTGGTGACGACGATCTTGCCCTGCGCGTCCAGTTCGCGAGCAGCGCCGACGGCACCGTTCACTGCGAGAGGGACACGGACCAGGCGGGACTTCCAGCGACGCTTGATGACGAGCAGCTTCTCCTCGACGAAGAGTCGGTGGAAGTCGTTCTGCTTCAGCGAGGTGGGGTCGTAGATCGCGTCGACCGAAATGACCTCGCCGCGTGCACGAACGAACGTGCCTGCCTTGTAGATCATGATGTCGACCGTGGTGGGCCATGCCGTGATCGCAGTTGCGGCACCGAACCCGCCAGCCACACCGGAGAACGCATCCTGCCAGTCGTAGACCCAACGAGGGACAGCATTGCGGGCCTTGAACCAGGCGTCGATCTTCTGGTCGGTGACCTCGAATGCCTCGGTGACGTTGGAGCCGTTTCGCACCGACTGATCGGCGCGGACGAGTTCCTTGAGCCACAGCGGCAGAACGATCTCAAGTTCCGCTTCGGGGGACATGCGGTTTGCGTAGCGGTAGTCCACGATCTGGATGCCGACCGCGTTGAGAACGGACGTGGTTGCGGACGGGCCGAGCGAGAGCGAGATCGCGGTCCCCGACAGTGAGACCTGACGGTTCAGCGTGCGGGTGTTGATGCGGTGCGAGTGCGCAATAAGTGCGTGCTCGACGATCTCTTGAGTCATCTCCGGGTAGGCGTCGTTCGCGAGGATGCCCGCGACGATACCCAAGCCCGCGGCCTCCGCGCGGACGTCGGTGAAGTCCGGGCATGGAACCCGCAAGAACGGCTTCTCCGTCCCGGTAATCGTTGCACCAGTCGGACTGGTGAACCCGGAACCGGCGGCGGCCTGAGCCTCGGTCTGAATGAACCCGATCTTCGGATCACCGTAAAGGGCCGCGTAATCCGGCCCCTCCGTGAATCGGAGACCACCACGAGCGGCCTTCACCTCCGGCAGGTCGATCAAGCCGGCGTTGGCGTCGGCGAGAATACCGCCAAGTTCGTAGAGCGTCTCCGAAGGTGCGCACCAACCACCTGCCGCGACAAGAGAACCACCGTCCAGACGGCTCGTGTCAGCCGCATAGTCGATGACGTCCTGATCGTTGCGGCCGTCCGCCGTCAGTTCCTCGTCGAACGGAATATGGATGCGTGCAACAGATGCGGACGCCTTGCCACCAGATGCGCTGAGGGACTGCAGCTTGACGTTCGCCGCATCGGCGAGTTCGCGGGTGGACAGATTCTGTCCGGTCGCGAAACCTGCGACGTCAGCGGAGGCGATGATCGCCGCGCGGGGGGTGTTGTCGACGGTGTTCTCGGCGGGCATGACTACCGTCTTTCGGGGGATCTGGGAAAGTCGAACACGCTTCACAGGCTTCGCAGCGGACGCGGCGACAGCCTCCGGGGCAGCAGCAGTTTCAGCGGCAGCGCCGGCATCCACATTCGCGTCAGCCCCAGCAGCGTCCACTGCAACAGCCTCAGCTTCGGCGACAACTTCGGCTTCGGCAGTCGCGTCAGCATCCGCGTTGTCCTCGCCCTCGGCTTCGGAACCTGTTGCGGCCTTGACACGCTCAGACAGAGCAGCGAGCTTCGCGCGCTTCTCCTCACCTGCCGCGTCGATGCGTTCTTGCTCGACCTTGACGCCGTCGATGACGTCGGCGAGAGCTTCGACAGCGGCGAGGGAGTCGTCGGAATCGGCACCGGCAGCGCTGATTTCGGTGAACGACTGCACTGCCTCCGCCTGCAAAGCGGCGACGTCGGTCTCGGGGTGCGCTGCGAGATACTCGGCTACTGCCTTCGCCGGGTCGGCGGGGGCTTTAGCGGCCTCGTCGGGAGCGGCGCCATCCACACCGCCCTGCGCTGCGTTGATCAGATTCTGGAGAGTGATGGGGTCCACCGTGGGCCTCCTGGGTCGTGCGGGCACTTGGTGCCCGGCCCGAGGCCAGCGGCGATCTATGCGCACTCTATCCCGTGTGCTGGGCAACTGTTGTGAAGCTTGGTGTCAGCGTTCGATCTTGGTGTACGTCGCGCCAGGTTGGGATGCGGCTGCTTTAGCCTCAGCCTCTGTCGCGTAGCGCTTCACAGTTCCGTCCGATCGGCGAACCTGATGAACCGTTCGCTTCGCTCCCCCACCACAATTGCAGCCCATGATCAGAGCTTCAAATCTTGCTCGGTCAGCTCGTTCTCGAGTTTGCCCTGTACGCCAAGCTCTGACTTGAGCGAGTCACGTAGTTCCACAGCGCGATTCATAAGCAGGTCACGATCCGCCGGGGCGTAGTCCTTGATGTGCAAGTCGACCGCGACGTTGTACTCGGGGTACTCGTAGGCTTCATCGTCAATGCTGTACAGAATGCGGGTGTCTTTGACGATGCGCGCCGCTACCGACTTGACTGCAGACATGTCTGTACCGCTAGGGAGGTACACGCCGGTGTCAGCCATGGAACCATGATACGACAACGTCGCGCGACCCTGGAGTGTTTGGATCACGGCGCTCCACGATGACAGCTATCTCATACAACCTGGCGCCGCGCATCCGAACTGATGTCCGGATTGCCTCGGACGCGGTGTCAACAGTCATCCCAGAGTTGGACGCATCAACGATGATGTGCCCTGCTTGCTCCGCACCTCGGCGAACATGGTTGATGACGGCATTCTTCGTTGCGGTGTCGGTCTCTTTGAATTCCACGGGGACGTCTGCAACTAGCGCAATCGAGTCGGGGGTCTTCACGCCGTTACGATCACGTTCCAGAACTGACACCACCTCAACTCCGCTCTCACGTAGGAACTCGGCAGTTCGCGCCTCGGACGCACTGAAATACCTGTCTGGGTCGTCGACGGGGGCCACGATGTCTTCTTCGTCGTTGCGGAGTTCCTCGGCTGTTGTCCACGTGGCTGGCCGCTCTGAACGACCGCCTGGTGTGACGTCGTCGATCACGATCCCTTCGGGAAGAACGCGCCTGCGCTCGGCGACATCCGGTCCTCGTTCGGCATCGCCACCACCAGCGCCGGAACTTCCGCCATTGCCTGGGGCGGAGGGCAGCCTGCCTCGTCCCCTGATGACGGACTCGATGGGTTGCCCGTACCTTCTCTCTCCGTCCGGTGTCCGGACGCGGCGTTCTTTCCCTAGACGTTCTACTCGTCGAGTAGCCGCTGCCAGGCGCGCCGACCGAACACGTTGGGCAGCCGTCTGGCTACGGCTCTTTCGAAGCGCAGTCGCATGGACTTGCGCGATGTCGATGGTCTTCTTCGATGCTGTTGGAGGGTCATGACGCTTTCGTGTGGGAGGGATGCCGGCGGCGATGAGGGATCGCATGCCGGATGCGGCGAGGGCCCGGGTGCGCGGGACGGGAAATCCGGGGACGTTGACGGCGAGGACCGCGACCAGTTCGAGGTTGTTGGAGCCTCGTTGGATGCTGCGCCAGTCTCCTGATACTCCGGATCGGCGGAGTTCGTCGACCCGGTCGTCGTCGATGCCGGGGAGGATGCGGCCGGAAAGCCATGGCCCCCAGAGCCCGTCGGTGCATCGGACGACTGCGACGGCAGTACCGGTGTTGTCGTAGTGTGCAGCCGCGGCGCGGGCTGCTTGTCGCATTCCGGCGTGTCCGGTTCCGAGGGTGAGCTTTCCGACGGGAAGTGGTCCTTCGGTGGTGGAGATTTCGCCTTGGTGGAAGTAGGCGTATCCGGTTGCGCTGGTGGGTGGGCTGACGCAGACGTCGGCGAATCCGATGTGGCAGGAGTCGGCTTGTGCGAGGTGCCCGTAGACGCGGCCGTCGTCGGTGACGGTGAGCGCGGTGAGCTCGTCGGGTTCGGGCATGGTGAAGTCGGCGGTGTCGTAGACGACGGAGCTTGCGACGAGCCCCGCGGTGACGGGCTCGAGGGGGATGTCGCGGACGTCGGTGTCGGCGAACGACAGGCGGATCCGGTCGAAACGAATTGGCCCGACTTCGGTCAGTTTGCTGACGTCGAGCCCATACCCTGCTGTGATGTGCGGCAGGAAGGTGTCGTACGGCTCCGGGATCGGCGGCAGGTCTACATTGTCGGCGACGGCACCGTACGTGCACGATTGCGTTGCGCTGAGCCCACGCGCTTCGACGAGGTACACAGCACATGGCTCATCCCCTGCAGGGTTGAACTGCGCGTGCCCCATCACCGAACCGGACAGTGGGCACGTGAAGTCGAGGACTCGCACTGCTTGCTCGAGCGCGTCCCGCTGTTCCGGCAACCAATTCGCGGCGTCGCCGAGAAACACGAGAGTGGTGTGTAGGACGTCGGCCGGCTCGTAGCCGTCAATCGCGAGCCGCGCGCAGTCCTCGGCCGACGGGACAAGTGCGATCATCGCCCCCGAGTGCTGCTGCGCGGCAGCGGTCAACGCGGCTGATGCGCGGACGCCGGTGAACTCGTCGCCGTACAGCGGCTCGATCCGGGATGTTTCGAACGCGGGTGACGAGACACCGGTGACGCCCATCAACTTCCACTCGTGCACACGGAGCAGTTGGCCGGCGACATCCGGCTCATCACCGGTCCCACCTTCGAATGCTGCGTACGCTGCCGCGAGTTCGTCTGGCGCCCACTCCGATTTGTCGGACCTCAGCGGGATTTCCTCGAGCAAGATGTCGGACAAGTCGGCGGATACCCAGCCTGCGAACCCGTCGCCCAGCTTGCGGGCGTACGCGGCGCCGAACTCGTCTTCGAGGTCCAACGGCCCTTCAGCCCACAAATACCCGTCTTGAACCCAGGCCCGAGTGACGAGACCGACGACGCGGGAACCCTCGTGGTTGTCCCACATTTCGTCCTGCGCGGAGAGCGCGACTGGCAGCGGCCGGATCGCAGGTTCCGTGCCGTCGGCGAGCATGAACTGCCTCATGTCACCTGATGGTGTGTTCAACGGCAGCACGGGCCCGCGCCATCCGGTGGGCAGCGGCTTGTCCCCCGCCGGGGTGATAAGTGCGGTCATCCTGAGCTCCTCTGAACGGTAGACACGGCTAACTGTATCTACCGCTATTTGGATCAGGCAGTTCCGCAGACATGCGCTGTGGGGGTTCAGTCAGTCAAGACGTCGCCGAAACCTCGGCGATTAAGGTTACGCACCAACCCGGGAGTCGGCTCATTCGTCTTGAGCCACTCGCGAATACCAGCGACCTGTGCATCACGATCAGCGAGTGTGAGACCGAGCTTGTGCAGGAGAAGGCCGGCCGTTGAAGGCGGCGGCATCGGCGATCCGATAGGCAGGAAGGCACTGTCGTCGTAGAACCGTTCGTTGATTTCCATGCTCAGATCACCTCCGCCTGCACTGTGGGGACATTTCCACTGTAGTTGACACCGACGATTAGCAGCGACATTGTCACGTCCATCAACAGTTCCCTTTGGTCTGTCATCGCTGGATCTCCTGCGCCCGCGATCCAGAATGCAGGTGTGCCGGCGCGGACGGTGAGCTCGAACAGCACGGGTCCGCCGCCGACGAAGGGTCTTGTGAAGCCGCTGGTCGCTTGCTCGCGCGATGTGGACGCCGCGAGGAATCCTGGTGTCGGGATAGTTTGTCCGATGTACCGCTCGAGGTCGGAGTTGGTCCGCCGGATGAGGGTGCTGACGTTTCGGATTCCCCGGTAGAGGACGACGTCCGATTGCACCGCGTTGCCGGATAGCAGGGGCAGCAGCGCGTCGATGACGTCCTGAGCTTCCTCGTCTTCGGCTTCGTTGCGCACAACGTCTTGTATTCGACGATAGAACCGATCCATTCCTTGCCAGCGGCGGACTGCCGCGCGTTCCTCGTCGCTGAGTTGGCTGATCGGTTCGGCGAAATCTCGGTCGAACTGTCCGGCGAGGGCTTCCGCGTCCTCGGGAGTCGGACCGCCGGTGGGCCGTTCGATTATTTCGGGTTCGGGTTCTTCGTCCATCTCAGGGATGTCGGCAGGATCAGGGTCCGGCTGATCGTCGTCAGGTTCGGTTTCGTTGTCGCTGTCGTCGGTTGGATCTCCTTCGACTGCAGGGTTATCCGGTAGCTCTTCGTCGTCAGTGTCCAGGTCCGGTTCTTCGTCTGCCACGTGAAGTTCATCATCGGGAATGTCGTCCTCGAGGTCGGGGATGTCGTCGTGTGGGGTGGTGAATGGTTCGTCGTCGGGTTCGAGAATTTCGGGGGATTCTTGAGTGCCGTCGTCGGCGTTCACGGCGTCTTGAACGTCGGGTTCTGTGCGTTCGATGGGGTCGAGTACTTCGCCGCGGCGTTCGCGATTCAGGCGGTCGATCGCGGTGGCGGCGTCAGCTTCGTCGTCGGGACCGAGTCGGGCACCCATTGGTGAGACTCCGCGGCCACCCCACACCCCTTGCAGTTCTGCCTGCATCTCACCGCCGGTGAGGATGCGCATGGTGCAACGGCAGTTGATGACTTCATGCGCGGGGCCGCCAGGGAATGCGGGATGCATGAGCAGTGCGACGCCGACGCGGAACGGTTCGGCCAGTTTCACGATCTGCCCGTCAGCGACGTTGTGGGATGCCCGCGTCCGCTCATCGGAGGTGGACAGCCACGCCTTGTACATTTCCTCGCCGGTGGCTTCGGCGGTCGCTTGAGCGGACGCCAACGATCCGCCCTCGACGGCGCCCTGAATCTCGGTGCGAGCGATACGGCGCGCCAACCACTTCCACTGCTGCTGCGACTCGTCATGCTGATTCCACAGGCGCCGGCGCTTCCCACGCAGGAAAGGCAGTTCGTCGCGATCCGTTGAGGGATCAGCGATCTCGGCATCGATAGCGGAGATGTCGGCGCGGATGCGGCGTGATGGTGCGTCGATGTCGAGGATGCGTCCGATGCGGTCGGTGATTTGTTCGATGGATTCGTTCTGCTGCATCGCCTCCAACAGTTCTGGGCGAAGTTCTTCGAATGCTCCTTCGGGCCAGATCTTGAGGCGGTCATGGACGGTGGCCATATGGTGCTCTTGGAAGTGCACCGGTGAGATGTCGGCGGCACGGGACTGCGCGGCGAATGCTTCGCCGAATGCTTCGGCGATGGCGGGTTCGACATGGTTTTCGAGGGCTCGTGCCCAGGCTGCGAATGATGCGTGTGCGGCGTCGATGTCGGGGATTGGGTCGTCTGCGGCGGCGGTGAGCGCGGGTACGGGTTGCCCGAGGACGAGTTGTCGGGTGGTGTCGAGCCAGATGGTCATCGCGGTGATGACCGCGTTGTAGATGTCGCGTTCGCCGCGGCGGATCCGTGCGTCCGCGCGCATCCGCTCCGACAACCACGGATCCTGCCTGGCCATCAGAACACCCAGAACTTGAGCAGTGCCCACACAATCAGGGCCGCTTCGATCAGGTCGAGGATCATCGGCAGCACCGTCTGCAGCACGCGCAGCCCTCTTCATCGCCACGACTCTGGCCACTGCCACCTTTCGGTGGGGGTGGGACAGGGCCGGTGTACGGTTTCGCGATCGCTTGGGGGACAGCGCCACCTTTGAATGGCCGCCAGATGTTCACGAGTCGGTCCACCTCTCGTCGGGGTAGTTCAACGGCTTCGTGAATCCGAAATCCGTTTGCGCGGAATGCGTGATCTGCGGTTGGTACGGCGCAGGAGGAACAACAGGTTCGTCGCGCGAGAATTCGAGGGAGTAGCCGAACAGTTGGATGAGAATGCGCACCCCCGGGCGGCTACTCATGTGCGACTGCCAGGACTCGTTCCAGATCCGCGCGCGTGTGCTGCTGGCGCGTCACCAACAGTTCACGGACATACCAATCGCACAGCGCGTACACCTTCGGTCGGCCCGGTAGGACCAACCGGAGGTGATCCCAGGCGCCCTCCAACAAGCGATCGCAATCCTCGTGACGCGATGCGTTCGGGAGTTGCGTGTACAGCAGATGATCTGGGGTTTCTGCGATCAGCACCTTGCGGCGGTCGCGGGACACGTTGCGGCACCGCTTTCCCGCCATCTCCAATGCCCGCAGGACTGCGACTTCGCTGGCGAGGACAGTGGATTCGTCGATGGTCACTGTCATTCGCCTGGTCCTGTCTCGACGTTGTCGTCTGGTTGTTCGGTGGGTTTCTCGGGAATGGTCTGCTCCGCTTTCGGTTCGGGCGGCGGCGCCGGGACGGTCGCGCCGACATTCTCGGGGGATGCTTTCGCGGGTTCTACGAGGCCGATGTCGATACCCAACTCTGGGAGGATCTGCGGCGCCAACGACGGGTCCGAGAGCACCAGCTTCGTCAGCAGGCGACGACGGGTCTCCTCCGGCGTCGGTGCGTCCTTCTCGCTGAATCCGTTCTCCCGCAGCATCGCCGCATCGGACAGCACTTCCTTGGCGTGCAGTTCTCGGGAGTCCGATGACTTGTCCGGCCGCAACTCCAGTTCGGACGCGTCAAACCAGATCAAATAGTCCGCCCAGTCCTCGACACCAGACGCCTCGAGCATCGGGTGCAGCCATCCGACGGTGAGGGCGTGGCAGATCGTGGCGACAGTCGGCGAGAGGACGAGGGTGACCTCTTCGGACGAGATCAGCCAGCCCGTCCAGTGATTCGCCGAACCCATGCCGAGGAGCGTCTCGGGCGGTGAGTCCATTCCGAGCGCGATACGGCGGATGGAGCTCGTCTCCATCTCGGGGAGCTTCTCGTCGAGGGGTGTCGCGAAGCTCAGATGCTTCACCTTGTCGAGGAACTCCCCTGGACCCTTCGCGACCATCGGGACCACGGCCGCCGCCGAGTCTGGATCCTGGATGGGCGTGAGCATGTTCTCGATCAGCTCTTCGACGAACGGGTCTTCGTTGGGGTCGTCGCTCTCGCGGTGGACGGCGAGGGTGATTTCGGACGGGACGAGCAGGAGGCCGGCGCCTGCTAGTCGTGAGTCGATCTCTGCTCCGGTTCGTTTCCCCAGCGCGCGGAGTGTGCGGGCGATGGGGAGAACAGCTTTCGCGGGGCAATCGGCAAGGGCCTGGAACTGGGGATCGGGCTTCCAGCAGCGGATGACGACGTCGTCTTCGGTGAGGTTGCGGGTTTCGATGCCGTCGTTGAGTTTCCAGGACTTGCCTTGTCCGGTGAGTTCGTTGACGGAGTGCGGCGCCCAGGACAATCCGTTCTCGTCTTCGCTGACGACGAGGAGGCTGTCGCCGTTGAAGGCGAGTTGCTGTCCACCGCGGTGAAGGGCTTGTTGTGTGCGGGCGGTGTCGCCGAACATCTCGGAGCACAGTTCGAATGCGAGTCCGTCGTCGACGCGTTCTGGTTCGTCGTTGCTGACGTCGGGTCGTTTCGCTGCGAACAGTTTGTATTGGGATGCGCCGCGCGCGACGCGGTCGCCGGCGAACCGGAACTCGGGTACTTGCCCGCGGAGTTCCCACGCTTCGTTTTGCCAGCCAGCGACTGGTGGGCGTTTCTTTTGTCTGGCGAGGCTTTTGCCGTAGACGACTTCGGCGGCGGCGGTGACGGTTTGCGGTGCGTAGCGGCTGTTGGTGGAGGGGGTGACGTAGTTGCCGACGACGGGCCCGCGGCGAATTGAGGCTCTGCGGAGTCGGCGTTCGGCGCGGTTGGGTCTGCCGGGGTGTGGCGGTGCGCCACCTGCGAGTTTCTCGGCGATGGCGTGTGCGTTGCTGTCGGGGCGGCGGGTGCGCATCAGTCCTCCTCGGCAGATCCGACGAGGGTTGCGGCTGTGCCGATTAGGTATGACGCGGTCAGTGCTGCTGTGACGACGAGGTAGGCGGGATGCCAGCTGTAAAAGTATGCGAGGGTGAACATCCCACCGCCGATGTACATCGACATGCACCACGGGCACGTCACCAGATAACTGAGGTCGTTGTCCGGTCCTAGTCGCCGGATGAAGAACGCCCGAAAGTGGCGGGTGATGTAGTCGTCAGTGACAAGTCGGGTTAGCCGCGCGGCGGCACCGAGCGTCAGCAGGAAGATCGTGATCGACACGGTGTGCAGCTCCTCTATTCCGGTGGACAGAGTTGAGTGTATCTACCGAAACAGAGGACCTGCGTCAACTAGCTACAGATACCCGCGGTCCTCCCACCACTGCTGGTAGGTCTCGACCAGCCAGCGGTCGATCTGTGTCCGCGGCGCTCGCTTCGGCAGGTCTGCGTGGTCAGCGAGGTGCAGCAGTTGCTGTTCGAGGTCTGCGGCGCGTTGTAGTGCTTCTTCTTTCGTGTGCTTGCCTTCGCGTAGTTCGGTGAGCCAGGCACGTTCGGTTGGCGGCATTGGAAGCGTGATGCGGCCGGTGGTGAGGAGTTCGACGCCTTGGATTCCGAGGCGAACCATGTGGTAGGCGAACTTGGTGTCGAAGCCGAACACGTCGACCAGTTCGGGCCGGTTGGTGTGTCGCTTTCCTCGCAGTCCGAGCATTTGTTCGCGCTGCGATTTCATGTAGCCGGCGAACCGCATGGCTGCTTCGCGTGAAAGGAACCGTTCGGGGTGGGCTTGGAGGTCTTCGCCGACAGATGAGTTGAGGACGAGTTCGTGGGGTGGGATGAACATCAGGAGTAGCACGGTGGGGTTGCCGGCGGCGGCGAGTCGGGACCATTTGCGAAGTGAGTAGACGACGAGGTCGAGGTCTCCTGCGCCGGACCGGACGCCTTCGGGTTGTGTGCGGTATTGGTATTGCTCGAATGTGCTGTTGCCGATGACGAATTCGGGTGGCTCGATGCATACTCCCATTTCGTCGCGGTCATCGTTTCCGGTGGTGACGCCGTGGAGTCCTGATCCGACTTGGCCACGGAGGATGGTGTTGTTGTCGGCGATGGTTTTGAATTTGGGTTCGCTGTGGGCGATGGCGGTCATAGTGTCTCCTCGTTTCGGATGAAGTCGTCGGCGTGCATGTGTTGGTGGCAGGTGCCGCATCGGTTGTCGCGGTCAGGAAGGATCTGGGCTTCCATGGCTTTGTATCCGGCGAGGTGTTTGTCGCAGAGTGCGATGCGGGGCATGGTGTTGTGTTCGTGCATGTGGACGTCGGCGAGGTGGGTGGCCGGCTGGTCGCAAGGTGTGTTGGTGCGGACGTCGTACAGCGCGCATGTGGGCGCGAAGTCGAGATGTGCGATCGACTCTTCGGTCATGAGATCCGTCCTCCGCCTCGCAATTTGCCGACTTCAAGTTTGCCTTCGGCGACGAACCGCTCAGGTCCGAAAATCGACATCCTCCGACGCCAAGGTCCGCGCCACTGAGTCCAGACAGTCCAGATAGGTCGATGTAGCCCGGTCGTCGATTTGTGGACAATCACTTCACTCTCCGGTGGTTGCGGGTTTTGGTGGGGCGGCGCTGGCCGGCCGGGTTGTCTGCCCAGATGGGCGGTGTCGTGGATGGGCGCGGTAGGGCCCGCTGCTGCGGGGTCTCGGGTTCAGGTTCGACAAGACCAACGTCGACCATCCAGGCAGGGAGTTTCCCGGCCTGGATGATTCCGCCGCGATCAGCATTCGACGCCTCCTCGTCGAACGGGCTGTCCGGCAACGGATAGACGGGCAGCACACCCAACTCGTGGAGTCGGGCGTAGATGCGCCGATGAATGATCTGCGAGTGGGTGAGTGCTTCATCTGACGGGATTGGGGCGAATGCGTAGTCGCGTCCGAACTGCATGGGTTCGCCGTCGGGGATGATGGTGATCCGAGTTTCGCGGGTCGGGGAGTGATAGAACCCCGAGCCGATTGCGCTGTCCACACGAGCGATCCCCTCCGTGCGTCCACCGTCGACGTCGACGAACACGACCCTGTCCCCCGTCTTGATGGACGGCCCGTCGCGGTACGGCTTGCTGTCGCTCATATCTGCCATTCCTTCTGGTAGTCGGGGTGGTCGGAGTAGACGGCGGCGAGGTGCCACAAGGTCCAGGTGATGAAGAACGGGGCGTTGATGCCGCGTTCTTCGAGATTGGTTCGGGCTGCTTCCATCTCGCGGACCACACCGCGCTTTGCAGCCACATCGCGGAGTGCTCGTGCTGGGTCGTAGTGGGCGATGTGCGGCCCGTCCTTCTCTTCGACTGCTGGGCGGAGTCCTTCGCTGTCGCAGGTCACGTTCCAGCGGTCGCCGCGCTCACCAAGGCGAGGAGCGAACACCTCGTCACCCTCGTACGCCCACTCCGCATACTCGGACTGCCGGCCGATTGCGGTGTTTGCGATCTTCTCGTCGTCGTTGAGTCGTGCGCGGAGGAATGTGGTGACGTCACTCATGGGTGGTCCATTCGGTGAGGTGTTGTTCGATGACGTGGGTGTCGTATTCGGTGGCGAATGCTTTGCATTCTTCGAGGGTGTAGCCGACGAAACGTGGGTCACTGGTCCCGGTCACGGGATGCGCGACGGCATAACGGATTCCACCGGTAGGCAGGAGTCCATCGAGAGCTTCGACTACGGCTACAGCCTTCGCGAGGTATGGCTCCTGATCTTCGGGCAGGAGGAGAAACCAGTTGGGCACTCCACCGTGGGATCCGTCCTTCACCCACAGCGCTTCGGCGGTCCGCAGGGTTGCTTCGTCACGGATCTGTTCGGGTGTCATTCGGTGTCCTTCAGGTCTCGGTAGATGAGGAAGCCGATCACGGTGAATCCGCCGATGATGACGGTGAGTGCGACGGCGGCGAGGAAGTACGGGTTCACGTTCGTGCCTGTTCGAGGAGATAGCTGAGGGTGTCTTGGTTCCAGAAACTGTTGTCGGCGTTGGCTTCCCCGCGAGTGGGGAACCCTGCTGCTGATTCGTTGACGGTGCGGCCGGTCGAGGTTCGGCGGATCCACCGCCACTCCCCCAGCGAGTCCTGATAGATGCGCACAGTGTCCGGCGCCGGCATCGGATCCGCGCTCATCGGAAGTCGCCTTTCAGTACGTATCGGATGCGACTCAGCACTCCTCGGATCCCTCTCGGGCCGATGAAATCGTTGAGCAGTTCGCGTGCTTTGGCTGTGAACTCGGCGTCCTCGACGCGATCGAATCGTGCGATGCGAGTTATCTGCTCGTCGAGGGGTCGGTCTAGGCGGATCAGGTACAGGCCGATGGTTCCGTCGCGTTCATGCTGCATCTTCCACGGACCGTCAGTAACCGTGTAGGTGAGATATTCATCCGCGGTCACGCCGCTACCCCCAATTCCAGTAGCGATGAATACGCGGCGACTGCCTGCTGTGGGCACACGCCGTTGCCGATTGCTTTGAGTTGATGCGCCCGCGAGATCCCTGGCACCGCGGTGACATGGCCGGCGGGGAGGCCCATCATCCATTCGGCGAATGCTGCGCTCAGGCGAGGTTTGTTGTTGCTGTTCAACTCGGTTGGCGCGGGCGCCGGCCGAGTTAGTCGCTCCCAACGGCGAACAGCGGGTCCGTAATCGCCCCAGTTGATTCCGGGAAGTAGTGCGACACTGCGATCAGATCCGGTGTCCTGCGCTGCGACTCGCTGGGACAATCCCCGCGGGCACTCGCCTTCGGGGTCGGCAGGAATCTCTGAACCGCCCCGGCTAGGCGTTCGTCGCTGTCCGGCCGCAACCGTCCGCCCCGTGTCCGCCCCGGGCGCTGCGCCGCGCCCTTCGTGTCGCTGACTGTCGGTGTTGGAAGGTGTACCCCGATCACTTCCGCGAGACTGCCCATTCCTGCCGCCACATGCCGCGCAGCCCCGGGTGAACCCATCGATGCCTTCGGGTCGGCTGCGCGTGGTGTCGGCAAAACCACCTCGCCCTGCGGTCGACGGCTGTAGTCCACTACTCCGCCCAAGGCGTACATCGTCTCCGTCGCCGAACCGCCCCGGCTGCTCCGAGGGGTCGGCAACCAGGATGAAGAGTCGTTCGCGGTGATGGGGGGCACCGATGTCGGAAGCTCGTAGGCTCGTCCATCGGACATGCATCCCGTCTTCGGCCAGGTCTCCGAGAACTCGATCGAACCCCAGAGACCGGTGCCCGGCCACATTTTCCAGGAGTGTGAATCGTGGTCGTAGTAGGCGAATTGCGTCCCGGACGTAGGGCCAGAGGTGTCGTTCATCGTCTGTTCCTTTGCGTTGGCCGGCGGCTGAGAATGGCTGGCAGGGATAGCCGCCGGTGAGGATGTCGACGGGTTCGACGGTGATCCAGTCGAGAGTTGTCACGTCGCGGTGGTTCGGGACTGTCGGCCAGTGGTGGTCGAGGATCTTGGCGGGCGCGTCGTCCCATTCGCAATGCCACGCGACAGACGAGCCGGGGAAGAGTTGCAGTGCAGCGAGATCCAACCCTCCGTAGCCGCTGAAGAGCGACCCGATTCTCATGACTTGCCGCCCATCGCCGCGAGGAGCTGTTTGGCGTTCTCTGCGGCCTGTTCGAGTGTGTAGGTGACCTTGACGAGTTCACTTCGTCGTCCGCCGGGGTGAGCCTCGATGACGTGAGCGACGACCTTGTCGCCTTCACGCTTCCAACCAATGCCAATCGGGAGGTCGCTCATGCTCACCCCTCCTCGGCCGCAACGAACGGGGCGAAAGAGCGCATATCCGTCGGGGTGAAGTCGGCAGCCTTGTGCTGTTTCCCGTCCTCCAAAACTCGGAAGACTTCGCCATCTACCTTGCGGTACCTGTGGTCGAGAAAGCTCGACACGACAGTGACGTTCTCGGGCACCGTATCCCACGTGTCCCAGCCTCCGGCTTCGGCGGTGGCAGAGGCTTTCTCGCGTTTCGCGCAGTCGTCGAGGTCGTTCAGAGTTCGCCACGCGTGTTCCCAATGGCCGGTTTCGAGCGGGTCGAGAATCACGAGGGCACTACTCAGTGCATCGGCAGCCGCACGGATCTCCGACGTTTCGGTGCGGGCAGGGACAACCGGCGAGGCGGCGGGCCAGGTGTAGGCCGGTCCGTCCTGGTCGTATGCGGTGTGATCGCCGTCGTGACCGGTCGTCAGTGAGCACACCCAGCCCTCGATCTCGGACAGGCAATGCGCTTTCGTCTCCTTCTCGGCGGGTTCGGCAGCGGCAGGCGGCACATAGTCGCTGAAGCACTCACGCACAGTGGGCAAGGCCTCGAGGAAGTCTCGACCTGTCACCTCGGCGGGTTCTGTTGCCTGCTCTAACCGTTGGAGTCGGGTGCGGTAGAAGTCTTGCTCTTTCCGCTCTGTTTCGTGGGCGATGAGTGTGCGGTATGCGGCGGCGACGTCAGCCTGTGATGGATGTGTTGGGGGCATGACACAGAGTATTGCACGGATACAGTGACACTGTGTCCCCGGTTCCGAAATCAACGTGTGCGTCTTGCCGCCAAACTGCTTGTGCCCGTGACAGATGAACGAGAACGCTTCGCTGCCGACGACACCGAGGAACCCGAGTTGATGGGCGGCAACATGTCGGTCGCGAGGTGAACGCCGGCATCCAATGCGCCGGGCGACCACGTCGATCCGGGCTCCCACAACTGCCACTCTGATTTGAAGTCGGACAGGCCGGGGTCACGCCCGAACCACGCCCGCTGCGTGAGGATGGCTTGCGCGATCGGTTCGGCGCGGAGCAGTTTCGACTTCCGGGAATGCACGGGCACGAGGCGCGGGCACAGCTTCCGCTTGTCAATCGCCCCTTCACGTTGCAGCGCATCCCACGCCTGCTTCAACAGGGTCGTTGCCTGGTCACCGCCGTAGTTCACTTCGATGACGAACCGGTCGGCGTCCATCTCGTCGGCGAGCAAGCACGCTTCGCGGGCCCACCGGTCGGATGTCATACGCGCGGTGCGGTTGTGCGTCCAGTAGAACTTGCCGTCGCCACCGAGGATGCCGCCGACGACTCCAGCGGTGTCACGGCCGCCGCCGGAAGGATCGATGCCCACGCCCGCGATGCGCGGTGTGACGAGGGCGAGGTCCGCGGTCGCGTCGCGGATATGCGCTTCGGTGAGCAGTGCGCCTTCGGAGTCGAATGGACTGCCTTGGTAGACGGCGTTCCAGTCTCGGCTGGTGGATCCTTTCTTCTTCCGGCGCCAGTGGTCGGCGAGGGAGTCGATGTCGCCGAGGTCGATGACGGGATGTGTGAGTGGGTCACCTGGTTCGCGGCCGAGGGGGTCGGCGTAGATGCCTTTCGCTGGGTCGGGTGCGACGGCGAGGGCGGGTAGATGGAGGACGGTCCATTCGCCGCCTTCTTCGGTGCGTCCGTCGCGTTCGAGTAGCCGGCCGCACAGGTCGAGTGGGTGCCAGCGGGTCATGACGATGACTTCGCGTGCGCCGGGCGCTTTTCGGGTGGTGTACGCGGAGCTGTACCACTCCCAGACGCGCTCGCGGATCAGTGGACTGTCGGCGGCGGCGCGGTCGGCGAAGGGGTCGTCGATGATGCCGAGGTTCATGGGGTGACCGGTGAGGCCGCCTTTGGTGCCGACGGATCGCATGCCGCCTCCGGTGGTGAGTGACCAGTTGGCGCGGGTGTTTTCGTCGTCGCGCATGCGTAGCCCGTAGGTGAGGCCGTGTGATTCGACGAGGTCGCGGCATGCGGCGCCGTGTGTGTTGGCGAGGCTGGCTGCGTAGGAGGCGAGGATGACGCGGTCTCGGGGGCGGTGGCTGAGCCACCAGAACGGGAACCAGCGGGACACGCGCATGCTTTTCCCGACCTGGGGTGGGGTCCAGATCATGAGTTTCGCGTTGGGCGTGGAGAGCAGTTTGGTGAGCTCGCGGTCGATGAGCTCGAGGTGTGGGCGTTGCACGGTGACGGCCGGCTCGTGACGTAGGGCGAGGATGCCGGGGCTGGTGGTGTCGTTGATGGGGATGCCTTTGCGTGCGCAGGCTTCAGCGAGTTTGTCGCGTAGGTACTGCTTGTCGGCCGCTGGTAGCGCGCGCCAGGCTCCGCCATCGAACGTGCTCATGGTTACTCCTTGTCGGGTTCTTCGTCGGCTTCGATCACTGGGTGGGGCTGTCGGTCAGCGAGTTTGGTGAGCAGTGTTTCCACTTGGACGTCGAGTTCGGTGCGCGAGGTGATGGAGATGTCTGCGCGGCTGGGTGCTCCGAGTCCGAGGAGTTTGATTTGTCGGTCGAGTATTCGGAGGCATGTTTCGGATGCGTGGCCGTCGCCGCGGATCGCTTTGACGTACTGCGGGCGCCATAGTGCGTCGAGTCGTTCGAGGGCGATGGTGAGGGCTTGGTCGGCGAGTTCGGCTCTGCGCGCGGAGTGTTCGTTGAGTGCTTGGGTGACGGCGTTGTGTGCGGCTCCGCGGCTGGAGTATCCGAGTTGGTCGGCGATCTGTTGGTTGGTGGCGCCGCCGATGAGGAGTTGCAGGGCGCGTTCGTGTTTTTCGGCGGTTTGGGCGTTGACTCGGCGTGAGCGCATGGTCAGGCCACCTGTTCGGCTGTGTCGCCGGATAGTGCTTCCCATCGTGTGATGATGACGTCTGCGTATCGGGGGTCGAGTTCGACGAGTGCGGCGCGGCGTCCGGTCATGAAGGCGGCGGCGAGTGTTGATCCGCTGCCGGCGAATAGGTCGAGGACGATGCCGCCGACGGGGCAGGAGTTGTTGAGGTGGGCGGCGATCAGGTCGACGGGTTTCATAGTGGGGTGGTCGCTGTTGGCGGTGGGTTTGTCGATGGTGAAGACGGTGCTGGCGCTGTTGTTTCCGTGCCAGTGTTTGCTGCCGCGGCCGAGGCGGCCGACGCCGGGTGCGGTTGGTGTGAAGCCGTAGAGGATCGGTTCGTGTTGCCAGTGGTAGTCGCTGCGTCCCATGACGAGTTGGTTTTTCACCCAGACGAGGTTTTGGCGGATGGTGATGCCTGCGGCGGTGAGGGCGGTTTCGAAGGTGATGCGTTCGGTGTCTGCGTGTGCGACGTAGACGGGTGCTCCGGGTCGGGCGACGGCCGTTGCGGTGGCGAATGCGTCGGCGAGGAGTTGTGGGAGGCCGTTGGTGGTGTCGTTGGAGATGGTGAGTGCGTCTTTGGTTTTGCCGATGTAGTCGACGCCGTAGGGCGGGTCGGTCCAGATGCAGTCGGCGGTGTCGCCCGCGAGCATTGTTCGTACGGCGTCGGTGTCGGTGCTTGAGCCGACGTACAGGCGGTGTGTGCCGAGGTGCCAGGTTTGGCCGGCTGCGGTTCTTTTGGGTTTGTCGGGGACTGGTGGGGCGTCGTCGGGGTCGGCGTTGGGTTGGGGTGGGTTGATGGTTTGTTCGAGGAGGGCGAGGTCGTCGGCGTTGTAGCCGGATCCGTCGAGGATGTCGAGGTCGTTGAGGACGGTGAGGAGTAGTTCGGGGTCGACGCCTGGGCCGAGGTCGGCGAGGCGGTTGTCTGCGATGAGGATTTTGCGGGCGGTTTGTTCGTCGCAGTCGATGACTTCGACGCGGATGGTTTTGTGGCCGTTGGCGCGGGCGGCTTGCCAGAGGTGGTGGCCGGCGAGGATGGTGCCGTCGGTGAGGGCGACGATGGCGCGGTATTGGCCGAAGGTGTTGAGGGATGCGGTGAGTGCTTCGACGTCGCCGCGGTTGGGGTTTTGGGGGTGTGGGTGGAGGTCGTTGATGTCGAGGTCGCGTGTGCCGTGGATTGTGACGGGCATGGTGGGCCTTTCCCTGTTGTGTTGCTATGTGTTTCGTTCGGCCGCGGCAGGGAAGGTCCCGCGGACGTTCGGGTTATGGGGCGTGTTCGTTTCCGCAGTGTGTGCAGTGGAGTGGTTGTTGGTAGCCGGTGATGGTCGTTCCGTTCAGGCACACGGTTGCGGTGAACCATGCGCTGCCGCATGGGCATGTGGTGTTCGCGGGTGTGGGTTGGGGTGTGCGGAACGGAACGACGTCACCCATTACCAGCCGCCTGCTGCACCTATTGCGAGGTCTGCGGCGTGCTGTTGCGCGGAGCCTTCGTAGTGCGGGTGATGCTCATCGAACGGGACAGGTGGGGACGGTTCGGTGAGGATCTCCGTGAAGTAGCCGTCGCGCTCATTCCATCTGCGGGACGAGTATTCGCGGGTGAAGTCGGCGGTGACCGTGGTCCCTGCGGTGTTCCATGACTGCATGCGGAGCCACTGTTCGACGTCGCTGCCGGCGAGTGTGACCCGGATGAATACGGTCGTGGTCTCGTCGAGGCTGGAGTGCATGAGGCGGAATGCGCGGGGTGAGGGTGCGGGCAGGTCGAGGGTCAGCCCCAGGACGGTTCCTGCTCGCATGGTGAATGCTGCGAGGTCGTCGTCTTCGATGTTGAAGCGGAAGATCTCGGCGAGGTCGCTGCCGGTGTGGATGCCGCAGCGGATGGTCATGTCCGGCTGTGGTTTCCGGCCGGTAAGCCAGCTGCGAACGAGCGCGATGGGGTTCATCGGGGGGCCTTCTCTCGGTCGAGTTTCTGGATCCATGCGACGGCGACGGCTGCGACTTGGACGAGTTCGGCACGGAGCTTGGCGGGGTCGGTTTCCACGAACGCTTCTTGCACTTCTTCGGTGAGGATGTGGCGGTAGGTGACGAGACCGAGTGCGGCCGCTTGGTCACATTCAGCGCGCGCACTGTCTGCAGCGGTCTTGTATCCGGGTCCGGTGCCGTCGTGGTGGTTTTGTTCGCCCCACTTCGCGTCCTGGCGTTCACGTTCGGCGGCGATCTCGGCGAGCACTTCGGCGCTCATGCCGCCTCCTGGTTCGTGAGCTGGTCAGCCAACTGTTTGCATTTGTCGGGGCTGAACCCCTGCCAGTGCACGTCACCGCACTCGACGACGGGCGTGCCGAGGTAGCCGAGTTCCTGCACCCGCGCTTTCGCTTCCGGGTCGGTGGTGACATCGCGAACCTGGTACTCAACGCCATGCTTGTCGAGCTTCGACTTCGTCGCATCACACGGCGGGCAACCGGGCTTCGTGAACACGGTGACGATCACAGGTCCACCGTCCCCGAACCGTTGCAGTCGAGGCAGGTGACCGGGCGAACCACACCCATCTGCACAGCGAGGTCTGAACCCGGCGGTAGCGCTTCCCACTCCGACCAAGGTTCGGCGTCCTCAGAGTTCGCCACCCGTCCGCATCCGTCGCATCGGCGGCATGGCCTGCTCTCGCTCAGCTCCACCAACGCCTGAATCTCGCTGTCAACATCGACATTTGGCGGCCAGTTCCAGTGCCCAGGAGTGGGGTTGGCGGCGAACGGGATCTCCTCTTTGAAGAAGAGGCCCGTCGGATTGAGGACGCACAGCCCAACCGCGAAGTTCTCGGGCGGCTCATCGGCTGACAGTGGGTCCGTCGGTCCACTCGCCGCGGTGATGATCGCTGCGCGCGGCTCCGGCAGATACTCACCACCCGGGGTGCCGTACGACTGGTAGTGGACGATGACGCCGACGCTCGGATGCCTCATGCTGCACCGCCTGACACAGCCTCGTATGTGGCTGCGAAGATGTCGGGCTTGCAGGGGTAGAACTCACCTTGGACGCCTCGAATGATCCAGTCTTGAGACTGCGCGATCATGTCGCCTTCGAGAGTGCGGATCAGAAGGTGTGAATCACCCTGGCCACATTCCCGGTGCAGATACGCGGTGCCATCGTTGGCGCGTATCCAGTCGAGGACCGGGGTTGCGCCGTCTATGGTTCCGTCCCACTGCGCTGCTTCGATCTCGATGGGCTTCTTTCGGAACTTCTGTGCTGTCATGAATTCTCCTGTGGGTTGGTGGTTTCGTCGCCGGAACTGATGCCGGCCTTCCCGAACAATGCTTCGATCTCCGAGTCGATCGCCGTACGCGTGACGACGGTGACTTCGGACTTCGTCGATGCCTGCAAGCCCTGCAGTTTCGCGAGGCTGTCCAGCACACCGCGGGCGGATGCGACGAGTTGTGATTTGCCGACCAACTGGCCTTTCGCTTCAGCTGTGTTGATCGCTTCCCAGGACTTCGCCCAGAGCGCTTCGTAGCGGGCTGCGATGACTTCGCGGTAGTCGTCGGCGGTTTCGCCTTCGACGCGCTCGAGGACGCGTCTCACGGCGCGGCAGGCGGTGCTCTTGTCTTGGTAGCCCCAGGCGTCCGCAACTTCGGCCCAGGTCTTGCCGTCGCGGCGATCTTTCATGGCTCCGAGGGCTCGTTCGCGGTCGCTGATGCCGTCAGGTTTGGTGCTCGCCATGTGCCCTCTCCGTGGGTTTGTGTGCCGCCTTTGGGTGTGCCGTTACGTGGGGCACTGTTGAGTGTATCTACCGGTTGTCGGGCCACGCGATTTTGGTGAGTGCGAGTTTGTGGCGTTCGAGGACGAGGTAGGGCATCGGCATTCGGAGGTGCTGTTGGCCGATGGTGGCGAGGGCGAGGCTGTCGGCGGAGTCGGCTTTGCGTTCGTCGCGTTTGGCTTTGGGGTTTTCGGGGAGTTGGATTCCTGGCCACATGTGTTCGATGGCTGTGATGACTTCGGGTTTTTTGGCGTGGCCGTGGTCGGTTGCCCATTTTTTGAGGGTGGTGGGTGGGCAGACTGCGATGGGGATTTTGAGGTGGTCGAGGGCGTCGCAGATGAGCCACCAGAGGTGTGATCGTTCGTCGGTTCCGGGGAGGTTGTTGCCGAAGGATCTGCCTTCGATGACGGCGAGGGTGGTGTTGCGTGGGATGAGGTCCATGATGCGGGTTCGGATGTGGCGGATGCGTGCGCCTTTGATGTGGCGGGGGTCGTCGTTGGAGCCGTCTTGTCCGATGAGGTGGATTTGGGGTTGGGGGTGTGTTCCGAGGATTGTGACTCCGGAGCAGCGGAGCGATGGGTCTATGCCTGCGACTGGGCCGTGGTTGCTGGGGCTGTGTGCGACGGTGGCGGCTTGTTGGAGCGTTTCGAGGGTTCCGGTACCGAATAGGGTGTCGGGTGCGCTCATTGGCCGGCTCGCTTTCCGGTCATGCGGCGGAGGCAGGGCATCTTGCGGGGGCTGCCGGTGATGCGGTTTGCGCAGGGGGTCATGGGTTCGGCCCCGCATGTGGGGCATCCGCGGTCGACTGCGTTGTTCACTTCGTATGCTCCGGGGACTGGCGGTCCGTCGACGCCGCGGATCGGTAGGCCGATCTGGGGATCGGTTTGGGCTAGGCCGTGTTTCAGGTCGTGTTGCAGTTGGCGTAGTTCGCGGTCTTCGGCGGGTTCGCGCTGGGAGCGGTCGATGCGGATTTCGCGGCCGAGTCGGATGACGTCGGCGGGCATGATCATTCGTTCGGGTTCGGCTCGGTAGTGGGCGGTGACGGCGTTCAGTGCGTCGGAGATTTCGAGGTTGTACGGTGCGAGCGCTTCTGCCCAGGCTGAGGCTCGGCCGATGTCGGGTTCACCGAAGCGGTTGTCGAAGAGCGCGCTTCGACCGATGATCGCGCCGGCGTCGGCGAGCTGTTGTGGCGTCGCTTCGATGATCGTCATGCGGTGATGCCTTTCGTGGTGGTGGCGCTGAGTGCTTCGGCTTGTTGTTGGGCGAGTTGATTTCCGAGGTTTGCCCAACCCATGGCCTTGGCGGTGGTCTTCCCGACGCCATTCGTGGCTGCAGATGCGGCCGGCCGGTTGGCGGCTTTGTGGACGAAGTCGGGGATGGTCGATGGTGCGGTCATCGGCGATGCGGCCCAGTCCTGGATTCCGGTTTCGATTTGGGTGCGGTCGATCCCGGATGTGAGGCAGCTGTCGATCGCTTGAGCGATCTTGGCGAGTGTGTTTCCGGCGATGGGTGTTTGGCAGGAGTCGGAGTAGGCGCGGGCGATGGTGTGAGCGTCGGGTGAGTGCGCTTTGCCGTTGAGGTGTTCGGCGATTGCTCGACCGGTCCTCGGCTTCGCTCGCGTGTTACCTAGGTGAGTAGAAGAACTTACGTAAGTAAGTTCTTTCTCTTCTTCTTCCTCTTCCTCTGCTTCGTTTTGCTTGAGCGTCTGCTTGGCGTTTGCTTTAGCACCTGCTTGACGTCTGCTAGCACGTTCCGGGTCCGCTGCGAGGTTCGCTGCTCGAGCCTTCCCACCCTTGCTACCTGCGACTTTCTTTGCTTCGCGGGCTGTTTCGATCTCTGCTCGCGACTGCTGATGCTCCAAAAAGTCGAGAAAAAGAACGCCGGATTCCGAAAAAGTTTTGGAGTCGTGCTCGCGAAATTTTTCCGGAATCGGTTCGCAATCCGTCCGCAATCCGTCCGAAATCGGTACGAGAATGCCTGTCGCTTCGACTGCTTCCCGGTTCCGTTTGGTGTCCATTTTCCGCCAGGTGGCGAGGTCGATGAACCCGTCGGTGGTGTACTTCCGGCAGTGGCACCAGGCTTCGATGATCAGGAATTTCTGGGCCTTCGACAGTGACGCGAACTTCGGATGATCGGGCATGTCCACGGCGACTGTGATGAAGGTCCGCTTGTCCTTGGGCACTATTCGTCACCTGTGCGAGATGTGCCGCTCTCTGCCCTCTTGATCATGTTTCGGACTGCGACTTCGGTGACGCCGAGAGCGTCGCCGATGGCTTGGTTGGTGAGTCCGAGGGTTCGTGCGTGTCGGATTGTCGCGAGTCGTGCGGCGCGGTCTGCGGCTTGCCGCTGGCGGAGCTGGTCGAGTTCGGAGAGGACCGCTTCGCGAGGGTCGAGTGTTGTTGTGGTCGTGTCCACGGCCGTCCCTTCGGTGGCTGTTGAGGCGGGTTCGGCTCCTGACGTATCTGGGCCGAACCCGCCTTCGATGATGTCACGCTACTCGGTACGCACAGTCAACTGTTTGTACCGATATTCTGCTGACGGCTATTCGGCGGAGAAGAGTTTCGGTCCGCCGATGTCGTGGACGTTGTCCGACTCGTCGGCGCCGGCCTCGTTGTCGTCAGGCTCGTCCGCAGTTTCGTCGCTGTCACCTGCAGCGTCAGCGACGGGTTCGGCCTCGCCGGTGCCGTAGTCGCCGTAGTCGCTGCTCTCCCCCGACTCGAAATCGAGGGTCGGCTCGTCGGCGTTGGCGCGCTTTGCCATGGTTCCGATTCCGGCGTCGACGACCTTCCATCGAGCGATGGCCCGGTCGCCGTCCTTCACCTGATCAGTGCCGGACAGGGTGCATTCGACCGTTACGCTCATGACGCGCTGCTCGCCGACCTTCGGTGTGTGCTCATACAGCGAGGTAGGTGATCCCGAGAAGCTGTACTTGACCATCGAATCCGACTGCCCGTCGGGGGTTCCGTTGAAGTTGTGGACTTTGCTCATGGCGCTTCCTTCTCCTGGTTGGGTGTTGCGGTGGTTTTCACTGCCTCGGCGAGGCCGGGGTATTTGTGGAGCGCTCTTCGGACGTCGCCGACGGTGATGATCTGTTGGCGTACCGGCGCGATGGTGGATTCGTAGTTGAAGCCGAGTGCGGTTGCGAGGAGTCGCAGGTCGTTCTCGTCGACACCAGGCCGAGGATCGGCGTCGGTCACTTTGGCGGATCCTGTTTCTGGACGCCCTCGAGGTAATCGATGATCTCGCCTGCCTCCGCTTTGGTGAGCTGCTTCGTGGAAGTGATCTCGCGGTGCAGGTTGCTCGACAGCCAGTCATGCTTGCCCGCATCGGCGGTCAAGCCTTCCTTGCCGAGGACGACGTGCAACTTCTTCAGCTGCGCCGCGGTGATCATCTCCTCCGCGACGGCGTCTTCTACCTGCGCGATGTCCGGTTCCGCGACCGGATTTGAGGGGCCTTCGTTGAACTCGTCGAGGTGGGTGACATCGACCGGTGCAGGCGCAGGTTCCGCTTCAGCGGCGACCTCAGGCTGCGGTTCGGGTGGCGCGGTCGTGATGCCGAGGCTGTCAGAAATCCGCTGACCATCCTCACGCTGCGAGGTGACACGCGTCGGCCGGACGTCTTCCATCTCCTCACGCGAGTACGGCATACCAAGCAAGCAATCCGGAGCCACCCTGCGCGCGCACTCCGCAGTCGCCCGGGCGTACAGCATGTTCTCCGGTTCGGTCTCGTACTTCTTGTTCGAGAACAGTCCAGCCTTCTTGGCCCGCTCGATAGTCCACACCGACTCCTCGATGTCCTCGGAGTCCAATCGCTGACCGCGAACCACAACTTTCGTCGGACCGGACTCGACTGTCCACAGCCGATGGCCGTTCGCGATGACCACAGCCTTCATGACTTTCGCGAATGTTGACGGGGTGCCGTGGACGATGAAGATGTTCTGCAGGCTCGAGATGGCGTCGAGTCCCCACTTCGCGCCGGCCATGATCGCGACCGCGCCGTCCTGCGGCTTGCCGCGGAAGTGCTGCGGGACCAGCGAAGTCTTGCAAATCGACTGCGCGAGCGTGTACGCGTGTCCCATCTGCTGTACCTGCTCCTGCAGCGCTCCGCTGATGGAGATCGACGTCGGCGACGCCACCACACTGCTCGGCTGCCCGCTGATGGCGATTTCGTTACTGGTCATCTTCGTTCTTCTCCTGAGTGAATGCCCACCGGGGCAGGCTGATCGGATAGACGTCGTGGTCCCACGACGGCCAGTGGTTGTCGGCTACGCACTGGGCGTAGAGGTCGATCGCTTTCCGGTTCCGGCGGCGCCCGAGTTCGACAGCGGCCTCGTCCAATTGTGTGACGGACACGCAGTACGGTGCGGTCTTCTCCTGCGCGACGAACAGGAACGGCGGATCATCGTCGAGGTCCAGAGCTTTCACCGCGTCGACGTACCAGGGGTGCTGGCAGTGGTAGCCGTACTCTGCGACGGACTTGATGAACTTCGCCGGGTTCGCGTCCTTGGTGGACTTGTAGTCGACGATGAGGAGTCGTCCGCCGGGGCTGGTCATCCAGTCCGGCCGCGCACGGAGACGGATACCGGTTTCCGGGTCGTCGTAGTACAGCGACTGTTCCGGCTGCCCTTCACCTTTGAACAGCGGTCCGGCGATCGGGTGCTCGAGTAGCTTGTCGGCCATCTCATGCACCTGCCGGTAGTCGTCCGACTTGAGCGCGACGGCGTTCTCGTCTCTGGCCTTCGCGATGAACGCTTTCGCGTCGGCGGTGCTGGCGGCGCCGTTCGACGCGAGGATCTTCGACGGGATCTCGCGGAGCTCCGAGCCGACGCCGAGAACCAGGCTGTGTGCGGCGTGCCCGAAGTCGAATTCCTTCTTCGGCGCTCGCGGGTTGTCCTGTTCGTGCCGGAACCGTGCGGGGCTGGTGTCGAGAAGCCGGCGTGCGCCCGACGACGAAAGGCTGCCCCGGTCACCGTGATACACCTCATCGGTGATGCCGTCGTATACGCCGGGCTCGGTTGGTGCGGTCATGCCACACCTCGGATCGGCCATTCGGTGTTGACGTCGGAGAAGTCTTTGCCCGTCCGTTCGAAGTAGCGGGCGAGACCTTCCTGCTGGTCGCGATACCAGGCCTCCTGCTTGTCCATCATCTCGTCGATGGTGAACGATGCGAGCCCGTCGTACTGGTTGCCGAGCTTCCACGCCAATCGCGCTGCAGCGAGGGCATCAGCATCTGCGGAGTGCGCGTTGTCGAGCCGGATACCGTAAACCTCGCATGTCACCGACAGCGTGCGCTTCCCCTTCCGGTACTTGTCCACAGCTTTGTCCACAACGTAGGGATCAAATATCGGGCCATACACCAACTTCGGGTATCCAAGCCGCTGCCCCTCGCGGTCGATGATCGTGAAATCGAAGCTCCCGTTGTACACCGCGATGATGCGCCCCTCGGCCCACACTCGCTCGAGCTCGTCACGGATTTGCTTATACCCATCCGCGTACGGCGCGCCATCCGCGCGAGCGCGATCGGTGGTAACACCGTGCACGTTCGATGCACCTTCCGGGATCTCGATCTCCGGATCAACCAGCCAGTTCTGGGAATTGACAGTCTTCCCGTCGATGCGAGCAAGGCACGCGGTGACGATGCGGTCCTTCGTCGGATTCGGCCCGGTGGTTTCGAGATCGAAGGCGGCCAAGGGTAGTTCAGTCCAGCTGGTCACAGGATCACTCCTACGAGTACGGCGCCGATGACGATGGCGCAGGACAGAATGATGAAGCGCGCGAAGCTCAGTTGCGCGCCTTGGGGGTATCGAGGGGTCATGCTCTTCTCGCTCTCGATCGGGCCGCCGCGTTACGGCGGTAGGTGTCAACAGTTGATTTGTGGCGGGCCTTGCGGCGGAACTCATCCGCCATCCGGCACGCCGCGAAATGAGAGACATAGGTCGGGAGGCCGGCGGCACGCATGCCCGCGGCCTGCCCGGGACGAATCACCACCGCTTCGGGTAACCCGTCCGATTTCGGGGTGACAGCGAGGTTGCCGTTCGGGTTCGGCTCGAACTCGACAGGCATCCGCTCCGAATTCGATGTGCGGCAGAAGAAGATCGCCGCGCCGCACGCCATGCACTTCGTCGCCTTCGGAGTGAACGTCATACCCTCACTCCCCTGGCGCGCATCACGTGCTCGGCTTTCACTTCCGCGATTCGCTCAACCCGATCCAGCCGGGCCGTGATTCGCTCGTCCGGATTCACCCAGGCCGCCAGCGCCATCAACGCTTGAGCCATCTGCCCGGGCCGCCGAGCGCACTCCACCGTCAAACGGTCATGCAGTGCGCGAGTGTCCGATTCGCGGATGTCCTCGCACACTTGGTGTGCGAAGGTCGCGACATCGTCGACGTCGGACCACAGCCCGGCCTTCTTCGTCGCCGCCATCACGACGCCTCCGGTTCGAGCAGGCCGAGCATCGACAGCAGCAGGCGGGCGTCGTCGGCGTCGTGGGAGTTCGCCGCGACGGTGCGTGCAGCCTTCGCTGACAAGGCCGCATCGGTTGGCGGCACAAACCCGAGATCAGCGTCCGAGGTGTAGTCGAACTGCCGCTCGCTGGTTCCGTTGATCTTCACAGGTCGACTCCAATCTGGTGATCTTTGACTTCGTCGTATGCGCGGTCGACTGCGCCGTCGTCGGGGTGAGATTCGGTGGGGTAGGCGACGAGATAGGTCATCGATGCGTCTCGCCCGTTCGCGGAGGTGATCTCGAAATATGCTGTCGCCCATCCGCGGCTGGTCGCGCCGTTGTATCGGTCGTAGTCGACTTCTGTCCACACTCCGAATCCGTCCAACTCGTCGAGGTTCTCTACCAGGACGCCGGCCAATTCGTCAGCGTCCACGCCCCATCACCTCCACCGGCATCTCCAGATCCGACACAGCACACGGCGTCGAACCAAGCCACAACCGACCAGGCCAGGTCTTGTCCACCACGAACACCCGGCCACCCTTCCCGACTTCACGAATCTTCGTGCCAGCGGCGAGATGCCAAATCATCCGATCGTCGTACACAACAACAGGTTCCATCAGTTACCCCCGGGGATGCTGTAGTAGATGGCGACCGTGACGATCGCCGCGCACGCGTACAAGCTCAGGTATCCGAGCAGGGTCGTCCCTCGGCGCTTCATCGGATGGACCGCCGGAAGTCCTGCGATGCAATCTCGTCCATGAACGTCAACGACTCGAGCGAGTACGTCGTGTGCGCGAACGTCGGAGCGCGAACGACTTCTCCCGCGATTTCGATCGTGATTCGCACGCGCCCATCAGGTTCGACAGTGTGAATCAACTTCAGGTCGCCGTCTACGAGCATCATCATGGCGCGGTCACCTCAGCCTGCGTCTTCGGTGCAGCGTCGTACGTTGTCCCGAAATCGCAAAGGTTCTCGACCATCTCGCGGAGATCTTTCAATGTGTTCGAGGCATCGAACAACGTGTCGGCGGCTTCCGCTGTCAATCCGAGTTCGCGGCGTGCGAACTCAGATACATGGAACAACTCACCGGACGCCGAGCGAACAACACTGCCCGCGAACCACATCTCCCCATCGATCGGGCCTACCTGGGTCTGATCGAGACTGTCCGCGATCCACTCAGCGCCAGCAAGATCCGCCGTCCATCCGGCGAAGCAGCGAGTAGTCCCGCACCGCCACGTCGACATATCCAGCAGGTTCGGCCACGTCTCGATGTGATCCATCACCGACCGCAACATTTCCTCGTTGACACTCATGCTTTGACCTCGCCGTCTTCGATGACGACACCGACCGAGCTTGACTCGTCAACCCGCTCGATCCACACCTGGAAACCGTTGGCGCCGGCCATCTCCTCGATAAGCGCCAGATTCTCCGAGTCAAGCAACGAGCCGTCCGTGATGCGGATGATCCGAACCTTCGGATTCAGAGCCATAGCCATCGCCACCGACACCCGCAGCTGCTCCGCCGCCGACGCCTGCGCGAACGGCACACCATCGAGAGTCACACCGTCTTCATCGAAACCCAGCCCCGGCACCGGGAACTCGGCCGCAGCGAGACCGTCCTCCCGCTTCTTGTCGAGTTCGGCGATCCGGGCAGTGAGCGCGTCCTGCTTCTCCCGCCAATCTTCCAACTGGTCGAGGACTTGCTGCCGCTCCTGCTTCCGACGAACACCGGCATTGATCGTCTCCGCGTTGTCGATCCGCGAGCGGATGGGTTCGATGTCTATGCGATCAGGAAGAGCAGCCAGGCGCGCCGTGGTCTCCTCGAGCTTTTCCAGCCAACGGTTCTCCTTTTCGCGGAGCTCGGAGATTGCGCGGTCAGTCTCGGCCAAGATGTTCCTGGCGGTGGCAATCTCATCGTTTGCGACCTCGATCGATACCTCCAGTTCACGGGCTGTATCCAGCTCGGCGACCAGCGCGGCGACAGATACCGGGTTGTCAGGCACGTCGTCACCGATCTCAGGGAACCCGTCGAGCTGACCTTTGAGCTGCTTCACCGTCCGGCCGACATCGGTGCGCTCATCGAAGGCTGACTTCCGCTGCCCTGCAAGGACAGCCGGATCGAACGGCAACTCCACCAGGCCGAGCAATTCCGACTGCTGATCCTTCGCTGGCAACGACGCAAACGTCAACGGATCGAACGACAACCGGCCGACCATCTCATCCAACATCCGCTGGGGTGAGCTGTACTTGGCGCCGTCCTTCGACTCCACCTTCAACGCGGTCTTCTCCCCCGACCACGTACGCGTCACCACAATGTCACCGAGATCCACAGTGACGCGCGCCGAGTTCTCCCCATCACGAATCGGGCGAGTCGTCGACGTACCCTTCACCGCCGCGGCACCCGACAACGCAGCCCAGATCGCATCGATCACTGAACTCTTACCCTGCGCATTGCGGCCAGCGATCGTCACCGTTGACGAGTTCGGATCCGGGGTTATCTCCACAGCGCGAATGCGTTTGAATCGCTCGACTTCCAGCTTCACGACACGCAACCCTGTGTCGGTCCTGGTCGGTGCAGTATTCTCAGACATGTTCATTCCTTTGGGTAGGTGAATAGAGGCCGTCACGGTTGCCCCCGTGGCGGCTTCGCTTACTTCTGGTTGTCGATCCGTCGTAGACCAGGACCGAGGATCCGAGCCAAACGCTTCAACCCCTGCTCTGACGGCAGTCCGTACTTGACGCCGGCAGCCTCATCAAGATCGCGGCGGGCCTCAACGCGCTCCACCAGCGACATCGAATCCCGATTGTCAGCAAGCTCCCGCTCAGTCATACGATTCCTTAGGGTTCAGGTTTGCCAAGTCGTTCGGGGGCGGCCGGTGAATCTTCATGTGGCGGGCGCGAACTGCTCGTGTTCGGCGATGTAGCGCGAAATCTCTGCGTCGGAAACTTTGCGACCGCGACCGATGTGGACACACTTGAGTTCGCCCGCATTCCAAAGTTCGCGGACAGTGGTCTCGTTAACTCCGAGACGCTCACCCGCCTGAACAGCACTCAGCAGCCGTGTCGGAATAGTCGTCACTGAGTTCATGCCGACACCTTCAACTCGCTGGGGCGCGCCTGCCGGCTGGGGCGCGCCTGTGCAATCTCGAACGCCTCACCCAGTCCCAGACCGGTGAATCCGACAAGGCCCGCCATGAATGCGGGACTGGGTGGGATCTCCTCCTTGTCGACACGGACAAGAGTTGCGCGGCTGACCCCGATCGCCTGAGCCAAAGCGTCATCGGAGGGGAGTCGGTGCATTTCACGAACCCTCTTGAGCAGTCCTGGTTTGACTCGCAAAGTGGCGGGCATACCGTCACCTCCCAATCTGTGTTGCATTTGTCCACACCTTGTGGCGATGTGTTGAAGAGTGCCACTCGATGCCTCGAATTGCAACAGGGTGATTCACCAAAAATGCGTTGCGTTCGGCAACATTCCAGCTAGATTGGCTTGTGCTTGTATCAGAAGTGAGGCAGTATGCAACACATGAACGCATCGGTAACTTGGCTAGAACTGGTACAGCAGGGCGATTCCGTCCGCAGCATCGCCACGCGCGCTGGTGTCGACAACAGCACCCTCAGCCGGCAGATCAAGGCAGGCGAGATTCGCTCAGACATGGTTATCCGCATCGCACGCGGACTTGGCCTCGACGTGATCGACGCACTCGTCGCGGCTGGTCACGTCACTGCAGAGGAAGCGGGCGTAACACGCCCATCGTCGACCCTTAGGCTCGTCACCGACCAACAGTTAGCCGACGAGATACTTCGCCGACTCGAGTCTGTTCACGACAGAGTCCTGGATGACCCCCTCAACATTCCACGGACCCCTGACAACGTCCATGAGTTGACTTTGAGAAGTAAACCCGAAGAGGTTGACACCGAAGTGGACATCCTTGACCTTCCCTACGTCGCGCACGAACCAGACGAAGGCATAGACGAGGACGACGACGAGTCTCGATACGACATTTAAGGGGAAACGTGGACCACCTGTACGAGATCGCCAAAAACATGGGCGTGACCGTGGTGGAGCGTTTCTTGCCAGGACAGCAACGCGGGCGGTACGTGCACTCCAAGAAATCAATCGTGTTGAACACTCGGCTTCACGCCCGGCAGAAAGCCCACACATTCGGCCATGAACTCGGACATGCGCACTACGGACATGAACATGACGAAAAGCCTGGCTCGGTCGCCGGCCTACGCCAAGAACGCAAGGCAGACGAATTCGCCGCCAGACTTCTGATCAATTCCTACGACTACGAAGTGACCGAGCGAATGTACGGACCCCACGTCCCCACCCTCGCAGTGCAACTTGGTGTTACCGCCCCGATGATCTACGCCTGGCAATCGATGCAAAGGCGAAACAACCCTCGCGCCAGATAGGACCGCCATGGCCAGACAGCAGTTGCCGCCACAGATCAAGAAGATCGAGCTGCAAAAGAAAGAACGAGGAAAGGCTCTCGTCCGATATCAACTTGTCGTCGACGCTGGAGTCGATCCTGTCACCGGCCGACGAAAGCAAATACGCAAACGGTTCAGCAATGAAGCGGACGCACGCGACGAGCTAGCCAATATTCAAAGTGAAGTAGCCCGCGGTGTGCATGTGCATTCACAGGAGACGACCGTCGAGAAGGTCATAAACGACTGGCTCGCTTCGAAGCATTCACTCAAGCCCTCAACCGCAAACGGATATCGAGTGACGCTTGACCCAGTTGTCCGCGAATTAGGCAGCATTCCCGCCCAAAAGCTCACACGCAGGCACCTGGACGATCTAATTGTGGAGCTTCGCGCGGGCGGATTGTCGGTCGGTGAAAAGACCGCGAAGCGAAAGAAGTGGACGCCCCGCAGCGTGAACTACATGCTGACGCTCATGTCTGCGGCGCTCGAAGATCAGGTGAAGCAAGGCTCCCTAGTTCGCAACGTGGCCAAGCTCGTAGACAAGTTGCCCGGCGAAACTCACGAGATGAAGACATGGGTGCCCGCCGACGTCGAGAAGTTCCTTGAGATGACGGACGGCGACCAGTATTCACATGCCTGGTTCCTTGCACTCTGTGGCCTGCGCCGCGGCGAAATCAGTGGATTGCAATGGAAGTACGTCGACCTCGACGCAGCACTGCTCACCGTCGCCGTGTCCCGAGTGTCATTCGCGAAGACAATCAGTGAGGGCGCACCAAAGTCGCGGCGATCGTCCAGAACGCTTCCAATGCCAGACGACCTCGTCTCTGCATTGAAAGCAGCCCGCAAGCGTCAGGCCGCCGACAGATTGCTTCTCGGTGGAGCGTGGGCTGACACCGGCTACGTCGTCGTCGACCGCGAGGGCAATCCGCCGACGCCGAACACCCTCAGTTATTGGTGGAAGGCGTCGATCAAGAAGGCCGGCGTGCCGACTATCCGACTTCACGACGCCCGTCACACGTGCGCGACATTGATGCATCTGCGTGGAGTGCCGATCGCCGTCATCGCGGCATGGATGGGGCATGCATCGGCGGCTTTCACTCTGTCGACTTACGCGCACGCGCAAGATCCGGCGCTGCTCGATGCCGCGAGTTATGCACCAGTTGTGACAATCCGTGACAAAACGGCGTCAAGCTAGCAGGCGAATCCCCTCGAAATACCTGCTGACCTGTGCCCCCAGTCGGACTTGAACCGACACTTTACGGATTTTAAGTCCGTTGCCTCTGCCAATTGGGCTATGGGGGCCTTGACGCACCCGACTGGTCGGGTGCGGCAGGGATCAGACTATCGGGTGGGTCTGAGCTATCGACATCGCGATACCGTCGAGGATGTCGTGTTCGCTGACAATCAGTTCGGTGATCCCGGCTTTGGCCTCGAAGGTCTGAGCCAGCACCGTGGTGATGATCGCTCCGCCGCCGATGACGTCCACCCGCCCCGGATGCATCGGACCGAACGCTGCACGATCAACCCGAGGCATGGCGGTCAGACGCTCGCACACGTCGAACAGTTGCTTGAACGGGATTCGCGACAGGTGCACCTTCTCGGCGTCGTACTCCGGAAGATCCTGCGCGATCGCGGCCAGCGTCGTCATGGTTCCAGCGACACCCACCCACGTGTGCGCCTTCTCGACGGGAACGGCCTCGAACGCCTCCGCCAATTTCGCGGTCGCAAAAGCCGTCGCTTCGGAAACCTCCGCTGCTGTAGGCGGATCCGACGGCAAGCACCGCTCCGTGACGCGCACACAGCCGATGTCGGTGGAGTACGCAGCTTGGACGCCTGAAGCATCGCCGAGGACAACTTCGGTGGACCCGCCGCCGAGATCGACCACCACGAAGGGGCCCTCGGACGGATCAAGTTCTCCCACAGCACCGCTGAACGAGAGACGTGCCTCCTCGTCGCCGGTGATCACCTCGGCTCCGGATCCGGGAATCACCGCACCGAGCACGTCTCGCGTCATCGTGAAGAAGTCTTCCCGATTCGCAGCGTCGCGAGTAGCCGAGGTGGCGACCATGCGAACGGCGGTTGCTCCGGCGTCGGCGATCATCGACGCGTACTCGACGAGCGCAACCCGGGTGCGTTCGATGGCCTCGGGCGCGAATGTCCCTGTCGCATCAACGCCTTGACCGAGTCGCACGACGCGCATCTCGCGTCGGACATCGACCAGACGACCGTCGGCGCCGACGTCGGCGATCAGCAGTCGAATGGAGTTGGTGCCGCAATCGACTGCGGCAACACGGCGAGTCACTGGTCCGTGTTGTCGGCATCGTCGATGCCAGGCCAGTCCGCGGGAATTGCAGTGCCGCGGAGCTTTCCGTGACCGGCCAACGCCACAGACTCGTCACCGAGCGGATTCACGCCGGGCCCCTTGGCAAGCGAATGCGCCATCAGCACGTGCAGGCACTTGACGCGATCCGGCATCCCACCACCGGCAAAGTCGGTTCCGAGAGATTCGATCGCGTCACGCTCGGCGAGGTACGACTCGTAGGCCCGCCGGTAAGCCGCGGCAAGTTCGGGATCCTGGGTCAGACGTTCGGTCATCTCACGCATGACGCCGGCGGATTCCTGACGGCTCGCTTCGGCAGTCAGTCGTGGGTCGGTGAGGTAGTACAACGTCGGGAACGGTGTCCCGTCCGGAAGTTTGGGGGCAGTCTTGACGACGCCCGGCTGGCCGTCCGGGCTGCGGTACGCGATCTCGATCACTCCGCGTGGCTCACGGCCCAATTGAGCGGCAACGGCGTCGAGGTCCGCCTGTGAAACCTGTGGGGAATTTTCGGACGTGTTGCTCACCCGGTGGGTACTCCTTGTTCTTCTGGCTCTATCGGCGCCAACGGCATCGGGGCCGGTGTCGTCGTCTCGGGAACCACTGGCGGTTCCGAAATCGTTTGCCACAGATCGCGATACCACGGACCTGTCAGCGGTGTTTCCTTTTCCTGCTTCTTCTCCGGTTCCTTGTAGTCACCGGGAAGCTGAACCTGAAACGGGGTCTCGCCCGGCTTGACGTACCGAAGGCGTTCTCGTGCAAGAGCTTCGATGTACGCAGGGTCGTCGAAGCGTGCGTTCTGCCCCTGCAGCTTTCGCAGTTCTTCCTCGAGCACCTGACGTTCGGCCGCCACCTGCGCGGCGTCCGATCGCTGGCTGATGTAAGTACGCAGCGGCACTGCCAGTGTCAGCGCCAACATGAGCACAACCATCGCGAGCACCACGGCTCGGCTGGTGGACAACCCGAAAATGGTGTTGTCCGACTTGGGAAGCCGAGACCAGAACTTGTTGGTTCCGCTCTTCCCTCGTGCCGACTTCGACCCGCGCGCCGACGCCTTCTCGGTCGAAGCCCCCGACTGAGCGGGGACTGTCACAGCAGAATCAACGGCTGCGGGATCTATCGAAGGTTCCGACGCCCGTGGGCGTCGAGCGCTGTCGCGACGCGCACGAGACGGTGTGTCTCCACGACGGGAACCACGACCCCCCGGACTTCCGCCGGGGGATCGTGGCTTACCGCGCTGTGCAGACACTACTGAATCTTAGATTTCCGTCAGGCCTCGAAAGCGAAGCGTGGGAACGCAACCTCGCCGGCGTAACGTGCTGCGTCGCCGAGGTTCTCCTCGATACGCAGCAGCTGGTTGTACTTGGCGACGCGCTCGCTGCGGGCCGGAGCACCGGTCTTGATCTGACCGCTGCCGACGGCAACTGCGAGGTCGGCGATGGTGGTGTCCTCGGTCTCGCCGGACCGGTGGCTCATCATCGTCTTGTAACCGTTGCGGTGAGCGAGATCGACAGCGTCGAGGGTCTCGGTCAGGGTGCCGATCTGGTTGACCTTCACCAGGAGTGCGTTGGCCGCGCCCTTGACGATGCCTTCTTCGAGACGCTCGGGGTTGGTGACGAAAAGGTCGTCGCCGACGAGCTGGATCTTGTTGCCGATCTGATCGGTGAGCGCAACCCAGCCGTCCCAGTCGTCTTCGTCGAGCGGATCCTCGATGGAGACGAGCGGGTATGCCTCGATGAGGTCGGCGTAGAACGCCGCCATCTCGGCCGCCGTGCGGTTCTTGCCCTCGAACTTGTAGCCGGTGCCGTCGGTGTAGAACTCGGTGGCTGCGACGTCGAGAGCGAGCGCGACGTCGGTACCCAGCTTGAGGCCGGTCTTGTTCACGGCGATCGTGATGAGGTCGAGTGCTTCCTTGGTGCCCGCGACGTCCGGAGCGAATCCGCCTTCGTCACCGAGACCGGTGGAGAGGCCCTTCTCCTTGAGAACGGACTTCAGGGAGTGGTAGACCTCGGTGCCCCAGCGCAGCGATTCCTTGAAGCTCGGTGCGCCGATGGGCGCAACCATGAATTCCTGGACGTCGACACCGGTGTCGGCGTGTGCGCCACCGTTGAGGATGTTCATCATCGGGACGGGGAGAACGTGAGCGTTGGGGCCACCGACGTAACGGAACAGCTCCAGGCCCGAGGACTCGGCAGCGGCGCGAGCCACGGCAAGCGAGGCACCGAGCAAAGCGTTTGCGCCGAGGCGGGACTTGTCCGGGGTGCCGTCTGCGTCGAGCAGCGCCTGGTCGACCGTGCGCTGCTCGGTCGCGTCGATGCCGATGATGGCGGGAGCGATCTCGCCGAGCACAGCCTCTACGGCCTTCTCGACGCCCTTGCCACCGTAGCGCGCGCCACCGTCGCGCAGTTCGACGGCTTCGTGCTCACCGGTCGAAGCGCCGGACGGCACCGCAGCCCTGGCGAAACTTCCGTCTTCGAGCAGAACCTCGACCTCAACCGTGGGGTTGCCACGGGAATCAAGGATCTCGCGAGCTCCGACCTGCTCAATACCGGCCACTGTGTGGTTCTCCTTCGAATGGGCTTCGCATTGGGGCACGCACTGCGTGCTTGACACTTGGGCTCCGACCCCTCCGGTCGACAGAGGACCACGATCGCGGCTGGGCCTCTGCAGTGCCAGCACCTCTGTAGTGCCAGCACACAGCCTAACCGCACCGGCCGAAGGCTTCTTTATCGACGCGCGGTCATGGCCCCGACCTGCGGATCGAGCACCGTCAGTCCGGCCGAACCCCGACTGAATATGCCGACGCACGATCACGAACCAGCGCGAGATAGTCGCCCGAGAGGTTGTACGCCATCAGCGCCTGCTGCCAACCGGCAGCGGAAGTGAGGTCTCCCCCGCGTGCACACAGGTAACGGGCAGCGGTGAGGGCGGCGTCGTCGATGTTGTCCGGGTCCACGCGGCCGTCGCCATTGGCGTCGACACCCCATTTGAGCCACGTCTCAGGGATGAACTGCATGGGCCCCATGGCGCGGTCGTGCACGGGGTCGCCGTCCATCGCTCCGCCGTCGGTGTCGGGGATCTCGGCAACTCCCGGGCCACCGTCGAGAGGGATTCCCCGAATGATCGGGGCGACCTGACCCAACGCGTCGACCGACGAACCGTCGTAGGTCCCGTGGCGGCTCTCGACGCTGCCGATACCGGCCAGAGTTGTCCACCCGATTCCGCAGCCGGGAAGCGTCTCGGCCATGACCGCAGCGGCATACCCGTATGCCTCGAGCGCAGTCGTACCGATCCCGATGTCGTCGGACAATCCCGCCGCCCAGTCGGCAAGTTGATCGGCACTGCGGCCGGGAGCGTTGATGTCGATCGGCGGTGTCGGAGAGCCGCTACCTGGGGGTATGCCCTCGGGAATGGCTACTTTCGGTTCGTTCGATCCACACGCCACGGCGCCTACGCCCAGCAAGGCTGTTCCGGCAGCTACTGCGGCGACGGCTCTCGAGAGACGCCGGGGACTGTGGGCAGCGGGGGTTCGGTACACCCTTCCATCATCCACAGGCGAGCGAACTACTCCCGAATCCATTGGTAAAGAACAGCAAAAGTACAGGTCAGGGCATGGTTCCCCGCTGATAGTGGAGTATCTTTTTCTGAGTTAAGGCTGGCCTAGCCTCATAAAGCTGTCCGAACCTGTTTCACCCACTCAGTCAGGAGTCGCCCGTGCCCGTGTCGGTACTCGCTGCCGCGAGCACACCGTCAGTTGCCACTCAGCTATTCGGTAGTGGCCTGATCGGTCTGCGCGAAGGCCTCGAAGCGGGCATCGTGGTGATGATTCTCGCCGCCTACCTTGTGAAGGCTCAGCGCAAGGACGCACTCAAATGGGTGTGGCTCGGCGTCGCGATCGCCGTCGCGATGGTGGCGATCATCTTCTTCGCGATCCACTACGGAACGTCCACGGTCGACGGCTTGACCGCCGAGATCATCGCAGGCGTTGCCTCCCTGATAGCCGTCGTCATCGTCACGATCATGGTCCTGTGGATGCGCACGGCAGCGAAGAACATTTCCGGGGATCTGAAAGCGGGAATGGAAAAGGCGCTGATCGCCGGCCCCGTTGCCATTTTGTCGCTGTCGTTCTTCGCGGTTGGTCGTGAAGGCGTCGAGACGGCGTTGCTCATGGTCGGATATGCCGAGAACACCGCGGGCAGCTCCTGGCCGCTGGTCGGCCTGCTCCTCGGAATTCTCGTGGCCGCCGTGCTGACCGTCGCCATGTACTTCGGCGCCCTCCGCCTCAACCTGACGACGTTCTTCCGGTACACGGCAATTTTCCTCATAGTCGTTGCCGCCGGCATCCTCTCGTACGGCGTTCGCGCTCTGCAGACCGGAAACGTCCTGCCGGGTGGATCCTCTCTCGCCTTCAACCTGACGCCCGGCTACGACCCGTCGACCTGGTACGGCACCGTCCTCGCCGGAATCTTCAATTTCCGGCCGGATCCGACTGTCCTGCAAGCCACCGCGTGGGTCGTCTACCTCGTCGTCGTTCTCGCGCTCTTCCTGCGTCCGCTGCCGTCAAAGCCGTCCGAGCCGACGGCCCCGCCCGCGCACGACACACATGTTCCCGAAAAATCCTGAGAGGCATTGCCGACATGCGTAAATCCACCCTCGTACTGGCCACGGCTGCGGTACTTCCCTTCTCCCTCGCCGCGTGCACCGAGAAGACCACGGCGAGCGACGGCGACATCGTCGTCACCGCCACCGACGACTCGTGTGAGGTCAGCGCGACTACGGGCACGACCGGCACGTCGACATTCCAGGTGACGAACAACGGCTCGAAGGTCACCGAGTTCTACGTGTTCGCCGAGGGTGATCGAGCGATGGGCGAGGTCGAGAACATCGGACCCGGCCTGACTCGTCAGCTGATCGTGTCCCTCCCCGAAGCCGCAACGTACCAACTGGCATGCAAGCCGGGCATGGTCGGAACCGGAATCCGTCAGGACTTCGTCGTCACGGGCGATTCGCAGGCAGCCACCGACGAGAGTGGCCAGCTCACCGAGGCTGCCGACGGTTACCGTCGGTATATCCGCAGCCAGATCGTCGCCTTGCAGGACACCGCAGCGCAGTTCGTCGCCGCCGTCCAGTCCGGCAACGTCGACCAGGCAAAGGCACTGTTCCCGATCGCACGTACCTACTACGAGCGCATCGAGCCCGAAGCCGAGAGCTTCGGCGAACTCGATCCCAAGCTGGACCTCCGCGAGGCGGATCTCGAGCCCGGTCAGGTCTGGACCGGATTCCACCGCCTCGAGAAGGATCTGTGGGTCACCGGGCTGCAGCCGGACACCAATGCGGTCGCCGATCAGCTGCTCGAAGACATCCAGTATCTTGCCGACCAGGTGAACGCAGACGATTACACGATCGATCCCACCAAGATCGCAGGCGACGCCCAAGGGCTGCTCGACGAGATCTCGACTTCCAAGATCACCGGTGAGGAAGACATCTTCTCGCACACCGACCTGTGGGATTTCCAGGCCAACGTCGACGGCTCGCAAGCTGCGATCGCGGCGCTGAACCCGATTCTGCAGGAACGTAACCCCGAGCTCGCTCAGCGCATCGCCGACCGATTCGCCGATCTCGACGCCGCGCTGGCACAATTCCGCGTCGGCGACGGATTTGTGTACTACGACACCGTTACCGAGACGCAGCGTCAGGAACTCTCGCGTAAAATCGATGCCCTGTCCGCCGAGGTCAGCCAGGTCCAGGAAGTAGTTGCGGGGCAGTAGATGACTGATTCACCAGAAGGCACGCCCGCTGCGGAAAACGTAGCACCGCAGGGAGTTTCACGGCGCCGATTGTTCGGCACCGTGGGCGCCGGCGCCGTCCTGGCCGGTGCCGGTGCCGTCATCGGGCGGGTGACAGCCGAGGACAATTCCGGCGCCGATCACGCAGATGTGGTGGCCTTCCGTGGTGAACATCAGGCAGGCATCACGACGCCGGCCCAGGATCGCATGCACTTCGTCGCTTTCGACGTGACGACGAAATCACGTGACGAACTGATCTCGCTGCTGCAGACGTGGACGGCGATGGCAGAACGAATGACTGCGGGTCAGGAAGCAACCGAGGACGGCGCAACCGGCGACGGTCCGCACGCACCACCGAGCGATACCGGTGAGGCTCTCGATCTCGCACCGTCGCAACTCACCCTGACCATCGGATTCGGACCGTCCCTTTTCGACGACCGTTTCGGGCTCGCGGACAAGAAACCTGCTGCCCTGCTGGACCTTCCCCATTTCCGTGCTGACAACCTCGATGCGAATCGCAGCGGCGGAGACATCGCGATTCAGGCGTGTGCCAACGATCCGCAGGTAGCGGTGCACGCGATCCGTAACCTGGCGCGCGTCGCGTTCGGCACTGCGTCGGTGAAATGGTCACAACTGGGGTTCGGGCGAACGTCGTCGACGTCGACCACGCAGGCGACACCGCGAAACCTGTTCGGATTCAAGGACGGAACCGCCAACATCAAGGCGGAAGACCCGGATCTGCTGAAGCAGCATGTATGGGTCGACTCTGACGACGACCAGGAATGGATGGTAGGGGGATCATTTCTTGTCGCCCGGCGTATCCGAATGCTGATCGAGCAGTGGGATCGCGCAGTGCTCAAGGAACAGGAAGCCGTCATCGGCCGCTCCAAACGGAGCGGCGCGCCGCTCGGCGGCAAGGACGAGTTCGACGAGCTCGATCTCGATTCCAAAATGGGACACGACTTCGTCATCCCGGAGGATTCACACGTGCGTCTGGCCTCGGCCGAGGAACTCGGTGGGATTCAGATCTTGCGCCGCGGATACAACTTCACCGACGGCTCCGACGGCTTCGGCCACCTCGATGCCGGACTGTTCTTTGTCGCGTATTGCCGGAATCCAGTCGAGCAGTTTGTTCCGATGCAGCAAAACCTTTCACGGCACGATGCGTTGAACGAATACATTCAACACGTCGGCTCAGCCGTCTTCGCTTGCCCGGGCGGACTGACCCCTGAAAGTTACTGGGGCTCAAAACTATTCGAGTAAATATTTACCTCGATATCAGTACCGCCACGCCCTCACCAGTCCGTACTCCGAGCTTTGTCTCTCGACGACCCCGTTGCCTACCGCTCGAGTCGTGGTCGGAGCGGAAGTCGGCGTGCTGACGACAGGCGGAGGGGATGGCGCGGCGCTGACGACCGTCGAGTCGCTGACGACCGTCGAGTCGCTGACCTGAACCGGAGGAGCCTCCGCGACAGCAGGATCTGCGAACGGGCGCACAGTCACCCACAACACGACACTGAACACGGCGATCACGCTCATCGCGATTCCCACTACGAAGGGAAGCCGCGATCGACGTGGGCTGGCCTCTGTGTCAGATTCAGGAGTGACCGTCACACCGGCGACATCATCCGACCGATCACTGGGAGGATCGCTCTCATCTGATTCGGGATCATCGCCCTCAACCGAGGGTGTCTCCGAATCATCCAATCCTTCAACCACACTCGGGACGTTCGCCCTGACATCAACCTTCCCGGTCTCAGCAGACTCCTCGGTCTCAGCCGGCTCCTCGGACTCCGTTTTGACGAGCTCAGCCGCTTCGGTGACCGCCGGCGCTTTGGTCACCGCCTTGGTGAGATCGATCACCTCGGTGATTGCCTCTGGAACGTCCACCGTCTCGACGACCGGCACCTCGACGACCGGCACCTCGACGACCGGCGTCTCGACGACCGGGACAGTCGGCCCCTGCCTGACTATCGGAATCTCACGTGTCCCCAGCTCACGAGTTCGAGCCCAGAGCGCCGCCCCCTTCCCCGCTGCAAACTCCGGCTCCGCAGGGAGAACTACAGGAATGCGTAGCTCGCGCAGCACCTCTTCGAGTAGCGGGAGGCGCGCTCCGCCGCCCACGATCGCGACTACATCGGGGCGTCGCTGCACTTGCATCGCGACTTCGTTGATCGCAGCCCACGAGCTGATGAACAGATCGCGCGCAAGCTCGTCGATATCGAATCGAGTCATCAAGGTCGGCCCCGAACCCGATTCGCGGAACTCGAGGGTGCTCGACAACGCCTCTTTCACGAACCGTCCGAATTCGGTCCAGTCCCGTTCCTCGACAGGGTCATTCGAAGGGTTGAGGTCGGAGCTACGCTTCCTCAGGAATTCACCCACCAGACGGTCGAGCATGTCGCCGCTCACCATGCTCGTGCGCGTCGAACCCTGAACCTGGCCGCTCACGACGTCGACGATCGACACTGTCAGTCCGGTCTTGCCGAGGTCGTAAACCAGAAGGTTGCGGAATCCGTGAACGGCACCCGAGGCATTTACCAGCTCGAGCACTGCTTCCGCCTCGGAGATCAGACGAAAGTTGGCGACTCCCGACGCCTTGAATTCCGCCTCGACTGATATCCGTGTGCGCTCGTCCGGACACGCGACGACTATCGGCGCACTGCTCTTCCGCCCCAGATCGGCTGCCGCCTTCGCGGCAACTCGAGGCGGCGATGCCGCAGCAACTCCCAGGACACGTGACAAAAATCGAGTTTCGCCCGCGTCCGCATCCGGTGTGCCGCTCGTGTCCGCCGACGAGTCGTCATCGATCCGCATGATCCGGACGGCATCCGCCCCAATCGAGAAACCAAACACAGCACTCACGGAACCGCCACCCTTCTTTTCGGACCGAAACACCGAATATCGAACTCTTAACCGTCTTACGGTATGTTTACAACAACTAAGAATACTCGACGAACGGTTACCTTCCCGCTACTGTCCGCATTAATTTCCGATACGCGCGATCGGAGCCGGAGAGACCAGTCCGACCATGAGGCTCATCTTGACGAAGTACACCCTGACATCTCACGCACCCAGGATCAACAAATTCCTGTCAACACCGTCGCCGCGATCCCTTCGCCGTACCGAACCGGGTACATCGCCGATCTCCACTTTCGAGACCTGGTTCGGCCCCGACGAATCTCCGCTCTTCGGAAGCGTCCACCTGCCGACCAATCGTCGGGTGCGAGGCGGAATCGTCATCTGCTCGCCGCTTGCCAAAGAGCACGTCTCAACCTACCGCGGTCTCCGGCAGCTGAGTGAGAAACTGGCCGAAGCCGGATTCATGGTTCTGCGATTCGACTATCGCGGACAGGGTGATTCGGCCGGGGATCAGAACGACCCGAATGCGGTGACACACTGGACCCAGAGTGTCGAACATGCAGTCCGCTATTTGCGTGACTCCGGTGTTGCCGACTTGGGAATGGTCGGACTCCGCGCCGGCACCCTGATCGGGACCAACGCACTTGCGTCATTGAACTCGCTTCGGGCACTTACACTCTGGGACCCGATCATCGTGGGCAAAGCCTATGTTCGCGAGCAAACCGCGTTCTATCGAATGTCACTCGGCGGCGAGGCAGATCAGAGCAACTGCGTATCGTTCGTCGGTGGCGCCTTCGCACCCGAAGCAATTACCGCCCTAGGAAAGCTGAGGATCGATCCTGCCGAAAAGGGTGCTCCCTCAGCCACCCTCGTCGTCAGTCGCCGCGAAAATGCCGCATCCGCGCGCATGCAGAAGTTAATCGATTCGCTGGGCGCTGAGCTCATGGTCGTCGACCGACAGGAACCGTTTGTCACGCCAAGCAGCTTCGTGATGTCGGTGCCGACGTCTGACATCGAACGAATCGCCCATTGGATGTCCCGTCAGTTCCCGACGACGACGGCGTCGGTTCATCCTGCGATTCACACGCGGGCAATCGTAGATCGCACTGCCGACGGCACACCCGTCTACGAGGTCATCGAGCGACAGGGCCCCAACGATCTCTTGTCGATCGTTACCGTGAGCGCGTCGCCGAACACCACCGGTACAGTCGTTTTACACGGCACCGCTGCCGAGCACCGAATTGGTCCCGCGCGGTTGTGGGTCGAACAAGCACGCGACTTGGCCAAGTCGGGCGTGCAGGGTGTGCGATTCGACCGACGTGGCACCGGCGATTCCGGGACAGTCATCGAGGACGAAAGTACACCGGCAATCGAAGCATCGGCACGGGCCGATGCACTGGACCTTGTTGATGCACTGGATATTCCGGCAGAGCAGCGCATTCATATCGGAGTATGCTCGGGCAGCTGGTTGAGCGCATACACTGCAGACAAGCGCGGAGCTGCCGGTGTGATGCTGATCAACAACGTCAATTGGTCGCTACAGAACCATCGGCTGCCCATCAAGAAGGCGCAGATCGAATCACTCGACTCGAGGTGGGTGGACAAAGCGTTCGTTCCATTGCGCGCTGTGCGCAACTTCGGACGACGCCTTCAGTCATTCCTCCCCTATCGCGCCTGGCTCGCCTTCAGCAACATCGGCTACCTCAACGCGCCGGAATCGCTCCTGGCGCAACTCGACAAGGCCAACGTTCACACAACCGTTCTGCTCTCTCCCGAAGACCGCGCCTGGTTCAATGCGAGCCGAGGCGAGATCGGACTCGCCCGGTTGCACGCATCGGGATTCCGCCCCGACGTGCATGACTACGAGTACGGCGATCACAGCCTGTACGAACGTGAGATACGCATTGCTGCCCGATCTGAGATATTCCGAACCGTCGCATCGATTTTCGAGGAACCTGACGCCGATCGAATTCTGCCTGCCTCAGACTCCGGGCACTGAGCGGCACCACTGCGATGCGAAGCTCCCTACGTCTTGCCGGGATCACACTGTGCCTTGCAGTCTTGGCGTGCGCGTGCACTCAACCGGCCACTGCCACACGTGAATCCGTGTCAATCGAGCCCTGGGATCCCGAGGCGCTGCCCGTCGTCAGCGACGCCGCGCTCCAAGACCGTGGCGACTTGATCAGTTCGACCGAACTTACCGATCTCGATCCACTGATCACCGACACACAAGCCAGCGCATTTCGAGTCGTATATCAATCGACGTCCGGAATCGACGGACTTCCAGTTCAGGTGTCCGGCAGTGTTTTTCGTCCAGCGGGTCCTGCGCCGGAAGGCGGTTGGAACATCGTGTCATTCGGGCATGCCCCCGCGGGCCTGTCCGCAGAATGCGGTCCTTCGCTCTACCCGAACCTCCTGGGGTTCGCCAGTGCAATTGCCTCCTTGATGAAATTGGGCATGGTGGCGGTGATGACCGACTACCAAGGCTTGGGTATCAGCGACAGGCCTCACGCGTATCTCGAGCCGAACACCGCAGGCTTCAACGTGATCGACGCCGTCCGTGCCGCCAAAGCAGTTGTGCCAGAGACTACGTCCAAGTGGGCGGCATACGGCGTAGCTCAGGGCGGGCAAGCGGCGTGGTCGGCCGCGGAGCTTGCCGATTCGTACGGGACGGGACTGGACTTCGTAGGATCAGTTGCACTCGCTCCCACCGTCGATCTCGTACAGATGGCGGAACTGTCGACCACCAACTGGCTCACGCGCGATCAACAGGTCATAATGCCGTTCCTGATCGCCGGATTGCAGAGCGCGTATCCCGAGGCAAAGGAAACCGACTACCTACACGGCAGTCTGGCAACCAACCACGCGATGTGGCTCGCGTGCTCCGGTGCTCTGGCAGATCAACGCGCCAAGTCCAACGACAAGATCAACCCGGCCGACACAGCGCCCTCGACTCCCGAAGCTGCCGAAATCTTCAAGACTTGGCTCACTGACGTTTCGCTACCCAAGCGTGAGGCATCGGCACCACTTCTTGTCATCAACGGCGGCCAGGATGCCGTGGTCCGGCCGATGTGGGTTCAGCATGCTGTCGACGTGGGATGTGAACTCGGAGATACGATTCAACACATTGTCCGACCAGAGCAAACGCACTACAACCTCGATGCGGGCGGCGAAACCGCCCTCTGGTTGATTCAACGATTCGCAGGAGAACCCGCACCGAACGACTGCTGACGAATTCCGTGCGATCGCTCAGATCGGTGTGGTCAACGACGGCTGGAATCAACCAGGTACTCCAGGTTCTGGTTGTAGGGCGCTGCGGAGACTTCTCGGTGCGCGCTAACGCGAGCGATCTCCGACGTTCCGTCAGACACAGTCGCAACAACCGACCCGACCGCTGCAGGCACCACGCATGTTCCGATACCCGCGGGGACTTCGCATGAAGTGGAGGTGTCGCCGATCGTGACCGTCACTGTCGACGGTCCCCTGACCGCAGTCACGACCTCGACCGTATCGCGGACGGGAGATGAACCGGGACGGAGAACCATTGGCGATGGTGGGGGGTTCGATGGAACCGCACCGACCAATTGTGATCGATAGATCAAGTAGGCCGTGTCACGACTGATGACCGGCGGTTCGCCTGTCCGGAACCAGTACAACCAATACGCATTGAGATCCAGCAACGCACGTCCATGCCCCTCGCTCGGTGCAAACGCGGTCCCCTCGCTGTAGTCGTTCCAGGTGGTCAATTGCACCCACTCACTGTCGGATTCGAGTGCAATATTCCAGGTGTCGCGAAGGTTCTGGCTGTTGTTCGCTTCGTCATAAATCGATTGGTTGGGCCGGACATCCTGGAAGGACACCGGCTGCATCCACACCTTGCCCATCGCATGCGCTTTGTCTGCCGCCGCCCTCGGGGACGTCGGACCGAGCGCTTCCAACGGGTTCCCTGCGGGACTGCGATTGCCCCAGTTGGAATATCCGTAACTGATGGCCGCGAATGCGTCCATATTGGCTGCGGCATCGAGGAAGAGCGGAACGAAGGCCACGTCAATCCCGTACGAATCTTTCATGACAGCGATGAACTCAGTCCACCACTGCGGCGACTTGTTCTCCGCCAGAAAGGGGGAGATCACAAGGCGACCGTCATCGAGCTTGAATACCGAAGGTGCAGTTGCATATTGCGCCATCTCCGCCGCAAGTTCTTGTGGACTGGTCGATTTCAATGAGGCATTCATGTCCGGCATCAACATGACCTTGAAATTCGGATCGACTGTGGATGCCGCCGCAATTAGCGCATTCGGAATCGTCGAACCCCACCAGTCGGTGTCTGTCGCACGGGTCATGATATCCACCGAAAACCCGTCAATGCCCGCAGAAATTGCATTGCGAACCTCGGTTTCGAGATCACGTTGGCGCCACTGGGGATCAGTCAGGGGCGCCCGAGACTCCGGGCGATCACGCAGCAGCCCTCCGTACGACTGATGAATACCCTTCTCGCCGTCAATCGACAAATATTCCGTCTCGTAGGTATCGGCAAACGGTTCCGCGTTGTCGAGTGAGATCGGATACGGCGGGAAGTAGTGTGCAAACACCAACTTCTCATTCAGGGAAGCGGAATCGGGTCGTTCGAAAGGTAGAGCCTGCTGCCCACCGCCGTTCGACGAGTTCAGGTGCGGCACAACCCATAACGTGAAGAACCCGCACACAACTGCTCCGATACCGACAGAAACTATCCAGAAGCGAACGGACCTTCGGCGACGAGGCACCGGTGCAAGGCTCTCACGAGCCGAATTCCACTGCACGGCGTGCCGTTCCTCCTTGGTCAGTGCACGCTCCGAGCCCCAAGTGACAGCGGGTGACGTAGATACCTGCGCAGCTACACATAAGCTCAGTCATCGGATGCCATTGCGGCGGATTTCCTGGACGATACAGATTTCTGCCTGTCCCGCTTGGTCTTCCCATTCGCCCGGTCCGATTGATTCGGCTCCGAGCGCGATCCCGGCTCGTCGATCTTATCCGCTTGGTCGAGTGGCTTCGGCAGCTGGTCGCGCCGAATGGCCACCGTCGGCGGATCGATGTCCGAACGGGTGTATCGCTGCGGGGAAACCGCTGGAGCCCAATCGTCCAGATCCTCATCGCCGTCCCCGGAAGTCTCCAGGCTTTCAGTGGGTTCTGACGTCCGTTCCTGAGCGGACGCAGACTCGTCGGTTACCCGGCTTACGCGGCGTTCCGGTGTCGCCAGAGGAGTTTTGGACTCCTCCACCGGAGGTTCCTCGGGTGTAACAGCCTCTTCCGCCGAGGGGTCTTCCGGCTCCTGAACCTTCGGCGCGGGCGACGTCGGCGACGCTTTGACCTTGTCGACGGGTGGCCAGTGGCCGACCGGACCGTCGTCCTCGGGCACGCTCTCGCTCACCTCATCAGGCCCCACGGTCCACGCGCCCCGAGACTCACTGCCGGAATTGCGGCTCCCGATAGACGGTTTCGCGATCGGTGACGTTACTTCGGCTTGCGTACGAGCAACATTGGCGCCGGTCAGCACTACCCCAGACACTCTGGATCCCGCGCTTCGCAATAGTGCGACCGCGCGAGTGACGGTATCTGTCGTGCCGAACTCTCTCTTACTCACGACCATTGCTCCGTCCGCCCTGGCTGCCAAGGAAGCGCAATCGGCAAACGACAAGATCGACGGCGCCACGATGACGACATATTCGTATCGGTTGGACAACTCGGCGATTACGTCGGTCATCGCACTCGATGCGAGATCACCGACCCGCGCGACGCAATTGGCTCCGGCGGGGACGAAGCTTATCCGGCGATCCGGAAGCTCGATCTCCGCGTCTCGAATTGCGATGTTTCCGGCGAATGCATCCGACAATCCCCGCCTGTCTGCGACGCCGAAGTAGCTTGCCAGCGCTGCCCCACGGAAATCTGCGTCGACCAACACCACATGGCGATTTGCCTCACCGAGGGAGAGCGCCAACAACACGGCTACCTCCACGGCACCTTCGCCCGCGGATGGGCTTGCGACAACAAGCGTTCGGATCGGATTGTCGATGTCCATGAACTCGACGTTCGTCCGGAGCTTTCGTGCAGATTCCACCTCGGGACCGCCAACCGTGGAATCGAAATCAACAGTGCCGCTCTGATCGAACCTGGGAAACACTCCGATGACCGGGGCCTGGGCCGCTGTTGCGAGTGCGTCTGCCGATCTGATCGTCTTGTCGAGTCGACGAAGTAGCCACCACAATGCACCGCCGAGAACGAGGCCACCCAGCAGACCCATCATGAGATTTGTCTTCGAGTCGACTGCTTTGAGTGCGTCTACAGGATCAGCCGTGCCGACCACGGAAACCAATGCACTCGGCGCACCACCATCGTTCGGTTTCTCCAACTGACCTGCATATTTCGCGAAGTTCGACGCGTAGGCGTTGGCAATGTCTGCTGCGGTCTGTGGCGTGTCACCTGCGACTGTGACGTTCAGGAGCACCGTCTTCTCGATGGGTGTCGCCGTGACAGCTGCGGAAAGTTCTTGGGGCGTGACGCCCAAACCGAGATCGTCCTTGACCTTGACGGCGATCGATTCTGTTTTGATCAATTGCGCATAGGTGCTCGCACGTTGCTGTGAGAAGGAGTCACCTTGCAATGCACCTGCGGAGTCCGCGCTACCCGGCGACCCGATGAAGAGAGTTGTTGTCGCCAAGTAGGACTGGGGGGTCGAGACCACCATCAAGCCTGCAGCAATAAGGCCCAACAGGCCACAGACCGGAACGATCCAGCCACGGAGCGCCCATCGTTTGAGTGTTAGATACACACTTTTCATGTCGAAGCTTTCCCTGTGGTACCAGAAGTAATCTGCACTTGGCCTACGAACCCGTCCACCGACCGCGTCCGTTCGAACGGATCCGGTGGAGCGACATAGTCGAACGAGTTCTGATTGCGCCCGTGCGATCGGACCAGAACCGAACCCACCAGCGGAGCACCGACCGTACGCAGTCCATCGAATGTTGCCGTCAAGTCGTCGAGCGTCGAAACTGCCTCGGCTGCAACGACTACTACCGCATCGCTGTAAATGGACATCACCGCCGGCTTGTTGGTTTCGAGGAATCCGGGGACGTCGAGCACCACGAGATCGAAAACGTCTCGAAGCTCGTGAAGGACATCGTGAACCTTCGTGGACTCCATGAATCCCGACGCCGTCTCCGGGACATCTCCGGTTCCGAGCATGTGGCCCTGCCCTTGAACGGGTTCGACCACCACCTCCTCGATCGACGCACTACCGAGGACGATATCGGCGAGCCCTGGGCGGTCACGTCCTACAACTCGACCGGTAGTGCAGTCCACCAGGACACTCCGCTTGCCGGCTTCCGACGCGGCGCGAACCAGACCCCGCGCAACAGTGTCTGTCGGTGCCTCTACGTGCGGACTGGTCACCGCGATTATCCCGGCGGAAAATCCAGGACCGAGAAACTCGAGGTTGAATCGCAATCGTGATCCTGCCGGGTCCACCGGCGGAGATGACGCACGTGCATTCACGTTGTCCGCGTCCGACATAGAAGCCGGATCGGCTTCACCGAAGGTCGCGAGAACTGGTAGCGACGAAATCGATGCCAGTTGAAGTGCGCTGTCCAAACGCCGCGACGTTCGAGTGAGGACGACCGCAGCGGTAACACCTGCCAGGAGTCCCAGCACACCACCGCCACTGAGAAGTAGCCAAATCCGCGGCTCCGAAGGGGCGTCGGTCAATCGGGCCGAATCGATAGTTGTCGGCCGAACTACCGGAACCAGTGTTCCGGCCGGCGTTTCCAGCTTCTCGATCGTCGCCGCCGCCTCAGCTGTCAACGCCTCGGTCAACGCCAACGCGCGTTCCGGCGACGCTGCCGAGCCGCTCAACTCGACCAGCACCGTGTCCGGCACAACCCGAAATTCGATTGCATCAGTAGCCGGAATATCGCCGGGGGCCGTATCCATCCGCGCCTCAACCCGAAAGAAGAAATCCTGCCCCTCGGTCATCCGTAGGTACGTCGCGGCCCTGAGTTGGGAAAATTCGTTACCCCGATACGGACTGGATTCTGCATTCGTCATCACTACGGGCGTCCCCCAACCGGGGGTGGCCAAGAAAACACGCGAAACAGCCTCGTAGCGAGGTGTACTGACCACTGACATCACGAGCCCGCCGATCAACCCGACGGCAACTGCGACGACTACGACGATCCAACGACGACGCAGCACACGAATAAATGAATCGAATTCCATTATCCGAGACCTCCATTCGGGCTTCCTGGCGTGACGACGTGCGCTCGCTCCAACGATTCTTTGATCTTCGACGCGATGTACGAATTGCCGAATTCATTCGGATGAAAGTTGTCTTCGATAACCATCTTGCTGGTGTCTGCGCCGTCGAACCAGCCTTCGACGTATGGATCGAGCACGACCGCTCCAGCCGAGCTGGCGAGATCTTCGATCCCCGGGAGCCACTCCGAGTAGGCATAGGACGGCTCGGTCTCGATCCGGTACGGGACGATAATCACCAACTCGGCGGCTGGCCATGCACCGCGAATAGCGTCGACGTAGGTAGTCATCGCCTCGAGCACGTCGTTCGGATCCGAACTCATGTCGTTGCGACCACCGTCGAGGATGATCAGATCTGCCTCGAAGTGCTTTATCGAAGTCGGCAACCTGTCGATGATTCGACTGGTGAAAGCTCGCCCTTCCGGCGCACCCTCGTTGATGAATCCGGTACTACCCTGCGCATCGATATTGCAGTAACAGCCAAGTTGGGCACAAATGATCCTGGGGTAGGCAGCACCGCCTTGAGTGAACGAATCCCCCACCCAGAGCGCGGTCGGAATGTCGTCTCGATAGGTGAGTTGCGGGACCGATTCTTCGCGTGAATCGACAAAAGTTGCGAGCGTACGTGTTGCTGCCGTGCGGTCGACCACAACGAACGTGAACATCGCGATCAAGACCACTGCAAGCGACGCCAGTGTCAACAAGGAGCGTTTCGGCAGGGCACGTACGAACTTCGGTACGAACGTCATGTCGACCCTCCATCTGGCGCACGACTCCAGTCAGTCACAAACAGTGCACACCCAACAATCACGACAAAATACGACATAGCTTGCAGCAATGATCCACGCATCAAGATAATTAGATAGAACGGCAGAATGCAGGAAAGGACAGTCGGCGCTCGCGACACCCGAAGGGCGATCTCGATCTTCCGATCCTGGATCCCGACCACAATTCCCAGACAGAGCATCCCGACGACGAGCACAATCCATCCACCGTTGATGAACAATTCGGCCCAGAGCGGAGCAGACAAATTTTTCACGACATAGCCCCGGCTTTCGGCCAGGAGAATCCCGGTGTCGAATGCCTTGTCAGGCCAGATCGAACGCGGGACCCAGAACAACAGAACCCCGAGCGCCTGCTTTCCACCTGTAGTTCCGTGATTCTGCACGAATAACAGCGTGTTGTTGATTTGCGCAAATGCGTCATAGTCCGGGGACGTCAGCGACTCCAACGGAGAACTTGTCTTCAGCTGGGCGGATGAACTGTATCGAAACGCGTCCAACGCCGGAAAGATCAGTACCAACGCCGCGACGGCACTCAACGCGACGAAACGAAATCTCTTGGCCGTGGCAAACAAGCCGAACAATGCTGCCACCGCGAGAGCACCCGTCCCGAACAGGTATCGAGGGCTCGAAATCGGATTCAGCGTCACCAACAATGTCACCGCCAAGATCACGATGACCACCAAGATCGCCCGATCCGGATGCTCCGTCAAGTCCCAGTACTTCACGAGCGCCACAAATGAGACGAGAAGTGTCATCATCGCCACTGCGACGGTGATACTGGCGACCGTGGACTCGCCGAGTACCACTTGCGCGCGCTCGGTGACGGCGCTTCGGCTCGACAGCAGGGTGCCTGGACCGATTTTGGATATGTAGTACGCATTGACCAACAGTGCACATGCGGAAAGTATCAGCACTCGAGGAAGGCTGATCTGGGTGTTTGCCGGGCGGGTCAGCCGAGAATTCGCCAATCGGGACCACAGCTGCCGTGCAACGATCAGTCCTCCGAAGAACGCGGCCAAACCCACGATGACCACCATGATGGTCGACCACGCCAGGGAAGGATCGATGCGCGGAGACGTTGCCGGATCTACTCGCATTCGAAGTTGTGTCAGCGGGGCCAAGCCCATGAATACATAGGTGAATACCCAGAACGACATCTCGACGAGTCGGCGGTAACCTTCGCCGACAATCCAGCCGTATCGCAGCCCACCCACTGTGGTGACCAGCAGAGCACCCATCCAGGCATTGGTCGGGGGCGTTGGGGTGTACGCGACGATGATTCCCGGAACAACGACCACCATGAGTACAGCCGCCCACGTCGCGATCAGTGGTGGACCGAGCGTCGGCCGCAATGCGACGGCGTTCGAGACAGCGGATTTCATCGTGAACTACCGACCAGTTGACCGACCGAAGACACAACCTGCGTTGATTCCGTTTTTCTTGACCGAATTCGCTGTTCCCGCATGACCTGAACAACCAGCACGGAGGCAATCAATGCCGCCGACAGCGCGAGTCCCACGGCGACACCAACTGCCGTCCTGGACACTGCGGCGGCCACGGTACAGATCACTATGGATGTGATCGACTGAATGATTCGATACTTCATCAACCGCTCGCTGGCCGCTTGTGCTCGGTAGTAGTTGTAAGCACCTGATATCCAACACACCGCCGCGTATTCGAGCCCCAGGAAAGGCAGAACATGTATGGCAACTTCCCACGAATCGCCGAGCAGCATCCGCCCGAGTACATCGGGTGCAAACGGTGCCAGGAATCCGATGGTCAATGCCATCATCGAGGTGATCCACGCGGTCAGAGCCAGCGTTCGCCAAATCTGTTTGGGACTGTGCCCGGCACGAATCGACTCAGGAATCACGATCAGTGGCAAAGAACTGATGAGCACCGCGAAGGGACCGAGAACTGTCACTGCGCCGCGAAGCGACGCTGCCGCTTCGGTACCGATGTACACAGTGGAGACCGACACGACGACGATGGCCGCCAATTGATCGATGCCCGCTTCGAACCCGAATCGCACTCGGTGGCGCCAGTACATCCGTGACCACTCGATCACACCGCGCAGACGAGGCCGCGTCTGCAATGCAACGACGAGGTAGACCAGAGCCACGAAGCCTGCACCGCTCCACAGCCAAATCATCTCCGGTATCGACAGGGCGTCGGGACTGATCCACGAGACGCCGAGGACAACGAGAGACAGTGCCGCCCACAGCGCGTCACTGAAGAATGCGTGTTTCGGATCGCCGTGCGACATCGAGGAGAAGCGCAGTGCGTCCTGACAGAGAACTATGGGCGCCGCGACGGCGTACGCGATTCCCACGGAGGGTTCGGACAAGCCGATGGACACGACCAGAGCGATCACACCCACGCCGATTCCGAGGATCGCCGCTGCGCCTGAGGCGAACTGCGACTCCACACGGATGGATCGATGACTGTTGGCGCTCATGAGGAGCAACGGGGTGCCTGCGGCGCCGCGTACGAATCCGATCGAGGCGGTGATGATCGAGAACACCAGGACGGCAAGACCGAATTCCGCAACAGAGGACGGTCCCGCCATGGCGAAGAGAATGACTGCGTTGCTGACACTCGACAACACCTGGTCGCCGACGCTGTACACGACGCGCAATCGCAAATTGGCCATTGGTATTCACCACCTTCCGCGGGATGAATCGGCTACGAATCAGGATCGGTGGCGTGGAGCCGTCACTCGGGGCTCCTCACAGTGTCGCTACCCGGCCCCAGGGTCACTATCTGAACAAAATTGAGAACAGACCAAAAGATTGTTTACTAAATAGTAACCGAGGGTGCAGGCAGAGTCGAGTCGGCGCCAACCGGCGCGTGTCCCAGCAGGTCGGCAATCCCCAGTTCCGACAACAGGACGCCGTGGACAACTCCGACATCGAGCGGGAGCCCACACACACATCGAGCCCAACTAGTACATCGAAAGTCGCGAGGCCCCAAAACATATAGATCCACGGTACTCGCCGTCGGGATCGGTGTTGAATGCAACACTTTTTCCGGCCGCACTCCCGACATAAGCACCAGCGCGAGAATGGCAAATCCTTGGCTAACCACTACTGATGCCGATTCGGAGGGGAAAATCAGCCACCTCCATTCGCCTTCGGGCATCCATACATCGCACATGAGCCGGTTGAAAAAAGACCAGAGTGCAGCTTAAATGGTGTTAACCAAACCATTTGATTGTTTCGGTCTGGGTTACCGGACTTGGAGGTTCACCATCAGTACATCAGCTGATCGGTTACGCGTGAGCGTCCGCGACGAAGTCGGCGCTTCAATCGACCAGAAAACCACACGTGACGACATGCTGAACATCACTCTGCTCGGTATCAACTATTCACCCGAGACGACCGGTATCGCTCCGTACATGACGGACTTGGCCGAAGAATTGAGCGCTCGCGGTCACAACGTCGACGTGATAACCGGGTTCCCTCACTATCCCGCTTGGGAAATCGATCCTGGGTACACGGGTCGCTCGATCGACGAGGACATCAACGGGGTTCACGTTCACCGTCGCCGTCACTTCGTCCCGAGTCCGCCCAACGCGCTCGGACGAATCAAAATGGAGTTGAGCTTCGGAGCTCGCTCGATCACGTCCAAGTGGGGCACACCCGACGTCATCGTCTGCACCAGTCCTGCACTGCTGGCGACAGCCATGTCACTCGGCCGCGCCCGCATGACCCCGCGCCGCCCGGCAATCGGTATCTGGGTTCACGACCTGTACGGCCAGGGAGTCGTCGAGACCGGTGCCATGTCCGGTCGCAGTGCTCGTGCGACTGCACGTCTCGAGGCCGCGGTCATGAAGTCCGCCGACGGTCTCGCAGTGGTGCACGACCGCTTCGTCGATCACGTCATCGACCAATTCGGCGTTTCTCCCGCCGACGTGACTGTCGTCAGGAACTGGACGCACGTCGCGCCGATCGCCGTCGGTGACATTGCTGCAGCACGTGCGCGATTCGGCTGGGCACCCGACGAGACCGTCGTACTGCACACCGGCAACATGGGTGTGAAGCAGGGCCTCGAGAACGTGGTAGAAGCCGCACGGCTCGCGGACGCACAGAAACTTCCGATTCGTTTCGTCCTCGTCGGAGACGGCAATCAACGTCCGGCCCTCGAATCGGCCGGCGCCGGTATCGACCGCCTCGACTTCGTTCGGCCACTGGACGACGAAGCATTCAGGACCGCAATGGTTTCCGCCGATATCCTCCTGGTCAATGAGGCCCCTGGCATCGTCGGCATGGCAGTGCCCAGCAAGCTCACGTCGTATTTCAGCAGCGGAACCGCGATCCTCGCGGCCACCGACGTCGAATCGACGACCGCGGACGAGATCCGCGCATCGGGTGCAGGTGTCGTGGTTCCGAGCGGAAGTCCAGCCGGGCTACTCGCCGCTGCACTCGAATTGGCAGGCAATGCAACAAAATCTGCTCAACTCGGACAGGCCGGACTGGACTACTGCGCCGCATCCGTAGGCAAGACAGCGTCCATCGACACATGCGAACAGTGGATACGAGAGCTGGCTGCACGTCGCGGAAAAACTCCGTATTCCGTCCCGACAAGCACGATCACAAAGAAGGCAGTTGACGCTCGATGACCAAACGCGCACTCATCACAGGTATCACCGGACAGGACGGTTCATACCTGGCCGAATTGTTGTTGGCCAAAGGCTATGAAGTACACGGCTTGATCAGGCGGGCATCCACCTTCAACACCTCGCGAATCGATCACCTCTACCAGGATCCTCACGAAGAGGGCGCCCGTCTGTTCCTCCACTACGGCGACCTCTCCGACGGAGCACGTCTCGTCACGTTGCTGTCGAAGATCGCGCCTGACGAGGTCTACAACCTTGCGGCACAGTCGCATGTCCGGGTCAGCTTCGACGAGCCCGAACACACGGGTAACACCACGGGCATCGGCTCGACGCGGTTGCTCGAGGCCGTCCGGATGACCGGACTCCAGTGCCGCTTCTACCAAGCGTCGAGCTCGGAAATGTTCGGTGCTTCTCCCCCGCCGCAGAACGAGGAGACCGCGTTTTATCCGCGCTCGCCCTACGGTGCGGCAAAGGTGTACTCGTACTGGATCACCAAGAACTACCGCGAAGCGTACGGAATCCATGCGGTCAACGGAATTCTCTTCAACCACGAATCCCCGCGTCGTGGTGAGACTTTCGTGACGCGCAAGATCACCCGGGCAGTCGCCCGCATCAATGCAGGCATCGAGGACAGCCTCTACCTCGGCAACCTCGACGCGGTCCGCGACTGGGGCTACGCGCCCGAGTACGTGGAGGGCATGTGGCGCATGCTTCAGGTCGACCAACCCGACGACTACGTCCTGGCCACCGGCGGAAACTTCACCGTCCAGGACTTCGTGGAAGCGTCGTTCAGCCACGTCGGACTCGATTGGCAGAAGTACGTGAAGTTCGATCCGCGCTACCTGCGCCCGACCGAGGTCGACGCACTCGTCGGTGACGCGAGCAAGGCCGAGCGTGATCTCGGATGGAAGGCCACCGTGCAGACCCCGGAGTTGGCGCGCATCATGATCGAAGCCGATATTGCCGCGCTCGAGCACGAGGGCAAGCCGTGGATCGACACACCGTCCCTTCCTGATTGGAGCAGCGCGATCTCATGACCACGACCAACTCAGCCACCCCGCTCGACCGCTCTGCGCCTACATACATCGCCGGTCACCGAGGTCTCGTAGGTTCGGCGATCTGGCGAAAGCTGAACGCCGAGAGCTTCTCCGACTTGATCGGACGATCATCGTCCGAACTCGATCTCCGGGATCGATCGGCGGTGTTCAGCTTCTTCGAGGAGACGAAGCCCGCGTGCGTCGTTCTCGCTGCCGCGAAGGTTGGTGGCATCGTCGCCAACAACACGTACCCGGTCGACTTCATCTCCGACAATCTGCAGATCCAGACCAACGTCCTCGACGCAGCGCTGCATCACGGCGTCACCAGGTTGCTCTTTCTCGGATCGTCGTGCATCTACCCGCGCTTGGCGCCGCAACCGATCACCGAGGATCAGCTGCTCAACGGCCACCTGGAACCGACCAACGATGCATACGCCATTGCGAAGATCGCCGGCATCATTCAGGTTCAGTCTGTTCGTAAACAGTATGGGCTGCCGTGGATTTCGGCGATGCCCACCAGCTTGTACGGTCCGGGTGACAACTTCACGGAAACGGTGTCGCACGTACTTCCTTCGATGATTCGACGTCTCGATCAGGCGAAAAACGAAGGGGTCACGTCTGTCACCAACTGGGGTTCGGGCAGCCCACGTCGTGAGTTCCTTCACGTCGACGATCTGGCCGACGCCGTCCTGCACCTGCTGGACACCTTCGACGACTCCAAGCACATCAACGTCGGAACCGGTCGTGACGAGACCATTCGTGAATTGGCCGAGATCGTCGCCGAGGCCGTCGGATACGAAGGTGAGATGAAGTGGGACACCAGCAAGCCTGACGGTGCGCCGCGCAAACTCCTCGATGTCTCCACCTTGATGGAAACCGGTTGGACTCCGAAGATCTCGACGAAGAGCGGGATCGAATCGACTGTGGCCTGGTACCGGGAAAATGTTCAGAATGCTGCGGAATCGGTCCGACTATGAGCACGCCAGTGAATTTCACACGCTCGTTGGCGGGATTCACTGGCGCCGGATACGACAAGGGACGCGGACCACTCGTCCAGATCGCTTGGCTTCTCGTATCCGGCGCGGTTCTCTCGCACTGGTGGTGCCCGAACCGTATTCGAATTTCGATCCTGCGAAAGTTCGGAGCAGGTCTGGCCGAAGGAGTTCTCATTCGGCATCGCGTTCGCATCCACTGGCCGTGGAAACTCACGGTGGGCGCCGATTCGTGGATCGGCGAAGGAACCTGGATTCTGAATCTCGAACCCGTCACGATCGGTGCCGACACCGCGATTTCGCAAGATGTGTTCCTGTGCACCGGAAGTCATGATCACCGAAGCGCTACTTTCGAATTCGACAACGCCCCCATCACCATTGGTGACGGAGCCTGGATCGCTGCACGCGCCACGGTCCTTCGCGGCGTGACCGTGGGTAACCGAGCGATCGTCGGTGCCACAGCGCTGGTCACCTCCGACGTTGCCGACGACTCGACCATGTTGGCGCCGCGCGCCAAGGAAATCAAGTGAAGATTCTGCACGTCGTCACCCTTCTTTCTCCGGATGCCGCGTACGGAGGGCCCATTCGGGTCGCCCTCAACCAAGCGACTGCCCTCCAGGACCACGGGCACGACGTCACGATCGCTGCGGGTACCCGTGGGTATGCCCAACCGCCCACCCAAGAGCAGGGCATTGCGCTGCAACTGTTTCCGGCTCGGACCCTGATCCCCAAGATCGGGTATGCCGGCATTGCCGCCCCTGGGATGTTGCTGTGGCTTCGGAAGCACCTCCGTGAATTCGACGTCGTTCACATCCATCTCGCCCGCGACTTCGTCACTCTGCCCGTTGCCAGACTGGCGCTGGCATACGGGGTGCCATTTGTGGCTCAAACTCACGGAATGATCGACGGCACAGACAAATTGCTGGCGAAGCCGCTGGACGCGGCGTTGACGGTCCCTGTCTTGCGTGGCGCGCGAACAGTTTTCCACCTCACAGATCGTGAACGCCAAGACCTTCTGGCTGTGACTGCGGGCCACGACATTCACCTCGTGGAGCTGAACAACGGTATTCCCGAGTCGGAAGAAGCTGTGCGGCCGGTTATTGGCGACGATCAGGTTCCTGACGTTTTGTTCCTCGCACGCCTACAAGAACGCAAACGACCGCAAGTATTCGTCGACGCCGCATGTGTCGTACTCGACTCGGGGCGTAAGGCACACTTCTCGATCGTGGGCCCGGACGAGGGCGAAGCCGCGGCCGTGACGACGTCGATCGAGCAGTCCAGCCACCGTGACTCCATTCGTTACGAAGGTCCACTTCCCTTCGACCAATCGACCGCACGATATTCAAGATCGTCGATCTACGTCCTGCCGTCGGTGAACGAACCGTTTCCGATGTCAGTGCTCGAAGCAATGGCCGCTGGGCTCCCGGTCATCGTGACAGACACCTGCGGTGTTGCGTCGCTCATCCGGGACGGAAACTGCGGAATCGTCGTGGACGATACGACGGAGGCCCTGTCTTCGGCGATCTCGTGGATGCTCAACAATCCCGAAGAGTCGGCGAACATGGGAACACGCGCTCGGGACGTGGCAAGAAACACGCTCGGGATGGACGCTGTCAGAAAGGTTCTCGAAGCTGAATACAGCAAGCAGCGGGAAGGTCGGCTCGCAGTCTCGTGAAAGCTGACCTCACCGCCACTACCGGCCGGTCGCGTCGCCGGATACGAGGTCTCGTCGCACTTGCCTTCGCACTCATCGCGGTCACCGCGGTCGGCTGGCCTGTGTATGTCACCCCGAAAATCGACGCTCCCGAAAAAGCCGACGCCATCGTTGTACTCGGCGGCGATCATGACGGGCGCGAGGAGTACGGGCTGTCCCTAGCCGAACAGGGATTCGCACCGCAGATCGTATTTTCGAACCCCTACCGCGCGAGCGACACGACGATGAAGTCGATCTGCGAAGGCCACTACGATTTTGACGTGAGCTGCTTCAAGCCCGATCCCTCCACAACCCGGGGTGAAGGTCAGGAGATCCGCAGGCGAGCCGAGGCCGAAGGGTGGAAACGAGTAATCGTTGTCACCTTTGTGCCGCACGTATCGCGGAGCCGGTACATCATCGGCAAGTGTTGGGACGGTGAGATCAGAGTTGTCGCCGATCCACAGCCGCTGCCGGTCTGGGTCTGGGCCGCCAATTACGTGTGGCAGACGGCTGGCTACGTTCGTGCTCAGTTCGAATCATGTTGAGCGAGAGTGCTCCGCGTCACCGTCTGCTCGAGTCCATCAGATAGTCGTAGTTCTGGTTGTACGGAGCCTGACTGACGGTCACATGTGAATTGACGGACGCCACCGCGACTCCGGCGCGACTGGTCACAACGGAGATGTCCCCCGCACCCAATCCGGCGACGCACGGGAAAGCCTCCGCGGGAACGTGACACGTCGTCACTTGCCCGCCCACTGTGATTGTCACGTCCGCCGGCGCGGTCAGGAAGCTCAGGACCTCGACTGTGTTGTCGGCAGCAGGCGAATACGGCCTGAGGGCCATCGGCGCGCTGGAAGGATTCACGGGCGTCGCCCACGTTGGCTGATTGCGGTACGACAGGTAAACCGTGTCTCGCACGACCGTCGGGTACGCGCCCGTGCGGAAGCGATATAGCCAGTATGAATTCAGATCCAGCAGCGCAAACCCGTGACCTGCGCTGGGTTGGAACGATGTCCCCTCGCTGTAGTCATTCCAGGTGACCAACTGAACCCACTCGCTCTGCGATTGCAGGGCAATTTCCCACGTGTTGCGCAGATTCAGAGTGTTTATCGTTTCGTCAAAGATTCCCTGCTGCGGCCGCGCATCCTGGAAACTTACCGGTTGCATCCAAATCTTCCCGAGATCATGCGCTCGATCAGCCAATACCAGCGGCGCATTAGCATCGGTTCGCGACAGCGAATTCGCGTTCGGATTTCTCTCCCCCCAGCTCGACATCCCGTAACTGATCGACGCGAATGCATCTATGTTGGACGCCGCGTCGACAAAAAGCGGGACAAATGCAACCGTTTCGCCGTATGTCGACTGCATAACGCTCAGAAACTGAGACCACCAACTCGGGGTCTTCTGCTCCGCAGCGAAAGGCGAGATCACCAGTCGCCCGTCGGCCAGTCGGTATGCGGATGAATAATCGGCATAGACTGCCATTTCCGCGGCGGCTTCCACAGGAGTCATTGTCTGGAATTCTGCCATCATGTCCGGCATCAACATGATCTTGAAATCCGAATCCGCATTCACTGTTGCCTGCATCAGGGCGAGCGGAACGCTGCTGCCCCACCAGGAAGTATTGTTCGAACGTGCCATGATGTCGACGGAAAAACCGTCGATACCCTCCGAAGCTGCCTGACGTACTTCAGTTTCCAAGTTCCGCAGTTTCCAGTCAGGATCGCTGATCGGAGCCTGCGGGAGAGGCCTGTCCCTGAGAAACCCACCGTAGGAGGCGTGAACGCCACCCTCGCCGTTCACGGCCAAATAATGCTGCGAATATGTGTCTGTAGCCGGATCCTGATTGTCGAGAGATATCGGATACGGCGGAAAATAATGGGCGAATACCCGCTTCGAATTCAGCGTCGACGGGGCGGGTACATCGAACGGCAACACCGTATTACCGACTTCGGATGTCGTCTCAAATCGATCAGCCTGCGCCATGGCCGCAGTAGAACCAGACACACTGGCGGTGACCAGAACACCGACAAATCCCAGCGCAAGAGACGTTCGAATTGCAGAAGCGACGAGTCGTGCCACTATGCCCCCAAATAGATTGCCCCAAGTAGATGCTGAACAATCAGATCTCTCTTCGAGCGAATCAACCGTTACCCGGCGAGTGCGTCGAAGGTAACATCGGCGTAGTGATTGTGCAATGAATCGCGCGGCACTCAATTCGAAGGGAGAATCCTGAGCTACGACCCTGACTCACCCCCATCTGTGCTACTGCCCGCCTGGTCAGGACACTCACTTACCCAACAGCCACCGAGGTCTCGACCACATCTGCCAGTATTCGACGATCTCAGCACCGGCCGAGTCGTACATACTGTCGCCTGCCTCGCTCGCCAAGAAACACAGCGAACCTTCCCCCACCTCTGCATAGGCCGTTGCCGAAGCTTCCTGAAGAATTCGAAGACCGTGCCCTCGCCGTCGGCCGCCTGGGCGCGTGCCACCCGCCCACACTGTGCTGATCGACTCCCCTACCGACACGATCGCTGCGGTTTGCAGGACGTCGTCTTCGAACAGTCCTACGACAGAACGGAACGGGTGCCCATCAGTGCCCCTGGACGAGTAGACGAGTCCCGCAGATTCGGGATCGATCCCGAAGACATCCACCGCTAGTGCGCGCCGAATCCAATTCGGACTCGTCGAGCACCCGGATTCGGGGATCGTCCGCCACCGGCGCATTCGGCAACGCCCGAAAGGAACTCGACCGGACACACACCCATCCTGCATCCGACATGACGGTCGCCGCATTCAATCCTGCGCCGGCCAACATGATGACGCTCCGCAGCCTTCTGAGAGAGAACATGCTCGAGTACCTCGGTCGCATTTTTTCGCAAGTCCCCGCCGTAGACGAGTGCAAGTTTGTAACTGGGATCCGGAGCACCCGTCAGCGCGATCCACCACCCTTCCTCGACTACGTGCAGACCCGCGGGTGGTACGAGCCCATCCATATTGCGCCCGTACGCATCTCTCACCTCCCGCAGCCCTGCGACAGTTCTAGACACTTGCCATCCACTCATCACGCAACTCCTCGAACCCCAAGCGGGATCTGGTGTTTCGAAAAACAGTCATCAGCTCCCACAGCTACTCCGGCGACCTGTTCGTGGTCACCAGCCACTCATCCGGAAACACGAAAGTCCGGGTGTTGCTCGGAGAACAATTCTCCGAGCACCACCCGGTTTTCAGTGTCAGTAGGCTCCGTCGCTCTTGACTACTGCTGAGACAGTTCGTGCGATGATCGAGAGATCTTGTGCCACGGACCAGTTCTCGACGTACGAGGAGTCGAGTCGGACCGAATCCTCCCACGAGAGATCACTACGTCCGCTGACCTGCCACAGTCCGGTGATGCCGGGCTTGACGAACAGACGGCGAGAAACCTCGTCGTCGTACATCTCAACTTCACGACGCAGCGGCGGGCGAGGACCGACAACACTCATCTCGCCCCGCAGGACGTTGAAGAACTGAGGAAGCTCATCGATGCTGAGTCGGCGCAGAACCTTGCCCACCCGAGTGATCCGAGGATCTTCGCGCATCTTGAAGAGCACTCCGCCGGCGCCTTCGTTGTCACCCATGAGATCGGTCACCTGCTGGTCTGCACCCTGGACCATGGTCCGGAACTTGTACATGGGGAACGGTTTTCCGTTGAGACCGATTCGCTCTGCCTTGTAGAAGACCGAACCCTTGGACGTTGCCTTCACCGCGATGGCCGCAGCAACCATAACGGGCGACACGAGCAGAATCATCAGTGCAGAGAACATTGCGTCGAATACTGCCGGCAGCTTGCGATTGGCACCTTCGTAACGCGGCCGTGCAACGTGGATCAGGGGAAGCCCTGCGACGGGGCGGAACATCAACCGTGCCTTGGAGACATCGGCAACGACGGGCGATACGACGAGGTCGACGCCTTCGGCTTCGAGATCCCACATGAGCGTGCGGAGTCCGACCTGACCCAAGTCCTCGGTTCCGGTGACGATGACGGTGTCCGCATTGCTCGATCGCATTGCCTCGACGACCTCGAACTCGTTGCCGAATACCGGGATTCGTGCACCGTCGACCATGATGTGATCGTCGACGGCGGTAGCGCGGCGCGGAATGCATGCGCCGACGACGTCGTATCCAGCCGATGCGTCACGGACGAACGAGCGGGTGGTTGCCACTACAGATGCGTGGCCACCGATGAGAAGGACCGAATTCCTGCACTTGCCGGACGCACGCTTGCGCAGAATGTCGCGACGCCACAGGTAGCGGCCGAGAAGCAGTGCTCCCAGGCCGACCGGCAGGGCAATCATCAGATAGCTCCGTGCGATTCCCACGCCGAGGACGATGGCCGCCAGGGCGCCCAGTCCGAAGACCTGGCCGGTGGCGAGAAGGACGCGCTCGTACTCGTCGCTGCCCTCACCCAACGTCGCCTGGTGACGACTACGGCCCCGAGCGAGCGCAACCATCCAGAGTCCGCCGAGGGCGACCGAGGCAACGACCTTCATCGGTGTCAGCCACTCGAGGGGGTGGGGCCACATGCTCACGATCTGCGCAAGGGCGATCACCAGTACGACGGTGATGGAGTCGGTAACGGCGATGTGACGCCGGTATCCCTGCCTCCAATCCGTACCGACCTTCGCCGACGAACTCGCCTCGGGACCGATCGCGCGGATAGGCGATTGCCCGGACTCGGTTTCAACCCCGACATGTACGCTCATGGATTTTCTGTCTTTCTGGTCATCGAACTTATGAGTTGGCTGGATCAGTTCTCTAGCGAGTCGCTGACCGGTAACCAATATCGCGATCCTGGAGCGGCAACACCCCGCAGGTTGCCACGCCCGGAGACGCACGGTTTCAAGCCACACCGACTGGAGTTTGCTTCGATAACCAGCCCTGAGCTGGTTGCTTCGGGCAATTTCATACCCCGCGTCGAACTTCTTGATTGAAAACATACCTTAGGTTTGTTTCATGTGCACTCATCATTAGCGGGCAACCCATCGGTAACCAGGAAATTGCGGAAAATTTGTACAAACCGGGCAAAATCGGGCCTCAGGAAGGTCAACCTGTAAGCGTAATCACGTTTTCATCGCCCCCGTTCGCAGCGTTTCTCGGCCGCCGACAGTGCCGTCGTGCGTCAGTTCAGCCTTGGCAACCAACGCGGTCGAACATATTGTCGTGCGAGGAGCCCGTCTCGTTACCGTTGCAGCGTCGCGAGACCCGCGAATGTGTACATACTGAACAAGTGCGGCATCGGGGGTATCGATCCTCTGAACTGGGAGAAGCGGCGAACCGGGCATACAGCACGCGGCTCGGAGCCATTGAGGGCTGGATCCGGACTGGTCGCGCGAGCATCGCTGATATGTATGGCTGATTACTCGAACTCACCCTGACGCCCCCCGGCAAATGCTGCGCTATCCAGACGTCGGGAACCTATCAGCACTGCGTAGGCCACGGACCCTTGACTTCGAGTCGTAATGCAAATGTGTCCGGAATCTGCATCACATTGTTACCTTCGGGTCAGATACCGGGTCTCAGGCACCTGATCAAGCACCTCATTTTGCCCCCTCAGCGAGTCTGCCAGTGCCTTCATTCCGGATTGGGTGGGTTCCAGTCCACCGCAGGGGCACCAGCCAGCAGTAGCTCCAGTGCGTCCGGACAAAGTAATCAGGCAGTGAGGTTTGCGATACCGATGTGTCCGTGAGCTGCACGCCTGGTTTGCATGTATGAGGCACGGACGTTAGCTACGCGGTGCCGGCGGTAAGCGACGGGCGGTCGTCCTCCGCGTGCTGAATGCGGTCGGTGGTAATTGTAGTGAACATTCCACACCTCGACGGCGGTGCGTCGTTGCTGCTCGCTGCTGTATTCGCGGGAGTAGAGCAGTTCTTCGGCGAGGATGCGGTTGTATCGTTCTACTTTCCCATTGTGTTTCGGGGTGTACGGCCTGATCCGTTGGTGTCGAGAGGTTCCGAGTGAAGCCGTGAAATCAGCTGCCCGATAGCATGATCCGTTGTCGGTGATCACCCGTTCGATCCGGGTGATGCCGTGTGCGGCGAAGAAGAGTCGGGCGTTGTTCATGAAATCGATGGCTGTTGCGGCGGTTTCGTTGTTCCTGGCTTCGGTGTACGCCAGGCGGGTGTTACCGTCGATCGCGGAATGCAGGTAGGTGTAGCCGATGCGGGCCTGGTTGTTCTTCGTTTTCCGGCGCTGGGATCGTTTGGCCTGCTCGGACCCGCGGCCGTGGACGCGCCACCCGCCGCCGTCGGGGATCTTCCCAACTTTCTTGATGTCGACGTGGACCATCTGTCCTGGCCGTTTCGCGATGATGACCTGTGGTTTTCGGTTGGTTTCGCCGTTCGGGTCGATGAACCGGCGACGATTCAGCCCGAGATTCCGCAGGATCTTCGTGACCGTCCTGCGAGCAATGTCCGTTCCATCCATTCGGAGTTCGAACGTAATTCGTGAGGCCGACCATTTCCGGGTCCGTCGCATGAATTCGATCTCGGCCACGACGCCCGCCGCAGTGGCGGTCGGTTGGTGTTTCGGTGTGCTGGATCGGTCGTGTAGTCCCAGGTCGCCGTATTTGCGGTGACGGTTGACCCACTTCGAGGCGCATTGCCGCGAGACCCCCATTTCAGCAGCGACATGCGCTACCGGACGCGTTCGGCATCGTTCGACGAGTCGCCGTCTTCCCTCCACTGTCAGCGGAGCATTACGGTGTGTCACAGGGCTGGTCCTTCTTGGTTAAGAACGGTTGTGTCGCAACTCCCATTCTCACGCCGAGGACCAGCCCGTCTACTTCAGTCCCGCGTCAGCAACGTCCATACCCACAACAACTAGCTCGCTCACTCGTTATCTTCGGCCGGTATTTGCCAAGCCGCAGTCCACCGACCAGCACTCGAACCCGGATCCGTCCCGGCCGGGCAGTCGGCAATCCGGCCCTCCGCGGCGCGATAGTTCGATGCGAACCTCAGTGCTTCTACCCGCAGGCTAGTTTCCAGCGCCCGATACGCGGCCAGCTTCTCGCGCAGTTCAGCGGGGACGAGGTCTTGCGGGAACCCGGCACGGATCGCCCTACTCGCAAACTTCTCGGCCAACAGGCCGGCAGGCTGGCTGACGGCGATCCCGTCCATCGCCGAGGCACGGGCCTTCTCCACTGCCTTGAGGGTCTCCCATGCACGTTCTTGCTCGGCGATGTCCACGGTTCCTGACGTCTCCAGATGCGGACTCCGGTGAATCAGCTTCTCGATGAGCGCCGCACCCACATCGTCGACGTCGAAGGCCCCGGTCGACTGCGCGATCCTGGATTGAAACAGGACCTGCAGCAAGAGATCACCCAATTCCTCACGAAGGTCGGTGAGATCGCCACTACGGATGGCGTCAAGCACCTCGTACGTCTCCTCCACGAGATACACGGACAGGCTGTCGTGCGTCTGCGTCGACTCCCACCCGCCACGGTTCCACAATCGATCCATGATCGACGCGGCCTCCACCAATCGATCACCGAGGACTGGTTCAGCCCGCACGATCCTTGCCCCCGAGGCGACCACTGCATCGAGTCGCGGTCCGGGCACGTCCATCATCACCGTCACCAGGGCGCCCGGCGTCGAATCGGGAAGAGAGACACGAGCCGACTCCGGAACGCCGACGTCGATCTCGATCTCGCCTGTCAAGTACGCAAGCGCCGCCAGCGGAACCACCTGCGGGCGTGTCGGATCGAGCAGTACGACGGTCGGCGTTGTGGTCACCTCGAGTTACGCCTCGACTACGACGGCGCCGGCCGCGCGCCCGTCGATCGCGAGGATGAAGTCCGCGATGTACTGCAACAGTTCGACGTCACGCAACCGATCCGAGCCGACTCCCCCGGTGCGTGGCAGCGGGAGTTGCACGAGCCCGGTCGTTGCCCGGTACTGCGCACTCGGATAGATCCGCTTGAGCCTGATCTGTTTGGAATCCGGCAGGGCCATCGGGGAAACCTTCAGCTGTGTCCCGGTGACGGCGACTTCTTCGAGTTCGTACTCGCGGCACAGGAGACGCAGCTTGGCCACCGAGATCAGCCGTCGAACCTCTTCGGGCAGTGAGCCGTAACGATCGACCAATTCTTCGACGACAGCAGCGATACCGTCGGAATCCGTCGCGGCAGCGAGCTTGCGGTACCCCTCCAACCTGAGCCTGTCACTGGTGACGTAATCGGGCGGGATGTGCGCGTCGACCGGCAGGTCGATCCGGACCTCCTTGGTGCCCTCGTCCATCGTGATCGGTTTGCCGTCGGCTGCCGCCCGGAAGGCTTCGACTGCCTCTCCCACGAGCCTGACGTACAGATCGAACCCGACACCCGCCACGTGGCCGGACTGCTCTGCGCCGAGGACGTTTCCGGCTCCACGAATTTCGAGGTCCTTCATCGCAACTGCCATACCTGCGCCGAGGTCGGAGTTCTGCGAGATCGTTGCCAGTCGGTCGTACGCCGTTTCCGTCAAAGGCTTTTCGGCCGGATACAGGAAATAGGCATATCCGCGTTCGCGACTACGCCCGACTCGGCCGCGCAACTGATGCAACTGCGAAAGCCCCAGTGAATCCGCACGTTCGACGATCAGCGTGTTCGCGTTCGAGATGTCGAGACCGGTTTCGATGATCGTGGTACAGACCAACACGTCGAAGTCGCGCTCCCAGAATCCCTGCACGGTCTTTTCGAGAGTGTCCTCGTTCATCTGACCGTGCGCCACGACGACGCGGGCCTCCGGAACGAGTTCGCGGATCTTCTTGGCTGCCTTGTCGATCGAGCTGACGCGGTTGTGCACGTAGAAAATCTGGCCGTCGCGCAGAAGTTCACGCCGGATGGCCGCGGCAACCTGCTTGTCCGCATACGCACCGACGTAAGTGAGGATCGGATGACGTTCTTCCGGCGGCGTGAGGATCGTGGACATCTCGCGGATCCCGGCCATGCTCATCTCGAGAGTACGAGGAATCGGGGTAGCCGACATCGTCAAGACGTCGACGTGGGTGCGTAGTGCCTTGATGTGTTCCTTGTGCTCGACTCCGAATCGCTGTTCCTCGTCGACGATCACAAGCCCGAGGTCCTTCCAGCGGATACCGGTCTGCAGCAACCGGTGAGTACCGACGACGATGTCGATCTCACCTTCGGCCATGCCGGCGATGATTTCCTTCGAGTCCTTGGCATCGGTGAAACGGGACAGCCCTCGCACCCTCACCGGGAAGGACGCCATTCGCTCCGTGAACGTCTGAAGATGTTGCTGTGCAAGAAGAGTCGTGGGCACCAGCACCGCCACCTGCTTGCCGTCCTGTACTGCCTTGAACGCGGCGCGAACGGCGATCTCCGTCTTGCCGTAACCGACGTCACCGATCACCACCCGGTCCATCGGAACCGGCTTCTCCATATCGGCCTTGACCTCACTGATAACGGTCAATTGGTCGATGGTCTCGGTGAACGCGAATGCGTCCTCGAGTTCCTTCTGCCACGGCGTGTCCGGGCCGAACGCATGCCCAGGGGCTGCCTGACGCGCCGCGTAGAGCTGAACCAACTCACCCGCGATCTCACGAACCGCCTTGCGGGCCTTGCGCTTGGTGTTTGCCCAGTCGGATCCACCGAGCTTGCTCAGCGCCGGCAACTCTCCACCGACGTACCGGGAGAGTTGATCGAGCGATTCCATCGGGACGAACAGACGATCACCCGGGTGACCACGCTTGCTCGGCGCGTACTCGATGACCAGGTATTCACGACGCGCCCCGCCGATGGTGCGTTCGACCATCTCGACGAAACGGCCGATACCGTGCTGATCGTGCACGACCATATCCCCTGCCGACAGCGCGAGGGGATCGACCTGATTGCGGCGCTTGGCCGGCAAACGCTTTCCGTCGCCGACCGCGGCAACACGGTTGCCCGTCAGATCGGACTCGGTGACGATCACCATCCCCGGCGTCGAGTCGTCGCCGGCGAGTACCAAGCCGTCGTGCAGTGATCCGCGGAGCACCGCGACCTGTCCACGGGCGGGGGTAGCGCCGGCGTCGAGCATCTTGGCGGGCACTTCGGCTTCACCGAGTCGCTCCACGACGCGGCTTGCCGTTCCGGCACCTGCCACCACGATCGCCGCGCGACCGCCCGCGCTCACGTGCGCCCGGAGGCTGACGAACAGCTCGGCCAACAGGTCGTCGGAACCACGTACCTGCGGTGCCGCCTGAACCGGGAGCTCGAGTTCTTCACCATTTCCCGACGCCAGCGGGCTGACCGTCCACCACGGACGGCCGGCAGCTTCGGCGGATTCGCGAACATGACGAAGCGACCGGTACGCGGAGGCGCCGAGATCGACTCCCCCGCCGTTGAGGATCGACGTGTCGAGCGGTGCCGCGCCGCCGATCGACGCCGCCGTCCACGACGCTTCCAAGAATTCCTGGCCGGTGCGCACCAGGTCGGTGGCGCGGGTGCGCACCTTCTCCGGATCACACAGAAGGATGTGCGCACCGACGGGAAGAACATCGGAAAGTAGTTGCAGTTCACCGGGTTTGAGAACCGGGAGCAGTGCTTCCATTCCTTCGACGGGGATGCCTGCCGAGATCTTGTCCAGCATCTCGACCAACGAGGCATCAGCCTGGTTCTCAGCAGCGAGTGCCGCAGCTCGATCGCGAACATCAGCTGTCAGAATCAGCTCACGACACGGCGGCGCAATCACGGAATCGACGTCGACGTCCGGTAGCGAACGCTGATCGGCAACCGAGAAGTACCGAAGCTCCGATACCTCGTCACCCCAGAATTCGATACGTACCGGATGATCCGCCGTCGGCGAGAACAAGTCGAGAATGCCGCCGCGGACCGCGAACTCACCACGCTTTCCCACCATGTCGACACGGCTGTACGCCATCTCCACCAGACGTACGAGAACGGAATCGAAATCGATCTCGGTGCCGACGCGCAATGTGATCGGCTCGATCTCGCCCAGACCTGGTGCCATCGGCTGAACGAGAGAGCGCACCGTGGTGACGATCACCCGAAGCGGCGAGCCGTACGAGGCGTCGTCTGGTCTGGCGAGTCTGCGCAGTACCTCCACCCGTCGTCCGACGGTATCCGCGCTCGGCGACAGTCGCTCGTGCGGCAATGTTTCCCACGACGGGAACTGCGCGACACCTCCGCCGAGCATCTCGGTGAGTTCTGACGTCAGATCGTCGGCTTCGCGACCGGTGGCCGTCACCAGCAGTACCGGCGTGCGGGCGGCAAGTGCAGCGGCGATGAATGGTCGAGCCGGCGTCGGCGCCACGATGTCCAGGGCGGCCGCGCCGATGGAGTCGATCACCGGAGTGAACGCGGCGTCTGCGAGGGCTACCTCGGCGAGTCCAGCGAGCGCAGTCTGGGCAGAGGACAAGGAAGTCAACGAACGCGCTCCTGAACAGTGATGACGGGTTGCGGGCTCACAGCCCGAGCGCAAGATCCCCACCGAGGCAGAATTGTGCGCCGGTTCGATTCTATCGGTGCGCGATCTCGCAGCGCAGTCCGATCCTTTCAGTTTCCCCTAGCGCTCGTCTTCTTCGACGTCCGCTTGGCCGGTGAAGATTGCGTGGCCGGTGCGCTCGGCGGTGTCACGGCCACGCTCGTGTGAGAGTTGAGCGCCCGGACCCGGCCGATCACCTTCGTTGCCTGGCCAGTTCTCCGCAGACGAACAGTCTTGCGACCGTTCGGCGCGAGGTGGAACCAGGAGTCTTCGGGCTCGAAGCCCTGCAGTTCGAGGGCTACGTATTGGGCGGCAGCATCGGTCGTGACGTCGACGACCCACTCTTCATCCCCGAGGCCTCGAGGCCGGCCGACGCTACGAGCAGTAGCGACAAGTCCGACCGACTGCTCGAGGGGCCGCGCCGGACCCCCCAAGAGGTGCACCACTTCGTCCACCATCTCGCCGTCCTCGTCTTCGAGTGTGACGGTGACGGCCTCGTATGTCCGCGCCCCGAACCGAAAGACGTGGGTGAGGTCCGTGAAACGGCCGACAAGGCTGTCCACGGACCAGGTCAGACTTGAATGCGCTTCCACCTTGACCGGCAACGCGACGTCGACCGGGACGACACCTGACCGACAGTGTGCTCGAAACCTGATCTCGCCGACGACAGGATTGGCTGTCTCGTTGATTGCGTCGAGCCTCAGTCCGTCCATACCGTCGTCCGTGACGAGGAGCGCGATCGGTTTGGCGCTCCGACGGAGCACGAACCACGGAGCTTTGGGGCTGCCGTTCCAATCGAGGACCCCCCATCCCGGTCCGGGCTCCAGGTCTCGCAGTGCGAGTGTCAAGGCGCCGTCGCACCGAGAGTCCGGGCGACGCCAGTAGCCGAGCGTCGATGCGAACGCCTCACATACAGCTGCGCGCCCCAGGTCGAGATAGCGTTCCGGGTCTGACCACCTGACTTCACGAGGGTCTTCGCCGAGAAGGGTGTGGACGTAGTGGTCACGAACATCCTCGAAATCCCACGACGATCCGTTGTCCCGCGGCACCGCAGCTTTCCACGCCGGGTGGTGCCCTGCGACGGCGAGTGAACCGAATTCGTTCTCGATCAACGCATTCGACGGTGGAATCGAGAATGCCAGTGATTCGGTCGCAAAACGTACTCGCGCGCTGAGCACGTCGGCCAGTGGACGGCGATACGCACCGACCCCGAAGTAGTGAGCGACCCCGCTTCCGACGTGCGTGGCCAATTGCCCTCCGCCGCAAGGCGCCGATTGATTTCCGCCGCAAGGCGCCGATTGATTTCCGCCGCGAGGCGCCGAGGGCGACGACGTCACGTACTCGAGTTCAGGTGCAACCGTCGAGATCAATTTCGGCAGTCTCGAATGAATGAGCGGTATGTGTTGATCGACCAAGCCCAGCATGGTCGGCTGCTGTTCGGTCTCGCTGCCCCCGCAGAAGACTGCCAATGCGGGATTTCCACGCACTCGGCGTAGGAACGCGGTGACCTCGGCGGCAACGAGTTCGAAGAATTCGTCGGTGTCAGGCGGATCAAGCGTCGCCAGCATCATGTCCTGCCACACCAGAATGCCCAGTCGCGCGCATTCCTCCCAGAAGTGGTCGCTCTCGTAGACCATCGTCCCCGGGATTCGAATCATGTTCAGACCCGCCTCGGCCAGCCGTTCCAACACAAGAGTGGTGCCGGCGTCGTCTTGAAGCGAGATCGGGTCGGTCGGTACCCACACCGAACCACGGCAGTACACCCCGATCCCGTTGACACTCAACCGGAATCCACCATCGGATCTATCGACTTCCACCGTCCGGAAGCCAACCGAACCGAGGTACTCGGCGACTCCGACCGTTTCTATCGTCACCGGATAAGTACGCGGGGCGCCGTGCGTGTGCGGCCACCACAACTGCGCGTCCGCCACTTCGACGATGCCGGACACCTCGAGGAATCCGTCCGGCCCGGAGGCCGTAGCGAATTGTTGCGAGTGCTCGCCGACGCGCACGGTGACGTACTCCACCGCGACCGGTAATCCGGTGAGCCGCGCACTGACGGCAACGCGGCCGGTTGTGCCGTGGACACTCGCGTACTTGACGGCAGAGACGACGGTGGCAACTCCCTTGTCCAACAACCGGATACCTCGCCATGGACCCACTGGTACCGGCACACCACTGAATACGGGAGCCATACCGAGCATCGTGGTTCGAATCCACCGAAGACCCTGTTCGCGGACCATCGACGAGCGCCAACGTCCTCGTGGGCGCCTCGATCTCAAAGTCGCGGAGAGGGAATGAAAATGAATAGCCACCTGGACACGTTTACCAACACCGACTCCGGCCGGAATGCTCACTTCCCCAGGCGTGAACATGGATTCGGTGGACGCGACCGGGACACCGTCGATCCAGACGTCGGCAAACGCCGTCACACCGTCGAACTGGAGCAGCCACGACCCCTCACCGGTCGTGGCAACGGTAGTCACGAACCACCAGTCCGACGATCCAACAGACGATGTTGCAACAGACGCCGATGCAACAGGCATTGTGCGTCCGGCGCCGGACTGCGACTCACGCAACGCGCCGACGACTGTTCCCGGCACGGGAGCTGCGACCCACTCGGTCACGGCTTCGAGGGCATCCGGATCGGTCACGGATCCGGGTTCGGTTGCAGCGCAACGCCATATCGCGCCGGCCAGCAGGTCCGCTGACGAGCGAGGCACTGCTAGACCAACCTCAGGTGTCGATGCGAGTCGACGCCGACTGTGTCGGCAACGACTTCCATCGCCCTCTTCCACGACACGGCCATCTCGTCGAGTTGCTCACGTGGGTCGACCGCGCGACCCCTGGCGGCGCGCGCCATCTGAAACTGCACGCTCTTGGCCCCGGACGCCACTTTGCGAAAATCGGGCGCAGCCTCGACCATCCCGGAGAAACCTGCAGTGTCCAGGAACTCGCTGGCGTCCGCCGCCAGCTCCGCGCAGGCACCACACTGACGAAGAAGCCCGAAGGACCAGAGGTGAAAGGCATCCATGCCCGCCCCCTGCACCCATTCGAGATCGTCGATCACCCTGCGGCCCAGCTCTCGCACCGGATTACCCGCCGCTCGAACCGCTACATTCCGTCGAGCTACTTCGGCGATGTTTCCGGCGTTGGTCGCGTGAACCGGATTGAGCCGGATCTGCTCCACGTAGGGCACAAAAGAAGGAAGTGAGAAACGATCGAGATCGAAAACGCCGGAAAAGTCTTCGCCTCGCAACATGTAGTACCCGCTGTTGTGGAAGTACTCGAGTTCGCCGGCAACACGATCGATCCGATTGGGCACGATCGTGGTTTTGGTGTGCCCCTCGTGATAAATCGTTCCGAGAGTGTCGGGAAGCCAGTATCCGTCCACCTCGATCGTCGACAGCATCCCAACCCCGAGGTTGTCCTCGACATGGATCAGCGGTGCCCGCCAGACGTTCATCTCGGCGACTTCGATCCCGTACAGCGCGTATATGTCCTCCGCCTTGAGCTTGAGGAAAGTCCACTGAGCCCCGTCGAACCGCGACGAGAAGGCACATGCCAATGCCGGGACGGGGTCCAATCCCAGCGAATGCAACACTTCGATCCACAGATCCGTGTAGCAGTTGGTCTGCGCCCACACCCGGTCGTCCTGATGTAACGCGTGTGGCCGGTAGCAATCAGGTGAAATATCGACGAGGCGTGACATCAGATGCCCATTCGTTCACGAACAGAAGTTGGCCACGTAGCCACATCAAGGCCATGAGTCCGCAACAAGGACAACGCGATTCGCTCCATCCCGAAGCCGACGCACGAGCTGTGCGCCACCTCGCCCTCCGCCGTTCGGATATCGAAATTGACACCGAAATGGTCGAGATGGTTGTTCGAGGACACGATGGCTGTGCCGTCGTCGAGATCTCCGTAGAGCCGAACCGTCAGTTCCGTCTTGAGATTCTCTTCACGCTGGTTAGCTGCAAGCATCTTTCCGGCGCGTCCGAAGAAAGGATCATTGGCGATCACCGGGGTGGCGTCGAGCTCGAGCTGGCCGAGCACGTCGAGTCCCCGCTCGATCCAGTACTCGCGATGCGCTCGCGCTGCTGCGGCGTCACCGATCGTGACGAACTCGTGCATCCGAAACGCTTGCATGCGAGCCGGATCGATCGCCGGTTCGTGCCGAAAGCAAAAACCGTAGATGTCCAGCAGTACCCCGCCTTCGGGGAGAACTCCGGAGTATCGCGCATATGCGGGATGGCATGCAGCGGACACGAGCATGGTCTCGGTCGGCTCGAGATGGCGATCCCACGATTGCCCCTCGGCGCGATCGGCCAGCAGTCGCGCATGATCGCGATTGGAACCGGCGAAGGTGTTGATGGCGCCGGTGAGGTTGGGAAACGAAGCGATGTAGTCGGTGCGCTCGAAACTGCTACGCGGGAACACCGGCGGAAACCGCAGCCGAGTCGCGGCGGTGCCTGGCCCTGCCGCCACCACCACTCGATCGATACCGTCGACGATGTCCTCGAACACGCCGGAACGCCCGTAGAGTCCGGGCACTTCCGTCTCTACGAGAAGTCCTTCGACCAGCAGTTCGCGTTGAAATGCAGCTCGGGCCCGATCCAGATCGGTTTCGGTCGTCACGGTTTCGGTTGTCATATCGTTCCCCTGTATCCGATAGCCATGTGAGCTGAACCGGCCATGATTCGATCGTTGTTCACCATCACCGCTGCGCCGTGCGCGTCACGCAGGTGGCGGCCGAGCGAGAATTCGGTGTCCTCGCGATATCCGGAGATTCCGCAGATCAACATTGTCTGCCCCACGATTTCTACCACCGCGGTGGAGGTGGTGACCTTCAGGTTGTTCATCGCGAGCGAAAAGCCCACCGCGCCCGTCGCCTCGAAATCGGCAGCGCCTTCCTCAGCGTGGACTGCCCGGTCGTACCTACGCGCAGAAGCGTCCACGAGATCGGCGAATTGTTGTGCCGAAGCAGCAACTTCGGCGAGACGGAGCGCTCCGGGCGAAGTGACTCCTGGCTGCTTACGGGCGGCGGCACGCACGTACTTGCGCGCCTTCTCGACTGCCGCGTCGGCAATTCCCAACCACACCGAACTCCAGACGACGTGAGATACCGGGAGCATCGTGTGGGTGGAGATATCGGAATACGGTACGTCGGCGACCATGTCGGGTGTCGAGGTGGCCCGAAGGATGTAGCCGAGACTGCAAGTTCCCCTCAGCCCCAGCGTGTTCCACTCGGTAGTGCGTTCGAGCGTCAAGTCTGGGGTGCGGCACACCACGAGAACCTGATCGTTCGGCTGACTCTCCGGCGTTCGCCGAGCCGTCACGACTATCGCGTCGGAGTGTTCACCATACGAAATGACGGGTGCGTTCTTGATCAACAGCAGATGACCGCCCAAATCTTCTACGGCGCAGTAACTCCGGCTGACATCACCACCGATTCCCAGCTCAGTCGTTGCCGACGCCAACAGCAATTGCTTGTCGACAGTTTCTTCGACGAACCCGCGGAGCGCTTCGGTGTTGCCGTGCTTGACCAGCGAGTAGATCTGCGTCTGATGCATCGCAAAAATCATTCCGCTTGCTGCACAGCGTGTTCCGATCACACGGGCGATCTGCGACACCTCCTGCAGCGAGAGCCCTTCGCCGCCGAGTTCCCTCGGTACAGCGACGGACAGCAGTCGTTCACTGCGCATGGCGTCGACGGCTTCACGCGGAAACCTTGCCTCTGCATCAACTTCGTCGGCCCACAGCGCCGCAACTTCGTCGGCCAACCGTGCGGCCCGCTCGAGAGCCGTCCCGGTGGAGCACTGCGACTGCGGAGCGTTCATGCAGCACCCAACTCTGCCAACGCACCCTCGATCGCCTTGACGCTCGCGAAAGTACTCTTCCGCAACAACTCGTCCGGAAACTCGATGTCGAACGAATCCTCAAGCGCCAACATGACATTCACGCTCGCGTGCGATGTCAACCCCAACTCGTAAAGATCGGCCTCGCCGTCGATTGTGCTCACGTCGACTGCCAGCCGACCGTGCTCGACGAGCACTTTCCGAATTGCCTGATCAATCATCAGCGATGTCGTCCTTCTTTTCGATGCGAGCGCCCGAGCGTGTTGCGATCACCATTGCGATGGCCACGTCCGCTTCGTGCGAGATAGATACTTGAAAGTCGTTCAGATCCTGGGTCCGCGCGAGTTCCGCGGCATTGCCGGACAGAGTCACCCCACAACCACCCCACTCGGCCCGAGTGATTTCGATGGAGTTCCACGGAACGGGAACGTCACCCGGCCTGAGCACCTTCACAACGGCCTCTTTGGCCGCAAAACGCGCGGCCAGTCGTTGATCCCGCGCCGGCCCGGCGCACGTCTGCAATTCGTGAGGAGTGAAGGTCCGATCGAGATACCTCCGCCCGAAGAGGTCGATACTTCGAGTGACATCCACGACGTTCACGACGTCACAGCCGATCCGCGGACCGATGTCGAGCATCGGCGTCGGTGCAGTGTCACCCATCTTCTGACTCCCCCTTTGGGGTCGTACACGCCGGGCAGCCCCCTATGCTGCCCGGTGTGCCGACGCCGTCACACTGCCCTGACAAACCTTCGTTCTAGCAATTCTTCAGCTACCGGTAGAACATACCGCAATCCGAAGATGGGAGGAAAGATCGGACTTCCGGATTCCCATCAACACTATAAACATACTCTCAGTTTGTTTCGAATGCAGAACAATAGAGAACAATCTCTCTACCAGGACATTTCCAACAAATTGATCAAAGGAACTGTGCGGCAGGCCCGTGATGTCAGTGATCGCTGGCGAGACGCCGTGCTGCGAATTGTCTGAAGTACTCCACTTTGGATTCCGGGACCACGATCGGAAGTATCAGGTTCCACGATGCCTTCATGGAGTCCGAGAGCTCACGAACAGTCCCGGTCGCCGCTGCCATCAGCCGAACTCCGGACGCCACTTCCAACAGGAATCGAGCGATGTCGGCGGAATCCGCGTCCGAACGCAGATCACCTTCGTCGGCGGCGCGGCTGGCAAGCTCGCGGTAAATGTCGAGCCAGACATCCAGCGTTGCCGGCCCGGATCCCCGATAGTCCCCGATCTCGACCAGCAAGCGGAAGGTCGCACGAACCATCGCGTCGTGCGCACCGATGTCGACGATGACGGACGAAATACCGATCAACGACTCGAGCGCGGGAGTGCGACGGTCCAACCAGAGTTCACATTTCGCATCGAAACGTGCCGAACCCTCGTCGATCACCGCCCGCGCGAGTTCCTCCTTGGACCCGAAATGGAAGTACAGCGCGCCTTTGGTCACCTGCGACTCGGCGATGATCTCGCTCAAACTGGCATTGGCATAGCCCAGGCGCAAGAACACCCCCGCTGCTCCGCGCAGCACCGAATCACGGGTGGCTTCTGCCCGCTCTTGCCTCACCATCGATCCGGCCTCCAATCACCACACATCGAACGAATCCTTGGTCTTACCCGTTCACAGCGTCAAAATGGAAGGCACGGTTCGGCATTCAACCCACCCTGCAAACAAATGAGACATTTGCCCATCAAACGATCGTGATACAGCGAACACAGCTTAGACCGCGATCCATCTCTGCGTGGCAGGCGCGCCTGGTTAACCCTCCAATTGTGGGTCGGCTTCCAGATTCGTCAGGCCGTTCCAACACAAATTCACGAGGTGAGCGGCGACAACTTCTTTGGACGGAGTCCGTTCGTCGAGCCACCACGTAGCCGTCGTGGACACCATGCCGACAAGCGCCTGGGCGTACATCGTTGCTAGTCCGGGGTCGAAACCACGTCTGGAGAAGTCCCCCGCCAGGAGGTAGCCCACCTGACTGATCGCGTCGTTGAGCAAGCTCGAATACGTCCCACTCGGCGCGACGACGGACGAATCGCGCACGAGTATTCGAAATCCGTCGGTGTGCTCTTCCACGTAGGTGAGCAAAGCCAACGCAACCCGCTCGACTCGAACTCTCGAGCGATTTTGTGACAGCGACGAGGTGATCATTTCGAGAAGCCGCGACATCTCCCGGTCTACTACGACGGCGTACAGCCCCTCCTTGCCGCCGAAGTGCTCGTACACAACCGGCTTGGACACATTGGCTCGCTGAGCGATCTCCTCGATCGAGGTCGCCTCGTATCCCCGTTCGGCGAAGAGCGCCCGCCCGATCTCGATCAGTTGTTGCCGACGTTGGGTACCGGTCATCCGGATCCGTATCGCTCGTTCGGGAACTGGATCCCCGCCAACCGAACCGGACACCGTCGCCATGGTCTTCCTCTCTCCGACACACAAATTACAGCTGTGGATGCTCAGCCTATCGGGACTTCAGGAACCCAATCGGAGGAGCGGTTCGACCTACGGCGGGTCGGCATGCGATTATTCTTTCGCGCGTTCGTCCGCAAGGCTCGGCAATGCGTGGCAATCCGCCGTGGTGTAATGGCAGCACCTCTGATTTTGGTTCAGATAGTTCAGGTTCGAGTCCTGGCGGCGGAGCTGGTAAACAACATGCGTTTTCCGAGCGGAAATGCGTGTCTTGATCGACAGTTTGATCGACAGTTTGATCGACAGAGGGAGCTCAAACCAGTGCAGACCGCCGTGATCGTTCTCGCAGCGGGTGCCGGTACACGAATGAAGTCGAAGACTCCCAAGGTCCTCCACACTCTCGCCGGACGCAGCATGCTGGCACATTCGCTTCACGCGGCAACCTCACTGAACCCCACGCACCTGGTGACCGTCGTCGGTCACGATCGTGAGCGTGTCACCGAAGCGGTCAGCGCAGTCGCCGGCGAACTGGGCCGCCCCGTCACCGTTGCCGTTCAGGACGAGCAGAAGGGCACCGGGCACGCCGTCAGTTGCGGACTCGAGGGTCTGCCCGCCGACTTCGCCGGGACCGTACTCGTCACAGCCGCCGACGTGCCGCTGCTCGACGGCAAGACCATCGCAGACCTCCTCGCTCAGCACACTGCCGCCCCTGCGGCTGCGGTCACGGTGTTGACGTCGACGGCGCTCGACCCCACCGGCTACGGACGGATCCTTCGTACGACGGACGGCGAAGTCAACGCCATCGTCGAGGAGAAGGAAGCCACCGAATCGCAGCGCTCGATCACCGAGGTCAATTCGGGTGTCTACGCCTTCGACTTCGAGACTCTGCGCGACGCGCTGGCGTCTCTCGACTCCAACAACGCACAACACGAGTTCTATCTCACCGATGTGATCATGATCGCCCGTCGAGCAGGCAAGCGTGTTCGTGCGCAGCACATCGCGGATTCGGTTCTCGTCGCGGGCGCCAACGACCGCGTGCAGCTCTCGACGCTTGCCCGCGAGATGAACCGTCGAATCCTCGAGACGTGGATGCGTGCCGGCGTCACCGTCGTCGATCCCGCGAGCACGTGGATCGATTGCGGCGTGCACATCGCACAGGACGTGACGCTCCTGCCCGGAGTTCAGTTGACCGGCACGACGTCGGTGGGCGAAGACGCCGTGATCGGCCCGGACACCACCTTGGACAACGTCAGCGTCGGGGAGCGCGCGGTGGTGGTCCGCTCACACGGGAGCGACTCCGTGATCGGCGCGGACGCAACTGTCGGTCCGTTCGCCTACCTCCGGCCGAGTACCCGTCTCGGTGACCACGGCAAGATCGGCGCCTACGTGGAAACCAAGAACGCCGACATCGGCAAACATTCGAAGATTCCGCATCTTACCTACGTCGGCGACGCCACCATCGGCCATCACAGCAATATCGGAGCTTCGAGCGTCTTCGTCAATTACGACGGGGTGAACAAGAGCCGTACTGTGGTGGGGTCGCACGTCCGAACAGGCTCCGACACCATGTTCGTTGCCCCTCTCGTCGTGGGAGACGGCGCATACACGGGTGCGGGCACGGTCTTGAAGAACGACGTACCGCCTGGGGCGCTTGCCGTCTCGGGTGGGGCGCAGCGCAACATCGAGGGTTGGGTCCAGAAGAATCGACCCGGAACTCCTGCGGCCGATGCCGCTGCAGCGGCTGCACAACCTGACAGCCCTGCAACAACCTGACAGCCCTGCACAACCTGACAGCACAGATCACCACCAGATCGACCGGCAAGTACAAAAGGATGGCATGAACCAGTGACTGCGAATTGGATCGACAACCAGAAGAACCTGATGTTGTTCTCGGGTCGCGCACATCCCGAGTTGGCGGAGCAGGTGGCGAAGGAACTCGACATCCGCGTCACCCCGCAGACCGCGCGCGACTTCGCGAACGGTGAGATCTTCGTTCGATTCGAAGAGTCGGTTCGCGGCTCCGACGCGTTTGTCCTGCAGAGTCATCCGGCACCGCTGAACACGTGGGTGATGGAGCAGCTCATCATGATCGACGCTCTCAAGCGTGGATCGGCAAAGCGCATCACTGCAGTTCTTCCGTTCTACCCGTACGCCCGCCAGGACAAGAAGCACCGCGGACGCGAGCCGATCTCCGCTCGTTTGATCGCGGACCTGCTCAAGACTGCCGGCGCCGATCGCATCATCACGGTCGACCTGCATACCGATCAGATCCAAGGCTTTTTCGACGGCCCCGTCGATCACATGCACGCACACAGCCAGTTGGCCAACCACATTCGCGCGGGCTACAACCTCGAGAACATCACGGTGGTCTCCCCCGACTCGGGCCGCGTTCGTGTCGCCGAGAAGTGGGCCGACTCGCTCGGCGGAGCACCGCTGGCGTTCATTCACAAGACGCGCGATCCGTTGGTGCCCAACCAGGTCAAGTCCAACCGCGTCGTCGGTGAGGTCGAAGGTCGCACCTGCATCCTGATCGACGACATGATCGATACCGGCGGAACCATCGCCGGCGCGGTCAAGGTACTCAAGGAGGCCGGTGCGGGTGACGTCGTCATCGCTGCAACCCACGGCGTCCTGTCCGACCCTGCGGCCGAGCGTCTGTCGACGTGTGGAGCGAAGGAAGTTGTTGTCACCAATACACTTCCGATCGACGAGTCGAAGAAGTTCCCGACGCTGACGGTGCTGTCCATCGCACCGCTGCTGGCTCGCACCATCAAGGAAGTTTTCGAGAACGGTTCTGTGACTTCGCTGTTCAACGGCAGCGCCTAGTCTTCCGCTGCACTACGGGCGCGTACCTGTGACTTCACGGTCACCGGTACGCGCCCGTAGTCGTCTTCGCGAACCCCACGAAAACAGACCACCCGGTCATCATGAAACCACCTGTGCGACACACGAATACCAGCAAATGCGGCAAACAGCATGATCTTGATCACGCCCGCGTCGAGAAACCCAGGTCGATGTTGGGGCGGTGTTCACCGCGCCGCAATCTTCGCCTAGTGTGGCTCGTCGTGATCGACGCGCAAACCCTGGAATCCCGGCCCGAATCTCATTCCCTGAATTCATCAGTTCCGACGATCCGGCGGTGGCGCCCAGGATCTTGTGTCTGGTGCGGAGACGACAACTCCGTGGACATGTTCCGCAACGAACCCCGCTGTGGAAAATGCCGTGAAAACGAAGGCATCATCGATGACGCTAAGCGTTTCCTCGGCATGTACGGTCTGCGCCCGCTCGGCGGCACGCTGCAGTCCGACGACGACGAAGAGCGCGAGTACCGCGTCAACGCACGCGAGGCACGCCGAGTCCTGAACGAGATCCGCATGGACGTCCTTCCCGATGCGGCCGCTGTCCGCAAGGCAATTCGGCCCCGCGCCGCAACGGTTGTCGCCGACGCGTCACCCGCGCGGGCTTCTCGCCCCTCCAGCACGGGCACAGCGACGCGCGTTGCCGCTCCGGTCAAGACGGACACCGTCGACATCGACACGCTCCAGACGCGCGTCCTAGGGCTTCTCGATCAGCTCGGTTCGATCGACGAGCAGATCAAGGTCGCCGAACTTGCACAAGGGTTGCCGGCTCGCGCACGACTGAGCGATCTGAACAAGCAGAAGGCCACGGTTCTTCGCACGCTGGCCGCTCTCGAGAAAGCCCGCATCGCCGCCTCCAACTAAATTCCGTCGCGTCCATCCCACGGCCCCGTCTCCCTTGCGAGACGGGGCTGTTCTGTATGAGCAGGTACCTTTACGAATCGTGAATGACATCACCATCACCTTTGTTGTGCTTGCACTGGTCGTCGCGCTGTTCGTGATCGGCCGAATCCCGGTCGGCATCATCGCGATCGGCACTGCCCTGGCGCTGTACGCCACCGGTGTGATCTCGATGGAGCAGGCACTCGCCGGATTCGGCGATCCCACGGTGGTGTTCATCGCCGCGCTCTTTGTTGTCAGCGAAGCCCTCGACGCCACCGGCGTCACCACCTGGGCGGGTGAGAAACTGCTGGCGAAAGTCGGCGAATCCCGAGTCCGTCTCGTGAGTGCGATCATGTTGCTGGTTGCCGCGTTGACCGCATTGATCAGCGTCAACGGGGCCGTAGCCGCGTTGGTACCGATGGTGGTCGTCTTGGCGGTGCGTCTCGGTAAATCGACGTCACAACTGCTTCTGCCGTTGGCATTTGCCGCCCATGCCGGATCGATGCTCACCTTGACCGGAACGCCGGTCAACATCATCGTTTCCGAAGCAGCCGAAGAGTCCGGGGCCGGCGCTTTCGGGTTCTTCAGTTTCACCTTGGTCGGTGCGCCCCTGGTACTGGGAACCATCGCGATCGCCGTGCTACTCGGCCCCCACGTCCTCCCACATCGCGCGGGGACGTTCATGTCTCCTGATCTGAGCCGACACGCCAAGACCCTCGCGAAGCAGTATCAGCTTATGGGTAAGGATGCCCCGTCCGCCGAACCCTTGATCACCAAGTACGACGGTGTGGTCGAAGTGATCATCCCGCCGCGCTCGGAAATGATCGGCGACAGGGCCTTTCCCGGCATGGTGACCGACAGTGGAGATCTGGTGATACTCGCAGTCCAGCGTGCTGGTGAGGACTGCGGCCCCAAGGGCGTCAAGTTGGCGGCAGGTGACACGCTTCTCCTGCAAGGCAGCTGGGACGATCTCGACACCCACACCGCGGTCGATCCGAACGTCCTCGTGGTCGACGCACCTGCCCAGATACGGAAGCAGGCAGCACCGTTGGGAACCCGCGCGGTCATCGCCCTCGTCGTCGTCGCGGCGATGGTCGTGTTGCTGACCTTCGGACTGGTGCCTTCGGCGATAGCCGGACTCCTCGCGGCGTGTGCGATGGTGCTGCTACGAGTCATCAGTGTGGAGCAGGCGCATCGGTCCATCTCGTGGACCACGTTGATTCTCGTCGGCGGAATGATCCCGCTCTCGACCGCGATCCAGCAGACCGGCGCAGCCGAAAAACTCGCTCATGCCTTCGTCGACGTCGTCGGCGGTGCAAGCCCGTATGTCGTTGTCGCCGGACTGTTTGTCGTGACGGCGACTCTGGGTCAGCTGATCAGTAACACCGCGACCGCGCTGATCATCACGCCGATCGCCATCTCGGTCGCCGGCGAACTCGACATCTCGGTGCTGCCCCTTCTGATGACGGTCACTGTCGCTGCCGCGGCCTCCTTCCTGACGCCCGTAGCCACTCCCGCGAACATGATGGTCATGGGACCTGGCGGGTACAAGTTCGGCGACTACTGGAAGCTCGGGCTCCCGATGTTGTTGTGGTTCCTGGTAGTTGCGACGGTGTTGATCCCAGTGATCTGGAGTTTCTGATGTGCTCACCGAAGGTGTTGACGGAGGTCTACGAATCGATCGGACGAGAACGCAGGAAGGTCAGCCGACGATCGATGTTCGCGGCGCTGGGCACTACTGCGCTCGGCGCAACCGTCGTGGCGGGCGTGGTGCAGCCCACTGCGTCGGCAGCGCCGGCGGGTCACACCATCGTCGATCTGACGCACGTACTGACGCCGGATTTCCCGGTGTGGCCGGGCGCGCGCTCGTTCGAGATGAGGAACCTGGCGAAGATCGCCGACACCGCCGGATCTCTGGGCTCGCTCGGGTCCGCTGGTTTCGGCGGAAACTTCTACCTCAACGAACTCCGCCTCGAGGAACACACCGGCACTCACATCGACGCGCCCGCTCACGCCAGCGCGGACGGAATCACCGTCGAGAAGATTCCGGTCACCGACCTCGTCGTACCGATTGCGGTCGTCGATATCAGCGCCCGAGCCTCCGTCGACCCTGACACACTGCTCACCCGCCAGGACATCCTCGATTGGGAGTCCACCCACGGGACCATCGCTCCCCGGAGCCTGGTGGCGATGAACTCGGGCTGGGATACCCGGGCCGGTGCCGGCGGAGCCTTCACGAATCGAGATGCACTCGGCGTGCAACACACTCCCGGATTCGCCCCCGAGGCGATCGACTTTTTGGTGTCCGAGCGCGACATAGTCGCCGTGGGCTCGGACACCCTCAGCATCGACGCGGGCCGAAGCACGACCCACGGGGCTCACCGAAGCGCTTTGGGCTCAGGAAAGTACACAGTCGAAGCCCTTGCAAACCTGTCCGCACTTCCAGCCGTCGGCGCCACAGTGATGGTAGGCGCGCCGACGCATGCGGGGGGTTCGGGTGGTCCGTGCCGGGTTATCGCCTGGTACTGAAGATCAGGGCGTGGGTGTCACCCGCAGCACCTTGTCGCCTGTTCCGTTGTCCGTGGTCACCAGAAGCGAGCCGTCCGGCGTCGGGGTCACCGAGCGCAAGCGCCCGAACTGGTTCACCAATCCGAAGGTCTGCGCGTCGACCGAACGGCCATCGGCATTGAGGCGGAGGAAGATCAGTTCCTTGCTCTTGAGACCGCCCATCACGAGTGCACCGTCCCACGCACCCCATGCAGCTCCGCCGGTGAAGGCTGCGCTTGCGGTAGCCAACGTCGAGCTACCCGAACGCCATACCGCCGCAATTGCTCCCGGCACGCGCACAGGATCGGTCATCGGCACGGATTCGTCGTACGTTCCGGGAAGCCGATCCGGGCGGTAGCCGTAGTTTCCACCGGGGGTAAGCAGGTTTACTTCGTCGTCGACGCTCGTGCCCTGCTCAACCGAGTACACCCGGCCGGTTCCGGGTTGCACGGCCAAACCTTGGACGTTGCGGTGCCCTAGTGTGTAGACGGAGCTGCCGGCATTCGGATTTCCCGCCGCCGGAGTTCCGTCGGCGTTGATGTGCAAGACCTTGCCACCCAGCGAATTCGGATCCTGCGGAACGCTCGGCGTCGCTGTGTCACCCGTCCCGACGAACAGCGTGCCGTCCTGGGCCGCAAGAATTCGGCAACCCCCGTGACGCCCGGACGAGACCGGGATTCCTGGCAATACAGTTCCGGTTCGAGTGAGGGCGGTCCATCCGGCGTCGACGGTCCACGAGATCACTCGAACGTCCGTGACTCCCCCAGCGCTGAATCCCTGACAGGTGTACAGGGTGCGCGACTGAGCGAAGTCGCGTGCAAGCGCGATGCCCATGAGGCCGGTTTCGGACTGAGCGTAGAGATCCGAAAGATCTGCAGCGACCGGACCTGTCGTGTTGTCGCTTCGGCGAACGAAGAATCCGCCGGACCGTTGTCCGGTCAGGATCGCGCCGTCCGGGGCCGCCGCGACGTCCCAGGGGTGATCGAGTCCGTCGAGGAGTGTGGTGACCGACAGCTGCGGGAGGGTGTTCTCGATGGGGATGTCCGGGTCTTCACCGCCCAGCGACCCTGTACTTCCGTTGCCGAAACTGCCGGGGTCGAAGGGGAATGGTTGAGCCACGCACTGCGCTACCGGCATCACCAGTACTGCAGTCAGGGCCACGGTCAATGCGGCGAGCTTCGGATGACGCACGCGTTCTCCTCGGGTCGGAAACCGTTCTGCGCCTCACTATAAACAGACAAACACCATTTTTCGGGCCATCGCGCCGTACCTGCAGGCCACAGGGCAACGAAACCCCGTCAGAAGTCGGCAATCTCCGGCAACGCGTTCGCCAGTGGGGGCGCGATCCACCTCGAGGCAGATCGCGTCTTCCGCCAGCTGGGCACACTCCAGTCCAGGAGGTATTCGAGATCCGCTTCTACTCCCTTGTCCCGCAATCCGACACGTCGTTCCAGTGCATACTCATCCACGAAATTCAGTCTCGCCGCGTCGGTGGCACTCAGTTCGGGGACACAGAATGAGCCCACGGGCGCGGTAGCCGCTCGACGCCCTGACGGATCTTCCCACTCCAGACGACCCCCGATTTGTTTCACTGCCCACCTTCCAATCATCAATTATCTTAACGCACAACATAATTCGGAACTCGGCACGTACCGTCTCGCGTTCTTACAATCTTCGCCAACGCTGCGGACGGCCGGTAAGTGCACTCGGTACGCCGAGAACCATTGTCCCGTGTCGAGCGATGGGCCCCTTGCCACATCGGGCAAGACCGCCGGCGAGGGCATCGACCGACCCACGCCGAGTACGGGCCCGACCGCCACGGCAGTCGAGCACCGTTGCACCTCGGACGGCGTGAGGGGTAAGGACTCTCTGCCATGTACCGTCCGCAGCGATCGCTCGCGCAAGATCGGCATCGATGTGTCCATGTCCCTGCAAATAGCCTGGTAGGTAGTCGAATCCGAGCAGGGTGGAAGCGTTGACACCCACAAGAATTATCGAAATCGGGAGCGCAGAGGTCTTCGAATCATCATCATCACGGGTGCAATCGCCGTCACACCTGCATCGACATCGCACGGAGTCTGGTCGCCAATGTCTGAGCGCCGACCACTGGAAGCGTTCCGTCCAGAGTCGACATACCGTCGACGCGCACGTCCGGACGTCCCGATCTGCCTCCGCACGAACTCGCCTGGCACGCAAACCATCAGGGTCGTGCCGAGCGATGAGCACTCGTGGCCTCGCCTTCAATTTGTTACCGGTTGCACTGCCGGCACCGTCCACGAGGAGTCACTCGATCTCATCGAGTGCCCGGTCGGAAACTTTGGCGAGAGCTTCGGACAGTGCAGTCGCCTTGGCGAGCTCGATGTCACCACAAGCAAAAGCGGCCGCCACCCGCGGCAGCCGCCAACGCAGGTCACATCCGAGTGCAATCATTTTCTGCGCGGCATACTCCGTAATACTCAGTATCGAGGCGATCTCCACGTGCGCGAATTGGCCTTGAACCGCCTCATTGACTCCAGCATCAGCATCCTCCTCGCAGCGCCCCAAGTGCAGCGTGGTGACCGCATCCACCTCGAGGAAGTGGGCGCGCGCGATTTCCGCATGCTGAATCGACAACAGTTCCGCGGAAATCTTCGATTCGAACATATGGTCGATTTTACGGGCACCCACCGACAAGTTTGCGGAATCCCAGGGTATTCACCGATATCGTTCGTGCTCTGATGTCGCTACTTTCAATCGCATGACCCATTACTCGACACAAGAGCAGCCCTATTTCGGCATAGCGATATTCGAGTTGGGGAAGAATGACGGGGACGGGTGCTTCTACCGGGAGGACTGTTATCTCATCTGGGCTGGCAACCCCGCTGAGGCGAAGACAAAATTCGAGCGCAAGGCCGGCGAGCAGGAATATCCGGTCGGCGCGAGCGATGACCAGTCCTACGTAAAACTCGCGCATTTCGTGGATCTTGCCCCAGTGTCCGACACGGTCCAGACCGGCACAGCAGATCTCTACTCTCGACACTTCTCAAATATTGCCGCCTACAGAACTTTTGAGGCACGCTTGGGAGGAGACGGCATCCTCTGACTTGCGCCCACCTCACGCCCGCTGCGCACACAAAAGCGCGAAGCGCTGATCCCTATCCGTCCACACCTTCCGCACCTCGAAGCCCGCGGACGCGAGTTCCGCGGCAATCCCGTCCTCGGTGAACTTCGCCGAGATCTCGGTGCGCAGCTGCTCGCCCGCTGCGAAATTGATCTCCAGGTCCAGGTCGTCGAGCCGCACCGAGAGTTCACGAAGTGCTTCCAGCCGCATCTCGATCCACTGGTTCTCGGCATCCCAGAGCGCGACGTGACGGAAGTCCTCCAAGGGAAAGTTCGCTCCCAGTTGCTTGTTCAGGACCGAGAGAACATTGAGATCGAACTGCGCAGTCACTCCGGCAGCGTCGTCGTAGGCGGGCACGAGGACTGCGGGATCGATCACCAATCCCACGCCCAGGATCAGGTTCTCACCCGGATCCAGCACCGCTGCAATGCCCGAGAGGAACTCGGCGCGTTCTGCCGGAACGAGATTGCCGAGAGTTCCACCGAGAAATGCGACCGCTCGCCGTCCACCACCGGGCAGATGATGCAGCGAACCGGTGAAGTCACTGACCACCCCGACCACATCGATGCCGGGGAACTCGGCACCGACCTGCCGCGCCGCGCCGTCCAGTGCCGTCACCGAAACATCCTGCGGTACATACGTTCGCAGAGTTCCACGAGCGGTCATTGCATCGAGGAGCAACCGCGTCTTCTCCGAGGAACCGGAACCCAGTTCGATCAGGATCTCGGGTTCGGTCAACGCAGCGATCTCGTCGGCGTACTGCGCGAGCAGGCCGCGCTCGGTTCGAGTGGGGTAATACTCGGGTAAGGCCGTGATCTCCTCGAACAGTTCGCTTCCACGCGCGTCGTAAAACCATTTGGGCGAGAGCCACTTCGGCGTAGCGGTCAGACCCTCCCTGGCCTCGACTCGCAGTGCGTCGACCGATTCGGCCGGTGTCAGATAAACCTCGAGCGTAGGGGTTTTCATTGTTCTCCCATCGGTATCGGGGTGATGATCAAATGGCCAGGACGCGCGCAGACGAAGTGCCGGTCCGGCACCTGCTCCCAGTCCGGCGATCGATCGAACGGTTCGGAAACGATCAGGGCCCGCGACTCGTCGACCCGCGTGTACAACGTGTGGCCCCACGCTGTGGCCCACAGTTCCTGCCCGTCGCCGAACAGGAGGTTCAGTCGTGAATCCGGTGCCGCCGCAGCCACATCGTGAACGAGGCTCGTCACGGCGGCCTCCACGGGCTTCGACTTCAACCGATGCCGAAGCACTGTCCACAACAAGGCAGCATCCGTCGGGGCGGGCATCTTCAGCAGTTCGACGGCCGGAACTTCTGCCGCCAAGTCGGCAAGTGAACCAGGCCAACCGGATACCGCTCCGTTGTGGCTGAAAGCGTAGGTTCCGTCGACAAACGGTGCGCAGGCACCGATCTCGACGGCCATCCCCTCCGTCGCGGAACGTACGGCGGCGAGAACGGATCCGGAAACGATGTGGGACAACGTCTCGTCGACGGTCGGGTCCGACCAGATCGGCGAAATGCTGCGATACCGCCCCTGCCTTCCGTCGTTCCACCACACCGCGCCGAATCCGTCGGCATTGATGGTCCCGCCGCCACGCATCTCGCGAGGTGCCCACGACTGTCGCATCAGTGAGTTCTCGCCGTCGCGGAGGAGTTCACGAACCGAACGCCGGGGCCCGAGATACCCGAGGTGCCGACACATGTCAGGATCTACCCGAAATCGTTCTGGCGCAGCGAAAACCCGAGAAGATCTGGCGCCTGATCGGATGGTCCCAGTTGCGGAACGTCCCGCGACAGGCAACGCTGTCGGTCCCGAACGATCCCCCTCGCAACACTTTGTAGTCGCCGCCGAAGAACACCTCCGAATACTCCCGATACGGGAAGGCCCGGAAACCCGGATACGGATGGAAACCCGAAGACGTCCACTCCCACACGTCGCCGATCAACTGCTCGACACCCGCCGCCGACGCACCCGCCGGGTACGAGCCGACGCCGGCTGGACCGAGATGGCGCTGACCGAGATTGGCAAGATTCTCGTCTGCGGACACGTCCCCCCAAGGGAACCGTCGTGATCTCCCGGATTCCGGATCCCACCGCGCGGCCTTTTCCCATTCCGCCTCGGTGGGAAGCCGTTTGCCTGCCCAGCCCGCGTAGGCTTCGGCTTCGAAAAAGCTCACGTGTACAACCGGCTTGTCGGGTGGAACCGGAGCCTCGACGCCGAAAGTCTCGTGCCACCAACCCGAACTGTCGTGTTCCCAGAACAGAGGCGCTCGAAGCTTCGCGTCGACGCGATGCCGCCAACCGTCTCGGGACCACAGTTCCGGTCGGGAATAGCCACCGTCCTCGATGAATTCGATGAACTGCCCGTTGGTGACCGGGAATCTGTCGATTGCGAAATCGGTGAGATAGACCTGATGTGCAGTGTGCTCGTTGTCGAGTGCCCACGGTTCGTCGTCGGTCCCCATGACGAAGGAGCCGGCCGCGATGGTGACCTCGTCGAGTTCCGGCATGCGGGCCGCTTGCGGAGCGGGTGTCGCAACGAGTGCCGTGGGCCCCGAACGTAATTGGTGTGTCGCGAGCATGGTCTCGGCGTGTTGCTGTTCGTGCTGCGCGATCATCCCGAACGCAAAACCGTCCATGTCGAGTTCTGTGCGCCCGAAGGTGCTGGCTTCGAGCACATCCCAGACCTTCCCCCGAACCGTACGTACGTATTCGCGCGCCTCGGCCGGGTTGAGCAGGGGAAGTGTGGGTCTCGACGATCTAGAATGCTTGAAAGCGTCGTACAGCTCGTCTATGTCGCTACGCACCGGATCGCGGCCACCGACGTCGCGCACCAGCCAGAGTTCCTCTTGATTGCCGATGTGCGCCAGGTCCCACACGAGCGGACTCATCAACGGGGAATGCTGAGCGATCAATTCGGCATCATCGACGCAGTCGGTGAGCAGCGTCGACCGCTCACGCGCTCGTAGAAGTACGGCCTCGACCGCTTCCTTGGTGATCTCCCCCGTCATGTGTCGCTCTCACCGGGCACGATTGCGCGACAACACCGTTCGGCTGCGGCATCGAGAAGGCGAACAAACTGTGGCTCCGGCGCGTACGACGCGGCAAGCGACATCAGAGATGTTGCAGCCGAACGCAGTTCGACGTCGTCCAAACCGTACTCTGCCGCGTCTCGCCACCTTCCGGCCGTCGACGCTGCAGCATCACTCGCCTCGCGCATCACGGCGGGCCCGGACAGCAACGCGTCGACCGCTGCTATCGGCACTCTCCACAGATCTCCCGGTTGTGCGTCGATGTAGCGAACCTCCAGATGGCCGACAGCGCGAACCGGCGGGAACAGCGTGGACAGGTGATAGTCCAAGTCCGCCCAGACGGGGCGACGTCCGATCTCGGCATCCAAGGCGCCGTCGATCCAGTCCGCAAATGTCGCACCCCGCGGAGCCGTCCAATCATCGCCTTCGCTTCGCACACACATGAGCGGAACGTCGAGGGCCCAGCCGGCGTAGTCCTGCGCTTCCGGGATTGCGGCGGTGCGCCGGGAATCGAGTTCGAGCCACGTCCGCATGCGTTGGGAAGCCCAATCTCCCCTCGGAACCCCTTGCAAGCGTGGAGAACACGCAAATGCTGCGATGAGAGCCGGGCCCATGTCCCCGAGGAGCCGCCAACGCTGGGCGATGGACTCCGGACTCCCGCCGGCATCGACACTGACCTGCACTGCTGCGGTACTGCACATCATCAAGGTGCCGTACGGGCCTATCCCGGCGAAACGGGATTCCATTGCGCAGTAACGCGGCAACCGGAGAATGCGGGAAGGTGGGCGGGCGACGTCGGCCGCGGCCGAACTGATTTCGATGGAGTACGACGCGAGGAGCGATTCGAGAGTACGACGGTCTTCGTCGAGACAGTCACACAGTTCGCGGGCGGATGTGCGCGGAGCGGACGAGAGTTCGATCTGTCCGCCGGGTTCTACCGTGACGAGACTGCCACGAGGAAGGGGAACCGCCGGTGAATCCGGGTCGATACTGGTGGGCGCATGTCGCCCGAGTGCCCTTGCCAGCGTCGCGGCGGATGGCCGCTCCCCACCGGCTTCTTGCCTGGTCAGCCACTCGACCTCGGCTCCGACCAAGCGGGGTGGCCCCTGTTTGAAGCACACACCACCGACGTAGGCCTCGGCCGCAGGACGCGAATCCACCTGCGTGGTCTGTGCTGTTGTCAACGCTGCTGTCACCATTCGACTTCCCCTTCGGGCGGTCTTCGCGGTCGTTACCGACGATAGAACGCCAACGTCCGAGATGCACCCATTGTGGTGTTACGTGTCGTTGAATTTATTAAGTCGTATCCACCGGTACCCACAACCGGCCAGAACCACACCTACCCCGGAAACAACCGAAATCCACGGAAGTGTGACCACCAGAACGATACAACCGGCCGCCCCGACTGCCTGCAGCCACTTCGGATATATCCGGTCCACACTGCGCTGGCTGTACGCGCTCACGTTCGCGACGAAGTAGTAGAGCAGCACTCCGAACGACGAAAAGCCGATCACGCCACGAAGATCGGTTGTCGAGACGAGAACGATCACAACAGCACCGACGACAAGTTCTGCATGGTGAGGGACTACGAACCGTGGATGGACGGAAGCCAGAGCGACAGGCAGATCACTCTCGCGGGCCATCGCCATCGCCGTACGACTCACCCCGGCGATCAGAGCCAGCAGCGCCCCCGCCGACGCCGCCGCGGCACCGATCACCACCACGGGGACGGCCCAATTCCACCCGGCTGCGCCCACTGCATCGGCAAGGGGCCGCGCCGAATTCGCCAGCCGATCAGGCCCCAACGTCACCAACAGCACCACCGCTACCAGCGCATAGAGGACAACCGCGACGGTGAGTGCAATCAGAATCGCCCGCGGAATCGTGCGGCGCGGATCGCGCACTTCCTCCCCCAGCGTCGCGATCCTGGCGTAACCGGCGAAGGCAAAGAACAGAAGCCCCGCCGACTGCAGAATCCCGTACCACGACCCGAACACGAGGTTCGGGAGTTCGCGCACTGAACCAGGTCCCACGACGGCAACCAGCAACGCCACACACAATGCCGTCGTCGACACGGCGACGATGACCCTGGCCATCTGCGCCGTCCGCGTCACTCCGCGGTAGTTGACAGCAACCAGCGCCGCCACCACCAGTACCGCGGCGGGAACACGCCAGGCCGCAGGAGCAACGTACGTCGCGAAGGTCAGAGCCATTGCCGCGCAACTCGCGATCTTCCCGATCACGAACGACCAGCCTGCGGCAAACCCCCACCAGGGTCCGAGCTGCTCACGTCCGTAGACGTACGTCCCACCTGACGTGGGGTATCTGGCCGCAAGCTGCGCCGACGACGTCGCATTGCAGTAGGCGACGAACGCTGCGATCGCCAGGCCGAGCAGCAACCCGGTACCGGCCACTGCGGCAGCGGGCGCGAACACCACGAAGACTCCGGCGCCGATCATCGCGCCGAGGCCGATCACCACGGCATCGGCCGTGCCCAGTCTTCGCTCCATCGGGACAGCTTCGTTCACAGGTAGTTTGAACCACACCGACATGAACGGAAGGTGCCATGTTCGATCTCGACACGATCCGCCGCGACACTCCCGGATGCCTCGACAAGGTGTTCCTCGACAGCGCGGGATCTTCGCTCCCGCCCGAGCCGGTGCTGACCACCATGATCGAGCACCTGCGACGTGAAGCCGACGTCGGCGGGTACGTCGCCGCTGCTCGCCAGAGCGGCGCACTGGCTGCTGTTCCGCATTCACTGGCCGGGGTCATCGGCGCCCAGGCAACCGATATCGCGTTGACGGACAGCGCAACCCGCGCGTGGAACGACTTCTTCGCTGCCGTTCCACTCGGACCTGGTGATCGAATCCTCATCAGCGGAGTCGAATACGCGAGCAACGCAATCGCCGCTCTGGGGCGGGCGCGTTCCACCGGCGCCGGCGTCGAGGTCATTCCGAGCGATCAGTACGGACGCATCGACCTCGACGCACTCGAGAACATGCTCGACGATCGGGTTCGACTCGTCTCCGTCGTACACGTCCCCACCAACGGCGGCTTGATCAATCCGGTCCGTGAGGTAGTCGAATTGGCCAGAGCCCACGGCTCTCTCGTCCTGCTCGACGCGTGCCAGTCCGTCGGCCAGCTGCCCATCGACGTCACCGAACTCGGCGTCGACGCGCTCAGCGCCACCGGCCGCAAGTGGCTGCGCGGGCCACGCGGAACCGGATTCCTGTACGTCCGCCCCGGACTCGTCGACGCGCTCGAACCCGCTGCGATGGACCTGCACGGAGCGGAATGGACCAGCGAGAACAGCTTCGTCCCTGCGCCGGACGCAACACGATTCGAACTCTGGGAAACGAGTGTCGCTGCGCGCCTGGGTCTCGGCGTCGCTGCAGACTATCTGCACTCGATCGGCACCGACACGGCGTGGGAGCAGATCGAATCCCGAGCAGTCGCACTGAGGCACGGTCTGGCCACGATTTCCGGAGTCGAAGTCCGCGATCGAGGAACCCATCTGAGCGGTATCGTTTCCTTCACCGTCGACGGTATTTCCGAGCACCTGGTGCGGGATCAGCTTGCAGCACAGAACATCACCGTCACCGTCAGCGGTCGTGGGTCCACGCTCCTCGACATGGATGCCCGCGGACTCGACGCCGTGGTTCGCGCATCGCCGCACTACTTCGTCGACGAAGCCGACCTGGACACACTTCTGGGCGCGGTCAGGAGATTACAAACCTCCCGTTGACCGGGACCATGCCTGATCTGCGGAAGTCGAAACTGCAACTGTGTGGTCACCAGTAGTTTCGCCTTCCGAGAGGACGCTTCGCATGGCCGACCCCACCGTCAGACCGATCTCCGCTGCCGATATCACCACCTGGGACTACGAGGCCGACGTCGTCGTCGCGGGATACGGCATCGCCGGCGTCACCGCTGCGATCGAAGCGGCGCGGGCCGGCGCTGAGGTCCTCGTCCTGGAGCGAACGGGTGGCTGGGGCGGAGCAGCATCGCTGGCGGGTGGATTCATCTACCTGGGCGGTGGAACGCTGCTACAGAAGGCGTGTGGGTTCGAGGATTCGGTCGAGAACATGAAGACGTTCATGAAGGCAGCGCTCGGCCCCGGAACCGACGACGCAAAGATCGACGCGTATTGCGAGGGCAGTGTCGATCACTACAACTGGCTCGTCGATGCCGGCGTTCCGTTCAAGGAGTCCTTCTGGGGTCAACCCGGCTGGGAACCGCCGTACGACGACGGCCTGATGTACTCGGGAGGCGAGAACGCCGCGCCGTTCAACACCCTCGTCGATCCCGCGCCCCGCGGACACGTTCCGCAGATGTCCGAGAAGAATACCGGTGAGCGGGGCGGCGGCTACATGCTGATGAAGCCACTCGTCGAGACGGCCGAAAAGCTCGGTGTCCGAGCAGAATACGATCTGCGCGTCCAAACTCTGGTGGTAGACGGCGATCGGGTTGTCGGCGTAGTCGCCAAGCGCTACGGCAAAGACGTCACGATTCGCGCACGCAAGGGCGTCGTGCTGGCGATGGGCAGCTTCGCGTACAACAACGAGATGGTGCGCTCGAACGCACCGCGTATCTTCGGCCACCCGGCGGCCTCCATCGAGGCGCACGACGGCCGCGCAATCCAGATCGGTCAGGCACTCGGCGCCGACACCGCGCACATGGACGCCACCGAGGTCGCGTTCTTCTGCGACCCGCAGTTGATGGTGCGCGGCATTCTTGTCAACGGCCGCGGTCAGCGATACATCCCCGAGGACACTTACCCCGGCCGCATCGGCCAGGCAACGCTGTTCCAGCAGGACAACCAGGCATTCCTCGTCATCGACGAGGCTGCATACGAGGAAGGCATGAATGCCGAGTCGTCCAGTGCGCAGTTGCGGGCGCAGCCGAGTTGGGTGGCGGAAACCGTCGAGGAACTCGAAGCCGAGATGGGGTTGCCCGCCGGATCGTTGCAATCGACGGTCGACCTCTACAACCGGCACGCGGCTGAAGGGTCGGACCCGGTGCTGGGGAAGAAGGGCGAGTGGGTGAAGCCGATTGTCGGCCCGTTCGCGGCAATCGATCTGCGCGGACGCACGGGCGGATTCACGCTCGGCGGGTTGAAGACCACCGTCGACTCCGAGGTTCTGCACGTCTCCGGTGAGCCGATTTCGGGATTGTTCGCGGCGGGCCGGTGCACTTCCGGTGTGTGCGCGGGTGGTTACGCCAGTGGAACCAGCCTCGGTGACGGCAGCTTCTTCGGACGACGTGCCGGAATCAGCGCAGCGCGCTAGATCACCACCACCCGCACGCCGTCGGCAAAGCGGTACGGCTGAGTCTGCAGGACCGCGCCGAGGTGTTTCCGCAGTCTGGACACCTCGGCGCGCACTGCCACCACATGCTCGCGATCACCGAAGAGCACTTCGCTCAGGCCTGCGGCATCCACGCCCGCCGAACCGACCGCTGCCAGGGCCCTCAAGATCTGAGCGTGACGCGGCGAGAGCGCTCGCGTCCAGTTGGCGTCACCACGCACCGTCACCTGCGGCGATGCGCCGAGGGACAGCTCCAGCTCGATCACCGGCCCGCCGAGGCCGGTGCGCAACAGCCAGCCGTCCCCGAGCGGCTCGGGCAGACACATCCCCAGCCCTGGCACGATGACGGGCTTTCCCGCGCTCGGCGCGGCCACGCGGTCGGGCGCGGCTATCCCGCTGGCGCCGGCCACCCAACCGAACTCGTCGACCACCAATGCCGGACCGGTCCCGGCCGCGAACAACGGTGCTGCCCGCGAGCGCAGACGCTCGAGCTGAGCTGCGTGCTCGCGCCACAGCGTCGCCTCCGCGAGGCGAACCGCGGTGCGAACCAACGCGACGGTGGTGGGATGCACCGAGGCTGCTGACCCACTGATGTCCACTACTCCCAGGATCTCGCCCGTCCGCGGATCGTGCACGGGTGAGCCGGTACACGACCAATTGTGGTGAGTCGGCGCATAGTGCTCAGCCGAGAAGAGTTGCACCGCAGAATCTTCGATCAGCGCGGTACCTATCGCATTGGTACCGACCGACTGCTCCGACCAGCGCGCACCTTCGGCGAACCCGAGTGCGTCCGCCGCACGCTTGACTGCCTTCGCGCCCTCGCGCCAGAGCAGGACACCATCGGCGTCGGCAACGACCACGATGAAGTTGGCGTCCTCGGCCACCTCGGTCAGAGTGGTTCGCAACTCGGGCAGAACGGCGCGCAGTGCGGTCCGCGAACGCCTCGACTCCAACTCGGAGAAATCAGCGACAGCGGACGCGCCGCAGTGATCCGGCGTGAGCCCGCCCGCAGCCACTCTCGACCACGACCGTGCCACGACGGTCCGCGGCTGCGCCGGAGGTTCCTGCCCGGAGAGAACTGCGTCGTGCACCCGACTGAGTAGGCGCGCATGCTGCGACAGGTCGGTACCCGGCACGACGGCACCGAGCCGACTGCCCTCGGGAGCGTTCCCCACGGTGGTCACTCCGTCAGGCTACCGCTTTCGATGTGACGCGAACCACGTCCACACGGCCAGGTCGTCACCACCTGCGATTAGCGGCGAGGAGCAAACTCCGGTAACGTATCCAAAGTTGTCTCGGCGAGGGTGAATCGCAGCAGTTCCACACGTTGCAGGTTTACCGTGATCGACGCGGCTACGGCTCAGCTCGAGCGTTTCGCTCCTGGCCGTGTGCGCGCCTGTCCCCCTTGTCGCAGGCAAAACCACACGTCAGTAAACCGAGCACGAACCCCGTGAGTTGTAGGAGCCGTTTCATCATGTCTGAAGAAAACAACCTCGTCGCCGTCGTCCGCACCGAATTCGGCAAGGGCGCGGCTCGCCGTGCACGTCGCGACGGCCAGGTCCCCACGGTTCTGTACGGCCACGGCGAAGATCCCCGCCACCTCAACGTGCCGGCTCGCGACTTCGCTCGCATCCTCCGCGCACAGGGCACCAACGCCATCCTCACCCTCGACATCGAGGGCACGGAGCAGGTTGCACTGACCAAGTCGGTCGTCGTGCACCCCATCCGCAGCTACATCGAGCACGCTGACCTGCTCGTCATCAAGAAGGGCGAGAAGGTCACCATCGACGTTCACGTCGTAGTCGTCGGTGACGCTGCTGCAGGCACCATGGTCGCGCAGGATGCATCCACCATCTCCATCGAGGCAGACGCCCTCCACATTCCTGAGCAGATCGAGGTCTCGGTCGAGGGCCTCGAAATCGGCACCCAGATCCTCGCAAGCCAGCTCGAACTGCCCGTCGGCTCCGTCCTGCAGGCTGACGCTGACACCCTGATCGTCAACGTCGTTGCTGCACCGACCGAGGCTGACCTCGAAGAGGGCGCAGAAGCTCCCGCCGCCGACGAGGCTGCAGAAGAGGCCTGATCCTCTCGGTTTCTACAGAACTCACTGCGCGCGGCGCGTCATTCCGATTCGGAGTGACGCGCCGTTCGCGCGTAGCAGGAAAGAACAAGCCAGAAAGTAGTGTCCGTTGAGCACAGATACCGCCCTCGTCATCGGCCTGGGTAATCCCGGCCCGCAGTACGAGAAGACCCGGCACAACGTCGGTTTCATGGTCGCGGGCACACTTGCCGGACGAATGGGCGGAAAGTTCAACGTACACAAGAAGAGTGGCGCCGAGATCGTCGAAGGTCGCCTCGCCGGCCGACGCGTGATCCTCGGAAAACCACGCTCGTACATGAATCTCTCGGGCGGCGCGGTCGCCGGTCTCGCTCGATTCTTCTCGGTCGATGCCGCGAATATCATCGTCGTCCACGACGAACTGGATCTCGATTTCGGGACCATCAGGCTCAAACTCGGCGGCGGCGAAGGCGGCCACAACGGGCTGCGGTCCATTTCGAGTTCGTTGACCACCAAGGACTACCTGCGCACGCGCGTCGGGATCGGCCGCCCGCCGGGCCGCATGGACCCGGCGGACTACGTTCTCAAGCCGTTCTCGTCCACGGAGCGAAAAGAACTCGATCTCGTGTGCGAAGACGCTGCGGATGCAGTGGAGCTACTTCTCGAACTCGGACTGGAGACAGCACAGAACCGCCTGCACTGACAGTCAGTTACCCAGCAGGGCAGCTGAATTGGCGCGGCGAAGCTTTCCCGACGACGTCTTCGGGATACTGCCGGGACCCAGGACCGCAACGGCACGAGGGCGCACGCCGACGTCGGCAACCACGGCGTGGACCACTTCGCGCTCGATACGCTTGACCTCCTCCGGATCCTCGAAGGCGTTGGTCTCGACGGCGACGGCAAAGCTCTCACGCTTCTGGCCGGCATCCAGGCGAATGGCGACTGCATTTCCCGGGCGCACACCGGCAACGCTTCCGGCCGCCCGCTCGATGTCGGTCGGATACACGTTCCGGCCGCCCATGATGATGACGTCCTTGACTCGCCCGCACACCACAACCAGGCCTTCTTCGGTGAAATAACCGACGTCACCGGTGTCGAGCCAACCGTCGGCGTCCTGAGCCGGCTTGTGTCCGTCGACGGTGACATACCCGGGGGTGACTGCCTTGCCGCGAACCTCGATGATTCCGACGCCGCGAGCCGGGAGCACCTGGCCGTCGCGGTCGACGATGCGTCCTTCGAGGTCGGGCACCATCTTTCCCAACGTGGCGAGGGCGCGCGCATTGGGACGATTGGACGGCACCGCGCGGGACATCGACTCGAGGAAATCGGGATCGACGTAGTCGAGAACCTGACCCTGATCGGGATCCGGAATCGACACCGCCAGGGTGGTTTCCGCCATTCCGTACACGGGAGCGAGCGCAGTCGGGTTCAAACCGAAACGCGCGCCGGCCGCGGCGAGGGCATCCATCGTGTCGGGATCCACCGGTTCGGCGCCGTTCCACATGTATCGGACGCTGGACAGGTCGACTGCCCCGTCCTCTGCCTGTGCGAGTCGACGCGCCAAGAGGGAATATGCGAAGTTCGGTGCGGCCGTGACAGTTCCGCCGTACTTGCCCATCAGTTCCGCCCACAGCACCGGGGTGCGGAGGAAATCCATCGGCGTGATGCTGATGACCTCGGCGCCCACCTGCATCGGAACCGTCAAGAACCCGACCATGCCCATGTCGTGGAACAGAGGAAGCCAGCTCACCATCACGTCGTCTTCGATGGAGAACTTGATGCGGTTGATCATCGCGTAGGCATTTGTGTAGAAGTTCTCGTGCGTGATCTGCACGGCCTTGGGTGAACCGGTGGAACCGGACGTCAACTGCTGGAGTGCGATATCCGATTCGACCGTCTCCACGGGATCGATCGACGCTCCGCCACGAAGCTCGTCCACCGTCACAACGGTGATGCCACGCTCTTCGAGTAGCGGCTTGGCCGCATCGAAGGGTGCGCCCAGAATCACGGCTTTTGCCGAGATCATGTCGATCACCGTCTCGGTGTCCTGAGCCCAGACACCCAGATCCGTTCGGGGGGTCGGCTGATGCAGCATCGTCACCGACGCACCGCGCATCCACGTCGCCTGGCAGGCAGGCGCGATGTCGGCGGGCTGTCCAGCGAGAATGCCGATCGCAACGCCACGGTCGATACCGACCTCGGCCAGGCCGCCGGCCATGCGCCGAGCCTCCTGGTGGATGTCGCCCCAGGTCTGACGGAAAGCGTTGTCGGGCTCTCCCGTCACCAGGCCGCGGTCGGTGACTGCGGCGGTCGCATACATCTCTTCGGTGAACTTGCTCAACGCAACTCCTCGGTCAGTGTCACTCTTCGATCAGTGCAACTCTTCGCAGGACACAAATGGCTGTGTGTTCGAACACACACATACTTGGATAATCAGCGATCGTTCGCCGAGTGTTACGTCGCAGTGGTTACTACGTCGCAGTGGTCGGCGCGTATCCTTTCTCTGTTGTGCTGCCGCACTCTCCACCTGTCCGCGCACCGGCACGTCGCCGGCACTGACGCCCACTTCGAGAGGTTCTTCGTTGACTACCCCGTCAGACTCGACCGTCCCTTCCGACTCGACTGTCCAGTCCGACACCGAAGGCCCCGATTCCACCGAGAGTGGGTCGGTCGCGGTCACGACGACCACCAAGGGCTTGTCAGCTGAGGCAGAGCGTCGCCGCACCTTCGCCGTCATCTCGCATCCTGACGCCGGTAAGTCGACGCTCACCGAAGCGCTGGCACTGCACGCGAAGAAGATCTCCGAGGCAGGTGCCGTCCACGGCAAAGCAGGCCGCAAGTCGACGGTCTCGGACTGGATGGAGATGGAGAAGGCCCGCGGCATCTCCGTCAGTTCCACCGCACTGCAGTTCAACTACCACTCGTCCGAGACCCCGGACGAGCAGATCAACGTGATCAACCTCGTCGATACTCCCGGCCACTCCGACTTCTCCGAGGACACGTACCGCGTCCTGACCGCAGTCGACGCAGCCGTCATGCTCATCGACGCTGCCAAGGGCCTCGAACCGCAGACGCTCAAGCTGTTCCAGGTGTGTCGTCACCGCGGCATCCCGGTTATCACGGTCATCAACAAGTGGGACCGCCCCGGCCAGACTCCGCTCGAACTGCTCGACGAGATCAGCGAACGGATCGGCCTCACACCCACTCCCCTGTACTGGCCCGTCGGTATCGCCGGCGACTTCCGCGGACTGCTGCGGCGCGGCGAAGACGGCGGGGCCCGCGAGTACGTCCGCTTCACCCGTACCGCCGGCGGTGCGAAGATCGCCCCCGAAGAGGTCATGGACGCCGAAGCCGCACTTGCCAAGGAAGGCTCCGAGTGGGAGACCGCGGCCGAGGAGAGTGAACTGCTCTCCGCTACGGGTCAGGACCACGATCAGGAGATGTTCCTCGCCGGTCAAACGTCCCCGGTGATCTTCGCGTCTGCGATGCTCAACTTCGGTGTCCGCCAGATCCTCGACACCCTCGTCGAATTGGCGCCGCCGCCGCGAGGCCGCGAAGACCTCAGCGGCAAGCCACGCGAGGTCACCGATCCGTTCAGTGCGGTCGTCTTCAAGGTGCAGGCCGGTATGGACACCGCGCACCGTGACCGTCTGGCATTCATGCGCATCGTCTCCGGCGTGTTCGAGCGCGGCATGGTCGTCACGCACGCCCAAACCGGGAAACCCTTCACGACCAAGTACGCGCAGACGGTGTTCGGCCGCGAACGTTCCACTGTCGAGTCCGCGTTCCCCGGCGACGTCGTCGGCCTCGTCAACGCCACCGCCCTTGCGCCCGGCCACACGCTGTACACCGAGAAGAAGGTCGAGTTCCCGCCGATCCCGTCGTTCGCGCCGGAGCACTTCTCGATCCTGCGTGCCGAAAGCGCAGGCAAGTACAAGCAGTTCCGCCGCGCTGTCGACCAACTCGACTCCGAGGGCGTCGTCCAGATTCTTCGCAACGACATCCGCGGCGACGCCTCCCCCGTCATGGCGGCCGTCGGCCCGATGCAGTTCGAAGTTGTCGCAGCGCGCATGAAGGCCGAGTTCAACGTCGAGGCCAAGATGGAACCGCTCGGCTATGCATTGGCCCGTCGCACCGACGCCGCGTCCGAGGTCGAACTGAACCGCCAACGCGGTGTGGAGGTCTTCACCCGATCCGACGGTGTTCTCCTCGCTCTTGTCAGTGACAAGTGGCGCCTGCAGTACATCCAGAAGGAACTTCCGGATCTGACGCTCGAACCCCTCGTCGCTGCTGCGGACTGATGAGCCTGATCGAGGCGCTGTTCGACGCCGAACTGCACATCGGCAGCGCCACGATTCTCTGGCGAGAGATCATCGGAAACGCGTTCGGAATAGGGTCCGCGATCGCCGGCGCACGACGCTCTGTATGGGCGTGGCCTGTCGGTATAGCCGGAAATGCCCTGTTGTTCACGGTGTTCATGGGCGCGCTTTTCCACACGCCGCAAGAGCTCAATCTCTACGGCCAGGCCGGACGTCAGTTGTTGTTCATCACCGTCAGCGTCTACGGATGGACTCAGTGGCGACGCCGGGCACGCGACTCCGGTCGCGCAGTCCTGCCCCACTGGGCGACAACTCGCGAGCGCGTCGCCATGATCGCCGTCATGGCAAGCGGCACAATCGCTTTCGCCTGGATCTTCGACCTTCTCGGCTCGTACGGGGCGTGGGCGGAAGCCTGGATTTTCACCGGCTCCATCCTCGCGACGTACGGCATGGCACGCGGCTGGACGGAGTTCTGGCTCATCTGGATCGGCGTCGACGCCGTCGGTGTTCCCCTTCTTTTCCGGGCCGGGTACTACCCGTCGGCGATCCTCTATCTGGTCTACGCATTCTTCGTACTGTGGGGTTTCGCAATGTGGCTGCGCATTCAACGTCGAACTCCGCAAGGGGTGTAACCGTAAACGAACTCCTGGTATGTTTACGTCGATTAAGCAAACCGACGGTCTGTTTACGGGCATCAGGAGCGAAACAATGGAAGACAAGAATTCTCACGGAATAACGGGTCCCAACGGTTCCGGAAACGGATCGAGAGCCAGTAGTTCCGCGAGTAATGGTTCCGCGGGCAACCTTTCCACTAGCAACGGTTCTGCGAGTAATGGTTCTGCGAGCAACCTTTCCACTAGCAACGGTTCCGGCAGCGCCACCGCCACAGCGGATTTTCTGTCGACCGCACCCAAGCAATCGGATGCATTCACGTTTCCGCTTCCCACCCGAACCACGGCCGCACACAGCAGCGGAGAGGACCTTTCAGTGCCAGCTTCAACACGCGAATCATCGAGGACACTCGAGACTCGGAGTCGTACCGTCGTACGGCGCGACGCGATGGGCGTAGCCGCCGTTCGAGTAGCCGGGCGACTCACCCACACCGAACTCATCGCAAATCAGGCCTCACCCTCGAGCACGCATTCTTCCGATCCCACGATGGATCTGGACGAGTTGCTCACGATGCTCGGCAGCTACCTGTTGTCCTCGGGGTTCGAACATCCGGAAATTCACGCCAAACTCGGCGGACAGTCGATCGTCGTCAACCTCGTGTCGCCGGAAATCAGCGCCAGCTGATCTGGGCCCAACTGTTCTTCAGGGCCCAGCTGTTCAGGGCCCAGCTGTTCAGGGCCCAGCTGTTCAGGGCCCAGCTGTTCAGGGCCACAGCACTTCGCGTCTCCATGCTCGGTTCGAGCCGCGACGGTACAACCACCGCTGATGCCGACGCCCGGAGTCTGCCTGCCAGAACTCGACAGACTCCGGCTCGAGGCACCACGCACGCCAGTCCTTCGACACGAACCCTGGGTCGTCGCTGATTCTTGCTTCCGCAGCGGCCACCGACGTCTCGTACGCATCGAAGTCTTCGAGCACCTCACTCTGCTTACTTGCCGTCGCCACCGCTCTCGCAGTGACGGAGCGTTCGACGAAGTCTCGGCTTCGAAGTGCCTCGTCACCCTCGCACACCAATCCGCGAATCCGGACCTGCTGGCCTGTCTCACGCCAGTAGAACGCCAGCGATGCTCGCGGATTTTCTTTCAGCTCAATACCTTTCGGCGATGCGTCCGAACCCGAGAACCAGAACCCGCCCTCGGTCACGTCCTTGAGGATGAGGAAGCGGGAATCGGGTATACCGTCGTCGCCCACAGTCGAGAGCGCACACACGTGTGGCTCGACGACGCCGAAGGCCACGGCCGCACGGAGCCAGTCGAGGAACAACTCTCCTGGGTTTTCCGGAAAACGTTCAGGCGCGGGCGGCGGAGTTCCGGTCAGTGCGGGAATACCGCGAATCCATGCCCGGACGTCCGGCAGCGAAAAATCTGCGTCAACCATGAGCCGACTCTAATCGCGGGCGGCCTCAGGAGACGTTGCGAACGATCGAGTCACCGAACGAGGGTTGCTGCAGCAGTGCCCACTTGTTGGACGTCAAACGAAAACTCGGCATATCGGCGAGCGCCACCACCGATTCCCAGGTGCGCTCGTAGCTCGTGTGGGAGATTCGCCATTCACCGTCGCTGCAGCGGGTGTATCTGTCGTGATAGAAAGCCGATCCACGAAGCAGCATGCCGTCTTCGGGGATGACCACCGTGTCCGCAAGGCACCAGATCCCGGTTGCGGTGTCTCCGTCGACGTCGATCTCGGGTTGCCCACATTGATGTTCGGTGATGATGTGTGAGCCGAGGGTGTTCTCGAGAAAGGAGACAAATGAATCTCGAGAATCGAAACTGAGTTGTTCTCCGTAGATCGCGGTGGCGTCGACGGTCAGAGTGTCGGCGAATTCGACCCACGATTTGGTGTCCAAGGCGCGTGCGTATCGGTACTTGAGTCTTTGGATGAGAACAATCGCTTCGAGATCCATGATCCCCGCCTCCCGGTGCAGCAACCACCCGTCCTATGCGTGCACATTAGCCTGTATCACGCAGAAACGGGCATTACTCTCAAAGCTAGTAGAAATGTCAGCCGATAACACGCTTTTCCAGGCCGTCGAGCATGATCGTGATCTTCTCGTCCAACCAACCGCGTCCGTGCCACGTCGATTCGTCACCGATCCCCTCGATCAACGACTCCGACGCATTCCAACTCTCCTGATACGCCTGGCGTGCAGAACGCGAATCCGCGGAGCTGACGGTCTTGTCCAGTGCCGCCATCATCGCGAACTGAGTCATCGTCACCTCGGAGATGAAGTCCACCGCCAGTACCGCGTCGTGTGGTGTGAAGCCTTGCGCAGTCAACGAACCGACCAGTTTCTCCACGATCTCGATTATCGCCGGCGGCGTGCCCGGAACAGCGAGACCGACCTGGGCGAGGCCAGGATAGCGCTCGAACGAGGACCACAGAACGTCGCAGAGGTCCTTCAGAAATTCACGCCACGGACGATCCGTGTCCGGCCACACAGTCTGACGCACAACGTGATCCGAGCAGGCCCGCAGCAGCGCTTCACGGTCGGCGAAGTAGCGATAAAGTGCAGAATGACTGACGCCCAGACGCTTTGCCACACTCGGCATGGTCAATTCACTCAGATCACCAGCCAGGGCGGCTTCGACGATATCCACTCTCGACAACGTCGGCGGTCGCCCTGCCTTCTTTCCGGTCTGCATTCTGCTCAGCCTGCCATCTGCTCAGCCTGCTACCAACCGCCATCCCGACGCACGGTGGCGCTGATTCCAGAACGCGGCGTAGTTCCCACCGGCCGCGAGCAGAACTTCGTGGGTTCCCACTTCGACGATTGATCCGTCGTCACCGAGCACGATGATCTGGTCTGCGGCCACGACGGTCGACAGTTTGTGAGCGATCACGAGCAGTGTGCTTTCGCTGGCGAGTTCCTGCATCGCACGCTGAACGTGTGCCTCGTTCTCGGGATCGAGCGCGGCCGTCGCCTCGTCGAGCAGCACGATGGGTGCGCGTTTGAGGAGTGCACGCGCAATGGAGACCCGTTGGCGCTCCCCACCGGACAGTGCCGTCCCGCCCTCACCGACACGGGTGTCCCAACCCCGCGGAAGTCGCTCGACGATTTCTGCGACTCCGGCGATCCGAGCAACGTCGAAGACTTCCTCGTCCGTGGCTTCGGGACGGCCGAGACGAATGTTCGCGATCAACGTGTCGTCGAAGAGGTACACGTCCTGGAAGACCAGGGACAGCTGCGACATCAGATCGGCACTCGTGAGATCCCGGACGTCGACGCCGCCGACACGAACCACCCCGGAGTCGACGTCGTAGAAGCGCGAGATCAGCCGGGTGACGGTGGTTTTGCCCGACCCTGACGGACCGACCAACGCCGTCAGCGACTTCCGCGGCACGTCGAAGGAGATGTTCCGCAGAACCTGCCCGCCGTCGGCGTAACCGAAGTCGACGGCGTCGAACTGCACGGCCGTCTCCCCCGTCGCCGGCCCGCTGGCATCGGGTTCGACCAGTGGTTCAACTTCGAGGATCTCGGACATCCGACGGATATCGTTGCGCGCCATTCTGATTGCACCGCCGAACTCGCCGATCTCACCTAGCGGTTGGATGAACCGTGCGGTGAGCCCGAGTAGCGCGATCAACGTGACCGGGTCGATGTCGCCGCCGAGCGCGAGGAAAGCACCCAGGATGATCACGGCTGAGAACACGAATTGCAGGGCGATCCCGTTGACCACGGAACCGATCACCACGAACCACAGTTGTGAACGACCCGCGGTGTGCTGAGCTTCGATCGCGTCGTCGAGCGGTTCGTACACCCCGTGGGTGCGTCCGAAAGCACGCAGGACCGGTTGGCAACGCGCGTATTCGAGCACCCGATTGTTCGATTCGACCGCCGCGGCATGGGCCTGATCGTCGGCCTTGGCGGTCATCGCCGAAGCAAAGCGTGCTGCTGCGAAGAGAATCGGAACGCTGACCACCAGTGCGAGCCCGAGTCGCCAATCGAAGAACAGCATGCACACGACAATGGTTGCCGGGCTGGCGATTCCGGAGATGATCGGTGTCATCAGATGCGCGGCCGCCCCCATCACCGAGATGGTGCCCTTGCTAGCGACCTGCGATACCTGACCGAGTCGGCCGGCACCGAACCAGCCGAGCGGGAGCGTGACCAGGTGATCACCGAGTCGCAGATGCATCGTCCGCAGCAGGGTGAGTGCCGACTCGAATCCCTTGATGGCCTGCAGGTAATGCGCAATCGAACTGATCACGGCGCAGACGGCCATGGCGGCGAGCCACCGACCGAAACTGCCCCAGTCCTGCTCGAACAGTGCCTGCACGGTCGGCACGAGCAATGCCACTGCCAAACCCTGCATCACGCCGTACAACACTGCCCACACCAGGAACTCGCGATAGCGGCCCTGATTCTGCGGGCCGAGTATCCGGAAGAGGTCGCGAATCATGAGTTGGCCTTTCCTACTGCTTCGGAGCTTCCCTCGATGCTGTCGGGCCGACTGTTTTCAACCGAGTCGGCCCGACTGTTTTCAACCGAGCCGGCCCGACTGTTTTCAACCGAGTCGGCCCGACTGTGGCTCGCCCACATCCGGGCATACGTTGAACCATTCGCCACGAGCTGATCGTGCGTGCCCTTCTCCACGATCCGCCCGGCGTCGAGGACCACAATCTGATCGGCACTCACGATCGAAGCCAACCGGTGCGCGATCACCAGCACGGTCCGCCCCACAGTCAAACGCGACAATGCTTCCTGGATATCAGCTTCGGACTCCGGGTCCGCAAACGCGGTTGCCTCGTCGAGCACGAGAACGGGAGTGTCCGCGAGAATTGCCCGCGCGATGGAGACTCGTTGCGCCTCACCGCCCGAGAACCTGGCGTCGACCCCGACCACGGAGTCGTACCCTCTCGGGAGGGCTTCAATGCGGGTGTCGATCTGTGCGGCTGCGGCAGCAGCCTTCACCTCGGCCGGCGACGCCTGGGGGCGGGCAAGCCGAATGTTTTCGAGCACAGTCGCTTCGACCAACTGCACGTCCTGCAGAACGAATCCGACGTGGCGGTACAGCTCGTCGGTAGCGACGTCCCGGACGTCGACACCGCCAATGGCCACTGATCCGGTACGCACGTCATGGAATCGGGGAACGAGCGTTGCCAGCGTCGACTTACCCGAACCCGAAGGTCCGACCAACGCCGTCACCGTGCCCTCCGGCAGCGTCAGATCGATGCCGGACAGAACGTCTGCCCCGTCGTCGTAGGCGAAAGAGACTCCGGAGAATCGAACTTCGTTCCCCGCAGGCTTTTTCGGATGATCGGTTTCCGGCAGCGCGTCGGTTGCGAACAGCTCGATCAGCCGCGCCGCAGCGGCAGCAGCCTCACGGCGGGCCTGCATACCGAAACCGATGGTCGTCACCGACACCGGAATCACCATCGCGACAAGAGAACTGGTCAGCACATCGATGGGCGACACCCATCCGGAGTGAACGAACCACGAGCCGAGACCAAGGTTGACCACCAGCACTACCGGTGCGCTCAATGCAATCGAGGCCAGCGCCTCGGTCCGAAGCATCGGACGAACCCAACCCTCGTACGAAACGGCAAAAGCCTTGGCGGCATCGCGGTATCGAGAATGTGACTGCTTGTCCTGACCGAAAGTCTTGACCACTGCGATGCCCGTGACGAACTCGACGATCGTGTTGCTGATAGCCGCGATGCCCTCGTTCATCCGGCTCATCTTGACGGCCATGTCCTTCGTCATCGTCGCATAGGCGATCATGTAGATCGGGAGCGTGGCAATCGCGACCAATCCCAGACGCCAGTCGATCGAAATCACGTAGCCGAGTCCGACCAGCGGCACCGCGATGGCTCCGGTGGTCTCGACGGCGCTGTGCGCAACAAGGTAGTGGAGATCGGAAATATCGTTCTGCGCAGCTTTGCGCACGGTTCCGGACGAGTGGGAGGTGAACCAGCCCAGAGGAAGTCGGCCAAGCGTCGCTGCGATTCGGCGTCGGAGCACAGCTTGGAGATTCACGTCGGCAAAGTGCGTGACGATCAACGCACCGCCACCGAAGAACGCACGCATGCCCAAGCCGAAGACGACCACCCACACGATCGTCCAGACGCGGGACGAGTCGATGTCACCACCCACGATCAGCGTCTTACCCAGTTCGGCGATGGCCACGTACGGCACGATGGCAGCGACCGCGGCGATAACCTGCATCACCATCGCGATAGTCGTCCGTGTGCGAACTGGCGCAAGGAGCACACGTAGCGCGCTCTTCTGCGCCGCCGCTTCGGCCTTGGCCTGTGAGGCTTCGGCCGCAGACCCATGCGGTGCGCCGGCCTCCTCGGGTTGAACGTCTGTTGTCTTGTCCTGTGTTGTCGTCATTTCGAGAACGCCTTCCCTCGGGTGACTGCGTCGGCGTCGGATGCGATGCGGCCTTGGAGTTCCGCGCCGGTGAGTGTGCGATCGGCAAGAGCCTCGAGGTCTTCGCTTTGCAAGATCTCCTTCGCCGCCTGTGATTGCAGGGTGGCGAAGCCCGTATCGGGCTTGACCCCGAGCGTGAGTGCCGTTGCTCGTAGGCCCCACTGCTGCCGCATCCATCTCTCCCGGCTTTAGTTACACACTGTCTCAATTAGGGGAGCCTACAATAACTCAAGCCGTTTGTGCAGCCCTCATCACCGGAAGTGCAATCGCCGGCAGACACGCAACAACACTGATGACGGCACCCATTACGAACGCCACCGCGAACGAATCGCCCGAAGCGCCGATCGCCAGGACCGCTGTTGTCACCGGGGCACCCACCGCCGAACCGACCGTTCTGATCACGCTGTTGACACCACTGGCTGCTGCCATTTCCGACGGCGGGACGATCGAAGCAACCAGCAGAGCACAGACCGCAAACCCCACGCCGTTCCCCAATCCGACGAGGGAGAAGAACAACACGATCGCAACCACCGAGCTCGGCCAGATCGCGAGACCGACCGCTCCCGTCGCCATGAGTGCCAGCGCTATGACCGCAGGCACTCGCGGCCCGTATCGACGCGCGAGAGTCGGCGTCAAACGACCTCCGAGGAAGACGAGGACGGCGGCGGGCAAGAGCGCCAATCCGGTCTGCACAACAGTGAATCCGCTTCCATACGTGGACGTTTCCGGCGCCTGGAGGATCCGCGGCAGGCAGAGGTAGAAGATGTACGGCACGAACCCGAACACCAGGGTCAGTGCGCTGGTGATCATCATCGGCCTGTCCCGAAAAACTCGCATGTCGACGATCGGAGCGTCGTGGCGGGAATCGACGACAATCAGAGTTGCGAACGAGACGAACGCGATAACGATCAGACCCCAGAATCCGAGCGACAAAACTCCCCAGTCGGAGGCTTTGGTGATCGCCAGGAGCAGGCTCACCAATCCGAACGCCAGAGCGCCGGCACCGGCCCAGTCCGTCGGCATACCCGGCCGGCGATGCGAACCCGGCACTACGGCCACTACGGCCACCAAAGCAAGCACGATCAGGATCCCGGTAATCACGAACAACCACTGCCAACTGAGGTACTCGAGAATGACACCGCCGATCACCAGCGCACTTCCGGCACCGATTCCCAAAGTCCCAGCGAGCCAACCTATCCCCGAAGACAACTCGGGGCCAGCCACAGTTCTCCGCAGTACTGCCATGGCGAGCGGGAAGCTCGCCATACTCACCCCCTGGACAGCTCGAACGACAAGCAGCACCCCGATATTCGGGGCGGCCGCCGCGGCAAATGTTGCGAGAGCAAAGATGATCAGGACGACCACCAGGACTCGCTTGTCGCCGAATCGGTCACCCATCGCCCCGACGATCGGAGCCATCACCGCGGCCGCCAATAGGTACGCCGTCAGGATCCAGCCGGTCACCGCCACGGACGTATCGAAATGCTCACCCAACACCGGCAACGCCGGCACCAGCATGGTCTGCATGAGCGAGTAAACGAGCACCGCCCCCGCAAGCGCGGCGATCACCCGGCTCCCGGATCGCGTGGGCGCCTCCGCCAAGGTTGTCATCGACACCTTCCTCCAATCACGTTTTCAATCGGAACGGACCACTCCGTTCCGATTGAGTAAACCATGCATTGCTAGCCTGTGGGAATGGCGAAAGAGAATGCGAGCCTCCCCGGACGCGCCCGAGAAGCCGCAGACAACGACGTCACCGTACTGCGAGCAGCGCGCGAGATCTTCGCCGAACAGGGTTGGAATGCACCGGTATCGGCGATTGCCACCCGGGCCGGGGTCGGCGTCGGCAGCATCTATCGCCGCTACCGCGGCAAAGAGGAACTGGCGCAATCCCTACGCGTCTGGGCGATCGACCACCTCGCCACCCTGGCGCGAGAGTGCGTGAGCAACGCAGACAACGATGAAGCCGTACTGAAGACGTTCTTCTCGCGATACCTTGCCGAATCGGTGGGACCGCTCATTCCCGTCCTCGGCGGCAGGTTGCCCGAACACGCCGAAGTTACCCGCGCCGCCGAAGAATTGGAGGCCGCGCTGCAATCGATGGTCGACATCTGCATCGACACTCACGAAGTCCCGCCCGACTTCACTTCTGCAGACGTCATGCTCATGACGGTGCATCTACGGCCGACCCTGCCGATCGAGGGGGTCCGCGCCACCGAAATCCACACGCGCTATCTCGAGTTCATGCTCGACGGACTTCGTCACGGAAGACCTCAACCGTCGACCACTCACCCATCCTGGAGCGAATGGCTTCAGATGTGGCAGGGCAACTGACCCTGAGGACACCCGAACGACATGTCAGGTTAGGCTTACCTAGTTTAGCTCGCCATGTTCGGAAGGTTCTCATGAAAATCACTCGCAGGCTCGCCGGCTTCACCGCACTACCCGCCGTTGCCGCACTCCTACTCACCGGCTGCGGAAGCAGCGACGCATCATCTTCTACCGAAACCAGTTCTACCGACCAGTCCTGGAGTTACACAACGGGATACGGAAACACGATCACCCTCGATCACGCCCCGGAGCGGATCGTCGTCGATGCGTACTCCGCTGCTGCGCTGTGGGACTACGGCATTCGTCCGGTCGGCATCTTCGGTTACGGCGTCGGCAATCCCGACGTCACCGATCACGCCGACGAGTCGACGATGACCGTCGTCGGTCGTGAAGGTGAACTCAGCGCGGAAGCCCTTGCGGCGCTGGACGCAGACCTGGTCATCGGGTACGGAAACAGCGACGACCCGACCCGATGGACTTGGTGGGACGAGCCGATGGGCAAGACCGTCAACGATGTTGCACCGTTTGTCGGTGTCAAGTTCTCCGGCGCGTCGACGCCGGACGTGTTGAGCGAATACGCCTCACTCGCCGAAGCGCTCGGCGGAGACACCGACACAGCAACGGCACGCGAGGGCAAGGAAGCATTCGAATCCGGGGCAGCGCGCATCCGAACCGCCGCGGGCAAGGTTGACGACATCGAAGTGCTCGCCCTGAACGGTGACGGCTCCGAGTTGTACGCAGGCACAACGGCTCTCGCTCAGTTCGGCTACCTGAAGGAACTCGGCGTGAAGTTCACCGGCCCGGGAGGCGACAAAGGCTGGGCCGACCTCAGCTGGGAGCAGGTCCCGGATTATCCGGCGGACATCGTTTTCCAGTTCGCGAAGTCGGCAGAAGCGTTCGCAGCATCACCCGTGTTCGTCAAGCTACCCGCGGTGACCGCGAACCAGGTGATCGACTTCGACGACAAGCGTCCGAACACCTACGCCAATTACGGCGCCTGGTTCGAGCAGGTTGCACAACTACTCGACCAGGCCCGCAACGTCGCCTGAATTACTGTCCAGCGGTGATTCGCCCGGCCGCTTCCTCGAGAACGTCGAGGAAGGTGGCCGCGGTGAGCGCAAATCCTTGGTTGTATCGCGCGTCGCTGGTCAACACGTTGCCTGCTTGAACTGCAGGCAATCGCTGCCACGTCGGCTGCGTCTTGATCGCGTCGAGTGCTTCCTGATCGCGTGCTTGGGCGATGATCACATCCGCCGGAGCCAAGGTGTCGAGTTGCTCGAAAGACAACTCGAACGAGTTTTCTGCATTGTCGTCGTCGCGGAAAAGCACGTCGAGGCCGGCATCGATTGCGACGCTGATCCGCAGATTCCGCTGGTGCACCAGGAATCCGGTCGGCGTCTGAACGCCGAAAACGATCTTCTTTCCGCCGAGCTTCTCCTGCAACATCGGACGCAGTCTCGCGAGTTTGTCGTCGTACTCCGCGATGGAAGCCTCGGCGATCGCCACCCGGTCGAGCTGGCTCGCCTGCGCCATCAGCGCACCTCGCCAGTCGACCGGGTGTCCGGCGATCGGTTCGACGTCGTCGCCGACGACCAACAGCGGCGCGATGGAAGACAACCGCTCGGTGCCGTACCAGTCACTGGTGTATCCGATCGCAGTGATGACGATCAGATCGGGCTCGAGAGCGAGCAACGCCTCGAAGTTGGTGGAAAAGTCGCCGGCGACGTTGACGAAGCTCGCGCCCTCGATGGCGCGGCCGGGAAACTGGAATCCCGCCTTGGCGTCGGGGAACCAGAAGTTGCCCGAACCGACGATCGGGTAGTCCATCATCATCGCGAATTCGAGGTCGACGCGGCCGTCGAGCACCACCACACGCTTGGGGTCGCGCGGAACGTCGCCACTGAACTCGGCCCACGTGTACGGGAGAGTGTCACTGGCCGAGTCGGATTCGCCATCGGAGCTTCCGCAGGCGCTCAGCGCCAGTGCTGCAGCCACACCGGCAGCGCCACCGAAGAATCGGCGTCGTGAAATGCGGTCGACGATCTGAGCCCACTCAGTGTCGGTAACCTGCGTATCCAGAACGAGTGTCATACCCTTGCTCCTTCGATGTTTCGTTGACGCTCGCGTCCCAGCGGAATGACCAGCGGTGTGTGGGAAACCGGATCGTCGATGATGCGGCATGCCATGCCGAACACCTCCTCCACCAGTTCTTCGGTGATGATCTCCGCAGGCTGGCCTTCGGCGACTACTGCGCCGTCCTTCATCGCGATGATGTGAGTTCCGTAGCGGCACGCGTGGTTGAGATCGTGAAGCACGGCCACCAGCGTGTGTCCGTCGTTCTCGTTCAGATCGCGGCACAGCTCCAACAGCTCGATCTGATGCGCGATGTCGAGGAAGGTCGTCGGTTCGTCCAGCAGCACCAACGGGGTCTGCTGCGCGAGAACCATAGCGACCCAGACACGTTGACGCTGACCGCCGGACAGTTCGTCGACCGGCCTGGCCGACAGATCCGTGACCTTGGTTGCCTCCATCGCCTTGATGACGGCGGCCTCGTCCTCCCTGGACCACTGGCGGATCAGCTTCTGGTGCGGATAACGTCCTCGCGCAACCAGATCGGCGACTTTGATACCGTCCGGCGCGATCGACGTCTGCGGTAGAAGCCCGAGTCGCCTCGCAACTTCCTTGGCCGGGTACGACGTTATCGCCTTGCCATCGAGGAGGACCTTGCCGGTAGTCGGCTTGAGCAACCGCGACAACGCACGCAGAAGCGTCGACTTGCCGCAGGCGTTTGGACCGACGATGACGGTGAAGCCACCGTCGGGGATCTCGACGTCGAGGTGCTCCGAGATGACACGCTTGTCGTAACCGATCGTGACGTCCTCGGCGCGAAGCCGATTCGTCCTTTCAGCCACGACGGCGGCCGTACTTGTCTCGTTCACGCTGTTCCTCGTTCCTTCACCGATCACTGCTTACGGGCCTCTCGCGCGAGAAGCCAAACAAAATAGATGCCACCGATGGAGACGGTGACGACGCCGACCGGCAACTGCGTCGGTGCAAAAGCTCGCTGCGCCACCCAGTCGCTGACCATCAGCAGCGCTCCACCCATCGCCGCCGACGGCAGCAGGGTCACTCCGGCGCTACCGGTCAATCGTCTGACCAACTGCGGAGCGGCCAGCGAGACGAACCCGATGGGCCCGGCAGCAGCTGTCACCATGGCTGTCAGTGCGACGCCGAGAACAACCAGGGAAAGCCGGGTGGGTTCAGCCCGGACGCCGAGCGCCTTGGCGGCGTCGTCGCCCATCTCGAGCATCTGCATCCGCCTGCCCAACACCAGGATCAGCGGAATGAGGATGGCCAGCACGACAACCACCGGCCACACCTGAGTCCAGCCGAGACCGTTCAACGAACCGGCACCCCACACTGCGGCAGCCATGGCGTCGTCGAGCTTTGCCTTGAGGATCATCCAGGTGTTGACCGAGCCCAACATCGCGCTGATGGCGATACCGACGATGATCAGCCGGAACCCCTGCACACCACGCTTGTACGCAAGCAGGTAAACGACTGCAGCGGTGGCGATTCCGCCCACCAGAGCGCCGACTGCGATCTCGTAGTAAGTGCCACCGATGAGGAGGATGACCACCAGAGCGCCCGTGTACGCACCGGAATTGAAGCCGATGATGTCCGGGCTACCGAGCGGATTCCTGGTGAGCGACTGGAAGATCGCACCACTCATGCCCAGTGCCGCACCGAGCACCAGCGCCAACAGAACTCGGGGCAGACGCCATTCCACGACGACCATGTGGATACGCGCGGGAGCTTCGCCGAACAGTGCGCCGAGGACGTCCCCGATCGGCACCTGGTAGTCACCACTACCGAGGGCGATGACACCGATCGCCAGGGCAAGCGCAACGAGGATGAGGCAGACCGTGACCGTACGGACGTCGATCCGCGCGGACCAACCCTCTTTGGGTGAGCGCACCACTGTGGTGGGGCGCCCGAAGTCGATGCTCACAGGCCGCTCACCTTGCTTCGACGCACCAGCATGATCAGTACCGGAGCACCGATGAAGGCCGTGACGATACCAACCTGAAGTTCACCCGGGCGCAGCACGATTCGGCCGACGACGTCGGAGAAGAGGAGCAGAATCGGCGAGCACACCAACGTGTACGGAAGAATCCATCGCTGATCTGGCCCGACGAACCATCTCGCGACGTGGGGAACCATCAGACCGACAAATCCGATCGGCCCGGCCGCAGCTGTCGCCGCGCCGCACAGCAAGGTCACCGCAATGACGCCGAGGATACGAGTACGGGTGATGTTGGCACCGAGCGAACGAGCCAGATCGTCACCCAAGGCCACGGCGTTGAGTTGGCGCGCCAATGCGAGCGCCAGGAAGAGCCCGATGAGAATGAAGGGGGCAACGGCGAGAACGATTTCCAGCGAACGTCCGCTGAGTGAGCCGGCATTCCACTGACGCATCTGGTCGAAGGCAGTCGGGTTGAGCAGGGTGATGCCGGAAGAGATGCCGCCGAGCACCGAGCCGATGGCAACACCGGCCAGGGTCAGCCGAATGGGCGTCGCACCACCTCGGCCGATCGACCCCAGGGTGTAGACGATCGCCGTGGTAATCACCGCTCCGAGGAAAGCGAACCAGATGTACGACCAGATGCTGGTCAATCCGAAGACCGCGACGGCAACAACCATCGCGAACCCCGCGCCGGCATTGACACCGAGAATTCCGGGGTCAGCCAGGGGATTTCGTGTCATCGCCTGGATGAGGCCACCGGCCACACCGAGCGCCATACCGACTATCAGACCGAGCAGAGTACGCGGTAGCCGCAGGTCACGGATGATCACGTGATCATTGGAGTCGTCGTAGTTCAGCAGCGCGTCGATCACGGTGCCGAACGGAATGGTCTTCGATCCCACCGCGATACTCAGAAGGAGCACGGCGCCGAGCACCACCAGGCACACCAGAAGACCTGCCATACGACGAGAGTTGGTCGATACCAGCCCGTCCGGTTGCTTCTGCTTCTCTTGCAGCGACTCGTCGATCAGCTCTTCGGTGTGTTTGTCGACTGCGCTCTTGTCGGCCACGCTCGTGTCGAGAGTGCTTTTGTCGACAGCACTCTTGTCGAATCCAACGGTCACAGGCCGGCGCTCTCTAGAGTCTTCTCGACCTCGTCGCGGATCTCTTCCTCGTCGCGGTCCGATTCCCACGCCGCATCGAGTGCCGCGCGGACACTTTCGTCGAGGGCCTCGTACTTCGCGTTCCACACCTCGGCCTTGTAGGTCCAGTAGCCGATGACCTTGTACTGCTCACCCGGCAACTTCAGTTCGTGGCGAAGGTACTTGCGGATGTCACGGAGCATCGTGCTTTCGCCGGCCACCCACACGTATCCGAGATCGGTGGGCAGGTTCATCGCGCGAACCGCGTCCGGGAGTTTCGACGGTGCAACACCGTTGCCGCTACCGACAAGCCAGATGAACTCGACGTCGGCCGCGGAGGTGATCTGCTGCTTGTGAGACTCGTCCACCACCTCGACGATTGCCTTCGCGGACAGGCCGGCGGGCAACTGTTCGATCAGGCGCCCGAGGGCGGGGAGTCCAGTCGCGTCGGCAACGAATACCTGCCAGCGTGCGTCGGCCGGCGGCTCGTAGAGCCCGCGAGATTCGCCGATCGCCAACTTGTCGCCGATCTCGGCCTTCTGCGCCCAGTCGCTGGCGATGCCGCCCTCGTGAACGACGAAGTCGATCGTCATGCGGCTGGCTTCGGAATCGAACCGTCGCACGGTGTACGGCTGACACGGGGACGGTTCCTCGCCCTCCGGGTACCGCCAACCGCGCGGCGCGTCCGGATCTTCCGCCGGCAGAACGAACTTGCCCGTGGCCGGGACCGGGAAGTGGAGACGCAGGTATTCGTCACCGGTGCCGGTGGTTTCGAACGCGGTCAGCTCCTCCCCACCGAACACGATACGAACCATTCCCGGGGTCACGTACTCCTTGTGAAGTACCTCGCCGAACACAAGACTCACAACAATCTCCAACATCGATGGAACATGAACCGGACTCGAACACGAGGATCAATCCGACTTCCGGACATAGTTAACCCGCGCTAAGTAAGGTAGACCTTAATTTATTGCAGTGTTGTCGATGAGTCGACGCCTTCCCCGCCGCAACGGGGCCAACTACTATCGCGATTCGGCCACCGCCAGACGTATGGCCTGTTCACGACAAGTATTGGCACCTGTGTGACTTTCTGACTACCGCCCACGGTCCCTAGCGTGGACCCAGTGCTTTCGACACCACTCCTTTCGGCCGATACAAACGGTCCCCCAACCAGCCCGGCGATCACGCCGCGCCAGGTAATCACACGCGCGATCGCTTCCGAGGGACGCGGAACCAAGCTGGCGGCCGCGTCCGTCGGATTCACGGGCCACCAGGTCGCGGAAGCGTTGGTGCCGGTGGTGATCGGTGCGGTCATCGACCGAGCTGTGGCGACCAGCGATGCGGCAGCACTCGGAAAGTGGATCCTGGTTCTCGGAATTCTCTTCACCGGCTTGTTGCTCAGTTGGCGCTTTGCTGCGCGCATCTCCGATTCCGTTACCGAGCACGGAGCACACCGCTTGCGGATGGACATCGCGCGCCGAAGCCTCGATCCGCACGGAATGTCACCGCGGCGCATGCCTGGCGAGGTCTATTCGATCGCAACATCCGACGCGGGTTCGGTGGCCGGATTCACGCACACGCTGAGCACAAAACTCGCCGCTGCTTGCGGAGTACTGACCGCAGCGATCTCGCTGCTCGTGATCTCGGCACCACTCGGTCTGCTCGTCATCCTGGGCACTCCCCCGGTACTGGCCCTCATGCAGGTGGTCAGCCGACCGCTCGAACGCCGAGCCGAAACCGATCAATGGCAGGGCGCCAAGGCCGGTGCACTGGCCGCGGACCTATTGTCGGGCCTTCGAATCCTGTCCGGAATCGGCGCCGGAGACGCTGCAGCGCAGCGTTATCGGGGAGCCAGCCGGACTTCGCTGGAAGCAACCCTTCGCGCACAGCGATACCAAGCGATGTACTCCGCCGCGAACGTGGCGATCGCCGGCGCTTTCCTCGCCGTCATCGCGTACGTAGGTGGGCGGATGGCAGCATCCGGGAGCATCTCGGTCGGTGAATTCGTTGCCGTGGTGGGTCTGGCACAGTTCCTTCGCGGTCCGTTGATCGACATCATCTACTTCGGCGCCGGCCTGGCACGGGCCCGCGCTTCCGCCAACCGCGTCGCAGCGCTTCTCGGGACCGGCGAGGCTGTCATTCCCGCGAGTGAACCTGTACGCCTGCACCACTCGGAGTTCCTGGCGCTGCGTGACGTCGTGTTGGCCGGAATGTCACCGGTCGATCTCGACGTCAAACGTGGCGAGATCATCGGCATCGTCACCGAGAACGCCGCGTGGGCGGATGCATTGGTAGACGCACTGGCTCGTCGAATCGAGCCTTCGAGCGGAACGATTCATCTCGGCGACAATGCCATTCACGAACTGCACATCGATGAGCTCCGGACCCATGTTCTGGCTGCACCGCACGACGCAGCCCTGTTCATCGGCACAGTCGGTGACAATATCGAGGCACTCGCACCGATCGGCAGCCGCAGTGACGAGGCCATCGCCGCCGCTGCCGCAGATCAGGTGATCTCTGCACTTCCACTCGGCCTCGCCACACGAGTTACCGAGCAGGGAAATTCGCTCTCCGGCGGTCAGCGACAACGCATCGCTTTGGCGAGGGCACTGGCGAGCGAAGCTCCGGTCCTGGTGCTGCACGATCCCACCACTGCCGTCGACTCCGTCACCGAAGCGCGAATTGCACGCGGGATCGCCGAGGTGCGCGGTACTCACGCGACTCTTCTTCTGACCAGCAGCCCCGTGCTGCTCGATATCTGCGATCGGGTGATCGAGCTGTGAACGAACTACTCCCCACCGCAACACCGAAACAGGCACGCCGCGCAGCACTTCGGTTGATGGGTCCACACCGGATATCCGCCATCGCCGCCGGCGTCACTCTGACCGCTGCGACCGCGATCGGCCTGCTCACGCCACTGGCCCTCGGTGCGATGGTCGACGTCGTGACAGACGGAGACGGCGACACTGTCTCGCGCATCGGCACACTGACTCTCGCGTTGGTCGCCATCGCGGTTGCCTCCTCCCTCCTCGTCGGAGTCAGCAACTATCTGCTCGCCGGTGTCGGCGAACGTGTTGTCGCTGACCTACGCGAAGAAGTTGTCGTCCGGGTTCTCGATCTTCCGCAGAGCGACGTCGAACGAGCAGGGCGCGGAGATCTCGTCTCCCGTATCACCGGGGACGTCCGCTTGGTGACCCGCGCTGTATCCGAAGCACTTCCGGTTTTTGCCACCGCGGCACTGACCATCGTGTTGACCCTGATCGGATTGGGTAGCCTCGATTGGCGATTCGCCGTCGCCGCGGTGATCGCGGCGCCAATCCAGATCCAGGCGCTGCGCTGGTATCTCTCGAGGTCGGCACCGGTCTACCGAGAGGAGCGAGAGGCGGAAGGTGCACGTGCTCAACAGCTCCTGGACTCACTGAGCAACTCCGACACCGTCGGGTCACTACGTCTGGCTCAGCCCCACCTGGAACAGATCGAATCTCGATCGATGGCGGCCGTCCGGCTCAGCTTGTTGACCACGCGTCTACGCACCAGGTTCTTCGGCCGGCTCAACATCGCCGAGTTCATCGGCCTGTCCGCCGTGCTGATCACAGGCTTCTGGCTGGTGAGAGACGGTCAGATCAGCATCGGCGCCGCCACCGCCGCAGCATTGTTCTTCCACCGTCTCTTCGATCCGGTCGGCGCGGTTCTGAGCGTGTTCGACGAATTGCAGGAAGGCACAATCGCGTTGGCTCGGCTGGTCGGAGTCACGCTTGCGCCTGTGCCACCCGCGCCGTCCGATCCACATGAACCTGTCGACAGCTCAGCATCTTTGGAAAGCGTGACATTCTCGTACCGTAGCGGCGATGCTCCTGTTCTGCGCGACATCGACATCGCCATTCCGGCAGGGACCGTCACAGCACTCGTGGGCGCAACCGGAGCCGGAAAATCGACGGTGGCAAAACTGATCGCGGGAACCTACGAGCCGACCGAAGGCGTCGTGAAGATCGGGAATGTTCCTCGGAACGAATTGCCACGGTCGACTTCTCGAAGCGCGGTGGCCCTCGTGACGCAGGAGGTCCACGTCTTTGCCGGCACGTTGGCCGAGGATCTACGGCTGGCCGACCCCTCCGCAACCGACGACGACATCAGCGCAGCGCTCGAAACCGTCGGCGCGTCGGATTGGCTGCGGGCACTGCCGGGCGGACTCGAAACCGTAGTCGGGGACGGTGGACATCGACTGACCGCGACACAGGCACAGCAACTCGCGTTGGCGAGAATCGAATTGCTGGATCCGCCACTGCTGATTCTCGACGAGGCGACCGCCGAAGCGGGCAGCGCCGGAGCCAGGGTCCTCGACGATGCCGCGCTCGCTCTGACCCGGGGTCGCACAGCTGTCACAGTGGCGCACCGACTCTCACAGGCCGTCGACGCCGACCAGATCCTGGTGATGGACGACGGCCGCGTCGTCGAGCAAGGTTCTCATGACGAGTTGGTCAACCTCGGGGGTCGGTACGCGGAGCTGTGGGAAGCATGGTCCACGCCGCGGCGTTGACCGCGACGGTTGCACCGGGCACTTCCGTCCGGTGCGACCTATCTCAAGCGTGCAGAAGGTACGGCACCGATTCGGGTGCCACACTCCCCTTGTTCATCATGCTGCCGGGCGTACGGCCGGTGACCCGGCGGAACACTGCAACAAACGCGCTCGGGGTTTCATACCCGACGCGCCTACTGACAACCGAAACCGGCACTCCAGCAGCCAGATACGTCAGTGCTGCGCGGACTCGAATCTGAATTCGCCACTGTGCAAAGGTCATTCCCGTGCCCTGAGCGAACACGCGCGTCAACGTCCGGACACTGCCGCCAGCCGTCAGTGCCCATTCCGACAGCGACCGCTGGTCTGCCGGATTGGCGACCAACGCTTCGGCAACGAACAGCGCCCGCGGATCGGTCGGCATCGGAACCTCCACCGCAGCAACTTCGAGCGGCTGCAGCATGTCGAATGCCACCCGCTCGGCGCGACTACGCGCCTCGTCGGGCATGTTCCGCCGATGCATGTGCAGGAGTACCTCACGCAGGAGAGCACTGACACCGAACAGGCCCGGAACGCCCGAGGGCGCGGCGTGAGCCTCGGGCCGGAAGTAGGTACAGAAGAATTCGGTACCCGGACCCGCCTTCACCGCGTGCAGCGCGCCGGCAGGCAACCACAGCCCCGCCGAAGGCGGAACCTCCCAGGTGATGCCGTCAGCGACAACCGTGAGCATTCCGCCGGAGTTTCCCCAGATCAGCTCATGTTCGGGGTGGCGGTGCGGTGCCCATTGCCGCTGGTGAGAGAGCTTCAGAGTCACCGTTGTCATCGAGTAAGGGTGATCGATGGAACGCGGCCCCACGGGCACCGAAATTCTCTCTGCCACAGCTGTCATGATGACGAGTATAGGACTTTCGTTAGGCATACCTAAATAGGATCCTGAAAAATGTTGAGTGTCACCCGCGAGTTACATATACCGCGGGCCCCGATATCGTGACTGCAACTCCCGGCTACGGGCCGGCAACGAGAGGTACATGATGGTTGACGCATCACGAATCCCGGTCATCGTCGGCGTCGGCGATCTGCGCTGGAACCCAGCCGACGGGCACCGCGAACCTCTCGATCTGATTCACGACGCCACGGTCGCCGCCTTGAACGACAGTGGACGCACTGAGCTGGGAACACAGATCGATTCCGTGTACGCGGTCAAAACCGTCAGCTGGTCGTACGACGATCTCCCCGGACTGCTCGCCTCACGACTGGGCGCGACTCCCACGATCACCTCGACCTCTCCGATCGGTGGTCACTGGCCCGCGGCGATCCTCGATCGGATCGGCGCGGCCATCGCCCGCGGTGAATCCTCGGTTGCTCTGCTCGTGGGCGGAGAATCGCACGCCAGCAGCACTGCGCTGCGAAAGTCGGGAGTCACCCCCGACTCGATCGGGTGGACAGCAGCGCCGGGTGGGCCTCCCGGATTTGATCCGACCGACCTGGGAAGCCCCGAAATGCAGCGCGCCGGTTTCATCGTGCCGACGCGCGTCTACCCGCTCTTCGACAACTGTTTCAGTACTGCCGAGGGCCACGGCGCCGGCGAATCGCTCGCCTGGTCCGCGAGGATGTACGCCGCGTTCTCGGAGCTGGCGTCGAAGAATCCCGCTTCCTGGACGTCGGAGATCCGATCGGCGGAAGAGATCGGCACCGTCGGCCCCCGCAATCGGATGGTCTCCGAGCCGTACCCACTGATGCTCAACGCCATGCCCTTCGTCAATCAGGCTGCGGCCGTTGTCGTCTGCTCATTGTCGACGGCCATCGAATTCGGTATCGACGAAAGCAAACTGGTCTACCTCTGGGGCGGCGCGGGTGCCAGTGATCCGTTGGACATCCTCAGCCGCAACGGCTTCGACAATTCAGCCGCGATGCACGACGCCGTGCATCGCACACTCGATGGTGCCGGAGTCGGCGCCGAAGCACTCGACATCGTCGATGCCTACAGCTGCTTCCCGATCGTGCCCAAGCTGTTGATCCGCGAACTCGGGCTCGCAGATACCGCGATCCCGAGCGTCACCGGGGGTCACTCGTTCTTCGGTGGGCCACTCAACAGCTACACCCTGCATTCTGTCGCCGAGGTCACCAGGCGAATTCGTGACGGCGCCAACCTTGCCCTCGTCCACGGAAACGGTGGATTCCTCACCTACCAGCACTGCGTACTGTTGTCCGCCGCTGCTCATGCTGACGGGTACGTCGGCGAACCCGACGCACGCGCGTTAACTGCGGAGGCTCCGGAACTGATCACTGATTACAAGGGCACTGCGGAAATAGTCACTGCCTCTGTCGAATACGGCCGCACTGGCGAGCCTGAGATCGGGTTCGTGATCGCAACAACGCCAGACGGCCACCGCGTCGCCGGTCACACTGGTCCCGAGAATGCCGCCGAGTTGACCCAACTTCGCGGCAACAACCCGCCGGCTATCGGGCGAACCGTTCACATCAGCGACGAGAACGGGCGACTCACGCTCACGTTCTGACACTAGACAGCCGTAGCACCGGGGCATGGTGATGCCCCGGTGCTCACTATTCGATTGGCGATGGTCACGCCGCTGTGGGTGGGCTGTTCCCGCCGATCGGATGTTGATACGGGTCGATCGACATGGGTGGATAGAACACTGTTTTCCGATCGGGGCCGATCTCCACTCGCCACTCCGTGTGGTGCATCGTCCGATGATGATGACCACACAACAAGATCAGATTATCGAGATCCGTTGGGCCACCATCACTCCAGTGAACAATATGATGAGCATCGCACCACCCCGATGGTGTCCCGCAACCCGGGAATGCGCAACCGCCATCGCGTACCGCCAACGCCCGCCTTTGCGGAACCGTCGCCGTTCTTGCTTCCTTGCCGCACTCGAGCGGAACACCGTTCTCGTCCAACAGAATCCGAGTGATGGTGCAGTCGCAGGCCAACATCCGGGCGGTATCGATGCTGATCGGACCCACCCAGTCGGTCCATGCAAACCCGAGCTCTTGAGTAGAAGGTAGTAGATCTTTCAACGCTTTGAGGTCGGTCATGTCCTTTGCCGACGCGGTGACCGTGATGTGCGGTTTCACGCCGCCTTCGATCGGACCCAACCCCGCCCGCTCGTACCGCCGCAACAACTCACAGAACCCGTCCGCCCGCCGTAGCGCCGGAGTACGAGCGTCCTTCACGCCGTCTTTCTCCGGCGTCGGCGCCGACAAACTCGACAACAACGTGATCAGACGGGCACCGTTCACGGCATCCAAATCACCCTTCACCGACACACGCCCGTACAAGCCTTTCGACGCGTAGAACTCGTTTCGTTCCGAGTCTTCCCCCACCGGAACGCCGTCCTCGCGTCTTCCGTACTGCTTCTCGATCCGGCGGATCGCCGCCCGCACCACATCACAATCCGCAATGTTCTTCGACGCCAACCCCAACAAGATCCCGCGGGCCTTGTCCACATCCGCCGGCGTCATGTTCTTCGGCGGATGCTGACAAAACGACGCCACCTGGCGGGCTTTCAACGCATCAACCTCCCCGCGGTGAAACGCATCCGCCACAACAGGTTCAAGCAGAAGCAACCGCGCCAACCCGACCAGCAGACTGCACTCACCGATCTCCAAATTCGTCGAACCATGCAACCACTGCGCAATCGCCCGAAAACCCTTCCCGACCACAGTCTCCCGGGAAAACATCTCCACGATCAGCAACACCATCCGCGACTGCAACTCGTGCCGGACGCGCACCAGATCCAGAACCTCACTCTCGAGATCCTCACCATCCAGCTGCCACGCTTCCCGACTGTCCATACCGAAAGTTTAATCGAACATACTTTCGATAACCAGAGACATAACGGACAACTTCAAGAAGGTGCACGACCCGAGACTTGTTGAAGTACATCAACATTCACCTAACCGTCGAACACCACGCGATAGAGGACATATCCCGCGAAACACACAATCGCAACAACGCACAGCACAAGCAGGATGTCGAAAAAGACGGGCCGGGTTGGGTTTCGGGCTTGGTCCATGAGGGGTGTCGAGGACGAAGCCGGCGTGCCACACGGCAGCGCACGGCACTACTTCGCGAACCAACGTGGACTGATAGTCGAAGTGGTGCGACACCTTCTGGACGGCGATCTTCCTCGCCCGGGCGAGACGCCGAAGCAACAGGTTGCCCGGTGGCTGGGGCCCGAGTCCGGTCGCACTCGTGCTCGCTACGAACTGATCATCGCGTCATTCCACGATCCCGACCTCGCAGTGGAACTGGTGCGTGGTCGGGATCGATTTGTTGCCATCTTGATCGAACGCGGCATGACTTCGTCCGATGCAGCGGAATTGGTCGCAGCACTGGACGGGCTCGTTCTGGACGCTCTGCTGCGTAGGCTGGCGCCGGAGACCTTGGATCCAGAGCGAATCGTCAAGAAGTTCGGGGCGAAGTTCCCCTAGCCGTCCAGCTCGGCGAACAGCTCCATCCACTGCTCTTCAGCGGCTTCCTTGTCGGCGATGACCTGCTTGAGTTCGGCGCCGAGCTTCTGCAACTTGTCCGGGTCGGTGGCCGCGTCGGCGAGCGAAGCGTGCAGCTTCTTCTCGCGGTCGTCGAACTTCGCAATGGATCGCTCGAGCTTCGAAAGTTCCTTGCGTGCAGCGCGATCGGCAGCACCGTCGCGAACCTGCTTGCTCTTCGACGCCCCGCTTGCGGTGGAGGCCACGGAGGGATTGTCGCCGTCACCCATCGCTGCGCGTCGACGCAGGTAGTCCTCGATACCGCCGGGAAGGTTGGTGAGCTTGCCGTCACCGAAGAGCGCCCAGGTGGTGTCACAGATACGTTCGATCAGGTACCGGTCGTGCGAGATGACGACCATGGTGCCGGCCCAGCCGTCGAGCAAATCTTCGAGCTGCTGCAGCGTATCGATGTCGAGATCGTTAGTGGGCTCGTCGAGCAGAAGGACGTTCGGCTCTGCCATCAGGACACGCGTCAACTGCAGGCGGCGGCGCTCACCACCGGAGAGATCTCCGACCGGTGTGCGCTGACGGGCCGGCGTGAAGCCCAACCGCTCCGCGAGCTGACCGGCCGATACGTCCTTGTCGCCCAACGTGATTCGCTCGGCAACGTCCTTGACTGCGTCGAGTACCCGCATATTGGTCGGCAGGTCGTCGAGTTCCTGCTTGAGCCAACCGATGTGGACGGTCTGTCCCTGAATGCGCTTTCCGGCTGCAGGCTCGAGTTCGCCGGCCAGCGTCCGCAGCAAAGTCGTCTTGCCCGAGCCGTTGACGCCGACCAGGCCGACACGCTCGCCCGGCGCCAGCCGCCAGGTCAGATCCTCGACGAGTACGCGGCCGTCCGGGGTTTCCAGACGAGCGTCTTCGAGTTCGATGACGACCTTGCCGAGCCGACGCTGCGCGAACGACGCAAGCGCCACCGCGTCACGAGGTGCCGGAACGTCGGCGATCAGGGCTTCTGCTGCTTCGATGCGGTACTTCGGCTTGGACGTACGGGCGGGAGCACCGCGGCGCAGCCACGCCAGTTCCTTGCGCGCAAGGTTGCGTCGACGCTCTTCGGACGCATCGGCCTGACGGGAACGCTCGGCGCGGGCGAACACCCAGTCGTTGTAGCCACCCTCGTAGCTTTCGACGCCGCCACCGACAACCTCCCAGGTGCGAGTGGCTACGGTGTCGAGGAACCAGCGATCGTGGGTCACGACAACAAGCGCACTGCGACGTGAGACGAGGTGCTCGGCCAACCACTGAACACCTTCGACATCGAGGTGGTTGGTGGGCTCGTCGAGCACCAGCAGATCGAGGTCCTGAACAAGAGCTGCAGCCAGCGCGACGCGGCGGCGCTCGCCGCCGGACAGTCCGTCGACCTTGGCGTCCAATGCGGACCGTTCGCCACCGGCACCCAGGTTGTCGATCCCGATACCCGAGAGCACTGAACGGATGCGCGCATCGCCGGCCCACTCGTGCTGAGCTACTCCGAGCGGCCCAAGGACCACTTCACCGACAGTGGAGCCGGGAGGCAGTACACCGCGCTGTGTCACGACGGCCATACGCAATCCGCCGACGCGGCTCACGCGTCCCGAATCCGGCTGCTCCACGCCCGCGAGGACCTCGAGCATCGTTGTCTTGCCGCCACCGTTGAGGCCGACGACGCCGATGCGCTCGCCTTCCTCGACGCCCAGGGAGACCCCGTCGAGCAACGGCTTGACGCCGAAAGACTTCGACACGTTTTCCAGATTGATCAGATTCGCCATCAGTGCTGTCCCTTTGCCGCATTGTCGAGTATTCGTGCTCCGGGAACAGGTCCGCTCGCCACGCGAACGGTGCGGCACACCCCCGCTCCCGCAAGTTCTGCGCTCACTTCCACCGCGGACTGTGCGTCGGCGCAGAGAAAGGCGCATGTCGGTCCGGAGCCGGAGACGATGCCGGCCAAAGCTCCGGCTTCGACGCCCGCTCGCAGCGTCCGTCGTAGATCCGGGTTGAGTGAGAGTGCTGCCGCCTGCAGATCGTTGCCGAGGAGCGGCGCAAGCAGATGAGCGTCGCCGGTGGTGAGCGCCTGAATCAATGCGTCGGCACTACCCAACCGTTTCGGGGAGCCTTCGGCCCGAAGCTTGTCCAGTTCGCGGAACACGACCGGTGTGCTCAAGCCGCCCTTGGCCAGCGCCAACACCCAGTGAAAGGTGTGGCGGGTCAAGACGGTGACAAGTTGTTCGCCGCGGCCGGTCCCGAGGGCGGTTCCACCGTGCAGGGAGAACGGAACGTCGCTCCCGAGGCGTGCCGCGAAGGCGTCGAGATCAGGTCGTGAGAAGTCGAGCTTCCACAACGAGTTGAGCGCAACCAACGCGGCGGCCGCGTCGGCGCTCCCGCCGGCCATTCCGCCTGCGACGGGGATGCCTTTCTCGATGACGATCTCGACGTTCGCGGCCACGCCACCCTCGACCGCGAGCATCTCGGCGGCACGCCACACGAGATTGGTGCGATCGGTAGGCACGGCCGCGGCGTCGTCACCGATAACCCGCACGGTCAGGGTGTCCGCAGGCGCCACCGTGACGGTGTCTGCCAGCGACAATGCCTGAAACACCGTCGTCAGTTCGTGATAGCCGTCGTCGCGCAGGTCCCCGACGGCAAGGTGGAGATTCACCTTGGACGGGGCCCGGACGACTACGGGGCGAGGAACGACGGAGAGCACAAGGAACAACAATAGGCGCTGCGAACACCTGGGCGAAAACCTGCGACCGGGGCACCTGCCGTCGCGCCCCGTCCGACGGCCGGCACACCCACGCTATTTCACCGCGCGCACACCTACTCCTAGACCGACGACGGCAACGCCCACAGCGGCCACGATTCCTGCCAGAACGCTGCCCGACGCGAAGTCACCGGCGAACAGTGCCCGTTCGGCATCGACGACATAGCCCAGCGGATTGACGTTCACGAGGACCTTCATCCAACCTGGCGCATCATCGAGTGGAAGCATGGTTCCCGACAGGATCAGGAGCGGAAACATCAGCGTCTGCTGAACGACCCAGAACATCCAATCCTGCTCCCGCACAGCCAGAGCGAGAGCGTACGAGAGCGCACCGAGTCCGACGCCGAACACTCCGAGCAGAACGATCCCGAGCGCGGCGCCCGCTGCGTTGACGTCCAACCCGAGCGGAAGCGCAACAAGAATGATCAGAATCGCCTGCGCGGCAAGCGGAACCATCTCCTTGCACGCCCTCCCGATCAACAAGGACGAGCGTCTGAGCGGAGTCACCAACATTCGCTCGTGCGATCCCTGCTGCATCTCCATCAGGAGGTTGGACCCGGTCATCGTCGTTCCGAAGATCGCGATCATCACCAACACACCGGGAATGAACCAATTCCACACGCCGTCACCGGTACCCGGGACCCCTTTGAGCAGAGGCCCGAACAACGCCAACAGGATCAGCGGCTGAACAAGACTGAAGATAACGCTCACCGGGTCGCGCAACATCGGTCGCAGTTCACGGCCCATCACTATTGCGCTGTCTCGAACGATGTTGCCGTGCACGGTACGTGGAGTATCGAGAGCGATTGTCATGGCAGATTCCTGTTCGTCGAAGTTCATTGTCGTGGGTTTCAGGAAGCGACCGCGGCGGCGCTCTCGCGCAGACTGCGGCCGGTGAGGGTGAGGAAGACGTCGTCAAGAGTCGGTCGCGTGATGTCGGCGGTGAGAGCGCGGGCACCTCGGGCATCCGCTTCACGCAGCAACACCGGTAGCGTCGAATCACCCTCGCCGGCGCGGATACTCACCGAACTTGCCTCGACGGCGACGTCACGCACTGTGACAAGTTGCTCGGCCACCGACGCCGCGATGCCGGCCGCTTCGGCGCTGTCGAAAGTGAGCAACAAATGATCTCCGGCAAGATCGGCTTTGAGTGCGGCAGCGGTGTTGTCGGCGATGACAGTGCCTTCGTCGATGACGATGACCCGCTCTGCCATCGAATCCGCTTCTTCGAGGTAGTGCGTGGTCAGCACGATCGTCGTGCCCATCTCTCGCCGCAAGCGGAGGATGTGGTCCCAGAGGTTGGCCCGACTCTGCGGGTCCATGCCCGTGGTCGGCTCGTCGAGGAACAGAAGAGGTGGGCGATGGACCAGGCCGAGGGCGATATCGAGCCGCCGGCGCTGCCCGCCGGACAGCGTACTGACCTTTCGAGTACCCAACTCGGTGAGTTCGAGATCACGCAGCAATTCGTCGGCCCGGACCTGCGAGTCGCCCTTGGGCATTCCGTAGCACAACCCCTGCGTCACCAACTCGTCGCGAACCCGCTGGTTGTGACCGGCACCGTTCCCCTGTCCGACGTATCCGAGGCTCGATCGCACCTCGTTCCGTGCCGCGGAGATGTCGAATCCTGCGATCCGCGCGCTGCCGGACGTGGGTACGAGCAAGGTGGTCAACATGCGCAACGTCGTCGATTTTCCGGCACCGTTCGGTCCCAGCAAGGCGACCAATTCGCCCTCCGCTACGTCGAGCGTGACTCCCTTGACTGCTTCCACGAGCTTCTTGCCCTGAGCGAAGTGCTTGGTGAGCGCCTTCGTCTCGATCATCGGTCTGCCGTCATTGCTGCGACTCATGATGTGGCCCCAATTTCTTCTCGACTGGTCGGATGTGGACCAACCTAAATTCAATTGAGGACTCATACGGTCCTAAATGTTTGGCAGACTTCTTGCCATGAAGGAGACATCGGCTCGCCTACTGCGGTTGCTGTCACTGCTCCAGACGCGTCGAGACTGGTCCGGTGCCGAACTCGCAGACAAACTCGCGATCACCCCGCGCACGGTTCGACGTGACGTGGACCGTCTCCGCGATCTCGGTTACCCAGTCGACGCAACGGTCGGCGTCGGCGGCGGATATCGCCTGGGTGCCGGCGCGGAGATGCCCCCGCTACAGCTCGATGACGAGGAAGTGCTCGCGGTGGCACTTTCACTGCAATCCGGAGCGACCGGCTCCGTGGTCGGCATCGGAGAGGCCTCGATGCGCGCGCTGGCGAAACTGCGTCAGATCATGCCCTCGAGGCTGCGGCACCGTCTGGAGTCGCTGTCGATCGACGTCGTGCCGCGCGAACCGGCCGCGAGCGCGGTCGATGCGTCGGTCCTGACCGCCATCGCGTCAGTGTGCCACAGCCACGAACGCTTGAGATTCGACTACAGCACGCACGACGGCACACAGAGCCGGCGCGAGGTGGAACCGTACCGGCTCGTGAGGTCGGGTGTTCGGTGGTATCTGGTGGCCTGGGATCTCGCTCGCGAAGATTGGCGGTCATTTCGCGTAGACAGGATGGAACCCAAGATCCCCACCGGCCCACGATTCACGCCACGGGAACTACCTGCCGGTGGTGCAGCAGACTTCGTTTCCCGCGGTGTCGCGCGAGCCTATTCCTCCACGCGCGCAACAGTTCTACTGCATGCACCCATCGAGCAGATAGCACCCATGGTCAGCGAACAGTGGGGATCAGTGGAGTCCACTGACGAAGGGCGTTGCGTCATAGCGCTTTCGGGCACTTCCCTGCGGTCGATCGCACAGTGGCTCAGGGCTTTCGACGTCGATTTCACCGTAGTGAATCCGCCTGAACTCCGCGAAGAGTGCCGGACGATCGCGGCGGAAACGGCAGTCGCCACTCAGCGGTATCTCGATGCGTGACAGCGCTTTTCACCCAAATGCAACAAGACCCCAACTCCGAAGAGTTGGGGTCTTGTCAGTACGTCATGCGTCGGTTACCCGACTCACATGGACGTCTTAGACGATGGTAACGCCGGTGGCCTGCGGGCCCTTGTTGCCCTGACCGATCTCGAACGCCACGCGCTGGTTCTCCTCGAGAGTGCGGAAGCCGCCACTCTGGATCTCGGAGTAGTGAACGAAGACGTCAGCACTGCCGTCTTCGGGAGCGATGAAGCCGAACCCCTTCTCGGAGTTGAACCACTTCACGATGCCCTCTGCCATGTAAATCTCCTCTAACACAGTGTCAACAGGCAGTCGCTTCGACCGCCCGGGTCACTTACTACGACCGTTCTGAGACAAATCCGTGGAGGATGTCCAAACGCTCGCAACCTAACTATTTGCGAGCGTGGAAACACAAACACAAACACTTACGACCAACACAAGTAGACCACACATTCGCCGTGTTGTCTTCCCTGAGGCCTTCGTCACTGCCCAACCCGTTGACAGGTATACCCCCTGGGGGTACCTTCAACTGCAGAGAGATACCTACACCGGGTATCCGTAAAATGAGTTTTCCACAACCGAAGGGATCTGCGATGACCACCGCCGAATACACCGTTTCCGGAATGACCTGCGGACACTGCGTCGGATCCGTCAAGGAAGAGATCGGCAACATCGCGGGCGTAACCGCAGTGGATGTCGAATTGGCGAGCGGACGCGTCGTTGTCACCAGCGATGCTCCCGTCTCCGCAGCCGATGTCGTCGCAGCAGTCGACGAAGCCGGCTACGCAGTCGTACCAAGCTGAGTCAGCCGTGCGCACCTCGACAACACTTGCCGCCTACGCCGTAGGGCTGGTCGCCGTCTTCGGCGCCGCCCTCGGCGTGGGGGCCGCAATCGGAAGCCCGATAGACATGTCCACTACCCAGCACAGCACCCACGAACCAACCACCGAATCGATGCCAGGCATGGATTCGACAACACCCGCAGGGCTCGAAGTCTCTTCCGGCGGATACACACTCACTGAAGTGACCGCACCCGATCGGGCTGGGGAGCCGGGGACCTTGGCCTTCCGGATTCTCGACAGCAACAACAAGCCCGTCGTCGATTTCGACCTTCTGCACGAGAAGAAGCTCCACCTCATCGTCGTCAGAAACGACACCAGCGAATTCCGCCACGTGCATCCTTCGCTCGCTGCAGACGGCACCTGGTCGATCGACTGGACCTGGCCCGTCGCCGGTACCTACAGAGTCTTCGCCGACTTCGACCCCACCGACGGCACCCAACTGACTCTCGGTCGAAACTTCGACGTGGCAGGCGAATTCGCTCCTGCTCCGCTGCCTGCGAAGAGTGCGACCGCAACGGTCGACGGATACACGGTGACTCTCGACGGTGATCTGACCATTGCCGGCGGCCCGATCACGCTGAGCGTTGCTCGCGACGGAGCCCCGGTCACCGATCTCGACCCGTACCTCGGTGCCTACGGCCATCTTGTTGCTCTGCGCACCGGCGACCTCGCCTACCTGCACGTTCACCCCGAGGGTGAACCGGGCGACGGCGTCACTGCTCCCGGTCCCGACATTTCCTTCCATGCACAGGCGCCGAGTGAAGGCACGTATCGCCTTTTCCTCGACTTCCAACACGAGGGCGTGGTTCGCACCGCCGAATTCACTGTAGATGCAGGCACTTCCGCAGCTTCAGTTCCAGACAATCACGAGGGAGGGCACTGATGACGTCACCGACTGCGGTCGACAATGCTGCCAACTCGAGTAGCGTCGAACTCGCGATCACCGGAATGACCTGCGCCTCCTGCGCGTCACGAATCGAGAAGAAGCTCAACAAGATCGACGGCGTCACAGCCACCGTCAACTACGCGACGGAAAAGGCCAAGGTCACCTTCCCGGACGGGGTACCCGTCGAAGATTTGGTCACAGCCGTCGAGAACGCCGGCTACGCCGCCTCGCTCCCCAAGCCGCCCAGCGCGCCTGACACCGTCGACCCGGACGCGGAAACTCCGCAGGATCGCGATCTGCGCGAGCTTCGCACCCGCCTGATCATCTCGACTCTGCTCTCCGTACCGGTCATCGCGATGGCGATGGTTCCTGCGCTCCAGTTCGACAACTGGCAATGGCTCTCCCTCACGCTGGCCGCGCCGGTCATCGTGTGGGCGGCCCTTCCCTTCCACCGTGCCGCCTGGGTGAACCTGCGTCACGGCGCCGCCACGATGGACACGCTCATCTCCCTGGGCACCATCTCGGCCTTCGTCTGGTCGCTCTACGCACTGTTCTTCGGCACCGCGGGCGAAGCGGGAATGAAACACGCGTTCAGACTGACGGTCGACCGGATGGACGGCAGCGCCAACATCTACCTCGAGGTTGCCGCGGGCGTCATCACGTTCGTACTGGCCGGACGCTACTTCGAGCACAAGTCCAAGCGCACGTCCGGTGCCGCACTACGCGCGCTCATGGAACTCGGTGCGAAAGACGTCGCGGTGTTGCGAGACGGCGTCGAAGTACGAATCCCCGCCGAAGAACTGGCAGCGGGCGACTCCTTCATCGTTCGGCCTGGCGAGAAGATCGCCACCGACGGCATCATCACCGAAGGCCGCTCAGCCGTCGACATGAGCATGTTGACGGGTGAATCCGTGCCGGAGGAAGTCGGTATCGGGGACACTGTCGTCGGCGCCACCGTCAACGTCGGCGGAACCTTGACCGTCGAGGCCACCCGCGTCGGGAGCGACACCCAGCTCGCCCAGATGGCGGCGCTGGTCGAAGACGCACAGAACGGCAAGGCCGAAGTTCAGCGCCTCGCCGATCGCATCGCCGGTATCTTCGTTCCGGTTGTCATCGCGATCGCCGTTGCGACACTGGGCTACTGGCTCGGTACCGGCAACCCCATCGAGACGGCCTTCACCGCCGCAGTCGCCGTCCTGATCATCGCCTGCCCCTGTGCCCTCGGATTGGCAACGCCCACAGCCCTGTTGGTGGGCACCGGCCGCGGAGCCCAGATGGGAATCCTGATCAAGGGACCCGAGGTACTCGAATCGACCCGCGCAGTCGACACCGTCGTACTCGACAAGACGGGAACCGTCACCACCGGTCAGATGACATTGCTGGACACCGTGATCAGCGAAGGGACAACCGTCGACGAGGTGCTTCGACTGGCCGGCGCCCTCGAACATCGCTCCGAGCACCCCATCGCCGCAGCAATCGCGAAGGGCGCGACCGAAGCCGTGGGCGAGTTGCCTTCGGTCGAGGATTTCGTGAACGTCGCCGGACGCGGCGTGCAGGGAATGGTCGACGGTCATGCCGTCGTCGCCGGCCGAGACGCGCTGCTGGCCGACTGGTCGATGCCGTTGCCGGAGAATCTCCGTGAGGCGAAGGCTGCAGCAGAGAAGGCCGGGCGCACCGCAATCGCGGTCGGTTGGGACGGCAAGGCACGCGGAATCCTCGTGATCGCCGACGCGGTCAAGGACACGAGCGCCGAAGCAATCGCGCAGTTGAAGGCACTCGGCCTCGAACCGGTTCTGCTGACCGGTGACAACGCCACCGTTGCCCGCACAGTCGCGGATCAGGTCGGGATCAGCACCGTCTTCGCCGAGGTCATGCCGGCCGACAAGGTCGACGCCGTCAAGAAACTGCAGGCGGAAGGACGCGTCGTGGCCATGGTCGGCGACGGCGTGAACGACGCGGCAGCCCTGGCTCAGGCCGATCTCGGTCTGGCGATGGGCACGGGTACCGACGTTGCAATCGAGGCCAGCGACATCACCCTGGTGCGCGGTGACCTGCGGTCGGCAGCCGACGCAATTCGACTGTCCCGCAAGACGCTCAAGACCATCAAGGGCAACCTGTTCTGGGCATTCGCCTACAACACGGCAGCGATCCCGCTGGCTGCGGCCGGTCTGCTCAACCCGATGCTCGCCGGTGCCGCGATGGCATTCAGCAGTGTGTTCGTGGTGAGCAACAGCCTGAGGTTGCGGCGGTTCAAGTAAGGGGGCAAGCCCCCTGTGCGCGGTTCGAGAGTTCCTGCACTCCTTAACCGCGCACGGGGCTATTCGCCTCCGGCCAGCCGAACGAAGGCTGCTGCGTCGAGCATCTCACCACGCATCTGCGGCTCGATGCCGGCAGCGAGAAGTCGTCGTTCGGCTTCGGCAGGCGAACCTGCCCAACCACTGAGCGCGGCACGCAAAGTCTTGCGGCGCTGCGCGAATGCGGCGTCGATGGCCGCAAAAACCTGCTTGCGGTGCTTCTCGTCCATCGGCCACGGCGGCTCCGCATACCGGTCGATACGAACCAGACCTGATTCCACCTTGGGTACCGGCCAGAAGACGTTGCGTCCGACGGCACCGGCGCGGCGAACCTCGCCGAAGAAGTTGGCCTTGACGCTGGGAACGCCGTAGATCTTGCTTCCCGGATCAGCCGCCAGGCGATCGGCAACCTCGGCTTGCACCATCACGAGTGCGGTCCGCAGACTCGGCAACGATGCAAACAGGTGCAGCAGCACCGGCACCGCGACGTTGTACGGAAGGTTTGCGACCAGCGCGGTCGGCTCGCCGGGGATCTGCGAAGGCAACACACGCATCGCGTCGGCTTCGACGACAGTCAGGCGATCAGCGAGTTCCGGCGCTCGCTCGGCCACCGTCTTGGGGAGTCGGGCCGCGAGATTGGGATCGATCTCGACCGCGATAACCCGATCGACCACGTCCATCAGCGCCATCGTCAACGAACCGAGACCAGGCCCTACCTCGAGAACGACGTCGTCACGAGTGACGCCTGCCGTGGTGACGATGCGTCGCACGGTATTGGCGTCGTGAACGAAGTTCTGCCCCAACTGTTTCGTGGGTCGGACACCGAATTCCTCGGCAAGAGCGCGCACCTCGACCGGACCGAGCAGGGCTGCCTGCCCGCGCGGCGTTGCGATGGGTTCGTTCGATTGTTCGGCGTCTGACACCAGTAGAACTTATCCCAGTCCGAGGCGACCCGAGCACGACGGCCATGCGCCCCAGCCCTGAGTGCGCTGGGTCTGTGTCGCAATCGCAATCTGCTCTTCACGGGTGGCGAGGTCGGCGCGGGGCGCATATTTCAACCCGCCCTGTCGTTCCCACGTGTTCTGATCGAACTGCACGCCGCCGTAGAAACCGTTGCCGGTGTTGATGGCCCAGTTGCCGGTGGCCTCGCACTGTGCGAGCGCGTCCCACGTCGAACCGTTCTCCACGGGCGGCACCTCGGTACCCGGCTTCGTTCCGACACGCACGACCTTCGGCTGAGCCGGTGTGGTGATCGTCTCCGACACCTGCGTGCGTCCGGCCTCGACACCGTTGACGAGATTCACGGCGAACGTCACGTCGCGCACGCCGGGAACGCCCGGGTTCTCGACGGTCGTACGGCTCTGGTTCATCGTCGGATCCTCGATGCGCTGATCCGGCGGATCGAGCGGCAAGGTCTCAATTTTGTTCTCGGTGCGGTTACGCGTCACCGTGACCTCGAGGCCCTCGGTCAGCGGAGCATCTGCGGCTGGAACAACCGTGTCCGACTGCTCGAGCGGGGTTCCGTTGGCAGTGAGGAACTCCCCGACCGTCGGAGCCGCAATACGCACGTCTGCTGCCGCGTTTGCGCCGTCGACCAGTTTTGCGACAACCGGTGTCAGCACGTCGAGCGCGGCGCCGTCGAGCGGGAGACGCTGCGAGCGCGAAGCCGACACGTGCACATCTGCTGCGACATCCAACTGCTTCAACGCGTCGTCGACGGTCAACGCGGTGGTCCAGAGCTTCTGCGGCTGCCCGTCGACCGTCAGCGTGATCTCTCGAGCGCGACGGAGCACCACGGTGTCGCCGTCGGACAGTGAAGCGTCGGCCGCGGGCGCAACTGCGTCCTTGTCACCGACCGGGTAACCCGCGTCCTCGAGAGCGCCGTCGACGTTGGTCGACATGGTGCTCAGGCGAATCTGCTCACCGTCGACGTCGAGGGTGATGGTCTTGTGCCGGACGACAGCGAGAACACCACCCACGAGGACGGTCAGAAGGAGCGCGGCGATCGCCGAGTACAACAACGGCGACCTGGTCGAGTTGATCTTGGCGAACGGTGACATGGGTTCCTGAGTTCTGTGTGGAGTGAGGGCGGGTCAGCGCAGGCCCAATTTGCTGGTGCAGGACGGCCACGCACCCCAGCCCTGACCGGCGCGGACCTTCTCGCCGATCGCGATCTGCTGTTCACGTGATGCGAGGTCGGCGCGAGCCGCGTACTGACCGCCGCCGAATGCTTCCCAGGTGCTCTGGGTGAACTGAAGTCCGCCGTAGAAGCCGTTGCCGGTGTTGATGGCCCAGTTTCCGGTCGCTTCGCACTGAGCAATGGAGTCCCACGTCGACGCGTTGGACACGGCGGGCGCGGAGGTCTGCTTGGTGCCGACCTTCACTACTGCTGCGACCGGTTCCTTGATCACGGACGCGGAAAGTTCGGTTCGTCCGGCCTCGACGCCGTTGACGGTCTTGACCTCGACGGTGGCCGTGCGCTCGCCGGCAACACCCGGGTTTTCGACGACGGTCTTGTCCTTCTCGAGCTCGGGATCTTCGATCTTGTTCTCGGGCGGCGCGATCGGCTGCGTCTCGACGCGAGTGTCCGTGCGGTCGCGGGTGACCTGGATGGTCAGGCCGTTGGTAACGGGTGTGTCAGCGGTGGGAACAACCGAGTCGGCCTGCTCGAGCGGGGCATTCTTCGCCGCGAGAAGATCACCGACGGTCACGGCGGCGAGCTTGATCTCCGACGCGGGAGCGCCGCCGTCGCTCACGCTGACCGTCTTCGGGCTGACGACGTCGAGTTCGGTCCGTTCGAGGGGCAGACGATGCGAGCGCGAAGCCGAGACTGCGAAGTCGTCGGAAACATCTACCTGCTTCAATGCCTCGTCGACCGTCAATGCGGTGGTCCAGATCGTCGTCGGCTGGCCGTCGACGGTCAGAGCCAACTCACGGGCACGGCGCAGTACGACGGTATCGCCGTCGGACAGGGAGGAATCGGCGCTGGGAGCGAGAGCGTCCTTGGGATCAACCGGGTATCCGGCGTCCTCGAGAGCGGTACCGACGCTGCTCGACATCGTGGACAGCGAAATCATGTCGCCGTCGACATCGAGGGTGATCGTCTTGTGCCGAACCACGGCGAGCGCACCCCCGACGATGAGCGTCAGAAGCAACGCACCCACCACTGAATAGAGAAGTGGTGACTTCGTGGAGTTGATCTTGGCAAAAGGCGACACAGGAAATCCCAAGGCAGACGACGTTCGATCACAATACGGTAACGACCGAGCGTTGTATCGGCAACCAAATCACAACGAAATGCGACTTTTGTCACGGAAAGGCAACGGCGTGTCGTGTGTTCTGCACTTTCCGGCTCCGATACCCGTGTATCGATTCAGCGCTGGGCGCAGTATGTTCTCGTCTGGTTCAAAGCAGTCCGGCGATCCCGGGCGCGACAGAAGAAAGCTGGGCGATAGTGCGAAGAAGATTCGACAGACCACGTAATGCCAGGTGGCCGATCCTGGCCATCCTGCTGGCGCTGATCGCAGCGCTGTTCGCCCCCGGAATCGCGAGCGCGCAACCCGGTCGCACCTACACGATCGCCACCGATCTGACATTCGCCCCGTTCGAATTCGAGAACGAAGACGGCAAACTCGTCGGCATCGACATCGACTTGCTCAACGCGATCGCCGAGGACCAAGGTTTCAAGGTCGACATCAAGCAACTCGGCTTCGACGCGGCCCTTCAGGCCGTGCAGGCGGGGCAGGCCGACGGCGTCATCGCCGGCATGTCCATCACCGACGCCCGCAGGCAGGTCTTCGACTTCTCCGACCCGTACTTCGAGTCGGGCGTGCAGATGGCGGTCCTCGAGACCGACAACGACGTGAAGTCGTACGAAGACCTGAAGGGCAAGCGCGTCGCCGTCAAGAACGGCACCGAGGGCGCCAGCTTCGCCGAGTCCATCAAGGACCAATACGGTTTCACCACTGTCTATTTCGCTGACTCCGCCAGCATGTACGACGAGGTCCGCACCGGGAACTCCGTCGCCGTCTTCGACGACTATCCCGTCCTCGCCTACGGCATCACGCAGGGCAACGGCCTCAAGACCGTCACCGAAAAGGAGGTGGGCGCGAGCTACGGCTTCGCAGTCAACAAGGGCCAGAACGCCGAACTGCTCCAGATGTTCAACGCCGGTCTGCAGAACCTGCGCGACGACGGCCAGTACGACGAAATCGTCTCGACCTACCTCGGTCAGGGTGCATCGACGTCGGACAACTCGATCATCGGCTTGATCAAGAGCACCTACCCCCAGCTCCTCAAGGGTCTGTGGCTGACCATCGTCCTCTCGGTCGTCTCGATCGCGATCGCCCTGGTACTCGGCGCGATCTTCGGCCTCTGCCGGGTGTCGACCAACATATTCGTCCGAGGCATAGGAACCGCGTACGTCGACATCTTCCGCGGCACACCACTGTTGGTGCAGGCGTTCTTCATCTACTTCGGCATCCCTGCCGCCCTGCATTTCCAGATGTCCGCCTTCACGGCAGGCATCATCACGCTCTCGCTCAACGCCGGCGCGTACATGGCTGAAATCGTCCGCGGCGGCATCCTGTCCGTCGACAAGGGACAGATGGAAGCGTCGCGAAGCCTGGGCATCAGCTACATGAAGTCGATGCGAAAAGTCATCATGCCGCAGGCAATTCGCACGATGATCCCGTCGTACATCAACCAGTTCGTCATCACCCTCAAGGACACGTCGATCCTGTCGGTCATCGGACTCGCCGAGCTCACTCAGACGGGGCGCATCATCATCGCGCGCAACTTCCAGTCGTTCAACATGTGGCTGATCATCGGCGTCATGTACTTCATCATCATCATGGCGCTCACCAAGCTGTCGAACCGCCTCGAGAAGAGGATCAACAAGTGACCGAAACAGCCGTCAACATGGGCAAGTCCGACACCGAGGTCAAGATTTCGGTCCAGGGACTGAAGAAGTCGTTCGGCGACAACGAGGTCCTCAAAGGCCTCGACGTCGACGTCAAGAGCGGCGAAGTGGTCTGCGTCATCGGGCCTTCCGGTTCGGGCAAGTCCACCTTCCTACGCTGCCTCAACCGCCTCGAGGACATCACCGCCGGTTCCGTGCGCGTCGACCAGTTCGATCTCACGAACAAGGACGTCGACATCGACAAGGTGCGCCAGCACATCGGGATGGTGTTCCAGCACTTCAACCTGTTCCCACACATGAGCGTCGTCGAAAACGTGATGCTCGCCCCGGTGCAGACCGGGCGATCGTCCAAGGAACAGGCTCGCGAGATCGCCGTCAAACTGCTCGGCCAGGTCGGCCTCGCAGAGAAGGCAGATGCCAAGCCCGCCAGCCTGTCCGGTGGGCAGAAGCAACGTGTCGCCATCGCCCGCGCGCTGGCGATGAGCCCCGACATCATGCTGTTCGACGAGGCCACCAGCGCCCTCGACCCCGAAATGGTGGGCGAGGTTCTCCAGGTGCTTCGCGACCTCGCCAAGCAGGGCATGACCATGGTCGTCGTAACCCACGAGATGGGCTTCGCCCGTGAGGTTTCCGACCGAGTCATCTTCATGGCCGACGGGTACATCGTCGAAGAAGGCAAGCCGGAGAACTTGTTCGGCAACCCCCAGCAGCAGCGCACCCAGGACTTCCTGGCGAAAGTTCTCTAGGGGGCAAGCCCCCTGTGCGCCTTTTTGGTAGTCGGGACTACCGGAAAGGCGCACGGGTGGTGGCCAATTCGACGACAACGGCCGTCTCCATCCAGCCGCGCCGACCGGCAACCAGCGACGAAATGCCGCGAAAATGTGGTGGGACCTTCTCGACTCGAACGTGATCGGTACTCCCAGGTACCAACACCCAGCGCCTGGGCTCTTGTTCGAGAAACTCGCCGCGCTCGAGTCGGATCGCGAGAACGATCCCGGCTGTAGGTTCCACGTCGTCGGGATAGATTCCTCCATGGACCGACCCTTCGAACCACAGCGACTCATGGATCGGGTGCAAAGCCCAGGAAGATTCTTCGCCGACCACCGGCAACGGTGCGCAGCACTCGAATTCCCACGTTTCGATGCGGACTGTGACCACGTTGTAGTCATTCATCTGAATACCCCGCGCAGTAGACGGACCGGGACACGACGGTCCCGGGCGCGGAGTTACCTGTCAGACCACAATAGCGTCAGAGCTTGTAGACGCGCTCCGCTGTCGCCGTGGACGCTGCCGCCAGCGCTTGCGGATCCTCGCCGCGGATGTCTGCGAGTGCACGCACTGTGTACGGCAGGCAGTACGACTCGTTGGGCGCACCGCGGAACGGATGAGGCGTCAGGAACGGCGCATCCGTTTCGACGATCAGCTGATCCGACGGCACGAGCAGCGCGGCCTCACGCAATGCTTTCGCGTTCTTGAAGCTGACGGTTCCCGAGAAACTCAGCACGTACCCGGCGTCGATGCACTCCCGCGCCATCTCCGAATCCGAGGAGAAGCAGTGGAAGACCACCGTCTCCGGTGCACCTTCCTCGTCCAGCACCCGCAGCAAGTCCTGGTCGGCTTCGCGGTTGTGGATCATCAACGTCTTGCCCAGTCGCTTCGCCAAGTCGATGTGCCACCGAAAACCTTCGACCTGCTCCTCGATGGTGGCGCATCCCTCCAGCTTGCCGGGCCAGTAGAGATCCAGCCCGGTCTCCCCCACGGCAACGACTCGCGGATCGGACGCCAAACGCTCGATCTCGGCTCGGGTGCCGGCATCAAGAACGTTTGCCCTGGTCGGATGGATTGCGACGGCTGCGTAGACCCTCGAATCCCAATGAGCCGCGTCGACGGCAAATCGCGCGGCGTCGAGGTCGTCGGCCACCGTGACGACTCGTCCGACGCCGACGGCCTCGGCTCGATCGACTATCGCAGCCACGGTTGCAGCGTCGTGCGCACCACACGCGTCGAGGTGCGTATGGGCGTCGATCAGAGGCGACAAGGGCTCAGGGGCATCGGGGGCGGGACGGTCTTTGCTCACGCCCGATAGAGTAAGCGCACCATGACTGTGCCTGCCTCACCCTCCCAGACCCCGCGCCCGGACTCCGCCGCCTCGGAAGGCGCGGAACGACCGCCGTTCTACATCACGACAGCGATCGCGTATCCCAACGGCGCTCCGCACATCGGCCACGCGTACGAGTACATCTCCTCGGACGCGCTCGCCCGCTTCAAGCGGTTGGACGGGCATGAAGTGTTCTTCATGACAGGCACCGACGAGCACGGTCTGAAGATGCAGCAGACAGCGATCAAAGAGGGCATCGACGTCCGCGAACTCGCGGCTCGGAACTCCGACGTGTTCCAGAACCTCGACAAGGTCCTGAACATCTCGTACGACCGGTTCATCCGCACCACTGACGCAGATCATCAGGTCGCCAGCAAAGCGATCTGGGAGAAGATGGCCGCATCGGGCGACATCTACCTCGACACGTACTCGGGGTGGTACTCGGTTCGTGACGAGGCCTTCTACACCGAAGCCGAGACGACGCTTCTGGAGGACGGCACCCGTCAGTCCACCGAGACCGGTACGCCGGTGGAGTGGACCGAGGAGGCCAACTACACCTTCCGCCTCTCGGCGTACGAGGACCGTCTCCTCGCACTGTACGAAGAGCATCCCGAGTTCATCGCCCCCACGACTCGCCGCAACGAGATCGTCAGCTTCGTCAAGGGTGGCCTCAAGGACCTGTCGATTTCGCGCACCACGTTCGACTGGGGCGTCGAGGTTCCCGGCGACCCCGACCACGTCATGTACGTCTGGGTCGACGCCCTCACCAATTACCTGACCGGCGTGGGCTACCCGAATGCCGACTCGGAGGAGTTCAAGAAGTTCTGGCCCGCGAGCCTGCACATCATCGGCAAGGACATCACGCGGTTCCACACCGTGTACTGGCCGGCGTTCCTCATGTCTGCCGGCATCGAACTGCCGGAGCGAGTCTTCGTCCACGGGTTCTTGTACAACAAGGGCGAGAAGATGTCGAAGTCCGTCGGCAACGTCGTCGACCCCATCGCGATGGTCGATCAGTACGGCCTCGACGCGGTCCGCTTCTTCCTGCTCCGCGAGATCTCGTACGGCCAGGACGGCAGCTACAGCCACGAAGCAATCGTGACTCGTATGAACGCAGACCTGTCCAACGAACTGGGCAACCTCGCGCAGCGTTCACTGACGATGGTCGCGAAGAACTGCGACGCCCAGGTCCCCACCCCCGGTGAGTTCACCGAGGACGACCTGGCGATGCTGGCGTCGGCGGATGCCTTGCTTGCCAAGTGCCGCAGCGAGTTCGACGTGCAAGCTCTGCATCTCGCGCTGGAAGCCATCTGGGGCGTCCTCGGAGAGACCAACCGGTACTTCTCCAAGCAGGAACCGTGGGTTCTGCGCAAGACCGATCCGGCACGGATGGCAACGGTCCTCTACGTGACCATCGAAGTTGTCCGTATCGTCGGCCTTCTCGTTCAGCCGGTCATGCCCGACGCGGCGTCACGCATCCTCGATCTGCTTGGTCAGAGCGAAGAGAACCGTCAGTTCACCGATATCGCGGTTCGCATCGACGCGAACCGGAAACTGCCTGCTCCGGCACCGGTTTTCCCCCGCTTCGTCGAGGAATGACCTAGGCGCGAGCGACACACGTGGGGTCCGAATATCCGGCTACAGGCGGATGTGTCGGACCCCACGTGCACACTCCAGCCATGACTACGAATAGAACATACATTCGAACCAGCGCTTCGGCGCAGACGCTGCCTTGGAACGGAGCACGGGTGTCCACTCAGGAGGTCAGCCCTCAATCCGTCTCTGCGGCTCAGGGTCTCGTCAGCGAACTGGCCGCGGCCTACGAACGCGGATGGCAACCAGCAGACCTGATTCATCTGGCGCGCCGAAGCAAAGACGCGTCCGACGCCGATCTCGCTGCCACCACCATCTTGTTCGACGCGACCGCGTCCCACGCGTCGGATCGCGCACCACTCGAGTGGGTGGGGCAGTTGCAGACGATCGGCGAGCAGTACCCGAAGTCTCGGCACGTCGCCTCTCGAATCACCGTGGACGACGACGCTTTCCGCTCCCTCGCAGCCGGCCTACTGTTCCAGGACCCCTACTTCCTTGTTTCGCAGATCGTCGATGTCACACGATCGTGGATGCGCCTACCTCAGTGGACGGTATTGCTCGCGCCACCATCCACCTGGCCGTCGCAACGCACCGACACCAGCTATGCCGGCGTCGGTGACACCGAGGTCGACGCCAAGGTACTCAAGCGAATTCGTGGGCTACTCGCCAAAGCGGAAGCCACCAACTTCGCGGAAGAAGCCGAGATCTTCACCGCGAAGGCCCAGGAGTTGATGACTCGATACGCGATCGATTCCGCACTGCTCCACAGTCGCGCCGGGGTCACCGACACGTCCGTGAATGCACGACGCATTCACATCGAGAACCCGTACGTGAAGGAAAAAGTTCACCTCCTGACCGAGATAGGCGAATCGAATCGTGTCAGGACGGTGTGGTTCAGCGACATCGCGCTCGCGACCGCCGTCGGCACTCCGGTCGACCTTCAGCAGGTCGACATGCTGTTCACTTCACTGCTCGTACAAGCAACCCGTGCAATGCAATTCGCCGATTCGAGCAATCGCGGAGGCTCCCGCACCACATCGTTCCGCAAGGGATTCCTGGCCGGTTTCGCCAGCCGAATCGGACACCGCCTACGCGACGCAGGCACCAAAGCCACAGCCGAAGCGGCCGACGCAGCATCGATGGACGTCGCGGATCTTCTCCCGATCCTCGCCACCACATCCGAGGCTGTCGACGCCGAATTCGATCGGCTGTTCCCGACAACCCGCAAGACTCGCGGACGGTCCGTCGACGCTGAAGGCTGGCACGCCGGCCAGGCCGCGGCCGACGACGCCAACCTGCGTCCCGGTGCACCCGCAGTGCACCGCTCCCGCTAGTCCTTGCGCGCAGCCAGAACCGTCTCGTACAACTCACGCTTGGAGACTCCGGCCGTTGCGACCAGTGCGCACGCGTCCTTCAAGCGCGTTCCCCCCTCGACCAGCCTTTCCACCTCGTCGACAAGATCGGCAGGATCAGATGCCACCAGCACGGCGCCTTCGAGCACCACCGTGATCTCGCCGCGAACACCCTCGGCCGCCCAGGCAGCTAACTCCCCGAGAGTGCCGCGCTTGACCTCCTCGTAAGTCTTGGTCAATTCCCGGCACACGGCCGCGCGCCGATCCGGCCCGAGAACTTCCACCGCATCTGCGAGGCAGTCGGCAAGGCGATGGGGTGCTTCGAAAAACACACACGCTCGCTGCTCGGTTGCCAAGGCCGAGAGCCATGTCTTGCGCTGCCCCTGCTTGCGCGGTGGGAATCCGTCGAAGCAAAACCGCTCCACCGGCAAACCCGAGAGTGCCAGCGCTGTCGTCACCGCCGACGGGCCGGGAAGGCACGTGACGGCGAGGTTCTCGGCTACGCAGGCGGCAACGAGGCGGTATCCAGGATCGCTGACCGACGGCATGCCTGCGTCCGTGACCAGAAGGACGGTCTTGCCTTCGGCGACGTCGGCGACCAGTGCGGGCAGCCGCGAAATCTCGACCTGATCGTAGAAACTGACTATTTTTCCGGTGATGGCGACGTCGAGCGCGGACGCAAGAGACTTGGTGCGTCGTGTGTCCTCCGCAGCGACGACGTCGGCGGTTGCGAGAGCAGACCGAAGACGCGGAGACGCGTCACCGACATCTCCCATGGGTGTTGCGGCGAGTACCAAACGACCAGTCATACCTGACAGCCTACGATTGCCAGGTGACTGTGCAGACGGACGAGCGGCCAACGCCCGCCACGAGCGATCGGGTAGTGCGTAGTCCCGGGCCGCTGGTACCGGATCCTGATTTCGGCCCGACCGACAGATTGCGCGGCTGGATCGTCACCGCTTTCATCACCGCCATCGCGGCAATCACACGCTTCACGATGCTCGCCTATCCGACCGACGCCGGCACTCCGGTCTTCGACGAGAAGCACTACGTTCCGCAGGGTTGGCAGGTTCTCACCGGCGGCGGCATCGAGGACAACCCCGGCTACGGATTGGTGGTACACCCGCCGATCGGTAAGCAGATGATCGCGATCGGAGAAGCACTCTTCGGTTACAACGGTTGGGGGTGGCGATTCTCGTCGGCCCTGGTCGGGACGCTGATGGTCTTGCTGATCATCCGCATCGTGCGCCGCATGACGCGCTCCACGCTGATCGGCGCCATTGCCGGAATCCTGCTCATCGTGGACGGCGTCACCTTCGTCTCCTCACGCCTGGGGATGCTCGACATCTTCCTGGCTTTCTTCGTTCTCGCCGCTCTCGGATGCCTTGTGGTTGATCGCGACCAAGTCCGCGAACGGATGGCGAAGGTATACGAAGAAGGCCGAATCGGCGATTCTGCCTGGGGTCCGCGGCTGGGTTTCCGGTGGTGGAGGTTCGGCGCTGGAATCCTGCTCGGTCTGGCCTGTGGAACCAAGTGGTCCGGCATGTACTTCATTCTGTTCTTCGGATTGCTCAGTGTTGCCTTCGACCTGTCAGCGCGCCGCGCATACCGCGTGCAGCGCCCCTGGGTCGGCACCGCCATTCGCGACATCGGTCCGGCTCTGTACGCGCTGGTGATCATTCCGCTCGGTGTGTACCTCGCGAGCTACTGGGCCTGGTTCACCAGCGAGACCGGCGTCGACCGTCACGCCGTCGGTAACGAGATCGGTGAGGGCGGCACGTGGAGCTTCATTCCCTCCGCGCTGCGCTCACTCTGGTACTACAGCGGAAACGTTCTCCAGTTCCACGCCGGTCTGACGAACTCCGCCGGAAACCACCACCCGTGGGAGTCGAAACCGTGGACGTGGCCGATGGGGCTGCGACCGATGCTCTACTACTACGCCGACGGTGAGCAGGTCACCGGTTGCGGGGCCGCCAGCTGCGTCAAGGCCGTGATGCTGATCGGCACACCGGCGATGTGGTGGCTGGCCCTGCCGATGCTGGCGTGGGCGATCTGGCAGACGTTCGTGCGCAGGGATTGGCGATACGCAGTGGTCCTGACGGGTTACGGTGCCGCCTACCTTCCGTGGTTCGCGACGCTGGACCGCCAGATGTACTACTTCTACGCCGTTGCGCTCGCCCCGTTCATGGTCATGGGATTTGCGCTCGTCCTCGGCGACGTTCTGGGCAAGGCAAGCGCGTCCGTCGAGCGTCGTACCACCGGACTTCTTGCAGTCAGTCTGTACATCGGTCTGGTCGTGGCGAACTTCGTCTACCTCTGGCCGATACTCACCGCCATGCCGATCACGCCGGAATCGTGGCAGAACCATCTGTGGCTGCCGAGCTGGAAGTAACCGGACAAAAGAAGGAGGCACCGAACTGGGTTCGGTGCCTCCTTCTTTTCACGGTTACTCCGCCGAGTTGCCGACGCGACGCCCCCGCCGCGGGCGTAGGAGAGCACGTTTCTGCTCCTTCGCCGCAACGATGATCGGGTCGTGCGAAAGATCCTTGTACAGCGAGAAGCACAGTCCGATCATGACAAGCACGAACGGCGCCGCAGCGATGATCGTCATCGTCTGCAAGCCGTCGAGCGCTTCGGAACCACCGGTCCACAGCAGAAGTGCTGCGACGCCACCGGTCAACATGCCCCAGAAGACCACGACCCAGCGACTCGGTTCGAGCGTTCCGCGCTGCGAGAGCGTCCCCATCACCATCGACGCGGCGTCGGCGCCGGAGACGAAGAACACTGCGACGAGCAGCATGACCAGGACAGTCGTCACTCCGGCCAACGGCAGATTGTCGAGCATGCCGAAGAGTTGAGCCTCTTCCGAGCCGCGGCTGGACAGGCCGATTCCATCGCGTTCCTCCCCGATGCCGGCGCCGCCGAAGATCGCGAACCAGAGCAAGCTGACAGTCGTGGGAACGGCGATGACTCCGACAATGAACTGACGGATCGTGCGACCACGGCTGATGCGCGCCAGGAACATGCCGACAAACGGCGTCCAGGACACCCACCATGCCCAGTAGAAGATCGTCCACGACGAAAGCCACGCGCCCGTTTCAGGATTCGACGACGCACCCGTGCGGGCGGACATCTGGGCAAGGTCGGAAACGTATGCACCAATGGTCGTCGGGAGCAGATTGAGAATCAGCACGGTGGGCCCGAGAACGAACACGAACAGGGCCAAGATCAGCGCGAGCACCATGTTGATGTTGGACAGCCACTGAATCCCCTTGGCCACACCGGACACCGCCGAAGCGACGAACGCCAGGGTGAGCACCGCAACGATGGCCACGAGCAGGAATACACCGGCTTCTTCCATCCAGCCGACTACCTCGAAACCGGAGCCGATCTGCAGTGCGCCGAGCCCCAAGGATGCTGCGGTTCCGAAAAGTGTCGCAAAGATTGCCAGGATGTCGATGACCTTGCCGATCGGCCCTTCAGCCTTGCGACCGAGCAACGGGATGAAGGCCGAACTGAACAGTTGCTTGCGTCCTCGGCGGTACGACCCGTACGCAATGGCAAGGCCCACAACGGCATACATAGCCCAAGGGTGAAGACCCCAGTGAAACATGGTGGTAGCCATGGCAGTTCCGACGCCGCCGTCGGTGCCGGGAGGCGGAGTCACGTAGTGCGCAAGCGGCTCCGCGACACCGAAGAACATCAGGCCGATCCCCATACCGGCGCTGAACATCATGGCGATCCAGCTGACGGTGCGGAACTCGGGCTTCTCGCCGTCTTTACCCAGCGGAATGTCGCCAAACCGGCTCACTGCGAGGTAGATGGAAAACAGCACGAAAGCCGAAGCTGCGAGTACGAAGAGCCAGCCGATGTTGGTCACCAACCAGCCGAGAACACTTCCGGTTACCGAGTCGAGGTTGTCGGGAGCTACGAGACCCCACACGACAATGGCCAACACCGCTGCGGCAGCCACGGAAAACACCACGTAGTCGGTCCGAACGCCTACCCGAGTAAAGCCCGTCTCCGGGCGCTCCTCGTTGGCCCCGGAATCTTGTTCGGATCGATCAGATTTCGTCACCATAGATGACTACGTTCGTCACTTTGTGGCCCAAAAGCAAGCCAGAAGGCGGGCTCAACGTCCGCTGAACCCGCCTTCTCACCCCGATCAAGCTGGGGTTTTAACCCAACCGTTGCCCTTGCCGATCAATCCGTCGATGCTGATGCGTCCTGCGCCGATCACGGCGATCAAGAGCGATCCGACACCGAGAGCGACGACGAGTTCGTAGCCACCGTTGTCGATGAAGACACCCTTGTCCGCGTGCGCGATGAAGAACGCGCCGACCATGTCGAGAAACAAGAGCGCTCCGACGAGCGGGGTCAGCAGACCTGCGATGAGCAGGATTCCGCCGCCGAGTTCGATGGATGCGGCCAGAACTGCGGAAATCTTGGGGAGCGGGGCGCCCATCCCTTCGAATGCGGCCTGCGTTCCGGCGATCTTGTAGGTGAAGAACTTCTGCCAACCGTGGGCGATGAAGATGATCCCGAGGCCGACACGGGCGATGAGGAGTCCGAGGTCACGAGCAATCGACGAATTCATGAGCCAAGACTGACAGCTTTAACTTGAAGCGTCAACTTAATCATTGTGTCACGCACCTCTCAATGCCAACTCCACCATGGCGACGATCTCACTGTCGGAATACCCGAGCGAGCGGACGCTGTGCGCAAACGCGGTCGCCGCCAGCTCGGCCTGCGCCTGCACCGGATCGGCCCCCGAAGCGATGAAGGTCCCCTGCTTTCCCCGCGTCTCGATGACGCCCTGATCGCTGAGCGCGCGATAAGCCTTCGCGACGGTGTTGGCTGCCAAACCCAACTCCGAGGCGAGCGCCCGCACCGTCGGGATCTTGGTTCCCGCGATCAATCCGCCGCCGTGAACCTGCTCGATAATCTGTTGCCGCAGTTGGTCGTACGGAGCCGTGGAGGAATCGTGTTCGATCGCGATCTTCATCGTCACCCTCGTCGCATCTTCTCGGTCACAGCATCTTCTCTCACAAGCCCTCGATCGCTTCGCGGATCGTATGTGGGCCAGAGGTCAGAACCAATATCTTGCCAACGCTGGACGGCGCATCGATGAGCGCCTCGACCACGGCGGCGACGTCGGCACGCGACACAGAGCCGCGATCGACGGGCGGCTGCGCAAGCAATACTTCACCGGTCGGGTCGTCGTCCGTCAGAAGGCCTGGCCGAAGAATCGTCCAGTCCAGCGAAGTCCTTGCCTGGAGGTCTTCCTCCGCCGCAGTCTTCGCCCGCAGGTACGCGGCAAAAACCTCGTCGGTGCCCTCGGGTAATTCGTCACCGGCACCCATGGCGCTGATCTGAATGAACCGACGCACTCCCGCTTTCTCGGCGGCAGCGGCCAACAGCACCGCCGCGGCTCGGTCGACGGAGTCCTTGCGTTCGATCGAGCTACCCGGTCCGGCGCCCGCGGCGAAGACTGCCACGTCGGCACCGCCCAGTACCTTCGCAACTTCTTCGACCGTCGACGATTCCAGGTCGATCACCACGGGGAACGCTCCAAGCGTGCGGACCGCACCCTCGTGCGCAGAATTGCGGATCAGCGCTACCGGCCGATCACCATGCCCAGCCAGCAGGTACGTCAGGTGCTGCGCAATCTTGCCGTGCCCACCGGCAATGACTACGCGTCGTTCGTCCACACTTCGATGTTCCGTCATCGTTTTCTCCTCACACGTCGGTACTTCAAGTGCAGCACGCCGGAGCGGCTCGTTGTTCCCCTGTTTGTCCCGCGAGTTCGGACGCAGAGGCAGAATGACGAACATGGCATCTGCAACCATCTTCCACAATCAACGGTGCAACACCTCGCGGACTGTTCTCGGGCTCATCCGGGATGCCGGAATCGAACCCACCATCGTCAAGTACCTCGATACTCCGCCTACCCGATCCGAGCTGGAAAAACTCCTCGCCGACGCCGGCCTCGAGCCCAGTCAAGCGGTTCGCAAGCGCGAAACGCAGTACAAGGAACTCGGACTCGCCGACGCTTCCGAATCCGAGATCCTCGACGCGATGATCGAGCACCCAATTCTGATCGAACGCCCATTCGTCGTCACTGACAAGGGCACCGTGCTCGCGCGTCCGGCAGCCAAGGTGGAAGAGGTTCTCTGACAGCGTCTACTACTCAAAGCGGATCGCGGGCGATCGGACAGGACATACACCGCGGTCCGCCACGACCGGAGCCCAGTTCGGAACCCGCGATCCGCAAAACCTCGATACCCGAGGCCTCCAACCTGGCGTTCGTTTCGACGTTGCGCTCGTACGCGACAACGACGCCAGGTTCGACGGCCAACGTGTTGTTGCCGTCGTCCCACTGCTCACGCTCGGCCGTCACCGTGTCGAGTCCGGTGTCGATCACACGAAGTTTTCCGATTCCCATGGCGTCGGCCGCCGCTTCGAGGAACGGCGTCGCACCGCGGATACTCACACCGTCGTCTTCCTTACGCAGGGTGAACGCCGACAATGTGTCCTGGATGGCCGGGTACATGACGACCGCGTCGGCCTCGACCATCGTGCAGACCGTGTCGAGATGCATCGACGCTCGGCGTTGCTCGATTGGCACAACCAACACCGTGTGAGCGAGACCGTCGTCGAAGACACTGCGCGCCAATGCTTCTGCTCCAGCGGGTGACGTCCGCTCACCGACGCCGATTGCGATCACCCCCGGTGCGAGAAGCAGCACGTCCCCTCCCTCGACAGGAGCGGTGTGGGACTCGTACGCGCGGCGCACGCCCTTGAATCGAGGGTGATGGGCGTACACGAGATCAGTGATCGAGGATTCGCGAGCTCGCGCCGACAACGCCAAGGACGTGATGATCACCCGCGGCCCGACCCAGAACGACGAATCGCGGGTGAAGAGCAAATTGGGCAGGGGGTCGATCACGAAGTCACCGCCGTGATGCATCCTGCGCACCAACGAGGTCGAGTCGGCATCGATCGGCAGCTCGTCGAACGTCATTCCGGCAGTGAGGATCGACGACAGCTCCCCCGGCTCGACCTGTCGCAAGTACGCGGCCAGGTGTTGTCCGAGCGCGTGCCCGATCTTGCGTGCATCGACGGCAGCCGCGATTCCCTGGATCCTGGCTGCGCCACTGACCTCGAGTGCCTCGGTGAGGAGATCGGACAAGAGCAGTACCTCGACGCCGCGCTCACGAAGGACGGTCGCAAACTGATCGTGCTCTTCCTGCGCACGGTCCACCCACGGCAACGCGTCGAACAGCAGCTCGTCGTTGTTGCGCGGGGTCAACCGTTTCAACTCGTCGCCAGGCCGATGAAGAATGACCGATCGCAAGCGGCCCACCTCGGAATCGACACCGAGGGGGACGGAGCCAGAAGCGTTCATGAGTGAACACTAATCCCGTGGGCCCCACCCGGCAGGGAGAAGCAGCAGCCTTACCGGCCCGCGTAACGTCTAATCCGACGCAGGCGAGAGGACTACGGAATGGGCAGTACGGATCAAGCGGCGCTGAGCGGCGCCGGAATCGACAGGTTCACCGGACGCTGGGTCGGAGCTGGAGCCGGACATTTCCCAACCATCGACGACTTCGAGTACTCCGAGGAGATCGAGTTCGCGGCCACTCCGAAACCGTTTGTCACCTACTCGTCTCGCACTCGCGGGCTCCCCGACGGCCGACCGCTTCACATGGAATCGGGATACCTGCGCCCAACACCTGGTGGCGAGCTCGAACTGCTCGTCAGTCAACCCACCGGATTTGTCGAGATCCACCGCGGCACCCTCGACTCCGAAGGCACTCTCGCCTTGACCCGTCTCACGCTCGCAGCATCGCCCGACGCAAAGCCCGTTCGCGACGTCCGACGCGTCATGCGGGTCCAGGGCGACACGCTGACATACGACTTGTGGATGGCGCACGGCGACACCCCGCTGACGCATCACCTCCACGCCACTCTTCATCGGGCGACGGACCGGTAGTCGTCATGGAGATGCCGTCGTGGAAGGCAAAGGAACTGACGCCCGGCCAGCTCTCCGAGCGCAGCGGTGTGGCCGTCTCTGCCCTGCATTTCTACGAACGGGAAGGCCTCATCGTCAGTCGCCGGACCAGCGGCAACCAGCGTCGATACCAACGAGACACGCTTCGACGTGTCGCCTTCATCAGAATCTCGCAACGCGTCGGCATTCCGCTGTCGGAAATCCGGGAGGCCCTCGGCACACTGCCTGAAGGCCGGACCCCCAACCGCGCAGACTGGGAAAGGTTGTCGACCGGGTGGCGGCGCCACCTCGATCTACGCATCGAGCAGTTGGAACGCCTGCGTGACAACCTCACCGGTTGCATCGGTTGCGGGTGTCTCTCGCTGGAGGGGTGCGCCCTCGCCAACCCTCACGATCAACTCGCGTCCGCCGGCCCGGGTGCGCGCGTTCTGGAGGTCGATTTCGGCGCCGATTCAGGCGAGAAATGACTCCACGGCGTCCCGATCGCGCCCGAGTAAGTCCTCGACGGTCTTCTTCAGCAACTTCTCGATCTGGCCGCCGATAATCGGCATCTTCACTTCAGCCGTTCCGTCGACGACCAACCGCGTGCAGGACTCGGCGGCGGTGAGATCGAGCGTCGTCTCGATTCGGATCGGCAGTCCCTGCGCGATTCCAGTCACCGATCCTGCCGCACGTCCGTCCGACAGGGGTCCCCACCGATCGATCCGCTGCAGACCGAGTCGACTCGGCGCAACCTTCGCAACCAGGCTCGGGAGGGAGGCGGAGTCTATTTCCTCGGACACCGATACTTCGATGGATCCGTCCACTGCTGCGATGTCCGAGGTGGCATACAGATCACCCAGTCGTACTTTCCAATAACTCGGGTCTGTCAAAGTTCGATGAACGTCGTCGATCGGATAATTGAATTCGATATCGAAGTGGAAGCTCTTCGGCATGACCTTGGTCCCTATTTGATTAGATAACAGTCCCGACTGGGTTAATGCTCACCGCTTGAGCAATTTACCGAACTGGTCGTTCGCTTTTTGCATCACGAACTCGTAAGGCGGGGCAAACTTGCGCGCCCACCAGTATCCGAAACGGATGTCATTGGATGTGTAAACGAGATACTTGTTCTTCTCGATCCCCCGAACAATGCACGACGCTACCTTTTCCGGCGACACCGCGCGCTTCTCGAATCGGTGCGTGAGCTTTTCGACCCGCGGGTCATCCCTGTCGATACCCGCGATTTCCACGGTTCCCACCAAAGGCGTCTTCACCCCACCAGGCACAACAAGACTGACGCCGATGCCGTGCCGCTTCAGATCGAATCGCAGCACCTCGGAGACCCCGCGAAGGCCGAACTTGCTCGCACTGTAAGCAGCGTGCCACGGCAGGGCCAAGAGCCCCGCGGCCGACGACACGTTGACCAGGTGCCCACCCCTGCCTGCACGAATCATCGGCGGAACAAACGTCTCCATGACATGGATAGGCCCCATCAGATTGACGTCCACCATCGACTTCCAATGCCGATGTTCGAGGTTCTCAATAGTTCCCCAAGCTGAAATGCCGGCGATATTCATGACGACATCCATCGCAGAGAATTGAGTGTGAATCTCGGTACCGAATCTCACGACCTCGTCGTAGTCCGAGATATCGAGCGCCTTCGCCATGCTGACCGTGCCGCCGACGGCACCGACCATCGCGACAGTCTCCCCTAATCCGAGCTCATTGATATCGGTGAGAAACAATTCGGCACCAGCCTCGGATGCACGCAGCGCGGTTGCGCGTCCAATTCCACTACCAGCGCCGGTGATCAGACACTTCTTGCCGTCGAGCGACCTTACAGACATGGATGAACACTCCCCCGCACTCGTACTGTGGACATGCGGGAAAGTCTACGCACGCACGGTGCGGCCGCCTCGAAACTCGCAAGGCGACCAGCGAGTGCGGCCGCACTCCACAAATGTTCGGTGGGGACGACCGCACACAGCGCTACAGACGCTGCATCATCTGCTCCTGATAGCCCCTGACCGTACGGTCGAGTTCTTCCGCCGCTACATCGTCCCCACGCTTGCGCGCGTCGTGGGCGCGATCCTGAATTTCACGGATTGCGCGGCGCAGTTCGTCATCGCTCATCGTGTGTTTCATATCACAATTCTGCACCTGCCCAGAGGGTTTAGCTAGCACCGATCACGTTCCGGCAAACCGTTCAAGGTTCAACTCGGAAGTGACCCCCACGACATCACAAAGAAGCAGCCAAATTGCGACCCCAATCATTCAAACCCTGCCTGAACTGCAGTTTTTCAACCGAAACACTCTCGAAAAACCAGGCTAACGCTTAGCTAATATCGCAAAAACAGGCAAATGGTTTGATAAAGGTCATCTTAGCCAAGTACTGAAAGGTTCGAATAGCGCAACCGTAGCTGCGTATTTCCATGCGGCGGATACCCAATGTGCGCTGAGACATAGCTGAGCACTCGATGACCCTATGAATCGAATCTCGGACATATTTGACAACTACTCTACTAAACAGACTACGGTGAGCTACCGATCGGTTATCCGCGTGATACCGTAGGATTCACTGAACGGACAATTGCTAGCTAGAGAGGATTACGGGGCGGTTCACAATGGCTGACTTTGCAGAACGATTGAACAAACTGTTCGACAGTGTTCATCCTCCGGGGCGCAAACCCCACACCAATGCCGAGGTTGCGGCAGCGCTTATCGAAGACGGCCATCAGATCTCCAAGCCGTACATCTCGCAGCTCCGCTCGGGACAGCGCACCAATCCGTCCGACGAGACAGTCGCAGCATTCGCCAGGTTCTTCAAGGTGAAGCCCGACTACTTCTTCAACGACATCTACGCAGCCAAGATCGATCACGACCTCGAGCTGCTCTCGCAGCTCCAAGGCTACGGTCTTCGCCGCCTCTCGAGCCGTGCATTCGACCTCTCGGAAGAATCGCAGAATCTGCTCACCACGATGGCTGAAAAGCTTCGCGCGAGTGAAGGATTGCCAGAGGTTCCGCCTGACGCGTCACGCTGATGCGAAAGTACTGAAGTGGCGAGAGCGCTGAAATACCGAAATGACATGGAGTAGGTCGACTATGAACGTCGACCTACTTTTGTCGTTTCATCGAGTTCTTTCGCCAACAACAAGACCCAGCGGCGCGCCGACATCTTCTCCGGTGGTGCAATCCATCTGGTGTCCAACACATCCGAGGCCAACGGATCCGCGATCCACCCTGCCAGTATTCCCGCATGTGCAGTGACCGCCCGTGGCGGTTCCTGTCCACCGACGTCGAACATACCGGCGCCGGACTGGATGTACATTGCATCCATGATCTGGGCGATCATGTCCGATGCTCGCAGCACAGACGTACTTCCAGCACTGTCCGCGTCGACAACCTCGGGGAATCGCTTGACGAGGAGCGCGTGCATCCGCCGCAGACGATACAAATCCCGTCGTGCGCGCAACCAGGTCTCGAGAAGCACCCACGTGATGCCCAGCGCTATAAGAACACTCGACGCAGCGATGAACCAAACACCTGCGCCCGTCCAGACATCCGATTCGAGTGCCCCTGTGCCACCGATCGATTCGACCAGCATCACGACGACCACGACAAGCAGGATCGACGAACCCGTCACGATCAATGCGATACCGCGACCCAACGGCGCCCACGCGACGTGTCGTAGACCCGTCGAAATAACAAGGGACAGAGCGACGATGACAAAGATCAGAGCCGGCGCCGGGTAACCGAAAAGAACCGCGATCGCCACCAGCAGCCCCACCGAGTACAGCACCGTGGCGAGACCGCGCATCGCTGGACGCGACATCACCGGCCAAGCAGACACGGCGCCGACTGCGCTGGACGCAGACAACGCTGTCCACAAGACGATGACGATCATCGCCGCGGCATGCTGCTCCGGCGCAATGCGATCGACGATGTCCCACACCGCCGGCACCATGACCGTCGAGGACAACGCGACCGAGAAGCCTGCAAAGACCATCGACATTCGCAAAGGCGTAGCGGTGCGCGCGACAACTCGCCCCAGTCTCGCGCCGGCTGCAACCCAGACGAGAAGGGCCACAGCCCAAAAGATCATCCGATCGCCTCGTCGTACCGCAACACCGACAGGGGTGTTCCACGGCCACTCATCGTTCGCAGACGCATGATCAACATGGACGCAAACGTTTCGGCTTCCCACTCCGCGATGTCATCCACCGGCACGGGCTCGTTGCGCCGCAAAGAGCGTTGGCTCAGCATGTACGCGATCAAATCGTCACTGACTTCGAGCGTCGCCTCGGCGATCTCGGCGCCCTCGTGACGAAACACTATGTGCCCCAACTCGTGTGCCAGGGTTCGCTCGACATTGGGCAGTCCGGGAGCCAAGACGATGACATCGTGATCGTCGTAGGCTCGACGCTGACCGCACACTCCGGTGGCGAGCGGGGTTTCCAGATCGATCTCGATCGGGCGACCACGCTCGCGGGCGACTGTCTGCACCACCGTCAGCAGTGACACGGCCTCCGACGACGCTGCTGCGTCACATACGGCATCCACCGCAGCCAGAACGCGGCGATGTGAACGTCTGTCCGGCACGACTCACGCACCTCCCTGTGATCCGGGTGCCAAGAACTCGGCACGTGCGGCAGCCATACGCGCCTTCTGCAGCGATGCTCCGCGGAAAGTCATTGCTCCCGCACCAGCCGCAACGACCGCCATCCCGCCCACACCGCCGGCGACGGCGGCAGCGTTGAGAATCGGTGGAAGCCCTTGAGTGAACGCCGTCGGAAATGCCTGCGGGTTGTCACTGGGAGTCGCGACGTTCGGAGTATTCGACGGTACCTGGGGAGCTACGGGTGCCGGTGCGGCCAGGATCTCGGGGACCGATGGTGCTTCGACTGCGCCCGGCGCTGCGTTCGCCGGTCCACCGGAAGCGGGTGCAGGTGCTCCGCCACCCGCTGACGGTCCCTGCGGATCAGACGGCCCCGCCGGCGGAGCCGCTACCGCGGGCGACTGCTCGGAACTCGGCTGCGATTCGGAGGGAGACTGCGTATCGGAGGGAGACTGCGTCTCGGAGGGTGCTTCACTCGAAGAATTTTCAGCCGGCGAGGTCGCAGGCGTGACCGAGGAAGTGTCGCTTGGCCGAAACACCGAGGAACTGGCGGAGGTTTCGGTCGTCGTGGGCTCAGTCGTCGTCGTGGTCGGCTCGGTCGTCGTGGGCTCAGTCGTCGTCGTGGTCGGCTCGGTCGTCGTCGTGGTCGGCTCAGTCGTCGTCGTGGTCGGCTCAGTCGTCGTCGTCGTGGGCTCGGCCGTCGTCGTGGTCGGCTCGGTCGTCGTCGTGGTCGGCTCGGTCGTCGTCGTGGTCGGCTCAGTCGTCGTGGTCGTCGGTACTACCGTCGTTCCGCAGTTGTGGTGGTGACAATGCCAGCCGTAATTGCCGTTGCCGCCACCGTTGTTGCCGTTGCCGCCGCCGTTGTTGCCGTAATTGCCGTTGCCGTTGCCGTTGTTTCCATCGCCGTTATTGCCACCGGGTTGGGCGGCGACGATGGCGGGGAAGACCGATACGGCAAGGACGCCGATTCCCATCAGGCACATCACAGCAACAAGCATCATCGCTAGCCGTCGTGGCTGGCTCATCGACGTTCCTCCCCGACATATACGTCCCACCTGCGGAAACTGCAGCGGACTCACCGTGCCTATCGCAGCGGACAGACCCTCGTTACATTTCCGGCAAACATGTATCCGCCCAAGGATCATCCCTCACTTGGAAGCTCAACGGTCCAGATCAGCGGTCGCAATCGTATGAAACGGCGCACACTCAGACCGAATCTTCGCAATTCGGGCAGGCCCTGAAAATGCAGGAAGGGTCGTTCAACTTTCGTTGAAAGACCCTTTTTCCTGGTACTTCTTGGTGGAGCTGAGGGGAATCGAACCCCTGACCTCTTCGATGCGAACGAAGCGCGCTACCAACTGCGCCACAGCCCCGTGCCACCGCCTCAGCGGTGCTCGGCAACTCTAACAGGAACTATTACTCCCGCTGGAATCACCCGACACGAACTTTCGGCCCAACAAGATCGACCCAGAAGATCACTGACCGGATGCGCGACGCATCTCGGTGTGCCTGACCTCTTCTTCGTAGTGGTCCAAGTGATCGAACACCGGATCTTCGTCGTCGACCTCGAGGACAACCGCTCCGGGCCGACGCAGTCGCGCAGGAATCAGTCGCAACTCTTCGTCGGTGTGCGATTCAACCCCGAGTCGCGATCGGTTGAGGCGTTCGGTGCGACGGCGGCGAATCTCCTGCTCGATCCGAACCTGCCGACGCAAGTACGCCATGTACCCGCCGAGGCCGCACACGGTCAGCGCAAACAACCACCACACCATCGGCGAGATGATCAATGCGAGAGCGCCCGAAAGAATTGCGACGAACGCAAGTCCCAGCAATGTCCGCTGACGGAAGGCATACCGCGCCTCCCGTGCGATGGCATCCGCTTCGGGGTCGAACCCGCCTCGGCCGCGCCTGACGGGAACAAATTCTCCCACCGGTGCACGACCGCCGGCGTAATCGTCTTCTGCGTGAGTGTCCATCTGGTCCTCCGCGTCGTAGCTGCTGCGCACTGGTTCTGGTTGCCAGTTCGGATCGCTTCGATGTCCTGCTGCCGGCCCGCGCTGAACAGGGTTGCTGTCGCCGCGGTGGAGTACTCGAGTCGCGAGCGCCGCGTCACTCGTCTGCCGGATCCTGGGACGCTTGTTGACAAGCATCGGCACCAGGACGAACAGCCACACGGCCACCAGCCCGATCCACACGAATGAGCTAGGCATGCCGCGGCCTCCTCCCGATCACCTACCAGCACCTATGCCAGCCGTTGACGAGTCAAGGTTAACGGCCGACGCCCTCGCATCGTTGCCGACGCGCCGAACCCCACCATACTCATGTGTCACACGCGTACCGAACTGAACTTCCGGTTCAGTCCCAAAAGTCTCAAGTTCTAGTTGAATCAAATATCACAATTTTCCGACCAAAAGTAGGACTACTCAGCGGTAACTGCTGTTTAGCTCGCGTTTCTCACGCTCTTGACGCCGTCTTCGTCACACCCACGAAGCGCGTCCGGACCGCACCAATCTGTCGACGACGGTGGTGGGTACTTCCTCGATGGTCATTCCGACCAGAAGATGATCGCGCCATTGGCCGTCGACATCGAGATAGCGCTTGAGGAGACCTTCCTCCCGGAACCCCACATTTCGTAGGACTGCGCGACTCGAAGCGTTCTCCGGGCGAACAGTGGCCTCCACTCGATGCAGACCGACCTTCGAGAATGCGTGATCGAGTGTGAGCGCAACGGCCGCTGTGGCAACGCCCCCACCGGTGACGTGCGAGGCGACCCAATAGCCCACCCAGGCGGACCGCAGAGCGCCGCGCACCACATTTCCGATGGTCACCTGCCCGCAGTACTTCCCGTCGAGTTCGATCACCAGGGGAAGGATCCTGCCCTTGCGCGCTTCGGAGCGAAGATTTCCGCACAGGGACGGCCAGACAGTCATGTGGTGGCGAGCATCCCATGGCGATTCTCCGGTGGGCTCCCACGGCTCGAGGTGCTCGCGATCGCGAATTCGGAGGCGACTCCACACAGCAGCGTCACGAAGTTTGACGGGGCGGACGGTCACCACTCCCGCGGGCACTCGCAGCGGGCCGAGATCTTCCGGCCATCCTGGATGGACTGACATCACACCCCACTCGGGTCGGCGTTACCCACGTTGGGCGAGAAAGGCTACGTCGACTTCTTCACCGATGTGCACTTCGGTGACGTCTCGATCGACAAGAACCAGGCAATTGGCTTCCGCCAAGGTCGCGAGGAGATGTGAGGACGCGCCGGGTGCACCGCCGAGGGCCTGCACCAGGTACTCACCCGTCGCTTCGTCACGCATCAGCTGACCACGCAGGAAACCCTTGCGATCGGCAATCGACGTGATCGTTCCCACCGTGCGCGCCTTCACTACTCGTCGCAGCGGTTGGCGGCGTCCCAGCGCGATTCTGATCAGCGGGCGAACCATGACTTCGAATACCACCAGTGCGCTGACCGGGTTGGACGGCAGGAGGAAGGTCGGGACCTCGTCGCGTCCCAGCTGGCCGAAGCCTTGGACTGATCCCGGATGCATGGCAACGCGCTCGACTTCGAGTGTCCCCAGATCGGCCAGCGCCTCACGAACTTCGTCGGACGCTCCGCCGCCCACTGCACCGGCGATGACAACGATTTCCGAGCGAATCAGCTGACCCTCGACTACTTCACGAAGACGACGCGAGTCGTTGCCTGCGATTCCCACGCGGTTGACGTCGGCACCAGCATCGCGCGCCGCGGCGGCGAGAGCATACGAATTGACGTCGTAGACCTGACCAGGCCCCGGCGTGCGATCCACGTCGACGAGCTCTCCACCGACACTGATGACGGAGAGGCGCGGACGCGGATGGACGAGCACTTTGTCGCGGCCGACCGCGGCAAGCAACCCGACCTGTGCGGCTCCGATGATGGTGCCTGCTCGAACGGCGACATCACCCGGTTGGACGTCGTCACCTGCACGGCGAACGTAATCGCCCGAACGCACCGGCTCGAAGATCCGAACGCGAGCGCGACCACCGTCGGTGTTCTCGAGCGGAAGAACTGCGTCGGCCAGCGTGGGCAACGGCGCGCCGGTGTCGACTCGGACGGCCTGACGCGGTTGCAGCCGGATCGGTTGGCGTGAGCCCGCCGTCACCTCGCCGACCACCGGCAAGCTGAGGTCCGTGGGCTCGCCGTCCTCGCCTCGGAGATCGGCTCCCGCGCCGGCGACATCGACACTGCGAACCGCGTAACCGTCGATGGCAGCTTGATCGAATCCTGGCAATGGGCGTTCGGTCACCACTTCCTCGGCACACAGCAGTCCCTGCGCCTCAGAGATGGCGACCCGAACCGGACGGGGTGCCACTGCAGCAGCGGTAACCCTGGTCTGCTGCTCCTCAACCGACCGCATCTGGTCCGCGTCCTCCTGTGTCTGGAAATTCGGTGATATCCGTCAGCTCATGATGCCTGCCTTCGAAAAAGGACAAGCACATTGATACTGCGTTATCGGGCGATCAACCACCGTGGCGACACGCTCAGCGGTCGAGCCGATCCGCGAGCCACTTGCGCAAGGACGGGCCGTAGTCGTCACTGTCGAGCGCCAGGTCAACCGAAGCGCGGAGGTACCCGCCGGGGTTGCCCAGGTCATGACGTGTTCCGCGGTGCACAACCACATGAACCGGATGGCCCTCGGAAATCAGGAGCGCGATGGCGTCGGTGAGTTGCAACTCACCGCCGGCTCCCGGCTTGATGCGACGAAGTGCGTCGAAGATCGCACGGTCGAGCAGGTAGCGACCCGCCGCGGCAAAGGTCGACGGGGCATCCTCCACAGCCGGTTTCTCGACCATGCCGACGACCTTGAGTACATCGGGATTGACCGCGTCGGGAACGATCTCGACGTCGAAGACGCCGTAAGCACTGACCGCATCTTTGGGGACGTCGATTGCACAGAGAACCGACCCTCCGCGCTTGGCCCGAACTCGCGCCATGATCTCCAGAACTCCACGCGGTAGTACGAGATCGTCGGGCAGAAGGACCGCGATGGCATCCTCGTCGTCGTCGAGAACCGACTCGACACAACCGACTGCATGCCCGAGCCCGAGGGGCTGTTCCTGAATCACGGAATCGACTTCGAGCAAACCGGGCGCTTTGCGCACCTTTGCCAGGGCAGCAAGTTTTCCGCTTGCTTCCAGCTTGCTTTCGAGCACGAGATCCTCGACGAAGTGAGCAACGACTCCGTCTTTGCCCGGGGACGTCACGATGACGAGCCGCTCGGCTCCCGAGTCCGCGGCTTCACCTGCCACCAGTTCGATACCCGGTGTGTCCACGACCGGCAGCAATTCTTTCGGAACCGTCTTGGTGGCAGGCAGGAAACGCGTACCAAGCCCGGCTGCGGGAACCACGGCCGTACGGAAGGCCCTCGTGCTGCTAGCGACAACGTCTGTCATGCCAACACCTTAGCCGCCGCTTGTTACCGCTCGGTCAGCAAGACGAATATCGTTGCGGGGTGACACCTCGGACGAAAGCGCAATGGCGACAAATCGCACTCGCAGCCCGTGAAGCAGTCTCGGAGCACACTCGAAACACGGAAACTGCGGCGTTGATCACGCACCTACGTTCGGTGATCGTCGAAGGGTCAACAGTGTGTGCGTACGTCCCCACTCGCACCGAACCCGGATCCACCGACTTGCTCGACGCCGTTGCCGAGATCGCCCAGCGTGTACTACTTCCGATCACCGGGGAGCCCGGACCGTTGTCCTGGGTGCAGTACAGCGGCGCCGACGGTTTGCGCCCGGCGAAGTACGGAATTCGGGAGCCCGTCGGACCCGTCCTGCCACCGGAAACCCTGTCCGAGGTGGAATGCATGCTGATCCCTGCACTTGCGGTGGACTTTCGCGGAACACGCCTCGGCCGTGGCGCAGGCTTCTACGACCGCACGCTCGGGTCGGTCGGCCTGCAGACTCGGTTGGTGGCCCTCGTCAGGGACTCCGAACTCGTCGAGACCTTGCCGGCAGACGACCACGACATTCCCATGGGCTGGGCATTGACGCCGGGCGGCGGCCTCACACGGCTTCAACACCAGTGATCTGGGGGGAATAGATCCCTGATTAGCACTGTTGGCACTGTCACTTGTAGAGTGCTAAAGGCTGCGGTGTAAATACGCGGCTGCTCGAACATCACAGTGCGGAGGAAGCCCGGTGCCCACCTACTCATACGCATGTACGGAATGTGACAACCGTTTCGACATCGTCCAGTCCTTCAGCGAAGATTCGCTGACGGTCTGCCCAGCCTGCTCAGGCAAGCTCCGCAAGCTGTTCAACTCTGTTGGCATCGTGTTCAAGGGCAGCGGCTTCTACCGCACCGACAGCCGCGGCGGCTCCGGAACAGCGAGCGAGCCTGCCAAGAGTGATTCGGCACCCGCCGCGAAGTCCGAGTCCAAGTCGGATTCCTCTTCGACCTCGAGTTCGTCGACCAGCACGCCGGCGCCCGCGAAGGCTGCCGCAAGCTGATTTCCACAACCTCCGGGTTGTCCACAGGTTCACATCGTTAGGGCCGGAAGCACCGCTTCCGGCCCTAACGTGCATGAATGCCGTCAGTACGCTCTCGTTCGCCGAGGCGCTCCAATCCATTGCGCGCCCAGCTCGATCTCACGCCGAACACCTTCGATCGCGTCGTCGAACTGACACGCGGCACACGATTGCGCTCGGCGACCATCCGCAAGATCGCAGCCGTTGTCCTGGCCGCACTCGGCGTTGTTCTTTTCTTTCGAGGCGATCCCGCGACCGACACCGTCGCCGTAGTTGTCTCGAGTCGCGATCTCACTCCGGGGCGTGTGATCGCGGATTCGGATGTCGAGATCCGCGAGATCGACTCGAATCACCTTCCCGAAGGAGTTGTCTCCAATACTGACCTGGTAGTCGGGAGAACCGTTGCCGGCCCGATTCGCTCCGGAGAAACCGTCACCGACGTCCGCGTTCTCAGCCCACGGCTGGCCGGGTTGTCGGTAGGAACCGACGACGCCCGCATCGTTCCCGTTCGACTCGCCGATGCGGCCGTTGCAGACATCTTGCGCAGCGGCGATGTCGTCGACGTCCTGACTGTCGGCCCAGACACACCCCACCCCGACACACCCAACGAATCAATTGCCGACAAGGCCCCGCAGATTCTTGCCGCGGGGGCGGTCGTCGCGCTGGTCACCACGTCGGAAAGTACACGTAACCAGCAGGAACAGGTGATTCTGCTGGCTCTGCCGACACCGGCAGCCAACGTCGTAGCCGCGGCGTCCCTGTCCAATGCGATCACCGTGACATTCCGCTGACCACACAAAGCCGCCGAAGCTCCTCTAGGATTTTTCCAGTCGGTTCGGTATCAACGGACCATCTGGCACTTGCCATCGGAGACTCGAGGGGACACCGACATGCTCAAGGGATTCAAGGATTTCCTGCTTCGCGGAAACGTGCTCGACCTGGCCGTCGCAGTGGTCATCGGCGCAGCCTTCACCGCCATCGTCACGGCATTCACCAGCAACATCATCAACCCACTCATCGCTTCGATCGGCGGCGGCAACGAATACGGGTGGGGCATTCAGCTGACGGGTGACACCTCTGAGACGTTCCTGAACTTCGGCGCAGTGGTCACCGCGATCATCAACTTCGTCATCATCGCAGCGGTCGTTTACTTCGTGCTCATCGTTCCCGCGAATGCGGCGAAGAAGAAGTTCGTCTCCGAGCCCGAGGACAAGGAAGCCAGCGAAACCGATCTGCTCATCCAGATCCGCGACATCCTCTCTGCCAATGCCAGTGGCGCCGACACGGGAGCGCACGCCAAGACCCTCGAATAGGCAGTGCCCACAGAACAAATCAGGCCCTCGGACATTGTGTCCGGGGCCTGATTTCAGCTGCGGATCTTGTCACCCACCGTGGTGCGGGGGCCGCTGGCTGCGCAACCAATCGTCGTCCGAGGATCGCGATGATCCTTCCGGACCCCGCTCGTCCGACGTCGTCTCGGGAAAGACGTCCCCGAAGATGCGCGCCAGGCGCTTCTTGTCGACTGGCGGCTTCTTCGGGGTATCTGGCTGCTCAGGCAAACCGTCTCAGCCCTCGAGGCTGGACAGCTCGGCGATGACGTGGCTCGCCAATGCCGTCAGGGTTGCCATGCCGTCGCGAATTGCCGGCCTGGTCGACGCCAGGTTGGCGACCAACGTGCTGCCCGAAACCCCGACGAGGCCGCGGGACAAGCCCGCATCGAGTGATCCGGCCGAAAGACCGGAAGCGCGAAGTGCTTCGGCAATTCCCGGGATCTCGCGATCGAGAACCTCGGCGGTCACATCGGGAGTGACGTCACGAGGGGACACCCCGGTGCCGCCGACCGAGATGACGAGGTCGACGCCACCGATGACTGCGGTGTTGAGAGCGTTGCGAATTTCCACTTCGTCGGCGGCGACGGCAACCGTCGCATCGACGAGAAAACCCGCTTCGTTCAGCAGCTCCGTGACCAGTGGACCGATGGAGTCGGTGTTGTCGCCGTGGGCTGTGCGATCGTCGACGATGACGACCAGAGCGCGGCCGGCCGATGTGGCTTCGAGTTCCATGACACCTACCGTAGTGTCCGCTCCCGACGCTGTTGCGATCTGGCCGAAGATCGGGTCGATCGTCTGCTGATCGCCGAACATCATCGGCCGCCCTGCGCCGCCGCGGTTCCCAACGTGACGTCGACGGTCTTGGTCTGCCCACCGTCGCTGTACGTGATCGAGACCTTGTCTCCGGGAGCATGTGAACGCACTGCGGCGATCAGCGAATCACCATCTGCGACAACACGATCGTCAACTTTGGTGATGACTGCACCCTTCGGGATACCGGCCTTGGCAGCCGGCCCGTCAGCAGTGACATCCATGACGGTTGCGCCGTCGGCGTTGTCCTGCGACGGCACGGTCACGCCGATCATGGCTTGGGTCGCCTTGCCGGTCTTGATCAGTTCGTCGGCGACGCGGCGTGCCTGATCGATCGGAATGGCAAAACCGAGGCCGATAGAGCCACCCTGGGTACCCGAGGAAGCTCCGAGCGAGGCGATCGCCGTGTTGATGCCGATCAGCTGGCCGTCCATGTTGACAAGGGCGCCACCGGAGTTGCCGGGGTTGATCGCTGCGTCGGTCTGCAAAGCGTCGATGACGGTGTTCTGGTTGCCGGATTCGCCGCTCGTGGACACCGGACGATCGAGTGCGGAGATGATGCCTTCGGTGACGGTGCCGGCCAAACCGAGCGGGGACCCGACGGCAACAACCTGCTGTCCGACCTGGACGTCGCCGGAGTTGCCGAGATCGATGGGCGTGAGGTCGTTGCGGCCGTCGACCTTGATGACGGCGATGTCGGAGACGGGATCGGCACCGACCAGGGTGGCCGAGGCCTTGGTTCCGTCGGAGAACGCGACGCGAAGTTGCGCTCCCTGAGCACCGGCAACGTGGTTGTTCGTCAAGATCAGTCCGTCAGAGGACAGGATGACACCGGAACCCTCACCGCCCTGTCCCTGTGCGGTGGCCACCTCGATCTGCACGACGCTGGGCACCACCTTCGAGGCAACTGCCTGAACCGAGCCGGCAGGAGCGTTGGACGTGTTGGTCGCAGTCGGCTTCGGAGCGTTCAGGGAGTTGGTGACCGTCGCGGTTCCACCGTTGCGGTCCGCTACGACGGCACCGACCACGCCACCGACACCACCACTGACCAGAACCAGGGCGAGAGCGCCGGCGACCAGCGCCATGCGACCCGACTTCGGCTTGGTGGTGGTCGAACCGGAGTTCGGCCCCTGCAGCGGCGCGGGGATCTGATTGTGGCCGCCCGGACCGTTCGGGCCGCCGGGGCCACCAGGGTTGGGTGCGCCGTACGGAGCGTTCTGCTGGTACGCCGCCTCATGAGCACCGTGCGGGTGGCCGAAAGCCTGCGTGGGCTGCTGCGGCGCCTGCCCGAAGCCTTCAGTGGGTCGACCTTCGGTGGGCCGGGCAAAGGATTCGGTCGGCTGGTACGGCTGCTGGGGCGCCTGCCCCTGGGGCTGCTGCGGCTGCACCGGAGGCTGCGCCTGAGGTGTTGTCGGCTGCGCCTGCGTGGTGGGCTCGCTGTTGGGCTGCTCGGGCCGGGTCGGCCCGACATTACGGTCCTCGGTCATCGGCTCGCTTTCGTCTACGGTGACCACCGGACGGGCAGTCACAACTGTTCTGCCGACAATGCTGCCTTGCGCTGCTGAGAAGGCGCTGAGACGTGCCTGTCACTTTACCCAGAGTTCGACGTGAAAAACCGGTGTTGCCGGCTCAGCACGAAATACTCTCGGCGCGAACGCATTACCCCGTGACCTCGGTCACCGATACTCGGGACCGACAGGCCGCGGAGGCCGCCGGAACACGCTACTCGGCACTCGGACCCGGTTCGCCGGGAAGCACGATTCGAACCAGCGCTCCCCCACGATCGGATTCGTCGATCGCGATGGTGCCGCCGTGCTTGACGACCACCTGACGCACAATCGCAAGTCCCAGGCCCGATCCCGGCATGGAGCGAGCCGCAGTCGACCGGTAGAAACGGTCGAACACCAACTCCCGATCCTCCTCCGGAATGCCAGGTCCCGCATCACTTACGGTCAACTCCAACAATCCTTGACCGACTGGACGCATTTCGACGCGTACCTGTTCGCCCTTCGGACTCCATTTCGCAGCGTTGTCGAGGACGTTGAGCACGGCACGCGACAGGCCCGCCTGGTCTCCGTAGACGTACCACGGAGTGGTGACCGCCTCGAACTCGATTTCGTTGCGCCTGCGCCGTGCTCGCTCGAGTGCCCGCTCGACGACATCGCTGACGTCTACGCGCTCGTACACCGTTTCGGGCGCGTCTTCGCGGGCCAGATCGACGAGGTCGCCGACAAGAGTCGACAGTTCCTCGATCTGCGCGACGACGTCGGCGCGCAGTTCGGCCATGTCCTCGTCGGGAATCTGCGGCGCACCTGGTCGACTGGACGCGATCAGCAATTCCATGTTGGTACGCAACGAAGTCAACGGTGTGCGCAACTCGTGTCCGGCATCTGCGACGAGACGCGACTGACGCTCGCGAGACTCGGCGAGTGCCCGCAGCATCGTGTTGAAACTCTCTGTCAGGCGCGCCAATTCGTCGCTGCCGGTCACGGGGATCTGCGTCAGATCGTCGGTCCGGGCGACGCGTTCGGTGGCTGCAGTCAGCCTGGCGATAGGCCGTAAACCGGTGCGGCCCACGGTAGTACCCGCCACCGCTGCAAGGATGACACCACACCCGCCGACCACGAAGAGAACCCAGGCGAGCCGATCCAGCACCACAACGGTCGGCGCGAGCCGTTGCCCGATCACCAAAGTGCTTCCGTCATGGGTTCGTTGGGCCAGCACGCGCTGGCCGTCGACGGTTCGCAGCGAGGAATCCGATTCGCCCCGCGCAACTGCATCTTCGGCTTCACCGATCGGTACGTCGGAACCGGGCGGCTGGTACGTGCTCAGATCCGAGAAGATCAGGGCGACACTGATGTCGGTGGTGTACAGCGTTGCGCCGGAGATGTAGCGAGGGTCGAAGCGCACGACATTACTGTCAATGAGCACCGCTGCTCTGGTCCGCAGTTGGTGATCGACGTCCGCGTAGAGCGCACGCGAAACCACCGCGTACGCCGCGATCGCCATGACTGCGACGGCGATGGCCACCACCGACGCAGCGAGCAGTGTCACGCGCCAACGCAGCGACACCGAACGGGTCAGTGGCATCGGCGGGCGCATTTCGACGGATGCTTGGGTGGTGGAGGATTTCTTCGGTTCGGCGTTCTTGCCGAACGGAGCGGTGATCACGGAGGCGTCTCCCGCAGGACGTAGCCGACTCCGCGGACGGTGTGAATCAACCTCGGTTCGCCGTCGGCCTCCGTCTTACGACGCAGGTAGCCGACGTACACCTCGAGCGCATTGCCGGACGTCGGGAAGTCGTATCCCCACACCTCTTCGAGAATGCGTCCACGAGTCAGCACGCGGCGTGGGTTGGCCATGAGCATTTCGAGGAGGGAGAACTCGGTTCGGGTGAGGCTGATCGATCGTTCGCCGCGCTTGACCTCGCGGGTGACCGGGTCGAGGGTGAGGTCCTCGAACGCCATCATCTCGGAATCGGCGTCGAGATCGGGTGCTGTGCGACGCAGCAGAGCACGCAGTCGCGCGAGCAGTTCCTCCAAGGCGAAAGGCTTGGGCAGGTAGTCGTCGGCTCCGGCATCGAGGCCGGCGACTCGCTCGCTGACCGAATCGCGAGCCGTCAGTACCAGGATGGGCAGATCGTCGCCGGCGCTGCGCAGTCGGCGGCACACTTCGAGTCCGTCGAGTCGCGGCATCATGACGTCGAGGACGACGGCCTCGGGCCGGTTGGCGAGGATCTTCTCGAGAGCGTCGAGCCCGTCGACCGCGAGTTCGACCGTGTAGCCGTTGAAGCTGAGCGACCGCCGAAGCGACTCGCGAACCGCCCGGTCGTCGTCGACCACCAAAATACGCATACCGACAGTTTGGACTGAAGTGCTGAGATGCGGCTGAGAGGGTCCGATTCTCGGCTCCGGCGTGTCGTGATCAGTCCCGGGTTCGCCTCGGCCCGGGCAGGCTCCAATGACGCCACAACGCAAGCAGTCTGAACACCGCGGCGAAGGCGGTGCCGGATACCAGCGCTGCGTTGGTGGACAGTCCGGCTTGCGAGACTGTGACCACCAACGCAGCGCCGAGCAGTGCGGGAACCGCGTACAGGTCCTTGTGCAGGAGCAGCGGCACCTCGTTGACGAGGACGTCGCGGATCACTCCGCCGCCGATCGCAGCGGTCGCACCGATCAACGTCGCAGCCAGCGAACTGGCGTTGTTGTCCAGCGCGATGACGGCACCGGTGCTCGCGAACAGGCCCATTCCCAGTGCGTCGAGTGCCAGGATTTCACGACGCAGTCGATTCAGCGGCTCATGTAGGTAGAACACGGCGAGTGAGGTGGCGGCGGCCGTTCCGAAGTACGGCCAACTGCTCAGCGAGCTGGGCGGATGGACGCCGAGGAGAACGTCGCGGACGATACCGCCGCCGATACCGGTGAACACTCCCACCGAGCACACCCCGAAGATGTCGAGTCGCTTGGTGACGCCCACCAGGGCACCCGAGGCCGCGAACGCCACGATGCCCACCAGTTCGAGGATCCTCAGCAGCACCGGCCAAGGATCGCACGGTCAGATGCGGCTCGGGTCGATCACCCCGAGTCGAACTGCTTTGACCAGTCGCCGAGGAACCCGGTGGGTCTGGCCGTAGGCCGTGACCTCGACCAGATCGGGCGCCGTCGCCTTCCATTGAGCACGGCGACTGCGCGTGTTGGAACGGGACATCTTCCGCTTCGGAACGGCCATCAGAGTGCCTTGCGCTTTCCGTAGCGACGCTCGAACTTCTCGACGCGTCCGGCCGTGTCCATCACGCGTTGCGCTCCGGTCCAGAACGGGTGCGAGTCGCTCGTGACATCGACGACCAGCAGCGGGTACGTGCCGCCGTCTTCCCATTCGACGGTGCGGTCACTCGTCACGGTCGATCGAGTCAGGAAGCTCTTGCCGGTGCTGGCGTCCTGGAACACCACAGGATGGTAGTCGGGGTGCATCTGCTTCTTCATTCGTTTCCCTCTCGCGTTGATTCGGTTTCGGCATAAGGTGATTCGGATTCGTCACACGGGTCTTCGTGGAACTCGCCGAACGGGTCTTCCCAGGTGGCCCACGACGTTTCGTCCGCCAATTCGTCGTCGGTGACCAACGCGTGCTGCAGTGTTCGGTCGATCTCGAGCGGGTTCGCACCGCAGGTCAGAATGACCATCGAGGTGTCGCGATCACCGAAACGCTCGTCCCATTTCAGAGCCGCGAGCGCACGGCGTTCGGCCGGAACGCGCTCTCGTTGCTCCGGCGTCATCGCGGCAAGCCAGGTGTCTGCGCTGGCAACTCGCAAGCCACCGCCCGCAGATTCGAGCCAGAGCGCTTCACCCGGTTGCGTTGCCACCCAGACTCGCCCCCGGGAGTACACGACGCCTTCGAGCAGGACGTCGATCGCCTCGTGCAGACGCCCGGGGTGGAACGGCCGGTTCGCGGTGAACTCGACGAGCATCACTCCACCGTCGTCGTCGAGCGGCGGCTGGCGACGCAGCAACGGTGAGTGTGCGTCGGCCAGTTCACCGCGTCGCGCATCCGTCGGCACCTCGAGGAGCAGTTCCTCGATGTCGTCTCCCTCATCGAAGACGGGTACCCGCGGAGCAATGCGCGCGAGAACCGCGTTCAGGCGGGACCGCTGCCAGCCGTCGAGTTCATCGGACCCGCGCAGGACGAGCGCGTCGGCGAAGTCGACCTGCCCGACGACGACCTGAGCCAGAGTGCGGTCGTCGTCGAGAGCTTCGTCCCCGGTGGCGTCGGCGAGCCAGGTCTGCGCGTCGATGCACGTCACGACGGCATCGACGCGGACGTCGCGCTGTGCCGGTCCGTCGAGTTGGCCGACGACGCCGGTCACAACGACGTGCTCGATCGCCCAGCACAGCGCTTCGGGTTCGAGTTGGCGGTCCAGCAACAAGACGATCCGCTGGACCGAACTGTGCGAGTGGAGCCGGCGCAGCAGCGGCAGCAGGTCTTCCCGCAGGGTGCAGGAGACGCAGCCGTGGGCGAGCTCGAGAATCGTTTCGCGCTCGGACACAGTGCTGTTCCCCGTCATCGAGGTGACCGTCCGCCGAACGACTCCCTCACGGACGTGACTCAGGTCGTGATGGACCAGAACAGTTCCGGTTCGCAGCAACGCTCGTGCGGTGTGTGGGGTGGATTCGCTCATACCGGCGACCAGGACCAGCGGAGTCCTGCCGTCCAGGATCGTGTTCACAGCGGACCTTTCTGGGAATGATTGTCATTACCGTGGATGAACGCTACATTGATCTCACCGCGTTGTCGAAAATGATTGTCATCTGCAAGTTGAAAGGAACATCCATGTCGGCTCACTGCCAAGTGACCGGACGTGTGCCGGGGTTCGGAAAATCCGTCTCGCACTCCCACAAGCGTTCGAACCGTCGCTGGAACCCGAACATCCAGCGCAAGACCTACGTATTGCCCAGCGAGGGTCGCCGCATCACGCTCACTCTCTCGACCAAGGGGATCAAGACGATCGACCGCGACGGCATCGAATCCGTCGTCGCCCGGATCCGCGCACGCGGCGAGAAGGTCTGAGCAGATGGCGCGCAACGAGGTCCGCCCGATCGTGAAACTCAAGTCCACCGCGGGCACCGGGTACACGTACGTGACCCGCAAGAACCGTCGCAACGACCCCGATCGACTCGTACTGAAGAAGTACGACCCGGTGCTGCGAAAGCACGTCGATTTCCGAGAAGAGAAGTAGGCATGGCCAAGAAATCGAAGATCGCCAAGAACAACCAGCGACGGGTCATCGTCGAGCGGTACGCGGAGCAACGATCCGCTCTCAAGGAGACGATCCGCTCGCCGAAAAGCTCGCCCGAGGAGCGCACGAAGGCCCAAGCGACCCTGCAACGTCTACCGCGCGACGCCAGTCCGGTACGATTGCGCAATCGAGACGCTGCGGATGGACGTCCGCGCGGCCACCTGCGGAAGTTCGGGCTCTCCCGGATTCGCGTGCGAGAAATGGCGCACCGTGGGGAACTGCCTGGCGTACACAAGTCGAGCTGGTAAGGAAGTCGGATGGCAGTCAAGCGTTCACCGTCGAAGAAGCCACGCCCCGTAGAGGGTCGTAAGCCCAAGAAGAACCCGTTGTTCGCAGCGAAGATCACGCATGTCGATTACAAAGACATCAACTTGCTTCGCACGTTCATCTCGGACCGCGGCAAGATCCGCAGCCGTCGCGTCACGGGCCTGACCCCGCAGCAGCAGCGTCAGGTCGCCGTTGCAGTGAAGAACGCACGCGAAATGGCGTTGCTCCCCTTCACCGCCGCACGGTAGTCATACGTAGAAGTACCGAAGAGGCCGCGCAGTCACTCGACTGCGCGGCCTTTTTGTTGCCCGGACTAAGATTTTCCGGAGTCGTTCATTCCAGTCGAGAGGTGCCCGCAGCGTGTCGGGAGTTGTTGCGGGTTTCACCGTCATTTTCGTCGTCATCGCGGTCGGGTATCTCCTCGGTCGCCTCGGCACCCTCGGTAGCCAGGGACAGTTCGTTCTCGGTCGACTCGTCTTCTTCGTCGCGACGCCCGCCCTACTGTTCACCACCCTCGCGTCGTCCGATCTGTCGGTGATCTTCTCGCCGACGCTCGCGGTTGCGTCGGCCACTGCGTTTGCCGTCGGCGCTCTGTACGTCGTCGTCGCAAAGATCTGGCTCGACCGTCCACTGCCCGAACTGACTATCGGCGCGCTTTCTGCGTCGTACGTGAATTCGGCCAACCTCGGAATCCCGATCGCGGTATTCGTGCTCGGCGATGCCACGTTCGTTGCCCCGCTCCTGCTGTTCCAGATTGTCGTCTACTCCCCGATCGCTTTGACGATCCTCGATCTGACGGCGCTTCGCGGCGCGGATGCCGAGAAGCTCTCGTTGATCGACACCGTCACTGCCCCGTTCAAGAACCCGATCGTGCTCGCGGGCGCAGCGGGATTGATCGTCGCGTTGATCGGTTGGGCACCGCCCCGGCCGCTGATGCAGCCTTTCGAATTGATCGGCGCCACGTCGGTACCCGGAGCGCTGTTGGCATTCGGGCTCTCTCTGTACGGCGTGCGGGTGCTGGAGAAGGGCTCGAGTCCGCGCCGCGACGTCGCGTTGGCGTCGACGCTCAAGATCGTCGTCCAACCTGTGTTGGCCTATCTGATGGCGCATTTTCTCCTCGGCATCGACGGCCATCAGTTGTTCGCCATCGTGGTCGTCTCGACATTGCCGACGGCGCAGAACGTCTTCATCTACGCAAGCCGCTACCGGCGCGGAATGGTCCTCGCCCGAGACAGCGCCTTTGTCACCACTTTGGCGTCGATCCCGGCAATTGCGCTGGTCACGGCACTACTCGCTTGAGCAGGGTTACGGTGGATTCATGCGTGTACTAACCCTCGCCGTTCTGGCCTGCCTTGCTTTGGCCGGATGCGCCGTCGGGGCCCAGACAACCGGGCCGGTTGCCGCGCCGAATCCGATGGCGGCCAACGAAGCGAGTCCCGCCGACTGGTCGCTCGGAAGCCCCGTTCCCGACGAGGTCGACGACAGCGAGATGGGCACGGAGTTCGACAGTCGCACCGACATCGTGGGTGCGACGGCCACGATGTTCGAATCGTGGTCCGAGGTCGACGATCACACGGTGGCCGTCCACTTCGTGACCGGCACTCCGGAGTGCTACGGCGCGTACGCAGCCGTCGAAGAGACTGATACGACGGTGATCGTCACTCTGCGAACCGGGGCACTGCCCGAGGCCGCGGACAAGATGTGCATTCTGGTTGCCGTATTCGGCAGCTTGGACGTCCCGCTGAGCCGACCGCTCGGCGATCGTCACGTCATCAACGGCTAGCCGCGCGCCTAAACGGCACAAGTTCGACGATCGGACACTCCGTTTCGTCAGGTGTGGCGTGCGTCTCCTCAGGACAGACTGAAAACCGACACCCGTTCACTCGCTCGTCGGCAGCTTTTCGACTCGAGCGGTGCTCAACCTGAAGGAGCTCGCAAGTGCCTACTCTCCAGAGAGACGTTGCAATCGTCGGCGCCGGCCCCTCTGGCCTGGCAGCGGCAACCGCGCTGCGCAAGGCCGGCTTGTCCGTCGCCGTGATCGAAGCACGCGATCGTGTCGGCGGCCGCACGTGGACCGACACCATCGACGGCGCAATCCTGGAAATCGGCGGCCAGTGGGTCTCCCCGGACCAGACCGCGCTGATCTCCTTGCTCGACGAACTCGGCCTCACGACGTTCGAGCGCTACCGCGAGGGCGAATCCGTCTACATCTCGTCAGCGGGTGAGCGGACGCAATACACGGGTGATTCCTTCCCCACGAACGAGACCACGAAGAAGGAGATGGACCGTCTCATCGACGAGATGGACGATCTCGCAGCGCAGATCGGCGCGGAGGAGCCGTGGGCACACCCCCTCGCCCGCGATCTCGACACCGTCTCGTTCAAGCAGTGGCTGATCAACCAGTCCGACGACGCCGAGGCCCGCGACAACATCGGCCTCTTCATCGCCGGCGGCATGCTCACCAAGCCCGCCCACTCGTTCTCCGCTCTGCAGGCAGTCCTGATGGCCGCCTCCGCTGGTTCGTTCTCCCACCTCGTCGACGAGGACTTCATCCTCGACAAGCGAGTTGTCGGCGGAATGCAGCAGGTATCCATCCGCATGGCCGAAGCGCTCGGTGACGACGTCTTCCTCAACGCGCCCGTGCGTACGGTGCAGTGGAACGAATCCGGCGTAACGGTGTTGGCGGACGGCGACGTTCGTGTCGAGGCAAGCCGGGTCATCCTGGCTGTACCGCCCAACCTCTACTCCCGGATCTCCTACGATCCCCCGCTGCCGCGCCGTCAGCACCAGATGCACCAGCACCAGTCCCTCGGCCTCGTAATCAAGGTGCACGCCGTGTACGAGACACCCTTCTGGCGTGAAGACGGCCTGTCCGGCACCGGCTTCGGTGCGTCCGAGGTAGTGCAGGAGGTCTACGACAACACCAACCACGAGGACGATCGCGGCACCCTGGTCGCTTTCATCTCCGACGAGAAGGCCGACGCGATGTTCGAGCTTTCCGCCGAGGAGCGTAAGGCCACGATTCTGGCCTCACTCGCCCGCTACCTGGGCCCGAAAGCTGAAGAGCCGGTTGTGTACTACGAATCCGACTGGGGCTCGGAGGAATGGACTCGCGGTGCATACGCGGCGAGCTTCGACCTCGGCGGCCTGCACCGCTACGGCGCGGATTCCCGCACGCCCGTCGGCCCGATTCACTTCTCGTGTTCCGACATCGCGGCCGAGGGGTACCAGCACGTCGACGGTGCCGTTCGGATGGGTCAGCGAACCGCCGCCGATATCATCGCCCGCAGTAAGGCCTGACGGCCGCTTTGCCAAGTCTCGATCATTGCCCGGCAGTCACGACTGCCGGGCAATGATCGAGAGCAGCAGTTCCGCACGAACTCTCGCCACTTCCAGCCGACAGTCGATCAGGCTCTCCACCTTCGCCATTCGGCTTCGCAGCGTGTGGCGGTGAACGCCCATCGTGATGGCTGCCGCTTCCCAGTGCCCGTTGGCCTCGAGAAATGCCCGCAACGACGCCAACAGTTCAGTGCCGTTGTCACGGTCGTAGTCCTCGATCGGAGTGATCATCGTTTCCGCCAGCGTGTTGAGCACTTCACGGGTGGAATCGAAAGACAGCAGCACGCTTCCGGTCAGTGCCGCGAATTCCAAAGGCTCGCCGCCGATTTCCGCCGCAGACGCACACAACTGAGATTGTTCGACGGCGACCGCCAGCGCCGCGACCACGCGTCGCGCGCTCAGGCCGGCGCGAAGTGAGCGAAGATCCGACCTCGATACCCCGCTCAGTAACTCTCGGGCGAACTCCACGTCGTCGGTTCCTCGCAGCAGCACTGTGACGCGACTGTCGTTGATCCGCGAAAACAACTGCCGGCCTGCCTTGTTCATGAACTCGGCAATCTCGACTACGACGCGTCCCGCGACGTCGGACGTGTCGGCAAGAACTGTCAGGCCACGGATCATTCCCTCTCCGTCGGCGGCTTGCCGGATCTGTTGCCACGCCGGCGCCGGGTCACGGTCTTCGGTGAGCAGGAGGCCGAGTGCCTGTGAATTCAATTGATCCTGCGTCGCCCGCAGGCGGGCGGGTTTCTCGAAGTCCAACGCCAACAGTGAGTTCGCGTGACCGAGAAGTATCTGATCGACGTAACTGAGCGCCGACGCACTGATGACCGCCAGATATCCGTACGGCGTTCGCCCGACGCTGATCTGCTGCACGGCGATGGATGCGCCGGAACGTGCAAGCGTCACGCTGCTGGACGCGCCGCCCCCGAGAGTCGCTCGCAATTCGTCGATCACGTCTTGGGTCGGCAGTTGAGGTGAGCTCTCGAGAACCCGTCCGGCGACGTCGAGCAGGAGCACCGTCGCCGAAGTCGCGATCGCCAGTTCACGCACGGTCGCAGCAGTTCCGCCGGAAATTACTGCGCGCGTCATCCGCGGTTGCGCCCGTGACGCCCGAAGGACAGCTTCGTATTCCTGCTCTGCCAACCGGCTCATCACGCGCTTGACGACGGCCGCAAACGGTGTCGGCAGCGGCACCTCGATCAGCGGCAGTCCGATCTCGTCGGCGACCGCCACCAGATCGGCCGGGACCTCGGGGTACGAGAGTCCGGTCCCGAACCCCACCGCCGCCACACCCGCCGCGTCGAGCATCCGGAGATAACGGCCGCGCTTTTGCTGAGTGGACGGCAATCGAATGCCGGTGGTGAGGATGAATTCGCCGCCGGTCAACCATCGGAACGGGTCGAGCAACTCCGTGGCGTGCGCAAATGTGATTTCGCGACCGACACCCTGCGGCCCACCTTTGAGTTCCAGCGCGAGGTCCGGCTGCGCCAACATCCACCGCACAGCGATCGTCATGGGCTGGACTGTACAACTCGGCGCGTTGGTGATCAAAGATTTCACCTTTTTGGCAGCTGTCTTTACCTGTGAGTCAGCGCACACTTGCTCACACACGCCCCACAAAGTGCGAGTTCCGTGCCGATCACCTCGGCCGGAACTCGTTCGACCTCGAGAGGAACCGGTACCGATGTCGATCGTCGTACTCGAGAACTACATCAACGGTGAATTCGTCGCCTCAGCCGCGACGGAAACGCTCGACCTGATCAACCCCGTGGACGAGAGTGTGGTCGGGCGTACGCCGGTCTCCACCAAGGAAGACGTCGACGCCGCCGTCGAAGCCGCGCAGCGTGCATTCGAGACCTGGGGCAAGACCACTCCGAGCGTGCGGCAGGCCGCACTCCTCAAACTCGCCGACGCCATCGAAGCGCACAGCGACGAAATCGTCGCGGCCGAAAGCGCCAACACCGGCCAGGCCCACCAGATGATCGCCGACGAAGAGGTCAAGGTCGGAGCCGATCAGATGCGGTTCTTCGCCGGAGCCGCACGCCTCCTCGAGGGCAAGGCCGCCGGAGAGTACATGGAAGGTTTCACCTCGTACGTCCGTCGTGAGCCCATCGGTGTCGTCGGTCAGGTCACTCCTTGGAACTACCCGTTCATGATGGCGCTGTGGAAGATCGGGCCCGCGCTCGCGGCCGGCAACACGATCGTCCTCAAGCCCAGCGACACCACACCGGGCAGCACGTTGGTCCTGGCGAAGCTCTCGAAGGGCATCCTGCCGGATGGTGTGTTGAACGTCGTGCTCGGCAACGGCGGAACCGGCGCGACGTTGGTGGAGAACCCGGCGCTCGGTCTCGTCTCCATCACCGGTTCGGTACGGGCAGGCATCGCTGTCGCCGTGTCCGCGGCGCAGCAACTCAAGCGCGCACACCTCGAGCTGGGCGGCAAAGCCCCGGCTATCGTCTTCGGCGACGTCGACATCGAAAAGACTGCCACCGGCATCGCCGAGGCAGCGTTCTTCAACGGTGGCCAGGACTGCACCGCGGCCACCCGCGTGATCGTCCACGAATCCATCCACGATCAGCTCGTCGAAGCACTCGTGCGTAACGCCGAAAAGCTACGCCCCGGCGCACCTTCCGATCCTGATGCCTTCTACGGCCCGCTCAACAACATCAACCACTTCAACGCCGTGAGCGACAAGATCGCGAACCTGCCGGCGTCGGCCAAGATCGTTACCGGCGGAAAGCGTTCGGGCGAAACCGGATTCTTCTTCGAACCGACCGTCGTCACCGGCGTCGCGCAATCGGACGACATCGTGCAGGAAGAGACTTTCGGTCCTATCCTCACAGTCCAGAGCTTCTCCGACGAGAAGGAAGCAATCACGCTTGCCAACGACGTTCGGTTCGGCCTGGCCTCGAGCATCTGGACCAAGGATCACGGTGTCACGCAACGCGTCTCCGCTGCTCTCGACTTCGGTGCGGTGTGGATCAACTGCCACATCCCGCTCGTCGCCGAGATGCCGCACGGCGGCTTCAAGTACTCGGGTTACGGCAAGGATCTTTCGGCCTACGGAGTCGAGGACTACACCCGTCTCAAGCACGTCATGAGTTCGCACGACTGAGTCGCCGCCCTCCTGCTGTGCGCCTTGTCAACCCCCCGCGGTTAACAAAGGCGCACAGCAGATTCCTCCAATCCGGAAAAGAGCCACCATGCGCCTTATCGTCGGATACCTCGCCACACCCAGTGGTAAAGACGGGCTGGTCCTCGGGGCCCAGCTCGCGCGCAGTCTCGGCGCGCAACTCGACATCTGCATGGTCCTCCCACCGGATCGGACGCTGCCGGCCAAGGTCCCCTCGGAAGCCGGCTACGACGACATCCTCGCCGCACGTGCACACGACTGGCTCGCCGAAGCGAAAGCGTCGGTGCCCGAGGACATCCAGGTGGAAGTCCACCTGAGCTTCCACGAGTCGTTTGCTCAGGGCCTGCTCGACGAGGTCGACCGACTGAACGCAGTGGCGATCGTGGTGGGCGCTTCCGGCGACGGTCTGCTCGGCCGTCACGCGATAGGTTCGGTCTCGACCGAACTGCTGCACTCCGCCCATGTCCCGGTAGCACTGGCTCCTCGCGGAACGCGGCACTCGTCGGCTACCGCAATACGAGAAGTCACCTGTGCACTCGGCACCCGTGTCGGCGCCGACATCGTCTTGAACACGGCAGTACGCACCAGCGAACTGATGGAGGTTCCGCTGCGACTGGTCTCGCTCGTGGCGCTCGACCCCCAGAACGACCTGCGTGATCATCGCGACACCGCCGAGTCGGCCAGGGAGCGTGCACGAAATCACGCTCAGGACACACTCGACATCGCAAGAGCCGCGCTCCCCGCGGAGTTTCCCATCGAGGTCATCATCGCCGACGGATCCACCGTGGAATCGGCAGTGCGTCAACTGGACTGGCAGGACGGCGATCTCGTGATGGTCGGTTCCAGCCGCCTCGCACAACCCCGCAAACTTTTCCTGGGATCCACCGCCGCCAAGATGCTGCGCGTGTTGCCCGTTCCCATGGTCGTAGTGCCCAAGCACGAATTCACCCAGCCGGAGGCACTGTCATGACCAGCACCGAACTGAGTTCCAAAGGCCTCGCCACCGGCAAGATCGGGATGATCTCCGGCGCGGTACTGGGAATCTCCTCCGTGGCACCGGGTTACACCCTGACGGCCAGCATCGGATTGATCGTCGCCGCGGTCGGCCTCAAGATGCCCGCCATCTTCATCGCCGGCTTCATCCCGATGTTCCTCACCGCGTACGCGTACCGCGAACTGAATTCCGACACTCCGGATTGCGGGGCGTCATTCACGTGGTCCACCAAGGCATTCGGACCGTACGTCGGCTGGATGTGCGGCTGGGGCATGGTGATCGCCACCATCATCGTGCTCTCGAACCTCGCTGCCATTGCCGTCGACTTCTTCTATCTGTTCATAGCGCGGGTGGTCGACAATCCCTCCATCGCCGATCTACCGGGCAACAAATTCGTCAACGTCGGCACCACGCTGGTGTTCATCGCCTTGGCCACCTGGATTGCCAGTCGAGGAATCACCACCAGCGAGCGCGTGCAGTTCGCACTCGTCGGTTTCCAGATGGTGCTGCTCGTCGTCTTCGCCGTCGTTGCACTGGTTCACGTCGGTGCCGGCGATGCCCCGGCCGGATTGTCCTTCGACCTGAGTTGGTTCAACCCGTTCAGCGGACTCGCCATCGGCGCATTTGTCATCGGACTCACCGGATCGATCTTCGCGTTCTGGGGTTGGGATACCTGTCTCACACTGGGCGAGGAGTCGAAGAACCCCAAGAAGACCCCGGGTCGCGCCGGTTTGCTCTGTGTCGCAACCATTCTCCTGACCTACCTGCTCGTCGCCGTGGCCGCGATGATGTACGCCGGCGTCGGCGAGGAAGGCCTCGGCCTCGGCAATCCCGACAACTCCGAGAACGTCTTCGGCGCTCTGGCCGACCCGGTCTTGGGCAACTGGGGCGGAATGCTCCTGTTCCTCGCCGTCTTCGTCTCTTCCGTCGCCAGCCTGCAGACCACGTTCTTGCCCGCCGCACGAACCATGCTCGCCATGGGCGCGTACGGAGCCTTCCCCAAGAAGCTCGCCGAGGTCTCCCCTCGCTTCCTGGTGCCGTCGTACGCCACCGTCGTGGCCGGCGCTGTGACCGCCGTGTTCTACAGCGTCGTCACCTTCCTGTCCGAAAGTGCACTGCTCGACACGATCGCCGCGCTCGGCATCATGATCTGCTGGTATTACGGCATCACGGCATTCGCGTGCGTGTGGTACTTCCGCAAGACGGTGTTCGACAGCGTGCGGAACTTCGTCTTCCGGCTCGCGTTCCCGCTCATCGGGGGGCTCATGCTGTTCGCGGTGTTCGTCATTTCGGTCCAGGAGAGCATGAATCCGGACAACGCCAGTGGAGCATCCATCGGCGGTATCGGCCTGGTCTTCTTCCTCGGCTTCGGAATCCTCATCCTCGGCGCGGTCCTGATGATGGTCATGCGAGTGCGCAATCCCGAGTTCTTCGAGGGCAAGACTCTCAACCGCGACACGGAGGCTCTGCGCGACGAGAACGACCTCAGCGTGTCTTAGGAGACAGCGGTTTCGGGAGCCTGCGCGATCAGGCCCGCCATCAACACGCGTAAGCCGAATTCGAAGGCGGCGTCGGCACGTTCGGGATTTTTCCCGGACGTTGCCAACGCCGCCTTCATCGCGTCGTTGGCCTCCGGCCCCGACGCCCACTGGACATCCGGCGCCGCCAGGTCCAAGGCCGAACCGAGAACAAAACTGTCGACGGTCGTGATCGCGTGCAGTGTTTCAGCCGGGTCGAAGCCACCATCGGCAAATGCCTGCGCCAACGCGTTGTACAGGGTGAATGCAACACCGGCCTGCACGGTCTGCGCAGTGAAGAGCGGAATCAGACGAGGATGCGTGGCGTAGCTTCGCCGGTACTCGGCTGCCAGCGCCGCGACGGTCTCACTCCAGGTCCCCGAGGTCGACTTCACGTCGATTCCTGCCATCAGTTGAGCCCTCATCAGTTCGACGATCTCGGCTCGTCCGGAAACGTGGTTGTAGAGCGACGACGGTCGAACTTTCAGCCTCGTGGCGAGTCCAGGCATCGTGAAGTCGCCAGACTCGTCCACCGACTCGATCGCTGCCTCGGTGATGATCTCCGGTGAGAGCAGTCGTTGCGGTGGCCGCGGCATGTGTCCTCCTGTGGTGGGCCGAACCGTTCTTTTTCGAACGCTGGTGCTGGCGCCGGAAAACAATTCCTCGAAAGTCCTTGATCAATCAGCGCTCACCCACCATACTTAACGAATCACATTCGTTTTACGTTGAACGTCGAATATCCGAGCACCGAGGAAACCCCATGCTGACGATCACCGCCCTCACTCCACCCGAGTCTCTGGCCGGGACATCGCCCTCCACGTCTGCCCCACTGCGCGTAGGTCTCGTGCAACATCGCTGGCACGAGGACCAGAACGACCTCCGCGCCGAACTGAGTGAGGGCATCGCGGCCGCAGCGACGCTGGGAGCGGCGGTGGTGTTCCTTCCGGAGTTGACGCTCAGCCGCTACCCCGCCTCCACTCCTGCCGGGGACAATCCCGGACGCGAAGCGGAGGACCTGCTTACCGGACCCACTCTCTCGTTCGCTGCCGAGGCCGCCGCCGAGAACCAGGTACTCGTTCATGCGTCGCTGTACGAGCGCAGTGAAGCCGAGGACGGACTGGGATTCAACACCGCGATCCTCGTCTCCCCCGGAGGTGAGCTTCTCGCCCGAACCCGCAAGCTCCACATTCCGGTGACGGCCGGGTACTACGAGGACACGTACTTCCGAGGCGGTCCGTCCGAGGACGCATACCCCGTCCACGAGGCGCTCGGCGCCAAGTTCGGACTCCCGACGTGCTGGGACGAGTGGTTTCCCGAGGTCGCTCGGGCTTACTCCCTCGCCGGTGCACAGGTTTTGGTGTATCCGACGGCGATCGGCTCGGAGCCCGATCACCCGAACTTCGACACCCAGCCACTGTGGCAGCAGGTGATCGTCGGAAACGGGATCGCGAACGGCACGTTCATGGTTGTCCCCAATCGCCACGGCAGTGAAGGCCTCATCACCTTCTACGGTTCTTCCTTCATCTCGGACCCGTACGGACGAATCCTCGTTCAGGCTCCCCGCGACGAATCAGCCGTGCTGGTCGCCGATCTCGACCTGCAGCACCGTGAAGACTGGCTGGCACTGTTCCCATTCCTGGCAACGCGTCGTCCTGACACCTACTCGGCTCTGACCGCACCGGTGAACACTGCGGGAGCCAAGCGATGACCTGGCGCATGCCCGCGGAAAGTGAACCGCACGAACGTACCTGGATGGCGTACCCCAGCGCCGGATACTCCCTCGGGGACACCGAGGAAGAACAACACGAAGCTCGCTCGACGTGGGCTGCAGTTGCACACGCCGTCGCCGAATTCGAGCCGGTCACCGTCGTCGTCGATCCCGCCGAGGTCGAAGAAGCGCGAAAGTACCTGTCCGAGAAGGTAGACATCGTCGAGGCACCTCTCGACGACGCATGGATGCGCGACATCGGGCCGACGTTCGTTCTATCCGACGAAGGCCGTCTCGGCGGAGTCGACTGGGTGTTCAACGGCTGGGGCGCACAGGATTGGGCACAGTGGGACAAGGACTCGAAGATCGGCAGGTTTGTCGTCGAACAATCCGGTGCCCAGTTGATCGACTCACCAATCGTCAACGAGGGCGGCGGCATTCAGGTCGACGGTCTCGGCACCGTGCTGGTCACCGAGACCGTCCAACTCGATCCGGGGCGCAATCCCGACCTGACGAAGGCGGACATCGAGGCCGAACTCGCCCGCACTATCGGAGCCAAACACGTCATCTGGCTTCCCCGCGGGTTGACCCGCGATCAGGAGACCTACGGAACGCGCGGACACGTCGACATCGTCGCGGCAATCTCTTCCCCCGGAGTGGTACTGGTCCACGACCAACGCAATCCGGTGCACCCCGACTACGCCGTCAGCAAGACGATCATCGAGTTGTTCGAACGCTCGACCGACGTCGGCGGCAGGCCGTGGAAGGTCATTCGGGTACCCGCTCCCGAAATCCTGCGCGACGACGAGGGATTCGTCGACTACAGCTATATCAACCATCTCGTGGTCAATCGGGGAGTGGTCGCCTGCAGCTTCGACGATCCGGCCGACGCCGAAGCGGCCCGGATCCTGTCAGCCGCTTACCCCGGACGCACAGTCGTCACCGTCGACGCCAGACCGCTGTTCGAACGCGGCGGCGGCATCCACTGCATCACCCAGCATCAGCCCGCTGAACAGAATTAGCAGCGACAGACCTAACGGCGACCTCGCATGTAGTCACTCACGACGGCAGCGCCGAGGCCGTCCAGGTCCGGCGCGATGACGCGCCCACCCACCCGGTGCGCCATCCGGTCGACCACCCTGGCCAGGCCTGGATCGTTACCGAGTCGGAAGAACGTGACCTTGGCGCCAAGCCTGGAAACCGCGTCGAGTGCGCGAACCGTCAAACCGAGGGTTCGTGCACTCGGCGGGTAGTCGAACCTGGCTTCTCCGTCCGCTTCGAGATGAGCCGTCGGCTCACCGTCGGTGACGATCAGCACCACCGGTTGCGCATTGGAATGGCGTCGAAGGTGCCTGGCCGCCAACAAGAGTGCATGGTGCAGGTTGGTCCCCTGATCCCACGCGCCGTCCAAACCGGCGAGCTCAGACGGGCTCAATACGTGTGCGTGGCGTCCGAAGGCGATCAATTGCAGCTCGTCGCTGCGAAACCGTGTACTCACCAGATGATTGAGCGCCAGTGCGGTGCGCTTCATCGGCACCCAGCGATCCTCCATGACCATGGAGAACGACGTGTCCACCAGCAGAGCCACGGCAGCCTGACTTCGCTGTTCGGTTTCGGCAACTTCGACATCGACGACGCTCAGCCGCACCGGCATTCGGCCCGGGTCACGCAGGACGGCGTTGGTGATGGTTCTCGTGACGTCCCACGGTTCGGTGTCCCCGAATTCCCATTCGCGGGAAGCTCCGGTCGGTTCTCCCATCGCACCGGCCCGACGCGTGTCGCGTTGACCGGTTCGCGACGACAGTTGCCCGGCGACGTCGCGCAGAGCAGTCTGCCCGAGCTGCCGCATGGCCTTGGGCGACAAGCGCCATTGACCGTCCGGTGCGCGATCGAAGAAACCCTGTTCCTGCAAAGCCTTTTCGAGGTCCGCCAGGGTGCGGGCGTCAGCAGCGGCTTCGTCGCCGAGTTGCCGCGCGAGTAGCTCGGGGTCGATGTCGTCGAGTGCTGCGCCTGCATACTGCTGCGACAGTTGGTCCGCCAACGATTCCAGCTCGGCAATGTCCTGCAGTGCGCCGGTCCCCTCGCCCAAACCCATTCCGTTGTCGCCGCGGAACTGTTGCGCTCCTTCCCAGTCCTCACCCGGCCGAGCTGCCTGAAGGTACTGGTCGAGTTGCCCCAGCTCGCTCATCAGGCTCGGATCACCGAAAGCCTGCTGCGCCAACGCATCCAATTCGTCACGCTGCTCCTGTGAGAGCGAGTTCCGCAATCGTTGTGCGGCCGCTGCGCGCTGCGCCAAGGAATCCAGAAGTTCCTCGACGTTGCGGGGGTTGTCCGGGAAATACTGCCCGTGCTTGTCCATGAACTCTGCAAACTGCTCCGGAGTGTCGACGCCCCGAGAGTGCGCGTCGAGCAGTTGATTCAGATCTGCCAGCATCTGACGAATCTGCTCGCGATCCTCGTCGGTGGCGCCCTCGAGCGCCTGCTTCATGCCCGAGAATCGTTGATCGAGGACCTCACGTCCGAGCAGATCACGGATCTTCTCGTAATCCGCGCGAGCCTGTTCGCTGCGCCAGTTGTAGTCGGCCAGATCTTGCACGGCCTGTGCTGTCGACGGTGGCAACTCCTCGATCCGCATTTCGTTGAATCGTGCGTCGTCGTCGAGAGCACGTGCCAGTTCTTTGCGCTCTTCGAGCACCGCCTTGTCGAGAAGCTTACGAACCTCGTCGAGCGTTCCGTCGAGATTGTTGCGGCGCAGCAACTCACGTCGACGCCGATTCGCCTGGGCAGCAAGGTCGTCGAGCCCGCGCATGTCGCGATTGCCTCGCCGCAGCAGCTCCCGCAGGGCATGGCGCGGTGACGTGCCGGACAGGACGTCGTCGCCGATTGCTGCCAAGGCCTCGCGCAGATCCACGGGAGGCGCGAGCGGATCGGGACCACCGTCGTACGGCCCGTACCGCGGATTGTGAATCATCACTGCCCCTTACGAATACACCGAGCGGCCGCCCGGGCCTTGATCTTTGGAGATCCGGCGCGCGAGGTAAAGCCCTTCGAGGGCAAGTTCGGCACCGGCGGCACGCTCACCGTCGGATTGCGCGCCGAGGCGTTCGGCAACTTCGTCCAGAACTTCGAGGTCCGGAAGTTCGTCGAGAAACGCCTTGGCCGTGACAGATTCACCGGTGACGATCGTGTTGCCCATCTCCACAGCAGCAACCAGCGTTCCCAGGTCGATTCCGCCGAGACGTACCCGAACGGTATCGGCCGTCGCGCGACGCAACAGGTGCTCGAGCACCTCCAGTTCGCGGCCCTCTTCGCCGGATTCGAACTCCACCTTTCCGCGAAGAACCTCGACCACGGACTCGAGATCGACCGGCCGTGCAACAGGATCGGCTTCGCCGAGCACCGCCGCGCGTCGTACCGCGGCTGCACTGACGGTTTCGGCGCCGGCGACGGCAAATCGTGCCGACACACCCGATCGCTGGTCCACCGAAGTGGATTCACGAAGCAGGCGTGTGAATCTGGCAAGAATTTCGAGGAGGTAGTCGGGCACCTCGGCGGCCAGATGCGCTTCCTGCTCGATCACCGCGATCTCGCCCGCCAACTCGACCGGATAGTGAGTGCGGATCTCGGCGCCGAAGCGGTCCTTGAGCGGTGTGATGATGCGTCCACGGTTGGTGTAGTCCTCGGGGTTCGCGCTCGCGACCAGAAGGACGTCCAACGGAAGCCGAAGCGTGTATCCGCGGACCTGGATGTCTCGCTCCTCCATCACGTTGAGCAGCGAGACCTGGATGCGCTCGGCCAGGTCGGGGAGCTCGTTGATGGCCACGATTCCGCGATGCGCGCGGGGCACGAGACCGAAGTGAATGGTCTCCGGATCACCGAGGCTCCGACCTTCGGCCACCTTGACGGGGTCGACGTCGCCGATCAGGTCGGCGACCGAGGTGTCCGGCGTCGCCAGCTTCTCGGAGTACCGCTCGCTGCGGTGTCGCCAGGCGATCGGAAGGTCGTCCCCCAGTTCGCGGGCCCGGCGAATCGATGCCGGTGTGATCGGCTCGTACGGGTGCTCCCCCAATTCGGAGCCTTCGATGACGGGCGTCCACTCGTCGAGCAGGAGCCCGAGAGTGCGAAGCAACCTCGTCTTTCCTTGACCTCGTTCGCCGAGCAGAACCACGTCGTGGCCGGCGATCAGCGCCCGCTCGAGTTGCGGGGCGACCGTGTCCTCGAACCCGACGATTCCGGGCCAGGGGTCACGGCCGTCCCGCAACGCGGCGAGAAGGTTCTCTCGTAGTTCTTCCTTGACACTTCGCTGTACGTGTCCGGAGGCGCGTAGCTCTCCGAGGGTTTTTGCGACAGTCACCACTCCACGCTACGAGTGTTTGCGGGGTTTCGCCTCTCGCCGAGGAAGTTCGGTCGCTCAGCCCTCGATGTTCTCGGGATTCATCCAGATGATTTCCCAGATGTGGCCGTCGGGATCCTGGAAACTGCGGCTGTACATGAAGCCGTGATCCTGCGTCGCGTTTCCTTCGGAACCGCCGCTCGCGAGCGCCTTGTCGACGAGGGTGTCGACTGCCTCGCGCGTCTCGGCCGAGAGTCCCAGAAGTGCTTCCGTCGACGTCGAGGTGTCGGCGATGCCCTTGGTGGTGAAGGTCTGGAAGAAGGGCTCGGCCAACAGCATCACGACGATGGTGTCACTGATGACCATCGACGACGCGTTCTCGTCGGAGAACTGCGTGTTCTTGGAGTATCCGAGGCCCTCGTAGAAGGTGGTGGCCTTGCCCAGGTCCTTGACGGGCAGGTTGAGGAAGAACATCGGCTGCGGGTTTGTCGCCATGGAAGGCCCTTCCGAGTGCTTGCTGTGCGCCTTTGTTAACCGCCGGCGGTTAATAAAGGCGCACAGTAGACCTAAACTCCACCCATGGATACCTGGGTGTTGCCCGCCATGCTCGGCCTCGGACTCGCCGCAGCGTCCGGAATGCGAACCTTCTTGCCGCTGTTGATGCTGAGCGCTGCGGTGCATTTCGAACTGTTCGGGGTCACCGTCGGCGAGTCGATGCGGTGGATCGGATCCACCGGCGCACTGGTCGCATTGGGAATCGCCGCCGTGGTCGAACTGGGTGCCGACCTCATTCCCTTCGTGGACAACGCTTTGTCGGTGATCGGGAACGTCACCGGACCCATCGCCGGAGTGATCGCAGCCTGGGCGGCTTTCAGCCATCTCGATCCTGCGATAGCCGCGCTCGCGGGCATCATCGTCGGTGCACCGACAGCACTGACGTTCAGCGCCGCCCAGACCGGTACTCGCGCTGTCAGTACGGCCACTACCGGTGGGCTGGCAAATCCCGTCGTTTCCGTCATCGAGGATGTACTGACTTTCTTCACCTCGTTGATCGCGATGATCTTGCCGTTCCTGATCATTCCGCTGCTCGCCGCACTCTTGTGGTTCAGTTGGCGTGGCTGGCGCCGTGTACGGAGTCTGCGCACCGCCTGAACGTACGGACCTGGTAGACAAGTCGTCATGTCCGACACCGAGATCTCGTTCCAATCCGGCGACGTCACCCTGTACGGGAGTCTTCGCCTGGCCGCCTCACCCGACGCCCCTGCCCCCGCCGCGCTGATTCTGGCCGGCAGCGGCCCCACCGACCGCAACGGCGACAGCGCACTCCTCGAAGGTGATATCGGAACCCTCCGCTTCGTCGCGGATCTCCTTGAGAATCAGGGCATTTCAAGTCTGCGTTACGACAAGCTCGGCAGCGGCGAAACCGCACTCGGCGACTACGATATCGAAGACATCGCCGATCTCGGCTTCAACACATTTGTCGACGCCGCCTCCGACGGACTGGACTACCTCGCCGAGCAACCCGGTGTTGATCCCGAGCGCTTGTTCGTGGTCGGACACAGCGACGGCGCCGTCGTCGCACTGGCTCTCGCCACTGCGAACGAGGGCACAAGAGTCAGCGCCCTCGCGCTGCTCGAGCCACTGAGCGTCAGGCTTCTCGATCTACTCACGACGCAGATTCACCGCCAGCTCGAAACCGTCGTCAGCGCCGGCCAGTTGCCGGTCGAACTGGCTGACGAACTGCGCGTCGCGCTCGCCGACGCCGTCGAGTCCCTGCGATCCGAGGGCACAGTTCCGGATGATCTGCCCGAGCCACTGCAGAATGCGGGACTCGTGCACGCCAACGCCAAGGCACTCGCCGAGGAAGACGCATTGGACCCGGTTGCACTCGTGGCGGCGCTGCCGGCGGGCATGCCCGTTCTCACCAGCTGCTCGGACAAGGACATCCAAGTCATTCCCGCCGATGTCGCGGCACTCGACTCCGCGCTCTCGCATACCGCGCTGACTTCCGTGCGGATGCGCAACGCCAACTTCGTACTCAAGGACATCGGCGACGAACAGTCGACCGGAGCCGACTACGTCGCGCCGCTCCCGTACTCGGCAGAGTTCTCGGAGCCCTTCACAGCATGGGTCCGATCGTTTTCCTGATCACGTACAGACCGAACGTCCTTTTCTCGAGGTAGAAAGTTCCCTCCGCGAAGCATCACGGAGGGACTTCTGCTTTCTACGCCTGACCTGCAACGCAGGCTCTTTCCATCCCACGAATCCGGGGACAGAAGTCACGCGGAGTTTACGTTCGTGGCGCTTTTTATTGGTGCGAACCCTCGATCCGTGCTGTACGGTCATCCATTAACCAGCAACGCCACACAGAAAGGAACGGACATCATGTCGCTACACCCGAACGTCGTATCCGTACTTTCGTGGCGCAGCTGCACCGCAGGCAAGCACATTTTTTCGGCCGCAATGTCGGCCAAGCACATGGGCAACAAGCGCGGTGTACCCCGAGAATGATCCCCAGTTTCACCGGATTCGTTCTCGGGCACCCAGGGCAAACGCCTCGGGTGCCTTTTCTTTTACCTTTCACACGCAGGAGCACCACATGAAACTTCGAGTCAACCAACTGTCCATCGCGCCGCCGTATGTCGATCTGCCCGGTGACCTCACCGGATACGCCGTCACCCTGGATCTTTCGCACTCCGATGCTGCCCACGAAGCCACCCTCGGCGCACTGATCAGCGAGATCCGCAGTCGCGGAGCCTCACGCGTCGTCATCACCGGCTCACCACGCGAACTCCAGGGCACCCACAGCAGCGCTGCCTGAAGCAGAACGGGCCCCGACAACCTTACGAAGAGGAAGTCGAGGCCCGCTACCGAAGCAGGAATCAGTGCGCGAAGTGGCGCGCACCGGTCAGATAGAGAGTGACGCCGGCTTCCTTGGCCGCAGCAATCACTTCGTTGTCGCGAACCGAACCACCCGGCTGCACAACAGCCTTGACGCCGGCGTTGAGCAGTACCTGCAAACCGTCGGGGAACGGGAAGAACGCGTCCGAGGCCGCAACCGAACCTACGACGCGGTCACCGGCTCGCTGGACCGCAAGATGCGCTGCATCGACGCGGTTGACCTGGCCCATGCCGACACCGACAGAGGCGCCGCCGGAGGCCAGCAGGATCGCGTTGGACTTCACCGAACGGCTGGCGCGCCAAGCAAATTCGAGGTCTGCGAGAGTCTCGGCATCGGCAGCCTCACCGTTGGCGAGAGTCCAGTTGGCCGGGTTGTCCCCGTCAGCGTCCAGGACGTCGCGCTGCTGGAGCAAAGTGCCGCCGGAGATCGGACGAAGTTCGATTCCGGTAGCGGTCGGAGCGGCAGCCTTCAGAACACGAATGTTCTTCTTACGCTGCAGAACCTCGACAGCTCCGTCTTCGTACGAGGGTGCGATGACAACCTCGGTGAAGATATCGGCGATCTGCTCTGCCAGTTCGACACTGACCTCACGGTTGGCTGCGATCACACCACCGAAAGCACTGACCGGATCGCACGCATGCGCCTTGCGGTGAGCGTCGGCGATGTCGGTGCCGATGGCGATGCCACACGGGTTGGCGTGCTTGATGATTGCCACTGCCGGATCAGTGAAGTCGTACGCTGCGCGCCACGCGGCGTCGGAGTCCGTGTAGTTGTTGTACGACATCTCCTTGCCGTGCAACTGCTCTGCCTGAGCCAAACCTGCAGGCGCTGCGGGGTTTTCGTACAACGCAGCGTCCTGGTGCGGGTTCTCGCCGTAGCGCAGGACAGCGCTGCGGTTCCACGTGGCACCGACCCAGGCCGGGAACAGCGAACCGTCTTCGTCGGCGGCAATCGTGCTCGTCATCCAGCTTGCAACAGCGACGTCGTACGACGCAGTGTGCTGGAACGCCTGCGCCGCAAGCACAGTGCGCTCACGCAAGGTAAATCCGCCACCGGCGACGGCAGTCAGAACATCGGCGTAACGAGCCGGATCGACCACGACGGCAACCGACGGATGGTTCTTGGCTGCAGCGCGCACCATCGACGGGCCACCGATGTCGATCTGCTCGACGCACTCGTCCGGGCTCGCGCCCGAGGCAACCGTCTCCGTGAAGGGGTACAGGTTCACAACGACCAATTCGAAAGTCGCGATACCGAGTTCCTCGAGCTGAGCGAGGTGATCCGGCTTGCGGGTATCGGCGAGAACACCGGCGTGGACGCGCGGATGCAGCGTCTTCACACGGCCTTCGAGGCATTCCGGGAATCCGGTCAGAGCCTCGACCGGGGTCACAGGGATTCCGGCGTCGGCGATCTTCGACGCGGTCGAACCGGTCGAGACCAACTCGACACCGGCCTCGTGCAGGCCGGTGGCCAGCTCGATCAGACCACTCTTGTCGTAGACGCTGACAAGTGCACGGCGCACAGCCTTGCGTTCACTCACTGGGGATCACGGCCTTTCGTCCATCGGAAACCACTCCGCGCGTAGCAACAGCGGCGATGACGTCCGCCAACAACCGTCGCTCCACAATTTTGATGCGTTCATGCAACGACGACTCGGTGTCGTCGTCATGCACCGGCACAGCTTCCTGCGCCAAGATCGGCCCGGTATCAACTCCGCCGTCGACGAGATGCACCGTGGAACCGGTGACCTTCACGCCGTACGCCAGAGCGTCGGGAACCGCGTGCGCGCCGGGGAAGGCAGGCAGCAACGCGGGATGAGTGTTGATGATTCGGCCGCCGAAACGCGCGAGAAAGGTGGGGCCGAGGATCTTCATGAAACCGGCACTGACCACCAGGTCGGGTTCGTGCTCGGCTACCGCTGCCGTCAGCGCGTCGTCCCAAGTGGCGCGATCTTCGTAGGCCTTGATCGACACCTTGAAGGACGGAATCTTCGAATCCGCGGCGTGCTCGGCAGCGAGGCAGTCACGATCTACACCGACGGCAACGATCTCGGCCGGGTATCCGTTGGCATGCGAAGCGTCGATCAGCGAAGTCAACAGGGTTCCCACGCCGGAAGCGAGTACGACTACCCGCGCGATCGAGTCGCGAAATTGGACCCTGTCGGGCATTGTCGGCTGCGGATTGTCGGCCGAGGCAGTCAGCGCACTACTCCTGAGAACTGGAAGATGATGCGGCCGGAGTATCGGCCGCATGACAGCCTAGTCGCTGGACTCCTGCGGCTTCGAGGGCAGGTCGGTCTCCGGCTCGGACTCTGTCTCGGGTCCGGCTGCGGGGTCGGTCTCGGGTGCTGCGACAACCTCGGCGTCGACTACTTCGATTTCGACGATTTCCTCTGTCACGACCGGCACAGGCTCGCCTGATTCCTCGACGATTTCGGCTTCGACGACCTTGGTGACAACTACCGCAGATTCCTGGGCAAGCACTTCGCCGATGTTCTCGTCTGCCTCTTCCGGAGTGGCCGCGGCCGTGATTTCGAGTTCGGGCTCGGATGCTCGAGCCGGTTCAGACGCCGGCGGCGCAACTTCGTCCCTCATGTGTCCGCGATGTGAGAACCACATCGCGATCAGCGCCGAGACGGTTCCGAACAATCCCAGCCACGCAAAAGTCAGAAGACCGAAGCCCCACCACAGGACCTCGACGGTGCCGAACTGCCCGAGGTCTCCCCCGGCAGCAAGGGCAAGTAGCGCCATGACGACGCCGGCACCGGCAGCTGCCGTCAGCACCGCGAGGACACTGTCCTGCCCGGGGATGCGTCGAGCGCAATCGCGGCCGAGCATCACCCCCACCGCCGCCGGAACGATCAACAACACCGGCCAGATTCCGCCGGCGACGCCTTCCGGAATCGCACCGAGAAGGGGCAGCGGTGGCAGGTCTCCGCCGATGTTGCCGAACACACTGATGGAGACGTTGCCGAAATCGGCCGTCGATCCCGTCATCACCGCGGCAGCACCGACAACCAGGTTCGGTAGATAGAGGAGCGACAACACTGTCAATCCCAGAACGCCGACAAACCCGTTGCCGCGCGCGAGTAGGTCACCGACCGTCGACCACGACACGAGCAGTGACACCACAACGGCCACGGCGCCCGCAGCCAACAGCGCTGCCGACGCAGCCGTTGCCGGTCGAACAGCGGCAGATGCCCACGGCGGAATCTCGGCGACGACGCGATCCCAGTGCGCCGCAGCAACACCGACGGACGCGGCGATCAGATGAATCCCGGCGACCCAGCCGAAAGCGGCCAACGTGTTGGGGCTCGACAGCGGAATCGCCGCGGAAGCGTCGGCGACCACAGCGAGCGCGATCGCCGTGATCGTCAACGGTCCGGCGATCGCTGCCCCCACCAGGCGGAGGGTGTCGTCACGGGAGTCGGTGTGCACCGCAGTCGACGCGCATCGGCGTGCGACCACCCACATCATGACGGCCGTCGGAAGCAATGGCAGTACACCGAGCTGGACGCCGCTGACAGTCGCCGGCACTTGGTGGATGACCAACCATGTGGTGGCAATGGCGCCGAAGGTTCCGGTCAAGTCGCTGCTCGCCGATACCAAGGTGACCACAACGACGGCCGCGATCAGCAGCATCGTCAGGCCCGACGGTCGGAACGCGACAGTCAGCAGCTTGCGTGCCAGGTCCGGGTTGGGTGCCGGGCGACCGCCGCCAGCGCGGCCGCCGCCGGTACGACCACGTCCGGGTCGTGCGGACGCGGGACGGGACCGGGTGCCATCAATCAAAGAACTCATCCCCTCGAGGGTTTCACTCGATAGTGCGCCGCGCACTCAGGCGCGCCGTCGGGCTCACGGAATGTGGCCTCCACCCGCAGCGGGTCGGAGGCCACATTCATGCTCGTGAAACGAAGAAGTACTACTGCTGACGCTCTTCAGGATTCTGGGAACCGAAGACCTTGGTCTCGGCCGCGGAATCGCTGCTTCCCTGGTCAGGTTCCACGGGCGGCGTCGGCGATTCGAAAGTCGGGGGCTCGAAAGTCGGGGGCTCGAAGCCCGTCGGCTGCTCCGTCGAGCCGGTCTGCTGCTGGTTGTACGGCTGGCCGTAACCACGCGGAGCCGTGAACTGGTCCGACGAGTAGCTCGGGTTCGGCTGGCCACCGGGCTGCGAGGTCAGCGGATAGTAAGACGACGTCGTTGCGGACGACGAGTCGGTCGGGGTCTGCGTGGGATTCTGCACCGGGTTCTGGCCGTAGGGAGATGCGCTCTGTCCATAAGGCTGCTGCGAAGCAGTCGGGTCGGCGGGGGCGGCGTGCGCTCCCCCGTATCCCTGCTGCTGCGCCTGCCCGTACTGAGGATTCTGCTGGTACTGACCCTGCTGAGGCTGCTGCTGAGCCTGCTGGGGCTGACCGTACTGGCCCTGTCCATAGCCCTGGGGCTGACCCTGCTGCTGCCCCTGGGGCTGACCATAGCCCTGCGGCTGACCGTACTGCTGGGCTACCGGACGCGGCGCGGGAGCCTTCAGGATTCCGATCTCGAACAGCAACGCGGCAACTGCGACGACGGTCTGCACGAACGAGAGAATCAGCACGATGATCAGGCCCCAACCGAGCCCGATCTCGATGTAGTCGCTGGTACCGACCGAGAACGCTGCGAACACCAAAGAGAAGAAACCCGTGAGTGAGAGCGCTGCGGCAATGCCTGCATACGACTGCTTCGGGAGCAGCGTGATCCCGGCGACAACACCGCCGGCGAAGATGAATCCGAGGCCGTAGATGCTCGATTCGAAGAAGCTCGAACTGGTGTCCAGATCGCTGCCGATTCCGCTGCTGCTTCCACTGATCGTGGTGAAGGGCGCAAAACCGAGTAGGAAGTTGATCAGGCCGAGCGCCGCGACGGCGATGAGCAGGATGAATCCGAGATTCTTGGTTCCACCGCCCGCTGCCGGCTGATTCGGTGGCCCGAAGTTGGGCCCTTGCGGCGTGAACGTCATGACTTCTCCTCGTAGACGGTCTTCGATGGTTACCAGCGTATGTGTCTCGACTTCGCACGCTAACACCGACGGGAGACAATGGGCAGATGCCCTTCACCCTCAAGCCCGGCGCCGACCATGTCGTCGAAACCGAGGTGAAGCACTCACGATTCATCGCCGCGCTTCGCCGGATCGACGACACCGAAGCCGCCATGGAGTTCGTCGCGGAGCAGAAGTCGCTGTATCCCGATGCGCGCCACCATTGTTCGGCTTTCGTGATCGGACACGACGCGAACTCGCGCGTCGAGCGTGCACACGACGACGGCGAACCGGGCGGCACTGCGGGGGTGCCGATGCTTCAGGTTCTCAAGTCTCGAGATCTGGTCGATGTGATTGTGGTCGTCACGCGCTATTTCGGCGGAATCAAGCTCGGCGCCGGCGGGTTAGTTCGCGCGTATTCGGGAGCAGTCTCGGTTGCTCTCGATTCGGCCGAACTGGTGGCCAGGGAGCGGAAGATCCTGCGCACTTTGGCGATCCGACACTCAGAGGCCGGTCGGGTGGAAGCGGAACTGAGAGCGCGGGGCGTCTCGGTGCTCGGAACTACGTATGGATCAAAGGCGGTCATGACTCTCGCCGCCGGTGATGCCGACGATCTCGAATCGGTCGTCGCATCCATCACATCCGGTGCCGGGCAGTTGGAACCTGCCGGGTCGATGTGGGTCGATACCACTGTGCGTGGTTAAGGAGTCCGGAGACTCCCTAACCACGCACGGGGGCGAAGCCCCTTACAGGCTCTGAAGAATCTCGCGGGCGAGAGCAGCAGTGGCGGACGGCGTCTTGCCGACCTTCACGCCTGCAGCTTCGAGAGCTTCCTGCTTGGCCTGAGCCGTTCCCGAGGAACCGGAGACGATGGCGCCTGCGTGGCCCATGGTCTTGCCTTCGGGAGCGGTGAAGCCTGCCACGTAGCCGACGACCGGCTTGGTGACGTTGGCCTTGATGTAATCGGCTGCACGCTCTTCAGCGTCGCCACCGATTTCACCGATCATCACGATGACCTTGGTCTCGGGATCGTTCTCGAACGCCTCGATGGCGTCGATGTGGGTGGTTCCGATGACCGGGTCGCCGCCGATGCCGATGGCGGTGGAGAAGCCGAAGTCACGGAGTTCGTACATCATCTGGTAAGTCAGGGTGCCCGACTTGGAGACCAGGCCGATGGGGCCCGTGCCTGCAATGTTGGCGGGCGTGATGCCGACGAGGGCCTCACCCGGGGTGATGATGCCGGGGCAGTTCGGTCCGATGATGCGCGTCTTCTTGCCCTTGGACTCGTTGTACGCCCAAGCGTAAGCGGAGTCCTGAACCGGGATGCCCTCGGTGATGACCACGAGGAGCGGGATCTCCGCGTCGATGGCCTCGACGATGGCGTCCTTCGAGAAGGCCGGGGGAACGAATGCGATGGAGACGTCTGCGCCGGTCTCCTTGATTGCCTCTTCGACCGTCGCGAAGACGGGGAGTTCGACAGGGGAACCGTCAGCAGCAACGTGCGAGACCGTGGTGCCGGCCTTGCGTGCGTTGACGCCGCCGACGACCTGGGTGCCGGCCTTGAGCATGAGGGCGGTGTGCTTGGTGCCCTCGCCGCCGGTGATGCCCTGGACGATGACCTTTGAATCCTTGGTGAGGAAGATTGCCATTGTTCTGTGAGTCCCTTACTTCGCTGCGTGAGCGAGTTCGGCGGCCTTGTCGGCGGCCTCGTCCATGGTTGCGACGACCGTGACCAGCGGGTGGTTGGCCTCGGCGAGGATGCGGCGACCCTCTTCGACGTTGTTTCCGTCCAGGCGCACGACGAGCGGCTTGTTGGCCTCGTCGCCCAGGGTCTTCAGTGCGCCGACGATGCCGTTGGCAACTGCGTCACATGCGGTGATTCCGCCGAAGACGTTGACGAACACGCTCTTGACCTGCGCGTCGTTCAGGATGACATCGAGGCCGGCAGCCATGACGGCAGCCGAAGCTCCGCCGCCGATGTCGAGGAAGTTGGCGGGCTTGACGCCACCGTGGTTCTCGCCGGCGTATGCGACGACATCCAGGGTGGACATGACCAGGCCTGCGCCGTTGCCGATGATTCCGACCTCACCGTCGAGCTTGACGTAGTTGAGGTCGTTTTCCTTGGCCTTGAGCTCGAGGGGATCGGTAGCGTCGCGATCCTCGAATGCCTCGTGGCCGGGCTGACGGAAGGCTGCGTTCTCGTCCAGGGTGACCTTGCCGTCGAGGGCGAGGATCTGATCGTCAGGCGTGCGAACGAGGGGGTTGACCTCGACGAGGAGTGCGTCTTCGCCAATGAAGACCTCCCACAGCTTCTGGATCGTCACGGCCGCTGCGTCGAGCACCTCTGCGGGCAGCTTTCCTGCCTCGGCGATGCTGCGCGCGAACGCGAGGTCGACGCCCTTGACTGCGTCGACGGGGATCTTGGCGAGAGCGTCGGGGTTCTCCTCGGCGGTGACCTCGATCTCGACGCCACCCTCTACCGAGCACATGGCCAGGTAGGTGCGGTTGGTGCGGTCGAGCAGGAAGGAGATGTAGTACTCCTCGGCAATGTCACTTGCCTCTGCGACCAGCAGCTTCTTGACGACATGGCCCTTGATGTCCAGGCCCAGGATTGCCTCGGCGTTTGCCACTGCGGCATCCACGTCGGGCGAGTACTTGACGCCACCGGCCTTGCCGCGGCCGCCTACCTTGACCTGTGCCTTCACCATCACGGGCTTACCGATTTCTTCGGCAATCTCGCGTGCGCCGGCGACTGTGTCTGTAACACGTCCAGCCGAAGTCGGCACTCCGTGCTTGGCGAAGAGTTCCTTCGCCTGGTATTCGAAGAGATCCATCTGCTCACCGTCTCGTCTGCGTTGTCACCCGCTCGAGGGGTAGGAGCGGGTCTGTTCTGGACTTTAGCCAGTTGCCGCGTTCGGTTTGCGCCCGCATTGATGCTATGTGGCCCAAGTCACGCGCAAATGTCCACTGAGGCACACCTCACCGATTAAGCAAGGTGACCACACCGAATTTGTCAAGCATCAGTCTCACTGACTCTTGCGCTCGAGAACGCTGCAACGAGAAGCAACACTATGCCCGTGGCTGCTGTGATCGCACCCACCCCCACGGTTGCGTCCGATATGCGCGATGACGTGAGCGGCCACTCACTGACGTACACCAGCGCTGCCACGGCAGATCCGATCAGCAGTACTGCACCCTGTGTCGGCCTCGCAGACGCGGAGATCACCGCGGCGATCACGACGGCGACGCCGACGAGCAGTTGACCCCAGACGTCAATTCCCCACGGCCACTCCAGAACTGACGCCGCGGTGTACGTGTCGCCTTGATAAAGCGGAAGCGCGGTTCCGATCAGGACCGCGATGCCGCCGATCCCACCGACGATCAGTACCAGCCCTCTCGAACCGCCGTCTGCCGACGTGTCGACGTCCTCACGTTCGGCGCTACCCGCCAACCAGACGAGCAGTCCCGTGGCCGCAGCGAGGAGAGCCGCCCCGCAGAGGACGAAGGCGCCGGACCCCAACCCGACGCCCGGTACGTCCGTCGCGATGATCGCCGACTGCATGACCGCGGCGACTCCCATCACGACCGTGGTCCACAACACTCCGACGGCCGGACGCACCACGGCGGCGCGACTCGGAACAAAGAGACCCAGCGCGGCGACCAGCAGGACGGCAGCGGCGAGCAGGACAAGTCGAGACGAAAGCATGGACGGTTCCGGGATGCCCTCGGGCAACGACAGGACCGGAAGGGCCGCGCCCAAGGCTGCCACTGCTGCCGTGACAACTGCGCCGGTTCCGGCAACGCTGTGAAGTCTGTTCACCCGTGCCTGCGCTGCCCGGGACTGAGCCGCCATGGCTGCTTTGAGGGCCCCCTTCGTCGTCTTCGCAGGAGCGCGGACCGCGCTGGCGGCGGGAATCGCGTCAGCTTCGCGTCTGGCCGCCAGATAGTGCGCCGAAACTCCGATGACGACAATGAGCACTGCTGCCAGCGCCCCGACCACGGAACCCGAGCCGACCCCGATCCGATCACCTGCCGCGAACCCCGCCACCACCCGGGTGCCGCTGACTGCCAGTGCGCCGAGACCGACACCGATCAGCGCGCCGCAGCCAACCGGCAGCGAGATGGACGTCAATGCCGCCGCGACCGCCACGAGTACCGCGACGCCAACCAAACCCATACCGACAGCGGTGGCCGCCGCCGAGTCGACGAGTGGTTTCACCAGGAAGATCGGATCCTGCGAGCTGAAGGAAGGACCGAACAGGGAGAGCACGAACACCACTGCGGCCAGAATCAGTAGCGCTGTCGGCCACCCACCGATCCGCCCGCCAACCGATCGCCCGTCGAATTCTGCGGCGCGAGCACTGCCGTATCCGTCTCGTTCCGATTCCCGATGGACGACCATGAGCCCGAGGACACCGGACACGACAAGAAGTCCGTGGCCCGCGAGCGCGAGGTAGGCACCCGGACCCGCATCGATCGAACCCGCAGAAACCGGACGGAAAAGGTCCAAGCGGTTTGCATCGATTGCGTCGACGAACAACTGGACGTCCAGAATTGCCGCCCCGAGCGACACCGCGCCGATACCTGCCAGGAGTCCACCGGCAAAAGCGGGCCTGCGACCCGAAGCAAGTACTGCCACCAGCGGCACGATGATCGTGCAGACAGCGGCGAAGAGAGCTGCAGAAGCAAGAGCCCCCGTCGTGTCGATCCCACGGCCACTCCCGACTCCGACGACGGGAGTGGCCGCCACTGCGACAGCTCCGAGCAGTCCGGTTGCCGCCGCGAGGGGCGCCCCGGACTTCACTCGGGGGTCGTCGAAACGCGCCTGCGACGTAGTTCCAGGTGTTGTGGACACTCGATCGACGGTAGTGCCTGTGTGGACCGGTGATCCGGTTGTGACACGCTTGATCACGAAACGAGATGATTCGTCCGTTTTGCCCGTATCGACATATTCCCAGGTCAAGCTGTGAGGCACGTCACATAATCGGACAGGTTTCCGCTACGGCTTGCGCCCATCGCAATCATTTCGTTACCGTCAGTCAGTCTAAGTCACGGGCTGATCACGAACTCGAGGAGAGAACCGGCATATGCATCACCGCAGCCAGTTCACCGCTAGTAGGTTCTCGAACCCAGCCCGAGACGAGGTCACGACCACTTATCCAACGCACTCGGCCAGGCGTTACACCGAGACTAAAAGTTCTGAGATCTCTACCGATATGTTCATTCGAAATTCATCCTCCACGTCGTCAGAATCCGACTCTCACGAGTTCGTCGAGTCCGACGTGATCAGCGCTCCCACTTTCTCTTCCGCACCGACAGTCGATGTCGAATCTCCGGTTCGCCGCAGCGGTGCCCACCGACTCCCCACTCCTCCCTCTGCTCTCAAGGGCCGCGCCGCCGTTCTGGCCGTTGCAGCCGGCGCAGTTGTCGCTGCGGGCCAGGCAGTCATCAACGACGGTTCCTCGTCCGCCGCCGACCACTCGGAAGTTGCACTCGCCAACGAGTCCTCCGCGATCGGCACCACCGCAGAACCGCAGGCCGCTCAATTCGCTCCGGCCACCTCCACGGCAGCCACCACCGAGGCCGACGCTCCCCAGGTCCTCAACGTCGCAGCGCCGACCGATCTTTCCCAGTTCAGCAATCTGCTTGCCAAGGGCCAGCGTTTCAGTGACGAGCGCGCTGCACGCGAAGCCGCTGCCCGTCGCCCGCTGTTCGTCCTGCCCGCAGTCGGAACCTTCACATCCAACTTCGGTACCCGCTGGGGCACCCTGCACGCGGGCGTCGACATCGCTGCCCCGATCGGGACGCCCATCGTCGCAGTCGCCGACGGCAAGGTCATCGATTCGGGCCCGGCTTCCGGATTCGGCATGTGGGTCCGCCTGCAGCACGCGGACGGAACGATCACCGTCTACGGCCACATCGACACGTCGACCGTCACCGTGGGTCAGCAGGTCATGGCCGGCGACCAGATCGCCACTGTCGGCAACCGCGGCTTCTCCACCGGCCCGCACCTTCACTTCGAGGTTCACCTCGCCGGCGAGAACAAGATCGATCCTCTCCCCTGGCTCGCCTCGCGCGGCATCAGCCTCGGTATCGAGCAGGACTGATCGCAAGCCCAACACTTCTGAAAAACTTCCGGCCCGCACCTTTTCAGGTGCGGGCCGGAAGTTTTTGTCTGCCTTTTACAGCTTGACCATCGGCACACCGCCGATGAGCATCAACCGCACCTTGCCCGCGCTACCGAAGTCGATGGTGACTGTCGCAGTGGGTCCGGTGCCCTTGGTTTCGAGAACGGTACCCAGACCGTACTTGTCGTGACTGACGCGGTCACCCGTGGTGAGGACCAGAACGTTGTTGCGGCCGCGCGCGGCTCCGAAACTGGGAGTCGACGCAGCCTTGCCTGACCCACCCCCGTAGTTCTGTCCGCCGCCATAGCCTTGTCCGCCGCCATAGCCCTGGCCGCCCTGGCTGCCGTAGCGGCTTCCGCTGCCGTAACCCGGCCTGCCACTTCCGAATCCACCACCGGTGCCCGGATCTTCGCGGCGCCAGTTGATCAGGTCCTCCGGGATCTCCTGGATGAACCGTGACGCCGGGTTCTGGATCGGTTGCCCCCATGCCGAACGCATGATCGCGCGCGTCAGGTACAGGCGCTGCCTGGCTCGGGTGATGCCGACGTAGGCAAGTCGACGCTCTTCGGACAGCTCTGCAGGATCGCCGAGGGCGCGCATGTGCGGGAACTGCCCGTCCTCCCAGCCGGTGACGAATACGACCGGGAACTCGAGGCCCTTGGCAGTGTGAAGCGTCATCATGGTCACGACGCCGTCGTCGGAGTCCGGCAGTTGATCGGCGTCGGCGACAAGCGATACGCGTTCGAGGAACGCGGCGAGCGACCCCGGATCGGGTTCACCTTCACGCATGGCTGCGGTTTCCTCGTCGTCTGGATCTATCAGCCCCGCCGCGTTTCGTGCGTCGGAACTGAATTCTCTTGCCACGCTGACGAGTTCGTTCAAGTTGTCGAGCCGAGCGCCGTCCTGCGGATCGCTGCTCGCCGCGAGTTCGGCTCGATAGCCGGTTCGCTCGAGCACCGCCTCGGCGACCTCACCGACGTCACCGAGCTCGAAGGGTTCGTCCTCGTCGGCAGCCGCTGTCGGCAGCAGGGCCCGCAGTCCGTCCATCATCTCGAGGAACGACGCGATGGCCTTCTGTGAACGCGTATTGAGCAGCGCCACTTTGCCTTCCGCGCCGTCGCGCAGTGCGGCGGCGAAGCTGATGTTGCGGTGCTCGGAGTGCACGGCGACGCAGGCTTCGGCTCGATCACCGATACCGCGTCGTGGTGTGTTGAGAATGCGTCGCAGGCTCACGGTGTCGTCTTCGTTGGCGAGGACGCGCAGGTACGCGACGACGTCACGAACTTCCTTGCGCTCGTAGAAGCGAACGCCGCCGACCACCTTGTACGGCACACCGAGTCGGATGAAGATTTCCTCGAGCGCGCGCGAGGAGTTGTTGGTTCGGTAGAAGACCGCGATGTCGGCGAACTTGGTCTCGCCCTGGTCCACCAGGCGATCGATTTCCGAGGCGACAAAGGACGCTTCGTCGTGTTCGTTGTCCGCAACGTAGCCGACGATCAGTTCGCCCTCACCGGAATCGGTCCACAGTCGCTTTTCTCGTCGTCCGGTGTTCTTGGAGATCACGGAGTTTGCGGCCGAGAGGATGTTCTGGGTCGAACGGTAGTTCTGTTCGAGCAGGATGGTTCGGGCGTCCGGGTAGTCGCGTTCGAACTCTTCGATGTTGCGGATGGTGGCTCCGCGGAATGCGTAGATCGACTGATCGGCGTCACCGACGACACACAGCTCGGCCGGGGCAACCGCGTGGTCGGACTCTCCGGCTCCACCGACCAGTTCACGCACCAGCATGTACTGCGCGTGGTTGGTGTCCTGGTACTCGTCGACGAGCACGTGACGGAAGCGGCGGCGGTAGTACTCGGCGATCTGCGGAAACGCCTGCAAAAGCGCAACGGTCTCACCGATGAGGTCGTCGAAGTCGAGTGCGTTCGCAGCACGCAGTCGCTGTTGGTAGTGGCCGTAGACCTTGGCGATCAGTCGCGGCAGTTCCGCCGGATCCTGATCGGCCGCGACAACCGCTTCTTCCGGTCCGACAAGTTCGTTCTTGAGGTTGGAGATGTGCGTGGCGAGAAGCCGCGCGGAGAATCGTTTGGTGTCGAGCTCGAGGTCCTTCGAGATCATCGTCAGCAGTCGACGCGAGTCGTCGGAATCGTAGATCGAGAAGTTCGAGTTGAGACCGGGCAGGAGCGCCGCCTGTGCCCGCAGGATGCGAACACAACTCGAGTGGAACGTCGATACCCACATGGCGTTTGCGCGCGGTCCGACAAGCGCGGCCACACGCTCACGCATCTCGGCTGCAGCCTTGTTGGTGAAGGTGATGGCCAAGATCTGACCAGGAGTGACGCCCCGTTCGGCCAACAGATAGGCGATGCGACGCGTCAGCACTGCCGTCTTGCCCGAGCCGGCACCCGCAACGATCAGCAACGGCGAACCGGTATGGACCACGGCCTCGCGTTGCTGCGGGTTGAGCCCCTCGAGGAGGGCGTCCGAACCCGCGTCGTGTCCCCGCGCGCCGCCCCCGTCGTGATGGGAATGTCCGTCGTGCTCACCGAGTGCTGGGTACGTGTTCATCGCCTGTCCACGCTACCGGCGTCCACCGACACGGTCGTCAGTGCGTCCACCTGCTGGTAGAGGCACTTGGATTCCTCGTGTCGAACATGGCAAACTGGACGCTATGTTCAGCATTTCCGTTCGCGACAACACGGCCGACCACGTCGGTCCGCTGTGGCGTTACTTTACGTGCCCCGGACCTCGGTGCACGTGATCTGAACAGCTCACCCGCCCCTGGTCCGAATCGGATCCGGGGCATTTTCGTCAGTGTGCCTGGATCGGTAACGACCCGAGCCGAGACCACGATCCACGCAGTAGGAAGAGGAGACGAATAGCAATGAGCACCCAGGCCGCAGCACCCAATGGAAATACTGTAAATACTGTAAATACTGCTCCGACAGACGTCGAGATCCCTCAGAGTGAGGCGGAGATCGACGAACTCCGGAAAGAAATCGACCGTCTCGACGCCGAGATCCTCGCGGCCATCAAACGCCGCTCCGAGGTTTCCCAGATCATCGGCCGCACCCGGATGGCATCGGGTGGTCCGCGTCTGGTGCACAGCCGGGAGATGAAGGTCCTCGAACGGTTCAACGAGCTCGGCCAAGAAGGCCATACTCTCGCGATGCTGCTCCTGCGCCTGGGCCGCGGACGCCTGGGCCACTAGCGCACACGTCGATCATTCACGAACGGCCACATCGGACGCCTCTGGTAGTCCCGATGTGGCCGTTCGCGTGTGTATCAGCTCTCGAGCGCGATGTATTTCGTGTTCAGGTATTCCTCGATCCCCTCGGTCCCGCCCTCGCGGCCGAATCCGGATTCCTTCACACCACCGAAGGGCGCTGCCGCGTCCGAGATCACTCCGCGGTTGACGCCGATCATTCCTGATTCCAGAGCGTCGGAAACGCGAAGTGCACGGTCGAGATCCTTCGTGAAGATGTACGCGGCCAATCCGAATTCGGTGTCGTTGGCGGCCGCGATTCCCTCGGCCTCGGTGTCGAAGCCGGTGATTGCGGCGACAGGTCCGAACACTTCTTCCTTCAGAATCCGTGCGCTCGCCGGAACGTCGGCCAGGACCGTGGCGGGATAGAAGTACCCTTCACCACCTGGTACTTCGCCGCCCAGTCGCACCTTCGCCCCGGCGTCCACCGCATCTGCGACCAGTTCCGCGACGGTGTCGAGCTGATTCTGGTTGATCAACGGCCCGAGCTTGGTCTCCGGGTCGGTCCCCGGTCCCATCGTGAAAGTCGCCATCTTCTCGGTCAGTTTGGTGGTGAACTCTTCACGCACCGCGTTGGCGACGTGGAACCGGTTGGCGGCGGTGCATGCTTCGCCGCCATTGCGGAGTTTCGCCAGGACCGCGCCCTCGACGGCCTTGTCGACATCGGCGTCGTCGAACACCACGAAGGGGGCGTTGCCGCCCAGTTCCATCGACGTACGGAGCAACCGCTTCGCGGACTTCTCCACGAGCATCTTGCCGACGCCGGTGGACCCGGTGAAGGTGAGCTTGCGCAGCCGAGGGTCGTCGATGAGCGGGCCGGTCACTTCACCGGATTTCGACGTCGGCAACACCGAGAGGACACCGTCGGGCAGCCCTGCCTCGGCCATGAGCTGGGCGAGCAGCAGCATCGTCAACGGGGTCTCCGAGGCGGGCTTGACGATGATCGTGCATCCGGCAGCCAAGGCCGGTCCGATCTTCCTGGTGCCCATCGCCAACGGGAAGTTCCACGGTGTGATGGCCAGACAAGGTCCCACCGGCGCCTTGGTGACGAGGATCCGGCCATTGCCCGCCGGCGCCGGCGTGTAGCGCCCGCCGATGCGAACTGCCTCCTCGCTGAACCACCGGAAGAACTCCGCCCCGTACTTCACCTCGGCGCGACTTTCGGCGAGTGCCTTGCCCATCTCGAGGGTCATCAGCAGCGCCACGTCCTCGGCGCGCTCGGTGATCTTCTCGTAGACGGCGCGCAAGATCTCCCCGCGCTCGCGGGCAGGAGTGCTCGCCCACTTCGACGAGACCGCAACGGCTTCGTCCAGCGCGCGCAGCGCATCCGCCGGGCTCGCATCGGCGACGTCGGTCAACGATTTCCCGGTCGCCGGATCGGATACCGGAAAGGTCGCGTTGTTCTCCGCGGGGACGAACCGGCCGCCGAGGAACAACTGGGTGGGAACTGATCGAATGAATTCGAATGTGTCCATGGCTTCCATGATGCTCGTTGGAGCCGCGTACGTCTGCGGGCGAGTAAGACTCGCGAGGAAGTTTCCAGCCGGTGCCACTAAAGTCGATGATCGTGAGCACTGATATCACCGGAACCTCAGCCTGGCAGAAACTGCGCGCTCATTACGCCGACATCGAAGGCGTTCACCTGCGAGAACTCTTCCAGGACGATCCAGCCCGAGGGCGAGAGCTGACGATCGACGCCGGTGATCTTCACATCGACTACAGCAAGCATCGTGTCAGCCGCGAGACTCTCGCGCTGCTCGTCGACCTTGCCCGCGAGGCCGGCGTCGAGGCACGACGCGACGCGATGTTCGCGGGCGATCACATCAACACTTCGGAAGACCGCGCCGTGCTGCACACAGCGCTGCGTCTGCCGAAGGATTCTGCTCTGACTGTCGACGGTCAGGACGTCGTCGCGGACGTTCACGAGGTTCTGGACGCGATGGGAGCTTTCGCGGATCGCGTGCGCAGTGGCGAGTGGACCGGCGCCACCGGCAAGCGCATCCGCACCATCGTCAACATCGGCATCGGTGGTTCCGACCTCGGGCCCGTGATGGTCTATCGCGCGCTACGGCATTACGCCGACGCCGGAATCAGCGTCCGGTTCGTCTCCAACATCGACCCTGCCGATCTGGTCGGGCAACTCGACGACCTCGATCCGGAGACGACGCTCTTCATCGTCGCGTCCAAGACCTTCTCCACCCTCGAGACACTCACCAACGCGACCGCGGCAAAGCGTTGGCTGTTCGCCGGTCTGGGCAGCGAAGACGTCTCTGCCGTAGCCAAGCATTTCGTCGCCGTCTCCACCCATGGCGATCGCGTGGCGGAGTTCGGCATCGATACCGCGAACATGTTCGGATTCTGGGATTGGGTCGGCGGGCGCTACTCGGTCGACTCGGCGATCGGCTTGTCGGTCATGTGCGCCGTCGGACCCGTTCGTTTTGCGGAGTTCCTCGACGGTTTCCACCAGATGGACACGCATTTCCGAAACCAACCCCTCAAGCAGAACGCGCCGGTCCTCCTCGGCCTCATCGGGCTCTGGTACTCCAACTTCTTCGGCGCTCAATCCCGCGCAGTTCTGCCGTACTCCAACGACTTGTTGCGCTTTCCCGCGTACCTGCAGCAGCTGACCATGGAATCCAACGGCAAGTCGGTGCGCGCCGACGGCTCACCGGTAACCACGTCCACCGGTGAGATCTTCTGGGGCGAGCCTGGAACCAACGGGCAGCACGCGTTCTATCAGCTCCTGCATCAAGGCACCTGGCTCGTGCCTGCCGATTTCATCGGGTTCGCGGAATCCACCGACGATCTGCCGACGGCGGACGGCACGGGATCCATGCACGATCTGCTCATGAGTAACTTCTTCGCTCAGACCAAGGTTCTCGCGTTCGGCAAGACGGCCGAAGAGATCGCGTCAGAGGGCACGGCACCGGAGTTGGTGCCGCACAAGGTGATGCCGGGCAACCGGCCCTCGAGCACCATCTTGGCGAAGGAATTGACACCCTCGGTCGTCGGTCAGTTGATCGCACTCTACGAGCATCAGGTATTTGTCGAAGGTGCTGTGTGGGGTGTCAATCCGTTCGATCAGTGGGGCGTCGAACTCGGCAAGACACAGGCACTGGAACTGGGGCCTGCGCTCTCTTCCGAAGCAGCACCCAGCGACCTCGGCGACACATCTACAGATGCTCTGGTGCAGTGGTACCGCAGGGAGCGCGGAAGGGCCTGACTTCACGCGGCGGCTGGGCCGAACCAACTCTCCGTTGTGTACACACGTCCGGATCGGTCGACGAGCCGAGCGCGAAGCGCTTGCTGTTCAACCCATTTGATGGCGCTGATGCCTCGGATCAACGCTGCTTCGCTCGCGGCGTACGCCCACACCGCGTCGTCCGCGATCACCGAGACCTGTGCCCATTCCGTGGAGGGCCGCTCTTGGTTGGGTTCCCAGGAGGGCAACTCTACCGCCCGCGCCGTCGCCATCGCGGTTCCGTTGATCAGCTCGACTTCTTCGCTGCCGGGCACCGGAATCTGCCAGCCACCGGCCGGTGCATGGCCGGCAGTGGCGATCACGTCGCCGATCCGGACGGCAACACCACATTGCAGTTCGGCAGCGACGATCTGCGCGGCGCGATCGACGGTGTCCGCCTTGGCAACTCCGGTGATGTCGAACGACGCACCCCACGGCGCGTACACCACGTCACCGTCGAGTTGTACGTCCTCGAACGTCGGGGTCGGGTGGACCGGTGGGATGGACTCGTCCTCGGAGTAGTTGTCGGCAAGCGGATTGACTGCACCGCCGGTCATACGGGCCGCCCACAGCGCCGACCGCAGCAGAGCCGACATACGTCGTGTCACCTTGACCGGAGTTCCCTGAGCGAGATTCACGGCGTGTATCTCGGCGTCGCCCCGGCGAAGGTCGCATACCGTCTCGGTTTCGTCGATGGCAGCTGCGATCAACGCGTGCGCGGTGGGCAGCGCAGCGCCTTCGGTGACATCCACCTCCACGGCGGAATCCCACATCGCCCACTTCTCGACACTGACCATGCCAGTCCTGCCCTTCAAACACCGCGTTGTAACCAGTATGCGCCGGTCAGCAAGCCCCGTGCCATAAGCCGCTGATCAGGGTCGGGGAAGGCATGGTGCACGGTGTGCAGCATTTCGACAGCCGAGACTGGGACGGGACAGGGACGAATCGGAAGATCTGTGCGACAGAATTGCCGCCTGTCACTGTCACCCTCTTTACCGCACTGACTGGCGTCTTACTGCAAAGACGCAGACCACTACTGACGCAACAGGCAATTCCGACTCGAAAGATGCAGAGGCGACACTCGACAAGCCTTGCCGGGATGCTGCGCCACGAGACCAGTGTGTCGTCGCCGAAGGATGCCGAATCTGTCGGGGTACAGGCCGACGGCGCCGACAGCACAGTATGAAATAGTGGCGAGCGACGAGATGTACTGCGCTCCAACATCGGCGACATACCAATCGGCCGCTTTTCGGAACGCGTCGATGTCGATCGGAGCCACTGAGGAACACCTGACCGACAGGTCGACGCGCCTGACCGTCCACTCGCGAATGACGAAAAGTACGCGCCTGTTACTGCTCGCGGGCATCGAGTCGATCACCAAGTAAGGACGGCGTGCCAACTCCCGCGGAACACAGCGGCCGTCGCTCGCCGGCAGTTCTCGCACGTTACAGACAGGGTCGACATGCATCGACCGTGACACACAGGACCGGCCGAAAGAACCTGCAGCACAACGGGGTAACCACCGCCATTTTGGTTATACGCCACCCCCACGCCGCTTGGCAAAACGAACGGTCAGTACGCGGCGTAAATCACATACTTTGCAAAATCTTTGGAATGTCGCAGCACCAAATATCCGCAGGTGAAACGACTTTCGACCAGAGTCCCGGATAACCGTGTCGTCTACTATGTGAAAACTGCGAAGTAGCTGTGACGCCGGGTCACGCTCGAGGGAGGAATTGTGACCGATTCATTCAAGGACCGCTTGAACGCCTTGTACCCGGCCACAGCCCCTAGACTCACCAACGCACAAGTTGTGGAAGCTCTTTCACAACGAGGATGCAAGATTTCGACGCCGTACCTCTCGCAACTCCGAAGTGGTGTGCGCACAAATCCGTCCGAGCAGGTCGTTTTGGCATTGGCCGATTACTTCGGCGTTGCCGCCGAGTACTTCTTCGGTCCGACGCCTCGGCAAGATCCCGAACTGATTCCGGAAGAAGACCGTTCGGTTGTCGAAGAATTCCACGACAGCGAATTACGTTCTCTGGCCATCAAAGCGGTCGATCTCTCCCTCGAATCGCAAGATTTGCTCTCGTCCATTGCGGAGAAACTTCGCTCGTCCGAAGGACTCCCGGCCGTCCCCCCGGATTGCAGCACGTACACCCCACCGTTCACGCGCGACGAGTCCAGGGTGAACGTCAGCGAGTCAACCGGTCTAATAGTGCCGAGGCGGTAACGATTCCGAGCATCGCTGCCCCGATCAGCACGCCGAAGTCGACGGCGTAATTGGTCGGCATTCCGATGAGTAGACCGCGCAGCGCTGATACCTCGTAGCTCAGCGGGTTGATGCTGCTGAGCCACTGAACCCACGTCGGCATGAGTTCGACCGGGTACACCGCGTTGGACGCAAAGAACAGTGGCATGGTGATTGCCTGCCCGATGCCCATCAATCGATCTCGTTTGAGCACGATTCCCGCGATCGCGACCGACAGGCAGGCAAAAAACGCTGCGCCCAGGACGATCACACAACTCGTCGGCTTCTTCCATGTAGTGCGCAGTGAACAGGACGGTCATGCCGCACTGCTTCTATATCTCCACCACTCGCTGCCAGACGGATTCGCGGGCAATGGGATCCAACCCCACCGTCGGTTCGTCGAGCACCAGCAGCGACGGTCGGTTCACCATGGCCTGCGCAAGTTCGAGCCGTCGCACCATACCGCCGGAGAAGCTAGACGCGAGACGATCCGCCGAATCAAGCAGATCCACCATCTCGAGCGCCTGGTCGACGCGCTCGCGTCGTTCGGACCTCGGTACGTCGTACAGTCGCGCGAACCAGGTCACGTTCTCGCGTGCGGTCAATGCGCCTTCGATCGAAAGCTGTGGCACGTACCCGAGACAGCAGGAACCAAGGTGGACACCGTATTTGCCGCGACACCCAATCGCCCGGCAGCCTCGGCCACGGACAGGCCCGGGTTGCGTCGTAGCAACGTGACGAGTTCGATCTGGGCGCCGCCGAGCGGTTGTACTGCAAACGGCCGCCCCGATGCCTTCCTGGTGCCCCGGCGCAATTGACCGAGAGTTTCCTGGACGTCATCTGCAAGGCCAGCTCCGATTTCATCCGTACCTCACAATAGCTCTGTAACAGAGCTATTTTCGAGGGATCGATCGCCCAGCGTTTTCAGCTCGTCCGCAACGGGTATCCCCGATTGCTCGTCCCGAGCACTCCCGCCCAGAACGGAGATGTCATGCGCAGACAGTGGTTGTTCGCGACGGTTGCGAGTACCGCCCTCATCCTCACCGGTTGCTCGCCCGACGCCCTCGATTCCGGGGACAGCGCGGACAACGTCACCGCCATCTCGACGTCGCTGTCACCACCTGCCGCTGCCGATGCACCCCTGCTGAAGACCGCCGACTCCCCGCTCGGGACGATCGCCGTCGACGGCGAGGGCATGACGGTCTACGTCTACAACCCGGACGAGGAGAACTCCCAAGCCGGTTCGTGTGACGATGCGTGCCTGCGTTACTGGCCCGCGGTCACCTCGGTCACCGATTCACCGATCGTCGAAGGAATCGACGCGGTGATCGGCACCGTCGACGGACCCGAGGGATCGTTCCAGATCACCGTCAACGGCAAGCCCGTCTATCGGTACCTCGACGACAAGGTTCCCGGCGACACGCTCGGGCAGAGTGTCGGCAGCCTGTGGTGGATGATCAACGCCGCCGGTAACCCCGTGTTCGAAACGGAGTAGTCGTCAGTTGTACGGCTGCCGAGCGGTTTCCGGGTCACCGTACGTGATTGCCCGTTCCCGACGAGTTTTCGACGCCAAGGTTGCACCCCAGTTCAGCACCGTGCTGGCGCGGTTGCGGAACCCGGCGAGAAACGCGATGTGGATGATTCCCCAGGACACCCATCCGATGAACCCGGACAACTGAACCGGCCCTGCCTGAAGCAACGCGTGGCGACGCGAAATGTAGGCCGCAGTTCCAAGATCGCGGTACTTGAAAGGCTTTCGGTTGGGTGCACCGTTTTCGACTGTGGCCGCGATCCTGGCCCCGGCGTGCCGGCCACCCTGCATCGCAACCTCGGCCACCCCGGCAAGCTTGTCTCGAGACATGAGGTCGCCAACCACGTAGACGTTCGGGTGACCGGGGACGGTCAGATCGGCTTCCACTTCGATGCGGCCACCGCCGACCTGCTTCACACCCAGCGCCGTCGCCAAGGCCTCGGCGAACGGCACTGCTTCGACGCCCGCAGTCCACAGAATCGTCCGTGTCTCGTACTGCCGCTTCTCTTTTGTCTTCTTGTCCGTCGTCTCGATGCTGGTCTCGCACACGTCGGTGACGTGCACACCGAGGTGAGTCTCGACGCCTATCCCGTCGAGAGTGCGTTTGGCTGCAGCCGAGAGCTTGCGGCTGAACGACGGCAACACACGATCGTCGCCGTGGAAAAGCAGCACCCGCGCCTCGTCCGGGTCGATGGACCGGAACTCGTTGGTCAGCGCGTGCATCGCCAATTCACGGATCTGTCCGGCTAATTCGACGCCGGTGGGCCCGCCGCCCGCCACGGCGAAGGTCAGCCACGGTCGACGCTCCTCCGCCGTCGGGAGCGACTCGGCCATCTCGAACGCGGCAATGAGACTGCGTCTGATCGCGAGAGCGTCGTCGAGGGTTTTCATCCCCGGCGCCCATTTGATGAACTCGTCCTGACCGTGGTACGACTGACGCATTCCAGCCGCCACGATCAGGTAGTCGTACGGCAATTCGAAGGTCGACCCGTCGAAGCGGCTGGCAGTCAGTATCCCGGCGTCCGCGTCCACCGACTTTGCCTCGCCCAGAACGACGTTCGTGTTCTTGTTGTCCTCGAGTAGATGACGCAGCGGACTTGCGATCTGCCCTTCGGAGAGCAGACCGGTGGCGCACTGGTAGAGCAGCGGCTGGAAGACGTGGCTGGTTCCCCGGTCGATCAGAACTACCTCGACGTCGGCCTTCTTGAGTCGTCTCGCCGCGTACAGCCCACCGAAGCCGCCACCGACGATCACTACCCGGGGCTTACCGTTCGAGATGTGGATGCTCATCAGACAAACCTCGCTGTCACGGAGTTGGGCAGGAATCGTAGCGCAGCATCTATCCCCTGCCACTTGAGGCCGGGTAGCGCCGCCCGAGTGGTTTCCTTCTCGATGGCGTCGACCATCGCGCTGACGCCTTCGTCCAAACTGGCCATGAGCGCAGCATCGTCGCCGGCGCCGGCGGACATGTCGGTCTTGATGAAGCCTGGCAGCAGCGTGGTGACCCGAATGGGTGTGCGCGACAACTCGATACTGAGCGCCTCACCCAGAGCCGCTACCCCGGCCTTGCTCGCCGAGTAGGCCGCCTTCGGACCGGGTAGCCCCCGATCCGCGCTGATCGAGGACACGAGAACCAGGTGTCCGGCGTCCTGCGCGCGGAAGATCTCGAGCGCAGCTTCACACTGCGAAAGCGCACCGACAAAATTCGTCTGCGCTGTTGCGAGATTCGCGTGCGCTTTGCCGGTACCGATCTTCGCACCCTTGCCGAGCCCGGCGTTGACGATCACCCGGTCCAGACCGCCCAGCTCTTCGCGAAGCTCGCCGAAAACTCGGACGACGGAATCGTGTTCGGTCACATCGAGTTCGCGCACTGCAACGCTGATCGACGGGTACTGCGCCACCAACTCCTCGCGCAGTGTGTCGAGGCGATCCGTCCGCCGGGCACACAGCGCGAGATCGCGACCTGCCGCGGCAAATCTCCTGGCCATCTCCTCCCCGAGACCCGAACTGGCACCCGTGATCAAAATCTTCTGCCGAATCATGGGTGCAACTGTAGCCACCATCGAGCTCTCGTACCCGACAGTAACCGAGCGAACTCGGACCGATCCGGCATACCGTGGAGCCATGACCGACGAATTCGATGTCATCGTGATCGGCGGTGGGCCCGCTGGTGAGAACGCCGCCGCATACGCCATCGCCGGGAGCAATCGCACTGCCGCAATCGTGGAACACGAACTGGTCGGCGGTGAATGCTCGTATTGGGCTTGCATGCCCAGCAAGGCGTTACTGCGTCCAGGGCAGGTCCTCGAAGCGGCCGACGCCTTGCCCGGGGTCCCGGCCGGACCGCTGGACGTCGAGGCCGTCCTGAAACGGCGCGACTCGTTCACCCACAACCACGACGATTCGTCCCAGGTCGACTGGGCCGCCTCCGTGGGCATCACCGTGATCAGAGGCCACGGGGTCATCGACGGCGAGCGAGCAGTGACCGTCGACGGGACCCGTAAGCTCCGCGCCCGCCAGGCAGTCGTACTCGCCACGGGCACAACTGCCACCGTCCCGAAGACACCGGGATTGCGCGAGGCACTCCCGTGGACCTCGCGCGACGCGACCAACCTGCACGAGGTTCCGTCGCGAGTGGCGGTCATCGGCGGCGGAGTCGTCGCAACGGAGTGCGCAACGTGGTTGTCGTCGTTCGGCGCTCACGTGACGCTGCTCGTGAGAGGTGATGCTCTGTTGAAATCAGCAGAACCGTTTGCCGGAACGATGGTGGCCGAAGCACTCGGCGCCCGAGGTGTGGACGTTCGACTGAGCACTGCCGTCAACTCGGTGTCACGACCCGATGCCAAAGACACCGGCGAAGGCCACATCCACGGAGGACCCGTCACTCTCGAGACAACTTCCGGCGTGATCGAGGTCGACGAGGTCATCGTCGCGGCGGGCCGCGGTCCGACGTCTGCCGATCTCGGCTTGTCCGCCATCGGCCTCGAGGACGGCAAGTACGTCACTACCGACGCTCATCTCTGCGCCCAAGGTGAGTGGCTCTACGCAGTCGGCGACATCAACGGCCGTTCACCGCTCACCCACATGGGCAAGTATCAGGCGAGAGTGTGCGGAGACGTCATCGCGGCGCGGGCCGAGAGTCGGGGACTGCGGGGGCCTCGATACACGGCGTCGGCGGACAACGGGCAGGTTCCCCAGGTCGTGTTCACATCACCCGAGATCGCCTGGGTGGGACGCACCGAGAAGAAAGCTCGCGACGACGGTTACGACGTCGAAGTGGTGGAGATCGAACTGGCCGTCGCAGGATCCTCGCTGCTGCGTGACGACTACTCGGGACGCGCGAAGTTGGTGATCGACAAGGCCACCGACGTGATCCTCGGCGCTACCTTCGCCGGGCCCGAAGTATCCGAACTGGTGCATGCGGCGACAATCGCAGTGGTCGGCGCCGTACCACTGGAAACTCTGTGGCATGCGGTGCCCTCGTATCCGACGGTCAGTGAGGTCTGGCTTCGATTGCTGGAGGCTCGCCGCTGACGCGATCCCGAAGTACGTATAGTCGCGACATGGCGTCCGACATACTTGTGACCACGGCCGACGGCACCCTGCGCGGCCGCCGGGTGGGAAAACTTCATGCCTGGCGCGGAATTCCCTACGCCCGTCCGCCGGTCGGAACACTGCGTCTGACTCGGCCACAGCCGGTCACACCATGGTCCGGCGAACGCGACGCGACCAGGTTCGGCGACGCCTCGGTGCAACACAAGAAGGGGCTGCTGCTTTCGCCCGGGAAGTACCAGCCGAGCAGCGAGGACTGCCTGACACTCAACGTGCTCGCTCCAGCGAACACCGGTAACACCCCGCGTCCAGTCATGGTCTTCATCCACGGTGGGGCGAACACCATCGGGACCTCGGCCACCGGCCTGTACTCCGGTGTGTCCCTCGTCGAACGCGGCGACGTCGTCTACGTCTCGATCAACTACCGGCTCGGCGCTCTGGGCTACCTCGATTTCACCCCGTTCTCCACATCCGAGCGCGTATTCGACTCCAACCTCGGACTGCGCGATCAGGTCGCGGCCCTGCAGTGGGTGCAGCGCAACATCGCCGCCTTCGGTGGGGATCCCGACAAAGTCACGATTTTCGGTGAATCCGCCGGAGCCACTGCCGTCACCACCCTGATGGCTACTCCGGCCGCCAAGGGCCTCTTCGCTGGTGCGATTGCCGAGAGTTCAGCTCCGGATCTGGTCTCGAGCACGCAGCGATCGCATGCCTGGGGTGCGCGTTTCGTCGAGATCCTCAATTCCGGCCTACCGCCCGCGAAGGCTCTGACCTCGGCGACAGCTGTCGAATTGGGCCGAGCCGGAAGCAGACTCGGCGCCGAGGTACTCGCGAACACACCTGGACTACACCCCTTCGGGCCGGTCGTCGACGGCGACTTCCTTCCGCGCTCCCCCTTGGACGCATTCAAAGAAGGATCGGTACACCAGGTTCCGATGATCATCGGAACCAACAGATGGGAGGGAACGCTGTTCCCGAAAGTGCTCGACGCACTCCCGACCAACCCGTCGCGCATCGACACCATGTTCGCCCTCACCGATCCCGAAGCCGGGAAGCGCATCCTCGCAACCTACCCCGGCTATCCCGACGAGCAGTCCGCCATCGATGTCGGCGGCGACGTCACGTTCTGGCACCCTTCCGTGGAGTTGATGCAAGCGCACGCACAATCGGCGCCGACGTACGCCTACCGATTCGACTTTGCGCCGACGATGATGCGTTGGCTCGGCCTCGACGCCACTCACGGTTTCGAGATGTTCGCGGTATTCGGCATCGGCGACACCCTTGTCGGGCGCGGCCTCACCCTTCCCGGCGGTCGACGCGGACTGCGCGCGGTCACCGAATCCGTTCAGGGACACTGGCTTCACTTCGCCAAGCACGGCTCGCCGCGCGGATCGTGGCCGCGTTACGACGTGCAGGAGCGTCGGACCATGATCTTCGACCAGATCGTCCGCGTCGAGAACGACCCTCGGCGCGAACAACGCTTGGCCTGGGCCGGATACAGCGGTTACCGTAGCCACGGCACCGACATTTCCCTACCGTGACGAGCGATCTCGAGATCACTCTCGATTCCGGAGTCGTGCGCGGGCGCCTCGATCGAGGAGTGCGCACCTGGCGATCAATCCCCTACGCAGCGGCCCCGACCGGCCCTTGGAGATTTCGCGCACCACAGGCGGTAGAGGCTTGGAATGGTGTCCGCCCGGCGGGGGCATTCGGCTCTCCGTCTCCGCAGCGCAAGAGCAACTTCGACGAGAACTCACTCTTCGTCAACGTCGTGGCTCCGCAGGTACCGTCGGAGTCGTTGCGACCGGTCATGGTCTTCATTCACGGCGGCGCGTACAGCGGCGGGAACCCGTCGACGCCCATGTACCGCGGAACGAGCCTGGTCGAACGTGGCGACATCGTCTACGTCTCGATCCAATATCGTCTCGGCGCGTTGGGCTACCTCGATTTCAGTGAATATTCGACTGCGGAACAATCATTCGAGACGAACCTCGGATTGCGGGATCAGATCGCCGCGCTGACGTGGGTCCAGCGCAACATCGCCGCTTTCGGTGGTGACCCGAACGCCGTCACCGTCTTCGGTGAATCGTCCGGCGCCAACGCGGTGACAACCCTGATGGCAACGCCGACGGCCGAAGGGTTGTTTGCTCGGGCCATCGCTCAAAGTCCGCCGGCTGCTTCGGCGTACGGAAAGCAGCGAGCGCATCGCTGGGCGCGCGAGTTCCTCGAGATCGCACATGCTCCGGATACCGATCCGGCATCGTGGCTGCGCTCCGCTTCGGTGAAGGAACTGGTCGATGCCGGAGAAGAACTTGCGCGCCGCGGCGCGGACGAGGAACCCGGAACGCGGGCATTTGCTCCTGTGGTAGGTGACGACGTCCTTCCCGAACACCCGCTCGACGTGTTCGCCGCAGGGAAAGCCCACCCAGTTCCGTTGCTGGTCGGTTCGAATCTCCATGAGGGGCGGATCTTTCCGCGCGTTCTCGACATCTTGCCTACAAATCCGGTTCGGATCGAGAAGATGTTCTCCCACACCCCGCCGGACGTGAAAGAACGCGCGCTTGCGGCCTATCCCACGTATCCACACCGGTTCGCTGCCGCAGATCTCGGCGGCGACATCACTTTCTGGGAACCGGCAATACTGTGCGCCCAGGGCCATTGCCAGGTAGCTCCGACCTACAGTTACCGCTACGATTTTGCGCCTCGCCTGCTCCGACTCGTCGGCATGGGCGCTACCCATGCCACCGAATTGCTTGCGGTCTTCGGGCGTTCGGATGCACTCACCGCGGCCTTGACCGCGGTAGGAGGACGCCGCGGACTGACCGCGGTGACCTCCACCATGCAGCGCCACTGGATCCATTTCGCCCGACACGGAGTGCCGGACCGGGATTGGCCCGCCTATTCCGTCCCGGAGCGGCAAACGATGATCTTCGACGAGACGTCCCGGGTGGAAGACGACCCGATGGGTGAGCGTCGACGGGCCTGGATCGGCTACGAGCACAGGCGCTGAAGCCCGATCAGAAGAACTGGCCTTTCACGAATCCTGCGAGTAGGGCCGCGAATCCGCCGATCTCTCCGAGAATCAGCAGGAACATTCCGAGATGCAGGGGCGGACCGGCGGACTCGAACTGGTTGTCGGTGTCTTTCATCGCACCGCGAGCGATGTAGCTCAATATCGCTGCGAGAAAGAAGAACACGACCACTGCGGCACTGGTCAGGTTGATCCACGTCGGCCACGCGCTCAGTTCGACGAACACCGCGATCAACAGCGTTGCGAACGAGTACATCAGGGCAGCCCGGTGGGCGATGTCGACATATGGATGGGCGAGGTGATTCTCCGAGGTGGCCATCTGACGGTACTTCCAGATGCCCAGGCACAGGGAAAGAAGGAAGATCAGACCGGCCGCGAGCAGCGTCAGTGTCGTGTCGATCCCGAGCGTCATCTGCTCAACCCGCAGTGCGCTTCCAGCGAGTCACCGCTGGGCGATCCAGTCGAAGGCCTGTCGTAGACGACAACCAGCACCACCGCACGATCTGCCGAGACCGACCGCATCCGATGCGGCGTATTCGCGTCGAAGTACAGGCTGTCGCCGGTGTCGAGATGCATCGTCTGCCCGGGGATTTCGAATTCGACGGAACCGGAGTGCACGAACACGAACTCCTCCCCCGTGTGATCCATGAACTTGGGGCCCATCACCGAGGCCGGGTGAACCACGAACGGCTGCATGGCCTTTCCGACCAGAGCGGGCGCGATCGGATCGTAGACAGAAGACTCGACCGAGGACGCCGGGTCGATCACCCGGTCTTTAGCGCGCACGATCGTCATGACGTTGCCCTCCATGCTGTCCGAGAACAGTTGTCCCACATCAGCATCGAGCACCCGCGCAATCTTGAGCGCTACCGCGATCGACGGCGTGCTGATACCCCGCTCGACCTTCGAGAGGTAACTCTTCGTCAGACCGGTCTGCTCGGCCAGGCCCTCGAGCGTCAGACCGGCGCGACGCCGATGTGTTCGCAGAAACGCTGCCATTCGATTCCTCTCACGAGACTTTGTGTCCTAACCCTACCCACCCATTGAACTGCGGCGATGATCGCCATACGGACCTGGCGTTGCACATTTCCGTCCTATATGACACTTTGTGTCTTATAGGTGACTGAATGTCATCTACTCCTCAGTCCAGAGAAAGGCACACCCATGACCGACTCGATGCATGCGAGCAAGCAAGAACTCATGGCCACCGCCGAGACGAAGATGCTCACCGAAGTAACCACAGGTAGTTGGACCGTTCGACAGAAGATCGCTCTGACCTGCAGGGCACTGTCGGACGCCGGCCACGATTCCGGCCTTGCCGGCCAGATCTCCGCCCGCGGCGAGCAGCCCGGCACGTTCGTCACCCAGCGACTCGGCCTCGGGTTCGACGAGATCACCGAGGACAACCTCCTGCTTGTCAACGAGGATCTCGAAGTCCTCGACGGCGAGGGAATGCCGAACCCCGCCAACAGGTTCCACAGCTGGATCTACCGCGCCCGACCCGACGTCAACTGCATCGTCCACACGCACCCATTACACGCGACCGCGTTGTCGATGCTCGAGATTCCCCTCGTCGTATCCCAAATGGACATCGCGCCCCTCTACGACGACTGCGCATTTCTCGCCGACTGGCCCGGAATTCCCGTGGGAAACGAGGAGGGCGAGATCATTTCGGCCGCGCTCGGTGACAAGCGGGCAATTCTGCTCGCCCACCACGGCCAACTCGTCGTCGGCAACACGGTCGAAGAGGCCTGCTCCCTCGGGCATCTGATCGAGCGAGCGGCCCGACTGCAGTTGCTGGCGATGGCTGCCGGCGACATCAAGCCGCTACCGCCTCGCCTGGCGAAGGAGGCACACGATTGGACACTGACTCCTCGGCGCAGCGAGGCGAACTTCGCGTACTACGCCCGTCGCGCTCTCCGCAATCATCCCGACGCACTGGCCAACTGAATTTCGTTTCTCACCAACAGAACAGAGAGCCTCATGAGCAGCACTATCAAGGGAATCGTCGCCTATCCCATCACCCCGTTCGACCGCGACACCGGAGCATTCGATCCCAATCCGCTACACACGCTCCTCGACAGCATGATCAGCAGTGGTGTCGACGCGATAGCCCCACTCGGCAGCACCGGCGAGAGCGCCTATCTCGACGACGCGGAATGGGAGACAGTCGCCCGCGAGACCCTCGCCTACGTCGACCGCCGAGTCCCCACCGTCGTCGGAGTATCGGACCTGACGACGGCGGGAGCACTTCGCCGAGCATCGATCGCGGCAGACGCCGGCGCCGACGCAGTCATGATCCTTCCCACATCGTACTGGCATCTGGGTGAGCAGGAGATTCGTGAACACGTCACTGCGGTAGCCGATTCCGTCGACATTCCCACGATGATCTACAACAATCCGGCCACCACCGGTATCGACATGTCGCCGGAGTTTCTCTTCGACCTCGTCTCCACCGTCGACGGCATCACGATGATCAAGGAATCCACCGGCGACATCACCCGGATGAACCGCATCAACGAACTGAGCGGTGGCACTATCCCCTTCTTCAACGGCAGCAATCCTCTTGCACTGCAATCTTTCTCTGCAGGCGCAAGCGGATGGTGCACGGCAGCTCCGTGTCTGGTGCCCGAACAGGTGGTGCATTTCTGGCGTCTACTCGAATCCGGTGATCGGTCGGATGCCGGCGCTGTATTCGAACAGATCGAGCCACTACTGAAGGTCCTCGTCAGTCGCGGACTGCCGTCGACGGTCAAGGCCGGGTTGGATGTTCTCGGCGTCGACGCCGGCCTTCCCCGTCGGCCGCTCCTTCCCCTCGACGACAACACCAAGACTGCTTTGTCCGACGCTCTGTCGGTGGCTCGCGGTGTAATCGTCGCGTCGTGACCTGACGTCGGAGTGGGTTCCGGCAAGATGGGATGCACACCGACCGAAGGAGGGGCACCATGTCCGTAGATTCACGGTCTGCGAGGATCGCCGTCACCGGCGCTACCGGTCATATCGGCGGACTGGTGGCCGCGTCGTTGGCCGTTGCCGGTGTCCCGCAGCGGCTGATCGCACGTTCGGTCAATCGACTACCGCAGCTCCCCGGTACCGATTCAGCCGAGACCACGTACGGGGATCAGGAGCGCGCTCTCGCGGCTCTGGCCGGAATCGACACCCTCTTCATGGTCTCGGCGGCCGAAAGCGCAGATCGCCTGGATCAGCACCGAACCTTCATCGACGCCGCAGCGGCGGCCGGGGTCAGGCACATCGTGTACACGTCTTTCCTCGGCGCCGCTCCGGACGCAACGTTCACGCTGGCTCGCGATCACTGGGTCACCGAAGAACACATCCGTGCTTCCGGACTCGCATTCACCTTCCTGCGCGACAGCTTCTACCTCGATTTCCTACCCGCTCTCGCCGGCGAAAACGGTGTGATCCGAGGCCCCGCCGGGGACGGTCTCGTCGGCGCTGTAGCGCGGTCCGACATTGCCGCGGTCGCTGTCTCGGTCCTGCAGGATCTGGATTCCCATGTCGGACAGACGTACAACCTGACCGGACGCGAGGCACTGACGCTCTCCGAGGCTGCGAGCATCATCACCGAAGTCACCGGCAAGCAGACCACGTACGTCGAGGAAACTGTCGAGGAAGCCTACGACTCACGGGCGTCGTACAACGCACCGGCCTGGGAACTCGACGCATGGGTGTCGACGTACACCGCAATCGCGCAGGGTGAGTTGGCGCTGATCACGGGCACTGTCGAAGAACTTGTCGGCCGGCCTGCACTCACGCTGCGCGAATTCCTCACGGCGCAGGTCGATACCGCCTGATGCCGCCACGCAAAGCAACCACGGCGCGCAAGGCGGCCGCAAAGAAGGCTGCTCCCAAGAAGGCTGCTCCCAAGAAGACCGCCGCAAAGAAAACTGTCGCAAAGAAAAGATCACGCGCTGTGATGCCCGACGTTCCGACAGCCGGTCCGGGCGAACGAGTCTGGCTTCTCGACGTACCCTTTCGGACGCCGGCGCCTGGTGCGCAGTTCGTCAAGAAATGGAAGAGCTACGCGTGGGTTGGTACGGATTTGCCCGTAGAACTCGCTCCGTTCAAGGCACTCCCCTTCTCGTATCAGCAGTGGGTCGAGGACGACATCAATGACAGCACCGGCGAACGTCCAGTGGCCGCGCCCAAAATTCCGCGGCCCGAGCAGGTTTCGGGGGCGGCAGCCGTCGTCGACGCTGCTCGCGCCGGCAAACGCGGATTTCTGTTGGCAGACAATGCGGGCCTGGGTAAAACGCTCATCGCGGTGATGTCTGCCAAGACGATTGCCGAAGAGCGCGGCGAAACCAACATCCTCGCCCTCGTCGATCGACCGGCACAGATCACCATTCCGCATTGGCGCTATTCCATCGCCTCGGTGGGCGACGGCGGCTTCCGTTGGCTGATCATGTCGCCTGACCAATTGAAGAAACTGATCGCACGAAACGGGCGTCCCAAATACACGTTCGGTGTGGTGATTGCGGACGAAGCCCAGCTGTACAGCAACGACACACAGCGCACCACTGCTTTCGAGAAGGTTGCGCGCTTTTCGAATGCGCACGAGCAGGCGCCCTTCGTCCTGTCCGTGACAGCAACTCCGGGACATACTCCAGCCGATCAGCGTTACCTGGCACCTCTTTTTGCGCAGCTGCATTCGGAGCCCTCCGAATACTGGTCGGACCTCGGTGCCAGGCTTGCCGAGTCCGGTCTTCCGCTGGACAAGTCCTACGGGAAGTGGACGTGGAGCGCTGAGGCGAAAGAATCACCGACACTGCAATCCCAGGCGCTCGAGACCGTACGGGGGTGGATGTCGAACAACAATCCACCCTTGATGATTCATCGCCCGACGCCGTGGGGACCCGTTCCACTGGACGGTATGCCGATCGACCTCACGCATGCCCAGCGCGCCGAATACGAGACGGAGTGGGCCCAGTACGCGTACGAGATGGGCTTGGCCCGTAAGAGCCGCAACATTGCCAGGGGTCGTGCGCTGGTTCTCCGCTATCGCCAGAAGGCGGGAATGATTCGTGCCGAGTCGACAGCTCAGTGGGCGCAAGCCCAGGTCAAGGCAGGCAAGCAGGTGTTGGTGGCCGTCGAGTTCGTCTCCACAGCAGGCGATCCGCTGGTCGAGATGATCGAAGACGCCGGGATCTCGGTCGCGAAACTGTTCGGCGCGGTACCGGACAAGGAGGGCCAGCGTCTGCGATTTCAACGCGGGGACGCACCCGTCATCGTCCTCAATGTCACGACCTCGATTTCGCTCCATGCCAACGAAGCGCTCCCCGACGGCACTCACGCATCCTCGCTGCCACGGACGGGGATCTTTCATCAACCGCGATACTCGGGAATCGCGGCAGAACAGACATTCGGTCGCTCACACCGCGACTACCAGACGTGTCCGTGGGTCATCCCCTTCGGCGTGGGCACCAAGGAAGAGGACGTTGCCACGGTCATGCTGCGCAATCTTAATTCCGTGACCGGCCTGAAGGGCGGCGATCGATCCGGTCTGCGGTCGCTGTCCGAATTGCTCGGTGTCGAATGGCTCGAGCCCGACGTCTTGACTTCGGAAGCCTGACCTTCCTGTAAACGTCCAACGGCCACAAACGAACGGGTTCGGAGATTTGCCCCAATTCTGTTCCACTAAAACCGAACGGCGCCGAGAAAGCGAGGAGTTCGATGCGCAATATCTACGCTCGATCGAGCGGTGCAGAAGGTTTCGGGTGGCAAACTCTCCCTTGTCGGGGAGAACACCTTGACTCAGCTACTGCTCACCACGACGGGCCGTAAGACCGGCTAGTTCTCGCACCACGCCACTGCTGTACGCGCCCGACGGCGATGCGTTCGTCGTCGGATCCAACTGGGGCAGGATACGCATCCAGCCTGGACGCTCAATTTGATGGCAAACCCCACCGCAATCGTGACAGTGAAGGGCGTCGAAATACCGGTCGGTGCAACCCTGGCGGAGGGCGCCAGATCCGCGTATTTCGGCTCCACCCTGTCAAATAGCTGCTGCCGGGCGCAGGATGGCAAGGACCAACCTGCCGAATCTCAGGAGCATTCGCGAATGTCCACAGCACTGACTCATGCAGAAGACACACAGATCAAAGCTTCCAACGGGCGGATCGCACTCGAGCCGAACCCCCGCCGAATTCGAGCATTCTTCGCTGGTCACGCCGTCGCGGACACCATTCGTTCGGTCTACCTGTTCGAACGCGGCCGCCTGCCGATGTACTACATCCCCCTCGCCGACGTTCGCACCGACTTCCTCGTTCCGACGTCGACGACCACCCATTGCCCATGGAAGGGTGACGCCACGTATTGGACGATCGAGATCGGGGATCGCCGCGCCGAGGACGCTGTCTGGTCATATCCCGAACAGTTCGACAAAGCTCTGGACCTGAGTGAGTACGTCGCGTTCTACTGGGATCGCATGGACGCCTGGTTCGAGGAGGATCAACAAGTCTTTGTCCACGCCCGCGATCCATACGTACGTATCGACGCACTCCCCTCGTCCCGGCACGTCCAGGTTTTTGTCGGCGACGTGCTGGTCGCCGAGACGACACGACCCCGACTGCTCTTCGAAACCGGCCTGCCCACCCGGTACTACATTCCGAGAATCGACGTTCGCAGCGAGTACTTTGCCGCATCCCCGACCACTACCGCCTGCCCGTACAAGGGCACCGCGTCGTATCTGTCCTTCACCGGCACACCCGAACTCGCACCGATCGACGATCTGGCGTGGTTCTATCCGTTCACCACCGCCGAAGCGTCCGGAATCGACGACCATGCGTCGTTCTATCCCGAACGCGTCGGCAAGATCCTGGTGGACGGCGCCGAAATCCAAGAAGGTGCAGGCATCTGAAAGGTGCGGTGCCTATCCCACCGCGACAGGGGATTCCGGGATTCGTAGTTCAGCCGTCTCCAGTCGGCGATCGTGCATCCACACCAACACCGTTGCGAGGGAGAAGACCAACCCGGCGATGCATACTCCATTCCAGCCGAACGACTTCCACACCACTGATCCCACTGCCGAGCCCACGGCTGCACCGACGAAGTAGGTAGTCATGTACACGGAGTTCACACGCGAACGTGCTTCGGGGACAAGGGCGTAGATCACGTTCTGGTTGCTGACGTGCACTCCCTGCAGCGCGAGGTCGGCAAGAACGATGGCGACAAGAAACCACACTATATGCGCGGCACCGGCGAAAAAGGGAAGCCACGAGACCAACAGAATCGCAATGGCCCCGCCGGTTGCCACCTGACCCAATCCCCGATCGGCCAGTCTGCCTGCCACTGTCGCCATCAACGCTCCCGCCACACCGAGTAGTCCAACCAGGCCGATTTGGGTGTCGCTGTAGCCGAATTCGTCGGAGAGCAGAAAGGCCATGGTTGTGAAAACAGTGCTGACAGCAGCAAAGGCCAACCCGCCCATAGCCGATCGAGTCCTCAGGCGCGGCAACGTAGCAGCCAACCTCCCTACCGACGCAAGCGTTGCGCCGTAACCGGCCTTCGGACGATCTGCCGAATCGGAAGGCAGAGATCGCCACAAAGCCACGGCCATCGCCACCATCAGCACCGCCGCCACCTTGTACACCGTCGACCAACCTCCCAGTCCGGAGAGCACACCGGCAACGCTGCGCGCCAACAGGATTCCGATCAGTAGTCCACTCATGATCGTACCGACCACCTGACCCGACCTCTCGGGTTCAGCCAGTGAGGCGGCAAACGGAATCAGTACCTGCGCGGCGACCGAAAAGATGCCTGCCACTGCGATTCCCACTGCCAGCGTGGCAAAGTTCGGCGCAAATCCGCTGACCGCTTGACCGGTCGCCGCCAGCAGCATGAGCCCTACCGTCAGCTTGCGTCGGTCCACCATGTCGCCTACCGGAACCAGGAGTATCAATCCGAGTGCATACGCGACCTGTGCAATGGTCACCGTCGCCGCCGCGGTCGAGGCGGACACATTCAGGTGATCCGAGATGGAATCGAGGAGTGGCTGATTGAAATAGTTACCGCCTGCACACAGCCCTGTCGCCGCGGCCATGAGCAGCACTATCGGTAGTCCGAGCCTCGGACGCGCGTCGCTTGAAATCATGTCGCCAAGCATGACCCTCCGCACCGGCGTGCGTCCAATAGATGAATACGCATGATCTATCGCCGAGAACGATAGATTGATGCAATGGAACTACGTCACATTCGCTACGCCCTTGCCGTTGCGGAAGACAGGCACTTCAGCCGGGCAGCAGCGCGGTTGCACGTTTCCCAGTCCGCCCTGAGCACCCAGATCAGAGACCTCGAAAAGGAGCTGGGAGTGGAACTGTTCAACCGAAACAGTCGCAACGTCGGCCTGACTGCTGCCGGCGAGGTTTTTGTTGCACGCTCCCGTGAGGTACTCGGCGCCGTGTCGAGGCTGGTCAGCGATGTCTCGGCTCGGAGCAACGAGCAGGTGCGGCTGACGGTCGGCACCATCACCTCGGCAGGACGCGTCGACGTCGGCCGCGCGCTGGCAGATCTGACACGCCGACACCCTGCAATCAACATCACCGCGCGGCCGTACGGCAGTGAGGTGGTGATCGAGGGAGTTCGGTCCGGCGCGATCGACGTCGGCATAGTCGGATTGGCCGCCGGCCGCCTACCCAAGAGCTTTGCCGCGGCACCGTTGTGGAGTGAACCGACCGCAGCGTTTGTCGCTCCCGGCCATCCCTTTGCCCAGGCCTCGTCGATCAGGCTCGAAGACCTACGAGATCACACTCTCGTGGACTTCGCCTCGGGCAGCGAGGCTCGTGTCCAAACCGACCAGGCCTTCGCCGAATCACAGGTCCCTCGCGGAAAAACCCTCGAAGCCAACTCCGTGGACCTGATCTGTTCACTGACCGCCAACGGTTTGGGCGTCGGCCTGCTCCCCCGATCCATGAGCGCCCTACATCCCGAACTGATCTGCATTCCGATCACCGATGCACCACATCGGATCGTCCACGCAATTACCGAACCCACCCATTCGTCTGCCCTCGCCCGAGAGTTCGTCGAACTGCTCGCGGCGCAGTTCGCTACTTGAGTAGTTTTGACATTCGCCTGTCTGCCAACGGTTTACCACCGGTCTGGCACGTTGCGCAGTACTGAAAAGAGCGTTCTGCGAACGACACTTCGCGTACGACGTCACCACACACCGGGCAGGGAAGTCCGGTACGCGCGTGTACTCGCATCCCCGAGCGTTTCTCACCTTTGAGTCGGGCCGCGTCCTGGCCCTCCAAACGCTCGATCGCGTCGGCCAGCGTGGATCGCATCACGGCGTACAGCGTCGAAATCTGCTCCGGTGTCAGGCGCGACGAGGTCGCGAACGGCGAGAGTTTCGCGGTGTGGAGGATCTCGTCCGAGTAGGCGTTCCCGATACCGGCGATCAGCGACTGATCAACTATCGAGTTCTTGATCCGCGCCGACGTGCCGCCCAGAATCTCTGCGAACTCAGCTTCCGTCACAGCCATCGCGTCCGGCCCCAATCGGGCGATGCCTGGAACCTCCTGCGGATCGTGGACCACCCAGACTGCAAGGCGCTTCTTGGTACCCGCCTCGGTGAGATCGAATGCCGGCGTCAACCCTTCGGGTGTGAAGAAATGGACGCGCAGCGCCAACGGCCCCTTGCCCGGCTTCGGCGGTGTTGCCGACGGATTGTCGAGCCAACGCATCCAACCGGCACGCGAGAGATGCGTGACCAACCACAACCCGTCGCAGTCCAGCGCCAGATGCTTTCCGAAGCGGGCGGCGCCCGTCACGTCATGCCCTTGCAAAGCCGTGATCGGCGGATCGAAGGTCTTGAGCACACTCAGTGCTGCGATGTCGACGCGTCCCACCACTGCGCCGACCGCGTGCTGACGAAGGAACCCTGCCAGCGCTTCCACCTCGGGTAGTTCAGGCATGGCAACAGACTAGCGCCGACCACGGACACTCACAGTGCGCTCAGTCCGTTTCCGTCTGCAGAACCACCGAGTGCCCACCGCGCGCCTTCGCCGAATACATCGCCCGATCCGCTCGCCGCATCAGGGTCGGGTAGGCGACCAGCGCATCGTCCGCTGACGCGAAAGGCCCTGCGATCTTTGCGATTCCGATGCTCATGGCCACCTCGGGAAGATCGGGCGAGGTGATCGTCGACCGCAGAAGGTCATGTTCGAGTCGATCGAACGAGCGTTGATCGACCGAATCGACGATGACGAACTCGTCGCCGCCTATCCGTGCGATCAACGCTGTCGGGCCGGCACATTCGACCAGTCGCGATCCGACTTTTTCGATCACAGCGTCGCCGACGGAGTGTCCGTACTCGTCGTTGATGGCTTTGAATCGATTGATGTCGACAGCAGCGACGACCAAGAGCGTCGAGTGCGTGTGCGACCGCTCCAGCAACAGTCGCACCTCGTCGGCCAGTCCCCTCCTGTTGAGCAGTCCGGTCAGAGGGTCCAATTGCGATTTCAACGCGTCGGTGCCGAGGATGGAGAAAATAAACTGGCTGGCAAAGGGAATCACATAGATCGCCGCGCCGACCAGAACTACCAAGGCGACCAGAACCGGAACATCCGAATAGTTTTCGACTACGGAAATGCGTGTCACGATGCCGATGACGACAATGAATACCCACAACATATGCAGGCTCTGCAATCGTGCATTGTGAAAAAACGCGATGTAGCCGCCGATCACGGAGAACATCACGGCATGCGCCAATGCCGCAAGCGGATTGGAATACAACAGCATTGCGGCCGCTATTCCCGTTTCCGAGTAGAGCACAAAAGCGTATGACCAGGAGCGGGACAGACTGCGCCTCGTCGAGAGAACGACGGCCATCATCACGGTTACGACAATGATGACGGCATTCGCGGTGCGCGCGTGGGGACTGGTCGGTCCCTGCGGACTGAAGCGTGTCAGGAGCATGATGACGGTGACCAGCACCAACGAGCAGACGACAAGAAATCGCGAAGCAACGGTCAACCCTTTGTCCGCGAGATAGCGGTTGAAGGGGTCGAATTGGTCCGGCCGGCGATACCAATCGGCCAGGTGAGAAGAAATCAGCCGGAAAGCAAAACCCGAGAGCGGTCGTTGCGGCGCGACGGCGTCCGAACGCTCCACATTCCCGGTTGATCCCATGAGGTCAGGGTAATCCAGTCAACTCCCCGCAATCAGACAATTCTCACTGTTTTCCGTCCCAGATCACAACCTGATTGCCGCCGGCAGCTTTCGCTCGATACATCGAGGCATCGGCTACTCGAAACAGTTCCGTCAACTCCTCGTCGGAAATGATCGCTGACCATTCGGCAGAGGTGATCGCGACTCCGACGCTGGTCGTCACTGCCGGATCATGATCATCGATTCGCAAGTGCCTTCGCAGATTGCCTTCGAATGCAGACGCTGCACCGACGTCTATCGTGTCGACCAAGACGAACTCGTCCCCACCGAACCTGGCGAAGAGCGCGTTCTCACTGCCGCACCACCGCAGTCGATCAGCAATCTGTCGAAGTACAAGATCTCCCTCTTCGTGCCCGCGCGAGTCGTTGACGCTCTTGAACGAATCGACATCGACAATCGCAACGACATACGACGATTTGCTCGACGCACGTCCCGTTGCCCCCATTTCGACAACAGCTCGCTGCAGCCCGCGCCGGTTCAGAAGGCCGGTCAACGGATCGACATCCGAACTGTCGGCGTCGGATCCGAGAAGTGAGAGGACGAACTGGCAGGCAAACGGGATGACCACGATCCCGGTGGCGATTATCAGACACAATGCAGTGGCCAGCGCAGGATCCGCATAGATCGCGACCTTTCGACCGACGACTGCAAGAACCACGATCGACAACGCCATGTGCAGCGCCTGGAGTCTCGCGTTGTGGAAGTAGGCGATGTAGCCGCCGATCAACAGGAAGAGCACACACTGGATCAACCCGATGAACGGATCGCTGTTCAGAAACACGCCGACAACTACGCCGACCTCGCAGTAGGCGACAAAAAAGTACGACCACCGACGCGTGATTTCGGGCAGAAGACAGAAGAGCAAGATCACCGCGACCGTGACAGCGATGATCAGGGCGTTGACGACACTGGTGACATGGTTGTGAACGCCCGCGTCGCTGAAGCGCAACAGAGTCATCGCGATGACGACCGTCGTCAAGGAACCGATGACCAGCAATCGGACGGCTAGTTCTAATCCCTTCGTGGCGAGGTATCGATTGAAGCTGTCGAATTGATCAGGACGCCGATACCACTGAACGAGAAGGTCGAAAGCCGACTTCACAGCCGATTTTTCACGGCCACGCGGTGCGGGCAGAATCGACTGCAGTCGGTCCTGTCCGAACGATGTCATGCGCAGATCATAGGTGCGCAGACCGCCATTCGGGATCGCGAGCGCAGGATCGACAGTGCAATCTGTGGCCGGTTGTCAGCGTCGAAGAAGGTACGTATCCATGATCCAGCCGTGCTTCTCACGCAGCTCTGCCCGTCGCGAGACGATCAGATTTTCGACGTCGCGCAGTTTGCCGGAAATCAACTCCTCGTCCGGGGTCCCGAGGTACGCACCCCACCAGATCTCGGCGTCGTCTTCGGTCATCTGAGTGAACGTGCAATGCGCGTCGAGCATCACGACGGCGTTGTCCACTCCGTCAGGTAATCCCTCGGCCAGTTTGCGGCCGGTCGTGATGTGGATGGGTTCGCCGATTCGGTTCAGGACGATCCGGTGTTGTGCAGCCAGCGACTGCACGCTCGTGATCCCCGGGATGACGGAGTAGTCGAACGACACTCTCCCGCGAGCGAGCACGCGCTCGACGATCCGCAGAGTGCTGTCGTAGAGGGAAGGGTCACCCCAGACGAGAATCGCGCCGACTCCGGGTTCGGCCGCGAATTCCGCTTCGAATTTCGCTGCCCGACGCTCGTGCCAGTCCTCGACGACACCTTCGTAATCGGTCGGGGTTCGGTCCCGCGGTGGGTCGGTAATGTCGACCACCTTGTGCTCGTGGTGAACGTGCTCGGTAAGGATGCCGGTTCGCAGGTCGACCAGAGCCTGCTTCTCGTCACCCTTTCCGATGATGAAGAAGGTATCGGCCCTGTTCATGGCCTTGATCGCCTGAACCGTCACCTGGTCGGGATCACCCGCACCGATACCGATCACCAAGAGTTCGCGCATGCGCCGAGGCTATATTGCCGTGCGCCTTTATCAACCGCCGGAGGTTGACAAAGGCGCACGGCAGGCTAGGCCCTAGACTGATTCCCGTGACTGTCTCCACTGCTTACGAAGATCTCCTCCGGCTCGTCATGGAGACGGGTACCGCCAAATCCGATCGCACCGGAACCGGCACCCGCAGCATCTTCGGTCACCAGATGCGCTTCGATCTTGCCGACGGCTTTCCGCTCGTCACCACCAAGAAGGTCCACCTCAAGTCGATCGTCAACGAGCTCCTGTGGTTCCTGCGCGGCGACTCCAACGTGGCGTGGCTGCACGAGCACGGCGTCTCCATCTGGGACGAGTGGGCCGACGAGAACGGCGAACTCGGCCCCGTCTACGGCGTCCAGTGGCGTAGCTGGCCCACCCCTTCGGGCGAGCACATCGACCAGATCACGCAGACCGTCGAGACCCTGCGCTCGAACCCCGATTCGCGGAGAATCATCGTCTCGGCGTGGAACGTGGCCGACATTCCACAGATGGCGCTGGCGCCCTGCCACGCTTTCTTCCAGTTCTACGTCGCCGACGGCAAGCTCTCGTGCCAGCTGTACCAGCGCAGCGCCGACATGTTCCTCGGCGTTCCGTTCAACATCGCCAGCTACGCGCTACTCACTCACATGATGGCCCAGCAGGCCGGACTCGACGTCGGTGAGTTCGTCTGGACCGGCGGCGACTGCCACATCTACGACAATCACGTCGATCAGGTCACCGAGCAGCTCAGTCGCGAGCCCCTTTCGCTGCCGACGCTGAAGCTGAACAAGCGCGACTCCATCTTCGACTACACCTTCGAGGACGTGGAGATCGTCGACTATCAGCACCACCCCGCGATCAAAGCGCCGGTTGCGGTCTGACGATGGCCGATCGCACAGTCACCCTCGTCTGGGCACAGGCCCATGACGGCGTCATCGGCGCCGACAACACGATCCCGTGGCGCGTGTCCGAAGACATGGCCTACTTCAAACGCGTCACCATGGGGCATCCGGTGATCATGGGGCGACGCACCTGGGACTCGATTCCACTCAAGTTCCGGCCGTTCAGCGGGCGCCGGAACATCGTCGTCACCCGCGATCCGGAGTGGCACGCCGAAGGCGCCGAGGTAGTCCACAGCCTGGACGACGCCCTGGCGTTGCCGGACGGTGACGTCTTCGTCGTCGGTGGCGGGCAGATTTATTCGGCTGCACTGCCATTCGCGACGCACCTACTGGTGACCGAGATCGACATCGACATCGCCGGTGATGCCTTCGCTCCCGAGATCGGCTCCGAATGGAACCTGAAGTCCGACGAGCCCTGGCAGACCTCGGAGAAGAGCGGGCTGCGCTTCCGCTGGCTGGAATACACTCGCTGACCGACTTCCGCCGATAACGAGGCACCTTGCGAGTGAGTCGGTCATACTCCAAGAACGACATTCACCGCTTTCGAGAGGTCTTCGATGGACAAGAAGTCACTGACCGCTCTCGCTCGCCAACAGTTGAAACTGGCGGGCTCGGCGACCAGCGGTCGCAGTTCACAAACCGTGTACGGCGGCCACCAGCGCAGCCTGCGACAGACGGTGATCGCGCTGAGCGCCGGCAAGAGCCTCGCCGAACACGACAGTCCGGGCGAAGCCACGCTGTTGGTTCTGAGCGGGAAGCTGAATCTTGTGTGTGGGAGCGACCAGTGGAAAGGATCCACCGGTGATTTCCTCGCCGTTCCGGCCGACCGGCACAGTGTCGAAGCGCTCGAAGACGTCGCATTTCTGCTGACCGTCGCCATGAAGGGCTGAAGTCGGTAGCGTCTTCCGGATGAGCGAAACCGTGATCGAAGTGTCGATCGTCGCAGCCCCGTCCGTGCTCTGGCCCGCGCTGCGTGACCCGTCACTGATTCGTCGTTGGTTCGGCTGGGAGTACGACGGACTCGACGACGAAATCACCCAGATCTACTCCACCGCTGAGGCCGACCCCGAAGCATTGACGCTGAGACTCGGAAACGGTGACCGTTTCTCTCTACTAGAACGAGAAGGCAAGACGGTCGTCCGCATCGATCGACCGGCCAAGTCCGCGGAAGACGATTGGTACGACGACGTCACCGAGGGATGGACGACGTTCCTCCAGTTGCTCAGATTCGCTGTGGAGCACCACGGGCTGGCCGAGCGAAGAACCATCTATCTCGACGGCCTTCTGCTCCCCGGCGAGAACGTGGCGACTGTCCTCGGGATCACCGAAATCGAACTGGCAGCGGGAAGTCGGTACGCGGCGACGATCGCTCCCGGCGACTATTTCGAGGGCGTCGTCGACTTCGTCACCGACCACCAATTCGGGTTGACAGTCGAAGATCTCGGTCCTGGCCTGCTGTCCGTCGCCTCGCAGTCCGTGACTGCCCAGCGGCCCGATGGGGGTATGTCGATCCTGCTGACCACCTACAACCTGAGCGATGCCGAGTTCGACGAAATCAAGCATCACTGGTCTTCGTGGTGGGAAGGTCGCCGTCAAGAGGGCTGACGTTCCGCGAGGCGATATGCTTCGACCATGGTCGAAGCTTCGGGTCACAGTCCGGCACGCACGTTCGGCGAGTTGCTCGACCGACTGGGCGATTCCAACGCAGACATCCCGACCCTCCACCGTCTGCTCGAGGCGGTCCTGGTCGTCGGTTCAGGCCTTGATCTGGACCTGACACTTCAACGGATCATTACTTCTGCGACAACGGTTCTGGATTGTCGCTACGGCGCCCTGGGGGTTGCGGCGCCAGGGGGCGGGCTCTCGGAATTCGTCTACGAGGGAATCCCCGGGTCCCAACGCGCGATCATGGGACATTTCCCCGAAGGGCATGGCGTTCTGGGTGTTCTGATGAATCATCCGCAGACTTTGCGCGTGGCGCATCTCGGCGACCATCCCGAATCGGTCGGATTCCCCGCAAATCACCCACCGATGGAGAGCTTCCTCGGAGCGCCGATCATGATGCGAGGAAAGGTGTTCGGCAGCATCTACCTGACCGAGAAGCGAGGAAAAGCCGAGTTCACCCAGGAAGACGAGGTCATTCTCGAGGCCCTCGCCATCGCAGCCGGTATCGCTGTGGAAAACGCCCGGCTGTTCGAGCAGTCACGAACTCGTGAAAGATGGCTCACCGCAACATCTGCCGTTCGCTCGCGGTTGCTGGCCGGTGACTCGCTCGAGGACGGCCTACAACTTCTTGCCAGTCGCGTTCGGGACCTGACCGGCGTCGACGACGTGATCGTGGTGATCTGCGAGAACGGATACGCACAGGTTCACGCTGCGGCCAGCGCTCGAACCACGTCGCGTGGAGTCAGAATTCCAGCGACGACCTATCCGTTCGACGTGGTGCGGAGCACTCGAAAGCTACAGGTACTCACCAATTTAGGTGCACTCACAGAGCTGGTGCCGTCGGCCGGGAGTGCGGTCGTGGCACCGATGTGCGTCGCCTCGGGTGTAGTCGGCGCGGTCATCGTGGCGTCGAATTCCACCAACACACACTGGGATCACGACGAGCTGACCCGGATCGAGTCGATGGCCGAACTCGGCTCCGTTGCAATCGAGTTCGACGAGAAACAGAAGGCGCAACGCCTGTTGTCGGTCCTCGCCGACCGCGATCGCATCGCACGAGACTTGCACGACAACGTCATCCAGCGACTGTTCGCGAGTGGAATGAGCCTGCAGAGCACGCTTCCGGACGAGACCCTCCCCGAGTCGGCGCGCGCAATTGTCAAACGATCTCTCGAACAATTGGACAAGACCGTCCGCGAGATCCGGACTACCATCTTCGATCTGCAGACTCCCACGGCCACCGATTCGTCGAGCCTGCGCCGACGCCTCCTCGACGTCATCGGCGACGCCACCGCACAATCCGCCGTGACCCCCAGCGTCCAATTCTCCGGCGCCATCGACACTCTCGTGTATCCCGGGATCCACCAGCACGCCGAAGCTGTACTGCGAGAAGGACTGAGCAACGTCCTTCGGCATGCACACGCACGCCACATCACCATCGCAGTCACCGCGGATGTCGAATTCGCGATCACAATCGAGGACGACGGCGTCGGACTCCCCTCCGACTTCCACAAGAGTGGGCTTCACAATCTCGAGCGCCGAGCCGAACATTGTGGCGGTACATGCACAATCGTCAACCACGATCCGAGCGGTGCACGTCTGCTCTGGCGAGTGCCGCTCGGCCGCACCAACTCGAATCGACCGAAGTCCGGTCGGTAGACCTATCGACTGCCGCTGCGGATTTCGGTGGCCAGCACCGCAGCCTGAGTTCGACGCTGCATACCCAGCTTCGACAGCAGACGCGTCACGTAGTTCTTGACTGTCTTCTCCGCGAGGAACAATCGCGCGCCGATCTCCCGGTTGGTGAGCCCCTCTCCGATGAGGTCGAAGACTGCTCGCTCCTGATCGGAAAGTTCGGCCAACGGATCGGCTGTGCGGTCGCTACGGATCCGCTGCATCAGCGCCTCCGTCGCCCGACTGTCGAGCAGTGAACCGCCGCGCCCGACTGTGCGGACCGCAGCGACCAGATCGGTTCCCAGAATCTGTTTGAGGACGAACCCCGAGGCGCCGGCCATGATCGCGTCGAGCAACGCCTCGTCGTCGGCGTACGAGGTGAGCATCAGGCAGCGCAGGTTGGGCAGCATCGAGCGCAGTTCGCGGCACAGTTCGACGCCGTTGCCGTCAGGCAGCCGTACGTCCAGAACCGCGACGTCGGCATTGCTTTGCGGTACCGCAGCCAATGCTTCTCCCACGGATGCGGCCTCGCCCACCACCACGAAGTCTTCGACCCCGCCGAGTAGGTCGAACAAACCGCGTCGGACGATCTCGTGATCGTCGACCAGGAATATCCGCGTTGTCATCGAACCCCTCCAAAAGACATCTCGTGTCGAACGGTACCGGAGATGGTGGACTCAGAACTCATTGAATGCATTCTCTTCACTTGTTGACGTGTCGGACGATGAGAACCGGGCAATCGGCAGTGTGCAGGAGCGCCCGACTGGTCGATCCGAGGAGCATTCCCGCGAATCCGCCGCGCCCACGGCTGCCGACGACTATCAATTGCGCCGTCTCCGCGTATTCGCTCAGAACCCGGACTGGACGGTCACGCGCGACGACCCTCTCGACGACGACGTCCGGGTAACGCTCGGTGAATCCGGCCAGTTGCTCGGCGAGCACAACTTCCTCACCCGTCTGGATGCTGCTCCACAGTGGGTCCTCCGGGGTGGCGCCCAGCGAGGGCTGCACACTCACGTCACTCCACACGTTGACCGCAATCAAGGTGGCGCCCCTCGCGGAAGCCTGCTCGAAAGCATGCTCGACTGCCTCGATGCTGCTCTCGGATCCATCGACGCCGACGACGACGGGGCCTTCGGTCGGCGGTCGCCCGTCGAGCGTCCGCCCTCTGACAACCGCAACCGGTGATTCGCCGTGCGAGACCACGGACACCGTCGCGGAACCGACAACCAGTCCGGTGAATTCACCGTGTCCGCGGGGTCCGAGCGCAATGATGTACGCACTCTTGGACAATTCGATCAGCCGATCGGAGACACTGCCGTCGAGAAGTTCGGCGACGATCTCGAGGTCGTCGTCGATGCTCTGGCGCGCGAGGATCTGTGCGCTGTCCAGACGAGCGGTGGCAGTGCGGCGCAGTTCGTCCTTGAAGCTCTCGGCGAGGTACGGCTCGGAGTAGTAGAAGGCGGGGATATGCACCACCGTCGCGATGTGGAGAGGACGACCGAGCGCCACTGCCGTTCGAGCCGCCCAGACGACAGCCGACGACGCCGATTCCGAACCGTCCACTGCTACGACGACGGGTTTGGTTGCACTCATGTTCGTCCCTCCACTATCGACCACAGAATCTCTTCGCCCTCACACTATTGCCCAATGACGGCAAAAAGGATTCATCAGCCGACGCGAGTCCCGAATCGGACATTGGGTGTTCGGGTGGACTGCGGCAACGGCCCCGCCAACATCCCTTTTCGGGCGTCAACGAGGCCACCGGTGCCGGATTCGCACGCGAACCCTGGCTACCCAATCCACGTTAGGTGAAGAACCCGACCGGTCAGAAGTGCAGAAAGTCCTGTCAACAAGCGCCCAAAATCGGGTTTCGTGCGCAAGAGATCCCGAATCACCCGCTCTGCTGTGCGCCTTTATTAACCGCCGGCGGTTAATAAAGGCGCACGGCACGGTCAGTCACAAATCTTGCGGAACTTCTCGATCAGCTGGACACGGCCGTTGCGATCGGCCGCCAACGGCGAGACGTTGAGCGTCGTGACACCGGCTTCGGCGAAGGCTGCGACGCGTTCCCTGACGTAGCTCTCGGGACCGATCAACGACACGGCACGAACCAGTTCGTCCGGGACTGCTGCTGCGGCTTCGTCCTTCTTGCCCGCGAGGTAGAGATCCTGGATCTTCTCGGCTGCCTCTTCGTAGCCGTAACGCACAGCGAGATCGTTGTAGAAGTTCTTGCCCTTGGCGCCCATGCCGCCGATGTAGAGCGCAAGGCTCGGGCGTACCCAGTCGAGCATGTGGTCGACGTCGTCACCGATGGCGAGCGCCGGCGACGCGTAAACCTGAAGCTCGCCGAGGCTCGGATCGCGCTTGGCCTTGCCCTTGGCGATCGGCTCACCCCAGACACTTGCCGCCTTCTCCGGATGGAAGAAGATCGGCTCCCAACCTTCGGCGATCTCGGCCGTCAGCTCGACGTTCTTGGGTCCGAGCGAAGCGATCAGGATCGGGATGCGCTCACGCACAGGATGATTGATCAGCTTGAGCGGCTTACCCAGCCCGGTGCCCTTCTCGGCGGGGAGCGGAACCTGGTAATACTTGCCCTGGTATTCGACCTTCTCGCGGCGCCACACCTGGCGGCAGATCTCGACGACCTCACGGGTGCGTCCCAGCGGAGCGTCGTACTTGACGCCGTGGAATCCCTCGATAACCTGCGGTCCGGAAGCACCGAGGCCCATCACGAAGCGGCCGTTGGAGACGAAGTCCAGGCCCGCTGCCGTCATCGCGGTCAACGAGGGCGTACGGGTGTAGATCTGGAAGATTCCCGATGCGAGTTCGATGGTCGACGTCTTGGCCGCCAGGTAGCCGAGCTGGCTGACCGCGTCGAAGGAATACGCTTCCGGAACGAAAGCGATGTCCAGGCCCGCCTTCTCCAGGTCACCGACCTCTTCGACGGTTTCGGCGAACCCGCCGCTGTAGTTCAAACCCATACCGATACGCACGTTGTAACCCCAATCCTGACGATTGCTGCCGTGTGCGACGCGCACACGGGCAGTGGTACTCCCATCGAACACTTACTCACATCGAACACTACGGAACCTGAGTCCGCATTCATGTGACTACCCCGTTCATATTCGATGACCGAAATGAACGGGGTAGCGGGAGAGGTTGAAGAGGGTCAGGATTCTTCGGGGCGAACCACCATGACGGGGCACTTGGCCGAAGCGATCAGAGTGTTGCTGGTCGAGCCGAGCAGCATGCCGCGGAATCCACCGCGGCCACGGCTTCCGACGACCACGAGCTGCGCTTTTGCCGACCAGTCCAGCAGCCGTCCACGTGGGTTGTCGAGGTAGACCTCGCGCCGGACCTTCACGTCCGGGTACTGCTCGGACCAACCCGCCAAGCTCTCGCTGAGAATTGCGTGCTCTTCCTCCTCGAGAGACTGCGGTGCAAGTGCAGCGGCCCTCGGATCTTCGAATGCCGCGCTCCCGAGGTCGCTCCACACGTGCAGCGCCACCAACTCGGCGCCGCGGAAGGCCGCTTCCTCGAATGCGGCACCTACGGCCTGCGCACTGAGCGCGCTGCCGTCGACGCCGACCACGACCGGCCCCTCCGAGGGGACCGCGCCGTCGCGGTCTCGGACGACGATCACCGGGCACTTGCCGTGACTGGCCACCCCGACTGCGGTATTGCCGAGTACTGCCGTTGCCGCTTTGCCTGATGCAGAAGCTCCGACAACTACCCGCCTGGCCTGTGCCGAACTCTCGATCAACCACTGGGTTGCGCTGCCGATGGCGATTTCGGTGTGAACTTCGAGTTTCGGATCGATCTCACGGGCGAACTGTTCCGCCTCAGCCAAGATCGCTTTTCCGGCCTCTTCGACCCATTCGTACACCCCACCCGCGTCGACGTACGGTCCACCGAAACCGTACGGCGCGAAGTCGAGAGCGTGGATGATGTCGAGTCGCAATTCGCGCTGGGCGGCGATTTTCGCGGCTTCGCGGAGCGCGGTGGACGCAGTGTCCGAACCCTCGACTCCGACAACAACACTGTTATGTTCGCGTGAACTCATGTGCCCACCTTCCTGAAGAAGTAACCGAGCAACTTTCACTCTAACCATCCCACTTGTCCGGCTTTTTTGGGGTCACCCCCTCTGCATTTCGGGGACTTAAGTCCCCGAAACTGTTGACGGATAGGGGAATTAGCAGAGCAATCAGGACCAGGTGTGAACAGGATCTCCCGTGCGCATGTTCTCCACGTAACCGCGGAGCATTCCGGTGAGCGCAGTCGAGCGGTCCGCGCCCGAAGCCTCCGCCCGTGCAACATGCTCTCGTTGCCAGGCCGCACCGGTCTGCCGATTCATGCATCGCCCTTCGATGACGCCGAGGTACCGATCGCGGGCGGCGGCGGACAATCCGAAGTCCGCCAAGCCCTCGTGCGCCAACGGCAGCAGCCTTCGCAATATCAACTCGTCGGCACCGACCCAGCCGATCTCCGGCCAGTACAGGGTCGCGTCGAGTCCGTACTTGGCGCCGATGTGCAGGTTCTCTTCCGCCGCGTGAAAAGACATGTGCGACCACAGTGGCCGCTCCGCGTTAACCAGTGCCCGAACGGTTCCGTAGTAGAAGGCTGCATTGGCCATGATGTCGACGACGGTCGGTCCGGCCGGCAGCACCCGATTCTCGATACGCAAGTGCGGCTTGCCATCCGAGCAGTCGTACACCGGTCGGTTCCACCGGTAGACCGTGCCGTTGTGCATCTGAAGCTCGCTCAACTCCGGAACCCCGCCCGCCGCGAGCACTTCCAGTGGATCGGTGTCCGACACATCTGGCAGCAAGGCCGGGAAATACCGCGAGTTCTCCTCGAACAGGTCGAGCACCGAATGGATCCACCGCTCACCGAACCACACCCGCGGACGCACACCTTGGTTCTTGAGCTCGAAAGTTCGCGTGTCCGTAGCCTGTTCGAAGATCGGAATGCGCGATTCGTGCCAGAGTGCCTTGCCTGCCAGGAAAGGAGAATTGGCCGCCAACGCCACTTGCACTCCGGCCAGACACTGCGCGGCATTCCAGTGCGCGGCAAACTCTTCCGGCGCCACGCGCAGATGCAACTGCATGGACGTACACGCCGCCTCCGGCACCACCGAATTGGTATCGGCCCGAAGAATTTCCACGTCGCCGCCAGGCAGCGCGACACCTTCGACGTCGAGTTCGATGTCCTCTCCTCGCGCGGCAAAAATCTGCTCGTTGAGCAATTCGTAGCGCGGGTTGGCGGTGATCCACTCTCGATCGAGATGCTCGAGCTGCAGCGTCGGCAGCATCCCGATCATCACCATCTCGGCGTCGTGCGCGTGGATTCGCGCGTCAGCGACATCGAGGGATGCCCGCAGTTTCTTCTCCAATTCGAAAGTCGCGTCACCGGTGAGTGGGCCGGGTTCGACGTTCATCTCGACGTTGAACTGTCCGAGCTCGGTTTGGAAAACCGCAGCGTCGTCGATGGATTCGAGTACTTCACGATTCGACATCGCAGGAGCCATGTCCCCGTTCACCAGGTTGAATTCGATCTCCATACCCAGCAGCGGCGCCGGCTTGTCGACGGCGTCCCGAAAGTCACCACCGTCGAGCATCTGCTTCATGGCGTCGACACACGAGCGCACCTTCTTACGAAAGAGCCTGCGGTCGGCTCTGGTGAATTCTCTCGCCGTGACCTCTGCACCCATCGCGCCTTCCCCCTTCGACGATCAACGTCACTGAAGGCTATCCGGCCGATGTCACCCACGAACGAGAACTGCGGTGGCACCAGGAAGAATTTCCCGGCGCCACCGCAGTTCTGGCAGAAATTTTCTTACGAGTTGTCGACCCAGGTGACAGCAACGCCGCGGGCCTGCAGCCACGCTGCCGGATCGACCTTTGCGCCGTTCTCGGCGACCTCGAAGTGCAGGTGCGGGCCGGTGGACTGACCACGGTTACCGACGGTGGCGATCTGCTGGCCGGCGTTGACGCGCTGGCCGACGTTGACCTGGTAGTCGTTGACGTGGCCGTACGTGGTGACCGTGCCGTCGTCGTGCTGGACGCGGACCCAGAGGCCGAAACCTGACGCCGGGCCGGCGTCGATGACCTGGCCGTCGGCTGCAGCCAGGATCGGCGTACCGATCGGGGCTGCGATGTCGAGACCGCCGTGGTGTGCGCCCCAGCGCGAACCGAAGGTGGAGGTCAGCGTTCCGGACACCGGCTGCACCGTGCGAGCGGACGTGCCGGGATTGATACCCGCGAGGAACTGCTGTGCCTGCGTGTTGAGGTCAGCTGCAAAATCGGGAAGCTCGGGAGCCGGAAGAGCCGCCAATTCAGCCGGAACGACAACGCCCTCGGGAAGCAGACCCTGCGGGATTTCGAAGCCCGCGATGGTCTGTGTTGCCGGCGCCGCAGCAGCGGTTCCTGCACCCATCTGGCCTGCACCGACGAGGAGTGCACCGGTAGCCGCAGCTACGACACCTGCCTTGACACCAGCACCAGGGCCAGACGACGGGGTGCGGTGGCGGCCGCTTGCTGCCTCGGGATCGATCTCGAAGACAACATCGTCATTGCCCGTGCGGTGGTGGTTTCCCACAGTGAGTACTCCGTCAGTCGTCGGCGTGCAGCGTCCTTCTGATGAAGCCCGCTCCTCTGTCTGCCGAAGAATGTAACAGTTTGATCAAGGCGGCCGCCACCGTTACCCGATCTTGACCGAAACTATTTCTCGCCGTTCTGTCGGCTGGCGTCCAGTTCTGACTTGAAAGCCTCGTATCGTGCCCGGTGAGCGGGTCGGCGCCGGATGATCGCCCACGCGATACCCAGAACGACGAACCAGATCGGCGTGACGACAAGTGCCTGCAGGGTGTCGTCCTTGGTTGTCAGTGCCCAGAGGATGAAGACGAAGAACGCGAGCACGACCCAGCACATCACGATGCCGCCGGGCATCTTGAACTTCGACGTCTCGTGCAAGTGCGGACGTCGCTTCCGGTACACCATGTAGCTCGCCAGGATGATCGTCCACACGAACATGAACAGCAGCGCCGAGATGGTCGTGACGACGGTGAAGGCCTCGATCACGGAATCGCCCGAGAACAGCAGGATCAGCGACGCCAGCAGGAAGATGCAGGAGAACATCAGGGCGTTCGCGGGAACCTTGCGTGAGTTCAGCTTGCCGAGAGCCCTCGGTGCGTCGCCCTCTTGTGCAAGGCCGAACACCATGCGCGAGGTGGAGTAGATACCCGAGTTCGCCGAAGATGCGGCGGAGGTCAGCACGACGAAGTTGATGGCCGATGCAGCGATGCCGAGGCCGGCGAGGGTGAACATGGCGACGAACGGACTCTTGTCTGCGCTGATTTCACGCCACGGAGTCACCGCGATGATCACGGTCAGCGCAATGACGTAGAACAGCAGCACACGAATGGGGATGGAGTTGATGGCCTTCGGCAGGTTCTTCTCCGGGTCCTTCGCCTCGGCTGCTGTCGTGCCGACCAGTTCGATACCCACGAATGCGAACACGGCGATCTGGAAGCCGGCCACGAATCCCATGAATCCGGTCGGGAACATGCCGCCGTCGTTCCAGAGATTGTCGATACCGGAGGTGGCACCGTTCGGCGCCGTGAACCCGGAGACGACCATGACGATGCCGACGATGATCAGGCTGACGATGGCGATGATCTTGATCAGCGCGAACCAGAACTCGGTTTCACCGAAGGCCTTCACCGTCGGCAAGTTCAGGAGGAGTAGTGCCGCGATCGTCAGCAAAGCGGGAATCCACGCCGCGAGACCTGGCCACCAGTATTTGAAGTAGCCGGAAATCGCGATGACGTCGGCGATGCCGGTGACGATCCAACAGAACCAGTACGTCCAGCCGGTGAAAAATCCCGCCCAGGGTCCCAGCAGATCAGCGGCGAAGTCCGAGAACGACTTGTACGCCATGTTCGAGAGCAGCAACTCCCCCATCGCACGCATGACAAAGAAGAGCATGAAGCCGATGATCATGTACACGAAGATCACGGAAGGCCCGGCGAGAGAGATCGTCTTGCCCGATCCCATGAAGAGTCCGGTGCCGATGGCCCCACCGATGGCGATCAGCTGGATATGCCGGTTGGACAGCTGACGTGAGAGGTGGGGGTCTTCGCCGGACGGCTTCGTCAGGTCTGGTGTATTCGCGTGGTCGGACACGGAGGATCCCCCTCGTCATTCGGTTCATCCGGGGCGTCGAAATCACGCCCGTCGGGGGAACCTCGGAAAATGTGCCCTCTCAAAGTACGCGTGCACTGGCTCACATCGCGCATCGGAAAGCGGACGCCGATAACCTGTCGAGGTGAACACTGACAGCACGGCCCATCAAGACGGACATATCGCCGCGACGCTGTTCGATTTCTCCGGAACCCTCTTCCGTTTGGAGGAGAGCGACGATTGGAACGAGCACCTCGTCGATCACCAAGGTGATCCGCTCGACGTGCATGCTCAAGCCGAGCTGATGCGCCGGATGACCGCGCCGGTGGGTAGAACCGTCGAGATGGACGAAGCCGGGATCTACGCGTGGGAGAACCGCGACCGGGATCCTAAGTTGCATCGTCAGGCATACCTCGACGTGTTGAGCAAGTCCGGAGTGCCCGATCCGGTTCGCGCCGAGGCTTTCTACGCCCTGCTGGTAGATCCGGACCAGTGGTCGCCTTACCCGGACACCGGCGAGGTCCTGAAGTCATTGTCGGAGAAGGGCATACGAACCGCGGTTCTGAGCAACATCGCCTTCGACATCCGTCCGGCGTTCGTCGACCGAGGCTGGGATGTCTGGGTCGACGAGTTCGTCCTCTCGTTCGAGGTGGGCGCCGTCAAACCGGAGCCCGCAATCTTCGAATACGCACTGGCGCAACTCGATGTGGATGCGGCGCAGACATTGATGGTCGGCGACAGCGACGTGGCCGACGGCGCTGCCCGAGACATCGGTTGCCAGTTCGCACTCGTCGATCCCCTGCCGACGACCGAACGCCCGCACGCACTACTCGACGCGGTCCGGAAGTTCGGCCTGCTCTGAGCGATCAGCAGTCGCGGGGCTTACCCGCAGTCTCGTATTCGCCGATCGCAGCAACCTTCTCGGCAGAGGCGCTCCGAGTGTCGAAGTGGTAGCCCAACCACTCCTTCGCCAGTCGTCTGGCGAGTTCGAGTCCGACCACTCGCTGCCCGAAACACAAGACCTGTGCGTTGTTGCTGAGAACCGATCTCTCCACCGAGAAACTGTCGTGGGCAGTCACCGCCCGGATCCCCGGCACCTTGTTGGCACTGATAGCGACGCCCAATCCTGTTCCACACACGAGGAGCGCCCGGTCGGCTTTGCCCTCGGCCACCAACTTGGCGGCGGTGACAGCAACGTGCGGGTACGCAGTGTGCTCGTCGTTCCCGACGCCGACATCGGTCACCACCTCCACGCGGTCGTCGGCTTCGAGGTCGGCCTTGAGTGCCTGCTTGTACTCCAAGCCGGCGTCGTCGCAACCGACGACGATACGAAGTCGCTCAGCCATGATCGTGCTCCTTGCGTTCAGAGTTCGTGTTCAAGAAATCAGCGACGGTACGGACACACATCGCCATCGATATCGCGCCGGCATCCGGGGTCCCGACGCTCCGTTCTGCCAGCGGTCGTGCCCGACCCACCAGCGGGCGCAATTGCGCCGTGGCGTCGGCTGCGGTCTGGGCAACGACGGCGGCTTCGTCCCACGCCTGCGCCGTGGGGACCCCGTTTCCGACTGCGGCACTTAAGGTTTCCACGAACGGCCACAGAGCGTCGAGCATCGTCTTGTCGCCTGGTTTTGCTCCACCGAGCGCCACTATCGCGTCATAGCCCGCCCGTACACCGTCAGCCAGGTCATGGGCGCCTGGTTGTCCCTTGTCACCCAGCCTGGTTCCCATCGCCGTAAGCGCGGCACCCCACAGCACGCCGGACGTCCCGCCTGCCTTTGCTGCCCAGGCTTCACCCGCTGCAGTCAGAACTCCTTGTGGACCGCCACCCTGCGCGGCTGCGGCCTGCGCTGCCAGCGTCGCGTATTCGGTTCCCCGAACCATCCCGCGCCCGTGGTCTCCATCGCCTGCCACCGCATCGATGCGGCCCAGTTCTTCTTCGTTGACCGCCATCACCCGAGCGAGAGCCTCGATCGCCGTAGCCACAGTTTCTCCGCACAACCGCCCCTGGTCGTCGCCCGCAGCGCTCACACCGGACGTCTCTTGCACGGAAGTGGTCGTACGACGCTCCCCTGATCGTGTTGCCACACCCAATGTTCCGCGCCGAAATGCCGGAGTGTCCGCGGCTGCGGTCCAGAACGATTCGAGTTCCTCGTCCAGCCACATGAGCGTCAGTGAACAACCGGCCATGTCCAGACTGGTCACCAACTCTCCGACCTCCGGCGAGACAATCGTGTATCCGGCCTCCCGCAACAGCTTCGACGCGGTTCCCCAGACCACGAACAATTCCTCGTACTTGGTACGCCCGAGCCCGTTGAGGATCGCACCGACGCGTGTCCCGGTACCGTCCGGTCGTTCGGCAAGCACGCCGTCGACCAATAGTCGCGCCAGTTCTGCGGCACTTGGCATCTCGTGCGTGGATACACCCGGTTCTCCGTGAATACCCAGCCCCAGATCCATCATTCCGGTTTCCACCGTGAACAGTGGGTGATCCGCGCCCGGCAGGGTGCATCCGCCGAAAGCAACACCGAGTGTTCGAGTGTTGTCGTTCGCCGCGCGACCTACTCGCTGCACCTCGTCGAGGTTGTACCCCGCTTCCGCAGCAGCCGACGCGATCTTGAACACCGTGAAATCACCGGCGATTCCCCGCCGCTTCGTGATGTCCTCCGCCGATGCACTCGCAATATCGTCGGTGACCGGCAGGTATCGAGCATCAATTCCCTCGTGCGCCAAAGCTTTCACTGCGAGCGAGAAGTTCATCACGTCACCCGCGTAATTTCCGGTGGTCAGAAGCACCCCGGCACCGCTGTCGACAGCGCGAGCGACGGAGGTCGCCTCCGCTGCGGAGGGAGACGTGAAGATATTTCCCACCACTGCACCGTCGGCGAACCCCGGCCCGACAACACCACAGAACGCGGGATAGTGACCGGAACCGCCACCTACGACGACCGCAACCTTGCCCGGTCGTGTCTCCTGTGCCCGTACTACACCGCCTGGCACACCGACAACATAGTCGGAGTTGGCGTCGAGGAAACCCTCGAGCATGTCTTCCGTAAATGTCGCGGGATCGTTGAATAGCCGAGTCATGACAAAATACCTCTAACGCAGTCGATTTCCGGTTTCGGGGTCGAATAGATAGACACGTTCAGGAAGAGCAGTCGCAGCGCACTCGTCACCTGCTGCAAACCTCTCGTGGGCCGGCGTCTGAACCATCAGCGTTGATCCCGAGCCAGTCGACTCGGTTCCCGCTGCGTTCACCTGTACCAACCCGAACTCCATCAGGTGCTCGAAATGCTTCACGTGCACCGTGATCTGCCGATGCCCGGCAGGTCCCGGCACCATAGTCATGTCCTGGGGGCGAACTCCGACCCGAACCGACTGACCCTCAACGACATTGCGTGTCGAGACCGGTAAGGTACCAGCCGAGCCTATGGCAACAACCGCAGATCCGTTCTCGAGGCGCACACTTCCGTCGAACATGTTGATCTGCGGTTCGCCCACGAACTCCGCCACGAAGATGTTGGCCGGATCGTCGAACACCTCGTCAGGAGTGCCGTACTGCTGGATGATGCCACCGTCCATCACCGCAAGCCGGTCTGCCAAGCTCAGCGCTTCGACCTGGTCGTGGGTGACCACGATTGTGGTGTAGCCGAATTCGCGTTGCAGCATCTTCAGTTCACGCCGAACCCGTTGCCGCGCCGACGCGTCGAGGTGCGAGAGCGGTTCGTCGAGGAGCAGCACCGGCGGATTGCGCACAAGCGCCCGAGCGAGTGCAACCCGCTGCTTCTGCCCGCTCGACAATCCTGCCGGACGCAAGTCGAGTATGTCCTCCATCTCGAGACGACGGGCAATGGTGGACACCAGTTCGTCTGCGCCCGCTACTTTTCGGGCTTTCAATCCGTACGAGAGGTTGTCGCGCACCGAGAGCGGCGGATACAAAGCATAGCTCTCGAATCCAACCCCCACGCCTCGTTTCCCGGGTGCCAGCTGACTTATCTTCCGGTCACCGATCAAGATCTCCCCGCTCGAGACGGTCTCCAGTCCGGCGATCATCCGAAGGGTTGTCGTCTTGCCGCATCCCGAAGGACCGAGCAGGGCGACCAACTCACCCGGTTCGATGTGCAGGTCGATTCCTTTGACCGCATGGAATGTTGCCCGCCCGCGTGAAGAGTAGGTCTTCTCCAGGTTGTCCAGGGTGAGTGATTGCGCGACCTTCGTGACGCGACGGCTATCGGCGGTAGTGGTCATCGCCTGTCCTCCTGTGCTGCGTGGGTCGTTACACTGTCGCCGGTCCTACCGGTGCCGGCGATCGCGCTGCCGAGTCGTCGACTGTCTGTTCCCTCGGGTGCTCCCTCGAACAGGTGAATGTTCTGGCGAGCCACTTCCACAACGATCTCGGCACCTTCGACCGCGAGCGAACCACCCGACGACAGACCGATCATCGTGACCCCGCCGCCGAGATCTATCGAGAGTTCGACATTGCGGCCGAGGCGCTCCACCAGTTGGATACGGCCGCGTACGGCCACCGAACCGGAGTTCCGCGAAAAATCTGCCCGAATCTCGATGTCACACGGTCGGATACCGATTCGAGCTCCAGCCGACGTAGATATCGTGATGTCCGACGGAATCCCGACCTCCAGATCGGTTCCGAGCACCCGGAGCGCTGCCCCGTCGACTACTGCCTCGAACACGTTGATCTCGGGTTGGCCGAGCGAGCGCGCAACGAAGGTGTCAGCGGGCGCATGCCAGATGTTCGCCGGTGTGTCGATCTGGACCAGCCGCCCCTCCCGCAGGATCGCGATACGATCACCCAACGCCAGCGCTTCTTGATAGTCGTGTGTCACGTATACCGTTGTGGTGTTGGACATCTGACCGAGTTGGCGCAATTCGGCACGCATCGCCGCACGCAGTTTGGCATCGAGATGTGAGAGCGGTTCGTCGAGAAGGTACACGTCGGCCGGCCGTACCAACACTCGCCCGAGAGCAACTCGCTGCCGCTGCCCGTTCGAGAGTTCCCGTGGGAAGCGCTCGAGAAGGTGGTTGATTCCCAAGGTCTTGGTGACGGTGTCGATACGGCGCTTCTGCTCGACCTCCGAGTATTTTCCGGTTCGACCGGACTTGAGTGGTGACGCAAGATTCTCGGACACTGTCTTTTGCGGGTACAGTGCGTAGCTCTCGAAGGCCATGGCGACGTTACGGTGGTAGGGCTCGACCAGCGTCATGTCCACTCCCCCGATGTCGACCGTGCCATCGTCGACTTCGACGAGTCCGGCTATCGACTTGAGCGTCGTGGTCTTGCCTGCGCCCGAAGGTCCCAGAATGACGAGGAATTCACCGTCTGCCACGTCGAGGTCGATGCCGTCGATGCCCACGGTCTTTCCGTAGTGTTTGGTCAATGCTTTGACAGTAAGTGCGACCATCAGGATTTCACCGCCCCGAACGACAGTCCGCGGACAAGGTATCGCTGGATCGTCAACGCCAGAATCAGCGGCGGTAGAGCAGCGATCACCGCAGCCGCAGCTGTCAGGTTGTAGTAGGCCTGTCCGCCACCACCGAGGAACTTGGTCACTGCGACGGTGACCGTTCCGGCGTTGCTGTCGGCGAGGATGAGAGGGAAAACGTAGTTGTTCCACGCGAAGATGAACGAAAGTAGCGCTGCTGCGGCAATTCCCGGACGAACAAGTGGAAGCGCCACCATGACGAAGGCGCGCTTGCGCGTGTACCCGTCCAGGAGGGCCGCCTGTTCGAGATCTTCAGGCAGATCTTCGAAATACGATCGCAAGATCCAGACCACCAGAGGCATCGTCACCAATTGAAGAACCCACACCATCCCGAGCTTGGTGTCGAACAACCCGATCTGGTTGTAGATGACGAACAGCGGGACGATCACCATCAGCTCCGGCGCAAAGCGGAAGGAAAGCATGTTGAACATCAAATCGTTGGATCCCTTGTACTTCCAACGTCCGGCAGCATACGCAGCCGGAATGCCGATAGCCAACGAAACCAGAACAGCACCACCACAATTGATCAAGCTGGTCAGCAGAGCCGACTTGAAGTCGACACTCGTCAGATCCGTGCCCTTCTGACTCAGCACGGTTCCGAAGTTCTCGAACGTGGGACTGAACTTGAAGTATGTGGTGGTCTGCTCGGCCGGAGTCTTCAGCGCCAGCAGAAACATCCACAGGATGGGAAAGAGCGAGAAGACGAACCACCCGACCAACACGATGTCCGCGGCTACGGCACCCACCGTGAACCTCTTCTGGCCTGGCATCAATTCACTGGCCATGACTTTACGACTCCGCTCCGGCAGCACGACGCTGCGCCTTGCCCAACACGCTCACCAGATAGCGCGCGGTGACGAACACGATGATCCACAGCAAGAACATGTAGGTGCTGCCGCGGGAATAGTCGAGATTGATGATCGAATCCTCGAACGCACCGATCTGGAGCGTTCGGGTGGACAGTCCTGGTCCACCCGCAGTCAGGACGTACACCGCGTCGAACACTTTGAGGTTGTCCATGAATCGGAAGATCACGGCGACCAGGATGTAGGGCCACAACATGGGCAGCATGAGCCTGCGGAACATGTAGAACCAACTGGCACCGTCTACCTCGGACGCTTCGAACGGCTCCTTCGGTAACGAACGCATGCCGGCGAGAACAAGAATCGCCACGAAGGGAGTGAAGATCCACAGGTCCACCAGAATAACGGACCACAGGGCGTTCTGACTGCTCAACCAGTCGAATGTGTTACCGAGCCCCAGAACGTGATTCAGAATTCCGAACTGCGGGTTGAACATCAGCTTCCAGATCACGCCGGCGATGACCGGTGCGATCATCAACGGAAGGATCAGCACTTTCTCGAAGATCTTCCCGATCAAGCTCGAACGGTTGAGCAGTAACGCGATGCCGACACCGATCACCGTCTCGACCGCCGTGGCGACAATGGCGAAGACTCCGGTCACACGCACGCTGGTCCAGAAACTCGAGTCGCCCAGGACACTCGCGAAGTTCTTGAACCACACGAACTGCGGATCCGGGTTCACTGCCGCGTAATTCAAGAACGAGTAGTACGCGCCGATCACAAACGGATAGAGAATTCCGACAACGATCACCACAGCCGGAATCGAGAGGATGTAGGGGCGCAACTTACGTCGCCACATCGGCACTTCGGGAGGCTCGACGTTGCGGGACGGTGCGCCTGCCGGTTTCGCGGAGTGAGCCTCCGACGGCGGACGGGTGGATTGGGTAGTCACTTTTCCTTACTCCCTTGCTCCGGTGATCCGCCGCGGATCAGAGGTTTACCTTGGATGTGTTGGTCTTGGCGAGCGAGGACAGTGCCGATTTCGCGTCCTTGCCTCCGTAGATGTCCTGCAGCGCGACAGCCCAGTCCTCGGTGGTGTCGAAGAACTTCTTCTGAGGCGTGAACTGGATCTTGGAACTGCCGATCACCGTCTCGAATGTTTCGAGATAGCCCGGCATACCTTCGCCGACTTCCTGTTTGAAAGTTTCGTCGAACACGGACTTGCGCACGGGGTTCGCGAAGATGCCTGATTTGACCGCGTCGTTGAGAGTTCCCTTACTGGTGGCCCACTGCAGGAAAAGCCATGCCGCATGCTTTTTCTCGGAACGCGCATTCATGGCCAACGACCACGTCCACAGGTTGGTCGCGTAACTCCCGTCCGGGCCCGCTGGACCCGGGTACCAAGCGAGGTTACCCGCTTCGCGACTGGCTCCGGCTTTGTTCTTCGGGTACGTCGCACTGTCCGCGTCGTAGACCATCATTGCCTTGCCGTCACCGAGATCGCCTGTTGCCTGCGGATAGTCGTACGTTGTCCACGAGGTCGGTCCGGCAGCGTGCATCATGTCGATCCACTTCTCGGTGAAGGCGACAGCCTTGTCCGAATCCATGGTCGCCACCAACTCGCCACCCCGAAATTCGTAGTCCTTCGCACCCTCGCGGGTGAACTGTGTCATGAACCCCGGGTGAATCGTCGCCCAGGACTTCGAGCCTCGTGTGGCGATTCCGTAGACGTTCTCACTTCGATCCGTGAGATCCGTTGCAAGTTGGATCAATCCGTCGAATGTGTCGGGAAGCGTAATGCCCTTGCCGTCGAAGATCCTCTTGTTGTACGTGACGACGTTGTTCTCGAATCCGAGCGGCAGTGCCCATTGCCCACCGGTTCCGAGTGGAGATCCCAGTTCGAAATCCCAACGGGTAGAGGTTCGCAGCCCCTCGTAGATATCTTCGAAGTCGTACTCGTCGCTGGTGGCCGATGTGTTCTCGAGCCACGGCTGCAGATCCTCGAGCCAGGCCGGCGGCCCGTACTGCCAGATGAAGTACGCACCGAGCATGAATACATCGTGCTTGCCGGTACCACCAGCAAGTTCGGTGTTGAGCTTGGTGAAATAGTCGGCCTCCGGCACCAGATCGGCTTTGACTGTGATACCGGTCAATTCGGTGAAATCAGCGAGCAGTGGCTGCAACGCCTGCTGATACGGGTGCGGGGTTTGCAGGATATTTATGCTCGTACCTTCGAGCGCCCGCCAATTGAATCCGCCTGTCACCTCCGACGCTCCGTTGGTCGGCTTCTCACCACCACCGACGCCACAGGCGGAAAGTATGGGCACGCTCGCGGCAGCCATCCCCGCGATACCGAACGCCCGCAGCATCTCTCGACGCGAGAGCTGTGGACCACCGCTGAATGGGACGCGGGGTGTGAAACGACTCATGTTGATTCTCCGCTGAATGGATGAGTGGGGATCTCGAACGACCTGCGGCACAGGTCGGGTGTGCGAACCGTCAGGGAATCAGTGAAACCTTTACGGACTCGGTGCCACTGGCCACCAGATCGAGTCCCTTCTGGAAGTCTTCCAACGGAAGCTGATGCGTGCAGATCTTGTCCATCGGCAGCAGGCCTGACTCGATCATCCGGATTGCGGCCGGCCAGCAGTCGGGCCCCAGGTGCGCCCCGAGGACGTCAAGTTCCTTGTCGTCGCTGATAATGCTCCAGTCGACGCTGACGTCGTCTTTGAACACCCCGTATTCGACGTAGGTGCCGAGCTTACGCAAGATGTTGAGGCCCTGGGGAACTGCAGACGGATGGCCTGTCCCCTCGAGATAGACATCGGCTCCATAACCATCGGTGAGATCCTTGACGATCTGCACGGCATCGTCGTCGGCGATGTTGATGACGATGTCGGCTCCGCACAGTTTGGCGAGCTCGAGCTTTTCCGGTGCCATGTCGAGAGCGATCACGTGCGCCGGGCTTTTTGCCCGCGCCCCGGCAACCATCCCCAGCCCGATCGGCCCGCAGCCCGCAACGACGACAACGTCGTCAAAGGTAATTCCAGCTCGTTCCACGGCGTGCAGTGAGCACGACAGTGGCTCGGCAAACGCAGCATGTGCTGCCGGCAGATCCTTGGATACCTTGTGCACCAAAGCTTCCACTGGATAGACCATGAATTCGGCCATCGCGCCAGGGGTGACTCGCTTGAATCCGTACAGGTTGTGCGGTTGGCACATGTGATACTGCCCGCGCTTGCAGTAACGGCATTCCCAACACGGAACGATCTGTTCGGAGACCACACGGTCGCCCACCTGGATCCCCCAGCGCTTCGACCCAACCGCATCGATCGAGACAACCTCACCGACAAATTCGTGCCCCGGAATGACCTCGGTCTCGGCCCAAGCCGGACGGTTTTCGTCGCCCCAAAATTTTGCTGCACCGTGGTAGCACTTCAGGTCACTCGCACAGATTCCGACTGCTTCGACCCGAACCAGCGCTTCACCAGGGCCCGGTACAGGCTTCGGCACTTCTTCGAGTCGATAGTCGCGCGGACCGTGGCAGATGACCGCCTTCATCGTCTCGGACATCTTTGTCTCCTCTTGGGATCAGGTCTGGATGGGGCGCAATGCGCTGGTCCAGTAGCTGCATATGAACACAATTTCATGTGTCGGCGGTCACAGTATCGGATCGATTTACATATGTCCAGCACAATTGTTCATCTGAACTAGGTGCGTGAGCATCTGTTCATGCGGTACCTTTCAGTCATGCCGATCAGCAGCTCAGACGCGATGCCACGACCTGCATCCACGCCTGCTGGTTCGGTACCGACCAGCACAAACAGCACATTCACGCGCGCGTTGCTCTACACCGCGGCCAAGCTCTACTACGACGAAGACGCCACTCAGGCCGAAGTGGCGAAAGCCCTCGGCACCAGCCGCGCCACCGTCAGTCGCATGCTTTCCGAGGCGCGAAGGCAGGGCATAGTCCGCATCCACGTTGTGCCGCCTCAGGAAGAAGCACATGGAAGCCTGGCCGAGCGGTTGCGCGTCAAGCTCGGACTACATCGCGTGTACCTGTCTGGACCTCTACCCACTCCGGCACAGCAGAAGGGCACGGTCGACGTCATGGGTTCGGTACTCGCCCCGGCGACGGCCGAGGCCCTCGCCGGCGCCGGCCTCGTGCCGGGTGACGTACTGCTCGTGTCCTCCGGGCGGACGGTATACGAAGTCGCGCAATACGATCTGACACCCATTCCAGGAGTCCTCGTCGCTCCCACTGTTGGTGGCAACGACCAACCGGAAGAGTGGTACCAGACCAACGAGATCACCCGCTTGATCTCGAACAAGATCGGCGGGCGCCCGAATTATCTTTTTGCGCCGGCGCTTCCAGGACCCGATCTGTATCCGACCCTCACCAAGGATCCGGCCATACAGCGAGTTCTCGGCCTGTGGCCACGAGCTCGGGCTATCCTCATGGGCATCGGCGCTCCACCTCTACTGCGCGCCGACATTCCGCAGTTCGTTCCGATAACGTCGTCATCGCTTCGGGAAGCCGTGGGCGACATCTGCTCTCGATTCTACGATCGAGACGGCAACACCGTCGACTTCCCCGGTAGCGAACGCCTTATTGCGCTCGAACTGTCTGCACTGCAAGATATCCCGGTGGGCATCGCCGTGGCTGTCGGCGCCGAGAAAGTCGCTCCCATCATCGCCGGGGCACGCAGCCGGTACTTCAATCAACTTGTCACCGACCCAACCACCGCACAACAGATACTTGCGGTCGAGTAACTTCGAAAGGCTTTGTCATGCCTACTGCGTCAGCTCGCCCGCTCGGCGGAAAACGCGCTCTTGTCACCGGAGCGTCGAAAGGCATCGGCGCGCAAATCGCACACGCCTTTGCCCAAGCCGGCGCGGACGTAATCGTCTCCGGTCGTAGCCGTTCCGAACTGACAGCGCTGGCCGACCGACTCCGCGGCAATTTTGCCGTGCGCGCCGAGATTCTCGTTGCAGATCTCGCATCCCCCGACGCACCGACCCAGGTCGCACAAGAGTCTCTCGCGGTATTCGGTGGACTCGATGTGCTGGTCAACAACGCTGGAATCTCGTATCCCGAATTTGTCACCGACATAACCGAACCCAACTTCGACGCGGTTCTGAACGTCAACCTCCGTGCCCCGGCCTTGCTCGCCGCGAAGATCGGCTCAGCCATGGCCGATGCGGGTGGCGGAGCCATCGTGACGGTTGCTTCAGCAGCAGCCTTGCGCGCGTTGCCCGAGCACTATTCGTACTGCATCGCAAAGGCTGGTTTGGTGATGGCCACCAAAGTGCTTGCCTTGGAGCTGGGTAGCCGCGGCGTCCGGGCAAACTCGGTCTGTCCGACGGTTGTACTCACCGAGATGGGCCAGACGGTATGGGGTGAGCACGACAAGGCTGCACCTATGTTGAATCGTATCCCGAGTGGCCGCTTTGCCATGCCGGACGAGGTGTCCGAGGCCGTCGTCTGGCTGGCGTCGGACGCCGCCGCCATGGTGAACGGAACCGATCTTCCCATCGACGGCGGTTACCTCGTAAGCTGAACGGCCGCAGCCATCAGGCCGTTCAGCCGAATTCAGCGAGGGTGTGGATTTGTTCCTTCGTCGACGGATACAGCGTCAACCACGTTTGATACAAATCCTCGTACATCGCACTGTTGGCTGCATTCGGCACTACTTCGTGCGACAGAGTCGTCCAATCAGTATCCGGCGCAACAAGTCCGGTCCCGATCGCAGCCAACAGCGCGTCGCCGTAGCTGGCGCCGATGGTCTGAGCGGGAACCAACTGTGTGTGTCCGCTGATGTCGCTGATCGCCTGTGTCCAGACCCGACTCTTGACCCCACCTCCCACAGCGATCGTGCGTCGGACGGGTTCATCTGTGTCACTGAACATTTCGAGTATCTGACGGATTCCGAAGGCAATGCCCTCGTAGGCAGCTCGAAACAGATGCCCCCGGCCATGGCGCAATGAGAGTCCTGCGACAACACCTCTGGCTTTGGGGTCGAACACGGGGCTACGTTCGCCGGCAAAGTACGGCAGGATCAACAACCCTTCGGCGCCGGCCGGCACCGCCTCAGCTTCGGCGAGCAACTGTTCGAATGGTGCATCACCGGTGAGCTTTTGAAGCCATCCGGTCAAGCTTCCGGCGGTGGACGTGCCGGCCGCAAGTGCCAGAGTATTCTTCTGAACGCCTGCGGTTGTCCACAATGCCGGGTTGCTGTGAAACTTGTCGAGCACCTGCACAAGGAACATCGTCGACCCGTACATGAGCATGAGATCCCCGGGATGACGGGCACCCACACTGAACCCTTCGGAAAAGGCGTCGACGGTACCCGCGACAACAGGAGTTCCGGCCGGTAGTCCGGTCTGCTCGGCTGCACGAGCGTGCACAAGTCCGACAACATCACTCGGCCATACCAAACGTGGACATTCCAGATGTCCCAGAATGCGATCGAGCCAATCGGATTTCCAGCTGAAGTCTCGAACCGAATAAAGCGGATCACACTGACTGGCCGTGTGATGATCCTGAATGTACTCGCCGGTCAGCTTTGCGGCGATGTACGAATTCGAACCGAACCATCGCGTCGCCGCGGCAAAAATATCTGGTTCATGGATGCGCACCCACTCGATCTTCGGTCCGACGGCCTGACTCGACAGGAGTTTGCCACCACAATCGAGTATTGCCTCCTCGCTGAACAATTCGGTCAGCGAGGCCACTTCTGCTGAGGCTCGACTGTCGATTCCGTAGAGGATAGCCGGACGAACAGGACGAAGTTCACTGTCGCACAACACCAGTGCCGGACCGACGCCGCTGACACATACGCCGGCCACCTTGGCACTCGTGGGAACCTGCGCCACAAGACGTTTCGAGATCTCACACACCTCGGACCACCACATCTTCTCGGCGTCCACCTCGGCCCACCCGGGCCGGGGCATCGAGATCTGGTGATCGATCTGCTCGGTTGCCAGGACCACGCCGTCAGGGGTCACTAGAACCCCTTTGCTGCTGCCCGTCCCCATGTCTATACCTACCAACAAGTCCACGGAGTCACCCTAACCGAGCGAACGGTGTCAGGCTCTGTGGTTACACGCCTTCGGTGAGTTCGCGCAGCGACGCGTAACGCTCACGCACGTGGGGAGCTGGTTCGGCGTCGAATCGCCGCTCTTCCGGTTTCGGCCACACCGGCGGCTGCGCGTCCCCTGACAGTGCCCATGCTGCTTGCCTGCAGGCCCCCTCGGCGACGTACTCACCGGGAGCGGGGATCACGACCGGCACCCCGAGAATTGCCGGCGCTATCTCACAGAGAGCACGAGACTTCGCTCCGCCTCCCACGAGGAGAACTCGCTTCACCTCGACACCCTGACGAACCAGATCGTCGACGCCATCGGCCAAGCCGCACAGGAGACCTTCGACTGCGGCTCGTGCAAAGTGCGCAGGCGTCGAGTTCTGCAAACGGAAACCGTGCATGGATCCCGTGGCATCGGGCCGGTTGGGCGTCCGTTCACCCTCGAAGTACGGAATCATGACCAGACCGTCGTTTCCGAGGGGCGCGGTCAGCGCCAACCTGGACAGTTCGGCGTGATCGACGCCGAGAATGGATGCCGTCGCATCAAGAATGCGAGCGCCGTTGAGAGTGCACACCAGCGGCAGGTGCAGTCCGGTTGCGTCCGCGAATCCTGCCACGTTTCCACTGGGATCGTGTGTGGGAGTGACTGATACAGCGGAAACGACGCCGGAAGTTCCGATCGAGATGATCACGTCACCGGGGACTGCGCCCAAACCCAGTGCGGCTGCAGCATTGTCACCCGTGCCCGGTCCGATGACTCCCCCGGAATGAGTGCTCCCGATCTTTTCGTTCGGCGCTGCAACTCGAGGAACCTGTGGGGTTCGATCGCGAAATGCCAACGCCAACATATCGGTACGGTATTCGCGCGTCGAGGCAGCGTAATAGCCGGTTCCACTGGCGTCGCCCGCATCTGTCGCAAGCTCCTTCAACGACTCTGACCCACCCAATTTCCAGGACAGCCAGTCGTGCGGAAGACACACCGCAGCAGTGCGATCGGCGTTGGCCGGCTCGTGATCTGCCAGCCATCGAAGCTTGCTTGCCGTGACCGCGGCGACCGGAACGACTCCGACGGCGTCGGCCCATTCCTTCGATCCGCCGAGTTCTTCGACCAGATCGGAGGCAGCTTTCGCCGAACGAGTGTCGTTCCACAGCAACGCCGGCCTGACGACTTCGCCACCGTTGTCCAGACACACCATGCCGTGCTGTTGAGCTCCGACCGAAACGGCTGCAACGTCGTCCAGCCCACCCGCCGCTGCGATTGCATTGTCCATCGCCTCGAGCCAACGTGCCGGATCTATTTCGGTACCAACGGGATGAGCCGCTCGCCCTTCTCGAACCAGTTCACCTGAATCGGCATCACGGACAATGACTTTGCACGACTGGGTAGACGAATCGATACCGGCAACGAGCGTCACACTGGAGTCCTTTCCGAAGGACCGTCAGCTCGCGTTGGCGACCGCGGGCATCCGGTTGCTGCGCTTACGCAGCGATCGCACATATTCTGCGCGCTCGGTCTCCGTCATTCCACCCCAGATGCCGTAAGGCTCGTGGACGGACAGGGCGTGTTCGCGGCACTGCTGGAGTACAGGGCACGTCCCGCAGACCTTCTTGGCGTTACGTTCACGGTTCTCGCGGGCGTGTCCACGCTCGCCGTCCGGGTGGAAGTACACCGCGGAGTCGTGCCCACGGCATGCTCCCTGCAATTGCCAGTCCCACACTTCGGCGGTCGGGTACGGCATCGGAAGGTGCTTGTGCATGATGGCGACCTCAATTCCTTACTCGGGTGAAACGTGTTCGGGTGACTCGGGAGTTACGCGGCGGCGGACTTGTCGACGCCTGGCCGATTCGCCGATCGGCCGAGCCGATGTGCGCAGACCGAAGCGATTTCGCCGGCGACCGGCGGAGTCAGCGCTGCGACGCCGTCGTCGAGAATCGCCTGCAGCCTGCGGAAATACTCGTCCGGGGCGAGGCCGAAAGTTACAAAGATCTCTTCGTCAGGTCCACCGTCGAAATGCTGCCACTTGAGTGCGAACTCGACGATCTCTTGTGTATCGGTGCGGCTCATCAGGTTCTCCCCTGTTTGTGCGCCCTGCTTCACAGAAACTGCGACTCGTCTCCTCGGACGCCCGTGGCAGTGAGTCAAGACACAGAGTATGCCTACTTCTGCTTTTTCACAAGACTTACTTACGTCTTTTTGTGTACAAAGTGAGCGAACTTTCGCACGCTGAAGTTACTGACGAGGAATGCTTGAATAGGACAATGACCCGACCGTCCACGACTCCGGCTACCGCAGGAGAGGTATTCACGCTGATACGCAGCGGTTCAGCGACCACTCGCAGCGAGATCGGGAAGCTCACCGGCCTGTCCAGGACAGCAGTATCGGCCAGGGTTGCCGCACTTCAATCGCTTGGTTTGATCGCCGATGACGACGAGGGTCCGTCGACGGGCGGCCGGCCGCCGTCCACTCTCACGTTCGCGAATTCGTCCGGCGTGGTTCTCGTCGTGGCGATCGGTCGATCGCGGGCACAACTTGCCGTCACCGACCTGGCGGGCACGATCCTCGCCGCGGAAGACATCGACAAGTCGGTCGGAGTCGGCCCGGACGAACTGATGCCCGAAATTGCCGAGCATCTCTCGTCACTGCTGGCCCGGGTCCAGCGGAAGTCCACCGAAGTCATCGGGGTAGGACTGAGCATTCCGGGAACCGTCGACGTCGCCGCAGGAGCCAGCCTCGATTCTCCGATGATGGCGGGATGGGACGGAGTTGCCCTCGCCCCCTACTTGGCATCGGTGACGATGGCACCACTGTTTGCCGACAACGATGCCAACGTGATGGCTCTGGCCGAACTGAGCGAACGCCGCGAGAGCGCGCCCAACCTCCTGATGATCAAGGCATCGACCGGCCTGGGCGCGGGAATCGTCTTGGGCGGAGTCCTCCAACGCGGTTCACTCGGAGCCTCCGGCGAGATCGGGCACACGAAGACCGCTGCGGCACGGGGCATGAAATGTCGGTGCGGCGACGTCGGCTGCGTCGAAACCGTCGCCAGCGGTTGGGCTCTCGTGCACGCCCTCCGAGATCAGGGCCGGAGCGTCGGGCACGTGCGGGACGTTGTCCGCCTCGCTCTGGACGGCGACAGCGAAGCACGCCGACTCATCAGAAGCAGCGGTCGACTGATCGGCGACGTCATTTCCGGCGCGGTCAACCTCCTCAATCCCGAGGTCCTGATCATCGGCGGCGACATGGCCGAGGCGGACGAACTCTTCCTCGCCGGGCTTCGAGAGTCTGTGTACGGCAATGCAACGGCGCTTGCCACTCGAAAGCTGCAGATCGCATCGGTCAGCCACGGCGCACAGTCAGGCATTCTCGGCTGCGCGGTTCTTGTCCTCGACCACCTCCTCAGCGCCCGGGAAATCGACCTGCGCATTGCCGCGTCGCCCCAAAACTGAGCGACTGATTTCTCGCACGCTTCGCACCGGATAATCATCTCTTGTGGCACTCTGGCCATCTCGATCTATCTAGCCCTGTTGGCCGCGGTGTCCTTCGTCGCAACGATGCTCATCAAAGACCGATCAGGACGAGATCTGATGCTGTGATCGACCTCGAGGTGGACGCCGCACGGCGCCGCGATGCCGGGGTTTCGTCAGCCGAACTTTCGAATGGCGAACTCCGGCAACTTCTTCGCACCGTTCGCGGTGCGCACGATCTTGTGGTTTTTACCCCTCATCAAAGCCAGTTGGATCCGCGATTCAATCCAAAATGCCCAGCGAGGCGATCGGTTCCAAGTCTTGTGCAACAACGTCTTCGTTGCTGCGACGGCGTCCGGCGAGCGAGTCATGATCTGCGACAGCAGTTCCTGTGCCGGCTCGAGCGGATTGTCGCTGACTCCGCTCACGAAACCCCACTCGAGAGCCTGATTTCCATCGAACAGTTCGGCCGTCATGGCGAGGCGTTTCACGACGTCCATTGCCGCGAGTTCACGCATCGTGACCGTCCCGGTCATGTCGGGAATCAGTCCCCACTTCGCCTCCATCACCGAGAACGTGCAATCGGGGGTGGCGAACCGAAAGTCTGCGGCGAGCGCCAATTGCAGTCCCCCGCCGAAACAGTGGCCGTGAACGACCGCGATGACCGGCACGGGCAATTCACGCCACACCCAGCACGCGCGTTGAAACAGGTTGGTCTTCTGACCGGGAAATTTCGCAAATGCCCTTGCCATCCGACTCGGCTGCTTGCCCGCAGAAGCGAAGTCCAACCCGGCAGAGAATGCGTCACCCGCGCCTTGCAGAACTACGCCCCGAATCGAACGATCAGTTTCGATCGTTCGAGCGGCATTCACCAGCGCGTCGAGCATGTCCAGATCGAGACCGTTGAGTTTCTCCGGTCGGTTCAGCGTCACGTACGCCACCGACTGCACTACCTCGACACGAACACGATCACTCACGGCAACTCCTCCGACTCGACATATCCCCGACGAACTTACCTGAGAGTAAGTTCGTCGAGGATTCGTCATGCCATCTCGGCAAGAAGTTCCATGGTCACTTGCCCGGCCGGGTCCGAATCAGTGGATGAAGGCACGGCTACGACGGTGTCCACCCCCACCGCTCGGTACGCCTCGAGTTGCTCGCGAGCATCGGCCACAGTTCCCACGATTCCCACCGTCGCCACCATGGCGTCGGAGACCTGACTCAAGAGCTCTCGCGGTGCGGCCCCGGCCCTCGCTGCCTCGATCACGTCCGCGAAGCCGGCGCGGACGAACATGTCCGAGTATCCGGGGGCAGCGAGATACGGCACAAGCCCACGTCTGAGTTGATCGATCGACACCTGCGACGGTCCGTTCTCGGCGACAGCAGCCGGTGCCCACACCGACACGACGGGCATGCCCGTTTTCAACTCGGCCGCGATCTCCTTGCATCGCGAGATCAGACGACCGGCCTGCTCCGCACTCACCAGATTGAGCACCAGTTCGTCACCCAACTCCACCGCGGCGCGAAGAGCCTTGTCTCCGAAAGCTGCAACGATCAGCCGCCCACCTGGCGGCTGAAGGCGCAGTCGGTATCCACTGGTGCGCATTACTGTGCCGGCGACTTCGCCCCGCTCGCCGTTCATCAGCGCTCGCACACCGCGGGCGGACTCCGCGAGTGCACGTGCCGCTCCGGATCTGCTTCGCCCATGCCATTTTTCGACCACGACAGTACTGGACGTACCCAACGCGATCGACACGTGACGCCCGGTCAAGTCCGCTACCGACGCCGCCCCGATCGCGATCATCGCCGGATCACGAACCGTCACTGCCAGCGGGCCGACCACCAACTCGGAGTGCTCGAAGCCGGCGCCAACCGACGTAGCCAACGCAAAGGCGTCGTACGTCGCCATCTCCCCCACCCACACTCGGCCGAACCCCAGTTTGCCGGCAAGGCGCGCAGTGACGGTCACCTCGCGCGGCGGACGGTCCTGCCACAAACCCAGGGAGATGTCGATTGTCGGCAATCCTCTAGGCGAAATCCCGCCACTCGAAGTCCCGCTACTCGAAATCCCGCTACTCGAAATCCCGCTACTCGAAATCGGAGACAAGACCCATTCCCTTCAACAGTGTCGGGCGGTCGTAGTATTCGAGCCACTCGGTAACCAGCCCGTCTGCCATGCTGAGGATTCCGACAACCGGCACGACGCCGTGGGTACCGTCGAAGTGGAAATCGTCCACTCGCTGCACGAAAACCCTGCCGTCGATCACACCGAGAGACTCGATCTTCAGGGTGATCCGTTCACACTTGCTTGCCAGCAACGCGATTCGGCCCGCAACAGCCTCCTTGCCGACAAGAGGTTCCTGCATCACGCTGTGGAGCACACCGTCCTCGGCGAACAGGTTGACGACGCGAGCCCAGTCCATGACGTCCCAGGCCTGGAACATCTCACGCGCCAGTGCAAGCTTGTCACTGTCGTTCATCACACTCATGCCACACTCTTCTGTCGAAGCTCACGCTTGAGGATCTTTCCGGTCGAATTGCGCGGCAACTCTTTCCGAACCTCCAGCCGCTCGGGAAGCTTGTACGACGCGATGCGCTTGTCCTTCAGGAACGCAACCAGAGCATCCAGCTCGAGTTCCGTCTCGGGTCGCAGTGTCACCACTGCTGCGACGCGCTCACCGAGCACTTCGTCGGGGTCACCGATGACGGCGACGTCCGCGACGGACGGATGCTCGGCGATCAACCCCTCCAATTCGGCTGGAGCGATGTTCATTCCGCCGCGGATTACAAGGTCTTTGCCTCGATCCAGGTAGCGGAGGAATTGTCCGTGATCACCGGCGATTTCGAAGATGTCTCCGGTGCAAAGGAATCCGCGTTCGTCGAACGGTGACGGCCGATCGCCGAGATAGCCGGCAAAGACCGTGGGTCCGCTGACCCGCAACTCACCCGGGTGCCCGACTTCGGTGATGTCCTCGCCGGTGACCACGTCGACCAAGCGAACGTCCATCCAATCCGAGATCCTGGTGCTCCAGCGAAAGTTCTCGACACCGAAGCGAGGGAAGTACCGTGCGCGGTCGTCCGGATCCGGCATGTCCGCAGGCGAAGAGAGCAGACTGATCCCTTCGTTGGATCCGAAGAAGTTGATGACTCCGATTCCGTATCGCTCCTGCCATCCCCGCACCATCGGAGGTTGCAGCGGCACCGAACCCGAACCGATCCGCGTCAGGCTCGACAGGTCGACGGCCGCGAGCATCGACTCGTCGGCGAGCAGCATCCACAACAGCGCAGGCGGCGCTACTGTGTACGTCACTCGCTCGGCCTCGATCTGCCCGAGGAACACTCGAAGATCGAACGGGTGGTGCTGTACCAGTACACATCCCGTACGGAGCCAGGGCAAAAACATTCCGTTGATTCCGGCCATGTTGACCATCGGGAACGGGTTCAGCAGGACGTCGTCGACGACGATGTCGGGAGCGTCGATCGTGGCCCAGCAGATGGCCAGCCACTCGTAGTGCGAACGTGGGACCCCCTTCGGCTCGCTTTCTGTTCCGGAGGTCCAACAGATCGTCATCGCGTCGTTCGGGTCGTTGGGATCTTCGGTGTTTCGTTCATCCAGTTCGCGCTGCGCTTCGGTGGCTGCCCGAGGACTCAGCCCCACGACGCCGGCTGGAAGCTGAGCCGGAAGCTCGGACGCGGGAGCGTAGGCGAATACCGATCTCAGAGAGGAAATCCGGGATCTGATTGCAGCGATCTCCGTAGCGGGGAGTCTGTCACCGAAGCTGGGTACGGTGACAAACGCTGCAAACGCCGCCTGGTTTGCCATTCCTTCCACTTCACGTTCGCGGTACTGCATGGGTAAGGGTGAGACCACGATCCCCAGCGACCACGCTGCAAGGTAAACCTCGACCAGTTCGACGGTGTTGGGCATCTGCACGCCCAGAACATCTCCCCGGCCCAAGCCCGCCTCGGTGAAGCGGGCAGCGAGCGAGATGACTTCGCTCTCCAGTTGGTTCCAACTGAGGCGCCGTGGATCTCCGCCGGACAACTCGCTCCGGTTCGCCGGATCAACTACCGCGAGTTCGTCGCCGCGGACCCGCACCTGCGCCCGGAACACCTGATCGATCGTCTCGTCGGACCACCACCCCTTCGAGGTATATTCGTCCACCTTGCCGCGAGGATGCAATCCCCTGTGTGTCTTGTTCATTCGCGCGCTCTCTTCAGTTCTCGTAACGGCCGGAAATGTCGATCACGTCGCCCTGCTTCTCGAAGGCCTGGGTAGCGGCATTCCACTCGAACGGCTGGAATGCCAGGATTCCCAGCGCGTGATCGGCGGTCATCGTGAACTTGATTCCGTCGATGAACATCGGCGGGTGGTAGTCCTGCGTCCGCGCGGCACTCATGATGGTGGCGCGGGAGAGTCCGTCAGATGACTCCGAGGCCCGAGTGAAGTTGTCCACCAACAGGTCACCGATGGCCCAGCCGTTCACGGTGTAGCTGTTGGTCGGGGAATCGGCACCGTGAGCCGCCGCTCCGGCAAGGTAGTCACGTACCGCCGCGTCGTCCTTGTAGAGAGCGTTGTTGGGATCCTTGAGCCACACCATCACCTGCTGCCCGTCTGCAGCTTCACCGGCGGGTGCATACAGAGTCGCACCGTCCACGCAGTTCGACGGCTGAATCACGGTGTCGGGCTTCCATCCGACACGTCCGATCGCCTGGGTGATCGCGAGGCAGTCAGTGGTGACACCGGCTACCACCAATACCTCGGCGCCACTGGCCTTGAGGGTCGATGCCGCCGTCTTGGGGTCGGTCAAGGCCTCCTCGGCTGCGATCTCGAAGTTGGTTCCTTCGATCGCGGATTTGAAGCCGTTGGCGATTCCCTGTCCCGACTCGGTCTGGTTCGTGGCCAATGCGACCTTGGCGCCGTCCGGATACTTTTTCTTCAGGCTCTCGACCACTACCTCCATCTCGATGCCAGGATCAGGCAGATACTCCGTGGTCCACGGGAAGTCTTCGATGACCCGGAACTCTGGCATCCCTGCCTGTGCAAAGAGTAGTGGCACACAGGCAGTGGTCTGATCGTCCGCGATGGCGTTCAACTGGCCGGCTCCGAACGTGCCCAGAACGTCGACCTTGTCCTTCTGAATAAACTCTCCGACATTGGCTTTGGCGCGCTCCGGGGAGAAGGCATCGTCCTTGACCACGACGTCGAGTTTGACACCGCCGACACCGCCGGCCGCGTTCGCCACCTCGAACCGTGCTCGCATTCCTTCGATCACGTTGCCGACGGCGTCGGCGAGCGGGCCTGACGTCGGCCCGCTCCATCCCACCGTGAGTTTGTCGGTGATCGGCGCTGCGGCACCGCTGGGATCGCTGCAGTCGTCGACCGAGACTGCACCGGCTGATGTCGACGTGTTGCTCTCTGCATCGGAGCTACCTCCGCAGGCCGAAAGGAGTAGTGCCGCAGCGGCGATGACTGCGGGAATCGTGCTCTGCCTTTTCATGTCGTCCAGTTCCTTGCTGTGAGTTGAGAGAAACGAGAGTGGGCGAGGGAGATGTTGATCAGGTGCGAGGCTCGCCTTCGCGATACTTGGGATGATCTGCGGGAACCACGAGGATGAATCGTCGTAGGACGCTGTTGATCCGGCCGACGATTCCGTCCGGCATCAAGAACACGATCGCGATCAGCACCGCGCCGAACACCACTCCCGACACGGGGCCGTCGGTGACGCTTCCGGTGTAGTACGGCAGGAACACCACTGCAGTTGCCCCCACGATCGGGCCGAATTGGGTTGCGATTCCGCCCAATACCAGCCCGGTGATGAACTCGATCGACTTCATCAGCGAGAAGGACTCGGGCGAGAGCGCGCCGATGTACATCGTGAACAGCGAACCTCCCAGGCCGGTGATCGCGCCGGAAAGCCCGAAAGCGAGAATCTTGACCCGCGCGACGTTGATGCCGTTTGCGCTCGCCGCAATCTCGTTGTCGCGCACCGCGACCATAGCCAGACCGAATCGACTCTTGACGAGATTGCGAATCAGGAGCATGACAATCGCCAGCGTCACGACCGACACCCAGAAGATCCAGAGATAGGTGTCCGCGCGAGTCAAACCCGTCCATTTCGGCGGGACCAGCAGATTTGCACGAACCACCATTCCGGCGGCACCACCGGTCAGATCCCCGGTCTTGCGGATCACTTCGGGAAACGCCACAGCGACGGCGAGTGTCACGAGAGCCAGATACAGCCCCTTGATCCGCAACGACGGAAGCCCGACGAGAAGCCCTAGTACAAAACATAATACGACTGCCATCGGGATCGTGGTCAACGGCGAGTATCCGCGATCGACGACCAGCACGCCGGTCGTGTACGCGCCGAGGCCGAAGAAGGCGGAATGGCCGATCGACAGCAGTCCGGTGTATCCGCTGACGATATTCAGTCCTGCAATGGCAATCGCGATGATGAAGACGCTCGTGAACTGCCCCACGCGAAACGGTGCACTCTGTGACGCGAGAAGCAATGCACAGACGGCTGCCACCAACAGAACTATCTGGAGTAACCGGTACGACGTCGATCCGGCGACCACCACACGCGGCTGCCTGACCGCCTTTTCGGCGACGGCGGGTTCATTTCTCTCGGCAAGCGTCGTCATACCCGCTCCAGCTTCTTGGTTCCGAACAGTCCATTGGGTCTGACGAAGAGGATCACCACGATGATCAGCAGAGCGGATGTCTGCTGAAGCGAACCACCGATGGCCGAAATGTAGCCGCTGAGCATCGATTCCAGGACACCGATCGTCAACCCGCCGACCACGGCACCGACAAGACTGTCGAGTCCTCCGAACAATGCGGCCGCAGATGCTGCGATGAAGATCGGAAACATGGTCGTGAGACCGAGTTGCTGCGGCGAGAGCGGAGTGACCAGGACACCGGCCAGTGCGCCGATCGCTGCCGCAACACCCCAACCGATTGCGAGTATCCGGCTGGTCGGAACTCCGGCGAGGGTTGCCGATTCGGCGTTGTCCGCGACAGCGCGCATGTGCAGACCAACCCTGGTCTTGCGAAAGAGCAAGGACATCAACACAAGTAGGACAACCAGCGCCACGAGTACACCCAGCGCGTCGCCGTACACACGCGCACCGCCCACCGAGATGTAGTCGGTCGGACCGTTGGGGAACGGACTCGGCATGATCTTCGTGTCGCTCCCCCACAGCATTCCGGCCAACGAGTTGAGCCCGGTGAACAATCCCAGTGCCACGATCAGCACTGCCATGTCGCTTCTACGCTGAACTGGCCGGATCAGCAGACGCTCCATCAATGCACCGAGCAAGAAGCCGAGAGCGAGTGCCGCTCCGATCGCGGCCCAGATCGGCCAGGACATCGTCGTGAGCCACCACGCCACGAAGGTCGTGAACAGGGCCAACTCGCCCTGAGCGAAGTTGATCGTGCCGGTGGCGCGGAACACTACCACCAGTGCGAGGGCAAGAATTGCGTAGATGGACCCGTTGGTCAATCCGGAGATGAGTCGTTCGAGAAAGAGTGTCACCGTTTACTCCTGGTACCCGAGGTAAGCGCTGCGCACGACGTCGTCGGAACGAAATTCCTCGGTCGTTCCGGCAGCGACGATGGTGCCTACGTCGAGTAGGAAGACCTTCGACGCGAGTTTCATTGCGAGATCGGCATTCTGTTCCACGATCAGCAGTGCAGTTCCGTCGCTGCGGTTGATCGCACCGAGCGTGTCGAACAATTCGGCAATGACGATGGGTGCGAGACCCAGGCTGGGTTCGTCGCACAGAAGGAGTGTGGGACGGCTCATCAATGCGCGCGCGACCGCGAGCATCTGCTGTTCGCCGCCCGAGAGTGAGCCCGCCAGTTGCGTCGAGCGACGACCGAGCACCGGAAACGTCTCGCACCACCGCTCGATGTCGGCTGCGATCTCGGCCTTGTCCTTACGCAACGCAGCGCCGACGAGCAGGTTGTCGCGGACGGACAGTTGACCGAGAGTTCCGCGGCCTTGCGGGACGAGGCTCACGCCGGCAGCCACGGCGCGTTCCGGTTTCGACCCCAACGGCGAACCGTTGAAGGTGATCGTTCCCTGATGCGGAATCAAACCGGCCAGCGCACGCATCATGGTGGTCTTTCCGGCGCCGTTCGCGCCGAGAACGACAGCGACCCCGCCAGGTTCCACGTCGAGCGAAATCCCGTGCAGTACATTGCCGCGCCCGTAGCCGGCATGCAGGTCGTCGACCTTCAACAGCGTCACGCGGCACGTCCCAGATACGCGTTGATCACGGCGTCATCCTGCTGGATCTCCGCCGGAGTTCCCTCGGCAATCTTGTGGCCGAAGTTCAGGGCGACAACGTGATCGGAGATCCCGAGCACCAATCCCATGTGGTGTTCGACCAGAAGCGCACCGAAGCCGAAGTCGTCGCGGAGGGAGACGATCAGTTCTCCCAGTTCCTTGACCTCACTGTGCGTGAGCCCACCAGCCGGTTCGTCCAGCAGGAGTAGCGACGGCTCGGACATCAATGCTCGCGCCAGTTCGACGCGCTTGAGTGTTCCGAACGGAAGGCCTGCCGCAGGTGCATTCGCGACGTCGACGAGTTCGAGGCGTTCGAGCAGGTACCAGGCCTTCTCTCGCAATTCTCGGACTCGGGCGCGCGCTGGAGGCCAGCCGAGAAGCCCGCTCGCCAGTCCGAAGCGGCCCCGAGACGATCCACCGACCATGGTGTTGTCGAAGACGCTCATGCCGCTGAACAGTGCGAGATTCTGGAAGGTTCGAGCGATCCCGGCCGAGGCGAGCGCATAGGGGCGCAGCCCGAGCAGGTCGGTTCCCTGCCAGGTGATGACGCCCCGGCTCGGCTCGTAAATCCTTGTGATGCAGTTGAACAGCGTGGTCTTACCAGCGCCGTTGGGCCCGATGAGCCCGCAGATCTGTCCGGCGCGGACGTCGAAGCCGACGTCGTCGAGAGCGGTGACTCCGCCGAATTCGATCGATACGCCGGAAAGCGTGAGTACGACCGGGTCATTCGCGGGTTGTGCGGGTGGTGTGGTTCCAAGCATTGGTTCACCTCCTCGTGACACTTCAATTAACAGTGTGATAGAGATTACTACAGTAAGCAGAGGCACTCCGTCAACGTGCGGCTCCTCTCCGGAGCCGAGAAGGGACATCATCGTGAGGTCCAACGACATTCGCGCAGTAGAATCCGGCGGGGGCCCGTGCACTCGGGAGTACAGCCCGATCGAAGCCCTCGTCGCCAAGCAGGAAATCTACGAAGTTCTGGCGCGTTTCCTCCGAGCCGCAGATCGCGGCGACGTCGAGGACGCCCGGCAGTGCTACCTCCCCGGCGCAACCGAAGACCACGGCGGGGTGTTCACCGGCACTGCCGACGACTACATCGACCACATCGCCGGGGCCATCACGCACCCACGGTCGCTGACGACCCACGCCCTGACCAACGTCCTGATCGAACTCGACGGGGGCACAGCACACGTCGAGTCCTACGTGCTTGCCTTCGCGCGAATCAAGAACTCGGACGGCATAGCCGACACACTCACCCCGGCGCGCCTGATCGACCGCTTCGGCTTCGAGGACGGCAGGTGGGGAATCCGCCACCGCGCATTGCGGTGGGACTGGAACCACGACATGGCCACAGCCGAAGGATGGATCTTCGGGATGCTCGCGCCCGAATCGTCATTGAAGAAGAGCAAGAAATTTCCCGACGACCTCATCTACACCCGACAAGCCGCCGACACCCGACAGGCACAGGAGCACTCATGACAACGTTTCGCGGAACTCCGATAGAGGGCGCGACCGTCCTCGTCACCGGCGCCAATCGGGGACTCGGCCTGGCTTTCGTCCAACAGGCGAAGTTGATGGGTGCTGCCAAAATCTATGCGGGGGTGAGAAATCCCGACGAGGTGCCGGCGGAGCTCCGAGCCACCGGTGCGCACATCGTCGAACTCGACGTGACCGATCCGGGCCTCGTCGACACTGCTGCCGCGAAGTGCGGTGACACCACGGTCGTCGTCAACAACGCCGGACTGTTCACCGCGAATCGATTGATCGAGGCCGACGACGAAGCGGCTGCGCGAGCCGAGATGGAGGTCAACTACTTCGGGCCTCTGACGATGATCCGAGCCTTCGCGCCGGTGCTCGCCGCCCGCGGCGGAGGATCGATAGTCAACGTCCTGTCGGTGGCCGCAATCGCTCCGACCGCCTTCATGGGTGGCTATTCACCGGCCAAAGCGGCTGCCCTGTCGCTCGGTGGCATCGCTCGCGCCGAACTCGAACCACACGGCATCACCGTCACGTCGTTGATCGTCGGCAGCGTCGACACTCGCATGGCGTCACATGTGCAGGGCCACAAGGAAAACCCCCTCGACATCGCGGCAACCGGACTCGCCGCCATGCAACGCGGCGAGTGGACGTGCGACACCGATTTCATGGCAATCGACGCACGTGCGCGCCTGGCCCGCGATCCGATTCGGTACGAACGCGGGCTGGGCAAGCTCCTCTTCGCCGGCGAACTGACCACCCGATCATGAGCGATCCGATTCGTGTTGCCCAGTGGGCGACCGGCGCCATCGGCAAGACGGCGCTACGCGGAATCATCGATCGTCCCGACCTCGAGTTGGTCGGCCTGTACGTGTACAGCGACGCCAAGGCAGGTCGAGACGCCGGTGACATCGCCAGACGCGCACCGACGGGGGTGATCGCTACACGTGACGTGGACGAGATCATCCGCTCGCGCCCACACGTTCTCATCCACAGTCCGCGGTTGCAGATTCCGTACGAACGCCACGACGACGATCTGTGCCGTCTGCTTCGAGCCGGGATCAACGTGATCACGACGGCCGGGCAGCACTTCCCCCGCGCACACGGCACCGAGCGCGAGCACATGTTCGCCCAAGCATGCAAGGAAGGCGATTCGACGCTCTTCGGGGTTGGTGTGAGCCCAGGTGTCATCGGCGAGCGATTGGCGTTGGCTCTGACGGGAACATCGATCGAACTAGACCGAATCACGATCGACGAGGTGCTCGACGCCCGCGGCATGCCCGACCCCGACTTCGCGTTCACCGTCATGGGGATGGGCTCGCTCCCGGAGGAACTGGACGGAACGGGGCCGTTGCCCTCGCTCTACGCGTCGCTGTACCTCGAGACCATCGCGTTCATGTGCGAGCGCCTAGGCGTCGCCTACGACGAGGTCGTCTCCGATCACAAGGCGCTTCCGGCGCGTACGGATCTCGACGTCGCTGCCGGACGCATTGCGGCCGGAACCATCGGAACCACCGAATGGCGCTGGCACGCAATGGTTGACGGGAAGCAGTTCCTCACCCTCGCCATCATCTGGACAATGGAGCCTGATCGCGAGGAATACGCGGGACGGGACCAATGGGAAGTCCACCTCTTCGGCAAACCCGAGATCGTGATGACCGTCAATCTGGTCGAACCGCAAGATCCGAACAGTCGCACAACAGCCGGTCAGTTCATCACCGCAGGCCCGGCACTACGCGCCGTCGAGCATGTACTCGCTGCTCCCGCCGGCATTTTCGAACCCCCTGTCTTTGCCCCCTTCAGATTGGAGCATTCAGCATGACAACTCAGCCGACGGCCGTAGGTTCGACTGCCACCCGTGAACCTGCCACCCGTGAACCTTCCGTGAATGCGCTCCTGCCGGACGGACGCCCCGTACAGAATCTGGAAGACCTTCTCCGCAGCCGGGCCATTGCCAGCCCGGACAACACCGCCGTCATCTCCGATGATGGTCGAACCAGTTTTCGCGAGCTGGACATCGAAGCCAACCGAGTGGCGAATGCACTTCTGCGCGATGGTGTTCGCCCCGGCGACCGGGTGGCGTACATCGGCGCCAACGCACCGTCCTTCCTCTCCGCCTTGTACGGATCTTCGAAGATGGGCTCGATTCTGACGGCCGTCAACAATCGGCTGGCACCGGGCGAGGTCGACTACATCCTGAGCAACAGCGAGCCGACCGTCGTCGTCCTCGGAGCAGGCGATGAGGGCCTCTCCGACGTCGCAGCGGCGGTCGGTAGCGTCCGAACCGTCGTCACAGTGGACGGCGTCGGAAACTCGGTCTCGTGGAACGACTGGCTTTCCGGTGTCGGGGACGACGATCCGGGGTCGTCGCGCCGTCCCGACGACACCTCGCTGATCTTCTACTCGTCCGGAACCACCGGTCACCCCAAGGGAATCGAGCTCACCGGCGCTAACCTCGGCCGAGCACTTGCCACCATGTATCACCTGCTCGATCTCGACACCGATTCCGTGGCTATGTGCCCGGTTCCGTTCTTCCACGTCGCGGGGCTCGGTCTTGCCCTCGTCACGACTCTCGGCGGTGGCGCTCTACTTCTCGAGACGATCGCCGGACCTCTCGAACTCGTCGCGCTGATGCAGGAGTACAAGGTCACGCATGCGGTCGCCGTTCCCGCGGTGATCAGTGTCCTCACCTCCCTTCCTGCTGTGCGCGAGGCAGATTGGAGTGCCCTGCAGTTCCTGGTCTACGGAGCCGCGCCGATGCCACTGCCCCTGTTGCAAGACGCGACCAAGGTCTTCGGATGTAGTTTCCTGCAGGCATACGGACTCACCGAGTCAACCGGCGGTGTCACCATGCTGACGCCCGAAGATCATCGGGCGACCGACGAGTCGACCGCGCATCGGTTGAAGTCCGTCGGGCAGCCGATGTTCGGAGTACCCATCCGCATCGTCGATCCCGTGACGCTCGAGGACGTCCCGGTCGGTAGCCGCGGCGAGGTCGTCATCGGCGGCGCACATATCATGAAGCGCTACTGGCGCAACGAGGCAGCGACGGCGGCCACCATGTTGGACGGAGACTGGCTCCGCACTGGAGACGGAGGATCGTTCGACGAGGACGGATACCTCTACCTCCACGACCGCCTCAAGGACATGATCGTCTCCGGCGGTGAGAACGTCTACCCCGCCGAGGTGGAGAGCGTTCTTTCGGGGCACCCCGGAATCCGGGAAGTCGCAGTTGTCGGCGTTCACTCCGATCGCTGGGGTGAGACTCCCATTGCGGTGGTCGTTCGAGCCGGCGACTCTGGTGCCACCGAAGCTGAGATCATCGAGTGGTCACGCGAGCGGCTGGCTCACTTCAAGTGCCCCAGTGCAGTTCGGTTCGTCGAGGAGCTGCCACGCAACGCGAGTGGAAAGCTTCTCAAGACTCGCTTGCGACAGGACTTCGCGGGGTGACACCCCAGCGATAGCCACTCACGACCGCGGGTGATCACTCTGATTACTGCATCCGGCACCGCCCCCGCGGCGCACCTATCGCACTGACTACTAGCTACCAAATGACACATGGATAGTCACCGAGATGTGGTCAAACGAGGCAGGTGTGGTTTCATCAGCGAATGCAACGATCGCTGACAACGGTCATTCGGGGGGGGACTCGCAGTTGCCGTCGCAACCATTCTGGTTGCGTGCGGCACTGCTTCAGACTCCACTGAATCCACATCCACGACAGCGGACAACACGACCTCCGCGGTCACTACGACTTCGACGACCCTGCCGGCCACCGTCACAGACGTCGACCCCGGACAGTTCCAATTCGCATCGGGTATTTACCGCTTCGCCGTCGAAGGCACTCCTCGACGCGAGTGCGTGCTGTCACGCGATTTCGTTGACTCCGGCCGGACCGCAACTTGCTCGGTGTCGTTTCCCTCCGAAACTCCGGAGGTCAACGTGCCACCGTTTGGCAGTGGTCCGCCGAACGCAGTCGTACTGGGATCACGGGGTTATTACCTGACGATCACCGAGTCTGGTCAACCCGGGGCGGCCGTGTTGCCGGTCAATTCTCGCCTCACGGTAGAGAACACGACTTGTACCGCAATCATCGGTGGATTCGAGTGCTCCGTCGGCAGCACCGGGGTTCAGTACGTCGACAGCAAGGTTACGTTAACCGGCGAACGGGTGACCACACCTGGCGCGAAAATGGAAGTGCCAGTGACGATTTCCGTAACCACAACACCAGCTACAAACGCCGCCCCCATGGACGTCTACTCGGACAGCACCACACCTGCCTCGCCAGGGACGACCTGCGGGGCAGCGACCGGCCGACGGGTCGTCACTGTGGTTAGCGGCATAATTTCATGCGCCGACGCAATCGCTGTGATGGATTCGTACTGGAACCTGCCTGCCGACGGGAATTACGGCAATGCGAACATTCGTGAGTTCGACGGCTGGAACTGCAGCGCACCAACCGCTGTCATGTCTCGGGAGCTCGGTTACGGGTCGCAGTGCTCGAGGGGTGACGTGAAGTTGACGACGCCGGTCGGCTCGTTCTGACGTAAACCAGCCTCGCTAGCGGGTAGCGAGGCGGCCGGCACGGCGCCCGCCCAGGTTCTGAGGGTCGCGGTTCTTCATTCCGATTCCGCTGCGACGAGTCGCAATCAGATGACGAAATGTACATACTAGTTGTTACAGTAATAACGTGAACGCACGAGAACAACTGACGGAAGCTATGACAGAGCTTCTATGGGAACGCGGCTACGCCGCAACGAGCCCGCGCGATGTGATGGCGCGCGCCGGGGTCGGCCAGGGGAGCATGTACCACCACTTCAGTGGGAAGCACGAGCTTGCGGTCGAGGCACTGTCAACCGTCACCCAAGAATTAACCGGCGAATCCTCGTTGCTGGAGGGAGAAGGTTCACCACTCGAGCGGATAAAGCGTTACCTCCTGGTTCCGCGCCCCGGAACACAGGGATGCCGGGTAGGTCGGATGACCCAGGACCCACAAGTTGTGGTGGATGCAGAGCTCATCGCCATTGTCTCAGGCACCTTCGACACAATGCTGGACCGTTGGGAGCAGGCGATCGCCTCCGCGATCGCCGCAGGAGAACTTCCTACGACCATCGTCCCGACAGAACTCGCACGAACGCTAGCCGCTGTCATTCAGGGCGGCTATGTGCTCGCCCGGGCGAAGGGCGAGCAGGGTCCGATGGATGCAGCGATCCGGGGCGTCGTCTCGCTACTCGACACCGCCCAGTCCGCTGTCGGCACCGACCACTAACCAACCCGAGAAGGAGAATCACTTGACTGTTCGAATCGGAATCAACGGTTTCGGCCGCATCGGCCGCAGCTACCTGCGCGCCGCACTGCTCAGCAAGGCAGATGTCGCGGTCGTCGCGATCAACGATATCGCCGACGCCGCGACGCTCGCTTCGCTCCTGGAGTGGGATTCGCTGTCTGGACACTTGGACGGCGTGCAGGTCGACGGCGACACGATTGTCGTTGCGGGGGAACACATCCGCGTCACATCTGAGCGCGAACCGTCCCACATCCCCTGGGGTGACGAGCGCGTTGATGTCGTCATCGAGTCGACCGGCCGGTTCACGGACTCCGGCAGTGCCCGCCAACACTTGACCGCAGGAGCGCGCAAGGTCATCATCTCGGCGCCTGCCGACCGTGATGTCCCCGCGATCGTGCTCGGGGTCAACGACGGTGCGATCGACGTGCCGGAAGACGTGTTCTCGAACGGGTCCTGCACCACTAACTGCCTCGCCCCGATGGCGAAGGTACTCCACGAGGCGTTCGGCATCGAGTCCGGGCTCATGACGACGATCCACGCCTACACCAGTGACCAGCGCCTCCATGACGCTCCACACAGCGATCTCCGGCGTGCCCGCGCCGCGGCACTGTCCACGATCCCTACTTCCTCCGGCGCCGCCAGCACTATCGGGCGCATCATCCCAGAACTGGATGGAAAACTAACCGGGCTCTCGCTGCGTGTGCCCGTCCCCGTCGGATCGATTACGGACCTCACCGCACAACTCACACGTCCGGCGACCGTCGAGGAGGTCAACGAAGCGTTCCACACTGCGGCACAGACTCCCGGGTTGTCGCCTTACCTTGCCTACTCGGAGGCGCCGCTCGTCTCCGCCGATATCGTCGGTAATCCCCACTCGGCGATCTTCGACGCGCCCCTCACACAAGCAATCGGGGACCAAGTGAAGATTTTCGCCTGGTACGACAACGAATGGGGCTTCTCCAATCGGCTAGTGGAGCTCTCGCAGCGTATAGGCACCTAGGACACTGACGGCGCGTACGCACACTATCTATCGTGCACCGTTGCAGTCCGCGTCCCAGCCTTCCAGGCGATCACGGTCAGCGCGGGTGAATCCGGAACTCGACGCCGCCGAGACTCAGACCCGGCTCGACGGCAGACGCGCCGCTCGACGCCGCCAGATCGATTGCACTGAGCATCGACCGCTCCCCCGGAACGAACGACACGACGCGCGATCCCAGCTTGATCGAGAGTGTTTGCCCCGAAACCGGTTTCTTTCCGAACACTTCGGCCCACAGTGCCGCCGTCTTGGGCGGATCGGGAGAAGACACGTCGACACCGAGGATGTCGTCAACCCATGGATCGACCGAAACCTCCTTCTCCGTCTCATCCCAGAACCACTCGTCGGCGTCGGGAATCTCGTCGAGTTCCACGAGCAGTCCGAGATCACCGGGATGGAGCTGGATGATCCGGTGACCATAGGCCTCGAGATCGGTCACCGTCCGAACATCGGCCGCAGCTGCACGTTCCAGATAGGGCTCGATGTTCGATACCTGGATCGAGAGTGCATAACCGCCCTCCCCTCCGCCCTTTCGGATCCATCGTGCCAACGAGACCGTCTCGTCGAGCGGTGCGACGATCTCCAGAAAGGCTTGCGGCCCGACGGCCAGGGTCTCGTCGGCCAATCCGATGTCTTCGAGCAGCGGATCCGCGAATCCGGCAGCGAGATTCAGCGCTTCACGGAGTTGCCGACCGGTCTTGTCCAGGTCTCGTGCACCGATCACCACCTGCCGCAAGATCTCCCAGGAGCCCGAGTCGGGCGTGGCCGTCACAATCCGACCGCTTCGGCTGCGGTGTCGGCACTCTGCCAGCGTCGGAGCTCGGCACCCGGAGCCCACGTCGAGTGAGTACCACTCGAAATCCTTTCGGGAAGGCGAAGTTTGCACAGTGGACCATCTCCGACGCGGGCAGCGTCGAAGATCAGGCAGAAGGACGCATCCTCGTTCATGTCAGTGGTCAACGTGATGAGGTAGCCGTCGTCTTCAGCGGTACCACCCACGCGCGGCGCCATCGAAGTCTCGCTGCCGTACACACCGTCACCGAAGGAGAATCGTTCCTCGTTGCCCGTCAACAGGTCGTGTTTGACCAATCCGTCGAACAGGAACCATGACGGCTTACCCGAAGCCGCGTATGCGTATCGGTACTTCTCGCCCGCGAAATTCCCGTTCATCATGCCGAATTCGGTGATCGAGTCACTGAGCTGCTCTTCACGCGTAGCTCCGGTGACCAGGTTCAATCGCCAGCGGTGCAGCCTGGTCTGCATGCGATCGAGAGCGAGGAAGCGGAAGGCACGTTCCCACTGATTGCCCATGCCGTTGTCCGACGGCTCCGGATCACCTTGGTAGAAACCGTCGAGAACTATTTCGTCACCCTCTTCGTAGGCGTTCACGAAGTGTAAGACGTAAGTCGGATCGGCCTCGAACCACTTGATGTCAGCGGTGTTTCCGCGGCGTGGGATGACTCCGAGGCGCAGCGGGATTTCGGGATGAAAATTCGCGACGTGCGCGCCCTTCTCGAGCAGAACCGGATCCCAGAACAGGGGGCAATCGTTGAGGATCGCGTAGTTCTCCGTGAAGGCCATGTCGTGCGGCAAGCGCGGACCGGGGAGTGGGACGTCGACGTAGTGGACCAACTCGTTGGTCGAGTCCACGACGCCGTAATGCATGTACGGAGCTTCCTTGCTGTAGTTGAAGAACAGCATTTCTCCGGTTTTGTCGTCCACCTTCGGATGCGCGGACACGCCCCATTCGAAGGGGAACTTGCCGTTCCAGCTTTCCTTTCCGAGTGTCTCCGCCGACATCGGATCGAGGCGATACAGATCCCCACACTGGTAGAAGCTGGTGAGAGCGGTTCCCCGGTGAACCACGACGTCGGTGCTGGACGCATCCTTCATCCGGGTGCGTGCACCTTTGCCGCCCTCGGGTCGACTGAGTTTGGGAGACTCGGCAAGCCCGGCCCACAAGGCAGCGCCGGCATCCTGCTCGGCCGCCAATCCGTCCGTACGTACGAATCGATTGCGGTAGAACGACTCTCCGTCGCGAAAGCCCACGATGTGGACCATGCCGTCACCGTCGAAGGGGTGATACGCCTTCATCGAGGGATGAAGCGGATTCTCGGTGTTACGCAGGTAGACACCGTCGAGGTCTTTCGGAACCTCACCGAACACGACTTCGAGATTGTCCGCTTTGAACTCGGTGGTCTGCGGTTGCCACGGGCCGGTGCGATACGGGTGATCGTCATCGGCGGGAAGGGTGGACAACAACTTGCCTACGATTTCGACGTCCATGGATTTCTCTTTTCGACTGATGGGGAAAGACTGGTCTGCAATTCAGGAAACGGCGTCGACGACAAAACTGACGGTGGTGGCCGTACTTCCGCCGAAGTTGAGCGTCGCAAAGCGGTTTGCGCCCTCGACTTGGAAGCCGCCGGCCGTTCCCGTCACCTGATGCGCCGCATCGAGAAGCATGCGGACACCGCTGGCGCCCACCGGATGACCGCCGCCGATCAGACCGCCGCTGGGGTTGATCGGCAGCTTGCCGCCCATGGCGATGTCGCCACTCTCGATGGCTTTCCAGGACTCGCCGGGCGCTGTCAGACCGATGTGGTCGATCGCAAGATACTCACTCGCAGTGAAACAATCATGTGTTTCGATCCCGTCTATCCCGGCCAGATCGACGCCGGCCCGGGAGAAGGCGTGCATCACCGCATCCCGAACGTGTGGCATCACGTAGGGATTCTCCGCGTCACGCGCCAGTTTCTGTTCAAGGCCCAAACCGACGGTGCGGTGGCCCCAGCCCGCGATCTGAGCCAGAGGAGTCGCCGCGGCACCAGGATGCTCACGAAGGTACTTGTCCGTCACGAGCACCACCCCGGCACCACCGTCGGTCACCTGACTGCAATCGAATCGTCGAACACCACCTTCCACAACAGGATTGGTGGTGTCGTCGCCACCGCTGTTCCTGAGCAGATCGGGCACCGACCAACCGCGTGTCTGTGCGTTGGGGTTGTTCTTCGCGTTCGCGAAATTGATCTGCGAGATCGCGCGAAGGTGAGATTCGTCGATCCCGTAACGGCGCCCGTACTCCTTCGACACACGATCGAACATGTACGGCCACATGAATTTCGCTTCCTGACCTTCATGCCCGACCCAGGCTGCGGCACCCAGATGGCCCGCTGCGTCGTCACCCGGAACTGTCTTCTCCAGTTCGATACCCATCACCAGAGCCGCGTCGTAGTTGCCGGCACGCAGGTCTGCCATTGCGGCGAGTACCGCGATACTGCCCGATGCGCATGCCGCCTCATGCCTGGACGAGGGCACACCCCAGAGATCTGGATGGACGGTGGCGGGCATCGCACCCAGCTGACCTTGGCCGGCAAACAACTGACCGAAGGCATTACCGACGTGAATCACCTCGATGTCGGCGGCAGGAACCTTCGCCGCGGCCAGCGTGTGGTTCACCACCTCTTCGGCAAGGTTCGCGAAATCGAGTTCCTCACGGGTGAAGTTTCGCGCGAAGTCGGATTGGTACCCGCCGAGAATCCAAATGTTCGAAACAGTCATGACCTCTCCCCTTGCCGATCCGGGCCTCGGTGACGTCACCGGGATACCCGTGTATCGGCGGTTGTAATTTCATCGCAACCGTACTACAACTAGCAGAGTAACTCTACTAATTGAAGGGTTGAAAATGACTGATGCTTTTGTCCTCGACTACGTGCGCACCCCGCGCGGTCGAGCATCGGCGCGAGGCGCCCTCCACGAACACAGCCCCGTGAATCTGGTCGTCCACCTGGCCAAGGCTCTGCAAGGTCGAACAAACCTCGCCGCAGAACAGATCGACGACGTAGTTCTCGGTTGCGCATCACAGGTGGACGAGCAGGGCGCGAACATCGCGAGAACTGCCGCACTCCTGGCAGGTTGGGGCGACTCCGTTCCCGGCGCGACCCTCAATCGTTTCTGCGCATCCGGTGTCGACGCAGTCGGCCAGAGCGCAGCCCGCATCCGAAGTGACGACGTCTCTCTCGTCGTGGCAGGAGGCGTCGAAAGCGTCTCCCGCACTCCGATGTTCAGTGATCGCGGACCGCTGTGGACCGACCCGGCGACTATCGCGCAGATCGGTTCCATCCACATGGGTGTTGCCGCCGACTTGAATGCCACGATCGAGGGATACTCCCGCGACGAGTTGGATGCCTACGGCGTCGAAACCCAGCACAAAGCTGCCGAAGCGTGGCGCAACGGGGCGTTCGAGCGGTCGGTTGTACCTGTTCCCGGCAGAAACGGTGAGGCTGGAATCGCGCACGACGAACTGGTCAGGGCAGACACGAGCGCAGAGGGACTCGCAGCACTTCCGGCCGCATTCGAGGGACTCGGCGCCGGCGGTCAGGATGCTCTCGCGCTCGCTGCCTACCCAGAGGTCGGAAAGATCGAACACCTGCACACCGTCGGATCCTCTCCCGCCATGGCCGACGGAGCTGCACTCCTACTCCTCGGGTCCGAGAAAGCCGCTGCCCGAGCCGGTTTGACACCTCGCGCACGGATCATCGGGTCCGCGTCGACATCGGTGAATCCGGTTCTCATGCTCACGGCAGGTCAGAGCGCCGTGGAGGCCGTCATCGCGCGAGCCGGGCTGCGTCCGCAGGACATCGACGTGTTCGAGTTCGCGGAAGCCTTCTCCGCGCTCTGCCTGCGGTTCCGTCGCGATCTCGACGCCGGGCCGGACCGGATGAACCCCAACGGCGGAACGATGGCGATGGGCCATGCATTCGGCGCGACCGGAGCAATTCTCGTGGGCGCGTGCGTCGACGAACTGGTTCGAAGCGATGGACGATACGGCGTGGCCGCGGTCAGTGGCGCTGCAGGCGTCGGAGTTGCCGTGCTCGTCGAACGGATCGCATCATGACCGCCAGTGCACTCTCCGGCCGCGTTGCCGTCGTCACCGGAGGTGGCAAGGGCCTCGGCCGCGCCGTCGCGCTGCATCTGGCAAGCCGAGGCGTCACGGTGATCGTCAACAATCGAAATCGCACACTCGATTCGAGCGGCCGAGGCCCCGCAGATCAGGTTGTCGACGAAATCCTCGAAGCCGGTGGACAGGCCGTTGCCAACCATGACGACGTCACCGACCCCGAAGTCGGTCGAAAGTTGTTGAACGACGCTCTCACTCGGTTCGGACGACTCGATTTCTGCATCACCAGCGCCGCGGTCAGCGGTCCGCAGATGCTCCACCGCACCACTGCCGAGAACCTCAGTACCGTCATCACGACAAACGTCGTCGGGACCGCGCTGGTTGCAGCCGAAGCCTCCCGCGTGATGCGCGAAGCCGGGTTCGGACGCATCGTGATGATCGCCTCGACCGCAGGACTGCACGGTGAGCCCACCGTATCCGCCTATGCCGCAAGCAAGGGAGCCGTGATCGCCCTGGGTCGCACCGCAGCGGCAGAAGGTGCGAACCGCAACGTCTTCACCAATGTCCTTCTTCCCTATGCCACTACGCAGATGACCGAATCCGGAATGAACCCCGAATTCATCGACATTATGGGAGCCGACTTGGTCGCACCGGTAGTCACCGCCCTTGTCGATCCCGAGTCCACTACCAACGGTCAGGTGATCGTCACGGCAGGCAACGGCGTGCGTTCGGCCGACGCCGTCGAGGGATCGACCGAATTCTTACCTACCACCACCGAACTCGATGCCACGGCGCTCGATGCACTGCTCGTAGCCAGTCGACTCGGCACACCTCACACCTATCCGAGCGCACAGGAAGCCTTCGCGGACTTCGCTTCCGAACTGCTCGACCACCACAATCAGAAAGCGCACGCATGACCGACATCCCACTGGGCGATCTAGCACTGAACTTCGGTGTGAGTACACTCGCCGTACTCCTCTTCATCGCTGCAGTGATGGCCGTCGCCATCCGAATGAACAATCACTCGATCATCGATATCTGCTGGGGGCCGGGCTTCGCCGTCGTCGCCGTCGTCTCGTACCTGACGTCCATCGGATCGGAAGGAAACGATCTGCGTCGCCTCGTTGTCCTTGTCCTGACCGTGGTGTGGGGGATGCGACTGGGGTTGTACATCGGCTTCAGAAACCGTGGGCACGGGCAGGACAAGCGCTACACTGCCCTGCTCAAACATCAACAGGGACCGTTGATTCCGTTCCTGATTCGTAAGATCTACGGACTCCAGGGCGTCCTCATTCTCGTGGTGTCGCTGCCCGTCCAGTTCGCGATGTACGAGTTTCGTGCCCTCGGCGTCGTCGGCGCGATCGGTATCGCCATCTGGGCCATCGGCTTCGCCTTCGAATCGGTTGGCGACTACCAACTTTCCCGCTTCAAGGCTGATCCTGCCAATACCGGAAAAGTGATGGATCGTGGATTGTGGGCCTGGACTCGGCACCCCAACTACTTCGGCGATGCGTGCGTCTGGGTCGGACTGTTCATCCTCGCACTCGGTGATCCGCTGACGCTGATCACGATCATCTCGCCGATCGTGATGATCAAACTGCTGTTGAGCTACAGCGGTAAGGCGTTGCTCGAACGTGGCATGCGAAAGAGCAAGGGGCAGGCTTACGACGACTACGTCGCCCGGACCAGCGGATTCTTTCCCCGTCCGCCCCGCCCGGCCCGAAACCACGCGTCGTGACTGCCCCCACGAGTGGCCTCGCCGACGTCTTCGACCTGGAATCGACCGGCCCGGACCGGTGGCAAGGGTCGAACGACGGTGTTCGACTACCTCAGTTGTTCGGCGGCCAACTGGTCGCCCAGTCGATTCTCGCAGCCGGACACACGGTCACCGACGGCAAAACGATAAGTTCCGTCCACACGCACTTCCTGCGCCCCGGGTCGACGAATCGCGCGACCGAGTTCTCGGTGGATCGTCTTCGCGACGGAAAGCGCCTGTCCACCAGAGGCGTCGACGTCCACCAGGACGGACGACTCGTCTGCCGCTCGACGGTCTCGGCCTCTTCGATCGACGAGGGCATCACTCACAGTCGAGCCGTTCCTGCAGCACTCTCACCCGAAGAGTGCGCGACGTTGAAAGAGTTGGCCGAGACAGACGGTGAACTAGGAGAAGTGTGGGAGGAGTTCTCCGCCATCGAGATTCGTGTGTCACCGCTCGATTCGCAGTGCCCCACGACACATTCGGCGGCGCCTCCGCGCAACATCTGGATGCGTTCGGCGCAGCGATTGAGCGAAGATCCGCTGATTCACGTCGCTGCTCTTGCCTATGCCAGCGATTTGATGCTGATGGCCACCGCTCTGACTCCGCACGGATACGACATCGGGCAGGAGCACTCGCTCGATACGGATTGGACGGGTGTATCCCTCGATCACACGATGTGGTTTCAGCGCCCCGTGCGAGCAGACGAGTGGCTGCTCTTCGAACATTCGACTCCCACAGCTCATGCCGGCAGAGCGGTCGTGAACGCCGCGGTCTTCGATCGATCCGGACTCCAGATCTGCCAGATCACCCAGGAAGCGTTACTCATTGCCCGTATCGAGTGATTCCCGACTCTTTCTGCAGACCACTCGGTACGCTCTCGCGGTGCCTCAGGGTTCGCGGCCTATGATTTCGGGGTGGTACGAGTGAATGCAACCGGCGCTTCGACACCCACGGCGTCGGCCGGATCTTTGACACCCACGGCGTCGGTGGGCGTCACCGAGTTGCCCGCAGGCGGACCCAACGCACTGGCCGTCACGCTCGGGTTGTTGGGGGACGAGTGGAACCTCTGGATTCTGCGGTTCGCCTTGTTGGGGTCGCGGCGCTACAACGACTGGCTGGCACTGGGGGGAATCTCCAACTCCGTGTTGTCCGCACGGTTGGCAATCCTGACGGCCGGCGGAATGCTCGAGCGTCGTGAGTATCAGCAGAATCCGCCGCGACACGAGTACTCGGTCACTCGCAAAGGGCAGTCGATCTGGCCCGTCCTCATCACCATGTGGTCGTGGGAGAAGCAGTGGGCGCCCAATGAAACCGCGCCGCTACCACCACTGCGGCACAGCACATGCGGAAACGACTTCACCCCGATCCTGCGGTGCAAGGAGTGCGGCGAGGACGTGGACGTGCGGTCTCTGGACTCCGAAATGGGCCCGAGTGGCGACTTCTCACGCAGTGTCCCCGAAGCAACATCTCGGCGACGCTCCACCAAGTCCGAACGCCGACCGGAAATTCTGGCTCACACGATGGAACTCGTCGGCAATCGCTGGTCAGCGGCGATCATCGGTGCGGCTTTCCGAGGCGCCCGCCGTTACGGAGAGTTCGCCGAGATCACCGGCGCACCACCGGCGATAGTCGCGGATCGCTTGAAGCACCTCACCGAGATCGGTGTGATGGAAACGCGGCCGCTTCCGGATCGTCCCCAGTGGTCGGAGTATCGACTCACCGCCAAGGGGACGGCCTACTTCCCCGTCGTGATGTGCATGATCTCCTGGGGTCAGCGTTGGTTCAGATCCGCGGACGGTCCGGACATCGTTCTCCATCACAACGCTTGCGGAAAGCGGTTCGAAGCAAGGCTCGGGTGCAGTGTGTGCGGTGAGGAATTGAGGTCTTCGGACATCGAGGCGATCGACCTCACCACCTCGGTCCACGTGCCCGGGTCCGGCTGGTCCTGAGGTCCGCTCAGCCGGCAGTGCGGATCCGGTCGAAACTCCGGCCACGGTGTTCGAGTGGCAGCCTGTCGCCTCGCCCGAACAACTTGTTGCGCAGTGTCCCCTCGTCGTAGTCGCTCTGGTAGGCGCCCCTCTTCGTCAGCTCCGGAATCACATGCTCCACAATGTCTTCGAAGGTTCCTGGAGTCACCGCGTACGCGAGATTGAACCCGTCGACGTCGGTTTCGGCAACCCACTCCTGCAACTCATCCGCGACCTCGGCGCCGGAACCGACGACGATCGGACCCAGCCCGCCGATACCCGCCCACTCCGCGATGTCCCCCACCGTCCATTCACGGCCCTTCTCGTCGGCCTGACTGAATGATGCGACCGCGGATTGAATGGCATTGCTCTCGACGTTTCCGATCGGCTCGTCGGCTCGGTATCCGGACAGGTCGATCCCCATCCATCCCGAGGTGAAGACGAGTGCACCTTCGCTGCTGGCGTAACTGCGGTAATCCTCGAGCTTCGCCTGAGCCAATTCGGAGGTTCGGTCGGTGATGATCGTCAACAGAGTGTAAATCCGGGCCGAGTACGGATCGCGGCCCACCTTGGTCAGCTCGTTTCGGATTCGGGCAACGGTGTCTTTGAGAATCGCCTTGGTCGGCGCACCGACAAAAATTGCCTCGGCATTCTCGGCGGCGAATCGAACCCCGCGAGGCGACGCGCCGGCCTGGAAGATGACCGGCGTCCGCTGCGGGGACGGTTCCGAGATGTGGATGCCCGGAACCGTGAAGTGCTTGCCTTCATGTTCGATCGGATGAACTTTGGACGGGTCCGTGTAGACCCCTGTGGTCCTGTCACGCACCACCGCATCGTCTTCCCACGACGTTTCCCACAACTTGTAGAGAACCTCGAGGTACTCGTCCGCGTGGTCGTAGCGATCGTCGTGTTGGAGTTGGTCGTCCTCGCCCATGTTCCGTGCGGCCGACGGGAGGTATCCGGTGACCACGTTCCAGCCGATTCGCCCGTTCGTCAGGTGATCGAGGGTGCTCAAGCGCCGAGCGAACGGGTACGGATGCTCAAACGCCGTACCTGCGGTGATACCGAAGCCCAAGTGCTCCGTCACGGCAGCCATCGCCGACGCTAGCAGTAGCGGGTCCGAGACCGGTACCTGCGCGCCCTGCCGCAACGCTGCGTCGTGGTTCCCGCCGTACACGTCGTACGTTCCCAGGACATCTGCCAGGAAGAGTCCGTCGAATCGTCCACGCTCGAGGAGCTTGGCCAATTCCGTCCAGTACCTCAGATCCGTGTACCTGGACGACTGGTCCTCGGGGTGGCGCCACAGACCTGGCGATTGGTGGGCGACGCAGTTCATGGCAAAGGCGTTGAAGCGGATTCTGCGGGTCATTCCCGCACCATGCCGTGCCCGCTCCGCGGTGACCACCATTGCGATCAGTGCGATCGGTTCGGCCTCCTGCTTGCACCCGGCGATACCGTCGACTTCGCCACCTCGTCGGCGGGCCGCTACACTGACTAGCGCAGCTGTGACGTCTGGGGCTTCGTGCCGACAGGTCGAGCGGATGCAACAGCAGTATCGGGAAGCGAAAACCCCCGCAGCACAGGGTTTTCAGTGCTTGTCGGTATGCTCCCCGCCCTCGTAGCTCAGGGGATAGAGCATTCCTCTCCTAAAGGAAGGGTCGCAGGTTCGAATCCTGCCGAGGGCACCAGGTGGGACTCTCCCCACATCGGCGCGACCAACGTGCCATTCTTGAATTCATGACGACGCCTCACTCCACTGCTACTCCCCCGAAGAACATGTCTTTGATCCCGGGTGGGACGTACTGGATGGGCTCCGAAGACTTCTATCCGGAAGAACGCCCAGTTCACCAGGTCACAGTCGACGGATTCTGGATGGACACGACGGCGGTGACCGTCGCCGAGTTCCGACGCTTCGTGAAAGCAACCGGCCACGTCACCACTGCGGAAATCGCCCCGGATCCCGCCGACTATCCCGACGCCGATCCAGCCCTCCTCGTTCCGGGATCGTTGGTCTTCAACTCACCACCCGGCCCTGTTCCACTCGACGACTACACCCAGTGGTGGTCGTTCACTCCCGGCGCCGACTGGCGCCATCCCGAGGGCGCCGACAGCAATATCGGGGGACGTGAACGGCACCCCGTTACCCACGTGTCGTACTTCGACGCCCAGGCCTACGCCGCATGGGCCGGCAAGGAACTCCCGACCGAGGCCGAGTGGGAGTGCGCCGCCCGCGGCGGACTCGATCGCCAGGCCTACGTGTGGGGCGATCACGACTCTCCGGGCGGGCGGCCTGGCGGGAATGTCTGGCAGGGCCAGTTCCCCTGGGAGAACCTGCTCGAGGACGGGTACGAGCGCACCGCTCCGGTCGGAAAGTTCCGGCCCAACGGCTACGGACTGCTCGACATGGCCGGGAACGTGTGGGAATGGACGGCCGATCACTACACGTCCGACCACGCCCACAGTTCGAAGAATCTCGCGCCTGCCTCTTCGTGCTGCATTCCTCGCAATCCCCGAGCGGAGTTCGCCACGGAGGCCTTGGCTGGCGAACCCTACGCACGACGGGTGATCAAGGGCGGCTCACATCTGTGTGCACCGAACTACTGCTTGCGCTACCGCCCTGCCGCGCGGCAGGGCGAATCCGAGGAGTCCTCGACCTGCCACGTCGGCTTCCGGTGCATCATCCGCATTCCGCAGTAGAAGGACGCGTCAGGCAGCCCGCTGGAGCACAGAATCGAAGAATCCCTGAACGTGAGTGACCATCGGCGCTAGATGATGTGACACCGAGTCGATCACCACTTCTTGTACATCGATTCCTGCCCGGCGATAGTTGTTCTGCAATGACGCAATTCGATCACCCCGGGTCACGCCGGCGTCGTTCGCTCCTGGCATCCATCTGGGCTGCTCGGGTGTGACAGCGATGACGTCTCGACCGTCGTCGTTTCCACCGAGGACAGTCTGAACCGGTACCGAGGCAAGACGTTCGAGGTCGATGTCGTGACCAAACACAGTCGAGGCGTTTCCGATGCCCACCCACCAATCGCGCGCGCGATCCAACAACGTCACATTGCCGGGTGCACCGATCGAGACCGCAAGAACTCGTTGCGGGTGGACAAGGAAGAACCGATGAGCGAACTGAGCGCCCCCGGAGAATCCGAACAGTAATACTTCGGGATCGAGCTCCAGTTCCACCCAGCCGGCAAGATCGTCGAGCATGTCGATCAAAACGCGGTCGAACCTAATTCCTTCGTACTCGAGGGATTTGTAATTGTCACTGTCCGCCGGATTGCCGATCCCTGCGGGGAATAGTGGCGCAAGCAATGTGGTTCCCGTCGTTTCCGCCCATTCCAAAAACAACTCGCGCAGGGACTCGGCGGCCCGGTCGCTCCCGTGTACGAGCACAGCAACACGACCATTAGGACGAGAAGGGATGAAACTGAAGTGGCTGAACCGCTGGTCCTTCGAACACGCAGTCCCCGGAATCCGTCCGCTACGTGGGTATTTCACTTCCAACTCCATTCAACAGTTCTCGTTTACAGTGCGAGCGCGGACTGACGGAGAATCTCCGCCAATTGACTGCTCATCCCCGGCTCCATTCTCGACGTGGCAACACGGATATGCGGTAACGCCCCCGTCGAATACGACGTCTCGCCGGCAAGAGCCAGGATCCCGTGCGCCGTGAGATGCTCGATCGCCTTTGCCTCGTCGGTCACGGGAATCCAGACGCAGAACCCGTCCCTGGCGGGCGCATCAATGCCGTTGGCGTGCAACATCGACGTCAACGCGAAGAGCCTTTCTGCGTAAATGCCTCGGGCGCGAGCGACGCCCTCAGCCGTCACTTCGTCCTGCAGCAACCACGCCAAGGCACTCTGCAAGATCCGTGATGTCCACTGCCTTGTCAATCGGATCTGCGCATGGACAGTGGCCATCCGAGCAAGAGTCGTTCCGATCACTGCCAGCCGCAGATCAGGCCCGTACGACTTCTCATAGGACTTGATGTGGATCGTCCGTTTGGGGAGATACTCGCCCACACTGTTGATATCCACCAACGACAGAGCATTCAGATCGTCGTACTCCACGAGCATCGCGGAAGTATTGCGCTTCAGTACTTCCGCGATCCGCCATGCGCGGTCCGAAGCTGTTGCATTACCCGTCGGCACCTGAGCTCTCGGCTGGTAGAAGACCACAACAGGACGTGTCTTCATTGCTTCCTCGAGATGCATCAGTGACAACCCGCCCTCGACGTACGGCACGGGCACCACGGTCAGACCCAGATCCGACATGAGGTTGAGCAACTGAGGTTGCGTCGGGGATTCAACCACAATTCGATCGCCGGGAACCGAAAGTGACTGTAAGACAGTCCATATAGCATCAGATGCGCCGTTCGCCACTGCGAATGCCTCAGCGGGGTAAGGCCACTCGGGTTCCACGACATCTCTGAGCGCGGGAAGGATGGGCGAATCGTAGTACTGGTCGAGTCCCGGCATCTCCGATGCACTGACCAACGCCGGTTTCAGCGAGGGCAACAGGTCAGGGTCGGGATAAAGCAACCGCATGTCGAACCGGGCCGGGATGATCGATGCCGGTTCGATTCGCGTCACCAATCCCACCGGGCTGCTGACTCGGGTTCCCGACTTACCGCTGCCCATGATCAGCCCTCGTTTCTTGAGCAGACTCCACGCCGAGGAGACCGTCGCCGGACTGACCCGGAGAACCTCGGCCAACGAACGCACGTGGGGCAGTGCGTCCCCCGGCGTCAGTTCACCTGTCCTGATCAGTTCAGCTACGTAGGAGGCGATTCCCCGGGAGGATGGGTCCTCGATTTTTCTGCCCAACAGGGCCGCATCGAACTTGGTCACCCGACCCACAATGTTCTCCGTCCTTCAAGTCCCTCGCGTCTGCATCGTCTGCTCCTGAATCGAATCATCGGTGCAGGGTGTTCTCCAAGAAGGACTCGGTGATCGGACTCCGCGGCGCCTGCAGCACTTGCTCGGTATGACCGTCCTCGACGATCGAACCGTTCGCCACCACAACGACCCGGGATGCCGCGGCACGTGCAAAGCCGACCTCGTGAGTGACAACCATCATGGTCGACCCTTCGTCGGCCAACTGCTTCATCACCGAGGTCACCTCGCCGACGTTAGCCGGGTCCAAGGCCGAGGTCGGCTCGTCGAAGAGCAACAACTCCGGTTCCATCGCCAACGCGCGCGCAATTGACACACGCTGCTGTTGCCCACCGGAAAGGTGCTTCGGGTACGAGTCCGCACGATCTTCCAATCCCACCCTCGACAACAACCTCAGACCGAGTTCGCGAGCCTTACCCTTGTCCAGGCCTCGAACGTGGATCGGCGCGTCGATCACGTTCCGAAGCACGGTCCAATGTGGAAACAGATTGAAGCTCTGAAAGACCATCCCCGTCTTCTGGCGCTGTCTGGAAATCTTTCCCTCACCGAGCATCCGCAGACCGCGCGAACTCAGTTCACACCCGAGCAACTCACCACCGAGAGTGATGGAGCCACCGTCTGGCCGTTCCAGATAGTTGACACAACGCAACATCGTCGATTTTCCCGAACCGGATGCTCCGAGAATTGCCACTGTTTCGCCGCGGTGTAGGTCCAGGCTGACTCCGCGCAACACTTCATTGTCGCCGTAGCTCTTTCGCAAATTGCGAATGGAGAGCAGCGGTTGTCCCGTACTTCTGGTTCGATCCGTCATGACGTCCTCGTTCGATTCTTGCGCAAACCCTTCGACACCCACTGTGCAAACCAGGTGCCGGCATTGGTCGATGCGCTTCGGGTGGCGCCCTTGGCGTAGTGCGCTTCGATGAAATACTGGAAGAAGTTGAGTACGGTGGTCAGAACGAGATACCAGATACAGGCCACGATCAACAATGGAATCGTTTGGAATGTGTCACTGTAGATTTCCTGAGCCGAGAACAACAGTTCCGCGCCGCCGATGACGCTCACGATGGACGTAGCCTTCGTCATGCCGATGATCTGACTGAATGTCGGCGGGACAATGAACCGCATCGCTTGCGGCAGTTGAATTCTCAGGAAGATCGACATCGGTTTCATGCCGACCGACTTGGCAGCGTCTATCTGTCCCTCGTCGACGGATAGAAGGCCCGCCCGATAGATCTCGGCCTGATATGCGGCCTCGTGAAGACCGAGACCTACCACCGCAGCAAGAAATGGGGTTATCACCGAATTCGCCTCGGATTGAAGGAATGTCGGTCCGAAGGGAATTCCGATCCCGAGAACCGGAATCAACAGTGCGATATTGAACCAGAAGATCAACTGAACAAGCTGCGGAGTTCCACGAAAGACCCAGATGTATCCCGATGCGATCGCGCGGAGCACCGGGTTGTCCGCGATTCGGAACGCGGCGAGTACTCCACCGAACACGACTCCGATGAACATCGCCAGAATCGTCAAATAGCACGTCACCACCAGACCCTTCAATATTTGTTCACTGGTCAGATATTCGGCGACGACATCCCATTCGAAGTTGGGGTTTCGGACCATCATGTTGACGAGTTGAGCGAGAAGAACTCCGACGACAACTGCCGTGAACCACGTCCACGGCCTCGGCGGACGCTTTGCGATCGACACATCGATCATGTCGTCACCGTCAGGGGTCACGCGGGCAGTCCCGAGATCACGCATGTCGCTGGCGGTCATGTCACTTCGCCCTGGCGAGGTCGACGCCAGGAGCGTCGAGCATTTGAGCCTGGAGTTCGTAACGGTTCATGATCTCGTCGTAGGCGCCGCTGTCGAATACCTTCTGAAATCCCGCCAGAATTGTCGGCGTCAACGGAGAGTTCAACGGAAGAATCATGCCCTGGTAAAGATTCGAGAATCCGTTGTCGGCATCTTTTCCGGTGATCTCCAGCGCACCGTCCGAAGTCTTTGCATAGTAGGAAAGTGGTGCGCCGGAGGCGAAGAATGCATCAGCGCGCCCCGACTTGACGGACAAAACCCCATCAGGAACCGACTTGAGACCCACCACATTGATCGCCGACTTACCCTCGGCCACACAACGATCGGAACGATCGGTTAGAATTTTGTAGGCAGACCCGGTACCGGCGGGGCCCAACGCGGACACCGAGATCCCGCAAACGTCGTCGAGACCGCTCACACCCTTTGGATTTCCTTTGGGAACGAGAAATGGAACGATCTCACGCACCACGTCCACCAACTGAACATTCTCCGATTTGCCGGTGTCTCCGTAGGGATTGAACCCAGCGTCGTATCGACCGGACGAAACTGCAGCGAACGCCCCAGCCAGATCGTTCATCGGTACGTACTCGACGTTTATGCCCAGCACTTCGCCGAGTTGGCCGGTGAGTTCAGCAGCCGCACCACTATAGGAGTCACCTGCCTTCTGCCACCACGGCGGGTTCACACCCGGCATGACGATCACGAGCTTGCCTGCGTCACGAATCTTCTGTGGAAGAGCGTCGTGAAGTGCCGAGTCCATCTGAACCGAGGGTTGCGCGGCACTTGAACTGTCGGCAGTGGCGCCGCTACTACAGGCCGATCCTGCAAGGACCGAACCTGCGCACAGCACTGCCGCGATCGTGTGTCGACGTCGTATGAATCTAGTCATTGTCAGCTCCTGCTGTACTGGCAATCGGATGCCGATACGACATCTGTTGCTCGTGGATCGACGAAGAAGCGTCGTTGCTTCAGGACCGGCATCACGTGCCGGGCAGAGTGAAGGAGGTCCATCGAAAGGCTGACGGACACAGTGCCTTCCTCGATTCCAGCCATCGCTCGCACCACACCGTCCGGACCGACGATCATGCTGCGTCCGATTCGGTTGCCTCCTGTTTGACCGGCGGCAGCGAGGAAGCATGTGTTCTCCAAGGCGCGGGCTTTGCACAGGGTTTCCCAGTGCTCTTCCTTGAGCGGTCCGGAAACCCATGATGTCGGAAGCACCAGAACATCGACGCCTTTGTCCGCCAGCAGTCTGGCAACCTCCGGGAATCGTACGTCGTAACAGGTCAGCATTCCGATCGAGAACCCCTTGACCGCAAAGGTACTGAGAGTTCCGTCTCCTGCAGTAACGGAGTCTGATTCGCGGAAGGCAAAGGCGTCGTACAGGTGTATCTTCCGGTACGTGGATATGATCTCGCCGTCGCGAAGCGCCACGATAGTGTTGAAAGGCCTTCCCGTATCGGCGGTTTCGGTGACTCCCACGATGACGGTCAGCTCAGTCCCGCGCGTGGATTCGGCCAACCTACGAACAAAGAATCCATCGAGCCGTTCATCCAGGGGAGATTCGTCGACGGCATCGGCCCGACTCGACGCTGATTCGGGAAACACCAGGAGGTCGATTCCTTCCTGCACCGCATGGTCGACCAACGACTGGCACAGCTCCGCGTTCGTCGATACATCGCGCACCGAGGACACTTGAGCCAATCTGATCGCGAGGCTGCCTCCCGTAGTCATCGTGGACCTTGACCGGACGCACCGGTCAACTCGGCTAGGTCAGTACCCCTGGCCACAGTGCCGCGAAGGTCCGAACGCTCGAAGTCGATCTCCATGAGCGACAATCGATCTGCTACCTCCTGAGCCTGCGCGGCCGGCACGACGGCGATACCGTCGTCATCGCCGAATACGATGTCACCAGGCATCACGACAACGCCACCGACGCTGACTGGGACGTTGATCTGCCCTTCCAACATCAAGATTCGTGTCGTCAAAGCCGTAAGACCGCGAGAGAACACTGGGAACCCCAGTTCACGAATTTCGGCCGCATCATTGGTCGAACCGTTCGACACCGCTGCGACTGCTCCCGCATCTGCGGCGATTGCGGCAAGCGTGCCACCAAAACTGGAACGGTGATCGTCGCCGGACTGATCGATCACAACAACATCCCCCGGTTGAACCAAACTCATCGCACGATGAACAGCGGTCGAATCGAGATGGGGGATCTTGACTGTCAGGGCCGGACCCGCGAATCGGCCCGAAGGACCAACTGGCTTCAATCCACGAGGAAACCCGAAATCTGTTGTGTGGCCGAGTGTTGCTGCGGTAACTCGGGTAAATCTCTCCATCAACTGAGCATCCGGCCTGGGAAACTGCGGGCCGACTGAGAAAGTCATCTCGAACTCACCTCCTTGGACGTTATCGGTTGGTCAGCCGAGCATGCAGGGTGAGATAGTTCAGGTGCAATAGCATTTGTTACTGAACAAAAAGCGCAACCCGGATAAGCCGAAGATCGCGAGTATGTCGATTGCGGCCGCACCCCTGAGCAGGAACGAGTGACCTTCCCATCCGACATGCGACAGTTAATCCAGCTGTTACACAGGAAGAATTCATCGAAAGCAACCTTGAGATGCAGATCATAGTTTTGTCCGCGGCGGGCGCTCACGCGAGTTTTGTTCAGACACAGAACAGGTTGGCAACGCCGTTGCTGGAGTCGAGGATCAGAGCATCGCCCACGAGCTGCAAGGAGATACGGCTGTGCATACTGTCGAAGAATCGGTAGTCGGAATCGAACAATGGAGTACCTACTACCGCTGGACAGCTGAAAGCGAAGGGCCTCCAGAACGTGGTCGTCCGCTGTTGGTGCTACACGGTGGGCCTGGTTGCACCCACGACTATCTGGTCAGCCTGAGCGATTTGGTCAGCGGCAACCGATCCGTCATACACTACGACCAATTGGGAAACGGACGCTCGACGCATATGCCCGAAGCTCCCTACGATTTCTGGACCGTCGACCTGTTCCTCCGCGAGCTCGAGAATCTAATCTCGGAGCTCGGAATCTGCGAGTACGACCTCTTGGGGCACTCATGGGGTGGCATGCTGGCGGCTGAGCATGCGCTACGCCGACCATCAGGGCTTCGGAATCTGGTGATCGCGAATTCACCAGCATCGATGCAGGATTGGGTGGACGCAGCAGCCGAACTGCGGAGCGCCTTGCCACCTGAGGTCCAAGAAGCGTTGCTGCGCAACGAACATGCAGGTACGACGGACTCACAGGAGTATCGGGCGGCGATGTCGGAGTTCTACGATCGACATGTATGCCGCTCGATTCCGACCCCACCGGAAGTGGCGGCGACATTCGAGTGGATCGACACCGATCCGACTGTCTATCACACGATGAACGGTCCAAGCGAGTTTCACGTCATCGGATCCCTACGCAATTGGTCTGTGAAAGAACGTCTTTCCCGGATTCAGACTCGAACGCTGGTAATCAACGGTGCCTACGACGAAGCAACCGATCGCACTGTCGAACCTTTTGTCCGCGAGATCAGCGGAGCACGGTGGGTCCGATTCGAACATTCGAGCCACATGCCGCACATCGAAGAGCGGGAATTGTTCATGAAGGTGGTCGCCGACTTCCTCGATGGCAAAGATACGTGATTTCGCCCGGTCGTCGCCGACCGCCGCCAGGCCTGCGCGGGTGGAGTACACAATCAGAAGGGCACGTCTCCGAGGATTGCCACCCGCTCCATCACGCGGCGATGAGGGAAGTAGTCGCTCGCCGCATAGTGCTGGGTTGCCCGGTTGTCCCAGAATGCAATGGAATTCGGCGCCCACTTGAAACGGCACTGGAAGTCCGGGACCTTGACCTGCGCGAACAACAGGTTGAGCAGATCGTTGCCTTCGGCAGGATCCATATCCGGAATGTGGGTAGTGAAGAGGCTGTTGACGAACAGAGTCTTACGCCCGGTTTCCGGATGCTTGCGCACCATCGGATGCACAACCGGCGGGTACTGCTCCTTCATCTGCTCCAACTTCTCCGGGTTCATGCCGCGTCCGAAGGACGGTACAAAATCGTGGATGGCGTCCTTGCCGTCGATCAAGTCCTTGATCTCGTCGGGGAGGCAGTCGAAGGCGTTACCCATATCGGCCCACAAAGTGTCACCACCGGCAGGCGGTACGTCGATCGCCCGAAGGACCGAACCGAGAGGCGGTGTCTTGGTCCACGTGACGTCGACGTGCCAGATGTTCTCGATGCCTGGACTGTCTTCTCCGCGTTCGAATCTGACGACGGCCGGGACGTCTCCCTGTGGGAGGAGCGGATGAACCTCGAGTTCGCCCCAGTGAGCGGCGAAGTCACGATGATTCAGACTCGAGATCGGCTGGTCGCGGAAGAAAACCACCTTCCATTCGAGCAGTGCCCGACGTAGATCCTCGATCTGCTCGGCCGACGGATCACGCAAGTCGATGTTGGTGATCTCCGCACCGATGAACGGTGTGACGGGCGTCAGAGTGAACCGCTCGTACGGCATCGATTCAACGCCTGCCGGATTGCGGCACATGCCACGTGGTCCGAATTCGATTGTGTGATTGCCGATTTGAACTGTGCGTGATGATGCAAGGATAGCCATCGGATGACTCCGTCCTGTCGGGCCTGAAGGGGTCACACGTCAGTCGACGCGTGCACCCGCTTTGCTCGTGTGCGTTTGTGCGCGCTGTGGGGTGCGGTCAGTGCTCCTACCGCGAGATCAACCAGATGATCCACCGTCGTATCGAAATCTGCCTGCACAACCGGGTTTTCGTCTTCGCGGCGCTGCTCGAAGATGGCCAGCGCGGACACACTCATGTTGAACGACAGGTCGATCCGTTCGACGGCGACGCGGCGGGGCAGATGCGGCAATGCCCGCGTCAGTCTGCCGACAACTTCGTTGATCCCCTCGCTGACCTCACGGAACTCGGCGCTCTGCGTATCCACCGACGGCGAGATCCTGGCAATGAACCTCGCATAGTTGGAACCGTCAACCGTCGCCATGAAATCGGCCAGCGGATACAGAAAGGCTTCGACCAACGCGCGGACCAGGTCAGTTCGCCCATTGGCGTCGATGTCGTCGAGATACGTCAGTCGCGCTGCATTGATCTGATCCATCCGATGGCGGAATACTGCCAGCACCAGACCGTCGCGCCCACCGAAGTGATACTGAACCGCAGAGTTGTTTCGCTGCCCGGCCGCAGTCGCCACGTCCCTCATGGACACTTCGTGAATACCGTGCGCGGCAAACATCCGTTCGGCGACGGCGATCATGGCGTTCTTGGCATCCAACGAGGCGGGCATAAACCGACCATATAAGTCACTGACTTAATTTCGCAAGACCCAACCCCTGTGCGCGGTTAGGGAGTCCAGGCACTCCTCAACCACGCACAGGGGTGATTGTCCCAGCCAGCGAGACCTACGGCGTCAACTGAATCCGGGCCGATACGCTCCAATTAAGCCAACTGCTTAATCGACCCGATCTTGCACACGCCAAGGAGCCTGCTGGTGAATCGCCATTCCATCCCGATCATTCCCGAGACGCCGAACGTCGCGGCCGCCGTGTACTACCCCGATCAAAATCCCCCGAACACCCGCCCGGAACCGCTTCGCCCACCCGTCGGTGCGCCGAACGTGCTGCTGATCATGATCGACGACGTCGGATTCGGGGCGCCCTCCGCGTTCGGTGGCCCGTGCCGCACACCCACCGCCGAACGTTTGGCCGAGACCGGCGTGAAGTACAGCCGATTCCATACCACCGCTCTGTGCTCACCGACGCGCGCTGCCACGTTGACCGGGCGCAATCACCACAGCGTCGGCATGGGAGTCATCTCCGAAATGGCCAACGCGGCACCGGGATACAACGGTACCCGCCCTGCCTCTGCCGCCACGGTCGCACGCGTCCTGCAGGGAAACGGCTATGCGACGGGCGCTTTCGGCAAGATGCACCAGACCCCGACGTGGGAGACCACCGCTGCCGGGCCGTTCGATCGGTGGCCGGTCCGTGAAGGTTTCGACAAGTTCTACGGTTTTCTCGGTGCCGAGTCCGATCAGTTCACCCCGGTTCTCTACGAGGACTTCACGATGGTCGACTTACCCAAGACGCCACAGGAGGGTTACCACCTGTCCGAAGATCTCGTCGACCACGCGATCGAATGGGTCGAGGGTGTCAACACGATGGACCCCGACAAGCCGTGGTTCTGCTACCTCCCCTTCGGCGCGTGCCACGCTCCACTCCAGGTCCCGGACCGCTACCTGGACAAGTACGTCGGCGAATTCGATCACGGGTGGGATCGCCAACGCGAGATCACCCTCGAAAAGCAGAAGGAACTGGGCGTCGTCGCTCCTGATACCGAGTTGGCCCCGTGGGCTCCAGGGCTCCCGCACTGGGACGAACTCGACGACGACCAGAAGAAGGTTTCGACCCGTCTGATGGAGTTGTACGCGGCGTTCCTCGAGCACACCGACGACGAGGTCGGCAGGCTCGTCGACCGGTTGCAGGAAATGGGTGTCTTCGACAACACCCTGGTGCTCTACATGATGGGTGACAACGGCGCCTCCGCCGAAGGTGGAATGGAGGGCTCGTTCAACTACCTCGCCGGCCTCAACGGTTACAAGAGTGCGACATCCGACGTGCTGGCGCGCTACGACGAATTGGGAACCGAATCCAGCTACCCGCACTACCCGGCGTCGTGGGCTCTGGCCCTCGACACCCCGTACCAGTGGGCCAAGCAGGTCGCGTCCCACTACGGCGGTACCCGAAACGGCCTGATCGCCCACTGGCCCAAGGGGATCGACAAGCCCGGAATCAGGGAACAGTGGCACCACTGCGTCGACATCACGCCGACAATTCTGGAAGCTGCCGGAATTCCGGCACCGACCAGCGTCGACGGCGTCACCCAGAAACCGATGGAGGGTGTGGCGATGAACTACACCTTCACCAAGCCTGACGCCGAAGAGCGCCACACCACACAGTATTTCGAGATCTTCGGCAATCGCGGAATCTACGATCACGGCTGGACCGCGGTCACAGCGCACCGCGCACCCTGGCTGATGGCCACTCACGGCCTCGAGCTCACACCGATGAGCGAAGACCGCTGGGAGCTGTACGACACCTCGGTCGACTGGTCGCAGGCCCGCGATCTCGCGGACGAGCATCCCGAGATCCTGGCCCGGCTCAAGGAAAAATTCCTCGTCGAGGCCGCCAAGTATCAAGTACTGCCGCTGGACGACAGAACGGTCGGCCGCCACGCCACCGCGGAATCACGACCACCACATCCGATGATGGGCCGCAAGACCCTCACGCTGTACCCACACATGAACGGCCTGGTCGAGAAAGCCGCGCCGACGTTCTTCAACCGCTCGTACACGCTGACCGCGAGTCTGGGTAGCGTCGCCGACGGCATGCTGGTCAGCCTCGGTGGTCGGTTCGGCGGATTCGCTTTGTATGTACTCGATTCCGTCCCGGTCTACTGCTACAACTTCAGCGGTGGAGGCCGAACCTACGTTCGCGGGCCGGGTCAGCTGAGTGCCGACGCCAGCGAGGTATCCGTTCACTTCGAGTACGACGGCGGCGGAATCGGCAAGGGCGGAATCGCCACCCTGAGTGTCGACGGCGAGGTGGTCTCCGAGGGCCGGATCGAGAAGACCACGCGGGCGATCTTCAGCATGAACGAACAACTGGACGTCGGCATCAACCGGGGAAGCCCGGTCGCGGAGGAGTTCGCCGAGCACGGCACCTTCCGTTACCGCGGCACGTTGCGCAGCGTGACCATCGACTTGCGCTCCACACGCGACGTCGTGTCCGCGGAAGAACGGGAGAAGATCTCACTCGCCGTGCATTGATCGACCCGGCGATGCTCGCCGATTGTGCAGCCGCGCGCGATATCTGCCGCGCGGCTGCACAATTACCCTGCGTCTATCCGACCGTGTACATCTGCAGGCATGGCCCAACCGGGCGAGTCTCCACGATGTCGCGGGCCTTCTCACGCGCCGCGTTGAACTCCCAGGGCGCACTGGTACCTGGCACTCCGAATCGATACCTACTCAACGCACATGAGCGCTGCGGTTCCGGTAGACGATCCAAGGCAGGCACTGCGTCGACGGAGAGCCCATGTAGGTAGGAGACATCGATGCTCTTACCGCCCTCGAACCGTTCCACGTTCTTTTGCGCAATGTACGCGTCGGGGTTGAACACCGCGAATGCCAGCAGAGCAAGGGCAGAGGTGGCGAGAACAGCTGTGGGCAGCCACTTCCCGGACATCCGGATACCTGCGATGAGCAACAACACGAACACGAATCCCAGGAGCAGCTCTGTCGCGAAGACGCTGACCCGCAGCACCGTGAAACCGTACTGATTTTCGTACAACCACATCCGGTGCACTGCTGATGCCACGATCACCAGGCTGAAGAGGCACAGTGCACCCAACAGACCGCGGGCCAGACGCTTCGATCCAGCATCGCGACGGTCGATGAACCGCACTGCGACGGCGATGACGAGCAGCGTCAGCACGGTTACTGCCATGAGCTGCCAGAAACCCTCACGCGCGTAGTCCGCATAGGTCAGTCCGTCGGTCACCTGAACGTGCTCGTCTCCCCCGAACAGTGTCTTCGTCTGCACTGCAACAAAACCGAGGAACAGGACATTGAGCACTCCGAGCGGGACCGCCCATTCCCACATCGGCAACGGCGTCGCCGGCGCAGGTGCGAATGCGTCCACCGTCGGCGTTCTGCGACGCAGATACACCGCAACCAGCGTGCCGAACGTCATCACGACGCCGGCGAAGATCCGTGCCAGCGGGTTCGATACCGCGATGTCAGGAGCGAAGCCGCCGAAGATCTTCGCGAACTCCGGATCCGCACTTACGAACAAAGATCCGAAGATCAGCAAGAGGACGACAGAAACTGCGCTCACGACGACAACTCGCGCGGCCGGCACCCGCGGAGCAGAGCGGGTAGCGAGTTTGCGACGACGAACGAAGTTCACCGTCCGGTGGGGTGCCCGCCAGGGAGCCACCGTTCCCAGGAGTATCCCGGTCCACGTCCGCCCGCCGATCAGAGTCCACGTGAACAGAACCCAAGCCGCCACGACGCAGATGAACACCAACCACTCCGCACCGCGGACGGCGGCAACGCCCAGCAGTGCAAGCGTCCCGATGGCGGCGACCCACTGCGTCACGGTCATCCGCGGCGGCGTCAGAATCCCGAAGACGATCACCACGACGACACCCACGATCACGTACGCGATACTCGCCAACCCTGGATCGAGGATCAGGGCCGCAAGCACCCCCACTATGCCTGCGCCGACCAGCATCGAGCGGGTGGCCATCGACGTTCGATCGGGACGCCAGAACCGGCTGGGACGCTTGGATTTTACGGCCGGCATCGGCGCTTTCGGTGGAACTACTATCGGAGCGCTCATGTGATCTCCCATGTTTCGGGTTCAAATTTTCGGGTTCGGCAATACAGACGAATGCCGATGAAGGCATGCGCCATCGCGAGATCTCTCGATCTCGTCAGGGACTTTGATTCAGTTCTGCGGCAGCACTACTCGAATGCAGCATCCCGACGGGGCATCGACGACGGCGATCCTGCCGTCATGTAATTCGACTGCCCACTTCGCGATCGCGAGACCGAGCCCGGTGCCCCCGTCGGTCGATCCGCCGCGGATGAAGCGGTCGAACACTCGCTCTCGGGCTTGTGGTTCGATGCCGGGGCCGTCGTCGTGGACGTCGAGCACCACCTCCCCCGCGCTGCCGGTACGTACTCGGATGGCAACTTTGGTGTCGACGTTCCCGTGCTGAACCGCGTTGTCCACCAAGTTGGTCACCACCTGGTGGAGGCGATCCGGATCGGCTAGCACGGACAATTGCGGAGGCTTCACGTCTATCTCGATGTCGCCCGCACTCACACTCGACAGCTCCCGTAGGAATGGCTCGACCTCGAAACGGCGGCGCTTCAACGGCATTGCGCCGCCTTCGAGTTTCGAGAGGTCGAGAAGGTCGGCTACCAGAGCGCCCAATCGTTCCGTCTGCCGCAGCGCCGATTTCATCATCGCAGGATCTGGTTCTTCGACACCGTCGACGACGTTCTCGAGCATGGCCTGCAAAGCGGTGATGGGCGTGCGTAATTCGTGGGAGACGTTGCCGATCAGCTCGCGGCGGTACCGGTCGTCGGCCCCGAGGTCCTCGGCCATCCGATTGAACGCGTGGGCGAGTTCGCCTACTTCGTCACGAGAAGTCGCTCGCACTCGCCGTGAATAGTCACCTTGCGCCATTGCCTTCGCCGCGGCCGTCATCTCGCGAAGCGGCGAGGTCATTCCGTGTGCGAGCACCTGCGTAACAGCCAATGCAACAACCAATGCCGTCAACAGTGCGAATCGATACGGTTGTTGCGACGTCAGCCAGAAACCACCCGAGGCGAACAACAGTGCTGCGACAACCAGGAGGCCGACCTTCACTTTGAAGGACCGCATCGGGTCCAGCGGCCGCGGCCACCGTGCAAAAAGTCGGTCGACGACGCTCATCGCGGCACGTCCCAGGCGTACCCGACGCCGTGAACGGTCCGGATCACAGAAGGTCCGAGCTTGCGTCGTAGCGCCTTGACGTGGCTGTCGACGGTCCGACTACCCGCTCCCTCGCCCCAGCCCCAGATCTCCTCGAGCAGCGACTCTCGCGGGATGGCGGCTCGCGGCCGTTCCGCCAGATAGGCGATGAGATCGAATTCGGTGCGGGTCAGGTGGACTTCTTGGGCATCACGGCGTACTCGACGCTCGGTCAGGTCGATCACGACGTCGCCGAACTCGAGGAGGTCGGCCACGGGGCGAGCAGCGTGCTCCGCTCGATCAGCACGCCGAAGCAATGCCTGTACACGGGCGACGAGGACACGCATGCTGAACGGCTTGCTCAGGTAATCGTCGGCCCCGACGCCGAGACCGATCAGCATGTCGGTTTCATCGGCGCGAGCGGTCAGCATCAGCACAGGCACCGGGCGCACGGCCTGGATGCGGCGGCACACTTCGAGGCCGTCGAATCCCGGCATCATGACGTCGAGCACCACCAGGTCGGCATCCATCTGCTCGCAGCGGGTCACCGCACTGGGACCGTCGAACGCCAGCTCGACGTCGTAGCCCTCGGCGCGCAGCCTCGCCGCGATGGACTCGCAGATACTGACCTCGTCGTCGACCACGAGCACTCTTCGCTGACTCATGGAACTGACTGTATTCGGCCGTCGTGGATGAACCTGGGAGGACTTGTGAAGGTTCTGTGCAGGTTCTAGAACCTGCGGATGTTGTTGATCGGCAGATCCGTGAGCGGTGTCAGTCCGGTCGGAACACCAACTCCGTAGGCGTTGAACACCATTCCGAAACCCGCGTAGATACCGACGTGCGTCGCTCCGGGATAGAAGGTGATGACGTCGCCGGGAGCGAGGGCCCACCGCGGAACCGGCTGTCCGACGTTGGCCTGCTGCTGGCTGGTCCGTGGCAGCTTCACCCCGGCCTGCCGAAACGCCCATTGCACCAGCCCAGAGCAGTCCCACGAGTTCGGCCCGACGCCGCCCCACTGGTAGGGCTTTCCGGTTTGAGTGCTCGCTGCCGCCAGCGCGATCAGGCCTGCCGGACTCGGAATAGGCAAGGCGGCTGATCCGCTGCTGATGCTGCCTGCGCTTCCCAGGCTGCCGGAACTCCCACTACTGCCGCCGCTGCCGAGGCTTCCCGGGTCGGCCGAGGCAGGGGCAGCGGAGAGCAACAGAACACTTCCGGCCAACAGAGCCGCGACCGTTCCCTTGCGGAGTGTCGACTTCTTCATGCATCCGTCCTTCGTGGGAGTCGTTCCGGCGCGCGGCAGCGCACCTCGATAGCCGTGAACTGGTATGACACGTGAAAACAAACACTTCGTTCGGATGTTAACGGCGTAGACGTGGTGTCCGGACAGGAATGATTGATCCGATTTGTCGGTTTTCAACAAACAGGCCTTACGTCCCGGCCTGGCAGAAAGATCAGGGAATGATGGGGGATTTCCTGGATCCCGTGGCACGACGAAATCCATAGATTCGACTCATGCGTTCATACCTCCTCGTCGCCGCGGTCATCATCGGAGCCACCACGGCGCTCGTCGGTTGCTCGACGCTCCAGCGCGCGGTGGAGATTCAATCGGATCTCGACGGGCTCACCCGGTCGGGCGTCGTCGGGTCGATCGCAACACTCGACGACGCCACCACGTCGGCTGTGATGACCAGCGGCGTGCCCAACCGGACAAACGGCGATTCGATCGGAAAGAACGATCGCGTCCGGATCGGAAGTGTGACAAAAACATTCACCGCTTCACTCGTTCTGCAGTTGGTGGCCGAAGGCAAGGTCGACCTCGACGCACCAATCGAGCAGTACCTTCCGGGCCTGATACACGGGAGCGGCAAAAACGGCACCGCAATCACCGTGCGGCAACTGCTGCAACATCGCAGCGGCCTTCCCGAGTTCGCCGGAGAACCCGGCGCCGACGAATGGATTGCCGCAAACGAGAACCGAACGCTGACGCCTTCCGCCGCGGTCGCCATCGCCCTCGGCAAACCGGCGCAATTCGTCCCCGGAACCTCGTTCGTCTACACCAACACCAACTACATCGTTCTCGGAATGCTCGTCGAATCGGTGACCGGCCGCAGCTACGCAGACGAACTACAGTCGCGAGTACTCGATCCGTTGCACCTGGAAGACACGTACTTACCCCCGGCGGGTGAGCGCGACATCAGGGGCGATCATCTGACCGGCTATCAGGATCTCGGCGGTGGGCTGACCGATGTCTCGCGGACCGAACCGTCGATCCCTTGGGCTGCCGGAGCGATGGTGTCGACGGGCACCGACCTGAACGCCTTCTGGCGGGCACTACTCGACGGGCAGGTGGTGCCGGCCGCGCAGCTTGCCGAGATGACTACCCCGCAGGTCGCCGCCACCGAAGCCGAGGGGATCGGGTACGGGATGGGCGTCAGCGCCACCGAACTTCCCTGCGGCGTCACCTATATCGGCCACAGCGGCGGGATCTACGGGTACTACACCCTGTCCGGTGCGACGCCGGATCGTGCATTCACCGTGACGCTGACGTCGACGCCGAAGGACCAACCCGACACCGTCGCGATGCTCTCGCATGCTCTCTGCCCCTGAAACGGCTACCAGTACCGATGACGCTGCCCGTCGGTGTCTGCGACGAAGATGACCGCGTCGGCGCCGTCCAACTCCGACGGTTTCAGCGGCAGATGGCCTGGCAGGATCGGTTCGCCCGCGGCGATCGAAGGGCCGAGCGCGGCTCGCAGGGCCGGAGTCGGAAACAGGGCCCGGCGGGTGGTCGCATCGGCTAACGCTCCTTGCAGAGTGCCCGGATCACTGTCTGGGTTGGCGTCGGTTGCCAAGAACACGTAACGCTCCCCGAGGACAAGTCCGACGAGTGAACCGGCGCTCCCCCAACTGACCACATCCTCGCTGACCGGCATCTCGGACTGCACTCGCAGGAGATGAGCGTTGTGGGCGAACAGCAGGCTCGGCCCGCGTCGCTGCTCCTGGGCAACGATGGCCAGCAGGTTCTCCGCCATCATCTCGGCGCGCAGGCTGAGCAGGGTTCCGATGCGATCAGGAGCGGAACTCGCCATCGCGGCGTGGTATCGCAGAAGCCCGAGAGCGGTGCGTGCCTGTGCCAGGGCCCGGTCGTACCCGCCCGGGTCAGCGGGCCGCAACACGGGTGCGGCGCGCCGAAGGATGCTGCCGAGGTCGTCCGCAATGATGCGCAGGAGGCGAGCCTGATCGGAGTCACCGATGGACGCAGCCGGATCGAACATCGCCGCTGGGTTGCTCCAGTCGGTGTCCTGCCCGAGCAGAAGGTCGACGTCGTCGTGAGCTTGCGGCTGCAACGCGGCGGGCAGGAAGTCACCTACCGCTGACAGTGCGCGGCGTGGGCTCGGTGCGCCGGAATACTCGACCGGAGCATCGAAGCCGTAGAAGCGAACTCGGTCAGCCGGAGCGCGGCCGTGGTTGTACTCGCGTAGCCATTCGACGAGTTCGCGGTTACCCGGTACCGCACCGAATCCGTGGCTGAAGCCAGTGACGAGCACTTTCTCGATGTCCGCCTCTCCCCCGCTCACGTAGTCGTCGACAAGGAATGCCGCAAAGACATCTGCTTCGAGCACGATCGACCGATACCCTCGTTCGACCAGCTGGACGAGAAGTTCGTTGCGCAGCAACGGAAAAGCCTTGATCCCATGAGTCGGCTCGCCGAGGGCGAGCAGAGTCGGCGCCTCGGTTCGCGCTGCGAGCAGTTCGTCGACAGCACGACCAAGACTTGCCGAGTCTTCGAGTTGGCGGCCGATCTCACTCAGTGTCGAGGCAGTAGACATGGATATCCCTTTCGAAGGTGGACTGCCTTCGACAGTATCGTTGAAGATTCGAGTGAAACTTTCACACCAATTACCTGGGGCAGATCGACGAAAGCCTCAATCGGAGGTGATCAGTGCGGCCCATCGACCTTGCCCGTGAACACGGGCTATCCGCACAGGCGATCCGCAATTACGACGATGCGGGCATCCTTCCTCCGACCGAGCGCAGCAACACGGGCTACCGGCGATACACGCCTCTGCACGCGCAGGCCCTGCGTTCTTTCCTTGCGTTGCGCGGCGGTCACGGACACCAGCAAGCTGTGGAAATCATGCGGGCGACCAATCAGGGCGACACCGAGTCCGCCTACCGCCTGATCGACAGTGCTCACGTGACGCTGCTCGCCGAGCGTGGCACTCGCACCGAGGTGTCCACAGCGCTGGGGACTCTGTCCACCACAGCACCGGCACGCGTGCATGGTCCAGCATTGACGGTGGGTGAGCTCGCGCGCCGTCTCGGCGTGCATCCAGCCACACTGCGCATGTGGGAGGAGCACGGCATTCTGCGCCCCGAGCGCGAACGAGCAACGGGTTATCGCGAATACGGCCCGGAGTGTGTGCGCGACGCCGAGATCGCAAGGCAACTGCGGCGCGGCGGCTACCGACTGTCACAGGTCACTCAATTCGTCGATTCGCTGCGCGACGCCGGAGGAGCGGACGCATTGGCGGCGTTCCTCGACTCCTGGCAAGACCGGCTGACCACGCGCAGTCGCAAACTTCTCGCCGGCGCGGCGCAACTCGACGTCTACCTCACTATGCTCGAGCAGACCTAGCAAGGTTGCCGATCGACAAATGGCCAAGGCGTCAGTTCACAAGCCGCGCAAGGCTCCTCACCATCTCGCTGACGGTGTCGGTCGACGGCCACGGGAATTCCGGAAGATCGGCACGCAACATCACCTGTCCGTGCAGCGAGGTCCAGATCGACACGGCATCGACAAAAGTGTCTGTGCTGGTTGACTTCCCAGCCTCGACACACGCGTCGAGGTTGGTCACCAGAGTGTTGAACGCGGCCAGCCCTCGCGTATCTGATTGTGGTGATTGACCTTTCGGCCTGGACCACCCGAACAAGACCCGATACCGAGCAGGCTCGGAAATGCCGAACTCGACGTACGCCGAGCAACCGGCATACAGGCCCTCGACAGGGTCGGAATGCGCAGCCACCGCGTCGGCCACGGCGAGATGCAACTGCTCCAGCGATTCGGAGACAACCGCTTCGACAATGGCGTCGCGATCGGAAAAATGTCCGTAGATGGAAGGGGCAGAGATCCCGACCTCGCGAGCGACCGATCGAAGCGTCACCGCCTGATCCGATCCGGTGCGGGCGATGAGCGTCGCCGCTGCGGCAACGATCTCTCCGCGCAGTCGTGCGCCGCTTCCTCGTGGATTTCGGGCGCGAGAACTCCGAGAACCACTGGTTCCAGTTTCATCGGCTTCCTCGGGAACATCACTCACCAGACAAACTTTACACATGTAAGGCGAAGCGGTACGTTCTCATCACTAAACTCCCGTAAGGTTACATTCGTAAGGACATAATGAATTCTCTGGAACCCACGGAGCGGCGACGATGGGCAGCGCTGGGCGCCCTCTGCACTTCCCTCGTCGTCGTCACGATCGACAACACCGTCCTCAACACCGCCATCCCCACCCTTGCCCGCGAACTGCACGCCACCACCGTCGACCTGCAATGGATCAACAACGCGTACACACTGGCGTTCGCCGCCTTGCTCATCACTGCAGGTGGACTGGGCGCGAGATTCGGTCACCGGCGAATACTTCTGACCGGCCTCACACTCTTTGCCCTCGGGTCTGCCTGCGCTGCCCTCTCTCACACGTCATTGCAGCTGATCGGTTGGAGAACAGTCATGGGAGCAGCAGCCGCACTGGTCATGCCCGCGACGCTGTCACTTGTCGTCTCGATGTTCGCCCCGCACGAGAGAGGTCGGGCGATAGGCATCTGGTCTGCAACCGCCGGACTCGGAATCGCGATCGGCCCGGTAGCCGGTGGCGTACTACTCGAACATTTCAACTGGGGAAGTGTCTTCTGGATCAACCTCCCACTGGTCGCCGGTGTGATCGCCGCGACGGTTCTTCTTGTGCCCCCGGCAAGAGGAATCACGAAGGGTTCGTTCGACATCCCCGGACTCCTGTTGTCCACCGGCGGACTGGCCTTGATCGTCGATGCCCTCACCCAGGCAAGCCTTCGCGGATGGTCGTCGCCCGTCACGCTGCTGGAGATCGTCAGCGCAACAGCACTTCTCGCCGGATTCGTCTGGTGGGAGCTGCGGGCTCCGGCGCCGATGACCGACGTGCGCATCTTCACCAGTCGGGTGTTCAGCATCTCCAATGCCATCTTGGCCGTAACGTTCTTCTCCCTCTTCGGAGTTCTCTTCACGTACACGCAATACCTCCAATTCGTCCGTGGTTACGGTCCATTGGTTGCCGGCGTCGGTGCAGTTCCGTTTGCACTGGTGATGGCGGCCGTCGCGTCGAGCAGCGATCGCGTGGTCGGCAGACTGGGTGAGCGCAGTTCGATCGCGAGCGGCCTCGCAGTCATGTCCGTGGGACTGTTGGTCCTGTCGATCGCAGCGGGTAGGTACGCACCGTTCGGAATCCTGGCTGCGATCATGGCACTGGTCGGCGCGGGGATGGGGCTGGTCATGGCTCCGGCCACAACTGCGTCAATGTCGTCGGTTGTACCCCAACAGGCTTCGATGGCAAGTTCGATCAACAGTGTCGTGCGGGAGTTGGGTGGAGTTCTGGGCGTCGCCGTCATCGGGACGGTCGTAGCCACCGTTTTCCGGTCCCGCTTCGAACCCGGAGTCGACACTTCCACAGCCGATCTGGCGCAGATCCATGCCGACGGTCCCCCAGCGAGTGCCTTGACCGACGCAGCGAACCAGGCTTACACCTCGGCGATGAGTACCGGAATCCAGATCTGTGCCACAGTCGCGTTCATCGGTGCGTTGGCCGTCATTGCACTGTTTCCCGCACCACGTCGCCCGGCTTCTTGTCCTCCCGCAGACCCCGCCAACTCGGATGACGCAGGCGCCCGGTCTTCGTCCAATCCATGAACCGCACCTCACCGACGAGTTCCGGTTTCACCCACACCGCTCCCTTACGGTCGTCAGCGGGCAGTTCCTCCTCGAACGAACTTTCCTTCTGACGCAGCGGTTCCAGTATCGCAAGTAACGACTCCAAGTCGCGATCACTGAAGCCGGTGCCGACGCGCCCCACGTAGGTCAACCCGTGCTCGCCCGGAATGCCCATGAGCAGCGCGCCGATTCCCTGCGCTCGATTGCCCTGTCCGGTGCGCCACCCACAGATCACCACCTCCTGGGTGCGCCAGTTCTTCACTTTGATCCAACTCGACCCACGCCGACCCGGAAGGTAGACCGATGCACGACGTTTGGCGACAACCCCTTCCCACCCGGCATCGGTACTCACCTCCAACGCGTTCTCCGCCGTACCCTCGATCTGTGGGGGCACCTCGAGTTCACCGACTTTGCCCGCCAATGCATTCAACACGGTACGGCGATCCGAATAGGACTTCCGCAGCAAAGACACTCCGTCGAGGTACAGAAGATCGAAGGCCAGAAAAACCGGTTCCCCACCGCGCTGGAGCAGACCGAAATCAGTGACACCCGCGTCGTTGTACGCCACCACTTCACCGTCCAGAACCACGTCATGACCGTCCAGGATCTCAGCCAACCCGGAAAGGGCGGGATAGTCCCGAGTCTTGTCGTTACCCGCGCGACTGCGGAGTGACATTGCGCCCGAATGATATTCGAGAATCACCCGAATACCGTCCCACTTTCCTTCGAAAGCCCACTCCTGCGGGTCGAGACCCTCGAGCGTTCCAGCGGTGGCAAGCATCGGCTCGAGATTCTTGGGAAACTCCGTTCCGAAGCTTGCGTTCTGATCCTTCATCAGATGCATCAGCCACTGGTCACCCTTTGTCCGGATCAGCGCGAAGCGTCCCTGCACCCGCTCCCCGCTCAAGCGCACGATCACCTCGTCTTCACGCCACTTCTCGGTCTCGTATGTTCCGGAATCCCAGATCGTCATCGAACCGCCGCCGTACTCCCCCTTCGGAATCGTGCCCGAGAACGTAGCGTATTCGAGCGGATGATCCTCGGTGTGCACGGCCAACCGATTCTCTCCGGCACTGATCGGCACGCCCTTCGGGACTGCCCAGGATACGAGCACACCGTCCCGCTCGAGACGTACGTCGTAATGCAATCGTCTGGCGTGATGTTCTTGAATCACAAAGGTATTGCCCGCTGTCTCCTTGGCCACCGCGGCAGGGATCGGCTCGGGAGTCCGATCAGCCGATCGCTTGTTTCGATAGTGCGTCAACGTGTCGGCCACAGCCGCCGAGACCGGCGGATCCAGATCGGCCAGCAGATCACCGTCTGATTCGACGCGCTCCAGAACCTCGTCGAACAGTAGGTGGCGCAGCTTCGGATCGTCGAGTTCGTCCCAACTACGCGGCGCGGCAACATAGGGTTGATCGCGACCGCGCATCGAATAGGGCGCAATGGTGGTCTTGGCTGCGTTGTTCTGACTCCAGTCCACGAAAATCTTGCCGGCCCGGACATTTCGAGCCATCGTTGCGGTAACGAGATCCGGGTGAAGCTTCTCGAGTCCGGTGGCGATCTGTTTGGCGACGGTCGACGCACCACTACCGTCCAAAACTCGATCCAGCGGAACGTAGAGGTGGATTCCCTTGCTACCACTGGTTACCGGATAAGCAGTCCACCCCAGAGTTGCGACCAGATCTCGAATCGACCTCGCCACTTCGGCACACTCGGTCAACCCCACGCCCTCGCCCGGGTCGAGATCGAACACCAGTCGTGTCGCCGGGCCACGCTCGGAACCGTCGAACCGCCATTGAGGAACGTGCAATTCGAGGGCCGCCTGCTGCCCCAACCACGCCAGCGATGCAACGGAATCGAAAATCGGGTACGTGACAACACGATCCGAATGTTGCAGCGACGCTCGGGTAAGCCACTGCGGCGCAGACGACGCAAGGTTCTTTTCGAAGAAGGACTGGCCATCGACACCGTTCGGCCAACGCTTACGAGTACCCGGCCTACCGACGACGTGCGGAAGCATGACTGCGGCGATACGGGTGTAGTAGTCGATGACTTCGGCCTTCGTGGTCCCACTCTCGGGGTAGAGAATCTTGCCCAGATTGGTTACGGGCACGGTCGTGCCGTCGAGTGTGATCTGACCCCGATCCGTCGTTGCCATTTCCTCATTGTGCTGGAAACCGCTGTGTCTGGATACCGGTGCGTCTGGCAGTAGAAATCTGGTGGATCGGAAACCTGCCGCAGCGCAGGGCCACGGGCGAGACTGGATTTTCGATGGGAGAGGAGACCACGATGACAGTTCGCAGTTCCCCGGGGCCGTTAGTGGAAAACAACTGGCGGATGTTCGCCACCTGTAAGACGGTGGACCCGGCGGTGTTCTATTCTCCGGGTGAAGAACGCGGACGCAATCGGGCAGCACGGGAAAGTACCGCGAAACAGGTGTGCTTCCGCTGCCCCGTCATCCGGGACTGCCTGACGTTTGCACTCGAGACGGCTGAACCGCACGGAGTCTGGGGTGGGACCACCCCGTCGGAGCGACTTGCACTACGACGCTCAGCTGCGTGAACTGGCCTCACACGAGACCCCCGTCACGTCCGTACCGGACAAACAGGCAAGATGGCCTTGTGCCTATGACACGACGCGCTGTTGCCGTGACCGCGATCTTCGCTTCCTCGATCTTGTTGGGCTCGTGTTCGTCGCAGCCGGAGGCACCTGCGGCAGCGGACACCACGACCACGGTTCCCGAGGCCTTCACCAAACTGCCCTCGACCACCGCAGTGGACAAGTGCGGACCCCAGAGCGGGACCACCCTCGAAGACGGTGTCTTGACCATCGCCACCGATTCACCGGCGTACGCACCGTGGTTCGTCGACAACAATCCGTCGAACGGCAAGGGCTTCGAGGGCGCGGTGGCCCGCGCCGTCGTCGAGAAACTCGGATACACCACCGAGCAGGTTCGCTTCACCACGGTCGCCTTCAACGACGCGTTCAGACCGGGCCCCAAGGATTTCGACTTCGACGCCAATCAGTTCACGATTTCCGGGGAACGCCGCGAGAACGTCGACTTCAGCTCGCCGTACTACGCAGTGGCGCAGTCGGTGATCGCCTCACGCGGAAGCAAAGCCGCTGGTGCAAAGAATCTTGCGGATCTTTCCGGCTACCGCTTGGGCGCTCAGACGGGTTCCACCAGCCTCGCGGCGATCACCGACACGATTGTTCCGACCACTGCGCCACGCGAGTTCGCGACCACGGACGACGCGAAAGCAGCGCTGGCCGCGGGCGAGATCGACGCGCTGGTCGTCGACATCCCGACGGGATTCCACATCACCGAGAACGAACTCCCCGGGTCCGTCATCGTGGGCCAGTTTCCGCGGCCCAACGCGGTCACCGAATTCTTCGGTTTGGTGCTCGAGAAGAACAGTCCGCTGACCGCGTGTGTCTCCGCCGCCGTGGATGCGCTCTACGCCGACGGCACCCTCGAGAAGCTCGCGACCGAATGGATCACGGACAGCGCGGACGCACCCGTTCTCGAGTAGTTCAGCCGGTCGAAGGAGATCTATGTATAAATCTCGACGAACTGGGCCAGCGACTTCTCCACATCGCCCTTGAGTGCCCGAGCCACACTCGAACCGATCGGGCCGAACAACGGCGCGCCGCCCAACTCGACCGTCAGCGCGAGTTCCGACCCGTCGCCCTTTGCCTTCACGTCGAGTTCGAGACCGAGCTTGACCCCGCCCTTGCCGTCTCCCTTGAGCGAGATAGCCTTCGGGACGTCGTACTTCTTGATGGTCCACCGAACGCGGTTGCGCAGGCCCTTCACGGTCACGACCGAGCTGATCTCGGTGCCGACACCCAATTGATCGGGAAGTTCACTGCGCCATCCGTCGTGAACCACGAGCCAGTTTTCGTAGCCGCTGAGATCGGAGGCCTTGTCCCACACTTCCTGCGGAGGAAGCGGGACATCGATTTTCACTGTGAGCTTTGCCATGGCAGAACAATAAGCCCCGTGCGCCTTTTCCGTAACCAGAGGTACCAGAACGGCGCACGGGGCTTTGCTCCTCTTAGTGGCTGACGGCCTTTTCGACGCCGACGCCGGTGAGGGAGCGAACTTCCATCTCGGCCTGCTTTGCCGGATCTTCGATCTTGTTGCGTCCGATGTACGTACCGACGATGCCGAGGACGAATGCCAGCGGGATCGAGACGATGCCGGGGTTCGAGAGCGGGAACCAGGCGAAGTCGGAATTCGGGAACATCGACGACGCCTTGCCCGACACGGCCGGGGAGAACACGATCAGCGTCAAGCAGCTGATCAAACCGCCGTAGATGCTGAAGAGCGCACCGGTGGTGTTGAACTTCTTCCAGAACAGCGAGTACAGCAGGGTGGGCAGGTTCGCCGAGGCCGCCACTGCGAAGGCGAGAGCCACCAGGAAGGCGATGTTCTGTCCCATCGCCATGATGCCGAGAACGATGGAGACGAGTCCGATGACCACGACGGTGATTCGAGAAACTCGAACCTGCTGCTCCTCGGTTGCGTTGCCGCGCTTGATGACACTGGCGTAGATGTCGTGAGCGAACGACGCCGACGCAGTGATCGCGAGGCCGGCAACGACGGCGAGGATGGTCGCGAACGCCACTGCGGAAATGATGCCGAGGAAGATGGTGCCACCGAGCTCGAAGGCGAGAAGCGGAGCTGCCGCGTTCTCCTTACCGGGTGCCGCCAAGATCTTGTCCGGTCCGACCATGCTGGCCGCGCCGTAGCCGAGAACCAGTGTGAACAGGTAGAAGGCGCCGATCAGCGCGATCGCCCAGGTCACCGAGCGGCGAGCTTCCTTGGCGGTGGGCACCGTGTAGAAGCGCATCAGCACGTGCGGCAGGCCCGCGGTGCCGAGCACCAAAGCGATTCCGAGAGAGATGAAGTCGAGCTTCGTCATTCCGGAGAGTCCGTACTTCGCACCGGGTCCGAGGATGTCGCGTCCCTGCACACCCTTGGTGGTGGAACTGTTGACCATGTCCTGCGCATTGGCGAGCAGCTGAGAGAAGTTGCCGCGCACTGCCCACAGTACGAGCACGAACATGATGCCGGCTCCGGCGACCAGCAGAACCGCCTTGACCATCTGTACGTAGGTGGTGCCCTTCATGCCGCCGACCAAGACGTACACGATCATCAGCACACCGACGATCGCGACGACGATCGACTGTCCCACCTTGCCGTCGATGTTGAGCAGCAGCGCGACAAGTCCACCGGCGCCGGCCATCTGAGCAAGGAGGTAGAAGAGGGAAACTGCCAGAGTGGACAGGGCTGCCGCCATGCGCACCGGACGCTGATTGAGCCTGAAGCTCAGGACGTCGGCCATCGTGAATCTGCCGGTGTTCCTGAGCAATTCGGCCACCAGAAGCAGCGCAACCAACCAGGCGACAAGGAATCCGATGGAGTACAGGAAACCGTCGTAGCCGTACACGGCGATAGCGCCCGCGATACCGAGGAACGACGCCGCCGACAGGTAGTCGCCGGCGATGGCGAAGCCGTTCTGCGGGCCGGTGAACTGTCCACCGCCGGTGTAGAAGTCGGATGCCGTCTTGGTGGTCCGGCTGGCGCGGATGACCAGCGTCATCGTCACGACCACAAACGCGAGGAAGATCGCGATGTTGAAGGCGGGGTTTCCTACGTCCGTTCCGGACGCGGCGAGTGTGGTGATCACTGTGCGGGACCTTCCAGTTCTTCGCGGATTGCGGCGGAGCGGGGATCGAGCTCACGGCCGGCGAACTTCACATACCACGCGGTGATGGCGAACGTGGTGACGAACTGCCCGAGGCCGAGGATGATGCCGAGATTGATGTTTCCGAGAACCTTGGTGGCCATGAAGTCGTGGGCATAGGTAGCCAGGACGACGTACACCGCATACCAGACCAGGAAGAATGCAGTGATGGGGAAAACGAACTTGCGCAGACGCGTTCGGAGTTCCTGGAATTCGGGACTCGCTTGCATGTCTATGAATGCCTGGGCATCCGGGGTGCGTCGCTCTTGCGGCGACCCCTCACTGATTTCTGCTGTGGACACTGCCGGCTCCTCGCCTCGCGTGTGAAGTGAACTACCCACAGACGTTAGTGAGATCGGAGTCACATGAAGATGCTGTGGTGCCAGTCACACGCCGAGCAGTCGAGCCCTGCGCCGAACGGTCCGGCAGGCGCGACCAACGGCATGACCCTTGGGCGATGAAAGTCAGGGTTGGCGCAGATCGTCTTCGCGATCGGAGCCCATTCCCAGCCGCTCAGGGGCGTGCATCCGCGTGAAGATTCGCGCAATGTCTGCCGGTACCTGCTTCGCCGACGCCTTGCTCACGACGATCATCGTGAGGAACGCCAGCGGCACGCTCACCGCGGCCGGGAACGCAAAAATGGCTGCCGGCCAGCCACCGAGGACGTTCTCCGACAATCCGCCCAGAACTGCGACGGTAGCGGCGGTACCCGCGACGAACCCACCGACCACCATCCCCGCCGCAGCGCCGACCGCGGTCAAACCGCGCCACCAGATGCCCAACACGAGCAGAGGGCAGAGCGTCGACGCCGCGACCGCGAACACCAAACCGACGGTTCTCGAGAGGTCGACCGACACCACCGCCAGCGACAGCACGAGCGGAACGACACCCGCCAGGAGTGCGGCAATGCGGAAATCCCGAACTCGCCCGCGGAGAACATCGGTGCTGACGACCCCTGCGATGCTGACGAGCAATCCGGACGACGTCGACAGGAAGGCCGCAATGGCACCGGACGCCACGAGCGCTGCCAGCAGTTGTCCGCCCCACCCCGAGAACACCGACCCCGGCAGAAGCAGCACCGCGGCATCCGAGGTACCCGTGATCAGAAGTTGCGGAACATACAGGCGAGCGAAGACACCCAGGAGTGTCGGAAACAGGTAGAACACGCTGACCAGACCGACAACTGCGAGCGACGTGAGACGAGCGGCCCGACCGTCGGGGTTGGTGTAGAAGCGGACGAGAACGTGAGGCAGGCCGAGGGTTCCGAGGAATGTGGCGAGCATCAGCGAGTACACCTGATACATCGGGTGCGGCCCACCGAAACCCCAACCCGGGGTGATCCAGTCCGAGTTCTGCGCAGGCGCTCCGGCGACGACGGGGACCGAGGCTCCCGCGTCGAGGACCATGGACATGCCTTCACCGAGGGTGTGCTCCCCCGGCCCCAGGGTGACGGTACCTTCGACCGCTCCCCCGTCGACTGTGCCGCCGCTGACCGTCACCGGCTCGGACACCTGGACCACGACGTCGGTGGTGATGTCCACGGTCGTCGCAGTGGTGACCGTCGGCGGCATCGACGCGCCGACGTCGTGGTGATCGCCGAAGAAGTAGAAGGTAAGTGCCACAGCGGGAATCGCGACGGCGGTCAGTTTGAGCCAGTACTGGAAGGCCTGAACGAAGGTGATCGAGCGCATCCCGCCGCCCACGACGTTGGCGATGACGATGACCCCGACCGCAACGCCGCCGATCCAACTGGGAACACCGAGCAGGATGTTGAGCGTCAGGCCCGCGCCTTGGAACTGCGGAATCAGATACAGGATGCACACCATCGCGACCACGAGCATCGCGAGCTTGCGCAATCGCGGTGAGCCGAGACGGAATTCGGCAAAATCGGGGACGGTGTACGCTCCCGAACGCCGAAGCGGCGCTGCGACGAACAGCAGCAGTGCGAGGTATCCGGCGGTGAATCCGATGGGATACCAGAGCGCGTCGGCGCCGTATTTCGCGACCAGCCCGGCCACGCCGAGAAACGAAGCAGCAGAGAGGTACTCGCCGGAGATGGCCGCCGCATTCCACCGCGCGCTGACGGTTCTGGACGCAACGAGAAAGTCCGAGGTGGTGCGAGCGAGCCGAACTCCGTAGATACCGATCGCCACCGTCGCCACAGCCGCTGCCACGATGCCGAGCACCGTCAACACCGGGATAGGTTGTCCTCCCACAGCGCCGCGCTCAGTCGTCCACGATGTCGGTGAAGTCCTGCTCGTTTCGTTCCGCTCGACGCACGAACACCCAGCCGGTGATCAACAACAAGGGATACACGGCGCCGCCCATCACAAGCCACGGCAACCTGATTCCCAGGACTGCGACCTCCGACAGCGTCGGGAAGAGGTGCGTCAGAAGCGGTACTGCACACAGGAGCCCGGCTGCGACGACGGCAAGGCGGATCGCCAGCCCCAACTGCGCGCGAACGAGACCCCGAATCATGGCGTCACCGACTTCGGTCTGTTCCTGCACCTCCACCCGTGTCCGCACGATCCGAGCGCCACTGCGTTGCGCCAACACCACACGCTGACGCTGAGGAGGATCGGACTGCGAGTTCACCGCGACAACCAACTCTGCTTGGGCGCACGAACCAGACGATCCTTGAGTTCACGGGTGTGTCTACGGCTGACCGGAAGCTCGACGGGCGGCTTGTCACCGTGCGGGCGCAGACAGACAACCAAGCCACTGCCCACCGTGCGGATACCGGTCACCAGCGCCAGAGACACCAAATAGGAGCGGTGCACGCGTAGGAAGCCGGCGTCCGCCCAGCGTGATTCGAGCGTCGAGATCGGGATGCGCACGAGGTGCGACTTCCCTGCAGTGTGCAAACGCGCGTAGTCCCCGTCGGCTTCCACCCACTCCACCGAGGACCGCTGAACGAGCGTCGTGACACCGCCCAGTTCCACCGGGATCACCTCGTCGGTGGACGCAGCTTCGGGCTTGCTCTCGCTCTTGGTGCGCCCGGCCAACCCCACGATCCGTTGAACGGCCTGAGCGAGACGCTCCTCCCGGAGCGGTTTGAGTAGGTAGTCGACGGCGCCGAGATCGAATGCCGCAACCGCTCGATCATCGTGCGCTGTCACGAACACCACGGGCGGCGGCGCGGCGAAGTTGGAGAGAATGCCGGCCAGTTCGAGACCGTCGAGTCCGGGCATGTTGATGTCGAGAAATACCGCGTCGATGCTTCCACCGCGCAGGATCCTCAACGCGGTCGTCGCATCCGATGCAGTGTGCACGTGCGCGACCGAGCCCTCTGCGCGCAGCAAGAACGCCAGCTCGTCGAGGGCTGGTTTCTCGTCGTCGACGGCAAGGACGGTCAGCTGGGCATCAGTGTCAGTCTCGTTCACAACAGGTCCATGTTCCCACGACGGTTTCAGCCTGATCATCGAAGGCGAGAATCAGACGTGAATCCCCTGCTTGAACTTGGGAACACGCATACTGACCTTCGTTCCCGCACCCGGCGCCGTCTCCACCACCAGCCCGTAGTCGTTTCCGAACGCGGCGCGAAGCCTGTCGTCGACGTTGGCCAAGCCGACGTGAGCGGCTTCCCGCGCGCTGGGCCGTCCCGATCCCGACTCGATGGCGTCGAGCGAACCGGAACGCAGTAGTTCGGGATCCATCCCCACACCGTCGTCCTCGACGCTGATGATGCAGTCCGGTCCCTCGTCCGCGGCCACGATGCTGACAGTGCCGCCCTCCGGCTTACTCGAAATGCCGTGACGAACCGCGTTCTCGACCAGCGGCTGGAGAGCCAGGAAGGGAAGGACCACGTTGAGCACTTCGGGTGCGACCTGAAGGCGGACGTTCAGAGCCTCCCCGAAGCGCGCGCGTTCGAGAGTCAGATACCGATCGATGTTGCGTAGCTCGTCGGCGAGCAGAGTGAATTCACCCGCAGATCGGAACGAGTACCGGGTGAAGTCCGCGAACTCGAGAATCAGTTCTCTGGCACGCGCCGGGTCGGTCCGCACGAACGACGCGACGGTGTTGAGGGCGTTGTAGATGAAGTGGGGACTGATCTGTGCGCGCAGAGCCCGCACTTCCGCTCGATCCAACAGGGCCCGGGACGCGTCGAGGTCCGCGAGTTCGATCTGACTGCAGGCGTACCGAGCAACCTCGGTGACAGCTCCGAGCATTCCCGGCCACGGGTCTTCGCTGGTGACGATTCCCATCACCCCGACGACGCCGATGTCCTCGATCAGCAGTGGTTGCGCGATCAGCGCTCGCACGCTGTGATCGCTCGATCCGCGCACCAGGTCTGCGTGAGTGACGAGCACCCGGCGCTCGCCTTCGATCGCGCGAATGGCGGCGTCGTGGAACTGATCGGCCAACGCTTCGTGACGACCGTCCCACGCCAGCAGATTTCCCGACGCGTCCGCCAGGCCCAAGCCGGCGCCGCCGGTCAGCTCGCGCAGGTGAGGCGCCGCCTCGGCCGCCGAATTCTTGTCGAGTCCGCGCCGAAGTGGCCGCGCGGCAAGCGAAGCCGTGTGGAGCGCTGCGTGGACGGCACGCTCGGTGGGGGTGGTCACCTCACGTCTGGTGCGCATCCACACCGCTGTCAGCGCCCCGGCCACTGCGAGAATCAGCACGCTGAGAAGCGCGACCACGGCCGGGCTCAACGCGAATCCTCGTCCAGTTTCCGGATCAGAGTTTTCGGAGCCACCGTGCGGTACGCATCTTCGACGACGTCGGCGACGTCGTTCCAGAATTTCTCGTCCTCGGTTTCGTCGGCGCTCGGAACGTCGAGGTGCACGCCGATCCATCCGCGGCCACCCACGTACGGCGGGACGAAGAACCTCGACGGATCGCGGCTGACCCAATCTGCCTGCGCCCCAGGTGGTGCCGCGGCCCAGATCGCGAGACGATCGTCGTGGTGGTGATCTGCCATGGTGACGAACTGCGGCGCCTTGCGCACGAACCACGACGCTTCACCGTGGCTGACCCACTCGGTTGCCTCCGACAATGCCAGCGCAAGCGCGCGGATTCGCTCCAACGGCGTCATCGATTCACGACCCGCAGGTATTCGGCGCCGGCACACCTGCAAATCGATCCTTGACCCACGCAACAGCTCCCGGCACAGCGGCGCCGTCCGCGTGACCTTCGCCCGCCCGCGCCTGGAACTCGATGACGTCACCGTCGGCGCAGGCACGTTCGACTGCCGCCTCGGTCCATTCCGGACGAATGAGGTTGTCATTTGTGCCGACGACGACGTACATGGGACCGCTCGCCCGTTGACGTGGGAGAGCAACGTCGCTGAGCCACGCGTGAATTCGATCCGCGTCCTCGGCGGTAGCGGGCCGGGTGTCGGCCGGCGTGACCTTTCCGACAAGACCCAACTTCTCGGTCGCGCGAGAAGTCAGGCACGAGGTGAGTAGTTCGTAGTTCTGCTCGAATGCTCCGCGCACGTAGTCGGTTCGTTCGAGGTCGGGATGGGTGAGGGAGAGTCCTTCGAGCACGTACGGGAGCAGCAGTTGCTGAGGGAGAGACAGATTCACCTCGGAATCACTCGAGATGATCGGTGAGATGTCCGCTGCCGGGGACAGGTTTGCCGCACCCACGAATTCGAGGCCGTCACCGTACGTGTCGGCTTCCTCGGCTGCTGCCCAGGAGGCCTGCCCGCCTTGGGAAAGCCCCAGAGTTGCCCACCGAGTCGAGGTGTCCGGAACTACATTGCGCGCCGCTCGAACCGCGTCGATGACGTTGAACGCCGCGGTGTCGGGTTGCAGGTAAGGATGCGGATCCGGAGTGCCGAGGCCCTCGAAGTCGGAGACAGCGACAACGTATCCCGAGTCGAGGAACGGCGCGACCAGACCGATCGTGCCGAAGAGAGTCGGCGACGTCGACGGCGCACAGTCGTCCGAAATACCCGTCGTGCCATGGCCGATGGAGACGATCGGCCAGCCACCCTCCGGCGGAGTTCCAGCCGGCGTGAACACCGTTCCCGATACCTGAGTCTCCCGGCCGTCGATGCCGGAGGTGGAGCCGTACAGGATCTTGACCGCACTCGCTCCGGACGCCGCCACTTCCGCTGTGCTGGTAAAAGGTTGACTGTCGAACACGACGCCGCGTTGAGCGCTGCTCTCGACCGGCGGGTTGGTGGAGGTCTCGGTGTCGGTGACAGAAATGTCAGGCGACGCATCCGATCCGCAGGCGACGCTCACGAGAAGTGCGCTCGCCACCAATACTCCCCAGCCTGCGCGAACTCTCGAACTCCGAACCGTCATACGCAGTGTTCCCCTCTATTTGCCCGCGCTGCCTGCTCGGCGACGCCTGACACGTTCCTCGGCTGCGGCCTCTTCGATGTCGAGTCCTTCCAATACGGTACGCAATACCTCGTCGTCGAGATCGCCGTCGTCACGTGCGGCGATCAAGGCAACTCGCTGCGAGCGCAGCGACTGATGCCGGAACTTGTCGAACAACGCTCCCGCGTTCCACAGGGCAGCCTCGCGATCGGCGTCTTCGTCGACCTCCTGGAGTTGAAGCCTCGCCTGCATCGAACGCCGCACACGTTCGACGATTGCCTGCAGTTCCTTTCCGTCGATCCCCGGCGGAGGGTGCGCCGCAGCGTCGGCCAGCGCTTTCTCACCGGCCTTCCGAGAAATGTTGCGTGCCAACTCCATTTGTTCCTGCGTGCGCAACTGCTCGTAGGGATCCGCGACGTCGAGGCGACGAATCATGAACGGCAGAGTCGATCCCTGAATCAGCAGGGTCCCGACCGCGACGATGAACGCGATCGCCTGAATGACGCCGCGTCCAGGGAACGGATCGCCGGACGAGAGCGCGAACGGAATACCGCCGGCGGCAGCAAGAGTGACGACGCCGCGCATCCCCGCCCACGAGACCACCAGATTCTGTTTCCAGGTCAGTTGATTCTCGCGATCGCGACGTAGGGTTACACCGAATCGGACACGCGAGTAACTCAGGAACAGCCACAGTGGTCGAATCACGATGACCACGGCCAGGACTGCGAGACCGTATGCGAACACGTGAAGCACCGGAAGCCCGTCGGCGACAACATCGTCGATCACGAAGCTCAGTTGTAGACCCATGTACGCAAAGACGAACATCTCGAGGAGAGTGTCCAGGCTCGACCACACCGACCGTTCCTGCAGTCTCGTCATGATCGACGCATCCGTCGAATAGTGCCCGATCACCAGACCGGCTACCACGACGGCCAGAACACCTGACGCGTGCAGTTCTTCAGCGGCCAGGTACGCGGCGAAGGGAAGCACCAGCCCCAATCCGGTTTCGAGTGGAGAGTCGTACATGCGGGCACGAACGAACTTGACGACAAACGCGAGCACCAAGCCGACGACGACGCCGCCGATCACTTCATACGCGAAGAACAGCAGGGGCGAATCTGTGGCAATTCGGGTTCCGGTCACTGCTGCGACGGCGACGGTGAAGAGCGTCAGCGCGGTGGCGTCGTTCACAAGCCCTTCGCCCGTCAGGATGGCGATGACCCGTTTCGGGAGCCCGAGTTTCTGACCGACCGCCACCGCGCTGACGGCGTCGGTCGGCGCGATCACGGCCCCGAGCACGAGTGCGGCGCCGATCGTGAACTCGGGCACCATCCATTCGGCGAAGAAGGCAACCACGAACGCCGTCACCAACACCATTCCGACGCCGAGGCGCAGGATCGGTGCGAGGTTGCGTTTGAAGGTCGCCACCGAAAATTTGAGAGCGGCCGAGTAGAGAAGCGGCGGCAGGACCACACCGAGAATGACGTGGGGGTCGAGTTCGGGCCGCGGCATACCGGGTATGAAGGATGCGACCGAACCTACCGTCACCAAAACCAGCGGGGCCTGCAGGTTTCGTCGATTGGACAGCCCGGTGACTGCGATGGCGGCAATGACGACCAGCAGAATCCAGGTGAAGTTCACGCGTTCATTCTGCCCGCCGACCCTGCGAGTTCACCCAGCGGACGCACAGAAGCCCGCAACCTTTTCGGTTACGGGCTCCTGAGAAACAGTGTTACCGAAAAACAGTGTTACCGAAAAGCAGCGTTACCGAATAACAGTGTTTCCGAATCCGAAGTCACTGCTTTTCGGGAACAGCCTTCTTGGCGGCCTCGGCTGCCTTGTCGATCTGATCGCCGTACTTGTTGCCGGTCTTGTCGTCGGCGATGTCGGCGACCTTGTCGATCGCGTCGTGAACCTTGTCGGAGTTCTCCGCTGCGAGCTCCTGGCCCTTTTCGACCAATCCCTTGACGTTGTCCAAGAAACCCATGTCCGTGTCCTCTCCCGGTGCTGACGCACATCCTTCGGCGGAATCGTTCCTCCGCGCCCTTCGATTCTCACAGGCCGACGGCCTCTGCGCCAGAAAGCAGGTCCGTGCTCACGAGCCGCGCGCTACTCGAGGTAGCGTTAACCCGCGAATAGCTGATTGACCTCCCATCGACATCGACAGGTGCCCGGTTTGAATGCAGGACTGCGCGGGACGGGGAGCGACCCCCACCCGACGCGTGAACTGCTGTCTCGGTGGTGGTCAGACCACACTGATTTCACTTGGCTCCCCCGGTTCCTCGACGCCCGCGGGCTGACCGTTCCCGGACGCAAGTTGGTCGCCGTGTGGTGTTTCCTCTTCGCCCTGATCGCGACGACCATGCAATTGAGCCGTTTCGGTTCCGACACGGCCCTTGCACGATCGGTCCTCGCTGTCGGAACGATCAGCGGGATCTACGCGGGTTGCTGTTGGGCACGAAACGAATCGTGGCCCACCTGGCAACAATCAGTGGCCTTCGTCATCTGGGCCGACCTGTGGCTCGCCGTCACTCTTTTCTTCGCCATACGCACCGCTTTCGTCGGAACCATCGGCTGCATCCTGTTCATCACGATCGGTTTCTACGCGGCGATAGTTCACAGCCCACGCGTTGCCATCACCCACATCGGCTGGGCTCTTGCTGTCTGTACGACGCTGGCCGCCATGGCAATGTCCGAACCGGTCAACGACAACTGGGCGGTCGTGAACCTCTATCTGATGGTTGCCGGCGTGGTGTTCTCCACCGCCTGGATTCTGCAGATCGTCTGGCTGCGTCTGACCGACGACGCACGCAATGCACACCGGGACTACCTCACCGCGACGCTCAATCGCCGCGGACTCCAGGACGAGGCCCAGCATCTGCTTCGCAGCGACCGAACGCAGGCGCTGATCGCGCTGCTCATCGACGTCGACTCGTTCAAAATCCTCAACGACACGCACGGGCACGTCGCGGGCGACGACGCGTTGACCGCCGTCGCCGACCGCCTCATCGCTGCCGCCGGACCCGAAGCGGTGGTGGCGCGAATCGGCGGGGACGAATTCGTCGTCCTGCGCGGAGTCGATCGAGGAGAAATCGAACAGGTCGCCACCGAGATACATTCGGCGGTCTCGTCCGACTCCGACCCCTATCCCGTATCCGCCAGTACCGGCGTCAGCGTCTACCTCTGTCCCGAGACGGACTTACCCGATCGAGCTGTCAACGAACTGATCGAGCATGCAGACAATGCGATGTACCGGGCCAAGAAGCGCGGCGGCGATCGCATTGCCTGGGTGCAGATGTTCAGGCGATGAAACTACTTACTCGCTGTGCGCGTGGTGATGCTCGCCGGGTAGGTCGTCGGGCGTGGCGAACATCTTCCGCTTTTCCCCGTGAATACGTGCACTGATCCACCACGAGAGTTCCACCAGTACAACGCCGATCGCGCCGAGGGTGATCGCGAGCGTCGTGGCAGCGACGTTGCTCGGATCCAGTTTGAAGAACTCTCGGGTGAACGGCAGAGCGAACAGAATCAGATAGCCGGCCACCGATCCACCGATCAGAACGAGCTTCCACCAGACGTACGGCCTGGCCACGACGGCCAGAACCCACACGGCGATCATGATCAACGTGATGAGCGCGCTGGTTCCGGCCTGGATCTTCTGGGTCTCCGTCTGGTCCGGACCTTGGTAGGCCAGCACGTAGGAGATGAACGTGGTGATGCCGATGATCAAACCTGACGGCAGCGCCAAGCGCATGACGCGGGAGACGAAACCGGTTCGCGCGCGCTCGTTGTTGGGGGCCAGAGACAGGATGAAGGCCGGGATACCGATCGTGAACCACGCTGCGATCGTGACGTGGCGGGGCAGGAACGGGTACGGCAGCGGCTCGAAGTCGAAGACCTGAGACAAGACGCCGGTGATGCCGATCAGGAACGCAAGCACCACCGAGTAGACGGTCTTGGTCAGGAACAGATTCGACACACGCTCGATGTTGCCGATCACTCGGCGGCCTTCCGCGACGACGTACGGAAGCGTCGCGAACTTGTTGTCCAGCAACACGATCTGGGCCACGGCTCGGGTAGCCGGGCTACCCGAACCCATCGAGACTCCGATGTCGGCGTCCTTGAGTGCGAGGACGTCGTTGACGCCGTCACCGGTCATCGCGACGGTATGCCCGCGAGACTGCAAGGCAGCGACCATTTCCCGCTTCTGATCCGGTCGCACGCGCCCGAAGGTTGTTGCACCGTCGAGCGTGTCCGCCAGTTTTTCCCGATCGCTGGGAAGATCCCGCGCGTCGATCGGACGGTCACCACCCTCGAGCCCGAGGGAACCTGCAACGGCACCGACGGAAACCGCGTTGTCACCGGAGATGACCTTGACCGCGACCTTCTGGCTGGCGAAGTACTCCAACGTCTCCTGGGCGTCCGGACGCACCTTCTGCTCGAGGACGACCAGAGCTTCGGGGGTGACGGTGCCCGGCGCGTCGGCGTCGTCGACGGGAAGGTCGCTGCTGCCGAGCATGAGGACACGAAGTCCGCTCGAACCCACTTCTTCTGCCTTGCGGGCCATCTCCGAGTCCGGATCGAGCAGCACGTCCGGGGCACCGAGCACCCAGTTGCCGTTACTGCCGTACGACTGGCCACTCCACTTCTTCGCCGAGGAGAACGGCGCGACAGCGGTGGCTTCGCCCCAGCCGGAATCGTCGGAGAGAGACTCGCGAATCGCCAAGACACTCGCGTTGGGGCGAGGATCGGACGCGGCCATCGCGCTCAACGCGGACTTGACTGCAGACTCCCCCGAACCGCTCGGTGCGACGTCGACCTCGGACAGCCGCATACCGTTCTCGGTCAGCGTTCCGGTCTTGTCCGCGCACACCACGTCGACACGGGCCAAGCCTTCGATCGCCGGCAACTCCTGAACGAGGCACTGGCGCTTGCCCAATCGGATGACACCGACCGCAAATGCAATGGACGTCATGAGCACAAGGCCTTCGGGAACCATCGGAACCAGCGCTGCCACCATGCCGTTGAGGGCAGGTCGGATCGGCAGGCCGATGGTGAAGAGCTGATTGAAGATGATCAGCGCTCCCGCCGGAATCATCAGATAGGTGATGAATTTCAGGATCTTGTCGATACCGCTGCGCAGTTCCGAGTGCACGAGGGTGAACTTGCTCGCCTCGTCAGCCAGCTTGGCCGCGTATGCATCTCCACCGACCTTGGTGGCGCGGTACGCACCGCTGCCGGCGGCAACAAAACTGCCCGACAGCACTTGCTGACCGCTCGCCTTGTGAACCGGATCAGCTTCACCGGTGAGCAGCGATTCGTCGACCTCGAGGGCGGCAGAACTGACCACCTCACCGTCAACGACTATCTGGTCACCGGATCCGAGTTCGATAATGTCATCGAGCACAACATCTTTGGGCGCCATTGCCACGGCGACACCGTCACGCCTGACCATGGGCTTGGCCTGACTCACGATGGCCAGCGCGTCGAGCGTGCGCTTCGCGCGGATCTCCTGAATGATGCCGATGCCGCTGTTCGCGATGATCAACAGTCCGAACATGCCGTCGATGATGGAGCCCGTCGCGAGCACGATCACCAACAACACGGTCAGGATCGCGTTGATGCGCGTGAAGACGTTGCCGCGAATGATGTCCTTGACCGAGCGGGACGCCCGGTCCGGAACATCGTTGGTTTGTCCCGACGCGATGCGGGCCGCAACCTGATCGGCGGTCAGACCGCGGGCGACGTCGACGTCGTCCGGCAATCGCTCAGGGGCAACCGCCACTGCTGTCTCTTCTGAACTGGTGTGCTCGTGAGCCATGGTCAAAGATTACGCACCCGGAGCAACTAGTCAGGGCCGGACTCGTGTGGCAATGACTGCTATACGAAGATCACACCCGTGCGCCGCGGTTCTGCGATGCTGGTCGGCACGAGCAGAGAAGACCAGCGAGGAACGGTATGAAATACGTCTACAAAGGTCTCGACGAGGCGCTTCGGTGCGAACGGCCCGTCGACCTGCCGATTTCTCTCGACCTCCATCGGACCGACGACTTGGTTCTCTGGTTGTCGGCAGTGCGGGTCTACTCGTTCGGGATGATGTTCGCGATTGATGCCCGCTACAAAGATCCGGCACTCTCGTTGAGCCTCGGCTCTTTCGACGGGCGTCCCACGTTCACACATTTCAGCGCACCGCTACTCCTCGGTCTCGGTTTCGCCGACGGAACATCGGTGACCACCGCGCGGAAAACGCGGGGCCTTCTGCTGGAGTTGCGCTCGGCCGAAAGCCGCTCGGGCTCAGTGCGGGGTGAATACCTGCTGGCTCCGACACCTCCTGCCGGGCCGATCGAAGTCGCGACAGCATGGCCACAGCTGGGAATGGACGAGAAGGTCGTCACCCTCGACGGAGAATTCATCGCCTCCGCGTCCGAAAGTGTCACGCAACTTTGGGAACCGAAACGACAACCCAAACCCGACCTCACCAGTGAACAAGTGACGCACCAACCGCAATATCAACGTGGGGGTTGGTTCGGAATCCGACTGGATTGAGGAAGACCAGGGCGGCTTTTGAGCAACTGCCTCGGTCATCCCAGCGGTATCCACCACTTCGACGGAGGTGTGGGCGACAACGCGTCGATCCTGCCGCCCGGCATCGGAACCGACACGGTCGTGCCTGCCTCTGCGGCCGCCTCGTCGAGGCGAATGATCGGCTCCGACCACGAGTGAAACGCGAGGTTGAAGGTCGCCCAGTGGATCGGGACGAATACACCGCGCGCCCCGTCGCCCTTGTTGAGGTCGATGTGCGTCTGCACCGCCTCTTCCGGATTCATGTGAATGTCCGGCCACCGCACGTCGTACGCGCCGACGGGGAGAAGCGTCAGATCGAACGGTCCGTACGTTTCACCCAACTGCTCGAATCGGGACGTGTATCCGCTGTCACCGCCGAAGAACACCCGGTGCTTCGGACCGGCGAACACCCACGACGCCCACTGGGTCGTGTTCCGGACGAGGCCGCGACCGGAGAAGTGACGAGCCTCGGTGCACGTGAGAACCAGGTCGTCGATTTTCGTCGACTCGTCCCAGTCCAATTCCACGATCCGGTTCTCGGGCACCTTCCAGTGCCGCAAGTGAGCACCGATACCGATCGGCACGACAAACGGAGCCGTCTGTGTACGAGTCAGAGTCTTGACCGTCGCCATGTCGAGATGGTCGTAATGATCGTGGGAGACGACTATCGCATCTACTGCCGGAAGATCAGCCAGGGCAACCGGAGCGGGATGCATTCGTGCGGGACCCACTGTGGCCGAGGGTGATACGCGTTCGCTCCACACCGGATCGGCGAGAACACGGTAACCGTCGACCTCGACGAGAACGCTCGAATGGCCGTACCACGTCACCGCCGCGTCGCCCGCTACCGCCGGTGCCAGCGGAGTGGCCAACGGAATCGGCTGACGCGGCCGACCCGTCGACCCTCGCGTAGCCATCGACTTGAACATCCCGGCATCGGTGCCCGGAACCAGTGTGCTGCTGGGCTCCGAATTGTGGAACTGCCGGTCCCGGTACCGCGGGGACATCGCCGCATACGGTTGCACCGTGTTCCGCGATGCCCCGATCTGTGTCGGGATTCCCCATGCGGCTCGCGCCACCCATCCTGTTGCCGCGGCAACAGCAGCAACTCCGAGAAGCGTCGTCTTCTTCATTCAGACGAGCGTAGCCACTATCTGCCCCGCGCGCGTGGCGCCTGTTTACCCTGCAACTGGCTTTACTTTCCCTTGAATACGGGAGGGCGGTTTTCGATGCGGGCGGCGCGGGCTTCCTGGACATCCTCGCTGAGCCAGGCGGCGTGAAGGGCGTCGAGTTGCTCGGGAGACTGCTCCTCCATGGTGCCGTCGTCGTTGAGGACCATCTTCATGTGACGCAAGGACAGCGGTGCGAGATTCGCGATGCGGTGCGCCCATTCCTGGGCGTCGGCGAGGGTGCCGATCTTGTTGGCGAGGCCGCGGGTGAAGGCTTCCTCCGCGCCGATCTGTTCGATGCCGAGCAGGATGGTGCGCGCCGGACCGCCGCCGACCAGCGACGCGAGCCGGCGCATGGTCCACTTGTCCACCGAGACACCGAGGGTGGCTGCAGGGATTCCGAAGCGAGCGCTCGGTGCTACGACGCGCAGATCCGACGCGATGGCCACCTGCGTACCCGCGCCGATGGCCGGACCGTTGACTGCGGCGATGACCGGGATGGGCGCCGTGTCGATAGACCTGAGCATCTCGAACAGGCGGTCGGTGAAGCCCTCCATGTAGACATCGCCGGAGAGGTCTGCGCCTGCACAAAACGCCGATCCCTCACCGGTGATGACGACGACGTGCGCGTGCTCGGCGACGGCCGCGTTCATCGCGTCCCGTATCGCGATGCAGAGTTCCGCGCTGAGCGCATTACGACGCTCGTGACGCTGCAACTCGATGGTCACGACGTTGCCGTCACGGGAGAACCCGATCATGTCCGCTCACTTTCGTTTCCGGAAGGCGCGACACCGGGATGTTCCGAGGCGCCGATACCGTCCACATACTTCTCTGCAGCTAAGTTCTGTACATCAGGAGGTTAGATTACCGATGAGTACAGACGACCTTGCCGCCCAACAACCACAACTGGTTGACGTGGTGGTGATCGGCGCAGGACAGGCCGGACTCTCCGCCGCGTACTACCTGCGCAAGTTCGGGATCGAACCCGAATCGGGGTTTGTGGTGCTCGATCATGCGTCCGGTCCGGGCGGAGCGTGGCAGTTCCGTTGGCCGAGCCTGACACTGAGCACCGTCAACGGTGTGCATGACCTCCCGGAAATGTCTTTCGCGGAAACCACCGGCACCGACGCCGAACAGGTGCCTGCATCGGTGGCGGTCCCCCACTACTTCGAACTGTACGAAAAGCAATTCGAACTTCCCGTCCACCGCCCGGTACACACGCGAGTGGTGTGTCCGAGGGAAGAGCGACTGCGCATCGAGACCGACCACGGAGTGTTCGCGGCCCGAGGCTTGATCAACGCGACGGGAACCTGGGAGCGACCCTTCATTCCCCACTACCCCGGGGCCGGATCATTTCGTGGCCGACAGTTCCACACGAAGGACTATCGAACCGCCGCGGAGTTCGAAGGCAAACATGTCGTCGTGGTCGGCGGCGGGATCTCGGCCGTCCAACTGCTCGACGAGATCTCACGCGTCACGACCACCACTTGGGTGACGCGCCGCGAACCGGAGTTCCGCGACGAGCCGTTCACGCCGGACATCGGCCGCGCAGCAGTTGCCATGGTCGAGGATCGTGTACGACGCGGTCTTCCACCGGGATCCGTTGTTTCGGTGACCGGCCACCCCGTAACGCCTGCCATCCGCGCAGCACGTGAGCGCGGTGTGATGAATCGACTTCCGATGTTCTCCGAAATCCTTCCGAACGGCGTGAAGTGGGCCGACGGAACCGTCGTCGATGCCGATGTCATCCTGTGGTGCACCGGTTTTCGTAGCTCGCTCGATCACCTGGCACCGTTGCACCTACGCGGGCCGGGTGGCGGAATCCCGATGACCGGGCGCCTCGCGACGCAGGTCGAAGCCGACCCTCGCGTACACCTGGTGGGATACGGGCCGTCGTCGTCGACGATCGGGGCCAACCGCGCCGGCCAAGCAGCTGCTCGCGAACTGACGTCTTACCTGGGAATCGGCGAATGAACAGAATTCTTGTTCCGGGCGAAACCTGCTGGCGCATCGAGCCGGCGGACAATCTTGCCTGCATCGTCGACGCCGCTGACTACTTTCATCATGCAAAGTCCGCAATGTTGCAAGCCGAGAAACGAATCATGTTGATCGGCTGGGACTTCGACACGCGCATCAAACTCGAACCAGGTGAGCAGACGCTCGACGGCCCCAACCGGTTGGGAATGTTCCTCCGCTGGCTGGTCCGCGAGAAACCCGACCTCGAAATCCTCGTACTCAAATGGAACATCGGGGCGTTCACCGCAATCGGCCGCGGTATGACCCCCGTTTTCGTGTCCAACTGGTTGACCGACGAGCGCCTTCGGTTCGAGATCGACGGCGCCCATCCGGTGGGCGCGGCGCACCATCAGAAGATCATCGTCATCGACGACGCCCTGGCGTTCTGCGGCGGCATCGACATGACGGTGGACCGCTGGGACACCTCGGATCACGTCGACCGAAACGATTACCGAATCACGCCGAGCGGAAGGCGTTACGGCCCTTGGCATGACGCGACCACGGCGGTCGATGGCAATGCGGCTGCGGCCATCGGCGAATTGGCGCGGGCACGCTGGAAATCCGCAACCGGCGAGGATCTGACACCCGTCAAGAGCACTGCGACGCCGTGGCCCGTCAATCTGGCGCCCACCTTGCGGGTTGTCGACGTAGCCGTCGCCAGGACACTGCCGGAACTCGGCGAGCGCACAGAGGTTCGTGAGATCGAAGCGCTGTATCTCGCGGCCATCGCCGGGGCCGAGCACACGCTGTACATCGAAAGCCAGTACCTCGCCTCACGCACTCTGGCCGAGGCGATCGCCGCGCGCCTCCGTGAGGACGACGGACCGGAGATCGTTCTGGTCATTCCGCGCAACGCGGACGGATGGCTGGAACAAAAGGCGATGGACGGGGCGCGCCACGACTTGTTGCATCTGCTGTGGTCCGCCGATATCCACGACCGGTTCGGTGCGTTTTATCCCGTGACCTCTTCTGGCGCACCTATTTACGTACACGCCAAGGTTCTTGTGATGGACGATCGTCTCCTGCGAATCGGGTCGTCGAACCTCAACAACCGTTCGATGGGCTTCGATACCGAGTGCGACATCGCCGTCGAATCCGACGACGACGCAGACGTCGAGTTGCGAGCCTCGATCATCGGTTTGAGGCGCCGGCTACTCAGCGAGCACCTCGACGTCACCGAGGAAGAAGTCGACGAAGGGTTGCGTGAGCGCTCTCTGTTGTCGACGGTTCGCACCCTTGCGACCTCCAACGCTCGCAGTCTGCGCGAGTTCGACCGGAACACAGTGGAAGGCGAAGACCACGTACTCGCTGAAAACGCACTGATGGATCCCGAGCGCACGCCGCCCAGACTGAGCGACCGAATCGAAGGACTACGCCGTCTCCTCGGCAAACGCTGAGGCACTAGAGCACGCGCACGCAGTGCCCGATTGTCAGCGCGAGTTCGACGAGTACTGCGGCTCGATCGCTCGGGACCAGCACGACGAGAAACGTATCGCTGTCGCTGTCGAGCCAGGCCACGGAAACGCCTGCCCCGGCGATGTTGTCGCCGACTCGAGCGAGAAGCGATTCCAGTCCGGCAGCTCGATCAAAGGCCGCGGCAAGGCTGCCTGCCCACTCCCACGATCCCGCAGTTGCGGGCGCCGACTTCAGCTCTCGCAGCTGGCCGAGAACTTCGGCCGCGTCCTCGTTCCAGTCCACCCAGACCAGGAGTTCTTGTTCGTGCAACGCGTCGACGAGAGCGAACCACGCCAATTCGGGGTGTGGCTTCTCGAGCGACTGTGAGTACAGCTCGTTCTGTACTTCGACATACCGTTCCGGGTAGTCCATTGCGAGAGTCACACGATCGATGACTGTCGGGCTGTTCGGGGCCAGCAGTTCCGCGATTGCGCGCAATGCGTCGCGAGCAGGTCCACCCACTATGGCTCCCAGGTTCGATTCGGTTATCGGTGCGGTTTCCACAGTCTGACATGCGAGTCCGCGTCATACGGACCTGTCCTCGACGTACGGCGCAGAGGCAGATCTCCCACGAAGATTCCCTCGTGCCGCAAACCACGGATCAACGAGTTACCAAATCGAACAGCCCGGCTATCCCATTCGCCGCACTTGTCCGTTTAGCCTTTCACCTGGTCTTACAATCAGGATATAGTCATTGTCGATCCAAGAAGACCACTGGACTGTAGCGAGCCAGCAAACAGCCTGTTACCGTTCAGCTAACTACTCCTTCTGGTCAAACCGGGTCGAAGGGTTCGGGCAATGACCCACGGGGGGTTGACGTGAAGGGGCCATGTTCCGCATGAAACACGATTCACACACGACAACCTCTCGGTGGTCGATCGGCGAATGGCGCCTGGGATGGAAGGTCATCGCTGTCCTCGCATTGCCGATGATCGTCGCCGTTGTCCTAGGCGCCCTTCGAGTTCAAACGGAGCTCGAAGAAGCCGCACAGCTGAGTTCCTCGTCCGAGCGCGCCCTCGCCGTGCCTGCCGCGATCAACCTGGAATCGGCGCTGTACGAACTCGCCGAAGCTGCATCGGCACGCCCCGACACCCGGCCTGCCACGCAAGCAGTCTCTGACGCGATGGACCAACTCGTCGATGCCGCCCGCACGTTCCAGTCCGACGATGCCCTCAACGACCAAGTGACTTCGGCGTTGACCGAGAGCCGTTCCATCACCGAGGAGATCGCCGCCGGCGCGGTGGCACCCGCACGCTTGGTTTCGCGGGTCGGTGAGGTCTCACGAGCCCTCTCCAGCACCTTCACCAGCGTCGTCGAGCATTCTCAGCGCCCAGTCCTGCGTGAACAGGGTGGTCGACTCTCCGCGCTCTGGGAAGCGCGACGAGCCCTGGCCGAACAACGAATCCTCTTCGGCTCAGGCGATCCGGACCAACAGGCCCGTACCTCGATGGTCAGCGCTGCCGGCGCCGAACTGGTCGCTCTGAACAACATCCTCGCGATCGACGGAACCAACGACACCGTCCAGGCACTCAGCAACTCGGCTCAGAACCGGATCAACGAACTGGGATCAACTCCGTCGACTTCTCCGCCGGGGAGCCGCGTCGGCGCCGATCTGAAATCTGGAAAAGACCAGTACAACAGCCTTACCGACACCACCGTCACCGAGTTCGGCGACGCCGTCACCGCTGAATCCAACGCCGCACGAACTGCAGCACTTCGCGACACCGCAATTGTGCTCGGCGCGGTCCTGCTGGCACTGGCCATCGCCCTCGTCATCAGCCGATCGCTCATCGATCCGATCCGCCGGTTGCGATTTGCCGCCTTGCAGGCAGCGAGACGCGGACTTCCCGACGCGATCGAACGAATACGAGCAGGTGCCAGTACCGACGAACTCGACTTTGCCCGTGTCCCGATCCGCACCCACGAGGAAATCGGCGAGCTCGCACGCGCCGTGGACGACATGCACGGTCAGGCCATCACGCTCGCCGGCGAGCAGGCCACGCTGCGGCGCCAGGTCAACGACATGTTCGAAACGCTGTCGAGGCGCAACAAGTCCCTCGTCGACCAGCAACTCGGATTGATCGAACAGTTGGAGCAGGACGAAGACGATCCGCGTCGCCTCGAGAATCTGTTCCGGCTCGACCACATCGCCGCGAGAATGCGCCGAAACGGCGACAACTTGTTGGTTCTCGCCGGAACCGATGTACGCCGTGCCAGGACCGCCCCCATCGCTCTCGGCGATACCCTTCGCGCCGCGGTATCAGGCGTCGAGGAGTATCGACGCGTCGAACTCGGGCAGACTCCGCCCGGAGTCGTCACCGGTCATGCGGCCCCGGACGTCGTTCATCTCATTGCCGAGTTGCTCGACAATTCGCTGCGGTACTCCCCACCGGAGACCACCGTCTCCATCAACGCTGCCACCACCATCGACGGCTCCATGATCGTAGAGATCGCAGATCTCGGTATCGGCATGTCACCTGCCGATATCCTCGATGCCAACGAGCGCCTCGCGGCCGGCGCCGAGATGAGCGCGGACACAGCGCGTCGCATGGGTTTGTTCGTCGTGAGCCGAATCAGTCGTCGCTACAACATCTCTGTGCGCCTGCGCCCGACGGCAACGTCGTCGACGCACAGTGGCATCACCGCAACGGTGCTCCTACCGACGTCGATTCTCGATTCTTCTCGGACACCCGAGATCCGCACGCCACAAACCGGACCCGTTCCCACGCTCGATCGGACTCCTCCCACACCGACCGCACAGTCCGCACAGTCTGCACCGTCATGGTCACAGCCCGTCCCGACCGAATCCGCACCCCCACGGCCTGCGACCAGAAGTTTCGCTGATCTCCCGCGTCGAACGCCCGGTAACAGCACCGATCAGACTGAGGCGTTCGACCCGATCACACCGCAATCGACGCCGCCGGCAACAGCGCCTTCGGGGTTACCTCGTCGCACCCCGGGCACAAGCGGAGTACCTGCGGTCAGTACCTCGACTTCGACTACTCCGGCACCCGCTACGTCGGTGTCATCCTTCGCTCCTCTGCTCGATCCCGCAGGGACAAACGCATCGACGGCCCTTCCCGTTCGTGCTCCGTCGCACGAATTCACCTGGCCGGCACAGGGTCCCGAGATCTCGGCGGGTCCACAACCGTCGACAACTCCGCCGCCGCGGCACCGGCTCTCAGCCCCGACGCCGACAAATACCGCGGCGTTCTTCTCCTCGCGTACCCGTGACGGGCTCTCTGCCCGACCATCGGTGCGCGCTGACAGCGCCGGCGACGGTAACTCGAACGGCGCGCCCGCTGCCCCGTCGACGATGCCGATTTTTGCTCGGATGGTGTCGGAGTGGCTCGTCGATCCAACGGCGGAGACGTCAGCGGCTTCCACCGGCAGTTCGTGGACCACGGACGCCGATCAAGGCTGGGTGGCTGCCCGAACGTCATTCGAAATGCCGGTCACCAAGATCGCCGATTCCGGACTTCCCATCCGGGACCGCGGAGCCCGGCTGGTTCCTGGCGCCGTCGGCGGAGGCGGCTCGACACAGCGTCATGCATCCAATCCGGCGGACGTCCAACGTGGTTGGAGCAGTTACCAATCCGGAGTACAACGAGGGCGTCGGAACGCCGCCGACCATCAGCACGATGGCGGACAGTCTTTCGAATCGTCCACGATGTTGCACAACGATCAAGGAGAACAGTGAACACTGTCGGAGCACAAGAGACTCCCCGCGCACTCGACTGGCTGGTTTCTGCTTTTGCCCGAGACGTGCCGGGTGTGAGTCACGCGATCATCGTCTCAGCCGACGGGTTGTTGACGGCCTCGAGCACACACCTTCCGCTCGATCGAGCGGATCAATTGGCCGCTGTCACTTCCGGACTCGCCAGCCTGTCCGCGGGCGCATCACGCCTCTTCGACGGTGGGGCCGTCATGCAGTCCGTCGTCGAGATGGAGAACGGGTACCTGCTTCTCATGGGTGTCGGTAGTGGTTCTTACCTTGCCGCCCTCGCCGTCGCCGGATGCGACATCGGCCAGATCGGTTACGAAATGGCGACTCTCGTCGATCGCGTCGGGGCAACCATGGACATTGCCCCGCGAACATCGCAGGGTATTTGATTTCGATGCCTCACCATCAATCCGAGTACGACGACGCCGAACCGAACTTGGTCCGGCCGTACGCGCTCACCGAAGGTCGGACCCTGCCGTCCATCGACCTCCCGCTCGAAGCGATCATCGCGACGATCGAAGACGTGGTCTCGAACAATCTTGCACCGCAGGATATTCGTGCGTCGATCGTCGCACTGTGTGAGCAGCGGATATCGATAGCCGAGATCGCTGCCCACCTAGGTGTTCCGATCGGAGTCGTGCGGGTACTGGTTGCCGACCTTGTAGTAGCCGGATCACTGGAAATACATGCCACTCTGCGAAGCGACGCATCTCGAGTCGAGCGACGCGAACTGATCGAAAGGACCCTCAGTGGACTTCGGGCACTCTGACTCATCGTCTCGCGTGAAATCGACAAAAATCGTGATCGCCGGGGGTTTCGGTGTTGGCAAGACAACGCTTGTGGGAACCGTCTCCGAAATCGTCCCCCTTCGCACGGAGGCCATGGTCACCGACGCGAGCGACGGTATCGACAATCTCGGATCGACTCCAGACAAGAGCACCACAACGGTCGCGATGGACTTCGGACGCATCACTCTCGCCGACGACCTGGTCCTCTATCTATTCGGAACCCCGGGGCAGCGCCGCTTCTGGTTCATGTGGGACGACCTCATCACCGGTGCGATCGGTGCGGTCATTCTGGTCGACACTCGCCGCCTGGAAGACAGCTTCGCCGCAGTCGACTTCTTCGAGGCGCGAGGTCTCCCGTTCATCGTGGCGGTCAACCGTTTCGACGGCGCACCAATCCATTCTGCGAGCGATCTCCGGCAAGCGTTGGCACTGCCCAACCGCGTTCCCATGATCGAGATCGACGCCCGTAACCGCGAATCGGCCAAACGCGCGCTGATCGTCGTCACCGAGTACTCCCTCGAACGACTTGCAGCCGAAGCAGTCGTCTAGATGAATCATCAGATGCGAATCGTCGCCGAAAGGAACTGGCATGTCGGATGAAATGCACCATTTCTCGATGGGAATCTGGCTGCTCGGGCTCGCCTACGTCGTGTCCGTGGTCGGTTCGGTAGTCGGCCTGGCGTGCACCAGGCATTCAGCGTCTGCGACGACAACCGCCGCACGCATGCGATGGCTCGTCATGGCTGCCCTGTCGATCGGTGGCGTCGCCATCTGGCTGATGCATTTCATCGCCATGCTCGGCTTCGCAGTCCCCGGCAGTCCCATTCGATACAACCTCGGATGGACCGTGATCTCTGCGATCATCTCGGTGGGTGCCGTGTTTGTCGGTCTGCTGATCATCGGGACCGAATTCCGCTGGTCTCGGCTTCTGATCGGGGGCGTGGTGACCGGTCTCGCCGTGAACGTCATGCATTACACCGGTATGCGCGCCTTACGCTTTCAGGGTGAGATCCACTACGACATGCTCTTCGTTGCACTGTCGGTTCTCATCGCAGTCGTCGCCGGCACCGCCGCATTGTGGTTCACCATGTCGCTCGAGTCCACGATTCTGCGTTTTGTCGCCGGAATCATCATGGGTATCGCCGTCGTCGGTATGCACTTCACCGGAATGGCCGCAGTCGAGGTTGTCCACGACGCGGCAGCCCCGGCGCCGCAGGGGCTCGATGCGTTCTCCTTCCTCTTCCCCGTCTTCGTTCTCGGCTTGCTGGCGTTGGCAGTTCCGATTGTCGCAGTGCTGACAGCGCCCGACCGTGCGACGGCTCGGATGGAATCCGCCGCCGACGACCTGGCGTACGAAGCACGAAGGTTCGCGATCTCGAACTGAGAGGAGTACGGGGCGAGTCGATGTAAATCGACGACGCCCCGTACATTTCGAGGATGGTGGATGCCGGACACAACCCCCAGCTGTCGGCCCGCGCAACACTGGTCGTGATCGGAGGATTGCCGGCCACCGGAAAGTCGACGATCGCCCGGGCACTTGCTCAGCATCACCGGATTCCCTACGTGCGGATCGATACCATCGAACAGGTACTGACCCGCAGCATTATTGCTGATGTGTCCGGGACCGCTGGATACTTCACCGGGTACGCGCTCGCCGCCGAACAATTGCGACTGGGACTCTCGGTCGTGGTCGAATGCGTCAACCCGATCGAAATGACACGAAAGGCCTGGTCCGCTACCGCACAACATAATTCGGCGCGCTTGCTCAACGTCGAGGTCATCTGCTCGGATCCCGACGAGCATCGCAGACGCGCGGAGCAGCGTGTCGTCGACATCCCGGATCTTGTACTACCTACGTGGCAGGAAATCCTGGATCGAGACTACGAGCCGTGGACCATGGAACGGCTGGTGCTCGACACCTCAATCATGAACTCCGACAGCGCAGTACAACGCATCACTGCCCGAATGTTCATTGCGTGAGAACTGTTCACAGCGTGAGAACAAAGAAGGCACTGTTCGGATCTTCGCGGTAGTTCCCGAACGGTGGACACGGCACAAACCCGAATTTCGCATACAGTCGACGTGCCGGATCGAAGAAGTCTTGCGTGCCGGTCTCCAATTCGAGTTGCCGGTAGCCTCGTTGTCTCGACTCGTCCACGACGTGTTGAAGAAGTCGCGTTCCCACTCCGCGCCCACGAGCTGCCGAAGATGTTCGCATCGACTTGATTTCGCCGCCGCTCGACGACCGTTCATTGAGCGCTACGCAACCGAGTAGCTCGTCACCTTCGCTCCACAACGTCCACATGGTGACTGAGCTATCCGTCAGACCTGCGACGTCCAGCGCGTGAACGCTGTCCGCAGGCGACGTCGCATGCATGTCGGCGAGATGTTCGGACAGTAGAGCACGGACCGCATCCCGACTCAGGTCGTCAACTTCGATTCGCACAGATCCCTCACTGTCCACTTCGCTTCCGCCGGCATCGAACAAAGTATGACTGTCCGTCACTTCGTCGAAGGCTTGGCCCGTACGTGGATGCGTTCTCCTTGCGGGCCGAACAGACTCAGCACCTCGACCGGGCCGCGGCCGTCACTGCCGAACCAATGCGGGTTTCGGGTGTCGAATTCAGCAGCTTCACCCGCACCCATCATGATGTCGTGGTCGGCCAACACCAACCGCAACCTCCCCGACAACACGTACAGCCATTCGTAGCCGTCGTGCACTTGGGGGTCCGGTTCCGTCTGGCTTGCCGGGATCGTCATCTTGAATGCCTGCAGCCCACCCGGCTGCCGAGTCAGCGGCAAGACCGTTCGGCCGCTGACGCTTCGAGGCGCACTCTGGATGCGTGGATCGGCGACCTGCGGTGCCGCCACCAGTTGGTCCAACGGCACTTGGTGGGCGAGCGCGATCGGAAGCAGCAACTCCAAGCTCGGGCGACGCTCCCCCGCTTCGAGCCTCGACAGAGTGCTCTTCGAAATACCGGTGGACTCTGACAGCGCTGTGAGCGTGACGTTCCTCTGTGTACGAATGCGTTTGAGGCGCGCGCCGATCTGCGAGATTGCGGTATCGATGTGCGGACCGTTGGCATTCATGGTCCGAGTCTGACGACGATTCCCAGAAATGGCAACACTAGTTGCTGAAGCTACTCGTCCGCAGGCAACCTGTGCTCATGCGAACACACACCGAAACAGAGATCCTCGACGCCGTGATCGTCGGCGGTGGCGCCGCCGGACTCAGCGCAGCCCTGGTGTTGGGTCGTGCTCGGCGCACGGTCGCCGTCATCGATTCCGGCAAACCGCGCAACGCGCCGGCAGCACACGTGCACGGCTTCCTCTCGCGAGACGGCATGGCGCCCGGTGAGTTGCTCACCGTCGGACGCAGCGAATCACAGACGTACGGAGTGGAATTCAAACAGGATGATGTAGTCGACGTTTCCTGGCGCGGTATCGAACCCGGCTTTGTCGTCGAACTTTCAGGAGGCACAACCCTCGAGACTCGCACTCTGCTCGTTGCCACCGGACTACGGGATTCACTCCCGGAAATACCAGGTATCCAGGAGCTTTGGGGACAGAGCGTGCTTCATTGCCCGTACTGCCATGCATACGAGATCAGTGACGAACCGATCGGCGTTCTCGGCGGCGAAGCTCGCGAGATGTCACTTCACCAGGCGTTTCTACTCCGACAGTGGTCGTCGGATGTGATGTTCTTCCCTCACCACATCTCACTCACCCCTGACGAACGCGCGCGACTGGCTGCGCGTGGGGTGACCGTTGTCGTCGGACAAGTATCTGGATTAATCTGCGAGAGAGGCGAACTGAAGGCCGTCGAACTCGACAACGGGCAATTAGTCCCTCGCTCAGCACTGTTCGTTGCGCCGCGTTTCATTCCGAACGACACGCATCTGACGCGACTCGGGTGCAAAACTGGCCCTACGGGATTCGTGGCTGTCGACCCTTCCGGCGCCACCAGCGTTCCAGGCGTCTGGGGAGCCGGCAACGTCGTCGACCCTCGCGCTCAGGTAATAGGCGCTGCCGCTGCCGGTTCGACCGCGGCAATCGCGATCAACGGATACCTGGTCGAGCAAGATGTCGAATCGGCTCTTCGTTCGACCGAGCCTGAGGGTGGCTTCTCGGCGGCCGTGGAGCAACGCGTCTGCGAAATGAACGGCGGCAGCGCCCGCCACGGCTTCTGACCGAGGTGTCTAGGTCGCGGGGCCGCCGTGCAACTTCTCGTAGGCTGCCTTCTCGGCGTCGTGGCGCGAGATCTTCTTCGGGTTCTCGAGGTCGGAAGGCAAACCGTGACGCTCGAGGCGACGCGACCTGTTCTGAGCCATGTAGGAGACCGAATAAAACAGTGCCAGAAGCACTCCGAGCAGCACCATCGATGCCCGCAGGGCCCACGGCCCGGGAAAGAGCATGAAGGCCGTGAAGACCGGAAGGAACGGAACCATGCTGCGGATCAGGTGACGCGGCACAGCCCAGTCACCGATCAGGTCGTTTCGCACCCAGTCCTGCATGGAGTCCGGTAGCTTGCGCCCCACTGAATAACCCAACCACTGAAGAGGATTCGGGCTCGTACGTTGGTTTTTGGAAGTCACGGAAGTCACCTGTTCGGTACGCATCGGTAGCGTTGACGCAGTCATCACGTTTCTTTCAGATGCAGTCATCACATTTCTCTCATTGGTCCAAGGCTCCGGCGCGGAGCGCGGCCTCGTTGACCCGCGTCAGAACGTTGTGTAGTTCTTCGAGTTCGGCGAGGCTGACGCCGAGCTTCGCGACAACCGCCGGCGGGATCTTCTCCGCCTCCGCGCGCAGTGCCACACCGGCTTCGGTGAGGTCCACGTCCAGTTGACGTTCGTCGGCGCGGCTACGGGTTCGCGTGATCAACCCGGACGCCTCGAGTCGCTTGAGGAGCGGCGACAGCGTCGGCGAATCGAGCTGCAGTGCCTGCCCGATTTCCTTGACCGCCATCGGCGACTTTCCCCACAGTGCCAGCATCACCAGATACTGGGGATGCGTGAGGCCCATCGGCTCGAGCAGTGGCCGGTAGACGGACAGCACCGCTCGGTTCGCGACTGCAAGTGCAAAGCACACCTGCCGGTCGAGAGCCAGCGGATCATCCATCTGCATCTGCGGAGCCTTCGTCGTCATGAATCCGATGTTATCAGATTAATTAGTGCAGTAACTATTATTGCACTAATTAATTCGGCGATGATCGTCACTCTTCTCCAGCGTCGACGCGGGTTGCCCGGTGAGACCCACGTGCGCTTCCACCCTCATTCGCTCCACCATGTGTGGGTAGTGCAGCTCGAAGGCCGGACGTTCGCTGCGAATGCGCGGCAACTCGGTGAAGTTGTGACGCGGCGGCGGGCAGGTGGTCGCCCACTCCAGCGAGTTTCCGTAACCCCACGGATCGTCGACGGTGACAACTTCGCCGTACCGGTAACTCTTGAATACGTTCCACAGGAAGGGCAGCGTCGAGGCGCCGAGCACGAAGGCGAAAATCGTCGACACCGAGTTGAGGACGGTGAATCCGTCCGAGGGCAGGTAGTCGGCGTAACGACGCGGCATCCCCTCGCCGCCGAGCCAGTGCTGGACGAGGAACGTGCCGTGGAAGCCGACGAACGTGGTCCAGAAGTGCCACTTGCCGAGACGCTCGTCGAGCAGGCGCCCCGTCATCTTCGGGAACCAGAAGTAGATCCCGGCGTAAGTGGCGAACACGACGGTGCCGAAGACCACGTAATGGAAGTGGGCGACAACAAAATACGTATCGGTGACGTGGAAGTCGATGGGCGGGCTCGCGAGGATGACACCGGACAGTCCGCCGAAGAGGAAGGTGATCAAGAAGCCAACCGAGAACAGCATCGGCGACTCGAAAGTCAACTGCCCCTTCCACATCGTTCCGATCCAGTTGAAGATCTTGACACCGGTCGGCACGGCGATCAGGAACGTCATGAACGAGAAGTACGGCAGGAGAACAGCACCCGTCGCATACATATGGTGAGCCCACACCGCGATCGAAAGGGCGGCAATCGCGAGCGTCGCATAGACCAATCCGGTGTAACCGAAGATCGGTTTACGACTGAAGACCGGGAAGATCTCCGAGACGATGCCGAAGAACGGCAACGCGATGATGTACACCTCGGGGTGACCGAAGAACCAGAACAGGTGCTGCCACAACAGAACTCCACCCGTCGCCGGGTCGAAGATGTGTCCACCGAGGTGACGGTCGACGAACAAACCCATGAACGCAGCCGTCAAGAGCGGGAACGCCATCAAGATCAAGATGCTGGTGATGAAGATGTTCCAGGTGAAGATGGACATGCGGAACATCGTCATGCCGGGTGCTCGCAGGCAGATCACGGTGGTGATCATATTGACTGCACCGAGAATGGTGCCGAGGCCACCAACCGTCAAACCGAAGACCCACAGGTCAGCTCCGACGCCGGGGCTGTGTACCGCGCCGGAGAGCGGGGTGTACGCCGTCCAACCGAAGTCGGCGGCGCCGCCCGGCGTGAGGAATCCACCGAGGACGATGAGGCCACCAAAAGTGAAGAGCCAGAACCCGAATGAGTTCAAACGCGGGAACGCCACGTCGGGCGCACCGATCTGCAGCGGGAGGATGTAGTTCGCGAATCCGAAGACGACTGGGGTCGCGTACAGCAGCAGCATGATCGTGCCGTGCATGGTGAACAGCTGATTGAACTGTTCATTGGAGAGGAACTGCATCCCGGGAACGGCCAGTTCTGCACGCATGAACAGCGCCATCAGGCCGCCGATCAGGAAGAACACGAACGCAGTGATCAAGTACATGATCCCGATCTTCTTGTGATCGGTCGTCTTGATCATCTCGAGCATCCACGACCCCTTGGGATCACGACGCTTCGGATACGGCCGCTCCGGAATCGGCTCCAGCTCTCCGGCCCGCTCGTTCGGCACCGTCGTTGTCATGCTCGCGCGTCCTCTTTCGTGCTCGATCCCGCCCTCAGAAACTTTCTGCACGACCATATCGCATGTTAATAATTAATGCACAAACTAAATTCGGTTTACATATACACTGATCGAAAACCGAACGGACGCAAGCTTTTGCGGATTTCGGAGAGATAAACTCAAGCGGCGGAATAGGTCGAGGGTCCACTGTGTTGAACAAACCCGTGACTCTTCCCGACACATCGACAGCACCCGAGGCCCCCGCGTTGCGCGGCCTCTTCGAGCCTTTCGAGGTCAAATCACTCTCGTTGCGCAACCGTTTCGCCATGGCCCCGATGACTCGCGCGTTCTCGCCGGACGGAATCCCCGGCGCCGACGTGGCCGAGTACTACCGTCGTCGCGCAGCAGGTGGTGTCGGCTTGATCATCACCGAAGGCACGTACATCCCGGATCCGGCAGCCGGCCCGCACACTCGGGTACCGCGCATCTACGGTGATTCGAGCCTGGGCGGCTGGAAATCGGTGGTCGACGCAGTCCACGCCGAGGGTGGATCGATCATTCCTCAGCTGTGGCACCTCGGAGTCGAGCGCGGTGAGAACTCGCGCCTGAACCCCGAGGTCGAAACCGTCAGCCCCTCCGGTCTGGCGCTGGACGGCACCCATTTGGGACGAGAATTCACCACGTCGGATCTCGACGACTTGAAGCAGTCGTGGGTGGACGCCGCGCTCAACGCGAAGAACACCGGCTTCGACGGCCTCGAGTTGCACGGAGCACACGGCTACCTGCTCGACGAATTCCTCTGGGCAGGAACCAATGTCCGGACCGATGGATACGGCGGATCACTCGAAGCTCGCACCCGTTTCCCGGCCGAGGTCGTCGCCGCAATCCGAGAGGCAGTCGGGGACGAGTTCGCGATCGTCTACCGATTCTCGCAGTGGAAGTCCGGCCAGTACGACGCCCGTATCGCTCAGAGCCCGGCAGAACTCGGCCACATCCTGACTCCCCTGGTCGACGCCGGCGTCGACGTCCTGCATCCGTCGACGAGGCGTCATTGGGAGCCGGCATTCGCTGAACTCGAAGGTGAAGACGGCAAGCTCGGCCTCGCCGGTTGGACGAAGAAGCTGACCGGGTTGCCGACCATCACCGTCGGCTCGGTCGGACTCGATTCCGTGTTCACCACGGCATTCACCGGCGACGCCGCATCGGCGGTCACCGGACTGGAGCGTCTCGAAGCTCAGTACGAGAACGGTGAATTCGACATGGTTGCCATCGGACGCGCACTGCTCGCCGATCCCGAGTGGGTCGACAAGCTCCGCACCGGACGCACAGACGAGCACATCGCATTCACTGCAGAACATCGAACACATCTGAACTGACCGCACACGACAAACGGCACTCCCGCAACTGCGGGAGTGCCGTTTGTGGATCTACCGGAAGTTCTAGCTGCCGAGCGTGACCGGGTCGGGGCCGATACGGCCGGCCGGGTCGTCGAGAGCACCGATCGCGTTGATCTGTTCCGGAGTCAGTTCGAAGCCGAAGACATCGAAGTTGGCGGCGATACGTTCGGGGGTCACCGACTTCGGGATCACCACGTTGCCGATCTGCAAGTGCCAGCGAATGATGACCTGGGCCGCGGTGACGCCATGAGCGTCGGCGATGGCAGTGATGACGGGGTCGCCGAGAACGGTTCCCTGGCCGAGTGGGCTCCACGCCTCCGTCGCGATTCCCTTGCCGGTGTGGAAGGCGCGCAGTTCTGCCTGGTTGAACTTGGGGTGGAGCTCGATCTGATTGAGGACCGGCACCTCACCGGTTTCACCGATGACGCGCTCGAGGTTCTCGATGGTGAAGTTGGAGACGCCTATGGATCGAACCCGTCCATCGGCCTTGAGCTTCTGGAATGCCTTGAACGTCTCGACGTACAGGTCCTTGGACGGAACCGGCCAGTGGATCAGGTACAGATCGAGGTAGTCGAGACCCAACTTGTCGAGGCTGGCGTCGAATGCGGCAAGCGTCGAGTCGTAACCCTGGTCGTCGTTCCACAGTTTCGTCGTGATGTAGAGGTCTTCGCGGGCGATGCCGGATTCGGCGATAGCGCGGCCGACGCCCACCTCGTTGCCGTAGATCTTGGCGGTGTCGATACTGCGGTAACCGGTCTTCAGGGCGGTGGAGACGGCTTCCTGTGTTTCGTCGTCCGGAACCTGGAACACACCGAATCCCAGTGCGGGGATCGTCTTACCGTCGTTCAGAACAATTGTCGGTACAGAGGTCACATCGTTGGTTTCGGTCATATTCGGAACCAACGCGCGAGAGCCTGGAGGCATTCCCCGCAGAACCTCCGGGCAGTGCCCTTGTACCGCCCGAAAGGCCGGTCTACCTTGGAAGACAAGTATCGGAATCGCCTCGAGAAAAGAGAGAGCGATGAATCTTTCATATCGTCTCGCCTACAAGGTCGGCGTCACTCCGTGGGAGCACACCGGGCATGGGTTCGACGCTCAACTGTCCGGACTTCTCGACTCGATTCCTGTTCCGGAAGGTGGCCGTGCACTCGATATCGGCTGCGGCACCGGACGGCATTCCATCGAGCTGGCGCAACGCGGTTGGCACGTCACCGGCGTCGACGCCGAGCAGGAGCCGTTGGACAAAGCGCGCATACATGCACGTGAAGCCCACGTCGACGTCCGGTTCCTCCACGAGGACGCGGCAGACCTGCACATAGCCGTCGACGGTGGGCACATGCTGGTACTCGACATCGGCTGCTTTCACGGGCTGTCCGAACATCAACGACGGGACTACGGGAGGTCGGTCAACGCGATCACCGCCCCGGGCGCGTCCATGGTCATGTTCGCGTTCGGACCAGGTCACCGCTGGCCGATGCCACATGGCGTCTCCGAAGAAGACGTCATGCGAGCATTCGACGGTTGGTCGACGGCCTCGAGAACGGCCGCGGACGTGAGCGAATCGCCACTTCCGGTCCGTGCGGCGCATCCGTGCTGGTACCACCTGGTTCGGGACTGACTGCTGTGCGCCTTTATTAACCGCCCGCGGTTAATAAAGGCGCACAGCACCGATTAACACAGGCGCACAGCACCAGGGATACTTCTCAGGTGACTGCAACACTGCGCATCAGCGGCCTCTCTGCTTCCCGGGGAGAACGCACCCTGTTCTCCGACCTCGATCTCACAGTCGCGCCCGGCGACGTCATCGGTCTTGTCGGGGCGAACGGCGCCGGCAAGTCGACCCTTCTTACCGCACTGGCCGGAATCGGAACTGCCGACGTCGAGGGTTCGATCATCCTCAGCCCGCCAGACGCTGCGGTGGGTTACCTCGCACAGGAACCCGACCGCATCGAGGGCGAGACCGTCCTCGAATTCCTCGGCCGACGCACCGGCGTCGCGTACGCCGAGGCGGTCATGAACACCGCAGCCGAGACGCTGGCTGAAGCCGAGGAGGATCTGTACTCCCCGGCACTGGAGCGGTGGCTCGCTCTCGGCGGCGCCGATCTGTTCGAGCGCGCCGAGAAGGTAGTCGAAGAGCTCGGACTGGGCGTATCCCTCGACGCTCACATGACGGCATTGTCCGGCGGTCAGGCCGCACGCGCAGGCCTCGCGTCGCTGCTGCTTTCACGCTACGACATTCTCCTGTTGGACGAGCCCACCAACGATCTCGACCTGCGGGGTCTCGGGCAGTTGGAACGATTTGTCGCCGAGACCCGAGCGGCGCTGGTCGTCGTGAGCCATGATCGCGAGTTCCTCTCGCGCACCGTCACGGGGATCGTGGAACTCGATCTGGCACAACAGGACATCGCCGTGTACGACGGCGGCTACGAGTCGTACCTCGCCGAACGCGAGATAGCCCGCCAGCACGCACGCGAGGCCTTCGAGGAATATGCCGGCACCCGCTCCGATCTCGAAGATCGCGCACAGATGCAGCGCAACTGGATGGAACACGGTGTCCGGAACGCGCGTCGTAAGGCCAAGGACAACGACAAGATCGGACGCGGATTGCGGACCGAGTCGACGGAGAAGCAAGCCGCGAAGGCCCGCCAGACTCAACGCCGCATCGAGCGACTCGAAGTTGTCGAGGAACCTCGTAAAGAGTGGGACCTTCGCATGGAGATCGCGGCCGCTCCGCGGTCCGGTTCCGTTGTCGCAACCACGAACGGCGCCACGGTAACTCGCGGTCAGTTCACGTTCGGTCCCGTCACGACTCAAATCGACTGGGGCGATCGAATCCTCGTCACGGGTGCGAACGGTGCCGGCAAGACCACCCTCCTGAACGTCCTGCTCGGCAAACTCGTCCCGGACGAGGGCATCGCGTCCCTGGGTTCCGGTGTCGCGATCGGTGAGATCGACCAGGCGCGCGGATTGTTCGAAGGCGATCAACCAGTAGTCGAGGCCTTCGGCGCTCAGGTACCGGACTGGCCCGATGCCGATGTTCGCACTCTCCTCGCCAAGTTCGGCCTGCGCGGACACCACGTACTCAGGTCCGCCGCTTCACTGTCCCCCGGCGAAAGAACGAGGGCTGCACTGGCTTTACTGCAGGCCCGCGGCGTGAATCTACTGGTATTGGACGAGCCGACGAATCATCTCGACCTTCCGGCGATCGAACAGCTCGAGCAGGCGATGGAGTCGTTCGAGGGAACCCTCCTCCTCGTCACTCACGATCGACGCATGCTCCAATCCACCCGCAGCACGCGCCGGTGGCGGATGGAGAACGGACAACTCTTCGAGGAGTAGCCGATCGGCGCTGCTTGCGCAGACAACCCGCGTGTGCAACTATTTATCAGGCGCACGCAATAGTTGCATGCGCGGCATAGATGGTTCACAGGCGACACAATCCCCGGTCGAACCGCCACGCACAGTCCTGAAAGGCACTTTTCAATGTTGTCGATCCCCGACCGAACACTGACTCACGGAACCACCGGCGAACCGATCACCATCCCGCAACTCGGTTACGGCGTTTTCCAGGTACCGGACGCCCAGACCGAAGAGGTCACGGCCACCGCTCTCGAGATCGGCTACCGTCACATCGACACGGCCGCGATCTACGGCAACGAGGCCGGGGTCGGCCGTGCCATCGCAGGTTCGGATATTCCGAGGTCAGAGCTGTTTGTCACCACCAAGTTGTGGAATGACGATCAAGGCCAAGACCGAGCACTCGCCGCATTCGACGCGAGCCTCGACAAGCTCGGCCTCGACTTCGTCGACCTGTATCTGATCCACTGGCCGGCACCGGCAAAGGGCCTGTTCGTGGAGACCTGGGCCGCTTTCGAGGAAATTCTCGCCTCCGGCCGCGCCCGTGCGATCGGTGTGTCGAACTTCCTCCCCGAACACCTCGACCTGCTGGCCCAGCACAGCTCCATCACCCCAGCCGTCAACCAGATCGAACTGCACCCCAGACTGCAACAGCACGCGTCACGGGAGTATGCACAGAGCCACGGCATCGAAATCGAGGCATGGAGTCCGTTGGGACAGGGAACTATCCTCGACGACCCGACCATCGGGAAAATTGCTGCAGCACACGGAAAGAGCCCGGCGCAGATCATTCTGCGCTGGCATCTCGAACAGGGACACACAGTGCTGTCGAAGTCGGTCACACCTGCCCGCATGCGCGACAACGCCGCGATCTTCGACTTCACACTCGATGCCGACGAGTCAGCTGCCATCGCAGCGTTGAACACCGACAGCCGTGTCGGACCCGATCCACTCGAATTAAACTGAGTCGAAACGACTTCAGAGATTCTCGTGCGGAGCCAACGTCAGCAGAACAGAATCGACAGCCTGCTCAGCCAGGAGCGCGTCCAGCGGTAAGTGACGGAACAACGCCCGGTAATAGATCGGGGACGCCAAGGCGTCCAGGACGAAGTCCAGGTCGAAGTCGCTCCGAATGTCGCCGCGTAGACGCGCCGATTCCAGCACTGCCGCAGTGGAATCGCGTCGCGGCTGAAAGAATGCCGACTGGAAATCCTGCGCCAATTCCGGGTCCGCGGCCAGATCCGCGACCAACGCGGGCAGTATCCGACCAACTACCGTTTCACTCAGTCCTACAACCAATGTCGTGATGCCGGCGACCAGGTCTGCCCTGAGATCGCCGGTGTCCGGCGTCGGATCGGTGCCGATATGCGCCACGACGACGTCTACCACCAGATGCCGCTTCGACGGCCATCTCCGGTAGATGGCGGGGCGATGTACACCCGCCCTCGTCGCCACCGATCCGATCGACAGCTCCGCATACCCGTTCTCCCCCAACACTTCCAGGGTCGCGGACAGTACAGCGTCGTCGATCCGCTCGTCGCGGGCGCGCACCATCTACAGCACCGGACGCGGCATGAGCACCAGACGCCAGCCGTCAGGATCTTCGAAAGTCATTCCCGCATTCTCCTCCCAGTACGGATTCTCGGCTTCGACGGGTTCGTGCCCCTCCTCACCCAGTCGCTGAACCACCTCGTACATCGCCGACTCGCCGGCAAAGTAGAGCACCAACAAATTGTCCTGCGTCGGCGCCGGGCACGGGCTTCCGTCTTCGTGGGTGGTGAATTCGAGGTGATAGTTCGCATCCGGCAGTCCCAGCATGATCCCGTCGTAGCCGGCGTGCCCGGAGAACCGGTAGAGCTCCGGCAACCCCAGGCAGTCGCGATAGAACGCAATCACGTCGTCGAGTCGGTCGGTGGGTCGAGCTACGCGCACCTGCACTACTGCGAGGTCGTTCGGCCAAGTCGTCATGGTTAAACGGTACAGTACGTACCGTAACAATTCGAGCGTAGGCCAGGCCTCCCGTCCACAGCCGACCTCGCGAGAGCTACAAACGATCATTCTCCGGAAACGCCGCCTCGGGCATGAACTTCGGCCTGGCGAACAACACCGACAGCTTGGTGGGCTGCGACTCCACCGGGCGATCGGACCGGTACAGCAGCGCCTGCTGCGGGGCGCTCACCCATTCACTGGCGAAGATCTCACCGAGACGCGAAACCGGCACGTGCGATCCATCCTCGAGCCGAACGGCGACGTCAGCCGTGGTGTCCGACTGGCCGTACACGACCCACCATGATTTACCTTCGACATCCCCCGGAGTGTGCTGACCGATACCGATGACGGCACCTTTCTCCATCGGATCGCGCCAGAGCGCTTCGCGCCCTTGTGGTCCCACGCAGTAGCTACCGTCCTCGCGCACCTGCACGACCAGGCGGGACTTCTCGAGCACCAACTGTTCGACGACCATGTGAAGCCCCTTCCGTTGCCCGAACCTTATCCGCCGGCATCACCCAGAAGCGGGACAATCGCGGTTCGTGTTGACAAAATGTTGGGTTTTTACAACACTTTGATGCATGAGCCCAGTCCGGCGGGGAGACGCGCTCCCCATCTTCAATCGCATCGGAGTGCTTCGCGCCGAGCGGAAGATGAGTCGGGCCCAGCTTGCACAACTCGTCGACGTCAATCCGCAGACGGTGGGGGCGCTCGAACGCGGCGACCACTACCCCAGCCTGGATCTTGCATTCAGGATCTGCTGGGTATTCGACCTACCGGTCGAGGCGGTGTTCTCTCGGACTGAGTTCGGTCCGCTGTCGACGGAGGTCTACCGGAATACACCGTCGACGGAGGTCTACCCGAATGACCGCATTACTACCGGGGGGAGTGAAAAGCCCAGTGCCTGAATCAAATCTGGTCGACCGCTACCAGGCCCACCGCACTCGGCGGTTCCTGCAGAACGAGGAGACGTTCCGACATTGGCTCCCGAATTGGCGAAGCCGTCGACGTCGCCGCATGCTCGTCGTCGCCCTCGCGGTCCTGTTCACCACGATGGTTGCCGTCAGCATAGCGTGCCTGTTCAATCCGCTCTTCGCGGTCGCGTGGCCGGTTCTCACCCTGTTGTTCCTGCCGACGTGGTCCTCACTTCAAATCGTGTCGGGCCGGCAAGGGGATGCACCGCGGCAGGCTTTGGACGAATGGGAGATCCAGCAACGCAACGACGCTCGCTCCGTCGGGCTCAGCGTGACCCAAACATTGGTGTTCATTGTCGCCATTTTCCTCATTTTCACCTCGTCGGTGCAGTGGAATGTAGAGAGGCTGCCTTACACGGGAGGTTTATTGGCACTGACTGCAATGCTGATCGGCGCGTGCACGCCCGCGATGATTCTCTCGTGGACCAATCCAGACCCGGATCCGATTGATTCGGAAGAGTTCGACCTCTGACCCGCATTACCGAAGCGCACCACTCGACCGATGGGAAGGACCCATGTCAGCCACCCTCACGATCGACGGCATCTCGAAACGCTACGGCGATGTCGTTGCACTCGACAACCTGAGTTTCGAAGTGCGCGCAGGCGAGATCTTCGGATTCGTCGGCAGCAACGGCGCCGGCAAGACGACCACGATGCGCATTGCGCTGGGTGTACTCGGAGCAGATTCGGGGGAAGTTCGCCTCGGCGGCAAACCCGTCGACCTCGACGTGCGTCGCACTATCGGATACATGCCGGAGGAACGCGGCCTCTACCCCAAGATGAAGGTGGGCGCGCAACTTTCCTATCTGGCCGAGCTACATGGGCTCTCGAAAGCCGACGCGCATGCGGCCACTGAACGGTGGACCGAACGTCTGGGCATTGCCGAACGCGTCAAGGACACCGTCGACTCCCTCTCACTCGGTAATCAGCAACGAGTGCAGCTTGCGGCCGCGCTTGTTCACGATCCAGCGGTACTCGTTCTGGACGAACCGTTTTCGGGCCTGGACCCGGTAGCGGTCGACGTCATGAGTGACGTGTTGGTCGAGAAGGCTCGCACCGGCGTTCCGGTGATCTTCTCCAGCCATCAGCTGGATCTGGTGGAGCGGCTGTGTGATCGCGTCGGCATCATCAGCCGCGGCAGCATGCGGGAGATCGGAACTGTCGACGAACTACGAGGTAAGGGGGACGGCCGAATCGAAGTCTTCGCTCCTGACGCACCGGTCGGCTGGGCACACCATCTGATCGGTGTCACCACACTGAGCCACCTCGACGGTCGAACGCTCCTGAGCGTCGACGGCACAGCCGACGATCAGCAGATCCTGCACGCCGCGTTGAAAACCGGACCGGTGCACGAGTTCACGCTACGACGTCCGTCACTGACCGATCTGTTCCGAGAGGTAGTAGCCGCATGAGCAACCAGTTGAGCGGAGGTCGAGCCATCGGGTTGGTCGCCCGACGCGAATTCATGACGCAGATCTCGAAGAAGAGTTTTGTGATCAGCAATGTCATCATTCTGGTCGCGATCATCGGCGGCATCATCGCCTTCTCACTCTTCTCCGGCGGCGACGAGGACAAGTCGAAGATCGGCTTGGTCGGCAACCAGTCACTCGGTGCCACGATGGTGTCCATCGGCGACACCCTCGGAAATCCGGTGACGGTGACGGAGGTTTCCGACGACGGAACCGCGCGTGATCAGGTCAAGGACGGCGACCTCGACGTGGCCGTGATCGCTGGATCGGGCGGCGCCGTCACTGTCGTGACCAAGAAGGAAGTGCCCACGAATCTGCGGGCCGTCATCGAGAGTTCCGTTGCACAACAGGCACAATCGAATGCGCTTTCCGCCGCAGGGATCGATCCGGCTCAGCTCGCCGAAGCCACGTCCACCGCTGTGGTCACCATCGATGCCATCGATCCCCCGGATCCCGAACAGGGCCAACGTATAGCGATGTCGATCGCTGCTGTGGTGCTCCTGTACATGCAGATCTTGCTTTTCGGAACGTACGTGGCGATGGGCGTCGTCGAGGAGAAGTCCAGTCGCGTCGTCGAATTGTTGCTCTCCACTCTGCGTCCGCTGCAGTTATTGTGGGGCAAGGTTCTCGGAATCGGCGCTGTCGGTCTGATGCAGATGGCTGCCTACGCTGTCGCGGGCGTCGCCACCGGATTGGCGACGGGCGTCCTGACCGTGACGGGCACTGCGATCGGCGTTCTGTTCGGCACTCTCGGGTGGTTCATTCTCGGCTTCCTCTTCTTCGCCGTGCTGTACGCCGCTGCCGGGTCTATGGTCTCGCGACAGGAGGACGTCAATGCCACCGCGATGCCCCTCGCGCTGCTCGTCATGGCAATGGTCAGCGTGGCTTTCGTTTCGGTGAGCAATCCCGAAGGAACCCTGAGCAACGTGCTGAGTTGGATTCCGCCGTTCTCTGCAATCCTCATGCCCCTGCGCATTTCTGCCGGTGTTGCTTCTCCGTTCCAGATCGTGGGAACCATTCTGCTGATGCTGGTCGTGACTGCTGCGCTGTCGATGATCGCGGCAAAGATCTACCAGCGCTCCATCCTTCGCATCGGCAAGGTCGTTTCATGGAAGGAAGCGTTCGGACGCTGATTCTCCGGCGCACAACTGACGCCACGCGATCCCGGCGGCACCCCGTCCAGGTAGGTTCATCCTGGACGGGGTGCTGCTTACTTGGAGGACGTTGTGCGAATCTCGGCCGAAGAACTACTCACTGCGGTACTCGATCCCAAGAGCTTCGTCTCCTGGGACTCCCCGCCCGTCGACGTCGGGCCTGGGCCGAAGTACGCGGAAGACCTGAAGAAGGCCCGCGACAAAAGTGGAGTAGACGAGTCCGTCGTCACCGGTGTCGGTACAGTTCGGGGGCGTCGGGTCGCGGTAATTGCCTGTGAATTCAGCTTTCTCGCCGGTTCGATCGGAGTTGCTGCAGCCGAACGGATCGTGACCGCCGTCGAACGTGCTACGGCAGAACAACTCCCATTGCTCGCCTCGCCCACCTCCGGCGGAACACGAATGCAGGAGGGGACCGTCGCGTTCGTTCAGATGGTGAAGATCGCTGCGGCAGTGGCTGTTCACAAGGCTGCGCACCTGCCCTACCTGGTGTACCTGCGTAATCCCACCACCGGCGGGGTTTTTGCGTCGTGGGGATCTCTCGGCCACATCACCGTCGCGGAACCGGGCGCCCTGGTGGGTTTCCTCGGACCCCGTGTCTACGAATCCCTCTACGGCGAAAAGTTTCCCGACGGGATCCAAACCTCCGAGAACCTGTACCGCAACGGCGTTATCGACGGCGTCGTCCCGGTGGACCGCCTCCGCCTACTGGTCAATCGAGCGTTGTGCGTGCTCACCGATCCCCCGGCTCCGGCAGTCGCGGACCCGATTCCCTCGCCCGAGATTCCCGATGTCCCTGCCTGGCAGTCGGTGATGCTCTCGCGCCGGGCGGATCGACCGGGCATCCGGCAGTTGCTCCGCCATGCCGCGACCGAACAGGTACCACTCAGCGGCACCGGGCAGGGTGAAACCGACAAGACGATCTTGCTCTCGCTCGCCCGTTTCCGAGGCTTTCCGTGCATCCTGCTCGGCCAGGACCGCAGCGGACAATCCGCGCTCACCACGATGGGACCGGCCGCACTTCGTGAAGCAAGACGGGGCATGAAACTTGCCGAAGAACTACAACTCCCGCTTGTCCTCGTGATCGACACTTTGGGCGCGTCGCTGTCCAAGGAAGCGGAGGAACGTGGACTTGCCCCTGAGATCGCCCGCTGCATCGCCGACCTCGTGACGCTGAGAACCCCGACAGTGTCAGTGCTGCTCGGTCAGGGAACCGGCGGTGGTGCTCTGGCTCTGCTACCTGCAGACCGAGTACTCGCGGCACAGAACGGGTGGCTCGCTCCCCTGCCGCCGGAAGGCGCAAGCGCGATTGTTCATCGCGACATCAGTCATGCCCCGGAGATGGCCGCTGCGCAGGGAATTCGTTCGTTGGATCTGCTACGAGACGGCGTGATCGACGCCATCATTCCCGAAACCCCTGACGCGGCCGACGAGCCCGTGGAATTCTCCAAGAGAGTAGGGGCAGCAATCGCGCACGAACTCTTCATTCTCGCCGAGGAGTCAGACACCGATCGCCAGTCCTCCCGTATCGCGCGCTATCGAAACCTGGGAGTTCCGCAATGACGACGAACGACCGGACTGCACTGACGCTGCCGCACAGTTACGACCGTGCGGCACTGGCTCGTTTCGAGCTGTTCCTGTTCGCCGCCATAGCGACCGTGCTGATCACCCGTGCCTACCTGGCGGCAACCGGCTATCCCCAGATCGGGGGCGGTTCCCTCCACATCGCCCACGTTTTGTGGGGTGGATTGCTGATGGCCGTCGCCATCGTCTCGACCGCCATCACCGAAGGCTCTCGCACGCGCGATCTGGCGACCCTCGTCGGCGGAATCGGATTCGGCCTCTTCATCGACGAGGTCGGAAAGTTTGTCACCGCCGACGTCGACTACTTCTACCAGCCTGCAATCGCGATCATGTACGTCGTCTTCGTAGTCTTCTATCTGGCCGCGCGCGAGGTGGTGATTCGGCGCGGTATGAATGATCGTCATCGGCTTGCCATCGGTGCGCGAGCGCTCTCGGACCTCGCTCTCGGTCAGCTCGACGAGATCCAGTACAACCACGCCCTCCGAGTGCTCGACGGCGTCGAAGACCGCAGCCTCACGGACCTCGTCGACTCGATCAAGGCCGGCCTGCACACACAGACTCCGCCGGTCGGCGGTATCGAATCGAAGATCACGCGTGCTCGCAACGTGTTCTTCCAACGGGCCGAAGCACTGCTCGGGCACCGCATCGTCCGCCGACTGGTACTGACTCTGTTCGTATTGCAGGCCCTCCTCGCGGTAGTACAGGTGATCTACGCACTCGTCTCCGAGAACGGCGTCGAAGCTGACGACGTCTCCGATCTCGTCGTCCAGATCTCCACGGCTGCAACCGGAGTTCTTGTGGTCCTGGGAGTGTGGTTCCTCTTCCGCGGTCCTTACCTCCGGGCCTTGCGGCTACTACGGGCATCGATCGTGGTGAGCCTTCTGGTGACGCAGGTGTACCTGTTCACGCAGGACCAGTTCGGCGCGCTGTTCGGTTTTGCCGTCTCGCTGTTCATGCTTGCGACTCTTCGCATCGCGATTCGAAGCGAAGAGTCCGCAGCAGCCCTACCGCAGTGATTCTCTAGCGCAGTGAATCTCTAGCGCAGTGACTCGGGGGGCCGACTCGGTAGATCGCGGATGCCGCGCAGTGGACTGAAGAGCAAGACCAATCCACACGGCGCGATCAGTCCGGCCATGATCCACATGGTTCCGCGCAAACCTACGAGATCGCCCAGGAACCCCGCCAGCAGCGCACCCAGCGGAATAGTGCTGTGCAACAGGAACATACTCGTCGCCACTACTCGACCGAGACGGTCTGGCGGACAGTAACTCTGACGGAAGCTGCCGAGCACTACGTTGCAGGACACGACGCCGGCAATCATCACCATTCCTCCCGCACAGAACCAGAGCAGGCCGGCGCCGTACGACGTCAGAGGGGCCAACAGGATGAACGGTCCCGTCACCAACTGACAGATGAGAACGCTTCGGGCAGTACCGAATCGGCGCCCGAGCGGGCGCGCGATCATCGACCCGACAATTCCGCCGACCCCGGCAATCGCCAACAGAAGCCCGAGTCCGAATTCCCCCACACCAACCGTCTTTTCCAGGAAAACGATCTGGATCGTGGTGTACCCGGCAAGGCCGAAATTGAGAAGAGTCCCGTAAACGACGATGGGCCGCAGATACGGATCAGCTGCGACGAATCGCAGGCCGAGCGCTATCTCGCGCCGAAACGGTTCTCGGCGGCCGCGTCCGCGATCAACGGTCTCCTGCACACGAATCAGCCACATGCACACGAAGCAGAAGACGAAGGTGAACGCATCGACGAGCAGACCGGCTGCTAGCCCGACAGTCGCTACCAACAGCCCACCGAAACTCGGGCCGATCACCCGGGTCGCGGCCTCGGCGCCTTGTATCTTCGAGTTCCCTTCGACAAGATCCGCTTCGTCGAGGACCGTGGGGAGATACGCGTGGTAGGCCGCTTGGAAGAAAACGGTGGCCGTGCCGGTGAGCAGCCCGACCAGAAGCAGGTGGCCATATGTCACCGCCCCCATGAGGCCGGCGATCGCGACGCTCGCGAAGAGCAGCGCGCACGCAGCGTTCGCGATCATCATGATCGGACGGCGAGGCAACCGGTCGATCCAGGCACCGGCGGGTAGTCCGACGATCAACCACGGCAACCACACCGCCGAGGCCAGCGCACCGATCTGAAAGTTACTCGCTTCCAATTCGCGAAGCGCGATCAACGGCAGCACAACGGTCGTGACACCGTTTCCGATGCCGCTGACGGCGTCGCCGGTCCACAGAAGTCGGAAATCACGCTGAGCGAGGACTCCCCACAAGCCCGCACGTTGCGCTGTATCCGTCACACCGATTCCCCCTTCAATCCCTGGCCTATCCCACCCGCCGATCCCACCCGCCGACGCACCACTGGCCGACGGGACAGGCCCGTCCGGCGCAAACGGACCGCACCCGCACCCACACTGAGGCGCACGGCACTGACGGTAACCTAAGGTGCTTCAGGTCACGGGTTAGCGAAGTTCACGAGAGGACACACGTCGATGAGCTCTTCTGAGCAGTCGTCCCACACCACGTATGCCGACGCATATCGCGAGAGCATGGATCAGCCGGAGAAGTTCTGGCTCGATGCAGCGCGTGCCGTCGACTGGGATGTCGCGCCCACGAAGGCACTCGACGATTCCGCCGCACCGATCTATCGCTGGTTCCCGGATGCGTCGCTGAACACCAGCTTCAATGCCCTTGATCGGCACGTCCGCGACGGCCGCGGCGATCAGACCGCGTTGATCTTCGACTCCGCGATGGTCCCCACCAAGGCCACGTACACCTACGCCGAACTCCTCGAGCAGGTCTCACTCTTCGCCGGTGTCTTGAAAGATCAGGGTGTGGTGGCGGGTGACCGCGTCATCATCTACATGCCGATGATCCCCGAGGCTGCGATCGCGATGCTCGCGTGTGCACGTATCGGCGCTGTGCATTCAGTGGTGTTCGGCGGCTTCGCTGCCAAGGAACTCGCCACGCGTATCGACGACGCCGGCCCCGTGGTGCTCGTGACGGCGTCCGGCGGCCTGGAGCCAGGCCGAACCATCGAGTACCTGCCGATGGTCGAGAAGGCTCTGCAACTGTCCGCCACTCCCGCTCACACCGTGATCGTGAAGAACCGTGAGCAGATTCCCGGCGCTGCTGCCGACTACAAGTCAAGTGCCGCAGCCTGGTTCGACTGGGACGAGATGATCGCCGATGCCGCCCCTGCCGACCCGGTGTCGGTCGCCGCGACGGATCCGCTCTACATCCTCTACACCTCGGGAACGACCGGTAAGCCCAAGGGCGTCGTCCGGGACAACGGTGGCCATGCTGTTGCGTTGACGTGGACGATGAAGAATCTCTACGACATCAGCCCCGGCCAGGTCTGGTGGACCGCCTCCGACGTCGGCTGGGTGGTCGGCCACTCGTACATCGTCTACGGACCTTTGCTCGCCGGAGCCACGACGGTCATGTACGAAGGCAAGCCCGTCGGCACCCCAGACGCCGGTGCATTCTGGCGCATCATTTCCGAGTACAAGGTGTCGGCACTCTTCACCGCCCCCACCGCCGTTCGGGCGGTCCGCAAGGCCGACCCGGATGCAAAAGAGCTTGCCAAGTACGACATCTCGTCGCTCGACACACTGTTCGCCGCCGGCGAGCGCTTGGATCCCGACACCTACGAGTGGGCTACTCGGATTCTCGATCGCCCGGTGGTAGATCACTGGTGGCAGACCGAAACCGGTTGGGCCATCTGCGCGAACCTGCGCGGCCTCGAACCCATGGAGATCAAAGCGGGCTCACCCACCGTCGCCTGCCCCGGATACCGCGTCGAAATCGTCGACGGCAAGGGCGAACTCGTGGGACCGGGCACCGAGGGCAACATCGTGATCGGCCTGCCGCTTCCTCCCGGAACACTCGCCGGACTGTGGCGTGACGACGATCGGTACGTGAAGTCCTACCTGTCGACATTCGAAGGCTATTACCTCACCGGCGACTCCGGATACATCGACGAGGACAACTATGTCTTCGTCCTCGGACGCAGCGACGACGTGATCAACGTTGCCGGACACCGCCTTTCGACAGGAAGCATGGAAGCAGTAGTCGCCGGCCACCCGGCCGTCGCAGAATGCGCCGTCATCGGCATTCACGACGAACTCAAGGGGCAACGGCCGAGCGGCTACGTCGTGCTCAAGTCCGGCGTCGACATCGATCCCGAAACTCTCCGACAGGAACTAATCGCGCGGGTGCGCGACCAGATCGGTGCCGTCGCCACCTTCCGGGACGTCACCGTCGTCGCCGCACTACCGAAGACTCGTTCCGGCAAGATCCTCCGCAAGACCATGCGGCAGATCGCTGACAACGAGGAGTACACGGTCCCGTCGACCATCGAGGACGCGAGCGTATTGGACGAGCTGTCCAAACTCCTTCGCGGATAAGGATTTCGCGAATTCCCCTACCTGCCCGGCTCCGGACGTAGCAGTATGAACACGTTCCAGTTTTGGCGCTTCGCACGGGCAGGGGAAGTTCGATGGGCAATTTGGACGGTCAGGTCGCATTCATCACCGGAGCGGCGCGTGGTCAAGGGCGCGCGCATGCCGTCAAGCTCGCGTCCGAGGGCGCGGACATCATCGCGGTGGATCTCTGCGCGCCGGTCGCAACGGCGGGGTACGACATGGCCACCGAGGCCGACCTCGCCCAGACCGTCGCCCTGGTCGAAGCTCAAGGCCGGCGCATCGTCGCATCCGTAGCGGACACTCGCGACCTCGATGCCCTGAAATCAGCGGTCGACGCCGGAGTCGAGAAACTCGGCCGACTGGACATTGTGATCGCCAACGCGGGAATCGCGGCGTCGGCAAAGCTGTCCTGGGATCTGAGCGCCGAAGAGTTCCGCGAGCTGATGGACATCAACGTCACTGGTGTCTGGTTGACGACCAAGGTGTCGATTCCGCACATCATGAACGGCAATCGAGGTGGGTCGATCGTGTTGATCAGCTCGATGGCCGGCCTTCGCGGCGTGCCGGGTATCGCACACTATTCCGCGTCCAAGCACGCCGTTCGCGGTTTGGCGAAGTCTCTGGCCAACGAACTCGGTTGGGCGGACATTCGGGTCAATTCCGTACACCCGGGCAATGTGCGAACCACGATGATCGACAACGAACCGATGGTTCGCGCGTTCCGTCCAGACTTGGAGAATCCCGTCCTCGCCGATACCGCTCCGATCATGTCGAAGCTGAATCTGCTGCCCCATCCGTGGGTCGACCCCGAAGTAATTGCGGATGCGGTGTTCTATCTGGTGGGGCCGGCCGGACGCGGGATCACCGGGATCGCACTGCCGATCGATCTCGGAACCTCCGAAAAATTCGCCGGCGGCTAAAGGCCTGCACAGACACAGAATTGCTCTGCTCGACCGGCACAGAATTGCCTCTGCCGGATGGGTCTCGAGCACCATCCGGCAGAGGCAATTCCGGCTTGATCAAGCCTTCGTAGCAACAGAACAAGTAGTCGACAACCTCATAGGCGCTCCTCGTCTGGCGTGGGAAAAACCTTTGTGGGATGCGCAACAAACCCAAGATCCAGAGTAGAAGCATTTGGCCGCAAACGCGCGTCATTCGGCAGTATTTTTTTGGATTCGGGCATACTGGACAACGCTCCCACCACGTATTATGGACCCGAGTTCACACATACAGGGGGTAGGCACAGTGACGGTCAATTACGCCGCGATGGACCCGATTCACGGAAAAGTCGAGATCTCCTTCGACGTCGACACCGGGGTCGTGGACGTCCGAAACGGCGAATCACGCGCTCTGTTGACGCGCCGAGTCGACGCCCCGCGCCGCGAAGGCACACCCATCGGAACGCGGGCTGCCGCCGACCTGTTCTTCACTCTCGGTGGCGACGAGGTCGAACTCACTGTCGGCAAAGGCTTTCTGTCCCGGCGCTCGTATACGGTCTCTGCACTCGTCGACGGTGTGAGTTTGAACTTCGCCCCAGTCGATGACGCGAACAGCGCCTTCACCCGGGACGGGGTTCGCATCGCTCTGTTCTCCAAGAACGAGGAATCCGACCCCAGACAGACCGACGCAGTCTGGTCGAGCACTCCGAGCAACGACGAACTCGTCATCGGTTACGCCCTGGCCGAAGCATTCGACTGCGGAGCACTCAACGGCGCCTTTGCTCTGATCGAATCACTGGTGCTCGGCGGCGGGTAGAGACGGTCTCAGAGCAGGTGGATTACCAGCAAAACAACGGCAATAGCTGGGAAAAGCATCTGCACGACGGCTGCGCGGGCCTTGTCAGGAGAAGAGAGAATCAACACCAACCCCGCGGCAACCATCGATCCTGTGCCTGCCAGTACGAGGGCGATTCCGACCGACGCGGAACCGGTCGCCGCAATCACGATGCCGATCACGGACACGATTGCCAGGAAGAGGTTGTAAAAGCCCTGGTTGAAGGCAAGCGGCTGCGTGGTGATCGCTTCCTCCTCCGACTTGACGCCGAATGTGGCGCGGGTCTTCGGGGCAGTCCAGAGAATCGATTCGAGGACAAAAATGTATACGTGCACTGCTGCGGCCAGTCCCGCGAAGATGTAGCCGGCGACGTTCATCGGTGAGCTCCTGTTGCTTCGAGTGAATTCTGTATCGTTCGGTCCAATATATACTGGAACGAACGATACAGAAAGAGCGAGGCCTTGATGGGCAGATCACAAGAATTCGACACGACAGCCGTGGTCGCTGCCGCTTTGGACGTGTTCTGGGCACATGGGTACGAAGGCGCATCGCTCGGCGACCTGGAATCCGCGACGGGACTGAGTCGGTCAAGTCTCTACAACTCGTTCACCAACAAGCGCGGATTGTTCGACGCCGCAGTGCAGATGTACCTCGAAGATCTCATCCGTCCACGTCTGCGCAACCTCACTACGGATCCGGGACCGGACGCCGTCGACGCCTACCTTTCCTCGCTGGAACAAGCGATCGGCACCATGACCGCCGACTCACCGCGGCGAGGTTGCTTACTTCTCAATACTGCTGCCGGACTCGGCGCGCACGACGCCGCGGTGGCAGCCGTGATCCGCGCTTACCGGCAAGAACTTACCGTTGCAATTCGCAGCGGGTTACAAACCGCGTTTCCGGCCGAGACAGACGCCACGCTCTCGGATCGCACTCGAATCCTTCTCTCCTGCACGGTAAGTGCACTGGTCCTCGCGCGAGTTGATACCGAAGAGGCGATCGCAACTCTGGAATCTGCGCGCCGACTGAACCTCGAATGGGTTTGACCGGAGTCGAACAGGGAAACGAAACATTCCATCACCGCGCCAGTTCGACGCAACAGGACTTGTGCACTTCCGGTCGTGGACCCGCCATATAAATGGGTCGCATTACTGCAGTATTCACGACAACGCGAAAGTCCCTTGCGATTGTTTTGCCCAAGGACGCAGGGTCTCCACACATGTCGTAATTGACATGTCGTAATTGACATGTTGAAAATGTAATCTACTCTGTGAATGTGTCACTACCTCATGCGTTACTAGGGTTGCTTGCCGTCGAACCGCGCAGCGGGTACGCGCTAACCGAAGCACTGGGCAATACGGGGATCGGTCGACACGCATGGCACGCGGGACACTCCAGCATCTATCCAGAACTCAATCGACTCCACCGATTGGGTCTGATCGAGGTCACAGACGAAGGGGCTCGAGGAAAGCGTACCTACGGAATAACCGGCGATGGCCACGATGAGCTACGTACCTGGCTGGTCGATGCGCCGGTAACACCGCCTGTCGCCCGCAACGAGATCGTGCTCCGAATGTTTCTGCTTTCGTCACTCGATCCCGACGATGCAATCAACATCCTCCAAAAAATCGTTACCCACGCGGAATCCGAGGCCGAAGAAATGCGTCTCATTCGCCACACTTACCCCGACGAGATTCCGGCGGGACCTGCCGGTTTCGGTCACATTGCAGCCGAATACGGCCTGCGCGCCGACGAAGCTGTTGTCGGATGGGCAAAGTGGGCAATCGGCCAATTCGAGCGTCGCGTATCACCCACCGATCCACTCCCCAGTCCGCCTATCTAGGAGAACGAATGAAATCCAAGTCGTTTGTACTCACCGTCCCCGAAGTCGATCGAGAGCAACACGCCTTCATCGATGTCTACCGCGATCACGGAGTTGACGACGGCCACCGCAGGCCGCTGATCATTTTTGTGCACGGCGGTCCCCTACCACCCAATATGCAACCGGCTCCGCGAGATTGGCCGGCATTCGTCGGCTATGGTTCACTTGCTGCGAATGAAGGAGCTGTCGGGGTCACCCTCGAGCATCACATGCACTCCCTCGCAGACTGTGCCGCCACCGTGGAGGAGATCTCAACGGCAATTGAACAGGCGCGCTCCCTTCCCGACGTCGATCCCGACAAGGTGGCCCTGTGGTTCTTCTCCGGCAGCGGCATACTCGTTTCGGATTGGCTTCGCGATCCTCCGTCGTGGCTCACCTGCGTTGCATTGACCTACCCCGTTCTCGATTTTCTTCCCGAGTGGGAGGTCGATTCACGGTTCCACCCGATCACTGCACTCGAGGCACATTCGGCTGGCAGCCTACCGATTCTCCTAACACGCGTCGGTATCGAAAAACCCGAATTCGCCGCCGGTGTAGAAGCATTCGCCGCCGCTGCGAACTCTAACGGCATCGGCCTCGATATCATCGACGTACCCGACGGCCGTCACGGATTCGACATGCTAGAGGCCACCGATGCTTCGCGAGCGGCTGTCACCGAGGCAATGGATTGGGTTGTCGGCAATCTAGTCTGACCATCGCGGCATCCCTCGGTATCACACCCACTTCGATTCAACTGCACGTCGGGAGCATCGAACGAGCCCGTACGCGCGAACCGAGACGACCTCGTCGCGCGCCCTTCACAGGGCAATGTTCAATCACGAAGTCTGTCGACAACCGAGCCACTGGCTAGAGTTCGCACCAAACGCGATCAAGTGCGCCGACAGATCCGTATCGGGTCGACATCGGGATCCGCGGGTTGAGCAGTACGCATGCTTCATGAGGCCAGAGCTGATTCCCGACTCGAGAACGAGTCGGGAACTTACAGCGCATCACGCCGATTGCTGCTTGCTCGCGAGAGGACTGCGAACATTCCGAGCCACACCACTGTCGGCACTATTCCGAGAAGCCTGCCGTCGTCCACGCTTCTGATCGCCGAAAGTTCCTCCAGCCCATGCGACAACGAAACGTCGGCCGTGCCCGGTAGCAACCCCGTTACCAGCGACGGACCGACCAGCAAAACCGGAACCACAAACATCGCGATCATCGGATTGCGAACTATCAATCCGACCCAGTGCCCCCACAACCCTGCGAGCGCACACGCCGCGATTGAAGTGAAGACAGCCAGAACTGGTACATCGCTTCGCGCACCGGCAAATTGTGCGGTCACGACGACCGCGATCAGGCCGAATCCGCCCAGGATCGCCGACAGGGCCGAGCTCGACGCGGCTCGACCCACCGAGGAGGGTGAGGCGAGGACTTCGTCTCTGGCGAGAGCGCCCTGTCTGTGGGCGATGGCGATACGCAGTGCGCCGAATACTGCCAGCACTGTAAATATCGTCGGCTCCAGCAAGCGCGCTATGTCCATGAATGAAAGGCGCTCCACTGGAGGACTCGGAGCCATCGAATGCCGCTGGGATCCAATCCATTTGCCGGCTCGTCAAGAACCAGCAGCTCCCGATCCCCGAGGAGCGCAGTTGCCAACCCTAACCGTTGCCGCATCCCCGTGGAGAACTTTCCCACACGCTTGTCGGCGTGTGCAGTGAGATCGACTTCTTCCAGAACGTCGTCGACACGTGTCCGCGGTACTGCGAGCGCTAGTCGACATATCTCCAGATGCCTGCGCGCAGTGATTCCCCTCTCGAAACCCAACCCTTCCATGTGAACGCCGACGCGTCGACCTGGGTTGGATTACTCCCGAAATGGTTTTCCGAAAACGTGAGCAGTTCCAGATGTCGGCCGTATGAGCCCGACAAGCCCGCGAAGAATCGTGCTTTTCCGCGCACCGTTGGGACCTAGCCGACCCACCACAGATCCCGATTCCACACTGAACGAGGCACCTTCGACAACAGTGCTCCCCCGAAACGTCTTCGTGAAGTCGACGTACTCGACGATCGATGGGTTCAGTTGATCGACAGGCAGTACACAATGCTTCACATGCCCAAGTTGACCACGCCCGCGATCGCCACCGGCTATCTCGAGGGGATGGACCAGCCCTCGATACGAGTGGGGACTTCCGCGATTCTCCGGCCGTGATGGAGGCGTTCCAGGATCCGTCGATTCAGCGTTGGCACGTCCGCCGTGCGGACTCGATCGACGAGGCGCGGGATTGGCTCACCAAGTGGCGAGACGGGTGGGCAAGCGAATCCGAATGCCATTGGGCGATTACCGCCCCCGAGACGAATGAACTCCTCGGCCGAATCGCAGCCAAGGGGGTGAATCTGTGGGACGGCACTGCTGAGCTCGCGTATTGGATGACCCCAGCGGCGCGCGGCCGTGGACTGTGCACCCAGGCTGTAACCGCACTGTCCGAGTGGGCATTCCGCGAAGCAGGGTTTCACCGACTGGAACTCGAGCACTCGATCCACAACCCACGATCGTGCCGAGTCGCCACCAAAGCAGGGTTCAGCGAAGAAGGTGTTCGACGAGGCTCCGCCAAGCACGCCGACGGCTGGCACGACATGCACGTCCACGCCCGACTACGCAGCGATCAGCCGCAGGTCACTCGACAACTACCCGCGCCGCGAGGGCAAGTGTCTGATCCACCAATTCCGCAACTCTCTGCGGCGCGACCGGTTCGAGGTCGAACAGAATTCGGTAGATGATCGGTGCCACCACATGGTCCACCACCGAATCACCATCCACGCCGGCAGCTTCCGGCCAACGCGCGAGGATCACATCGATCTGCGTCCGGCAGAAGAAGGCACACTTGAACTTCTTCGTACCGTCCGGTGCGTGCGTCTGATCGTCGCTCATCAACACATCTCGCAGCGACGCACGACCGACGGGCGCAGACATCTCCTCGAGATAGTCCTGCGCCCAGACCGTCAGATCTCCTCGGAGCGAACCCGTTTCACGCGGGTCGGCGTCCGGGCGCAATCTCTCGATCGAGACATCGGCAAAAACTTCGTTGATGTCGCCCCAACGCCGATAGATGGTCGACGGGGTCACTCCCGCATCGGTCGCGATCATCGGCACCGTGATCTCGGCTCGATCACGCTGTTCGAGCAACTTGCGCGCCGACGCGTGCACAGCCTGTTGGATACGCGCACTGCGGCCACCGGGGCGCGGACCTGCGGACGGACTCATAAATCCAATACTAACGCAAAGATATTGCATTAGGCTACGTCCAGGCGTAGCGTCCCAAACGCAAAGTATTTGCGTTTGAAGTCTTCACCACCCGCACGGGAAGCGCTACGACAATGACAACGACCATCTCACCACCGGCCGAGAGCACCTCGCGCCCACGCTTGGGGCGAGGCGCCGCTTTCACACTCATCGCCGTCATCATCGCTACGTTCCTGGGCGCCTCCGCGACCCCGACACCGTTGTACGAGCACTATCAACAGTTGTGGGGATTCTCCTCGCTCGCGTCGACGCTCGTGTTCGGTATCTACGCTCTCGCATTGCTCGCCACACTCTTGACCGCCGGATCCCTGTCCGATCACATCGGCAGGCGCCCGGTCCTGCTCGGAGCACTCGCTCTCGAGGCGATCTCACTTGCACTGTTCGCCTCGGCCGACGGTTTGACCATTCTGCTCATCGCCCGCGTCGTACAAGGTGTTGCCACCGGCGCTGCAATCAGCGCTCTAGGTTCGGCGTTGATCGACCTCGAACGCACTCCGGGCCGCGGATCGATCATCAACAGCGTCGCTCCGACAGTGGGACTTGCCGTCGGAGCCGTGGGTTCGAGTCTCATCAGCGAGCACCTCCCCCGGCCCACCAGCACTGTCTACCTGGTCCTTCTCGTACTGGTCGTTCTCGAAATCCTCGGAGTTTGGACCGCTCCCGAAACATCGGGCGGACGACCCGGAGCCTGGCAGTCGCTACGCCCCACCCTTGCCGTTCCTCGCGAAGCCCGAACGATGATTGCGCTCACCGCACCGTGCCTGATCGCGGTCTGGGCGCTGGGCGGTTTCTACCTCTCACTCGGGCCGGCCTTGGCACGCAACGCACTTGACGTTCACAGCTCACTCATCGGTGCCATCATGGTCGCAACACTGACGGGATTTGGAGCTGCAGCGGTGCTCACCTTCCGCAAACTCGGCGGCCGAACCGTGATGCTGATCGGAACCACCGCCTTGGTGCTCGGGGTGGCCATTACACTCATCGGTGCTGAAACATCCTCTGCAGTATTGATTCTGGTTGGTACGGCTGTTGCAGGTATCGGCTTCGGAGCAGGATTCCAGGGAACCATCCTCACAGTCATGCCGCTAGCCGAGAACCACGAACGCGCGGGATTGTTGTCTACCGTCTACGTCATCGCTTATCTGGCGAACAGCCTTCCGGCATTGCTGGCCGGCTACCTGGTCGGCAAGGTGGGATTGGTGGATACGACGCGTGGCTACGGAGCGCTCGTCATGGTTCTCGCGGCCGCCGCACTGATCGGACTGCTGGTCACCGGCGAGAAAAAGGTCAAAGCTGTCTCCGTCTCGGAGTAGATGTCCCCCGATCGGTGGACACACCATTCCTCCTTCGTACGGTCCGGGTAGTGGACATACGGTATCGGCCGGCTCCGACATAGTTGTCTTCGAGACAGACAACCGATCGCCCACCCGGACAAGGACATCAACGATGACGAATCCACGCTACGTAGTTGCCGCAATCACGGCCCTGGCCGCTGGTGCCCTCACTTTGGGGTTGAGCGGAATCGCCAGCGCCGGAACTCTTCCCGCAACCGGCAATACCATCACGATGACGATCAGCAACGACTCCGAACAGACAATTCATCTCGAAGGCGCCGACAACCCCTACGGACAGTGGATGCAGAGCCCACGCCAGTCGCTCGCACCCCACGAGACCGAGATCGTCACGGCATACAATCAGGACCCGCGAGGCCTGACGGTCGACGTCGTCTACTCCACTCCCGGCGGCGGACAAGCAGTCTTCGTGGCCAACGACTATCCGCAGTTCGACAGCGACGGAACTCGCACCACCGACCCTGATCACTACTTCATCTCGAGCTACATCGACGGCTATTACCCGAACCTGAGCGTCGGGTACCACCTCAGTGCGGCGTCGTCATAAGAAATCCATCTGCCTCTCAGACGCACTCGTTCTTGGACATTCGTCCGGCGCGAGGGGATTGTTGAACAGAGCCCCGCACGAGAAGGCACACGCCTCGTTGCAGGTGGTCCGAATATCAACGGGAGAGGGAAAACAACAGTGCGACTACCCAATCAGTTTCTGATCTACGTCAGCGATGCTGCCTCCGCAGCCGCGTTCTACGGCGAATTGTTCGACGCGAAGCCCGAAGTCCTCAGCCCTCGGTACATGACCTTCGACCTGGGCGGCGGTGTGGTCCTTGCACTGTGGAGCGGCAAGTCACGCGACCTCGATCCCGCGACACCGCGAAATTTCGAAGTCGGCATATTGGTCGACGGCGGGAGCAACGAAATTCGGGCGATCTACGACGAGTGGGTGGCCAAGGGCGTCGAGGTCGTAGAAGAGCCCAACGAAGATGTCTTCGGTCTGACATTCGTCATTTCAGATCTGGACGGAAACCGCCTCCGCGTAGCGCCCGCCGATCACTGAGCACTCAGCCCTTGATCTCGCCGTACCTACGGAGGGCTTCCTCACGCTCGTGCGCATGGTCGACGATCGGATCCGGATAGTCGACCGGGCGCATCGCCTTCAACGAGTGGACAGCTTTCCCGGGAACATCGCGGAGTTCGGGGACCCACCGACGGACGTATGTGCCGTCGGGATCGAACTTCTCCCCCTGAGTGATCGGGTTGAAGACCCGAAAGAACGGCGAGGCATCCGTGCCCGACCCCGCAGTCCACTGCCACCCGTGCTGGTTGGACGCCAAGTCACCGTCCACCAGTTGCGACATGAAGAATCGTGCGCCACGCCACCACGGAATGTGCAGGTCCTTCACCAGGAATGACGCGACGATCATTCGCACCCGATTGTGCATCCAGTTCTCGGCCGCGAGTTGCCGCATGCCCGCATCGACGATCGGGAAGCCGGTCTTGCCCTCACACCAGGCAGTGAAGGCAGCGTCTGCGTCGACTCCGCCGTCGTGACGTAAGCGGTCGAACTTGTTGTCGTAGTTCTTCCGTGCGCTGTCCGGGCGTTGAAACAGGATGTCTGCGTAGAAGTCTCGCCAAGCCAGCTGGCGACGGTAAGCCTGAGCGCCGTCGCCGAGCCGCTTGGCAAGATCTGCCAACATGGTTCGCGGATGGATCGTGCCGTACTTGAGCGGGATCGACATCCGGCTCGTGGTGTCGAGGTCAGGTCGATTTCGTTCGTCGTCGTACCGGTCAAGATCGTTCTCGCAGTATTCTTTCCACTGCTCGAGCGCACCGGCCTCGCCCACGAATTGGCTGACCTCGCGAGACGGCACGGGAATATTCACCCGGCGCGGGCCACCGTCCTTCTCGCTCGGATCGAACCAACTGACGGTCCGCGCATCGGTCGACGCGGGGCCTCGCCAACCGTGTTCCATCCACTGACGGAAGTACGGTGTGAACACCTTGTACGGATCACCGTCGGCCTTGGTGACGCGTCCGGGTGCGACGGCGTACGGAGAACCGGTGGCGATCAACTCCACCTTCTCCGCCACTGCAGCGTCACGCCGTCGGCCGTACGGACCGTAATCTGCACTGATGTGAACTTCTTCGGCGCCAACGGATTCCGCCACTCGGGGCACCACGTCCGCCGGATCACCTCGAACAACCATCAATTTTCCGTCGAGTTGGTGATCGAGCGCCGTCAGGTTGGCAAACAGTTGATCCTGGCGGGGCGAGCCTGCCGGTCCGAGCAGTTTCGCGTCGAGAACGAACAGCCCCAATGTCTGCCCGCCGCCATCCGACGCCGCGCTCAAGGTGGGAAGGTCACCTACCCGTAGATCGCGTCGAAACCAGACCACAGAGTTGTTCACCCCGTCGAGCCTACCGATCAGATCCCAGAACGCACCCTGTCGCACGAGCAGCAAGTTGCGCAGCTCTTTCGGGTGTCGGCTCTGGGGCCAGCCCGAGCAGTCGCCGCCGGTGTTCCTCACCGAGCAGCAATGTGTACAACTGATCCGCACTCAGCGCGGCCTTCTGGCCGTGCTGATCGAGCAAGATTTTCTCCAGGAAGGCAATCGACTTGGCCGGTCCGGATTCGTAGAACGCGGCAGCCAGCTCAGGGAACTGCAGTGCCTCGCCGATCATCATGCGGTGCAGCGCAATCGAGTTGTCGCTGTGCAAGGCGATGACGATGTCCACTGCGGCAGCCAGCAGGTCGGACTGACCCGCGCCGGCATTCTCGACATACGCGTGCTGACGCGCAACCGCAGCTGCGAAGACCGCAGATTTGTCGCCGAAGTAGCTGTACACGGTGCGCTTGGCGACGCCGGCCGCCGTGGCAATCGCGTCGATCGTCGTTCGAGCGAACCCGACTTCTCGAAACGAGTCGACCGCGACGTCGAGAATCTCGTTGCGTCGATCGGCGCGCTCGGCGTCGCTGGTTCGCCCACGCCTGCGAGGTTGCTCCATCAAGTCCCCCATTGCCGTGCCGCTCAATTAATACAGTGCCATTCAATTAATGCTACGTTGACGTTTCATTACCCCGAACACTACAGGAGCACCGCATGACCGGACAACGACTCGTCCACGTCGCCATCGCCGACGATTGGGAAGCATGCAAGCGTTTCGGTGAGTACGAGGTCTCCACGCGCGGAATCAGTTACGACGAAGCGGGATTCATCCGCGCAAGCACCCCGGACACACTCGCTTCGGTGCTCGATCTGGTGTTCGGCGACCTGACACTGCCACTGATCGTCGCCGTCATCGACGAGGACGCTTTGACCAGCGCGGGCATCGACGTCGCATGGGAGGCCGGAAAGCCCCGAATCCTCCGACCTCTACCGATGGACGAGGACACCGTGGTCGCCGAACTGGCCGTGGAACGCGTTGACGGGGCCTGGCCGATTCCCGACCTGACCCCGTACGCAACCCACACCGGCTAGACCAGCGCAGCCTCCGATTCGACCACCGGCGTCGACGCCTTCTTCCGGCCGGCAGCCACGCACAGCGCGATCCCGACGGCGATCCAGCACACCAGCACCAGAAGTGGTGTGACGGCTCCGTGGCCGTCGAAGAAAGCCATCGATCGGACGGATGCCCCAGCGGCACCAGGCGGGAGCAGTTGCCCCAATGCACCCCAACCTGCGGGCAACCACGCCGCAGTTGTTGCCATCCCCGAGAGCGGATTGCCGACGAACATCATCGTGACGGCTCCCAACGCGAATCCCTTCATCCCGAGCAGGGATTCGAGTCCCAGAATGGGAAGCGAGATGGCCGAAATGCCCATGGTGAGTGCGAGCGCGGTAAGCAGGTAGTTTCCGTCAAGGCTGTTGGTGCCGAACTGCAGAATGGCAGTCAGGGCAAAACCTGCGACAACCGCAACGCCGACGGCGCCCAGCACTCGCTTGACAATGCTGCGCGGAAACAGCTGTACAAGAACAACAGCGGGCATGATTCCACCGAACACCAGTGGCAAGGCCAGGGCTGTGAGCCCCGCACCGGTCGGGTCCTCCGCCGTCAAAGGCACCACGTCCTCGACGGGAACCTTTGTTCCCGACGCATCCGAGAGCCCACTGGCCATACCGGTCAGGGTTTGCGCGATCGGAATACCGCCCGCGGTCGCGATCAGCACGTGAGGGCCGGTCGCATCGACAACGATTCCGCCGACCACGTCTCGATTACGAATCGCGTCACGAAGCGCGTCGGCATCGGCGAAGTCCTGGGTGTCGAAGGCACCCGGCTTGCTCGCCTCGAGCGAGGCACTGATCTGTGCGGTTGCCTGAGCCGGACCGGCGATACCCAACTTCAGCTCGTGCGGGCCACCGTTCACCGACGGCAACACGAAGGCGAGCAGCATCAGCCCGATCGCAGCAGACAGGCCCAACACCACGGCCACCAGCTTCTTACGGTCCCGTGCTTCGACTTCGACGTTCATCACTACCTTCCCTAAGTGGAAGTTTTTCCTCCACTATTTATGGAAGATATTCCTCCAGTTATGATGAGCTGTCAATACCGGAGGTGAATGTGCGAGCCGATGCACGTGAACGCAGGAACGCAATAGTCGACGCCGCACGAGCGGTGTTCACCGAGCGCGGGCACGATGCGCCCCTCGACGCCGTCGCGGAACTCGCGAAAGTGGGCATAGCCACGCTGTATCGGAACTTTCCGACGCGCGAGGACCTGGTGACCGCCGTCGCCGTCGCAACGCTGACCGACGTCCGAGAGGCTGCCGACATCGCGCTTGCGGCGATGCCCACCGATCCGGCAAGCGCTTGGCACACGTTGGTGGATCGGCTCGTGGAACTGCGACTGGGTGCACTCATTCCCGCACTGGTGGAACGCAGTTTCACCGAGTTGGCCCCCGAAGTTCTGGCCGTGCGTGAGGTGACGAAAGCGAAGATGACCGCGACAATCGGCGCCGCTCAGAGCGCCGGACTGGTTCGCGCCGATCTGCAACCGCTCGAATTCGTCATGGCTCTGGCCAAACTGACGCGCCCGCAAATCGAATTATCCGACGAGGCCATGCCGAACCTGGTTCCGCGGTTGGTCGCGGTGTTCATGGCCGGTCTGCGTCCAGACGGTACCGACTTGCCGGTCTGATCGGCGAAACACGACGTACCAGGCAAGGCACAATGGGGCTGTGACCGAGATACCGAAAATCCTCGTAGTCGACGACGACGCAGACGTCCTCACCTCACTCGAACGTGGATTGCGGCTCTCGGGGTTCACCGTACTTACGGCAGTGGACGGTGCCGACGCGCTCCGAGTGATCTCCGACAAGCGACCGGACGCGGTAGTCCTCGACATCAACATGCCGGTGCTCGACGGCACGGGAGTGGTGACGGCGCTTCGTGCCGCCGGCAACGAAATCCCGATCTGTGTGCTCAGCGCACGCAACTCGGTCGACGATCGCATCGCCGGGCTCGAATCCGGTGCAGACGACTACATGGTCAAACCGTTTGTCCTCGCCGAACTGGTTGCCCGGATCCGCGCGATGCTCCGGCGCAGCAACACTCCGGCCCGCGATCACACCGAGGGAACGAACACCCTGCGCGTCGGCAACCTCGACATCGACCTCTCCGGCCGCAGGGTTCGTGTCGACGGCAAGGAAGTACCTCTCACAAAACGCGAATTCGAGCTACTCGAAGTACTCGCTCACAATTCCGGCATAGTGCTCACACGCGAACGTCTCCTCGAACTGGTGTGGGGCTACGACTTCGTCGCCGACACGAACGTCGTGGACGTGTTCATCGGCTACCTGCGTCGAAAGTTCGAATCCGGCGGCTCACCTCGCCTGCTCCATACCGTTCGCGGCGTCGGGTTCGTGCTTCGGGAGAACCCGTGAAGCGTCGCCGCTTCTCACTACGAACCCGCGTTGCCGCAGCCGCGGCACTGGGAGCGACGTTCATCGTCATCGCTCTCGGCGTAGTCGTTGCGTTGGCCATCGCACGAAACAACTTGTCCCAGCTGGACCGTCGACTCGAGACGGCATCGACAGTGATCGTGGCCAATGCAGCCACTGCCGGGCCTTTCCTGGGAGCATTCGGAGACGGCGGCGCGTTTTCCGTGACCATCCGCTCCGACACCGACGGAACCGTCAAATCCAGCACCCCGACCCGTCTGCCCGAACTCCCGGTCGGCTCGGCCACCGTCGACGTCGACGGCACCAAGTACCGGGCATACACCGCCGAGGCCGACAGCGTCAATGCCCTTGTCTCACTGGCAGTTCCCTACGCCGAAGCGCGGGACATCACCGTCGACCAACAACGCCAGGTCGCATTCTTCGGCGTCGGAGCCGTCGGGGCCGCTGCGGCTCTCGGGTGGTTGTTCGGTGGTCCGGCGGTGCGCCCACTCGTGGAACTGACCCGCCGGATCGCCCGACGCGATCCCGATCTCGCCACCGAAATTTCCGGCATCCGTGAAGCGGACGAGCTTGCCGCAGCAGCAGAATCGATGCTCAGCGATGTCGCCCGGGCACAGGCCGCGACCAACTCGGCCCTGGCCGCCGCTCGGGACTTCGCGTCCGCCTCGGCTCACGAACTCCGAACCCCGTTGACGGCGATGCGAACCGACATCGAAGTGTTGTCCATTCACGACCTCGATCACGAACAAAGACGCGAGATCCTCACAGATCTGGCCCGCGCGCAGGGCCGCGTCGAATCAACTCTGCGAGACCTCGAGCGACTGGCGAAGGGTGAACTGTCGACTGCCGAGGATTTCAAGGACACGGATCTGACCGAGGTCTGCGACATCGCTGCCGACGACGCACGCCGACATCATCGCGGCCTCGACGTCAGCGTCGTCACCGTGGATTCCCCACTCCCCTATTGTATCCGGGCCCTTCCCGGCGGAATCCGGTTGATCCTCGACAACGCGATCACCAATGCCGTCCGCCACGGCGGCGCGAGCACCGTGCGCATCACCCTCGCACGCCCGAGCGATTCACCGGACACGGTCACGATCACCATCGACGACAACGGTTGCGGAATACCGGCCGAGGAACGCTCGAGCGTCTTCGAAAGGTTCACCCGCGGGTCGACGGCAGGCAAGACGGGTTCCGGTTTGGGCCTGGCGCTGGTGGCGCAGCAGGCGGCCCTGCACGGCGGCCGCACGACGTTCCACGACAGTCCGCTCGGCGGGGCTCGCCTGCTGGTCGAACTCAGGGATCAACCCGGACCCGAATAGCCCTTTCAGGTCTCGATCAGCTCACCGATCCCGGACGCCGTCACTTCGATGACCCGAGCGGATCCGATGTCGAAGAACAGCCCGGCGATACGCAGGCGACCGTCGACGCGGGCCGAACCGACTAGAGGATGTCGTTCGAGAGTCTGCAATTGCACTGCAACGTTGACCATTCCGAGCTGATCGACCTCCGAGAAACCCGCCTCGGCGGCAGCGCGAGCAACCGGGTGGCCACTCGTGTAGGCCTGCAAACTCGTTTCGGCGTGACGCAGCCATTCCCCGATGGCTCCCGATTCCGATGAACTGTTGGTCAGGAGTGCTTGCATCGCTCCGCAGCCTGAATGTCCGCACACGATAACCGAACTGACACCCAACTCGTCGATCCCGAATGCCAATGCCGCTTCCACCGACGTATCGCGGCCACCGGCAGGAACCAGGTTTCCGACGTTGCGCACAGTGAACAGGTCACCTGGGCCACTGCTCGTGATGATGTTCGGCACCACTCGCGAGTCTGCGCAGGTGAGGAAAAGGGAGTCCGGATTCTGCCCGTCTCGCAGCTGATCCATGTGTGGCCGTATCGCTTCGGCGCGATGGCGATGGTAGTTGGACACCCCGTCGAGAATGGGCCGCAGGGCAGGCGGGCTACTCAGATTCCTTCCCGAAGCCTGTGGTTGCCAACTCCCCCACGGAGCGAGCAGGCCTCTCAGGTCGGTGACTGCTGCGCCGCGCTTGGGCGGTCCGGTAGTCGCGCTCTCCATGCTCACCGATCCGACTTCGTCGATGATCACCGAACCACCTGCCAACTCGTACTGCCTCGCCCACTCCTCGATGACGTCGAAGACGGCGTGGTCGAGAAAGTCGACGGACAGTTCGACCGTGACGTCCGACCGCGGCGGGATGCCGGCGAGTACCGACGTGAGCTTGGGCAGCACGAGGAAGGTGCACGACCCCTCGACGAGCACCCGCCACTTCCCGGATTCCTTGTCACCCAGCTCTTCTGCCGTGACCGACGCGCGGATGACACGCCAGACCAGGAGGGCGATCGCCAGCGCCAGTCCGATGAGCACGCCCTCGAGCAGGTTCAGGAACACGACGCCGACCACCGTGATGCCGTACACCCACAGGTCACCGGTCCGCCGGGCCAACCGAATGTGCGCCAGCTTGACCAGTTGAATACCGATGACGATCAACAGACCGGCAAGTGCAGACTTCGGAATCTGCTGTACCAACCCGGCCAACGCGGCCGAGAACAGCAGGATCCACAGGCCGTGCATGATCGACGACGCACGGGACTTCGCACCGGCTTCGACGTTGGTGGCGCTGCGCACGATCACTCCCGTGACGGGCAGCCCGCCGATCGCCCCTGACACCATGTTCGCAGTTCCTTGACCGAGCATCTCGCGGTCGAAGTTCGAACGCGGGCCCGAGTGCATCTTGTCCACGGCCACAGCCGAGAGCAGACTCTCGACGCTGGCAATCAGGGCGATGGTCAGGATGCCGGTTGCGACTCCGAGCCACTGGCCGTCCGGCAGGGCGGGAAGTCCGATCGAGTCCAGCAGGGACCCGTCGAGAGCAATTCGCTCGACGTCGATCGGCAGCACGAGTGAAGCGAGAGTTGCCAATACGATGCCGACCAATGCCGCCGGCACCTTTCGGACGGCTGCGGGGAGGTATCGCCAGCCGAGAAGGGTGGCGACGACGACGAGTCCGATCATCAAGTCCTCGACGTGCAAGGCACCGATCTGCGCAGGCAACTGCCGTAGATTGTCCAGCGCGGAACTGGCAGAGCTTCCGCCCAACAACACGTGAACCTGTTGTAGCGCAATGGTGATGCCGATACCGGCAAGCATCGCGTGCACCACCACCGGTGCAATAGCCAGTGCCGCCCGGGCAATTCGGCTGAGCCCGAACACGATCTGCAGAAGACCGGCGCCGACGGTGATCAAGCAGGTGACTTTCCACCCGAACTTGCCGATCAGTTCGGCGACCACCACGGTCAGGCCTGCCGCGGGACCACTTACTTGCAGCGGTGAACCTCCCACCGCTCCGGCCACCACTCCGCCGACGATGGCGGCGATCAGACCTGCCATGATCGGCGCCCCGGACGCGATCGCAATTCCCAGGGACAGGGGAAGCGCCACCAGGAAGACGACCAGCGACGCCGGCACGTCGTATCTGATCAGTTGCTCGAGATAACGCCGGCTTCCACCACCCGGCGGAGACGGATCCCCGACGACGCTCTCGTCTGCGGGTGATTGTGCGTGCACTACGGACTGCGTCGACATAGATCTCCTCGCCGGACCCCGGATCCGGCTGCTGGGCAACATGTTCGAAGCGAATCGGCGACCGGTATCGCCGATCGACTGTGACCATGGTAACCGCGATTCCTTACCGTTCCCTTAGATGCGAACTCAGACGTGGTCGACGTCACCGGCGCCTGACACTGTGACTCGAACCTGAACGTCAGTCCAGAAGAAGAATCGAATTGCTCTAAACCGCAAGCATTTTGACTGAGATACCTCCCAGCGACCAGCACACCTGAGCGCCATCGGCGATAATGGTCGGGAATGAACGCTCAACCGCAAACACAACGATGTGAAGGCAGGCACCATGTCCGATCAGTACGTCGCCGCGCAGGACCGCTACGAAGCCATGCCCTACCGCCGGACCGGTCGGAGCGGTCTCAAACTCCCGGCGATCTCGCTCGGCCTCTGGCACAACTTCGGCGACGACGTACCGATCGACAACCAGCGCGCAGTTCTGCGACGGGCGTTCGATCTCGGAATCACCCACTTCGATCTTGCCAACAACTACGGACCTCCGTACGGAAGCGCCGAGACGAACTTCGGCAGGATCCTGCGTGAGGATTTCTCCTCGTACCGCGAGGAATTGGTCATCTCGTCCAAGGCGGGCTGGGACATGTGGCCCGGCCCCTACGGATTCGGCGGTTCCCGCAAGTACTTGCTCTCGTCTCTCGATCAGTCGCTCGGCCGACTCGGAGTCGACTTTGTCGACATCTTCTACAGCCATCGCCCCGACGCCGAGACTCCGATCGACGAGACCGCAGGCGCCTTGATCAGTGCCGTCCAGCAGGGCAAGGCCCTGTACGCGGGTATCAGCTCGTATTCACCGGAGCGCACCCGTGAAATCGCCGCACTGCTCGCCGATGCTGGGGTTCCCTTGTTGATCCACCAGCCGAGCTATTCGATGCTGAATCGGTGGATCGAGCAGGAACTGCTTTCGGCTGTCGACGATCTGGGAGTGGGCGTCATCGCGTTCTCACCGCTCGCGCAAGGCATGCTCACCGACCGCTACCTGAACGGTGTTCCCGAGAATTCTCGTGCCGCCCAAGGCAAGTCACTCGACCCGTCGTGGCTGACCGACGACGCTCTCACCCACATTCGCGCACTCAACGACATCGCCGCAGCCCGCGGCCAGTCGCTGGCCCAGCTTGCACTGAGCTGGGCACTTCGCGATTCGCGGGTCACCTCGGTACTGATCGGTGCGTCCAGCGTCGCGCAGCTCGAAGCCAACGTCGGCGCGCTCGACAATCTCGAATTCAGTGCAGCGGAGCTGGCCTCCATCGATCAGCACGCCAAGGACAGCGGCATCAATCTGTGGGCAGAGGCCAGCTCGATCTGAGTGAGAACTTCAGCTAGAGCGCAGGCAACTCCACGTTCACGTGCTCGCCCTCTTCGAATACGGCCGAGGCCTGCCCGACGATCAAGGGATCCGGAGTACCGACTGCCCGGTGATCCTTGTTGGGATAGTCGAAGCTGGCGAGCACGTGACGCATCGCTTCGAGGCGGGCGCGCTTCTTGTCGTTGCTCTTGATCACCGTCCAGGGCGCATCCCCGGTGTCGGTGTAGAAGAACATCGCTTCCTTGGCCTGCGTGTAGTCGTCCCACTTGTCGAGCGAAGCCAGGTCAGTCGGTGAGAGCTTCCACTGACGCACCGGGTCGGTTCGACGGGCCGCGAACCGCGCCAACTGCTCTTCGCGGCTGACCGAGAACCACAGCTTGTGCAGATGAATCCCGGAGTTGACGAGCATCCGCTCGAAGTCCGGGGTCTCTCTCATGAACTCGAGATACTGCGTCGGCGTGCAGTAACCCATCACTCGTTCGACGCCGGCGCGGTTGTACCAGGACCGGTCCATCATCACAATCTCGCCGCCGCTGGGCAGGTGTGCGACATAGCGTTGGAAATACCACTGGGTTCGCTCGATGTCTGTGGGCTTCTCGAGCGCGACGACGCGGGCACCACGGGGATTGAGATGCTCGGTGAACCTCTTGATCGAGCCGCCCTTACCGGCAGCATCACGACCTTCGAAGATGATGAGCACCTTCTGACCGGTTTCCTTGACCCACAGCTGCAGCTTGAGCAGCTCGATCTGCAGGCGCCGCTTCTTCCGCTCGTACTCGCGGCGCGACATCTTCTTCTCGTAGGGGTAACCCTGCTTCCAGGCATCCGCGAACTCCGAAGGCTCCAGCTCGCCGAGCTTGTGCTTGAGACTCGAGAGTTCATCGATCTCGGCCGCGTAGTCCTCGGTGACGGAAATTCTGGTCGACGGGGTCGGCAGGTCAGGAACCCGACCGTCCACACCGCTGGCGTCGGGACTCATGAATACGCACTCCCTGTCGTAGAAATGAACGAGCGTCCGGAAAGTGAATTTTACGCGCCGAAGCCCACCACCGCGGGGCCGAAGCGAATGTTGCTTGGCATCGAGGAGGTAACGACAGGTCCGGCTTCCCAGTCGCCGAACCCCCACGCGGTACCTTGATCGAGGTAACTGAGACGGTCGGTAACCCCGAGAGAAGCGAGTTCTGGCGAGATGCGAGTAGACGGACGGGAGATCCCGGTAACGGGAAGTCTCCTGCCACCACTGCACCGCCGTACGAGCGACATCATGCGGGTCGCTATCGCTGCCGTGCTGCTCGGCGGCGTCATCGCGGGATCTCTGATTACTCGAAGTCAATGGGACGCCCTCGAAACGTCGGTGTCCAACATCGTCGGCGTTCTGTCGCCGAGCCTGTCCGACACTGTGTACCTGCTCTACGGCATCGCAATTCTGGCGCTACCGTTCGCCATTCTGATCGGACTGATCGTCGGTCGCCGATGGAAGTTGCTGGCCGGATACGCCGCCGCCGGCCTGTGCGCCGGTGTCGCGCTCTCTTTCACCGGAACGGGCCTCGCCGCGCCCAAGTGGCACCTCGACGTCCCGGACAGACTCGACGCCACGTTCCTGTCTCAATTCCTCGACGATCCACGATGGATCGCGATGCTCGCGGCGGTGCTCACCGTCTCCGGCCCGTGGCTTCCGAAAAAGTGGCGACGAGCCTGGTGGACGCTGCTTCTGCTCTTCGCTCCCATTCACCTGATCGTCAGCTCGATCGTTCCTGCCCGCTCGATGCTGGGTCTGGCGGTCGGCTATCTGATCGGCGCTGTGATCGTTCTGGTCGTCGGCACACCAGCCCTCGAAGTGCCGCTGGACTCGGCAGTGCGCGTACTCGCGCGGCGTGGTTACCGGGTCACCACTTTCCGCGTCGTGAGCCCTTCCGGAATCGGGCCTCTCGTCATGTCCGCCGCCATCGACAAGGCACCGGACGACGACCCCTTCGACGACTTGATCGTCGAGTTGTACGGGCAGAACCAGCGAAGCAGCGGAGCAATTCGACAGACGTTTCGCTGGATCTCGTTCCGGAACCGGGAAACTCCTCCGCCCTACGGATCGCTTCGGCGTGCCGTCGAACACCGAGCGCTCATGGGTATCGCGTTCGCCGACATCGGTCTGGCCAGCTCCAAAGCCGTCGCCATCTCGGTCCTCGATCGCGGATGGGAAATGTACGCGCGTCCGAGCCCTCGCGGTATCCCCCTGACCGTCGCCGTCGAGAACCAGGCGGGCGAGGAAGAATCCACCAAACTGATCGACGCGCTGTGGCAAACACTGCATACCGCTCATGTGCACCAGATGGCGCACGGTGACCTGCGCGCTTCCGAGATTCGTGTCGAAGGCGGAACCATCCTTTTCGGCGGATACGCGTACTCCGAATTCGGCGCCACCGAAGTTCAGATGCAGTCCGACAACGCCCAGCTTCTCTTCGCCACCGCATCACTGTTCGGCGTCGACGCCGCGGTGGACGCCGCGATTCGCGCGCAAGGCGCAGACACGATTCTCGCGGCGTCGGGCCGATTGACCACTGCGGCGTTGCCTAACCGCATTCGGCGGACCGTCGCGGATTCCGCGAAACTGATGACCGAGATCCGAGACGAGGTCGGTGCGAAGAACGGGATCGAGAAGGTCGCTCCCGCACAGGTCACCCGGTTCAGTCGCAATCAACTCATCCAGCTCGTTCTGCTCATCGGTCTGGTCTACGTCGCCTATCCCTTCATCAGCCAGGTACCGGCATTCATCACCGAACTGAAGACAGCCAACTGGTGGTGGGCGCTGCTCGGCCTCGGCGTCTCCGCACTGACGTACGTCGGCGCAGCAGCGGCCCTGTGGGCGTGCGCGTCGTCGATGGTCAGTTACCGCAACCTCCTGATCATGCAGGTGGCCAACACCTTTGCGGCGACGACAACTCCCGCCGGAGTCGGCGGGCTCGCACTGAGTGTGCGGTTCCTGCAGAAGGGCGGGCTCGGTACCGTCCGCGCAACGGCCGCTGTCGCGCTTCAACAGACGGTTCAGGTGGTCACCCACGTCGGCTTGCTGATCTTCTTCTCGGTCGTCGCCGGACGCGATACGAATCTCTCGCACTTCATCCCGGGATCCACTGTTCTGTATCTGGCGGGCGGAGTCGCGCTCGGAGTTCTCGGCGCATTCATGTTCATCCCGAAGCTCCGTGGGTGGCTGCGTGACGATCTGCGTCCTCAGATCACCGAAGTGTTGGGTGAACTGAGCCAGCTCGCGCGAAACCCCACGCGTTTCCTCATCATCGTGGGCGGCAGCGCCGCAACAACTCTGGGTGCCGCTCTGGCGCTGTGGGCGAGCGTCGAAGCATTCGGCGGCGGAACGACGTTCATCACCGTCACCATCGTGACGATGATCGGCGGCACGCTCGCCTCGGCAGCTCCGACACCGGGTGGCGTCGGAGCCGTCGAGGCCGCCCTCATCGGCGGTCTGTCCGCATTCGGACTGCCGGCAAGCATCGCGGTCCCGTCGGTCCTGCTCTACCGAGTACTGACCTGCTGGCTCCCGGTGTTCTGCGGTTGGCCGACGCTGCGATGGCTGCAGAAGAACGACATGGTCTGAGCCGTTCCCTTTTACTGCCGGCGAACGACGTGCGCCTGCAGCACTTCTCCGTCCTCGTCGACCCAGCCGTTGCTCTGCGCGTGCCGAAGACCTCCGCCATCATTCCGTTCAGGTCACAGCCCTTGGCAATGCAGTGCCCGTGACCGCGGTGAGTGGATCCGATGTAGTCGGCGTCGCTGAGGTTCTCGCACACTCCGACGGCGATGGCTTCCTGGCCCGAGTAGAGGCCCCGGTCTTTTTCGAGCCTGGCGTTGTCGGCTTCTGCACCGTCCGTTGAACCACCGTCACACTCCTCGTTCTCGATCACTCGTCGCCATGCAGTCTCGTGTAGGTCACGGGCGAAGAGAAAGAGTTGCGTACGGTTGCCGGGAGTTGCGAAGGGTTGCAGCTGTTGACTTTCGAGCGTTGATTCAGGCGCCGCTCAGGCTGCCGCGTCTGATCTTGGCCAGCGCGCGGTGTTGGACGAGTTCGACGGCGCTCGTTGTCGTTCTCAGTGACAGCGCCGTCTCGCGCACGTCGAAGCCGACAACGATGCGAGCTACCAAAACATTGCGTTCGACGGCCGACAGATCGCCGAACGGCAGAGTGAGTCGACTCGATGCGGGTAGCGAATCGATTTCGCGACTGATCGCGTCGGACAGATGCGCGAGGAACGCTTCTCCGGCGCGTCTTCGTCGCCGTATGTCGGCCAGGACGGATCTGCAGATCCTGACGGCAATACGATCAGCGTCGAGCGGTCGCAGTTCGGCACGACAGCGCCGCGTCACCAGAGGCACGATGCGTTGAAGGAGTTCCGCAATCGCATCCCGATCCCCTCGGGACGCATCGTCGGCAACACTGTCGATCGAATGTCCACCTGCCCTGCTTGTCATTCCGATCTCCCCCTGGTTCGGCCCTCGGTCGAATTCCCGACACTGCTCAGGTTTTGAACTCGTCAGGGGCGTATCGGCTCGGGGCAGATCCCGGTTTGTTCCCCGATGATGTTGATCTCGGCGTTGGAACGAGGATCAGCGCCGTAGTTGATCTGGTCGGTGCACTTCTCGGAGGGCTCGACGGCATCGGGTGGGAGCGGCGCCGGGCACGAACCCGTCCGCTCTCCGATGCTGTTGATCTCCGCATTCGAACGAGGATCACCTGCATAGTTGATCTGATCGGTGCACTTGGTCGGCCCAGTAGCCGGACCAGGGGTCGCAGGGGCAACCGCGCTGGTCGAGACCGGGGTCCAGGCCGGCGCTGCTCCGCCTGCCGGGGCTCCGGGAGTGGATGTGTCCGCACCACCGCCCACAGAGCTCGAGCTTTCGACTGTCTCCGACGTGGTCGCTGCGGTCAGCGGCGGTGCGGTCGTCGACGCCGCGACCACCGACGTAGTCGTCGATTCGTGTCCAGGGACGCTGGTGTCGTCACTCGAACACCCGGTCATCGCACACACCGCTCCGATCGTCAGTACGGCCAGCAGCACTCGCAGACGCCGAGTCTTGTTGGTCAGCAATACTTCAGGCATTTGCTCTCACACTCCTCGATACGCGGATCAGATCGTTCCGCCCACGCGGTGAACACCGACGTGACTCACTCTAGGAGCCTGATTCCATCGGTTTCGTAACAGAATTCCGTCGGTCGCGTACCAACTCTCGACGGTCCTGACATTCATACGATTACGTAACGGTAGGTGGCGAAATCCCGATATCGAGATCACGTGTGATCGTATGAAAGTGCACATGCCGATGAGACAGTTCGCACCGGCCAGGGAGGGAAAGTGTTGTATCGGAATGACATCTGCGGCGGTCGATCAGACCGCAGTCGCAGACGGTTCGGTACAGCGCTCGCGGCAGCAGCCCTCGGAGCTTCCGTGATCACCGGGTGCGCATCCACCCAGGGCGTTGTGATCGAAGGCGATGTCGCGTCCACCGGGTTGCCCGTCACGCAGCCCGCAGACCTGGCCAGACGGGTTGCCGAAAATTCGAGATTGGGACGAGCGCTCCTCGACGATCCCGGGGTGTCAGAGGGAGTGAAAACCGAACTTCGATCTTGCCCGGACTGGTATCCGATCTCGGTCGGATCCATCCTTCTCGATCCAGGCGCACCTCGTATCGTGCCGGAGACCGAACTCGTCGTCATGAATGTGTATCCGTGCCAACCGGCCCACCAACCCGGAACCGGAGTGTCGATTTCGGTCAACCTTGCCGGCTACGTCTACCGCAGCGGCAAGGCCGGTTCGAGTGAAGACAATCGCGAACTGGGTGAGCGCCTGTTCTCCGTCGAAGAGCGCGGAAAGTTCATCGTCAGCGGTCAGCGCGCCGCGAGTTTGTCAGTCCTGGAAACGGATCCGCGACCTCCAGAGTTCAAATGTTGCCCACGTCCACCGCTGCGAACCGAGTTCCACTGGGATGGAATGGAGTTCATCCGTGATTGATCGCCGTCGTCGCGTGATGCTCGCCGGTGTTTGCCTGCCGGTCGTGATTGCTCTCGCCTCCTGTACCACCGAACCAGAATCCGAACCCGCTCCGAATGTCGCGGCATCACTCGACCCTTCGGATCTATCGCAGGGACTGAGCATCGATCCTGTTGCCCTCATCAGAGCAGACCCAGAGGTATCCGATGTGGTCAAGGACAGTCTCCGGCTGTGCGGTGATGCGAACTTCCCCTACGAAATCCGATACTCCCCTGTGACGGATGCCGTTTGGCAAGATGCCGTCGTCAATGTTTTCACCTGCGAGTCTCTCGGCGCCTGGGGACGCCCCACACCGCCAGTCGCTTTCACAATCGCCGGCTTCGTCTATCAGATCGACGAAGCCGGCGCGCACAAAGTGTTCGAAGTGCAAGATCCAGGACGCTACGTCGTCGGCTCCCCCGGAGGTCTGTCGGTCATGGTCGACCTGTGCAAAGACCCTGGCATTCCGGAGTTCTGTCAATCGTCGACTGCGTACAGGTGGACCGGTGAAGGGTTTGAGAGTGTTCCGTTCCCATGAAAGCGAATGCCGATGAGTGATCCGTTGATTTTGCTGGTCGAAGACGACGCCGTCATCCGCGAAGCCACACAATTGAATCTCGAACGCAACGGTTTTCGGGTGATCACCGCATCAGGTGGGTTGACCGGAATGGAATTGGCCGTCGGCGCCAAGCCGGACATCGCCGTCCTCGACGTGATGCTTCCCGACCTCAACGGAATCAGCCTGTGCCGTCGTATTCGTGAGGAACTCTCGGTGCCGGTCATCATGCTGTCCGCGCGCGACGACCCGGTCGACATAGTTCTCGGATTGGAAGCCGGCGCCGACGACTACGTCACCAAGCCGTTCGACAGCGGTGTCCTGGTGGCACGCATCCGAAGTGTGCTCCGGCGGGTCGAATCCCATTCCGGTACGGAGAAAGACATCGTGACTCTCGGCGATCTGGAGATCGATCGGGAGCTGGTCACGGTCACTCGTTCTGGTGACGAAGTGGCACTCACTCCCACCGAGATGAAGCTGCTGCTGGTCATGGTGAGTGTGCCGCGCAAAGTCTGGTCTCGCTCCGAACTGCTCTCGGACGTCTGGGATTACGACTGGGGCGGCGATACCCGAATCGTCGACGTTCACGTTCAGCGATTGCGCACGAAGATCGGCTCCGAACAGATCCGCACCGTCCGAGGGTTCGGCTACACGATGGACAACCATCGGTGAGATCGCGGGATCTGGCAGCCAAGCTCCCGTCCACCGGCAGGCGGTTGTCGTTTCAGTGGAAGATCGCTGCGGCCATCACGTTCGTGATCGCCGTCGCCTCGATCACCCTCAGTACCGTGATGCATCAAACCTTTTCACACAACCAGGAGGACGCAGCCCGGGCGGCAGCTGATCGCAATCTCCAACTGGTGCTGCAGGACGAAACAGGCAGCATGCGTGCATTGTTCCGCGCCACCACGGATGGCCTGGACGTTCCGGAAGAGTTGCGCGAGGCCGTCGCCGGCGGCAAACGCGCCACCTACCTCGTCAACAGCGGGGACCAACCATTCGTCTGGGCAGCGGCCGACGTGAACACTCAGGTGGTGGCGATTCGCGTCCCGTACACCGCGCAGCGGGAATCGATCGCCAGCGTCGATCGGACACTTCGCAATGCCACCGTCGCGGTGATCGCAGCGGGAGCCGTCCTGGGCGTGCTGCTTGGACTCGCGATGTCGTATCGGTTGCGCTCGGCCGCCCGTGCGGCACGCAAAGTGTCTACCGGAGCGGACATCCGCGTCCGCTCCGTCACCTGGTCACTCTTCGACGACGAGATCACCGAACTGGCGGATGCAGTCGACGCGATGTCCGATGCGCTACGAGGACAGCTCGACGCCGAGAAGCGCGTGACAGCCAACATCGCGCACGACCTCAGGACACCAATCTCCGGATTGGTCGGCGCCGCAGAGCTTCTGCCACCCGGTAGGCCAACCGAATTGGTGCGCGACGGCGTCCATAAACTCAGGAGACTCGCCGAGGACGTCATCGAAGTGGCCCGCCTCGACACCACCTCCGAGCAGGCAGACATCCAATCGGTGGAACTGGCACCGGTGGTGCGCCACGCTATTTCCACCACCGGGGTCGATTGTGAAGTGAGTGTTCACGGCACCCCTGCGTCGTACACCGACGCACGCAGACTCGAGCGGATCATCGCCAACCTGATCTTGAATGCTCGCAATCACGGAAAGTCGCCGATCAATGTCGACGTCGATCACTCCCGCATCACGGTGCAGGATCGGGGCAGCGGTTTCACTGAAGAGTGGCTTCGCCAGGGGCCGAGGAGATTTCAGACCGATTGCGTCGAACGCGGCCCGAACTCGGGCCTGGGCCTCGGCTTGACGATCGTAGTGGGGCAAGCGGCGGTCATCGGCGCTCGGATCGACTTCGCGAACCATCCGAACGGGGGCGCGGTGGTGACGATCGACCTTCCGGAGTGCTCGTCGGACGAGTTCGATTGACACCGAGGTAGTTCGCCCGATCGGCCGGGACACAGTGCCCCGGCCGATCATTGGTGCATCAGGCTCAAACCTGTCCGACAGTAACTCCGGTGCGAACGTCCGGTGCACCGAGGCGCGCCGCATCAGCCGTCAGGTCATCGGGCTGCTCCTGAGATTCCCGCTCGGCTGCAACGCGCAACCGGTAGTGCTCGATCTCCTCGGCAATGTGCTCGGGAGTCCAACCGAGCACCGGCGCAACCAGTTCCGCCACTTCGGCAGCTGCCGCATCGCCGCGATCGGTAACCTCGATGGAGATGCGAGTACGACGGGTCAGGATGTCGTCGAGATGCTGCGCACCCTCGTGGCTCGCAGCGTAGTGAATCTCCGCCTTGAGGTACTCGGGGGCGGAGTCCAACGGCTGCCCCAGTTCCGGTCGCGCCTCGACGAGTTCGAACAACTCGTCGGCCAGAGTGCCGTACCGACCCAGTAGATGCTCGATGGTCGAAACGTGCAGTCCCGTGCGCTCAGCGGTGAGATGCCGATTGTTGTGCGCGGCAAAGTAACCGTCGGCACCCACAAGTTGGATACGCTCGGTGCAGGACTTCGGCACCTTCTGTTCCAATCCGTGCACCGCGGAATCGACTGCGTCCTTGGCCATCACGCGGTAGGTGGTGTACTTGCCACCAGCGACCACCGTCAAACCTCGGACCGGACTCGACACCGCGTGCTCACGCGAGAGAGTGCTGGTCGAATCCGATTCGCCGAACAGCAATGGACGCAATCCCGCATACACACCGACGACGTCCTCGTGCGTCAACTCGTCCTGAAGGAGCTTGTTGACATGTCCGAGGATGTAGTCGATATCGCTTCGACTCGCTGCCGGATGCGCGAGGTCGAGGTTCCAATCGGTGTCCGTGGTACCGATGATCCAGTGGCTTCCCCACGGGATCACGAACAGCAGGCTCTTCTCGGTCCGCGTGATGATCCCGGTCGAGGAGTTGATCCGGTTGCGCGGGACAACCAGGTGAACGCCCTTGGAGGCGCGAACCTGGAATTGTCCTCGCCCACCGACCATTTCCTGAATCTCGTCAGTCCACACACCGGCCGCGTTGATGACCTGGCGAGCACGAATCTCGAAGGCGCGACCCGTTTCCAGATCCACCGCCTCCACACCGACGACGCGGTCCTCCTCACGGAGAAAACCGACGACGCGGGTGCTGTTGACGCACAGGGCGCCGTACTCGGCCGCCGTGCGCGCCAGCATCATCGTGTGGCGGGCATCATCTACCTGACCCTCGTAGAACTTGACCGAACCCCGGATAGCAGAACGCTTCCCGGAAGGGAAGGATTCGAGAGTCTTCTTCTTGCCCACATGCTTGTGGTGTGAAGGAACCCCGCGGCCTGCGCCCATCACGTCGTAGACACCGATGCCCAATCCGACGTACGGCCGGTCGATCAGCTTCTCGAGCGGGTAGATGAACGGCACCGGCTTCGCGAGATGCGGGCACAGCGAGTTCAGAACCAGCGACCGCTCACGCAGCGCCTCGAACACGAGCGCAAAATTGAACTGCTCGAGGTAACGCAGTCCGCCGTGGAACAACTTGCTTGATCTGCTCGAGGTTCCGGATGCAAAGTCGCGAGCCTCCACCAAGCCCACCTTCAGACCGCGAGTTGCGGCGTCGAGCGCGCTACCCGCACCGACCACGCCACCGCCGATGACCAGGACGTCGAGTTCGGTTTCTTCCAACTTCTTCAACGACTCCGCCCGCGAGGACGGACTCAATGCTTGTGCTGTGCTCATGAAAACTGTTCCTTCACTTGAAAATAGGTAGAAATGCGGGCGCCGCGATCAGTCTGCGTCGACCCAGTCGAGTGTCCGAGTGACGGCTTTCTGCCAGCCTGCGTACAGTCGCTCGCGCTCGGCCGAATCCATCGACGGCGTCCAGCTCTTGTCCTTCGCCCAGTTGCTGCGAATGTCGTCCTCGCTCTCCCAGTACCCGACTGCGAGACCAGCGGCGTACGCAGCGCCCAATGCCGTGGTCTCCGCAACGACAGGGCGGATCACCTCGACGTCGAGCAGATCGGCCTGAAATTGCATGAGGAGTTCGTTCGCGACCATTCCGCCGTCGACCTTGAGTACCTTCAAGTCGACACCCGAGTCGAGGTTCATCGCCTCGATCACCTCACGACTCTGGTACGCAGTCGCTTCGAGTACCGCCCGGGCAAGGTGCCCCTTGTTCACGAACCGGGTCAGACCCACGATCGCCCCGCGGGCATCCGCGCGCCAGTGCGGTGCGAACAGACCCGAGAACGCGGGCACGAAGTACGCGCCACCGTTGTCGTCCACGGAGCGTGCGTTCACCTCGATGTCGGCCGCGTTGTCGATCATGCCGAGGTTGTCCCGAAGCCACTGCACCAGCGAACCGGTCACGGCGATCGATCCTTCCAGCGCATAGACAGTGGGCTGCTCGCCTATCTTGTAACAGACCGTCGTCAACAATCCGTTCTTGCTCATCACTTTTTCGGTGCCGGTGTTGAGGAGCACGAAGTTGCCGGTTCCGTAGGTGTTCTTCGCTTCTCCGGGTGAGAGGCAGGCCTGACCGAAAGTCGCTGCTTGCTGATCGCCGAGGATTCCGGCGATCGGCACGCCGGACAACGTTCCACGCTCGCGCACGAATCCGAAAGTTTCGGACGAGCTGCGAATCTCGGGGAGCATCGATTCGGGGATGCCCATGTCGGCGCAGATCGCCGAATCCCAAGCGAGAGTGTCGAGATCCATCAACAGGGTGCGCGACGCGTTGGTGGGGTCGGTTGCGTGCACTCCGCCGTCGACGCCGCCGGTCATGTTCCACAGCACCCAGGTGTCCATCGTGCCGAAGCACAACTCGCCTGCTTCGGCCTTCTCACGCGCACCCTCGACGTTGTCGAGAATCCATTTGACCTTGGGACCCGAAAAGTACGTGGCCAACGGCAATCCGGTCACTTCGGTGTACTTCTTCGGCCCGTCCTCGCCGGCGAGTGCAGTACAGATTCGATCCGTGCGTGTGTCCTGCCAGACAATGGCGTTGTAGACGGGTTTTCCGGTGGCGCGTTCCCACACCACCGCTGTCTCACGCTGATTGGTGATGCCGACGGACGCGATATCGGCCGCGGTCAGGTCTGCGTTTGCCAAAGCGCCCGCGGTGACGTTGCGGACGTTGTCCCAGATCTCGATCGGATCGTGCTCGACCCAACCCGCCTGCGGGAAGATCTGCGAGTGCTCATGCTGTTCGACGGCAACCACGTGCCCACTGTGATCGAAGATCATGCAACGAGTGGAGGTGGTTCCCTGGTCTATCGCGGCTACGAACTGCGCCATCGTGCTACCCCTTTGGTGTCGAAGAAAGTGCGAAAGGTTTACTGTCAGAGATGATGATTCGCCATCACGCCGGTATTGTGGCCGGCTCTTCGGTCGCCTTCTCCACCGACTCGTCAGGCAGGAATCGTCCAACCAGCTTGTCGTAGAGGAACACCCCGATCGGAGCGCCGATCAGCGGTCCCACGATAGGCACCCAGAAATACAAACTTCCGTACTGGTCCCGCCACGCACTGCCGTAGCCGGTGAGGTACGACGCCAGTCTCGGGCCGAAGTCACGGGCCGGATTGATGGCGTAACCCGCGTTGGTCGCCCAGGCGAATCCGATTCCCACCACGATCAATCCGACGACGAAGGGCGCCAGATTCGCAAGCGGCGGGGTGCCGCGGGAATCCGTCACGGCAACGATGAGGAACAGCAGGATGGCCGTACCGATGATCTGATCGATCAGCGCCGAGCCGAGACTGACCGGAAGCGTTCCGTTTCCGGGCATCGTCGAGAAGATCGTCTGAGTGGCCGTGGTGTGTCCGGGATCGATGGCGTTGAGCATGTCGTTGTAATTCCACCGAACGATCAACGCCGCGACGAAGGCTCCCGCAGTCTGCGCCAGCGTGTACGGCAGCACCTTGCGCCAGGAGAAGTCCCGGAAGATCGCGAAGGCGAACGTGACTGCCGGATTCAGATGAGCACCCGTCGCCCGGCCTGCGACATAGATGCCGAACATCACGCCGAGTCCCCAGGCCCACGCAATGCTGTCGTGTCCACCGAGACCCCCTGCGCTCCCGCCGGACACCACCTGCGCCACTACCCCGACGCCGAACAAGATCAAGATCATCGTTCCTGCAAACTCGGCTGCCAACTCGCCGGGAAGCCCCAATCGCTTGGCTTTCTCCATCCCACCCTCACTTGATTGTGATGCATGTCACAGTTTTGACTGCTGCACTCGTAGCGTAAGTCCCTTTGCACATTCACGCATAGCCCGTGCACATATGTGCAAGTTGCCCATTTACGCACCGTAACGCGGGTAACAGACACACTTCAGGGACTTCGCCTGATCGAACGATTCAGCCTGGTCCTACTCGGATAAGATTCGGTTCAGTGCTCTTGCACGTACGTGCAGACAGGACGGAACCATGGAAACTCCAACTCCCACTTCCGACTCCCCGACCTCCGATCCCGCGGACCCGCGTATCGCCGACGCCGTTCAGGCCGCTCGCCTCTACTACTTCCAAGATCAGACGATGGCTGCCATCGGGCGCGACATGGGAGTCTCCAGATCCACCGTCTCCAGGTTGATCACCTACGCACGCACTTCGGGACTCGTCGAGATCAAGATCAGCACGCCGCACGGCCAGGCGCCTCGCATCGAACGCGAGTTCTCGGAACGGTACGGAGTACGCGCACACGTCGTGACCGTGCCGGAACTGGTGGGGGATCTCGAGCGACTCGAGAAGGTCGCCACTTTCGCGGGGCGCCTGTTGGCCTCGTTCTTCGACAGCGACATGGTGATGGGAATCGCCTGGGGAACCACTCTCAGTGAAGTCAGCAAGCACCTCGCCCCCAAACGCACGTACAACTCCTACGTCGTGCAACTCAACGGTGCCGCAAATACCCGCACCACGGGAATCTCCTACGCCAGCGACATCATCAGAACCATCGCCGACGCCTACGGCGCTCTGCCACAAGGATTTCCGGTACCTGCATTCTTCGACTACCCGGAAACCCGGGAACAATTGTGGCGCGAACGCAGCATCAAGCGAGTACTGGACATGCAGAAGCGAATGGACCTGGCAGTCTTCAGCATCGGCGTCCCGGGCGGCAATGTGCCGAGTCACGTCTACACCGCCGGATACCTCGAACCCGATGAAGCAGAAGCACTTCGACGCGACGGAGTGGTCGGGGACATCGCAACCGTGTTCTTCCGGTCCGACGGGAGCTATCGCGGCATCGAACTCAACGAGCGCGCGAGTGGTCCGCGACTTGACCTTTTCGAGAAGGTCGCCAGACGCGTGTGCATCGTCGCCGGAACAGCAAAACTGCCCGCCCTGGCGGGAGCACTACGGGGCGGGCTGATCACCGACCTGATCATCGACGACGTCAGTGCCACCGCGCTGGTGTCCTGACCGCTGCACCAGTTTCTCGATTCCGTCGAGCAGAAGGCCCAGCGAGAAACTGAAATCGAAAGCATCATCGCCGGCCGCCTCGCCTTCCGGGCTGCCGTCCTCGAAGCCGCCCTCCTCGATTGCAGCACTGAGGTAGGGAAAGTCCTCGCGGTTGATGACTCGCGCGATGAGGGCGCCGTAAGCCACGTCGTCATCTGCAGACTGCGCCGACCGCGAAGCCAGGTCAGCCGAGAATCGGGCGCGGCCGATCACGAACAACGACACATTGGTCACCACCTGGAACTTCGATGCGGCACTCAGAGCGACGCCGTCGAGTGCGCTCAGCCCCGCGTCGAGCCACGCCATGTTGTTTGGTCCGGTCGGCGGGGCGGTGATGGGCAGCTTGAGCCACCAGGGCCGACTCAGCATCGTGGCGTACTCCTGGTTCGCCCACGCCTCGAGCTTGACGCGCCAGGTCACGCCGTCGGGAATTATCGGCGGTGGGCCTATCACTCGATCCGAAATCAGTTCGATCAGTTCATCTTTGCTCGCCACGTAGCGGTAGAGCGACATCGTCGTGAACCCGAGCGCTTTGGCCACCCGGCCCATCGACAGCGCCGTGACGCCTTCCGCGTCGGCCAACTCGATCGCGGTGTCGAGAATGTGCTCGAGACTGAGCCCCTTCTTGGGACCCCGAGTTCCGGGCTGATCCAGTCCCCATGCCAGTTCGACCGCTCTCGGTAGCGCGCCGCCATCCATACAGCTCCCACTCTTCGCTCTTGCCATCATCCTAGAACTGTGTACGCTATAAACACGAGTTTATGCCATACACAGTTACCTCGGAGGTTTCAATGCCAGGAACGATCCCCACAATCTCGGTCCGCGGACTCCGCAAGCACTACGGCGATCAACAGGTTCTGGGCGGACTCGACCTGTCGGTACCAGCAGGATCGGTGTACGCCCTCCTCGGCGCGAACGGCGCCGGAAAGACCACAGCGGTAAGAATTCTCACCACCCTCATTCCTTTCGACGCCGGCGAGGTCACCGTGGCCGGTCATTCACTCCCCGGCGATCCCCAGAACGTTCGCCGACGCATCAGCGTCACCGGGCAATATGCTGCCGTCGACACACTGTTGACCGGCTCCGAGAACTTGACTCTCCTGGGCGAACTGCATCACCTGGGCCGGAGGAACTCTCGTAGACGTGCCGACGAACTGCTCGACCAGTTCGACCTGACGGACTTCGGCGACAAGCGAGCGGGCGACTACTCGGGCGGCATGCTCAGACGACTCGACATCGCAATGAGCCTGGTCGCGCAGCCGGATGTCGTCTTCCTCGACGAACCCACCACTGGCTTGGACCCGAGAAGCCGCCACGAAATGTGGTCGATAGTTCGTGGTCTCACAGCGTCGGGTGTCACGATCTTCCTCACCACCCAATACCTCGACGAGGCAGACGAATTGGCCGACACCGTCGGCGTGCTCAGCGGTGGCCGTCTGGTCGCCGAGGGAACACCCGACGAACTCAAGCGTCTTGTTCCCGGCGGCCATGTCGCACTGCAATTCGAGAACCTGACCCAACTCGATCTCGCCGCGGCGTCACTGCCACAAGCACACTCGAATGCCGAGACCTTGACCCTGCACATCCCTTCCGACGGAACCGTTCCGTCGATCAAGGCCATCCTCGACTCTATCGACGACCCGTCGATCACCGTCGAGAAGTTCTCCGTTCATACCCCAGACCTGGACGACGTGTTCTTCGCGCTCACCGGATCCGGCCAACCCGAGATTGCGAGCATTCGATGACGTCCACCATTGCAGTCGATTCCGCTGTGATGCTTCGCCGTAATCTCAAACACGTTCTGCGCAGCCCGGATTCGATGATCACTGCGATAGCACTGCCGGTAATACTCATGCTGCTGTTCGTCTACGTCTTCGGTGGCGCCATCAACACCGGTACCGAGTACATCGACTACGTCGTGCCCGGAATCATCCTTCTGTGCGCCGGTTTCGGCGCCTCGACCACCGCCGTCAGCGTCTCGAGCGACATGAAGGACGGGATCATAGACCGTTTCCGGACGCTCGCGATCTCACCGTCGTCCGTCCTGACCGGACATGTGCTCGCCAGCGTCGTCCGCAATGTTCTGACGACAGCGATCGTGGTTCTCGTCGCGCTCATCATGGGGTTTCGTCCGACCAGTGATCCTCTACGGTGGCTGGGTGTCGCCGCCGTGATCGTCGCCTTCGTGTTCGCGATGTCATATCTGTCAACGGCATTGGGGCTCCTGGCCCGGAACCCTGAGGCAGCAAGTGGTTTCACCTTCGCCATCATGTTCCTGCCCTACGTCAGCACTGCCTTCGTGCCGGCCGAGACCATGCCGTCCTGGCTGCAAGGGTTCGCCCGCCACCAGCCGGTGACACCGATCATCGAGACGGTGCGCGGACTCTTGATGGGTACTCCGATCGGAAACAGTGCCGTCATCGCGCTCGCATGGTGCCTGGGCATCGCGGCCTCGGGATTCGTGTGGTCGAACTGGCTCTACCGACGAAAGACGGCGCGCTGATCACACAAGAAAGCCCCACACCTGACGGTGCGGGGCCCTCGTGCTGTGCGCCTTTATTAACCGCCGGCGGTTAATAAAGGCGCACAGTAGATTACTTGGCGTCCAGCAGATCGATCACGAAGACCAAGGTCTTGCCGGAAAGCTGGTGACCTGCACCGGCGGGGCCGTATGCCAGCTCCGGCGGAATGGTGAGCTGACGACGTCCGCCGACCTTCATGCCCGGGATGCCGTCCTGCCAGCCCTTGATCAGGCCACGAAGCGGGAACTGAATGGACTCGCCACGGCTCCAGGAAGAGTCGAACTCTTCGCCGGACTCGAACTCGACACCGACGTAGTGAACGTCGACGGTGCCACCGGGAACGGCTTCGGCGCCTTCTCCGACAACCAGGTCCTTGATGACCAGATCGGTCGGCGCGGGGCCTTCCTGGAACTCGATTACGGGCTTGCTACTCATGGGTCCTCCTCGTTGAGGCGAAAATTGTGGGCAGGGGCTAGCGGGTGGTGATGTCCCGATAGTCGCGCTCGGTGTAGCCGGTGTAGATCTGGCGTGGGCGGCCGATCTTCGTAGCCGGATCCTCGTGCATTTCACGCCAGTGCGCAATCCACCCGGGCAGACGGCCCATGGCGAACAGCACCGTGAACATACGCGGCGGGAAGCCCATCGCGCGGTAGATGAGGCCGGTGTAGAAGTCGACGTTCGGGTAAAGCTTGCGCTCGATGAAGTAGTCGTCCGTGAGGGCGGCTTCCTCGAGTTGCATTGCGATGTTGAGCAGTTCATCGTCGCCGCCGAGCTTGGCGAGGATGGTGTGCGCGGTTTCGCGGACCAGCGCGGCGCGCGGGTCGTAGTTGCGGTAGACGCGGTGCCCGAAGCCCATGAGCTTCACGCCGTCTTCCTTGTTCTTGACCTTGCGGACGAACTCGGCTGCGGTACTGCCGCTGGCCTTGATCTCGTCGAGCATCTCGAGCACTGCCTGGTTCGCGCCGCCGTGCAGCGGGCCCCACAGTGCGTTGATGCCGGCAGAGACGGAGGTGAACAGGTTGGCGTCCGACGAGCCGACCATACGCACGGTCGACGTGGAGCAGTTCTGCTCGTGGTCGGCGTGCAGGATCAGCAGCATGTCGAGTGCCTTGGCGACCTCGGGATCGCCCTGGTACGGCTCGGCGGGGAAGCCGAACGTCATACGCATGAAGTTCTCGACCAGGTTCAACGAGTTGTCCGGGTACAGGAACGGCTGTCCGACGGACTTCTTGTACGCGTACGCAGCGATGGTCGGCAGCTTCGCGAGAAGACGGATGGTGGACAGTTCCACCTGCTCCGGGTCCTCGGGATCGAGCGAATCCTGGTAGTACGCCGACAGTGCGTTCACTGCGGACGAGAGAACCGGCATCGGATGAGCGTTGCGCGGGAAACCGTCGAAGAACCGCTTGAGGTCCTCGTGGAGCAGGGTGTGTCGACGAATGCGGTCCGTGAAGGACTCGAGCTGGGCGTCGGTCGGCAGTTCGCCGTAGATCAGCAGGTAGCTGACCTCGATGAACGTCGACTTACCAGCCAACTGCTCGATGGGATATCCGCGGTAACGCAGGATTCCCTTCTCACCGTCGATATAGGTGATTGCAGAACTGGTGGATGCAGTGTTCACAAAACCGGGGTCAAGGGTGGTGTACCCCGTTGTGGCCAGCAGCTTTCCCAGCTCGATGCCGTCATTGCCCTCAGTTGCCCTGGCAATGGACATCGTGTACTCACCACCGGGGTAAGTAAGCGTGGGCTTTGTGTCATTGTCAGCGGGCACGAAGGATCCCTCTCAAGCTCGAACCAACGAGTAACTACATGCGATCAACTAGAAACTAGTCGCACGGGAGATATCGTGCCGAAGGAGGGTCGCCCCACGGCTATTTTCCGGGTACTCGCGAACCCGACATACCCACCGAAACTGAAACATGTTTCAGGTTGAGTTTTCTCACTCGCGTGACCGGTACTCCAGTCTACTGAGTCGTGGGTTACCCACACTGATCTGCAAATCTCGACAGCAGCCCGAGACGTGGACGAACGACGGACCTTCCGGACCACTGACACGAGATACTGAAAACTGCTTGATATCGGCCGATGCCTGGGCGGCGTTACACGATCCCACGGTATGAGAGACGGATCACAGAGCCTTGATGCCCCAGCTACCCGTCCACGTCTGACCCGGTTGAAGCACCAGGAGATCGATGCCCGAGTTGAAGGCGTCAGGTGGGCAGGTCATCGGTTCCAATGCCAATGCGCGTCCACGGTCCGGATATCCCTTGTCATTGGCAGGATCTGCGATGAATGCCTGAATCCACGGGAACTCGCGGTTGGTCCACAGCGCGGTGCCCGTTCCATCCGGCGCGAGCAATTCGTGCTGAGTGCGACCACTCCCGTCGACGACGTCCAACGCGCTGTACGGAGTGTCCAACTGAACCCCGGCGAGCAGTCTCGGCGTCCGGAAGTCGTAGTCCGTACCGGCGACTGCCTGCGAATACGCATTCGGCAGCATCCTCGCCGGATCGATCGGCAGCCGCGTGCCGGCGGCCAGATGCAGAGCACATTCGTCGAGAGGAAAGTCGCCGGCGCGGATGAACGTATGCATTCCGAGCCCGAACGGCGACGAGGTCGCGCCCTTGTTCGTGGCCGTATGCGTCACCGTCAACCCGTCGACACCGACCTCGTAGGCGACCGACAGCTGCAACGGATACGGCCAACCCTTGTGCAGTCCGACATCCACCGACAGTTCGACGCGCTCGTAGGTGTGGTCGACGAGGGTCCAATTACGACGTCTGACAAACCCGTGGCTTGCGTTCCCCAGTGCCGGTTCGGTGATCTCGAGTTGATGCTCGATTCCGTCGAACATGAAGTGCCCGTCCCGAATCCGGTTGGGCCATGGCGCGAGAACCAATCCGGCAGAGAGCGGTGGCTTCGATCCGAGGGCCCAGGTTTCGGTCAGCGCGCGTTGACCGTTGGGACCCTCGTGATCAAGAAGCCGCAATCCTGCACCGGCCGCCGCGATCTCGGCGCGGTAACCGCCACCACGGATCTCGAACCCTCCCCTACCCGTGCTGTGCGGCGCAGTCATACGTACCAGTTTCCACCACGAGCGACCGGTTAACCAGGACGTCAGGCGGCGCGTCCCACCTTGTAACGAACGAACGCCGGAAATGCGAGAGCAGAAAGGACAACGCCGACAATCACCAGGAAGCCGCCGCCGGCCGCCGCGACACCGGTCCCGAACAGGAAGGCCGCACCGCCGTGCAGTACGTCACCGATGCGCGGACCACCTGCCACGACCACGATGAAGACGCCCTGCAATCGTCCACGCATGTCGTCGGTTGCCACTTGCTGGAGCATCGTGCTGCGGAATGCGGCCGAGACCATGTCGACGGCGCCGCCGAACGCAAGGAACGCCACCGCGACCCAGAGCAGAATCACGCTGGAACCGGGACTCGCGAAGTACACGGCAACGCCGAAGCCGACCATCGACAGGCCCCACAGTGCGATGCAGACCAGCACGGCGCGCCCCTGGTACTGCACCCGCGGCAACCAGCCCGAGAAGACTCCGCCCAGAACAGCTCCCACCGACATCGCCGCGAACAGCAGTCCGAGCGCAAAACCACCGCTGGCAGGGTCACCGAAGGATTCGTGTGCGATCTCCGGGAACAGGGCTCGCGACATCCCGAACACCATCGCGATGATGTCCACCACGAACGATGCGAGCAGAACTTTCTGCGTCGCCAGATACGTGAAACCGCCCAGGACCTCGCTCAATCCGGCCCGCCGAGAGGTTCCGGTCGGCGGAATCGCCGGGAGCTTCCACACTGCCCACAACGTGGCGAGCAGAAAGATCGAGTCGAGCAGGTACAGCAGTTGCAGACCAGCCGACGGAATGAGGACGCCGGCCAGCAGCGGGCCGGCTATCGCACCGAACTGCACGACGGTCATGTTCAGCGAGTTCGCAGCAGGTAACTGCCGGCCAGGAATCAGCCTGGGAATGATCGCCGCCCGCGTCGGCTGGTTGACCGCGAAGAACGCCTGTTGAACCGAGAACAAGCCGAGCACCAACCACACGTTGTTCACGTTCAGGGCAGCCTGGATCCAGAACAGCACCGACGTGACACCGAGTCCGACCGAGGTGATCATCAACAGCCGTCGTCGATCCATGACGTCGGCGAGTGCCCCGCCCCACAGACCGAAAACGATCAGCGGTACCAGACCGAAGATTCCCGTCAGACCGACGTAGGCCGAGCTTCGGGTGATCTCGTACACCTGCTGCGGTACGGCGACCACACTGAGCTGCGCGCCGATCACGGTGACGATGCCGGCCGTCCACAGCCGTCGATAGTCGCGATTCTCGAGCGGAGTCGTGTCCGCGAGTACCCGGCTCACGGCTGGAGACGGACGACGGACCACTGTCCGTCGACCAGGCTCGTGCGAACTCGATTGTGCATGCGGTTCGCGCGTCCTTGCCAGAACTCGACAGACTCCGGCCGGATCAGAATCCCGCCCCAGTTCGGTGGCACCGGAATCTCCCCGTCCACGCCGAATCGGGCAGCGACCTCACGCAGTTGCTCGTCGAGATCGGCACGCGAGTCGATCGGACGAGACTGCGACGACGCCCACGCCCCGAGCTGCGATCCGCGCGGCCTGGTTCGCCAATACTCCTGCGTCAGTTGAGCACTCACCCGCTCGGTCGCACCGCGGACGATCACCTGCCTGGCAAGGGTCAGCCATGTGAAGTTGACCGACGCGTACGGATGGGCGTCGAGTTGACGAGCCTTGTCGGATCCGTAGTTGGTGAAGAAGAGCACGCCGTCTTCGCTGAGGCCCTTGCAGAGCACGGTCCGCGACGCCGGGTGACCACGGCCGTCCACCGTCGACAGAGTCATGGCGTTCGGTTCCGGCGCGTCCGCTTCGACGGCGTCCACGAGCCATTGACGCATGAGGGGCAGCCATCCGGTCTCGACCACCGAGGTATCCAATTCCGCACTCATGCGGTCCTCGACGGACTCCGATTCGCTGCCTGCTTGCGGATAGCCCACACGCATGGCCGCGAGTTCGTTGTCCACCGCCTGCGGGTCCTGACGTTCATTCGACACAGCCGAGAACGCTACTCCCGGGTACTCACTGGCCAACGGCTACGCGGCACGCGCTAAAGTTTGCCGTGGCTAGACCCGACCCGGACCGCGAGCCGCTCCAGCGACAGCAACCGAATCGGGACGAGACGATTGCGCAGTACTAAACACGGTGCGTGCTCATCCCTGCGAGCACCGAGGCGCAGTCACTGAAGCTGAGGCAGTGCGACTGTAGACCTGGCGCACTCGAACGAGGAGAGTCCACGAGAATGGCAGCGAGCGCAGCAATACCGGACGATTTTGTGAGCGGACTCGAAGGCGTCGTCGCCTTCACCAGCGATATCGCAGAACCCGACAAAGACGGCGGCGCACTGCGCTACCGCGGAGTCGACATCGAAGACCTGGTCGGCCAGAGGGTCACCTTCGGCAACGTATGGGCCCTTCTCGTCGACGGCCGCTTCGGCCCCGGCCTCCCGCCGGCCGAGCCGTTCCCCCTCCCCATTCACACCGGCGACGTCCGTGTCGACGTCCAGGCCGGACTTGCGATGCTTGCTCCCATCTGGGGCTACCAGCCGCTCCTCGACATCGATGACGACACCGCCCGCGACCAGCTCGCCCGCGCATCCGTCATGGCACTGTCCTACGTCGCGCAGTCCGCTCGCGGCATCTACCAGCCCGCAGTCCCCCAGAGCCGCATCGACGAGGCCAAGACGGTCACCGAACGCTTCATGGTGCGCTGGAAGGGTGAGCCCGATCCGGCACACGTCGAGGCAATCGACGCGTACTGGGTCTCCGCAGCCGAGCACGGCATGAACGCCTCCACCTTCACGGCCCGCGTCATCGCCTCCACCGGCGCCGACGTCGCGGCCTCGCTCTCCGGCGCCATCGGCGCGATGTCCGGCCCGCTGCACGGTGGCGCTCCGGCCCGCGTTCTTCCGATGATCGAAGAGACCGAGAAGACCGGCGACGCCCGCGCACTGGTCAAGGGAATCCTCGACCGCAAGGAAAAGCTCATGGGCTTCGGACACCGCGTCTACCGCGCCGAAGATCCCCGTGCACGCGTGCTCCGCGCTACCGCGAAGCGCCTCAACGCTCCCCGCTACGAGGCTGCCGCAGCTCTCGAGCAGGCAGCACTGACGGAACTGCGTGAGCGTCGTCCCGATCGCGCGATCGAGACCAACGTCGAGTTCTGGGCTGCAGTCATCCTCGACTTCGCCGAGGTTCCCGCACACATGATGCCCGCCATGTTCACCTGTGGTCGCACCGCCGGCTGGTGTGCACACATCCTCGAGCAGAAGCGTCTCGGTAAACTGGTGCGCCCGGCCGCAATCTACACCGGCCCGGAGCCCCGCACTCCTGAGTCCGTCGAAGGCTGGGACCAGATCAGCCACGCGTGACACCCGCTCGAATTCGCCAATCACGGTAGTACAGAACACAAGTGAAGGAACAGAAAGAAGCGATGACCTCCACACCGATCATCCCCGCCGACCTCAAGCCCGCCGACGGACGCTTCGGCTGCGGTCCTTCCAAGGTTCGCCCCGAGCAGCTGCAGTCCCTGGTCGAGGTGGGCGCTTCGGTGTTCGGCACCAGCCATCGCCAGAAGCCGGTCAAGAACGTTGTCGCCAGCATTCGTTCCGGCCTCGCCGATCTGTTCTCACTGCCCGAGGGCTACGAGGTCGTCCTCGGTAACGGCGGAACCACTGCGTTCTGGGATGCGGCTGCATTCGGCCTCATCCGCGAGAAGTCGCTGCACCTGACCAACGGCGAATTCAGCTCCAAGTTCGCTTCGGTCGCCAAGGCCAACCCGTTCATCGGTGACCCGATCGTCGTTTCCGCAGATCCGGGCAGCGCACCGGTGCCGGTCTCCGACCCGTCCGTCGATCTCATCGGCTGGGCGCACAACGAGACCTCCACCGGTGTGTCGATCCCCGTCTCGCGTCCCGCGGGTTCGGAGAACGCCCTGATCGCCATCGACGCCACCTCGGGCGCCGGTGGACTTCCGGTCAACGTCGCCGATTCCGACGTCTACTACTTCGCTCCGCAGAAGTGCTTCGCTGCGGACGGCGGACTGTGGATCGCGCTGATGAGCCCGGCCGCCCTCGAGCGCGTCGCGGAGATCAAAGATTCGGGACGCTGGACGCCTGACTTCCTCTCGCTGCCCATCGCCGTGGACAACAGCTCCAAGGATCAGACGTACAACACCCCGGCCCTGGCCACCCTGTTGCTCTTCGCCAACCAGATCGAGTGGATGAACAGCAACGGCGGCCTCGACTGGACCACCGCTCGCACCGCGGATTCGTCCTCGCGCCTGTACAACTGGGCCGAGGCCAGCGAGTTCGCAACGCCGTTCGTCGCTGATCCGGCGCACCGCTCGCAGGTTGTCGGCACCATCGACTTCAACGACGACGTCAACGCTGCCGAGGTGGCAAAGATCCTGCGCGCCAACGGAATCGTCGATACCGAGCCGTACCGCAAGCTCGGACGCAACCAGTTGCGTGTCGGCATGTTCCCGGCCATCGACCCCGATGACGTCACCGCCCTCACCAAGAGCATCGACTGGGTCGTTTCTCAGCTCGGCTGATTTTCACACTGCTTCACCGCTCGGCCCTCGACATCATGTCGGGGGCCGAGCGTCGTTTGTGCAAGACCTTGTGAGCTACCACACCGGCAGGCGGATCCGAGGTCATCTCGCCCTGCGTGTCCTGCCGAGCCCATGGTCACGAATGAATTACAGTTGAGCGCGGCGCAAAGTCGCGAGCCGGCGCGATAAGGAGGTCAATGTGCGAGAGCTTAGAGTGATCGGACTTGAACCCGATGGATCGCATGTGGTGTGCGCAGATGCTGAAACCGGCCAGAAATTCCGGCTTCCCGCCGATGACAAACTTCGTGCAGCTTCCCGCGGAGACGTGGCTCGACTCGGCCAGATTGAGATCGAAATGGAAAGCCAACTCCGTCCCCGCGAAATCCAGGCGCGCATCCGTTCCGGTGCTTCCGTAGAACAGGTCGCCGAAGAAGCGAAGATCCCCATCAGCAAGGTCGAGCGCTTTGCGTACCCCGTTCTGCTCGAGCGCTCTCGCGCCGCGGAAATGGCGCAGGGCGGACACCCGGTCCGCGACAACGGTCCGACGGTTCCCACCCTCTCCGAAATCGTGACGCACGCATTCCGTGCCCGTGGCCACAGCATCGACGAGGCCACCTGGGATGCCTGGCGCGACGAGGACAATCAGTGGGTAGCACAGTTGCAGTGGCAGGCCGGCCGCACCACCAACGCCGCGCACTGGCGCTACCAGCCCGACGCGCACGGCGGAACAATCGTCGCGCTCGACGACGCAGCATTCGACTTGATCGATCCCGACTTCGGTCGCCCGCTCCGCGGCCTGGTACCGGTGGCCTCGAACGAGCCGGAACAGCTCGAACTGTCCAGGTTCGACGTCGAACCGGTGGCGGAGATCGAGCCGGAGCCCGCAGTAGTACCCGAGCGGACGGTGGTGGCGGAACGAATCGTGGCGCCCGAACCGATTGCTGTCGAACCGGAAATCGTCGTCGCCGAAGAGGTTCCCGAACCCGCACCGGATGTGACGCCGAAAACCGCGCCGCAACAGACGCAGACTAAGGACAAGCGCGGAAGGCCTGCTTTGCCCTCGTGGGACGACGTTCTTCTCGGGGTCCGCAGCAGCGGTCGCTGACCCGAAGGAAAGTATTCTTCTTTCGAGCGAGGCTGAGGAGAGAGGGCTGCCGGTGGCTGCACGGGTATCGACGATCTGGTTTCTGGGCGGCGCAGACGCTCGCACCGAATTGAGCAAGTACCCTCAGCCGGATCAGACAGAGGCGCTGAAAATCGCCATGTCGCTGTACCCGGACAAGGAGTTCGAATCCCTCGGGCCCCAGCCGCTGTCGATGGCCGCGACGGTGAGCCCCGGCTACGTCTTCATCGGCGCGTACAACCGGGTGAGCGTCGTTTGCAGCGCCGAACTCAGCACCTTCGTCCCCTCGAAACTGCCTGATTCCTGGCACCTTTCGGCCGAGGGCGGTTCGACGCTGCTGATCAGCTCCGTCCCCGAAACCGCGCAGGGCTCGTTTGCACTGTGGGAGGACGGCGAGCTACGACGCTCGTTCAGTGCCATCCCGATCGACATCGTCGAAAATCTGGGGATCCCGCAGACCTGGGAACGGGAATTCTGGGCCGGCGATCATCCCCTGCGCTACCCGCCCGGGATCCTGCCCGATCCACAGTCACTGCCGTTCCACCCGCAACAGTTCGCGGAGTCCGCCAACCTCGAGTGGCTGGGATTCCGATACACCGGCGCTCCACGAGAACACGAACTCGACACGACGCAGATTCTCCTGTGGGGCTTCAAGATTCACCGCTCCGGCGAGGCACCCAAACCTGCGCCCCCAGCTCCCGCGCCGGTACCCGAGCAGGCACCGACCGAGGCGCCCGTACCTGAGAACATGCCGCCGATCCACGAAGCACCGGCAGCCAAGCCGCGCAGCCGCCTCGCCCGGTACTTCGGATTCAAGTAGCTCGATCCGGCATCACACGTTCAAACGGCTATCGCTGCGATCCACCCGAGCGGCACGCCGACAACTGCGCCGTAGACCACCCATCGCCAGACGGGAATCGCTCGCCAGCGCCACACGGTCGGCGCAAGTCCGCCTACCGCAATGAGATTGACAACGACTGCCAGGAGCACGTTCACGTTGCCCAGTGCGATGCAGAACGCAGCGACGGCACTGGTCGAGAGCATCGCGGCGAATACCGACACCGCGATTCCGGTGAACCAGGGCGTGCGGTCCTGAGTCACTGGCCGGTCCTCACACGTTCGTAGAAGGCCATCGCCGCCGCGGTCGCGACGTTGAGCGAATCGGTGCCTGGCGCCATCGGTATCTTGGCGCGAATGTCGGTGGCCCGCATCGCATGTTCAGTCAGTCCTGGCCCCTCGGCGCCCAGCAGTAGCGCTACCTTCTCCCCGGTCATCGCTTCGGCGAGAGTGACCGCCTCCGGGTTCGGGGTCAAGGAGATCAGCTGAAAACCGTTGCCACGCAGCTCCTCCAGGTCGTACGGCCATTTCGCCACATGCGCGAAGGGCACTCTCAGCACGTGCCCCATCGACACGCGGACCGAGCGCCGGTACAGCGGGTCGGCACAACCCTTCCCGAACAGAACGGCGTCGACGCCGAGCCCCGCAGCGTTGCGGAACATCGAGCCGAGGTTCTCGTGATCGTTGACGCCTTCGAGGATCGCTACCGTCTTCGCGTCCTTCAACACGTCCGAGACTGCGAGCGGTGCCGGACGTGCTGCTGCAGCGAGGACGCCACGGTTCAGGTGGAATCCGACGACCTCGGCCATCACTTCGGCGCTCGTACGATAGAACGGCACGTCCACATTGTCGAGATCGTCAGCCAACTCCACGAGCCGTCGTTCGACGCCGAGGAGACTGATCGGCTCGAACCGCGAGGTCAGCAGGCGCTGAGTGACGAAGACTCCCTCGGCGATCACCAGCCCCTTGCCCTCCGGCAGGTCGGGGCGTCGATCCGAGGAGTTGAGATCGCGAAAGTCATCCAGCCGGGGGTCGGCGGGATCTGAGATGTCGATGACGTGAACCACGGGTCTATCGTGCCGTACGCACCGCAAGCCCCCGTCAGTACTCCCGACCTAGCGCAGGAGCGTGGCAAAATGCGCGTCGAGCACCTGGCTGATCACGTCCGGATTGGTTCGCTCGGGATTGTCGACGCCGTGCGACGCGAGCCCGTCAGCCACCGCATGCAATCTCATCGCCTCGATCTCGACCGAGGCGCCCGGCCGTAGAAATCCCGCTTGGTCCACTGCTTCGACGAACGAAAAGAAGTGCTCGAACAAAGTCCGATCCGTCTCGTCACGCAACGCCGTCAACGCCGGATCGGTCTGAGCGGCAGCAGCAAAGGCCTCCCAGACCTGCATTTCTTCACGCCGATCTTCGTCGAGGGGAACGAACTGATCGGTGAACTGACGGATCGCGCGGCGGATGTCGGGATCGAAATCGATGCTGGCAATTCTCTCCTCCACCCGGATGGTCACGAGCCGCATCGCGAACAGCAAGAGTTCGGACTGTGTCGCGAAAAAGTGCCGTAGCGAACCGGTCGACATCTTCGCCTCGTCCGCGACGGCCCGGACGCTGGCGCTCGCCACACCGTCTCGACGGATCACACGCCAGAGCGCCTCGGCGATCTCTTCCCGGCGCTCATCGGGGCTGCTTCGTTTCACCACTTCACAAAACTAACACAACTGTGCTAGTTTTCTGTCACTAACACAGTCGTACTAGAAATGAGCTGAAGTCATGATCGTCCACCTGATCATCGCGTGCGAAATCATGTTCTGGGTGTTCATCGCAGCCGGTCTCGCCGCCCGCTATCTGCTGCGCCGCAAGACACTGGGCGCCGCGCTGCTCATCTGCGCGCCCCTGGTCGACGTTGTACTGCTCGTCGCCACAGCCCTCGATCTTCGTGGCGGTGGCGAGGCGAACTTCACCCACGGGCTTGCTGCGGCCTATATAGGCTTCTCCGTTGCGTTCGGACACAGCCTCATCTCCTGGGCCGACGCCAGGTTCGCCCACCGATTCGCCGGCGGCCCAGCGCCCGTGGCACCGCCCAAGTACGGGAGTGCGCGGGCGCTGCGCGAATGGCGCGAGTTCGGTAAAGCCGCAATCGCCTGGGCCATCGCATGCGGACTTCTCGCCGCGGCTATCTTCCTCGTCGACGACCCTGCCCGTACGGGAGCCCTCGACGGATGGATCAGCAAGCTGACTGTGGTGCTGGGGATCTGGGGATCTGGGGAGCAATCGCCTCGAGCTACACGGTATTTCCCAAGCGCGAGAAGGTCATGGCGCGCGGCTAGCCTCGACTGCCTGTTCGGTCGCATCGCACACGATCACCGGACGCAGGACGAACACCGGCAGCCTGCCACCGTCTTCCGGCCTCGCGAGCCGAAGCTTCAGTCCTTCGCTACGCAGCAGGTACACCCCGGCGGCAGTGCCCGAGACCAGCGATATCACTCCGCCCACGATCAGGGGCGCGCGAGGATCCACGGAGTCGGCGAGCCAACCCAGCAGTGGACTTCCCAGCGGTGTGCCACCGAGGAAACTGAGCATGTAGATGCCCATCACCCGCCCGCGCATCTCGGAGGGCACGGACATCTGCAGGATGTTCATCGCGGACGTCGTGAACGTCAACGTCAGTGCGCCCGTGGGAATCAGCATCAGTGCCACCAACGCGTAGGTGGGCATCAATCCCACCGCGACCTCGAACACACCGAAAGCCACGGCGGCACCGAGGAACGTCCGCAGTCGCGGCGCTTCCTTCCGCCTCGCGGCATACGCAGCGCCGGCAAGGGTTCCCACAGCGAGCGTCGTCGACAGGAGTCCGTAGCCGTCGGCTTCGAGACCGAACGTGTTGCGCGCCATCACCGCAAGGCTGATCGCGAAGTTCAGTCCGAACGTCGAGACCATGAAGACGGACACCATGATCACCCGAAGATCCTTGCGGCCCCACACATATCGGAACCCGTCGCGCACCTGTCCTTTGGTACGCGGAGCCGGTTCGGACGGGATCAACTCCTTCTTGTTCATGAGGTAGAGCGCGATGAGCACCCCACCGAACGTCACGACGTTGAGCAGGAACACCCACCCGGTACCGATCAGGTTGATCAGAACACCCGAGATGGCCGGACCGACGATGCGGGCCGTGTTGAATGTCATGGAGTTGAGCGCGATGGCGTTGGAAAGGTGCTCCTTGCCCACCATTTCGATCGTGAACGACTGACGCACCGGTGCGTCGAGCGCCGAGACACAGCCGAGCGCAAAGGCAATCAGGAAGACGTGCCACAACGCGACCAGTCCACCGACGTCCAACACACCCAGTACGAGCGCGCACACCGCACTCGCCCACTGCGTGAAGATCAGGATCCGACGCTTGTCGTACCGATCGGCCAGCACACCACCCCACACCGAGAGGAACAGCGTCGGGCCGAACTGCAAGGCCATGACGATGCCCACCGCCAACGCGTTGCCGTCCGAGAGCGTCAGTACCAGCCAGTCCTGGGCGATGCGTTGCATCCACGTGCCGACCAGAGAAACGATCTGTCCGGAAGCCCAAAGGCGGTAGTTACGGTTGTGGAGCGCGGCAAACATGCCGGAATCGGGGTCTCGAGGCACCACACCATCTTGCCCCTCGAGTAATTCGTTTGGGCAACGACCTCCATGTAGCGGAGCTACGCAACCTATGGCATTGCGGAGCTACTCCGTCTTGTTGACCATCTCCGTGATGATCTCGACAGCCCCGCGCAGCGTCACGAGTTCTTCGCCACCCAACCCGGCCAGCTGCTCGTTCATCCACGCTTCACGAGCATGGGTCTCGTCCGCCAGCAACGCCTGCCCGGCGTCGGAGAGATTCACGATGATCTGACGACCGTCCGTGGGATGCGGCGAGCGCTCGACCAGACCGAGCTCGGCGAGAGAAGCAACAACCCGTGTCATCGACGGCGGCTGAACTTTCTCACGTGCTGCGAGTACGCCAGGAGTCATCGGGCCGTACTGATCCAGGCTCGCCAAAGCGGACAGTTGCGTCAGCGATACCTGAGCGTCGACTCTGCGGCCGCGCAGATGCCTGGTGAGACGCACTACAGCCAGGGAAAGATCGCTGGCCAGCGCACGAGTTTCGGTGGTCACGCGTCAGACAATACGTCAAGAGCTGGCCGGTAGCTCACGTAATCGAATACCGGTCAACCCCGATTTCACGTAAGGGCGTCGGTAATGGGTCCGACAGTGAAGTAGGCCACAAAAAGTGCCGCCACGATCCACAGCAACGGGTGGATTTTCTTGATACCACCGCTGGCAGCGTGCAGGACCACCCACGAAATGAAGCCGACGCCGATGCCGTTGGCGATCGAGTAGGTGAACGGCATGACGATCATGGTCAGGAACGCCGGGAGAGCCACCGAGAACTTGGTGAAATCGATGTCTCGGACCTGTCCGATCATCAATGCACCGACGACGACGAGGGCAGGCGCAGCTGCCTCGATCGGCACGACGGAGTAAAGCGGCGTCAGGAACATCGCGACGAGGAAGAGCAGTCCGGTGACCACGTTTGCCAGGCCCGTGCGGGCGCCTTCGGCGATACCCGACGCGGATTCCACGAACACGGTGTTCGACGACGCCGAAGCGCCACCGCCGACGATCGCGCCCGCGCCTTCGACGACAAGCGCGCGACCGACGTTGGGGAGGTTTCCGTCCTTGTCGGTCAGGCCGGCTTCCTTACCGAGACCCGTCATCGTGCCCATGGCGTCGAAGAAATTCGCGAGCACGAGGGTGAAGACCAGCAGGCTGGCGGCCAGAACGCCGATGCGGGTGAACGCACCGAAGATGCTGACGTCGCCGACCAGGCTCAGATCAGGCATACCGCCGAGCATGTCCGGGATGGCGGGGATGCTGAGGTTCCAGCCCTTGGGGTTGGTTCCGAGTGAGGGTCCGACGTCGGCAACTGCTTCGATGATCGCGGCGAGGATCGTCGTGACGACGATGCCGATCAACAGTCCGCCACGAACCTTGCGCACGACCAGAACACCCATGAGCAGCACGCCGAAGATGAACACCACGGTCGGCCACGAAGCGATGGAGCCGTTGATTCCGAGTCCGACGGGAACTGTCGTACCGGCGGCGTCGGGGATGCGGCGGACGAACCCGGCGTCGACCAGCCCGATGAAGGCGATGAACATGCCGATACCGGCCGCGATCGCGGACTTCAGCGCTGCGGGGATCGCGTTGAACACCGCAGTTCGGAAGCCGGTGAGCGCCAACAGAACGATGATCACACCGTCGATGACCACCAGGCCCATCGCCTCGGGCCAGGTGACCTGAGGTGCGATGGTGACTGCGAGGAGGCTGTTGATGCCGAGACCCGCGGCGATGGCAAACGGATAGTTGGCGACGACACCGAAGACGATGCTCATCAGGCCGGCTACCAGCGCGGTGACTGCAGCCACCTGGTTGACCGGAAGTATGTTGCCGAGAACGTCGGTCTTCGCCGCAGCGTCGTCTGCCGAGAAACTGCCGAGAATGAGGGGGTTGAGGACCACGATGTAGGCCATCGCCACGAAGGTGACGACACCGCCGCGAATCTCGGTCGAGATCGTCGACCCTCGTTCGCTGATCTTGAAATAGGTGTCGAGGATCTTGCCGGGTGCCGCCATGTTTGTTCTTTCCCCATCGCTGTAGGTCGCCGTGTGCCGGCGCACATGAAGCCGGTCGCACTAGGGAGAGTAGGCCACCGGGGTACGGGTAGCGTTAATTTTGTGACGGAGACTCGCAACACAACTGGCCTGATCGGCAAATTGTCCGCACCCGCGCCGGCACTGATCATCGGCACCGCGTTGTGGGTGATCGCCACGATCGTGGTCGCGGTGAGCGGCGACCGTTGGTCGGATGCACTTCCGATTTGTTACGCGGGTATCGGAGTCGGCTTCCTCGGTTTCGCTCTGTTCTCGATTCAACGGCGCGCAGCCGTACGCGGCGACAAGGGCGCGCAACAGGGCGCCGGTCTGGTCGACTGAGCGAGTCGATTCAACCTCTTTCAGTATGGTAAGCCTACCCTGCACGGTTGTGCGGACCCCGGCTTGCCGCCGCTGAAAGGAAACACGTCACCGTGAATATCTCCCTCCGAAATCGTTGGAAAAGCCTCGACCGTAGTAAAAGCCGAGGACATCGGACGAGACTGACGTCCGTTGCCCTGGTCGCACTGGTCGGCACAGCACTCGTCTCCTGCAGATCGGGCGACGACGACGCGACAAGTAGTTCGTCGACTTCCGGTGGCGGCGCCTTCCCGGTCACGATCGATCACGCCTTCGGCAGCACCACGATCGATTCCGAACCACAGCGGATCGTCACCGTCGGCTACAACGATGAGCAGGCTCTCTTGGCTTTGGGCATCAAGCCCGTCGGAATGGTCAACCAGTACCCGGGCGAGCCGGACGTCAACCGCACGTGGCCGTGGGTCACCGGCCCTTGGGGCGGAACCGAACCGACCGTCGTCGGCAGCAATCCCGAAACCACGATCAGCGTCGAAAAGATCGCTGCGCTCGAGCCTGACCTGATCCTCGCGCTCTACTCGAGCATCGACAAAGACCTGTACAGCACACTTTCCGCGATCGCCCCGACCGTCGCGAAGGATCCGGCCTACGGCGATTACGCAACTCCGTGGCAGATCACGACGAAGACCGCAGCGAAGGCAGTGGGTCGCGAAGCCGACGGCGAGAAGTTGGTCGCCGATATCGACAAGCAGTTCGCCGACGCCAGAAGCGCTCACCCGGAATTTGCAGACCAGACCGCGGTGATCATCAGCGTCGACACGACCCCGGAGTTCTACGCCTTCTCCTCCGAGGACGCCCGCGGACGGGTCCTCGGAAGTCTCGGATTCAAACCTGCTCCCGCGGTCGAGGCATTGATGAACGGAGAGTTCTACGCGCCCATCTCCACCGAGCGACTAGATCTCCTCGACGTGGACCGTCTCGTCGTCATCGGCAATCCCGATGCCGCCCAGGCGGTCCGAAACAATCCGGGTTTCCAGCAACTCGACGTGGTCAAGAACAATCGCGTCGTCTACGTCAACGACGATCAGGCCCCGCAGGTCGGTGCGGCACTGACCGCGAGTTCGGCACTGAGCTTGCCGTGGGCGACAAGCCAACTACTCGCCGAGCTCACGAAGTAACCAGCGCCCGCCGCGTCCTGATCTGCGCAGTTCCCCAGATCCACACTCCGGCCCACGCCATCCCGAACGCCCAACCTGCCAGCACATCGGTCATCCAGTGGGCAGCCAGGTAGACGCGGGAGAATCCGACAGCGATCGTGTACAGGCCGAGGCTCGCGAGCATTGCCATCTTCGCGAGCCTCGGCAAGGCAAGCCGAAGAATCACGGCGGCAACCGAAGTCGCGAGGATCGCGCTCATCATCGCGTGGCCCGACGGGAACGAGTACGAATCGATTTCGATCAAACGCTCCGGAACGGGTGGGCGGGTTCGTGTGAAGATGCGCTTCAATCCGCTCATCACGAGCAGACCGGTCAACATCGATCCGGCGATCAGCAGAGCTTCCGTTCGGAGCCCCCGAAACAGAAGCACGATCGTGAGCAGCGTCGCGATCAGCCACGACGCGAGGGTTCCGCCGCTGTCGGTGATGACGTCGACCACGTCCACGAGCCACGCCGTCCGCTGACTCACTGCGCTGTCGAGTACCCACTGATCAAAAGACATCTGCCCTCACATCCCTTGCGGCAGTGTCCACGTGCGCATCACGTGATGAACGCCGTCCGAGTCCACCCACCACGGCACGGTCACTGTCGCCTCCACTGCCCCTGTCAGTTCCACCGACAGTTCATGATGGATCACTACCTCGCCGCCGGGAACCTCACGGCCGAGGGCTGCGAAGCCGAGAACTGCCTGTGGTTCGTTCGCCCACGTAGTCACGACGCCGGTGCTGCTCACTCGTCCGTGAACGGATGTGGACGCCGTCGCGACATCGAGGAGATCTGCCAGTGCGTCAGCCGTCTCGAAACTGCCGAGCACCACTCGTTGTGCAGGTAGTGCCGCTCCCAGCCACGGCCGGTCGAGAACAAGGGCGTCGCCGGGATCGACCAGATCGCCGGAAAGACCGCGCACGAACGGCGGCAGGTGCAGTTCCTCCAGGTCGAGAACCCGTCGCTGCGCTGCCTCACCCAGTAGTCGGTGCGTCCGCGCGACGACGGCGGAGGCCGGCATCCGTAGCGGGTCGGCAAGCCGATCGAGCAGCAACTGAGCCAGTTCCGGATCATCGACGGTATCCGATGCCAGCAGTCCGGAAAAGAATCCGGCGTCGGGGTGTTCGGCAGCGTCGAGTAGTCCTTCGAAGGTGCGATCGCCCGGAGCGCGCAGCAGTCCCAGAACCTCACCGCTCAGTTCTGCATTCGAACGCAACCACCACGCCGTGTATCCGCGGCGGTCGACGAGCAGCTCCCGCGTCGCCGGCGACTCGACCAATAGCGACAACGCCTGCGCCCAGCGGTCTTCGTCCACGAGATCGAGATCGCGCACGGCTTCGATGTATTCGGGATCCTCGTCGAGGGTGTCCCACCATGCGTCTTCGGCGTCGAGATCGTGATCCGGGCCGGACGGCAATTCCTCACGGACCACCGTGAAGCTCCACCCGACACCGACTACCCGAAGTGCCTGCTCCCCCACCTGCTGAACGAAATCAGCGTCGACGATGCCGAAGGGAGAATCGTCGACCAGGACACTTGCGAGGGGAGCACCCGGAAGTAGAAGCTGATCGGCAGAACGCAATTCGCCCTCCGAATCAGGAAGCAGCACTTCACCGATCCACGACGGTAGCGCCCCTGGAGCCACGTGGGCCGCCAATCCGAGCACCACCTGCGCCAAGTCCGTCACTACCGAATCATCTTGATCCGCAGCATCTTCGACCAATGCTCGCAGTGCCGGATCGGACAGCAGGTCGGTGGCGCTTGCGGTCTGTGCTCCCAATCGAGACAGCAAGGGGTGAGCCGCGACGGGATGAACCAACCTCGTCCACTGCACCGACGGTGCCTCTTCGCCCAGTTCGACACCGACGACGACGGTCCGTGGACCGGTCACCGTTCGTCCGTCGGAGAGCGGAACCGGCAGCGTTCCAAGCTCTTCCACCGCAAGAGTGTCGATCACCATGGGCTCGAGAGCCGAATAGAGTCGATTCCACCACTTCGGTTCACGTTCCAAGCCGCTGAGCAGTTCGGCGATGCGCGCGAGCCCGATGCGGTGCGTCGACACCGCCGCAAGTGCTCGCTCGTGCTTGGGGCCGGAGAGCTCGGGAACAACCAGGCCGCCGATGATGTCGGTGAGCAACTCGGCGAGGTCATCGCTGAGCCCGGGCACCACGGATGCTCGCTGCGGCGCGCGGTCGGGTTCACCGACCACCGGAAGCCACTCGTTTTCCTGCAGCTCCTTCAGAAGCGCTTCGCGCAGAAGCGAATCGGTTTCGCTGCGGGCAAAGGCAGGAATCGGGACGAGTGCGGTTCGCTGCCGAGGAGGTAGTGCAGCAAGGAACTTCGCGTACCCCTCGGCAAGCGGAGCGATCGGTGCAGCGGGCATGAGGCGTCGGCGATCGGGTTGCATCGCTATGTCGGCGATGACGATCGCCGGAATCGACAGCTCCTCGTCGGATCGCGTCGGAGCCCGCAGGACGTCGTCGGACACCGGTTCGACGACCCCGTCGCGGACCGGAACCAACCATCGCGCGTTCGGCGCCGAGTACTGCCACCACGTGCGATCTCCGATAGCTATCTCGACAAGACCGGATTTCAGCACTCGTTCCGAGCGCTGAAAAATCTTCTCGCCCAATCGAATAGATCCGAGAGCTGGGAGTTCGAGCAGCAAGTCGACGGCCTCGCGCGTCATCTGCGCAAGCAGCGCTACGGCATCGACCTCCGGCCGAAGCGTCAGCACCACTTCTGAATCGGCACCGTCGCTCGGCAATTCGCCAGAGGGCCACACCAAACGAAGGACGGGGACACCGGTTTCCGGCACCGGGAGTTCGTGAGACTCGATCTCGCGCAGAGTTTGCGAGGCAGAGAATCGAATCGATCCCGTCGACGAGCGAAGTTCCACCTCGTCACCGACCGAGAGAACTGCCGAGAATCCGACGCCGAACCGGCCCGTCACACCTTCGTCGGCGTCGACCTTGTTCGACGCTCGCAGCGCGGTGAGCGCATGTACGCCGGATTCGTCCAGCGGACGGCCCGTGTTCGCCACGGTCAGCGTCTGACCGTCCACGTCCACCCACAGAGAGCCGGCAATGCCCTCACGTGCAGCCGCATCGGCAGCGTTCTGCGCCAACTCGGTGAGCAGACGGTCGCGGTACCCAGCCTTCGCGAGGTCGGATTCAGCAGCCGCGTCCTCACGCAATCGCGTCGGAGATTCCGACCACGCGCGCAGCGTCGCCGCCCTGAGTGCGTCCGTGCCGAACGGATCTTCTACTCGGTGGATACCGAATCCTCAACTGCAACAACGCTCGACGGGCGAGCAGTCGCCGCGATCAGCTCGACTGCTCCGTCGTCGAATGCGTCGAACTGCGGCGAACCCGCACCGAGCGGCAAGCTGGTATCCGAGTGCGCGCCACAACCGTAGGACACGCTGACCACACGACCGTCTGCGGAAAGGTCGTTGCCACACACGCCGAACGCTGCGTGCAGCGAACCGGCGAGCGGAAGGAAGAACCCACACAGCCCACACGTCGACGGCGCGGCCTTCGCCATTTCCGACTCCGGGCCGAAGTCACCGTCGAACCAACGCTGCGCGGCATCGAGTCGGCCCTCGAGGCTCATGACCTGTTTGCGGCCGAGCCCGATTTCGAGAGCTACCTCGTCGACTTCCGGGTCACCGGTGGCGACGTAGCCGGGAACGAGCCGAGGATCCTCGGCCGGCGGTGCCAACAGGTCACCGACGGAGAGATCGCCGGGACGAATCCGCTGATCCCATGGCAGCCATTCCGGCGCAACCAACGCGTCGGGACCTGGCAACAGCGCCAACTCACTGACCGTGGCGTGGGTGTCCTCCGGCCCGGCAGCGACGACAACCGCCCACTGCCAACCCCGGTATCCCGGAATGTCTGCTGCAAATCGATGGGTGGCGGCAAATTCGTCCTCCGACGTCACGCCGAGGTATGCCCCCACACCGCCTTCATGCAGGTCGACGACTGCCGTTCGGGCAAGCTCGACCGCATCGGCCAGTACTGGGCGCGGCACTGCACGCTCTGGAGAAGTAGCAACACTCACTCCTCCAGTTTGCCGCACCACCGCAAGTCCGCAACGCACTGGGCTGCCATGCTGGGCAGATGAGTAGGTCACACGCCAATTCCGTGCGCAGTTTCGCAGCGGTCGCCGTGATCGCGTCGGCGCTGACGGGGTGCTCCGATTCCCCCAGCGCTCCCGACAACCTCACGACCGAAACCGGCTCCGTCGAGATCGTTCGAGTGTCCGCGCACGATCCCGACGCGTTCACACAAGGCCTCGAGATCGACGGAAATCGCCTCTACGAAAGTACCGGGCGCGTCGGCCGGTCCTGGGTCCGCTCGAACGAGATCTCGGACGAGCAGTCCCCCGCTTCGGGACCGGAAGTTGCACGTGCCGATCTCGACCCTCCGTTGTTCGGTGAAGGCATCACGGTCGTCGGAGACACACTGTGGCAACTCACCTGGAAAGACGGCGTTGCCATCGCCCGCGACAAGGACACCTTGATCGAACGAGGGCGGTTCCCACTCGACACCGAGGGATGGGGAATCTGTTCGCTCGGGGATCGGCTGGTCTCCAGCGACGGTTCGGCCACGTTGACCTTTCGCGATCCCGAAACCTTCGCGTCGATTTCCACGATCGACGTCACCAGATCTTCAGAGTCCGTCGGCAAACTGAACGAACTGGAATGCGCCGAAGACGGCTCCGTCTACGCCAATGTCTGGACCACGGACACCGTCGTCCGAATCGACCCGTCGGACGGCAGCGTCACGAACGTGTACGACGCGTCGCCGCTACGCGAAGAACTCGTCGCGGACGGATCGACCAGCACCGTCGACGTTCTCAACGGCATCGCGCAGATTCCCGGTACCGATCGATTCCTGCTCACCGGCAAGTATTGGCCGCAGATGTTCGAAGTCCGTTTTGTTAACTGAGTCCGACATGACAGAGGACTCGCAGGGGTGTGCGTGGTAGCCGCGCCGACACTAGGACAGAATTAAGTGGTGACCGGACCGCGCGAACCCTACGACCCCGAAACTCGGCGAATCCACGACGAGCCGGAGGGGCAACAGGTGCACCCCGGTTACGACAATTACCCACCCGCGGCCCGCCCGGACAACTACCCACCTTCGGCCCGTCCCGCTGCCCGCCGCACGCCTTTGCCGCCGCTGCATCCGATCCCCGAGTCACGGGGAGACTCGGATTCCGCGTCCGGTTCGAAGGCACCGGGTGCGGACGCTCCCAAGGCTCCCCCGATGCCTCGCAAGCTCACCGTCACCCGCGTCGCAGCGATGCGCAGCCGTGAGCTGACGAACAAGGGCATCGCGACTTTCCAGCGCGCAGCGAAGGCCGACGGCGCGGACAAGTCCGGTCTGACCGCTCTCACCTACGCGGTGATGACGAACAATGCCACCGACGCGGCCATCTCCGTCGCCCTCGCCAACACGCTGTTCTTCTCGGCCGCGACGGGCGAGGACAAGACCAAGGTCGCGCTCTATCTCCTGATCACGATCGCGCCGTTCGCCGTGATCGCGCCGCTCATCGGTCCGATGCTCGACCGCTTGCAGCGTGGCCGCCGAATCGCGCTCGCGTCGTCGTTCGGGGTCCGGACGCTCCTCGCGGTGATCCTGGTCTTCAACTTCGACAGCTGGATTCTGTATCCGGCAGCGCTCGGAATGATGGTGCTCAGTAAATCGTTCTCGGTGCTCAAGAGTGCGGTGACGCCACGCGTGCTACCACCGGAAATAGACCTGGTACGAGTCAATTCGCGTCTGACGGTCTTCGGGTTGATCGGTGGGACGATCGGGGCCGGTGCCGTCGCGGGTGCGCTCGCCCTCGCTTTCGGTTCCACCGGAGCCTTGTGGTTCGCGGTTGCCGTGACCGTCTTCGGCGCGTATCTGAGCATGCGAATCCCGTCATGGGTCGAGGTCACCGAGGGTGAGGTCCCCGCGACCATCACTTACCACCCGGACGAGGCACATCACGCCGGCAGCGCCCCACCACAGCCGAACGCGAAACCGGCCAAGGTCCGTCAGCCTCTCGGACGGGCAGTGATCATCGGTCTCTGGGGCAACGGAACCATCCGAGTGCTCACCGGCTTTCTGACGCTCTACATCGCGTTCGTCGCCAAATCACGTACCGATCACGAGCCACTCCAGCAGGCCATGATGCTCGGCCTGGTCGGCGCCGCCGCCGGTCTGGGTAACTTCGCCGGAAATGCGGCGGGCGCTCGCCTCAAGCTCGGCCGGCCCGCGTTGATCGTGCTTCGGTGCACGGCCTCGGTATGGATCATCGCCGTGATCGCCGCTCTGACGGACAACCTCATGACCGCGGCGCTGGCCACGCTCATCGCTTCTGCCGCCAGCGCACTCGCCAAGGTCTCACTCGACGCGTCACTGCAGCACGACCTGCCCGAAGAATCGATCGCGTCCGGATTCGGCAGATCGGAGACGGTTCTGCAGTTGAGCTGGGTACTCGGCGGCGCATTGGGGGTTCTGCTTCCGACCGAATACTGGATCGGGTTCACTGTTGTATCGGTGTTCCTGACGATCGGGCTCCTACAGACCTTCCTGAGCTACCGAGGAAACAGCCTCCTGCCAGGCCTCGGCGGGAAGCGACCCGATCTGGCCGAACAAGAAGTGACCGAAGTGATTTACACCGGTAAATCCAACCGAGGACAAGGAAGTACTCCGCAGTGATGATGCGCTCGAGAACAAAGAAGATCGTGGCAGCGATCAGTGTCCTGATGGTGGTGGCACTAGTTGCTTACGTCTCCGTTCTTTTCGTGATCATCAAGAACATCAACGACGAACCCGACAATCTGCCGGTCATCACCGCATACGCGCACGGCAAGACCATCGAGACGAACCCTGCCGGGTTCTGCACCATCGATCTGTCCCAGTGCGCCCAGGTGGGCGACATCTACGCACTCGACGTTCCTGCGGGCTATCCGCTGCAGCTGTCAATGTCGACGGACGTCTCGGATGCGCAGTGGGCACTGCTGGCCGTCTACGAGGATGCCGACGGCAACCAGACCGGCGAGCCCCGAGTCTTCGAGCCCGGTGAGGCCTTGGCCGTGACGGTCGAATCTTCGAGTGATCCCGTCAAGCAACTCGTCGGCGTCGAAATCCACCTCGCCGTTGGTGAGGGAAGCGAACAGGGACTGCTGATCTGGTCGATCAAGACCGCCTGATCCCCGGACCATGAAAATGCCCTGCACACCGATTGGTGTGCAGGGCATTTTGTCAGCAGCTGTGTATGCCGGCTCGTATCGAAGCGATCAGGTGTCGAGCTCGCGAGCGACGGCCCGGACGACCTCGGAGATCCGCTGAGCGGTCTTGCGGTCCGGGTACTTGCCGTTGCGCAGATCCGGCTGGACCTTCGCCTCGAGCAACGTGATCATGTCCTCGACCATGCCGTGCAACTGGTCAGGGGTGTGCTTACGCTCGACGGGCTCACGACGCGTCGCCGTAGCGCCGCGCAACGACGGCGCCGGCTCGAGCACCTTCAGGCTCAGCGCCTGAGGACCGCGGCGACCTGCAGCCATGCCGAACTCGACGCGCTGGCCGGCCTTCAAGCCCTCGACGCCCTCGGGGAGAGCGGAAGCGCGGACGTAGACGTCCTCGCCCTCTTCCTGCGACAAAAAGCCGAAACCCTTTTCGACGTCGTACCACTTCACCTTGCCGGTCGGCACCGCGTTCACCTGCTCATCACTCGACTGGGGCATCTGCCCCAATGTGCTCGGGAGGCTCTCGGAAGAGCCTCATGGCCTTGCTCGCATCGCTTCCGGTGGAAGAATGCAAAAGAACGCGCCCCACACTTGCTTCAGCGGGGCGCGCAGTCTGTTAACAGTCTACCTGTGACGAACCCGGGTCGGCACCCAGGTTTACAGGCACTATCCTCGTAGGTGTGGACCCTCAACCGAACCCGCGCACTTCCGGCACCGGAAACGGTCTGTTCCGTACGGCGATGGCACTGTTCATCGTCGGATTCCTCGCGATCGTGGCCATCTTCGCGGTCCACATCTTCAGTGACACTCCGCCCGGCCTGGCCTTGTATCTCGTTGCACTCGCGTGCCCGATCGGCTTCCTTCTCGCGATCGTCTACACGCTGAGATCCGGTCGACGCGTGCGCTGATCTCTCCCGCCTCCAACCGAAAGGTCACCGACCATGAGAATCCTCCTGAACGTGATCTGGCTGGTGTTCGGCGGCTTCTGGCTGGCATTGGGTTACTTCGCCGCAGGCATCATCTGCTGCATCCTCATCATCACGATTCCCTTCGGAATCGCAGCGTTCCGCATCGGCATCTACGCGCTGTGGCCGTTCGGTAAGACCGTCGTCGACAAGCCGACCGCCGGTGTCGGTTCGATGATCGGCAACGTCATCTGGGTGATCATCGCCGGCATCTGGTTGGCGATCGGACACATCGTCACCGCCGTCGCGATGGCAATCACGATCATCGGAATTCCACTCGCCGTCGCGAACTTGAAGATGATTCCGATCTCGCTGATGCCACTCGGCAAGGAGATCGTCGACGTGGACCGCGTCAACTACGCATAGCCGTCGAGCGCCTCAATACGCGTAGCCGTTGGATCCATCCCGATAACGCTGTGACCTTGATCACATTACGGATGGATAACGGAACGGACACAACCGGACATTCACTGAGGCACCCCCACCTACCTGGGAAGAGTCTCCTGCGCTTTGTGTGACGCGTTGTACGTCTTTCGCCACGCCGCGTTATCAAATGGTGACACGAGAGACTCGAGCCGTTACCGTCGTTTTCGGCCGGGAAACTCGGCCACCTCCGGCCCGCCGCGCCAAGCCTTGTCCCGCGGGTACCGGACTTCCGACAGAGCATTCCAGGGACGAGGACGGGGGACCCAAAGTCCTCTGTGAGAACAGAAAAGTTCTCCAGTGGACACCGGTTCGGTCGCAAGACCGGATCTTGGGGTGAAGCCAGACCCTTTCCAGCCAGGAAAGGCGAGGCCGGGCGACCTCTCAGCCCGAACCCGACAGCTGACCTCGCAGGCGCGTGTGGAGAGGATTTCGACCATCATGAGCGGACGCCATCGCAAGCCCACCACCACCGGCCGCACTGTCGCCAAGGTCGCCGTCACCGGCGCCATCATGGGCGTAGCAGGAATTGCAGCCACCGGAACCGCAAACGCTGCCCCCGACTCCGACTGGGATCGTCTCGCCCAGTGTGAGGCCGGCGGAAACTGGGCCATCAACACCGGCAACGGTTACCAGGGCGGATTGCAGTTCTCCCCCAGCACGTGGAACGCACACGGCGGCGGACAGTATGCAGCCACCGCAAACCAGGCCTCTCGCGAGCAGCAGATCGCTGTCGCCGAGCGTGTTCTCGCAAACCAGGGTTGGGGCGCATGGCCGTCCTGCTCCTCCAGCCTCGGACTGAGCAGCGGCGCCACCGAGCGTTCCGCTCCGGCCACCACGGCCCCTCAGGCAGCGCCGGCTCCGGCACAGCAGGTCGCTCAGACCGTTGCACACCCGGTTGCCGACGCCATCGATCAGGCAATCGCGTTCGCCAAGGCCAACGGCATCCCGGTCGACCCGCAGATCTTCGCAGTCGCCGACACCGCGAAGACGTTCCTCAAGTAACACCGGCAAGACTGTCCGCTCGGACGCTCGAACTCGAGAAGGCCCGCACCGATTCGGTGCGGGCCTTCTTCGTGTCGAGTTGTTATCGGTTGATGACGGTATGCGGGTGTACGTAAGGGAGTGACTCCACCGGAACCGGAAAGGTGGTGTCCTCGCCGAAGGGTGAAAGTCCACCTGCACGGGTCGATGACAATTCGGTCACTGCGTGATCTCCGTCTGCAGTTTCCGGCCATCCTGGATCTACATAGTGTTGCTTCGAATTGTTGGCCACGAAGTCATTTTGACAGGACGCCGTTACGCCGTACAGACCAGGTCTCTAATCTGATACCTGATGACCGAAACACGTGGCACCCCGGCGGGCAGTTCCGCAGCCGAAAGTCTGACCGATTGGCTCTCGGCGCGCAGTGACGCCGAATTGACGGAGCTGCTGCGTCTGCGCCCCGATCTGGCCGTACCGCCGCCGAGCACGATGGTTGTTCTCAGCGGACGCGCGCAGCAACGCGCGTCGGTCAGCCGAGCGGCCGACGAACTCGACACCCTCGATTTCGGTCTTCTCGAATTGTTGACACTGAGCGGCGCCGAGGAAACCCCGATGACGCGGGCGGAGCTCAACAGTGCGATCGCCGAACGCGCACTGACCGGCAAGGGCAAGGTCACCAAGAAGGCCGTCGACAAGTCACTGGCGAAGATGCGCGAGTCCGCCCTCATCTGGGGTGTAGATCCCATCAGTGTCGTCCCGGCAGTCATCGGGATGATTCCCTGGCGTGTGGGGCGTGCCCTCGAACCTGCCGAGGCGATGACCGAGACCGAAATCTCGGCAGCCCTCGACGCTCTGGACACCCGCGAACGGGATCTCCTCGAGACTCTCGCCAACTCCAGCCCGATCGGCCGCACCCGCGACGCTGCCCCTGGAACGCCGCCCGATCGCCCGGTTCAGCGACTGCTGGCAGCCGGCCTGCTGCGGTGGCTCGACGAGCAGACTGTCGAGCTTCCGGCGACGGTTCGTCAGGTCATCCGCGGCGAGCCGGTTTTCGATCCGACGACTCTCACTGCGCCGGTCATCGGGGGCGACAAACTCAAACCGGCGGACGTGAACGCCGCAGCAGCCGGCGAAGCGCTCGAGTTGGTACGCCAATGCGAGAACGTGATCGTAGTTCTGGGAGCAGCACCGGCCCCCGCGCTGCGAGCCGGCGGACTCGGTGTTCGAGAACTAAGACGCGTAGCCAAGACGGCCGATCTCGACGAAGCGCGAGTGAGCCTGCTTGTCGAATTGCTCTCGGCAGCCGGACTCATTGCGAGCGGAACGCCGGACCCAGCGCCGATCTCGGACAACGGGGACGAATACTGGACGCCCACACTCGCCGTCGACGGCTGGCTGAACGCGTCCACAGCGCGACGGTGGGAGGTCCTGGCATCCGCCTGGGTCGACGTACCGCGAGTTCCGTGGATGATCGGGCTGCGGGATTCCACCGACAAGCCGATCGCGGCGCTGTCAGAGGAGGGCCGGGCTCCGGCGGCTCCGCGAGATCGCCAGGCAATTCTGGGGTTGCTCTCCGAACTCGACAGTGGTCAGACTGCGTCGGCCGTCGAGGTCAGTCGGCTACTGGCGTGGCGACGTCCGCGGTGGAGCGGGCGCCTACGGACCTTCGCGATCGAGCGGACTCTGGACGAGGCCGCCGCGCTCGGACTGGTAGCCCGCGGCGCTTTGTCGTCACCGGGACGAGCATTGCTGCACGGCGGGGACGCCGAAGCCGAAATGCAGTCCGCGCTACCCGAGCCCATCGACTACATCCTGGTCCAGGCAGATCTGACTTTGGTTGCGCCCGGCCCACTCGTACCGGACCTGCTCGAGCAGGTGAGCCTGGTCGCGGACATCGAGTCGGCAGGATCGGCGTCCATGTACCGCATCAGCGAGGACAGCGTGCGTCGTGCTCTCGACGCCGGTCTGACGGCCACCGAACTGCATGCCATGTTCGCCTCGAAATCGAAGACACCTGTCCCCCAATCACTTTCGTATCTCATTGACGACGTTGCCCGTCGGCACGGACGACTGCGTGCCGGGGTTGCAGCGTCGTTCATCCGATGCGAGGACGCGTCACTGTTGGCGGAGGTCCTCGTATCGGCGGTGGCCGAGCCCCTGGCTTTGCGCGCATTGGCTCCCACGGTCGCAATCTCCCAGGCCCCCCTACGTGAGGTCCTCGCCGAACTGCGCGCAGCGGGATTTGCGCCGGCCGGCGAAGACTCCTCGGGAACGCTGGTCGATCTTCGCCCACGTGGGGCGCGCGTACCGAACCGTCGCAGCCGACCGGCGTCAAGAATGCCCGCGAGCCCGTCGGCGGATCAGCTGGCGTCGTTGGTACGCACGATGCGGGCGGGCGACCGCGCTTCCGCCCCCGGCCGTGGCGGCGTTCGAACGGACGGTTCGAGGGAGAACAACGCTGCCACCGTCGCCTTGCTGGCCACGGCGGCCCGAGACAATTCCAGCGTCAACATCGGTTACGTCGACGCTCAGGGGGTGGCGACCCATCGCATCGTCGATCCCGTCAGTGTGGGCGGCGGACAGTTGGACGCCTTCGACCCGGCAAGTGGTGCGGTACGCCGTTTCACGTTGCACCGCATTACTTCCGTCAGCCCCGTCGACTCCGGAAAAAAGTAGTAGAAAAGATGTAACTGGCTTTTTTCTGTAAATGAAGTATGGTCGAGGTCAGTTTGTGATTGCCACTTCGAAAAATGAGGAGCGACAATGGCTGACAAGGCGCCGGGTAAAAACATGAAGAAACCCGCCCAGTCGATCAAGGAACGCCGTGCGGAAAAGCGGGCGAAAACTGCGGAGTCTTCCGAGTTCATTCGTAAGAGAAAGCGGAGCTGACATCACAGTTCAGAGGAAGACGAGCTGACTGCGAAGCTGACCAATGCCGGCCCCCACCGACACCCTCGTGCACCTGCACGAAACATTCAACCTGTTCAAGTCACGTAGTCGAGGAACTGACGCGCGCTCGCGCGGCTACGCAGCGGGCATGACCCTCGCTTCACTCTGCGTCCTCGACGAACACGCTCGGCAGTCCGGAATACTACTTTCGGATTCTCCGCAGAAAGAGAATTAACCATCGTGAAAAGAACAATCCACACCCTGGACCGTATTCAAACGAGACTCGAATCGGAGCTTGATTCCACTCCGGGCGATTCCGAAAAGAATATCGGTTATCGATCCGGAATTTCCGAGGCTATTACTCATGTAATGGAAATGCGAAAGTCTGTCGTCGCGCAAAAATAAGGGGTTCATCCCAATAAATGCCGCACGCCACCGATCAGAAAGACGACCTGGTCCTCGTAGAAGTCGGCAAGCCGCTCCGGCGCGAGCAGCTTGCTGCTTCCGCTCCAATCGTCCGCCCGGCTCAATGCTTGGAGGAAGCCCATCAAGGCGATCGCCCAGCGAGTCTCGAGCCTTTCGGGATCGGCAGCGGGAAAGGTACGACGGACCTGGTCGAGAAGATGATCGCGGAGGTGCAGCTCGGTTGCCTCGAGGGCGGGATGTCCTGGTCGTGACATCTGCGGCTGCGAGATCTGCGTGACGATCCTGATCCATCGCATTCCCCGCGTGCGGTGGCGAAGGAGCAACGCCTTGTAGGGCGCCGTGACCGCCCGTACCAGTTCCTCGACCGTCGGCGGCGTCTGTTCGGCGGCGAGGGCGTCCACGTTCGCGCTGATCTGATCTCGCACCGACGTTCCCAAGTCCAGCAGCACCGCGGCGACCAGGTCGTCCTTGGTGCCGAAATGGTAGTGGACAGACGACGGACCGAGACCGGCCGCGGCGTTGACCGAGCGCAACGAGACTGCATCCAATCCCTCTGTCGCGAAAAGCCGCTCGGCAGTTTTGAGCAAGCGCATTCGCGTTGCGTCGCCTTGTCGGTTCTGCCTGGAGTCGGTCATACGAACGAGCTTCGCACGGGCTCGCCAAACGTCTCCGAAGTGGCGGACGCGGAGTCAGAGTGATTCACGGTGTGCCCGCACTCCGTTGTCGTGGTCAACCCAGCCGTGGGCGCGTGCGTAATCCACCATCGCGGAGAACTTCTGCCTCCACTGCGCGTTTCCGACCTGGGCCGCGACGGCTTGCTCCAGCTGAGCGATGTCGAGCCAGACGTGATCCCCCTCGATTTCCCCCCACGGTTCCAATACCCGACTCAGAGTCTCGGGTTGATCGACGCCGCCTACGACGACCGACAGACTGGCGAAGTCGTCGACGCCGTTCAGTTCGACGGTCGAGGAGGTGGGGGTGATTGTGACGTCTAGTTGCATGCCCTCTTCAACGCTCCTTCTGAGAATGCCTGGTTCAGTTGATCGACTTAGAAGAACCTTAGACGACGTAAATGCTCTATATATTGTTGAACTACAAGTGATTACAAACCTCCCACTCTGCGGGAGATTCAACTTATTGGATCAGTTGATCCATGTTAGACATCTCTATCAGAGCGAGTGAGCCAAATCACTTCCCTGTCGACAGGAGATGTCATCATGTGGTCCGCATCGTCCATCCGCTTCGGAGCCTTCCTTGCCCCGTACCATCCGCTCGACGCCGATCCCGCCTTGCAGCTCAGACGCGATATCGATCTCATGGCACACCTGGATCACCTCGGCTTCGAGGAAGCCTGGATGGGTGAGCATCATTCGACCGGCGCCGAAATCGTGCCCGCGCCGGACATGTTCATCGCCGCCGCCGCAGAGCGGACCGAGCGCATCCAGTTCGGTACAGGCGTGACGTCGCTGCCTTATCACCACCCTCTGATCACGGCCGACCGCATCACTCAACTCGATCTGCAGACCCGCGGACGACTCATCTTCGGCACCGGTCCGGGCAAGATCCCCCTCGACGCACACATGATGGGTATCAACCCGTCGGACCAGCGTCGCCGCCAGGGCGAAGCGCTCGAGGCCATTCTCGCGTTGCTCCGCGGCGAGGTCGTGAATATGGAAACCGACTGGTTCACGTTGCGTGATGCTCGTGCACAGCTGCCCACCTACCGCGCGGATGGCATCGAGACCGTGACAGCGTCGACGATTTCGCCCAACGGTTCGGTACTCGCAGGCAAGAACGGCCTCTCCTTGCTCTCATTGGCGGCGAGTTCACCCAGCGGATTCGACGCATTGGATCGCAACTGGGATGTGTACGAGAAGGTCTCGGCCGAGCACGGCCACCACGCTGACCGAGCGACGTGGCGTGTCGTCACTCCGATGTTCATCGCAGAGACCCGAGCCGAGGCCGAGCGCGCCGTGAGCCGACGGATCGGATCGATGGCCTCCTACGTGAATCGGCAGACCGGCCAGAACCCGGCCTGGGCAGATACGCCGGCCGGGATCATCGACCAGTGGCGTAACGACACTCTCGGCGAGTTCGGTCAGGCGATCATCGGTACCCCCGAGGATGCGATCGCACAGATCGAGCGTCTGATCGAGAAGACGGGAGGGTTCGGCACGTTCCTGATCCTTCATGTCGACATGGCGAGCTGGGAGGACACCAAACGCAGCTACGAATTGTTCGCGTCGGAGGTGGTCCCGCACTTCCGGAAGCGGAACGTCGGGCGTCAGGCAAGCATGCAATTCGCCGTGGACAACCGCGAATACCTGATCGGCGGGCTGGTCGGAGCGCTCACCAAAGCCCATACCGACTACTACGGCCAGCCGGCCGAGACGGGAGCCGTACGCGCATGAGGGCCGTCCGATTCCAGAACGGTGAATTCGCAGTAGCGGTGGTAGCCGACGCACCTCCGCCGGCACCACATCAGATCCGCATCGACGTCGTCGCCTGCGGGATCTGTGGCAGTGATCTGAGTATGTCGAAAGACCCGTGCCGGTTCGTCGAGGTCGCAGACAGCGGGGGTTACCCGCTCGCCACCTTCGACCCTGACCGCCCCGTAGTCCTGGGGCACGAGTATGCGGGCATCGTCTCCGAAACCGGTTCTGCAGTGGAAGATTTCACGATCGGAGACAGGGTGGCGGGCATCGGCCTGGCCACCGACACTGCTACCGGGATCCCGACGATCATCGGCTACTCGAACGAATACCACGGCGCGTTCGGCGATCACATCGTCGTCGACGCGTTCTGGGTCCGCAAGGTTCCCGACCACCTGTCACTCGAGCACGCCACACTTGCCGAACCTCTCCACGTCGGCGAGATGCACCTTCAACAGTCCGGCCTCACCTCGGCCGATTCGGCGCTCGTCATCGGTTGCGGGACGATCGGGCTTGGTGCCATCGTCGCGGCGAAGGCGAGAGGAGCACAGATCGTCATCGCGTCCGAGCCCTCCCCCAAGCGACGCGAGCTCGCCAAGAAGATGGGCGCGGACGTCGTCGTCGATCCGGAAGAGCAGGATCCGATCGCACTGTGGAATCAGATGGTCGCCGAGGGCAACCCGCTCGTCGGTCAGGCCGCAAACGGCATTCTGATCGCCTACGAATGCAGCGGCCGGGCGGGGGTTATCGGGGAGCTGATGCGCACCTTGCCGTTCAACTCGCGGATACAGGTGCTGGCTGCGCCGTTCGGCGACGAGACGATCATTCCCGTCGTCGGGCAGTTCCGGAGGATCTCGATCAACTTCGGTCACGGCCCCTACGAGAATGCCTACGACATCACCCTGCAGAGACTCGCCGATGGAGAGATCGACGCGGAAGAGATCATCACCGGCCGGGTCGGTCTGGAAGGTGTCTCGGACGCTTTCGCAGCTCTGCGCACACCCGACGAACACGTGAAGATCCTCGTACTGCCCGGCGCCGCCCTCCCGGAATAGCGGTCGGTCCTGCCCTGTTGACGTAGGGGTGCCCGCACTCGGGCACCCCCGCTTCGGGCTGTGCGAGCGCCGCCTGTTGGCGTATGTGCTCCGTTACCAGGACAATGGCAGGGTTGGCGTCAGCCGACAACGCGGCGCAACGCTCTGTGGCTGCCTCGTTTGCTTCACTAGGAGGATTCCGTGACCGACGGACCGTTGATCGTCCAATCCGACAAGACGCTGCTGTTGGAGGTCGACCACGAGCGTGCCGGCGATGCCAGGCAGGCAATCGCCCCCTTCGCGGAACTCGAACGGGCCCCGGAACACGTCCACACGTATCGCATCACTCCCCTGGCATTGTGGAATGCCCGCGCCGCCGGGCACGACGCCGAGCAGGTTGTCGACGCACTGGTCTCGTTCTCACGATTCGCCGTGCCGCAACCCCTCCTGGTCGACATCGTCGACACGATGGCCCGGTACGGACGTTTGCAGCTGGTCAAGAGCCCGGTGCACGGCCTCATCCTGGTCAGCCTCGACCGCGCAGTGCTCACCGAGGTGATGCGACACAAGAAGATCTCGCCGATGCTCGGTGAAAAGGTCGACGACGACACCGTGATCGTGCACCCGAGTGAGCGCGGCCGCCTCAAGCAGATGCTGCTCAAGGTGGGCTGGCCGGCCGAGGACCTCGCCGGTTACGTGGACGGCGAAGCGCATCCCATCGATCTCGCCTTCGAAGAAGGCCACTGGGAACTGCGCGACTATCAGCAGATGGCAGCGGATTCGTTCTGGGCGGGCGGCTCGGGCGTCGTCGTGCTGCCGTGTGGCGCAGGTAAGACGATGGTAGGCGCAGCTGCCATGGCAAAGGCCAAGGCCACCACACTCATTCTGGTGACCAACACCGTTGCCGGTCGGCAGTGGAAGCGTGAACTCATCGCGCGCACGTCGTTGACCGAGGAAGAAATCGGCGAATACTCCGGTGAACGCAAGGAAATTCGACCGGTCACGATCGCCACGTACCAGGTGATCACGCGTCGCACGAAGGGCGAGTACAAGCACCTCGAACTTTTCGATTCCCGAGACTGGGGACTGGTGATCTACGACGAGGTACACCTGCTCCCCGCGCCGGTCTTCCGGATGACGGCAGACCTGCAGTCACGCCGCCGTCTCGGCCTGACCGCGACGCTGGTTCGTGAGGACGGCCGCGAAGGCGACGTCTTCTCGCTCATCGGCCCCAAGCGCTACGACGCTCCGTGGAAGGACATCGAAGCACAGGGTTGGATCGCACCGGCCGACTGCGTCGAGGTGCGAGTGACGATGACGGACGCCGAACGCATGTCCTATGCCGTCGCCGAACCGGAGGAGCGCTACAAACTGTGCTCGACGGCGCACACCAAAATTGCTGTCGTGAAGTCGATTCTGGCCAAGCACCCGGATTCCCCGACGTTGGTGATCGGTGCGTATCTCGACCAGCTCGACGAACTCGGCGAAGCCCTGAACGCCCCGGTGATCAAGGGATCCACCAAGAACAAGGAACGCGAGATCCTGTTCGATCAGTTCCGAAACGGCGAGATCCAGACGCTGGTGGTGAGCAAGGTCGCGAACTTCTCGATCGACCTTCCGGAGGCGTCTGTCGCCGTGCAGGTTTCGGGAACCTTCGGATCGAGGCAGGAAGAAGCTCAGCGACTCGGGCGCCTCCTGCGGCCCAAGCACGACGGCGGTCAGGCGCACTTCTATTCGGTGGTCTCCCGCGACACTCTCGATGCGGAGTATGCGGCACATCGTCAGCGATTCCTCGCCGAACAGGGCTACGCCTACCGGATCACCGACGCCGACGACCTGCTCGGACCTGCAATCGGCTGAGCACTTCTGCAACACGTTCCATAAACAAATGGACATACGTCCAGTTATCTGTAGAGTGTTCCCTCACAGTCGTGTCCATCGGCCGGGGGTCGCCAGCACCATGCGCTCAGTTCCACGTCTACGGGGTCGGCTCGCCGGAACCATCTCGCTGCTGACTGCCGCCGTCGTCGTTGCCACGACCGGCGTCAGTGCGGCGGCACCGAGTCCAGCTCCTACCACGCAGAACTCGGTGTACGCACTTGCGAACGGCTGCTATGCGCTTCGCACGGAGTCCGGCGACTTCGTCCGTCGTGGCGGACCGGCGTACCTCACCGACGCCACGAAAGTCGCCGACGCCGAACCTTTCCGCCTACATGCGGCTCAGCTGGGTCGTTTCATGCTGTACGGCCCCGACGGGTCGATGCTCTCGCACGACGGCGCAGACTCCGTACTCGCCACCTCCGAAGCAACTCCGTCCACCGACTGGACCGTGATGTCCACCGGCGAGTCCTTCGTTCTGACCGCCACCTCCAACGGCCGTCAACTGATCTCGCGAGATTTGATGCTCACGATGTCCGATCCCGGTGACGTTCCCGAATCTGCGTTCACTCTCGTCCCCCGCGATGGCTGCGCCGATTTCCCCGAAGCCGAAGTGGGTACAAACGGTATTCCCGGAGAAATCGGGCCGAACGGTGAAGTCACCGGATTCATCGACACACACGTGCACATGAATGCTTCCGAGTTCATGGGCGGAAACCTGCACTGCGGCAGACCTTTCGACCCCCAAGGTGTCACGGCTGCCCTCGTCGACTGCCCGGACCATCAACCCGACGGCATACCGGCACTCCTCGAAAACGTTCTGTCGTACGGAAATCCCTTCGAAACTCACGACACCACCGGCTGGCCGAGCTTCGCCGACTGGCCGGCTCACGATTCGCTGACGCACGAGCAGACGTACTACAAGTGGGTCGAGCGGGCCTGGCGCGGCGGGCTGCGAATCTTCACCAATCTCTTTGTCGCCAACCGCGTCCTGTGCGAGCTGTATCCGAACAAGCGAAACCCCTGCGACGAGATGGAGACCGTCCGAATCCAGGCGCAGCAGACACGCGCACTCCAGGACTACATCGACGCCCAGTACGGCGGTCCCGGCCGGGGTTGGTTCCGCATCGTGAGCTCCCCGGAACAGGTCCGGCAGGTGGCCGCCGACGGAAAGCTGGCCGTCACCCTCGGGGTGGAAGTATCCGAACCCTTCGGTTGCTCTGTGCGTAACGGGATTCCGCAGTGCACCGAGGACGACATCGACCGCGGCCTGGACGAGTTGTACGGCCTGGGTGTCCGGCAGATGATCGTCACGCACAAGTTCGACAACGCTCTGGGCGGTGCCCGTTTCGACGGCGGGATCACGGGCGTGGCCGTCAATATCGGCAACTACCTGGGCACTGGGGAGTTCTGGCAGTCGGAACCATGCACCGGAGTTGCCGAGGACAACGTGCTGCCCACCAAGGTCGACGGCGCACAGAATCTTCTCGCTGTACTCCCGCCCGGAGTAACCCTTCCGGTGTACCCCGCTGGTCCGCAATGCAATTCACACGGTCTGACGGACCTGGGTGCTTACACGATCAGAGGTTTGATGGACCGAGGAATGATCGTCGACATCGACCATATGAGCGTCAAGACCGCCGAAGCAGCACTCGACATTCTCGAAGCTGCGAACTACTCCGGCGTCGTCTCGAGTCACAGCTGGAGCGACCCGAGCCTGTACAAGCGGATCTACGCACTCGGTGGATTCGTCGCCCTGTACGCCGGGCAACTGGACGCATCGGACGAAAAGCCCGAAGAGCGCGGATTCATCGACCAGTGGCGCGACGCGCGGGCAATGCGAAGCGAGAACTACTACTTCGGTTTCGGCTACGGCGCCGACACCAACGGCTTCGGTCCCCAAGCCGCACCGCGCGGTGACGCCGCCGAAAATCCGCTGCAGTATCCGTACACCGCCTTCGACGGCACGGTCATGGACCAGCAGCGCGCCGGCACCCGGGTATTCGACGTGAACACCGACGGCGTGGCGCAGTACGGGATGATTCCCGACTGGATCGCGGACATGCGCATCGCTGCGGGAGCCGACGGCGACACCATCATCGAAGACATGAGCCGCGGCGCCGAAGCTTACCTGCAGATGTGGGAGCGCGCGCGAAACTAGCTACGCTGGTGGACGGTCCCCGGGCGATCGGGGGCCGGTCCTAGATCGTCCGGCACCACCCGAAGGATTTTTTCGTGGCTGACTTCCAGTTCACTGTCGACAAGGCTCACGCCAAGTCGGTCAACGACACACTGGCCGACGTACGCCGCCTGCAGATTTCTGCGGTGATCTTCGCGATCGTCCTCGCCGCGGTCGGGGCCTGGCTGATCAGCATGGGCGAGGTGTGGTCCATCATCATCGGCGCGGTCCTGGCCATCGGTGCGGCCAGTTCCCTGTGGGTGGCCGTGTGGGCACCTCGCAAGGTGGGAAGCGTCGAATCTCTGTATGCGAACAACCCGCTGGTCCCTGCGATCGTCACCGAGGTCCACCCGCGTGCGGCGACGCTGACCGCGCTGATCGACATCGCGAAGCCGGCAAAAGGGGCACCGAAGTACGCACTCGTCAGCCGCAATGTTCGTCTCAATCCGAAGTGGCGAGTCGGCGACCGAATTCCGTCGGTTGCACTGCGTTCGGATCGTTCCACCCGCAGCAAGGCGGACACCTGGCAGATGGTCAGCCCCATGCCGATCGAGTGGGGAACCAAGGACTCCGCGGTGCTGGCACGGGCTGTTGCGGCTGTCAGTGCGAGCGAGTGGAACTTCCTGCAGAGCCGGATCCCCGATTCCGAAGAAGTTCGCACCCACCCCGATCGCCGGGTTCTGATCAACCCGGCCGATCTTCCTGACTCCCTGCGCTAGCCGTACAGCTACGCGAGCGCGGGCAGTACTTCCTTCTCGAACATCTCGATCCCTGACGTGTCGTACGCAGCCTCGGGGAAGTAGAAAACTCCGTACTCGAGGCCCTGCGCTTTGAGCGCTGACAGGTTCTCGATGATCTGCTCCGGCGTACCCACTGCCGGCATTCCGCGGAACTCATCGAGCGACGCATCCGCAGCAGCTTCGCCGACCAACGGCGTCAGCCGGGATTTCAGCGTCTCCAACCGCTGAGCCACTTCGGCTTCCGTCGCGCCGATGGCGACGTTGTAGTTGGCCGAACGGACGATGGCGTCGAAGTCGGTACCGACGGTGTCGCAGTGCTTCTTCAGGACCTCCGACTTGCGTGCGAAGCCGTCCGGGGTGCCGTCGAAGTTGGTGTACTGCGCGTACTTCGCCGCAATCTTGAGTGTGACCTTCTCGCCGCCGCCGGCAACCCAGATGGGAATTCCGCCCTCTTGCAACGGAAGTGGACGGCACAGCGCTCCGTCGACCTGGTAGTACTTGCCGTCGAGCGTCGCGCTGCCGGTCGACCACGCCTGCTGCATGATCTGGATTCCTTCGTCGAGCCGACCCAGACGTTCACCGGCAGAGGGGAATCCGTAGCCGTATGCGCGCCACTCCTGCTCGTACCAACCGCCGCCGATTCCCATTTCGACGCGTCCACCCGTGATCAGGTCGGTTGTCGCGGCGACCTTGGCCAGGTACGCCGGGTTTCGGTAGCTCATGGCGGTACACATCTGGCCCAACCGGATACGCGACGTCGACGCACCGAGCGCCGCCATCAACGTCCACGCCTCGTGAGTCGCTTCTTCCGTCGGCTGGGGAACGGTGTGGAAGTGGTCGTAGACCCACACCGATTCCCACGGTCCTGCCTCCGCGCGGAGCGTGAAGTCTCGCATCACCTCCCACTGCTTCGCGGGGTCGATACCGACCAGGTCCAGACGCCAGCCTTGAGGTACGAACAGTCCGAATCGCATGTAGCGAGCCTACCTATCATTTCCCGACGCGCGACTCGGGTGATACCCGCGGAGAGTAGACCGGAATGAAGCGGAACATCATCGCTGCGCCCGCGAACGAGGTCGCACCCAGTGCGGCGAACGCCCACCCGAGCGGGAACACCGCGGCAAGGAGACCGATCGCGAGCGGCCCACCGAACATGCCGGTGTCGTGGGTCAATCGCCATGCAGCGAGGAACTCGGCGCGTTCTTCGGGTGGGGCAATATCAGCGCCGAGAGTCATGATCACGCCGTTGCCCAGTCCGTTGCCGATCCCCATCACTACAGCGACCACGGTCAGCCCCATTGCACTCGTCGAGAACGGCAACATCAGGTACGACACTCCGATCACCGTCAGCGAAGGCACCGCGACCAACCTGCGCCCGTATCGGTCCATGATGTGTCCGGCCGGATACGAACACAGCAGATCCACGGCCGCACCGATACCGAAGATCACACTCACCTGGGCCGCATCCAACCCGAGGTGCAATGCCCACAGCGGCAGCACTGCCTCCCGCGAAGCACGAGCGGCGCCCATCAGCAGTGAGCCTGTCCCGAGCGTCGACAGTGCCACGCGATGACGGCGAAGGATGTCCGGGAGGGTTGTGTGCGCGTGATCACCGTTGCCCGCCTGCGCCTTTCGTGGCGGGTCGGGGACGCGGGCCATCAGCGCCCCGGCGAGTACGACGCCCACCAATTGGACCAGGAATCCTCCGCGCGCGCCCACCAGAAGAATCACGCCGGCTCCGATGAGCGGCCCCAGGAAGAACCCCAACCGCCACATCGCGGCGAATGACGACATCGCTCGGGCCCGTAGGCCGCGTGGCACGGTCTCGGCGAGGTAGCTCTGCCTCGCGAGGCCCCACACCGCATTCGCCAGTCCGGTCAGCAGAGCGCCGATACCGAGCATCCAGGGAGTCTGCGCAAGCAGACAGATAATTACTCCGGTCGCACCCAAGGAACTTCCACCGATGATGGACCGACGCTCGCCGAATCGCGACACTATCCGGCCGGCGGGGAGATCGCCGACGACGGCCCCCAAACCTCCGAGTGCGACGATCAATCCGGCAACGGCGACCGATGCACCGAGGTCGCGGGCGGTGACGGCCATGATGGGGGCGGCCGCGCCCTGACCGATTCCGAAAATGGCCGCCGGTACGAAAACCGTTGTGATCAAGGGCTTGAGTCCGGCGATCGACGGCTGTTCCTTGGGCAGGGTTTCCGTCACGCGCTCACTTCTGCCGCGCCGGCGGCCCGGGAAAACCGGTTCGCCGGGCGGTCGAGGCCGTAGTGTCCGCGCAGTGTGGATTCGGTGTACTCGGTTCGGAAGAGCCCACGCGACTGCAGAATCGGCACGACTCGTTCCACGAAGACCTCCAGCCCACCTGGCAGATAAGGCGGCATGATGTTGAAGCCGTCCGCAGCACCTTTGTCGAACCACTCGGCCAACTCGTCGGCAACCTGTTCGGGTGTCCCGGCGAACGTACGATGCCCGCGGCCGCCACCGAGTTTGCCGATCAACTCCCGAACCGTCAGCTTTTCGCTCTCTGCAAGATCTTTGACGAGTTGGTATCGACTCTTGTTCCCTTGAATCCGATCGATGTCCGGCAGCGGTGGCAACGGGGCGTCCAGGGAATGCTCGGTGAGATCGACGCCCACCATGTTCGAGAGTTGGCGCAGTGAATACTCGGGGGAGATCAGGTCCGTGAACGACTGCTCCAGAGCCTTCGCTTCTTCTTCCGTATCCGCGATGAAGGGAACGATGCCTGGCAGCACTTTGATCTCGTCGGGACTACGTCCGTACTTGATCAGCCGAGATTTGAGGTCGTTGTAGAAATCCTGCCCCTGTTCGAGAGTCCGTTGAGCGGTGAACACGGCCTCGGCGTACCGCGCGGCAAAATCCTTGCCGCTCTCGGAAGAACCGGCCTGCACGAGCAGCGGACGTCCCTGCGGAGACCTCGGCGAATTGAGCGGGCCGGCTACCGTGAATCGTTCACCGTCATGGTCGATGCAATGGACACGATCCGGATCGGCGAAAATTCCGGTCTCCTCGTCCAGGACAACTGCCCCCTCTTCCCAGCTGTCCCAGAGTCCGAGTGTCACGTCGAGAAACTCCTCGGCCCGCTCGTACCGACCACTGTGCGTCGGTACTGCATCGAGGCCGAAGTTGGCCGCCTCGTCGGCGCCGGCTGACGTGACTATGTTCCACCCGCCACGTCCGCCGCTGATGTGATCGAGGGACGCGAACTTCCTTGCAAGAGTGTATGGATCGCTGTAGCTGGTCGACGCGGTTGCGATCAGACCCACTTTGTCGGTGGCTGCAGCGATCGCAGAGAGCAAGGTGACGGGTTCGAAAATCGCCTGTGTGTTGTACTTGACCCGCGGGCCGACCGCCAGCCCGTCGGCGAAGAACACCGAGTCCAGCTTTCCTCGTTCGGCGATCCTCCCCAACTCCTGGAAGTGCTTGACGTTCAACAGGTTGGCCGCATTTGTACGCGGATGGCGCCACGCCGCCTCATGATGGCCGACGCCCATGAGGAAGGCGTTCAGATGAAATTGTCGTTCGGACATGAGTTCGCAGATTCTTTCCGTGAAAGGTGCAGATCAGGTGGTGACGCGCCAACGTGAGAGCCGGCGTTCGATCAGGACCAGAACCGCGTTGATAGTCAGACCCAACAACGAGATCGCGACGATGCCCGCATACATGTTCGGGATCTGGAAGTTGAGTTGCGAAGCGGTGATCAAATACCCGAGACCGGCTTTCGCACCGACCATCTCGGCGGCGATCAGCACGAGAATCGACGACGCGGCGGCCATACGAATTCCGGTGAAGATCGTCGGCACCGCAGCCGGGAGAACCACCTTCTGGAACAGTCGAATCGAGGAGAAGCCCAGCGAGGCCGCGGACTTGATCAGAAGCGGGTCCACCGTGCGCACACCGGAGATCGTGTTGAGCAGAATCGGGAAGGTGCAGGCGTAGATCACCAGGGCGATCTTCGATTCCTCACCGATTCCGAGAATCAGCACGAAGACGGGAAGCAGCGCCAAGGCTGCTGTGTTGCGGAATAATTCGAGAATCGGGTTGAGGAAATCGGAGACCGGGCGATACCAGGCGATCGCGATTCCCAACGGGATCGCGATCGCGATGGCCACGAAGAATCCGGTCAGCGCACGCGTCAGACTTGCCGAAACATGCTCTTGAAGTTGACCGTTCGCGGCAAGAGTGAAGAATGCGGACACAACCTCACTGAAGGGTGGAAGGAAAACCTTGTCCACCAGCCCCAACCGAGGCGCCGCTTCCCAGAGCCCGAGGAAGATCGCGATCGCAATAGACGGCTTGGCAATCCGCCAGGCGGTGGAACCAATGTAGCGCGCCGCCTTGCCGCCCGCCTGGCTCCGCTGCTGAATGTCAGGTGTTGTGTCGGGTAACGGTTTCGGGTCCACGACCACTTCCGGCGTCGCCAATGCACTAGACATGTGCAACCTCCTTGGCTGGGTCGAGTTCGCCGGCCCGAGCGCGCTCGACTTCACCGTGCAGCAGCGTCCAGATCCGGTGCCGGAACACACGGAACTCCTCACCTGATCGCACGTCGTCGCCGGACCGGTCGATGTCGATGTCGACGATCGTCTTGACGCGCCCCGGCCTCGACGTCAGCACTGCAACACGTTGACCGAGGTAGATGGCCTCGTCGATTCCGTGGGTGATGAACAGGATCGTTTTGCCGGTGGCCTTCCAGATGCGCAGAAGTTCGTCCTGCAGCGACTCTCGCGTCTGTGCGTCCAGCGCCGCAAAGGGTTCGTCCATCAGCAACACCTCGGGATCGAAGGCCAGGCTGCGAGCAATCGCAACTCGCTGCTTCATTCCGCCGGACAACTCGTGCGGATAGCGATCCGCGAAGCCCTGCAGACCGACCAGTTCGAGGTAATGCTCGGCGAGTTCGCGTCGCTCGCTCTTCTTCACGCCCTTCGCTTCGAGTCCGAACTCGATGTTGTGACGCGCAGTGCGCCACGGTAGCAACGCGTACTGCTGGAAGACGATCCCGCGGTCCAGACCGGGTCCGGTGATCTGCCTGCCGTCCAGAAGGATTCGACCGGAAGTGGGCGAACTGAGTCCACCGAGAAGGTCCAACAAAGTCGATTTACCGCAACCACTCGGCCCCACGAGGACCAGGAACTCCCCCGGCGCCACGTCGATGTTGATGTCCTCGACCGCGGTGAAAACTTCGTCGGTCCCCCGAATGTCGAACTGCTTGGTGACGTGCTCGAGCCGTAGTTTCGGTTCTGTGCTCATTTTGCGGCCTCCAATGCCTGTCCGTCAGCACCGCTGTCGGGTGAATACGTTCCGTTGGCGTACGGGTTGAATTCGTTGGTGTAGATGTCCGACGGCTTCAACTTGCCGTCCTCGAGTTCCCCGTTGCGGGTCAGCCAGCCGATCCACGTGCTGATCTCGGTGTCGGTGATCGTTCCACCGGGGCCGGCGACTCCCGGGCTCTTCCAGTAACTGATCAGCTTGGTGTCCTCGTTGCGTCCACGACTGTTGACTATGGACGTCAGCTTGGCCACCACTTCGTCACGCGGGTGCGTCTGAGTCCAGCGAATGGCTCGCGCGGTTCCCTGCACGAAATCCGCGACGGCTTCCTTGTTCTGCGCGATGTACTCGTCACGAAACACCAACGTGCCGTATGTGAACGAGCCGAACAGGGATTCGTCGGTGAAAAGCTCCCGCAGACCACCTCGTTCGAGTGCGGAGTCACGGAAGACCGAGCCGAGAGTCGCGACGTCGATCTGTCCCTGCCGGAGCGCTTGCTCCGTGTTGACCGGCGGCACCACGATCAGTTCCACCTGCTTGATCTCGTCAGGTGTAAGTCCCTCTCGCGCAAGCCATTCACGAACGACGAACTCGTGGTGCGCGCCGAGGGTATTCATCCCGACCTTTTTGCCGATCAGGTCTCTCGCCGACTTGATCGGACTGTCGTCGAGTACGTAATACCCGTTGAAGCTCTGCTTGTCGGAGCCGTAGTACCCGATCACCGAGGTGATCGGTGATCCAGCTGCCGCCAACTTCACCACCGCGCCGTTGAACGCTCCGCCGAAGTCGGTTTGACCGGTCGCGGCATTCTGAATGCTCTGAGGACCGCTGGTCGTGTCACCGATCCAATTGAGTTCCACGTCGTTGAAGTAGCCCAGATCGGCAGCGAGTTCGGGGAACAAGACCTGTCCAGTGCTTCCCTCGTACCGCAGGACGGTCTTGCCGTCGGCGGTCTTGACGACTTCGTCGGAAGAGCCCGAGCAGGCAACGGCAAAGCTGGACAGAGTGACAAAGGCGACGACCGCGGCTACCGAGCGCGCGAAACGAGGGCGAATCATGAAGTTGCTTCCTGTAGAAGATGATTGGTGCAGTTCTCGGCTACACCTGTCCGGAGCGCCGTACGCGGCGCTCGGCACAGGCAGGTGTGGGGAATGTCAGTTCAACGACAACAGTCGAACGACATCAGCGTGAAAGACCGAAACACGTGACACTCCAATGAATGTGAAGACAGAATCGAGCAGTAAGCAGTGCCGAAACCATACGTCGGCACCCACTACCTGGGTCAACGGTTACATTCACGCCTGATTTAATGTGTGAAGTCCGTATCATGAGGGCATGCTTTCGCCGACTACCGCGCAGGACTTCGAGCAACATCGTGGCCATCTGACATCAGTGGCCTACCGTCTCACCGGAAGTTTCAGCGACGCTCAGGACGCGGTGCAGGAAGCATGGATACGGCTTCAAGTAGCCGAAACCACGCGAGGTGGAGAGTTGCAGATCCGCGAACTGCGCGGATGGCTCACCACTGTCGTCGGCCGAATCTGCCTCGATCATCTCAAGTCGGCCGCGGTGCGTAGAGAAAGCTATGTAGGACAGTGGCTTCCGGAGCCGATCGTCACACCCGTCGACGCCACCGCGAGCACACCCTCAGCGACACCCGATCCACTCGAGTACGTCGTGACGCAGGAACAGAATCGTTTTGCGGCCCTCGTCGTCCTGGACACCCTCACGCCCGCTCAGCGCGTTGCCTTCGTCCTCCACGACGGCTTCGACGTACCCTTCGCCGAGGTGGCTCGCATCCTCGACATCGAGGTTGCCGCCGCCCGCCAGTTGGCCTCGCGGGCCCGTAAAGCCGCAGCGTCGGCGCCGGTCCCGGTCAGCAGCGAGGAGCATTCTGCCGCCGTCGAACGATTGGTCACTGCTATCGCGAGTGGAGATCTGAACGCCGTGATCGAAGCACTCGATCCCGATGCCGTACTGATCGGTGACGCAGGCGGAACCACCCGCACGGCGGTCAACGTCGTCCGCGGCAGTGATCGTGTGGCGCGGTTCTACCTGGGGTTGGCCCGCAAGTACGGACCGGCAGCGCTGTTTTCGATGTCACCGGTTCTCGTCAACGGACAACTCGGTGGTGTATTCGCCGGCTCACCCGGAGATGACCGGTACCCGCAGTTCGCCGCTCGCGTTGCCGGCTTCACGGTTCGCGACGGAGTTGTGTGTGCCGCCTACGACATTGCGAATCCAGCCAAGTTCAGTGCCGTCCCGATGCTCGATCACACCGAACCTGAGCGCAGGTAGCGAGACTCCCATTCTTCGAGGTGAGACCTGGACACCTGCGTGCCGAACCACAGTCGGTGCAGCACATCCGATCCCAGATGATGCAGTGCGGTGTGCGTTCTCAACTGCTGCGACGCCCATTCGGGTTCGTTGTGGGCGGCGTCGATCCCGGCCATCGTGCTGCCTCGTAGTTCGAAGTCCAGGTCGCGACGAAGCTCCGAAAGCTCGGACCAATTCGCTTGTGGTGCATAGTGCCTCGAACGAATTTCGGTCAGCAGCTTGAACAGGACACTGCCGGCACGCTCATCGACCCAGATCAGAGTGCGTCGATGTGCCCCGCGCCCGACCGTCCACAGGACGATTAACGCCACGACGACGCCGATTGCCGTCTCGAGCATGCGGCTGAGGATCAGATGTTGGACGGCCCCGTGCGCACCACCGGCCGCGCCGAGGAGAATTGCGACGGCGGTGATGAAGATGACTGCGATCCCGTAATTCCGCACCAGGAACAGCTCGATCCCCGCCATCAGGATGGCAAGTACCGCCACCAACCACAGACCGGTCGGACTCCAGGCGTAGATGACGCCCAACAGAATCAACCCGAGGACGGTCCCGCCGATGCGGTGGATTCCGCGATAGGTGCCCAGAATTCGATCCGGTCCTTGATGAAGGACCATCGCCGCGGCGATCACCGCCCAGTCCGGGCGATCGATGCCGAGCACGACGGTGAGGGTTCCCGCGGCCATACAGGCAACGGACAGCCGAAGTGCTGCAGCGTGGCGTTTGCCTCGCGTCGGCTCCGGCGGGGCGTACTTCGCCTGCGCTTCCGTGTACTCCGCAACGGCGGAGACGGCTGCCTGTACCGCGCTGCATTCGATCGCTCGCGATGCCCACAGGATTCCCGTCATCGAGACGACCACCGCGCTGATCCCACCGATTGCCGTCCACATCGCGACCGTGACCGGCGGCTGCCCGGGAGTGGCGATCACCGAACTGATCTCGGTGGTGAGCAACAGGAAGAACGCTCCCGGTGGGCCCAATCGAAGCGCGTCGACGGTAAAGGCGCACGTCGACACCACCCCGGCCATGATCAGCACGACAAAGACGAGCAGCACCGTCGGCGCGCCCTCGGCGATCGCTCGGTGGACCGGCTCACCCACTGATGCCCCGATGAAGGACAGGATCGTCAGCGCCGTCGCGGCGATACCGACTGCCTTCCACCTGCTCCGGTACGGACGACCCTCACCGTAGATCGATGCAAATGCACCGAGGCCGACCAGGAGCGAAGCCGACCCGAATCCGAGCAGTGTGGCGATGGCCGCCGGAATCGCCAGGGCGAGGGCGACGCGAACCGCTCCGGGGTACCGGTTTCCCACCGGCGGCAATCCGAACAGGACGCTGCGCGCCGGACGCGGTGCCGGGAGGTTGGACTCGTGACCCGCTGATGTTTCTTCGGGGTCCACTGCCCATCCTTCGCGCCGGCCTGTTCGTGTCTGTGTCGTCCCATTCTTGCGGGCGGCCGACGTGGAATTCGAGGAGGGTCCGGAGGTCGATTCGACCACCCCGTTATTGACACTCTGTCAACAGTGTGGATGATAGGTGGAGTCGGATCCGCTCGCGGGTCGCACTTCATCGATCGGGAGAATCACGATGACGCAAAGATCTACCGCAACCCGAACCACCGAACGCCGGTCCCCGTGGATGGACGACGAATTGGAGGCCGTGGCCGACCTGGCAAGGAACTTCTTCGCCAAACACGTCACACCGCATCAGAAACGCTTCGCGTCCCAGGGTTTTCCCGACAAATCCGCCTATCGGGAACTCGGGACGCTCGGGCTCGCCGGCATGTCGATCCCCACCGAGTACGGCGGCGGAGGAGGAACTTTTGCGCACGACGCCGTGCTGTTCCACGAGCAGGTGATGGCGGGTGATCATTCACTCCAACTCGGTGTGCACTCGGGAATCGTGCCGCACTACCTCAATGCCTACGCCGATCATGACCACAAACTGCGCTGGCTACCGAAGTTGGTAAGTGGTGAGTGGGTGGGCGCAATCGCCATGACCGAACCCGGCACCGGATCCGATTTGCAGAACATCACCACCCGCGCCGTCCGCGACGGCGACGACTATCTGATCAGCGGCGCAAAGACATTCATCTCCAACGGCCGCAATTGCGATCTGGTGATCATTGCCGCCAAAACCGATCCGAGCCTCGGAGCGCGCGGGGTATCGCTCATCGTGGCCGAGGTCGACGACAACACACCGGGTTTCGAGCGCGGACGAATACTCGAGAAGGTCGGACAGAAAGGCCAGGACACCACCGAGTTGTTCTTCGACCGCTTGCGGGTGCCGGCAACAAACCTGCTCGGGGAACGCGAAGGCGCAGGATTTGCGCAGCTGATGCAGCAACTACTGCCCGAGCGATTGATCTGTGGGGTTGCGGCCACTGCGGCAATGGAGCGTGCAGTCGCCCTCACCGTCGAGTACACCAAATCGCGAAACATGTTCGGGCAAACACTCTTCGATCTGCAGAACACCCGCTTCGAACTTGCCGAGTGCGCGTCCATCGCTCGTATCTCACGAACGTTCATCGACGACTGCATCGTCAAATACCTTGCCGGGCAGCTCGATGCGACCACCGCCGCGATGGCCAAGTATTGGCTCACCGATCAGCAATGCGCCGTGATCGACCGTTGCGTACAACTGCACGGCGGGTACGGCTACATCCTCGAATATCCCATCGCCCAGATGTACGCCGACGCTCGTATTCAGCGAATCTACGCCGGATCGAACGAAGTCATGAAAGACCTCGTGGCGAGATCACTCTGAGCAATCAGGAGTCTGCCTCGCAGGCCGGCAGCACTTCACGCACGATGGCGAGCAAGCTGCGTACCAGCAGAAGGTGCACCTGTTCGCGGTCGAGCGACCCGGTCACCAACCACTGCTTACTGGCGGCCTTCGCCAATCCTCCGTACGCCACGATCATCGAATGAACAGCAGCCTCGCTGCCTTCAGTCAGTTGAATCCCGAGCGCATCCATCATGCGTCGCGCGGCAACGTCGTCCGCGTCCTGCAGGATCCGATCCATCTCGGGATCACGGCGGAGGTCGTCGGACATGACTGTCGAGATCCACATGTCGCGATGACGCCAGGCGACGTCGAGCCACCGATCGATCACGGCGCTGATCCGCTTCTCCGGGCTCGCCGATCGCGGAATGCGGTCCACCGCCACTTCGGGGATGAAGACGAATCGCCGCACGACGTCGAGATACAACTCCCGTTTGGAGCCGAAGTAGTGATTGAGCAGCGGACGACCGACCCCGGCCGCCTTGGCCAACTCGGTCATCGAGACGTCGGCATAGGACTTCTCCTCGAAAACCTTTGCCGCGCTGACAATGATCTGTTCACGTCGATCCTCGGGCCCGAGGCGTTTTCCGCCCGCGACCGGCACCGACGTCATTCTTTTCTCGCGGGCGTACTGTTGACCGTCGCCTGCGCCTCGACCATGAGCGAAATGTGTTCCACCAAGCGCTTCCGAGAGATCTTGGAGGACGGGGTGTGCGCCTGATAGATGAACGCGAGGGCACCGAACAGCCCTACCGAGTTGAGTTCGGAGTTCGCGGAGTCGGCCGCCTCGCCGCCGTACATCAGCTCCAGCGACGCGGAAATCGGATTGGTGAACTCTGCCATCAGTTCTCGCCCTCGGTCCCACAGCGCAGGTTCCGCCTGGGATTCTACGAACATGATGCGTCCACGTCGAGGATCTTTGAATACGTAGGTGGTGAAGGCCTTCACCACGTGGCGGATCAGTGCCGACGGTTCGGAAGGTGCCGCTCCGAGCGCGTCCAGAATGGTGTCTCGCGCGCCGAGAACCACCTCGTCAAGCACGGCGACCAACAGTTCGTCACGATTGGCGAAGCTCTCGTAGAAGTACCGCTCGGTCAGCGCAGCCTCGCGGCAGGTCGCACGCATGGTCGCGGCGGCCGCACCCTCGGTGCCCATGATCTGCAACCCGGCTTCGATCAGCTGTGCCCGGCGCGCGGCGCGACGATCTTCCGGTTCCTGCCCACGCCACCTGCGCGGGCCGGTGCGCCGAGCCTCGGTATCCGTCATGTCCCCATGTTCTCACTGACCGGCAGTGCTCTCGACCTCAGGTTATCGCGCCGGCTCCCGCGAGCGAACTGACATCGCTCGATGTCAGCCAATTCAATTCTGACATCAACCGCTGTTGACATCACATGATGTCAGACTTACTCTTCGTTCAGTTGTTCACGCACCAATCAGGAGGCGTCACACATGGTCGACATCGACCCAACCTCGGGGCCATCGGCCGGAGAAGAGGAAACTCCAACTCGCCGAACACGAGTCGTCGTCATCGGAGCCGGCTTCGGCGGCATCGGAACGGCTGTCCGCTTGAAGCAATCCGGGATCGACGACTTCGTCGTTCTGGAACGCGCTGCGGAGCCCGGGGGAACCTGGCAGGTCAACACCTACCCCGGTGCACAGTGCGACATCCCGTCGATTCTGTACTCGTTCTCGTTTGCGCCCAATCCGAACTGGACGCGGCTGTATCCGCTGCAGCCCGAGATCTACGACTATCTCCGGGATTGCGTCCATCGCTTCGGACTAGCCGGTCATTTCCACTGCAACCAGGACGTCACAGAAGCGTCGTGGGACGAGCAGGCCCAGATCTGGCGGGTACACACCGCGGAAACCGTGTGGGAGGCACAGTTCCTGGTCGCGGCCACCGGCCCGTTCAGCGCGCCCGCCACACCCGGCCTCCCCGGACTCGAATCGTTTCGTGGTCAGATGTTCCACACCGCGGACTGGAACCACGACCACGACCTTCGCGGCGAACGCATAGCCGTGGTCGGCACCGGTGCCTCCGCAGTACAGGTCATCCCCAGACTGCAACCGCTCGCGAACACGCTCACCGTATTCCAGCGGACACCGACATGGATCCTGCCGCACCCGGATCAGCCGATGACGGGCTGGCCCAGCGCGCTGTTCGAGCGGGTACCGCTCACCCAGCGACTCGCTCGCAAGGGACTCGACCTACTTCAAGAAGCCCTGGTACCCGGATTCGTGTACAAACCGTCGCTGCTCAAAGGGTTGGCCGCACTCGGCCGGGCACATCTTCGTCGGCAGGTACGCGACCAGGAGCTTCGCGCAAAGCTACTCCCTCACTACGCATTCGGATGCAAGCGTCCGACGTTCTCGAATACCTACTATCCCGCGCTGGCGTCACCCAACGTGGAGGTGGTGACGGACGGAATCGTCGAGGTACAGGAGCGCGGCGTACTCACCGCGGACGGCACTTTCCGCGAAGTAGACACCATCGTCATGGGTACCGGTTTTCGCATGGGAGACAACCCGTCCTTCGACATCATCCGAGGCAAGGACGGCCGCAGCCTCGCACAAGCGTGGAACGGCAGTGCCGAGGCCTTCCTCGGCACCACCATCAGCGGGTTTCCGAACTTCTTCATGATCCTCGGCCCCAACTCGGTGGTCTACACCTCGCAGGTCGTCACGATCGAAGCGCAGGTCGAGTACATCGTGAGTTGCATTCTCCAAATGGAAGATCGCGGCATCGGCAGAATCGACGTCCGCGCCGACGTGCAGCGGGAGTTCGTGCGTGCGACCGACCGCCGACTCGCCACCAGCGTGTGGAACGCAGGCGGGTGCAGTAGCTACTACCTCGTCGACGGCGGCCGCAATTACACCTTCTATCCCGGATTCAACCGATCCTTCCGCGCCAGGACCAAACAGGCCGACCTCACTCACTACACGCAGGTACAACCCGTCTCGTCCACACCACTCACCACTGCTCGAGAAACCGTGAGGAGCCGATAATGCTCGGCATCAACGCCTTCCGAGGCACACCCGTCGTCGCACCGTCCGGCGCTCGCCGCTACACCGACGAAGCACATGCGATCGCCGCCCGTGACGTCGAATTCGACTGGGAAGGTGTACCACTGCACTACGTGCCGAACGAACCGATGGTCACCCACGTCATCAACTTCATGCATCTCGTGTTACCCGAAGGAGAGCGGGCCATGTCCGCGACGCTCGCCGAAGCGCTCCCCCTCATCGAAGACACCCGACTGCACGAAGAGGTGGTGGGGTTCGTCGGCCAGGAAGCAACACACGCGTCGTCGCACAAAGGTGCACGCGAACATCTTGCGGACCTCGGCATGGACATGAAACCGATGTCACGCCGCATGGACTGGCTCGTGGACAAGATATTGGGCGACAAAGGACTGACCGGAAAAGCCAAGCACGCCTGGCTCTGCGAACGTCTCGGCTTGTTTGCTGCCATGGAGCACTACACGGCAGTGGTCGGCGAATGGCTGCTCACCGATCCCGCGCTCGAAGATGCCGGCATGCACCCGATGATGCTCGACATGGTCAAGTGGCACGGTGCCGAAGAAGTCGAACACCGCAACGTCGCTTTCGACGCCTATATGTACGTGGACGGTAGCTACGCCCGACGCGTTCGCACGGCACTGCTGGCCAGCTTCACGTTGTTCGTGCTGTTCATCGCCTCGATGAATTACCTGTTCCGGCAGGACCCGTCGAAGGCGAAGGGCCGACTGTGGCCTCTGCAACTGATCAGCGCCACTCGCCGCGGCCTGGTACCGAACATGAAATTCCTGATCACCGAAATTCCCCCGTATCTGCGGCCGAGCTTCCACCCTTCTCAGATCGGGGACATGGACGTCGCCATGCGCTACCTCGCTCGATCGCCTGCCGCCAATCGTTCCTCCGGAGAGAGTGAAGGATGAACAAGACGACTGCCGACAGTTCCCACGATGCACCCGACTTCACGCCGACCCGGTCGTTGAGGTTTGCCGCGCAGGCCACCAGCGCATACCGTCGGATCTTTGCAACCAGTCTTGCAGCGCAGCTACTTTCGCGTCCCAACCCGGTTCGCTACAGCGGGTTCGACATGACGCTGGACGTGAAGTCCGTCCGGTTCGAGTGTGACGACGTCCTGAGTGTCACCTTGACCCCGGGGGAAGGCGTCACCCTGCCGTCGTGGATTCCCGGCGCCCACCTCGACGTCTTTCTCCCCTCGGGAAGGCAACGACAGTATTCGCTGTGCGGCGACCCCGAGGACTTGAAGTCGTATCGGATCGCCGTCCGGAGGATAGACGAGGGCGGTGGCGGCTCACGCGAGATCCACGAGTCTCTGAAACCTGGAATGGCGGTGGACGTCAGAGGGCCGCGGAATGCGTTTCCGTTTGTCGCGGCTCCGTCGTATCTCTTTGTCGCAGGCGGAATCGGGATCACTCCGCTACTTCCCATGGTGCAGCGTTGTCACCGTCACGGAATCTCTTGGCGATTGGATTATCTCGGACGAACTCGCGCAGCTATGCCATTTCTGAACGAGATCGAGGAGTATTCCAGCGGGCAGGTAACCATCCGACCGGACGACGAGTTGGGCTCGCCGGATGTCGAAAAACTGGTCTCCGCTGCGGATCCCGGCGCCGCGGTGTACACGTGCGGACCGGCGCCGCTGATGAACATGGTGCGCGCGGCAACCTTCACGAGCAACCCGACCGGATCGGTGCACAGTGAGCGCTTCTCGCCGCTACCGGTAGTCGACGGCAACGAGTTCACGGTGCACCTGGCGCGCACCGGTCTCACCGTCGATGTCGGTGAGTCCGAAAGTGCTTTGGCGGCAATACGACGCGCACTTCCTGGCGTCGCGTATTCCTGCCAGCAGGGCTTCTGCGGTACGTGCAAGGTCCGGGTGCTCGCCGGGACCGTCGATCACCGGGACACCCTTCTCACCGAATCGGAACGTACCGATTCGATGTTGACCTGTCGATCACGTTCCACCGGTGGATCTTTGGTGGTGGACCTGTGAAGCGGAAATTCTATCTTGCGGCGGCCGACGAAGTCTTCATCGGATCCGCGCCGCTGGTGGTCACTCACCGGATCGAGTCCGTGGCGACGTGCGAAAGCTTGTGGCGGACGTTGACCTCGGACGGTGCGCTCGCGTCGTGGGCGCGCGGGATCACCGGAGCCGACTGGACCTCGGCAAGACCATTCGGCATCGGGACGACGCGAACTGTGCGGGCCGGCGCTTTCGCTGCACTGGACGAGAGATTCTTTCACTGGGACGAGGGGAACCGGATGTCGTTCTACGTGGAGTCGGCGTCACTTCCGGGATTCAACCGTTTCGCCGAAGATCTGGTGCTGGAACCGACTTCGACTGGAAGCATTCTCACCTGGACGTTCGCTGTGCAGGCGCAGCCGTGGTTCGCCCCGATTCTGTCCCTGGCCAGACCGATCCTCGACCGTGTGACCCGCAACTGGGCCGACGGCGCCGTCCACCACACACTTCAGGGAACTCCGCGATGACAACAACCGAGATCGACACGACCGCGCAGGCTACCGAGGACACGGTGACACAGGCAGTGCGCGACGCACGTACTGCTTCGGAGTGGTGGGCAGAACTGACATTCGAGCAACGCGCCCGCCGACTGGATCGGTGGCGAGGAATCATCGCTCGTCGAGCATCCGAACTCGCCGACGTCGTTCACCGAGACATGGGCAAGCCGCACCCCGATGCAATGCTCGAAATCGCCATGGCTCTCGAACATCTCGCGTGGGCGTCGAAGAACGCTCGAAAGGTGTTGGGCAGGCGCACCGTCGGCTCCAGTCTGTTGACGATCAATCAGGCCGCCTCGGTGGAGTATCGGCCTCTCGGAGTGGTCGGTGTGATCGGTCCGTGGAACTATCCGGTCTTCACCCCGCTCGGTTCGCTCTCGTTCGCGCTGGCCGCCGGCAACGCTGTGGTCTACAAGCCGAGTGAGTTCGCACCGGGCGTCGGTGAATGGTTGGGCCGAGCATTTGCCGAGGTCGTCCCTGAACATCCTGTGCTGCAGGTTGTCACAGGTGACGGTTCGGTCGGCGCGGCACTGTGCCTGGCCGGCGTCGACAAGATCGGGTTCACCGGATCCACTGCCACTGGCAAGAAGGTCATGGCGTCCTGCGCCGAGACCCTCACACCGGTGTTGATGGAATGTGGTGGCAAGGACGCACTCGTCCTGGATGCCGACGGAGATGTCGGCGCCGCCGCGGATGCTGCGGTGTGGGGTGCGTTGTCCAACTCCGGACAGACCTGTCTGGGCGTCGAGCGTGTGTACGTGCACGAACACGTCTACGACGAGTTTCTCGACAAGACAACCACTCTGGCTGCCCGAATTCATGCGGGTTCTCATGCCGACGACAAGATCGGTCCGATCACCATGCCCTCACAAGTCGCCGTCATCCGGCGCCACATCGACGACGCGGTGTCGCGGGGTGGGCGTGTCGTTCTCGGCGGGCTCGGCACGATCTCCGGTCAGTACGTGCAACCGACCATCATGGTCGACGTACCCGAAGACAGCCTCGCCGTCACGGAGGAGACTTTCGGCCCGACGATGACGATCACCAAAGTCAGCTCGATGGATGAGGCGGTGGAGTTGGTAAACGCGTCGCCATACGCATTGGGAGCAAGCGTGTTCGGCAAGGACGGAGCTGCTGTCGCCGATCGACTCCGATCGGGAGGAGCGTCGGTGAACTCCTACGTGATGTATGCCGCAGTTCCCAACCTGCCGCTGGGTGGGGTCGGAGCATCCGGTTTCGGACGCGTTCACGGCCCAGACGGCCTGAAGGAGTTCACCTATGCCCGTTCGATGACCAGGCAACGGTTCCGTTCGCCATTACCGCTGACGACGTTTCGTCGGACCGCCCGAATCGACTGGCTGGTAAAGGTTCTCATCCGCGCTCTCCACGGAAGGCGCTGAAGCAATGACGGGACGCTTGTCCGCACTTGCGGGAACAGTCCGCGATCTGGGCATTCCACTGCCCGGACGCCGGATCGACTACGACGTCGCCGGTAAGGTCGTACTGATCACCGGCGGAGGCGACGGTATCGGTGCGGCGTTGGCGCGCACTCTCCACCGACGTGGGGCGACGGTGGCGCTGGTCGACGTCAACCAGAGTTCGCTGGCAGCAGCCGAGCGCGCATTCGAGTCACGGCGAGTCGTGACGGTGACGGCCGACGTCCGCGATCGGGACGGCATGAAAGCAGCCGCGCGCACGATTGTCGACCAGCTGGGAAGAATCGACGTCGTGGTGGCCAACGCCGGAATCACCCCTCCCCCGGCAACATTACGCCAGATCGATCCCGACACCTTCGATCGAGTGCTCGACGTCAATCTCACCGGCGTCTTCAACACCGTGCATCCGACCATCGACGAGGTGATCCGCAACGGTGGGCACATCGTCGTCGTGTCCTCGGCAGCGTCGTTCGCCCCTGGTTTGGGCGGCGCTTCGTACATGATCAGCAAGGCCGGCGTCGAAGCGCTCGGGCGGGCACTGCGTTTGGAGGTTGCCGGCTACGGCGCCACTGCCGGCGTCGCGTACTTCGGGATGGTGGACACACAACTTGCGCGCGCAACTCTCGACGACGACGAGATCGGGCGCAAACTCGACGCTCGACTGCCCGGACCCCTCCGCCATCGAATCTCCCCTGACCGTGCCGCGACAGTGATCGCCGACGCGATCGCGCGCCGCGCCGGCCGGACCCTTGCCCCCGCGGCCTGGGAACCCTGGGCGTGGGGACGCGGTTTCGTCAACGTCCTGGCCGACGGCTACCTGGCCAGGGACAAGCAGGCACACGACCTGATCCGCGAACTCGAAACCAGAACCACAGCAACAGCCCCGACGGATGTACCCAGGAGAACGTCATGACCACGTTGTGTGCAGCCTTCCAACGAGTGTCGGCAGTAGCGCCTGACGCGGTGGCCCTACGTGACATCGGCGATACGCGGACACTGACGTGGCGCGAGTACGCCGAACAGGTCCGCGATGTTGCTGCAGGATTGGCCGGAATCGGCGTGGGACATGGCGATACGGTTGCCTTGATGATGAGTAACCGCATCGAGTTCTACCCGATCGACGTCGGCGCCCAACACCTCGGCGCGACGTCCTTCTCCATCTACAACACGTCGGCACCCGAAGCCGTTGGCTACATCCTCGCCAATTCCGGTGCGCGGGTTCTCGTCTGCGAAGCCCGGTACGTGGACATCGTCCGTCGCTCCGGTGCCACACTCGACACGATCGTGGTCGTCGATGCGCAGCCGCATGCCCAGCAGTCCGGCACCCTGACGCTGGAGCAGATGAAGTCCTCTGCCGCCGCCGATTTCGATTTCGAGAGCACCTGGCGTGCGGTGAAGCCGAACGATGTCGCCACGCTGATCTACACCTCCGGCACGACCGGCAACCCCAAGGGCGTCGAGACGACTCATGCGTGCCTGTTGTTCGAGACCAACGCCGTCAGCGCGGTACTGCCAGTCGAATTCGGTGACCGCATCACGTCGTACATGCCGTCGGCGCACATCGCCGATCGGCTCACCTGCCTGTACATGCAGATGGTGTTCGGCACCCAGATCACCGTCGTACCGGATCCCGGCCAGGTAGCGGCCGCGCTCCCCGACTGTCGCCCCACGATCTGGGGCAGCGTTCCCCGTGTGTGGGAGAAGCTGAAGGTTGCCGTCGAATCAGCCGTTGCCAACGAACCGGACGACGCGCGTCGGGGGGCGTTGCAATGGGCACTCGACGTCGGTCGTACTCGTCTCGCACATTTACGGGCCGGTCAGTCCGTCCCCGCTGAGCTGGAAGCGGAGTGTGCCAGAGCCGATGCGATGGTTCTCTCCGCTCTGCGTGCGAAACTGGGTTTTGCCGAATTGAAGTGGGCCATCTCCGGCGCCGCGCCCATTCCGCCGGACACCTTGGCATTCTTTGCGGCCCTCGGAGTTCCGATCTCGGAGATCTGGGGAATGTCGGAGTTGACGTGCATCGCGAGTACAGCGCCGGTCGAGCCGACCAAGCTCGGAACGGTCGGAAAGTTGCTCCCGGGCATGGAAATGCGCATCGAGGCCGACGGCGAGCTATTGGTTCGAGGACCGCTGGTCATGAAGGGGTATCGCGGCGAACCGGCAAAGACTGCGGAAGCGATCAGTGCAGACGGTTGGCTCTCGACCGGAGACATCGTTACCGCCGACGCGGACGGGTACCTCACGGTGATCGATCGCAAGAAGGAGCTGATCATCAATGCATCGGGAAAGAACATGTCACCCGCAGCCATCGAGACGGCGGTGAAGACGTCGTCGTCGTTGATCGGTGAAGTAGTGACGATCGGTGACGGCCGGAAGTTCAACACAGCATTGATCACTCTGAGCGCCGACGCCGCGGTCGGAGCGGCGCGGTCACTGGGACTTGCGGTCGACGCCGCGGTGCTCGCCAAAGACGCTCGGATCGTCGACATCGTTGCAGCTGCTGTCGCCGAAGGAAACTCGCGACTTTCGAGGGCCGAGCAGATCAAGCGGTTTCACGTGCTCACCACGTTCTGGGAGCCTGGCGGCGACGAACTGACACCGACGATGAAGCTCAGACGCAAGCCGATAACCGAGAAGTACGCGTCCGAAATCGCTGCCCTATATGCTGATTCGATCGCAGAGGACGTCTACGAACCGGCGCCCTGAGCGTAGATCAGTGTCTCGGTGGCCTTGACCACAAACGTAGCGGCCGTTCCCGGAACCAGATCGAGCTCGGCCGCTGCACTGGCCGTGATGTCGGCAGACAAACCAGGCTGGCCGGCGTCGTCCTCGGCTCGGACTCTGACGACATCGCCTCGGTTTTCGATCTCGGCGACCGTGACTGCAAACGCGTTTCGTGGGCTGCCGTGCGGCGGTTCCAGGTAGACCGACACCGCTCGCGGTTCGAAGACCGCCACGGCGGCACTGCCCGCGAGTAGTTCGGACTCGGTCTGACCTGCGATGTCCACTCCAGTCGGACTCCTGAGTACACCGTCGCCGGCCATCGTGCCACTGCGCAAGTTGATCCCGGCGATGCGTGCGGCGAACGCACTTCGCGGGCGGGTCAGAACTGTTCGTACGTCACCACGTTCGACAACCCGACCACCGTCCACAACGACAACGGTGTCGGCAAGGGCCAGCGCATCCAGAGCGTCGTGCGTCACGAGTACGGCTGTGCGATCTCCGGTCCGGAGCACTCTGCGCAGTAACGACCGCAGCGCCGGGGCCGAGGCGACGTCGAGCGCGGACATCGGTTCGTCGAGCAGCAGCAGTTCGGGTTCAGCAGCCAATGCCCTCGCCACTGCGACGCGTTGCGCTTGGCCGCCGGAGAGCTGTGAAGGCTTGCGGTCAGCCAGATCGCCGGCGTCGACTGCGTCGAGCCAATGGCGCGCAGACTCGGCGGAATCGCGACGCGACCGCCCTGCGCTGCGCGGCGCGAACGCCACGTTCGCAGCCGCGCTGAGATGTGGAAAGAGCAGTGCCTCTTGCGCGAGTAGGGCAGTTCCGCGCCGATGCGGCGCCAATGCGACTCCCCTGCTGGTATCGGTGAGAACGCGGGAATTGAGTTCGATGAACCCGCGCCGCGGATGATGCAGTCCGGCAACAGTCGCCAGAACCGTCGACTTGCCTGCGCCGTTGGGTCCGAGGATGGCGGTCACCTCACCGGCCGCGACGTCGAACGCCGCGACGACGTCGCGCTCAGGAATCTCGATGTCGACGTGGAGGCCACTCACAACGAACCCGCCGATCCACGTCCACGCACCGCAACCACAATGACGACCGCGACGACTACCAGCACCAGCGAAAGCGCCACCGCTGCATCCGGATCGGTCTCACGCTGGAGATAGATCTCCAGCGGCAGGGTACGCGTCACCCCTTGCAGACTCCCCGCAAACGTCAGCGTCGCACCGAATTCCCCCAGCGCACGAGCGAAGGCCAGAACTGCCCCTGACACCAGACCGGGAAGAACCAACGGCAGAGTCACCCGGCGAAGCACGGTGGTAGGGCGGGCACCGAGCGTCGAGGCCACTGCCTCGTATCGCGTGCCCGCAGTGCGTAGCGCACCTTCGAGGCTGACGACGAGGAACGGCAGGGCAACAAACGTCTGCGCCAGAACGACCGCGGTTGTCGAGAAGGCTATCTGGACGCCGAGCACTTCCAACTGCTCACCGATCAAGCCTTTGCGGCCGAACGTGTACAGCAACGCGATGCCGCCCACGACCGGCGGCAGAACGAGCGGGAGCAGAATCAAGGACCGGAGAACGGACAGTCCCCGAAAGTGACTGCGCGCCAAAACCGCGGCCATCGGTACCCCGAACAGGATGCACAGCACCGTGCTCATCGCCGCCGTCTTCAAACTCAGTTCCAGTGCAGCAAGCGACGATTCGGAAGTCACGAGTTCCCAGAACTGCGACCACTGCACGGTGGCCAGCATCGCGACCAACGGGGCAATGACAAACGCCCCGCCGATCAGCGCGGGAAGGTAAATCCACACCGGCAACCCGAGCGGAGCGCGGGTTGCCGGTCGTAGGCGTGTCACGGAGCAGCGAATCCCGCGTCACTCAGAACTGCCAGGCCCTTTGGCCCGTTCACGAGATCGACGAACTTGGTTGCCGTTGCCGAATTCTTCGAATCCTTCAGCACTGCAATCTGGTACAGGTTGACCACCGCGGTTGCTTCCGGGAACGCGACGGTCTGCACCTTGTCACCAGCGGACTTCGCATCGGTGACGTAGACGATGCCGGCATCGGCCTGGCCGGACGTCACCTTGTTGAGAACGTCGGTCACCGAAGATTCCTCACTGACAGGCGAGAGGGTCTCACCGGTGGCCGTCTCGACCTTCTTCGTCGCCGCGCCACACGGAACCTGTGGAGCGCAGATCACCAGTTGTGTCCCCTCCTTCCCCAGGTCAGCGGACGACCCGATGCCCTTCGGATTGCCCGGAGGCACAACAATCGTCAAGGTATTGCTTGCAAAGTCGGCAGGAGACCCTGCGACGACACCGGCGGCGGTGGCCTTGGTCATGTTGGCGGCGTCAGCCGAAGCGAACACATCTGCGGGCGCGCCTTGGGTGATCTGTGCGACGAGGTCCGAAGATCCCGCAAAGCTGAAAGTGACTTTGGAACCGGGGTTCTCGGACTCGAACTCCTTGCCAAGTTCGGTGAAGGTGTTCTTGAGTGACGCCGCCGCGAAGACGGTGATGCTTCCCGTGGCACTCTCGCTCGAAGTGGTTGTGGTCGGTGCAGCCGACGACGTCTCCGACGACGAATTGTCGGAGGAACTACAACCTGCCACCAGGGCAAGCGAAAATGCGCCTGCTGCAACAAGTCCGAGTACGCGTTTCACGAATATCCTCCAGTATTTTCGAAAGACCGACGGGGTTTCAGAGTTACGGGGTTTCCACTATGACGGTGGTTGCCTTCACGATTGCGACGGCGATGCTTCCGACTTCGAGTCCGAGTTCCCGAACCGCATCGGTACTCATCAACGAGACGACGGTGAAGGGCCCACACTGCATTTCGACCTGTGCCATCACCTTGTCGGTGACGACCTTGGTGACGAGGCCGGCGAACCGGTTGCGGGCCGAACTTGCGCCCGTGAGCGGATCGGCCGGTGCGGGTCCGGCATTGGACCGGGCGAAGCCTGCCAACTCGGCGCCGTCGATGACCTTGCGGCCGGAGTCGTCCGTCGTCGCTTTGAGAAGCCCACCGTCGACCCAACGCCGAACGGTGTCGTCACTGACACCGAGCAGACCGGCAGCTTCGCGGATTCGAATGTTGGGCACGAGGTGATCGTAGGTCGCAAGTGCGGACCTAACAAGACGAATGCTCCGCAGATGCGTGAACTAGTCAATTCTGATCACGTATCTGCGGAGCATTGTCGACAGTTGCCGTAGACCAGCTACCGCATCATTCTTCCGCCCAGGGCACACGGCACGAGTCGGTACTGAACCCTTGCTCGGTAATCCCCAACGCCGAGTACATCCGGGCGCGCATGTTTTCGAGCCCGATCTGATAGGTCAGTTCCACGACGCCCGCGCGCCCGAACCTGCGCTCGAGGTCTGCGACCTGCTCGTCCGTCACGCCATGCTCGCCGTGTGGGTCGCCGGTCATCGCGTCAGCGTAGGCGATCGCGGCGCGCTCGTCCTCGCTGTACTTCGGTGAATCCCGGTAATTTGCGATCTCTTTCAGCTTGTCGATGTCCAAACCGTCCAAACGGGAAAGCATCGTCCCGAAGTCGACGCACCACGAGCAGCCGATCGTCCAGGCGACGCGATAGACAGCCAGTTCACGAATGTTCGACGGCAGCACCTTCGACGCCTTCTGCACGGCCATCTCATGGCGGGCAGCGGCGACGAACAATTTCCGATGGTTAGCCAGGACGGCAAAAGGCTCGGGAACTTCGTCGTACTGCCTGGCGGCGAATTTGTAGGCCACCTTGATCAACGGACTGGCTTCTGACGGTGTCACTGCGGGAATGCGAGTCATGGCAAGCCTCCGTATCTTCTCAGCACCGGATTCGATGCTCTCTACAGAGTTGGACGATGGCGGCGATTCAAACGTGACAAGCACCGCGCCCGAGCAGATGTGAGGATGCGGTCTCAGCCGACTAAGCTGCAAAGATGCCTTCGACGCCCCGCAACCGCACCGTCTCGCGTCTGCAGCCGTTCGCATCCACGATCTTCGCCGAGATGACAGCGTTGGCCACACTTCACGACGCGGTCAACCTCGGTCAGGGCTTTCCGGATACCGACGGTCCTGCGGCCATGCTCGAAGTAGCGCGTCGGGCCATCGCCGAAGGCGTCAACCAATACCCGCCCGGCCCGGGCATGCCCGTCTTGCGTCAGGCCATCGCGGAGGATCGGCGCATCCGCTACGGGCTCGACAGTGATCCCGACTCCGAAGTTCTGGTCACCGTCGGCGCCACCGAGGCGATCAGTGCTGCGATTCTCGGACTGGTCGAACCCGGCGAAGAAGTAGTGCTGATCGAGCCGTACTACGACTCCTACGCAGCATCCGTCGCATTGGCCGGCGCGGTGCGTCGCACTGTTCCTCTGGTCGCCTCCGGAGACGGATTCGCGGTCGATCTCGATGCATTGCGCAGCGCAATTACCGCCAAGACGAAGATGCTGATCGTCAACAGTCCTCACAACCCCACCGGCACCGTGTTCACCGATCAAGAACTTCGAGCGATCGCCGAACTCGCGTGCGAACGCGACCTGATCGTGTTGAGTGACGAGGTCTACGAGCACTTGGTGTTCGACGGTCTCACCCACACACCGATGGCGTCTCTTCCGGGTATGCGTGAGCGCACCGTCACGGTGTCCAGTGCCGCAAAAACTTTCAACGTCACCGGCTGGAAAACCGGATGGGCGATCGGCCCCCGCGAACTCATCGACGGCGTTCGTGCTGCCAAGCAGTTCATGTCATTTGTCGCCGGCGCACCATTCCAACCTGCCGTTGCGTATGCGCTGACCAACGAACAGCCGTGGGTGGTCGAACTTCGACAGAGCTTGCAAGGCAAACGGGACGTGCTCGGCAAAGCACTGACCGAAGCCGGTTTCACGGTGCATTCCGGCGGCGGCACGTACTTCCTCCTTGCCGACATCAGACCGTTGGGTGAGACCGACGCGGGAGAGTTCTGCCGCGCGCTGCCCGAGCGAATCGGTGTCGCGGCCGTACCGGTCGACGTGTTCGCGGACAACCGCGACGATTGGAAGCACTTGGTGCGCTTCGCCTTCTGCAAGCAGGACCACATTCTGTCCGAAGCGGCACGCCGTCTCCACCTCCCCCAAGGAGCGGCGCACCCATGACAGCGCGGACAATCCCGACCGCCTTCGTCCACCGCTACCTCGCGTTCTCACCGGACAACGACGTCGATTTGTCGGGCGCGCTGCGAGCTGCAGGGATCGACCTCGAGACACTGTCCGACCCTCGCGCCCGGCTGACCCCGACTCAGGTCACCACCTTCATCCAATCCACCTGGCAGCTCACCGACGACGAATTGTTCGGCCTCGGATCCGCCCCGGTGCCCCGTGGCACTTTCCGATTGATCTGCCTGACGTTGATCCATTGCCCTGACCTCGGATCAGCCTTCGCTCGAATGTCCGACGTGATCCGTGCATTACCGGCTCTGGCCCCACTGTCGATCGAGAAGGGTGAGGAAAGCACTCGAGTGAGTTTCGCTGTCCGAGCTCGCGAAGGTGTCGCCGAACCTGACGTCGCAGAACGTGTCACGACCGATTTTGTCCTGATCTTGCTGCACCGCTTTTCCGCGTGGTTGATCGGAAAGCGCGTCCGACTGCGGGCAGTCGAATTTCCGTACTCTGCACCGGATGCGCGGTTGGCCCAGGACTACGACTACATCTTCGGAGCGCCCGTCACCTTCGGAGCGCAACGAGCGGCACTGGAGTTCGACAACTCGGCAATGCGTGCACCGATCATCCAGACCGAAGAGACACTGGAGGAGTACCTCCGAGAATCACCGATTCAGCTCATGTCCGAACGCGACTACGACAGCACTGCGTCGGCGCAGGTGCGTCGGGTCCTCGAACTCGGAGTGAAGGGCCGAACCTCCACCGCGGAAGAGATCGCCGAGATGCTCTCGATCAGCGTTCCCCATCTGCGTCGACTACTGCGGCGTGACGGAACATCACTGAATCAACTACGCGAGGAAGTGCTCCGCGACGTAGCCATCGCCGGTTTGCGACGCGGAGAATCCGTCGAAGTGCTCTCGGCGCGATTGGGATTCTCCGAACCTAGCGCCTTCCGTCGGGCCTTCAAACGATGGACCGGCGACACTCCGAGTTCCTACCGCTAGCTGACGCAGAACTCGTTTCCTTCGGGATCGGTCATCGTGATCCACACACTCGGCCCCTGTGCTCCTCGGTGCAGAATCGTCGCTCCCACCTTCTCGAGTTGGGCTGCAACATCCTCGCGCTTGTCGCCCACCCGAATGTCGAAGTGGAGACGGTTCTTCACCGTTTTCGATTCCGGAACCAGTTGGAACAGAACGCGGGGGCGTTCGGGATGTTCCGGATCACTGATGGCCGCACCTTCTCGCCAGACGAGGACTCCCTCGAACGTCGTGGTGTCGGATTCCTTGGCGTGACCAGCGGCGACGAGGCCTCTGATGAAGTCTTCATCGCTCGGCTCCGCTGCCCACCCGAGTGCTGCGGCCCACCACTTCGCTTGTTCGTGCGGGTGCGCCGAATCTACTGTGACTTGAAATTCGTATCCCATGTTCCGACGTTAACGCCGACCACCGACACGAAAGAGCAGGTTCGGCTGAGGCCGGCCGTCAGTCGACGCTCTTGATGGTCTTCATGGTGATCAGCGATGTCACCCGCGAAACGGCTGGAAGCCCACTGAGCTTGGTGACCATGAAATTCTCGTACGTCGCGAGATCTTTCACAGCGACACGGATGAAGTAGTCGGGAATTCCGAACAGTCGCCGGCATTCGATCACTTCGTCGAACGCCGCGACCTGAGATTCGAAGTCCTCGATGGTCGCCTGGTCGTTGACTCCGATCTCGGCGGTGACGATCACCTGAAATCCTCGACCGAGCGCTTCCTGACTGACGATCGCGCGGTACCCGGTGATGATTCCGTCGGCTTCGAGCTTCTTCACCCGACGCAGGCAAGGCGATGGCGTCAGCCCCACCAGATCCGCCAACTCGGTGTTGGTCAGACTCGAGTCTTGGCGAAGGTGAAACAAAATTGCGTCGTCCATGGCATCCATCGCACTATTATTGCGCACTGTTCAATATGTGGGCATTCTGAGCAATCGATCACCTCGATCTTTGTTATAGATTTGCGTCGTGATCGAACCAGCATCGTCGACGGCCGCACCTGCCGTCGAATCCCCGCCGCGAACCCCGGCGTGGCGGCACGCCTTCCAGCTGTCGCTGCCGGTCGGGTTCGGCTTGCTCCCACTCGGGATAGCTCTCGGAGTTCTTGTGGTCCAACAGGGGCTCAATCCTTGGTGGGCAGTCGTTTTCACGTCGCTGATCTACGCAGGATCACTGGAGTTCCTCGCTGTCGGAATGGTCGCGGCCATGACTCCACTTCCGTACGTCGCCCTGACCGCACTGTTGGTCAACTTTCGACATGTGTTCTACGCCTTGAGCTTTCCGTTGGAAAAGATTCGAAATCCCTTCGCTCGCTTCTACAGCATGTTCGCGCTGACCGACGAGGCGTACGCGATGTCGGTGACTGCCGATCCCAAGGCACTCACCGGCCGCACCATCGTCTACTCCCAGCTGTACCTACACGGCTACTGGATCGGTGGCGCGATCCTGGGCGCAACGGCAGGACAATGGATTCCGGACTCGATCGTCGGTCTCGACTTCGCTCTGACGGCGCTTTTCGTCGTACTCTCGATCGAAGCTATTCGTGCACAGAACGGATTCGCGGTGCCGGTCGCTGCGGTCACCTGCGCTCTGGTCGCGCGGCTTGCGGTGCCGGAACACATGCTGCCAATTGCGATGGGCGCCTTCGTACTCTTCCTGATCGGCCGCTTTGTCTACGACTCACGAAAGGCGAAGATCGATGCCTGACACCTCGTACATCTTTGCGGCGGTCGCCGTCATGGCCGTGGTCACCTTCGCTCTGCGCGCGATACCGTTTGCCGCGCTCATGCCACTGCGCTCCTCCGCTCTGGTCGGCTACCTGGGCATCTACATGCCGGCCGGTGTCATGCTGATCCTCGTGATGTATTCGCTCAAAGGTGTGTCGATCACCGCACCATCGCACGGCGTACCCGAACTGATCGCAGTGTGCGCCACGGTCGCGGCGCATCTGTGGCGAAAGAATGCCGTCCTGAGCATCGTTGTCGGAACGACAATCTACGTCGCCCTGGTCAATACCGTGTTCGCATGAGGATTTCTCATCCGGGAGCAAAGCATCTTTACTCCTGGATGGGTGATTTGTAACCTCCGGGCGCTTATCTGAACAGTTGAACACTTATACGATTTCAGTAGTGTGGCCGCCGGCCACGACCGAAAGATCGGTGAGGTTCGATGTCCACGACGACGAGTACGACGACGGGCACCCGAATCGCCGGAGCCTGGCACAGTCTGGATCGAGGCCAGCGTCGGAGCATCATCGGAATGACCGTCACAGTGGTTGCACTCAACGTCATCGGGTGGGCGATTCTGCTCGGTCTGGTCGTGCCCGGCCATTACACGATCGAGGGCAGTGTCTTCGGCATCGGACTCGGCGTCACGGCGTACACGCTCGGCATGCGCCATGCTTTCGACGCCGATCACATCGCCGCCATCGACAACACCACTCGGAAGTTGGTCGCGGACGGCAAGAAACCGATGTCCGTCGGGTTCTGGTTTTCTCTCGGACACTCCACCATCGTCTTCGTTCTCGTCGCACTTCTGGCGTTGGGTGTGCGGCAACTGGCCACCAGCCTTTCCGACGACAATTCCGATCTGGAGAAATGGACCGGCTTGTTCGGCACCACCATTTCCGGCACGTTCCTGATTTTGATCGGAATCCTGAACCTTTTGTCTCTCATCGAGATTCATCGGGTATACACGAAGTACAAGGCCGGAACCTTCGACGAGGAACAACTCGAAAAGGAACTCGACAACCGCGGCGCCCTGAACAAGATCCTGGGACCGGTGATGAAGATGGTCCGCAAGCCGTGGCACATGTATCCGGTCGGTCTCCTGTTCGGACTGGGGTTCGACACCGTCACCGAAGTGGGACTGTTGGTGATCGCCGGCGGCGCGGCGGCGACGGGGCTCCCGTGGTACTCGATCCTCGTCCTACCGATACTCTTCTGCGCCGGGATGTCGCTTTTCGACTCCATCGACGGGTCGTTCATGAACTTCGCCTACGGTTGGGCGTTTGCCCAACCGATTCGAAAGATCTACTACAACATGGTGATCACGGGGCTCTCGGTGGCAGTAGCCCTTCTGATCGGGACCCAGGAAATCATCTCGATCTTCACCGACAAGCTCGACATCCACGACGGAATTCTCGGCGCAATCGGGAACCTGGATCTCGGCGCGATGGGCTTCATCATCGTCGGACTCTTTGTCATCACCTGGATGATCGCCCTCCTCGTGTGGCGGTACGGCCGCATCGAAGAACGGTGGCAGGCGCAGTCTGGCGCAGCAGTCGCACGACGAGCGACAGCAAACGACGCGATGTGAGTTCAGTTCGGCAACAATGCAGCACAGAATTCTTTGGGTTGGTCGACATGCAACCGCAGCCCACCGATCATGGTGGAACTAGATCCCTTCGACAGCCCTTTCGGAAGCGACACCGGCAGCGGTCGATCGAATTCGACGTCCACGACAGTCCCGTCGGGCCCCGGGAGAACGAGACGCTCGTCGATCACCGCATTTGCGGTCTCACCGAATCTTCGGACCATGCTCGCCCGCGAAATCCGTGATCGGTCCACCTCGACACGAACGCCCGTGCCGGATCGAAACACCACCGTTCGAGCCGACACGAGATGCGGGTGCACGACGCGTCCGGCGAGCCAACCGCCAATCGCAATCAGCGACAACACCGTTGCGATGAGCAGCACGACGCGAAGCCACTGCCACGGAACCAGGAAGTGAATCGCTACGGCCTCGATCACACTCGCCGCAACAAAAGCCACCGGTATCGACATGGTCCCCGCCGTGTAGCCGAAAGTCGCTGTATCACCGGAACCTCCGTCCACCCTGCCCGTCGAGAGCAACCACAGTGATCGGATCACGCCGCACCGCCAGACATGAGACGCGTTGCGACGCGAGCGACCACTTCCCGTTGCGCCGGATCAGGCACCAGATCCCCGATCCCGACCGAGAAGCCCATACCTGCAGATCCTCCGTCTGAGCGCACATCACCGAGCACCTCGGCCAGCGACTCCTCCAGTTCGCCCGACAAGTACGCGATCTCGTCCGCAACCTCGGCTACCTCGCGCCCAGCCAATGCAGCAAAGCGGCGGTACAGATCGACAATTCGCTTCCGGTCGCCCTCGTCGGACAGCAACTGCGCAGCCGTGGAGAACAGCTCATGCGGCGCTGCTCCCGAGATCGCCACCAATTCCCACATGTCGCGTTCACGCTCGAACAAGCGCCGTACCGAGTCCGTCGGCGACGACGCGATCAATTCTTCGAACGCCGACAGCAACTCCACCGGAAGCGGCGAGACCACCCGCCCGGCACCTCGCGCCGACAGCATTTCCTCGAGGCGCACCCGCTGGTCAGCGAGGACACGCTGCTTCCTGTCTATCTCTGCTATCAGGGAGGACAGATCTTCGGCGAAGTCGTCCGGTTCTCCTGCATCGATCGGCTTCGGCTCGATCATGGCGGCAATGGAGCCGAGCGGAATGCCGGCGGCAGAGAGCCAACGAATGCGCATCAGCCTGACCAGGTCGGGCAGTTCGTAAGTTCTGTATCCGTTGGACAGCCGTCTCGGCTCGGCCAGTAGGCCCAGTCGGTGATAGTGCCGGACGGTCCGCGGAGTGGTACCCGCCGCTCTGGCCACGTCACTGATTCGCATACGAACAGGATCAACTATGACGCTACGTCACAGTCAAGGCACGGCATGCCGGGCAACAGGTCTAAGGTCCTGTTCTTCCTGCGAGGAGTTTCGCAGGCGAATTTGGCGGGTATTGATCACTTGCGGCGGCGATTTCCAGAGCGAGGGGTCAGCCGCGCAAGGTCTGCCCCCGGCTGTCACTCGCCGGGTGGCGGGCCGCCAAAAACAAGCGGGCCGCCGAAAACAATCTGCGCCAGGCGATGATTTCGATGCAAACGACACGAATCGACACCATCCTGATTCTGATCGTCGGGACGGCCATCGGCCTCAGCGTATGGCTGGCCACACAGGAACCATTCGCGTCGATCGGACTCGGAATAGTAACGGTCGTGATCTGCTGGATTTCATGCTCGATGATCCATGGCTTCCCCCACCGATCGGCGAAGGACATGCGTCCGCGCGAGGACCAGGATCGCGAATCACCGAAACGGCGCTGACGCCGCGTAGGGATGAGGCCAACCGTGGAGGCCCGGACACAGCGAAGTGAGTGGTTCACCTGTCGCAGGTGAACCACTCACTTCGGTCAGAGGATCACACCTCGTCAGGTCGCCAGGTCGCGACGGCCCAGATCACAGCGACGTCGAGGGCGATGATCACGATCGACCACAGCGGGTAGTACGGCATCCACAGGAAATTCGCCACGATCGAGAGCGCCGCGATCACGAAGGCCATGCCGCGGGCCCACGTCATGCCGACGAACAATCCCAGCGACACCGCGATGCCGATGATTCCGAGCACGATGTGGATCCAACCCCATGTCGTGACATCGAATTCGAAGGTGTAGTTGACTCCGACGATCAGCAGGTCGTTGTCTGCGAGAGCCGCGATGCCCTGCAGCAACGCGACGATTCCCGCGACGAGGAGCAGGCAGGCTGCCGCCACCGTGGTCCCGATGGCAAAGCCTTGTCGGACAGGATGGTTCGCATGAGATTGGTGCGGAGCAGTCATGACGTCCCCTTCTTCGGCGAAATAGCGTGAGAACAGTATTCAAAGGTTCACGCCGACGGACATCACCCAGCAAGGATGAACAGCCGTCCAGCACTGCAATCAAAATTCATGGGAACATATGTTCGATTCCGGTGTACGGTGGAGCCTATGACCGCCACGATGCAACCGTCTCTGTTCGACAACGGTGACCTCGGCGTTTCTTTGGCCGATCTCGACGGCACGGTGCAGCGACGTATTCTCACCGCCGGCGCATGGGTCGACCATCGCCCGGCCTGGCTGACCGGATCGGAGGCCGTGTTCGACAATCTGGAAGCTACGGTGCCGTGGCGTTCCGAACGGCGTCAGATGTACGACCGCGTTGTCGACGTCCCTCGTCTGGTGTGTTTCTACGCAGAGAATCAACCACTGCCGGACGCACTTCTCACCGAAGCCAAAGACGCGCTGAGCAGTCACTACTTCGACGAACTCGGTGAACCATTCGCCACGTCGGGTCTCTGTTTCTATCGCGACGGTTCCGACAGCGTTGCCTGGCACGGGGACGACACGGGACGAAGTCGCACCGAGGACACGATGGTGGCCATCCTGTCTCTCGGTGCGGCTCGCCCGCTCCTATTGCGCCCTCGTGGGAGCGGCGAATCCATCCGCTTCAATCTCGGACACGGAGATCTACTCGTCATGGGCGGATCCTGCCAACGCACGTGGGAACACTGTGTCCCGAAGAGTGCGCGGGCCCTCGGGCCGAGAATCAGCGTTCAATTCCGCACTCGCGGAGTTAGATAGCGTCGCGGAGTTCGTCTCGCAGCGCCTTCCGATTGAGCTTGCCGACGGCCGTCTTCGGTATGGATTCTGCGAAAACAACCCGACGAGGCTTCTTGTACGACGCCAGTCGCTCGCCGACGTGAGCGACCAATGATGCTTGCAGTGCGTCGTTTTCGACGGTTCCGCCCTTGAGGACAACCACGGCCGTGACCGCCTCCACCCACTTGACATCGGCGGTGCCCACCACGGCAACCTCACGAACAGCCGGATGCGTCAGGAGCGCATCCTCGACTTCACGGGGGTAGACGTTGTATCCGCCGCTGATGATCATGTCCGAAGCCCGGTCCTTCAGGAAAAGGAATCCGTCGGCGTCGAACTGGCCGATGTCGCGTGTGTGGACCCAACCGTCTTCGGTGAAGGTGTCCGCATTCAGTTCCGGTGCGTTGAAGTATCCGGCGATCGCAGATGGCGAGCGGATCACGATTTCGCCCGGTTCTCCCTGCGGCACTTCGTCTCCTTCGCCGTCGAGCAGCCTGATCTCGACGTCGATGGCGGGCTGACCACAGGACAGTAGTCGATCCTCCGTATGGTCTTCGGGCCGAAGGACTGCGATACACAGAGGCGCCTCGGTCTGCCCGTAGTACTGCAGGAAACGGTGTTGCCCCCATACCTGCATTGCACGTTCGATGGTAGCGAGTGGCATCGGAGAGGCACCGTAGATCACGGATTTCAGACTCGAGATGTCTGCACTCGCGAAATCAGGGCGCTCGAGGAGCATCTGAATCATCGTCGGCACCAGATTGATCGCGGTGGCACGATGCTCGGTTATCGAGTTCAAGAATGTCGACGGGTCGAATCCGGGAAGGATGACGGTCTTGCCGCCTCGGAGCCAAAATGGAAGCACGAACACACCGCTGGCATGGATCAGCGATGCCGCGTGCAGCATCGTGTCGTCCTGAGTCACCGGAAGCAGATTGAGCAGCACATTGCGGCAGATGGCTGCGTAACTGCGCTGAGTGTGCTGCGCGGCCTTCAGCGTTCCGGTAGTTCCCGAGGTGAACAGCGTCAGGATCACATCATCGGGAGCCACCTCGACGTCCGGCGTGTCCGAAGGCATGCTCTGCGCTTGGTCGAGCAGGGAACTCTGTCCCTCCGAGCTCGTTTCCAGCCCGATGAATGTCCGCTCGGGAAACCTGGCTGAGAGTTCAGCGGCTCGGTCCGCGAGGTCACGACCGAAGACGACGTGGGAACTGTCGGTGTCCTCGAGCATCCTCGCGTGCTCGTCGACCGAGAGTCGCGAGTTGAGCGGAACCCGATTGATTCCGGCTTTGACGCAGGCAAAATCGACGGGCACGCTGGCAAGAGAGTTGTTGACCAGCAACGCAACCCGTGCACCACGCCCGATGCCGAGCGCGATGAACGCGTATGCCAATCGACTGCTGAGTTCATCCACTTCCGTGAACGTCATCGATCGATCGCCGAAGACGACGGCCGTTCGCGCCCCGTGCTGTCGCGCGCCACGGACGATCAGGTCTCTGGTTATGGGCATCATGGTTCAGTTTCCTCGTTCGAATTCCGGTTGTTCGCGAATCGGCCGTGCCGGCCGGCGCCCGCGGCGAACGCAGCAGCGCCGCGCACACCTTCAGCGATGACAATGGGATTTCCTGCAACGCCCTCGGAGCGCAGCGCTTCGGCGAGTGGTAGATCAAAAGATCGGTAGGCCGACGCACGATCCGCGAGCATGCAGAGCTGAGGGAAAGCGGTCAACTGGTGTGCAAGTTCCTTGGCTGCCTGGAGCGATTGCCCCACTGGAACAACACGATTGGCCAGACCGAAGGCCAGCGCCTCCGGAGCGTCGACCGGACGGCCGGTCAAGATCATGTCGAGTGCTCGCCCCTGCCCGACAATTCGCGGCAGTCGCACGGTCCCGCCGTCGATGAGAGGAACTCCCCAGCGTCGGCAGAAGACTCCGAACACGGAATCTTCCTCGCAGATCCTCAGGTCCGCGAGCAACGAAAGCTCGAGCCCTCCGGCAACCGCGTATCCACTGACCGCGGCGATCAACGGCTTGGACAACACCAACCGACTCGGCCCCATCGGACCGGTGCCGCCGCCTTCCGGATGCAACTCGTGCACGCGGGCGGGGTCGGAGACTGCGGTCAAATCCGCACCGGCACAAAATGTGCCGCCCGCACCCCACAGAATCGCCACCTTCTGGCTCTCGTCCGACTCGAACTCCAAGAACGCATCACGCAACTGCGCCGCCATCGGTCCGTCCACCGCGTTCTTGCGATCGGGGCGATTCATCACGATAACGGTGACGCCACCGTCACACTCCACATAGACATCGCCACCTGGTCGATCGGAGTCGGTCACGATATTTCCTCACTGCTCGCGGATAAGGTTTCCCGGTACCCACCATGCCACTTGTAACAGAATTTGTCAGGAGTTGTTCAAAAGTTGTTACAAACTGATCGAGGAATGTCCGCAACCCGAGTTGTGCTGGACCTCGCAACGGCGAGCCCGGATACCGAGTTCAGCACCGCCGTGCTGACCCGGGCCGGCGAGATTGTCGGCGTCACCGCATCGAGCATTCGCGTGGCAGCGGGCCGTCTGTGCCGCGAGGACAAACTGCGTCGCACCGCCCGGGGAACGTACGTCCTCAACCCGGACGGCATCCCCACCTACAGCGAGGTCGAGGGGTGGCGAACTCGTACCGATCGCATACGCCCCTGGGACGGCACCTGGATCGCCGTCGAGCACTCAGGGCTCAAACGAAGCGACCGCACCGCCGCCCGCCGGCACGATCAAGCGTTGCGCCTGGCGGGTTACGAGGATTGGAAGCCCACACTGGCAGTCCGTCCGAACAATCTCGACGGCGGAATCGACAGCGCTCGCCGCACTCTCCGCCGACTCGGCGCCGCTCCCGAATCGTCGCTGATGGAAGTTGATCACCTTGCTCCCGAGGACGATTCGACAATCCGCACACTCTGGAACTCGGAAGCCCTGTTGGCCGACATCGCCGAGGCCCGTGAAGCACTCACGCGAGCGGAAGCACGTCTGGCGACAATCAGCCGCGAGGAAGCCGCCCGCGAATCACTTGCCCTGGGCAGTGCGATCATCGCGGTCATCGTCCGCAATCCACTGCTTCCGGAAGAGCTCGAACCAACGCAGCCACTGCGAGACCTGATCTCGCACATGCTCGAGTACCAGGACGCATCTCGTGAACTGTGGCAGTCGCTGCTCCAATTCTGATCGGCTTCCTCCAGAAGGTATTCAGTACGTTGCGCGGCCACCGCTGGCGTCGTAGACGGCACCGGTCGAGTAACTCACCGCAGACGACGACAGCCAGGAGATCAGTTCGGCGATCTCGTCCGCCTTTCACATCCGCGCCATCGGCGTCAAAGACTGCGAACGGGCGAGAATGGTCGGATCGGTGCCGGCATTCATGGGGCTTTCCACGGCCGCCGGAGCTATCGCGTTGACCAGCACACCACTGGTGGCGACCTCTTTGCCGAGTGATTTCGTCAGCGCGACAACGGCCGCTTTGGACGCCGAATACGCACTCTGATTCGGGTTTCCGTCCTTGGCGGCAATACTCGCGAGATTGACGACCCGCCCCCATCCCGACGCGACCATCCCCGGCACGAATGCCCGCCGCATGAGGAATGTTCCCTCGACGTTGATGCGGAACGTACGCTGCCAGGCCGCAAGATCGACGTCGACCAGCGGCGCTGACGGCTCGACAATTCCCGCACTGTTGATCAAGATGTCGACACTGCCGACTCGGGCACGAAGCCTCGGCACCGGAGGTATCGCGGTGGCCGACATCTGGTCGACTTTGCCCGGCGGGTTGCCGGTCAGCATCGAATTGCCCAACGAACCGCTGCGCCGCGCCGTCGGCACGGACGCTTGGCTGGAACGCCTGGTCACGACCACGCGAGCGGTGTTGGCCTAGCGGCCCTGTGCGCGTTTAGCGAGTCCAGGCACTCCCTATGCGCGCACGGGGGCGTCAGCCCCTCCGAGCCTCAACAGCCTGCGCCAAACGGTCCAACTGCGCTGCCGTGGTGGACCAGTCGATGCACGCGTCGGTGATCGACTGACCGTAGGTGAGCTCGTCCGCCTTACCCAAGGTCAGGTCCTGACGGCCGGCCTCGATGAAGCTTTCCAACATGACGCCGGCGATTCCCTGCTCACCCTCGGTCAGACGACGGGCAATGTCGTCCAGGACGATGACCTGACGCTCGTGATCCTTGCTGCTGTTGCCGTGGCTCGCGTCGATGACCACGCGCTCGGGCAGGTTCGACTTACGCAGGCGGGCAAGGGTGTCCGCGACAGTCTCGGCATCGTAGTTCGGTCCGTCGTTGCCGCCACGGAGAATGACGTGGCAGTCGGGATTGCCCGCGGTGCGGATCAAGGCAGCCTGACCGTCCAGGTCGGTTCCGGGGAACACATGGGTCGCTGCCGCGGCGCGGGTACCGTCGACGGCCACCTGCACGTCACCTTCGGTGGAGTTCTTGATGCCGACGGGCATGGACAGTGCGCTGCACAGCTGGCGATGCACCTGGCTCGCAGCGGTCCGGGCACCGATCGCGCCGTAGCTGACCAGGTCCGCAATGTACTGAGGCATGATCGGGTCGAGGAATTCACAACCGACAGGCAGGCCCAGACTCGACACGTCGAGAAGCAGTTTGCGACCGATACCGAGCCCGGTGTTGATGTCGAAGGTTCCGTCGAGGTGCGGATCGTTGAGCAGTCCCTTCCACCCGAGCGTGGTGCGCGGCTTCTCGAAGTAGACGCGCATGACGATGTGCAGATCGTCCCGCAACTCCTCGGCCTTGGCGGCCAACCGGCGGGCGTAGTCCATCGCGGCTTCCGGATCGTGCACGGAACACGGACCGACAACGACGATCAAACGATCGTCGTCACCGTTGAGGATGTTGATGGTGTCTGCACGACCGGTTCGCACGGTTGCGGCCGCGACCTCGTCCGGAGCGTGCTGAGCACGGACAGTCGCCGGTGACACGAGCGGACTGATACTCACAGTGCGCTGATCGTCGAGGCTGTCCGAAGCTGCAGTGGTGTCGATGGTGACAGTCATGGGGTTTTCGGTTTCCTGTTCTCAGGCCGACCCCAGAGGTGAAGAGAAACTCCAGCGAGCCGGTCTGTAGTCCGGCTCTTGGGTGGAGGTTGTCAGCGCGTGGTTACGCCGGCAGGCCCACCCGGGGCCGGCCTGCTAAACCAGAAATAAACGCGCTGCATGTCGGTCACGATACCTCGAGTTCGGATCGGATGGGCGTGCCCCTCTACCCCGAGCAGACTTCGAGGACGGAATTCTGCGACACCCACCATCGAGGCCTGTCCAAATCGGGTGAGCGGTTGGCATTTTCAAGTAAGGCGTCAGCTGTCACAGCCGAAGAGGTTGATGAGGCCCTTCCGATTGACGGCCTCCCCTTCCATCGGCGCCACACCCCTGCAGTCGACGAAGGACGTCGACAGCTCGCCCCGGTGGGACGAACAACGAACCAAATGCCGAATCGATACTGAGCTACGACCCCGATCTGTTGGTCGTCGACGCTGAATGCGTTATCACTCGCTCTGACGCCTTACAAGCGCCCTTCCTTCATCCACGGCGATATAGGTGCGGCGGTGCGCTTCAATGCCTTCGCTCTCGTGATGCTGCTTGCACTCACGTCCACGTACGCCTCGTGGACGTCCGCCCGTGCACGCGGAAGACCCGTCGTGCTCTGGCATCAATTGCGATGGTCGCCGACTGTCATCTTGATTCTGGTGTTGGCCTGAACGGTGATCCGAATAGTCCCGATCCCGATATTTGCCGGTCTCCGCGTCCAGGTCAGATCTGCCTTACGCCTCCAAACGGAATACGCCTCGCACCTGACGTACACCGTTGATCTGCACTTCGACTGCATGGTCGCCGGCGTAGTACTTCCGGGTACTGATCTGTTTGAAGGAATGCCTCTTCGCGATGCGGGCCGGCACCCCAGGCTCGAGCGTTCGTGTTGTCAGTTTGAAGACCTTCGGCGTCGTCGTCCCGTTGGCCTTCACGTGGTGGACGATGTAATCGATCACGACGGTGACGGATTCGCTGCCGTTGTTCGTGACAGCGAAGTCGAAGGTGAGTTCTCCACCCGCATCGACTATTTCGCGGTCGATGACGAACCCTTCGACCACGACGTCGGTGGGCGGCGAGAACCCCAGAAGAGACAGAGCATCTGGGTCGCCGGCCTTGATCAACGTCCGCAATGCATGTTTGACGATTTTGAGTGTGTTGGAATCCGGTGTCTGTAACCAACGCTTCGCAGTCGACACTGCGAGCGCTGCGTCAGCACGACTGAGATCGTTGAGATGGTTTGCGACCGAACGGCGTACATATTCGGAAGCATCCCGGTACAGCTCGTCGAGGATGGAGATTGTCGACTCGGGGCGCGCCGTCAATTCTTTCACTCGCCTTCCCCAAGGCAGACGTGTGCGAGTGCCTTCGGTAGCCAAGCGCCGGACGTGTTCGTCTTCGTTCATGGTCCAGGCGAGTGCAATCGTCAGTGAACGGTCGAGGTCCGTTTCAAGGAATGTTCGAATCGCGAATTCGGCGGTCAGACGCGAAGTCAGCTCAGCGAGTAGCGCCATTCCACCGTCGAAATCAGACTCGGAACCACTCCGTATCGCCGTGACGGCAACTGCTTCGGTGACCGGCCAGATCATCCAACCCGCGAAGGTCTCCTCTTCAAGCGCACGCCGGATGATCTCGGCGAAAACTGGAAAGTCCTCGGGCAGTTCGGCGATCATCGCGTCCCGTACGACGCGTGTGCGCTCGCCGAGACTCATTCCGTCGAATTCGGATGAACTACCTCGAACGAGGGCAAGGGGCGTATCACCAGTCGCACGCTCGAGGCAGGCTGCCAGATCGGCCACGACGGATACCCCGAGAAGTTCGTCAGCTGTGGGCATCAGGGGCACACCGTGAGAGCGGAAATTCGATCACCGTCGAGAGTGAAGTGGTGATGTAACTGGATGGGGCTTCCCGGAAAATCACCCTCGACCTTCACAGACACGACAACGGCCGAGCCAGGGGTGTGCACCGACTCGATCTTCTGGGCGAAGGTGAACGCCGTCGACACGGCGGACTTCCACGCCACGATTTCATCGATGCCGAAATACGTCCGGCCGTCGTCACGCACCACTGCGTCGTCGGTGAACACGTCACGGACGTCGCCGCCGTCGAAGTACGCGCGCGCTGCGCCTGGCACCTCCGCTGAGTCGATCATTCGCGAAGAGTACTGCTGGGGTCCGACAGGTTCGGCGACCTCACTGCGCGAGCAGACGCCGCCAGCTGAATCTCCATCAACAGCCTCGCCGACGGCTCGGACAGGTCGGTATCTGTGATCTCCTCGACCCTCTTGATTCGATACCGGAGTGTGTTCGGGTGAATGCGAAGCTGCTCGGATGCGCGTCGGACGTCTCCCGAGAGCGCAAGATAGACGCTGACGCTTTCCCGCATGTTCGACCCGTTACGTCTGTCGTAGACGTCCAGGGCGTCGATTCTCGGATCGTGCAGTTGCTCGTCGGCCGCGATCGTGTTCATGATTTCGCCCAGCAGCACCGGGGTGCGCGAGTCCGCGAGGGTGGTCACACGAACATCCCCCGACGTTCCGTCCAGTACCCGATCCACTTCGGCCCGAGCCTGGGCCACCTCGGCGAGCGTCGAAACCGGAGACGACACCGCGGCGCGCAAACCCGAGGGCGACACCTTGTCCAAACGCGCGATAACGTCGCGGGTCCACGAGACTGTGGATTTCACGGACTGGGTTCGCGGAAACAGCACATAGATCCGGGTGCCGACGGCACTCACCAGCGATTCACGCTGAAAGGCGCTGGCGTGCAGACGCAAAGACGACACCAGTTCGCCCGAAGACGGCAGCCCACCGCCACCGACACTCGCCACGCCGATCACCATCGCCGGTCCGGCCATCGGAATGGACAACGAGGCCGCCAGGGAAGGAACGTCGACACCCCCGCCCCGCACCCCGAGCAACCGCTGAATCTGTATCGCCTCGTTACTCGGTGCGTCCCGAATACGCGAAATCAACCGAGCAGCAACGGCAGCGGCGCCGCGGAGCACACTGTCGGCATCGCCGGAAATGGGAAGCGGGCCTTCCTGAACCCAGATAGTGCCGAGCAGGCCAGAGCTGAAACCACTCTCCCCCTTGATGTTCTCGGAGATCCTGCGTATCGGAACCACCAACCGTCGCCTGATCGCGAGGTCTTCGTGGGCAGGCACCTCGACCACGTCGTCGCTGCGCCGCAGGCTTTCGAAGACGCCCCACTCCTGCAGCTTTCGGAGGTATTCGTGAGGTCCTTCGCGTCCGAGAATGGATCGTTTGCGTAGCTCGTCCGCAGCATCCCCCGATGCCGAATAGGCCAAGACATGAGAACGCTCGTCCTCGATACTGACCATTCCCCGAGTGAGTGCTGCGACGTTCTGCGCCAACTCGAACAAGTCTGTGTCACTGCCGAATACGATGTCGTCCGAATCCTGTCGGGATACCGAATGATCGAGCACGCCGCGGATCGTGGTGAACAATCGATCCCACCGAGCATCCGGATGGACCGCTATCAAGGCGATCCCGGCGCGCTTTGCCGCCTCCTGCACCGACGTGTCCGAGGCCTCCTTCGACATGACAGCCCGAGGCGCTGAGCCCCTCTGATCGAGGCGGTTCAACCAGGCCGCCAGTTCGGCCGCGCCGACCCCGACAGTGAGCCAGAGCTCAGAGGATTCGGCGTCTGCAGTTCTGGGGCGCACGAGGTCCCCGATCTCCGCGAACACCACGGAATCGACGAAGAAGTCGTCGCCTGGCGGCGCGAGGACGAGCTCGACAAAGGCTCCACCCAGCGCCCCAAGGACCGCGTCGAGCCTGACCCCACGGATAGACACGTACCACCAACTTTCCGGACCGTTCCTACGCCTTGATTTCGAGAATAGTGCATTTTCCTGCGAAAACAGTTCAGACGATCGGACAAACACGGCCGCAGATGTTTGGCCGCTCAGCGGATTACTCACCGAGATCTTTCGACTTGACTGGTGAACAACACGACAACTGCCCACTCCTGAGTCTGCCGAAGGATCGTCATGGACGCCGTCACCAATGTCCCCCACCCCTCCAACGAACCGGTCAACAATTACGCGCCGGGAAGCCCGGAACGATCTCGCCTACGCACGAAACTGACCGAACTGGCCGAAACACCGACCGACATCAGACAGGTCATCGGTGGTGTCCACCGAACCGCGGAAGGTAAGCGGGAGAACGTCGTTCAACCACACCGCCACAGTTCCGTGATCGGATCATTTGCGGGCGCAACGCACTCGGACGTTCGAGACGCAATCGACGCCGCCACTCTCGCTGCCCCCGCCTGGCGCGACCTCTCGTTCGACGACCGGGCTGCAGTCTTCCTGAGAGCTGCCGACCTGCTCTCCGGACCGTGGCGTGAAACCATCGCCGCCGCAACAATGCTCGGTCAATCCAAGACCGCATATCAGGCCGAGATCGACGCACCGTGCGAACTGATCGACTTCTGGCGATTCAACGTCGCGTTCGCTCGTCAGATACTCGCCGACCAGCCCGTTTCCGCTCCGGGAGTGTGGAATCGCGTCGAATATCGACCGCTCGAAGGCTTTGTATACGCGATCACGCCCTTCAATTTCACCGCCATCGCCGGAAATCTACCCACCGCACCGGCCCTGATGGGCAACACCGTGATCTGGAAGCCGTCACCGACGCAGGCCGTCGCGGCGTACCTGACGATGCAACTACTCGAAGCCGCAGGCCTACCACCCGGAGTGATCAATCTTGTTCTCGGCGACGGCCCCATGGTGTCGGAGGTCGCGCTTGCCGACCCCCGCCTGGCCGGCATCCACTTCACCGGATCGACTGCAACGTTTCAGCGTTTGTGGCGTGAAGTCGGAGCCAACATCTCGAACTACCGGACGTATCCGCGTCTCGTAGGCGAGACCGGCGGCAAAGATTTTGTACTCGCACACAGTTCCGCGGACCCGGAAGTACTCACGACGGCGTTGATCCGCGGGGCCTTCGACTACCAGGGACAGAAATGCTCGGCCGCATCACGCGCATTCGTCCCGAAGTCCTTGTGGGCCGGAATGGGCGACACGTTCATCGACACGGTGTCGTCACTGAAGTACGGCGACGTCACCGACCTGACGAATTTCGGCGGCGCCGTCATCGACCAACGTTCCTTCGACCGCAACGCCGCCGCGATCGTCCGCGCCAAGTCGACCAGCAGCCTCACCATCGCAGCGGGCGGCGACTACGACGACCGCGAAGGGTTCTTCATCTCGCCGACCGTCCTGCTCGGCGACGACCCCAGTGACGAGGCATTCAGCACCGAGTACTTCGGTCCCATACTCTCGTTGCACGTCTACGACGACTCCGCACCGAATGCCTACGCCGACACCCTCGCTCGTATCGACAGCGGATCCGCCTACGCCCTGACCGGCGCCGTGATCGCCACCGACCGTGCAGCCGTCGATCAGGCTCATCAGGGTCTGCGGTTCGCCGCCGGAAACTTCTACGTCAACGACAAGCCCACGGGAGCGGTTGTCGGACAGCAACCCTTCGGAGGTGCGCGGGCTTCGGGTACCAACGACAAGGCCGGTTCGCCGCAGAATCTGCTCCGTTGGGCGTCGACGCGAACCGTGAAGGAAACCTTCGTTCCTCCCACCGATCATCGTTACCCCCATCAGGACGTCGATCCAGCCGAGAGCGAGAACCGTTGATGAGCGCCGTGTCTCTGACCAACCCGCTGCGCCCGGTACTTCTGGCGGCGGCGCGCTCGGCGCGACTGGAGAAGACAGTCTCCGGAATGGCTTTGACCCGCAAGCTGGTAGACAGGTTTGTCGCCGGCGACGCGGAACCCGCTGCGGTCTCCGCCGTGCGCGACATCCTCATCAGTGGCCGGTTCGCGACGGTCGACTACCTCGGCGAGGACACCACCGATCCAGCTCAGGCAACCGCAACCGTCCAAGCCTATCTCTCACTTCTCCGTTCATATGCAACGCTTTCCGAAGCTGCCGGGGCGCAACACCCCTTCGAGGTTTCGCTGAAGCTCTCCGCTTTGGGGCAGTCACTCCCCGGTGACGGCGAAAAGATCGCGCTGGCGAACGCACACCGAATCGTCACAGCGGCAGACGAAGTGGGTGCGTGGGTCACCGTCGACGCCGAGGATCACACCACCACCGACTCGACACTGTCCATCGTCGAGGAGTTACGTCGCGACTTCCCGACGCTCGGCACGGTCCTGCAGGCGTATCTGCATCGCACCGAGGCCGATTGCCGCCGCTTCTCCGGACCAGGTTCACGAATTCGCCTGTGCAAGGGCGCATACAAAGAACCGGCCGGAGTCGCATTTCAAAAGGCCGCCGACGTCGACGCGTCGTACCTGCGTTGCCTGAAGGTCTTGATGGAGGGTGACGGATACCCGATGGTCGCCTCCCACGACCCCACGATGATCGACGCCGCACTCGAACTCGCCACACTGTCCGAGCGGACAGCCGCGGATTTCGAGTTCCAGATGCTTTACGGCATCCGCGACGGCGAACAACGCAGATTGGTGGCCGAAGGCAATCACCTGCGGGTCTACGTTCCCTACGGCAGCCAGTGGTACGGCTACTTCATGCGTCGCCTCGCGGAACGACCGGCCAACCTCATGTTCTTCATGCGCTCACTCGCTTCCAACGACTAGACACCGGAAACAGGTGGCAGCGGTGGCAACTCGAGGTTTTCGCGAAAGGTACCTCCGACGTAGTCGGATCCCACGATTCCGCGCTTGCGTAGTTCCGGTAGCAGACCCTTCGTGACGAAATCGCGTGCGCGCGGATCGGCAAGGTCACCGAGCGTGATGACGTCGAGGACGCCCGCGTCGTATCGCTCCGCAATGGCGTCCGCGAGCTGTTCCGGAGTGCCTGCCGCTGCCCAGTGGCCGGTGTCCTTGGACGCGATGATCAACTCACGCAGCGTCTTTCCTTGCGCGGCGAGCTTGCCGAAGATCTCTACCCGGCCCCGTCGTCGATTCACCGACGACGGGTCCGGAATCAACGAGTCCGGGATCGGCCGGTCCAGCGGTAAGTCCGAGAAATCCACGTCGCCGCCGAACATGTCGGCAAGCCGCGTGCGTCCGGCGTCGAAGTCCGTCGATTCCTCGGCCTCTCTGACCAATCGTTCGACTTCGGCTTCGGTGGCGCCGTACGTTGCGTGGAACGAGCTGAATATCAGCGGTAGTTCGTCCCCACGCCCCAACTCTGCCGCCCGCGCGCGGATCGTCTTCGTGTAGGTAACCGCGTCCTCGAAGGTTGCGAGAGAGGTGAATACGACCTCCGCGAAGCGAGCACCCAGTTCTACACCTCCGACAGATTGGCCTGCCTGGAATTGGACCGGACGACGCTGCGGCAGGGAGGGGATGTTCAACGGCCCCTGCACGGTGAAGTACTTGCCTCGGTGCTCGATGGGGACCACCCTCGACGGATCGAGCACCGCAGAGCCCTCTCCCTGGATCAAGGCGCCGGGCTTCCAGCTGTCGAAGAGCGCGTTGACGACCTCGAGCGATTCGGCCGCTCGGGCGTAACGCTCCTCCGGGCTCGGCAGGTCCAGGTCGCTGTAGTTCTCCTCTCCGAGTGAGGAAGTGACGGCATTCCATGCGGCTCGACCATTGCTGACGTGGTCCAGGGTGCCGAACAACCGTGCCAGGTTGAAAGGGTGATGAAACGTCGTCGTGACGGTGGCGATCAGCCCCACATGGGTGGTGACCGCACTCAGCGCGGCAAGGAAGATCAACGGCTCCTGCGCGCCGATCGCGCCCTGCGCACCGAAACTCAACAGGTCAGCGGCAAACAGCCCGTCGATCTTGTTCGCCTCGGCCGTCTTCGCGACTTCGATCGCGGATGCGACCGTCGAAGTCGTCGGATCGATCGCGGCGTCGTAGATACTCACCGCCCCGCTGACACCGGTCACTGTTTTGAGCGGACGCCTACGATCAGCCACCGAAAATCCTCCTGGCTTCGCGAAATCTGTTCCGAATTCACAACGCTAGACCGATCCTGGCTCCCGCCAAGGTATTCACTCAGCGTGGTCCTAACTCTCCGAACACCGCTCGGCTACGCCCCGGACCTACGGGCACGATAGGCGGCGACGTGCGCCCTGTTCCCACAGTTTCCGGTGTCGCAGTATCGCTTCGAACGATTGCGCGACAGATCAACGAAGACCGCTTCGCAGTCCGGGGACTCGCACCATCGCAACCTCGAGAATTCGTCGGTTCGGATCAGGTCGAGCACACCCATCGCCGCTTCTGCAGCCATCCGGTCCACCAGGGGCGAATCGTCAGCGGTGACGTGCAGATGCCAGCCGAGGTCGTCGTGCCTGGTGAGCCGCGGCCTCGCGCCCGATTCGAGTAGCAGCGAGTTCACCACCTCGACGGCGTCGTCCACTCCCGTGACTTCCCAGAACTTTCGCAGTCGTGGACGCAGTGCACGAACCGCCGCCAATTCCTCCAGCGTGCCGTCCCGCCTGCCGGTCCAGTGATCCGCGTCGAGAAACCGTGTCAGTTCCTCTTGACCCGGAAGGAGTTCGGCCCCGCCGCGGACCGTGTTGACCAACGAGGCAGCGAAGACGAGCGCCGATTCCGTGTCACCAGCAAAATGCACTTTGACTCCTGAGCCTTGTCAACCTAATGTCAGCATCATAATCGCTTTTACTCCTGACGGGTGACGACGTGAACTCTCGCAACGGCTTGATCTTCGCTCTGCTGTCCGCGGCAACGTTCGGCGTATCGGGCCCGTTCGCGAAATCTCTCATCGAATCAGGGTGGTCACCCGGGGGCGCAGTGTTCGCACGCGTTGCCGGCGGCGCACTGGTGTTGACGGTGATCGCGGTAGCCACCCAATGGCCTCGCCTACGACGGGTGAGGGCCCACACGCGAACGGTACTGCTGTACGGGGTGTTCGCGATCTCCGGCGTTCAACTGTGCTTCTTCAATGCCGTGCAACATCTTTCGGTCGGGGTCGCGCTGCTCCTCGAGTACCTTGCACCGATCATCGTCATCGGATGGGTGTGGATCACCAAAGGCGCACGGCCGAGCGTGCAGACACTTCTCGGTGCAGCGTTTGCCCTGATCGGCGCCGCCGTGGTGATCGACGTCTTCGGATCGGCGGAGATCAGCGCTGTCGGTGTCGCGTGGGGGCTGGCGGCAGCGGCTTGTCTTGCAGTCTATTTCGTCATTTCCGAGCGCGCGGACGGCGACCTCCATCCCGTTGTACTCGCGGCGTCGGGGCTCACCGTCAGCGCACTGGTCATCGGCACCCTCGGACTCGTCGGCATCCTCCCCTTCCAGTTCTCGGCCTCGAACACAGTCGTGGCAGAACATTCGGTGGGCGTGTGGCTGCCGGTGACGGTTCTCGTCCTGGTCAGCACCGTCGTCGCCTATCTCACCGGCATCGCCGCGATCACGCTCCTGGGACCAACCGTCGGATCCCTGGTAGCGCTGACCGAAGTGCTGTGTGCGGTTGTCGCCGCCTGGATCCTGGTCGGGGAATCCGTCACCGCACTACAAGCTGCGGGCGGCGCCGCAATCATCGCCGGTTTGATCCTCGCCCGGCTCGGCCAGGTTGCACCGAAACAGATACCGGCCGACCCGATGACAAATGTCATGGCAGAAGAATGACGGACAGACGAGGGCTCACGTCCTCGTAGCGAGCAGATTCTATGTATGACCTCAGCACAGGCACGGCATTCACCGCAGGCACTGCACACTCTCAGTGAAGGATCGACACACGACGCCGTCCGGTTGACCGGACTTCGCAAGAGTTTCGGCACCGTCGACGCCGTCAGGGGTATCGACCTGAGCATCCGCCCCGGCGAGATCGTCGCATTCCTCGGGCCGAACGGCGCAGGCAAGACCACGACGATCGACATGATTCTCGGTCTGTCCCGGCCGACGTCTGGCGAGGTGAGCGTCTTCGGAATGTCACCTCGATCTGCGATCGCTCGCGGACTCGTGTCCGCAGTCATGCAGACCGGCGGGCTGCTCAAAGAACTGACAGTGTCCGAGACCGTGCAGCTGACCGCCAGTCTGTACGCCCATTCCCGTCCGGTCGACGAGGTGCTGGGGCGAGCCGGAATCCTCGACATCTCCGATCGCCTTGTCAGCAAATGCTCGGGCGGACAACAACAACGCCTGCGATTTGCGATGGCGTTGCTGTCGGACCCGCAATTGCTCATTCTCGACGAGCCGACCACCGGCATGGACGTCGAAGGGCGACGGGACTTTTGGTCCGCCATCCGCGCCGACGCAGATCACGGTCGCACTGTGCTCTTTGCGACGCACTACCTCGAAGAGGCCGATGTCTACGCCGACCGCATCATCCTGGTCCGGCAAGGCACCGTGGTCGCAGACGGGACCACAGCCGAGGTCAAGTCCATGGCGTCCGGACGGACCCTGCGCGCGACAGTCCCCGGCATCACCGACGAGCTCCTGCGCGCGATACCGAACTCGGACGCCGTCGAGGTGCGTGGCGAGTCATTGCTCGTGCACTCGGGTGACACCGACGCCGTTGCACGGTTCTTGTTGACCAACACGCAGGCTCGCGATCTCGAAATCGTCTCGCGCGGTCTCGAAGACGCATTCATCGCACTCACGTCGAACAACTCCGAAGGACAGAAGTGATGACCACTGAAACCGAACCGAGCACCTACGGAGCCGAGCGAACCGTCGTACCTCTAGGCGGATTCAACACGACGCTTCTGCGACTGGAATTCCGTCGTCTGACCCGCAATCGGCGCACGATGATCTTCACGCTCGTCATGCCGGTTGTCTTCTTCCTCGTCTTCGGGCTCGGTCAAGGCGACGATGATCACGGGATCGGGCACGGCAATGTCGCCGCGTACATCATGATCAGCATGGCGCTGTACGGCGCGATGCTGGCTACTACCAGTGGCGGAGCGATGGTCTCGATCGAACGAGCGTCGGGATGGAGCCGGCAACTTCGGCTGACTCCCCTGACGCCGGTGGCCTACATCGCCGTCAAACTGATCATGGCGATGCTGCTCGGTCTAGTCTCGATTCTCGTGGTCTACGCCGTCGGCTCGTTCACCTCCGCGCAGATGGACGGATCACTGTGGTTTACAACGGCATTGATCGCCTGGCTGGGATCGTCGATCTTCGCGGCCTTCGGCCTGTTCATGGGGTATCTGCTGCCGAGCGAGAACGTCATGCAATTGCTCGGACCAGGCCTGGCCCTGCTCGCCTTCGGCGGCGGACTCTTCGTGCCGCTCGAAGACGGTTCGGTCTGGGCGAGCATCGCACAGTTCACACCGATGTTCGGCATCAATGCCCTCGCCCACGCGCCGCTGACGGGCAATAGCATTCACTGGACCTGGATCGTCAATATCCTGGTGTGGTTCGCCATCTTCGCCGGCGGAGCGATCTGGCGGTTCCAACGAGATACGGAGCGTGTGTAGTTGTCGGAAACGACTGACCGAAACGATTCCGTCGCATTGCCGCGACGGAATCGTTTCGGCATTCTCTTCGCGGCGGTCTGGATGGTATTTCTCGGCGGGCCGCTGATCGAGGGGTGGAATCTGCGCGACGAACTGCGCGGCTGGACAGGGATTTTCGCGACGATCGCCTTCAGTTCGCTCTATCTCTACACCTTCGCCACAACGCAGCAGCGGCGCCGAATGACAATGACTTGGCCGACGATTCGCGAAGCTGCACTGACTCTGGCCGCATTGACCGCGTTGGCCGCTGTCATGATCGTCAGCGTCGGGCCGACCGGTTTGGCAGCCGCACCGTATCTCGCGGTGACAGCGGTGACGCTGCTGCCGACCGTCGCGGGCGGCATTCTCGCCTTGGTGTTCGCGGCCTCAGTGGAGATAGTGAGCCTCTCGTCGGGGTGGGGGAATTACTCCGGACTCTCACTCGGTGTCTGCGCGGCCGCATTTGCGACGTGGGGCATCATGTCCCTGATCAGCCGTAACTTCGCCATGCTCCATGAACGCGAAGAGCAGGAGCAGCGGGCGATCATGGAGGAGCGAACGAGGATGGCGCGCGATCTGCACGACATACTGGGGCACTCACTGACCGTCATCACGATCAAAGCCGAACTGGCCAACCGCTTACTGGACGTGGACATCGAACGCGCGCGCAGCGAACTCGACGACCTCGAAAGACTCTCTCGTGACGCGTTGGCAGACGTGCGCTCGGCAGTCGAAGGATTTCGTGGGATTTCGCTACCCGTCGAGATAGCCCGTGCGCGAGAGGCATTGCGTGCGGCAGGGATCGAAGACGAGGTGCCGAGCAGTACCGACATGGTTCCTACTCGCTTTCGTGAACTCTTTGCATGGACGATCCGTGAGGGCGTGACCAACGTGGTTCGGCACAGCGGGGCAACACACTGCCGGATCACGGTCGACGAAAAAAGCGCGACTGTCGTCGACGACGGACACGGGGCCGGGTCGGTGTCTTCCGGCAACGGTCTGATCGGATTACGAGAGCGAGCCGGTGCGTCGGGCGCACGAGTGATCATCACTCATCCCCAGCCGCAGGGGTTTGCACTTCAGGTAGTCGAACAGGAGAAAGTGTGAGCAACCAGGGCGAGCGGGCATCCATACGGCTGCTCTTGGCGGACGACCAGGCGCTCGTACGAGGAGCTTTGGCCGCGTTGCTGGATTTAGAATCCGATCTGTCCGTGGTGGCCGAGGTCGGCCGCGGTGACGAGGTAGTGGCCGCCGTTCTCGAGCACCGCCCGGATGTCGCGCTTCTCGATGTCGAGATGCCTGGCATGGACGGTATCGCCGCGACAGCAGCCCTTCGCGAGGCAGCACCCGACACCCGAGTCCTGATCGTCACCACGTTCGGACGTCCCGGATTTCTTCGCAAAGCCCTGCACGCCGGGGCCGGCGGGTTCGTCGTCAAGGACACACCTGCCAGGCAACTCGCCGACGCGGTCAGACGTGTTCATGCCGGACTTCGCGTCGTCGATCCCACTCTTGCAGCCGACAGTCTCGTGAGTGGCGAGTCGCCCCTGACGGAACGTGAGACCCAAGTTCTCCGGGCTGCACACGACGGCGCGCCCGTGGCAGCCATAGCGGCGAAACTCTTCCTCTCCCCGGGAACGGTTCGAAATCACCTGTCGGCCGCGATGGGTAAAACCGGTGCCACGACACGTGCCGAAGCCGTCAGAATCGCCGAGTCGAACGGCTGGCTCTGATCAGGGCAGGCGAGAATCCGCTTCCCCGGCAAATAGTTCGCCGCTCGTTCATTGATGGCAATTTGTCCAGATCGCTCAAAGTGGGGACCTTCTACCCTAGGGATTTGCCCGGAAAACTACCCTGCCGCGAAGGTCCAAACAGCTAATCGTTCGATAACTGGCTATGATGCAGTTAATTGAATTGACAGAGCCTGCGTAACGGGGAAGGGACGTCTGATGTCGAACCAGTTCAACGATCGCTTGAACTCGCTGTTCGAGACTGCCGACTTTCACGTCACCAATGCGATGGTTGTTCGCGGCATGACCGAGTTCGGTTGCCGCATCTCGACTCCGTATCTGTCACAGCTGCGCACCGGCGTCCGAACCAACCCGTCACCCGAAGTGGTTGCCGCCCTCGCACACTTCTTCAATGTCCATCCGGACTACTTCTACGCCCCGTCCGACCACACTCCGCCCGCCATCTCCGGCGGCGAGGCAGACCTCTCGCTTCTCGAACAGCTGCACAACGTGCGCCTGCGAAACCTCACCTCCCGCGTCGTCGACCTCTCACCGTCTTCGCAGGATCTACTCGTGGAAATGGCGGAGAATCTGCGCTCCTCGGAGAATCTTCCGCGCGTACCACCAGATTCGAATTCCTACATGTCACGCGCATAGGGCTTCGTCGACACTCCTTGACCGCTCCGGGAGGGTTGGCCTTATGCTGGTCAATGCAGCTGGTTCGCCCGGCACGGTCATGAGGAGCCCCGAAGACCGTTCCCGGCGTCGAAGCCCCGTCAGCGCAAGCTAACGGAGTGAGAGGGAACCCGGTGAAAATCCGGGACTGTCCCGCAGCGGTAAGCAGGAACGACCGCCGTTTATGTGCACTGGGCATCCGCCTGGGAAGCGACGGCCAGTAGGTTCGATCCAACTCGATCGAGTGCCCGCGAGTCCGAAGACCTGCCGACTGTGTCGGGCACGCCGTGCCCGACGGTCCACCGCCTCGTGGAATGGGCGTGTAGATCTCCAACGGACCTCGTGTGCGGTGCGGGCAGTGCTGCCCGCCGAAGCTCGGGGTCTCGTGAGGTGTACCCGTCTGCCGGCAGTGGCCATCAGTGCATTGGCAATCTGGAGAAACTCCGTGACAACGACATTCACTTCGACCGTGCTGGGCTCACCGCGCATCGGTCCTCATCGCGAACTCAAGCGGGCAACCGAAAGCTACTGGGCGGGGCGCATCGACGCCGACGCCTTGCAGAGCGTGGCCCGTGACCTCCGTCGGCAGGGCTTGGCCGACCTCCGTGAACTGGGCCTCGACTCGATCCCGGTCAACACCTTCTCCTTCTACGATCAAATGCTCGACACCGCAGTTCTTCTCGGCGCACTGCCCGATCGCGTCGCACCCGTCGCCGATCCGTTGGACCGCTACTTTGCAGCTGCCCGTGGGACGGACACCATCGCGCCGCTCGAAATGACGAAGTGGTTCGACACCAACTACCACTACCTGGTGCCTGAGATCTCGCCGTCCACCACGTTCTCACTCGACCCGTCCAAGGTCTTGTCCGAACTCGCAGAAGCACTTTCCGACGGCATTGCAGCCCGCCCGGTCGTCATCGGACCGGTCACCTTCCTGCTGCTCTCGAAGGCTGTCGGCACCGACGAGCCGCTGCTCTCGCGGCTCGACGAACTACTCCCCCTCTACGCGGATCTACTCGGTCGGCTCGCGAAGGCCGGCGCGGAGTGGATTCAGCTCGACGAACCGGCGCTCGTGGGCGATCGCACCGACGAGGAAATCGAAGCGGCACGCGCTGCGTACGAACAGCTTTCAGCACTGTCCGAGCGGCCGTCGATCCTGTTGGCGTCTTACTTCGGTTCGCTGCGTGACGCGCTGCCCGCGCTCGCGTCCACCGGCGTCGAAGGATTTGCCGTCGACCTGGTGGCCGGTCAGGATTCGGTCGGCTCGGTCCCCGAACTCGCCCGTAAACTGGTTGTCGCCGGAGTGGTCGACGGACGAAACATCTGGCGGTCGGATCTGGATTCGGCACTGAGTACTTTGGGCGCCTTGCTGGGCAGCGTGGACACGCTTGCCGTCTCGACGTCGTGCTCCCTGCTGCACGTGCCGTACACGCTCGCCGCAGAGGCCGATGTCGACAAGGCCCTGCGCTCGTGGCTCGCGTTCGGCACCGAGAAGGTCAAGGAAGTAGTAACTCTCGCAACCGCTCTCACACAGGGCCGGGAGTCGGTGGAGGACGAGTTCGCGCTGGCCCGAGCTGCCGCGTCGACGCGAAAGGACGATCGCAGACTCAATGACGCGAGTGTTCGAGGCCGTCTCGACGCTGTGCTGAACTCGGCGAGCGGTCGCGCGCCCGCCGCCGAGCGTCGCGCTGCCCAGGAAGAGTTGCTTTCTCTTCCGCCGCTCCCCACGACGACCATCGGCTCGTACCCGCAAACGTCGAAGATCCGTGTCGCTCGCGCGGCGTTGCGCAAGGGTGAGATCGACGAAGCCGAGTACGTCAACCGTATGCGCGCCGAGATCGCCGAAGTTGTTGTGCTCCAAGAAAAGCTGGACCTCGACGTACTTGTTCACGGTGAACCTGAACGCAACGACATGGTTCAGTACTTCGCGGAGCAGTTGGACGGGTTCTTCGCCACCGCCAACGGTTGGGTCCAGTCGTACGGCACCCGCTGCGTGCGTCCGCCCATTCTTTACGGCGACGTCTCGCGTCCGAAGCAGATGACCGTCGACTGGATTACCTACGCACAGTCCCTGACCGAGAAGCCGGTCAAGGGCATGCTCACCGGGCCCGTCACCATTCTGGCCTGGTCGTTCGTCCGTGACGACCAACCCCTCGCCGACTCGGCAAATCAAGTCGCACTGGCTATTCGAGACGAGACGGTCGATCTGCAGGCCGCCGGTATCGGAATCATCCAGGTCGACGAACCCGCATTGCGTGAGCTACTCCCGCTGCGCACTGCGGACCAGCCCGCCTACCTGGACTGGTCGGTCGGCGCCTTCCGGTTGGCCACCTCGGGCGTCGCAGATTCCACCGCCATCCACACGCACCTGTGCTACTCCGAGTTCGGAGCGGTGATCGGCGCCATTGCCGGTCTGGACGCGGACGTCACGTCCATCGAGGCGGCGCGATCGCACATGGAGGTCCTCGACGATCTCAGTTCGGTCGGGTTCGACCTCGGCGTCGGCCCGGGAGTCTACGACATCCACTCGCCGCGTGTGCCGAGCGTCGACGAGATTGCCGAATCCCTGCGTGAGGCACTCAAAGCTGTTCCGGTCGAGCGGTTGTGGGTCAACCCGGACTGCGGTTTGAAAACCCGCGGTTCCGTCGAGGTCGAAGCGTCGCTGCGTAACCTCGTCGAAGCCGCGAAGTTGGTACGAGCGGAACTCTAGGGGCACAGCCCCTGTGCGCCTTTTTGGTAGTGGGCGCTACCAGAAAGGCGCACCGGGGTCGGCTGAACCACGTGCCCTGTGGCCGATCCTTCTCAGAAATCGGACGTTCGCTTCCGGAACCCGACTTTTCCTGTTACCTTGCCTTACTAGACAGTGACCTAAGGAGAGGCCTTACAACCGCGAAAGCGACGACCCAGGCCCGGGTTCACGTCGAAGGAGTTCACCCACGTGGACACGGTTTCGACCGATGTCCGCCATTCCACCATCGAGTACGCCCCTAGCTTAGAACTCGACATAATCCGTCCGAAGGACCCACCGCAGCCGTTGCCTGCGATCGTGTGGATCCACGGCGGTGGATGGCGGCTACAAGACCGCACGGCCAGCCCAGACCTCGCGAAGTATTTCGCTTCAGAGGGATACGTGATGGTCAGCATCGACTACCGGTTGGCGCCGGACACAATTCACCCCGGCCAATTGCTCGACGTTCGCAGCGCAGTGCGCTGGCTTCGCAGCAACGCCGCCGAACATCTTGTGGATCCTGATCGAATTGGGCTCTGGGGATCGTCGGCCGGAGGGCACCTCGCAGCGCTTGCCGGCATCCATTCCTCGACGCTTCGCCTGGAACACGAAGAGGCCTCATCCGTCAGCTCCGCTGTCCACGCCGTCGTCAACGGTTATGGTCCAGCGGATCTTCCTGCACTGGTGAATCTTTCGTATCCGATCTCCGAAGCCGAAGAACGATCGCCCGAGGCATCACTGTTGGGTGGACCGGTTCGAGACAACCTCACCGCCGCACGCGACGCGAGTCCGGCACTCGTAGTCAAAGGCAGAACACCCCCGTTTCTCGTCATGCACGGGGCCGAGGACACGATGGTTCCATTCCACCAAAGCATCGCCCTGTACGAGTCGCTCGCCTCCTACGGAAACGACGTGATCCTGTATCTCGTCGACGGTTTCGGCCACGGCTTCTTCAATCCTGGCCATGTGCTGGAGTTGGGGCCTGGGCTCAGTCTCGATCAGGGGCATCTCGAGCGTGATCCGTCCGCGCCTGCAACCATCCGAGCGTCCACCGACCGCGGGACGCAGTTCGTCGAACTTCACCCGTGCGCGTCGTTCGCGACGATCGAAGCATTTTTCTCTGGAACGCTGAAAGCAGGTGCACCCGTCACATGACCACATTCGACATTCCGAGCCTCGACGACGTCCAGTCCACAGTCCCCGAATCGGATTCTCTGCCAGGGCGTTGCGTGCCCTATCACCTCTCTGCCGGCGAAGGCGAGCGATACCAACTAGGCGGCCAACTCCTCACGGTCGTCGCCCGCCCGCAGGATACGGGTGGACAGTTCGGTGCCGCCTTCGTCTACGGCGGCGCAGGTGTAGAGACGCCGTTCGTCCAGCACTCTGACGAATTCCGTTTCCTGTACGTCACCGACGGTCGACTCCAAGTCTGGCTTCCGGGCGAAACCAACGTCCTTGTAGCGGGAGACGCAGTGTCGATCCCACCCGGCACGCCGTACGCGTACCGTATGCTCGCGCATCGCACGCGATTCCTGAGTTGGCTCACCGTCGGAGACGGACACAGTTGGGGTGCAACATCGGGCACCGCCACTCAGTCGCACGTCTTCGACATCCGCGCTGACCAGAACGTTTCGGATGCGCGTCAATCCGAACTCGCAGCGCAGTACGGAGTTCGAGTACTGGACCTGGAAAAGAAGGATCTCCCCTCGTCGCCGGGATCGATTTTGCCCCAGTCCAGTTCGGCCTATGTCCTGCGCGCTGGAGAAGGTGACCGATGGGCGAGCATGGACCAACTCAACACCTATCTCGCACGCTCCCGAAACACGGATTCGACGTACTTCGCGATGCACACCAGCGGCGGCAAGAGTCCATACATCCCGTTGCACTTCCACCGTCAGCACACCGAGAACTTCTTCTGCCTCGAGGGCCGGATTCTGTTGCACGCGAACGGCAAGGAAATCCTTCTGACCAAGGGCGACTTCCTGCACGCACCTGCAGGCACCGTGCACAGCTTCTCGTTCGCCAGCCACAGTACCCAGATGCTCGGACTCCTGACCACCGGTGTGTTCGAGAAGTTCTTCGAATACATGAACCGTCCGACCGAGGCTCACATCCACGTCGAAGGCGGCGACATGACTTTCCCGGGTGAAGGATTCGGACGCGCTCGTGCCGAACTGGACCTGGAAGTAGTCGGGCCGCCCCCAACCGCCGGTCGGTGACGGCGACGCATGCTCTGGTCCTCAGGCGCAGAGCCCCTGTGCGCCTTTTTGGTAGTGGGCACTACCGGAAAGGCGCACAGGGGGTCAGCTCAACCATGTATTGCCGAAGAGCAGGATTCCGTCTGCGCTCGGAGTCACGCCGTGAACGTTCTCGCGCCACGGGATGAAAACCTTGCCCGAGTTGACCACGGCCATCGGTGCCGTCTCGTTGACCACTGTCTGAATGTCGTCGATGACGGCTCGCCGCTCATCCTCGCCCGACGCCGTTTGCAGCTTGCCGAGCAACTCGTCCATCCGAGCGTTCTTGTAGCCGAGGATGTTCGACGGTGATTCGCTGAACAGATTGCCGTACATGCGCACGAACGGTGACTCTTCCAGCACGTTGAACGCGAAGTAGGACACGTCGTAGTCGTGCTTTGCGTACAGCATCGAGATCAGGTCGTTGATGCTGGTTGCGTAGGTGATGTCGACCGTGAAACCCACTGCCTGCAAGAGCGACTGAAACGTCAGCGCGCTGCGCTGCGTCGCCGGATCGTTCATTCCGACGTATGTCAGCTTTCCGTCGTACCCGTCGGCCTTCGCCTCGGTCAGATACTTCTTCGCGGCCTCGGGATCGAAACCGTTCCCGGACACCGAACCGTGCCACTGCGACCACGACGCGAACATGTCGGTGCCGGGTTCGCCGAAGCCGCCTTGAACTCGCTCGTTGAACGTAGTCGGGTCCACCGCAGCGACAATCGCCTTACGCACGCGCTCGTCCTTCGCTACCCGATCGTCGCGCTGATTGATTGCCAGAACTCCGGCCATGCTGGCCGAGTACACAAATCCGGGGTCGCCGGCCTCGAAAGCCTCGTGAATGAAATCGGGAGACTTCAGATAGGCAACCTGAATTCCGTCGGTGTGCAATCCCTCGAGTTTGCTCTTCTCGTTGACGATTGCGGGAAAGCGCAACTTCTCGAGGTACGGCGCCCCATCCCAGTACGTCGGACGGGCAGCGAGCACCAATTCGTCCTGGGAGGCGAACTTCTCGACGGTGAACGGTCCTGCCCCGATCGGGGTGAACGTGCCGGTAGCCATCGACGAGGGTGCGACGATCATGCCGGGACCGGTGGTGAACATGATCGGGAACTCGTCCCACGGCTGCGCCAAGGTGAAGACGACCGTACTCGGATCCGGTGAATTGTTCTCGCGCACAGCGGTCTTCCATACCAGGGCGTGAGTTCCCTTCTTCTGCAGATAGTGATCGATGCTCCACAGGACTGCCGAACTGTCCATCGGAGTGCCATCGCTGAAGGTGACGCCGTCGCGCAATTTCAGTGTCCACACTGTGTTGTCGTCGTTAGCCGACAAGGACTGAGCCAAGTGGGGAACGTATTCGCCCGCCGCGGTATCGAAACGCATCAGAAGGTCGTAGATGGCTGCCATTTCGCTTCCACCGGTAGCGCCGCCGTCCTGACGGTCGCCAGGATCGAGACTGCTGATCCCGTTGTACGTGGCAAACGACACCGTGCCACCCGAGCGCGGCTCTCCCCCGTCGTTCTGCTCACCGACAACTCCGACCGTCACGTCCGATGCATTCGTCGTCATACCTTGGCTGCTACCCGCGCACCCGGTCACCACCAGTGTCGCCGACGCCAGGACAACCATCCAGATTCGAGCGCGAGCTCGGCACGAGCGCTTCATTGCGACTCACTTTCACAGTTCACGGACACGTCGAACCTTGAATCCGACACCCGACAGATTTGTAAGTGAATTCTAGGTATGGACCAATCCTGCGTCTTTGTTTTCACAAAGCTGAAGCGATAATTCGAATCGGGGGCGGCAGAAACAAGAATCGAATTCTAGGCACTCACCATTCCGCGGAACTTTCCTCTCGTGGTGACCCCGCTCCACTCGACCACCGCCGCCGTCAGGCGTCGTCTCCGTTCCAGTTGCGTCGACATGCTGTCCGTATCCAGGGGAGACTCGTCGCTGCGCGCAGTCACGCGCGTCACGATAGTTCAGGAAGGTCGCCGAATTACCAGGTTACAAAGTTTCATGAGAAGACTCGCGATCTAATACATACCTTGATCAACTGCGGGCCACGCTAGGGTTAGGCCATGAATGACCGGACAACCGATGACCAGCCAACCGTCGGCGAACTCAACTTCTGGTCGTTCATCGAACTGGCCAACAAGCGACTGGCCGCTGAACACGGCTTTCGCGATCAGTTGGCCACCGAGGTACTGCTGACGCTCAATCGAGCCTCCAACGTGGTCACCTACGATCTCGAGTCGTCGATCCACCGCCCTCGCGGCTGGTCATGGTCATCGTTCCGACTACTGTTCGTCACCTGGCTTGCCGGACCGATCGAGCCGAAGGCTGCCGCCGAGCTCACCGGGATGAGTCGAGCCGCGGTCTCCAACCTGTCCAAATCCCTGCTGGCAGATGGACTGATCGATCGCCGCCCTACCGAGAACGACGGACGCTCGGTCCAGCTGTACCTGACCGACAAGGGCCGAGAAGCCATGGTCGAAGCATTTCGCGAACAAAACGAACGCGAACACGCCTGGGTCAGCGTCCTGAGCGAAGCCGAACAGCGCATCCTTGTCATGCTCCTGGACAAACTGATCACCAACCGCAGCCAATTCGACGTACGCGGACGTAACTGACGCAGATCGATATCGCTCCGAGGGTTGCGCCCATCACACAATTTTAGTTAATGTATTTACTATCTGGTGGAGGTGAGCCAGGCGCAACAGCACAGAAGGAGCCCAGTCATGGCGTTCTATCGACAACTCGGCAACATTCCACCGAAGCGTCACACCCAACACCGTGACGAGTCGGGCAACCTCTACTACGAAGAACTGATGGGCGAGGAAGGTTTCTCCTCCGATTCGTCGCTGCTCTACCACCGCGAGATTCCGTCGGCCATCGTCGACGCAACGGTCTGGGATCTGCGCGACCAGAGCACCGCACCCAACCACCCCCTCAAACCGCGCCATCTGAAACTCCATGCACTGTTCCCCGAAAGCATCTGGAACGAGACCGACGTGGTAACCGGCCGTCGTCTCATACTCGGCAATGCCGACGTCCGGCTCTCCTACGTGGTTGCTTCCGCACCATCACCCTTGTACCGCAATGCAATCGGTGACGAGATGGTCTACGTCGAGTCCGGCGAGGCTACCGTCGAGACCGTCTTCGGCGCGCTCGACGCCCGCGAGGGTGACTACGTCCTGATTCCGATGTCCACGACCCATCGATGGATCCCCAGGGGCGACAAGCCACTCCGCGCTTACGCCATCGAAGCGAACAGTCACATCGTTCCGCCCAAGCGATATCTCTCCCGCTTCGGCCAGCTACTCGAGAACGCACCGTTCTGCGAACGAGACCTGCACGGACCGAACGCGCCCATGGTCGCCGAAGGCACCGACGTCGAAGTACTGGTCAAGCACCGTACGTCGGCAGGCATCGTCGGAACCCGAATGGTTTACCCCACACACCCTTTCGACGTCGTCGGGTGGGACGGCTGCCTGTACCCGTACACCTTCAACATCTCGGACTACGAGCCGATCACGGGCCGCGTTCACCAGCCGCCGCCGGCACATCAGGCGTTCGAGGGGAACAACTTCGTGATCTGTAACTTCGTACCACGCAAGGTCGACTACCACCCCCTGTCGATCCCGGTGCCGTACTACCACTCCAATGTCGACTCGGACGAGATCATGTTCTACTGCGGCGGGGACTACGAGGCGCGCAAGGGTTCCGGTATCGGGCAGGGTTCGATATCGATTCATCCCGGCGGCCACGCCCACGGCCCACAACCTGGCGCGTACGAACGAAGCATCGGCGCCGAGTTCTTCGACGAACTGGCCGTGATGGTCGATACGTTCCGGCCGCTCGAATTGGGTGAGGGAGCCTTGGCTTGCGAAGACGAAGCCTACGCCTGGAGTTGGGCAGGGCGGGGGCCTCGGCAATGACAATCATCTCTCCACTCCTCCGCGGCTTGTGTGACGACGCAGCACTCTTCCCACCCGGCAATGCTCCTCTCGCCGAGTCGGTTCCGGCCCACGCCGCCTACCTGCAGGCGGACTACGACGCTCTGGTCGGACCCTTCGTCTTTCCCTCGCCGCGATTGAGCGAACTGGCCGCGTATGTTTCGGCCGACAACCCGGTGACGCTGAGTCTGACCGTGCCGGCCGGTCCAGCCGATACGGCAGACGCATTGTCGAATGCACTCGCCATCGCTGGTGTTCGCGTCGCCGCCGTCGAGGTGGGATCTCCTGACGGGCTGGACGCCGATGCCGCCTTCGAGGAACTCGCTCGACTACATGCCGCTCATCCCGACGTCGACATTTTTGTCGAGGTACCCCGTGGTGATCGGCGCGCGGACTATCTGACAGCTCTCGAAACTGCCGGGTACTCCGCAAAGTTTCGCACCGGCGGAATTGTCGCCGAGGCGTACCCGAACGAGGAAGAGCTCGCCGATGCGGTGATATCCGTTGTCCGAGCGAATATCCCGTTCAAGGCAACTGCGGGACTGCACCACGGCGTGCGCAACACCGATCCGGAAACTGGCTTCGAGCAGCACGGCTTCCTCAACATCATGGTGGCCGTCGACGCTGCGAGGAGGGGCGCTGACCGCTCGGAAGTTATTGCGGCACTGGCGCAGCGCGATGAGGAATCGATCGCGCGAGCCCTGGCGAGCCTGACCGAGGACGAGGCCGCCGAAGTGCGTCGCCGATTCCTCTCGTTCGGTACCTGCAGCATCTCGGACCCTCTCACCGAGCTCGAAGGGCTCGGATTGATCGTCCGCTCCGACAAAACCGAAGGAACACTCATATGACCGTCACGACCATCGACATTCCCGCCGACTCACTGTTCGGTCTCGACAACCTGCCGTACGGGGTCTTCTCCCCCGCGGGAGGGATGCCGCGCATCGGTGTACGGGTCGCCGACTCGGTGGTCGATCTCGCAGCCACACTGGGTGATTCCGTCTTCTCCGAACCGACCCTGAACGCATTCATGGCTCAGGGCCGAGATCAGTGGATATCAGTGCGAGACCGGATCTCGGAACTCGTGACCGGTGAAATAGACTCGGATGCAGTGTTTTCCGTCGAATCGGTAAAGCTCCACTTGCCCATCGCAGTGGCCGACTACGTCGACTTCTACGCCTCGGAGAATCACGCAACCAACCTCGGACGGTTGTTCCGTCCCGACGCTGCCCCCTTGATGCCGAACTGGAAGCACCTTCCCGTCGGTTACCACGGACGCTCGAGCACCATCATCGTCTCCGGCACCGATATCATTCGCCCCTGCGGACAGCGCAAGTCACCCGATCAGGAGAACCCGGACTTCGGACCGTCGCGTCGCCTCGACATCGAAGCGGAGATGGGGTTCATCGTCGGAACTCCCTCGAAGATGGGTGATTCCATCACCCCGGACGAATTCGCCGAGCATGTCTTCGGCGCCGTCGTCGTGAACGACTGGTCTGCCCGAGACATCCAAGCGTGGGAGTACGTCCCCCTCGGTCCGAACCTGGGGAAGAGCTTCGCGACGTCCATCTCGCCGTGGGTCGTACCGTTGCTCGCCCTCGAAGCAGCCCGAATCGCCACTCCGGTCCAGGACCCCGAACCGCTCTCCTACCTGCGCGGTGAGGAGAAGTGGGGACTGGACATCGATTTGGCCGTCGAATGGAACGGTCACGTCGTCTCGCGACCGCCCTACGCGCAGATGTACTGGTCGCCTGCGCAGATGCTCGCGCACACCACCATCAACGGCGCAGCGGCGAGTACCGGCGATCTCTTTGCGTCCGGAACCATTTCCGGACCGGACAAGGATCAGCGCGGCGCATTCATCGAACTGACCTGGGGCGGCAAAGAACCCGTCGCAGTCGGCTCCGAGACTCGCACCTTTCTCGAAGACGGCGACACCATCTCCATCTCAGCCACCGCTCCCGGTGTCGGCGGTTCACGAATCGGCTTCGGGGATGTTCAAGCCCGTATTCTGCCGGCGACGCAGACCGAAAGGTAACCGTCGATCTGTCGACTCGGGAGACCGATTGACAACTGTTTGATTCACGCTGATCTGATGTCCGGAATTCCTTGCCTCACGATTCTCCGAAGATAAGCTGGACTAACCATCCAGAGCGATCGAGAGTCCTGGCTCCGTGACGTCGCAGCAACCCCCTCAGCTGAGGTGCGGGTGCTTTCTGCCAGGTCCGATGGAGGACTCGTGCCCGGCGATCGACCCCGTACCTCAGTGGGGACAGCAACTGTCATCGTGATCGTGGGCGGTGGACCCCGCGGTACCGGCGTACTCGAGCGTATCCTCGCTCACGAATCGGTAAACGCCGATCCCACGCCGATCGACATTCATGTCGTCGACCCGTATCCGGCAGGTGCCGGCCGTATTTGGCGAGGCAGCCAGGCGCCGCTCCTGTGGATGAATTCGACAACCGCGGACGTCACGATGTTCACCGACGCGACCACCGCAGTCACCGGTCCGGTACTGCCGGGTCCGACGCTCGCGGAATGGGTCGCCGAGAACTCGGCTGAGCTTGCCCAATTCCCCGAAATCGCGGCAGAAGTGCCGACCGTCACGCCGTCGTCGTTTGCATCGAGGTCACTGCAAAGCCGATACCTGAACTGGGTGTTCCAGACCGCGGTCGACTCTGCACCAGCGCACGTCGATGTTCGGGTTCATCGACGATCCGTGGTCGACATCGTGAACGTCGGCGAACTACAAAATGTTCATCTGGACGACGGCGTTGTCATCGAGGCGACGGCCGTCCTTCTCGCACAAGGGCACCCGGATGCGTTGGCTGCCCCGCGCGAATCCGCACTGAGCAGCTTCGCGTCCGAACACGGGTTGACCTATGTAGGTCCGGGATATACCGCCGACCTCGACGCCGATGTTATTCCAGCAGGCGAGCCGGTGCTGATCGCCGGACTCGGGTTGGCTTTCATCGACTGGATGGTTCTGCTCGCCGAGAGCCGCGGCGGCGTTTTCGAACGCGGTGACGACGGCGCCCTCTCCTACGCTCCCTCGGGTCGGGAACCACTGTTGTATGCCGGATCTCGTCGCGGCGTGCCGTATCACTCCAAGATTTCGTACTCGATCGCCGACGCTCTCCCACCGCTACCTCGGTTCTTCACCGCTGATCTTGTTCCCGGCGACGGGACGTTGGATTTCCGAAACGACGTCTGGCCCTTGGCGTCGAAAGAACTGGCAGGCGCCCACTATCACGAACTGTTCGCGTCACACCCGGACCGGACGGTGGGCACCTGGGAGGAGTTCGACGCCGAATTCGCCTCGCTGGCTTGGGGTTCGCCTCGATTGCAGGAACTGGTCGAGAACGCAGTCCCGAAGCCGGAAGACCGTATGGATCTCGAACGGCTGAACCGCCCACTCGGCGGCGAGCGCTACGACGGACTTGCCGAGGTCCAATCCCGGATCACCGAATACATCTCGGCAGACGTCGCGCGCCGGTCGGACCCGTATTTCAGCGCCGACGCAGCTGTCTTCTCAGCTCTGCTCTCGACGTACATGACTGTCGGAGAATTGTTGCGGCGCGGCAGAATCCCGGCCGAATCCGTAGCCAAGGACGTCGAGGGTTGGCTTCATTCGTTCTTCAGCTTCATTGCCAGTGGTCCGCCACCCGAGCGTCTGGAACAGTTGGTCGCCCTCAACGAGGCCGGCGTCGTCCAGTTCCTCGGCCCGGATTCGGTGTTCTCCACGGAGATCGATCCGGAAACGGGGGCTGGGATCTTTGTCGCTCGCAGTGCCTCGCACACCGATATCGTGGCCGCGAACACCCTCGTGGAAGCACGCTTGCCCGTCGCTTCCATCAGCGCGAGCGGTGACTCGCTCCTGCGGATGCTTCACGGTCGGGGCGAGGCAGTCGAACTACGTGCCACCGCCGACAGTTCCGCGAAGCTCGCAGTCGACGGCTCGTCACGAATTCTTCATCAGGACAACACCGCTCATCCTCGTCGCTTCGCTGCCGGGCCGTGGGTTGCCGGCCACAACTGGTCGGCGGCGTTCCCTCGCCCGCGCACCAATGCAGGGTTCTTCCGGCACAACGATGCCCTGGCGGTGGAGATTTTGGGCGCTGCGCGCCTGTGAGCGGTTAGGGAGTCCAGGGACTCCCTAACCGCTCACGGGGGCTGCGCCCCTCCTAGCTGAACACCAACTCACCCTCGTCAACCGCGACGGTGATGCTGCCACCCTCTTCGAGGAGATCGTCGAGCAGCATGTCGGCGATCTTGTCGTCGACCACACGCTGGATCGAACGGCGCAACGGGCGAGCCCCGAACTCGGGCTGATGCCCGTGCTCGGCGATCCAGTCCACTGCGTCGGCGGTGAACTCGATGTCGATGCCCTTCGACTGCAACCGCTTCCGACTGTCGTCGAGCAACAGATCAGTGATCCGGTGCAGTTGCTCGGTGTCGAGCTTGCGGAAGATCACGATCTCGTCGATGCGGTTGAGGAACTCCGGCCGCATCGATTCGCGCAATCTCGCCATCACGCGGTCGCGCAGCGGCTTCTCCGCCGACTCTGCGTCACCTGTGGTGAAGCCGAGTCCACCGGACTTGCTCGAAATGATGTCGGAGCCGAGGTTGCTGGTCATGATCACGACGGTGTTCTTGAAGTCCACTGTGCGCCCCTGGCCGTCGGTCAGGCGCCCGTCGTCGAGCACCTGGAGCAACGTGTTGAACACGTCCGGGTGTGCCTTTTCGATCTCGTCGAGAAGAATCACCGAGTACGGGTTACGACGCACCTGCTCCGTAAGCTGTCCGGCCTCGCCGTAGCCGACGTATCCGGGAGGCGCACCGACCAATCGGCTGACCGTGTGGCGTTCCCCGAACTCACTCATGTCGAAGCGCAGCATCTTGTTCTCGTCACCGAAGAGTATGGCAGCCAGAGCTTTTGCGAGCTCCGTCTTACCGACTCCGGTAGGCCCGAGGAACAGGAAGCTACCGACGGGGCGATCCGGATCGCTCATACCTGTCCGGCTACGACGCACCGCACGTGCGATGGCGCGAACGGCATCATCTTGTCCGATGACACGACCGTGCAATTCCTCCTCCAGACGGCGCAGACGATCCTTCTCTGCCTGAGTCATCTGGCTGGCCGGAATACCCGTTGCGCGAGCGACAACTTCGGCGATCTGTTCAGCGGTCACATCCGGAGTTTCCTCGGAAGGAGCAGAGGATCCTGCCTTCTCGAGACGCTTTGCGACGGCGTTGATCTCGTCACGCAGGGTCGACGCCTTCTCGTACAACTCGTCGGCGACGGCTTTTTCCTTGTCGCTCTCGAGCTGCTCGAGACGCTGCTGCAGGGCAGCGGTGTCTACCGTGGCCGTCCTCAAACGGAGCCTGGCGCCGGCCTGGTCGATCAGGTCGATTGCCTTGTCCGGCAAGAACCTGTCGCCGATGTAGCGTGCCGACAGCTCCACGGCAGCGGTGATCGCCTCGTCGGTGTAGTGCACCTTGTGGTGATCCTCGTACCGACTGCGCAAACCGCTCAAGATGGCGATCGCGTCCTCAATCGACGGCTCTCCGACCTGTACGGGTTGGAAGCGCCGCTCGAGCGCGGGATCCTTCTCGATGTTCTTGCGGTATTCGTCGAGCGTGGTGGCGCCGACGATGTGCAGTTCACCGCGAGCGAGCTTGGGCTTGAGGATGTTTCCGGCGTCCATCGCGCCTTCGGCACCGCCGCCTGCACCGGCGATGGTGTGCATCTCGTCGATGAAGACGATCAGCTCGTCCTTGTGTGCGGTGATCTCGTCGATCACCTTGGTGAGCCGTTCCTCGAAGTCACCGCGGTAACGGGTACCCGAGACCATATTCGACAGTTCGAGCTGGACGATCTTCTTGCCCACCAACGATTCCGGTACGTCCCCGTCGACGATGCGCTGGGCCAGACCTTCGACGATGGCGGTCTTGCCGACGCCGGCCTCACCCACCAGGACCGGGTTGTTCTTGGTACGGCGGGAGAGGATCTCGATGGTCTGTTCGATCTCGTCGGCGCGACCGATCACCGGATCGACGCCGCCGTTGCGAGCGCGATCGGTGAGATCGACGCTGTACTTGTCGAGCGTCGGAGTGGTGGACTCGTCCTCCACTGGACCGGCCGCGGGATTCTGAACAGCGGCCTGCAGCTTCTCCGGCGTGATACCGGCGGAAGCGAGCAGGCGACCCGGGACATGATCGGGGTCACCGGCCAGTGCGATGAAGAGATGTTCGGGGTCGATGTACGTCGATCCCAGGGCTCGGGCCAGTTGATGTGCCTCGAGTAGAGCAGTTTTGACGGCACTGCTGAGCGCGGGAGCAGAGTATGCACCCTGCTCACGCCCCTGTGGTAGTCGCAGGTCGACGGCGTCGACCACGGATTTCGGGTCGGCTCCGGCGCGCTGCATGAGCGTGCGGACCGGATCCTGCTCCGCCATCACGCGGAGAACGTGCAGTGCATCGAGATCCGAATCACCGCGAGCAGCCGCTACGCGTGCAGCGTCAGCCATGAGTTGCTGGGTGGCCCTGCTCATGAGCCGGGAAATATCGATGCGACCGGGACCCTCGGGCCCGAAGAATGCTGGCATTCCGAAGCCTCCTTGCAGAAAGTTGAGCGTTACTGACTCAATTAACGTGCATGGGGCTCGATCAATTCCCGCGGGCTCAGATTTGTTTCAACACCCTCGGGCCGAAGATCGTTCTCAACTACCGAAAGATCCGGTAGATCGACCGACCGGGTACGCCTCGATGTGCATGATCACCGATCCCTCGCAGGGACCACTCTTGATGTCGGTATGCCACGAACCCTTCAGGCTGCCATCGGGCTGAGGTGTGTAGTACGCGTCCGAGTGCGCCGGCGACCACACCTTGGGCACACCCTCACCCTGGTAGCAATCCCACTCCCAGTCATAGGGGTGCACCCAACTGGTTCCGTCCCAGGTATATTGCGCCGGCTGCGGCAAAGTCGGATTGGCGGGAGCCGGCCCGCCCACCACTGTGGCAACACAAACTCCGCCCGAGCAGTCCGTCTCGAACGTGTACGTATCCAAGAAATCCGGCTCCCATTGGCTGGCGGCCAGACTTGTACCCGTCTTGGTCGCGGCGAAGCGCTTGAGCGAGTAATCACCGGACCAGTTCGCGTCCGCCGCCCCCGCGGGCATCGCCCCTGCTACAAACCAACCAGCAACCAGCGCAACCACCAACAATGACTTCCGCATGCGTGAAGTGAATCACAAGCTATGTCCGAATTGTCGGATACTGGCCGCAAGAACACCGACCACGATCAGCACCAGCGCCACCAAGGGCAACGCTCCCGCACCCCTGTTCGCCAGGACCAATCCACCCACGACACCGCCCGCTGCGATCGCCGAATTGAAGATCGTCACGAAAACCGATTGCGCAGTGTCCACCGCGTCGCCCGTCGTTTCCGCGAGCGCAGTCTGAAGGAGAGTGGGAGCGCCTCCGAATGCCACACCCCATACTGCAACGCTGAGTGCGATCACTGCGAAGTTGTCACCGCCGACGCCCAAGGCCGTCAAAGCTGCGGCAAAGACCACCAAGCTCAACATGGTGAGACTTCGAAGCGCCCGGTCGACGAACACCCCGACCACACCGATGCCCACGAAGGCGAAAAGTCCGAACACGAACAAGACGATTCCCAATCGATCGCCGAAACCGATGCGGTCCAGAAACGCCGCCAGATACGTGTACACAATGTTGTGCGCGAGGATCCACAAGAACGCGACAAGGAGAATCGGTCGTACGCCAGGCAAGACCAGGACTTTCCGCACCGACAGCCGCCGATCCGCTTGTTGCCCGGGAAAGTCCGGCATCACTGCGAGTATCCACACCACCAGAAGTAGCGCAGAACCCGACATCAATGCGAAGACGACGCGCCAATCGACCAAGGTCCCGAGCCACGCCCCCATCGGAACGCCGATTGCCAACGCAATCGGCTGTCCGACTGAGGCAACCGCAACGGCCCGCCCCTGCAGGTGAGGGGGCGCCATCCTGCGTGCGTACCCGGCAAGCAATCCCCACACCACACCTGCCGCCATGCCCGCCAGAAGCCGAACACCCAAGGTGAGAACAAAATTCGACGACAGCGCTGTCACCAGATTGAAGACACCGAACCCTACAATCGCCGACACCAGGACTGCGCGTCGTCGCAATCCCCGGGTCAATGCGATCAGCGGTACAGCTCCTACGACCGAGCCCAACGCGTATGCAGTGACCAATTGCCCAGCGCCGGAGACAGATACGGACAGTCCTGACCCGATCTGCACCAGTAGTCCGGCCGGCATGGTTTCGGTTGTGATCGCGATGAATCCCGCCATTGCGAGTGCCGACAACCCGGCCAGCGGTAGCGTCCGGACGGAATCGGTCTCCGCCAGCGCCGAAGTGGCAGTCTCGTCCGAGTTCGCGCTCACCTCGTCGGTGTTTCGGGACTGCCTTCGCCCGCCTGGCCGGAACGGACCAGTTCTGCAATCGACGCCCAGTCCATCTCGCCCTGACCGTTCGCCAGAGCCTGAGTGAGCACGCTTCGAAGTACGCCACCGAACGGCAAATCCAGATTGACGCTGCCGGCGGCGTCGAGCGCAAGCCTCAGATCCTTGAAGCCCAGAGCTGTGGTGAATCCCGCGGGCTCGTACTGACGCGTCGCGACGAGGTTTCCGTAGCTGGAGTAGACCGGTCCCGGGAAGATCGTCGAGGTCAGCAGTTCTACGAGTTGACTTCCGTCCACACCTGACCTCTCCCCCAATGTGATTGCCTCACCCAAGGATTGAATCGCGGCGAGGATGAGATAATTGCCGATGATCTTGACGATGTTGGCCTGCTCCGGACGCTCACCTTGTGGCCACGTGCGCGCCCCGATGACGTCGAAGAACGGCTGTACTCGCTCGAGAAGGGCACTGTCGCCGCCGGCGATGATGTTCAACTGACCAGCCTGAGCAACAGAAACGCGTCCGAACACCGGCGCCGCGACGTAACCGATGCCGTACTCGGCGTGCAGTCCGGCGGCGCGCCTGGCAAGGTCGACGCTGACGGTGGCCATGTTGACGTGCACGGTCCCACTCGGAACGGATGCGAGTACGGCGGGATCCAGAATGGCCGCGGACACAGCCGAATCATCCGCCAACATCGACAGCACCACACCGGACTCGAACGCCTCGGCAACGGTTTTCGCGCCGGTCGCCCCTTCCTCGACCAGTTCGGCTTCCGCTTCAGGGCTGCGATTCCACACCGTCACGTCGAAGCCTGCGCCCATCAGATTTCGTGCGATGGGACGACCCATCGCACCCAACCCGACCACGGAAACAGAAGTCATGGATTTCCCTCTCGAAAGTGTTGAACCATCTAAGACGGTTCAAGACTCTCACACGGGTACAGTTGCTGTCGAACCGGTTGAGATGGTTCGCCACGAAGGAGGACGAAAGTGAACGAAGCAGGAGCTGATCAATCCGCTCGGGACGTCTTTCGGCTCGACAACGACACGCTCGCGTTCCGCTTCACCGCCACCCTCACCAATCGGAACGGCTCGAGGTTCGAGCGACTCACGAGCCCGCAGCGACTCGAATTATGGTTACGCGCCAACGATCTGATGGACACCCCAGCAAGAGCGACGGCAGACGACCTCCGCGGCGCGCAGGATTTACGTGAGGCCATTCATCGCATCGGAACCGCCGTGTGCGAGAACCGCCGCGCCTCACGCGCCGATGTCGGGATCGTCAACACCGCATCCGAACTCGGTGATGCCCACCTCGTCCTCGAGAATGGCCGAGCCCTCTGGAAATCAACCGGAGACAATCCGATCCGCGACGCTTTGTCGATAGTGGCTGCCGACGCCATCGCGGTGCTCGGCGGATCCGACCGCGACCGCGTCAAAGCATGCCAAGGCGACGGGTGCACCGGCCTCTACGTCGACACCAGTCGCGGCAACAACCGACGCTGGTGCTCGATGAACATCTGCGGAAACAAGGCGAAGAAATCCGCGATGACCGCGCGCGCCGACTAACTCATCTCACGCTTGCCGCCACTCGATTTCGACGCCACTCGGTTCCACAGCTTCTCGATCGGGGTCGACAGTAGGAGTAGAAACAGCGGGAAATACGACGTCACTGGGACAAGCACGCTGACAAGCAGTGCCACCAGCATTATCAGGAAGGTGACAATCTCGGCCGTGAAATGCGGCTTTGCATTCTCCTCGCTCAACGACGGGTTGCGGACCAGACCCCACGCGACCACCGCCAGGCACGCAGCGCTGGCGGCCATCGTCCCGATGTAGAGAGCCCTGGTTCCCACGTCCTGGGACGGCGCTGCAACCAGCGCCGTCGGGAAGGGCAAGAACACGATGGTCAGTACCCATAACCCCAGTCCGCGCACAACCACCTTGTCTGCGTCGATCACAAAACGAAGAAGTCGATGCTGCGACCACCACAGGCGGAAGATCACCAGAAAGCTCAGAGCGAAGGAGTAGAACTGCGCCGCGTGCTCGCGCAGCAACTCGGACGTGGTGCCGTGGTGGTCGCTGGTCAGCTCGACCAGCGGCAGAACGAGCAGCGTGATCGCGATGGCGACAATCGCGTCGATGAAAGTGACGTAGCGCTCGAAGTAGCGGGTTCGTTCCGCAATCTCAGCCATTGCGGAAGCATAAGCCTCACAACAAGAAACAGACCGGTGACGCCACTTTGCGGGAGTCGGGATCCCGAAACATACAATTAACGAATCAAATTCGTTATACCTCTTGACCGAGCCCTCGGCCGTCCCCATACTTAACGAATCACATTCATTAAGTGACTCGCATCACGCCATCAGGGGTCGGTTCCGCCACCCCCTTCAGGACTTGGGGTTGCCCTAGTGCCAATCAACGCTTCTGCGAATACGAAGTCCGACCGGGTTCCACTCACCGCCAACCGCGGTATTGCCGTCTTCAGCATCGGCGTCATGGGGTTCATCACCGCGAACCTCATACCGCTGATGATCGTGGCTCTGGTCGAGGACCTCGGTGTCACCGAATCTGCCGCTGGTGCCATCCTGACCGCATCGCTGCTGGTCTGCGCGGTCACCTGCCTCGCCACCACGCGGATCGCATCGGGTCCGCATCGTCATCTTCTCGGCCGCATCAGCCTGATCGCGATGGCTGCCGCATTCGGCGTCGCGGCCATCGCACCGTCCACGGTGATCGCGTGCGCCGCGATCATCATCGGCGGCGTCGGCGCTGGTGGAGCCGCATCCGTCGGTGGCGCGGCACTGGCAGCGCTCACGAACCCGGACCGGGTATCAAGCATCAGCGGACTCGTGAATCGGGTCGTCGTCACAGCGGTCCTCGCGCTCATTCCCATCCTCGGCACACACATGACCAACGCTTTCGGCATCGTCGCGGTCCTGGCACTTGCCACCGCCGCGACAGTGACCTGGTTGCCGTCATCCCCGGTGAAAGAGTCCTCGGTAAACGAGCCGCCCGAGAAAGACGAATCCGCCTCGGCAACCACGACTCTGCCTGCCGGAGTCAGCGCGAAACGACTCACTTTTGCAGGGACTGCCTTCCTCGCGATGCTCGCCGTCTGGGCGATCAGCGAGGACTCACTGTGGGCAGTACTCGGCATCATGGGCTCGGAGCACGCCGGGCTCTCGGACCAACAGATGGGTCTCGCACTGAGCGCATCAACGGCAGGTGGCGTCCTCGCAGCAGTTGTCCTGACCGCGCTGGGTTCTCGCGTCAGCCGGACAGTGTCGATCTCGGCACTCCTGATACTCGGGGCAATCCTGAAGCTGTCGGCTTGCCTCGCAACCGATTCCACGATCTACCTCATCCTGGTGATCGCCTGGAATACAACCTACGCAGCGACGTTCATCGTCTTGGTTGCCATCTCGGCGGCCCTCGACGCCGCCGGCCGATGGTCCGCCCCACTACTGGGTACATACCTCATCGGCTCCGCGTTTGCGCCGTTGTTCGGTACTTCGGTGACTGCGAGCCTCGGCTATCCGACCTTCGGAGTCATCATCTCAGGGATCAGCTTCGTCTTGTTGGTCCCGTTCGCCTTGGTATCGCGGCTCTCCGCACGTACCGAGGGTGCGTATCGTCACCACAGCGCCGCCATCACTACTACAGTCATCGCGTAAGGATCACGTAGAAGTCATGAATGACAGCATCACTCACTACCGCAACGGAAAGATCTTCACGGCCGCCGAGGACGAGTGGGCCGAATCGATAGTCGTCGAGGGCCAACAGTTCAGATTCGTGGGCGAAACCGTCTATGCCGAAATCCTTGCTCCCGACGCCGAAGTGGTCGATCTCGAAGGTGCGGTCGTGCTCCCCGGTTTTGTCGACGCCCATACACATTTGGTCATGATGGGATTTGCGCTGCAGAAGCTCGATCTCCTCGATGCCACCGATCTTGTCGACATTCAGTCCAGCATCCGGCAATTCGCGGAATCGAACCCGGACGCGCCGCGCCTGTTGGGTCGCAGCTGGTTGTTCTCGGCACTGAACGGAGAGCACCCGAACCGAGAGATGATCGACGCCGTAGTGCCCGACCGTCCGGTGTACCTCGACGCCAACGACGTACATTCGGTCTGGGTGAACACCGCAGCACTGCGAGAACTCGGCATCGACGCCAACACTCCCGACCCGATCGGCGGTCGGATCGGCAGAGACCCGGAAACGGGTGAAGCGACCGGGATGCTGTACGAGACGGCCATGATGCTCTACGTCTGGCCGAAACTGGCGGAACTCGCTTCGGACGAAGACCGGGACGCTGCCCTCGCGCTCGCGTTCCACCACTATCTCGAGGACGGCGTCACCGGCGCGGTGGACATGGCTCTCGGCGTGGACGAATTGGCCTCGCTGGAACGAGCTTTGGACGCCGGGGACGGCACTCTGCCGCTACGAGTTGCGGCTCACTGGCTGATGACCCGCGAAGACAACGAGGCCGACAACGTGCGGCAAGTTCACGATGCCATCGAGCTCCACAAGCGCATCCAAGGGCCGTGGCTCCGAATCGCCGGTATCAAGATCATCATCGACGGTGTGATCGACAGTTGCACTGCCGCAATGAAAGAACCCTACTCGAACGGCACCAACGCCGAGCCCATCTGGGATCTGGAGTCCTTGATCCCGGTCGTGACCGCAGCTGACGCCGCAGGCCTGCAGATCGCCATGCACGCGATCGGCGACGAGGCGTCGGAAATCGGATTGACTGCACTCGAGTACGCGATCGCCGCCAACGGAGACATTCCCCGCAGGCACCGAATGGAACACTTGGAGTCCATCACGCGAGACAACGTCGAACGGCTGGCCCGCCTGGGCATCATCGCCTCGATGCAGCCAGTTCACGCTGACCCTGCGATTCAGGAGAACTGGCAGGCGATGCTCGGCGACTATCGCGTGAATCGCGCGTATCCCTGGCCTGAATTCACCGAGGCCGGAGCGGTTCTGGCGTTGGGTTCGGACGCTCCGACTGCGCCTCACCCGCCGCTGCCGAACATGTTCATCGCCACTACCCGCCGATCCGCAATCGATCCGTCGCTGGCACCCAATTTGCCGAAGTACGCCCTCCCCCTCGCGGACGCGCTGGCGCACGCAACTCGTGACGCTGCCTACTCGTGCAGATGGGAGGATGTGACCGGCCAACTGGTTCGGGGTAAAGCAGCCGATTTTGTCGTGCTGAAACAAGATCCGTTCACCGAAGGGGTCGATTCTCTCCTGACCACGGAGATCGCAATGACCGTGGTTGCCGGATCCGTGCGATACGACGCAACGGAAGTTGCGAACACCGGAGCCGCAAACACCGAAGCCGCGAACACCGAAGCCCGATAGCCGATCGTTACCAGTTGTTCGATAACGCAAGCGCATATCCAGGCGACAGAACGAAGGAGGGACTTGAACACGTGAACCCATACTCTCTGGAGGACGCATGCGCAGGAAAGCTCCGATTTCGGTCGTCGCCGCGGCCATTGCACTGGTGACGGCCACTGCCCTGATGGTCGCCGGTTGCGGGTCGACCGAAGGAACACCTGAAGCGGCGGCGAGTTCAACCGCAGCGGCACCTTCGACGGCAAGCGAATCCGAGACGACGGTAGCGAGTTCTCCCCCGCCCCAATCGGACACCCGCACAAGCGCATCCACGGCGGCAACTACCACAAAAATCCCCACTTCGGGTCCCTGCCTGGACGTCGGCTCTCCGCTCGTCACCGATGCCATCAGCACGTTGGGTACCGACGTCAACGGAGGCAACTGGATACCGACATCCTCGAGCGAGGAGCAGGTCGGTAATTGCCCTGACCTGCTCTGGGTTTCGGTCGACGGCGACGGCGTCGGCGATGCAACGTATCAGACACATGTTCTGTTCTTCCGTGACGGAACATACCTGGGCACGGCTACCAGTAAGCCGTACTCGTACACACACGTCATCGACAGCAACAAGGGTTCGGTGTCCGTCCAATACCGTTGGCTGCTGGACGACGACGCATTCTGCTGCCCCCAAGGCGGACCGAACATCGTGAACTTCACGTGGAACGGAAGCGCCGTGGTTGCCGACGGTCAGTTCCCGCCCTCCTGAACTTGTCTACGTACGATTCGGCTCCGAACACAACTGTGCCCCAGCAACAACGGTTGCTGGGGCACAGTTTCTTCGAGCTACTCGCTGACGCTCTTACTCACCGACGCTGTTACTCGCTGACGCCGAGTTCGCGTAGGCGGGTCTTGTACAGCTCGATGTTGCCGAGCTTGATGTCCTCGTAGCCACGAACCACGTCCGGCAGCGCCGCGATCTCGACGGCGCGATCGTATCCGTCGGTGCCGAGCGTACGAGAGAGATCAGCGATCATGGCCTCGTACTCGGCGAGCAGTTCACGCTCGACCTTACGGACGTGCATGTAGCCGAACGGGTCGAGCTTGGTGCCGCGAAGCTTCTTGCCCTTGGCCAGAACCTTCAACGCAACATGCGACTTGGGTCCGAGACCGATCTTCTTCTTGCGGCCCATCACTCGAAGGATCGGCGGGTGGAGCTTGTAGGTCAGGTTCTCCCCGGCCGGCACCTGAGACTTGACGTCCTCGATGAAAGCGGGGTCCACCAGCATACGAGCCACTTCGTACTCGTCCTTGTACGCGGTGAACTTGAACAGACCGCGGGCAACCGCTTCGCTGAAGTCGGTCCGCTCGGTTGCGGCACGCTCAGCGGTCCAGACCGCCTGGACCTGATCGATGTAACGCTGCGCGATCTTGACGGACTGGAACTCGATGAGCTGCGCAGCACGCAGTTCCACCAGTCGCAGGGTTTCACCGGAGAAGGTGGTTCCGGCGAACATGTGAGCCGGTGCGACCACGGGTTCGCGGACGGACTTGACCGGCGTGGTGACAGCCGAGAACGCAGCGGGGTCGGCGATTGCTGCACGACCCCAACGGAAAGCCGCGATGTTCGCGTCCACGGCAACGCCGTTGATGCCGATCGCTTCTTCGATGGCCTCGGCCGGCAGACGAAGTCCACCGCTCTGGTAGGCCGCGCCGATCAGCAAGAAGTTGGCCGCTGCGGTGTTACCGAACAACTCCTGCGCCGCTGCGAGGGCGTCGAAGGAACGCAGGGTGCGCGAGACCTTGTCGAGGCGGGCGAGGAGTGAGGTCTCCTCGGGGTAGCGAACAGCCTTGTCGTAGACCATGTCGCCGGTCGGCGTCTGCGACGTCGATGCGATGGAGACCGTTTTCTCGGAGTTTCCGTAGTCGAGGTTCTTGTTGTCCGTCGCGGTCAGCAGGTCGAATGCGACGATGCAATCCGCACTGCCCGGGGTCAGGCGGTTGGACGGCTCGAGCGCACTGGAGCTGAAACGCAGGTGCGAGACAACAGGTCCGGCCTTCTGGCTCAGTCCGATCTGGTCAAGGCTCTCCACCTCGAGGCCGGCGCGCAATGCCGCAGTGGCGAGCACCTGATTGACGGTCACGATGCCGGTTCCGCCGATACCCGCCAGGAAAATGTTCTGCGTGGAGGTGAGCAGGCCGAAATCAGGATCTGCGACGACCGGCGGGACGGGACGTGCGGCCTTGGAAGCCTTCTTGCCCGGCACCAGTTCGACGGTCACGAACGACGGGCAATCACCGTCCATGCAGGTGTAGTCGGTGTTGCAGGACGTCTGATCGATCTTCGTCTTGCGGCCGTACTCGGTGTCCACGGGCTGGACCGAAAGGCAGTTCGACTTGACGCCGCAGTCACCGCACCCCTCGCACACTGCCTCGTTGATGACCACGCGAGTGTTGCGAGTGGGCAGCGTGCCGCGCTTGCGCTGACGACGAGCGTCCGCCGCACAGTGCTGGTCGTAGATCAGCACTGTGACGCCCTTGATCTCGCGAAGCTCCTTCTGAGCCTCGTCGAGGCGATCGCGGTGCCAGAGCTTGGTGCCCTTGGCCAGCGCGCGCTTGCTGTGACGCGAAGGCTCGTCAGCGCAGATGATGATCTGCTTGACGCCCTCGGTGGTCAGCTTGTGGCTGAGTTGAGCAACGGAGAGGGCACCTTCGGCGTCCTGTGCACCGGTCATCGCCACTACCTCGTTGTAGAGCAACTTGTAGGTGATGTTCACGCCTGCAGCGATGCACGCCTGGACAGCCAACTGACCGGAATGGAAGAAGGTGCCGTCGCCGATGTTCTGGAACAGGTGAGGCACGTCGGTGAACGGTGCCTGCCCGATCCACTGGCTGCCCTCGCCACCCATCTGCGTCAGACCGGTGACAGCGCTGTCCTCACGGCCGGACATGGTGACGAGTGTGTGGCAACCGATTCCGCCGCCACCGATGGAACCCTCGGGGATAGCGGTGGAACGGTTGTGGGGGCACCCGCTGCAGAAATACGCGGTTCGCTTGGCGGAGAGCACATTCAGCGACAGCGGCGCCGGGAGGGTGCGCTTGAGCTCGACGTGCGGCTTGAGTACGCGGCGCAACGGCGCGAGCAACCGGCCTGCGGTCAGCTCACCGCTGGCAGGCATGAGCAGACGGCCCTGACCGTCACGCTTGCCGATGATGCGTGGGGCATCATCGGTGCCGTACAGAACTTCCCGAATCTGAGCCTCGATGAACGCAGTCTTGTCCTCGACCACGACGATCTGCTCGAGACCTTCGGCGAACTCTCGAACCTTCTCGCCCACAACGGGATAACACATGCCGATACGGAGGAGGCGGATACCGGCGCGGTGCAGCGCAGCGTCGTCGACACCGAGATCTGCCAGCGCCTGCCGGACGGAGTCGAAAGTTGTACCGGTGGCCACGATACCGATCTTCGCGCCCGACGGGTTGACCTCGATCACATCAAGATTGTTGGCAGTTCCGTACGCGTGCACAAGATCCCAGCGCGGGCCGTACAAATCGGCCTCCGCGATGACACTGTCCGGCGGCGCGGCCATCTGACGCTGCTTGTAAACGAAGGGCTTGCCCTCGAACTGCACCTCCGGAACCACGATGTCGAAATCCGCGATGCTGCCGTCGATCGTCCAGGCACCGTCGGCGACGTCGGCAACGATCTTGAGCGCCACGACACAACCGGACACACGCGAGAGAGCAACAGCGTGCATACCCATCGTGATGATCTCTTCGGCATTACGCGGAAACAGAACCGGCACACCCATCGCGGCAAGCGAGCGCTCACTGACAGCAGGAACCGTAGAAGACTTCGACGCCGGGTCGTCACCCACCAGCAGAACCACCCCACCCTTCGGGTTCACGCCATACATGTTCGCGTGACGAATGGTGTCGGTAGCGCGGTCCACACCAGGGCCCTTGCCATACCAGACACCGGTCACACCGTCATGGGTCGCAGTTCCCGCGGGGAGATCCGTCTGACTTCCCCACACCGCCGTGGCAGCAAGTTCCTCGTTGAAACCGGGAATGAAGGTGATGTCGTGCTCTGCGAGCACCTTGGGCATCCCGTGAAGCATCTTGTCGACGCCGCCGAGCGGACTGCCCTGGTAACCGGACACGAAAGTAGCAATACGCTTACCCGCACGAATATCGCGAACGTGCTGCTCGACGAAACCACGTGCAATCGCCTGAACACCGGTCAGCAACACCGGTCCCGACCCCGACCGGTACCGATCATCGAGGTCATAGGGCTTGGCCTGGGCTACGCCCGACACCAGTTCAGTCATCGTGGACCACCGTTCCGTCTGCAGTGCATTTCAACTACCGTGCATTTTCAACAACCGCGTAACTCGATCTGTTCAGATGATCGTGGTCGAGGTATGTGAAAGCGTCAACAGAGGATTGTTCAACTATTCAAATTGACAATTTGTGAGCCAAATCACGTGACCTAGGTCATCGAATCAATCAGTTGGAGACCCGTTCGTGGCGCTACGGCGAAACGGACATAAAACGTTCCCGACAATGCAAACAGAGGACATCCTTGACATTGACGCAACGTCAACTTGCATGCTGAATGAGCACAACCGATCTGAGAGTAGGAACTCCACGTGAGCGAATGGTCCATCCAAGAACTCGCCAAATCCGCCGGTACCACCAGCAGAACGCTGCGTCACTACGGCGATCTCGGGCTCCTGGAACCGAGCCGCATCGGCGCCAACGGCTACCGCTTCTACGACGAAGACGCCCTGGTGCGGTTGCAACGCATCCTGCTGCTCCGGGAACTCGGACTCGGATTGCCGGCCATCGCCGAAGTCCTCACCGGTGAACGCGACACGGCCTCCGCTCTGCGTACCCACCTCGAACTTCTCGAGCAAGAGCGCACGCGGATCTCGAGACAGATCGAATCGGTCAACAGGACCTTGAACAAAACGAAGAAAGGTGAATCACTCATGCCGGAAGATGTTTTCGACGGGTTCGACCACACCCGATACAAGGACGAGGTCATCGAGCGTTGGGGCAAGGACGCCTACACCAGCGGCGACAACTGGTGGCGATCGATGTCCGAGCAGGACCGGAAAGCGCATCTGCATACTCAAGCTGACATCGCAGAGGCATTCGGCACCGCACTGACAGATGGCCTGTCCGCGGAGAGCGACGACGTCCAGTCTATTACCCAGAGACAGTTCGAGTGGATAAAGATCGGTTGGCAGGGAAGGACTCCCAGCGCCGACGCTTTCACCGGACTCGGCCAGATGTACGTCGACGATCCCCGCTTCACTGCAAACTACGACAAGTACGGAGAAGGCACCGCTTCGCTGGTCCGTGATGCGATGAAGGTCTACGCCGAACGCAACCTGCACTAGCCGGTAATCAGTCCTGCCCGCTGCCGAGCAGGTTGTGTCGGTGCGCTGCCGCGACGGCCTCTTCCCGGGAATGCGCACCGAGTTTGCGATACAGGGCACGGAGATGACTCTTCAACGTGTTGTTGGATACGAACAGCTTTCGCGCTATCTCACCGATCGGAATGCCGAGACCCAGTTCCACGAGAACGTCCATCTCCCGCTTCGTCAATTGAACTCGAACGATCGCCGCCGGATACATCTGCGGCGCTTCGGATTCGAGAAAGGCCGTGACGGCGCTGCTCGAGTCTTCGGCCCGCTCATCGAGTCGCCTGATCAGATCCCGCGGTATCGTCGCCAGCGCCGACAGGACACCCGAGGTTTCGAGCAGTCCGCGAGCCTGCTCCCATGGACTCGCGGCAGCGTCGATTGTGCCCAGTTCGCACAGCGCTGCGCATTCGATCAACAACGATTCGAGGCGATTTCTGGTGAGATACTGTCCACTCCAGTCAATTTCGCGGCACAATTCCAAAGCCTGTGACGGCGCTCCGGTCAGTAGATGCGCACGAGCGACAGAAACCGTGACAACAGCAAACGTGTGCGGGGCAGCAACTGATTCTTCCAGCGCCTTCGTGCCCTCCCCGGACGCCAACAGAAGATCAATGCGTGCTGCGGCGAGAAGTGCGTCACCGAGCGATCGTTCACACGGATTCACGTGCCCATGCGTAGCCACTGCACGCTGCAAAGAAATCAGGCCCGAGAACGGGTCTGTTTGCAGCAGTGCGAATCTCGTGTACGCGTAGGCGGCAAATGCCCAGAGATCCCCTGGCGGCGTGATCTCGGCGAGCACGTCCATCGCGGCAGCGCCCGCATTCCGGTCCACGCTGTCGTACGCCACCAGTGCACGCGCGATCGCTCCGCCCATGTGCGAAGGTGGTCCCAGCCATCCCGAAACGTCCGGGTGCGTGCTTTCGAGGTGAAGCCACTCTATCGCGTGTGTGACATCACCGATCAGCGCGGAGTTGAGCGCAGCATTGCCTGCAGCGTGCCGCAGGACGAACTCCGGACCGTGCTGCACGGCGCCGTGATACGCGAGTCGCAATTCCACCGCGGCATCACCGAGGTCACCGGTCAATTGATGCGAGACTCCCCAGATCAGCCGCAGGGCGGGTAGTTGAGACCCCAACGCGCCCAACGACTCGTCGCCGAGTCCGTACACGACGTGCGCCAGTTTGCGTGTGATCTCGGTCGAGCGCTGGTACTTTCCGGACGTTCTCAGTACGACGGATTGGACGGTCCCGACATTCAGCACACTGCATGCTCGCGAACTACCGCCTATTGCGCGCAACTCCGCAGGTTCCGTCGGCAGCGAATCACCGTTCATCAACTGTGGACGCAGTCGCGATTCGAGTATGTCACGCCCCACCAGGATCGAAGGGTTCTCGGCCAGAATGTCACTGGGAATCGATTGCAACGCCGTCCGAATCAATCCAGTGTGATCGACCAAGAGATCGGCCCAGTGCCGTTCGAGAATGTCGAGCACCCGAAGCCACTGACGACCGTCCATCGCGTAGCGGACCGCACTGGCGAAATCCGAAGTCGCGAGAGCGTGATCGACGAGAGCCCGAAAGGGGTCTCCGAATCTCGCCCCTTGTTCGGACCGTATCTGCATGAATGCCAGTCGAATCGACGGCGCAAAATACCAGGCCGGCTCCCCGGCACGACCGTACCGGAAGATGAGTCCGAAAGACTCGAGCACGTCCAGTTTGCCCGTCACGTCAAGGTCGTCGGACACGACGCCCGCGATCGCAGGCGTGACCGTGCGCGCGGCGGCGATCGTCGTCGCGAAGTCGAACAACTCGAGCAATTTGCCCGATCGAGGTGCGGTCCGACTGACATAAGCGAGGATCGCCTGGTCCACCCGCTTCTGAACGCGTTCGCGCCCACGATTCGGTTCACTCAACCCCGCAACCGCGCTCAGAGCAACCTTCATCAGAACAGGGACGCCCGCAACGCGTTCGCAAATCGAATGCACGATGCCGGACGGAAGATGAATCCCGGCGTCCGCAAACAGAATCGTGGACTCGTCGAGTGTGTACCTGAGGTCGTTCGTGCATAGGTACTCGTCCACGCGTACACCGTCGAGCAAGTCCGTCGCAGACCGGTCCTGTAGCGTGACAATCACTTTCAACCCGGCCAAGCGCACGATCAGATCCACGAGTTGGTGGCCCACCTCGTCTCCCTCGACCAGGTCGATGCGATTGAACACCAATACGAACGGCACGGCCGAGGAGTCGAGCAGTGATTCGACGGCTCCCACTGGATCGTCGAGTATTTGCGGCGGAGCCTTCAGCGATTCCAACGAATCCTGAATCAGGGCGCGCGCCGAGTTCCAGTAGTCGACGGGTGTCATCCGTTTCGACGGTGCCGGCACCCACACAACCGGTCTACTCGGCACCGTCCCGAGAGTCGTCAGCCACAAGGCGGCGAGTTCGGTCTTGCCGAACCCTCGGGGCGAGTCGATGACCGTCAGCCCCGCGGGGCGCTCCATCAAGGCCAGGAGGCGAGGGCGTACCACGGTGGGTCCACGCCCCGCGAGACGCCGATGCAGCGAGCCCGTTCCGCGCGGGTTTCGCTTTGCTCGGGATAGCTGTGATCGATTCGAAGGGGACGTCACGATTGCCGACCAGTGAGCAGCCGAGCCCCGCCGAATTCGAGATTTCGTTCGAGAACCGAACTCACAGCCTGTCCACCCATAACGAACAACTTAGACAGAATCGGCAGAACACGCGAGGGCCGTGCGTCTCAAAAACTCGTCCGTTTTGTCTCAATATGTGGGCTCTGTCACTATCGGTGATTATTTGCGGGAGAGTGACTGCAGCCTGTGGGATCTGACATATCATGCCCGCGTGTCGATGAATTCCGCACGCATTCGCGTGTCGACCCGATCGGTCGCCCCTGCAGATGCCGACGACTTCTGGCGCGGTGCGACGCGTCCGTTCTTCGTCACCGAGCCGGTGGGTGCCGACACTCCACTCGAAGGCTCGATATCCGCTCTGCCCATCGGGACCTCGTTGATCGGTGAAACTACCTTCAATGCGCAGAAGTACACCCGAAACAAAATTGTCATCGCCGAGAGCGGACTCGACGATCAGTACATGATCCAGGTCGTCCTCGACGGGCAGGTGAGTGGTGATGCCGAGGGGGTGGATTTTGTCGCCCGCCCAGGGGACGTCACGTTCTTCGACCTAGGGCGCACCTGGACCGCCGAAGCCGAGGCGACAGGGCGCACCATCACGCTCCTCGCCCCGCGCTCTCTCGTCGAGGCCGAGTCCAAGGGTCGTTCCCTCCACGGGACGGTCCTGCGCGGCGTTCCTGCCTTCGTTCTCGCTCAGTGCATGCAATCGGTCGTACTGGCGCTGCCGCATATCGACCCCGATGCTGCGGCGGGCTACGAGGACGTCGTCGCTTCCCTTCTGCGCGTCAGCTTGGGCATCGCCGAGCCGGACTTGTTGCCGCGGCCCGATCACTCTCTCCGCGATCGTGCGTACGCCTACATTGCCGAGCATCTCTCCGAGACTTGGCTGGGGCCGACGACCATGTGCGCGGCGTTGTCGGTTTCCCGGGCACAGCTCTACCGTGCATTCGCGTCCGACGGCGGAATTGCTCTTGTCATAAGGCGCAAGCGTCTCGAACTCGTGTATCGCGAGTTGACCCGAGCCGAGATGCCGAACGAAACGATCGAAGCGCTGGCGCAGCGTTGCGGCTTCACGTCCAAGTCCCAGTTGGCGCGCGCGTTCAAGGGCTTCTACGGGATGACCCCGAGCCAGGCCCGTTCCGATGGCAGACGCACGATCGGAGACCCGTCGATCGCGCGTCTGCACCGCCGCCTCCAGTTCTTCAGCCCTTGAATCGCAATACTTCACAGCCTCGGGATCGTGCCTGTGTTCTAGTTGATCCATGAGCTGGGTCGACAAGGAACTGAGTCTGGCCGCGCTTACCGGCGCAGTCACAGGTGTCGCCGTGATGATCCCGATAGTCGGCGATGGAGCATGGTCCTGGGTAGGACTGTTCGTACCCGCATTCATCGGAGCGCTGGTCGGGCTGATAGTTGGATCCAGCGCTGTTGCAGGCGGGCGTTGTGCGCTGAGCACAGGGCACAAATGGCCGGCGCGCACAGTCCGCCGCTGGAAGCATCGATTCGCTGCGTACTCGACAATGGCGGTGACGCTACTGGTTGCCGGAGTGTTCATGTCGGCTGTCATCGCTACGGGTGACCCGGTGCGAGACGCCGGAGGATTCCCGACGTCCTTGATCGTACTGGCGGTCATCGCGGTAGTGACGTACGTGTTCTCCTACGTGCTCGCCCCGGTCCAGACCTCCGAAACTCCGTAAGCAACTCTGCTTCATCACAATTCAGCACTCGAACCGCGGTAGCGGCCAACGAACTATCCACACCAGGCAGCGAGCTCGGATCACCTCAGCTGGAAATGAACCGAAGAACAAACTGCTCGATGCCTTCCGATATGACCTTGGTGAGGGCGGTGAAGTCGTTCGACCAACGTTGAATGTCCAAGCTGCTCATTGATTTCCTCCGGTCTACGTCCGCTGCCTGTGACCGCATGACGTATGCGAGGCATCGGTCGCGCACTGGAACTATCTGCGAAAATGCGGTTTCCGTTACCGCTGGACCGACCGAACAGCGACACAGGTTCCTGCGAACCCTGGTACTGCAGATTCGTCGAACTGTTGCAACAGCACCGTGCAGAGTTCGAGCGGAAAGCGCCAACCACCAAAAGTATTAGCTCGAAAGAACTACGATCCGCGCGCTTTCCGGGCTCACAAGACCCACAGCGCACCGACGGCGATAAGGGCGAATTGACCGCTCAGCTACCCCCGCCGATACTCGGCATCTGGGCAGTGATCGAACGCGGCGTCAATCGTTTCTGGTCGGAACCATCAGGATTCATGGACGCAATCTCTGCGCGGTTCCCGGTAGCGATGTCGACAACCGTCTCACCCGATTGCGTCGTTGCCCTGGTGTAGATAATGCGTGAGCCGTCAGGCGTGAACTTCGGATGCACTGCGTAAGTGTCTGTCAGAGCAGTGATTTCGCCTCCACCAGATGGCATCGAGTAGATCTCGGAGCCGTGGTTCCCGCCGCGGTTGCTCGAGAAGACCAGGGTGGAACCGTCAGGTGAGAAGGCGGGGTCCGCGTTCCAAAACTGGTCCCGCAGAACCACCTTCGATTCACCACCGGCCATCGGTGCAGCAACGATATACCCGCCGACGGTGAAGAGCACCCGCGAACCGTCCGGCGAGAAGGTGATGCCAGATCCGCCCTGTCCCTCGACAATCACGCGGACGTCGGAACCGTCTGTGTTCATGATGCTGACACCGCTGCCACTGCTGAAGGCGACGCGGGAGCCGTCCGGGGAGAAAACTGCGTATTGACCGCCCTCACGAATCGTGCGGGATTCACTCGAATCGAGATCCACCAGTTCGATGAACCTACCTCCGCGGATGTACACCAATTGTGTGCCGTCCGGTGAGAGCGCAGCGGAGTGGCCGTAAAGACTGTCAGTGCTGTCGTCACCGACCGTAGGGCTGACCTGCCGGAGGCCGCTGCCGTCCAGATTGGCCACGAAGACCTGGCCCCATCCGTCGTCGAACGACATGATCAACGGCGCTCGAGGCGGCGCGGACACCTCGGCGCAACCCGCAACAAGGATCGTCGACGCGACAAGAACTCGCAACAATCGGGACAAGGCCATCCGTCGATCATGCACCAAACGCGGACGCCACTCCAGGAAGTAGGCGAAGTCCCCCAAGGGAATCAGCCCTGCTTACTCACTTCGTTGATTTCGTCTGGCGACGATGGCGAAGTTCAGGGGGATCCTCGGAGCGTGGTCCGACAGAGTCCATCCGTTGGCGCACGCAATGAGTTCGGGGAAGGCCGGCCAGTCCATGTAGGGAAGTTCCGAAACTGATTCGATATGAAGGCCCGCATCCAGCAAGGAACCAATGACCTCGCCAAGGTCGTGGCGCCATTCGTGGTTTGTGGCGTGCGCTATCTGTCCGTCGGAGCTCCCGGTGTAGGTCGCAGAGTCTTCGTACGAACGCACGCCGCCTCCGGAGAGGTAGTCGTCGGTGATCGTCCACGGTTCGAATGCCATTGCGCCGAGGATCGGATGATCGTCGCGAATCTGAAACACCCCACCCGGCTCGAGGAGGTCGTGGATCGACCGAGCCCAGGTGGCGAGTTCCGGCAACCAGACGATGGTCCCGGCGCTGGTGACGATCGTGTCGAAACGCCTGTCGACAAGCGTCGAAGCGAATCGCGCATCACCTTCCACCCAGGTGATCCGGCGGTCGTCGGCCTTTGCGATACGAGCTGCGTGGTGCAGAGAGTTGGGCGAGAGATCAAGCCCGTGCACGTCGATCGCACCAAGTCGCGCCCAGGAGATGGTGTCGATCCCGATGTGGCACTGTAAATGTAGGAGCGAGCGACCCCGCACTCCTGACTCCGGCAGATGCGGGGCCAGAATCGACAAGTCGTTCTGCACAACTGTGGAAATGGTCGCTCCGTTGGCGAGAAACCCACCGACGTCATACATTTCGGAGCGCACATGCACATCGGCGCGATCATCCCAATTCGCCTTGTTGCCGGCGATGGCTTCGGACTCGTGCTTCGCTTCTGCCCCGTGCATCGCTACCCCCTCCGAGATCGGCCTGAACTGCCTTTCTAACACGTCTGTAGTCGTGTTCGCGGTCGTGTTCTCGAGGACACTTTCTTTTACCGCATCAGACGGTCACTTCTTCGAGCGGTTTTTCCTCGTGGCTCGCAGCGCCGAAGACGGCCACGGCGACGGCACCGGCGATCGCTCCGACGAAGCCGACGATGGCAAGCCATTCCAGGCCCGGTCGCGACGCGTCGCCGAGCACCACGACGCCGACGATTCCCGGCACTACCGTCTCGCCGACGACAAGGGCCGCCGTCGCTCCGTTGACGGACCCCAGTTGCAGCGCGACCGTGTGCAGATAGAAACCGCCCAGACCCGAGACGAGGATTGCCCACCCGGCCGGATCGCGGAGCATCGTGCCGATTTCGAACGGATCGATTCCGTAGACCACGCGTACGGCAATGGCCAGACAGCCGAACAGCACACCCGAGATCAGCCCGGCGACAACTGCTGCGCGTGAGCCCAACCATCGGATCAAACCGATGCCGATCGACAAGATCAACGCCGAGCCCAGAAGGACACCCCAGTGGACGACGTCATCGGAACTCCCGCCGCCCGCGTGACCCGACGACAAGCCGAGCAGCAGGAGCGATCCGATCACAGCGGCGATCGCGAACCAGTCGCGACGATGCAACTGGATGCCGAGGACCACGGTCCCCAGCACCGCCGTGATGACGAGATTGGCGCTGACCACTGTCTGCGACAAGAACAGTGGAATGAGCCGCGCGGAGATCGCACTACCGGCGAATCCGACCGCATCGAGCACGGTGCCCAGGATGAACGACGCCGTCAGCGCGGCTGCGAACGTCGAACGCAAGGTCGGACCACCCGACGCCGTCACGTGCCCGGCCTCGCCCCGCTGCTCGGCGGCAGCTGCCGACTTGCGCGCACCGTACGCCTGCAGCACCGATGCAACGCCGTATCCGACACACGCCACGATCGCGGCAATCAGTCCGATCAGCATCGAAAGTCCACACGAAGTTCCAGGGCAATGGTCATAGAGGTAAACCCTGCCCTAATTCCCCAGTCCTGACATCACCCTCAGGTATTCGAACAAGTGCTACCCGAGAAGTACACCGACCAACCCCGACCGGTACCTGAGGACACCTGGACCCCTAGTGGAACTGCTTGAGAGCCCTGATCTTGTTCATGACGTCGAGCGCCGCCACCTTGTACGCCTCGGACAGCGTCGGATAGTTGAAGACGGCGTCGACGAGGTATTCGACGGTCCCGCCACACCCCATCACCGCTTGACCGATATGCACGAGATCCGTTGCACCCGAGCCGAAGATATGAACACCGAGCAGTTTCAGGTCATCCGTCGAGACCAGGATCTTGAGCATTCCGTAGGTGTCACCGCCGATCTGCCCACGCGCGAGTTCACGGTATCGGGAAACCCCGACCTCGTACGGCACCGACTCCTTGGTCAGATCCACTTCGGTGGCGCCGACGTACGACACCTCGGGAATCGAGTAGATGCCTATCGGCTGCAGATCCATCAGCTTCGCGCCGGGTTCGTCGAAGGCATGGTAGGCCGCGAGTCGACCCTGATCCATCGACGTCGCCGCCAATGCCGGGAATCCGATGACGTCACCGACGGCGTAGATGTGTTCGACCTTGGTGCGGAAATTGTCGTCGACGTAGATACGCCCACGTTCGTCTGCCTCCAGCCCGGCGTTCTCCAGCGCTAGTGGCGCTGTGAGACCTTGACGTCCAGCCGAGTACATCACGGTCTCGGCGGGAATCTGCTTGCCGCTGCGCAGCGTCGTGAGCGTTCCGTTCGCTCCGACGTCGACGGCCGTCACTTCCTCACCGAATCGGAAGGTGACCGCCAGATCGCGCAGATGGAACCGCAGCGATTCGATGACCTCGGGGTCACAGAAGTCCAGCATCGACGTTCTCTTCTCGACGACGGTGACCTTGGTGCCGAGCGCCGCGAACATCGACGCGTACTCGATACCGATCACTCCCGCACCCACCACGACCATGGTGGTCGGGATGGAGGTCAGATCGAGGATTCCATCGGAGTCGAGCACCCGGTGACTGTCGAAGGACACGCCAGACGGACGGGCAGGCAACGTCCCGGTCGCGATCACGACGAATTTCGCAGTGATCGTCATCTTGTCTCCGCGCGAGGCGTCCTCGACGAGGATGGTGTGCTCGTCGACGAACGAGCCGACCCCCACCAACAATTCGACACGGTTGCGCAGGAGCTGAGATCGCACGACTTCGATCTCTTTGGTGATGACGTGCTGGGTTCGCGCCAGCAGGTCGGCCGGAGTGATGTTCTCCTTGACGCGGTAACTCGCGCCGTACAGTTCGCGCTGGTTCATCCCGGTCAGGTAGAGAACCGCCTCGCGCAGTGTTTTCGACGGAATGGTGCCGGTGTTGACGCACACTCCCCCGAGCATGTTGCCTTTCTCGACCATCGCCACCCGTTTACCCAGCTTGGCGGCCGCGATGGCAGCCTTCTGCCCACCCGGGCCGGAGCCGATCACAACCAGGTCGTATTCCATCGGATCAGTCATCGCTTACAGATACCGTCTGCATACGACCGGCAGATGCCGAGCATGTCAATACTCGGTGAACAATCCGCGGCACCGGTTCGCACGCCTGCCCCATACGAACCTTGTTGCAATGAAAAGAGATACACCACCAACTTTTCGAAACTTGCTACACACAAACATATTTCACTATTTGCATGTTCGAATATGTCGCGATTTCGCAGCTGTTGCAGCAGGTTGATGAAATTTGTTTCACCACAGAGTGATTGATCGATAAACTGACAGGTGACCAGGGCCGTAAACCGGATGTCCAGTATTCGAATTGTCCGAAATAACGAGCGGAATGTTCCTCGTCACATCCCGGGCCGAAGCAGTTGCGCGCAGCCTCGGGTCGCGTTCTACTTGCCTTGACTAATCATCTGTCACTCTCGGTTACAAACATCCGCCCCGTCCACGATCCCCACCTTTCGCCATCTCGAGAGATCAGGTTTCCCAATGGAATTCACGGAACTTGCCGACTATCCCTTACCGCCTGGGACCGTCACCGAGTGGACTCCCGCCGCGGTGAATCCGCGCGAGCAGTGGCCGGTCGACCAGCGCCCCGCCAGCTACATTCACGAAGCACACTTGAAACATGCCGAACTGGCGAAACAGCAGGTGCACCATCAGATCGACGGATGCACTCCGTCCTGGTTGGGTACCTCGTTTCGCATCCACGACCGACTCGACCGAAGGATCTGGGCAGCCGCACTCGATCATTGGATCGATCGCCACGAAGTGCTCCGGACACACGTCGCCACAGAGGGCGAAGCGATAGTCCGACGCACCGCGGAGCCCGGAGACGTCCGGATTCTGGGCACCGAAGTCGGGCACCTGGCGTCCTCGATGTCCGTCTTCACGCATCTGCAGCAACTGCTCGACCGCTCGACCGATCCACTTGTCTGGCCTGCATATCAATTCGCGACGATTGAAAGCCCCAACCATTTCACCGTGGTTTTCGCCGCTGATCATGCTCTGCTGGACGGATATTCGGTTGCGCTGACCGCGCACGAACTGCAGACGATCTACCGATCGTTGAGCGGGGGAAGCTCTCCCTCACCATCGGAGACCGGGAGCTACATCGACTTCGGCGCCACGGAACGAGATCTCGTGGAACACGCGGACTGCTCCCACCCTGCGGTGCAGACGTGGCGTGAGTTCTACACGCACGGTGCGGCTCCGTTCTTTCCGGCGTTACCCGAACCGGTCACCGGACGCCGAGTTCCTCAGCAAAGCCTGTCCGCCTGGCTTCTGAGCGCCCGGGGAGCCGAACGCCTGGCAGAAGCGAGCAAGCGCAGCAACCAAGGATTCCTGGCCGCGATACTCGCGTGCGCGGCCAAAGTGACCGGCGATCTCACCGGTGCAGACGAATTCCGAGTTGTCGTGCCACAACACACCCGTTCGGAGCTTCGATGGGCTGCGTCGCTGGGATGGTTCATCGGTGTTGTGCCGGTGAGGATTCCGATTGCTCCCACTGCTACCGTGAGCGATCTGGCCCAGATTGCCGGCGCGGAGATACGACGGGTCCGACCCGCAGCGGCCTTGCCGTATTCGAAAGTGTGCGAGCTGATCGACTGCCCGCAGCACCTGCCGTTCGTGCTCTCCTACATGGACGTTCGTCACGTTCCCGGCGCCGATCAGTGGATGAGCTGGCAGACCAGAGGCCTTCGTAGTCGCGATCATTCGGGAACCGACGTCTACATCTGGCTGACGCGGACGCCGGAAGGGCTCAATCTGGCCATTCGTCACCCGGGCAATGCGCGCACGAGTCGCCAGATCCATCAGTTCGCCGGGCTGCTACGCCGTGAGATGGAGGATTTTGCCTTCCTGACCGAAACATCCGCACCTCCGACCAACACCGCTGCACCGATCGAGGAGAACTCCCATGGAAATGACACCCATCGATCTCTGGGCACCGAAAGCCGGGACGCTCACCGAGTTCAGGCCTACTGAGCAATCCCTGGCGGCGGCATCCAGGGCACCACGGAGCGACCAACGGCTCTCGTTCCTACAAGAGGGACACATTCGTACCGCCGACCACAAGCGTGCACAAGGCGTCGACTGGTCACCGTGGATCGGATTCACCTTCACTTTGCCGGGTGATCTCGATCGGGAGGCACTGCGGCGGGCGGTGGAGGCTTTTGTCTTGCGGCACAACACACTGCACAGTTGGTTCGAGGTCAGACCATCCGAAGATCCCGCCGGTAGTGGGGTCATCGACCGTCGGGTGGTGGATGCGTCGACGATCGAACTCACGCCGCACAGCGTCGGTCCCCTGAACACGACAGATGCGGTTCGCGAGCATGTGAGCCGAAGTTTCGCCGGCGATACCAGCCCACTGCAGTGGCCCTCGTTCATCAGTGGCGCCGTCGAACATGGTGCGGGCGCCGGCTTCACCATCTACTACGGCGTCGATCACTCGCACACCGACGGTCTGTCGCTGATGCTGGGCGTCGAAGAACTTCGTGCGCTGTACGTCGCCGAAAGCGCCGGCATCGACGATCAACTCCCCTCTCCCGGCAGCTATGTCGAGTACAGCGGCGAAGAACGGGCAGCCGCAGGGAACCTCGACCTGGCCGCAGCGCCTGTGCAGCAGTGGATTTCGATTCTCGCGGCCAATACCGGACAACTCCCGACGTTCCCCCTCGACCTCGGCGTGGCGCGGGACGAGCAGACCCGGTCGACCCGCACACATATCGACGTTCTCGACAGCGACGAATCGGCGGCGTTCGCAGCGCTGTGCAAGTCCACTGGCGTCGGCTTCTCCACGGGGATATTCGCAGCCCTCGCCCTCACAGAGATCGAGGTCGCGGACAGAGCGAACTACTTCGCGCTCAACGCAGTCGGTACTCGATCCGATCCGAAATACCTCTATTCTCAAGGCTGGTTCATCAATCTCGTCCCGGTCTCGTTCACGCTGAGTGGTGTCACGAGCTTCACCGATGCACTCCCCCTCGCCCACGCTGCTCGCGCCGCAGTGAAGGGGCTCGCGGACGTGTCCATTCATTCGGTGATCGCCGAGGTGTCGAAGTTGACCGGATCCGACATCGGCGGAACGTCGGTCCCACCCATGGTGTCGTACATCGACATGCGCCTGATTCCAGGTGCCGAGCACCACGACGAACTCGAAGCGCGCGCACTGGGTGGACCTGGAACGACGGGTGATCTGTCGATGTGGATCAACAGGAAGGAAGACCGTACGTATGTGATGGTCAGTTTTCCCGACACCGAGCAGGCGCACACATCGGTGGATCGGTACCTTCGACACCTCCGCAACGTCCTGAGAACGGTCGCTGATACCGGCGACTACCGCGTCGTTCGTCAGGCGGATGCACGTCAGGAAGTGGAGACCGCCTGATGCACATCACCTTTCTCGACAGGTTCGAGGCACGGCCGGGCCGCATCCTGCAGTGGACGCCGAGCGAAATCTCCACCGGATCGACGTATCCGGTTCCTCCGACCTCCAATCAGCAGCTGCATCTTGCCGGCAGCCGCGGCGATACGACGTGGCTCGCTGCCACTTTCGACGTTCCCGGCCCCATCGACACGGACGCACTCAAGGCCAGCTTCGAGGAATGGACGTCCCGTCACGACGCCCTGTCGTGCTCGTTCTCCCAGGCCGAAGAACCGGGCGAATCCTCGGCACTGTTCGTCGCCGACGTCGGCGATCTGCGCCTGCGTGAGGAAACAGTGGCTGACGCACGAACACCTGAACAGGTGCGAGAACTCTTGGGCGAGCGTTTGGATCGATGGTGCAATCCTTTTGCGTTTCCCGCCTACTTTCTCGGTGCCATCACCCGCGAGGACCAGTCAACAGTGATCTGCGGATTCGACCATGCCATCTGCGACGGCTGGTCCATGAGCATCGCGATTACCGAGATCAGCACTCTGTATCGCGAATACACGCAGGCGGACCGTGTTCCGATCGCGTCGGATCTCTTGCCGGAGCCCGGGAGTTTCCTCAACTACTGCTTCCGTGAATCGGCAACTGCGGATCCAGAGCCCGGCGACCACCGCATTGCGGGTTGGCGGTCCTTCCTCCGATCATGCGGGGGTGACACTCCCCATTTTCCCGTAGATCTGGGATTGCCCGCCGGGACCATGTCGCCCCAGGGCACAGACACCCGAATGCTCCTCGACGCCGACGAAACAGAGTTGTTCGACCAGAACTGCGCCGATCATCGACACTCGTCTTTCGGCGCGATTCTCGCGTCGATCGGTTTGGCCACAACACTTTTGACCGGCAAGAGGGACACACACCTACTGTTCCCGGTCCACACGCGTCGGGAACCGCGACACAACCACACCTTCGGATGGCTGGTGGCCAATGCGCCCATCACCGTGACGAGCATGGACAATCTTCACAGCACTGCTCGGGCAGTCAATCTCGCTTTCCACGAGTCACTTTCACTGTCGTCCGTGTCGTCGAGACAAGTCTTGCAGAGCGTGGGGCCCGAGGTTTCGCCCACTCGCAGAGACATCTTCTCGGTGTCTTACGCCGATTACCGAAGCATGCCTGGTGGATCGCGCCCCCGTAAATCACAGTCCTGCGAATCACAGCCTGCGCCGATCAATCCGCAGCAACTCAGTCGCGTGTCGAGCGCAGACGACGTTCAGTTCTGGTTCTCACGCACTCACGACGGGTTGGCAGTGCGCACCAGGTTTCCGGCACCCGCGGCCCGGACAGTGCACACCTTCCTCGAGTGTGTCTCCGAGATTCTGTCGACACCGTAGACGAACGGCCGCACATCCGTAGATCTGTTTGACACTTCTTTGTTGTGCACAACTTAACTGTGCGCTACAGTTGTTCTCGTGACCAACCCACTCGCCCTCGAACGCCAGGTCTGCTTCGCCCTCTATTCGGCGTCGCGGGCCACTACGGCCGCGTACCGAGCAATGCTCGACGACCTGGGGATCACGTACCCCCAGTACCTCGTCCTGTTGACACTCTGGGAACGAGACGGCCGCGGCGTGCGCGAGATCTGTGAGGCACTCGATCTCGATACCGGGACTCTGTCGCCGCTGCTCAAGCGGCTCGAGGGTCTGGGATTCATCGAACGTCGACGCCTCACCACCGACGAGCGTCGCGTCGAGATCCACCTGACCGAGTCGGGTTCCACCTTGCGTAGCAAGGCCGAAGACATCCCGGCCAAGCTCGCAGGTGCCACTGGTCTGAGTAACGACGAACTCACCGAGCTCCGGGACGTTCTCACTCGTCTCGGCGAGTCACTTCAAGCATCCAATGCCCACTCCGACGGAAAGAAGAAGTCATGAACATCGTCTACACCGCAGAAGCACTTGCCACCGGCGAAGGCCGCAACGGTCACGCTCGCACCTCGGACGGACGCCTCGATCTCGGTCTCGCCATTCCCAAGGAAATGGGTGGCAGCGGGGAGGGCACCAACCCTGAGCAGCTCTTTGCCGCCGGATACGCAGCATGCTTCCACTCCGCACTGCAGATGGTCGCCCGCGCCGAGAAGGCCAACGTGGCTGATTCCGCAGTCGGCGCGCGGGTCGGCATCGGCCCCAACGGCGAAGGAGGCTTCGGACTCGCTGTGACGCTGGAAGTTTCACTCCCCCACCTGCCCCATGATCAAGCCGTCGAGCTGACGGAGAAGGCGCACCAGGTGTGCCCGTACTCCAATGCAACTCGCGGCAACATCGAGGTCACCCTCGAAGTAAGTAAGGACGACGAATGAGCACCACCACTGTAAGCCGGGAAATCCGTCTCGCTTCACGCCCGAACGGTTGGCCCACCTCGGAGAACTTCGCCACCGCCGAAGTAGAACTCCCCGAACTCGAAGACGGCCAGATCCTGGTCCGCAACATCGCCATCTCCGTCGACCCGTACATGCGCGGCCGGATGAACGACGTGAAGTCCTACCTTCCGCCGTTCCAGGTCGGCGCGGCGCTCGACGGTGGTGCTGTCGGCGAGGTCGTCGAATCCAAGTCGGCTGATCGCGCGGTCGGCGACGTCGTCGTCCACGGGCTCGGGTGGCGTGAATACGCCGTCCTCGACGGATCCGCAGTAACTCCGGCCGACACGTCCATCGCGCCGGCAACGGCCTACCTTGGCGCCCTCGGCATGACCGGTCTCACCGCGTATGCCGGCCTCACCGCAGTCGCGGAATTCAAGGAAGGCGACACCGTATTCGTTTCCGGCGCAGCAGGTGCCGTCGGATCGCTCGTCGGTCAGATCGCCAAGTTGCTCGGTGCGAAGCGAGTGATCGGCAGCGCCGGTTCTCCCGCAAAGGTTGCCCGACTTCTCGAACTCGGATTCGACGCGGCGTTCGACTATCACGACGGCCCGATCACCGAACTGCTGGCCGCTGCGGCGCCTGACGGCATCGACGTGTACTTCGACAACGTCGGTGGCGAGCATCTCGAAGCCGCCATCGACGCCATGAACCAGGGCGGCCGGATCGCCTTGTGCGGGGCCATCGCTCAGTACAACACCACCGACAAGCCCACGGCTCCCCACAATCTGGCCTTGGTGATCGGCAAGCAGCTCACTCTGCGCGGATTCCTCGTGGGCGGCTACCGCCACCTCGGCGGAGAATTCCGCACCCACATGGCAGGGTGGCTCGCCGACAACAAGATTCAGTGGGACGAGACCATCGTCGAATGTCTCGAGAATGCACCCCAGGCCTTCATCGACCTGATGCGCGGCGCGAACACCGGCAAGATGGTTGTCACGCTGTAACCCGAACAGTCAGTAGCTCGAACGGATATGACTGTGGCCGCGAACTTCTCGAAGTCCGCGGCCACAGTTGTTTCCCAATCAGATCCCGAACGAGACTCCGGTCAACTTCTCCGACAGTGCCCACAAGCCCGAGGCGGTCTTCTTGTCGTGTGACTTCTTGTTCGACCCCACGACCTTCGGATACCCGCGCTGCTCGAACGGACCGTCCGGTCCGATGTAACTGCCGCCGAAGGCATCCGGCGCCGTGGCCGCCCACAGTTCGGGAAGCGCACCCATCTCCGCGGACTGCGCGAAGATCTGATTGCCGATTCCCATCAGCTTGTCCTGGATCGACTCGGTGTGCCCCTGCAGGTTCGTCGACGCATATCCCGGATGCGAAGCGAGCGCCTTGAGCGGAGATCCCGAAGCCGCGAGCCTGCGCTGAAGTTCGTACGTGAACAACAGATTGGCAAGCTTGGACTGCCCGTAGGCCAACCAGCGGTTGTACTTCCGACGCTCGAAATTGAGATCGTCCAAATCGACGGTCCCGAGCTGATGCAAGGCACTGGACATCGTCACGACACGGTCGGTGAGCTTGTCCTTCAGCAACCCGGTCAACGCGAAGTGCCCGAGATGGTTTGTGCCGATCTGCATTTCGAATCCGTCGACCGTCCGGCGGAACGGGACCGCCATCACGCCGGCGTTGTTCACCAGGACGTCGACCTTCTCCGTTGCGTCGGCAAAGGCTCGTACCGACGACAGATCCGAAAGGTCCAACTTGCGGACAACCGCGTTGGACCCGATCTCGGCGGCTACGGCGTCTGCCTTCGTGGTGTCGCGACAAGCGAGGACGACGTCGGCCCCGGCTTTGCCCAGCGCTCGTGCGACTACCTCACCCAGTCCGCTGTTCGCCCCCGTGACGACAAATGTGCGGCCGGTCTGATCAACTACGTCTTCTGCGGTCCATTTGGTCATGCATTCCAGCGTACGTGCCTTACCCGTCGGTAGGGAGGGCCGATTTTTCCGGTCATCGCTTGCGCTTGGCCCGAATCGGCTTTGCTCCTGGCGCCGGTGGGGCAGCAGCTCCACGCGCCGGGGGCGTGGCCACTGCGGGTGTCGGCGACAATTCGGCTGCCTTCTGCTCCGCCGCGATGCGTCCGTACACAAAATGCTGTTGGCCCAACGTCCAGCAGTTGTTGCTCACGAAATAGAGCAGGATCGCGACGGGCGCGAATGCACCGAAGGCAATCACACCGACCGGAAATACCCACAGAGCAAGCTTGTTCATGATTGCCGTTTGAGGGTTGACGGTTCCGGTGTCCACTTGGCGCGCGATGGACGCCCGCGACGTGAAATGTGTAGCGACGGCGGCAAAAATCATCAGCGGTACGGCAACCAGAATGATGGAGATCCGACTGACGTCGCCGAACGCTTCCAGCTGCGCTGCCGGACTCGAAATCATGGCGGACAACGGCGCGCCGAACAGTTTGGCGTCGAGAAACGACTGGACGTCCGAAGCACTGAAGAAGTAGTTGGCCGTGTTCGCGTTGTCCGCCACCGACATCGGTTCGGTCGGGCTCAGAAACGGGACATGGGATGCCGCTCCGGTTCGATTGAATGATCGCAGGACGTGGTAGAGACCAATGAATACCGGTGCCTGGACGAGCATCGGCAGGCATCCGAGTAGCGGACTGTAGTTGTGTTCCTTCTGCAGCTTTGCCATCTCGACAGTAAGTTTCTGCCGGTCGCCTGCGTACTTTTTCTGCAATGCCTTCAACTGTGGTTGCAGCCTTTGCATGACCAATTGGGTGCGAACCTGCTTGACGAATGGTTTGAACAGCAAGGCCTTGAGTGTGAAGACCAAAAATACGACCGACAACGCCCACACGACGCCGTTGTCGGGTGATCCGGAAATCAGTGAGAAGACTTTGTGCCAGAACCAGAGGATTCCGGACACGGGGTAGTAGACAAAATCGAGCATGACGAATGAACCTCACCGAGAGGCACGCTCAGGCAATCGAGAGCGCGGGAATGGTCGTGGACGCAAGACGTCTGACCGACCTACGACGAGTTCACCCCGCCGACGGCCGATCTACAGACCGATTCCGGGTGCTCGAGGTTGCGGACGGCCAGGCGCGTCCGGGCTGCTCTGCCTGCGGAAAGCTCCACGCAGGCAGCGTTCGTCATCAGACGGGCCAGTGGCCGAAACCGCACACAGTTGGAGAAGTTCGTACTTCGCGGAGGTTGCGAGGGCAGCGACCACGAAGACTGCGATCGCAGTTCCCAGCACCGCGGCGCTGCCCGAGGAACCGAGCGGCGGCACGGCCAGGAGGGCGATGAACGGCAGCAGAAGCAGCAACAGTGATCGTGTCACCGTTCCCGTACTCCGCTGTTGCATGACTGCGAGAGTACAGAACGATCACCGAATCCAGCTAGACGCTTGCCTCACGGACATGTCCGTGTAGCCACCTGTGAGCGGGATCGTGATCCAGCTGACCGTGCCACTGTTGGTGGATGGTGACGGCCGGTAGTTCGGTCGGCACCGCAAACCAGGCGACTTCGAGGCGAGCGGCAAAGTATCGGGCGAGTCTTTCGGGCACCAATGCGACGAGATCGCTGTCGGCGGCCATCAGGGACGCCGCAACGGGCGAGGCAACCACAGCGGATCCGGTTTCCCGGGACGACCTCCAACCGGGTGACGTGGTCCTGTACTACGGCGGGGAACATGTGGGGATCCATGCCGTACTACCTCGCCCGACGTTACTGACATGTATCACGTCAGCTTGATAAGGGGACTTGTAATGCAGCGACATTCGGGCCGCTCGTCGCGATCCGCATGCTTGACGCTCCACCATTGCGCGGAATGCGATGCCATCCTCCCCCGCGAGCGCCGTCTGCACCAGGTGTCGCGGGGTGCGGTTGGACGTAACGCGATGTTGCGGAGACGGTACTGCCGTTTCCTGGCGAACGGTTCGAGGCGAACTGCAATCGGACGTCAGATCCGGTCTGCTGAACCGATGACCTCGCAAACTGCACCCGGAGAAGCACTCACCTCTGCCTGCGGTCTCAGCCTCGGGAGTCGGTCTCCTGCGCGGTCGAGACGAACCACGCCGCGATCTGTGCTCTGGAAGTGAATCCCAGTTTTGTCAGCACGTGCTCCACATGCCCCTGAGCCGTGCGCAGCGAGATGACCAACTGCTCCGCGATAGCGCGGTTGGTCAGTCCCTGAGCCACCAATTCGGCGACCTGCTGTTCACGACGGGTCAGGTGAGGTGCGTCGATCGGCGATGCAGCCGGGGCGCTACGACGCTCATCGAGCGCGTAAGCGACAGCTTCACTTTCGGCCATCTCAAATCCTCTGCGAAACTCCTTCTCGAAAGCACTCTCACCCAATGCCTTTCGAGCGGAACCTGCAGCATTGTCGTGATGGGCTGACAAACTCGAAAGCCCGCTCAGTCGACCCCCGACCCGCTGCCAGAACATCGCTGCGGCACCGAGCAGAACCGCTGCATGCTTCCAATCACGTTGCGCTGCAGCAACCCAGGCCATCGGTTCGACACACCATGCCGAGTTCAACGAGGCGTCGGTGGTCCGCAGACTTCGCGTCAAATGGTCACGGGCGCGCTCGAGGTCGCCCCGAAGCCAATCCACAAGCCCGAGGTTGGCCAACGTCGACGCCTGATACATCACTTCGTGCAGCGGTACGGTGATCGCGAGGGACTCGTCGAAGCACTCCACAGAACGCTCCAGAGCACCGGTAAAGATGTACGCGAGCCCGAGGGTGCCCAACCCAATCACTTTGTGCTGCAGATTCTCAGCTGATCGGAACAGCGTTACGGCAAGTTCCAACTTCTCGGCGGCAGTGTCGAATTCGCCATTGAACGCGTCGACATATCCGTCGGCCCACCCAGCCAGGCCGCGCGAGCGCACGTCTCCGATGACCTCGGCAAGGCGCCAACTCTCGTCGACCTGTCCGCGTGCGCGAACGAGATCACCCTGCATGCCGTGTGCCACAGCATCGATGCACAGAATTTCCAGGCGATACATGTCCGACTCTCCATCGGAGGCGCTCAGGGTCCGATCCGCCCAGCGCCTCGCCGAACCGATCCGGCCGCCGTTGAGCCAGAATCGGTACAACGCTGCGACCATTCGTGTCGCAGACCGTGCCTGACCCGGCGTCGAAATCGAAAATTCCAGCGCTTCGTGCACGTTACGCTGTTCACGACTCAGCCACTCGATCCACCCAGCCTGCCCGCTACTGATCCATTCGGAATCAGCCTGTACAACAAACGATTCGAACCAATCACGATGCCTTCGACGTAGATCGGAATACTCACCGGCGGACTCCAACTTTTCATGTCCGTACTCCCGGAGAAGATCGAGGAGGTGGTAGCGAACATCTCCGCTGGTTTCCTCACGAATCAGGATGGACTTCTCGACCAACGCGGTGACGAGATCGAGCACTTCGGTCGAATTCATATCCTGCCCACACACACCCTCGGCGGCTTCGAGGTCGAACCCACCCGAGAACACCGACAGCCTCCCCCACAACTGTTGTTCGGATGGCGAGCAGAGGTCGAAACTCCAATCGATCGACAATCGCAGCGTCTGTTGACGACTCGGAACGTCGCGTCCACCCGTTGTAAGAAGGCGGTATCGATCCGAGAGCCTGTTCATGATCTGCTCAGCAGACATACCACGCAGGCGAGCGGCCGCCAGTTCGATCGGTAACGGCAAGCCGTCCAGATCGTGACAGATACGGGCTACCGCAAGCTTGTTCCCTTCCGTGAGGACGAAGCCTGGGACTACCGTGGCTGCACGCTCGGTGAACAGTGACACGGATTCGTACCGAGCCAGCCCCTCGAACGCTCCCGAGTCATATTGCAGCGGGGTGCTGAGGGAAGGAACCCGCATCGTCGCTTCACCACCCACACCCAGCGACTCGCGGCTCGTCGCGAGGATCTTCACACCGGCACATCGACGCAGGATCGCCCCGGTGAACAGTGCAACTGCATCGACCAGATGTTCACAGTTGTCGAGCACCAACAGCAGACTCCGATCGGCGCAGTAGTCGATCAGTGCCTGCAGCGGGTCCGCCGACGAGACTGACCGGACATCAAGGGTCACGGCGACATAATCTTCAAGGAGATCTGGATCGGTCTGCTCCCCCAGTTCCACCAACCAGGCACCATCTCGAAACACTCGTTGCAACGCGCCCGCAAGTCGGATCGCGAGCCGTGTCTTGCCCACGCCACCGATCCCGGTCAGTGTCAACAAACGGGACGTCTCGAACAATCTCCTGGCGTCGGCCAACTCGCGCCGCCGACCGACAAAACTTGTCAGCTCCAAGGGTAAGTTGCCGACAACTCGCTGGTCGGCTTCTGAGCGCACAGCGGATGCCATCGACCGACTCGCTTTCTGCCATACCACTACACAACAACGCTACCCCCACGATCGGCCTCCTGAGCAGCACTCACTCGTGCTTGTGATCGGAGCCCACTTGTTCTCCCTCGAGTGCGCGATTCACGACGGCCACACCGGTGTCACGCGGGCGAAACAACGTATTCCTACGCTGGCAGATACACGAAGGGAGAGCGACATGCCGCCGCGCCGTAGATCGGTACTGCTGACGCAACTGGTCATCGATGCTCCCGGTAGTCCGCAACAAGCGATCCTCGACGAACTGCGGCGAGTGATTCTGTCCGGTTCGGCGCCTCCGGGCACCCCGATTCCTCTCGGCGACGTGGCTGAAGTATTCGGTGTCAGCCGAATACCAGTGCGGGAATCACTGAAAACCCTGGTCGGAGAGTCTTTGGTCGACCACCGGCATCAATTCGGCTACACCGTTGCTCAGTTGACGCCAGCGGAACTGCGTGAGATGTACATCGTCCGCGAAACTCTCGAATCAGCTGCCTTGGCCGTCGCGGTCGAGCAGGCCACGGAGGAGGATCACGAACACGCCGTCGAGGTGAACTCCCGTCTGGAGATCGCATTGCGCTACGACGACTCTCAGTCCTATCACTGCGAGAGCCGAAACTTTCACCTCGCACTGACCCGGCCGTCGCACATGCTTCGACTTCTGCACATGTTCGAAGCTGCCTGGAACATCACCGAACCGGTTCAGCCGATGGTCCATGTTGCCGGCGTCGATCGCCAGGTTCTGCACTCGGATCACACCGCGATGCTGGACGCATTCCTGCACCGGGACGCAGCCGCCCTTCTGAGTGCTTCCGAAATCCATCATCGCCGACTCAATACCGTGATCGCGACTCTGCCCACAAACACCGGTCTGCTGGCCGAAAAAGATATACCGATCGCGCAATAACTGTGCAATACAGCGTCGATACCTTTCTCTCGACACGGTTTTCATCACTGACGCTGGAAGCTTGTGCTCTGTCCGCTGATTTCCTGCACTGATGCACAGGAGCTGTCATGACCGACATTCTTCCGTCTCGTACGACCTCTACCCCAGCTCCCGCAATGGAAACCGGTCCGGGCGACCTGGTCGAAGCCGCGGGCCACCCTGTCGGCAGCGGTTTGATCAAGCCCGGCTACGACCCACGTTTGACCAATGAGGATCTGGCGCCGCTTCGCAAGCAGACCTGGTCGTCGTACAACATCTTCGCCTTCTGGATGTCCGACGTACACAGCGTCGGCGGATATGTCACTGCCGGTAGTCTTTTCGCACTGGGATTGGCCAGCTGGCAAGTCCTCGTCGCTTTGCTGGTCGGTATCACGGTCGTCTATTTCTTCTGCAATCTGGTCGCCAAACCGAGCCAGGCCACCGGCGTGCCCTATCCGGTGATCTGCCGCAGCGTATTCGGCGTCCTCGGCGCGAACATCCCGGCAATAATCCGTGGCCTGATTGCCGTGGCTTGGTACGGGATTCAAACCTTCCTCGCTTCGGCAGCACTCGATGTCGTACTGATCAAACTCTTTCCGTCACTCGCGCCCTATGCCGTCGTCGAAGACTACGGATTCGCCGGACTCTCCGCTCTCGGCTGGGGAAGTTTCATGCTGCTGTGGGTATTGCAGGCCTGCGTGTTCTGGCGAGGCATGGAGTCGATCCGCCGGTTCATCGACTTCTGCGGGCCGGCAGTGTATGTCGTGATGTTCATGCTGTGCGGCTACCTCATCTACCAGGCAGGCTGGAGCGCAATCGATCTCACGCTCGGCGACGTCAAGTACTCGGGTTTCGACGCCGTACCAGTCATGCTCGGCGCAATCGCTCTGGTTGTCTCGTACTTCTCCGGACCGATGCTCAACTTCGGCGACTTCTCCCGCTACGGGAAGTCGTTCGCTGCAGTCAAGAAGGGCAACTTTCTCGGTTTGCCGGTCAACTTCCTCGTCTTCTCGGTGCTGGTCGTAGTCACGGCATCGTTGACACTGCCGGTGTACGGCGAACTGATCACCGATCCCGTTGCAACCGTGGCACGAATCGACAGCACTTTCGCCATCGTCCTCGGCGCACTCACCTTCACCATCGCCACGATCGGCATCAACATCGTCGCCAACTTCATCTCCCCTGCCTTCGACTTCTCCAACGTCAGCCCACAGAAGATCAGCTGGCGCGCCGGAGGGATGATCGCAGCGATCGGCTCGATCCTCATCACCCCGTGGAACCTCTACAACAATCCGGACGTCATTCACTACACGCTCGAAACCCTCGGAGCCTTCATCGGTCCGCTGTTCGGAATCCTGATCGCCGACTACTACCTCGTGCGCAAGCAGAAGGTGATCGTCGACGAACTGTTCAGCATGTCACCTACCGGAACCTACTGGTACAGCAAGGGATACAACCCGGCCGCAGTGATCGCAACCGCCGTGGGAGCAGTCGTTGCGATGGTCCCGGTGCTGGCCAAAGATCTCACCGGGATGTACACGGCAGCACAGTACAGCTGGTTCATCGGTTGCGGGCTCGGATTTGCGGTCTACTACTTGCTCGCCACGCGCACCCCCCTTGCTGTCCGGAATGCTTCTTCTTCAGAAACCGCGACGGTCGACTGAACGTCATGAGAATCAAGGTGATCAACCCCAACACCACGTGGGCGATGACTGCCAAGATCGAGGAATGCGCCCGGGCCGTCGCCGGTCCGGGCACATTCGTCGAGGCTGTCAGCCCTGTCATGGGTCCCGCGTCGATCGAAAGCCACTACGACGAAGCTCTCAGCGTCCCAGGTATTCTCGCCGAGATCGCGTCCGGCGAGACGAACGGTGTCGACGGATACGTCATCGCCTGCTTCGGGGATCCAGGTCTGGATGCAGCCCGCGAACTGGCAGAGGGTCCAGTGGTCGCGATTGCCGAGGCGGCGATGAACTACGCCGGCTTCCTGGGCCGTGGATTCAGCGTTGTGACCACCCTCGGTCGGACCCGTGGCCGCGCTGCCGACCTGGTGGACCGTTACGGGATGCAGGCCCGATGCCGCGGTATCCACTCCTGCGAGATCCCGGTTCTCGAACTCGATCGTGATCCCGATGCGCGAAAAGTGATCCTGGAAGCCTGTTTCGACGCTTTGGAACGAGACGACTCGGACGTCCTCGTTCTGGGTTGTGCAGGTATGGCGGACCTGTGCCACGAATTGTCTGCCGAAGTGGGGGTGCCGGTAGTGGACGGCGTTGGCGCTGCCGTCACCATGGTTCAATCTTTGATCACGCTTGGATTGTCGACCAGTGCGCGCGGCGAGTTCTCGCGGCCACTTCCCAAGAACTACACCGGAACCTTGGCGCCGTTCTCGTTGTGAACCCGCCCGAGCGACAATCGAGCGAGGATCGTTGCCAGGGCGAGAGCGGCGAACAAGACTCCGGCCCAGACCAATTGACGCGTTCCGAGATGTGTGAGAAACAGGCCGCCTGTCGCTGTTCCGAGCGTGATCCCCAGATTGGAGAACGAAATGAACAGGCTGTTACCGAACTCGGGTGCATCAGCCGAATCTCGTCCCATCCAACTCTGCGAAACGACCAGTCCACCGGAATGCACCATGCCCCACACCAACACGGCAACAATCATCGCGGCAAAGTACGGACCCACCAGATAGATCACGACGTACACGATGATGTACAGCAATGGAAAAGCCACAACCGTTCGCACCACACTCTTTCCGAGCATCGCGCCGAACACGAAGTTCCCGAAGATCATCACGACACCGAAAGCCAAGAGCATCGCGCTGATCCACGATCCGCTCATTCCGGTCACCCCGCCGAGATATTCGGCGAAGTATCCGTACACCGAGAACATGGCTGCGAAGACGAACGTGACGGAAAGAATGGTCAACCACACGCGGGGCCTGCGAAGCATTCCGACCTGCGCGCCGTACGACATGCGTTGTGTCACCGGGGTCGAGGGCAGAAGTGTCAGAATTCCGAGAAACGCGAGGACGTTGACCACGGCGCCGAAAACGAATGCTGTCGACACCGTGAAGTTCTCGGCCAAATACGACGTCAACGGCACACCGAACGCAAATCCGACGGTGACACCGGCAAATACCTTCGTGACCGCAGAAGTTGCCTCCTCCGGTGGCGCCAGACGAACTGCACTCGCGAGCGCGACAGCGAAGAAGACCGGATGAACGACCGCGGGGATGATCCGGAAAGCGAACATCACCTCGAAACTCGACGTTGTCGCATACACCAGATTGGAAACTGCGAAGACTGCAATCGCCACCAACAGAACGGTCTTCTTGTTGATTCCCGAAGTGAAAAGCGTGGTGAACGGACCGGTCACCGCCACGACAAGCGCAAACACGCCGACCAACCATCCTGCATCGGACGCGGTGATGCCGAACTTGTCGCTGACCTGGGGCAGAACCCCGATAATCCCCATCTCCGTGGTGATGATTCCGAATACACCCAATGCCAGAACGGGAATCAATAATTTCGACTTCACAACACACTCCTCCTACTGCGCCACACAGGGCGCAAAACAGATATATATCTAGATATGTAGATATGATTGAAGAACAAAGATCGTCGCGGAAAACCCAACTGTCACAGTTTTTCGCGAACGAATTCCCTGAACTCGGCGATCAAGGCTTCGTTCCGTCGGTAGTACGTCCACTTCCCGATGCGTTCGGACTCGAGCAGGCCAACATCCTTCATGCCCTGCAGATACCCCGAGATCACCGACTGCGCGAGCCCTGATCGCGACTGAATGTCACCAACACAGACTCCGATGTGAAAACCGAGATCCTGTTGCGTGTACGAGTCTTCGTCGAAGTACTTCGCCGGATGTGCGAGCCACTCCATGATCTGCAGGCGAGTCGGGTTGGACAGCGACTTGAAGATCGCCAAAGCATCCATCGATCACACCTCACCCTTCGCCGACCGGAACGCATCTACTTTTATAGATACGACAGGCGAAGTCAAGCTTGCACAGCACACGGAAGGTCGTGCATCACACATCGACACTCGAAGTGAGCTGTGCCACTTGGATTTCAGCGACCTGCGGAAACTTGCGCCCCGACTTTCTATCTGTGACGACTTGTTTATAGTTATCGCCAACAACGAATTGTTGGAACTTTCCGGTTCACCTCAGAATGTCCGTGGGTGAACACAATTCGCTCAACATCAGCCGTACCCGGCTTGTCATTCGGGAGTCGAACCATGAGCACACCACATCAGTTCGGGCTCGATCTCTGATGGTGATGTCGAGGCTCGCCAAATGGCAGCTGGTCGCCCTCGTCGCCGTTGCGCTACTCGGGTTGATCTATGTCGGTGCGAAATACGTACGGCTGGACAATCTTCTGGGATTCGGCCAGTACACGGTCAAGACCGAACTGGCGACATCCGGCGGCATCTTCACCAATGCCGAAGTGACCTACCGCGGTGTACCCGTCGGACGCGTCGGCAACATGTCGCTCACTTCCGAGGGAATCGAAGTCGACCTGTTGATCGACAGCAGTGCTCCCCAGATCCCCGCATCCGCGCGAGCCGTAGTGGCCAATCGCTCGGCCATCGGCGAGCAGTACGTCGACCTGCAGCCCGATACCGACCAGGGTCCGTTCCTCGAAGACGGCTCGGTGATCGCTGTGGGCGACACCACCACTCCGATCCCGATCGAGAACGTCTTGACCAGCGCCGACGGTCTGGTGCACTCCGTTCCCGTCGACGCACTCCACACCGTCGCGAAGGAACTCGGCGCGGCATTCAACGGCAAGGGCGAAGATCTGCAGGTACTTGCCGACTCGCTGTCGGGGATTTCCCAGTCAGGCCTCGATACCCTTCCACAGACCCTCGGACTGATCCGCGACAGCCAGACGGTGCTCACGACCCAGTCCGATCAATCGTCAGCGATCAAGCAGTTCAGCACCGACCTCGACACACTGACCGCGCAGTTACGCACCAGCGATCCCGACATCCGACGCGTGATCGACAACGGCATACCGGCCAGCGAACAAGTCGGCTCTCTCGTCACCGAAGCCGGCCCCGCGCTCACGACCAACCTCTCCAATCTCGCCGCCGTTGCATCGGCAGCGGCTCCGACAGTGCCTACCCTGCAGCCCTTCTTGCTCTTCCTTCCTGCGCTCGCCGGGGCAGCGCCCACCGTGGCACCAGCGGATGGAACCGTGCACCTGGGCTTGGTGCTCGAGACCAACAACCCGCTCTCGTGCACCGTCGGATACGAAGGGACCATGGCGATCCTCGACGAGATGAAGCGCAAAGACCCGAACTTCGACGACACCACACAGGACTTCCCGCTGAACACCGCTGCCAACTGCCAGGCGCCTCAGGGCAGTGAAACGGGTGTCCGTAGCGCCAACCGCATCGCCTTCGCCGACCCGAACACCTCGCAACCGTGGGACAGCAAGCCCAAGGTGGACCCGGACAAGCTCGATCTCAATCCGATCGCCACCCAACTTGCACCGATGCTCGGCGCCACCCCGAAGTAGCCGTAAATGACTGGCACCGTCTGTGGGCGGCGACGATGATGATGTGATGTCAGAAGGAACGCCTGAGGGCAAGTCACAGGGGATGTCACGAAGTTTCGACGAACTTGTCGCCGAAGCCGAATCCGCCTCCGTCGACGGGTGGGATTTCTCGTGGCTCGACGGGCGTCCCACGTGGGGATACCAGACACTGATGGGTGAACGTCTCGGCGGTGCCGGCGCTGCGCTGGACATCCAGACGGGCGGCGGCGAAGTCCTTGCCGCCGCACCATCACTCCCGTCGGTGATGGCAGCTACCGAATCCTGGCCACCAAATGTCGCCAAGGCCACTGCCCTTCTGCGCTCCCGAGGTGTGGTGGTCGTCGCGGACGCAGACGAGCCACCGCTACCGTTTGCCGATTCGGCATTCGATCTGGTGACGAGCCGGCACCCCGCGACAGTGTGGTGGTCCGAGATCGCGCGTGTGCTCGAACCCAGGGGAACGTACTTCGCCCAACATGTGGGTCACGCCAGCGTGTTCGAACTTGTCGAGTACTTTCTCGGACCTCAGCCGGAGGCTCGTCGCGGACGGCACTACGAGGACGAAAGTGCTGACGCGATTGCGGCCGGGCTCACCATCGTCGACCTTCGTTTCGAGCGTCTGCGCATGGAATTCTTCGACATCGGCGCCGTTGTCTACTTCTTACGCAAGGTGATCTGGATGGTTCCGGGATTCACCGTGGCGCAGTACCGAGACCGACTCCGCGAACTCGACGCGCAGATCCGTCGCGACAGATCGTTTGTCGCGTACTCGAGCCGATTCCTGATCGAGGCACGCAAGAGCTGAGCGCACCGCGACGGGTCAGCGCATCCCGAACGTGATCGAAGCTGCTAGTCCGATTCGTCGACGTCGCTCCGCGAGCCGATCGCAGCGGCGAGATAGTCGCCGAGTACACGCTGAAGGTTCGCGTCGAGCGCCCGGGCCAGTGCCGAATGTACCGACGCCACACCGAGTTCACGCATCGTCTGGAGCATCTCGGCTGTTCCGGCAACCTCGTCGCCCTCCGGCAGCCAACCGACCCCGTGCTGATCGACGATACGATCCTTCGCCGCCTGAATCAGGTCTTTGGCGATCCCGTCCACAGCGTTGTGGAGCTTTTCGTGCACATCGACAAGTTGATCGAGAGTGAAACCGTATTCGAGGAGACTCGAAAACCCGCTGAGCAAAGCAGGATCGGTGAAAACGCAGTTCTCTCCTTCGATCTGTACCAGTCCGAGATCTACGAGACGATCCAGTTGACCATCCGCATCGCCCCCGAGAAATTCGCGTACGACGGCCATCTCGATACTCACGGTGTCGCTGCGGGACCATGATTCGGTGACCGCGTGCTGCAGACCCAACACCTCTGTCAGGTCTTTCCCGGTTTCCCACCCGGTGATGAAGTCGTCGATATGCGCAGTGGTGAAACCTCGTTGAAGAAGTGTGTCGATCAGCTTGAGGCGTTCGAGGTGCGCGTCGCCGTAGATGCCCACCCGCCCCCGCTTCTCCGGCGGAGGAAGCAATCCGCGTTCCTGATATGCCCGTACGTTCCGCGAGGTAGTGCCCGCAGCGCGCGCTAGATCGTCGATGCGGTACTCGGTCACCGCCTCGTCTCCTCTGCCGCGTCGGTCGTCACGATTCCAACTTAGTGGCAACACCAGGCCGATCAGAACCCGGGATCAGGTCTGCGCAGTGTCTTTCTCGCGCGCCGTGCTGGTGTAGTCCCGAAGATCCACCGATTTCAATTGGTTCACGTACTGGGTCGCGAAACCGGGAAACATCGTGGCGTTGAAACCTTCGTCGGTGAGATACCAACTCGAACATCCCGAGTTCCACGTGGTCTTCGACAGCCGCCGCTGCAACTCGACGTTGTACGCATCTTCGACATCTTGACGAACATCGAGGGCCTTGAGGTTGCGCTCGAGGACGATCTTGATCGCTTGGGCGAGATAGTCGAGTTGCGCTTCCATGTACACGAGGGCGGAGCTGTGCCCCGGACCCGAGTTGGGTCCGAAGGTGAAATACAGGTTGGGGTAACCGGATACCGCAATGCTCTTGTACGCACGCGCCCCGGATCTCCACTCCTGTGCGAGCACACGTCCGTCCCTTCCGATGATCGGGACCGGTGTTCCGGTCTTGGAAACGTCGAAGCCGGTCGCGAACACAATGCAGTCGAATTGATGCTCGATCCCTTCGACTGTGCGAATGCCATGCGGGGCCAATCTCGCGATCGGCCAGGTCACGAGTGTGCAGTTGTCCTGCTGGAGAGCCGGGTAATACTCGCTGGTCATCAGCAACCGCTTGCATCCTGCCCGAAAGTCGGGAGTGAGTTGTCGCCGCAACCACGGGTCCTTCACCTGCATACGCAGATGAAGACGCCCGACTGTCTCCACCACCCTCGTCAACGGGGATTCCCAGACCACCCCGAGCGCTACCGATTCGTGTCCCCAGTACCAAGCCCGACGCGCCAGAGTCTGGACGCCCGGATGACGACGGTACAGCTCCTTCGTGCGAGGTCGGGTCCGTAGGTTTGCTCGCGGCAATGCCCATCCGGGTGTTCGTTGGAAAACCTTCACAGATCGTGCAGTTTTCACGAGTTCCGGGACGATCTGGACGCCGCTTGCCCCGGTTCCGATCACTGCGACTCGCTTGTCGGTGAAGTCGTAGTCATGGTCCCAGCGAGCACTGTGAATTTTGTGTCCTTCGTAGCTCTCCAAACCCGGAACAGCAGGAAAGCTGACGTTCGCGAGCGGACCGGACGCCATGACGACGGTCCGGGCAATGACCCCTTCACGGCCCTCGAGCGCGATCGTCCAGACACCGGTCTGCTCGTCCCACTCGACGCCCGCGACGTTGCATCGAAACCGAATCTTCGGATCGAGGTCGAACTCTTTCACCATCGTTCGGATGTAGCCCAGGATCTCCGCGCTGGCCGAGTAGGTGTGCGACCAGTCCGGATTCGGGGCGAAACTGTACGAGTACAGACGGGAAGGAATGTCGCACGCAGCGCCCGGATACGTGTTGTCACGCCAGGTCCCGCCGACCTCCGTGCCTCGTTCGAGAATGACGAAGTCTTCGATACCGTTCTGCTTCAACCGAATCGCCGCTCCGATTCCTGCGAAACCTCCACCGATGATCGCCACTGACAGCGGCTCGGCAGTACTCATGCGAGTGGCTCGTACGTAAGTTCCTTGGCCCATGTCGGCTCGGAATTGAGTCTGCTGCCGGAAAGTCGGCCCGTGACCTTGACCATCCGATCGGCAAGCAGATGGTAGGGATGGTTGCGATTGATGACCATGTTGCCGTGCCACTTCACCACCCGATACATCGGGACGCGGAGCGCGGCCGGACTCCGTTCGCCTACGTTCCTGAACCGCTTCATCGCGGTGTAGAGCCGTTCCTCGTTCACTCCCATGTCGACGATGTTGTCGCGCATCTTGTTCAGCAACGGGATGTAACGAAGCGTTCCGATGATCAGTGCCGGATTCATCCAGGCGCCGACGGTTTCGACAACGAGCTTGCGCGTCGTCGAGTGCCCGAGCATCTCGATGACCGCAAAATCCACCGCCAGATGCCTGGACTCGTCTGCATTGATCTTCTTGAACACAGCCTGGCAGACCGGATCCTCGATCTCGTCCATGATGAACTTGACCAGGGCTCCGTCGAGCGCCACCTCGAGCATCGGTATGACGGTCCCGAGAATCGAGAGCGACAAACCGTCGGAATGCTTGTCCAGCCAGTCGATGACGAGCTTGACGTTGATGTTGGGCTCGGGCATCTCGTCGCCGTCGAGCATTCCCCACCTACGCATCAGCGCGAGTTCGGCGTTGGCGTGCTTCTGTTCCTCGGCATGGAAATGCCGGTAGATGTCTCGGAGAGTTTCAGTCGGCGCCTTGAGAGCCATCGCAGCGAAGCCGCGGGCACCGACGTTCTCGATCCACATCAGGTCCGACATGAACGGTTTCAGCTTCGCATGAAGCTCTGGACTGATCGTCTCGGCACCCGGAGCATCCCAGTCGATGTCCACCAGAGCCCATTGGCGGTCCTTGATTTTCTGTAGCATGCCGTCGAAATCGAAGGACATGTCACACTCCTTTCGTGCTCAGCGAGTTCGTCTCCGGCACCGCCGAGGTTCCAGATGATCCCGGCTTCTGTTTCGGTGCAAAGCGATTGAGAACTCCACAGCACCATGTGTAGGCAACGGGTAGATACCGTTTGAGTCGCCAGATCACCTTCGCATCGAACTGCGGCACCACGTAGAGTCGACCTTTGTCGTAGGCGTCGAGAGTGGTGACGGCAATGCGCTCCGGCGAAAAGCCGGTTCGTCGCATCAACGCCTGTGCCAATTGTGTTGCTTCCGCGGTGATTCGACCGTCGAGAGCAACATTTGTCTTGACGAAGGTCGGACACAGCACCGTCACCCGCACTCCCGTGCCGGCTAGCTCAGCGGACAAGGTCTCCGAGAGCGACATCACGGCCGCTTTGCCGACGTTGTAGGGCGCCATCAGCGGCGCAGCCGCAAACCCAGCGGCCGAGGCCACGTTGATGAATCCCCCGGCGCCGCTCGCACGCAATTGTGGAGCGAATATCTCACAGCCGTGCACGACACCCCACAGATTGATCCCGAGTGCCCACTCCCAATCGTCGAAACCGATCTCACCCACCGGTTTTCCACCGATACCGACCCCGGCATTGTTGATCACCAGCGAAACCGGTCCCGCAAGTTCGAGTTCCGCGAACAACGCCAGGTCCTGAACCTGCTCACGAATCGACACATCGCATTGGACGGCGTGCGCGGTACCACCGATCTCATCGATGAGTGCCACTGTTTCCTTTGCCCGTTCCAGCGAGATATCCGCGCAGATCACCTCACTGCCTCTGCGCGCCAACTCCAACGAAAAGGCCCGGCCGATTCCGCTTCCGGCGCCGGTCACCACTGCGCGGGCATTGTGGGACAACTTCGATCCGCGGTTCTTGGTCGACTTCTTGGATGGCACTAGTCGGCCCACCCTGAAGACGCTTCGGTTTCCGTGTGGTTCTCCATCTCCAAAGAGTCATCCACAACCGTGCCAGTTGTCAATGGCCTAGATTTCGGTGGCGTAATACGCGGTGGCCGAACGAGTACCCGAACTGCTCGAATGAAGTCTTCGGTCGACCGACCGATCCCTAAGCGGGGTGCGCGGACTTCCAGTGCTCGGCGATATCGATGCGCCGCGCGATCCAGACCTTCTCGTGCGACTGCACGTGGTCCAGGAATCGATCGAGGGCGGCAGCACGGGCGGGGCGGCCGACGATGCGGCAGTGCAACCCGACCGAGAGCATCTTCGGTGATCCGGCCGTTCCCTCCGCATACAGCACGTCGAAGGCGTCACGTAGGTGTGCAAAGAACTGGTCGCCGCTGGGAAATCCTGCTGGAGAGGCGAAACGCATGTCGTTGGTATCGAGCGTGTACGGAACGACCAGATGCTTCACCGACTCTGCGCCACTCAATACGTCGACCCAGTACGGCAGATCATCTGCATAAGAATCGGAGTCGTAGACGAATCCGCCGTGCTCGACCACCAGTTCGCGAGTGTTCGGTGAATCGCGTCCGGTGTACCAACCGAGAGGCGTCGAACCCGTCAGATCTCGCAGGATCTGGACTGCCTCGGCCATGTCTGCGCGTTCGCGCTCGATGTCCGCGGATTGGTAAGACTTCCATCGCAGTCCGTGGCACGCGATCTCGTGACCCAATTCCTGAAAAGCACTGACAGCTTCCGGATTACGCTGCATCGCGCGCGCCACCGCGAAGACTGTGAGAGGCAGGTTCCGCCGCTCGAAGGTCCGGAGAACACGCCACAGCCCGGCCCGAGAGCCGTACTCGTACAGCGATTCCATACTCATGTGGCGATTCGGAAATGCTTCTGCCGGAGTCATTTCCGACAGAAATGTCTCCGAAGCCGCGTCCCCGTCCAGGACGTTGTTCTCGGCTCCCTCTTCGTAATTGAGTACGAACTGAACAGCTATCCGCGCGTCGCCGGGCCAGTGTGGGTGCGGCGGATGAGGCCCGTATCCCACCATGTCCCGGGGATAGTCATCGCGCGGATAGTCGCTCATGCCAACAATTTTACCGTCAGCGCCCGGAAATCACAGCGCGAGCAGCATCGGTGAGTACGCCGAAGACTCTCAGTCGCGCGAGGCCACCATCCGGGAAGATGTCCAGACGGACATCGGTGACCGGGACTTCGGATTCGATCGGAAAGCGATGGCGCGTGTCCGGACGCAGCGTCGTACGCGGCAACAGTTCTTTCCACTCCCCTGCCGGCGTTCGGCCGGTCAGAGCGCCCTCACCCGGACTGTTTCCGAGGAAGTACGAGGTATCGATCTCGGCGAAGCTCAACACGCCTTCACCCGCGAGTTGTACTTGCACCCAGTCGTTTCCGTCGTCGCGACGCCGGGCCGTCTCCCACCCGTCACCCATCGAAGCAGCGCGTCCGGGAAACAGAATGTTCTGCGGTGAGCTGTAGAACATGTTGGAGCAGTCGGTCACGCGGCCGCCGTTTTCGAGTGCTGCGAGGTCCAAGGGCCCGGCGTCGAGGAAACGCGGGTCCGGCCGCGCTTCACCGTGAACACGGAATCTCGCGACACCACCGTCCGGGTAAATGGTCAGCTTGACGTGCGTCCACCGCTCCTCCGACGCCACCGAGAACGGATTCTCCGAGTCACCGTGCACGGTCGAGCGCTCGACGATGGTTGTCCACTCGTCGGATCCCGCCAGGTCGAGAGGATCCGGATACCCGTCGACGGAGATTGCTTCCACCGAGATCTCAGGCGGGTAGTTGCCTTTGAACCACGCGGTGTCGACGACGACGCCTCGCACCACTCCGGGAACACCGAGGCGCACGATCGCCTCGTCATGACCTGCGGCCCGGCGACGACGCGTTTCCCAACCGTCGTACACCTGCCCCTTGTGACCGAACGTCGCCGGCTGGTATCCAGCTTTACCTGGTCGGATCAGGGCCTCACGCTCGGCGAATGCCTCGTCGTTCGCCCAGATGACGGCTCCGCCGAGGGTGCGCAGTGCCAGGTCGGGCAGCAAGGTGAATTCGGTGGTGCTCATCGGTCAGTGTTCTCCTGTGATCGGTGTGGTGCGTCCTACGAGATGGCGGAGTGCGTCGGTGTCGGCGCTCGGTGCGAGCCGGAGAACCTCGGATTCCGGATAGGCCCCCGCGTCGAGCCCACGCAGAACCACCGCTGCCAGAGCCTGGGCGGTTGCGGGTTCGTCCATCACGGCGCCGCCTTGGCGCCCCAGGTACGACTGGATGCGCGGGGCTGCGGCGCCGAGCGCGTTGCGGTAGAAACCGAAGGTGGCGAGCCAGCGGGTGACCAGGTGCCCGGGGTGCATGTCCCAGCCCTGGTAGTAACCGCGTTCCAGGGATCGTGTGACGAGCCGATGGTGCCGAGTGATCGCGTCGCGGATCGCCGTGGCGCTCCCGACTGGCGCGACCTGAGTGGACCCGTCGCACACCCACACGCCGGTCTGCGCGGCAGCAGCCAACATGACAGCCTTTGCGTGATCTGCCACCGGATGTTCGAGCGACTGATGACGCGATGCAATTCCGCAAGCCGCGCTGTAATCGTAAGTGCCGTAATGCAAACCGGTCAGACGACCGGCACCGCGGTGGATGGCCGGAGCAACTGCCACCGTTCCGTCGGCAGCGATGACTGCCTGCGGGCTCTCGATCTGCAACTCGAACCGAAGTGAACCCGGCTCGAGTCCGTGAGCCTTCTCCAGTTCTTCACAGAGCAACACCGTCGCCGTGACCTGCTCCACTGCGCGCAGTTTGGGAACGGTGAAGACAAATCCGTCCGGCACTCCGCCGGCCGCGTCGAGCACCAGCTCGAGCGTCCTGATCGAGCGTCGACGCTCGCCGGCCGGTAAGCCCTTGAACCTGATGCCACCCCAGTTCGGCCCGGCAGGATCAGCGCTGAGCGCCGCAAGTGTCCGCCCGGCCGACGTCGCTGCTGCGTCTTCTTCCTCGTCGCTGCGGCGGCCGTATCCGTCCTCGAAATCTATTCGAAAGTCTTGGACCGGCTTGCGGCCGAGTTGAACTCGCACATCGGCGAGTGCATTCTCGGTGTCGAGATCGGCGAACACATGCGCGTGAGAATCGAGAAGCGCTATCGCCTGCTCACCCCAGAGACGAGGGGTGTCGACGGTTGCATCTGCGGCACTGACGTAAATCGTGTGCACTGGCTGGATCTCGTCACGGTTTCCCGGGTACTGCGCCGCGAGCCGCTCGTCCACCGGGTCCAGAAGTCCGTCCAGGCGATCGTGGACGGCGGCGGAGAGTCGGGATTCTGTCATCGGACGATCTTCTCAGAACGTCCGCGAACCCGCAGGTTCTCACGCCGCCGTCGAAGTCCGGGTCAGCGACCCCCGACGAAGGGAACGTTGACGAAGCTCGGCCGGTCTGCAGCCAACTCGATGTGCTGCGGCTTGAGTTGGCTGTCGGCGAGCATCGGCCCGAGGGCCAGGTAACGCGGCACGCTGGAAGCGTAGACGTCGACGCGGAGTCGGTGACCCGGCTGCAGCACTGCATCCGTCGGGAGCATGTTGATGTCGACGGTGGTGACCTCACCGGGAACAACCGGCTGACGCGTGTCGATCGTCAGATAGTGGTGCGGTTCACTGTAGTCGCCGTTGGCCGAGCGGGTGCTCTTGGAATCGTCGACCGCCCGGAGCGACGCAGTCAGAGCGCCGTTCGTGATCGGCGTCGAGGTTCCGTCCGGCGCTACGTCGTTGACCGTCGCTGCCCAGAATCCGTCCGTCGCGTCCAGCACTGTCTCGAGATGGACGTTGATCGGGCCCGAGAGTGTGGTCGGCTCGGTCACTGCCTCACCGGTGAACGTCAGACCCTCCGCTTCCTGGAATCGAGAATCCTTGGAACACGATGCACCGAGCACCACGGAGATACCGGCTGTTCCCTGGGTTCCGTCACCGGAGCAGAAACCTCGCAGTCCGGGCGCGACTGTCAATCGCGCTGCGGCGCTGGGCGGGTCAACGGTCAAGGAACCGTCGTACGCCCCATGGGCGGCAGTACCGCTGGGCGCAGAGTTCAGATACATACGTTCGTAGCCCGCACCCGCTCGCGGGAACTGATCGTCCGTGATCCATCCGCCACCTTGCTGGAACATCGTCACCGGACCGTATCGATCGATTCCGTTGTCGATGCCCTTGAGCCACTTGTCGAACCACGCACGTTCGAGCACGTCGAGGCGCGGCGGCGCACCGTCCTTGCCGAACCCACCACCGGGAGTGACGTGATAACCGTTCCCCATGATCAACTGCTTCTGTCCAGCCGGCAGATCTATTCCGTTGTAGATCCGCGGCTCGCTGTTGGCGAAGATGTCGTGCCAACCGCCGTAGACCATCGTCGGAACAGTGATGTTGCCGACGTCTGCGGATCGGTCCTGATAGAACTGACCGTCTTGCGCGACTTGCAGAGTCGACGGTGACACGTCCTCGATTCTCTGGGCCGTCATCGCTTGCACCAGTTCGGGAATCAGCGTTCCCGGATCCTGGAGGCGGCTCGCCAACCACAGGGGATCGAAATTTCCTTGCAGGATGTCCTGAACGTTCGGGACGAGTTTGAGCCCGTTGACCGCGGTCAACCACAACGGCATGAACCCGACTCCGAGGCCGCCACCGGTTCCGACGATGTCACGCAGCAGATCGTTGCCCGGTTCGACCGGGAAGATCGCCTTCAGTGCAGGTGGATTGTTGCTCGCCGCCTGCACCGAGTTGATCGCGGAGTACGAGATGCCCGCCATCCCTACTTTCCCGTCGGACCACCCTTGCTTGCTCATCCAGTCGATGACCTCGACCGAATCCTGTTGCTCACGCTTGCCGAGCACGTCCCAATTACCTTGGGAGAAGCCGGTTCCACGCGCGTCGACCACAACCTGTGTATATCCGTTCTGGACCAGATCACGGTTGACGCCGAGGACCCTGGCACCTCCGCCGGCGATGACGCCCGTCAACTCCGACACTCCGTCGAACGGCGCCGCAAGGTCGAGCGAGTTCGCCACGTCCATCAACGTCTCACCCACCTGCGGGATCGACAGAGCTGAATCCACCAGTGTGTCCAGCAGTTTCGTGTACGGCGTGATGTTGAGGACCGAAGGCGTCTTCGATTCCACGGCCCGCCCGGATTCATCCGCCGGTCGGTACACATTCGCTTGCAGAACTGTGCCGTCACTCATCGTGATGGGCACGTCCCACTCGATGGAGACCCCCGGATACTGCGGCGTCGCCTCCGTTGCCGCGAGCCAAGCCTGCCCGTCCGGCCCTCCCGTCGGATCCGCAGAAGCGATGGCACTCGGCACCGTCAATCCCACGACGCACAGCCCCACCGCAATCGTTGTCGACCTTCGACGTAGAAGTCGTGTCCTCACGAAAACCCCAGTTTTCTGTTGTGATGACCCAGCCCTGCCCCCACGACAGTGACCGGTGTCACTAACTTACCGGATAGTAACTTCCGTCCCATATGTCGTCAATAGGTCTGAATGCCGACCGGACGGCTAGCTTTGAAGATGTGTCACGATCACCCCTTCCCGTCCGCGACGGCCTGAACCCCAGTCGCATCCGTCAGCCCGACGACGGCATGTGGGCGACGACGCTCGACTACCTGCTCGAACGATTTCCCCAGGACGCCGTCCGGTTGCGAGAGAAAGTCGCAGCCGGGGAGGTCGTCGACGAGAAGGGCGTCGGAATCACCGAGACGAGCGCTTTCGCTCCCCGGCGGTTCGTCTACCTGTACCGCGACCCTCCCGTCGAAACGCGGGTGCCGTTCGAGATCGACATCCTGCACCGGGACGAGAACATCCTTGTCGTGGACAAGCCGCACTTCCTCGCGAGCACCCCGCGCGGGCGATACATCGCCGAATCGGCATTGGTCCGCTTGCGTCGGGACCTCGATCTGCCGGAGCTCAGTCCAGCTCATCGCCTCGATCGCGTCACGGCAGGACTGCTGCTGTTCACCGTGCATCAGGCGGCCCGGCGCGGCTACCAGACGATGTTCGCCGAGCGCCGCGTCGCCAAGGAGTACGAGGCCATCGCGCGTTACGACGCTCAGGTGAGCACTCCCGTAGTCGTGCGCAGTCGCATCGTGAAAGAACGCGGGGTGCTCAAGGCCGAGGAGATCGAGGGCGAGCCCAACAGCGAGTCGCGGATCGAACTGATCGAGACGCGGGACGGATTCGCGCGGTACCGGTTGATCCCCCATACCGGCAAGACCCATCAACTTCGCCTGCACATGAGCGCTGTCGGGCTCCCGATCCACGGCGACAACTTCTATCCCCACTTCTACGACGTTGCCGCAGAAGATTATTCGAATCCGCTGCGCCTGCTGTCGAAGGTTCTCGAGTTCGAGGATCCGTTGACCGGCCGGCTACAACGGTTCGAAAGTAGGCGGACCCTGTCCTGGCCACACGAATCAGCCCGTGGCGACTCGCCGTAGGAACCCCGGACCCTTCCACTGCGCGTCCGATACCGGGAGGATGGAAGCGCAGACCGCACCGCAAGAGGAGACCAGATGAGCAAGACCGCTGACGTACCCGAAGCCGTACGGGAGATCGAGCGTAAGTACGAGGCGCCGGCCGAGCAGGAAGTTCCCGCACTGGGTGGGCTTCCCGGTGTTGTCGGTGAGCCGGTCCACGACTCGATACAGCTCTCTGCCACCTACTTCGACACCGCCGACTACCGGTTGCTCGCCGAAAAGATCACGCTGCGCAAGCGTGAGGGCGGCGATGACGCGGGATGGCACATGAAACTTCCCGCAGGCCAGGACACTCGGACCGAAATCCAGCTTCCACCGGACGAGAGCACCGATGTTCCCTCACCGCTGTCGAGTCTGATCCGGGCGATCATCCGCGGACACGATCTGGTGCCGGTCGCCCTGATCATCACCGATCGGGAGCGCACCAGGCTCAACGGCGAAAACGGTGTTCTGCTTGCCGAAGTGGTCTCCGACACCGTCATCGCATGCAAGGCAGACGGTTCCGGCGAGTCGACGTGGCAGGAAGTCGAGGTCGAACAAGGCGCCGGCGGACAAGACCTGGCCGACGCAATCGAGTCGGTTCTACTGGACGCCGGACTCGAGCGTTCTGCGAGTCCGTCCAAACTCAAACGCGCACTGGGCACTTCGGTCACGCCGTACGTCGGCCACGAGGTCACCACGGGCAAAGCGTCGAATCCGCGGATTCTGTTGCGTAATTACCTCATCGGACAACTACGCGCACTGGTTGCAGCGGATCTCGGGACGCGTCGGACCGACGACGAAGCCGTTCACGACTTCCGGGTCGCAGCACGTCGCATCCGAAGCGCTCTTCAGTCCTACGCCGGCCACTCCCCCAAGATCGACGATCTCGTCACGGATCTGCGGTGGATCGGTGGAAAGTTCGGCGACGCCCGCGACGTCGAGGTCCAATGGGAGCGTCTTGTGGAACGCCTCGGCGAAATCGACGAGATGCCCGAACGAGAAGCTGTGCGAGCTCGAATCGACGAGTTCTTCTCGGCGCGCGGTGAAACCGCACAGGAAACAGCCCTCGAAGCGCTCGATTCCGAGCGCTACACCACACTGCTCGATCGCCTCGACGAGTACATCGGCGACCTCGAGTTCGACACAGTCGCGCACCGCGTGGGAAAGAAGGCGTCGGCACGAGAGTTGGCTCATACCCTGCGCCACCTGGCGCACAAGGTGGGTAAGCGAGTCGATCACGTCTTCGACGCCGATACCCGCAACGATCGTGACGAGCGAATGCACCGCGCCCGCAAGGGAGCCAAGCGGATGAAGTACGCGATCGAGGTCATGGAACCCGTGTCGAAGAGTCGAGCCAAGCGCGCCTTGAAGCATTTCAGCCACTTCCAGGACGTTCTCGGCGAGCATCAGGATTCCGTTGTCGCCCAACATCATCTGCTCGAAATTGCTGCGGAGCAGGAACACACTTCATTGACCAGCTTCGGATTGGGCATGGCCTATCGGCGAGAACTGGAAATCGCCGACGGGCAATCAACCCAGCTGCGCAAGACATGGAAGGAAGCCGTGAAGTCAGCGTCGTCACTCTGGTGACTTCGCTGTAACCAGTCGACCGATCTCGATCATTTCAGAGGGAGTAGACATGAAAACACTTGCAGGACACCAGGATGTCGTCGCCGGCATCGACGGATCCGAGGCCTCCACGGCCGCTGCCCGGTGGGCCGCCTCGATCGCGAACGCGGTGAACTCACGACTGATTCTGGCGCACGCCCTGCCGCAAGAGGGCCCGATCTACAGTCCCGCTGCAGTGATGTTGCAGTCGCAGTTCCTCAGCCAGATCCGCGAAGACGGCGAAGCGATCGTCGAGGCCGCCGCCGCAGTGATTTCGGCCGAATTCCCGGAACTGACCATCGAATCCGAGATCGCGCCAGGGCCGGCGTCGACGCACATCCTCGAATCCTCAAATACCGCACGCCTGATCGTGTTGGGGTCGACCGGATCGGGCGCACTGCGCTCGCGGCTGCTCGGATCGACCGCACTGAAGGTGGCCAATCATGCAACCTGTCCGGTCACCGTGTGGCGTGGTTCAGCGCAGAATCCCGGTCCGGATCAACGTCCCGTCATCGTCGGAGTCGACGGAAGTGCATTGAGCAAGAAGGCCGTCGAGTACGCGTTTCGTTATGCCGATCAGTTCGACGCGCCGCTCATCGCGGTCCACACCTGGCAGGGTTCGTCCACCTTCCGCGAAGGCGGAGCGGGAATCATGATCGACTGGGAGGCCGTCGAGCAGGAGGAATCGGCGCTGCTGGCAGAGAATCTCGCGGGCATGGCCGATCAATACCCGGACGTACCCGTCACCCGCATCAGTGAACCCGGTGCCGCTGCCCCGGTCATGCTCAAATATGCCGACGACGCGCAGTTGATAGTTGTCGGAAGCCATGGCCGCAGCGCGATGGCCGGCGCCGTGATGGGCTCGACCAGCCAGAATCTACTGCACCATGCGCCGGGGCCGGTCATGATTTGTCGTGCCTGATCCCCACCGTGCGCGGTTGAGGAGTCCAGGGGGTCCTCAACCGCGCACGGGGTCAGCGGAGGCCCGTGCCCACCAACTGGCCTACTCCGTACGTCACAGCCATCGCGAGCGCGCCGCCGATCACCACGCGCAGCACCGCTCTGGTCTTGCGGGCTCCACCGAGCGTCGCGCTGATCGTCCCGGTCAGTGCAAGTGCGATCAACACCGCGAAAAATGCGATGGGGACGCGGATACCCGTCGGCGGCAACAGAATCGCGACCAACGGGATCGCCGCGCCGATCGTGAACGAGATTGCCGACGAAATCGCTGCATGCCACGGATTGGTGAGATCGTCTGGATCGATACCCAATTCGACTTCGACGTGCGCCGCGAAGGCATCGTGCTCGGTCAATTCTTCGGCTACGCGGCGAGCCGTCTCCGGACTCAATCCCTTGTTCTCGTAGATCTCGGTCAGTTCCTGGAGTTCCGCCTCCGGGGTCTCGAGGAGTTCCTTCTTCTCCTTCTGCAGGAGTGCGCGTTCGGTATCCCGCTGGGCGCTGACCGAGACATATTCGCCCAACGCCATTGACACGGCGCCGGCGAGCAGACCTGCAAACCCGGCCGTGAAGATCGCGGAGCGCTCGGTTGTCGCTGCCGCAACACCGACCACGAGGCCTGCGGTCGAGACGATTCCGTCGTTTGCGCCCAGAACACCTGCACGCAGCCAGTTCAGGCGATTGTTCAAGCTCGGCGCGTGAGGTTCCGAGGCATGGGGTTCTGGTTCCCCACCGGGCGCTCCATCGGTCAACTGCACACTGTCTCCGGACATGGCAACAGATTAGGGCGATCAGTCCGGTTGCGATAGCAATCTGAGCCTGTCCTTCGCGCAGTGATATATTCCGACCGACATCCCAACCAAGCATTTGCTAGGTCAGGTATCGGCATACCCCTGGAGGCACTATGAGCGCAGCACGCACCGCTTTTGTCAGCGGTGGAACCGGCGGAATCGGGTCGGCGATCGCCTTGACTCTCGCCGAACGCGGACACGACGTCGCCTTCACCTACCGAAACAACAAGGACGCCGCCGAGCAACTGAGCGAGCAGATTCGAACGCATGGAGTGCGCGCCCACGCGTACCCTCTCGACCTCACCGACGAGTTGTCGATCAGCGCTGCCGTGAGCGATGCGGTCAGTTATCTGGGCGGGTTGACGACGCTGGTCCACGCTGCCGGACCGCACGTCCCGATGACGCACCTCTCACGCGTTACGCCAGCGTTCTTCACCGAACAACTGAACCAGGAAGCCGCGGCGTTCTTCACACTCGTCCACACCGCCCTGCCTTCGCTGCGTGCATCTTCGGGTTCGGTGGTGGCAGTGACGACCGCGGCAACGGATCGTTTTCCTGTGCGTGACGGACTCTCCGCAGGTACCAAAGGGGCTGTCGAACAACTTGTTCGTGGATTCGCCGCAGAGGAAGGACGCTACGGCGTCCGGTTCAACTCCGTGGGCCCCGGTATGTTGACCGACGGAATGGCCGAGCGGCTGATCAACTCGGCCGAACTGGATCAGAGCGCACTCGACGTGACCATGAGCCGAATCCCGTTGAAGCGCTTCGGATCGGCAGCCGACATCGCTGAAGCCGTATGTTTCCTCGCAAGCGATGCCGCCGGATTCATCAGCGGCCAGAAGCTCAACGTCGACGGCGGCTACACCGTGTGAGGACTATCCGCCCAACTTGCGAAAGACCAGGCGCACGGCGAGTTCGAGATGCGCCATCACTTCGTCCGTCGTCATCCGGCCGGCAACCCACGAGACGAGACTCGACATCCAGACGTCGTCGATGACCTTCACCGCGTCCATCTGCTGTTGCGAGACTTCCTCGACGCCGATCGCCTTCGCGAACATCTCGGTCACGACCCCACCGAGCGCATTGAGTTCCGGAGTCGCCGACGCGTCCGCGAACATGTACGCCCGAACTAACGCTTCGTAACGGAGGTGATCGGTCTCGAGGACCTCCGTATTCTTGCGCAGCACAAACAGAATCCGGTCCGACGGAGTCTCTCCCGGGATTACAAAGTCCTTGAATCTGTCACGCAAACCCTCGAACATCCACAACAATGCGACAACGAGCATGTGGTTCTTGGACGGGAAATACCGGTAAACAGTGCCGATCGCAACGCCGGCGCGATCGGCGACCGATCGCATCTGCACCGCGTCGTAGCCGCCTTCGGAGGCGGATTCCATTGCGGCGTCGACAATCCGGCGAAAACGCGCTCGCTGCGACGGCGTCGTACGACGTCCGGTCACCGAGCTACGTTCGACCACCGACTGGTCTGCCTTGTCGCCACCTGCCATGTCCACAACCCTTATTCGACGTCGTTTTGCCGATCCCCAATGTAGTCGCCCACCGCAATTGTCGGGTGGATGACTGCCCGCTTCCGAGTTGCCGGGCAGTAGGACTGGTGAGATACGTCCGGCCATGCGCCAGTGATTCGGCTGCGATCAGGAAGCGCGCCGGGGCCGATCGGGTCGGCCGCGTCTGCGTGGATCTTCCGACCAGTCACGCGACGGTGCGCGTCGGCCCGGAGCTTGAGTCCGGCGCTTGTCGGGTTGCGGTGCCCGTCGCTCCGGTCGGCGCTGACCACTAGGGACAGGCTGGGCGCGCCGAGCAGGAGGCCTACGTCGATCAGGCTGTGGTTTCTTCGCAACTCCGAACCGAGGCTTGCCGAAGACCAGCGGGATCCAACCGCGACCGCTGCTCTCGGCCGAGGCGACCGCCTCGGGCTCACGGAAGGCTGCATGAGCGATGAGCCCGAACATCAGCAAGGTCGTGATCATCGAGGTTCCGCCCGCCGAGATGAGCGGCAATTGCAGACCGGTCACCGGAATCAGGCCCACCACGTAAGCGATGTTGATGAACGCCTGGACGACGATCAACGTCGTTGCCGTCGCCGTCATGACTTTGAGGAACGGATCGGTGGACCGCCTGGCGATCCGCAACCCGACGATCAGAACTGCGGCAAAGAGAGCTACGACGATCAGTGCGCCGACCAGACCCAACTCTTCACCGATCACGGCAAAAATGAAGTCGTTGTGTGCCTGCGGGAGGTAGCTCCATTTGGCGTCGGACTGGCCAAGACCGCGACCGAAAATGCCGCCGTTGGCCAATGCGTACTTGGCCTGAGTGCTCTGAAAGTTCAACCCCTGCGGGTCGAGGTCTGGATTCAGGAAGGCTTTGATGCGATCCGATCGGTAACCAGCAGTAAGCCCGAGCACGAGAAACGCGACTGCGGAACCGAGTGTGAGGCTGATGAACGTCTTCATCCGGAACAGTCCGAACCACAGCACCGACATGAAGATGATGCCGATCGTGATGGTGGTTCCGAGGTCCTTCTCCAACACCACCAGGACCAGAACGAGCAGCGTCGTCCCGCCGATCACCGGCAACGCGCGGTTGACATCCATCCGCGCGTTCAAAAACGACGCAACCGTCGCTGCCGACCAGATCGCCAAAGCAAGTTTGGCCAGCTCCGACGGCTGGAAGGAAATGCCCGCGATCACGAACCAGCTGCGAGCGCCCATCTGTTCCGAACCGATACCTGGAATCAGCACCAGGACAAGCAGAACAAGACACAGGATCAGCAGCCACGGCGAAGCTCTGCGCATCGTTTCGGTCGGTAAGCGCACGACCGCCACGAACATCACCAGACCGATCGCTGCGAACATGCACTGCGGCCAGAATCGGGCGTACGACGTCCCGGACAGAACGTAGGACTCGACGCCCGAAGACGAGAGCACCATCAGTAGTCCGAACGCGACGATCAGCACGACCAGACCGACGATCATGTGGAAATCGAACAGTGGCCGATTTGTCCATATCGCCGTTCGAGCGCGAAAAGGCGTCGATGTGCGGTCACGTTTGTCCGACGATCCGCGGGGTGAGTTAACTGGCTCTCCACTCCCGCGACCGTTGGGCTTGTCTTCACTGCGACCGGTCACCACACAAGTATCGTCCCATGACTCCTAACCCATGGGTAACACAAGTCCCACGAGTCACACGGTCGCTGCTTCCGAAGGACCTTGAAGGACCAAGAAAGGCCAGTTCACGTCCTTCGCCGACGGCTGTCTGTCACCGCTCCCACCAACGAGAGCGTCAACATGACGACGCAGACAGCCAGCGCGGCCCCGAACGCACGTCCATATCCGTCGCTCGACGACCCGAGCACACCGAGGTACAACCCCGATACCGCGGCCAGCGAGATGGTCGCTGACAAGCGCTGCGACAGTTGAAGGAAGCCAGCTGCAACTCCGTTCGCGCCCGCTGGTGCGTATTCGAGAGTCAGCACCCGATTGGGCGCGTCGACGCAGCCACTGGCTACACCGGACAACACCGCCAGGATTACCAGCACCGGGATGAGGTGTTCCCGAGGAATCAGATTGACCGCCGCGATGTAGCCGAGGATGACAAGGATCTCGCCGACTATCGCAAAAACGACCGCGCTTCGGCCGAACCTGGCAACCAGCCGCCATCCGAAGGCCGACGTCAGTGCCATCGCGAGCGAACTGCCGGCCATGATCAACGCCGCACTCAGCGGCGCGAAGCCCAAACCTTCGATCAGATAGAGGCTGAGCACCGCGTTGACGGCGAGGATGGATCCGAACCAGAAGAGTGCAACCGTCGTGCCGAGTCGAAATCCCCGCGAGGCGATCAATGACGGGAGCAGTACCGGCGTCCCGCCGCGGGCGGCGTACCGACGTTCCCAGAACCAGAATGCGACGGCAGCGCCGAACGCACCGATCAGGAAAGCCGCGGCCACCGTGACACTCGTTCGGGTCACGATGGGCCACAACAGGAGCCCGGTCGTCGCCGCCAGCAGACACAGCCCGACCGGATCTGTCGACGCGCCGGATCGGGTGGTTCGATCACGGCGCAGAAAGCGAAACGCCAGAATCAGTGTGATCACGGCAAACGGCACGTTGAGGATCAGGAGCAGCCGCCAGCCGAAGTCAGGATCGGAATACTTCAGCAGAACACCACCGAGGATCGGTCCGGAAACGCCGGCCAGACCACCCGCGGTGCTGTACGCGCCCAACGCCTTCGCCCGTGCCTTGCCGGACACCCGGTCGGTGATGATGCCGAGCACTTGCGAACTGATGGTGCCTGCGCCGATCCCCTGCCCCAGCCGGGCCCAAACGATCATCGACGGGTCCGACGCACACGCTCCGAGGATTCCCATCACCGCGAAGATGCTGAGCCCCACCAAGAACAAGCGTCGACGCCCGACGACGTCACCGAGTCGGCCCGCCGGCACCAGGGCCAAGCCGAAAGTCAGCGAATAGCTCGCGAGGATCCACTGCACTTCGGAGGTCGACGCGCCCAGCGACGCCCGGATGGACGGGACCCCGATTCCGAGCACCGCCGAATCGAGAAGAGTAGTGAAACCCGCGGCGACGCAAACGATGATCTCCCAGCGGACGGACGAATCGAGCTTGGTGGCTTCGGCCGCCGCTGTGACTGTGTGGGACAGGACCCGTTACCCCGCAGTTTCGGACGGAGTCCGACGCGTGAGCGGCGGTCGCAGACCCAGGTGCTCCCGCAGCGTCGACGTGGAGTACTCGGTGCGGTACGCCCCACGCTCCTGCAGTTCCGGGATCAACCAGTTGACGACCTCGTCGAGTCCGGTCGGCACCAGGTACGGCGAGATGTTGAATCCGTCCGAAGCTCCGTTGCGCACCCAATGCACCAACTGATCGGCGACCTGCCCCGGAGTGCCCGCAAAACCCGAACGCTGCGAGGTCTCGATGGCGACCTGACGCAAAGACAGATTCTTTGCCTCGGCGAGAGCGCGCCATTCACGCGCAATCGCAATGGGGTCGTTGCCGTCCCGCGCTGAACCGCGCGTCTCCGAAACCGGGCGGGCAACCGGATCTTCCTCCGGTAGTGGACCGTCCGGGTCTCGATCGGAAAGATCCTTGCCCCACACCAGTCCGACGAGAGACAGTGCGGTTTGGCCGGTGAACTGACCTTCGAGGACCCACCGCACCTTCTCCTCGACCTCGGACTCGTTCTCCGCCAACACGATCTGCGTGCTCGGCAAGATCTTGACGTCGTCCGCCGGTCGCCCGACTCTACGCAGCCGAGCCCGAATGTCTTCGGCGAAGTCGAGCGCGCCGTCGAAATGTGTTCCGTGTCGTGAGAAGATGACGTCGGCATGCGTCGCCGCGAAATCGCGTCCACTCGGCGAATCACCCGCTTGGAAGATGACCGGATGCCCCTGGCGGCTTCGGGGAAGCGTCGGCGTCACGGAGATGTCGAACTGCGAAGTCTGCTTGCGCACGTCGCCGACGGCTCCCGGAGTCGACCAGTTCTCGGACGTACGAGAGTCCGAGATCGCGTCGTCTGCCCACGAATCCCACAGTGCCCGAGCAGTTTCGATGAACTGCCCGGCACGCTCGTAGCGTAGGGCGTGGTCGAGGAAGCCGCCTCGGCGGAAGTTCTCTCCCGTCCACGCGTTGTCGGTGGTCACCGCGTTCCAGCCGGCCCGTCCGTCGGAAAGTAGGTCGAGGCCCGAGAGTCGACGTGCGAGGTCGGCCGGTTCGTTGTACGTGGTGTTCTGCGTCGCGACCAGCCCGATCTTGTCGGTGATACCGGCGAGGGCGGCCAACTGCGCTATTGCATCCGGGCGGCCGGCGATATCCAGATCGAGAATCTTGCCGTTCTGTTCACGAAGACGCAGGCCCTCACCGAGGAAGAATGCGTCGAACAGGCCGCGCTCGGCGGTGAGTACCAATCGCCGAAAAGTCTCGAAATCGATCTGGGATCCGCTGGCGGAATCGGACCAGATGGTGGTGTGATTGACCCCTTGGAAGAAGACGCCGAAATGAACGTGAGCGTCGGGTCGAGGCACGGCGGAGCGTGATGCATTCATTGGCCGAAATATCCTTAGCGCGAAGTCAAGTCAGGAAGAGTGGACGAATCGATTTGCGGGCCGCTGCAGGCCGAGGTTGCCCCTCAGCGTCGAGCCCGGAACGGGGCGCCGCGTCAACCCGGCCTTGGACAACGCCGGAAGCACGAGCTTGGCCAGCACCGGAAGGTCCTCGTCGATCACGAGAGCGTGGAAATGAACACCGTCGAGGTGCCCGGCCAACTCTTTCAGAACTGTGGCCGCCTCCCCCGGATCTGCAGCCAGGAGCAGTCGACCACTGTCGACGGCTTTCCCGTGCGAGTTCAGCTCGGTCAGCCGCTGCGCCGCAGACAGATTCGGCGTATCGAAAGCCACATCGACCTCGGCTACCACCAATGACGCGCCCTCATCGCGCGCCTTGGCAGCCGATTGTGCGATGGTCTCCACCGAATCACCGGACACGAGAACAACATCCGCCTGGCGTGGTTCGATAGCGCCGTAGCGGCCGAAGACCACCAGCTGGCCTTGCGGCGGCCGCGGAACGATTGCCGGCCCCTTCACCGAGAACGTGTCGCCCTCGAAATTGACGTAATGCAGACGATCACGCTCGAGGAACCGTCCACTGAGATGGTCACGGACGACGGCGTCGTCCTCCCACGAGTCCCAGAGATCAGTCACGACGGTGACCGAATCCTGCTGCTCCTGCTGACGCGCCGACTCCGTTGTCACCGGAGCTCTCCCCCACGCCCGCGCCGCAGCGTCGTCCTCCACCGGAACGGCAAGCCAGCCGCCGCGCCCGCGGGAGGAGTAGTCGAGCGTCGCCAATTGCGAAGAGGTATGGAATGGTTCGGCGTATGTGGTCCCGACGACGGGGACCAGCCCGATCGTACTGGTCGTCGCCGCCACGTACGACGCCCTCGAGACTGCGTCGATACGGCCGACAACGTCACCACTCGGAGGAAGGATGGAATCGTCGAACGTCGCGAATGTGAAGCCCGCATTCTCGGCTGCCGCGCCGCGATCGCGCACGGTCTTACCCGTGAGCAGTTGATCCGGGCGGTGCGAGCTTCGGCGCCAGGCAGCGGGGTGAGTACCCTCGCCGTCCAGTTCGATACCCACGGCAAATACAGTCATGCGTCCTCCATCGGTCCTGGCGGTAGCACCCACACTGCGGTTAGGTAGCGGGTTGCTGCGGCATCATCGAGCCAGGTCTCTCAGCCACTCTGGATGGTGGATGCAATCTATGCGGGCCACGCCGGACAAGTCAAATCGCTCTTTATGAATCATATTGACCTACAACATATTTCAATTCAATCACACTGATCGAAAGGGTTGCATCAACGCTGCTCGACATCGAAACGAAAGAGCCCCGCCCGACTGACGTCGGACGGGGCTCGCTTGGAGGGCAACAGTTGATCTACTTCGCGCCCAGCCAGGCCTGGTCGAACAGCATGATTCCCGTGGCTGTGGGAACGACACCGTGAACGTTCTTCTGCCAAGCCCAGAACGACGTCAGCCCGCCGATCGGCGCCGACGGAACCGTCTCGTTCCACAGCGTCTGAATCTTGGCGATCACCGCCAGAGTCGACGAATTGTCCTTGGCCTGTTGAAGATCTGCGATCAGCTGGTCCATCGCCGGGTTCGCGTATCCAGCAGTATTCGCCATTGAGGTGCTGTTGGTCGTGGAGAACAAACCGAGATCGAGAATCGACTCGTACATTCCGATGCCTGCGTGCGCGAGGTCGAAATCGTGTTTGACGTAGACGTTCTGCACGATGTCGCCGGCGTTGTTGGCCAAGATCAAGTTCACCTCGAACCCGACGGCCTGCAACAGTGACTGCACGGCGAGGCCGATCGCGTGGTCCTTGGGCTCACTGAGGACCATGTAGTCGAGAGTGCCGTCGTATCCGTCTGCCTTTGCCTGGTTCAGAAGTTCCTTCGCTTTTTCCGGGTCATAGGCGATACCCGGGGTGTCTACGTGCCATTGCGACGTCGGACCGAACAACGCCGAGCCCGGCAGTCCTTCACCGTTCTCCACTCGCTGATCGATCAACGTGGTGTCGAGCGCGTGGCCGATAGCCTGACGGACGCGAACATCCGAGCCCGGTCGGCCTTCACGGTTGTTGATGATCTCGGCACTTCCGGCATTGAGCACGTCTATGTAGCCGGGGTAACCAGCGGACTCGGCAGAATTGATTGCCGAAGTGAGGCCACGAATGTAAGCGACGTCGAGCTGACCACTGTTCAATGATTCGAGATTGGCCTGCGGTCCGTTGAGTGCAACCATCCGCAACGTGTCCAGCTTGGGAGCGCCGCCGTAGTAGGACGGGTTGGCCTTGAAGATTCGCTCGACGCTCGGCGTGAAGAGATCTTCGGTGAAGGGTCCGGCTCCGACGGCTGTGAACTTATCGCCCTGCTGCGAACTCGGGGCGACGATCATCCCGTGCCCGAGAGCGAGCATCGACGGAAAACGCATCCACGGCGTCTTCAGCTTGAAGTCCACCCTCGTCGGACCGCTTGCCTGCGTCGATTCCACCGAAGCCAGCCACAGCTCGGTGCCATTGCCCTTGCCTGCGTTGTACCGATCAATACTTGCGATCACCGCGTTGGCATCGAGCGCGGTGCCGTCACTGAACTTCACACCGTCGCGAAGTTTCAGCGTCCAGGTGGCTCCGTCGTCAGAGGTCTCGAGCGATTCGGCAAGCTTGGGCTTGAATACGCCACTAACAGTGTCGTAGTTCATCAGAACGTCGTAAACAGCCGCGAATGCCTCACCGCCGGAACCGCCGCGAGCGGCAGTCTTGGTCGGGTCGAGAGAGGGAACGAGCACCTGCACGCCGTACGTCATCGTCCCGCCGGCGACGGCACTCCCCGGATCGGGATGCTCGTTGACCATGCCGGTCACGATGTCTCCCGACGCGGTCGTCGTGTCGGTACCGCTGTCGTCATTGCTACTCGCGCAACCCACCAACAGAACACCGGCACCGAGCACCGCAACGGCGGCACGGCTGACTTTCCCGATACGCCAAGATCTCGAGTGCGACACGGAGATTCCACCTCACTTCCAGTAGACGCGGCCAGGAATGGGCCGCAACCGGCTAATAGTGAGGTTCTTGACGGAGTGACGCGCAGCACGTTCCCGGTGACCGGAAACATTCACCGGGACTAAGGATGCGTACAACTCAGATGATCTGGACGAGTGGTTTACGGCGGCTGACATCCGAACACGAAAAAGCTCCAACCTCATGTTCAAAGAACATCGAAGTTGGAGCTTGTCGAAAGAATTATGGTGGCCAGGGCCGGGATCGAACCGGCGACCTTCCGCTTTTCAGGCGGACGCTCGTACCAACTGAGCTACCTGGCCGGACGGCACCCGAACCGAATGCCTATCGCATTGCGTTGTTCTCAATCAAGCAACTGAGAACAACGCTTTGCGACCCTGACGGGACTCGAACCCGCGACCTCCGCCGTGACAGGGCGGCGCGCTAACCAACTGCGCCACAGGGCCTTGCTTTTTCCTTGCTGTGAAACCGTACTACATCTTCGAGCCGCTCCCAAACCACTGTCCTGGCCTGGCATTTGTGCATCTCAAAGCGTGTCGTGCGGGTCAAACCATACTGCATCGTTTCGCTTTCGCAAAACGTACCCCCTACGGGATTCGAACCCGCGCTACCGCCTTGAAAGGGCGGCGTCCTAGGCCGCTAGACGAAGGGGGCCCGCCGGATCTCTCCGAACTAGTACCCCAACGGCGTTCCGTTGGGAGCTTGGATAGCTTATGGCACGGCATTCGGAAATCACAAATCGCCTGTTCACGGGCAGGAAAGTGCACTATTCAGTGTCAGGGAACTCCACTTGGGGCCACCCGTCACGATGGAACGTCTCCAGCCACTGCGGCGTAGCCATGGCTTCGAGCACTACTTCGAGAGACTCCTCGAACCACTCGCCCAGATCCCCACTGGAGGCAATCAGGTCTGCCATGTACCGCTGACCCGCAAGGCTGGCCGCCAGTACGCGCGTGAATTTGACCGGGTCGGCATCGTCTCGCAGCAATCCGTCATCCTTGGCCCGCACCGCCAACTCGTAGGCGGTCTTACCCCAGACCTGCCCGCCACCCGATTGCACATCCTTGTAGAACTCGGGCTCGATGATCAGCCGGAATTCCGCCTGCACGATTACCTCGACACGAAAGACTTCTGCAATGTCGAGCACGAGTCCGTGCAATGCGACGAATGGATCGAGGTCTGTTCTCTTGGACCAACGATCAGTAATTCCAGTGAAGGTTTCGATGGCCGAGGTCAGAACTGCTCGCGCCAACTCCTCCTTGGACTGGAAATGGAAATACATGGCGCCTTTGGTGGCGCGGGAGCCCTCGAGGATCGTGTTCACCGACGCAGCTGCATAGCCGCGCTTGGCGAATTCGACTGCAGCCGCTTCGACCAGGGCGGCGCGGGTACGCCGCGCACGCTCTTGTTGACGTGCCATTTACGGTGTTGTGCCTCTCGCAGAGTAGGTACGCAGAATCGCCGTGATCGGCGCCTGTCATCCCCCGAAACTTCACAATATCCCCTCCAGCGCACCCTACGTAAGGACTAGGGCGATACCCGCCAAAAGTACTAGACGCAATCGACTCTTCGGGGGACAACAACCGACTTTAAGCCCAAAGGACACCAAGTGGTATGGTTTTGGCCGCTCGGGTGCGGCACAGGGGGTGCGCATCCGAGCTTTTTACTGCCCGCGACGTCGACAATCCGACCATTCGGGCGAAACCACTTGGCCGGCCAAGGCGTTGCAGTCCCACTGTTTTAAACAACTAATGCGCTTGTTTATTCCCCTTTTTCGACGAAACAGCACTGGAAGCATTGGAACAACACAGTTAGACTGCCTAAATGAACGTTGGCAAGAATCGCAGTGCCGCCCGAGACGACATCGACGTACTTTGGGATGATCTGGGCGTCTTCGTCCGGCGGCTCCGCACCAAGCGCAACGACCACAAACTCACGCCGAGCCAAATCCAGGCCCTCGGCCACCTCGATCGACAGGGCCCGTTGACCGCAAAAGCGTTGGCAAAATTCGAGCGAGTCACGCCGCAATCCGTCGCAAAGACGGTGACCGCGCTCGAAGAGCAGGGGATGGTGACACGCAGTTCGGATCCATCGGACGGTCGCGCGGTCCTGGTCACGATGACCGAACTCGGGACATCGACCCTCCACGAAGACCGAACGAAACGCACAGCGTGGCTGGCCGAGGTCATCGACGCCGAGTGCACCGAAGCCGAGCGTGATTTGCTGCTGATCGCCGGCCGCATCCTGCGCAAGCTCGGCCAGGACGCATCCCCAGCATCAGCATCAGTATCCGTATCCGCGTCGGAGGAGTCACTGATGAACCCGTGACCGCCGTCGTCGACACTTCGACACCTCAAACCTCCGTTCCACTGAAGCTGAGTCTTGCTCTCGGTTCGGGAACCGTTCTTCAGGCACTGAACTCGTCGATGATTGCGGTGGCAATCGTCCCGATCGCCGCCTACTTCGGTTCGAGTTCCGGCACGGCCTGGGTGATCTCGGCCCTCTACATCGCGACTGCAGTCACCGCCCCGGCTGCCGGGCGACTCGGATCGATTCTCGGCGCAAAACGCGTCTACCTCGCTGGGTTGGGCCTGATCGCTGCCGGATCGATCCTCGGCTCGCTCGCTCCGTCACTGGGTTGGCTGATCGCCGCACGAATTCTGCTCGGAATCGGCACGGCGACACAGTATCCGAATGCAATGACCGTCATCCGTGAATACGCCGATCGCCACCGGGCTCAAACCCGTTCAGCGATCGCAACACTCACCATTTGCGCACAATCGGTTGTCGCGCTGGGGCCTACTCTCGGTGGGTTGCTGGTCGGCACACTCGGTTGGCAGTCGATCATGTGGGTGAACCTCCCACTGGTCGTCGTTACTGCGATATGGGTCCTCTTCGCCGCTCCGAGCGACTCCGCCCTGCCCGACCGGGCCGGTGCCGCTGCGTTGTTCAAGTCTCTCGACCCACTCGGTATCGCACTGTTTCTGGCACTGACGACGTCGACGATGCTCTTTCTCCTATCTCTCGCCGAGCACACGAAGTGGTACCTCGTCCCGTCGACGGTTCTCTTCGCGTTCCTGTTCGTGTGGTGGGAACGTCGAACCGCCTCGGCGTTCATCGACGTCCGATCTGTTGCGCGAAACCGCGCGTTGAGCATGACTCTCGGCCGGACCCTGCTGACCTACACGGCGTTCTACTGCATTTTCTTCGGGCTCCCCCAGTGGTTGCAGGTGGCCCGCGGAATGTCACCGATCAGCGCGGGGCTCTTCATGCTCCCCGTCGCTGCGGTCGGGATCTTCGCGACCATGTCCGCATCGAGGGTGTACGGGAAATTCGGCGCACGGGTCACCCTGCTGATCGGCACCGCCGCCTTGGCGGTTGGCGGGGTTCTGATCGCCTTCGTCGAATCGAGCTCGACGCCGCTGGTGGCGCTCCTGCTGATTGCGGCGATCCTGGGCATTCCCAACGGCTTCAACAACATGGGAAACCAGAACCTGATCAACTCGGTGACCACCTCCGCCGACGTCGGAACGGCGATCGGCCTGTACCGAACAATCCAGTACATCGGCGCCAACCTTGCTGCCGTCGTCATCGAGCTGACCATGCGCGGAACCATCGACGACGCGGGTCTGCATCGCACCGGCGGGACCATCGCCATCATCGGAATTGCACTTCTGGTGGGGGTGGTGTTTTCACGTACTCTGCGGTCCCGTTAGACTCTGCGCCGCGCCCCTATAGCTCAGTTGGTAGAGCTACGGACTTTTAATCCGCAGGTCGTAGGTTCGAGTCCTACTGGGGGCACAAACGCAGACCCGGCACCTCATTCGGAGGCGCCGGGTCTTGTGCATTCGTGCCACATCAATGCATAAACAGGTCATCGAAGCAGAAACTCGAGGGTCACCCGCTCGAATGCCTGCTTTGCTTCGATCATCACCCAGTGCCCGCAGTTCGGGAAGACGTGCAGTTCGGCGTTCGGAATCAGTCGCATCGGAATCATCGGCATATCCGGTGGGCACTGCCGATCATCGAGCCCCCACGTCAACAAGGTCGGGCACTTCACCTTGTGCGTCATCGACCAGTAGGGCGGTGCGTCCGAATTCGCCATCATCTGCTGCTGAGCGGCAAAGGCTTTGGACCCGTACATCGCCGACAATGCCTGGTGCGATGCCGGGTCGTTGGCCGTTTCCCACCGCTCCTCGATCCGCTCCTCGGTGATCACGGCTTTGTCGTAAACCATGCACTCGAGCCAGCGAATCAATTTCTCGCGACTCGGACCGTCGGCGAAGTCCTGCAGGAGTCGCGTGCCTTCACTCGGGTTCTGACTGAAGATATTCGGACCGATGCCACCGATGGTGACCAACTTGCGGACGCGATCGGAAAACCTCATTGCGACATTGACGCCGACTACCCCACCCATCGAATTGCCGATCATCGCAGCCGATTCGATTCCCAGCGCGTCCATGAATCGGATCACCGACGAAGCTGCCGTGAGAACCGGATGACCGTCGACGGAATCGCTCACGCCGAACCCCGGGAACTCCAGGATGAAGCAGTGGAAATGCTTGGCGAACACCTCGAGGTTCCCCCGATAGTTCCGCCAACCACTCACGCCGATCCCCGAGCCGTGCAACAGGATCAACGGCGGACCGTCACCTGCCTCGTGATAGCGCAAGATGCCCTTGTCGGTAGCGACTTCCCGTTTGGTCCCCTCATAAGTCACGTCCATGACCCGATACTAGAACGTGTTTCAAATCTTCAGGACGGAACCTTCGAATGCAGCCGAAGAGGTCAGAAGCATCCCCCGCCACCTCGACGCCCACTGCGATTCGTGGACTTCTGCTCGCTCGGTTTCGACTTCCCCGGCGCGGCCTTCACGCACCGGCTCGGGCGCCGCACCTGCTCGAAATGCCCAGCGCTCACTACATAACCGGCCACGCTCACCCTGACCGGCGTGTCCGCGCGGGCGGTTCCGACTTGCGCCGACCCCAACGTCAGGGCGAATGCAGCCACAACGACCAGCGCAATCTTCTTCGAGATCTTCATGCGTACTGCCACTTCGCCACGGGCCCACTCCAGATGCTGAACAGGTGCGCGCACCGAAGGAACACGCTGGGTGTCGACGATATTCAGTCAGGGTGGCCGGCCGCGATCCTTTTGCTCACCAGCATCTGAACAGTCGACAACAAATTTTGGCGGCACGTCAACATCCCGAGGGCGTCAACGAGCCGACGCCCAACGTACGCACCGTTACTGAGAAATCCGTAAATCCAGGCAACCGCCTCACACGACGGTCGAGCTGCACCCCAGGCAAGTCTCGATGGAAACAGTGCGTTTCGTCCAAGCCCGAAACATCCGGTTTGATAATTTCTTCACAGACAAGCTCACTCCTCGGATTCACGGAGCCTGCCGGCACTCTCCGGTGAACAGGCATCGAAAACTGTTGTGCGCGAACTCTTCAACCCAGATACCCACAGAAGCCGAGGCCTTGATGACGCACACGACCGTCACAGAGCGGGAAGGTCCGCCACCAGCGCGATACGAACCCGACGGCCGCTGGGTCCCGGTTGACCGGCGGTGGTTCGGTCTCGACCGCACAACCATCCTTCCGGTCGCCATCGTGCTGGCTGTCGCAATCGTGATGAGCATCGTCATCCCCCAGATCAACGACGCAGTCTCCTACGACTGAACTCGGCCGTCTCGCAGTTCGGAGCAAATCCGGTCGGCGCCGAAATGCCGACGATCGTCCGCGTGTTCCGCACGACGGTGACGCGTGAACGTCAGTTCCTCCGGGATGCTCTCGCGCTGGAGGTCGAGCGCGGCGTTGTCACCGGTGACGAACTGACGGCGCTGTGCGGCGACCGTAAGGTACGCAAGGCTTTCCGGAAGTCGGCAGGAAACCACGCCGACCGCAAGCACAACGGATACACGCTCGAGGCCGCCTCGAATCTCGCCGATGCGCTGGCCGCGGCCCGCGGAACAGAAAGCGGTCGAGTCGAATTCGCCCGAACCGAGGTAAGCCGAATCAGGAGCGGTCGACCCTCGATCGAACTCTGACCGCCTCTGAACTGAAATCCAACGCTGCGTCCCCTCGTGCGAGAGCACAAGGAACGCGGCGTTGTCCATCGACCACGTCGCACATACCGTTCGTCACACCGTGATCAATCGACGAACGGCCTCGACCGCAGCCTCCCGACGTTGAGGGACCGCGCGAGACGACTTGAGCGCGAGCATCCGGGCAATATCGGTGATCAACAGAATCAACTCCGTGGGATTCCACTCCGGATCGATGTGCCCCTCGAGCTGCCCCTTGCGAATCTCCGCAATTTTCGGCCGGAAGGTCTTGCTTCGTATGTCGTCCTCGCTCATGACATCCGGCGCTTCGAGATCCGCCCACTGCTGCAATCGAGCGTTCTCGGGATGGGCAACATAGTTGTCGAAGAGCCGACCTGCATAGCCCGGCAGGTCATCGCCTCGAAGCGCTGTCTCCGCTGTGGTTTCGGACGTCCACTGTTCAGTGACGGCAGCGAACAACTCTTCCTTGCTCGCGAAGTACGCATAGAGACGATCCTTGCTGGCACGCGCTTGCGCGGCGATCCGATTGATGCGCGCGCCGGCCAGACCGTACGTGGCAAATTCGTCCTTTGCGGCCGCCAGAATGCGGTCCCTCGTGGCTTCCCCTGCTGAGCGCATCTTCACAGCCTAGAACGAATCGACCGTTGCCGAACCATCCGGTTCGGCGTAGCGTGCAGAGTTGACGAACAATTTGGTTCGCGAACTGACTTGCCACTTACCCGTCGACTCGAGGAGAGACATGAATCTCGACGAAGCCCGAACCGCTTTCGCCCGGCTCCGTGCAGCGGAAAGTGGTGTATCACCAGAGGAACTCGACGAAGTGTGGGCGGCGCTGGATACCGTCGCTGCTTCAGAGATCCTCGGAGAATGGAAGGGTGACGACTTCGCCACCGGTCACCGGCTGCACGAAAAGCTGTTCACGAGCCGCTGGTACGGCAAGACATTCAACTCGGTCGAGGACGCAAAGCCGTTGATCTGTCGCGACGAGTACGGAAACCTCTATTCCGACGTCAAGGGCGGCAATGGCGAAGCAAGCCTGTGGAACATCGAGTTTCGCGGCGAAGTCACGGCAACGATGGTCTACGACGGCGCGCCGATCTTCGACCACTTCAAGAAGGTCGACGACTCGACACTCATGGGCATCATGAACGGAAAGTCGGCGTTGGTTCTCGACGGTGGGCAGCACTACTACTTCCTGCTCGAGCGAGCGTGATTCACGCCGAACAGAATTCGACGTCCCCCATGCAGATGACAGCGGCTCTCTCGCACGGACCGCACTCCCCCTTCACACTCGACACCGTCGAGATCGACGAACCCCATGCAGACGAGATCCTTGTTCGCATTGTCGCAACAGGCCTGTGCCACACAGATTTGTTCACGAAGTCAGTGCTCCCGGAAAGACTCGGCCCCTGCGTGTTCGGGCACGAAGGGGCAGGGGTTGTCGAGGCAGTCGGCTCGTCGATCGACAACATAGTGCCCGGTGATCACGTGTTGCTGAGCTACCGCAGTTGCGGTGTGTGCAGGCAGTGCCTCAGCGGCCATCGGGCATACTGCGAAAGCTCGCACAGACTCAACAGCTCTGGCGCACGTACCGACGGCTCGACGCCGATCCGGCGAAACGGAACTCCGATACGGTCCGCATTCTTCGGTCAGTCCAGCTTCGCGCAATACGTCATCGCCTCTGCCGACAACACCGTCGTCGTCGATCCTGCGGTGGACCTGACCGTCGCGGCTCCGCTCGGCTGCGGGTTCCAAACTGGCGCCGGTGCGGTGCTGAATCTGCTTCGCCCCGAGCCCGACTCGGCGTTTGTCGTTTTCGGAGCCGGAAGCGTCGGATTCGCGGCGCTGCTGGCAGCACGAGCTGCCGGGGTCTCCACCCTGGTCGCCGTCGACCCCGTTGCGCAGCGACGAAGCCTCGCCGAGGAATTCGGCGCCGTCACCGTCGACCCGACCACCGAAGACGTGATCGAAGCGGTTCGCGCCGCCACCGACGGAGGTTCGACGCATTCCCTCGACACCACCGGGATCGGCGCCGTGATCAATCAGGCCGTCACATCACTGCGTGCGCGAGGAACACTGGCAGTGGTCGGACTCGGAGCGTCAACACTCGAGGTGAACATGGCCGACATCATGTTGAACGGAAAGACAGTTCGAGGATGCATCGAAGGTGAATCGGAAGTCTCGACGTTCATCCCCGAACTCGTCGAACTCTTCACCGAGGGCCGATTTCCAATCGACCGGTTGGTGACGCACTACGAGTTCTCCGACATCAACAAAGCCGTCGAAGATCAGTCGTCGGGGCGCGTCATCAAGCCCGTTCTCGTGTGGTGACCGCGCCAACTCAGATTTCGGGAGCCGGCGCCTCGCCCTTGCTCTGCGGCTCGTGCTGCTTGAGTTCACCGCGCATCTTGTCGAGGTCCTTGCCACGCTTCTTGTACAGGTAACCGAGCGCAACGAGACCCAGGAACAACGCGACGCCGAGGACTGCACCGACAACGGAGGCTCCACGGAATCCGGGACCGTCGACGTCGAGGATCCGCTCGCCCGCATGCGCTGCGTTGTTGTTGCCGAGAACGACTGTCAGAGAGAGCAGATTCGGCAGCGCGAAGATCACACCCAACGCGAGAGCCGCGATCTGCATGATTCGAGCATGCTTGCGCTTGCGCACCTGCCAAACAGCCCGGAAGAAGATCAGCGGGACCAGTGTGCAGACGAGACCGAACAGCAGTCCCCACGCGATACCGGCGCTGAAGCTGCCGTTCGCCAGCGACGCAATGCGCTGCGCCCACCAACGTGGAAGGAAGGCGGCAAGGATGAAGTAGGCGATGACCAGGACCACCGCCATCACTGCGATCCCGATGGCCTTCTTCGCCCACGGCGGCATACCCGGTTTTGCGGTGGCCGGTGAAGTTTCCGGTGTCGTCATGACAATTCCTCGTCTAGTCGGCGTCTGTACTGACGAATCTATCCGTTACGGGCGTTCCTCATCCGCATCGAGAACGATCCGGGCAAGCCGCTTCGGCGCAACGAGGGTGAACGAGGTGTAGATCCATTCCTCGAGCTGTGACCATTTCTCCTCGGAAACGTCGGGACCGATGTCGAGTGCAACCCACCCGTGGCGACCGAGCCCGTAGCCGGCAGCGCTTGCGCCTGGTTCGGTGGCCACCACTGCCTCGGCTTCCTCCTTGCTCAACTTGACGGTCAAGGAGGTGGCTTCGAGGTTGCAGAACACGAAGTTCTTGCCGCGGACCCGAAAAGTCGGGTGGCCGTCCCACGCTTCGATGTCGACGCGCTCCGCCTCCGGCAGGGACAACGAGATCTCTTCGAGTCGACGCATGTTGTCGGGCATGGAGACGATTCTGCACGCTCGATACCGAGCTTCACACCCGCGACACAGCTAGGCTCGGCGACGACCGCGTTACCGAACTCCAATCATGGGGAGAGTGGCATGCGCACGTTTGTTCATCTGGTTCTGTTGATCTGCGGGATCGCCGTGGCCGTCGGCTCGTTCATGTACGTTCTGGCCGGCGTCAAACCGGGCAACGTCCGTCTCGAGGACCTGCGGGACGGTTTTCCGGCGGGTTGGGCGATCGAGCAGATCGGCGATCAGTCGGTGACCTTCTACCGTTCGATGGCGATACTTCTGCTCGCCGCCGCCGTTTTGATTCTGATCGCCGCATTGTTCGGTTCTCGCATTGCAGCGTGGATCGGAATCATCGTGGGATTGGGAACTCTGGGCACGTTCTACTACCGAGTGAACGACCAATTCGACAACGTCATCAGGGAAAACTACTCCACGATCCTGACAAATCAGACAGGATTCATCTTGACGGCCGGTGGACTGATTCTCGCGCTCCTAGCGTGTCTGGTCCCCCGCGAGAAGACCCGAGCCTGACCGCTCGGCAACCGCAGGGTTACCGTCGACGCCGACATTCATTAGTGTCTGCAACAGCCGGGTACTGACGAGTAGTACCCCAGAAGAGGTAGGGCATCAATGGCATCGCTTGACGACCTTCTATCCCAGATCCCCATCGACCAGATCGCGCAGCAACTCGGCGTAGACCAGGCAACTGCCGAGGCGGCGGTCAAGACGGCACTTCCGACCCTCGTCGGTGGCCTCGGCGCCAATGTGCAAGATCCCGCCGGCGCAGCCTCGCTGGAAAGTGCGTTGCAGTCGCACGCCGACACCAGCCTTCTCGACGACGGCGTCGACATCAGCAAAGTCGACACCGCTGACGGCCAGAAGATCGTCTCGAACATCTTCGGCGGCAACACCGATCAGGTCGCCAGTGCGCTCGGCGGAGTCGGCGGCGGCGGAAACGATCTGGTGAAGCAGTTGCTGCCGATCCTCGCTCCCATCGTCCTGGCCTACCTCGCCAAGCAGTTCACCGGCGGCGGCGCAGGTGCGCAGACCCAGGCCTCCGGCGGCGGGCTCGGGGATCTCCTCGGCGGAATTCTCGGCGGCGGTGGCAATTCCGGCGGCGGCATCGGTGGTGCACTCGGCGGCATCCTGGGTGGATCCGGTGGCGGCGGCCTCGGTGACCTCCTCGGCGGCCTCCTCGGCGGCGGCAAGAAGTAAGACTCTCGACAACTCCACGCACTGCGGCGACCCTGTTCGGGGCGCCGCAGTGCGCTGGTCAGTCAACCGCCGAAGATCGAAACATCTTCAGCGACAATGTGAACGCAACCAGCAGCAGAGCGCCGACAAAGGCGCTGACCCCACCCCAACCGCCGCCCGCGTACGCGAGACCCCCGAGGGCGCCCGCCACGGACGAACCCGCGTAGTAGGCAAACAGATACAACGCCGACGCCTCGGCCCGGTGGTCGGTCGCGATCAGGCCCACCCACCCGCTGGCCACCGAATGTGCCGCGAAGAATCCTCCGGTGAAGAGGAGCATCCCCGCGAGTGTCAATGCCAGGTTGTCGGGAACGGTCAGTGCCAGCCCGATACCGATGACAACAACCGAGCCGAGCAGAACACTGCGCCTACCAAACCGGTCCGAGGCGCCGCCGGCTACCGCTGAGGTGAAAGTACCGGCGAGGTAGAAAAGAAACACCAGGCCGACAGATGCTTCCGGAAGGCCGAAAGGTGCTGCCGTGAGCCGAAATCCGAGGAAGTTGTAGATCGAGACGAAGCCTCCCATCAGGATGAAACCCAAGGCGAACAGCGTGCGCAGCGACGGGTTCGCAAGGTGGCGTCGCAGATTCGACGCTGTAGTTCGCACCGATACAGGTTGCGGGCGAAAGAACTTCGACGCGGGCAACTTCCGGATCATGTTGAGCGCGAACAATGCTGACAGCAGAGCCGCAGTCAGCAGTGCCCAACGCCACGTACTGAAATCGACCACGGCAGAGGGAACAAGCCGTCCGATCAACCCACCGATCGTCGTACCGGCGACGTACCTGCCCATCGCCGCACCGAGGTCCTTCCGATCGACCTCCTCGGCCAGGAAGGCCATCGCCACCGCCGGGACCCCTGCCAGAGCCAAACCTTGCGCCGCGCGCCCGATCAGCAGAATCTCGATCGTCGGACTGAGCGGCAGGAGCAAACCGATCACACAGGACGCCGACGCCGACGCGATCATCACCCGTGTGCGACCGAACCGCTCGGAGAGCGCGCTGGCGGGAATGATCGCCAACGCCAGCATGCCCGTCGTCGCCGAGACGGAAAGCGCAGACACCGCCGGCGAGACGTCGAAGCCTTCCGCGAACGCGGGCAGCAATGCCTGTGCCGCGTACATCGAGATGAACGTCGACAGCCCGGCCGCGAACAATGCAACGGTCACCGTGCGATACCCGGCGGATCCCCGTCGAAGCGGCGCCACCTCGGATTCGATCACATTCTCAACAGTCACCACGTACCTCCAGGCATCACTTACCTCCGGTAAGAATCCTCCCGCCGAGCTTCGACAAAAGAAAATGCATAAACTTGAAGTTCTATATGCGTGAAGCGCATATAGATTTGGTTCGTGATGCTGACCGAAGACCTCGAGTGGTTTGTCGTACTCGCCGAAACCCAACAGGTCACCGCGACTGCGGACCTGACCCACCTGTCGCAGCCGACCCTCTCGCGCAAACTCGCACGCCTCGAACGCCAGATCGGCGTGACACTCTTCGACCGTCAAGGACGCCGACTCGAACTGAACCGGTACGGCGAGATCCTCTACGAACACGCTCGGGCCGCGCTCCGCGCACTCGACGCAGCGCAGACCGAAATCCAGTCGCTGGCGAGCCCCGAGAGCGGCACCGTCCGACTCGACTTCCTCCACTCGTTCGGAACCTGGCTGGTCCCGCACATGCTGCGGGGATATCGCGTCGAGCGTCCAGGCGTGCGATTCGAACTGCATCAGGACAGTGCGCAGTTCCTGGTCGACAGAATTGCCGCCGGCACGTCCGACCTGGCCGTCGTCTCGCCGCAGCCGCGCGATCCGCAGGTGGCGTGGATGCAGATCGCTCGGCAATCACTGGCATTGGCGGTTCCGGCCGATCACCGCTTCGCACAGTTGCCTTCGGTCGAGCTGACGGAAGCGGCTGACGAGCCGTTCATCGGAATGCACCCGAACTTCGGGATGCGAAGAATTCTCGATGAACTGTGCGCGGCCGCGGGATTTACCCCGAATTTCGTCTTCGAGAGCAGCGAGCTGGCAACGGTCGGCGGACTGGTCTCCGCTTCTCTCGGTGTCTCGGTCATGCCGGTTCAGGATCCACCGATCTGGTCCGAAGGAGTCGTCTACGTACCGATCGAAGGCGCGCAGCGAAAAATAGGACTGATCTGGTCGAAGAGCCGCGAACTGTCCGATCCCGCCCGCACGTTCCGCGACTACGTCGAAAGAACGACTTGGTAGTGAAAGTGCCCCCGGATAACTACGGTTCGGTAACATCGCTCGAGGGGGGCAATTTTCATGCCATTCTTTTCAAACCTACGGTGCCGTAGGCTGGGGCGAAGTCGCGCATTCACTCAACATGGAGGCAAGAAATGACGAGGATTCTGACGCAGCTCGAGCTGCTACAAGAGCTGCAGCCGGTTGCCGAGGAGAACGTCAACCGCCACATCTCCATGGCCAAGGAATGGCATCCACACGATTACGTCCCGTGGGACGAGGGTCGTAACTTCGCAGCCATGGGCGGCGAAGACTGGAGTCTCGAGCAGTCACAACTCGGCGAGGTGGCCCGCGCCGCGATGATCACCAACCTGCTCACCGAGGACAACCTGCCGTCGTACCACCGTGAGATCGCCGAAAACTTTTCGCAGGACGGCGCCTGGGGCACGTGGGTCGGCCGGTGGACCGCCGAGGAGAACCGTCACGGCATCGTGATGCGCGACTACCTCGTTGTCACGCGCGCAGTCGACCCCGTCGAGCTCGAACGGTTCCGCATGGAACACATGACAAACGGTTACAGCGCACCCATCGACGAGGGCGACGCCGGCCTGCTGCACTCGGTCGCGTACGTGACCTTCCAGGAACTCGCGACACGCGTCAGCCACCGCAACACCGGTAAGGCCTGCGACGAGCCGGTTGCCGACAAGATGCTTCAGCGCATCGCGGCGGACGAGAATCTGCACATGATCTTCTACCGCAACGTCTGCGCCGCCGCGCTCGATCTTGCTCCCGATCAGGCTCTCAAGGCTGTGGCAAACATCGTCCAGAACTTCCAGATGCCCGGCGCCGGCATGCCGAACTTCCGCCGCAACGGCGCTCTCATGGCCAAGCACGGCATCTACGACCTTCGCCAGCACCTCGACGAGGTCGTCTGGCCGGTCCTGCGCAAGTGGAACATCTTCGAGCGCAACGATTTCAGTGCCGAAGGCGAGAACACGCGCGAGAAGTTGGCAGCCTTCCTCGAAACCCTCGCCGCCAACGCGACGAAGTTCGAGGAACAGCGCGATCGCATGCTCGCACGCGAAGCCGCAAAGCGCGAACAGCAGGCTTCTTAGTTTCACCAGCTATTCTGTGCCCGGTACCGGATTCGGTACCGGGCACTTCCAATTGTCACAAGTATTTGTTCAGAGGTAGTCATGTCATCCCTTCGTATCGGTTCACTCGAGCTCCACAGCCCCGTGGTCCTCGCACCCATGGCGGGTGTCACCAACGTCGCCTTCCGCACGCTGTGTCGTGAACTCGAACTCGAACGTGCAGGCAGCACGTCCGGGCTCTACGTCTGCGAAATGGTCACCGCACGCGCGCTCGTCGAACGCCAGCCGGGCACGATGCACATGACCACGTTCGGCCCGACCGAAACGCCCAGGTCGCTGCAGCTGTACACCGTCGACCCGGATACGACTTACGCCGCGGCCAAGATGATCGTCGACGAGAACATGGCCGATCACATCGACATGAACTTCGGCTGCCCGGTACCGAAGGTGACCCGCAAGGGCGGCGGATCAGCGCTGCCGTACAAGCGTCGACTGTTCGGACAAATCGTCGCGGCAGCCGTGCGCGCCACCGAAGGCACCGACATTCCGGTCACCGTCAAGATGCGCGTCGGTATCGACCCAGAACATCACACACACCTCGACGCCGGCCGGATCGCCGCAGCTGAAGGCGCCGCTGCCGTCGCGCTTCACGCACGAACCGCGTCGCAGCGCTACTCCGGCACCGCTGACTGGAACGAGATCACGCGCCTCAAGGAGCACGTCACCGACGTTCCGATCCTCGGCAACGGCGACATCTTCGATGCCTCGGATGCTGCCCGCATGATGAACGAGACCGGCTGCGACGGCGTCGTAGTCGGACGCGGCTGCCTCGGACGGCCATGGCTGTTCGCGGAGCTCAGTGCAGCTCTCAACGGACAACAGATCGCCACCCCGCCGACGCTCGGCGAAGTCACCAAGATCATCGCCCGTCACGCCCAACTGCTCGCCGCCCATCACGGTGAGATGAAGGGCTTGCGCGAACTTCGCAAGCACGTCTCCTGGTACATGCGTGGGTTCCCGGTCGGATCGGATCTGCGGGTCTCGATGGCTTTGGTCAGCACGTTGTCCGAACTGGACGACCTGCTCGGACAGCTCGATCACGACGTCCCGTTCCCCAAGGACGCCGAAGGCCCGCGCGGACGCCAAGGCTCACCCGGTCAGGTAGCACTTCCGGAAGGTTGGCTCGACGATCCCGAGGACGACCTTGTGCCGGTGGGAGCTGACATGATGCACTCGGGCGGCTAGCGAAAACACGCCGTCGGATTACTCACATCACTTTCTGAGTGGAGCACTCAGGATTCACCAGTAATATGGCTCCAGCTTCGTCGACAAACTCGGTTGACGCCGGCATCTGAATGACGAGTTACTGACAGTCGACGACGGGACAGGTTGCATCGGTGGGTGATGATCACGATTCGGGCCCACCTCCGCCCGAGAGCCGCGCCCCCTGGGAACGTCCGCTCGCAGACAAGCGCTTCCGCAGCGCCCGACCGGACCAACCGACAACGCCCCAGCGCCCTGCCACACCCCAGCGCCCTGCCACACCCCAGCGCCCTGTCACACCCCAACGACCAGCACCGCAACCGCCCAGTCCCACGGAGCGTCGCAGCAGTGGACGTACCGGCCGGCGGGATTCGCCTCCGACCGACGACTCCGTGTCGGTCGCCGAGTTGGTCCGTCGGGTAGGCGAAAAAAAGCCGCCACCTGCCCCGGCTACACCACCCAAGTCCGCACCACCCAAGACTCCATCTCGAGCGGCATCGGCACCGCCCCCGGCGGCATCGGCACCGCCCCCGGCCCGGCCGATTCCCGCGCGTTCGACAGTCCCGCCAGCCGCTGCGGACTGGATAACCGAAGAACATCCCGTCACCTCCGCAGTGCCGCGAGTAGTCGGTGACACCGGCGCCACCCGCCTGGCGCAAAGCAAGATTCGCCGCCGCCATCGCGCAAAAGTGATCGGCCGATCAGCAGTAGCGTTCCTGGCCGTCATGTCTCTCGCATTGACCGGCGTCGTCTGGGGTTATCTGCGGTCAGTCGAAGGCGGCTTCGATCAGATTGCAGCACTCGACACCGAGTCCGACGACATCATCGACGCCGGCGGCCAGCTCGGCGACGAGACATACCTGATCATCGGCACCGATACCCGCGCCGGTGCGAGCGGTGAAATCGGCGCCGGAACCGTCGAAGACGCCGAAGGTGCCCGAGCCGACACGGTCATGCTGGTGAACATTCCCGCCGACAGAAGCCGCGTCGTCGCAGTCTCCTTCCCTCGTGACCTCGACGTCGAACGGCCGATCTGCCAGGGCTGGGACAACGACGCCGGCAAGTACACCAGCGAAACCTTCCCCGCAGCCAGTGGCGACAAGCTCAATGCGACGTACGCACTCGGTGGCCCCAAGTGTCTGGTCAAGGTCATCCAGAAGATGTCCGGCCTGAAGATCGGACACTTCGTCGGAATGGACTTCGCCGGTTTCGAGCGCATGGTCGACACCGTCGGCGGCGTGAATGTCTGCTCCCCCGGACCGATCGAAGACGGCATCCTCGGAACCGTTCTCGCTTCGGGCGGCACGCAGATGCTCGACGGCCGTACCGCACTCAACTATGTGCGCGCCCGCCACGTCGAAGCCGAGGGCAACGGCGACTACGGACGCATCACCCGTCAGCAGAAGTTCCTGTCGGCGCTGCTCCGCTCGGCCCTGTCCAACCAGGTTCTCCTGAATCCGAGCAAGCTCAACGGATTCATCAACGCCTTCACCAGCGACACATTCGTCGAGAACATCGACACGAAATCACTGGTCACCCTCGGCCGTTCGCTACAGAACGTCGATGCAGGCGCGGTCACGTTCTTGACGGTCCCCACGGACGGCACCAACGACTGGGGCAACGAGATTCCTCGCACCGACGAGATCAAGTCCCTCTTCCAGGCAATCATCGACGACGATCCACTTCCGGGTGAAGAGCGCGAGGACACCACACCGTCGTCGACCAGTTCCACGACGACCGCTCCCACGTCCAGCACGCCGCCGGCGGCCACTTCCGTCGAGGCGATGAGCGCCTACAACGTCTCGGTCGACGTTTCCAACGCGTCCGGAATCGCCGGGCAGGCCGCGACCATCGCCGACAGCCTCGCTGCTTACGGCTTCCAGATCTCCACGGTCGGTAACTTCAGCGCGGCTACCGGCCTGGCGAATGCTCAGGCGTCGACCACCGTCGTGCGCTACGCCGCAGGCTACGAGGCTGAAGCGGTGACTGTCGCGTCGTCGATTCCCGGCGCGGTTCTCGTTCTCGCGCCGAGCGTGGGCGACATGATCGAGGTCGTCGTCGGAAGCAATTTCTCCGGCACCGTCGTCGCCCCCGCCGACCCGGGGACCATGCTGGCGGCAAATCCGACGTCGGTCGACACCAGCACCTCGACGGCTCTGCCCGCCGACATCGCCAGCGTCAACGCCGGCGACACCACCTGCGACTGAGACTTGTTCATTCACCTTGCGTTCACCTGGTGCTTGTGACTTGGTCTTTCACGGCACGTAGGCTCTGACCTCATGCGCGTGGCTTACAACGAACAGATGACCGAGCTTGCAGACACGCTCGGCGAGATGGCAGGACTGGCAGGTGCCGCTATGGAGCGCGCCACCCAGTCCCTGCTCCAGGCAGACCTGTCCCTGGCAGAACAAGTAATCGGCGAACACGACAAGATCACCGAACTCAGCACCATTTGCGAGGAGCGCGCGTTTGCGTTGCTCGCCTTGCAGGCTCCCGTTGCCGGAGATCTGCGCTCGGTGGTCAGCGGAATCCAGATCGTCGCCGACATCGACCGCATGGGTGCACTCGCCCTGCACGTCGCCAAGATCGCGCGCCGCCGACATCCCAACCATGTGCTTCCCGAAGAGGTCAACGGCTACTTCGCAGAGATGGGACGCATCGCCGTCTCCATCGGCGCGGCCGCCAAGGTCGTGCTCGAGACCCGCGACCCCGAGCGCGCTGCCCGCCTGCGCGAAGAAGACGAAGCGATGGACGACCTCCACCGCCACCTCTTCACCGTCCTCATGGATCGCGAGTGGAAGCACGGCGTTGCCGCCGCAGTCGACGTCACTCTGCTCGGCCGCTTCTACGAGCGGTTCGCCGACCACGCTGTCGAGGTAGGCCGACGCGTCATCTTCCTGGTGACCGGCAAGCTGCCCGAAGAGCCGGAAACCACCGAGAAGGTCGACAACCTCACCTCGTACCCGGATCTCTGAACCCAACCGTCCACGTGAGTAAAAGGCGGCCGCGCACTTGCGCGGCCGCCTTTCCTATTCAGTTCTCGTGCAACCAGGTTTCCAATGTGGGTCCTGCAGTTGTCGACCCAGGCCCGGGTAGCAGCGCCCCACCCTTCATCGCCTTACCCGCTCCCGGCATCGAGATCGGGATGAGCCATTTGCGTCGCCTGCGGTATCTCAAAATCTCGCGTGTCATGGCCGGGATCTCGAGGACCTCGGGCCCGGCCAGGTCTGGGGCCCTCCCGGTCGGACCGTTCTGAGCGCAGGTCACGAGCGCCTCGGCAACGGTCTTCGCTGCCACCGGTTGTGACCGCATCCGGGGAACCATCGCGACCGGCCCCAGTCCGAAGAGGGCGATGGTCTTCTCGCCGAACTCGAACCACTGGGTGGATCGCAGAATCGTGAACGGAATGCCCGACGCTTCCACCGCGCGTTCCTGCGCAGCTTTTCCCTGGTAGTACCCGAACGACTTCAACTGCGGATCGTCGCAGTTCACGATCGAGAGCAACACGTGATGCTTCACGCCGGCTCGGGTTTCGGCCGCGGCGATATTCCTCGCTGCGGTCTCGAAGAACTCGATCGCCTTCTTGGCACTGTTGGTGACGTGATCACTCACGTCGACGACCACGTCGGCACCAGCAAATGCTTCGTCCAACCCCGCGCCTGTGGAGACGTCGACTCCCGTCGATCGAGCGGCAGCGACAACATCATGGCCCCCGGCCTTCGCCAGCTCTACTGCCTTGGCCTGCTCTACAACCAGCTTTCCCATCTGGCCGGTTCCGCCCAGAACAACAATTCGCATGATGCCTCCGTCAAACCTGTGCGCCCGACTCTCTTCGGCCTGGTCACATAGTGGACGATGCAGCCGCCCGGAGTGTGACGGTCGGGCAGATCAGTCGCTGTATTTCTCCGAGACCCGTGCCCGCCACTGCGACCAGATCTCGTCCAGAGCCGCGCTCGCCTCGTGGGCGTGATCGGCCACAGCCCGGGCCAGCATCCCCGGTCCCGCCAGCGGCGTCACGTGCCCCTCGACGTCGTCGGAAGTCTTCATCCCCAACAGCATGGTTGTACCGAGCACGCGATGACCACCAAGAATTCCCGGCAGCGAACGGCCCGGCACGCTACGCAGGTCGAGTGTTTCCACGAGAAGCGCACCGCCGTCGACGGTGATTCGCTGATCGGAGCGAAGCGCACCGCCGGTTTCGCCGGTCCGGCCGAACACGATCATCTCGTCGAGCAGCGCCACCGCGTCGGATTCCAGCGAAATTTCCACGCGCCTGGTCACATCCGCGCCGCCGGCGACGACAAACGGTGCCGCACGCCAGATCAGCGCCGCACCGGCTCCGACTCTGGCCGAAGCCGACCATGACGCCCGGCCGCCGCGCGCGTTGTACGCGACGGTCCCTGAAGGCTCGATCACCTCGAGACACGTACCCGGCGCGACCACGAATTCGATGCGCAGGTCGTCACCGGCCAGCAGCGTTGCACTGTGCCCTACCAGAGCAATTCGCACGGTGAGCCCGCGAGCGTCGACGAACCGTGGGGCCAGGAAGTCGCCCGAGATCAGCTCTCGTGCAACGGCGGTGTCCCCCACTCGCTCGACGACAACCCGCGTAGCTCCGGTGCTCATCAGTGAGCGTGAGAGTGACTGTGCCCGTGACCGTGTCCGTGGTCGTGTTCTTCTTCATCGGCGTGGAAGTGCGGTGCCATCGGTCCCGGATCCTGCGGGGTGTGACTACCCGCGCGATGAGCTGAGATGACCTGGCGAAGCCACGCACTGAGCTGGTCGATCGTGGCGTGATCCTTCTGGCTGAGCGCGAGAACGGGAAGTCCGTCACGGGCGGCCGTGGCATCGGCAACCATCTGGACCGCGTCGACGTCGACGTACGGGGCAAGGTCGATCTTGTTGACCACCAACAGATCTGCCCGCTCGATTCCGGGACCACCCTTGCGTGCGACGTCTCCGCCGCCGGCGACGTCGATGCAGAAGATCTGGGCGTCGACCAGTGCCGGGCTGAACGTTGCGGTCAGGTTGTCGCCACCGCTTTCCACGATCACCATGTCGAGGGGATGGAACTGACGCTCGAGGTCTTCGACCGCAATGAGATTCGGTGTGACGTCGTCACGAATAGCCGTGTGCGGGCACGCGCCCGTCTCGACTGCGACGATGCGCTCGATCGGCAGAACGTTGGCGGCGCGCAACAGTCGCGCGTCCTCGTCGGTGTAGATGTCGTTGGTGACAACCGCAATCTCGAACTCCGACGCGAGCTCGCGACAGATGGTGGCGATGAGGGTACTTTTGCCGGTACCGACCGGTCCGGCGACGCCGAGCCTCAAACCTCTTGCAGCAGTGGCGGTGTTGTTCAGGTTGTCAAGCACGGAAAATCCTCCTGGATCGAGCGTGGTGTTCGAGTGACCATTGTTCGACCAACGGTCCTGTTGTTGCGGGTATATCTGTGACGCTGTCGACTGCTACTGCAGCCGCGGCGACGGTTTCGATGGTCGAGGCGGCTCGGAGCAGCCATTCGACCGGTTCTGCCGGATCCACCGGCAGTAGCTTCAATGCTGCCGACGCCACCGTTTGAGCGTCGTCGTACAGACAGGATCTAGCTGCCTGTAGGTCGTCCATCCCGGAGATCGCCGTGAAGACTCCCAACGCGAGCGGACGCATCGGATGCCCGGGCAGGGCCATGAGTATCTGCACCGCGGGGTGTTGCGGCCACAACCGCGACGCCAGCCTTGCCAGCCCACGTCCAAGCTGAATCGACGCCTCACGAAGCGGCGCGCTGGGGGTACGAGCGAGCAGTTCCCTCGAGATGTCCTCGAGTTCGCCTGCACTACCCGCGCTTACGGCCCAACGCCGCGTGACCACCGTTGCAGCGGCCTCGACCAGTCCCACTGTTTCGAGTCGACCCCGGATGAAATCCGGGACCTGACTCTGCAGGAGTCCGCCCACCAGTGCCGGTTCCAACCCCGACGAGTGCGCGTGACCGCCCGTAGGCAGACGCCCGTCTGCCAAGAGCATCGACGCTATCTCGGCAGACGCCATCTCGATTGACATGGTTTCAGAACAGCATGTAGCGCTGAGCCATCGGCACTACGTCAACGGGGTTGGGCACGATGAGGTCGCCGTTGACCTTGATGGCAAACGTCTCCGGATCGACGTCGATGGACGGCAGTGCCGTGTTGTTCGGCATATCCGCTTTGGTGAGGTGCCGAGTCGGCCGGACGCCGGTGAGGGTGCGGGTGAGACCGAGACGATCGGCCAAACCGTCCTCGATGGCCATCGGCGAGACGAACGTCGTGGACAGGTGCGGCGCCGATCCCGGAGTTGCCGCGATGGCCGGGCGAACGAACACCGGCTGTGGGGTCGGGATCGCAGCGTTCGGATCACCAAGCGGCGCAGCAACTATCGCCCCACCCTTGATCACGGCAGAAGGACGGACACCGAAGAACGCGGGATCCCACAGAACCAGGTCCGCCATCTTCCCGGCCTCGACCGATCCGATTTCGTGATCGATACCGTGCGCAACTGCAGGGCAGATCGTGTACTTGGCGACGTAGCGCCGCGCACGCTCGTTGTCGGCCGGCATGCTGGTGCCCAGCTTTCCGTACTGGGCCTTCATGACGTGGGCCACCTGCCACGTCCGCAGGGTCACCTCGCCGATACGGCCCATAGCCTGGGCGTCGGACGAGGTGATGGAGATAGCTCCGATGTCGTGCAGAAAGTCTTCCGCCGCAATCGTTGTCGGGCGGATTCGAGACTCGGCAAAGGCGAGATCCTCCGGAACCCGGGGATTGAGCGCATGGCACACGATGAGCATGTCGAGGTGCTCGGCAACCGTGTTGACGGTATGCGGCAGCGTCGGATTGGTCGATGCCGGAAGAACGTTCGGCTCACCGGCTGTCACGATGATGTCCGGTGCGTGCCCGCCGCCGGCACCTTCCGCATGGAATACGTGGATTCCGCGTCCGGCGATCGCGTCCAAAGTGTGCTGTACGTAACCGGTTTCATTGAGGCTGTCGGCGTGCAGCGCTACCTGGAGGCCGAACTCGTCGGCTGCTCGCAGAGCGGCGTCGATCGCGGCCGGAGTGGAACCCCAGTCCTCGTGAACCTTGAATCCGCCTGCGCCCGCGAGAGCTTCCTGGCGCATGGCCTCATGGCTGACTGTGCTGCCCTTCCCGAGAAGAAGAACGTTGAGCGGGATGTGGTCGAGGGCCCGATGCATCATCGTCAGCGACCAGGCGCCGGGCGTGACAGTGGTTGCCTTGCTTCCCTCGGTGGGGCCCGTCCCGCCGCCCGCCACCGTCGTCGTACCGGTGGCGAGTGCTTCCATCATCTCGACTTCACTGAGGAAGTGCACGTGAGTGTCGATCGCACCCGCAGTGAGGATCTTTCCCTCGCCGGCGATCACGTCGGTGCTCGGCCCGATGAGCAACTTGGGGTGCACACCGTTCATGATGTCTGGGTTACCGGACTTGCCGATCGCAACGATGCGTCCGTCGCGAATTCCGACGTCTGCCCGGACAATTCCCCAGTGATCGAGAATGACCGTGTTGGTGATGACGACGTCGAGAGCGCCCTGGTCGCGAGTGGTCAGGCCCTGGCCCATCGACTCGCGGATGCTCTTACCGCCGCCGAAGACCATCTCGTCGCCGGTCGCGGTGTAGTCGTGCTCGATCTCGATCCACAGATCCGTGTCGGCCAAACGGATCTGGTCGCCTGCGGTCGGGCCGTACAGGGAGGCGTAACCGCGTCGATCGATCCTGCTCATTCGGCTGTCCTCTCAACTGTCGTCGCGGCGTCATCCGGTGAATCCGCCTCGACTGGAACATCACTCACGCGAACATTCACCGAGGACGCTCGCAAAGGCTCTTCGACCTCGACACCGGGTGTGCCGAACGGCATGACGGTCTTGGGCTCACGCGCATGCGTCGGCAGGTCTTCGTCCGGCACGATCTGCAGGCCCGGAACCCTTTTGAGTCCGCCGAGCGCGATCAGTGTCACCGTTCTGCTGACCCCGGGTTCGAACCGAACCGACGTTCCCGAGGGGATGTCGAGCCGGAAACCGTCTGCCGCTTCGCGATCGAAGGTCAGCGCCGGGTTGGCGGCCGGCAGATGGAGATGCGAACCGATCTGGATGGGACGATCGCCGTCGTTGACGACGACCATCGTGATCTTTTCCGCGTCTGTGCCGAACTCGAGCGGTTCGGTGGACACACGAACCTCACCGGGAATCATCGAATGGGCTCCGTCACGGTGACCAGCTTGCGACCGTCCGGGAAAGTGGCCTCCACCTGGACGTTTGCAATCATCTCGGGTACCCCTTCCATCACGTCGTCGCGGGTGAGCACTTGCCGACCGGCGTTCATCAGTTCCGCAACCGTCATTCCGTCCCGCGCGCGCTCGAGAATCCAACACGAGATCAGGGCCATCGCTTCGGGGTAGTTCAGCAGTACCCCGCGCTCGCGGCGGTCGCGGGCGACCATGCCCGCAACGCTCAGGAGCAGCTTTTCGGTATCTGAAGGGGTGAGGTGCACTGACAAGCCCTTCCGGTTGTGAAACGACATCGATCGACAGCGTGCTGTCGGGCCGAGATTAGCATTGCCCGAAGCGTCGTCAGTATCCACGAGATTCACATCGTCGGCTACTTCAGCGCCCACTCGGGGCACTTGCACTGCTCATCGAATTATTCGGGCGCCCAACGACGCTCAGCCCTGTGCACCGGAGTGGGAACTATCACCACAACCAAAAAGTTTCACCCCCGTCTCCTGTTGGAAACGGGGGTGAAACATGGTCGTGCAGGACGCAATCCCGGGGCCGATCCCAGGACCTATCCGAAGCGGCCGGAGATGTAGTCCTCGGTGGCCTTCTGCGTCGGGTTCGAGAAGATCTTCTCGGTGTCGTCGATCTCTACGAGCTGACCGGGCTTACCGGTTGCCTCGAGGTTGAAGAAAGCCGTCTGGTCACTCACACGCGCAGCCTGCTGCATGTTGTGCGTGACGATGACGATGGTGAAGTCCTTCTTCAGCTCGGTGATCAAGTCTTCGATCGCCAGAGTCGAGATCGGGTCGAGCGCGGAGCACGGTTCGTCCATGAGCAGCACGTCGGGTGAGACGGCAATGGCACGCGCGATGCACAGACGCTGCTGCTGACCGCCTGAGAGGCCGCCACCGGGCTTGTCGAGGCGATCCTTGACCTCGTTCCACAGGTTGGCGCCTCGCAGCGAACGCTCGGCCACCTCGTCGAGCTTCTTCTTGCTGCGCTCACCCTGCAACTTCAAGCCCGCGACGACGTTGTCCCGGATGGACATGGTCGGGAACGGGTTGGGCCGCTGGAAGACCATGCCGATGGTCTTGCGAACACCGACGGGATCGACGTTCGAACCGTAGATGTCTTCACCGTCGAGCAAGACCGAACCCTCGACGCGTGCACCGGGAATCACCTCGTGCATGCGGTTGAGTGAACGAAGAACGGTGGACTTGCCGCAGCCGGACGGGCCGATGAAGGCGGTGACACTCCGGGGCGGGACGGACAGGCCCACATCGGCGACGGCGTGGAACTTGCCGTAGTAGATGTTGACGTCCTTGAGATCCAGACGCTTGGCCATTACCGGCTCCCTACTGAGTTGTTGACGCTGTTGAGTACGAACATGTTCCGAGGCCGCATCACTTGCTTCTGACCTGCGAGAAGTGACCGATCAGCTTCGCGACGATGTTGAGGATCGCGATCAGCAGGATCAGGGTCAGTGCTGCGCCCCAGATGCGGTTGGTGCCGGCGTCGGTGGGGTTGTTCATCTCGGCGACCATGACGGAAGGCAGAGTACCCATTTCGCCGTTGAACAGATCGAAGTTGATGAACGGTGCGTAGCCGACGAGGATCAGCAGCGGTGCGGTCTCACCGAGGACGCGGGCCAGGGCCAGCATGACGCCGGTGATGATGCCGGGAAGTGCCGTCGGCAGCACGATTTTCGAGATGGTCTTCCACTTCGGCACACCGAGCGCGTACGACGCCTCTCGCAGATCCATCGGGACGATGCGCAGCATCTCCTCGGTGGAGCGGATGACGACCGGGACCATCAGAAGGACCAGAGCCAGCGACACGGCGAACGCGGACTTGGGGAAGCCGAAGGTCGCGATCCACAGGGCGTAGATGAACAGCGCGGCCACGATCGACGGGACACCGCTGAGGATGTCGACCATGAACGTGGTGAGCTTGCCGAGCTTCGACTTCCGGTCGGCGTACTCCACCAGGTAGATCGCGACGAAGATACCGAGCGGGATGGAGAAGACCGCGCACACGATGCCTTGCAGAAGGGTGCCGATCAATGCGTGATAGATACCGCCGCCGTCGGCCGACGCCGTCAATCCGCTGAGCGAGTTGGTGAACCACGTCGGCGACGTCAGAGCGGGCAGGCCCTTGGCGATAACCGTGAAGAGCACCCAGACCAACGGGATGAGCGCGATGACAACTGCCAGGCTGACCAGGATGGTCGCGATGACGTCCTTGGCGCGACGACGGGCGCCGACGCCTTGGAAAGTGGGGGCCTTGACCGGCCGGTCCAGAGTGGAGGTCATGGGTCAGTCCTTCTTTCCGGCGATCACTGCGCGGGCAGCCGCGTTGACGACGAAGGTCAGCACGAACAGCACCAGTCCGGCCGCGATGTACGCGCCTGCCTGGATGTCGTTGTTGAACTCCGCGTAGCCGAGGGCGATCTTGGAGGCGATGGTCGAGCCGCCGTCGAACAGCGACCAGCCGAAGGCCTGAGAGGTGGTGCGCAGGATCAGGTACAGCGCCATCGTTTCACCGAGTGCGCGTCCGAGACCGAGCATCGATCCGCTGATGTAGCCGGACTTACCGAATGGGATGACCGTGGTGCGCACAACTTCCCAGCGCGTGGCGCCGAGGGCGAGTGCAGCTTCGATCTGTGATCGCGGAGTTTGGATGAACACCTCGCGGGTCACTGCGGTGATGACCGGAAGGATCATCACGGCCAGGACGATGCCTGCGGTGAAGATGGTGCCGCCGCCGGTGATCGATCCGCTGCCGTCGGCGAAGAGCGGGAACCAGCCGAACGTCTTGTTGAGCCACACTGCGGCCGGGGTGATCGCCGGGGCGAACACGAGAAGTCCCCACAGGCCGTAGACGATGGACGGCACTGCCGCGAGGAGATCGATCGTGTACGACAGCGGCCGGGTGAGCCACTTGGGTGAGTACGAGGTCAGGAAGATCGCGATACCCAGTGCGATCGGCATCGCGAGCACCAGCGCGAAGAGCGAGACGAGGACCGTGACCTGGAAGAGGTCGAGGACACCGAATGCCATCTCGTTGATGTTCTGCGTCACCCACTGGGAGCTGGTCAGGAAGTTGACCTGGTTCCGGCTCAGTGCGGGGATCGCCCGCCAGATCAGGAACGCACCGATCGCCGCGATGACGACGGTGATGAAGATGGCCGAACCGGAAGCGAGCGAGCTGAAGATGCGGTCGCCCGGACGGGTCACGGTCTTTGCTGTGCCGGTACCCGGGCCGTCACCCTTCGGTGACTGCTCGGTGGCCTGGGCCTTGGTGGAAGTAATCGTGTCCTCCGTGGTGCCGTTCGGACCGCCCACCCCGGCCCCGCTGGTTGCGGGGCCGGGAGAACGAGATGTCGAGGTGATGGGCGCGTCACTCATGTGCGCTCACGTTCCTTCACGTCTGAATGTAGATCCATGGGCTTGTCCGCACGAGTCCGCAGGTCAGCTCAGCTGATTGCCGAGATGGATGCGTTGAGTCGATCCTGGACGTTCGAGGGCAGCGGAACGTAGCCCTGCTCGGCCAGGTTGGCCTGTCCTTCGTTTGCTGCGCTGGTCAGGAACGACTTCACAGCTGCGGAGGTGTCGGCGTCGTAGCCCTTGGAGCAGACGATCGAGTAGGTGGCGAGAACGAGCGGGTACGCGCCGGCTTCGTTGGTCTTGAAGATCGACGCGAGGTCGAGCGTCAGGTCGCCGGTGGCGTCGGACTTGAACTTGGCACCGGCGATCGACTTGGCAGCCGAATCGTTGGTCAGTGCGACTGCCTCGGAGCCGGTGTTGATCTCGGCAACCGAGAGCTTGTTCTGATCCGCGAACGACTTCTCGACGTAGGTGATCGAACCCGGTGCGGTGGATACTGCCTGTGCTACTCCGGCCGAACCCTTGGCGCCCTCACCGACGCCACCGGTGAAGTCGGAGCCTGCACCTGAGGTCCAAGCACCGTTCGATGCCGCGTCGAGGTACTTCTGGAAGTTGTCCGTGGTGCCCGAGGAATCGGAGCGGATCACGGCGGTGATCTTCTCGTCAGGAAGCGTTGCGCCGGAATTGAGCGCGGCGATTGCCGGATCGTTCCAGTTGGTGATGCCACCGTTGAAGATCTTCGCGAGAACCTCTGCGTTGAGAACGAGCTTGTCGACGCCGTCGAGGTTGTATGCAACTGCGATGGGGCCGAAGACGAGGGGAAGGTTCCAGGCTTCGCCGCCGACGCAACGCTCCTTGGCCTTGTCCGCCTGCTCGTCCTTGATGGCCGAGTCGGAGCCGGCGAAGTCGATCTGCTTGGCGATGAACTGCGTACGTCCGTCACCCGAACCGCTGGGGTTGTAGGCGACGTTGACTGTCTTGCCCTTTTCCTGGCACACGGAGATGTAGGTGGAGACGAACTGGTCCATGGCGTTCTTCTGTGCCGAGGAACCAGCGGCAGAGAGGTTGCTCTTGCCTTCGCACGTTGCGTTCGATGCGGACGCGTCCACACCCGTCGACGACGAGTTGTTGTCGCTGCCACATGCGGCCAAGGTCATGGCGCCCACGGCCACTACACCGAGCAGGGCACCACTGCGCTTGAGATTCACCAAGATCCTCCGGAAATCGCTACCGCCACGCCCACGATCGGGCGGCGACATGAGATGCAGAATGATTGAAATCTGCATCAGGCAACACGGCGCTGCCCACAGAGAAAAGTAGGCGGGCGCGGTGTCCGGTTGGACCACACATGGTTAACGGAGAATGAACAGACCAGACATTTCTGCGTGTTCGACTGTGACGTCAGCGTACGCGGGCGTAAGCCATGTCCACGTGGAACCGATCGAAGCCGAGACGCTCGTACGTGTGCAGGGCGGCAGTGTTGTCGCCCTCGACGTAGAGAAGGACGGTTCCGAGGCCGCGATCACGCAGGTAATGCATGCCCGCGAGAGTCAGCACCCGGCCGAGACCGCGTCCCTGTGCCGCAGGATCGATACCCACGACGTACACCTCACCCAGCTCGGGATCGTCACCTTCAGGCGCGTGCACCTTGGTCCAGTGAAAGCCGAGAAGAGTATCGGGATCGGTGTCCGCGAAGGCCATGAACAGACCGGCGGGGTCGAACCACCCTTCTGCCGTTCTCTCGTCGATCTCCGACTGGGTCCAGCCGCCCTGCTCGGGATGCCAGGAGAACGCCGCATTGTTGACGCGAAGGATCTCGGAATCGTCTTCGGGACCGCGATACGTCCGCATCGTCATACCTTCGGGCACAACAATTTCCGGAAGCTGCGGAGCATCGAGGGGTCGACGCAGCTGGAGGAGCTCACGAACGCTGACCAGATCGAGACTCTTGGCGAATTCCGCTGCAGCGTCGATGTTTCCGTGTGCCCAGACGCGCGTGCCTGAACGACCCTCGTCGAATACCGCTGCGGCAAGCCTGGTTCCGATGCCGCGGCGCCGCGCCTGCGGGGCGACCACCAACTCGGCCATGTCGGGATGCTCGCCCGAACCGGCTTGCAGCTGTGCGTAACCCACGACGGCATCGCCGTCGACCTCGAGGAAGTGCCGCGCTGCACCGCGTCCGGCAACGGCATGGCGCCCCTGCTCCGACACCGGCGCCTTGCCGTCGAACTCGGTCGCGCGATCGAGCAGCGCGGAAACCTGCTCGGCGGATCCGGCCGGCAGCGAATCGGTCCAACCCATGTCAGACCACCGAACCGTCGGCCGCGTCGTAGTCGACGTCTTCGTCGTCCTCGAACTGAACGGGAGCAGCTGCGCCGCCCTTGGCCCTGGTCGGACGCACTGCCTTGTATCCGACATTTCGGACTGTACCGATCAAGGACTCGTATTCGGTGCCGAGTTTCGCCCGCAGACGACGCACGTGGACGTCGACCGTCCTGGTGCCGCCGAAGAAGTCGTAACCCCACACTTCCTGCAACAACTGCGCACGGGTGAATACCCGCCCAGCGTGCTGTGCGAGGTACTTGAGCAGCTCGAATTCCTTGTAAGTCAAATCAAGGGGCCGCCCACGCAGTCGTGCCGTGTACGTCCCCTCGTCGATAACCAGTTCGCCCAGCGTGATCTTTCCCGACGCTTCCGGACTGGCCACACCGCCGCTGCGGGCGACCAACAACCGCAATCGGGCGTCCACCTCCGCCGGACCGGTACCGGGAAGCAGGATGTCGTCCAACCCCCAGTCGGCGTTGACTGCGACCAGTCCGCCTTCGGTGAGTACGGCGACCACAGGTACTGCTGATCCCGTGCTTCCGAGCAGTCGACACAAACCGCGCGCTGCAGCAAGATCGGTGCGCGCATCCACCAACGCCACGTCCGCGGAACTCGCCTCGAGAAGCGAGGAAACCTCTGTGGGGGCAGGCCGAACCGAGTGCGCCAGCAACGCCAACGCCGGTAGTACAGCTTCCGGGTTGGGGTCGGAGGTGAGGAGGAGCAGTTCCACACGGCCTCCTATCTAGTAGCCCGCGCAACCCGCGAGGGCAACGCTCGAGTAGTTCGACGCTTTTGGTCGGTCACTACATTAGCGTGCCTGGTACCGGGGCCGTCGCACCGAACCCCGACCGGAGTCCGTCACAATGGTGCGGTGCGCAAACTGATCATCGGCATCGTCTTCCTCCTCGGCCTCGGACTGGTGGCCGATTTCGGCGCTGCCGCGTACGCCGAGTACCGGGTTTCGCGCGAGCTCCGAACAGGCGCGTCACTCGAGGCGGACCCCGAGGTCACCTTCAACGGATTCCCCTTCCTCACCCAAGCACTCGGCGGGAAGTACAAGGACGTCTACGTCAGAGCGACCGGCGTCCAGAGCGACGTGGTCGGCGAAGTGACCGTCGAGGCCAACCTGCGCGGGGTCACCGTGCCCTTCTCCGACATCGTGAACGGCAACGTCACCCAGCTCCCCGTCGACAAACTCGACGGCCGGATGGGAATCAACGCCACCGACCTCGGAAAGCTGCTCAACATCCCTGACCTGCAGGTATCTTCACCCCCGGCCAACAAGTCGGACGGCACCGGGGGCAGCGGCGGAACGGGCGCGAGCACCGCGGGCGCCGTCGTGCTGACCGGAACGGTTGCCGTCGGCCCGGTCGAGACTGCCGTGAGCGTGCAGGCCAACCTCGTTCTGGAAGGTGGGCAGGTCAAGATCGTCGCCAGCAACCTGTACTTCGGTCCGGAGGGCAAAGCCGATTTCTCGATCCCCGCAGCACTCGAGCCCGTAGTCCTCGGATTGTTCAGCTACACGATCGATCCGCAGGCACTCCCCTACGGAATCCAGCCGAGCATGGTCTACGCGGAAGGCGGAAGAATCGTGATCGAAGGCAGCGCCGAAAACACGACGATCGATCTCGCAGAGCTGCAGAACCGATGACCGGGATCACAATTCTGCTGGTCGCACTCGTAGCCGTCGTCGCGGTCGGGCTCTTTGTCAAGTCGCGCAACGGAGCGGTCCGAGCCACCACCGCGGCAACCGGCACCACTGACAGCCGCCTCGAACTGCTGAGCGCCGCCGGAGTCGCGGCGCCGAACGGCGGACCCGTCGTACTGCATTTCTCCGCCGACTGGTGCGGACCGTGTGCAGCAGTACGGCGCGTCGTCGGCCAGGTCGTGGCTTCGATGGCCGACGCTCCCCGTCCGCCTGTGGAGATCGAACTCGACATAGACAAAGAACCGGCCCTGGCGCGCGAAATGAGCGTCCTGTCCCTACCCACCACGTTCATCCTCGACGGTGGTCTCGACGAACAGTTCCGAGTGTCCGGAGTGCCGTCCGCAGCCGACCTGAAAGCTGCGCTCGTACCACTATCCGGACCCCACGAGCCAAAATCCGAGAATTCGGGGTAAACTCGCCGACGTGCAAACCCGCCACGAGCTGATGCTCACCCGACGCCGCGCAGTAGACCTGTGCCGCCTCGGGGGCTGTTGCTGTACCTGTTGCTGATCACCACATCCGTCAGTTCTCTCTGACTCTCGAGCTTTCGCTCACGTGATCAATTCACCGAATGGGACTTTTGCGTCCCCATTTTCTCGGTCCAGGCAAGCACCATGCAATCCAGCGCAGGAGCACTCCCGATGTCCACAACCACACCCCAACTCGAGCAAGTCGACGTCCGCGGACCTCGATTCGCAGCATGGGTCACCACCGGCGTTCTCGTACTCACGCTCATTCTCTCGACTTTCTCACTGCCCGTCGCCACCGTGGTTCTCGCCCTGCAGGCGATCGTCTTCGCGGTCGGAGCGGTACTCGGCCCCAAGCACAGCCCGTACGGCCAGATCTTCGGCAAGCTTGTCGCGCCGCGAATCTCGCCGGCAAGCGAACGCGAACCCGTAGCGCCACTTCGCTTCGCGCAGTTCGTCGGCTTCGTCTTCGCACTCGCCGGCACAGTCGGTTTCCTGGCCGGCTCGACGATCGTCGGCACCGTTGCCACCGGCTTCGCCTTGTTCGCGGCCCTGCTCAACGCCGCGTTCGGCATCTGCCTCGGCTGCCAGATCTACCCACTCGTCGCAAGGCTGCGAAATACCGGCCGCGCTACCACCGCGTGAAAGCGCTTGCCACACAACCCTACTGAACCCCTGCTAGATATCGACCGATGCAAGACCACATCGAAAGGAACACCATGGCTCGCTCCGACGTCCTAGTCTCCGCTGACTGGGCTGAGCAGAACCTCAACACCCCCAAGACCGTTTTTGTCGAGGTGGACGAGGACACCAGCGCATACGACGGCGGCCACATCGAGGGTGCAGTCAAGCTCGACTGGCGCAAGGATCTCCAGGACGGCGTCCGACGCGACTTCCTGAACCAGGAGCAGTTCTCGGATCTGCTCTCCGCCAAGGGCATTGCGAACGACGACACCGTCGTTCTCTACGGTGGAAACAACAACTGGTTCGCCGCATACGCGTACTGGTACTTCAAGCTGTACGGCCACCAGGACATCAAGCTGATCGACGGCGGCCGCAAGAAGTGGGAACTCGACGGACGCCCGCTCTCCAAGGAAGCCGTCAACCGCGAAGCCACGCAGTACAAGGCCGAGACCCCGGACTTCTCGATCCGCGCGTTCCGCGACGAGGTCATCGACGCCATCGGCAGCAAGAACCTCGTCGACGTTCGCAGCCCTGACGAGTTCTCCGGCAAGATCCTCGCCCCCGCGCACCTTCCGCAGGAGCAGGCACAGCAGCGTGGCCACGTCCCCGGAGCCATCAACATCCCGTGGAGCACCACCGCCAACGAGGACGGCACCTTCAAGTCGGACGACGACCTCGCCAAGCTGTACGCGGCGAAGGGCTTCGACGACACCAAGGAAACGATCGCCTACTGCCGCATCGGCGAGCGCTCGAGCCACACCTGGTTCGTCCTGCAGGAGATCCTCGGCAAGAACAACGTCAAGAACTACGACGGCAGCTGGGTCGAATACGGCTCACTCGTCGGCGCACCTATCGAATTGGGAGCCTGATCATGTGTGGAGCACCTACCCAGGGCCAGACCCTGCCTGCCGGCGTCGACGTCGAGAAGGAAACGGTCATCACCGGCCGTGTCCTCGCGGCTGACGGACAGCCCATCGGCGGCGCATTCGTGCGTCTGCTCGACGGCTCCGGAGAGTTCACGGCCGAGGTCGTGGCATCCGGAACCGGCGATTTCCGCTTCTTCGCCGCTCCGGGCGAATGGACCGTGCGCGCACTGTCCAGCTCGGGCAACGGCACCTCCACCGTCGCTCCCGAGGGTTCGGGCGTGCACAACGTGGACGTGACCGTCAGCAAGTAATTCCTGCTTCGGCAGGCGGCCCCGCACCCCTTCGGTGCGGGGCCTTCTGCATTCCGGCGCCCGATTTTTCCGGTCGGTCGCCGCGGTCTAAGATGTTCCTGTGGTCATTTTCTTCGAGGTACTCCTCGCACTCGCATCCGTCATGATCGCTTGGTTCTCCGTGTACGTCGTGTACCGCTTGGTCACCGACGAGTCGTGAGCCAGGCTCCGGATTCAGGGTCCGACGCGACCGCTGACGATTCCGCCGCTGCAGGTGCCGTGAGGCGCGGTAGCGGGGACGAAGCTGTCGCCATCGCCGTCGAGCGCTCCAAGTCGACGGCGTCGCTTAACATTCCGACCCTTCCGGACCTTCCGTTGCCCGAGGACACCGCAAACCTGCGCCTCGGCCCGGACATCAATCCCGAACTTCTCGCACTTCTCCCCCTCGTCGGCGTCTGGCGCGGCGAAGGCGAAGGGCACGACGAGACCGGCGACTACGCCTTCGGACAGCAGATCGTCATCTCGCACGACGGTGGCCCCTACCTCAATTGGGAATCCCGGTCCTGGCGCCTCGACGCCGAGGGCGAGTACGTGAGCCCCGATCTGCGCGAAAGCGGCTACTGGCGCATGGGCGGCGACGGCATCCCCGGCAGCGTCGATCAAGAAGTCGTCGAACTTTTGCTCGCCCACAGCTCAGGCGTCGTGGAAATGTATTACGGCCGCGCACTGACCCAGTCGTCGTGGGAACTTGCCACTGACGTGGTGATCCGCAGCCAGTCCGGTGCACTGTACGGCGGCGCGAAGCGCCTGTACGGCATCGTCGAGGGCGGCGACCTCGCCTACGTCGAAGAACGAATCGTGGCTGACGGTGGCCTGGAACCGCGCCTCTCGGCGCGGTTGACCCGCTACATCGGCTAATTCTGCTGTGCAGCACGAAGCGACCCCCGAGCCATACTCCCGCTTTCGCGGGGTCCCGGTCGGACTGATCGGGGGCTCGGGGGTCGGGTGGCTGCCTGGGATTCGCCGGCCGCTCACGCGGTAAGTGAATTCCGTCAGCGATTGCGGCTAGCTGGCAGCCACCTCACGCGTCCGTCTGTACTTCAATTTCAGACCACCTCCTTCCTTGTGTACAGGAGAAAGTACGCCCACTTCACGATGACGGCAACGTATTTTCCACAGAAACTTTTCCGACGCATATCACCTGGTCAGCTCCCGTACCGGCCGGAAGTTGGTGAGTGACGACAACAACCGTTCGCGAAGAATCGACCAGCGTTCCGTCGCGATCGAGCAAGTCGCGAAGCAACTGAGCGCCTGCCTCCGCGTCCATGTGCTCGGTCGGCTCGTCGAGCAGCAGCACCTCAGCGGGCGAGACGATCGCGCGTGCCAACAGCAACCGACGACGCTCGCCGCCCGAAACCGCTCGCATACCGCCGACCAGGTAGGTGTCGAGCCCGTCCGGCAGTTCCGCCAGCCACTCGCCGAGACCGACTGCGGCAAGTGCTTTCTCCGCGTCCTCGGCGGTGAGGTCACCCCGCGCAACACGAAGATTCTCGAGTACCGACGTCTCGAAGAGGTGTGCGTCTTCGGCGAAGTACCCCACATGCCGACGCAGTTCGGCCGGATCGATATCCGAAACGTCCACCGTGTCAACGCGAACTGTTCCCGCGACCGGCGGCAGTAGTCCCGCCATCGTCATCAGCGCTGTAGTCTTCCCCGATCCACTCTCGCCAACGACGGCAACACGAGCACCGCGAGGAAGATCCATCGACAGCGGTTCGGTCACCTTCCCCCCGGGCCAACCCGCCTGCAACGCGCGCACGCTCAGGACCCCGTCCGACGGCCACGAACGGTCACCTTCGACGTGTTCCTCAGCGGCGCGATCGAGAACCGCCATGATGCGTGCCGACGCCAGTCGCGCCTTGGTCAACGCCACCGCCGCACTGGGCAGGATCGCGGTTCCCTCGAAAGCCGACAGGGGAAGCAGCACAAGGATTCCCATGGACATCGGGGACATATCGGTGGTTCCGTACAGCGCGATTCCGATCAGTAGGGCCCCGAGGACGCTCACGCCGATTGCAAGAGGTGTCGCGGCGGCGGCAAAGGCACTCGGTACCGCCGCACGGTCGGTTGCGTCGACCACCTCGTTCTCGGCGGACACCGCCTCGCTCACCGCCTGATCCAAGCGGCCCGATACCCGAAGCTCGGCGGAATGGTCGAGGGCCGTCACTGCAGACTCACTGAATCGCGCTGCGGCAGCTGAACTGTCGGCCTCGGCCAGCCGAGCGGCTCGAGCCGAGAGCCAGGGTGCCGCGATCCCGGACACTGCCAACGCAACAGCGAGAATGAGTGCGGCCGGAACCGAGATGAACAGCAAGATTCCCACCGCAGCGAACGCGAGGACAACCGAAACCGCAATCGGGATGAGTGCTTTGACGACGACGTCGCCCAGCGCGTCCACGTCGGCACCGGTACGTGAGAGTAGGTCACCGCGTCGCAGTCCGGCAGCGGCCGCGGGATCCCCCGCTGCCAACTGCTGGTAGATCCTCGACCGCGCCGCGGTGGTGCCGCGCAACGCGACGTCGTGCGTCGTCAATCGCTCGAGATAGCGGAAGACACCACGTGAGATTCCCAATGCTCGTACGGCAACGACCGCAACGCTGAGGTCGAGAACGGGAGGCATCTCCCAAGCGCGAGTGATCAGCCATGCGGACAGGGCGGCCAAGGCGAGGGCACTGCCGAGTGTTGCCACGCCCGCCGCTACCGCCGTCAGCACGCGTCGTGGCCGAAGTTCCAGTAGCCGCAGGGCACGCAGGAGCGGGTCGTGAGTGTCACTTCTCATGAGCACGTACCTCGACGATCTGGTCTGCTGCGGCAAGCACACTCGGACGGTGGCCGATCACGACCACGGTGTCGCCGCGCTCCGCCCGTGCTCTCAGAGAGGCCAACACTGTCCCTTCCGAATCGGAGTCGAGGTGAGCGGTGGGTTCGTCCAGGACAAGAACCGCGCGGTCGGAGGCGAGAACACGCGTCAGGGCCAGACGCTGCCGCTGCCCCAATGACAGACCTGTGCCGCCGACGCCGATCACGGTCTCGACGCCAGCAGGCAGCTCGGCAAGTACCGCGTCGAATCCCGTCGCAGCAGCAGCTCGAGTCAACGCCTGCGCATCGACGGCCCCGGTGAGATCGAGGTTCTCGCGAATGGTGCCCGGTAGGAGGACCGGATGCTGCGGTAGCCAGGCCAACTGACTCCACCACGCGTGCTCGTCCAGGTCTCGGACGTCGACGCCGGCGACCGTCACGCGCCCGCTGCTCGGTTCGATCAACCCGAGTAGCGCGTGCACTGCCGTCGACTTGCCGCAGCCGTTGGGACCGGTGAGCACGGTGATCTTCCCTGGCGACGCAACGGCGGAAAGTCGAGACGGTGCGACTCCCCCACGAGAGGTCACGCCGAGTCCGTCGAAGACGATGTCGGCGCCGCGAGCGACCACCGTCGTCCAACCACCCTCCGGCGCGGCAGAATCCGCTTCGATCACCTCGAACGCCTTGTCGGCTGCTGCCATTCCGTCCTCGGCGGCGTGGAACTGGGTTCCCACCATTCGGAGTGGCAGGTACACCTCGGGCGCGAGGATCAACGCGACTATCCCCGGCTCGAGTGACATGTCCCCGTACACCAGTCGCAAGCCGATGCTCACGGCCACCAATGCGACGCAGAGTGTTGCGAGCAGTTCAAGCACCATCGAGGACAGGAACGCGACGCGGAGGGCAGACATGGTCGTTCGCCGATGGGCGTCACCGAGTTCACGGACACGCTCGGCAGGGCCTTGCTGACGACCGAGCGCTCGCAGCGTCGGCAAACCGGCAAGAAGATCGAGGAGTTGCGAAGACAACGTGGTCATCGCTGCCAGCGTCTTCTCCGACTTACCCTTTGTCAGCAAGCCGATCAGAATCATGAAGATCGGTATCAGCGGCAGCGTCACGAAAATGATGACCGCAGACGTCATGTCCTGCACTGCAATGACTATCAGGGTGATGGGTGTCAGCGTCACCGACAAGACCAGAGCCGGCAGGTATCCCGTCAGGTACGGACCGAGGCCGTCGACACCGCGGGTGACCACGGTCGCGATCTCGTCACGCCGAGGATCCAGATCGCGCGGACTCATCGCCGTCGCCGACGTCAGCACGCCGTTCTTGATCTCGGCAACGACGCGAGTCGACGCCCGGTGCGCATACCTGGTCTGCAGCCAGGTCCCCAGAACCCTGACCGCCACAGCTGCGGCCAGAACAATCAATTCTGAGGTCCACGAAGAAACATCCACAGTTCGAGTGGTGATCACTCCGGCCAATACACGGCCGATCATGAGCGCCGCGACGATGACCATCACGACGTTCACCATCGACAGAGCGACCGTCAGGATCAGATAGCCGCGCGCAGAAGCGGAATGTCGCCACAGCCGCGGGTCGATCGGCCCCCGGCGACGCTCCCGAGTGGTGGGAGCGTCGCCTACTTCGATAGTCACGTGAATTCGACCGTCAGTTCTTTCGTGATTCGAATCTTTTGTGATTGCGGGTTTGCCACTACCACGTCTTCTCCTTGAATCGCAGACCGATCGACGCCGGAATCTGCTTGGAGGAGATGCGCTGTCGGAACACCCAGTACGTCCAACCCTGGTAGATGATCACCACCGGCGTCATGAATGCCGCGGCCCACGTCATCACCTTGAGCGTGTACGGACTCGACGACGCGTTCTCGATGGTCAGGCTGTACGCCGGATCGAGCGTCGACGGCATGACATTCGGGAACAGCGAGGCGAACAGCAGCACGACGGTGGCGATGACGGCCACACAGGTGAGAACGAAGGCCCAGCCTTCGCGCTCGGCCCGCGTCAGGAAGACGACGCCGATCAGTGCGGCAGCAGCGGCGGCTACCAGAATCCACGTCCATCCCTTGCCGTAGGCGAGTTGCGTCCACAGGACGAATCCGCCGGCGACCGGAATAGCTGGAATTGCCAGTCGTGCAGCAATTTTCACGGCATCTTCACGAACTTCGTCGGCACTCTTGAGCGCCAGGAACACGGCACCGTGGAGAGCGAACACCAGCGCGGTGGTCAGACCGCCGAGCAGTGCGTACGGATTGAGCAGATCGAAGAATCCCGACTCGACCTGCTTGTCGGCGTTGATCTCCACGCCCCGAACGATGTTCGCGAAAGCCACACCCCAGAGAACTGCCGGGACCCAGGAGCCGAAGATGATGCCCCAGTCGCAACGCTGACGCCACTTGTCGTCGTCGATCTTGCTCCGCCATTCGATGGCGCAGATCCGAACGATCAAGGCCACCAGGATGATCAGCAGCGGTAGATAGAACCCGGAGAACAACGTCGCGTACCACTCCGGGAATGCCGCGAACATCGCGCCGCCGGCCGTGATCAGCCACACCTCGTTGCCGTCCCACACCGGGCCAATCGTGTTGAGCGCCACCCGTCGACGCGTATCGGCCGGGAGGTCACTGCCTCTGCCGACGATCGGCATGAGCATTCCCACACCGAAGTCGAACCCTTCGAGGACGAAGTAACCGATGAACAGTACTGCGACGAGCACGAACCATACTTCTTGAAGTCCCATGATCGCCTCCTAGTACGCGAACGACAGTTGTTTGGGCTTGTCCGGATCTTCCGGCTCGTCATGATCTGTATCGCCCGGCGGATGCATGTCGTGCTCCAACGGGCCTTCCTTCGCGTACCGCACGATCAGCTTGAACCAGACGACACCCAGCGCTCCGTACAGGAGGGTGAACGTGATCAACGAAGCCCAGACCGTCGCCGTTGCGTGGTCCGAAACACCTTGGTCGACAGTGAGTCTGATCATGTCGACGCCGGTCGGGTTGGGATGCACCACCCAGGGCTGACGGCCCATCTCGGTGAAGATCCAGCCGGCGCTGTTCGCCATGAACGGAGTGGGAATCGCGACGAGGCTGAGGATTCCGAACCACTTCTGGTCCGGAACTCGCCCCTTACGTGTGACCCACAGTCCCGCGAGAGCCAGTGCTGCCGAACCTGCGGCGAGGCCGATCATGGCGCGGAAAGACCAGTACGTGACAAAGAGATTCGGTCGGTAGTTGCCCGGTCCGAAGTCCTGCTCCGCCTGCTCCTGCAACTGGTTGACGCCTTGCAATTCGACGCCGGTGAACTTGCCCTCGGCCAACCACGAAAGAACGTAGGGCACCTTGATTACGTGCGTCACGCTGTCGCAGTTGTTGTGAGTTCCGATGGTCAGGAGTGAGAAATCCGGATCCATCTCGGTCTCACACAGCGATTCCGCCGACGCCATCTTCATGGGCTGCTGCTGGAACATGAGCTTGCCTTGGACGTCACCGGTGTAGATGATGCCGATTCCGGCCACGATCATGACGAGCAAGGCGAATCGTGTTGCCGGACGGTACATCGTCCGCGCATCGGATTCGAGGCGCTCGGCTTCGGCGGCCTCAGCCTGCTTGGCGCGGCGCATGTTCCGCACCATCCACCAACCACTGATGCCGGCAACAAACGTCGCCGCCGTCAGGAAGGCGCCGGCAACCGCGTGCGGGAAGGCAGCGAGAGCGGTGTTGTTGGTCAACAACTCCCAGATGCTGGTGAGCTCGGCGCGACCGGTTTCAGGGTTGTACGTCGCACCGACCGGATGCTGCATGAACGAGTTGGCCGCGATGATGAAGAACGCCGACGCGTTGACGCCGATCGCCACGAGCCAAATGCACGCCAGGTGTACAAGTTTGGGAAGCCTGCCCCAACCGAAGATCCACAGTCCGATGAAGACGGACTCCATGAAGAAGGCGACAAGGCCTTCCAATGCGAGTGGAGCTCCGAACACGTCGCCGACGAATCGCGAGTACTCGCTCCAGTTCATGCCGAACTGGAACTCCTGCACGATGCCGGTGGCTACACCGAGTGCGAAGTTGATGAGGAAAAGCTTGCCGAAAAACTTGGTGAGCCGATACCAGTGGTCCTTTTTGGTGACCACCCACATCGTCTGCATGATCGCGATCATCGGTGCGAGTCCGATGGTCAGCGGAACAAGGATGAAGTGGTAGACGGTAGTGATACCGAACTGCCACCTGGAGACGTCCAAAGTATCCATTGGCTACTCCGAGAGTAGGGCCCTGGGAAAGGCTTCGGGGTTCGAGACGCGGGCAGTCGCTCGGCCCCTGCGGACACGGTACTGCTGTCCGGTTTGGACCGCAGGACTTTGCTACTACCAAATGTAGTAGAGACCTGTCGCGATTCCTATTCGCCTATCGCCCTGCTGAATCCGAATCAATTGCACGTTCAACCAATTCCACGAATTCCTCGGAGACCTTCGGCTCTGGCAATGCGAGCCCGTCGAGTGTATGGACACGCGCGGCCAGCGTGACGCTCGAAACCATCCACACTCCGTCGGCCGCAATCAAATCCGCAGGTCGGAGGGTTTCGTACCGGCAATCGAAGCGAGCACTGCCGGCAACGTCGAACAGGGCACGCTGCGTGGTACCCATCAAAATGCCCTGCGCGGGAGGCGGTGTGATCAAAGTCCTGTCCCGAACGATCACCACTGTCGAGCGTGGCCCCTCCAACACATTGCCCTCGGAACTGACGAAGATCACATCGTCGGCCCCCAAATTCGCCGCATATCGGAGCGCTGCCATGTTGGTTGCGTAGGACAACGTCTTCGCGCCCAGTAGCTGCCAGGGCGCCCGGGCAGAGAGATCGACAGAAAAACCTCGCTCGAGAGTCATCACCGACAGCCCCGATTCGCGGACCTGCCTGACCCGATCGGCCACCGGACCCACCATCACGAAGGCCGTCGGCTTGTCACCGCTCTCACGGCCGCGGGTCAGAACGAGACGAAGAGCGCCTTCCTCCTCTGTCCCCCACTCCTCGGCAGCCATCTCGATCGCCAGACGCCAGTCATCGAGAACGGGGGCGGGCAGACCCAGTGCCCGCGCACTCAGAACCAGTCGACTCAGGTGCCCCTCGACCACCCGCGCCCGACCATCGCGCACCAACAGCGTCTCGAAGACTCCGTCGCCGCGCACCACCGCCAGGTCGTCGGCGTGCAGAAACGGTGCGTCAGCATCGAGCACCTCATGGTCGAGAGTCACCAATACGCGATCAGGCATGCCATCAACCCTAACGATCCGCGAAGCCGCCGGGGCCGCCCTGTAACCGCGATCCCGCCCACACTCCTAGACTGGTCTTGTGGTCGACAACGCTCTTGTGCCCAACAGCCCACTTCTGACTTCCCCCGGCGCGGTCACCGCACCGGACGGTTCGGCCGACATCGGTGTCGCATGGCACTACGGCGATCCTCTCGGTGAACAGCGAACCGCGCAGCGCGCAGCGGTGGTGGTCGACCGCAGTCACAGATTCGTGATCGCCATTCCCGGCGACGAACGCCTCACCTGGTTGCACACGATCTCGAGTCAGCACATCGCCGCGCTCCCCGACGGCAAGAGCGCCGAGAATCTGAGCCTGGACGTCAACGGACGCGTCGAGCACCATTTCGTGCAGACAGACCTGGCAGGTGTCACCTGGATCGACACCGAGGCCGACCGCGGACCGGACCTCCTCTCCTTCTTGAAGAAGATGGTGTTCTGGTCCAAGGCCGAACCTCGAGACGGCAACGAACTCGCGGTCCTGAGCCTGATCGGACCCGAGGCGTCTTCCGTCCTCGCCGCACTCGGGGTTCAGACACCAACCGAGGCCTACGACGCTCTCGCGTTGGCCGACGGCGGATTTGTCCGCCGCATGCCGTGGCCCACCGAGAACTCTTTCGATCTGCTCGTCCCTCGCGAGCAATTGGCAGTGTGGTGGACCAAGCTGACCGATGCCGGCGCGAAGCCCGCCGGAAGTTGGGCATTCGAGGCACTGCGCGTCGAAGCGACGAGGCCTCGCCTCGGACTGGACACCGACGAGCGGACGATCCCGCACGAGGTCCACTGGATCGGCGGTCCGGCTGAGCACGGCGCCGTCCACCTCGACAAGGGCTGCTACCGCGGTCAGGAAACCGTCGCCCGGGTTCACAATCTCGGCAAGCCGCCGCGCCATCTCGTCATGTTGCACCTCGACGGCAGCGCCGAAGCCGTCCCGGAACCGGGTGACCCGATCACGGCGGGCGGACGAGCCGTCGGACGCGTCGGAACCGTCGTCAATCATCACGAACTCGGCCCCATTGCGCTCGCTCTGATCAAGCGCAACATTCCGGTCGACACCGAACTCATGGCCGGACCCAGTGCCGCGTCCATCGATCCGGATTCGATCGTCGCGGACGACGCACCCCAGGCCGGACGTGAGGCTGTCAACCGATTGCGCGGAAAGTGACGGGCATCGTCGACGCGGTCTGCGTCGTCCACACCGAACGTGACAGTGGCGTCAGACGAGTCCCACGAACCGCGATCGACAAGCGTCCCGTCGACGGCCGTGTCGCGGTAGGACGACTCGGACTCGGCGGCGACTACGTCTGCGACACCGAGTTCCACGGCGGCGCCTTCCAAGCTGTCTACGCCTATCAGCGCGACGAAGCGCAGCGTTGGTCGGACGAATTGGGCCGACCTCTCGGCCCCGGATGGTTCGGCGAGAATCTCCACATCAGCGGGATGCTTGTCACGGACGCTGTGATCGGCGAGCGTTGGCACATCACCGGAGCCGAGGCGTCGGATGTTCTCGAACTCGAGGTGACTGCTCCCCGCGTCCCGTGTGGCACGTTCGGCATTTGGGCGGCGGAAAAGGGCTGGGTCAAGAGATTCACCGAGCGGACCGACGTCGGCGCCTACCTTCGCGTCAACCGGACCGGCACGATCGCCGCGGGCGACTCGGTCACCCGAGTCCACGTACCGGATCACGGAGTGACTGTTCGAGAGATCTTCGCCGGAACGGACCCTGAGCGGCTTCGACGGCTGCTCGCGGAACACACCGATCTTGCACCGAACGTCGCCGCGCGCGTCCAGAGGTTCATCGAACAAGCAGAAGCGCAGGTGCACTCGTGAGTATCGAATTGGTGGAAGTGGTCCGCTCCGGATTCCGCGAATGCGTGCATCGCGGATCGGCCGTCATTCTCGGCGCCGACGGAGAGGTCGTTGTCGGACTCGGGGAAATCCACACGCCCATCTACCCGCGCTCGGCGAACAAGCCGTTGCAAGCCGTCGCTGCGCTTCGTAACGGCTTTGCACCCACCGGCCCGGAAGAGTTGGCCGTCGCGTCGTCCTCACACGCGGGCGAGGCTGATCACATCGAGTTGGTCGCGGCTCTTCTCGCTCGGTACCAGCTCGGCGTCGACCAGCTGCAGTGCCCGTCGGACCTCCCGGGCAACGAACTTGCCCGAGCCGAACTGATCGCCGCGGGCGAGCTTCCCAGCCCGATCTACATGACCTGCTCGGGCAAGCACTCCGCGATGCTCGCGACGTGCGTCGTGAACGACTGGCCGCTCGAGACGTACATGGAGCCGACTCATCCCCTGCAGCTCGCGATCCAGGCGACGATCTTCGATCTCAGTGGCGAGGAAGAGCAGGAACTCGGCATCGACGGTTGTGGTCTCCCGATCGTGCCGCTCTCGCTCACGAATCTGGCTCGGGCATTCGGACGCCTGCCCTCGGCTGAGCCCGACTCCCCTGAACGAGCGGTAGCCGACGCGGTCCGCGAGAACCCCTTCCTCGTCTCGGGCACGGGTCGCAACGATCAGCGCCTGATGTCCGCGGTGCCGGGCCTGTTCTCCAAGACCGGATACGACGGCATCTACGCCGGAGCGCTTCCCGACGGTTCCGCTTTCGCCGTCAAGATCGACGACGGTCACGAGCGGGCGCTCCTGCCGTTGGCGGCAGCTCTGCTCAAGCGGATGAACACGGAGTGGACCGAGGAGTTGGCGGCTCTTGCTTCCGCTCCGGTCTTCGGCGGCGACGCCCGAGTGGGGACGATTCGCGCAATTCCGGGAAACTTCTGAGCAGTTCTCACAAAGTTCTGACGAGTTCTTTCAGCATCCTGGCAGCTCGCGGCCATAGTGAGAGCAATCAGACACGGCAGTGAGGCCTTCGTGGAAGCGGAAGCGACTTTTCCACGCTAGAGTGTGTGTCAGGAAACTTACACACTCAAACGGGGCCGCCAAATTCCCCAGGCCGCCCCGCGAAAGCGCGAGGGGGTCAGCCATGGGCCGCGGCCGGGCTAAGGCAAAGCAGACCAAGGTTGCACGCGAATTGAAATACAGCGTACCGACCACGGATTTCGACAGCCTGCAAAGAGAGCTCGCAGGTGGATCGACCAACTCGCATCGGAGCAGTGTCCGATCGGACCAGACTTCCGATAGGGAAGGGCATGCGCGAGAGGACGACTACGACGACTGGCGGCGTTGACCGCGCACTGCCACCGCGCAGACTGTGAAATGAGGAAGAGCTGATCGCTCTTCCTCATTTTTGCGTTCCATTTTTTCGCTCAAGCCTGCGCTTCGATGGAAACAAAACTGCCCCACCGGATCTCTCCGATGGGGCAGTTGACGTGGCAGGTGTTCTCAAGCACTGGTGTTGCTAGAAGCGCGGGTGGTCTCCGGCCAGGAACGCACGCTCTGCAGCGGCGTCCGATGCCTTCTTGACGCTACCGAGGGTCCAGCAGTCGATATGGCGTGCGGTGAGGACGGCCAGCGCACGGTCGACGTCCTCGGGCGCGACTACGGCGACCATGCCGACGCCCATGTTGAAGGTCTGCTCCATCTCGGCGCGCTCGACGCGTCCGCGCTGCGCGATCATCGCGAAGACCGGAGCGGGGCTCCAGGTTCCGCGATCGAGTTCGGCGACCAGGCCCTTGGGCATGACGCGCGCGAGGTTGTTGGCGAGGCCGCCACCGGTGACGTGGCAGAAGGTGCGCACGTCGGTCTCGGCAGCGAGTGCCAGGCAGTCCTTGGCGTAGATCTTGGTGGGCTCGAGCAGTTCCTCACCGAGCGTGCGGCCGAACTCGTCGACGTGTGCGCTCAGGTTCATCCGGTCGATCTCGAGCAGGACCTTGCGGGCCAGCGAGTAACCGTTGGAGTGCAGTCCCGACGAACCCATGGCGATGACGACGTCGCCGGGGCGAACGCGGTCCGGTCCGAGCAGCTTCTCGGCCTCCACGACGCCGACGCCGGTGGCGGAGAGGTCGTAGTCACCGTCGGCCATGATGCCGGGGTGCTCCGCGGTCTCGCCACCGAGGAGAGCGCAGCCGGCCTGGATGCAGCCCTCGGCGATTCCGCTGACCAATTCCGCGACGCGTTCGGGGATGACCCGGCCGACAGCGATGTAGTCCTGGAGGAACAGCGGCTCTGCGCCACAGACGACGAGGTCGTCGACGACCATGGCGACGAGGTCGAGTCCGACTGTGTCGTGCTTGTCCATCGCCTGGGCGACAGCGAGCTTGGTTCCGACGCCGTCGGTCGATGCGGCGAGCAGCGGCTCCTTGTAGTCACCCTTGAGGGAGAACAAGCCGGCGAAACCACCGAGGCCACCCATGACCTCGGGGCGGCTGGCCTTCTTGGCCAGAGGGGCGAAGAGTTCCACCGCCCGGTCGCCTGCGGCGATATCGACTCCTGCTGCCGCGTAGGAGGCGCCTGCGGTGCGGTGACTGTCCTCGGTCATCGGGTTACTACTCCAGCCTTGTATTTCTCGCGAGCACGTGTTGCTCGTGCACAGGTAAGTGGTCTTGCAATGTGAAGTGTTTGCAATCCTCGTGACGCAAGGTGGATCGTTCGACTCGAGACCCAGAACGCGCACACAAATACCGACGATTACGCCCATACGCTACCGGACCGGCACCCTCGGTGAGACCTCGCGTACCTCGAGACGTCAGTTCTGCAGCCGCGCGCCGATTGAAGAGTGCAGTGCCCGCAGACTGTTCTGCCCGAGTGCAACGGTCTCGGATTCTATGTGTTTGAGGAGGTGCCCGTCATGGACGACCTTCTCGCTCGACTGAATCAGCACCGTCCCGGCTCCGGTGAAATCGAACTGGCGTTCCTCGCCGGTGTTCGCGCCGAACATGCTTCCACGAACCGCGCCCAGGAAGCTCTGCATCCAGTCTGCGTCGAAGTGATGGGACGGTGACGGGCAGTCAGCCCAACCCACCAATGCCTGCGGGTCGATACGTAGCGGCGGCTCCGCGAACATGACCGGTCCGTTGGACGACGCCAGAAACTTGCCCGTCCCCAGTAGCGTCAAAAAGCCTGGGACGATGGACTGTTTGAGGTCCAGGCTCGTCTCGAAGGCGAGGAGATTCGCCGCACGAATCGTGAGGTTGCCGTCGTCGAGGTCGTAGGAATTGATGTTGAATCCGCGGTCACCGAGGATCAACTTGCCCTGTCCCTGGGCGAGCACCCAGTCGTCCGCATAGAGCGGCGAAGAGAACCTGGCCGCGACTATCGCCGTCATGCTCGTTCGCCCGAGCGGCTCGAAGTTGATGTTTCCGTAGTACGCGATCATCGCGCCTTTGGACGTGAACCACGGCTGCCCGGCCATCTCGACGCAGAAGGCGTAATCGTTGCCCGGGACGTTGTCGTTGGCGGGCAGAGTTGCCGGATTGTGAATTTCGATACCCATGCTCTGTGCCCTCTCAGAACTTCTGCTCGGACGCCTGGACCCAGACGGTGCCGACGCCGGTCATCTTCAGCTGGATGGACTCCCCCGAGCCCTTGCCGACGGCCTCGCGCCACCCGACGTTCGCGGAGATGTCGACGTTGATCTGACCGATGTGGCACACGTACGCCTGCGGGTCGACGACGACCTGAGGATTGTTCGGACCGACCTGCAACGGAATCGCGCCCCCATGAGAGAGGACCGCGACGCTCCCCTGTCCGTGCAACTGCGTCGTGAACAGTCCTTGACCGGTCATGGCGCCGCGGACCGCGCCGCGCACACCACCCTGCGACGTGAGAGCGACTATCGAACTCTGCAGGTAACCGTCGTGTGCGAGGAGCCGGTCGGCTTCGACCGTGAGCATCGACGAACCGTCGAGATGGATGACCTCGACGTAAAGACCGGCGTGCCCGTAGAAGACCTCACCGTTTCCCTCGGCCGCCATCATTCGTGCGTGTTCGCCGGACATCATGCGGCCGGCCATCCCGGCGATACCGCCCATGTTCGGCATGGCGCCAGGCCCACCGCCCATGCTGTGCGGGATGAAGCGGACGTCGCCGGTGTAGTAGAGCATCGACCCGGTGCGGGCGAGCACGTTCTGTCCCGGTGCGAGGGTCGACTTGACGACCTTGCTGTTCACCAATTCCAACGGCATGGGTCAGCGCTCCTCGGGCTGGATGTAGACGACTCCGGATCCGTCGAATCGCAGCGAGAAGGCTTCACCGCTGCCACCGCCGATCGCGGAGCGCCAGGTGACGTCGGTGACGAAGCTCTGGTTCAGCTGGCCGCGGTGAGCGACGAAGGCGTCGGGATCCGCAACCAGCGGATACTGCGGGCTGACTTCGAGCGCGATGATCGGTCCGCCCTTCGACAGCACGGCCACCAGACCGCTGCCGCTGACGACCGTCGTGAACAAGCCCTGTCCGGAACCTGCGCCGCGGAGGCCGGCAAATTTCACATCGGTTCGCAGCTGCCCGACCAGTGCGAGCAATTGTGAGGCTTCGACGTGCAGAGCGTCGTTGTCGAGCTCGATTATCGTGATGTCCTGGGCGTCGACCGCGAAGTAGACGGTGCCTTGACCACTGACTTCCATCAGGGACAGTGATTCGCCTGCCGCCTTCTGTTTCAGCGCGGCACGTAACCCGCCGCCACCGCCCATACCGGCGTTCTTGAAGGTGACCGCACCCTCGTACGCCACCATCGAGCCGTTGATCGCTTTGATGGTGTCCCCCACCAGGTCTGCGACCAGTACCCGGTGCCCATCCATTCTCAGTTGCGCCACGGAGGGCACTATGCCAGATGCTCACGACGTATGCCGTGTCGTGGAATAGATCGCGTCGCTGAACAGATCAAAAGGCGATGGAACAGAAAATCTGCCGCCCGCATGCTGTGGACGGCAGATTCTCGGCTATCGATTTTCAGTGCTTCCGGTATTCAATGCTTCCGGTATTCAATGCTTACAGTTCAGCGCTTGCGGTGTTCAGCGCTTGCGGTGTTCAGGGGCGGCTGAGCGCGCTCGCGTTGTCGTTGCCGCGAGTGGCCGTCGAACCTGCGGTGCTCTCGAGCATCCCCTCGAGGACGTTCTTGCCGATCGACGTTTCCTTGGGAAGCGCGATCGGGTAGGTCCCGTCGAAGCACGCGGCGCACAGACGGCTGGCCGGCTGCTCGGTGGCGGCGATCATGCCTTCGGTGGAGATGTATCCGAGGGTGTCTGCTCCGATGGAGCGACGCACACCGTCGAGCATTTCCTCGAACGTCGCGTCCTGTCCGCCCGCTCCGTTGGCGATCAACTCGGCCGGTGAGGCGAAGTCGATGCCGTAGAAGCAGGGCCACTTGACCGGCGGCGAAGCGATGCGGACGTGAATTTCGAGAGCGCCGGCTTCACGGAGCATCCGGATGAGCGCACGCTGAGTGTTGCCGCGAACGATCGAATCGTCCACCACCACAAGGCGCTTGCCGCGAATAACTTCCTTGAGCGGGTTGAGCTTGAGCCTGATGCCGAGCTGACGGATCGTCTGCGACGGCTGGATGAAGGTACGGCCGACGTAGGCGTTCTTCATCAGACCCTGGCCGTAGGGGATGCCTGAGCCCTGTGCGTACCCGACGGCAGCGGGGGTGCCGGACTCGGGAACGGGGATGACCAAGTCACCTTCGGCGGGATGCTCGCTGGCGAGCAGGCGACCGATCTCGACGCGAGTGGAGTGGACCGAACGGCCACCGATGACGCTGTCGGGACGGGCAAGGTAGACGTACTCGAAGACGCAGCCCTTGGGCGTCGGGTTCGCGAAACGCGAGGAGCGGACGCCGTCTGCGTCGATCGCGAGCAGCTCGCCCGGCTCGATGTCGCGGACGAACGACGCGCCGACGATGTCGAGGGCTGCGGTCTCGCTGGCTACCACCCAACCGCGGTCGAGGCGACCGAGGCACAGGGGACGGATGCCGTGTGGATCACGCGCTGCGTAGAGCGTGTGCTCGTCCATGAAAGTGAGGCAGAACGCGCCCTCGAGCGTGGGGAGAAGCTCCATGGCGGCTTGTTCGATGGTGCTGTCCGCGGCGGCGTGAGCCAGCAGACCACCGATGAGGTCGGAGTCGGAACTCGCGGCATTCGGGCGCTTGTCGTTGACCAGGCCGGCTGCACGAGTGCGGCTCGCCAGTTCAGCGGTGTTCACCAGGTTGCCGTTGTGGCCGAGCGCGATACCCGTACCGGCAGTGGTCGTACGGAAGATGGGCTGCGCGTTCTCCCACGTCGTGGAACCTGTCGTCGAATAACGGCAATGTCCGATGGCGACATGACCTGGCATCGCTGCGAGGGTCTGCTCGTCGAATACCTGGCTGACCAGGCCGAGATCCTTGAACACCAACACCTGGGAGCCGTCGGCTACCGCAATGCCGGCAGCTTCTTGACCACGGTGCTGAAGTGCGTACAGGCCGTAATAAGTGAGCTTCGCCACATCCTCTCCCGGCGCCCAAACGCCGAATACACCGCATTCTTCGCGGGGCTCGTTCTCGTCCTCGTCGGACGGGTTCGAAGCGAGGAGATTTGGACTGTTGACCGACAGATCGGCACGAGTCACCGGGCGCTCCCTTTGTGGGCAGGGGTTGGGGGGCATCCACAGTCTACGGCCATTTTGGGACCTACTTACCCTGAGGGCAGCCTTGGGCCTCAGATCACGCCGAAGCGAACCGGGCGGTCTCTACTACACCAACCGCAGCAGTGGGAGCCAGTGCGCTATTTCGGGGGCGCGGCTACCTGATGCGTCGACTCGTCCGTCACCTGCGGCCTCGGAAAACTCGAGGAGTCCGGTGACCATCTGCAACCAGGTACGAGCGTCCGTCTCGACGACGTTGGGCGGGGTTCCGCGGGTGTGACGCGGACCTTCGATGCACTGCACCGCAACAAACGGCGGGACCCGCACCTCGACGCTCGATCCGGGGGCGATCTGTTCGAGAGTGCGCGCACTCATCTTCACTGCCGCACCGAGTTCACTGCGAGAAGGCTTCGGAAGATCCGGATCTCGAAGCCACGGGCCGACGGCCAGCACGGCGGCACGAAATTCGGCGGGGTCGACGGCGCGGCGGGGCGGCATCAGTTCACTCCCTGTCTGCGAGTAGCGATACGAACGGCGAGTGCGCCACCGGCATTCGTGGCCAGGTGCAGCAGGGCGGGGGCAAGCACGCTGCCGCCCCGGCGGTGCAGCCACTCGAACAGCAATGCCGAAGCGCCGGTGAATGCCACCGCTGCGGGAACGTTGTCGCCGGCACCGCGGGCGGGGGCGACATGCCACAACCCGAAGGTCAGTGCGTGAACAGCCTGAGCGGTCGGCCTGTTCAGTTCACGGTTCCAGACCGCGGACATCGCGCTGCGGAACAACAGTTCCTCGGAGAGCACCGTGCCGAACGGGATGTGCAGGATAATCCATTCGAGGAAGTCTTCGCGGCCGTCTGCTCGCTCGTCGGCAGCGAGAGTCGCGCGCAACGAGGGAACAGCCAAAGCGACGCTGTAGCCGGTGAGGACCGCCCCCGCCGCGGCTCCGCCGAACTGAGCACCACCACGAATTCCGGTGTGCGCCAAACCGAGTTCCTCGCGGGTGTAACCACGTGCGAGTAGGATTCCGATGGCCGACAGACCGGCCGCGGTGTTGACCACGGCGCGGGTACGAGGCGAAAGACCGAATGCCGGAAGCACGACGTTGCTCCACGTGATCGCGGCGGCGGAGAGCGCGATCGAGGCTGCTCCCCTCACTTCTCCGGGCCCTCGGATTTCACGGCGACCACCAGCGCTGCCCGCGCACGCTCGGTATCCGCAGTCGTCCATCCCTCGGGCTGGGCAACGCTGATCCAGGCATCCAGAACGGAGGTTCCGTAATTGTGACCATGACCGTCCGGAACTCCCGCGGCGTTGCCAAGGTCTGCGGACACCTGCCAGAACGTCACGACCGGGAACCATTTCATCGACGGGGAACGGTCGAATCCGGGTACTTCCTCGAGCCACTCAGGGCGATTGAACATGAGGTCGGGTGACCACCACACCACCGGATCGGAAGGGTGCTGGACAAACAGAACTCGCGGCTCCGGCCACGTCATCCCGTCGGTCGGAATGTCTTCGGAGCGATCCGCGAACCGCACGCCGGCCAGGCCGTCCGCGTAGACGGGCGCTACTTCGGGGGTGCCGGGATCGCGCCTCTTCTCGATCGAACGCCACAACTGCGTCGCGTTCGGTGGGCCCACCCACAGAATTCCGTCGGCGGTATCTCGCGCCGCTTGCAGTGTGTCGAAGGCTCCGGCGCCGGCCATGACGCCGAGGCTCTCGCCGTAGACCATGAACTTCGGCCTGGTGGCTTCCGGTTCCTGGAGCCATCTTTCGTGCACCCGCTCGATCAACAGGCGTCCGGCAGCTTGCGCCTTCTCCTGGTCTGCGAGGAACGAGATCCAACTCGGTAGATAGGAGTACTGGCTGGCGACAAGGGCAGTGTCGCCGCCATGTACAAGCTCGATCGCCTGCGCTGCAGTGGGATTGACCCACCCCGTACCCGTCGTCGGAATGACCACGAGAACCTTGCGCTGGAAGGCGCCGGTCCTCTCCAGTTCTTTGATGATCAGATCCATGCGCTCTTCGGGATCTTCGGCGCTTTCGAGGCCGGCGTACACGCGAATCGGATCCATTGCAGGCTTACCGGTTGCCGCGTCGAGTTCCTGCGCATCGAGTCCGCGCGAGACGAAGTTTCGTCCCTCGAACCCCAATGTGTCCCAGGGAGCCGCAGATTCGGGGCTACCCGATTTCATCGGATCCTGCGGTTCCACGACGCCGTCGCGAGTGGTCGAGTTCTGCAGACTGAAGATCGAGTTGGTCGCGGCGTAGATTCCGCGGACCAGGACGCCGTCGACCAGCATGAAGAACAGAACAGTGACAACCAGGACGCCGACACCATTGGCCACCGACCGTGACCAGTGGAACCGTCGCATCAACTGTCGGGCAATCAGTTTCACCAGATCGTGGAGGACCCGCCAGATCGAGATGAGCAGACCGCCGACGAGAAGGCTCAGTCCGAGTGTTCGGATGTAGCCCGAGGTGGTTGTGCCTTCGGCATCGGTCAGCGCAGCGATTTCGCGTTGCCACCCGGCCGCGTAGACCAGCATGATGATCGCCGCGACGATGGACGCGACCGGAACGAAGACCTTGATCGCGGAGGGCACCGGTTCGGGCAGTGGCCACCACCGTCGACCGCTGAGCAGGTATCGCTCGACGGCCCAGCCGATCGCGGTACCGACGCCGTAGCCGATGGCCGAGTTGATGCCGCCGATCAGACCTTGGAAAAGCCAATCTCGCGGCAGCAGCGAAGGAGTCAAGGACCAGCAGAAGAAGAACGCGGCAAACGCGATGCCGGTGAAGTCGAGCTTGAGGAGACCCCACGCCCACTCGGTGAAGCGGTTGTCGAGCTTCTCGAGGGATGCGGGAACAGCCAGCCGCAGGTGGTGTTCCTGCGGCTGGCTGTCAGAAGAAGTCAGTTCTCCGGAATCGACCATCTATCACCCGAACAGTGCGGGCAGCGTTCCCTCGAAGGCCTCACGGAGCTTGGCCATCGTGACGGAGAAGTGTCCCTGGACCTCGACGGAATCACTGCCCTCGTCGACGACTCCGATACGCGTCCACGGCAAGCCGCGGGCGGTGCACATACCCGTGAAGCGGGTCTCTTCGGTGCGCGGAACTGCAACGAGGACGCGTCCCGACGATTCCGAGAACAGGGTGACGAACGGATCGGCGCCCTCGGGAATCAGGATGCGGCAACCGGTTTCGCCGGCCAGCGCGGCTTCGACGACGGCCTGGGCCAGTCCACCCTCGGAGAGGTCGTGGGCTGCGGTGACCAGTCCGTCACGCGAGGAGGCGAGCAGGATGTCCGCAAGCAGTTGCTCGCGGGCCAGGTCGACCTTCGGCGGCACGCCACCGAGATGACCGTGCTCGACCTGCGACCAGATGGAACCGTCGAACTCGTCGTGGGTGTCGCCGAGCAGGATCAGCGTCTCGCCGGGCTCGAGTCCGAGGCCCGTCGGGATACGGCGATGAACGTCGTCGATCACACCGAGGACGGCAACCACCGGCGTCGGCAGGATCGCCGTGGATCCGGTCTGGTTGTAGAAGCTGACGTTGCCGCCGGTGACGGGGATACCGAGGGTGGCGCAGCCGTCGGCGAGGCCGCGAACAGCCTGCTGGAACTGCCACATGACACCCGGGTCCTCGGGCGAACCGAAGTTGAGGCAGTTGGAGACGGCCTTGGGCGTTGCGCCCGTGACTGCCACGTTGCGGAAAGCCTCGGCCAACGCGAGCTGGGCACCGGTGTACGGATCGAGCGCGGTGTAGCGGCCCGAGGCGTCGGTGGACAGCGCGATTCCGCGTCCGGTCTTCTCGTCGATGCGGATGACGCCGCCGTCGGCGTTCTCGGCCAGGACGGTGTTGCCGCGGACGTAGCGGTCGTACTGCTCGGTGATCCACTTGCGGCTGCACAGGGCAGGCGAAGCGATCATCTTCAGCAAAGTGGCTTCGAGTTCTTCGTCCGTCTCGGGACGCTCGAGGCCTGCGGTCGTGTTCGCGATCAACGCGTCCTGGCTTGCCGGGCGCTCGACGGGACGGTTGTAGACCGGGCCCTCGTGAGCGACTGTGCGCGGGGGAACGTCGACGACGGTCTCGCCGTGCCACGAGATGGTGAGGTGCTCACCGTCGGTGACCTCGCCGATGTCGGTGGCCAGGACGTCCCACTTCTTGCAGACCTCCATGAACGCATCGACGTTCTCGGGCGTGACCACGGCGCACATGCGCTCCTGTGATTCGCTCGAGAGCACCTCGGCCGGGGTCATGCCGGTGGCGCGCATCGGAACCTTCTCGAGGTTGATGTGCATGCCGCCGTCGCCGGCTGCTGCGAGCTCGGAGGTTGCGCAGGACAGCCCGGCGCCGCCGAGGTCCTGGATACCGACAACGAGGCCGGCCTTGTAAAGGTCGAGACAGCACTCGATGAGCACCTTCTCGGTGAAGGGGTCACCAACCTGAACTGCGGGCAGCTTCTTACGTCCGCCGGTGTCTCCACCCTCGTCGTCGAACGTCGCCGACGCGAGGACCGAAACGCCGCCGATTCCGTCGAGACCGGTGCGTGCGCCGAACAGGATGATCTTGTTGCCTGCGCCCGAAGCGAAGGCCAGATGCAGATCCTCGACGCGCATGACGCCGGCTGCCAGTGCGTTGACCAGCGGGTTGCCTGCGTAGGACTCGTCGAAGACCGTCTCGCCACCGATGTTCGGCAGGCCGAGGGAGTTTCCGTATCCACCGACACCGCGCACGACACCGTCGACGACGCGACGGGTGTCGGGGGCGTCAGCAGCGCCGAACCTCAACTGGTCCATGACGGCGATCGGGCGCGCACCCATGGCCATGATGTCGCGGACGATGCCGCCGACTCCGGTGGCCGCGCCCTGGTAGGGCTCGACGTACGACGGGTGGTTGTGGCTCTCGACCTTGAACGTGACTGCCCAGCCGTCGCCGATGTCGACGACGCCGGCGTTCTCACCGATACCGGCCAGCATGTTGGCGCGCATCTCGTCGGTGGTGGTCTTGCCGAAGTATCCGAGGTGGACCTTGGAGGACTTGTACGAGCAGTGCTCGCTCCACATCACCGAGTACATCGCCAGTTCGGCGTCCGTGGGACGGCGGCCCAGGATCTCCTTGATGCGTGCGTATTCGTCGTCCTTGAGACCGAGCTCCTTGAACGGCTGAGCGGCATCGGGATCAGCCGATGCGTGCGTGACGGTATCGACCTGGTGAGCAGACACTGGAGAGTGGTCCCTTCCCTACGGGAGTCAAGAGGCAAGCCGGCGCGGAGCGGGGCACCACGAATGTGCCCAACGAAAGAACGTGCCGGGGGACAGTCTATCGGTGTGGGCCGACGACTTCCGCAGACGGCAGCACCCGCAACACCTCCGGGCCTGCGAAGTATCGCCGGTCACACCCGTCCCGGTTTGGGTAATCCGGTCGGTTTTCTTAAGGTCAGGCCGGTCCACTCTCTCCCTCGAAAGGCCTCGCATGCCCCAGGATGTTCGTCAGTCCGACCTCACGGCACAGTCCCAGTCGGTGACCACTCCCCTCACTCCGGCTGCAATTTTCCTGGTCGCGACCGTAAATCCGGGTGGCGAGAGCACCACACGAGAACTTCTCGCCGATGTCGCGGGTCTGCAGCGAGCCGTGGGGCTGCGCGTCCCCGGATCAGGTTTGGATGTGGTGACAAGCATCGGTTCGATGGCCTGGGATCGACTGTTCGCCGGTCCGCGCCCTGCGCTACTGCACCCATTCGCCGCTCTACAGGGTGACGTTCATTCGGCGCCGTCGACTCCCGGCGATCTGCTCTTCCACATCCGCGCGATGAGTATGGACGCGTGTTTCGAGGTGGCTCGGCAGATCACGAAGCGACTGCACGGCGCGGCCAGCGTCGTCGACGAAGTTCACGGCTTCCAGTACTTCGAGAACCGCGACCTCATCGGCTTCGTCGACGGCACCGAGAATCCGGTGGGCCGCGACGCCGTCGCCGCGGTGACGGTCGGCAACGAGGATCCCGAGTTCGCAGGCGGCAGCTACGTCCACATCCAGCGCTACATCCACAAGATGCGGGACTGGGAAGCAATCACCGTCGACGAGCAGGAGCGTGTGATCGGACGTAGCAAGCTCGAGGACATCGAGATGACGTCCGACGTGAAGCCGGCCAACTCGCACGTCGCCCTCAACGCGATCGAGGACGAAAACGGCAAGGCTCTCGAGATCCTGCGTGCCAACATGCCGTACGGACGCCTCGGTGCCGACGAGATCGGCACCTTCTTCATCGGCTACTGCCGCACGCCGGCGATCACCGAACGGATGCTGGAGAACATGTTCCTCGGCTCCCCTCGCGGCAATTACGACCGTCTGCTCGATTTCTCGACGGCCATGACGGGCTCGATGTTCTTCACACCGAGCGCCGACTTCTTCGAGGATCTACCGGCCGCGCCCACTGGGCTCCCAGCACTTTAACTACGCCCCCTCTAACTACGCGGCGTGAGGAAGGCACCAAGCGCGTCGGCATACATGCGGACATCTGCCGCCCCCATCAGCTCGCGCGCCGAGTGCATCGCGAGCTGAGGCGCGCCGACGTCGACGGTGGACAGTCCGGTGCGTGATGCCGTGATCGGTCCGATGGTGGAGCCGCACGGCAGATCGGCGCGGTGGACGTAGCGCTGCATGGGCACTCCTGCCTGATCACAGGCGAGCGCGAATTCGCCTGCACCGGCAGCGTCGGTGGCGTACCGCAGGTTCTGGTTCACCTTGAGTACCGGCCCACCGTTGATCTCGATCCGATGAGCGGGCTCGTGGCGGTCCGGGTAGTTGGGGTGCGTCGCGTGAGCCATGTCGCCCGACGCGCATACCGAGCCCGCCATCGCCTGCAGGAATTCTTCGCGGCCACCCCTGCGTCCCAACACGATTCGCTCGAGCACTGTGTTCAGCAGGTCCGAGAAAGCTCCGCGATCAGACATGCTGCCAACCTCTTCATGATCGAAGAGTGCGAGCACCGGGACCTGCTGCCCTGGCGACTCGACTGCGGCCAGAAGTGCTTGTGTCCCTGCATAACACGTGCCCTGATTGTCGAGTCGGGGGGCGCTGACCAATTCCTTGCCCACACCTACCACCGCGCTGGGCGCAAGGTCGTGTGTCATCAACTCCCAGCCGAGTACCGACGACGCGGCCACACCCGCACGCTCGGCGACAAAACCGATGAACGACTTGGGCTTCGAACCCACTCCCCAGATTCCGTTGACGTGCCGCTGCGGATCCAGCGTCACGCCCTTGCGATCTTCGGACAGGTGGATAGCCAACTGCGGAACACGAAGAATCGGGTCGTCGATGCGAACCAGCTTCTGCTCCACAGTGTTTCCCACCCGGACACTCAATCGTCCGGAGATACCGAGATCGCGGTCGAGCCAGGAGTTCAGCCACGCACCGCCATACGGTTCGAGGCCCACCATCTGCCACCCGGCCGAAGTGAGGTCGGGATGCTGTTTGACCCGCAGGTTCGGGCTGTCGGTATGACCTCCGACGATCCGGAACGGAGCGGTACTTCCCACGCCCTCGGTGCTCCAGGCGATCAGCGAACCGCCTCGAACGAGGAAGTACCGTCCGGGCTCGGCGGGCCACGACTGCGTTTCGTGGACTTCGACGAACCCGCCGGCCGTCAGCTCGGTCGCCACCGTCGCGCACACATGGAACGGCGACGGTGACGAATCGACGAAGCTGCACAGGCCGTCTGCGTCGGCCCCGGTCAGAGAAGCCGCCCCGGTCTGAGACGTCCGAGAAGTCTGAGAAGTCATGCCCCTCATCATGCCCGAATCGGTGTCCGGGATATCAGCGGGCGCGAAATCAGTGGGCGCGAATCAAGTGGACGCAGGACCGGTCGGCTCAGGCGTGGGGACCGGACACGCAGAACTGGTTCCCATCAGGATCGAGGAGCGTCACCCAGCGGAAACCGTCCATGTTCTCGCGGTGGTGTTCGGTTGCCCCGGCCTCGACGAGTCGCGCCACCTCGGCGTCGAGATCCGGACTCCCCAGATCGAGATGGATGCGATTCTTCCCTGCCGTGGGATCCGGGACCTTCTGGAAAGCGAAGTTGGTGGCACTGTCCGGGACCGCGACGATGTAGAACCAACCGTCGTTCTCCTCGACGATGTTTCCGCCCAACTGCGCTGCCCACCACGTTGCAAGCGGACCTGGATCGAGACTGTCGAAGGTGATCATTCCGAGTGTGAGAGTCATGCGCACAAGCTAATGGAAGCCACCGACAAAGACTCTCGATCTCGGGCCGAGATGAGACGATCCTCGAATGCGACTCACGAGGCTTCGCGACCGCGTTGCAGAACCACTCTTCGCCGTTTTCATCGCGACCGGATTGCTGTTGAGCGGCCTCGGAGTGCTCGCCTGGCGATTTGCCACGACATCTATGCGAACAGAACATATCGGCATCCAACCTCCGCCACCGCCGCCGATGGAGGACGGCAAGACCGGATACATGTGGGTTGTCGACGGCTACAGCTACGTCGACGCCCCACATTGGTTCCCCGCAACTGCGTGGTTCCTGACAGTCGGAACGGCCGTCGCCATTGCCGTGTCGGCGACACTGAACGCGACGGGATGGCACCTGTCCCGCGACACAGGTGGGAGAAGATTTGTTCTTCCGCTTGCACTTTCGATCTTCGGAGCGGCCTACGGGCTCACCGTCGCCGGTGTCGGACGAATCTGGCCGCCCACCTTCTATTCGGTGGTCCTTCCCGAACCGCGCGACCCGCAGAACCCCTTCCCGGCATCGGCCGTTATCCACTTCGACCTCGAGCCGAACCTGATCACCTTCACCGCAACAGGTCTTGCCGTCGGCCTTCTCGCGTCCGCACTGCTTCATGTCCGGACCTACTCGCTCACTCGATCGAACTAGCAGATCGGTAGATCACTCAACTGCTTCGAGTTCCGCGACGCTCCCGTCCGAGATCACGCGGACGTGGCGGGTGATCTTCTCGATCGGCCAGTCCCACCATGCAATTCGCACCAACTTCTCGATGTCTTCAGCACTGAAGCGGCGCTTGATCTCCGTTGCCGGGTTGCCGCCGACGATGGCGTAGTCCGGGACGTCACGCGTTACGACGGACCCGGTGGACACAATCGCCCCGTGGCCGATCCGGACGCCGGGCATGACTGTCACGTTCCCGCCGAACCACACGTCGTTCCCGACAACGGTGTCACCGCGCGACGGCAGATCCTGCACCAAATCCATGTGCCTGGCCCAATCACCGCCCATGATCGGGAACGGGTAGGTGGAGACACCGTTCATTCGATGGTTTGCGCCGTTCATGATGAAGGTGACGCCGGTTGCCAGCGCGCAGAACTTTCCGATCACCAGTTTGTCGGGACCGTAGTGGTGCAACACGTTTCGAGTCTCAAATTCTTCGGCGAACTCCGGATCGTCGTAATAGGTGTACTCCCCTACCTCGATCAACGGGTTGTCGATCAACGGCCTCAGCAACACCACTCGCGGTTGCCCGGCCATCGGATGAACAAGGGTGGAATCCGGCGCGGTGTGATCCGGCGCAGTGAAATCTGATGCAGTGGGATCTGACGCATCCATTACCAACTCCGATCCGTCGGCGCGGTGTCGCCGACCGCAGCAAGACTATCTGGTTCCTGCTGCGATCGACCGACACGCAACGACGTGCCGGTCGTCAGCCCAGAAGCCCCTTGGCAATATGGGTGACCTGAATTTCGTTACTGCCTGCATAGATCATGAGCGACTTGGCATCACGCGCCAACTGCTCCACCCGGTACTCGGCCATGTAGCCGTTTCCACCGAACAGTTGCACGGCTTCCATCGCGACCTCGGTCGCTGCGCGCGAGGAGTACAGCTTCATCGCCGACGCCTCCGCCAGGCTCACCTTGTCTCCGGCCGCGGTGCGTTCGATCGCGTTGAAGACCATGTTCTGCACGTTGATTCGAGCGACCTCCATCTCGGCCAGCTTGAGCTGGATGAGCTGGAACTGCCCGATCTCACGTCCCCACAGTTTGCGGGACTTCGCGTATTCGATACTCAGACGGTGGCATTCGTTGATGATGCCGAGCGAGAGGGAAGCGATGCCGATGCGTTCGGCGGCGAAGCTCTCCTTGGCACTGGACTTTCCGTCCGATTTTCCGCTGTCCTCGGTCTCGCCGAGCAGACGATCCTTGGTGATGCGGACGTTGTCGAAGAACAACTCACCGGTGGGTGAGGAGTTCATTCCCATCTTCTTGAACGGCGGGCTCTGCGTGAGTCCTTCCATGCCCTTGTCGAGGATGAAGGCGAGCACCTTGCGGTCACGACGGTCAACCGACGCATCCCCCTCATCGAGCTTTGCGTAGACGATCATCACGTCGGCGTACGGACCGTTGGTAATGAAGGTCTTGTTGCCGTTGAGGATGTAGTCGTCGCCATCGCGGCGCACGTAGGACTTCATGCCACCGAAGGCATCCGAGCCCGAATCCGGTTCGGTGATCGCCCAGGCGCCGACGGTTTCGAATGTCACCAGGCCGGGGAGCCACCGTTCCTTCTGTGCGAGTGTGCCGCGGCTACGGATGGTTCCGGCGGCCAATCCGAGGCTGACGCCCAACGACGCGACGAGACCGAGGCTGACTCCGGCCAATTCACTGTTGAGCACAACGCCCATACTGCCTGCGCCGCTGAAAGCGCTCGACTTCTCACCGTCACTGGAGGGTGCATCGCCACGCTCGCGTGCCAGCGACTTCTCGAGACCCTCGCGTGCCATGTCGGCCAGACCGAACGTCGAGTACAGCTTGCGGATGATGTCGAACGGCGGCAGCGCACCACTTTCGAGTTCGTCGACGTGAGGTCGCACCTCCTTGTCGATAAAGCCCCGCAAGGCGTCGCGGAACATCAGGTCGGTGTCGGACCACTCGTACATGTGCCTGAACTCCAGTCGGTGAACGATCGAGAGACTGCCGAACGGCAGCCACACACCGAATATAGAACACGTTCCAAAACCGGAACAGGAATCAGCTGATCAGTCCCATTCGCTGCGAGATCCACCCCAATTCCTGTTCGACACCCGCCGACCACACCGAAAAGCTGTGACCACCGGGAAGCTCGAGATACCTGGCGTCCATCCCGGCCGCTTTGGCCGCTTCGTACACCTTTTGCTGGCCGGGCTTGAACTCGTTGTCATCTGTTCCGACCACAAACACTCCACCCGAGTTCGGGAACTTCCGGGTCGCCAGGAGATCCATCGGATTCACCTTCACGAACGCTGCCTCGTCGCCGCCGAATATCTCGTCGACGGTCCGCTGTCGGTCACCGAGCGAAGGCTCCAACTGACCGGACAGATCGAGGAATGTCGGATACACATCGGGGTAGTTGGTCGCCATCTGCAGTGAACAGGTACCACCGTAGGAGAGCCCACCGATGGCCCACGCTCTCGGATTCGTATCGATCTGGAACGCATTCGCCACTGCCGCGGGCAAGTCCTTTGCTAGATACGTGCCGACCTTGCCCTGCGAAGAGTCGGTGCACAGCGGATTGGCCATCTGCGAACCCGTTCCGTCGGCGATCACGACGACCGGCGCCAGCCCGGCATGATCGCGCGCAAATGAATCCATTGTCGCGGTGAGCTTTCCGCCCTGGAGCCAGTCCTCGGGCTTACCAGGCTGACCGGCCATCAGCACCAGTACGGGAAGAAGTGGACGCGGATTCGTGAAGTACGACGGCGGTAGATACACCTGAGCGTCACGCGCCGAGAATCCCGAAATCGTGCCAGGGACCGGCAAAGTCGTGACGCGTCCGCGAATCGGCATGCCTTCCGGCGCTTTCCACACCGTGTCGGTGGGGTCGCCGGTGACGACGGGATCCGTCGGACCGGGAACTTCACTGAGTGAAATGCGGTCGAAATCGTCGTGGCCGAACGCAATTCCCACAGTCGGATAGGCGGCGAAAACCAAATTGATCTGCGTCGCGGCGGTGACGATGACCAGCACGGATGCAACCACGGACAGCACCGCCTTCGCGACGGTTCCGCCCGCCTTGATGCGCGGCCCGAGAAGTAGCAGCGCATAGATACCGAGACCGATCCACACGTAGATCGACATCTCGATGGGATCGGGGAACGGCACGATCACCTTTTCGACGGTGATCCAGACGGCGATCATGATCACCAGTGCGATCAGCCCAGCGATCGGTACGGCTCTGCGGTAGTACCAGCTCACGTTCGAACCGAGCAGCCACACACCTCCCAGGACCCCAAGGACAGTCAGGATCACCGGCAGCGGTCCCGAGATCAAACTGATTCGGTAGAGCCAGTCCACGTCAAGCCTCTCGCGCGTAGAAATGTCGCACGCACGAGGCTAGACGACGACGCTAGTACTCTGTATCAGGTGACATTCATCAAGGTCTGTGGCCTACGCGACGTTGACACGGTCGACCTCACGGTGGGCCTGGGCGTCGACGCCATCGGTTTCGTCTTCGCCGAGAGCGTCCGCAAAGTCGACCCCGCTCTCGCAGTCGAACTACTCGCGCGAGTACCCGATCACATCCGTGCAATCGGAGTCTTTCTCGGCAACCCGATCGATCAGATCCTCGAGATCGCCGAGATCACCGGGCTTCGCACCGTGCAGATTCACGACCTTGTCGACGCCGAGCAAGTGCAGCGGCTGCACGACGCCGGCCTCACCGTCATCCGCGCAGTCGTCTCCGGCAACGTCCACGACGGTTACAACCTCGACCTCGGTGAGGACGAGCTCCTGATCGACGGCGCAGATGCCGGATCCGGGGTGCCCTGGAACTGGGCCCAGCAGCAATCGCGCCCACAAGGCCAGTGGATCCTGGCAGGCGGACTGTCCCCGGACAACGTCCGTGACGCATTGGATGCCACCGGAGCCTGGGGCGTCGACGTCTCCAGCGGCGTCGAATCGTCGCGGGGCGTCAAGGACCACGCTTTGATCGAGAAGTTCGTGAGCGCTGTCCGGCAGACCGATCACTCGAAGTAGGACGCGTAGTCACTGAAAGCGACTTGGCCGGTGGGACTCGCCTTCACGGCGTCGGCAACGGCAGGCGGAATGGGAGCCCAGTGTGCAGGCATCGCCGCCGCGAGTGACGGCTTCAAGATGTAGAGCAGTGCGAAGTTCACTATCCAGAGCGGCGGCGCCATCGACATGCCGACCTCCGAACTCACATCGCCTTTGGTGTTGGTCACCAACTGCGCTTCACCCGAAATCTGTTGCGCTGCAAATCCGTAGACTGCCTGGACCGTGTATGCCGACTGGTAGAGCGCAATCAAGGTATGGGTCGCATCGTTGTTGCGTAACCAGGTACCCACGAAACCGCCAGGGGCGATCAGCGTATTCACCTGTCGCGTCGGCGCATCCGCGTTGGCCGGACTCTCGAGCAAACCGTCGGGATTCACGTACAGCCCGTAGCTGGCCAGAACCGACGGCGTAGTACCGGAGTAGAGAGGGCGCCCGTCCGTATTGGTCAGTATCCGGGCGCATTCGTCGATCACCTCGGCGTCCTCACGATTTCCGCCGACCCCACTGCCGGTGATGAGATCGCGATACTGCTCCTCGGACAAAGCATCGGAACTGTCGAGTCCGATCTGCGCGGCAATCGCGTCCGCCACCGGTTGCCCCAGCGGCCGATTGAGCTGATCCGGACTGGTCATCTGCGTGGGCGCGACGCTCTCGTATCCCGGCGCCCCGGCAAAGGGAATCACGAACCCGGTATCGACAGTCTCTGCAACAGGTTGAGCGACGGCCGTCTGAGTGGTGGCAAATGAAAGTACGCACACCCCAACCACAGCCAGTACCGAGATGGTCCCCCGCTGAGTCCCTTTGCCTGCAATCCCCTTGCCGCGCATTGGTCAACCTCCCGGGACACAGTCGGGTGAATCAACTCGAGCTTGTATCTCAGTCAAACGCTGCGCCCAGCGTCGTGTCAAGACACTGGTCAGCTCGAGGCACCTACGGCGACAGCTCGCTCGCTACAGTCACCAGCTCGCCCGCTACAGTGGTCCTTCCAACTGAAGTGGCCTCACCCGCGGTTGAGCGCTCGAGTTGTGCGCGTCAGTTACAGGAGGCCTCTGGAGGCGAGCAGTGTCTGAGAAGCGCGGAACCGTGTTGATCACCGGTGTCGGCCGGAGCAAGTCGATCGGAGCAAGCCTCGCATTGGGTCTCGCAGAGGATGGTTGGGATCTGACGATCGGCTACTGGGAGCCTTATGACGAACGCGCCGGGTTCGTCCGCGGAGCGCACGATCCACAGGATATTGCAGAGAAGTGTCGCGCACTCGGGAGCCGTGTCGACCTGGTTCCCGGAGATCTGGCCTCGCCGGACGCTGCCGATCAGCTCGTTGACGCTGCCGCATCGCGGAACGACCTTCATGGGCTGGTGCTGTCGCATTGCGAAAGCGTCGACAGCTCCATCCTCGACACCACCATCGAGAGCTGGGACCGACATTTTGCCGTCAACGCCCGCGCCTCTTGGTTGCTGATCAAAGCGTTCGCCGAACGACTTCCCGAACAGCACGATGCCCGTCAGGTAACCGGGCGGATCATCGCACTTACCAGCGACCACACGGCCCACAATCTTCCGTACGGGGCCAGTAAAGGCGCTCTCGACCGCATCGTCATCGCCGCCGCAGTCGAACTTGGATCACGCGGCGTAAGAGCCAACGTCATCAACCCAGGACCAATCGATACAGGGTGGATGACACCGGAGATCAGACAGGCCGCCACCCTCCAGACCCCTGCCGGCCGGCTGGGTACTCCCGGCGACACTGCAGACCTCGTTCGATTTCTGATGTCCGACGCCGGGGGCTGGATTACGGGACAACTCCTTCACTCCAACGGCGGATTCAGCACGAGTTGAGCCGGCGGACTCGGCCCTGGCCGGACTCAGGTCAGGCCTTGTAGGTCGGTAGCGTCTGTCCGAGCCTCTTTCCCATCTCGGCAGCCAATGCGGCGAGCCCGCTGGCCGGACGCACCATGACCTCGAAATCGACGATCTTGCCGTCGTCGTCGAATTCGACCATGTCGATTCCCTTGAGACTCTTGTCGCCGATGTTCGCACTGAATTCGAGCACGACCTGCCGACCGTTGGCTCCGGCGAACTGCCGGTGGTACTCGAAGTTCTCGAACACCTGGATCACCGTATTGAGAATGAGCACAACGGCATCCGCGGACTGGTACGGCTTGAATCCCGTGGGCGACCGGAACTGCGCGTCGGGCGCGACAATGGTCGGCAGCGCCGACAGGTCACCGGTTTCGATCATGGTGTGCCACAACTGCAGGGCGGCTTCAACTTTCGGTTCGAGTGCCAATTCCGTGCTCATGCTTCTACCCTTTCCTCGATGTTGCCTACCACTTGATTTACCGGCACTTGATTTGTGACGGCCCACGCACTCAACACAGTTCGCACCCCGGTCACAAGTTGCAACGGTTGATCGATCATGACGTGATGTCCGGCTTCGGGAATCTCCGCCACGATGGCCTCCGGTCCGAACAACCCGCGCATGTGTTCCATGAGTCGGTCGGACACAATTCCGTTCTCGGCCCGGAAATACGCTACGCGGCAACGCGGTTCACTGTCGAGAACATCTTCGGCGCCGACACGGAGAAAGAAGTTCGGATCGAATTTCCACGACCAACCACCGTCGACTTCCTCCATCGACGTGGCCGCCACATGATCACGCACCGCAGGTAGCCCCGAGTCCTGCGGCGGGACGAAGCGGAATCGACCCATCGCATCTTCCCTGGAGGGATAAACCTTCTTGGGGCCGAACGCATTCTGGCGTCGAGCCGCCTCCTCTTCGGGCGTACGCGCCTTGAGGGGAGAATCGATGATGACAACGCCGTCCAACAGCTCGCCGTGCAGATGTGAAGCCACGAAGGAAACAATCCCACCCATACTGTGCCCCACCAGAATCGGCTTGCCGTCGATTCCCCCGGCCTCAGCCGCCGCCAGCACCTCGCGAGCCCACTGGGACATCGCGTAGGCATCGCGGGTGTCACTGTCGCCGTGGCCCGTCAGATCGAGGGCAACGACACGACGCCCATCGGCCAACTGCGGGGCGATGTGATCCCACCATCTGCTGTGGGCCGCACCGCCGTGGATCAGCACGATTCCCGGCCCCGCCGACCCCCAAGCCCGAAAGTGCACCGCAGCGCCTTCGACCTCCACCGAACCGGTCTCGACCGGCGCCTCCAGCGCCCGAGTGAACCAACCAGGCACGTCTTCGACCCGCACATTGCTCATCGATCGAACATACATAGTCGCCAATCGGTTCATCCAACTCTTCCCAGTTCGTGATCCATCACCTATATTGAATCCGGCCTCAAGTTCAATTTGTTCACCGAAGGGGAGAGATGACCAACCGCCAAGTACGCCTCGCCGCCCGCCCGACAGGCCTTCCCGACGCTTCCACCTGGGAATATGTCGATGCCGAAATCCCGTCTGCCGGACCGGGTGAGTTTGTCGTCAAGGTCGAGTACCTCTCCCTCGACCCCGCGATGCGCGGTTGGCTCAACGACGTCAAGTCGTACGTTCCTCCGGTCAAGCTCGGCTCCGTCATGCGCGCCCACGGCGTCGGACGCATCACCGAGTCGCAACACCCCGATTACCAGGTCGGTGACATCGTCGCCGGATCGTTCGGCGCTTCCGAATACGGTGTTTCCGATGGCACCGATGTCACGCGGGTCGACGAATCGATCGCTCCCCTACCGACTTGGCTCGGTGCTCTCGGATTCCCCGGCGTCACCGCATATTTCGGACTGCTCGACGTCGGAAAGTTGAAGGACGGTGACACCGTCGTAGTATCCGGCGCTGCAGGCGCCGTTGGCAGCCTCGTCGGCCAGATCGCAAAGATCCACGGCTGCAAGGTCATCGGCATCACCGGTGGTCCGGAGAAGTGCGCGTGGCTCACCGAAGACCTCGGCTTCGATGTTGCCGTCGACTACAAGAACGAATCCGTCTACAAGGCGCTCAAGTCCAACGCACCCGACGGTATCGACGTGTACTTCGACAACGTCGGCGGTGAGATTCTCGACGCAGCTCTTTCGCGTTTGCGCCTCGGCGCTCGGGTCGTCATCTGCGGCGCAATTGCGGGTTACAACGCCACCGAGCCTCAGCCCGGCCCCGCGCACTATCTGTCACTTCTCGTCAACCGGGCCACGATGGCCGGCTTCGTGGTCTTCGACTACCTCGATCGCTACGCAGAAGCGCAGGAGCAGATCGGAAAGTGGATCAAGAGTGGTGAATTGACGGCCCGCGAGCATGTCGTCGACGGGGGCATCGACGCATTCGGCGACAGCCTCAATCTTCTGTTCGCCGGTGCGAACACCGGAAAGCTGGTCCTCGAGGTCAGCTGAGTCAGTCACAAACGCAGATCGGCCACCGGTGTTCCGGGGGCCGATTCGCGTGCGTCAACCAACTCCCGACGGGGTGGGAACGCTGTCCTCACCCAACCGCGGCGGGGCCGACCGATAGGTTGCCGGAGTGCCGCTCAACCGAATCGGGTTGGCCACCTGCCGAGTTGGCGCCTCTCGACGCGGATCGTCGATGGTTACCACCGGATCGAGATTCAGCCGCTCCGCCAGTGCTATCGCGTCGGCGATGTCGTTGAGGGGCCCGCACGGAACTCTGCGCTCGGTCAGCGCCTCGAACCACGAGTCCGCCGAACGATCGGCCAGCGCAGCAGCGACGGCCTCGAACAGTTCTTCTCGATGCGCAACTCTGTCGCTGTTGGACGCAAAACGCGCATCTGTGGCAAGTTCGGGAATTCCGAGAACCTCTACCAACGAACCGAATTGGCGATCGTTGCCGACAGCGAGGACCAGCGGGCGGTCGGCGGTGTCGAACACCTCGTAGGGCGCGATACTCGGATGCCGATTGCCCATGGCCGCGGGCACGACGCCCGCTGCCACGTAGCCGGACGACTGGTTGGCCAGTGCGGACAGCACCGAGGACAACAGATTGACCTCGACATGCTGCCCTTCGCCCGTTCGGTCGCGGTGGCGCAGCGCTGCAAGGATTCCCACGCTGGCATGCAAGCCGGTGATGACGTCGACCACCGCGACACCGACCTTGGTGGGAGTCTTGGAATCGGGGCCCGTGATACTCATCAATCCGCCAACCGCCTGAATCAACAGGTCGTACCCCGGCAGAGAATTGTTGCCACCGAAGCCGCTGATCGAACAGTAGACCGCACGTGGATTCATCTCTCGGACAGCGTCGTAGCCCAGCCCCAGACGGTCCATCGTTCCCGGCAGGAAGTTCTGCACCACGACGTCTGCGCTGCGAACCAGCTCGCGTGCACTCTCGAGATCCTCGTTCTCGCGCAGGTCCAGGGTGACCGACTTCTTGTTGCGGTTCACCGACAGGAAGTAACTCGACTCGTCCCCGACCCACGGCGGACCCCAGCTGCGAGTGTCGTCACCGACACCCGGCCGCTCGATCTTGACGACTTCCGCGCCGAGATCGGCAAGAATCATCGTGGCGTACGGGCCCGCGAGGACGCGGCCGAAATCCGCGATCACCAACCCGTCGAGCGCTCCAACAGCGTCTGCCGTCACCGGAACGCTTCTTCACCGGTGAGAGCGCGACCGATCACCAGCTGGTGAACCTCGGAGGTGCCCTCGTAGGTGAGAACCGATTCGAGGTTGTTGGCGTGCCGAATCACGGGGTATTCGAGCGTGATGCCGTTGGCGCCCAGGATGGTTCGGCACTCACGGGCGATCTTGATGGCTTCGCGGACGTTGTTGAGCTTGCCGGTGCTGACCTGCTCGGGACGAACCGTCCCGGCATCCTTGAGACGTCCGAGGTGGATTGCGAGCAACTGACCCTTGCCCAATTCGACTGCCATGTCGGCGATCTTGGCCTGGGTGATCTGGTACGCGGCGAGCGACTTGTCGAAGACCTTGCGATCACGCGCGTACGAGATCGCGGTCTCGAGGCAGTCACGTGCTGCACCCATCGCGCCGAAGATGATACCGAAGCGTGCCTCGTTGAGGCAGCCGAGCGGGCCGGACAGTCCGCGAGCCTTGGGCAGCATCGCCGAGGCAGGCAGACGCACGTCCTCGAGCACCAGTTCCGAGGTGACCGACGCCCGCAGCGACATCTTGTTCTTGATCTCGGGGGCGGAGAATCCCGGAGTGTCGGTGGGAACGACAAATCCGCGCACTCCGTCGTCGGTGCGCGCCCAGACCACGGCGACGTCCGCGATGGAGCCGTTGGTGATCCACATCTTGGTGCCGTTGAGGATCCAGTCGTCACCATCGCGCTTGGCGTTGGTTCGCATGCCGCCGGGGTTGGATCCGAAATCGGGTTCCGTGAGACCGAAGCAACCGATGGCTTCACCGGCCGCCATCCGCGGGAGCCACTCTTCCTTCTGCTCTTCACTTCCGTTGTGGTGGATCGCGAACATCGCGAGTGAACCCTGGACCGAGACGAGGCTGCGAATGCCCGAATCGACAGCTTCGAGTTCCTGGCAGGCCAACCCGTACGCCGTCGCGCTCATACCGGCACAGCCGTAGCCCTCGAGGTGCATGCCCAGTACGCCGAGCGCGCCCAGTTCCTTGGCCAGCTCACGAGCCGGCAATGCGGCCGCCTCGAACCATTCGCCGATGTGCGGGCGGATTCGATCGTCGACCATCTTGCGGACCGTGTCGCGGATCGCGATCTCCTCGGCGTCCAGCAGGGTGTCGATGGCAAAGAGCTCGGACAGGGACTGCGGCGTGGTCACGGGGCCTCCAGTGTTCTTGGGCGCAATCCTTTGCGAGAACGATTGCGCAATCGTTTGCATCGCCTAGAGTAGAGCCCGGTTGCACACCCGTCAATCCCCGACCCTTACTCCGACCCACACCCGGACCCACAGCAGGAGCCCCGACGCAGATGACGCCCGATCCGTCGACCCGCAGCAACGGCCGCCCGCCAACGCTGCGCGAAATCGCCGACCAGGCCGGGGTCCACATCTCGACGGCGTCACGGGTCCTCCGTCAGCCCGAGCCCGCCGACGGTTGGTCCGACTCCGCGCTCCGAGTTCGTCAGGTTGCCGAGAAGCTCGGTTACCAACCGAACCTGTGGGCGGCCAGCCTGCGTACCCGCAAGACCACCACCATCGGCGTCGTGATGCCGAGGCTGACGGACGTCGTTGTGGCCACTATGTTCCAAGGCATCGAGGAAGCCGCCACCGCGGCGGGTTACTCGGTCCTGCTCTCCAGCCCACCTGACGATCTGGACGCGCAGCGTAAAGCAGTCGAGTTCCTGGTCAGCCGCCAGGTCGACGGGCTCATGCTGAGCAGCATCCACCTGCCGGGTACCGATTTCGTCGACTCACTCCCCCTGCGCTCGCTTCCGATCTTGCTGCTGAACCGGCACATCGACCCGGCGACGTCGTCCGCGAACCGCGGCCTTCCATTTGTCGGCCTGCCATTTGTCAGCCTTCCATTTGTCAGCGGCGACGACCGCCTCGGCGGCTTCCTCGCGGGAAGGCATTTACTGGATTGCGGCTATCGCGATCTCGGTGTGATCGCCGGACCGGATCACGCCAGCACGTCACGTGAACGCGTCGCAGGTTTCCGCGACGCCCTGGCCGAAGCGGGCTTGGAACTGCCGCCGCACCGAATCGTGGCGTCCGAGTTCGAAGTCCAAGGCGGAGTCGAAGCCGCGGCAACACTGCTCGGCGGGGATTCACGCCCCGACGCCGTCTTCACGGTGAGCGACACCATTGCTATCGGTGTTCTCGGCGTGGCCCGCGATCTCGGGTTGAGCATTCCGGACGATCTTGCGCTGGTCGGCTACAACGACATCCCGGTTGTCTCCCAACTCCCGGTGCCACTGACGACGGTGAGGTCCCCCGCCCGCAAGATCGGCGCGACCGGGCTCGAACACCTGCTCGCATTGATCGCCGGCAGGAACGTCGAATCCGTGAAACTTCCCGTCGAACTGATCGTGCGAGCCTCCACCAGAAAGCTCGCCGCTCGAGAACTCTGAGCAGCTACCAGACTTGAGATTCGTCGATACCCAACCGTCGCGCGTAGCTGGAGTTGAGCGCGTCCCAGCCGTACTCGCGTGCCCGTTCGCCCACGATCGGACCGAAGGGCTCTCCTGCCAGAAGGGCGTCGAGTACGTCGAAGCACAAATGCCACCCAGCAGCGAGCGCCGACGCCATCCCCTCAGCCCGCGACCTCTGCGTCAGCACAACGCGGGTACCGCCTTCGACCGGGGCCAGGTCCCACACCAATTCGTCCGGGCCCCACTCGTGTTCGAGACGCCGGGTGGTCTCCACGACGTGAACACTGACCGGCAACGACATTTCGGGGGCGCCATCCTCGGTGAGCATGGTGATCACGGCGTCGCCCGTACGGCTCAGATTCCGATCGGCGGTGTACGGCGTCCACTGCGCCAACATCTCCGGGTCGGTGATCGCCTCCCACACCTTCTCGACGGGATACGGCAGCACCCGGGGAAAGCTGACGACTGTGTCGTCGCCGTCGACGCTCACCGTGACGTCGGACAGGGCACTGGGCTGATACTGCTGGGCACTCATGCTTCGATCTCACCAGGAACCACCGACACGGGCAACCGGCGCGTCAACGTCCGAGCGTGAACAGTTCTGTTGCTGCGGCGACTGCCTGTTCGACCACCGGATACTTCACCACGGACAAGTCGTGTCGAGCTCCCTCGAACTCCACCAATCGCGTCGGTGCGGGAATCAGCGCGAGTGCAGCCCGAATCTCCTCCGTGGTCGCGAACTCGTCCTTCGATCCGTGGACGACAACGGTCGGTGTGTTCAACTCGGGCAGGTGTTCCGTTCTGAGCTTGTCGGGCTTCTTCGGTGGATGCAGTGGGTAAGACAGCAGAACGAGACCGTCGACGAGTCCTGGGTTCTCCGCCGCCAGCATCGACGCTTGCCGCCCGCCGTACGAATGTCCGCCGAGCAGAACAGGTCCGGGCACCGAGTAGTCCGCGTGAACAGCGGCAATCACCTCGGCAATGCCCGCGCGATCCTCCGCAGCACGCGACGGATGTGGCGGCCCCGAAGCTCGACGCAACCGAAACGCGAGATCGAATCGGAGAACTTGCACTCCCGCCACCGCAAAGCCGTCGGCAACAGCACGCAACAGCACAGTGTCGCAGTTACTTCCGGCGCCGTGAGTCAGTGCAAGCGTGGCGATCGGCGCAGAATCAGGCCGATGCAGGAAACCGTGCACTGCACCTTCGGCGACCGTTTCGACAGTAGTCATGGACGCATCCTTGTCCGGCCGGCTCGGGCCTGTTCGACTGCGGCAGCCATGCTGCCTTCGTAGACCGGACCGTGTCCGGGAAACAGCACGCCGGCAGGCGCAGCGGCGATATTGTCCAACGCCTGGTCCGTCGCTTCGCGATCATGATTGAAGGGGCACACCAGAAATTGTGGTCCGGCGACGCTCGACGTCGCATGTCCGGTCACCAGAGCGTCACCCGATGCGATGACGCCCACGTCGGGGACAAGGTAAGCGCTGTGGCCGTCCGTATGGCCGTGGGTGGGAATCGGTACGATCCGACCGGGAACGTCCAGCGCTCCACCTGACGCAAAGGCCTGTGCGTGAGGCAGTTCCGCACCTTTCAACGCGCCCACTCCGATCACGTCGCGAAGCCACTTCGGAGCACCTCGCCGCCATAACAGCAACGGAACTTTCGCCGGCGACAACTGATGCAGATACTCCCGCTTCGCGTGGGACACTTCCAACGGATCCATCAGGACCGGAACCTCGAGCCGGGTCACGATGTCCGCGATTCCGCCGATGTGATCGACGTGCGCGTGAGTGACGAGGATTGCCCGAACATCCCCGAGCTGGTGACCGATCTGCTCGATCGAGCGTTCGACGTCGGCCCCGTTGGCCGGGTATCCGCCGTCGATCAACGTCAGATCGGACCCCTCTTCGACCAGTACCCAATTGGCGTGACCGCACCGAACCAGGTGTGTGTTCTCGATCTGCGTGATCGACAGTGTCGCAGTAGTCATGCTTGGTAGTGTGCGCCACGTGTCGGAATCCGTGAAGCAGGCCAGCAGCCGCAGCATTCGAGATCGCGCCGAAGCATCCTTGGTGGCAGCCGCATTCGCGCTGCCCAGCGCGGTGAAACGTCGAATCACCGGACCGCCCGTCATCATCGACGGCAACACGCTCGACGCCGACGCACACCTGCTGCTCACGCTCGCGAAGACGCGGCCACTACCGTCGCATTCAACCGATTCCCAGTCACTCGCCGCTGCTCGCGCCAATCTCACCCGAACGGCGATCATGATGGGTGGCCGGCCCGCACCGGTCCACACCGAAGAGATTTCCGTGTCGGGCGCCGACGGCCCACTTCGCGCCCGGCTCTACGTTCCGAGCGCCGACACCGGCGCTCTGCTCGTCTACTTCCACGGCGGAGGCTGGGTGCAGGGCGGCATCGAATCCCACGATGCTCCATGCCGCCTGTTGGCCGAGACTTCCGGCGCACGGGTCGTCTCGGTCGACTACCGGCTCGCACCCGAATTCGCTTTCCCCACACCGGTGCACGACGCCTATGCTGCCTACCTCGACATCGTCGACCGCGCCGAAGAGTTCGGCGCAGACCCGACCTGGATCGCTGTCGGCGGCGACAGCGCGGGCGGGCACCTGTCCGCAACGGTGGCGCTGCGTGCCCGCGACGACGGCCAGACCCCACCGGCAGCACAACTGTTGATCTACCCCGCTACCGACTTTCACGAGAAGGCGCCGTCGAGAACAACGTTCGGTGAAGGCTTCTTCCTGACCGAGGCCAATATGAACTTCTACGAGTCCAGCTTCCTCGGCAACGATGCCGATCGACTCGACCCGATGGTGTCGCCGCTACGCGCCCCCGACGTGGCCGGCCTGCCACCAGCCATCGTGATCACGGCGGGATTCGATCCACTCCGGGACGAAGGCGAAGCCTACGCAGCACGATTACGCGACAACGGTGTCCACGTGACGGATCGCCGCTATCCCGGATTCATCCACGGCTTCGTCAACGTTCTGGGACCGAGCGCCGGTTCACGCGCCGCCGTCGCCGAGATCGGCGGGATGCTGCGCGTTCTCCTTGCCCGCCCAACAGTTTCACCGACCCAGTAATATTTCGCGCACCGTATCCACCAACGGATCGACGGGAAGCTCTGGGCTGATCGCACGCTGAAGACCCAAACCGATTCCGACGCTGAGCATTCGAAGTGCTGCCGCATTCGGGTCCATTGTCGGCGTCACATTGTTGGATTCGACGAGGTGCTGCACCATTCCGGCAATCAGTCCGCGCACTTGGTCGGCGCCCGCCGCGATTTTCGCTCGAATGTCCTCGCTGTGCCGCGACCGGACCGAGAACTCGACCTCGAGCAGAGTCCACCTCTGGTCCCCGATCGTCCGCTCGGCCCACCGCGCGAACTCGGCCACCGCGTCGTCGAGCGTCGACTTCGCTCCGAGCTGTGCGGTGATCTCGCCGACCTTGGTCAACCTGATTCGGCCGAGCACTTCAGCGCACAACTCGTCTTTGTTCTTGAAGTTCGAGTACACCGCGCCCTTCGAGTAGCCGGCATCCTCGGCGATCTGATCGAGTGACGCGGCGGCGTATCCACGATCGAGAAAATGCTCGACGGCCGTCGCCAACAGGGTCTCGCGGGTCAACGCCTGCGCTTCCTGCCTGGTCAATCGCGCCATCGGAACCTCCTAGTGGTTCTGAAGTATCGAGATTCCAACGGTAGCCGAATACCGAGAGCGCCCCGCAAGCGCACTCCGGAAAACCGAATTTGGAGTACCCACGTTATTCAGATACTGATAGTCTCCGAAATATGACTTCAGAAGTGACCGGCACCACCGCGACCAGGTCCGGACGAAACAGCGCGCCGAAACGCGGCTTGGCAATCGGATGCGGCGGCACTCTCGGCTTCGCCTGGACCGTTGCCGCACTCGCCTCGGTTCAGGATGCACTCGACTGGGATCCCCGCGAAGCCACCGCCATCATCGGCACGTCCGCCGGAGCCGAGTTCGTGACGATGCTCGGCAGCGGAGTCGGTGTCGACGAGCTGGTCGCCATGCAACTCGGCGATCCCGCGGCCCGCCCCGAACTCCTCGCCCACATCGCGTCGGCACCCGGAAAAATCCCACCACTACCGAGCTTGGGGATCGGCAATCCACGACTGGTGGTGCGTCGAGATCTTCCGGTTCTGAGCCGGATGAGCGGCATAGCACCGCTTGGTGGCGGCGACCCGTCGTGGCTCACCACGCTCGCCGCATCACTTGCCCCTGGCGATTCGTGGCTCCCACATCCGAGCGCGTACATGGTATCCATGGACTACAGAACGGGGCGACGGGTCGCGTTCGGGGCACAGGGGGCTCCGGAAGCGACCGTCGGCGAGGCACTTCGAGCGTCTTGGGCGATTCCCGGCTGGTTCCCACCTGTCACCATCGACGGCGTCAGGTACATCGACGGCGGCGCGGCATCCACGGCGTCGGTAGACCTCCTGCTCCCCCTCGAGCTGGACGAGCTGGTCGTACTGGCGCCCATGGCATCTCGAACACTGAAGCCGGCGCGCGGTGCTGCCCGCATCGAACGCGGCGCCCTGCGCAACGCCATGTCCAAGGGCCTCGACCGCGAGATCGAGCTGGTTCGCGCTGCGGGCACCAAGGTCCTGCGCATCGATGCCACCGACGACGATCTCGCCGTCATGGGCGCCAACTTCATGGACGGCCGACGGCGGCTCGCCACCTTCGAATCATCCCTGCGCACAACACGTGCGAGCGTCAAGCGCGAGCTCGATGCCCACCCGTTCCACTCCACCCATTCCCACCAGTGAAAGCGCAGACTCAGTGAACAACGAACCTGACCACTTCGAGGTCGTGATCATCGGCGGCGGGATCTCCGGAATCGGCGCAGCCATTCATCTGCAGCGCCTCGGGATCGAAAATTTCGTCCTGCTCGAGAAAGCCGATTCCCTCGGTGGAACCTGGCGCGCCAACACCTATCCCGGTTGCGCTTGCGATGTTCCGTCCGGCCTGTACTCGTATTCCTTTGCCGCCAATCCGGATTGGACGCGATTGTTCGCGGAGCAGCCGGAGATCCGCGAATACATCGACGATACTGCCCTCCGCCACGGCGTCGACAAGCACGTCCGCTTCGGGGTCGAAATGCTCTCCTCCCAGTGGGATGCGTCGCAATCCCTGTGGAAGATCACAACTTCCAGTGGCGAACTCACTGCTCGTTTCGTGATCGCGGCCACGGGTCCGTGGAACGAACCCTTGACACCGGCAATCCCCGGACTGGAAACGTTCGAGGGCGAGGTGTTTCATTCCTCGCAGTGGAATCACGACTACGACTTGACCGGGAAACGCGTCGCTGTCGTGGGGACCGGCGCTTCGGCAGTCCAGTTCGTTCCGCGCATCGTCTCCGAGGTCTCCACACTTCACCTTTACCAGCGAACCGCTCAATGGGTTCTCCCCAAACCGGATCACTACGTACCGCGGATCGAAAGGTCCGTCATGAGATTCGTACCGGCAGCACACAAGGCCCTTCGCAGCATCGAATACGGAATCATGGAAGCGCTGGGATTGGGATTCCGCAATCCGTGGATCCTGCGAATCGTGCAGAAACTCGGTTCAGCCCAGTTGCGCCTGCAGGTCCGCGATCCGAAGCTACGCAAGGCGCTGACACCCGACTACACCCTCGGTTGCAAGCGACTGCTCATGTCGAACTCGTACTATCCGGCCCTCGGCAAACCCAATGTCAGCGTCCACGCCAATGCAGTCGAAGAGATCCGCGGCAATACCGTGATCGGCGCCGACGGCGCGGAATCGGAGGTGGACGCCATCATCTTCGGAACGGGCTTCCACATCCTCGACATGCCCATCGCCTCCACGGTTTTCGATGGAGAAGGTCGATCACTCGACGATCATTGGCAGGGAAGTCCGCGGGCGTACTTGGGTTCCGCCGTCAGCGGATTTCCCAACGCGTTCATTCTGCTGGGGCCGAGCCTCGGCACCGGGCATACGTCTGCATTCATGATCTTGGAAGCCCAACTGAACTATGTGGCGCAGGCGATCGACCACGCTCGTCGGCACGGCTGGCAAACCATCGACGTGCGGCCGGAAGTACAGGCAGCCTTCAACTCTCAGGTTCAGGAAGCGCTCGGAACCACGGTCTACAACGCCGGTGGTTGCGAAAGCTATTTCTTCGACGTCAACGGCCGCAACAGTTTCAACTGGCCATGGTCTTCGGGCGCCATGCGTCGACGGCTACGAGACTTCGATCCATATGCCTACAACCACACGCTTTCCAACAACCCTGCGTCGCATAACACGCCCTCTGAGCGCACCACCACCTTCGAACCGGAGTACACCGCATGAGCCTCTTCGGCACCGCCTACCCGCCGATCGATCTCGACGGAGCACTCGTTGTCATCTCCGGCGGCGGCCGCGGAATCGGCCGCGCCACAGCGGAGTTGTTCGCAACTCGCGGCGCACTCGTCTGCGTCGGCGATCTCGACGAGGAGACAGCCGTCGACACCGCCGCGTCCATCGGCGCACGGGCCCGCGGCTACGCACTGGACGTCACCTCGCGCGAATCCTGGGATGTGTTCATCTCCACAGTGATCGGCGAATTCGGTCACATCGACATTCTGGTCAACAATGCGGGAGTGATGCCGCTCGGCGGCTTCCTCGACGAGTCCGACGCCACCAGTCGAGTCACTCTCGACGTCAATGTCTGGGGGCCGATTCACGGGATGCGCGCGGTGCTGCCCGGCATGGTGGAACGACGACGCGGCCACGTCGTCAACATCGCATCCATGGCGGGCAAGCTCCCCGTGCCCGGAATGGCCGTGTACAACGCAAGCAAGTTCGGCGCGGTGGGTCTTTCAGCCTCTGCCCGTGTCGAATTCGCAGATTCCGGAGTCAGCGTCAGCGCCATCCTGCCCAGCGCCGTGCGCACCGGGCTCTCCTCCGGTGTGCCACTCGGAAAGGGCATGCCGACAGTTGAACCCGAGGTCGTGGCCAAAGCCGTCGTCGACACGGTCGTGCATCGGCGAGCCGAAACTACGGTTCCCCGTTACCTTGCGGGTTGGGATCTCATCGACGCTGTTGTACCCGAATGGATGATCAATATCGGACGCCGGGTGATCGACGATCGCCGCGCACTGACATCGGTAGATCCGAACGGACGTGCGGACTACGAAAAGCGAGTGGCACGTCAGGCCGAAAACGAGGAGCATGATCGGAGATGAAGCGGGTAGTTTCGTGGCCATGTACATCCGCCGCGAAACTTCTTCCGACCGTGACGCCGTCTATTCACTGCTCGGGGCGGCGTTTGCCGACCAGGCGCTGCCCGGCGAGTCTCCCCACGAGATCGAACTGACACGCCAACTCTTCGCCTCGGACGACTACTTGCCGAAGTTGTCCCTTGTCGCCGTAGCGGACGGCGAGATCGTCGGTTTTGTGATCGGAACACGTGGATGGGTCGGTCAAGTCGAGGCGGTTGGTCTCGGGCCGTTGGCAGTCACGCCGGGCAACCAGCGCAGCGGCGTCGGTTCGGCCCTGATGCACGCCGTAATCGGTGCGGCCGACGCCCTGGACGTGCCACTGCTCGCGCTTCTCGGAAGCACCGAGTACTACCCCCGGTTCGGATTCGTCACCAGCACCGACGTCGGGGTCGAGTCGCCGGAAGCCGAGTGGGGCGCTCACTTTCAGATCAGGACCCTCACCGTGCACCGCGCTGATCAGACGGGGAAGTTTTCCTACGCCGCGCCTTTCGGGATCGCTTGACCCTCAGCGTGATGTAAGAGTTCTTTGACATATCTCGAACGCGAACCTACGCTCATCCATGTCAAAGAACTCTTACTTCTGGGAGGCATCATGAGCACCACTGCACGTTGGAGCCTCGTCATCGGTATCGGCATGGCCGCAACACTGGTGTTGAGTTTCTTCGCCGCACTGACGTCCGACGATCAGAAGATCCTGACCTTCGTCGTCTTCGCAATTGTCATGTCACCGGCGTGCATCGGATCCGCATGGGCCCTTTTCCCATCGGAAGACAACAAGGCTCCTGCCTACCCCGAGGACACTGTCGAAACAGAATGGAGTCGCAAGGCCGGATTCGGCGCATTCACCGACTTGATCACCGCCATGGGAATCGCGCTGATCGCGCACAATATCTTCGGCGCACCCGAACTGCCGCTCCTGATCTTCACCGCCCTCGGCCTAGCCGACTTCGGAATCCGGTACTGGGCAGTGTCGAGGGACCGCACGCCCACAATCGAGATCTGATGCGCAACAATCTCCAAGAACTCCGGACGTCAGCCGGATTGTCACAGCAGGCGTGCGCCGACGCGCTCGGTATCACGCGCCAGACCGTCATCTCGATCGAGAAGGGCCACTTCGACCCACGTCTGTCATTGGCGTTCCGAATCGCCGAGTATTTCGACAGGCGGGTCGACGACGTCTTCTCGAACTGACGGAAGATCAGTCGAGCTTCGGTTTCAGTCGAACAGGGTAGGCGATCCGTTTTCGTCGTTCCCGTCCTCGACGGCCCTTGTCTTCTTGCCCGAGCCCTTGCGGACGACGGTCAGCGTCGTCGTTCGACGCGACAACCTGTGCCCGTCACTGTGTTCGAGCAGCGCCATGCCCTGGCGAACTTCGACTACCGTCCACGGACCCGCATGGCCGGCTGCCTGTACGAGGTCACCGGACTCCACCTCAGTTGCCATGACCACTCCTTGTTCGTCGTGTCCTGCACGTTCTCCCTCCTATTATCGACGCGGCCACCTGGTAGTCGACGCGCAGGGTACCTACGCTGCAGCGGCAACCTTGACCGCGTGGCCGACTTCGGCTCGGAATGCCGCATATTCGGGTGAGCCGCGGAGGTCGTCGGGATCGACACCTGTTCGTGGCAGATCGATTTTCAGATCGAGCGCGACCTTGCCCGGCCTGCTTGTCAGGACCACGACCCTGGAGCCGAGAAAGGCTGCCTCGTCGGCACTGTGAGTGACGAAGACGCTCGTTCGCCCCGATTCGGCGCTGACGTTGCGGAGGTCCTCCTGCAGACGCTCGCGGGTGAGGGCGTCCAGCGCGGCAAAAGGCTCGTCCAACAGGAGCAACGACGTTTCGGCCGCCAAGGCCCGGGCAATTGCCACCCGCTGCTGCTGCCCGCCCGAGATCTCCCAGATTCGCCGGTCCGCAGTGCCGCCCAGTCCGACGCGGTCGAGGAGTTCATTGCGCCTTTGCCCGCGTTCACTCTTGGTAACCCCGGCATATTTGAGTGCCAGGTCGATGTTGCCGCCCACCGACTTCCACGGGAAGAGCCGCGGCTGCTGAAACACCACTCCCGCACTCGACCCGGGGATCGGGTCGGATCCGGATACCTGAACCGTTCCGCTGGATGGGTTTTCGAATCCCGCAATCAACCGCAGCAAGGTGCTCTTGCCGCAACCCGACGCTCCGACGAGGACCAGGAACTCACCGGGTGCGACGTCGATCGATACCGGTCCGAGTGCCGTTACGGACTCTCGGCCGTGGCCGTATTTGTGTGAGACGGTGTCGATTCGGATCGCGCCCGGGCGGTCGGCTGCGAACCCTCCCCCAGCCTGCTGTGCGGTCACGCTACTGGTCAAGGACATCGGGAAGCCCCTTCACATAGAGAGCATTCTGAAACACCGTCAGATCAGGCACACTGTCGATCTGCTTCTGCTCGGCCAGGAATTGCGCTGCACTCTGCAGGTTCACTGCCAAATTTCCGGGAGCGCCTTCGGTGCCCAGCCATTCCGGCGAGGAGATCTGCTCGGGAGTGAGGAACACCCCCTGCTTCAGCTGCGCTGCCGCGTCTTCCTTGGAGGCGCCCAATTGCGCGGCAACAGCTTCCGCCGCTGCGTTGGAGTCAGTGGCGATCGTCGTGAGCGCGCGGGCCTGAGCCTGGCGCCAGGTGTCGACGATCTCGGGGTGATCCTTCGCAAACGCGGTCGACACCACACCCAAGTCAAGCGTCGGCTTTCCCGCCGTCGCCAGCTCGCGGCTGGCGATCAACTGTGTTCCGTCCTTACGGAGTTCGTCGAGCGTGGGCAGCCAGGTGTAGACGGCGTCGATGTCACCGCGCTGCCAGGCGGCGAGTGATGCTTGCGGCTGGAGATCCACCAACTGAACGTCAACTGCGCTGAGTCCGGCCTGGTTCAGAGCCGCCAGCAGACTGTAGTGAGCGGTCGACGCGAATGCCGTGGCCACTTTCTTGCCCCGTAGATCTGCCACGGACTTGATTCCGGTTGCGTTGCGGGCCACCAGAGCTTCGTTGTCACCGGCCACATCGAGAACAAACGCAACCTGGTACGGAATGTTCAGCGGCGCCGAGAGTCCACGTGCGACCGGACTCGAACCGATTGCACCGAAGTCGATTTCACCGGCGATGAAGGCGGTGTTGATATCGGCTCCCGAATCGAACTTCGTCCACTTCACGTTGTACTCGGGCAGGGCTTCTTCGAGCCAACGATTGTTCTTGACTATCAAATCGCCGCTCGGGAAAGACTGGTAGGCAATGCGTATCGTTTCCTTGGAAGAATCCTGGCCGGAATGATCCACCGAGCACGCGCCGAGAACGAGTGCGAGGACACCGATCAGCACCGTGAACGCCGTCCGGGAAGCCTTTCCCTCGTTGCGCGTCAGATTACTGCTGCGCTTCAGATTACTGCTGGCGTGTTTCTGATTGTCAGTCATACTTTTCCCCTCCAGGGAACGGCGCGGCGCTCTGCAGCCCGCAGCAGTCCGTCGATGATCAGGCCGGAGAATCCGATGGCGAAGATCCCCACCAGCACAACCGGTGTGTTGTTGTAATTGCTTGCATCCTTGACCATTCCGCCGATTCCGGGGATGCCGTTGAACAGTTCCGCTGCGACCACCGACGAGTACGCCATACCCACTGACAGTCGAATGCCTGTGAAAGTCTCCGGCAAGGCCGACGGGACGACCACGTCTCGGATCACTTGCGCCCGTGAAGCTCCCAATGCCCTGGCCGCTTCGACCAGCCCGACAGGCGCCGCAACGACAGCAGCTGTGGTGGCCACTGCTGCCGGCGGGAGCGCAGCGAGCGCCAGCAATGTAATCTTCGGCGCCTCGTCGATTCCCAGCCAGATCACCAGCAGGAAGAAATACGCCAAGGGCGGCAGTGCGCGCAGGAACGTCAACCACGGTTCGAGCAGACTCCGCAGCCACGTCACCGATCCCATGGCCAAGCCGAGGATGACGCCCAATCCGACGCCGATGTTCACACCGACCAGCACGCGTCGCAGCGTCATGTAGAGGTGCTCCCAGAGCAAATACCCCTGGTAGCCCCGCACTCCGTCATGTGTGGTCATCGTATTGACGAAGGCATGCCAGACCGTACTCGGAAACGGCACAAAGGTTTCACTCCAGGTCCCGCTGGCTGCCGCGACCTGCCACAGCGCCAAGAATGCGATCACCGAGAGCACTGGCAGTCCGACAGTGGTCACACTCGAAGTCCACGACCGGCGCGGCTCACGGTTCGGTTCCGAGGCCGGTGTTGGTTCTTTTGCTTCGACAGAAGTCGACATCGCTGTTTCTTCCTCGACGTACGGAAATTCCGGCACATATGCAGCTACGAGTACGTATGCAGGGACGAAGGCATATGCAGGGACGAAGGCGCACAGGGAGGCGCCATTCTCACTCAGGAGAGTCGGAAGGAATCAACAGCAACAGCAGTGGGCACCAAGACGGCACAGGTCGACGGCGATGCGTCGTGTCAGTGGCGTCGTGGGCATGGGGGTAATTAGTACCTATGTCGGCAATTACCCGCAAATGCGGGGGAAATAGACGTCAGCCTGCCAAGCGAACGGACAGCGAATACATCAGCGGCAGCTCGGAACGTCCGGCCGGGACGCCACCTCTTCCGGAAACAGGGTCGACCCGCCGTTGCGAAAGAACTGTGCCTGGTCTCCTTTGTGGCTGTTGTGAGCGGTGGTTGCCGCATTCCACGACAACCGATTCATCTCCAATGCATCCACGGTGTCCAACCTTTCGGTGCCTCAACGTCTCGGCCCACAACCTCACACAACAAGTCCGCACGAGTTCACCACGACCCCGGTCACGTCGGCAATCGAGTTACCTCGGCCGGAAACCTATCCGAAGGATCCTGCAACAGGTTACAGTTTTTCGACGGACCATCGAAGGAGAACCAGTGCGCTACGGACTCAGCCTGTTCACCAGTGATCGCGGCATCCGCCCCGCCGAGGCGGCAAAGGCTGCCGAGACGAATGGATTCGACGCCTTCTACGTTCCGGAGCACACTCACATCCCGGTGTCGAGGGATTCCGATCACCCTGGCACCCAGTCGGCAGAATTGCCCGACGACCGTTACATGCGCACACTCGACCCCTGGGTCGCCCTGGGTACCGCGGCGTCGGTCACGAGCACCATCCGGTTGGGTACGTCCGTTGCCCTCCCCCTCGAACACGATCCGATCACTCTCGCGAAAACCATCGCATCGCTGGACCATCTTTCCGACGGTCGCGTGGTTTTCGGCGTCGGATTCGGCTGGAATGCAGAGGAACTCGCAGACCACGGCGTACCGCCGAACAAACGCCGGACCGCACTCCGCGAGTACCTCGAAGCCATGGGAGAACTGTGGTCGAAGGAAGAAGCGTCGTACGACGGCCAATTCGTGAAGTACGGGCCAAGTTGGGCCTGGCCCAAGCCAGTTCAGAAACCCCGTCCGCCCATCCTCCTGGGAGGTGGTGGCAACGAAAAGACTTTCAAGTGGATCGCCAAGTCTGCCGACGGCTGGATCACTACACCCATCGAGCAGGAGATCGACGGAAACGTAGAACTACTTCGAAAGATCTGGGCCGAAGCAGGCAGGGTCGGCGAGCCTGAAATAACAGTCCTGGCAGGCAAACCCGACCCGGAGAAGCTCGCCCACTGGGCAGACATCGGTGTCACCGAAGCAATGTTCGGCACTCCGGACAAGAGCCCCGAAGAAGTTGTCGGATACATGGAACGTCTGGCAACCAAGCTCGGACGGTGAGGTCCACCACAACACCTTGACCTCAACTGCACTCGAGGTTTTAACGTCGGTATTGCACAAGACAGTGCAACGACAGAAAAACCCGAGGCAGAAGAGGGGTGAGGAGTGACCACAAAACTGGTTGGCACCCAATCTGTTTCGAGCGGCCCTGTTGATTCGGAGCCGTCCATCCGAAGCTCCTTCGTCGAGGCGTTCCGGAACCATCCCGCCGGCGTCTCGATCATCACGGCAACGGGCGATGACGGCCCGGCCGGCATCACGTCGTCGTCGGTGATCTCGATCAGCGCCGATCCGGCAGTTCTGGCGTTCTCGTTGCAGTCGTTGCGAGGTTCTGCCAGAGTCATCGCTTCCGCCCGCAGTTTTGTTGTTCACCTAGCAAATTCGGCAAACGAGCGACTGGCAGCTACGTTCGCGACCCGCGGCGCTGTGCGCTTCGGGAATGATATGCCCTGGTCGTTACTGCCGACCGGTGAACCATTCCTACATGGGACAGGCCATGCCCTGCGCGCAGTTCCCTTGAATGCCACAATGTGTGGCTCCGCAGTGATTGTCACCGCACGCGTAGTCGACGTCATCGATCCGCAGAAGGTTTCGGCGCCGCTGGTCTATCACGATCGAACCTACAGAAACCTGTCTCCTCACAACATCTCTTCAAAGGAAGGCACGTCACATGACTGAATACGTTCTCCCCGAGCTGGATTACGACTACGCCGCTCTCGAGCCCCATATCTCCGGCGAGATCATGGAACTGCACCACGGCAAGCACCACGCCACCTACGTGGCGGGCGCCAACAGCGCAATCGAGCAGTTGGCTGCTGCGCGTGAAGACGGCACGATTACCGCGAAGGCACCGCTACTCAGCAAGAACCTCGCCTTCCACCTCGGCGGCCACACCAATCACTCCATCTTCTGGAAGAACCTCTCCCCCAACGGCGGTGAGCGGCCGGAGGGCGAGTTGGCGGCTGCGATCGATGAGCACTTCGGCTCCTTCGACGCATTCGTCAACCACTTCTCCGCGGTAGCAACCACTTTGCAGGGATCCGGCTGGGCAGTACTGGCCTACGACACGATCGGGACGCGACTGGTCATCGAGCAGCTCACCGATCAGCAAGGCAACATCAACATCGGCATCGTTCCGCTGCTCATGCTCGACATGTGGGAGCACGCCTTCTACCTGCAGTACAAGAACGTCAAGGCCGACTACGTGAAGGCCTACTGGAATGTCATCAATTGGGAAGACGTCGCACAGCGCTACGCGACGGCCACTGCCGCGACGGGCTTGATCGTCCCGGCTTGATATCACCGATCAACCCAGCTCGGCACGGTGGCTCCGTTGCCGAGCTGGGTTTCTGCACCCCAGACGTCGATGTATGTGAAGGCAGGTAACATACACCGAGCGCGGCTGACTCGGCCGTCAGCCGATACGACTCCGAGGGGAACCAGTGCCGGATATCAGTGGCTTGATCGCGACGTGGCGTCCGACGCTGGACACCGCAGCGCGCAACGCGTGGGGACTCTCGTTCGGCGACGGCGTCGAGAAGGCCGAACGCACCCCGTCGGTACTGATCAGCGAAGGTCCACACCGCGATCTGTATCGCTTCGGCGCATTGTGGACGCCGAAGGGCAACCCCGTTCTTCTCGTGCCTCCCCTTGCAGTTTCCGCCGATTGCTATGACCTTCGTCCAGGCCAGAGCCTCGCCGCCCACCTACTCGGCGGCGGCAACACTCCCTATCTTCTCGACTACGGAACCATTCGGTACTCCGACCGCGGAATGGGATTCGAGGCCTGGGTCGACGACATCATCCCCGAAGCGATCCGCACGATCTCGGATCTGCATGACGGCGCTGCCGTTTCCGTGATCGGGTGGAGTCTCGGCGGAACCATGTCTCTACTTACGAGCTCCGCTCACCCCGACCTTCCGATCGCGTCGATCACTGCGATCGGCACACCGATCGACTACACGAAGATTCCCGCCATCAGCCCGTTGAGACTGATCGGCAAATACACCGGTGACACGCCGCTCACATCCGCTACCAATCTCGTCGGCGGACTACCTGCTCCACTCGTTCAGGCGAGTTACAAGGTGACGGCTTTGCAGCGTGAAGTCCTCAAGCCGTGGTTCATCGTGCGCAATCTCCACAACACCGAGACGCTGGCCCGCATGGAATCGATCGACAAGTTCATGGCGGCGATGCCTGGATACCCGGGCAAAGCGTTTCAGCAGATCTGCGAGCAACTCATGCTCGGCAACGGGCTTTACAACGACGCCATCACACTTGCCGGACGCGAGATCAAACTGTCCGCACTGAACGTTCCCGTTCTCGCGATCGGCGGCACCACTGACGTGATTGCACCCATCCCTTCGGTGGAGGCGATCACTTCGGTCCTCACCGGAGCGCCGTCAGTTCGATTCGAGACGGCGCAGGGCAGTCACCTCGGTCTCGTTGCCGGCCCCACCGCGCGAGATTCCACCTGGGCCTTCATCGACGAGTTCTTGGAAGAGATTGCACCGCAGTTGGTTTCGACCAGCTGAATCACGGCTTCGTGATGCCCGCGGCTACAGCCGCCTTGTGCCAATCGGGGAACTCACTCAGCAAACGGGTGTACAGCTGAGCGTCATCGACGGTGTCGATGTCGTCCAGCGCGAAGAACCCGGCATTGTCGACCACCCTGCCGTCGAGGTCGTCGAGCTTCTCCAGCACTCCGTAGTTGGCCTTGCCGATTCCGACGAACTGCCAAAAGGCCGGAAGCCCAGACGCTTCGCGCATCAATTTCGTGATTTCCTTGCGCTCGCTGAAGCCACCGTCGGTGAAGAACAGGACAAGCGTAGGCGCCGAACCACGTGTCAGGCCGGAGAGTATCTCTGTCATGATCGGCACTTCACGATTCGCGGCGCCGATCTTGTCGTAGTTGAAACCGCCGTGCGAACCGCGTAAGTGCAGGTAGGTGTCAGACCACGCTTCCGCATCATGCACGGAGATCTCGGGAAGCTTGACGAAGCTGACTGCATACAAGTAAGGCTCGAGTTTGCCGTCGTCATCGAGCTGGATCGCAACGGGGACCATGCGTTCGACAACGCGGTGAACCACCCTGGTGCGGTACTGCTTGGCCATACTTCCTGTTTTGTCGATCACCAGAACCACTCGCGCACGAATTCCGTTGCCACCCTTGGTCAGCAGGACCTTGGCCACCTCACGCTTTCGGAGGTCCAGCTTCTCCCGCTTCACCATCGAGAGTTTTGCCTCGTCAGGCACGCTCCGAATTCCGTCTGCCGATTCGGCGGACCCGACAGGTTGGGTCTTCGGCTCCTCGTCGACAGAAACGCCGAATGCTGTTACCAGATCTGCCAATCCGCTGTCCCAGCCAGCTGACATGTTACGCAGCTTCCACCCCGCGCCGCGGCGATAGATCTCGACGAGGACCGCCGCTCTCTCGGTCGTCAAACCCAAAGCCGGAGCCACAATGGCGACGGAACCTGCCTGTTCCACCATGACGCCCATGCCACGGACTGCAGAAAGGGTTCCGTTTGCCGCCACATCCAACGCCACGGCAACACTCAACTGGTGAATGTCAGCGGGCAACCTCGCGATGTCGATTTCAATGACGCCGCCGGGCTCCAAGCGCACCGCACCTTCGGGTGAGACTGGCTGATTGAAGAAGATGAAATCCGCGTCATCGCGCACTTTGTTGCGATCATCGAGCTGGAACACCATCAGATCCACTGTGCCCGGGGCGCTACCGCTCACCGCCACTTTCAATGAAGTTCCGTCAATGACTGTGTTCGCCCCACGCGCCAGCTCCATGAGTGAACTGTAATGGGAAGTCTCAGACCGCCGACCATTCACCACGGCCTGTGGGCTCCGTATCGGGTGCTGATGTCCGATGCGGAGCCGGGCCGTGTTCTGTTGTGCCTGAGGGTCGTCTCAGGTTTTGAATGTGGTGTTCGCCGGCCTGGGGTGCTGCCCGGGGTCGATCGAGGGCGGCGGGATGAACCACGGTTTGTTGTCGACGCCGATCCGAATCTCCCACTTTCCGGCGAACCCGGATGCGCGGTGCATCAACCGGTGGTGTGAACGGCACAGCAGGACCAGGTTGTTCATCACCGTCGGACCACCGTTGGCCCAGTGCCGAATATGGTGCGCATCCGTCCACGCCGGCACACACGTACACCCCGGGAAGGCGCAGCCCTTGTCGCGGGCAATCAACGCCACTCTCTGTTCGGCGGTGACCAATCGTTTTCCGGGTTTCGCATCGAGCGGTGCGCCGTGATCGTCGAGCAACACGGTCGACAAAAAACAATCACACCCCAGAAGCCTGGTCTGCGACACCGACAGCGGCCCCAACCACGGCATGTGCCCGACATCGAGATCCGACAGATCCACATCAAGATCAGTCAGAGACTCTCCACCATCAGACGGTGTTGCGGCGCAGTCGCGATGCTCAGCAAGGTCCCGGGCGTTGATGTGCACGTTCACGTGCGGACGTTGCCCGCCGTCGGTACCGGTCTTGGCGCAATCCAGATAGCGGCGGATCAGTTCGGTGAACCCGTCCGCCGTCCGCTTCGCCGCCGACCTAGAGTCCGGGGTGCCATCCGCCGCCGGGGTCGGCATCGTCAGATTCGACAACGCCGATAACAGCATTTCACCGGTGAGGGCGTCGAAATCGCCTCGCACCACCACGCGACCATTGAGCGTCGAGGCGATCCGGAGCTCGTTCCGGTCGACATCTTCGGCGGGCGGAATCTCATCGGACTCGAACACTCGCTCCAAGGTCGCGATCACGTGCCGCACCTTCGTCGTCGTCGCTTCCACCCCCGACGCAGCCGCAAGCAACAAATCGATACAGCGAGGCAGCGCCTCCTCCGGCATCCCCTTCGGCGGGGATTCGCAGAACGAGACGATCAGCACGGCGTGATCGAACGAGCAATCCCCGACATCAAATCTCGCTGCCACTGCGGGAAACGGCCGTAGTGCTGCACCCAGGGCGGCGATCTTCTTCCCGTCCCGAACCTGCAGCATCGTGTTGCCTGCCAACCACGCACCCACACCGCGGCACGCGACTACCCGATCATCCGGGCGCATCGACAGTTCGTCCACCACCGCCACCCGCACCGCTTCCAGACGCAGAATCTCCGCACTCGCCGACACCGCAGCCGCACGCAACTCAGCAGCAGACAACCGCCACAACCGCCCGCGCAACCCCACCGCAGAACCCGACACCACATCCGACAACAAAACACTCATAGAATCCCCCGATCCCCTCCCCAAAGCATACTCGAACACCAGTTCGAGTCAATACGTTCCCGCCAGCAAAAACCTAAGCAGGGAATAGTTCGACCGCCGCGAACGTATTACTTGAGTAAGCAATACTTGCGAGCGCAAATAAATGAAGGGCGCCACCGATGACAACCGATGAACACGTACGTGGTCGCGTGTGGCGCGACCTCGTCGTCTCCCACAGCGTCATCCTCGGCAAGATGGAGGCAGACCTTCGGACCACCACCGGGCTCACCCTGGGCCAGTACGACGTTCTACTCCGACTGCATGAAGCTCCCGGAAACACCATCCGAATGGGCGATCTGGCCGATCTTGTCCTGGTCACCACTAGCGGCGTGACGCGAGTCGTCGATCGATTGGTCGAGGCGGGATTGGTGGAGCGCGTTCGACCGGACAACGATCGACGCGTCGTGACGGTATCGATGACGCCTGCAGGCAAGAAGACACTTCGAACTGCTTCCGCCATACACACGCGAGGAATCGCCGACTACTTCTCCGATCTCATCGAACCTGAGGAACTTCCGGTACTCGACCGCTTCTTCTCCCGACTTGCCACGCACCACACAAGTCAAAGCGGCGCCTGCGATGCGCACGCCGAACAACTTTCCATCACCCCCACGAGCAGATAGAGAGAAACAACATGGCTTTCGAATTGGGTGTCTACCATTTCGGTGAACTCACTCCAGACCCAACTACCGGCGCAATGATGAATCCCGGTGTGCACCTTCGTCATTTGGTCGAACAGGCAACCGTTGCTGATCAGGTGGGGCTCGACGTCTTCGGCGTCGGCGAACATCATCGCACCGACTTTGCAGTCTCGGCCCCTGCGGTTGTACTCGCAGCAATGGCTCAGGCCACCGACAACATCAAGCTGTCCAGTGCGGTGACCGTCCTGAGTTCCGACGATCCTGTCCGCGTCTTTCAACAGTTCGCGACGGTCGATCTGCTTTCCGAAGGCCGCGCCGAGATCATTGCCGGCCGAGGCTCGTACACGGAGTCGTTTCCGCTTTTCGGGTACGACCTTTCTCAGTACAACGAACTCTTCGCCGAAAAACTCGACCTACTACTGAAACTGCGTGACGAGAACCCGATCAACTGGGAGGGACAACTTCGCGCACCACTGATCGACGGTGACGTGACACCTCGTCCGGATCGCCAGATTCCCGTGTGGATCGCGGTCGGAGGTACCCCGGCCTCGGTGGTCCGTGCGGCGAAACTCGGACTGCCCCTGTCACTTGCGATCATCGGCGGGAGCTACCAACAGTTCGAACCGTTCGTCGATCTGTACCGCAGGGCTGCAGCGGAGTTCGGACATGATCCCAAGAAGCTCGCTGTCTCTATTGCTTCGCCGGGGTTTGTCGACACCTCGAAGCAAACAGCACTCGATACGTCCTACCCGTACTTCCAGGCCGGCTGGATGCAGAACCATCATCAGCGCGGAAACGGAGTTCCCATGCCGCGCAGGGCATACGAAGCACAGGCAACCACCGCAGGCGCGTTCTTCCTCGGTGGCCCGCAAGAAATCATCGACAAGACGATGGCGCAGTACGAGCTGTTCCATCATGACCGCATCATGATCCAGATGGGCTTCGGCAATGTTCCGCAGAAGGACATGCTCCGCTCGATCGAGATCCTCGGCACCGAGGTCGCCCCCGTTGTGCGCAAGGAAATCGAATCGTTGAAATCATCTGATAAATAAGAGTTTCGGTGAGCACGCCACTCAAAGCTGTCGCTATTGTCGGCAACCTCCAGAAGCCCTCCAAGACTCGCGCACTCGTCGATCTGATCGTCGAAACCTTCAGTGACTTCGAGCAGATCGACGCACGGGTCATCGAGATCGGGGATCTGATTCCCGGGCTCGTAACGGCTCTCGATCGCAATCAGGTCGACCCTGTCACCGCCAAAGCGCTGGCTGCAGTCGAGTCCGCGGATGTAGTCATTGCCGCGTCACCGGTTTTCCGCGGCTCGTACACGGGACTGTTCAAGCACTTCTTCGATCTCGTCGATCAGTACGCACTCGCCAACACCCCAGTCATACTTGCCGCGACAGGTGTCAGCGACCGCCATGCTCTCGTGTTGGATCATGCCCTGCGGCCCTTGTTCGCCTACTTTCAAGCGCTCACCGCTCCCGTCGGTACACAAGCTCGTCGGGGAGATCGTGTCGGAAGCCAAGCGCGCGACACTCGCACTGAGCACCGAAACCTCCACGGTCAGCCGGGCACACTCCGCAATCGCCAAGTGGGCGGACCATATGCAGTTGCATCTCGATTTCGAGGAAGCCACACTCTTCCCGCACTTCCGGAAAATGGATCGCGACTGGCATTGCGGCTGATTATGCACACTCAGTGATTCTTCAGCTCCATCGCAGTAGCGTCGTAAGGGCCACCTCATGTCAGGAGCCCTCATGACGACCCCGGATCAACCCACCGTCCAGCAATCCGTTCCTCAGCACCCAATTCGACCACCTGTCAATGCCGGTTGGGCAGTGGTCTCGCTGCTGTTCTTCTGGCCGCTCTCCTTCTCTGCATTCACTCATGCCTTCAACGTGTATCCCTTGTGGGCCGACGGCGATGTCGCCGGATCGCGGTACGCGTCCGATCGAGTAAAACGACTCGGTCAGATCTCACTGTGGATCGCGGGCGGGCTGCTACTCCTCGTCTGCATCCTGTACGCGATTGCGGCAATCGTGTGGTTCGCCAACGGCGGCCACGACTACGGCCCGCGGCGGATGCGCTGAACAACCACACTGCACAACCACACCACCACAACATCACCTCATCAATCGATCGATGAACTCCATGGTCTGGTCCATCGAAGCGACCGTGGTTTGGCCGTGGCTGATCCCGTTGAGCTCCTGATACTCGAATTGCGTTCCTCGCGTACGCATGTCGAACAGCTGTGCCCAGGTGAGCGCGACAGGAACCGTCGTGTCCGAAAGACTCTGCACCACACGTAGCGGTCGGTCGTACCCGTCGACCGGCACCTGCATCATCTCGCGGAACAGGTCGTACATGCGCTGGGTCCACACGGACCGAGAGAACAACGAGCTCAACTGGATTCGCTCGGCTCGAATTTGTCGGCCGAGATCCCCGGCGCACAGAGATCGCGCCTTTTCCATCCACTCGATTCCCTGTGGCGAGAGAGCCTCACGAACATTCTCTTCGGGTCGTTGATCGTCGATTCCAGCAAGGACATACAGCGCGTAGCCCACTAATCCAGTGATGCCGATGTCGGGAAACAGCGGTCCCCCCAACGGGAACAGACCCTCCATATGTGTGGGGCCTGCAACAACAACCGAGCCGCGGAAATCCAATTCCGGTGCACGAGAGGTGGCCTCGTGTCCCGCGAAGTACGTCGCGTGACCACCTTCGGACAAACCTGCGACCATCCACCGCGGGCTCAGCACGTTCCCGTACAACTCGTGTGCGGCCCGCACGATGTCGACGGCATTCGCGCCGGCGGCATGCCCGTCGAGATACGCCAGTACCCCGTCGGTGCCCAGACCCGAGTAGTCGGTAGCGACAACCGCGTACCCCTGGCCCAACCAGCGTTCGATCGGTTCGATCTCCCCCGGACCGAATCCGGTTGACGAAGGCGCACACTGATCGGCGCTGCCGAGAGTTCCGTGGGCGTAGGAGATGACGGGCCAGCCGCCGGTCGGTGGCGCACCGTCCGGCAGAAACACCGACCCTGACGACTCACCCCACCTGTCGGCAGTTCGCAGGGTCCGATAGACAACTCGCTCCGCTGCACCGGTGCCGACCGGAAGGGTTGCGGCCGAGAGCAGCTCGTGGGATTCCAACGCACCCGCGACTTCCGGTTCGTCCGCCGTCGCCACGGCAACACCTGACACCACCACAAGACTCGACAACAGAATGCTCGCCACCACGGCCGCAACAACGCTTCTACCCGAACGACTCACCACGCCAACCCCTCCCGACCTGTGCAGAGCATGATGTGGATATGCAGATCATCATCACCGGTCACAGCCTGCCCGGACGGAATTGTTCCGAAACCGCAACCTTCGAAGGACGAAGCAATATCCACGTCGGCATCCAGCGGCGGGGCAAGCCCCACGAAATCCTCGATCTCGTACCGGGAGACACCGAGACAGCGCGGTGGGAACTGACAGCGAACCTCGACAGAAAGCCGAGTGCCTGGGACATTCTCGGACCATACATCCAGGGCCCACCGCGCGGACGCTTCATCTATCTGTCCTGGGTGACGGTATCCGAGGACCAGACGTTCGATATGTTCCGGCGCGCAAAGCTGATGCTCGACGCGATCCCCGAGCACGTCATTGACGAGGCCGACGGTTCCGGCGTGCTCCACGGAGATCTCGGACTCACCGACGCCGCAGGTAAACCACTGTGCGCGGCGATCCGGCCGCCGACGATCACATGGACACCCTCGCCTTACTGAGCATCGTTCAGTAGTGTGGTGAACGAACACTTACCCTGCGAGTGACCACGCGATCGATACGGAGTCCGAACTGATGAGCACCGAACACCTCGATGTCCTGATCGTCGGCGCCGGCTTGTCCGGCATCGGTGCTGCGTATCGACTCCAGACCGAACTACCCGGTAAGTCGTACGCAATCCTCGAGGCCCGTGCGAACAGTGGCGGAACCTGGGACCTCTTCAAATACCCCGGTATCCGTTCAGATTCCGACATGTTCACGCTCGGCTACCCGTTTCGCCCGTGGACAGATGCCAAAGCAATTGCCGACGGTGATTCGATCCTCCGGTACGTGCGCGATACCGCTCGCGAAAACGGGATCGACAAGAAGATTCGGTACAACCGGAAGGTGACGGCAGCGTCCTGGTCGTCAGCCGACTCGACGTGGACAGTCACCGTAACGACCGACGGCGAAGACGAAACACTGACCTGCAACTTCCTGTATCTCTGCAGTGGTTACTACAGCTACGAGGGCGGATACACCCCCGATTTCCCCGGACGCGAATCGTTTGCCGGCGAGGTGGTGCACCCGCAGTTCTGGCCCGAGGAACTCGACTACTCCGACAAGAAGGTCGTTGTGATCGGAAGCGGCGCCACCGCAGTCACTTTGGTCCCGACGATGTCGCGGGACGCAAGCCACGTCACGATGCTCCAGCGATCACCGACGTACATTCTGGCGCTGCCGTCCAGCGACAAGGTATCGGATACCATCCGCGCGGTGCTGCCGAATCAACTCGCGCACAGCATCGCTCGATGGAAGAGCGTCGTAGTGAACCTGAGCTTCTACCAGCTGTGCCGACGCAGTCCGGCGCGAGCAAAGAGGCTGCTGAACCTCGCGATCAGTCGCCAACTCCCGGAAGGGATCCCACTCGAACCTCACTTCACACCCACCTACGATCCCTGGGACCAGCGCTTGTGCGTCGTACCGGACGGCGATTTGTTCAAAGCCCTCCGATCCGGCAAGGCTTCGATCGAGACCGATCACATCGACACCTTCACGGAGGCCGGGATTCGGCTCGTGTCAGGACGCGAACTCGAAGCTGACATCATCGTCACTGCAACAGGATTGAAGATGGAAGCGTGCGGCGGAATGTCGATCGAGGTGGATGGCGAACCCGTCGCCCTCGGTGATCGTTACGTCTACAAGGGCACGATGATCAGCGACGTACCGAACTTCGCGATGTGCGTCGGATACACCAATGCCTCGTGGACTCTGCGAGCCGATCTCACGTCTATGTACGTGTGCCGACTAGTGACCGAGATGGACAAGCGCGGCTACTCGAAGTGCGTGCCGCACGCGACCGAAGACATGGACCAGCGGCCGATCCTGGATCTGGCGTCGGGGTACGTCATGCGCGCGGTTGAACAGTTCCCGAAGCAGGGATCGAAGTCACCGTGGAACATGCGTCAGAACTACATCCTCGATCGTCTTCACTCGACGTTCGGAAGCATCAACGACCACATGACGTTCTCGAAGGCACCAGCTCGAAATTCGAACCTGGTACCGAGCAAAAGTTGATCGGCGCCCGCACGACCAGGTAAAGCAGTCGGGCAAATCCACCAATCGATCCGAGAACAAAAAACACGCCCGAACCCGCGACGACGGCACAGAGCGCACCCAGGACGATGATCGTCGACGCCTCGATCATCCGACCGGCGGACTCCGATCCGAGAACGTGTATTTCATCAACTCCTTCGTCCATAAAGCTATTTTCAACCAACCGTCCAGCCGGTTTGTAGGGACTTTAGTCACGAGTCGGGTCAAAATAGACTCATAATTGCAGGTCAAGCGTTCAGTTGGCGATCCCTGTCGGGCGATTCTCAGACTGTTCCCTGGTGTGCGCATCACAGAAAGTGGAACCAATACCGGGGGACACAATGAAGGTGAGGCAACAGGGATGGTCGGCAACAGCGTCTTGCGCGAATGCCTGGACGATCCACGAATCGACACCGTCGTAACCGTCGGCCGCAATTCGTCCGGTGCAACTACCCCGAAGATCGTCCACATCGTTCACCGCGACCTGCTCGACTACCGACTACACCCGCGTCACACTTGCCGCCGCCACAACGCTGTCGCGCTTGAACCCGCAGATGATGTTCGTCTTCGTGTCCGGTGAAAGCGCCGACTCCACCGAAACCAGTAAGACCATGTGTGGCACGAGCTCTGCTATCGGCCGTGTCCTGCGCAGCGACAAGATCGACGAACTCGCGCAGGCCTGACAGCCCTTCCCCGAAATACGAAACCGCGGGCAACGAGTTCCAAAGCCACAGCTACAGCGCAGGTTTGCGCCAACAACAGCCCTGCCAGGACAAGAACCTGCACCGCACCGGCTTGAACGGCTGATCCCGTCGCAAGCAGAACCCCGACAAAAGCGCCGGGCAAAGTCACGAGGCCGACGGTGCGGGTCTGGTCGACTCCGGGCAACAGGGCGTCGGACGCGGCGATACGGGCGACTTCCCACCGTGCATCGCGTTGCGAGAAACCCAGGCTCAGTGCGGCTTCCACTTCGCCGAAACGATCGTCGACGGCGTCGAGTCCGCGTTTGGCTGCCATCGACGTCGCTGTCATAGCGCCGCCCAAGACAATTCCGCCGATCGGTACCAGAGCGACGCCCTCGACCGGAACCACTCCGGACAGCAGCATCAACGGCACCACCACACCGATTCCCGATGCCAACGCGACGGTCAGCCACACTCCGGAAGTTCCTGCGTCGGAGCGTCGTGCAGCGGTGAAGGACGCCGCAGCGAACATGCCGACGAGCACGAGGAGGGCTGACCAGATGTGAGCCAATGCCGCGGCAAGGATCAACGAAATAGCAGCCAATTGAAGGGCGCCGCGTGCGAGCGCGCCGGGAACTACCCGAATGCTGCCGAGGTGAGCGAATCGGTAGACGAGTGTGGCCACGAGCGCCATGACAATACAGAGCACAGCCAGACGGACGCCGGAGTCGGCTATCGAAAGGCTCATGGGTCACAGTGTTCCCTACGAACCAATTCGATCCGAACTCGAGAACCGCTCAGAAAACCCAACCGCGAAGTGCGACAAACCGCAGACCGCCGACAATTCCGCTCACTGCGATCACAAGGCCCGCTTGAAGAAGTCCGTCAGCACCGGGCAACAGGAAGCCGAGCGCACTGATGGCAGCCGAACTGGCGATCAAACCGACCAGTGCAAGCCCACCACCTTCCCACTGTGCAGTGAACCAGTTGACGCGATCCGCGGCGTGGAAGGTGAGTCGGCGATGCAGCTCGTTCGCAAGGATGGTGCTCAAGACTGCACCTACAGCGTTGGCGACCAACGCTCCGTCACCGCGCAAGGCCAGGAAAGCGGCGAAGTAGAGAATGTTGCTGGCTCCGCCGACGAGGGCAAAACGAACGAGCTGGGCAAAGGCACCGTCTCCGGCAAGGGCGCGAAGCCTCGTTGCCGCAAAACCCGCGCTCCGCGTACCCACCATCGAGATCGGATTGCTCCCGACCCAGATGTCAGACGTGCTCATATCGGCTTCTCTCGTACGGACAATCGGAACCACACGTTCCGCTTAGCAATATAACACTAACGGAATCAATCATTCCGCTTAGTGCCGTAGACTGTGAGGATGCCGACAACCCACCCCGACGCTTCTCGTGCGGGGACCTCGGCCGACTGCTCACAGCCGCGCCTTCGGTCCGACGCCAAGGCCAACCTCGAACGGATTCTCAACTCCGCCCGCGAGGTGTTCGCGGCCCAAGGACTGGACGCCACTCTTGCCGATGTCGCGAAGCACGCGGGCGTCGGCGTCGGCACTGTCTATCGGCGGTTCGCCAGCAAGGACGAGCTGATCCAGGCCCTGTTCGACACACGGTGCTCCGAGATCGAAACGATCGCCGCCACCGCCCGCGAGATGCCCGACGCCTGGGAAGGTCTTGTCTACTTCCTCGACGTGATCTCCCTGCGCATGGCGGACAATCGCGGATTCGGCGATCTCCTGATGGACGGGCGCTTCGCGTCCGACACCTTCGCTCGCGCGCGTGCGGGAATCGCCCAACACACCGCAGCGCTTGTCAATCATGCCAAGGAACAGGGCACCCTGCGCAGCGACTTCGAAGTCAACGACATTCCGCTTCTCATGCAGGTCGTCAAGATGGCCCAGAAGTTCGGCGGCGACGAAGCCCCTCAGGCGTACCGCCGCGCACTCGGGTTCATGATCGACGGACTCTGCGCGTCCCGCAGTGGCCATCGAGAACTCCCCGTCCCGGCGCTGTCCTCCGAACAACTCGACCACGTCCTTCATCGGTTTCAAGCATCACCCGAGAAGAACTGCTGACTCGATTTCGGGGTCGACGCCGGTACGGCGTCGACCCCGAAATCTGCTGTCAGTGGGCGATTACCGGCTCACCTTCCGGCGAATCGGGAAGCAGTCCACTCCGAAGAACCAGTCCGGTCAACACTGCACCGACCGCGAAAATACCTGCTGCCCAATAGAACGTCGTGGTGTAGCTCTCGACGGCAGCCTGTGCCTGAGTGAGCGGATTCATCTCGCGGCCCACCAGGTAGTTGGTGGAAGCCGAGGCAGCAATCGTGCTGAGCAGTGCGGTACCGATCGAGCCGCCCACCTGCTGCATGGTGTTGACGGTGGCAGATGCGACGCCGGCATCTTCGTGATGCACGCCGGAGGTTGCGCCTTGCATGGACGGCGCAAAGATGCTGCCCATTCCGAGTCCGGTAACAACGAGGCCCGGGAGGATATGGACGGCATAGGTGCTGTCCACGGAGATCTGGGCCAGCAGTGTCATTCCGATCGCCGCGATGACCATTCCGCTCACGATCAGCACGCGCGGACCAACCCGAGGCAGCAGGACGGCTGTCGAAAGCGTTGCTGCCGTAACGATTCCGAACACCATCGGCATGAATGCGAGACCGGTCATGATCGGGCTGTAGCCGAGGATCAGCTGCATGTAGTACGTCAGGAACAGGAAGACCGCGAACATTCCTGCGCCGGAAAGGAAGATCGCGAGATACGAGCCCGCCCGGATTCGGTCGAGGACCACCCTCAAAGGAAGGAGCGGATGCTCGGACTTGGTCTGCCAGTAAATGAACGCCACCATGAACACGACGCCGGCAGCGAGCCACGAAATGGTAGGAGTTGCACTCCAACCGTCCGATTCGGCCTTCGAGAAACCGAAGACGATGCTGAACAAGCTGATCGACACCAGGATCGTTCCGGGGATGTCGAGCTTGGGCCGCGAGTCACTGGTGTGCGGCGCGAGCAACAGGACTGCTCCGACCAATGCGATTGCCGCGAAGAAGAGGTTCACGAAGAGGCACCAGCGCCAGTCGACCCACTCGGTGAGCGCTCCGCCGAGCAACAGTCCGATAGCGCCGCCGCCGCCGGCAACGGCGCCGAAGATACCGAAAGCCTTTGCGCGCTCACCCGGATCCGTGAATGTCACGGACAGCAGAGACAGCGCTGCCGGAGCAAGGAGCGCACCGAAGACACCCTGACCCGCACGAGCGGCAACAAGCATTTCGAAGTTGGCGGCTGCGCCACCGATGGCGGAAGCGACTGCGAAGCCGATCAGGCCGACGATGAAAGTTCGCCTGCGCCCGAACAAGTCGCTCAATCGACCGCCGAGTAGCAGCAAGCTGCCGAACGCCAATGCGTATGCCGTGATGATCCACTGGCGGTCCGAATCACCGAACTCCAGTGAGCGCTGCGCAGCAGGCAGCGCGATGTTGACGATGGTGGCATCCAAGACCACCATCAACTGCGCAATTCCCAGAACCGCGAGAACCAGCCACCGCTTTGCGTGGTTGTCCCCTGAAGGCGCTGAGGACTGCTCGAATTCAGTCCGTTCAGCAATGTCTGACATAGTCCCTCGCCCAACCTATGCGGAGATGGCTTCTCCGGTTAGCAAAAACGCTACACGAAAACGGAGGTGTTGTCTCCACTTGACGGGTAGAGTGGGGACATGAGTACCGCAATGGGGCGCCCACTTCGCGCTGACGCTGCACGTAATCGGCAGTTGATCATCGATGCCGCGCGTGAATTGTTCGCCGAAGAAGGGATCGACGTCACACTCGACGACGTCGCCCGGCGCGCGGGTGTCGGCGTAGGAACCGTCTATCGGCGGTTCGCGAGCAAGGAAGAATTGATCGACGGCGTCTTCCAACAGAACTTCGCCGACATGGCGGCGGCCGCGGACGCGTCACTTGCCAATCCGGACCCGTGGGACGGACTTGTCACCTTTGCCGAATTCGCCTGCAGCCGTATGTCGGTCAACCGCGGGCTCAAAGACGTCCTGAACGGAACCGACGAGGGATGCGAGCAAGTCGCATGTCAACGCTCCATCATCGAACCGTCGGTCGAGAGGATCTTCTACCGGGCCCAGGACGCCGGGATGCTGCGCCCCGACGCCGTACCGACGGACCTGTTCGGCCTCATCTTCATGGTGGGCGCGGTCACCGAATTTGCCCAGCCCGTCAACCCGACCGTGTGGCGCCGGTACCTCTCGGTGATGCTCGACGGTCTACGCACCGAGGGCTTGCACCGTGACGCACTCCCCCTTCCTCCGCTGAGTTCGGAGGAATTGCACGAGGCCAAGCAATGCCTGAAAGACCGCCGCCGTTGAACGGTTTCGGTCAGATCTGCTCACGAGGAATGAAAATCCACATCACGATGTAAATCAGAAACTGCGGGCCGGGCAGCAGGCAGGAGAGCACGAAGAGCAAGCGGACCGTCGACGACTTCCACCCGAAGTATCGTGCGATCCCGGCGCAGACCCCACCGAACATCGCGCCGGAGCGAGCTCGAGTGAGTTTGCGGGTCTTCATCGGCGAAGTCATGTTTCGTGTCCCTTCAATAGATCTCGCGGACTACCCGCGTCGGATCTCGCGGACTGTCCGCTCGACTTCCACTATCCGCCGCCGGGGCACTTACGCGCATCAGGCCATGGACCCATCTTTTCCGGCCGCGGTACATACCCAGGTACCAGTCTGTCCCCACGTCGGACTCAGGGTTATCCCCCACACCTCGGCCTCACACCTCAGCCTCACACCTCAGCGAGGGAACAGACGCCGAAGTCGTTTCGGTGCCGCGAAGGGTTGCCAGTTGTCGACGTCCTGCGCCAGTCGGTCGGCGACCGTCCACAACGCCGACGGGTTGTGGGTCAACCCCATGTGACTGCCTTGCACCGCAACGCTTTCCGATAGTCCGGACGTGGTTTCACAACATGCTTGCCACGGAACGATACCGTCATGCCTCGAGTAGAGAGACGTGGCAGGAACCGAAATGGGCGGTCCCTGTTCGGATTCGATGCCGTCGACCGGAGGCAGTATGGCGTGGTTACCGGACAAGCGAGAGTAGAGCGATCCGACTCTCGTCTGCTCCAGACTGGTGAGAGCGAAAGGACTTCCGAGCGTGACCACCTGACGCACCGAATCGGGCAGGTCCCTCGCCAACTTACGAGCATAGATACCGCCCAGACTCCAGCCGATCACCGACACCTTCTGCTCGTATCGATCTGCCACCTCAGCCAATGCGGCAGGCAATCCGTCGACCACCATCGCAGTCGGGCCGGTATTGACGCCTAGATTCCAGCCGTGAACCCTGTACCCGAGGAAACTCAGGTACGCCCTCAAGGCAAGAGTCGACACGTCCGATGTCAGCAATCCGGGGAGAACGAGGACTGGGTGCCCGTCTCCACGCGGTGATCGAAGCAACCAAGGAGCCGCGAGAAGCAGTGATGCGATGTCGACCAGTCCGCGCGTCGGCTCGCTCAGACACATCGCCAAAGATGGGGGACCCGGAACGAGTGGGTTGACTTCACGAATCAGCGCCGATCCCTGCGCCCATTCGAATTCAGTTTCCGCGAAATCAATCGCAGAGACTTCCGCAACTACGGACACCTGTACTCCTGTCGGCCGGTGCCCTGATGGGGGCGGTTCCGCGGGCTGTGTGCTCAACCCGCGGAACCTTGTCCTCGTCCACCACCGGTAGCGAACAGGACCCGTTCTGCCCACAGATTCGTGGCCAACTGCCTCTCGACCCCACAAATGCTGTGTGATGCAGAACACTAGTTTTGGATACGTTGCATCTACGTTGCGTACATGTTTCGTACCGCCGAAGGAGAATCTCAATAGGTTTTGTCAAGCGCGGCCGTAGTCCGTTCCTCTCGGACGGAGCCGAGGGCTACGCAGGTCCGAAGGACTCCACCACGCCCGCGTTGAGCCAAGTCCGTCAAGGACGGCCGTCATGTCGGGCACACTCCCGACGCGCGGCGAACTGTTCGTAGCGACGCTGGTTGACGGCGTCCGCCCGATCGGCGTTCTCGCTGGAGGCAGCAGATTCGAAGCGGTCGAACTCCTCATCGCACTCGAATAGATACCCGTCGCCCCGAAGTTATTCGAACGAAAGAGCGCACTGCGAGGGAGCATCTCGAGTTGAGGTTGGAGCATCTGCTGCAACGAAATTCGGACATTCGCCGCAACTTGATCGTGGTACTCGTGTGGCTAGGCATCGGCTCCAGGGCATGGAAGGAGTCGTTTGAGTGCAACGTCCAATGCGGCCACCGCCTCCAGTTCCCTGTCCTGGTCGTACAGCATCGTCAGCGCGAGACCGTCGCTCAGTGCAATCAGTGCATCGGCCGTAGCAGAAGATTCGACGTCTGCAGACAGAGCTCCTTCTCGCTGGCCCTGAGCGAGATACCCGGTGAGTGCTGTCCGAATTTCCTTGTCGACTGCGATAGCAGCTTCCGAATAGGACCGGTGCCCGATCGCTCGGACTGAAAATTCCGCCCAGATTCGGGTTTCCGCTCTTCGTTCGGGGTCGAGTGGAAGCGTGGCGAGCAACCAACTCCGTACTACGTCGACCAGGTCTCCGGTGCGATCGACTGAAAGCATCCTCGCTTGCACCCGTTCACCCACGAGTTGCATTGCGAATTCGAGCATTTCGTCCTTGGTGCGGAAGTACTTCTGGATTGCGCCGACGGAACAGCCGGCACGTTGAGCGACTGCTCGGATGTTTGCTCCTGCGAGGCCTTCGTCGGCGATCAATTCCAGCAGCATGTTTCCGACGTGTCGCCGTCGCGCGGTGGGGTCGTATGTTCGGGGCACAGTATCCAGCATAGAATACGAATGTATTCTATGCTGGATACTGTCAGTTGCGACGAACGGAGTACGAAAAAATGTCCGAATACACGCCAACTCGTCGAGCTACCGATACAGAGCGCCTCGACGCAACACGTCATCTGACGGACGCCTTGACCAGGGGCGCCTTGGACGGCGAGGAATACCACGACCGGATCGAACTCGTCAACAGCGCTCGGTCGATCGACCAGGTCACAGCCACGCTGGTCGACCTACCTCCCTTGCTGCCCGCCTCCCCCGCGAGCGAGGAACGTAAGAGAGACGATCTACGAGAGTGGCTCAACGAGTGGCAGTACTGGCTGGGCGGTTCGGTGCTGATGGTTGGCATCTGGGGAGTGCAGAGTTTCATGGACGGATCTGCGATCAGATTCTGGCCGGGAGTTCCTATCGGAATATGGGCTGTCGTGCTGATCGCGTGCGTATTCTGGCCGAGCGACGACCACGAAAGTAGTTGACCAGGAAAAGGTATCGACGCTACTCGGTGATCGCCCCGCTTGCGGCCGCTGCCACAAGGTCCGGTCCCGGCTGGTAGACCGCGTTGTCGCGGAGCATCGCGCACAGCACATTCAACCGGCGCCGCGCCAACGCAAGAACCGCCTGCGTATGACGCTTCCCTTCCGCACGTTCCGATTGTAGAAGACCTGCGACTGCGCACTGTGCCGAAAACTGAGCTGCGCAGACAGATAGAACGCACGTAACAACCTGCGGTCGAATCGGCGCGACGATGAAGATTCCCACTGATCCGACCAGAATCACGCGGCATCGGCGGGCAAGGAGTTCGGCACCGAGCAACGGCCCGAGCCCAGGCATCGATTCGATCACTTCCGCATGCCTGTGCCGACGGAACCGCTCCTCGATCGAGGAATCCAACTCCCGCAGTTCAACATTCAGATTCAAAATCTGATGCGCCAGCCTACCGACCGTCGATGCTGCGACATCTTGCCCGGCCACCCGCACCAACTGCATGTTTGCAGCCTCGATCGCAGCATCAGCAATCCGCGGGGCGTTGTATGCCTTCTTCTTCCGCAACCACGCTTCCAACTTCGCCCGGCCAATTTTCCGTAGTCCGTCGGGGGTTTGATAGCCGGTCAGCAGGATCAACCCGCCCGCGGAGTTTCGTACATCGAGAGCACGCTCGAGCGCCGGGAAATATCCGGTCAGCAGTGCTCGGAGCCGGTTGATTGCCCGGGTCCGATCTCGCATCAGATCCGTGCGACGAGAGGTCAGGATCTTCAACTCCACACTGATCTCATCGTCAACCCGCATCGGGTGCAAATCACGGCGCATCCGCGCCTGATCAGCAATGATCGCCGCATCTTTCGCATCGGTCTTGCTGTCACCGCGATAGCCAGTGGCGGCGTGGTAAACGATCCGGCCAGGCAAATACAACAACATCTGATCTCGGTCTGCGAGCAACGCAATCAGCAGTCCCGCACCGCCGCTGTTGAGGTCCACCACCCACTTCACCACGCCGCCACCGGACAACTCGAGGACATCGTCGACGAGCGTCGTCAGATCTGCTTCGTCGTTGGCGACCCGACGCGAGAGCAATCGCGTACCGTCACTGTCGATCACCACGCAGTGGTGATGTCCTTTACCTGCGTCTATACCTGCCCAGAGTTGCCTCATGCGCTCCCCTTCGGTCGGTTGTCGAGTCGGCTGATAAGCCTGGTGGACGACCTCTCCGTCGTGTCCTTACACAGCGATATCGTTCGCGTCTCTCAATGAGCGGTCGAGTCGTCGAGAACACCGGGCGGCCATTCTCCTTCAGCCATGCGCACAGCAAGGAAACAAACAGAACGCTTTTACAGAACGGAGCGAAGCGGAGTTCTCTTCGGGGACACCGCAGGTGGCCGGGCAGCCGGGCAGGCGGATGCAGTGCATGATCCGACCGGTTTGAGTGCCGAGCCTTCACGCCCTAAACGGAAGCGGTAAGCAGCAATTCATTCATAACGCGGAGTTGTCGACAACATTTCGCATGGCTACGACGTCCTCGCGATGACAATGTCAGGACACTGGGGCGGACCTCGTCTGCGATGGGGCGATATAGGGGCCCGCGGGATCGCCGTTGGAGGTCGAGCGTGAACTCGACCAGCCGGTTGGGAAACCGTCATACAGCCTGCAGCGCGGGCAGTTTCCGCGTTACTGAGCCTTACGACCTGTCGCGGGATCCGGCGAATCAGTGACCTCGTTCGATGAGGACTCGAGTGGATGGTGCCCTAGTCGGGGATGGTTTTTGCTCCATGCGGAGTAGCGGGCGGCCAGCGGCGCGGCAGTGACGCCGTGAACGAGGACTGACAATCCGATCGTGATGATCGCGGTGGTCAGGAGTATGTCCTCGTGCGGCAGTTCGCCAGGCTCCTCGAGTATCAAGATCACGAAAACTATGGTGGCCAGCCCACGCGGCCCGAACCAGCCGAGAAATGCGACGGTCGGAATCCTCGCGTGCAGGCCGACAAGTGAGATCGCCACCGGCACGAGCCGCACGACGGTCAGGCTGGCCACCGCATAAACAAGCACCTGCCACGAGAGATGTCCGAGCGCCGGGCCGAGCATCAGCGCTCCGAAGACGGTGAAGGTCACCGAATTCGAGAGATCGCCGAGTTCCTCGATCAGATGCGAAACCTCCCCGCCCGCTCGTCGTCGGATCGTCCCGAACGTCAGACCTCCGATGAAAGCTGCGATGAAACCCGAACCTCCAACCGGAACGGCCACGGTGTACGCAAGTGCGGCTGCGGCCACCGGCACGATCTGCCGCCACAAGGGATCGATGGTCCATCGTCGGGCGCCGAGCAAAATGACTGCTGCTGCGATCGCACCGATGACGAGTCCGGCCGCGGCGCCGTAACCGATCTGCTCGCCGACCAGGCGGAGTGCAGTTCCGCCCCCGATTGCGCCCGACTCGGCGCGGGCGATCGCGAAGACGATCAGGAACAACGGCACGCAGATACCGTCGTTGAGCCCGCTTTCGACATTGAGGCCCTGCCGTACCCGCGTCGGAAGACCGGGAAGGGTCACGACGGCCTTTCCGAGTGCAGCGTCGGTCGGCGCGAGAATGACCGCGAGCAGTAGCGCTTCTGGAACCGCGAAGTCGCCGAACACCAGCAGTGCGATTCCGAAACCTGCGGCAATGGTCAAAGGAAGACCTATGCCGAGGAGTCGGCGGGGGACGGCGATCTGCTGCCGTAGCGCGGAGAGGTCGACGCGGGATGCGTCGACGAACAACACCAGTGCAAGGGTGACCTCGGCGAGTAGCTTGACCGTCTCTCCCGCGACGTCCGCCTCGATCAGTCCGGCCCCGCGCAGGCCGAGCAGCAGACCTGCAGCGGTGAAGATGATCGGCGCCGTGAGCGAAGTTCCGGCGACTCGCCCGGATATCGCGGAAAACGCAATCAGGATGGCCGCGATCGCAGGAACAGCCCAGGTCATAGCACCCCAACCGTCCCAGGCCGAGGAGGCAGCGTGCTATCCGCGGATACTGCCGGCGCTATCGTGTTTCGCGGTTTTGGTACAACACGATAGAGATCGCTCGACATGAGGGCACCTTCGCTCAACCAGCAGGTTTTACGTCGGTTCGATCTCGCTGGGGCGCCAACTCTTGTCGAAGTACGTCGCCAACGGGCTGTACAGACGCAAGATCACGAAGAATCCTTTGTCCGGGTCACTTTGGATCCAGTTTCCGTCTCCGACACCGTCGGGTTGTTCGGGCCCGAAATACACGGTGGTTGTTCCATCGGAGTCGGCCACCGCCGACGGTGACGGGTAGCTTTGGCTGCCGACCCGAGGGAAGCGTTGAGGTGTCTGCAACATCGACCGGGTTTGGTTGTCGTACAACGTTAACGACCAGAACCGGGCCGCAGGAATATCGGGCGGCAACGTCATCTTGTACGATTTCGCTCCATCGAAGTAGGCGTTGTCGGTGCCGGTGAAGGCGACCAGGTATTGCGATCCGATGCCGGTCAGTCGCATACACATCGCCGGGGAGATTCCGGTGTATCCGTAGAAGAACAGCGTCCGCACGTTCAGTTTCTTCGCGCCGCCGGGCGGGACGGGATCGATGCCGTGCTCGGTGACCATCGGCGGCGGCGTCTCGAAGGTATATCCGCCGGGGAAGAGCATGTTGGTCCATGCCGAGTCCGGGTAGTACCGCACACCTTCCGACTCGCGGGCCTCGAATAACACTGCGCGGGCGCTCGCGTGGCCCACTGCGGCGGCCTCGTCCAGGATTGTGCGCATCCGCTTGTCCGGGGTGAAAGGTTGCCCCTTGACGATGCCGATTGCGGCCAACTGTCCCTGGGTTTCGGCGTCGGTGGCAGTGGCGGGTTCGTCCTGGACCATAGCGTTGAGCAGTTCGTAGAACCCGAAATCGGACGGTGGGATCGTGTTGAACGCTTTACCGCTGCCCTCGACGAATCGCGTTTCGGGGATCTCGGCGGAAGTGCCGGGGGGAACCTTCCCCTCCAAAAGGGTTGCGACGCTGGTCCCGTACCCACCCGGCGTGTAGGGGTAGACCTTCAGTCGGTCCTTGATCACCGCGACCGTCGGCTTCGGATCGTTCTCCTGAAGGAATGACCGGCCGAGCATCAGGGCGCGGTTGGTGCCCGAATGTCCGACGTGGAATCCGCTGTCGGGCAAGGGGCCGTCGTAGTCGGGAGGTACGAGCAGGAATTTGCCGCCTTCACCGCGGTCGGGGCCGGGGAGACCGAAGTCGATGATCCAGTGGAACCACATGTCGTCGAAGATGCCCAGTGCCATCGGTGGTGTCTCGACCACCATCGGTCCGTTACCGAGATCGATGAACGCGATGTAGTAGACGGTGTCGGCGTTGGCGGTCAGGAAGAGAGATTGTGAGTCCATCAGTTCGGAGAAGATCAGGATCGAGTTGTCCTCGACACCGACGTCGAGGAGCCCTTTCCTGAGCGCCCGTGTCGAGGCACCCTGAAAGGCATTGAGGTAGACGTTCACCCCGTGAAGAAAGTCGAGATTGTCGTATAGATTCTCGACGGTCTCTTTCGAGGGCGCGCCGTCGGTGAACTCCATCGTGCCGAGCCTGGTCTTCAGACGGTCGGGCGCTGAGATCGAGTCCAAAACTTTCCGGTCGATGGACATCTGACGGTTCCTTCCGTTCGCGATGACTCTCGTGAGGCGATCCCCAGCTCATCAACTCGAACTTTTCGCTGTCTCCAGTGAGGGTGCATCACCTGTCTCGGGTGAGTAGAGCCTGGAATCCGGATGGACGGCGCGCTGCCCAACCTGTCCGTGACGATTGCCGTCCGGGGTAGATCCACATCCGCCCCTACATTTCCTTCAATGCCTCCTCCAGGGCCTGGTCAATGTCCTTGGGGTCAATGCCGAGGTCCGCGGCGGTCTCCTTCTCGGCTCTGGTCACGGCCTTTCTGATTGCTTCCTTGACCTTTCCTTCGCCCACGACGACGAGGCCGGCTTGGCCGGGATCGATGAAGTTGCCCAGTTCCTTGACGTCCGACCGTGACATGCCCTTGGCGAGATGACCGCTCACACCGCCGACGACACCGCCGAGAGCCGCCGTTGCGAGGACTGCGGGCGGGAAGATCAGGCCGAGCGCTGCACCAGCGGCAACACCACCCCAGGCGCCGTGTCGAGTAGCTGTCTCGTCCTTGTTCGCGTGCACTTTCCCGTTGGCGTCCTTGGTGACGACGGCTGCGTCATACGAGCCGACCAGGCCTCCCTCGTGCAGGTCCTTGACGACCTCGTAGTCGCTTCGGGCCGCATCCTCGTTCGGATACGTTGCGACGTAGACGAATGTTGCGTTGTTCTCACTCATGGTGATTCTCGCTTCCGGCGTTCGCGCAGTCGGTCGACCACGAAATCCAGCCTGCCCAGCCGGGCGCCGGCCGGTCCTCACCCGTGCAGGATGATCTCGGGTCGCAGACTCATCGATCGACGGAGGATCGACCGTCGTCCCGGAAGGACCGGCTGGTGCAGGCGCGGTGCACCGTCTAGCGCAATCCATCGCCGGGGAGATGCGGCGGGGGTGCTCCCCTCATCTGCAACGGGTGAGACGGCATTGACTCGGAAATCCTAAACTCGAGCTCTCGAGAGACCGAAAGCCCTGTCCTCGGTCATGATTGCCGCGCCCGAGCGCCCTTTTGGGGGTTCGCATGACAGCCACCCCTGGCGTTCGATCGTTGCCGGTCAGCAACGACGAGAGTAGGTAGCGATGCACCCGGTATCCGCGTCGACGGCGAGCGTTCCCACATGGTCGATGCCGCGCGCGGTGATCGTGCTTCTCGGCGGGGCAAGCCTGATTGTCACCCTCGCCGGAATGAAAGTGTTCGCCGAGATCATCGGCCCGGTGTTTCTCGCGCTGATACTCACGGTTGCGGTGCAACCGATCCCGAACGCGCTGCGACGCCGCGGGTGGCCGGGATGGCTCGTCCTGGTTGTCGCGATTCTGGCCGTGTGGGGGATTCTCCTGTTCCTCGTCCTCGCCCTGGTGTTCTCGATCGCGCAACTCTCGACGCTTCTTCCGGAGTACTCGGACAAGTTCGACGAACTCGTCGGCAACGTGCAGTCCGAGCTGCGATCGCACGGCATCGGCTCGGACCAAGTGCAGCAGATGTTCGCCAATATCGACATGTCCAAGGTGAAGGACCTGCTCGCTTCGATTCTCCACAGCACACTCGCGGTGTTCTCGAACTTGTTCTTCGTGTTCGCCCTTCTGCTGTTCATGTCCGTCGACGCGGCCACATACACGTGGCGGCTGAACACGCTGAATCGGACACGTCCGGACATTGCGTCGTCGTTCACGAACTTCGCGCACGGCACGCGTAGCTATCTCGCGGTTTCGACCTTCTTCGGGTTGATCGTCGCGATACTCGACGGGGGCGCGTTGTGGCTGATGGGGATCCCGTTGCCGATTCTGTGGGGGCTGCTCTCGTTCATCACCAACTACATTCCAAACGTAGGCTTCGTCATCGGCCTCATCCCGCCGGCACTGTTGGCCCTCCTCGACGGCGGTCCGGCATTGATGTTCTGGGTCATCGTCGTATACAGCACGATCAACGTGATCATCCAATCGGTGATTCAACCCAAGTTCGTCGGCGACGCCGTCAATCTGACGGTGACGCTGACATTCCTCTCTCTGGTGTTGTGGTCATGGATCCTTGGTCCGCTGGGCGCGATCCTGGCAGTGCCGTTGACACTGTTCTGTAAAGCGATGCTGGTGGATATCGATCCCGCGACGCGTGGGTTACAGGTTCTGATCACCAGCACGGTGAAACCCGATGACGGCTCACCGGCAGAAGACGACCCACCGGCAGAAGATGCACCGGCCGAGCAGGCCGTTGTCGCAAAGCCGGATGACGAGGCAAACCCGTGAGGACCGAGGCCGGTCACGCTCGACGTGTCCGGCGTCCGATCACTGACAGGTCTGCTCACTCCGCCCTTGCGCGACCTCGGTAAGTTTTATGCATAAAAAATTGTTGTGCCACAACGTGTATGAAATGGTGCGAAAGTCACCTCGGTTCGATGCCTTGCCCGCGCAGACGGTTCCGCGTGCGGAGCGGATCGCCGGGGCATCGTGGCATCCCGCCGCGCTCGTGAACGACGTCGACGGGGCAGCTGGGGAATCGGAACCCTGGACGACTCACTCGGAATCTGGGCGGGACTCCGATCCGGGTAGCTGCCGCATTTCCAGGACATGCAATCCGAGGGCCTGGAAGCGGTTGAGCAGACCGTACAGGTGGGCTTCGTCAGTCACGGCGCCGTAGAACAGGGTCTGCTCCTGCAGGGCGGTGTGGTGCAGTTCGGGAAAGGCGTCGACAAGTGCTTCCGACACGAGGCCGGCGATGCGGAATTCGTAGCGCATGGACACTCTCTTCTCGGACGCCGAGTGCGGGGGTTTCTACTTCATCGTCGGCCGCCCGGGGCGTGTAGGGCATCGTCCGGTCCGGGTGACCGCAGATCACAGAATCGCGAGTTCTCGCCCTCGCTGAATGGCTTCCCGGCGGCTGGTGACCGCGAGCTTGCGGTAGATGCTCACCAAATGCGTCTTGACCGTGTTGACGGAGATGGACAACGCATCCGCGATCTCTTCGGCGGTCAGCATTCCCGCCGCGTGCCGCAGAACCTGCCCCTCCCGCACGGTCAATGGTTGAACCACCTCGGGCAGCTGCGGGGAATTGTCGGTGTGGGGATCCAGGAATGCCTCAGCGGGGAGCCAACCGTGCCCGCTCGTCAGCTGTGGACGCTGGCCGAGGAGCCGCCGCACCCAGGGGCCACTATCGGCGAACACCCGCCACAGCTCCTCCGGACGTGCGAATCCGAGCGCCTGCCGAAGGAGGCGGTGTGCCTGTTCGGTGCGGCCACTTTTCGTGGCGGCATGGGCGCGGAGCAGGCATGCCTGCACCTGCACGGTCGCGGCAGCGGCCGTGTCGGCTCTCAGGTCGGTGAGCGCTTCGAGCGCATCGTTGTCGTCATGTCGAGTCGTAAGCAGCGCTCGGGCACGGGCAACGGTGTGCTCGGGACGCACGGAGGGCACGGCGTCGAGCACCTCGAGAGCAGCGCCTACGTCCGAATGAGCGAGATGTACAGCGGACTCGGCGATGGCCAAATCGTCTGCCATCCACACCGCCGGCCGCACCCGGTTCAGTATCGAGCGGGCCGTGCGGAGTACGGCGAGAGCGCCCTTGCGATCTCCGTCGGCGGTTGCCAGCCGGGAGCCTATAACCGCCGCCGCCACAGCCGCGGCCGGCTCGTCGACTTCCTCGGCGGAGACGCCGACCAGCTCGAGGTGGGCGCGCGCGGTCTCCTGGTCGTCGTGTTCGAGGGCGACGCCCGCGAGAACCAGATGGTTCCTTCCCTGGAGGTTGTCGGGCAGAAGCGCGGATTGATCGGCCAGGGTGAGGGATCGATGTGAATGTTTCTCCGCTCGTCGTAGGTGTCCGCGCAACAGCTCTACCAGGGCGAGCAAACCCAGGCCAGCGCAGAGCGCCGGCTCGGTTCCTTCCTGCCCACACATCTGGACAGCGGTGGTGAGCGCATTCGCGGCACGGTCGAAATGTCCGGCATCGAGTTCTGCAGATCCGACGCCGGCCAACACCATCGGCGCAATTTCCGGGTGCCGACCAACCAGCTGCTGAGGGGCCAGGCGGAGTAGACGGGCGACCTCGGCTGCTGCGTTCCGGGTAGCGGTCAGGTCGCCGCTCGACCGCCCGGCGAGCACCGCTATGAAGGAGCGGCTCAGCCGCAGCGCCGGGTCGGCGTCGTGGTCAAGCTGCTCGTCGGCGTGCGCAAGTGCCGAGGTGCAGCCGGCGAGGTCATGATCGGCGAGCCGGCAGGCGGCCTCTACCAGGGCGGGGGCAGCGCCGGCCACGTTCGCGGGCATGGCGGAGAGTGCGTGACGTAGTGGGGCTGTGTCCAGACCCAGGAAAAGTCGGCCGATCGCGAGGCTCTCGATGAGATGGTTCGCCGCGAACTGCCAGTCATCGCACGCGGCGGCCTGCGACAAGGCGTCGGTCAAGCGTCCGGTGTCGGCATACCAGCGTGCCGCCAGGGCATGTAGGTGTGGTTCGAGGCCGGGATGTCGGTGCCGCAGATGTGCGTGCAGTACTTCGGCGAAGAGGGGGTGCAGCCGGTACCAGGTCGAGTCGTCGATCCGTTCGACGAAGGCGTTGGCGCGGGCGAGGGCGGCGAGAGTCCAGGCGGCATTGTCGTCGCCGGTCAGGATGACCGCCAGTTCGGGGTGGATCTGCTCGGCGATGCAGGTGCGCAGCAGTAGCGATTGCATCTGGGGCGGTAAAGCGTCGAGTACCTCGGTGAGCAGGTAGTCGGCTATGGCAGTGCGGTCGGCGGCGAACGCACCGACGAATGATTCGGGATCGGTTTTGCGTTGCATCGCCAATGCGGAAAGGCGCAGGCCCGCAGCCCATCCTTCGGTGCGGTCGACGAGCAGGGCAAGCGCGGCCGGTGAGAGGTCGAGTCCGTGCTCGCGCAGCAGGAGGCGACTTTCCGTGCGAGTGAACGCCAGATCTGCGTTGCGGATTTCGGTGATGTGGCCCGATGCTCGGTAGCGATGTAGCGGCAGCAGCGGCTCGGTCCGGGCGATCAGCACCAGGCGCAGCTTGCCAGCAGTGTGCTCGAGCACGAAGTGCAGTTCGGCGGCGATTTCCGGTGCGCCGAGACCCTCGAACTGGTCAAGTACGACCACGACCGGATCGGGCGAGTTTGCCAAACCGTCGGCGAGGCGGACCAGTAGCGAATGGTCCACTCCTTCGGCCCGGGCCGGACGGCCGATTTCGTTTGAGAGCGGTACTTCGTTCCGGTGCAGTGCCTCGAGGAGATATGCCCAGAACAGACCTGGCGGGTCGTCTGGTTCCACGGTCAGCCACACGACCGTGCCTGAAGATCGACGAGCGGTGACCCATTGGGCGACGAGGACCGTCTTACCGGCGCCCGCCGGTGCGTTCACGAGAGTCAGCGGCTCCGTCACCCCGGCAGTGAGGCGTTCGAGCAGGGCGGGTCGGCGAACGACGATTGTAGGCGCCGCCGGGACCGCGAATCTGGCCGCGAGGATCGGGTCGCCGGAGAACTCCAAGCGCGGGCGCTCGGGGTTGCCGGAGGAATCCGGGGCCGCAGGATTCTGCATGAGATCACTGACGTCTCTGTGAAACGCGAACGCGTCAGCTCAGTATCTTGGCTTTGAGGGTGTCGAATTCGGTTTGGGTGATAGTGCCCGCGTCGAGCAGTGCTTTCGCATCGGTGATCTGTTCTGCTGAGGATTTCCCAGCCACCTCCCTGATGTACTGGTCGGCGGCCTGCCGTGCCGAGTTCTGAGCTTCGCCCTGCCGTTCTGCCATGCCGGGGCCCCGGACAATGAGGTAGACGAACGCCGTGATGTACGGCAGCACGATCAGGAAGATGATCCACAGAGTTTTGGTGATACCGGACATCGCGTGGTCACGGAACAGGTCACCGAGGATGTGGAACAGGATCATCAGGTACGCGAGGAATGCGAACACGATCAGCGTGTACCAGAGCAGGTCCAAAAACGAGTCCAACATCGGTGAGTCTCCTTCGAGTGCGGCAGTGCCACGCGCGGACTGCTCATGGGTAGATCAGATCGAAATGTGTACGCTTACAGGGTTTTCCAGCGGAGTGCTCGACCAACGGATGTCCTGCGACCGGTCATTTTTTGCTCTCGTACAGGCTGGCCGCGGTGTCGACGGTCAACCCGGAACCGAAGTGTGGCCCGCCGCCGATGTTGTAGATACCGGAAATTCGCTTGGGGTAGGAGTTGGCTGCGACAATCGCCTCGGACCAGGCATCGAGATGGGAGAGCAGTTCGGCCAAGTCGTCACCGAGCGCGTCCAGAATCGGCCGTTCGAGTTCATCGGTGCGCACTTCGATCTCCTCCCGGAATGCCCGGCCCACATCGGTGATCTGTTCCTCGCCCGTCATCAGCCCCCGCTTCTCGAGGCGCTCGAACCCGGCATCCATGTCGGCGGTGACCCATCCGCGCGTGGGCGCGTACGAGCGGGCGGGTAGCCCCCAATACTGCTCGGTCAGCAACAGGATCTCGACCGCGTCTACGCCGCCGACCGCCCACGTGATGACGTGGCTATCGCCCCGATGCTCACGTAACAGGTCTGCCGCGCGCCACATGTCGCCGAGTGGATTACCAGGGAAACCGAGCGAGCGCAGTCCGCCGTAGATCGGACGCGCTTCCCATCGAGCTGCCGCACCGGCACGCTTGAGTAACCCGGTTACTCGATCGATTCCCTCGGGTCGATCGCCGAGAACTCGCGCGAGCATCGTTGTCGCGCCCCGTTCGCGAGCATCGAGGATCACCTTGCGGCTCACGATCTGCCAGCCGGCCTCGACTGCCGGCACAACCGCCTTCGGGTTGAAACAACCGAAGGCCGCCGCCACTACTTCGCCGCTCACCTGACCCATACACGCGCTTCGGCTGGTGAAGTACGAAGTCATTTCCGGTCGCGCCGCGCCCTCATGGGTGACCGGGCTTCCCGCGAAACCGAGTTCTTCGTACGCCGTATGCGCTTCCGGGGCGAAGTACACGCCAGCTGCCACAGGCTCGACCGCGTTTCGCAGGCGGCGAGCATCTTGGTTGAAATCACTCGACATCAGGTCACCATCGCTCTCGTTGATCGGGTTTCACGTCGGCGCGATCTCGCTGGGGCGTCGCCAACCCTTTCAATAGGACTGCAGCACGCCGTAGCAGCGAAGGATCGCGAAATGACCCCTGTCCGGGTCACTATCGAGCGTTCTTCGACTCCGGTAGAGGCATTTCTGGCAAAGCGCCCACATATCGACGCCGGGAGGGCATAGACACGTTCACGTGGAGGAATCGAGATTGTCGTACGCCGTCTCAACGGCCTCTTTCGAAGGGGCGCCGTAGTAAAGTCCACCACGCCGGACCTGATCTCGAGACTGTCGGCGCCCGACATCGCGTCCAGTGTTTCTCGGGCGATGGACATCTTGCGGTTTCCCTTCGTCGGGCGCCACGTAGTTGCGGTGTTACCCCCAGCTCACTGCCGTGAACCAGCGGCCAGCACTCGGCGCGACATTTCATCCTTGACTGACGAGGAAACCGACAAGGTGACCCTTCTCCATTCCAAGGCATCAGAACCTGCGACCGCACGCGGTCCGGATCCCTGATCACCCAAATACGTACGATCCTTGCCAAAGTTGCGTTCGACTGGCTTGTAGTGCAGATCTCGGAGGGTCGAATGTCCAGATCACGGGGTGATCGGGCCAGCGTTCGGTCCAGTGATCGGTATTGATCACTGTGCTGCCCTCAACGGCGGTGTCGCGGCGAGAGTGCTGTCGTCGACGGCGGCCCAGCGGAGTTGTCCGGTGTCGTCGCGTATTTCCATGCGTCCGGTGCGTTGTAGGAATTCTTTGCCGGCGGCCGCGACGTCGAGCCGGACGCCGGTCACGCGTCCGCGCCCCTGGGTCAGGCCGGTGTATCCGGCGACGCGGGATGAGATCCGCGGATCCGGGCCATTCTACTGACCCTCTGTGACGATCAGTAGCGATCCTTTACTCCTCGCACGCGCGGCCACTGCCCGCCCGCGAGAGGGCGTCACGGCGCCACCGGCGAGGCCCAGGACAACGGCATCGAAACCCTCCAGCAAAATCGCGGCGCAGTCGATCGCAGCGTCCTTTGGCTGGGGCACGAGCGCTACTTTCGCCAAATCCCCGCCCTGCTCATGGAAGGCGAGAAGTCCGAGACCGGGCATTCCGATCACGGCGACGCGCCCCCATCAGCGGGGATCTGTCGTGGGTGTGTTCCGTGGCATCGGCGGCTGGCCGGGTGAGGACTGTACAGGTCCATACCCATTTGTTCGGATCATCTTCTCGCAGTTCGGGATCGGGCCACAACTCGTAGAGCCCGGCCATTGCGATCAGGTCGCCGTCTCCATGAAGAAAGTACGGAACCCTATTTCCGTCTTCGCTTTTCATCCATTCGTGGTAGCCGTTCGCGGGAATGATCGCGCGCCGTTTGGCGGCGCAACTTCTGAATGAGGGCTTCTCCGTGACGGTTTCACTGCGGGCATTGACGAGTTTGGATGCCATCCTTCGATCTTTGACCCAGGTAGGCAGCAGACCCCAGCTGACGGTCCGGAGCTGGCGTTGCGGGCGGAGTCAGGTTCCTCGCGTGGGGTTCGTTTCGAGGATCACTCGGACGGGCTGTGTGGGTGCGACGTTGTAGGACGGTGGGAGTCGGAAGGGATTACTTTCCGGCTAGCCGACGGGCGGGCCGAAAATTTGTCCTCCCGCTCGCCGCTGTAGTGCAGAGCAATTCCAAAGCAGACAGACGACGCGATGAGGAGACCACCGGAGATACGGGTGAAGACCGCATCTTGAGTAATCAGCAGCACGACCCGATCGCGCCTAGTGCCACGCTCGCACTCACTTGGCCAAGCAACCGGAGTCGTGATCCATGCTGTCGCAGCCACCGGCACGCGCGGCCACCGTCTCACCGGACGGGCAACCCGACATCGCGCCGTTCGTCGCACGCGGGATCAGGATCTACGGAATCGCTGAACGACCAATCGAGCGAGTGAGCATGGTCAGCGCCGGCATCTACTCACGCATTACGCCGACAGTCTCGTGGAATTGGAACTTGTCGGGAGAGCCGGCGGGTGACACCTGGTACGAATCTCACAAGACCGTCCACACGCGATAGATCAGTTCGAGCAACTCTCGGGTGGCAGATTCTCAGCGGCCCAGGTGGTCAATTCTCTGAGGGCAGGAAGTAACGCCTGCCCCGAGGCTGTCAGTTCGTACTCCACGGCGATGGGCGGACCTGCCTCGACGGTCCTCGTCACCAGGCCTGCCCCGGCCAGCTCCGTCAGGCGTTCCGAGAGCACCGAATCACTGATTCCGCCAACCGCTCGCTTGAGTTCGGAGAATCCCGCCGGCCCGTTCAGCAGCGTGCCGAGAATGACGCCGTTCCACCGTTTGCCCAGGAAGCCGAACGCCCGGGCCAACGCCCCGTCACATGCGCGGGGCTCGTGCTCCGCTTCGCTCTTGCTTGCCACCCCACCATCCTAGTCATAATGCTAACGTATTCGTAGGCACTACTAATTTACTAGCAACTAGCTTTACCGGGCAATGTTCGGTCGAGCTACCACCGAACGGAAGCCCCCGATGTCTCTCGACGCAGCCACCCAATTCACCGACCAGCAACTCGATCAAGCCGGCCGCGAGCTCCTCTTCACCGCGGCACGCACTGCCAACTCCTTCTCGAACGAACCCGTGACCGACGACGAGCTCACCGCAATCTGGGAGCTCGCGAAGTGGGCACCGACTGCAGCAAACACCAATCCGTTGCGAGTGCTGTTCGTTCGTACCGAGGAAGGCAAAGCACGCCTCGTCGAGCACATGGCAGACGGAAACAAGGCCAAGACCGAGGCTGCTCCTGCAGTTGCGGTTCTTGCCGTTGACACCAAGTTCTACGAGCACATCCCGGCACTGTTCCCCATCCGTCCGGAGATGAAGGACTACTTCGAGTCCGACGACGCTGCCGCCACATCGAGCAGCAAGTTCAACGCCGCACTGCAGGCCGGTTACCTCATCCTCGCGATACGGGCCCAGGGCTTGGTCGCCGGCCCGATGGCCGGGTTCGACGCCGACGGCATCGACAGCGAATTCTTCGCCGACGGACGCTTCAAGACCATCCTGGTGGTCAACATCGGCCATCCCGGCGAGAACCCGTGGTTCGATCGTCTGCCGCGGCTCTCCAATGAGGATGCGCTCACCTGGGCCTGAGGCCAATTCGCATAGATCAAACAATGCGGGAGAGTTCTTCGGAGCTCTCCCGTTTTGTTGCCTCCAGCACGTTTCAACATCTCACAGAGCGGGTACATACCCGCGTCTCGCAAAATCTCACGTCCAGAACAACATCCGACACGCTGCAATCGGAATTAGTTGCAGTATCCGAGCTTTTGGACGACAGTCGAGACAAACCCCTCGGCCGACGACGGCCGCGGGGAAAGCCCTTGTGCGCCGGTCGGTGTCGAGGGAAGACGTTCTTGCGAGCAGAAGTCCGAAGAAAGTGGGTTCGGAAATATGGGCGCGCTATGGGATTTTGTCGTTGCACGACGACAACAATTGATGACCGACTCGTACCTACATGTTTCAGCAGTTATCCAGTCCGTGATCATCGCGACGATTGCCGCCGTGATCATCGGAATTCTCGTCTACAGAAGCCCGGTCGGTTCGTCCGTGGCAACAGCTTTGGCCAGCACGATCTTGACGGTTCCTTCGTTCGCTCTTCTCGGACTGCTCATTCCGATACTCGGTCTCGGCGTCGCCCCCACGATCACCGCATTGATCTTGTATGCCCTGCTCCCGATCATTCGGAACACGATCATCGGCCTGGACGCGGTCAATCCGGCGATCACGGACGCAGCGCGCGGCGTCGGGATGAATCGCCTACACGTACTCAGTCGAATCGAACTGCCGATTGCGTGGCCGTCGATCCTCACCGGTATGCGGGTCAGTACGCAGATGCTCATGGGCATCCTCGCTATCGCGGCGTACGCCAAGGGCCCAGGTCTGGGAAACCTGATCTTCTCCGGACTCTCGCGGGTCGGTAGCCCCAATGCTGTTCCGCAAGCGCTGGTCGGCACCGTACTCATCGTCATTCTGGCCCTGATCCTCGACGGAATCTACGTCGTCATCGGCCGTCTCACTACTTCGAAGGGGCTGCAATGACCGAAACCATTCCGTCCGACGTATCCGCAGACCAGAAGGTATCCGGAGTCGAGATCGTTCTCGAATCCGTGACCAAGCGTTACCCGGGCCAGAAAGCTGCAGCGGTGGACAATGTTTCACTGACTGTCCCGGCCGGTGAGATCGTCGTGTTCGTCGGACCCTCGGGTTGCGGCAAGACGACGACGATGCGCATGATCAACCGCCTGATCGAACCCACCTCGGGCAAGATCACCATCGACGGCAAAGACGCGCTGTCCATCGACCCGGACAAGCTTCGCCGCGGCATCGGATACTCGATTCAGCAGGCAGGTTTGTTCCCGCACTTCACCATTGCGAAGAACGTCGCGACGGTGCCCGGCCTCATCGGTTGGGACAAGAAACGCATCGCGGCACGGACCGACGAGATGCTCGACCTCGTCGGCCTCGATCCGGATACCTATCGCGACCGGTACCCGCGCCAACTTTCCGGTGGCCAGCAACAGCGTGTGGGCGTGGCGCGGGCACTCGCTGCCGATCCCCCGGTTCTGTTGATGGACGAGCCTTTCGGTGCCGTCGACCCCATCACACGCGGCCTGCTCCAGGACGAACTGATGCGTCTGCAATCGGAGTTGGGTAAGACCATCGTCTTCGTCACCCACGATTTCAACGAGGCCGTCAAACTCGGTGATCGAATTGCCGTGCTGGGCAACCAGTCCAGCATCATGCAGTACGACACCCCCGAAGCGATTCTCGCCAATCCCGCCAACGACATGGTCGCGGGTTTTGTCGGCGCCGACGCATCACTCAAGCAGTTGACGTTGACCAGGGTGCGCCAGATCAAGCTCAAGCAATGCCTCACCGCGCGCGAAACAGATTCGGTCGACGATTTGAGAACCGCACTCGCAGCGCGCAAGTGGAAGTGGGCCTTGATTCTCGATCAGCGTGGGCGACCGCTTCGCTGGGTCTCACCCGGCCACCTCGCTCATGCGTCGACCCTCCGAGATGTCGGCAACGAGATCGGTGAGGCCGTGTCCATCCAGTCCACCCTGCAGGATGCATTGGAAGCTCTTCTCGCCGAGAGCAATGCGTCCACTGTGGTCACCGGACGGCGCGGCGAGTACGTCGGCCTCATCACGATCGACACACTCGTCAGCCATCTCTCCGAGATGCGCGAGGAGCATGCCCACGATCACGACGAGGAGTCCGACGCCGAGAACGTCGAGGGTCGAATATGAGTGCCCCCACCGAGGACCGCGTCGCCGCTCCCGAGATGGAACCCGATGCTCCTGATCTCGGTGCCGCCGAGAATGCGGCCACCCGCCGAGCGGAACGGATGCGCCTGTACGTTCAGCCGGTCATCGTTCTGATCCTGGTTGCGGGCGTGCTGATCTGGGCGTTCACTCGCGAACTCAACGCGACGCAGAAGGCCAGCATCAATCTCGACAACATCGTCACGCTGACGTGGCAACACGTGCTGATCACCGCAGCAGTGGTCATCATCGTCGTCGCTATCGCTGTTCCGCTCGGAACCTTGTTGACCAGGCCGAAATTCACCCGCTTGGCACCGTTCTTCGTCGGCATCGCGAACATCGGAGCCGCGGCGCCGGCCATCGGCCTCCTCGTGCTGTTCTATCTCGCGACCAGAACAACGGGTTTCTGGATCGGTGTATTTCCGATCGCGTTCTATTCGCTGCTTCCCGTGCTGCGCAACACGATTCTGGGTTATCAGCAGGTGGACAAGACCCTCATCGACGCGGGGCGTGGTCAGGGAATGTCTTCTCTGACCGTGCTGCGCCAGCTCGAATTCCCGATGGCCGTCCCGTACATTCTTGCGGGCCTTCGCACTTCGCTCGTTCTGGCGGTCGGCACGGCGACGCTGTGCTTCCTGGTCAGTGCCGGCGGTCTGGGCATTCTGATCGATACCGGATACAAGCTCCGCGACAACGTCACCCTCGTGGTCGGTGCCGTACTGGCGGTGTCGCTGGCCCTACTGATCGACTGGCTCGGCGCGCTCGCCGAAACTTATCTCGGGCCCAAGGGATTACGATGACCAAGACTTCGATCACCAGAACGCGGGGCTGGAAACTCGCCGTTGCCACGCTCGGCCTCACACTTGTCGCTTCCTGTGGCTTGGAATCCGGTGGCGCACTGCCCCTGGCGGTCGGCCCCGGCAGCATCGAGCCCGTTCCCGAGCTCGAGGGCGTGAAGATGACCGTCGGCTCCAAGGACTTCACCGAGCAGATCGTGCTCGGATACATCATCGAATTCGCGATGTCCGCTGCAGGCGCGGATGTTCGCGATCTCACGAACATCCAGGGCTCCAACAGCACCCGAGACGCACAGTTGAACGGGCAGATCGATCTTGCGTACGAATACACCGGGACCGGGTGGATCAACTATCTCGGAAACGAGACTCCTCTCCCGGACTCGCAGGCGCAGTTCGAGGCGGTCAGAGACGCTGATCTGGCCGCGAACGACATGGTGTGGACGGAACCGGCGCCGATGAACAATACGTATGCGTTGGCGATGAGCAAGGAGACGGCCGAGAAGACCGGCGTCAAGACGGTTTCCGACTACGCGAAGTTGGTCGAGTCCGATCCCGGCGCTGCGGTGACGTGCGTCGAGACCGAGTTCAACGTCCGTCAGGACGGCTATCCCGGTCTGGCAGCCAAGTACGGCTTCGATGCGGCGCGCGCCCAGCGACAGATTCTGCAGACGGGCATCATCTACCAGGCGACAGCCGACAGCGACCAGTGCAAGTTCGGTGAAGTGTTCACCACCGACGGTCGCATCATCGCTCTCGACCTGGTTCTCCTCGACGACGATCTCCAGTTCTTCCCGAAATACAATCCGGCCCTGGTGATGAAAAAGGACTTCGCGGAAGCACATCCGCAGGTAGCAGAAGTCATGGCACCGATCTCGGAGCGACTGACCAACGAGGTGATGACCGAGCTCAACCGGCAGGTCGACGTCGACGGCAAGGAACCGGCAGACGCGGCTCGCGACTGGCTGGTCTCGGAAGGCTTCGTCACCGCTGAGTGATCGGCTGACCGCAGCCCAGCCGAGTATCTACCGCTTGCGTCCCACGCAGAACACCCGCCGGAACGGAAACAGCGTTCCGGCGGCTGTTGCGGGATACGCCTCCCGCAGCAGATCGGAATACTGGCGCTCGAACTCCGGTGCGTCAGCCTCGCCGAGAACGTCGAGCACGGGCCGTAATCCCGTCCCCCGTACCCATCCGAGCACCGGGTCGGCGCCTGCCAGCACGTGTACGTACGTCGTTTCCCAGGCGTCGACGTCGAATCCGTGCTCCTGGAGACGCTGCGCGTACGCAACCGGAGTGTCGACGCCTTCCGGGCCGCGTAGGACGCCGCCCAGTCGCTCGCTCCACTCCGCGGACTCCGCGAGGTTTCGCATGAGCGAGTGTGACGGTGCATCGAAGTTCCCCGGAACCTGCCACGCCAGCCACGACCCGGATGCCAGGGTGTCCGCCCACTGGTCGATCAGCTCGCGATGGCTCGGAACCCACTGCAATGCAGCATTACTGACGACTACGTCGTAACCGGTGGCGTCGAACGACATGATGTTCCCCAACTCGACGGTGACGTTTCCCGGCAGGTCTGTCGGGGCCTGCACCACCATTTCGGGAGACGAGTCGAATCCGGATACCGACGCGTCCGGCCATCTTTCCCCCAGCATCGCGGTCAGGGTGCCTGATCCGCAGCCGAGGTCGGCTACGCGAGTCGGGTCTTCGGTGGCCACCCGGGACACGAGATCGACGAACGGGCGTGACCGCTCACCCGAATAGCGGCCGTAGACTTCGGGATTCCAGGTGACAGTACGCATGAACCCATCCTGCACCCTGTTTCTGAGAATTGCCGCCCGTCAGATCTCGCTCTTCACGATCCCGCCCTTCGAAAATCACCGACGCGGCAAGACCGCGGACAGTACGTTCGGCAACCTCGACCAGTCCGCGGTGATGAAACTTGCGTGCTCACCGGCCAACAGGTCGAGTCGCTCGCTCGCCTCGGCTTCCGAGGCATGGGTGCCGTCGATCTGCGGAGCGACCTTGTGCGCGTCGGTCATGATGAGCAGGTAGCCACGTTCGTGATACCACTGGGGATCTGCAGCGCCCGAGGTGTAGTCGAGGGCGTCACCGTCGAAAATCACGAACCACGGACGGATCCCCGGGTCGGTGTAGCGGTCGAGACGTGGGTCTCCCGGCGAGGCACGGTGGACAGCGGGAAAGGCGGCGCCGAGTTCGACGAGCCCGGCGGAAGACAGATCTCGCAGGTGCGTCGCATACTGTCGGTCGGTCCACTCCGTATCGAGAGGGTTTCCCTCCTCGATTGTTCCCGGAATGAGCTCGAATAGAAATTTCCCGGTCATTTCGGAGGCACTCGGCCATCCACGCTCGGTGACGGCGGCATCCGGAGTCGAGTAGGACTCACCCATCAGATCGGCCGGCGTGAAAACCGCGTCGCCGAGTGTCCCGAGAATCAGGGCGTCGAGATCGGCGGGGCCACGTCCGTACCCGGCTGTGAAACCGTCCTTGAGTTCCAACTTGATCGTCACCGGCGGATGCTCGGGATTGGCTTCGTGCCACGCCCGCATATCTGCCAGACATCCGTGTAGTCCTTGATCTCGCGGGCCACTTCGCAACTCGGAGGCGTTCGACGCTCCGACGCAGTTACTCTCGCTCGCCACCGGATTCATGTGCGACACAAGCCAGTCCGGACCGCCGCCGTTGGTCCACAGGTCCAGCTCGAGCAACGACGCCCCCGAGTCGAGCGCATCGGCGAAGTAGGGAAATGTCGCCTTCTCGTAAGAATTGTGGACCCCGACGGACGTCGTCTCGGAGAACGAACGAGCTTGGTTCGCGGTCGTCTCGGCGCCGGCAGAGGGCGCCGAGACGACCGCGACGATGGCGCCGAATGCACTCACACCGACTACCAGGATTCCACGCATGTTCGACACTCTCGCACGATGCGACCAGTCGCAGGACTAAATGGCCGAAGAAGCTGGACAACCGTCCTGAAAATGCGCCGAGAGCGTGGCGCAATCCCGGGTGGCAGGAGAGGCAGATGGTCAGGCCAATAGCATCATTCGGGAACCCGATCCGAGTCAGAGCACTCGCCGCACACTCGCAGGAGGAATCGCATGCAGCTGACTCAATTCGTTCACCGATCCTTACGAGCATCGCCCGAGACGGCGATGACGATCTTCGACGGCCGGGTGCGCACGTGTCGGGAATCGGTCGACCGGATCACCAGGCTCGCGGGCGGGCTGCAGACGTTGGGCCTTCACACCGGCGACAGGGTCGCGATCTTGGCTACGAACTCCGACTGTTACCACGAGGCCTTGCTGGCCTGCTGGTGGTTCGGAGCAGTTGCCAGTCCGGTCAATTCTCGTTGGAGTACGGCGGAAATCACGTACGCCCTGGAAGATTCAGGATCGACGGTATTGCTCGTGGACGAGAATTTTGCTTCCGTCGGATCTGCCCTTCGCGAGACGTGCCCAGGCCTGACCACTGTCGTCTACTGCGGCAACGACCGAGTTCCCGACGGAATGCTCGACTACGAACGGGTGATCGCGGAGGCGAATCCGGTCGACGATCTGCGCGTCGGCGGCGACACGCTTGCACTACTCCTCTACACCGGCGGGACCACCGGAGTGCCGAAGGGCGTGATGATCAGCCATCAAGCGCTGATGACCTCGGCGCTGGGTACTCTCGCGGCAGGCAGCGTGGCAGTCAGCAACGGAACGAACCTCGCGGTGAACCCTCTGTTTCACATTGCCGGCATAGTCGGATGGTTGGCTCAGTCGCTGATGGGTGGCACCCAGGTCTTCGTACCGAACTTCAGCCCACGCACGTTCCTCGAGGCCGTGGACCGCCATCGCCCGACAACCGTGGGTCTGGTGCCGACGATGCTCCAGATGTTGGTCGCCCACGAAAACGAAACCAGCGAAGACGCAACCACCTACGATCTGTCCAGCGTCAGGATCCTGAGGTATGGCGCCTCGCCCATATCGCCGACGCTTCTCGGGCAGGTCATGCAAATGTTCCCCAACAGCTCCTTCGCTCAGGGCTACGGGATGACTGAAACCGCGCACATCAGCATGCTGAGTCCAGCCGATCACCTCGAAGGTGGTGATCTCCTCCGCAGCGCCGGTCGCGCACTACCGCACTGCGAGGTGAAAATCGTCGACCCGGCCGGCGAGGAACTACCACTCGGCGAGGTGGGCGAAATCGTCACGTTCGGCAGCCACGTCATGCTCGGATACTGGAACAAACCGAAAGAGACCGCAGAAGTGCTCCACCACGGGTGGATGCATACCGGCGACGCCGGATACCTCGACGCCCGCGGTTACCTGTTCATCGTCGATCGCATCAAGGACATGATCGTCACCGGTGGCGAGAACGTCTATTCCACCGAGGTCGAGAACGCTCTGGCACAACACGAATCCGTCGCGGCCTGTTCCGTGATCGGCCTCCCCGATACCCAGTGGGGCGAGCGAGTCCATGCCGTAGTCGTCCTTCGACATGGTTTCGACACCGACGCCGAAGAACTGCGCGCCCACGTCAAAACGCTGATCGCCGGATACAAATCTCCGCGCACCTTCCAATTCGTCGATGCATTGCCACTGTCGGCAGCAGGCAAGGTACTGAAGCGCGATCTCCGTTGCAACGCAACGTAATCCTCTACTACGGTCAGGATTACAGCTGCAATGTCGGTTCTGGGTCAGTGATCAAGCGGTGCAGTGACGGCGACGCAGCTACGGCCTCTCCTAGTTGCGTCGCACTCGCGATTTCGTCGCCGAACTCCGATCGCCAGGCGTGCAGTCGACGCGTGAGTTGTTGCAATCGGTATTCGCGGGTCATGCCGATCGCACCGTGTGCCTGGTGGGCGGCGCGGACGCTCAGGAGCGCATTCTGCGAAACCACCAATTTGGTTGCGCTCACTTCGAAGTCGGCCTCGCCTCTGGTGAGTGCATGCGCAGTGCGATCGACAGCCAACGTGGACATCGATGCCATCTGAGCGAGAGTGACGATATGCTGCTGGACTGCTTGAAACTGCGCGATGGGCTTACCGAACTGCACCCGCTCAGACACATAGCGCCGGGTCAACGTCGACACCGACTCCATGGCTCCCGCCATCTGCACCGAGCGCAAGAACGCGCCGAGCCTACTGAGCATCCTAGGGTCGACCGGGTTGTCACCATAGACAATCCGCGCTTCGGAGAACGTCAGGCTCTGACGCGGTTGCCCGGCAAGATCCGTCCCTCCACCGATCTCGGCATCGGAGATGTCCAGAAGTACAACTCGATCACCGAGAACTGCCGCCAGCACTGATGCGGCGCTCCCCCACGGCACATCGTGAAAGATTCCCGACAGGAAACCGTCGTTGGTCCGACGCGCATCGTCGCGCGGCGAGCCCGGGGCGACTGTTGCGATTCCGGAGGGCACCGGTAGCCCGGCCGCTGCTGCCAGCCTGCCCGCGAGGTACGTCTCGGCTAGCGGCAACGGCGCAGCGTGCCTCGCGGCAGCGCGCTGCACAGTCACGGTGTCGAGGAGCGAGCCACCGGAACCACCCACAGATTCGTGAAGACCGACCAGCGGCAACCCCAGTTCCACTGCCGCGCTCCATAATCCGCTGGGCAGACCGTCGATCTCGGCCTGCGCCACCACTTCGGTGCCGGACTTCTCGGCGAAGAATTGCTCGACCATCGCTTCGAGGTCGGCGTCGAATGTGTACGCATTGACCTCTGGCCCCGAGTTCATCGGTTCAACCCTTTCACGATCACGGTGCGGAGAATTTCGTTGGTGCCGCCGCGAATCGACCACGACGGCGCCACCAGCACGGCCCGGGCAAGCAGCGACTCGTACGGATCGTCGGAGGCAAGGTCTGGAGCCCGGCCGAGGTGCCGTGCCACGGTCGCAACACAGTCCTGTTCGAAGCGTGTGGCCATCTCCTTGATCAGCGCGGCCTCGGTGACCGGCGAGCGACCGGCGTCGACCATCCGCGCGATGGACAGCGACATCCCACGAAAAGCCCAGCAGCGCGCGGCAATCGAGCCCAGATCGGCAAGGGCAGCGGGACCGCCCTGCGCTGCTTGGTTGCCTGCCCAATTCTCGAGGACCGGCATCAGCGACATCCAACGGTCGACGCCACCTCGCTCGAGTGCGAGTTCACCGGTGTTTTGTCCCCAGCCCGCTCCGACGTCACCGAGGCGACGCGAGTCCGGCACGAAAACGTCCTGGAACGACACCTCGCAGAAGTCCTCGCTTCCGTCGATGAACGGAATGGGTGAGACGGTCAGGCCCTCGCTGTCGCGATCGACAATCAACTGAGTGAGTCCGTTGTGCTTGTCTGCCGAGGTTCGAAGCAGGGCGAGTATGTGTGTGGCGTGAAAGGCGCCGGTGGTCCAGATCTTGGTGCCGTTGACTTTCCAGCCACCATCGACACGTTCGGCGCGAGTGCGCACCGATGCCAGGTCCGAACCCGAGTCGGACTCACTCATCCCGATCGAGAACGAGAACTCACCGCCCGCGATACCGGGAAGGAAGTACCGCTTCTGTTCTTCTGTGCCGTTGGCCGCGATGCTCGGACCCGACTGTCTGTCTCCTATCCAGTGATAACCGACCGGAGCTCCCCGCGCGAGAAGTTCTTCGACGACGACCAGTCGATCCACCGCCGACCGTCCGCCCCCGCCGTACTCCTTCGGCAATGACATTCCGAGCCACCCACGGCTACCGAGATCTCGTGAGAACGCCGGATCAACCGCCCCGGACATCCCGAGCCCGAGCGGGTAGCTACCGGGGGTGAGCCGCTTGTCGAGGTATTCCCGCACTTCTGCCTGAAGCTCGAGTTCCTCGATCGTCAGTTCTGTTGCGTCGAAACGCATGGACGTCTCCGATCAGTTGAATGTGTCGATCCGCCGCCCGTGGCGCATACACGAATTTTTCAAGCGCCCAGCAACAGGGCGCAGCCGATCTCGAAGAGTCTCTCCGACAGGTCGTCACGACGGCGAAGCCGACCGATACGCACGGCGTTCTCCACAACCGTCAGAGCGGCATTGACGGTGATTCTGGCAGTCGCGGGTTCGAGCCCCGGACGAACGTCGTCGAGCATCTTGACCCACAACGCGACATACTCACGCTGATTCTGTTCACACGTGCGGCGGAACTTGTCCGGCAATTGGTCGAGTTCACTGATCAACAGCCCGATCAGATGACGCTCGTTGATCGCGAAATCGATATGTGCCGCAAGCAATCCGGACAGCGCGTCCTCCGGCCCGGTTGCCGCAGCGAGCGCCTGCGCAATCCCGATCCGTCGCCGCTCGCCGCCCCTCGAGACCGCCGCGATCAGAAGGTCGATCTTGGCATCGAAGTGGTTGTACACATTAGGGCCCGTAGTTCCGGCAGCCTCACCTATATCCTCGGTGTTGACGGCCTGATACCCACGCTCGTCGAACAAACGAATGGCTTCGGTCAACAAAAGTTCACGCCTCGGCATCGCCACCGGAACGTGACCGGTCGGCGCCTCCACCTTCACCTCGGAGTGGCCGAGTTCCGTACGCACCGCACGCTCCGCCAACTCTGCCAGCAGCAGTTCCATCTGACGTCTCGGAACGGACACCCGATGTGAGGACACACTGTTGAAGACCGCGATGACAGCCCAGGCGAGCAGATAGCTGTCTTCCTCGTCGAGGTCGGGACGTTCAGTTCGAATAAGTGCAGCATCGCGCGAAGCTGCACTCTTGAGGGTCGAACGCATTTCCTCACGCTGCTCGTCAGGCAGGTAACGTGCCTCTCGCTGCCACAGAAGTGACAGACCCCGACGCCTGGACACCGATGCCGCAAGCTCGGTGATCAGCGTTTTCAGATCTTCGGACCCTGCGACCCGATCGTAGAGCGATTCGATGCCTGCGTTGACCGCAGCATGGAGGAGGTCCGGCTTGTTCTTGAAGTGCCGATAGAGCGCAGGCGCCGTGATCCCCACTGCCGCAGCCACCTGAGCGACGGACACGTTGTGATACCCGTGCTCACGGAAAAGCTCACCTGCAGCCGCAAGAATCTGCTGCTTACGGTCGCGGGGCCTGCGTACGACCATCGTGACTTTCTCCTTCGCGGCAGCTGACAGGCTTCAGGGTACCGAGCCGAGGAACGAAGGCATGAACCGAACCTCCTGCAACAGCGACCGACCCCTTGCACTGTTCACGAACATGGAATCCTTCTCAGGAGCTGACGAACGACTCGACCATCCGTCGTTCGGCGGCCCTGTCGGCCAGAGGCCACGCCAACAGCATCAACACGATCCGAACCACCCACTGCGACTCCTGACCTTCGGGATCCAATCCTGCAAGTTCCAGTGCAGTAAGCGGCAGCAACGGCGAGGACACGAGATACTCGTCGATTCCGTTGGCCCGCGCCGCCGCAAGGCCGTGGCTCATGGCGGCGTCGAATCACTGTTCTCGAATCAGCTCTGCTGCAGCCGCGAAGATGCGCTCGTTCGCACCGGTCACTCTCCGTCACCTCGTCCCACTTTGAGACAGATTCAATCAGAAATCTCTACGCTGCGGAAGGCGGCGAGCCTCTGACCTGGGAGAAGCACGGAAGGCTCAATGTGCGTGAGAATTTCTCACATCGAAACCCACTACGCGAGCGCTCGATCGGCAATCCATAACCCCGATTTGCGGGCCACATCGACTTTGACGACAGTTCATTCCCAGCATTCAGTCATTTGGACGATGAAGTTTGCGAAAAGCACTGCATAATATGCGAATAACTCCCCACAATTCCCCCGGCCCTACAACAACTCACAAAGTGAGGCCGGGTAGCAGATCTGCTACCCGGCCTCACTTCTGAACAGCTACTGCGCTCGTGTCGCCCGCACCGACATCATGCAGGAATCTGCACCAGATTCACGTCGAATCGCGCCAAGTTCAACGACTGATCCATCGACAACGCTGTCGCTGAATCCTTGTCGAAGGTGAAACGTATTGCCACGTCGACGATCTTGCCGTCCTTCGCCGTACTGACCACAGTTCCGTCGGCACCGACAGGCACTGGCACCCCATCGAGCTTGACTTCGGTGACCGGCTTCAACTGGGCAACCAGCGCAGCTCCGCCGGAGACACCCAGATCACTCGTCGACAGCTTTGCCTTCATTCCAGTTCCCTTGATCTCCAACGCGAAACTGGCGTGATAGGTCAGAACATCGCCCGGCACGACAACCATGGTCGACAAGTCGATCGGACCGTTCTGATCCGTCCATGTAGGTGCGGTGACGGTTTTCAGCGCCAACGAACCGGATTCGACCGGAGTAGTCACCACCGGGGTAGTTGTAGCCGGAACGGACGTGGTCGTGGTGGGCTTGCCGCCGCCGGACGAACCCAACGAGCCAGTATCAGCACAGCCAGTCAGGAATGCCGCTCCGCCGAGCACGACCAGCGATGCGCCGATCATTTTGGTACGTCGCGTATTCCATCGACTTGCGGGAACGATGCGATCATTCATCCGAACTCTCCCGTTCCCGAATTCCGGCGGTTCTGTATTCATCACTTCTGTCCGTCGATCCAGGCAGCGATCTCGGCGGGAGCTTCACCGGAGGGGTTCTTCTCCGAGACTCCCGTTGCGGCGTTGACGCGATAGACGTTGGCGCCGTCCACGATCCACAGCTCGTCTGCATCGGACTGCCACATCACGGTCGCCGTGACGCTCACCGGTGTGCTCGACACTTCTGCACCCGAACTGTCGGTGACCACCACCGCGACGCTGGCACCGTCGTGCATCAATGTTGCGTTGTAGCCGGTCAGCGACGTTTCCGCCGCGCCCAAGGCAACCGGCGCTTCCTTCGTGGTCGTGCTGGTCGTCGTGGTTGCATCGGTTGTCGTTGTCGGAGTTGTCGACTGAGTTGTAGTACTGGTCGAGGTCTCCGTTGTTGTGGTGGGACCGGTCGTGGTCGTCACGTCAGTCGTAGTGGGAGCCGTCGTCGACGTGCCTGTAGGTGTCGGTGCACTCGTCGTGGTGGTCTCGCCAGCCGTCGTAGTTGTCGGTGCCACAAGTCGCGCAGCATCTCCCTGCAACGCAGCCGCATTGGCAGGGCTATTGCACTCCACGTTCCAAATAGTTGGTTGTTTGAGGACGTAACCGCGCCATTGCAGCGACGGGACGCCATTGTTCACCGTGTAGACCTCGGCGGTGTACGTCCAACCCGTGTGATCGCCAACCTGCGCGTCGCCGATCTGGGTGGTCAATGTGCCACCAACCGGTGTCGCACCTGCACTGACATTGATCGTCGTTTGAACCGATCCATTGTCACGACGAACAAGCACTCGATAGCTGAGTGGGGCTGCTACATGTGCCCAGCTGATTCTCGCAGCGTAGTGAAACCCGCCAAGATGTCCGCTGTTCGCACAAGTGACGTTCCCTACCCGCGGCGCGGGGAAGTATCCAGCCCCCAACGAACCAGTCGCCTTCGCCGTATCTGTAAACGCAGCGCTGGTGCCTACTGCCTGTGTCGCGCCGAATGCGGTTAGGGCAACCGCTCCTACAACCATCAGCGATTTGAAGGGCACGGCCGTCAGCGCCCGAGTCTGCGTTTCATCCAGTTCCAGACCGGAGCCGAGAACATTCAATGCAGGCGTGCTGCGTCCGTCGTCTTTGTCGTCGTCCCTCTTGGTGGGCGACTTGAACGCGATCACCAGGAGTCCGCCTACAAACGCCCCGCCCAAGAAGACAGCGAACGGCCCGGACAGCCATGACACGGCATAGCCAAATCCGCCGACACTGAAGAAGATTCGATCAACCTCTGTGACGGTGTACGGCATGATGTCAGGTTCGCGGTTGGCATCGCCTTTAAGCGTCAAGACTGCGGAGTTTCCCGCCACCGAGTTGATTCCGTACACCCGGTGCGAGACCCTCACGCCCTGGTCATTGACAACACTCACGATGTCACCGACCGACACGTCAACTGCGGGAACAGTTCTTGACAATGCCAGTGCCCCCGTTGTGATCTCCGGAGACATCGAACCAGATCGGAAAACCAACGGCTTGATTCCGAACAACATCGATCCAGCAGCGAACAAGATACAGATCAAACCAGCGAGTGCACCGACGGTCAGCGCAATTTCACGACCGGTCCGGCCGCGGGAAGCACCTGAGACAGCCTCATGACTACTCATCGCTGCCTCAGACCGTAGCTGCATTGAAGTTGAATGTGGCACTCACTGTCTGATTCTGAACGTCAACTGTGGCTGCAGGATCCAAGGTGACCAGGAAGCACAAATTCTCGACGCCGGTCGACGCAGCCAACGGACGAGGTGTCGCGATTACGTTGACGGTTCCGCCGGACGTAAGCGGCTTCACGACCTCGATCAAGGTGCCCGAGCACGTTCCGACGTTGTTGGTATTGGTCGCCAAGCCCTCGCTGTAAACGGCGACCTTCATCAGCGGCGCAAGCGTGGAGGTGCTGGCAGTCGCGGACATCGTGTAGTTGAACGCAGAAGTGCCCTTGTTCTGCACGGGGAGCATGGCGCTGATGCTGTTGCCTGGAACCATGCCTGTCTTCGTCAGCGTGGTGAATCCGTATGACGGGCTTCCCTGGTCGCCGTTGATCTGCAAATCCATCGTTCCTGTACTGAAGACACCCGAAGTGGCACTGGCGTTGTCACTCCAGGCAGCCATCGTGCCTACGGCGCCGAGGCCCAGGACGATTCCCACGGACATGATCGCGCGTGCGCGACCACTGGTTGCGCCCCGGACCAGACGTGTACCCAGCGAGGCGGGCGCCTGCTGCTCCTCGTGCTCAGACATGGCTGTGCCTTTCTTGCTGCTCAACTCGAGGCGCCGGCGCACTCGGTTCGGAAGGTTGGGGGTCTGCAGACGCTGAACGTCGCCGGGTACGGTCACGGACCGATCCGACGAACATGAACACGGCATAGATCGACAGTGCGCCGACGACAACCGTCAGCATCACCGAGCGCATCTGCCCTGTGATGGCGTTGTACACGTATCCGATGTACGGCACGCTGTACCACACCTTGCCGCGAATCTGCTCCGGTACAACGGGGTTCTGATCCGCTATCGGATTTGCATCGCCTTGTGTGACGAAGGTGAGATCACCGGCGGAGTTGAGTCGCGCCATGATGATGCGGTGCGTAACCACATCGGGCTTCCCGGACTCGATCTGGTAGGTGATCGCATCGCCTGCCCGCAATTGGGCAGCGTCCTGCGGTTTCACCACGATGAGGGTGCCGGGTGGATAGGTGGGTTGCATCGAACCGGTCAACACAGTGAAGGGCGTCGACTCCGTCAAACGTGGAACAACGACCGTCGACAACAGAATCGCCAGAACACCCAGCAGCAGAACCCACGAGACGATATTGCGGATCCACCACCAGGCACCGGTTCTCTGATCGGAACCCTTCACTGCCTGCGTCATACCGACTCCGCTTCGAACGAGAAATGCACGTTCGTGGAGACACCCGACGCGACGTCAGGACCGACAGTGCCACGCAGGCACAAGATTTCGGTACTGCCGGCAGCTACCGTGCGCCATCCCGGCGCTGTCGGTGTCTGAGCACCGACCATGGGGCCGTCGTAGATCGCGGTGCCGGCAGCTGCGCCCTGGGCAGGGCAGCCGGCCTCTGAAGTCACCGGCGTCACCGCGAGTGAGAGCGGAACATCAGCGGAAGACTGCGTGACGTTCTGGATCCGGTAATTGAGTGGAACGCTACCGGAGTTGTGAACTGTCAACGGAGCCTGTGCATATGCGTTGGGGAACATACCGGTGGCGCCCAGAGCAGTGAAGTCGAAACTGTTCTGGCCGCCTCCGGCACTGCCCACCGTCAGGTCGAGGATCCCGGACTGGATCGTGCCACCGGACAGTGTTTCAGCGGCCGTCCACCGCGCGCTGGTCTGCTGCACCGATACGAAGATCAGTCCGATGACCAGCGCGGCGGCGGTTGCCCACCAACGGTAGTGCTTACGCAAGACTTATGCCTGATCGAGAGTGACGTTGAAGTTCGTCAGATCAACCTGGCTGTCCTGCGAACTGTTGGTTGCTGGAGCCTTCGTGAAGTCGAAGACAACGTTCACGCTGACGACGTTGTCGTTGTTCGCGGAAGTGATCACAACGCCTGTTCCGTTCGTCGGCAACGGAGTCGCTCCGAAAGTCGCCGTCGTAACCGGAGCCATCTCGGCCTTCAGGGTGCCGGTTCCGGTGATCGTCGAAGCATCCGCCTTGAGCGTCGCGCTCAGATTGTTGCCCACAGCACCGATCTTGACGGAGCCCGAGTACGTGAGAACGTCGCCAGGGGAAACCTTGAATGTGTTGATGGTGACGGGGGCCGCGGTGCCACCGTTGACAGCTGCGTTCGAAACCGTCCAAGACGGGGTTCCTTGGGTCGTCAGCGTCAGTTTGCCCGAAGAAATAGTGCCGCCGTTCAGAGGCGCGTTTGCATTCCACGCCGCCATGGTTCCCGCGCCACCGGCGAGGAGTAGTGCTGCTGCACCGGCCGCGACTGCGCCCTTGGTTGCCTTGTTCATGGAGAACACTCTTTTCGTCTGGTCCCCGAGGGCGGGGAGCTTGCAGGGTGAGAAAGCTGGTCGGATCCAGTCATGTGCGCCCTTAGCGCGGGCAGAGGGTTTCGTTCATCCGTGGTCGGTGAGGGGTCGTGCGGTAAGTGCAGAGCGAGAGTGTGTTGCGGAAAGATTGCGAGCCGTTGTCGTGAACGGGTCATCCCTCTCTCGTGCTGTCGCCGTCCGCTTGCGTCGTTTAGATTTTTACCACACGTATTAGGAATTTTTGGTGAAAAGCTGGTCGAATGTCCAGAAGATTGTTGAAACCTGGACTTGACTACAGAATCGCCTCTCACCTGGATCGTTGGGAAAACGTAGCGCTTTGTTGCAACCCGTTTGCTGAAGTAACCTTCGCCCGTATGGTCCTGATAGTCCGAAACCGAACTGGAACAAGTTCTACACATTTTTGGTTTGTTTTGGGAATCGCTCGATTGCCCCCGCTTGGAAAGCAGCGACAATCGAGCAACAACTTAGGCGGAGGCCTTAAGCCTCGAAGACAGTCTCACCGCCGACAACCGTGCGTATGACCGACAGTTCATTCAAGTCCGCCGAAGCGCTGCGCAACGGATCTCTTTCGAGCACAACAAAATCCGCCAAAAGTCCCACCGCTATCCGACCTTTGTCCGATGACTCCCCGATGAGACGAGCGGCAGCACTTGTGTAGCCTGCCAACGCATCAGACGCGGAAACCCGTTGATCTGCACCCATGCCCGATACCTATATCGTTTGCTCGAAACGGTGGCAATTTCACCGAATACGAAGCTGCCGCATGTTCGGCTCGCGAAGTGGCGGAGAAGAACATCCGCGACGCCGAGCAGGAGGTCCAACGCAAGAAGCGCGAACTGCAGCAGGCCCGAGAACGCGCTTCACGACGCGCAAGTAACGCTGCCCGCAATCTGGGGAACGCGGGCTTGCCCAAGATTTTTGCGGGGACCATGAGACGCAATGCCGAGGAGTCGGCAGGCAAGGCCAACGAGACACACCTCGCCCGGGTCGACGCGCCCGCCGGGCGGACGGTATTCCTCGGTGAGCGAATGCAATTCGCGTTCGGCGATCGTGCGCTCTTCGCCGACCCCGGAGCTGACCTGGCCATTCGAGGGCCGGAACGTATCGTCTTGACCGGGCCGAACGGCGTCGGAAAGTCGACGTTGCCGAGAATCGTCAACGGGGATGTGGCGGGGACGCTCATCTACCCGTAGCTGCACTCTCGGGTGGTGAACGATTGCGAGCTACGTTGGCCTGCGTTCTCTTCGCCGATCCAGCCCCACAGCTGCTGCTTCTCGACGAGCCGACCAACAACCTCGACTTGGTGAGTGTCGCTCAACTCGAAGGCGCCCTGAATGCATATCAGGGGCGTTCATGGTGGTCAGTCATGACGAGAGATTCCTGGCCGAGGTGCAGGTCTAGCGTTGGCTTCGACTCTCGGACGGCTGTTTGACCGAGGTCGCTGCACCGGACGTAGTGGACTGATCGAACGCTGAATAGGCGAAAGGCCTTCACACACATCGTGTGTGAAGGCCTTCGTCTGCACGGCAGGTCAGGGAATCCTGGTGTACACCGGGTCGTCGAACGATCGACGTTGCGTCACCCAGTCCGTGGGTAAGACGTTCTCGATCACGTCTTCACAGGATTCGTCGAACACGACGATCCGATCCGCGATTCGCCATTCACCATGGCGCCTTTCGAACCTGTCGACGTACCGACACTTGATCGTCGCAAGCGTCTGCACGGCATCCGTACCTGATCGCTCCTGACGCAGGAAGCACAAGCAGTACGACTCACACTGAGCGACATCGCCGTTGACGTCGATCAGTATGTTGGAAATGCAGTGAATCGACGAGTCGATCGTCTTGTGTCTGAGCTTCATGTCTTCGATGAGCCCGTCGACGGTTCCGATGTAACCACCGTGGTTGTCTATCGCATCGTCGAAGTAGCAGAGGGCAACGCTGTCGAAGTCCTTCCGATCGACGGCCCGAGCATAGCGATACAGAACTTCGGTGATTGCTTGCTTGTCAGCTAGGGACACGGTCAGGCTCCTGTTCTACCCGGATGATCAATCAACCTGCAGTTCAACACCCTTGGTCTCCTTGATGAAGAAGACCGTGACGAGGGTGATCACGGCACAGAAGACGAAGTATCCGGCCGGGGCGAGGGAATTACCGGTCAAGCTGATCAGATAGGTGGCGATGAAAGGAGCAGTGCCGCCGAGGAACATGTTGGTGACGTTGTTACCCAGGGCCAGACCGCTGTACCGCACAGATGCTTTCAGCATTTCGACATAGGTCACGTACGAAGCACCGTTGACGATCGAGACACAGATGAAGAGCACCGACTGACCGACAACCGCCTGCCAGATGCCAGAACCGGCCATCATCATGAACATCGGGATTCCGAGAACCACGGCAGCGGCACTACCGGCGAACAGCACCGGCCGACGCCCGTACTTGTCTGCCATGTATCCCGAGATCGGCAAGGTGATGACGCCGAGAACCAGTGCAAGGGAAGTGGAAAGGAATGCAACCCGCGACGAATGACCACCCGTGGTCTGCAGGTAAGTCGCGGCATACACCGAGGCGATGTAGTAGCCACCGGTGATGAGTGCGCCCAGCATGATGATCTTGACGACGCTGCCACCGGAGGTGCTGAGCAGTTCTCGGATGGGAAGCTTCTTGGTCTCACCCTTGTCCTGCAGTTCTTCGAACTGAGGAGTGTCTTCCATCTGGCTACGGATCCAGATACCGATGCCACCGATCAGCAGGCTGAGCAGGAACGGGATACGCCAAGCCCATTCGAGGATCTGCTCTTGTGAGAACACCGAGGTCAGGCCGAGGGCCATGAGCGAAGCTGCCAGCGAACCCAGGTAGGTGCCGGTGTTGACCATCGACGTCTGCGTCGCACGCCACCGCTTGGGAGCGGACTCGGAGACAAACGCGTTGGCCCCGCCGAGTTCGCCGCCGGCCGCGAAGCCCTGCAGGCAACGAGCCAGAACGAGGATGGACGTCGCCCACACACCCAACGTCGTGTAAGTCGGCAGCAAGCCCATTCCTGCTGTCGCCAGAACCATCAGGAGGATGGTCCAGGACAAGGCGTTCTTGCGGCCGTACTTGTCGCCGATGTGGCCGAAGAAGATTCCGCCGGGCACACGTAGGAAGAAGGCCACCGCGAACGCCGCGAAGGTACCGAGCAGTGCTGCGTTCGGGTCGTGGGAGACGAAGAACAGCGCGGCGATGGTCGTGGCCATGTACCCGTAGATACCGAAGTCGTAGTACTCGACGACGGTACCGACGATGGCCGCGCGAATTACCTTCGTCGTCGACTGTCGTTCGGTTGCCACGCTGCTGCCCTCGGTGAATTCGGCTCTCGCCATGGTCTCATTCTCTGACATGTTGTTCCCTGCCTGGATTGGATACTGACTGGATTCGGTGCCGCGCAGACGTCGGACGTCAGGAGTGCGCGATGGAATGGACCGCTGCGCTGTCAGCGCTGGTCCTGGTGTAGTTCGCCGCATTACGTCCCGCTACGCGGCCCATGGTCAAAGCGTTGGCAACTGCATTGCCGCCGCCCACGTATCTCAGTCCGAGGATTCCGGCGCCGGCCTCACCGGCCGCGTACAGACCCTCGATAGGTACTCCGGTGCTGCCGAGTACGGCCGCATCGGTGTCGATCTCCATTCCCGCATGCGTGCATACGAGCTCTGCAGGAAGGATTTTCGCGGCATAGAACGGTGCTGTCGCAATAGGATCCGGGTTGCCGACGGCACCTTTGTTCCGCAACGTGCGATGACGGAGGAAGTCGTCGTCGTGGCCGCTGGGCAGTTGCTCGTTCCATCGACGCAGGGTTTGCGTCAACGTCGCAACCGGAACACCCGTCGCCACTGCGAGGTCTTCGATCGTGTCAGCGCGAATCGTGCCACCGGCGGCAACTTCTTCCTCGATGCGTTCGGGATTCCAATCGGCATATCCCGGAGCCAGATTCACGCGAGCGTTCTCGTCGAAGATCATCCACCCGTATCCGCCCTGATGGTCGATGATGCCGGTCGAGACGGCGTACGAGCTGTCCTCGTCCATGAATCGACGGCCGTCCTGGTTGACGTAGATCCGCGACTTCGGCGGAAAACCGGCCTGCCAGTGATGGAATCGCTGGAAGTAGACGGTGGGCAGCATCAAGCCCCAGCCGTCGCCGGCCACTGAAGCCCCGAGGTCTTCGGCAAAACGAAGGTGATCTCCGCGGCTACCCGCCGCCGCGACGACGAACAACGCGTCCCCCGCCTTGTTCGCGTCCGGGAAGTGGCGTTCCACCAGCTCTGGATCTTGCGCGAATCCTCCGGAAGCAACCACGACTGCGCCTGCAGGTACCTCGATGTCGTCGGCGACAACACCGACAACCCGGCCGTCTTCCTCCATCAACTTCTGCACCCGTGTTCCGAAGATGACCTCGATGCCGTGCTTTCGACGAGCCTTGTCCAGCACCTGAATCAGTCCGTATCCCTGATCCTTCGGCACGTGGCCGCGCCAGACGTCCTCGACGCCGGCTTGGGCGAGCCCAGGTTGGTGGGCATTACCCGAGATCGCCGCGGGAATCTCGACGCCGAGTCCGATGAGCCATTCCATTGTCGGGCCGGCGTTTTCGCAGAACGCACGAATCAATCCGGGCGCGAGCATCCATTGGTTGAGGTCCATGTAGTGCTGGAAGAACTTCTCCGCCGAATCGTCGACTCCGAGACCTGCCTGCACGCTTGTGCCTGCGGCCGTGAAGATTCCGGCTGAAAGCGCGGTGGACCCACCGAGTTCGGTTTCGGACTCGAACAGCAGAACGGCTGCGCCTTCTTCTGCTGCCGACACCGCGGCGGCGAGACCGGCTCCGCCACCACCGATGACAACGACGTCCCAGTGGTCAGTCATGAAAGTTCTCCAGTCTCCGCGATGATGCGGTGGTAAAGACCGTTCGACACCAACCCGCCGTCGACAGTGAGTTCCGTACCGCTGGTGTAGGTCGAACTGTCCGAGAGCAGAAACAGCACTGCTTCGGTGATCTCGTCGAGAGTTCCCATGCGTCCGAGGGGAACCGACTTCAGGGACGCGGCGACGAAGTCGTTTGCGCCGCCGAGCAGCGCCGTACCGACCAGTCCCGGGTGCACCGAGTTGACGCGAATCCCCCACTGCGCGAAGTTGCCTGCCGCCGACTTCGACAGACCGGTCAGACCCCACTTGCTCGACGAGTAAGCCGGAGAGAAGTATCCGATCTGACCGGCGATGGACGAGATGTTGACGATCGATCCGCCACCACTCTCACGCATCAGCGGTGCCACCGCCTTCATACCGTAGAACGGGCCGAAGAGGTTGATCCTCATGGTCAGTTCCCAGATGTCGTTCGGGGTGTCCATGAATTCGAGCCGACGCGAGATGCCGGCGTTGTTGACCAGTCCGCCGAGTTCTCCACGCGTAGAGCGAATTTCGTCGACAACCCGGTCCCAGGCATCAGCATCGGTGACGTCGAGTAGATGAGCGGACGCGGATCCACCGGCGGCGACAATGTCGTCGACCACGCCGGATGATTCCGAAACATCGGCAATGCAGACATGCGAACCGCGCGCGGCGAGAGTGCGTGCGTGATGCGCTCCCATCCCGGCAGCACCGCCGGTGATGAGAACGACGCCGGGATATTTCGTGGACTCAGACATGCCGCGAACCACCGTCAACCGCGATGCTGTGCCCGGTGACGTAGCGCGCGCTGTCCGAGAGCAGGAACAGCAGCGGGCCGAAGACCTCTTCGGGCGAGCCCAGACGATGCAGCGGCACCGCATCGAGTGCGTTCGCGAGCGCGATCGGATCTTCCTGGACCCACTTCGTCATCGCCGTGTCGATGTAGCCGGGCGCAATGGAATTCACACGAATGCCCTTGTCGCCGAACTCCACCGCAAGAGACTCCGTGAGGTGCGCAACGGCAGCTTTCGACGTGCAGTATGCGCCTCTCCCCTTTCGCACACGCAGCGCAGACACCGAAGACATGTTGACGATGGCGCCGCCGGGACCGAGGTGCCGCGCCGCTGCCTGAGCGCCGTAGAGCACTCCTTCGACATTGACGCTCAACGTAGCCCCGATCTGCTCCGGGGTGATCTCCTCGGCCAGTGCGAACGGGAAGATTCCCGCATTGTTGATCCAGAAATCAACCCGGCCGAACTCCTCCAGTGCCAACTGGGCAAGCAACTCGTGCTCGTCCGGCTTGGTGACGTCGACCCGGGCTCCGACGACGCGACCCGGCTTGTCCGCCAGTGCATTCGACTCCAGGTTCGTGTTGATTCGTGCAGCCGTGGCGAGCATCTGCTCTTCGTTGATGTCGGCGCCGACGACATGTACGCCGCGTGTTGCCAGCCCTTCGGCGAACGTCTCACCCATTCCCTGAGCCGCGCCGGTCACCACTGCGACCTTGCCTGCCAACTCCGGATATACCGCCGACATCTGGGTCACTACGGTACGGCCCGGGTTCGTCTGGTCAGAGCTTTCGGTCATGATGTACTTCTCCTACTTAATATTGTTGTGCAAGAAACTTTTCGGTACTTCAAGCCTGTTCGGACGCTCTAGGTGAGTCGTCACGGGAGACGGTGCGGCGGGCGATCTTCCACTCCTCACCGACCCGAACCACGCGATCATCGACAGTCGTCATCCGCAGTAGCCGCGAGTCTCCGCCGCGAGCGGTGGCAACGATCTGCAGGTACCCGTGCACTGCCAGAGCACTCTCGCCCACCGCCTCGACGACCACATTGGTCAGAACGTGACGATGCACCTCGTCGGCAGCTTCCGCCGCAGCGTAAAAGCGAGCAGCAAAAGCCGCAAGGCCGTCGAAACCGACCACGGGTTCCGGATAACTGGGGGAATGAAATTCACCGTTGTCGGTGAATGTCTGCGCCCAATCCTGCTGGCGCCCAGAGTCTATGCAATGACTCTGGTGGCCGTACAGCTGATGGATTGCGACAACGTCCTCCGCTGCCACGACGCGGTAGTTGCTCATGAAGGTTCTCTCCGAACACGCTGCGCTGCATCCACCCGAAGGTTGTGCAGCTTCGTCAAGTGTGCGATAATCGCACACACTGTGCGATATGTTCAAAGCGTAGGTGGCATACCTCACAAACGTCAAGAAAGGGATTTGATGTCAGAGCTGAGCGAGGAACACCGACCGCGCAAAAGTGCAGTTCAAGTGGACTCGAGCATGTCGAAAACGCTGCACCACGGACTCGAGATCTTGGAACTCCTGACGTCCTATCCGCACGGCCTGTCGGTCACCGACATCGCCGACGGAGTGGGAGTCCACCGAACCGTCGCACATCGTTTGATCCGCACACTCGAAGCTCATCACCTGTGCCGCAAGGACTCCTTCAAGCGCGTCACTCTCGGCGCCGGCCTGGTCACCCTTGCCGAACCGGTGGAACAGGATTTGCGCACTCTCGCTCGCCCGATACTTCAAGAACTCGCCGAGGCCACCGAGGCGACCGCACACCTGGTGGTCCGCGAGAGCGACACCGAAGTGCGCGCCCTGATGGTGGTCGAACCGCGAAGCGCCAAAGTCCACGTCGCGTTCCACCCGGGGCAGGTCGATCCGATCGACCGCGGCTCCGCCGGGCTTTCCATCCTTGCCTCACTCCCGCCGACGAGTGGGGAACGAGAGGAAGTGACGGCCGCACGCGCACGCGGCTACGCAGTGACCGTCGGCGAAGTCATCCCGTCCGTCCTGGGAATCTCGGCAGTGATCCCCGGCAGACGCCGCGACGCCATTTCCAGCCTCGGAATTTCCGTATTCGACTCCCAGGACCAAGCAGCGCTGGGCGCCGAGGTCGTGGCAGCCGCTAAAACCCTCGGCAGCATGTTGCGCTGATCCAGACAGCGAGCTGATCCAGACACCAGTCGAGTCCCGGGAATACCCGGGGCTCGACTTTGTTGACTCCTGATGAGATAGTTGAACAATCAACTACCTGACTTCAGCTTCACGGACACGAGGAGTACGACATGCCTGCTGTGACAGTCGAGAACATCTTGGCTCTGCCCCGCCTCGACGAGCCGGCAGCGTCGGCAGTCGACCGCCCGGTCAAAAGCATCACCACCGCACCGGTCGGATACGAAGGTGAAGGCTTTCCCGTTCACCGCGCATTCGCGGGCATCGACCTCTCGGCCCTCGACCCCTTCATCCACATGGACCAGATGGGTGAGGTCAACTACGCACCCGGAGAGCCCAAGGGCACACCGTGGCACCCGCACCGCGGCTTCGAAACCGTGACCTACATGATCGACGGCATCATGGAGCACCAGGACTCCAACGGCGGCGGCGGCATTATCGGTGGCGGCGACACCCAGTGGATGACAGCGGGTGGCGGCATCCTCCACATCGAAACTCCGCCGGAGCACCTCGTCGTCAGCGGCGGCCTGTTCCACGGCGTCCAACTGTGGGTCAACCTGCCCCGCGACAACAAGATGGCAGCGCCGCGATACCAGGACATCACCGGCAACAAGGTGGCACTGCTCTCCTCTCCCGACGGCGGAGCCTTGGTACGCGTCATCGCCGGAGACATTGCCGGCCACGCCGGACCCGGTTCGACGTACACACCTATCGCGCTCTCCCACACGACTGTGGCCCCGGGTGCGAGCCTGACGCTTCCGTGGAACCCCGAGTTCAACGCGATCGTCTACGTCCTCGCCGGCGAAGGCACGGTCGGGGCCGAGCGTCGACCCATTCGTGTCGGACAGACAGCTGTCTTCGGACGTGGTGACTCCATCACCGTCGCCGCTTCCGATCGCCAGGACTCACGGACCGAATCTCTCGAGGTCTTCATCCTCGGCGGCAAGCCGATCCGAGAGCCCATCGCCATGGCCGGGCCGTTCGTCATGAACACCAAGTCCGAGGTCATGCAGGCTTTCGAGGACTTCCAGGCCGGGCGCCTGGGATCCATCCCGGCGGCACACGAGACGCTGAGCTGACATGTCGTCGGTAGTCGTCCAACGAGCAGTCGAACGTGCGCATCTCAACTACGGCTGGCTCACGGCGCGTCACAGTTTCCCCTTTGCCGGAAACTTCGATCACGCCGCGTACGCGCACGGACTTCTGTTGGTCAACAACGACGACATCATCGAAGCCGACTCCGGTTTCGACACTCATCAGCACCGCGACACCGAGATCGTGACGTGGGTGCTCAGCGGATCTCTGGTTCACCAGGATTCCGCTGGGCACTCCGGAGTCATCCATCGAGGCCTCGCGCAAAGAATGAGCGCCGGTTCCGGAATCCTGCACTCCGAGCGCAACGATCGCTGGCGGGCCGACGGCTCACGCGTCACCGAACCCGTTCACCTCGTCCAGATGTGGATACCGCCGGACCAATCCGGAGTGACTCCGAGCTATCAGGAACTCGATATCAACACCGAACTCGACGCCGGTGGCCTGATCACCCTGGCGTCGGGGATGCCCGCACATCGTGATCACAGCGCGATCAGCTTGCACAACAAACATGCGGCTCTGCACGTTGCACGCCTCGAGACCGGCGGGTCGGTATCCCTTCCGGATGCGCCGTACGTGCACGGCTTCATCGCCGGTGGCACTGTCGACGTCGAGGGAGTCGGATTGCTCGGTCCTGGAGATTCGTTGCGTCTCAAGGATACTGGTGGTCAACGAGTCGAGGGAATCGACGATGCGGAGATACTCGTGTGGGAGATGCACGCGTCGACGAACTGACGACACAACCGAGTACGCCCAATGCTCGGACTACACAGCAGGTTCGTCGTAGGGTGGATGCGGGTAGTGGTGGATCCGGCAGTGATGGATCCGGCAGTGATGGATCCCGGTGGTACAGAAGGAGGAGCCATGGCATCTGGTCGAGCACAGGCCCCACGGACGACACCGCACATCGATGTGCACCGCTCCGGTGATCGTTTGAAATCCCGCGTCTCCTGGCTGGATTCGAAGCATTCGTTCTCGTTCGGGCAGCATTACGATCCTGACAACACCCATCACGGATTGCTACTCGTCAACAACGACGACACCGTACTGGCGGGAACCGGCTTCGATACCCATCCGCACAAAGACATGGAAATCGTGACGTGGGTGCTTCGCGGTTCGCTCGTGCACCAGGATTCCATCGGCCACACCGGCGTCATCTATCCAGGGCTCGCCCAGCGCATGAGCGCCGGCACCGGAATTATGCACAGCGAGAAGAACGATTCGTGGCGTCTTGGCGGCGAACAGCATTCCGACCCCGTGCATTTCATCCAGATGTGGGTGGTCCCGGACGAAGGTGGACTCACTCCCGGGTACGAACAACTCGAGATCGACGACGAATTGCTGCGCGGCGGTCTGATCCCGGTTGCCTCCGGAATGAGCCGCTACAAGGATCATTCGGCGATTCGCATCAACAACAAGAACGCCGCCATGCACGTCGCGCGCATTCTGCCCGGCACCTCTGTACATCTTCCCAGCGCACCGTTCCTGCACGTCTTCGTCGCCCAGGGCACTGCCGAGATGGAGGGCGTCGGCACACTGTACGAGGGTGATGCCGTCCGGTTGAGCGATTCGGGTGGGCAGCAACTGACCTCCGACGCCGGGGCCGAAGTCCTCGTCTGGGAGATGCATTCACGTATCGGTGGTTGAGACCCGGTCTCGGCAGGACCGGGTGCGCTGGAGATACTCGACGGATGAGCATCGACAACTCCGCCGCGCCCGTCAAGAAGCTTGACCCCCTCAACACATTGATGGGTGTGCGCGCCGTGTCGGTCGTGCCCGGGGACCTGGCCTTCGCGCAAGCCGTCGGCGAGCGATTCCACGATCACCGTGGCAAGACCGTGCTCGGTTCCATCGGAGTCATGATCGACGGTGCCATGGGCGGCGCGGTGTACTCGGGACTGACCTCGGGCCATCAGTCCGTGCTCGCACAGGTCACGGTCAGTGCGGGCGCCGACATTCCCGCCGTCGCCGACGTAGGCGCCACCGGCACACTCGTGCATCTCGACGACGGTGTCGGGCTCGCATCCGGTCAACTTCGCGACGAGAACGGCTCGCTCCTGGCAGTGATGGCCGGCCGCGCCATGGTGGTCTCGCGTCCTCCCGTCGTGGGAATTGACGACTACGTGGAGGGTGAGCCGCTGCCCGTCCCGACGCCGGAGAAAACAAGCAACCTGAGCGGGTTGTCCGGGTCCGATGTCGTCGAAGGAATCCGCGACGGCAAACTCGAACGCGGTCCGCTCGCCGGGCTCCTCGATCTTGCGGTCGTCGACGTGACCCCGGGTTCCGTCGTGGGCGAGTTCGCCCCGGTCGCCTGGATGGCCAACCCGTTGGGCGCCGTTCAGGGAGGTGTCCTCATCTCAGCGGTCGACGCCGTTACCGGTCTGGCAGCGCAGACGCTGACCAGCGTCGATCAGGACTATCGCGTCCTCGACCACAAGATCGACTTCCTGCGCTCCCCCGACATCGGTGGGCCGATCATGCGCGCCGAGTCCGTCGTGATTCGTGCCGGGCGCAGGCTCGCACTGATCGAAACTCGCATCGTCGACGTCGGCGGACAGGTCTACGTACGGGCCACCTCGAGCATTCAGATGCTCTCCCAGCAAGTTCACAGCGGATAACCAGTTCCGCACCAGGTCGCCCGTCCACCATTGAGACAACAGCCCACACAATGGAGGTACAGCGGCGTGAACAAAGACATCGAAGCAAGCCGGCTACGCGTGAGCCGTCGACGGGCCCTCGCACTCGGCGGAACCATCAGCCTGGGCGGGCTCATCGCAGCCTGTTCCGGCAACAGTGGCACTTCCACGACCACGTCGGCCGCGGCTGCATCGACGACAACAGCTTCCGGCACTTCTGCTGCGGCCACGTCCGGCGATGCCGTCACCGCACTTCTCGCCAAGGCACCGCAGTGCGTCATGAGCAAGGAAGAGACGCAGGGCCCCTACTGGTTCGACGTCGACTCCATTCGCGGCGACATCCGCGAAGACCGTCCAGGCACCACGCTGCAGGTGGCGATGCGCGTGCAGGACAACAGCCAGTGCAACGTCGACGGCAGTATCGGCGCGGTCAGCAACGCCGTCGTCGAGATCTGGCACTGCGACGCCGGCGGCGTGTACTCCGGTTTCGAATCCGGCTCCCTGAGCGCCAACGGCGGCGGCGGCGGCGGCGGAACTCCCCCGGCCGGCGGGATGGGGAACCTCCGTCAGGTGCACCCGGCGGCGGAATGGGCGGCGGCATGGGTGGTTCCGGCGAGACGTCGGACGGTTCGTACAGCGTCGGCGACACCGAAGCCACCACCACCGACGACGGCACCTACCTGCGCGGAGCCCAGACCACCGACGCAAACGGCATCGCGCAGTTCACCACGATCTTTCCCGGCTGGTACATGGGCCGCACCACCCACATTCACGTCAAGGTGCACGTCGACAAGAAGACGGTCCTCACGTCGCAGACCTTCTTCGACGAGACGCTCCTCGACGAGGTGTACTCGCAATCCCCGTACAGCGAGCACACCGGTCGTGAGAACAACACGAACAACGCCAGTGACGGCATCTACGACGACACTGGCCTCATGACCGTCGAAAAGCAGTCGGACGGTTCCTACCTCGCCGTCATCAACCTGGGTATCGACGCCTGAGGTAGGAGCCAGGTCAGCCGACGACGTATGCCGCGAGGTGCTTACCGGTGAGGGTGGAGCCGTCGGCGACCAGTTCCTCGGGAGTGCCCTCGAAGACGATCCGACCGCCGTCGTGACCGGCACCAGGGCCGAGGTCGATGATCCAGTCGGCGTGCGCCATCACCGCTTGGTGGTGCTCGATGACGATGACCGACTTACCGGAATCGACGAGTCGATCGAGCAGACCGAGCAACTGCTCGACGTCGGCGAGGTGCAGCCCGGTGGTCGGCTCGTCGAGGACGTACACGCCGCCCTTCTCGCCCAAGTGCGTTGCCAGCTTGATGCGCTGACGCTCACCGCCCGACAGCGTCGTCAATGGCTGGCCGATCGTGAGGTATCCGAGCCCCACGTCGACCAGTCGAACAAGGATCTTGTGCGCAGCGAGGATCTTGGCCTCACCGTCGCCGAAGAACTCCTCGGCCTCGGCCACCGACATCGTGAGAACCTCGTTGATGTCCTTGCCACCGAATTTGTATTCGAGTACCTCGGCTTGGAACCGCTTGCCCTCGCACTCCTCGCAGAGAGTGGCAACGCCGGCCATCATCGCCAAGTCGCTGTAGATGACACCGTTGCCGTTGCACGTCGGGCAGGCGCCCTCGGAGTTGGCACTGAACAGCGCCGGCTTCACGCCGTTGGCCTTCGCGAATGCCTTGCGGATCGGGTCGAGCAGCCCGGTGTACGTTGCCGGGTTGCTCCGACGCGAGCCACGGATCGCGCTCTGATCGACCGACACCACGTCCTCGCGTTTTGCGAGTGAGCCGTGGATCAGCGAACTCTTGCCCGACCCGGCGACACCGGTGACCACGACCAGTACACCCAGCGGTACGTCGACGTCGACGTCCTGCAGGTTGTGCGAGTTCGCTCCACGAATCTCGATTTCCCCGGTGGACGCGCGCACGGTCTCCTTGATTGCGGCCCGGTCGTCGAAATGACGGCCGGTGACCGTGTCGCTGGCACGCAAACCGTCGACCGTGCCCTCGAAGCAGACGTTGCCGCCGGCGCTACCCGCGCCTGGACCGAGGTCGACGATGTGGTCCGCGATCACGATCGTCTCCGGCTTGTGCTCGACCACGAGCACCGTGTTGCCCTTGTCTCGCAGGCGCAGCAGTAGGTCGTTCATCCTCGCGATGTCGTGCGGATGCAGGCCGGTGGTGGGCTCGTCGAACACATAGGTGATGTCGGTGAGCGAGGAACCCAGGTGACGAATCATCTTGGTGCGCTGAGCTTCACCGCCGGAGAGGGTTCCCGACGGTCGATCGAGACTGAGGTAGCCGAGTCCGATCTCCACGAACGAGTCGAGCGTTTCACCGAGCGTCGTGAGCAACGGCGCGACCGACGGTTCCTTCAGTCCGCTGACCCATTCCGCGAGATCGCTGATCTGCATCGAGCAGGCGTCAGCGATGTTGACGCCCTTGATCTTCGACGACCGCGCGCCCTCGCTCAGTCGCGTCCCGTCGCATTCGGGGCAGGTGGTGAAGGTGATCGCCCGCTCCACGAAAGCCCGGATGTGGGGCTGCATCGCGTCGACGTCCTTGGCCAGGAACGACTTCTGAATCTGCGGAATCAGACCCGTGTACGTCAGGTTGATTCCTTCGACCTTGATCTTGGTCGGCTCTTTGTAGAGAAGGTCGTTCAGTTCTTTCTTGGAGTACTTCTTGATCGGCTTGTCGGGATCGAAGAAGCCGCAGCCGCGATAGATCCGGCCGTACCAGCCCTCCATGCTGTAGCCGGGGACCGTGATCGCACTCTCGTTGAGCGACTTGGTGTCGTCGTACAACGCGGTCAGATCAAAATCGTTGACCGCCCCTCGTCCCTCACACCGCGGACACATGCCGCCGGTGATCTTGAAGCTGCGACGCTCTTTCGTCTGACGGCCGCCACGTTCCATGGTGACCGCGCCTGCCCCGGAGATCGAAGCGACGTTGAACGAAAACGCCTGGGGCGAACCGATGTGAGGCTTTCCGAGACGGCTGAACAGGATGCGGAGCATCGCGTTGGCGTCGGTGGCGGTTCCGACGGTCGAACGAGGGTCGACGCCCATCCGCTGCTGATCGACGATGATCGCGGTGGTCAGGCCGTCGAGAACGTCGACGTCCGGCCGCGCGAGGGTCGGCATGAATCCTTGAACGAACGCGCTGTACGTCTCGTTGATCATCCGCTGCGATTCCGCGGCGATCGTACTGAACACCAGCGAACTCTTCCCCGAACCGGAGACGCCGGTGAACACCGTCAGCCTCCGCTTCGGGATCTCGACACTGATGTCTTCGAGATTGTTCACCCGCGCACCTTGCACGCGGATCAAATCGTGGCTGTCTGCGGTGTGCAAGGCAGTCATCGTGTCTCCATCTGTCAGTCGATCGCCGACGGTCTCAGCGCAGTTGACGGTCTCAGCGCAGTTCTTGAATTCAGCGCAGTTCTTGAATTCAGCGCAGTTCTTGAATACGGATCAGGTTTCCCGCTGGGTCGCGGACGGCGCAATCGCGAACGCCGTAGGGCTGCTCGGTCGGTTCCTGGACGACGTCGATGTCGCCGGCCTGAAGCCGCTCGAACGTATCGTCCAGATCTTTGGTGGCCAGGAGAAGTCCGCCGTAGGTGCCCTTGGCCATCATCTCGATGATGGTGCGGCGCTCCTCGTCGGTGATTCCGGGATCGACGGCCGGCGGATGCAGCACGATGGAGGTACCGGGTTGGCCGGGCGGCCCCACGGTGATCCAGCGCATCCCGTCGTAGCCGACGTCGTTGCGAACCTCGAAGCCGAGGGTGTCGCGATAGAAGTTCAGGGCGGCATCAGGGTCGTCCTGCGGAAGGAAACTCGAGTGAATGGTGATGTCCATGGCGCTCACGTTAGTTGCGGCTGCGGGGTCTGCGCTTCTCGATTCCTGATCGGTCTGGTGACTTGTTTGGACACACAGGACGGCATTCCGTCCGTGGACTGCTCGGCTTCGCGCCGATAGACGCTGGGCGGAACCCCGACCAATTCGGTGAACCGACTGCTGAAGGTGCCGAGAGAGCTGCAGCCGACCTCGAAGCAGACGTCGGTGACGCTCAGGTCTCCGCGGCGCAGAAGCGCCATCGCGCGCTCGATGCGCCTGGTCATCAAATAGGCGTACGGCGGTTCGCCGTACGCCTGACGGAATTGGCGACTGAGATGCCCCGCAGACATGTTCACTCCCCGCGCGAGCGCCTCCACGTCCAGAGGCTGCGCATACTCGCGGTCGATGCGGTCACGAACGCGTCGTAGTCGCGCAAGGTCCTGCAGGTGCGGATCTGCGGCAGGTCTGCTGGTCACGTAATCGATCGTGCCATGCCACACCGACGTTGCCCAGCGCAACAGACGAACTCGACGTAGGAGCGATCACGCACACACCGAGCAGTTCGTCATGATCGTGTAAGGATGGAGAAATGACCACGGCTCATCGCTCAGGCATCGACCTCACCCACCTCGACGGCGACACACGGGCGCAGGACGATCTGTTCGTCCACGTCAACGGGAAATGGCTCGCCGAATACGAGATTCCGGCAGACCGCGCAGTCGACGGGGCCTTCCGCACGCTCTACGACAAGGCCGAAGAAGACGTACAGACCATCATCACCGAAGCGGCGGAGTCCAACTCTGCCGCCGGTACCGACGCTCAGCGCATCGGTGACCTGTACTCGAGCTTCATGGACGCCGATGCCGTGGAAGCTGCTGGTCTGAACCCGATCGACGACGAGCTCGACGCAGTCGCAGACGCACCGGACCGTTCGTCCCTCGCCACCGTGATCGGACGCCACCAGCGCGTCGGCGTCGGTGGCGCCATCTCTCACTACGTCGACACCGACGCCAAGAACTCCGAGCGATACCTGATTCACTTCAGCCAGTCGGGCATCAGTCTGCCCGACGAGTCGTACTACCGCGAGGACAATTACGCGGAAATCCGCGAGAAGTACGTCGCGCACATCGACAAGATGTTCACCCTCGCCGGCGTCGGGTACGACGCCCAGCGTGTGTTCGAACTCGAGAAGAAGATCGCGGCCGGGCACTGGGACGTCGTCAAGCGTCGTGACGCAGATCTGAGCTACAACCTCGTGGGCTTCGAGGAACTGACCGAGCAGAACCCAGGGTTGGACTGGGCGGCGTGGCTGTCGGGTCTCGGCGCCGATTCGGAGAAGTTCGCCGAGATCGTCGTCCGTCAGCCGGACTTCCTGCACACCTTCACCGCTCTGTGGGCGTCGGAGTCACTCGACGACTGGAAGGCATGGGCGGCGTGGAAGGTGCTTCATGCCCGCTCCCCTTACCTGCATTCGGCGCTGGTCGACGAAACCTTTGCGTTCTACGGCACCACGCTCTCCGGGACCGAAGAGAACCGCGAACGCTGGAAGCGCGGGGTAAGCCTGGTTCAGGATCTGCTCGGCGAGGCCGTCGGCAAGCTCTACGTCGATCGACACTTCCCGGCAGAGGCCAAGACCCGCATGCTCGAACTGGTCGCAAACCTGCAAGAGGCGTACCGCCGCAACATCTCCGACCTCGAGTGGATGAGCCCGCAGACTCGTGAGGCCGCACTGGCCAAGCTCGAGAAGTTCACCCCGAAAATCGGTTACCCCGACAAGTGGCGCGACTACGCCGGTCTCGAGATCTCGGCTACCGACCTGGTGGGCAACTACCGTCGTGGATACGCCGCCGAGTACGACCGTGACCTGGCCAAGCTGGGCGGCCCCGTCGACCGCGACGAGTGGTTCATGACGCCGCAGACCGTCAACGCCTACTACAACCCGGGCATGAACGAAATCGTGTTCCCCGCAGCCATTCTCCAGCCGCCGTTCTTCGACGCGGCGGCCGACGACGCTGCCAACTACGGCGGCATCGGCGCCGTCATCGGACACGAGATCGGTCACGGCTTCGACGATCAGGGCGCCAAGTACGACGGCGACGGCAACATGGTCGACTGGTGGACCGACGAGGATCGCAGCGAATTCGGCAAGCGCACAAAGGCTCTCATCGAGCAGTACAACGAGTTCGAGCCGAAGGAACTGCCAGGCCATCACGTCAACGGTGAGTTCACGATCGGCGAGAACATCGGCGACCTCGGCGGTCTGTCGATCGCGATCGCGGCGTACAAGATCGCGACCGAAGGTACCGAACCGCCGGTCATCGACGGACTCACCGGCTTGCAGCGCGTGTTCTTCGGGTGGGCGCAGGTGTGGCGCACGAAGGCCCGTGAGGCCGAGGCGCTCCGCCGACTGGCCGTCGACCCTCACTCGCCGCCGGAGTTCCGGTGCAACGGCGTCGTCCGTAACCTCGACACGTTCCACGAGGAGTTCGACGTCAAGCCCGGTGACGCACTGTATTTGGAGCCGGCGAAGCGTGTGAAGATCTGGTAGTTGGGGGCAAAGCCCCTGTGCGCGCTTGAGGACCCTCTGGACTCCCTAAGCGCGCACGGGGCCGAAAGCCCTACCGGGCGTACATGATCACCCCGACACCGATGAGACAGATCAGCGCACCGGCGATATCGAAGCGATCCGGGCGAAATCCGTCCATCACCACCGCCCAGAGCAGTGATCCCGCAACGAAGATCCCGCCGTACGCGGCGAGGATACGGCCGAAGTTGGCATCCGGTTGCATAGTCGCAACCAGGCCGTAGAGGCCGAGTGAGATGATGCCCAGCCCAACCCAGATCCAACCCTTGTGCTCGCGAATTCCCTGCCACACCAACCACGCGCCCCCGATTTCGAGCAGCGCGGCGAGAACGAACAACAACAGCGAACGCGCGACGGTCATGCCGCACACAGTATCGCTACAGACGGACCCCGGTCTCCGCGGAGAAGAAGTACACCTCGCCGGCTTTGGGCAGCAGGTGAAGCGGCTCCCCTGGCGTAACGGACATTTTTCGGTCGACGCGGATGACAATCCGTCCGGATCGGCTCTGCCACAGCGAATCCGGCGACCCCTTCGCGTACACGAACGATTCGGCGCCCAACTCTTCGAGCAGGTCGGCGTCCACGGCCAGCGAGCCCTTTCGCCACGCTCCCACCAGATCCCACGACTCCGGGCGAACTCCCACGACTACCCGTTCCCGCTCGGCCGCCCCGGTGGGCAGCGGAATCCGTAGGTCGCCGAGCGCTGCGACGGTTCCCTCGACCGGTGCTTCGAGCAGGTTCATGCCCGGCGATCCGATGAAGGCGGCCACAAAGGTGTTGACGGGGTTGTCGTAAAGTTCGCGCGGCTTCGCCACCTGCTGCAAGCGACCGTCCAGCATCACCGCCACCCGGTCCCCCATCGTCATCGCTTCCACCTGATCGTGGGTGACGTAGACAGTCGTGGTGCCGAGCCGACGTTGCAGGGCGGCGATCTGAGACCGCGTACTGACGCGCAGTTTGGCGTCCAGATTACTGAGTGGTTCGTCCATGCAGAACACCTTGGGATGGCGAACGATGGCTCTACCCATGGCAACTCGCTGACGTTGCCCACCGGACAGCTTGGCCGGTTTGCGCCCGAGCAACGGTTCGAGTTCGAGCATCCGCGCGGCCTCGAGCACTCTCTCCCGGCGCTCGGTCTTTCCCACTCCGGCATTCTGGAGCGCGAAGCCCATGTTCTGCTCGACGGTCATGTTCGGGTACAGCGCGTAACTCTGAAACACCATGGCGACGTCACGTGCCCGCGGAGCGAGGTGCGTGACGTCCGTGCCGCCGATCTCGATCCGGCCGTCCGACGCGGATTCGAGACCGGCGAGCATTCGCAGGCTGGTGGACTTACCGCAACCGGAAGGTCCTACGAGTACCAGGAACTCACCGTCGGCGATGTCGAGGTCGAGACGGTCGACTGCCGGTCGATCGGTTCCTTCGTAGCGGTGCGTTACTCCCGCGAATTGCACGTTGGCCATGAGTGTTCTCTCCTACTACTTCGGCAGCTTGGGGGTGATCTGCCGGTCGATGATCTGCTGCAACTGGGTGGCGACGCCGGCGAATGTCGATGCGACGTCGGCCTTCTGGAGAGCGATCTGCTCGAGTCCGGTACCGATGATCTGATCGCCGCCCGGAACGAATACGCGTGCATAGTCCTGCGAGCGCGTGCGCGCAAGCTGATCCACTGCGGTTCGGGAGTTGGGGTTCGCGTCGAGGAACGCCTTCATGCTCGGCTCCGACGTTGCCGACTTGCGGACCGGCATGTAGCCGACGTTCTGCGAGAAGTACGCCGTGTTCTCACCATTGGTGATGAAGTCGATGAACTTGAGCGCGTTCTTCTTACGCTGATCGGAGATCTTCGACGGGATGGCGAGCCCGGCGCCGCCGGTGGGGCAACCGGGAGTTCCGTCCACGGCGGGGAGGAAAGCGGTGCCGAAGTCGAAGTTCGCAGTCTTCTTGATGCCGGACAGATCACCCGTGGACGCAATGGTCGAAGCCAAAATGCCGGTACCGAATTCGTTTGCGATGTCGGTGGAGACCGCGGCGTACTTCTTGTCGTGAATCATGCTGGAGAGGAATTGCCCTGCAGCAATGGTCTTCTCGTTGTCGAGCTGCAGATTCCACTGGTCGGAGTACGATCCGCCGAACGTCCAGATGGGGCCTTCGTAGGTCCAGCCGAGGTAATCCTTCGCGTTGCCCCAACCGTGTGCCAACTTGCCGTTGCCCACGACCTTCTGCAGCTCAGGTCCCCACTCGTCGAACTCCTGCCACGTTGCCGGCCCACGGTCGGGAAGGCCGGCCTGCGACCAGACCGCCTTGTTGTAGTAGAACAACGGCGTCGACCGCGCGTAGGGAAGCGCATAGTGCTTGCCTTGGAAGAGGTAGTCGGCAAGCAGCGAGTCGACGTAGTCAGCCGAGTCGACGCCCACCTCGGAGAAGAGTCCGTCGAGCGGCTCGATAGCGCCGGCCAGTGCGTAGTTGAACCACCAGACATCCGACAGCACAACCACATCGGGAACATCTCCGCCGGAGAGGGCAGCGTTGAACTTCTGGGCCACCTCTTCGTAATTCTTGCCGCCGTCCACCAAGTTGACCTTCAGGTCCGGGTACTTGGTCTGGAAGCGGTTGATCAGTTCCTTCTCCACGTCGGTGGACTTACCCGGGTGGTTCGACCAGAAGGTGATGGTGTTGGAATCACCCGCAGCACCGGATGTTCCCGCAGCATCAGCGCTCGACCCGCCGGAACCCGCGCACGCGGTCAGTGCGGCGCCGGCGGCGATTGCACCGCCGAGGCTCAAGAATCCGCGCCTGTTCATGTTTGCCATTACTGCTCCTCGAGAAAGAAATGTGACGGGAAAGCTGTCAGCCCTTGACCGCACCGGAGGTGAGGCCCTTGATCATGTGTCGTTGCAGTAGAAGGAAAATCACCAGGATCGGTAGCATCGTCAGCACCGTTCCTGCCATGACAGGACCCCAGTTGGTGAGTCCGTCGTTGTTCTGCAGTTGGGTCAATCCGATCGGCAGCGGCGCTACCGAGGAATCGTCGGACATGAGGAACGGCCACAGGTACTCGTTCCATTCGTTCACCACCGTGATGATGCCGAACGCCACCATCGTCGGCCCCGACACCGGAAGCACCACGCGCCAGAGCAGTCGCCAGTGCCCGGCGCCGTCCATCCGCGCCGCCTCGATGATCTCCGAAGGGATCGAGAGGAAGTGGTTACGCATGAGGAACGTACCGAAGGCTACACCCGCGAGCGGAACTATGATGCCCTGGAACGTGTTACGCCAACCCCACTCTGCCACGAGCGCGTAGTTCGAGATCACGGTGATCTGGTTCGGAACCATCAACGCTGCGATGATGCCGAGAAAGACGAAGTTCTTCCCCGGAAAGCGCAGGAACACCAACCCGTAGGCACTGAGAGTCCCCAGAACGAACTTCGCCGCGGACAGAATCGTCGTGATCACTATCGAGTTCCGCAGAAACATCCAGAACGGGACCGATGTTGTTGCTTCGGAATAGTTTTCGGGATGCAGCGACGACGGCCACCACGTTGCTGGCTGGGTGTAGATCTCCGGCCGCTCCTTGAACGAGGTCATCACGATCCAGTAGAGCGGCAGGACGATGACGACCAAGGCGATCACCATTGCCGCGTAGCCGAGGATCTTCACACCGACCTCACGCCGATCCACTTTCTTGCGGTCCGGCCCTGGCCGGACGACGGAAGTCGGAGCAGCGCTTTTCTTTTCCTCTACCGCTGTCATTTCTCTTCTCCCCGATCCATGGCACGAACCTGGTAGACGGTGATGATCAGCAGGATCAAGAACATGATGGTGGCAACCGTCGCGCCGTAGCCCGCCCGGAAGTTTCGGAACGTCTCGTTGTAAACCTGGTAGACCATGGTCGTCGTCCCCGTCCCCAGCGGGCCACCTCGGGTCATGACGTTGATGATGTCGAAAACCTGGAGCGAGTTGAGCATGACGGTAATGGAGAGAAAGAACGTCGTCGGGCGCAACTGAGGCAGCAGCACGCGGCGGAACTTTGTCCACGGCTTGGCGCCGTCGATTTCGGCAGCTTCATTCAACTCTTGCCGAACTCCCTGCAGCGCAGCGAGATAGATGACAAACGTGTACCCGAGGTTCTTCCACATGTACGTCACCGTCACCATGAACAGCGCCCAGTGGGGATCCTGATAGAAGTCGGGCGATTGGAGTCCGACACGGTGCAGAAGATCCTGGATCAATCCGAAGTTGGGGTCGAAGACGAACTGAAACGCCACACCGATCGCTGCACCGGAGATCACGAACGGAGCGAAGATGGCCGATCGGACCAGGTTTCGCCCGACGAGCTTGCGATCGAGCAGCATGGCCAACGCCAAACCGATGACCATCGAACCCACGACGGTGACCAACGTGAACACCACTGTGTTGGTGACGATCTGCCAGGTGTCGCTTCGTCCGAACCACTCGCGGTAGTTACTCAGACCGATGAACGTCGCCTTCGGATCCGCAATGTTCCAGTCGAAGAACGAAAGCCGGATGTTGTCTACCAACGGACGATAGGTGAACAAGATCAGCAACGCGAGATTGGGACCTACCAAGAGCGCAAATAGCGCGTAGTCACGCCATGGTCTGCCCCACAGACCTGGCTTGCCTGAAGTGGGCAGCGTTCTTTCCGGACTCGATCTCACTGAGGCAGTCTGACCGCCCGCAAAGAATGAATGGTGAACGTACAAGACACTCGAGCTGAACGCGACACGAAAAAGGCCCTGCACGAATACTTCTCGCGCAGGGCCTTGTCGACGAACTCTAGCGGTTCCAGTCACCCAATCCGTCGGCGCCGCTGAGGACTCCACCTGCGGTGTTCTGCACGATCACCGGGTCCCCCTTGCCGGCGTTCTCGAAGAACCACTTGGCATTCTCGGTGCTGACATTGAGGCAACCGTGGCTGACGTTGGTGAAACCTTGTTGCGCAACCGACCACGGAGCAGCATGTACGAAGATGCCGCTGTACGAGATTCGTGTCGCGTACTCGACGTAGGTGCGGTAGCCCTCCGGAGAATCGATCGGAACGCCGTACGTGGACGAATCCATGTACATGTCACGCAACTGCTCGCCGACGATGTACGTACCGTTCGGTGTTTCGTGTCCCGGCTTGCCGAACGACGTCGGCATGGTGCGCACCACCTCGCCGTTGCGGGTGACGGTGACCTGCTTCGTGTTGTCGTCCGCGACGGTGACGAGTGCGTCACCGATGTTGAACGTGGAGTGCGAATCACCGGCGTCGACGGTCACGGAGATGTTCGCCGGCCAGAACTGTGCCGGCTTCCAACGGACCTGACTGTCGTTGATCCAGTAGAAGTTGCCCTCGACCGGCGGATTGGTGGTCACGCGAATAGCGCGTTCAGCCGTCGCACGGTCGCCGACGGCCTCGTTGAAACGAATGATGATCGGCTGCGCGATGCCGACGGTCTCGCCCGCGGACGGGTTGAGCGACGGCGCGGAGAAGTTGGGGACAGCGATAGGAGCCTGAATCGGCGTACCCGGGATGCCCGGAACCGGAATGGCCGGATCGAGGTACGGAACGCCGGGGATCACGGGCAACGGAATGTCGGGTCCACCGGGAAAGAGCGGAACAGCCGCGGAAGGTCCGGCGAGAGCGAGGCCGGCAGCCACCGCTCCGACGATTGCCACGGCAACCCGTGACGTCCGACGACCCTGTTTGCTGCCCATGTCACTACCTTCGCTCGACTGACCACGTACTCACGTGGATCGTGCGCGGCAGGCATCGATACCCGCCTGGTACCGATGCCGATGCACCATTCGGACGCACCCGCCGGGCGCACACCTACACACCCGAGCACGCCAAAGAGAGCAAACCGCACATTTCCATAGTCATTAACACACAAATGCGGCAATCGAGCAATTCGGATGTTCGCCCAACCGTTGCTATCCCTCGCTGCGGGCAGCCGCCAACATGGATTCAATGGAGATGAGTTTGGTTCGCGGCCGGCCGGCTGCGGCACCGGATGCGCGTTCTGCCTTGTCGATACGCTGCCAACCTTGATAGTCCACCTGATCCGGCGACCTGTCTGCCAGCAGAACCTGCAACTTGTCGGCATCCTCGGTCGGAGTGGCGAGCCGTCCACCTGCGAAGTCGTCGAAGATCATCGAAACGGTCTCGGCGGAGCAGTACTTGTTGGTGCCGATCACACCCGTCGGTCCGCGCTTGATCCAACCCGCGACGTAGACACCCGGGATCGGTGTGCCGGTCTCGGTGTCGATCACTCGGCCGTTCTCGTTGGGGATCACGCCGCGAGCGTCGTCGAAGGGCAAGTCGGCCATCGGCGTGCCGCGGTATCCCACGGATCGAAGCACCAGTGAAGTGTCGATCGTCTCCTCGGTTTCGGTGGGTCGGGCGGACAGCTGACCGGTCGGCGTTGCAACCAACTCGTTTTTCACGATTCGCACCTGAGAGACCACGTCGTCACCGAGGATCTCGACGGGAGAGGTAAGGAACCGCAGAACAATCTTCTTGCGAGACGGATCGGCGGTACGTGAAGCAAATTCTTGCGCCTGCTTGACCTTGAACAACACGGACGGCTCGGCAGCATCACTGTCCACGAATGCCTGGCTGGCCTCGTCGAGTTCGGCCTCGATCGAGTCGACCACGACGTCCACGTCCGCCATCTGTCCGAGCGCCAACAGTTCGGGATTGGTGTACGCGGCCTGCGCCGGCCCGCGACGCCCGAGAATGACGACCTCACGAATCTTGCTGTTGCGCAGCGCTTCCAACGCGTGCTCGGCTAGGTCCGTCTTCGCAAGTTGGTCAGGATCGGTCACCAGGATGCGTGCGACGTCGAGTGCGACGTTGCCGTTTCCGACGATCACCGCCCGCTCTCCAGACAGGTCGAAAGTCCGGTCGGCATATCCCGGGTGGCCGTTGTACCAGGCGACGAACTCGGTGGCTGCGTGACTTCCCGGCAGATCCTCGCCCGGGATCTCGAGCTTGCGGTCCCCTGCAGCGCCGACCGCGTAGATCACAGCATGGTGATGGTCCAGGAGTTCCGAATGCGAGATGTGCGCGCCCACCTCGACGTTGAAGTGGCAGCGCACGGTCTTCTTCGCGACCACGGCACGGAACTGGTCGGTGACGCCTTTGGTTCCGGGATGATCCGGAGCCACACCGGCGCGCACCAATCCGTACGGAGTGGGAAGTCGATCGAACATGTCGACCTCGACGCGGGGCTTGCCGACAAGTTCCATCGCCGCGTAGCAGGCGGCGGGACCGGAGCCGACGATCGCTACTTTCAACGTTCCCAGCTCGGGGTCGATCTTGGCCATCGTGATCGGCTCGGGCCAATCCGGGCCCATCGGATGCTTCTCGAAGTACGACGCGTTCATCTGCAGATACGGCGCGTCGTCCTCGTCGAGTTCGTTGTCCGGGAAGATCGCCTCGACCGGGCATTCGTCCACACACGCACCACAATCGATGCAGGTGTCCGGGTCGATGTAGAGCATTTCGGTGGTCGCGAACGGAGCTTCGTCCGGTGTCGGATGAATGCAATTGACCGGACACACGTCAACACACGAGGCGTCGTTGCAGCACGGCTGCGTGATCACATACGCCATGACATTCCCCTATCCCTGAAACACGAAGCTCGAACTGGTTCCCAGACTATAACGTGTTCCAATTTGGCGCGAGAATCGTTTTCAGATCACGCCATTGCACTTCAGCAGCCACACCGCCTGCACGGTGGCGTGACCTCGCCATTCCAAGGCAGCGGCGGGCGAGTAGCTGTCGAAATCCACCGCCCAGCCGCCGTCGTCACGTTGTCGCGCAGCGAGCGCGGACAGTTCGGAGTCGATCACCGCTGCGTCGAACAATGCACGGGTCGGACCGCCTGGAAGCGGTGAGAAATCGAGTGGCCTCATGAATTCGCCCTCCGCTCCCCCGTCCACGTGCACCGATCCGTCGGCCGGTATTCGCGAACCAAGAGAGGTCACCAATGACGATGCTTCGGAGCTGCCCCGGTGAACCGCGTCGAGAAACTGCAAGGCAAATGCCAATTCGAGGGCGTGCAGAGAATCCGCCCCGTCGATCGCGTCGAGGCAATATCGAACGGCAGAGACGAACCACGGATGTTCGGCGACAGCCTCGTCGAATTCGGCGACGCGGGCCGCTGCAGCACACACGATGCTGGTGATCTGCAAAGACGGCGCAGTCGGATCCGCGCTCATCCAGAAGGGCGCACAACCGGCCGGGTCGGCGATCGGGAAGGCGAACGGCAAACCGCCGCCGGCCAGCGAATTCTTCTGCAACCAATCGCACAGTTCGACGACTCTGGGCGTCGGCGTTCCGATGTCGGCAAAAGCCTCGAAGGCATGCAGCGCTCCGCCAGGTTGGCTGGTTGCCGAGCGGAGATCCGGTTCGAGTCCCCAGCCGTACCCACCGTCCGGGTTGCCATAACCGTCCACAGCCGCCAATGCCGCGGCCCGGTCACCCTGTCCGAGAACCAGATTCAGTCGATGCCGATCGAGCGTCCTGGCGTGTCCTGCCATGAACCCGACTGCCGCCGCGAGATCGACACTCATGAAGGACAGCTCAAGATTCGTCGCCGTCGAGTCGGAAGCCGACCCTCAACGTGACCTGGAAGTGCGCTACGGCGCCGTTCTCGATGTGGCCGCGAGTTTCCACCACTTCGAACCATTCGAGGTTGCGCACCGTCTCGTTCGCCCGGGCGATGGCGGTGCGAATTGCCGCATCACTGCTCTCGGTGGACGAGCCGACGATCTCGGTCACCCGGTACACGTTGCTGCTCATGGCATTCCCTTCGTGTCAGATTCGACGAACCAACTCCTGCGCCTCGGCGCCGAGCCTCGCAAGGCGAAGATCACCGAGAGCTGTCACAGCACTACCCAACCTGTTGGTGGTGAAACCGAGTGAGAGCCCGCTGGACAGGTCCGCGTATGCACCCGAACCGCCGACTCCGTAGTGGCCTATCGCATTCCGCGGCTGCCGACGCGCGGCGATGATCGGCGGGTGGTAACCGAGAGTCCAGTTGGGCCGCACCGCAAGGACGTAGTCACGATCGCGAGTCTGGATCGTCGACATCTGGTCGATGGTCGATTCCTTCAGGAACCGCTTTCCGTCGATCACGCCGCCGTTCGCGATGGCGCCGTACATCTTCGCGAGAGCACGTGCGCTGAACACTCCGTTCCAGCCTGGCATCACGGCGTCGTGGACAGCGGGGTTGCGCACCATGGCGTCGAAACCATCCGGCATCGCGGCCTCCGCAAGTCCGCGAGTCGGACCGACGTGTGAGAGCACAGTCGAAGCGAAGGCCCAGTTCAGGCCCGCAGGATTGATATGTGGGAACAGCTTCGCGATACGTGGACGCTCGGTTTCGGGTACGCGGTACCAGAATTCGTCGACTCCGAGGGGCTTCGCAATTTCGGCCTGCACTACGTCGATGAACGACTGACCGGACACCCTGGCGACAAGTTCGGCCACCAACCAGCCATAGGTCACAGCGTGATAGCCGGGGCCTCGGAGTCGACGCGGATCCGGCTTCTCCGCAGCCAAGGCAGCCACGACCGCGTCGAAGTCCATCAGGTCGAGAGGATGCGGCATGAGCCCACGCACTCGGTGAAGGCCCGCTCGATGCGACATCAGTTCGCGAACGGTGATCTTGTCCTTGCCCGCCGCCGCGAATTCGGGCCAGTACTGAGCAACCGGAGCGTCGTAGTCGATGAGTCCACGTTCCGCGAGCCGATGGACAACAGTGCTGGCGACGCCTTTACCGGTCGAGAACGACAGCGACACCGTGTCGTGGTCCCAACGCCGATCGCGAGCGGCATTGCCGGCCCAGATATCGAGCACTTTCTCGCCGCCCAGGTACACGACGAGCGCGCCGCCACCTTGTTGCGGTTGGCGGTACATCGCGAAGAAGCGGTCTGCCAAAGGAAGGAATCGCCGGTCCACGTACAGCTCGGTGCGCGAAGGCACCTCCACCCGGGCGAGCGAACCCCGTCGTGCATTGGGAGTCATCGCGTCCTCCGATCCCCACTGATCAAGTTGCCCGGTCACCCCATCGGTGGCAGGAGCTTGACACCATTGTGACCACTGTCACGCAAGAGGCTCAGGGCCGGGGTGCCCTCACGGGGTGACCCACGTCGAAGTGCCGTCACTGAAACATCCCTGACCTGTGGCGATGTTGAAAACAAGGGTAGGACCGCCCGAGCAGATCGCCCCAACGTCCGCGTCACCCACCGCCGCTCTGCCGCCGGGACCGCTGAGCACCACGGCAAAGGGTGAGGAGTCGGTCCGGCCGAGTGCCAGCGAACCCGGGCCGTACGCAGCGGCGGCAAGTATTCCACCGCGCGACTCCGCCGCAGCGACGCCGCCGAAGAGTCCCACGCCCGCCGACCGGCCACCGTCTCGCGAATCCGCGACGCCGACGCCGTCGCCCTCCACGTGCGAAATCGCGTAACTGGAGGGATCTGCCACCGCTCGGCACGCGGACGCCCCCTCGACGATCGTCTGATCTTGGCCGCGCGCCGAACAATCCAACGTCGCAGCTGAGGCTGTTCCGCTACCGAATGACAATCCGAAGGCGGCAAGAATCATGCCACCCGCCGCTAAACCTAGTGCTCGCGTTTTCCGGCGATCCATATCCAACCCCCACAGTGCATTCGACGTGACCGTACATTCGACGTCTAATCGAATTACCCGATATGTCCGCCTCTGACGCTACCCGTCTTTGTTCTTCCGATCGCGGTCCTTGCTCGGTTGAACACGTTTGGGTTCACCGGGCATTTTGGGATAGTTCGGCGGGTACGGCAGATCGCCCAGTCCTGCCGCCAAATCCCTCTCCCACATCTCCAGCAGAACGTCGAGGGCAAAGGCTTTGTCGTGCATCGCTTCCATCGGATCTCCGCGATCTGCGAGCAGGCCGGGAACCGTGGCGATGGTGCAGTCGTCGGGGTGCACGTCGCGCAGTTCGTTCCACGTCACCGGGGTCGACACGGTCGCGATCGGTGTCTTACGGGCGGAGTACGCCGCCGCGATGGTCCGGTCGCGGGCATTCTGATTGAAGTCGATGAAGATGCGCTCCCCCCGCTCTTCCTTCCACCACGCCGTGGTGGCGCGATCGGCACTACGACGCTCAACCTCACGAGCGAGGGCGATACCCGCGTGACGGACCTCGACAAAATCCCAGCGCGCTTCGAGCGGGATGTAGACGTGAAGGCCTCGGCCACCGGACGTCTTGGGGAATCCCTCCAATCCCAGCTCGTCGAGCAGAGGACGAAGAACCTCGTCCGCGATGGCAACGGCCTCGTCGAACCCGGTCCCCGGTTGCGGATCGAGATCGATGCGGAGTTCGTCCGGGTGGTCGGTGTCCGGGCACCGCACGGCCCACGGATGAAACGTGACGGTCCCGAGATTTGCAGCCCACACGATGTTCGCGGCACTGCGCACTCGAAGGACATCGGCCTTGCGGCCCGACGGGAACGTGACCTCGCAGGATTCGACGTGCTCGGGCCGCTTCGCCGGCAGCCGCTTCTGGTAGACCTCTTCGCCCTCGATGCCGTCGGGGAACCGCTGAAGATGCGTGGGGCGATCTTGGAGTGCTCGCAGCGCTGAGCCCTGCAGCGCAACCGTGCGGTAGTACTCGACAAGATGCCGCTTGGTTCCGCCGTCCTCACCCAGCTGCGGATAGTAGATCTTGTCCGGGCTCGACAACCGGACCGCGATCCCGTCGACGTCCAATTCCTCTGCCGGACTCGCCATCACTTACCACCTGCAAGTACATCCGCGAAGTCGTATCGCACCGGAACCTCCAACTGATCGAAAGTGCATTCGTCGGGCACCCTGTCCGGACGCCAGCGCAAGAATCGTGCAGCGTGCCGAAAGCGTTCCCCTTCCATCTGGTCGTATGCCACTTCCAGCACCCGCTCAGGACGAAGCGGAATCCACGAGCGGTCTGCGGCAGATCGCCACCGACTGGCCTCGCCTTCGGCCACAACGTCGTCCCCGAGCCTCAGAGGTTCGAGCTCGGCCAGCAACTCGATTCGCCGCGCCGCGGTGAAAGCCGAAGCGCCACCGACCATCTTCAATTCCGAACCGTCGAACAGACCCAGAAGCATCGACCCGATACCTGGCTGGCTCTTGTGGGGACGGTAGCCCAGCAGTACGACATCCGCGGTCCTGGCGTGTTTGACCTTGATCATCTCGCGCTTGTTCGGCAGGTACGGCCCCGCCAGCTTCTTGGCGACAACCCCGTCGAGACCCGCGCCTTCGAAGGTTTCGAACCAGGCCATTGCTTCGGCACTGTCTGCCGTCGCTGCTGTCACGTGGCAACTCGGTCCGCCGCCGACGGAATCGAGGAGCAGCGCACGCCGCACACCGAAATCCTCGACCGAGACGTCTTGATCCCCGAGCGCAAGTAAATCGAACCCGACAAACTGTGCGGGCGTTTGTTCCGACAACAATGCAACGCGGCTCGCTGCGGGATGAATACGTTCGGACAATGCTTCCCAACTCAGGCGCGTCACACCCTCGATTTCACGGGGAACCACCAGTTCGCCGTCCACTACACATTTCTCGGGCAATTCAGACTTGACGGCTTCAACTGCTTCGGGAAAATACCGCGCCAAGTCTTTTCCTCCCCGCGACCCGAGCACCACTTCATCACCGTCGCGAAAGATGATTGCTCGAAATCCGTCCCATTTCGGCTCGTAGGACCACGTTGGATCACCGGACTCGGGCTGAGGCGGCACGGTGGCCGCGGCCTTTGCGAGCATCGGGGCAAGCGGCGGCATCAGGGGTAGGTCCACTTACCCATACTGACAGTCCGGTTGGCAATTCGACTACCGATGTATTGGAATAGGTCCCGAACTATCTACCAACCAACAGAACTATCCAAGAATCAACAAAGGGGTCCTTATGTTCGGAATCGTCCGGCGACTTTGCACTGCGGTGATCGCAACTTCTGCAATCGCCGCCTTCACCGTCGGTTGCGGTTCCGACATCGAGCCGAAAGCCATCGCGGAATCATCGTCCTCGGTTGCCGATTCGACCACTACCTCAGCGGCCCCGACCACCTCGAAGATCACCGGCCAGGAGGGTTCGGACGTCGGCGGCGACGTCGACATCGACGTGTCGATCGGTGACTGCGTCAAACTCGGCGGCACCACGACCGCCGCTGAGATCGACAATGCGGATTGCGGTAGCAAGGAATCCAACTACAAGGTGGTCGCCAAGGTACCCACCTCTGATCAGTGCGCGTCCGATGTCGACTCGTACTACTACGAGACTCTCGCGGGTGACGAGCAGGGCGCTGTCTGTCTCGACGTCGACTGGGTAGTGGGCGGATGCATGGATCTCGGCAGCGGCATGGACGAGCCTGCCCGCATCGAATGCTCGGACACCAGCGGCACCAATGTCGTCGAGGTCGTCGAAATTCTGCAGAACTCCACGTCGATCGACGAATGCGGTTCGGGGGCAGACTCGGGATTCGAGCACCCGGATCGTAAGTTCACGGTCTGCGTCGCCACGCTCTGATTCGAGCACCTCTCCCGAAAAACACCTGTGCGCCTTGCCAACCGATCTCGGTTGACAAGGCGCACAGCGCTTTCTACAGCCAACCCCGACGCTTGAAGATCGTGTAGAGACTTCCACATGTCAGGAACATCATCGAGAGCGCAAACGGATAGCCCAAGTGCCAGTGCAGTTCCGGCATGTCGTCGAAGTTCATCCCGTACACGGTTCCGATGAGCGTCGGCGCGAAGAGAATTGCCGCCCATGCCGAGACCTTCTTGATCTCCTCGTTCTGCGCGTAGCTTGCCTGCGTCAGATTGCGCATCTCCTCGTTCTGGTTCTGCGACACCAGAGTTGCGTTCACCGTGAGGATGTTTCCGAGCAACTGACGAAATCCGTCGGCCCGCTCCACCACCGTCGTCGCATGATCGGTGACGTCGCGGAGGTAACGCTGGAGTTCCTCGTCCGTGTGGTACTTGTCGAATCCTGCCGACAATCCGCGCAGCATCCCCAGCAGCGGACGAGTCGCCCGCTGGAATTCGATCACCTCACGGGTCAATTCGTAGATGCGACGCGATACTCCGGGATCGCCACTGAACACTTCGGTTTCGATCTCGTCGATGTCGTTCTGCAGGCCGGCCACCACCGGCGCGTACCCGTCGACGACTGCGTCGAGAATGGCGTACAGAACGGCCTCGGTGCCCAATCGCAAGAGGTCGGGATCGTTCTCCATACGAGTCCGCACCGCAGAAAGATCCGGCGATTCACTGTGACGGACGGTCAGAATGAAGTTAGGACCACAGAAGATGTGCAGCTCGCCGAATTCGACCCGCTCGGTCTCGTCGCGGTACCGCGCAGCCCGCAAGACCACGAACAGGGTCTTGCCGTAACGCTCGAGCTTGGGGCGCTGGTGCGCGACGATCGCATCTTCGACGGCCAATTCGTGCAGGTCGAAATGTTGTGCAGCGGCATACAACTGGGCGTCGTCGGGGCGATACATGCCGATCCATGCCATCGACTGCGAATCCGGAAGGCAGGACAGTGCCTCCGCCAGCGTGGACGGTGACGCAATGCGCTCGCCGTCGCGGTACACGCCGCTGTTGACGACGGTCGATTCGACGGGCGCTACCGCCTCGGGCGGGGCCGCCTTCACGACAGTGCGCGCGGCACGCGAGTGCCCGGGATGCGAGTCGCCGAGACCCGCAGAACGACGTGGCAGTACCGACCGTGAACGACGAAATTCGCGCATGCTGAACAGCTTTCAAGGGAAGAGTGAACGACGACGCTTGCTTCACAGCAAAGCCGAAGCCGATGAACACACGATGAAGCTGCAGCAAAATACCGGATCAACCCGCGCGGCTACAGCTTCAGTTGGTACTCGGAGGTTGGCCACGCATTACAGCCACACCTCCTCTTCCCTGAATTCCTGCGCAAGTCCGCGCACGACGCCAACATGCTACCCCGACGGGCAGGGCGGGACAAACCGCACGACAAACCGCGGTCAGGACGAATCGGCCGGAGGAAACCCGCACGGTGAATACAGCTTTCAGTCAGTTCGTCGCGCGCAATCCGCCGATCAAGAGTTCGACGATCTCGTCGGCCAACAACTCCGTCTCCGCCAAAGTCTGGCCTTCACGGCTGTAGTACCAGAGGTCGATACCGTTGAGACTGCTGAGCAGTACTTTTGCAGCCATTCGAGGTGAACCCGCACGGATCGAACCATCCGCGACACCTTCGGTTATCACGTCGACGAACAGATTCTCATAGTCGAGCCGCAGAGAATTCAGTTCCACCAGGACTTGCTGTTGCCTCGGTTTGAGCGCCGAGTTCATCTGGCCCCGGACCCCCTGGTGGATCGTGTGGTGATACCCGAGATGTGTCATGAGATTGACCAGGTGGGCGTGCGACATCGCTTCGAGACGCGCGAGGCCGCTGCCTGCGCCGTCCATCCGAGCCTCGACCTCGGCGCGGAGCATACTCATCCCGCGCTCGTAGATTGCCAGGTAGATGTCGAACTTCGAGCGAAAGTGATAGTAGACAAGACCTTTGGTGGCACCGATTCGATCGGCCAGTAAATCTACAGTCGTGGCCGCGTAACCGTCTTCGGCGAAGGCGTCAGCGGCGCTGGCGATGATCGCGGTTCGCACGTCCGGTACATCACTACTCGTCTGACTACTCACGACTTCGATTCCTCCTCACTCAACTGTCGGACCTTGACTGATTCCGTACTTTCGCATAGTAATACTCAGTAGTATCCCAGATCAGAGAGGTTTTCCAATGTCGTTGGATTTTTCCGGCAAGGTAGCGATCATCACGGGCGCAGGCGGCGGACTCGGCCGTTCACACGCATTGGCCCTCGCGGCACGCGGTGCCCGCGTCGTCGTCAATGACATGGGTGGCTCGGTCAACGGCAGTGGCGGCGCCGATACCGCAGCGGCCAAGGTAGTGGCAGAAATCGTCGAGCTGGGCGGCGAGGCCATCGCGGACCACTGCGACATCACCGATGCCGACGCCGTTGCGGCCATGGTTGCGACGGCAGTCGCCAAGTGGGGCCGCGTGGACATCTTGATCAACAACGCCGGAATCCTGCGTGACAAGTCCTTCGTCAAGGCCGAGCTCGACGACTTCCGCAAAGTCATCGACGTGCATCTGATGGGTTCCGTCATCTGTTCCAAGGCGGTCTGGCCGCACATGGTCGAACAGAACTACGGACGCATCCTCATGACGACGTCGGCATCGGGCATTTACGGTAACTTCGGCCAGGCAAACTACGGCGCCGCGAAGTCCGGCGTCGTCGGCCTGATGAACGTTCTGTCCATCGAAGGTGAACGCAAGGGCATCCGGGTCAACTCGCTGGCCCCGACAGCCGCGACCCGCATGACCGAAGACCTCCTCGACGAGAAGACTCTCGCTCTGCTTGCACCCGAATCGATTTCACCCGGCGCACTGTTCATGGTCTCCGACGATGCGCCCACCAAGACCATCCTCAGCGCCGGCGCCGGCGTCTTCGCGATCGCTCGCATGGAAGAGTCGCAGGGCGTGTACATCCCCGAAAGCGCACTCTCCCCCGAGGTCGTTGCCGAGCGGTGGACCGAGATCAGTGACATGACGAATTCCGTTCAGGTGCCCGCGGCGTTCGATCAGACCCGCCGGTTCGTCGAGAAGGCTGTTGCGGAGCAACCGTCCAGCTGAGCTGAGCAGCCGACCAACCGAGCAGGGCAACCTGCCAACTGATCGACCATGCTCCCCCTAAGGTGTGGTGGTGACCACACCCACGGGAGTATCGATCGTCGACATCGTCGACAGACTGGGAATGACGTTCCTCAGCGGTGGCGACACCGTCGACGGCGCCCGCATCGTCAGCCGCGTGACCCTGCATGAAGAGTCCGAAGGTACGCAAGACAGTGCGGGCGCCGTCGTGCTCGGTGCAGGTCTCGCTGGTTCGGCCGATATCGCAACGGCGGTAAGAGAATACGGCTCGGCAGGCGCGGTAGCACTGATCGTCAAGGAACCCCTGGACTTCGACGGACTCGTCGAGAAGGCGGTAGCCGACTCCGACGTCGCACTCCTCGGAATGGTCAAGGATGCGAGCTGGCTCCAAAGTGCGTCGTTGATCAACGAGATCCTCGAATCCGGCAACAACGGCGACCGCACGTCGGCCGCTGACGCCGACCTGTTCGACCTTGCCAACTCGATCGCTCAGGTGATGAACGGCCCCGTCACCATCGAGAACCAGTCGAGCCGGATCCTCGCGTTCTCGGCGGATCAAGCCTTCGGCGACGAGGCACGTAAGCAGAGCGTCCTCGGACATCAAGTGCCGCAGCACTATTCCGACCGGCTCAGGTCCATGGGGTACTTCAACAAGATCTACGGCTCGGCCCTTCCTGTCTTTCTACCGGGTATCGGGCCAGGCATCAGGCCCCGAGTCGGCATGCGAATACATGCGGCATCTCAGATCCTCGGTTCGATCTGGGTGATCTTGGACGAGGAGCCGAACGAATTGCAGGTCAAAACGCTCGTCGAGGCGGCGGGCGTGGCCGCCATGAGTTTGCTTCGAGCCAAGCTGGCCGCGGATTCGGCACGACGGCTGAGGCTGGGCGAGGTGATCACACTACTGAGTGGCGGTACTTCGGCCAAGGAAGCGGCCGAGAGACTGGGCTACGGTCGTTCGAAGGCAACCGTGCTGGCGGCCGGCTTCCGTGGCGGCGCCGGCGCGTCGTTGGAGGCCGAAGCCGACGTCGATCAACTGGCCCTGACACTCAATACCTATCTCCACCAGGTATTTCCACTGTCGGTGGCGGCAGCGATCGGCGGCACCGTCTACGCCGTCATCCCACACACCCGGCACCAGACCGACGACGACTACGTGCGCCGGATCGCGTCGGAGTTCGCAGACCGTTCCCGCTCGGAGAAGTCGGTGGTCATCGGAATCGGCGCGACGGTGACCGACGTGATGACGCTGGAGAAGTCACGCGACGAAGCCGACCGAGCGCTTCGCGTTCTGAGGTCGACGTGGAATTCCTCGGGCCGAACCGTCGCGCGGGCCGACGACGTGCAGATCAATTCCCTGCTTCTGCGCCTCTCCGACGCCCTGGCGGACGAGAACCAGACCGCGTCGGGTCCACTCGCCGTGCTGCGCGAATACGACCACACGCACGACATCAACCTCGTCGACACTCTCCGCGCCTGGCTCGACACGTTCGGCGACATTCCGGCTGCTGCGTCTTTGGTTCACATCCACGTCAACACATTTCGGTACCGCCTCAAGAAGCTTGCCGGAATCGCCGGCATCGATCTCGACGACCCCGAGACCCGATTCAGCTTGATGCTTCAGATTCGTCTCTTCTACCCGGTGGCTTCGTAGCGATCTACCAAATCTCACGGAACCTTCGTAAATTCGGACGATGCTCTCCTTCTTTCGTTGGGTGAAGATTCATGCAATCGTCTTTTGCTCCCCACTCGACAGACCGCGCGTCGCTCGGGTCGGGACTACATCTTCCGGAGGCAGCATGAAACAACGGTCCTACGCACTACTGGCTGCAGCAACCGGCACCGTTCTTGCCCTGACCGCGTGCTCGTCGGGCGGCTCGTCGGGTTCAGGCGGTGGTGAGCCCCTCACCGACGGCACCTTCAAATTGGCTCTCGTCGCAGACCCGGGTGCACTGAATCCGCTGATGACCGCCGCCTCGCCGGCACACCAACTGGCACGTCTGAGCTACGACTATCTGCTCCACCCAGATCCCGATACCGGCGTCACCAAGCCGTGGCTCGCCGAAAAATGGGAAGAGACAACCACTTCCGCATCCTTCACCATTCGCGACGGCGTCACCTGTACCGACGGGTCCGCCCTGACTGCTCAGACTGTCGCAGACAACGTCAACTTCATCACCAACGCCGCAAACAAATCCGCTCTTCGCGGGGTGTACGTACCGGCAACGGCGAGCGCCACCGCCGACCTGGCGACGCGGACAGTGACGGTCACGACTCCGGAGCCCTCTCCGTTCCTGCTTCTCAACCTGGCGCGCGTTCCGATCATGTGCGATGCCGGGTTGAAGGATCCGACGGCGGCAAACAAGACGACCATCGGGTCGGGCATGTTCCAGATGACCGAGGCAGTCGCAAACGACCATTACTCGTACGTCCGGCGCGACGGATACAACTGGGGACCGGACGACACCACCTCGGACACGGCCGGAGTACCCAAGAATGTCGTCGCGTCCATCATCACGAACAACAGCACAGCGGCCAACCAGGTGTTGTCCGGTGATCTGAACGCCGCAGCGGTTTCCGGCCCCGACCAGGATCGCATGAACGCCGCGAACCTGGACACCGTCACGCAGCCGGCTCCGGCGGGCGAGATGTTCTTCAACCACAGTCCCGGCAATCCGACGAGCGATCCTGCCGTACGCAAAGCTCTGGTCCAGGCTCTCAATCTCGATGACCTCGCCGAGATCTTCACAGCCGGTCGCGGAGCCCGGTCGACCACGATGGTGTCCATCGAACCGCGGGCCTGCATCTACGACTCCATCGCCGGAAACCTGCCCGCCTTCGACACCAGCGCAGCCGCAGCAACTCTCGAATCTGCAGGATGGAAGATCGGCGCCGACGGTAAGCGCAGCAAGGACGGCGCACCGCTCCGACTTCGGATGGTCTACGAAACGTTCGGTGACTCGACCGATGCTGCCGCCGACGTCGCACTCAACGCATGGAACGACCTGGGCGCCACCGTTGAACTCACCAGCGGCGACTCGAACAAGATTCTCGACGTCGCACTGAGCGGCAAGGACAACACGGCCTGGGACGTTGTATGGGAGCCGATCAACGTCGCGCTGCCCAGCATGCTGGTCCCCTTCCTCTCCGGTCCGGTGCCCGCTGCGGGAATGAATTTTGCGTCGATCTCCAATCCTGCCTACGATGCAGCCGTCGTCAAAGCCTCCGGACTGACCGGCGAGGACGCTTGTGCCGCTTGGGCAGACGCTGAGTCCGAGATCATCAAAGCGAACTCGGCGGTACCTTTTGCCGACAAGATCACGACTCTCTACTTCAACAATGCGGGTCTTGCATTCGGCCGCAATTTCATCGGTTCGGCCCTGCGCCTGTACCAGTAGTGGTTCGACGTCCTGCCCGTTCGACAACTGTGCATCGACGCTCAGAGTCGACCGGGCCGGGCGACCGTAATTCACTACGAAGAGTCTCCGAACTTTCGTGAATTGCCACGATACGACCGAGGGGTCGTCGCGTTAGTGTCGTCCAATCGTCATTCGTTCCTTGCCCGCTGCATCTGTTTTCGACTTGGGCCAAGGATTCTGCCACCGGAGGCTCCATGAAAAAACGTACTTGCGTCGTGCTGGCAGTCGCCGGCTGCGCGACCCTTCTCTTGTCGGCTTGTTCGTCAAGCGGGTCGCCCGGCGGTAACAACGGCCAACCCGTCACGGACGGAACGTTCCGGCTGGCACTGTTCGGTGACCCAGGAGCGCTGAATCCGTTGATGACCACGTCCACCTACGCCCACAGTCTTGCGCGCCTCAGCTACGACTACCTGATTCACGTCGATCCGGAGACCGGGGACGCCGGGCCTTGGCTGGCCGAAAAGTGGTCAGAGACAACCACTTCAGCCGAGTTCACAATTCGCGACGGTGTCACGTGCTCCGACGGATCCGCACTGACGGCCCGCACCGTCGCAGACAGCATCAACTTCGTCACCGACGAGACCAACGGGTCCGCTCTCCGCGGGGTCTACGTGCCTGCAACCGCAACTGCCACTGATGATCTCGCGGCCCGGACGGTGACGGTCACTACCCCGGAACCGTCCCCGTTTCTGCTCCTCAACCTGGCCCGCCTGCCGATCATGTGTGAGGCGGGATTGACGGATGCGGCAGCGGCGAACAAAACCACCATCGGGTCCGGCATGTTCCAGATGACCGAGTCCGTCGCCAACGATCACTACACCTTCGCCCGGCGCGAGGGCTACAACTGGGGACCGGACGACACGACCTCGACCACGGCCGGTCTACCGGAAACCGTCGTCGCGTCGATCGTCCCGAACATGAGTACCGCCGCAAACCAACTTCTGTCCGGCGATCTGAACGCTGCACAGGTATCCGGCGCGGATCAGGACCGATTGAACTCTGCGCCGCTGGATACGATCAGGCAGCCCTTCCCGTCCGGCGACATGTTCTTCAACCACACGCCGGGCAATCCGACAAGCGATCCAGCGGTGCGGAAGGCTCTCGTCCAGTCGCTGAATCTCGACGATCTCGCCGAGATCTACACCTCAGGACGTGGCACACGTTCGAGCACGATGGTGTCCGTCGAACCACGCGCATGTGTCTACGATTCGGTCACCGGCAACGTACCCGCCTTCGATCCCAACGCAGCGGCAGCAACTCTCGAGTCTGCGGGCTGGAAGGTCGGCGCGGATGGTAAGCGCAGCAAGGACGGCGCGCCGTTGCGGATCCGACTGCTCTACGAGGCACTCGGTGACTCGTCCGACGCCTCGGCGGATCTCGCGCTCTCGGCATGGTCGAACCTCGGCGCAACCGTCGAACTGATCAGCGGCGACGCCAACAAGATTCTCGATGTCGCGCTGAGTGGCAAGGACAACTCCGCGTGGGACGTGGCGTGGGAAACAATCAACGTTGCAGTGCCGAGCATGCTCGTGCCCTTCTTCTCCGGCCCCGTTCCGGCCGACGGACTGAACTTCGCGTCCATCTCCAATCCGAACTACAACGCGGCGGTAGCCGAGGCGTCAGCAGTCACCGGCGATGCTGCGTGCTCCGCGTGGGCGGAGGCCGAGTCGGAGATCGTCAAGGCCAATTCGGCGATTCCGTTCGCCGACCAGATCACCACGCTGTACTTCTCCAATTCGGGGCTCGCCTTCGGCCGCAACTATGTCGGCTCCGCTCTTCGGTTGTACGAGTAACCGTGCTGCAGCGACCGGGGAAAACGTTCTGTTTCGCCGGTCGCTGTCCGCATACAGACAGGTATTCACTGATCATGCCGATTTTCGTGGGAGCGGACGAAAATCGACCCGATTTTCGTGAGGATCGACAGAGATGCGCGTCACGTCATACGCCAAGATTTAGCAGTCAACACTCAACCGCGCCCTCACGTTTTTCGCTCGGGCCCCTGCTCCTTCACGGAGGCACCATGAAACACCGCTTCTATCCAACACTTGCAGCAGCCGCAGGGCTCGCTCTCGTGTTGTCCGCTTGTGGCTCGGGAGGGACGTCCTCGGGCTCGGGTGGCGGTGAACCGGCCACGGACGGGACTTTCCGTTTTGCGATGCAGACCGATCCGGGCGCACTCAACCCGATCATGGCGGCGTCCTCGGCAACTGGCGAAATGTCGAAGTTGGCTTACGACTACCTGATCTACCAGGATCCTGATACGAGTGAAATCAAACCGTGGTTGGCAGAGAAGTGGGAAGAAACCCCGACCTCCGCGTCCTTCACCATTCGTGAAGGGGTGACCTGTACCGACGGGTCCACGCTGACTCCGCAGACCGTCGCCGACAACATCAACTTCGTGGCGAATCCGGACAACGGTTCACAGTTGCGCGGCCAGACCGTGCCGACCGGCGCTACTGCAACCGCTGATCCCGCGACCCGCACCGTCACGGTGACCACTGCGGCGCCGAGCCCGTTCCTTCTTCTGAACGTCGGCGCCCGTCTGGCGATCATGTGTGACGCCGGGCTCGAGGACCCGACCGCTTCGAACAAGAAGTCTCTCGGTACCGGCATGTTCGAACTCACCGAAGTTGTCCCCAACGACCACTACACGTTCGAGCGTCGTGAAGGTTACAACTGGGGCCCGGACGGAACCACCTCTGACACCCCCGGTGTCCCCAAGACGGTCGTCGCCGCCATGGCACCCAATGTCAGCACAGCAGCCAACCAGCTTCTCTCGGGTGAGCTCAATGCCGCCCCGATCGGAGGGCCGGACAAGGACCGCGTAGACGCCGCCAACCTGGACTCAGTCCTGAGGCCGAATCCCGCCGGTCAGATGTACTTCAATCAGATCGCGAGCAATCCCACCAGTGATCCCGCAGTGCGTAAGGCACTGATCCAAGCAGTCAATCTCGACGACCTCACTCAGGTCATCACTGCGGGGCGCGGTGTCCGGGCCACCAGTCTCGTCGGCGTCGAACCGCGCGCCTGTGTCTACGACTCTGTCGCGGGTAACGTTCCCGACTTCGATCTGTCTGCCGCAAAGGCAACCCTGGATGCGGCGGGCTGGACTGCCGGCTCTGATGGCAAGCGAAGCAAGGACGGCAAGCCGCTGAACCTTCGCCTCGTCTACGACGGCGTCGACGATCCGCGCAACGCAGCAGCCGAACTTGCTCAGTCGGCGTGGTCCGAACTCGGCGCTAACGTCGAGGTGACCGGTGGTGACTCGAACAAGATCATCGACGTCATTCTCAGTGGCAAGGACAACTCTGCCTGGGACATCGCGTGGGTCCAGATCAACACTCCGCTCCCCAGCACCTTCGCCGCGTACTTCGCCGGGCCGATTCCCGCAGCAGGCAAGAACTTCGCGTCGGTCAGCAACCCCGCATACGAAGCAGCAGCAACGAAGGCCTCCGGCCTGACCGGCGACGCGGCTTGTGATGCCTGGGCCGACGCCGAGTCGGAGATCACCAAGTCGTTCTCCGCTGTGCCCTTCGCCGACTCGGTCATGAACGTGTACTTCAACAAAGCTGGGCTCGCATTCGGTAAGTCGTACACCGGTTCTGCGTTGCGTCTGTACCAGTAGGCAGCATCCCGCACTGAATCTCTTCCCGCCCCAGCATCCCGCCCTCCGGAAAGACAGCCCATGAGTCAAACTATTGAAGCCGCGAAACCAGAAGCGGCGCCTCAGGCTCGAGCAAAGTGGCTCGAGTCCGACAGCTGGCCTGCATATCTGCTGCGCCGTTTCGGCACCTTCGTGATTTCACTCTGGGCGCTGGTGACTGCTGCGTTCCTGATGCTCCAACTGATTCCGGGCGACCCGGTGCGGTTGGCGCTGGGAATGAACGCACCGGTCGAACTGGTCGAGACAACGAGGTCTCAGCTCGGTTACGACCTTCCCTTGTGGCAGCAGTACTTCCGATTCGTCGGCGGGTTGCTGAGCGGGAATCCGGGTGACTCGATCACCTTGAGGACTCCGGTCTTCGAGGTGATCGCGTCCCGCCTACCGGCAACGCTCGAACTGGCTGTACTCACAGTCGTCACGGTGCTGGTACTGGGCATTCCGATCGGCCTCATCTTCGCTGCACTGACCCGCAACGGTAGACGACGCGGAGTCGAGATCGGTTACACCGCAACGTCGGGAACCATCGCCGTGATCCCCGAGTTCATGTTCGGCACGGCATTGGTCTACCTCTTTGCCGTCACGTTCCCTGTTCTTCCCGTCGCCGGCCGCGGCGGACCGGAAAGCTACATCCTTCCGGTCGCGGCCATGTCGATCGGTGCCATCGCCTCGATGTCGCGCATCGTACGTGCAGAGGCGCTCGGCGTGTTGGACATGGATTACATCCGCACGGCGCGCGCCAAGCGAATGACTGTGGCACGAATCTACTTCCGTCATGCAATGCCCAACCTCTTGACGTCGACGCTGACGCTTGCCGGACTCCTCTTGGGCGCACTGATCGCCGGAACCGTGCTCATCGAGAGCATCTTCGCCTGGCCCGGCATGGGCATGGCGCTGGTCAAGTCCATCACCGAGAAGGACTACCCGCTCGCCCAGACACTGGTCGTGATCTACGGCGCCATCGTCCTTCTCATCAATTTCATCGTCGACGTGGTGCTCGCTCTCATCGACCCACGATCCACAATTCGGGAGAACTGAGTTGAGCACCTCACCTACGGCCCCCACTGCGGCCCCCAAGACACCTCCACAACGACACTGGATTGTCGGAACGTTCCGCACCCCTTTGGGAATCCTGGCCCTCACCTTCCTGACCGCTCTGATCGCCCTCGTCATCTTCGGACCGATGATCTGGGGTGACGCCGCCGTCGCGGCCAACCCGAAGGCACTGTCTCAGGGACCGAGTTCCGAGCACATCTTCGGTACCGACGCGGGCGGGCGTGACGTCTTCGCGCGCACGATGACGGCCGCGAGGCTGTCGGTAGTCATGGCGCTCGGAGCCGTAGCACTCGGTGTGACACTCGGCCTGATCCTCGGTACGCTCCCGACGCTCGCTCCCCGGTGGGTCGGACGAATGGTCGTGGCATTCCTCAACTTCGCCATCGCGTTCCCCGGTCTCCTTCTGGCCATCTTCCTGTTGGTCGTTCTCGGACAGGGTGCGGGCAGCGCGGTGATCGCCATCGGTCTCGCCCTGGCCTCGCCGTTCGCGAGGTTGACGTACGCGCTGGCTTCGTCGGTCAACGGACGCGACTTCATCGACGCAGCACGCATCCTCGGCGTCACCAAGCCCGGGTTGTTGTTCCGCCACATTCTCCCCAACATCCGTGAACCACTCATCGTCAACGCCAGCATCGCCGTCGGCAGCGGTCTTGTGGTCTTTGCCGGACTCTCGTTCCTCGGCTTGGGCATTCAGCCACCCGCGTTCGACTGGGGCCGGATGCTCAACGAAGGTCTGTCGAAGATCTTCGTCAACCCGGCCACCGCACTCGCCCCCGGCGTCGCCGTCGTGCTCGCCGGCTTGACCTTCACGTTGCTCGGCGAGGCTATTGCTCGCGGCGCGGGAGTTCGCAGCCCGATCAGCAGTCGTCTGCCGAAGTGGAAGCCGATCAATGCACTTACAGCTCAGACGGATTCGACGCCCAGCGACGAAGACGCGGTACTGACCGTTCGCAACATGTCCGTCGCAGTTCCTGCCGGCGGCGACTGGCGCCGACCGGTCGACAACATCAGCTTCACCGTTCACCGCGGCGAAACCGTCGGCATCGTCGGCGAATCGGGTTCCGGAAAGTCGCTGAGTTGCATGGCGATCGCGCAGCTCACCGATTACCCCACCGTGGTCGACGCCGGCCTCATCGAATTCGACGGCACCGTGCTGATGAAAGACGGCAAGCGGCCGGATAATTCGGCTTCACGCAAGGTTGCCCGTCAACTCGGCACGCGCATGGCGATGGTGTTCCAAGATCCGATGTCGTCCATGAATCCGTCTCTGAAGGTCGGATACCAGGTCGCCGAGATCGGTTGGCTCCACGAAGGTATGAGCAAGGCCGACGCGAAGAAGGCGGCAGTCGAGCGACTGAACGCCGTCAAGATCCCCGACGCCCCCCGCCGCGCGAAGCAGTACCCCCACGAGTTCTCCGGCGGTATGCGTCAGCGCGCGATGATCGCCATGGGTCTGATGGGCAAGCCCGCTCTGATCATCGCGGACGAACCCACCACGGCACTCGACGTGACCGTTCAGCGTGAGGTCCTCGGACTGCTGCACGAGGTTCGCGAAGAGACCGGCGCCGCAATCCTTCTCATCTCGCACGACATGGCCGTCATCACCGGCATGTGCACCCGTGTCCTGGTCATGTTCGCCGGAGAGATCGTCGAAGACATCGCGGTCGACGACCTGATCGCCGGTCGTGCACGACACCCGTACACCCGCGCGCTGATCGCCGCGGTCCCCACCATGACCACCGATCGCGACAAGCCGCTCGCCACCGTCGACGAAGCCTGGCAGGTGGAAAGTCTCGACATCGAAGCGAGCACCGCAGACATCGAGTTGGATGAGCTGATGGCAGTTGCAGAGGAGATCCGATGAGCAGGCTGGAATTTCGCGACGTCAACGTCCATCTGGGAAACGGTTCCAAGAAATTCCATGCCGTCAAGAACGTCAGCCTCGACATCCCCTCCGGATCGGTCGTCGGCCTCGTCGGTGAATCGGGTTCCGGAAAGTCGACGCTGGCGCGAGCAACCGTCGGCCTGGCCGAACCAAGTTCGGGCCAGATCCTTCTCGACGGTGTAGACGTCGCTCACGCCCGAGGCGCGACGGCTCGTCTGCGCCACCGGATACAGATGGTCTTCCAAGATCCGTACTCGTGCCTCGATCCGAGAATGACCATCGGCCAGTCCTTGGCCGAGGCGTTGCGGTCCACCGAGCGTCGTGACAAAGCTCGCCGCAGCCGCGGTGACCGCGCTGCCGAGGTCGCTCGACTCCTCGCCACCGTCCAACTGCCGGTGGAGAAGGCGCACGAATACCCGTCGTCGTTGTCGGGTGGTCAGCGCCAACGTGTGGCTCTCGCGCGGGCATTGGCTGCTGCACCAGCAGTCCTGCTTGCCGACGAAATCACCTCTGCTCTAGACGTATCCGTACAGGGCGCCGTTCTGAATCTCTTGGTGGATCTGCAGAAGCAGCTGGGTCTGACGGTTCTGTTCGTCAGTCACAATCTCGCGGTGATCCGCTACGTCTGCGACCACGTCGCAGTCATGCTCGGCGGCGAGATCGTCGAACACGGACCGGTTCTCGACGTGATCGATTCGCCCAAGGAGGCGTACACGGCCAAGCTGCTGTCTGCGATCCCGACATTCGGGGAGCCGATGTTCCAATGACAACACCGACTACTCTCGAATCCCCTGCTGCCGTATCCCGGACCGAAGAACGTCGTTCGGCCGGTATCCAGGATTACGCGTCCGTGGTCACACCGACCGGCATAGCGGTGTCCGTCTCGGGACGCATTGCATACGTACGTACCGAAGCGAATCCGGCCGCGGACACCAATGAGCATTCGATCTGGCTGGCTTCCCCGCAACTACAGCTCACCGCGGGACCGGCCGACACCTCCCCTGCTTGGCACCCCGTATCCACGTTGTTGGTCTTCGTACGACCGGATTCCTCGGGCACACCGCAACTGTGGAAGGTCGATGCCACCGGCGGACCCGCCATTCAAATGACCGCCTCGGAACAGCTCCCACTCGGCGCCGGGGCACCGGTGTTCTCTCCCGACGGCGCTCGGATCGCCTTCAGCGCTCCGGTCGACCGCACTGCCGCCGGCTCGTCACGTCTCTTGGTGACGAAACGACTCAACTACAAGGTCGACGGATCCGGCGTCCGGGGCCGCGTTCGTGCGCACCTGTTCGAGTTCGATCTGGCGGCCGGCTCGCTTAGGCAACTGACGGACGGCGATTGGGACGCTTCGCATCCCGCGTACAGTCCCGACGGCACTGAATTGGCTTTCACTGCGGCGATGGACGGCGACGCCGATCTGACGCGAGCGAGTTCCGCCTGGACCGTATCGCTGACTGATCTCGGCTCAGCTCCGCGGAAATTGGGGCACGCACGCGGCATCGGCGGCCCTCTTGCATGGACACCTGCCGGCGATGCCGTCGTAGCAGTCGGTTGGCACACGCCGATCATTCACAACAACGAACTTCTTGTCCTGCACCGAGACCATCGGGTGGAAGACCGCAGCCTGACGGCAGAACTCGATCGAAACGTCATGCCGGGCGGGACCGGGTATCCCGGTGGCGCACCGAGTTTCACCATCGACGGCGACGTCGTCTTCTGCATCCGCAACCACGGTTCCACCGAACTGCACAAGGTCGATTTCCGGACGGGCTCCGTCTCACCGCTTCTCACCGGTGAGCAGACAGTGGTCTCCGGCCTTTCCCTGGCCTCCGGGCGGGCCGTCGTCGCGCTGGCAACGGCGACGTCCTTCGGCGAGGTCGCCGTCATCGACCTCGAGACCACCGCCGTCGAGACCGTCACCGAATTGAACACGGAACTGACAACTTCCGTCGCATTCCCAGTCGCCACCGAGCGTTGGTTCGACATCAGCGACGGCACCCGTGTTCAGGGTTGGATCCTGCGCGACCCGAACGTCACGGGCGCCGGTCCGCTGGTTCTGGACGTCCACGGCGGACCACACAATGCCTGGACCGGAACGCCTACCGTGATGCACGCATACCACGCGGAACTGGTCGCGCTCGGCTACACGGTCTTGATGATCAATCCGCGTGGAAGTGACGGCTACGGGAACGATTTCTTCGACGGTGTGCGGGACGGCTGGGGCGAGGCGGATCGCGCTGACCTGCTCGAACCGGTCGAAACCCTTGTCGCCGAAGGGATGGCCGATCCGAAACAACTGGTGCTCACGGGCTACAGCTACGGCGGATTCATGACGTGCGCCCTGACGTCGGTCACCGATCGGTTTGCCGTCGCAGTCGCCGGTGGCCTTGTCTGCGACATCGCGAACACGGCGGGCCCCTCGGACGAGGGCATCTTGCTGCAGACCGTCGAATTCGACCCGCAGTCATCTCGGGTAGAGGAACTTTCGCCGTTGGGGCGAGTCGCGAAGGTGACGACACCGACGCTGATACTTCACGGCGGCAGCGACGTCCGCTGCCCGGTCAACCAGGCCGAACAGTGGTTCGGTGGGCTGCGTTTGGCCGGCACCCCGACCGAACTGGTGGTCTACCCGGACGCGTCGCATGCCTTTGTGTTGACGGGTCGGCTTTCCCACCGACTGGATTACAACACCAGGCTGGTCGAGTGGCTCGAGCGTCACCTCTCCCCCACGCCGGCACTCATCACAGTCGAACCCGACTATTGGCAGTACCGACTCGACACCCTGAGCGCGAAGTACGGAGTACCCGGTGCCTCGCTGGGAATTTTGACCACAGGTCGCAGCGGATTCGACCGCACCGTGGTCACTTCCGGTGTCGTCAGCACCCGCACCGGTGTGCCGGCAACGCCTGACACGTTGTTCCAGATGGGTTCGATCAGCAAGGTCTGGACGGCCACACTGATCATGCAACTCGTCGAAGAAGGACTACTGGACCTCGACGCACCTGTCCGGAACATACTGCCGGACTTCGCGGTTGCCGACACGGTGGCCACCGAAACGGTCACGACTCGCCACCTGTTGACTCATACCAGTGGCATCGACGGTGACGTCTTCATCGACGGCGGACGCGGCGACGACTGCGTCGAGCGATACGTCGCAGCCCTGACATCGACGGTGCAGCTCTTCGCCCCCGGCACCGATTGGTCGTACTGCAACACCGGCTTCGTCATCGCCGGACGAATCATCGAGGTTCTGCGAGGTAAGAGTTGGGACGCGGTTCTGCGCAAGCGGATCATCGAGCCGCTCGGCCTGACCAAGACCACGACTCTGCCCGAGGAGACGGCACTGCACCGTGCTGCAGTCGGACACGTCGGCGGCGCGGACAATCTCGAGCAGACACCACGATTCCTCATCCCTCGTTCGATGGGTCCCGCTGGTCTCATCAACAGCACAGCCGAAGATCTACTCCTGTTCGCGCAGGATTCGATGCGCGAGGATCCGGTTCTGCTTCAGCGTTCCACTCATCTGGCGATGCTCGAGGAGCGCCGCCAGATCGGTGACGTGTCGTCTGCAGACATCATGGGAACCACTTGGCTGCTGCACAATTGGGGCGGGGCACTGGCCCATGGCCACAACGGCGGAACCCTCGGCCAGCAGTCGTTCTTGCGGGTGGTCCCGTCCTGCGGCATGGCTGTGGCCCTCATGGCCAACGGCGGAGCAATGGACGCTCTCTCGGGCGATCTTCTGACTGAGGTGATCGGTTCCATCGGCGGCGTTGCCGTGACACCGGCATTCTCGCCTGGTGACCCCCACACCCGCATCACGTCCTCACCCGAGGAACTCGATGCGCTGTGCGGTCTGTATCGCGATGCTGCCGCCGATTTTGTCCTGGAAAGGACCGGCAGTTCCCTGACAGCCCGCCGCACCGACCACATCGACCCTTCGATCAACGCCGAAACTGCAGAGTCCGCCTCTCTCAGCCTGATCGAAGTTCACCCTGGAGTATTCGCGACCCAACTTCCTCAAACATCAGGTTGGATTCGGATCACTTTCTCCGACAACGGGAGTACACAATTGCTACACGTCGGAAGCCGCGCATATCCGCGAGTGAACAACCGATGACCGTTCTCCGCGATCTGGCCGAGCGCCAACTTCCTCAGATCCTCGAGGACGCCATCGCGCTCATCGAAGTCGAGTCGCCGTCCCACGATCTCGAAGCTGTTGCCCGCAGCGCGAAATGGACGTCAGACCTTGTCCACGAACGACTCGGCGTTACACCGGAGTCGATAGTGAGGGAAGGCCGAACCCATCTGGTGACCCGTTTCGGCAGCTCACCGACGCGGCTGATGCTGCTCGGTCACCACGACACCGTGTGGCCGATCGGCACCCTGACGCGCCTGGCCGCAGCAGTCACCGACGGAGCACTTCGAGGCCCGGGTGGCCTCGACATGAAACTTGGTGTCGTTCAGGCAATCCACGCCCTCGCCATCGTCCGAGAGTTGCACGGCGACGATGCACTCGACGGAATCACACTCCTCGTAACCGGTGACGAAGAAATCGGTTCACCCACGTCGCGGTCCCTCATCGAGGAACTTGCTGCAGGCGCGGTGCTCGTCCTCGAGGCCGGCGGCGACGGCGGTGAACTCAAGACCGTCCGCAAGGGAGTGTCGCTGTATCGGATCCATGTTGCCGGCCGCGCTGCGCATGCGGGATTGGAACCGGAAAAGGGCATCAACTCGGCAGTCGAGCTGGCTCGTCTCGTGATCGCGATCAACGACTTGTCCTCTCCCGCGCAGGCAACCACCGTCACGCCGACCGTCATTTCAGCCGGAACCACCACCAACACGGTTCCGGCAGAAGCATTTGTCGACGTGGACGTGCGTGCAACCAGCGCCGCCGAGCAGGAGCGGGTCGATTCGAATATCCGAGCCCTGCAGGCAATCCACCCCGAAGCAGTAGTAACGGTCTCGGGTGGCGTCAACCGGCCTCCCCTCGAAGCAGCGATGTCCGCACCGTTGCTTTCCCTGGCGGAACGTGTTGCGCTCGAGCATGATCTGACTCCTCCCGTCGGCCTCGCCGTCGGCGGAGCCTCGGACGGAAACTTCACTGCCGGCATCGGCATCCCCACCCTCGACGGCCTCGGTGGCGTCGGCGGCGGTGCACACGCCGAGACCGAGCATGCGCTCGTGTCCGCTATCGCCCCGAGAACGGCGTTGGTTGCGGGCCTTATTCGTTCGATCACGTCTGAAGGGGGCCCTCGTGTCGAAAAGCAAAGCGGTTGAGTTTCGAGAACTGGTCGACACCCGCGAAATAGCCGATCTGTCTGCCGTTTTCGACGAGATCTGGGCTACCAGTCCCGGACCGGCTCATTTCGGCACGGCGATGTTGGTTGCACTTCATCACGGTGGTCACTACGTGGTGGGAGCCTTCTCCGAAGGCGAAATGATCGGCGGTTGCGTCGGATTCTTCGTCGAGCCTCTCGGCGAGGTTCTGCACTCACATATTGCCGGAGTTCTACCGGGGCATGCGGGCAAGGGAATCGGCCGCGCTCTGAAGCATCATCAGCGAGACTGGTGTATCGAGCGCGGCGTCAGAACGATCCGTTGGACTTTCGATCCACTCGTCGCACGAAATGCCTATTTCAACATCCAGCGTCTCGGTGCCGAACCGGCTGAATACAATCCGGATTTCTACGGATCGATGGCAGACGGTATCAACGCCGGCGACGCCAGCGACCGAATGCTGGTCAGTTGGGATCTCGACGCCGATGGATCTCCGAGTTCTACTGTGGCCGTAGATGATACATTCAAGGTGCTTCAACCCACCGAGGACGGTACACCTCGGATGCTCCCGATCCCACCCGACTGCATCGACATCGCAGTCGGAATACCCAGAGACATAGAGCATCTGAGAACCGTCGACCGCGCCTCCGCCTTTGCTTGGCGACACGCGCTTCGCGAGTACCTCGAACCACTGATCGCCTCGAAGGAATGGCAATCTACCGGCTTCGACCCCAGTGGCTATTACATGTTCACGAAAATCTGCGAGACAACCGGAGAAGAGCAAGTCCATGCACATTGAGTCCGTCGAATTGCGCGAACTGCGCATCCCTCTCGTCTCCCCTTTCACCACGTCATTCAGCACCCAGCTCGAGCGCAACACCCTCGTCCTGAAGGTGAGTGGCACCACCGAGGGTCCCAACGGCCCGGTGGATACTGTCGGCTGGGGCGAGTGCGGCTCGCTGAGCGATCCGTACTACAACTCGGAGTACACCGCCGGAGCGCGAGCGATGCTGCGCGAGTATCTCGTTCCTACGCTGCGTAAGTCGCAGTCGGATCAGCCGCTCTCGGCCGAGACCGTCGGCAGCGTGCTTCATCCCATCGTGGGTCATCAGATGTCCAAGTCGGCCATCGAAATGGCAATCCTCGACGCGGAATTGCGTGCTCGCGGACAGTCGTTCGCTCGGTACCTCGGGGCCACTCGCACGCGGGTTCCGTCCGGTGTATCCGTCGGTATCCAGGACAGCATTCCGCAGTTGCTCGAGACCGTCGGCAACTACCTGTCCCAGGGTTACGTGCGAATCAAGCTGAAGATCAAGCCGGGCTGGGACATCGAACCTGTGGCAGCAGTGCGCAAGGAGTTCGGCTACGACGTCCCCTTGCAGGTCGACGCGAATGCCGCGTACACCCTTGTCGACGCGCAGCTGCTGCGTCGCCTGGACGAATTCGCGTTGCTACTCATCGAACAGCCGCTGGCCGAGGACGATTTGGTGCAGCACGCCAAGCTTGCCCAGTCCCTCTCGACTCCGATCTGCCTCGACGAGTCGGTCGAGTCGGCCAAGGATGCGGCGGACGCCATCACGCTCGGTGCCGCTTCGGTCATCAACATCAAGCCGAGCCGTGTCGGTGGATACCTGGAAGCCAAGCGAATCCACGATCTCGCCTCGGCGCACGGTATTGCGGTGTGGTGCGGCGGAATGCTCGAGACCGGAATCGGCCGCGCCGCCAACGCAGCTCTCGCGGCGTTGGACGGCTTCACACTGCCCGGCGACATCTCGGCGTCCGATCGCTTCTACAAGGAAGACATCACCGAACCGTTTGTCATCGAGGACGGCCACATCGCCGTGCCCCAGGGACCGGGCTTCGGTGTGACTCCGCGTGAGGACGTCATGGAGCGCTTCACCGTCGGAACCGAAATTCTGTAGGTTTCCACTACGTCAGCTGCAGTCACCTCCGCCCTCACCCGGCGGAGGTGACTGTTTGTCGTTTGTGTCGGTAGGGCGGTGCATAGTGATTCGGACATGATGTACCGCACCGAAAGGCCCCCGATGAGTAGCTGGTCCGATCGCCCGATCTGCGCGTTCGACCTCGAAACCACGGGACGAGATCCGTCGACCGCTCGTATCGTCAGTGCATGCGTCGCGGTGATCGACGGTTCGAGTGTCGAAACACGCACGTGGCTACTCGATCCCGGCGTCGACATCCCCGCCGGCGCCTCGGCCATTCACGGCATCAGCACCGAGTTCGCGGCGCAACACGGCCAGAACTACTCCGAAGGCTACGAAGAGATCCGCGAGGCTCTGCACAATTCCTGGGTGCGCGATCACGCTGTCGTGGCGTTCAACGCCTCCTACGATCTGACGGTCATGCATGCCGAGGGTCTGCGCATCGGCAAGCCCGCCTTCGTTCCGGGGTTGGTCATCGATCCGTACGTGATCGATCGCGCCATGGACACCTTCCGCAAGGGCAAACGAACGCTCGCGGCAGTGTGCGAGCACTACGGGATTTCATTGGAGTCAGCGCACGAAGCTGAGGCCGATGCCAAAGCAGCGGCAGCGTTGGCCCGCGAGCTGGCCGTTCGGTTCCCCGACATCCTGGGACTCGATCTCATGGTCGATCAAGCCGATTGGCACGCCGAGCGCCAGCGTGATTTCGCCGAGTATCTTCTCAGCCAGGGGAGGGACGTGGCAGATGTGAACGGCCAGTGGCCGATTCGCGTCATCGCCTGACGTCCTCCCCTGCTCGGACGACCGCGCGCGCTACGCTGGGACCGGCGGCCACACCGGCGCAATGGACCACGGACGGGCCGTTTCGAGCTGCGACGCCACCTGTATCAGCACATCTTCACGCCCGAACGCGCCGACCAACTGCACGCCGATCGGAACGCCGGCCGAGTCGTGACCCATCGGCAAGGAAATCGCCGGCTGACCGGAACTGTTGAATGGACTGGTCAAGCCGCTGTATCCGGCCGAGTGTTCCCAGATCGACATGGGATTTGCCGTATCGAGCAGACCAAGCGGCGCGGCCGGCCGAGCCATCGTCGGCGTCAGCAACAGGTCGTGATCGACAAAGAACGCACCGATCACCTGGGCTGCCCGCTCGAGTTCCTGCAACGCCTTGACGACGTTCGTCGCAGTTTCGGACTTCGCGCGGTCGTAGATCATCCGAGCCGTCGGCTCGAGGTCGTCGTCGCGGATTGCGCGGTTCAGCGCCTCGAGTCGTTCGTCGACCTCGATCGTCATCGGAATTCCCATCAGCACGGACAGCCCGGCAGTAAGCGCATCGAGCGGAAAGTTCGGGGCACCCTCGGTGACATCGTGACCGAGTTCTTCGAGCAGGCCGGCAACACTGGTTGTGACGGTCCCACACTCCGGGTCCACCGGAGTGCCGTCCGGCAGCGCGTTACTCAGACCAATCCGCAACCGTCCGGGATCCGCACCCACTTCCTCGACGTACCGCCGCTTCGGCGCCAGGATCACGTAAGGATCGCCAACCGTCGGTCCGGCGGACAGGTCGAGAAGCAGCGCGGTGTCGCGGACACTTCGGGTGAGTGCGTGATGAACACTCATCGGCGACGAGAAGAGCGTGCGCGCCGGTGTCGTCGGAGTGCGTCCACGGCTTGGCTTGAGGCCTACCAAGCCGCAGGCCGATGCGGGAATACGGATCGATCCACCACCGTCACTGGCATGGCCGCCCGGCACGATCCCGACGGCAACAGCTACAGCCGTGCCACCGGAAGATCCGCCGGGCGAACGATCAAGTGCATACGGGTTGCGGGTGGGCCCGAACAGCGCAGGCTCGGTACTCGCGTTCTTGCCGAACTCCGGGGTGTTCGTCTTGCCGACGACAACAAGACCAGCCTCGCGGTAGCGCTCGACCAGCGTCGAATCTTTTTCTGCCACAGCGTCGGCGAACAATCGAGATCCATTGGTGCTCGGCAGTCCTGCGACGTCCATGCCGAGGTCTTTGATCACGAACGGGACGCCGTGCAGTGGACCTTCCGGCAGGCCGCCTGATACCTCGTTGCGCGCTTCCTCGCGCCGCTCACTGATCACTGCGTTGACTGCCGGGTTGCGCTCGTCGAGCCTGTCCAGGCTGAACTCGAGGACTTCCTTGGCGGAGACGTCGCCACTTTTGATTGCTTCGGCCAGGCCGGTCATGTCGTTGTTGTCGAACAAATCCTGCATCGATGCCCTCATCACTCGTGTAGAACTCTGCCGATAGTGAGGACCGTCATATCAACCGGGGCGGCGACGCAGTTTCGAAATTCCGCTTGGCGGGACCGATCAGAGAATCAAGCCCCTCACAGAATCAAGCCATGCCGCCGCGCTTCCACGACCGCTTCGTGACGACTGCGGACGTCGAGTTTTCCCATCAGATTCCGCATGTACGTCTTGATCGTTTCGACGCTCAGGGACAACCTCTCGGCGATCTCGGCATTTCGTAGTCCGAGAGCGACGTACCCCATCACCTCCCGCTCGCGTGGCGACAAGACAACGGCGTTCACGGCTGGAGTGTTCGCGGAGGGAATCGGCGACGCCAATGCCCGAAGCTTTGCCTCGACGGCGTACTACCGCGACGAGGCAGCGACTGCCGAAGCGTTTGCCGGTGGCTGGTTCCATTCCGGGGATCTCGGCGTCATGCATGCCGACGGTTACATCCAGCTCAAGGACCGCGCGAAGGACATCATCATCTCGGGCGGCGAGAACATCTCCACCGTCGAGGTGGAGCAGGCGATCATGAGCCACCCCGCCGTGATCGACGTGGCAGTCGTCGGCGTTCCGGACGAGAAGTGGGGCGAGCGGACGAAAGCATTCGTGGTGCTGGGCAAGGGGTTACAGGCTTCCGCAGAAGACATCGTGGACCACACCCGCACCTTGCTGGCCGGGTACAAGGTTCCCCGCGACATCGTCTTCCCCCTCGACCTTCCTCGCACCCCGACCGGCAAGGTTCTCAAGTTCGAACTGCGGGCGTCGAAGTAACTCGGACGTAGGGGCTCAGCGCACCGGAATGGAGCGCCGACGCAGATCGACAGGTTGACCGTCGGAGGGGAACGGTAAGGACGTGAAGTCGAGCGGGGCGACGTAATCGGCGTCGACGTTCCAGTCGAAGCGCAGGAGGAGGTGATGCATGATTGCCTTGATCTCGGCGCCGGCGAAGTGCATTCCCAGACATTTGTGCACTCCACCGCCGAACGGTTCCCACGCGTACCGATGAACCTTGTCTTCGCGTCGATTCTCGGCGAAACGCTCGGGATCGAAACGCTCGGGATCAGGCCAGTACTGCGCCATGTGGTGCGTGAAGTGAGGGGCGACAGAAGCATACGTTCCCGCAGGTACGAAGTGACCCCGCACTTGGGTGTCGCGGACCGCTCGCCGCGCCATGACCGGTACGGGAGAGACGAGCCGGAGGCATTCCTTCATCACCAGATCAAGACTGCTCAGCCCGTCGAGATCTGCATAACTCGGCATCGAGGTCCCCAGTGCAAGCGATTCTGTCCGGCACTTGTCCTGCCACGTTGGGTGCTGACCCAGGTATTGCATCATCGTGGAAAGGGTGATCGTCGAGGTATCGTGTGCGGCCATCAGAAGGAAGATCATGTGGTCGATCACTTCGTCGTCGCTGAAGCGTTGTCCCGCTTCGGATTCGATGTGACAGAGCACGGAGAACAGATCATCGGTTTCGAGATCTCGACGCGCCGGCAGGTAACGACGAAAGAAGTCTTCCAGGACCCGGCGGCCGTCGAGCCCTCGCTTCCATCGCGTCCCCGGCACGCGGTAGCGGACCAGAGACGTTGCTGCCTGGACGCAATCGACGAAAGCCTTCTTCACCGAGGATATTTCGCTCTCGGTGCTTCCTTCCGCCCCGCCCATGAAAATGTCGGTGGCGAGATCGAGGGTCAGTGTCTTCAGCGCCGTGTAGGCACGGAATCCGTCAGCGGGAGACCATGCGTCGAGTGCCGAGTCGATTGCCGGGTTGAGAACGTCGACAGACTTCTCGAGTCGTGATCGAGTGAACGCCTGCTGCATGATTCGACGGTGTCGTAAATGTTCTTCGGAATCGAGCAGCATAAGCCCACCGTGAAAGAAGGGACCGATCAGCACCGACCAGCCGTCGCTGTTGACGAAAGCCCGATCTTTGTTCTGCAGCACCTCCTGACACGCGTCAGGTCCGAGTACAGCGATCCATCGCCGACCGACCATGGAGAACCAGGACACCTCGCCGAATCGATCCCAGTTCTCCTGCATCAGAGCGAGTGGATCGCGAATGTATGCCAGCGCATGCCCGACCAGGGGCAGCCCGGAACGACCCGAAATCGGGTGCAATGGCGAGTTCATCGGGGGACGAGCCAGGATCTTGGGCACTGTGACCTCTACTCTCGCTCAATCTGACAGTGACTCCTGTCAGATTGACAGTAGTCTGCGTCACACTGATGCGTCTGTCAATATCGACCTATGACTCCTCCCAACTCGCGTCGATATGCCGGCCTGAGCGGCGATCAGCGCTCGGCGCTGCGGCGCGAGAGCTTGCTCGAGGCAGGGATGGAAATATTCGCGGCCGCAGGCAATCGCGGCGCCACGATGACCGCTATCTGCGCTCAGGCCAAGTTGACGGAACGATACTTTTACGAAAGTTTCTCCAGCAGAGACGAATTGCTGGAAAAGATCCTGGACAGGATTGCGGACGAAGTCCGCGACGCAGGTCTGGCCGCACTACGAGCGAGCGACGGGACGCTCGAGCAGCGCGTACGAGATGCCATCGCGTCGTTTGTCACCATCCTCACCGACGATCCCCGTAAGGGCCGTGTAGCGATGATCGAATCCGCTGCATACGAACCCCTGCGTACACACCGACGCGCAGTACTGCACGGCTTCGCCCAGATGGTCGCGGACGAAGCCACGCGAATGTACGGCGACCGAGCTTGGCCACCTCGTCAAGGTCAGATCAACGGACTACTTTTTGTAGGCGGCCTCGCCGAGCTGGTCACCGCATGGTTGAACGAGGAGATCGCTATCTCCCCCCAGGAGATCGTCGAGGCGGCAACCTACCAATTCACATCCACCGCACACCGTTGAGACAGAACGGTCCGGCACCTCGATCCCGCCCGTCGCACCGGGAGCGCGCTCACAGGCGCAATACTTGTCCCCATGAGTGAACGCGCAGACTTGCCCGGAACTGACCCCGCACAGTTTCGGGTCCACGTCGCGTCTCAAGCGATTCGGTTGTTCTCGGAGAACGGGTACGAAGCCACCACCGTCGAGCAGATCGCCGCTGCCGCCGGCGTGTCACGTCGGACGTTCTTCCGGCAGTTCCGCTCCAAGGAAGACGTGATCTTCGCCGATCACGAATCCCTCCTCGAACACGTCGCCGAGTTCCTGGCGTCCGATTCCGCCGACCCCTGGGCGTCCGTGTGCGAGGCGGCCGGACTCGTCTTCGATTTCTTCCGACGGAACCGTGACCTGTCGATGCGGCGATACCGCGTCGTACAGCATGTCCCGGCACTTCGCGACCGCGAGCTCGTCACCGGATTCCGCTACGAGCGCCTCTTCGTCGACTACCTGCGCAGCGCTGTTCCCCGCGAGCCCGTCCTCGAGGTTGTCGGTTTTGCCGCAGCTGTCACCGCGTGCCACAACTACCTCTTGCGAAGCATGATCAAGGGCGACGAGGACGCCACAGCCGAAGCGCTGAGCCAGGCGCTTCTCGACGTTCGGCGGACGTACGGCGTGGCCCCCGGGTCCAAGACCAGCACGCCAGAATCAAAGTCTGTGCTGGTAGTAGCGTTCACCCCGGGTACTTCCGCCGAGGAGATCAGCAGAAGGATCCACGAACAACTCGGCTGACACTCCTCGTGCACGGAAACTTCACACGGCCATCCCTTGACCTGGCACTCAGTGCCGTGTTTGACTGGAGTCATTGGCACCGGACTGTCCGCGAATCTCGCGGGTAATGCCGGAGCCGCGCCGACCGCCTTCAAGCCACCTTCACCAAGGAGCGTTCCCATGGCAGGAAACCCGGATTTCAATCTCTTCGCGCTGAACGAAGAGCACGACGAACTGCGGGCTGCTATCCGCGGACTCTCCGAGAAGGAAATCGCGCCGTACGCCAAGGACGTCGACGAGAACGCACGTTTCCCCGAGGAAGCGCTCACCGCTCTCAATGCGTCGGGCTTCAACGCCATCCACGTCCCCGAGGCTTACGACGGCCAGGGCGCCGACTCCGTCGCCACCTGCATCGTCATCGAGGAAGTTGCCCGCGTCTGTGGCTCCTCCTCGCTGATCCCCGCCGTGAACAAGCTCGGCACCATGGGCCTGATCCTCAAGGGTTCCGAAGAGCTCAAGTCCAAGGTGCTCCCGGACCTCGTCAACGGCGGAATGGCGTCGTACGCACTGTCCGAGCGTGAAGCGGGATCCGACGCCGCTTCGATGCGTACCCGCGCGAAGGCTGACGGCGACGACTGGATCCTCAACGGCTCCAAGTGCTGGATCACCAACGGCGGCAAGTCCACCTGGTACACCGTCATGGCTGTTACCGATCCCGACAAGGGTGCCAACGGCATCTCCTCCTTCATGGTCCACAAGGACGACGAGGGCTTTGTCGTCGGACCGAAGGAAAAGAAGCTCGGCATCAAGGGCTCCCCCACCGCCGAGCTGTACTTCGAGAACTGCCGCATCCCCGGCGACCGCATCATCGGCGAACCGGGCACCGGCTTCAAGACGGCTCTCGAGACCCTCGACCACACGCGTCCCACCATCGGCGCACAGGCTGTCGGCCTGGCCCAGGGTGCACTCGACGCAGCACTGGCATACACCAAGGACCGCAAACAGTTCGGCAAGTCCATCAGCGACTTCCAGGCTGTTCAGTTCATGCTCGCCGACATGGCGATGAAGGTCGAAGCCGCACGTCTGATGGTCTACACCTCCGCTGCTCGCGCCGAGCGTGGCGAGAAGAACCTCGGCTTCATCTCCGCTGCCGCCAAGTGCTTCGCTTCGGACGTTGCCATGGAGGTCACCACCGACGCCGTGCAACTGTTCGGTGGCGCCGGCTACACCACCGACTTCCCGGTCGAGCGCATGATGCGCGACGCCAAGATCACGCAGATCTACGAGGGCACCAACCAGATTCAGCGCGTCGTGATGTCGCGTGCGCTGCTGAAGTAGGGCCTCCGGCCCTGTGCGCGGTTAGGCAGTCCATAGACTCCTTAACCGCGCACGGGGGCTTGTCCCCTGTCTGAAGAATCTTGAGGAGAATCGTGGAACTCGTAGGCGTAATCGGCGGCGGCACCATGGGTGCCGGCATTGCCGAAGTTTGTGCAAAAGCCGGTAGCTCGGTACTGGTGCTCGAAACCAAAGAAGAATTTGCGGCCGCCGCTCGCGAGCGGATCGCCAAGTCGATCAACCGCGGCGTAGCCAAGGGCAAGATCACCCAGGAAGACGCCGACGCCGCCATCGCACGCGTTCGCGTCACCCTGGACATCGAAGAGTTCGCCGATCGCGATCTGGTGATCGAGGCGGCTCCCGAGATCGAAACTCTCAAGTACGAGATCTTCGGCAAGCTCGACAAGATTGTCAAGCCTGCAGGCATTCTGGCGACCAACACCTCGTCGATCCCCGTCATCAAGATCGCCAAGGCCACCTCGCGCCCCGGCCAGGTTGTGGGCGTTCACTTCTTCAACCCCGTGCCGGTCATGCCGCTCGTGGAGATCGTGGTCAGCCTCACGACGTCCGAAGAGACCGTCCTCGCCGTCACCGACTACGCAAAGAACACCTTGCGTAAGAAGACGGTTCGCGCGGGCGACCGTTCGGGCTTCATCGTCAACGCCCTGCTCATCCCGTACCTGTGCCAGGCCGTCCGGATGCTCGAATCCGGTTATGCCACAGCAGAAGACATCGACGAGGCCATGAAGGGCGGCTGCGGCTACCCGATGGGCCCGCTGACGCTCCTCGACACCGTCGGTCTCGACATCGCTCTCGCAGCGGCGGAGTCCCTGTACGCGGAATTCGCAGAACCGCACTACGCTCCGCCGGCGCTGCTTCGCCGCATGGTCGACGCCGGTCGCCTCGGCAAGAAGACCGGTCGCGGCTTCTACGAATACGCCTGAGTCCGACCGCTTCACTCTTCCGGCCCCTCACCTGTTGCAGGTGAGGGGCCGGAGTTGTTTTCGGGCAGATCTTGCCGAATCCATTGACAAATTCGCGTGGCGCAGCAAAAGTCATCATGTGACAACAACCGTTGTCACATGAGCGCATGCGGAGGCCAACCAGATGAGCAGCGATGCGGACACCGGCACTCGTCGACCCAAGCTCCGGGAACAACCGAAGCCCCGGGAACTACCAGTGCCCCGGGAACTACGAGCCGATCCGATCGGCCCCGGTTCCCTGACGTGGACACACTTCGGCGACATTCGCGGCCTGCTGTATCTCGGACGCGCAGGAACGCTGCAGAACATGCACCCCGCGGTAAGTGGAGCGCTGCAAGATCATTCGAACTTCTTCGACAACCCGCTCGACCGCCTGTTCCGCTCACTGCCTCCCATCTACGGCGTCGTGTACGACCGGACCGAAAAGGGCACAGGCACGCTCGTTCGCAATTTCCACACCGATCTCAAAGGAATAGACGAAACCGGCGGGCGCTACCACGCCCTCGCTCCTGACACTTTCTGGTGGACACACGTCACGTTCTTCGAGGTGATACTCGATTTCAACGAACGATTCGCGTACAAGAAATTCACACCGGAGCAGAAGGACCAGCTAGTCCGTGAGGCCGTAACCTGGTGGCGTTGTTACGGTCTCACCGATCGACCCGCTTTCGACGATTACGCGAGTTTTCGCGCGTACTGGGAAGACATGCTCGACAACCAGTTGATCAACACTCACACTACGAAGTGGTCGACGCGCATCTCCGAGCACAGCATCGCACCTGCTCCCAAGGTGCCGACGTGGTTGTGGAAACTCTCCTCGCGCCCCACGATGGCAGTGGCGAACTGGATCGGCAAGGCACTGATGCCGGAGAAGGCGCGCGAAACCCTCGGATGGGAGTGGACGCCGCGCGACGAACGAATGTACTTCTGGTTCGCCCGCTTCCTGACACTGACCGATCGGTTCTGGCATCTACTTCCCCTACGTCTGCAGTACGCACCGCGTGCATACTCGGGTATCCGCACGCAGGGTCTTTGAGCCTGCATCGGTAGGCTGGAGAGCGTGCCAGTCCAACTCCCCTCCGACGCGATCAGTGTCCGCGTGGACAGCTGGACGTGGGCCGTTCGACTCTTCAAGACACGCTCGCAGGCGGCGACCGCATGCCGATCAGGACACGTTCGGGTCAACGGAACGTCGGCAAAGGCGGCTCAGCAGGTGAAAGCCGGCGACGAGGTACGGGTGCGCGTATCCGGCATCGAGCGCATCGTCGTAGTAGTCAAGCCGATCACGAAACGAGTCAGCGCTGTGCTGGCCGCCGATTGCCTGCAGGATAATTCACCACCCCCACCGCCTCCCGAACTGATCGCGTCCATCCCGCGACGTGATCGCGGCGCCGGCAGACCGACCAAACGTGAGCGACGCGACCTCGAAAAGTTGCGCGGCCTCGAGCCCTAATCACTACCTCGAACGCAGTCACGACCTCGAAACAGGCTGACGCAGAACCGTCTTCAGTTTCTCGGGCGGCGTCCGGCGAGCGTCGCTGAGGTAGATCTCGTGATGATCGCCGTTGAAGCTCAGGCCGTTCGACGGGATGAAGGTGTTGTGCAGCCGGTCCAGGGTGGGAGCTTCGTCGTCGTACGAGCCGACGTGAAGAATCTGGACGGACAGGCCTTCCTCCAACTCGAGAAACCTGACCTTGTCGAGAGCGGCAATGTCCTTCTTGGCCCGGACTGCCTTGGCTCGGACTGCGGCAATCGCCTCAGACAGTTCGGACTGCGTGATCCACTCCGGTTGCGAGATCATCATCGTCCAATCCCACGACGCCTTGTCCCGCGTCACGAACACCTCGGGGTCGTCTGCCCGCCACAACCCTTCCAGTGGGCCCACGACGAAGTCGCGATCCAGTTCCTTCTTGCTCGCGAATTTTGTCGCGTAGGACACCGAATACAGCGCTTCGAGCGCCTCGGAGTACTCGGTGGCAGTGTTGGGATCGCCGTGACCGTCGACGGCGAAGTAGCCGAAGCGCGGGACGGTCACGAAGGCAAAATCGCGACGGCCGGGCGAATAGAGATCCTTGTAGGCCTTTTTGACGTCGTACTTCTCCATGTGCCACCCACCTGAGCTCGGACCAAGTTCAACATCAGGAAACTAGCCGAAGACACCGACAACCGAATAGCGGACCGGCGTCCCCTTGTTAATAGACCAGTGGACCTTTACTCTGGACGGAGTGACTACACCCCCGACGACCGACGTCGTCCAAGCTCCGCGCCGCAGACCGTTGCGGATCGTGGCCATTTCAGCGATTGTCGCGTCGATCTTGGCCCTACTGTTCGTGTACCCGTGGTGGAGTTTGTTCATCCGGCCGGACTGGCCGACGACCGTCACAGTGTTCGGCACCGTTCTGTCTGCCGTCCTGTTGATCACTCTGCCTGCCACGATGGTGCTCAGCCATGGCCACACCGATCGTGATCCCATTCGCATGGTCGGCGATGCGCTCCTCGGAATCATCTGGGTCGTGTTCGTGTGGACGCTGCTCGGCGAAGTCCTGCGACTCGGACTGCTCGTCGCGGGCGTGGAGGATCCGCTTCGGTCGAGAATTGTCGCCGTTGCGGCGCTGATCATCTCGGCCGTTCTGCTGGTCTGGGGCTATCGGGAAGCCATGCGGCTGCCTCGGATCAAGTACGTCGACGTCACCATCCCTCGCCTCGGAGCGGGGATGGACAAGCTTCGAGTAGTCACAATTACCGACACCCATTTCGGGCCGATCAATCGCGAGAAGTGGTCGCAGCGCGTCATCGCGGCAGTCAACGAACTCGATGCCGACATCGTGGCCCACGTCGGTGACATTGCCGACGGAACGGTGGAGCAGCGCCTCGGCCAAGCCACCCCACTCGCATCCGTGGAAGCCAGACTCGCTCGTGTCTACGTCACCGGCAATCACGAGTACTTCCACGAGGCTCAGGAGTGGCTCGACTACATGACCTCGATCGGCTGGGATGCCCTGCACAACCGGCACCTCGTCGTCACCAAGGGCGGCGACAACCTAGTCATCGCCGGAGTCGACGACGCCACCGCTCTGGGATCGAAACTCGACGGGCACGGCGCGAACTTCGAGATGGCCCTTGCCGGCACCGACCCCGATTTGCCGATCCTGATGCTCGCCCATCAACCGAAGCAGGTAACTCAGTCCGCTTCCGCGGGAGTGGATCTGCAACTCGCCGGTCATACCCACGGCGGACAGATCTGGCCTTTCAACCTTCTGGTCAAACTCGATCAACCGTCGGTGCACGGGCTCACCCGTCACGGCGACCGCACGCAGTTGTACACAAGCCGCGGAACCGGGTTCTGGGGTCCACCCTTCCGAGTGTTCGCACCGAGCGAGATCACCGTCCTGACGCTGCACAGCGCCTGAACGTGCTCAGCTCGTTCGGGTTGCCGCTCGCGCCGACAACCCGACGAGCTGATTGATCAGACCTTCACGTAGGCCGGTTGCGAACATGTCGGCAGCAGGGGGCGCCTGCATCTCGTTCAGCACGACGACCATGGATTCGGCGGGCTCGGCAGTCGGCCACAAGCCTGCAACAATCACCAGGGTCACCTTGGCAAATTGAGCCGCGTCACCCTCCGAGAGGTGAGGCAGTTGCGAATGAATCAGCGACGCAAACCTTCTCGAGTTGACCGTTGCCCGCTTCTTGAAGTCACGGGCGACGTCGACGGAGATGTTTCTTTCGAGGACACCTGCCATGACACTCGTCAACTCGCACAGTAGACGCTGTGCGACAAGCGATTCCGCAACCGTCGATGCCACATGGATTTCAGTGGCAAACGGTGAGTCGCCACCGGTCGGAGTCAACGACTCGGACAACCCGTCCAACCACGCAACCCAGTTCTCTTCGAGCACTTCGAGAAAGATGGCTTCGCGACTGTCGAAGTAGCGAAGCACGTTCGACTTCGCCAGGCCGACGCTCTCACTGAGTTCACGCAGGCTGATGTCGGCGACGGGCCTCGACCCGAGCATCGCGCGGGCTGCATCGAGAATCGCGCACCGACGTGCTTCGATCTGCTCAGGCCTGCGCGCGCGCTGAAATCCGTGGGTCGCCACCATCACACAAGATTATCAGACCATCGTTCTATTGTTCTCTGTGATGCGGGTCAATTGTCCGAAGACGCGTGCTGCGCCACGACTCCCCTCGACGCCAATTCACGACGCAGCGAATCGGTATCGACGGACGCGAGATCAACCCGGTGCGTGCGGGCAGCCAAGGCTCGGACTTCCTCGGACAGATCCGCCACCTGCTTACGCGTCGCGGCCTGGGATGCCTCGTCCTGTTCCGCCACGCGCTCGACCAGCCAAGAAGCGAGTGTGGCAGTCACGATGCCCAGCAACGCAATTCCGCCGATCATCAATGCTCCGGCGATCAAGCGCCCGGTCGTAGTAACGGGAGCCATGTCTCCGTAACCGACGGTCGTGACCGTCTCCATCGCCCACCACAATGCCGTTCCGTACGACGTGATGGCGGCACCCTCGGCGTGACGCTCGGCATCGAGCATGGCCAGCGCCGCAACACCGATCAGCAAGGCCGTGGCAGAGGTGGCGTACACGACCACTCGTCCACATGGTCCATTCGGTCAGAGGATGTGGGAGACCCGTCGGTTGCCCCAGCACTTGGTACGCGTACGCCACCAGGGACGGGCAGGCCGCAGCGGTCAACGGGATCTCGGTGGTGAGCTGCCATTACTCCGACGTCCACGCAGTGCAGCGGTGCACCGACTTCATCGATTCGTTCATCCGAGAAGTCTGACACCACCGCTACCGCGTGGTCGGCAGAACCGACTCAGATCCGAGTGTGCGTCAAGATGTTGAGCGCAGTGGGAACTGCCTCGATCGTGATCGGCAACGGCCCCACCCGATCGCCGTCCGCGTAAGCGATGATGCCCTCGGAGACCAACCGGACCTTCTTCGATCGGTACGTCTGCACCGCGTCGAGAGAAATGTGAGTTCCCTTGTACACCCGCGGAAACAGTCGCACCAGACGCAACCTCGAACCATGCCCGACGACGGTCAGATCCAACAACCCGTCCGACTTCGACGCGCCAGGGGTGATGAGCATGCCGCCGCCGTACGAGCGGCCGTTGCCAACAGCCACGAGCGTCGCGTCCACCGTGATGACCTCGTCGTCGAGTTCGATCCGATACGGCAACGGCTTCATCTTCGCCAACTCGGCGAGCATAGCCAGGTTGTAGCGCATCGGCCCCTTGGGCCAGGACATCCGATTGGCCCGCTCGCTGACCAGCGAGTCGAATCCGCTGGCGATAATGGTTCCCGACCAGACGACGGAACCGTCGGCCAGCGTGATCTTCGCCAGATCTGACTGCTGCACGACGCCGTCTGCGATCACGTCGGCTGCTGCTTCGGGATCGCCTGTGGGAATGCCGAACTCACGGGCGTGATCGTTCCCGGTGCCTGCCGGGATGAGCCCGATGGGAGTATCGGTCAACGCTGCAGCTTGCAGTCCGATACTGATGGCACCGTCGCCGCCGACAACCACGAGTGCGTCGGTGCCCTCCTCGATCGCACGACGCGCCAACTTCTTGGCGTCGTCGGCGTCGGTTCCGATGATCTCGGTGACGGCAACTCCCCGAGCGCGCAGTTGCGCAACACCTTTGCGTCCTGCCGCAGGCGCGTGACCATGTCCCGCCATCGGATTGATCAGGACGGTAACCTTCTCGATCTGACTGCGGGTTTCGGTCACGGAATCAGCTTTCCAGGATTGAGGATGCCGGCAGGGTCCACTGCATTCTTTACTGCGCGAAGGATGTTCGCGCCCAATTCACCGATCTCGTCCTTCATCCACGGGCGGTGATCAGCGCCGACGGCGTGGTGATGGGTGATCGTGCCACCGGCCGCGATGATCGCATCGCCCGCGGCAGTCTTCGCCTTGTGCCACTGAGCGATCGGATCCTCGGTCTGCGCGCTGACCACGGTGAAGTACAGCGAAGCGCCGGTCTTGTACGTGTGCGAAATGTGGCACATCACGAGCGGCTGAGTACCCTGCTCGACGAGAGCCTTCGTCAGTGCATCGGTGACCGAGGCGCGCAGGTTCGCGAGGTTACCCCAGGTGGTTGCCGTCTCGAGGGTTTCGCACAGAGCACCGACGTCGAGCAAGGCGTCACGCAGATATGGCGCATCGAATCGCCCGTGTTCCCAACTGTTTCCAGGCTCCTCGCCTAGCGACGTCCCGCCGTGTGCGGTAAGAATTGCGCGGGCCTCCGCCATCCGCTCAGCGGTGTGCGAAGCTGTGCCCTCGTAGGTGGTGATGCCGAGGCAACCACCGGTGAAGGCGTTCTCGCCGATCTTGTCGGTGGTCGCCAGGTTCACGCCACTCTCGGCCTCGTCGGACAACCGCAGTACGGTCGGAGCCGATCCTTCCTGAACAAGCTCACGCAATGCTGCTGCGCCGGTGGCAAAGTCGGGGAAGCTCCACCCTTCGCGCACTGTGGTCTCAGGCAGGCGGTGAACCCGCACAGTCACGTGCGTGATGACGCCGAAGGTGCCCTCGGAGCCGACAAAGAGCTCACCCAGATCAGGGCCGGCGGCGGATGCCGGTGCGCGCCCGGTCTCGACCACACCACTCGGGGTGACGACAGTGAGGCCGTGGACCATGTCCTCGAAGCGTCCGTATCCAGCCGACGCCTGTCCCGACGATCGGGTAGCGGCAAACCCGCCCAAAGTGGCGAACAGGAAGCTCTGCGGGAAGTGCCCGACCGAGAAGCCGTGCTCACGCAGTAGCTCCTCGGCGCGTGGGCCGGTGGTTCCCCCGCCGAACGTCGCGATGCCCGACTCCTCGTCCAACCCGACGAGTTGATCGAACCGACGCAGGTCGAGAGAAAGAACCGCGTCGAACCCGTCGCGGATGGGATCGAGCCCGCCGACGACGCTGGTGCCGCCGCCGAATGGGACCACTGCGATCCGGTTGGCAGAGCAGTGTCGGAGAACCTGCTCGACCTCTGCGTCTGTCCCTGGAGTGACGACTGCGTCCGGTGCGTCCTGCGGCTCGGCGCTACGACGGCGAAGCAGATCCGGGGTGCTCTTGCCACCGGCCCGACGGATTCGATCCGAATCCTTGGTGCTGACGTACTCGGCCCCGACCAGCTCTGCCAGCGCTTCGACATGCGACTGAGCCATAGCGGACGGAGTCACCTGGACGTCTTCGATGGCGAGACGCGATCGAGTCGGTGCGGAGACGCCGAGAAATCCGGTCAGCAACGATGTGACTGCGTCCGACAGTTCACGCTTTTTGGCCGGATCGCCCCAGGCGTCCCACTGCATCGGCGGTTGCAAGGCAGACTTTTCGGTGCTCATAGACACTAGTGTTACATATTTGTGTGATGTGTAAACATCAGGTCGGTCAACCCATCGTCTTGGAACCGTCGATGGCTTCGCGAAGCATGTCCGCGTGGCCGGCGTGCTGGGCCGTCTCTGCGATGATGTGCAGCAACGCGCGCCGCGCTGACCAGCGAGCCCCCGCTTCGAACCACGGCGCCGACGGCAGTGGATGCGAGATGTCGAGGCTTTCGAGAGAGACCATCAACTCATCTGTCCTTGCTGCGATCCGCTCGTACTCGGAGACGATATCCACCAGCGTGTCGCCCTCGACCATGGCAAATTCGTCCGCCCGTTCCCGCTGCATCTCTTCCGACCACTGGGTGGGATCGAAGTCTCCGCCCAGTCCGGCCGGCCCTTCCAGGATGAAGTCGACCCAACCCTTTTCCGCCTGACCGACGTGCTTGACCAATCCGCCGAGGCACAGTTCGCTCACGGTCGGCCTCGAAGCAGCCTGTTCGTCGGTGAGGTTCTTGACGGTGAAGAGAAGGAATTCACGATGCCGACGCAGGCTCTGGAGGAGATCCGCGCGCTCGCCGGTGACGGTGGTGGTCGGTGCGTTCATGATGTTTTCCTTCGCTAGTGGTTCGTGCCCTGTGAGAACTACGTTAGAAGTCATTGCGGACAGAAACGGTCCTCAATAGAAAACGATCAAGAAAAAACTCCCGGCTCCCACCGATGAAGGTGGATGCCGGGAGTTCGAGCGAGATAGACCAGATCAGACTGTGCGGGCCAGTCGATCGGCCAACAGACGCGTGAAGTGCGCCGGGTCGCTCAGCTCGCCGCCCTCGGCAAGCAACGCCATGCCGTAGAGAAGCTGAGCGGTTTCCGTCAGGTTCTCTGCATTGTCATTGGCGGCCTGAGCCTCCCGCAGACCCGAGACCAGCGGGTGTGCCGGGTTGAGCTCGAGGATGCGCTTGCTGTGCGGAACAGGCTGACCCGAAGCCTTGTACATCTTCTCGAGTGTCGGCGACATGCTGAACGCGTCGCCGACGATGCAGGCAGCCGACGTGGTCAGTCGCGTCGAGAGACGCGTTTCCTTGATGTCGTCGGACAGGGTTTCGGTCAGCCACGTCAGCAGCTCGCCGAATTCCTTCTCCTTCTCTTCGCGCTCGGCCTCGGCCGCCTTCTTCTCGTCCTCGGTGTCGAGGTCGACCTCGCCCTTGGCAATCGACTGGAAGGTCTTGCCGTCGAAGTCCGAGACAGCGTCGACCCACATCTCGTCCACGGGGTCGGTGAGTACCAGAACCTCGAGGCCCTTGGCCTTGAAAGCCTCCATGTGCGGGGAGCTTTCGATGAGGTGACGAGATTCGCCGGTCATGAAGTAGATCTGTTCCTGACCGTCCTTCATACGCTCCACGTACTCGGCGAGAGTGGTCACGCCCTCTTCACTGTTGGTCGAGGCGAAGGACGAGACGTCGAGCAGCGTCTTACGGTTGTCGGCATCGGCCATCAGGCCTTCCTTGAGCGCGCGTCCGAACTCGGTCCAGAAGGTCGAGTACTTCTCCGGCTCGTTCGCCTTCATGTCCTTGATGGTCGAGAGGACCTTCTTGGTCAGACGACGACGGATGGCGGCGATCTGCCGGTCCTGCTGCAGAATTTCACGAGAGACGTTGAGCGAGAGGTCTTGTGCGTCGACCACGCCCTTGACGAATCGCAGGTAATCGGGCACCAATTCTTCGCAGTCGTCCATGATGAAGACGCGCTTGACGTAGAGGTGGATGCCGGCCTTGCGCTCACGCATGAAGAGATCGAACGGCGCCGTCGACGGAATGAACAGCAGCGCTTGGTATTCGAAAGTACCTTCGGCCTTCATCGGGATGACTTCGAGGGGCTCGTCCCACGCGTGGCTGACGTGCTTGTAGAACTCCTTGTACTCGTCCTCGGACACCTCGTCCTTGGAACGAGTCCACAGAGCCTTCATCGAGTTGATCGTCTCGGTGTCGATGGTGACCTCGGGCTCCTCGCCCTCGGCCGGCGTCGATGTACGAGCGACATCCATGCGGATGGGCCACGCGATGAAGTCGGAGTACTTCTTGACCAGTTCCTTGATCTTCCATTCCGACGTGTAGTCGTGCAGGCCGTTCTCGGAATCCTCGGGCATCAGGTGCAGGGTCACCGAGCTGCCCTGCGGCGCCTCGTTCACATGCTCGAGCGTGTACGTGCCCTCGCCGGTCGATTCCCAGCGCGTCGCGTGATCTTCACCGGCACGGCGGGTCAACAGCGTGACCTTGTCCGCGACCATGAATGTGGAGTAGAAGCCGATGCCGAACTGACCGATCAGTTCTTCGGATGCCGCTGCATCCTTGGCTTCCTTGAGCTTACGACGGACTTCGGCGGTGCCGGACTTGGCGAGCGTGCCGATCAGGTCGACGACCTCGTCACGCGACATGCCGATGCCGTTGTCGCGGATGGTCAGGGTGCGCGCCGCCTTGTCGATGTCGATCTCGATATGCAGATCGGAGACGTCGACGTTGAGGTCTTTGTCCTGGTACGACTCGAGGCGGAGCTTGTCCAGCGCGTCCGAAGCGTTGGAGATCAACTCACGAAGGAAGCTGTCCTTGTTCGTATAGATTGAATGAACCATCAGATCCAGCAGCTGGCGTGTTTCTGCTTGGAACTCGAGCTGCTCGGTATGCGCGGTCACTTCGATCCCTTTCTCTTCTCGGACTGATCACAGGGATTTTACTCGACCTCGAATACCGGGGGTCGGCCCCTGCACGGACAAGGGGAGGTCACGCGAACCTGCGCGTGACCTCCCGTTATCTTCACCACCGAACTACTCGGTGACGTCCACCATCGAATAGTTCGAGACGCCACCGGCCAGCACCCGAAGGTGATCGTCCGAGGCACCCAAAGTGTGTTCGATGGCCACCAGCCGCGAGACGTAATGCCCGACCGGATACTCGGCCGTCATTCCGATACCACCGTGCATCTGAATCGCTTCCTGTCCGATCTGATGCGCGGCGCGACCGACAGCCAGCTTCGCGCGCGACGCGATGGTCGGATCGATCACGCCGTCGGCGATGGCCATGGTGGCGTACAGACTCATACTGCTCGCCAGTTCGAGCGCCACGTACATGTCGGCAGCCCGATGCGTCAACGTCTGGAACTTCGCGAGCGGAACGCCGAACTGCTTGCGCTGCTTCAGGTAATCCGTCGTCAGTCGCAGCGCTTCCGTCATGATCCCGATCGCCTCGGCGCACAGAGCTGCCTGCGCCCGAACCTCTGCTTCGACGATCGCCGCCGTGACATCGCCGCCCTCACCAAGTTGTTCGGCCGCGGCATCGGTGAACGTGAACTGCGCACCGCGTCGGCCGTCGTGGGTGGCGTACGTGCTCCGTGTGACACCCGAGCCTTCCGCATCTACCAGGAAGAGCCCGGTGCCGTTGCCCGGAAGTGCGGCGCTGACGATCACGACGTGCGCGCTGTCGCCCTGCAGGACCGGGTTCTTGACGCCGGTGATCGTCCACCCCGATCCCGACTGTGAAGCCGCGGTCGTGACGGTGGCGACCGGCCAGCGGGTGCCAGGTTCCGTATGCGCGAAGGCCGACAGAGTGGTCCCGTCGCTGAGCGCCGGCAGGAGCCGCGCCCGCTGATCTGCCGAACCGACAGCAGCGACCAAACCGCCGGGGATCAGAACACCACCCAAGTACGGCTCGGGTGCAAGCGCGCGGCCCAGTTCGGTCATCACGACCATGGTCTCGACCGGTCCGGCGCCCATTCCGCCGTCAGACTCCGCGAACGGCAGGCCGAGCAGCCCAAGCTCCGCGAACTGCTTCCACACCGCGGCATTCCATCCCTCGTCAGTAGCCGAGGTGGCGTTGCGCTTCTCCGCGTCGTAGCTGCGGCTGAGCAATTCGCGCGTCGTGTCGCGGAGCATCGTCTGCTCGTCGTCGAGTTCGAAATTCATGTCAGATGCTCACAATCCGAGAATCGAGGAGGCAATGATGGAGCGCTGTACCTCACTTGATCCGCTGTAGATGGAAACCTTCCGGTAGTTCAGGTAGCGCGGCGCCTCTTGCTGCGCCCACTCCGGCGAGTCGATCTCGGCCGTATTCACCGGCAACGAGTCCGGACCCGCAACATCCATCAGCAATTCCGTTGCTGCCTGCTGCAATTCGGAGCCGCGGAGCTTGAGCAGCGAAGACGCCGGATTCGGCTTGCCGTCTGCCGAACTCGCCACAACTCGCAGTTGAGTCAGATCCAGTGCAAGCAATTCGTTTTCCAGCTCAGCCAACCGAGCCGCGAACAACGGATCATCGAGGAGGGTGCCGGTTCCGACGCGAACCTCCCTTGCCTTCTCTTTGGCCGTGGCGACAAGGGTTTTGGAGAACCCGACCCGCGTGACTCCCGTGCGTTCGTTGCCGAGCAGGAACTTGGCGTAGTCCCAGCCTTTGTTCTCCTCGCCGACAAGATTTTCCGCAGGCACACGGACGTTGTCGAAGAACACCTCGTTGACCTCGACGCTGCCGTCGATCAGTTTGATGGGGCGAACCGTGATGCCGGGAGTTGCCAGGTCGATGAGCAAGAACGAAATCCCGGCCTGCCGCTTCTGGGCACTGGCATCCGTCCGAACCAGACAGAAGATCCACTCGGCATGCTGCGCGAGAGTAGTCCACGTCTTCTGACCGTTGACGATGTAGTCTGCGCCGTCACGAACAGCGGCCGTCTTGAGTGAAGCGAGATCCGAACCGGCTTCGGGTTCCGAAAAACCTTGGCACCACCAGATATCGGCGTTGGCGGTGGCCGGGAGAAACTTCTCCTTCTGCTCCTGCGAGCCGAAGGCCGCGATAACGGGCCCAACCATACTCACGTTGAACGGCAACGGGTTGGGTACCGACGCCAACTGCATTTCCTCGGAATAGATGTGGCGCTGAACCGGAGTCCAGTCCTTGCCGCCCCATTCGACCGGCCAGTGTGGAACCGCCAACCCGTGTGCGTTCAGAATCTGTTGGCCCGCAACGATGTCCTCACGCGTCAGCTTTCCGAATCCGGCTGCACGTGCTCGAAGTTCGGGCGAGAATTCGGTGGTGAAGAACGTTCGCATCTCCTCGCGGAACGCAACGTCCTCATTGGTCAGTTCGAGATTCATGTGGCGTCTGCTTTCTTATTGCAGGATTTCAAAACAAGATTCGCGCGACGGTCTGTGCGACAACAGCAGGTTTGTCCACGCCTTCGATCTCGACGGTATTGGTGATCTGACTCTGCAGCGAGCCGTTCGGCAACTCTTCGAGAGCGGAGAGCACTGCAGTGTTTCGAACCCTGGCCCCGACGGGCACCGGACTCGGGAATCGAACCTTGTCGGACCCGTAGTTGATCACCATCTTCGCCCCGTCGATGCGGTACACAGACTTCGACAGAAGCGGCAGGAGTGAGAGCGTCAAATACCCGTGCGCGATCGGACCACCGAAAGGTGATTCACGCCTGGCTCTTTCGTCATCGACGTGAATCCACTGATGGTCACCGGTCGCGTCGGCGAATTGATGGACCATCTCGCGGGTGACCTCGACCCACTCGCTCGAACCCAGCGTTTCACCGACTGCTCCCAGGAGATCGGACTTGTTCTCGAACACCCGTGTCATCTGATCCTCCACGTTCCCGAACACTGTTAGGTTAATTCGATAATAAACTCACGGTGTAAGGTTGTCCAGTACTTTCAGACGAAAGGGTTCTGTGCGATGGCGCGACCGCGGGTTCCACTACTGAGCAAGCCGATCATCAGGGACACTGCCCTGAAACTGGTGGACGAGCACGGTTTGACCGACTTCTCGATGCGCAAACTCGCCACTGTTCTCGGTGTACAGGCCCCGTCGCTGTACAGCCACTACGCCAACAAGGACGAGCTACTCGACGACGTCGCGAACGTCATCATGGAGTCTGTCGACGTGAGCGGCTTCGACTCCGACGATTGGCGCGGCGCGCTGCGTACGTGGGCGCGGTCCTACCACGCCGCCCTGGGCAAGCATCCCAACATCGTTCCCTATCTGGCCTACGGTCCGAGCGTCAGGCCCATCGCCCTCGATCGCGCGAACGCCATCCACGGCGGCCTGGTGCGCGCCGGATGGCCGCAGCGCACGGCAACGCTGATCGGCGCTTCCGTCAAGTACGTGGTCATGGGTGCTGCGACGGCAACGTTCTCCGGCGGATTCGTGGACGATCCCGCGATATACGCCGAGCGTTACCCGCACCTCACGCGAGCACACCTGTTGCGTGAGCGTGCCGCCGAGATAGACGGAGCCAGCTTCGAACTCGCACTGGAATCCCTGCTGGACGGACTGGAAGCCAAATTCGCACTGCTGCAGAGAACTACAGAGCAATCTCCTCGAAACTAAGAGTCGTTACTGTCGATCAAGCGCACCGAGCATCGTGACGAAGGCCGCCTGACGATCCCCCAGAGCGGCGAAGAATTCCCGGTCCGAAGATTCCACCGCGCGGTTCGCCTTGCCGGCCAAGGCCGCACCCACCCGCGTGACGGCAAGCGAGCGAGCCCGAGCATCGGTCGGATGTGGACGTCGTTCGACAAACCCCTTGGATTCGAGGGCCCGAATCACCTGTGACGTCATCATCGGGTCGGTGCGCGCATACTCGGCAAGACCGCGTTGAGTTATCGGCGTCTCTGCATCCAGCCAGGTCAGTGCGGCGAGCAGAACGAACTGCACGTGGGTCAGGTCGAAGGGTCGCAGCGCCGCGCGAATCGAAACCTGCCAAGCGTTGGTGACACGCCACAACATCAGGCCGGGACTCTCGTCCGCGTCCTCGAAGTCGGTTTCCAGTTTCTTCGCCACAGCGTCAGTGTGTCAGCTCGTCACCGAGCGCAAGATCTCGACGTCATTGCCATCCAACGGAATCAGGCCACGCCGGAGTTGATACCCCCAATTGGGCGTCGAGGTCAGCGCCAAGTCACTCCGCACGTCGCCAAGAGGAACGGGCGTGAATTGCTCGTATCGCACTCGACGCCGAAACGGTTTGAAGCAACCCTCGTCCGCCTGCCAGATCTCACCCTCTTCGATCACGCCGAGAGCAGTGAACTCCCGCAACGGATCTCGGTCACCGATGGACTCGACCGGCGAATAGTAGACAAGCACGTCACCTGCCTTCATCCGTGCCAATCCGGACCTCTTCCCGTGCCCGATCTGTGCGATGCCGAGATCCACTGCGCGACGCACATGTTCGGCAGAGACAACCCCTAACCAGGCGTTCATCGCCGACCCCTTGGCGAACCGATGGCAAGTTCAATCATTCATTTAGTATGCGCGCTTATTATATTTCCGGCAATAGATTCACTCTTGAACGTGTTCAACTTCAGGGCGTACGCTGCACTTGAACATGTTCAAAGAAGGAGCGCCCATGAGTAGTCGCGGAATCGAGACCAGGGAAAAGCTGGTGGAAACCGCTTTGCGGCTCTTCCGCGACGAGGGCTTCGCAGCGACGACCATGCGCAAGATCGCGAATGAAGCAGAGGTCTCGCTCGGGAATGCCTACTACTACTTCGCCAGTAAGGACGAACTGGTTCACGAGCTGTATCTGGTCATCCAACGCGATCACCGCGCGCTCGCGCTTCCACTCCTTCGCGAAGGTGGGTCACTGACAGAAAATCTCAGGATCGTCCTGCATACCGGTCTCGACGTCATGGGCCCCTATCACGGCTTCGGCAGCACTTTTCTGCACGTTGCCCTGCCCACCACATCACAGTCCAGCCCGTTCTCGGCCGAGTCGACCGATGCGAGATCGATGGCCGTCGATCTGATGCGTGAAGCACTGGCGGCGTCGAAGCAGCGGATGCCGTCGTCATTGGAGACCCAGCTCCCCACACTCTTGTGGCTCAGCTATCTGGGCGTGACGCTGCACTGGGTTACCGACTCGTCTCCAGGGCAAGCGCGCACCCGTTCCCTGGTCGACGGCCTGGTACCGATCATCGCGAAAGCGCTCACACTCGCCCGGCTGCCAGTGGCACGAGGTCTGGTCGGCGACGTCGCCGCCTTGATGACCAAAGTCGTTTCTCCAGAGGGGAGCACAGAACCATGAAGACCGTCGTTGTATGCGGTGCGTCGGGTTACATAGGCCAACAACTTCTTCGAACGCTCGAATCCAACGGGGTCGACGTTCGGACGATCGGCCGGGGAGGAACGAGCGATGCAACGTGGTCCGACGAGCACGGTGTCGCCGACGTCCTCAGCGGCACGGATCTGCTCGTCAACCTCGCCGGTCGCTCCGTGAGCTGCCGCTACAACAAGCGCAATGCTGACGAAATCTTCTCCTCCCGAGTGGAAACGACTGCACTGTTGGGTCGTGCACTGACCCGTACGCCGCGTCCACCCTCACTCTGGGCGAATGCCAGTACCGGCACGATCTACCGAGACGCACGAGATCGACCGATGGACGAGAAGAACGGAGAGCTGGGAAAGGGATTCTCCGTCGCGGTCGCGCGAGCGTGGGAACACGAATTGTTCTCAGCACCGACACCTGTTCGCAAAGTGGCACTACGGATGTCGATCGTCCTCGGCGCCGGCGGCGGGGCGATCAACCCATTCGTCAACCTCGCCCGAATGGGCTTCGGCGGCAGAATGGGCGACGGACGACAAATGTTCAGCTGGATTCACATTGCCGACGTCATTCGCTCGATCATCCACATCTACGAGCATCCGGAGATCTCCGGCCCGGTCAATATCGCATCCCCGCACCCTGTGACCAATGACGAGATGATGCGACAGGTGCGCGCAGCGTTGGGTCGACGGTACGGTGTGCCTACACCCGATTGGATGCTGGAGTTCGGGGCTCGGGTTATCCGCACCGAGGCCGAGTTGGTGCTCAAGAGCCGCTGGGTAGCGCCAGGGGTGCTCGCGGACAACAACTTCCGCTATCAGTTTCCGACGCTGGAGTCGGCGCTGGACCAGATCGCTCAGGAGACCCCGCGAGGGCTGCTTCCGGTGACACTCGGCTGAAGTTCGGCTGCAATCGCCACCGCTCGCACGATATCCTGCTCGAGCAGATAGTGATTCAGTGCAATCGCAGCCTTCGATCCAGCAGCGGCGGCGGTGATCAACTGCGCCGGAGAATCCGACACATTCCCCGCGGCCCAGGCTCCAGGCACGCTTGTAGTCCCCGCGGGATCAGTTACCACCCAACCATTTTCGTCGGCTTCACACCCCAGGCCAGTCAACAGATCGCCTTGCGCAACAAACCGTGGACCGACAAACAACACGCTCCGTGGAATCACCTGACCGGAGGCCAGTTCGACGCCGTCCAATCGACCATCACCAACCGACACCCCGGCCACGTCGCCTTCGACAATGCGAATCCCCCTGGCAGTCAACCGCTCCCGTTCGGCTCCGGACAGCTCGATGCGATTCGGGAAGAAGATTACATCCTCCGACCATTGACGCACCAACGACGCCTGATGAATGGTGAACGGCCTGTTGTCACCACCGAGCACACCGATCGGGGAATCTCGAACCTCGTATCCGTGACAGTAGGGGCAATGCAAAACATCGACTCCCCAGCGATCTTGCAGCCCAGCGATGTTCGGCAGCTCGTCACGTAACCCCGTGGCCACCAGAACAGTCCGCGCCTCCAGCGGCGCAGTGGCGTCGGTTTGCACAAGAAATCCACCGTCATCCGTGCGCTCGATTCGGATTGCGGTGCCTGTCGTCATTTCGCCGCCGTACCCGCGAACCTCCTTGCGGCCGGCCGCAAGTAATTGCGCAGGACTCTCCCCATCCCGCGTCAGGTACCCGTGCAGGTGCTCGGAGACACCATTGCGCGGGTTACCAGCATCGACGATCATCACTCGCCGCCGAGCCCGAGCCAGAACAAGTGCGGCACTCAACCCCGCCGCACCGCCACCGACAATCACCACGTCGAACCTCATGTGCTCCCCCAGTCCGCAGATCGTCCCACCCGAGACGGTGGGCTATTCTGTCAATCTAGCAAATTTGTTTACCGGTTAACAAAGTTGAGGAATCGTGAACGAACCAACACTGCGCTCCCGTACCTGCAACCTCTGGGCCGAAAACAATCCCGACCTCGACACCTCGCCCATGGAAGTGGTCGCGCAACTCAAACGGATCACGGCCCTTCTCGAACTCGCAGTCGAACCGGTGTACCGAACCGCGGACCTCACCGTATCGGAAGTGGAATTGCTTGTGCCACTGAGGTACACAGAGGAACCTGTCACCGCGATTCGACTCGCCGAACGCCTCGGCATGTCACGGGCCGGAGTCAGCAAGGCACTCGCACGGCTGGAGAAGCGAGGCCTTGTCTCCCGTACGAGCAATCCCGAAGATCGGCGATCTGCACTGATTACGATGACCGCCCAGGGAAACAGTGTCGTCAACGACGTCTTCCCACTCGAACTCGCCGCTCACGGTGAACTGTTCACCCAACTCGGGCCGGACCGCGGCAAGGTCCTTTCCGCGCTCGAACAACTGGCAGTGTCCATGGAAAGTGGGCTCGATCGAATGCAGGGCAAGTAACCGGCGCTACTCCTGCTCCCCGGTTCGCCCGCCGTACGTCGCAATCTTGTACTCCGTCGCAGCAAGAGACAACGTGAGCTCCTTGATCTGCCGACGAACGGTGTCCCGGTGCTCGAGCAGCATGTCGAGCCTCTCCGGAACTGTCCCTTCACCGGCGTCAACCAGTTCGACGTAGTGCTGCAGGTCTCGAATCGCCATACCCGAGATACGCATGCGGGTCAGAAACACCAGCCTGCGAACAGATTCCGGACCGTACACACGATGTCCGCTCGAGTCACGATCGACCGCGACCAGACCGATCTTCTCGTAGTAGCGCAGCGTATGTGCCGAGACATCCAGCAGGTCTGAGACTTCGGCGATCGACATCGGGTCCTGAACGTCCCCTGCATCGACGAGTCGGTGAATCACCTCGATCGACATGGGCCCATCCACTTCCCCAAGTGCCTCGAGCGCCTTACGCATCAAGTCTTCGGTAGCCATGACTCTCAGCCTAGAACGGGCGGACAGGTCCGGCAGCATCCGCGAAATCGGCGCTGCGAGCCAGATCGGCCCAGACGGATACCTCGGCCAGATTCTTTCGATACGACGCGGACACCCGCCCCACGGCTTCCTTTCCGAGGGGCAGACGAAGTGGCACATTCTCGCTGTGCACCAGCGAGGTGATGATCTCTGCTGCCTTCTCCGGATCACCCTCCTGAACACCGTCTGCCGCCGCCATGTCTCGCAGAACTGGATCGAGCAAATCACGGTATTCCGAGGATGATTCGGCGAAACTCAGAACTCCAGGTGTGTTGAATGCTGTTCGGAATCGGCTGGGCTCGACGATCATCACCCGAACGCCGAACTGCGCGACCTCCCCGGCGAGAGCCTCCGACCAACCCTCGAGAGCGAACTTCGACGCCGAATACGCCCCGACGCCGGGAAACGACATCCGGCCACCTTGACTGCTCATCTGCACGATCGTCCCGCTGCCCTGCGCCCGCATCGACTGGAGGACGGCGCGCACCAACGCGGCGGGTCCGATCAGGTGCAGTTCCATGAGATCCCGCAAGGTCGAATCGTCCACCATCTCCGCCGCGCCGACCATCCCGCGACCGGCATTGTTGACCAGCACGTCGACGCGACCGAAATGTTCGAGCGCATGTTCGACGACGCTGGGTGCTGCCGCGGTATCGCGGACGTCGAACGTCACCGCCGAGAACCGATCCGGATGCTCCGACGCGATATCGGCAACGGACTCGAGCCGACGAACTGCAGCGACTACCGCGTCCCCCGATCGAAGTGCGGACAGTGCAAGTTCGCGTCCGAAACCCTGAGAAACTCCAGTGATGATCCAGGTCTTTGTTGTCATGGTCGGCAACGCTAGGGGTTAGAGCGCGCTCCAACGCAAGCCTTTGGTTCTACCGCCGAACTACACGCCGGCAGCCGCAAGCAGTTCCCGCGATACCTGGGCAGTCAGGCTGACGAACTCGGCCTCTGTTGCACAGTCGCTGAGGAAGCCGTTCCGCAGAGCCTCGTCGCTCGACATGACCCCCGCCCGAGCGACCAACGACATCAGACGCGTTGCTGCCGATCCTGTCCGCCAGCAACGCCACGGAATGGATCGACAACGAGTTTCCGAGCGTGCGCGCGATCGGAAGGCAGAAGCGGGACCCGTGCGTCGCGATCCGCACATCGCACGCCGCCGACAGCAGCAGCCCGGCGCCCGCGCACACACCGTCGATGACCGCCAGCGTGGGAACCCGAATTTTCTCGAGTTCGGTCAGCACCCCGACGAACCGACTTTCGTAATCGAGTCCGTCGTGAAAGCTCGAGAAAGTCTGAAAGTGGCGTATGTCGGAACCCGCCGAGAACGCCTCTCCCCCAGCTCCGCGGAGGGTGAGCAACCGGATCTTGCGGTCGGAGTCGGCGCGCCGGCAGGCTCCGGCAATGGCGTCGTATATCTGAGGAGTCAGTGCGTTGTGCTTTTCCGGCCGGTTGAACACGACGTCAAGATTCTCGCCATGACGGATGATCGAGATGTCTTCGTGCGTTTCAGTCATGACACTCACGCTATTTCCGGTGGAGAAGAAGCGAAACACATTGCACTTGAATATCTTTGCGAATCCTCGATGCAAAGTTGCAGATAGTGTGAACGGAGAAGCGTCGACGAGGCCAGGAGACGGTGATGCCAGAACCGAACCTCGCCGACGCAGCATCAAAGGGGCGTCATGCCACGACGGTGCGCTGTGGCACGCCCGAATACTGGCTCAGCGGCCGGATCAGCGCATTCGACTGCCCCTGCTCGATGATGTGCGCCGTCCACCCGGTGATACGACTCATCACGAAGATCGGCGTAAACATCTCGACATCGAAGCCCATGAGGTAATACGCAGGGCCCGTGGGGAAATCAAGATTGGGCTTGATTCCGGTAGCACTGACCATCGTCTTCTCGAGGATTTCGTACATCTGCACCCACTTCTCGCCATCGGTGCACACAGCGACGTCGAGGAGTGCCTGCTTCATGGTCGGAACACGCGAATCGCCGTTCTTGTAGACACGGTGCCCGAAGCCCATGACCTTTTCCTTGGCGGCCAACTTCTCCGACATCCAGGCTTCCGCGCGATCGGGGTCGTCGATCTCGAGCATGTCGTGCATGACAGCTTCATTGGCGCCGCCATGCAGCGGGCCCTTGAGCGTGCCGATCGCAGCGGTCACTGCGCTGTAGATATCCGAGAGTGTCGACGTCACAACACGCGCGGCGAACGTCGAGGCGTTGAAGGAGTGCTCCGCATACAGGATCAGCGAGACCTCGAAAGCCTTCACGATCGCCGGCTCCGGAACAGCGCCGAAGCACATGTTCAGGAAGTTCTCGGCGAATCCCAGATCCGACTGCGGCGGGGTGGGATCCTGACCGCGGCGGCGGCGAAAATCCGCTGCCACGATGGTCGGCAGTACAGCCGTCATCCGCAGTGCCTTGGTCAGATTGGCCTTCTCCGAGTTGTCGTCCTCCGCCGGATCCTCGGCCCCGAGGTAGCTTATCGCCGTCCGGACCACGTCCATCGGGTGGCAGTTGTCGGGCATCTTGGTCAGGAGCGAGAGCAGCGACCGATCCGCGCGACGGGCTGCACGCTCACGCAGACAGAGCAATTCGAGCTGCTCGGGTGTGGGCAATTCGCCGTACCAGAGCAGGTGCGCAACCTCTTCGAAGCTGCAGTTCGCAGCAAGGTCCTGCACTGCGTAACCGCGATACGTCAACGAATTCGTCTCGGGCACTACCTTGGAGATAGCCGTCGTGTCGACGACAACTCCGGCCAAGCCCTTGTAGATCGTCGGAATCTGTTCGGTCATGCCTTACTCCCCTCCACGCTGAAATTGAAAATGCCACTGTCGAATTCGTTGTACCGTTCGTACTCGAGAATTTCGTAGAGCCGGCTGCGATGCTGCATCTCACCGAGCAGCCCCTCCTGAGTTCCCGTCTCGTGAATCTCACGCAGCCCCTTTTCGATGGCGAACATCGCCAACCGAAGGGTCGTCACGGGGTAGATGACGGCGTTGAACCCGATCTCTTCCAACGTCTTCGCCGAAATGAGATTCGATTTCCCGAACTCGGTCATGTTGGCGAGGAGCGGAGTGTCGAGGGCTGCGCGGAACTTCTCGAAGTCGGCCTCGGTGGCCAGCGCCTCCGTGAAGATCAAGTCGGCACCGGCATCCGCGTAAGCCTTCGCCCGCTCGATGGCTGCGTCGATACCGTCGATTCCGGCAGCATCTGTGCGCGCACAGATGACGAAGTTGGGGTCACGACGCGCCGACACCGCAGCACGAACACGGCGAACCATGTCTTCGGTGGGCACAATCGCTTTGCCGTCGAGGTGCCCGCAGCGCTTGGGGTTGATCTGGTCTTCGAGGTGCAGACCGGCAATTCCGTCGTCCTCGAAGATCGTCACCGTGCGGGCAGCGCTCATGGGTTCACCGAAACCGGTGTCGGCGTCGATGAGCGTCGGAAGGTCGGTGACGCGCGCGATCTGCTTACTGTGGCCGGCTACCTCGGTCAACGTTGTCAACCCGATATCGGGAAGCGCCAGTCCGGCGGAATACGCACCACCGGAAACGTAGACACCTTCGAACCCGATTTCCTGAATCAGCTTGGCTGTCAGCGGATTGACGGCACCTGGCAAGCGCTGAATCTTGCCGGAGGTCAACCCGGCGCGGAAAGCGACGCGCTTGTCGGCCGCGGACGTCGATGCTGCGATGAGACCCGTCATCAGAAGAGTCCCTTGGCGACCTTGGGTGACCGAGCCAGAACGTTTTCGGAGACGGTGAAGGTCAGCTGATCGAGCTCGCCGGCCTTCAGCTGCGCTGTGCGCTGTGCGGCGTCGAGGAAGCGATCCTGTTCGCTCGGCTCGATGACGCCCTCGGCGAGGGTGCGGAACTTCGCGACGTACTGATCGCGAGCGAACGGACGTGCGCCGAGCGGATGCGCGTCGGCCACCGCAAGCTCGTCGACGATGACTTCGCCGCTCTTCAAGGTGATCTCGGCACGAGCACCGAAGGCCTTCTCGTCCGGATCCGTCGAGTGGTAACGACGTGTCCATTCGGGGTCTTCGTGCGTGGAGATCTTGTTCCACAGCTCGATCGTGTCCGGGCGCTGTGCACGCTCGGGCGCGTAGGAGTGCTCGTGGTGCCAGGTGCCGTCCTGCAGCGCAACGGCAAAGATGTACATCACCGAGTGGTCGAGGGTTTCGCGTGATGCGGTGGGGTCGAACTTCTGCGGATCGCCGGAACCGGTACCGATGACGACGTGGGTGTGGTGGCTGGTGTGCAGGACGATCGAGGCGATCTGGTCGAGATCGCCGACACGAGAACGCATCCGGCGAGCAAGGTCGATCGGTGCCTGGCTCTGGTATTCCGCGGAGTGTTCCTTGGTGTACGAGTCGAGGATGGCGCGCTTCGCCTCACCCGAACCCGGAAGCGGAACGTGATACTCCTTGTCCGGACCACCGAGCAGCCAGGCGATGACGCCGTCTTCGCCTTCCCAGATCGGCGAAGGTGCACCTTCACCGCGCATCGCACGGTCGACCGCCTCGACAGCAACCTTGCCGGCCAGCGCGGGCGCGTATGCCTTCCAACTGGAGATCTCGCCCTTGCGGGACTGCCGTGTCGTCGTCGTGAGGTGCAGCGCCTGACCGATTGCCTGGTAGACCGTCTCGGTGTCGAGACCGAGCAAAGTTCCGATACCGGCGGCGGCCGAAGGGCCGAGGTGTGCAACGTGGTCGATCTTGTGCTCGTGCAGGCAGATAGCCCGAACCAGGTCGATCTGAATCTCGTAGCCGGTTGCCAAACCACGAATCAGGTCTTTGCCGTCACGGCCGGTGTGCTGAGCGACGGCGAGGATCGGCGGGATGTTGTCGCCGGGGTGCGAGTACTCGGCGGCGAGGAAGGTGTCGTGGAAATCGAGTTCGCGAACCGCGACGCCGTTGGCCCAAGCAGCCCATTCAGGCGAGAACGTACCGGGGATACCGAACACGGTCGAGCCCGGCGTGTACGGATGCGACTGTGCTTGCGCCCGGGCATTGACGACGGGACGGCGTACCAGGGAGGCGGCGGCAACCGCCGCGTTGTCGATGATCCGGTTGACGATCATGTCGTACGTGGCATCGGTGACGTCGACGGAATCCGTCGCAACTTCCGCGATCTTCCACGCGAGGTGGTCTTCCTTGGGGAACTCTTCGGCAGAACGGTGGGTGCGTACGAGATGCGTCTTCATCGATCCTCTTCTCACGTGCTTCGGTATCTATTTGCACGCTACGCAGCTCGTTCATCTCGGGATAGGCCCTCGCAGTTGCCTATTTGTGCAATAACAATCCTGCAATGTTGCGAATGTTGCGAATGGCTTCTCGGTAGGGTGAACGCGATCGGCACCGAGGAGAATTCGATGAAGAAGATGTACGCGGGAGCGCGGCTGCGACGACTGAGAGAAGAACGAAACCTTTCACAGTCTGCACTGGCGAAGGCACTCGAACTCTCCCCCAGTTATGTCAATCAACTCGAGAACGATCAACGACCGCTGACGGTCCCCGTCCTCCTCAAGCTCAACGCCGAGTTCGATCTCGACGTGCAATTCTTCGCTTCCGATTCCGACGCACGCCTGGTTGCGGACGTTCATCACGCCCTGGCCGAAACCTCGGAATCCGGGGACGTATCGCTGGCGGAGGTGGACGAATTGGTGGCCCGAATGCCGGCGGTCGGACGCACCCTCGTGATGTTGCACCGCCGCCTTCACGCCGCAACAGAGCAGTTGGACCAGTTCTCGACACAGTTGTCCGGCGAGACAGCATCTGATGTGTCGCTGGTGCCCATGCCTTACGAGGAAGTTCGGGACTTCTTCTACGACCGAAAGAATCACATCGCCGTACTCGACGACGCTGCTGAGCGGATGTTCGTGGACAACGGATTGTCCGTGGGCGCAGTAGATCTGCAACTGGCGCGACTGCTTCGCGATCAGCACGGCGTCACCGTGACAATCCGCACGGACGAACCAGACAAGCTCGGCCCCAAGCGCTTCTACGATCCGGACAAGTCGATCCTCACCCTTGCGCGGCGTCTGTCAGCAGGTCAACGCGCGTTCCAGATCGCGATGCAGTTGGCCTTCTTCACACAGGCCGACGTGATCGATTCCCTTGTCGCCGAAGATGAATCGTTGAGCACCGAGTCCGCAGCACTGGCCCGCATCGGACTCGCACACTACTTCGCCGGCGCGCTGCTACTCCCGTACACCCAATTCCTGGAATCCGCCGAGACCCTGCGATACGACATCGATCTACTAAGCCTCAAATTCGAGGTCGGCTTCGAAACCGTCTGTCACCGGTTGTCCACTCTCCAGCGTCACGGCCAACGCGGCATTCCCTTTTTCTTCGTCCGAACCGATCGCGCCGGAAACATCTCGAAGCGTCAGTCTGCTACCGCTTTTCACTTCTCCCGCGTTGGCGGAAGTTGCCCGCTGTGGGTCATCCATGAGGCATTCGCGAGTCCCGGACGCATCCTCACCCAGGTTGCGAAGATGCCCGACGGCCGGACATACCTCTGGGTGGCGCGCACTACCCACAGCGGCGGACTCGGATACCTCGCACCGGAGCGGAACTTCGCCGTCGGGCTCGGTTGCGACATCGGCTACGCCGATCGCATGGTCTACTCCCACGGAATCCAGACGGACGACCCCGCGACCATCGTGCCGATCGGTGCGGGTTGCAAGGTCTGCGACAGACCGGCGTGCTCTCAACGCGCCTTCCCTCAACTCGGCCGCGCGATCTCCGTCAGCGAGAACAGCAGTAGTCATCTGCCGTATCCGCAACAATAGGGCGCAAACAATAGGGCGCACCGAATCCACCTGCAGTTTCCCGGAGCTACGACGCTCTTCTGCTTCCATGGAGGTCATGCAACCCGATACCGTGACCCCGCGCCGGCGTGTTCTTCGCCGCCTTACTGCCGTGGTTGGTGTTGCCGGAATCGTCACTGGTCTGGGCGCGTTGGCCGCGACCATGCTCGACGTCGATCACAACATCGTGATCGTTCTGGCGTCCGTGGCGCCTCCGTTGATTATCGCGCCGCTCATCGGCGCCGTCGTCTCGGGTATCGGGCGTCAGTGGATCGTGTGCGCCGCATCCCTGATCATCCTTGCACTGTTCGGATGGTCCGTGAGCCCGCTGTACATCGGTGGAAGTGGGGAATCGACGTCCGCGGCCGGCCCGTCGATTCGAATCATGCAGGCCAACTTGATGGTCGGTACAGCGGATCCGGAGTCGCTTGTGGCGACGGTTCGCGAACGCAACGTCGATGTGGTGACCGTCCAAGAGTTGACATACCAGGAAGCCGAATCTCTGAAAGCCGCGGGACTGGAAGAGGTTCTGAGCCACCAATTCCTGGTCCCGTACACCGACGGCGGTGGCGGAGCCGGAATCTACAGTCGCTTTCCGCTCTCCAATCCGCTTAGCCTCGACGGATTCTCACCTGAAACACTCTCCGCGGAGCTGAACGTCGGCTTGTCTCAACCAGTCACGCTTTTCGCAGTACATCCGGCACCGGCCTACATCTCACCGGCCTCGGTGTGGGCGGCCGAGCAGCGAAGGCTCGGGTCCTACATGGACAAAGTCGCCGGGCGGGACAACGTGATAGTGAGCGGAGACTTCAACGCGTCATACTCGAACAAGCAGTTCCGGAATCTCCTCACGAACGGATACACCAGTGCCGCCGACCAATTGGGTTCCGGCCTGATCCCGACCTACCCGACCGACAAATGGTTTCCGGCTGTGGTTGGTATCGACCACATCATCACGAAAGGCGCCGTGGTGACTTCCCTCGAACGGATCAAGATCGAGGGATCCGATCACCACGGCCTGATTGCCGACATCACGTTGTCTTGAGTAAATACTGGATTGAGCAGGCACCGGGGCATGGTTATGCCCCGGTGCTCGAGTCTTCAGTTGTGGAGGTTCAAGCCGCTGTCGGTGGTCTGTTCCCGCCGATCGGATGCTGGTGCGGGTCGATCGACATCGGCGGATAGAACACCGTCCTCCGATCCGGGCCGATCTCCACCCGCCACTGCGTGTGATGCAGCGTCCGATGATGATGACCACACAACAAGATCAGGTTGTCGAGATCCGTTGGACCACCATCACTCCAGTGAACAACATGATGAGCATCGCACCACCCCGATGGTGTCCCGCACCCCGGAAACGCACACCCACCATCGCGGACGGCCAACGCCCGCCGCTGCGGAACCGTCGCCGTTCGCACTTCCTTACCGCACTCGAGCGGAACACCATTCTCATCCAACAAAATCCGAGTGACCGTGCAGTCGCAGGCCAACATCCGGGCAGTATCGATGCTGATCGGACCCACCCAATCCGCCCACGCACACCCGAGTTCCTCGGTCGACGGCAATAGATCTTTCAAAGCCTGCAGGTCCGTCATGTCCTTCGCCGACGCGGTCACAGTGATGTGCGGTTTCACCCCGCTCTCGATCGGACCCAACCCCGCCCGCTCCTACCGCCGCAACAACTCACAGAACCCGTCCGCCCGCCGTAGCGCCGGAGTACGAGCGTCCTTCACGCCGTCTTTCTCCGGCGTCGGCGCTGACAGGCTTGACAGCAACGTGATCAACCGGGCACCGTTGACCGCATCCAGATCGCCCTTTACGGTGACCCTGCCGTACAAGCCCTTCGACGCGTAGAACTCGTTACGTTCGGAATCCTCACCCACCGGAACCCCGTCCTCGCGCTTGCCGTACTGCTTTTCGATCCGCCGAATCGCCGCCCGCACCGCATCACAATCAGCAATGTTCTTCGACGCCAACCCCAACAGAATTCCGCGAGCCTTGTCCACATCCGCCGGGGTCATGTTCTTCGGCGGATGCTGACAAAACAACGCCACCTGCCGGGCTTTCAACGCATCAACCTCACCCCGGTGAAACGCATCCGCCACAACAGGTTCAAGCAACAGCAACCGCGCCAAACCGACCAGCAGACTGCACTCACCGATCTCCAAATTCGTCGAACCATGCAACCACTGCGCAATCGCCCGAAAACCCTTCCCGACCACAGTCTCCCGGGAAAACATCTCCACAATCAGCAACACCATCCGCGACTGCAACTCGTGCCGGACGCGCACCAGATCCAGAACCTCACTCTCGAGATCCTCACCATCCAGCTGCCACGCTTCCCGACTGTCCATACCGAAAGTTTAATCGAACATACTTTCGATAACCAGGGACATAACGGACAACTTCAAGAAGGTGCACGACTCGGGACCTATTGAAGTACAAACTCATTCGCGAGTGACACAGCACTAGGTCGGAGTGACTATCGCAAAATTCGGATCCGGCTCGTCAAGGTACCCGGCAAGTTCTGCGAGCTTCGCCGGGTCACCGGCAACCGCGATATTGCCATTCGCGACCTCAGCACCCAAGTCCGAACCACCGAGCAGCACACCGAGCAAGTCGAGCCGACTCAAACTGAACTTTGCATTCACAGACCCAGCCTCCACAGACCCAGCGTCGACGTCGAAATGGATCAGGACTCCGTTGCTGAGTTCCGTTCGGTGAACGATGTTTTCATCAGTGATGTTCCAATCGATGACGATGTGCGATCCCGCTGCGCGCACTCCGTCCACGCGCAGCGATACTGCATCGAAGACTTGACTCACCGACAGCGCCGCGGTGATGTCGGGCGCCGCGGCAACCGTGGGCGTTCCCACTGAGCCGTTGCGCAGTTCGTATGCACCGGTGAGGTAGAAGTTCCGCCATGTGCCGTTCTCGGCGCCGTACCCGAGTTGCTCGAAGGTATCGGCCTGCAGGTTCTTGGCTTCAACGTTGTCCGGTTCGGCGAAGACTACGTAGTTCACCACCTGCGCAACCCAGCGAAAGTCGCCGTGCACGTAAGATTCCCGAGCCTTCCGTAGCACTTCTGCTGATCCGCCCATGAACTCCACGTGACGCTTGGCGGATTCGACGGGTGGATGCTCCCACAGATGCGCAGGGTTACCGTCGAACCAGCCCATGTAGCGCTGGTAGATGGCCTTGACGTTGTGACTGACGGAACCGTAGTACCCGTGCGTGTGCCACGCCTGCTCCAATGCAGCTGGCAGTTCGATCGATTCGGCGATCTCGAGACCGGTCCACCCCTGGTTGATTCGACGAAGTGTCTGATCGTGGAGGTACCCGTAGAGGTCGCGCTGCAACGACAGGAACTCGGTGAGCCGCTCGGTCCCCCACGTCGGCCAGTGGTGGGACGCAAACAGAACGTCGGAACGCGAGCCGTAGCGATTGATCGATTCCGTCAGGTACGCAGACCAGACGTGAGGATCTCGCACCAGAGCTCCGCGAAGCGTGAGCAGGTTGTGCAGAGTATGAGTTGCGTTCTCTGCCATACACAGTGCGCGCAACTGCGGGAAATAGAAGTTCATCTCGGACGGCGCCTCGGTACCGGGCGTCATCTGAAACTCGATCCGAACGCCGTCGATCGTCTCCGTATGACCCGTCTCCGAGATCGACACCGTCGGCGAAATGAGTGTCGGCGTGCCGGTGGAGGTGGTCTGCCCCAACCCTGCTCCGACGGCACCGCGAGGACCTCGGGGTAATGCCGCCCCGTACATGTATGCCGCGCGTCGAGCCATTGCCGTTCCCGCATAGACGTTTTCCTCGACTGCATGCTCGACGAGGCCAGTGGGGGCTACGATCACGCATCGCCCGGCAGCGACGTCGTCGTCGGTAGTCACCCCTTTGACCCCGCCGAAGTGGTCGATGTGTGAATGCGTGTAGATCACCGCGACGACTGGTCGATCACCACGGTGCTCCCGGTACAACGCGAGCCCAGCGGCAGCGGTTTCCCGGGAGATCAATGGATCGATGACGATGATTCCGGTCTCTCCCTCGATCAACGTCATGTTCGACAGATCAAGTCCGCGAATCTGATAGATCGAATCCGTCACCGCAAAAAGTCCCTGCTTGGCGACCAATCTCGACTGACGCCACAAGCTCGGATTGACCGTTGGAGGGCACTCCTCATCAAGGAAAGCGTAGGAATCGTTGTTCCACAAGACTTTTCCGTCTAAATCGGTTACCACTCCCGGATCGAGCTCGGCGACGAAACCCCGCTTCACATCGGTGAAATCGGCGTTGTCGGAGAACGGCAAAATCTCGGCGACCCGGGAGTTCGACGCTTCGATTGCGGCCGATGCGGCGCGGGGGTCGATCATTGATCAGCCTTTCCTGCCGAATTGCGGCAATGCCGTATTGCCGTCCGAGTTGGGGAAGCAGCGTTGAGGGAAGCAGCAGGGCTAGCTCAGCAACTGCGCCTTTGCGGCCGCAAACTCTGCGTCGGTCAACAAGCCGGACTGATGAAGCTGCCCCAGTTCCTGCAATTTGGAGACCAGATCGTCGGCGCCGGAGGGGGGAACGGACTGTAGGGGAGCGGCTTGGGCCGGCGGCGCCTGTTGCTGCTGGTACTCCTGCTGCTGCTCGTCAGCCTTGCGCTGGCTCCGTCGATCCATGGCGTTGGACGTCGCTTTTGCGGTTCCAGCCACTACCGCAGTGCGCGCCACCGTGCCGAGCAATCCGGGCCGCCCTCTGCGTCCACCTCGAAAAACCATGCCGAACTCCTCAGGTAATTGTAGTTACTGAAATGCTGCTTCGACCGCTGCGACGACTACCTCGCGCGGGATCTGAACGTGTAGGACTACTTCGCCGCCGCCGCCGCGAACCGTCGACGCGAGTTCACGCGCCCACGTCTGCTCGTAGACGATGACTGCGGCGGACGTGCCTGGTTCAAGTGACTCGCGGACCACGTCCAGATCCTCGTCACTGATCAATGCCTTGGCTTCGATGGACAGTATCGCCAGTCCGATGTCGGTGAGATCTTCGTCGACGTCGATCTGCGTCACCTGTCCGTCGGCGTCCTTGGCGATGTAGACGAGGTCGAGCAGTGTGACAAAACCTCGTTCCACCACGTTTTGCAGCGCGGCAACCGCTTCGGGATCCACAGTAGAACCTGGGAATGCAAGCACCACGAGCTCGACCGGTCCGATGTTCATTGCGTCGTTCATCCATCAAGCCTGGTGGCTCCGGCGCGCAGTAACCTCACCCGCAGGGGATGAATTACCTGCCGCGGTCGAACTATTTGTTGCGGCGTATGACTTCGCGAATCGGGCGCACATGTACGCCTTCTGCCGCGAGTTCGCGTCGGGCCTTACCTCTGGTGACGAGTACGCCGATGATGCCCAGAACCCAGACGGGATACTGCACCATCCAGGCGACGCGGAATCCGTCGAACGTGTATCCACCCATGTGTCCGAGGATCACGCCCATCACTTGAATCACGATGAGCGAAGCGAGAAATCCGCCGATGTTGACCATGCCCTGCGCTGTGCCCATTGCCGAACTCGGATTGGACGTGCGCGCGTAGTCGAAGCCGATCACCGAACCGGGCCCGCCCACCGAGATCACGATCACCAGGACCGTCAACAGCCAGAGCGGCGACGGTTCACTGCGTGAGAGCACGATCGTCCACATGAGCGCGCTGGCCACCATGATGGTGAGAACCAGCCACGATCGACGCATGGGATAGCGACCTGTCAGGATGCCCAGGATCGGGCCGGCCACGATTGCCGAGATGACCGACAGCGTCAGCAGCGAGCCGACGGTCGCGGAATCGAGGCCCTGAGCCGACTTCAAATACGGCACACCCCACAACAATGCGAACGTGGTGATCGAGAACTGCGTACCCATGTGACTGAAGAACCCGAGACGTGTGCCTGGACGCATCCACACCGTCTTGATCTGCCGACCGATCTCCTTGGCACCTGCCGGCGCTGCCACGACTTCGGCGCCGGGTGGCGCATCGCGGATGACGGTGAGCGCAAGAACGAAAGCCAGAACCCCGACGGCCGCCGCGCTGCCGTAGGCGAACGTCCAGCCCGGCCCGGTCAGCAGAAGCATGAACGGCAGGGCGGACAGGACCTGACCCAACTGACCGAGAATGCCGGTGAACTGCGAGACCAGTGGCACCTGCCGGGGCGGGAACCACTGCGGTACCAACCGCAGCACCGAGATGAAGGTCAGTGCGTCTCCCGCACCCACTGCGATACGCGCACCGATCGCGACGGGCAGCGATTCGGTGAACGCAAGCGCCAACTGCGCGGACATCATGATGAACGCACCGACTGCGATCATGATCCGCGAACCGTAGCGGTCGAGGAGAACGCCTGCGGGAATCTGCATGCCCGCGTACACGACGATCTGCAGCACGACGAAGCTCGACAGGACGCTGGGAGAGATCGAGAACCGGTCAGCGGCAGACAGACCCGAGACACCGAACGAAGTGCGGTGAAGCACGGCGATCACGTAGGCAAAAACACCGACACCCCAGACCAACCACACTTTTTTCATCGGGTCTGTATGTTACTCCTGTCTTTCGCAAGGCTCAGGACATGATCATTCGCGACCCTGTGACACCCAATTCAGATCTGCTGAACGGAACCCTTCGGTGATCGCGGCGAGTGAGTCGAGGCGCGCGATCTGGTCTTCGCTCAGAACGATGTCCAGGGCTCCCGCGTTCTCCGTGACGCGGGCAGCAAACCGAGTGCCGGGAATCGACACGGAAGGCAATCCGTACTGACGGCCCTTGGCGTCGAGCCATGCCAGGGAAACCTGCGCGGGCGTCGCGCCGAGCTCCTCGCCGACCGCGCGGACCACGTCGAGAACCTTCTGATTAGCAGGGAGCGCGGAGTCCGAGAAGCGGGGGAAGCGTCGGCGCAGGTCGTTGTCACCGAGCGTCTCCGCATCGAACGACCCCGCCAAGAAGCCTCGACCGACGGGTGAGAACGGTACGAAGCCGACTCCGAGTTCCGCGGCGGTCGGCACTACCTTGTTCTCGACGTCTCGACTCCAGATGCTCCATTCCGACTGGATCGCTGCGATCGGATGCACCCCGTACGCACGACGCAGTTCGTCACCGGTCGCCTCGGACAGGCCGATGTTGCGGACCTTGCCTGCCTTCACCTGCTCTGCGATCGCGCCGACGGTGTCTTCGATCGGCACGTTCGGGTCGACCCGGTGTAAGTAGTAGAGGTCCACGTGATCGACGCCGAGTCGTCCCAGAGACTCGTCGAGTGCCTGCGGTACGTACGCCGGGTCTCCGTTGATCCCGCGCTGACCGTTGGCGATGTTGCCGACCAGACCGAACTTCGTCGCCAACTGCACCTCGTCTCGACGGTCTTTGAGAAGTTCTCCCACCGCACGCTCACTCGAGCCCTCGCCGTACACGTTGGCGGTGTCGATGAACGTGATCCCGATGTCCACCGCATGGTGCAACGTGGCGAGCGCCTCGGCCGGATCAACGGGGCCGTAGACAGGGGCGACGGACATCGCGCCGTATCCCTGGGCACTGACGGTGAGACCTTCGGCCAGAGTGACGGTGGGGACGGTCATGAAATCTCCTCGATTCGACTAAGCGACAACCTCGACAGTCTTCACCGAATCGAAGCCTCACGCACCGATTAACGTCACGCTGATCGGGTTACCCTCGAGTGATGGCATTCGATTGGCTCGAACTCGTGCTCACCGCCCACCGCGAATTCGGTTCACGACTCGCCGCAGTCGAGGACTGGAACGCACCCACGCCTGACTCCGACTGGCAGGTCGAACACCTCGTTCGCCACGTCATCGAGGAGCAGCAGTGGGTACCGCCGCTCCTGGCCGGGCTGACTGTCGGCGAGGCAACTCCGGACATCGTTCCCGTCGGGGACGATCTATGGACGGAATGGCAGAAGTATTCCGATGCTGCCATCAAGGCGTGGAAATCGACGGACCTCAGTGCCCACGTTCACCTCTCGTACGGCACGGTGAAGGTGGAACCGTATCTACGCCAGCAGACCTCGGACGTCACGATCCACACGTGGGATCTCGCGCGAGCGGTCGGCGCGGACGAGCGACTCGATCCCGACCTCGTCGAGGCCGTCTGGTCCGACCTCGACGGGCAGCGCGACATGCTCGCCGAGAGCGGCCTGTTCTCCGCTCCCGTCGAACTTCCTGACGATGCGTCGTTGCAGGACAAGCTGATTGCCCTGACCGGTCGCGACCCTCGCTAGACGTTCAGCGACACACCCGCCGTGCGGGCGATGCCGTGCCAACCACCGGCAGGTGCACCGAGGCCGAGCAGAGCCGCCACCGTCGGCGCGACGTCGATCGTGCGAGCCTGCGTGTCGATCTTCCGTCCGCCGTCGAGCGCGGGATGCCCGCCACTGAGGAAGAACGGAATGGGCAGCGTCACGAAGTGGCCGTGGTTGCCGGGAATCGGATTGGACAGTGGAGTCGGATCACTGAACCGCCAACCCTGACCGCAAAACGCAACGACGTCACCGGCATTGGTGCCGAGATCGAATTCGGCCGGAAGGTGGCTGGATTCGACGCCGTCGACGCCGTCCACGATTTGCTGGATTCGGCTGACGGCTTCCGCCCGTTCGCCATCGGGTCCGACGAAGTAGATCAGGTCTGCGCCACCGTTCTGGGCGATCCGAATCTTGCCTGCCAGCAACGGGTCCGCGTTCAGCGGCCGATCCAGGCCGATGAGCCTCGCGGGTTCCGACCAGTCCATCGAGTGGTCTGCCAACACGATCAGAATGCTCCGATTCCAACGACCGGTGTCGTGAAGGAAGTCGACGAAGCGGCGAACCTGGTTGTCGGTGTTCTGAAGTGCGGCTGTGCGGGCGATCCGGATGGATGGACCGGACAGATCCAGGTGCCCGACGCGATCGACGTCACCGAGGTTGGTGAACGACAGTCGCGGGGAGTTCCCGCCGACGATACGGATCAAGGCGTCGATCGTGAAATTGTCCGGCGCATGCTCCGTACCGGGAACGAGCGGCTGAGGATCCCACACCAGTGAGGCGCGATCACCGAACAGCCCGTGCAGGTAGTGCTTCGACAGCACACTCGCAGTGGTCAATCCGAGTTCGGTGCGCACCCGATCCAGAACTGTCGACGTCTGCAGGTCGGAAGGCCGATCGAGGTCGCGCTTCTTGTCGATGGCCGGATCGTAGACGGAGTTGGCCGGCACTCCCGAACGCGCCGGCAGCACTCCCGTCATCATCGCCGTGTGGTTCGGCAGCGTCTCCGCGATCGGGATGGCGCTGGCGTCCGGGTAGTGAATACCGCCGGCCGCAAGCCCGGTGAGCGTCGGGGTGAGCTCCGATCGCAGCTCGTCCGGCCGCATGCCGTCGACGACGATGACATGCACATCCAGGTCTGGGATACCAGCGCTGGTGGGCGCACTCGCGCGAGCAGGCGTGCCGAGCAATGCCGTTCCCGCAACAACACTTCCACCGATCAGAACGCTACGGCGCGAAACTTCGATGCTCACTGGTCGACTCCTGGTCGGTACGAGGCCTGATCGAGGGCGGCCGAGGTGGGTGAGACTCTACTGCCCGCGCCTGCCGGTAGGCGGTAGCTCACGGCGTAGTGCGCGTTGCTCTGCGGATTGGTGAGATCGTCGACGTAGTACCAGTCCATCTGGGTACCTTCGCGGGCGATTTCGAAGACGCCGTAGCCGTGTGAATCCAGTTCGACGTACCGCACATGTCGGTTCACGGCCTTGAATGCTTCTTCTGCCGCAACGGTTACCGTGCGCGGCGGCACTTTCAGCATGTCGTCGATGTTGGGGGAAGTTACCGACGGGACGACGAACTCGGCGCCGACGGTCGGTCCACCCGGATAGTTGGCCGCGTTGGTCGGCAAGTCGCACGCCCACGACGTGTGGATGTCACCGGTGATGAAGACGGTGTTGTCCACGCCGTTCGAGGTGATCGCGTCGAAAAGCCTGGTGCGGTCGGCGGTGTACCCGTCCCACTGATCGGTGTTGTACGGGATTCCGGCGTGCGGCACTCCCACCAGTTCGGTCAACGCCGCGGTGGTCGCCGGTTCGAGCGGCGGGAACACGCACGGCGTGATCATGACCGGATTTCCGACGATCTTCCACTGTGTCGGGGAGCTGACGATCCCGTTGGTCAACCAATCCATCTGTGCGCGTCCGGTAATGGTGCGCGACGGATCGTCGACCTGCTTCATCGTCGGCTGCTCGTCACGGTAGGTACGCAGGTCCAGCATCGAGATCTCGGCCAGATTCCCGAAGCGGAACCGGCGATACAGCTGAACATTGGAGCCACTACCCGACGGCCGGACGGGCATCCACTCGAAATATGCCTTGGCCGAGTTCGCCTTTCGATCAGCCCAATCGCCTTCGACCCCTGGCGTGTGGTTTTCGGCGCCGTCCCGGTACGCGTTGTCGGCCGATTCGTGATCGTCCCACGTGGTGATGAACGGCAGCTTCAGGTGAAGTGCTGCCAGATCCGGGTCGGTCTTGTACTGCGCATGCCGAATTCGGTAGTCGGCCAGCGAAATGATCTCGTGGGCGGGCTCGTGCAGACGGATGGAGCCGTCCCTCGCGCCGTACTCCCCCTGCCCGTACTCGTAGATGTAGTCACCGAGATGGATGATCGCGTCGAGGTCTTCGCGAAACGCGAGGTGACGATAGGCACCGAAATACCCCGCCTCCCAGTTGGAGCAGGACACAACGCCGAAGCGGAGCCGATCGAGATCTGCCGAGTTCGACGGAGCCGTGCGGGTGCGGCCCACCGGAGAAACGGCCGAACCCGCAGTGAATCGGTACCAGTACGTCGTCGACGAATCGAGTCCGGTGACGTCGACCTTCGCGGTGTGATCGGAATCTGCCGAAGCAGCAACACTTCCGGACGCCACGACGCTCGCGAACCCCTCATCGGTCGCGACCTGCCAGTTGAGCGTCACCGTCGGCCCCACGCCCGAACCCGGCGTCGCGTCTGCCGTGGGGGTGAAGCGGGTCCAGATGATCACCGCATCCGGCAACGGGTCACCGGATGCCACGCTGTGCGCGAAGCCCGGGCTGCCACCCGGAACCTCGGCACCGGCATGGCTCGCCGAAGCGACACCGAGACCTACTGCGCCGGCGAGGGCCGCCGACCCCTGCAGCAGGCCACGTCTGGATATTCGATCGAAGGCATTCGTGTGCACGCTAGGAGTGAACCCGCACCTGAACGGCCGTTCAAGAGAGCTTCGGGATGTTCACCCAGGCTTCGCCTGCGCTTCTCTGGAAGTTTGATCGAGTCGATCCCGATTACAACCGGTAGTCGAGGGCCGAGCCTCGGACCACACCGACCTTGAATCCGATGTAACCGCCGAGTGCGCACCCGACCACAATCAGGATCCAGAACGCCGGCGGAATCAGAGCCTCGGACCCGTCCACCTGGCTGAACGCGGAATAGCCGGCGATCAACGCACCGAACAGCACGGGCAGAATCAGCAGTGCGGCAAAGAACGTCACCCACACCGATACGAATCGCCGCTTCCACCGGGCAATCTCGTGCAGAACCGTCAGAACAACCAGGAAGACACCACTACCGGTCAAGAAGGCCGCCAGAACTGCAAATCCGAAAGCCGAGATCAGTTCTGACCCCACGTGAATCCCCCTGCACTTGAATCGCCCAGCACACCCAGCCCCAACTGTGATGCGGCGAGTCTATTCAACGCGGGCGCCTTTTCGAGGCAACTCGAGTCGCTCGTCTGCCGGAAAGACACTCCGCTGACGCCTATGCTTGTAAAATGACCGAACCCGACATCAAGCCCAGAAGTCGTGACGTCACCGACGGACTCGAAAAGACCGCAGCGCGCGGCATGTTGCGTGCAGTAGGAATGGGCGACGACGACTGGGTCAAGTCGCAGATCGGCGTCGCCTCGTCCTGGAACGAGATCACGCCGTGCAACCTGTCCCTCGATCGCCTGGCCAAGGCCGTCAAGGAGGGCGTGCGGGAGGCCGGTGGGTTCCCCCTCGAATTCGGCACTATCTCCGTTTCCGACGGCATTTCGATGGGTCACGAGGGCATGCATTTCTCCCTCGTCTCTCGCGAGGTGATCGCCGACAGCGTCGAGACCGTCATGCAGGCCGAGCGCCTCGACGGATCGGTTCTTCTCGCCGGCTGCGACAAGTCCTTGCCCGGCATGATGATGGCGGCGGCCCGCCTCGACCTGGCAAGCGTATTTCTCTACGCCGGTTCCACTCTCCCCGGCGTCGCCAAGCTTTCCGACGGCAGCGAGCGCGAAGTCACCGTCATCGACGCGTTCGAAGCTGTGGGCGCCTGCTCGCGTGGGCTGATGAGCCGCGAAGACGTCGACACCATCGAACGCGCGATCTGCCCGGGCGAGGGTGCGTGCGGCGGCATGTACACCGCAAACACGATGGCCAGCGCCGCCGAAGCCATGGGAATGTCGCTGCCCGGCAGCGCTTCACCGCCCGCACCGGACCGTCGCCGAGACGGATTTGCCCGCGAGAGCGGCAAAGCCGTGGTCGAGCTCCTGCGTCGAGGCATCACCGCCAGGGACATCCTCACCAAGGAAGCATTCGAGAACGCCATCGCGGTGGTCATGGCTTTCGGCGGTTCCACCAATGCGGTGCTCCATCTCCTCGCGATCGCGCACGAAGCGTACGTCCCGCTGACGCTCGACGACTTCGCTCGCGTCGGCGCCAAGGTCCCGCACCTCGCCGACGTCAAGCCTTTCGGAAAGCACGTCATGACGGACGTCGACCGTATCGGCGGCGTCCCCGTCATCATGAAGGCATTGCTCGACGCCGGACTCATGCACGGAGATTGCCTGACCGTCACCGGCAAGACCGTGGCGGAGAATCTGGCGCACATCACCCCGCCCGATCCCGACGGCAAGGTTCTGCGGGCGATGAACAAGCCCATTCACCCGACCGGAGGCATCACGATCCTGAAGGGGTCGCTCGCTCCCGGCGGAGCAGTCGTCAAGTCGGCAGGTTTCGAATCCGATGTATTCACCGGAACTGCAAGGGTTTTCGAACGCGAGCGCGCCGCAATGGACGCACTCGAAGACGGAACAATCACCGGTGGCGACGTTGTTGTCATCCGCTACGAGGGCCCGAAGGGCGGCCCCGGAATGCGCGAGATGCTGGCGATCACCGGCGCGATCAAGGGTGCGGGTCTCGGTAAGGACGTCCTGCTGCTGACGGACGGACGATTCTCCGGCGGCACCACCGGCCTGTGTGTCGGACACGTAGCGCCCGAGGCCGTCGACGGCGGCCCTATCGCGTTCGTTCGCGACGGCGATCAGATCCGGCTCGACGTGGGTACCGGACAACTCGAATTGTTGGTCGACGATTCCGAATTGGAAGCCCGCAAGGAGGGCTGGGAGCCGTTGCCGCCTCGCTACACCCGTGGTGTGTTGGCCAAGTACTCCAAGCTCGTGGGATCAGCCTCGGGTGGAGCAGTGTGCGGCTGATCCCAGCGAGGCACTGCTAGATGGGCCGGTACCCGGCGCCGACGCCTCCGTGGGCATTGATCGTGTCCACGATGGAGGTCATGTTGGTGCCGAGTTCCGGCCCCAGGCACGGTACCCAGAGATATGCGTTCACCATCGCGACCAGCGTCGTGCCAACCGTGACCGGAGCTCCCGAATCACCGTGGTCGACGCAGATCTGAGTCCAGGTGGATGCGTCGGCGCTCAAGTCTCCCCAAACGACGCCGCAGGTGGTGCCCGTCGTACGGCCTTCCTTGCAGGCTGTGGCCGGGAAGCTGGCCGGAGCGCCGATCGACGTGATGGTGGCCGCGCCCACCGTTCGAACTGGTGTGACTTTGGCGGGATCGAACTGTATGACCCCGTAGTCCAGCTCCGGGTTCGACTCGACGAACGTGCCGACCACGCCCGCGCCCTCATTGCTTTCCGGGATCACGGAAGATCCAGGGCCACCGCAGTGACCTGCGGTGATGCCAACAAGTCTGCCGCCGTTGTCATGACCGATGGTGGTCAACGTACACACCAGCTGGTTGTCGATGATGATGCCCGAGCCACCGCCCATGGGCGTGGGTGCAGCAACCGCGTTACTGCTGACGATGAAGCCGAGTCCGAGTGCCAAGACCAACGCTGCCAGGGCCGAAACAATTCGCTGCAACATCACAATCTCTCCGCCGGTAATCTCCCCGCTGCAAAAAACGCATACCCCGGAAAGTGCGGACTTACGCAGCGGTTCTAGTCGGTAGCTCCGAGCGCCTCGAGCATCTTGCGAGCCTCTTCGAGTTGACGACTCAACTCGTCGACTCGCGCCGCGGCCATGTCTCGCGCAGCGACGATGATGGACTCTACGGCTTCGATGGCGGTGGGCTCACCCAACTCGCGGACAGCTCGCTCGACTGCATCGGGTGCGACCGGAACCGCTTTGCCCGGACGCTTCGCGCCCTGTGTGACCGTCACGCTCCAATCGTTGTCGGCACCCGCATGGATGGTGACACTGATGCCGGCGGGCAGTTTCTTCGCACGCTTGACTGCCGGGCGAGGTGTCGCGGCAGGAGTAGCCGGGGCGGTCGACACCGGGGCGGGTGCAGGCTGTGCCCGGGGCTTGGGCCGAACGGGCTCTACGAGTGGCTCCATCGGCTCCATCAAGGGTTCGGACTCCACAACTGGTTTGGGCCGGGGCGCCGGTTTGGCCGGTGACGCGGACACACGGTTGATGCGCAATTCTTCTGCCTCGAAAGGCAATTCGTCATTGACACCTTTGGGACGGATGAGCACGGTATTGCCGTCCACCGACACGACTTTCGCCGAGGTACCGGCTTCGATCCCCAGGCTGGGGGTTGCCTCGCGCAGATAGACGGTGGCGCGCTTACCTTCGGCGACAGCCGTGGCGAGCGCTGCCAGATTTTCCGCAGTGAGGTGATCCGGCGTTGATGCGGCAGCGCCGGAACGTCTACGGGGTGGCATGCGCAAGTCCTTTCAGAAGAATGTGGTGCATTTCAGTATCGATAGGGCTTTTCTCGGGGCAACTCTTGCACAAGCCACCGACGTGTTCGCTCTCACCGCCCGCCTGAGCCCGAGGATTCGGAGGCGGTTCGGCTGATTCAGTACTGTTCTCGGGGCACCGCGTGGAAGATGGTGGACAGTAATTCGTTGCGGCAAGAAGGAGCACGGTGAGCAGTTCGGAGTCAGAGTGGATCGACGAGGTCACCGAACCCGCCCCTTCTGAACCTCACACTGCTGATCCGGTCGACGTGGATGCTCATCTGCTCAGCCGAATTCAAGCCGACATCGAGGAGTCTCTCCTCGGCGGGCCCCGTTGCTTCACTCAGTCGCAGATCGCGGAATTCGCCGGTGTGACACGCGAGCGTGCCGATCGTTTGTGGGTGGCGATGGGCTTTGCAGTCGACGAGGATCCCGACGCAGTCATGTTCACCCAGCAAGATGCCAACGCTCTCAAGACGATCATCGACATGGTGAATCGAGGAGTCATCTCGCAGAGCAGTGAGGTGGCTGCCGCCCGCTCACTCGGGCAGTCGATGTCGAGATTGGCTGAGTGGCAGGTATCGCTCATCAGCACACACATCATCGACCAGCTCGCCGACTCGGCGGATCACGAGCCCGAAGCGATCCGGAAGATCGTTCTGAGCCTCGGCGCCGAGATCATCCCCGCGGTGGAATCTCTGCAGACGTACGTCTGGAAGCGTCACGTCGCGTCCTCGACGGGCCGCAACGTCGGAAACCCGGGCGAAGAAGTCGCGAGTCGTGTTCTGGTCGTGGGTTTCGCCGACATCGTCGGGTACACCTCGCTGACCCGCGGCCTCGACTCCGCCGAACTCAACGATCTGCTCGAGCGGTTCGAGTCGGCGTCCACCGAAATCATCGGGCGCAACTACGGCTGGGTGGTCAAGACCGTCGGTGACGAAGTCATGTTTGCCGCCGAAAGTCCCCACCACGCCGCCGAGATCGCTTTGCAGATCCAGCAAGCCGTCCTCGCCGATCACGACGATCCACAGCTTCGGGTCGGTCTGGCCATGGGTCCGACGTTGGTTCGCTTCGGAGATCTTTACGGTTCGGTGGTCAACAAGGCCGCGCGCCTGACCAGTTCCGCTCGTCCCGGCACTGTGCTGATCGACTCCGAGTTGGCCACCCAGCTCGGCTCGGACGCCAATTTCAAACTGCGACACCTTCGTCCGCGGCGAGTGCGCGGCATCGACCGCCTCGAGCAGTACGTGCTACGACGCAACCTGGAGCCGTGAGCGTCAGCTCGACACTCCGCGTGCAGCCAGAAAGTCGTCCACGATCTGCTCACACGCAGCCTCCCCGAGAGGCGTCAGCGTGGCCAGCTTGGTGAGCACCAAAGGTCCGACCAACTGAGCAAGTGCGACGTCGTAGTCGTACTCCCCCAACGCGTCGATCGCGTCTGGCGCGCGCAGGATCCGATCGAACGCGTGACGGTACTGCTCGAAAACCGTCTGGCGCAGTGATCGCAATTCGGGCTTGTCCGTGGACAGGGCGTCGACACTCGAGTAACCCTTCAGCTCCGGTCCCAAGCCGAGCCAGCACATCGCCGTGACCTGGATCGGTGCGCTTTCGATGGCCTTGGCCTGACTGGTCAACAACTCGAGCAACTGCGCGCGGAGATCGCCTTCACCGGACATCTCCGGCACCGGCGGCAGTAGACGTGCAAATGCCGCGGCGAGTAACTCCGTGCCGCTGTCGAAATGGCGATACAGCGTCGCACGCGCGACGTTGGCCAACTTGGTGACGGCATCGATCGTCACGGCGTCGACGCCGCCTTCTGCCAGCAGCTTGGTCGCCGCGTCGAGCAACCTCGACCTGGAGCGTTGTTTACGCGGGTCCTCGTCGTTTCCCTGCTGATCGATTGCCTGCTTGTCGATTCCCACCGTCACAACTTCAGTTATACCCACTTGGGGGTTGTGGAACTGCTGTTCTTGTAACGATACTGATGGTCTTGTTTCTATCGGGAGGTTTCGTGAGCAGCGATACGACGCTCGAACAGTCCACGTGGACCATCCGACAGATCTGGATGCTGACCGTCGCGTGCTGCGCGGTCGCACTGGTCGTCGCAGCAATGGCCGCGCTCAACACGGCCCTCCCAGACTTGGCCCGCGACACCGGCGCAACACAAAGCCAGCTCACGTGGATCGTAGACGGGTACACGCTCACGCTGGCTTGTCTCCTGTTACCGGCGGGCGCACTCGGCGATCGTTATGGCCGACGCGAACTGCTCATGTTCGGACTACTCGTTTTTGCTGCCGGCTCGTCGATTCCGGTCTTCGCGGACGAGCCGTCGTGGATCATCGTCTCCCGAGTGATCTCCGGTATCGGCGCCGCATTTGTCATGCCGGCGACGCTGTCTCTGCTCACCGCGGGCTTTCCGCCGGCCCAGCGTGCCCGCGCCGTCGGAGTCTGGTCCGGGGTGGCCGGTTCCGGTGCAATCGCCGGACTGGTCGTCTCCGGCCTGCTCCTCGAAAAATGGTCGTGGCATTCGATATTCGTCAGTCTGGCCGTCGTCTCCGTCTTGATCCTCGTGGTGTCGTTCACGATCGTGACATCGAAGGACTCGGAGGCAACTCCACTCGATCTTCCAGGCACCGCACTGATAGCCGGATCGATCGGACTGTTTGTCCTGGGGATGATCGAGGCACCCGCCCGCGGTTGGCTCGATCCGGTGGTCGTTGCCCTGCTGATCGGCGGAATTGCCATGACGGCCATCTTCAGCTGGGTCGAATTACGGACTCGCCATCCACTTCTGGACGTCAGGCTGTTCGCCAATCGCGCATTCGGCAGTGGCGCAGCGTCACTGACACTGCAGTTCCTGGCGACCTTCGGCCTGTTCTTTCTGATCGTGCAGTATCTGCAACTGGTGCTCGACTACTCTCCGCTGCAATCGGCGCTAGCCCTCATGCCGATCGCCGTGCCGGTGATGGCCCTGTCCGTGGTTGCGCCCCTGCTGATTCCACGTATCGGTCTACGCACCCTCACCGCAACCGGAGTCGCCTTCCTCGGAACCGGAATTGCACTCCTGGCGCGCTTGGACGCCAGTTCGACCTATGCCGAAGTCTGTGTTCCCTTGATAGTGGCCGCCATTGGACTGGGTTTGTCGACAACCCCCGCAACTGCTGCCATCGTCTCCAATGCACCAGACTCCAAACAGGGCGTTGCATCAGCAGTCAACGACGCGACCCGTGAGATCGGCTCTGCCATCGGCGTTGCACTCGCTGGAAGCATCCTCGCCGCCGGGTACAGCAATCATGTTCAGCCCGCGGTCGACTTGCTGCCCGAACCCGCCAAGGAGCCGGTCTCCGGCTCCCTCGCTGCTGCACTTCACGTCGCCGAAGCAGCCGGACCGCAAGGCGCACAGTTGGCCGAATTCGCCCGTGAAGCCTTCATCAAAGGGATGGACCAAGGAGCGCTCACACTCGCCGCGATCATGTGGGTATCCGCGATCGTCCTCGGGTTCTGGGCTCCGGGCCGTCAGCGAGACTGACCCTCGTGTCGATACGCCGGAGCCTTGGTCGTCTGCTTCGACTGCAAAGTCTGAAGTAGGGGCATCGACCGAAGCGGCACCACAACCGAGAGGACCATGACGCTGGTCGAGCGAGTGGCTATCCCCGACCGGTTCAGTTCGAGCAGAGTCGCCTGCAAATCCTCGTGCGACGCAGCGGCAATCCGGCACAGCACGTCCCCGGAGCCGGTGGTGGCAAAGGCTTCGAGAACACCGGGTATGGCTTCGAGTTCGGCGGTAACGGTGTCGAGCGCCCCCTGTGCGATCTGCAAAGTCACGAATGCCTGCACTCCGAAACCCGCTGCAGCCAAGTTGATGTGCGGGGCATACCCAGCGATGATTCCCGCATCTTCCATCCTTTTCAGTCTCGCCTGCACCGTCGCCCGGGCAACCTTGACCTGACGCGAGAGCTCCAAAGCACCGGCGCGCGGGTGCTTGTTCATCGCGTCCAACAGAGCCAGATCCACTGCGTCGAGATTCACGTCTGCTCCACTCGTCATTCAACTATGCACACTGCCTATAAAACATTGCCATAATCTTCGGATTCCGGCGCTATGTCTACTTTCAACTACCTCCGTTGACTACCCAACCTCTGAAGGACTTATCTGTTTGTACTGGCAGTGCCGAACATAACTCGAGCACCGCGCTGTGTACATCGCACTCAGAGGGGACTCACCATGACCGTCGAACAGACTCTCACCGACGACGAACAGTTGGCCGGCCTGGATCTGGAGCAATTACGCCAGTTGGTCGGATTGGTCGAGTACGACAGCGATCACGATCCCTTCCCGGTGAGTGGTTGGGACGGCCTCGAATGGATCGTCGGAAACGCCACGCAGACTTCACATTTCTTCCAGTCCGCGTTCGGCATGGAATTGGTGGCGTATTCGGGCCCGTCCACCGGAAACCGCGACCACCACGCGTTTGTACTCAAGAGCGGTGCCGTGCGCTTTGTCGTCAAGGGTGCTGTGGATCCGACAAGCGAGTTGATCGAGCATCACAGCCGTCACGGCGACGGCATCCGCGACATCGCGCTCAGCGTCCCCGACGTGGACAAGTGCATCGCGCACGCCATCACCCAAGGTGCGACGGTGCTGAGCGAACCGCACGACGTCACCGACGAGCACGGCACCGTTCGCCTGGCCACCATCGCTACGTACGGCGAAACTCGGCACACCCTCGTCGACCGTTCCCGCTACACCGGCCCCTACCTTCCCGGATACGTCGAACGCGCGTCGTCGTACCGCAAGCGTGACGGCGCGCCCAAGCGAATCTTCCAGGCTCTCGACCACGTGGTCGGCAATGTCGAACTCGGCAAGATGGATCAGTGGGTCGACTTCTACAACCGGGTTATGGGCTTCACCAACATGGCCGAGTTCGTGGGCGGCGACATAGCCACCGACTACTCAGCACTGATGAGCAAAGTCGTCTCGAGCGGAAATCACCGAGTCAAGTTCCCACTCAACGAACCTGCCATTGCGAAGAAGCGGTCACAGATCGACGAATACCTCGAGTTCTACCAAGGCCCAGGCGCTCAGCATCTTGCACTTGCGACCAACGACATCCTCGGGGCCGTCGACGCTCTCGTCGACGAGGGAATCGAGTTTCTCTCCACTCCTGCTTCGTATTACGAAGATCCCGAACTGCGTGCGCGCATCGGCGAAGTTCGAGTCCCCATCGAGGAGTTGCAGAAGCGAGGCATCCTGGTCGACCGCGACGAAGACGGTTACCTTCTACAGATCTTCACCAAGCCGATCGGCGATCGCCCCACCGTGTTCTTCGAGATCATCGAACGCCACGGCTCGCTGGGATTCGGGCTGGGAAACTTCAAAGCTCTGTTCGAAGCGATCGAGCGTGAGCAGGCCGCGCGGGGCAACTTCTGAGGTAGTTCAGCTGTTTTCGTTCCACGCCCAGACCACCGAGGGTCGCCCGGTGGCACTGACTCGGACGCGTTCGTCCGTACGTTCCAGTCCTGGCAGCGCTTTGAGTGTTCGGTTCAAGTTGCCCGGATCCGGACGCACACCGGAAAGTTCCTCCGCAACCGCCAACGCATACGACGCCGGAAACGACGGACCCAGCAGCGCGCGCGTGAAGGCCTGATCTCGCCACAACAAGGTGTCCACCAGGATCGGGCGGGTATCGGCGACTATCCGATCGTGGTCGAACGCAAGGTCACCCGGGTTGTCCCAGCTCACCCACTCGGCTGAATTCGGCACCTCGTCAGACGAGATCACTGCCCACATGGTCACCGAGAGCGTCGGCCCGCGTGGGTCGCGATTGGGCTCGTCGAACACGGTCAGTTGCCCGCTGGCGAGGATCTTCCCGTCCGCAATTCCTAGCTTGGTGGTCACGGCCCGCCTGGCGGCGTCCTGCAACCGCTCACCGGCGCCCAGCAGTACACCGGGCAGCGCTAACTGCCCGGTGTACGGCTCCGCTTGCCGCGCAGTGACTGCAAATCGCAACATCCCGGGCTCCGGATTGCCGAAGCGGAGCGCGATGACATCGATCGAGACAAGTGACTGGTCCACACCGTCCATCATGCAGGCACTGGGCATCGGACCTGACGATCGGCCCGGTCGGCACCGTCCGCGGTCAGAACTACCGGCGCCCCCATTTCCTCGCTCAGATACCGGGCGAGATCGTCCGGGTCGGCCGGAAGTTCCTTCGGGACAACCCCTACGACTTTCAATGAATCTGTCAGCGCCTGTTGGTGATCGAGATCCTTCCACTCTCCGACGGGAACGGATGGCAATCCTTCGTACGCCTGCACCCCGTGGATCGGGGTGCCGGCAGCCCGCGCGCGCTCCATCGCATCGAGATGAGTCAGCGCCAATCCGTCGACGCCACCGCTCACCTCGATTGCGTAGCGCAACAACAACTCGTCGAGGTGACCCATCCGGAATCCACCTTGATACTCACCGACCCCGTTGTGCAGCTCTGGCAACACCTTCGCCAGATCCGGATCCTCGGTCGGGAACGGTCCAGCTCCGTGTCGTGTCATGTACGTGCGGGTGACACCGAGGACGTAACTGTCCCGGCCCAACTCGCCGATCATTGCTCGCGCATTGGACGGTTCGACCGTCGACCACGTGGTGTGTGGGTGAAACCCCCGCCACTCGTCGAGAAGGACACCTTGAGCTCCCTCGAATACCAGACGACCACCGGCACTCCACCCGCACAGTGCGCCCGGGCCGGCAATGTCCACGACAGCACCGAATTCCGCGTACATGTCGACCATGTCGTCGATCGGCGGAAAACCGTGGCGGCTCTCCTCGATCAACGGTCCGTAGTGGGCCACCAACGCCGACAACTTAAAACGCAAGGCATCCGGTAGCAGACAGTCTCCCACCGTCGGTGCACTGTGGCCTAGCGCGTACGCCGCAGTCTCACCGATTCCCTTGCCACACGAGCCGTGCCGGTTGCCGCCGCGAGCATCCTCGCGGGCTCTGTTGGCTGCGACGTGAATCGGCGTCGTCAACAATGCGCGCGCGTCGATCCGTATCAGGTCGAAAGGGTTACGAACTCCGATCGACTCCAGAGCACGCGCCTCCCGGGCGAGCGCGATGGGCTCGACCAACACGAATCTCGAGAGAAACGTCGGGACACCGGACAACGTACCCGAGCCGAACTGCGAAAACGTGTGGTGCCGCTCGCCGACGATCACGTTGTGCGCTGCCTGCGCCCCGCCGTTGAACCGAACCACGGCGGCCACACCGAGATCGGCTTGCTCGGAGCAAAGCCAGTCGACCGTTGCTCCCTTGCCCGCGTCGCCGAATCCGAGATCCACGACGACGATGTCACGACCTTCGAAAGCGTTCACAGACTTCTCCTTTTAGACGAAATCGACGTCGTCCGTGCCGGTTCCGAGGTGACGGGGCAAACCGACCATCGTTGCAGTGGCACTTCGTGGAATCAGAGCCAGAGCCTTTCCGACGGTCTCGGCTTCAGCCGTGGAACCGACGTCGCGGAGATCCGCCAGTCCGTCGCGCAAATCGATGCGATCTTCGCCGATTCCGACCGTCAGCGCGATCAATTCACACACGGCGGCGGGGTCGTCGAGTTTGACGAACCGCTCACCGAGCAGCCCTCTCCAGTGATCCGCGATTTCCGGGTCGTTGAAGTACGACGACTGATCGGGCAGAACGTAATAGACGTTCCACCGCTTTTCGAGTTCACGGTAGATCGAAGGTACCGATACGTCCTGACGAACCTTGTCACCGATCACCGAACGGATGTGGCGAGCCGAGAGCCGCGGCTTGTTCAACTCGTCGCCGATGATGAAGAGGTAGCCTTTCCGTGCACGCTTCTCCCAGGCATCGGTACTCGTGTGGCGCGCCATGAAATATGCTGCCAATTCATAGCTTTCCGATTTCTGACCGCCACCGTTGCCTTCGAGGAAAATGGTTCGAAGCTGTTCGTCCATCGCGTTTCCCGACTCGAACTGCCCGACTTGCAGTGGCACCCGGTCGGAATCTGCGTCACCGATACCGCCGAACAGAATCTGCGGATCGTCCGCATATCCCTTGCGTTGCAGCAGTCCGTGCAGCTTCCCGAGCTTGTCCTGCATGATGCGAGGGACCGCACCCATCGAACCGGTGACATCGAAAAGCACTGCTATCGGCAGCGAATCGGGGTGCCCGTCCGAATCTCGGCACTCGCGCTTGTCGACGCCGAAGGGGTCGAGCGTCGAGTCCGCTTTCCAACTGCTCCGCGGACGCGACCGGAGTGAATCGGTGTAGCCGAAGTCGTCGACACCACGTGCGGCACGAAAAGTCTTGCCCGCCAAGTACGTGTTGTCATCCCAGTATCCGTAGCCCATGGTGATCACTGTCCTTTCGTGGAGGGAACGGCGAACGGACGAAATGTCCGCTGGCCATAGAGAAGATCGAGAAGTTCGTCGAACTCACCCAGTAGATCGATCGCGTCGGGACGCAGTCTGGGGTTGTCCTGCATGCAGCCGCCGGCAAAAGCCTTCATCCGTTCGTGGGTCTGCTCGCCCAGCATTCGCAGCATCAAGCGATGAGCCATGTAGATGTCCCAGGCCGACGAAGCCGCTTCGCCGCGTTCCGGTGGGTAGGAATCACGATCAGAACCGATCGTCGCGAGCAGGCGACTGCCCGCGCGCGTAGCAAACGACCAGCCCACCAGAACCACCCCGTGCCGATCAGGCTCGATCAGCACGTTGTCCGCAGTGATCGCGGTGTGCACCCAGCCAGTAGCGTGCGCCGCTGCAAGTGCCCGAAGGAGACGGCGGTGCATCCACGCCCAGTCAGGCGGATCGAGGCCACCTGGATATGCGGCACGAACATCGGCGAGACTCACGAAACCTTCAGTCAGATCGTCGAGCACGTCGATCTGGCGTCTCGTGCCGGCGTCCACATGGGTGATTCGATCGATCAACCGCGGGAAGTACGGGGCTGCCCAACCGGCATCGGACGAATTCTCGATGTCCGTCAGCGCATTTCGCTCCGCCTCGATCATGGAGTTCGCCCGAGGGTTTCGCGGAATCTTGAGTACGACACCGGCATCGGACCGGTACAGGTTGGCGACCGACCCGCGCGCTACCAGTCCACCCAATGCGTACTCTCCCCGATCTCCTACATATACGGGCCGAGAATCCGCAGGCTTGAACTCCGCCGTCCAACTCCGGTAAAGCTCGTTCAATCGGGACGTTGCGGCCGAGTACCGCACACGATCTTCGGGCCTCGCCCGGTCCGGATGAATCGCGGAGGCGAGCCGATGAAAACGACGCTTTGCAGCACGGCGGGTGCCTGGATCACTGGAGACTCCTCCGAACACGTCGGCCGAAACCTTTGCTGCCTCGACTGTTTCGAGTGCGGTGCTCGTCGTTTTCATGGTTTTAGTCTAACTGACTAAAACAAAGTCGGCAAGAAGGCGTATTGCGTCCGGGTACATGCGAATTACATGCAGGACACGAAAATGACAATCATCTGCCGGCACCGAGGGCCGCAACAGCCTTACGTAGATCGATCACCGCCGGACTACTGTCTCCATCGCGCGTGCACAGATCGATCGAACATTGCTCGACGTCGGAGATTCGCACGAAACTGATATCCGATGGGTCGCGCCCAGATGCCCCGAGACATCGCCGAAATGGTCGCGTTCTTGCTCAGCGACAAGGCTCGCAATGTCACCGGGCAGACGATTGCCGTCGACGGCGGCGCCGTGATGACTTGATCGGGTCGATGGCGGTCAGCCCCAGCGCGACTGACCGCCGTCGAGCGGGATCGTTGCACCCGTGAGGTACCCGGCGTCTTCGCTGACGAGGAAGACGACAGCACGACCGATGTCGGTCTCGGGATCTCCGACGCGTCCCAGCGGGATACCCGCAACAAAAGCCGCCGCTTCTTCCGGGTTCTTGTCCATCCACCACTGCAGTGCGGGAGTCTTGGCGTGCGGGGCGACGTTGAGAACTCGAATGTTGTCCTTGCCCCATTCGCAGGCCGCGGCGCGGGTCAACGAGCGCATGCCTTCCTTGATGGAACCGTAAGCGCCGTAATTGCTGGCGTCCCAGCGCACGGCTGCTGAGGTGACCATGTTGATGATGACGCCACCGCCACGACTGTTCATGTGCGGGTACGACGCCTGCATCATGCGCAGGGTGGCGAGTGGGCCCGTCGCGAAGGAACGCTCGAAGTCTTCGTCGAGCACGCTCAAGAGCGGACCGGGCTTGCAGTCGTTTGCGTTGTTGACCAGGATGTCGATTCCGCCGAACAGTTCGACGGTACGGGCGACAGCCGCGGTGATGTCGTCCTTCTTGCTCACGTCGCAGACCACGGCCTCACCGCGAGCGCCGATGTCAGCCAGCAGTCCGCAGGTGGTGTGCAACTTGGATTCGGTACGGCCGGCAACGGCGATCACGGCTCCCTCTTTGGCCAAGGCCAGGGCGATCCCCTGCCCGATTCCCTGACCCGCACCCGTGATGAGTGCGACTTTGCCTTCGAGCTTGCCCATGTGACTACTCCAATGTCCTTCGACGTGCGGGCCCTTTTTGCGAGAAGGACCGGTCGATTCTGGTGACTGCCGGTGTTTGTCGTCTACACTCGACCTACAAACAACCAAGCACTTGCTTGACCCTAAGGTGTGCGACCGTGTCGCGTCAATCACTTTGGGCGGCAATTCAGCTCGGCACTGCACCAGGAAGGCTCCACCGTGACACTGCCCAACCCCGTCGATTTCAGCGGCCGCTCGGTGATCGTCACCGGCGGCACCAAAGGCATCGGCTTCGTCATCGCCGAAACCTTCCTCGCCGCGGGTGCGAACGTGCTGGTCTGTGGCCGCAACGAGCCCGAAACTCTGCCCACCGCCGACGGCCGTAGCGCAGCCTTTCGCGCCACCGACGTCCGTGATCCTGCCGACGCCGCAGCCCTCGTCCAGGACGCAGTCGAGCGCTTCGGCCGTCTGGACGTCCTGGTCAACAACGCCGGCGGCTCCCCCGACGCCGATGCTGCGACGGTGTCGCCCCGCTTCGTCGAAAAGATCGTGGCACTGAACTTGTTGGCGCCCTTCAACGTTGCCCAGGCTGCCAACGCAGTCATGCAGACGCAGGACGAGGGCGGCGCCATCATCAACATCGGCAGCGTCTCGGCAATCGACCCACAGCCCGGAACCGCGGCGTACAGCGCGGCCAAGGCGGGTCTCCTCGTTCTGACCAAGTCGTTGGCCCTCGAATGGGCTCCCAAGGTCCGGATCAACCACATCACGACCGGCCTGATCCGTACGGAGGCAGCCGCCGAGGTCTACGGTGCCGACGGCGGCGCTGCGGTCACCAGGACCATTCCGATGAAGCGGATGGCCGTACCGGCAGATATTGCCAACTCCTGCCTGTTCCTGGCGAGCCCACTCTCCTCGTACGTGAACGGCGCCGACATCGCCGTTCACGGCGGCGGCGAATATCCGGCTCGCTACATGGCGACCCATCAGGACTGAATCACTCACAAAGCAGCCCCGGAGCGAATGTGCTCAGGGGCTGCTTTTTTGTGCGAACAACTGCGGGGCGCGACGAGGGGTCAAGCACCCCGCAGTTGAGTATGGAGGGACTAGTGAGTGGAGAAGCTCACTCGTGCACCGGAAATCGCCACCTGATCACCCTTGCTGACCTGGAACGCCAGGTCGTCGGGAGTTCCCCACGCAACGATGGACGGCGCTTCACCCGGATGGATTGCCGCAGCGAATCGGCCCTCGAGGCTCACGAGGTCCGCCGGATGCACTCCGGCGACCCGAGCCAGCTCGAGGGTGCTCGCGGCCAACGTGCACAGTCCGTGCATGATCGGACGCGGCTGGTTGATCCGCGCCGCAGCATCGGGATCGATGTGGATGTGGTGTTTGTCGCCCAGCAGGCGGTACATCGCAGTCTGATTCTCCGCCGTGGTCAGCACGCCGGTCAGCGAAGGCTCACCGGTAGGCTCCGCCGGACGTGAGGGTCCACGTTCTCCGCCGAATCCACCGGCACCGGGAGCAAAAAGTGACCAGGTCGCGACGAAGTATTCGCACTCCACCGTCACCTCGAACACCGCAGCTGCGCCCTTGTCCCACACCTCACCGACCGAAGCCTTCAACGTCACGTCACCGCTACGCGGCAGCGGGGCATGCACTTTCAGCTCTTGCGAGCCGTGGAGTGCTGTCTTGGTATCGAAGGCTCCCGCTGACCCCAGCGCGTCAGGGGCCCACTGCGCCAGCGTCAGAGCAAAGGTCGGCAGTACCCGAAGCTGATCCTCGAAGACGAGGTCCAACTCGGTTGCCTTGGCGCCCACGGCAAGTGCGTACAGGATCGCGTCGCGCTCGGTGTACGAGACGGTGCGGGTACCGAGATCGGCTCCGCGCCAATCGCCGGCGGTCTTCGCAGCTTCCGAAGTTGTCACTGTCATGTCCTCTCTTGAACAGCGTCTCTCTTAAACAGCGCCGAGAACGAGACCGCTGGTGGGTACCGCCGTTCCGGCTGTAACCAACACGTTTTCGACGCCCTCGGGCTGATTGGTCGACGTGCCTCGGACCAGTCGCACACCTTCGGCAATTCCGTTGACGCCGTGCAGGTATGCCTCGCCGACCTGACCACCGTGAGTGTTGGACGGCAGGCGTCCACCGATCTCCAGGTTGCCCTCGCGGATGAAGTCCTTGGCCTCACCTGGCTTGCAGAAGCCCAGTTCTTCGAGTTGCGGAAGCACCAACGGGGTGAAGTGGTCGTACAGGATCGCTGCGTTGATGTCATCAGGGGTCAGGCCGCTCTGGCCGTACAACTGACGAGCAACCAGGCCCATCTCCGGAATACCGGAGATGTCAGGACGGTAGTAGCTGGTCATCATGTGCTGATCCTTGCTACTGCCCTGAGCGGCACCCTTGATGACGACGGGCTTGTTGGCCAGATCCTTTGCGCGCTCGGCAGAGACGATGACCAGCGCCTGGCCGCCGTCGGTTTCCTGGCAGCAGTCGAGCAGGTGCAGCGGCTCGGCGATCCAGCGCGAGTTCTGATGGTCCTCGAGTGTGATCGGACGCTCGTAGAACCAGGCAGCCGGGTTGTTGGCGGCGTGCTTGCGCGCCACCACTGCAACTCGTCCGAAGTCCTCACTCGTCGCACCGTACTGGTGCATGTATCGACGGGCGAACATGGCGACCCACTGAGCGGGAGTCGACAAGCCCTGAGGAGTCATCCACGCATATGCAGCGCGGTCAGCGGTGCTGTCCATGGGTCGATCGTGCTGGCCAAGGCCGTAGCGCACACCGGAGCGCTCGTTGAAAGCGCGGTAGCAGACCACGACGTCGGCAACACCCGTCGCAACTGCCATAGCGGCCTGTTGCACCGTGGCACACGCAGCGCCGCCACCGTAGTGAATGCGCGAGAAGAACTCGAGCTCACCGAGGCCGCAGTTGCGAGCCACGATGGCTTCGCCGTTGGTCTCCGACGTGTAGGTGGACAGACCGTCGACCTCGGACGGATCGATACCGGCGTCAGCGAGTGCCGCGACGATGGCCTCACAAGCCAACTGCAGTTCGGTGCGGCCGGAGTTCTTCGAGAACTCGGTGGATCCGATGCCGACGATGGCAGCGGCACCCGAGAGCGGGCTGATCGCCATCAGGGCCTCCCCTCTTCCTTGAAAGCGACTGCGACGGTTCCGGTTGCGTGATTCCCGAGGTTGTTCGCGCCCTGCACCTTGACCACGACCACTCCGTCTTCCTTGGACACGACCTCACCGGTCATCGTCATGGTGTCGCCCGGGTAGTTGGGTGCGCCGAGACGGATTGCGATGCGGCGCAGAGTCGATGCCGATCCAGCCCAGTCCGTGACGTACCGGCCGACGAGACCGTTGCTCGTGAGGATGTTCATGAAGACATCCTTGGAGCCACGTTCCTGAGCCAGGCTCGGGTCGTGGTGCACGTCCTGGAAATCGCGGGTGGCAATTGCGGTGGCGACGATCAACGTGCGGGTCAACGGGATTGCCAACTCGGGCAATGCATCTCCGACCATGATGTCCGCGTAGCTGCCACCGGTGAGAACGGTCATGCGAGCACCTCCACACCGGATGCAAGCTGCGCACCCAGACGCGCGAGGTCGGAGCTGGAACCACCGAGGGTGGCAGCAATCTGCTTACCCCACAGCAGGTGACGGTGAACCGGGTAGTCGGTGTCCACGCCCATGCCGCCGTGCACATGCGTCGTCCGATGCACCACACGCTGCCCGCCATCGGTCGCCCACCACTTGGCGACCAGTACCGAGGTGCCGAGATCCAATCCCTCGGAAATTCGCCATGCTGCCTGCCACAGTGTCACTCGCATTGCCTCGAGATCGATGTAGCAATCGGCGAGCTGGTGGTTGACCGCCTGGAACGTTGCGAGGGGTCGGCCGAACTGCTGGCGGCCGTTCAGATACGTGACGGCCTGTGCCACAGCGCCCGATCCGACGCCCCATTGAATTGCGGCCAATGCCAGTTCGACTCGGTCGATCAGCCACGGAACCGTGGTTCCGTCGGCCGCGCCGATGAGCTGCGCCGGCGTTCCGGCCAAGGTGACGTTGGCACAGATCTCCCAGTTGGTGGACTGTGTCTGTTCGAGCGTCACTCCTTCGGCACTCAGGTCCACCAGCAGCAATGCCGTACCGGTGGAAGTGGTTGCCGAGACGAGGGCGAGGTTCGCGATGTGAGTCATCGGCACTACTGCCTTCTCACCCGTCACGGTCCAATTGCCCTCGGCATCTTGCTCAGCCGTGGTCAGTGGGTCGCCGCCCGTGTACGGACCGAACTCCTCGAGACCGACGGTCAGGAATCGACTGCCGTCGGCAACTCCCGGAAGGAGTTCGGCGCGAAGGGAATCAGACCCGAATTCATTGACAGCCAGTGCCGCAAGGGTCGTCTCCCAGATCGGCACGGCCGCAACGTGACGTCCCTGCTGTTCGAGCAGCGCGTACAGCTCCGACAATCCGAGGCCACCGCCGCCGAACTCCTCCGGCAGTGCGATTCCGAGCAGCCCGGTGCTCGCGAGTTCACGCCACAGTTCACGGTCGACGCGCTCAGTGGAGAGTTCGATCTCCTTGGTGCGTTCGATCGTCGCCTTGCTTGTGAAGACCTCGTCGGCCAGTGCGCGAATCGCTTCCTGCTCTTCGCTGAAATTGAAGTCCATCAGTGCTCCTCGCGTACGGCCGGCCGGAACGCGGGAAGCGTCAGATCCGGGTCGGCGTCGATCCAGTCAAGTTCCACGGGCATGTCGACCACGACATCTTCGGGCGCGATGCCCACCATGTTGGCGATCAATCGGGTTCCCTCTTCGAGTTCGACGACCGCAACGATCAGCGGGTAGTCGAACGCGTCGATCTTGGGGTGGTGATTGACCACGAAGCTGTACACCGTGCCCCGGCCCGACGCGTCGATCGTGTCCCACTCGAGTGACTGGCACTCCCCGCACATCGGGCCGGTGGGATGACGCAACGTCTTGCAGGACATGCAGCGCTGAATCACCAGACGGTGCTCCTTGGCTGCTTCGAACCAGAAAGCGTTGTCCGCGTTGAGAGCCGGACGCGGACGCAATGCACGAGGAGCTTCGGGCGCAGCAGATTCCTGAGGCTTGAACCGCAGCGTCCGCCACCGCTGGGTGCCGACAACCTGGTCGTCACCGTTGCGGTAGGTCTTGAGCGTCGTGACGAAATGCCCGACGCCGAGACCGGTCTTCTTCTCCGGCGAAATCGACTCGATGACCTCGGTGTAGTTCACGCGATCGCCGGGGCGCAGTTCGACGAAGAACTCCTGATCGGAATCGGTGGCCACGACGGAGGTGTATCCGGCTGCGTCGAGGGTGGCGATCAGATCGGTCCACACCTGCGAGGGGTCGTTGCCCGCCATCTTGTCGGTGAACGTCCGCATGATCCAGACCTGGAGCATCTGAGCAGGAGCGACGACGCCGTCACGGCCGGTGGCGCGGGCGGCTTCGTCGTCGAGGTAGACGGGATTTGTATCGCCCACGGTCTCGGCCCAATGCCGGATCATGGGGATGTTGACCTCGTCGGGCCCCCAGGTAGTGGGAACCAGAGTCTGGCCGACAAAAGCGTCGAGTTGCGCCGAAATGTCGCTCACTTGACCCTCTTTTCGCGAACCAAGCCGAGCCCGATGGTGCCGACCATGTCACGCAGAACCTCGTTGACGCCGCCGCCGAAGGTGTTCACGACACCCTGACGCGAGATCTGTTCGATCTGACCGGCCAACAAAGCGCCCGGCGAATCGGGGCGAATGCGTCCGGCGGAGCCGAGAATTCCGAGGAGGGTGCGATAGACGTCGACGTGAGTTTCGGTGCCGTACGTCTTGGTGGCGCCCGCGTCCGCTCCGGAGAGCGTGTCCTGTGCGACGGCTGCCGTCATCTTCCAGTTCAGCAGCCGCATCGCCTCGAGCTTGGCGTGTGTGCGCGCAAAATCCTGCTGGACCCAGGGGATGTTGATGGCGCCGTTCTCCTTCGCCCAGTCCAGGACCAGGTTCCACAGACCGTAGGTACGGCCGCCGATGGCCGCCAGGCCGATTCGCTCGTGGTTGAGCTGTGCGGTGATGAGCTGCCAGCCGCCGTTGACCTCGCCGACAACGTCCTTCGACGGGACGCGAATTCCGGAGTAATACGTGGATGTCACCATCAAGCCGCCGACAGTGTTGATCGGTGACCACTCGAAGCCTGCGTCCGCGGTGGGGACGATCAGGATCGAGATGCCCTTGTGCTTGGGGGCATCCGCGTCGGTGCGGCAGGCCAGCCACACGTAGTCGGCAGTATTGGCGCCACTGGTGAAGATCTTGTTTCCGTCGACGATCCACTCCTCACCGTCGAGAACCGCACGAGTTTTGAGTGACGCGAGGTCGGTGCCGGCCTCGGGCTCGGTGTACCCGATGGCGAAGACGATGTCGCCGGCCAGAATGCCGGGCAGGAAACGTTCCTTCTGCTCTTCGGTGCCGTACTTCATCAACGTCGGACCGACGGTGTTGACCGTCACGAAGGGGAACGGCAGTCCCGCGCGCTGAACCTCGTCGAAGAACACGAACTGCTCCTCGATGGAGCGTCCCTGTCCACCGAATTCCTTCGGCCAGCCGATGCCGAGCCAGCCGTCCTTGCCCAGCAACTTCACGATCTCGCGGAAGTAATCGCCGCCCACACCTTGCTCGCCGGCCGCGCGACGCTTCTCTTCCGGCAGCAGCGTCGCGAAGTACGCGCGCAACTCCTTGCGGAGCTCCTGCTGCTCGGGCGATTCCCTCAGATCCATCGCTGTTCTCCTATGGCATTCATGGCTGGCAACTCTTGGTCTGGACGCTAACCAGATGCCCAGGTGGGCGCTGTGAATGTCTCGATGAGCGGGAAGCCGAAACATGAGCGGCGTCACATAGGGTGAGATATGCGCATGGACTCCTCGGATCGCGTCGCTCTCACCGACTTGGCCGCCAGGTATGCACAGGCCGTCGACCGCCGAAACACCACCGCACTTGCGGCTCTCTTCACTGACGATGCGGCATTTGTCTTGCCGCCGGCACTGAACGGAACCGATGCGCCGACGGAGATACGTGGCAACTCCGTCGTCAGCAGTTCGGTGGTCGATGCCGTCTCACACCTGCACTCGACCCGGCACATCGTCGAGCAGCAGATCCTCGACCTCGACAGCCCCACCACCGCACACGGTGAGGCCTACTGCTCCGCTCACCACATCTATCCGCGGGGCGACGGCTACCGAGACAACCGGATCGAGATCCGTTACCAGGACAGCTTCGAAAAAGTCCACGGCACCTGGCTGTTCTCGCGCCGTGGATTGGTCGTCGATTTTGCCGAGGACGTTCCGGTCATCCTGCTCGGACAATAGGTCCATGAAAAAATCGCGGTGATTCTGTATCTCCTCACGGGAGGTTTACCGGGCTAGCGTTCACGAACTGTCACGCCATCTCGGCGTGGCGTTCGGCTATGTCTTGGAGATTTACATGTCACGCTCGCGCACCAGAAGATTCCTCGCTGCCTTCGCAGTGGCCGCCGTCGCAGTCGGAACCGTCGCAGCGTGCTCGAGCGACAGCTCCTCCGACGCCAACGCGCCCCTTCGTATCGTCGCTTCTTCGGTTCCGCATGCCGAGATCCTGAAGTTCGTCGAAGAAAAGGGCCTGCTCGGCGACACCAAGATCGAGGTCAGCGAGATCACCGGCGACCTCGACGCCAACGAGGTGCTCGAAGCCGGCGACACCGACGCAAACTTTTTCCAGCACGTGCCGTATCAGGAATCGTGGTCGAAGGAGAAGGGCGTCGACGACCTGGTCGCCGTGGCGAAAGTCCACGTCGAGCCGCTCGGTGCATACTCCAAGAAGGTCACCAACGTGGCCGACCTGCGCCAGGGCGGGGCGGTGGCGCTGTCCAACAACGTGACGAACTTCGCCCGTGGGCTGTACCTGCTGCAGCAGGCCGGATTGATCAAGCTGGATCAGCAGTTGGGCGCTCCCGGCACGGACATCACGCAGATCAGCGAGAAGAACATCATCGACAACCCCAAGGGACTCACGTTCACCCAGGTCGATCCCCCGCAGCTGCCGCGCACGCTCGACGACGGAAATGTCGATCTCGCAATCATCAACGGCAACTATGCAATCGAAGGTGGCCTCAATCCGGCCGAGGACGCCCTGGTGCTCGAGAAGGCCGAGGGCAACCCGTACGCCAATGTCCTGACCGTACGCACCTCTCTCGAAAACGATGCGCGAGTGCAGAAGTTGGCCGAGGCATTGACGTCCGCCGACGTCGCGACGTTCATCGAGCAGACCTACCAGGGCTCGGTCATTCCGGCCAGCGCCACCTGATCGAGACCCGTCATGGTCTTCTCGATCGAATCGGTCTCCAAGGAATACCGCAGCGGCACAAAAGTTCTGCATGCACTCGATTCCGTGTCCCTGAAAATCGAAGACGGCGAAATCTTCGGCATCATCGGCAAGAGCGGCGCAGGTAAGTCGACTCTCCTGCGATGCCTCAACCTGCTCGAACGCCCGACCAGCGGCCGGGTTCTGTTGGGCGACACCGATCTGACTGCGCTGAGCCCAGCGCAACTGCGCGACGCACGCAAGCGGATCGGTGTCGTGTTCCAGCATTTCAACCTGCTGCATTCCCGTTCGGTGGCCGCCAACATCGCGTTTCCTCTCGAGGTGGCGGGATACTCGCGGGCAGACCGACGCGCCCGCGTCGACGAGCTGATCGAGTTGGTCGGCCTGGAAGACCGACGTGACGCCTTCCCTTCGCAACTGTCCGGCGGCCAGAAACAACGTGTCGGCATCGCGAGAGCCTTGGCTGCTTCTCCCGACGTCCTCCTGTGCGACGAGGCTACGAGCGCCCTCGACTCGGACACAACCGATTCGATCCTCGACCTACTCGCCGACCTCAATCGACGACTCGGTGTCACCATTGTTCTGATCACCCACGAGCTCAACGTGGTTCGACGGATCTGCCACCGCGCCGCTCTGATCGATCAGGGCCGCATCGTCGACGAGGGAACGCTCACCGAACTGGTCGCGGACCCGGGATCGCCCCTCGGCGAGGCACTACTGCCGACCGGAACGGTGCGAACTACCCCGACCGGAATTCCCGCGCTCCTCACCTTTGTCGATTCACTGTCCACCTCACCCGTGATTTCCCAACTCTCGCGCGATCTCGACGTCGACGTCACGGTGATCTCCGGAGGTATCGAGAACATCGGCACTCATCAGGTCGGTCGCCTTCGCGTGGAGTTCGCCTCGCACACGGGACTCACCAGCAACGAAGAGACAAGAAAGTCTGTCGAAGAACATCTTTCGCAGCGCGGAGTGAAGGTGACGTTCTCATGAACAAGACGTCCTGGCAGGATTCCCTGGGCGAAGCATGGGAAGCCCTACTCGACACGCTCTACATGGTGGGCGTCTCGTTCGTGCTCACAGTGATCATCGGTATCGCTCTCGGTGTTCTGTTGCACGCGAGCGCTCCCGACGGAATCCGTCCGAACCGCTTCCTCAATTCGGTTCTGGGCACCGTGGTGAACATCGGCCGTTCGCTGCCGTTCGTCATCTTGTTGGTACTCCTCATCCCGGCAACGAGGGCGATCGTCGGAACAGCGCTCGGCGCCACGGCAGCGATCGTGCCGTTGACCATCGGGTCGGTGCCCTTCTTCGCGCGCGTCGTCGAGAACGCCTTGCGTGAGATCGATTCCGGACGCGTCGAGGCAGCGCGGTCCATGGGCGCCACCGACAAGGACATCATCACCAAGGTGCTACTGCCCGAATCAGTTCCGGGATTGGTAGCCGGAGCAACCCTGACGGCGGTGATGCTGATCGGTTTCTCGGCCATGGCAGGTGCCATCGGCGCCGGTGGCCTCGGCGACTTCGCAATCAAGTACGGCTACCAACGATTCAACACACCGGTGCTGTTCGTCGCAGTCGTGATCTTGATCGTGTTGGTGCAGGCGATCCAGTCGACCGGTGATCTTGTGGTTCGTTCAATGGCGCACAAGCGGTAATTGATCAGCTCGAGACCATCGCGATCGCTGTTCGCAGGCCGCGCCGCTTACCGGTCTGCGGATCGACGCCGAACACTTCCTTGATTCCGCCTCGGATGCGGAACTTCAACTCCGAGTGTGTCTCCGGAGCGTCGTCCTGGGAAGCCGAGAGAAACCTGTTGGGCAGCGACAACTTCCAGATGGTGCGCAGAGTCAATCCGTACTGCTTCCACAGCGGCCCGGTGGTGTACGGGAGGTCGTACTTGTCACACAGCTCGCGCAACGGCACCGCGATTTCCGAGTACCGATTGCTCGGCAGATCCGGGAAGCAGTGATGCTCGATCTGATAGCAGAGGTTGCCGCTCATGAACGCCATGACCGGGCCGGCGTGAAAGTTGGCGGAGCCCAGCATCTGTCGTAGGTACCACTGAGCGCGCGATTCGTTCTCGAATTCCTCGAGCGTGAACTTCTCGGCACCGTCGGGAAAGTGCCCGCAGAAGATGACGGCGTAACTCCAATAGTTGCGGATGAGATTTGCAACGGCGTTGGCCGTCAACGTGGTCTTCCACGCCGGGCCGGTCAGAGCGGGGAACAGGATGTAATCCTTCGCCACCTGACGCGCGATCTTCTTTCCGACGTCCTTGGCCATCTCCGATTTCTCGGACCACTTCACTTCACCCTTACGGAGTTTGTCCGTCTCCAGGTGATGCAGTGCCACTCCCCACTCGAACAGCGTCGCAAGCACAAAATTCGTGATCGGTTGAAAGAGATAGTCGGCGTGCCACTTCTGATCGCGAGTGACGCGCATGATTCCGTAACCCACATCGTTGTCCAGACCGACGATGTTGGTGAACTTGTGATGAGTGAAGTTATGCGAGTGCTTCCATCCCGAGGACGGGCAGGTGTTGTCCCACTCCCAGTTGCTCGAGTGAATCTCGGGATCGTTCATCCAGTCCCACTGGCCGTGGATGATGTTGTGGCCGAGTTCCATGTTCTCGATGATCTTGCCGACCCCCAGGAGCGCAGTCCCCAGAATCCAGGCAGGCTTCTTCTTGCTGGCGAACAAGACGATGCGACCGGCCACCATCAGAGAGCGTTGAAACGCGATTGTCCGCTGGATGTATCGAGCATCGTGCGCGCCACGCTTCTCCTCGATATCGACCCGAATGGCGTCCAGTTCGCGCCCGAGTGCCTCCACGTCTTCCTCGGTGAGGTGGGCATATTCCTTGATGTCGGTGATCGCCACAGTATTTTCTCCGTATCGATTTTTCTCCGTGCCGCAGGACTGGTCCGTCGGGCGGTACCCCAGGGAGTCGGTGCGGAAACGTCGGCTCCGATATTCATGTGCGTCTTCGTGCAATCTATGCCAGAGTCGATATACGTGAGCCCCGAAAACAAGATCACCATCCGCACCGCTACCGAGAGTGACTGGCCGGCTCTCCAATTACTCGACTCGGTGGGGTTCGGTTTTCATCCGTCTCCCGCGGTCAGCGAGCTGACAAAGGCGCTCTACAAGCCCGAGGACATCATCCTTGCCGTCGACGGTGAAGTGCCTGTCGGCGTGGCTATCGAGATCGACATGGAATTCACCGTGCCCGGCGGACGCCAACTCCCCGCGCGGGGGATCACCTGGGTATCCGTCGCCCCGACTCATCGTCGCCGCGGCGTCCTACGCTCGATGTTCACTGCACTTCACGCCCATATCGAGTCGACCGGTGCGCCGCTTGCAGCGCTGACGGCCAGCGAGGCCGGCATCTACAACCGCTTCGGATACGGCCCGGCCACCGTCAGTGAGGGCATCACCCTCGATCGACGCTTCGCGCAGTTCCGCCCGGAGGTGCCCGACAACGGCGGTGTGTCGATTGTCGACGTCAAGGCTGCCGCGACGCTTCTGCCCGAGATCTACGACCGGTGGCGACTGCAGACTCCCGGCGCGCAGGTCCGACCGCAACCACTGTGGGATCACATGTTCGCCGACCCGTCCGAGGATCGTGACGGTGCCTCCGGACTGTTCTTTCTGACACACGCGGACGGCTACGTCGCTTACCGGCACACGAGCGAGGGCCGCGACAGCATCGCTCGGATCGACGAGTTCGTGACGATCACCGAAGATGCGCACGCGGCGCTGTGGCGCACGCTCTGCGGACTCGACCTCGTCACCCGGATCGAGACACGCCAGCATCCCGCCGATCCCCTACGGCTGATGCTCACCGACTACCGTCTCGCCAGGACAACTACGCGTTCCGATCGTCTGTGGCTTCGCATCATGGACGTGCCTGCGGCGCTCGAGGCTCGTGAATACGCTGCTGACCTGGACACCGTCATCAAGATCGATGACCCGTTCCTGAAGGCCGGCGGGACTTTCGCACTTCAAGTCAAGGGCGGCAAAGCCACCTGCGCGGCCACCGACGCCGAGCCTGCGATCACAATGCCCGCCGATGTTCTGAGCAGCCTGTACCTCGGCGAGCACCAGGCCAAGACCTTCGCGGCGGCGCACCGACTCCAGGCAACTGATTCGCAGGAAATCCGGAACCTCGACTTCGCGTTCAGCACATCGAAGCCGGCAATTCTCGGGTACGGATTCTGATGATCTTGCCGACACGAGCGTCGCCGATTTGTGCCGTCGGCCGAATTCAGGGTTAGCCTCGAACAATGGCGTTTGTCGAAAAGATGGTCAATAGGCTTCCTGAGCGGGTTCTCGTGCGCGTCCTGCCGCACGCAGAAATGCTCAAGTTCCTGGTGGTCGGTGGCATCGCCTTCATCGTCACCACGGTGCTGTTCTTCGGCATCAAGTGGACGGTTCTGCCTCAGCACCCGGTGACGGCCAACATCCTCGCGGTCCTGATCGCGACGGTTCTGTCCTACGTCCTGAACCGTGAGTGGTCGTTCGCTCAGCGCGGCGGTAGACAGCGCCATCACGAGGCCGCGCTGTTCTTCATCGTCGCGGGTATCGGTTTGGCCATCAACCAGGTACCGCTCTGGACGTCCAGGTACGTGTTCCACCTGCGTCAACCCGAGGTATCGGTGTTGATGGAGAATTTCGCGGACTTCATCAGCGGATCGATCATCGGAACCCTGCTGGCGACGGCCTTCCGGTGGTGGGCCATGCGCCGGTACGTCTTCCCCGAAGAGGCCACCGACAGCCAGGTCGTTCTCGACATCGAAGCGACTCCTGGCGCCAAGACGCCGACAACCGACGCCACCGCCCTCGACTGACTTCCCGGATCGACGCACCAGATACCGCGTCCTTAGTCGGCGGGATGCTCCTGAACGGGCTGGCACATCCCTGATCAGGTGCGGGACTACGCTCCGAGCCCCAGCCGCTTCGAGCACTCGGCCATCTCGTCGATGATCAGTCCCAAGGACGTACCACGACGGCTGGCGGACAGCACGATTCGATCGGCTCCCAAGCCGCGTGCCCAGTCGAGTTTTGCTTCGTCGAGTCTGGGTAATGTCGCTCCGAGAACGAGCGAGACGTCGGCGGGATCTCGATCGGCCTTGACCGCAGCAGCTTTCATCGCTGCAACGGCCTTGTCGAGGTCTTCACCAGCAAGTCCCAGCGGCTGGAAACCGTCACCCAACCGGCCTGCTCGCCTCGCGGCCGCGAGACTGTGTCCACCGATGTAGAGCGGAACTCCCGACTCGCGGTGAGGCTTCGGCCAGCTGTATGCACCCTTGAACGAGAAGTATTCACCGTCGAAGTCGACCGCTTCCTTGCCTGCCCAGAGTGCGCGCATCACCGCGATTGCCTCGTCGGCAACCTTGCCACGACGCTCGAAGTCACCGCCGCACGCTTCGATCTCTTCCTTCATCCAGCCCAGTCCGAGGCAGATGCGCAGGCGCCCACCCGAAAGTCGATCAAGCGTCGCCAAGCGCTTGGCAAGCACTACCGGATTGTGATTGGGCAGCACCAGAACTCCGGTGGACAGACCCAAAGTGGTTGTGGCGCCGGCCACGAACGAGAGCAGTTCAAGCGGATCCGGGATGTCGCAGTCATCGGGAAGATGCGACTTCCCGGTCGGAGAATAGGGGTATTCACTCTCGGTGTCGGCGATGACCACCGAGTGCTCCACGGCCGAGATCTCGTCGAAACTCAACGATTCGGCCGCAGAGGCGAATTGCAGAATCCGATCAGGGTCTCCACTTCGACCCAATTCGACCGGAACGACTACGCCGAGCTTCATACCGTTTCCTCCAGTGTCGCCATTAATTTCGGACCGTCCACGACGCGACCGAGGAACCGGTCCGCATCCGGATCTGTTGCAAGCCACACCGCCGCTGCAGCCGGCACGGATACCGGTGTGGCAGCGAATCCCGCATCGACTATCGCGTCTGCGCCACCACGGGCTTTCCCTGATTCCGTAATGACAAATCCCGGACTCAGATTGAACGCCTTGACCCTCGTTCGCGGAGCTGCCCGCCCCTGTCCTTCACGAACGGTGCGAGCGGTGATCGCAACGTCGAATCCCGCGCGCGCGAAGGCAAGCGCGCACTCTCGGCCGATCCCCCGGGAAGCGCCGGTGACCAGCGCGACACCACTCACAGGAACCGCGAACGGCCGTGCATCTCGAACTCCTTCTCCAGGTTCACAACGTCAGCTTCGGTCATCAACGTGTATTCGGGGGCGCCACGGCCCACCCAGTGGAACACCGGTTCGTCGGTACGCCAGCGGTCGGCCTGTAATTCACGCTTGAGTACCTTGTTGGACCCTGTGACCGGCAGATCGGTCGAAACGCGAACGAACCGTGGCGCCGCCTTGGTACCCAAATCCGCCTGCGCGGCAAGGTAAGCCGCGAACTCGACCGGATCGAAGTCGGCAAAATCGGCAACCTCGATTGCGGCCATCACCTGATCACCCGAACGCGGATCCGGCACCGCGAAGACACCCGTTGCAATCACCTTGGGGTGGCGACGCAGGATGTGCTCGATCATCAGCGCCGACGTATTCTCGCCGTCGACGCGGATCCAGTCACCTTTGCGACCGGCGAAGTAGATGAACCCGGCCTCGTCGACGTAGCCGAGATCGCCTGTCCAGTACCAACCGTGGCGAATCTTCTCGGCTATCGCGTCTTCGTTCTTGTAGTACCCCTCGAACTTCTTCGAGCCGGCCTTGTCGACCATCTCGCCGATGGATTCGTCGGGGTTCAGCACGTGAGAGTGCTCGTCGAGGATTGCGCGGGGTCGCTCTTCGCGAGTATCGGGATCGACGATGACAATGTTCTCGTTCGCGGGACGGCCCAGTGCGCCGGCAGGCTGGTTCGGATCGAGCACCACCGAACCGGCGCCTTCACTCGAACCGTATCCCTCGAAAAGCTGTGCACCGAAACGGCGGATGAACTCTCCTTTGTCCCCCGGCGACGCCTCGGTCCCGAAGCCGTGAGTGAGAGTGTTCTCGATGTCGTCGGGCTGTTCCGGCGTCGCCATGAGATACCCCAAGGCCTTACCGACGTAAGTGAAATATGTTGCGCCGTAGAACCGAACGTCCGGCATGAAACCCGAGGCGGTGAACTTGCGAACGAGGCAGACGGTAGCTCCCTGTGAGAGCGCCGGCGCCCAGAGGGCCATCAGCGCATTCCCGTGGAAGAGCGGCATGCAGCAGTAGCAGACGTCGTCGCGGTCGATGTCGTACTTGGCGCAGTTCGCGTAGGCCAACCGCGTCAAACGTCCCTGGCTGCACCGCACTGCCTTGGACATTCCAGTGGTGCCCGAGGTGAAGAGAAGCAAGAACAGCGTCGACGCGTCGACGCCGAGGTCGATCTGAGGTGACTCGACCTGGTGAGCTGAAATCTTGTCCGCGTAGGACGCGTCGTCGACGAGGACAAATCGGTCTTCGGTCAGACCGAGGTCAAGGCCGGCCAACTTCTCGTAGCCCGCTTTGTCTGTGACGATCAGCTGGCAGTCCACGTACCGAACCTCGGCCTCGAGCTCGGCGCCACGCCTGGTCGGATTGATGCCGACGATCGCGGCTCCGGTCAGGGCCGCGCCGCCGAGCCAGAAGAGAAACTCGGGGTCGTTCTCGAGAAGTACTCCGATGTGAAACGGCCCAGGCGCGCGAAGCGACTTCGCAAGCGAGCCGCGCGCTGCGCTCTCGCGCACCACCTCGTCCCAGCTCCAGTCCTGCGTCCGCGTGCGCAGACCCAGGCGCTGATCACCGAGACGGTCGATCAACATCTGCGCGACGTCCTCGCGCTGAGGAGCTGCAAGGGCTGCATTCGAAGATGCTTCGGTGGCGGTGTTCGTCATCGTGTCCTGTGTCCTAGTCGATATCGGAATGTCGATTACTCCAACTGCGATACGACTCGAACGTATCGACGCCTCGGAGCCGGAACCCTCCCAGTCTCGCTCAGTGGTAACCGCCGACACAGATATGATTTTCTCGTGAGATTTTGTGACGTGAAAAGCGCCACAATACGAAAGGCCATTCCATGACTGCCCCCGCAGATCCGCAGTTGCTTCTGGACCAGGCGGTCTCACGCCTCACTGGTCCAGGTGGGCCATTCGAGATCGTCGAAGAAGAGGTTCTCGGCACGGTCATGCCCGTGATGAAGAACCGCGGTCGTGCCATCGGTGAGCTCATCTCGGCATCTCGGGCATGGGGCGACGGCGACTATCTCGTCACCAGCGATCGTCGAATCTCGTTCACCGAGCACGCCGATTCCGTCGCCGCGCTGGCAACTGCTCTGCGGGACAAGTACGGAGTCCGCAAAGGCGACCGTGTGGGCATCCTCGCTGCCAACACTCCCGAATGGGTCATGACGTTCTTCGCGACGCAGGCGCTCGGCGCGATCGCGGTCGGTCTCAACGGTTGGTGGGTTCCTCGCGAGGTCACCCACGGGATCGAGCTCTCACGTCCGAAGGTTCTGGTCGTGGACGCCAAGCGCGGCGCCGCACTTCCCGAACTACCGGCAGACATCACGGTCCTCACCATGGAAGAGGATCTCCCCGCGCTCATCGCGGAGTACGCGGGCTCCGACGTGCCGAGCACCGATATCGACGAAGACGATCCCGCAGTCATCCTGTTCACCAGCGGAACCAGCGGTCGTCCCAAGGGCGCACTCCACTCGCACCGCAACGTGATGGCCGTCGTCGACTACCACAAGTACAGCGACGCAATCGGCGCTGCATTCACCGGCCGGGAGTACGACGCTTCCAAGCCGAGCCCGCTGCGCTATCTGCTCACCTCCCCGCTCTTCCACATCGCCAGCCTGCACAATCTGGTGGTCCCCCGTCTCGCGACCGGCAGCGCCGTCATCCTGACCGAGGGCGGCTTCGACGTCGACAAGGTGCTCGGGCTGGTCGAACGTGAGCGCGTCACCAACTGGGGTGCGGTACCCACCATGGCGTCGCGTCTGCTCGAACACGGCAACATCGCCAAGTACGACGTCTCTTCTCTGACTGCATTCTCGCTGGCATCCGCGCCGTCGTCGCCCGCTTTCAAGGAACGCCTCAAGGAGCAGGTGCCGTTCGCACGCAATGCTCTGGTCGACAGCTACGGCCTCACCGAATGCAGCACCGCCATCGCAGTAGCCGTCGGCGCCGAACTCGAAGAGTTCCCAGGCACTCTCGGCCGTCCGATCATCACCGTCTCGATGGAGATTCGAGATCCCTTCGGCGAGTGGCTGCCGGACGGCATCGAAGGTGAAGTGTGTGTACGCAGCCCGTTCGTCATGCTCGGATACTGGGAGAACGACGAGGCAACCGAATCTGCAATTGCGCCCGGACGCTGGCTCCGCACAGGTGATTTCGGCGTCATCGAGAACGGGCGTCTCCGTCTCACCGGCCGTCGTTCCGACCTGATCCTGCGTGGCGGCGAAAACGTCTACCCCACCGAGATCGAGCAGACGCTCGACGAACACCCAGACGTGATCGAGTGCGCTGTCATCGGCATGCCGCACCCCGACCTCGGCCAGGAAGTATCCGCTGTGGTGGTCCTGCGCCCCGGAGCGGAAACCACGGAGGCCGAGTTGCGTGACTACGCTGCCGAGCGCCTGTCCTACTTCAAGGTTCCGTCGAAGTGGCGCATCACCGGTGATCTGTTGCCTCGCAATGCAACCGGCAAAATGGTTCGGCGCGAGATCACCGTATGACCGCGGAGCTGTCACGGATCGTTGCCGAGTCGGCGATCCGTGACCTGCTCTGCGAGTACACGCACCTGATCGATCAGGGCAGATTGCGTGAAGTCGCCGCGTTGTTCGCCCAGTCCGATTACGGGCAGTGCGGCCCGGACGGAGTTGCCACCACAGTCATTTCATCCGACGCCGATGCCGTCTTTGCAGCCTGTAATGGCTTCATTCGGATGTACGACGATCCGCCGATTCCGCGAACCAAGCATCTGCTGACCAACACGCGAATCTCGGTCGACGGTGAATCAGCGACGGCGCTCTCGTACGTCACGGTCATACAAGGTATCGAAGATCTTGCCCTGCAACCCATTTTGTCGGGACGCTACTTCGATCGCTTCACCTGCGTCGACGGAACGTGGCAGTTCAGCTCGAGGCTCTTCTGTTTGGACAACATGGGCGACATGTCCGCTCATGCCAAGCGGGCACTGTAGAGGAACAACTGTGGAAATCGGCGTCAACGTTTTGGGTCTCGAGACTCGATTGGATGACCAACATCAAGGAGGCACGACATGGATCGGGCACTGCAGGATCTCATCGACAAGCAGGCTGTTCGTGAGGTGGTTTTGACGTACTGCCGCGGCATCGATCGCCTCGACTTCGATCTCGTCCGCAGCGCCTATCATCCGGATGCGGTCGACCATCACACCGGCTTCGACGGCAACATCGACGAGTACATCGCCTGGGTTACACCGAAACTCTCGGCGATCAGCGGCACGATGCACCACATCGGCAATCATCTGATCGAACTGCACGGCGACCAGGCGATCAGCGAGGCGTACTCGATGTCCACACATTGGGGCGGCTCCGAAGATATCGGGATGGTCAACTTCACCAGCGGTGCGCGATTCATCGACCACATGGAGCGACGTGACGGCCGTTGGGCTATCAAGGAGCGATGGGCCGTACGAGAGTGGACCCGCTCGGACGAGGGTCGCTTCGTCAACCCCGAGGGACCCGGTCCGCGCGGGCGTCGAGATGCCTCGGATCCTCTGACAGCATTACGACAAACCCTTGAGATGCACTGAGATTCAGAAATCGGACTTTTCCGACTGATTTGAGGATTCGGCTTCTAATCGAACATGCATTCGAATAGAATGAATGCATGTTCAACCCCACGACAGAGCTTTTCGGTATCTCAGCACAGCTGACCGGTACCGAAACTGATTGTGCCCTGGTTGATCTCATGACAGATCTGCATGCATGCGAGGCGATGCTGGTCGAACGCAAGCTCGCAGTCGTTGCCGAGTTCTTTTCGCGGCGAAGCTCGGAGCATGTCGCCAGTGGGACCTGGTCGTCGACCGCACACGAGCTGGCGGAATCGGAAATCGGTGCGACGCTCACGATGGGTCGCGCAGCTGCCGGGAAGTTGATCGGGTTGGGTTTCTCGTTGAAGACCCGTTTGCATCGCACTCGAGCGGCGATGGCGCGTGGCGAGTTGGATCTGTACCGCGTGGGTTTGATCGATTCCGCGACCGCGAACGTAAAAGACGAGTTGATCGACGAGGTCGAACGACTGCTGCTCGAGCAGGTTCTCGCCCCACCGGTTGCCGGCGGAACCGGCCTGACGGGAAGGCGCCTGACAGCGGCGATCGATCGGATCGTGGCGGTGGTGGACCCGGAAGGCATGCGAGAACGTCGACGTCGCGCTCTCGCAGATCGGTTCGTCGGGGTCAGTGCCGCCGAGGACGGGATGGCCAAGATCTTGGGAAGCGTTCCGGCCGAGCAGGCTCGGGCCTTCGACGGTCGGTTGCGCGAATTGGCAATGTCGGTGTGCCGACACGACTCTCGAACCTACGAGCAACGTCGAGCCGACGCGCTCTTCGAGTTGACCAACGGATCACCGTTCTTGCGGTGTAACTGTGACCGTGCTGATTGCCCACAGGATCGTCGGGGTGCTGTTGTCGTTCGTCGCCCCGTGGTTCACGTCGTGATGACTGATTCCACTCTGCGCGGTGGCGGCGAGCCCGCCCACCTGGACGGGTATGGAGTGATCAGCGCTGAGCATGCTCGCGACATCGCACACGACGCAGTCATTCGAAAGGTCCGCGTACCCGCTGATGGCGCCACCGAACCGGTGGCTGCGTCGGCACACGTCTACCGGCCAGGTGCAGTACTCGATACCTGGTTGCGGATCATCGCGGGCAGCTGCCAGTGGCTGCATTGTGATGTCCCAGCCTGGAATTCCGACCTCGACCACAATGAACCGTTCCATCATGGCGACCCCGAGCGCGGCGGCAAAACAGTTGAGTCGAACATGAGTGCGTTCTGCCGGAATCATCATCGCCTCAAGCATTCTGACCGGTGGCGGTTCGCGTCGAACGAGGATCGAACCGTGTCACTGACGTCGCCGACCGGGCATAGTTACCGAACGCGGCCCGCAGGGTTGACGGCCGGCCTGCACGATCCGATACCGCCGCAAGGTGGTCGAAATCGGCGGACTCGAGCGGAGAACAAGGCTGCCCGTATCCAGAGCGAACGCAACAGCCAGCGCCGAAGGATTCAGAAACGAGCAGAGAAGCACGTTCAAAGTAGGCGGTGGAAATCACCGCGAGCCCACCGAGAACCCATCGATTACGGCAACGACCCGCCACCCTTCTGAGGCGCGTCGATGCGTCGCCGGTGTCAGTCCGACGCCGGCTTGGTGTCGTCGTCTGTTGCCGGATCGTCTTCAGCAAGTGGATCTATGGTGTCGACACCTTCGAGGACGGTCAGCTCTTCTTCCGCCTCGGCGAGGAGCGCCTTGGCTTCAGCTTCGACCTTCTTCACCCATTCGGACATCCCGAGCCTCTTCTCTTCCGAAAAGCGAGTTCCCGCTGTATCTGAACTCAGACTACGTCGCCGGCGACGAGTTTCGCCGTCCGCTCGAGTCAGTACTCGTGACCGAGTATTCGAGATTTGCGACGGACGGAGCACTCATGCCCGGACAGTTGAAAGGCAAAACCGCACTGATCACCGGAGCCGCCCGAGGTCAGGGCCGAAGCCACGCCGTGCGATTGGCGCAAGAGGGCGCGAACATCATTGCGCTCGACATCTGCCGTCAGATCGAATCGGTGGCCTACCCGATGGGAACCGCCGACGATTTACGGCAGACAACGGCATTGGTCAAGGACATCGGGCGAAATATCGTCGCGCGAGAAGTGGACGTTCGCGATTTGCCCGCACTGCGAACTGCAGTATCCGACGGAATCGCTGCGTTGGGCAGCCTCGACATCGTTCTGGCCAACGCCGGTATCGGCATGATGTCCCCGGACGTCGACGATGCCCACGCGTTCCGCGACCAGATGGAGGTCAACCTTTTCGGCGTCTGGAATACCGTCCAGGCCGCAGCGCCCGCGATGATCGAGCAAGGGACGGGCGGCGCGATAGTCCTGACTGGATCAACACTGGGACTTGTAGGCCGCGGAGGTGATGGGACCGGCGGATCCGATGGCTACTGCGCGAGTAAACACGCCATCGTGGGGCTGGGACGCACGTGGTCACACTGGCTTGCTCCCCACAATATTCGTGTCAACTCCGTGCATCCGGCGGGAGCAAATACGCCGATGGTCGTCAACGACGCTGTCGCGAAACTGTTTGCGGACTCCCCGACGTCGAGCGGAGCCGACGTCGGCAATCTCTTGGACGTCGGGTTGATCGAGGCTTACGACGTCAGCAACGCGATAGCCTGGTTGGTCTCGGATCAGGCTCGATACGTCACAGGTATCGCGTTACCGGTCGACGCGGGATTCACGGCCAAATAGACGCCGGAATCTCGAGCGGAATAATCGGAACCGATCATCGAGGGAGTCGACGCAGCACCAACTACGCCTAGGAATCCGATCCCCGACCCGGGCAATGCAACCCGGGCAATGCAACTCGGTATGCCTCCAGATGGATCCCGATGCGGCGCGAAATGCCACGTCCCAAGGCCGCTCTCGCGCCGAAGTGCAATCAGTGCGACGAGTACGGGATGGCTCCCCGACAATGCCCTCGGCGAAGCCGTGAGGTGCACCTGCCGAACACAGCCCCAGGTGAAATCGGTGGCTTCGACGGAACCAAACGGACCGAGCACGTCCAGCCCTCCTCCACTCAGTGCAACTAAAGGACTAACCCGAAAGGTCTAACTTTTCCGGTAGGCGAGGTTTATCCGAATTTGGCACGACACAAACCGGCCGGTCTGTGTTAATTTTCCCGGAGCTTCACTTTCCCCCCTGTGAGAGGCGTCAATTCGCATGTCCAAGAACACTCGTCGTACCGGAACCATCGCTGCACTCGTCGGCGCGGCCGCGCTGATCGCGCCGGCCTTCGCCAATGCGGCACCGACCGGTTCGCTCGGCTCCGCAGACCCGGGGGCAGGCTTCTCATGCTCCGCGACGTCGACTGAAACCACCGCCAACGGATGGGGCATCCCGTTCACCGACGAGAAGGATCAGGCCGCCTCCTACTCTGCAGAGAACGTCTTCGACAAGGACGGCTCACTCAAGCTCGAAGTCACCGATGTCAAGGATCGCTCCGTGTCCTACCACGCGGCCGGCAGCATCAAGCTCGCCGACGCTGCAGCGAAGGAGATCGGGTTCTCCGAGCGCGCCGTGACCACCAGTGCCGCGTTTCAGTTGCGCTTGACCGGCACCACCAATGCGAATGACAACGGGTTCACCACTCTGGTGTGGGTCCCGAGCCAGAACGGCGCGCCCGTGACCACCGACGCCGTGAAGCACCAGAACATCCAGGACGGACTCTGGTGGAGCACCCGCACCATCGGTGGCGCGGCAAAGGGCGTTCCCACCTCACTCGATGCCATCGTTGCAGCCAACCCCAACGCGAAGGTCGAGCACTACGGCGTAAGCGTCGGAACCGGCTCAGCAGCCTCGAACGTCTTCGTCGACGACGTGAAGTTCAACGGCTGCGCCACCAACTTCGCCAAGAAGGACGCCGACCCCGAAACCGGCACCGGCTCACTCGGCAACATCTTCGGAAGCCTCTCCTGACCTGAGGTTCCAAACGCAAAGGTCAGGCCCACTCTCCGTGTGGAGAGTGGGCCCTGATCTTTTTGAGTGAGCGGCGAGTGACGGACTGGTCAGATATCGCCGCCCTCCCACCACGCGAGGCGAGGTGAGTACTTCGTGGACCCGAAAGAACGATTGGTGCGCGCGCCCCATCCCACTTTCTTGTTGCCGGCAGGCTTCGGGATGATGTTCGACGAGTCCGGCCACGAGATTCTCTGGACCCCGTTGATCAGTACCCGGTAGGTGAAGATTCCTGTCGTCGGGTTCTTCTCGGCCCACAACTCCACGACCTTGCCTACGGCACCGCTCTCCGACGCTGTCCCTCGGTTTACGGTGCTCGCTCCACCGTCCGGCGTGTTGAACAGCGCCAGTGACATCGGTTCGGATGAACGCCGCCTCCGTGCCCCACTCCTCGCGCAGCCACTGCGCGCCCGATGCCCATACCGGCACCGATGACCACTGCTATACGTCCGTCGAGCTTGCCCACTGGGGCCACCTTTATCAGTACCCCTACCTGGGGCGCGGCACCGTCTTGTCGATGAACAATCCCTCTACGGACACGCACAATTCGCCGTCCGCCGTCTTGATCTCGCCGACGGTGTGAATCTTGCGGCCGTCCTTGGAAAGGAACTTGCCGCTGATGGTGAGGGGCTCGAACAACGGAGTCGGGCGGTGGTAGCGAGTGCTCAATTGTGCTGTCATACCGGAAGTTCCACCCCAGGCATTCGCGACACCGAGAACGTGATCGAGCAGTAGCGCCGAAACACCACCGTGCACGTGACCGGGAGGTCCCTGGTACGGCAGAGTTAACGTGACGACTCCCTGCACCGAACCGTCAGCGAGCCCTTCCAGGACAAGCGGCGGCGCAATGGCGTTCTCGGGACCGGTCACCGGATCGTGACGCGTCACGCCCTCACCGTTCCACATGTCGATCAACCGCTCGGCAACCTCAGGCGAGTGCTGCTCGAGGTGCTCGGCAATGCTGTTGAGCTCCTCCGCAACCCGGTCCAAATTGGCGTTTCCGCGGTCAGTCCGCAGCATCGCGTCGACAACGCGCCGAGCCGCGGCCGTCGCCCGGTCAACCGGGGCGTCCTGCGGCGGTGACGTCAGAATTGTCCCGCCCGGATGTGTTGCTGCCGTGGGGTGCGTACCGAGGTCCATCAGTTGATCTCCATTGTTGCGTGTGTGAGAACCGGGGAGTTCTCGCGCTCGGGGCACGTCGCCGCCAAGGTCAGTGTGTTGCCGTCCTGCCATACCGAGGTGGTGATGGATTCGCCGGGGAACAGCGAACCGGCAAACCGCACCGAGTAGTTCTTCACCCGAGTCGGATCTCCGTCGAGAATCCCGTCTACCACTGCCTTGCAGACGATGCCGTACGACGCGAGACCATGCAGGATCGGTGCGTCGAAGCCCGCCATTTTCGCGAAGGCAGGATCGGCATGGAGAGGGTTCATGTCTCCGCTGAGTCGGTACACCAGCGCCTGCGACGGACTGGTGCTCGACGTCAGTACCTTGTCCGGCGCGCGATCAGGCTCCCCGGCAGCAACTTCGGGCCCGACGTCTCCGCCAAATCCGCCTTCGCCGCGCGCCCAAATCTGCATTCCGTTGGTCCACAACGGATTCCCGTCCAGGTCCTCGGCCGCCGTCTCGAGAACGATCACAGCCGCTTTTCCCTTGTCCCAGACGTCAGCGACGCGGGAGGAAATACGCGCGGTACCCGTCGACGGGATCGGGGCGTGAAGTGACAGCGACTGCCCGCCGTGCAGGATCTTGCGCAGGTCGATATCGATTCCCGGCATGCTCATCGACGGCGCCGGCAGTACATCCGCCGAAATTCCCTGGCCTGCAACCATTGCAAACGTCGGAAGTACCTTCAGACCCTTCTCGTACACCCAGGTGAGTTCTGCGGGATCCAGAGCGTTCACGCCTGCTCGGAGCCCCAACTGGTAGAGCATGACGTCGCGATCGGTCCACGACACTTCGCGCACAGTCGGTTCGGCGGCCAACGCCACCGCAAGATCGATAGCCATCAGTTCTCCAAAGTTCCGGCTCGGTAGACCGTGACGACGCATGCGCCACCCAGTCCGAGATTGTGCTGCAGTCCAATTCGAGCGCCCTCGACCTGACGGGCATCTGCCGTCCCGCGGAGCTGCCACGTGAGCTCGGCGCATTGCGCCAACCCGGTGGCACCCAGCGGGTGTCCCTTCGAGATCAAACCACCCGACGGGTTGACGACCCATTGGCCGCCGTACGTGGTCGCGCCGGATTCGACGAGCTTTCCGCCTTCTCCGACCGCGCACATCCCCAGGCCCTCGTAGGTGATGATCTCGTTGATCGCAAAGCAGTCGTGCAGTTCGATGACATCGACATCTTCAATGGTGATCCCGGCCTGCGCAAAGGCCTGCTCGGCCGCGGCGGCCGTCATCGGTGCACCGACCACGTCGATCATCGACTTCTCGGCGAAAGCGGCCTCGGTGTCGGTGGTCAACGCCTGTGCCACGATCTCGATCGCCCGGTCTTCGAGCCCGTGCTCACGCACGAACTTCTCACTCACCACGATGGCAGCACCGGCGCCGTCCGAAGTCGGCGAACACTGTGAGCGCGTCAGCGGCTCGTGAATCATCTTGTCGCCCAAGACCTGTTCGAGGGTGTACTCATCGCGGAACTGTGCATACGGATTGTTGACCGAGTGCTTGTGGTTCTTGACCGCCACGGCTGCAATTTGCTCGACGGTTGTGCCGTACTTCTTCATGTGTTCGACGGCAGCGTTACCGAACAACTGAGCGGTCATAGGCGAGCGGGCGAAGCCGTAGTCCTCGACCATGATCTTCAGCTGAGAGTCCAAGGTGGTGACCTTGGGCATCTCACCGTTTCCGGTCAACGCCGTTTTGGTCATCTTCTCGAATCCGACTGCCAAGGCGCAGTCTGCCTGTCCTGCCTGGACCCATTCGCGCGCCATCATCAGCGCCGTCGACCCGGTGGCGCAGTTGTTGTTGACGTTGAAAATGGGGATGCCGGTCAGACCGGTCTCGTAGAGAGCTCGCTGGCCGGCAGTCGACGCATTGAACACGTATCCGACTGCAGCACGCTGGATCTGGTCGTAGCTGATCCCGGCATCGGTCATGGCACTCGAGACTGCTTCGGTCACCATGTCCGGGTATTCCCAATCGCGGGTCTCGATCTTCTCGAACTTGGTCATGCCCACGCCGATGACGAAGGTGCGATTGCTCATGTGCAGGTCACTTTCCCGGTTCGGGGTCACGAGGTAGACCCAAGATTCGCTCACCGATAATGTTGAGCTGAACGTTGGTTGTACCACCCGCAATGGACATGCACTGCGAGTTCAGGAACATCTGCGTCGCAGACATCCGATGCTGATCGCCCAGAAGGGAACTGGGACCAGCCCACTCCATCGCCACATCCCAGACCTGCTGGATGTGCTCGACGCCGATCAGCTTCGCCACCGAGGACTCAGCCCCCGGTTGCGCGCCGGTAAGCGAGCGCAGCGTGGTGCGCAGACCGAGCAGACCGCCGGATTGAGCGTCGCACAGCACCTTTCCGAGAACCGTCAGCTGCTCGTCGTCGATACCGCCGGGCAGTCCGTCGACCAGGCTCAGCAGAGCCTCGCCGCCCGATCCCAGGGACGAGTCGTTGGACAGCGAGACACGCTCGTTGGCCAGCGTGGTGCGAGCGAGCTTCCAGCCGTCACCCGGCTCGCCGACCAGGCACTCGTCCGGAACGAAGACGTCGTCGAAGAACACCTCGTTGAAGAGTGCCTCGCCGGTGATCTCGCGCAGCGGACGAATGTCGAGACCGCTGTTCTTGATGTCGATGAGAAAGTAGGACAAGCCCTTGTGCTTGGGGGCGTCGGCGTCGGTGCGGGCGAGGCAGATTCCCCAGTGCGCGTCGCGTGCCATCGACGTCCACACTTTCTGGCCCTGCAACTTCCAGCCACCGTCTACCTTGGTGGCCTTCGTGCTCAGAGCCGCGAGGTCGGAACCTGCGCCGGGCTCGGAGAAGAGCTGGCACCAGACGATGTCGCCGCGCAGTGACGGCGGGACGAACTTGGAAAGCTGCTCCTCGTTGCCGTGCGCGATGAGCGTCGGGATGACCCAGTTGCCGATGATCATGTCGTGCGGCTTGATCGTCGCTGCACGTAGTTCTTCGGCGATGACCAGCTGACTGACCGCGTCGGCAGACTTCCCCCACGGAGCCGTGAAGTGCGGTGCGGTGTAGCCCTTTTCCGCGAGGTAGGTCTTCTGCGCGGCACCTACGAGGCTCAAAGCCGGTGCGAGCTCGGCGCGGACGTCGGCGCGGATCACCTCGGCCTCGGGCGGCAATTCGATGCTGAGCACGCGCCGGGTGCCGGCAATGGTCAGCTCGGCAACGCGTCGACGCCAGGATGCCGTGGAACCCAGCAGAATTCGCAAGGACTGCGCACGGCGCAAATAGAGGTGCGCGTCGTGCTCCCAGGTGTAGCCGATACCGCCGAGCACCTGGATGCAGTCGCGCGTGACGGAGAAGCCGGCCTCGAGGGCCGTGGCGCCGGCGACGGCTGCTGCGAGAGAAGCCTCTTCGGCACCGACACCGTTCGCCGGCGTCAGGGCACGTGCAGCATCCCAGGCGCAGACGCGTGCCTGCTCGGCAAGAGCGAGCATCCGAGCAGCCTTGTGCTTGACGCCCTGGAACTGGCCGATCGGACGACCGAACTGCTGACGCACCTTCGCGTAGTCAGCTGAGGTCGTGACTGCCCAGTCCGCCAAGCCGGATGCCTCGGCGGCGAACAGCGTTGCGGCAATGTCGAGTACACGCTGGGTGTCGATGGTAAGGATTTCGGAATCAGTGAGAACAAGTCCGTCGACGGTGACCTCGGAGTTACGACGCACGACGTCGTAGCTGGCCAGGTCTGTCACGTCGAGACGATCACGTTCAAGCAACACGAATCCGCTGTCCGTCGCGAGCATGAACACGTTGCCGACATGACCGCCGAGAATCTGACTGGACGTACCGCTCAGAGTGGCAGTGTCACCGTCACGCGTGATCGTGAGCGAACCCGGCTGCAGCGCAACAGCTCCGAGAGTACTGCCGGCCACGAGCGCCGGCAGCCTGCCTGATACTCCGGCATCACTGAGAACAGCGCTGACCACTACCGTCGGCAGGAACGGTCCGGGAACCATGGAGCGTCCCAGTTCCTCGACGACGATCGCGAGTTCAACCAGTCCGTAGCCGGCGCCACCGAATTCCTCGGCGATGTGCAGTCCGAGAAGGCCCTGCTCGGCAAGCCCGTTCCAGAGTTGCGGGCGGGTTTCGACCTTCGCCTCGACAGCTTCACGGATGCCGGTGGGTGTTGCGTGGCGCGCCGCCCAGCCCCGTACGGAGTCGCGGAGGTCGCGATCTTCTTCACTCAATCCAATGGTCATGTCTACCTCGTCAATTCGACAGTGCGGGTACGGGTCAGATGCGTTCGATGACGGTGGCGGTCGAGAGAGCGCCACCGGCGCACATCGTGACCAGAGCCGTCGACTTGTTCGAGCGCTCGAGTTCATGCAGCGCCGTGGTGATCAGACGAGCGCCGGTCGAACCGACAGGGTGTCCGAGCGCGATTGCACCGCCGTTGACGTTGACTTTGGACAGGTCTGCGCCGTGAACCTGCGCCCAGGAGAGCACGACGGAGGCAAATGCTTCGTTGATTTCGACGAGATCGATGTCGTCCAAGGTCATTCTGGCCTTGTCGAGCACCATCTGGGTGGACTCGATGGGACCGTCGAGGTGGTAGAACGGGTCGGATCCGACCATGCCTGACGCGATAATCCGCGCGCGGGGCTTCAATCCCAGTTCCTGTGCGCGCTCTTCGCTCATCAGCAGTACCGCAGCGGCGCCGTCACTGATCTGCGAGGAGTTGCCGGCGGTGTGGATGTGGCCTTCGATGACCGGCTCGAGCCCGGCCAGCGCTTCGGCTGTCGTCTCGCGCAGGCCGCCGTCGCGCGTGACAGTAGCGATCTCACCGGTGCGCGTACCTTCCTTGTCCACCACCGGAGCCTTGACGGGAACGATCTCGCGGTCGAAACGGCCTTCCGCCCAGGCCTGGGCTGCGCGGCGCTGCGACTCGAGACCGAAGGCGTCGACGTCGGCGCGTGTGATGCCACGCTTCTCGGCAATACGCTGAGCAGAGGTGAACTGGTCACCCATGTCGATGGTCCAGTCGTCCGGGTACGGGTTTCCCGTTCCGGGCGCATTTGCCTGGCCCAGGAACACACGACTCATGGCCTCGACGCCGCAGCCGATACCGGCCGAGATTTGACTCGAGGAAATGAGGCCGGAAATCAAATGCACTGCCTGCTGGGCAGATCCACAGGCGCAGTCGATGGTGGTTGCCGCTGTGCTGTACGGCAGTCCGGCGTGCAGCCACGCCTGACGCGTGACGTTGTTGGACTGTTCGCCCGCCTGGGTGACACAGCCACCGATGATCTGTCCGATGTCTTCCGGTGCGACGCCTGCCCGTTCGAGAACGCCGAGCTGCGCTGCTCCCAGAATCTCGGCGGGGTGCAGCCCCGCCAGGGCGCCGCGACGACGGCCGATCGGTGTCCGCGCGGCCTCGACGATGACTGCATGACCCATGATGTGCGCTCCTTCGTGGAGTTTTCGGTCGGCGAGCTGGCTCACCGTCAACTTTTCTGCAATGTATTCTATTAATGAGATGAGGGCAATGCCCCCACAAACACCGACTCCGACTCGGAGCCACCTTCAATAATAGAATTTATTTCACTTTGTAAGATATGACGAACCCATCCCGAAGGGGTGTGGTCACGTCAGCGTCGTGAGAGATTCACCAGAAGCAGGTCGCACCCTTTGCGAATGTCGTACTCCGCATCGGGGATGGAGATTCGACCATTGAGGCAGGACTGGATGACCCCGAACCACAGCTGCATCAACAGACGCAGACCTGTGTTGTCTTCCTCGGTGGGGTTCTCGATTCCGGCCGCATCGAGGATGATCTGCCGGAATCCACGATCGATCTTGCCCACGTCCGGCACCGTCGCGACATTGGCGGTACTGGACGACTGCAGCATCGCAGTCGAGAGAGCCGGCCGACGCAGTAACCCGCGAGTGGCGCGAACCAACACCTCGTACACCGCGTCCTGCGGATTGTCCGACTGAACCTGGTGCTTGGCAAAGCTGTCGCCGATCTGATCGATCTGCTCGACCATCACTGCGACGAAGAGGTGCGTCTTCGAGGGGAAGTAGCGATAAAGGGTGCCGATGGCCACGCCCGCCCGCTTGGCGACCTCGTGCATCTGAACCCGTGAGAGTTCCTTCTCGGTCGCCAATTCGGCGGCAGCTTCCAGCATCCGCACATGGCGCGCCCGCTGCTCGTCCGAACTGGGCTCGGCAGCGTCCCTGACCTCGGCAATTCTCGGCAACGTCGCCCCCATCATCGATTCTGAGTCTCAGTCGCGAACGACCTCGCCAATTCTCTCATCTCGATCACCCATCTCGGCATATTGCCCGCTCAGTGGGACCTGGCATGGCCTTCTCTCTCCGTGCGGTATTCCGTGGACACCCCACCCTCTTGGAGTAAGGACGCAATGATGCAGGACTGGACCACCGAGTGCGACGTGTTGGTAGTCGGCTCCGGCGGCGGCGCGCTGACCGGCGCATACACCGCGGCAGCTCGAGGATTGACAACGATCGTCCTCGAGAAAACCGATCGCTTCGGCGGAACTTCCGCGTACTCGGGCGCATCCATCTGGCTGCCGGGAACCCAGGTACAGGAACGCGCGGGACTCCCTGACTCGACGGAGAACGCACGCACCTATCTGCGCGCGCTGCTCGGCGACTCCGAGTCCGATCGCCAGGACGCCTACGTCGAGACCGCACCGGCAGTGGTCGCGTTGCTCGAGCAGAACCCGAACATCGAATTCGAGTTCCGCGCGTTTCCCGACTATTACAAGGCCGAAGGCCGGATGGACACGGGACGCTCCATCAACCCGCTCGATCTCGATCCCGCCGACATCGGTGATCTCGCCGGCAAGGTGCGTCCCGAACTCGACCAGGACCGCACCGGTCAAGGCCATGCTCCCGGCCCGATGATCGGTGGGCGCGCACTGATCGGCCGTCTGCTGGCCGCAGTCCAGAGCACCGGAAAAGCAGAACTTCGAACCGAATCCGTTCTCACGTCCCTGATCGTCGAAGACGGACGAGTCGTCGGCGCCGAGGTCGAATCCGGCGGCGAAACCCAGCGAATCAAGGCGAACCGCGGTGTCCTGATGGCAGCGGGCGGCATCGAAGGCAACGCCGAGATGCGCGAGCAGGCCGGCACCCCCGGCAAGGCGATCTGGAGTATGGGTCCCTTCGGCGCCAACACCGGCGACGCGATCTCTGCCGGTATCGCTGTCGGTGGCGCAACCGCATTGCTCGATCAGGCATGGTTCTGCCCCGGCGTCGAGCAGCCCGACGGCAGCGCAGCCTTCATGGTCGGCGTTCGCGGCGGACTTGTCGTCGACAACGCGGGCGAGCGCTACCTCAACGAGTCGCTTCCGTACGACCAATTCGGGCGGGCCATGGACGCTCACGACGACAACGGTTCTGCCGTGCCGTCGTTCATGATCTTCGACTCGCGCGAGGGTGGCGGACTGCCCGCGATCTGCATCCCGAACACGGCGCCCGCCAAGCACCTCGAAGCCGGAACCTGGGTGGGCGCCGACACTCTCGAAGAGCTCGCCGCCGAGACCGGACTACCGGCCGACGCTCTGCGAAGCACCGTCGAAAAGTTCAACGATGCAGCAAAACTGGGCGTCGACGAAGAGTTCCATCGCGGAGAGGACCCGTACGACGCATTCTTCTGCCCGCCCAACGGCGGCGCGAATGCAGCACTGACGGCCATCGAGAACGGTCCGTTCTACGCAGCTCGCATCGTCCTCAGTGACCTCGGCACCAAGGGCGGATTGGTCACCGACGTCAACGGTCGCGTTCTTCGCGCCGACGGCAGCGCTGTCGACGGTCTGTACGCCGCCGGCAACACGAGCGCTTCCTTGAGCGGGCGCTTCTACCCCGGCCCCGGAGTTCCGCTGGGGACTGCAATGGTCTTCTCCTACCGAGCGGCCGAGGACATGGCGAAGTAACGCAGTTCAATCGCACTGTGTGACAGCAGATCGTGGGGCAGCTGATATCGCAATCGGCTGCCTCACTTTCTTTCTCACGGCGTCGCGATGTTGTATCACTCCGGGTCGATACCGGGCAAACCGTCCACACTCTTCGCGTTCTTCTCGGCGCGATAGGCGATGAGCCGCTCCGGGCCCTTCTTCTCCGCTACGCGGTCGAGCACGTCACGGTCGGATTGGTAGTCCATCAGCGGTACTGCGTATCCGCACGAATCCGAGACGCGCGTCAGATCAACCACGACGATGGACCGCAGCCCCGGGTGGTCGGGGAACTTACCGACCAGCTCGTTGAACGGTTCCGACCCTGCCAGTAGAACGCGTGCATTGCCGTGAAGCCGGACAATCTTCGGCGGTCCGCCAAATGCCATGAACATCAGAGTTATTCGCGAATTCTCGCGCACGTGCGCGATAGTTTACACTCCGCTGCCAGTCAGGTCGAGGTACGCCACCTGGGTGGATGTCAGCACCACAAACGATCCGACTCCCCCTTTGGGTGAGCAATTGATCAATCCGTCAGGAGACAACGGTGCGGTGGCAACGACGAACAGCGGTTGAGCCTGCAGCCACGTGGTGAGCTTTTCATCGATGCCTTCGTAGACGCGCCCCATGCCGAAAGTGTAGATCGCGCCGACTGGACGTCACGGGGCAGGCGCTGCGGCGGCTCGAAGCTCCTCACACATCGCAGTGAAATCGACGTCGTCGGCGGGATCCGTCGGCACTGCCAGTGCAATCCCGTCGCAGAGGCTCGCGTACTTCGAACTCAGCACTTCGGGGAGTTCCGCGTAAGTGCATTGCGTGACCAAGATGTCGAGAACATCGTCGGTGAGGACGGCGGGGAGTTGAGCCCAATCGCCCGTTCGCGCCATCGCAGTCAGCTTCTCCCCGACCTCGGACAATCCGATGACCTCAAGCGCGATTCGATATGCCGGTGTGGAGTAGAGAAAGGCAAGTTCGCTGCGCACCGCTTCTCGCTGCGCAACTATCGCAGCACGATCTTTGCCGGTGATCGTCTTCGGAACGGCAATCAGTCGAGGCTTCCTTCCGCCTACCGCCAAGGCAGGAATGATCCTCTCCGCGAGCACCTTCGGATGGGAGCTGGTGGGGTGAGCAACAAAACCGTCGGCGACGGCTCCGGCCAGCGAGCACATTCGAGAGTTCACTCCCCCGGTCCATATCTCGGGGGCGGGGACGCCGACCGGCCCCGGGTTGAAGTAGGGTTGCAGTCGGTTGAAGGTGTAGTGCGTTCCGGCATGGTCGAGTTCACCGCCCTCCTGGAACACTCGGAAGATCTCGCGCACGGCGCTGACATAATCACGCAGTTGCGCAACAGGATCCGTCCACGGCATCGAGTACCGCCCGACGATGTTTCCCCGCACCTGCGTCGCGAGCCCCAGTTGGAATCGTCCGCCCGAGAAGTCCGCCAGATCCCACGCAGCCAAAGCCGTCACCATGGGGCTGCGTGCAAACGCGACAACCATCGACGTCCGGACAGTGAGGGTGGTGCTGTGCTCGACGGCGAGTGCCGCCACCGCAAACGGATCGCGAATGGTCTCGGAGATGTGCACCGTGTCGAATCCGAGGTTCTCGATGCGTCTGACGTACTGAGCTACCTGCCGCAGCGGGGTATCGGCAGGTAGCGAGGTCGCCAATTCCATGTCAGCCCAACGGCTCCAGACGAATCGACAGCAGCTTTCCTTCGGTAGCCACCTTGCGAGCGTGTTCGTTGAAGTCCGGGGCGGCACACGCGAACAGCGTACGACCGTCGGAACCGCCGAGCCCGCAGGCAAAGACACCGCTGTCGAAGGCAATTTCGTCGACTATTTCGCCGTTGGTACCCACAAGGAGAACACGGCTTCCGAGGGCATCGGCCACCCACATCGAATCGTCTCCGTCGATGCAACAACCATCGGCTGCAACAACAATCTGCGCGAGCGTGGTCTCCATCTCGGGGCCACCAGGCACCGGCCCGAACGACGCCCAGTCGCGGCGCTCCCCCAGCGAGCCATCAGCATGGACGGCAAATGCACTGATTCGATTCCCCAGGGTTTCGTCCACGAGCAGATCTCCGGTTGACGTCAGAGCCATTCCGTTGGGGAAGTGGAGATCTCGCGCCACGACGTGCACCGACCCGTCCGGGTCGACTCGGAGTAGATCTGCCGTTTCGACGGGCGCCAGGTTCATCAGATCGAACCCGAAGTTGCCCACGTACGCTCGTCCCTGCGCGTCGACCAGCATGTCGTTGACGTTGGCACTGACGTACCCGGACAAGTCTGCGTGCACCACCAACTCGCCATCGGATTCTCGCCGCAGAATCTTCTGGTCCCGCATGGAGACGACCAGCAATCTGCCGTCCGGAAGCCACCCCAGCCCGGACGGCTGCCCTGGAACCTCCGCCTCGACGCGTATGTCGGTCCCGTCCTCGCGGGCCGAAATCACCTGGTAGGTGTAGAAGTCCGACACCCAGATCCGGTCCTCGTGCCAGCGCGGGCATTCGAAGTAGGTGTATCCCTCGAGAACTACCGCAACTTCTGGTGCCATCAGGCTCTCCTGAGTCGGTGATGAATGGAGTATCAGCCTCATTCAATCACCGGCACCGCTGTCGCGGTGTCCGATTCCCGACTAGTCGCCGGCTCGAACTTCTTCCAACACGTCGAAAGCGGATTCCCATCCGTCGTACACATTCCCGTCACCCTTGAATCCCGGAATTCCGACCAGGTGGAATGTCATTTCGGTTTTGTCACCGCGTTCTGCGAGCGTGACCGTTATCCGTGGCGCGGCGCCTACCGGATCGCCTGGATTTCCCCACGTGAAGACAAGCCTCTTCGGCTCGTCGACCTCGAGATAGGTTCCGCCGGTGGGGTACTCGGCTCCGTTCTCGTCGTTGATCATCAGGTATCGGTACGTTCCGCCAACTCTGGGATCGATCGTGACATGCTCACGGGGGCTGCTGACGCCCTCGGGATGCCACCAGCGTGCTGCCTCGTCGGGATCGGTCCACGCTTGCCACACGAGTTCACGTGGTGCGTCGAAGATTCGGGTGATGGTGAATTCTGCGGTGGTATCGCCGTTCTGGTCACTCATTGTCCTTCTCCTTCTGCAGTCGACGTTGCTTCAGCTCACGTAGACGCTCGTCGAGGAGATCGAAGCGTTCGTTCCAACCCCGCCGATGTTCGTTGACCCAGACACTGGCGTCGTCGAGTCCCTCTGCGCGAAGGGTGCAGGTGCGCCATTGCGCAGTGGCGGTCCGTTCGATGAGACCTGCCTTCTCCAACACCTTCAGATGCTGCGAGATGGCGGGTCGACTCATCTCGAACGGTTCAGCCAACTCGCCGACGGTCATCGAACCATCCGTCAGGCGAGAGAGCATTTCGCGCCTCGTCGGGTCGGCCAGTGCACTGAACACTGCATCGAGCCGGACACTTCGCTCGTCCATGTAAGCAACTCCTTAATTAAGGAATAACTTAAACATAGAACTCAGTGGCTTGGGCGTCAACCCTCTCAGCTCCAGGTGTATCGAAGCCGCTCGACGGTTGTCGCCTCGTCCATCTGGGAGAACGTCTCCCGCTCAGCTCCCTTCACGGACACCATCGCTTCGATGATCGACTCCCCGAAGATTTCCTTCGCCACCGAGGAGAAGTTGAACTTCTGCACTATCTCGCCGAGCTCGGTGGGGACTCGGGTCACCCCGCGCTCATCGCGTTCCGCATCCGTGAGAGTCGACGGGTTCACAACAATTTCCGCAGGCAATGGCGCGGCATTGCCGATACCGATATGCGAAAGGCCAAGTATCGCAGCGGTCGCCAGATACGGGTTGGCCGACGGATCGACGATTTTCACTTCGGCGTTGGCGCCGTGCGGATTCGACGGTGACTCTGCGCAGAACCTCAGTGCCGCTTCGCGGTTCTCGAACCCCCAACAGACGTAGGCCCCCGACCAATTGTCCGGGCGCAGCCTGAGGCCGGAGAGCGGTGAGGACGCAAAGACCGCCGTGAATTCCGTCAGATGAGCGAGGATTCCGCCCAAAGCGGAAGCTCCAGCGTCGGTCATTCCATGCTCCCGACTGCCGCCGGAGAAGACCGAACTACCACTCGCGGTCAACGAAAAGTGCTGGTGTGCACCATTTCCTGCGCCGTCCAGGGTGGGAAACGGCGAGAACGAGGCCGCCAATCCGTGCGCTCTGGCTGTACGGCTGATCAAGATCCGAGCCAGCACCACGAGATCAGCGGCTTGAACAGGAGCGCTCGGAGCGATCGAGATCTCGAATTGATCGGGCCCGTATTCGGCATGGACTTGCTCGATATGTAGTTGTGCGCGTTCGGCATTGTGCAGGAGGTCCTTGAGGAAGTCCTCATGCCGAAGGACCGCACTCAGACCGTAGGCCGACCACTCACCGCCACTCACTTCACCGAAAAGCGTGAACTCGACCTCATGGCCGACACGGGCCTCGAGGCCGTCGGAGGCGAGCCGCGCAACGACGGCGGCAAGCGCGGAACGCGTGCACACGGCAGCCGTCGAACCGTCCTGCTCGTACAAAGTCGCGGGTGCCCAGGACACACCACCGCCGAGATCGCGGAGGTCGGATCGGTCGATACGTAATCGGAGGTCGCCCACGACGGAGAAGGAGTCGGTGAAGGCAATCCGATCGTCGCTGCAGAAGACGTTCCAACTCGGTGACACTCCCGCACCGATTTCCTCGAAGACACCAGTTCGGGCCGCAGGCATCACTTTCGCTCGTGCGACACCTGCCATGTCGACGAGCGAGCCGATGGTCAGAGCCGGAACTTCCCTCATCCAGACGCAGATACCCCGCCCGGCGTCGCGCCAACCCGTCAGATCAGGTTGTCCTCCACCGGCAGCCCGAACGCCGCCCGGCCGTACAGCGCCAACGCGCGCTCCGGTTCGTTGGCAACGTGAACGCTGCCTGCGTGAACGTCGCGCCACGCGCGCTCGATCGGGTTTCCGCGAGAGAGGGAGTTACCGCCTGCTGTCTTGAACAGCATGTCGATCGCTTCCACCGAACGTTCCGTCGCGCGCACCTGGTCACGACGGGCCCGAAGCCTCATCGAGAGCGGAAACTCCTGGCCGGCGACAGCAAGTTCGTACATCTCCCGAATGTTGCGATCCATCTGCAGAATCGCAGCGTCGATCTCCGACGACGCACGTGCGACGGCAACTTGAGCGAACTGATCCTCGCTGAACCGTCCACCACCCAAGCTCAGACGGACGCGCTCACGCATCACGTCGAGGTACCCCTCGTAACAACCGGCAACGATGCCCACACACGGGGCGGCCACCGTCGAGGTGAAGATGCTCCCGAACGGAAGTTTGTACAGCGGACCAGGATTGACTGCTTGGCCGGGTCCACGCAGTTGCGCGGTTTCGTAGTTGCGCTTCAATCGGTGCTCGGGCACGAACGCGTCTTTGACCACGATCTCGTTGCTCGCGGTGCCTCTCATTCCCACAACATCCCAGACGTCGCGGATCTCGTAGTCGGTGCGCGGCACCAACACCGTCATGAAATCGACGGGACGGCCGTCCATGCCGACCACCATCGCTCCCAGCAACGCCCAACTCGCGTGATCACAACCGGAGGAAAAGCCCCACTGGCCCGAAAGCTCGTAGCCGCCGTCCACCGCCGTCAGCCGTCCGACCGGTGCGTAGGCGGACGAGATGAGCGTCGTCTGGTCTTCTCCCCACACGTCGGCCTGTGCTTGGTCGTCGAAAAGCGCCAGATGCCACGGGTGCACCCCCACCACCGAGGCGACCCAGCCCGTCGAGCCACAGGCGGCGGAGATTGCCCGGATCACTTCGTAGAAGTGGACTGGGTCGCTCTCGGCGCCTCCGTATCTCTTCGGCGCCAGCATCGAAAATACGCCGGCTTCGGACAGTTCCCGGATGGTCCGTTCGGAGATCTTGCGCGAATCGTCGACCTTCTGAGCGCGGGCCGCGATCTTCGGAAGCAGATCACGAACTGTGCTCAGAACCTTGTTGACCATGGGAGACACTCCTCGCACCGAACCGTGAGGCAGCGGATCGGCAGATAGACATAACGGCTGCCCCGTCACGATATGTCGGTCGCGCGTTCCGGTGATCGGAAGTCCCGGAGGCCGGGATCAGCCGCCGGATCCTCGCGCTCTCCGCTGGTCCCGGCCAGTGAGACGACGCCCCAGAGGCAATTCACGCTCCCCTAGCGTCGGGCGTCGACACTGACCCTGGAAAGGACGGGACTCATCGTGACGATCAATCAGTCCGACAACGACGAGGTTCGCGAGATCCAAGCTGGAACCGCGCCTACTCGCTTTGCACGTGGATGGCACTGCATTGGACTCACGGAGTCCTTCAAGGACGGCCAGCCGCACTCGATCGAGGCGTTCGGCACCAAACTTGTCGTCTTCGCCGACAGTGAAGGCAACGTCAAGATCCTCGACGCGTACTGCCGTCACATGGGTGGCGACCTGAGCCAGGGCACGATCAAGGGCGACGCCATTGCCTGTCCGTTCCACGACTGGCGTTGGGGCGGCAATGGCAAGTGCCAGAAGATCCCCTACGCACGACGCGTTCCCCCGCTGGCCAAGACGCGTGCTTGGCAGACACTCGACCAGGACGGCATGCTCTTCGTCTGGCACGACCCCGAGGGCAACCCGCCGACCGACGACGTAGCCATCCCCCGCATCGAAGGCGCGCTCAGCGACGAGTGGAGCGACTGGGTCTGGTACACCACCACCGTCGACACGAACTGCCGCGAAATCGTCGACAACATCGTCGACATGGCGCACTTCTTCTACGTCCACTACTCCTTCCCGACGTACTTCAAGAACATCTTCGAAGGCCACGCAGCAACGCAGTACATGCGCGGCGTCGCTCGCTCGGACATGCGTCCCCACGCAGCAGGCACCCCGAAGATGGTCGGCAGCAACTCGGTTGCCACGTACTTCGGCCCCTCCTTCATGGTCGACGACCTGACCTACGAGTACGAGGACTACAACGTCGACTCCGTGCTCATCAACTGCCACTACCCGGTCAGCGCAGACAAGTTCGTGCTCCAGTACGGCATCATCGTCAAGAAGTCGGATCGTTTCCAGGGCGAAGCCGCCGACGCGATGGCCGCGAACTTCGGTACCTTCATCGCCAAGGGCTTCGAGCAGGACGTCGAGATCTGGAAGAACAAGACTCGCATCGAAAACCCGCTCCTGTGCGAAGAAGACGGCCCCGTCTACCAACTCCGTCGCTGGTACGAGCAGTTCTACGTCGACGTCGCGGACATCGCTCCCGAAATGACCGAGCGATTCGAATTCGAACTCGACACCGCACGCCCAGTCGCCGCCTGGCAGAAGGAAGTCGAAGACAACCTCGCTGCGAAGAAGGCCGAAGAAGATGCAGCCTCTTCAGTGCGCTGAGTGCAAGGCGCAAGTCCTGGTCCAGAAGAACAGCTGGGAACACACCACTGTTCAGTGGAGCGACCAGGCCCGCGCCAAGTGCCTCGAAATCGCCGACGACCGTGAATTCGGGCAACGAGAGGGCCGACCCGGCGCTCCCCGCAAGGAGTGCGGCGCCTTGATCGCGTCCATCGTCGATGCTGCCAAGGCCGGGGAGATCGAGATCATCGACGAAGACCCGGTACCCAAGCCGATCGTCGACGACAGTGAACCCGTACCGGCTCCGTTTCACTAGCCAAACCAACATCTTTCGAAGAAGGTAGTAATGATCGATCCTCAGTACTACGGCCCGTGGGCAGTCATCGCCGGCGGTTCCGAAGGTGTCGGCGCAGGGTTTGCCGACGAGCTCAGCAAGCTCGGCATCAATCTGGTGCTCATCGCCCGCAAGCCGGGTCCGCTCGAAGAGACCGCGGCCAAGGCGCGTGCCAACGGCGTCGAAGTACGCACTCTCGCATTGGATCTGCTCGTTCCCGACGCGCTCGATCAGATCAAAGCCGTCACCGACGACGTCGAGGTGGGCCTGCTCATCTTCAACGCCGGCGCCAACAGTTACGGCCACGAGTTCGTCACCGGCGATCTGTCGGGATTTGCCGGAGTCATCGAGCTGAACATCAACAAGCAACTCGAACTCTCGCACCACTTCGGCGGTTTGATGAAGGATCGCGGACGCGGCGGCATCATGCTGCTCGGTTCACTTGCGGGCTTCATGGGTTCCGAGCACCAGAGCATCTACGCGGCGTCCAAGGCATTCGGGCGCATCTTCACCGAAAGCCTGTGGCTCGAACTCCAGCCGTACGGCGTCCACGTGGTCGAGTTCATTCTCGGTGTCACTCGCACACCGGCTATGATTCGCGCGGGACTGAACTTCGACATCCCGGGTATGAACGTCGCAGAGCCCGAAGATGTTGCACGTGAAGGTCTCGAACACCTTGCCGACGGCCCGATCTGGGTTGCTGCAGGAAACTACGAAGGCGCCAAGAAGCGCAGTGGCTTCCCCCGAGACAAGATGGTCAAGGGCGCTGCCGAAGCGATGCGCAAGCTGCTCAACCGCTGACATCTGCTGTGCGCCTTTATTACCCCCCGACGCCCAAGAAAGGCGCACAGCATGAGCATCGACATCACCACTCTCCTCGACGAACGCGAGATCACCCGCGCCATCTTCGAGTTCGCGCGAGCCATGGATGCTCGAGACTGGGATGAACTCCACCGGATCATGACGCCGGACGCTACGGCAGAACTGGGCACCGGAACTCTGCGCGGGCCTGCCGAGGTCGTGGCGTCCATTCGCTCGTTCCTCGACGAGTGCGGACCCACCCAACATCTGATCGGCAACGTTCTGGTCGAGGTGGTCGGCGATCTCGCCACCAGCCGCTCCTACGTCAGCGACATGCATGTGGGCACCGGGAGCAAAGCTCATCTGAACTTCTTCACCCTCGGCGACTACCACGATTCGTGGGCTCGGGTGGACGGCACGTGGCGAATGACGCACCGCACCAAGCATTCACACGCCAGCTTGGGATCCATCGAGGTTCTGGGCGCCGGCCCCAGCGGTTGGCGGAGCTGACTCAGCTCAACATCGCCGAACGGCCGGTCGCGAGCGGACTCTTGCTGGTGAGTCCGCCGTCGACCACCAGGGTCTGCCCCGTCATGTAGCGAGATTCGTCCGAGGCAAGGTAGACCATGGCGTGTGCGATGTCTTCGGGTTCGCCGAGATAAGGCAGGGCGTTTGCCTGCTTCATACCTTCGACGACGTCAGCAGGGATGTTGTCCACGAGTGCGGGTGTCAGGATCGCACCCGGCGCTACGGCGTTGCACCGAACACCGTTCGCTCCGTACTGAACTGCAATGTATTGAGTCAACCGGATGACCGCCGCCTTGGCGGAGCCATAGGCAGACTGCAGGGAATCGCCGATCAATCCACCCACCGAGGCCGTGTTGACGATCGATCCTCCGCCGGCACTGTTCATGTGCGGAATGGCAAGGCGTGAAGCGACGACAGTGCTGCGGACGTTGAGCGACATCACGCGATCCCACTCGTCCAGGTCCATCCGGAGCAGGTCGAGATCCTTGCGTGGATTACTACCGCCCACGTGATTACACAGGACGTTGATGCCACCGAATTCGGCGACCGCCCTTTCGATCATCGCAGCCAGGGAGTCCTCGTTCATGACGTCGACACCGAAACCCAGTGCAGTGCCACCGGTCTCGTGAATCGCGGCCGCCGCTTCCTCTGCTCGCGCCGGATCGAGGTCGGCAACCAGCACCTTGGCGCCTTCCGCCGCCATGAGTTCTGCTGCTGCGCGCCCGATTCCACTGGCGGCGCCGGTGATCACTACGTTCTTGCCTTCGAGCCTGTTCATATCTGTTCCCTCCGCGGAGAATCACCATACCCGGATCTCACGTGCCCGGAATTGACAGCTAGGCGATTACCCGATCACTACCAGTGAACGCAGGTTCGACGGCTGCGTCCAACTTTCTTGAATGAACTCACAAGTACGTGACCACGGCCCGCGCGCCTGCTACACCGCCGAAATCGAGTGGCGACGGCGAGCTCGACTGTGTTGAAGTGGCACTATGCAGATTTCTGTTCGACCGCTGTCCATCGACGACCTCCACCGCGCCGCCGACGTTCTCGGCGAGGCGTTTGCCGACTATCCCTGGACGAACTGGTGCGTCGCCGAAGTCTCTCACGTGGAACGCGTCGCGGCTCTGCAACGGATCTATCTCGAGCACCTGGCACTACCGTTCGGGCGTTCCTACATCGATGATTCCGGCAACGGCGTCGTCGCAGTCCTGCCGCCGGACACCCCGGAGCCTGATGAAGCGACTGTCGAGAAGATCGTGGAACTCCACGGAGATCGGTTCGAGCGAGTTCTTCAGGCAGACGAACAACTGTCTGCACTTCCCGTCCCCGAGCACGCGTGGTCGCTGGCAACGATCGGCACGACGCCGCGCTCGCGCGGGACGGGATTGGGTTCTGCTCTACTGCAACACGCATTGGGCGAATTGGACCGCTCGGGGTACCCATGCTGGCTCGATACCTCGACGGAACGGAATCTCCCGCTGTATCAACGATTCGGGTTCACGATCGCAGGCGAAATCTCACTGACCGACGGACCGACGGTCTGGCGAATGCACCGGGTTCAGAGCTGATTCGCCGATTTCAGCAGTCGCCGAACCATTTTCGACAAGGACGCGTATTGGGTGATCGTGTTGACGGCGATCCACCTCGACACCGGCCACGTCCGGGTCCACGAGAAAACCCCGACCGACAGCAATTGATCGTCGTCGAGGGTCTCGATGTATCTGCGTAACAACGCTACGGCAGCTTCCAAGCGATCGCGAAGCACCAGAATCGGAACGTCGGTGCTCGCGTCGACAACCGACTGGTTCAGTGCGCGAGTTTGCGTCCAGTTGAAGCCGGGCGCCGGTGTCTGCGGATTCTCGTCACGTAGTCCGGCCGCGATCCATTCGGAGACCGCCTCGGCCCACCAGACGCGCACCGCGAGTATGTCATGCACCGTCCACCCGTCGACGGCAATGGCGTCGAACAAATCGGCCTCGGCGACGCCGTCGAGTAGTACGTCGAGTTTCGAATACGCCGAGTCCAGCTCACTCGCCAGTTCTTCGCGTGACAACGTCTGTGCCACAATGCCTCCGAACGATCAGTAGAGAAAGAAGAAGCGGGGCCATCTCACGTCGATGGCCCCGCATTCGACATTAACGTCCTAGTAACTTCAGTTCAGCTCCCCCAGGAACCTGTCGAGGTTCTCGGCGATCTCCTTCGACTTGGTGTGGTGCAGGTAGTGGTCTCCGTCCAGCAAGACCACTTCACCGTGATCGACCGATGCTGCCTGTCCTTCGTGCAGCTCTGTCCAGCCCTGTACCTTGGAATTCTGTACAACGAACAACAGAATCGGGAGATCGGCAGGGAACGTCTTGCCGATCGCCGCGGCGAAGTTGCTGGAAAGGTGATCCATTTCGTTGAGGTACGTGTCGCTGAAGTTGTTCTTCGCGACCAGTCTGCTCATCTCTGCCTTCTCGGCATCATTGAGGTATGCATCGGTTTCCTCGCTGCCACCGAGTTTCGCCAGAACGTCGGAGAAGCCCAATTTCTTTGCAACACGGAAGACTTCGATGGGAAACTTGGTGTCCATATTCGGCTGTCCTGGAACACTGCTGTCGATACCCACGAATGCGGTGACTTCGTCGCGGTACTTCGCGGTGTAGTCCAAGGCATAAACACCTGTGATGGAGTGACCCATGAGGATGTATTCGTCAATCCCCAAGGCCTGCACAGCCTCGTGTATCTCTTCGACGATGTTCTCAGCCGTGCGGTCCTTGTCCGTTGCGTCGCTGTATCCGTAGCCGAAGGGCTCGATCGTGACGACCCGGTAGTCAGGTGCAAGTTCATCGATGAGCGACTTGAAGTCGAGGATCGGTGCGGACGTTCCGAACCCCGGTAGCAACACAATGGTCTGATCGCCGTTGCCGCGGATCGAGTAGCTCATGTTCTTTCCGTCGACGGACACGAACTGGTTGCCCGTTTCCCCGGTCGGAACGCTCGCCTTGCTGGAGCCGACATTGAACACGAGCGCTATCGATACCAGCACAACCAGAACTACGGACACCGAAGCAACCACCTTCAGTGCAACGGTACGAATCTTCTTCATTCTCATCCTCATCTTCTCGGGCGTCGATACGGCTAGGAACGGCTCGATATCGAGGCCGCACTGGTATCGTCGAGCACACGCAACACGTTGTTGCCCATCAGCTTTGCCAAGTCCTCCGCGGACCAACCGCGTTCCGCCAGACGGTCTATCAACACCGCGAAACCGGATACGTCCTGCATACCGTCCGGAAAGTCGTCGAACCCATCGTAGTCACTACCCAAACCGAGGTGGTCGATGCCCGCGACGTCTCGGGCATGCTCGACGTGATCGGCCAGATGGTCCACCGTCATCGCCGGCCGTGGGCCGACCCGTCCGCCCTTGAACCACTCGTCGTACTCGGCAGAAAGGAACATGGGCACAAAGGCGATCATGATCACGCCGCCGTTGTCCGCGAGCAACCGCATGACGTCGTCGGGAACATTGCGTGGGTGACCGCACAGCTGAGTGCAGGACGAATGGCTGAAGATCACCGGTGCCGACGACGTCTCGATGGCGTCTCTCATCGTTTCCACCGAGACGTGCGACAGGTCGACCAGTACGCCGAGCCGATTCATTTCGCGCACGATCTCGCGACCGAAGTCGGTGAGACCGCCGTGCACTCGCGTATCCGTCGCGGAGTCCGCCCATCCGGTGTTGTCGTTGTGCGTCAGGGTCATGTACCGAAGACCAAGGCGCGCCATCATTCTCAAGACACCGAGCGAGCTGCCGATGCTGTGACCGCCCTCCGCACCCAACAAGGACGCGACCTTGCCCTCGCTCCAGATGCGACGCACGTCGTCGCCCGTGCGCGCGAATTCGAAAGTATCCGGGTACCGCTCGATCATCCGGTACACGAAGTCGATCTGTTCGAGGGTGTACTGAACCGCCTCGGGCTCGGTCATGTCACACGGGGTGTAAACCGACCAGAACTGCGCACCGACGCCACCGCGACCGAGTTTGTCGATGTCGGTGTGGAAGATGGAATCCTTCTCGAGATTCTCCACCGAGTAGGCGGCAGTCTCGCGAGCCGTCCATGCCAGATCGTTGTGACCGTCGATGACCGGCGCAAGGCCGTAAGCATCCAGTGCCGCTGGGTGATTCACGTCCGGGAAAGGAGCGAAAGGTTTCAACATGAGTTTTCCTCGAGAAAGTAGTGCGGGCAGGTCGAGGGCCCTCATCGCCCTCGACCTGCCCGAGATTTCATTCAGCGGAGAGAATCATCTCGCCGCGGCTAGTCGGAAATCTTCTTGAAAAGCCGTGTCATGTACAGATATTCCTCGCCATCGATCGTGAGATGAGCCATCTCCCCCGAGGCGCTCTCGTTACTGATCGAGAATCGGGAAGCAGACAGCGGCACGACCTTGGTGGGCGCGGCCGGGGGCTCGCCGTCGATCTCGACCTTGGCGAAGTTCTGAACCTGGAATCCGCCGTCGTCGCCGCGCGTGAGTTCGATTCGAACGGTTGTCGATTCATAGGTTCCGAGAATGTGCGACAGGTCGATCTCTGCCGCATCCGCCTCGGACTTCGGTTCCGGCAGAACGAGATCGAGCTCCTGCGCGATCTCCTTCTCGATGTCGTGGGCCAGGGCACCGCCGCCACGCGAGTTGGTGACAACGGCCATGGCGAGGCCGAGCTCGGGGAAGGTGTGAAAACGTGTGATCTGGCCGATCGTCGCACCGCCGTGCTGCGCGGACGTCACACCGCCCCAGTCGGACAGGATCCAGCCGAGACCCCAGGCCTGATCGACGCTCGAGACCGCGGTCAGGTCGAATTGCGGAGTGCGCATCAGGCGCGCGGACTCTTCGGACAGAATGCGCTCACCCGTCAGAGCCAGTCCGTCACGCATGTGTGCAGCACCGAACGTGAGCAGAGAGCTGACAGATCCGGCGATGATGCCGGCCGGACCGATACCGCGCGGGAGCAGCCACTGCTTGGTCGGAACCACCTTGTCCGGCGACGTCCGATCCGGGTTGGCCACGTGGCCGACGGCGGTGCGGAACAGCGGGGCGTCCTTGGCCTTGGTGATGATGTGCGTCAGTCCGAGTGGCTTCCAGAGGTATTCGACCAACGCCTCGTCCCACGTCATCTCACGAAGGACCTCGACGATGCGGCCGGCAACGGCAAAACCCGCGTTGCTGTAACTCAGATGCCCGCCGGGCTTGGTGACGCTGATCGCGGTAGCGAGTTCGTCGACGTACTTCTCGACGCAGTCGTCGCCGTCACCGGTGTCGTTGAACAGGTCTCCGTCGATACCGCTTGTGTGCGTGAGCAACTGGCGGATCGTGATTTCCTTCGTGTTGGAAGGGTCTGCGATCGTGAACTCCGGAAGCACCTCCACCACCAGGGTGTCCAGCGTCAGCTTGCCTTCGTCGACGAGCTGCATGATCAGCGTCGTCGTCCAGATCTTGCTCGCGGATCCGTACTGGAACAGGGTGTCGGCGTCGACGTCGACGCGCGTGTTCAGGCTCGTCACTCCGGTGGTGATGACACGGATATCCGCGGCGCCGTCTTCGCCCAGCGCGATCACACCGACCTGAGCGCCCGGTACCGAATGCTTGGCTGCCAGTTCGTCGAGGCGTTCCTGCCACTTCGGGGCGACAAGTAGGTCCTCGGGCAAGTCGGTCACAGGTCGAACTCCTTCGATCATGGAAGCCAGCGGCGTAGACGGCGTTGCTGCGATCCGCTCAGGTCTCACTCGTCGGGAAGTGAGGTTGCGGAAGCAATAACCGTCCACCCATGATCTCAGTGTGCTCGCAGTCACGTCCTGGTCGATTGCACCGAACTTGCACCCGAAATTGGTGCGATCGGACGAGCCTGTGTTCAGGACTCGCCATTCGAAACGATCAGCGCTCGAAGGTTCCTTCCAAGCGATTGCGTGAACCCGGATGGATCAAGCGCGCCGCACTGACCAACCCGTTGGCCGACCAGGTGCGGCGGCGAATCAGCAGGCACGGTTCCCCTCGATCTATGCGGAGCAGCTCGCATTCGTCCGGGCTCCCCAACACCGCTTCCACGACATGCTCGCCACGGACCAGTGGCGCAACGTCACTCAGGTAGTTGTTGGGGGTGATCGCGGTGAAGTCCTGGCGCAGGTAATCGGGCGCCTCGTTCGGATTCACGAACCGGTCTTCCACCTGAATCGGAGTTTCGTCCTCGAAGTGCACCATCAGCGAATGGAACACCCGCTTGCCCACAGATTCACGAAGGAACGTCTGCGCGTGGTCGGTTTCTTCCTCACGAACGAACACGACCTCGGTTCGATGACGGTGGCCACGCCGCTGAATCTCGTCGGCGATGTTCTTCACCTCGAACAGCGGGGACGCAGTCTTCGTAGCGGCGACAAAGGTACCGACCCCCATCATCCGTACGATCAGACCGTCGCTGGTGAGTTCACGAAGCGCTCGGTTGATCGTCATACGTGACAACCCCAGCGCACTGACCAGTTGATTCTCCGAAGGCAGCTGATCGCCTTCGGTCCACCGACCCGAGTTGATCTGCGAGACCACGAGGTTCTTGACCCGCTCGTAGGCAGGGGCGGACTCGCCGCCTGCCTCGTTGAACAGCACGGCGAGTTCTGCGTCCACTTCGGCAATCGCCATCGCCACCACCCGTTCGTCGGAAACCACCGAGTCGGTTCTCCCGTTCGGCCTCCGAAGTCTATCCGCCCCGTGCACCTTTCCGATCCAACCGCGAGCGCCGGCGCCCGACCTAACCCACCATCCGCCGCAATTGGCTCGTCGCAACCGAAATCGCAGCAAGATCGTGTTGTCCGGATGCCTCGATCTCCGCGAGCGCGAGAGTGGACCTCTCTATTCTCGACGCATTCCTTTCTTCCCACCTCGAGAGTTTTTCCGCTGTCGAGTCACCTGCTTCCGCGTCGGCCAAGACGTCGAGGGTCAAGGCCCGCACCGTCGAGTACAACTCGTCACGCAACGACAACCTCGCCAGTGCGTTCCACTTTCCGTCCTTGCTCAAGGCAGACACTCGATTGAGCATCGGGACGAGCCCAACGTGCTCACCGAGCCGGAAGTAGAGTTCGCCGGTCTCCGCAATGGTGCGATCAGCGAGTTCCGCGATCTCCACCACGTCCAGCAGTCCGAACTGATCGAGCAGGATCTCCACTCGCCTGACCAGGTTCTCCGGCGCGCCCTTGTCCGTGATGAGGACAGTTCGCGCAGCCAGGTTCCGCTGATCTGCGCCTACCAGCCAGCCATCGAGCTCTGCCGACGCCTCCGCGATCCGATCACCGAATCGGCTGATCTCGGACCCGACGGCCAGCGGTTGAGGCCGACGCGTAAGCATCCAACGCGACGCCCGGTCGAGCAGTCGCCTGGTGAGCAGGATCAACTCGTCGGATACGGCAGTCGAGATCGAGGCTTCGCTGATGTCGCGCCACAATTCCCACAGTCCGAATACCTCGGAGACCACGGTGAAGGCACGTACTGCGTCTTCCGGATCAGCGCCGACTTCTTCACCGAGCCGATACGCATAGGTGATGCCGCCACGATCGACCACGTTGTTCGTCAACACGGTCGCAACGATCTCCCGCCGCAGTGGGTGCCGGTCGAGGGCGTCACCCCCGGCATCTCGAACACCCTCCGGAAAATAGTTCACCAGCGTCTGACGGTAGATCTGATTGTCGATCGAGCTTCCCGCCAACAGCGTGGATTTCAGATCGAGCTTGACGTGCGCCATCAGTGTGGCGAGTTCCGGTGACGTCAGCCCCGTCCCCGTCTTCTCAGCCGTGGCGAACTGTTTCTTGGTCGGAAACCCCTCGATGACGCGATCTACGATCCCTCTGGATTCGAGGCTGGAAATCACCCTGCCGTGCACACCGATCATCGCCGCCGCGTCCGCACGAGTGGTGCCCATCAGTTCGTTCTGTGAACGGTTGTCTGCAAGAACGAGTTCGGCGACCTGGTCGGTCAATGATTCCAGTAGTCCAACACGATGTGAGTCTGCGACGACGCCTGAACTGATGAGGGAGTCGAGAAGGATCTTGATGTTCACCTCGTGATCGGAGCAATCGACTCCCGCGGAATTGTCGAGGGCGTCTGTGTTGATCCGCCCGCCGCCGCGTGCGTACTCGATTCGTCCTGCCTGGGTGAGGCCGAGGTTGCCACCTTCACCGATCACTCGAGCACGGACTTCGTTGCCGTTCACCCGAACCGCGTCGTTGCTCTTGTCGCCGACTTCGAGGTCGGACTCACCGGAGGCCTTGACGTACGTCCCGATGCCGCCGTTCCACAACAGATCTGCCGGAGAGCGCAGAATCGCCCGAACCAGTTGCGGTGGAGTCAATTCGGTCACGTCATCCTCGAGACCCAGTGCCTGACGCATCTCGTCACTGATCGGGACGCGCTTCGCCGAGCGTTCCCACACTCCGCCGCCCGCACTGATCAAGGTCGGGTCGTAGTCGGCCCACGAGGATCGTGGGAGAGCGAAGAGACGTGATCGCTCGACGTACGAGCGCTCCGGTGACGGGCTCGGGTCGACAAACACGTGCCGATGATCGAACGCCGCGATCAGGCGAATGTGCTTGCTGCACAACATACCGTTGCCGAAGACGTCGCCGCTCATATCTCCGATCCCCACCGCGGTGACGTCGTCGTTCTGGGTGTCGACGCCGAGCTCACGGAAGTGCCGCTTGACACTTTCCCAGGCGCCCTTCGCGGTGATACCCATGGCTTTGTGGTCGTAGCCGACCGACCCACCGGATGCAAAGGCGTCGCCGAGCCAGAATCCGTACTCCGCGGCAACCTCGTTCGCGATGTCGGAGAACTTTGCGGTGCCCTTGTCCGCGGCGACAACAAGATACGTGTCGTCTCCGTCGTGGCGAACGACCCTTCGCGCCGCGACAACGGCGCCACTCTGCTTGTCGACGTTGTCGGTCAGATCAAGTAGTCCACGGATGAAGGATCGGTAGCAATCGATCCCTGCCGCCAACGCAGCTTCCCGGTCTGCGTCTGCACCCAGTCCTGGAACCGGCGGGCGTTTGACGACAAATCCGCCCTTAGCGCCGACAGGCACGATGACTGCGTTCTTGACTGCCTGCGCCTTCACCAATCCCAGTACCTCGGTGCGGAAGTCTTCTTTGCGATCCGACCAGCGCAGGCCGCCGCGAGCGACAGTACCGAAGCGAAGGTGCACACCTGCGACATCGGGTGAGTACACGAATATCTCGAACTTCGGTCGAGGGAAGGGTAATACGGACAGCTTCTCCGAATCGAACTTCAGCGAGAGAACGCCGAGCGACGCAGTGTCATGGACGAAGTAGTTGGTACGCAACGTATTACGGACCAGTTCGGACAATGCGCGCAGGATCCGATCGGCGTCGAGTCCTTGCACTTGTGCCACTGCCGTCTCCACCTCCGCTGCTGCACGTGCACCTCGATCTCCATCGACGACGTCGGGATCGAAACGGCTCTCGAACACTTCACACAGACCGCCGGCGATCTCGCGATGATCGGCAAGTACCTCGGCGACGCGACTGGTGCTGTACGGAAATCCCGCTTGCTGCAAGAACTCCGCGTATGCCCGCAGCACCACTACTTGGTTCCAGCCGAGTCCCGCGATCGCGACTAGTTCGTTGAACGAGTCCGGCTCGGCGGCACCGTTTCGAACCGCGGCAAACGCCGCCCCGAACCGCGCGGCAAAGTTGTCGAAGCGCTCGACCGGAGCGCTCGGATAGTCGAGCGTGAACTCGTAGATCCAGGACTGTTCCGATCCCACCGATGCGATCTCGTACGGACGTTCGTCGACCACGTCGACACCCAGGCTCTGCAATACCGGCAGCACCTCGCCCAGCGAGAGCGGGTCACCCGATACGTAAAGTCCGAGTCGGTGAGTACCGGGCCCGTCGACAGATCGGGCCAGTCGTGGGCTCACCTCTCCGGGCTCGAGGCCCTCGAACACCACCATGTCCTCGGCGGCTCGGACGGCGTCGAAATCCTGCTTGTACGCCACCGGAACTCGCTCGGCGAACTGAGCGCGCCTGCGCCGCTCGTCGTAGTTCGAAGCATCCAGAACGAATCGCTCGTCCCATGTCAGGCACGCGTCGACGACGAGGTCCCGAATCTCCCGTGCTCGTCGCGCCGATGCGAAGTTCGCGCCGCCGCCGACTGTGGCCGTGAAATGTACGACGGCCAAGGGGGATTCCGAGACTCGACTCGAGAACTCGATATTGCGGGCACCGAGTGCGTCGGCGAGTACCGACTCGGCCGTTGTTCTGATCGTCGTACTGAATTTCTCGCGCGGAACGAAGAGCAACGCCGACAACTCCTGGTCTTGCCCTGTCGCCGGAGAACATCCCACCGGTTGCAAGAACAGATGGATCGACGTGCGGCCGTCCACGGAAGTGAGTTCGTCCAGCGCGTCCGCGATTCGGGCCGGCTCGGCGGCAAAGAGCACGGTGATCGGAATCGACTGGATCACCGCCAGCATCGATTGTCCGACAAACGAATCGACGGTGGATCCGGCGGCATCGAATATGTCTGCGACGCGTCCTCGCACGAGCGGGGTTCGCCTGACATCCGCGACAAGACCGGTCGCGGTGAAGGATCCGATGAATCGGTACGCACGGTCACCGATGGACACGTCGATCTCGGTGGCGTAAGCGGATCCACCGAACCCTTGCCCGAGGTACACCACTCCGATCGAGAGGGGCGCCGCTTTCGCATCCGAAGACCCGGTTGGATCGGGGAGCACGCCGAGGGCGTACGGCTCGTCACTGTCGATAGTTCGCGCACCGCCGACGACACTGAAGTTTCCGGCGCTGCACCACCGGAGGAAGTCAGCTTCTTCGGCGTAGCCGTCCGAGCCCAGTTGCTCGCGCGCCTCGTCGACGAGATCCCGCATGGGCAAGGAATCGCGGAAGGCACGCGCAATACGGTCGAGGATTCCGGCGACGTCCTCAGCGATCACCTGCGCCTGCGCGTCCGAACAATCTCCGGGTAGTCCTATATGGATCCATGATTCGGCACGCTCCCCAACCCGGGCATCGTCGGTGCTGTGCGCCGCTTGCACGACTGTGCGAAGCACTGGGCGAACGACTGTACGAAGCACGGGGTGCACCACGAGTTCCGGTTCCACGCGGGCGCGGGCAAGTGTCGCCAGTACCGCTTCGACAAGCTGCGGCATGTCGTCGCCGACGTATTGAATTGCCGGCCCATCTCCCAACTCGCCGGCCGACACGAACCTCGAGATCGACGAGTCGCGTCCTCTTCGGCGCGAGAGATCCATGTGCGCAGCGACCATCGCAAGCTTGCGGTCTTCGGCAAGCGCCGCGTATCGATCAGCCGACAAGCCCTCGAAATACGTACTGCACACCCTCCTCACATTCTCGGAGTCCAGTGTCGTGTCGACTGAAACGAGGCTCATGTCAGCACCTTCCGCCGAAAGCCACGCTGCTTCCGACTTGTAGTGGGTTCCATCCGCAATCAACTTGTCTATACAGGCTTAGACAAGTTGATCATTGCAGAACGTGAGCCGCGACACAACAGCGTCACCCCTGGACAAACTCGCCACCCTCGGCCATAGTCAAGTCATGCCAACTAGTGGCAATTCGATTCCATTAGATGAAATTCGCAATCGCCTCGCTTCGAAGGAGCCCCCGTGACCACCCAGACCGCGCACGACATCGACAGCGTTGATCTCGCAGAGTTCCGCAGTACCGTCCGAGCCTTCGCCAACGCCGAGATCCACCCTGGAGCAGCCGCACGCGACGAGTCCAAAGAGTTCCCGGCGCAGCTGGTCAAGCGCCTCGGGCAGCAGGACCTCATGGGCATTTCCGTGCCGGAGGAATTCGGCGGACTGGGTCTCTCGACACGAACCCAACTGGTCGCCATCGAAGAAGTTGCACGCACCGATGCCGCGCTGGCATCGATCTACACCGCCCACTATCTGGGCCTCGAGCCGATTCTCGTCGGCGGGTCCGAAGAACAGAAGCGCCGCTGGTTGCCCCAGCTCGCCTCGGGCGAACTGTTGGCAGGCTTCGCACTCACCGAACCCGACGCCGGCTCCGACATCGCCTCGATGCGTACCGTCGCCCGACGCGAGGACGACGGTTGGCATCTCTCCGGATCCAAGACGTACATCTCCAACGCCAAGGAAGCCGACCTTGTCGTGCTCTTCGCCAAGACGGACCCGAGCGCAGGATTCCGCGGCATCACCGCCTTCGTCGTCGCCAAGGGAACTCCGGGAATCAGCTACTCGGAGCCGCAGGACAAGATGGGAATTCGTTCGGCTCCGACGTACACCGTCTACCTCGACGACGTCGTCCTGCCGCTCGACTCCGTGATCGGCACCGAAGGTCGCGGCGGCAACATTGCCTTGACCGCACTGAACCGCGCGCGCATCGACGTAGCGGCAATGGCAAACGGCATCGCTTTGCGCGCTTGGGAATTGGGACGTGAGTACGCAACGAAGCGAAAGCAGTTCGGCACGCCGATCTTCGATTTCCAGGCAATCCAGCTCCTCCTCGGTGGCTGCGACGCGCAACTGGTCGCATCACGCGTCACCGCAGACTGGGCCGCCGACGTCAAGGACGCCGGCCAGGACATCCGCCGCGCCGCATCGATTTCGAAGTACGTCGCCACCGAGGCCTGCTTCTCGATCGTCGATCAAACCGTGCAGATCCACGGTGGCGCGGGCTTCATGCGCGAATCGGAAATCGAACGCCTGTACCGCGATTGCCGCATTCTCCGCATCTTCGAGGGCACCTCGCAGATCCAATTACTCACCATTGCCGGCAACGCTCCGTCGCCGCGTTCCACCGAATTCTGAAAGGGCGCGGACATGACTGCACTTCCCCCACTCGACGGCATTCGGGTCATCGACCTCTCACGTGTCCTCGCCGGGCCTTACTGCACCGCATTGCTTTCCGACGCCGGTGCAGACGTCGTCAAGATCGAATCCGAACACGGTGAAGACTCTCGGCACCTCGGCCCGTTCCGTGACGGCGAGAGCATCTACTTCAACGTGCTCAATCGCGGCAAGCGTTCGGTGGCGCTCAACCTCAAGAACGACGAGGACCGTGAGGCCCTGCTGACGCTCATCGAGACCGCCGACGTCGTCGTCGAAAACTTTCGGCCGGGCGTCACCAAGCGCCTGGGGATCGACTACGAGGTTGCGCGGGCTCGCAATCCGCGGATCGTGTACGCGTCCATCTCCGGTTTCGGACAGGACGGACCCATGTCCGGATCCGCCGCCTACGATCTTGTAGTCCAAGCTCTTTCGGGAATCATGAGCATCACCGGTTCGGAAGAATCCGGGCCGACCCGGTTGGGTGAGTCGTTCGGAGACCTGGTCGCCGGGCTGTTCGCTGCCTGGGGAATCAGCACCGCGCTGCTGAGCGCACGGATGACCGGGCTCGGGCAGCACCTGGACGTCGCGATGTTCGACAGCATGCTCGCCATGCTGCCGACAGCGCACAGCCAACTGCAGTCCACCGGGCTCACTCCCCCACGCGTCGGCAACCGACACCCGGTCTCCACACCCTTCGACACCTACAAGGCCGACGACGGACTCTTCGTCCTCGCGGTTGCGAGCCAATCGGGCTTCGAGAAATTGGCGCAGACGATGAATCGCGTCGACCTGATCGCAGATCCTCGTTTTGCCGACGACACCGCCCGGACCGAGAACGAACCGGCACTGCGTAAGGAGATCGAAAACTGGGCTGCCGGAAAGACCGTCGCCGATGTGGTCGGCATTCTCGGCGACGCGGGCCTCGCCGGCTCGGAGATCTGGGACGTCCAGCAGGCACTCACCTCCGCGCAGGCCGAGTATCGGGAACTCGTCGAATCGTTCGAGCACCCGGTAGCAGGAAAGATCTCCTACGTACGACAACCCGTCGTGTTCGGTGAGAGCCGACGCCCCCGGGTTCGCCGCAGCCCCCTGCTGGACGAGCACCACGGTGAGGTACTGCCGGGCTCGCGATAGATTCAGCGCAGACATCCCTCGGCACTTGGAGTAGGACATGGCCCCCGGCGACGTGACCCGCAGCGCGAATCGCACGTTCGAACTTCTCGGTGCGATCGTCGAGCACGGCGGGTTGACGCTCGGTGACGCCGCCAAGGCGACCGATCTGGCAACCAGTACCGCGCTTCGCCTGATCAGAAGCCTCGAACAAACCGAGTTCGTCGTCCGCGGCGAGGACAACGTCTATCGCGTCGGCCCGCGGCTACTGCAGATCGGGGCCCGCGCTCTCGGCGACAATCAACTGTTGCCGAGAGCCCGGCCCGCGATGAAGGCCATCGCCGAATCCACGAGGGAATCGACCTACCTGTCGACGAGGGGACCGAAAGACACTGCGCTGTATCTCGATCAGATCGAGGGCACGCACGCGATCCGTCACATGGGATGGGTTGGCCAGAGCGTTCCCCTGGACGGCACCGCCGTCGGCGCAGCGTTGAGCGGCAAGGTAGGTGAGAGCGGGTACGCCATCGCCCACGACACCATCGAGGATCACTCGACCGGAGTTGCAGCGCCGATCTACAACGCAGTCGGTCAGATAGCCGGAGCGCTCAGCGTGGTCGGCCCGACCTTCCGTCTGACGGACGAGGTCTGCGCCAGCCACGGTCGCGTCCTGGTGGAGCACTGCGCCCGGTTGTCCGCCGAACTCGGCAGTCAGACTCCCTGACCACCCCCAGCGCTTGGCGATCCAGTCTCGTATCCGAGACAATGTGGTTCCGCGCTCCCGCTGCCGACCTACCTGTAAGGACACACCCCCATGAGCACCAGCCGCGTGAAATCCGCTGAGCGTGTGCTCGACGTGCTCGACCTCCTGGCTCGCCGGGGTGTGCCGCTGGCGACCGCGGAAATCTCCAGCGCCCTCGACCTGCCCAAGAGCACGACGCATCATCTCCTCAATGTCATGCGGGATCGACGGTTCGTCTCGTATTGGGCTGATCAACGCGCCTGGACCCTGGGTGTCTCGGCGTTCGAAGTCGGTGCGTCGTACATGCGCTCCGGCCCACTGCACCGCGAAGGCCAACGATTCATGCTGGCCCTTACTCAGTCGACGGATGAGACGTCACATCTGGCGGTGCTTCAAGGTTCGGATGTCATCTACCTCGACAAACGTGAACCGCTCAAGCCGGGCGTGCGGTTGGTGACCGAAATCGGGACCCGCCTTCCGGCTCACCTCACCGCAGTCGGGCGGGCGATTCTGAGCCGTCTGGACACAGAACAGATCAGCGCACTCTACGAGGGATACACGTGGCCGACGCGGACCGGAACGGGACCGTCGACGCTCCCCGAACTGCGAGAACTGCTCGCCGCAGCACGCGAGAGCGGGTATGCGGTGGAAGAGAATGCGACGACATCCGGGATCAATTGCATCGCCAGTCCTGTGATCACGCGGGACGGCCGTCCGGTCGCAGCTCTCGGCGTCACCTTCCTCTCCGGCTCCAAATCCGCCGAGGAGAGTGCACTGATCGCCGACCGAGTACGCACCGTCAGCGCCGAGTTCTCCGCTGATCTCGGCGACCGAATGGTGGAGACCCCGCCCGCCGACATCTAACAAATTTCTCCGTTCCGTACTTCTCAGGTCTTGTTTTCGTCTCATATTCAAGACTAGAGTCTCGTATACAAGACTTTGCTAGATAACCACCGCATCATCATTGGAGTCCCATGAACGCCACCCCTGCCACCCAGACAGTTACCCGAACCATCGAGGTCGGCATCGGCGCTGTCACCATCGCCGACGTCGTCGACGTCGCGCGCAACGGTTACGGCGTCGCATTGACCGCGGACTCACTGGCCGCGATCGCCGAAAGTCGCGCACGCATCGAGGCCCTGGCCGTAGACCCCACGCCGGTCTACGGGGTTTCCACGGGATTCGGCGCACTTGCCACCCGGCACATCCCAGCGCATCTGCGGACGCAGCTGCAGCGCAGCCTGATCCGATCACACGCGGCAGGTTCGGGCCCGGAAGTCGAACGCGAAGTGATCCGGGCCTTGATGCTCCTGCGTCTGTCGACGCTCGCCACCGGACGGACCGGAGTGCGCCCCGTGGTCGCGCAGGCGTATGCCGACCTACTCACCGCAGGCATCACCCCGGTGGTGCACGAATACGGCAGCCTCGGATGCTCGGGAGATCTGGCGCCACTGGCGCACGTGGCGATGGCGATCATCGGTGAAGGTTCCGTCCGCACCGCCGACGGTGAACTCACCGATGCGGCAACGGCATTGGCTGCCCATGGCCTCGAACCGGTGGTTCTGGCCGAGAAGGAAGGCCTCGCACTGATCAACGGTACCGACGGGATGCTCGGCCAACTGGCCCTCGCGATCACCGATCTCGATCATCTGCTCAAGTTGGCCGACATCGCTGCCGCAATGAGCGTCGAAGGCCTGCTCGGCACTGATCAGGTATTCGCCGCCGATCTTCAGGCGCTTCGCCCCCACCCCGGACAGGGCGCGGCGGCCTCGAACATGGTGCGCCTGCTTGCCGACTCCCCGATCGTCACCAGCCATGCGGGTCCTGACTGCACCAGAGTTCAGGACGCGTATTCACTTCGCTGTGCCCCGCAGGTCGCCGGCGGCGCACGCGACACCGTCGATCACGCCCGCCTCGTAGCCGGACGCGAATTAGCCAGTGCTGTAGACAATCCCGTCGTCACCCTCGATGGAAGGGTTCGCTCGAACGGCAACTTCCACGGAGCTCCGGTGGCCTACGTCTTGGACTTCCTCGCCATCGTGACCGCGGACGTCGCCGGTATCAGCGAACGCCGCACCGACCGATTCCTCGACGTAGCACGCAATCACGGCCTGACCCCCTTCCTCGCCGACGACCCCGGAGTCGACAGCGGACTGATGATCGCGCAGTACACACAAGCTGCCATCGTGTCCGAACTCAAGCGACTCGCGAGCCCCGCCAGTGTCGATTCGATTCCCTCCTCGGCCATGCAGGAAGATCACGTCTCCATGGGATGGTCGGGTGCACGCAAACTCCGCCGGTCCATCGACGGTCTCACCCGAGTTCTTGCAATCGAGATACTGACTGCAGCAAGAGGAATCGATTTGCGCTCCCCACTCGAACCCTCCCCCGCCACCGGAGCAGTACTCCGAACCCTGCGCGAGAAGGTCCAGGGACCGGGCACCGATCGCTTCCTGTCTCCCGAGATCGAGGCGGCAGTGGACTTGGCCGCATCCGGCGCACTCGTTGCCGCCGCGGAGAACGCGATCGGCGCCCTGGCATGACCGCGCCCGGAGCGCTGAGGCCTCGCCCTCGACCCGAAATCGAAGCACTTCCTCGATACTCCAAAGCAGCCGGCCTCGAGCAGGTTCGGTGGCGCGCGTCGAGCAACGAGTCGACGGTTGCACCCTCGGCGGCGATTCTCGACGCCGTCAATCTCGCGGCCTCACACTCACACTTGTATCCGTCGTTGTTCGGCGACACGCTGATCGCCCGATTGAGCGATCGTCTGGGCGTCGGCGACGACCAGCTATTGGTCGGCGCCGGGTCGTTGGCACTCCTCCAGCAGGTGTTGACTGCCTACACGGGTCCGGGCACCGAGGTCGTCTACCCGTGGCGCAGTTACGAGGCGTACCCGATACTGATCGGAATCGCCGGGGCGAGCGGTGTCCCCGTCGCACTCGATTCCGAACATCGGCATGATCTGAGCGCAATGGCGGCGGCCGTGACCCCGCAGACCCGCGCGGTACTCGTCTGTAACCCCAATAATCCGACCGGTAGCGAGTTCTCGACCGCCGAGTTCATTTCGTTCGCCCGCGCGATCCCTGGTGACGTTCTCATCCTCCTGGACGAGGCTTACCGGGAGTTCGCGACCAGCGACGTCGACGGTGTCGACCTGCTGCGAACCTTTCCCAACATCGTCGTCTTCCGAACCTTCTCCAAGGCTTACGGATTAGCCGGACTTCGTGCCGGCTATGCCATCACCAACTCCGCGATCGCGACGGATCTTCGTAGCGCGGCACCGCCCTTCGGACTCAGCACAGCTGCCGAGGCCGCGGCCTGCGCAGCCCTGACCGATCCGGCGCACACCGATTCGATAGTCGAAACGGTGACTCAGGGTCGCGCTCACCTACGTGAGCAATTGGCTCTGCGCGGCGTCGAGTCGGTCCCCAGCGGCGCCAACTTCGTATGGATTCCTCTCGGCGAGAGCGCTTCTGCGTTCGAAGCTGCCTGCGTCGCGCAAGGTGTCTCGGTCCGGATGTTCCCTGGCGAGGGAGTACGGGTCACGGTCGGCGAGCGGGCCGCAGAAGGCGCCGTGATCGCCGCGGTGGATGCACTCGCACACAACCTTTGACCGACTGGAGAAAAGAATGTCCGTCCACGAACTCGCTCGGTCGATCGGTTCGAGTCGCCTGATCACCGACCCGTCGGTAATGGACTCGTACCGTCGCGACGAGGCCCATCTTGCCGAACCCGGCCATCCTGCGGCCGTCATGCTCGCCGACACTGCGGCCGACATCTCCGAGGCTCTGAAATGGGCTACTGCTCACCGGGTCCCGGTGGTAACCCGCGGCGCGGGAACCGGTTTGGCGGGCGGCTCGACAGCCGTCGAGGGCTGCCTGGTCATCTCGACCACTCGGATGCGCTCGATTCTCGAGGTCAATCCGGACGATCAGCTCGCGGTCGTGGAAGCCGGGGTGATCAACGCCGACATCAGTCGAGCGGCAGACGAGTACGGGCTGATGTACGCCCCCGATCCGAGCAGTTTCGAGATCTCCACGATCGGTGGAAACATCGCCACCAACGCCGGCGGACTTCGATGCGTGAAGTACGGCGTCACCCGCGATTCGGTCTTGGGTCTCGAGGTTGTGCTAGCCGACGGTCGGATCGTACGGACGGGTCGAAGGACCGTCAAAGGTGTTGCGGGATACGACTTGACCAGCCTTCTCGTCGGTTCGGAAGGGACACTCGGAGTCGTCACGAGCGCCACCCTCAAGTTGCAGCCCAAGCCGAAGAGAGCACCGGTCACCGTCGTCGGTAGTTTCGATTCTCTCCGCTCCGCGGCGGACGCAGTTGCCGCTGTCGTTCGTGACGGGATCGGACCGAGCCTGCTGGAGCTGATCGATCGAGCGACTCTGCGCGCAGTCGACGATTGGAAACGAATCGGATTGGAAGACAACACTGCCGCGATGCTGATCGCACAGGCCGACGGGGTCGACGCCGACGCAGCAGCAGCGGCGATGCAGAAACACTTCGAGCATTCCGGCGCCGATTTTGTCGCCGTCTCACAGGACGCAGCGGAAGCCGCGCAGTTACTCGAGATCCGCCGGCTCGCCTACCCCGCTTCCGAACGACTCGGGCAATGCCTCGTGGAAGACGTCGGAGTTCCGCGGTCGAAACTGCCCGACATGCTCGAAAGTATCGACCGGGCGGCTGCCGAGCACTCGGTGAAGATCATGACCGTCGCGCACGCCGGTGACGGCAACGTCCATCCGACGTTCGTGTTCGACCGCACTGCCGACGGATCGGTTCCCGACGCCGTGTGGACCGCCGCAGACGAGGTCTTCCGGCGTGCTCTCGAGCTCGGCGGAACCCTGACGGGCGAGCACGGCGTCGGCGTTCTGAAGCGCCGCTGGCTCTCTCTCGAGCTCGGCGAGGACAGCATGCAACTGCACCGAGCGATCAAGGCCGCGTTCGATCCGCTCGGAATCCTCAACCCGGGTAAGGGTTTCTGATTCCCGAGTGGTGTTACACAGCATTTACGTGAAAACGGGTTCCGGGTATTGACGCCTGTATATACAGGCATATACATTTATCCGCAGTGACAGTGACCCAGCGCACAGAGCGCCGAGCAACAGGCACAAAGCACGAAGAAGGTGGGCAATACCCCGACGTCGATTCCGTCGCTCGACGGGCTCGCAGCAGAAAGACAGGCCTATGACTCACGATGGACCGGCCGAGGTCATCCTCGCTCCGGAACGACGCACTATCGACGTCGTCCCGGATGCAGAACGACACGGCACCCCGCGCAGCCAGTTCACTCTCTGGTTCGGCGCCAACATGCAGATCACTGCAATCGTCGACGGTGCCCTCGCCGTCGTATTCGGCGCCGACGCCATTTGGGCGATCGTCGGACTTCTCATCGGCAACATCTTCGGTGGCGCTGTCATGGCGCTGCACTCCGCACAGGGCCCGCGCATGGGCCTCCCCCAGATGATCTCGAGTCGAGCCCAGTTCGGGGTCAAGGGAGCCGTCGTCCCGCTTGTTCTCGTCATCCTGATGTACCTCGGCTTCGCGGCCACGGGCACCGTGTTGGCCGGACAGGCCGTCAACAAGATCCTGCACATCGACAGCCCCACCGTCGGCATCGTCGTCTTCGGTCTCCTCACCGCATTCGTCGCGGTCACCGGCTACAAGCTGATCCACATCGTCGGCAAGATCGCGACCGTCGTCGGTATCGTCGGATTCTCCTACCTGGCCGTTCGACTGTTCCTCGAGTACGACGTCGCCTCGTTCGTCGGCATCAAGGGCTTCGACATCGTCACCTTCCTGCTCGCGATCTCGTTGGGTGCCGGTTGGCAGCTCACCTTCGGCCCGTACGTCGCCGACTACTCGCGTTACCTGCCGCGCAGCACCTCCGAGCGCACCACCTTCTGGTCGACGTTCCTCGGCAGCGTCATCGGATCGCAGTGGTCCATGACCTTCGGCGCCCTCGTTGCGGCCTGCGCCGGCGATGCGTTCCTGGGCAACCAGGTCGGCTTCATGGGAGATCTGGCCGGGCCCGCTGCCATCGCCTTCCTGATCTACTTCGTCATCCTGGTCGGCAAGCTGACGGTCAACGTGCTCAACGCGTACGGCGGATTCATGTCGATCCTGACCACCGTCACAGCCTTCAACGGCCAGTCGCGAATCTCGAGCACCGCCCGTACCCTCTACATTCTCGGTTTCACCGCCGTCTCGGTGTTGATCGCGATCGCCGCCAGCGCCGACTTCCTGGACAACTTCAAGAACTTCGTCCTGGTGTTGCTGATGGTGTTCACGCCGTGGAGTGCGATCAATCTGATCGACTACTACCTGATCTCCAAGGAGCGCATCGACATTCCGGCGCTCTACGACGTCAACGGTCGATACGGAGCATGGAACTTCACCGCATTGGCTTGCTACGCCGCCGGCGTTCTCGCCCAGATCCCGTTCCTCGCCCAGAAGATGTACACCGGCCCCGTCACGGACATGCTCGGCGGCGCCGACATCTCCTGGATCGTCGGCATCGTGTTCACCGGCCTGATCTATTACCCGCTCGCCAAACGCACCAGCAATCCACCTTCGTCGATGATCTACCCCGATCACACCGCGATGACCGACTCTCGCGTCTGATCCCCCAACATCTTTCGAACTTCAGTTAAGCAAGGAGAACACCATGGAAATCAGCACCCCCGGCCACGAGCCGCGCCCCGTCCGTGCTCCCCGCGGCCCCGAGCTCACGACGCTCGGTTGGCAGCAGGAGGGCGCCCTGCGCATGCTCATGAACAACCTCGACCCCGATGTTGCCGAGCACCCGGACAGCCTCGTCGTCTACGGCGGAACCGGTCGCGCAGCGCGTAGTTGGGCTGCCTTCGACGCCATGGTCGCCACGCTGAAGACGCTGAAAAACGACGAGACCATGCTCGTCCAGTCCGGCAAGCCGGTCGGTGTCTTCCGCACCAACGAGTGGGCACCGCGAGTGCTGATCGCCAACTCCAACCTGGTCGGTGACTGGGCGAACTGGGAAGAGTTCCGCCGTCTCGAAGACCTCGGCCTGACCATGTACGGTCAGATGACCGCCGGCTCCTGGATTTACATCGGCACGCAGGGAATCCTGCAGGGCACCTATGAGACCTTCGGCGCCATCGCGAAGAAGCGCTACAACGGCTCACTCGCCGGAACCATCACCCTCACTGCAGGTCTCGGCGGGATGGGCGGCGCTCAGCCTCTCGCCGTCACGATGAACGACGGTGTCGCGATCTGTGTCGACTGCGACATCACCCGCATCGACCGTCGTATCGCCCACAAGTACCTCGACACCAAGGCCGACAGCATCGAGCACGCGCTCGAACTGGCGACAGCGGCCCGCGATGCCAAGAAGCCGCTCTCCATCGGCCTCGAAGGCAATGCGGCAGAGATCTTCCCGGCATTGCTGGAGATGAAAGCTCCCATCGACATCGTGACCGACCAGACCTCGGCGCACGATCCACTCGCCTACCTGCCGATCGGGATCGACTTCCCCGACATGAAGATCATGTCGGAGAAGGATCCGCAGAAGTTCACCGAAGATTCCCGCAACGCGATGGCCGCGCACGTCAAGGCCATGGTCGGATTCATGGACGCCGGCGCCGAGGTGTTCGACTACGGCAACTCCATCCGCGATGAAGCCCGCAAGGCCGGCTACGACCGCGCTTTCGACTTCCCCGGATTCGTTCCCGCTTACATCCGCCCGCTCTTCGAAGAAGGCCTCGGCCCCTTCCGCTGGGCAGCGCTCTCGGGTGATCCCAAGGACATCGAGGCCACCGACAAGGCCATCCTCGAACTCTTCCCCGAGAACGAGCACCTGCGTCGCTGGATCACCATGGCAGGCGAAAAAGTTGCCTTCGAAGGCCTTCCGGCTCGCATCTGCTGGCTCGGATACGGGGAGCGTCACCTCGCGGGCCTGAAGTTCAACGAGATGGTCGCCTCGGGCGAGCTGTCCGCACCGATCGCCATCGGCCGCGATCACCTCGACTCCGGATCGGTCGCCTCGCCGTACCGCGAAACCGAATCGATGATCGACGGGTCCGACGCCATCGCCGACTGGCCGCTGCTCAACGCTCTGGTCAATACCGCGTCCGGCGCTTCGTGGGTTTCACTTCACCAGGGCGGCGGTGTCGGTATGGGACGCTCCATCCACGCGGGTCAGGTGTGCATTGCCGACGGCACCGAACTCGCAGCAAAGAAGCTCGAAGCAGTTCTCACCAACGACCCCGGTATGGGCGTCATCCGGCATGCGGATGCAGGATACGACCACGCCATCGACACGGCGGCCACGCGCGGCGTCCGTATCCCGATGACCGAGAACTGAACCAGCTCCACCACCTCACCCTGAGTTAGGAATTACATTGACCACGAATGGTTCTCGAACCACAGTTCTGACCAACATCGGAACCCTCGTCACCAATGACCCGACTCTGGGTGAGGGCAAGCTCGGCGTACGACACGACGCGGCAATCGTCTTCGACGACGGCGTTGTTGCTTGGGTCGGCGATTCCGCCGACGCCCCGGCTGCCGATATCGGTCAGGATATCGGCGGCCGGGCACTCCTGCCCGGATTCGTGGAGAGCCACTCGCACCTGGTGTTCGGTGGCGAGAGGGCCGAGGAATTCGCAGCTCGGATGGCGGGCGAAAAGTACGCTGCGGGCGGCATTCGCAACACCATCGAGTCGACGCGCTCGGCCACCGACGAGCAATTGCAAGCCAATGTTCGACGCCTACTCGACGAATCCCTGCGCTCGGGCAGCACAACCGTCGAATGCAAGACCGGGTACGGGCAGAACACCGAGAGCGAACTACGCAGCGCGCTGATCGCCGGGCAGTTCACCGACGAGGTCACACTGCTGGCGGCCCACGTTCCACCACCCGAATACGCTGGCCGCGCCGATGATTACGTCGCCATGGCGTGCGACGAGATGATCCCTGCCTGTGCGCCACACGCGAAGTGGATCGACGTCTTCTGCGAGCGCGGTGCGTTCAATCGCGAACAGGCACACGCAGTCCTGAGTGCAGGCGTCGCCGCCGGACTGATCCCCCGCGTCCACGGAAACCAACTCGGCGAAGGACCAGGAGTCCAGCTCGCCGTCGAGATGGGTGCCGCGTCCGTCGATCACGTCACGTACGTCACCGCCGAGGACATCGACGCCTTGGCTCAGAGTTCCACCGTCGCAACACTGTTGCCAGGTGCCGATTTCTCCACCCGCAACAAGTACCCCGACGCCCGCGCACTGCTGGATGCCGGCGTCACCGTAGCTCTGGGCGCCGACTGCAATCCGGGCACCTGCTACACAACCAGCCTCCCGTTCTGCATCGCAATTGCGGTGCGAGACATGCACATGACACCCGCCGAAGCAGTCTGGGCAGCCACCGCGGGAGGCGCCCGGGCGCTGCAGCGCACCGACGTCGGAACGCTCTCTCCCGGAACTCGCGCCGACGCCATCGCGCTCGACGCACCGTCGTACCTCCACCTCGCCTACCGTCCGGGCGTGCCGCTGGTGCGCGAGGTCTGGAAAAACGGCGCACTCGCCACCAGCTACTGAAATACACTCACCGGGAGGCCGTCGTGGCACATCAGATCGCAGTCGACATCGAACCCACGCCGTGGACGGGGCGCTCCGACGGCACCACTGCCGAGCATCTGCGTTGGCACCATGCCGTGCAACCGTATTCGGCAGACCAGGCGCCCGGCGACTGCGTCCTGATCGGTTTCTCCAGCGACGAAGGCGTCCGGCGCAACAAGGGACGGCGTGGTGCTGCAGACGGCCCGGACGCGTTGCGAGCGGGGTTGGCCTCCATGGCGCTGGCCGAACCGCTGCAGATTCAGGATGCGGGCACCGTTGCCGTGTCGGGTGAAGAGCTCGAGGCCGGTCAAGCCGCGCTCGGGAACGCCGTCAGCGCTGCGCTCGATTCGGGACACTTTCCCGTGGTCCTCGGGGGCGGACACGAAATCGCCTACGGCACGTACCTCGGCGTCGCAGGATCCGAGATGCGGACCGCCGACGCCAAACTCGGAATTCTCAATCTGGACGCGCACTTCGACCTGCGGGGCGACCCGATACCCAGCTCCGGCACACCCTTTCGTCAGATCGCCGAGGACGAAGTCGCGGCGGGCACGTCGCATCAGTACAGCGTGATCGGAATCAGCCAGCCGAGCAACACCACTGCCCTGTTCGACACTGCTCACCGCCTTGGCGTTCGCTATTTGCTCGACGAAGAATGCGGAGCGATCGGTCGGGAGGTCGTGGATCAGTTCCTCGCAGACTTCCTCGCAGATGTCGATCTGGTCTACCTGACCATCGACCTCGACGTCCTGCCTGCAGCTGTGGCGCCGGGCGTCAGCGCACCCGCGGCCTACGGCGTCAGCCTCGAAACCATCCAATACGTATGTGATCGACTCACGTCCAGTGGCAAGCTCGCGGTTCTCGATGTTGCCGAACTGAACCCGAGCCTCGACATCGACAATCGCACTGCCCGAACCGCTGCTCGTCTGATCCACCGGATAGTGACGAAGCACGTGCCGATTCAGCGCTAGTCTCGGCGTGCCTCCAGCGCATCGAGGATGGGCTCTAGACCGTAGACGAACTCACTCGTGTGGTCGTAAGCCGGACTCAGACCGTGATCGACGATCATCTCGTGAAGGAAGGGCAACTCTTCAGACGGAAAGTGCTCGAGGATGTCACTCGCAACCTCATCGACATCTCCGGGTGCGCGGATGTCACAGAAACTCGAGCCTGACGATAAAGAAACTCACCAGAGTCGACTCACACGACCCCTACGGGCTTGTCGCCGACTATCGAGATTCGGTCCATCACGCGTCGCGCTGGGAAATAGTCACTGGCGGCATAGTGCTGGCACGTCCGATTGTCCCAGAAGGCAACCGTATTCGGCGCCCACTTCAAACGGACCTGAAATTCCGGACGGTTGACGTGGCGATACAACATCGTGAGGAGTTCGTTCGACTCCCCTTCTGACACACCGAGGATCCGTTGAGTGAATGTCATGTTGACGAACAACACCCGCCTGCCGCTTTCGGGAATGACCCGAACCACCGGATGTTGCACAGCGGGGAACTTCGGACGCAACATCTCGACCGCATCCGCCGGCATCGACCTACCAAAAGAATTGATCCAATCATGTTCTGCAACAAGCGGGTCGATACGCTTCTTGATGCTTTCCGGAAGTAGATCGTAGGCAGCAGCGGTGTCAGCCCACAACGTGTCACCACCCACCTCTGGCACCTCGACTGCACGAAGCACGGCGGCAAACGAAGGAAACTCGTGCCACGTCACGTCGTTGTGCCAGTTGTTCTCGACTCCGCCGACCATCGCATTCTTCGCCAGTGTCGTGACATCGACGTCCGTCTGCCCGGGCTGCGTGTACGTGAAGAACGGATGCTGTTCGAGATCACCCCAACGCTCGGCAAAAGCTCGATGATCCGCTCGGTCGAGGTCCTGATCCCGAAAGAAGAGGACTTTCCATTCGAGGAGAGCTCGGCGGAGTTCCGCAATCACGGCATCAGACAGGCCCCCGCCGAGTCGAATACCGGAGATTTCCGCTCCGATCGTCGGCGCGACCGCCTTGACTGCGAAGTGTTCGTACGGTGCCGGAACTACCGACTCGGGATTCCGGCGAGCAACGAGTGGACCGTAGGCAGCAAGCGGATCGGTGGGGATCGGAAAGATTGTTGCCGCAGGAAAAAGGGTAGCCATCGGGGCACTTCCTCGAAATCGACGATGTCGTAACGGACAAAATTCAGATTAAGTTCATCTCCTTAAAGTGTCAACGGTCACGTTCTCCCGTGCGAACCTTGACCCTGACGCCGCGTCAAGGTTGGAGAATGGTCTCCACAGACGGAATCCGATTCGATCACGGGAGGGCAGGGCGATGATGACCATCGGCGAGCTGGCCAAATTGGCCGGCACCACCGTCAGATCCGTGCGCTACTACCACTCGAACGGCCTTCTCGAAGAACCACAACGCCAACCCAACGGCTACCGCATGTACCGGGCGGTGGACCTGGCACGACTGAGCCGGATCCGTCGTCTACGCGATTTGGGGATCTCCGTCGCCAAGATCGCCGAACTCCTGGACGGCGACGCTCACGACACTCGGTCCGCGCTCGACGCCCTCGACAAGGAATTGGAGACGAAGGCCGAACAGATCGCTGTTCAACGTGCCCACATCGAGTCACTACGCCGCAACGCCGATCCAGAACTACCCGATGCATTTTCGGAAGTGCTCGCACAGTACGTCGTGGCCGGTGCGCCGACAGCATGGATCGACAACGAGCGCGAACTTCTGATCCTCGCGCTCACGGTCTCCGGGGGCGATCCCGAGGTCTGCGATTCACTCCTGAGCGCACATCACCGAGCATTGGCCGAGCCGAACCGCGAGCGCGCCATCGAATTGATCACTCGCATGTACGCCCTCGCCGATGCCCCGGCGGACGCGGACACGATTGCGGCGCTTGCCATTCAGTTCTGCGACTTCACCGAGAGCGTGTTACCTGAACAGGCTGCACCGGAGAGTGCTTCACCCACAAGGTTGGTAGCGGTACTGCGCGAACACCAAGCGGATCGACGAACCGCGACCCAGGAAAGATTCGCGAAGGCAGTGGCGGCCGAGTTCGCCGCCCGCCAATCTCGACCCTGAAACCCCTCATGAACCCCCACATTCCAGGTGGGGTGATCAACGCTGCCCGAATCGGGCTCGACACAAGGACAAGACAATGACTGGATCCATCATGCCCAGATCACGCATGCCTCGACCACAAAAATGGCTGGCTTCCATAGTCGCCGCTGCCGCACTCGCCGTACCCGCATTGGCGGCGTGCTCGGAACCTGCTGCCCCGCAGACAGATCCACAAACAAATCTCAGCGCATTCTACGACCAGGATGTCGAATGGGGACCATGCGCCACAGACACCGGAACGTCGACGGCAAGTGACTGCGCGACGGTCACAGTACCTTTGGACTATTCCACCCCTGACGGCAAGACGATCGAAGTGGCGATCTCACGGGTCGCGTCGACCGACCCCGCGCAGCGACGCGGGATCCTGCTCACCAACCCTGGCGGCCCGGGTGGCCGCGGTCTGGGCTTGCCTGAAATTCTGAATGCGGGCATGACACCGGAGGTCGCGGCGGCATACGACATCATCGGCATGGATACCCGGGGACTCGGCAAGAGCACGCCGATCGACTGCGGCGTCGAGCAGATGTCATGGATGCGTTCACCGGGTACCACGGACGAAGGGTGGAACGAGAGTGTCGCGCTCGCACGCGAGGCCGCTGACAAATGCTGGGACAAGTACCCGGACTATCTGCCGCACATCAATACTCAGAATATCGCCCGCGACCTCGACGTGATTCGCGGCGCCCTCGACCAGGAGAAGGCGTCGTACTTCGGGTGGTCGTACGGCACATATCTTGGTGCAACCTACGCTCAAATGTTCCCCGACAGGATCGATCGTGTGGTTCTCGACAGTGCACCGGACCCGAAGAAGTACGGATACGAGATGTTCCAGGACATGGGCCCGGCCAACGAGAAGGCGATCGACGGATTCTCGCAGTGGGCAGCGGAACGCAACTCCACCTATGCGCTCGGATCGACGCCCGCAGAAGTTCGCGCCCTCATCGAGAAGCTGATCTCGGACGCCGCCACCACTCCGATTCGGATCGGTGACTACGCCGTCGACGATCACGTCCTTCCATTCCTGATGTACGTCAACGGGACCGGGGACACCGAGAAGGAAAGCGAGGCATTCGCACAGGTATTGGTTCAGTTGCGCGATCTCGCGTCCGGCAAGACCGTCGAGAACATCCATCCACAGCTGACGGGCCTGATGCAGGCGTGGTTCCAGACCGAACTGGGGACCGACCCCGACTATGCCGGAACAATCGCCATCGTCTGCGGCGACGTGTCGATGCCGAGCGATCCCCAGTGGTATCGCAACAAGTTGGAGGAGCACCGGGATGATCAGCCGATCTTTGCCGGCACCCACAACACGATCATGCCGTGCGCGTTCTGGCGCAGTGAGCCCCCGACGCGGATCGACATCGACAACACCGTTCCGACATTGCAGATCCAGGCAACCGGTGACACCCGCACGACGTACGAGGAAGGACTCGGTATGCATGAAGCCATGAAAGGCTCACGGCTGGTGACAGTTCCGGGTCGTACTCATGCGGTGTTCCCCAGCTACGCGAATACTTGCGCTGACGCCGCCGTCAACTCGTATCTGCTCGACGGCTCACTGCCGGCAGAAGACGTGGTGTGCGAGTCGTGATCTCAGCTCGTCAGTTCGCTCTTGATCTCGTTCTTGAGAACTTTGCCGACCTTGGAGCGAGGTAGATCGTCCCAGACGATGACTTGCTTCGGAGTCTTCACACTTCCGATGCGAGCTTTCACGAAAGCCATCACCTCGGCGCCGTCGATGTCGGCGCCGAGGTGTGGCTGCACCACTGCCACAACACGTTCGCCCCACTTGTCGTCCGGCAGCCCGATCACTCCGCAGTCCTGAATCCCCGGGTACGCCATGAGCGCCTGCTCGACCTCTACCGAGTAGACGTTGAAACCGCCCGTGATGATCATGTCCTTCGCGCGATCGACGATGAACAGGAAATTGTCCTCGTCCAGGTACCCGATGTCGCCGGTGTGATGCCAGCCGTGGGCTGACGCTTCCGCGGTTGCATCGGGGTTCTTGTAATAGCCCGCCATCACCAGCGAACTGCGAATCACCACCTCACCACGCTCGCCACGTCCGAGAAGTGCGCCTTTGTCGTCCATGATCCCCACCGTCACCAGTGGCGACGGTCGCCCCGCCGAGGCAAGTCGTGACGTTTCGACGGTGCCGTCCGAGCCGAAGTGCTCCTTCGGTGACATCGTCGAGATCATCATGGGGGCTTCACTTTGCCCGAACAACTGAGCCATGACCGGGCCGATTCTGTCGATCGCCTCCTCGAGTCTGGTCGGGGAGATCGGTGCCGCGCCGTACCAGAAACACTGCAGCGAGCGACGATCCGTTGCCGCGAGGCCCTCGTGCTCGAGCAGCATGTAGATGAGCGTCGGCGGCAGGAAGGTGTGAGTCACCTTGTGCTTCTGAACGTTCGCGAGGAAGTACCCGAGGTCGGGCTTCGGCATGATCACCACTTCGCCGCCGAGGGCCATGATCGGAAAGCACAGAACACCGGCGGCGTGAGTCAACGGCGCCAACGCCAGATACACCGGGCGTCCTTCGAACGGATAGCTCATCAAGGTGATGGCCGTCATCGTCTCGATGTTGTGCTTGGTCAACATCACACCCTTGGGCCGACCCGTCGTACCACCCGTGCCGACCAGCATGGTGACGTCGTCGGGCGCAACGACGTCGAGTTCTTCATCCCCGAGCCAGCTTTCGAGAGACTGAACCGAATCCCATTCGCCGTCGATGCAGACGAGCGTCACCAACTGGGGAAGCGCATCCTTGATCTGGTCGACCAGCGGCGCGTACGACTTCTGGAAGAAGAGAGCGCGACAATCGAACAGATCCAACAGATCTCGGTTTTCCGCAGCTTCGTTGCGAGGATTGATCGGACACCAGACGCCGCCAGCCCTGCTTATTCCGAATACGCACGAGAACGAGATCGGATCATTTCCGGACAGAATCGCGACCTTCTCGCCCGGCGCGATGCCCGATGCCGCGAGCGAAGCTGCGAAGCGACGGCTGAACTGTTGCACCTCCGCATAGGAGAGAGTGCGCTCTCCCATCGTCAAACACGGTGCGGTGGAACCAAGAGAGGCTCCCTTGTCGAGATAGTCGGTCAAACGCATGGGGAGCCTCCAGGGCCGGACTCCCGGCGCGAGGACGCCGGGAGCCGTGAACGTGATGACGAGGGCGTGGACTAGGTGTTGATGGTTACTTCCGGTTCCAGTGCCAGCCCGAAACTGCGTAGCGCGCCGAGCAGTTCGCGATGCCCGAATGCCTGGCAGGCCGAGGCGAGTCCGGTGCGCTTGGGCGCCTGCTGAAGCAACGAGTGCGCTGCGTATGCGTGCAGGAGTCCGGTCTGCTTGTAGTTGCAGTTGCCGTGGAGCACGACGTGTGAGCGACCGAGCGGGCCGGACGCATAGACGGAGTCCAGCGAGGTGTTGATGCGTGGGTTCTCGCGGGGTGGCATTCCGGCCTGCACCGAACCGGCGATCTCGGCCAGGGCGGCTTCCTGCTCGTCGGCGGGCAGTGTCTTGATCTGCTCCTCCACGATCTTCTGGGTCGCGACAACGCCTTCCATCACGGTGCGGTCGAACACCCCGCCGGCGGCCTTGACGTTGGAAACTCGCGGATCGTTCTTGAACCACACCGGGTGACATGTTCCGCCCCACGGCAATGCCAGCGCGGTTTCGTGCTGGCCGGGAACGACGACGTCGAAAGTCTGGCCGGGCGCCCACTGCACGTACTTGTTCTGCTCGAGGTAGTACCAGTTCGCCTTGAGGATGGTGAAGATCGTCTGAGTGGACGCGTAGGTGGGAAATCCCTTCCACAGCACCAGGATGTCGAGTGTGTCGAGGCCCGGCGTTTCCAATGCGATGTTGGCCGCGATCTCACCGGTGGTGTACATCTGAGCGATGCCGGGCGAGAGGAGCAGGCCCTTCTCCTGGTACTTGTCGCTGAACTTCTCTTGGACATCGAGTACCCAGTCCTGCTCACCGGTGGTATCCATGTAGTGGCAACCCGCATTCAACGCGGCCTCGACGACGGTGCCGCCGAGCTTGATGAACGGCCCTACCATGTTACTGACAACCTGTGCACCGGTGAACAATTCGGTGAGCGCCTCGACCGTGTGCTCGACCTCGACGACCTCGTGATCGACGGTGTCCAAACCGGGGATCTTGTCGAGGACCTCCTGAATGCGAGCGGCGTCGCGGCCGGCCGCGATGAACGGGATGTTGAACTCGCGCAGGTATTCACACACCAGACGGCCGGTGTACCCGGAGACTCCGTAGACGATGACTGGCTTCTTTTCGGACATGTTCGTGGAACCTTTCGGAGACGGGGGAAGGGTGTACGTACGAATTTGGGGCGAGTTACATGCCCATGCCACCGTCGACGGGGAGGCCGATACCGGTGATGAAGCGTGCGGCGTCGGAGGACAAGAACACCACGGCGTCCGCCATGTCGTTCACTTCGCCGAGACGGCCGAGTGGGGTGAGACCGATGACGTCGCCGACTGCTGCTTCGGCACTGGGCCAGAGTCCGAGCTTCTCCATGTCCGCTGCGAGTCCGAGACCCATCTCCGTGGCAACAAGGCCCGGGTAGATGCAGTTGACGCGGACTCCGTAGCCGAGCTTGCCCGACTCGGCTGCAGCAACCTTGGTGAAGCGGTCGACCGCGGACTTGGTCGCGGAGTAACCACTGATGCCGGGAAATGGAATGGTTGCTGCCACCGACGAAATGTTGATGATGGATCCGCCGGTTCCGGCGACGCCACCCGGACGCATGCTGCGCAGTCCGTGTTTGGTTCCGAGCGCCGTTCCGAGGATGTTGACCTCACACATGCGGCGGATGTCGCCCGGATCGAGGTCCACCACCAGCGAGGAAATTTCGATGCCGGCGTTGTTGACAAGGATGTCGAAGCCGCCGAGAGTCTCCGCGGTTGCCACAACTGCTTCTTCCCAGTTGGCGTCGTCGGTGACGTCCAGCTTCACGAAGCCGGTCTTGACTCCGCCCGAACCGACGGCCTCCGCGGTGGCGCGACCCTCGTCTTCGAGAACGTCGCCGATCATCACCGACGCTCCCGCCTTCGCCAACGCCTCAGCCATTCCGGCTCCGAGCCCCTTGGCACCACCCGTGACCAGTGCTTTTCGTCCCTCGAGATCAAACACGCTCATTTTCGACTGCCTCCGTGACTGAAACGACTCTCGCGATACCACCGTTCACAGCGACGCTGCCAAGTGGTGTGAGTCACAGAGTATTCAACTTTGGACGAGTGTCAAGAGAAATCTTGACGACTGTCAAGATTTTGTTACACGCTCGTCAAAGACCAGGGGTTACACTGATTCGGACGCGGCGATCGTGCCGCTGTGGAAACCGCAGGGAACAGGACGTGCCATCGTGACCACGACAGTCGAGAAGCCCAGTGGGGCAGGGAAAAAGGCTGCACCTACCGCTTCAGACAAGCGGTCAAACACAGACAAGCGGTCCAACGCCGACAAAGTGTCACGTCGTCAGGTCGACAAATTCTCCGAGCGCCGCGATCAACTGGCCGAGGCCGCACTGCAAACGCTGGCCGAACTGGGCTACGCACGCACCAGTCTGCGCGAAATCGCCCAGAATTCGGAGTTCTCACACGGCGTCCTGCACTACTACTTCAGCGACAAGGTCGACCTGATCACCCACTGCGTGCGCCACTACAAGGCACGCTGCGTCACCCGCTACGACGGCATCGTCGCCACCGCCCAGACGCCGGAGGAACTGAAAACCGGTTTCGGGGCACTGCTCGCCGAGACCATGATCGACGAACCGACGATGCACCGCCTCTGGTACGACCTGCGTGCGCAGTCGATGTTCGAGGAGTCCTTCCGAGCCGACGTGGCCGCGATCGACGAGAGTCTCGAAAACATGATCTGGCGCATCGTTTCTCGCTACGCCGAGCTTCTCGATGTGGAACCCTCGGTCACCTCGCCGGCGATGTACGCAATCTTCGACGGCCTGTTCCAGCAGAGTCTGCTGCGTCATCTGTCCGGCGATCAGACTGCTGCGAACTATCTTTCGGAGAGCGTCCAGCAGATGCTGCCCCTGGTAGTGCCCACCCTCTGAATCAGCCCACCCTCTGAATCAGCCCGCCCTCTGAGTCAGCCCAAGCCCTGAGGCAGTTCAGCGAGCAGCGATGCCCTCCGCCACGTACTTCGCTCCGCGATCGAATTCGCCGACCACGTCGTAGTCGGCGTCCTGCCGCCAGAAGCGAACCAACGCGCCGTACGTACCGCCGATCATCTGCGCGAGAAACAGCGGCGGATAGTCCGATCGCACTTCACCGGCTTCGATCCCGGCAGTGACGATCCGTAGAAGTTCCACGTGGAACCGATGATCATGGGCCGCCCCCGCTCCGGAGGAGGCGAAGTCACGCTCGAGTTCTGCAGTCACCATGCGCAGATAGCGCGGATGCATGATCGCCTGTTGCGCAAAGTCCTGAAAGATCCTGGAGATCCGATCAGTGGTCGGCACCGGCGACTCCATGAGCTGATCCACCAGTGCCGCAAGCTGATCGAGATGATCACTGTGCAGCGCCTCGAGAACCGAGTCCTTGCCCTGGAAGTAGTTGAAGAAGGTGGCTCGCGACACCTCGGCTCGCTCGGCGATGTCGTCGACAGTCGTGCTGGCGAAACCCTGCGCCGAGAACAGAATTCGAGCAGCCGAGAGCAACCTGTCGTTGGTATCGCGCTTGTTCTGTTCTCGTTTGGAAATCACGTCGACCTGCCTTTCTCCGCCTCAGAACACAGTCTTCGCCACAGTCCGGAATGTGTCCAATGTCCGTCCCGTCAGGTAACGCACCACCCCTTCGATAGATGGATTACAGTCCAATTATGTCGACTGTTTCCACCGAACGCCACGACCGCGTTCTCATCGTCAGGATCGAACGCGAAGAACGTCGTAACGCGATCAATCGCGAAACTGCCGAGGGAATCGAAGCCGCACTGAACCTCCTCGACGACGACCCATCTCTGTGGGTCGGCATCATCACCGGAACCCCCAACATCTTTTGTGCCGGAACCGATATCCGCGAACGAGCCGACCTCCGCATGCCCCGCGGCGGTGAGTACGGCGTAATCCGGCGTCAGCGGAACAAGCCTCTGATCGCTGCGGTCGAGGGATACGCACTGGGTGGAGGTTTCGAAATCGCATTGGCCTGCGATCTCATCGTCGCCTCTGCCACAGCACAATTCGGCCTCCCCGAAACCAAACGCGGTTTGGTTGCGACGTCCGGTGCACTCTTTCGGGCGCCTCGGGCACTTCCGATCAACATCGCCCGCGAACTCCTGATCACCGGCCGCACACTCGATCCCGAACGGGCCAGGGACCTCGGCGTCGTCAACGCAGTCACTGCGCCAGGCAAGGCACTCGACGAGGCGTTGGTGATGGCGGCCGAGATCTGCGAGTCCTCCCCTACCTCGGTGAGCTTGAGCTTGAAGGCGATCGACGCTCTCTACGCCGAAGCCGATGCCGTCGGATGGACCGTCACCGACGATGCCAAGGACGCAGTGTTGCGTTCCCCGGACATCGCCGAAGGACTCGACGCTTTTGCGGGTCGTCGGACACCCCGGTGGAGCGGACTGTCGCCTACATGACGGACCACGATCCGAGACAGATTTCCTATACATCTGGTCGGAAAGGGTGTGAACCGGTTACAGTCACTCCTGTGACGGAAATTGGCGCATACGAGACGGGCACGCTGCTGACGCGGCGACGCCATGTCGACTTTGCGCATGTCTGTACATCCGGGTGTCCGATCTACTGATCGGACCTACGACGTGAGCGCCGCTCGCGTCGATATTCGTATGTACGCCCAGATCAGGGGACATTTCTGTCATGACCACCGCTTCCATCTCCCACCTGAGTTCCGTCCTAGCAGCCAACGCCGACGCCATCGACAAGGACGCGAGTAGAGCGCACGCCGTCTTCAAGGCTTCCGCCCAGGCGCACGACGCCGTTGCCAGCACCATTTCGCTCGGTAAGTACAGCGTCGAGGTCGACGAACCGGCGGCCCTCGGCGGCGAGAACACCGCAGCCAATCCAGTCGAGTACTACCTCGCTTCTCTTCTGTCCTGCCAGGTGGTCACCTACCGCGTCTGGGCCGACAAGCTCGGTATCGCGCTCGACGACATCTCGGCCAGAGCCGAAGGCGATCTCGACGTTCGTGGATTCTTCGGCTTCGACGATGCGGTCCGTCCGGGATTCTCCGAGGTCCGCGTGGTCGTCACCCTGACCGGTCCGGAAACTCGCGAGCGCTACCTGGAGTTGCAGGAGACGGTCGACGCCCACTGCCCCGTACTCGATCTCACCCGCAATCCCGTCCCAGTGCATACAGTCGTCGAAACCGCCTGACCCGCATCAACCCACCCTTCACCACGGAGTATGAATTCATGAGCGAGAACACCCCCGTCGACACCGATCCGACCGCCGATTGGTCGTTCGAAACCAAGCAGGTCCACGCCGGACAGGGCCCGGACAGCGCCACCAACGCTCGGGCACTGCCGATCTACCAGACCACCAGCTACGTCTTCGACAACACCGATCACGCTGCCGCCCTGTTCGGCCTCGCCGAGCCGGGCAACATCTACACCCGCATCATGAACCCGACGCAGGACGCCGTCGAGCAGCGCATCGCCGCCCTCGAAGGCGGAGTCGCGGCTCTGCTGGTTGCGTCCGGTCAGGCTGCCGAGACCTTCGCGATCCTCAACATTGCCGAGGCGGGCGACCACGTCGTCTCCAGCCCTCGTCTGTACGGCGGCACGTACAACCTCTTCCACTACACGCTGCCCAAGCTGGGAATCACCGTCGACTTCGTCGAAGACCCGGACAACCTCGAGCACTGGCGTGCGGCCATCCGTCCGAACACGAAGGCGTTCTACGGCGAAACCATCTCCAACCCCAAAAACGACGTGTTCGACATTCCCGGTATCAGTGCGGTCGCCCACGAGAACGGCATCCCGCTGATCGTGGACAACACCGTCGCAACGCCCTACCTCATTCAGCCGCTGAAGCACGGCGCTGACATTGTCGTCCACTCCGCCACCAAATACCTTGGCGGACATGGCACCGCGATCGCCGGCGTCATCGTCGACGGTGGCACCTTCGACTGGACCCAGGGACGCCACACCAACTTCACCACCCCGGATCCCAGCTACCACGGCGTCACCTTCGCCGACCTCGGCGCGCCCGCCTACGCGCTCAAGGCACGCGTCCAGCTTCTCCGCGACCTCGGTTCGGCGATCGCGCCGTTCAATGCCTTCCTCATCTCGCAGGGCATCGAGACCTTGAGCCTGCGCATCGAGCGCCACGTGTCCAACGCACAGAAGGTTGCCGAGTTCCTCGACGGTCGCGCAGAGGTCACCTCGGTCGCCTACGCGGGACTGCCGTCGTCGCCGTGGCACGAGCGCGGAAAGCAGCTGGCGCCCAAGGGCACCGGAGCGATCGTCGCATTCGAGCTTGCCGGTGGTGTCGACGCGGGCAAGAAGTTCGTCAACGCCCTGACACTGCACAGCCACGTCGCCAACATCGGTGACGTTCGCTCACTCGTCATCCACCCCGCGTCGACGACGCACTCGCAACTCACCCCCGAAGAGCAGCTCGCTTCGGGCGTCACCCCGGGGCTCGTCCGCCTCGCGGTTGGCATCGAAGGGATCGACGACATTCTCGCCGACCTCGAAACCGGTTTGGCAGCAGCAGCTTCCTGATCGATCACACGAAAAAGCTCGGCCCCGATATGCATTGGAGCCGAGCTTTTTCGTTGCGTAAGAGCTAGCTCGTGGGAGTGAACGCAGCCAGCGGTTCACTGTCGGACCAGTCGTGGCCCCAGTAGCTGTCCGCTGTGATTTCCTCAGCAGTGTAGAAGGTTTCGTCGACCAGCATGCCCTCGCAACCGAACTCCAGATCCCAGCCACCCGGTGCACGCACGTAGAACGACACCATCTTGTCATTCGTGTGGCGACCCAACGTCGAGGAGATCGAGAAGCCAAGCTTGGCAACACGATCGAGAGCCTGACCCACCGCGTCGAGAGTCTCGGCTTCCATCATCAGATGCACGAGACCGGGCTCGTCCACAGGCGGCGCCGGGCACAGCGCCAGGCTGTGGTGACGCTGATTGACACCCATGAAGCGGACGCGACGAGCCGGCGGCGGCGCGTCGATTCCACCGAGACGGATGGAACCGCGCGGAAGGAATCCGAGCACCTCGGTGTAGAAGGTGTACGCCTCGTCGAAACGCGTAACCGGAAGCACCACATGGCCGAGGCCCTGATCGCCGGTGACAAAACGGCCGCCGTGCGGGGTGACAAACGGGCTGTGGTCGAGCACCGGCCCGAAGAACACTTCGACGCGGTTGCCGTTGGGATCGCCGAATGCGATGACCTGCTCGGCATCGCGGTAGCTGGCGTCGACCTCGGAGAGAACTTCGACCTCGACTCCGGCCTTCTCGACCGCCTCGCGAACACGCTGGAGCGCGAACTGATCTCGCACTTCCCAGCCCACTGCGAGAGCCTTGTCCGTCTCACCGGGCAGGACGATCAGACGCGCACGACGCTCGTCCAGACGCAAGTAGAGGCCGTCGGCTTCCGGGCCACTACCGACCGCGAGACCGAGTCCGTCGACCACGAGCTCGCGCCAGCGAGCCACGTCCTGCGTTTGGATCCTGAGATATCCCAGGCCCCGAATTTCAGTCATGCCTAACCGTCCTTGCTTCGAGAATGTTTGTGGGACTAGATCATCGAGCGGTGGATGCCCTGCGGCTCGCCACCGAGCTGCGAGAGCGTCGACGCATGGAAAATCGAACCAGGCACATGGATCGCATGCGCCAAACCGGCATGGGCATCACGCCAGAACCGCTGCATCGGCGTGCTCAACTGCAACGCGCCACCACCGGAACGAGCAAAGATCTCGTCCACCGCCCGCACCGCACGCCACGCCGCAGCAGTCTGCGTACGCCGACCGATCGCACGAAGCTCGAACGAAACTTCCTGACCCTTCTCGGTCATGTCCCAGAAACGATCCACCGTCTCCAAGATCGCAGCCCGAGACGCAGCGATCTCGGCAGCCGCCTCACCGATCGCGAAGAGCACGTACGGATCTTCCTTGATCGGAACACCACTGACCGTCACCCGCTCACGCTGCGCAGCCATGTTGCACGCCAACGCACCTTCGGCGATACCGATCAACGACGAAGTGATCCCCAACGGGAAAATGCACGAGAACGGGAACTTGTACAACGTCTCCGTACGGCCCGCTTCCTTCCACGCCGTCCCGTCGTACACCTTTCCGGCGTCGATCGTGCGGTAGGTGGGCAGGAATGCGTCCTTGACGATCAGATCCTTCGAACCCGTTCCGCGCAGGCCGACGACGTTCCAGCTGTCCTGGTCGATGTCGTAATCGGAGCGCGGCAACAACACGTGCAGGTGCTTCGGCGGCATCAGCGGCTTGCCGGACTCGTCACCGACCATCGCGCCGATCATGATCCAGTCACAGTGATCGGTACCCGAGGAGAACGACCAGCGGCCGTTGAGGATGTACCCACCCTCGACGGGCCTCGCAACACCCATCGGCGCATACGGCGACGCCATCCACGTATCGGGATCGGTTCCCCACACCTCTTCCTGAGCCTTACGGTCGAAGAACGCAAGCTCCCACGGATGAACACCGACGATGCCGCTGACCCAACCGGTGGCACCGTCCATCGCACCGATAGCCATTGCCGTCTCGGCGAATTCACGCGGATGCGCCTCGAGCCCACCGAACTCCTTCGGCTGGAACATCCGGATGACACCGGAGTCGCGCAACCGCTTCGCGCTGCCGTCCGTCAAGCGCATCAGCCTGTCGCCCTCGACTCCGTCTGCGCGGATCTCGTCGGCGAACTGTGAAATGTTGTCTAGAACCTGACCCATGATCTTCCGGCTTTCTGGTTTCGATACCCGGCGAGCGCCTAGGCAGAATGAAATCTGTTGATGAAACGGTGGCAGGGGGCCCGCCGAAGTGCAGAAACACTTCCCGGTGAGTGGGAGCCCCTTACTTGCCTTCTGGACGCGTGAGGAATGCCAAAACGGACGCAACCCAGGCGTCACGGGCCTCGATCATCGCCCAGTGGCCACAGTTGGGGAAGATGTGAACTTCGCCGTTGGGGATGTCGCGCATCGGCAGAATCGCCATGTCCACGGGGCTGACGCGGTCGTCGCGTCCCCAGGTCAACAGCGTCGGCGCCTTGATCTTGTTCAGCTGCGCCCAGTACGGCACGGCGGTCGACGCAGCAGCAGCCGCGCCCATAGCTGCCATGGCCTTGCTGCTGTACATACGGCGGGCGATCTCGAGCGTCGTCGGCTCGGTGGCGAGGGCCCAACGCTCTTCGATGAGCTGCTCGGTGACGACGGCACGGTCGAAGACCATCGAATGCAGCCAACGGACCAGAGCTTCGCGGGTGGGATTGTCGGTGAACTCCATGAGGAGTTTGATGCCTTCACCGGGGCCGGGCGAGAAGGTGTTCTTGCCCATGCCGCCGATGGTGACGAGCTTGCTCACCCGGTGGGGTTCGTCGATCGCAACCTTGGTGGCGACGATGCCGCCCATGGAGTTGCCGATCATGTGGACCGGGCCGAGGCCGAGGCCGTCGAGGAACATCCCGACCGACGCCTGCGCCATCATCATCGGATGGTCGGGGCCGGGATCGCTGACGCCGAATCCGGGAAACTCGAGAACGTAGCAGTGGAAGTGCTCCGCGAAGTCCGCGAGAACGCCGCGGTAGTTACGCCAACCGGTGACTCCAGGGCCCGATCCGTGCAGCAGCAGGAGCGGCGGGCCGTCGCCGGCTTCGTGGTACCGGAGCACACCGAGATCGGTCTGCAGTTCCTTCAGAGTTCCCTCGTAGCTCAGTTCAGTCGTCATGGTCCGAACGGTGCCATCAGTACCGCTGAGCTGCTATGACTCGTCCCGATCAGCGAGACAAGTCGATCAAAATACGTCAGATCCAGTGGTCGGACGACGCTGCCAGCAGGCGATCCATCGTCTCGGCCGAGAACGTATTGGTCGGAACGGGAGGGGTTTTGCGTCCACGCCGGGGAGCGCCCAGTTCGGGGTACAGCGTGCGCGAGACCTCGCGAGCCGCGTCGACGACCAGCGGAGCAACGCGCTCGAGCTGAGCGGTCCGCATGTCCCCACACAACGCGATGCTGCCGACAGGCCCCTCGTGTCCGCGAATTGCCGACGCCACACAAGCGACCCCACGCGCCGACTCACCGCGCTCGAAGGCCAGTCCCCGACGCTGACGGATCCGGTTCAGTTCTTGATGGAGCACCGCGACGTCGGTGATCGTGTTCTCGGTGCAGCGGGGAAGAGCCGACCCGAACAGAGCGTCGACACGCTCGGGGTCGATCCACGCCAGCATCGCCTTGCCGCCGGCCGTCGAATGGGCGAGTACTCGGCCGCCGACGCGGGACGGCAGAGCCGCGGCGAACCGACCGCCGACCTTGTCGAGGTAGACGCTCTCGCGCCCGTCGAGCACCGACAGATGAACAACCATGCCGGTCTGCAGGTGCAGCTCGTGCAGAAGCGGTGCTGCGGCTTCGCGGATCTGGCTGTGGCCGCCGTCGCCACCACCGAGGCCGAGTGCACGGCGCCCGAGACAGTAGCCGAACGACGCGTGATCAACCCAGTCCAGCTTGACGAGCTGATCGAGAATGCGGTGGACGGTGGACCGCGGCAACTGAGTGCGGCACGCGACCTCTTCCAGCGTCAGCCGTGCGGCGCGGCCGTCGAAGGCGTCGAGAATCAGTGTCATCCGCTCGACCATCGACGGCGGCAGATCCTTCTTGGGTTGCCCGGCGTCGGTCTGGACGGTGGACAGTGTGTCGTTCATGTCAACAATGGTCATGGACGCCTCCCGAAAACTGGAATTGATTCTACCGACTATAACCCAGGTCACAGTTTCTGGAAAGTGAATCAACCTTTTCGATCCCGATCAGCGGTAATTCACCTGCCGCCGCATGAGCGGGAGGGCTATAAACGCCCGATGCACCTGGGAATCGTCACGCCGGTCCTGATTCAGCACCCGAGCACGCGCTCGGAGTGGGAGGCAAGTGCTGACATCGACGAGATCGCCACAGTGGCTGCCGCGGCGGATCGACTCGGTTTCCACCATCTGACCTGCAGTGAACACGTGGCGGTTCCAGAAGAGATGGCCACCGAACGTGGCGGAACCTACTGGGATCCGCTCGCCACCCTCGGTTTTCTCGCCGCACGTACGTCACGAATCCTGCTGGCGACGCAGGTGCTGGTGTTGGGCTACCACCACCCCCTCGAGATCGCCAAGCGTTACGGAACGCTTGATCGCGTCAGCAACGGACGCCTGATACTCGGCCTCGGGGTGGGGACAGTGAAACAAGAATTCGATCTCATAAATGCTCCGTTTGCCGACCGAGGAGCGCGCGCTGACGATGCCTTGGCCGCACTTCGGGCATCGCTGTCGACGCCGACTCCGGAGTATCACGGCGAGTTCTACGACTACTCCGGATTTGTCGTCGAACCCCATGCCGTCCAGAAACGTGTGCCCCTGTGGATCGGCGGCCGGTCCAAGAGATCGCTGCGCCGGGCCACCACACACGGCGACGGGTGGGTGCCGTTCGGGCTGCGATTCTCCGAACTGAAGGAAATGCTCGACGCCACGACGCTCCCCGACGGATTCGACGTGGTGCTTCCCGCCGGTGCGCCGCTCGATCCCCTCGGCAAGCGCGAATCCACCCTTCGCGCCTTGACTCGCGTCCGCGACGCCGGGGCGACCATAGCTAGTTGCTCGATCGGCGCTCGAAGCGTCGAGCACTACTGCGAACAACTCGAAGAACTTCACCGAATCGCCCTCGCCGAGGGCTTCTGTTTCACCACTTCCTGACTCGCCGACATTCCAATGCAAAGGACGTACCGATGACCGACTCGACCGCCCTGATCGAATCCCTGCTCGCCCGAGTCGAATTGCTCGAGGACAAGCTCGCGATCTCCGAACTGCTGACCACGTACAGCCCTGCCGTCGACAGCGGATCAGCCGACGAGGTCGCGAACCTGTGGCTCGAGGACGGTGTCTACGACGTCGACACCGGCGCGATGCACGGCCGCGGCGAACTGCGGGCCATGGTTCACAGCGCCTCTCACCAGAACTGGATCATGAACGGCGCGGCGCACATGATGACGCCCGCGCACGTCCGCATCGACGGCAACAAGGCCGTCGCTACCTGCCATTCGCAGTTGGTCATCAAGGATCCCGAGAACCCGACTGGATTCAAGGTCCTCCGCATCACCGCAAACCGCTGGGAGCTGATCAAGACAGACGGCGAGTGGAAGGTCGAGTTGCGCACCAACGCCCTCCTCGACGGCCGCCCCGAGGCCCGCGCTCTCCTCGCCGCCGGGGTGACTCCCTAACCCCTGTGCGCGGTTAGGGAGTCTCTGCGGTCACTAACCGCGCACAGCGGTTGAAAGTTTGGCTGCCCGAACTCTATAGTTCACATAATCGAACCGGCAGGTCCGAGTACGTGCGACCAGGAGACCGATGAGCACCAGTACGCAAGAGCCGACGACTCCGCGCCGACGACCGACAGGGAGATCCATCGCCCTGCTCGGTCCGGCGTTCGTCGCGGCCATCGCGTACGTCGATCCGGGCAACGTCGCCGCCAACCTCACCGCCGGCGCGAAGTACGGCTACCTCCTCATCTGGGTGCTGGTACTCGCCAACGCGATGGCCGTCCTGGTGCAGTATCTGTCCGCGAAACTCGGACTGGTCTCCGGCAGATCCCTGCCCGAAATGCTGGGTCAGCGCCTGCGTAAGAACAACCGTCGCGCGTTCTGGCTCCAGGCCGAGATGATGGCGATCGCAACCGACGTGGCCGAAGTCATCGGCGGCGCCATCGCACTCAACCTGCTCTTCAACGTCCCGCTCTTCTTCGGCGGGCTGATCACCGGTTGCGTGTCGATGGTGATCCTGACGATCCAAAGTCGGCGCGGACAGCGCACTTTCGAGTTCGTGGTCATGGGATTGCTGGCCATCATCACGATCGGCTTCCTGACCGGGCTCGCCTTCACCGACGTATCCGGTAGCGAAGCCGTCGCCGGACTGGTCCCCCGCTTCGAAGGAACCGAAACCGTACTGCTCGCCGCCAGCATGCTCGGCGCCACGGTCATGCCGCACGCGATCTACCTACACTCCGCGTTGGCACGAGATCGCCACGGCCACATCAAACCTGGGCCACGATTGCAGCGACTACTCAAGGTCACGCGTTGGGATGTCGTCGTCGCGTTGATCATCGCCGGTGGCGTGAACATCGGCATGCTGCTCCTGGCCGCGTCGGCACTGCGCGGAGTACCCGGCACCGACACCATCGACGGCGCACATGCCGCGATCGAGAACTCACTCGGCCCGGGTGTGGCCGTCGTATTCGCGATCGGACTCCTCGCCTCCGGACTCGCGTCGACCTCCGTGGGCTGCGCGGCCGGCGCCGAAATCATGCATGGCCTTCTGGCCATTCGCATTCCGGTGATCACGCGCCGAATCGTCACTCTCATCCCGGCGCTGATCGTTCTCGCACTGGGCGTCGATCCGACTCTCGCACTCGTACTCAGCCAGGTGGTCTTGAGCCTGTGCATCCCCTTCGCGATCATCCCGTTGGTGCGTATGACCTCGGACCCCGAACTCATGGGCGACGCTCGCAATGCCCCGCTCACGACCGTCGCGGCATGGGTTGCGGCGGGCTTGATCGTTGCGCTCAACGTCGCTCTGCTGGTTCTGACGGTGACAGGCTAGAGTGCCAGGGCCACCCAACGCGTCCCTCACAAACGCGCTGGATGACTCCGGCCGATTAGGAGGCTTGTTCGGCGAGAGTGGCCTTGGCCCAGCGATAGTCGGCCTTTCCGCTGGGTGAACGCCTGATCGACGGCACACTGACAACAGTGCGCGGCACCTTGTACCGAGCGACCTGCAACGCGCAATGCTCACCGATCTCGGCAGCGTCCGGGACGTCGAAACCTTCGCGGGTCGTGATGACCGCAGCGACGCGCTCACCGAACTTCGCATCCGGAATTCCCGCGACCAGAGCGTCGAGCACTGCCGGGTGACTCTTGAGTGCCTGTTCGACCTCTTCGGGGTACACCTTCTCCCCGCCGGTGTTGATGCACTGAGAACCACGCCCCAGCAGGACGATCGAGCCGTCGGCTTCCACGCGCCCGACGTCGCCGAGTACGGACATCCGCACTCCGTCGATCACCGGGAACGTAGCCGCGGTCTTGACCGGATCATTGAAGTAACCGACCGGCACGTGACCACTGCGAGCGATGTGCCCGGTCTCGGGAGATCCCGGCGCGAGCGCCCGCATCCGTTCGTCCACGACGCGGGTCTCGTCGCGAGCGGCGATGCGCATCAGTCCGTCTTCGCCGATCTCGAGATTGCCGTCGACGCCCGACTCCGAGGAGCCGAATCCGTCGCGAATCACCAGGTTCGGGAGTATGGACTTGAACTGCTCGCGCAGTGAGAGCGAGAACAACGCTCCGCCCGACGAGATCATTCCGACCGTACTGAGGTCGTAATCTGCTGCGTTTGCCGCCAATTCGTCTGCAAGCGGACGAGCCATCGCGTCTCCGACGACGGTGATGGAGACGGCCTTCTCACTCCCGGCGAGCTGCAGTGTCGACTTCGCGTCGAATCGCGCCATGAGAATTGCGTTGGCGCCCATGAAGAATCCGGTGAACAGCGAGTACGACGCCGCGCCGTGCATCAGGGGTGCAGTGCTGAGCATGTTCATCGCGGGAACGTTCGGTACCGCGGCATACAGAGCGTCAGCGGTGGTGTGCGGCGGACCGAAAGGATTTCCGCCGGTGAGTGCCGCGAAGTAGAAGTCTTCATGACGCCACATGACGCCCTTGGGCATTCCGGTGGTGCCGCCGGTGTAGATGACAAACAGGTCGTCGTTGCTGCGAGGCGCGAAATCACGAGTAGCGGGTTGCTCCGCGGCAGCGTCGGCATATCGAACGACGTCGACGCCTTCGACATCTCGGACCGCCGACTCCCCGACGACAACGACGTGTTCGATGCCAGGCACGGCCGGGAGAACCGTCTCCACGACGGGAACGAACTCCTCGTCCACGATCAGCGCTACCGACTGCGAATCGTTGTACAGGTAGGTCAGTTCGGCGTCGACGTAGCGATAGTTGACGTTGATCGGGACGGCGCGGATCTTGAGGCAACCGAGCAAACTTTCGACGAACTCGATGCTGTTGCGCATGTGCAGAGCGACGTGGTCGCCCGGCCCGACACCGACACTCGCCAGGTGGCGGGCGATGCGATTGGATCCCTCGTCCAGTTCGACGTAGGTACGACGACGCCCATCGCACACGAGTGCCGTGCGGTCCGGAATCAGATCCGAAATGCCCTCGTACAGATCTGCCAAATTCAGTGACACTGCTGGTGCCTTCCTTGATGTCCGGCCCGGTGAATTCGGGGCCGACCGTACTGCGTTTCCGGTGAGAACTATCTGATCCTGGCGCCGACGAATGCGGCCAGGAACTGAGCGGATCGGTGGTGACGCAAGCGCGTACGCGGTGGGATCGCCGCGTCGACCCAAGGTGACATGCACGGCTCGTGACCCAGATCACCGCTCCCGCTGAGTGGGACTGCCCCTCAGATGGCCAGAATTGTGTTCAAAACTAGAACTAATTCCGATTTTGCTGAAATGATTTTTTCGGAACGACGACCGAACTCTCGACTTCAAATTAGAATGAATACTAATTTTCACTGAATCTACCGCCAGCCCGGATCGAAGGAGCACGACATGACGCAATCACTGAGCTTGGAAGGCAAAGTTGCCGCCGTCACCGGCGCCGGTGCCGGACTGGGTCGCGCCGAGGCACTCGGACTCGCCGCTGCCGGCGCAGCCGTCATCGTCAACGACATGGGTGCAGCGGCCAACGACGTGGTCGACGAGATCAAGGCCGCAGGTGGACAGGCGCTCGCCATCACCGGCGACGTCTCCGACTGGTCGCTCGGCGGGCGCATCATCGAAGAAGCTGTCAAGAACTTCGGATCCTTCGACATCCTCGTCAACAATGCAGGCATCCTGCGCGACAAGATGATCTTCAACCTGACCGAATCCGATTGGGACGACGTCATCCGCGTGCACCTCAAGGGTCACGCCGCCACCTCGCACGCGGCCGCGGTCCACTGGCGTGCAGCCAGCAAGGCAGCCGACGCACCGGTCTACGGCCGCATCATCAACACCTCTTCCGAGGCCTTTCTCTTCGGCAGCGCCGGACAGCCCAACTACTCGGCAGCCAAGGCCGGTATCACCGCTCTGACGCTCTCGAGCGCAGCAGGCCTCTCCCGCTACGGCGTCCGCACCAACGCGATCTGCCCCCGTGCCCGCACTGCCATGACGGCAGAAGCCTTCGGCGAGAACAACACCGGCGTAAGCGGTCTCGATCCGCTTGCACCCGAGCGCGTCGCGACCCTGGTCAGCTACCTCGCATCCCCCGATTCCGACGAGATCAACGGCCAGGTCTTTGTCGTCTACGGCAAGATGGTGGCGTTGATGGAAGCACCCAAGGTCGAGAATCGTTTCGACGCAGCCGGATCCGCGTTCACCGTCGAAGAGCTCGGTGGCCAGCTCTCGTCCTACTTCTCAGGCCGCGGACCGTACGAGACCTACGCCGCCTACAGCATCGCCGGCCTCGAAAAGATTGCCCTTGCAGTCGACGAGACCGCAACAGTTTAAGCAGCACCTACGAAGAGGAGCGTTTTCATGAGGTTGAACGGCAAGGTAGCGATCGTCACCGGCGGCGCCGGTGGAATCGGTCGTGCCATCACCCGAGTCTTCGCTCGTGAAGGCGCGAAGGTCCTGTTCGTCGACATCAACGACGAGCAGGGCCAGGCACTCGAGGAGGAACTGGCCGGGGCCGGCAAATTCCTGAACGTCGACCTTGCTGCCGCAGGTTCTGCCGAGCAGATCCGTGACGCCGCGCTCGAGGCTTTCGGCAAGCTCGACATCCTGGTGAACAACGCTCACGCGTCCCGGCAGGCTCCGTTGCTCGAAACCACGCAGGACATGTTCGACCTGTCCTTCAACACCGGCTTCTACCCTGTCGTCCACCTGATGCAGGCGTGCCACGACGAACTCGCGAAGACCAAGGGTTCGGTCGTCAACTTCGCGTCGGGCTCCGGCCTGGACGGCATGCCCACCCAGACGTCCTACGCGGCAGCCAAGGAAGCTGTGCGAGGCCTGACGCGCGTCGTCGCCAACGAGTGGGCGCCAGAGGGCATTCGGGTCAACGTGGTCTGCCCGTTCGCCGCCACCGAAGGCGTCGTCAAGTGGCAGGAAGCCTTCCCCGAGCGCGCGGCCGCATCCGTCGCCAAGGTACCTCTCGGACGCATCGGTGATCCCGAAACCGACATCGCTCCCGTCGTGGTGTTCCTGGCGAGCGAGGACTCCAAGTACATGACGGGTCAGACGTTGATGGCCGACGGCGGCAGCATCAAACTCCGCTGAGTCGAAGTTCCTCTCGGTGGGCTCAGCTCACCGAGAAGAGCTTGGCAGCGTTGTCGTGCACAACAGCTCGTAACCACTCGTCACCGAGATCGAAGCGCGTAACCGCCTGCAAGGCAGTGAGATACGGGTACGGAATGTTCGGAAAGTCGCTACCGAACAGAATCCGGTCCTGCATGTCGACGAGCCGAGAAACATCGGCTTTCGGGAAGGCGCACTGCTCTTCCGTGAAGTCGGTGAACGCCATGGTCGTATCCAGGCGGACGTTGCCGTAAGCCTCTGCAAGATCGAGGAAGTCGCTGTACTCGGGCATCCCCATGTGCGCGACGATCAACGGCAGGCGCGGGTACCGTGCCAGCAGCGAAGCGATGCGATCGGGCCCCGTGTACTCCCCCGGGGCCGGTCCCGAACCACAGTGAATCACGATGGGCGTCTCGGAGTCCTCGAGCTGACCCCAGACCTTGTCGAGCAGAGGATCGTTCGGATCGTAACTGCCGACCTGGATGTGGGACTTGAAGATTCGCGCGCCCGACTCCAACGCCTTGCCGACGTACGACGCCGCCGACTCCTCGGGATAGAACGTGGCCGTGTGCAGGCAATCAGGTGTCTGCGCGGCAAATTCGACGGCCCACTGGTTGAGCCATTCGGCCATCGCGTGCTTGTGGGGGTAGATCATCGACGTGAAAGCCCGGACGCCGAACTCGCGGAGACGGTGTACCCGTTCCTCCTCGGCAAGCCGGTAGGCGATGGGCCATGGTCGACCGATCATCGGTCCCGCGGAATCGAAGTAGCCCCACACCTTGTCCATGACGCTCTTCGGCATGAAATGGGTATGGACGTCGATCACGCCCGGAACACCCAACTCGCGCCAGAAAGCCCGAACCTCGGCAATCTCTTCCGGTCCGGTCGATGGGACCTCTTCGGTACACACGTCTGACACCCCTTTCGTTCGCTCGACCATACCGAGTGCCGTCGCGCTCACCGGGACAGGTCGTTGACGGCCTGACCCGAGCACCCGAATGTGAACCCATATTGCCGATCACTGTTGGAGGTTGAATGTCTCAGACCGAGTCCGAAGTGGAGTCGATCAGTGCCGTCGAGGAACTGCTCGCCATCGAGGAAATCAAGCGTGTCTTCGCCGCGCGCCTACGCTGCATGGACACCAAGCAGTGGCACGTCTACCCAACCCTGCACACCGCAGACGTCGTCAGCGAGACGTGGGGCGGACTCCCGACAGACAAGCAACCCAAGACCTGTGACACCTCGAACCAGGTAGTGGGAATCGACAAGCTCACCGCAGCAATTCGGAACATGCTCGACGGCGACATCCCCCTCACCACAGCGCACCACGCACACACCCCCGAAATCGTGCTGACCTCGCCCACCACCGCAACCGGTATCTGGGCAATGGAGGACATGCTGTGGTGGAACGACGGCGAGAAGGAACTGCACCTGCACGGCTACGGCCATTACCAAGAGGAATACCGCAAGGAGGACGGTAAGTGGCTGATCAGCTACCGAACTCTCACGCGGCTCCGTGTCGACCAGGACCCCGGATTCTTCCGATTCATGAAAGCGCTGTGACGAAGTGACCAACCCGCTGTTCCAACCGCTCCGCATCCGTTCGCTCGAATTGTCCAACCGCATAGTCATGTCGCCGATGACGCGCACGTACTCCATCGAGGGCGTGCCCGGCCGCGACGTTGCCGACTACTACCGCCGACGTGCTGAGGGCGGCACCGGGCTGATCGTCACCGAAGGCGTCGCGATCGATCACGAGACCGCTGTCGATCACGCCGACGTCCCCAACCTCCACGACCCCGCTGCGCAGGCCGGATGGCGCAAGGTCGTCGACGACGTGCACGCGGCGGGCGGCAAGATCGTGCCTCAGCTCTGGCACGTCGGACCGCTGTGGGGCGCGATGACGCAGATGGACCCATCACTCAAGCCGATGCGACCCTCCGGTGAATGGGGTCCGCTCGGCGTCACCTCGTACTCCGCTGCCTACGTCGAGCGAGCGCAGGCGAGCACCGAAGCCATGACCGAGCAGGACATCCAGGACGTCATCGACGCCTATGTCCGCAGCGCAAAGCATGCTGTCGAACTCGGCTTCGACGGTATCGCGATCCACGGCGGTCACGGCTACCTCCTCGATTCCTTCTTCTGGGAGGGCACCAACCAGCGCGACGACGCGTGGGGCGGCGATCTCGAGCGTCGTACCAAGTTCCCGGCTGCCGTCGTCGCTGCAATCCGCGCGGTAATCGGCCCGGATCTGCCGATCATCTACCGTTTCTCGCAGCACAAGCAGCAGGATTTCACCGCGAAGATCGCGGAAACTCCCGAGGAGTTGGGTGTCATCCTGGGTGCGCTGGTCGACGCCGGGGTCGACGTCCTCGACGCCAGTATCAGGCGTTTCGACATCCCGGCCTTCGAAGGCAGCGACCTCTCACTGGCCGGTTGGGCGAAAAAGCTGACCGGCGCCGTCACGATGGCTGTCGGTAGCGTCGGGATCGGAAAGTCACTGCGCGACAGTCGCATCGAAGGCGTTGCACCCGTGGTGGACAATATCCCGCAACTCGAGGAGCGAATCGGCAGGGGTGAGTTCGATCTGATCGCGATCGGCCGTCTCCATCTCGCCGATCCTGCGTTGGCGACGACCCTGCGCGCGGGTGGTCCGCTGCCGGCTTTCGATCGAGCGGTGCATGAGGGCAGCTTGATCTAGGGGCTCCGCCCCTGTGCGCCTTTTTGGTAGTCCGCACTACCAAAAAGGCGCACAGGGCCGAAGGCCTTTATGTTCGACCTATGACTACCTTCAACGCCTGGGTCGCCCGCGACAGCGACGGCACCATCGACTTCGCCCCCGAAACCGTCGACGAATCCTTTCTCCCCGCAGGTGAGGTCACCATTCGCGTCGAGTATTCGAGCGTCAACTACAAGGACGCCCTCGCGGTCACTCCGAAGGGCGGGGTGGTTCGCGACTACCCGATCGTCCCCGGCATCGACGTCGCCGGCGAGGTCATTGCCTCCGAGTCCGACGCGTTCGCCCCCGGCGACAAGGTGGTGGCCCACGGGTACGAGATCGGGACCGCTCGCAACGGCGGCTACGCCGAGATCGCCCGTTTGCCTGCCGAGTGGGTCGTGAAGCTCGACGGCATCTCCACTGCCGACGCTGCTGCAATCGGCACGGCTGGATTCACCGCCGCCATGAGTGTCCAAGCCATTCTGGCCAGCGGAGTGAAGCCCGCCGACGGTCCGGTACTGGTGACGGGCGCGAGCGGCGGAGTCGGCACAGTCAGCGTCGACCTTCTGGCAAGCGCAGGCTTCGACGTGGTCGCCTCCAGTGGCAAGCCCGGTGCGGCAGACCTTCTGAGATCGCTCGGTGCGTCTTCGGTGATCGGCCGGCTCCCCGAGGATCCCGACGCCAAGCCCCGTCCGCTCGGAAAATCCCAGTGGGCTGCGGCCGTCGACTGCGTCGGCGGAAAGACCCTCGCCCACGTACTGAGCACGATCAACTACGGCGGTGTTGTCGCTGCCAGCGGATTGACCGGTGGCGCCGCTCTGCCCACGACGGTGCTGCCGTTCATTCTCCGCGGAGTCTCACTGCTGGGCATGGACTCGGTACTGATGCCGATCGAACCCCGTCGTGCACTGTGGTCCCGTCTGGGCTCCGACCTTGCGCCACGTCATCTGAAGGAGATCACGAACCTCGTTGCCGTCCGCGACGTCGTCTCGGTGATCGATCAGGTGCGCGAAGGCAAATACACCGGCCGGGCGCTGGTTCAGGTTGCCGACGGTTTCTGAACCGCTCAGAAAAGCGTGAACAGATCTGCCGGTTCTTCGGCCGTCGTGGACTTCTCTTTGTACGAGGGGTTCACGACGGTCGGTTCCTTCTTGACCGGCGCCGCAAGCGGGACCGACGCGATGTCCCCCGAGACGATGGCGCGTGCGGCTTCGCCGGCCAACTTGTCTGCCATCTCGTTGTAGTGGTTGCCGACGTGACCGCGCACCCAGCGGAAGCGCACCGGTCCGACACGGTCGGTGATGGCTCGGTCGATGCTCTGCACCAGTTCCAGATTCTTGACCGCCCCGCCGCTCGCGGTCTTCCATCCTTTGCGCTTCCAACTCGGCAGCCATTCCGACGCGCACTTGATGGCGTACTGCGAGTCGGATTCGATGAGCAGAGGATCCCCACCGGGATGCGCGACGACGGCCTCGAAGAGGGCACGCAACTCGGCAATCTGGTTGGTGCCGGACGCTTCTCCGCCGGACATGCTCGGACCCTCGTGATTGACCCACGCCCAGCCGATAGCCCCACCGGGGTTTCGCAGACAGGATCCGTCGGTGCTCACGATGATCATGGCTCGGACAATACGTTGCGCCACCGACACACGCCTTAACGGAGGATGCACGGTGGCGATACGCTGACCTCGATGACGCCGCTATCTCCGGTCGACGAAGTCACGGTGACTTCTCAGCGACCACTCGATGCCGCGCTGACGCTCAGCCCGCATCAGCGCGGACCCGGCGACCCCGCACATCGGCGGTCCGCCGACGGAGCGATCTGGCGAGTTTCCCGCCAACTTTCGGGTCCTGTGACCTACCGCATCACGCAGTCGGATCGGCACACGGTCCGCGTGCAGGCGTGGGGTCCCGGTGCCACGGAATTACTGGACGGCGCCGAAGCGCTGCTCGGTCTCGACGACGAAGCCGAAGATTTTGCTCCCGAACATCCCAAGCTCGCCGAAGCCCATCGACGCTTCCCTCATCTGCGCATCGGCCGCACCGGCCGCGTCATGGAAGCTCTGGTTCCCGCGATCCTCGAGCAACGAGTTCACGGCATCGACGCATTTGCCGCGTGGCGCCGCCTGCTGACCAAGTTCGGTGAGCGCCCACCCGGTCCCGCCCCCGACGGAATGCGAGTTCCACTCACCGCGGACCAATGGCGGCGAATGCCGTCGTGGGAGTTCCATCGCGCGAACGTCGATCCCGCAAGGTCCAAGACGATTGTTCAGTGCGCTCGCGTCGCCGACCGCCTCGAGCAGGCATCCACGTTCTCCAGGGCCGAAGCGACCAAACGATTGCGAGCGGTGCCCGGCGTCGGGATCTGGACTGCCGCCGAAGTGGCTCAGCGTGCCTTCGGCGATTCCGACGCACTCTCGGTCGGTGACTATCACCTCGCCGCCGTCGTCGGGTGGTCGCTGCTGGGTGAACCGATCGACGACGCCCAGATGGTGCAGTACCTCGCTCCCCTCCAACCGCATCGATACCGCGCGGTGCGACTGCTGCAGGTCAGCGGCCAAGCCGTCAAACCCAAGTTCGGTCCGCGAACTGCCGTTGCCGACCACCGCTGGCACTGAGCACCAGGAGATAAAAAAATGTCGACCCGATACGCACACATCGCCTTTTCACCCGCTGCGGTGGAGCGTCAGCGGTCGACCGGTAGCTTCACCGTCTACGGTTCGAAACTCGATCAGCCTGACGAAGGCCCGATGGAATTCGATTTCCGCGCTCAGGGATTCGTGAAATCCGTGGATTCCTTCTTCATGTCCACGGTGACGCCGGACGGTTGGCCGTACGTCCAACATCGCGGCGGCCCGCGCGGATTCCTGCATGTGTTGGGTCCGAATCGAATCGGATTCGCCGATCTGCCCGGCAATCAGCAATTCGTGACACTCGGCAATCTCGAAGAGAACAATCGCATCTCGCTGTTCGTCATCGACTACCCGACGCGGACGAGATTGAAGCTCTACGGGCGCGCGCAGGTGATCGAAGCGGATCAGGACCCCGAACTGCTGCAACAACTCTTGCGGGTACCCGGGGGCACCATGACGGCAAAAGCCCAGCGTTCCATCGTCATCGACGTCGAAGCGTTCGACTGGAACTGCAGTCGAAACATCACGCCTCGCTTCGACAAGGAACGAATGGACGAATCCCTCGCTCTGGCACGCCAACCCTTGCAAGCCGAGGTCGATCGCCTTACTACCGAGGTCGAAGAATTGCGCGCACGGTTGTCGAAAAACGAATGAGACTGGGCGGTTTCAGGGCACACGGAGTCGGGTAGCCACCAAACACGGCCCGTCGCGCGGAGACGACGGGTCCCGTTGTGCCCGAGGAGGTCCGCACGATCGATCCTGACGGTGGAGTTCTGGCAAACGAACTGCACCGCCTCCATTCACGACCGGTTCCACACAGACAGATTGGCCGTCCCCATGAAACTGTCCCGAACTCTCACGATGTCCGTTCTCGTTGTCGCCGCTGTCGGCGCCGGAGCAGGCACTGCCGTCGCAGCGCCCCCGAATGCGGGCTTCGATCCGTCCCAACCCCTGTTGACCCCGACCGCCGAGTCGAACAGCCAGGCGGCGTTGATGCTCTTCCCCGGTAACGATCCGAAGCAGGCCGCGTTCGACACCATGGCCAACGAGGTCAATACCGGCTGGAACAACGGCGGCCTGCAGTCGACGCTCATCGGAGCCAACCTCGGCGTCGGAATCGGCTGCCTGTCGATCTTCCCGAACTTCATCGCCGGCTGCATCGTCGGTGGAGTCATCGGCACGGTTGCCGGAGTCGGCGCAGGAATCACCAACGGAAACCCGAACGCTGCACCGGCCGTCGAGAAGTTCTTCGCGACTCCTTGAGAGCCGCTCAGCTGTGCGTGTGCCCGGGGGTGTGTGGCTCCTCGTGAAAATGCGTGGCGCCGATCGAATGCAGTAACTGGTGAACGGTGTCGTCTGCCAGTTGGTATCGCATCGATCGGCCGTCGCGCGTCGCGCTCACCCACCCCTGGCTACGCAGCAGTCGCAGCGCATGTGAGACGGCTGTGCCGCTCATCCCCAGCGCTACGGACAGATCCGTGACGCAGATACCCGGTGCGTGGTGAAGGCAGAGCAGCAGACGCAGACGGTTGGCGTCGGAGAGCAGCTCGAAGCGGCCGGACCAACTGGTGACGTCCAAACCCTCGAGTGCAGCCCTGGCGCGACGAACATCCTCGATGCTCAGCGCGCCGCTGGTGTCTGCTGCACCTGCATTCGTCAACCGACTGCCTCCGTAGAACTTCCGATCCCCGCCGCAAGTGTACCCAGAAGCGAGACCTCGTCAGGCAGACTCCACCACGGCCGCCATGCCCTGCCCACCGCCGATGCACATGGTCAACAGCGCTTTTCCGCCGCCGCGACGGCCGAGTTCGTGAAGGGCCGTCGTCGCCATACGCGCACCCGTCGCTCCCACCGGGTGCCCGAGCGAGATGCCGGAACCGTTGACGTTCAGGCGATCGAGGTCCTCGAAGCCCCATTCCTTCACGACGCCGAGAACCTGACACGCAAACGCTTCGTTGAGTTCGACCAGCTCGAAGTCGGCGAAGCCTGCGCCCGTCCGGGCAAACAGTTTCGAGACGGCGGCGACCGGCCCGAGGCCCATCAGCGCCGGTTCACATCCGGCTGCCGCCCAGCTGTCGAGGAACCCGATGGGCTCCAGCCCCAGCTCGTCCAGACGATCCTCGGCGACCACCAACATCGCTGCGGCAGCGTCATTCTGTTGGCTGGCGTTACCGGCGGTCACGACCCCGCCCTCGGTCACCGCACGCAGCCGTGCCAAGGTTTCGAGTGAGCTATCCGCACGGATCCCCTCGTCAGCACGGAACTGTGTGACGTTCCCTTTTCGATCTTTCAGTTCGACGGCGACGATTTCAGCGTCGAACCGGCCGGAATCTCTTGCCAGTGTCGCTTTTCGGTGACTGTCGACGGCAAAGGCGTCCGACTCTTCTCGACTGATCCCGCAGCGTGTCGCGACGTTCTCGGCCGTTTCGATCATTCCGCTGATCCGGCCGAAACGCCACTCGGGTTGCGAGCGCTCGCGACCACGATCGAGGCGGTCGAACAGTTGCAGCCCACCGGCTTTGGTACCCCACCGCGCTCCGGTGGTGTAATGCTCGATCCCGCTCATCGATTCGACACCCCCCGCCAGAACCACGTCGGCAGCACCCGTCTGGACCATCATGGCCGCAGTCACGATGGCTTGCAGGCCCGTTCCGCATCGGCGATCCGTTTGGAAACCGGCCACCGAAATGGGCAATCCGGCCTCGAGCGCCGCCCACCTTCCGATGCACGGCGCCTCCGAATTGGCGTACGACTGCCCCATCGCGACGTCGTCGATGCGGGACGGATCGATTCCGCTACGACGCACAGTCTCCTTGACGACGGTGGCGGCCAAACTTTCCGCCGGCACGTCTCGAAGTGCCCCTCCGAAACGGCCCACCGCGGTTCGGACCGGCGCGACCAATGCTGCTCGTTTCACAACTGACCTCGAATCTCGCTTTGGAAGAATGGAAAAGGGCTCAGGCAACCAGCAGGCGCACGGTGTCTGCCACCAGCGCCGGTTTGCCCGCTCCTTCGATTTCGATCGTGTACCGCACGACAATCGTCGCGCCCTTCGCCGTGCGCTCGAAGGAGAGAATCTCCGCGCCCGCTCTCACCGACGAACCGACCTTGACCGGTTCGGGGAATCGCACCTTGTTGCTGCCGTAGTTCACGGTCATGGAAATTCCGTCGACGCGCATCACCTGAGCGCCGAGCACCGGCAACAACGACAGGGTCAGATAGCCGTGGGCAATGGTGCCGCCGTAAGGACCCTGAGCTGCGCGCTCGGGATCCACGTGAATCCACTGGTGATCCTCCGTGGCGTCGGCGAACTTGTCGATCCGATCCTGTGTGACCGGGAACCACGCGCTGTAGCCCAGGTGCTCACCGACAGCCGTCTCTACTTCGTCGATTCCGTTGAAAATTCGCATAGTTATCTCCTGAAAGGTGTTGAACAGCAAAGGAAAGCAACAGCGCCCGAGCGCAGTTCTAATGTGCGCCCCGGCGCAGTGTCACCCGATACGTGTACTGCTCCGGCAAGAAGTAGCTCACCGACAACTCGTTGGCGACGCCCTGCGAGTTGGAGTACAACCGATCCACCCGCAACATGGCGTGCCCGATCTCGCAATCGACGTCCCTGGCTACGTCCGCCGTCGCCGGGGACACCGTGATCGATTGTGCTGCTTCGACAATCGGACTGTCGATCAGCGGTTCCAGTAGGCCGATCACCGTGTTGGCGCTGACTGCACCGGCAGCCATGGCAGGAAGGTCGATGATCTGACGAGCTATCGCCTCCGGCAGGTGCGCCGTCGTCTGAACGAACGGAACCCCTTCGTGTATCCGCCGAAAGACCACGGTGTACACGACGTCGGTGTCGAGCCGAAGCCGACTGGCAGCCTCGATGTCCACGCGCCGTTGCAGCGGTGAGACTACTTCCATCGTCGTATCCCGCGAAAGGTTCATGAGATCTTCGATGGACCCGAGATGACGGAGATAGCGGCCACTGTTCTCGGTCACGAACGTTCCGCGCCCGGGTACCCGGTACACGATGCCCTCGGCAACGAGGTCGTGAAAGGCTCGGCGGACGGTCTGTCGGCTCACGCCATGATGCTGCGCCAGTTCGGATTCGGTGGGCAACTGAATGCCGTCGCGGTAGGTACCGGCAGAGATCTGCTGACGAAGCTCACGAGAGAGGCGTTGGTACGCCGGCTCCGTCTCTCTTTCCTTACCGCTCATAGCGACATGATCCTACTTGCTCACCGGGCCGTCACAGACCGCCGCGGGCAACCAACTGCGAAACGATCACGTTGCGCTGAATTTCGTTGGTTCCCTCACCGACGATCATCAGCGGCGCATCACGGAAGTACCGCTCGACGTCGTACTCCGTCGAGTAGCCGTAACCACCGTGGATGCGGACGGCGGACAACGCGATTTCCATTGCCACCTCGGAGGCGTACAGCTTGGCCATGCCTGCCTCCATGTCGCATCGCTCGCCGCTGTCGTACATCTGCGCTGCATGCCACGTCAGCTGCCGTGCGGCAGTCAACTTGGTTGCCATGTCGGCGAGGTAGTTCCCGATCGACTGGTGCTTCCAGATCGGCTGCCCGAAGCTTTCGCGCTGCTGCGCGTAGGCAAGCGAATCCTCGAGGGCAGCCGTGGCCACGCCCAGTGCACGGCAGGCCACCTGGATACGGCCGGTTTCGAGCCCCTTCATCATCTGCCCGAATCCCTTGCCAGGAGTGCCACCGAGAATGGCCGACTCGGAGATTCGGTAGTTGTCGAAGGACAGTTCACAACTCTCGACGCCCTTGTACCCGAGCTTCGGGAGATCGCGGGAGACGGTCAGTCCTTCTCCGTGCTCGACGAGAACGATCGAGATGCCCGCATGCCGAGGGCTTGCACTGGGATCGGTCTTGCACAGCAAGGCGATCACACCGGACCGTCGGGCATTGGTGATCCACGTCTTGGCCCCGTTGACGACCAGATCTGTGCCGTCGCTCTTGGCGTTGGTCGTCATGGCCTGCAGATCGGAGCCACCGCCGGGCTCCGTGAGCGCCATGGTTGCCCGGATCTCACCGGTTGCCATTCGCGGCAGGTATTTCACCTTCTGCTCTTCCGTACCGAACAGCGAGATGAGCTTCGCGACCACCGTGTGTCCGCCCATCGCTCCCGCCAGGGACATCCACCCTCGCGACAGTTCCTGCGTCACCTGCGCATAACAAGGCATGGACACCGGCGATCCGCCGTACTCCTCGGGAATCGCGAGACCGTAGATCCCGATCTGCTTCATCTGATCGATCCACTTCTCGGGATACTCGTTCGCGTGCTCCACCTCCTGGACCGTGGGCTTGACCTCTCGGTCGACGAACCGGCGCACGGTTTCGATCAGGAATGTCTCTTCGTCGTTGAGCTTGAGCATGAATCCGCCTCGACTTGAAAAAAGTTTGTACGGCCATATTTCGATATTGTTCGCGCAATGTCAATACCGCTCCTTGACATGGATACGCAGCAACTGCCAGCATCGAGGCAGTTCGGTGCACATCAAGGCCGTTCACGGCAGCTCATCACTTTCACAACTGGCCGTACATTTGATCCCCAGATCGAGGTAATCGACACACATGGACGAGAACCACTACCGCTCGACCAGACGCCGCGCGTCCCTGGTCGCACCGGGTTCGGACGAGCGCAAGGCCCGCAAAGCACTCTCTTCGAACGCAGACGAGGTGATCCTCGACCTAGAAGATGCCGTCACTTCGGCGAACAAGGACCTGGCACGAGCCCTCGTCACCGCGCTGGTGCAGGAGTTCGGTGCGAAGCGCACCATCTCGGTGAGGATCAACGGCCTGGCCACGCCGTGGGCCCGCGACGACCTGATCGCCTGCGGCGCCCTCGGAGAATCACTGACCAGCGTGATCGTCCCGAAGGTCGAGTCGCCCGACGAACTGCTCGAGGCCGAACAGATCCTCGCGACTGCAGGCGGGCACCACACCACCTTGCAAGCACTGATCGAAACTCCGCTCGGTGTCCAGAATGCCGACTCCATCACCCGCGCGACTCCTCGCCTCCAGGCCGCCGTCATCGGATACGCCGATCTCGGTGCAGCGCTGGGTCGCTCGCACTCGGCTCTGCCTGAACACTGGCTTGCCGTTCAGGACAGAATCCTGATTGCCTGCCGCGCGGCCGGCGTCGCAGCAATCGACGGACCCTTCCTCGGTATCGCCGACGACGACGCTTTCCGACGCGCTGCGCACTGGACCAGCGCTCTCGGATTCGACGGCAAATGGGTCATCCACCCGGCGCAGATCGACTCGGCCACTGACGCATTCACCCCTTCGGAGGACGCCGTCAGTGACGCCCGACGGGTATTGACCGCACTCGAAGAAGCCGAAACCCGGGGTTCGGGCGCCGCCCAACTCGACGGCCAGATGCTCGACGAAGCAGTCGCCGTGGCAGCGCGTCGTACGCTTGCCCGAGCCGAAGGAGTCACCGTATGAGCGAGCACTACGTAGGAGGACCGTACTTCGACGAACTCACCCACGGACAGGTATTCGACGAAGCCCCCGCGGTGACGTTGACCAGTGGACTCGCCGCGACCCACCAGACGATCCTCGGCGACCGCATGCGCCTGCCTCTCGACGCACATCTGTCGGCAAGCATCACGGGTTCCGCTGCACCAGTGGCACATCCAGGCCTGGTCACCGACATTGCCATCGGCCAGTCCACCGTGGTCACTCACCACGTCAAGGCGAACCTCTTCTACCGCGGACTGCGTTTCCACCGCTTCCCCCTGCTCGGCGACACCCTGTACACACGGACCGAAGTGGTCGGTCTACGAGAGAACTCGGCCAAGCCGGGACGCGCCGCCACCGGACTTGCCGCGCTGCGGATGACGTCCGCTGATCAGAACGGCAACACGGTCCTCGACTTCTACCGCTGCGCCATGCTCCCGCTGAGCCCCGACCCGATCGAGACGAGAACTCGCCACGCCGACGACCTCGGGGCGATCGGTCCGCACGAACCCGCTCCGTACGTCTCACCTGACGGCTGGGACCTCGACACGTACCGAGAGCGGGTACCCGGCAAGCACTTCGAATCAGGTTTGGTGGGCTCCGTCTTCCACAGCAGCGGCGACGTCGTCTCCAGCGCCCCCGAACTTGCCCGCCTGAGCTTGAACATCGCAGCTACGCATCACGACGAGCGCGTCGGCACTCACGGTCGCCTCGTCTACGGCGGCCACACCATCGGGATTGCACTCGCCCAGGCAACTCGCGCACTGCCCAACGTGGTGACGGTTCTCGGGTGGCACTCGTGCGATCACACCGGACCCGTTCACGAGGGCGATACCCTCTCGAGCGAACTGCACGTCGAAGGTTCGTCGCCCCTCGAACACGGAACCGCAGTGCAGCTGCGTTCACTCGTGTTCTCCCACAATGCTTCTGCACCACACACTCCGGTTCTCGACTGGCGTTTCACCGTGTTGATGGCATGACCGCACACTCTTCTACCCCGGAGGAACACAGATGACTCAGACCCCAGGCCCGCTGTCCGGGCTTCGCATCGTCGAGGTCTCGAGCTTTGTCGCCGCGCCCCTGTGCGGGCTGACTCTCTCCCAGCTCGGTGCCGAGGTGATCCGGATCGATCCCATTGGAGGTGCCTCCGACTACAAGCGCTGGCCGGTGACAGCCGAGGGTGAAAGCATCTACTGGACCGGGCTCAACAAAGGCAAACGCTCACTCTCGGTGGACATGCGTGCCGAGCGCGGCCAAGAACTCGTTCGCCAACTGATCACAGCTACGGGACCTGGCGGCGGAATCCTGGTCACCAATGCCGGCGGCCGCAACTGGATGAGCCACGACTCCCTGGCCCAGTTGCGCAGCGATGTCATCACCCTCGAGATCCTCGGGCGCCGCGACGGCAGCCCCGGAGTCGACTACACGGTCAACGCCGCGTTGGGATTTCCACGGATCACCGGCCCCGCGGACTACGCCGGAGTTGTCAATCACGCCTTGCCCGCTTGGGATGTCGCGTGCGGGCTGTACGCCGCCCTGTCGATCACTGCGGCAGTGCGTCAACGTGATTCGACCGGACGTGGATCTCGGATCACGCTCCCACTCGAAGACGTCGCGTTGGCCACCGCAGGAACTCTCGGCTACCTCACCGAAGTACAGGTTAACGGCCGCAGTCGCGAGTCCGGTGGCAACGCCGTCTACGGCACGTACGGAATCGATTTCGTCTCCAGTGACGACGAACGGTTCATGATCGTCGCCCTCACTACTCGCCATTTCCGCGACCTCGCGTCGGTCACCGGCACCACGGCGGCTGTCGACGCCGTCGAAACCGCACTCGGAGCGGACTTCTCCACCGAAGCGGACCGCTACCGCCACCGAGAGGTGCTGACTGCCCTGTTCTCACACTGGTTCCGGGAACACAGCGCCGCCGAGATCGCCGCAGCGCTGGACACATCGTCAGTTCTGTTCGAGAGGTACCGAAGTTTCGAGGAGGTTGTGAAATCCGGTGAACTCGAGAATAACCCGATGTTCTCCGCACTCGATCAACCTCGAATCGGAAGCTATCTGGCTGCCGCCAACCCTGCCTCGTTCGACGGCGCGCACCTGGCCACCGGCCCCGCCTCCGAGGTCGGCGGCGACTCGATCGCGGTGATCGCCGACATCCTCGGAACCAACGCCGATCACAACTCGGCGCTGATCACGGACGGCGTCGTCGGGGTTCCGCCGAACTGATCTACCCAGAAATGGCTTTCGGCCTCGGAACAACGTTCCGAGGCCGAAAGTTTGTAGCGAGCAATTCAGAGACCGAGATCCTTCGCGATGATGGTCTTCATGACTTCACTTGTGCCACCGTAGATTCGCGTGACGCGCGTGTCTGCGTAAAGACGCGCGATGGGGTACTCGGTGATGTAGCCGTATCCGCCGTGCAGTTGGAGGCACTTGTCGATCACTCGACCTGCCGCCTCGGTGCAGAACAGTTTCGCCTTCGCTGCGTCGGGAATCGTCAGCGTGCCACGGTCATGGCATTCGAGTGCGTTGTCGGACACCAGCTGGATGGCATCGACCTCGGTAGCACATTCGGCCAGAACGAATTTGGTGTTCTGGAATGCCGCAACGGGCTTACCGAACACCTTGCGGTCCTTGACGTAGTCGATGGCAAAGCGAAGTGCGGCACTCGCGGTGGAGGCTGCTCCGAACGCGATGGTCAACCGCTCCTGAGCCAGGTTGTGAGTCAGATAGCTGAACCCGTCGCCTTCTTCTCCGAGCCGGTCTTCGACGGGCACCTGTACGTCGACAAACGAAAGCTCCGCAGTATCGGAGGTCTTGAGGCCGATCTTGTTGATCTTGCGCCCCACCGAGTATCCGGGCGACGACGTATCGACCACCAGAATCGACAACCCAGTGCGTCGGTTCTCCGCTGTACTGGGCGCGGTGCGGCACACGACCAGGACGCGATCGGCAAGTACCCCGCCGGTGATGAACGTCTTCGAACCATTGACCACGTAGTGCGTACCGTCCTCGGACAGCCTGGCCGTCGTCGCGATGTTCGCCAGATCCGAACCCGTTCCCGGTTCGGTCATCGCAATCGCGAACATCAGATCTCCAGAAGCGAAGCCCGGCAACCAGCGGCTCTTCTGCTCGTCGTTCGCGTACTCGAGCAGGTAGGGCAGGATCAGGTTCGTATGCACCGACTGCGAGCCGAACGACGCCCCGGCGGCAGCAACTTCCTCGGCGACGACGACGTTGAACTTGAGCGACTTCTCGCCGCCTCCGCCGTACTCCTCCGGGACTTGAATTCCGAGTACGCCCAGCTCTCCCAGCCGCCGGTAGAAGTCACGGGGCGGGTGACCGTCCTCTTCCCACTTCTCGTGGACCGGGGTTACTTCCTTCGCGATGAAATCGCGGACGGTAGCCCGGAATGCCTCGTGATCCTCGTTGAACACGGTGCGCTGCATGTATGAACTCCAGTCGGTCAATGGGAACAGGGTGATCCTGATCTCACCTTGCCTCAACCTTCCGTCTTTGATCCAACACCCATCGGCTATGCGTCCGATAGGGCGTACCAATATGGCCTGACCTGCAATACATAGGCAACCGCTATCGTTCCGATCACCGACGCGACATTGCTCAAAGTGATCCAGAACACGTTGAATAGGTCAGCCGGCAAATACAACACCGACGATCGCTTCGAGGCCGCGCTTCGAGCACGATCGCATCCGCCCACCAGTCTCGAAGGGACGCCACGTGACCCCCATCGCGCCACAGCGTAACGACGTCCAGCCCGAAGCAACAGCAACGCCAGATTCGTCAGCAGTCCCCGTCTTCGGTACTCGCAAGCGTGCGTGGACGATGACCGGGCTCGTCGTCTTCCTCTACATCGTCAACTACGCGGACAAAGCAGTCCTCGGAATCATCGCTCAGCCCCTCGCTCGTGAGCTCGGACTGAAGTCGTCGCAAATCGGCATGGTCGGCTCGCTCTTCTTCCTGATGTTCTGCATCGGTGGATTCCTCGCCGGACCGCTCAACAAGTACCTGACCCTACGTTGGGCGCTGTTGATCCTGGCCGCAATCTGGTCCGTGGTCATGCTCCCCCTCGTTCTCGGCGCCAGCCTCGCGATGTTGATCGTCTCGCGCATGCTCCTCGGATTCGCCGAGGGTCCCAGCTCGGCGCTGATGCACACCGCCGCCTACTCGTGGCACCCGCCGGCCAAGCGCGGCCTTCCCGGCGCAATGCTCGCCGGATCCGCCTCTATCGCGAAGATTGCCCTCGCGCCGGTACTGACCTTCATCGCCGTTCATTACGGCTGGCGAGCAGCGGTTCTCTCGCTCTCCGTTCTCGGGCTCGTGTGGATGGGTTGCTGGCTGGCCGGTTGGTCCGAGGGCCCGTACACGAGCAAGGCCGTCAAGGCGACCAAGAATGCAGATACAGAAGCAACCGAGGCGACCGGGACAGCAACGAAGGCAGTCACCGAACCCAATGTTCCGTGGCGCAAGATCGTGCTCTCCCGCACCTTCGTCAGCTGCTGCTTCCTCATCGCCGCCATCTATGCGCTGACCACCGTCGTTCTCACCTGGCTGCCGTCGTACTTCGAGGTCGGCCTCGGATACAGTGCGATGCAGGCCGGTTCGATGTTCGCGCTACCCTCGATCGTCGGGCTGGTTCTCATGATCACCTCCGGTTCGGTCACGGACAAGTTGATCGGCCGCGGCTTCACCTCTCGCACGGTTCGTGTCATCGTCCCCTGTGTCGGCGTTCTGATCTGCGGATCGATCCTCCTGTTCCTGCCTCAGATCTCCACTCCCATCGTCGCTGTCGCCATGGTCTCGATCGGCTACGGATTCTCGGCAATCACCTTCCCGCTCATCAACGCTGCGATCTCCGAACTGTGCCCGCCGCAGCAGACTGCCGGAACGATGGGATTCTTCCTCGCCATCATGTCGATCGGCGGCCTGATTGCGCCCTACGCAACGGGAGTCATCGTGGACAACGCTGCAACGCCGGCCGACGGCTACGCCCAGTCCTTCCAGGCAATCGGCATCATCGGCGTCATCGCCGCGGTTCTGGTCCTCGTCTTCGCCAACCCCGAACGCGACCGCAAGCTCATCCGCGGCTGAGTACTCCACGTATAGCCATTCGCTAACACAGCCATTCACCGAAAGACATTGCCGGGTCGCCCCGCTCGTGATCGACTCGAGTAACGCCCCAACCGCGCCGTCGCAACACCGGGCACGAACAGCAGGAGAGATACATGCGAGATGCCGTCATCGTCGACGCAGTACGTACACCGATCGGCCGTCGCGGCCGCGCCCTCTCGGAGATCCATCCGGCCGAGCTGTCTGCGCATGTACTGCGTGCGCTCGCTGAACGGACCGGGCTCGACACGGCGACGGTCGACGACGTGATCTGGGGATGCGTCAGTCAGGTCGGCGAACAGGCCGGAAGCATCGCCCGCACAGCGGCACTCGCCGCCGGTTGGCCGGACAGCGTTCCCGGTGTCACGCTGACCCGAGCCTGTGGATCGAGCCAGCAGGCAGTCTCCTTCGCCGCGGCCACCGTCATCTCCGGCCAGAACGACGTGGTCGTAGCCGGAGGCGTCGAATCGATGTCGCGAGTACCGATGGGGACCGCCAGCAAAAACGGTGAGCACTTCCCCGCTTCGGTACTCGAACGCTTCGGGGTGGACAGTTTCAGCCAGGGAACCGGCGCCGAGATGATGGCTCGGAAATGGGCCCTCACACGAACCGCTCTGGACGAATACGCACTTCGCTCACACGAACTCGCGGCCAGCGCCACCGATGCAGGTGCCTTCACCGGGCAGATCGCTCCGATCGCCGAGTTGTCCCAGGACGAAGGCATTCGCCGAGGCGGAAGTCTGGAGTCGCTCGCGAAGCTGCCCCCGGCCTTCGACGCCGACGGAGTCATCCACGCCGGCAACTCTTCTCAGATCTCCGACGGAGCGGGCGCCGCACTCGTCACGACCAGTGAGTACGCCCGGGCACGCGGGTGGAAGCCTCTCGTCCGTATCCACACCGCAGTGGTCGCGGCCGATGACCCGGTCATCATGCTCACCGGTCCGATTGCCGCTACTGCAAAGGCATTGGATCGCTCCGGCTTGTCCATCGACGACATCGGCGCTTTCGAGATCAACGAAGCATTCGCGCCCGTCCCGCTTGCCTGGCAGGCTGAGACCGGCGCGGCCATCGATCGTGTGAATCCGCTCGGCGGCGCGATCGCGGTCGGTCACCCACTCGGCGGATCGGGCGCGATCTTGATGACTCGCCTGGCACATCACATGCGCGATCGGGGAATTCGCTACGGCCTCCAGTCGATGTGTGAGGCCGGCGGCATGGCCAATGCGACCATTCTCGAATTGATCTGACCCGACAAAGCTTTCGGGCCGTACGTCATCCAGCAGGAAAGAAGAATTGATTCATGAAACTCGAGGGACTTTCCACCGCGATCACCGGCGGGGCTTCAGGTCTCGGCCTGGCAACCGCTCGACGACTGCTCGACGCCGGGGCGCAGGTCACGTTGATCGATCTGCCTTCCTCCGACGGTAAGCAGGTGGCGGCCGATCTCGGAGCTGCCGCACAATTCGCCCCGGCCGACGTCACCGACAGCGAACAATTCGCGGAAGCACTCGACGCGGCGCACGAGCGCGGTGGACTGCGCGGCGTCGTCCACTGCGCGGGGGCCGGGCGTCGCATGCGCATTCTCGACAAGGACGGAAAAGCCGGATCGGTCGAGGATTTCGAGTTCGTCGTCAAACTGAATCTGGTCGGTTCGTTCAACGCACTCCGTCTCGGCGCCGAGCGGATGGCCGAACTCGACGCCGTGGACGGTGAGCGAGGTGCCATCGTCATGACGGCGTCGGTCGCGGCATTCGAAGGTCAGATCGGTCAGATCAACTACACGGCATCCAAAGCCGGCATCGTCGGCATGACGGTCACCGCTGCTCGCGATCTCGCCAGCCGCGGAATCCGCGTCAACACCATCGCTCCTGGCATCATGGACACTCCCCTGCTGGCGCGCCTGCGCGAAGACGTGCGCACCGCCCTCGAAGCTTCGGTTCCCAACCCCTCACGGTTGGGTCGCCCCGACGAGTTCGGTCAGCTGGCCGTCTCCATGCTCGAGAACGGCTATCTCAACGGCGAAACCATCAGGCTCGACGGCGCTATCCGGATGGCTCCCCGGTGACGGGCGCCAGCGTGATCGCCAATCCACAACTGCGCCACAACATGCACTACCCGGATACCACCATGGCGTACTGGGCACCCAGCATGGCGGCACTGTACGGTGATCGCCTCGCGGTCGTGGACGGCGAGCGCACGTGCACCTTCCGCGAACTCGGTCAGCGCAGTGCACAATTCGCCGGTGCATTGCGGCAAGCCGGGGTGGGCGTCGGCGACGTGGTGTTGATGCACCTCGGGAACTGCGTCGAGTTCCTCCAGGCCTACTACGGCTGCCTGCAAGCCGGAGCGACCGTTACGTTGGTCAATCCACTGCAGCCAGAGCTTGGGCTGCGCAAGCAGATCGAAGAGACGTCGGCCGTTGCTGCGGTCACTCAGAGTTCGCAGCTGCACGTCCTTCTGGCGGCTTCTGCGGGAAGCACCGTACGTACGATCGTGATGGTCCAGGACGCCGAGGGCGCGCTCGACGCACCGGAGTCGGTCGTCGCGTTCGACGCCTTCATCGCGGACCTACCCACCGAATTCACCCCTGCCACCGTCCGTAGCGACGACATCGCACACATCGCGTTCACGGGCGGAACCACCGGAGTTTCCAAAGGTGTTCGCGTTCTTCACCGCAACGTCGTCGGCAACATCACGCAGATGTGTGGTTGGAGAACCGGGCACGAGTTGGAGGCAGGTGCCGACGGTCTGGTCACGCCACGACGCATCGACGGCCTCGACGTGCTCGGTCCGACGCCGGGAACCGGGGCGACCATCGTAGTCTCACCTCTCTTCCACGCACATTCGTTGCTCAACACGTCGTTCCTGTTGATTTCCGGACTCACTCAGGTATTTGCCGGCCGGTTCGAACCCGGCCGGATGCTCGAGCTGATCGAAAAGCATGGGGCCACCTACCTCACCGGGTCTCCCGCCATGTGGCACGCGCTGTCGGTTCATCCCGACGCTACGGTGCGTAACACCGACAGCGTGTGTGTCGTGTCCTCCGGCGCTGCCCCGATCGACAGCGTCACGCTCGCTGCGCTCCGCCGCGCATTTCCCAAAGCGCTGGTCGTCGAGGGGTACGGACTGACGGAGGCCACTTGTGTGGTCACGGCCGCTCCGCTGATCAACGGCTCGGAGTACCGTCAGAGCAGCGTCGGCCTCCCGATCTTCGACACCGAGATACAGATTCGCGATCAACTCGACCGGAAGACGGTTCTGGGCGAGAACGAACGTGGCGAGCTGTGGGTGCGTGGACCTCAGGTCACCGACGGCTATCTCGGTCACCCGGAAACTACCGCTGAACAGTTCGTCGACGGCTGGTTGGACACGGGCGACATCGCGTACCTGGACTCGGACGGATACCTCTTCATCTGTGACCGGGCCAAGGACATGCTCATCTACAAGGGGTACAACGTCTATCCGCGTGAACTCGAAGAGATTCTGGTCTCGCACCCCGCGATCTCGACTGCTGCGGTCGTCGGCCGCGAAGTGGGGAGCAACGGTCAAGAACCCGTCGCCTTCGTGGTGATGATTCCGGGCGCCGAGTTCGACGCCGAGCAGATCAAGGCGTTTGTCGCCGAACAAGTGCTGCCGTACAAGAAGATTCGCGAGGTCGTCGAGGTAGAGCTACTCCCGACGTCCGCCGCCGGCAAGGTCCTCAAAACCGATCTCCGGTCGAGGCTTCTCGAGTCGGTCGACAAGGCAGGTTCCAAATGACAACCTTCGCAGACCTGACGTCGCAACTGCGGGTACCCGTTCTCGCGTCACCGATGTTCATCATCTCGACGCCCGACCTCGTCATCGCGCAGTGCACGTCCGGGATCATCGGGTCTTTTCCGGCCCTGAATGCCCGTCCGCAGTCGGCACTTCGGGATTGGCTCAAGCTGATCACGGTGGCGCGCGAGGAGCATGATCGTGAGCACCCGGAGAAGCCCTCCGCACCATTTGCGGTCAACCTCATCGTCCATCGGTCCAACAACCGCCTGGAAGAGGACCTGGCGACCATCGCCGAGTTCGAGGTCCCGATCGTCATCACCTCGCTCGGCGCACGCACGGACATCAACGATGCGGTTCATGCGTACGGCGGAATCGTTCTCCATGACGTCATCGACAACCGCTTTGCACGCAAGGCGATCGAGAAGGGTGCGGACGGGCTGATCGCGGTCGCCGCCGGGGCAGGCGGACATGCCGGTAGACAGTCGCCGTTTGCCCTGATTCGGGAGATTCGTGAGTGGTTCGTCGGTCCGCTACTGCTGTCGGGTGCGATCGCTCACGGTGATTCGATTCTTGCTGCCCTCGCGGCCGGTGCCGACCTGGCTTATGTCGGTTCGGCTTTCATCGCTACGGAAGAGGCCAACGCCGATCCGGCGTACAAGGAAATGATCGTCGACTCTGGCGCTTCGGACATCGTGTACTCCAATCTGTTCACGGGAGTGCACGGGAACTACCTGCGTGGCAGCATCGTTGCCGCCGGTTTGGACCCGGAAAACTTGGCCGAATCCGATCCTTCCGCAATGAGTTTCGCGACCACCGATACCGACGCCAAGGCCTGGCGCGACATCTGGGGCGCGGGCCAGGGAATCGGTTCGGTCGACGCAGTTCTTCCGACGCATGCAGTGGTCGAGCGTCTCGCATCCGAGTACGAGGCGGCTCGCGAGCGTATCTGCCGACGCTAGTGCTGTGACAGGTATTCGTCGGACAGGTATTCGTGGACCAAGTTCACGAATGCCTGTCCCACCGGCGACAATGTCGAGGGGTCGAAGGCGAGACCGTACGCACGCAGGAATCTCGGCTCACAGGCTCGCTCCACCACCTTTCCTGGCATCGATTTCGCCACCGAGCGCTCGACCAACGAACCGCCGAGCCCAGCGATGACCATCGGTAGCCGCGACTCCCGCTGCTCCGTGACCACTGCGAGTTCCGTTCTCGTACCGGCCTTTCGGATCGAATCTTCGATCGCGTCACCCATCGCCGCCCCGCGAGGAACGAATACCATGGGAATGTCCGGCATTTCCGAAAGGCGTACCGGCCCCTCGGGTAGATCAGTTCCCGCCGGGTAGACCAGGCGGTACTCCTGCTCCCCCAATTCGACGATCTCGAGCCCTTCGCCGGCCTCGAGCGGCAGATGTGCCACCGCGAATTCGCAGTGGCCGTCCCGGATGAGGCTTTCCAGATTGTCCTCCCGCTCGAGTTCCGAAAATCTGACTCGCGCTTGCGGATACCGCCGACAGAACTCCGCGATCAGATCGACGATCGTCCCGGAGGTCAGCGCAGGAAAAGCCATGATGTCGAGTCGACCGACAATCGCACCGTCGGATGCCGTCAATTGTTCCGCCGCGGCTGCAACGTCTCGCAGAACCTGTCGGCTCGGGCCGACCAAGCTGCGACCGGCGGCACTGAGCACCATGCCGCGCCCGATCCGGTGGAAAAGCCTCACTCCCAGTTCGCGTTCCAACCCGCGCAACGCCTGGGACACTGTCGGCTGAGCGACCCCCAAAGCGGCTGCGGCGCCATTGATTCCCTTGTTCTCGACCACCGCGAGAAAGTACTCCATCTGTCGAAATTCCACAGATCAGCCCTCCCCAGCGGATGAAGAGGACGTGGCGGCCATTTCGGCAGCAGTCGCGATAAGCGCGGCAGCGGCCGGCGATTGCTCACCCGAGCGGTAGACGATGCCGACGTCGCGCCGAAGCGGCGGATCGAACGAGAAGGCACACACATCCGACATCTGCTGTTGTGCAACTTTTCTCGGAACAACTGTGGCGCCGATTCCGCGACGGACCAGGTCCCACGTCGTGACCGGATGGACACAATCCACGACGACGTTCTCGGCGCCTTCGCTGAGCAAACCCCGGAACTGGTTCGATTGGTCACCGAGGTCGACGACGAGAGGCAAAGTGTGCAGTAGCGCTCGAGGAACCGGATCGATCAACGGCGCCACCAAGCGGCCGGACAACGACGCGTGCGTGGCGAGCACCAACTCCTGAGTGACGATCGGAGCCGTGACCAATCCTTCGTACCCGATACTCAGATCGGTGACACCGACCTCGGCCGATCCGCGCCGCAACGCGTTGTCCACCCCGGCCGGGCCGTACGTGTCGAGAACGCGCACGACGATCTTCGGGAAGTTGGCCCGGAATCGACGGACCAATTCGACCATCGGATCGATCGAGAACGCGGAGTACGAGACGACGTCGACACGGCCGAACTCGAGTTCGCGAACGGCGGTAACCTTGGCCTTCGCGCGCTCGACGTCGGCAAGTATTCGCCTGGCCGCGAGATCGAACGTTCGTCCGGCATCGGTGAGAACCAACCGTCGACCCGTCCGATCGAACAGCGTGGCGCCGAGTCGACGCTCGAGCGTACGAATTGCCTGCGAAAGAGACGGTTGCGAAATGTAGAGAGCCTGAGCGGCCTTCGTTATCCCACCGTGGTCGACAACAGCGACGAAGTAGGTAACAAAGTGCAGGTCCACTCACTCATCATACGACCAGCGATCTGTCGCTCACTCCACGCGAGTTACCCCTGGTACCGCCCACTCTCCGGTGAAATTCGGCTCCCGCTTTTCCACGAAGGCACGAACCGCGTCGGTAGCGTCCGTCGCGAAATTGACGGCTTGTGCCCTTGCCTCGTTGTCGAGTGCTTCCCGCAACGAGAGCGAAGTGTGATGTTCGAGCATGGCCGCAGACTGACTCAATGCAGCAGGCGGACCGTCGGCGAGCCGCTGCGCCAGTGTTGACGCGTGTTCGTCCAGTTCGGCCGGTTCGACCAGATAGGTCACCAATCCGAGTTCGTAGGCTTCCTGAGCGTCGATCGTCTCGGCGAGCATCACCAGTCGCTTGGCTTGCTGGAGTCCGACCAGTCTCGGCAGGATCCACGAACCCCCGAAGTCGACCGACAACCCGCGTTTGGCAAAGATCTGGCTGAACTTCGCGCCTTTGGCTGCCACGACGAAGTCGCAGAGTAACGCCATGTTCCATCCGGCTCCGACGGCAAACCCGTCGACCTTTGCCACCAGGGGCTTGGGAAACTCACCCAGGGCGGCTGCGGTTGCGTTGATGACGCGCATCCGATCGAGCGGATGCGACGAGCCGCGTTTGTCCAGATCGGAACCCGCGCAGAAGGTGCCACCCGCGCCGGTCAGGATCACCGAGCGAATCTGCGAGTCCTCTTGAAGTTCGAGGACCGCTTCACGGAGCGCGATCCAGGCGTCAAGATCGAGGGCGTTGCGGCGATGCGGTCGATCGAGAACGATCGTTGCGACAGCGCCCGTGCGTTCGATGCTGACGGCCGCGCGCTCGACGGTTTCGGCACTCATGAACCACTCCACACGGGAGAGCGCTTCTCGGCGAATGCGGTGGCGCCTTCCTTGGCATCACGGGATGCGAAGACCGGATCGATGAATTCGCGTTGCGCGACAAAGGCATCCGGATCGGTGTACTTGGCGGACATTGCCAGCACCTGCTTCGTCGCGCGCACGGCCAGCGGACCGTTTGCCGCTACTCGTGCCGCAAGCTCGCGTGCGACGGCCAGAGCCTGTCCCGGTTCGGCGAGTCGATTGACCAGGCCGTGATGATGCGCCACGGCGGCACTGAGTGGGTCACCCGTGATAGCGATCTCCATGGCGAGCTGATACGGGAGAATCTTGGGCAGACGCAGAAGGCCACCGGCGGCCGCGGCAAGCCCCCGCTTCACCTCGGGTAAGCCGAATTTCGCGTCGGAAGATGCCACGATCAGATCGGCTGCCAACGCCAGTTCACAACCGCCGGCGAGTGCCCAACCCTCGACGGCTGCGATCAGCGGCTTCGACGGCGGAGCTTCCGTCAAACCGGCGAACCCACGACCGGGCAGCGATGGTCGTTCCCCACGCGCAAATCCCTTGAGATCCATGCCAGCGCAGAAGGTTCCACCAGCCCCGGTCAGAATTCCGATGGTGAGATCGGACCGTTCCTCGAACTCGTCGATCGCGGCCGCCAATGCCTTTGCGAGTTCCAGGTTGACCGCGTTCTTGGCCTCGGGACGATTGAGTGTGATGACGGCAATGCCGTCGGCGAAGTCGGTGAGCACGACGCTCATGTTCGGTTCCTACTTCCGTGATGAGATTTTTGAAAGGTCACTGCGCGCGGAGGCTCCATCGCACGGGCGTGCCGCCGGACGGTGTCGCGATCTCCCGCTTGGCCAAAACAACAAGATGAGCATGTGTTTCGCGGACTGCCAGGCGAAGTAGCCGCGGCGACATCTGATCGAACGGGCGAGACCAGGAAATCGTGCGCGAGAGGTCCCAGGCTGTGGACTCGGGCTCGGCCTGCACCGCCACCACAATTTCCGCCAATCTTTCCTCGTGGTGCCCCATCAATTGACGTGCACGATCGGCGATCCCCCGGAATCGATATTCGTGTGCCGGAAGCACTTCGCATTCACCCAGGGTTGTCGTCGCCTCGAGCGAGAGCAGATAACGATGGAGCGGGTTATCGAGTTCACCAGGAATCGTGGAGATGTTCGGGCTGATCCTCGGCAACATGTGATCGCCGCTGAACAACAAACCCCTGTCTTCTTCCACGAAGCAGAGATGTCCAGGGGTGTGCCCGGGCGTCCACTGGGCGCGAAGATTCCATCCGGGTAGGTCGAGTGAATCCCCATCGCCAAGAACGACGTCGATGGATTCGTGCTCAGCGAACCGCACCAGGTCGACCCGAGAGGCGTCGAGCACTTCGGCCGGCGCGCCGAGTTCGGACAACTGCACGTTCCAACCACTGATGTCGTCGCGAGTCTGCTCGGGGCCGTGGTATCCGAGAAGCGTCGCGTCGGCCACGTGCATCGCCAGCGTTGCACCGCTGACCTGCCGAAGGCGCGGCGCCAGGCCGAAGTGATCGGGATGCAGGTGTGTAATTGCCGCATACCGCACTTCGGAAATGTGGTATCCGATCGACGCTATGCCGTCGACCAGAGCCTGCCACGACTGTTCGTGATCCCAACCGACGTCGATGAGGGCTAGTCCGTCGTCGAGCGCGAGCGCGTAGACGAGCACGTAGCGCAAAGGGTTGTCCGGCATGGGAACAGGGATCGACCACAATCCGTCCCGTACCTGCTCCACCGGTGGAAGGACTTTGTTCGCCCACGCCTCTCGTTGTGCGACACCGACGTCTTCGGTCACGATCATGATGCTTCTCCGCTTGCGTTCAACATGGTCCGCAAGCTCGACTTGAGCAGTTTCCCGCTGGCGTTACGAGGTAGAGACTCCACGAAATGGATCTGGCGAGGCTTCTTGTACGACGCCAACTTCGCTGTGCTGAAAGCAATCAACTCCTCGACGCTGGGCACCTCGGCACCGTCGACCAGTTTGACCACCGCTGTGACGGATTCACCCCAGCGCTTGTCGGGAACCCCGACCACCGCGACCTCGGCAACCGAAGGGTGCTCGGCCAGAATGGATTCCACCTCGATCGGATAAACGTTCTCTCCGCCGGTGATGATCATGTCCTTGAGACGATCGGTGACGAACAGATAGCCCTCGTCGTCCAGATGGCCGGCGTCGCCCGTTCGGAGAAAGCCGTCGTGGGTGAACAATTCGGCGGTCTCACGTTCACGTCGCCAGTACCCGCGAGTGTTGTTTCTACTGCGCGCGACGATCTCACCGGATTCGTTGGGCGGCAATTCCGCACCAGTCGTGATGTCTCGAATGGAGATCTCGACACCGATCATCGGTTTTCCTGCAGAGCGGAGCAAGCCCGATCGCGGCCCACTCACATGATGGTCGTAGGCACGAAGGACGGATACCGAACCCGTTGTCTCGGTCATCCCGTATCGCTGAACGAATTTGCAGTTCAACACGTTCATCGCATGGGCGAGAAGTGCCGGCGTGATCGGCGACGCCCCGTATGCGACAACCTGCAGGCTGGTCAGGTCGAAAGTGTCGAGGGTGGGCAGATCTACCAGCGTCTGAATGACCGCAGGCACCAGAAATGCGTGGGTGATGTGGTGAGTCGCGATGGCATCAGCGACCCGAGCCGGTGCCATGTCGCCGAGCAGCACCAAAGGCACTCCGGCGGACAGGCACGTACTCATCCAGCCTGCACCGGCGATGTGAAAGAGGGGCAGCGCGTCGAGTGCCACTGCATTCGAACCGAATTCGTACACGTCGAACCCCACGGGTTCGTTGTACAGATTCCGATGCGTGGCCACGACGCCCTTGGGTCGGCCGGTGGTCCCGGACGTGTAAAGCTGCAAAACTGCTGCGTCCGGATCGTGCCCCTGTCCGGGGTCGACGCCCGTCCCGGACGCCACGAACTCCGCCCAGGTTCGCGAATCCGGCAGACCCCCCACAGCTCCCACGGTGATGACCGCGATGTCCGGCAACGCTGCGGAAATCGCCGCCGCGCCCACTGCGAACTCGTCGTCGAGGATCAAGACGTCGAGTTCTGCGTCCTCGGCGATGTCGACGAGTTCGAGTGGGTTGAGCCGCCAGTTCAACGGGATGAACACAGCGCCCGCCTTCGCACACGCGATGAAGGTTTCCGCACCTTCGAGTCCCATCCGCAGTAGCGCGCCAACGCGAGCACCCGTTGCGGTCACTTCTGCCAACGCACTCGCCAAGGCACTGGTCTCGCCGTCCAGCTCGGCCCACGTCAAAGCTCGGTCGCCGCACATGATCGCCAGATCGAACGGCCGTGTCGACGCCGAGTGGCGTATCCGGTTGGGTAGGTGAAGCTCGCTCACATCACGCTCCTGTGTTCCAGGTACTCACCGAGCGCGAACCGCGGTCAGTGGTACTGGAACAGTCGACCATCGCTATGGCCTGCGCCACAAAGACGAGAAGGCGCACAGAGCCATAGCTCAGACCTATGTCTGCAGGTCGCAGCAAGTCACCGCAGTCAGGGCACCACCATCTGGGAGAATCGTCAGATGCAGGCACCCGGGATGGACATACGCAGCGCGCAGTATCTCGTCGCCGTCGTCGATCACGGCAGCGTCACTGCGGCCGCGGACGTCCTGCGTATTTCGCAACCGTCACTGTCGCAGGCCGTACGCAACCTCGAACGAGCACTCGGAGCCACACTCTTCGAGCGCACCACTCGCGGTTTGACTCCCACCGCAGTCGGACTGGCGGTCGCCGAGTCTGCCCGTTCGTTGCTTTCCGACGTTGCGCGGGCTGAAGCCGCGGTGGCTGCGGTAACCACTTTGCGTGCCGGGGAACTCGCCGTAGCTGTCCAGTCCGATCTTGCCATCGACCCGGTGGCAGAGGTCGCCGGACGCCTCCATCTGACGGCACCCGGAATTCGGTTCTTCACGAACGCCGCCGCGAACGCACAGGACGTGCGAGCACTGGTCAGAGCAGGCGCGTGTGAACTCGGGTTTCTCGAGACCCAACCGAGTACCGGTGTCTCCGACGGGCTTCGAGAAATCTCCGTGAGTACCCAGGAAACGGTCTTGTCTATCCCCGTTCACCTGGCCAGAGAACTATCCGACCCGGTTCCACGCGCTGTGGTTGCGCGCTTGCCGATGGTGGTCGAGGCCTCCGCAGCCAGGCGCGGGCATTCGGTCGACGACGACCTGGAACTCACCAACGTCGTCGTGGAAGTACCTGATCGCCTTGCCGTCCGGGAGATGGTCGGCCAAGGCGTAGGCGCCGCACTGCTTCCCAGATCGATTGCCGAACAAGACTCCCCAGCAGCTGAGGTTCGCTCGCTGTTCCCACCGATCACCCGGCAGACGATCTTGGTCTACCGCGACGGCCCGCTCTCGCCGGCCGGGTCCGCGTACATCGAGAAACTCTGCACACGTCACAATCCGTCTACGAACAGCCTGCCCAACGGGGAGAGTGTCTCCGGATCGAATTCGACGCCGTAATTCAGTGAGATCGCCGGCTCCACCGGAAATATCTCCGCGCCGGACGCAACCGATCTCTCGGCCAGCGAACGCTCCATGAATGCCATACCCAAACCCGCAAAGACGAACGCGCCAACGGTCTCCCGCTGCGCCAACTCCGTCGACATTCGAGTCCTGACACCGGCAGCCTGCAGGGACGACTCGATGGCGAGCCGCGCCCGCGAGTGTTTGAGCACGCCCACCACCGGAAGATCGGGCAGTTCTGTCAATGACACCGGCTCTCCTGCAGCGGGTTTCACGCCGTTGGGCCACACGTCTGGGTGCACCCCCGATGGCACTGCCAGCCAGTACTCGTTCACCCCGATCACTTTTGTCGACAGCGCCGACATGTCCGGGGGCCAATAGCTGAAGACCACCTCGCATGCGCCGTCGGCCAGCACCTGTTCGGTCGTCGCACCCTGCATCAGTTCACCGACCCGAACGGTGACACCAGGCCACCGCTCACGAAAGTTCGCCACGATGCGTGCGATCGGGCCTTCGAGACCATGTGCCGCGGAAATGATGTCGAGTCGCCCACGAGGCTCGTCGGCCGTACCGATCGCGACATTGAACGCGGCCGCACTACTACGCATCATCTGCCTGGCCGGCCCTACCAACGCCCGACCTGCTGCCGTCAGTACCAAACCGCGACCGACACGGTGAAACAGTTCGACTCCGAGTTCGCGCTCGAGACCACGAATCCCCTGCGACAGCGACGGCTTGGTGACCGACAGATTCTGCGCTGCCGTCGACAGAGACTCCCCACCGGCAACGGCAAGGAAGTACTCGATCTGACGTAGGTCCACGCCGTCGACTTTGCCATAAACGCAGCCATGTCTACCGATACCAAGCACTGCAGGGTGTTCATACACGCTTCATTAATCGGACATTCAGGACACACCTTTTCCTATTCGGCACCGCCTAGCGTAATTGGTCCAGACCAATTGCGGATGGGTCTGAACCACCGCGTCGAAGACAAGGAATCCTCGTGAGACGTACGACCATCGCGATAGCAGCCGTGACCGCGGCTCTCGCAGTTCCCGGCATCGCCCCCGCCGAACCCCAAGCCGAGCCGAACGCCGAACCCCGCTGGGGCAGCTCGTCCTTCGAATGGGGCAGTTCTTCAGGTGAGAACAACTCTCCGCCCGCAGTTCCCGGCGTCAGTGTCCCCGGCGGACGGTACGAGCACCCCCTCGACCTGACCTTCACCGCCGAGCGGGGCGCCACCGTCCGCTACACCTTGGACGGAACGACACCCACCGCCGACAGCCAAGCTGCCACGCCCGGACATCCGCTGCAGATCGCAAAGGACACCAACGTCACTGTCGCCGCTTTCCGCGGCGATCACGCGAGCGCAGCCGTCTCGTTCGGCTACCTGATCAAGACCTCGGAGAAGCCGCTGGCTCGAGTCGTCGTGATGTCCGACGTCCATGTCGGCGATCACGTGAACAACGACAAGAAGTACGAAAGCTTCTTCGACACAATCGGTTCCATCTTCCCGAAGCCAGACGCAATCCTGTCCAACGGCGACATGATCAACGACAACGGAGACGGCAAAGGCCCAGATCACAAGATCGTCGCAGAGATCTTCCAGGCAAACCTCGCCAGGAAGGGTATGAACGACACCCAACTGCTGATCTCCAACGGCAACCACGATGCAAGTCTCGCGGCGATCAGAGCCGGATACCCGGCAGAGTGGTTCCCGGATTCCGGTGGCGGATACTACGAATCGGACGTGAACGGTGTCCATCTCTTCACAGTGAACACCGAGACATACAACAATGATTCAGCACAACGCAATTGGCTGAAGTCCCGCCTGACCGAAATCACCTCGGACTCGGCGAACCTGACCAAACCGATTCTCGTCCAGGGCCACCGACCTGCCAGCAATACGGCCATGGACGGCCAGCAGGCGTCGAATCCACGACTGACAGAGGACTTGAGCGCCTTCCCTCAGGCAATCTTCTTCTCCGGACACTCACATCTGAACAACAACGACGATCGGTCGATCCATCAGCGTGACTTCACGTCGGTCAACGACGGTTCGATGTCGTACATCGAAATCGATCACGGCTATCAGATGGTGACCGAGTCCGGACTCGCGAACCGATTCGAATCACCTACCGCCCAAGCGCTCTTCGTCGAGGTCTACCAAGACCGTACGGAGATCAACCGCATCAACATGGCGGCAGACAAGCACGACATCTACGCCGGCGGCGTGTGGTCCGCGAGCTGGCAGCCGCCGTACTCGAGCGCCGGCACGCTGAGCGGTTCGGGGTGGACGGTCGAGCTCGACGGTTCGACCAACCAGCAGATCAAGGACAACTTCCGCTACATCCAGGGTGCACGGAACACGCACGCGCCGGAATTCACCACGGCCACCCCGCTCTCGGTGAGCACCGGAGCAAACGGTGAAACAGCGCTACGGATCGCGCAGGCAATGGACGACCAGATGGTCCATCACTATGCCGTCGAGATCACGAACACAGCCACCGGAGCGAAGGTTGTCTCGTCGAAGGTGCTCTCCGACTTCTACTTCATGCCGCGGCCGAACAGCCTCGACATTCCGATTCCCGATGCAGCGGCGGGCACCGCATACGAAGCTCGTGTCGAAGCCGTTGACGCATACGGCAATCGGTCACCGGTGACAACCCTGGCATTCAAGCGCTGACGTTCACCCGCTGATCCGACACGACAAAGCGGCACCGCAAAAGTTCGCGGTGCCGCTTCTCGGCTCAGTTGTAGGTACGCAGCAGGCCCTTGCTGATGATCTGCTTCTGGATGTCGCTGGTGCCTTCACCGATCAGAAGGAACGGCGCCTCGCGCATCAACCGCTCGATCTCGTATTCCTTGGAGTAGCCGTACCCACCATGGATACGGAAGCTGTCCTGCGTGACCTCCGAGCAGAATTCACTCGCCAGATACTTCGCCATACCTGCGGCGACATCGTTGCGCTCACCCGAGTCCTTGAGCCTGGCAGCGTTGACCATCATCAGATGGGCCGCTTCGACTTTGGTGCCCATCTCCGCTATCCGGAACGCGATGGCCTGATGCTCGGCGATCGGCTTGCCGAAAGTCTCGCGTTGCTTTGCGTAGGTGACAGCCAGTTCGAAAGCCCGCTGGGCGATTCCGCAAGCGCGAGCGGCGACATTGACCCGACCGACCTCGACGCCGTCCATCATGTGCCGGAATCCCAAGCCGGGGGTGCCACCGAGAACCTCTTCGGCTCCGATCTCGAAACCGTCGAAGATCATCTCCGTGGTGTCGATTCCCTTGTACCCCATCTTCTCGAGCTTGCCCGGAATGGTCAGGCCCGGGAGTACCTCACCGAAACCTGCGGGCTTCTCGATCAATATCGTCGTCAGATTGTTGTGCGGCTTTTCCGCACCCTCGTCCGTCTTGACCAGGACTGCCACCAACGTCGACGAACCACCGTTGGTCAGCCACATCTTCTGCCCGGTGATCACGTAATCGCCGGAGTCCGTCCGCTTCGCCTTGGTCGATATCGCAGCAACATCGGAACCGAGGGCCGGCTCCGACATGGAAAATGCGCCGGTGAGTTCCCCGGAAGCCAAACGCGGCAGGTACTTCGCCTTCTGTTCCGGCGTCCCGTGCGCCGAGATCATGTGAGCCACGATGAAATGCGTGTTGATGACACCGGACACGCTCATCCATCCACGGGCCAACTCTTCGACGCACAGCGCATAGGTAAGCAGTGATTCGCCGATGCCCCCGTACTCGGGTTCGATCGTCAATCCGAACAGACCCATGTCCTTCATCTGCTTGACGATGTCGGTCGGGTACGTATCCGAGTGTTCGAGCTCCTGCGCCGCGGGGATGACGACGCGATCGACGAACTCTCGTACCGCCCCGACGATGTCGGTCTGGGTTTCGGTCAATCCCGCCGTCTGCGCCAAACGAGTCACTGTTCCACCTGTCAGTCGGTACTTCACCCTCTCCTGTCGACGAAACCGATTCGACTACAGGAACTTTCAACCAGCGGCGAGCCGTGCTCAGCAGAGGTCGTGCGTCCATTCAATCCTTGAACGGTATATGTGTCAAAGTCGATTTCGCATACGAACCGTATGGCGGAAACTATGTCCGAACAGGTCGTTCCCGCTGTTGACAATCGCGCCGCGCGTGCTGGATATTCGAGTGGCCAGGTCGCGGTGGCCCTTCGATCGGTCCGTCCACGCGACGCATTCCCCACCTCTCCTCGAGACAGGCGCATTCCATGCACGACGCAGTCATCTGTGAACCCGTTCGCACCCCGGTGGGCGGATTCGGCGGAGTCTTCAAGGACGTTCCCGTCACCACTCTCGCCGGCACTGTTGTGCGTGGCCTCGTCGAACGAACCGGCATTGCGTCCACCGATGTCGACGACGTCATCTTCGGTCAGGGTTACGCCAACGGAGAGGCTGCGGCCATCGGGCGAATCGCGGCACTCGACGCCGGTCTCGACGTGTCCGTTCCCGGAATACAACTCGATCGCCGTTGTGGTTCGGGATTGCAAGCGATCATCTACGCCGCGATGCAAGTACAGACCGGGATGAGCGACCTGGTCATCGCCGGCGGCGCCGAGAGCATGAGCGGAACCGAGTTCTACTCCACCGACATGCGTTGGGGCACAAAGCGCCCTTCCGTCGAGTTCCACGACCGACTGGCCAAACCGCGCACGAACTCCGGCGGAGTCAACTTCCCGGTCGAGGGCGGAATGATCGAGACCGCCGAGAACTTGCGTCGGGAGTACTCGATCACTCGCGACGAGCAGGACCGTTACGCGGTCCGATCACACGAGCGGGCAGTTCATGCCCAGGACAGTGGGTATTTCGACGACGAGACCATTCCCGTTTCGGTGCCCGGACGTCGTGGTGAGCAGACGGTGGTCACCCACGACGAGCATCCGCGCCGAGGGATTCAGCTGGCCGATCTCGCTGCACTGCGCCCCATTCGAGGTCGCGTCGATCCCGACGCCACTGTCACCGCCGGTAACGCGTGCGGCCAGAACGACGCCGGCGCAGCCGCGATCGTCACTACTGCTGCCAACGCCGAACGGCTGGGCCTGCGACCGTTCGCGAAACTGGTCAGCTGGGGTGTGGCCGGTGTGGAGCCGAACCGGATGGGCATCGGCCCAGTGCCTGCCGTGGCGAAGGCACTCTCCCGTGTCGACCTGTCACTCGACGACATCGACCTCATCGAAGTCAACGAGGCCTTCGCGGCCCAGGTTCTCGCGTGCGCCAAGGCTTGGGGATTGAGCGCGCAGGACATCGAGGAACGCTTCAACGTCAACGGCTCCGGCATCTCGCTGGGACATCCCGTCGGCGCGACCGGCGGGCGAATCCTCGCCAATCTGTTGCGCGAACTCGACCGGCGCCAGGGGCGGTACGGGATCGAGACCATGTGCATCGGTGGCGGACAAGGAATTGCAGCGGTGTTCGAGAACCTGCGACGCTAGGCGCGTCAACCGATCGATCCGTCTTGTCGGAGATTCGTGATCTGATCGTCGGTACGACCCAACTCGGCCAGCAGAGAATCCGTCTGCTGGCCGAGAGCTGGAACATCACCCATGCGCATTTCGACATCCGAAAACGTCATCGGAGGCAGCACGGCATCGATCGGACCGTTTTCGGTGCCCACGGACCGCCACCTGGCACGCTTCTCCAGCTGCGGATGTTCCAGCAGACCGGCCATGTCGTTGAGTGCCGCGGCCGGAACACCAGCAGCTGCCAGGCGCTGATCAAGATCTGCCGTCGAGTACAGACGAGTCAGAGAACCCACCAATTCGTCTACCTCAACGCGGTTTTCGACGCGCACGATGTTGGTGCGGTAACGCGGATGGTCGACCAGATCCTCGCGCTCGAACACGTCCACCATCAGTGCCCGCCATCCACGATCGTTCTGGACGCCGATCAGGATCTCGCCGTCGGCCGTCGGATACGAATCGTAGGGAACGATCGCGGCGTGGCCGAGACCGACGCGCGGAATCTGCTTGTCCGCATACATTTTCATGTACATCGGATGACCCAGCCACTCGACGGTGGAATCGAACATCGAGACCTCGACGAGCGCTCCCTTACCCGTTCGCTCTCTGCGGAACAGGGCGCTCAGAATCGAAGTCAGCGCGTACATTCCTGCCGCGATGTCCGAGACCGGGATGCCGGTCTTGGTGGCCGTTTCCGGCGTGCCTGTCACGGAGATCATTCCGGTCTCGGCTTGGACCAACATGTCGTAGGCCTTGCGCTCGCGCCGTGGGCCGTCGCTGCCGTAGCCGGACATGTCGATCACGATGAGCCGTGGGAATTTCTCGCGCAGTTCCTCCGCACCGAATCCCAGTCGCGCGGCTGCGTCGGGAGCCAGGTTCTGCAGGAACACATCGGCTCGCGCGACCAGATCGAGAACGATCTGCCGGCCGGATTCCGATTTCACGTCGACGGCGATCGATTCCTTGGAACGGTTGAGCCACACGAAGTGTGATGCCTGACCGTGAACCGCCTGGTCGTAGTGACGCGCAAAATCACCGTCGCCGACGCGTTCTATCTTGATCACCCGCGCACCCATGTCCGCGAGGTGTCTGGTGGCGAGGGGTGCCGCAACCGCCTGTTCGAGTGCAACTACGGTGATTCCGTCGAGCGGAAGATCCGAGTTCGGCTGTCCCATGTCAGTAGTCACCCCAGAAGTTTTACACCCAGAATTTTTACACTCAGAATTTTTGCACTCGAACAGGGCTGATCAGATGTGGCGGCCGCCGGTGATCTCGAGAACCGTGCCCGTCATGTAGCTCGAGAGGTCGCTCGCGAGGAACAGTACAACCGAAGCAACTTCCGAAGGCTCGGCTGCGCGCCCCATCGGAATCTCGGCCAGCTTCTCGTTCCAGATCCGTTCAGGCATGGCCTCGGTCATTGCCGTGCGGACCAGTCCGGGCTGAACGGCGTTGACGCGAACGTTCTTGAACGCGACCTCTTTTGCCGCGGCCTTCGTCAGGCCGACGATGCCTGCCTTGGCGGCGGAGTAGTTGGTCTGCCCGAGCATCCCGACCTTGCCGGAGATCGACGAGATGTTCACGATTGCGCCGGTTTCGCGCTCACGCATGCGGGCGGCGGCAGCGCGTGTCCCGTTCCACGCTCCCTTGAGGTGAACGGCGATCACGTCGTCGAAGTCCTGCTCGGTCATCTTCCGCATCGTGGCATCGCGAGTCATACCGGCGTTGTTGACCATGACATCGACTGGACCGAAAGCGCTTTCAGCCAGATCGAGCATTGCCTCGACCTGTCCGGAGTCCCGCACGTCGCAGGAAGCGAAACGGGCGACCGACTCTCCGCCGAGTTCGGCGACCGCAGCCGTTCCCACGCTTTCGTTGATGTCGCCGATGACGACGGTCGCGCCTTCCTTGATGAAGGTGCGCGCAATCTCGAGTCCGATCCCTTGCGCTCCGCCGGTCACCACTGCGACCTTGCCGTCCAACAATCCCATGTCCACTCCGTTCGTGAGGTTAAAGCTCGTCAGGTAAAGAAAGATGTCAGCGCTGGTTTTGCTTTTTCGCTTGCGCCACGAGCCCACCGCCGAGAATCAGTCGCTGGATTTCGCTGGTTCCCTCGTACAGGCGCAACAGGCGAACTTCACGGTAGATGCGTTCGACCGGCACACCGCGCATGTACCCGTTGCCGCCGTGGATCTGCACGGCGAGATCCGCGACCTTGCCCACCATCTCGGTGCAGAAAAGCTTTGCCGCCGAGGGGCCGAGACGTCGATCCTCACCGCTGACGTACCGCGCGGCCACCTCACGCACCATCGCGCGCCCGGCCATGACACCGGCCTGCTGGTCTGCCAGCATCGCTTGAACAAGCTGGAAGTCGCCGATAGCGGTGCCGCCTTGTTCCGTGACCACGGAGAACGCGACAGATTCGTCGAGCGCTCGCTGTGCTGCTCCCACCGAGAGCGCAGCGATATGGACTCGTCCGCGTGCAAGAGACGTCATCGCTGCGCGGTATCCGGTGTCCTGGTCGCCACCGACGAGGGCCGACTCGGGAACCCGGACGTTGTCGAAGGTGACCTCGGAGGTCCAAGCACCTTCCTGACCCATCTTCTTGTCCTTGGGGCCGACCGTGACGCCCGGTGTGTCGGCCGGAACCAGGAACACTGCAATTCCGGGGCCATCGGAGTCCGCCGGGCGGGTGCGTGCGAACACCACGAACAGCTGCGCCAGTGGAGCATTGGTGATGAACCGCTTGTTGCCGTCGATGACCCAGTCGGATCCGTCCAGAACTGCCTTGGTCCGAAGGCCGGCCGGGTTGGAGCCCGCGCCCGGTTCGGTCAGAGCAAAGGAAGCGACGACGTCACCGGAGGCGATGCGCTCGAGCCACTGAGCCTTCTGCTCGTCGGTACCGAAGCCGACCAATACCTGCCCGGCAATTCCGTTGTTTGTACCGAACATCGAGCGCAGCGCCAGGGACGTGTAGCCGAATTCCATTGCCAATTCGACGTCTTGGGTGAGGTCGAGTCCGAGCCCACCCCATTCCTGAGGGATCGCGTAGCCGAAGAGCCCGATGGCTGCGGCCTTCTTGCGTATGTCCTCAGGAATGGCGTCGGTGTCGGCTATCTCCTGCTCACGCGGAACTACTTCCTTTCGGATGAACTCCCGCGCAGTCGCCAAGATATCTGCGAAGTCATCTGCATCGACCTGCATTCCCACCACTCACCTTGCTGTTTCCGAAGTCCATGCCGTCCTCCGAAGTCAATACCGTGAGGCAATCGGAGTCAAAGACCTGAAAACGAACCGAAGGTAAGGCAGAACCTATAGCAAGTCTCAGACGGTGCGCAGTTCCCGCTTCAGTAGCTTGCCGCTCTGATTTCGCGGAAGTTCGGCCACGAAACGGACGTGCTTGGGCACCTTGAACGGAGCGATCCGTTCCTTGACGTGGGCAATCAACGCCTCGGGCGTCAACTCGTCGTTGCCGTCCTTGAGCACGACGATCGCGGTGACGGCCTCGATCCACTTCTCGTCGGGAGTACCGATCACGGCAACTTCTGCCACTGCGGGGTGCGTGTAGACCGCATCTTCGACCTCGCGCGACGCCACCAGGATGCCGCCGGTGTTGATGACGTCCTTGATCCGGTCGACGACCGTGATGAAACCTTCTTCGTCCCGCACGACCAGATCGCCCGAATGGAACCAGCCGTCGCGGAAGGCCTCGGCGGTGGCTTCCGGATTCTCCCAGTAGCCGTTGCACAGCTGCGGCGAGCGGTAGAGAACCTCACCGGACTCACCGTCGGCGACGTCGTTTCCGTCGGCGTCGACGACGCGGGTTTCGACGAAGAACACCGCGCGACCGCAGGAAGACGGACGATCAGCATGCTCGCTGGGCTGGAGAACTGTTGCCAGTGGACCGATTTCGGACTGCCCGAAGCAGTTGTAGAAGCCGATGTCCGGGTAGCGATCACGCAGGCGATTGAGCACGGTGACCGGCATGATCGAGGCGCCGTACTGCGCCTTTTTCAGCGAGGACAGATCGCGGGTCTCGAGGTCCGGATGGTTGGCCAGCGGTACCCACACGGTCGGAGCCAGGAACAGCGATCCGATCTTTTCGGCTTCGACACGGCGCAGGATCTCCGGGATGTCCGGCGCCTGCATCAGACTGACCGTCGCGCCGACGGACAGGTACGGAAGCATGAAGACGTGCATGCCCGCGGAGTGGTACATCGGCATGCAGATCAGTGGGTTGTCGCTCTTGTCGAGCCCCAGCGCGATCACCGAGGACACGTACTCGTGAACGAGCGCACCGTGAGACATCATGGCGCCCTTGGGCTTCGAGGTGGTGCCCGAGGTGTAGAGCAGCTGCGCCAGATCCGTCGACGTCGCACGCGGTTCGAAGACCGGCACCTCCCCTGCCTCACCGATCGTGACCACCGACAGTTCCGCATCCCGCAGTGCGATCACGTGGTCGAGATCGAGGTCGGAGCGGACCGAGTCGAGCGTCGACGCCAACGCCGGATCCACCAACACCGCCCGGGCGCCCGACTGCGCCACGAGGTACCGGAGTTCGTCCCCCTTGAGTGCGTAGTTAACCGGAACGTGCACCAAACCTGCTCGCGCACAAGCAAGGAATCCGATTGCGTAGGCGTCGGAATTGGTTCCGTACGCCGCGACGCGGTCGCCGTGTTCGAGACCCAGACCGAGCAGATAGGCCGCGACCCGGGTGACCGCGTCGTCGAGTTCGCGGTACGTGCGGGTGCGATCCTCGAAGACGACGGCTACGCGGTCGGGGTACTTGGCTGCCGAGCGCCGAAGCACTCCGTCGACGGTATTGGTGCGTGGATCCAGGCTCATGCGCCTCAGGTTATAGGACGTCCAACTAAACCGGAAGAGCGATCGTTACTTATTGCGCCATTCGGGCTTTCGCTTGTCCACAAAGGCCTGCATACCTTCCTGAGCGTCGCAGGTCACGGCATTGGTCGCCATCGTTTCCGCCATCGCCTCGTACGCCTGCGCTTGCGGCAGATCGATCTGGTGATAGAACGCCTGCTTGCCGATCTTCACCGTCAAGGGGCTGGCCGTCGTGATCTTGGCGGCCAGTTCGCGCACCTCCCGGTCCAGGTCTTCGGGCGGGACGACGAAGTTCACCAGACCCCAGTCCGCAGCGGTCTCGGCGTCGATCGTCTGACCGGTCAGCAACATCTGCATCGACCGCTTGCGCCCTACCGCCCTGCTCAGAGCAACCATGGGCGTCGAGCAGAACAGTCCGATCTTGACGCCGGGAGTACCGAAGACAGCATTCGACGCAGCAACAACCAGATCACACGACGCGGCCAACTGGCAGCCCGCCGCGATAGCCGGGCCCTGGACTGAGGCAATCACCGGCTGCGGAATCCGCTGCACGGTCTCCATCATCTCGGTACAGCCGTCGAAGATCGCCCGCTCGTCCTCGAGGGTTCTCCCGATCATCTCCGTCAGATCGTGGCCCGCGGAGAACACCGGGCCTTCGGCGCGCACGACGACAACCCGCACGCGCTCGTCAGCAGACAACTCGAGAAGGGCAGCCGTCACCTCGCGCATGGTCTCCGCCGAGAGCGGATTGCGGCGCGCCGGCCGATCGAGTGTCAGGAAACCGAGTCCCACCGATTCCTCGACGGAAATTTTCACTGCAGTGTTTTCTACCTGTGTCTGCGACATGTGTTCTCTCTACCAATCGAATCCGTCCCGGTCAACGAGACGAAAAGGGCATCCGCTCGCGCCGCGTCGATACGGTCCGGTCAATACTTCGCCACTACGAGGAGTGCCCATGAGCACCGATGTCGCCGTCACCACCGATCTCGAACGGATACTGCGCGCCCAGCAGGAAGCAACTCGCGCCGCCGGGCTTCCGTCCGCGCAGACACGACGCGAGCGCATCCAACGCATCGTCGATCTCCTGGTGGCAAACCACAAGGATTTGACCGAAGCGATCAATGAAGACTTCGGCGGTCGGATTCCGGCCTACTCGGTCATGAATGACGTTCTGGGATCGATGGTTTCACTCAAGCATGTTCGTGATTCGCTCGAAGAGTGGATGATTCGCTCACCGAGAGCCACCGGAGCGATGCAGGATCAACTGGGTGCCACTGCGTACGTGTCGTACCAACCCAAGGGTTCGATCGGCATCATCGGAACCTGGAACGCACCACTCTTCACTCTCCTGAGCCCACTGGCCTGCGCTCTGGGAGCGGGAAATCGCGCGGTTCTCAAACCGTCGGAGATCGTGCCCAACACTGCGGCTGTCCTGGCCGAGGCAGCGCGTCGAATGCTCGACCCCTTGGAGGTCGCGGTGGTGACCGGCGGCCCGGAAGTCGCTGATCTGCTGACGTCGCTGCCTTTCGACCACCTCGTCTTCACCGGCAGCACGACCGTCGGCAAGCTGGTCATGGCCAATGCTGCGAAGAACCTGATTCCGGTCACCCTCGAACTCGGCGGCAAGTCACCGAGCGTCTTGAGCCGCAGTGCCGATATCAACTCTGCTGCTTCGCGTTTGGCTATCGCGAAGTCGACCAATGCCGGTCAACTCTGCGTCTCTCCCGATCTGATCTACGTCCCGCGCGAGAACACGGAAGCATTCATCGACGCATTCACCGATCAGTTCACAGGACTGTTCCCCACGATCGCCGACAACAAAGACATGGTCTCGATAGTCAGCGAGCGTCACCTCGCACGCATCGAGGGGTACATCGCGGACGCCGCAGAGCGTGGAGCACGAATCATCACCGTTCCCGACGAAGAACTCTCCGCAGACACTCGTCGTCGTCCACTGCGAATTGTGGTCGACCCTCCGACCGACGCGCAGATCATGAAAGAGGAGATCTTCGGGCCGGCCGTCGTGATCCTGCCGTACGACGAACTCGACAGCGTCGTCGCCGACATCAATTCACGGCCGAAGCCGTTGGCGCTGTACTACTTCGGAACCGATCTGGACGAGAAGCAATCCGTACTCGAACGCACCGTCTCGGGCGGCGTCACCATCAACGACGCGATGTCTCACCCCGGGCTGAGCGATGCACCCTTCGGCGGCGTCGGGGCTTCGGGCATCGGGCACTACCACGGGCGCGAGGGTTTCCTCGAGTTCAGTCACGCGCGAACGGTATTCGAAGCAGCGCAGCATGATCCGCGCGGCGAGTGGGGAATGCTTCCGCCTTACGGTGAGGGTTTCGAGCAGATGATGCTGGCTCAGGTGACGCCCTAGGGCCTCCGGCCCCGTGCGCCTTTTTGGTAGTTCGCGCTACCTGTGATGTGTCATGACGTAGTGGACACATATGTGTCAGGACATCGTGGACACTTC
>NZ_JASHKN010000020.1:0-3452 GCF_030056735.1 Rhodococcus sp. IEGM 1409
GTGTTCGGCGGTGTCCTACTCTCCCACACCCTGTCGAGTGCAGTACCATCGGCGCTGAAGGGCTTAGCTTCCGGGTTCGGAATGGGACCGGGCGTTTCCCCTTCGCTATGACCGCCGTAACTCTATGAAACTGTCACAGTAACTTCCTTCGAACCGTGGTTTCACCACCCGTCAACACCTGATGTTTCCGGTGTTGGGGGATGGAGAAATCATGTTTCTCAGGGTATCTGTGTGTTGTTTCAGATACCGCACAGTGGACGCGTAGCTTCTTTGTGGTAAGTCCTCGGCCTATTAGTACCAGTCACCTGCATCCGTTACCGGACTTCCAGTTCTGGCCTATCAACCCGGTGGTCTGCCGGGGGCCTTACCCCCTCGAGGGGGTGAGAAACCTCATCTTGGAACAGGCTTCCCGCTTAGATGCTTTCAGCGGTTATCCCTTCCGAACGTAGCTAACCAGCGGTGCTCCTGGCGGAACAACTGGCACACCAGAGGTTCGTCCGTCCCGGTCCTCTCGTACTAGGGACAGCCTTCCTCAAGTTTCTAACGCGCGCGGCGGATAGAGACCGAACTGTCTCACGACGTTCTAAACCCAGCTCGCGTGCCGCTTTAATGGGCGAACAGCCCAACCCTTGGGACCTACTCCAGCCCCAGGATGCGACGAGCCGACATCGAGGTGCCAAACCATCCCGTCGATATGGACTCTTGGGGAAGATCAGCCTGTTATCCCCGGGGTACCTTTTATCCGTTGAGCGACACCGCTTCCACTTGCCGGTGCCGGATCACTAGTCCCGACTTTCGTCCCTGCTCGACCTGTCAGTCTCACAGTCAAGCTCCCTTGTGCACTTGCACTCGACACCTGATTGCCAACCAGGCTGAGGGAACCTTTGGGCGCCTCCGTTACATTTTGGGAGGCAACCGCCCCAGTTAAACTACCCACCAGGCACTGTCCCTGAACCAGATCATGGTCCGAGGTTAGAGGTCCAATTCGATCAGAGTGGTATTTCAACAACGACTCCACGATAACTGGCGTCACCGTTTCACAGTCTCCCACCTATCCTACACAAACCGAACCGAACACCAATACCAAGCTGTAGTGAAGGTCCCGGGGTCTTTTCGTCCTGCCGCGCGTAACGAGCATCTTTACTCGTAATGCAATTTCGCCGAGTCTACGGTTGAGACAGCTGAGAAGTCGTTACGCCATTCGTGCAGGTCGGAACTTACCCGACAAGGAATTTCGCTACCTTAGGATGGTTATAGTTACCACCGCCGTTTACTGGGGCTTAAATTCTCAGCTTCGCTCCCGAAGGAACTAACCGGTCCTCTTAACCTTCCAGCACCGGGCAGGCGTCAGTCCGTATACATCGTCTTACGACTTCGCACGGACCTGTGTTTTTAGTAAACAGTCGCTTCTCACTGGTCTCTGCGGCCCCACCCAGCTCAGACAGTAAATGTCGTCACCAGACAGGGCCCCCCTTCTCCCGAAGTTACGGGGGCATTTTGCCGAGTTCCTTAACCATAGTTATCTCGATCGCCTTAGTATTCTCTACCTGACCACCTGTGTCGGTTTGGGGTACGGGCCGTGTGAAAGCTCGCTAGAGGCTTTTCTCGGCAGCATAGGATCACTGAATTCGCCTCAATCGGCTACGCATCACGTCTCAGGCTGTATGTGACCCGGATTTGCCTAGGTCACGCCCTACACGCTTACACCAGTATTACCACTGACTGGCTCAGCTACCTTCCTGCGTCACCCCATCGCTTGGCTACTACCAGATCAGGTCCCATGCATCCACCAACTCGAGACCCGAAGGTCTTCTCGTGGCTTCAGGATGGTTAGTATCACTGATTCACCATGGGCGCGTTCACACGGGTACGGGAATATCAACCCGTTGTCCATCGGCTACGCCTGTCGGCCTCGTCTTAGGTCCCGACTCACCCTGGGCGGATTAACCTGGCCCAGGAACCCTTGGTCATTCGGCGGACGAGTTTCTCACTCGTCTTTCGCTACTCATGCCTGCATTCTCACTCGTGTGGCCTCCACGGCTAGGTCACCCTGCCGCTTCCATGGCCACACGACGCTCCCCTACCCATCCACACACCTGCCAGAAAATCCTTGGATCAACTGGGGGCTATTGCGTGAATGCCGCAGCTTCGGTGGTGTACTTGAGCCCCGCTACATTGTCGGCGCAGGATCACTTGACCAGTGAGCTATTACGCACTCTTTCAAGGGTGGCTGCTTCTAAGCCAACCTCCTGGTTGTCTTCGCGACCCCACATCCTTTTCCACTTAGTACACGCTTAGGGACCTTAGCTGGCGATCTGGGCTGTTTCCCTCTCGACTACGAACCTTATCGCCCGCAGTCTCACTGCCGCGCTCTCACTCACCGGCATTCGGAGTTTGGCTGATTTCGGTAAGCTTGTGGGCCCCCTAGACCATCCAGTAGCTCTACCTCCGGTGAGAAACACGCGACGCTGCACCTAAATGCATTTCGGGGAGAACCAGCTATCACGGAGTTTGATTGGCCTTTCACCCCTACCCACAACTCATCCCCTCAGTTTTCAACCTAAGTGGGTTCGGTCCTCCACGACGTCTTACCGTCGCTTCAACCTGGCCATGGGTAGATCACTCCGCTTCGGGTCTAGAGCATGCCACTACGATCGCCCTATTCGGACTCGCTTTCGCTACGGCTACCCCACACGGGTTAACCTCGCGACATGCCACTAACTCGCAGGCTCATTCTTCAAAAGGCACGCCATCACCCCCAACAGACAAGTCTGTTCGAAGGCTCTGACGGATTGTAAGCGCACGGTTTCAGGTACTATTTCACTCCCCTCCCGGGGTACTTTTCACCTTTCCCTCACGGTACTAGTCCGCTATCGGTCACCAGGGAGTATTCAGGCTTATCGGGTGGTCCCGACAGATTCACACCAGATTTCACGGGCCCGGTGCTACTTGGGTTTCCATTACAACAGTCACAAAGTTTTCGTGTACGGGATTCTCACCCTCTACGACAGGCCGTTCCAGACCACTTCCACTAACCTCATGATTTCTTACTGTTGGCCTGCTCGGCAGAACAGACAAAATGAACCCCACAACCCCACGAATGCAACACCTGCCGGCTATCACACACCCATGGTTTAGCCTCTTCCGCTTTCGCTCGCCACTACTCACGGAATCACGGTTGTTTTCTCTTCCTGTGGGTACTGAGATGTTTCACTTCCCCACGTTCCCTCCACACGCCCTATATATTCAGGCGCGGGTAACACGACATCACTCGTGCTGGGTTTCCCCATTCGGACATCCTCGGATCACAGCTCGGTTGACAGCTCCCCGAGGCTTATCGCAGCCTCCTACGTCCTTCATCGGCTCCTGGTGCCAAGGCATCCACCGTACGCTCTTCATTACTTACAACAAAGATGCTCGCGTCCACTGTGCAGTTCTCAAACAACACACAA
>NZ_JASHKN010000021.1 GCF_030056735.1 Rhodococcus sp. IEGM 1409
CTGGGTTCGCGGACAGGTTCGGGCGGATCCTCGGTGCCGTCGTTGCTGATCAGTCCATCGTTTTGGGTGACATCGAATTGCTCGACGCGAGAGAGCATGCGGTTTTGAGTAACGCTTGCCAGGACAACTTGATGCCGCAGCGCAGGTTAGTGGATATCTTGACTGCGAGCAGTGAGGTGGGTAGCGAGTCTGTTGCAGTACGAACCAATGGTAAGTCGGTCACCTATCGCGAGCTTGACAGACATTCGTCGCAATTGGCTCGTGTTCTCATCACGTCTGGTGCAGGACCCGAATCGGTCGTGGCAATTGCGCTTCCACGCTCGTACGAGATGGTTCTGGCTGTTTGGGCAGTTGCCAAGTCGGGCGCCGCGTACGTGCCTGTCGATCCGAACTACCCCAGCGATCGTATCGCGCATATGATTTCGGACTCCGGTGCGTCGATGGGACTGACGACTTCGTCAAACGTCGATCGTGTGCCGGATGGTGTGGTTTGGTTTGAAATCGATTCCACGGACTTCGCGGAGATGGCTGCGACATTCGCTTCATCGCCGATCGGTGAGCATGAGCGGACAACGACGCTTATGCCAGACCATATTGCCTACATAATCTATACTTCGGGATCGACTGGCCGGCCTAAGGGTGTTGCTGTGACACACACGGGCCTGTTTAGCCTGTTGGAATACGCGAATGATCTTTACGAAATTTCAGCGGACTCGCGCGTCCTGCACATCTGTTCGCCAATCTTCGACCCCTCCGTTCTTGAATGGATGGTTGCTTTCTATTCGGGGGCAACGCTAGTTGTGGTCCCCGCGTCGATTCTCGGCGGCGATGAATTGGCTGAATTGATGCGCGCGGAACGCGTTTCCAACGTCGTCATCACACCGGCAGTCCTAGGGACGATGGATCCAGCGTCGCTACCTGATCTCCATGTGGTCTCTGTCGGCGGCGATGTCAGTTCTCCTGAGCTGCTGGCCAAGTGGGTGCCGGGGAGGACCTATTTCAATGCATACGGGCCAACCGAGACAACGATCATTTCTACATACGCAAGATTGGAAGCGGACAGTCGAATCACTATTGGTTCGCCGATCAATGGTGTCTCAGCATTGGTGCTCGACGAACGACTGAATCCGGTTCCGGTCGGCACGCGAGGTGAGCTATACCTAGCGGGGTCAGTTCTAGCTCGCGGATACCGAAACCGTCCGGATCTGACGGCAGACCGCTTTGTTTCCAACCCATTTTCGCCTGGCGGTTCGCGGATGTATCGCACCGGAGACATTGTCCGTTGGGTAGGGAGCCTCGATCAACTGCAACTCGAGTACGTTGGCCGCAGCGATTTTCAGGTCAAGATACGGGGATATCGGATCGAACTCGGTGAAATCAACGCGGCACTGGAAAAGCACTCTCTGATTGCGCAAGCCGTAACTCTCGGTAAAGAGTTGCAATCAGGGGTGACAGCGTTGGTGTCCTATGTGGTGCCGGCGTCGGGTGCGGTGGTTGATACTGCGGCGTTGGTGGATTCGT
>NZ_JASHKN010000022.1 GCF_030056735.1 Rhodococcus sp. IEGM 1409
TGTGATGTGTCATGACGTAGTGGACACATATGTGTCAGGACATCGTGGACACTTCACTGTTTTCTCGGGTTGAGAAGTTGGCGAGTGTGGGTCCGGTCGACGACGAGTTCGCGTGCGAGTTCGTCGTCGACGAACACCGCGTATCGGTCGCCTTGCCAGTACGCGACGGTGTCTCGGTTGCCCCAGGCGCGACCGAGGTGGATCGAGAGTCCGTGGATCTTGATCACTCCGGTCGGGGAACTGGGACGAGCACTTGACCCTGCCCGCACCATGCCCGCGGTGTCGGGCCCGGCGGGTGACGTCGCTGCCCACCGCGCTGCCGGATGAACACTGCCGAGCGTTTTCTGCGGCCGATTGTTGTAGAAGCGGCGGTAGGCGTCGAGCAGAATCTGCAACTCCTGTAGCGACACCGCAGGTGGGCGAGCGGCAATCCACCTCTTCATCGTCTGATGGTGACGTTCTATCTTTCCGCAGGTTTGCGGGTGCGCGATCGACGAGGTGATCGCGACGATGCCGAGGGCGGCGAGTTCTCGTTCAAGTTCCGATATGGTGCCTCGGCGACGCCCGGAGAACGCGGTGCCGTTGTCGGAGAGAATCATCGCCGGAAGCCCGAACTCGATGAAACCGGATTGCAATGCTGCCCAAGCGGATTCGAACGATTCTGTGACCGCGGCGTGTGATGCCACACAGAGGCGGGAGTGGTCGTCGATGATCTCCACCACGGTGACACGGGTCCGGTCGGCGAGGTAGAGGTGGGTGCCGTCGATCTGCCAGCAGGCGTTCGGTGCCGGGTACTCGAATCGGCGGTAGGAGTTCGGGCGTTTGTTCGGTTGCGCGAGTATTTGTCCGCGGCTTTTGAGGTGTCGGTAGATCGTCGATTCGGACGGGACGTTGGCGTGTCCGTCGGCGATCAGACGTTGCCGGATGTAGTAGGGGCCGTTGTCGCTGCCCTCGTCCTGAAGATCTTTGCGGGCTCGCACGATCGCCTCGACCACCCCGGGCGGGGTGGTCGAGGGCCGTGTGTGGGGTGCGCTGCTGCGTGGTGCCAACGCTTCGAGGCCGCCTCGGGTGAACCTGCCGAGTTGTTGGTAGAACCAACTGCTGCTGAGGTTCTCGTTGCGGCACAAGGCTGCGACGTTGACCTTCCTGCCGGCCGCTCGATCTGTGATCGCGACCAGGACAGCAGGGCTGAGCATCTCTCGTCGGCGTGTCATCCACCGATCGTGAACACCACCGAACCGTCCAGAAGGTCATGACACATGAAAGTGTCCACGATGTCCTGACACTTCACA
>NZ_JASHKN010000023.1 GCF_030056735.1 Rhodococcus sp. IEGM 1409
CTGGCACGAGGTGGGGCAGCCGGAGAAGACGATCATCGTCGGACGTCAGAAGGCGTATCACGGAATGCACGTTGCGGGAACGGCTCTGGCCGGTATTCCGGTGAACCGTGAGGGTTACGGCGAGCTGATGGCGGATGCGGCGACCGTCGGCTGGGACGATGCGAAGAGCCTGCTCGAGTTGATCGAGAAGATCGGTGCGAACAAGATCGCCGCGTTCTTCGCCGAGCCGATCATCGGTGCGGGTGGGGTGTATCTTCCGCCGGAGGGTTACCTGGCCGAGGTGCGTGACATCTGCCGCGAGCACGACATCCTGTTTGTGGTCGATGAGGTCGTGACCGGTTTCGGCCGCATCGGTGGTGAGTGGTTCGCGTCCACCCGTTTCGATCTGCAGCCCGACATGATGACCACGGCAAAGGGTTTGACGTCCGGTTACGTTCCGATGGGTGCGGTGTTCATCGCGCCGCGGGTGGCGGAGCCGTTCTATGCCGGTTCGTGGTGGCGCCATGGGTACACCTACGGCGGGCATGCCGGTGCCGCGGCGGCGGCGATGGCGAACCTCGACATTCTCGAGCG
>NZ_JASHKN010000024.1 GCF_030056735.1 Rhodococcus sp. IEGM 1409
CGATATTGCGATCGGTACTCCGGTGGCGGGTCGTGGTGAGCAGGTTCTCGATGATGTGATCGGGATGTTCGTCAACACGTTGGTGTTGCGGACGGGGGTGGATTCTTCGGAGAGTTTCGTCGATCTGCTCGCGGGTGTGCGGGAGGTTGATCTTCAGGCGTTTGCGCATGCGGATGTTCCGTTCGAGCGTTTGGTGGAGGTGCTCAATCCGGCGCGGTCGCAGGCTCGGAGTCCGTTGTTCCAGGTGATGTTGGCGTTCCAGAACATGGAGCAGTCGGCGTTGCAGTTGGGTGATCTGCGGGTTGCGGGTGTCGATGCCACTGCGGTGGCGGCGAAGTTCGATCTGCAGTTGACGGTGGTGGAGTCGTTCGACGAAGCGGGCGCTCCGGCGGGGATGGCGGCGTCGTTGACGTATGCGACGGATTTGTTCGACGAGTCGACGGTGGCTGGGTTCGCGGACAGGTTCGGGCGGATCCTCGGTGCCGTCGTTGCTGATCAGTC
>NZ_JASHKN010000025.1 GCF_030056735.1 Rhodococcus sp. IEGM 1409
GGTGTGCTCAAGGCTGGTGGTGGGTATGTTCCGGTGGATCCGGATCAGCCGGCGGAGCGTAATGGGTTTGTGTTGGCGTCGGCGTCGCCGGTGTGTGTGGTCAGTACGTCTGATGTTGGTTTCGATGCTGGTGTGGTGCCGGTGGTCGAGGTTGATGTTGTTGATGTGTCTGGTTTTTCGGATGCTCCTGTGTCGGATGTGGATCGGGTTGCGCCGTTGCGGGCGGAGAATACGGCGTATGTGATTTTCACGTCGGGGTCGACGGGTCGGCCGAAGGGTGTGGCGGTCAGTCATCGCAGTGTGGTCAATCAGGTGTCGTGGTTGGCGGAGCGTTATGCGGTGTCGGGTTCTGATGTGGTGTTGCTCAAGACTCCGGTGACGTTCGATGTGTCGGTGTGGGAGTTGTTTGTTCCGTTGGCGGTGGGTGCTCGGTTGGTGGTGGCTACTCATGACGGTCATCGGGATC
>NZ_JASHKN010000026.1 GCF_030056735.1 Rhodococcus sp. IEGM 1409
GTTGGTGGTGGCTACTCATGACGGTCATCGGGATCCGGGGTATTTGGCGTCGGTGGTGGCGGCGGAGTCGGTGTCGATGGTCTCGTTTGTGCCGTCGATGTTGGAGGTGTTCGTCGATCAGCTTGGTCGGGGGGCCGGGTTGGGTTCGTTGCGGGTGATTTTCGCGGCGGGTGAGGCGTTGCCGTCGTCGGTGGTGGGTCGGGTGTTGTCGGTGTTGCCGTCGGTTGAGGTTCATAATTTGTATGGTCCGACGGAGTTCACGGTGCATGCGACGGCGGCGGGTCCGCTTGATGGTGTGGGTGTTGTGGTGCCGATGGGTGCTCCGGTGTGGAATTCGTCGGTGGTGGTGTTGGATTCGCGGTTGCGTCCGGTGCCGGTGGGTGTTGCGGGTGAGTTGTATTTGTCGGGTGT
>NZ_JASHKN010000027.1 GCF_030056735.1 Rhodococcus sp. IEGM 1409
CGGTGGGGTTGCGCGGGCGGTTGTGGCGGTTGTCTGCTGCTGAGTTGCGTGCGGCCGCGGTGTCGGCGAGTGCGGAGATTCTGCGTCTCGAGGCGGTGCGGGTGGCGGTGGTGGACGAACTGTCGACGCGCCCGGATGATCAGGTGATCGCCAGCCGCGGTGTCGGTGCGTGGTTGGCAGGCAACACGATGCTGCAGGTACGGGACGGAAAGAAGATCGCCGCCCTGGGCGCAGCACTACGGCCGTTTCCGGCGGTGGCAGCGAGATTCGATGTCGGGGATTGCTCGTTCGATC
>NZ_JASHKN010000028.1 GCF_030056735.1 Rhodococcus sp. IEGM 1409
GGTCCCGCGGTCCAGGGGGCCACCGCCGACGCGAAGCCCTAGTCGGTGGTCGGCGCCCGCGGCGCTGTGGGGGCCCGACAGGTGGGGTGTGACGTCGTGGAGGCGGGCGGGGGGGAGGGGGCGCGGGTGGTGTGTGGCGGGGGCGGTGTGGGTTTGGGGGGGGGGGCCGGGGGCTGGAGCGGCGCGGCCGCCGGCGGGCCCGCCCCCCCCCACACCCAGCCCCCCAACCCCGCTCCGCCCTAACCCCCGCGGGACACGTACGCTCTCGCGCAGGTCCACGAA
>NZ_JASHKN010000029.1 GCF_030056735.1 Rhodococcus sp. IEGM 1409
CGTAGTGATTTTCAGGTGAAGTTGCGTGGTCAGCGGATCGAGTTGGGGGAGATCGAGTCTGCGGTTCGGGATCAGGTGGGTGTGGGTTCTGTGGTGGTGGTGGTGTGGCGTGATCAGTTGGTTGCGTATGTCACTGCTGCGGTGGGGTGTTCGGTTGATGTTGATGTGGTGAAGGTGGGTGTGGGGGAGCGGTTGGCGTCGTATATGGTGCCGTCGCAGTTTGTGGTGTTGGATGCGTTCCCGTTGAATGCTTCGGGGAAGTTGGATCGGAAGTTGTT
>NZ_JASHKN010000002.1:0-794759 GCF_030056735.1 Rhodococcus sp. IEGM 1409
CTGGGTTCGCGGACAGGTTCGGGCGGATCCTCGGTGCCGTCGTTGCTGATCAGTCAATCGTTCTGGGTGACATCGATATTCTGGATTCTGTTGAGCGTTCGTTGGTGCTCGAGGGGTGGAATGACACTGTTCACGAGTTGACTGGTGGTGCGTTGTTGCTCGATGGGTTCTTCGGGCAGGTGGCGGCGACGCCGGGTGCGGTGGCGGTGGTGTTCGAGGGGCAGTCGCTGTCGTATGCGGAGTTCGGGTCTCGGGTGAGTCGCCTTGCGCGGTATTTGATTTCGGTGGGTGTGGGGCCGGAGTCGTTGGTGGCGTTGGCGATGCGCCGGTCGGTTGATCTTGTGGTGGGTATGTATGCGGTGGTTGCTGCGGGTGGGGCGTATGTGCCGTTGGATCCGGATCATCCGGTCGAGCGCAATGGTCATATTCTCGGGACTGCGGCGCCGGTGTGTGTGTTGTCGACTGCTGGTGACGGTGTGGTGTTGCCGGGTGAGTTCGATGTGGTGTTGATCGACGAGTTGGATGTGTCCGGGTTCTCGGATGCGCCTGTTTCTGATGTGGATCGTGTTTCGCCGTTGCGGGGTTCGAATGCTGCGTATGTGATTTTCACGTCGGGTTCGACGGGGAAGCCGAAGGGTGTGGCGGTTTCGCATGCGGCGATCGTCAATCAGATGGCGTGGATGCAGGGTCGGTATGTTCTGACTGGGTCGGATGTGTATTTGCAGAAGACGGCGACGACGTTCGATGTGTCGTTGTGGGGTTTCTTCTTGCCGTTGGCGGTGGGTGCTCGGTTGGTGGTGGCTACTCATGACGGTCATCGGGATCCGGGGTATTTGGCGTCGGTGATCGCTGATCAGGGTGTGACGGTGACGGATTTCGTGCCGACGATGTTGTCGGTGTTCGCGGGTGCGGTGTCTGCGGAGTTGTTGGGTTCGTTGCGTGATGTGTTCGTCATCGGTGAGGCGTTGCCGGCGCAGGCGGTGCGTGATTTCGGTGTGGTGTCGGGTGCTCGGGTTCATAATCTGTATGGTCCGACCGAGGCTGCGGTGTCGATCACGTTCGCGGATGTGACGGGTGTCGTCGATGGTGGTGTGGTGTCTATTGGTGTGCCGCAGTGGAATTCGCAGGTGTTCGTGTTGGATTCGCGGTTGCGTCCGGTGCCGGTGGGTGTTGCGGGTGAGTTGTATCTGGCGGGTGATCAGTTGGCTCGTGGGTATGTTTCTCGTCCGGATTTGTCGGCGGATCGCTTCGTGGCGAATCCGTTCACCGATGGCAGTGGTGGGGATCGGATGTATCGCACGGGGGACTTGGTGCGGTGGGGCGGGTCGGGTGAGCTCGAGTACATCGGTCGTACCGATTTCCAGGTGAAGTTCCGTGGTCAGCGGATCGAGTTGGGGGAGATCGAGTCGGCGTTGGTGGCCGATGTGTCGGTGTCTGTGTCGTCGGTGGCTGTGGTGTCGACGGTGACCGGTGATCAGTTGGTGGGGTATGTGGTGCCGGCGTCGGGTGCGGTGGTTGATACTGCGGCGTTGGTGGATTCGTTGGGGTCGGTGTTGCCGTCGTATATGGTGCCGTCGCAGATCATGGTGTTGGATGCGTTCCCGTTGAATGCTTCGGGGAAGTTGGATCGGAAGTTGTTGCCGGAGCCGGTGTTCGAGGTTGCGGTGTTCAGGGCTCCGGTGACCGAGGTCGAGCGACTCGTTGCTTCTGTCTTCGAGGAATTGCTAGGTATCGATCGGGTCGGTCTCGATGACGATTTCTTCGAATTGGGCGGAAACTCCCTGATCGCGACGCAGTTGGCAGCGAAGTTGGGCCAAGCGATTTCGGCTGAGGTTCCGCTACGCATGCTATTCACCAGTTCGACTGTGTCGGAGATGTCCGACAAGTTGGTTACCGGTATGCACGTGGGATTTGAACTGGATCTTGATGCCGCACTCGCAGTCACATTGCCCTTGCGTGCACGCGGATCTGAGCTTCCACTGTTTTGCGTGCACCCAATGGTCGGGCTGGCCTGGCCGTACGCACCTCTCGCCGCGTTCGTCGACAGATCGGTGCCGCTATACGGGCTGCAGACACCAGCGTTGACCGAGGAGGACTTTTCCGCGACTGCACTGACCGACTACATAGATCGGTATGTGTCGGAGATCCGATCAGTGCAACCGCAGGGTCCGTACAGACTTCTGGGTTGGTCGTTCGGTGGAGTTGTCGCACATGGAATCGCGGCAAGGCTCGAGGCCTTGGGCGAGAAGGTAAGTGCCTTGGTCATTTTGGACGGCTCGCCCTTGAGCTTGGATGATGAAGCTTTTGCGACGATGGTCAGGCACGAAGTTGCTGGCTTGGGCGTCGTAATTCCGGATGACGAGGACCTCGAGAACCTGTCGATCGACTGTGCCAGTGATGTCCTGACCGCAGTGAATGGCGGAGCTATCGGGCTGAATGCCAGTGATATCAGGCGATTGTTCTCCAGCATCGCGCGAACGTCGGCGCTGACACGGGAGTATGAACCGGCCACGTGCACGGGGCCGGTGCTGTTCGTGGGATCCAATGAAACCGAGGCCGACGGGGTCGATCCGTGGCGTCCACTGATCGACGGCGAAATCGATGTTCGTCGGGCAAACGTGAACCATGTTTCGATGATGACGCCAGAGGGTCTGGAGGAGATCGGCCCGATGATTGCCGCTGCGCTGAATTCCTGACCCGATCTCCTCGCCCACGATCCGCGGGCCTGGTTAGGCGTCCCTCCGTCGAGCCAGATCCGCGGCCTGTACGAAGATACAAAAAATAGTCTGGCGGCGTCGGATTTCTCCGCGCCGCCAGACTACTTCGGTCCTGCTGTCTACCTGCCTGACGCGCCTATTCGCAAGGGAGCGGGCGGTACTCGGGGTCAAGCGCTGATTTGACGAGATCAAGCGTGTGAGGGTCGCTGACCAACTGCCCGTGGGACGCCGCGTTACCGGCACAGTTGTCTTGAGTCCAGACATTATGCACTATGGCGCCATCACCCGGACTAAGGAAAGTTGCCTCGGGTGGCGTCGAGATTTCGTCGTGAGCTGAGGCGATTACGGTGTACTCGATATCGGGTTGCGTCTCGGAACCGGCGTTGAGCGCGGTCAAGAACGGTGTTCCGCTGAGTTGCTGGACACCGGCCGGCCCCCAGATCGCCTGGACGAGTAGATCGCCAGGGAGACCCATCGCAGACAACGATCGTGCGTTCGCTTGAAGACCACCGAATGTAGTCCCGTGGTTGGTCGCGCCCAGACTGACGAGCGAGTGCACGGCATTTTTCGACGGATCTGCAGGGGTCGCTCCACCGTTGAACTTGAGGTACTGGCGAGCAACGACGCCACCCTGGGAATGACCGACGATATCCACCTGCGTCGCACCGGTGTGAAACTTCACCGAGTCAACGAACACTGCAAGCTCCTCTGCGGAGGTTGCAATGTCGGTGATCCCCCAATGCACAGCATTGGGATTCAGAATTTCCCGCACACCACCATAATTCAGCGCAAAGACGCAGTAGCCCAAATCGGCAAGCTGAGGCGCCAAAACATCCCAGGTGTCGGTCATACTCATCCCGGTTCCGTGTACGAGTACCACCGGACGGGGATGTTCCAGACTTGGCTTGCACCCCCAGTCGTTGGCGCCGACAGGGGAGGGCGCCACACTGGACAATCCGGGTGTAGGTTCGGCCGGATCTGCTGATACTGCTGCTGGCGTTCCAGCCAGAACGGCACAGGCCGCCAATGACGCCAGCGTGACCAGAGTGAATCGCTTCAATTCTTTCCTCGCGTGCTGAATCTGGTTGTTCGCTTTGCTTCTTGCTCCCAAAATCTGCGTCTCGGGATCAGACCCCGAGGGACTGGGCGATGAACGGCCATGACTTGTGCAGATCGTCTTGCCAGTAACCCCACGAATGCGTGCCTACGGGACGGAAGTCCACAGTTGCCGGGATATTGAGGTCGGCAAGACGTCGAGCGAGGTTTCCGGTGCAGATGCTAGTCGCGAATTCAATCGGTCCTCCCACAACAATCTGGTCGAACATCGCTGCTCGTCCGTCCTGAATGCGAGGGTTCTCCGGGGTATCGTTCGGAAAACCGGGCAGGCCACTACCCGTGCTGATGTACAGGGGAGTGCCACGCAGCTTCTCCGCGTTGACGACCGGGTCGTGTTCTACCCATCCCGGACCATCGAAGGGGCCCCACATGTTCTGAATGTCGCCAACTCCGCCGATCCATTCAGTGGTTGCTCGAACGAAGGCCTGCCCCATCGGGTCGCTGGTCTGTGCACAACCTGAATAGGACGCAACGGACTTGTAGAACCCTGGGTATTCGATCGCGAGATTCAGAACAGAGGTCGCAGACATCGAGATAGCTGCAATCGACTGATCGCCGTTACTGCCGAGTGCCTTGTTCAGAAGTGGAGGAAGCTCCTTGCCCAGAAAGGTGCTCCACATGTTCTTTCCGAGGACGGAATCTTCCTTCTCCCAGTCGGTGTAGTACGACATCAGGCCTTTGGCCGGAATCGCAACATTGACGTTCTTGTCGGCGAAGAAATCAACCACATCAGTTTGGCGGTCCCACGTTGCTGTGCCTTCTCCACCGTCAGCGCCGTTGAGCAGGTAGAGAATGGGGCGCGGCTGAGAGTTGTCTGCAGGCAAGATCACCTGAATGGGGACCGACTTGTCCATCGATGCTGCGTAGACATTTACGACGATCTGGCGATCATTGACTCGCTCGACAGATTCGATGTACGACCCGTCCGAATCGTCCTGTGCAGCATCTCCCCCACCCTGGTGTGCAGTGGGCGCGGCACCGGCGATGCCCACGCTGCTGGAAACAAGGACGACGCTTGCCGCCATCAGTGCACCTACGACGGTGCGCCTCCAGGGGGACCGAAATTTTCGAGTCAAGACAACGCCTTTCGGTTGGTTCAACTGTGCTGCCGGAACTGCTCGGCAATCGTGTTTCGTGAGTCTGAACTACTTGTAATTCGGATGGTCAGCCGTAGACGTTACCGCGCGTACGGATTCACCAGGCAATACCCAGATGGTTATCAGTCCGAAGCGGCGCGTCGGTATCCGAGTATCGCTGGATAGATGAACACCACCACCATCCCGACCGCCCAGGCCAATGTCTTGAGGAGGGGTTCGGCGACGGGGCCCCCCAAGGAGAGGCCTTTCATCGCATCGATTGCCACGGACATTGGCTGCTCGGCAACAACTGGTTGCAGCCACTTCGGGTAAGCCATCACCGGTACAAAGCCGGAGTTGAAGAACATCAACAGCGTGCAGGAGATCGACACGATCTCCACAAGCGGCAGATTGTCCGCCACGGTTGCCAGCGCCGTGACCATCATCGCGAAGCCGATGCCGAAAACGATCGGCAATGCCAAGAGTGCCACTGCGGCCAGGGGACCCTGGTTGAATCTGAATCCCAACAGATAGCCGACACCAAGGATGACGATGGAGGTGACGAGAACTCGCACTGCTTCGGCGATCATGCGTCCGACCAGGCCCGAGGCACGATGCGCCGGGAGAGTCCAGAACCGGCTCAGGAGTCCAGATGCTCGTTCGCCTTTGAGTCCGACTGCGCTCGCAATCGAGCCGAACATGGCGCCAACGAGGATGATCAGCGGTACCGTTCCGAAGATGCTCGATTGGCCAGTCGCTGCTGTAATCGAATTGCCCAAGACGACTCGGAACATCAACAGCATGAACGCTGGATACACAAGAGCTTGAATGGTGGTAGATGGATCGCGCAGCCAGGTGAGCAACAAACGTTTGGCCTGAATCCCGCTGTGCACGACCAGAGCCTTGAACGAGTTCTCAGGGAGCGCTTTGTCCGGGTAGGGAAAGTTGAACCCCTCGGCGGGGCGGACGGCCGCCATGAAACGATCTGTCGGTTCGCTCATGACCGCCTCATACTTGCCCAGAACGCGAGTGGCGCGAAGAAGACGATCAACCCGATCGTCCACGCAACGACGGGAAACAGGACGCCCCAGGTGACTCCGCCTTGCGCAAGATCACGCATGGCGAATGAAAACTGCGATACCGGTTGATTGCGCACGAACGGCCGAATCCATTCGGGAAAGCCAGTCTCGGGCGCGAAACCGCAGGACAACATCCCCAGAATCAATTGGGGGAGTGTCAGCGCCTGACTGGTGGCTTGTGGACTCTTCGACAGTGAACCGATTGCATCACCGGCGAAGGACAGACAAGTACTGAACGCGAGGGCGATCGCACAAAACAAAACTGCCTGACCCACGCCTGCGGAGAATCGGAAACCGATCAAGTGGCCGAAAGTCAATGCCGCGGCGAGTGAGACCGTCGAACGGACGAAGCCACTCGATTGACGAGACAACAGCGGTACGGGGCCGACGACCGGCATGGTTTTCATGCGGTTACTGAAGCCGGTGATCGACTCGGTCGAAGACATCTGAGCGGCGGAGATCGATGTGAATGCCATGGCTTGCAGCACGATGATCGGCATCAAGAACTGGGCATAGTTGATGCCCTGAAGTTGCATGACGAACTTCAACGGAAGGTAGAAACCGATCGTGAAGATCAATGGCGCGACTACCGCGATCAGTAGTTCGTAGCGCTTCACCATGGATTTGACGGTGCGTGCCGTCAGCACCCACCACTGATTGATCGCTGACGGATGTGGTCGGCGGTGCTTGCCAACGCTCAATGCCTCGGGGACTGCAATCTTGCTGCGAGTGCCCCCGCGGACAGTCACTTGATCGACCCCGAATTTTGTAGTTGTCGTCACGGTGTCTCGCTCACGTGCTGTTCACCTGTGAGTGAAAGGAAGACATCATCGAGTGACGGACGACGAAGCGCAATGTCTGCAAGCGGAATCCGTGCGTGGTCCAGACGACGCAGTGCTTCGGAGAGCGTTCCTGCGCCGACAGGTGCGGGGATTGCGATCCGCCCGCTCTCTTGTGCCAGATCGAATCTGAAGTCGCGGGGGACCAGATTGCCCAGCGCATGGACCGCGTGAGGCAGCTGTTTGAGATCTGCGGGCACGATCTCGCAGAAGCTTGCGCCGGTTCGAGCCTTCAATTGGTCAGCAGTCCCCTCGGCAATGACTGCGCCTTTGTCGATGACGATGATGTTGTCGCTCAGTAAATCTGCTTCTTCGAGGTACTGGGTTGTCAGGAGCACGGTGATTCCCTGCTCCTTCAGTGACTGAACCAGCGACCAGACGCTCTGCCGACTGCGCGGATCCAAGCCAGTGGTCGGCTCGTCGAGGAAAACCACCTCGGGGCGAACAACCAGGCCACACGCGATATCGATTCGTCGGCGCATACCGCCGGAGTAGTTCCTGACTACTCGGGATCCAGCCTCGACTAGGTCGAATTGAGAGAGCAGGTCGGCAGCGCGCACCTTTGCTGACATTCGGTCGAGCCCCATCAACCTGCCGAACAGCTCGATGTTCTCGCGGCCGGTGAGTGAATCGTCCAGGGCGGCGAACTGCCCGGTCATCATGATGGAGCGTCGAACCTCTGGAGCATTGCGTACGACGTCGTAGCCGGCCACCATCGCGCGTCCACTGGTAGGGCGAATGAGCGTGGAGAGGACCTTCACCGTGGTTGTCTTGCCTGCGCCGTTGGGACCCAAGATGCCGAGCACTGTCCCGCGTGGGGCGGTGAAGTTGATCCCTCGCAGCGCGTGCACGTTCTTGAAGGACTTGTGTACGTCCTCCACTAGTACCGCTGCGTCCGTGGAAAAGGGCATCAACACTCCGCTGTCTGCATTGTCGGAACGGGCACGCGCTCCCGACGGGCGCACAGATGCCTTCTGTCTTCTATCCGTGATCTCCGCTCAGATGTTACCGGAGGGTCAAACCGACACTCGGACAATCGGACGCATGACAGGGGGCCTGTGGCTTCTGCCAGCAACTCTCACCTTCGATTTCACCTTGTGGTAAGAATCACAAAGTTCTTTCTGTAACGTAAAGATCTCCTCTAATTGAACGAATGACCAAATCGATTTGTAGTGCATCTACGCAGGTGGGTATTCGACTGCGTCGCACGAAGGTCTTTGATTTGACCGGTGATGAAAGTCCTCCGGTTCCTCCCGGTGGGTCCCCCGGGGCCGCTGCTCAAAGTCTTGTGGAGAGATTCACGATATCGTTGGGAAATGGCGAACGCGACGTTGTCGGTGGTTGTTCCGGCTTTTAATGAATCTGAATACATCGAAACATGCATCGAAGCGCTCATCGCTCAAGGTGAATATGTCGACGAAATTATCGTTGTTGACAATAATTCCTCGGACGACACTTCCGAGTTGATCAAGAAGTATCAAAATAATTGCACCAAAGTTCGGCTTCTCATTGAATCGCGCCCCGGGGTGGTGCATGCGAGAAACAAGGGGTTTGACGCGGCGAGTGGAGACATTATCGGGCGTATCGATGCAGATACGATCGTGGGGGAAGATTGGGCAGTCGCGGTACACGAATTTTTCGAGCGCCGCGACGATTTCTCGGGCGTAACCGGCCTGACTTACCTTTATGAATCTCCGATCGCCGGCCTTCAGCGCCGATGGACGAATTGGCGACTCGGTCGCGGGGCCGAGGACGCAGTTCGGCCCGTTGTTGCAGTTCCAGGCAGCAACATGGCGATGCGTCGATCGGCTTGGTTGGCCGTCAGGGACGCGGTCAGCGATCGAACCGATATTCACGAGGATATTGATCTATCCCTCTGCATGACGCATGTTCGTTGCGCTGTCGGGCAGATTTCCAGCATGGCCGCGAAGGTTTCGGGCAGACGTGGAGTTAGTTCGCCGCGTGTGTATGCCCGATATAACCGAGCGTCAAAGAAAACCCTCGAGCATCACGGTGTATCGAATTGGAAGTTGACGTTCTTGATTGCAGCGGACAGTCTTCTGCATGCAATTTTATGGCCTCTTTATCGAATGTATGACAAGAATTCCGGACAACTCTCTTCTCGTGTCTTGGGTCGGAGGCAGAGTGCGAGGGATCTTCCCGTCTTTTCGTGAGAAGTCCGTCTGGTATGGATTCGCTCACGATCTTCTCTAGCTGAGTGGTCGGGAGTGCCCGATAGTTGCGGAATATTGTTGGATCGGGTTCGTTGAGGGCACTTTCTTTTATTGCACAGGATTAACTGGAAAGATCTTATTTTGCAGCGATTTTTACTGCCGGCGTAACTTGCAACTTATGGAGCAGGGACGATATTCCGCTGTAGTCCTGCACGAACAGCTCGTTGCGCGGTTCCGATCCGACATCATCGAGCATCTTCTGCCCGCCGGGTATGGCTTCGATTTCCATGATTGCTCGCCACGCGCCGAAGTCGGTCCTGCTGAATGCACGCATGGCGCCTTCGAAGCCTTCCAGCAGATAGCTGCGATCTCCGCCATCCAGGGAAGCCCAGACCAGTACGGCCAATTCCCCTGCGATTGAGGCATGGCAGTACTCGTCGCGCGCGTGCAACCGAATCGTCGCCCGATTGATCGACTGGACTCCCGGGTCGTCCGAGATCAGGTCGAGATACGCGGTGATCGACACCTCCGCGACGGTCATGAACGCCAACTCGGTCAGCGCGACCTTGCGCGGGCCGTCGGCTGCGTCGAGGGCTAGCGCGCGGGTACGCACAGTCAGGACGTCGGGCAATGTCTTCGACGGAAGCTCCCAGCCTCTGCCTCGACGGGTCGCTGAACTGGCGTTGAAGTGCATGAGCGTGTGATATTGCTCGTCGACCATCGCCTGATTGACCGCCACAGCAGCACTATCTCCGAGCCCGACGCCGAGGCGGTCTTCGGCGAGAACGTCGAACCCTGGGTTGACGACGTACTTCTCGATGTCCATGACGTTCTTGTTGAACGCGATCCATGCCCAGGCCTGCAGGCGTTGCTTCTGCTCGGGACGCAATGCCAGGTAGGTCGGATGCTCCGCGAACGGGAGAAGTGCTTCGGGGTAGTCGGACAGCGAGGGGTCGAAGAGGTCGTCCAGTTCAGGCTCCGCCTTTTTCACTGTCGCCCGGCGCGCCCAGTTGCTCGCAAGCCGGTTGACGATCGCACTCTCGACGGGATCGGAGGCGTCGTAATCCGGCAGGCTCGGCGGACTCACTCCAGGTCTCATCGTGCCCTACTCTCTGTGCCCTTCGGCGATGCGATCGAACAGGATTTGGCACTCCGCATTCAATTCACCTGAGCGTTCACCGAGCGCTGCCTCTGCCACTTTCATCAGCGTCGTGAAGTCGCCGAGGGTCCCGGCCGCCGTGTCCACCTGTGTGGCGGCGTCGAACAGCGTTTTTCTTGTGGCTTCCGCGTATGGATTGCCCGCTTGCACGTCCCAGTACACCTCCGGTTCGCCGCCGGCTATCCGCGCCAGGAGCGCGAGCAAGGTCCGATGCGGGGGAGGGGCGACCGCGAGGAGTTCGTCCGCGGAAAGTCCGAGATCGGCCAGGACAACGCCGAATGCCAGCACCGACGCGTGGGTCAGTACCTGGGTCGCTGCGGCCAATCGGTCGTGTCGATCGGCGTCCATCACCGCGACCGACGCTCCCCACGAGCGCACGACGTCGAGGAATCTCTCGGACTGCGGACCGTTGACGTACGGCACCGCGACGACGGATCGACCGCGCGGGCCCAGCGACGGGCGGAACATGGGGTTGAGTCCGAGAAACTCCTGTACCCGGCCGACGTCGGCGATTGCTGCGTCCATCCTCGATTTGACCGACAGCGTGTCCACGACGAGAGCGTCGGATGTCTGAAGCGTCGGCAGCGCAGCTAGGGCGACCTGTTCGGGAACGGCGAGCACGATGATGCTCGAGGACTCCATGAGATCGAGGACCGGGTCACTCGGCGCCGTGATGTCTCCGACGAGCACATCCCCGTCAGCGTCGCAGCCTGCTGGGTCGACGACGGTGACCGTCAAGCCATCGGCGCGAAGCAGTTCGACGAACATGGCTCCGACGGCACCTCGCCCGCCGACCACCGTCGCAGTACCTGATGCCGCCGTCATGGCTGGTTCTACCCGCCGTACTCGAGGACCCGAGAGGACACCGCATCGAGCGCACGGAGCAGCGTGGAGGCCTTGACCGTGGTCTCGTCGAACTCTTCTTCCGGGTCGGACAACGCAGTGATGGCACCGCCGATTCCGAAGGTCACGCCGCTCTCGGTGCAGACCAGCGACCGGATCACGATCGAGAGGTCCGCGGCGCCACCGAGGGCGAAGTACCCGATCGATCCCGAGTAGACCCCACGCGGGCCGGATTCGAGGCGGTCGATGATCTCCATGGTCCGTACCTTCGGGGCGCCGGTCATCGATCCACCGGGGAAAGCGGCACGGACACAGTCCACTGCCGACGATCCCGGACTCAGATGTCCACGCACGGTCGACACCATTTGATGAACGGACGAGTACGACTCGATCGCGAACAGCCTCGGAACGTGGACACTTCCCGGAACGCAGACCTTGGTGAGGTCGTTTCGAGTGAGGTCGACGATCATCAGGTTCTCGGCGCGGTCCTTCTCGCTGTCGAGCAGGTCCTGCCGAAGGGCAGCATCGCGCGCCCGTGTGACGCCTCGCGGGCGAGTGCCCTTGATGGGCTTGGACTCGACGTTGCCGTCGGCGTCGACACGTAGGAACCGCTCAGGTGAGGCCGAAACGACCGAGATGCCGGTGAAGTCGAGCAGTGCGCTGTACGGCGTCGGATTGATCGAGCGTAGATACTCGAACGCCCGCAGCGCGTCGATCGTCTCGTCGACGCTGGCCATGTTGGTCAGACACACTTCGTACGACTCACCTGCCCGGATCTCCGAGAGGGCCGTACCGATCAATGACAGGTACTGATCGCGATCATGCCGAAGTCGAGCCTGTGTCCAGACCGTCTCGCTGATCAGCGGAACTGGGGTGCGTTCCGGAAGGTCCGCGCCGATCCGCGCCAGGGCGTCGATGGTCGATTCGAGCCAGTCGTCGTGGCCGGCGTCGCGGACTTTCTCGCGCAACCTCAAAACGTGAGTGCGGCCGGCAGTGTGATCGATGACGACGGCGCGATCGGCAAACACCAGGGCGGCATCAGGAGTGGGTGCCGGATGGACTGCCCGCCCTCCGGTCTGCGCTTTCAGTTCGTAGCCGAGATAGCCCACGTAGCCGAGGTTGAAATCGAGTTCCGGATGAGAGGGCACGAAGCGCGCGGCGAGTTGCGCGTCCAAGTAGTCGAAGAACGGAACTCGAATGTGCTCGTCGGACAGGCCTTTTCGGCTGACAGTCAGCATCCCGGCTTGCACGTCGTACGTGATGAACTCGGCCAGCGGGCCCGCGGAATCGCCCAGAATCGAAAAGCGTGCACTCGGCTCCGCAGTTGCCGCGCGGTCGAGCCAGAACGCGTTGGGGCCGTCGGCGAACAGTGCGGCAAAGGCCGCCGACGGGTCCACGGCAAAATCGAGGGTCACGTCGTCGACGTCGTAGTTGATCGCTGGTCGCAAGTCGGGCGTTTGCGGAACCGGTTCGGGTCGGATCACCGAATCCAGGGTTCGTCCGACAGACAGATCGCGGAAGTTCGCGAGCAAATCGATGCCGAATTCGGTACTGATGGACTCCGGATGGAACTGCACGCCCCACATCGGCTTGGTCCGGTGTCGGACACCCATGAGCAGACCGTCGGACGTCCACGCGGTACGAACGAAGGCATTCGGCAGATTCTCGACGGTCAACGAGTGGTAGCGAACAGCTCGGAAAGGCGACGGAAGTCCGGCAAAGATGCCCGAACCGTCGTGATCGATCAGCGAGATCCGGCCGTGCATCGGGACGGGTGCAACCACCACGTCTGCACCGAACAACTCGCACAGACCCTGGTGACCTAGGCAGACGCCGAGAAGAGGGAGGGGCGCTTCCTCGATGAAACGGCGGCTGATTCCGAAATCACGCTCGCGATCCGGCCGACCGGGACCGGGGGAGATGACCACGTTGTCGTACGACGCGAGATCGAGGGAATCCCAGTCCGCGTCGTTGCGGACGACGGTGGGCACAACCCCGTTGACCTCGGTCAACAGGGTGAACAGGTTGTAGGTGAACGAGTCGTAATTGTCCACCAGAAGGGTGCGGGAACTCATGTCGATGATCCTGATCTCGGTCCGACGGATTCCCGAACAGTGTCCTCCTCCTCAACGGGTGCGTTGATCACCAGGTCTTCGAGTCGACAGGTCTCGGCGATCATCAGCTCGTACAGAGAGTTGAAGAAGTCAGGGGAAAGGCCGTGATTACGGGCGAATTCGCGTGCCCGTTCCTGCACGAGGCGGACGCGGCCGGGTTGCATCATCGGAACCTCACGCGTGCGCTTCCACTCGCCGATGCGCAGGCAGAGTTCCAGCCGTTCGCGCACCGTCTCGAGAAGTAGAGCGTCGATGGCGTCGAGGTCGCGCCGGAAGCCGTCCAAGCCCTCCGCCCCGTCCGGATACGCCGAGGTCTCCGTGCCTGCTTCGGAACTCGTTGTGGTCAAGAACTCTTCCACGAGGCCTCCCGGTGCTCGGCGTGACGCGAGGTCGACAATGAGGTATCCGGAACGTAAATCACCTCCGGACACCGGCACCCCGACCGACCATCGCCGTTCGGGGAGGTGTTCCACGATCGTCATCCGCCGAAACCTGCGGTGGTCCCTAGTTCTGTGAAACCTGCTGGCGGGCGAATCAGCTTGCGATGCAGTCGTGTTCGTGAGCGTCTGCGGGGGTGCTCACTTGGGGGTGACCCACGTGGTGATTTCGGCGTGAACTACTTCCTTGCCGTCCCGGTCGAAGATCGAAATGGGAACGACCAGTTCGGTGCCGCTGTCGATCGTCGCGAAGTCCGGCAAGGTCCCGAGCCGAGCGACCGCACGCAAACCCGTCTCGGCCTTGGCGAGGTAGTCGACCTTCATCGACTTGGGGATCCAGCGGTGTGTGTTGGGAACCGTTGCTTCGCTCAGCATGCCCATTGCGACCTCCGCAAGATTGCATGCTGCGATCGCGTGAAAGGTGCCGAGATGGTTGCGGACGCCCCACCACTTGGGGGAGCGGACCTCGCACAGCCCTGGTTCCAACTGGGTCACCCGGGGGAGAACGGAGGCGAAGTAGGGCACGCGAATGGACATCGCCGCCGAGAAAACTGCATGTCCGAGGGCGTTGTCCGGCAATTTCTGCCATCCGCGATAGGTGGGGCTGGAAGTAGTCATGGGCCCACCTTACTTCTGAGTAAGATAGTTGTCGCGCAGCTCACTCGGAAAGGCTGGTTCAGGGGAGTTGAGGAATCGGGCCAGGTACGGCATACTGGTCGGGTTGCCTTGTCCGGGACGCGGTCGTTTGCGGTCGTGATCGGGTAAGGGTAAGACGTCACAGACGATCGATCGCAGATCCCGTCAGGGTAATCGGGTCAACGACTGTGACCATGCAAGACATGCAAGACGAGAAGTAATGCAGGACGGAAGCAGTACCTACTTTGTGTTCGACATCGAACACGTCCGGTACGCATCACGCGCCAGATGATCGAAAGATTGTCCGGCGCAGGATGAGTGAGAAGGCGACACGCCCGACCGCGTGTACCGGAGAACAATGACAAACGAACAGCGGCAGCAGATCCTGATCTCGATCCGAATATTCGGTACTCCCGAAAAACTTGGACTTGGTCCCGATCGCTTCAGTGTTCGTCGTGTCATCGTCCAGGCAAGGACTGTGCAGACGAGGTAGCTCGAGCCTGACCAGGCGGGCTACGAAACGCGGCAAGAAAAGGACACTAAGCGTGGCGGGACAAAAGATCCGCATCAGGCTCAAGGCCTACGACCACGAGGCGATCGACGCGTCAGCGCGCAAGATCGTCGAGACGGTAACCCGTACGGGTGCCCGCGTCGTTGGACCTGTGCCGTTGCCGACCGAGAAGAACGTATATTGCGTCATCCGCTCGCCGCACAAGTACAAGGACTCGCGCGAGCACTTCGAGATGCGTACTCACAAGCGGCTGATCGACATTCTCGACCCGACGCCGAAGACGGTTGACGCGCTTATGCGCATCGACCTTCCGGCCAGTGTCGACGTGAACATTCAGTGACGGCGGAGACAAAAACAATGACTGAAACCAAGATCAAGGGAATCCTGGGCACCAAGCTCGGCATGACCCAGGTCTTCGACGAGAACAACCGGGTTGTCCCGGTGACCGTCGTGAAGGCTGGGCCGAACGTCGTAACCCAGATCCGTACCGAAGAGCGTGACGGCTACAGCGCCGTTCAGCTCGCGTTCGGCGCCATCGACCCGCGCAAGGTGAACAAGCCGACTTCCGGCCAGTTCACCAAGGCTGGTGTGACCCCGCGTCGCCACGTAGTGGAGCTCCGCGTTGCGGACACCTCCGACTACGAGGTCGGCCAGGAGCTCACCGCCGAGGTCTTCGAGGACGGCGCATACGTCGACGTCACCGGAACCAGCAAGGGCAAGGGCTTCGCCGGAACCATGAAGCGTCACGGCTTCAAGGGACAGGGCGCGTCGCACGGTACCCAGGCTGTTCACCGCCGCCCGGGCTCCATCGGTGGCTGTGCAACTCCCGGCCGCGTGTTCAAGGGCATGCGCATGTCCGGACGCATGGGTAGCGACCGCATCACGACGCAGAACCTCTCGGTCCACAAGGTGGATGCCGAGAACGGTCTGCTGCTGATCAAGGGTGCGATCCCCGGCCGCAAGGGCGGCCTCGTGATCGTCAAGAGTGCAGTGAAGGGTGGTGCACGGGCATGACCAGCACCGAGACCAAGTTGACCCTGGACGTCAAGGTTGCCGGCGGCAAGACCAACGGCACCGTCGACCTCCCCGCTGAGATCTTCGACGCTCCGGCCAACATCGCGCTTCTCCATCAGGTTGTCGTCGCGCAGCTCGCAGCTGCTCGTCAGGGAACCCACTCCACCAAGACCCGCGGCGAAGTCCGCGGCGGTGGTAAGAAGCCGTACCGCCAGAAGGGCACCGGCCGCGCACGCCAGGGCTCGACTCGCGCACCGCAGTTCGTCGGCGGCGGAACCGTTCACGGCCCGCAGCCGCGTGACTACAGCCAGCGCACCCCCAAGAAGATGAAGGCAGCCGCTCTGCGCGGAGCCCTCTCTGACCGCGCACGCAACGAGCGCATCCACGTCATCACCGAACTGGTTGCAGGGCAGACGCCTTCGACCAAGGGCGCAATCGCGTTCCTCGGCGAGATCTCGGATCGCAAGAAGCTGCTGCTCGTCGTGGGTCGCCAGGATGTAGCCGCTTGGAAGAGCGTGCAGAACTTGGAAGGCGTGCATCCCATTGCACCCGACCAGCTCAACACCTACGACGTGCTCAATGCAGACGATGTCGTGTTCAGCGTCGAGGCACTCAACGCGTTCATCCACGGGCCCGCAGAGAGCGCTCAGAACAAGGAGGACGCCAAGTGAGCACCATCGCTGACCCCCGCGACATCCTGCTCGCTCCGGTCATCTCCGAGAAGTCCTACGGACTGATCGAGGAAGGCACCTACACCTTCCTGGTGCACCCGGACTCGAACAAGACGCAGATCAAGATTGCCGTCGAGAAGGTCTTCGGCGTCAAGGTGACCAGCGTCAACACCGCCAACCGTCAGGGCAAGCGTAAGCGGACCCGATTCGGTTACGGCAAGCGCAAGGATACCAAGCGCGCGCTCGTGACCCTGTCCGCTGACAGCAAGCCCATCGAGATCTTCGGAGGACCGGTCGCGTAAGCGCCGGGACTTGACGAGACATAGAGGACGAGAAGACTCATGGCAATCCGTAAGTACAAGCCGACAACACCGGGCCGTCGTGGCTCGAGCGTCTCGGACTTCGCCGAGATCACTCGGTCGACCCCCGAGAAGTCGCTGGTTCGCCCGCTGCACGGTCGCGGTGGACGTAACGCACACGGTCGTATCACCACCCGTCACAAGGGCGGCGGACACAAGCGTGCATACCGACTGATCGATTTCCGTCGCAACGACAAGGACGGCGTCCCGGCAAAGGTCGCTCACATCGAGTACGACCCCAACCGCACAGCAAACATCGCACTCCTGCATTACGCAGACGGTGAGAAGCGCTACATCATCGCCCCCAAGGGCCTGGTGCAGGGTTCACCGATCGAGTCCGGTGCAGGCGCCGACATCAAGCCGGGCAACAACCTGCCGCTGCGCAACATCCCGACTGGTACCACCATCCACGGTGTGGAACTGCGTCCCGGCGGCGGAGCCAAGATGGCTCGTTCCGCAGGCGCCAGCATCCAGCTCCTCGGTAAGGAAGGCAACTACGCAACGCTGCGTATGCCTTCCGGTGAAATCCGTCGCGTCGACGTGCGCTGCCGCGCATCTGTCGGCGAGGTCGGCAACGCCGAGCAGTCGAACATCAACTGGGGCAAGGCCGGCCGTATGCGTTGGAAGGGCAAGCGCCCGACCGTTCGTGGTGTCGTGATGAACCCGGTCGACCACCCGCACGGTGGCGGCGAGGGCAAGACCTCAGGTGGACGCCACCCGGTCAGCCCGTGGGGTAAGCCGGAAGGCCGTACCCGCAAGAACAAGGCAAGCGACAAGATGATCGTCCGTCGCCGCCGCACCGGCAAGAACAAGCGCTAGGAGGGAGTGAAGGATGCCACGCAGCCTTAAGAAGGGCCCGTTCGTCGATGACCACCTCCTCGCGAAGGTGGATGTACAGAACGAAAAGGGAACCAAGCAGGTCATCAAGACCTGGTCCCGTCGTTCGACAATCATCCCGGACTTCATCGGCCACACGTTTGCGGTTCACGACGGCCGTAAGCATGTCCCCGTGTTCGTTTCCGACTCGATGGTCGGACACAAGCTCGGAGAGTTTGCACCGACCCGCACGTTCAAGGGTCACATCAAGGATGATCGGAAGGCGAAGAGGCGATGAGCAACACCGAAACCGCCAACCCGACTGCCAAGGCTGTAGCACGCCACGTGCGTGTTACTCCGATGAAGGCACGTCGAGTTGTGGACCTGGTTCGCGGGCGCTCCGTTGAAGACGCCCTGAACATCCTGAAGTTCGCGCCGCAGGCAGCGAGCGAGCCGGTCGCCAAGGTGATCGCCTCCGCAGCAGCCAACGCCGAGAACAACCTCGACCTCGACCCGAGCACGCTTGTCGTTGCTACGGCGTTCGTGGACGAGGGCGCGACCCTCAAGCGGTTCCAGCCGCGTGCACAGGGACGTGCGTTCCGTATTCGCAAGCGCACCAGTCACATCACCGTGATCGTGGAGAGCCTGCCGAAGACCGGAACATCGACCCGTAATCGCCGGAAGGGAAGTGCTCAGTAGTGGGCCAGAAAATCAACCCGCACGGCTTCCGCCTCGGCATCACCACCGACTGGAAGTCTCGCTGGTACGCAGACAAGCAGTACGCGGAGTACGTGAAGGAAGACGTCGCGATCCGTAAGCTCCTCGCCACCGGCATGGAGCGCGCGGGAATCGCGAAGGTCGAGATCGAGCGCACCCGTGACCGTGTCCGCGTGGACATCCACACGGCACGCCCGGGCATCGTCATCGGCCGCCGCGGCGCCGAAGCCGATCGCATCCGCTCCGAGCTCGAAAAGATGACCGGCAAGCAGGTTCAGCTGAACATCCTCGAGGTCAAGAACGCAGAAGCTGAAGCACAGCTCGTCGCACAGGGTGTGGCCGAGCAGCTCTCGAACCGCGTTGCCTTCCGTCGTGCAATGCGCAAGGCCATCCAGTCGGCCATGCGTCAGCCCAACGTCAAGGGAATCCGCGTTCAGTGCTCCGGTCGTCTCGGCGGCGCCGAGATGTCCCGGTCGGAGTTCTACCGCGAAGGCCGTGTGCCCCTGCACACGCTTCGTGCGGACATCGACTACGGCCTCTACGAGGCCAAGACCACCTTCGGTCGCATCGGCGTCAAGGTCTGGATCTACAAGGGCGACATCGTCGGTGGCAAGCGTGAGCTCGCCGCCAACGCGGCCGCAGCACCGGCCGGGGATCGCCCGCGTCGTGAGCGTCCGAGCCGTCCGCGTCGTTCCGGTGCCACCGGTACCACTGCGACCAGCACCGAGGCCGGTCGCGCAGCGACCGCAACCGCCGATGCTCCCGCAACTGAACAGAATCAGGAGGGCTGACGCATGTTGATCCCACGGCGGGTCAAGCACCGCAAGCAGCACCACCCGAGCCGTTCGGGTGCCGCCAAGGGCGGTACCCAGGTCACCTTCGGCGAGTGGGGTATCCAGGCTCTCGAGCCCGCATACATCACCAACCGGCAGATCGAGTCCGCTCGTATCGCGATGACCCGGCACATCAAGCGTGGCGGCAAGATCTGGATCAACATCTTCCCGGATCGCCCCCTCACGAAGAAGCCGGCCGAAACCCGAATGGGTTCCGGTAAGGGTTCGCCCGAGTGGTGGATTGCCAACGTCAAGCCCGGACGCGTTCTGTTCGAAATGTCCTACCCCAACGAGGAGATTGCTCGTGAGGCCCTGCGCCGCGCGATGCACAAGCTCCCGTGCAAGTGCCGGATCGTGACCAGAGAGGAGCAGTTCTGATGGCTACTGGAACCCCAGCAGCAGAGCTCCGCGAGCTCAGTGAAGACGAGCTGGTCACCCGGCTCCGTGAGTCGAAGGAAGAGCTTTTCAACCTTCGTTTCCAGATGGCCACCGGCCAGATGGACAACAACCGACGACTGCGCACCGTTCGTCACGAGATCGCGCGCATCTACACCGTCCTGCGTGAGCGTGAGCTCGGACTCGCTGTGGGTCCGGATGCAGGTGACGCGGCATGAGTGAGGAAAAAGCAGTGAGCACAGAAGAGCGCGCGAGCCGTAAGGTCCGTGTCGGATACGTCGTGTCCGACAAGATGGAAAAGACGATCGTGGTCGAGCTCGAAGACCGCGTCAAGCACAAGCTCTACGGCAAGATCATCCGCCGTACGACCAAGGTGAAGGCGCACGACGAGAACGGCGTTGCCGGCGTCGGCGACCGCGTTCAGCTGATGGAAACCCGTCCGCTGTCCGCGACGAAGCACTGGCGTCTGGTCGAGGTCCTCGAAAAGGCCAAGTAAGCCTGATCGAAGCCTCGAGCTGATCGAATAACAAAATGGTCCGCCTCACTTTCGTGAGGCGGACCATTTTGTTGTATCCATTGGCGCTCGGTCAGTCGGTAGCGGCTCCACCTCGAGCGAGCAGCAATACCTCTTCTTCGGTGGGTGGGCTCTTGGGATGGTAGGTCAGGCACAGTGGTGTCTGAGTCTTCTGGAATCCGGAGCCTTCGATGGCGGTGTAGAACTGCCCGGTGGGTAGGCGTCCGATATCAGCGACGTCGCCACCCTTGACCCGGGCCATTTCCTTGGCCGCGTCGATCTGTGCGGGACTGTTGAGGAGCCCGTAGAACTGGGTGGAGGCATTACCCGGAATGCGATTGTGCAGGCCCTTCGGGGACTGGGTGGCGAAGACCAGGCCGAGGCCGTACTTGCGAGCCTGAGATGCCAGCGCCAAGGTGCTTTCGGTTGAGGCGACCGTCTTGCCAGAGGGTGCGAAGTTCTGTGCCTCGTCCATGACGAACAGTCCGCCGAGGGGCCGTTCACCGGCCGGGTTCTTCTTGATCCAGGCGAACAACGCCATTTGCAGCTGGTTGACGAAGCCGTGGCGTTGTTCGTCCGAGGTCAGCCCCGAGAGGTTGATCACCGACACCCGGGCTCGTTTTCCGGCCGACGGAGTGAGCAGCAGCCCTGGGTCCATCGGAGAGCCGGATCCACCGAAGAGCGGATCGTTGGCCGTGGATGCCTTGAGGTTCTCGGCCAATTCGGCAGCCAGAACCGTGGCGTCTCGAAGGTTGCTCGTACCCTCCGGCAGATTCTCGAGCAGATCGATCAGGTCCGCGAGCTCACTGCTACGTGACCGGAGTGCGAAGTCTTGGACGGTCTGTTGTAGCACCGCTCGCATCAGCTTCGACCGGGAAGTTCCGCCGACTGCGTTAGCGCGCGGTGCGAGTGCGGCGACAGCCGAGTCTATGGCGGCGCCGAGTTCGTCCGGATCGTCGATGACGCCGGCAAAATCAGGAAGCGGCTGCAGACTCAGCGGTCGCCCTCCGGTCCGCCGCGGTGTCCAGACGAGAACCTCGGTGTTTTCGAGATAGTCGTCGGCCTTGGCCGCATCCGCAGAATCCCATTGTCGCGTGTTCGGGGGCCACGCTGTTCCCAAGCGTGAGAGGTCGTTGTTCGGATCGATGATGATCGACGAAACTCCCTGCATGGCGCACTCTTCCACCAAACGGCGGATGAGGACCGTCTTGCCAGAGCCGGAGCCAGCAAAGATCGCGGTGTGCTTGCGTAGCGCCTCGAGCTTGACCGACACCGGTCGTCGGGAGCCCACCGTCGCCCCGATCGGGATGGAGTCCGGTGGGATTGCCAGTTCCGCGTCCTCCGGTTCCCGAATGCGGGGGACCGCTACAGTGTCGTCAGACGGGCCTGGCGTCGCCGGCGGATCGTTGTCCGGAACCGTGGGCGTCCCAGCTGAGGCGAGGGCCGCAAGTGTGGTGCGGAACAACGCGATATCGTGTGCGGGCTTCCTGGCGATCAGCCAATTCTCCAGGCCTGCAGAGTTTTCCGTAAGCAGAGTGCCGAGTGCTCGCAGCATCGCCTCGTCCCTAATGGAGAGCGGGACGGTTCGGCCACCAGCTTGTTCGAATGCGTTGACGGTCGCAATGGTCTTGGGACCGGACGGCCACGCATCGTTGCGAATGAGGAAGAGTCGGCGTTTCGCGACGCCCTGTGCCAAACCGGCAGAAGTGCATGCCTTTTGGATACGGCTCAGAACGGCTTTACTGTTGGTGGCCGAAATCGCCCGGAATGCCCAGTGTTCCTCGGCCTCTGTCGCTTGCACATGTTTGATGCGGGCGTGCAGTGCCGGTTTTGCGCCTGGTGGGGGATCGATGATGAGAGCGTCGTCGTCGACTTGGCACTCGTGAATCCATGCCATGAGACCGGCACTCAACAGCGCAGGCAACTCGGTGTCTTCGACGGACGGGCCCAAGACCGAGGAGCCAGGTGCTGCCGCGATCAATTTGGCAAAGCGAGCGTCGAGTTCATCGAGGCCCGAGGGCGGTGAGACCGCGACGTTGACAGAATCGCCGCCCGTGGTGCTGTCGAATGAATCCAGCTCGGAAACCTCGTCGGCCGCCAGGCAGGCACGAATGTGTTTGTCGGCCTTGATGAGCAGCTGTCGTGGGGTGTAATCGGGTGCCTGGCCGAACGCGCTCTCGGCGACCGGCCAGGTGGGATACGGCGGCTCGAAATCGAGTTCGTGATAGCCGATAGCGAAGCGTCGCGTGAGCAGCATCCGTCCGATGTCCGAGGACGGAATGCGCTGCAGGGGAGTGGTCAAGCGGAATCGGTCCTGGACGGAGGCGGTCGCCCGGGTGGCGATCAGTTCCCACGCGGCTGACAGGCAGGACACGACCGAGGCCGTCCGACACATCGTTTCGCGAAGCGACATCAGACCGTGAGCGATCTGTTCGACCAGGAGGTCCTCGGTCATCTGATCGTCGACTTGATCTGCGCCCGTGCGTGATTGGGCCACCAAGGTGTCGATCTGATCGACGGCGAGCACGGTCGAGCCGGTGATCGCGAGAAGCCGGGAGATGTTCTCTGCGATGCCCTGGTGTCCGAGCACTGCCACTCTGATACCCCAGCGTGCGAATTCCGCGGGTTCGACGCTCTCGATCGACTGCAGATAAGCATCGCCCGTGTCCTGGAGTGTCGGGTCTGCCGAAGACAACAGGACCAGCGCACGCAGTGTGTGCTGCGACGACCGGCGGTGGCGTGGGTGCTTGCGGTACACCGCCGCGACGAATGTTTCCAATGCGGGGGGAGTCAGTTCGTCGAGCCCGAGAACGGATCGTCGAACCTCGTCGTTCACCTCCGCTTCGCCCGCAAGGCGGTCGATCAGGCACTCGAGCTGCGTCGAGTGATCGATCGCGGGTCGGCCGAGATCGTCGAGCATGCCAACCAGAACCGAACGCCAGAAACCTTCGGCGTCGAGCAATCGGATCAGGAAGAAGTAGCCGCCTTCCTGCTGCACCTTCTCGCGAACCTGGCCGAGGAGATGGGTTTTCCCCGAACCGGCCGGGCCGTGCACGATCACACCCAATGGGCTCGAGTCGCTACTGCGTCCGGCGTCGTGGAATGCGGCCAGGACATCGGTCATGGCGTGTTCGTGCAGACCAGGGACATGGAGATCGGTCTGGGGCCGCCAGACATCCTCCGGCGTCGGCGCCCAGCTGAGTCTGATCGACTCGAGTGCTTTGCGTTCTTCCGGCGTCATTTCGCCTCGATCGAGATCAGGTGATTGTGCTGGTTGCCCAGAAACAGCGCGGCGTCGCGGTCGTCGCTGGTGAGCGTTTTCTGGTTCTCTTCCGGGATCAGATTGACGTTCGGTCGGCGTTGGAGCTGCGTAAGCGCACGGTCGAATTCCGTGCGCGACGTACCGGCGAGAGCTGGTCGTAACCTGGCGAGCCGGACCCAGGCGCCGGGGGTGGCCGCCAATTCGGCGTATGTCCTGACGATCAGGTTCTCGACTTCCTCGCCTTCGGTGCGCTCGTTCGTCGCCGTCGCCGTCGCCGTTCCCGTTTCGGGGGCTTCGGACCGGGGCAGGAAGACCTCGGACGGGCGCAGATCGGTGCGATCGAAATGTCGACGCAGACCGGCCAGGACCGTGTAGAGCGCCTTCATCGGACTGAGCGACCCGGTCGGGGCGTCGGCGCCGATCAACTCGGCCGCCACTGCCCAGCCGCGATCGGTGAGGATGTGAGTGAACGGCCGCACCTCGGTATTGCTCTCGATCAGGCCCAGCGCATTGAGTTTCTCCCGACTTGCCGGGCGCAGTTCCGGTCCGAGCTTCTTGAGTTCCGGGTTCGGCACCTCACGCGATTCCGACATGAGGACAAGGAGGATCAGTGCCTCGGTAGGGGTCAGGTCGGAGTGGGTCACTGCAGGGTCCTTTCGGATTCGGATAGTGCTGGTGAGCTGGGAGTGCCATGTATTGCGCCGCGTCGAGTGTGGAGAAGTGTCCCGATGGTGTCGAGAACGGCACTGAGGTCTTCGAAGATCTGCCGATTGGTGAATCGCAGAACTATGTAGCCGTTCAGGTGAAGAGCATTGTCCCGCAACCTATCTGCGGCATATTTGTAGAGAGTTCGATGGTCGTCGCCGTCTACTTCTACGACGCACTTCTCGTCCTTCCACAGCAGATCCACACGGATCGGTGCATCGAGCGGATTGGGCTGGTATGTCGGATTCCACAATCTGCCCGCTGCCCATTGGGTATGGAGTAGTGCGGCCTCGAGTGTCAGTTCGGCCGCGCTGGCCGGATGTGGCCGCCCGGATACGGGAGGGAAGCGGAGCTGCGTCGCGGCAGAAGCGGCAGTACTCGGCGTGCTGATCACTGGCGGTGGTGCGAGGTCGGCGGGTGTTGTCAACGGTTGCCAAGCGACGGTCACCACGGGGAAGCGGTCGATATCCGGAATCGGCGAGTCCGCCAGCCAGATCGTCAACCCGCCATGTGTATGTAACCACTCGCACGCCGCGGCCAGCGCACGCTGCTGTTCGAAGGTCAGGCCGTCCGGGGCGGTGAGTAGCACGGCTAATCGGTCACGGTGATAAGACCTGGCCAGGATTCGGACCAGACCGCCTACGCGAGTCTCTCGAGAGAATTCTTCCGGCCGTGGGCGCTGACCGGACACCGAAGATTCGGCGATTCGCCTGACAAACGGACCGAAATGCTCGGACGTGGACGCCAAACGGGCAGAGAGGGCGCGAGCCGCCCGTACGTCCAACGAGCTGGCGGAGTCGAGAGAATCTCCCCCGGGCAACCATGCGGGAAAAAGCGCGAGAGCGGCCGCCTCGAACTGATCGAGAATGCCTGCGACTACATCTGCGGCAGTCCTCACCTGGATGATTCGACAGCTGACGATGGCAGGTCCGTCGTCGGGCAGGGGATCGAACCCCACCTGCAGGACGTCGAGTGGTGCGCCATTCACGTCGGCAATGCCTGTCATCGGGATCACCGACCATCGCATAACCGACACCCCCACTCGACCAAGTCCGGTCATCATCCCAAACGGTCGGACGGGTGCTGGCAGCGGTCTAGCTCGAGTGATCCGGTCAGGAGCTCATTTGGTAATCGGCGAACCCTTCCCTACAATAGAACGGTTGCCTGTGGCAGAGGTGTGTCTTCACGTGCGCAGCTCGAACGGTGCTTGCAGTGATCGTCTCCCGACGTCAGTCGGTGGGACTGCAGCTCAGACACGACGCAGGTGGCAACAATGACCGCGCGCACCGGGTCGGTAATCCGTTGCGCACGAAATTCCAGGTCTAGGGAGATCAAGTGATTCAGCAGGAGTCGCGAGTTCGCGTCGCTGATAACACGGGTGCCAAGGAAATCCTTTGCATCCGCGTTCTCGGCGGTTCGTCACGTCGCTACGCCGGGATCGGTGACGTCATCGTCGCCACCGTCAAGGACGCAATCCCCGGTGGAAACATCAAGAAGGGTGAGGTCGTCAAGGCCGTCATCGTTCGCACGACCAAGGAGCGCCGTCGTCCGGACGGTTCCTACATCAAGTTCGACGAGAACGCCGCAGTGCTCATCAAGGCTGACAGCGATCCCCGTGGAACCCGCATCTTCGGACCCGTCGGCCGTGAGCTGCGCGAGAAGAAGTTCATGAAGATCGTTTCGCTTGCCCCGGAGGTGCTGTGATGAAGGTGCACAAGGGTGACACCGTTCTGGTCATCGCCGGCAAGGACAAGGGAGCGAAGGGCAAGGTCATTCAGGCCTACCCCGCGACCGACAAGGTCCTCGTCGAAGGCGTGAACCGAATCAAGAAGCACACCGCGGTTTCCGCGAACGAGCGCGGAGCATCCTCCGGCGGCATCGTCACGCAGGAAGCCCCGATCCACGTTTCCAACGTTGCAGTCGTCGACTCGGACGGAAACCCCACTCGCGTGGGCTACCGCACCGACGAAGAGTCCGGCAAGCGCGTTCGGGTTTCCCGGAAGAACGGGAAGGACATCTGACATGACCTCCACCGAAAACAAGGTCCAGCCGCGCCTCAAGGCACGCTACCGCGCTGAGATCAAGGACGCGCTCAACAGCGAGTTCGACTACTCGAACGTCATGCAGATCCCCGGCGTCGTCAAGGTTGTCGTCAACATGGGCGTCGGCGACGCTGCCCGTGACGCCAAGCTGATCAACGGCGCTGTCCAGGACCTGTCGCTGATCACGGGCCAGAAGCCCGAGATCCGCAAGGCACGTAAGTCCATCGCGCAGTTCAAGCTCCGCGAAGGTATGCCCATCGGCGCACGCGTCACCCTCCGTGGCGACCGCATGTGGGAGTTCCTGGACCGCCTCGTGTCTGTCGCTCTGCCCCGTATCCGCGACTTCCGCGGTCTCTCGGGCAACCAGTTCGACGGCAACGGCAACTACACGTTCGGCCTCAACGAGCAGTCGATGTTCCACGAGATCGACGTGGACAAGATCGATCGCCCCCGCGGTATGGACATCACCGTCGTGACCACCGCAACCAACAACGAAGAAGGCCGTGCACTGCTCAAGCACCTCGGCTTCCCGTTCAAGGAGAACTGAGCGTATGGCTAAGAAGGCATTGGTCAACAAGGCCAACAAGAAGCCCAAGTTCGCGGTTCGCGCCTACACCCGCTGCCAGCGGTGCGGTCGCCCGCACTCGGTGTTCCGCAAGTTCGGCTTGTGCCGTATCTGCGTTCGCGAGATGGCTCACGCCGGCGAGCTTCCCGGAGTTCGCAAGAGCTCTTGGTGATCTGAGGCCCTCGGGCTTCGTCACACCACGCATGTGAATGGGCGTGGGTTCCTTTGGAGCCCACGCCCATTCGCCGTTTCAACCGAGATGTGCGCTAAGTGTGCATCGTGCTGATCCTGAAAAAACTGTCCCGCTGCAACTCTGGGTCGAAACGATCCATCGGCCGTCGATGTCGATCTTCGGTCCCGAACGAGCAGTTCGGATTTCGGGACGCCTCGTTACCTAGCCCGGCAGTGTCTTCCGGGCGGCGGTGAGGTAGACGACTCGGTATCCCAGTGGACACCCGCGACAAAGTTCCCTACACTAGAGCGGTTGCCGTGGCTGACGCATGCGTTCAGCTCGGTGCGGTAACTTACGCCGTCTGACACAAGTCGGACGGCCCAGCCGAATTGCTGGAGGCCCACGATCGGATTCGTCCGGTGTTGCATGGGAACCACAGCGAGAAAGGTGTCGAGGTCGACCTATGACCATGACTGACCCCATCGCAGACTTCTTGACGCGTCTGCGCAACGCCAACACGGCGTACCACGATGAGGTGAAGCTTCCCCACTCGAAGATCAAGGCGAACATCGCCGAGATCCTCAAGCGTGAGGGCTACATCTCCGATTTCCGTACCGAAGACGCTGAGGTCGGCAAGACCCTCATCGTCGACCTGAAGTACGGACCCAGCCGCGAGCGTAGCCTCGCCGGCGTGCGTCGCGTTTCCAAGCCCGGTCTCCGGGTTTACGCGAAGTCCACCAACCTGCCCAAGGTCCTCGGAGGCCTCGGCGTGGCCATCATCTCCACGTCGTCCGGTCTGCTCACCGATCGCCAGGCGGCCAATCAAGGAGTAGGCGGGGAAGTCCTCGCCTACGTCTGGTAAGGGAGGCCACCACAATGTCGCGTATTGGAAAGATTCCGGTCACCGTCCCCGCGGGCGTTGACGTCACGATCAGCGGCCAGGATGTCACCGTCAAGGGTCCCAAGGGCACCCTCGCGCTGACCATCTCCGAGCCCATCGCAATCGAAAAGGCAGAGGACGGCTCGCTGAGCGTCACGCGCCCCGACGACGAGCGTCGTAGCCGCGCGCTGCACGGTCTGTCGCGGACCCTCGTTGCGAACATCATCACCGGTGTTACCGAGGGTTACACGAAGAAGATGGAGATCCACGGTGTGGGTTACCGTGTGGCACTGAAGGGCAAGGACCTCGAGTTCGCGCTCGGCTTCAGCCACCCGGTGCCGATCGAGGCTCCCGAAGGCATCACCTTCGTCGTCGAGTCGCCCACCCGGTTCTCGGTGTCCGGCATCGACAAGCAGAAGGTCGGGCAGATCTCGGCCAACATCCGTCGTCTCCGTCGTCCGGACCCGTACAAGGGTAAGGGCGTGCGTTACGAGGGTGAGCAGATCCGCCGCAAGGTCGGAAAGACGGGTAAGTGATATGAGCCAGACTGCAAACCAGAAAGCCAAGCGGGTTCCGCTGGGCAAGGATGCGTCCACCAAGCGTCGTCTCTCGAAGACGCGTCGTCACTTCCGTCTCCGCAAGAAGGTCTCCGGCACGCCCGAGCGTCCTCGCTTGGTCGTCAACCGGTCCTCGCGCCACATCCACGTCCAGCTCGTGGACGACCTGGCAGGCCACACCCTGGCCTCCGCGTCGACCATCGAAGCCGACGTGCGCGTGGCAGAAGGCGACAAGAAGGCTGCGAGCGCGAAGGTCGGTCAGCTGATCGCCGAGCGCGCCAAGGCTGCCGGCGTGGAAGCAGTTGTCTTCGACCACGGTGGACACGGCTACCACGGTCGCATCGCGGCCTTGGCAGACGCGGCTCGCGAAGGCGGGTTGAAGTTCTGATGACCAACATTTTCAACGGAAGGACAGCCTGATGCCGGGACGTCAAAGGCGTGACGGCGGAAGCGGACCCGCCGGACAGAATGGCCCCAACAGCGGTGACAACAGCAACGCTCGTGGGGACAACCGTGGTGGCGGCCGTGACCGTCGCGACGGTGGCCGTGGCGGAAACGCTGCGGAGAAGTCACAGTTCATCGAGCGCGTTGTCACGATCAACCGCGTTTCCAAGGTCGTCAAGGGTGGTCGTCGCTTCAGCTTCACCGCTCTGGTGATCGTCGGAGACGGCAACGGACTGGTCGGCGTCGGTTACGGAAAGGCCAAGGAAGTTCCCGCGGCCATCCAGAAGGGTGTCGAGGAGGCTCGCAAGAGCTTCTTCCGCGTCCCGATGATCGCCAACACCATCACTCACCCCGTCCAGGGTGAGGCTGCTGCCGGCATCGTCATGCTTCGCCCGGCAAGCCCCGGTACCGGTGTTATCGCCGGTGGCGCTGTGCGCGCCGTGCTGGAGTGCGCTGGAATCGCGGACATCCTGTCGAAGTCGCTCGGTAGCGACAACGCCATCAACGTCGTGCATGCGACCGTTGCTGCGCTCAAGGGTCTGCAGCGTCCCGAGGAAGTTGCGGCTCGCCGCGGCCTCACCCTCGAAGAGGTTGCACCCGCCGGCATGCTTCGCGCTCGCGCACAGGCTGCTGGGAGTGTGAAGTAATGGCAGATCTCAAGGTCACTCAGATCAAGAGCATCATCGGGACCAAGCAGAACCAGAAGGATTCTCTGCGCACGCTCGGTCTCAAGGGCATCCGTCAGACCGTTGTTCGTGAGGACAACGCACAGAACCGCGGTCTGATCAACGTGGTGCGCCACCTCGTAACAGTTGAGGAGGTCTAACCATGACCATCAAACTGCACCACCTGCGCCCCGCTCCCGGATCCAAGTCCAACAAGATTCGTGTTGGACGCGGTGAGGGCGGCAAGCGTGGTAAGACCGCAGGTCGCGGTACCAAGGGCACCAAGGCACGTAACACCGTGCGCGTGGGCTTCGAGGGTGGACAGATGCCGCTTCACATGCGTCTGCCCAAGCTCAAGGGCTTCAAGAACCCCTTCCGCACCGAGTACCAGGTCGTCAATGTCGGCGACATCGCCCGTCTGTTCCCCGAAGGTGGAGCAATCACGGTCGAGGATCTCGTCACCAAGGGCGCAGTCCGCAAGAACCAGCTCGTCAAGGTTCTGGGCGACGGCGAACTGACTGTTGCCGTTCAGGTGACCGTCGACAAGTTCACCGGTTCCGCCAAGGAAAAGATTGCTGCTGCCGGTGGTTCCGCTACCGAGCTGTGAGTGATCACGCTTAGCTAGTCCGATGGCCGCAGCGCAGCGTTTGCTGCGTTGCGGCCATCGGCGTCTACGCGGTCGTGTCACAGATTGGTCGTGCTTGCTCGGATAGGTCAGTATTCTGGTCACCGAGTGGCAAATGTATCTTCGGCTTACCCGGTTTCGTGGTCTGCCCGCTTAGTTCCCAAATGCTCACTGTTAGAGTTCAAAAGTTCGACAGGTCAAAACGATCTGTCTCCCTACCGTCGTGCCAGGAGGATCTTTGCTTTCCGCCTTCGTCTCGGCCCTCAGGACCCCAGACCTGAGGCGGAAGATCCTCTTCACCCTCGGCTTGGTGGCTCTGTATCGGGTCGGCGCTCTAATTCCGTCCCCAGGTGTCGACTACGGCCGCGTGCGTCAGTGCATCGATATCGCCAACTCCGGTGACTCAGCAGGTATCTACTCGCTGATCAACCTGTTCTCCGGTGGCGCTCTGCTCCAGATGTCGATATTTGCGATCGGCATCATGCCGTACATCACGGCAAGCATCATCGTGCAGCTGCTGACCGTGGTGATCCCGAAGTTCGAGGAACTTCGAAAAGAAGGCCAGTCCGGTCAGGCCAAGATGACGCAGTACACGCGTTACCTGTCCATCGCTCTGGCCATCCTGCAGTCGACTGGCATCGTTGCCCTCGCGGCACGTGGACAGTTGCTCCAGGGCTGTGACGACATCATCGCCGACAAGTCGATCTTCGGTCTTGTCATCATCGTGCTGGTCATGACTGCCGGTGCTGCCATGGTCATGTGGTTCGGTGAGGTCATCACCGAACGCGGCGTCGGCAACGGTATGTCGCTCCTCATCTTCGCCGGTATCGCATCGCGTATCCCGAGCGAGGGCAAGTCGATTCTCGACAGCCGCGGTCCGCTGGTCTTCGCCTTCGTCTGCCTCGCAGCGCTGTTGATCATTGCCGGTGTCGTCTTCGTCGAGCAGGGTCAGCGCCGCATTCCGGTGCAGTACGCAAAGCGGATGGTCGGACGCAAGATGTACGGCGGATCCTCGACGTACCTGCCACTGAAGGTCAACCAGGCCGGCGTCATCCCGGTGATCTTCGCGTCTTCACTGCTGTACCTCCCGAACTTGATCGCACAGCTGACTTCGGCCAGCACAGCGGTCGACCCCAGCTGGTGGCAGCGCCTGATCAACACCTACCTGGTGAACCCGGCCAACCCGGTGTACATCGCGATCTACTTCGGCCTGATCGTCTTCTTCACGTACTTCTACGTCGCCATCACCTTCAATCCCGAAGAGCGCGCCGACGAGATGAAGAAGTTCGGTGGCTTCATCCCCGGTATCCGACCCGGTCAACCGACCGCGGATTACCTCAACTACGTGCTGAGTCGCATCACCCTTCCGGGTGCGATTTACCTCGGCACCATTGCTGTTCTGCCCAACCTGTTCCTCGATATCGGGAATGGTGGCGGCGCGCAGAACCTGCCGTTCGGTGGCACCGCGGTGCTGATCATGGTCAGCGTCGGTCTGGACACCGTGAAGCAGATCGAGAGTCAGCTAATGCAGCGTAACTATGAAGGGTTCCTCAAGTGAGACTTGTCCTCCTTGGTCCTCCCGGTGCCGGCAAGGGCACCCAGGCCGCTATCTTGTCCGAGAAGTTCGGCGTTCCCCACATTTCGACGGGCGATCTCTTCCGCGCGAACATCGGTCAGGCCACCGCTCTCGGTGTAGAAGCAAAGAAGTACATCGACGCCGGTGAACTCGTACCGAGTTCGATCACCAACGACATGGTGAAGGCTCGCGTCGCAGAACCGGACGCAGCAAACGGATTCCTTCTCGACGGTTTCCCGCGCTCGGTCGAACAGGCTCAGGCACTCGAGGGAATCTTGAAGGACCTCGACACCAAGCTCGACGGTGTTCTGTCCTTCGTCGTAGACGAGGACATCGTGGTCGAGCGCATGCTCGCCCGCGGTCGTGCCGACGACACCGAGGACGTCATCCGCAACCGTCTCCGGGTCTACCGCGACGAGACGTCACCGCTGTTCGACTACTACAAGGACAGCATCGTCTCCGTCGACGCGATCGGCGAGGTCGAAGAGGTCAACGCACGCGCACTGGCAGCGTTGGGCAAGTAATGGTCTTCGGGCGTAAGCGCAAGGTTGTTCCGTTCCGCTCCGCGGGCGAACTCGACGCGATGGCTGCTGCCGGTGCGATCGTGGGTTCGGCTTTGGTGGCGGTGCGCGCTGCGGCGAAGCCCGGTGTCAGCACTTTGGAACTGAACGCGGTCGCAGAATCCGTCATTCGTGACGCCGGCGCCGTGCCTTCGTTCCTCGGGTACCACGGCTTCACCGGTTCGATCTGCTCTTCGGTCAACGATCGCGTCGTTCACGGGATCCCTTCGGCTCAGGACATCCTGGCCGAAGGTGACCTCGTTTCGATCGACTGCGGTGCGATCCTCGACGGTTGGCACGGTGACTCTGCTTGGACGTTCGGTGTCGGCGAGATCAGCGTCGCCGATCAGGAACTGAGCGAGGCAACTCGGCTTTCGATGGAAGCCGGGATCGCGGCGATGATCGCAGGCAACCGTCTGACAGATGTTTCGCACGCGATCGAGGTCGGCACCCATGCCGCCGAGAAGTTGCACGGTCGTTCCTACGGCATCGTCGACGGATACGGTGGACACGGAATCGGTCGGGAAATGCACATGGATCCGTTCCTCGCCAACGAAGGTGCCCCGGGTAAGGGTCCTGAATTGGTTGTCGGATCGTGCCTGGCGATCGAGCCGATGCTCACGCTCGGCACCACCGACACGGTGATTCTCGACGACGACTGGACTGTCGTGACCACCGACGGTTCCCGTGCAGCGCACTGGGAACACACAGTCGCCGTGACCGAAGATGGGCCGCGGATTCTTACCCTCCGGCCGGAGTAGTTGACGCCGTCGCTGACAAGTGTTGGCAGCGAGCGTGATTCACGTTCGAGAAGTCCCAGCCTCATTGCGAGGCTGGGACTTTTTCGATGGGGGAGTGGTGTGCGTCGTCACCCTGACGGAGGCGCATTTGGCCTGGTCGTTTACATCGCGTAACATGGCTAGGCGGTGCGCTATGCGCGTCGATAGTTCGCGTGCTTACGCCCGGATTGCTCCGGGCTCGGGCTTGCGAATTGTCGACGATCTTTCCATTGCGTGCCAATGTAACGCAAGCCGATGCACGAAGCATGCCAAACCAAACGGATCGCGGAGGATATGGCTAAGAAAGACGGGGCCATCGAGGTCGAAGGACGAGTAGTCGAGCCGCTGCCCAATGCGATGTTCCGCATTGAGCTCGAGAATGGCCACAAGGTCCTCGCCCACATCAGCGGAAAGATGCGTCAGCACTACATTCGCATCCTCCCGGAAGATCGCGTTGTCGTAGAGCTCTCGCCCTACGACTTGTCGCGCGGACGCATCGTTTACCGCTACAAGTAACGAACTTCCCGGACCTGACCTGGGTCAGGGAGAAGTATGTCTGCCGCGGTTCATCGCGGAGGGCTGCGACAAAACAGGAGATCAGAAGACGTGAAGGTTCAGCCGAGCGTCAAGAAGATCTGCGAAAAGTGCAAAGTGATTCGCCGTAACGGTCGAGTCATGGTGATCTGCGAGAACCTGCGTCACAAGCAGCGTCAGGGCTAGATCTAGCTTTTCGAAGATCTGCTTGGCAACAAGCAAAGAAGACCTCCCAGTACCAGCCATTGTTGACGAGACCCCACGCGATCGTTCACCGATCGCCAAGGTCGGACAATGGTTCACCCCCGGCACGGAGGCCGGGGCCCCACTGAGTTAGTTGATGAGATCATCTGCGCCTTCGGGCGTCGGTACTCGGCAAGAGGCACAGGGGAAGGGCTGGGAGCAGACCTCCGCACACCGATAAGGAAATGCCACCATGGCACGTCTCTCTGGTGTTGATCTTCCTCGCGAAAAGCGCATGGAGATCGCACTGACATACATCTACGGCATCGGCCGTACCCGCTCCAAGGAAATCCTTGACGCCACCGGCGTCAGCCCGGATCTCCGGAGCAAGGACCTCTCGGACGAGGACCTGGCAAAGCTCCGCGAGTACATCGAGGAGTCGCTCAAGGTCGAGGGTGACCTTCGCCGCGAGGTTCAGGCCGACATCCGTCGCAAGATCGAGATCGGCTGCTACCAGGGCCTGCGCCACCGTCGTGGTCTGCCCGTGCGTGGTCAGCGCACCAAGACCAACGCCCGTACCCGTAAGGGTCCGAAGCGCACCATTGCCGGCAAGAAGAAGGCGAAGTAATGCCCCCGAAGTCACGTAGCACCGGTCCGAAGAAGACCCAGAAGACGCGCCGCAGGGATAAGAAGAACATCCCGCACGGCGCCGCTCACATCAAGAGCACCTTCAACAACACCATCGTGTCCATCACGGACCCCGCCGGAAATGTCATTTCCTGGGCGTCTTCGGGACACGTCGGCTTCAAGGGATCGCGTAAGTCGACTCCCTTCGCCGCTCAGCTTGCTGCTGAGAGCGCTGCCCGTAAGGCGCAGGAGCACGGTGTCAAGAAGGTTGACGTCTTCGTCAAGGGACCGGGATCCGGTCGCGAGACCGCAATCCGTTCCCTCCAGGCTGCTGGCCTCGAGGTCGGCACCATTTCCGATGTAACCCCCCAGCCGCACAACGGCTGCCGTCCGCCCAAGCGGCGTCGGGTATAGCGGGAAGGATAGGTAGAAGAAAATGGCACGTTATACCGGACCCATCACCCGCAAGTCGCGTCGTCTGCGCGTCGACCTCGTTGGAGGCGACCAGGCATTCGAGCGTCGCCCGTACCCGCCCGGACAGCACGGCCGCGCGCGTATCAAGGAGAGCGAGTACCTGCTCCAGCTGCAGGAGAAGCAGAAGGCTCGCTTCACCTACGGCGTCATGGAGAAGCAGTTCCGCCTGTACTACAAGGAGGCGAACAACCGCCCCGGCAAGACCGGCGAGAACCTGCTTCGCATCCTCGAGTCGCGTCTCGACAACGTCGTGTACCGCGCAGGCCTCGCTCGCACGCGCCGTCAGGCACGTCAGCTGGTCACGCACGGTCACCTTCTCGTGAACAACAAGAAGGTCGACATTCCGAGCTACCGCGTCTCGCAGTACGACATCATCGATGTCAAGGAGAAGTCGCTCTCCACGCTTCCGTTCCAGGTTGCGCGTGAGACCGTCGGCGATCGCCCGGTTCCCGGGTGGCTGCAGGTTGTCGGCTCGCGTCTGCGGATCCTGGTTCACCAGCTTCCCGAGCGCGCGCAGATCGACATCGCTCTGCAGGAACAGCTCATCGTCGAGTACTACTCGAAGTAAGGCGCTTCGCACCCCGTGAGTGGTTGAGGAGTCTCCGGACTCCTCAACCGCTCACAGGGCCGCAGGCCCTTTCCCATCGTGGGCGTCAAATAGTGGACGTCCGTACAGGAGGAAATACCAATGCTCATTTCTCAGCGACCCACGCTGACCGAAGAGGTCATCGCTGATAACCGCTCGAAGTTCGTCATCGAGCCCCTGGAGCCAGGTTTCGGGTACACGCTCGGCAATTCGCTGCGCCGCACGCTGCTCTCGTCGATCCCCGGCGCTGCTGTCACCAGCATCCGTATCGACGGCGTTCTCCACGAGTTCACCACCGTCCCGGGCGTGAAGGAAGATGTCACCGACATCATCCTGAACCTCAAGGGACTCGTCGTGAACTCCGAAGAGGACGAGCCGGTCACCATGTACGTCCGCAAGCAGGGCCCCGGCGCTGTTACCGCAGGCGACATCGTGCCCCCGGCAGGCGTCACCGTGAACAACCCTGATCTGCACATCGCCACCCTGAACGACAAGGGAAAGCTGGAGATCGAGCTCGTTGTCGAGCGCGGTCGCGGCTATGTCCCCGCCGTCCAGAACAAGGCGTCCGGCGCCGAGATCGGCCGTATCCCGGTCGACTCGATCTACTCGCCGGTGCTCAAGGTCACCTACAAGGTGGAGGCCACTCGCGTCGAACAGCGCACCGACTTCGATCGGCTCGTTCTCGACGTGGAAACGAAGAACTCCATCACCGCACGGGACGCGCTCGCTTCTGCGGGCAAGACCCTGGTTGAGCTCTTCGGCCTGGCCCGTGAGCTGAACGTCGAAGCAGAAGGCATCGAGATCGGACCCTCGCCCGCCGAGGCCGATCACATCGCTTCCTTCGGACTCCCCATCGAGGATCTGGACCTCACGGTCCGTTCCTACAACTGCCTCAAGCGCGAAGGTGTTCACACCGTCGGTGAGCTTGTCGGCCGTACCGAGTCCGATCTGCTCGACATCCGCAACTTCGGACAGAAGTCCATCGACGAGGTCAAGGTCAAGCTGCATTCGCTCGGCCTGTCCCTCAAGGACAGCCCCGCATCCTTCGATCCCACCACCGTTGCCGGGTACGACCCCGCCACCGGAACGTGGAGTGACACTGATGCCGGTTCCTTCGGCGATGCCGAGGGTACCGAGGACTACGCCGAGACCGAACAGCTGTAGCAGCTCAGGTCCTTTACTAGGAGATCAATCATGCCCAAGCCCAAGAAGGGTGCCCGCTTCGGCGGGTCGGCTTCCCACCAGAAGGCGATTTTCGCCAATCTGGCTACCGCGCTCTTCGAGCACGGCCGCATCACCACCACCGAGTCCAAGGCCAAGGCACTGCGCCCCTACGCCGAGAAGCTCGTCACGCACGCAAAGGCCGGCACGCTGGCTCACCGTCGTGAGGTGCTGAAGGTCATCCGCAACAAGGATGTCGTTCACACCCTGTTCGCCGAGATCGGCCCGTTCTACGCGGACCGTAACGGTGGATACACCCGCATCATCAAGACGATCCCCCGCAAGGGTGACAACGCTCCGATGGCAATCATCGAGCTCGTCAAGGAAAAGACCGTCACCTCCGAGGCCGATCGCGCTCGTCGCGTCAAGTCCTCGCAGGACGCTCCCGCCGCAGAGAACGTCGTCGAGGCCGTAGAGGCCGACGCGACCGAGGCTGAGGTCGAGAACGCTGACGCAGTCGTCGAGGCTATCGAGAACGAGACCGCTACTGCGGCCGACGCTCCCGAAGCCGAAGAGGCCAAGAAGGACTAGTTCCCTTGGTTTCGGCACACGCTGAATCGAACGAGCCCGCCGCCCCCATCGGGGACGGCGGGCTCGTTCGATTGCGGCTCGATATTTCGTACGACGGTACCGACTTCTCGGGTTGGGCCCGCCAGACCGACCTGCGCACGGTGTGCGGTGAGATCGAAGACAGGTTGGGAACCGTTCTACGACAACCGGTTCAGCTGACGGTTGCCGGCCGGACCGATGCCGGGGTACATGCGACGGGTCAGGTCGCGCACGTCGACGTCCCGGCGGACATGCTCCCGGATGATCCGTCGCGGCTCGTGCGCAGACTGGCGCGCTTCCTGCCCAAGGATGTTCGGGTCAAAGAGATCTCGGCGGTTCCCGGCGACTTCGACGCACGATTCTCGGCGGTGCGACGCTATTACGAGTACCGGGTGACCAACGCGGCATTCGGAGTGGAACCCCTGCGCGCACGCGACACCGTGTCGTACCCCAAACCACTCGATCTCGGCGCGATGCAGGAGGCGTCGAATCGGCTTCTCGGCCTTCACAACTTCGCGGCATTCTGCAAGCGTCGAGAAGGTGCCACGACGGTGCGGGAGCTGCAACGTTTCGACTGGGCACAAGAGGGCACGGTGTTCACGGCTTACGTGAATGCTGACGCATTCTGCTGGTCGATGGTGCGGAGTCTTGTAGGCGCAGTCCTCTCCGTCGGTGAGGGACGGCGCACCGCCGACTGGGTGGCAGGTTTGCTCGACGAAACTTCGCGGTCCAGTTCCATCCTCGTTGCGCCGGCGCACGGACTTTCGTTGGTCCGCGTGGACTACCCCGACTACTCGGAACTGGCTGCCCGCAACGCGATTACCCGTGAGACCCGCGAGATTCCGTCTTCGGGCGGGTGCTGCGGCGACTGATCACCTTCATGCAAAATGCCCTCCCACTCTGTGTGGGAGGGCATTTTCATCGGGCGGCTATCCGGCCAGCTGGCGCGCGATGACCAGTCGCTGAATCTGGTTGGTGCCCTCGAAGATCTGCGTGATCTTGGCCTCGCGCATGTAGCGCTCGACGGGGAAGTCCTGGGTGTATCCGTACCCGCCGAATACCTGAACGGCGTCGGTAGTGACCTTCATTGCCGCGTCGGTGGCAACAAGCTTTGCGACGCTGGCATTGCGCGAATACGGCACTCCGGCGTCACGGCGGCGGGCTGCATCGAGGTAGGTGGCACGTGCGGAGTCAACTGCGGCAGCCATGTCTGCGAGCACGAATCCGAGTCCCTGGTGATCGATGATCCGCTTGCCGAAAGCCTTGCGCTCCTTCGCGTAAGCGACCGCGTCGTCGAGCGCGCCCTGAGCGATTCCGACGGCAACAGCAGCGATTCCGAGTCGGCCGGAGTCGAGCGCGCTGAAGGCGATCGGGAGACCCTGGCCGCGCTGTCCGATCAACCGCTCGTCAGGAATGAAGGCGTCGTCGTAGTTCGCCGAGGCAGTGGGGACCGCGCGTAGCCCCATCTTCTCTTCGGGCTTGCCGAAGCTGAGGCCCTCGGTGTCCTTGTCCACCAGGAGACAGGAGATGCCGCGCGAGCCGTCGTCGCTGGTGCGGGCGAAGAGGTTGTAGAAGTCCGCCTTGCCGCCGTTGGTGATCCAGGCTTTCGAGCCGTTGACGCGGTAACCACCTTCGGTGGGGGTCGCCTTGCACGACAACGCGGCGGCGTCGGATCCGGCCTGCGCTTCGGAGAGGCTGTATGCGCCGATGGTGTTGCCACCCAGCATGTCCGGAAGCCAGCGGTTCTTCTGTTCGTCGGTCCCGAAGGTGAACAGCGGGAAGCATGAAAGGCTGTGCACGCTTACCGCAACGGCAACCGCGGCCCAGCGCGAGGCGATCTCTTCGAGGACTTGGAGGTAGACCTCGTACGGCTGATCGCCGCCACCGAACTCCTCGGGATACGGAAGGCTCAGTAGGCCTGCCTGTCCGAGTGCAGGGAACACTCCGTCGGGATACTTCTCGGCCTTCTCGTATTCGTTGACCTTGGGCGCGAGTACCTTGTCCGCGACATCACGCGTCAGTTCGATGAGATCGCGAGCTTCTTGGCTGGGCATCAGGCGTTCGACGGGCACGGTCGGCTCCTAGCTAGGTAGTAGTACTGAGAACGATACTGCAGTACTGTCTTGCGTATGGCAAGGCTGGTTCACAAGACGACTGCGCGCAGGGCAGAACTGTTCGATCAATTGGTCGAGCTGTTCTTGAGCGAGGGTTTCGCCCACCTCACGCTCGACGAGATCGCAGCTCGTCTGCACTGCTCCAAGAGCACCTTGTACACCGTGGCGGCCGGCAAAGAGGATCTGGTGCGCGCAGTAACGGTTCACTTCTTCCGTGCGGCGACCGATGCGGTGGAGAGTGCCGTGGCTGCAGAGGCGACACCCACTCGTCGAGTCGCGGTCTATCTCGAAGCAGTCGGTGATCAGTTGTCCTCGGCGTCCCGTCAATTCATGGAAGACCTCGCTGAATCGGCGTCGGCGAGCCAGGTTTACGAGAAGAACACGTCGATCGCCGCGGATCGTGTGCGAGCACTGATCGTGGAGGGGGTGGATTTGGGCGCATTCCGGCAGGTACACGCGTCATTTGTTGCCGACGCGGCCGCGGCGACAATGGTTCGGATCCAGCAACGCGCGGTCTATCGGGCAACGGGATTGGACGATGCCAGCGCGTATCGGGAATTGGCCGCACTCATCACGGACGGGATCACGGCGTGAGAGGTCGCTAGCATCGATGTTCATGGCACCTTTGAACGTCGAAGTCATCGTAGGCTCGGTCCGCGAAGGTCGAATAGGACGAGCAGTGGCGGATTGGTTTGTCGAGCGCGCAACCACGAACCCGTCGTGGAACGTGTCGGTGATCGACCTCAGTGAGCTGTCGTTGCCCCAGGACTTCTCGGATTCACCTGCCACGGAGGTTTTCCGCAAGCGAATCGGGCGCGCCGACGCTGTCGTTGCCGTGACCTCCGAATACAACCACGGGTATCCGGCTGCCCTCAAGACCGCATTCGATTCCGTGAAACACGAGTGGCGGGCCAAGCCGATCGGCTTCGTGTCCTACGGCGGTATTTCAGGTGGTGTTCGGGCCGTCGAACAGCTGAGGCAAGTAGTGGCGGAGTTGCACATGGTCTCGGTGCGTCAAAGCGTGACCATTCACCGGGTACGTAAGCAATTCGGACACATGCCGTACGGCATCGATCCGATCGCGATCGATGCGACCGAGAAGATGATTCGTGAATTGCATTGGTGGGGGAGTGGATTGCGGACGCAGCGTGCGAGTGACCCATACCCTGGCTGATCGGGAACCGCCGCGATCACGCCATCTGGTGAGCGTCGCCGGCTCGTGGACGGCCGATGAACGAGGTCTCGGAAGCAATGGTCACCAGGGTCAGTTCGACGCGACTGCGGCCGGTTTCGACCGTGATCTTGTCGCCGAGTGCGAGTGGCTGGACTATCGAAATTTCAGGATCGATCCGAGGCCATTGGCGCGGATGTCCGTACACGTAGATCGCGGTCACGCCGGCACGCGGAGGCAGACCCTCGACTCCGTCGAACACGACAGTGTTGAAGGCGCCCTCAGGACCACCGCCCTGACCGGACACGCGGAGTCGGTCGGGCACTCCCATGGAGTCGGTGAGCGCGGTCCAGGCTTCCGGTCGATCGGTGTGGATGAGTACTCGTGCGCCGGTCGCGATGGCTCTGAAGATCAATTGCTGAGCCAGATAGAGTTCGCCGGCGACAAAAACTGTGTTGACGCCGGTTCCCGAAATCCTGGCCGTGACACCGTGCCCGTTTCGGTCCGAGCCGATGAGCTGGCCGCACCCGGCAAGAGGTAGAGCGAGTGAGTCGAGTGTGCCCGCGTCCATGCGGATGTGCGGCGTGATCTGGTCCAGCGCAGTCAGGGCGGTCGGCAAGTTGGTCAGCAATCCGTCGCGTTGGCGCCCACGTAACGAAACCAAACCGGCCAGCGGTGCGTTCTCAGGTGGATTGCGCGTGGTGAAGCGGCATGTCGCGCTGACCTTTGCCTCTCCGCGTTCGCCGGTGGGGCGCAACCGAATTGTCACGGATGTCCCGACCGTTGCCACTGCCCATACTTGAGTCAGGGTCGAGGTGGTGATGAAGCGGGGCTCGATCCCGTATCCCACGTTGGATACGCCGGGCAATGGGGTACTTCGCCACGTTTCGATGATCTCGTCGCTGGCGACTCCTCTCGTCACCTGGGCAGTGGACGAGGCAATTTCCGGTGCGGTCAGGATCCGCGCCTTGCATCCCGCTGAATCGAGAACCCGGGTGACACGATTGGCGGCAACAGCGATCGCGCGGCCCGCGCCCTGTTCGCCCCCGCCGCGGCGCTCGACTGCTGCAGAGCCCTCGAGAGCGTCGAAACGTACTGCAAGCCAAACACTTCTGGTGGCAGTGGCTGGTAGTGGTCCGATGAGACGTTCGTAGACTTCGGTGGCCGGGGTGCCGGATGCGGCGCGATATCCGTGACTGACAATGTCGATGCCGGTGAGCGAGATGTCGTGCTGATGAAGACAATCCACGAGCGCAGCCGTGGGCAGAAGGTGGGACGCGTCGAACGAATGACGCCCGATCCTGGTCAGGTAATCGCGTGGGGGAGCGATCTCGACGACAGCAACGAGTGAAGATCCGTCCACCCACAGCCCGATCGACTGCTCGGAGGGGGTGTGAAAACTGACGATCGTTCCGCCGTCCACGTTCTTGTGGCGAAGATAGCGAAAGTACCTGGCAATCCAGGACATTACCGACCAACCGCCCACATGGAGCAGCATTGATCCGGCAACCACACAACCAATTGCCAGCGCCCAGAGCCAATTCAGTCCACTGACCATCGCGATTCCGCCCGCACCGATTCCGAGAATCTGTGCCGACACGAATTCGCGCGCCGAAATCCTGTGCGACGACGGCCAATGCTTCAACCGCGATCGGTCCACGGTTCCTCCCCGATACCTGACCTGCCTACTACCCGAAATTTCCGCCCCAGCGAAACTGTACTGTGTCTTCGCAAGGGGATGTAAGGCACGGGGGGAATGATGGCTGCAACACCTACCACGCGCTGGCAGGTCAACGGATACCGTTTCTTGGTCAGGCGGATGGAACATGCGCTGGTAAGACGAGACGTACGGATGCTTCACGATCCGATGCGGTCACAGTCGCGCGCCTTCACCGTCGGAATAGTCCTCGCCGCACTGGGATTGGCGGGTTGCGCAGTACTCGCCCTGTTTCGGCCACAGGACAAGATCGGTGATGCCGACATTGTCGTCGCAAAAGAATCGGGCGCAATGTTCGTCGCCATGGAGGGTACTTTTCGCCCTGTGCTGAACTTGGCTTCCGCTCGACTGATTCTGGGTTCGCCAGGAAAACCGGCAATAGTCAAGGCATCCGAGGTCGAGGCGAAACCCCGGGGCGCGCTCGTCGGCATTCCCGGCGCACCGTCCGCGCTGCCGGAATCGGCCGACCCGACCAACGCCATGTGGACGGTATGCGATTCCGTCGGATCGGACGGGAGAAGATCGTTGACGACGTCGGTGCTGGTCGGCTCGTCCAAAGTCGATGAAAACACGACATATCTGACGAATGACCGTGCATTTCTGATGAAGTCGGGTTCCGTTCACTTTCTCGTGTACGACGGGAAGCGAGCGGCAATCGATGTGGACAATCCGGCGATCATGCGGGCTTTGGGGATGGAAGGGGCACAGGCGCGACCGATCAGTACCGGATTCCTGAATTCGATTCCCGAAGTTCCGCGCGTCGAGGCTCCGCGAATTCCCGAACTGGGATCAGCGCCCCGGTTTCCTCTGCAGAACAAGACTGTCGGCTCCGTCGTCCAGGTTTCGGTGGGTGCGGACCCGCAGTACTACGTGGTACTCGAGAACGGTATCCAGAAGGTCGGTGCGGCAGTTGCCCAACTGATCTACTTCTCGGATTCGCAGGGCGCCACCGGGATCACGAGCGTCACCCCTGATGCCATCAGTCGTATTCCCTCGGTGAGTGAGCTGGCCGTCGACTCGTTACCGCTGGTGGCTCCAGCGATCGTCGATGATCACGACGCACCTGTCGGCTGTCTGGAATGGGCTCCCTCACCTGCCGTCGAGGGCGGCGAAAGTAGTTCTGCAACGCTGAAACTCATCGCTGGATTGCAGGTTCCGATCCCGGAGGGTGGCAAGTTGGTGTCCTTGGCGCAGGCGGACGGATCGGGTGACAATCTCGACAGTGTCCATGTCGAACAGGGCTTCGGCGGGTTTGTTCAAGCGACCGGAATCGAGACGAACAGCACCAGACACGACGGAGTGTTCTACGTAGCCGATACCGGTGTGAAATACGGAGTACCGGACGAAACCTCGGCTCGCGCGCTCGGATTGACGCGAACGCCTGATCGCGCGCCTTGGCAGATGCTCGATCTACTTGCATCAGGTCCTGCGCTCGAGAAGAGCAATGCACTGATAGCTCACGACGGAGTCGCCCCCGATTCAGCGCCGGCCGCTCCGGTGAACTGAACGCGTCTGACAGTTCAGAGATCGACGTTCCGTCGTTCGGGAAGTCGCCGACGAATTACTCGACGAATGGGCATCGACGCCAACAGTGCCAGTAAGGCGAGAGTACCGACGGTTCCGGCTCCGACGAGTGCCGCGTCGCGAGATCGGTTATCGGGGGTCGGTGGCGTGGGTAGGGGATCGATCGATACCGACTGATGGTTGACCTTGACGCGTTCCCCTGGGGCCAATTCGCCCGTGACCGCGGCGAGCGGATCGATGACGCCGTGACCGATGTAGGAATTCCAACCCTGCGCCGGAGCGTGGGCGGTGGCTTCGATACGTCGCATGACCTGAAGTGCAGTCAGTTCCGGGTGAACCGACCGGACCAGTGCGGCGGTTGCCGCGACATAGGGCGCAGCGAAACTGGTCCCGTTGAACGACTGTACGGCGCCGTCGGAACCGTAGACTCCGTTGGTCAGACCAGGCGACGTCGGGTGAAGTGAGGTGATTCCGGTGCCGGGCGCCGCCACGTCGACCCATGGACCGCCGAGGCTGAAGGAGCTGGCGGCGCCATTGGGGTCTACCGACCCCACTGTGAGGACATAGTCGTCGTACCAGGCCGGACTGGCAATCGTCACAACCGAGTTCCATGGATCGGCTCGGGGATTGAGGGGATCCGGCGGCGGATTCTGGTTCTTGCAACCTCCGGATCCGACGTTACCTGCAGCTGCGACGACTACGACATTCTTCGCGATCGCGGCGTATTCGATTGCAGCGCCGAGTCGTTGGTCGTTGATCCCGTCCCCGGCAGGCTTGCAGGCGACTTCGGAGATGTTGATGACGCTTGCACCCATGTCCGCAGCGTGACGGACGGCCGATGCCATGGTGTCGACGTTTCCGTACCCAGATGAGTTCTCGGCTACAGCAGGGTCTTCGCGTTGGCCGGCCACCGAGAAAGCGGCACTGGACTGCCTGATCGAGATGATCTGTGCGTCCGGCGCAGCTCCGGAGAATCCGGAACCCTCGACTTGCTCGGCGGCGATGAGACCGGCCACGACTGTTCCGTGTGAGTCACAATCGTCGGTGCCATCGGAGGTCCCGACGTAGTCACCGCCGCCTTCGAGCGACGGTAGCCGGGGATGTCCGCTGACGCCGGTGTCGATGACGGCAATTCGCTGTCCTGCCCCTCGGGTGATCGGCCACACCGAATCGAATCCCAGATCTTGTTGAGAACGTGGAATGTCCGCACCGTCACCACCTGCCACGGCTGGGATGCACAGGGTTCTTTGTTCGGTGGGTTGTGGAGGTGCGGGCGGACCGTCCTCCGGCAGCATTGCAGGATCGATGGGGGAAGGAACCGCGCTCGATGCGCCACCCGCCCCGGCGAGAACGCTGAAGACAACGATCACGAGACTGGCGCAGATGTTTGTTGCACGTCGAATCACCATCGATCACCGATCGCTCAGAGGCCACGCATGAGCGCGAAGAGTCCGCTGACCCAGCAGATCAGCGGAACGATTGCTGCAATCGCAGCGAGGTCCAACAGTTCTGCTGCTCGTCGCATCACGGGGCTGAATGTGTTCTGGGGGGGCGAGGATTCCCAGAATCAGTGCCAGGAGGAGAACGATCATCGTGATGGCGAAGATGACCATCGCATAGTCGCGATGCGCCCATGCCATGTCACCCAGGAGAACGAGAATCACCGAGATCCCGGCCGTGATGAGTGGGATCGCCTGCTGCGCGCCCGCGTAGGTGCGCCCACGAAACATCAGCACGACGGAAGTCGCGAACGCGAGAGCAAGGTTCGGCCAGACGATTTCCTGACCAGACCAGGACCACGCGAGTGCGACGGCAGCGGTGAGCGCGACTACTGACGTGGCCGCGATCAGACCGGTCAGATAGCTACGGGCCCGCCCTGCCCTTTCGGCCAACTCGGCCAGCCCGGGTAGTTCGGGCTCGGGCAGTCCGTCGCGGTCGTCGTCGAGGGGATTACTCGGCGTCGGAACCGGGGGAAGCGGTAGTCGCGCGAACAACATCGACAGTCGAGCGGTGAACGTGAGAACGATCAATGCGGCGGCAATCGCCGCGCCGCTGACGGTCGCGGTGCGCGCCTCGGGAAGCGTCGTCGTGACGGCAAAGGTGCCCACCGCCGCGAGAAGGACGACGAGAAGTGCGGTGAAAACCGCTAATCCGGCACCGCACAAGCGGAGGCAGATCAGAGTTACCGCGGCTGCAAATGCCGAACCGAGAAGCAGATGAGCCGAAAGAACAGTGCCGGGCACGCAGAGTACGCCGGAGACGAACGCCAGCGGCACCGACGCGCATCCGAGCGTGACGGAACTTGCAGTGTCTCCGTACACGCGCGCTGTCACGACGGCGGCGACGGTGAGCACCAAGGACGTGACTCCGCCGCAGACGGCGCCTATCAGTCCCGTATAGCCGAGGACCAGGGCGAGGGCCGCGATGAGCGAAGCGACGAGGGCGGTGGCCGAGCCGACAATGCGCGCGGTGACCGGAGTCCAGCGTCGGTAGATGTCTGCGTCCGTGGCCGCGACGGTATACATGATGTCGTCGAAGAGTGGAGGTGGGGCCGCCGTGTCCGCAGCCTCGAGTACGAGCAATTCCCCATCGCGTATTCCGTGCTCGTGCAGCGACAGCGTCGGTGACAGTGGTGCCCTGCCGACTTTCGACAGAGTCCAGTCGACGGGCTCGAATTGTTCGGTGCTGTGGTCGAACTCGTTGAAATTGCTGTGGTTGACAATTGTGTCCACAATGCCCGGAATGGCCACCGCGAGTGGAACACGAAGCGGCACCGCAAGATCCACCTGCGAATGCGCTGAAAGTACCGTCAACCTGCACAGCTCGGCAGAATGAGTCGCGCGTCGTCCGTTTCCGGTATTCGCAGCGCTGGTTGTAGTGGTGCTGGTCAAGATCTGTCCCCTCCGATGACGCGATTCCCCCTTCGCGTCACCCCAGTTCACCCGAACAATACGACATGAACTGCGCGCTCGTGTCGGAGACAGCTCCGACAACAGGTGGCACCGACCTGCGTGTCGGTGTTGTGATCTACTCTTTTGCAATTGCGCGATCACGCCTTGGGGGGCGGGCCGGTGGTAGTCGGACGAGGCGCATGGCGGCAACAGCGCAGCACCGATGGGGGTTGGTGAATTTGAGTACTGTCAGATTTGCGCGTCGAGCGCGCCGTGAATCGCCGCGCACACCGGGCGGCGAGGTGACGCTGCAGGCCCCACCGGAGATTCCTCGTGTCACGCCGGGAAACCTACTGACCAAACTGCTTCCGGTGATCATGGTGGTTGCCATGATCGGCATGGTGGCGCTGATGTTCTCTTCCGGCATGGCGCGCAATCCGATGTCCCTGCTGTTTCCGGTCATGATGATGGTGTCGATGCTGGGGATGCTCGCCGGGGGCGGTCGTAGCGGTGGAGCAAGAGCGTCCGAAGCAAACGAGGACCGGAAGGACTACCTGCGGTACCTGGATCAGATGCGCAGCGATGTCGCTGCGACGTCCGGCGCGCAGCGTGCTGCTCTTCAATGGAGCAATCCCGAGCCGTCACTGCTCTGGACACTCGCCGGAACTGTGCGGATGTGGGAGCGTCAGATCACCGACTCGGACTACTGCCACGTTCGGGTCGGTCTGGGTACACAGCGATTGGCCACCAGACTCGTATCTCCGGAGACCGGGCCGGTCGAGGATCTCGAACCCGTCGCTGCTGTCTCACTTCGGCGATTCGTCCGTGCGCATTCGGTTGTACAGGACCTGCCGACTGCCGTCTCACTTCGCGGATTTGCTGCGATGTCCATCGAGGGGCAGCGAGATTCCGCTCGTGCGCTTGTCCGCTCGATGTTGATGCAGCTGTGCACTTTCCACGGTCCGGACACGGTCCAAGTTGCGGTGGTGTGCGGACCCGATACCGAATCCGAGTGGGAGTGGGTCAAGTGGCTCCCGCACGTGCAACACCCGGTTTCTCAGGACGGCGCCGGCGCTTCACGCATGGTGTTCGGTTCGTATCTCGAGTTCGAAAGCTCCCTCGGGGAACCGCTTTCGATGCGTGCTCGATTCGCTCGCAACACTCCGGCGAGTGCGGGTGTTCCGCATCTCGTGTTGGTCGTAGACGGTGGCTTGCTCGAAGGTGACACCGGCCTGTTGTCCGAATCCGGGCTCGACTCGGTGACCGTCCTCGACCTGTGCGGGTTCTGCCCGCGACTGGCGGCGGGGCGCGGTTTGCGACTCGTCGTCGGTAGCGATCAGATCGGTGCGGTGAGCAGCGCAGGAGTCGAGAACTTTGCGACGCCCGACGCCGCGACGACCAGCCTGGCGCAGTCGTTCGGACGTCGCATCGCACCGTTCCGTGCGGCATCACAGAACGCCGTCGACGCAGCTGACGACGACCGGTCCCTTCGGACCTGGAGCCAGATGTTGGGGATAGGAAACATTGCGAGGTTCAATCCTGAGCATGGCTGGCTGCCACGTCAGGGGCGTGATCGACTCCGCGTGCCTATCGGTGTCGGACAAGACGGAAACCCTGTCGAACTGGATCTGAAGGAGTCGGTCGAGAACGGTATGGGTCCGCACGGGTTGTGCATCGGAGCCACCGGTTCTGGTAAGTCGGAGTTCCTGCGAACCTTGGTGCTCGGCCTGATCGCGACGCACTCACCCAACGCATTGAACCTCGTCCTGATCGACTTCAAAGGTGGTGCAACCTTTCTCGGCCTCGAGGAGGCGCCGCACGTTGCTGCGATCATCACCAACCTTGCCGAGGAATTGGCGATGGTCGATCGTATGAAGGACGCTCTCGCGGGCGAAATGAACCGTCGACAAGAACTGCTTCGTGCGGCAGGAAACTTCGCAAACGTCTCCGACTACGAGAAGGCGAGGCTGGCCGGCGCTGCACTCGATCCGTTGCCTGCACTCTTCGTGGTTGTCGACGAGTTTTCCGAACTGCTCAGTCAACAGCCGGAATTTGCCGAATTGTTCGTGGCCATCGGGCGATTGGGTAGGTCACTTCACATTCACCTGCTGTTGGCCAGTCAGCGGCTCGACGAAGGTAAGCTACGCGGTCTCGACAGCCATCTTTCGTATCGGATCGGTTTGAAAACGTTCTCGGCGAACGAGTCTCGTTCCGTTCTCGGCGTTCCCGATGCTTATCACCTGCCTGGCACACCCGGTGCGGGATACCTGAAGTCCTATTCGGCTGAGATCGTTCGCTTCCAAGGTGCTTACGTGTCAGGCCCGTACGAGGGCGAGCGGATAGTGCGCACTCGATTCTCGGTCGATTCTCCCGTCGGACTCGCGCCGCTGCCGTTTACCGCGACGCCGGTGATCGGGCCGGAAGCTGTTGTCGTTCCCGTCGAGCCCGACGTCGTCGACATGGGTGAAATCGGTGACGATGCACGTACTCTCCTGGGAGTACTCGTCGACCGCATGCGCGGTCACGGTCCGCGTGCGCATGAGGTGTGGCTCCCGCCGCTCGGGTCATCTCCGACGCTTGACCAGTTGTTGCCGCGGTGGGCGGCCGGTGATCAACCTCGCGGAAATCTGAGCGCACCTTTCGGCATAGTCGACAGGCCGTTCGATCAGCGCCGCGATCTTCTCGTCGCCGATCTCAACGGATCGACGGGCAACCTCGCGATCGTCGGAGGCCCGCAGTCGGGAAAGTCGACGGCGTTGCGCACGCTGATCTTATCTCTGAGCATGACGCACACGCCGGAACAGATTCAGTTCTACTGCCTCGACTTCGGCGGTGGAACGCTTCTCGGATTGAAAGATCTGCCGCACGTCGGATCGGTGGCAAACCGCTTGGATTCCGACCGCGTCCGGCGCACCGTTGCCGAGGTACTCGGGGTGGTCGCCAAACGAGAGCGACTGTTTCGTGACCTCGGCATCGAATCCATGGCCGATTTCCGTAGATTGCGAACAGCTGATCCCACCGGGGAAGGAGTGGCTGCGGGACTCCGGGAGGACCCGTACGGTGACGTCTTCCTCGTTGTAGACGGTTGGCCCAGCGTGCGTTCGGATTTCGAATCACTCGAGCCTCAGATAAACATGCTCGCCGGTCAAGGTTTGTCCTTCGGTGTGCACGTGATCGTCACAACGTCGAGGTGGGCCGAGATCCGGCCGGCACTCAAGGATCTACTGGGTACTCGTATCGAACTTCGATTGGGTGATCCGGGAGACTCGGATGCGGGTCGGCAGAAAGCCAGCCTGGTGCCGGAACGTCGACCGGGTCGTGGCATCACTCGCGACGGACTTCACCTTCTCACCGGACTACCTCGAATCGACGGTACGCCAGGTAGTGGGAACTCGAGTGCGGCTGTGGCGGCGACCGTCGAACGTATTGCAGCCATGTCGAATTCGCGTCCGGCGCCGACCGTGCGGATGCTTCCGGATTCCTACTCGCGGGCAGAACTTCTCGAAGCTGTCGGGGTCCGGTGGCCCTCACCGAGTGCGGCCGACGGTCGGTGTCTCACCGTACCGATCGGACTCGGTGAGACCGACCTCGCCCCGGTGTACATGGACTTCCGGGAACACCCGCACTTCTTGATATTCGGCGACACCGCGTGTGGGAAGACATCTCTCTTGCGCGGAATAGCCGAAGGGATCATCGCGTCGAATACGCCGGCTCAGGCCAAGCTGATCATCGGTGACTACCGGCATTCGCTGCTGGGAGTGGTCGAAGGGAATCACCTCGGTGGGTACGCGGCGTCGTCGACGACATTCGGTGAGTTGATGGTCGACCTGGCTCGGATCGTTGCCGCTAGAATGCCGAACGCGGAGACGACACAGCAGCAACTTCGGGAACGGTCGTGGTGGAGCGGGCCGGAGATTTACGTACTGATCGACGACTACGACCTTGTAGCCACATCGAGTGGCAACCCGGTGGCTCCGTTGCTCGAATACATCCCACATTCCAAGGACATCGGTTTGCATCTTGTGATTGCCCGCCGTTCCGGTGGCGCCGCCAGAGCTCTGTATGAACCGGTGATTGCGAGAATCCGCGACATGGCACCGGCCGGATTGATTATGAGCGGAAGTCGTGACGAGGGAAATCTCGTCGGTACTGTCCGCGCGTCGGCAATGCCGGAAGGCCGTGGGGTCTACGTTTCTCGCTCGCAAACCCAACTTGTCCAAGTTCCGTGGATGCCACCGCTGTGACCGTTCCGTCCGCGGTGTCGGTCTCGGTACATTGGGGTGCGTCTAACATCTGGGTCGTATCAGGTCAACGCGAATTCTGTTGCAGTGCAGACCTCAGACGCGAACCGGCGTCGGAGCCCGGTGTGGCCGGTGTCAATGCGATCGATTTCGTCGACGACGATTATGTCGACGTCGGCGGTCGGATTGTCCCGACCGTGTTGGAGTTGGCCAGGCTGATCTCCAGTGCGATGGAGGGGTGCGGAATCGTCGATGCAGACATTCTTTATCTCAGTCATCCCTCGGATTGGGGCGTCCCGCGCAGGCAGCGATTGCTGGATGCCGCACGGCGAGTGGCGCACGACGTCGTCCTCGTGCCGACGTCGATCGCGGCGGCGAGGTCGGCTCATACGGCCTGGCGATCGCGGTGTGTCGTCCTCGAACTGCGCGGCGGAATGGTGGTCGCTTCTGTAGTCACTGAGGTCGACGGTGAACTACGAATCGACGGGGCACAAAGTTCGGAGATCGCAGATGTTGCGGGGATGTTTTCCGCAATCGGGGACTTGTCGGTTCGGGACGCTGTGGTGTTGGTCGGGCCGCGCTCCCATGCGGTTGCGGCTTCGCTCGAACGTGGGGCGACGAATGTTCACGGTCACGCGAGCATTCGAATTCTGGACGAGAGTCGGGTGGCTTCGTCTCTGGTGGATCCTCAGACGCTCGTTCGCCAGACAACCGAGCGGGACAGTTCCGGCCGAATCGTCGACAATTCGGCTTTTGGTGCCGGGTGGGTAGGTGCTCCGGACGTTGCGATGTCGGTTCCTCGCGCGGAGTCGAATGCCCCTTTGTCGCGTCGTGTCGGTGGGCGGCTCGGAGGCCGTCGACGGTTCGCTGTGGCGCTTGTAGTGGGCGCCGTTGTCGCTGCGGTCGCGGCAACGATCGTGGTGTCCCCTCGAGATCGAAGCGATTCTCCGTCGGCGGAGTCGGTTGCAGCTACGGCGGAAGACAAATTTGAGATCGTGGAAGCGTCGAGAGAGCAGGAAAAGCCTGCCCCGAAGACTTCGATTCCGTCGGTCGAGTCCGGCGCCACGCCGGAACTCGTGCGTGTGGACCTGGGAAGCGTTGCAGCAGAACTGCCTTCCGATTGGAAACTTGTGCCGCGAGGGGCCTCGAGTGGGCGTACCGATTTGTTGCCCAGCTCCGGTGCGGATCGCAAGATCGTGGTCATCGAGAAACGCCTGGCCGAAGGTGCGGGCTTTAATTCCGTGGAAGCTGCTTTGCGTCAGCAGTTTTCGGCGTTCGAGGACCCATTGCGGTTCGGAGAGTTTTCCGTGCTCGACGATGGTGCAGGAAAGCAGGCAGTGGTGTACGTCGAGTTTCCGGACGATTTCTCCGAGGTGCGTTGGCACGTGTACGTCGACAACGGACGGCAAGTGAGTATCGGCTGCCAGTATCTTCTCGGAGAGTGGGACAGTCTCGAAGCGGACTGCCTGCGGACGTGGCACTCACTCGAATTCACACCGTGACCCTGGATCGGTCGGTTCTGAAAATATTCTTCGGTCGGGCCGGAACCGTTGGCACGGAGGTCGCGTCAAAGTATGTGTAGCGCACATCAGGGAGTTCCGCTCGACCCCGGTGCACGTCCGACGGACAAGCCGTCGTGTGTGATCGCCGATACCGAACGGTACTCACCGAATCCAGGGGGACGACATGGGCTTTACCGCAACTACCGCTGAATTGATCGATTCGGCGGGGACCATCGACGGACATCTCGGTGACATCAGGGGACTGGTCAACGCTGTTCGGTCGGAGGCCGACGCTTCGCACAATTCGTGGAACGGCGCGGCGCAGGTCGAATACGCAGGAATCATGGAGCGATACAACAGCGCGGCCCTGAAGTTGGACACTGCTCTGACCGATATCTGCGAGCAGATCAAGCAGTCTGCGGGAACCTTCGACTCGACCGAAGACGACAACGTCAGCTCGCTTCGCGGCGCGACGGTGAACATGTCCTGACCGTCAGCTCTTCGCAGTTCGATCAAGCAGTTCTCACCCAGTAGTTCTCACAAGTTCTCTCCAGTCACACCGAACCGGGAGCAGTTATGTCCGACAGGATCAAGTACGACTTCGGCGGCCTCGCAATGCTGTCCGATCAGATGAAACAGCAGGCCAAAGCGATCAACGACAAGCAGGGCGACATCAAAGTTGTCGTGGACAAGCTGCAAGCAGGCTGGGAAGGCGCAGGTTCCGAAGCGTGGAACGACGCACAGCGCCGCTGGGCCCAGGCCTCCGAAGAACTGAACATGGTTCTCGCGCAGATCGCCGGAGCGACGGCAAGCGGTTCCGAGAAGATGCAGGAAGCTGATCGGATCGCCGCAAACGGGTTCGGTCGCTGACAGTAATCATGTCGCGATGACACCCGACTGCCCCGGTACCGACAGGTCGCCGGGGCAGTCGGGTGTCGATCCGCGTATCGATCGCTCACACCGTTGTGCTCGGCGAGGATGCGGTTGGACGGGATGGCCGCGCTTTGACCTGGCCGCGCTTTGACCTGGCAGTGGGTAGACCGGTATCGTCTATCGGTGGCGTGCCGTAGGGCTCCGGCAGAAATGCGTGGAGACCGGCGGTTCTCGGGTCTCAACTGGCCGCCGAGGATCGTTTACGCGATACGCACATGGTCAGCAGTGGAATGAATTAAGACGAGGAAGATCTGTGTCTACGTACACCCCGAAGGCCGGAGATGTGACCCACTCGTGGCACGTCATCGACGCCACTGACGTGGTGCTCGGCCGTCTTGCCGTTCAGGCAGCGAACTTGCTGCGTGGCAAGCACAAGCCCACCTACGCGCCGCACATCGACGGTGGTGACTTCGTTGTCATCATCAACGCTGAGAAGGTTGCCATCAGCGGCAACAAGCTCCAGGGCAAGAACGTTTACCACCACTCCGGATTCCCGGGTGGCCTGAAGTCCCGCACTGTCGGTGAGGTCCTCGACAGGACTCCCGATCGTCTCGTCGAGAAGGCCATTGTCGGCATGCTCCCCAAGACGAAGCTCGGCCGCGCAATGAGCAGCAAGCTCAAGGTCTACGCGGGCCCGAATCACCCCCACACCGCGCAGCAGCCGGTGCCGTTCGAGATCAAGCAGGTCGCACAGTGACATCGCCGGAAGAGCAGAACGTGTCCGAAGAGAACATCGAAGCAGTGGAAGAGCTTGTTTCCGCTGACGCAGTCGAGGTCGTCGAAGAGGTTGCTGCAGCTACGCTCGCACCGATCGTCCTCGATCGCCCGGTCCAGACCGTCGGTCGCCGCAAGGAGGCTGTCGTTCGCGTCCGGATGGCTCCCGGCACCGGTCAGTTCAAGCTCAACGGCCGTACGTTGGAGGATTATTTCCCCAACAAGGTTCACCAGCAGCTGATCAAGGCTCCGCTGGTGCTCGTCGAGCGTCCCGAGTCTTTCGACATCATTGCACTGCTGCACGGTGGCGGCCCGTCCGGTCAGGCAGGCGCTCTGCGTCTGGCTATCGCGCGCGCACTCATCGAGGTAACCCCTGATGATCGTCCGGCTCTCAAGCGTGCAGGCTTCCTGACGCGTGACGCCCGCGCGGTCGAGCGTAAGAAGTACGGCCTGAAGAAGGCCCGTAAGGCATCGCAGTACTCCAAGCGCTGATGCTTTGCCGAGGTTGACCCAACGGGTCTGCTTCGGCACCTGTTCACCACACGAGCGGGCGTCCATCGTTACCGGACGCCCGCTCTTGTGTTTCTCGAAGAAATTCCATTCTCGAAGTTCCATTTTCGAGGTTCTCAGGATTCAGGAGTCGTTCTATGGGTCGGTTGTTCGGTACTGATGGTGTTCGTGGACTTGCCAATTCGGATCTGACTGCAGATCTTGCATTGAGATTGGCAGTTGCCGCAGCGAGCGTACTGACAGCCGACACCTCGGATGCACGTCCGACCGCCGTGATCGGTCGCGACCCTCGCGCCAGCGGTGAGATGCTTCAAGCCGCGGTGACGGCCGGGTTGAGTTCCGCAGGCGTCGACGTGCTCGACGTGGGTATTCTTCCGACTCCCGCAGTTGCATACTTGACGGCAAAGCTCGACGCCAGTCTCGGTGTCATGATTTCGGCATCGCATAATCCCATGCCGGACAACGGAATCAAGATCTTTGCAGCCGGTGGACACAAGCTGGATGACTCCGTCGAGGTGGCGATCGAGGATGCACTCGACGGCACCGCACCACCTGTCCTTCCGACAGGTGCCGGGATCGGCCGAGTCCGTACGGTCGACGACGCCGCTCAGTTGTACCTGGCGCATCTGGCGACCGCGGCGAGCGAGCCACTCGCTGGACTCACCGTTGTCGTCGACTGCGCCAACGGCGCTGCTTCCGCGCTCGCGCCGGTTGCCTACGCCGCAGCGGGTGCTCGAGTCATCGCGATCAGCGCCGATCCCGACGGCCTCAACATCAACGACGGTTGCGGATCGACACACCTGGAGAATCTTCAGAAAGCCGTGGTCGATCACGGGGCTGACCTGGGGCTCGCGCACGACGGCGACGCCGACCGCTGCCTGGCCGTCGACGAGACCGGCGCGGTGGTCGACGGTGACGCGATCATGGCAGTTCTGGCGATCGCGATGAACGAGGCCGGCGAGTTGGTCGAGAACACTCTCGTCGCGACCGTCATGAGCAATCTCGGGTTGCACATCGCCATGCGCGAGGCCGGTATCAACATCGTGACGGCTGCCGTAGGCGACCGCTACGTCTTGGAAGAACTGCGCGCGGGCGGATACAGCCTCGGCGGCGAACAGTCAGGCCATGTTGTGTTGCCGGCGTTCGGCACCACGGGCGATGGGATTCTCACCGGTCTCCGACTGCTCGGACGCATGGCTCGTACCCGTAAGTCGGCATCCGCACTGGCCGCAACGATGACCACCCTCCCGCAAGTGCTGATCAACGTGAAGGTCGGGGACAAGGCGACGGTCGCAGCGTCGCCGTCGGTACTCGCAGCAGTCGCGGACGCCGAGAGCGTTCTCGGTGACGGTGGTCGAGTGCTCCTGCGCCCGTCCGGGACCGAGCAACTGGTCCGCGTCATGGTCGAGGCCACCGAACTTCCGCTCGCGCAGAAGTTGGCCGACGAATTGGCTGAGATCGTCGGTTCGGTGTAGTTCTTCGTTACGCGTTCGCGTTTTTGAGGGAACGTAATTGCGCCCGGCTGCGTCCAAGGAGTCAAAGGCCGCTCGACTTGCGAGTGGTTCCGCTGAAACTTGGGGGCGCTCGTGGACGTCGACCGTGCTGGAACAGACGAATTGGCACACCACGCGGTGTCGGTGGCTCAGGGTCTGCGCGATTCTGCGGAACCGATCAGGCGTTTGCGATGGGGCGGCGCCGTTTCGGGCCGTGACTACGTCGAGCACGGAGCCGCATTGGCGTCGGCATTGGCGGTCCTGAATTCTCGCTTGACGGGGCGTGCCGACCTTCTCGATACGCTGGGGCGCCGGCTTTTCTCCTCGGCTCAGGTGATCGCTGAGGTGGACCGTGAGGGTGCGCAGCGGTTGCGGGACTCTGACGGGTCGGCCTCGTGAAACCGAACAGCCCCACAGCTCAGGCAGCACCGAACGGCTACTACATTCTCGAAGATATTCTTGCACTGCGTGATTCACTCGTACATCCCGACGAAATTCTGGACGCCGGCGCTCGAGGATTGCAGTTCTTCGACCGATTTCACGACCTGGCCACTCGGTTGGGTTTCGAGGAACGAGTGCTCACGTCTTACGAGGATTCGTATCGCGCAGAGGCCGGCATCGATTTCGAGCCCCTGGCGCGAGACGTGTCGGACATGGCTGGGGCGGTGGATGGTTCGGTCGCGGAGATCGCGATGCTGACGGTCCTGGCGGAGAACCTTCCTGCGGTGTGGAACATTTCCGGCGTGGATGCGGTCGTAGATCAGGCCTTCGCGGCGCGGCGAGACGCTCGGTCCGATGCGGATTCGGCGCCATTGTTGATCGCGCTGGCCGACGAACTCGCACAGACTGTTCGAAGGGCTCTGGCAGACAAGGCTTTCAAGGTGGCCAGCCTGGACCGGGCGACCATCGGCGGTCTGGGTGCGGGGGAGATCGATCAGCTGGCCCGTATCGCTTCCAGCGGTCGAGGCTCAGCGCCCTGGCTGGACACAGTTTTTCGTTCGGCGTACTTGGATGCTCGCGACGAATTCGACAGGGCGTGTGCGCAGTGTGCGAGCGCCGTAGGAGATGCTTTTGATGCCGCGACGCAGTGGGTGACAGACGCGTTCCCGTCAACCTTGCCGATTGCCGAGACGAACGCATCCGGTGCTGCGGCTGCGCCGATCTCTTTCTCGATCGGCGGCAACACGTGGGGCTTCTCGATTGCGCCCGACGGTCGTGGGGTGAGTCTCGATGTCGCCGGCGCCGACGGGAACTCTGTGTCGGTCACCGTGGATTTGAACGAAAATGGTTGGCCGAGAATAGTTTTCGATTCCGTCCAGGAGGCGGCCATGCAGGAGACGCACCCGCAAGAAGCGTCCCAGCCCGCGACACTCCAGCCCGAAATTCCCCACCGCGATATTCCTCAGCCCGAGGTGCCGGTTGAAACCACCACCGAATTCTCGCCTGCGCCGGACCCGGAGCCGCCTGCCACAGTCCCTGACGAGTCGATCGCGGTCCCCGACGGAGAGACGGGTGCGGAGCTGGCCGGAGCTGGTCCGCTGTGAGGTCCGTACACGCGCCGTTCGAAGCGATCCGTCGAACCCTCGATTCTCAACTCGACGACTTCCGTGAGCGCAGAGCGGCCGCTGCAAGCGAGGAATCGAGCCAGGAGCCGCCGTCGCCGCGGTCCGAAACGACATCTGCCGAGAACGACACGGATGGGGCCGTCAGAGCCGGCCCGTATCTGCGATCCGCGTCCGAGCCGACGCCGCCGAGCCCGCCGATGAAGCCGAGCCCGCCGCCGGAGGCGGGCACGGACCCCTACTTACGCAACAGCTGGCTGGCCCGCGCGTCGGAGTGAGGGTCGACCGGGAGCAACGGCGCCGTGTGCGGAATCTCGACGTCGGGATCAGCGAAGTCCTTGTACTTCTTGTCGCCGGTCAGATGGAACAACAGGAAGCCCGTGAGCAGGCACCGTGTGGCGGACTGTGTCTTGCGCTCGGATCCACCGAGCCCCAGGGCGCCGAGGAGTCGTCGGCCTTCGATCAGGCCGGCGTCTTGGCCGTCGTTCACGGTGCGTGCGACGACGGGACCGCCCCACTCCACGCTCAGCGGGCGGGCATTGCTGGTCAAGGAATCGACGTCGTCTTCGCCGGCGAGGATCAAGCCGGGCGCTGTGATCTTCGACGCGTAGTTCTCTGCCTTGGGTGCTGTCGGGGCCGGGAACAGTGCGGCTACCGCACCGACATCCCCGCGCTGCGCTGCGGCCAGTACCGCCGCGCCCGCGCCCATGCCGTGACCGGCAAACGCGACCCGATCGGGTTGGACGCTGATCTGGCCGGGGCCGAGTCGCACGCCGACGCAGATATCGAGCGTCGCCCGCAGATCTGCAGCCAATCCGAGATGTGACGGGACCGGACCGCGTTCGCTGTCGGGCGCCGCTGCGACAATTCCCCAGGAAGCGAGGTGCTGGAGTGTCTGCTCGTACTTGTGTGACCCGACCATCCACCCGTGCGCGAAGGCAACGGCGGGGAGATTGAAACCGGTTTCGGGCGTGTACACCACACCTGGCTGTCCGGCCAGGGCGAGGTTGCCGCGGAGAACTCGGTGCGGGCCGCGCTTGGACAGCTCACGGGTCAGTGTCTTCAGTTTCGGTGCCACGGTTGAAGACGTTATCCGATGAGCTGCCTCGTGTATGCGGAGCGGACGCTGCAAGCAGGTGGGGGATGTCTTCGGAACCGCAAAATGCGCCCACCACTGATGTCCAAGTACCCTGAGTCACCATGTGCGGAATCGTGGGATACGTCGGCCACCGCCCAGCTCTGGGCGTTGTGGTGGAGGCTTTGCGACGAATGGAGTATCGCGGGTACGACTCGTCGGGAATCGCGATTCTCGACGGAACCGGTGGGGTCGAGATCGAGCGTAAGGCCGGTAAGTTGGCCAACCTCGAGGCGGAGCTCGGCGAGTACGGTGCGGATCACTTTGTCGGTACGTCCGGTATGGGCCATACCCGTTGGGCGACGCATGGGCGTCCGACGGACCGCAATGCGCACCCGCATCGTGATGCCTCGGGCAAGCTGGCTGTCGTTCACAACGGAATCATCGAGAATTTCGCCCCGCTGCGCGCGGAGCTCGAGGCTGCAGGCGTCGAACTGCAGAGCGACACCGATTCCGAGGTCGCAGTTCACCTGGTTGCCATGGCCTACGGGCAGGGGCCGACTGCCGGTGACTTCATCGAGAGTGCGCTGTCGGTGGTTCGTCGGTTGGAAGGTGCGTTCACACTCGTCTTCACGCACGCCGATCACGCGGACACGATTGTTGCTGCACGCCGCTCCACCCCGCTCGTCGTCGGTGTCGGTGAGGGCGAGATGTTCCTCGGCTCCGACGTCGCTGCGTTCATCGAGCACACACGCGATGCTGTTGAACTCGGGCAGGATCAAGCAGTGGTGATCACTGCCGACAGCTACCGGATCTCCGACTTTGCGGGCAACGAGGCGCAGGGACGCCCGTTCCGCATCGACTGGGATCTCGCGGCCGCCGAAAAGGGTGGTCACGATTACTTCATGCTCAAGGAGATCGAAGAGCAGCCGACTGCTGTCGCCGACACGCTCCTCGGGCACTTCGAGAACGGAAAGATCGTCCTCGACGAGCAGCGTTTGTCGGATCAGGAACTGCGCGACGTCGACAAGGTGTTTGTCGTCGCTTGCGGTAGTGCTTACCATTCCGGTCTGTTGGCGAAGTACGCGATCGAGCACTGGACGCGTCTACCTGTCGAGGTCGAACTCGCCAGCGAATTCCGTTACCGCGACCCGGTTCTCGATCGCTCGACGCTTGTTGTCGCGATCTCGCAGTCGGGGGAGACGGCCGACACGCTCGAAGCTGTCAAGCATGCCAAGGACCAGAAGGCGCGGGTTCTCGCGATCTGCAACACCAACGGTGCGCAGATCCCGCGTGAGGCCGACGCCGTCCTTTACACCCGGGCAGGACCGGAAATCGCGGTCGCGTCCACCAAGGCGTTCCTTGCGCAGGTGACCGCGAACTACCTCGTCGGTTTGGCGTTGGCGCAGGCGCGCGGCACCAAGTACCCGGACGAAGTCGCCCGCGAGTACGCAGACCTCGAAGCGATGCCCGCATTGGTCAGCAAGGTACTCGAGACGGCAGAACCGGTGCGCGCGTTGGCACGCCAGTTCGCGCACGCGTCGACCGTGCTGTTCCTGGGTCGCCACGTCGGCTACCCGGTTGCGCTCGAGGGTGCACTCAAGCTCAAAGAGCTTGCCTACATGCACGCCGAGGGCTTTGCCGCCGGCGAGCTCAAGCACGGCCCGATCGCACTGATCGAGGAGGGCCTGCCGGTCATCGTCGTCATGCCGTCGCCGCAGGGTCGCGCTGTGTTGCACTCGAAGTTGGTGTCGAACATCCAGGAGATCAAGGCACGCGGTGCAACGACGATCGTCATCGCGGAGGAAGGCGACACCGTCGCAGCGGCGCATGCGGATCACCTGATCGAGATTCCGGCGTCACCGACTCTGCTGCAGCCGTTGCTGTCCACGGTTCCGTTGCAGATCTTTGCGGCCGAGGTTGCTGCGGCGCGCGGATACGATGTCGACAAGCCGCGTAACCTGGCGAAATCGGTTACGGTCGAATAGCTTTCGCTAAAAACTCGGGCCCCACAGTCGAAAGACTGCGGGGCCCGAGTGCTTTACTGCGCTTGAACGACGACGGTTCCGCGCATCTCGGGATGAGGTGTGCAGGTGTAGTCGTAGGTTCCGGGTTCGGTGAACGTGTAGGTGTAGGTTCCCGATTTCTTGAGTGGGCTGCGGAGTTTGCCCTTGGCGTCACCGAGGCCGCTGACGTCGTGGGCCATTCCGTTGTCGTCGAACACCCACGTGACGGTGTCGCCGACGCTCACGGTGATGGAAGCGGGGGAGTATGCCATCCCGGAGATGGTGACCACGGTCCCACTGGCCGTCGTTTCCGGCGCGGACGGTGTGGAGTCGGTGGTGGAGCTGCACCCGACCAAGCCGAGAGCGAGCACGAGTCCCGCGATTGCCGGGCGAAGACGTGATTTCATGGTTCCGAGGGTAGCGACGGCAACTGAAGGGTTCCGACATGCGTGGGTTCTACACAGCCGATCAGGTGCGAGCAGCGGAGGCGCCACTGCTCGACAGGCTGCCGGACGGGGTGCTGATGCGTCGAGCAGCCTACGGTCTCGCACGAGTTGTGGCGGACGAACTACTTTCGCGCACAGGATCAGTCGCACATCGGTCCGTGACGCTTCTGGTCGGTACCGGCGACAACGGCGGCGATGCCCTGTGGGCCGGTGCGTTGCTCCGCAAACGAGGTGTGAGTGTCCGGGCCGTCTTGCTCGACCCGGCCCGCGCTCATCGGGCGGGCCTCGACGCTCTTCTGAAGGCCGGTGGCCGAGTCGCCGCCGAAGTCGGGTCGCCAGATCTGGTGATCGACGGCATCGTCGGGATTTCCGGGCACGGCGGACTGCGGCCGAATGCGGCTGAGCTCGTCGGCCAGGTGGATGCGCCGATCGTGGCGGTCGATCTGCCGAGCGGCGTCGACGCGAACACCGGCGCAGTGGACGGTCCGTCGGTAAGCGCTGATGTGACGGTCACATTCGGTGCGCTCAAGCCGGTACACGTACTCGCGGCTCCGCTGTGTGGTCGTGTCGAACTGGTGGACATCGGATTGAGCGTCGGTGAACCGGAGTTCGGTTCACTCGATCCGGCCGAGGTCGGCGCGCTGTGGCCGGTACCCGGTCCAGGGGACGACAAGTACTCGCAGGGTGTGGTGGGCATCGTTGCGGGAAGTGAGCAGTATCCCGGCGCGGGCGTGCTCTGTACCGGCGCCGCGGTGACCGCGACCTCCGGTCTGGTCCGCTACGCCGGGCACGGAGCCGCAGAGGTGCTGTCCCGGTTCCCGGAGGTGATCGCCAGTGAGACGTTCGAGGCCGCGGGGCGTGTTCAAGCCTGGGTGGTCGGCCCCGGAATGGGTACCGACGACGACGCCGCGCGCCTTCTCGCGTCGGTGCTCGCTACCGACGTGCCCGTCGTTGTCGATGCGGACGGATTGACCCTATTGGCTCAGCGTCCCGAACTTGTCGCAGCACGGACCGCGCCGACACTTCTGACGCCCCATGCCGGCGAGTTCGCACGATTCACACCCCTCGGCGACGACAGAATCGCAGCCACGCGCGCGCTCGCCGAACGACTCGGAGTCACGGTTCTACTGAAGGGCCATACGACGGTGATCTCGGATCCGGGCGGTGAGGTCCTGGTCAACGACGCCGGCGGCTCCTGGGCGTCGACGGCAGGTTCGGGTGACATCCTCTCCGGCGTGATCGGCGCGTTGCTGGCTGCGGGTCTGAGCCCTCTCGAAGCCGGGGCCGTCGGCGCACGTGCCCACGCGTTGGCTGCGAATATCGCCGCGGCCGGCGATCAGAGCGATGTCGCCGGAGCACCGATTTCGGCGTCACCCCTGCTGGGAGGACTGCGCGAGTCGGTGCGTGTGCTCCGCTCCTTTGCCCAGAACTGATCGTGTTCAAACCCGAACACGTGTCCGATCCTGTGTGGGTGGCAGGATTGTCGCCATGACGCTTGCCCAGGGAAGAGCACCGAAGGAGCCTGCAGAGGGGAAGTCGAGCCAGCTCGACACCGCTGTAGGGCCGCAGACGGAGGCAGTCGTCGATCTGGACGCTATCGCGCACAACGTGCGAGTCCTGCGTGAATTTGCCGGGGATGCAGCGTTGATGGCGGTCATCAAGGCGGACGGATACAACCACGGCGCAGTTGCGGTCGCACGGACGGCACTGTCGGCCGGAGCCCGGGAACTCGGCGTCACCACCATCACCGAGGCTTTGGTTCTTCGCGAGGCAGGCATCACCGCTCCCGTCCTGGCCTGGCTGCACGGATTAGACGCCGATTTCGTGTCGGCGATCCGCTCCGACGTCGAGATCGGGGTCTCCTCGCCGCGACACCTGGCTGCTGTGGTCGACGCGGCACGGGTGCTGGGACTACCGGCGACGGTGACGCTCAAGGTGGACACCGGTCTCAATCGCAACGGCGTATCGAGAACCGAGTGGCCGCAGATGCTCGACGACCTCGCCGCTGCCCGGGACGAGGGCACGATCCGGCTACGCGGAGTGTTCTCGCACCTCGCGCACTCCGACGAGCCACATCACGACGTCATCGACATGCAGAAGCAGCGCCTGATCGACGCGGTTGCCGACGTCCGTGCCCACGGATTCGACCCCGAAGTTGTTCATCTTTCCAACTCGGCAGCGACGGTTACCCGCCCTGACCTGCGATTTGACATGGTTCGACCCGGAATCGCGATATATGGATTGTCTCCGGTGCCTGAACTCGGAGATTTCGGTTTACGACCGGCGATGACGCTGCGAGCGAAGGTGATTCTGGTGAAGAAGGTGGCCGCCGGAGAGGGCGTCTCCTACGGGCATCAGTGGGTCGCACCGCACGACACCACTCTTGCGCTGCTGCCCGTCGGCTACGCCGACGGTTTGTCTCGTTCACTGAGCGGCAAGTTCGAAGTCCAGTTGGGCGGTAAGCGTCGCCAGGCGGTCGGGCGGATCTGTATGGACCAGGTGTTGGTGGACCTGGGGCCGGACGGCGACGGAGTTCGCGAAGGTGACACCGCGATCTTCTTCGGCAACGGCGATCACGGCGAACCCAACGCGCAGGCCTGGGCCGACGTACTCGACACCATTCACTACGAGGTCGTGACCGGAATACGTGGACGCACCGTACGTACGTACATCGGGGGAGAGACGTCATGAAGACTGCAGGAAAGATGAGCATTCTCGGTGGCCTGCTCAGCGCCGTGGCGCTCGGCTCGATGGCCGGCGTGAACGCATTCAAGACCGCGACGCGTCCGGGCCGGGAAATCTACGCCGACGAGGACTTCGACCTCATGACGCGCGACCGCAAGAGCACTGTGCGCACCGAGGACGGCGTCGAGCTGGCAGTTCGCGAAGTGGGACCGGATGACGCTCCGCTGACAGTCGTTTTCGTGCACGGATATTGCCTGAGTGCGCTGTCCTGGCATTTCCAGCGACGTCAGCTCGAAGAGCGATGGGGCAACAAGGTTCGCATGGTGTTCTACGACCAGCGCGGACATGGAGATTCGGGTATGCCACGCTCGAAGAGTTGTACGGTTTCGCAGCTCGGCCGCGATCTCGCGACCGTCGTCGAGGCCAAGGTACCCAAGGGTCCGATAGTTCTCGTCGGTCACTCGATGGGTGGCATGACGGTACTCGCGCTCGCCGGCCAGCGACCCGAATGGTTCGAGAACCGAGTCATCGGCGTCGGGCTGGTCGCGACGACTGCGGCAGGCCTGGCCGAGACCGGTCTGACCCGCAATCTGCAGAACCCGATCATCGACGGATTCCGGTTGGCAGTGCGCACCTCACCAGGGGTGGTTCAGCACGCCCGGGGCGCTGCGCGAGTACTGATCACGCCGATCCTGCGCGCGGCGTCGTACGGCACCGATGTCAGCCCGCGGCTGCATGAACTCTCGGACGGCATGCTCGACCGGACCTCGGTCGTGACCATCGTGAATTTCCTGCGGACGTTGGAACTGCACGACGAGTCCGCGTCCCTCGAGGTCCTCGCGCACACACCGGCAGTCGTGATCTGCGGCGATCAAGACATGATGATTCCGTTCATCAGCTCCAAGCGTCTCGCTGCCGATCTTCCCGAATCGGAACTCGTGCGAGTTCACGGGGCCGGCCATCTGGTGCAGCTCGAGTTCCCGGCGATCGTGACGGACGCAATCGACACACTGGTGCAGCGTGCGCAGGTCGAAGAGCGGTCCGATGTCGGCTGAAAACTCAACCGGACTTCCCGAATCCGGACAGATCACGTTGGAAACGGCCGAGGACACCGAGGCTTTCGGCCGACGCTTGGCGGCAGGGCTTGCTGCCGGCGACCTGGTGGTGCTCGACGGACCGCTCGGGGCAGGCAAGACCGCGTTGACTCGCGGAATCGGAGCAGGCCTCGGGGTGCAGGGCCGGGTGACGTCCCCCACGTTTGTCATCGCGCGTGAGCATCGTCCGGGCGCCCGCCCCGGCGGCGGCGTTCCCGTCGGCATGATTCACGTCGATGCATACCGGCTGGGCGACAGCGGACCGCACGCACTCGACGAACTCGATGCTCTCGACCTCGACACAGACCTCACTGATGCAGTGGTGGTGGTCGAATGGGGTGGTGATGTCGTGGAAAGGCTCGTCGAACGGCACCTCCGAGTTCAGCTTCATCGGGAACCCGAATCGGATGTGCGGACGGCGAGCTGGGCCTGGACGTCGTGAAACGGCTGACCCTCCCGGGCCGGAAGTAGTTCTTCACGTGCGAGTACCCTGAGAAATCGTGCTTGTTCTCGCAATTGACACCTCCACTCCGGCAGTCACTGCCGGAGTCGTCTCCCTGTCGGCTTCGTCACCGGACAAGGCGCAGACGCTTGCCGTGCGTGTCACGGTCAATCCACGTGCGCACGCCGAGGTCTTGACTCCCCACGTCCTCGAATGCCTCGCCGAGGCAGGGCTCACGCCGGCAGAGTTGAACGCCGTCGTAGTGGGTGTCGGGCCGGGGCCGTACACAGGCTTGCGTGTCGGCATGGCGACGGGCGCTGCCTTCGGCGATGCTCTCGGTGTTCCCGTGTACGGCGTCTGCAGCCTCGACGCCATCGCGGCTGCGGTACCGACTACGGAGAGCTTGCTCGTCGTGACCGACGCGAGGCGTCGCGAGATCTATTGGGCGCGCTATGACGGCGGAGCGCGCGTCGAAGGACCGGCTGTGAATTCCGCCGGCGACGTTGATCCTTCGCCTTCGACGCGGATTGCCGGATCCGCTTCGCACGTGGACTTCTTCGATCTTCCCGTCGAACCGGCCGAGACGCCGTCACCAGCCGGGTTGGTGACAGTCGCTGCTCGCGAGATTCTGGCCGGCTCGGTTCCGGCCCCGCTCGAGCCGCTGTATCTTCGACGCCCGGACGCGAAGACCCTCGCAGAACGTGGCAAGTGAGACACGGCAAATGAAGTACAGCATCGAGCCGATGAACGTCGATGACGCCGATCGGTGCGCCGAGTTGGAACGCGCCTTGTTCGCGGGCGACGGGCCCTGGAGCGCGCAAGCCTTCGTCTCGGAACTTGCGGGTGCACATAATCATTACTTCGTTGCCAGAGAACCCGACGGTCACGTACTCGGCTACGCCGGAGTTGCCCTGTTGGGGGCGTCGCCGAACATGGAGGCCGAGGTTCACACCATTGGTACGGATCCTTCGGCTCAGCGGGTGGGAATCGGCAGCGCGTTGCTCGATGTGCTTCTGACGCTGGCGGATTCACGGCAGTGCCCGGTGTTCCTGGAAGTGCGTACCGACAACGAACCTGCGATCGCGCTGTACCGGCGTGAAGGATTCGAGATCGTCGGAACGCGAAAGAGGTACTACCAGCCCAGTGGGGCAGATGCGTACACGATGCGACGGCCCGCCGTGCTCGGTGTCCGCGAAATTGAGGAGCAGCAAGCATGATCGTCATGGGTGTCGAAAGCTCTTGCGACGAAACAGGAGTCGGTATCGTTCGCTGGAACGGCGACGGAACCTGCGACCTGTTGGCCGACGAGGTGGCGTCGAGCGTGGATCAGCACGCCAGGTACGGCGGAGTGGTTCCCGAAGTAGCTTCGCGGGCTCATCTCGAGGCGATAGTGCCGACGATGCGCCGCGCCCTTGCCGTCGCAGGTATAGAGAAGCCCGACGCGCTTGCCGTCACTATCGGACCTGGCCTGGCCGGCGCGCTGCTGGTCGGTGTTGCCGCCGCGAAAGCTTATGCGGCAGCGTGGAAAATCCCGTTCTATGCGGTCAATCACCTCGGTGGTCACGTCTCCGTGGACACTCTCGAGCACGGTCCGTTGCCCTCGTGCGTCGCTTTGCTCGTCTCCGGTGGTCACACGCACCTGCTTCACGTCGAAAATCTGGGTAAGCCCATTGTCGAACTGGGTACGACTGTCGACGATGCCGCCGGCGAGGCCTTCGACAAGGTGGCCAGACTGCTCGGACTCGGATTTCCCGGCGGACCGGCACTCGATGCTGCTGCGCAAGAGGGAGACCGGAACGCAATCGCGTTTCCTCGTGGCATGACCGGCCCGCGCGATTCGCGGCACGACTTCTCGTTCTCGGGACTCAAAACGTCGGTCGCTCGCTATGTCGAATCGAAAGAGCGCGCAGGCGAGTCCTTTTCGATCCCGGACATCGCTGCCTCGTTCCAGGAAGCGGTTGCCGACGTACTGACAATGAAGGCAGTGCGTGCAGCCAAGGACGTCGGAGTCGACACGTTGGTTCTCGGCGGCGGTGCCACGGCCAATTCACGTATCCGCTCACTCGCCGAGCAGCGCTGCGCCGAAGCTGGAATCACGTTGCGAATTCCGAAACCTCGACTCTGCACGGACAACGGCGTCATGATCGCTTCGTTGGCCGCCCACCTCATCGGGAACGGAGCAGGCCCTTCGGAATTGAGTGTTGCGACCGACCCGGGATTGTCGGTCTCGGTCAGCCAGTTGATGCGCTGAGAGTCAACCGGCTGAGAACTAACCGACTGAGAATCAACCGGCTGGGGCCGGTTCCCGATCCGGTGTGGTCGCGGCACCGGGTTCGGGCGTTGACGTGTTCGGATCACCACCACCGGGGGGCGTGATTTCGGTTTCAGTGGAACCGGATCCGGGATTTTCCGGTGTCGTCGGGTTTTCGCCGGCGCTCTCGCCCGGGCCGAGACCGCCGCCCGGGTTTCCCTCGGTCGGATCGATGGGTGGCGTCGCCTCCGTGTCCGGGAGCGTCGGCCACCATGCGGGCGGATCGGGCAGCGTGATTCCAGGGATGGTCGGCCAACTCGGAGTGGTCGTTGTCGTGGTCGGCGGCGTGGTGGACGGCGTTGTCGTCGAGGTGTCCGGTATCGGCGCCGGCGGCAGCGTGTACTGATGCGTTGTGTACGTGTGTGTGTCGTACGGCTGTGTGTCGAACGGTGTTGTGGGATAACCGTACTGCGGGTACGTGCTGCCCGCTACCGACGGTAGAGGATCATGAGACGGGATGATCGTCGAACCGGTGCTCGGCGTCGCTTCGGGGCTCACCGTCGTCGAGGTCGAACCGGTTCCTACGGGCGAGACGGCGGTGTCATCGGTCGGCACCAATTCCTTTGCGCCGTAACCCAGTACAAGTCCACCGACGACCAGCGCGCCGATCAAAGCGCCCGAGACCTTGGCTGTGGATCCGGGGCGCTGTGCACCTCCGGGGCCCAGCAAGGGGAAACGGATTGCGGTGATCGAATCTGCAAGGAGCGCAGCACCTTTGGTTGCCGCAGTCTCAGGCTCGTCGATCTCGACCAGGGGGAGATCGACGGCAGCGGCGACGGCGGACCGCACGGCTGGAATGTGGGCACCACCGCCGATGAGTACGACGGCACCGACCGGCCGCGGCGAGCCGTTCACGACTTCACGAATGAAGGCGACAGCGCGCTCGATGTCCGGGGCGATGATGGCCTCGAACTCGTCGCGCGAGATCGGCGTCGAGTCGATGGGAAGGTCGATGGTGACCTTGGCGGCCGTGGACAGTTGTTCCTTCGCGACGTGGCACCGGGCGGCAAGTAATTCCGCGTCCGTGTACCGGCGCAGTTGCCCTGCAGCCTTCTCCGTCACGAACTCGACGAGTGCCCGGTCGATTCCGGCCCCCGCGAGGGCGTCGATACGGTCGGAATGCAGAACTTCACCGGTGTGGTCGACGACGGACACGGTCAGGCCCTGATCGCCGACGTCCACCTGTGCTGTCGTGTCGTACCGCTCGGTCTTCCCGGTCTCGGCAAGGTAAGCGTGTACGGCGGCAGGTTCAGGGATGGCACGGACCTGCTTCGGCGAGCGGGAGAGCGATGACCTGATGCTCGCGAGTTGATCGTCCGTGCGATAGCTGACACCGATCGAGCGCGGCGCCGCAGATCCGTCCGTTACCTGCGTCGTCATCAGCTTGATGGAAGCGCGGACGAGGTCGCCGACGTTGGAATTGGCCTGATCGGCCGAGACGAATCGGGTCTCGGCAGGCACGGCTCCTGGCGCGTTTGTGCTGGTATCGGTGTCGACGAGGGCTGAATAGACACCGGAAGATCCAGTGGAAATTCCCAGTGAACAACTCATCGCGCACCTCCTCACAGTCAATATCGGTCAATGTTCAATCGACCGCCGTTATATGAACGTTACAGAAGGTTCGTGAGGATTGCTCAATGCTTTTCGTCTCTGTGACGCCCTTTTCGGACCGAAAGGGTGGTTTTACCTGCGAAATTGTCGATCATTGATTCATGCAGAAAAAAGGCGATTCTCCCCACATCGATCGGCAACGACGGCGCGCGCTGATCCGTGGCGCCGTGCTGCGACCCACGTTGACGGTGATCGCCGTCGGTTGCGCATATTTCTTCCTACCGTGGGTCGACGTTCACACGGCGGGTGCGATCTCCCTCTTGATCGGTGGAGGCGCCGCGGTGCTTGCCGTGACCACCTGGCAGGTGTGGCGAATTCTGCGTTCCGATGTGCCTTCTCTGCAGGCAGTCGAAGCAGTGGCGGTGGTGATGCCGACATACTTGTTGTTGGTGTCCATCACCTATTTTTCGGTCGAGCATGCAAGCCCCGGCAGTTTTACCGAACCGCTGTCACGGATGGCGGCGCTGTACTTTTCGCTGTCCGTCTTCTCGACCGTCGGTTTCGGCGACATCGCTGCGCAGACCGATTTGGCCCGGGGGCTCGTAAGCCTTCAGATCGTCTGCAATCTGGTGTTGATCGGATTCGGAGTTCGATTCGTCGTTGCCGCAGTGTCGTGGGCGAAAGCGCACCGCTCGAGTTCGAGCGGACCTGAAATCGCCTAGGACACTGCGGCAATCGGGGTCATCGTCCGGTGTGAACCAACAATTCGACGTTCTGGTCGACGCCGGTACCGGTCAATTTCGGGTCGCGGTGGATGTCGTTGAACGACAGTTCCCGATACAGCGAGGCGAGCCCGGCCGCCGACTGGTCGCTGTAGTCGACGGAATTGGGGCTCTCCGCCTCGAAGAGCGTCGCAAGCAACGACACCGTTCCGTCGTGGTTGTCTGCGATCTCGACGATGCGTCCGAGCTGCGGGTAGTCGATGTGCGAGGCGGTGTTGATCTCCCAGAAACCCTGCTCGGGGGTCGCGCCGGGCCACGGGGTGATCTTGTTCTCGTGAGTGTGTCCATTGACCCAGGCGAGCACGTTCGGGAAACGGTGCAGCAAGTCGAGAAGCTGTGAACCGCGGAAACGAGGCTCGAGGATGTTCTCGGGGTCGGGAATGAGATTGTCCATCGTGTCGCTCGTGTGGTGACTGAACAGTACGAAGTAGGTGTCACTGCGCGACTCGGTGACGCGAGAGCCCGCTGCGTCGTAGTAGGTGCTGCTGCCGGCGCGCAGGGTGTTCTCGATCCACTGGAACTGAGCGGCGCCCAACGAACCGTCGACGAAGCCCGCTCGGTTGGTGGAGTCCATGCTGATGCCTACGACGCCCGGTGCGATCTCGAACGAGTAGTAGCCGATACCGGTTTCGCCGGCGTCGGGGGCGAAACCGTGCCCGACGGGGCCGGGGCCGGTGTGCGCGGGATCAAGATGTGCGGCAATGAACTGTCGCGGTGTGAACGGCGCGCGCGACGGGTCGGGGGTGACTTGGCGCGGCGGCGTCGTGAAGGCGGACAGGATTCCGGGAATCGCACTGGGATCGAACTTGGTGGCGATGTCGATCTGCTTGGCCTGCTCCGGTGAACCGGGCACCTCGAATTTGAGAGATCCCGTGTACATCGCTTCGAGCGGCGGGATGCCGCTGGGCACCGTTCCGGACACCGAATCGTCGTGATTGCCGAACACGCAATACCAAGGGGTGTTCAGGCCGGGGCTCGATACGGGAGTGAAAGCGGCACCGAAGAAATCAGGGATCTCGGGGAAACCGGCCTTCTTGTACATGTCGAGCATCGGTGACTCAGGGTTCCAGTACAGATCCGCGCCCGAGTTCTGCACGCCCTCGTAGCGATCCTTGGCGCCGGTGTTGGCAACGACGGTTCCGCCGTTGAGGGAGGTGAGGAACCAGTCGAGTTCGGCAAATTCCTTGTTGTCCGTGTTGTCGCCGGTGGTGACAACGGCATCGAAGGGGCGCGACGTGTGTGGGCCACTGCCGATCGAATTGACTCGTCGGACAAGTGAAATCAGCCCGTGCGCCGTCAGGGTCTCCTGTGGGCGGAACGCCGAGCCGGTGATCTGGTGGACGTACTCGAATCGCATGGGGGACTGGGCGTCGACGATGTGGACGTCGGTCAGCTGCACCAGCGAGGCGAGGGCGGTGCGGCGGTCCTCGCGTCCTGACTTCGGCTCGGCCAACTCGCTGCGCACGATGTTCGCCCAACCGGGCCCGGCAGTGAGCTTGGTGTAGCCGCTGCTGCTGACGGGGGTGGACACGGACTCGAGAGTGGTGCCAGGCCCTGACGTCGGAATGGTCGACGCGCCCGCGTATTGGAGGCCCCACGGCTTGCCAAGGCCGACCGCGCCGACGGCGCCGAGTCCAGCGAAGGTCAGAAAACTACGGCGATTGATGTTCGTCACGAAGTGAACAATAGGTGAACGTGGTGGACGGCTGTCCTGTTTCGCTCTGGACGAAGAGAAAAAATGCGCCCAGTCCTTGAGGGTTGGCACTCTCACGTATAGAGTGCCAATTGGCGCTGATCGAGTTCCGGCACCCGCGACGACGGGACTGCAGTGACGCGCCGTAAACGGCATACCCAAACAGCTGTCCGAGGATCGCCTCGGACGCACATACCCCAAAGTGGAGGGCTCATCGTGGCGAGCGTCAACATCAAGCCGCTCGAGGACAAGATCCTCGTCCAGGCCAACGAGGCTGAAACGACGACGGCTTCCGGCCTGGTCATTCCTGACACAGCCAAGGAAAAGCCCCAGGAGGGCACCGTCGTTGCAGTCGGCGAAGGCCGCGTCAACGAGCAGGGCAACCGCATCCCGGTCGACGTCAAGGAGGGTGACACTGTCATCTACTCCAAGTACGGCGGAACCGAGATCAAGTACGCCGGCCAGGAATACCTGATCCTGTCGGCACGCGACGTGCTGGCTGTCGTCTCCAAGTAAGACACACGTGATCCGCCCCGGAGTCCACACAGGATCCCGGGGCGGAATGCGTTCACGCCCCGAAGATTCAGGAGCTGACAGAACAGATGTCCAAGCAAATTGCGTTCAACGAGACCGCACGCCGCGCTCTCGAAGCCGGAGTCGACAAGCTTGCCGACGCCGTCAAGGTGACCTTGGGCCCGCGTGGACGCCACGTCGTGCTCGCCAAGGCATTCGGCGGCCCCACCGTCACCAACGACGGTGTGAGCATCGCCCGTGAGATCGAGCTCGAAGATCCCTTCGAGAACCTCGGCGCACAGCTCGTCAAGAGCGTCGCCACCAAGACCAACGATGTTGCCGGCGACGGCACCACCACCGCGACCGTCCTGGCCCAGGCCATCGTCCGCGGCGGACTCAAGAACATCGCAGCGGGCGCAAACCCGATGGCGCTCGGCGTCGGCATCAACGCCGCAGCCGACAAGGTTGTCGAGGAACTGCTCGCCGCAGCCACCCCCGTCGAGGGCGAGAAGTCGATCGCTCAGGTCGCCACCGTCTCCTCGCGTGACGAAGAGATCGGCAAGCTCGTCGGCGAGGCACTCACCCGTGTCGGAACCGACGGCGTCGTGACAGTCGAGGAATCCTCCACCGTTGCAACCGAACTCGTTGTGACCGAAGGCGTTCAGTTCGACAAGGGCTACCTCTCGCCTTACTTCGTCACCGACATCGATGCGCAGAAGGCCGTCTACGAAGACGCGCTGATCCTGCTCTTCCGCGAGAAGATCAGCTCACTTCCCGATTTCCTGCCGCTGCTCGAGAAGGTTGCCGAATCCGGCAAGCCGCTCTTGATCATCGCCGAGGACATCGAGGGTGAAGTTCTCTCCACCCTGGTGGTCAACTCCATCCGCAAGACCATCAAGGCCGTCGCCGTCAAGGCGCCGTTCTTCGGTGATCGTCGCAAGGCATTCCTCGACGACCTCGCAGTCGTCACCGCAGGCACCGTCATCAACACCGACGTCGGCCTGTCGCTCAAGGAAGCCGGACTCGAACTGCTCGGTGGTGCTCGCCGCGTCGTCGTCACCAAGGACGAGACGGTCATCGTCGACGGTGCCGGCACCGCTGACGACATCGCTACCCGCGTTGCGCAGCTGCGTCGCGAGATCGAGAACACCGATTCGGATTGGGACCGCGAGAAGCTCGAAGAGCGTCTGGCAAAGCTGTCCGGCGGCGTTGCCGTCATCAAGGTCGGCGCAGCCACCGAAACCGATCTGAAGGAACGTAAGTTCCGCGTCGAGGATGCGGTCAACGCAGCCAAGGCGGCAGTTGCCGAGGGCATCGTCCCCGGTGGTGGATCGGCGCTCGTTCAGGCCGGTACGGCTCTGATCGGGAACCTCGGTCTGTCGGGCGACGAGGCCACGGGCGTAGCCGTGGTCCGTGAAGCCCTCAACGCTCCGTTGTTCTGGATCTCCAGCAACGCAGGCATCGACGGTTCCGTCGTTGTCAGCAAGGTCGCCGAGATGACCAAGGGCGAAGGCTTCAACGCCGCCACCCTCACCTACGGCAACCTGCTTGCCGACGGCGTCGTCGACCCGGTCAAGGTCACCCGTTCGGCAGTGGTCAACGCCGCTTCCGTCGCGCGCATGATCCTCACCACCGAGAGCGCCGTCGTCGAGAAGCCGACCGAGGAAGTTGCCGACACCGGACACGGTCACAGCCACTAACTCGCTGCTCGTAGTTTCGACAAATAAGAGATCCCCCACCGGAATCCGGTGGGGGATCTCTTATTTCGTTTGGTGATCAGATGAGCGGGATCGTCGCGAACGGCTCGCTGGTCGGCTGCTGCGATCCGCCGGGAGGTTCGACCGTGAACGCCAACTTCGTGTTCGGGCCGATGCCGTCGAGCACCACCTGGGTAGTGGGTTTGACGTCGCCCGGAGCCATCGTCCCCATCGGGATCATCGTGGTGCTGTCGGTGTCGCCCGGCACCAGCCACATCTGGTAGACGGTATCCGGACTGGGGGGAGTCACATCGTTCATCACGAGGACTGCCGCGTCTTCGGAGGGGGAGAACAGCGTCGTGGCACTACCGCCGCCCGGGATCTCACGCGTGGTGGCATGAACGTCGGGTGCTGCCATGATCTCGGATGCGGCGTTCTGCGGCGGTGTGTTGTCGGACAGCGTGCGTCCGATTCCGATGCCGCCGACCAGGATTGCGACTGCGGCGGCCGCGGCAATCGCCATGGTCCACGGGCGTCGACGGTTACGACGCTCGGCCAGGGAGACCGGGGCGTCGGCAGCAGTGGTCTGTTCCGAGATCGAGGCGAGGACGCTGCTGCGCAGTGACGGCGGGGGCTCGACGGCATCGACGACGGTCATCGCGGCCATGGTTTCGGCGGTGAGTCGGACCTGGGCGTCGAATTCGGCTCGGGTCACGGAGTCCGAAGCGGCGAGTCGTCTGTCGACCTCACGGCGCTCGTCGAGGTCCAACGCATCGATCGCGTAGGCGTACGCGTAGTCGATCAGCTCTTCGTCCATCTCACATCACCCCCAAACATCCACGTAGGCGCAGTAGTCCGTCGCGAATTCGCGACTTGATCGTGGGAATCGCCACGCCGAGATCTTCGGCCACCTCGCGGTACGTTCGGCCGCCGTAGTAGGCGAGAGTCACCGATTGGCGCTGAGTGTCCGTCAGCGTCTCGAGACAGTCGGTGACAGCACGATGCTCGTCTCTTCGTGTCACTTCATCGCTGACGACGTCGAACTCGGGTGTCGCATTCGTGGTGTCGTAAAGGGCCTGTCGATCCGAACTGGACTGTTCGGAGCGGACGCGGTCCACCGCGCGGCGGTGAGCGAGCGTCAGGAGCCAGGAGAGTGCGGACCCCTTGGCCGGATCGAAACTGTGGGCCGATTTCCAAGCTTGGAGGTAGACCTCTTGGACAGCTTCCTCGGAGAAGCCTGGATCACGGAGTACACGGAGAACCATGCCGTAGACGCGGGAGCTGGTTCGGTCGTAGAACTCGGCAAAGGCGCTCTGGTCGCCGCCGGCAACGTTCGCGAGGATCACTGCCAGCTCGCGTGATTCCACGATTCGCGCGGTGCGGGCCGCAGAATTATCCGTCGGGCATGCGTCGGCCGCATCCGACGCATGGTCTGGCTCGCTCACGAAGAGTTGTCTCGCTTCATCGCGTACAACCGTAGCGTGCATGTCCGGTTCTTTTCTCTCGGCCCGCCGTTGGCCGCTGTGCGCCTTTATTAACCGCGGGGGGTTGATAAAGGCGCACAGCAGGTGGGGACTACTGCGGCATCAGCACCGAATCGATGAGGTAGACGGTGGCGTTTGCGGTCTTGACTCCACCGCAGACGACGGTTGCGTCGTTGACCTTGATGTTGTCACCGGATCCGGTGACGGTGACCGTTCCACCCTCGGCGGTGGGGTGCGTTCCGTCGATCGCGTCAGGGGCGATCTGGCCGGGAACCACGTGGTAGGTGAGAATCTTGGTCAGCGTGGCGCTGTCCGTCTTGAGGCTGTCGATCGTGGCCGGGTCGATCTTGGCGAATGCCGAGTCGATCGGTGCGAAGACGGTGAACTCGCCGCCGTTGAGGGTGTCGACCAGGTTGACGTCCGGGTTGAGCTGGCCGGAGACCGCCGCGGTCAAGGTGGTGAGCAACGGATTGTTGGATGCCGCTGTGGCAACCGGATCCTGGGCCATTCCGCTGACCGATCCGGCACCACTCGGCACTGCAGCTGCATAGTCCGCGCAACCGGCGCCGACCAGATCAGAAGCGGGCTCCGCCATCGCGCTGCTGGGAGACATGCTCGATCCCATGGGCGAAGACGTCATGGCGGCGCTGGAGGTGTCGGTCGACGAATCGTTGTCGTCGGAGGAGCAACCGACGACGCCGAAGACGGCGAAAGAGGCTGCTGCGGTGACTGCCAGAACTCGAGTAGAGGTGTTCATGGGTCTGCCTTCCTGAAGGGATGTGCTGAGGTGCACTGTCAGAAGGCATTCGGAGTCGGTTGTCGACAGGATGGGTCGGTTGTCGGAAATTCTTTTCACGAACTGATGTGGGCATGCAAAAGCCCCCGAAACTCTCGGGGGCCTTGTGCTATCGACCTGCGTGTATCAGGACGCTATGCGAGTGGTGCGACGGTGGCGCGCATGTAGTTCACGTTCGGTTTCCGACATTCCGCCCCAGATGCCGTACGGCTCGGCGACGGTCAGCGCGTGGCTGCGGCACTGCATCAGTACCGGGCACTGACGGCACATTTCTTTTGCGCGGGTTTCGCGCTGGGCACGTGCTCTACCGCGTTCGCCATCGGGATGGAAGAACATCGAGGAGTCGACTCCGCGGCACAGACCGTGCATCTGCCAGTCCCAGATGTCTGCGTTGGGGCCTGGAAGGTGATTCGGTGCAGGCATGTTGACTCCTTACTGCAAGCTCGTGTTGATCAACGAGCGGACCAAGTTGCCCGGAGGTTATCCGGGCCTTCTGAATCGTTCACGCTTGCTAACCGTAAGGGTGCTGAGTAAATCGCGTCAATAGGCTCGTTCAGTGGTGATCGGCATATATCGAAATGCGAGAGTTAACGAAGTATATATTTACATTTCGGGTCCTTCGTGCGTTGTGCTGCGCCGATGTTGGGGCCGGGTCGATCGTGGTGCTGACCGGGAAATCTGGCTGCGCGAGTTGCGAAACCCGCAGATCAGGATATGTTTGGTGCTGATCCTCCTGTGAAATCACTCAGCGATCCGGCTCAGTTTGCGTCATTTGTCCGATACTGAGTGAGTCGGGTTTTTGCTCCATTTCGGGACTTAGTGCCCAAGTTTCAACTAGGACGTCTGTCCAATAAGTAATGCGCAGTTAACGTCACGGATATATGCCCGTTAAATACCATTACGAGTACATTTGGTAAATCTCAGTTGAATACCTGATTAACTCTGACAAACTTGCCATTTCGTGTTTCTGTGCGGTTACGGCATCGGTCGTGCGCTTGTCTGCTGGGGCTGCTGCGATGATCTACCTGTGTCGACACCTGAGCGCCCTGCATCACCAGCGGCCACTGCATCACCGGCGGCCACTGCATCACCGGCGGCCACTGAATCAGCTGCGCCCCCTGAAGCAGCTGTACACCCTGGGGCCCTCGAGTCCGCCGCATTCGGCGCGGATCCGGACCGCGACCGGCTCCCGTCGCCTCGCTCCACCCGGGATTGGTGGACAACGGCAGTAGTTCTGGGTGGTCAGGGGTACTACGCCCGAGCGCGGGCGACCTTGGACGTCCTGGACCGGCGCACCTCGATGTTCTCGACGCATTCGGATCGAGTCCTTGCCTCTCTGTCTGCCAGCACGAGAGCGTCGTTTCTTCGTCAAAGCGGACGCCATGCGCTCGCGTCCGCCTGGGACGGTCGCGCACTGGCGATAGTCGACGGCCTGCCCGTCAACCCGGAGGCTGCTTGTGATGCGCTGACCGGTCTGGCCGCGGACGCCCTCGGCTGTGGCCGGCTCCCGCTCGGCTGGCGTCTGTTGGAGGAGTGTCGGCGTCGTCTCGACGACGACTGTGCTCTGGTTGTCGACGGTCGGCTGTGGCGGCAGGAAATTCGGATCGAATGGGTCTCGGCGGAACTGGCGCTGGCGGGGGGTGACTTCGCGCGCGCCGGCAGACACGCAGAACGCGCCGTCGAATTGTCAGGGGAATCGGAGTCTGTCCGGCACCGCGTGAAGTCGGATCTCTTGCGTAGCGCCGCTCTGACCGGAACGGACCCAAGCGCGGCCGTGGAGTCGGCAGTGGATGTGCTCGCACGGTGTCGGCAGTACGGCCTGCTGCCCCTGGCCTGGGCGTCGTCGATGTTGATCGAGGGTGTGAGCGGTGGGAGGACCTCGCCTAGTGCCCGTGAGATCGGCGATCTGATTGCGATGCGCGGTGGATCACTCCTACCTTTGTCGTAGCCGCTCCGCCGAAGTGTTCGCAGAACATTCCAGACAGGGGTGATTCGATATCGCGACTGCTGGGCGGGCATGCGGAGACCAGTCGGTCCGGATGGTTACTCTTAGAGGGTTCCGCTGAGAGCGGGAGCACACCCGCTCGGGAGGTGCCACTGTAACGCCAGGATTTTCGCTGACGATGACAAATACGAGCGATGAGTTGGACACCGCGGTCGCCGCTGCTGCGCAGGGCGACCGAACAGCTCTAGCTTTGGTTCTGGAGAACATCCGACCGATGGTGGTGCGCTACTGCCGCGGTCGAGTGGGTGCGGCCGAGCGGGGACACCTGTCCGCTGACGACGTCGCACAGGAAGTGTGTCTGGCCGTGATGACCGCGCTGCCGCGTTATCAAGACCAGGGACGCCCGTTCATGGCCTTTGTGTACGGAATTGCGGCACACAAGGTTGCGGACGCACACCGAAGCTCCGCCCGTAACAAGTCGGAGCCCGTTTCCGAAGTACCGGATGTAATAGCACTCGATGATGGTCCCGAACAGCGAGCACTCGATTCGGAATCCAGCAGACAGATGCATGAACTGCTCGGCACACTTCCGGAGAAGCATCGAGAAATCTTGATACTTCGCCTGGTGGTCGGGATGTCGGCCGAGGAAACGGCCGTCGCCGTCGGTAGTACCGCCGGAGCTGTACGAGTCGCTCAGCACAGGGCGATCGCGAAACTGAAAAAAGAAGTAACGAAAGCAGGTGAGAGCTTTGGCTAGAGACGAGGAGCGTGACGCTTCGAATCTCGGTGATCTCGCCGACGACGGTACGCCAGTGGATTTGGCTGCGGTTCGGCGTGACGATGCGCTGATCGAATCCATTTCGAGTGGTGGACCGGTAGCAACCGATAGCACCGAACAGTACGAACTTGCGTTGATTCTCTCGCAATGGCGTGACGATGTCGTTGCGACTCCAATGCCCGAGGGTCCCTTGTTGGATGATGTCATCGCTGCGATCACAGCGACGCCGTCCGGCTTCTCCGATCGTCAGCGTTCACGTTCCCGTTCCCGATTGCGCGTGGTTCGCCCGATCGCCGCCGCCGCAGCTGTGGCAGCAGTGGTCTTCGGTGGCGCCACGGCGATGGCGTACGACGCGCAACCCGGGGACACTCTCTGGGGCGTCAAGCAGGTCGTCTTCGCCGACGAGGCAAATTCGACGGTGGCGAAAATCGACACGACATCCGAGCTGGAAAAGGCCGAGCGTCTATTGGCTGCCGGGGACATTCCCGCGGCAAAGATGGTGTTGGACAACGCAGCTCACCGTGCCGATTCGGTCAAGGACTCGCAGGACAAGACGGATCTCGTCGAGCGGTGGGGCAAGTTGATGACGCAGGTCCAGGAGACCACGTCGCCCGCCGCACCACCTTCGACGAGCGGTCCGCAGGCCGCAACGTCCGGCGCAGCCACGACCAGTGCCGGAAATACGACCAGTCCTGTCTCACCGCTCGATCTCCGGTTGCCCGGCGGCGAGACCACAACGGTGACGACGATCCCGCAGCAGCCGGGTGGGACCTCAGCCTCGTCTACTCCGTCATCGTCGCCGACGACAACCACTACCACGACGACAACAACTACGACAACGACGTCCCTGGCCCCAGCCTCGTCGCCGTCGGGTGATTCTTCTTCACCCCCGCCCTGATCTCACCGTTCCGAGTCATACGAAAGTGGCCGACAAGCAATTTGCTTGTCGGCCACTTTCGTATGAACGTGGTGGGGTTTCGCTCAGCTGTCGAAACCGTCGCCGTGCATCGCCTCGTTCATCGACGCGTCGGCATATCCGCGGCAGTAGTCCCACGTGACATATGCCTCAGGCATCGGGTCGTAGGCGGGCTCGTGGGGGCGGACGGTTCCGTCCACGAGGAGCTGCAGCAGGTTTGCGCGCAGCATGTCCCAGTCATGGTAGTGATCTTGTTGGCAGTCTTCACAGCACACGACGAGCCCACGGATACCGCGGTGGGCGAGGAGTGCCTCGTAGACGGCGAGGTCGGCGAGATCCTCTTCGACGGCCTGACGTTCTTGGGGGTCGAGTGGTTGGCCCGGCTCGATGGCATCGAGAGCCGCGGAGGGGTCAGCTGGGTCGCCGGCGAAGGGATCTGGCGGCAGACCGGGGGGCAGTTGATCACGCACAGCACCACGGTACGCAGGTCAGGGGGGTCAGCGCCACTTGTTCCCCGTACCCGCAGCGTGGGTGGGATGGTTCGGACCTTTGAGTGAGCCGATACCATGGTGTGCAACGCCGGGAAAAGGTGCCAGGAATATCTTTCTGTGCAGGTGCCTTCTATCCGATATCCAGCTTTCGTAATCCGTTTCGAGGCGGCTGCTACAGCGGTCGCCCTGGGCGAATCTAGGTCCATGGAGGGTCCTGACCGCATGAGTAGTTCTGCAGGACATGTACACACCGGAGGAGACGACCCCAACAAGGTCGCGATGCTGGGACTGACATACGACGACGTGCTGCTGTTGCCTGCCGCGTCCGACGTCATCCCGAGCCAGGTCGACACGTCCAGTCAACTGACTCGCGACATCCGTCTGCGGATCCCGTTGGTCAGTTCTGCGATGGACACCGTCACCGAGTCGCGCATGGCAATTGCGATGGCACGCGCCGGCGGCATGGGTGTACTGCACCGCAACTCGTCGGTCGACGTCCAGGCAGGGCAGGTCGAGACCGTCAAGCGTTCCGAGGCCGGCATGGTGACCGATCCCGTCACGTGTAAGCCGACCGACACGATGGGCGAGGTCGACGCGAAGTGCGCTCGCTTCCGCATCTCCGGTCTGCCGGTCACCGACGACGCCGGCCAGTTGGTCGGCATCGTCACGAACCGTGACATGCGGTTCGAGGTCGACCAGAACCGCCCGGTCGTCGAGATCATGACCAAGATGCCGCTGATCACCGCTCAGGAAGGCGTCACAGCTGACGTAGCACTGGGCCTTCTCCGTCGGCACAAGATCGAGAAGCTGCCTATCGTCGACGGAAACGGCAAGCTCACCGGTCTGATCACGGTCAAGGATTTCGTCAAGACCGAGCAGCATCCCGACGCCACCAAGGATCGTGACGGTCGACTGCTCGTCGGCGCTGCAGTGGGTGCCGGCGACGACGCCTTCCAGCGTGCGATGGCGCTCACCGATGCCGGTGTGGACGTACTCGTGGTGGACAGTGCACACGGGCATTCGTCCAACGTGCTCGACATGATCGCCAAGCTCAAGCGTGAACTGGGCGAGCGGGTTCAGATCATCGGTGGCAACGTCGCTACGCGCGCGGGTGCCTTGGCGCTCGTCGAAGCCGGCGTCGATGCTGTCAAGGTCGGAGTCGGACCTGGTTCCATCTGCACCACCCGCGTGATCGCCGGTGTCGGTGCCCCTCAGGTCACGGCCATCCTGGAAGCGGTTGCCGCGTGCAAGCCTCTCGGTGTGCCCGTCATCGCTGACGGTGGACTCCAGTTCTCCGGTGACATCGCGAAGGCTCTTGCCGCGGGTGCGTCGACTGCGATGCTGGGCTCGCTCCTGGCCGGTACCGCTGAATCGCCCGGAGAACTGATCCTGGTCGGCGGCAAGCAGTTCAAGAGCTACCGCGGCATGGGTTCGCTCGGCGCGATGCAGTCGCGTGGCGAGGCCAAGTCCTACTCCAAGGACCGGTACTTCCAGGACGACGTACTTTCCGAGGACAAGTTGGTTCCGGAAGGCATCGAAGGACGTGTTCCGTTCCGTGGCCCGCTCTCCCAGGTGACGCATCAGCTCACCGGTGGTCTGCGCGCCGCCATGGGCTACACGGGGTCGGCGACGATCGAGCACCTGCAGAACGCTCAGTTCGTCCAGATCACGGCGGCCGGTTTGAAGGAAAGCCATCCGCACGACATCACGATGACTGTCGAAGCACCCAACTACACCGCTCGTTAGCAACCAGTACACGAGAAAGGGGCGCGCGTGCGCGACCTCGTTGAGATCGGCATGGGTCGAACGGCCCGACGTACCTACGAGTTGGACGATGTGAACATCGTTCCCTCCCGGCGAACTCGTTCGTCGAAGGAGGTGTCGACTGCTTGGCAGCTCGACGCTTACAGGTTCGATATTCCAGTCCTCGCACATCCCACCGACGCGTTGGTCTCGCCGACCTTCGCGATCGAGCTGGGTAAGCGCGGCGGCCTCGGGGTCATCAACGGTGAGGGCCTGTGGGGCCGTCACCCCGATGTCGAGGAGAAGCTCCGGCGTCTCGTCGAGATCGCCGAGAAGGACGGTGGCGTCGACGCGGCCATCCGTTACCTGCAGGAGTTGCACGCGGCACCGCTGCAGGCTGGTCTTCTGGCCGCTGCGGTCGCGCAGGTCCGTGATTCGGGGGTCACCACTGCTGTTCGCGTCAGCCCGCAGAATGCGCGCGCACTGACGCCTGAGCTGATCAAGGCCGGAATCGACCTGTTGGTCGTCCACGGCACGATCATCTCGGCCGAGCACGTCGTGCACACCGAGCAGGAACCGCTCAACCTCAAGACGTTCATCTCGGAACTCGACGTTCCGGTTGTCGCGGGTGGGGTCAGTGACCACCGCACGGCCCTGCACCTGATGCGTACCGGCGCTGCCGGCGTCATCGTCGGGTACGGCTCCACCGAGGGCGCAACCACCACCGGTGAGGTCTTGGGTATCGGTGTTCCGATGGCCACGGCCATTGCCGATGCCGCAGCAGCCAGGCGCGACTACCTCGACGAGACGGGTGGACGCTACGTCCATGTGATCGCCGACGGTGACATCGCAACTTCGGGTGATCTGGCGAAGGCCATCGCTTGCGGTGCCGACGCTGCAGTTCTGGGAACGCCACTGGCAGTGTCCGCCGAGGCGCCGGGTGGCGGCTGGTACTGGCCGTCCGCTGCGGCTCATCCTTCGGTTCCTCGTGGAGCGCTTCTACCGGTTTCCTACGGTGAGCGTCCGAGTCTCGACCAGGTTCTGAGCGGTCCGTCGGATGACCCGTACGGGTCGCTGAACTTCGTCGGCGGTCTTCGTCGGTCGATGGCCAAGGCCGGGTACTCCGACCTCAAGGAGTTCCAGAAGGTCGGACTGACGGTCCGCGCTTAGTTGTACCTTTCTGTGGCCCTGGTTCTTCGTGAACCGGGGCCACAGTTCGTTGTCCAGGACTTTCGTCCGTTCCTGATACTTGCGGTTACGCTTATGAGACCCCTTGTGGTGGTAGTCACAAGGAATAGGTGCATACTGGCGGGTAACTACGGTTCACGGTGGAGGTGTCCTGATGGGCAAGCAACGGGCAACGGATTACGACGTTCTGATCGTCGGATCCGGGTTCGGCGGAAGCGTGAGCGCGCTTCGTCTCGTGGAGAAGGGCTACAAGGTCGGCGTTATCGAAGCCGGCAGACGGTATGCCGACGAAGACTTCGCGAAGACCAGTTGGGATCTCAAGAAGTTCCTCTGGGCTCCGAAGCTGGGTTGCTTCGGCATTCAGCGCGTACACCTGTTGCGCGACTGTCTCATTCTCGCCGGCGCGGGCGTCGGCGGCGGGTCGTTGAACTACGCCAACACGCTCTACCAGCCGCCGGAGCCGTTCTTTCAGGACCAGCAGTGGGCGCACATCACCGACTGGCGCAGTGAACTCACGCCGTACTACGAGCAGGCTCAGAAGATGCTCGGTGTGGTCCGCAACCCGCACATGACGCCCGCCGACGAGATCATGAAGTCGGTCGCCGACGACATGGGCGTCGGAGACACGTTCATCCAGACGCCCGTCGGCGTCTACTTCGGTGAGCCGGGCAAGAAGGCGAAGGACCCGTACTTCGGCGGCGTCGGACCCGAGCGCACCGGCTGCATCGAGTGTGGCGAGTGCATGACAGGCTGCCGTCACGGAGCGAAGAACACTCTCCTCAAGAACTACTTGGGCCTTGCCGAGACAGCTGGGGCCGAGATCATTCCGATGACCACCGTGTCCGGACTTCGTGAGGCTCGCGACGGTTCGTGGGACGTGTTCACCGAGCGAACCGGTGCACTCGGACGCAAGAACCGTCGCACGTACACGGCTGCGAACGTTATTCTCGCGGCCGGAACGTGGGGCACTCAGCATCTGCTCTTCGACATGAAGGACACCGGAGCGCTGCCCAAGCTTTCCGACAAGCTCGGTGAGCTGACACGAACGAACTCCGAGTCCATCGTCGGCGCAGGCAAGTACAAGGTCGATCCTGCTCTTGACCTGACTCGCGGAGTGGCGATCACGTCGTCGTTCCACCCGAGCAGTGACACCCACATCGAGCCGGTCCGCTACGGCAAGGGTTCCAACGCGATGGGACTGTTGCAGACCTTGATGACGGACGGCGGCGGCACGACACCACGGTGGATCAAGTTCCTGGGTGTGGTCGCGAAGAACCCGTACCAGATGCTGCGCATGCTGACGGTCAAGGACTGGAGCGAGCGCACGATCATTGCACTGGTCATGCAGAACCTCGACAACTCCATCACCACGTACACGAAGAAGGGCCTGTTCGGTCGACGTAAGGTCACCAGCAAGCAGGGCCACGGGCAGCCGAACCCGACGTGGATTCCGGAGGGCAACGAGGCGACGCGTCGAGTTGCCGCGAAGATCGACGGCGTCGCCGGCGGTACGTGGGGCGAGATCTTCAACGTTCCGCTGACGGCGCACTTTCTCGGCGGTTGCGCTATCGCGTCGGATTCCGATCATGGGGTCATCGATCCCTACCACCGCGTCTACGGCTACCCGACGCTCAGCGTCGTCGACGGCGCAGCGGTCTCGGCCAACCTCGGTGTGAATCCGTCGCTGACCATTGCCGCTCAGGCCGAGCGCTCGGCCTCGCTGTGGCCGAACAAGGGGGAGACGGACCTGCGTCCGGCTCAGGGCAGCGGCTACGAGCGTTTGGCTCCGATCGCACCCAAGTCGCCCGTGGTGCCGGCGTCGGCTCCGGCCGCGCTGGTTCTGCCGATCGTGAAGATCACCGGCGGCAAGACTGCTACCGCTGTTCCGGCGGAGCCTGCAGCCGGATAGGGTCGCCGCGAAACGAAGATGGGGCGTGTCGTCGAAGATTCGACGACACGCCCCATCTCTGTTACAGAGTGTCAGCCTCCTAGCGACCCGAACAGGGTGCCGAGGTCGAGGCTGCCGGTCCCGCCTCCGGGTCCACCGTCCGTATCACCGGGGACGGTCAGGGCCTGCGGCGCGGATGCGGAGGACGTGTAGCCTGAAGCGCCCACGAATTCGGCAGTGACACTGTAGGTCCCGGAGTTGTAGAACGTCGCCGGTACCGTCGCGACGCCGTTGACCACGTCGACTGGCCCACCGATGAGAGTGTCACCGACCTTGAACTGGACCTTGCCCGTTGCGCCGGCCGGATCGACCGTTGCCTTGAGCGTCACCGCGGTGTTCTTCTGGACGGTTCCGACGGCGTCGAGAACCGTGGTCGTCTCGACGTCAGCCGGAGTCGGTGTCGTGACACTGACCGGGAATGCCGGGGCAGCGGACGGCGCGAATCCGGGTGAGCCGGTGAACTTCGCGACAACCTTGTGCGTTCCGGTCGAGGTGAAGGTGTACGGAGCGATGGCAACTCCGTCGGTTCCGACCGTGGCGGTGAGCGTTTCGGTGCCGTCGACGATGAAGTCGACGGTGCCGCCGGTACCCTGCGGATCGACCTTGGCGGTGAGGTTCACGTCCTGACCGACCTTCGCGGTCGACGGCGAAACCGTGGCCGTAGTGGTCACAGCGTCAGGCGGCGCGTCCGTCGTGACGGTCACGATCTTGGCCGACGCCGAAGTGGACGCCAGGAACCCGGGTGCGCCGCTGTAGCTCGCGGTGATGGAGTGCGGCCCGTCCTCGGTGAAGGTCGGGGAGATACTGGCCGATCCGGCCGCTACCGACGCCGCGTCGCCGAGTGGGTTGTCGCCGTCGAAGAACTGGACGGTTCCGCCGGTTGCGCCGCCACTGATGTTGGCTGACAGCGTGACGGGCGTTCCATTCTTGGCGTTGGCCGGTCCGACGACCGTGGTGGTGGTTGCCTTGTCCGCCTCGATGATTCGCGTGGTGGCGAGGGGGCCTGCGCCGCTGTTGAGGGGACCGTTCTCGGCGTCACGCGGGGTGCACCGCGTGGGCGCCCAGGCGGTGATGACCAGGGTGGCCTTGGGGAGGAACGTGAGGAAGTTGCGATCGTTGTTCCAGGCTCCTGCGCTACCGCCGGTGCGTACCTTCATGGCTACCTCTCCCGAGTCGCCGGCCTTGAGAACTGCCTTGACCTGGGGGAGTTGGAACTGGGTGTAGCCGTCGGCGTTGTTGGAGCCGTCGACGTTCTTGCCAGTGGCCTTGACGACGATTCCGCCTTCGGAGCTGGTGCTCGAACTCGGGCTGTTACCGATGACCTGGTTGTTTCCGGAAAGGCGCAGAATCGTTCCGTTGGGATCGACGTTGCCGTTCTCGTTGACGCGCAGGATGTTCGGCGCGACACCGCTGAGCCCTGCCGAAGTTCCGGGAACGATGGTGGCTTCCACCAAGGTGGCGTTCGCGGGAACGTCGACGTCGACCTTGATGCGGGAGACGTTCTGGACGGTCGCCCCCGAAGCGGAGCCGGGGAAGGCGATGGGACCCGGTTGGATGGTGACCTCGAAGGTTTCACCGGCTCCGATGGAATCCGGCGCGTCGACGATGACCGAGCCGGACTGGGACTGCGTGGTCGGGCCGGCGACAGCGGACGGGGTTGCGAGGCAACTCGTTCCGAAGGTTGTTGTCACCGGGGCTGCCGATGCGGGGATTCCCGCGAGGATGACGCCACTGGCTAGTGCCGTGGCGGCGATCGGCGCCGCGATGCGGCGTCTGGAATGCACGAACATGGATTCTCCTGAGTTCGGTACGGGAGTGGTGTCCAAAGCTGATGTGGGTGACTAGCTTCCGAAGAGCGGGATGAGACCGCCGAGCGAACCGGTGTCCACGCTTCCGGTGCCGCCGCCGTCTGTCGGTGCGGTGCCGACCTGCACGACGGTCGGGCCGGAAACGGAGTTCTTCCAACCGGCGTCGCCGACGAAGTTGGCAGTGAAACCGAAAGTTCCCTCGTCGTCGAAGGTGTGCGTGAGCGTCGCGACACCGTTGACGACGGCAACCGGTGCGCCGATGGGCGTCGTGCCGGACTTGAACTGGATCATTCCGTTTGCTGTTCCGGGTGCAACAGTGGCTTTGAGCTGCAATGCTTTTCCGACCTGAGCCGAGCCGCTGACGGTCAGAGTCGTCGTGGTGTCCGCGCGAGCGGGCTCGGGATCGGTCACGTTCACCGTGAACGAGGTGGACGTGGAGCCGATGAATCCGGTTCCGCCGGAGAACTCGGCAACCACGGACGCGGCACCGGCTGCAGCGAAGGTGTGCGGGAGAATGGCAACACCGTCACCCGTACCGGCGGGTGCTGTACCGACCTCGCTGCCGTCGACCTTGAACGTCACGGTTCCGCTGCTCGGGATGGGGGAGACGGTGGCCGAGAGGTTGGTCGGTTCACCGACTATTGCGGTGAGCGGTTCGACAATTGTTGTCGTGGTTCCCCAGTCGGGATCGCTGACGTCGAGTTGGGTTGCGGTGGAGACGGAATCGCCGTAGCCGGCCTCGCCGGTGAACACTGCGGTGAAGCTGTGTGTGCCGGAAGCGTCGTAGCTGCGGGTCAGGGAAGCCGTCCCGTTGGCAACTGCTACCGGTGCGCCGAGATTGGTATCGCCGTCCTTGAACTGCACCGTGCCCACGGCGTTTGCCGGTGTGACGACGGCGCTCACGGTGATGCTGTCACCGACCAACGCGGCGTTCGGAGCCGAGATCGTGGTGGTGGTGTCCGCGGAGACGTGGACGGTCTGGACTCCGGAGGTCGAACTGTGGAATCCCGACCCGGCGTTGTACGCGGCGGTGATGTCGTGTGCGCCGACGCTGGCGAAGGCGTGGGAGAGGGTGGCGCTACCGCTCGAAACCGTGACCGGTGAGCCGATGTCGTTTCCGCCGTCCTTGAACTGGACGGTGCCGGTCGCGTTGGACGGCGCAACTGTCGCGGTCAGGTCGACCGGAGTGCCGACCTTCGCCGTTGCCGGTGCAACCAGTGTGGTTCCGGTGGCGACCGACGGGTCGACTACCTGGACGTTGACATTGATCGGGTTGAGGCCCTGCTGTGAGCTGAAGGCATTGACATCGAAGAGCATGCCGCTGTCGTACGTCCCGAAGGCTGTGCCGACGGGGACCGTGTAGGTCGCTTCCAGCGTGACAGGTTGGTTCTTCTTGACGACAAATCCACCGACCAGGAAGGTGCAGCCGCTCGAGCACTTCGCGGAGACTCCGCCATCTGATTCGTTGCTGATCGTGGCCCGGTTGGTCACACCTAGGTAGGTGGCCTTGGCGCTGCCCGGCACGAGGACGAATCCTGCGGGAGGTATGTCACGGATCTTTGCGATCGACCGTTCGATGCCGCTTTCGTTGTGCTTGATCTCGGTCTTGTACGTGACGGTGTCGCCTGGGTGAACTGCCGCGTTCCCGATGACACTCTTCGTGAAGGTCAGGTTGTCGGTCGTGCCGGTGAAGCTGGTCGGCGGGGCTTCGTCAGCAGTGGCCGGCGTGCCGAGGACCAGAAGTCCGGCGGCTGCCGTCACAGCCGCGACAGGTATGGCGAGTCGTCGTATGAATCGACGCACAGGTCCTCCTCGAGGTGAGCGCCGTTCGGCGGCGCCGGCCGTTCGCGATCGTGATCCTGATCACTTGACGGGCGAGATTACCTTTACTGGACGTTTGGTTCAGGGGAATCGGTCAAACGTCCAGAAAATTCGCCCTTCGTCCATTTCGGGCCCTGGCCTGCGATGATGCCGCTGAATTGATTGCCAAAGCTAAGGTGTAGCGGATTGAGGTGCCGTTGACCTGGACGGTGGTCTAGGTCGATGTGCGGTTGCCTCGCAGTTCTGAGGGTCAGGCTTTGTAGTGACGCACCTCGCGCCTGCTCGGCCGAGGAGCGGACTGAGTCCATGCGTGCGCAGAAGCGCTGGCTGCGGCGATTAGACTGCACCTGTGGCAGATATCGAGCAGCAGAGACCAGTTCTTGTCGTCGACTTCGGGGCGCAGTACGCGCAGTTGATCGCACGGCGAGTTCGCGAAGCCAAGGTCTACTCGGAGGTGATTCCGCACACCACGACCGTCGAGGAGATCGTGGCCAAGAACCCCTTGGCTGTTGTGCTCTCGGGTGGGCCCTCGAGTGTCTACGCAGACGGTGCTCCCAAGCTTGATCCCGCACTTTTTGATCACGACATCCCGGTTTTCGGAATCTGCTACGGATTCCAGGCAATGGCAGGCGCCCTCGGCGGCACCGTTGCCGAGACCGGTACCCGTGAATACGGCCGTACCGACATTGCGGTATCCGGCGGATTGCTCCACGACGGACTTCCCGCGACGCAGCCGGTATGGATGAGCCACGGCGACGCCGTCACCGAAGCGCCTTCCGGCTTCGAGGTGACCGCGACCAGCGATGGTGCTCCCGTCGCAGCGTTCGAGGACCGCGCCCGCAAGCTCGCCGGTGTGCAGTACCACCCGGAAGTTCTGCATTCACCGCACGGTCAGCAGGTCCTGAGCCGCTTCCTACACGAGATCGCAGGCATCCCGGCGGCATGGACGGCATCCAACATCGCCGACGCGCTGATCGAGCAGGTTCGCGAGCAGGTCGGAGACGGACACGCCATCTGCGGTCTGTCCGGTGGCGTCGACTCCGCTGTTGCCGCCGCACTGGTCCAGCGCGCAATCGGCGACCGGCTGACATGCGTCTTCGTCGATCACGGTTTGATGCGCGCTGGTGAGCGCACCCAGGTCGAGCAGGATTTTGTCGCGGCGACCGGTGCGCGTCTGATCACGGTGGATGCTGCCGACACCTTCATCGGAGAATTGGCAGGCGTCACCGATCCCGAGACCAAGCGCAAGATCATCGGCCGCGAGTTCATCCGCAGCTTCGAAGGCGCAGTCAGTGATGTTCTGGGCGAGAACGCATCTCACGGTGCGACCGTCGACTTCCTCGTCCAGGGCACGCTGTACCCGGACGTCGTGGAGTCCGGGGGCGGCACGGGAACTGCAAACATCAAGAGTCACCACAACGTCGGCGGACTTCCGGAAGACCTGCAGTTCAAGTTGGTCGAACCGCTGCGTCTGCTGTTCAAGGACGAGGTCCGTGCAGTCGGACGCGAACTCGGCCTGCCGGAAGAGATCGTCGGGCGCCAGCCGTTCCCCGGTCCCGGGCTCGGCATCCGCATCATCGGTGAGGTCACCCGCGATCGTCTCGAGATCCTGCGTCAGGCAGATTCCATTGCGCGCGAAGAGCTTACGTCTGCAGGCTTGGACGGAACGATCTGGCAGTGCCCGGTGGTTCTTCTCGCCGACGTCCGCAGCGTAGGCGTGCAGGGTGACGGCCGTACGTACGGTCATCCGATCGTGCTGCGTCCGGTCTCCAGTGAAGACGCGATGACCGCGGACTGGACGCGTCTGCCGTACGAGACCCTCGAGCGCATCTCGACTCGGATCACCAACGAGGTTGCAGATGTGAACCGCGTAGTCCTCGACGTGACGAGCAAGCCGCCGGGAACTATCGAGTGGGAGTAAAAACAACTGTGCGCCTTTGTTAACCCCCCGCGGTTAATAAAGGCGCACAGCAGTTTTACTTGCGGTTTCGTCGATTCGGCAGGATCACCAGCAGTAGTCCTGCCACGACGGCGGCACCGACGAACAGCCAACGGAATTGAATATTCGTTGCCGGCGCCAGGGAGAACGGGCCGACCAACGCCCACACACTGATCAACAGTGCGGCCAACCCTGCGATCAGCAGAAGTGCTGAGGGGCGCTTGGATTCTCGGGTCTCGTCCTGGTCTGTGGTCTCGTCGTAGTCGCTCATGATTGCGTCACCTTCAGGCTGCCGAACGTTGCTTTGGCGTTGATGGTCAGTGTGGGTGAGTCCGGTGTCACCTCACGGCCCTGGTGTACCCCGCCGTCGAGGCACCCGGATCCGTCACCCATGACGACGGTGCAGCTGTTCTTGACGTTGACGGTTGGCGGCACCAAGACAGTGAACTCACCGAACGACGCCGCGACGTCGATGGTCTTGTCCTCGGTGAACTCGACTCCGTCGAGGTCGAGAGTGAAGCTGCCGAAGGCTCCGGAGTACGACGGATCCAGCTCGGAAGCTGTTGCCGGAGTCCATCTTTGCTCACCCGAGGCGTCGAACTCGATCGGGTAGACCAACGAGGCCAGCAGTACGAAACCCACGAGTGGTCCGGTGACGACCAGCAGGCCGTATCCCTTTCGGAAGAAAGCCCCGAGAATCAGGCCCAGTGCGATCACAGCCAGTCCGACCGCACCGACTCGGCCGGGAGTGAACCAGTCGTTGCCGGTTGCCGCGCCCGCCGCCCCGGTGACGGCGGCGACGATGATCGCGAGTCCGAGCACTGTCAGCGTCCAACGCGAGCGACGCTTACGTGGTGGCAAAGGCAGCAGCGGCGTGGCCTTGACTGCCGGATCCGGGAGATCCCAGGCGAACGGTGCAACACCGAGCGGATCCCAGGAGGGTGGTGTGATGGCGGCCTCGCCGATCACCTCGGTCGGATTGGTGGTGACAGAAGATCTCGGGTCCTTCGAGAGGTTAATCGTCGGATGACCGGCTTGGGACTGCGGTGACTGCTGCGATTGCTCGGCCGATCGTTCCTCGGGCACGTAGCTGTCGGGAAGTTTGGTGTACGGCGTGTACACGGGCGGCTGATTGGGTGCGAAGTATCCGGGAGTGAACGGCCCGGGCGTGAATCCCGTGCCTGGATACGCAGTACCCGCACCGACGTACGGTGATGTGCTCTGTGGCAGGGCAGGCGGGATGGGTGCTCGTTGGTAGAGCAGCCACAGGCCCCCAACCATCAGAATCAGCCCGATCAGACCGGAACCACCCAGGCCGACGCCGACGGGCCCGACGGTCGTAGCCGCGATGGCGAGTGCCACCAACAAGACGATGGTCTTGGTGCTGGAGTCGGAGCTGTGTCCGCGGCCCATCAACGACTGCGCTGGGGACGATCCGTCACCGGCGCGGGCGAGTACCAACCAGCCGGCGAGGTAGAGAAGGATGCCTGAGCCACCGAAAATGGTGGAGGCCACGAACGCCACGCGTACCAGAATGGGGTCGATGCCGTACCGGTATCCGATTCCGGCGCATACCCCGGCCACGTGACCTTGTGCCGGCAGACGCACGGGGCGGGTCCGCCACAGATCCTGGATCTGTTCTTGGAAAGTCGGATTGTTCATGAATCAATCCTGGCTTCCGAGGCGGCCTCCGCGCATCAGGGCCAACCCTGATCTTTCCGGTGATCGTGACCAGGGGCAGCGCCCTGATTCAGGGTTGGACCCTGATGTGTGTCTGCGTGGTTCGTGCCAGTATCGACTATGTGCAATATGTGTCAGATCCGCCGTTCGTGAGCGGACCCGCTCCCGGGTTTCCCGGAGGCCCGCCTGTCAACGGGGTACCGGCGCCCGCCGTACCCATGAAGAAGGGTGTGCCTGTCCCGGGCGGCGTTCCGCTGCGAAAGTTGGAGCGGCGCTCAGGCGGCCGCATCGTCGCCGGTGTCGCGGGCGGTATCGCCGATCATCTCGGGATCGACGTCCTGAAAGTTCGAGTCGCCTTCGCGATTCTCGCGGCGATGGCCGGGTCCGGCATCGTGATTTACGGCGCCCTCTGGATCTTCACCTCAGCCGGCACGGACACCCAGAAGCCGTCCGCCGCCGAGCGGCAGCGGGCGTACGGATTGATCGCACTCGGTTTGGGCGGCGCTGCGGCGTTGTCGTGGTTGTTCAGTGGCACGGCGGGTTCGGTGCTCGCGCCGTTCTTCGTCGTAGCGATCGGTGCTGCCTTGGTGTGGCGCGAATTCGACTCCGACGGTCCGCGCACCGTCATCGGCTTGCCACAGCGGCCCACCGTCCTCACGTGGGCGCGGGTGGTCGGGGGAGCCACGCTGATCGTCCTGGGTCTTGGTGTCGTCGTACTGGCGCAGGTCGACCTCGAAGCGTTGCGATCGTCCCTGTTGGCTGTGGTGGTCACGCTCATCGGCGTCGGATTGTTGACCGTGCCGTTGTGGCTGCGGATGTGGCGTGCTCTCGGCGCCGAGCGTGCAGCCCGAATTCGCAACGACGAGCGTGAAGAGATTGCGTCGCATCTGCACGACTCCGTGCTTCAGACTTTGGCGCTGATTCAGAAGCTGTCCGACAATCCGCAAGAAGTTGCGCGACTGGCCCGTGGTCAGGAACGCGAGCTGCGTAAGTGGTTGTTCAGCGGCGGGGACATCGACCACACCAGCCTGACGGAAGGCCTGAAGATCATCGCCGGCGAAGTGGAAGACCAACACGGTGTCACGGTCCGCCCCGTCACGGTCGGCGACGTGCAACTCGAAGGGGAGGGCGTCGAGAACGGTCTGCCCAAGGAGGCGTTCACCGCGCTCCTCGGTGCGACGCGCGAAGCTCTCGTCAACTCCGCAAAGCACTCGGGGGAGAAGGAAATCAATCTGTTTGCCGAGGTCGAGGGCGACCAGGTCAGTGTGTTCGTGCGTGATCGCGGCGTCGGATTCGACGTCAATGCGGTGCCGGAGGATCGTCAGGGGTTGGCCAAGTCGATTCGTGGTCGCATCGAACGTCGGGGTGGCCGGGTGGTGGTTCGGTCCGACATCGGAAAAGGCACCGAGATCCGTGTGCACATGCCGCTCCGTGACTCTGCTCTAAAGTGGGACCAGACCGCTGACCGTGTCGACAACCCCGAGGAACAGCCCCAGTGACTTCGCTTGCGCCGCCCCCGTACCGCGTATTCCTTGTCGACGATCATGCAGTGTTCCGCTCCGGGGTGAGGGCGGAACTCTCGCGCGAAGCAGACATGGACGTCGTCGGTGAGGCCGGCGGCGTCGCAGAGGCAATCGCGGGTATCAACTCGACGAAGCCGCACGTCGTTCTGCTCGATGTCCACATGCCCGACGGTGGTGGAGTGGCGGTTCTGCGGGGAATCGATTCCGGTCCGGTGTGCTTGGCGCTCAGCGTTTCCGACGCGGCCGAAGACGTGATCGCGGTGATCCGCGGCGGTGCGCGCGGGTACGTGACCAAGACGATCTCGGGATCCGAACTTGCCGAAGGCGTACGACGCGTTGCCGGTGGTGACGCAGTGTTCGGTCCGCGCCTGGCAGGCTTCGTACTGGACTCCTTCACCGGACGGTCCAATGCGCCGGAGCCGCAACTCGATCCGGAACTCGACTCGCTGACTCCGCGCGAACTCGAGGTACTGCGCTTGCTGGCACGTGGGTACACCTATCGTGAAATCGCCGAGGACTTGGTGATTTCTGTGAAGACCGTCGAGACTCACGCATCGAATGTCCTGCGAAAGACTCAGCAGTCCAATCGCAATGCGCTGACGCGTTGGGCACATCGCCGCCAGATCGACTGAATTTCCGCGCGCTCTTTCGCGATTGCGTGTGAAGGCGCACCATTGACCGATGACGGAACCACTGGCGCTCGCGTCGAGGCGTGGGCGTTGGGTTGTCGCCGCTACCGTTCTCGGCTCCAGCATGGCTCTCCTCGACGGCACCGTCGTCAACATTGCTCTGCCGCATATCGGTGAAGAATTAGGTTCCGGTGTCGCCGGACTGCAGTGGACGCTCAGCGGATACACCTTGGCATTGGCGTCGCTGATACTGCTCGGGGGAGCCCTCGGAGATCGTTGGGGTCGGCGACGGGTATTCGTGTGGGGGACGGTCTGGTTCGCGGTCGCGTCGTTGCTCTGCGGAATTGCACCTGACATCACGTTTCTGGTGATTGCACGGATCCTGCAGGGCGTGGGCGCGGCGCTGTTGACGCCTGGCAGCCTTGCCATCATCTCCGCGTCACTTCGTGAAGAGGACCGCGGCGCAGCTATCGGATTGTGGTCGGGTTTAGGTGGTGTTGCCGGCGCCATCGGACCGCTTTTCGGTGGTTGGCTGGTGGAAGTGGCGGGATGGCGGTCGGTGTTCCTCCTCAACATTCCGCTGGCGATCGTCGTGGTGTGGGCAGCGGTGCGCCACGTGCCGGAGAGCTGGGATCCGAATCCACCCGAGCATCTGGATGTGGTCGGATCCGTCTGCGCAGTAGTCGGTCTCGGCGCCCTGACGTACGGGCTGATCGAGGTCAACCCGATAGTCGGGCTGATCGGAGTGATCGCTCTGTGCCTGTTCGTCGTGGTGGAACGACGCTCACCAAGCGCCCTGGTGCCGCCGTCGCTGTTCCGCTCGAGGATGTTCGTCGCAGCCAATCTGGTGACACTTGCGGTCTATGCGGCGCTGGGCGGTGTGTTCTTCCTGCTCGTGCTGCAACTGCAATTGGTTGCCGGGTACTCGCCGGTGGCAGCCGGTGTCGCAACCGTGCCGATCACCTTGGCGCTCTTGCTGTTGTCGTCGAGGGCGGGAAGTTACGCCCAGACCCACGGACCGCGATTGCCGATGACGGTCGGCCCGGCCGTTGCCGCGGTGGGGTTGGTGCTGATGACACGTATCGGCCCGGAAGCGTCGTACCTGACCGTCGTGTTGCCGGGAGTTCTGGTGTTCGGGCTCGGCCTGGCGGTGATGGTGGCGCCGTTGACCGCCGCGGTGCTCGGCTCGGTGCCGGTGGAGCAGTCGGGAATCGCGTCCGGTGTGAACAATGCCGTTGCCCGCACGAGCCAACTTCTTGCCGTTGCGGCCTTGCCTGCGCTCGTGGGTATCGACGCCGAGAGCCTGGTCGATCCGACGAGTTTCTCCGACGGTTTCCGGTACGCGATGTACATCTGTGTGGCGCTGCTGTTGGTCGGTGCGGTGATCGCCGCAACGCTGATCCGTACTCCGACAGTAGAGCCAGTTCAGGAAGCAGATTCGGTTGCCTGCAAGCCGCATTGCGATCTGACGGGACCTGCAGTGCAACCGAATCCGATGAGGGACTAGACGCTGATGTCGCGATCTCGGCTGGGCACCAAGGGGATTGCCGCGGCTGGAAACGTTGCGACTATCGCGAAGGCGAGCGGGTAGCCGACCGCGCCGATCAGCGCACCCACCACCGGGCCCACTGCTGACGCAGCGATGAACTGCCCGGTGTTCTGTGCGCCCAACGCTTTTCCTTGCCATTTCGGCCCGGCAGCCTCGGCGACGGATGTGAACGCCAACCCGTTGTCGGCGACGCTGACGGTGGTTGCCAACAGCAGGATCAATGCCGGAACACCCCACGGCGCTGCGTCGGCTGCTGCCATTGCCAACATGACCGCAGATGCAGAAACCGCTACCAACCGCAGCGGGCCCACTCTGCTTCCGGCGTGATCACTCCAGATGCCGACAACGATGCGTCCGAGCGCGCCCACGAACTGAGAGATGCCGATCAGGAGACCCGCGGGCGCAGCGTCCCATCCTTGCTCGCTGATCAGCCAGACCAGACCGAACGTCGAGAGGGTGAACTGCGGAAACACCAGCAGTGCCGAGACGACGTGGATGCGCCAGAGGAACCAGTTCGAGCGATAGGGATTTACCGTTTCGGCCGGGATATCTGTGGGCCGCGCCGCCGGTCGCGGGGGATTGATCAATGCGACGGCGCAGATCAGGGCGAGAACGCCGTTGAGAGCTACCGACAGCCCGACGGCCGAACCGATTCCGACGTTCGCCGCGAGAGTCGGGATGGTCAGCGACGCAATGGTCACGCCCAGGGGCTGTGACATCTGCCGGATTCCCATGGCGAGGCCGCGCCGATCCTTGGGAAACCAGCCGACCACAACACGTCCGCTGGCAGCGTTGGTGCTCGCCGCAGCCATTCCGCCCAGCAGAAATGCGATCCCGAGGAGGGTGTAGTTGTCGGTGGTGGTCGCGGCCAGCGCGGCGATCGCCGTCAGGCCGAGCCCGATGGAGATGACCCATTTCTCGCCGAATCTGTCAGCCATCGCTCCCCACGCCACCAGCGTGAGAACCATGCCGAAAGTGGGTGCAGCGGCCAGGGTTCCGGCCTGCGTCAACGAGAGGCCGTGCTCGGAATGCAGCAGTGGGATCAGGAAGGCTGGGGTGCTGACGAAGACGGTGCCTGCTGCCTGGGCTGCGACGCCGATTCCGAGCATCGTCCATGCCTTCGGGGAGACTGCCGTCTTGTCCAACCGCGACGCCTGCGTCATGGTGCCCTCCGATTTCTGCGCTGTTCGACGATGCCCAGGCTACGCGCGCAGTTTCACATGTTGAAACCACAATCCCACTATTTGGTCGGATGCGGACGATGTTGGGTTGCGACGTGCCCACCCCTTTTCGAGCGAACGGTACGACGATCGCCTTGGGTGCGCTGAAAGGTACGTTCGCTCGGGAAGGGGGTCAGCGACGGGGCAGGCGAACCGTGAAGACCGTGCGGCCATCCACCTGGTCGACGCCGATGGTGCCGCCGTGCAAGTGCACGTTCTCGACGGCGAGGGAGAGTCCGAGTCCGCTGCCCTCGCTGCGTCCGCGAGCGGTGTCGACCTTGTAGAACCGCCGAAAGATCGCCTGCCGATCTTCCGGTGAGATGCCGGGGCCGTGGTCGACGACGGTGATGACGGAGAAACCGGGTTCGACGCTCAACTCGACGCGAACCGGGGGCGCTCCGTGGCGCAGTGCATTACCGACGAGGTTGGCGACGACTATGTCGATTCGACGCGAATCGACTCTGGCACTGACATTTTCAAGTGCGCGGAGTTCGACGGTTTCGATCCAACCGCGGCTCTCGAGTGTGCGCTCGGTCAATTCGACGAGGTCGACGTCGTCGAGGACGAGGTGCGCTTGCTGAGAGTCGTGGCGAGACATTTCGATGAGGTCTTCGACCAGTCGAGTGAGCTTGCCGATCTCACTGCTCACGATGCGAGCGGCAGCAGCGGTGTCGGGCGGAAGATTGGGGATCTCTTCACGGAGAATTTCGCTGACCGGAACCAATGCGGCCAGCGGCGTTCGAAGCTCGTGGGAGACGTCGGCGACAAACCTTCTCGACTGCTCTTCCGATTCTTCCAGACCTCGGATGACCGCTTCGTTGCGAGCGACCATGTTGTTGAACGTTGTTGTGACCTGGGCGAGTTCGGCTACTCCGTCTTCGGGGAGCCGGACGCTCAGGTCACCGTCGGCGGCACGTGCGGCGGCTTCGTCCAGGCGTTTGAGCGGACGGACAAGCGTCGACGCGATCCATAGCCCGAGCAGACCGCTCACCAACACGCCCGCGGCGAGGGTGAGGCCGACAGCACGAAGTAGATCGTCGAACTTGTCCTGTACTCCTACCAGCGGCCGGATGGTGACGGCTTTGACCAGTGTCTCGTTGTCGTAGCTGTCGTCTGCGCTCATGTCCACGACATTGACGGACATTCCCAACATGATGCGCTGGGAGTCGAGTCTCTCGAAGCGGATCAGTTTGGGACTGTCCAAACCGTCGTCGAAGCTGGGTGGGATCGTTGCCGCATCTACTGATCCTTGACGGATGACTTCGCCGTCGACGATCAGCGTCATGTCGGACTGGAAGATCTGTTGGAGGTTGTCAGGTGTCAACCCGTCTACCGGCGTTCCGTTGCTGTACTGCAGTTCGTCGCGAAATTGTGCCGTTGCCACGTCCTGAGCGTTGGAATAGATCCACGACCGCGCCATGAACGAGACGACGCCTGCGGTTGCCCCGGCGATGATCACGACGATTGCGATGAACACGAGCACGAGCCTGGTCCGCAGACCGTCGACCTGAAGCCAGGTCGGTCTCATCGGGCTGGGCTGGTGTTGAAGCGATACCCGAACCCGCGCACCGTTTCGATGACGGTCGGTGCGGCTGGGTCGTCCTCGATCTTTCCGCGCAGTCGCTGCACTGCTGCATCGACGATTCGTGAGTCGCCCAGGTATTCCTGGTCCCAGGCGGCGGACAACAACTGCCTGCGGCTGAGAACCTGTCCGGGGTTCTCGGTCAGCGCCAGTATCAGTCGGAGTTCGGTCGGAGTCAGGGTCAGCAGCGTCCCGGCCTTGCGGACCTGCAATGACGACCGATCCAATTCCAGGTCGCCGAACGTCTCTGCGCCCGGCGCCACATCTGGACGCGTAGTTGCGGGTACCGAGCGCCGTACGACGGCTTTGATCCGAGCGTCGAGGACGCGCGGACTGGCAGGTTTGACGACGTAGTCGTCGGCGCCGGCTTCCAGACCGGCAACGGTGTCGATGTCGTCGGATCGAGCGGTCAGAATGATGATCGGGATCGAACTGCGGGTGCGGATACGTCGACAGATCTCGTAACCGTCGGCTCCCGGCAGCCCGAGGTCGAGTAGGACGAGGTCCGTGGCGCCCAGGGCGTCGTCGAAATCACCGTTACCGTCGGGGCGATGGCAGACGTTGTGCCCGAGTCGGTTCAGTCCCAACGTGATTGCCTCGGCCACGGCCGGATCGTCTTCTATGAAAAGAATGCTCACCATGAGCTCACCTTGGACTCGCCATGATCAGGGGCCTTCTGCGGTCGGAGGAATCTCGGTCAGCCAAGGGTACAGGGGGTCACACTCGCGAGAGTCGCTCGTTGCCTGAGTCTGCCAGCACCGCATACCGTGCGACGCTGGTGTTCAACGGAAATGCCGACACAGCGAGGGTGTAGCAGCCGACGAGCAGTAGCGCACCGATCACGTCACTCGGCCGGTGCCATTGCAGCACGACGACAGAGATAGCGGTTCCGATGGTGATCAGCGCGCCGTTGACCGCAACGACTGCCCGCCACCTCGAGGGCATGACGATCACGATCGCGCAGACCAGAGCAGCGATGGCCGTCAAAGTGCCGCTGGGGAAGGAATTGTGCATCACCAGACCGTTCAGGTCCGGTCGATCCAACGATTGTTTGAGAACCCAGGCCGTCGTGATGGGACCGAGGGTCACGACGAAGACGCGTAAAGCTAGCGCAATCGGGTTGTTGCGCAATGTGATCATGAGCGCCACGAGCACTCCTCCCACTATCAGTATCGGGGTGACGAGGCCGATGAACTCGGCGGAGAACACGCTGAGGCGTTCGGAGGTGGCCGCAACCACCATGAGTTGTTGGTCGACGATCTGACCACCGGTAGTGTTGACCGCCAATTCGAATTCGATGACTCCGAGAATCAAGAGTGCCAGTGCGGCAACCAATCTCGCTGGTTTGACTCGTGTCATGATCAGCCTTCTGCTCTCTCGTCCGAAGGGGTACTCAGTTGTGGCGGGCATTCCCCACCGGGAGTGGTTGCCAATTCGAAATGCCACATCTCGTTGGCGTAGGTCTGGCAGAGGCCGTAATCGCTGCCGTGCTGTATGAGCCAGTCGTCGGCGTCTGTGGGTCCGACGTCGACGGCCTGTCCGCTGACATGCTTCGACAGGCTCGGGGAGTGCACCCACTTGGACGCTTCGTCCACGCTGCCGTACTTGACGACGGCTTCGTCGAACAGTCGCTGTTGGTATGCCGCGGACCGCCAACCCGACGTGACGTGCATGTCCACCCCGGATGTCTGTGCGTCGGCGGCTGCCGACTGCAGCGCCGCGAGCAGTGCGGAATCGAGCCGGGCCAGCGCGGGCTCGTGAGTGTCCTGCAAGCTGATGCCGTCCTCGATCTCGCCGCCTGAAGGTCCTGAATCAGGCTGAGTGGCAAGGTAGTTACCGCTCTTGGGCTGTGCTTCTTGTGTGTACGAGCACGCGCTGAGCGTGACCGCAGCGAGCACGACTGCACCGAGTGCGACGAAGCGGATGATTCCGCGGTGGCTGGGCATACAACGGAGACTGCTCGGTCAGTGTCACCGACAGATGGTCACCGTTCGTCGACGGTGTCACGGTCTGCAACAGCTCTGTAACAGGACGGAACGGGGCTGGTGAGCGTGCGCTATGCGGGGCGCGGGATCGATGCGAAAGTCGAGAGTTCGAACCACGAAGGCAAGCTACGACGCAACGCTGTCGGCCCCGAAATGGTGACGTCACCAGACCGTATGGCGTCCGACCAGGTCAGGTTACCGCGCCAGATCTCGGTCATCGGTCGCAAGCCCGCAGAGACCGACACTGCAACGTCGAAACCTGGATCGATATCGCACATGTCCACCTCGCCGGAATTGATGACGAGCCACCAGTTTCGCGAATGTCCACGCACTCCGGAGAACGCGAAGTGCACGACGGTCTTGCCGTCGGGCACCACGGAATGATCCACGCGGCGATGCATGTCCCACAGCAGCAGTTTCGGATCCAGATCCTCGTCGCCCAGTTCACCGATCCACCGGGTGCCCCAGATGCCGAGAGCTTCGACCACAGGACGCAGTTCGCGGCCGGCGTCGGTCAGACGATAGCTGACGACGCAGTCGGTTTCTTCTCGCTCCACGATTCCGGCGACCGCGAGCTGGTGAAGCCGGGTGGAGAGCAGAGTCGGTGACATTCGCGGAAGCCCGCGGCGGAGATCGTTGAAATGCTCGCTTCCCATGATCAGTTCGCGGAGGAGAAGCAGTGTCCACCGCTCGTCGAGCAGCTCCATCGCCTTGGCGACGGGGCAGAACTGGTGGTACGAGGACCCCATCTCTCGATCGTAGGCCTCCGGGGTGCTCCGGTACAGATTTCGTACTGGAGAGGAGCGAACCGTCGTCGTAGCGTCGAAGTAACGGCATCAAGGTTGTTGGGCTCCGAGTACGAAAAATATTGAAGGAGAACGGTAATGAGTGAATCAACGGGAATGCTCGGGCTGGACCGGGAGCTGAAGGCCAAGCACCGGGCAATGTGGGGTCTCGGTAACTATCCGGCGGTAGCGACGCAGGTCATCGCGGAACTCGGACCTGTATTGGTACGTGAATGCGGCGTGCAGAAAGGAGATCGGGTGCTTGACGTCGCCGCGGGATCCGGCAACGCCGCCATTCCGGCTGCTGCGCTGGGTGCGCAAGTGATCGCCACCGACCTGGCTCCCGAACTATTCGTGGCAGGAAAGGAGGCCGCGGCGATCGCGGGTGTCGAACTCGATTGGCGGGAGGCCGATGCCGAGGCTCTTCCCTTCGGCGACAACGAGTTCGACGTGGTGATCTCGTGCGTCGGCGTGATGTTCGCCCCGCATCATCAGCGCGCCGCGGACGAACTTCTGCGAGTATGCCGACCCGGCGGAAAGATCGGAGTGCTGAGTTGGACTCCGACGGGATTCATCGGCGAGATGTTCAAGACGATGAAGCCGTACGCTCCGCCGCCGCCTCCTGGTTCGGAGCCGGCGCCTTTGTGGGGCGACGAGAACCATGTTCGTGATCTGCTCGGCGATGTTGCCACGAGGACAGACGTACTGCGTGTGGGCAGATTCGGCGGGCCAGAAGATTTTCGTGATTTCTTCAAGAAGAACTACGGTCCGACCATCGCGGTGTACCGGAACATCGGCGACGATCCTGACCGAACGCAGGCGCTGGACCGAGATCTGTTCGAGTTGGCGGAAAAGTACGGCAGCGGAAGCGAGCCCTTCGTGATGGAGTGGGAGTACCTGCTGGTCACCGCGACACCCGATGGGGGAGGTGCGTGATGACGACGGTCGAGTTCGCACCACTGAAATCGGCGATCACAGGTTCTGTGTTCGACCCCCGAGATCCGGAGTACGACGACGCCAGATCGATCTGGAACGGGCAGATCGATCATCGTCCGGCGGTGATCGCCCGGTGCCGGTCGGCGTCGGATGTGGCTGTGGCACTTGCATTTGCCAGAGCCCATTCGTTGGAGGTTTCGGTCAGAGGTGGCGGGCATTCCTACCGCGGCACATCGGTGTGTGAAGGCGGTGTGATGATCGATCTCAGTGCGATCAACGTAGTCAGCGTCGCCCCGTCAGCGAAGCGAGCCAGGGTCGGTGGTGGTGCGACGATTGCCGACCTCGACACGGCGACGCAGGAACACGGGTTGGCGGTGACCGGCGGAGTGATCAGTGATACCGGCGTCGGTGGCCTGACGCTCGGTGGTGGCATGGGGTGGTTGACCCGCACGCTCGGCCTGGCGATCGACAATCTGGTGTCGGCGGAGGTGGTGCTCGCCGACGGTTCGATCGTGCGAGCCTCCGAGAACGATCACAGCGACTTGTTCTGGGCACTGCGCGGCGGCGGCGGAAACTTCGGAGTGGTCACCGAATTCGAGTACCGTCTGAGCGAGATCGGTCCGGAAGTGCATCTGGGACTGTTCTTCTGGGGGATGGAGGACGGGCCGGCAGCGCTTCGTCTGTGCCGCGAGGTGGTGCCGGCCCTGCCGGGAAACGCCGGTGCAATGCTTGCGGTCAGTTTGTCCGCGCCGCCGGCACCGTTTGTCCCGGATCAGTTTCACCTGCTTCCCGGATACGCGTTACTGGTAGCCGGTTTCGGATCGGAAGAGGAACACTCGAATGCGATTGCGCCGATTCGAGAGGGGGTGCCGACGCTTTTCGAGTTCGTCACCCCGATTCCGTACACCGGTTTGCAGTCGATGCTCGACGACTCGGAACCGTGGGGTGCGTACGCCTATGAGAAGGCTTTGGACCTGGTGGATTTCTCCGACGACGTGATCGATGTTCTGACCGAACAAGCGGGCAAGAAATCTTCGCCGATGTCCTTCATGCCGATCTTTCCGCTACAGGGAGCTTTCACTTCCATCGGCGAGGACGAGACTGCGTTCGGTGGTTCTCGCACACCACATTACGTGTGCAACATGACGGCGACGGCCACCGATGCCGGAACGCTGGAATTGGACCGATCGTGGGTGCGTGAGACCTGGGAGGCGTTGCGTCCGTTCTCGTCCAATCAAGGCGGGTATGTCAACTTCATGACCGATGTCGACGAGGACCGAGTGCGAGCCTCCTACGGCGCGGTGAAGTATGCGCGATTGTCCGCAGTCAAGGCGAAGTACGACCCGGACAACGTGTTTCACCTCAACGCAAACATTCTGCCTGCGTGAAGCGTGCAGTCGGAGTGTGAACACCGGTCAGACCGTGAACACCAGGATTACGACGATCAATGCGGCCAAGATGATGACGGCAATCATGCCGGTCATGGCGAGGGGAGCCCAGGCCACTACCTTGTCGCGGGTGCTGGCATCGGCGGGTCCGGTCGGTATTCGCGGTGGCCAGGAGAACATGTCCATCGGGCTGGGAACGTTCCGCAGTGGCGTGTTCTGTTGCACTGCAGGAAGTCCGGTGATCGTTGAGCCGGTCAGGCGATTGCGGCGGCGTGGGTCGGCAAGTTGTGTGGTCCGGTGAGCCCAGGCCGGTACGGCGCCCTCGGACGAGTAGACGGGAGCGTCGATCAACTGCTCGATCGTGCCGCCGCCCGTCGCGGCTGCAGCGAGGGCATCGCGTGCCTGAGCCATCGTCGGTCGGCGGGTGGGGTCCGGCTCGAGGAGCTGAAGGAGAACGTCGGTGAGCGGTCCGGACTTGGTGGGTCGGTAGATCTCGGCCTTGGCGACACGATGCAGTAGGGCGATCGCGTCCGAATCGATACCGAAGGGCGGTTGACCCTCGATCACCGTGTAGAGCGTCGACCCGAGTGAGAAGACGTCGCTGGCCTCGGTGGGGTCGTCGCCGCGGGCAACTTCGGGTGCGAAGTACGCGGGAGTGCCGGTGATGACCTCGTCCTGGGTGTCGGACACGTCGCTTTTTGCGCGGGCGATGCCGAAGTCGCTGATCTTGACGGTGCCGAGGGACTTGCCTCGGTCTGCGATCAGGATGTTGCCGGGTTTGATGTCGCGGTGGACGATGCCGGCGGCGTGCGCTTCGGTGAGTGCCGCAGCGATCTGCGCGCCGATCTGTGCGACTTCGAGTGGTGGCAATGCGTCGGCCAGATTCATGGCCTGGGCGAGGCTGCGGGCCGGGAAGTACTCCATGACCAACCAGGGCTCGCCGGACTCGATTGCGACGTCGTACATGGCGATGGAGTGGGGATGGGTGAGCTTTGCGGCGTTCCTCCCCTCGCGCAATGTACGTTCGCGGACCTCTTCGGCCGTTTCGGTGTCGAGGCCTTCCGTGCTTGTGACCTGTTTCACCGCGACGTCGCGGCTGAGGAGGGTATCGCGGGCCAGCCAGACGGCGCCCATCCCTCCGTCGCCGATCTTGGAGCGGAGTCGGTACCGCCCCGCCAGCAGGTATTCGGGCCCGATGCCCCTCCCGGTCTGCTCCTGAGCTGTCACATCTCAAGGTTAATGGATTGATGCCACTGTGACGCTCGAGGCTCCTGTGAACTGGGTTTTTTGCTCTGCTTGACGTGTCGGGGACGACACGGTTTACTGAAAACAGTTCGAAAATATGTTCGAAATTGCTGTTCGTTGGATGCATGTCAAACCCGACTTCCCCGCGGTTTGCCGGCTGGTTATGGATTGCGACCAGTGAGTTTTTTCCGGTGTTCCGGAGGATGGGGATGACCGAGGTGACCGAGTTGGTAGAGCTGTCGGCAGATGCGGCGGGGTTGTCCCGTCAGGATCGGCTGGCACAGCTCCGCCGACAGATCGCGTCCATTCCGTCTCGGGGCGATACGTCGTTCTCCGGACCGAGTGTGTCTGTTACCGGTGTGTCCGCGACCGGTGTTTCCGGGACAGGTGCAGCAGCGTCCGAGAGTGTTGCGGACAGGGGCAGGCCGGTATTGGACCGGGCTCACAAGGCCGGTGTTCTCCCGGTGCCGGAGGGCATCGCCGCATTGTTACCGCAGGGCGGTTTGGTGCGGGGAACCGTGGTGTCCGTCGAGGGCGCGGCATCCTTGCTTGTGGGATTGGTCGCCTCGGTGACGGCGTCCGGAGGGCATGTGGCAGTCATCGGGCAGCCTCGACTGGGATTGCTGGCGGCGTACGAGATGGGTGCGCAACTGGAACGTCTGGCACTCGTTCCGGCGCCTGGGCCGGATCCGGTCGAGATCGCCGCTGTGCTGCTCGACGGTATGGATCTGGTGATTCTGGGATTGGCGGGTGCATCGGTATCCCCGTCGCGTGCGCGGGCGGTAGTGGCACGCGCTCGGAGCAAGGGCTCGACTCTTGTTGTCACCGAAGGTCACTGGGACGGAGCCGAGGTTCGGTTGGACGCTCGGGTCCATGGTTACGGTGGGTTCGGTCAGGGCCGGGAGTTGGGGCGTGGTCGGCTCAGTTCCCTGAGCCTCGCGGTTCGTGCACGGGGGCGCTCGTTCCAGCCCCGGACCACGCGCCTGGACATCTGTAGTGCAGCCGGGCGGGTCGAGTGGGTGCCTTCTCAGCCGGTGGAGGCTGTGTCGGAGCGGGTGGTGTCGGAGCGGGTGGTGTCGTCGCAGGTGGTGTCACTGTGAGCAGAGTTCTGGCGTTGTGGTGTCCGGACTGGCCGGCGGTGGCAGCGGCAGCGCTGGCCGATCTTCCGGCAACGCATCCCGTCGCGGTCACCTCGGGTAATCGGGTGATCGCATGTTCGGCGACGGCCCGCGCGGAGGGAGTTCGCCGAGGCTTGCGACGACGCGAGTCGCAGGCCCGCTGCCCGGAACTGTATGTGGCGACGGCAGATCCGGAACGCGACGCCAGATTGTTCGAGCCGGTGGCCGCGGCCATCGATGCGGTGGCACCGGGCGTCGAGGTACTCCGTCCTGGTTTGTTGGTGCTCAGTGCGCGAGGTGTCAGTCGGTACTTCGGTTCGGAGGAAGCCGCGGCGGAACGATTGGTGGATCAGGCATCTGCTGCGGGCGTCGAGAGCCAGGTGGGTGTGGCGGATCAGCTGTCCACAGCGGTCATTGCCGCGCGCCGGGCAGCGCTGGTGCCGCCGGGGGAGGGAGCACGGTTTCTGGCGCCGCTACCCATGCCGGAGTTGGCGGCCGAGCCCAGCCTCTCTGCGCCGCATCGCGGAGAGTTGGTTGATCTGCTGCGCAGGCTCGGGATCAGGACCATCGGTGCTTTCGCGGATTTACCGGCAGTGGACGTCGCTTCGCGTTTCGGTGCCGATGCGGTGCTCGCGCATCGTGCGGCGCGTGGTGAACCCGAGCGGCCACCGTCGGCGCGGACGCTTCCGCCGGACCTGGAAGTGGAGCAGCATTACGATCCCTCGATCGAGCGGGTGGATGCCGCAGCGTTTGCCGGGCGTGCCTTGGCAAGTCTGCTGCACGACAAGCTGTCCGCCGCCGCGGTGGCGTGTACGCGTCTGTCGATTTCGGCGAGCACGGGTAACGGTGAAAATCTTTCTCGGACTTGGCGTTGCGCCGAACCTCTGACACCGGAGGGAACGGCCGATCGAGTGCGATGGCAACTGGACGGCTGGCTCACCGGGCGCAGTGAGACCCGGCCGACCGCAGGCATAGCAGTGTTGCGTCTGGAACCAGTGGAGGTGGTCAGTGCCGGTGCCTTGCAGTTGGGACTGTGGGGCGGTGTCGGCGACGAGGAGGAGCGAGCCAGGCGAGCATTGGTGCGCGTGCAAGGTCTTCTGGGCGGCGAATCGGTTCAGGTCGGTGTCCTGAGCGGAGGTCGAGGGCCCTCGGAACGAATTACCTTGTTGCCCTTGGGTGACGAGCGGGTAGCTGCCCATGATCCGACAGCCCCGTGGCCTGGTCGTCTGCCGCAGCCGTCTCCAGGCTCGATCTTCGTCGACAATCCCAAGGTATGGCTGGGGGATGTGGCCGGCAACGCCGTGTACGTCACCGAGCGCGGAGTCTTCAGTTCGCAGCCGGGAAGGCTGAAGTGGGGGAGCAAGGAATGGGCAGTGCGGGGATGGGCCGGGCCCTGGCCGGTGGACGAGCGATGGTGGGACGCAGCCTCGGCGCGCACGGCGGCGCGGGCTCAGGTTCTGCTGGAGGAATCGCGGGCGCTGCTGATGATCTGTGAAGGCGGTGGATGGTCGGTGGAGGGTGTGTACGAATGAGTTCACAGGTACAGCCAGCTGTACCGGACACGGTCGAGTCGGCTGTACGGACAGTAGGGGCGCTGGCGCCATCGTACTGACGCCGTCGGGCACCTAGCGTTGATGACATTCAAAAACTCACTGTTGCAATGATTCTCGTCGTTGCAACTCTTCGCGAGGAGTGTCATGAAAACGGCGGGCCGATCTGACGTTTCCGGAACCGATCGACTTCACTACCAGCCGACGGAGCTACGCGACGCACAACTTCTGGCGTACGACGAAGCCGGCGAAGGCCGGATCGTGGAGGTGTTCGGGGACGTCGCCACAGCTGAGCACATCGTGATCTTCGTGCCAGGCAACGACAACGGCCTGGGAAACTACTTCGACGAGAACCGTCCGACAGGACCGCGAGCGAGCGGATGGACACTGGGAAGGATGCTCCGAACGCTCGGGCCGAACGACCGCGTCGCAGTGATCGTGTGGGTCGGTTACCGGACGCCGTGGGGATTTCTCGAGTCGTTCTCGCGGACCCTTGCAGAACGCGGTGCGATCGATCTGGCGCGATTGACTCGTATTTTGCCGCGTTCGGCGCATGTCACGCTCGTCGGACACAGCTATGGGGCGGTGGTGTGCGGACTCGCCCTCCCGTCGGCACGGGTGGACGATTGTGTGGTGATCGGCAGCCCGGGAATGGGGACCGGTTCGCGCGAAGACCTGTGCTTTGCCGGAAATCTCTGGGCTGCGCTGGGGCCGTCGGACTGGATCCGGTACTTCCCACGCGTGAAGATCGGTCGTCTCGGGCACGGCCCGTCTCCAGTCCGAGCGCAGCACGGAGCCGTTGTTTTCAACACCGGTGCCGTTCGAGGGCATTGCGGATACTTCGCCGATGCAAGCGAGGCGCTGCGCAACATCGCGAGGATCGGGCTGGCTCGCTACGACGAGGTCACGAGACCGGGGGAGTTGCCGCCTCGGCTGACCACGTCAGCAATCCGCGAGGACAGGTCTATCCTGGGAACTCGTGAGTGTCGCTAACGTACGAAGTGCCGGCGGGGTCCAGATCAGCTACCGCGATTCCGGCTCGCATCCCAGTGCGGCCGATCTGCCTGCGGTAGTCCTCGTGCACGGGATGGGCGGCGACAGCGGTACCTGGGACAAGTTCGCGCGGACCCTGCGATCACGCAACCGACGAGTTGTCTCGGTCGATCTTCGCGGCCACGGCCGCAGCGCTCGGGCGTCGTCGTATCTGTTCGACGAGTTCGCAGACGACGTCATGGACGTGTGTGATCATCTCGAACTCGACCAGGTGGATCTGGTCGGCCATTCGCTCGGCGGGCACGCGGCGTCGTTGATCGCTCAGAAACGTCCCACTGTTGTGCGGAAGTTGGTCATCGAGGAAGCGCCGTTGCCACTACGCGCAGGTGACCCGGAACAGGTATTCGCGAGGAAATTGCCGAGTGCGCCAGAACTGTGGCACGCCACAACAAGTTTGGTGCGGCATCCGCGAGCCGCGCTGACGTTCGATCGCTCGATGACGCGGTCCGCGCTCGAGCAGTTCCGCCGACCGGATCCGCAGTGGTGGGATCGCTTGCCGCTCATCGAGGCCGACATGTTGTTCCTGCGTGGAGGTCTGGGCGGGATGGTGGACCCCGTTCGCCTCGACGCTGTTGCAGCCACCGTCGCGCGCTGCGAATTGGTCTCCTTCCGCACCGGCCACAGCGTCCACCGCGACGGTCATCGCCAATTCGAATCCGTTGTGTTGCCGTTCATTTCCTGAAAGTGGAATATCCGATCAGTTCCGGGAAGAACCCATCCACAACGCGTGCGGCACCGAATGTACTTCCATGCACACCAACGGCAACGACTGGTCCGCGCACGAATACGTCGACGCGGTAGCACGATCCGTTCACGGTGAGACAGTTCGATGGCCGCAGGGTCCGAGCATGGATGCGGTGATCGTTCTCCCCGTTCATGCCCGAAACCATCCGGGGAAAAACGCAGTTCTGCTCTGGAATCATGACTTCGGTTGGTCGTGGGGCGTCGAGGAGGCTGATGTGCGACGGACGATTTCGATAGTCGACACTCTCGGCATCGGCCGGACACCCGATCCGCTGCGCTGTGCGGATCGGGTAATCGAGCTGATCAGCGCTCAGGAAGTTTGCTCGAGTATGTGTAGCGAACACTGATTCGGTCAACTCTGGGGCGACAACGCCTCCGAGAGGACGATGCCCGTGAATCCAGAGAACGTTCCAGTCTCGCATTGTCATTCATTGCCGCGCCGGACGTTCCTCGGTGGTGTCGGTGCTCTTGTCCTCGCCGGAGTGGCAGACGTCGCAACCGGCGCGGTGAGCGCGGCGCCGGCACAAGCAGCGCCCGCCGATCGGTTTCCACAGAAACCCAACATCGTTGTCATCATCACCGATCAGGAACGCCGGCCGATGTACTGGCCGCAAGGCTGGGCTGATCAGAATCTGCCCAACCGCAAGAGGATTGCCGATCACGGGCTGACGTTCGACCAGGCGGTGTGCAATACCGCGATGTGCTCGCCGAGTCGCAGTACGTTCTTCACCGGCCTCTACCCCGCGCAGCACGGGGTCACAAGAACGCTCACCGAAGGCGGCACTGTTTCACCCACCGAGCCACAGTTGCAGGTCTCCGAACAGAACATGGCAAAGCTGCTGGCGTCGGCCGGCTACAACGTCCAGTACCGGGGGAAATGGCATCTGAGCAAAGGCGTCGACGGCGGTGATCCGACAAGCGAGGACGTGGCGGGATTCGGCTTCGAAGGGTGGATTCCGCCGGACGCGGGCCAGGACACCAATCCGGATCATTTCGGCGGCGGGTGCGCAGACCACGACCGCCGTGTTGCCGAGGAGGCAGTCGATTTTCTCTCCGGACCGGCAGTCACGTCCGGACAGCCCTGGGCGCTGATCGTCTCGTTCGTGAACCCGCACGATGTCCTCGCGTACCCCCAGACCTGGAATGCGATGAACGGAACGTGCGACAACTACGGATCGGACGCACCAGGCGCCTTCGAGCAAGGAATCGACCTGCCGCCCACCTTCGACGAGATCCTGGCGCTCAATCACAAACCGACAGCACAGGTTCAGTCGGAATTGCTGCTCGCAGCCGGGCTCGGGCCGCTGCTCGGACCCGATCAGGCGCGCAACTACATCAACTTCTACGCCTACATGCACAAGGTTGTGGACGAACACATCGGCAGCGTGCTCGACGCGATCGAGGCCACTCCACAGATGCTCGACGACACGGTGATCGTTCGCATGTCCGACCACGGGGAGATGGGGATGAGCCACGGAGGTTTGCGGCAGAAGGTGTTCAACGCCTACGAGGAAACGCTGCGCGTTCCACTGGTCATCAGCAACCCCTTGCTGTTTCCCGAGCCCGTTCGCACCGACGCCCTGGCGTCGTTGATCGACGTGATGCCCACGCTCGCCACTCTCGCCCAAGCGCCCGCGCGTGAATCGTGGAACTTCTTGGGCACCGATCTGACACCGGTCGTCGTCGACGCCGCCGCCTACCCGCAAAGTCCCAGCGCACAGGTTCAGGACACGATTCTGTTCACCTACGACGATCAGAACTGTGCGACGCCCGACGGTCAGAACATCGTCACGCAGCCCAATCACATCCGGTGCATACGTGAGAGTCGATGGAAGTACACGATGTACTTCGATCCGGCGGGAGTTGCTGCGCCGCAATACGAACTCTACGACTTACAAGCCGACCCCTTGGAACTGAACAATCTAGCCAATCCGCTCAATATCGGCTCGTATCGCCCGGATCTGGCGGCTCAGATGAACGCCAAGCTCTTCGCAGTGATGGAAACCAAGGGCGTTTCTCTGATGGAATAGATCGAATTTCGCCAAAACTGATTCACGTTTCAGTTCTGCGGGCATGCTGTTGGGGCATCTGTCTTCGGTTCGGGAAGAAGGAATGTCATGACTGTCACCTCGCCGGGGCGAGAAGGTTTCAGTACTCTTCGGTCGGGAGGGTTGAACTGGGATTCGTTCCCACTCCGATTGTTCACCAAGGGAAATGCCAAATTCTGGAACCCAACCGACCTCGATTTTTCCCAGGACGCCCGCGACTGGCAGGAGTTGAGCAGCGAGCAGCAGCGCAGCGCAACCTTCCTGTGCGCGCAGTTCATTGCCGGTGAAGAAGCCGTCACCGAAGACATTCAACCGTTCATGAAAGCGATGTCGACCGAGGGCAGGTTCGGCGACGAGATGTACTTGACGCAGTTCTGTTTCGAGGAAGCCAAGCACACCCAGGTCTTTCGGCTGTGGATGGACGAAGTGGGATTGACCAGTGACCTGCATTCCTACGTCGCTGACAATCCGTACTACCGGCAACTGTTCTACGAGGAGTTGCCGTCGTCGCTACGCATTCTCGAGACAGATCCCAGCCCGGTCAACCAGGTGCGTGCCAGCGTCACGTACAACCACGTCATCGAGGGCAGTCTGGCGTTGACGGGCTACTACGCCTGGCAGAAAGTCTGTGCGACGCGCGGAATCCTGCCTGGCATGCAGCAATTGGTGCGAAAGATCGGTGACGACGAACGACGGCACATGGCTTGGGGGACGTTCACCTGCCGAAGGCACGTCGCCGCCGACGATCACAACTGGGACGTCGTCCAGCAGCGGATGGGTGAACTCATGCCCATGGCGCTCGGAATGATCAACTGGGTCAACGATCAATTCGAGGTGCAGCCGTTCGGTTTGGACAATCAGGAGTTCCTCGAGTATGCCGCAGACCGTGCGCAGCGCCGACTTTCGGCGATCGAGTCTGCGCGCGGGCGCGACGTCGCCGAGATCGACCTCGACTATTCGCCGGAGACTCTCGAGGAAAAGTTCGGGGCAGAAGATGCCGCTGCGATGAGTGAGGCGGCCGGCTGAAATCGAGTTCTATTGGGGCCAAGCCGAGTTCTGGATGACCTCGACAAAATCGATGTGCCGAAATCCCGGTACAAAATGTTCGAGCACGTCGCCGTTGACCGTTCCGAACGTGCTCTCGGGGCGGTGCTTGAAACCGTCGGTGAAGGCCTTCAAGATCTGATTCTTGAAATCCGGGCGGGGGTGGGCAGCGGTGACGGCGTCGATGTCGGCCTGGTCGAGTTCGCTGTATCCGATTCCGAGTACATCGGTCTCCACACCCGCTGTCACCAAGGCGATTTCGGGTTCCAATCGAGAGGGAACCTCGGGCGTCGTATGTAGCGCGATGCCTTCCCACACTTTGCGGATGTCGGTTTCGTCGACTCCGTAGCCGGTGAGGAATCGCCGCGCTTCGTCGGCGCTGTCCAATTCGAATCGTGCCGTACTGTCTCGGAATTTCTCGGTGAGCCCCAGGTCGTGGAACATGGCGCCGACGTAGAGCAATTCGGGGTCGGCGTGCAGTCCCAGACGCGCTCCCTGCAGCGATCCGAAGAGGAAGACGCGTCGCGAGTGGTGAAACAGTAACTCGGACGACGTATCTCGAACGAGTTCGGTGGCGTCGGCAGCCATCTTCGAATCGGGGATTTTCACACCGGCAATGATCGTGGTCATCGGTACCTGCTCTGCTTGTCGCTGCTGCGAATTTCTCGGTCTATCCCAGTGTCGGTCGAGCACGTACGCGGGCGCACCCTGATCTCGGCCATACTGTCCACAGATCAGGACGAAAGAGAGCGCATCGTGACCGCAGTGCATCGAGTTGCCGTTCTGGTGTTCGACGGCGTCAAACTGCTCGACGTCGCAGGTCCGAGTGAGGTGTTCGCAGAAGCCAATCGTGGCGGAGCGAACTACGAGTTGGTGATCTGCTCGGTGGGTGGACACGATGTCGACTCGTCGACCGGGATGCGCATTCCGGTCGACTGTGACGTCGCAGATTCCGGTTCCTTCGAGACGTTGCTTGTCATGGGTGGCGACGTGTTCCCGTCCACGCCGGTGAGTCCGGAACTGCGCGAGGCAGCAAGTGACCTGGCGGGGCGTTCGGGTCGGGTTGCCTCGATCTGTACCGGGACTTTCATCCTTGCGGCGAGTGGACTGCTCGACGGACGCCGCGCAACGACGCATTGGCAACACACGGCAACGCTGGCGCGCGCCTATCCGCAGATCACGGTAGTTCCCGACGCAATTTTCATCGAGGACGGCACGGTGTTCTCGTCTGCGGGTGTGACCGCCGGGATCGACCTCGCGCTCGCATTGCTCGAGCGAGATCATGGTGCAGAAATGGCCCGACGCGTCGCGCAGCTTCTGGTGGTATTTCTCCAGCGTCCAGGTGGGCAGTCACAGTTCTCGCCGTCGTTGAGCGGGCCGCGGCCCCGCGTGCCCGCGCTTCGCGCAGTGGTCGATGCGGTGGCGGCCGATCCGGCGGGGGAGTACTCGGTCGACGAACTGGCTGCTCTGGCGCACCTGAGCCCGCGGCATCTGACAAGGCTCTTTCGCGAGGAACTCGGTACGACGCCGGCCAAATACGTCGAGTTGATCCGTTTCGATTCGGCGAAGGCGCTCCTCGATGCCGGCCACTCGGTGACCGAAGCCGCGCAGTTGGCGGGATTCGGCAGTTCGGAATCCCTACGCCGAGCATTTTCGACGCATCTCGGAATTTCGCCGCAGGTATACCGTCGTCGTTTTCAAGCTTTCGGCTGAGACTGACTTTCGTGCTTGCCTTGCGGCGGGCTCATGCCCTGCTTGTCGAGCCAGGCAAGACTGTAGTCCGCGATCTCACGCCAGCCGTGGTCGATGGTCAGAGAATGCCCCCGATCGCCGAAGACCTTGTATTCGTTGACCGTTGGGGCCTTGGCGTACTTCTTGAACGAGCTGTCCGAACTGGCTTTCGGGACTGTGCGATCCTTGCCGCCGCCGATCATCAGAAGTGGTCCACGTTGCGCGTTGAAATCCACTGCAGCGGGGCTGTGAGGCGCGAAGTTGGCGAGTGCTGCCTCGAACAAGGGCCGACCAGGGGCGGGAATCGCATACTGCTCGAACAAGGCGTCGGACTCGTCCTTGGACACGGCGCTGGCAAAGGACTTGTGAAACGACTCTCTGTTGTGTGAGTACGCCTTCCGGTAATTCCCGGGGTTGGACAGGACAGGGAAGACGCTGCCCAGTTGAACGAGGGGAAGTTTCAACACCCCTTTGGGCTGAGCCGGGTCGATGGCGATTGCCGCGGTCGCCAACTTCTGGCCCAGCAGTTTCTGCGCGATCAAACCTCCGAACGAATGCCCCACCACGATCGGTGGTTCGTCGAGATCGGCGATCACCTTGGCGTAGTGATCCGTCACGTCGTCGATGCCGTGTCCCGCGATGTCCTCCGGGTGTTCACGCGTCTCACCCACAGTCGACGCGTCCCCTGGCCACCCCGGCGCCATCGTGGAGTACCCCTGCGCGTTGAAAACCTGCGCCCAGGGATCCCAGGTGGTCGGGTGCATCCAGAGTCCGTGGATGAACAGAACAGTCGGGTTGGACTTGGGTGACATGCGCGCTCCCCGCTATCGGACCGATGATCGATACGGGATGCCCGCTTTCTGCAACCTCATGCACATTTTCGGCGAGCTTTTCCGTCGGGCCGTTCCGTTCTGTTGTGCGAAGATGGCACGATCGTGGAATGGCACCAACCAGATCTGCGAAGGCGATGGCACTGTGGACGACCGCTTTTGTTGTCTCACAAGCGAATATTGCTCGCCTACTCGGGCCGGTGGCTCCCAAAGTATTGGAAGTGCAGACGGCGTTTTCCGCTCGCCGGTACGTCGAGATATTGGACTCCATGGACGCGGAGGCCACGGCGCGATTTCGTAGTCACTACTACCCCGACTTCGTACATCCCGCGATCTACGCGATGGCTTTGCGGTCAGCAGGCAAGCGACTCGGGGAGCGGGTTCCCCTTTCCTCCGCAACTCGGCGCGTCCTTGCCGTAGCACCGGTACTGTCGGCGGCCGGTGACTACGTCGAGAACGTGGTCGGACTTCGTTTCCTCGATCATCGTGACAGCATCACCGACTCGAGGGTTCGCACCGCTTCGACCATCAGTATTGCCAAATGGGTGCTCGCACTCGGAACTCTCGGATATTTGTCGCAAGGTTTTGTCAGAGTATGGGTATCGCGAATGTGAGGAGCACTGATGGCAGTCGAACTCGATACCGAATATTTCGCTGACGGAGAAAAGTTCCGTCGATGGATGTCCGAGAACCACGAGTTGGTCCCCGGCCTTTGGCTGAAAATGGCCAAGAAGACCTCGACGCACAGCTCCATCGACTACGACCAAGCGTTGGACGTTGCCCTGTGCTTCGGCTGGATCGACAGCCTCGCACGGCGAATCGACGACGATTTCTTCGTGCAGAAGTTTTCGCGACGCACCGCGCGGAGTCCGTGGTCAAAACGCAACGTCGAGATCGTCGCCCGCCTCGACGCCGCGGGACTTCTCGAGCCATCCGGCATCGCCGAGATCGAGAAGGCCAAGGCCGACGGTCGCTGGGATCGCGCGTACGAGGGAGCAGCCAAGGCCGAGGTCCCGAAAGACTTTCTCGATGCGCTTGCCGAAAACCCGAAGGCTCGCGAGTTCTACGCGACGCTCAATTCCACCAACCGATTCACCATCGCGTACCGACTGCAGGAGGCAAAGCGTCCGGAGACGCGAGCCAGGCGGATCGAGAAATTCGTCAACCAGCTAGCGGAGGGCAAGAAGTTCTACTGAGCTGCCGCGTCACTGAGCCACAGGGACTTGCGAATCGACACCCAGTGCGGCTGACACAATGGGCCTCGTGATCGAAGCCGAAACCTGTTCCGCGCTGTCTGCTGTCGACGAACCGCTGGCAGGCAGCGCTGCCGTCGTGCGGGGTTGGGTGTGTCTCGAATTCAACGCAGCCTGGGGTCGTGACGTGCTGGACGGAACGGCGTTGGGGGAGGAGCTCGCCGCCGAGCTGAGCCGACGAGCCGACGCAGCGAACGTACGAATCATGTTCGTTCGGCGACCCGGGCGCACCGATCCGATGACTGATGGACACACCGTCCTGCTTGCGCGCTCCGATCCGAGCGACTCATGGTGCGAAAGGATGCACGTCGATTCGCCGATGGACTTACTCGACGTCGATTTCTTCCTGTTGGATGGGCCGTCACCAGGATTGGGCGAGCAAGTGACCGAGCCAGTCGTATTGGTCTGCGCTCACGGCAAGCGCGACCAGTGCTGCGCTGTATTCGGCAGGCCGATTGCCGCAGCGCTGATGTCGTCCTTCGGACCCCACGTGTGGGAGTGTTCGCATACCGGCGGGCACCGATTTGCGCCGTCGATGATCCTGCTGCCGAGCGGCAATACATACGGCCGTCTGTCCGTACGTGAGAGTGTCACGGCCGTGGAGATGGCTTCCCGAGATCAGGTCCATTTGCCAGGCCTGCGTGGACGGAGTTGCTGGTCTCCTGCGGGGCAGGCTTCGGAAATTGCTGTGCGACAACAAATCAGCTGTGGAATCGGCGACTTGGCTGTCATCGAGCAGGCGAGTGACGGGACATGCGTCGTCGCACATGTGGACGGCCGGCGATGGGCGGTGGAGACTGCAGTCTCCGAACTCGCGCCGCGTCCACCGAGTTGCGGCGCGGCGCCCAAGCCGGTCAGGCCGGTTGTCGTCACGGCGATTCGAGATCTGTGATTCCCTCGTCGGTTTTATACGATCAGTCTCGATCAACTCGGGCGTGGGTCAGCGCTACTGCAACAGGAGCGCAATGACTGCGGGCGGTAATTGACGTTGTCCGAGGAGGTTTACACGTTGGCATCCGTCGAGTTCGACTGCGATCCGCGTGCCGCCCGATCCGTCGGGACGAAGTACGTCGATCGAAGCGATGTGATGGGCGATGAGATCGCATGGGCCTGCAGGTGGCGCGGTGGATGCAACCTCCATCAGATCCGTACTCTGCTGGCGTGACAAGCGGATTCGGGACTCGGGCAGCGGCGGTTCGGTGGAATAGCGGCACACCCGTAGTCTGCCGACGTCGGAAATCGGCGTAGTCAAGGGTGTTTCGGTCAGTGGGCGTATGTACGTGTCGTCGTGCTCTGCCATGCGATCCACGTCAGTTTCAGTGGTCGTTTCGAACGGCAGACCGATCGAGTCGGGGCAGATTCCCGCATCATCGGAGGATATGCCGTCGACCAGATGCTGCTCGTGGCTGACCTCATGTAATTGGCTCAGGGCTGCGTATGGTTGCTCTTGCAGGCCACAGGGCTCGGTCGGCCAGGTAGGGCGTATGGCTGCTCCTGCGTCGTCTAGCAGCCACAAACCGGCTGGCGAGAGCTGACGGTATGCGCAACTGGCCTGGACGTTGGCAGTAAATCGACGAGACTGTTCGCGGAATGCATCGTCCACCGCGTGGATGTCCCCCTCGAGGCGTATGGAGTCGATGGTCAACCCACCGTCGGACGTTTCTCCGCGATCGCATCGAACAACGGCAACGGGGCTGAAATCAGGAGGTGGGTAACCACTTCCCTCAGGGCGAAGAGCGATGCTGCTGTCGCGTGCCTCGGGGGCTACGAGCGCGGCGGCGATATCAGGGGCGAGACAGTCCGCCCGATCGACCGCGGTCGCGACCGGTGGAGTGAAAGATTCATAGTCTCGAACGCCGGCCCAAACCAGCGCAACGGCGACGACGCTGACGACGACGATAAGGACCCCAGCTGTGAAACGTCCACTCATACATGCACACTATGTGTTTTTGCGATCGATTCGACGCGATGAGGCGAAGTCTCGATCATTGCGGGTGCGACGTAGCATCGCTGCTATGACTGTCGATTTGGTTGCGCCTGACGAGGCCTTGTGGGTGTCCTGGTTGGAGTCGCGTGACGAGTGGGGCGGACCGCAGGCGGATCAGCCCGGTTCGGCGTTGGGAGTTGCGCAACGTCTAGATCTCGACCTTGCGTCCCGTGATGGATTCGGGCAATGGGTGCAGGAGTTGTTGGCGCAGCCTGAGGCGTTGCCGGGGCCCGATATTGTTCCGGCAACCAACTGGTGGATCGTTCGAGACGGCAGGTATCTCGGTGCTATCCAGTTGCGACACAGTTTGAATGAGTTCTTGGCCGATGTCGGTGGCCATATCGGCTACGGGGTCCGGCCGTCGGAACGCCGGAAAGGTATAGCGTCGACTGCTCTGCGTGAGGTGCTCACGTATGCCGGCGACCCGGTGGGGCTCAGTCGCGTCCTGATTACCTGCGACGAAACGAACGAGGGTTCGCGTAAGGCAATCGAAGGGTGCGGTGGTCTACTCGACAGCGTGCGCCCAGCTGATCAGTTGTCGCGCAACCTCGGTCATACGGGGGATACGCTTCGCTACTGGGCGGCCACGGGCCGCTCAAGCGTCAGTTGACCGTTTTTGACCGTCAACGGGAAGTCACGGTCGCAGGGTAGGCGACACGGGACGCGATGCTTTCGCTGAGGTCTTGGATTTCTGCGGCGAGGACGTCTCGGCTCTTCGTGTCCGACTCGTGAACGAAGGTTGTCGATCCCAGTGTGGCACCGCAATATTCGATGATGCCGCGCTCGATCTGTGTCCGGAAGGCCTCGTACACGCCGTGTCGGTCGAAACTCTCAGCGTCGTCACCTGCGACCGGAATCAGGTGGACGGTGAGTCGGTCCAGTTTCTTCACGAATTCGCTTCCCGGGGTGAATTCGTACGCCCATCCGCTGACGAAGACTCGATCGATCCAACCTTTGAGTAGTGCGGGCATCGACCACCAGTACATCGGAAACACGAGAATCAGATCGTCTGCACGATCGATTCGGTCCTGCTCGGCTACAACATCGGCCGGAGGAGACCCGTTGCCGCGGAACAGGTTCACATCGGCTTCGGAGAATCGGGGATCGAAACTCTCGGCATGTAGGTCCGCGATGTCGACGTCGCCGCCGCGGTCGCGGATCGCGTCGGCGGTAGAACGGGCGACATGCTGGGTAAGCGACTGTGGATCGGAGTGGGAGACTACGACGAGTGTGGTCATGAGCGTTCCTTCGGTAGATGGTGCGCTTATGTACTAAGAGTAGGTTACTATTGGTATATAGCGCAAGGAGGTGTCCGATGGCACGTACGAGACTGTCGCGAGCCGGCAGGTACGAACAGCTCGTGGAGGTGTCGTGGGCATTGGTGCGAGAGGAGGGCGCGGACGCGCTGACCCTTGGTCGGTTGGCTGAACGTGCCGGCGTTGCAAAGCCGGTTGTCTACAGCCATTTCGCCTCCCGCGCCGCGTTGTTGGCAGCCCTCTTCAAGGAATTCGACGATCGTCAGACGGTGATGCTCGAGGAGTATCTCGATGCCGCGGATGAGTCCTTGAGCGGACGCGCGAATGCCATCGCAGACTCCTACGTCGGATGTTCGCTGGCGCAGGGGCGTGAACTGACGGGTGTGCTTGCAGCGCTGGAGGGTTCGCCCGAGCTGGAGCGGGTCAAGCGTGAATCGGAACACGCGTATTCCGAACGCTGTCGGGAGGTGCTGACTTCCTTTGGTGCGGGCGGCGGGCTTGCGCAACCTTCGATGACTGCAATATTCGGTGCTGCAGAGGCACTCTCGCATGCTGCTGTAGCGGGAGCGCTCTCGCCCGACGATGCTCGAAGCGAACTTGCCGCACTGATAGTCGCGGTGGTCGGCCGGACCTGAGGTCACCGGCTATTGCGGGCGGTCGTGATCGAGCCGCCCAGGGTCGTCATCGACTGACGTGCCCATCCGGTTCGACGCGCTCACGCATGGATTCGGATATCGCTGTCAGAGTTCTGACGAACGCGTCGATGGCGGGAGCAAGTGGAGGTTTCCCGTAGGTCGCGACAGAGATAGTGCGTCGCTCGCCGGGAATGCGGTGAGCGCGGATATCCGGGTTCCGATGTGCCTGGAGAGCGAGGGCCGGAAGGGTGCTGACCCCGCTTCCTGAGGCGACCAGCGCTTGGGCGGCGACGTAGTCGTCGGTCTCGAACTCGATCCGCGGAATGAATCCAGCGCGATTGCAAGCGGTGAGGAGGTGGGCTCGGCAGCTAGGGCAACCGGCAATCCAGGTCTCACTGGAGTAGCCACTGAGCTCGCTGGCGGCACCTGGATCCCGCGCGGAGGTGATCAGGTACAACGGATCTTCCAGCAAAGTCGTCTGCGCGACATGCTTGAGCCCGACTTCAGGGGTGTCCTCGTGCGCGAAGACAACAGCTACGTCGACATCGTTGTTGCGAAGCATTGCAAGTGCTTTGGGTGGTTCTGCATCAACGAGGCTGATGGACACATCGGGGTAACGGGACGTGAACGCTGCCATCGCCTGCGGAATCAAACTCGCCAGGGCTGACGGGAATGCGGCCAGTCGTACCCGCCCGGCCCTCAGTCCTGCGTACGTCTGGACTTCGGCTACTGCTGCGTCGACGTGGCCGAGGATCTCGGTGGCTCGCCGAACCAGTACTGCGCCGGCGTCCGTCAGGCGCAGTCCGCGACCCGCTCGCTGGAACAGCGGAACTCCGACCTCCGATTCGAGATGTCGTAGGTGGTGGCTGATGGAGGGCTGTGCGTATCCCAGTGAATCGGCGGCGGCCGTCACCGATCCTTCCTGTGCGATAGCAACCAAGACCCTCAGGCGAATCAGATCGAGCATGTCTAAATCATAGAAGATTTCGATGCTTTCGGTAAAAACTTGTATTGGATCTATGAATCGGTGTTTGGCAGGGTGAATCACATGGCACCGGCATCTGATCTCACGGCTTCAAACCAGCTACATCCACCCGTACGGGCAGACATCGAGCGTGCCAGTCAGGTCGTCCGACGGCATCTACCGGTCACGCCCCTGATATCGCACCCGACCTTGGATGCGGGCTCGTGCAGCCAATTGTTCGTCAAACACGAGAACGTGCACCCCACGGGTGCGTTCAAGGTGCGCGGTGGACTGAATCTGGTGGCAGGACTGGATGAGGCGGCGCGGGCGCGGGGGATTGTCGGCTACTCGACCGGAAACCATGCTCAATCCTTGGCGTATGCATCAGCGCGTGCGGGCGTGCGGTGTGTGATCGTCATGCCGGTTGGGGCGAATCCAGTCAAGGCTCACGCTGTCCGCATGCTCGGAGCCGAGCTCATCGAGCACGGTGTGAATTTCGACGAGGCGCGTGCTCACGCTGAGTTCATCAGCGAACGTGACGGCCTGCGTCTCGTCAGCGCCGCCAATGAGCCGGCCATCCTTGCCGGTGTCGCTACTGCTTACGTCGAACTCGTCGAACAACAACCCGATCTGGACGCGGTGGTAGTCCCAGTCGGCGGCGGCAGCGGTGCCGCGGCGGCGTGTCTCGTCGCCAGTGCGCTCGCACCGCACCTAGAGGTGTTCGCAGTGCAGTCGGAGGCTGCGCGAGCCGCACATGACTCATGGAGTTCCGGCACGTGCGTCGAGCGCCCGAACACCACCCGTGTCGAAGGGCTTGCGACCGGTGCCGGGTTCGCACTGACTCAACGTGTTTTGCGTGAACGGCTCGGAGGCTTCCTGCTCGTCACGGACGACGACATCACGCTCGCGCAGCGGGCGTTGCTCTACGACGCTCACACTTTGAGTGAAGGCGCCGGTGCGGCCGCGCTTGCTGCGGTCTATGCGCATCCGAACACCTTCGCTGACAAGCGCGTTGCTGTTGTCTGCACGGGCGCCAATGCCTCCGAGAGCGAGATCCGCAGGGTCGTCGGCTAACCGATGGCATGATCGGAACCATGTGCCAGTTTGGTAGGGCGGCACCAATTTTGCATCGCGTATGTGTGTCTGGAACAAGATTTCGCTTCCACGATTGAGCAGAGTGAACAGGGTCGCATCTCGCGACAGCAAGGCCACCGTGGAGGAGACGTGATGCTGCCGACAATCGTCGTTCGGGACGGGACTGTGCTCGATGGTAGAGGGGGCCCGCCCAGGAAAGCGGATGTTGCGATCGCCGGTGACACGATCGTGCAAGTCGGAACGATCGGTTCTGTGCCGGGGGCGAGCGACATCGATGCTCGCGGTTGCATGGTGGCTCCCGGTTTTGTGAATGTGCTCAGTCATAGTTACCTCACGCTGCAGCAAGACCCAAGAGGATTGTCGGACTTGTATCAGGGGGTCACAACCCAAATCTTCGGTGAAGGCGTGTCTCTCGGACCGGTCACGGGTTCGATGACTCCGGCGATGCTCGGAATGGGTGCGATTCCACCTGGGGTGCAATCGCATTGGCCGAGGTTGCACGATTTTCTCGAATCCTTGGAGACGAACGGCGTCGGTTTCAACGTGGCGAGCTTCGTCGGCGCAGCGAATCTGCGCATGGTGGTTGCGGGTGTGGACAATCGTCTGTTGAGTGAACAAGAGCTGGCCGAAGCGTGTGCCCTGCTCGACGAGGAGCTTGAAAATGGAGCTCTCGGAGTGGGTTCGGCTCTGATCTATCCACCCGGAAGCTATGCGGATACCGGCGAGTTGCGAGCATTTTCCCAGGTGCTCGCCAGACACGATGCCGTCCATATCTGCCATCTCCGAAGCGAAGGGCAGAGGTTTCTCGAAAGCATCGAGGAACTGATCGACATCGCTCGAACGACAGGAGCGCGCGGGGAGATCTACCACCTCAAGGTTGCTGGTAAGTCACACTGGCACAAAATGTCCGAGGCCTTGCAATTGGTTGAGAAGGCTCGCGAGGACGGTGTGCGAATCACCGCGGACGTGTATCCGTACGAAGCAGGAAACACGCTGCTCAGTGCCGCGTTGCCACCGGAGTTTCGGTGTCGTGACACGACGGCCGGGCGCACGCAACTGAACTCGACCGGTGTCCGAGACCAGATCCGCGAGAGGATCCATCGTGAGGACGAGGACTGGGAGAATCTCTTCGCTGCGTCCGGAGGTGCCGATGGGGTGACGATCTTGTCCGAGGTACCGGCACTCGGGATCCGAGCGGGGGAAGCTCTGGGATCTATTGCTCGGAGGATGGGGCATCACGACCCGGTGGACACCATACTGGCTGTTCTCGACGCTCTCCCCACAGCCGAAGCTGCCTATTTCATTGCGTCGGAGGACAACACGCGAATTGCTTTCGAGCGTCCCTGGGTTTCGGTTGGTTCCGATGCCGATGCTCAGAGCATGGAGACTCTTTTCGCGGGGCAACCCGTCCACCCCCGTTCATTCGGAACTTTCGCCCGTATTCTGAGCCGCTACACCCGCGGCGTTGGCGGGCTATCAGTCGAGGAATGCGTTCGCCGAATGACCAGCCTTCCCGCTGAAAACTTCGGTTTGTCGAAGCGGGGCTACATTGCGCCAGGGGGATACGCCGATCTGGCGATCTTCGACCCCTCTCAGGTTGAGGATCTTGCGACATACGACAACCCAAGAGTGTATGCGACCGGAATGCGGCACGTTCTGGTGAATGGGCAACCGGCACTGTCGGACGGGGTGCCGACGGGGAAACTGGCAGGGCGTGCACTTCGGCGCTCGCGCAACGGGTTCGATGCAGTGAGATGACGAGCTAGCACCGGGGTCAGGTCCGGATCGGCGAAGTGGCCACTGCTGGGATCGGCCTTCAGCGGCCACTTCGCCGGACCACATGGCAGTCCTCAGAACTTCGCCGGGGTCTGCGGAACGATCATGGCCACCAACGCCGCCGCAGCCGTCGCTCCGACCAGGACTCCGAACGCGGCCATGTACGAGAACTGGTCCACCATCCATCCCATCACGAGAGGGGTGATGAAACCGGCAAGCTGTCCACAACCGTTGATCAAACCCATTCCGGAACCGAGGAATTCGGCGGGCAATGCCCGTAACGGGAGGGCGAAGATCGACATCGAGCACAGTCCGCTTACGCCCATCGCGAGGGTTTGATAGAAGGTGAACATCGCGACGGTATCGGTGGTAGTCATCAAGAACAGCAGAATGGCGGAGGTGGCCATGCACGGAACGAGCAGGATGCGCGCGCTGTCGTGGAAGTATTTGTCCACCAGACGTCCACCGACGACGATGGCCAATGCCGTGACGATGAACGGGATCGCGGCGAAGATTCCCGTATCGATCAGCGAGAGCCCCTTTTCGTTGAGGAGGTAGCTCGGCACCCAGGTCAACAGCCCGTATCCGGCCATGTTGGCCAGGCAGAACAGAAGTGCGAACTTCCAGACCGAAACGGACTTGAACACCGCGGCGCGTGAATGTTCACTGGCTAGCGGTTGCAGTGCAGCCTCCGGATCTTCCGTGATCTTTGTGTCCAACGGCGCCGGGAGCACCAACCAGACGACTGTGCCGATCACGGCGCCGACTATGGCCACCAGCCAAAATGCGTCCCGCCAACCGACGGCCATGAGAACTGGGGCGATGATCAGTGGTGCGATGCCGGGGCCCAGGTTGTTTGCACCGATCATGAAGCCCATGGCCGTGGCGCGGGTTTTCGGGCGGGTTCGCTCAGCCAGAGCTTTGAACGACGCTGCTGGGAAGAGACCCTGGCTGAGCCCGAACATCGCACGCATGACCATCAGTGAGACGAGTCCCCAGGCGAATCCTGTCAGTGCGGTGAACACCGACCACAGGATCAAGGCGACGATCAACAGTGGCCGGGGTCCGAATCGGTCGGCCAGCATGCCGCCGGGGACCTGCCCGAGCATGTAAAAGATGGCGAAGATCGACACGACTCCGCCCAATTGCGTATTACTGAGGGAGAATTCGTCTCCGATCATCGGCAGTGCAAGCCCGATCATCACGCGATCGATCATGTCGATCATCCAGATCGTACTGAGCAGCCCAACAGTCATAGTCGTTGTTCGACGAATTGACTTGTTGTCCAATATGTTTTGTATCGACTTGCCGCCGCTATGCGAGGGTTCCTCAACTGTGGCGCGTTCCGACTTCATCATGCCTCCTGAATTGCGTTGTGCCGCATGGACTGATGAAGTGTGGCAGCGGACACGTTGGCCGCATTGGTCCGTTCGGCCAATAACCGACCGAATGTTTCGTCGGTCAGTACAGCGTCACTCGGGTGAGATTCCGGGTGACGCTGTCACCAGAGCTTTAGCTGCACAAAGCTTTGTCCACGGTGTCTACGACTTGTTGCGTGGCGGACGCAGTCGAGGGAAGAGCAGTCACCGCAAGGTTCACGGCGCGCCCGTTGTCGGTGATGCCGCCGCGGGTCTCGTAACCGACTATGTCGCCGCCATGGCCCCAGTAGACCCCGCCGCACGAGAGAGTCCTGCTGGTGAGCCCGAGGCCGTACTCGAGTCCGGTGGGTCCGCCGACGTGGACGGTGGTACGCATCTGATCGAGTTGGGCTGCGGGGAGCAGTCGTCCGTCGAGGAGCGCGTAGAGGAACTGGTTGAGGTCCGAGGTGGTGGAGATCAGCTGCCCTGCGGCCCATCCCCACGACGGGTCCATCTCTGTGACGTCACTCAGTGGGCTGTCTGGTGCGGTGCGGTGGTAGCCCTTGGGATGGGGTCCCCGGATGGTCATGTCGCCCGGCGGCGGGAAGTAGGTGTCGCGCAGGCCGATCGGCGCGAAGATACGTCGATTTATTTCCTCGGCGAGGGGGCGGCCGGTAACCTTCTGTACGAGTAGGCCGGCCAGAATGTAGTTGGTGTTGCTGTACCCCCAACTCGCTCCGGGCGGTGCGTCGGCGGGGTGCTGGAAGGCGATGTCGAGCAAATCGTGGGGGTCGGCGTATCGGTATCTGATCTCTTCGTCATTGACGTGTATACCGTACTCGGGGAGTCCGCTGGTGTGTTGGAGGAGTTGGCGGATGGTGATGTTGTGCCCGTCGATCCCTTCTCCGCGGACGAGTCCGGGTAGGTAGGTCTCGATGGGGGTGTCGAGTTCGATCTTTCCTTCGGCGACCAGTTGCAGGACCACTACTGCGGTGAAGGTTTTGGTGTTGCTGCCGATTCGTATCTGGCCGTTGTGGGGTACCTCTGATCCGGTGATCAGGTCACCGACTCCTGCGGTGTAGTTGCGGGAGTTGCCGTTTCGGTCCTGGACGCTTGCGAGAGCGGCGGGTAGTCCGTCCTCGCTCACCAATGCGTCGAGGGAGCGTTGAACCGCGTCAGGCTCGGTGGAGGAAGAACCGACGGTATCGGGACTGAGGGCGGATGACGGCGAGCAGGACGCCAGCGTCATGGCACCGAGGGCCATCGCGGTAACGACCGAGAAGGTCCGGTGCCGTTTGCGGTCCTGCCGACGATCTGAGGAAGCGAAGCCCTTTCGAATATTGTTACGCATCAGTAGAACTCCTGAGGATTGGTAGGGGTCGGGACATCGTTCGATCGGGAAGAATCGTTGTTCGATGTTGCGCGCGAAGTCGTGCACGAATATGTTTCCTTCACTCCTCGCACATCGCTGCGTCGACAACTCGCTGTGCTGCTACGAAGGCGTCCTCGCTCATCGGGATGTGATTGAGGGTGAGAGTCACAGCGCGTCCTGTGGTATCGACTCCGCCCGAGGTGCCGAAGCCGGGGATTCCGCCGCCGTGACCCCAGATCTCCTTCCCACAGGAGCTGTTCACGCGGACTAGTCCGAGTCCGTAGCTGTCCTGCGGGCTCCTGTCGAACTGAACGGTGTGTTTCATCTCGGCGAGCCTGTCATTCGAGACGAGGTCGCCGCGTAGCAAAGCCGTGAAGAAAGTGTTGAGGTCGGCGCCGGTTGCGACCATCGCGCCTGCGGTGTCGGCCCACGACACGTCGCCATCGGTGACATCGACCTGAATACCGCCGATCGGGTGATAGCCCTGTGCATGAGAACCGCGGATCTGTGTCTCGCGGGAGGCGGGAAAATACGTGTCCGTCAGTCCGAGCGGATCGATTATGCGGGTGGTGATCTCCTGCGCGGCAGGGCGTCCTGTGACCTTCTCGATGAGCATCCCGAGCAGAATGTAGTTCGTGTTCGAATAGACAGCCTTGTCTTTGGCGGCCGGGCCGGGTGGAAGGGACATCGCGATATCGACCAGTTCAGTGGGGGAGAAGTGCTCCGATGGTTGTGCGCTTGTCCCCACCAGCAGCTGGCCGGGCTTGATGTCTGCCGGCCGTGCTCCGCCGGCGGCGAGGTAGTCCGTCAGTCCACTGGTGTGCTGCAAGAGATCTCGAATGGTGACTCGGTTGCCGTCGTTCCCGTTGCCTACGACGGTTCCGGGCAGGTAGTGCTCGATGCTCATGTCGAGGTCGAGCAGTCCGTCGTCGACGAGTTGCATGACGACGGTCGCGACGAAGGCCTTTGTGTTGCTGCCGATTCGGACCCGCGCATCATCGGGGATAGGCTCGCCGGTGGCGATGTTTCCCATTCCCGCACGAAGGACGCGCGTGCCCCGTGACGGGTCGGAGATCACGAGTTGTGCGCCGGGGATCCCCTGCTCGATGACGCCGTCGAGCGCCTGTTGCACGGCAGCGTCGCTTTGCCGAGTGGAATCAGTGGAATCAGTGGCGTCACCACATCCGCTCACGCCCAAGATGAGGGCTGCAGCGGTGACTGCCGGAAACACGGTGAGCAGGGAGCGACGTCGAAGGGTGGTCATTGGTTGTGGTCTCCTGTTCGTCGGATCTCATGGTGAGTTCCACATGCAGAGAACAGTATTGACGTGCGTACGCGTCCTCCATGGTGCGAAGTGCAGTCTCTCGGTGGTGCGTGCCGGAGCGTACGAGGTGTAGCTGGCTGCACCTCGGAGTCCGGCCTCTCGTGGCAGACACTGTCGAATTGACGAGCTATTCCGGAGTAGGCGGCTTTTGGTGGGTGACAGGAAGGACTCAGCGACAAAGGGCGATATCCACCGCATGTTCGAGTTTTCTCCGGGTGCCATCGTCGGCGACTTGCATGGTGACCGCGATGTTCGCTTCACGTCCGTCGTCGGTAGCGCCCCCGCGTGTCTCGTAGCCAGGGAAACTGCCGCCGTGGCTCCAGGACAGGCCGCCGCACGGTAGCGGACGGCTGACCAGTCCAAGTCCGTAGCGAGCCTCGGGCCCGAAGGTTTCCTCCGCGGGGACGGTGGTGCGCATCTGGTCGAGTTGGGCTGCGGGGAGAAGTCGTCCGTCGAGGAGTGCGTGGAGGAACTGGTTGAGGTCCGAGGTGGTGGAGATCAATTGCCCCGCGGCCCATCCCCACGAGGGGTCTATCTCTGTGACGTCGACCGGAGGCGCGTCCGATGACTCCCGGTAGTAGCCGCGGGGGTGGAGTTCCGAGATCTTCTCGTCGTATGGTTCAGGAAAGTAGGTGTGCTGAAGTTTGATTGGCGAGATGATTCGCCGGTCCATCTCCTCGGTGAGGGGCTTTTCGGTGATCTTCTGTATGAGTAGGCCGGCGAGTATGTAATTGGTGTTGCTGTACTTCCAACTCGTTCCTGGGGCGAAGTCGGCGGGATGTTCGAGCGCGATGTCGAGAAGTTCGCGTGGGTCGTAGTATCGGACTTCGTCTTCCAGGTAGTTGCTGTAGTTGGGGAGTCCGCTGGTGTGTTGAAGGAGTTGGCGGATGGTGATGTTGTGGCCGTCGATCCCTTCTCCGCGGACGAGTCCGGGTAGGTAGGTCTCGAAGGGGGTGTCGAGTTCGATCTTTCCTTCGGCGACCAGTTGCAGGACCACTACTGCGGTGAAGGTTTTGGTGTTGCTGCCGATTCGTATCTGGCCGTTGTGGGGTACCTCTGATCCGGTGGTCAGGTCACCGACTCCTGCGGTGTAGTTGTGGGAGTTGCCGTTTCGGTCTTGGGTGCTTGCGAGAGCGCCGGGTAGTCCGTCCTCGCTCACCAGTGCGTCGAGGGAGCGTTGAACCGTATCGTGTCCCGCAGCGGCGGTATCGGCGGTCGACGAGCACGCACCGAGGGTGACGATGCTGAGAGTCATTGCGACGGAACAGAGGGCGCGGTGCCGTTTCCGGCTTCGTTCTTGAGGTGAGGGAGGTTGGCCCTGTCGACTGTGGCGACGCATCAGTAGAACTCCTTGGAGAGGTTGATCGGTCTGGACACGATCCTGTCTGCAGGAGGATTGGTCGCGCATCGCTCCGACGCGGGAAAACTATCTCCCTCGATTGGGGGAGGCCATCGCCGAGCGGCCCGGTCATACTTGTCGAATCATGATCACAGGATTACGACCGCTGATGCGGGGCTCTACATACTCTGCTGTGCTTTTCGCCTTTGGTGGTGTGTTGGCAAGCCTGCCACTTCTAGTGGTTGCGATGTTGCCTGCTCTCGCGTGGCAATCCACACCCGAGTTCGTTCGGGTGTTTTCAGTCCTGCTCATATGGGTGACTCTGGTAGGAGCACTCGGCCTGGCGCATCCTGTGCGACGCGCGCTCATCGTGTCCGCCCGCCGACTGCTGCAGGTGTCGCTGCCGAGCCCAGCGCTCGGACACCGTACTCCCAACCTCTCGGACATTGATCGTTGGCGTGCCCCGCTCTGGATTGTCCTGCATGTCATGGTGGGCTGGATGGCGGCGCTCGCGACCATCGTCCTTTTCATCATGGGGATTTCGCTCCCGGGGAACTGGCTCGGCGGCACGGCGCGAATCAGTCTGTTCGATACGTCGGTAGACGTGACGGGTGGATGGACCTGGGTCGTGGCGGCCGGTTGCATCCTGCTTGCGGTAGGAATTTGTGTCCTGGTGGCAACACTGCTGCGATGGCTGGCGCCACGACTGTTGGGGCCGTCCACGGCTGAACGGCTCGCGCTGGCGGAAGAACGTGAACTGCAACTGGCCGAACGTAATCGGGTCGCTCACGAGTTGCACGACTCGATCGGGCACACGCTCACCGCCGCCACGATCCAGGCGGCGGTGGCGGGCGAGGTGCTCGCCTCCGATCCTGCCGCCGCTAGGGCCGCCATGCGTAGCATCGAGGAGTCGACACGGGCAGCGCTCGAGGACCTGGACTACGTACTGGGCGTACTTCGCGAGGAGAGGCCTGGGGCTGTACCTTCTCGGACGCTGTCGGACTTGCCCGAGTTAATTGACCGGTTACGGCATGCGGGGGCGGTTGTGGAGGTGAACCTGTCGGGTGACCTTTCACAGATCCAGGGGACACTCTCTCGCGCGGCGTACCGGATCCTGCAAGAGGGGACGACCAATGCTCTGCGGCACGGGGGCAGCGGGCCGATCGACATCACGGTGGCAGTCGCGTTGGAGAGTGTCGAGCTCAGAGTGGTCAACAGCATCGGGGCGGGGACCGAGGGAAACGCAGACGTAGTTCGAAGATCAGGGCGCGGCTTGGCAGGTCTGGCCGAGCGTGTACGACTCTTGAACGGCGAGTTCAAGGCTGGACCGGACGGAGCCCAGTGCTGGCGGTTGAGTGTTCAGTTGCCGGTACGGTCGGCACGATGACTGAAGCCAATTGGAGCGAGGACGCGTCCAACCCTGCAAGCATGCCAGTCACACTGCTGATTGCGGATGACGACGACGTTACCCGCAGCGGCCTGCGTATGCTGCTCGCGGCTCAGCCCGGGATTGTGGTCGTAGGCGAGGCCTCCGACGGTATCGAAGCAGTCGAGCTTTCGCGGCAACTTCGTCCGGATGTGGTGCTGATGGACGTGCGGATGCCGCTGCGCAACGGTATAGAGGCAACTCGGCACCTCCAGGTCGAGTGCACCGAACCGCCGAAAGTCTTGGTAATCACCACTTTCGAAAACGATGGCTACGTCACGGCCGCACTCAGTGCGGGCGCGAGTGGCTTCGTGCTGAAGCGGCTCCCAGTCCCGCAGATCGCAGCGGCAGTACGTGTGGTGGCGGCGGGCGAAGTGATCCTGTTCCCTGCCGCGCTACGCCGGATGGTTACGCCCCGCCCATTGGTTTCCGCTGAGGCGTTCCCGAATGCAGCGCTGACAGCAAAGGAGGAAGAGGTATTGCGGTTGATGGCCACCGGGCTGTCCAACTCGGATGTTGCTCAGGTTCTGGTGGTGAGCCTGGAGACGGTGAAGACGCACGTTGGAAATGTGCTGGCAAAGCTCGGTGCTCAGAATCGGACGCACGCTGTCGTCATCGCCTACGAGTCTGGTCTGGTGGTCCCGGGATCAGGCACCGATACGCAACCCTGTGCAACTGGTGGTTGATTGCTTTCGTCAGCGTGGCCCCGGTGAGGATTCGCCGACTGAACCCACAGATCCGTTCCTCTTGTCCGTTCCTCTTGCCAATGCGCTCCGGGGGCGAAGTCACACCACCTGTCACCAGTGTGTCCCGGGCACGAGTCGGGCAGCACGTCGGCCGAGTTTGCGGATGCGCGAGCGCGAATGGTGCTGTCGCGCCGGTGTTGCCGGATCGTCTGCCGGAGTTTCCTTGTCTACCTGCCCCTTTGCCGCCGGAGAATCGGGGAAGGCCTGGTACATCTGGTTGAGAATCCGGTCCTTGGTGTGCGGTGCGAACAGAGTTCCCAGATCGCCCAAAGTCCCTAGTGGCACGTCGATGCGCTTGGGGCGGTCGATCAGTGCGCGGATCACCATTGCCGCAGCTTTTTCCGGGCTGGTGATCGGGCTGTTGTTGTATTCGCCGGTCGGAGCGATCATCGGCGTTTCGACCAGCGGCATGTGGATGGTCGTGAAAGTGATTCCGTCCGCCAGGGTTTCGGAGGCGGCTACGTCCGAGAAACCGTCCAGGGCAGCTTTGCTCGCCACGTAGGCCGAGAATCGGGGCGTCGCCGCCTGAACTCCCGCGCTGCTGATGTTCACGATGTGGCCGAATCGGCGAGAACGCATGGTCGGCAACAACGCGAGCACCAATCGCACAGCGCCGAAGTAGTTCACGGCCATCGTTCGTTCGTAGTCGTGGAAACGATCCGTGGAGTGGTAAATGCCGCGCCGGATGGATCGGCCGGCGTTGTTTACCAACATGTCCACGTGATCATGTTCTGTCAGAACGCTTTTGATCGTGTGCTGGACGGACTCGTCGTCGGTGATGTCGCAGGGATAACCGAACGCCTTGCCCCCGGCTGATCGAATCTCCTGTACCGCGGCGTCGAGTTCGTCGGCCCGCCGGGCGATCAGGAGAACGGTGGCGCCTTTCTGGGCGGCGGCGATGGCAGAGGCCTTGCCGATTCCGGACGAGCCACCGGTGATCAGAACTATCCGACCGACAAGTGGTCCTTCGGGATGGTTGCGGCGTGCGCGATTGGGATCGAGGCTTGCGCGCCAGTACTTCCACAGCACAGTCGAGTACGACCCGAACTCGGGGACCGTCAGTCCTGATCCGGCGAGGGCGGCAACGGTTCTCGCGGAGGTGAATGTCGGCGCCATCGTCATGTTGTCGAGTAATGCTGCAGGCATGCCGATGCGATCGAGGAAGACCTTTCGTGCCGATTCTGCCGAATCGATCGGCAACGGCGAGACGAAGGGTTTGGCGATCACGCCCGGCAGGCTGAGCGCGGGCCGCGGCGCTCCGGCGGCCTTGGCGAGTCCGGCATAAATTTCGCGTACCGGTTGAGGTTTCGGATTCACTAGATGAAATGCTTCACCGTCATGGCCGGGCACGTGCATCAATTCGACGAGGGCGGCGGCCACGTAATCGACCGGCACCACGTTGGTCGCGCCGAGGTTGGGGATCGGGACGGGGAGTGCTGCGGGTAGTTTCGCGAGCAGTGCCAGCCCGGGGAACAAGTAATACGGACCGTCGATCTTGTCCATCTCTCCGGTGACGGAGTTACCGACCACGGCCGACGGGCGATAGACACGCCAGGTGAGGCCTTCTCGTTCTCGAACGATTTTCTCCGCCTCGAATTTGGTTCGGTGGTACGGAGTGGGAAAGCCTTGACCGCAATCGAAATCGGTTTCGCTGAAGGTTCCCGGGTAGTCGCCCGCAACTGCGACTGATGACACGTGATGAAGGGTGGCTCCCAGCTGTGCGGCAAGTTCGACCACGGAGCGTGTGCCCTCGACATTCGTCGAAGCCTGCTCGTCTCCGGCGGTGATGTCGTAGATCGCGCCGAGGTGAAGGACGTGGTCGGCAAGCGGGGGAGAGTCGATGCCCAGCCCAGGCTCGGTCAGATCTCCAATGAGCGGATGCACGCGATCGCTGCCGGGAATTGCCGACACCTGTTCTTCGAGTTTGGCGACGGAACCGGCTCTGACCAGCACGTGGATCTGAGCAGTTTCATCACGCTCTAGCAGGAGTGGCAGTGCAGCTCGTCCGAGAAATCCGGTACCGCCAGTGACGATGTATGTGGCCATAGTCGGTAACTTACTCCAAAGTAAGATTGGCGGCTAGAGGGAAACGAACATCAGTGCGTCATGACACCGTCCTCGGCGTCGAAGTCGATGCCCGCGGTGATGATTCCGGAGAACAAGAACGCGACGGCAAGCGCAAGAGCGGGGATTGCAAGGATCCATTCGAAAATTGTCATGCTCCAAGTCTGACGAAATCAGCTTCGGAGAACATCGCCCTGCGGAGCGATTCTGACGATCGGGCAGTCATCCTCGAGGACGACTGCCCGGTCAGGGAAATCCACTAGTGCGCGATCAGTGGCCCGAGATCAGTGGCCGATGCCGACCTTCGCGTGAACCTTTTTCATCCACGCGGGAGCCCACCAGTTTGCTTCGCCCATCAACTTCACGAGTGAGGGTACGAGCAACATGCGGATGATGGTCGCGTCGACGATCAGTGCGACGATCATGCCGACGCCCAGGAACTTCATCACCGACAGCCCGGACATCGCGAAGGCTCCGGTCACCACGATCAGGAGTAAGGCGGCAGCCGTCACGATGCGGCCGGTGCGCTCGGTTCCGAACTTGACCGCTTCCTCTGTCGTCGCACCCGCGTTCTTGGCCTCGACCATCCGTGACATCAGGAAAACCTCGTAGTCCGTGGACAATCCGAAGACGACCGCGAGGATGAGCACGACAAACGTCGCCTCCAGAGGAGTTTGACTGACCCCGAGGAGCTCGACGCCGTGTCCATCCTGGAAGACGAAGGTCAGGACGCCGAAGGTGGTCGCGAGGCTCAGGGCTGCCATCAGCACCGCCTTGATGGGCAGGACCACCGACCCGAACGCAAGGAACAACAGGATCAAGGTCGATCCGACCATGATGAGCACCATCACCGGTAGCCAGTGCAGGACGGCGTTGTTGCCGTCGTCGACCATGGCTTGGCCGCCGCCCACAAGCAATTCCGTCCCGTCGGGAGCAGAGATCGCGCGCAGATCCGTGACTGCGGCGCTCTGCGATTGGGGCGTGGAACCCTCGCTGTACAGAGCCTGAACCGCGATGAGTTGATTGGTGCTCGCTACGACGGTTGCCTGACCGATGCCCTCGACCTGACCGGCGGACTCGGCGATCGCTGCACCTTCGGCCGGGGTGAGAGTGTTGCCATCCTCGGCCTGCAAAATCATCGTCGCACCGTTTCCGGTCTGTGGGAAGTCGCTGACCAACGTGTCCATCGCGACGCGAGCGGGGTCGTTGTCCGGCAGAGCGGTGTACGAGAGCTCTCCGAGACGGGCACCGAGCAAAGGCGAGGCCATCACGAGCAGCACGGCGACGATCGTCACCGAAACCGCCACCGGACGCTTCATCACCCACGTGACGACGCGGCCCCAGAACTTGCGCGAGCGTTCCTCGCCGCGTTGTGCCGCGTCCTTGCGCCACGTCAGGGCGTTGATGCGGTGACCCAGGATGGCAAGCAGCGCAGGCACAGCGGTCAGCGACAGGACGGCCGCGCTCAGTACCGCAGCGATCGCGCCGAAGCCCAGAGACCGGATGACGGCCTGGGGGAAAACGAGCATGCCGCTGAACGCACAGATCAGCAGTAGACCCGAGAACATGACGGTACGACCTGCCGTCAGAACCGTTCGCTGGGCAGCAGCTCCCGGATCCGAGCCCGAATTCAGTTCTTCTCGGAACCGACCGACCACGAACAGCCCGTAGTCGATCGCCAGTCCCAACCCGAGAAGTGAAGCGACGTTGATCGAGAACGAGGACACATCGGTGATCAGTGTGAGGATTCGGAGAACCGCCAATGCACTCAGGACACTGAGTACACCCACGAACACCGGAACCGCGGCGGCGACGATGCCTCCGAAGATGAAGACCAGCAGCACCAGAGTGATCGGAATGGCGATGGCCTCGGCGACAACCAGGTCTTTCTCGAGCTTGGTGTTGAAAGCGACGCCGACGACGGTGTTACCCGCGAATTGTGCCTCGGCGCCTTCGACTTCGAGCTTCGGCAAGAGATCGGCGAAAGTGGCCGGCGTGACTCCCGAGTCCGGTGCCAACGTGATCGCAACGGCGCCCATAGACCCGTCGTTCGAGAGCAGGCTCGCCTTGGCTGCCGCGTCCGTTCCCCAATACGACTTCACCGACGCCGTCGGCACTTCCGTTTTGAACTGGTCGACGGCGGCCGTCACTGCCGGCCCGATGTCGTCCAGAGTGTTACCGCCTGTGGGCGAATAGATCGCGATGATGTCCGGGGTCTGTGGGCCGAGATTGTCTTCGATGATGTCGGCGACCTTCGCGGAGTCGCTGCCCGGATCGATGAATCCGCCCTGGCTGAGCTTGCCGAACACTCCGAGTCCCCACACCCCACTGATGAGAACTATCAGAACCGAGAGGCTCAGTACCCACCATTTCCGGGCGACGACGGTTTGGGCCCAGCGTGTCATGTATCAACTCCGGTGTGTGGGGGCGTCTGGCCAGATCGACTGTAGTGGGCGTTTGGTCTTGAATCGGAAACGTCATGCATACTGCTCGAAGCACTTGCAAGCCACGCGTGTGGGGGAAGCCGGTCCGAATCCGGCGCTGACCCGCAACGGTAGGTCGATTCTCGGTAGTCGCCGAGCGTCGGCAAGCCCGATTACCCACCGCGCGGTGTGCGACATCCATTCGTCGTGGTCTACGAAAAGGAAGTCCAGCAGGAGCTCTGGCCGAGGATCAGCGTGCGGGCGGAGTTGTCTGTCGGATTCTCATTCGTGGCTCAGAGCCCTTACGAGGTCCCCGTGTCACTTCAGTTCTCCCCGTCCCGCGCCGCCGCCGTTCTCATAGCGGTCGCCTTGGTTTCGGCAGGTTGTTCCAAAGGTCAGGAATCAGAGTCCGCGTCTGCTGCGGAATCCTTCGCACAGTCGGTGTCCGTGACCAACTGCGATCGCGAGATGACCTTCGATTCGCCGCCGCAGCGCATCGTGTCTTTGAACGGACACGTCACCGAAGCCCTCATCGAGATCGGCGCGGGTGATCGGATTGTCGGTCGGGCATACAGCGACAACCCGCCAACTGCGGAGACCGCCGATCAGTTCAACAAGATTCCCAGCCTGTCCGACACCTTCCCCAGCATGGAGCAGGTCCTCGACGTCGATCCGGACTTCGTGGTCGGAGGAATGACCAGTGCCTTCAACGAGAAGCAAGGGCGTTCACGAGACGCCTTCGGCGAGCGCGGAATCAACACCTTCCTGTTCTCCGAATACTGTGGCACCGGTTTCCCCGACATCGGATTGCTCGAGAACGACTACACACAACTCGGTCGACTCCTGGGCGTCGAAGATTCGGCCCGCGAGGTTGCCGAGGAGATCAGCAGTGGTCTCGATTCCGTCCGCGCTTCGGTCGGGGACGCAGCGCCGGTGCCGACCTTCTTCTACGACAGCGGTGACCAGGTTCCGACGACAATCGGCGGAGTCGGCGTCGGTCAATTGGTCGCGGAATACTCCGGTGTCTCGAACATCTTCGCCGAAGGGACAAAGCCCTACATCGACGCATCGTGGGAAGCTGTTGCCGAGCGTGCACCCCAGGCGATCGTGGTCATCGACTACGGCGACAAGACAGCCGAGCAGAAGATCGACTTCCTCCGTGCCCAGCCGTTGATGGCGACCACCCCTGCTGTGCAGCAGAACCGGTTCGTCGTGGTTCCTCTCGCGGACCTGTTCGAGAGTTCGCGGTTGGTGCGTTCGGCACAGACCATCGCGACGGCCTTCCATCCGGGCGCTGACGCGGCGAAGTGACTCGCACGCGTTACGGGTACAGTGCCCTGCTCGTCGGCTTGTCCGTCGCCTTGGCGATCGTACTGGGGTTGGCAGTCTCTTTGGGATCGGTTCGCATTCCCGTCGGTGATGTCTGGGCGATAGTCGGAGCCCGTTTGGCGCCAGGGACTTTCGAGACGTGGTGGACCGCGGCGAGGGAGTCGATCGTGATCGATTCTCGCCTACCGCGTGCTCTCACGGCTGCGGTGGTGGGTGCGTCCTTGGCGATGTCGGGGGCTGTGGCTCAGGCTGTCACACGAAATCCTCTTGCCGACCCGTATCTGCTCGGAGTTTCGTCGGGTGCGGGATTCATGGTGGTGCTTGTGTCGGTGCTGGGTTTCGGTGCCGGCCTCCTCGGGGTTTTCACGATTCCGGTCGCAGCATTCGTCGGGGCGATGATCCCGTTGTTCCTCGCGCTGCTGATCGGCGGCCGGTATCCGCAGCCGACCGCGATCATTTTGGTGGGTGTCGCGCTCGCCCAGATATTCTCGGCGCTCATCACCTTTTGCATCCTGGTGTTGGCCGATGATCGGCACGTGACGTCGGTGATGCACTGGATTGCCGGCGGATTCGGAGATGCGCGATGGTCGACGCTGATCTTCCCGACGATGGCGCTGGTCGTCGTCGGTGCCGCGCTTCTGTTCAGTTCGCAATGGATGGACGTCTTGCAGACCGGTGACGACGGGGCTGCTGCGCTCGGTATGAACGTCAGAAGGTTCCGTGTGTTGTCCTTGCTTGCGGTCTCCGTACTGGCCGGCGCGGCAGTCAGCGTTGCCGGTGGAATCGGATTCATCGGTCTGCTGATCCCACATCTGGCCGGCTTCATCGTCGGCACCAGAGCAATTCGACTTCTCCCTGCCGCAGCTCTGCTGGGCGCTGTCGCCATGGTTGCCGCAGATACCGCTGCGCGGTCAGTAGCGCAATCCACTGAAGTCCCGGTCGGGGTGATCACTGCCCTCGTCGGTGCGCCGATCTTCGTCTGGATGCTCTATCGGCAGTATCGGAGGCTCGAACAGTGACACTCACGAAGGGCACCGAAGCTGCGCCTCTGCTCGAGCTCGTCGAGACCCGGGCGAGGCTCGGCAACCGCGAAGTCTTGCGCGGCATTACTTTTGCGGTCTCCCCCGGAGAAGTGTTGGGCTTGGTCGGGCCGAACGGCAGTGGCAAGACGACGGCACTGCGCTGCTGTTACAACGCTTTGACGCCAACAAGTGGCGCAGTTCTGATCGATCAGACCGACTCGACGACGCTCTCGCGCAAGGACATCGCCAAAACCATCTCGGCGAGCGTCCAGGAACCTACTGTCTCGGCCGGTCTTTCGGTTCGTGAGTCGATCGCACTCGGACGAACTCCGCACCGCAGCTGGTTGGACCGAAGCACGGAGCGCGATACCGCCATCGTGGATCGGTGCATCGAACAGGTCGGTTTGGTCGAGCTTGCCGGACGAGACGTGTCGACCCTGTCGGGTGGTGAGCGGCAACGTGTCTCGATAGCTCGCGCGTTGGCTCAGGAGCCCAAGGTTCTGCTGTTGGACGAGCCGACCAATCATCTCGATCTTCGACACCAGCTGATCGTGATGGAACTGCTGGCCGAGCTTGCTTCGGCGGGGATCGCGGTTGTGGTCACGATGCACGATCTACGGTTGGCAGTCGAGTACTGCGACAACCTTGCCGTGCTCACCGATGGTGAACTCCGCGCGTGTGGGTCTACCGTCGAGGTGTTGGACGAGCCGTTGTTGGCCGAGGTTTTCGGTATCAGGGCGCGAGTCGAACGCGGAGTACGCCCGCGGATGGAGATATTGGGGCTGGCATGACGGAATCGATAGCCGGGATCTACGCCCGTATGGCAGCAGCTGTGCCGTTCTTCGACGACCTGACCGCATATCCGGATACGGTGCCCGCGGTGTTGATGACCGACCCCCAGTGGTTGGCAGCTCGCGTCGCCGACACGGCCAGGCGATGGGGGAGTGCGGACGTTCGAGTGAACGGCACGTTGTGGTGGTACTCGGCCAGTTCCACGTTGACTGGCATTCCGATCGGAACCGGAATGGTTACCGGGTTCGCGGCCGATCCGTCGCTGGATGGTGGACGGATCTTCCTGCGTGACAACGGTTATCTGGGCGGGTTTGCTGCCGGTTCGGTCATCCCGATCTCGCAGAGTGTGGCGGAGTTGGGTCGCGCGATGTTCGCCTCGCTCGGTCCCGTGATCGAGGTACTCGCCGACGTGTCCGGCGTTCGGCAGCAGGCGCTGTGGGCGATCACGACGGACTCCATCGCCAATCGCAGCCTTGACGCAGCCGGTAGCGCGCGGGAGCGCGGAAGTGCATTTGCTGCCGGTCTGATCGATGTTCTCCGCGGTGAGAACCCGGGCATTCCCGCACCGCGTTTCGTCGATGTCGACCGCAACGAAAGTGTTGTACGCGTTGGTAATCCATTGATGACGGTGGCATCCGGGCGGCGCAGATTCACGCAGCGGGCGTCGTGCTGCCTGATCTACGAGGTGCCCGGTGAAGGCAAGTGCACCAGTTGTCCGAAGCGCGCACCCGAAGATCGGGTGCGCGCCTTGGCCGCTCTGGTGTGACTGGACCCAGGAATTACCGGGTCGGGTGTTTCTCAGGTCAGTGCGCTGCGACCTTGGAACGGTCGAGACCCAGCGCGTCGGTCATCGTGAAGAACAGATCGGTCTGATCCGTGAGGCCACTGACGTTGGCCGCATGGGGGCCGAAAGCTGCTACGCGCAACTGAGTTCCGGTATGTCCTTCGGACTCGACGGCCGGATCTTCGGACGTTCCGTAGCTGATCGTCATCTCCGAGCCGTCCTTGGTGGTCAGCTTGCGGGTCAGGCCGGGGTAGACGATTTCCTGGGCGCGCTCGGCCGGGATGTTCTGGTCCTTGGCGATGCTGGCGATGTCGTCGGCGCTGACGTTGGTGACGATCTGACTGGTGTGAGCGTGGTCGGCTGTGACGATGACCAGGGTTTCTCCGTCGGTCTTCGCGAATTCGAGTGCCTTCTGCACCGCTTCGTCGAGGTCGACGGTTTCACCGATCTGGCCGCACGCGTTGGCTGCGTGATCCTGCTTGTCGATCGAGGCACCTTCGACTTGGAGGAAGAAACCGTTGTCGTTGACCTTCAGTAGATCGATGGCCTTCTGAGTCATGTCCGCGAGCTTCGGTACGTCGGAGGTTCGCTTGGGGTTGTCGACGCAGGTTTCGGCGGGCTGCAGGTAGCCGTCACGGGTGGCGACGGATCCTTCCCAGCGGACGGGCATGTTGCCCTCGGCGAACAGGCCGAGCACGGGCGCATCCTGATCGGCTTTGCCGACCTCGTTCATCTCGGCGGCGTTCTTCACCAGCTGGTAGCCGCGGGCTGCGGCCTGCTCGTTGAGCGTCTTGCCTTGCCAGTCACCGGCTTTTGCAGTCTCGGCGAAGGACTTGGCGCCACCGGCAAAGGTGACGTCGGCGCGGGTGTCGAGGAGCTGTTCGCTGATCGATCCCTTGCCGCCGTTCTCGAGGGCGTTCTCCGGGCAGGACTTGGACGTCGCCTCCGGTCCGTAGCACTTGCGGCCACTGACGTGCGCGACTTGCACTGCGGGGGTGGCGTCCTGCACCTCGGCGGTGGAGACGTTGCCGGTGGCCTTGCCGTTCGCCTTGGCGATCTCGAGGACGGTCGACTGGGCCTGACCCTTGATGTCGACGGAAATCGCGCCGTTGTAGGTCTTGGTGCCGGTGGACCACGCCGATCCGCTGGCTGCGGAGTCGGTGACGTAGTCGGGCTTGCCGTCCTTGGTCAGTGCGTAGTGCGTGTACTGGCCGGTGATCGGCAGGGCGTCGAGACCGGGGAAGCTGCCGGCAGCGCCCTCGGCGTAGTTGCGCGCGGCCGTGATCTCCGAGTCGCCCATGCCGTCGCCGATCAAGAGAATGACGTTCTTCGCGCCGGAAGCGTTGACGGCGTCGCGCACTGCGGCCGACTGATCACCGTCGATGCGACGAGCACCACCGTTCGAGGACAGTTCGCCGGTCGAGGCGCGATCGACGGTCGTGCCGTTCGAGCCTGTGGCCTCGTCGGCACTGCTGCTGCAGCCGGCAGCGGCCAGAACGGCGACGGCGCCGGCGACGGCCGTCAACCTACGTGTGTTGCGCGAGAACGACATACTAGTAGCACTCCTGGAAACAGTGTGGATGGAGATGATGAACGCCGCTAATGGTCTGGTTCCAAAGTGAACGGAGTGCAGACATGCGTACATCTGAATGTGACGAGACGGTGAGGGTTGAGATTCGCTCTGTTGACTGCGAGTGAGTGACCTGTCAGACTTAATCTGCATCGAACATCAGTTCGATGCATGTGGTGCGTCTTCCCTTTCGGCATCCTCGAGCAGTCGGTCGTCCGTGACGGCCGGCTCGATCAGGTGCGAGGTCAGTGTGGGTTGGGGAAATGGGCCGCCGACGTGGTCCGAGATGGAACGGGTGCTTTCAGGGCGGCCCGGCCGCGTGGAACATGAGGATTTGTTCCCCGGCGATGGAAGTGACAGCCCCGCCTGGTCGCGAAAGCGCGGCGAGTACCACGCAGGTGAGCTCACCCGTGGCACCGGCGTGGTTCCTTATGCAGAGTTGCACGCTCACTCGGCCTTCAGTTTCCTCGACGGCGCATCGCCGCCGGAAGAGCTGGTCGAGGAAGCAGTGCGTCTCGGACTCGAAGCTATCGCCGTCACGGATCACGACGGGTTCTACGGCGTGGTGAGGTTTGCGGAAGCCGCACGTGAATGGGGAATGCGCACCGTGTTCGGGGCCGAGTTGTCTCTGGATTCGGTACCCAGAACCGGGTCGGCTGATCCCGGTGGAACGCACCTCCTGGTACTTGCCCGTGGGCAGGAAGGGTATCGCCGGCTCTCTCGGGAGATCGCTACCGCGCATTTGGCCGGCGGTGAGAAGGGCAAACTGCAGTACAACTACGACGTGCTGACCGAAGCGGCCGGTGGGCACTGGCAGATCCTGACCGGGTGCCGCAAAGGTCATGTGCGGCAAGCCTTGACGTCGGGTGGTCGCGAAGCTGCGGCGGAGGCCTTGCAGGATCTGGTCGAGCGTTTCGGGGCAGGGCGAGTGTCGGTGGAGCTCACCCATCATGGGTTGGCGGAGGACGACGAGCGCAATGCAGTTCTGGCCGAACTGGCGAGAGAGCGTGGATTACGTACGGTGGCGACCACCGCCGCGCACTTCGCCGCTCCGCCGCGTCGACGCCTCGCCATGGCGATGGCAGCTGTGCGATCGCGTCAAAGTTTGGACGAGGCGGCCGGATGGTTGGCCCCTACCGGCGGAGCGCACCTGCGGTCCGGCGCGGAGATGGCGACACTGTTCTCGCTCTATCCCGAGGCAGTCAGTGGCGCCGCCGATCTGGGACGCGAGTGCGCTTTCGATCTCAAGCTCATTGCACCCAAATTGCCACCGTTCGACGTTCCCGCCGGTCATACCGAGGCGTCGTGGTTGCGTGAGCTCACCATGTTGGGGGCAATGGAACGCTACGGTCCACCGGAAAGTGCACCGAAGGCATACAAACAACTCGAACACGAGCTTGCCATCATCGCGGGTTTGAATTTTCCCGGATACTTCCTGGTGGTACATGACATCGTCTCGTTCTGTAAGAACAACGACATCCTCTGTCAAGGAAGAGGTTCCGCCGCGAACTCGGCGGTGTGTTACGCGATCGGCATCACCAATGTCGATCCGGTTCGCAACAAATTGCTGTTCGAGAGGTTTCTTGCGCCCGAACGTGACGGCCCGCCCGACATCGACGTGGACATCGAGTCCGACCGCAGGGAAGAGGCGATCCAGCACGTGTACGCGAAGTACGGGCGTACGTACGCCGCGCAGGTCGCCAATGTCATCACCTATCGAGGAAAGTCGTCGGTGCGGGACATGGCTCGGGCGCTGGGCTTTTCGCAGGGCCAGCAAGATGCGTGGAGTAAGCAGGTCGGCCGGTGGGGTGGTATCGACAAGAACGCGGATACCGATATTCCGCGTCCGGTACTCGAACTGGCGGCGCAAATCGAAGGCTATCCGCGGCACCTGGGCATCCACTCAGGCGGCATGGTCATCTGCGATCGTCCCATCGCCGACGTCTGCCCGGTGGAGTGGGCGCGGATGGCCAATCGCAGTGTCCTGCAATGGGACAAGGATGATTGTGCTGCCGCTGGGCTGGTCAAGTTCGATCTGCTCGGCCTCGGCATGCTCTCCGCTTTGCACTACATGATGGATCTCGTGGCCGAGCACAAAGGCATCACAGTCGATCTGGCGCAACTCGATCTGTCGGAAACAGCGGTGTACGAGATGCTGCAGCGGGCAGATTCGGTGGGGGTGTTCCAAGTGGAATCACGTGCGCAGATGGCGACACTGCCGCGTCTGAAGCCTCGAAACTTCTACGACCTGGTGGTCGAAGTCGCGCTCATCCGTCCGGGGCCGATCCAAGGCGGATCAGTGCATCCGTACATTCGTCGGCGCAACAAACTCGAACCTGTGTCCTACGACCATCCATCGCTCGAGAAGGCACTCGAACGCACGCTGGGAGTTCCGCTGTTCCAAGAACAGTTGATGCAGATGGCCGTCGACGTTGCGGGTTTCACACCGTCCGAGGCCGACCAATTGCGTCGGGCAATGGGATCGAAACGCTCGACCGAGAAGATGGAGCAACTGCGGGCGAGGCTGTACCAGGGCATGCGAGACCTACACGGCATCGGCGACGAGGTTGCCGACCGGATCTACGAAAAGCTCTATGCGTTTGCCAATTTCGGTTTCCCGGAAAGCCATTCACAGAGTTTCGCCGCGCTGGTCTTCTACTCCTCGTGGTTCAAACTCCATCACCCCGCTGCGTTCTGCGCCGGGCTTCTGCGCGCGCAGCCCATGGGTTTCTACTCACCACAGTCCCTGGTTGCCGATGCGCGCAGGCACGGAGTGCAGGTACACGGTGCCGATATCAACGTCAGCCTCGCACACGCCACCGTCGAGGCAGGTGGATTCGAGGTTCGGCTGGGATTGGGGGAGGTGCGCAACATCGGCGATGCACTGGCCGAGAAGATCGTCGAACAGCGCGACCTCGGTGGACCGTTCACGTCGTTTCTCGATCTGACCGGGCGGGTGGAACTGACTACCGCACAAGCTGAATCGCTGGCGACCGCCGGTGCGCTAGCCAGCTTCGGTATCTCACGTAGAGAAGCGCTGTGGGCAGCGGGCGCTGCGGCGGGGGAGCGCCCCGACCGCTTGCCCGGTATCGGTGCGTCGGTCACAGCTCCCACCTTGCCCGGCATGAGCGACGTCGAATTGGCGGCGGCGGATGTCTGGGCGACGGGAGTATCTCCCGACACCTATCCGACACAATTCCTCCGCCCACAGCTGGACGCGCTCGGCGTGGTGCCGGCTTCGAGACTTCTCGACATCCCGGACGGTGACCGTGTGCTGGTGGGGGGAGCTGTCACACACCGGCAGCGTCCGGCCACAGCTGCGGGCGTCACGTTCATCAACCTCGAGGACGAAACCGGCATGGTCAACGTCGTGTGTTCGGTGGGGTTGTGGGCAAAGTATCGAAAACTGGCAAATACGGCGCCGGCGTTGCTTATTCGAGGAAAGGTGCAAAATGCAGAAGGCGCTGTCACCGTCGTGGCAGACCGGATGCAGCTGATGGATCTGCGAGTCACGGCCAAATCGCGAGACTTCCGTTAACGCCGGATTCCGGCCACCGATTTGTGCCGAGAGGACAAGGACAGTTTTGTGCCGAGAGGACAAAGGCGAGACCGAACTCTGACCTCCGAACATGTGGCGCGGGTCACAATCGTCCCTAATGTTGTCGCTTGAGTGGCGATCGATTCACCAACCGCAGCGACCGTCAGCTGCCTCATTGGTGAATATGTCGCGGCTGAACATGGCCGCGGACCCAAATGCGCTGAACCCAAAGCGCTTTCGATTCGAACGGGAACTCCATGAGCACAGCGATCCTCGTCGCACACGGAACCGTCACGACAACCTCCGAATGAAGGTGTTGCGCTGGATCAATCCCGGCAACGGCGAATGGATGGTTGAGATGCTGGAAGACCTCCCGCGCAATCGCACGCTTTCAAATCCGGATAAGTCCGGAGGTTTGCCTGCCGTTGGCTCGGTGGGCAACAACGACCTCACGAGTACGATGCGCACCAATGCAATCGTGTGTAGCGCGCAATTCGCATCCCGATCACCACCACGAGATAGCCGATAGCGGACGGTCTTTCCCGACGACGCCGGAACAGGAGCAGTCCCACACAACGCAGCGAACGACGCTTCCCTGCGAAGCCGCTCCGGGTTGCCACCCGCAGTGATCAGCAACTGCGCCGCCGTCGAGGGGCCGACCCCCTTCGCCAACAACAACGTCGGATTCGCCGCCGCGACCAGGTCCCGAATCTGAACCAGCACGTCTTCTGCTTGAGCGGTGAGGTACTGATGCCGCTTTGCCAGGTATTTCAGGGCAGTCGGTACCACTCCGCCGATGCCTCTCTTGGCGGCAGGCCGACACATCGCCAGGGCGGTGAACAGCTTCTTCTCCTTCAACTGCCGGTACTTCTCACGAATTTCGACAGGCGCGGTGACAAGCATCTGATGTAAGTTCTGTGGCGTCAGCTGAAACAGCACGGGCTGCCCACCCGCGCTGCTCGGAACTCGGCAATGATCGCCAACGTCACCCACCTCGACGCCGTCGTCGTCAGCGATCTCTTCGGTATCGCTCCTAAGACGGCGCACAAGTGGGCCCAGTATGCGGACACCAGTTGGGCCGCATATCTCGCGGCGCAGGGGAACCCCCAGTAATCCGTCGAATTCAGCTACCAACGGTGAGGCGATTCGACGCAGCAACCGGCGGCCTGAAACCTGTGGATCACGCTCTGCCCGAGGATATCCGACCAAATCTCTTGGTCTACGTACCAATCCGAACAGATGCTGCCAATCGACGAATTGTTGATGTAGTGGTCGGCGCTACCGGAGTCCTCTAGATAGCGCTGATCAGCGGATGACCAGGGAAAGTTGGGGTTCTCACTTTTATGTGCGCGAGGGGGATTCGATCCTTATCGTCGGGTGCATGACTGAGAAGACGATTCCCGCGCTGATGGCCCGCTCGATTGATCCGGTGGCCGATTTCTACACTGCTTTGGGGTTTGAGATCACGTTCCGGCAGAGTGCGCCGTACCAGTTTCTGACCGTGCAGCGTGGGGGTATCGAGCTGAACTTCTACGGAGACAAAGATTTCAATCCGGTGTCCTCCTCGCATGGCTGCCTGGTCAACACCGATGACGTCGACTACCTGTACGCGATCTTCATACAGGGACTGGAGGAGACCTTCGGGTCAGTGCCCACGCAGGGGGTACCGCGGGTGGGTGCGTTGAAGGATATGAGCTACGGGGTCCGTCAGTTCCTAATGACCGATCCCGGTGGGAACACCATCCAGATCGCCCAGCCGATCAGTGAGGATCAACGGCACAGGCCGTTGCCGCAGGAGACGTTCGATCGGGCGATTCATATGGGCTCTCTGTTCGCCGATTCCAAGCAGGACCTTGATCTGGCGGTGAAGGTCCTCGACCGGGCACTTCATCGCAGCGACGAGGAGCCGACTGCCGTGCAGCTCGTGAAGTTACTGGTGCTGCGGGCCGACGTGGCGGTCCGCCAGGGTGAGCTGGATCTGGCCCGAGAACTGTTGGTTCGTGTGGGGCAGACGGGGATCGGTGGACCGGAACTTGCTGATGACTTGCGGAGGGCCGCGGAACTCGAGGCCGGGCTGTGAACCGAATCCAGGTGCCAGGCGGGCTGAGGCTGTAGTCAGCAGTTGGCATGTGATCACGGGACGCTCTGTCCACAGCCTCGTCATCGATTCTTCCTACAGCCTCGACCGCCTCGCTGACGCGTTCGAGCAACAGAAATCAGGGCAGGCCTACGGCAAGATCGTCATCACAAACCCTTGACGGCTTGCCGGTCCCAATGGGAATCGGTGAGAATTTCCGCCGAGTCGCCGACAAATGCCTGGGCCGCAGTCTGGTCACCGCTGAGGGTGAACCTCAGCCACGCGGTGAGGTAGCCACGAAATCCTTCACCGTCTGCGGCCCAATTGTGGCTGACTCCAAGCAGTCTGCCGCGGACGGCCGGCCCAGTGGTTTTGTCGAAGTACTCAGCTTGCGGATCGGCGGTGGAGACCGGGTCGTCGGCGCCGGTCATGAAGAACGTCGGTCCGGTCAACTGGGCCACGTCGATCACGTCGACAGGTCGCGAGGCCCACCACGGATCAGGCAAATCGAGTACCGCCGTGGCGGTGATCAGATTCGCGGACTGGGTTGCCGCGTTGATCGCGCCACCGGCGCCCTGGGAGTGCCCGACCGAGGCAATGTTGTCAGTGTCGATCCGCTGGTGAAAGATGCTTTCCGCGTTGGTGTCCTGATCGACGACGTACTGGGCAGCTCCCAAGATCTCGGTACCGTCGCCGGTGACGCTGCTGTCGGCCACCACAACGACAAAACCCCAAGAAGCGAGATGCTGCAGGAGCGCTTCGTACTCCTCGTAAGTCGCATAGCTGCCGTTGCCGAAGGTGACGACGGGATGCCGTTCCTCGACTGTGGCGATATCGGTGGGATAGAAGAGCTGATACCCCGTCACCGATTCCTCGGTGACCTCGTGGGAACCGGTATTCGCGAATATCTCACTGACCGACTGCTGTACGACGGTCTCGGTCGCAGACACGTCGGGAGTAGCCGGAACCCCCGCGGTGGCATGAGTGACGGCACCCGAGAGCGCCAGTACACACGATGCAGTCACGACGGCGATCGAGTATGTGGTTCGAGAAGGCATGGGCACAAGTATGTCTTGTACGGTCGTGGTCGGTCAGGCCGAGACGCGTGTGGGCCGTTCTTCGCCGATTCGATCCCGGATGAGAAAGATGGCGATTACCCCGAAGACGACCAAGCGGACCGTGAGTAGAGAGGTGACGGCTGCGGCGCCGATGATGATGCTGGAGGCGCTCGCGACGACGTTGTCCGTCTCGATCTGCTCTGCAAAAACACGGGAGGTTACCTGCCCGACCGCAAGATAGAAGGCCAGGTAGACGGCGATCAGCAGGAGCACTTTCCACACCGTGGACGACGCCGAAAACCGGACTTTCCGGGGACGGTATTGGTCATTGTCAGATCGCAAGGGGAGTCGGAGGAACGCGCGCGAGTACCGTCTATTCGGACAGCAGCGAACATGAAGGCGGGCGCAGAAAAAATGTTGGAAGTCGATTTGAATGCACTGGACACGGCTTTGGCAGCGGGTGAGCCGTTGATCGACGTCCGTGAGGCCGACGAGTTCGCTCAGGTTCGAGTTCCGGGTGCGACGCTCATTCCGCTCAGCGAGTTCGTCGCTCGCGTGGGCGAGATTCCAGACGCCGAAACCGTTTACGTCATCTGCGCTGTCGGTGGCCGTAGCTTGCAAGCGGCAGAGTATTTGCAGGCTCGCGGCATCAATGCGGTTTCGGTGGCCGGTGGAACGATGGCGTGGTACCAGTCGGGGCGCCAGGTCGAGACCGGAGCCTAGGGCGTGACCGATGGGGCAGCTTCAGTTTTCCGGAGCTGCCCCAACAGGTCACTTTCGCCAGAACAAGTGGTGCGTCACGCCGCTCGGGCTCGGCACTATTTCGAGGTTGAAGCGATCTCGTAACTCGTCGGGTGACTCCCACAGCCGCAGACCTGATCCGAATTCGATCGGGCAGACCACCACGTGCATGGCGTCGACAAGGTCTGCGTCGAGGAATTGCCGGATGGTGCTGACTCCGCCACCGAGCCGAACGTCCTTGCCTTGTGCTGCCTCGCGTGCCTGCGCGAGAGCCGTCGCCGGGTCGGCGTCGACGAAGTGGAATGTCGTGTCCGAGAGCGTGAACGAGGGCCGCACGTGGTGGGTCAAGACAAAAACCGGGGTGTGGAACGGCGGCTCGTCGCCCCACCAGCCCTGCCACTCGAGATTCTCCCACGGACCGCGGTAAGGGCCGAACTTGTTGCGGCCCATGATTTCGGCACCGATGTTGTTGGAGAAGTCCCGGGTGAAGTAGTCGTCGAGGCCTCGGCTGCCGCCGGGATCGGTGCGATTGGGCCAGCTGGCCGTAGCTCCCGCCCACGCAAACATTTCACCGTGGTCGAGGCCGAACGGGCTCTCGAAGCTTTGGTCCGGACCGCACGCTATTCCGTCACTGGAAATGCTGAAATTCTGCACTCGTAACAACTGACTCACCGTGTACTCCCGCTCTCGACAATGGTCTACGTGAGTACAGACCGTACGGCGAGGCAAAACTCATCGGTGCGAATTCATGCAGCCGCCGGGAGAGCTCCACTGCGGATCGATCGGACGGTCCGGACCGCGACGGTTGCCCAGATGGGGATCAGCACGGTCAGCAGGGCAAGTGCGATTCCCAGAATCAGCGTCGAACCGGTGGCGACTCCGAAGGCATTCGCTCCGACTGCACATGCTCCGATGGGGAAGGTGAAGCTCCACCAGCCGAGCGAGAAGTCCAAGCCGCGGCGCAGTGCGTGGATGGTCACGGTGGTGACGGTGACAAATGCGATGACGCCGATGATTCCGACGACGGTTCCGTATGCGATTCCGAATTCGTGCAGGGTGTCGGCGTGCTCGGTACTGAGTGCATGCCGTGAGGCGGCGGCCAACAGGTTGGATGCTGCGATCGACTGTCCGATCACGCCCAACGGAATCCACAGCGAGGGAATGGCATTGAACGGGATCACATCAACGCCGGCCGAGCGGTTGCGTGCGAACTGCCTCGCGACGGCTATCAGAATGCCGATAGCGGCGGTCAGTGCCAGAGCGAACAGGATGTAGCAGAAGATCAGTACCGCGATGCGCGGAGCGCCTTCGGGCATGTGGGTGCTGACCGCTGCGCCGGTGGTGGCCGAGACCATCGGAGGTACGACGGGCATGAGCCAGAACGGCATTGCCGTCGCCATCCCAGCATCTCGAACGAGACGAATCATCATCACGACGTAGGTGACCAGGCCGAGTGCCGTGCCGAGTATCCACAGAGTCAGCGAGACGGTGATCGCCACGTCGTGGCCGAGGAAGTCCGGCCCGGTGATGCCGGTTGCCGATCCCACGGTCAGTAGGGCCATGGCGACGGCTCCGTAGAACGGGAACATCGCGGGGCTGTGCAGGTAGGCGAGGGCCTGACATCGATGTTGTGACCAATGGCGGGCAAATGCGCCGATCAAGGCGCACAGTACGAGAACCGCCAGAACCCAGAAGATTTCCGAGACCAGCTTCAAGCCCTCGATCTCCGGTTCGAGCGAAGCGGCGGCCACCGAGACGATTCCCGTTCCCATCGCGGCCGCGAACCAGTTCGGGGTGATGTGGGCGAAGGTGGGACTCGTTGTGGTGGTCATGTATTTCACTGTCGTCTCATCCGGTTCGTACCGGTAGACCGGTTGTCCTTGAATGCCCACAAATCCGCCTTGTGGGTCTAATCTTGGTCTATGTCGTTGTCTCCTCGGGTGCCGGAACTCAGCGCCCTCGACGTCCTGCTTTCCGTAGGGCGTCTGGGCAGCATGGGTGCTGCCGGCAGGGAGCACGGGCTCAGTCAGCAGGCAGTCAGTGCGCGCGTGCGTTCGGTCGAGCGTCAGCTCGGAATCAAGGTCTTCGATCGAGCTGCGACGGGTGTACGTCCCACCGCCGAGGGTGGACTGATTCTCGAATGGGCCAGCCACATCCTCGTCAGTGCCGAGGAAATGGCATCGGGAGTTGCCGCTCTTCGCGGTGAACGCGACGCTGCCGTCACGGTCGCGGCCAGCATGACCATCGCCGAGTATCTGGTCCCCGGGTGGACGGTTGCGATGCGCCACAAGTTCCCCAACGTCGTGGCGTCGGTGAGTTTGCACAATTCCTCGGACGTCTCTGCTCAAGTCCAGGCAGGTAAGGCTGATATCGGATTTGTGGAAGGGCCGGATGTGCCGTCAGCGCTCGCGTCGTGCGAGGTGGCGCGTGATCACCTCGTCGTGGTTGTGCCGCCGGGGCATGACTGGGCGAACGGAGTGCCTGTTCCGGTCGCGGATCTCGCGCGCACACCGCTCATTCAGCGCGAGTCAGGGTCCGGGACGCGTCTGACGCTCGAGAATGCTGTTCCCGATTGTGTGCCGCCGTTGCTCGAGCTCACCTCGTGCACCGCCGTCAAGGCTGCGGTGGTGGCAGGCAACGCCCCGGCCGTTCTGTCGTCGCTGGCAGTTGCGGCCGACCTGACGGACGGCCGACTGGTCGCGGTCAACGTCGACGGCTTGCGGATGCCGCGGCGACTGCAGGCCGTCTGGGATCCCGATCGCGGATTGCGCGGTGCGGCACGAGATTTCCTCGACATCGCGCTCGGTTCCAACACCGCTGTTCATTCACGCTGACGGCTGCGGCTGCTATCTGACGGTGTCGATCCCCGCGAGGATGAGGTTGATGCCTGCCAGAAACTGCTCGCGGTCGTCGTGGTCGCGCAGTTGTGCTGTCACCTGATTGAGGAACGAGTACTTCGCGGAGTCGAGTTCTTCCCACCGCGTGGCGACGGTCGTGAGGAATGCGCGGACTCACACGTGATCCTTGATCTCTGCCTCGGTGAAGGCGCACCGCACTCACTGGTCGACTTCTTCACCGGTGCTGCTTCCGTATCCGGATAATGGGCGTATGCCTGTCGATTCCACTCCCGCGTCTGCCGCGATTGCGCACGTGCGCGGTCTCTCGAAGGGTGGCCCGTTGGATCGAAATCACCGGGTGACGTTGCACTTTCATCCAGACTTCCCGTTCGAAAGTGGTCTGACACTGGCCTCGATCGCACGTCAAGGCACCTACGTGACCCAGTTCGAGACTCGTACGAGCAACGGCGGACTGACGGCACACCACGGCGGCGACCGTTGGCGTTGGGAGAGTCGGATTTTCGGCGGAGCCTACGACGAGCGAGAGCCGTCGGAACGGCCGAAGTACGGATCATTGAACTTTTCCGCCGATCTGTACGGGGCATCTCCTCGGTTCGGCTCGTCCTACTTCCGGCTTGCCGAGCACACGCTCGACCGCACCACTTTCTGCTTTCCGGACAGCGTCTTCGAGCCCGGCCTCTTCGGAACGGCGGAAGCGATGAGCTTGGTTGACGCCGCCGTAGCCGCCGAGTTCGAGGATCCGCTCGACCACTACATCGAGGCACACGTTCACGGCGTCGTCGACATCGGAACGGACGTCGAGGCGCTCGTTCTGGATCCGAGTTACCGGGGCACACGGATCGAAGAGATCGCCCACTCGCTCACGTGCCCGGTGTTGTGGCACGACGGTTACGCGGTCGACGCCGACGAGGTCGCCGAACATCCCGACTATCGGGGAGCTACCGTCGTCGACATTGCCCGAGAGGTTGCGCTCGATGGTCGACTGACGCCTGCCGTCCTGGGTCTCGCCCGGCGCGGCTCTTACGATCCGCAGGACGTCAAAAAGGTCTGGCACTACATCGCTCGATTCGGCGGCAGGGCGTAGAACTGGGCATTCGCGGATCCCGGCCCGTCGACGACTGTTGGTTCCAGGACCGCACATCAGTCCGAAGGCCGCGGTGAGGAAAGAGTGATTGATACGCAACATCGGGCATGAACTCCCGAAACAACTGCATCCGAAGATAGAAGTCGACCTTGATCCTCGGTCGAAGGGATGCATGAATCGATGGGCGCTCAACTCACTACCACCAGTGTCGACACCCTCTGCGCGTACTGCGGGGTGGGCTGTGGTCTTGTCCTCGACATCATCACCGATCCGGAGACAGGGCGTCGGAAGGCCGCGAAGTCGTCCGGTCTGAAGACACATCCCGCCAATTTCGGACGTTTGTGCACCAAGGGCACCACGACGGCGGACATGCTCGCCGGACCGGGGCGCATGGAATCTGCGTATCGGCGCCCGCACCGAGGTGAGGCGATCGAAGCTGCGGACATGAGCGCAGTCATCACCGAAACGGCCCACCGCCTGCGGGCAATCATCGACGAGCACGGCCCCGACGCGTTTGCGTTGTACGTGTCCGGGCAGATGTCTCTCGAAGCCCAGTACCTGTCGAACAAACTGGCCAAGGGCTTCATCGGCACCAATCAGATCGAATCGAATTCCAGGCTGTGCATGGCCAGTGCCGGCACCGGATACAAGCAATCGCTCGGCGCCGACGGACCGCCCGGTTCCTATCAGGACTTCGAACATGCTGACGTGTTCTTCGTGACCGGCGCGAACATGGCGGACTGCCATCCGATCCTCTTCCTTCGAATGCAGGAGCGGGTCAAGGCCGGCGCGAAGTTGATCGTCGTGGATCCTCGACGCAGCGCCACCGCAGACAAGGCGAACTTGTTCCTGCAGATCGCTCCCGGCACCGATCTCGCACTACTCAACGGACTTCTCCACCTGCTCGTCGTGAACGGGCACACCGATCCGGACTTCATCGCCGAATTCACCGAAGGCTGGGAGGCTATACCCAGCTTCCTCGAGGAGTACACACCGGAGAAGGTCAGCGAGATCACCGGCATCCCCGAAGTCGACATTCGCACCGCAGCACAATGGATCGGTGAGGCCGACAACTGGATGAGCTGTTGGACAATGGGTTTGAACCAGAGCACCCACGGCACGTGGAACACCAACGCCATCTGCAACCTTCATCTGGCGACTGGTGCGATCTGCACGCCTGGTAGCGGTCCGTTCTCGTTGACGGGGCAGCCGAACGCCATGGGTGGGCGTGAAATGGGCTACATGGGGCCAGGTTTGCCAGGTCAGCGTGCCGTGATGGTCGACGCCGATCGCGACTTCGTCGAGGAGCGATGGGGGATCCCCGCGGGCTCGCTGCGCACCGAAACCGGCGGTGGGACCATCGACCTGTTCTCCCGAATGGCGGCGGGTGAAATCAAGGCGTGCTGGATCATCTGCACCAATCCTGTTGCGACGGTTGCCAACCGCAAGACCGTCATCGACGGATTGGAGAAGGCTGACCTCGTCATCACCCAGGATGCGTTCTTGGGTACCGAGACCAACGAATACGCCGACATCCTGCTGCCGGCGTCACTGTGGACAGAGTCCGACGGAGTGATGATCAACTCCGAACGCAACCTGACGCTCTTCCAACAGGCACTGGATCCGGTCGGGCAGGCGCTGCCTGATTGGCAGATCATCGCCCGAATCGCCTGCGAGATGGGCTATGCCGAGGCGTTCACCTACACCAGCGCCGAAGAGGTGTTCGAGGAGATCAAGCAGTTCTGGAATCCGAAGACCGGCTACGACTTACGCGGCGTCACCTACGAGCGCCTCCGCAAGTCACCGATCCAGTGGCCATGCCCGCCCGAGAGTAATCAGGACCGTCATCCCATCCGGTACCTCAATGACGGCGTCAGTCAGAGGCTTCTGGTCCGAGAGGACGGCAGCACTCCGCGCCTCGCGTTCCCCACCGCCACCGGCCGCGCGATGTTCTTCGCCAGGCCACACATGCTTCCCGCCGAAATGCCCGACGACGACTACCCGTTCCTGCTCAACACCGGTCGTCTTGCGCACCAGTGGCACACCATGACCAAGACCGGCATGGTGGCCAAGCTGAACAAACTCAACCCCGGGCCCTTTGTCGAGATCCATCTCGACGACGCCGCTCGACTCGGCGTCGTCGACAAGGACGCGATCGAGGTCGCCTCACGCCGTGGCCGCGCAGTGCTCCCGGCCGTGGTCACCGACCGAGTGCGTCCGGGAAACTGCTTCGCACCGTTTCACTGGAACGACGCCTTCGGCGAGTACCTCTCTATCAACGCCGTCACCAACGACGCCATTGACCCTGCCTCCCAGCAACCGGAGTTCAAGGCCTGTGCCGTCACTATGACGAAGGTCGCCGTGAACACACCCGAAACAGAGCTCGCCGAATCGCCGCGGGTGGCTCCCGTGGCGGCTGATCGGGCTTTGTCGCGAACCGATGTCCTCGCTGATGTCATCGGTCAAACAGGAACACCCGCAGTGGTATTCGATCCGCTCCAGCAGAGCTACCTGGCAGGTCTTCTCGCGGCGTTGCGTGCGGATGCCGATCGCACTGCCGGGGTGCCGACCTTGCCTCCGGCTGCACCCTTCGATGCCGAAAAGAGGATGTGGGTAGACGGTGTCTTGGCCGGCCTGTACTCACGGACCTCACTCCCTGGCACTGACGGCCCCGCGTTGTCATCGGGTATGGACACTGCCTCCGAGCGGGCGCCGATCGTCGTGCTCTGGGCGTCGCAGACCGGAAACGCGGAGGAGTTTGCCGCGGCCTGCGCTGCTCGTCTCGGGGAAGTCGGCTTACCCGTGGTGATGCACGCAATGGACGAGTTCCCGGCCGCCGACCTGGCGGCCGCCCGAGAGGTCCTGCTGATCACCAGTACCTCCGGTGACGGCGAATCCCCGGACAACGGCAGCGGTTTCTGGGATGCCCTGGTTGCTGACACAGCGCCTCGGATGGGCGAAACACGGTATGCAGTCATCGCTTTCGGTGACTCGAACTATGACGACTTCTGTGGACACGGACGAAAACTCGACGCCCGCCTTGCTGAACTGGGAGCCAGTCGTATTGTCGATCGTGCCGACTGCGAGCCCGATTTCGAAGACACAGCCGCTGGATGGCTCGACGCGGTCACGGCCGAACTGCAGGGCGCGGCGGCTGGCGGGACGACCGACGTCGTCGTTGCAAAGAAGAATTCCGGCATAACTGCTGTGGCCGCGCCGATTTCATCGGCGGTAGCGGTGCCACCGCAGTACAACAAGAAGGCGCCACTGACTACAGCTTTGACGCGCAATGTCGTGCTCAACCGGCCAGGCTCTTCCAAAGACGTGCGGCAGTTGGGCTTCCACCTTCCGGACGACACGGTCAGTTACGAAGCCGGCGACGCTCTCGGAGTCTGGCCGCGAAACAGCTCCCCGTTTGTCGACGAGTGGCTCACCCTTACCGGCCTCGACGGTGAGGAGACCGTCGAACTGGGGCAGTACGGTGAGATGGCCTTGCGTACCGCGCTCACCGAACGCCTGGAGATCACTCGAATCTCGAGCGACATGCTTCGGTTCGTGCATCAACGAACTCGCGATGCGGACCTGGCCGAGTTGATGAAGCCGGAGAACATCTCCACGCTCAAAGACTGGTCGTGGGGACGACAGTCCGTCGACGTACTTGCGCAGTCGCCCGTTCGTGCTTCGACGGACGAATGGCTCTCGTTACTCAAACCGCTTCAGCCGCGGTTGTATTCGATATCTTCCAGTCCGAAAGAGAACCCACGTGAAGTGCAGTTGACGGTGTCCGCCGTCCGATACAACGTCGCGGGCGTCCCACGCCGTGGAGTGTGCTCGACGTATCTCGCAGATCATGCTGACGGTGATGACATCGGAATCTACGTGCAGAAGTCGACTCACTTCCGGCCTCCGTCCGATCCCGAGACCCCGATGATCATGGTTGGCCCAGGGACCGGCATCGCGCCGTTCCGCGCTTTCCTGCACGAGCGCCGGGCGTTGGGGCACACGGGTCCGAACTGGCTGTTCTTCGGGGAACAGCATGCCGCGACCGACTTCTACTACCGCGAAGAAATCGAAGAATTGCGGAAAGACGGTTTCCTGACCGAACTCGACCTCGCATTTTCCCGGGATCAAGCCGACAAGGTCTACGTGCAGGACCGGATGCGTGAGCGGGGTGCGCTGCTGTGGGAGTGGCTGCAGAAGGGTGCACACTTCTACGTCTGCGGCGATGCCAACCGGATGGCCAAGGACGTCGACAACGCCCTCAACGGGGTAGTTGCTCAACACGGAAAACTGGCCCCTCGTAGTGCCGAGGCGTATGTGAAGGCTCTTTCGGCGGAGAAGCGCTACGTCCGAGACGTCTACTGACGTCGATCAGACGGCGCCCTTGAATCCGTGCTGACGCCAGGCCTCGTACGTCACCAGGGCGGCAGCGTTGGACAGGTTGAGGGATCGGCGTCCGGGAAGCATCGGGATACGCAGGCGCTCGGTGATGTGTTCGTCGGCCAACACTTCCTCGGACAACCCGGTGGGTTCGGGCCCGAACAGCAGGACATCGCCGGGTTGGTAAGCGATATCGGCATACGACGTGGTCGCGTGCGCGGTGAAGGCGAACACACGAGCCGGGGTGACGGCTTCCCAGGCAGCGGTCAGGTTTTCGTGGACCGTGACAGTCGCCAGATCGTGGTAGTCCAAGCCTGCGCGCTTGAGCTTCGGCTCCGACAAGTCGAACCCGAGAGGGCCGACCAGGTGGAGTTCGCAACCGGTACCTGCGACCATGCGGATCGCGTTTCCGGTGTTGGGTGGGATGCGGGGCTCGTGGAACATCACTCGGAACACCCGAGGAACTGTACCGGGCGGCGAATTGATGCCCGCGTGGGCGAGAAGAGCAGTCGAGAAGTGTGGGCAAATTGGTAACAAACCGGCCAGTCCGTGCGAATCTATTTCCGGCACTCTTCTCAGAACGGACATTTCATGAACCCTCCCGCAGGTTGGAACCCCGACCCCTTCGACCCCACGATCGACCGTTACTGGGACGGTCAGCAGTGGACCGCGCAGACACGGCCCAAGGGCGTCGACGCACCCACTCAAGCATTCGGTACTCCGACGCAGGTCTTCGGTGCACCGGGATCGACGGCGCCGGACGCAAACGCCGAAGAAGGCAACAAGCGGCGTAAGTGGCCGTGGATCGCCGGCGCAGCAGTCGTGGGGCTGGTTGCCATCGCTGCGGCGACGGGAGCGGGCAGGTCGGAAGAATCGACGACGCCTGCCGCGACCTCTTCGACGACAGCTGCGGCGACGACGACCAAAAGCACTGTCCCGTCGACCACGAAGACCACAACGTCTTCCGTCCCGCCGACCACGACTACGGCGACGAGGCTGCCGACCACGACCACAACCGTGGCAATAGTGCCGCTGGTGCCGCAGGTTCCGGTGACCACGACAACGCCGTATGTTCCGCCCGCTCCGGCCTACACGCCCCCGAAGACAACGGAACCCGCCTACGTTCCTCCGCCGGCCAAGGTGCCCGATGCGGGGGTCTATTACGCCAACTGCTCGGCGGTGCGAGCGGCCGGTGCTGCCCCGATCTACCGCGGCGATCCCGGCTATTCTTCCAAGCTCGATCGTGACGGTGACGGCGTGGCCTGCGAGACCTAGGCGGTCGAAACGGTGTCGGTGCGGCGGGGCAGTATGGACGGCATGCTCCCCGAAGAATCCGACGACGTCGTCGGCGAAGACTATTCAGACGCGCGACTGGCCGGGCAGAAGTGGCGTCAGCGCACTTTCACCAATTGCAATTTCCGAGACGCCGACCTCACCGGAATCACGACGGAGTCGGTGGTGTTCACCGACTGCGATTTCACCGGCACCGATCTGGGCGAGTCCGCACATACGGGAACGGCGTTCCGCTCGTGCAATTTTGCGCGGACCAGCCTGTGGCACAGCACGTTCCGAAACTGCAGTCTGCTCGGGTCGACGTTCGACGGTTGCCGCATCCGGCCGTTGACGCTCGACGAAGTCGACTTCTCGTTGACTTCACTGGGCGGGGCGGACCTGAGGAAGATCGACTTCACCTCATGCCGCTTCCGTGAAGCGAACCTGGTTCGAGCCGACATGCGCGGCGCGGTGCTGGCGTCGGCGGATCTATCGGGTGCTCGCACGGGTGGACTCAAACTCGAAGGTGCAGACCTGCGCGGTGCGCGGATCGATCCGAGCCTGTGGACATCCGCGTCCGTCGGAAACGCGCAGATCGAGTTGATGCAGGCGGTGGCGTACGCGTCGGCGCACGGTCTTGTCGTCGACATGAAGTAGTGGCGCCTAGCTCTGCAAGCGCTCCTCGAGTCGCACGGTCACCAGTTCGCCCGTTTTCTTGCGGATAGCTTTGCGCAGGTCGGCTTTGACCGGCAGCTTGTGGTTGCCGTCTCCCAACGCCATGAACGAACTCTGGAACGGATGTCCGTCGATCGTCCCGCGCACCTTGACCAGGCCGCGGGTGCCGAAGAACTCGGCGGACTCCGGCCAGATCACATAAGTCCACCCGCCTTTGGCGTCGCTCTTCTGCAAGGTGGCCGTGAATTCCTTGTCCAGCAACATGATGTCTGTCCTTTCGGGCGAGTTCCTGTCGATCAGCGGATGAATTCCCGTGCGAGCAGATCCATCAGCAGTCCGTCCTTCCACACACCGTGGCGATCTCGTGAGTACTCGCGCATCACCCCGACGTCCTTGAACCCCACAGATCGGTAGCACACGATGGCGACGGAGTTGTCGACCTCGGGGTCGATGACAAGACGGTGGAATGCGAGGTCGTCGACCAGATGGGCACACAGCACCCGAATCGATTCGCGACCGAACCCTTGACCGTGGAAGTCGGGATCGAGAAACAAGTCGAGCCCGGCGTGGCGGAAGTCGGGGTTGTCCTCAGCTTCGTACCACTGGATGAAGCCGATCAGTTGATCGTCGTAGAAGATGCTGTAGCGCGTGGTGCCGGCTTCTGGCGCCGCAGGCCAGTCGTCGTCGGGATTTTGCCACCACTGCACGACGTCCGGGTGCAGGTGAATTGCCCGCAGACGGGCGTGATGATCGGGCGCGACGGGGGAGAGGACCACTCTCGGGCCGCGTAGTTCCGGAGCCGTTGTCACTCATCGACCCTAACCTGGAACAATGGTCGCCGTGACTGCAACGATCCTCGACGGCAAAGCTACCCGCGACGAAATCTTCGAAGACCTGAAGGTGCGGGTGAGCGCTCTGAAGGCAGCGGGCATCACGCCCGGCTTGGGCACCATCCTGGTAGGCGACGACCCCGGATCCGCTGCTTACGTGCGCGGCAAGCACAACGACTGCGCCAAGGTCGGTATTAATTCTTTGCGACGCGACCTGCCTGCCGACATCACGCAGGAACAGCTCAATGCCACGATCGACGAGCTCAATGCCAATCCCGAGTGCACCGGCTACATCGTGCAGTTGCCCCTTCCCAAGCATCTCGACGAGAACGCGGCCCTCGAGCGCATCGACCCAGACAAGGATGCCGACGGCTTGCACCCGGTCAACCTCGGTCGACTGGTGTTGGGCAAGGAAGCGCCCCTTCCGTGCACCCCGCGTGGAATCCTGCATCTCCTGCGCCGTTACGAGGTGCCGATTGCCGGCGCACACGTGGTGGTCGTCGGACGCGGTGTCACGGTCGGTCGCCCGATCGGACTATTGCTGACGCGTCGTAGCGAGAACGCCACGGTCACGCTCTGCCACACGGGCACCCGCGATCTCGCAGCCGAGGTTCGCCGCGCCGACATCATCGTCGCTGCCGCCGGCGTTCCCGGTCTCATCACCGCGGACATGGTCAAGCCCGGAGCAGCGGTCCTCGATGTCGGCGTCAGTCGCACCGACGACGGCCTGCGCGGCGACGTCGCAGCCGACGTCAACGAGGTCGCCGGCTTCGTCTCACCCAACCCCGGTGGTGTCGGGCCGCTGACCCGCGCGTTCCTGATCACCAACGTGGTCGAGCGCGCCGAGCGGGTTCTGGCCGGAGTCTGAGACCGATGTCCTCACTGGTCGGCCTCGCGAAGAAGAATCTGCCCATGCTCGCGGTCCTTGCCGTGATCGCGGCAGCTGTTGTTCTCGTGCTGGCCGACCGGTGGCGCCGCGGTGCCCTCGTCTTCGGTGTTGCCGTCATCATCGGTGCTGCCGCTCGGTGGTTCGTTCCCGAGAATCGTGTGGGGTTGCTTGCCGTGCGCGGAAGAGTTTTCGACACTGCGGCGATGGGCGTCATGGGAGCATTGATCGCGACGCTTGCCCTGACCATCGATCCGCTCGGTACCGACTGAGAAGGTCAGTCCCCGTAAAACGAGCGGATGTCGATGTCGCTCAATGAGATCCACTCCGTTGACTGTGTGGATGCCGATTTCTTTCCGGCCTTGTCCGGTGCACTCCGCAGCGTCACTGCGAGGACCGGTTCCTCGTCGATCCGCCCGGCCAGGGCGTAGATCGCTGCGAGATGGTGAACGCACGGCGAGCGTCGACCTGAGCAGTTACAGCTGGCAGTGCACTCCGAAAGATCAACGGCTACTGCGATATTTCGAGCCTGCAGTTCAGTGACGACGCTGTCCGGTAGTTCGCCGGTGGAGACGGACCTATTGGCCTTTCCCGCCGAGCGGAGAAGGCTCTTCACCGCAGATATTTCGGATTTGGTCCAGAGTGGGACACTAATTGTCACCGACGAGGTTTTTGCTTTGGTGCTCACCTCGGCTACGACGGACCCCGATGAGACCACGGTGAAGTCCACCGACCCGTTGCGTGCGAGGGTACGAGCCGTCGGCAGTGACGGGTTCGGACCGGATGCCGCGGTCCGCTCCACCGTGCGCAGCCACGCTCGACCCCACGCGGTGACACCGAATTCGTTGGCCATCAGATGATCACCGCGCCGTCGAGTTCGAGAAGTTCACGCAGTTCGGTGTCGGGAAGATCTGCCAGGGCGGCCTCGACGTTCCCGGAAACAGCATCGGCTACAGCTCGTTTGGACTCGTGCATCGCTGCGATGTGATCCTCCACGGTTCCGCCCGTCACCAAGGTGTGGACGTTGACGGTGCGCTTCTGGCCGATGCGGTGTGCCCGGTCGGTTGCCTGATCTTCGACGGCTGGGTTCCACCACCGGTCGTAGTGCACGACGTGACTCGCGCGGGTGAGGTTGAGGCCGAAGCCGGCGGCGCGCAGGCTCAGAATCAGAACCGGCGGGGAATCCGTGTCGTTCTGGAACGCGTCGACCATCCCGTCGCGCTTGTCGGTGTTCAGGCCGCCGTGGAGGAAAGGCACGGCACCGATTCCCAATTCGGATCCCAGGTGCCGCGAGAGCATCTCGCCCATCGTCCGGTACTGCGTGAATATCAACGCGCGGTCGCCGTCGTCGACGATCTCGGCGATCATTTCCGTTGCGCGGTCGAGCTTTCCGGATCTTCCGTAGAGGTCGTCCGTATCGCCGGTGACCTGCGCGGGGTGATTGCATACCTGCTTGAGGGTGGTCAGCAGCGCAAGAATGTTGCCGCGCCGGGCAATTCCCGTACCCAATCCGGTGTCGAAAGCATCGGCAACTGCCGACCGATAGATGCGCGCCTGTTCCGACGTCAGAGTGCACGAGACGGTGGCGAACTGCTTGGGCGGAAGATCCTTGGCCACCGTGTCTTTGGTTCTGCGCAGAATGAAAGGATCGATGACCGCGGCAAGCCTGGTCGCCGCAGTGGCGGATCGACCGGATTCGATCGGTACGGCAAAGCGTTGACGAAAACGTGCGCGAGTTCCGAGGACGTAGGGATTGGCAACGCGAAAGAGTGACCACAACTCCTCGAGGCGGTTCTCCACCGGCGTGCCGGTCATCGCCACCTTGACGTCGGCCGACAACTGCATTGCCGCTTTCGCAGCGAGGGAAGCGGGGTTCTTGATCTGCTGCGCCTCGTCGAAGATCACCGAACTCCAGTGGATCGGGGTCAATTGGGCCGCGTCGGAACGCAAGACGCTGTAGCTGGTCAGAACCGTGGTGCCGGCGGGGATACGAGTAGGAAGTGCGCGAGCAGTCCCGTGATGAACATGCAGTGGCAGATGCGGAGCGAAGCGCTCGATCTCGCGGCGCCAGTTTCCGATCACCGAGGTGGGACACACAACCAGATGTGGACCGTCGTCGGCGCGGATCGCGATCATCGAAATCGCTTGCAGTGTCTTACCCAAACCCATCTCGTCGGCCAAGATCCCACCGCCCGAACCCGACAGCGCAGTCAGCCAGGCAACTCCCTGCACTTGATACGGGCGCAGAGTCGCCTGAATCTTCGCTCGGCGAAGGCTGTCCACGGCTGTACGCGCAGCCGTGAACAACCGCACTGTGGACCGGGCGCTTCGGATCTTCGTGTCGTCGCGGTCGATCGCTGCATGCGCTGCGGTCGGGATGTCATGTGCGCCGGTCTCGATGACGCGCTTCCACGCGAGCAACGACGGTCCGAGGTCGCCGCGACCTGCATCGAGGTTGTGGAACGCATCGATCGCGGTGGTGAGGTCGAGCAGTTGTGCTTCGACGTCGGTTGCTGTGATCGACTCGTCGACCGGGATCGCAAGCCTGCACACGCCTGGCGACCCGGCCGGCATCCCCAGTGCCGACAGTCGCGCTGCCGGGTCTGCGTCACCCCAGAACGCGAAGGACATGTGCTCGGGAATGTACGTAGCCTGCAGGCGCGTCGAGCATGGCTGATTCACGTTCGCCGATGCTAGCCGCGCCGGCTCGCGTTGGCCAATGAAAATGTCGGGAAAACCCGCAGATCAGCTGTGGTTTTCCCGACATTGACGAATCCTGAAAATGTGGCTCTGTGCCGGATCAGCGAGCCGTGCGTGCGAACTCCATCGTTCGGCGAAGGAGTCCGGCGACAGCGTCCGCCTCCGTCAGGAAGCCGTCGTGGCCGTCCTTGGACTTGAGAATCTCGAGGCCGCTGCACGTGGAAATTCCGTCGGCGATCTCCTCCTGCAAACGAAGGGGATACAGCCGATCCGAATCCACGCCGCCTACTACGACCGGTGCCGTGATCGATGCCAACGCCGCTGCAACGCCGCCGCGTCCACGGCCGATGTCGTGCCGATTCATAGCCTCGGTCAGGAGGACGTACGTGCTCGGGTCGAAGCGGTCGACGAGCTTGTCCGCCTGATGTTCCAGGTAACTCTGCACAGCGTATCGTCCACCGTTCCAAGGGTTTTCGTCGTTCTGAGCGGAGTTCTCGAAGCGTGCGTCCAGTTCGGACTCGGTGCGGTACGTCAGGTGCGCGATGCGACGAGCGATGCCGAGTCCGGCGCGCGGTGCCCGACCCGATCCGTGGTAGTTACCGCCTTGCCAGTCGGGATCGGAGACGATGGCCGCGATCTGCGTCGTCTGGGTGCCGATCTGATCTGCGGTGGCCCGTGAACCGGTTGCGAGAACCAACGCGGACCGAATGCTGTCCGGGTAGGTAACTGCCCATTCGAGGGTGCGCATGCCGCCCATGGACCCGCCGACCACCGACGCCAACTGGTCGATCCCGAGGAGATCGAGGAGCTTCTTCTCCGCCGCGATCTGATCCCGGATGGAAATTTCCGGGAAGCGGCTGCCCCAGGGCTTGCCGTCGTCGGCCAGTGAACTGGGACCGGTCGTGCCGCGACAACCACCGAGGACATTGGTTGCGAGGACACACCATTCGCCGGTGTCGATCGGTTCGCCGGGGCCGACCATCCCGTTCCACCAGCCGGGGGATGGCTGATTCGCGGAGATCGGTCCGGTGACGTGCGAGTCTCCGGTCAGTGCGTGCTCGACGAGTACGACGTTGTCGCGGTTCGGGGACAGCTCACCCCACCGCTGAACGGCGAGCGAAACGGATGGGAGTACCGCGCCGCTTTCGAGTTCCAGGGCGCCGATGTCGACGAACCCCACCTGACCGTCGGCCGGGGGCAGGAGGTCGATCCTGGGCTGCAATTCGTTCACGGTCACGAGTTTGCCACCGCAGCCAGGCCGACGGTGAGATCGGCGAGGATGTCGTCGATTCCTTCGATACCGACAGCGAGGCGGACGAGTCCGGGCGTGACACCGGAGGCGAGCTGCTCTTCGGGTGTGAGCTGCGAGTGCGTCGTCGACGCGGGGTGGATGACGAGTGAGCGAACGTCACCGATGTTGGCGACGTGGCTGTGCAGCGTCAGGGCGTTGACGAATTTCTTGCCCGCATCGATACCGCCGGGCAGCTCGAAGGTGACGATGGCGCCGGTTCCCTTGGGCGTCAGCTGCTTTCCACGTTCGAACCATGGTGAGGAGGGGAGGCCCGCGTAGGAGACAGAGGCCACCTCGCCGTGGCCGTCGAGGAATTCGGCGACCTTCTGTGCATTGGATACGTGGCGCTCGATGCGCAGGCTCAAGGTTTCGATGCCCTGCGCGATGAGGAACGCGTTGAACGGCGCCACGGCGGAGCCGAGATCGCGCAGAAGTTGGACGCGCGCCTTGAGTGCAAACGCCGGCGCGCCCAGGTCTGCGAAGGTGACGCCGTGGTAGCTGGGATCAGGCGTCGTGAAGTTCGTGTGACGACCCTGCGTCCAGTCGAAGGTGCCACCGTCGACGATGACGCCGGCGATCGCGGTGCCATGTCCGCCAAGGTATTTCGTGGCGGAGTGAACGACGATGTCGGCGCCGTGTTCGAGCGGGCGGAGCAGGTACGGCGTCGCCACGGTGTTGTCCACGATCAACGGAAGACCGTTTTCGTGGGCCAGCGACGAGATGCCGGGTAGGTCGAGGATGTGGTTCTTCGGATTGGCGATCGTTTCGCCGTAGAACGCCTTCGTGTTCGGGCGAATGGCTTCGCGCCACTGGTCGAGATCGTCAGGATCCTCGACGAATGTGACTTCGATGCCCAGTTTACGAAGGGTGTAATGCAAGAGGTTGTACGTGCCGCCGTACAGGTACGGGCTCGAGACGATGTGGTCGCCGGCCTCGGCAATGTTGAGGATCGCGATGGTCTCGGCGGCCTGACCCGAGGAGAGCAGAAGTGCGGCGACTCCGCCTTCGAGGGCAGCGATCCGCTGCTCGACGGTGTCCTGCGTCGGATTCATGATTCGTGTGTAGATGTTGCCGGGCTCGGCGAGGCCGAACAGGGCGGCAGCGTGATCGGTGCTGTCGAAGACGTAGCTGGTGGTCTGGTAGATCGGCAGAGCGCGCGCATTGGTGGCGGTGTCCGCTGTTTGCCCGGCGTGCACCTGCTTGGTCTCGAACGACCAGTTCGCGGTCGGATCCGAAGCTGTTGCGGCGTCGGTTGTGTTGTCGGTCATGATTTGTTCACTCCAGTGGTCTGACGGATAGATGTCGGACGGGGGCGAAGGATCGCCGCCCCGTGCTGGGGTCTATCTACAAGTGCGACACATACTGAAATACCTCCGTGGGGCTCGGCCCGGTCTGGGGTCCGTCCCTGTCGGACCCGCGCTTGTCACCCGAATTGCGGTGGAACTGCGCGAGCAGATCCACGTCGGGAAACCTGGTCATCACCCGGGGCACCCCACCGCGGTTGGAGGGTTGCCGTCCAGCGAGCCGGGGCTTGACGCTGGCACTCATGACCAAGTCGGATTCTACCGGGAAGTGAGCGCAGTCCTGACACGGGGCGAAATGTGAGCCGCAACCGCACGCGAGGCAGAGCGACGCAGCCCACTAGCAGGCAAAAGTTACTCGCGAGTAGAGACCGATGGGTGGACCTGCCGGTTGCGGCCTCACGGGTTAGCAGTACGCTTGTCTTGTTTGGGACTCATCTCCCGAGATCAGTCCACACCGTCTAGGTTTGATAATCGAACCGTTCGCGGACCCACTCACAAAGTGTGACCGCAACCGTGTAACCAGGGAAACTTCCTAGGAGGACGCGAAGCACCCATGTCCAAAATCAAGGTTGAGGGCACCGTCGTCGAACTCGACGGCGATGAGATGACGCGCATTATCTGGCAGTTCATCAAAGACAAGTTGATCCATCCGTATCTCGATGTGAACCTCGAGTACTACGACCTCGGTATCGAGTACCGCGACGAGACCGACGACCAGGTCACCATCGACGCAGCGCACGCGATCCAGAAGCACGGCGTCGGCGTCAAATGCGCCACGATCACGCCGGACGAGGCACGTGTCGAGGAATTCGGTCTCAAGAAGATGTGGCGTTCCCCGAACGGAACGATCCGCAACATTCTCGGCGGCACGATCTTCCGCGCACCGATCATCATCTCCAACGTTCCGCGACTCGTTCCGGGCTGGACCAAGCCGATCATCATCGGCCGTCACGCATTCGGCGACCAGTACCGCGCCACAGACTTCAAGGTCCCCGGCCCCGGCAAGGTGATGATCACCTACACGCCTGAGGACGGCAGCGCACCGATCGAGCACGAACTGGTCAACTTCCCCGAAGAGGGCGGCGTCGTCCAGGGGCAATACAACTTCACCACGTCCATCCGTGACTTCGCTCGCGCGTCGCTCACCTACGGACTGCAGCAGAACTACCCGGTGTACTTGTCCACCAAGAACACCATTCTCAAGGCGTACGACGGTGCCTTCAAGGACATCTTCCAGCACGTCTACGAGACCGAGTTCAAGGCTGAGTTCGATGCCGCGGGTCTGACCTACGAGCACCGTCTCATCGACGACATGGTCGCTTCCGCACTCAAGTGGGAGGGCGGCTACGTCTGGGCATGCAAGAACTACGACGGCGACGTCCAGTCCGACACCGTGGCCCAGGGCTTCGGCTCGCTCGGCCTCATGACGTCGGTTCTGCTCACCCCGGACGGACGGACCTGTGAGGCAGAGGCTGCTCACGGCACCGTGACGCGTCACTACCGTCAGCATCAGCAGGGCAAGCCCACCTCGACCAACCCGATCGCGTCCATCTTCGCGTGGACCCGTGGGCTCGAGCACCGTGGCAAGCTCGACAGCACTCCCGAGGTCATCGGCTTCGCGCAGGCGCTCGAAGACGTTGTCATCAAGACCGTCGAAAGCGGCCAGATGACCAAGGACCTCTCGATGCTGGTCGGCGGCGATCAGGGCTACCTGACCACCGAGGAGTTCCTCGGCGCGCTCGACGTGAACCTGCAGAAGGCCATGGCCGCGAAGTAGATTCACCGCTTCACCTTTCGAATGGGACGTCCGGGAAACCGGGCGTCCCATTTGTGTTCGCGGTCTCACGTGAGTGAACTCACCCGCTCTCACTTGGAAGTTCAACCAGATGTGAGATCACAATTGATCAGTGACTTCGTCTACCCTCTCCCGTTTTGACGCCTCGACACCCGGGGTTCGTTCCGCCAGAGGTCCGGCGATGCTCGCTCTCGCCCTCGGCGGTTTCGGTATCGGCACCACCGAGTTCGTCGCCATGGGATTGCTCCCGGAAATGGCATCCGGGCTCGGTGTCTCGGAACCCATCGCAGGCCACGTGATCTCCGCCTACGCGCTCGGCGTTGTCGTCGGTGCTCCGCTGATTGCTGCTCTCACCGCACGGGTACCGCGCCGCACGCTGTTGATCGCACTCATGGTCGCCTTCACCGTCGGCAATGCCGCTTCGGTTTTCGCGCCCTCGTACACGACGCTGATGATGGCTCGCTTCGTCGCCGGATTGCCGCACGGCGCGTACTTCGGAGTCGCCGCGCTGGTCGCAGCTCACCTGGCCGAACCGGGCAAACGTGCGAAGGCCGTGGCGATGGTGATGATGGGTCTTTCCGTGGCCAACGTGATCGGGGTACCGGTCGCCGCCTGGATCGGTCAGGCACTCGGCTGGCGCAGCGCCTTCGCTTTGGTCGCCGTGATCGGCGTGGCAACCGTTGCTTCGCTCTTCGTCTGGATTCCGCGGTTGGACGGCATGCCGGTGACAAATCCGATCACCGAACTCGGAGCGCTGGGCCGCGTCCAGGTGTGGATGACGCTGATCGTGGGCATGGTCGGGTTCGGCGGCATGTTTGCCGTCTACACCTACATCAGTACGACGCTCACCGACGTGTCCGGGCTCGGCGCTTCGTTCATTCCCCTGGCACTCATGCTCTACGGGCTGGGCATGGTTGCCGGCAACTTCGTCGGCGGCTACCTCGCGGATCGCGCACTGATGAAGGGCTTGTTCCTGTCCATGGGATCCCTCGTGGTGATCCTCGCTGTCTTCGTGGTGGCCGTGCGCAATCCGTACACGGCACTGATCTTCGTCTTCCTCATCGGGCTCGCGGGGTCCTCGATGGTTCCGGGTCTGCAGACACGGTTGATGGACGTCGCCGAGGACGCTCAGACCCTGGCTGCTTCTCTCAATCACGCCGCGCTGAACATCGCCAATGCCTTCGGAGCGTGGATCGGCGGCGTCGTGATCGCGGCCGGTTACGGGTACACGGCGCCGGCGGCAGTGGGGTCTTTGCTGGCGGTCGCGGGTCTTGTCGTGCTGGCGATTGCAGTGATTCTGCAGCGTGGGGCCGTGCGCTGAGGTGGGCGCCCATCCGCGTCGGTGGAATCGGCTACGGTGCTTGCCGTGCCACAAACTGCTGACTCCCACATTCTTGCTCCCCGCACCATCACGTCCGTGAACGTTAACGGCGTTCGAGCAGCTGCCCGCAAGGGCATGCTCGACTGGCTGGAGAAGACCTCGGCGGATTTCATCTGCCTTCAGGAAACGCGTGCGTCGGACGATCAGCTTCGTGAGACCCTCGAACCAGCACTCGGCAACGGATGGTTCCTGGTCTCCGCCGAGCCGTCCGCGAAGGGACGCAACGGAGTCGCGGTGCTCTCACGCATCGAGCCTGACGCGGTGCGGATCGGTCACGGGGACGACGAATTTCTCGACGCCGGTCGATACATCGAAGCCGACTTCGCCGATCTGACCGTCGCGAGCCTGTACCTGCCCTCCGGTGAGGCGCTCACGCCGAAGCAGGAGGAGAAGGAACGCTTCATGGCGTCCTTCGCGGTTCACCTCGCCTCCACCGCCGCAGCGGCCGAGGCTGCCGATCGCCACGTGGTGGTCAGCGGCGATTGGAACATCGCGCACACCGAACTCGACCTCAAGAACTGGAAGACCAACAAAAAGTCTTCGGGATTCCTCCCCGAGGAGCGTGCATGGATGGACCTACTGTTCGCGGAGGATTCCACATGGGTCGATGTCTTCCGCACCCTTCACCCTGGTGTTGATGGCCCTTACTCGTGGTGGTCCTACCGCGGCAAGGCATTCGACAACGACTCGGGGTGGCGTATCGATTACCAGGTTGCCACCCGCGGCTACGCCGAGCGGGCCAAGGTCGCGGTTGTGGAACGCGCTGAGTCCTACGACCTCCGTTGGTCGGATCACGCACCTGTCACCGTCTCGTACCGGTAGGAACGCGCATGTCTGAAGGTCTGAAGATGCCGAGCGCGAAAACGCGCAACGCCATCATCACTGTCGTCGTTGCCGTGGTGGCGCTTGTGCTGGCGGTGACGCTTTCTTCGCGCGATTCCGACAGCTCGGCGTCGTCGGTGTCGTCCGGGACGTCGTCGGTCACCAAGTCCTTGAGCGTTCAGTCCTCGAGTGTTCAAGCCAAGCCTGGCGCCACCACCAAGGCTGCCCCGTCGAGTTCTGCTGCCAAGACAACGCAGCAGACAAACAACGATGCGCCGGCGCGAGTTCTCGCCACGCTGGTGGAGATCGACGCCGGGAGGTGGCCGGATTCTGCAAATGCACCGGGCACCAAGGGCGGCATTACCTTCCGCAACAGCGAGGGGCGTCTACCCGCTGTCGGTGCCGGCGGTGGACGGGTCGTCTATCAGGAATGGGACGTCAACGCGAAGAAGAACGGCCAAGGCCGCGACGCCGAGCGAATCGTCACCGGCAACGACGGTTCGGCGTGGTATACCCTCGATCACTACGGCACGTTTGTGAGGATTCGCTGATGTCCGACTCGTCTACCGTCAGCGTGCCGCAGTGGCTGGATCCGTCTTCCGACGTGGCTTCGGTGGCCCTGCGCGGCGAGCAAGCGGTCGCGGATGATCTTGCGCGTGAACTCCGTGTCGAGGATTTTGTCGTTCGGGTGGTTCGTGGCGAGACGATGCGGACCACGGCTCAGGTTTTCGACGAGTTCGCGGCGGCCTTCCAGTTTCCGTCCCACTTCGGGCGAAACAAGGATGCTTTCGACGACGTCATGCGCGATCTCGACGATGTACTCGGATTGGGCGCCGGATATGTAGTTGTGATCCGAGGCGCGGGTTCTCTACTGTCCGAGCAACAGGATCAGTTGGAGTGGTTCCGCGGAACTATGGACTTCTACGCCGAAGAATGGGCACCCGTCGTTTTTCGGACCGTCTACCAGTTCGGTGAGGACGACCTCGGCGCCACCGGTCAAGACCTCGTCGAACTCGACTACCCGGGCACCACGCCACTGCACTGATTTCCACTCGTGAAAAGATCGGAACCATGTCGACCCCTGCAGAACAGAAGCCCACCGCAAAGCCTCGCGTGCTTTCCGGAATCCAGCCGACGTCGGATTCTTTCCACCTTGGCAACTACCTGGGTGCGCTGCAGCAGTGGGTTCCGTTGCAGGACGATTTCGATGCTTTCTACTTCATTCCGGATCTTCACGCCATCACGGTGACGCAGGATCCGAAGGAACTGCGTCGTCGCACCAAGCTTGCGGTGGCTCAGCTCCTCGCAGTGGGTATTGATCCCGATCGGGCGACGCTGTTCGTGCAGAGTCAGGTACCTGAGCACACGCAGTTGGCGTGGGTCCTGAACTGCATCACCGGTTTCGGTGAAGCCAGTCGTATGACGCAGTTCAAGGACAAGTCCGCCAAGCAAGGCAGCGACAACGCCAGTGTCGGTTTGTTCACGTATCCGGTTCTGATGGCCGCGGACATCCTGCTGTACCGCCCGCAGCGAGTCCCGGTGGGTGAGGATCAGCGCCAGCACCTCGAACTCGCACGCGATCTGGCAGGCCGGTTCAACACCCGCTACGGCAAGGCGTTTGTCGTTCCTGAACCGCAGATCATCAAGGGCACGGCAAAGATCTACGACCTGCAGGATCCGACCGCGAAGATGAGCAAGTCCGCTGCCAGTGCAGCCGGACTGATCAATCTGCTCGACGATCCGAAGGTGTCGGCGAAGAAGATCAAGTCGGCCGTCACCGACAACGAGCGCGAGATTCGCTTCGACCCGCAGGCTAAGCCCGGCGTCAGCAACCTGCTCACCATTCAGTCGGCTCTCTCCGGAGTACCGATCGAGACTCTGGTGGCCGGCTACGAAGGTAAGGGGTACGGCGACCTCAAGACCGACACCGCTGATGTCCTGACCGAGTTCGTCACCCCGCTCAAAGCGAAGGTGGACGGTTACCTCGCCGACGAGGCGGAGCTGGATCGCATCATCGCGGCCGGAGCGCACCGCGCCCGCGAGGTGTCTTCACGCACTCTCGCCGCTGTCTATGACAAGGTCGGATTCCTGGCACCGAAGGGCTGACCGACGCGAATTCGGACTCACGACGCCTGACCGAACATGAGGGGGACGGCAATGGCTGACACGGACGACGACGCACCCAGCTTTCTCGAGAAGCAACGGGCAGCGCGACCCTGGCTCGATCATCTGGTTCGCGCCGCTGGACGGTTCCAAGAGCAAAAGGGCGATTACTACGCCGCGGGAATCACGTACTTCAGCGTTCTGGCGTTGATTCCGATCATGATGGTCGCGTTCGCAGTGGCCGGTTTTGTATTGGCCGGCCATCCCGAGTACCTGGAGTCGATTCAGGAGCAGATCACAAAGAGCATTCCGGGCAGCTTGGGTGACACCATCAACACACTGATCGATTCGGCTATCGATTCGCGCGCCAGCGTCGGAATCTTCGGTCTCCTGGGTGCCTCCTACGCGGGTCTCGGTTGGATGGCAAATGTTCGCGACGCGCTGACGGCCATGTGGGAGAGCAAGCGCGAGCCGAAGGGTTTCGTGCGTACCAAACTCGGTGACGCAGGGGCCCTTATCGGTCTGGCCCTCGCCATGGTCGTCTCGCTTGGAATGTCGGCGCTGAGCAGCGGGCCGGTTGCGACTCAGATCGTGAAATGGCTAAACCTCGAGAACATCACCGGCGTGGGTGTGGGGCTAAGAATCGTTTCACTGTTGCTGTCACTGCTAGCGACATGGGCGGTCTTCCTGTGGGTGATCGCCCGGCTACCGCGCGAGCCTGTCACGCTGCGCAGCGCCGCGCAGGCAGCGCTCATCGCCGCGGTCGTGTTCGAGATCTTCAAGCAGGTGGGTGCGATCTACCTCGCTGCCGTCACCGGCGGTCCGGCAGGCGTGGCATTCGGCCCGATCATCGGTTTGCTCGTATTCGTGTTCACGGCGTCGAGGATGCTGCTGTTCTGCACGGCGTGGGCGGCGACGACGAAGGAAAGTATGGCTCTGGCCTTCGTTCCTCCGCCCGATCCCGCTGTGATCTCGCCGCGCGTGGTTGTCAGTGATGGTGCCTCGCCGTCGCGTGCTGTTGCATTGATCGCAACGGGTGCGGTTGCCGGCCTGGGTCTTTCGGGCTTCCTGCGTCGTCGGCCGCGTTAGCGCCGTCGACGGTTCAGGGCAACTGCGCCCGCTACCAGCGCGATCACCACCACTCCACCGACCGCGCCGATGAGGATGCGGTCAGTGGTGTCCGACTCGCTGTCGGTGGCGGTTGGCGCTGCCGAGATCGAGCCAGGTGCAGCGGCAGACGGTGTGCGGGTGACGTCGGGAGTGGCGTCGTCGGTCGAACGGTCCGTCAACGAGCCGACGGTCGTCCGCGCTGGGAGTGCATATCCGTAGTCGAGTAGACGGGCAGCTTGCTCCCACGGACGGATCGGCTTGGCTTCGCCGCCCATCAATGTCACCAGTAGTTTCCGGCCGTTGCGCTCCGCAGCACCCACGTACGTGTGGCGGGCGTCGTCGGTGAAGCCGGTCTTACCGCCCAATGCGCCGTCGTAGTTGTAGAGCAGCTGATTGTCGTTCGCGAGAGTGAATCCGGGCCGGTCCTGATCATCGGGAATTGTCGGGTCCTTGGGGAAACCGGGGAACTCGACGGTCTCGGTATGGATCAGGCCGGCGAAGGTCGGATTCTGCAGTGCGGTATGGAAAATCACGGCCAGGTCGTACGGTGAGCTGCTCATCCCCGGGCCGTCGAGTCCGGACGGAGTGGCCGTGCGGGTGTCGAGGGCGCCGAGGTCGGCGGCGAGGGCATTCATCTTCGACACGGCTGCAGCGTCACCGCCGAGTTGGCGGGCAAGAGCATGCGCGGCATCGTTTCCCGACGCCATGACCAGACCTTGCATCAGCTGCCGATTGGTGTATTTACCGCCCTTGCCGATGCCGACGGCACTACCTTCAGCGTCCGCGTCTTCGGCCGTTGCGGTGATTTCGGTGTCGAGATCTAGTTCGTCGAGCGCAACGAGAGCCAACAGCATCTTGATGGTGCTGGCCGGGCGGTAGCGACCGTGCGGATCTTTGGCGGCGAGGACCTCACCGGTTTCAGCGTCCGCGAGTACCCATCCGGATGCTGCGATGTCGGCCGGGAGCACGGGAGCGCCGTCTGGGAGCACAACACCACACTCGCCGAGCTTGTTTCCACCGACTGGGCTTTCCGGGATCGGGACAGCAGTTGGGACCGTGGATCCGGGCGCGGGTGCTTCGGAGAGATCGATCGCCGGTGCCGGGCTACTCGTGAACGGGCAGCTGTCCGTGTTGGGTGTTGTGAACGGAGCCTCGGTGGTGGTCGGCGGCGGCAGGGCCGGTTCGGCGCCGGCGATTCCCGAGCTACCAACGACGCCGGAAAACGCAATGCTCCCTGAGAGCACTGTTCCGGCCACTGCCACTGCACACTTTCGACGCCACATCATCGATATACGAGGGTATGCGAACGCGAGGGAACGTCCGAATCGCCACGCAAGCGCGGGATCAAAAACAGGCGATTCGGTTTGTACGTCGGTCATAGTGGACGGATGAACCTCGCAGTCATACGTGGACGCCGGACGCTCGCGGCGTTGACACTCATCGGAACGTCAGCCGCTGTCGTGGGATGTTCCGGCGATTCGGAACCGTCGGCCGAGAGCCAAATCTCTGCCGTCGTCGGTCAGAGTTTCGAATTCATGGCCGAAAGGGACTGGGAGGCAGTCGACAGCACTCAATGCAGGTCGATGCGCAGCGAGAGCCCCCGTGTCGAAGAGTCGCCGTTCGACGACGCACTTGCCAGTCTGAGACTGGACGGTGTGGAGAACATCGTGGTGAACGGGGATTCGGCGACGGCCAACACTCGCCATTACAGCACCGAGGATCCGTCCGCGACGATGCGCGAGGACATCACCTTGATCAAAGAGAACGGCGCCTGGGTTTTGTGCTGACGTCTTTGTGTGCTGACGATCGAAGATCGCCGCCGATGAGTTCCACCACCACACAGAGTCTGTAACAGTGGGGTAGTCGACTACTCGAATGGCGCACACGCACTGACGGCAGAGGATCGGTATGGGCAATATCGTGGTGACGGAATTCGTGTCTTTGGACATGGTCATGGAAGCGCCCGGTGGTGAACCGGGCTATGCGCACACGGGATGGGTCTTTCCATACCAGGAGGGCGATCAGATGACGTTGAAACTCGACGAAACCCTCGCTGCGGACGTGCTTCTACTCGGTCGACGGACCTACGAGAGTTTTGCCGGTGCCTGGCCTGAGCGCGAGGACGACCAAGGCTTCGCGGACAAGATGAACGAGATGCCCAAGTACGTCGTCACGAGTTCGACCGAGCCGCTGGAATGGAACAACTCGACGGCGCTCACCGGTCCCATCGAGGAGTCCGTCCCGAAGCTCGAGGAGCAGGTCGACGGCGAGATTCTGGTGGCGGGAAGTCGGACGCTCGTCCACGCGTTGCTGTCGGCCGGTTTGGTCGACGAGCTGCGCCTGATGGTCTTCCCGGTCATTCTCGGGTCCGGCGGGAGGGTATTCCCCGAATCGGACGACAAGATCGTCCACGAGTTGAAGGACGATCGTCGGTACGAATCCGGAGTGCAGGTACTGACATACCACCCCACGGTCGCGTAGCCCTGTCGAAAACATTTGTGGCCGAGCCTCTTCGAGAGTCTCGGCCACAAATGTCCTGCCGGCTAGCTGTTCTCGGGGAAGCCGAGGTTGATACCGCCGTGGCTGGGGTCGAGCCAGCGACTGGTGACGGCCTTGCCGCGCGTGAAGAAATGAACACCTTCGGTCCCGTGGGCGTGGGTGTCGCCGAAGAGGCTGTTCTTCCAGCCGCCGAAGCTGTAGTAGGCCATGGGAACCGGGATGGGGACGTTGATGCCGATCATACCGACCTCCACCTCGTTCTGGAAGCGTCGGGCAGCGCCGCCGTCATTGGTGAAGATGGCGGTGCCGTTACCGTACGGATTGTTGTTGATCAGTTCGAGAGCTTGGTCGTAGGTATCGACACGCACGACGGACAGGACAGGTCCGAAGATTTCGTCCGTGTAGATCGACATGTCGGTGGTGACGTGGTCGATGAGGGTGGGCCCAAGCCAGAAGCCGTCCGGTCCACCATCGGCCTGAACTGTGCGTCCGTCGACCACGATGGTGGCGCCGTCCTTCTCACCGGCGTCGACGTAGGACGCGACTTTGTCGCGGTGGGTCTTGGTGACGAGCGGACCCATGTCGGAGTTCTTGGTGCCGTCGCCGGTGACGAGGGGCGTGGTGCGTTCGACGATCTTGGCGACAAGTTCGTCGGCGATGTCGCCGACTGCGACGAGGGCGGAGATCGCCATGCATCGTTCGCCCGCTGAGCCGAATCCGGCGTTGACCATTGCGTCGGCGGCGAGGTCGAGGTCCGCGTCCGGCAGAACGATGGCGTGATTCTTGGCGCCACCCAGTGCTTGGACGCGTTTTCCGTTGGCGGTGCCGGTGGCGTAGACGTACTGGGCGATAGGGGTGGATCCGACAAACGAAATCGCTTTGACTGCTTTGTTTTCGAGAAGTTCGTCCACGGCGAGTTTGTCACCTTGGAGGACGTTGAAGACGCCGGGAGGCAGACCGGCTTCGGCCCAGAGTTCGGCGAGCCAGATAGCGGCGGTGGGGTCCTTCTCCGAGGGCTTGAGAATCACGGTGTTCCCAGCGGCGATGGCGACCGGGAAGAACCACATCGGGACCATCGCGGGAAAGTTGAAGGGGGAGATGATGCCGACTGGGCCGAGGGGTTGGCGGATGGAGTAGACGTCGACCTTCGTCGAGGCGTTCTCGGTGTATCCGCCCTTGAGGAGATGCGGTATTCCGCAAGCGAATTCGACCACTTCTTGTCCGCGGCCGATTTCGCCGAGGGCGTCGGAGAGAACCTTGCCGTGCTCGGCTGTGATGATCTCGGCAAGTTCACCTTTGCGAGCATTGAGGAGTTCGCGGAAGCTGAACAGAATCTGTGTGCGCCGGGCCAGTGAGGTGTCACGCCAGGCGGGGAAGGCCGCGGCAGCCGCGTCGATGACGGCGCGGGCGTCCTCGAGGTTCGCCAGGGCCAGTCGGCCGGTGATCTGTCCGGTGGCGGGGTTGGTGACGGGGGCGGTGTTCTCGGATGTTCCGGCGAACGGCTTGCCGTCCAACCAGTGCGCGATGACACGAGTATCAGTGATGGTCATGGTATTTCCTAGTGGTCTGGTGGCTCAGGAGTTCGGGGAGGCGTACTTGGCGACGTAATCGTTCATCGTCTCGCGTTGGTACCGGGAAACCTCGTGCGCGTTTTCGTTCTCGGCGAAGACGCTCGACACCATCACGGTGTTGTCACGTTCGTAGAAGCCGAGTTTGCCGAGACCACCGAAGAATTCGTCCCAGTTGACATCTCCGTCACCGATTTTGAGATGCTGATGCACTCGAACGGCATTGCCTGGCGGGTTGGTGATGTAGCGCAGTCCGTGGGATCGGTGATGATCCATGGTGTCCGCCACATGAACGAGACGGACCATGTCGCCGGCGGCCTCCATGATGGCGGGAAGGTCCCCACCCATGTGGAATTGGTGGCACGCCACGATCACCATGCCGAGGTTCTTGGAGTTCACGCCGCGGATCGTGCGGATCGCGGCAAGTCCGTCTTCGACAAAATCGTCCGGGTGTGGATCGATCAGGACGTCGATGCCCTCGCGTTCGATGATCGGAATCAGTTCCTCCATCGAACGATAGAACGCACGCTCGGACTCTTCGGCCTTTTCGGGGCGGCCGGAGAATTCGGTGTTCATGACGTTGACGCCGAGGTCGACAGTGATCTGGATGGCGCGTTTCCAGTACCGCACTGCTGCTTCGCGGGCGTCCTCGTCCGGGCCGGACCAGCGAAGGACCGGGAGCACCGAAGCGATGCCGACTCCCGCGCTCGCGCAGGCCTTCCGGAACTTGGCGACGAGCGCGTCGTCAGCCTTCGGGTGATTGAAGAACGGGATCATGTCGACGTGCGGAGTGAGTTGCAGGTACTCGTACCCGAGATCGGCAACAACTCGAGGAAGTTCGAGCAGTGAGTAATCGTGGTGGAACGGTGTGGGATCGAGCGCGACCTTCATCGTTTACGCTCCGGCTAACGAGGCTCGCGGAACCATGTCGACAACGACGCGTTGGCCCGACTCGAGTGACTTCACGCCGGCAGCGCAGACGGCGGCCGCGGCGTAGCCGTCCCAGGCGCCGGGGCCGTCGATGTAGTGACCGGTGTCGGCGCCGGTCTTGACGGCCTTGATCCAGCGGGCGAACTCGGTGTCGTACGCCTGCCCGAAGCGTTCGCGGAATCCTGGGGTGATCTGCCCACCCCAGTTGCCGGGCTTGGTCTTTCGGATCAGCCCCACGTCGAGTCCGATCATCGCGCTGCCGAGTTCGCCGACAACCTCGGTGCGCACCTCGTAGGCGACGCCGGTGGTGACAAAAACCTCGGCGTCGACGTGCCTACCGGACGCGGTCTCGAAGATCGCGATCTGCGGATCTTGAATACCTTCGGGGGCCAGCGAATTCGCCGCCGGGCGAATGATCTGGACGGAGGTGATTTCTTCGTCGAGCAGGAAACGTGTCACGTCGACCTCGTGGACGAGTGAGTCCTTGACGATCATCGCGCTGTCGAAACCCTTCGGAACCGCAGGATTGCGATGCGCACAGTGCACCACGAGCGGGCGACCGAGATCGCCGCTGTCGATCAAATCCTTGAGCTGGGTGTATTCATGGTCGAATCGCCGCATGAAGCCGACCTGGATCAGCTTCTTGCCCAGCGCTGCTTCGGCTTTGACGATCGCCAGCGAACTGTCCGCGTCGGTGGTCAGCGGCTTTTCGCAGAGAACAGGCTTGCCCGCTTCGAGGCAGGCAAGAACCTGCTTCTCATGGGTCGGGCCCGGGGTTGCAAGAACAACGGCGTCGACGTCCTCGGCTGCGATGGCATCGAACGGGTCGACGACGACGCGCGCCCCTGGCGTCAGTGCTGCAATTTCCTCGGCGCGGGCCAGCGAGTAGTCGTTGACGACGGTAACGCGGGCTCCGCCGATCTTGGTGGTGATGCGGTCGACGTGATCGGCCCCCATGATGCCGACGCCGAGCACTGCGATCCGGAGATCCTGGTTGTCAGACATGCGGTGGTACTCCTCGATTGTGTTGCTCAGCTGAAACGGACGGCGGGGACGCCACAGGTGGACAGGTATTTCTGGGTGCGCAGCGCGATGGGCAGCGGTGTGTCGGGATGGCAGGGATACATGTCCTGCTCGACGATCGCGAACACGTCGATACCGAGCTTCTCGATGGCCTCCAGAAGCGGTGGCATGTCGGGGATTCCGCGCGGCGGTTCGATCATGGCACCGAGTTTGACGGCCTCGCCGAACGGCAGGTCCTCGGCCTCCACCTTGGCGACGATCGCCGGATCCACCTGCTTGAGGTGTAGGTACCCGATGCGCTCCGGATGCTTGTCGATAATTGCGAGATTGTCGCCGCCGCAGTAGCTGATGTGGCCGGTGTCGAGACACAGATTCACGAAACGCTCGTCGGTCCCTTCGAGGAACTTGTAGACGTTGTCCTCGATGTCGACGTGACTGTCGGCATGTGGGTGGTACTGCGCCATGACGCCGTACTCCTCGAGCATCGCCTTCCCGAGAGCGTTCATGCCGTTGGTTTTCTTACGCCACTGTTCGGGAGTCAGATTGCGGTCTTCGAGTACCGCTCCGGTGGAAGGATCGCGCCACATCTCAGGGATGACCACCACGTGCTTTCCGCCGACGGCTGCGGTCAACTTGGCGACGTCCTTGATCTGATTCCAGACGGCATCCCAGGAATCGTCTTGGTGCAGGTGTTCGAAAACGGTACCGGCCGAAAGCTTGAAGCCGCGGGCGCCGAGTTCGTCAGCCAGCTTGGCTGGATCGGTCGGAAGGTATCCGAACGGGCCGAGTTCGATCCATTCGTATCCCGAGGCGGATACCTCGTCGAGGAATCGTGTGTAAGGGGTCTGCTGAGGATCGTCCGGAAACCACACGCCCCAAGAGTCGGGGGCTGATCCAACGCGAATCGCGCTCATGTCTAGATTCCTTTCGCGGGCAAAGTCTGAGGGTGTGGTCAGTCGGATGGGCGTAGGTACGGTCGCTGGATCTTCTTCCAGGACTCGTAAGTTGTCCGTGCGTTCTTGGTGGACTCCAGTTCGGAGGTGGCCGATACTGGTACATCCCACCAGGATTCGCTGTCCGGGGCGCCGATCAGCGGATCGGTTTCGACGTGGATGACCGTGCTGGTTTCGCTTGCTTTGGCAACCTTGATTGCGTCGGCGAACTCGGCAGCGGTGTTGGCGCGGATGACGTCGACGCCGAGGCTGGCGGCGTTCGCGGCCAAATCGACCGGGAGAACCCCTCCGTCGAGACGTCCGTCATTCGAGCGGTAGCGGTACTGCGTGCCGAAGCGCTGGGAACCGAGCGACTCGGACAGCGAACCGATGGAGGCAAATCCGTGATTTTGCACCAGGATGACGATGACCTTCAGGCGTTCCTGCACAGCGGTGACCAATTCGGTGGCCATCATCAGATAGGAACCGTCACCGACCATCACGAACACGTCGCGATCGGGGCAGGCCATCCGGACGCCCAGGCCGCCGGCAACTTCGTATCCCATGCAGGAGTATCCGTATTCGACGTGATAGCCCTTCGAATCGCGAGTACGCCAAAGCTTGTGGAGGTCACCCGGCATGGACCCGGCAGCGCACACCACGACGTCACGTGGATCGGACAGAGTGTTGACCAGGCCGATCACCTGATTCTGGTTCAGCGAGCCGTCGGCCGCAGGTTCGGCCGGGTTGTAGACGGATTCGACGACAGCATCCCAATCGCGAGCGAGTTCACCGATCCTGGACGCGTACTCGTCGTCCACCCGGTAGTCGCTCAGCGCGAGCGCCAGGGCGTCGAGAGCCTCACGGGCGTCGGCGACCACACTGACACCGCCCTGCTTCACGGAATCCAATGAAGCGACGTTGATGTTGACGAAGCGAACGTCGGGATTGGTGAAGGCGGTGCGGGATGCGCTCGTGAAATCGCTGTACCGCGTACCGATTCCGATGACGACGTCCGCCCCGGTGGCCAGTGCGTTTGCAGCGGTGGTGCCAGTGGACCCCACTGCTCCGACGGATTGTGGATGGTCGTAGACCAGCGAACCCTTGCCGGCCTGGCTCTGCCCCACGGGAATTCCGGTCTGCGCGCAGAACGCTGCCAGAGATTCGGTGGCCTGGCTGTAGATCACGCCGCCGCCCGCGACGATCAGTGGCTTGCGGGCCGAACGGATGATCGTGGCTGCGCGTTCGATCACCGATCGCTCGGGGAGCGGGCGGGCCACGTGCCAGACTCGTTCGGCGAAGAGCGCCTCGGGCCAGTCGAACGCCTCGGCCTGTACGTCCTGCGGGATGGCGATGGTGACTGCGCCGGTCTCGACGGGGTCGGTGAGAACTCGCATGCCGGCCAACAGAGCGCTCGGCAACTGCTCCGGGCGCCATACCCGATCGAAGTAGCGCGAGACCGGTTTGAAAGCGTCGTTGACTGTGACGTCACCGCTCGACGGGAGTTCGAGTTCCTGCAAGACCGGGGCACTGGCGCGAGTCGCGAAAGTGTCTGCGGGCAGGAGTAATACAGGTAGACGGTTGATGGTGGCCAGTGCCGCGCCGGTGATCATGTTGGTGGCGCCCGGGCCGACGCTGGACGAGACTGCCCACGTCTGCAGGCGGTCTTTCATGCGGGCGTGGGCGACTGCCGAGTGCACCATCGCCTGTTCGTTGCGGCCGAGCACGTAGGGGAGTGTCGGCTCGCGGCCGGCGTCGAGGTCCTGGATCTCGGCCTGTAAGAGTGCCTGCCCCAACCCGGCGACGTTCCCGTGCCCGAAGATTCCGAAGCAGCCGGCGAACAGCTTGGTGCGCTGGCCGTCGCGTTCGGTGTACTGGTTGGCGAGGAAGCGGACGACAGCTTGGGAAACGGTGAGGTGAACGGTCGGCTCGTCGCGAGGTAGACGATTGCCGGTTGTGTTGTTGGTGGGTGCCACAGCTTTCACTTCCGTCAGTTGTGGGACTGCAACGGCAGTCGAGGGTCGATGTCCTGGTGATCCCAGCTTCCGCGCAGCCAGGTGTGTTGCGGATCGTCACAGATGTTCCACGCCCGGATCTCGCCCGAACCTGCCATGACGTTGAGGTAGTACATGTGGTGCCCCGGAGCTGCGATGGACGGGCCGTGATAGCCGTGCGGCACGAGGACGACGTCGCCGGAGCGGACTTCCTCGAGCACCTCGATAGGTCTCTCGGCGGTTCCGTAAACCCGGTGGTAGCCGAATCCTTCGGTGCCGGTAGGGCTTCGGTCGATCTCGAAGTAGTAGATCTCTTCCAGGGCCGATTCGACGTCGCTGTTCTCGTCGTGTTTGTGGCTGGGATACGACGACCAGTTCCCGCCGGGGGTGATGACCTCACACGCGATGATGGAGTCGGCCTCGAAGGTGTCTGCGGTGGCGAAGTTGTGAATCTGTCGGCTGCAGTTCCCGGCACCGCGGAGCTCGACTGCAACTCCTGAAGCGGGACCGTATCGATGGGGAAGCTTGGCGCCGGCGCGGGCTCCGCACAGAGCGAAGCGACCTCCGTCAGTGCTGCTGACCGAGTAGTCGGCGTCGCGTCCTACGTACGCAAAATCGCTCGGACCGTCGAAAACCGATGCGCGGCCAGTCAGGGGAATCTCCGTCCCCTCTGCAACAACCACGGCCGAACCCGCCAGTGGAACGACGATGATCTCGTTCTCGCCGGACTGCAGGTGGACGTTCGCACCAGGGGTGAGTTCGAGTGTCCACAAGCTGGATTCGGTCCACCCGGCGGACTCCGGCGTGACCACTGTGGTGAAATCACCGTCGGCGGAAGATTCGGCGGGGACGTAGTACTTGCTGAACATCTTGCTCCTGCCAGGTCGGTTCTAGTGGACGAGCTTGACTGCGGTGTCGACGGCCGCGGTCACGTCACCGTCAGGTGGGTAGAGCAGGGCGCGCCCGACTATCAATCCGCGCACGGATGGCAGCTGAAGGGCAGCGTCCCACTTTGCGTAAGTCTCTTCCGGCGCGATCTGCGGATCGCCGCCCAACAGGAGCGTCGGGAGAGTCGTCGCATCCATGACCCGTTCCATCTCGTCGACGACTGGCAACTTCATCCACGTGTACGCCGAGGTGGAGCCGAGGCCCTGGGAGATATGGATGGACTTGATGACGGCGTCGGGGCTGAGATCGTTGACCACCTTGCCGTTCACGCGACTGGAGAGGAACGGCTCGAGCATCGCGATCAGTCCGGCCGCGGCCAGTTCGTCCACGGCTTCGGCGCATGCCGTCATGGTGGGCAAGGTGCCCGCGTCGTCGAGTGCGATGCGCAGCAGCATCTTTCCGCCGTTCATGCCGAACTTTGCGGTACCGGCCGCTGTGTAACCCGTCATGCGGTCGTCGAGTTCGAAGCTCGCGCCTGCCAGGCCGCCGCGGTTCATCGACGAGAAGACGACCTTGTCGTCGAGGGCGCCGAGGAGGAGCAGATCGTCGAGAATGTCCGCAGTGCCGAGAACACCGTCGACTCCTGGATTGTCGAGTGCAGTGCGCAACCGGTCCAGGAGATCGGTACGACTGTTCATCGCTGTCGGCTTGCCACCGGCGGACAGCGCCCCACGCGCCGGGTGATCGGCAGCGACGATCATGAGTCGGCCGTTGCCTCGAACAGTGGCGCGAGGAGTTCTTGCTGCCCAGGCCTTTTCGATGATCTGCGGATCGCTCGCACGCAGTTCCGTCACTTCGGCGTAGGTGGTGGCGAGGGGGCGGGCGGCGAGCTTGTCAGACATTGACTGCCTCCGTGGCTGTTGCTTCGGCGAGATCGTGGACTTCTTCGGCGGTCGGCATCGCAGTGGAGCATTCGAGCCGAGATGCGACTATCGCGCCGGCCGCGTTGGCGTAGCGCAGTACCTTCTCCAGCGGCCACCCCGCCAACAGTCCGTGGCACAGTGATCCGCCGAAGCTGTCGCCTGCTCCCAGTCCGTTGACCACGTCGACGGTGTTGGGCGGCACGGTGATCGACTGCTTTCGCGTTTTGCCGAGTACACCCTTCGGGCCCTGCTTCACGATGGCCAGTTCGACTCCGAGGTCGAGAAGTGCGTCCGCAGCCTTGTTCGGGTTGGTCTCACCGACCGCGATTTCGCACTCTTCACGATTTCCCACGGCTACCGTCACGTGTTTGAGGGCGCGCTGTACCTGAGTGGTCGCTTCCTGCGGCGTCGACCAGAACATCGGGCGGTAGTCCAGGTCGAGAACTGTCAGCGGGCGGCGTTCGCGGGCTTCCCAGGCGGCGAAGTGTGCGCTGCGGCTCGGTTCTTCGGACAGCCCCGTCACAGTCGACCAGTACAGCGAGGCTGTTCGAACGGCGTCGAGGTCGATGTCTTGCGGGGTGATCCGAAGATCAGGCGCATGCGGCTTGCGGTAGAAGTACAGGGGGAAGTCGTCAGGGGGGAAGATTTCGCAGAACGTCACCGGTGTCGGGTATTCGGAATTGGTGACGACAAACCTGTTGTCGACACCGAGATGTGCCAATTCGCGTGTGACGAACTTCCCGAAGGGATCGTTGCCGACGCCGGAGATCAATGCTGCTCGCCGACCGAGGCGCGCGGCCGCCACCGAGACATTGGCTGCGCTGCCGCCGAGGAACTTGCCGAACGTCTCGACGTCCTCGAGTCCGACACCGGTCTGAAGTGGGTAGATGTCCACCCCCGATCGGCCGATGGCAAGCACGTCGAAGGGTGCGTCAGGGATGTGTGACCCGCTCTGGTGAGTGTTGATGCTTGTCAAGACTGACTCCCGAGAGTTCGTGGTGGGTTGCCCACGCAGGGCACCGATGTATGACTGAAACTGTGCGCCGCGACACAGCGATTGTCAATAGTTTGTCTGGACATTATGACTTGCCGTCAAGTGAATGTTAGTGTTCGCATACACTGCCGAGAGAAGTAGCGTCGATACGGCGCCTTCCCAAGTCGGAGATCGGAGTTGACCGTGGTCGCAGCACTCGCCGTCGAGTTGGACCGCTCGAGCCCGGTGCCGCTGTATTTTCAGCTGGCCCAGGCAATCGAGGGCGCTATTCTCGGTGGCGACCTTGCCCCAGGCGATCGCTTCGAGAACGAACTTGCGTTAGCGAAACGGCTCAATCTCTCGCGTCCGACCACACGACGCGCGATCCAGGAACTGGTGGACAAGGGCCTACTTGTTCGCAAGCGGGGAGTCGGAACTCAGGTGGTGCAGAGTCCGGTGCACCGCCCTGTCGAGCTCACCAGTCTGTTCGACGACCTGGCGAGGGCAGGCCAGGCGCCGACGACCAAGCTACTCGAGTTCACGGTAGGAGTTCCCGGCGAGGACGTAGCCGCGGAACTCAACCTCGAACCTGACGCCGAGGTGGCCACCATCAGGCGACTGCGGAGCACCAACGGCGAACCGCTGGCAGTGATGACCAATTACATTCCGGTGGACATCGCACCCGATCCCGAGGAGTTGGAGACGCAGGGGCTCTACCAAACCTTGCGGACTCGCGGCGTTCACATCCGTGTGGCGCGCCAGCGAATCGGCGCCCGGGCGGCGACTCGCGAAGAGGCAGGATTGCTCGACGAGAAAGTGGGCGCTGCCCTCTTGACCATGAGCCGCACTGCATTTGACGATTCAGGTAGTGCCGTCGAGTACGGCAGCCACTGCTACCGAGCGTCGCGTTACTACTTCGACACCACTGTGGTCGACCGCTAGATCCCGATCCCGGTGACACGAGTACCCGCCTGACTGAGTCAGTGGGGGTGATTTGTGACCCCAGAATTTCTGCGATCCTTCGATCATTTGACCCGAACGGAGCCTCATGACAGGCATTTCTGTAGCAGTTGCCGGATTCGGATGGATGGGCCGCGTGCATACGCAGGCGTATCTGCGTCTGCGGCAGCACTATCCCCAGCTGCCCGTGATCCGTCTGGCTGCCGTCGCCGACGAGGTGCCGGGCCGAGGGGAGGAAGCGGCGGACCAATTCGGTTTCGAAGCTTTCACCCAGGATTGGCGCGATATCGCGGCCGATCCGGCGATCGACGCGGTGAGCATCACGGCCCCGAACTTCTTGCATCGTGAAATCGGTGTCGCAATGGCACAGGCCGGCAAACACATCTGGATCGAGAAGCCCGTCGGGTTGTCCACGGAAGACGCGAAAGCTGTTGCTGCGGCTGTCTCGAAGGCCGGTGTGCAGTCGAGCGTCGGCTTCAATTATCGGAATGCGCCGGCCGTGGCCCTGGCCAAAAGCCTGATCGAGTCGGGGGAGTTAGGTACGATCACGCATTCGAGATTTCGCTTCCTCAGCGACTACGCGGCGCATCCCGAAGGCGCTTTGAGTTGGCGATACGAACGCGAGCGCGGCGGCGCCGGCGTCCTGGGTGACTTGGCTTCGCACGGTATCGATCTCATCCGTCATCTACTCGGCGACGTCGACGCCCTTGTTGCGGATACTGCCATCTTCATCCCGGAGCGTGCGCGTCCGTCCGCCGCAACCAGTGGACATGCACGGGCCAGCGGCGGGGAGATGGGGGCTGTCGAGAACGAAGACTTCGTCAGCGCACTGCTGCGCCTCGGTTCGGGTGGCCGCTGCACTCTCGAAGCTTGCCGCGTCGCCGTGGGGGAGCAGAACAATTACGGATTCGAGATTCACGGCACGAAGGGTGCCGTGTTCTGGGATTACCGCCGAATGGGTGAACTGGGCACCAGCCTCGGCTCGAAGTACCAGGACCAATCCGTCACGACGGTTTTGGTCGGCCCCGAGTCGGGTGAGTTCGGCCGCTTCCAGCCTGGCGCGGCCAACGCGATGGGCTACGACGACCTGAAAGTGATCGAGGCCCGCAACTTCATCTCCTCGATCGTGGACGGAGCGCCGCAGGGAGCGACCATCGCTGATGCAGTCGCGTCGGCGCACGCTCTGGACGCGATGGTCGCCTCGGTGTCCTCCGGCGGCTGGATCACTCTCGGCTGATCGACAGTTCCTCCGAAAGGCTCTGGTGCAGTGACATTTCCCCGAGGGCTGGCGTTGCTCGTGGCAGCAGCGCTGTTCATGGAGATGCTCGACGCGACGATTCTCGCAACGGCGCTGCCGTCGATTTCCCTATCCTTCGGAGTCGATGCCGTCGACGTCAATGTCGCTGTTTCTTCGTATCTCTTGGTGTTGGCAGTCCTGATTCCGGCGAGCGGATGGATGGCCGACAGATTCGGAACGCGGCGGGTGTTCGTCTCTGCCATAGCCGTTTTCACTGTGGCATCGGTGGGATGTGCGCTCAGTACGTCCCTCCCGATGCTGGTGGGAATGCGCGCACTACAAGGGGTAGGCGGCGCCATGATGGTGCCGGTGGGGCGGCTCGCAGTATTGCGGGTGACGTCGAAAGCGGAACTCGTACGGGCCATCGCCTACCTGACGTGGCCGGCGCTCACAGCGCCGGTCCTCGCGCCCGCTGTGGGTGGAGCCATCGTGTCGATCGCGTCGTGGCGCTGGATATTCCTGATCAACGTTCCGATCGGGATCGTCGGGTTTCTCCTGGCATTGCGCATGGTGCCCGATATTCGGGAAGCGCAGAAACGAAGCCTCGACTGGCTGGGTCTGGTGGTGATCGGAGCAGGCGTCGCTGTACTCGTTGTGGCACTCGACAGCGTGCTCAGTTCCGGGACCGATTGGATTCGAGTGGGCCTCGGTATCGTTGCGGCTCTGATCTTGTTGAGCTTGGCCGTCATTCACCTCCTCCGGTCGGATCACCCGCTCATTGCGCTCGGGGTCCTCCGGCTCCGATCGTTTCGGATTGTCGCGTCGAGCGGCTCGCTGTACCGGCTCGTGATCATGGGCGTGCCGTTTGTGCTGCCGTTGTTGTTCCAAGTGGGATTCGGAATGTCGGCGTTCAAGTCAGGTCTGCTGGTGATGGCTCTGTTTGTGGGGAACATCGCGATCAAACCGCTCACCACTCCGCTCATGCGCAGGTTCGGGATCAGACGAGTTCTGGTGGGAAACGGCGTTCTGTCGTTGGTGTGCTTCGCTGCGCTGGCGCTGATTTCGTCGTCGACACCGCACGTAGTCATCGCCGTCGCGTTGTTCTTCAGTGGAGCTCTGCGATCCATCGGGTTCACCGCGTACAACAGCTTGGCGTTCGCCGAGGTCGACTCGGGGGAGCTGACCGATGCCAATACCTTGCATGCAACGCTGCAGGAGCTGGCGTCCGGTCTGGGTATTGCGCTGTCCGCGTTGGTGATCACGCTCTGTACACCGCTGGCCGAGTCCGGCGATTTTGGCGGAGGAGTGCCGTTTTCGCTGACGCTGGGTGTTCTCGGACTCATGCTGGTGCTGACGGTGATCGAGAGTTGGCGGCTCCCGCACGGTACAGGCGCTGCGGTGTTGGAGCGCCGATAAAGTGCCGGACCAACTGGACTGATGCTGGCAGGCGAGCTCCGGCTACACGGCGTCGACGTCGTTGTCGTTGACAAGGACGAGGAGCCGACCCGGTTCGTCCGTGCCCTCGGCATTCACGTCCGCAGCATCGAAATCATGGAACAGCGCGGGTTGCTGGACAGATTCCTAGTGCATGGCCGCAAGTACCCGCTCGGCGGATTCTTCGCGGGGATCAGCAAACCAGCACCCGCTCACCTCGATACTGGGCACGGATACGTATTGGGCATAGCTCAGCCCGAGATCGACAGAATGCTTGCCGAACACGCCACCGACGTCGGCGCGGACCTTCAGCGAGGGAAGCGCGTCGCCGCAATCCGTCAAGACAGTGACAACGTCACAGCGGAATTGTCAGACGGCACAACACTTCACGCGCGCTACCTCGTAGGCCGTCATACCCGCGGCCGAAGTTGCCGACGGTCGCGCGGTTCCGACACCCTCGACGACATCAAGCAACAGCTAATAGCCATTGCCGGCACCGACTTCGGTGTGCACTCGCCGCGGTGGCTCTCGCGCTTCGGTGACGCCACCCGTCTGGCTGAGCACTACCGGGGTCACCGGGTGTTCCTCGCCGGCGATGCCGCTCACATCCACCCACCGGTGGGTGGTCAAGGCCTCAATCTCGGTGTCCAGGACGCATTCAATCTGGGCTGGAAGCTTGCCGCCGAGATCAACGGCTGGGCGCGGAGGGCTTGCTCGACACTTACGAATCGGAACGGCGTCCGGTGGCTGCCGACGTACTGGACAACACGCGTGCGCAGGCGGAGTTGATCTCCGCCGCCGCCGGCCCGCAAGCTGTCCGTCGCTTGGTCTCCGAGTTGATGGAATTCGAGGACGTCAAGCGTTATCTGACCGAGAAGATCACTGCGATCTCGATTCGCTACGACTTCGGCGAAGGCGACGACCTACTCGGTCGAAGGCTGCGGGACATCGCGTTGACGCGCGGCACCCTGTACGACCTGATGCGCACCGGCCGTGGACTTCTGCTCGACCAGGGTGGCCAATTGTCGGTCGACGGTTGGAACGACCGTGTCGACTACGTCGTCGACACCAGCGCTGAATTGGACGCTCCGGCCGTTCTGCTTCGACCGGACGGTCATGTGGCATGGGTCGGGGATATGCAGGCGGAGTTGGATACTCAGCTGTCCAAGTGGTTCGGTCGGCCAGCGAGGGAGCGCGCGTGACTCCTCGGTTTCGGCAACCGAGCACAGAGACGCCTCGGACGCTCTACCGTTGACGACTATGAGGCGAAGGTCTGCACAGATTGCGGCTGCGGCAGCGGGCTCTGTGGGAGCGCTGATGCTGACAAGCTGTACCACTAATGTCGATGTGCCGAAAACCTTTGCCGCCACATTGACGGTGACCGGTCAGGCAGAGCAGATCGAGGCCGGCTCTGGAGAGTGCGTGATCGACACGATCCGTGTGGCTCCGAACGACCAGATTCAAATCTTCGGGGGCAGTGGCGCTGCGTCCGCTAGGTCGACACTCGAGGTCGAGGCAATCGATCAACTTCCTGACGGAATGAGCAGCTGCTCCTACACCGCACATTTTGATGCCATCCCCGCAAACCAGAGAAACTACGAGGTGAGCTTGGGCCACTTTTCTCCGAAGTCATTCAGCTCGGACGAGTTGGAGAACGGCGTCACCTATCAACTGCGCCGGCCCTGACTGAACCAGTTCTCCCTCGCCCACATTGTCGAACAGTAAGTTCCCTGTGCTGCACGTCCAAAAACAGATAGGGCATGTTGAATCCGGTGCGACTTTTACTCAGCTCGCTTGCTGGCCCCGCCGCCTCCGCGCTCTCGAGCCTTACCAGGGTTGATGTGGAGCCGAACACCCTCGTAGGTGACTGTGTACGGCACGTCGTCGTCGTTGTCCGGGTCGCCGGAGTCCGCAGGATCCGGCAGTTCCGCGATCTGTTCGATGACGGTCTGGGCTCGCGCAGCACCGGGATCGAACATCTCCTGAAATGGCCCGACGAACGAGCCCCCGAGCCCGCGGCGCTTCGCCCGAACAGCGGCCCAACCGAACACCGCCAACGGGCCGAACATGGCGAACAGTACTAACAAGTCCCACCCCATGCCCACAAGCGTACCGACTGACCGGCATTAAGCGGCCCACGCCTCTTCAGCGCTGCCGTCCCTCAGCTCATTCGTCTCTCTGACTGTGCCTTCAGTAGATCGGCCAGTCGACCAGGTGCGATCCGCTCGCGAACCGCCTCTGTCACAAGTTCAGCCTGCGTCTGAGGCGCGAGGCCGTCGATCGGTTGGTCGCGGTCCAGATTGGTCGGGAAGGCGTAGCCCTCAGCGGAGGCGGCGACGGCCCAACGAACGGACTCGTCGGAACCTGCTTCGCTGAGGGCTACCAGTGCCGGATAGATCGCGTTGACGAGCGCCTCCCGGTCGATGGTTCCGAGGGCGCGACCGAAAGCCGACGACACCTGGAGAAGATTTGCCATACGCAGAACGTCCGCAGACCTGTTGTGGCCGGCGGCGTGGAACAGTGCAGGGTTGAAGAAGACGGCATCTCCTTTCTCCAAAGGTAATTGGACGTAGTTGGCTTCGAAGAATTCCCTGAACTCGGGACGCTCGAACGCGAGGTATCCGGATTCGAATTGCTGGGAGTACGGCAGATACTTCGTCGCCCCCGTCTCGACCGGCATGTCCACATGTGCGACTGCACCTTGCAAGGTGAGGGCAGGGGACAAACGGTGAACGTGCGCCCGGAACTTCGCAGCGACGTCGCTCGACATGAAGCCGAGGTGGTAATCGCGATGCGGGTTCTGGGCGGCGCCACCAGGATTGACGACGTTGACGTCCGACGTCACCTGGTACATGGGGCCGAGCCACGCTTCCGAAGCCAAAGCGAGAATGCTGTTCGAGTAGTAGTCGACGTAGGCACTGGGATCTTCGAGCGCCAACTTCAGCTGTGCGCCCCAGATTCGGTCATTGGCTCCGGGTTTGGCGAAGTGATCTCCAGGCACTGCGCCGGATTCGTGTTGGCGCGCAATGAGTTCACGAAAGACCGCGTTAGCGCGATCCAGTATCTCCGCGTCGAACGCGCCTTGAAAGACTGTGATTCCGGGGCCGGTGAGTAACGCCCGGGCGATCTCGTCTTGGATCTCGGCCCGGATTTCAGGATTCGACGATTGCTCGACCAGTGCTTGCGAGCGGTACAGAAGTACGCCGTCGGCCACTGAATGGGCGTATGGGTAATCGGCCAGGTTTGTGTCGTGCGCGACCAAAGCGGCGAAGTCGTCGATGTTGCAGTCTTCTCGGTGCAACCTACCCGCGAAAGGCACGGTGTGGTCGGTCAGCGGTTGAGTCATTCGGGGACCTTTCCTGCGGGTTCACAAGGCGTGGTACCTCAAAGACTGCCAAGGCGAAGCCATCGAAACTACCCCTGAAATCCATCAAAAAGCCCTCAGGAACTGTCCCTCACGGGCTCGACCGAGACAGTTGCTCCCTCGGAGCACATCGACTTGATCACGGCAGCTGCCACGAGATTTGCCCGTAGGCCGTCCGCTGCTGTGGCCAACGTCGACGGTCTTCCGGCGCTCAACGCGTCGATCCACTCTTGAAGTTGGCGCCGATACGACTCGGCAAAACGCGGAATCCAATCCGCCGCATAAACGTACGAGTGTGATCGATCCGCGTCGGTGTGGATGACCACAGGTTCGGCGAGACGAGCTGCGCCGATTTCGCCCACGACCTCGCACCGAGTGTCGTAGCCGTACCGCGCGTTGAGAAAGACCTCGACCGTGGTGAGTACGCCGTCGGCGGTGCGCAGCATGATCATCTGTGGATCCTGGCGATCGGTCACCAGCGAGCTGGAACGTCCGCAGTGCCAACTGGCCGCAACGACGGGGGAGTTCAAGATCCACGGCACGATGTCGAGTTCGTGAATCGCGGAGTTGGTCACCGTGGATTCCGAACTGCCACCCGGGTAGGCGCTGACTGTCCGACTCGAGCAGTGCACGATCAGTGGGTTTCCGATACGACCTGAATGTGTTTCGGCCTTCAGCGCCACGTATCCCGGATCGAATCGACGCATGAATCCGACGCTCACCAGCGGACTTTCGGGGTTCTCGGCCGCGACGACGCGTCGGCAGTCCTGTGCTGTCACTGCGAGAGGCTTTTCGCACAGAACCGGCTTTCCGGCTTCGATCGCCGCAAGGGCGAGGTCGGCATGCGTCGAATCGTGGGAAGCGATGACTACGGCGTCCACCTCGGTGTCGTTGATCAGTTTCACCGGATCGGTCACCCACCGTGCTCCGACTGCCGACGCTACCGATCCTGCTCGCTCCCGATCGAGGTCTGCGACCACGGAGACCGTTGCCCCAGAGACCGTGGAATGCAGATTGTGGACGTGGTCGGCGCCCATGACGCCGGTTCCGATCACACCGACACGAATCGACATGGCGTTCCTACTTCCAGAGAGTTTAATTGGACAACATAATGTCCTTACATATTTCGAGATTCGACTCTACAGTTCGACGCATGACTTCTTCTACAGTTCTGGAACTCCCGCGCACCCGGGTCCCCGATCCGATCGACGCCCCGACTTTGCGGTGGGGGATCCTCGGGCCGGGTTGGATTGCGCAGCGCTTCGTGCAATCCCTGCAGACCAACACGACTCAAGATGTGACGGCCGTTGCTTCGCGCGGACTCGGCCGTGCTCAGGCATTCGCGGATCAGTGGGGAATCCGACGCGCTCACGGTAGCTACGACGCTTTGCTTGCGTCCGAGGAGGTGGACGTCGTCTATGTAGCAACGCCGCACACAGCCCATTTCGATTGTGCGATGGCGGCATTGGATCACGGCAAGCATGTCGTGATCGAAAAACCACTTGCCTTGAACGGAGCGCAGGGGCGTGCCATTCAGGAGAGGGCAACGGCGCTCGGATTGTTCTGTATGGAGGCGATGTGGACGGCGTTCCTGCCCAAGTTCGACGTGATCGACCAGGTCCTTGATGCTGGACTTCTGGGAACCATACGTACGGTTCTGGCCGATCACGGCGAACGGTTCGAGACCGATCACCGTATTTACGATCCGGCGCTTGCGGACGGGCCACTTCTCGACCTCGGGACCTATCCGGTCAGTCTGGCGCATCGAGTGCTAGGTGTTCCGAGTACGGTTTTCGCGCTCGGCCAGCCGGCGACCGGCCAAGTGAACGGCCAGATTTCCGCGGTGCTCTCCTGGGCCGGTGTGGCTCAGGCCAGTTTGAGCACCACAATCCTCGCTGACACACCCAACACTGCGTCGATCTGCGGTGACAAGGGGATGATCGTTCTGGATTCGACGTTCTATCGTCCCGGCGCGTTCACAGTCCGGTTCGGTGACGGAAGATCTGCGCGCTACGACGACCCGGTCGACGGATACGTCGGCGGTCTCGCGTTCGAGGCTGCCGAGGCCGCGCGGAGGATCACCGCCGGGGATGTCGACTCGCCGGTCCATCCGCTCGACGCGGCTGTTGCGACGCTCGACATCCTCGACGAGATCCGCCGTCAGGTAGGGATCACGTTCCCTGGGGAGGCCTAGAGTGTGAAGGCCTTCCGGAAGGCAGCGAGTGCGGTGTCACTGTCTCCCGACGCCCAGCCCTCCAAACCGATTGTGCCGGTGTATCCCTGGTCGGCGAGAACGCGTGCAATGGCGGGGTAGTTGATCTCGCCGGTTCCAGGTTCGCAGCGGCCTGGTACATCGGCCACCTGAATCTCTCCGATGTTGTCACCACAACGCCGCACGAGTTCGATGAGGTTCCCTTCGCCGATCTGCGCGTGGTAAAGGTCGAGCATCATCTTGAGGTTCGGGTGTGAGACGGATTCCACCAGTGCCAGAGTGTCTTTGGCGCGGGCCATCGGTACACCGGGGTGATCGACGATCGTATTGAGGTTCTCGAGGCAGAAGACAACTCCGGCGTCTTCGCCCAGTCGTGCGATCTTCTCGAGCGCTCGGCCGGCGGTCAGCCACATCGCTCCGGTAGTTCGATACTGCGGGCGCGCGGCCTGCCCGTCGATCAGCTCACCGGTATGGAAGTTCAGCCGTGGAACGCCGAGTTTCGCTGCCGGAGCGAGGCACAGCTGCGCCGTGCGTACCAGTTCGGCGCTGCCCGCCTCGTCGAACAAATCGCCGTGCAGGTAGCCGGTCATCGAGGAGAATTGAGCTCCGGTGGCGACAAGAGCGTCGAGGTCCTTGTCCTGCCAACTCCAGATCTCAGCCGCGAACCCCGCCTCCGAGATCCGCCGAACACGCTCGACGACCGGGAGTTCGGTGAACGTCATTTCGGCGGAGACCGCCAAGTCGAAGGGGCTCACCGCGACACCGACAGCAACGACACCGGTAGCCCGGTTTCTACGGATTCTTTTGCAGCCAAGGAAATTTTCAGCGCATTGCGGGCATCGAGACCGCCAACCGACGGCGCAGTACCAGAGCGGACGCAATCGGCGAAGTGTTCCAGCTGGGCGACATAAGCGTCATGGAACAGTTCGATGTTCACCCGAGGTGTGTCGGCCAGAACGCCCGGTGAGCTGTAATGGCGCATCGCGGTCCGCGTGACCTCGCCTGCACTCACCATTCCACCGGAACCGAAAACTTCGCCGCGTACGTCGTAACCGTAGGTGGCCTGGAAGTTGGCCTCGGCCGACGCGAGGGCGCCGTTGTCGAAGCGCAACTGAACCATCGACGTGTCGAGGTACCCCTCCTCCTTGTACTGCGGATGGATGAGAGCATCGGCCTGCGCGAACACCTCGACGACGCGTGCCCCCGGGTTGAGCCAGAGCAGAGCGTCGAAGTCGTGAATCAGCGTCTCGTTGAAGATGGTCCACGGCTTGACCCGAGCAGCGACGTCGGCGGTGATGCCCGGATCGCGGGTCAGAGAACGCAGTAGCTGCGGGGTCCCGATCCCGCCGGCAGTGATCACTTCGTGGGCCGCCGCGAAATCAGCGGCGAAGCGCCGATTGAAACCGACCTGCAGCGCAACGTTGTTCGTGGCGCATGCGCTGATTGCGCGATCGGCGTCCTCGAGCGTCAAGGCCATCGGCTTTTCGCAGAAGACATGTTTGCCGGCCTCCGCAGCGGCCACCACGAGATCGGTGTGAGTTGGTGCGGGCGTACTGATGAGCACCGCTTCGACGTTCGGATCGGCTATCAGCTTGAGGGCATCGGTGTACGCGCGAGCGCCAGGACTGACGCGCTCGATCAATGACGCCGCAGCGTCCGGGGCGGGGTCGGCGACGGCGACGAGACGGGTAACGGGGACGCGCAGCGCGACGGACTCGCCGTGGAAACGGCCGATCCATCCGGCGCCGATGAGACCGACTGCAACAGAGGCAGACATGGGGGCTCCGTTCGGAGTGAGAATGATGAACTAGATCGTTCTAGTAGTGCCAGTAAAGCGCCGGTTGCGGCGCGCGTCAACGCTTGTGCAGGTATTGGCTGGAACGATCTAGTCTGTTGAGGTGAACAGTCGACGCCCGACCTTGCAGGATGTTGCCGATCTGGCGGGAGTGTCACGCGCATTGGTGTCCATCGTCATTCGTGACGTGCCAGGGGCCAGTGATGCGACGCGTGTACGAGTCAAGGCGGCCGCGGACCGACTCGGCTATCGACCCGACAACGCGGCGCGACTGCTGCGTCAACATCGCAGCCGCTTGATCGGCGTCAGTTACGTTGCGGCGCAAACATTTCACGCGGAACTGCTCGACGAGATCTACGACGCAGCCGAACGGTTGCGCTACGACGTCGTTCTCAGTGCCGTCTCGGCCCGCAGGCCAGGCTTGCGTGCAGTGCGCACCCTGCTCGACGACCGATGCGAGGCGATCTTGCTGTTGGGTTCACAGGCACCGGAATCGGAGATCGTCGACCTCTCCGGCAAGGTTCCCGTTGTCGTGCTCGCGCGGAAGATGCTGTCAGCGCATGTGGACGTTGTCCGCACGGACGACGAGGCGGGCGCCGTGATGGCCGTGAATCACCTCGTCGAGCTCGGGCACCGTTCGATCGTTCATGTCGACGGCGGGCGCGGCCCCGGCGCTCAGGAGAGGCGTCAGGGCTACCGGAAAGCCATGTGGGCGGCCGGCCTGGAACCGCGGATCCTTCCTGGCGGGCTCACGGAGGAGTTCGGCGCAGATGCCGCGCGGTCGATGGTCGAACAACGGCTTCCGAGTGCGGTCTTCGCTTTCAACGATCGCTGCGCGCTCGGAGTTCTCGACGTCTTCCTGCGTGCCGGGGTCTCGGTGCCTGGCGACGTCTCCGTGATCGGATTCGACAACAGCGCATTGGCCGGCTTGGCGCACATCGAGCTGACCAGCGTCGGGCAGGACACGGCGTTTCTGGGCGGCGCAGCGGTGGAGCGGATCTCCGAACGTCTCGACGGCGGAAGTGGACTCTTGGGCAAGGACATAGTCGCGCAGCCACAACTAGTGGTTCGAGGTTCAACTGGACCGGCAGTGCGTTGACCTGGCGTTTCCACTGCATTCGGTCGTCCGATCTTTGATAAGCAGTCCTAATGTCAGAACAAACTATTGACATTCGACTGTGACGGGTATTACATCTTTCACATACAACCGAGCACCATCCGTTCGCGGGCCGTTGGTTGATGTCGAGAGGGAGTTCACATGTCGTTTCTCACGGGACGCAAGAGCGTTGCCGTACTGGCCGGAGCCTCAGTCGTGGTCTTGGGTTTGGCCGCCTGTTCAAGCACCGGCGGAAAGCCGGATTCCTCCGGATCCGGAATGGGCGCGGGTACGGCGGACACGCCCCGAGCCACCATTGCGATGATCACCCACGAAGTTCCCGGTGACACGTTCTGGGATCTGGTGCGCAAGGGCGCTGAAACCGCAGCGGCGAAGGACAACATCGAACTTCGGTACTCCGCCGATCCCGAGGCACCCAACCAGGCAAACCTGGTTCAGAGTGCGATCGACAGCAAGGTCGACGGGATTGCCGTCACCCTCGCGAAGCCCGACGCCATGGTTGCAGCGGTCCAAAGTGCCACCGCCGCGGGCATTCCGGTGGTCGCCCTCAACTCAGGCCTCGAAACCTGGAAGGACATGGGCGTCAAGGAGTACTTCGGTCAGGACGAGTCGATTGCCGGTGAAGCTGCGGGCGAGCGACTCAACACCGAAGGCGCGACCAAGGTGCTGTGCGTCATTCAGGAGCAGGGCAACGTGAGCCTCGAATCACGTTGTGCCGGTGTGAAGAAGTCGTTCAAGGGAACAACGGAGATTCTCAACGTCAACGGCAAGGACATGCCGTCGGTGGAGTCGACCATCACCGCGAAGCTTCAGCAGGACCCGGCAATCGATCGAGTCCTCGCTCTCGGTGCGCCGTTTGCATTGACCTCCGTGACGTCGGTCGACAACGCAGGCAGCAAGGCGAAGGTGGTCACCTTCGACACCAACGCGGCCCTCGTCGACGCCATCAAATCCGGTGACGTGCAGTGGGCAGTGGACCAGCAACCCTTCCTGCAGGGCTACCTCGCCATCGATTCGCTGTGGCTCTACCTCAACAACGGCAACGTGATCGGCGGCGGCTTGCCGACCCTGACCGGACCCGCGTTCATCGACAACACCAACATCGACTCGGTCGCCGAGTACGCCAAGAACGGAACTCGCTGATCCGGGCGCACGGAGGGCTGAGAATCCGCCCGCCGTGCGCCTGTCCAGCACGGAAGGGAAATCATGTCCACTCAGGCAGATCTCGACCTTGCCGCCCACAAAGTCGTGACCGATGAACGGGTGAAGGAGCAGAAGCGCATTCAGCGTCTGTTGCTCCGCCCTGAGATGGGTTCACTTGTCGGCGCCATCGCCATCTTCATCTTCTTCTGTATCGTCGCGGCACCGTTCCGTACGCCGGAAGCGCTTGCGACAGTGCTCTACTCCAGCTCCACGATCGGCATCATGGCTTGCGCGGTCGCCCTGCTCATGATCGGCGGCGAGTTCGACCTCTCTGCCGGCGTCGCTGTCACCACATCCTCGCTGGCAGCGTCCATGATCGCCTACAACCTGCACCTCAATCTGTGGGTGGGCGCAATTCTGGCGCTGGTCGTTTCGCTCGCGGTCGGATTCCTCAACGGTTACCTCGTCATGAAGACGAAGATTCCCAGCTTCCTCATCACCTTGAGTTCGTTCCTGATGCTGACCGGCATCAACCTGGCCGTCACCAAGCTCGTGAGTGGTCAGGTGGCCACACCAAGCGTCTCCGACATGGCCGGATTCGATTCCGCCAAAAAGGTATTCGCGTCGTCTTTCTCGGTCTTCGGCGTGTCCGTCAAGATTACCGTCGTGTGGTGGCTGCTGTTCACCGCGATTGCCACGTTCATCTTGTTCAAGACCAAGATCGGCAACTGGATCTTCGCGGTCGGTGGCAATCAGGACAGCGCACGCGCGATCGGTGTGCCGGTGACGGCAGTCAAGATCGGTCTGTTCATGACCGTCGGCTTTGCTGCCTGGTTCGTCGGCATGCATCTGCTGTTCTCGTTCAACACCGTCCAGTCCGGTCAGGGTGTCGGTAACGAGTTCCTGTACATCATCGCCGCAGTCATCGGCGGTTGCTTGCTCACCGGCGGTTACGGAACCGCGATCGGCGCTGCGATCGGCGCATTCATCTTCGGCATGACCAACCAGGGCATCGTCTACGCAGGCTGGAACCCGGACTGGTTCAAGTTCTTCCTCGGCGCCATGCTGCTGTTCGCGGTCATCGCCAACAACGCATTCCGCAACTACGCTGCGAAAAGGTGACACATGAGTACCACAGCTGAAGTTCCCGCCCTCTCGAACTCGGGAGGCAACGTGCCACTGATCGAGCTCAAGGACGTCGGTAAGCAATACGGAAACATCATCGCGCTCAAGGGAATCAACCTGCGCGTCGGCGCGGGTGAAGTGACCGGCGTGCTCGGTGACAACGGCGCAGGCAAGTCCACGCTGATCAAGATCATCGCCGGCCTGCACCAGCAGAGCGAAGGTGAACTGCTCGTCGACGGCGAACCGACGACGTTCCACTCTCCGAAAGAGGCCCTCGGCAAAGGCATCGCGACGGTCTATCAGGACCTCGCCGTCGTGGCGCTGATGCCGGTGTGGCGCAACTTCTTCCTCGGGCAGGAACTGCGTAAGGGCGGCTTCATCAAGTCGCTCGATGCCAACGCCATGCGTGCGACGACGCTCTCGGAACTGTCGAAGATGGGCATCGAACTGCCCGACGTCGACGCACCGATCGGCAGCCTCTCCGGCGGTCAGCGCCAGTGTGTTGCCATCGCCCGCGCCATCTTCTTCGGCGCGCGCGTGCTGATTCTCGACGAGCCGACAGCAGCGCTCGGCGTCAAGCAATCAGGAATGGTGTTGCGCTACATCACCGCTGCCAAGGAACAGGGATTCGGCGTCATCTTCATCACGCACAACCCACACCACGCGTACATGGTCGGCGATCACTTCGTACTCCTCAACCGAGGACGGCAGAAGCTCGACGCCAAGTACGACGACATCTCGCTCGAAGAACTGACCAAGGAGATGGCAGGCGGCGACGAGCTCGAGACACTGACCCACGAGCTTCGCCGCTAGATCAAATCCTCACGACTACTGCCTCGGTTCGATTCGAACCGAGGCAGCAGTCGTTTCGTCAGAGGGTGGTAGTCGGCCGAACCCCGAGGCCGGAATGCATGTACGCCTCGTCGATCATCGCCATGTTGGCGACCGCGTCGGCCGGGCCGATGGGAAGTGTCGAGTCCCCGGCCAGATGATCGGCCAGGGCCTCGAGTTGGTAGGTGTACGACGACGTCGTACCCAGATGCTCGACGATCGTGCGCCCACCTGCCGTGACGGAGACGCGGTCGTCGACGTCCGGCTGCAGGAAGTTGTGCACCAGGACGTCTCCTTCCGTCCCGAAGACTCGGAAGGTGAAGTGATACCGCTCGTCCAACATCGTGGTCACCACGGATGCCACAGCGCCGCCCGGATACTCGAGCTCGATGTCGAACCACGAATCGACTCCCGGAACGTATTCCTCGTGGCGTGTCTCGGTCACCACCGGCGTTCCACCACACACGTCACTCAGCATCCGGGAAGCATGTAATCCGTAACAGCCCAGGTCCATCAGCGACCCACCCGCCAGGGCGAGTTCCCACCGCGGATCCGTCTCGGCGGGGGTCGGCATCCGCAGTACCGTTTCCACCCGAGTTACCTCGCCGACGACGCCGTTCCGAACCAGATCCAGCAGGCGCCGGTTCACCGGATGAAAGAGGTAGTGGAAACCCTCGAGCAGCGTCACTCCGCTCACGCGTGCTGCCTCGGCTACCGCCTGTGCTTCCACTGCGTTGCTCGAAAACGGTTTCTCCGTCAGTACGTGTTTGCCGGCCTGAATGGCGGCGAGATTCCACGGTCCGTGCAGGCTGTTGGGCAGTGCGTTGTAGACGACGTCCACCTCCGGATCCGAGATCAGTTCCGCGTACGAACCGACCACCCGCTCGATCCCGTGTTGTGCCGCATAGCCTCTGGCACGCTCGGAATTGCGTGCGGCAACGGCCACCAGGCGGTGCCCGGTGGCCGTTGCAGGTTTGATCATCGCGTTCTCGGCGATACGTGAGGCTCCCAGAATGCCTATTCTCAGCGGGGTAGGCGTCACAGAACCGACCGCAGATACTCGACGCTGGCTCGCACGTCGCGCACCGGTCCCTCGTCCGATGGCGCCTCGGTCAGGATTGTGTCCTGCTCGAGCACGTACCACCCGTCGAAACCGTGTCGCTGCAAGATGGCCGTGACACCGGCGATGTCGACGTCTCCACCACCGAGCGGACGGTACATTCCCGCCTTGACGCCGTCCGTGTAGGTGAGCTCGCCACTGCGAACGCGTGTTGCAAGGGCATCGTCGACGTCCTTGAGATGTACGTGAGTAATGCGCTCGGGAGCTTGACGCGCCAGGTCGACCGGATCGGTCCCGCCGATCAACAGATGGCCGGTGTCGAGACACAGCGGAATGGCCGAGCCGTCGAGCACGCGCAGGACCTCGTCGCGCTGCTCGATCATCGTTCCGACGTGAGGGTGGACGACTGCTCGAATGCCACGCTCTGCCGCGGCATCGGTGAGCCGATCGAGATTGTGCAGCAGGGTTTTCCAACTCTGCTCGTCCAATTCCGGACGTGAATCGTAGCCGTCGGAACCCGTCGCGGCAGCGAGTACCAAAACCTCGGCACCCGAGGCGACAAAACCGTCGAGGATCGGGGAGATGCCTGGCACCGGATCATGATCGTGATCGTGCAGCAGAACCGGTGCGAATCCGCCGACTGCGCTCAGGTCGTGATCTGCGAGCACCTTGGCCATGTCGGCGGGTGCTGTCGGCAGAAAGCCCTCCGGGCCGATTTCCGTTGCCGCAAGACCGACTTCGCGCATTTCACGGAGAACCTGCGCGGGGTCGAGCTGGTAGCCCCAACCCGGGACTTCACACACACCCCAGGAGATCGGCGCGCCGGCGATGCGGGGAGTGCTCATGTGTGTGCCTCATTCTTGTGGTGAAGGAACAGATCTTTGACTTCGGTGATCGCCACGGGCCTACCCTGGCGCAGTGAGTACGTTGCAGCTTCGGAAATCCAGGCCGACTCGACCGCATCTGCCGGCGTACACGGTGATTCCCGACGCCCGGCGACAACGCCGAGAAATGCTTCGAGTTCCCCACGGTAGGCGGAGGTGAAGCGGTCCATGAAGAACGTGTACGGCTCCTTCGAGGGGAACGAGATTCCGGGGTCGAGCGAGCGGAGCGGCAAACGGTCGTCGAGTCCCGCAGCGACGGAGTCTCTCGAGCCGAGTACCTCGAGCCGGCAGTCGTGGCCACGGCCGTTGTAGCGAGTATTCGACACGACCGCGATGGTCCCGCCTTCGAAGGTGAGAACCGTTGCAGCGGTGTCGACGTCACCGGCATCGGCGATCGCGCGATCACCCTGGTTCGAGCCGGTGGCAAAAACCGTGGTGACTTCGCGGCCGCTGACCCACCTGACGATGTCGAAATCGTGGATCGAGCAGTCGCGGAAGATGCCGCCGGAGTGTTCGATGTAGGAGATCGGTGGGGGAGCGGGATCGAGGGTGGTCGATCGGAGAGTGTGGATCCAACCGAGCTCTCCGGATCGAACCGCGTCGTGCGCCGCCACAAATGACGGATCGAAGCGGCGCTGAAATCCGATCTGGACCGGTACCGAGGTCTGCTCGACAGCCTCGAGTACACGAACAGAAGATTCGATGGAGTCGGCGACCGGCTTTTCGCAGAACGTCGGGATTCCTCGGCGGACAGCGGCTTCGATCAAATCGGCATGTGAACTCGACGACGCGGCGATCAGAACGCCGTCGACTCCTGAAGCGAACAGTGCGTCGGGATCGGCAGCGAACTCTACGTCGAGTTCGGTTGCCACGTCCGAGGTTCGGCGCGCGTCGGCGTCGGTGACCACCAGCGAGTCGACGCCGTCCATCGCAAGCAGGTTTCGGGCGTGGTAGCTGCCGATTCTTCCGAGCCCGATGACTCCGATGCGAGCGCCCATCAGTCCAGCCCTCCGAAGACGTTCTGGTCCCAGTCGATGATCGAACCCGTCACGACTCCGCTGCGATCGGAGAGCAGGAAGACGACGAAGTCGGCGATTTCGTCGACCTGTCCGAGCTTGCCCATGGGGAGGGTGCTGCCCGCACGTTCCTGCCAATCGTCACCGGCGTCGTGAAAAGCTCTCTGCGTGAGGTCTTCTCCCTCGGTGTGTGTCCACCCGATGTCGAGACCGTTGATCCGGATACGATCCCAGCGATGCGCATGGGCGGCGTTGCGGGTCAGCCCCGCCAGCCCGGCCTTCGCTGCCACGTACGGCGCGAGATACGGCTGCCCACCGAGTTCGGACGTGGAGATGATGTTGACGATGGACCCGGGGGCCGCACGCTCGCGCATGTCTTTGACTGCTGCCTGCATCGTGAAGAACGGACCGCGAAGGTTCACAGCGATGTGCTGGTCGAAGAGTTCTTCGGTGGTGTCGAGCAGCGTGCCGCGCGAGGTGAGCCCGGCAGAATTGACGAGGGCATCCACGCGGCCGAAATGTGAGATCGTCTCGGCCACGCTGGCGAGCGCGGAATCCGTTTGCGCCACATCGGCTTCGATGAAGTGGGTTCCTGGAAGTTCTGCCTCGAGAGTCTTTCCGACGTCCGGGCGTCGGCCGGTGAAAGCCACCTGAGCGCCCTCACGGACAGCGGCACGCACGACGCCGGCACCGACGCCTTGTGAGCCACCACTGACCAGTACGACAGTGTCGGCTAGGAGTGCGGGCCTGATTACGCCCGGCGGAGAAGTCATGGGTTTAGTCTGGCTGTGACGAAGACCTCGAGCAACAGCGAAAAACCATCAAATATCCATCATTGTGAGGTAGTTGTGGCGCATCGATTCAAAGTGCGAGAGATCGCCCAACAGTCGGGCCTGAGTGAGGCCACCGTCGACCGGGTGCTCAACAACCGTCCTGGAGTTCGCGAGGGCACACGATCGGAGGTTCGCCAGGCGATCACGGACCTGGAACGTCAACGCTCGCAACTGAAACTGGTCGGTCGAACATTCATCGTCGACGTCGTGTTGCAAACTCCCGCACGGTTTTCCGACGCCGTCCGCGACGCGCTCGAGGCCGAACTGCCGACCCTTGCGCCCGCTGTGGTGCGGTCCCGGTTCCACTTTCGTGAAACCGGTTCGGTAGAAGCGATGACATCGACGCTCGACAAGATTCGCCGACGCGGGTCCCACGGTGTCATCGTCAAGGCTCCCGACACTCCGGAGGTCGTGGCGGCGATCGATCGGCTCGTAGCGGCAAAGATTCCGGTCGTCACATTGGTGACCGACGTTGCCGGCAGCAGGCGAGCCGCCTACATCGGCATCGACAACCGAGCCGCCGGAGCCACTGCCGCGTATTTGATAGATCAGTGGCTGGGGGATCGGGACGGCAACGTGCTGGTCAGCATGAGCAGCGGGTTCTTTCGAGGGGAGGAAGAACGGGAGATGGGATTTCGCTCCGCCATGCGCGTCTCGGCTCCGCATCGACGTTTGATCGACATTCCGAACAGTGACGGTCTGGATCAGACGAGTAGGAAACTGGTGCGGGCGGCGCTCGAATCCGATCCGCAGATCCGGGCTGTGTATTCGATCGGTGGTGGAAACCTGGCCACGGTCGACGCGTTCGACGAAGCGAACCGGGAGTGCTCCGTCTTCGTCGCCCACGATCTCGACGGAGACAATCGAAAGTTGCTGGGGGAGAGGCGAATATCGGCGGTACTCCACCACGATCTGCGGGCGGATCTTCGCACTGCCTGTCAGGTGGTCATGAAAGAACACGGTGCCATGGGCGCCCACTTCGGCTTTACGACGTCACCGGTTCAGGTCGTGACTCCGCTCAACATGCCCCCGACATAGCTGTGCGCGGTCAAGGAGTCCGGAGACTCCCTAACCGCGCACAGGCCGAAGGCCTAACGAGCGAAGAGCAGCGCTCGCTTGACTTCCTGAATAGCCTTTGTCACCTGGATGCCGCGAGGGCACGCGTCGGTGCAGTTGAACGTGGTGCGGCAACGCCACACGCCGTCCTTGTCGTTCAGGATGTCGAGACGCTCGGAAGCGGCCTCGTCACGGCTGTCGAAGATGAACCGGTGTGCGTTCACGATGGCAGCGGGACCGAAGTAGCTGCCGTCGCTCCAGTACACGGGGCACGACGTGGTGCAGCATGCGCAGAGGATGCACTTGGTGGTGTCGTCGAAACGAGCACGGTCGTGCTGGCTCTGGATGCGCTCACGAGTGGGCTCGTTGCCACTGGTGATGAGGAACGGCTTCACGGCGCGGAATGCGTCGAAGAAGGGCTCCATGTCGACAACCAGGTCCTTCTCGACGGGCAGGCCCTTGATGGGCTCGACCGTGATGGTGACAGGCTTGCCGTCCTTGGGGAGCATGTCCTTCATCAGCAGCTTGCAGGCCAGACGGTTCACACCGTTGATCCGCATGGCGTCCGATCCACAGACTCCGTGTGCGCAGCTGCGACGGAACGTGAGGGTGCCGTCGAGGTAGCCCTTCACGTACAGCAGCAGGTTGAGCAGACGGTCGGTGGGCAGTGCCGGAACCTGGAAACTATCCCAGTGCTGGCCCTCGCCCGATTCAGGGTTCATCCGCGCGATCTTGAGAGTGACCATGACGGCCCCCTCGGGAACAGCGGGGAGTTTGGGTGCATCTACAGCAGGCGCAGACATCAGTACTTACGCTCCATCGGCTCGTAGCGGGTCTGGATCACCGGCTTGTAGTCCAGACGGATGTCGGAGAGCAGGCCGTCACCCTCCTTGTACGCCATCGTGTGCTTCATGTATTCGGCGTCGTTGCGATCCGGGAAGTCCTCGCGAGCGTGGCCGCCGCGCGATTCCTTGCGGTTGAGGGCACCGACGACGGTGACCTCTGCCATTTCGAGGAGGAAGCCCAGCTCGATGGCCTCGAGCAGGTCGCTGTTGTAGCGCTTGCCCTTGTCCTGGACCGTGATGTGGTTGTAGCGCTCCTTGAGAGCTCGCACATCCTCGAGTGCCTGGGTGAGGCGCTCTTCGGTGCGGAAGACGGAGGCGTTGTTGTCCATCGACTGCTGCAGTTCGGTGCGGATGTCCGCAACGCGCTCGTGGCCGTGATCGGACAGGATGACGCCGACCCAGTCTTCGACCATCGCAGCCGGGGTTTCCGGCAGGTCGACGAACTCGGTGGAGTTCGCGTACTCGGCGGCAGCGATGCCGGCGCGGCGGCCGAACACGTTGATGTCGAGGAGCGAGTTGGTGCCGAGGCGGTTTGCACCGTGCACGGAGACGCAGGCACATTCGCCGGCGGCGTACAGGCCCTTGACGACCTCGTCGTTGTTGCGCAGAACCTCACCGTTGATCTTGGTGGGGATACCGCCCATGACGTAGTGGCACGTCGGGTAAACGGGCACGGGCTCCTTGACGGGGTCCACGCCGAGGTAGGTGCGCGAGAACTCCATGATGTCGGGGAGCTTCTCGTCGAGAACTTCCTCGGGGATGTGCGTCACATCGATGTAGACGTAGTCCTTGTTCGGGCCGGCGCCGCGGCCTTCGAGGACTTCGAGGACCATCGAACGAGCCACGATGTCACGCGGAGCGAGGTCCTTGATGGTGGGGGCGTAGCGCTCCATGAAGCGCTCACCGTCGGCATTACGGAGAATGCCTCCTTCACCACGGACAGCTTCCGAGATCAGGATGCCGAGACCGGCGAGTCCTGTCGGGTGGAACTGGTGGAACTCCATGTCCTCGAGGGGCAGGCCCTTGCGGAAGATGATGCCCATGCCGTCACCGGTGAGGGTGTGTGCGTTGGACGTCGTCTTGTACATGCGTCCCGAGCCGCCGGTCGCGAAGATGATCGACTTGGCGTGGAAGATATGCAGCTCGCCGGTCGAGAGCTCGTAGCAGATGACACCGGTGGCAACCGGGCCGTCCTCGGTCTCGGTGATGGCGATGTCGAGCGCGTAGAACTCGTTGAAGAATTCGACGTCGTGCTTGACGCAGTTCTGGTAGAGCGTCTGCAGGATCATGTGACCGGTGCGGTCGGCTGCGTAACACGCACGGCGGACGGGTGCCTTGCCGTGGTCACGGGTGTGGCCACCGAATCGACGCTGGTCGATCTTGCCTTCGGGCGTGCGGTTGAACGGCAGACCCATCTTCTCGAGGTCGAGCACCGCGTCGATGGCCTCTTTGGCCATGATCTCGACGGCGTCCTGGTCGGCGAGGTAGTCGCCGCCCTTGACGGTGTCGAAGGTGTGCCACTCCCAGTTGTCTTCCTCCACGTTCGCCAGTGCGGCACACATGCCGCCCTGTGCCGCGCCGGTGTGGCTGCGGGTGGGGTAGAGCTTGGTCAGTACGGCCGTGCGGGCACGGGGGCCAGCTTCGATTGCCGCACGCATGCCTGCGCCGCCGGCGCCGACGATGACCACGTCATAACGATGTTCCTGCATGAAGTCTGTGCTCCCCTAGCTCGCCGAGATATTGGGGTCGAAGGTGAAGATGACGTACGTGCCCAGGCCCATGATCAGGATCATCGAGAGAACGAGGATCGTGGTCAGCCAGAAGCGCGTGGAGTCCTTGCGGGAGTAATCCGCGATGACCGTGCGCAGGCCGTTGCCGCCGTGCAGCTGTGCCAGCCACAACATCGTCAAGTCCCAGAACTGCCAGAACGGGCTGGACCAGCGACCTGCGACGAATGCGAAGTTCAGACGGTGTACGCCACCGTCGAGCATCAGCATGATGAACATGTGGCCCAGGACCAGAACGATCAGGGCGACGCCGGAGAAGCGCATGAACAGCCATGCGTACAACTCGAAGTTGTTCCGAGCCTTCGCACGCGGGGACCGCGGGTTGTCCAGGCTTGCGGGACGATCGTATGAGGTGCCCAGGCTCTTGGCTTCGGGTCCGTGAGTAGTCGCCATGTCAGTGCTCCGCAAACATGTTGATGAGGATGCGTCCGGCGCCTGGGATCATCACCAGGAACCAGATCGTCAGAATGGTCCAGAGCATGACGCGCTGGTACTTCGGGCCCTTCGACCAGAAGTCCACCAACATCACGCGCACGCCGTTGAGGGCGTGGTAAAGGACTACGCCGACGAGGCCGATCTCCATGAGGCCGACGAGGGGGTTCTTGTACGTGTCGATGACGGCGTCGTACGTATCGGGATTGACCCGAACGAGTGCCGTATCGAGAACGTGTACGAATAGGAAGAAGAAAGTAGCGACGCCTGTGATCCGGTGTAGAACCCAGGACCACATTCCGGGGTCGCCCCGGTAAAGCGACCTCGTGCGCTCCTTCTGAGGAGCGGCTTCAGTCGTAGTACTCATCGAGTGCTGTGCCTCCAACGTCATTGGTGGACGCGTCGAGCCTGCAGAGAGCTTCGATGTACCTCAGCCCGGGCTCGACGGGATCCTGAACCGACTTGACTCAGACTCTAAACCTATGTGAAACCGGGAACTAATCAGATGCGGGATTCGTACGCGTGCCAAACTCTTTGTAAGGTTTGCCTTTCCAATCTCCGGGAGACGGTTACGGCGTGGTTTCTGCATCCATTCAGTCAGCGTGATTGGATAGCGAACCATGGGTGACATCGACTGGAAGTTGTTGCGGCACAACGCGCAAGTGGTCATGCGGCAGGCCTATGCGCCGTACTCGGGGTATGCGGTTGGTGCAGCGGCCCTGGTAGACGATGGTCGTATCGTCTCAGGATGCAATGTGGAAAATGTCTCATACGGTTTGAGTCTGTGCGCCGAATGTGGACTCGTCGGTAACTTGGCCGCCACCGGGGGTGGGCGGCTGCTGGCCTTCACGTGCTGCGACGCGAACGGCTCGATTCTGATGCCCTGCGGCAGGTGTAGGCAGCTTCTTCTCGAGCATGGCGGGGGTGAGATGCTTGTCGACACGAGCAGCGGCTTCAGGCCGCTGAGCGAGCTGTTGCCCGATGCTTTCGGGCCGGAACAAGCAGAGGGGCTCCGCCATGTTTGACGCAGTTTCGATCATCGGCGCCAAGCGTGACGGCCGCGAACTGTCTGGGACCGAGATCGACTGGATAGTTCAGGCGTTCACGCAGGGGGTCGTCGGCGACGAACAGATGTCGGCGCTCGCGATGGCGATCTATTTCCGCGGAATGTCGCGGGCGGAGACCGGTCGATGGACCGAGGCGATGATCGAATCCGGCGGGAGGATGGACTTTTCGGACTTGCCGCTGCCCACCGTCGACAAACATTCGACCGGTGGAGTGGGGGACAAGATCACCCTTCCGCTCGCGCCCCTCGTAGCTGCGTGCGGTCTTGCAGTCCCGCAGTTGTCGGGACGCGGACTGGGCCACACCGGTGGAACACTCGACAAGCTCGAGGCCATTGCGGGTTGGCGCGCCGACCTCACGGCGGCGGAGATGGTCGACATTCTCTCGGACCCGAAAATCGGCGCCGTGATCTGCGCTGCCGGAGCGAACCTGGCCCCGGCCGACAAAAAGCTCTACGCGCTGCGCGACGTGACCGGAACGGTGGAATCCATTCCGCTGATCGCAAGTTCGATCATGAGCAAGAAGATCGCCGAGGGGACCGGCGCCCTGGTGCTCGACGTCAAAGTCGGTTCCGGGGCGTTCATGAAGGACCTCGGCGACGCCCGAGAGCTGGCGCGCACGATGGTCGAATTGGGCAACGACGCCGGTGTGCGCACAAGCGCCCTCATCACCGGCATGGACACTCCGCTGGGATTGACGGCCGGCAACGCTCTCGAAGTACGAGAATCCGTCGAGGTGCTGGCCGGCGGTGGTCCGTCGGACGTCGTCGAGCTGACCCTGGTTCTGGCTCGGGAAATGCTGTCCGCGGCCGGGATCGACGGTATCGACCCGGCAGACAAACTTGCCGACGGCACAGCCATGGACCGATGGCGCGCGATGATCGGCGCACAAGGTGGGGACCCACACGCAGTACTGCCGGTGGCCCGGCACAGCGACGTCGTCACCGCAGATCGAGACGGCGTGCTGACCCGACTCGACGCCATGGCGGTGGGCGTCGCAGCCTGGAAACTCGGAGCCGGACGCGAACGGCAGGGTGAAGCCGTGCAGGCCGGTGCCGGCATCGAGATGCACGCAAAGCCCGGCGAAGTGGTCCGCGCCGGGCAGAAGCTGATGACACTGCACACGGACACTCCCGAGAGATTTGATGCAGCGCGTCGGAGCCTCGGCGGTGGCTGGTCGATCGGGACCGAACCCGACACCGTTTCGCGGCCGCTGCTCATCGAGCGAATTGTGGGTGATTCGCGTTAGCGTTGGCGAATGAACGCACCGGAGTTGACCACGATCCGCAGCGCACCCAAAGTTCTTCTCCACGACCATCTCGACGGAGGGCTCCGACCCGAGACTGTTCTCGAACTGGCCGAGCAGTGTGGCTACGACGAGCTACCGGCGAATTCGGCATCCGAACTGGCACAATGGTTCCGAACTGCCGCTGACAGTGGATCACTCGAGCTCTACCTCGAAACGTTCGCGCACACAGTCGCCGTGATGCAGACCCCGGAAGGACTTGCACGGGTCGCGCGCGAGTGCGCCGAGGATCTGGCCGACGACAACGTCGTCTATGCCGAAATCCGTTTTGCGCCCGAGCAGCACCTGGAACAGGGCCTGAGTTTGGACGAGGTCGTCGAGCACGTGCTCGAGGGCTTCCGAGCCGGCGAATCCGCTGCCAGGGTCGCCGGACGGGAGATCCGAATCGGGTGTCTCCTGACGGCGATGAGGCATGCCGCCCGGTCGCGGGAGATCGCCGAACTCGCCGTGCGATTCCGGGACCGCGGGGTGGTCGGGTTCGACATCGCCGGCGCCGAGGCCGGAAACCCACCGAGCCGGCATCTCGACGCTTTCGAATACATGCGTGATGCGAACGCCCACTTCACGATCCACGCGGGTGAGGCCTTCGGATTGCCGTCGATCCACGAAGCGATCGCGTTCTGCGGAGCGGACCGGTTGGGCCACGGTGTGCGGATCGTCGACGATATCGACGTAGGCGGCCAAGGTGGGGCAGAACTGGGCCGACTCGCGAACTACGTCCGTGACATGCGCATTCCCCTGGAACTGTGCCCGAGTTCGAACGTGCAGACCGGAGCCGTAGCCGCCTTGGCGGACCATCCGTTCGGACTGTTGGCGGACTTGCGCTTCCGAGTGACCGTCAACACCGACAACAGGCTGATGAGCGACACCAGCATGAGCCGGGAAATGGCGGCGTTGGTCGAGACCTTCGGTTACGGCTGGACCGATCTGGAACGCTTCACCATCAATGCTATGAAGTCGGCCTTCATCCCGTTCGACGAGCGTCTCGCGTTGATCGACGACGTCATCAAGCCGGGCTACGCCGTGCTCATCGGTTAGAGGCCGTTCACCCGTCTACTCGGGTCGCAGCCGGGTCTCGAACTCACGCTCGAGTTCGCGCCAGGTCTCGGATTCCTTGGTGAACGGTGCGCTCGGAGCCATCCGCGACGGATCGGGGTTGAGGAGGTACGAGACGTACCAACCCAGCTCGTTCGATGCGGACAGAACTTCCTCGGTGGAGTCGTCGGCGGCGAAATCCGCTGCATCGGTGAACAATTCGACGGCCAGTTCCAGTTGCTCGGCGTCGACGACGTCCGGGCCCTGCGCGAGGTCGTCGGCGATGCCGGGCAGAACGTAGACGTTCTCGTCCGTGACTTCGATTTCGAGTGAACCGTCGACGGCAGCATTCTGAATTTCGCCGTACGTGCTGACCTGCGAGAGATCGTGTTCGTGGTTGTCGGCGAGATAGCGAGCGAGCGCGCGCTCGCTACGGAAGACGGTGATGAGTCCGTCCTTGCCGAGGAAGATCGCCTGATCTCCCATGTAGCAGCGCAGAGTGTAGAACGTCTCGGCCGAGGTGATGATGCGGATCGGGTCGACACCGACCTCGCCCCAGAAGGTCTCGACTTCGTCTTCCTCCTCGTCGAGGTCGTCCTCGTCGAATTCCTCGTCCTCGCCCTCCTCGGCGACATCGTCGGCGTCGACGGTGTTCTCGGCAGCGGCGAGCAGTTCAGCTTCGGCGACCGCGACGGCGGCAGCGTCGACCTTCGGGGAGGTGACCACCTTGTCGATGGCGTCGAGGACGGCGTCCCAGTCCTTGACGATTGCAGCGCCGACCTGATCCCACAGCTCCAGTCCTTCGCGACCTTCGAAGGTGCCGGCGCCGGTGGCCAGCGCGCCGAGTACCGGATGGCCGCTGAAGAAGCGGATGACCGCGTCGAGTTCGCACACCTCACCGATGTTGCGAGCCATGTTCAGGGTGTCTTCGAGTTCCGAGACCACCAGTGCCTCAGGGTCACCTGCAGCCAGTTCGGGCACGCCGACGAAGTCGAAGGTGAAGTTCTCTTCCGGCTCGAGTTCGGCTGCCGACAGTCCGGAGACGACGGCCCACGCCGGATGCTCGACCAGGTCGTTGTCCGAGTCGGTGCGGATGAAGGCCGCGAGTTCCGCGACGGAGGAGAACCCGTAGAGGTCTTCCTCATGGCCGAGGAACGCTTCCCACTCGTCGTCGCCCTCGCGCCAGCGGGGTGCCCACAAAGTGACGAGGTCTCCGTCGGTGAGTCCGATTTCGATAGGGACGATGTCTCCAGCCATGGGCGGAAGCCTATCCACCGCAGAGCGAAAGGCATAGCGGGGGTTGGTCACGTTTGTTTCAGCGACACACGGAGCTCACCCACCAGTCGCTCTCGTTCATCATTGGATTGCCGAACTGCCTGGTGAATGGTTGCCACCGTCAGTGCGGCGACCGTGCGCGAATCCATGGCGGTGATCGCATCGGTGATCCGCAAGTCGACCAGAGCGCCCAGCCCGTCGACAGTCGCTGTGACTATCCCACCGTCGCCCGAGACGACTGCCCGCAGAGCGTTGACCCCGTCGACGGCGTCCTGCAACAGCCCGGTCCGGTGTTTCGCCAACTCCATGATTCGATCCATCTCGTTCATATCGAACGCATCCAGCTCGACGGCAGGCTCTGGTCCTCTGTGGCGTCGACATCAGCCAGTTCGTCTCGGGTCGCGAGACCGAGTCGATCGAGGATCGCCGCCGGGACGCCGGTCTCCTCGAGCTCCACACGATGGCGGACACCGGCTTCGATTGCCGCCTTCGAGGACAGCGCGAGTATCTGCTGCGCCAACCGTGCGCCGCCGTACCGCAGTTCACCCTGGCTGATCCGCAGGTCCACGGGAACGGCGTGCTCCGTGGCGCGGACCGCGATGGTTCCGGCGCGGTTGACGGCAACGGCTGTGATGATCGACGGTGATTCCCGCATGGTCTCGGACATGATTCCTGTCATTCTGTCGGACGGTAGAAGCCGTGAAAGCCCATGCCGCTGTTCGTGGTTCGAATGGAACTGACTTCGACTGGGTCCCCGGCTTCGACCATCTGGCCGTTGCCGATCACCATGGCGACGTGTCCGTCCCAGACCGCGAGGTCGCCCGGCATCAGATTGTTCTGATCGACCTGGTTCCCGATTCCTTGTTCCTGGGCCAACCTCGGAATATCGACTCCGGCCTGGCCGTACGCCCATTGCGTCAACCCGCTGCAGTCCAGCCCGACTCCAGGTGTCGTGCCTCCCCACGCGTATGGGACGCCCTGTTGAGTGAGCGCGTTGCGTACGGCGGCAGCGGCCTCGGCGTTCGGTGCGGTGGCTATCGAGCCGTCGGGAAGTTCGACCTCTACTCCACCTGCGGAACCGGAACCACCTGCGGAACCGGAACCACCTGCGGAACCGGAGGCGCCCGGCGAACCGGAGACTCCTGGAGCGGACTCCGGTATCGGTACGGGTGGGATCAGCGCGGACATCTTGTCGGTCGATCCGGCCAGTTCGCCGCGTACCCGCTCGACTACCGACACCGCCCGTGCGAGGTGCTCCAACGCGGCCGACAGCAACATCAATTGCCCCGTCGGCGTCGCGAGCGTCGGCCCGGCCTTGATCGCGAGGGTCAGAAAGGACTGAAGAATCTCACTGAGTTCGGTCATTCCCGCGGACACGGACGTTGTGGCTTCGTCCACGACGCCGGCGATGTTGCTCCCGCGATCGGCGAGGTTTTGCGTCGACGTCTGCGCCTGCTCGGTTTTGGTCACCGCGGCGGTGAGGGCATCCGAACTTTGTGAGGGCGCCAGTTCGCTCAGTGCGGCTCTTCCCAATTGGTAGGCGATCTCGAGGGCGTCCGAAGCGATTCGGATTCCGACGTCGGGTCCGCCCGGGCCGGCGACACCGGTCCCGACAGTGTCGACCAGATCGATGATCGGTCGAGCGAGAGCGTCGACGTCGATCATGAGCGTGCAGCTTCAGCGAGAGCCGTTCGTACGGATTCCTCGGAGTCGAGATAGGTGGCGTGGGCGTCAAGCGTGGCGGACTGGACGCCCACGATCACGGCGGACAGTCGATCGATGTCGTCGACATGCGCTTGTTGTGCTCGGCCCGCGACGCCAACGAAGTCTCCACCGATCAGCCCCAGCACCGAGGACAGAGCCGTGTGATCGCCGCCGGCCGCGTCCTGTCGCGCTTGCGCGACGTTGTCGGCAACAGTGCCCAACCGCGCGGCGAACTCCGCGATGCCTTCGGTGTGTAGATCCAGATTTGTCAACTTGTCTTCCCCCCGTTGCGCTTACTCCTTCTTGGACGCCGCGCGGGGTGCTTCGGTTCCAGAGGAACTATTCTGATTGTCATGCAAACGCACGTAGTCGACCATCCGCTCGCGGCGGCCCTCTTGACCACAATGCGTGATGCACGCAGTGAGAACGCGACGTTTCGTTCAGCACTTCGCAGGCTCACGCACATGCTGGTCTACGAGGCCATGCGTGACGCGGAGGTCGAGGAGTTCCCGGTCGACACCCCGGTAGCAGCGACGACAGGCATTCGGCTTGCGAAGCCGCCGTTGTTGGTACCGGTGCTGCGCGCCGGCCTGGGCATGGTCGAACAAGCCAGTGCACTGATTCCGTCGGCCGGCGTTGGCTTTGTCGGAATGGCTCGTGACGAAGAGACACATCAGCCGGTTCCGTACCTCGAATCCCTGCCCGCGGATCTGTCCGGTATCCCGGTATTCGTGCTCGATCCGATGCTCGCGACCGGTGGTTCGATGGTGCACACCATCGACTTGCTGGTTGCGCGTGGCGCGACCGATGTCACGGCAGTGTGCGTCGTGGCTGCTCCGGCCGGCGTCGACGCGCTGGCAGCCTCCGGACACCCGGTGCGTCTGGTCATCGCGAGCATCGACGACGGACTCGACGAGAACGCTTTCATCGTCCCCGGTCTCGGTGACGCCGGCGATCGGCAGTTCGGACCCCGCTAGAGCGAGAGGGCGAAGGTTCGGAGTTCGGCCAGCCGAGCCTTCGCCTGCTCGCGCGCGATCGTGAGGTCGTCGCGGTTCGCCACCGGGACCACGACTTCGAGATAGCACTTGAGCTTGGGCTCGGTGCCGGACGGTCGCACAACCACGCGGATCGACGGTCCGTCGAATATCACTGCGTCGGTGCGCATACCGCCGCGAACCAGGGACAAGTCTTCGATGGTGACGGACTCACCCGCGAGTTGACCGGGCGGATCGGCGCGTAACCGTTCCATCATTTCGGTGATGTCGCTCGAATCCTCGACGCGGCGGGATACTTGGTCCCCGCAATGCAGTCCGAATTCGACGGCATAGTCGTCGAGAACATCCAAGAGGGTTCTGTTGCTGCCCGCGAGGGTGGCAGCCAGATCGGCCACCAGTACGGCAGCCGAGATGCCGTCCTTGTCTCGCACCACATCCGGATCGACGCAGTGCCCGATCGCCTCCTCGTAGGCATAGACGAGACCGTCGCCGGCGCGCGTGAGCCACTTGAACCCGGTGAGTGTCTGCGCAAACCGCGCTCCGCGGGCTGTCGCCAACTTCGAGAGCAAAGTCGAGGAGACGATCGTCGTCGCCACCAACGAATCTTCGGGCGCCGTGCTCAGCACGTGGTCGGCCAGGAGGATCCCGGTTTCGTCGCCGCGCAACATGCGCCACTGATCACCGTCGCGAACTCCGACGGCGCAGCGGTCGGCATCCGGGTCGAGTGCGATCGCCAGATCCGCGTCGACACGTCGGGCGAGTGCGAGCAGGCGGTCTGCGGCGCCGAGCTCTTCGGGATTGGGGAACTCGACGGTCGGAAACGTGGGGTCAGGATCGAACTGCTCCGCCACGACGTGCAGATCCTCGAATCCCGCTGCTCGCAGAGCTGATATCGCGGTCTCGCCGCCGACGCCGTGCATTGCCGTGAGCGCAATCCGGATCGAGCGGGCGTCGCCGTGCGGGAGGGTCGCGATGCGCGCGATGTACTCCTCGACCAGGGAATCGTCGACGGGAAACACCGGCATTCGAGGGACGTCGGCGGCGCCACCGATGCGGGCGATCTCGCTCTCGATTTCACGATCGGCGGGGGAGACGAGTTGCGCCCCACCTGAGAGGTACACCTTGTAGCCGTTGTCGGCAGCAGGATTGTGGGAGGCGGTGATCTGGATACCCGCCGCTGCCCCGAGCCTGCGCACCGCAAACGCCACCAGCGGTGTCGGCAATGGACGGGGGAGCAGGGTCACCTCGAACCCGGCTGCCGCCATGACTTCAGCGGCGGCGAGAGCAAATTCCTCGGAACCGCGCCGAGCGTCGCGGCCGACGACAACGCGGGAGCCGCCCTGGCAGCGAGCTGTCAGCCAGGCCGCCAGTCCGGCCGTGGTCCGGATGACGACCGCGAGGTTCATGCCGTTGGGGCCGCCGCGCACCGGCCCTCGAAGCCCAGCGGTGCCGAACGCCAGTGGTGAGGAAAAGCGTTCGGCCAGTTCATGTTCCGAAAGGGCTGTCAGTTCTGCGCGGGTGACTGGGTCCGGATCGGCGTCGATCCACTCGGTGACGTGGGTAGGTGTCACAGTTGCTCGACCAGTTGACGCAACAGCACTCCCATCCGGGCTGCCGACGCTTGGCCTGCCGCCAGCACCTCCTGATGGTCGAGCGGGGCACCCGTGATTCCGGCGGCCAGGTTGGTGACCATCGAGATGCCGAGAACGCGGGCGCCGAGCGCGCGGGCTGCAATGGTCTCGTGAACCGTCGACATGCCGACCAGATCGGCCCCCAGTGTACGAAGCATTCGAATCTCGGCCGGAGTCTCGTAGTGCGGACCGGGAAGCCCGGCGTAAACACCCTCGGCAAGGCCCGGGTCGATCGAGCGAGCCAGCGCGCGCAGTTCCGGCGAGTAGGCGTCGACCAGGTCGACGAACTCCGCGCCGACGAGCGGGGACCGGGCCGTCAGGTTCAGGTGGTCACTGATCAGCACCGGTTGGCCGACGGCGTAGTTTTCAGCAATACCGCCGGCCGCGTTGGTGAGGATGACCGTGTCGGCGCCCGCGGCGACGGCCGTCCGGACCGGGTGGACGACGGTGGCGAGATCGTGGCCCTCGTACGCATGCGCGCGCCCGAGCAGCAGCAGGACTTCGGAGTTCCCGACGCGCACCGAACGAATGGTGCCCGCGTGCCCGAGCGCCGACGGTGGGGCGAAGCCAGGCAGATCGGCCATCGAGACTTCAGCCGTCACGTCCGCACCGGCGTCGCCGAACACGTCTGCGGCGTCGGTCCACCCCGACCCGAGCACGATGGCGACTGACGGTGACGAAGAACCCGTCATGGCGGACAGAGCAGCGGCGGCGGCCTCGGCGATCGTTCCCATGTGAGCAACCCTACTGAGGAGTCGGGTCGGTTCGCCGGGTGAGTTGGCGGGCGTTACTCTCCCATCCATGCCTTATCTCGAACGCGACGGCGACGTATTCATCCTGTACCTCGGCAACGAGGGCGAAACGGACAACGAGAACCGCTTCGGCCCCGAGTGGATCGACGCTGTTCACAGCAAGCTGGACGAAGTCGAAGCGCGCGAGGGGCCGGCAGCCCTGGTGACCACGGCGACGGGCAAGTTCTACACGAACGGCCTGGACACGACGTGGATCTTCGGCAATCTCGACGGTCTTCCCGGCTACCTGGACAAGGTCCACACCATCTACAGCCGGCTGCTGACCTTCCCGATGGCCACGGTCGCGGCCGTGCAGGGGCACGCATTCGGCGCCGGCGCCATGCTCGCGTCCTCGCACGATTTCCAGATCATGCGCGCGGACCGCGGCTTCTACTGCCTTCCCGAGGTCGGACTGAACATGCCGTTCACAGTCGGGATGTCTGCATTGCTGAACAGTCGTCTGCCCAAGCAGACGGCGGTCGACGCGATGACGACGGGGCGTCGATTCGGCGGCGCCGACGCGCTTGCTGCCGGCATCGTGCAGGAAACGGTCGACGGCGACGGAGTGCTCGCGGCAGCAGTGGCCAAGGCGTCGGCACTGACGTCGACTCACGGCAAGAACTTGGCGGGAATCAAGGCAGGCATCCACCGCGATGCACTTGCGGACCTCGCTCAGGTGACTGACAAGAGCAACTTCTCCTTCGGGTGAGACAATGATCGCGTGAATCAGAATGTCGACAGCGCAGTCAGGTCTGTAGAGGCCGATCTGATTGCGCTGTCGCATTCGATTCACAGCGACCCGGAACTCGCCTTCGAAGAGTTCCGCAGCGCTGCCAAAGTGTCGGACCTGCTGGCGCAGCACGGTTTCGCGGTCACTCGCGGGATCGTCGATCTGCCGACGGCTTTCGATGCCACCTACGGCAGCGGAGAGTTGGTCATCGCGATCTGCGCCGAGTACGACGCGCTGCCCGAGATCGGTCATGCCTGTGGGCACAACATCATTGCCGCAGCCGCGGTCGGAGCCGGCATCGCGTTGGCTACCGTAGCCGATGAACTGGGGATCACCGTCCGAGTGATCGGTACTCCGGCGGAGGAAACCGGTGGCGGCAAAGTTTTGATGCTCGAGCGTGGTGCATTCGACGGCGTCGGCGCGGCCATGATGGTTCATCCAGGACCGATCGACATCATCGGTGCCACCTCGCTGGCCTTGGCGGACATCGCCGTGAGCTATCACGGTCGCGAGGCGCACGCGTCTGCTGCGCCGGAATTCGGTCGAAATGCCGCCGATGCAGCGACGCTCGCGCAGGTGGCGGTCGGACTGTTGCGTCAGCACCTGCAGCCAGGCCAGCAGATTCACGGAATCGTCAGTGACGGCGGCACGGCTCCCAACATCGTGCCGGCTCGGTCCGAACTGCTCTACTACCTGCGTGCCGAGACGGCCGCGTCGTTGGCCAATCTGTCCGAGCGCGCCGGCGCCTGCTTCGCGTCGGGCGCACTCGGCACCGGATGCACCCACGAAATCCGCACGGTATCGCCCACTTACACCGAGTTGACCCCCGATCCGTGGCTGGCGGCGGCGTACCGTGAACAGATCGTCGATCTCGGGCGGGTGCCACTGGCAGTGGAATGGGAGCGCTCCCGTCCGCTGGGTAGTACGGATATGGGTAATGTGACCAATGTGATTCCGGGAATTCACCCGGTCATAGGCTTGGATTCATCGGGGGCAGTGACACATCAGCCGGAGTTTGCGGCGGCGTGTATCACCACCTCCGCAGATCGAGCGGTAGTCGACGGTGCAATTGCGTTGGCCCGCACTGCTGTCCGGGTAGCGTCCGATCCAGAACAACGCGCCCGTCTGTTGGAAGGGGTAGATCGCCGGTGAACGCGGCAATCGATACGTGGATTCACGCGCACACCGACGACCTCGTCGCGTGGCGTCGACACATCCATGCCAACCCGGAGTTGGCTCGCCGCGAATACGCGACCACCGAATTCGTCGCGACCCGCCTCACTGCCGCTGGGTTGTCGCCGAAGATCCTTCCCGGTGGCACCGGCCTCACGTGCGACATCGGACCGGAGGGTCCACGAATCGCGCTTCGCGCCGACATGGACGCTTTGCCAATGCAGGAGGCGACAAGGGCGACGTATTCGTCCACGGTCCCTGGTGTGTCTCATGCATGCGGGCACGACGCCCACACCACCATCCTGCTGGGCGCCGGATTGGCTCTGGCCACACTGCCCGAACTTCCCGTCGGGGTTCGGCTGATCTTCCAGCCTGCCGAGGAAGTCATGCCTGGCGGAGCACTCGACGTCATCGCGGCCGGCGCGCTCGACGGTGTGTCCAGAATCTTTGCTCTGCACTGCGATCCGCGACTCGAGGCAGGCCAGGTGGGAATGCGTCCGGGCGCGATCACCTCTGCTGCAGACACCATCGAGGTCGTCCTCGATTCTCCGGGTGGGCACACGTCGAGGCCGCACCTGACCACGGATCTCATCTACGCACTCGGCACCGTAGTGACCGGGCTGCCGGGAATGCTCAGCCGTCGTATCGATCCGCGTACCGGCACCGTCATGGTGTGGGGCGCGGTCAGTGCAGGTCAGGCGCCCAACGCGATTCCGCAAACCGGCATGATGACGGGCACGGTACGTACCGGCGATCACGACACGTGGGAGTTGCTCGAACCGCTCGTGGAAGAAATCGTCCACGGACTGCTCGCACCCACCGGCGTTCGCTACCAACTCAATTATCGTCGCGGAGTGCCACCGGTCGTCAACGACGAGGTGTCCACTCGGATGTTCGAGGACGCCATCGCGACCGTCGGACAAGATGCTTTGGCAGACACCCCGCAATCCGGTGGTGGCGAAGACTTTTCGTGGTACCTCGAAACCGTGCCGGGTGCCATGGCGCGGCTCGGAGTGTGGTCGGGTGAAGGCGATCAGCTCGACATCCACCAACCCACTTTCGATCTCGACGAGCGTGCACTCGGCGTCGGTGTAAAGGTTCTCACGAGCCTGGTTCTGGGATAGTTCCGGTTCCCGTCGGGGGTACCGTTTTTCGTGTCGTTCGAGTGAAGGTACGGGCATGTCCATAGGTGTGGGAGTGCGAATCGGCACATTGGTGTCGACGGCTGTCGTTGCGTCGAACGATCCGGGTTCGGCCGATCCGGTGGTGTTGGTTCGGGACACGATCCTCAATCAACGCAAGGACGGAACGACGGTGCTCGGTGGCACCGAGCAACTGGGTGCCGGTCGTGAGTTCGCCGAGAGTTGGTCGGGCTTTGTCGGTCGCGTCGGGGACCCGAGCGGCGTCGCAGGAACGGCCGATACTCGTTACCGCGCCGAGGATTTGGTGGCGACCTCGATTCGCTGTCTGTTGCAGGAATGCGAGCCGCTGCCCGATCGCGGTGGTCGAAGCGGGGGAGCCCCCGACATCGTCGCCACGTACCCGTCGCGCTGGGACTCGTCCACTGCTGCCCTCATGCAGGATTCTCTGGTCTACGCGGGCCTCGAACGAGTCACACTCGTCTCGGACGCCGAGGCGGTGTCGGCGTGGTTCGAGTCGGAAATCGCGGCACTCGCCGGCACGCTCATCGGCATCTATCACGTGGACGACACCGGGGCCGCGGTCACACTGGTGCGTTCGGGTGTCGCCGCGGGCCGCGCATTCGGCTTTGCCGGCGACGGGAGTTCGCCGAGTTCACGCCTCGCGACGGCACTGGGCGCGTTCGGTTGGATGCCGGAGAACCTGGACGCCGTAGTCGTCACCGGTGACGGAGAACCGGCGACGGACAAAGCGGCCATGATGTCCATAGCTGCCGGGATTGCCGAAAAGCTCGGCGTCAGATGTGAACTCGGCCCCGGACCCGAGCAGTCGGCCGCGCTGGGAGCCGCGATCCTCGCTGCCGGATTCACCTCGACGTCGCACACGATCGTGCCGATCGGGTTGCCGCCTTCACATGACGTGACCGAGGTGTTCGACACCCTGGGACGCGAGAAGGTGGCGGCTGAAACTGCAGCCGGGGTGGCAACAGCCGACCCGGAAACTGCAGTTTTCGCAGGCGAATCGGAGTCGCGCAGTTCCAAGCGCGTACTCGTCGGCATTGCGATTGTGGTGGTGCTCGCTGCACTCGCGGTGCTCGCGTATTTCCTGCTGCTTTGAGCAGGACAGCTATCTAGTCGGTAACTCCGTTACCGTGCCTAATCGTTAACTCCGTTACCAGGACCGACATTGCGGCTGTTTCTCGTCCGCAGTTCACGCACGTACTCGGCCGGCGCTCCGGCAATCTCGGCGGCGTCGGCCATCACGCCGATGTAGCGGGCCGACGGCAGTCCGCCTTCGTACGCATCCATGACGTAGAGCCACGCGAGAACCGCGTCGCCGGCCGTGTCGACTCGCACTCGGATCTTGCGGTGCAGACCCAGTTCGGCGCCTTCCCAGCGGTCCAGGCTTACTTCGTCCTCTTCCGGGACGTCGTAGAGAACCACGAAAACACTGGAGTCGGGATCTTCGACCACGGTGGCGAGAGCGCCCTCCCAGCCGATGTCCTCGCCGCTGAAGGTCAGGCGCCAGCCTCGCAGCCACCCTGTCCCGGACATGGGCGAGTGTGGGCAGCGCAACAACATCTGCTCGGGATGCATGTTGGAACCGTAGGCGGCATAAATCGACACGGGCGCAAGCCTAAACCGTGGTCCGAGGGTGTGGCGAAGCGGACCACCGGACGCAAGTAATCTGGTACAAGCACTGCGCGACACGTGGTGCTCGAATAGCGTGACACTGGTCGACGGGAGACCCCTGCCGGCCACGCGAGGACTTGGAGGACACATGACCCGGATCGTGATCATCGGTGGCGGACCCGCCGGCTACGAGGCGGCACTGGTAGCCGCGCAGCACGGGGCCACGGTCACCCTGGTCGATTCGGACGGCGTCGGCGGTGCGTGTGTGCTGTTCGACTGTGTTCCGTCGAAGACATTCATCGCGTCCACCGGAATCCGCACCGACATGCGTCGTGCATCCGATCTCGGCATCACCTTGGATCCGGAGCAGGCTTCGGTTTCATTGCCGAAGATCCACTCCCGAGTCAAGAGTCTCGCGTTGTCCCAGTCATCGGACATTCGCGCACGGTTGCAGACGGTTGGCGTCGAGGTTCTCTCCGGTACCGCCGAACTGACCGATCCGCTCCTCGGAATGGCGGCTCACCAGGTTCGCGCGACGCTCGGAAGCGGCGAGCAGAAGACCATCGACGCAGACGTCGTGTTGATCGCCACCGGCGCCAGCCCCCGCATCATCCCGGGAGCCGAGCCCGACGGTGAGCGAATCATGACGTGGCGTCAGCTCTACGACTTGGACGAGCTGCCCGAGCACCTGGTAGTGGTCGGTTCCGGTGTCACCGGTGCCGAGTTCGTCTCCGCGTACACCGAGATGGGCGTCAAGGTCACTCTCGTGTCCAGTCGTGACCGTGTTCTGCCCGGCGAGGATGCCGATGCCGCACTCGTACTCGAGGACGCCCTCGCCGAGCGCGGTGTCTCCCTCGTCAAGCATGCCCGCGCGGACGCCGTCGAGCGCACCGAGAAGGGCATCATCGTCAAACTCTCCGACGGCCGCACGGTCGAAGGAAGCCACGCTTTGATGACCGTCGGTTCCGTCCCCAACACCAACGGTCTCGGCCTGGAGCGGGTCGGCATCGAGTTGGACAAGGGTGGATACCTGCGTGTCGACCGGGTTTCGCGCACCACGGTTTCCGGTATCTACGCAGCAGGTGACTGCACCGGGCTGCTTCCGCTCGCCTCGGTGGCTGCGATGCAGGGACGCATCGCGATGTACCACGCGCTCGGTGAAGGCGTCAGCCCGATCAAGCTGAAGACTGTGGCGTCGGCCGTCTTCACGCGCCCCGAAATTGCAACGGTGGGTGTTTCGCAGGCGGCGATCGACAACGGAGAGGTGCCTGCTCGCACCGTCATGTTGCCGCTCAATACCAACCCGCGTGCCAAGATGTCCGGTTTGCGTCGCGGCTTCGTGAAAATCTTCTGCCGCCCGGCTACCGGCGTGGTTATCGGCGGTGTTGTGGTCGCACCCACCGCTTCGGAACTGATCCTGCCGATCGCGATCGCCGTGCAGAACAACTTGTCGGTCAACGACCTGGCTCAGACGTTCTCGGTGTACCCGTCGTTGACCGGGTCGATCACCGAAGCTGCTCGTCAGCTCATGCGTCACGACGACCTGGACTGAGATCAGTCAAGAGCCTCTGATGAACGAAACTTCTTACAATGTGGGAATTAGGTTTCACATACTGAAGCGTTGGTGAGATAGTCGAGATACCGACCGAATCAAGGGTCGGTATCTCGGCGCTCTCCCGCCCCGTTGACCCAGGACGGCTCAGGGTGTTATTCCTCTGACCTTCATTCTGCGTGCCTGGGAGCTTCACATGACACACGCCGCGCTGTCCGCTCGCATGGACGGACTCCGTAGTTCTGCAATTCGTGATCTACTCACCCTGACTGCCCAACCCGACGTCATCAGTTTGGCCGGCGGACTACCTGACCCCGATTTCATTCCGCGGGAACGCATCTCGAAGGCGGCACACGACGCACTCGGTGACCCCTCGTCCGTCCAGTACGGTGAGACCTCCGGCCTGCGGCGCCTCCGTGAGGTGATCGCCGAGCGCGAATCCACGAAAATCGAGCGATCGCTCGACGCGTCCGAGGTTGTGATCACACACGGTTCTCAGCAAGGTTTGAGCTTGCTCGCGCAGGTGCTCCTCGACGTCGGTGACGTTGTGGTCGTGGAGGAGCCGGCGTATACCGGTGCGCTGCAGGTCTTTCGGACGGCGCAGGCCCGTCTCGTTCCGGTCCAGCTGGACGAGCACGGGATGGACACCGCCGCGCTCGAGGCGAAACTCGATGCCGGTCTTCGGCCCAAAGTTGTTCACACCGTGAGCAATTTCCACAACCCACGCGGCGCGGTGCTCTCCGCACAGCGCCGAGCGCACCTGGCTGCGCTGGCCGACCGATATGGATTCTGGGTTCTCGAGGACGACCCGTACGGCGAACTCTACTTCGGTGACCCGCCGCCCGCACCGCTGGCGGCTCTGTCGGACAGGGTGATTCGGCTGTCCAGTGCCTCCAAGGTGCTGGCGCCGGCGCTACGCGTGGGCTGGCTGCACGGCGATCGGCAAGTCTGCGAGGCCGTCGAGCTGATCAAGCAAGGCGCCGATCTGTGCGGTTCTTCGCTCACTCAGCAGATCGCCGCTGACCTCTTCTCCGACCGCGAGTGGTTCGACGCGCATCTCGACAGGCTCCGGGCAGGGTACGGAGCCAGAGCGAAGGCGATGGTCACGGCGGCCGAGACGGAATTGGGTGGTCGTGCACGCTTTTCCGAGGTCCGCGGCGGCATGTTCTGCTGGATGGATTTTCTCGACGACGTCGACACCACCGAACTCCTGGGGGTCGCACTGAAATACGGCGTCGCTTTTGTCCCAGGTTCGGCGTTCGCAGTCGAAGCGGACCTCAGCCGAAGCGCTCGACTGTGTTTCGCGACGTATCCCGAAGCCGTGCTGGTCGATGCCGTCGGCAGGCTCCGGGACAGTGTCAGCGCAGGTACAGCCTGACCTTGTCGATCGTGTTACGGAGCAGATCGATCTCCGTGCTCGACGGTGGGGTGGTGACGGTGACATGGTCGGCGACGGCCAGGTCCCATCCCGTCGACTCCCGTACCTGATCGACAGATATTCCCTCGTGGACGCTGGTCAACTCCAGTTCGCCGCCAGGGCCCTGGTGTGTCAGGACGCCGAGGTTGGTGAATACCTTGGTCACTCCTGCACCTGCCGGCATGATGCCCTTTCCGCTGGCGAGGGCGCGGGCAGGGCTTGGTGAGGTGCAGAAGTCGAGCTCGGCCGGAAAGGAACTGAGGTCGTGGCGACGCATCACGACGAAGATTTCGGCGGCGTTCGCGATGATCTCGACAGCCCCGCCCGCTCCGGGCAGTCTGACCGTCGGGTTCTTCCAGTCACCGATGAAACTCGTGTTCAGACTGCCCGTTCGATCGATTTGAGCGGCCCCGAGAAATCCGACGTCGACGTTGCCACCTTGCAGGACATAGCCGAAGAGCGCGGCCATGCTCAGCACGGATTCGGCACCGGAGACAACCACGGAGTCGGCGATACCCTCGGCCATGGCTGACGGGTGCGCGCCGCACACCCCGGACTCGTAGATCAGCTCGACATCCGGATTCGACGTTCGCCTCGCGAGATCGACTGCGAGCGTTGGTAGCCCGACTCCGGCAAAGACTCGGCGCTTACCCGCTAATTCACGTGCCGCGACGGCGACGATGGTTTCGGTAGAGGTGGTCGTACCGGTGTCGATCGTGGTGGTCATAGTCTGCTCCCGTAGTCGACTGGTGTGGAGAGTTTTGATCCGACCTCGAGATCTGACCAGTATTCTGCTCCGAGTTTGGCGAGATACTCGCTGTGACTGTCGAGTCCGTACACCCAGTCGTCGAGCCAATCTCTCAGCAGTGAAGGATCTTTGGAAATTTCGGTCCAGCGTCGGTAGAAGCCGCAATCGCGGTCGTAGTATCCCTGTGCGTACGACGGGTGCGCGCCGCGCGGGCAGACGACAACCGCGTCGACTGCGTGCGAGGGAATCAGAGTTCGGCTCGGGTCGGACCTGATGACCTCGTCGTCGACCAGTTCTTCGACAACGACGATCGCCTTCTTCGCGGCGTACACGGCTTCTTGCTGTACCCCGGCGATGCCCCAGATCTGTGCGTTCCCGGACGTATCCGCTCGCTGTGCACCGATGATCGTCACATCCGGATTCAGTGGCGGCACAACGTAGACGCTCCCGCCGCCGTACGGGTCGTCGACGAGTCTGAGTTGTGGGTTGAGCGCGGGCAGATCACTCCCGGCGTACGACCGTAGCGGGAAGAAGGGAAGCCTGGCGGCTCCAGCCTGATACCGGCAGACCATGCCGTAGTGGCTGTATTCCTCGACCTCGAGGGGGAGCGGGTCCTGGTTCTCGATTCGTCTGCGTAACTCGTACAGAGAACCCGCGGACCCGCTGGCGAAGAACGAAGCAACCAGCTTTCGGACGCAGCCGGCGGCGACGAGCTGATCGGAAACGATGTCCGGCGTCATCCGGCACAGCGTGAGGTCCTTCCTGCCCTGCCGGATGATTTCGTGTGCCGCGGCAAAGGGAATGAGATGCGAAAATCCCTCCAGCGCAACGGTCATGCCGTCTCCTACGTATCGACCGACGGCTTCTTTCATCGAGAGGGTCTTGTCCACGTGTGTACCTCTTCTTGCGTTCTCGCGCACTCGGTCGGTTTCGGAAACTTGACAGGGTCGGCCGGCGTGGCGCAACAATGTCGGGTGGAAATTCATCAGATCAACGCATTTCTCGCGGTGGCTGAGGAGCTACATTTCGGCCGTGCGGCGCAGCGGCTTCGGATTGCGCAACCGCCACTGAGTCGAACGATCAGGCAATTCGAGAAACAGCTCGGTTCGTCGTTGTTCGATCGAAGTACTCGAACTGTGCGGTTGACTGCTGCCGGCGAAGCGCTGCTGCTACCGGCGCGCGAGATTCTGGACGCGTGCCGGATGGCCGAGATCGCGGTGTCCGCGGCGGGCAAGGGAACGACAGGTCGCGTTCGCCTGGGTTTTGCGGGAACCTCATCACATCTGCTCGTCGGGCGGTGGGCCAAATTGGTGAGAAAGACGAATCCCGGTATCGAATTCGTTCTCGACAGTTCCGCTTTCGCGAACGAGGCATTGTTGATGCTGCTCGATCGACGACTCGACATCGGGATGGTGCGGTGGACCGTCCCGCCGCTCGGGATCACGTCGAGGTTGATCGCCGAGGAAGACTTTCTGGTTGCCATGTCGAAAGACCACCCGTTGGCGTCGAGGGAATCGGTTCGGTTGATCGAGTTGGAGTCCGAGAATTGGGTGACGCTTCCGGCGGAACCAGGGTCGATTCTCCGTGAGTCTCTGCTCACTGCGGCGAAAAACGCAGGGTTCCTGGCTCGAATCGTGCAGACGGCACCGGATTCGATGTCGTTGATCGCGTTGGTGTCCGCGGAAATCGGATGCTCGTTGACCATTTCCTCGGTAGCCCACAGCATCGTGAACCCGGATGTGGTCTTTGTCCCCGTCATGGATCCACCTCCTCCTCTTCAACTGCGTATCGCCTGGCGAGAGGGAGACGACAGACCGGCTCTTCTCGAAGTGTTGAAATTGTCCGAGCAGGCGCTGCCGTCGCTGGCCTAGACGGTTGCCCGACCTGAAGTAATTTCACCTGCTTCAGATTTCGACGAGTTCGCGCTGCCGGCAAGGGTGTTCTCGAGTTCGAGCTCGTCGAAGTCCGCCTGCTCGGCTGTCGAGAGCTCGCTCGCGTTGTATCCGGTACGGCGGAGCAGGAGAAGGGTGCAGATCAGCGAGACAAGAGCGTACAGCCCGGACACGATCGCGACCCCGACGATGTTGCCGGACGTGTTGAGCATCCACTGCGCCAGTACCGGAGTTCCGCCGCCGACGACAAGGGAACACAGTTGGTACGCCGTTGACAGGCCGGTGTAACGGATGTTGGCGGGGAAGGCCCGAGCGAGAACGCCGGCTATCGCGCCGTAGAACATCGAGTGCGGGATTGTGGCCAGGCACATCGCGACGACTGCGATGGTGAAGTTCCCGGTTCTGATAGCGAAGAACATCGCGGGCATGAGAACGAACTCCGGTATCACCATCAGACACATGGCTTTTCGCATGTCGATCTTGGAGACCAGGACCGCCCCGAACGGTTGGACGATGAACTGCACGACAAGCGCGATCGCGATGGCGGCGAGGAAGGTTCCTCGGTCGTATCCGAGTTCTTTTGTAGCCCATGACAATGCGAAGGTGTTCTTGAAGTAGGTGACCTGTGCGAGGGGGAGCGCGCCGGCGCCGAGGAGAACCAGTACCCAATGCTTGCGCAGCACTTCGGCGAGCGGAAGTTTGACGACCTTCTTGCGGGCGAGAACGGCCTTCATCTCGTCGGACTCTTCGAGTTTGAGGCGAATGATCATCCCGAGAATGACCAGGACCGCCGAGATGATGAACGGGATGCGCCATCCGTACAGGAGGAACGACGGCGTCGGCATCGAGGACAGAAGGAAAAATGCGATGGTGGCCAACAGATTTCCGGCGGGTGAGCCCTGTTGAGCGAACGCGGAGTAGAGAATGCTCTTGCCCTTCGGCGCGTTCTCGCTGGCGATGAGCACTGCGCCACCCCATTCACCACCGACCGCGACTCCTTGGATGACGCGAAGGGTGACCAGGCCGATCGGCGCCCAGATCCCGACCTGGGCGTAGGTGGGGAGGAGTCCGATGCCGACGGTGGCGACGCCCATCATCATCAAGGTGATGACCAGAGTGTTCTTGCGTCCGATCCGGTCGCCGAGGTGTCCGAAGATGATCCCGCCGATCGGTCGGGCGAGGAAGCCCGCCCACAGGGTGATGAAGGCGAGGAGCGTTCCGACTCCGCTCGGGAGAGTGTCGGAGAAGAAGATGTCGCCGAATACCAGGGCAGCCGCGGTGCCGTAAATGTAGAAGTCGTACCACTCGATAGTGGTTCCGATGAATGAAGCGATACCGGCTCTTCGTGCCTTGGCGTTGATCTCCTCGGAACTGCGAGTGGGTGAACTCATGCGTGGCGACCTTTCTCTGCAACATTCGCGGCGCCGAAACGTGGCGCGCTTGAATGAGATTCGCAGAGTGGTGTAGGTCACGTCCAATACCAAGTTGGTCGCCTATTGATACCGCTGGGGTATCAATAGGCGACCTGGTGCAGCAATTCCGGTATGGGCACCCGTCCATTCGATATAGGTGCGGATCGGAATCCGCCCGCGAAGCACGCCGCGACCGCGAAGGACGACGGCTGCTACTCGGACCAGTTGTACGTCCTCTCGACGGCCTTGTTCCACTCCGCGTACAGCCGTGCTCGTTCGGACTCGTTCATCGCCGGTTCCCAAGTCTGGCCGACGGCCCAGTTGTTGCGGATGTCTTCGGTGTCCGCCCAATAACCGATGGCAAGGCCCGCTGCGTATGCAGCACCGAGTGCTGTCGTTTCGTTGACCACCGGACGGATGACGGGAACTCCGAGGATGTCCGACTGGAACTGCATCAGGGTTTCGTTGACCACCATGCCGCCGTCGACCTTCAGGGCGGACAGTTCGACTCCCGAATCCGCACGCATGGCGTCGATGACCTCGCGGGTTTGGTATGCCGTCGCCTCGAGTGCCGCGCGGGCAAGGTGTCCCTTGTTGACGAAGCGCGTCAGACCGACGATGACGCCACGTGCGTCCGGTCGCCACCGAGGTGCGAACAGTCCTGAGAACGCGGGTACGAAGTAGGCGCCGCCGTTGTCGTCGACACTTGCAGCGAGCGGCTCGATGTCCTTGGCGTTCTGAATGATTCCGAGATTGTCCCGAAGCCACTGGACCAAGGATCCCGTCACCGCGACGGAACCTTCGAGTGCATAGACGGCGGGGGCTTCGCCGAGTTTGTAGCAGACGGTGGTCAGCAGTCCGTGCTTGCTGGGAACCGGCTTCGTTCCGGTGTTGAGAAGCATGAAATTACCGGTGCCGTAGGTGTTCTTGGCCTCGCCCTCGGAGAGGCAGGCCTGACCGAAGGTCGCTGCCTGTTGGTCGCCGAGGATTCCGGCGACCGGTACTCCGGCGAGATTGCCGCGAGGACGGCCGGTGCCGTAGACCTCGGAAGAACTACGGATTTCCGGGAGCATCGACATCGGGATTCCGAAGTCCGCACAGATCGATTCGTCCCACTGGAGGGTCTCGAGATCCATGAGCATCGTGCGTGACGCATTGGTGACATCTGTCACGTGAACACCCTCGGTCAAGTTCCATACGATCCACGTGTCGACAGTGCCGAAGCACAGCTCCCCGGCCTCCGCTTTGGCTCTCGCTCCGTCCACGTTGTCGAGAATCCAGCGGATCTTCGGCCCGGCGAAGTAGGTCGAGAGCGGTAGTCCGGTCTTGTCTCGGTACTTGTCCGGCCCCTCGGCTCCGCCCAGTTCGACGCACAGTTGATCGGTGCGCGTGTCCTGCCACACGATCGCGTTGTAGACCGGCCTGCCCGTCGAACGCTCCCAAACGACGGTCGTCTCACGCTGATTCGTGATTCCGACGGCCGCGATGTCGGCGCGCGTGAGATCGACCTTCGCGAGCGCTCCGGCGACCACCTCCCGGGTGTTGATCCACAGCGCCACCGGATCGTGCTCGACCCAACCGGCGCGCGGGAAAATCTGTTCGTGTTCTTTCTGCGCAACGCTCACCACGGCGCCGTCGTGATCGAAGATCATGCAGCGGCTCGACGTCGTGCCTTGGTCGATGGCGGCGATGTATTGATTCACTGTGCTCCTAGGTTCGGGCGCGTTCGCAGTAATCCGTGCGCTGTCGCAGTATGTGGATCAAGCTACTAGCCTGTAAACGGATTCGTCGTCGACTTACAGGAGACCGGGTTGAGTAAGCAGCAAGGTGCGCAGTTTCTCGGCCCGCAGCAGCGTGAAGCTGCTTGGGAACAACTTCAGACCGAGCAATTCGACGTCGTCGTCGTCGGTGGCGGTGTTGTCGGTGTCGGAGCTGCCCTCGATGCGGCCACCCGCGGACTCAAGGTTGCGTTGGTCGAGGCCCGTGACTACGCGTCCGGCACGTCCAGCCGCTCGTCGAAGATGTTCCACGGCGGTCTCCGCTATCTCGAACAACTCGAGTTCGGCCTCGTTCGTGAGGCGTTGCGTGAGCGCGAACTCTCGCTGACCACGCTGGCGCCGCACCTGGTCAAGCCTCTGAAGTTCCTGTTCCCCTTGGCTCACCGAGTGTGGGAACGCCCGTACATGGCGGCGGGAATCTTCCTCTACGACCGGATGGGTGGCGCAAAGTCGGTCCCCTCCCAGAAGCACTTGACCCGGGCGGGCGCGCTGCGCATGTCGCCGAGCCTCAAGCGCAGTTCGCTGACCGGTGGCATCCAGTACTACGACACCGTCGTCGACGACGCTCGGCACACCATGACCGTCGCACGCACCGCTGCACATTACGGCGCAGTTGTGCGAACGTCGACGCAGGTCGTGGGCTTTCTGCGTGAGGCGGACCGGGTCTCGGGAGTTCGTGTTCGCGACTGCGAAGACGGACGCACCGCCGAGGTCAAGGGGCACGTCGTCATCAACGCGACCGGTGTCTGGACGGACGAGATCCAAGCGCTCTCACGTCAGCGCGGACGGTTCCGGGTGCGGGCGTCGAAGGGCGTACACATCGTCGTCCCGCGCGATCGCATCGTCAGTGAAGCCGCCATCATCCTGCGTACCGAGAAGTCGGTGCTGTTCGTCATTCCCTGGGGCAGTCACTGGATCATCGGAACCACCGACACCGACTGGAACTTGGATCTCGCTCACCCCGCAGCAACCAAAGCAGATATCGACTACATCCTCGGCCATGTGAACTCCGTCCTGGTCACGCCGTTGACGCACGCCGACATCGACGGTGTGTACGCCGGTCTGCGTCCGCTGCTCGCCGGTGAAAGCGACGAGACCTCGAAGCTTTCGCGCGAGCATGCCGTCGCCCGGGTGGCTCCAGGTCTGGTCGCCATCGCCGGAGGAAAGTACACGACGTATCGGGTCATGGCGGAAGACGCCGTCGACGTGGCTGCAGACGACATTCCGGCGCGAGTGGCGTCGTCGATCACGGAGAAGGTGCCCCTGGTCGGTGCCGACGGATACTTCGCACTCGTCAATCAGACCGTGCAACTGGGTGAGCAGTACGGCTTGCATCCGTATCGCGTCAAGCACCTGCTCGATCGGTACGGTTCGCTCATCACCGAGGTCCTCGAACTCGGCCGGCAGACGCCGGAGTTGTTGCAGCCCATCACGGATGCGCCGGACTACCTTCAGGTCGAAGCGGTGTACGCGGCTGCGGCCGAGGGGGCACTGCACCTCGACGACATCCTGGCCCGCCGCACGCGCATCGCAATCGAATATCCGCATCGTGGTGTCAACTGCGCGCAGCAGGTCGCCGGATTGGTTGCCCCGATTCTCGGCTGGGATGCCGCCACCGTCGAACGCGAGGTCGACACGTATCGAGCGCGCGTCGAAGCGGAGATCGAGTCTCAGACCCAGCCGGACGACGAGTCGGCCGACGCCTTGCGCGCCGCAGCGCCGGAGTCGAGGGCCGAGATCCTCGAGCCTGTCGTCGTGGTGTCGGATCGGGTCTGAGTCGTCTGTCGTTTGTTCTCGGTCCGCCGTGGGTAGACGGGTGTCGAATCACCACCCGTGTCAGTTCAGACCGGTCGAGCGTCGCCCAGGAGGATCCCAATGTTCGGTAGTCGGTCGAGATCCGCTGAGGAACACATAGCCACCGCCTATCTGGTCACTCACCTGTGCGGAGCGATGGTGGGGCTGCAACTCTCGCGGTCACTCTCGGACTCGTACGGCGCCTGGGCTGACGGTGAGCTGGATTCGTTGCCGGGCGAGCTCGAGTACGAGATCGAGCAACTGCTGCAACTGATCGAGGACACCCAGGGCATATCTCTGCCGCGGTACTCGAAGATCGACGCTACGGTCAATCGGATCAGACGTATCGTTCACGTCGATGCCATCTGGCGCAACCGCCTCGTGAAGCTGGCAACACTCGAGATCATGCGGACCGCTCTGTGCGGCAAGAGCGCGATGTGGGAGGTCCTGCGAGACATTCCGGCCGGGGAGACGGAGGAGCAGTACCGCGAGCTCAACGACCTGGTGTCCAAGCAGATCACCACCGTGACGGCTCTGCATCACCGCGCAGCTACGGAAGCTTTTCAGGGGATGGACGGCCGAGAATCGGCTAGCGGCGGCGACCCTATCCGGTCGAGTAAGTAAGGTTTGTACCGTTCGATGAAGAATTCGATGAACGGTAGACCCCGAGGTGTATGGAGATGGCTGAGCGCGACCAAGCACTGACAGATCCCAAGGGGGTGTTCGCGGCGTTGGCGGAGATCCTCTACTCCGCGGCAGACAGCGCCGAGGTGTACTCCGCGATCTGTTCGGCGGCTGTCGAGTTGATTCCCGGTTGCGATCACGCAAGCCTGATGCTGCGACGGGGAAACACCAACGTCACGGTAGCGGCAAGCGACGAGATTGCCGAGCATGCAGACGATCTCGAGCGGGCCACGGGGGAGGGGCCGTGCATCGACGCCCTCGACACGGAGGCGCCGCAACTCGAGTCGGACCTTCGCACACCGAGTCAGTGGCCTGAATTCGCTCGGAAAGTAGTGGCGGAGACACCCATTCGCGGATCGATGGGGTTCCGTCTGATGGTCGATCGTCAGAAGTTCGGTGCCCTCAACCTTTTCTCGGATACTCCGGGGGCTTTCACGGAATCCGCTGCCGACCACGCGATCATGTTGGCGTCATTTGCGTCCGTGGCAGTCACTGCGCTCACGCGAGGCGAGGATGCCGATTCACTGCGGCGCGGTCTGGCCAGCAGCCGAGAAATCGGTCAGGCAGTTGGTCTGTTGATGGGACTACATCGTGTGTCCGACGACGAGGCCTTCGACATCCTGGTGCGAACCTCGCAGAACATGAACGTCAAGATCGCCGAGTTGGCGCGCAAGGTCATCGTTCAGCATCGTTCGACTCTCGACTGAGCGTTTTGTCCGCCCGGGGAGTGCCGAGTAGTTGAGATCGCTTGCGATCCACTGTTTCTCGTAGAGTCGTCACCACCGCCGCCACTTCCGGGCGTCGCAGAGATTCCGAACGGGCCACTAACCAGTAGGAAAGTCTGACCTCGATGTGAGCCGGTAGCACGCGAATCAAATCGTCGTGCTGCTCGGCCATGAAGCAGGGGAGCAAGCCGATACCTGCGCCGGCTCGCGTTGCCTCGATGTGCACGAACACGTTGGTGGACGTGACGGCCTCTCTCATGGAGACGGTGAGCTTGCGAGCCAGATCGAGTTCGTCTACCTGCAGCATCGAGTCGATGAAGTACACGAGCGAGTGATCGGCCAGATCTGCGGCACTCTCGGGAACAGCATTCTGACGTAGATAATCTCGAGACGCGTACAAACCCAGCGCATAGTCGGCCAGATGGACTGCTTCGGCGCGGTGAACTTGAGGCTTGCCGACCACAACCTCGATGTCGAGCCCCGAGCGTATCTGTGACGCTTTTCTGGTTGCGACAACTATCTCCACGCTGACACGGGGATGGCGTCTGCGAACCGCGGCGCCGGCGGGGGCCGCGATGTAGGCGCTGAAGCCGTCGGTGGCCGAGACCCGCACGACGCCGTCGAGTTGCTGCTGACCGGTGGAGTCGAGCGCCAGGTCGTTGACTGCAGCCTCGATGCGCTCGGCTGCGCTGAGGGCTTGTCTGCCCAGATCGGTCAACTCCCATCCACCGGATGAGCGAACCAGGACCCGGCCGCCGAGGCTCTTCTCGAGCGAGGTGATGCGGCGCGAGATGGTGGTGTGATTGAGACCTAAGTCGTCGGCGGCGGTGTTGAAGCGACCGGTGCGACCGACCGCGAGAAGCACCAGTAGGTCGTCAGGGCTCAGTCCGAGATTCATATCTGCATTTTTGCACCTATATGGTGCGAGATTTGTCATTGTCGTGCCAAGAATCTGCACTGATACTCATCGAGTCACAAAAGATGTGCGAGCGGTCACATTCCTGATCGTGAAGAGCAGGCGAATCGCGAACTGAAGACGAGGGAGCCCACGATGAGCGTCGACAACATGCCGAAGCCCGAGAGCCAAGCCCCACCATCCGGGCTGAAGAAGGTGGTCGGCGCCTCGATGGCGGGCACCGTGGTCGAGTGGTACGAGTTCTTTCTGTACGGCACGGCGGCCACGCTGGTCTTCAGCAAGGTCTTCTTTCCCGGCGGCGGCAATGAGCTGGATGCGATCATCGCGGCATTCATCACTTACGCCGTCGGATTCGCCGCCCGGCCACTCGGCGGGATTGTCTTCGGATACTTCGGAGACAAGTTCGGCCGGAAGCAGTTGCTGCAGTTCAGTCTGCTGTTGGTCGGTGCCGCGACATTTCTGATGGGCTGCCTGCCGACCTACGGTCAGATCGGCTACTGGGCACCGGCACTGCTGGTCACGCTGCGCTTCATCCAAGGATTTGCAGTCGGCGGAGAATGGGGTGGGGCAGTACTCCTTGTCGCCGAACACAGCCCGAATCGATCTCGCGGGTTCTGGTCGTCCTGGCCTCAGGCGGGCGTGCCGATGGGCAACCTGGTCGCGACCGTTGTGCTGTTGATTCTGACGTCGACGCTCTCGGACGAATCCTTCATGAGTTGGGGCTGGCGCGTGGCCTTCTGGCTCTCCGCGGTGATCGTTCTGGTCGGGTACTATGTTCGGACCAAGGTCACCGACGCTCCCATTTTCATTGCGGCACAGAAGGAAGCAGAACTGGTCAAGGCAACCTCGTACAGTGTTTTCGAGGTGGTCAAACGCTACCCACGTGGAGTGGTGACTGCGATGGGACTGCGTTTTGCCGAGAACGTCATGTACTACCTCGTGGTGACATTCTCGATCACCTACCTCAAGGTGGTGGTCCATGCGGACACGGCGCACATTCTCTGGTGGATGCTGATGGCACACGCCGTGCACTTCGCGGTGATTCCGTTGGTAGGCAGGCTGTCCGACACGATCGGTCGACGCCCGGTGTACATGATCGGTGCCGTCACAGCCGGAACGTGGGGATTCTTCGCCTTCCCGATGATGAACAGCGGACACAACGCGGTCATCTTGTCGGCAATCATCATCGGACTTGTGTTCCACGCCTTCATGTACGCCGGGCAACCCGCGATCATGGCCGAAATGTTCCCGACCCGGATGCGCTATTCCGGTGTCTCCCTGGGTTATCAGGTGACCTCGATCGTCGCCGGCTCGCTGGCTCCGATCATCGCGACAGCACTACTGAGCAAGTTCGACTCCTCGGTCCCCATCGCGATCTATCTGCTGCTGGCCTCCCTGGTCACCATTGTCGCAGTAATTTTCGCGCGTGAGACCAAAGGAATCTCGCTCGAGTCCGTCGACGCCGCTGACGCCCGTGTTCTCGCCAACGAGCGGGCCGGTGTTCCCGCGTGACGCTCTCCGGCAAATCTGCACTGGTCACCGGTGGTGCGAGTGGGATCGGGGAGGCTTGTGTACGGATGCTCGCTGCCCGCGGCGCCCACGTCACCGTGGCTGATCTCGACGACGTCGCAGCGAAGGCGCTGGCCGACGAGATCGACGGCACCGCATGGGCTGTCGATCTCCTCGACACCGACCAACTCGTCGACCTTGCGCTCGAGACGGACATCCTTGTCAACAACGCCGGCATTCAACGGGTCAGTCCCATCGAGGATTTCGACGTCGAGGACTTCCGGAAGATCCAGCGCCTCATGGTCGAAGCGCCGTTCCTTCTCGCCCGGGCTGCCCTGCCGTACATGTACCACAACGGTTTCGGTCGCATCGTGAACATTTCCTCGGTCCACGGGCTCCGCGCTTCGGCATTCAAGAGTGCGTATGTCACGGCCAAGCATGGGCTCGAAGGATTGTCGAAAGTTGTTGCACTCGAGGGCGCCCCGCACGGTGTCACCAGCAACTGCGTCAATCCGGGCTACGTCCTGACACCCCTCGTGCAATCCCAGATTGCCGACCAGGCAATGGTTCACGGAATCAGTGAATCCGAGGTTGTCGAGAAGGTGATGCTCACCGAGAGCGCGATCAAACGGATGGTCGAGCCCGCGGAGGTGGCATCGCTGGTGGGATGGCTGACATCGACCGAGGCGTCGATGGTGACGGGGGCGTCGTACACCATCGACGGTGGGTGGAGCGCCAGCTAGACCACTCAGGCTGCTGAGTTGTTCAGGCCGCTGGGTTCAGGCTTCGGGGATCTCGATTCCGAACTTCTCGCGTGTGAGGACCTCGGGTTCGGGACCGCCGCGAACCCCGGTGTCGAGTGCGTCGATTGCGGAAAGTTCTTCGGCGGTGAGTTCGAAGTCGAACACGTCGAAGTTCTCCGCGATGCGCGAGGGAGTCACCGACTTGGGGATCACCTGGCGGCCTTGCTGAAGGTGCCAGCGCAGCATCACCTGCGCGGGAGTCTTTCCGTGAGCGGACGCGATCGCTCCGATAGTGGCGTCTTCGAGAGTCGAGCCGTGGGAGCCGTCGCGGTAGAAGGTGATTCCGCCGATCGGTGACCATGCCTGAGACAGAATGCCGTGATCGGCGTCGGCTTCGAGCAAGGCCGACTGCCTGAAGTACGGATGGACCTCGATCTGGTTGACCGCCGGCACCACGGACGTTGCGCCCAAGAGTCGGGTGAGGTGATCCGGCATGAAGTTACTGACTCCGATGGCACGGACCTTGCCGTCTGCCAGCAGCGTTTCCAGCGCCTTGTACGCGTCGATGGTGCGTTCGAACTCACTCGGCAACGCCTGGTGGAGGATGAGGAGGTCAAGTTGTTCGACACCGAGCTTGCCTGCGCTCTTGTCGAAGGCGTGCAGAGTCTCGTCGTATCCGTAGTCGGAGATCCAGACTTTCGTTTCCACGAAGATCTCGTCGCGATCGATGCCGGACCGCCGGATCGCCTCACCGACGCCCTTCTCGTTGCCGTAGGCCGCGGCAGTATCGATATGGCGATAACCCGTCGACAGTGCGGATTCGACGACGGTGACTGTTTCGTCCGGCGGTGTCTGGTAGACGCCGAAGCCCAACGCCGGAATGTCGAGACCGTTGTTCAGTTTCAGACTAGGAATGCTCATGTCGTCCACGGTAGCGGCGGACCGGGTTCGGCGGGAGTGACTGCTCAGCCGGGTAACGGCAGTGCCTCTGCAGGCCAGAGAATTCGCGGTTGGGAGGCTTGTCAATGCGTGAGCACTATCTTCAATCCGACAATCAGAGTTGCGACGGCGGCCAGGGCAAAGGCTGCCAGATGTGTGTTGGTACCGACTTTCTCGCCGTGAAGTCGGCTGATCACGTAACTGGTGGACCCGATGCGCAGGATCAAGACGATTTCCGCGATCAACTGCGCCGTCCGCGGTTCCAGGATGTTGAACCACGCCGTCGCGAGAATGACGACCGGAACAACTGCGGAGGTGAGGATCGGGACGGAATCGCGAAGCGAGTCGATTCTTTCCGCGGTGGTGAGGCGGCGGTCGTTGCGAATGCTCTCGCCGACGCCTTCGGCAAATGTGTGGGCGATGTATGTCGACAATGCCGTGCCGACCACAATCGCGGCACCCAGCGATTCCTGAGATTTCGTCACCGGGATGAGTGCGGCGAGGACAAGAATGTTGCCGTAGATGTACGCGGTGGTTCTCGCCGCCACACGTTCTTGTCCCAGCGGCGCACCGTGAGACGTGATCGGCCGGTTCAGCAGCGTTCGCAGGTCCCACTCCATGCTCAGAGCATGGCAGATCAGACCCTCGGGCTGTAGTGCATCGGATTATCTCGCTGCTCGAGCGGGGGCAGATTGCGCGCCGGCGTGTGGACCAGTGGTGCGTCGGCGGGGATTCGGCCGCTCGCTCGATCCCATCCTGCGCGAGCACGTGGCTGATACCGGTATCGCCACGGCACCAATCGGAAGACGGCGTTGACACTTCGGCCGACTGCTGTGTGAATTCTCTGATCTCGGCTACTCCAGGAGTAACCGAGAAGGTCGCGGACCGGTTGGTCGTACATGCCCACTGTCAGCCACACGAATCCGCGTGCGAGGGGGATCCGCGCGAGTCGCCACAACGGATCGGGAAGCCAGGTCATGTACGGGGGCTTTCCGAGTCCGGACAGGTCGAGGACGTCGCGGGTCGCTTTGTTGTCTTCGAGTACGTTGCGGCACATGTGGTCCCAGTACTCCTGGAATGCTTCCCAAGTCTCGGGAACCGGGCGCATGCTCATCCCGTACAGGCGATACCACTGAATGTGCTCGGTGAAGAGTTGTCGTTTCTGGGCCGCGGTCAAGCCACCGGAGAAGTTGTCGGCCGTGACGATGGTGCCCATGAAAAACGTTGCATGCGCCCAGTAGAAGGTGTCGGGATCGAGTGCGTGGTATCGGCGCCCCAACTTGTCGACGCCCTTGATTCGTGTGTGATATCCGCGGACTTCTTCGGCTGTCTGCTGCGCGCGATCGCCGTCGAACACCACGCCCGCAATGGGATACAGCGAGCGGTACAGCCGTTCCCAGCGCTCGTCGAAGAACTGCGAGTGCTCCTCGACCCCGGCGCCGAGCCCGGGGTGCATGTTCTGCATCGAACCTGCCCAGACGCCTTGGAGCATCCCGCGCCAGTCGCCGAAATACTTCCAGGTCAGGGAATCCGGACCGAGGGGAACCGGGGTGCTGCTGTCATCAAGTTGACTACGCATGTTGTCAGATTAGGATCGACAACAGCGGTAGTCAAGGATCGAATATCGGTTGAATCGAATACCGGTTGCATCGAAGAACAAGTGTCGGCGAAGTGGGGAAGTTGTGAGCATCGAAGAACGCAGGGCCACTCGAAAGGCGACGTTGTTCGACGTCGGAGTGACACTGCTCGGTGCGGTCGACGGTCCGGCCGTCAACGTGCGTGCGGTCTGCAAGGCCGCCGGTCTGACCGAGCGGTATTTCTACGAAAGCTTCACCGATCGCGATCAGTACGTCGTCGCGGTCCACACATTTGTAGCCGAGCGCGCGCAGTCGGCGCTTGCCACGGCAGTGGAGTCGGAGACGACATCCGAGGCCGTCGCCACAGCTGCGGTCGATGCTTTCGTCAAGCTCATGGTCGACGATCCGGCGATGGGGCGAGTGCTCCTGATCGCTCCGCTCTCGGAACCCGTTCTGAGCGGCCGCGGTATCGAATCGATGCCGGCGTTCGTGGATCTGGTGTACGACCAGTTGTCCGAGATAGCTGATCCGGTGGACAAGCAATTGGTGGCAGTCGGACTGGTCGGGGCGTTGTTCACGCTGTTCATCGGTTACCTGGACGGCACCATAGTGGTGGACCGCGAGCGATTTGTCCGCCACTGCGTCAGGCTGCTGATCAACGCTAATCAGGCGTGAACGGCTGGCAAGCAGGGCAGAAGAAGATATTTCGCTCGGTGAGCTGATCCGGTCCGAGGGTGTCTTCTCTGATGCGGGTTCCGCATCGGCGGCACGGTTTTCCGCGTCTGCCGTACACCCATGTCTGCCTACCTGGACGGGTATCGCCTGTGGTGACCCGGATGCGACGCGACTTGTTGACGTTGATGGTGCGGAACGACAAGTCCACTATCGCGTCGAGATTTCCGGCGAGGCGCGTGGGCGTTTTCGGGTGAATGCCTCGTAGGAAGCAGATCTCGTTGCGGTACACGTTGCCCAGTCCGGCCATCACCCGCTGATCGAGGAGCGCGATTCCGATCGGCTCGGAGTCGGCAGCGCGAAGATTCTCGAGGGCCACGGAACTGTCCCAGTCGGGCCCGAGCAGGTCCGGTCCGAGATACCCGACGGCCTCCTGTTCCTGCCCGAGTTCGAGGATCTCGGTGATTCCCAGTGAAAAGCCCACTGCTACAGAATCTTCGGTGGCCAAGATGATGCGTGCTTGATGGGCGGGTCTGCGCCAGCGCTCGCCGGGGCGATAAATCTGCCACTGACCTTCCATTTTCAGATGCGTGTGAATGGACGCTTCGCCAACTCGGATCAGGAGATGTTTTCCGCGGCTGGCGACGGAATCCACACGATGACCTGACAGATCAACGGTGGCATAGCGAGGAACGCGGACGTCGCAGGTGGTGAGTACCTTCTCGGCTAGGGCCGCGCGCAGTTCGTTGGCGGCTCGCCACACGGTATCGCCCTCAGGCATGGTCGCCTCTCCCACGCTTCACGATCGCAATGTTCAGGATCCCAACCATCATGACCTCAATCATCATGACCTCAATCATCATGACCTTAAGCGGAATCCGCGAGGGGTGGCCGCGAAGCCGGCTTCGACCAGGACGGGAGCAAAATCGTTGCCGTGGATGGTCTCTCCGTCGACCTTCTCCACTACCAACTTGTCGATAGCGCGAGAAGTCACCTTCTGGGCAAGCGACAGTGCTGCCATGCGCAATGTTCCCCCGTCGTCGGTGAAGGTCAGGATTGTGCGGCCGCCGCGTTCGACGAACAGAACCAACTCGCCCTCCACCAGAACTACCAGTGCACCGGCTTTTCGACCGGGCCGGTGCCCAGGGGATTCCTCGCCCCCCGACGCCGGCCACGGCAGCGCCGCGCCGTACGGGTTTGCCGGATCGCACGCCGCGAGAGTAACTGCAGCCGAGGAGGTATGGCGGCCCTCGATGGAATCACCGAACGTGCGCAAGCGATCCACCACGGGAGGCGTGGAGAACTGAGCGCCGCCCAAGGTGTCCACGAAGTATCCGCGTCGAGCACGCCCGTTGTCCTCGAAGGTGCTCAGTACCTTGTAGATCAACGCGAAGCCGCCCGGCACGTTTTCGCTCATCACCGAACCGCGGGTGACCACGCCGTACCGTTCGAGCAACAGATCGGCCGTGGCGTGCGCCCGGATGGTCGGATCCGGTTCGATGCCTGGCAGCTGGAACCACCGACCGGAGGCGGTTGCCGGTCCGGTGCGAGCGGGCGTGGAAGCGCGGGCCATACCGCGGTACGGACGGGCCCGAGGAACACGGCGAGGTGATCGGTGACTGGTTGTGGTCCTGGTGGTGTCGGAGAGAAGTGCGCGAAGCGGTGCGACGGTGTCGTTTCCGATGTGTCCGAGCCACACCAACTCCCACAGTGCCGTCGTCACCGCGCTGTCACCCGTGTCCGCAGCCGACTCCGTGGTTTGCAACGCATCGACCAACTGGCGGAAGAAGTAGGCACCGCCACCGGACAACAGGTCGAGGATGCGCTTCTGCAACTCCGAGACGTCGGTGTCGGCAGGTGAATTGAGTGTGATCGGTGCCAGGTCGGCGGGGTGCAGCACTACCCACCCGTCTTTGCCGGAGATAGCTCCCGATCCGGACCACAGGACTTCACCCGTCGACGTGAGTTCGTCCAACATCGCGGGAGAATAGTCGGCGACGCGACTCGGCAGGATCAACGATTCGAGAGCCGACGCCGGAATCGGAACTCCGGCAAGTTGATCGACCACCGTTGCAACACCGTCGATTCCGCGAAGCGTGCCGCCCACGTGCTGCCAGCTCGGTAGGAAGCGTCCGAGCGTTGCGGTACTGACCGGCTCGACCTCTTGGCGTGCAGCCGCGAGTGAGCGGCGGCGCAGGCGGCGCAGGACCTCGGCGTCGCACCATTCGCTTCCGGTTGACGCCGGGCGGAATTCGCCTTCGAGGACACGTTTTTCGAGTGCGAGTCGACCGAGGACGTCACGTGCGACGGAAACGCCGATACCGAACCGGGCGGCCGCGTCGGCGAGGGTGAAGGGGCCGTGGGTGCGGGCGTATCGGCTCAAGAGATCGTCGAGAGGTTGATCGACCGGCTCGATGAACGCGGCGGGAACGCCGATCGGTAGGGGAACGCCGAGTCCGTCGCGAAGGCGCGCGGCATCTTCGACGACGGTCCACCAGTTCTCGCCCGCATACGAGACGCGGAGGGCACGCCTATCTGCGACCAACTTCTCGAGCCACGAGACCGGATCCTCGAGACATCGTTCGGTGACTTCTTCGGTGGTCAACGGGCCGAGCATGCGTAGGAGGTCGGCAACACCCTCGAGATCCTTGGCCTTGCGGTCGGGCGCGAGCCGTTGCAGCTCGCGTTCGGCCTGCTCGATCACTCCGGCGTCGAGTAGCTCGCGCAGTTCGACGCGCCCCAGCAGTTCGGCCAACAGCGTGGAGTCCAACGACAGTGCTGCAGCGCGTCGCTCGGCGAGGGGACTGTCACCCTCGTACATGAATGCGCCCACATAATTGAACAGGAGCGCACTCGCGAACGGAGACGGCGAGGCCGTCTCCACCTCGACGATCCGGATCTGCCGCTTCTCGATCTTGCCGAACAATTCCTTCAGCGCAGGCAGGTCGTAGACGTCCTGCAAACACTCCCGCACCGTCTCGAGCAGGATCGGGAATGTCGGGAACTTGCGGGCGACGTCCAGCAGTTGTGCTGACCGCTGACGCTGCTGCCACAACGGTGCACGTTTTCCGGGATTGCGGCGGGGGAGAAGTAGTGCACGGGCGGCACATTCGCGGAATCGGGAAGCGAACAGCGCGGAGCCGCCTACCTCCTGGGTGACCAGATCTTCGATGTCTTCGACGTCGAAGGTGAACAGTTCGGCGCCGGGAGGTTCGTTCTCGGTGTCCGGTAGCCGGATGATGATGCCGTCGTCGGAGGCTGTCGGGCTGGAATCGACGCCGTATCGTTCCTGGAGGCGTGCGCCGATCGCGAGGGCCCACGGCGCGTGAACCCGTTGGCCGTACGGGGAATGCAGCACCAGACGCCAGTCACCGAGTTCGTCGCGGAAACGCTCCACCACCAGCGTGCGATCCGACGGCACCTGCCCGGTGGCGTTCTTCTGCTCGCCGACGAGTTGGATCAGATTGGTGGTGGCATTGTGATCGAGCCCGCCGACTCGGCAACGCTCGACGACGTCGGCTTCGTTACCGAGAGCCGTCTCGCGGACGAACTGTCCCAACGCCTGCCCGAGTTCGGCGGGGCGCCCGAGTCCGTCGCCGTGCCAGAAGGGCAAACGACCTGGCATGCCGTAGGCGGGGCTGACCAGAACCCGATCGAAGGTGATCTCCTCGATCCGCCAACTGGTGGCGCCGAGAGCAAAGACGTCGCCGACGCGGGATTCGTAGACCATTTCCTCGTCGAGTTCACCGACGCGTGACGCTTTCTCCCCGACCATGTAGACGGTGAAGAGGCCGCGGTCGGGGATGGCGCCGCCCGAAGTGACGGCCAAACGCTGCGAACCCGGGCGCCCCGTCAGCGTGTTGGACTCACGATCCCAGACCAGGCGCGGACGTAATTCGGCGAACTCGTCCGAGGGGTACCGCCCGGCGAGCAGATCAAGAGTCGACTCGTACGCCGAACGGGGAAGCGTTGCAAAGGAACCGCTTCGGCGCACGGTCTCGAACCAGTCGTCGACGTCGATCGGTTCGAGTGCGGTGGCCGCTACCGTTTGCTGGGCGAGGATGTCGAGGGGATTGGCTGGAACGGCCATCGCTTCGATCTTGCCTTCGACCATGCGCTCGACCGTCACCGCGCAATGAATCAGGTCGGTGCGATGTTTGGGGAAGACGACGCCTCGCGAGATCTCACCGACCTGGTGGCCGGCGCGACCGACACGTTGCAGGCCGCTGGCAACCGAAGGCGGAGCCTCGACCTGGATGACCAAGTCGACGGCACCCATGTCGATTCCGAGTTCGAGACTGCTGGTGGCGACGACGCATCGCAATCGACCCGATTTGAGGTCGTCTTCGATCAGGGCGCGCTGGTCTTTGCTGACCGATCCGTGGTGAGCGCGAGCAAGGAGAGGTTCCGCGCCGTAGTTGACCTCGGTGGGAGCCCCGATCTGCGCGGGCGGTCGCGGCAACTTGTCGACGACGAGGCCGGCGCGCTCGGCATGAATCTCGTTGAGTCTGGCCGTCAATCGTTCGGCGAGGCGGCGAGAGTTGGCGAACACGATGGATGATCGGTGATCGAGAACGAGGTCGACGATCTGTTCCTCGACGTGGGGCCAGATCGAACCGGCTTGCGGGGTGGGGGATTCGGACCCTTCGGCCGGCGTCGCGATACCCAATTCGGTCATGTCCTCGACGGGAACACGGACAGTGAGGTCGAAGGTCTTGGCGGCAGGCGGCGCCACGATCCGGATGGGTGCCGAACCAGCGAGGAACCGCCCGACCTCCTCGTGTGGACGAACCGTGGCCGACAATCCGATGCGCTGCGCCGGACGCTCGAGCAAGCCGTCCAGACGTTCCAGGGAGAGCGCAAGGTGTGAGCCCCGCTTGGTACCCGCCACCGCGTGAACTTCGTCGACGATCACGGTGTCGACGCCGACCAGTGTTTCCCGGGCAGCGGAGGTGAGCATCAGGAACAGCGACTCCGGCGTCGTGATCAGGATGTCCGGAGGCCGCTTGATCAACGAGCGCCGATCGGCCTGGGAAGTGTCACCGGAACGGACACCGACGGTGATCTCGGGCGGAGTGAGGCCCAGACGTTTCGCAGTCTGTGTGATCCCGACCAGCGGTGCGCGAAGGTTTCGTTCGACGTCCACGCCCAGCGCTTTGAGCGGCGAAATGTAGAGGACCTTGGTGGTGCGTTCGCCTTCGTCCTTGGCCGCAAGCTGATCGAGTGCCCAGAGGAAAGCGGACAATGTCTTGCCGGATCCGGTGGGTGCGACGACAAGTGTGTGAGAGCCACTCGCGATGGATTCCCAGGCACCGAGCTGCGCCGCGGTGGGAGCGCTGAAAGCACCGCCGAACCACTCGCGTGTTGCGGGCGAGAATCTGCCGAGGACGTTGGTCACGACCACCATATTGCCCCTTCCCACCGACACCGTGTTCGTACCCGCACCCGAAGTGCAGAGCATACTGTTTGCCCTGTTATAGCGATTCTCTTCTCCTCGAGAAGGCGAGTGTCTATGGAAGCAGTCAAGATTGTCCTCGAGCTGGCGGTAGCGCTCGGGGTGATTGTCATAAGCGTCGTCGATGATGCAGGCGGCCGGTGGTATCGACTGGATGGTCACCATCGCAGCCACATTGATCGAATCCCGGCCGAAACAGATCACGCTGATCGCGCCGTTGGGGTCGTTCCTGTTCTCGGTCGGTGCCGGTACGTCCAACATCCGCCACCCGCTGCTTCCCGTTCATCTACGACGTCTCGTACATGAACGGTGTGCGGCCGTCACAGCCGCTGTCGCTGTCAGTTGTCTCCACCGGCGTGGCGCTGGCGTGTAGCCCGGGATCCGCGGCAATGGCGGCCATGGTCACGCTGACCGACGTCGCGCCCGTCACGGGATTGTCTCCGCGTCGATTACCTTCGTGATCGCCACGATTGGAGAGTGCGACGACGGCCGGGAGTCAATCTGCTTCCGGCCGTTCGATATTGACCGCGCCGTCGCGGCCAGTGGTGTGGTTCATCGTGTCGTGGAACGACAACGTCGTGAACGGACGGCCTAGTTGGAAGCTCTTCTCTACCATGGTTTCGATGAGTGCGTCGCGAGTTCTTTCGTAAACTCCCAAACCGTGTTCGGCTGTCTCGGTGAAGGTCTCGGCGAGGCTATTCCAGCCTGCGTCGACGCGGGTGAGGTCCGCCTTGTTTCCCGCTCCGGCCTTGTGCACGCGGGCGAAGGCTTCTCGTAGTGACGCTTCCGGGTTTTCGGGCTTTGCACGGTTGGGATCACGAATCATGCGAGGGCGCGAGTTCTCCACATACACGATGCGCAAATCGATTTCGGCCCAGCGGCGCACGATGGGACTGGTGGACATGTCGGTGAAGTCGAACTGTAGCCGCTGTGTGAACTCGGGTGCGAGAAAGCGTGAGAGTTCTGCTGGAATCGCGGAACCCGAGTGCGGGCAACTGACAAGTAGGTCGGCTTCGGCGATGGCGTCGTCGAGACTGCGGGAGTCACGGTCGGCATAGAACGTCAGGTCCTTCGGCGCGAACACGGTTCCGGCCGGGATGAAGACTCGTCATGAGCCCCAGCCTAATCGAGTGTGACGGTGCAATCGAGACAACCGTGCATATTCAGAATCCTCTGAGTCGTTCCACGAGAGCAGTTTTGATCTCCGGTCGACCAGCCGCGACAAGAGTGAACGTGGCTTCACGCATGAGCCGCTCGGGAGTGTTGCTGCCAACCAGGGCGCGGCTTCCGGTCGCGGTGACGAGCGCGGCCGACGCTCGTATCGCAAGTTCCGACGCTCGGGCGCGGGCGGCTGACATGTCGCCTCGATCGCGCAAAGCGGAATCAAGTTCCGTGCGCGCCCGGGCAGCTTGTTCTTCGAACGCGTCGGCGTCGACTCCCAGATCCGCAAGTTCGGTAATAGCGCGGCGGGTGATCCCCATGGCCATCGCGCCGTTGAGCCACAGCCCGGGTAGTTGGGTGCTCTGGAATTGTTCGTCGCTGACGACAGAACAGACGTCGGTGTCGGGAATTTCGAAAGCGTCGAACACGATTCGGACGGTGTTACTCCCGCGCGCCGCGATCAGTGGAAGCTCCTCGATCGTCAGCCCAGGGGCCTCGCCCACCGGTACAACGGAATGAACGATGGAATTGTCGAATTCGTCCCGCGCCGACACCAAGAGGACATCGACGATGCCCCAACCGGTGACGAAGGGTGCGATTCCGTCCAGGACGTAGCCGTCGTTCACCCGCTTTGCCCACAGGAGCGGCGGTCGGGGGATGGCGCCGGCATACGCAACTCCGCCGCGAATCGTGCCGGAAAGGAGTCCATCCCAGTATTGTTCGCGCAGAGACATATTGGGACTCGCAGCCAATGCCCCGACGACGCCGTGGTGCTGCATCCAGGTGAACGTCGTCGCGAGGCAACCGCCGCACAAGGTTTCGAGGACGTCGACCAGTTCTTCGCTGCTGGGGCCACCGTCACCGAGGGCGGCGATGCCGTAGAAGCCGTCGGCGGCGAGCGCGTCGAAATGGCTGCTGGGGATTTCTCCGTCGGCGTCGACGCTGTCGGCGACGGGAAACAGAACGGTGTCGGCGATTTCGCGCGCAAGTTCCGGCCACATGGTCACGCTGTCAGGGTAAGCCGTGAGCGGGGGTTGTGGTGTGGAACCAGAACCGCGCATCTAGAACGAGGGAGGTGAGCTCACGATGAGGAATCTCGCGACCGCATCGGTGCGATTGAACCACCGGTGCGGGATGGTCGAGGTGTAGAGGAGGGTGTCGCCGACGTGAAGAACGTGATGCTCGTCCAGTCCCACCTCGACCTCGACAGATCCTTCGAGAACATGAATGAACTCTTCGCCGGCGTGCTCGGTGTGCTCACCTGCCTCGGAATGAGGTGCTGCCGTGATCTCGTTGGGTTCCATGGTCCGTGAGCCGGTGGAGCAGAATCGAATCACCGAATCGTGTGCCAGTTCGAAGGTTCGCCCCTCGCCGGCGCGGACGAGGCTGGACGGAGTTCGCTCACCCTGTGCCAAGAGTGCGTGCGCCGTGGTGCCGAGCGATTGCGCGAGGCGATGAAGGTTCATGACACTGGGTACTGCGTGGCCGTTTTCGGTCTGGCTCAGGAAGGGTTGCGACAAGCCCGACTTCACGGCGACCTCGCGCAACGTCAGTCCGGCTTCTTTTCGCGCCGTCCGCACGGCAGCCCCGATTGCGGTCGCTATCGCCTTCTGGTCGTCGTCCATGTGCCGAAGATAGCAGTGCTCTGGTGAAAGTTTTGATTACACAGACGAAACAAATTCGACCACGGTAAGAAATTATCGACGTGCTGAATAGTCCCGTACACGAAACACTTCCAGCTTCGGACGGAGATCGGCGCATGGCCATCCATCCAGTCGACCAGCGGCTCCCCATTGCCCGCCAGTCTGCTTTTGCTCTTCAGCACGTCCTCATCATGTACACCGGCTGCATCACGGTTCCGCTGGTTTTCGGTGCGGCAGTAGGACTGGACCGCAGCACAGTCGCGATGCTGATCAGCGCGGACTTACTCGTTGCAGGCATCATCACGATCATCCAGAGCCTGGGCGTCGGGAAAGTCGCCGGTGTCCGCCTGCCGATCGTCTGCGGTGCGACGTTTGCCGGGCTGACGCCGATGATTCTGATCGCCAAGGAGTACGGCCTGCAGGCCGTGTACGGGTCCATGCTCGTCGGTGGTGTTGTCGGCATAGCTTTGGCCGTACCGTTCGCCAAGATCGTCCGATACTTCCCGCCCCTGGTCACCGGCGTCGTCCTCACAGTTATCGGCATCTCGTTGATCGGGGTCGCAGGAGGCTTGATCGTCGGAAACGACCCCACTTCCCCGTCGTTCGCCGACCCGAAGAACCTGGCGCTGGCTGCCGCGGTCGTCGTAGTCGCGGTGGCGTTCATCTGCCTCGGCCGAGGGATGTGGACGCAGCTCGGTGTGCTGATGGCATTGGTAATCGGTACCGTGATCGCCGTCCCGATGGGCCTGATCGATCTGAGCGGTGTCGGCGGCTCGGCGTGGGTGGGTTTCCCGATGCCGTTCCACTTCGGTGCTCCGGAGTTTCCCGTCACCGCCGTGGTGGCGATGAGTATCGTCATGGCAGTCGTCTTCGCCGAATCGACGGCCAGCATGCTGGCCGTCAGCGAGATCACCGGAAAGCCTTTGAAGAAAGCAGATCTCGCGCGAGGGCTGGTGGCCGACGGTCTGTCGGGAGTTCTGGGCGGGATCTTCAACGCATTTGTCGACACCGTCTTCTCTCAGAATGTCGGCGCCGTTGCCACTACCCGGGTGTACAGCCGATACGTGACCGCTACCAGCGGCGCCATTCTGATCGTCCTCGGTCTCATCCCGCGAATGGGTGAAGTAGTTGCCGCCCTTCCCGATCCGGTGGTCGGCGGCGTGGGAATCATCTTGTTCTCGACGGTCGCGGTGGTCGGAATCAACACATTGCGCAAGGTCGACCTCAGCGACCCGATCAACACCACGATCGCCGCCGTATCCGTGGGGATCGGTATCTTGCCGGAATTTGCGGAGGGCATGTTCGAGCGGTTCCCCTCCTCGGCCCAGATCCTCCTCGGTAGCGGCATCACCTTGGCTGCGGCCTCGGCTTTTTCGCTCAATCTACTGTTCAACCACACCAGGCTCGGTGAACTCGCCAGGCGATCACGTGAGAGCCTCCACCCCACTGCAAGAACTGAACCCGCTACCAGCTCTGCAGGAGACGCCAGTGCCATCGTCACAGTCTGAAATTTTCGAAGTTCCCCTCGTCGACATTTCGCCTTACGTGCTCGGAGGCGCCGACGAGGACAAGGCGCGAGTGGCTGCCGAAGTCGACCATGCCTGTCGGACCGTAGGTTTCATGCAGATTCGGGGCCACGGCGTGCCAGGCGACGTATCCGCCGGCCTCGCCGAGGCCATGGACGACTTCTTCTGGTTGCCGATGGAGACGAAGTCGGGTCACCGTGTCGAAGGTGCGAATCGCGGATACAGCCCGCCCAAGAGCGAGTCACTGAGCCTGAGTCTCGGCGTCGAATCCGCGACTCGGATGAACGACTTTTTCGAGGCGTTCAATATAGGAACCGAAGCCCGATCGTTCACCGAACTCGAACTGGCGGAGGAGGATTACGGAATCAACCTGTGGCCCGCTGTTCGCGGGTTCAGGGAGCGCGTAGAGGACTACTACGCCCACGGCGTGCGTGTGGCACACACACTCACCACCATATTCGAAGACGCGCTGGGTCTGGCCCCGGGATTCTTCGAGTCGATCACCGATCATTCCATCGACGTACTGCGGATGAACAACTACGCATTGCCTGAAGGGACGGTGACATTGGACGGCGAGTTGAAGGGGATGGGGGAACACACCGATTTCGGTCTGGTCACCGTGTTGTGGGCGGATCAGGTCGAGGGTTTGCAAGTGCTCGGGAGCGACCGACGCTGGCACGACGTCTGGCCGGAAGACGATGCGCTGTTGGTCAACCTCGGGGATCTCACCGCCCGACTGACCAACGATCGCTGGATGTCCACTCTGCACCGAGTCGCGCCGCCGGTGGTGAACGGCACCATCAAGCGTCGGCGATCGGCGGCCTTCTTTCACGACGGAAACGTCGATGCGGTGATTGCGACTCTGCCGAGTTTTCAGGACGACTCGGGCTTGGAATACGAACCCATCACCGTTCGCGATCACATCAAGGCCAAACTGGCTGGGTCGAGGCAGGGAAAGTCCAATACCGCCGCAGTTCGTGAGGCGGCTCGGGTGCTTTCGGCGGCAGAGTTCGAGGTCAAGCAGTGAGTGCTCGGAACATCGTCTTGATACACGGCGCCTGGGCAGGTGGTTGGGTCTGGGATTATGTGTGTGGCCCTCTGAAGTCGGCCGGCTTCGATCCCGTCGTGGTGGAGCTTCCGGGTTCCGGAAGTTGGAACCCGGACGACGTGATCGATCTCGAATCTGTTGCCGAACATGTTGTGGCAGTTGTCGATTCATTGGACGGGCCGGCAGTCCTGGTCGGACACTCGGGTGGCGGCATCGTGGCCTCACAGGTGACCGAGCAGATACCCTCGCGGGTCGCGGGTCTTGTGTACGTCGCAGGGATGATGCTGCCGTCGCAGATGGATTTCGGAATGCTGTGTACAGAAATCGGTTTGGCAGCCCCGGTCGGGATCTCGCGTTGGTTGGTCCCCGTCGGCGACGACGAGGCAACGGCAGTTCCGCCAGAAGCCGGTGCCGCTGTGTTCTTCCACGAAGCGCCGGTCGCTGATGCGATCGGCGCGGCGCGCATGCTTGTCCCACAATTGGAGTCCGCCCGCCTGATGGCCCCGGTCTGGACCGAAGAGCGGTTCGGAACCGTGCCGAGGTTGTATGTCGAATGCACCCTGGATCGAACCGTGCCGATCGAGGCTCAACGCGCCATGCAAAGACTTGTCCCCGGCGCCCAGGTGGTCAGCCTGGACACCGATCACGCACCGCAGTTGTCGGCGCTCCCGGAGTTGATCGACGCGATCACCGATTTCACACAGCAGGCGTTCAGCCGAACTCGACGCCTTGAGCCAGCGGTAGTTGGTCCGAGTAGTTGACGGTATTGGTGGCTCGGCGCATGTAGGCCTTCCAACTATCCGAACCCGATTCGCGACCGCCACCGGTCTCCTTCTCCCCGCCGAAAGCGCCGCCGATCTCCGCGCCGGACGTTCCGATGTTCACGTTCGCGATACCGCAATCGGAGCCGTCGGCGGCGAGAAAACGCTCGGCTTCACGCTGTTCGAGTGTGAAGATCGAGGACGAAAGTCCCTGAGGTACACCGTTGTGCAGCGTGATGGCGTCGTCGAAATCGGTGTACGTCAGGACGTAGAGGATGGGTGCAAAAGTCTCCGCCCGTACCACCTCGGTCTGTGCGGGCATACGAACGAGAGCAGGTGTCACATAGAACCCGGATTCGCCGACGCGGTCGCCCCCGCACACCACGGTGCCGCCGTCGGCGCGCGCGGCCGCGAGGGACTTCTGCATCGCTTCGAACGCAGCTTCGTTGATCAGCGGCCCGACCAGAACACCGGAATCGAAGGGACTTCCGACCTCGAGCTGTGCGTACGCGGCCGCAACGCGCTCGACAACGTGATCGGCGATCGAGTTGTGAACGATCAGCCGACGCAGAGAGGTGCATCGCTGCCCCGCAGTTCCGGCGGCGGAGAACACGATTCCGCGTACGGCAAGCTCGAGATCTGCCGACGGTGTGACAACTGCGGCGTTGTTGCCACCCAACTCGAGGAGGCTTCGCCCGAAGCGTTCGGCGACCCGCGGAGCCACGGCGCGGCCCATTCGCACGGAACCGGTGGCGCTGACCAAGGCCACAAGTGGGTTGTCCACCAAGGCCTCACCGACATCGCGTCCGCCGATGATCAACTGGTGGACGTCGATCGGTGCATCACAGTCGGCGAGTGCGCGTCGGAGGAGGGCGTCACATGCCAACGCCGTCAGCGGCGTGGTTTCCGAAGGCTTCCATACGACGGCGTCGCCGCACACGAGAGCGATGGCGGTATTCCACGACCACACCGCGACGGGAAAGTTGAACGCGGAGATGACCCCGACAACGCCGAGGGGGTGCCACGTTTCCGTCAACCGGTGTCCGGGACGCTCGGACGGCATGGTGCGTCCGTAGAGCTGCCGGGAGAGACCGACGGCGAACTCGCAGATGTCGATCATCTCCTGTACCTCGCCGAGAGCCTCCGAGGTGACCTTGCCTGCTTCGAGGGTCACGATCTCCGCGAGGTCCTCCTTGTGCTCGGTCAATAGGCTGCCCAGCCGGCGCACGACCGCGCCGCGCGCCGGTGCGGGGACGGTGCGCCAGGTGAGGAACGCTCGATGCGCCGCGTCGACGGCGTCGTCGACTTCTCTACCGGAGTGCTGCCGGACGGTACGCAGCTGCGTACCGGTGATCGGGGTATGTGCGCTCAGGTCGCCGGCGGGCCACTCGACACCGCACGCGGCAAGGGCGCTTTCGGCGCGATCGGCGAGGCTCGAAGAATCAGGCAGGTTCACTGGGGGAGTCCTCTGTGGTTGTAGGCGGGAGAAAGCGCGGCACGTGACGCCTCTTGTTGTGCGTGGTACAGCTCGAACGGATCTTCGATGGTGTGGTCGATGGCGCCCTCCAATCGATCCTGCCCGTATTGGGCGCCGGGCGCATCGGAAACGAATCCGGTCACCGAATCGAGATTGGATGCGAAGATGCCGGCCGCGGAGGCCGGTAGGAAGTCCTCGTAGACGATGGGGTCGCGGACGAGCGTCGATCCTTCGTTTCGGTACGTGAAGTAAGCCAACCCCGCGGCATCGAGTCCGTCTTCGGAGTGCGGAAATTCCCCGTCCCAGTGTGCGTCCTCGGGCCTGGCGATCAGTCGGTCGTAGATCGCTCGACCGCTGCGGGTCAACGCGATTCCGCGAGCTTCCACCTCTCCGAATCTGACGCGGACAGGTTCGGTGGTGGTCGATCCGTCTGCCCGACGGAAGCGCCTGTCTTCGGCCAATGCGCGAAACGACGTCTGCCGCAGAAGCAGTGGCGGTCCACTCCATCTCGGCGGGCCTTGGATGCGGTCGATCATGGTGATGCCGCGCTCGGTCATTCGGCGGTACAACTCGTCGATGTCGAGTACCCGCGGGGTGAGGTGATTGACATGTGTCGAGCCCTGCCCCGCAATGTCTGCGGCGACCGGTGAGATCGCGGCGAGTTCGAGGTACCAGGGCGCGTCGATGGGATCGGTGCCGAGCCGAAACGCGGAGGTCGCCGCGTCGACGAATTGTGTCGCCTCGGCCTCGGGCAGGCCGCCCTCGCGGCTCGATTGCCGTGCCCATTGAAGAAGTTCGGGAGAGAACAGGGTGCGGCGACGCAGGAACGCGGTGATCCGATGCTCGAGGTCGCGGTCGAAGAACCTGGAATCGGAGCTGGTCAGTACCGAGGTGAAAACGCGAAACGGGTTCCGGGCGAGTTCGGCGGGATCGGTCGGACGAAATGCCGTCGAGACAACAGGAATAGGGGAGTCCGTGAGCCGGAGGTCGTAGTAGCCGACCGGAAGCATACCGAATCCGCCGAAGACGATGGCCACGTCACGCAGTTCGTCGAGGGTGCCCAGTCTGATGGCCCCGTGACGCTCGGCGCTGACCCGCGCGAGAGTGCCCAGACGCTCGGCAGAATCCGGATGTGCCGCGGCAAAATCATGGTTCACCTGCAGCGTTACGTCTACCAGCGTGTTGTAAGCGGGGACCTCCTCGCCGTACATCCGTGCAAGCGCCGCAGCGAACCGTGCACGTAGCTCCCAGGTTTCAACCATACGAATGTCCGATTGCGTTAGCCTGCGCAGGTGCGAGAAACAGAAACCAGTGACGTTGCCGGTGTTCCGGTCGACGAAACCGATCGACTTTTGATGCGTGAATTGGTCTTGGACGGGCGTGCCACTCTCGCGAGTCTTGCTGAGAAGGCTGGACTCTCGATCTCCGCAGTCCAGTCGAGAGTGCGTCGTTTGGAATCTCGCAAGGTGATTCGTGGGTACTCGGCGAAGATCGATCCGGAGGCACTCGGTCACAATCTGTCCGCATTTGTCGCCATCACTCCTCTCGATCCTTCGCAGCCCGACGATGCACCTGCTCGCTTGCGTCATCTACCGGCGGTCGTTTCGTGTCACTCGGTAGCCGGGAGCGAAAGCTACGTCCTGCTGGTCCGGGTGGCGTCGCCTCGGGCGCTGGAGCGATTGCTGCAGGAGATCCGTACGGCAGCCAACGTCAACACACGAAGCACCATCATCCTACAAACTTTTTACGACGAATGACGGGCGTTCAGTAACTTTTACGGCCTTCTATCGACACTTTCGTAAAATTGACATAATCTTCGCGTATGAGTACTGCGATGCGAGACTTCGGTGACAGTGCGCTCTTTCCGGTCTACGAGGTGTTGAAGTCCAGCATCCTCGTCGACGGATTCGATCTGATTCTCGACGTCGAAGGGTCGAGGGGTTCCTACCTCCGCGACCTGCGAGACGGAACCGAGTATCTGGACATGTTCGGTTTCTTCGGCTCTTCCGCCCTGGGGATGAATCACCCGGCGATCACAGACGACGAGGAGTTCCAGCAGGAGTTGGCCGTCGTAGCCTCCAACAAGCCGAGTAATTCCGACATCTACACCGAACCTATGGCGCGCTTCGTTGCGGCTTTCGTTCGAGTGCTGGGGGATTCGGCACTCCCGCACTTGTTCTTCGTGGACGGCGGAGCCCTTGCGGTGGAGAATGCGCTCAAGGTTGCCTTCGACTGGAAGAGTCGGCTGAACGAAAGTCGTGGATTGTCAGGAGATCTGGGGACGAAGGTCCTGCATCTGAGCGAGGCTTTTCACGGCCGCAGTGGCTACACGATGTCACTCACCAACACCGAACCGGGCAAGGTCGCGAGATTCCCCAAGTTCGACTGGCCGCGAATCGACTCACCGTATCTCGCAGACGGCCGCGATGTCGAAGTGGCGGAGAGGCAAGCTCTCGAGCAAGCGCGCCAAGCGTTTGCCGACAACCCCGGCGACATCGCCTGTTTCATCGCCGAACCGATCCAGGGTGAGGGCGGCGACCATCACCTCAGGCCGGAATTTCTGCAGGCGATGCAGGAGTTGTGCCAAGAAAACGACGCGCTCTTCATTCTCGACGAGGTGCAAACCGGGTGCGGAATCACCGGAACTGCCTGGGCTTACCAGCAATTGGGTCTGCATCCGGATGTGGTGGCCTTCGGCAAGAAAACGCAGGTGTGCGGCATCATGGCTGGTGGTCGCGTAGATGAGGTGCGCGACAACGTGTTTCACGTCAGTTCCCGGATCAATTCGACGTGGGGTGGCAACCTCACCGACATGGTTCGTGCCCGGCGAATACTCGAAGTCATCGAGCAGGACCGACTGATCGACCGCGCGCGATTCACGGGTGCGCATCTCCTTGCCCGGTTGACCGAAGTCTGCGGGCAGTACGCGGCGGCGATCGAGCCGCGAGGTCGTGGGCTGATGTGCGCGATCACGTTGGCAGACAGTGACCTTCGCGATCGCGTCGTGCAGCGACTACGAGAAGACGAGCACGTGATGATTCTGCCCACCGGGAGGAGAGGAATCCGGTTCCGGCCCGCGCTGACCGTGACCACCGGAGAGTTGGACGACGCAGTCGACGCAGTCGAGCGCGTACTTGCACGCGAGACTTAGGGTCTCTGCAGCTCGCCCCACACCCGATCCGGTGTCATCGGAGTGGAGTACATCCGAACTCCACACGCATTCGCGATTGCGTTTGCCAACGCCGGTGCCACCGGATTGAAGGGTGCTTCACTCATCGATTTTGCGCCGAAAGGCCCCAGCTTGTCGTACGTGTCGGCAAACAGTACTTCGGTGATCGGCAGATCCCCGAACTGTGGAACGTGGTAATTGCGCAGCTGCGGATTGATCACCCGACCTTCCTCGATGACGATCTCCTCCGACAGTGCAGCGCCCAGAGCCTGTCCCACACCGCCTTCCACCTGCCCTCGGAGTTGGGCCGGGTTCATGACGGTTCCGGCATCGGCGGCCTGAACGGACTGCAGAATCTTCACCCGGCCGGTGTACGTGTCGACGGCGACACGAAAACCGTGGACGTTGAAGGAGACCGAGCGGGGTGTTCCGTCGTGGCGGCCGTCCGCGGTGAGCGGGCCGCCTTCGAGTAGCGTCGGGAAATCGATGCAACCGTGCGAGGATTCGACCCCGTCCGGCGAAAGATCGCCGACCTGCGCTCCGTGCCCGCTCACTCGCACAGCGCGGGTCAGTATCCGCTCACGGAGGCGTTCGCAGGCGATCAGGAGAGCCTTTCCGGCAACAACCGTTCCCGTCGACCCGAACGCACCGGTGTCGTATCCACCGGCGTCGGTGTCGGATTGAACGATCCTGATGCGATCCACCCTCGTCCGCAATTCTGTGGCAGCGATCTGTTGATGAACCGTGGTGGTTCCGTTGCCGAACTCGGCAGTCCCGATGTTCACGACGTACCGACCGTCGACCTCGAGTGTGACGGTGGTGTCGGAGAAGTGACCGCGCGGCGGAATTGTCGCGATCATCGCGATCGCCAGGCCCTGGCCGGTCTTCCAACGGGACCCGGTCGGTGCCTGTTCTCCGCGTCCGCTCGAGAGCGCACTGTCGACGAGGTCGATGCACTGGTCCAGCCCGTAGCTGCCGAACTCGAGATCGCCGTCTTCGACGTGCCAGTCGACGAAGTCGTCTCCTGGCAGGACGACGTTTCGCCGCCGAAAATCGAAGGGGTCCATGCCGAGCCGCTCCGCGAGCTGATCCATGGCCGACTCGACGGCGAAGATGATCTGACCGAGTCCATAACCACGGAAGGCGCCGGACGGAACGTTGTTCGTGTAAACCGCCTCGGCGTCGACGCGTTTTGTCGCAGCGCGATAGACCGCCATGGATTCGGCGCAACCGTGGAACATGACTCCGATCGAATGGTTCCCGTACGCCCCGGCGTCGGAAAGGACGTCGATGGCGAGCGCGGTGAGAGTTCCGTCGGCATCGGCGCCGGCACGCACCGAGACCCGCATCGGGTGCCGCGACGGTGCGAGGGTGAACTGATCACTTCGGCTGAACTCGTAGGTCACGGGTCTGCCGGTTCGCAGGACGGCCAGTGCGACCAGATCCTCGGTGAGTAGTTCCTGCTTCCCGCCGAAACCTCCACCCACCCGCTTGGCGAACACCCGGATGCGACTGCGGTCGAGATCGAAGATGTGAGCCAACTCGTCGCGAACCAGAAACGGCACCTGCGTGCTACTTCTGATGACGAGGCGGTCATCCTCGTCGAGCCAACCCACCGCGCCGTGAGTTTCCAATGCCACGTGCTGGACCCGTGCGGTTTGCCAGGTGCCCTCGACGACGGCTGTCGCATCCTGCAGCGCGAGATCCAGGTCACCGACGCCGTCGTGAAGTGCTGCAACCACATTGCGCGAGGCCGCGGCGATCCGGGAACTCTCGTTCTTGTCACCGTGCAGGAGCGGAGCGCCGGGGGAACGCGCACGGTCGGGTTCGAAAACCGCGTCGACCACCTCGTAGTCCACCTCGATCAGGGCGAGTGCGCGCCAAGCCTGCTTCGGGGTTTCGGCGACGACCGCGGCGACGCGCTGGCCGCGGAAACGGAGAGTGCGATCGAACACCCGTGTGTCGTCGGGATCGTCGTTGCGGTCCTCGTGCCGAGCAGTGGAGAACAAGACATCCGGACTGTCTCGATAGGTGAGGACCGTGACGACGCCTGGCGCCGCTTCTGCTGCTACCGTGTCGATCCGGGTGATGTGCGCGTGTGCATGCGGACTCCCGAGCACCGCGGTGTGCAGCAGGCCGCTCGGCATCTCGGCCGGGGCGAAGTCCATCGTGAACTGCTCAGTTCCCGTGACGATTCGAGTGGAAGCCGGTGCTGCGATCGAACGGCCCTGGGCCGAGCCCAACGCGGCAGTCTCGGTGTTGGCAGTACCCGCCAGGGCGTCACGAATCGATCTGTACCCTGTGCAGCGGCACAGGTTACCTTTCATCGAGCACGCGAGATCGGTCTTCTGCTCCGGAGACAGTGCCGATGCCGTGACCACCATTCCCGCTGTGCAGAAACCACATTGGAAGCCGCCCGCGTCGACGAAGGCCTGTTGAGTGGGATGGAGACACTCAGGTGTACCGAGACCGGCGGCGGTGACAATCTCGCGGCCGTCGACGCGATGGGCTGGAAAGATGCACGAGTGGGTCGGGTGCCCGTCCACGAGCACCGAGCACGCCCCACAGTCCCCGGCGTCGCACCCCTTCTTGACGGAGTTCGTTCCATGCTCGCGAAGGAAGGTTCTCAGGCACTGCCCAGGGTGGGGTTGGTCGTCGCGGGGAACTCCGTCCACCGAGTACTTCATTCCAGTTCACCCCGGATTTCTTCGGCGAGGAGCGCAGCCATCGCCTGTCGCCATGGCGCAGTTCCATGAACATCGGTGAAGTAGGCGTCTTCCGGAATCCTGTTGCGCAACGCATTCGCGAGTGCAGCGGTGTCGGGGAGCTTGTCGAATTTCAGAGAGTACGGACGGCGGGTGGCAGCGGTGACCGCCAGGGTGAAACCGTCGGCGCCGCACCGGCCGGCCACGGCGACAGCGGAGCGCCCGAGCGAGGTCTGCGCCAGTTTCCGCATCGCGGTGCGTGCGGTCAGTGCGTGTGCGGGAATCCGGATACTGCGGATGATCTCGCCGGGGCCCAGAACGTTGCGAGAATCGTCGATGACGAATTCGACTACGGGTAGCGAGTATTCGGTTCCGTCCGGGCGCCAGATCGTCAGATCGGCGTCGAGGGCAGTGCACAGTGTCGTCATGGCACCGGCCGGGAAGGACAGTGCGATGTTGCCGCCGACCGTCGCGTAGCGCAGGACTTTCCACGATGCGAGCAATGCATCGGCGCACTGCCGGAAGAGCGGCGTGGCGGTCCACGACGCGGGCAGTTCGGCGCGGCAGAGTTCCTCGATGGTGCAGGTGGCCGCGATCTCGATACCGTGATCGCTGACCTCGACGGCTTCCCAGTCGAGGCCCGACAGGTCGACGAGTGTGGTCAGGTGTGGCTGTGGTTCCGAATACAGCCAGGTGCCACCGCCGATGAACCCGATTCCGGGTGATGCGCAGGGGATTTCGGCTCGGGTGCGCGGCACCAGTACTTCGTCGACACTGTGCAGATCCATCGCGTCGTCACGCCTTTCCGAGGAGGTCGCGGTGTGCTCGTGCGACGTCCGAGGCCACGACATCCTCGTCGACGGTGATGACTCGGCCGTCGGCAATCACGATTCGACCGTTCACGAGCAGTAACTTCAACGGGGGAGTCGAGCCCAGTACGAGCGCCGCCACCGGATCGGTGATGCCGGCATGGGCGACGGTGTCGAGCTTCCACACCGCCAGGTCGGCAAGTTTCCCGACCTCGATCGATCCGATCTCGGTGTCGCGGCCCAGAACTCTTGCGCCGCCGACAGTGCCAAGTTCCAAGGCTTTTCGCACGGTCATCGCCTGCGGTCCACCCTTGGCGCGAGCAAACAGAAGTGCGTGACGCGACTCCTCGATCAGGCTGCACGCTTCGTTGCTCGCCGCACCGTCCACACCGAGTCCCACTGTGACCCCGCCGTTCACCAGATCCACGGCACGGGCAATACCGGCTCCCAGTCGCGCATTGGAGGTCGGGCAGTGTGCCGCCGCAGTTCCGGTTCGCGCCATCGTCTCGATACCGGCATCGTCGAGATGGACTGCGTGCGCGTACCAGACGTCCGGGCCCACCCAGCCGACGCGTTCCATGTATTCGACAGGTGTGCAACCGAAAAGCTCTTTGCAGAAGCTCTCCTCGTCCAACGTCTCGGCCAGATGCGTGTGCATCCTGACACCGGCTTCACGCGCCAGTGTCGCGGACTCGCGGAGTAACGACTCCGTCACCGAAAAGGGGGAGCAGGGTGCTACCGCGATCTGCAGCATCGATCCGGGATCCGGGTCGTGCCAACGATCGATGACGGCCTGCGTGCCGGTCAGGATGTCATCGAGGTTCTCCACGACGTGATCCGGTGGTAGACCGCCGGAACTCTGGCCGAGATCCATCGACCCACGGCATGGATGGAATCGAAGACCGACCTGTGAGGCAGCGTTGATCTCGGCCTCGAAAACGTCCCCGGCATCGCGGGGAACGACGTAGTGGTGGTCGGTGGTGGTCGTGCACCCGGTTTTTGCCAACCAGGTGAGCCCGCCCGTGGCCGCCACGTGTACGGCGTCGGCGTCGATACCCGCCCAGACGGGGTACAGGGTGGTCAGCCACTCGAAAAGCGTCGAGTCCGCGGCCAGGCCTCGGGTGATCCATTGGTAGAGATGATGATGTGTGTTGACCAGACCCGGCGTGATCAGGCAACCACTCCCGTCTATCACCTGCGCACCGGGGTATGCGGGTGGCTTTCCGGCGCCGACGTCGACGATCTTGTTGCCAGAGATCACCACATAGCCGTCGGAGTACTCGGAGCGGTCGCCGTCCATCGTGACCACATGGGCGCCTGCGACGACGAGTGTTGCCTCGAGGGCTGATTCGGTCACGACAACCAGCCGGCATAGGTGGTCCACGACGGTCCCGCGTCCGGCGCGTCGGATCGGCTGACCGCCGCTTGGATCAGCCCGTAGGGACGATCCGCAGCGTGGAACACCTCGTTGTCGTTTTCCACACCGAAGCGGCCGAGTGCATATTCGAAATGATGCTTGTTGGGTGCTGAGAGTCGAACCTCCGCAATGATCGGGAATTCCTCGAGAATTGCCTTACCGATGTGGAAGAGCGTCTGCTGCAGGGCAAGTGAATGCACCTGTGCGAACTGTTTGACGATCTGTGCCTTGATGCCCACGTAGACCGATTCCCAGTCGACGTCGGTGGTGACAAATCGCCACTGGGCGACCAACGTCGTTGCCATGACCCGGTCGTCGGTCGGCTCGAGAACGGTGTACGGATCTTCGAGAAAACCCGAGAACTCACTACCTGTCGATTTGAGGATCACCAGGTCCTTCAAGCCGCCGATCACCCATGTCCCGGTATCGGAGAGGGTGATCGACGCCGTTCGAACTTCCTGACCCTTCCGAATCCAGGTGTAGTCGTGCTCGCTGCCGTCGACAACCGCACGCTCCCAGGCGTATTCCTCGATCTCGATCCGCGCGCCACTGACCGGTTCGATGTCGTCGACGAAATGACGGGCGAGCTCGAGTCCGTACGTCTCGATCGAGATCAGTCCCTTTTCCTTGGCATAGGAATAGGCCGTTTGCTTCTGCGTGTCGGTCGGCAGAACCTTCGACTGATCACCGGTGAGGTACGCGTCGGCGAAATCTCCACGCAGGCAAGTGGAGACGTTGATGTCGTGAATCTCGTGACGGGGGGTGTCTCGATAGATTCGAACTACCCGATTTTCCGCTTTGCCGTACTGGTGACCCGATAGTTCGATGGATCCGCTCAACCGGTCGGTGTTCGTACTGCCGGTCGTGATGTTGTCGGTAGTCACGTGTTCAGCTCCCGCGATAGGTGGAATAAGCAAAGGGCGACAGCAACAACGGGACGTGATAGCCCCGCGCCATGTCGTCCACCCGGAAGGTCACTGTCACTTCCGGGTAGAAGTTCTCTTGTCCGTTGGACTCGAAATACGTTCCGGTGTCGAAAGTCAGGGTGTAGTGACCGGCGGTCAGGCCGCCCGGAGCAAGTTCGGGGATGCGGCCGTCGGAGTCGGTCTCGGCAGTGGTGATCGTGGCGCCGCTTCGATCACGAAGCTCGACGCGAATCCCCGCCGCGGGATTGCCCGTCGTCGCGTCGAGAACGTGCGTGCTCAGGGACTTACTCATGCTGCGCCTCCCGCGAGTGAATCGATCAGACGAGCAAGTCTGATCCGATTGATGGCGGCCAATTCGGTTCGAAGCACGGAACGCTCGGTCGCCGGGTCGTTTCGGAGACGACCTCGAAGGATGTCGAGGAGCTCCGTTCCAGATTTCCCCGACGCGCAGACCAGGTAAACATGACCGAATTTGTCCTCGTACTCGGCGTTCTTCTGTCGAAGTTCCGCGAGTACGTCTTCTGTCGCGGACGAAACGCCCGACTGTTCCCGGGTCGAGGACGCGCTCTCGGTTCGCTCGCCGATTCGCGGGTGGCCGGACAGTGCGTCGTCGATCTCGGATTCGGGAAGCTCGGCCAGCACAGCATCTGCTGTGTCGAACAGAGCCTTCAGATCGGCGAAGGGGCGCGACGCGGCGATTTGCTCTGCCCACATGGCGGAATGGCAACACTCGAGCAGGGCCGCGACTGCCTGGTGGTCACCGAGCGCATCGATGGCTCCGAGACCACTGGAATTCGTTGTAGGCATGTCCACAGGATTACTTGAGCATGTTACGGATCTGTAGCGCAGCAATTACGGGAGATGATGTGTCGCAATCTTTCTTTCTCCGGCTTTTGTCCGGCACTGTCTGACGCCCGATACATTCTCAGGTATGACCGACACTCCGAAGCTGTCTTCCGTCGTACCGTCCTTGGCGAACCTCCGCGACATCGGTGGCCCCGAATCGAGCTTCGGTGGCACCGTCCGCACCGGGAGCGTGTTTCGTTCCACCGACCTGGCATCGCTCAGCGCGGAGGGCGCACAGACCCTCGCCGATCTGGGAATCGTCACGATCTACGATCTGCGCACCGAATCCGAACGTGAGACGGCGCCGGACCTGACGCCGGACGGAATCCGGGAACTCGGCCTGGACGTATTGGCGGACAAGCAGTATCGCGCCATTCCGGCTCAGATGCAGCAGATGATCGCCGACCCGGCATTCGCTGCCGAAGCGTTGGGCAGCGGCCAGGCACTCGAATACTTCCAGGGAAGTTACCGCGATTTCGTGACCTTGCCGAGTGCGGTCGCGTCGTACCGGCAACTGTTCGTCGACTTGGCGCAGCCGTCCAGTTCGCCGGCACTCGTTCACTGCACCACGGGCAAGGATCGCACGGGTTGGGCAGCGGCCGCGTTACTGCTCTTCCTGGGTGCCTCCGAGGACGCAGTCTTCGCGGACTACCTCGAAACCAACAAGATCCTGTTGCCGATGTTCGCGCCACTCCTCGAACGATTCGAGGCGAAGGGTATCGATCCGACCCTGCTCGAAGGTGTCCTCGGTGTCAGGCGCGAGTACCTGGAGGCGTCGATGGCAGAGCTCGAGCAGGTCCACGGATCGATCGAGGCGTACTTCACCGACGGCCTGAAGATCGACGCTTCGACCCAGGACCAATTGCGAAGCAACCTGCTCAGCTGATCAGGACCTGCTCGGCTCGTCGTCGCGGGCTGTTCGACGCCGCATCACGAGGCTGACGATGCCGATTCCGATGGCAATGCCGAGCAAGTCGGCGGTGCCGTCCCAGATCGAACCCGAACGCGAAATGGGCAGCGCTGCTTGAAGAACCTCGGATGTCGCGGCAAAGATCACTAACCACACCGCCGTGAGCCACGCCGGGATCCGGGCGTGCAGCGAGGTGATCGCCAACACCGCGAACATCAACGTGTGGGTGATCTTGTCGGTGTTCTCCGGGCTCGACGGCACGGTGGAGCCCGGAGAGAACAGCATGATCAGAGCAATGACCACGGCTATCGCCAGCGGCCAGTATCGGTTGTTCTTCAATTCGTCTGCCCCTCGACCACAACGAGTCCGAGTGCACCTTCTGCAAACCTCGTGACGGCCTCGGCAGCTGTCGAGAGTGCCTCGGTGTGCCCGTCGCGGGCCCAGCCGGTGAGCAGAGCGGTGGAGTCGAGGGGCGTCAGAACGACCTCGGCGAGAAGCTCACCGGTGTTGGGTTGGCACACGGCCCAGGAGTAGACACTGTTTTCGTGCCACTGAGCGCTCCGCTGACTCACGTAATCGGGGTCGGTGATTCCGCCGTCGGCAAGCGCAGGGCGGTCGTCCACACGCTCGTCTGCACGCAATGCCCGCAGATACCAGCCGCCTGCGTTGATCTCGATCGGCTCCATCAGTCGGAGTCCCGCTCGCGGCGGCGCTTGGCTTTGCGCTCCCTGTCGGTGCCGAACAGCAGGGCGCCGGCAAGGGGAATGGCGAGGAACCACAACCAGGTACCGGTGACGAAGAACAGGATCACCGCGAGAATCGGGATGACGGCCATGACTCGTCCGGACCAGTCGGGGTTGAACCCTCGCTCTGCCGGTGCGTCGGGAGGCGTCACCATCGACAGGGGAGCGGTGCCGGGGGCTTGATAGTTGCCCGGTAGATCGGCGAACACCGGCACGAGTTCACTGCGAGTTGTTGCGGCACTGACGATTCCGCTTCTCTCGTCGAATTCCGTGACGGTGAGGCGCCCTGCAGCGAAGTGCTCGCTCAGGAGATCGAGTGCCTGCTCGCGTTCTGCAGTGCCGATGCGAATGTCGGGGACGTCAGCCATCGTTACAGCCTACTCAAACGACTGTGCGCCTTTCCGGTAGTGGGGACTACCGAAAAGGCGCACAGGGGCTTCGCCCCTACTTCAGTTCTGCGAGAACCGTTCCCTGCGTGATTGCTGCACCCGGCTCGACAGACAGTCCGGTGACGACACCGGCCTTGTGCGCGTTGACGGGGTTTTCCATCTTCATGGCTTCGAGAACCGCGATCAGATCGCCTTCGGCGACTTCCTGGCCTTCGGTCACTGCGACCTTGACGACTGTGCCCTGCATCGGAGCGGTGACAGCGTCACCCGATGCTGCACCTCCGCCGGCGCCGCCGCGCTTGCGCGCCTTCGGCTTCTTGCGGATCGCACCGGAGGCTGCGCCGCCGCCGTTGCCGAGCGAGAACTGGCCCGGGAGAGAAACCTCGACGCGACGTCCACCGACCTCGACGACGACGTTCTGACGCGGCAGAGCCTCGTCCTCGTCGTCGGCCGGGGCACCGGAACCGACGTACGGCTCGATGGTGTTTTCCCAGTCGGTTTCGATCCACTTGGTGTAGATGTCGAACTTCTCGCCGTCACCGACGAATGCCGGGTTCTCGACGATGTGGCGGTGGAACGGGAGGACGGTCGCGAGGCCGTCGATCTCGAACTCGGCCAGGGCGCGCGATGCCCGCTGGAGGGCTTCTTCGCGGGTGGCTCCGGTGACGATGAGCTTGGCGAGCATGGAGTCGAACTGTCCGCCGATGACGTCGCCGGCGACAACCCCGGAATCGACGCGAACGCCGGGGCCTGTGGGCTCACGGTAGACGGAGACCGGGCCGGGGGCCGGCATGAAGCCGCGGCCGGCGTCTTCACCGTTGATGCGGAACTCGAAGGAGTGTCCACGCGGGGTGGGATCTTCCTTGATGGAGAGTTCTTCGCCGTTGGCGATGAGGAACTGCTGACGCACGAGGTCGATGCCCGCGGTCTCTTCCGTGACGGGGTGCTCGACCTGCAGGCGGGTGTTGACCTCGAGGAAGGAAATGGTGTCGCCCTGAACCAGGTACTCGACCGTTCCGGCGCCGTAGTAGCCGGCTTCCTTGCAGATGGCCTTCGCGGACGCATGGATGCGTGCACGCTGGTCGTCCGTCAGGAAGGGGGCGGGAGCCTCTTCGACGAGCTTCTGGAAGCGACGCTGCAGCGAGCAGTCGCGGGTACCGGCGACGACGACGTTGCCGTGCTGGTCGGCGATGACCTGAGCCTCGACGTGGCGGGCCTTGTCGAGGTACTGCTCGACGAAGCACTCGCCGCGACCGAAGGCTGCGATGGCCTCACGGGTTGCCGACTCGAACAGCTCGGGGATTTCCTCGATGGTCTGCGCGACCTTCATGCCGCGTCCACCGCCGCCGAAAGCAGCCTTGATCGCAACCGGTACGCCGTATTCCTTGGCGAATGCGACGACCTCGTCGGCGCCCTTGACGGGATCCTTGGTGCCGGCGGCCATCGGTGCCTTCGCGCGCTCCGCGATGTGGCGAGCGGTGACCTTGTCGCCGAGGTCGCGGATGGACTGCGGCGAGGGACCGATCCAGATCAGGTTCGCGTCGATGACAGCCTGGGCGAAGTCGGCGTTCTCGGAGAGGAAACCGTAGCCGGGGTGGATGGCGTCGGCGCCGGACTTCTTGGCTGCGTCGAGGATCTTGTCGAACACGAGGTAGGACTCTGCGGACGTCTGTCCACCGAGGGCAAATGCCTCGTCTGCGAGCTTCACGAACTGCGCTTCTGCATCGGGCTCGGCATAGACGGCAACGCTGCCGTAGCCGGCATCCTTGGCCGCCCGGATGACCCGTACCGCGATTTCACCGCGGTTCGCGACAAGCACCTTCGTAATGTGCGCGCTGGCATGACTGGGCACTGAGCCTCCTGTGGTTCGCATAGTCTGTCTCCGCGGTGTATTCCTCTGGGATTTCACCATCGGGGGATTGGCATCACTTCGGAGTGTATGCATCGCTTCGGCGCTGGTTGTAACCGGATCGCTAAAGCCCACTCCGGCTTAGGAAACGGTTTCGAAAACTACCGACGAGTAGCTGTCGGAGGTATCTGCGTCCGGTTCGGTGACGATTTCTTCGACGGTCCGGCGCAGTGCGGCCACGTAGGCGTGGACCGCTGCATTCGCCGTCTCGTTGCCTGGGTACCTGACTGCGAGGTTGAGGCCCTGGGGTGTGCGGTTGATCCAGATGTAGACGTCGTGCGTGTATGCCTTGCTTCGGAGCGCTCTAGCGTTCCATTCGGGCCATTGAGCTGCCTCGGGTACAAAGCGAACGTCCATGTAGGACACCACGAATCGCGGTCGGATGGGCGTTCCGAGGTGTTCGCCGATCCGATCGAACGGGACAGCGGCGGCTGGCTTGACCGAAGCGATCGAGTCGGCGGCGCGCTTCGCGAGGTCGCCGAACGAACAGTCCGATCCGACCATGAACTCGACCGGGCACAGTCCGACGAACCAACCGAGAGCACCCGCCCATTCCTGGGCGCTACGGGTGTGAACCGGAGTCACGACCTCGAATCGATCGGCTGCCGCGACTTCGCGACCGACAGCGGCAAGACCGCCGAGCAGTCCGGCGAAATACCCCACGCCTGAGGCTGCGCACGTAGAACTGAAGGCCTTGGACTGGTCAGCGTCGAGAAGCCAGGTCGACAAGCCGTTCTGAGATTCGTTTCCACGTTCACCGATCGGTAGCGGGAACTGGGGTAACCCGTCACTGCCGAGCGCGCCGCGCCAGATCTCGACGGCAGCCTTTTCGGCCTCCATATCGGCCATATGCTCGCGCTCGACGGCACCGAAATCGACGTAGCTGCCCACGGGAAACAGATTCGCCGCACTGCCGGTCGCCGCCTCGCGGTACAGCGCTGCGATCTCGTGAGCGACGAGCACGATGGAGAAACCGTCGATGATCGAATGGTCCGCCGCGAAGAACACGGTGAACGGGCCGTCGCCGCCTCGCGGCGTCAACGTCGCGAAGACGTACGACGGCCAGCTGTGCGGCGACGCGTAGTCGTCGAACAGGCGGTGAAGGTGATCGAAGTTGTCCTGGCTGGACGCGTCGTAGCCGTGGCTGACGACTCCGATGTCGATGCCGCCGAGCGGGACCGTGTGCCGGGTGATCTCGCCGCTCGAAGGCTCGAGAACGGTATGCGAGCGCAGAACTTCGTGACGATCGATCCAGCGACCGAGAGCAACTCGGAACGCATCGACGTCGAGCGGGCCAGAAATCTCGAAAGCTGTTCCCAGCCAAGACTTGTCGCCTGCGCCGGCAGCGGAACGGTTGAGATGTGCCTCGTGAATGTAGGAGACGGGCCGCGGATCCGGAACCCAGGGCCCGGTTGCGCACGGCAACCATTCGACGAGTGCGCCGGCCGGAATCGCATAGTCGGCCAGTTCGGTGAACTCCATGTTTTCAGCCCCGCAAGTGCCGCTTGATGCGCGCGAGCATGGCCGACATTCCGCGCAGACGGAGCGGGCTCACAGCTTCTGCGAGACCGAGCGCCGAATAGAAGTCGTCGGGTACACCGAGAATCTCGTCGGCGCTGTGGCCGTCGAGCCCCTGCGCGAGGATCGATGCGAAACCACGCGTCGTGGGAGCCTCGGGGGGAGCGCTGAAGTACAGACGGACGTTGTCGCGGTCCGAATCGTCGACCGAGAGGAACAGCGGTGACTGGCATTCGGGGACCGGCTCCATCGCGCTCTGCTCGAGCTCCGCCGGCAACGGCGGTAGCTCTCGGCTGAACTCGAGGAGAAGGGTGAGCTTGTCCGAGGCGCCGACGGCTGCGAAGTCGTCGACGATCTCGGCCAGAGCCGAAGGTAGAGCGCTCATGACACCGATACGGAGGAAGGAACGGCGCCGGGCTCTTCGCCCTGGACGATCGGGACGCGCACGGCATTGCCCCACTCGGTCCAGGAACCGTCGTAGTTGCGAACGTTCGGGTAGCCGAGAAGGTGGGTCAACACGAACCAGGTGTGGCTGGAACGCTCACCGATGCGGCAGTACGCGACGATGTTGTCGTCGGCCGACAGGCCGCCGTAGATCTCGCTGAGTTCGGTGCGGGTGCGGAAGCGGCTGTCCGGTGCCGCTGCCTTCGCCCACGGGATGCTGAGAGCGCTGGGAATGTGTCCACCGCGCAACGCACCCTCTTCGGGGTAGTCGGGCATGTGAGTGCGCTCGCCGGTGTACTCCTGCGGAGATCGCACGTCGATGAGCGGCCCGTCGCCCAAGTGTGCGAGAACGTCGTCCTTGAATGCGCGGATGGGAGCGTCGTTGCGCTCGACGACCGGGTAATCGGTGGACGTGGTCTCGGGAACGTCGAAAGCGGTGTCACGGTTCTCGGCGATCCACGCATCGCGGCCACCGTCGAGGAGACGGACGTCCTCGTGGCCGAACAGTGTGAAGACCCACAGTGCGTAGGCGGCCCACCAGTTGCTCTTGTCGCCGTAGATGACCACGGTGTCGTCGCGGCTGACGCCCTTGCGGTTCATCAACTCCGCGAACTTCGCACCGTCGATGTAATCGCGGGTGACCGGATCGTTGAGGTCGAGGTGCCAGTCGATCTTCACGGCGCCGGGGATGTGGCCGACGTCGTACAACAACACGTCTTCATCGGATTCGACGACCTTGAGGCCCGGCGCACCGAGATTCGCCGAGAGCCATTCCGTCGAGACCAACCGGTCGGGATGCGCGAACTCGGCAAACGCGGTTGAGGGATCGGGGGCAACGGGCACGGGCGTACTCCTGAAGACGAATCGTTCGGTTCGAACACGGACTTGATCGATTCTATGCGCTGTGCGCAAGGTGAGACGCCCGGAAGCAGGTTCTGCCTGCTCGTACCCGTTGCCGAGACTAAATTCTCGGTGTTCCTGCTCCGACGCTCGAATCTCTCAATTGTTCGGTGACACTTCCGATCGGCGTCACGCCCCGGGCGCAGACCTCTCTGAGAATTCGGTCGAGCTCGGTGAGGAAATTCACCATGGTTTCGTTTGCGGTGTCGGTGTCCGGGAAGCGAGAGCGCAGCGACAGGCCACGGTTCGTCCGCGAAATCCAGAACTGGGCATCGTCGGCGACTGTCACATTGCTGATGTGATGAGCGTTGAGGAGGTCGTGATCGTCGGTGCCGGGCAGTTTGCGGTAATCGATGTACGACACCATGAAAACGTCGGTGCGTGTGCGTCGAATCTTGTCGCCCAAAGCATCTCGAACCTGAGCCATGGTGACGCCCTCGAGTGTCAACGCAACTCGGAACGACGCGTGCGTATGTGCAAGTGATGCACCGAAGTCCGCATCGGGAGTGATCTGCACCGTGATCGGCGCACTCGTGGTGAGCCAACCGATCGCGTCGGCCCATCGCGGATCTTTGCGGATGTGAAGCGGAAATTGCAGCGGAAGCGTCGACTGTCCGGTGTGTGAGTGAACGGAAAGGCCCATCGCAGTGAGGATTCCGGTGAACACGCTACCGCCGGCGGAAAGGCAGATCTCGTCGAACGTCGCCGTCAGTTCCTCGTCGAGCAGCACGCGCACATCGGCGCCCTGCGGGGCGGGCTTTCCTCCCTCGACGCCGAGATCCAAGGGGAAACTCGGCGATGTACCACCGCAGATCTCGTAGAACCTGGCCCACTCGCGGATTCGGGGGTCGTTGTCCACGGGAAGCAGAGCGTCGGCCTCCAATTCGCAGTACCGCACGAAACTTCCCGGGTCACCCAGTCGGTCCATCACTGCGTCGACGGCCTCGCGGTCGCTGAGTTCGGGGAGGACGATCAGTCCCTCGTAGATCTGTCGAAGTTCCCCGAGGGCGATGACCAACGAATAGCCGTCGACGAGTGTGTGATCGAACGCGCTCAGGACCGTGTAGTGCTCTTCGCGTTCGACCGTGGCAAACGTGTAGGCGGGGAAGGTCAGTGGATCGCACACCGTCGTGAATCGCTTCTTGAGGTGCGCTCGGAGGTCCTCGGTGGAATCGAATTTCAGAGGTTCCGAGGTCTCGATGTGTGTGCCGTCGGGGTCGAGTCCCATTCGGGTGGTGGTGAACTTGCCCACCTCGAATCCCGTGTGCAGCGTGTCATGGCGACTGATGAACAGGCGCAGCCCGAGATCGAGTGCCGGCCGATTCAGTTCGCCGGGAAGGTCGAATGCGGCTGCCATCCACACGCTCCGGCCCATGCCGTGTGTTCGCGCAGTTTCGAGATGAAAATGCTGGTTGTACGACGGTGGTACTTTCGACTCCGTGACGGCGCCGTCAGCGGGTTGAAGCGACCATTCGGTGACGATTCCGGGCTCGAGTCCGTATCGATCGATCGAGGTGACATGCATCAGGACACTCCCTCTGGTGCAGAGAACGAGTAGTCGCCCTGAGCTGCAACAGTTTTGATGATATTGGAGACGTGCTCGGCGAAGCGGTCGGCCGACTCGTGGGCAATGGGGGTGTCGGGGTGTGACACTGCGATCCACGTGCCGGTGTGCATCCGGTTGATCCACATCGACGCGATCTGAGTCTCTTTGCCGCCGACGATTCCCGTTGCCTTCGTCTCGGCGTAACTGTATGGATCCGGCATGCGTCGACCGTCGATGTACGAGACGATCGGCGGCGGGGTGAGGGTCTTCGACAGTCCGCCGGGAGCGGAATCCGAGTCGGCCAAGCTCGACAGAACCAGGTCGATGACTTGCTGCACAGAGACATCCAGCAGTGCCTTGCCGTCGTGGTAACCCTGCTGCCCGACTTTCGCCAACTCGGTGAAACGTCGTTTGTCGTCGACGTCGATGCCGACGGGGATCAGATTGATGTACCAACCCTGCGCAAACGAGTCTGCCTCGGTTCGCGTGCTGACCGGCGAGAGTGCGATGTACTTGTCGCGCCCGGCCAGTTCGAATTCCGCGATCGCGAGGGCGGCGAATATCCCACCGATGAAGTTGGCGCCGTTGGCTTTACAGATCGCACCGAATTTTTCGCACTCGGTGTCGTCGGCCAAGTCGAAGCGTGAACCGATAGCCGGTTTGGGGGCGTCGTCGGCGCCGAGCGGGAGGGGAAATCCGGGGAATGAGCCGCCGCTGCGCATCAGGTAGCCGAGCCACTGATGCACTGCGGGTGACTGCATCGTCAGCTCGGTTGTTCGCGCGCGCTCGACACGACCGAACTGTGCGTAACTTCCTGACGGCCCCAGCTCGGGATGTGACCCGGTCGTTTCCGCTGCGTACAGCTGACGCAATTCTGCGTACATCAGCACCATCGAGTTCATGTCCGAATGAGCATGGTCGACGGCGTGAAACAGGGTGAAACTCGGCTCGGCTTCCGTGTCGGTGTGATCGTGCTCGACGGCGCCGAAAACGAATGCCGGCCACTGCAGCGCGCTGGTTTCCGTGGCGAACTTGGTGGCGACGAGCGCGCGGATCGCCTCGGATTCGGAGACGTCGTCGCCGATGCGGTACTCGAGCTCGATGCTCTCGACCGGCACGACGTGGCGACGGACCTCGAACGAGGTGTCCGCTGCGTCGGTGGTGGCCTCGTCGAAGGAGAACCAGCTGTGCAGCGTGTCGTGGCGACGGACGTAGCGCTGCAGGGCTCGCGTCATGGCGTCGCGGTCGAGGGTTCCGGCGAAATCGAAGGCGATACCGATCCACGGAGACTGAGGATCGCCCTTCTCCGCGGTGACGCGGGCACGTCGCAGGTGGCGATCCTGCATCGTGGTCGGGGGTAGTTCTCGGTCGATCTCAGCTTCGGCGGCTCGCTGAGCGGAAGCATGCGTGACGCCCCATTCGATTACCCGTCCAGGAAGCGGGTGCCAATGGGTGATCAAGTTCAGATCCATCGAGTAGAACTCCTGCGTGTGTCGTCGAGAAGCCTGCTCTGAAAATGGGCAGACGACGAACTATCCCATCTGCGGGACTGAATTGTCCGAAATACTACAATCTAAACAGGAACAGGTTCTAGAAGGGTCGTGTCGTTTAGGATCATTCGATGCTTCCGGACCCTTTAGGTGACGCTGTCGGCGCCGACCACAAGGGCGGACGGCGATCCACTTCTCTGACACCCTGGCTCGGTTTGGCCACGAGTCTGGCGGCCGCGTTCATGCAGCTGCTCGACGCGACCATCGTCAACGTCGCGCTTCCGAGCATCGCCGTCGATCTTCGAGCCGGCGTCTCAGCGCAGTTGCTCATGGTCAGCGTGTACATCCTGGCCTTCGCGTGTTCATTGATCACCGCGGCCCGACTGGGGGACCTGTTCGGTCGCAGAGTTGTATTTCTGACGGCCCTGTCCGTATTCGTCGCGGCCTCGTTGCTGTGCGGGCTCGCTCAGAGTGCGACGATGTTGATCGTCTTCCGCGGCCTGCAAGGGCTGGCGGCAGGTTCGATGTCCGCGCAGACATTTGCCATCATCTCGGGTCTGTTCCCGAAGGCGAGGCATCCGCGGGTGTTCGGGATCTACGGCGCGACGATAGGCCTGGCAACGGTCAGTGGACCCCTGGTCGGCGGGCTGCTCATCGAATGGAATCTCTTCGACTGGGGTTGGCGCCTGATCTTTTTTGTCAACGTCCCCATCGGTATCGCCGCCTTGATCCTGGGGTTCTTCCATCTCGTCGATGCTCGCGCGGAGCATGTGCGCTCGCTTGACCTCATCGGCGCTGCGCTGTCGTCGCTGGCGCTGTTCTTGCTGATCCTTCCCCTGGCCGAGGGGAGGGCGCGTGGATGGCCCGCAGAGCTGGTGGTAATGCTCGCGATGTCTGTGCCGGTGGCATTGGCCTTTGTGCTCTACGAATCGCGTCTGGGGAAACGAGGCGGCGATCCTGTCCTTCGTCTCGAGCTTTTCCGCGACCGAGCCTTTGCCATCGGTGCGATTCTTGCGTTCGTATTTTTCGGGACCTTGACTTCGCTGATCTTCACCATCAGCCTGACGCTGCAGTTCGGATTCGGATTCTCCGCGCTGAGAGCCGGCGTGATGACGCTGCCGTGGGCCGTCGGTATGGGTGTGGCGGCGGTTCTCTCATCGGCGGTGTACCGGATGCTCGGAAACCGTGTCCTGATTCTGGGGATGGTGGTTTTTGCCGGCTCGCTGATCGCGTTGTCCGTCATCCTCGAACACGAGGGAACTGATCCACGCTGGCTAGCGCTTGCCGGGCCACTGCTTCTCGGAGGCGCTGGGCTGGGACTGTTCGTGGCACCTCTGCAAACCGCGATCCTCGCGACGGTCGAGCCCGCGCACGCAGGTTCGGTGTCCGGGCTTCTCCCGACCGTTCAGCAAGTCGGTAGCTCCATCGGACTGGCATTGATCGGCGTGGTGTTCTTCTCGCTCGTGGCAGGGCAGGCGCCGCAAGCGGTGCAGGGGGAGCGGCCTGAATACGTTGAGCAACTCGAAGCGGCCGACGTGAGCCCTGGCCTCGTCGACATCGCAGAAAAGGCCTTTGTCGATTGTGCGACAAGTCAATTGACATCCGGAACGCCGATGGAGGTGGCGCCGGAATGTCGCCGCGACGGCTCCGCTGGTGCCGGGGGTCAATCCGTTCAGGTGGCAGTTGATGCCGCGTACGCATCCACTCGGGCCGCTGCCGGCGAAGCATTTCTCGAAGCTCAGCGCCGTGTACTCGCGATCATCGCAGCAATTGCGCTCGGCATCGGATTGGCCTCGACTGCCCTTCCTCGGGTCAATTCGTCAGTCTGAGAATTGCCATTGACTCGAACGTGTGTTCGAGTATTATTAGGGGTGGGGATCGGGGGATTCAATGAGTGTTCTGTTGTCGGACGTGGTGTCGGGTTCTGCGGCCGGGTTGCGCGGACGTCTGTGGCGGTTGTCTGCTGCTGAGTTGCGTGCGGCTGCGGTGTCGGCGAGTGCGGAGATTCTGCGTCTGGAAGCGGTGCGGGTGGCGGTGGTGGACGAACTGTCGATGCGCCCGGATGATCAGGTAGTCGCGTGCCGCGGTGTCGGTTCGTGGTTGGCAGGCAACACGATGCTGCAGGTTCGGGACGGGAAGAAGATCGCCGCCCTCGGTGCGGCGCTGCGGCCGTTTCCGGCGGTGGCAGCGAGATTTGATTGCGGGGATTGCTCGTTCGATCACGCTGTGCTGATCGTCTCGTTTTGCGAATCCCCGCCGAAGGGGATGCCGGAGGAGGCGTTACCGCGCTGTATCGACTTGTTGCTTGCTGCTGCGTCGGGGGTGGAGGCGACGACGACGAAGGTGCGGCATGTGATCGCGACGTTGGAGCGAGTGTTCGAATCCGATGAGATTCCGCCCGCCGAAGACGTCGACCGGAACGAGCTCCGTATCGCGTCGACGCTCAATGGCCGGGTGGTGGTGCGCGGGGATTTCGATGCTCTCACCGGCGAAATGTTGCTCTCGGCGTTGTCGAATTTGACGATGCCGACCCCGGCGGCGGATGGAACCCCCGATGCACGGTCGGCGGCGAAGCGGACGGCGGACGGGTTCACCGAACTGATCCGCCGCTATCTGGATTGCGCGAAGACCGGTACCGACGGTGGGCAGCGTCCGCACGTGAACGTGCACATCAACGCCCGGGACCTTGCTGAGCATCGGGACTGCGCCGCTTCTACTGCTGCTGATGTGGACGACGAAGGCTCACTTGATCTGGACGTGTCGGATCTCGATGTCGGGCATATGCCGTGGTTGGGGCCGCTGTCGGTCTCGCAGACGAGGTTGTGGGGGTGTGACTGTTTCCTCTCGACCGTCCTACTCGACGATCACGGCGCACCGCTCGATGCGAAACCCGGAAAACGGTTGGTCACCGCCGAACAACGTGTCGCGTTGATCGCCCGCGACAAGGGCTGCGCGTTCCCCGGGTGTACGTGTGTGCCGGCGTGGACGGATGCGCACCATATTCGGCACTGGGCGAACGGTGGTCCGACGGTGATGACCAACCTGGTCCTGCTGTGCCGTTCGCATCACCGGTTGATGCACCGCACATCCGGGTTCGCCGGGAAATGGGCGATCCGGATCGGCGTCGACAACAAACCGTGGTTCATCCCGCCGCCCTCGATCGACCCGCAGCAGCACCCGCGACCGGCGAACACCACATTCAAAACCTGAAGGCGCAAACCTCCGCGGGGACAACAGAAACGACCAGCTTCGCATCAGCATGGACTCGATGGGGGGCTGGTCGTCGTGCTGGAGAAATGTTCGGTGCTTGGAGAAGTCGTGCTTGGAGAAAACGCGTCAGAAGATGCTCTGCGTGCGCCAGAGATCCGAGACGGAAACCCCAACGCGCTCGAGAAGTGTTCGCACCAAAGGTAATCCGATGCCGATGACACTCGAGGGATCACCCTCGATCCTCTCCACGAACCAGCCGCCGAGACTGTCGAGGGTGAAGGCTCCGGCAACTTGGAGTGGTTCTCCGGTTGCCAGGTATGCCTCGAGATCCTCGGTGGAAGGTTGTGCAAAATGAACGACCGTTGCGCTGTGATCTGAAGCCATGCGAACGATGCGGCCGTCGGCCACGCGCAGGACACAGTGCCCGGTCAAGAGGGTGGCGCTGCGACCGGCCATTGCCGCCCATCGCTTGCGGGCGATATCGACGCTGCCCGGCTTACCTTGAAGCTGCCCGTCGATCAGGAGCATCGAATCGCACCCGACTACCACGACGTCGGTGAGATTGTCTGCGGCGAGGCCGGGGACGATTTCGGCGGCCTTGGCTTCGGCCAACACCGTCACGACTTTTTCGGGAGCCGCGTCCGGACCGAGGTTGTCGGCAATCTTGTCCTCGTCGACACCGGAGACACGGACAAGCGGCGAAACCCCGGCCGCCCGCAGAACTGCGAGGCGAGCCGGGGACGCTGAAGCTAGAACCAGTTGAGTCACGTCAGCAGATACTGATTGTCAGCTGCGACGGATCGCGGGGTTCAGGTACGCGTACGGCGAGAACGGCGCACGCGTGCGGTGGAACTGAGTCGGGTCGCCCCACGTCTCCGCGGGAATGTTGGACTCGGGAGCCTGACCGCTGCCGGCAGCCGCAGCGAGCACACTGACCAGTGCCGCAATCTCGACGTCCGTGGGCGAACCCTTGACGATCTTGATGACCGACGCGTCGGATGTCGACGTCTCGGTCAGCTCGGTGAGCGCGGCGTCCGTCGTGCTTCCCTCGACGACCGCACCGTTGGTCGGTGCAGTCTCCGCCAGTGCGACATCTTCGCTGAGAATGTCCTCGGTGGTTGCGGTCATAGGGGAATGTTCCCATGCTTCTTGGGCGGAAGGGAAACGGCCTTGCGCTCGAGCAGTCGCAATGCGGAGACGATTTGTCCGCGGGTGTGCGAGGGAGGAATGACTGCGTCGACGTATCCGCGCTCAGCGGCGACGTACGGGTTGACGAGTGTGTCCTCGTACTCGTTCTGCAGCTTGAGGCGCAGCGCATCGACGTCTTCGCCGTTCTTGGCGGCTTCGAGAAGCTGCTTGCGGTAGACGAATCCGACTGCTCCGGATGCACCCATGACGGCGATCTGAGCGGTGGGCCATGCCAGGTTGACATCGGCGCCCATGTGCTTGGAGCCCATGACGTCGTACGCTCCGCCGTAAGCCTTGCGGGTGATGACCGTGATCTTGCCGACCGTTGCTTCGCCGTACGCGTAGAGGAGCTTCGCGCCGCGGCGGATGATGCCGTTGTATTCCTGCTCGGTGCCAGGGAGGAAGCCGGGAACGTCGACGAGGGTGATGATCGGGACGTTGAACGCGTCGCAGGTGCGCACGAAGCGAGCGGCCTTCTCGGAGGCGTCGATGTCGAGGCAGCCGGCGAACTGGGTGGGCTGGTTGGCGACGATGCCGACCGAGCGTCCGTCGACGCGACCGAAACCGACGATGATGTTCATCGCGCGCTCGGCCTGGACCTCGAGGAACTCGTCGTCGTCGAGGATACGACGGATGACCTCGTGCATGTCGTACGGCTGGTTGGCCGAATCCGGGATGAGGGTGTCGAGTTCGATGTCCTCGGCGGTCAGGTTGTCTTCGATCGAACCGACGATCGGGTCGGTGATCTCGCCGCGGGGTGCTGCTGCCTGGTTGTTGGACGGCAGGTAGCTGAGCAGGTCCTTGACGTAGTCGAGTGCGTCCTGCTCGCCGGAAGCGACGTAGTGGGCGACACCGGACTTGACCATGTGGGTGCGAGCACCGCCGAGGTCTTCCATCGTGACGTCTTCACCGGTGACCGTCTTGATGACGTCGGGGCCGGTGACGAACATCTGGGAGGTCTCGTCGACCATGACGACGAAGTCGGTCAGCGCGGGGGAGTACACGTGGCCGCCGGCGGCGGGTCCCATGATCAGTGAGATCTGGGGGATGACACCCGAGGCCTGGACGTTGCGGTGGAAGATCTCGCCGTAGAGGCCGAGCGAGACGACACCTTCCTGGATGCGCGCGCCTGCACCTTCGTTGATGCCGACGAGGGGGCGACCGGTGCGGATCGCGAGGTCCATGACCTTGACGATCTTCTCACCGTAGATTTCGCCGAGCGATCCGCCGAAGACAGTGGCGTCCTGCGAGAAGACGCAGACGTCGCGGCCGTCGATGGTGCCGTAACCGGTGACGACGCCGTCGCCGACCGGGCGGTTGTCTGCGAGACCGAAGTTCACACTTCGGTGCCGTGCCAGTGCGTCGAGTTCGACGAAGGAACCCTCGTCGAGGAGGGCGGTGATGCGCTCGCGGGCGGTCAGCTTGCCTTTGGCGTGCACCTTGTCGATGGCGGCTTCGCCGCTCGGTGCCTGCGCCTGGGCTTGGCGATTCCGCAGGTCCGCGAGCTTTCCCGCGGTCGTGTGGATATCGGGTGCGGCCGCCGCCTCCGGCGCGTTCGGCTCTTGGACAGTGGTCATGGACGTGAGCTTAACGAGAGTGTGTGGGGGGCTTCGAAGGCAGGTCCGATTGTCGCGGTTTCGTGGGCTCAAGCTACTGACCAGTACATTCTCGTCGTCGTCATAGGCTGGGGCTATGTGGACCGACTTGAACCGACCGCCCCTCGACGGCAATGCCCTACGCCGCGCACTCGTGCGCAGTGACAACGACGACGCGCGCGTTTTCTGGAACCGCCTCGACGTTGTCGAGGAGACCGGTTCGACGAACGCGGATCTCCTTGCGCGAGCGGCAGATCCGGATGCCGACCGTCATGTTCTGATCGCCGAATATCAGGCGAGTGCGCGCGGCCGTCATTCGCGCACTTGGGTGAGTCCGCCGCAAGCGCAGATCTCGATGTCGGTTTTGTTGTCGATGCCCGGCATGAATCTCGCAGACATGGGCTGGCTGCCGCTGCTGTCGGGAATCGCGGTCGTCGACGCCCTGCGCAACGTGGCCGAGGTGCCCGCAGAACTCAAGTGGCCGAACGACGTTCTCATCGGTGACAAGAAGGTGGCCGGAATTCTGGCCGAGGTGGCAAGGACAGCGCCCGATCCCGCGGTGGTGGTGGGCATCGGGCTGAACGTGAGCTTGGGTGTCGAGGAACTGCCCGTCCCGACCGCCACATCGCTCCTGATCGAAGAAGCATCGACCGTCGACCGTGACACCCTCGTTCGAGCACTCGCCCGCGAGTTGGCGACTCAATTCCGTGCTTGGGAATCATCGAAATGGGATACATCTGTGTTGGCTGCCGAGTACCGGCAGCGCTGCGGGACGCTGGGTAAACGAGTCCGCGCGGTTTTGCCGGGCGACAAGGAGGTGTTCGGTATCGCGACCGACGTCGACACTTCCGGGCGCGTCGTCATCGAAATCGAGGGAACAGAAGGAGAGACCTTTGCGGTCGCAGCGGGTGACATCACACACCTTCGGGCCGCACCAGTAACCGAATCGTGAGCCTTGCCGGATTTTCTGGCACCAAAGTGCTAATTTTTGGCCCGGACCTGTTTCGAACCAACCGTCCGTCCTTCATTTCACGCGACTGCGGGATTTACTTAGCTGCCTAGGGGCGTCATGACCACACCGATCGTTGTTCCGACCGAAGCCGAGACGGCCGAGAGCGCCCGCCGCGTACTCACCGGTGTGACGGTGCTGCTCGGTGTCCTCACATTGGGCCTGGGTATCGCGGTACTCGCGTGGCCGGATGCCACCCTGTTCGTGGTGGCGGTTGTCATTGCGATTCAGCTGTTCGGATTCGGACTCGTCCAGATCATCCGTTCGTTCGCGGACGTGACGGCTACGGGTGGAACCCGGACGTTGGTCGCGATCTCCGGAGCGTTGGCAGTGCTCCTCGGATTCCTCGTTCTCCGAAGCCCTTTGCAGACCGTGGTCCTGATCGCATTGGTGATCGGTGCGTGGTGGGTGTTCCGCGGCGTGCTCGACCTGGTCGATGCGGCGTCCGGCCACACGGTCGATCGCGGGCTGTCGATAGTGCTCGGAGTCATCAGCATCGTTGCCGGCGCAATCGTCCTGTTGCAGCCGGAACTTTCGCTCGACGTCTTCCGCATCGTGGTCGGTGTGTGGATGGTGCTGTACGGCATCATCATCGTCGTGACCCCGCTGGTGCTGCGAAAGATCGCGCAGCCCTGAGCGTTCGCCTGAAAGTCGGTGTGCCTGAACGTCGGTGTGCCTGAAAGTCGGTGCGGGATGGCAGACTTCCCGTCATGGGATATCCCGAAGACGCCCTCGCTCAGGACGAGGAACTGATACTGCATCGCCATCCTCATTGGAAGATGTTGGTGCTACCGGCGCTGACGTTCGTGCTTGCCACGGCCGTCGCCGGGTTCTTGTTGGGCCTCGCTCAGACGAGATTGGACGGCACGGCTCGGGCCGTGTCGTCCATCGCCGTCGGAATCGTCTGGCTCGCCGTCGTGGCGTGGCGATCGATTGCTCCGTTCACGGTCTGGAAGTTCACGCATTTCATCGTCACCGATCGACGTGTACTCATCCGCCACGGAGTGCTCACGCACACCGGTATCGACATTCCCATGGGGCGGATCAGCAATGTTCAGTTCCGCCACGGCCTGATCGATCGAATGCTCAAGACCGGAACTCTGGTCATCGCTTCTGCCAGTGACGATCCGCTCGAGTTCGACGACATTCCGGATGTCGAGCACGTTCACGCCCTGCTGTATCACCAGGTTTTCGATTCCACGCAGCAGCCGCCGCCGCAGCCACCACAGCGGCCGTTAGGTGAAAACGACGACCCGAACGATCGAAATGGCTGGTAATCAACGTGCAAAGGCGTGTTGTCCGTAGTCTGTTCGTGTGACTGCCGTATTGCTAGCCGAAGACGACGAGGCCATTGCTGCACCCCTCTCCCGCGCATTGGGGCGTGAAGGGTATTCGGTGACGGTCGAGCCGACCGGACCCGCTGCGTTGCAGCAGGCGCTCGAAGGTGATTTCGATCTGTTGATTCTCGATCTCGGCCTTCCCGGTATGGACGGCCTCGAGGTCTGTCGACAGATTCGTGCGCATCGCACCTCGCTCGCCGTGCTGATGCTGACCGCCAGGACCGACGAAGTCGATTTTGTGGTCGGCCTGGACGCGGGCGCCGACGACTACGTCAGTAAGCCGTTTCGTCTCGCCGAGTTGATGGCACGTGTGCGAGCACTCTTGCGTCGCCACGGTGGCCGAGAGGACACGATCGTCGAGGTCGGTGGCATCAGGCTCGAGCCGGCGGCGCGTCGCGTACTCGTCAACGGCTCCGAAATCGCCTTGGCCAACAAGGAATACGAACTTCTGCGAGTCCTCCTCGAGCATGCCGGGGAAGTAGTCTCGCGCGATACGATCCTTCGCGAGGTGTGGGGCGACGTCGAGTTACGTGGATCGAAGACGCTCGACATGCACATGTCGTGGCTGCGCCGAAAGATCGGTGACGAAGGCCCGGCCGTGGAACGCAGAATCGCCACCGTCCGCGGTGTCGGTTTCCGAATCAACACCGACTAGCTTCTCGAGAATCAGGAACTGCCGGCATGCGGCGTCGCATATTGCAGTCGATTCTCGCTGTCGTGATCATGACGGCGTTGCTGCTGGGGGTTCCGCTGATCTACACGGCGTGGCTCTGGGTTGAAGACGTGACGCGGAGTGATCTCCGGGTGCGACTCGATCGGATGGCCGCCGAGGTCATTGCGCAAGAAGGCACGAACGGACTCGTCGAAGGTGCGTTGAACACCGATTCGCTCAAGGTCCTCACTCCCAACGACGGCCGGCTCGTCGTCGTGTATCCGACTGCCGTCGACGGCGCCGCGCGTGTCGACGTCGGCGAGGCGACGGTCAAGAACGCACTCGTCGAATCGCTAGCGATGGGCACTTCCGGCTCGTTGCGCCTCGAAGTCCCGTCGGAGAACCTGCGCACCCAGCAGAAGCAGGCGGTGATGGCGGTCGGCGTGCTCGTGCTTTTGTCCATCACGGCAGGCACCGTGGTCGCCGTGGTCACTGCGCGGCGGCTTGCCGATCCGCTGCAGGACGTGGCAGACAGGGCGGCACGCCTCGCCGAAGGTGACTTCCGTCCAGATCCTCGTCGGCACGACATCCCCGAACTCGACCGCGTTTCCGACGTCCTCGACGCGGCAACTGTGGAGATCTCCGTGCGGCTGCAACGAGAGCGCGCGCTGGTTGCGGACGTTTCGCATCAACTGCGCAGTCGACTGACCGCTGTGCGGCTGCGTCTGGACGAATTGTCCGTTCACGAAGATCCTGACGTCGTGAACGAGGCAGAGGAAGCCATGGCTCAAGTCGACCGGCTCACCGACGGAATCGACGACCTGATTCGCTCGTCGCGTACCAGCGGGTCTTCGGCGAGTTTGGTGTCGGTGGTCGGCGAGCTGGAACAGGTGACCCGCGACTGGCAGGCTCAGTTCGACGGAGAGGGGCGCAGGCTCCGCCTACGAGGCGATCGCACGGTGATGGCCGCGACCACCGGTTCGCGTCTGCGTGAAGCTGTTTCCGTTCTGGTCGACAACTCGTTCGAACACGGTGAGGGAACGTGCACGGTGTCTGTTCGATTGATCGACGGTGCCGGGCGCAGTTCGTCTCGTCGTGACTCGATGGTGTGCGTCGAAGTCACCGACGAAGGCGCCGGAGTGGAGAACGATCTTGCACCCCATATCTTCGACAGAGGATTCTCGGGAGCCGGGTCCACCGGCGTCGGGTTGGCGCTCGCACGCGCTCTGATCGAAGCCGACGGAGGTCGATTGGAACTGCAGCGGCGTAAACCTGCCTTGTTTGCGGTCTTCCTGCCGGTGGCCAACACTGCCCCGCCCGCGGACGTCGTTCCGCACCGCGAACCGCGCTGACCGAAAGGCTCGCGCTGACGGAAAACTCAGGAGTGCCCGAGCTCCTCTTCGGCATCAGGAATTACCGGGTCGGGCGCGGTGGTTTCGGATAGCGCGGTGGTTTCGGACAGCGCGGTGGTGTCGGACAGTTCGAGCGGTTCCGGATTCGCGTCGGGAAACACGAACTTGCGGAAGGCCCAGAATCGGAACGCCATCTGCAGCAAGTTTCCGATGACGTACGCACTGATGAAGTCGGCAATGTTCTCCGTCGCCAAGCTCACTTCGGGTACGCGCAAGTTGAAGACGTAACTCGAGATGTACAGCGGGATGAAGCTGATGACGACACCGATGGCGCTGATGATGAAGAACAGCGCGGCTTCGTGCGCTGGTTCACGGCCACCACGGTTCTTGAACGACCACTCGCGATTGAGAATGTACGACGCGATCACCGCGACGACGCCGGCGATGATCTTGGCCGTGATCGGCTTGGATTCGAGGATCGACAGCTTGAGTGTGTAGAAGATGCCGGAGTCGATCAGGAAGGTCGTGCCGCCGACGATCGCGAATTTGATCAGCTCGCTGTGACGCAGAGCGATGTCACGAAACGGTTGGGGTATGCGGGCAATGACCCCGTCGACAAATGGCACAACAGATGAGTTTACGAAACGAAACCGCGTTACCACCAATTTGCCGCGGAATCATCAGCAGAATCACAGATTGGGAACGCTGAATGAACGGGCGAACGCGGCACATGACAACATAGAGAGCCGTGACCGGCAACAACGATCCCGTGCAATCACCCGCCCGCCTTACTCCGCCGCGGCCGGCGAAAGAGTCCATGCCCGTCGTCACCATGATCGGTGGCGGACAGTTGGCCAGGATGACTCACCAGGCGGCGGTGGCCCTGGGCCAGACGCTCCGAGTGCTCTCCGGGACCGCGGACGAACCGGCAGCTCAGGTCAGCCCCGACGTGGTGCTCGGCAGTCACACCGACCTCGATGCTCTCCGCCGCGCAGCGGTCGGTTCCAACGCACTGACGTTCGACCACGAGCACGTGCCGACCGAGCACCTCGAGGTTCTTGTCGCCGAAGGCGTGAACGTTCAGCCGCCGCCGCAGGCTCTGATCTTCGCTCAGGACAAACTGCTGATGCGTCGCAAACTTGCCGAACTGGGCGCACCCGTACCCGCGTACGCCGAAGTGACGTGGGCGGAAGACGTCGTTCGATTCGGCTCCGAACACGGTTGGCCGCTTGTCATCAAGGCAACACGCGGAGGCTACGACGGCCGCGGTGTCTGGATCACCGACGATCAGGACGAAGCAGAAGCCATAGTTACCGATCAGCTGAACAAGGGTGTTCCGCTGATCGTCGAGGAAATGGTCTCGATGCGTCGGGAGCTGTCCGCCATGGTCGCGCGGTCGCCGTTCGGACAGGGCGCTACGTGGCCGGTCGTGGAAACGGTTCAGCGCAACGGCCAATGCGCCGTCGTGATCGCACCTGCCCCCGAGCTTTCGAGTGCAGTTGCCGAGGAAGCCGAACAATTGGCGCTGCGAATCGCGTCGGAGCTCGGTGTGGTCGGCTCGATGGCCGTCGAACTCTTCGAGACGACCGACGGCACACTAGTGGTCAACGAGCTGGCGATGCGCCCGCACAACTCCGGCCACTGGACGATGGACGGCGCCCGCACTTCTCAGTTCGAACAGCACCTGCGCGCGGTTCTCGACTACCCGCTCGGAGATACGTCGCCGATCGCGCCGGTCACCGTGATGGCCAATGTTCTCGGTGCGCCGGAAGCACCCGAGATGACGATGGACGAGCGTGTCCATCACCTGTTCGCTCGGATGCCCGACGCGAAGATCCACCTGTACGGCAAGGGTGAGCGCAAGGATCGCAAGATCGGGCACGTCAACATCGTGGGCGGCGCCGGATCCATCGACGATCCGAATTACGTTGCCGCAGTTCGGGAGCGTGCCGAGCGTGCAGCACATTGGCTTTCGTACGCAGTTTGGACCGACGGATGGGATGTACACGGTGAGTGAGAGCGCGCAGGTCGGCCTGATCATGGGCAGCGATTCGGATTGGCCGACCATGGAAGCTGCAGCCGAAGCTCTTGCGGAGTTCGGTATCCGCTTCGAGGTCGGTGTCGTCTCGGCGCACCGCACGCCTCAGCGAATGCTCGACTACGCCAAGGAAGCCGCCGGCCGCGGAATCAAGGTCATCATCGCCGGTGCCGGTGGCGCCGCGCATCTTCCGGGCATGGTTGCCTCGGCCACGCCGTTGCCCGTCATCGGTGTTCCGGTGCCGCTCAAGTACCTCGACGGTATGGATTCGCTGCTCTCGATCGTCCAGATGCCGGCCGGCGTCCCGGTGGCGACAGTGTCGATCGGTGGCGCTCGCAACGCCGGTCTGCTGGCTGCTCGGATTCTCGGTGCTTCGGATCCCGCACTGCAGCAGCGGATGGTGGCGTTCCAGGAAAGCCTCGAATCGATGGTGCTCGACAAAGACAAGGCGCTCCGCGAGAAACTGCTGGGCTGATCTTCTCGTGCATGCCAGCTTTTTCAAGCATGTACGGCGCGGGCTGCCGCTGATCCGAGCGAGTCGGGGCAGCGCGCAGTCCGCGTTCGTCACTCGCGCCGCCCTGCTGTACGCCGGGATTCTCGGCGCGGACATCAGCTTCGACGACGAGTCCGGAATCTTTGTCGCTTCCGGACTGCGCGGCGGGTTCGCCAGAGGCGGAACAACTCTCGGTGGTGTATATCTCACCCGGCGAAACACGACTCGATCCGTCCTTCGTCACGAGGCCGTTCACGCAGACCAATGGGCCAGGTACGGAATCGCATTCGGGTTGTTGTACCTCCGTGAGGAGCTACGTCACCGCGGGCCGCGCAACCGATTCGAAATCGAGGCCGGGCTCGAAGACGGCGGTTACCGAACCTGAGTAAAAGCTACTGTTGGCGGCATGGCTCGTTTTCCGACTAGTGAGCGCTTCGTCCGTTGGAGCGCGGATCATGCTCGCGGTGTGGACATCTGCATCGCGACGGTTGCTGCACTGTTCAGCGTTGTCGTTGCGGTCGAGGCGAGTCCGCTTGCGGTGTTCATCTCGCTGGGCATGACCGTTCCGCTGGCATGGCGACGCTCACGGCCGGAACTCTCCGGCATGGTCATCGCGGCGTTCGCGGTCCTGCACGTGATCGTCATCGGCGATATGCTTCTCGCGTCCGCCGTCGTTGTTCCCATCTCCCTGTACGCACTGGCTGCCTACGGCGCACGGTGGAGTTCTCTCACGGGCCTGGTGCTTGCGTTATTCGGCTCGATTGCCGGGACTGTTCGATACTTCGGATACGACGGAATCCCAGTGTCTTCGCAGGTCATGCAATCCGTGGCCGTCATGATCTTCATGCTCGCGGTCTGGGCGTTCGGTGATTTGCGCCGAGTGCGCACCAAACAGTTGGAAGGGCTGACCGAGCGTGCTCGGCTGCTCGAACTCGAGCGTGCGCAGGAAGCGGAAATTGCGACGATCAGCGAACGGTCGAGGATTGCGCGCGAGATGCACGACATCGTCGCCCACTCGTTGACCGTTGTCATCGCCCAAGCCGACGGCGGACGCTACAGTGCGGCCAAGGATCCTCAGGCTGCAATTCAGGCACTCGAGACCATTGCCTCGACCGGGCGCCAGGCGTTGACCGACATGCGATCGCTTCTGTCGGTCCTGCGTGAGGACGCGCCACGCGATTTCTCGGTGATCCCGGGCGCTGGCGACATCGACAGTCTCTTTCACGAGTTGCGCAGCAGCGGACTCGATATCACTGTCAGTGTCAGCGGGGAACCGCGTGAACTCTCCGCCGGCGCGGGGTTGACGGCGTACCGCATCGTTCAGGAATCGCTGACGAATGTTCTCAAGCACGCAGGGCCGGGGGCGCAGGCGAGCGTCGAGATGACGTGGAGTGACACCGAACTCGTTCTCGGCATCACCGACGACGGACGAGGTGGCAGCGCCGCGCTGGTCGAATCGTCACCAGGCGGACAGGGACTGATCGGGATGGCCGAGCGCGCCAAACTGCACGGAGGCAAAGTCACCGCCGGACCGAAATCAGGCGGCGGATACAGCGTCCGGGCCGTCCTGCCATACGAACGATCATCCGGGTAATTCTGAAACGTCTGCCTAGGTCTTAAGGTGGGTGGCATGGAAGAACACGTGGCTCCGATCGCAGTAGCATTGATCGACGATCAACAGCTGGTCCGCGCGGGTTTCCGAATGGTCATCGACTCGCAGCCGGATCTGTCGGTGGTGGTCGAGGCATCGGACGGTCAGCAGGCGTTGACCGAGTTGGCCGCCCGTCATGTCGACGTTGTCCTGATGGATGTCCAGATGCCGAAGATGGACGGCATCGAGGCGACACGTCGGCTGCTGACCGACCCGAATGCGCCGAAGGTCGTGGTGCTCACCACCTTCGACAACGACGAGTACGTGATGTCGGCTATCAGGGCGGGCGCCAGCGGATTCCTGCTCAAGGACGTGCCACCGGAGCAGTTGCTCGACGCCATCCGCACTGTGCACCGCGGGGACGCGGTGATCGAAGCCCGGGCCACTCGGCGACTGCTACAGCACGTCGGACCGCTCCTGGAAGGCTCGGCGCCCGAATCGCAGTTGCCCGAAGAGTTGACACCGCGCGAGGTCGAGGTGCTCGAGGCCATGGCGTACGGGCTGTCGAATTCGGAGATCGCCGCAAAATTCCACGTCTCCGAGACGACAGTGAAAACCCATGTCGGACGGGTTCTTTCGAAGACTCATTCACGTGATCGTGTGCAGGCGGTCGTCTTCGCTTTCCAGATCGGACTTGTCCGGCGCGCAGATCTCCTCGGTACCGAGGGCTGACGAGCAGCCCTGTTCAGTCCTACCCCGGGATGACACCGGGCTTTCCAAGATCGCCCCGCGCTCCGACGCGGAGACCACTTGCGCTGCAATAACGTCGATTCCGTCATAGCGAGAAGCTTTACGGAGGGCAAAAGAATGCATGCGCACACCACGACGGAACCAGCCGAAGTGCCGGCGATCACTGCCCGCGGTGTCACCAAGGTGTACGGCACCGGCGAGACCACGGTGCACGCGCTCGGTGGAGTCGACGTGGACTTCGGGCGCGAGCGGTTCACTGCGATCATGGGCCCGTCCGGCTCCGGAAAGTCGACGCTCATGCACTGCCTTGCCGGACTCGACACGGTCTCGGGTGGGCAGGTTTTCCTGGGCGACACCGAGGTCACGAAACTCGGCGACACGGAACTCACCGAACTGCGACGCGAGCGAATCGGGTTCGTCTTCCAGGCGTTCAACCTGCTACCGGTGCTCACTGCTCGGGAGAACATGCTGCTGCCGATGAAGTTGGCGGGCAGTGAACCCTCGCTCGAGTGGATGGACGAGGTGATCGGCAAGCTGGGCCTGTCGCAGCGCCTCGATCACCTTCCGCACGAACTGTCGGGTGGCCAGCAGCAACGCGTAGCCGTCGCCCGCGCACTACTGCCGCAGCCCGACGTGATCTTTGCCGACGAGCCCACCGGCAACCTGGATTCCCGTTCCGGGACAGAGGTTCTGGGGCTCTTGCGCACCAGTGTCCGGGAGACCGGCCAGACCGTCGTCATGGTGACGCACGATCCGGTGGCGGCGTCGTATGCGGACCGCGTCGTGTTGATCGCAGACGGGCGCATCGCCGGAGAGATCGACGCTCCTACCGTCGACTCGGTGATCGGTGCCATGCGAGCCCTCGGTTCCGACGACCTGGCCGATGTTCCCGCAGCTTCGGGCGCACTGCGATGAAGGGACTGGCTTTTGCCCAGGCGCGGGCGCATGCCGGGCGCTATGTGGCGTCGATACTTGCCGTGGTGATCGCGGTCGGATACGTCGTCGCGACTTTGACATTGAGCTCGACGGTCGACGCGAGTGTGAGTAAATCACTTGCGTCGCAATATGAAACCACGGACGTTGTCGCCTCCGGTCCGGGCGTGACAGAAGCCGTGTTGAGCACAGTGCCAGGTGTCTCGGCGGTGGCCGACGACGTGTCGACGTATGTTCGTGTCGATTCCGAGGCGAAGGGTGCGTCCTACGGGGATGCGCTCTCGATCGCCGACAACCCTGAATTGCGTTGGGAGAAACTGTCGGAGGGTTCGCTTCCTGTCGGTCTCGGCCAGGTATTGGTGAGCGCGGACTCCGGTATACCGGTGGGTGCTCGAATCACTGTCACGGCACGGGATTCGACGGTGGGCGCCGCTGCACCCACTGCACAGGTGGTCGGACTGGTCGATCTCTCCGGTTCGGCGCAGCGCCTGGGCGGGATGAAAGTGTTCACCACTGTCGAGCAAGTGAGCGCGTGGGCCGGGGAGAGTGCCACACGTGAATTCCGCGTCGCCGGTGACGGCTCGCTCTCGCAGCAACAGCTCGTGGATTCGGTTGAGAGCGCGTTGCCCGCCGACTCCACGGTGCTGACCGGAGAAGAAGCTACCGACAACGCGGCAGCGGAGTACATGGGCGGCACCAAGATTCTCAGCACGGTGCTGCTCGCCTTCGGCGCGATCGCCGTTGTTGTTGCCGCGCTGGTGATCGCCAATACGTTTGCCGTGCTCCTCGCGGCGCGCACTCAGGAACTCGCACTGCTCCGATGCGTCGGCGCCACGGCCAAGCAGGTTCGCCGTAGCATTCGCAGCGAAGCCGCGGCGGTCGGTGTTATTGCCTCGGTGATCGGCGTGGGGCTCGGTATCGGACTCGCCTGGGCGATCGGTCGCGTAGCCACGGCTGCGGATGTGCCGGTTCCACTTTCGTCACTCAGCGTCACCCCGGTGGCCGTGCTGGTAGGCCTTGCAGTCGGCATCGTGATGACGATGCTCGCTGCATCTGCACCCGGTCGGGCGGCAACGAGGCTGTCCCCGTTGGCAGCACTGCAGCCGATGGAGTCCAAGCCCGAGAGCGTTCAGGTATCGGTGGTGCGCCGGGTTCTCGGCATAGTGATCCTGCTCGCGGGCATCGCGATGACCATCCTGGGAGTGACGAATCAGCAGGTGCTGGCGGCGACCGCCGGTGGGCTGTTCTCGTTCCTGGGGATTGCAGCCCTGTCCGGTCGAATCGTGCCTGCACTGATCAATGCGGCCGGCGGAGTGTTGGCGAGGGTGATCGGTCCCGTGGGAAGCCTGGCAGCAGGCAACGCCGGTCGGAATCCACGCCGGACCTCGGCGACAGCCACGGCACTGCTGATCGGAGTCGCCTTGACGAGCACGCTCGTCGTGGGAATCGCGACCGTCAAGGAAGCTGCACCCGCGGCGATGGACAGCCAATTCCCCGTCGACGTGATGGTGAGCAGTTCCGGTTCGGCGCCCCTTCCTGCCGGTTTGGGGACCGACATCGCCGCCGTCAACGGGGTCGGCGCAGTGAGCGGTCTGGAAAAAGCCGAGCTGACGATCGACGGGCGCGGCTCGTTGGCCGGATTCGGCGTCGACGCCGCTCAAGTGAAAGATGTTCTGCGTACCGAGATCTCGGTACCTGCTGCCGGTCAACTGGTGCTCTCTCCGGCCGATCTGAGCGGATACAACCTCTCGGCGGGCGATACGGCAACGGTGCGCGGGGATCGCGGCGCCGTGAACGTCAGCGTGATCGAAGGAGTGAAAGGTCAACCAGCACTGCTGGATCGAGGAGATCTCGGTGCAGCGGCCACCGCACCGACCACCGATTCGTACTGGGTCAGGTTGGGGACGGATACTGACGAACAGGCTTTGGCCACCACCGACCGCATCACCGAACTCGCGCGCCAGGAAGCTCCGGGCAGCGATGTTCAGGGAATGACCGAATTGCGTTCAGCCCTCGATTCGATCCTCGACACCATGCTCATGGTGGTTGCCGGGCTGCTGTCGGTGGCGGTGTTGATCGCCCTGATCGGCGTCGGAAACACCATGGCGCTGTCCGTTCTCGAACGGCGCCGCGAATCCGGACTGCTTCGCGCACTGGGACTGACCAAGAAGGGAATTCGAGCCATGTTGATCTGGGAAGCGCTGCTGGTGGCAGGAGTTGCATCGGTGATCGGAGTGCTGTTCGGGATGGTGTTCGGTGTAGCCGGTACCGCTTCGGCGTTCGGGATCGAGGACGTCGCCCTCAGCGCAGTCCCGTGGGTGCAGTTGGTAGCTATCGTGTTGATCGGCGGAATCTGCGGGGTGATCGCCTCACTGCTCCCCGCTCGGCGGGCGGGATTGGTCTCACCGGTGACAGCTCTCGCGAGCTAGCACTCAGAACTGCTTCGTGACCTTCTCGGTGCCCACTCGGCGCGCGGTAGCTTCCGCGTCCGGGTGGGCCACCTGCACGAGTGAGGCGCCTGCAGCGAGAACTGCCAGAAGTCCGTCGATCAAGTCGTCGGCCGTCTCCCACGTGCGGCTCGAGAGGACACGATCCGTCGATGCCAGTGCGGAGTTCTTCGCCGATTCCCGTGCCGCGTCGATCGTGTCCGCAACAGACCGGCCTTCCAGTGCCGAACCGGCTCCGGCGCTGCGGAATTGGTCGCCGTGGACGCGAATGGAGGTCGCGTAGTCGGCAACACCGAGCGGAAGATCGCTCAGGCCCTTGCCGAACGCGTCGAGTGAGAGTGCAGCGACTTCGGGTACGTCCGCAACATCGCCTAGGCGGTCGGCGGTGACAAAAGCGAGTTCGGCGTCAGCGTCGGGGGAGAGGATCACCTCGCCGCCTGCCCACCACACACCCAACAGCACAGCGACGCTCTGCCAGTGCGCGGGAAGCAGTACCGCAACCTTGCCGCCGGGCTCGAGGGCGAACTCGTCCCGAACCATGTTCGCTGTCTTTGCCGCCCAGTTGGCCAGAGTGCTCGCAGACAATTCGATACGCTCGCCGGTGGCGTCGTCGTAGTAGGTCACGCGAGGGCCGGCCGGGTCGGCAGCCAAGATCGGTCCGAGGAGGGCGTCGGTCAGGTTGTCTGCAGGCGAAGGCACGTAGTCAGCTTACGCAGCGGTTCAGTTAACACAGCGGGGGCCGTTGGAGGCTGCGTCGATCGGGGGACCGGGAGGGGCGGGGGTGGGGCTGGTCTCGGTGGTGTTCGCCGATTCAGTCGTGGTTGACGCCCCGTCGGACGGTGATACCGCGTCCGCGGACTGCGGTCCGCTGTAGTCCTCGGCGATGACAACACGAACCTTGCCGGAGGACAGTGACGAATCGGCCTTGACCGTCAGACCGCCGAGTGCCTCGGCGACCGCGAGAGCAGCGTCGTCGTCCGCGGACTTTGCGAACACCGTGGATTCGGAGACGTCCGCCCCGGTGTTGTTTCCGACCTGACCCTGCTTGTACCCGAGAGCGCTCAAGGCCTCGGAGACCCCACTGGCCAATCCTGCGATGTCACTGGCGTTGGCGACGTCGACCGTGATCGAGGACGCATTCACGGTGGTCGGTGACTCGGAGGTTTCTTCCGCGTCCTCGCCGTCGGCGCCGACCAATCCGGCGATGTACTTCTTTACGGCCTTGGGATCGACCGTGACGATGGACTCGCCGTAGTCGGTCATGCCGTTGATGTCGAGGACGGGAATCGTCTCGAACTGCACCTTGCCGCCGGCCAGATTCTGCAACTGCTTGGCGAACTCGATGATGTCCCAGTCGTCGTCGATCACGACGGAACGCTGAACGGCCGAGGTCAACTGACTGAGCTTGCCGGGGTCACTGAGGGTTTTTGCGCTGAGCACCTTGCTGACCAGGGACGCCATGAACACCTGCTGGCGTACGATTCGGTCGAGGTCGCCGCGGGGAAGGTCGTGTCGTTGTCGCACGAAGCTCAGCGCGTCGGCGCCGTCGAGTGTCTGTTTCCCGGCTGCGAAGTTGGCTCCGGACATCGGTTCGTCGACCGGCGCGTTGAGGCAGACGTCGACTCCGCCCACTGCGTTGGTCAGCAGAACGAATCCGAGCAGACCGACTTCGGCATAGTGATCGACGGTGATACCGGTCAGATTCGCCACGGCTCCGATGAGCGCGGTGCGGCCGGCTTCTGTCGACTTCTTGTCGGCGTCGCTGTCGGACGACCCGTTGTTGACCAACTTCAGTCGCTCGGTTTCCTTGGTGGCACCGAACGCGGCGTTGACCTTCGACATACCGATACCGGGGACGTTGACGTACGCATCGCGGGGAATCGAGATCGCGGTAGCGGAACTTCCGTCGTTGGGAACGCGGATCAAGATGATGGTGTCTGTGTTGGACGCAACTTCCTCACCAGCGCGCAACGAGTCGAGCTCGCTTTGTGAGAGCGGGTTGCCGTGTGCGTCGGTACGACTGTCGGTTCCCACCATCAGGATGTCGATGGCGCCGTCCTTGCCGCCACCGAGGCCAAGGCCGCTGGCCGTGGCAAGGCTGTTCCTCAACGAGTCCACACCCCGCCATGCGAACCCGGTGACCAGCAGTACGAGCACGGAGAGCACCGCGACCGCTATGCGAGCCGGGCTCGTCTTGGTCCGAATCGGCGCAGGTCGTGGACGCGCGCGGCGCTGCGGTTGCTGGTGGGACACCCCTTCAGGTTACTGGTTCGATGCTCGACCGCGGGTACCTCGACACGGCGTGCCAGACTGAACCGTGTGACGAATATCCTGCTCACCGGTGCCCGAGGGCAGCTCGGGACCCGTGTCGAAACCCTCGCTACCTCGGCAGGTCTTCCCGTCACGGCCGTCGGATCCGGCGAGCTGGACATCACCGACCGCCATGCCGTCGACGAGTTCGTCTCGCCCGGTTCGGTGCTGATCAACTGTGCCGCGTACACGGCCGTCGATGCCGCCGAGACCGACCAGGAGGCAGCGAAGGCCGTCAACGAGATCGGACCGCGGAATCTCGCGCAAGCATGTGCGCGGGTGGGTTCGCGGTTGATCCACGTCTCGACCGACTACGTGTTTCCCGGCGACGCGAGCACGCCGTACGACGTCGACGCAGCGACCGGTCCGGCGACGGTATACGGACGAACGAAACTGGCCGGAGAGACAGCTGTCCGGGAGTCCGGGGCAGACGTGGCGGTTGTCCGTACCGCGTGGGTGTATTCCGGTGTCGGCTCGGATTTTGTCGCCACGATGCGAAGGCTCGAAGCCGAACGTGAATTCGTGAACGTCGTGGACGATCAGATCGGGTCACCCACTTACAGCCTCGACCTTGCCGGCGGCATCGTCGAACTCGCATTGCGTGACTTCACGGGTTCGTCGACGTTCCACGTGACCAACGGCGGGCAGGCAAGTTGGTACGAGTTGGCGCGCGCGGTGTTCGAGGAGATCGGCGCAGACCCGGCTCGGGTGCGGCCGTGCAGCAGCGCGGACTTCGTGCGCCCTGCTCCCCGCCCGGCATACTCGGTCTTGTCCGAGCGCGCGTGGGTTACCGCGGGAATGACGCCGCTGCGTCCGTGGCGAGAGGCTCTGCACGCCGCTCTGGCGTGAGCATTGTTCGGGGCAGTGCCCGCGGACGGCTAGGCTGACCGGCGTGAGTCCCAAGCTGGCCGTGGTAACGGTGACCTACTCGCCAGGCGAGCATCTCGAGAATTTCTTGAGCACGCTCGCCGTGGCGACGACAGAAAAACCCCAGGTCATCATGGCCGACAACGGGTCGACCGATGGCGCCCCCGAGGCCGCTGATGCCAAGTACGAGCATGTCCGTCTGCTTCGAACCGGTGGAAACATCGGCTACGGCGGAGCGATAAATCGGGCCGTGGCGGAGATCGATTCGTCTATCGAATTTGTCGTGATTTCCAATCCAGACGTCCAATGGGCACCCGGTTCACTCGACGAATTGGTCGCTGCGGCAAATCGGTGGCCAAGGGCCGGTGCACTGGGGCCGAAGGTCCTCGAACCGGACGGCAGCGTCTATCCGTCGGCACGAACGGTGCCCGATATCACCTCGGGCGTCGGGCACGCATTGCTCGGCACCGTGTGGCCGAAGAACCCGTGGACTGCTCGTTACCGTCAAGAGAACGAGGCCGTCACCGAGCGTGCAGTGGGCTGGCTTTCCGGCTCGTGCCTGCTGGTACGACGCGACGCCTTCGACTCCATCTCCGGTTTCGACTCGCGATACTTCATGTACATGGAGGACGTCGATTTCGGTGACCGCCTCGGAAAAGCCGGGTGGCTCAACGTCTTCGTCCCCTCGGCCACTGTCACCCACGCCAAAGGCCATGCGGCAGGCCGTCATCCGGAACTGATGTTGCCCGCCCATCATCGCAGCGCTTACCAGTTCCAGGCCGATCGCCATCCGCACTGGTGGCAGGCTCCGCTGCGACTTGCGTTGCGCGGTGGCCTGGCCGTGCGGTCCAAGATCGCCGTAGCTTCTGCTGTTCGCGAGCGCGCTCGCACCGACAACTCGACCGACAACCCATCAGTTTCGAACCACGGGGGAAAATGATGTCCGATCCGAATCCGACCGACGCCGTAATCCTGGTAGGCGGCAAGGGCACTCGGCTGCGTCCGCTGACGTTGTCTGCACCCAAGCCGATGCTTCCGACCGCCGGCCTGCCGTTCCTGACGCACTTGCTCGCCCGCATCGAGGCAGCCGGTATCAAGCACGTGGTGCTCGGAACGTCTTTCAAGGCAGAGGTATTCGAGGACTACTTCGGCGACGGCTCCAAGATGGGCCTCGAGATCGACTACGTCTTCGAGACCGAACCGCTGGGCACCGGTGGCGGAATTCGCAACGTGCTCCCGAAGTTGCGCGGCGACAACGTCATGGTGTTCAACGGTGACGTACTCGGTGGCACCGATCTGAACGGCATTCTCGAGACCCACGAGAAGACGGACGCCGACGTGACCCTGCATCTGGTTCGTGTGGGAGACCCGCGTGCATTCGGATGTGTTCCGACCGACGAGGACGGACGAGTCTCGGCATTCCTGGAGAAGACCCAGGATCCGCCGACGGATCAGATCAACGCCGGCTGCTACGTCTTCAAGCGCGAGATCATCGAACAGATCCCCGAGGGACGACCGGTATCGGTCGAGCGCGAGGTGTTCCCGAATCTCCTCGCCGAAGGCAAGCGGGTGTTCGGCCACGTCGACTCGTCGTATTGGCGTGACATGGGAACCCCCGAGGACTTCGTTCGCGGTTCCGCCGACCTGGTGCGAGGCATCGCGCCTTCGCCCGCTCTCGAAGGTCCGCGCGGCGAGTCGCTGGTACACCCCGGAGCCGGAATCGCGCCTGGCGCCGTCCTGATCGGTGGCACGGTTGTCGGTCGAGGCGCAGAAGTCGGCGCAGGTGCGCGCCTCGACGGTGCGATTCTCTTCGACGGCGCCGTTGTGGAAGCCGGCGCGGTGGTCGAACGATCGATCCTCGGATTCGGCGTCCGTATCGGACCCCGAGCACTGGTCCGCGACGCCGTCATCGGTGATGGAGCGGACATCGGTGCGCGGTGTGAATTGTTGCGCGGCGCACGCGTGTGGCCGGGGGTGACGCTGCCGGACGGTGGCGTGCGCTTCAGCACAGATGTGTGATCGTTAGCTGACCTACTGGAATACTGGCGGGTATGACTTCTCTTCCGAGCCGTTACGTTGCCCTCGGTGACTCGTTCACCGAGGGCGTCGGCGACCCCGACGAACGATTCCCCAACGGTCTGCGCGGCTGGGCAGACCGAGTGGCCGAACAGTTGGCGGTCGACAACCCCGAGTTTCGCTACGCCAACCTGGCAATTCGTGGTCGCCTGCTCGGACCGATCATCGACGAGCAGGTGGAACCCGCTCTGGCGTTGAAGCCCGACCTGGTGACCATCTACGCCGGCGGCAACGACATGATGCGTCCGAAGCTCGACATCGACGCAGTGGTTGCCCGCTACGATTCGGCAATCGGTCAACTCACCGAATCCGGCGCTCGGGTTCTCATGTTCACTGCGTACGACACCGGATGGTCCGCCTTCTTCGGCAAGCTCCGCGGACGCCTGGCGATCTACAACGAGCTTGTTCGCGAGGTCGCGGACCGTCACGGCGCGACCCTTGTCGACTTCTGGCGATTCTCCGAATATCAGGACCTACGGATGTGGGACTGGGACCGGCTGCACATGTCGCCGGCCGGGCACGAGAACATGGCGACGCGGGTGCTCGACGTACTGGGCGTCGAACATGGATTGACCCCGCCCGATCTGGGGCCGGCGCCGGTTCTCACCAAATCCGAAACTCGTCGCGAGGATCGTCAGTGGGCGCGAGAGTTCTTGGTGCCGTGGGTGGCTCGGCGAGTGAAGGGAACGTCTTCGGGCGACGGCGTCAGCGCCAAGCAGCCAGGGCTGGCGCCCACACTGCATTTCTGAGGCAGCCCGGCTTCAGTCCTGATTTTTGCGCTGATGTGCGAGCGCGACCAGGTGGTCGATGGTCTCGCGTTCGGCAGTCGGCGGCAGTGCGTCCACCGGCCACCATCGGAGGTCGGTGGACTCCGCGCTCCGGACGATATGCGAATTGTCCGGTGCCACAACAAGAAACCGTAGATCGAGATGGCGAGTCGGAACTCCGAGCGAGCACGTGATCGGATGTGTGTGGGCGGAGAGTAGGTCCGCGTCTATCCGAACGTCGTGGATGCCCGACTCTTCGCGAGCTTCCCGCAAGGCCGCATCGACCACCGTCTCGTCGTCGGGCTCACAATGACCGCCGAGCTGAATCCACCTGCCTACCTTGGGATGCAGGGTCAACAGGACGTGGCAGCCACTCTCGTCGAGAACCAGAGACGACGCGGTGATGTGTCCGGGTGCATGGCGACGAAGACATCCGTCCGGAGCCGAATCGAGGAACGCGAGCATCGTGTGCCGCAGTGACTCGTCCGCTTCGGAGGATGTCGCCCAGTCCTTCAGAACGCCCTTGGCCGATGCGTGCAGTGATTCGGCTGACATGACTTACATCTCCACCAACGCGTCCGCGGGGGCGGAGACGGTGCGTGGAGTCAGTGGCTCGAGTGGGTGCCCGATTGCGACGGCGCCGAGTGGCTGCCAGTCCGCCGGGAGATCGAGCTGTTCACGTACGAGGTGGGCGGCGAAGATGGTCGAGCCGATCCAGCAGCTTCCCACGCCGCGTGTGGCCAGCGAGACCAGTAGGCCCTGCACTGCCGCGCCGGCGGCGACCGTGAACATCGTGGACTCCGCGGCGGTACGTCGGGCGTCCGGGTAACTGTGTGCGCCGTCGGGCACGCAGAAGGGAATGACGACCTCGGGGGCGTCGAACAGGATGTTTCCGCGTGCAACTCGGGCGTCGACGGATTCGGCACTACGACCGTCAGCGCGGAGATCGGCGACCCACTGCTCACGCATCTTCTCGAGGAGAGCCGTGCGGACGGACTCGTTACGCAGCCACACGAATCGAACCGGTCTCGTGTGGTGCGGAGCGGGAGCGGTGAGTGCCTCGGCGATCGAGCTGCGAATGATCTCCGCGTCGACGGGGTCACTTGCGAACTGCCGAACCGACCGACGCAACAGCAGCGCCTGGCCGCGGCCCATCGCCGTGGCCTCCTCGGTGCCCAGCCAGAACAGATCGTCGGGGCCGCGGCGGATCAGATCCTGGCCGCTCGAACCGTCGTCCTCGAACCGAAGTCCACGAACGACGGCGACGGGAACGCCGCCCAGCTTGCCCTTGACCAGGTCGCCGGCAGCTGCGATCTCGTCCGCGATCGCGATCTCGGTGACGATCAGATCGTTGCCCTGACTGTCCTGTGCTCCGAGGTAGCCGTGCAGGACCGGAATGCCGGAGGAACCGATTGCAGCGTCGGTCTGCCCGTTGCGCCACGCACGACCCATCGTGTCGGTCACGACGACGGCGACGGACTTGCCCGTGCTCTCGAGGATTCGGGCGCGCAGGCCCGCAGCGCTTGCATCAGGATCCACGGGGAGCAGAGCCAGTTCGGCACCGCCGACGTTGGAGCCGTCGATGCCAGATGCGGCCTGCACGATCCCGAGTTTGTTCTCGGTGATCAGAGTGCGGCCCTTGCGCGCCACGACGCGGACGGCTTCCTGATCCACCAGGAGGCGCCGTGCTGCGTCGCGCTCTTCCGGATCGGTTGGCGAGGAAACGATGCGACCCTCGACTTTGGAGAACACCTTGCTCGTGACGACAACGACGTCGCCGTTCTCGATCCACGGCGTCGCGTCGACAACAGCGGCGGCCAAGTCGTCTCCCGGCCGGAACTCGGGGAGGCCGAGAACGGGAATGACTTCGATTGCGGCGCCGGGGGAGTGATCGACGGGGGAGTGATTTCTGTCCCGGCTTGCTCCGGTTCCGGGTTCGGTCACAGTTCGACTCCGGCGATCTCGAAAGCCGTTCGAACCATTTTTGCGGTCTCTTCGGGGGACGTCATCAAAAGTGGGATGCTTCGCACGTCCACCCCGTCGATGTCGGCCGTGTCACCTTCGTCGACGAGCCAGCCGTCGAGAATGCCGTTGATCGAACGAGCGCCGTAGTGACGACCGATCGCCTCGGAAGTCGTTTCGACCCCGATCACCTCGAGGCACTCGTCAGCCATGCCGCGCAACGGTTTTCCGCCGATGACGGGGGAGAGCCCGACAACCTTCGCTGCGGTGGTTCGCAGGGCTCCGCGAATGCCGGGCACCGCGAGGATCGCGCCGACGCTCACGACCGGATTGGACGGTGCGATCAGCACGATGTCGGCACCGTCGATCGCCTCGACCACCCCTGGCGCGGGCTTGGCCTGTTCGGCGCCGACGTGAGCGAAGCTGTGAGTTTCCACCTGTGCTCGATGGCGTACCCACCACTCCTGGAAATGAATCGCCTTCTGCTCACCGTCTTCCGGATCGGTGATCACAACGTGTGTTTCGCTGCGGTCGTCGCTCACGGGAAGCAGTGCGACACCCGGATTCCAGCGATTGCACAACGCTTCGGTGATCGCGGACAACGGATATCCCGTGCGGAGCATCTGGCTGCGAATCAAATGTGTTGCGATATCCCGATCTCCGAGGCCGAACCAGTCCGGCTTCGCTCCGTATGCCGCGAGTTCTTCTTTCGCATTCCAGGTTTCGCCGGCGTGCCCCCACCCGCGTTCGGTGTCGATACCGCCGCCGAGTGTGTACATACAAGTGTCCAGATCGGGGCAGATGCGCAGACCGTGCATCCAGACGTCGTCCCCGACGTTGACGACGGCCGTGATGCGATGTGGGCCTTCGTATTTCTCGAGGGATTCACCACCGACGATTCCGAGCGCATTTTGCACACCTTGAAGGAAACGGGCCCCGCCGACGCCGCCAACCAATACAGTCACGTTCACGACACAAGAGCCTAGGCGGTCGGCGCGTCGTCGTGTCTGGCGGGCAGAAGGTCCCGTCAATTGGGGGCCGGAATACTAATGGATTCATCTCGTTTAGCTTGACCGCGACACGCTGGACGTGTGTAATCTCAAATGTGTCATTCCAACCGCTACTTGTGAGTTCACTTGCAGCGGGGCCGGTTTCGAACACAGTTTCGAACGGTCGACGGGGTGGGGTTGAAGATGGAGTGAAAATTCTGCGCTATTACAGGTGAGGAGGCGGAACGATGCCCAATGAAAATGTCGAGATCAGTTCTCTCGCAATGACAGTAAGCGACGAACCGCAGACCGATTCCCGAGCAGGCGCAGCAGAAGGTGCCTGCAGCAGTGAGTTCGACGGTATGAGTACTCGGCCAGTGCTGAGTCTCGTCACCGGTTTCGAAGAATTGTTCGACACCATCGAGGATCAGTGGCAGGAGCGTGCTCTCTGCGCGCAGACCGATCCCGAAGCGTTCTTTCCTGAAAAGGGTGGATCGACGAGGGAAGCAAAACGGATCTGCCTCGGTTGTGAAGTTCGTGACGAGTGCCTCGAGTACGCGCTCGCGAACGACGAACGGTTCGGAATCTGGGGAGGGTTGTCCGAGCGCGAGCGTCGGCGACTCAAGCGGGGGATCATCTGATCTGCTGCTGAATCGGTTCTGTCAGCGTCGGGGCTGACGGGCGGTCTTCGAAAGTCTGACCTGCAACGGGGAATTGCAGGTCAAGCAACGACTGTTTTGTTCTTCGTGTGGATTTACATCTTCGTGTGGCATCAGTTTTTTTCGTCTGACAGTGCGTCAGTCCTCGTCGGGCAATTTCAGTCCTCGTCAGGCAGTGTGGGGTCGATCACCTGTGGGTCGACGCCGAGATACGTGCCGACTTGATGGACCAACACGTCGTGCACCAGATCCGTGAGTTCTTCCGGATCCTTCGCGCGCTGCTCCAGTGGGCGGCGAAACAGCACAATTCTTGCGCGTGTCGTATTTCCGTGACGGTCGATTCCGGCCGGAATCAGGCGTGACAGTGGGACCGGGCCGTCTGCGATGACCTCGGGTGGCCACGTCACGGACTCCGGATCGTGCGCGTGAATCTTCGGAACTTCGTCCACTGCGATGTCGAGTTTCGTCAACCGGTCGTGCCACGCGAGGTCGACGGGCGAGAAGGCGTCGAGCACCAGGAGATCGAACTTCTCGGCCCGGGTACGCCTGGCGGGCACCTCCGGGGGGAGTAGCGGTCCGCGCAGGCCACGGCCGTGTCGCTCGATGGAACGAGTGGTGACCGAGCGTCGGCGGCGAGCGTGTGGCATGCCGTGAAGATTACGACAGAAGAAACTGCTCGGTGTGTCCGAGTAGGTTCCGGACGTGGGGAGGGCTAGGCTCCGTACCTGTGAGATCTCTGCGTCGCTGCTGCCGCCCCGGGTGCAAGAACCCCGCCGTCGCGACGCTTACGTATGTCTACTCGGACTCCACTGCGGTTGTCGGGCCGCTGGCAACCGTCGCCGAGCCCCATTCGTGGGATTTGTGTGACACGCACGGCTCGCGAATCACCGCCCCGAAGGGCTGGGAACTCGTCCGCCACGAAGGCGGATTCGCGTCGAGCACTCCCGACGAAGACGATCTGACCGCTTTGGCTGAAGCTGTCCGTGAAGCCGGTCTCGGAGATCGCAGCAAGTCCAACGTCGATGCAGATGAGGACATACGTCCCGCAGCTCCGAGTACTGCCCGTACAGGGCGTCGTGGACACCTCCGCGTTCTGCCCGACCCGTCCAACTGACGCGAGATTCGTCGCCGCAGACGCTAGGCTCGACCGAGTACTTCCACACCCGAGTACTGCGAACCTCCGGACGCTACGCGCCCGGATGTTCCCGTCTGTGAGGGTGCATGCACAAGGAGAGTTTTCAGTGGGGCGAACAGCCGAGTCGGTTGCTGCAATCATCAAGGCGTACGACGTGCGCGGCGTGGTCGGTGAGCAGATCGACGAAGATTTTGTCCGCGACGTCGGTGCGTCGTTCGCCCGTCTGGTCCGCGACGAGGCCGGCGCCGCCACGACGGTTGTGATCGGCTACGACATGCGTGCATCGTCGCCCACACTGTCTTCGGCTTTCGGTGACGGCGTGCTCGCTCAAGGACTCGACGTCGTCTACATCGGATTGGCGTCGACGGACGAGCTCTACTTTGCATCCGGTTTGCTGAACTGCCCGGGCGCGATGTTCACGGCGAGCCACAATCCGGCCAAGTACAACGGCATCAAGATGTGCCGGGCCGGCGCCAAGCCGGTTGGTCAGGACACCGGTCTCGCAATCATCTCCGCCGAGGTCGTCTCGGGTGTTCCCGCGTACGACGGGCCGGCAGGCACCGCCAGCACCAAGGACGTCCTCGAGGAATACGCGAGCTACCTACGCGGATTGGTCGACCTCGCTGCGTTGCGTCCGCTGAAGGTCGCAGTCGACGCAGGCAACGGCATGGGCGGCCACACCTCGCCGGCCGTATTCGGGCCGATGCCCCTCGAGGTCCTGCCGCTGTTTTTCGAGCTCGACGGCACTTTCCCCAACCACGAAGCCAATCCGCTCGATCCGGCCAACCTCGTCGACCTGCAGGCATACGTGCGTGAAACAGGAGCAGACATCGGCTTGGCGTTCGACGGTGACGCGGACCGTTGCTTCGTCGTAGACGAGAAGGGTGACCCCGTGTCGCCGTCCGCGGTGACGGCACTTGTCGCGAAGCGCGAACTCGCGAAGGAACCGGGCGCGTCGATCATCCACAACTTGATCACGTCACGGGCAGTGCCCGAACTGGTCGAAGAACTCGGCGGCGTCGCGATTCGTACCCGTGTCGGCCACTCGTTCATCAAGCAGGAGATGGCCGAGACCGGTGCCGTCTTCGGCGGCGAGCACTCCGCTCACTACTACTTCCGCGACTTCTGGGGCGCCGACTCAGGCATGCTCGCGGCGTTGCACGTACTTGCAGCATTGGGCGAGCAGGACCGTCCGCTCTCCGAGTTGATGGCGGAGTACACGCGCTACGCGGCCTCGGGCGAGGTCAACTCCACGGTGGCGGACGCAGCCGATCGCACGGCCGCCGTACTGGCAGCATTCGCGGACCGCACCGAGTCGGTGGATCGCCTCGACGGTGTCACGGTCAGTCTCGAGGGAAATGCCTGGTTCAACCTGCGCGCGTCCAACACCGAACCCTTGCTGCGACTCAACGTCGAAGCGCCCACGTCCGCCGATGTCGACGCATTGGTGAACGAAATTCTGGCGATCGTCCGGGCTTGAATCCGAGTCTGATCGGTTTGTCGGTGAGCCGAGTGCCTGGGATAGTTGGGGGACTATTTCGGGAACGACGGCCTCGGGAACGAAGGCTTTGCCACCACGGACCGCGTAGAGCTGGAATGCTGGAGGGTGCGGGAACTGCTAACGGAGAAGGGGGTGCGGTGACATGACAGCGCCGATGCCGCTTCTCGACCTCGACGACAGCGAGGGTTTGTCGGCTGCCGATTCGGAGGGGCTACTGCGATCTGTAGCCATGGGGGGTGCACAGATTCGAGCCACCGCGTCGGCCGTCGGCGAGGGTGTGATCTCTCGGCTGGCCGGTCTGCGTCCGCGCAGCGTCGTGCTCATCGCCGGCGCCGGTGGCGCTCGACACGGAGCCAGGATCGCGCTTGCTCTCGTCGGAGATTCGATCGGGTGTCCGCTCCTCGTGCTCGACCGGACGCCGTCGTGGGCCGGACCGTTGGACGTGATCGTCGTCGCCGGTGACGATGCTGGTGATCCACGACTGGTCGAATCCGTCGACAGTGCCGTTCGCCGTGGCGCCGAAGTTGTTGTCGCCGTTCCGGACGAGGGGCCCATGCGGGCCGTGGCGGCCGGGCGCACCATGCCATTGCCGCCGCGGCTCTACGCCTCGCCGAGGCACACGATGACACGGTTCCTCGCCGTTTTCCTCGCGGTTGCCGCCGAAATCGAGGGCAAGGGATCGATCGAGGACCGTTCGGCGGTGCTCGATCGAATCGCCGACGCAGTTGATGCGGAGGCGCTGCGGGACGGGCCGGCCAACGAGGTGTTCCACAACCCGGCCAAGTCGTTGGCCACCAGAATGAGCGGGCGACGGGTCGTTCTGTGTGGAAGTGGTTCCGTGACAACAGCACTCGCAGAGTTCGCGAGTGTTTCACTGATGAGTTCCGGCCTTAACGCCGCTGCCGCCGAGATGTCGGAGGTGATCCGTTCGGCACGAGCGCTTTTCGCGCCGGACGCAGCTTCGCGGGATTCGGTTTTCCACGACCCGTTCTTTCACGATCCCCAACTGGACGGGGCACTGCCGACCCCGCCGGCGCGGGCGTTCATTTTCGCGACCGAATCCACGCGCGGGGAGGCGAGACGGCGGCTGGACGCACTGGCCGACGCGGATCTGGTGGTGGCGGCAGACGAAGACCAGACCAACGTGGTGATATCGGAGATGGAGCAGGTGTTCGTGTTGGCGTCTCGAGTGGACATGGCTGCGGCGTACGTGCAGTTGACGGGTGGTGCGAAGTAAGTGCGTGAACTCGAAGGTGCACTTCGTTCTTACGCGTGGGGTTCGCGAACGGCAATTGCCGAACTGCGCGGCCTCGCGACCCCGTCGAATCATCCCGAAGCGGAGTTGTGGTTGGGCGCGCATCCGGGTGACCCGGCGCGCGTGATCACCGAATCCGGAAGCGAGTCGTTGCTCGAGGTCCTGCACCGCGAACCCGAGCGTGAACTCGGGCGCGAGAACCTCGAGGCTTTCGGTGAGCGACTCCCGTTCCTGCTCAAGCTACTTGCGGCGGAAGAACCGCTGTCGCTTCAGGCACATCCCAGTGCTGTTCAAGCCGACGAGGGCTTTCGTCGTGAGAACGCTCTCGGCGTTCCCATGGAATCGCCGATTCGCAACTACAAGGACGGCAGTCACAAGCCCGAGCTCGTCGTCGCGCTGAGCAGATTCGAAGCTCTTGCCGGATTCCGTGAGCCGACGCGCACTGTCAAACTGCTGCGCGCTCTGGCCGTCGACGAATTGGAACCGTACATCGGTCTGCTCGAAGGCCAACCCGATTCCGACGGACTCCGGGCGTTGTTCACGACGTGGATCACGCTGCCGTCCACGGCGCTAGGGACGTTGCTCCCTGCCGTACTCGCCGGGTGCATCACCTACGTCTCGCATCACGACGCCGAATTCGTGACCGAGATCCGCACCGCGTTGGAATTGAGCGAGGCGTACCCCGGCGACGCAGGCGTACTGGCGGCACTGCTGCTCAACCGCGTCACACTCGAACCTGGACAGGGACTGTTCCTCGCGGCCGGCAATCTCCACGCGTATCTCCATGGACTTGCGGTGGAGATCATGGCCAACTCCGACAACGTGTTGCGCGGCGGACTGACGCCCAAACACGTCGACGTGCCCGAACTGTTGAGGGTTCTGGATTTCGTCGGGGCAGATATCGAAGTGCTCGATCCGGCCCAGTCATCAGGATCAGGTCAGTCAGGATCAGGTCGGTACGAGTACGCCACGCCCGCACCCGAATTTCGTTTGACGCGTCTGGAGTTCGACTCGAATTCCACCGACCTCGTGGTCGACTCTTCAGGCCCGCGGATCCTGATCTGCACCGGCGGCGCGGTCACTGCGACGTGCGGCGCCGACACTCTCGACCTCGATCGGGGCCGAGCGGCGTGGATCGCGGCCGACGAGCCCGCGATACACCTGAGCGCACGGACTCCGACTGCCCAGGTGTTCAGTGCAGTAGTCGGCAACGCAGTAGTCGGCAAGTAGGAGACATTGTGTCGGCTCATGGCGGCAAGAAGGCAATTCTGGCGGCTCTCGGAGCCAATGCCGGAATTGCCGTAGCGAAGTTCGCCGGATTCTTGATCACAGGATCGTCGTCGATGCTCGCCGAGTCGGTGCACTCGGTGGCCGACACGTCCAATCAAGGGTTGCTGCTCCTGGGGCAGAAGAAGGCAGAACGTGAGGCGGATCAACTGCACCCGTTCGGCTACGGACGCAACCGATATTTCTATTCGTTTGTCGTCGCACTTGTGCTCTTCACCCTCGGCTCGCTGTTCGCGATCTACGAAGGTATTCACAAAATTCAGCATCCGGAAGAACTCAATTCGGCCTTCGTGGCAATCGCGATCCTTGTCGTCGCGATTTGTCTGGAGGGCTACAGCTTCCGGACCGCAGCGAAGGAATCACGACCGCTCAAGGGGAACGCGTCGTGGTGGAACTTCATCCGAACTTCTCGTAGCCCGGAACTTCCGGTTGTGCTGCTCGAGGACACCGGCGCATTGATCGGTCTGGTACTTGCACTCGGCGGCGTCGGCCTCACGATGGTGACCGGAAATCCGGTCTTCGACGGCATCGGAACTCTGTGCATCGGTGTCCTGCTCGGGATCATCGCGATCATTCTGATCATCGAAATGCAGTCGCTGCTGATCGGCGAGGGCGCAACGTCGGTGGAGACCGAACTGATACTGAACGCTTTGGTCGACGGAACGCGTATCGAACGCGTCATTCATTGCAAGACGCAGTACCTCGGTCCCGATGAGATTCTTGTTGCTGCCAAGGTTGCGGTGCCGATCGGATCGACGATCTCGGATGTGGCGACGGCGATCGACGAGGCCGAGTCCCGCGTGCGCGCTGCCGTACCTGCGGCACGGGTGATCTACCTCGAGCCGGACCTGGATCGTCTCAGGGCAGATCGACCTGGGGCAGATCGACCTGGGACAGATCGCCTTGAAACAGATCTACAGGCTCCCGACAAAGCCTGAACAAAGCCGTGCCCGCGGGCTTAGGCTGATGCCATCTCTCTACTTGCCCATAGTGGGACCGGCTGGTCCTCAGCAAGGAGGCGGCAATGGCTGTCAAGGACGAGCAGGCCGGATCTGGACGGTCGAAGCTGTTTCGGACGAAATCGATCGAGCAATCCATCAAGGACACGGACGAACCGGAAACCAAACTCCGGAAAGAACTGAACTCGTGGGATCTCACCGTGTTCGGTGTCGCGGTGGTCATCGGCGCGGGCATCTTCACACTCACGGCTCGGACGGCGGGAAATGTCGCGGGGCCGTCGGTCTCCCTGGCGTTTGTCATTGCCGCCATCGCCTGCGGACTTGCAGCTCTGTGTTACGCCGAGTTTGCATCGACGGTGCCGGTGGCCGGTAGCGCCTACACTTTCTCGTACGCGACATTCGGCGAATTCGTCGCGTGGATCATCGGCTGGGATCTCATCCTCGAATTCGCCTTGGCGTCTTCGGTGGTCGCAAAAGGCTGGTCGCTGTACCTCGGCGAAGTGATGGGCTCACGCAGTCCGATCGTCGAATTGGGGCCGATCTCGTTCGACTGGGGAGCGGTGCTGGTGATCGTGGTCATCACGGTGTTGCTCGCGACCGGTACAAAACTCTCGTCGAGGGTTTCGCTGGTGATCACGGCGATCAAGGTCGCGGTGGTGTTGCTGGTGATCATCGTCGGTCTCTTCTACATCGACACCGACAACTACTCGCCGTACATTCCGCCGTCTGAACCGGGATCGTCCGGGGAGGGCATCCACCAGTCTTTGTTCTCGTTCGTGACGGGGGCCGGTGGCAGCACGTTCGGGTGGTACGGATTGCTCGCGGCGGCCAGTCTGGTGTTCTTCGCGTTCATCGGCTTCGACGTCGTCGCCACGACGGCGGAGGAGGCGAAGGAGCCGCAGAAGGCGTTGCCACGCGGCATCCTGGGCTCTCTCCTGATCGTGACGGTTCTGTACGTGGCGGTGACACTCGTGTTGACCGGGATGGTGAAGTACACCGAACTCGAGGGCGATACCTCCAACCTGGCAACGGCATTCGCCTTCCACGACATCACGTGGGCGAAAAACGTCATCTCGTTCGGCGCGTTGGCCGGTCTCACGACAGTGGTGATGGTGCTGATGCTCGGTCAGACCAGGGTGCTCTTCGCGATGGCACGCGACGGCCTGATGCCGCGACGCCTGGCGCCGACCGGCAAGCACGGAACGCCGGTGCGGATCACAGTCTTGGTCGGTTTTGTGGTCGCGCTGCTCGCCGGAGTGTTTCCGATCGGCACCCTCGAGGAAATGGTCAACATCGGCACGCTCTTCGCGTTTGTTCTCGTGTCGTTGGGGGTTCTCGTGCTTCGTCGGACGCGGCCGGACCTACCCCGCGGTTTCAGGGTCCCGCTGGTCCCGCTGGTCCCGATCCTGGCTGTCCTCGCGTGTCTCTGGTTGATGTTCAACCTGTCGGTGGAGACCTGGATGAGGTTCGTGGTCTGGATGGCCCTCGGTGTTGTCATTTACTTCGCCTACAGCAGACAGCATTCGTTGATCGGAAAACGTGAACGCGGCGAAATCGAGTGATTGTACAAAGGTTGTGATTTGTCTATCGCTTGTACAAATCAAATAGTACTGTCTACCTCGTAGTGAACTGACTCACAGTTGCCGAGTCGGTCCGAATCGAGGAGGCAGACCGTGTCGACGCACGTGAACTCGCAGACCGGACAGACGCTCCCACCGGAGCAGTGGCGTGACAAGAAGAGGTATCTCTGGCTGCTCGGCCTGGTGCCGCCGACGGCGGTTTTCATCGCCGTCGGATTGGTCGCGTTGTTCAACAGTCTCGGATGGAATGCGGTCGCACCGGTCTGGTGGTGGATCGGGCCGCTGCTCGTCTACGTCCTGCTCCCGATCCTCGACATCTTTTTCGGCCCGGACGGCGAGAATCCACCGGACGAGGTGATGGAGCGTCTCGAGAACGACAAGTACTACCGGTACTGCACGTACATCTACATACCGTTCCAGTTGGCCAGCCTGGTCCTGGCCTGCTATCTCTGGTCGGCGACCGACCTGTCGTGGCTCGGGATAGACGGAGGCCTGGGGCTGATCTCCAAGATCGGTTTGGCGATCAGTATCGGCTGCGTCGCGGGAATCGGGATCAACACAGCGCACGAACTCGGTCACAAGAAGGACGATCTGGAGCGATGGTTGTCGAAGATCACTCTGGCACAGTCGTTTTACGGCCACTTCTACATCGAGCACAATCGCGGGCACCATGTACGTGTCGCCACGCCCGAGGATCCGGCGTCGTCTCGTTTCGGTGAGAGCTTCTGGACCTTCCTGCCGCGCAGCGTGTGGGGATCTCTGCGCTCGTCGTGGTCCCTGGAGAAAGCCAGACTGGATCGACTGGGTAAGAAGCCGTGGACAATTCGCAATGACGTCCTGCATTCGTGGTTGATGTCTGTTGTGCTCTTCGGTGTCCTCGTCGCCGTCTTCGGGCTTTCGGTGCTGCCGTTCCTGGTGCTGCAGGCCGTGTTCGGGTTCTGCCTGCTCGAAACGGTCAACTACCTCGAGCACTACGGACTGAAGCGTCGTCGTTTGGACAGTGGGCGGTACGAGCGTGCTGCACCGGAGCACAGTTGGAACAGCGATCACATCTGCACCAACATTTTCCTGTATCACCTCCAGCGTCACAGCGACCATCACGCCAACCCGACGCGTCGATATCAGACGCTACGAAGCATGGACGGTGCACCGAACCTGCCCAGTGGGTACGCGAGCATGATCATGCTCGCCTACGTTCCGCCGTTGTGGCGAAAAGTCATGGACCCCAAAGTTCTTGCCCATTACGGCGGAGACATCACCCGAGTCAACGTGCAGCCGTCCAAGCGTGATCGCATCCTCGCTCGACACGGAGCAGCGTGATGAGCAGCTACCGATGCCCGGTGTGTGAATACGTCTACGACGAGTCGAAGGGTGCACCACGAGAAGGGTTTCCGGCGGGAACACCGTGGGATGCCGTTCCGGACGACTGGTGCTGCCCGGACTGTGGCGTGAGGGAAAAGCTGGACTTCGATCCGATGCCGGCAACGGCGGGGGAGTGAATCATGAACGACTACAAGCTGTATCAGTGCGCGCAGTGCGGGTTCGAGTACGACGAGGCGCTCGGCTGGCCGGAGGACGGTATCGAACCGGGGACTCGCTGGGACGACATTCCCGAAGACTGGAGTTGCCCCGACTGTGGGGCGGCGAAGTGCGACTTCTTCATGGTGGAGGTCGAGCGACAGTGAGATGCGTCGGCGTCGAACGGACCTAGGTGCGGCGGTAATGTCGTCACCATGACTTCGACGCCCACCCGCCTGCCGCAGAAAGAAGCGTCGCGACTGCTGCTGCGTACCTCGGTGCTCGATTCGATGCGTGAATTGTTGACCGAACGCGACTGGTCCGAGGTGACCTTGACGGTTCTGGCCAAGCATGCAGGTGTGAGCCGTCAGACGCTCTACAACGAGTTCGGTTCGAGGCAAGGGCTCGCCGAGGCGTACGCGCTTCGCCTCGCCGACGGCTTCGTCGACGCGGTGGACGAGGCCATGGTGGCGCACGAGGGGCGTGCAGTCGAGGCATTGATGGCGGGCTTCGGCTCGTTTTTCGCCTCCAGTGCCACCGACCCGCTGGTGATCTCGCTGCTCACCGGAGAGGCCAAGCCGGACCTGCTTCGCCTGATCACCACCGACAGTGCGGTCATCATCGAACGGGCGTCGTCGAGCCTCGCGGAGAGTTTCCAGCGAGGGTGGATACAGGCGTCACCTGCTGATGCCGGGATCCTTGCGAGGGCAATTGCGCGCCTCGGGCTGAGCTACATTTCGATGCCGCCGGAGTCCGGGGCTTCGGTGGCGGAGGATCTGGGTACTTTGCTCGGACCGTTCATCGATGTGGCGCGCGCGGGCCGGGCGGGAGAGGGCGTCTAACCGATAGCCTTGTGCACCGATAGGCTTGTGCAGAGTATGCACGTCAACCAGGAGAGGCAGATGACGACCTCAGTTTCAACAACGCCCGTGGCCGAGAGCCGTAACGGCATCGACTTCAAAGTTGCAGACCTTTCGCTCGCAGAGTTCGGCCGCAAGGAAATCCGTCTGGCCGAGCACGAGATGCCCGGCCTCATGGCGCTGCGCCGCGAATACGCAGAGGTGTTGCCGCTCAAGGGCGCTCGCGTTTCCGGATCGCTCCACATGACCATTCAGACCGCAGTTCTCATCGAGACGTTGACGGCACTCGGCGCCGAAGTTCGCTGGGCGTCGTGCAACATCTTCTCGACCCAGGACCACGCTGCTGCAGCTATCGTCGTCGGTCCGCACGGCACCCCGGAAGAGCCCAAGGGCGTTCCGGTTTTCGCCTGGAAGGGTGAAACGCTCGAGGAGTACTGGTGGGCGGCAGAGCAGATGCTGACCTGGCCGGGCGAGCCCGCCAACATGATTCTCGACGATGGTGGCGACGCCACCATGCTGGTGCTCAAGGGTGCGCAGTTCGAGAAGGCCGGCGTCGTTCCGCCGACGGACGAAGACCAGGATTCGGACGAGCACAAGGTCTTCCTCGCGCTGCTGCGTCAGTCGCTGGAGGCGGACAAGGGCAAGTGGAGCGCTATCGCCGAGTCCGTCCAGGGTGTCACCGAGGAGACCACCACCGGTGTTCTGCGTCTGTACCAGGTTGCCGCTGCCGGTGAGCTCACGTTCCCCGCGATCAACGTCAACGACTCGGTCACCAAGAGCAAGTTCGACAACAAGTACGGCACACGTCACTCGTTGCTCGACGGAATCAACCGCGGCACCGATGTTCTGATCGGCGGCAAGGCTGCACTCGTCTGCGGTTACGGCGACGTCGGCAAGGGGTGCGCCGAAGCGCTTCGCGGCCAGGGCGCTCGCGTCGCGGTCACCGAGGTCGATCCGATCAACGCTCTGCAGGCGCTCATGGACGGCTTCGAGGTCAAGACGGTCGAGCAGGCCATCGGCTGGGCCGACATCGTTATCACGTCCACCGGTAACAAGGACATCATCACGTTCGAGCACATGAAGGCCATGAAGCACCAGGCCATCCTGGGCAACATCGGTCACTTCGACAACGAGATCGACATGGCCGGCCTCGAGAAGTCCGGCGACGTCACGCGGATCAACATCAAGCCGCAGGTCGACGAGTTCACGTTCGCCGACGGCCACTCGATCATCGTGCTGTCCGAAGGTCGCCTGCTCAACCTCGGCAACGCGACGGGCCACCCGTCGTTCGTGATGAGCAACAGCTTCTCCAACCAGGTCATCGCGCAGATCGAACTGTGGACCAAGCCGGAGGAGTACGACAACGAGGTCTACCGCCTCCCCAAGCACCTCGACGAGAAGGTCGCCAAGATCCACGTCGAGGCACTCGGTGGCACGCTGACCAAGCTCACCAAGGATCAGGCAGAGTACATCGGCGTCGACGTCGAAGGCCCGTACAAGCCGGAGCACTACCGCTACTGACCCGGTGATTCATCGCTGAGGATGTAGTGCCCGCCGTCCCCCGGTCTGCGTAAGCAGGCCGGGGGATAGGCTTGTCCGCCGTGGGAACACTGGTGGCATTGGAAGGCCTCGACGGAGCTGGAAAGCGGACGTTGATCGGCAAGGTGGAGGGTGAACTCCGCCGCGGCGGCACGTCGATCGCGACTCTGGATTTTCCGCGGTACGGAAAGTCGATCCACGCGGATCTGGCTGCCGAGGCGCTCAAAGGTTCACACGGAGACCTGGCTGAGTCCGTGAACGCGATGGCAGTTCTGTTCGCCTTGGACCGCGCCGGTGCAGCGGATCAGATCTCGGAACTGTTGTCCGCCAACGACATTGTTCTGCTCGATCGCTACGTGGCGTCCAACGCTGCCTACAACGCGGCGCGAGTGCATCAGGGCGTGGACGGCGAGATGGTCGCTTGGGTCCGTGAGTTGGAGTTGGGCCGACTCGCTCTTCCCTCTCCCGATCTGCAGTTGTACCTCGACGTACCGGTGGCGCTCGCCGAGCAGCGCGCCCGCTCACGTGAGGCCGAGGACGCGTCGCGTCAGCTCGACGCCTACGAGCGTGACGGCGGCCTGCAGGCCCGAACCGGTGAGCTGTACACCCAGTTGGCAGCGACGGACTGGGTCTCACCCTGGTGGATCGTGGGGCCCGAGACGGAGCCGGCCGACCTGGCGCGCAGGCTCGCGGAATTCGCGTGATCGGTCACGCTTGCAGCCGGGATTCGAACTTTCCGGCACAGTAGAGGGAAAGACGCGGCACGCCGCACGGCCTCGTAACGGTCTGATTCATCGCTCCGAGATGCAACGATAGGGATATGAAACCAAGGATTCTGGTTGTCGACGACGACACGGCACTCGCCGAGATGCTCACGATCGTGCTGCGTGGTGAGGGTTTCGATCCCTACGTGGTAGGCGACGGAACCCTGGCGCTCGCGGCAGTGCGTGAGACTCGCCCCGATCTCGTCCTGCTCGATCTCATGCTTCCCGGAATGAACGGGATCGACGTATGCCGGGTTCTGCGTGCGGATTCCGGTGTGCCCATTGTGATGCTGACGGCCAAGACCGACACCGTCGACGTCGTGCTCGGCCTCGAATCCGGTGCGGACGACTACATCATGAAGCCGTTCAAGCCGAAGGAGTTGGTGGCGCGGGTGCGCGCTCGCCTGCGCCGCACCGAAGAGGAGCCGGCCGAGCTGCTGAGCATTGCCGACATCGTGATCGACGTTCCGGCACACAAGGTCAGCCGAGGCAGCGAGCAGATCTCGCTCACACCACTTGAATTCGACCTGCTGGTCGCATTGGCGCGCAAGCCGCGCCAGGTGTTCACCCGTGAAGTCCTTCTCGAGCAGGTGTGGGGATACCGCCACGCCGCCGACACCCGTCTGGTGAACGTGCACGTTCAGCGTTTGCGCGCCAAGGTCGAAACTGATCCCGAGAATCCCGAAGTGGTTCTGACGGTCAGGGGGGTCGGCTACAAGGCCGGACCGCCGTGAGCGGAGTTTCCAGATGGCGTCGTCGTCTCAACCGACGGTTGACGCCATTTCTGCGGTGGTGTCACTCGATGAGCAACACCCTCGCGCACACGTGGCGACGCTCGCTCCAGTTGCGAGTGGTCGTCTCGACATTGACGTTGTCCCTGATCGTCATCGTCATTCTCGGTGTCGTGCTCACCAGCCAGATCACCGATCGCCTGCTGGAAACGAAGATCACCGCGGCGACCGAGGAAATGGACCGTGCCCGTGGCATCGTCGAAGACCAACTCGCGGGCGTCGACGATTCGACGGCGCTCAACATTCAATTGGAAAGCGCTGCGTCCGGACTGACGAGCCGTCGAAACCAGACCTCGGGCCAAGCTTCCGGGTCTGCGGGCACCTTCGACCCGGTGCTGATCGTGCCAGGGGACGGGCCGCGCCAGCCGACCAGTTCGGGGCCGGTCGAGCAGATCCCGGACAACCTTCGCGAGTTCGTCAAGCGAGGCCAGATCAGCTACCAATTCGCGACGGTGTCCAACCCGAACGGTTACTCCGGTCCCGCGCTGATCATCGGCAGCCCCACCGCGTCGTCGATCTCGGGTCTCGAGCTGTACCTGATCTTCCCGCTCGCCAGCGAAGACCGGAGCCTGTCGCTTGTTCGAAGCACCCTGCTGATCGGTGGAGCAGTCCTGCTTGTGCTCCTCGCGGCGATTTCGCTGTTGGTTGCCAGGCAGGTCGTGCTTCCCATTCGATCGGCCTCACGAATCGCGGTGCGTTTCGCAGACGGCCGACTCAAGGAGCGAATGCCGGTCCGCGGTGAGGACGACATGGCGCGTCTGGCCATGTCCTTCAACGAGATGGCCGAGAGTCTGTCCAAACAGATCACCCAGCTCGAGGAGTTCGGCAGTCTCCAGAAACGCTTCACGTCCGATGTCAGCCATGAACTCCGCACACCGCTGACCACGGTCCGAATGGCCGCTGACCTGATTTACGACGGTAGTGAGAACCTCGACCCGATGCTGCGCCGGTCTTCGGAACTGCTTGTCGCCGAACTGGATAGGTTCGAAGGGCTCCTGGCGGACCTCCTCGAGATTTCTCGTCACGACGCCGGTGTCGCAGAACTGGCGTCCGAACAGCTCGACGTGCGGATGTGTGCGCGAGCGGCGGTCTCCACGGTTCGCCATCTCGCCCGCGAATCCGGCACCGAACTGATCGTGGACATGCCCGACGAGCCGGTCATGGCAGATGTGGACCCACGCCGCGTTGAGCGCATCCTGCGAAATCTCCTGGCCAACGCCATCGACCACGGTGAGGGGAAGCCGATTCTGCTTCGCCTTCGCGCTGACGAGCATGCCCTCGCCTTCATCGTCCGCGACAGCGGCGTGGGGTTGCGGCCCGGCGAGGAGAAATTGGTCTTCAACCGGTTCTGGCGCTCGGACCCGTCCCGCGTACGCCGCAGCGGTGGCACGGGACTCGGCCTCGCGATCAGCGTCGAGGACGCGAATCTGCACGACGGCAAGCTCGAGGCCTGGGGCGAACCGGGAGTTGGCGCCTGCTTCCGGCTGACGCTCTCGCGTACCCGCGGCAAGAAAGTCGTGTCGAGTCCGTTGCCGCTCAAGCCCACAACCACCAAATTCGTGCGGTCGCCGAGCGAAGCCGACATCGTCGCCGATACCGTCGGCGAGGTCACGTCATCCCTGCCGATTCCGCGCGATCCGGACTCACGGAACGAGTCCAACGGTGGGGATCGATCATGATCGGAAACCGCCGTCGTCTGGGACTTCTTGCAACAACGCTCAGTGTGCTGTTGCTGACCGGTGCGTGCGCGAGTTTGCCGGAGTCCTCGTCACCGCAGGCAATCGGAACTCTGGCAACAGCCGTGCCCGGAACGTCGGTCGAATCGCCGGCCTCGGGGCGAGAGCCGGACCTACTGGTACGCGACTTCGTCAAGGCGAGTACCGATCCGTCCAACCGGCATGCCGCAGCACGTCAGTACCTCACCAAGGACGCGTCGGCGCGCTGGGACGATGCTGCCAGTGCAGTCATCGTCGACAAGATCGACACCCTGTCGGCTTCGCGAACCAGTTCCGAAGCGGTGTACACGATTCGTGTGAACAAAGTCGGTCGCCTCGACCCGGGCGGGCTGTACGTCCCCGAAGAGGGCAGCTTCGAAGCGAAGATGACGCTGACGTTGACCGACGGCGAATGGCGGATCAGTGACCTGCCTCCTGGTGTGATCATGGAGCGCCCCCAGTTCCTCGGCGCCTATCAGCGGAAATCGTTGTTCTTCCTCGACCCGACGAGTCAGACGGTTGTCCCCGATCTTCGCTGGATCTCCGGTGGGCAGGACCAGGTGGCGGCTCAGTTGATCGGTCTGATGATCGACGGACCGAAGGCAGCGCTCGCGCCGGCTGTACGAAACGAACTCGGCAATGGTGTGTCGGTGATCGGTCCGATCACCAAGGCCGACGGCAAGCCTGGACAGGTCGGTGTCGGTCTCGGTGGCGTGCGCATCAACTTCCGCCTCGACAACCCGATGGATGCTGCGACTCGCGGTTTGTTTGCAGCGCAGGTCATTTGGACGCTGGCCAATGCAGACGTCGCGGGACCGTACGTTCTGCAGATCGACGGCGAACCGCTGGACGCCGCTCATGCGGACGGCTGGACCACCGCTGACGTTGCATCCACCAATCCGCTGGCCACCACGAGTGCGACCGTCGGACTGCACGCCTTGCGCAACGGCTCACTGGTGAGCGTCACCGAGCAGGAGGCGGCTCCGGTGCCCGGCTTCGCGGGCAACGCGAGCAACCTCACGGCGGCTGCACTCTCCCGCGACGGGAAGCTGGTCGCAGCCGTCTCGGACACCGCTCGTCCCGATCCAGGCACAAGGTTTGCACTCTCACTCGGGACATACGGCGAAGGTGCCGTTCCGGTACTCGAAGGCAGCGCCATCACTCGACCGTCGTGGGAGCTGGACAACAACGCGGTCTGGGCGGCGGTGAACGGTAATACCGTCGTTCGGGTCGTCCGTGAACCCGGGACGGGTCGAGTGTCGGTCACCAATGTCGACGTCGGGGCCCTGACGTCGGTCGGTTCCACGATCTCGGAACTGCGTCTCTCTCGCGACGGCGTGCGAGCCGCGATGATCATCGACGGCAAGGTCTACCTGGCCGTGGTCGTGCGCACAGCCAGCGGGGTCTACGCCCTGACGAGTCCGCGCGCGGTGGCCTCGGGCTTGGGCAGTACGGCACTCTCGCTCGACTGGAGCAACAGCGACACCATCGTGATCGCGCGTAGTGGAGCCGACATACCGGTCGTCCAGGTCGCGATCGACGGTTCCCGAATGGACGCGCTACCGAGTGGAAACCTGACCGCTCCCGTCACCTCCGTGGATGCGTCGCCGACCACCGAGTACGTCGCCGACGCGCGTGCGGTGTTCCAACTGAACAACAACGATCCCGCCGGCGATCGTCGTTGGCGTGAAGTGACAGTGCTGACCGGGCAGAAAGCGATTCCGGTTCTACCTGGCTGACATGTCGATGTTCTCGTTCATGTCGGTACTCTCATTCATGATTCGGCCATGGGGGACAAGAAATTCGGTGCCGGTCTGCTCGATCTGTTGTTGCCACGCGAGTGTGGTGGGTGTGGCCGCACGGGGACTCTGTGGTGTCGTGAGTGCGCGGAACTGCTGCGCGACCATCCGGTTCAACTGAGTCCGCGCGTAGATCCGGGCGTGCCGGTGTGGGCGCTCGGCCGCTACGACGGCCCCAGGCGTCGCAGTGTGATCGAGATGAAGGAACGCGGTCGCCGGGACCTCACGATGCCTCTGGGGACAGCTGTGGCCGGTGCATTGGCCATGCTGGAACGGTGGGGCGAGCTCGGTTGCGGGAATCGGGCACCGATCTTTCTGGTTCCGGCTCCCACGCGCGCCCGGGCGGCGCGATCTCGAGGGGGTGATCCGGTTCGCCGGATAGCCGAGAGTGTGCGCGAGAAGCAGAGAGTCGAAGTGCGGGAAACCGGTTCTGTCGAGGGTCGTCCGATACGAGTCTGTCCGATTCTCCGGATGACGCGGGGCGTACGTGACTCGGTCGGACTGTCCGCGGCCGACCGGGTGACCAATGTGAACGGTCATGTGTCTCTCGACACCACTGCGATCTCTTCCATTGTGGGGGACGGCGACATCGTCCTGCTCGACGACGTCCTGACGACGGGAGCAACTGCGGCAGAGTCGGTTCGGGCTCTCTCGCTCAGTGGGATTCGGACAACTGTCGTGCTCGTACTTGCAGGGGCTTAGATGAATTTCGTTGGAACAGTGGCACTCGCGCGCGTTACGTACTAGCGTCGGCGGCACACCCGAAAATACTGGTAGGAGGTGGTACTTCGATACTGGTGCCGGGCGGATCCCCTCTCGGTACTTGCAGAATTTGCCGCCGCCCACCGTGGGGCGGGGCCGTAATTGGGAGGTACGAGTGACGACCCCTTCGCAAGCCTCGTTTTTCATCGAGGACGCCACCATCGAGCGTTCCGAGAATGCCGCAGCTCCGAGATCCGACGTCGTAGTCAAGGGACGAAATGTCGAGATCCCCGATCACTTCCGAATCTACGTTTCGGAAAAGCTGGCGCGACTCGAACACTTCGACCCCTCCATATTCCACTTCGACGTGGAACTCCAACATGAACGCAACCGACGACAGGCCAAGAGTTGCCAGCGCGTCGAGATCACCGCTCGAGGTAAAGGCCCGGTGGCCCGAGCCGAAGCGTCCGCAGACAGCTTCTACGCCGCCTTCGAATCGGTGATCGACAAGCTCGAGAGTCGCCTCCGTCGAACCAAGGACCGCAAGAAGGTCCATTACGGTGACAAGCGACCGGTGTCCGTCGCGGAGGCAACCGCCTCTCTCGTCGACGCAGACTCACTCGGAGTCACACCGGACATCTCGCTGAACGGTCAAGAGCCGGACGAGTACGACGGCCCGGGACGCGTGGTCCGCACGAAGGATCACCCGGCCGAGCCGATGACCATCGACGACGCTCTCTACGAGATGGAACTGGTCGGACACGACTTCTTTCTCTTCCATGACAAGGAGTCGGACAAGCCGTCCGTCGTCTACCGTCGTCACGCTTTCGACTACGGATTGATCCGCCTGACATGACCCAATCGGTGGTGGGTTTGCTCGCTCGCCGCCGGTAGCGCCTACCATGGAATCCGGCCGGAGTTTTCGGACCCCGGCCGGATTTTCAGTGTGTGACCCCCTGTCGCCGAAGATTGAGGACGAAGAAGACTGTGCCGTCGCTGTCGCTATCGAAGCTGCTCCGTGTTGGTGAAGGTCGCATGGTCAAGCGGCTCAAGCACATCGCCGAGCATGTCGAATCTCTGTCGCCCGATGTCGAAGGCCTGACAGACGAGCAACTCAAAGCCAAGACCGCCGAGTTCCGTGAGCGCTACGCCGCCGGGGAAACTCTCGACGAGTTGCTGCCCGAGGCATTCTCCGTGGCCCGTGAGACATCATGGCGCGTGATCAATCAGAAGCACTTCCACGTGCAGATCATGGGTGGCGCGGCCCTGCACTTCGGCAACGTCGCCGAGATGAAGACCGGTGAGGGCAAGACCCTGACGTCGGTTCTTCCGGCTTACCTCAACGCGATCGCCGGCGACGGCGTTCACGTCGTCACGACCAACGACTACCTCGCCAAGCGCGACTCCGAGTGGATGGGCCGCGTTCACCGCGCCCTCGACCTCGAGACCAGCGTGATCCTCTCGGGCATGACGCCGGCCGAGCGCCGCGTCGCTTACGCAGCGGACATCACCTACGGCACCAACAACGAGTTCGGCTTCGATTACCTGCGCGACAACATGACGCATTCGTTGGACGACCTGGTCCAGCGTGGCCACGCATTCGCCATCGTGGACGAGGTCGACTCGATTCTCATCGACGAAGCTCGAACCCCGCTCATCATCTCGGGCCCGGCTGACGGCTCCAGCAAGTGGTACAGCGAGTTCGCCCGCATCGCGCCGCTGCTGAAGAAGGACGTTCACTACGAGGTCGACATCCGCAAGCGCACCATCGGCGTGCACGAGGCGGGCGTCGAACTGGTCGAGGACCAGCTCGGTATCGACAACCTGTACGAAGCCGCGAATTCGCCGCTGGTGAGCTACCTCAACAACGCGATCAAGGCCAAAGAGCTCTACACCAAGGACAAGGACTACATCGTCCGCGACGGCGAGGTCATCATCGTCGACGAGTTCACCGGCCGCGTGCTGGTCGGCCGCCGCTACAACGAGGGCATGCACCAGGCGATCGAGGCCAAGGAGAAGGTGGAGATCAAGGCGGAGAATCAGACCCTCGCCACCATCACCCTGCAGAACTACTTCCGTCTGTACGACAAGTTGTCGGGAATGACGGGTACCGCCGAGACGGAAGCTGCCGAGCTTCACCAGACCTACACCCTCGGCGTGATCCCGATCCCGACCAACCGTCCGATGGTCCGAGTCGACAACGGCGACCTCATCTACAAGACCGAGGAAGCCAAGTTCGATGCCGTGGTCGACGACGTCGTCGAGCGTCACGAGAACGGCCAGCCCGTCCTGATCGGTACCACCAGCGTCGAGCGCTCGGAGTACCTGTCCAAGCAGTTCACCAAACGTGGCGTTGCACACAACGTCCTCAACGCGAAGTTCCACGAGAAGGAAGCGACCATCATCGCCGAAGCCGGTCGCTCCGGTGCGGTCACCGTCGCGACCAACATGGCCGGCCGCGGTACCGACGTCGTGCTCGGTGGTAACCCGGACATCATCGCGGACATCGCGCTGCGCAAGAAGGGCCTCGACCCGGTTACGACGCCGGACGAGTACGAGGCGGCCTGGGACGCAGTCCTCGACGAGGTCAAGGCTGAAGTGAAGGAAGACGCGGAGAAGGTCCGCGATGCCGGTGGCCTGTACGTCCTGGGCACCGAGCGTCACGAATCGCGTCGTATCGACAACCAGTTGCGTGGTCGTTCCGGACGTCAGGGTGATCCCGGCGAATCGCGGTTCTACCTTTCGCTCGGTGACGAGCTCATGCGCCGCTTCAACGGTTCGGCACTCGAGTCGATCATGACGCGCCTCAACCTGCCTGACGACGTCCCGATCGAAGCCAAGATGGTCTCGAAGGCCATCAAAAGCGCTCAGACCCAGGTCGAGCAGCAGAACTTCGAAATTCGCAAAAATGTCCTCAAGTACGACGAGGTCATGAACCAGCAGCGAACGGTCATCTACAAGGAGCGCCGCCAGATCCTCGAGGGTGAGGACATGGAGGGCCAGGTCGAGCAGATGATCACCGACGTGGTCACCGCCTACGTCGACGGCGCCACCGCGGAGGGCTATGTCGAGGACTGGGATCTCGAGCAGCTGTGGACGGCGCTCAAAACGCTGTACCCGGTCGGCATCGATCACAAGGCGTTGGCGGGGGAGGACGGTGCAGGCATAAACAGCGACCTGAGCCGTGACGACCTGCGCACCGCGTTGCTCGAAGACGCCCACGCGGCGTACAAGAAGCGCGAAGCCGAGATCGACGCGATCGCCGGCGAAAACGGTATGCGTGAACTCGAACGTCGTGTCTTCCTCTCGGTCCTGGACCGCAAGTGGCGTGAACATCTCTACGAGATGGATTACCTCAAGGAGGGAATCGGCCTGCGTGCGATGGCCCAGCGTGACCCACTGGTCGAGTACCAGCGCGAGGGCTACGACATGTTCATCGGCATGCTCGACGGTCTGAAGGAAGAGTCCGTCGGATTCCTCTTCAACCTGCAGGTCGAGGCAGCTCCGGCGCAACCCGCGAGCGGAATTTCCGTCACCGCGGGCTCGGCTGCTGCGGCTTCTGCCACGGCGCCCAAGCCGCTCCCGACGCAGGAAGCCGCGGCCAGGACAACCGGGACTGCTGCCCCGACGGCGTTGCGCGCCAAGGGACTTGACGACGAAGGTCCGTCACGATTGACGTATACCGGCCCGGACGAGGACGGCAAGGCAAAGGCAACCCGCGACTCGGCCGCCGACTCCGGTGACGGGGCAGCCTCGCGTCGCGAACGTCGTGAAGCAGCGCGGACGCAGTCGAAGAGCAGCCGAGCTCCGAAGTCCAAGCGCAAGCGCTGAGGTTCAGCGCAGGCTGAGGTTTCAGAGATAGTGCTCGGAAGGCTGGACGGTCACACCACGTGTAGTGCGGTGACCGTCCAGCCTGTTCCGTCTGTGTGGTCGATCCGACCTGCGACGGCGAATGTCTGCTTGCCTCGTGTGTACGTCGCACAGACTTCGGCGGTGCGCTCCGACACTGCTTGGACGTGCGTCATGTGAACAGCTGCGCCGCCGAGTTTCCGGGCCGAAAAGTCTGAAGTGTACAGTCGCGCAACAACTTCCAGGACGGTCGGCGTAAGCACGCCTTTGAGCTGGCGTGGATTTCGTCGTCGGTCGACGGTCTCCAGAACAAGTCGAAGTGATCGGTTCCAGAAGATGTCGGCACCCACCGCACTCGGATCAGGAGAACTCGGACCAGAAGTACTTGGGCCAGGAGTAGTTGGGCCAGGAGTGGCGTGCGACGACGTTCCGTTGTGTGGCGTCTTTCGTGGGTGACGCAGCGTTCGGTCTGTTCTGCACTGCGTTCGGTCTGGGCGGGACTGCGGCCGCGACAGTACGACGGTGTGTGCGTGAGGCTCGAATTGCGGTGCCGGCTCGAGAAAGATTGCAGCGTTGTTCTCGAGCACAGAGTCCTGCTCCATGACATCCCCCCGGATGATCGTGCGTCCGAGATGGCCGACTCGGACTTTCGCTCCCCCGAGCGATAGTGAGAAGCATGACACGAAATGCTCGAGATGTCGCCGTGATCACCATCGCGACTTAGGGTGATGGCGTGCGGGGACTTCTGTTGGATGTCGGTGGCGTGCTGTTCGGTCCGGGATCGGATCTCGAGGGCTTGAGCGCGCTCGTGCGCGCTGTGAGGGCCCGCGGAATCGTGACGGGAATCGTCAGTAACGATCCGGGCGGCGCCAATGCTCAGTGGTTGCGGGATCTCGGCGACGGGGTCTTGGTCGACGACGTGATCCTGTCCGGAGACGTGGAGATGACAAAGCCGGATGCCGAGATCTATCTGCTGGCGGCGAGTCGGTTGGGCGTCGACCCCGAGGACTTCGTTTTCGTGGACGATCTCGAAATCAACGTGCGCGCGGCGGTGGCCGTCGGGATGGTCGGCGTCCATCACGTCGGCTCGGAATCGACGATCGAGGAGTTGTCGATTCTGTTCGATCTGGGCGAAGGAGGGGACACGAAGCCATGGTGAACAGACTGACCACTCAGGACGCGGCTTTCTACTTCCTCGAAGCCGGGACGACGCCGATGCATGTCGGCTCGTTGGGGATTTTCCGGCAACTGCGAAACGGGATCGATCACGAGGAATTGCTTCGTCTGGTCGAAGATCGGCTCGGATCGGTTCCGCGGTACCGCCAGAGGGTTCGTGAGGTGGCGTTCGGCCTGGCCCGACCGGTCTGGGTGGACGACTCGGATTTCGACATCACGTACCACGTACGCCGATCGGCTCTGCCCAAGCCCGGTTCCGACGAACAGCTGATGGATCTGATCGCCCGGCTGACGTCGAGGCCGCTCGACAGCACGAGGCCGTTGTGGGAGATGTACCTGGTCGAGGGGCTGTCCAGAAACAGATTTGCCATCTTCACGAAGTCTCATTCGTCGTTGGTGGACGGCGAAGCGGCTCCCGAGATCAGTCAGGTGATCTTCGATCCCGAGAAGAATCGAGCGCCCGGCCCCGAGGAACTGTGGATGCCGGCCAGGCCGCCGAGCGACACCAGCTTGTTGGTCAGTGCACTGGCAGATCTCGTGACGAGCCCGGGGGACGGGATCGCGCAGGCACGCGCAATGTTCAACGACGTGACCACGTCTCTCACCGAGGCGGTGAGTGCACTCGGAAAACTTGCAGAAGTGGTTCGAACGGCGACGCAGGTGGCCCCGTCGAGCCCGCTCAACGCCACCATCTCGCGCAATCGACGCCTCGCGGTGGCCAAGACGTCTCTAGAGGACTATCGACGTATTCGTGCGCGGTACGGGTGCGAGATCAACGACGTGATTCTGACCGTCATCGCAGGTGCGATGCGGAACTGGCTGCTCTCGCGCGGCGAACCGGTGACCGAGGCGACCACCGTGCGGGCGATGGTGCCCATGTCGGTCTACACGGATGGCCCCGAAAGTCCCGATGTCGACGATCCGCAGGCACCGGGACATGTTTCCTCGTTCCTGATCGACCTGCCTGTCGGCGAACCCAACGCGGTGGTTCGGCTCTCGCACGTGGCGCATGCGACGGAGGCGTTCGCACGCCAGGGCCGGCGGGTGACCGCACAGACGATGGTGCGGATGTCCGGGTTTGCGCCGGCGACGCTGCATGCGATGAGCTCGCGTGCGGCCAGCAGTCTGTCGCAGCGAATGTTCAACCTGATGATCACCAACGCACCGGGGCCGCAGTTCCCGCTCTACCTCGGCGGGGCTCGGATGCTGGAGATGTATCCGGTGTCGCCACTGCTCAAGAATCAGACACTCAGCATCGCCCTGACGTCGTACGACGGAAATGTCTACTACGGTTTGAATGCCGACCGTGACGCGATGTCGGACGTCGACGTCGTTCGTTCGCTGATCTTCGAGTCACTCGAGGAATTGACGGATGCGAGTCGGTGACGACCGAGCATGGGTGACGAACGAGCATGGGTGACGAACGAGCATGAAGGTGGTCTCATGAGGGTGTACGTGCCGGCGACGGTCGAGATTTTGCAGAAGTTGGTCGCAGATCAGGAGTTCGACCCGATGAGCCGGACGGCTTTTGCGGTCACCCCGACTCTGCGTGAGTCATATGCGGCGGGGGACGACGACGAGTTGGCCGAGGTCGCCATGGGTGAGGCGGCGCGTGCGTCGCTGCGGCTGATCGCCGGAACCGAGGGTGACGTCACCTTCCGGCGGGCAGTCGTGGCTGCCGACGTCGACGATGCCGAGGTGAAATTGCGGCCCGATCTCGACGATTCGGTAGTTCGACTGGCAGGTCCCGTCACGATGGCTCAGGTTGCATCTGTGCATGTCGACCTCGAACAGGCAGAATCGGACATCGAGCGCGCTGCTGGCATAGTCGACGCGGCGGATCTCGGTGATGCCGATGCCGAGTTCACGCTCGGCGACGCGGAGGACCACGAGTTGGCGTGGTACGCCGCGCAGGAGTTGCCGTTCTTGCTCGACCTGCTGTGAATGTGCTTACCGTGAAGTAACCTACGGTACCGTAACCTGATAACCTACGGTACCGTAGGCAGTGGGTTCGGAAGGTGAGAGGTGGAGGTCTGATGGGTCTGAAGGACTGGATCGAGGCACCGGCAGCGTCGGTAGTTCCGGCAGCGCGGTCGAAGCTCAATCTGCTTCGTGGTGCGGCGGCTCGGCTGACCACACCGTTGCTTCCCGACGACTATCTGCACCTCGCAAATCCGCTGTGGTCGGCCCGCGAGCTGCGTGGTCAGATTGTCGAGGTACGGCCCGAAACCACGGATTCGGCGACCATCGTCATCAAGCCGGGTTGGGGATTCGACTTCAACTACCAGCCGGGGCAGTACATCGGTATCGGCCTCCACATCGACGGGCGGTGGCATTGGCGCTCGTACTCCCTGACCTCTCCTCCCAACTGGGAGAACAAGCGCATCTCCATCGCGGTCAAGGCGATGCCCGAGGGCTTCCTCTCGAGTCACCTCGTCAGTGGCGCGGTCCCTTCGGGAACCATCGTTCGACTGGCCACGCCGTCCGGCAACTTCGCCTTGCCGGATCCGCCGCCGGAGAAGATCCTGTTCATCACTGCGGGCAGCGGCATCGCTCCGGTCATGGGCATGTTGCGGACGATGAACCGGCGCGGTCAATTGCCCGACGTCATGCACATCCACTCGGCTCCGACGGAATCCGACGTGATGTTCGCCGACGAACTCACGGCGTTGCACGTCGAGCACGAGGACTTCGTCAGCCACGTCCAACTCACGCGACGTGACGGAAAGTTCAAACTCAGCTCTCTCGACACGGTCTGTCCCGACTGGCGCGAGCGCCACACCTGGGCGTGCGGACCGCTTCCGTTGCTCGACGAACTCGAAGACGTCTGGAAGGCGGAAGGTATCGAGGATCGACTCCACATGGAGCGATTCGCGGTATCACGTATCGACGCTTCGGCGGACGGCGGCACGGTCACGTTCGAGAAGTCGGGTAAGACGATCACGGTCGACGGCGCGACGACGCTTCTGGAAGCCGGCGAGCAGTCCGGTGCCTTGATGCCGTTCGGTTGCCGCATGGGCATCTGCCAGACATGTGTCGTACCGCTCGTTGCCGGCCACGCGATCGATCTACGCTCGGGGAAACAGCACGCGGAGGGCGAGCGCATTCAGACGTGCATCTCCGCCGCCGCGGGCGACTGTACGCTGGACGCATAGCTTCTAGGCACACGGAGGACCACGGTGGCCATCACCGATATCAAAGAGTTTTCGCACCTCACCGAGGCCGATGTCGAAGCTCTCGGACGTGAACTCGATCAGATTCGACTCGACATCGAAGACTCTCGCGGCATCCGGGACGCCCGTTACATTCGTCGCGTCATTCGCGTGCAACGAGCGTTGGAGCTCGGCGGGCGTATCGCACTGTTCGGCAGCCGGTATCGACCGGCGTGGCTGGTCGGTACGACGCTGCTGAGCCTGTCGAAGATCATCGAGAACATGGAACTCGGGCATAACGTGATGCACGGGCAATGGGACTGGATGAACGATCCCGAGATCCACTCCGTCTCGTGGGAGTGGGATCAGACCGGTCCTTCCGAGCACTGGAAGCGCGCACACAACTACCAACACCACACGTACACCAACGTCGTAGGGATGGACGAGGATCTCGGTTTCGGGATTCTGCGTATGACGCGTGACGAGCCGTGGAAGCCGATCAACCTCTTCCAGCCGATCGCCAACGTGATTTTGGCGGCCACGTTCGAGTGGGGTATCGCTCTGCACGACCTGACAGCGGCAGCCGAGTTGGAGGGCACGGAAAAGGGGCAACTGAACTCGCAGGCGAACAAAGACTTCGCGCGCAAGATCTTTCGTCAGGTGGGCAAGGACTTCATCTTGTTCCCGGCGTTGACGGGGCCGGCGTGGAAGTCGACCATGACGGCCAATGCCACCGCGAATCTCGTGCGCAACCTGTGGGCGTACGTCGTCATCTTCTGTGGCCACTTCCCGGACGGCGCAGAGAAGTTCACCGTTGCCGAATTCGAGCAGGAGACTCGTCACGAGTGGTACCTGCGCCAGATGCTCGGTAGCGCGAACTTCAATTCGGGCAAGCTCATGGGCCTGATGAGCGGCAATCTGAGCTACCAGATCGAGCACCACGTGTTCCCTGATCTGCCGAGCAACCGCTACCCCGAAATTGCCGTGAAGATGCGCGCGCTGTGCGAGAAGTTCGATCTCCCGTACACCACCGGTTCGCTCTTCAAGCAGTATCTTCTGGCACTGCGCACGATCCACAAGTTGGCATTGCCGGACAAGTGGCTGACTGCGACCTCGGACAATGCTCCGGAAACGTCCTCGGAACTACGGTTCCGTGACTCGGGATTCCGGGACGCAGCCATGGCGATGGTCGAGGACCTGCGTACCGATCCCGTCACCGGTAAGCGTCTGGGATTGTTGACCGCACTCAAGTCGCAGGCCCGTTCCCGCATGCCCAAGCGCCGGAAGTGATATAGGTTACATCGGGAAAAACCTAACCTACGGTGCCGTAAGTTACGCTACAGTAGGTGCAGTTGATCTGAACGATTCGAATTCATGATCGTTCTGCACTTACTACTTTGCGCCTAACTCACTGCTAGGAGGCTTTCCATGGCGATTGCAGATGTCAAGGAATACGCACATCTCACGGACGCTGACATCGAGGCGCTCGGCCGCGAACTCGACGCGATTCGTCGCGACATCGAGGAATCGCGCGGCGAGAAGGATGCGCGCTACGTGCGCAACGTCATTCGCCTGCAGCGCTCACTCGAAATCAGTGGCCGTGCAGTGCTTTTCGCCAGCCGCCGCCGTCCGGCGTGGCTCGCCGGAGTGGGCCTGCTGACACTCTCGAAAATCATCGAGAACATGGAACTCGGGCACAACGTGATGCACGGGCAGTGGGACTGGATGAATGACCCGGAGATTCATTCCACCTCGTGGGAGTGGGATGTCACCGGCCCGTCTGCGCACTGGAAGCAGACCCACAACTACCTGCATCACAAGTACACCAACGTCCTTGGAATGGACGACGACGTCGGATACGGGCTCCTCCGCGTCACCCGCGATCAGCGGTGGAAGCCCTTCAACGCGGGCAACCTGGTCTACAACACCCTGCTCGCCCTGTTCTTCGAGTACGGCATCGCTGCTCAGCACCTCGAGCTGGGCAAGGTAGCCAAGGGTCGCGCCGACAAGGAAGAGACGCAGCGCAAGCTCCGTGAGGTCGGCGAGAAGATCGGCAAGCAGGTCTTGCGCGACTACATCATTTACCCGGCCATCACCGGCCCGGCGTGGAAGAGCACGTTGTCGGCCAACTTCACCGCCAACACTCTGCGGAACGTGTGGACCAACGCGGTCATCTTCTGCGGCCACTTCCCGGACGGCGCCGAGAAGTTCACCAAGGAAGACATCGACAAGGAAACGCAGGCTCAGTGGTACCTGCGCCAGATGCTCGGCAGTGCCAACATCGAGGGCAGCGCGCTCATGGACTTCCTGACGGGCAACCTGAGCTACCAGATCGAGCATCATCTGTTCCCCGATCTGCCCAGCAACCGCTACAAGGACATCGCGGTCACTGTGCGTCAGCTCGCGGACAAGTACGACCTGCCGTACACGACGGGCCCGCTCGCCGTGCAGTACGCCAAGTCGTGGCGCACCATCGCCAAGCTGTCGCTGCCCAACAAGTACCTCAAGGACACCGTCGACAATGCGCCCGAGACGGCGTCGGAGCGGATGTTCGACGGCGATCCGACGTCGACTGTAGATCCCGTGACCGGACGTCGTAGCGGTCTCAAGAGCGCCATCGCACGTAAGCGTAAGAGTGGAAAGCTGCGCAGCCTCCTCGGCCTGCGCTGATCCCCGACTGCGCTGATCCCCGACTGCGCTGACCAGAGACAACAAGCGGCCCGACACCATTCAATGGTGTCGGGCCGCTTCTCTGTTGTCGCTCAGGGTTGTTACTCGGGGTTCTTGCTCAGTACTGATCGTTGGACTTGATCGCTTCCAGAAGTTGTCGCACAGCGACGACGCGCCGAGCGGATTTGCCCTCCAGTAGGTCGAGCTTGCATTCGGGATCTGCCGGCGGCCCCAGGTGCGTGCATCCGCGCGGGCAATCCTCAATGGCCGCAGCCAGATCCGAGAACGCCGCCACCACGTTCTCGGGTGAGATGTGCGCCAGACCGAACGAACGGATGCCGGGTGTGTCGATCACCCAGCCGCCCCCGGCGAGGGGGAGCGCCACCGATTGTGTCGATGTGTGCCGCCCCTTGCCGACGCCGGATACGATGCCGACCGCCCTATTGGCATCAGGGACAAGGCGATTGACCAACGTCGACTTTCCGACGCCGGAATGCCCGATCAGGGCGGTCAACTTGTGCTCGAGGATCTGCGTCAATTCGTCCAAGGGATCGTCGCGGCCGGCGACCACTACTTGGATGTCGAGGTCGGCGAAAGTGCTCGCGAATTCCTCCGGTGGTTCGAGGTCGCTCTTGGTCAGGCAGACGATCGGCGTCAGGCCACCCACGTAGGCGGCGACCAGCGCGCGCTCGACGAAGCCGGTGCGCGGTGGCGGATCCGCGAGTGCCACGACGATGAGCAACTGCTCGGCGTTCGCGACGACGATGCGTTCGAAGGGATCGGTGTCGTCGGCTGTTCGGCGCAGAACTGTCGAACGCTCGGAGACCCGGATAATGCGAGCGAGGGTGTCGGTTTTGCCCGACAGATCGCCGACAATGTCCACCTGATCGCCGACGACGATGGGGGTGCGGCCCAGTTCGCGGGCGCGCATCGTCACGATCAGCCGGTCGGGATCGCCGCCCAGGACGCAACCCCAACGGCCACGATCCTTCGACACCACCATCCCCGATTCAGCCGACAGATGTTCGGGCCGAGTCTTCGTACGGGGGCGGGATCCGCGTCCGGGGCGTACCCGGACGTCGGACTCGTCGTACTGCCGCGGAGTCAGAAGCTTGCCTTCGGCGTCGCGGTCGAACTCTCGAGCATGTCGGCCCACATGTTCTCGAAACCGGGCAACGTCTTGGCGGTGGTTCCGACGTCGTCCACCTCGACGCCGTCGACAACCAGGCCGATTATGGCACCGGCTGTTGCCATGCGGTGGTCGGCATACGAGAGCCATTGTCCGCCATGGAGTTCCGTGGGGACGATGGTCAGTCCGTCGTCGGTTTCGGTGACGGAGCCGCCGAGCTTGTTGATCTCGTCGGCGAGGGCTGCCAGACGGTCGGTCTCGTGCCCGCGCAGGTGCGCGATACCTCGTAGGTGCGAGGTGCCCTCGGCGAGAGCGGCCAGGGCAGCGACGGTGGGGGTGAGCTCTCCCTCGTCGTGGAGGTCGATGTCGATGCCGCGCAATTTCTCCGGGCCGCGAACAGTCAGCACGCCGTCGGCAAGAGTGACGTCGGCGCCCATCGACGCGAGGATCCCGCGGATCGCGTCGCCTGGCTGCGTCGTCGACGACGGCCACATCGGGACGCTGACGGTTCCTCCGGTGACTGCGGCAGCGGCCAGGAACGGTGTGGCGTTGGAGAGATCGGGTTCGATCGCCCAGTCCACGGCGGCTACGGGCCCCGGTGTCACCCGCCAGGTGTCAGCGTCACCACCCGTGGCGGGTGTTGTCACGGAAATGCCGGCCTGCCTGAGCATTTCGACGGTCATGTCGATGTGCGGCATGGAGGGGACCGGCTTGCCGTCGTGATGGACGGTGACGCCCTCTTCGAAGGCAGCAGCCGAGAGGAGGAGACCGGAGACGAACTGCGACGAACCGGATGCGTCGATGGTGACCGTCCCGCCGCGTAGGGATCCGGTTCCGGTGACGGTGAACGGGAGTGCGTCACCCTCGATGTGTGCGCCGAGTCCGCGCAGTGCCTCCAGAATGGTGCCGAGAGGTCGTGTGCGTGCCTGCTCGTCGCCGTCGAAGCGGACGATTCCGTCGGCCATCGCGGCGAGCGGCGGCAGGAAGCGCATCACGGTGCCGGCGAGACCGCAGTCGACGTCTCCGCCGCGGAGGGGGCCGGGAACTACGCGCAGTGTGGTCGGATCGCCGGCTTCCTCGACGCCGATACCGAGGTCGCGTAAAGCGGCGATCATCAGATCGGCGTCACGGCTGCGGAGTGCACCCGTGATCGTGGAGGGGCCATCCGCAAGTGCGGCCAGAATCAGAGCTCGATTGGTGATGGACTTGGATCCGGGCAGCGTCACCACTGCATCGACGGGTGCTTGGGCCCTCGGGGCGCTCCACAGACTCAGACTCACATGGTCCATCTTCTCTCATCGGTGGGGGAATGGTCGAAACCATGCCACCCTGGGTGTCATGTGCGGAAGGTATGCGACCACAGCGGACCCGGCCACCCTGGCGGTGGAACTCGATGCGCTCGACGAGACCGACCACTCGGCGCCCGTCGAAGCCGACTACAACGTGGCACCGACGACCGAGGTGCTGACCGTTGTGGAACGCCACGATCGGGAAAACCCCGACAGCGATCCGACCAAGAGAATTCGGCGGATGCGCTGGGGATTGGTGCCCTCGTGGACCAAGGAACTGGGCAAAGGCCCGGTCCTGTTCAACGCTCGTGCCGACTCGTTGGCGGAGAAGCCGGCGTTTCGGACCGCGTTCAAGTTCAAGCGTTGCCTGGTCCCGATGGACGGGTGGTACGAGTGGCAGACCGAGGCCACCGGTGGGAAGAAGGCAGCGAAGATTCCTTACTACATGCACCCCGACGACGGATCACGGCTGTTCATGGCTGGTGTGTGGTCTGCCTGGCGGGACCCGAATGTCGAGAATGCGAGCCCCGTCCTGAGCTGCTCGATCGTCACAGTTGACTCACTCGGTCACCTGGAGCGGGTTCACGACCGGATGCCCCTCGCCCTACCTCGTGACCGCTGGGAAGCGTGGCTCGATCCCGACAACACCGTCGATTCGGCCCTGCTCGAACCGACCCCGGACCTTTTCGAGCGGATCGACATCGATCGAGTCCGGCCGCTGGTCAACAGTGTCAAGAACAACGGACACGAGTTGATCGAGCCGGACGTCGACCGCGCCGGCGAGCAGATCAGTCTGCTCTAGCGGTCAGCCGAGAGACCAGGTGACGGTCACTTCGAACGAAACCTGCTGGGTTCCCGGGGCGAGAACGATGTCGGACATCGAGGTGTCGGGAGCGCGCATGGTCTGGCCGCCGCTGGTGTCGTGCGCCTCGGTGATGGTCACGACGCTCTGGAGCGACGTACCGGAGAGATCCGCGTACTGCTCGGCACGGTTCTTCGCGTCCTCGAAAGCCCTGGTGCGTGCGTCGGCCAGAAGCTGAGAGTCGTCGTCGATGGCGAAGGCAACGTTGCCGAGCCGCGCTGCGTTTCCGCCCGCCGCGATACCGGCGTCCAGCACACCCGAAGCCTTGTCGAGATCGCGTACGACGATTCGTACCGAGTTGGTTGCCCGGTAGCCCGTCACGTTACCGCCGACGAACGGCCCACCAGTGGCGTCGTACTGCGGCTGAACGGACAGGTCGCTTGTCTGCACGTCCTCGGGGGCCACGCCGGCATTGACTATCGCGTCAATCATCTGGCGGGCCTTGTCATTCGACTCGGAAACCGCTCCCGATACATCCGCGGCGACAACCTCGATGCCGATGTCCGCGTTGAGGATGTCCGGTGCCCCCCGAACCTGTCCTGATCCGACCACCGTGACTTCCTTGGCGGCGCTGCCGGAACTCCCGCAGGCCGTCAGTGAGACGGTGAGGGCTGCGGCTGCGGCGGTCAGTGCAAAAGTTTTCAGGGGCGGACGCTTGGTTTGTGTACGCATGAACAGACCGTAGCGACCGGATCCTCAGCCCGCTGTGATTTGTGCGGTGACCGCGCCGCTCAGCTGGGCAAGGTCGGTCGGAGCCAGTTCGATTTCGAGGCCGCGCCGTCCGGCGCTGCAGAGAACCCGATCCCAGTCGAGAGCCGAGGCATCGATCACGGTCGGCAGTTTCTTGCGTTGGCCGAGCGGTGAGATACCACCGAAGACGTAGCCGCTCGAGCGCTCGGCTTCGGCGCGATCGGCCATGACGGCTTTGCTTGCACCGAGGGCAGCGGCTGCAGCTTTGAGTGAGAGTTTGTCCGGTACCGGCAGAACAGCGACGGCGAGCTTGCCCGAATCGAGTTTGACGACCAAGGTCTTGAAGATCTGGGCGGCCTCGACTCCCACCAACTCGGCCAGTGCTGTGACCGCCTCGTCGCCGAACGATTCGGCGCGTGGGTCGTGGTCGTAGCTGTGAACGCGGTGCGGTGTCTTCGACTTGGCGAGCAGTGCGGTCGCAGGGGTCGCTGTTCCGGCCATGACGAAGACCTTAGGTGGACCCCTCTGTCCGGACTCCGACCAGGCCGGGAACAGAGTCGCAGACTCCCGTGTTGGTACCAGTTGATGAAACTTGTCCCGAGAAGCGAAGGAGCGACCGTGCTGGCTGTGTGTGAGCCACCACCGGCCCGTGGGTCGGATCTTCAGTTGGCGGTAACCTTGATCCCTACGGCTAGTGAAGGGATCAGAGTGCTGGAACACGACCGGCCCAAGGACGAACCGTCGCAGGTTACCGAAGACGAACCGTCGGAGGTCACCGAACCTGTCGATGGTGCGGTGTCCGAAAGGCCCGAAACTGCGGATGAGTTGATTGCCCGGTTCGAGCGTGACGCGCTCCCGTTGCTCGACCAGTTGTACGGCGCTGCATTGCGTATGACGAGGAACCCGGCTGATGCCGAAGACCTCGTGCAGGAGACGTACGTCAAGGCGTACACAGCTTTCCGCTCGTTCCGTGCCGGTACCAACCTGAAAGCCTGGCTGTATCGGATTCTCACCAACACATACATCAACTCGTACCGGAAGAAGCAGCGCCAACCCGCGCAGTATCCGACGGACGAGATCACCGACTGGCAGTTGGCCGCCACCGCAGAGCACACGTCCACCGGTCTGCGTTCGGCCGAGGTGGAGGCGCTCGACGCTCTGCCGGACGACGACATCAAGGCGGCGCTGCAGTCGCTGCCCGAGGAATTCCGGATGGCGGTGTATTACGCGGACGTCGAGGGATTCCCGTACAAGGAGATCGCGGAGATCATGGGCACACCCATCGGGACGGTGATGTCACGGCTGCATCGTGGTCGTAAGCAATTGCGTGGTCTCTTGGCCGATGTCGCCAAAGACCGTGGATTCAATCGGAACGGCGCAGTCGACACGGCCACGGCCGGCACAGCCACCGAGGCGGAAGGTGTCAAACGATGAGTGAGCAGGACGAATTCGAAAGGCTCGACTGCTCGGCAGTCATCGCCGACGTCTGGTTGATGCTCGACGGTGAATGTGACGATTCGAGTCGCGCTCGCCTGCAGCGTCATATCGACGACTGCGGATCGTGCCTCGAGGCCTACGGGATCGAGGAGAAGGTCAAGAGCTTGATCAACCGCAAGTGCGGCGGGGATCACGCACCGGAAAGCCTGCGTCAGCGGCTCACCATCGAATTGCGTCGGACCATCGTCATCACGACTACCGAAGCCGACAGCTGACCCTTCAGTGAAGATCTGAAGGGCAGTAACCTCGAAAAGCAACAACGTCCGAGGGGCGGGGAAGCAATGCTTCCCCGCCCCTCGGACGTTTTGTTGCGCTACATGTCAGGCGTTTGGACGCTTGCCATGGTTAGCGGCGTTGCCCTTACGGCTGCGCTTCTTACGACCACGCTTACCCATGATTGGTCTCCCTTCTGTTTCTTTCGCGTCATTGTTTCACGCCGATGCCGGTGTGGTTCCATTGGCAGGTCGATCGAGTAATCCGTCGATGTATTTTCGTGGTCAGAGTGCAGTTCCGACAGAAGTGAGGTTCACGATGGCAGAAGACGTGCGCGCCGAGATGGTTTCGACGGTCTACCAGGTCGTCGTGAGCGAGGGAGACGTCGTCGCGGACGGCGACACCCTGGTCATCCTCGAATCGATGAAGATGGAAATTCCAGTCCTGGCCGAGGTTCCGGGAACGGTGACGACGGTGGGCGTCAAGGTCGGCGACGTGATTCAGCAAGGCGATCTGATCGCCGTGATCTCCTAAGTCGGACGATGTCCACTCTCAGTGACCTCCTCGCCGAACACACCGATCTCCCGGGTGCGGCGGTCGACCATCTCCAGCGCGTCGTGGGGGAGTGGCAACTGCTCGCCGACCTCTCTTTTGCTGACGTTCTCCTGTGGGTGGGCACCGAATCGGAGAAGAACCGTTCCGAAGGGACGGTCATCTGCGTAGCGCACTGCCGGCCGACAACGGCATCGACGGCTTTCCCGGAGGACGCGGTTGGAACGGTCGTTTCCGAGTCCGAGCATCCGCAGGTTCTTCGCGCTCTCGTGGAGGGCCGCGTTGTGCGTGGGGAAGACGAGACGTGGCGTGAAGGAATGCCGCCGCGTAGGGAAGCCGTTCCGGTGCGTCTGGACGGGCAAGTCATCGCAGTTCTGAGCCGCGACACCAACTTGTCGCACCAGCGAGCGCAGAGTCCGCTCGAGCTCGCGTATCTCGACTGCGCCGAAGACCTGTGCCAGATGATCAGCGACGGAACCTTCCCGATCCGAGAATCGCGCTCCGACACGAACTCGAGCCCACGTGCGGGCGATGGTTTCATCCGTCTCGACACCGAAGGCGCCGTCGTCTACGCCAGCCCGAACGCCCTCTCGGCGTATCACCGGATGGGCCTGAGTTCTGATCTGGTGGGACAAGATCTCGCGGCGTTGACCCGCTCGTTGGTCACCGACCCGTTCGAGTCTCAGGAAGCGGCGGGATACATCCGAGATACGTTGGCGGACAAGCCTGGCCGTCGAATGGAGATCGAGGCGCGTGGGGCGACAGTTCTGCTGCGTGCACTGGTTCTCAAGCCGGGAGGTCGGCACGTCGGTGCAGCGGTCGTCGTCCGCGACGTCACCGAGGTCAAGCGTCGTGATCGCGCGCTCCTGAGCAAGGACGCGACCATCCGCGAAATTCACCATCGAGTGAAGAACAACCTGCAAACCGTCGCGGCGCTTCTGCGCCTACAGGCCAGGCGAACCGGTAACGACGAAGCGCGACAAGCATTGACGGAATCGGTGAGGCGCGTGACGTCCATCGCCCTCGTTCACGACACCTTGTCGATGTCGGTGGACGAAGAGGTGGATCTCGACGAGGTGATCGACCGGTTGGTTCCCATGCTCTCCGATGTCGCGGGAGTAGGTGTGCCGGTGACGATTCGGCGCGAGGGAAGTTTCGGAGTGTTCTCCGCTGAGCGCGCCACCCCGCTGGTCATGGTGCTGACGGAGTTGGTGCAGAACGCGATCGAGCACGCTTTCGATCCGGGACTCACCGGCACGGTCACACTCAGCGCCGAGCGTTCTGCGCGCTGGTTGGACGTGATCATCCACGACAACGGGCGTGGCCTGCCGGAGAACTTCGACCTCGAGAAGTCCGATCGCCTCGGACTTCAGATCGTGCGGACTCTGCTGGGCGCCGAACTCGGCGGCTCGCTCGGACTGCACCCGGGAAGCGGTGGCGGCACCGACGCGGTTCTGCGTGTGCCGCTCGGTAGACGTACTGCGCGTTACTGATTCGAGCAGCACTAGTAATTCGAGTGGACAAAAAGCCCGGCACCATGTGGTGCCGGGCTGTCGTCTTCGACTGTGTGGAGGGGCTGTACTCCGCCGCAAGTCGAACGTCTCGGTTCTACCTAGACGGAAGTGCGTGCACGGGTACGTGCGTTGCGACGCTTGAGTGCGCGTCGCTCGTCTTCGCTCATTCCGCCCCAGACGCCTGCGTCCTGACCGGACTCGAGGGCCCAGGACAGGCACTCGGCGGTGACGGGGCAGCGGTTGCAGACAACCTTGGCATCAGCGATCTGAGCGAGGGCCGGTCCGCTGTTTCCCACGGGGAAGAACAGTTCGGGATCCTCGTCGCGACAGATTGCGTTGTGGCGCCAGTCCATCTTTTTTCGCTCCTTAATTGGGTGTGTATTCACACCATTTGGTACCAATGAGTTTGTGTGTGCGTCATCAACGTTTCCGCACTGTTACTTGTGAATGCTTTCACGAACTCGCGGTATGTCAATAGGTTTGAACGGGTTCGTGGGCCAACTCACTAATTTGTGACACACCTGACGGCCACCTGGTCGTCACCGGCATTTTACCCGATTTCGGCTATTCGGCACCAGAGTTTTTGCAGGTCAAACCTGTTGCCTGACTCACGTCGCGATCGGCGCGAACACTTCCAGTGCATCCGGGACCGAGGTGAATTCGACCTTTTCGCGCAGTCCGATGTAGTCGCCGTCCATCTGGAGTCCGATCGGTCGCGACGATTCGATGGTGATTGTCGAGACGTCGTCGGTGCGTAGGAGAACCTTCGATTTCGGCTCTGCCCCGCGTGCGAGGAGCTGGCGCACAACCCGCAGGGACGGTAGGACTTTGGTGCTCGTCATTGCGAAGATGCCGAGTCCACTGTCGAAGGTCGTTCCCGGATTGGTGTGTACGGGACGCTCTTCCAGATATGTCCACGGGCTCGAGTTCGACACGAACGCGTAGTGGACTCCGGGGACGGGATCCTGATCGGGAAGGTGGACTGTCAGGGCTGGTTCGGCTCGCTTGGCGCGGAAGAACGCTGCGATCGCGGTTCGGACATATCGGGCGGGAGTGGCAGCGTCACCATTTTTGCGGCTGGCATCGACGGCCTCACACACATCGGCGTCGAGGCCCATTCCGGCGTTGAACGTGAACCAACGGTTGTCGCAATGTGCGAGCCCGATTCGGCGTCTCGTCCGCTCCGAGAGTAGGTCGACGAGTTGGTTTGTGGCGTCGATCGGGTCGGCGGCAATACCGAGTGAACGCGCGAAAACGTTGGCCGAGCCCCCTGGAACGACCGCGATCGTCGGGATCGGACCGACCGGAACCGATTTCATCGACGCGGGATGCGGTGCCCCGAGCAGTCCGTTGACCACTTCGTTGACCGTTCCGTCGCCGCCGTGGACGATCACCGAGCCGAAGCCGTCTTCGTGGGCCTCGCGCGCCAGTTCGGCAGCGTGTCCCCGATGTGTGGTGTGCGCCACAGTAAGTCGCACCCGGCTCTCGAGGGCGTGTGCCAACAGGTCACGACCGGCAGCGGTGGTGGAGGTGGCATTGGGATTGACGATCAGCAGTGCGCGCACGGGGCATGAGCCTATCCGGTGTCGTGTTCTAGGCTGGCCTCGTGCCGAATACCGCCAGTCCGAACGCCCTGCCCAAGACAGTCAGATGGGCAGGTGCCCTCGTGACGCTGCAAGGGCTGGTTGCCGCCGGGTTCGCGATCGTCGCGGTGATTCGCGGCGCAACCGGGCACGATCAGAGCGTCACCAACGGGTACGGCTTCGCCGCCTGGGTCGCGATTCTCGGGGGCGCGGTGTTGGCTGCAGGGATCGCTCTGCTGACCGGTCGCCGGTGGGGCCGGGCAATCGCCGTCGTCGCCCAGTTGCTGCTCCTGCCGGTCGCCTGGTCGCTGCTGACCGATTCGCATCAGGTGCCGCTCGGCGTCGTTCTGGGTGTCGTCGTTCTCGGCGCCCTCGGCTGCCTGTTCTCGGCGCCGACGTCTCGGTGGATGGCAGCGGAGTACGGAGCGTACGCAGACGAGGTATCGCCGGAAGAGGGAAACCCCGGCGCTGACGAGCCCGAAGAGCCGCAGGACAGGAAGGGCTGAACGCCTACTCTGCTTCGGCGGCGAGAGCTCCGAGGTGGGTGCCGGTCAGGCGATACGTGGTCCACTCTGTTTTTGCGTCGGCGCCGAGTGACTCGTAGAACTTGATCGAGGGTGTGTTCCAGTTGATCACCGACCAGGACAGCCGCGTGTAGTCGTTGTCGGTGCACTCCTTGGCGAGCGCGGCCAGAAGTGCCTTACCGTGCCCTGATCCGCGTTGGCTGGGCTTGACGTACAGATCTTCGAGGTAGATACCGTGCGCGCCGTCCCAGGTCGAGAAATTGCGAAACCACAGCGCCATGCCGACGACGTTGTCGGCTGAATTCACAGCGACGTGCGCGAAAGCCGTCGCGGCCGGCCCGAACAGAGCCTCGCCGATCTGTTCCGCCTTCACAGTGCACTCGTCGAGGGCCTTCTGGTAGTCCGCCAACTCGTAGATCATGTCGGTGATCGGCTGGACGTCTGCGGGTGTGGCGCGTCGAATCATGGAGAGAATCTTAGGCCTCTACCAGCGGCGGCACATTGTGATGAACGAGGTGGGTGGCGCCGTGCTCGTAACCGAGAACCGTGTATGCACCCGGGAACAACGCGAAGCGCTTTCCTTCCGTCACCGGGAGCTCGAGCCAGCGGGCGATGAGTGCGCGCGAGAAGTGTCCGTGCCCGATCAAGATCACATCCCGCTCGGGTAGTTGCGAACGGACCATCGACAGCACCATGTCGGTGCGGGCATGGATCTGATCCGACTGCTCGCCGCCGGGGCACGGGTGCGTCCAGACGGTCCAATCGGGCACTGTTGCGCGGATCTCGGGCGTCGTGAGGCCCTCGTAATCGCCGTAGTCCCATTCGGAGAGCGCATCCCAGGTTCGTTCCTCCGGAAGGCCGGCGAGATCACCCGTCAACTGAGCGCGCAAGCGAGGACTCGTGAGAATCATCGGATTGCGGAGGTCGAGTGTCCGCAGGCGGTTTCCGGTCGCGGTGGCCTGCATCTCGCCGAGCGGAGTCAGCGGAACCTCGGTCCGACCCGTGTGTTTCCCGGTGCGCGCCCACTCGGTTTCGCCGTGGCGCATGAGTACGACGCGAGCATTGAGGGGGATAGACGAGGGGGCGGACTGGGAAGCCATGTGGACCATCATTGCAGGCTGCCCAGCGTGTGTAGCTCGCCTCCTGGCGCGAAGTGCGCAAGGATCGACGTGTGACGACGGTTCTCGCAGTGGCGAATCAAAAGGGCGGCGTGGCTAAAACCACCACGGTCGCCTCCCTCGGTGCGGCTTTGTCCGCGCTCGGACAGCGAGTCCTGGTGGTGGATCTCGACCCGCAGGGCTGCCTGACGTTCTCGCTCGGACACAATCCGGATCGCCTCGAGCGTTCGGTCAACGAGGTCCTGGCGGGTGATCTCGACGCGGTTGACGCCGTGCTGAAGACAGAAGACGGCATGGACCTCCTGCCGGCGACCATCGATCTCGCGGGCGCCGAGGCGCTGCTCCTGATGCGACCCGGTCGAGAGTTCGCGCTCAAGCGGGCGCTGTCTCCGCTCCTGGGTAGTTACGACGTCATCATCATCGACTGCCCACCGTCGTTGGGAGTGCTCACACTCAACGGATTGACTGCGGCGCAGTCGGTTCTGGTCCCGCTGCAATGCGAGACCCTCGCGCACCGCGGCGTCGGACAGCTGCTGCGTACGGTTCGTGAAGTCCAGGCCATCACCAACCCGGATCTTGTTCTGCTCGGCGCACTTCCGACTCTGTACGACGCTCGGACCACTCACAGTCGCGACGTGCTCGCCGACGTCAGCGACCGCTACTCCCTGGCCGTTCTGGCGCCGCCGATCCCACGCACCGTCAAGTTCGCGGAGGCCTCTGCTTCGGGCGCGACGGTCCTCGCCGGACGAAAGAACAAAGGCGCGGACGCCTATCGTGAACTTGCCGACAATCTCGTAAAGCATTGGGCTGGAAACGAAGTCGTGACTTTCGCGCCGGAACTGGCGCTCTGACCACAGCGGGGGTTACTAGCGCAGTGCGAACACGCTGTCGCCGCGCTGCTCCAGAATCGTCTCGCCCGCACCGGTGAGCACGATCGGTGTCGCCGTCTCACCGCGGTCCACTGCGATCATGCGCTGAACTGTTCCGTCCGACGGGCTGACGGCTGCAATACCGCCCGGTACGGGGATGAGCATCTGACCGGCGACCATGCTTCCGGGCCCGGACGTTCCGTTGACGATCCACGTCGGAGCGAGATCGCTCAGGCGGAGGTTGACGGTCTGCGAGCCGGTCCACCACGTGATCGAAGCCTTGTCGGCGTGCGTGCGGGCGCCTTCGGTGACCGCTCCCTCGATCGGATAGTCGACGATCGGATTGCCAGATCCGTCGAAAATGCTGATGCGAGAAACGGTTCCGTTGGCGGCGGGGAGATAGACAGCCGTCTTCTCGCCGGCCACGGCAAGCAGGCGGGCGCCCTCGGAGTCGAGGAGAATCGCGGATCCGTACTCTTCCGGTTCCTGGGCGTCCTTGGGTGCGGGATTCATCACCGTCAACCTGTTGGAGGCTTCACCGGGGCAGCGTTCGAGTACCGAGACACGGTTGGCGCTCGACGCAGCGTCGAGCAGCGTGCATCCGGTGCGGGGTTGCTTGTTGGGATTGACCTTCGCGTCGACCCGGCCGTACTCGAGGGTTCGGACCAGGTCCGAGCGCCACAGTTCCATTCGCTCACTGCCGCGCGAAATCAGATAGGTGCCGTCCGCTGAAAGGCTGACCGCGGAATCGGCGTCGCTGTTGCGTTGGTCCTTGCGGGCGCCGGTGTCGGCGACCAGCGACGTGACCTGTGAGCAACCACGATTGTCTTGGTAGACACTGACGACGCGATCCCACGAACCGATCGCGCCGCACAGGGGGATGTTGCGCGCGTATCGCCACACTTCTTCGCCCGTAGCCGGATCGCGGCCGATCACTTCGGAGCCGTCGGCAGTGACGACGGCATTTCCGACGGTGATGGGCGCCGTCGAGTCGGCGCTGGAGGATTCCCACGTCTGCTCGAGAATGTCGGGCAACAACACCGACGTCGACAGAGGTGGGAGTGACGTGTCAGCGGTGACCGAGGTGGTTCCGTGCGCATCACTGCGCAGCCACACCACGGTCACCGCTACGACTACGGCCAGCGCGAGAGCCAGCGCACCGATCAGATCTGAGCGAGTACGCCTTTCAGGAGCCAGCACATCGGCAGCTTACTCTGCGGCGCCTGCCGTCGCGGTAGCCGCGGGGCGGCGACGCCGACGGCGACGCGGCTTGGCTGCTCCGTCGTCGTCCGCGTTCTCGGCACCGGTTGCGGCGGGTGCCGAAGGGGGAGCGGTGGTCGCGGTAGCGGTGCTGGACGTCGCGGCGTCGGCCGAAGCGCCGGCGCGGGTGCGGCGACGGGTCCGGTTGCGGCGGGGAGCGGTCTTCTCGTCGCCGGCGTCGGAATCGGTGGTCTTCGGCGCGTCTGCCTTGTCCGTTGCAGCCTTCTCGGGCGCAGCCTTCGCCTTGCGAACCGTGCCCTTGGCGTCGGCCGGAATCGACAGCTCTTCGTAGAGGTGCGGCGAGCTCGAGTACGTCTCGACCGGATCGGGCATTCCGAGGCTCAGGGCCTTGTCGATCAGCTGCCAGCGAGGGATGTCGTCCCAGTCGACCAACGTGACGGCGATGCCGGTGCGGCCTGCACGGCCGGTACGACCGATGCGGTGCACGTAGGTCTTCTCGTCCTCGGGGCACTGGTAGTTGATGACGTGGGTGACGTCGTCGATGTCGATACCGCGGGCAGCGACGTCGGTGGCGACCAAAACGTCGACCTTGCCGTTACGGAAGCCCTTCAGTGCCTTTTCACGGGCGATCTGTCCGAGGTCACCGTGGACGGCACCGACGGAGAAGCCGCGCTCGGCAAGATCGTCGGCAACCTTCTGGGCGGTGCGCTTGGTACGGGTGAAGACCATCGTCGCGCCGCGGCCTTCGGCCTGCAGAACGCGGGCGACCATCTCGGCTTTGTCGAGCGCGTGCGCACGGTAGATGTGCTGGCTCGTGCGGTCGTGCACTGCGGAGGATTCAGCCTCTTCGGCGCGGATGTGCGTCGGCTGCGTCAGGAAGGTGCGCGCCAGGGTGATGATCGGGCCGGGCATCGTCGCGGAGAAGAGCATCGTCTGACGCTTGTCGGGAACCATGCCCATGAGGCGTTCGATGTCGGGCAGGAAGCCGAGGTCGAGCATTTCGTCGGCCTCGTCGAGGACGAGGACGCCGACCTTGCCCAGGATCAGGTGTGACTGGTTTGCAAGGTCGAGCAGGCGGCCCGGGGTGCCGACGACGACGTCGACGCCCTTCTGGAGTGCCGAGATCTGCGCCTCGTAGGGCCGGCCACCGTAGATGGGCAGAACCTGAAGACCGCGATCGCCGACGCGGAGGTACTTGCTGGCGTTCTCGAGGTCGCGGGCGACCTGGACGCACAGTTCGCGGGTGGGAACGATGATCAGGGCGCGAGGCGTGCCGTCGAGGACAGCCGTGCCGTTCTCGGCGGTGACGATGCGATGCAGGAGCGGAACGCCGAAACCGAAGGTCTTGCCCATTCCGGTTCGTGCCTGACCGATGAGGTCGTCACCGGCGAGCGCCAACGGAAGGGTGAGTTCCTGGATGGCGAAGGTGCGCTCGATGCCGATCTCGTTCAGTGCGCGGACGATTTCGTCGCGGACACCGAGCTCGGCAAAGGTCGGAGGTACATGGGTGTCGTCGAGCTGGACGGAAACGGTGTTCTCGGTTGCTTCGTCTTCGTGGTCGACAGTGATCTTGCTCAGGGGACTAGCCTTTCCTCGTGGCGGTACGCACGCACAAGGTAAGGGGCCAGGCCGTAAGTCGGCCGATGTCGATGCCCTCTTTTTCGTCGGTCATGCCTACGCCTCAGCACTGAATTCACCTCGGATGGATTCGAACCGTCCGGTGATCTCGGCGAAGCGGGCAACGACCTTCTATGCAGGTGCGCGCACATTATCGGTGGGGTTCGCGTGAGCACAGTCGTGTCGGCTGATCTAGCGCAGCCGTCCCGGCTAACCAAAAGGGCCGGGGGAACTGGCGAACTCCCAAGACCATTGTAGCTGCACGTTGTCCGTCCCTCGCGAGGACATGTCGAAGATCACCGAATCGGACATGCGGTCCTTGGCGGTCGCGTCGGCCGCCGAAGCACTACAGTTCGTAGCTATGGGCGCACACGATCTTGATGCTTCGACGGACGCTGGAACCGGAGGCCGAGTCGCTTCCGATCACCCCGGCGTGATCGATTTGTTCGGCGTTCTCGCGTATGGCGAGATTTCGGCGTTCTACCGTTTGGCGGAAGACGCACAAATGGCACCGGACCTGCGAGGCAAGGTGGCGTTCGCCAGCATGGCCGCCGCCGAGATGGACCACTTCGAGACTCTGGAAACAGCCCTCACGGAACGTGGCCACGAGATCTTTGCCGTCATGGACCCGTTCGTTCGCGCGCTCGACAATTATCACGCGTCGACGACGCCCTCGACGTGGCTGGAATCGCTCGTGAAGGCGTATGTCGGAGACGGAATCGCTGCCGATTTCTACCGCGAGATCGGACACTCCCTCCCTGCGGATGTGGCCGAGATCGTGGAGGACGTGCTGTCTCAGACGGGCCACTCGGAGTTCGTGGTGCTCGAGGTGAAGGCCGCAGTAGAGGCCAGCACCCGCGCCAAGGACCGGTTGATGCTGTGGGGACGCCGACTCCTCGGTGAGGCGATCACGCAGGCACAGTTCGTGCTGGCGCAGCGTGAGGACCTCACGGATCTGGTGATCTCGGCCTCCGGTGACCTCAACGGAGTTGTTGCGTTGTTCGACGGTATGCAGGCCAAGCACGCCGAGCGGATGGCGATTCTCGGACTCGTCTAGGCGCTGTGTTCGCTCTGGGCACAGCGTGCGGAGGAGCGTGCGCGGTCTCTGCTGCATTAGCCTTGCGTCGACAACGGATGTAATTCACGAACAGTTCGGAGGTTGACCGTGGAGGTCAAGATCGGTGTAATCGACAGCCCGCGTGAGCTCATCGTCAACAGCGAACAGACCCCTGACGAGGTCGAGACACTGGTCGCGGCGGTCCTCGGTGGGCGCGAGCCTGTTCTGGCACTCGTCGACGACAAGGGCCGCAAGTTCCTGGTGCAGGCCTCTCGCGTGGCGTACGTGGAGATCGGCCCGTCCGATATCCGCAAGGTCGGGTTCGCGCCTACCGTCTGACGCGCAGCTGTAAGAAACAGAATGGGCGGGCAGTCTCACGACTGCCCGCCCATTCGTGTGTGTGTGTGTGTGTGTGTGTGACGAGTTACTTGGTTTCGGCCTGCAGCGGTACGTGAGAGAGACCGCCCCACGCCAGTGCCACCGTGATCTCGACGGCTTCTTCCTTGGGGATGGGCCGTGCAGCTTCGAGCCAGTACCGCGCGGTGAACTGGCTGGCACCGACAAGCCCGACGGCAAGGATGCGTGCACGATAGGGATCAAGTCCGGAATCCTGGCTGACCAGGTCGAACACGGCGTCGACGCAGGCTTCGGTGGCCTGTTCGACGCGCGTCTGCACCTGGGGCTCGCCCATGATGTCGGACTCGAACACCAGGCGGAAACCCTGCGAGTCGTTGTCGACGAAGTCGAAGAACGCCTGGACTGCGGCGCGGACACGCTGTTTGTTGTCCGTCGTCGACCGCAGAGCTTGGCGCACTCCTGAGATGAGACTGTCGACATAGCTCTGGAGAACCGCTACGTACAGCTCGAGCTTGCCTGGGAAATGTTGGTACAAGACTGGTTTGCTGACACCGGCGCATTCGGCGATCTCGTCCATACCGGCCGAGTGGTACCCGTTCGCGACGAAGACCTCGCTTGCAGCTGCGAGGAGCTGGAGGCGGCGCGCATCGCGGGGGAGGCGGGTGCTGCGACGTGTTCCGGCAGGCTTGCCAGCCGTTGTACCGCGATCGGAGTCTGTCCGATCCGCGAGTTCTGTCATGTCGCTTCCAATCTGAGCAAAAGTAAAATTCGGTCGGCGCGCGGATCCGCGAGTCGCGTGTGCGTACCCGCCAGTATCCTCCGTCACACCGGTCGTAGCCGAATGAACGATACCGTGTGTCGCCCGGGCGAGTCGCGTGTGCCTCGGTGAGCGAGACCAGCGGTCTTTCTCGTTACACGACGGGTCGCCATGACACGCCAGGACCAGCAGGTTTCGGTCAGCCTGGGCGAGCGACTTGCCGTGTGTGAGATTCTGGACGACGTGACTGACCCAGGGGGACCGCGCATGCGTGGACGAACTACGCAGAACCCTGATCGTGAGGAACTTCGAATGCGTAGCGGAACTGGAGCGCCCCGCGACGAACGTCGGCCGGAGGTGCCGGACGATCGTGCCTACGGCGAACGCGACTATCGAGGCATTTCCTCCCATCAACCTTTGCGTGCCCAATGGGATCCGACCAAACGGGAAGTGGGCCGAACCCCGCGCAATCCGCGGCCGGACCGGGCAGCGCGGAAGCAGAGCAAGCTCGGGCGCTTCGTCTCGACGTACGGCTGGCGGGCCTACGCGATTCCGGTTCTCGTGGTGCTCACCATTCTTGTGATCGTCGATGCAGTACGTCCGGACACCACCGACTCTGCGAGTAAGACGTCGGCCACCGCCGACCTCGCCCACAGCACCGACGGAACCGACGTCATCGGCGCGCCACCGGCGGGAGACGGAACTTTTGCGTCGTCGATACCGTCCGGCGCACTTCCCGACGGTGGTCCGTTCACCGCCGCGGGCGGCGGAACGTGGCACGTCGTACCGGGAACGACGGGCAAGGTCGGACAGGGAACCGAACGCGAGTTCACGTACACGGTCGAGATCGAGGACGGCGTCGACACGACCGGCTTCGGCGGTGACGAATCGTACGGACGCATGGTCGATCAGACACTGGCCAATCCGAAGAGTTGGACCAATGATCCCAAGGTCGCGTTCCGGCGCGTCGACGCGGGCGAGCCGGACTTCCGGATCTCTCTGACCTCGCAGATGACGATCCGCGAAGGCTGCGGCTACGAAATCGAACTCGAAGGATCCTGCTACAACCCGAGCATGGACCGAGTCCTGCTCAACGAACCGCGGTGGGTGCGAGGCGCCATCTCGTTCCAGGGTGACATCGGCTCGTATCGGCAGTACCAGATCAATCACGAGGTCGGCCATGCCATCGGATACGCCGCTCATCAGCCGTGCGAGACCGAAGGCGGCCTCGCACCGATCATGATGCAGCAGACCTTCGGAACCGCGAACAACGACATCGCTAGGCTTGATCCCGAGGGCGTCGTTCCGATGAACGGACTCACGTGCCGCTTCAATCCATGGCCGTACCCCCGAGCGTGACCGGATCGAGAACCCCTGATCTCGTCTTGAACTAGGAGTGTTTCGCGGTGTCTGCAACACCCGTCGTATTGCCACCACTGGTGGAGCCGGCAGCCGAGTTGAGCCGGGAGGAAGTTGCCCGATACAGCAGGCACCTGATCATTCCGAACGTCGGCATGACCGGCCAGAAGCGGCTCAAGAATGCACGAGTCCTCTTCATCGGCGCCGGTGGATTGGGTTCGCCTGCACTGCTCTATCTCGCGGCCGCAGGAGTGGGCACGATCGGAATCGTCGAGTTCGACGAGGTCGACATGTCGAACCTGCAGCGTCAGGTGATTCACGGACGTTCCGACGTCGGACGCCCGAAGGCGGTCAGCGCGAAAGAGTCGATTCTCGAGATCAACGAACACGTCGACGTCCGACTGCACGAGTTCCGCCTGGACAACTCCAACGCGGTCGAGTTGTTCTCCGAGTACGACCTGATCCTCGACGGCACGGACAACTTCGCGACGCGGTACCTCGTCAACGATGCCGCCGTGATCGCCGGAAAGCCGTACGTGTGGGGCTCGATCTACCGCTTCGAAGGGCAGGTCTCGGTCTTCTGGGAAGACGCCCCGGACGGCGCGGGACTGAACTATCGCGACCTCTACCCGGAGGCGCCGCCGCCGGGCATGGTCCCCTCGTGTGCCGAGGGCGGTGTTCTCGGAGTCTTGCCGGCGACCATCGGTTCGATCATGGCGACCGAGGCGGTCAAGCTCATCACCGGAATCGGTGAACCTCTTCTCGGACGCCTGATGATCTACGACGCACTTGCGATGACGTTCCGGACGATCCGCCTTCAGCGTGATCCGACCCGCGTTCCGGTCACCGCCTTGATCGACTACGACGCGTTCTGCGGTGTCGTGTCCGAAGAGGCGAGCGCTGCCGCTGCCGGCTCGACGATCACGGCGCCGGAACTGGAGGCCATGATCGGCGAGGGTCGATCGATCGAATTGGTCGACGTACGAGAACCGGTCGAATGGGACATCATGCATCTGCCGGGGGCGGTGCTGATCCCGAAGGACCGCATTCTGTCCGGTGAGGCCCTGGCGACCTTGCCGCAGAACAAGCAGATAGTCCTGTACTGCAAGACCGGAATTCGTTCGGCCGAGGCACTTGCCTTTCTCAAGAACGCCGGCTTCGCCGACGCAGTTCACGTTCAAGGCGGCGCGATCGCCTGGGCGAACCAAGTGGATGCGAGTCTGCCGGTCTATTAGGCGCGCCTCGCGGGAGGCGGCGCTGCGCACCGGTAGCGTTGTGGTGTGAGCACAGGACAACCTCCCCAGCACGTGTGCTCCACCTTCGGTCTCCGTGAAGTCGATCCCATCCCACTCGGTGCGGATTGGGACGGCGGTTGGCTGTGTGGAGACGTCGTCCTTTCAGCAGTCGCGGATCATGCCCGCGCAGCGTGGTCGGCGAAGGTGCGAGAGAACCTCGAAGTCGACGGTGTTCGGTTGGCTCGACCGGTGCGTTCGACCGACGGTCGTTACGTCGTCTCGGGCTGGCGCGCCGACACATTCATCGTCGGATCGCCGGAACCGCGTCACGACGAAGTGGTCTCGATGTCCTGCCGACTGCATGCTGCAACGGCCTCGCTCGAGCGCCCGCGCTTCCTTGCGCAACCGCCGGTGCCGCCGTGGGCCGAGGTCGACGTATTCGTCGCGGCTGATCGCGCGGCGTGGGAGACGGTCCCGCTGAGGATCGCGAAGGGCGTCGAGCAGCTCGAGACGCCTACGCCGGACGGCCGCAAGAGTTTGGAACTGATTGCCGGGCTCGCGACTTTGCGTAAGCCGGTGCAGAGTCCCGATCAGCTCGTGCACGGCGATTTGTTCGGGACAGTTCTTTTCTCGGGCAGTATGGCGCCCGGAATCACCGACATCACGCCGTATTGGCGTCCGGCAGCGTGGGCGGCCGCCGTCGCGGTGGTCGACGCGATCTCGTGGGGCGGTGCCGACGAGGCACTGGTCGGCCGTTGGGAAGACCTTCCCGAGTGGCCGCAGATGCTTCTACGTGCGGTGATGTTCCGCTTGGCCGTTCATGTTCTGCATCCTCGCTCGACGGCGGACGCGTTCCCGGGACTGGCCCGCACGTCGGACATCGTGCGCCTGCTGCTCTAGAGCGCCGCGCCTGCACCGAAGTCCGAGACCAGGCCCTCGAACAATTCGCGTGCGGCGTTCGAAGCGGCCACCGTGTCCCCGTCGACGACAGCGTTGACGAGCTTCGCGTGCTGCGAGTGGAATCCCTCGCCGGTCGCATCGATGTGCTGTTGAATCGTGGTTTCGATGACCGGGAGCAGGGAGTCGTAAAACTCCAGGTAGACCTCGTTGTGGCTGGCCGCGACGATCGCCCGGTGCAGGGCGACGTCCGCAGTTGTGGCGGCGTCGATGTCCTGGCCTTCCCACGATGCGGTGCGAAGCGTTAGTAACCGCGTCAGTTCGGCGATGTCGTTCTCGGTTCGGCGTGCGGCAGCGAGAGTGGCCGCAGTGATGTCGAGCGCGCGCCTTAGTTCGAGCACATCCCGCTGGTGGGCGCCGGCAAAGTAGTTGCCGAGAGTGCCACCGAGGTCGGAAAGGGCAACGACGTAGGTGCCCGATCCCTGACGACGTTCCAGCATGCCAGCGTGAACGAGCGCCTGGACCGCCTCGCGCACCGTGTTACGGCCGGTGCCGGTCAGCTCCGACAGTTCCGGTTCGGTGGGGATCTTGGAGCCGATCGACCAGGTTCCGCTCCGGATCTCGTTGCGGAGTTGTTCGGTGACCTGCGAGATGAGGCTTGCGCGTCGAACGGGTTGCACGTGGTGTTTCCTCGGGTCCGGGTTGTGACTCTGGGTAGTGGTGTGAATGTGACGTTAGAGTACCGCGCTTGTGCGAGTTCGTCCGGTCATCCTATGATTTGCCGGTGACTGCTCAACTGGAGAGAACCGAAACCCGCTCGTTGATACAAGGCCGTGTGCTCGTCTTCGCAGCGATTGCGATGTCTGCGCTCGTACTTCGACTTGCGGTGACCTCGTTCTCGCCGTTGGCGGCAGAGATTCGTGACGAGATCGGCTTCTCCGCCTCGATCGTCGGCGTCTTCGGCATGGTTCCGACCGCTATGTTCGCCATCTTCGGGCTCATCACCCCGGCCATCGCGAAACGCATCGGGCTCGAACGCACGGCCCTCGTTGCGATGCTGATGGCGGGCGTCGGAATGCTGTTGCGCGCCATGATGTCTCAGACGTGGTCGTTGCTGGCTCTGTCGGCTCTGGCGCTGGCCGGCATGGGAATCGGCAATGTCGTGATCCCGCCGTTGGTCAAGCGGTACTTCTCCGATCGCCTCGCCACCATGAGTTCGGTCTACATCGTGGCCGTGCAGATCGGCACCATCGTTCCGGCGTTCGTCGCAGTTCCGGTTGCCGACGCCTTCGGGTGGCGATTCTCGATCGGCTGGTGGTCCGCCTTCGGATTCGCCGCCGCAGTACCCTGGTTGATCACCCTCGCTCGCTCGCGTAAGGCTCGCGCGAACGCCGAGTCCGTCGAGAATGCATCGGATTCTGTTGCGGCAGTGACGGAACAGCCACGCGGGCAGGTCTGGCGTTCGCCCGTGGCCTGGGGGATGGCCGGCATGTTCGGCATGACTTCGCTGATCACCTATTCGATGTTCACGTGGATTCCCTCGATCCTTCGTGATGCCGGCGCCAGTGACGCCTTCGGCGGAACCATGGTCGGTATGTTCTCGGTGATCGGGCTCGTCGCAGCCTTCGGAGCACCGACGCTGTGCGCCCGCATGGCCAATCCGTTCCCCGTCGTGATCGCGTGTGCCGTCTGTTACCTCGTCGGAATGGGCGGACTCTACTTCGCCCCGATGGCGGCACCGATCGTGTGGGTTGTCGTCCTGGGCCTCGGCCCGAGTACGTTCCCGATGTCACTCACACTGATCAATCTGCGCACACGTTCGCACATCGGCTCCTCCGCCCTGTCCGGTTTCACCCAGGGCATCGGCTACTCCGTTGCCTGCCTCGGTCCGCTCCTGTTCGGCGTTTTCCATGACGTGTCCGGTGGATACGCTGCGCCGTTCGGCTTGCTCGTCGTCGCGGTGATCGTGGTGCTTCTGGGTGCCTACCAGGCGTGCAAGCCTCGGATGCTCGAGGACTCCTGGCACGCGCCCGCGAAAAACTAGCTCACATCCGGCCTTGTTACCGGGTGAGGATCAATTGACTTCGCGGTCATCGCGCGCAGCACCGGCGCAATAACCGTTTTCTATCTTTGGGTCTCCAACATATTCAGGAGGCCCTGGTGAGTCATTACATCGAGCATTGGGATGCAGAGGACGTCGACGCCTGGGAATCCGGCGGCAAGGACATCGCGAAGCGAAACCTGATCTGGTCAGTGGTGGCCGAACACGTCGGCTTCTCGATCTGGTCGATCTGGTCCGTGATGGTGTTGTTCATGCCGACGGATATCTACGGCATCGACGCGGCCGGAAAGTTCTTCCTCGTCGCAGTGCCCACACTCGTCGGGTCGGTCCTCCGCATTCCGTACACGGTTGCCACCGCACGCTTCGGTGGTCGCAACTGGACGGTCATGAGTGCGCTGTTCCTCTTCGTACCAACACTTCTCACGCTCTACCTGATGATGAATCCGGGAGCGTCCTACACCACGTTCATGTTGGTGGCGGCCACAGCCGGCATCGGTGGCGGCAACTTCGCGTCGTCGATGACCAACATCAATGCCTTCTACCCGCAGCGCCTCAAGGGGTGGGCGCTCGGACTCAACGCAGGCGGCGGCAACATCGGTGTACCGATGATCCAGCTGATCGGCCTGCTGGTGATCGCCACCGTCGGTAACCGTGCTCCGTGGATCGTGTGCGCCGTCTATCTCGTGTTCATCGCGGCCGCTGCCGTCGGCGCTGCACTGTTCATGGACAACCTGGGCAACCAGAAGTCGGACCTGCGCTCGATGGCCAAGGCGCTGAAGTTCTCCGAGTCCTGGGTGATCAGCTTCCTGTACATCGGTACGTTCGGTTCCTTCATCGGATTCAGCTTCGCCTTCGGTCAGGTTCTGCAGATCAACTTTCTCGCCGGCGGTGCCACTCCGGCAGCGGCGGCCCTGCATGCAGCACAGATCGCCTTCATCGGACCGCTCCTCGGCTCGATCGCTCGCCCTCTCGGCGGCAAACTGGCCGACCGGATCGGCGGCGGCAAGATCACCATGTGGACGTTTGTCGCCATGGCGTTCGCGGCATCGATCCTCGTGACGGCCGGAACAATGGACGACAACACTGCGGGTGTCGCGAGCGCCGGGATCATGGTGACGTTCGTTCTCGGGTTCATCGCCCTGTTCCTGCTCTCGGGCATCGGAAACGGATCCGTCTACAAGATGATCCCGGCAATCTTCGAAGCGAAGGCTCAGAGCTTCGACCACATGGATCGCGGCGAAAAGGCAACATGGTCGCGCAGCATTTCCGGCGCGCTCATCGGATTCGCCGGTGCGGTAGGCGGTTTGGGCGGTGTCGGCATCAACCTGGTCCTGCGCGCGTCGTACAGCAGCCCCGCGAAGTCGGCGACCATGGCCTTCTGGGTCTTCCTGGCCTTCTACATCGCCTGCATCGCGGTCACCTGGTTCGTCTTCCTGCGCAAGCCGTCGACGCTGACCACGGACGTCGACGACACGAAGGTCGCCGTCACGGTATGACGACCGCTCCGCAGAATCTCAGAACACTCTCGTACCTCAGGAAGTAGGCGTCATGAGCAAGTCGGTTGTTGTCATCGGACACGGAATGGTCGGACACCGATTCGTCGAGGCACTGCGTTCGCGCGACGAAGCGAACAACTGGTCGGTGACCGTGCTCTGCGACGAGCAGTACGCAGCGTACGACCGAGTCGGGCTGTCCTCGTACGTCGGAGCGTGGGACCCCAAGGAATTGGCACTGGCCGGAAACGACTACGTCGGCGACAGCCTGGTCGATCTCCGGGTGGGGGAGGGCGCGCTCTCGATCGACAAAGACGCCCGCACAGTCACGACAACCACCGGCAACACGATCTCCTACGACGCTCTGGTGATGGCGACCGGTTCGTATCCGTTCGTGCCTCCCGTACCGGGGCACGACGGTGACGGATGTTTTGTCTACCGCACTCTCGACGACCTCGACGGTATCCGGGCTGCCGCCGACAAGGCGGGCCCTGGCGCTGTCGGCGTCGTGGTGGGTGGCGGTCTTCTCGGACTCGAGGCGGCAAATGCGCTCTCGCTCATGGGAATGACGGCACACGTTGTCGAACACAATGCGCGACTGATGCCGATGCAGGTCGACGAAGGCGGCGGCGCGCTGCTCGCCCGGCTTGTCACCGAGCTGGGGCTCACCGTCCACACCGGTGTCGGCACAGCAGGAATCTCTCAGGCCGACAACGGAATTGTGGTCGAGCTGTCCGACGGTTCCACCATCGACGCGTCGTTGCTCGTCTTCTCGGCCGGAGTCCGGCCGCGCGATCAGCTGGCCCGCGACGCCGGCATCGCGGTGGGTGAGCGCGGCGGTATCCTGACTGACCTCGGCTGTGTGACGTCGGATGAGAACGTCTACGCAGTCGGCGAATGTGCTGCGGTGGAGGGTCGTTGCTACGGACTGGTCGCTCCCGGTTACACGACGGCCGAGATCGTTGCGGACCGCCTGCTCGGCGGCGCCGCGGATTTCCCGGGCGCCGACATGTCCACCAAGCTCAAGCTCATGGGTGTCGACGTCGCCAGCTTCGGTGACGCGATGGCGACTTCGCCGGGCGCTCTCGAAGTTGTCCTCAGCGACGCGTCCAAGGGGACGTACGCGAAGCTCGTCGTCTCCGACGATGCGAAGATCCTGCTCGGCGGCATTCTTGTCGGTGACGCGTCAGCCTATGCATCGCTGCGCCCGCTGGTCGGTCGTGAACTACCCGGTGACCCGGCGGCGTTGATCTCGCCCGCGGGGGAGAAGCCGGGTGCAGGATCGCTGCCCGACGACGCCGAGGTGTGCTCGTGCAACGCGGTGACCAAGGGCGCCATCTGCGGTGCTATCGCAGCCGGTGCTTGCGACATCGCTTCGGTGAAAGCGTGCACGAGCGCCGGAACCACCTGTGGTGGTTGCCTTCCCACTGTCAAGCAACTGCTGGCCGATTCCGGCGTCGTGATGTCGAAGGCGTTGTGCGAGCACTTCGCACAGTCACGTGCCGAGCTGTTCCAGATCGTGCAGTCGACGCAGACCAGAACCTTCTCGGCGCTGATCGCCAAGTACGGCAAGGGAGCCGGCTGCGATATCTGCAAGCCGGTTGTCGCCTCGATTCTGGCGTCGACGGATTCCGATCACATTCTGCACCGTCAGCAGGCGTCGCTGCAGGACACGAACGATCACTTCCTGGCGAACATCCAGAAGAACGGTACGTACTCGGTGGTCCCGCGGATGCCCGGCGGTGAGGTCACCGGCGAACAGCTCATCGTCATCGGCGAGGTGGCGCGCGACTTCGGCCTGTACACGAAGGTGACAGGCGGTCAGCGCATCGACTTGTTCGGCGCCCGCGTCGAACAGTTGCCGGCGATCTGGAAGCGTCTGGTCGACGCCGGGATGGAATCGGGCCAGGCATACGGCAAATCTCTTCGTACCGTCAAGAGTTGTGTCGGTTCGAGTTGGTGCCGCTACGGCGTCCAGGACTCGGTGGGCATGGCCGTCGATCTCGAGAACCGCTACCGCGGCCTGCGTTCGCCGCACAAGATCAAGTTCGGCGTCTCGGGTTGCGCCCGTGAATGTGCCGAAGCGCGTGGCAAGGACGTTGGCGTCATCGCGACGGAGAACGGTTGGAATCTGTACGTGGGCGGTAACGGCGGACAGTCGCCCAAACACGCTCAATTGCTTGCCGGAGGCCTCGACGACGCGACCTTGGTCAAGTACATCGACCGCTACCTCATGTTCTACATCCGCACCGCCGATCGCCTGCAGCGCACTGCGCCGTGGGTCGAATCACTCGACGGCGGACTCGATCACCTCAAGGCCGTGATTTGTGAAGACAGCCTGGGAATCGGCGAAGAACTCGAGGCTCTGATGGCCAAGCACGTCGAGGGCTACCAGGACGAATGGGCTGGTGTGCTGGGTGATCCGGAGAAGTTGTCGAGGTTCGTCTCGTTTGTCAACGCACCGGAAGAAGCCGACCCGACGGTTGTGTTCGACGAGACCGGAGTGCGCAAGGTTCCAGTCCTGATGGGTATGCCGCGCATCCCTACGCGCCGGTAATAGTCGCGTAACCCGTGGGAAACACGGGGTCCGTAGAAACGTAGACAAGAACCCGCGCGACGTTGTCGCCGGATCGACAGGAGGACTTCGATGAGTGTCATCGATGCGCAGATCGCCAAGCTGGATTCGGATCGACTCGAATGGACGTCGGCCTGCCCGCTGAGCCATCTGATCCCTGGACGCGGGGTCGCCGTGCTTCTTCGAGGTGGCGAGCAGGTGGCACTGTTCCTGCTCGAGGACGGCACGCTGAGAGCCGTCAGCAACTTTGATCCGTACGGCCGCGCCGCGGTGATGTCGCGCGGACTCGTCGGCGACCGTGACGGTGAACCGATCGTCGTCTCGCCGCTGCTCAAGCAGGCGTTCTCGCTGGTCGACGGCCGAGCGCTGGACGACTCGTCGGTCGCGCTACCGGTGTACGGGGTCCGCGTCTGGGCCGGTGTGGTTCAGGTACACAGCCTACAAATGCAGGGCGTTCGCTCGACTGTCCCCGATGCAGTCTCGTGAGTGACGACATGCCGTTGGCTGGATTCACGGTAGGTATCACCGCTTCGCGCCGCGCCGAGGAATTCGCGACGTTGCTGACTCGTCGGGGAGCGGATGTCGTTCACGCTCCGGCGATTCGAATCATTCCACTCGCCGACGACCGCGAGCTCGAAAGGGTGACACAGCAGATCATCTCGGATCCCCCCGAGGTGGTTGTCGCGACTACCGGGATCGGATTCCGGGGTTGGCTGGAAGCCGCCGACGGGTGGGGTGAGGCCGAAAATCTCGGATCCGCGTTGGGCTCGGCTCGTCTGCTTGCACGCGGCCCCAAAGCCAAAGGCGCAATCCGCGCAGCCGACCTGCGTGAAGAATGGTCGCCGGCGTCCGAGTCGTCCGCCGAAGTGCTCGAACATCTTCTTGCAGAAGGAGTCTCGGGCAAGAGAATCGCTGTACAACTGCACGGTGCAACCACTGAATGGGAGCCGATTCCCGATTTCTGTCAGGTGCTGCGCGAGGCCGGTGCGGAGGTCATCGCGGTGCCCGTCTATCGATGGGAACAGCCGGAGGATCCGACGCTGCTCGACCGGATGATCGACGCCATCGCTTCAGCCGGAATCGATGCGGTCAGTTTCACCAGTGCACCGGCCGTAGCCTCGATGTTGATGCGAGCCGACCAAACCGGGGATCTCGGCGACATGCTCGACGCGATGAGGGGCCCGGTAGCAGCAATGTGCGTCGGTCCGGTGACGTCGGCGCCGCTCGAGGCATTGAACGTGCCGACCACGGCTCCCTCGCGAGCGCGTCTGGGGGCGCTCGCGCGTCACATTGTCGACGAACTCCCGCAGCGAGCCAACAAGATTCAAGCCGGTGAACACGAAATCAGTATTCGCGGAGGATGCGTGGTCGTCGACGGCGAAGTGAAGCAGTTGCCGCCCGCCGCGATGTCTCTGATCCGCACGCTCGGGGCCAGCCCTGGGCGAGTCGTCTCCCGCGACGAGCTTCTCGCTTCACTTCCCGGTGGTGGCGGCGACACCCACGCCGTCGAGACCGCCGTCGCCCGGTTGCGCGCGTGCCTCGGTGCCCCCAAAGCCGTTCAGACCGTGGTCAAACGAGGCTACCGACTTGCCCTCGACCCCGGTGACTATGCACAGAATTCAGGTGACTATGCAACGCGATGACGATGTACTCGTACTGGTAGCTCACGGCACGCGTAGTGCACGCGGCGTGGAAATGGTTGCCGCGCTTGCTGAAGCCGTCGGCAAGCGCGTCGGGCGTACTCGCGTTGCATTCGTCGATGTGCTCGGTCCGTCACCTTCGGAAGTTCTCCGGGACACTCCAGGGCGAGCGATTCTCGTACCCGCTTTCCTGGCGTCGGGTTATCACGTCCACACCGACGTTCGACGCGAAGTTGCGATAAGTGAGCACGCGGCCGTGACCGTGACGCCTGCTCTCGGACCCGATCCGGCTCTGGCGCGGGTACTGCTTCGACGATTGGCCGAAGTGGGGTGGAATCCGGGTGACGCGATAGTGCTTGCTGCTGCCGGGTCCTCCGATGCCCGCGCGCTGAGAGACGTCGAGCGCGCTGCGCTGATGCTCGCCGAAGTGGCGGGAAATCGCGTGGATATCGGATACATCGCAACTGGAGAACCGAAGGTAGCCGATGTTGTTGCAGCAGCACGCGTTCGCGGCGCGAAGCGAGTTTTTGTCGCCTCGTACCTCCTCGCTCACGGACTGTTTCACGAGAGGTTGCACGTTGCAGGAGCTGACGGTGTCACCGAACCGCTCGGAGTCGACCAAGGAGTGGTGGACCTTGTCGTGAATCGGTATGAGAGTGCGCGAGGGGAACTAGTATCGCTGCATGACGTCTCACTCCGTAACACCGACGTATGCCGACCTGGTCGCAGCGGTTCGTGAATCCGACGTCAAGGCACAGGCTCTCATCGGTGAACTGACCGAAGATCAGGTACGTGAGCCGTCCGGGCTACCCGGATGGAGCCGCGGGCACGTCGTCACCCACCTCTCGCGCAACGCTGACGCGCTGGGCAGATTTGTTGCCGGAGTGCGCAGCGGCGAGTCGGGGGAGATGTACCCCGGGGGACCGGACGCGCGCAACGCTGCAATCGACGAAGGTGCCGATCGCCCGGCCGAGTTGTTGGCACTCGACTATCGCTTCTCGGGAACGAGACTGGTCGACGCATTGGCTGACCTCCCGACAGATCGACTGGACACGCCGGTTCCGTGGCGCAAACCTGTCACGGCATTCGATCTACCGATCCTGCGCTGGAACGAGATCGAGATTCACTTGCTCGACCTCGACATCGGTTACACCTGCCACGATTGGCCGGCCGAGTTCGTGGAATTCACGCTCGCCAGTCAGTTGGGCGCACTCGAGACGGCTGTTCCTGGTGTACGAGTGCCGTCACTGTCCGACGCGGAGACCTTGGCCTGGTTGGTCGGGAGGCCGACGAGAGTGGGGCTGCCTACCCTCCCCGCCTGGCCGTTCTGAGATACAGCCGTTCTGAGATACAGCCGTTCTGAGAGTTAGAAGAGGGTGGGGGCGCTGACGTCGTTGCGTGCTTGGGCCAGTCGCGCACTCCACCGCTTCACCAACCACATCTCGACGATTTCGGGTTGGGTGCCGGCGGCATAGGCCCAACTGTCGAGCAGTTCGCAGTACCGGCGGTAGCGACGCGTCGTGAATCCGGTGACGGAAGGATCCTCGAGCCAGCCCTCGTGGATGAGCGTCGAGACGCCGTATTGGTCGATCATCTGAGCGCGTCGGCCTTCGTCCTGTACGCCCACCGCCCACATGAATGCGGCCATCAGCGATACCCCGACGCCGGGGGTGAGTGGCCACCCCGACCAGGTGTCGCGCCGAACGACCGGCATGGACTTGTTTTTCGAACAGTGATCGAGAATGGCCGTGATCTGGGTCAGCGGATCCTCGTCCTCGCGGTGATGCGGATTGAAGACGTTGGGGAACCGCCGCGTGAACCGTCTGCTCTCGTGCGAGCCTTGCCAGGCGGCGCAGAGGAACAGCAGTCCGAGACCGTCGTGCTGGGCGACGACGAGGTCGCTCGCCGGGCGAAGGTCGTTGCGTTGAACGATGGCTCGGCCTTCGGTGATCACTTTGCCGTCCAGATCGCGCCCGCGCAGGCTGATCGTGTGGCCGGCATCCTTCAGGTGTGCGTTCCACCAGTCCAGGTCGACGGTGGCTTCGTCGTCGAGGACGTGCAGTGGAAAGGTGCGGGAGCGGCACCACTCGACCAATGCGTCCGGCGGTTCGAATCCTTCGTCGACACGATTCATGGCGCGATGATCCCACGAGTCGCCGACAGAAACACGGTCGACCTGATCGAACCGGACACTCGCGGTACGCTCCGCTCATGAAATTGGCGTCCTCGCCGGTGCGGCCGGTGCTGTGGATTGCGGCCCTCGCCCTGACAACCACGAGTCTGAGCGGATGCATCGGTGCCGTCGACCGGATGGATTTCGAAGATCAGATGCGTGAACGTGGCGGTGGGATGACGTCGGATCTGGTGCGGAACGGGTTCGACAGCCTCGCAGAGCGATACGGCGTCGACGCGGTGACGGTGACCAGCGTCGACATCAGTCCGGTCGAGACGCTCGGCGTCACCGTTCGAGACCCGGGGAAGCCGTCGCAGCTCGACAGGTTCTCTTTCGACGGCGTGATTCTCGGTGAGCCGAGCCCCGTGCAAGTGAGCGTCACCGAAAATCTTGATGCACGATCGTTCACGTTGGATCAAGTGCCGGCATTGGCGAACGTCGAGAAGTTGGTCGACGATGCGCTGGCGAGCAGCGGCATCGACGAGGGTGAAGTCACCGGGATCTCGGTCAGTCGCACCGAGGCGATACACGCCTCCGTGATGGTGAAATCCTCACGATCGCGGGTACTGGTGGTCTTCGGCCCTGACGGAATTCCCTTTCTGGTGCAGCCGCTGTGAGCCGCCGTATCGTTCCGTTGGTCATCTCGGTAGTGGTGATCGTGGTCGTGGGAATCTTTGCCGCACTGTTGTCTTCGGTGATCTGGCCCGGTCAGGTTGCCCAGTTGGCGCCGATCTTCTGTGACGATCCGACACCGAGCGCAATGGTCGTCTCGGATACCTTTGCCGACGACGACGGTACGTCCACCAATTTCACCCTGTATTGCGTCGGACCGCGCGGTCAGACCGTCGATGCCGGTTGGCTGCTGCCGTTCGTGGTGCTGTGGGGCGTGTATTCGCTGGTGCTCGCGGTCGTTGTCGCCGTGATCGTGCTGGCGGACGCCGGCCGGCGTAGGCGCCGGAACAGTCTCGGGGGCAGTCATGCCCCAGTTGCGTCGTCCTACCAGGAGTTCTGACCGTTGGGTGCTTGTCCCGATCAGCCTGGGAGGAAAACCAATTCGGCGGCGGCGCCGTTCTGTGCGTGTGCCGGCACGAGTGCAAACGCCGAGCGTCCGATCAACCCTGCAAGGTGCGCGGTACGCACGGACGGATCGGCTCGCCAGCGACCGTCGGGGGATTGTGTGACCGGAAGTAGGCGTACCGCATCGGAACTCACCGCAGCAGCGTTCTCGATGATGCCGAGCAGAGGCGGTGGCGGCTCCCGCCCGGTCAGGGCGGCCACGACGGTAGGCAGCATCGTCAACAGGGTGGTCACTGCGGCGTAGGGGTTGCCGGGGAGGCCGAGAACCACCCGACCGTTGGGCAGGACCGCCGTTATCTGAGATCCACCCGGGCGCGAGGCAACTCGGCCGACGATCGTGCGAGCGCCGAGTCGATCGAGCGCACTGCGCATTTCGTCGGCAGCGCCGCCACCCGTCGCACCGATGACAACAAGCAGGTCCAGTTCAGTCGCATCCGCGAGCACACGCTCGAAACTGTCTGCGGTGTCGCGCAGGTGCGAATTCGACTCGCACCGTGCGCCGTTGCGTTCGAGCAGGTAGGGAAGAATTCCGCCGACGGAGTCGCGGGTCTGACCTTCACGCAGTGGACCGGTTCGCCGGATCTCGTCGCCGGTGACTATCAGGCGTGCCCGGACCGGACCACGGACGAGGGCGTCGAAGACTTCTCCGCTGGCAGCCGCCGAGATTACCGACGGGGTCACCGCGGTGCCAGTCGGGGCGATCGTGAATCCGGTGGTCCAGTCTTCCCCTCGCGGGCGAGCGTCGTTGCGGTACGGTGCATCCGGCAGTCGTCGCAGTATACGAGATGGCTCGTCGAGGGACAGGTACTCGTCCCGAATCACCGAGTTGGCACCGGTGGGCAGGTGCGCTCCCGTGGCAATGCGGATCGCTTCGCCTTCGCCGAGTTCGAGTTGCCCGTCGGCGCCCGCGATGCGGATCTCGGTGCGCACCCGCCACGGGCCCTCGCCGGAGACGGCGTACCCGTCCATCGCCGAGACATCGGATCGAGGAAGATCACCCAGGGCGACGAGAGGCTGCGCGAGGGTCGCTCCGAGACTGTCGGCGAGGTCGGCCCGGTGCGGGGACAGCGGTGTCAATGCGTTCGTGATGGCGGTGCGGGCTTGCTCGATCGTCAGGCGCGGATGGCTTCGCGCGCGATCGATGTCCGCCGGTGAGTCGCAGTCGGTGGTACCAGCCACACGCAGGGTCGAGAACGGTTCGGTGACAATCGCTTTCATCGGTTGATTCTCGAGCCCTGCGCCATCGCGCAGTGCTGAGAGGCGCTCTCGGAGTTCACGAACGGTCCACGCGGAGAACAGGAATTGGGTTCGGTTGTTCTCGTCCACCGCGCACGTCACCGGATTGTCCGTCGACGTCGCAGCGATCAACGCGTCGACTGATTCGGCCTCGATGTGTGGTAGATCGGATGCCAGCACGACCACCAGGGCGTCTTCAGCTAACCCGGTCGCGGACAACCCCGCCCAGATCGCCGCAACAGGTCCAGCTCCGACCGGAGATTCCTGGGACTGGGTGATGCGCGCATCCAGTTCGGGTCGATGTGGACCGACAACGACGACGGTGTCCAGATGCGCCGTCGCTGAAAGCGCGATGTCGAGGAGTCTGCGGCCGTGCACGAGCAGGCCAGGTTTGTCGACACCACCCATTCGGGTCCCGCGACCACCCGCCAGAATGACGGCGGCGGTCGGCGGCGTGGTGGTCATGCCTCCATGCTGCCCCATCGCCGGGGTGACGGCGACCGGTGACACGTGAATCAGAAGTGATACCGAGCTTTCTTCAGGTCGATCCGACCGTCCTTGATCGGCACACCTTCGAGTTCGAGCTTGGCGATCTGACGATGAGCCAAGTGCGCCGACGGTTTGCCGGAGGCACCGAGAACCCGATGCCACGGCAGGTCGGCAGAGTCGGTCCGCATGATCCAGCCGACCGTGCGAGCGCTGGAAAGTCCTGCGGCGTCGGCGATGTCGCCGTACGTCGCCACGAAGCCGGCGGGAATCGACGCGATGAGTCGCCTTACCTCTTCGATCTGCTCTTCGGTGGTGGCCGCCATGTCGGTTCCTTCAGAGCACGCTGCGAACGAGGGCGGCGACTTCGTCGGCCCGCACGTGCGGGACCATGTGGTCACAGTCGAATGCGACACTGGTCAGATTTTCGCCGAGGCGTTCGGTGAGCGCTGAGCGGAACTCGTCGGTGACGTACGGAGGGTGGACTTTCATTGCCTGAACCAGCACGGTCGGCATCGATGACGGTGGCAGCACGATCGGGCGAGCGAGTTCACCCCACCCGGTCACGATCGCGGGGGTGGACAGGCGCCAGTTGACGCGTCCGTTGCCCAGTTGGATCAGGTGCTCGGCCATCTCGATGTCGAGATCCGGGGTGGGAACCTCACCCCACGAGCCGTGAATCTTCTCGGAGTAAGCCTCTGCCGCATCGGTGTAATCCGGTGAGCCGATTGTGAGTTCGGCCACTTCCTGCATGAAAGTCGGATCCAAACCGATCGCCGGGTCGAGCAGGACGAGCCCACGAACGCGTTCCGGTGCGGTGGCCGCGAGGTGCAGCGCCAGCATTCCGCCGAACGAATGCGCGACGATCACCACCGGTCCGGTGGCATGTTCGTCGAGTGTCTCCAGCAGGCTCGCCACGTGGGATTCGATGTTCCACGGGGGAGCCCAGGTCGAGCGCCCGTGACCGCGCAGATCTGGCGAGATCCAGCGCGCTTCGGGCAGTTGGTTCTCGGCCATCGACTGCCAACGCCGGCCGTGACCGGTCAGGCCGTGCAGCGAAAGGATCTCCGGCGCCCCGACGGGTCCGTAGAGATACGTATGGAGGGCAGACACACGAGCAATCATGCCGGATGCAGGCGATGCATGAGTTGTCGGTGCGCTCTGGTGGAATGCCTGGGTGAGTGAGACGGCAACACGCAGCAAGGTCACCATTCCGCGGGCGCGGTTGGTGCACCGAACTGCGCCGTCTCCGCTACCTCGAACGTGGGACGAAGGGACGGCACGGCTGTTCGCTCCGCCGTCGGAGGATCCGTTCCAGCTCGCGTTCGGCTCGGCGTCATTCGGCTCGGCGGCTGCCTGGAATCCCTGGCAGGTACTCGGCAGCCCTGGAACCGGCAAGACGTCCCTTCTCGTGGATCTGGCAGTACAGAAGATCTCCGGTGGCGAAGATCCTGAGTCGGTCCTGGTGCTCACCCAGTCACGCCGGGCAGCGACGCAGGTCCGAGAGCAGATCACAGCCGGATTGCTCGGGTACGAACAAGAACGCGGACCGCAGGCAACTCGTGAGCCGTTGGTCCGCACCGTTCACTCCTACGCCTTTGCCGTTCTTCGGCTTCAAGCCGCAGCACACGGCAACGCGCCGCCACGCCTGATCACCGGCGCCGAGCAGGATTCGGTGCTGCGAGAGATGTTGCGTGGCGACATCGAAGACGGTGCACTGCGGTGGCCGGAGCGCCTGCGACCGGCTCTGGGCTTGAACGGCTTTGCCGTCGAACTCAGAGACCTGATGCTGCGAGCCAACGAACGCGGACTCGGCCCCGAAGATCTGGTCAAGCTCGGCAAGAAGCGCGGCCGACCCGAGTGGGTGGCGGCGGGCCGGTTCGCCGAGGCCTACGAACAGGGTGTGCTGTTGCGCGGAAGCGTCGGCGTCGAGGCTCCGGAGGCCACGGCGCCGGCACTGGACGCAGCTGAGTTGATCGGCGCCGCGCTGACCGCGTTTGCCACCGACCCCGAGCTGCTCCGTTCCGAGCGCGCCCGCATCCGGCACCTCCTGGTCGACGACGCGCAACACCTGGATCCTCAGGCAGCGCAACTGGTTCGACTGATCGGAACCGGAACCGCAGGCACTGTCGTCGCCGGCGATCCCGATCAGTCCGTCTTCGGGTTCCGCGGTGCGGATTCGGCGTTCCTGCTCGGACTCGCCGAGCGCGGAGACGAGCGTCAAATCATCCTGCCCACCACGTTTCGAAACAATGCCGACGTCGCGTCGATCTCGGCCAAGATCGCTGCGCGGCTGCCCGGCAACCTTGCTCACCGCATCGCGGTTCCGTCCGATCTCACCGATGAGGACCCAGGACGGGCATCGGTGCGTGTTCTCGGCACGACGGCCAAAGAAGCGGCAGTTGTTGCAGATACCTTGCGCCGGGCGCATCTGCTGGACGGGATTGCGTGGTCCGACATGGCCGTCATCGTGCGGTCGGTCCCGCGCACCCTTGCGCCACTCCGTCGGGCGCTGCTCGCAGCGGGGGTGCCCGTCACCACTGCTGCCACCGAATTGCCGCTCGCCAGGCAACACGGAGTGTCCGGCCTGCTGCTGGTCCTTCGGGCGCTCGGCGGCGATCAGTTCACCGGCGACGACGCTCTGGCCCTGATGGCCGGCCCCGTCGGCGGCGCCGAACCGGTCACCTTGCGCCGGTTGCGTCGTGGTCTGCGCCGCGTCGAGTTGGCGTCGGGAAGTGATCGGGACTCGTCGGAGTTGTTGCGGCTGATCCTGATCGACGAGGATCGTGCGCAGTCCAAGCGGCTCATGGGCAAACTGACGGACGTCGAGGCTGCCGCCCTGAATCGAGTGCTGTCGGTCCTTCGCAAGGCCCGGGTACCTCTCGAGCGTGGTCTCGGGGTCGAGGAAGTTCTGTGGGCGGCCTGGCAGGCGACGGGACTGGAACGGCGCTGGGCGGCTGCGTCGGCGCGCGGGGGACCTATCGGCTCACAAGCCGATCGCGACCTGGACGCCGTCGTCGCACTGTTCGACGCGGCCGCCAGCTACGTCGACCGGCTGCCGCGTTCGCAACTTGCCGGCTTTGTCGACTACTTGACCAGCCAGGAGATACCGACCGACTCGCGGAGCCGATCGGTCATCGCTCCCGACGCCGTCACCGTGGTCAGCGCTCACGCCGCAGCGGGTCGCGAATGGGCGGTGGTGGCGGTGGCGGGTGTGCAGGAGGGGCTCTGGCCGAGTTTGCGGGCACGCGGATCGCTGCTGCGTACCGAAGCGCTGATCGACCTGGTCAACGGAGTCTCCGACGGCAGTGACTCGGCCGCCGAACGACTCTCCCGAACCGCGCCGCTGCTGGCCGAAGAACGCCGGTTGTTCTTGGTCGCCTGTAGCCGTGCTCGCCGCCGTCTGCTGATCACCGCAGTCGAATCGGCTTCGGGGGACACCGATCTGGTGCCTTCGCGGTTCGTGGACGAATTGATCCGTGGTGATGTGTACTCGGACGACCCGACCTCCGATCTCGACGTCGTTGCACCGGAGACCGGAGATACCCGTGTTCTGTCGCTGCCGGCACTGGTCGCACAGCTTCGCAGTGTGGTGTGTGATCCCGACATCGCGCATTTCGACCCCGAGAAGCATTCCCGTGCCGCCCGCCAGTTGGCGCGTCTCGCTGCTGCCGGAGTACGAGGCGCGCATCCGGATCAGTGGTACGGCACAGCCGAGCCGAGCACCGCTGCTCCCATGTGGCAACCCGAGGACGGACCGGTATCACTCTCGCCGTCCACCATCGAGCTTCTCGAAACATGCCCTCTCCGATGGGTGTTCGAGCGTCATGGTGGCAGCGACGGAGACAACACTCACGCGATCGCCGGCACCCTGGTCCATACTTTGGTGCAGGCACTGGCCGGCCGGATTCCACCGGACCAGGTCGAGAAGGCACTCGAAAATGCCTGGGAGTCGATCGATCTGGGTTCGCAGTGGTACTCGCGCCGCGAACTCAATCGAACGCGCGAAATGCTGGCGACGTTCACCGCCTGGATGAACGCAACTCGCGGTGAACTGACCGAAGTCGGCGTCGAGGTCGCGGTGGAGGGGGTCCTCGAACCGCGCGAAGAAGGAGCGCCTGCGGTCAAGCTTCGCGGCCGGATCGACCGGCTCGAGCGTGACGCCGAAGGACGCCCGGTGGTCGTCGACGTGAAGACTGCGCGAAATCCCGTCAGCAACGAGGCCGTGCAATCTCACGCTCAGTTGGCGGCGTACCAGGTCGCAGCGGCCGAAGGTGCGATAGCAGGCGAACCGGCGACACAACCCGGCGGCGCACGCCTGGTATTCGTGGCCAAGTCCAACAAGAAGGACGGTGCGGCGCAGCGAGTTCAGCCGCCGTTGACTGCCGAAGCAGTCGAGATGTGGCGAGATGTCATTCACAATGCTGCGGCAGCGACCCAAGGACCCGAGTACCTGGCCCGGGTCAACGACGGATGTAGACATTGCCCGGTGCGTTCGAGTTGCCCGGCACACGACGAGGGACGACAGGTGAGTAACTAAGTGGCTGCCGCGACGCAGAAGGCACGCCGACCGAAGATCGACCCTGTCGACCTCGCGGTCGCGCTCGGTCAGCACCCGCCGACGCCGGAGCAGTCGGCAGTGATCGCCGCACCGCTCGGTCCGACATTGGTGGTCGCCGGCGCCGGTGCCGGTAAGACCGAGACGATGGCTGCTCGCGTCGTGTGGCTGGTGGCCAACGGCTTCGTCGATCCCGAGGCCGTCCTCGGATTGACCTTCACGCGCAAAGCGGCGCAACAGCTCACGTCGCGAATCCGCAAGCGCTTGGCGCGGCTGGCGGGTTCGGACGTTCTGCGGGCACTCGACCCGACCGGCGGAGTGCGTTCCCGGATTCTGGCCGGGGAACCCGAAGTCAGTACCTACCACGCGTACGCGGGACGGTTGCTGTCCGAGCACGGACTGCTGTTGCCCATCGAACCTTCGGCGACGTTGTTGTCCGAGACCGAACTGTGGCAGATTGCGCACCGCGTGGTGAGCGGCTGGGACAGCGATCTGGACACCGACAAGAATCCGGGGTCGATCACCGAAACCGTTCTGGCCCTTGCCGGTCAGTTGGCGGAGCATCTGGTCGATCCCGAGCAGCTGCTCGAGGCGCACACCGAGTTGGACAAGCTGATTCACACTCTGCCTGCCGGTCCGAAACAGCGAGGTGGACCGAGCAAGGAATTACTGAACTACCTTGATGTGCAACATAAACGGATCGAACTGCTGCCCCTCGTGGCCCGGCTGGGGGAGACGCTGCGGCGTGAAGGAGCACTGGACTTCGGAAGTCAGATGTCGCTGTCGGCGCGGGTCGCTTCCGAACATCCCGAGGTCGGACAGACCGAGCGTGAGCGCTTTCGGGTAGTTCTTCTCGACGAGTACCAGGACACCGGTCACGCTCAACGAGTGTTGTTGTCGTCGTTGTTCGGTGGGGGAGCTGACGGCCGGTTGGCGTTGACGGCCGTCGGCGATCCGATGCAGTCGATCTACGGTTGGCGCGGCGCGTCGGCGGCCAACCTGCCACGGTTCGCAACCGATTTCCCGCTCGCCAACGGAAAGCCGGCTCCGACACTCGAACTGCTCACCAGTTGGCGCAATCCGCCGGAGGCTCTCGAGTTGGCAAACCTGTCTTCGGCGCCGTTGCGTCGACGCGGTGTGGCCGTCAGCACTCTTCGTGCTCGGCCGGGAGCCGTCGCCGGAGATGTTCGACTGGCGTTGCTCGGTGAAGTCGAACAGGAACGTCAGTGGGTGGCGGAGAAGATCGCCGAAGAATACGAGGCGGCACGTACCGAAGACCGCCCGACGCCCACGGCAGCGGTGTTGATCCGCCGAAACGCGGATGCTGCCCCGCTGGCCGAAGCTCTGCGGTCCAAAGGTTTGCCGGTCGAAGTGGTCGGACTCGGTGGGCTTCTGCACACACCCGAGGTGGCGGACGTGATCGCGATGCTCCGGGTGGTCGCCGATCCACTGGCAGGCAGCGCAGCGGTTCGGCTACTCACCGGCGCGAGATGGCAAATCGGGGCGAAGGACCTCGCCGCGCTCGCACAACGCTCCCGCGAGCTCGCCATTTCCGCGGGATACGGAACGGCAGGTGCGGTCACCGACGCCGAGGCGCTCACCTCTGCGGTCCACGATGCATTGCCGGGGGAGAACGCCGAGCAAGCAGGTTTGGTCGACTCGATCTCCGATCCAGGTCCGGCAGAACGCTATTCAGCCCTCGGGTACACGCGCATCAACGCGATAGCGGCAGAGTTGGCGTCATTGCGTGAACGTATCGGCCAGCCGCTCACCGAATTGGTGGCGGAGGTCGAGCGGGTGCTCGGTATCGGAATCGAGGCGGGCGCGCGGACCCGAGTCGGTGTCGTCGGGACCGCAGGTCGCGAGCATCTCGACGCGTTTGCCGACGTCGTCGCCAACTACGCGACCCGTCCGACGGCCAATCTGACCGGGATGCTCGCATTCTTCGCGGCCGCCGAACAGATCGAAAAGGGCCTCACTCCGGGCGAAGTGGAGGTGGCGCCGGATCGCGTGCAGATCTTGACCGTGCACTCGGCGAAGGGTCTGGAATGGGAAGTGGTGGCGATCCCGCATGTCAGCGACGGGGTGTTCCCCTCGTCCACCGCGTCCGGGTCCTGGCTCGGTGCTCTCGCCGAACTGCCACCGTCGTTGCGCGGTGACCGGGCCGTCGACGCGGATTCGGCGGACGGTGTGCCCGTGCTCGACCTCGAGGAGTTGTACAACCGCAAAGACCTCGAGAACGCGATAACGGCACACAAGAAGGCACTGTCCAACCGTCGACTCGACGAGGACCGGCGGTTGTTCTACGTCGCGCTGACCAGAACCGAACGGGCACTGTTCATCTCGGCTCATCACTGGGCAGAATCCGGTTCGGAACCGAAGGGGCCTTCGGAGTTCCTGGACGAGCTGCATCAGATGGTCACGGCCGAAAACGACGCCGGCGAAGAAGGCTCACACGGTGCGATCGGCGTCGTGGAGGAATGGGCGCCGGCACCGGAACCCGACTCCGACAACCCGTTGGCCTCCACGCCCCGCACGGCGCAGTGGCCACCCGATCCGCTGGGTGCGCGCCGCGGGGCCGTCGAGGCGGGAGCCGCGAGCGTCCTGTCCGCTCTCGCATCGCTGCCGCAAGGCACTGAAGAGACGGAAGAACCGGAGGACGATCCGGAAAACTGGGCTTCGGACGTCGACGTTCTCTTGGCCGAGCGCGAAGCCCGGGCAAACGCGCGTGCCGAAGTGATTCTCCCGGCGCAGCTTTCGGTGACTCAGCTCGTCGACCTCAAAGCCGATCCGGACGAACTCGCGGCACGTCTGCGTAGACCACTGCCGTACCCACCGAATCCGCTCGCTCGGCGCGGCACGGCTTTTCACGCCTGGATCGAGCGAAGGTTCGGTGCGACCCGGCTGTTGGATCTCGACGAACTACCAGGTGCCGCGGATACCGGGGCGGGCCCCGAGACCGATCTGGTGAAACTTCAGGATGCATTCCTGCGGTCCCCGTGGGCCAATCGCAGCCCGATCGAAGTGGAGGTTCCCTTTGAGACTTCTATCGCGGGAACGGTTCTGCGGGGCCGGATCGATGCCGTGTTCGCCGATCCCGACGGCGGGTGGACGGTGATCGACTGGAAGACCGGTGCCGAACCTTCGGCCGCCAACGAGGACGCGGTTGTCATGCAGCTGGCCGCGTATCGAGTGGCCTGGGCCGAGTTGATGTCGGCCAGAGCTCGTTCGGCGGGGCGCAACGAACAGTTCCCGGCAGACAAGGTGCGCGCGGCGTTTCACTACGTGCGATCGGGTCGCACCATCGCCCCCGAGAACCTGCCGGACGGTGAGGCCCTCGCGCACCTCATCCGAACGGCGGGGGCGCAGGACTAGCTAGCGTTTCGACGAGCCTTGAGCGCTTCGGTCACCAGTGGAACCTGCAGGGGGAGACGTGCGATCGAACCGATCTTCTGCGGTGTGGACGTCTTCGGGCTTCGGCACCAGTCGATCGCCATCTGGATGTTGGCGGGGAACACGGCAACAAAGAGCGCGGCGGCAAGGCCCGCGCCGAGCTTGCGAGTCTTCGGCACTGCCAAGGCCGCGCCGATCGCCAATTCCGCGACACCCGACACCTGCGTGTAGGTGCGTGCTTGGCCGGGAAGCTGGCGGGGAACGGTGCTGTCGAAGAACGAGGGCGCTACAAAATGCATGGTTCCGGCGCCGAGAAGGATGGCCGACAAACGAAGAGCGGCTGCTTGGCTGGGAGTGGACGTCGAACTGGTGAAAGGCATTTGCCCAGCCTGCCTGACGGTGGCTCCACTTGCCAGTGCCGGTGCCGGTATCGGCGCCACTACCGGCGCGCTATTCGGCGCCCGAGTTCCGAAGTCGATCTTCGAGGGTTACGCTGCCTGCCGATGTCCGTGTAGGTATTTCGTAAGTTCGAGTGAGAGAGTCGATGTATGGCCGGTAAGCTCCGGGCGCGTTTGACCAGGTCGGAAGCATTGACCGATCAGCCTGACTTCGCCCTAGTCGGGGTGCTGCGAATACCCCAGCTGCAGACCAGTCCAGCTCGGGCCATCTACAAGCGAGTTCTCATCGCGTTGAGTGCTCTCGGCGCCGCCGTGTTGATCGTGTACATCGATCGTGCGGGCTACCGTGACGCTCAGGACAACGAACTTTCCCTGCTCGATTGCATCTACTATGCGACGGTTTCGCTCTCGACCACCGGCTACGGCGACATCACCCCGTTCACGCCGTCCGCGCGCCTGGTCAACGTCCTGTTGATCACGCCACTTCGAATCTTCTTCTTGATCGTGTTGGTCGGCACCACACTTTCAGCTCTGACCGAGAGTTCGCGTCAGGCGTTCAAAATTCAGCGTTGGAGGCAGCACGTGCGTAATCACACCGTCGTCGTCGGATACGGCACCAAGGGACGTACGGCAATCGAAGCCATGCTCGGGGACGGTGTGCCGGCGTCGGAGATCGTGGTCGTCGACACAGATCAGGCCGTACTGGATTCCGCTGCCAGCAAGGGGTTGGTGACGGTATTCGGTTCGGCTACGAAATCGGACGTACTTCGGTTGGCAGGCGCACAGAATGCGTCGTCGATCATCGTGGCAACCAACCGCGACGACACCGCAGTGCTCGTGACGCTGACAGCTCGGGAAATTGCGCCGAAGGCCAAGATCGCCGCAGCCATCCGTGAAGCTGACAATGCGCATCTCCTCCGTCAGTCCGGCGCAGACTCGGTGGTCGTCTCGTCGGAGACAGCCGGCCGACTCCTCGGCATCGCGACCACGACGCCGACCGTCGTGGAGATGATCGAAGACCTGCTGACTCCGGAAGCCGGATTCGCGATCGCCGAGCGTGCCGTCGAGCGTGACGAGGTCGGTGGCTCTCCGCGTCATCTCTCCGACATCGTGCTCGGAGTCGTTCGCGACGGCCGTCTGGTTCGCGTCGGTTCGCCCGAGGTGGACGCCGTCGAAGAGAACGATCGCCTGCTGTACATCCGGCGCGTCACGAACTGAGTGCTACCGAGCTTCGTGCGCGCAGTAATGTCGTGAGCGTGAACGACTTCCAGCTGACCGAAACACCTCTGCTCTCACGTTCGAGCGTCGGCCGCGCCGAGGAATTGCGGTCGGATGCCGCCGCGCTGACCACGGGTTGGGCGGATGCGCTGCTCCTACGTGTGAATTCACGGGGTCAGGTCAGGGTGTCGCCGGAAGGTCAATTGGTCTTCGCCGAGGCAACCGAACTGGGTCCCGCACCGGTGCGCGGTGCGGTGTTCCTGGGAATTCGCGAGAATCGCCACGTATGGGCGGTGCGGGTGTCGCTGCTGACAGGCACGTTGTCCGAATTGCGGATGCTTGGCGGAACACTCGACGACGCGGACGCCGGCCTGTTGACCGGTGCCGTCGCGATTCTCAACTGGCACGACAGTGCCGGATTCAGCGCTATCGACGGCGCACCGAGTGAGCCCACCATGTCCGGCTGGTCACGCATCTCCACGTCCACTGGCCACGAGGAGTTTCCCCGAACCGATCCGGCGGTCATCTGCCTGGTGCATGACGGCGGCGATCGAGTTCTGCTCGCGCGTCAGCCGACCTGGCCGCAGCGGCGCTTCTCGATTCTCGCGGGATTCGTCGAGGCCGGGGAGTCGCTCGAAACGTGTGTTGTACGCGAGATCAAGGAAGAGGTCGGTATCGACGTGCACAGCGTCCGATACCTCGGCAGCCAGCCCTGGCCGTTCCCCCGCTCGGTGATGTTGGGCTTCGCCGCAATCGGGGATCCCGCCGCTCCGCTGCTGTTCGCAGACGGCGAGATCGCCGAGGGCACCTGGTTCACCAAGGACGAGGTGCGCGCCGCTCTCGAACTCGGCGACTGGGGTTCGGAAGCGGACGCACCACTGCTGCTACCCGGATCGATCTCCATCGCCCGCGGAATGCTCGAGAGCTGGGTCAAATAAGGGCTGGGTCAAATAGCAGCCTGAACAGAGCTACAGACCGAGGGCCTGCTTGACCTGGTTGAGCGACGGGTTGGTCGCGACGCTGCCGTCGCCGTACTTCACGGTCGGAACGACGTGATTGCCACCGTTGACGCTGCCGACGAAGTCGGCTGCTGCTGGATCGTTCTCGATGTCGATCTCGGTGTACTCGATCCCCGACGCGTTGAGCTGCGTCTTGAGGCGGCGGCAGTAGCCACACCACGTAGTCGAGTAGATGGTCAGGGCAGGCGCGTTTTCGGTAGAAGTCACGGCCGATATAACACCACGACGCCGAGCGTTGTTCCGTATCGGCCCGTGTTCTCTTGCCCACATACCGTCGGGCGCGGCGAATGGCGTGTCGGAACCTCCTGCCATGATGGTGCCCATGCCTGCGGACACCGGACTGGATCCAGAACAATCGGCCGCCGTGCTCGCGCCACGCGGCCCGGTGTGTGTCCTCGCGGGCGCTGGAACAGGCAAAACCCGCACCATCACGCGCCGGATCGCGCATCTGGTTGCCGACGGTCATGTCTCGGCCGGGCAGGTGCTTGCCGTGACATTCACAGCTCGTGCGGCCGGCGAAATGCGTGGACGGCTTCGTGAGCTGGGGGTTGGTGGGACTGGGCCGCAGGTACAGGCTCGCACCTTTCACGCCGCAGCTCTTCGTCAACTGAAGTACTTCTGGCCGCAGGTGATCGGTGACACGCCGTGGCGTCTGCTCGACCGAAAGTTTGCGGTTGTCAGCAGTGCCGCAGCTCGTGTGGGATTGTCCACCAGCACTGAAAGCGTCCGGGACCTCGCCAGCGAAATCGAGTGGTCCAAGGCCTCACTGATCGCGCCGGAGGACTACCCACGCGCGATAGCCAAGATTCGTCGCGAGGCGCCGGTCGATGCCACCAAGGTTGCCCAGGTCTACGCGGCATACGAAGAGCTGAAGGCACGTGGCCAGGACGGTATGCTCCTGGATTTCGACGATCTACTACTTCACACCGCGGCTGCGCTCGAAGAGCATTCGACGGTTGCCGACGAGTTCCGCGAGCGGTACCGCTGCTTCGTGGTCGACGAGTATCAGGACGTCACCCCGCTTCAACAGCGCGTGCTCGACGCCTGGCTCGGCGACCGCGACGATCTGACCGTGGTGGGCGATGCGAATCAGACCATCTACTCCTTCACCGGCGCCACCCCGAACTATCTGTTGGACTTCTCCCGCAAGTTCCCCGAGGCGACTGTCGTCCGGCTCGAACGCGACTACCGCTCCACGCCTGAGGTCGTGTCGTTGGCGAACCGCGTGATCGGTGCGGCGCGCGGGCGGATCGCCGGGACGCGTCTGCAGCTGATCGGGCAACGCGCACCGGGGCCCGAGCCGGAGTTCATGGAGTTCGACGACGAGCCGGCCGAGGCGCTCGGCGTTGCGCGGGCGATCAAACGGCTGATCGCGGCAGGCACCCCCGCCGCCGAGATCGCTGTTCTGTACCGGATCAATGCCCAGTCCGAGGCGCACGAGCAGGCGCTTACCAAGCTCGGCATCCCGTTCCAGGTGCGCGGTGGAGAGGGCTTCTTCACCCGCACCGAGGTCCGTCAGGCAGTGGCAGCGCTGCGCCAGTCCGCTGGACGCGACGACCTCCCCGAAGGCGCAGACAACGGCGAAGCGCTGGTCTCACTCGTTCGCGCTGTACTCGCGCCGCTCGGCCTGACCAACGAAGAACCTTCGGGTACGCAGGCACGCGAGCGCTGGGCGTCGCTCTCGGCTCTCGTGGCGCTGACCGAAGAACAACTCGTCCACGAACCCGAACTGACGCTCACCGGGCTCCTGCAAGAGCTCACGGCCCGAGCCGAGGCGCGGCACCCACCGACAGTGCAGGGCGTGACGCTGGCTTCGCTCCACGCGGCCAAGGGACTCGAATGGGATGCGGTGTTCCTGGTCGGCCTCAACGACGGCACCCTGCCGATCCAACACGTTCTCGGCGACGCCAATTCGGGCGCCGACGACGTCGCGGTGGAAGAAGAGCGTCGGCTTCTCTACGTGGGGGTGACCCGCGCTCGCGAGCATCTGCAGCTTTCGTGGGCATTGGCTCGCAATGAGGGTGGACGCAAGTCCCGTCGCCGGTCGAGGTTCCTCAACGGGCTCATCCCGGAGGACTCGCCGGCCTCGCGCGTCGCCGCGCCGTCGTCGGGGAACAAGAAGCGTCCGCGCTGTCGCGTGTGCGGTAAACCGTTGATCGGGACGTCGGCGACAATGCTCGGGCGCTGCGAGAAGTGCCCGTCGAATGTCGACCTGGAATTGCTCGAACATCTCAAGGCTTGGCGACTGGACAAATCCCGTGAACTCAAAGTTCCGGCCTATGTCGTCTTCAGCGACAACACACTGATGGCTATTGCCGAACAACGACCACAAGACAATCGCGGACTGGTCTCGATTCCCGGAATCGGGCCGAAGAAACTCGACAATTTCGGCGAAGACGTACTTGCTGTCATTCGCGGCGAACTGCGAGCGGCAACACTCGATATCTGACAACACATCTGAATCGACAACCGTGAGTTACATAACCGCAGGTCAAAAATAGGTTGTGCAGATTCGACAGATTCTCTACTCTGGTTTTCAGTGTTACGGGGCAACCTGTGCGCAGAAACTATCCGGACCGACACGAAATGGAGGTGGCAAATAAATGACGAACTTGATCTCTTACGAAGCGTGCGCAAGCGCAAAGTTCGCAGTTGCCGCCCCCATGCTGCCGCGTGCAGCGGGATGGGCGCAGCATGCGTTCCGCCTGCGCCCTCAAGCAGCAGCAAAGAAAGCAGCTGTCGAGTCCGTGTTCTTAAGCCATCGAGGTATTTCTCGGTAGGACACATCCGTTCACTTACGGCCACGGACCCGCAGCCCCTGCGGACCGTGGCCTTTGTGTTGGATACCCCTCTTGATCTGGTTTCCGACTCGGCTCAGGTTCGCACCCATCGAACCCATATCGTGCGACACAGTTTCGCATCCGAGCACTAGGAGACCGAGTTGTCTGCCCAGACAATCCGCGTGGAATCCGAAAACTCCACCACTGCAGTAACATCCACCGACGTCACTTCGGCTGCAGTGACGTTCATCGAGGTCGCGTCCACCCGCCGCGACCTGCCGTGCCGGGCATCCAACCCCGATCTCTGGTTCGCCGAATCTCCGGCCGAACTCGAGCAGGCCAAGGCACTGTGCGCGCAGTGCCCCATCCGTTCCCGTTGTCTCAGTGCGGCTCTCGACCGCGCCGAGCCTTGGGGGGTATGGGGAGGCGAGATCCTTGATCAGGGGGCCGTCATAGCGCGCAAGAGACCGAGGGGGCGCCCACGCAAGCAACTCGTGTGCGCGTGAGAGCCCTATTCGGCGGGGCCGGTGTCGTATTCGGCGGGGCCGGTGTCTTATTCGGCGGGGCCGGTGTCATCGAGAGCCGGCTCCGCGAACCCTGGCAACCAACGAGTCAGGATTTCCATGTACGGGGCATATGCGTCCAACTGGGCGCATATGCCGACCGAACCGAGAAGAACACGGAAGATCATCAAATACTCGGCCGGAAGGTTGAGTGCACGGGCCGTTCGGAACTGCGCACTGTTGAAGTCAGTGGCGGTTCCGGCGGCCTTTTGCAGCCATGACCGAGTGAAGTGAAATGACTCGGTCTGGATCGGGTCGGTGAACGGCCGCAGGTAATCTGCGATCTCCTTGTCGGTCACCGTGCGCCCCGGAATCACGAAACCGTTGGCGCGCAACAACTCCGTCAACTCGTCGAATTGCTCTTCGACCGCCAAGCGCACCATCGTGCCGAGAACCCGTGGCAGTCCGTTCGGGAACGGCGCAGCAGCACCGAAGTCGATGACGCCGAGTCGCCCGTCCTCGAGAAGCATGAAGTTGCCGGGGTGCGGGTCACAGTGGAGCAACCCGACACGGGCCGGAGACGCGAAGTGGAATTCGGCGAGTAGTGCACCGGCAGCATTGCGCTGATCCGGCGTCCCACTTTCGATGATTCTGGTCAACGGGGTAGCCGTCATCCATTCGGTCACGACCACTTTCGGCGCGCTCGCCACGACGTGCGGGATCACGAATTGCGCATCCCCGTCGAATTCTTTCGCAAAAGCTCGCTGATTGTTCGCCTCGATCCGATAGTCGAGTTCTTCCTCCGTGCGCGCGGTGAACTCCTCGATCACGGGTCGCACGTCGACACCGGGCATGACCGAACCGAACAGGCCGGCAAATCTGCCCAAGGTTTTGAGATCGGCGCGAAGAGCTTCGTCGGCGCCGGGGTACTGAACTTTGACGGCCACGTCGCGGCCGTCCGCCCAGACCGCTCGGTGAACCTGCCCGATGCTTGCCGACGCGGTCGGTTCGTCGTCGAACGACTGGAATCGGTCGCGCCACTTGGTTCCGAGTTGATGGTCGAGCATCTTGTGTACTTGCTTGGTCGGCAGCGGCGGTGCGGCGGCCTGCAGCTTGTTCAACGACTCACGGTACGGCTCCGCGAATTCCTCCGGAATAGCCGCCTCCATGACGCTGAGCGCTTGCCCCAGCTTCATCGCGCCGCCCTTGAGTTCGCCCAGCACCGCGAACAATTGCTCGGCGGCCTTCGCGCTCAACTGTGCGTCGATCTCGCCTTTGTCGCCGCCGGCGAGCTTGCGTCCGAAGCCCATGGCGGCGCGACCGGCCATCCCCAGGGGGATGCTCGCGAGTTTGGCAGTACGGGCAGAACTCTTGCGTGGGATCTCGGACACCACACCATCATGTCTGACTGGGGCGTCCTTTGCCCGAAACAGGTGCCAGGTATTGGCAACTGCAGGATATTTGCCGAGGCCAGCGCCTCGTTGTGATTCGATACGGACGGAGCGCGATCTCGAGCGTCGACGACAGACTGGCCGCGGATGCGGCACCGCGCCGGTCCACCACACCAAGTGCCGCGTCGATCTCGGCCAGGGCCAGCGCGACACTTGCATGGATCATCGCCGATTCCGCGTGGCCCGCGCTGCCGAGTAGCTGCGCGGACAGATGAAGCCAGTGAGGGTCGAGTTCGGATCGGATGATGTCGGCGCACCGCAGGCAACTCGACTGACCCGGTAGGACAAGAGGGCCGACAACACCGTTGCCGTCCCGGATGCGGACGGAAAGGTGGGGGAGCCCGCATCGAACGAGATCGCTGACCAAGCGAGGATCTGTGACGACGTCGTCGGCCAAGACCACCAGTTGTTCGTTCCACGTGCGCACGACGTCGGTGTTGCGATAGCCCCGCGAGCGTCGCGTCGTGATCCCGCCGGTGACCAGTGCGCGCTCGACGGCGTCCGAGAGTGGACCGACGCCGTGGATCCGGACGGACGCGGTGCTTGTGCCGGCAGTGTGGACGAATCCGGAATCGGCGAGTTGCTCGAGCAACTCCTCCGTCACCGACGTCGAAATCCCGCGCTTCGACGCTTCCCAGAGGATGGTCGCGCGGGATCTCGAGCCGTCCATCGTGCGCAGGATCGACTTCACCGCCCGCGCATCGACCCCGACAGGCAGCGTCAGCAGGACGGCGCGTCCGGGTGTCCATCCCAGCTGCAGTCGACCGTCCGGGCGCGACAGAACAGCGATCCGTGGATCCCATCGGGGTCCCACGGATCGCTGTGTGTTCTGTGTCGTGCTGTTCTGCGTGTCACCGGTCATCGCTCGATGCTGGCATGACGCGCTGCCGGCGAGTCCGCATCAGCGGCAGTTATCCACAGGCCGTCAGCTTGGCTGAACTGCGAAAATGTGTCGAAGAAGAATTACTTCTCTTCGTCGTCCTCGCGGGTCTTGTCCATCGCTGCCTCAGCCGCGCGCTCTTTTGCCTCGACGGCTTCGAGCTGGGCGATCGGGTCGTCGAAGTTGCCGGCTTCGCCGCCGCCGAGGACACGGACGACAAATCCCTCCGGTGCGTCGAGATCGCTCGCATCGGGCATCAGGTCGGGATGCGACCAGACGCCGTCACGAGTATCCATACCGGCTTCCGCGGTGAGCTTCTGCCACAATCCGGCCGCTTCACGGACCTTGCGAGGACGAAGTTCCAGTCCGACCAGCGTCGCAAAGGTCTGTTCGGCAGGGCCGCCGGTGGCACGGCGACGCCGCAGCGTCTCGCTCATCGCGGCGACACCGGGCAGTCGCTCGCCGAGTGCGGCGGTGACGACCGTCTCCACCCAACCCTCGACCAGCGCAAGCAGTGTCTCGAGACGCTCGAGAGCGGCTTTCTGCTCGGGTGTGTTCTGCGGCTCGAACGTGCCCTGCTGCATCAGCGCTTCGAGCTTGCTCGGATCGGTGAGAGCGGACGGGTCGAGGTCCTTGGCAAATTCTTCCATCGCCGAGAAGTCCATCGTGATCCCGCGGGCGTACTCCTCAACTGTGGCGAGAACACGCTGCCGCAGCCACGGAACGTGACTGTAAAGGCGCTGATGAGCTGCTTCCCTCGCGGCGAGGAACACCAGAACTTCCTGATGCGGCTGTTCGAGCCCCTCACTGAAAGCCTGAACCGCGGCGGGGAGAAGGGCCGCGGTGCCTTCGGGTCCGAGGGGCAAGCCGATGTCCGTGGAGGAGAGCACCTCGGTGGACAGTTGGCCCAGTGCCTGGCCCAACTGCGACCCGAAGGCGAGTCCGCCCATCTGGCCGAGTATGCCCAGCATCGGGCCCGCCATCTGCTGTGCTTCGGCCGGAAGTCCCTGGACCCACATGCCCGATACCTTCTCGGCCACCGGATCACAGAGTCGCTTCCACGTGTCGATCGTGTTGTCGAGCCAGTCGTTCGGAGTCCAGGCGAGGGTGCGGCTCGCTCCGGCGGGAAGCGTTGTCGCGGCGTCCAGCCACATCTCCGCCAGGTGTGCGGCGTCGGCGATCGCCTTGACATTGCCCTCGGTGATCGGTGCGACCGATCCGATCTGTTGGCGTGCCAGCTTCTTGGCGATGTCGTAGTTCACTGGGCCGGACGTTCCGCCCTGGCCCATCGACGAGCCCATTCCGCTCAGCATCTGACCGAACTGGGTGAGCATCTGGCCGAGTTGAGCCGGATCGAATCCCTCACCGCCCGCGCCGAACCCGAACGGCGTGTCACCACCCCCGAACGGATTGCCACCCGCCGCGTTCTTGTCGCGATCGGGATCGTCGTCGGAGTTGGAGAAGCCGAACGGCATATTGCTCATACCTCAACGGTACAAGGGTTGAGGGGTCGGAGTCGCCCTCCGAGTCACGCTGACGGCGAACACGCACGGCGCTCAGGCGGTGCGATCGGTGCTCCGGCGCCTTCGCGCTTTACTCTGGATCAGGTGAATCGACGGATAGTGACGCTCTTGGCCGCACTCGCACCCATCGTCGTGTTGGGAGTCGTCGGAACAATGGTCACTGTTCCTTATGTCGCGCTCGGTCCGGGCCCCACCTTCAACACGCTCGGCGACGTCGACGGTAAGCCCGTTGTCGACATCCAGGGGGCCGAGGTCGATCCCACCGACGGCAACCTCAACATGACAACGGTGTCTGTTCGCGACGGCCTCAACATCTTCGAAGCATTCGGGCTGTGGGCGAGTGGCAGCAACGGACTCGTCCCACGCTCGGAGATCTATCCGCCCGAGAAGTCGAAGGAAGAGATCCAGCAGGCCAACACCGCCGACTTCCAGCAGTCCGAGGACAGTGCCGAGTTGGCCGCACTCCACTTTCTCGGCAAGCCGGTGGCACTCACTGTTTCGAAGGTGACCCCCGACGGTCCCGCTGCGGGTGCGCTGCAAGAGGGTGATGTCCTGGTCAAGATCGGTGACACTCCGGTGACCACCATCAGCGGCGTTCAGGACACGGTCGGGGCGATTACACCCGGCACTCCGATCAACGTCACCGTCGTTCGCGCGGGTGTGGAGACCGTTGTGCCGGTCACGGTCGGGGCGCGGCCCAACAAGCCCGAATCGGGTTACCTCGGCGTCACGCCGGACGAGGTCCCGGATGTCCCCTTCACCGTGCAGTTCAACCTTGCCGACATCGGTGGTCCTTCTGCCGGACTGATGTTCACACTGGCCTTGGTGGACAAGCTGACTCCGGGGGAGCTCAATGGCGGAAAGTTCGTGGCTGGAACGGGCACGATCGACTCCGCCGGTGAAGTGGGTCCGATCGGCGGCATCAGGTACAAGTTGATCGCCGCGTCCGAAGCAGGTGCGGAGACATTCCTCGTGCCAGCCCAGAATTGTGACGAGGCGAAACAGAATGCGCCGGACGGGCTTCGACTCGTCAAGGTCGACAACCTGCCCGGCGCAGTGGATTCACTCGAGAGCCTCAACACGGGCGGCGACGCACCCCGCTGCTGAAAGCTGTCTCTGTCAGTCTTCTTCGACCTCGTCGAGCGTCGCGTACAGCGCGTGCACGAGGTGAGGTGCAAGACCGTCGTAGGTGAGCAGTTCCAAGTCGCCGTACGGATCCGCATCCTCGTCGGGACGCATCTGCAACAGCGACAGTGACGGACCGTCACGCAGCACGCCGACGAACAGTCGAGCTTCGCGTCGATCGGGATGCGCGTTGGCAGTCAGCCGAGCGACCTCGTCCGCCGCGTGCTGATCGGTCAACACCGGCGCTGTGGCGTGATCGAGATCCGATTCCGCCTCGGGCGGTAGGACGACGATTTCCTGCACCAGGATGCAACCCTGCACCGACTCGGGCCAATGCGTCGTTGCCAGGAACTCGTCGAGTGCCCGTGAACCGCCGATGATGTCCTCGGGGAGCGATTCCTGCTCGATCGGTGTGTATTCGGCGCCCTCGGCGAGTTGGTCCAGCAGTCCGGGTTCGGCCGCGGCGAGCATCTCGGTGGGTACCAACGCGTACAGCTTCGGCGGTTGATCCCAGCCTTCGGCGTCGATGTGGTCGACTACTTCATGAACGCACCGGGCGAGGGCACTCGGTGATCTGCTCATATTCTCTTCACTCACACGTTCATCCTCGCACCTTCTGCCTGGCTTCCCGCTCTCCGTGTTGTCAACCCGTGACCGTTGTTACGTAGAGTGGTCGGGAACGGCCAAGTCCACTCGGGCGTGGCCGCAGTGATCGATGCAATCGGTTGCGACGCCACGGCGTCGCCAAATCTTGGAGCGTGGCACGTGGGCATGCGGCCCCCCGCAGGTTTACCCTCTCTGTCCAGACGCAGTCGAATCTTGTTGGTGGTGGCTGTCGTTGTGGCGGCCTTGCTGCTCGTGGGGCCGCGACTGATCGGCATGTACACGGACTGGTTGTGGTTCGGCGAAGTCGGCTTCCGTGGTGTCTTCACCAAGGTTCTGCTGACGCGATTCATTCTGTTCCTCGTAGTCGGAATTGTCGTCGGAGCCATCGTGTGGCTCGCGATGCTTCTCGCCTACCGTGCGCGTCCCGTCTTCGTCCCGGTCTCCGGACCCAATGATCCGATCGCGCGCTACCGGACGACCGTCATGTCGCGACTGCGTCTGTTCGGCGTGATCATTCCGATTGCGATCGGCATCCTGTCCGGTCTCATCGCGCAGTCCAACTGGGTCACCATCCAGTTGTTCCTCAACGGCCAGGCTTTCGGTATCACCGATCCGCAGTTCAACATGGACGTCAGCTTCTACACGTTCGATCTGCCGTTCTACCGTTTCGTGTTGAACTGGTTGTTCGTCTCGATCCTGCTGGCCTTCGTGGCAAATCTGATAACCCACTACGTTTTCGGTGGAATCAAATTGGCCGGACGGGCGGGGACGTTCACTACCGCCGCTCGTGTGCAGTTAGCCATCCTGGCGGGAACTTTCGTACTGCTGAAGGCCGTCGCCTACTGGCTCGATCGCTACTCGTTGCTTTCGAGCGGCCGTAAAGAGCCCACGTTCACCGGCCCGGGTTACACGGACATCATGGCTGTGCTCCCGGCAAAGCTGATATTGATGTCCATCGCGATCATCTGTGCCTTGGCTTTCTTCGCTGCGATCTTCACCCGCGACCTCCGTATCCCGGCCATGGCCGTTGCTCTGCTGGTTCTCTCGTCAGTACTCGTCGGCGCAGTCTGGCCGATGATCGTCGAGCAGTTCTCGGTCAAGCCCAACGCGGCGGACAAGGAGAGTACGTACATCGAGCGGAACATCGCAGCCACCAGGCAGGCCTACGGAATCACGGACGACAAGGTCACATATCAGCCTTACTCAGGTGACGGTGACGCAGTTCCGCGCGAAGTGCCGGCAGATGTCACGACTATTGCCAATGCTCGTCTCCTCGATCCGAACATTCTGTCGCCAACCTTCACTCAGCAGCAGCAGCGCCAGAACTTCTACGGGTTCCCGCCCTCGCTCGACATCGATCGTTACGACATCGACGGAGAGATGCGCGACTACATCGTGGCGGCGCGTGAGATCTCACCGAACAACCTGCAGGGAAACCAGACGGACTGGATCAACAAGCACACCGTCTACACCCACGGTGACGGCTTGGTGGCCGCTCCGGCGAACAAGATCACTGCGCCGGTCCTCGACCCGACGAAGGACAACGCGAACAACAACAATGCGGGCTACCCGATCTACACGGTCAGCGACATTGCCTCGCAGGACGCAGGAACACAGGTCATCAAGGTCGATCAGCCGCGCATCTACTACGGCGAGGTCATCGGTCAAGGCGCTGACGATTACGCAATCGTCGGTGGTGCCGGTGGTTCGGAAGCTCGCGAGTACGACACGGAGCAGACCAAGTACACCTACACCGGTTCCGGCGGCGTCTCGATCGGAAACTGGGTCAATCGCCTGGCATTCGCGGCGAAGTACACGGAGAGAAACATTCTCTTCTCGGGTGCCGTCGGTTCGGACTCAAAGATCATCTACAACCGTGATCCTCGCGATCGCGTCGGTCAGGTTGCTCCGTGGTTGACCACTGACGGAGATGCGTACCCGGCCGCAGTCGACGGCAAGATCGTCTGGATCGTCGATGCGTACACCACGCTGGAGAACTATCCGTACGCACAGCGCAGTTCACTGGACGGACTGGTCGCGGACAGTGTGGATGCAACGACCGGCCGCTTGCTGCCGAAGAAGGAAGTGTCGTACATCCGCAACTCGGTCAAGGCAACCGTCGATGCCTACGACGGCACCGTGACGCTCTATCAGGTCGACGACAACGACCCGGTTCTCAATGCGTGGAAGGGCGTGTTTCCGGACACGGTCAAGCCGCAGAGTGACATCTCGGACGATCTGAGGGCGCACTTCCGCTACCCTGAAGACCTGTTCAAGGTCCAGCGAGAAATGTTGGCGAAGTACCACGTCGACAATCCGACCGAGTTCTTCACCAACAACGCTTTCTGGTCGGTGCCCAACGAGCCGACGGTGGAGAATTCGAAGGAAAATGAACCGCCGTACTACGTGATGGTGGGGGACCAGGAAACCGGCGCGCCGTCGTTCCGGCTCACAAGTCCGATGGTGGGATTCCAGCGAGACTTCCTGTCGGCCTACATCACAGTGAATTCGGATCCGAAGGACTACGGCAAGATCACTGTTCTGCAGTTGCCCGTCAACAAACAGACGCAGGGTCCGTCACAGTCGCAGAACTCGATGATCTCGGATGCTCGCGTGGGCTCGGAGAAGGCACTGCTGGAGAGAACAAACACGATCCGATACGGCAACCAGTTGGCCTTGCCGATCGCAGAGGGTGGAATTCTCTACGTCGAACCTATGTATACCGAGCGAAGTAACACGACGACCTCGTTCCCGCAGCTCTCCCGAGTTCTGGTGAGTTACCAGGAGTCTGCGAAGGCGGGCAGCAGGGTTCGTGTCGGATACGCATCCACGTTGGCCGAGGCACTTGATCAGGTCTTCGACAATGGTGGAGCCGCGGGCGCTGCCACGGCACCGGGTGGAACTGCCACGACGGAACCGCCGGCGGGAACCGAGACCACCCCCGCACCGACAGCGCCGACGACGCCTGCAGGTCCGGCATCATCGGGGGACGTGTCGAAGGCTCTGGCCGAGGTCAATTCGGCAATGGCGGCATTGAAGTCGGCGCAACAGAGCGGTGACTTCAGTGGTTACGGAGCCGCGCTGGATCGCCTGCAGAAGGCCGTTGACGCTTACCAGGCGCTGCCGCCCAGCTAGTCGACCTCGCTCGTGTGTCACAGAAGGCCCACCATCCGATCGGATGGTGGGCCTTCTTGTGTGCTCAGGTGAAGCTGTATGAGCTGAATCAGCGCAGTGCTGCAACGATCGGTGCGTTGGCATCGGAGAGCTGCTGGAACTGTGCGGCAAAGCCGTACTGGCCGGCGAGGTCACGAGCGGTGTCGTAGGCCTGCTGTGCTGCGGGCTCGAGCTCGGCCGGGATCTCGAGAGCGGGTGAAACTGCGGGTGCCTCGGCGACGGGAGCTGGTGCTGCTGCCGGAGCTTCTTCGACTGCGGGCTCGCTCGCGACGGCCAGACGCTGGCCGCAGACGGGCCATGCGCCGGGGCCCTGGCTCTGCAGGGTGTTCTCGGCGACGCGGATCTGCTCTTCCTTGGAAGCGTTGGCGGGCGAGCCGCTGCCACCGTTGGCGGTCCAGGTGCTCTGCGAGAACTGCAGGCCGCCGTAGTAGCCGTTGCCGGTGTTGATGTTCCAGTCGCCACCGCTTTCGCACTGTGCTACGCCGTCCCAGTTGTGGGTGGCTGCGGAAGCGGTGCCGGTGCTGATAGTGAGGGGCACTGCGACAAGTGCGCCGGCTACTGCCAATGTGCCGAGTGCACGCTTGCTGATGCTGGTGTACGTCATGTCGGGGTAAATCCTCTCCGCGCTTGCTGACATCGGCGGGCCTGCGGGTCGGCGGTGGTGCTGACTTTCCCGGGCGCTTGTCTCTCCGTGTCTCTGCCCCTCGAAGGTTTCGGGGGTTGCGATCCCGCGGGGCAGAGTCGAGCAGCGGCGGGTCGGCGTTCGCCCGGTTGATTCGGGCCGGGACCGACCGTACGGGAGCGCCGAACGAGGGTCGATTCGCGATTTTCCGGACTTCCTGGTCTGCTCTCGTCGGCAAACTTCGGCGTTTACGCTGGTAGAGCCTTTTCGATGCGGTTTCGAGGTACGTTCGTTACATGCTTGTTATGTGTTGATGCTCACGGGAATTTTGTGAAGCCAGTCACTCGGATTTGGGACTTTCAGGCGTGTATTTCACTCCAGCGCAGGCGATTTGCGTTCCGTTCATCTGCTCGTGTAACTTTGTCCATGCATCGCGGGGTGGAGCAGCTCGGTAGCTCGCTGGGCTCATAACCCAGAGGTCGCAGGTTCAAATCCTGTCCCCGCTACTAGAAAAGGACCGCCGCACTGGATTCCAGTGCGGCGGTCCTTTTTGCATGCGTCCGTCGTAGTGTTGCGTCGTGCGACTTTCGAAGATCCTCTTGGCGATGACGGTGCTTACTTCGCTGGCGATTGCTGCACTGGTGCTCCCTGCGGGCAATGCCGCAGCCGGTGGATGGGGCACGACTGGGAAACGCGTGGTTCTCATCGTTCCGGGCCAGCAGCTGTACAGCTCAGGTGAAGCCCATCAGGCGCCTTACCGCGCCCTCGACGAGGCACTGAAGGATGCGGGCTACGAGACGCATTTCGTTGATGCACCCGGCAAAGTGATTGCGGCCGACGCTGAACTGATCGCCAAGTCGATTCGCACCTACGCTGATGACGCTGATTCCGTCGGAGTGCTCGCGCACAGTGCGGGAGGATTGAGCTCCCGGTACTACGCGAAGTTCCTTGGTGGCTCGGACATCGTGGATTCGTTCGTCGCTGTTGGCGCACCGCAGTACAGCAGCCCCGGTGGCTGCGTGCAAGGCCCCGCCGACGGCTACGACACCTGCATGTTCTCCGAAGTTCTCACCAAGCTCAATGCGGGTGAGGACACTCCTGGTTCCGCCTACTATTCGGTGGTACAGAGCTCGGGTGAGTGGGCGGACGGTCGGCTGGCCGGGGGCCAGTGCCGGGTGTACATCGATGGCGTTCCCGGTGCCGGAACCGGAGCAGACCACCTTGCCGAGCTCGAGCACCCGGAGGTGATCTCGGGAGCGATCAGTGCGTTGGGCCGCGACTGTGTCGGTACGTTCGTGGACGAGAACGAGGGCGACATCACCTGGCCGGACACGTTGTTCCCGTCCTTCCGGTAGCGCTTCGGGGTCCGTGCTTCAGGTCCGCGTTTCAGGGTCTCGGCATCAGACTCGGGTCGTTCGGACGAGTAGCCCGGCTACGTGCGCGCTCGCGGCTGTTCTCGCTCCCAAGGCGTCACCCGATTCGATCGCCGCGACTATACGAGCGTGTTCGGTGACTGCGATCCGGCGATTGAGCTCGAGGCTCCACATGTCCGAACGGTAAAGATGTGACTGCCCATCCAGACGGTGTAATGCTTCACTGAGCGGGTGATTACATGCAGTCTCACGAATCAACGTGTGGAACTCGAGGTCCAGCTTCGAATCCCGTCGCTGGTCCGGCGGACTCTCGAGAAGTTCGCGTTGCACCTGCACCATCTTGCTGAGCTGCGACACGGTTTCGTGAGTGGCATTCGCCGTAGCGTTGAACGCTGCGAGACCGTCGAGCACCTCACGCACCTCGAAAACAGCGCGCAGCGACTCCGCGTCCAGCGAATCGACTTTTGCACCCGCATTTCGGGTATGGACGGCGATGCCCTCGTAGATCAACTGCTGCACGGCCTCGCGGACCGGCGTTCGACTGACATTGAGTTTGCTCGCCAGCGCGGGAACACTCAGTGGTGTCCCCGGCGCCAGCTCTCCCGAGAAGATCAGTTCGCGAAGCGTCTCGTGCACGGACTCGGTGAGCAAAGCTCGTTCGGTGGTGGTCATCTTGTCCTCACTTCGATCCTGCACGGTATTGACGGTACCCGGGAGCGCTACCCGGCACCGTTACCCGGCGGCGCGCACCCGGTCAGCGCTGCGACGGTCGACCTCGGGCGCCGTCGCGCCTTTCAGTCCGGCCACTTTGGCCGCGATGTTCTCAGCGATCGTGATCGGCGGGTATCCCACTTCGCCCGGTGCGAGTGTTCCTGGCAGTGCTTCGATGACGGCGTCGTAGTTTCCGTCGAAAAAGAATGCGGCAGAGCGACGTCGGATGATCTGACCGTCGACGATCGGCGGGTCGACTCGGTGCACTGTCGAGCGCCATCGGTCGTTCGTCCAGCGCGCCATCGCGTCACCGAGGTTGATCAAGAGTGCGCCGTCGGCAGGTTGGACGTCGTGCCACACGCCTTCGGTACTCAGAACTTGAAGGCCGGGAACCTGATCTGCCCACAGGATGGTCAAGATTCCGAAGTCGGTGCGAGCGCCCATTCCCGTCATGTCGCCGGAGATCCGGATCTCGCCCTCGGGCAGTGCGTAGTTGTTCATCTTCATCGCGTCGATCGAGTGGTCGAGCATCGAATCGAAGTGCCCGGGCTGCAATCCGAGTGCGTCAGTGAAGGCGCACATCAGGATTCGTGCCAAACTCTGTGCCTGGCGGAAATACTCCTCGATTGCCGGTCGGAAGCCGGGCGCAGCGTCGGGCCAGGTGTTGGCGGCGTAGCTGGACTGGGGTAGGTCGACGCCCGGATAGTCGCTCACCTCTGTACCGACGACTATCGCTTCGTAGAAGTCGTTCATCTGGTTCGCAGACGCAACGCCCAGGCTCATGCTGAGTGACTCCGACTTCGGTGGTGAGTAGCCACGATTCTCGGACGAGGGGCGGCGATAGTTGTTCTTCACCGCAAGCGGGAGAGCAAAGAACTCGTCGAGAGCGTCGGCCAGTCCGTCGGTCGCTGATCGTGGAATATTGTGCCCGACAATCTGTATGAAGCCGACGTACCGGCACGCGCGATCGAGTTGAGCCGCGACCTCTGCACAGGCAGTGCTGTCAGTGGCGTTCGCAAGAGTTGTCTCGCCGTGGAGGTACGGGCTGATGTCGATGGTGGGTATTTCGAAGGTCATCTAAAGTCCTTGCGGCCGGACGTGTGCCATTTACCGACGAGCACACGTGAGAGGAATCCAAAGGCAGAGAAGACGAGGACGCCGAACACCGACGCGATCACGATCGCGGCGATCAGGTCCTCGGACTGAAGGCGGCTTCGGTAGACGTCGAGCAGAGTTCCGATCCCGGGTTGTCCTTTGGCGAAGAACATGTCGCCGATGATGGCGCCGACGACAACAAGGCCGGACGCGGTACGGATACCGGTGAGAATGGCCGGCATTGCCGCTCGCAGTTCGAGTTTCACCAGTCGATCCCAACGCGAAGCTCGTCCGAGGGTGAAGAGTTCGTGCAGTCCGCGATCGACCGACTGTAATCCGAAGTGTGTGTTGGTGATGATCGGGAAGGCTGCGATGAGAACACACACCAGGGTACGAGCGGTCATGCCGTAGCCGAACCAGAGGCCGATGAGGGGCACTATGGCAAGGATGGGAATGACCTGCAGCACAACGGCGTACGGATAGACGATCCGCTCGATCCACTTGGCTTGGCTCATCAGCACGCCGGTTCCGACGCCGACTGCTACCGCGACAACGAAGCCGACCAGCGCAACCTGCGCCGTCACTGCGAGGGCTTCGAGCATGGGAGAGAGGTGTTTCCAGTCGAGCAGCGACTTGGTCAGCACCTGACTCGGTGGTGGGAGGAGAAACCGACGTTCGGGGGAGAGGACGAGGTAGCTGACGATCGACCAGGCAGCGACCGCGCCGGCAAGTGAGAGCAGCGGATAGAGGACGAGGGCACCGAGCGCTCTCATTCGAGAGGGCCGTCCGGTCTGTGCCTCTGCTTGTGTGGTGGTCGCAGAATCAGAGCGAACAGCGGTATTGCGTGTGGTGTTGCCTCGCCCAACTGCAAGAACTTCGGTCATCGTAGGCTCCCGTGCAGACTGGCCGAGATATCGGCGACGTATTCGGTGTAGCGGGCGTCGTAGCGCAGTTCCGGGCTACGTGGGTAAGGGAAATTGATGTCGACGACCGAATGTATTCGTCCGGGCCTGGCGGTCATGACAACCACCTTGCTTGCGAGGTACACGGCCTCGGATACCGAGTGCGTGATGAACAGCGAGGTGAATCCCTTGTCGGTGTACAACCTTTGAAGCTCCACCTGCATCTCCAGTCGGGTCATCTCGTCGAGTGCGCCGAAAGGTTCGTCGAGCAGCATCACAGCAGGTGCGAGCGTGAGGGCGCGAGCCAACGACACGCGCATCTTCATTCCGCCGGACAACGCGTTGGGCAGTTGCTGCGCAAAGTCTGCAAGGCCCACCGCGCGGATTGCCTCGTCGGCGCGCAACTTTCGCGCTGCTTTGTCGCCGCCGCCGAGTTCGGCCGATAATTCGACGTTGGCCTGCACGGTTCGCCAGGGCAGGAGAGTCGGCTCCTGGAAGATGAAGCCAACTGATTCGGTGTCGAGGGCAACCGCACCGCTGGTCGGTCGCTCGAGGCCGGCGGCCATGCGCAACAAAGTCGACTTGCCACAGCCGGAGGGTCCGACCACGGCGACGAATTCTCCCCGCTCCACGTCCAGATCGATGCCGTCCAGCGCAACTGTGCCGGTGTCGAACTTCTTGACGACGTCGGAAAAGACCATCTGCATCGGCGCGGTGAGCTTGCGAGCGTCGGCATCCTGCATCGTGTTCGCGAGTTCCATCTGAGCCTCCGGTTTGATAATGCATGCAAAAGTTCTTCAAGATGTAAGACACATCTTGGATTGCATGTATGTCGTCGAGATTGCTGAATGTAAATGTGAGGTGACATTGCAGGTAAGGGGAGGCTCTGGGCGTGCGTTACCTGATGGAAACAACCAGACGATTGCATGTAATCCAAGTGCTGCAGAGTGTGCTCATCGGATCACCCTTCTTGGTTCGCCCACATCCCAATTGTTTTCACGAAGGAGACGCTGTGTATTCGAATCGCAAGGTGAATTCCAATCGCAAGAGTGTGGGAGCGGCCGGCGTGGCACTGGCCATGTGTGCGGCCATCGGATTGACTGCTTGCAGCTCCAGCGAAGCCGAAACGGCCAAGGCCGAATCGCTCGAACCGGCTGCTGAGGCTCAGAACCTGACGGGACTCTGTCCGGAAAACGTTGTGGTTCAACTTCAATGGCAGCCGCAGTCGGACATGGGAGCACTGTTCGAGATGCTGGGTCCCGGGTACTCGGTCGACACCGATGACAAGTCCGTCAGTGGAACTCTCGTCGCAGAAGGGAAGGACACCGGAGTTGACCTGACATTGCGAGCAGGGGGACCGGCAATCGGGTTCCAGTCCGTGAGCTCCCAGATGTACGTCGACGATTCGATCACCCTCGGCCTCGTGCACGGCGATCAGGTGATCGCGGCAGCAGCAAGTCAGCCCGTCGTGGCCGTCACTCCACTGCTCAAATACAGTCCGGCAATCCTCATGTGGGACAAAGATTCTCATCCGGACTGGACGAGTGTTGCCGATATCGGCAGGTCCGACGCGAGCGTCGTCGTTTCCAAGGAGCAGCTCTTCCCGCAGTGGCTCGTGGCAAAAGGATTACTGAAGCAGTCCCAGCTCGACACGAGCTACGACGGAGCTCCCTCGCGATTCGTCGGTGACCCGACCATTGCTCAGCAAGGATTCGCGAATTCGGAACCCTACACGTATGAGAAGGAGACGCCGGCGTGGGACAAGCCGGTTTCCTATGACCTGCTGAAAGATTCGGGTTTCGACATCTATGCGTCCAATGTTTCCGTCCGTGCCGACAAGGTCGAGACACTCTCGCCGTGCTTGAGCAAGCTGGTTCCGATCATTCAGCAGGCCACGGCCGACTACATCACCGCGCCGGATGCTGCGAATGCCGCCATTGTCGACGTCGTCTCGCAGGACGTGTCGTTCTCGCCGTACACCGAGGGTGAGGCAGCGTTCAGTGCCCAGCTCCTTAAAGAGAAGGGCCTGATCGCGAATGAGGCGGACGGCTCCGTCGGGACGTTCGACATGACCCGAGTCGCCCACACCGTCGAAGAACTGAAGCCCATCCTGATCGCCGGGGGTGCGGCGATACCGCAGTCACTGACCGCGGAAGAGATCTACACCGACAAGTTCACCGATCCGTCCATCGGAATCCGCTGAAGGAGCTGACAGTAAATGACTTACGACATGACAGAACTCAACCGCGAGACCCGCATGGGTGGCCTGGGCACCGAGACCACGGACCGCGAGGTCCGGAGAATCGATCTCGCGGACTTCGAGAACCGGCGCAGCGAGATCGCCGAGGAGTTGTGGTCGGCAGCGACCGACATCGGGTTCTTCCAAATCGTCAATCACGGAATCGATCTGGACCAGGTTCGCGAGGCGTTTGCGGCGGCCGAGGGATTCTTTGCGCTCCCCGCGGAAGTCAAAGCGCAGTATCCGCTCGAGAAGGGTTTCAACTCGGGCTGGGAGAGTATGACGCAGGTGCGTCCGTCTATCGGAACACCTGATCAGAAAGAGTCCTACCAGGTGACCCGGCCACACATGGGAGACCTGTGGCCCACAGCGGACGAATTGGCCGGATTCCGCGAGACGATCCTGGACTTCGAAGCCAAGTGCTGGGGCATTGCAATGGACCTGCTCTCGTGCTTCGCCGAGAAGCTGGGATTCGAACGAGACTTCTTCACCAAGGCGCACGATCCGTCGGTGGAGAGTTACCAAAGCACACTGCGATTGCTGCATTACTTTCCCCTTGCCGCCGACGCGGATGTCGAAGGGATGTGGCGTGCCGGTGCACACACCGATTTCGATTGCCTGACATTGCTATTCCAGCGTGACGGTCAGGGTGGTTTGCAACTGTGCCCAGGCAAGGAGATGGACACCCAGGAATGGACGACGGTGGTGCCGGCCGAGGAAGCGATCACCTGCAATATCGGCGACATGCTGATGAGATGGAGTGATGATGTCCTGCCGTCGAACTTTCATCGAGTGAAGAGCCCCGGAGTGACCGACTACCGGGGACCTCGCTACAGCCTCGCGTTCTTCGCTCAGGCGAACCGTGACGTGACCATCGAGGGCCCTGCGGGCAAGTACCCTCCGATCACCGCTGAGGACTACATCGACCAGCGAGTGCGCGCGAACTTCGCCCGTTGATCCGCACCCGTTCCGTCTCACACTTTCAGGAGAATTGTCGATGACTACCGCACACCGGAACTTGGCCGACACGATCGTCACGGACGTCACGCTCTACAGCGGCGGCCAATGGCTGAGCGGCCGCGATGTTGTCGTCTCGAACGGCGTTGTCGAATCGATCGAGGTTTCCGCCGGGAGCGCCGGCGCGGGCAGTGTAGACGGATCGGGGGCGTATCTGATCCCGGGGTTCGTCAACACCCACACGCACCTTCAACAGTCACTGATGCGTGGGATCGCCGAAGGGACACCGCTTCTCGAATGGTTGCTCGCGGTCGCGGAAGAGTCCGTCCAGATCACGCCGGAGCGCGCATACGCGGCCGCCGTCGCAGCATCGTTGGAAGCGTTGCGCAGCGGTACGACCACCCTGGTCGAACACATGTGGCCGCACCCGTCCAGTGAAGTTCACGACGCCGTGATCCGGGCGTTGCGCGACACCGGGATTCGAGCCGTGTTGGGGCGTGGGGCCGCAGACAGGGCGGACACGACGAGGAAGTGGGGGTTTGATCCACGGCTGATGCAGCCACTCGGAGATGTTCTCGCACATACAGATCAGATGATGCACGACGTGGCCGGTTCCCGCGTCGACGTGGCAGTGGCGGTACCGAATCCGCGATCGCTGACCACGGAGGGGATGTCGGCAGTGCGTGAGTTCGCGCAGTCTCGCGACATGACGGTCTCGATCCACCTGCTCGAGACGCAGACGGATAACACCATGTGTACTGAACATGCAGGCATGAACGCTGTCGACTACCTCGATTCCCACGGATTTCTGTGGGATCGGGTGCTGGCGGTCCATTGTGTGGAACTCGACGATCGTGGCCAGAAAGTGTTGGCGGAGCGCGGCGTCGGAGTGTCGTACAACCCGGTCAGCAACATGCGCCTCGGCAGCGGAATCGCACCGGTCCCGAGCTTCCTCGACGCGGGAATCGCGGTGGGGTTGGGCGTGGACGGTGCGGCCAGCAACGACACCCAGGACATGCTGGAGACGCTGCGCACGGGCGCCTACGTGCAGCGAGCCGCGCGCGGCCGCGCCGACCTGTTCGGCTTCGGAGCCATGATCGACATCGCGTCCGGCGGTGCGAACGCAGCGCTCGGTCTACCCGCCAGGTCCGGCGGAATCTCCGTCGGTGATCCCGCTGACCTCACCATGATTCGGTTCGAACGAGACTTCGGTTGCCTCCCGGTACGAGATCCGGGTGCGTCCATTCTCACGACGGGCAGTCGTCAGATCGTCGACACGGTGTTGGTTGCAGGCGAGGTCGTGATTCGTGACGGGCATTCCACTCGCGTCGACGAGGCGGAATTGATCCGGACACTCAGCGCTTTGTGACTGCGATCAGTCCTCGCTGACCTCCATCTCGATGAGGACGCGGCGCAACAGCTTTCCCGTGGCGTTGCGGGGAAGTTCGTCGATGAAGATGATCTCGCGGGGAACCTTGTAACGGGCCAGGTTGGACCGAACGTGGTCTTTCAATTCGTCGGAGTTCTGCTCGGCGCCGTGAGCGGCGACGACAAAGGCTCGTAGGCGGTGGCCGAAGTCGGCGTCTTCGACTCCGATCACGGCGGCTTCCAGGACGTCCTCCCGGTCGGCGAGGAGGTTCTCGACCTCGAGCGGGTAGACGTTCTCGCCGCCGGAAACGATCATGTCGTCGTCGCGGCCGTCGACGAAGAGGAGGCCGTTGGCGTCGAAGTGTCCGACGTCGCCGGTGGAGAGAAGTCCGTCGATACGTTCCTTGTCCCGCCCGTCGGTGTAGCCCTCGAAGCTCAGTCCGCTCGCGACGAAGATTCGGCCGATCGTGTGGGGAGTGGTGATTTTCCTGTTGTTTTCGTCGAAGAGTTCGACGTGGCACGTCACTGGAGCCCGGCCCGCGGTTCCCGGAGCGATGGTCAGATCCTCGGGAGTCGCGACCGTGGCCACGGCGACCTCGGTGGATCCGTACAGGTTGTAGAGGACGTATCCGAACGAGGCAGTGACTCGCTTACACAGGTCGGGCGAGAGCGACGAACCTGCCGAGAAGATGATCTTCAGGTTCGACGTGTCGTACTTGGACAGCACCGCGGGACCGAGGTCGATGATGCGAGTGAGCATCGTCGGGACCACTACCAGACTGTCGCACTTGTATTGGGCGACAAGTCTGATCGTGTTCTCCGGGTCGAACTTTCGATGCATGATCACGGTCTGCCCGAGCGCCAACGCGAGAGCGAACTGCGAGACACCGGTTCCGTGGAAGGCCGGGGCGGCCATCATCATGGTCTGTCCACGGCGCAACGGGACACGGTCGAGGAACTGCGCCGAAGCGAGCGGCGAGGTGTGGCCACGCGGCGCACCCTTGGGAGTTCCAGTCGTACCGCTGGTGAGGAGGACGAAGCCACCGTTTTTCTCGGGAGCCTGCACCGAGGACGTGGTGCGTCCGGCGATGGCCTCGTCGAGAGTCGTCGCTGAGGAGCTTTCGGCGGACGCGTCCGTCTCCGGCCACGAGCGATACCGGACGACGTCGCCTGGCAAGGCATCGGCGATGTTCGCGAACTCGTCGTCGTAGACGAAGGCGACCACCTTCTCGCGCGCGGCGACGTCCACGAGTTGGGGCCGAGCGAAGCCCGTGTTCATGAGGACGAGCTTGGTTCCGTTCTTTGCCGCAGCCAGCATGGTCAGCACCAAGCCACGATGGTTGCGGCACATCGCGCCCATGACGGAGTCGGACGTGATGCCGTCCGCCTGCCATGCACGGACCAGTGCGTTGCTCTGACGTTCGAGTTCGGCGTAGGTGATGGGCCCGCGCTCGTCGACGATGGCAACCGCGTCGTAGCCGTTCTCGGCGTGGGCGTGAACCGGTCCGGCAAAGGGTCCGTATTTGTCCACCGCTGCAATGGATTTGAGTCCGCGGTCGAGGCGGGGAAATGGGACGAGTCCGGCTCGGAACATGACCCCCGCCGCGCCGATGGTGTCAGTGACCTTGGTGACCAATCCGGGCATACGTGAACCTCTTCCGAGCGTCGTTGTAGGACTGATTACACACTAATGCGCAAACGCGGCTCGGTGGTGGAGTTTCCGGATGGCGACCGAGCACTCCGCCCCGCCATCTCGGAAGGTGGCGGGGCGGAGCGTGTGCGATGTTGTTTTTCTGGTGTCCGACCTACGGGACCGTCACTTCAGTTCGGCGGACGACTTTCCGAGCAGGCGGCGTGCGACGATCAGCTGCTGGATCTGCTGGGTGCCCTCGAAGATATCGAGAATCTTCGAGTCGCGGCCCCACTTTTCGAGCAACGGGCGCTGCGAGTAACCGTAAGTGCCGGCCAACTCCACGGCCTTGAGCGTCACGTCGGTGCCAGTGCGGCCGGCCTTCGCCTTGGACATCGAAGCTTCGAGCGAGTTCGGCTTCTTGTTGTCGGCCATCCACGCCGCGCGCAGAGACAGCAGGTACGCGGCCTCCCAATCGGCTTCCAAACGGATGAACTCGGCTGCAGCTGCATGTTGGTTGTAGACCGGTGTGTCGTAGGAGATCTCGACTCCGGCTTCGGTCAGGACGGCGCGCAGTTCTTCGAGAGCTGCGCGTCCGACGCCGACGGCCATGGCTGCAACGAGGGGCCGGGTGTTGTCGAACGTCTGCATGACGCCGGCAAAGCCCTGCTCCACGTTGACCTCCGGGCTGCCGAGGATGTTGTCTGCCGGAATGCGGCAATCCTGGAGCAGGAGGACGGCGGTGTCCGAAGCCTTGATGCCCAGCTTGTGCTCGAGACGAGCGACGCTCAGGCCCGGGGCGTCACGCGGTACGACGAACGACTTGATGGCCGCGCGGCCCTTCGACTTGTCGACCGACGCCCACACGACGATGTGCGTCGAACGCTCACCGGCGGTGACGAAGATCTTCTCGCCGTTGAGGACCCACTCGTCGCCGTCGAGAACCGCGGTGGTGGTCACGGCGGCGGAGTCGGAACCGAAACTTGGTTCGGTGATGGCCATCGAGGCCCACACCTTGCCGAAACGTTCGAGCTGCTCGTCGGTGGACACTGCGGCGATCGCTGCGTTGCCGAGTCCCTGGTAGGGGATCGAGAGCATGAGTCCGACGTCGCCCCACGATGTTTCGAGCGAGTTGAGGAGCGCGGACATGTTGCCGCCGTTGGCGTTGCCGCCCTTGGCGCTCGCGTCGGAACGTCCGCCGCTGGCACCGCCGATGTCTCCACCGGAATCGGAGAGGCCTTCGACCATGGCGGCCATGGTGTCGAGCTCGACGGGGTACTCGTGCTCGGCCAGATCGTACTTACGGGAAATGGGTCGGAAGATCTGCGCCGCGACCTGATGTGCCTGGTTCGCTGATGCTTTGAGCTTCTTGGGAAGTTCGAGGTTGATCATCGTGGTTCTCCTGGAAGTTCAGCGGCGTCAGATGAGGACGATGCCCTCGGCAACGCCGATGGCACGGAGGTCGCGGTACCAGCGCTCGACCGGGTGTTCCTTGGTGAACCCGTGTCCACCGAGGAGTTGCACACCGTCGAGGCCGATCTGCATGCCCTTCTCGGAAGCCAGCTTCCGGGCCAGAGCGGATTCGCGGGCGAAGGACAAGCCCTGCTCGGCGCGTGAAGCGCCGCGAAGCGTGACCAGACGAAGTCCGTCGAGTTCGATGCCGATGTTGGCGACCATGAAGGCAACCGCCTGGCGGTGGCTGATCGGCTCGCCGAACGCTTCGCGCTCGTTGACGTACGGAATCACGTAGTCGAGAACTGCCTGGCTGGTGCCGACGGCCATGGACGCCCAACCGAGGCGGGCCAGGCGAATGGCGTCGGCGTATTCGGCCTTGCGCTGATCGGCGTCACCGTCACCGAGCAGTGCGGACTCCGACACCGCGACGTCGGTGAGGATCAGGCGACCCAGACCGGCGGCGCGCAGACCCATGCTGGGATCTGCTTCGACGACGAGTCCCTTGGTGTCGGACTCGACGATGAAGAAGGACGGCTTGCCGTCGAGTTCTGCAGCGATGACGAAGAGCTCGGATGTGGCCGCTGCCGGCACCAGGCTCTTGACGCCGTTGAGCTTGTAGCCGCTGGGGGAGCGAACTGCCTTGGTCTGCAGGGCAAACGGATCGAACAGTGCGCGAGGCTCGTTGACCACCACTGCTGCGCCGGGGACCTGCTCGCCGGTGAACGCCGGGAGGTAGGTCTTCTGCTGCGCGTCGGTGCCCCACTGCGTCAGTGCGACTGCGACACCACTGGGTGCGAGGATCGGCAGTGCCAGGCCCATGTCTCCGTGCGCAAGTGCCTCGGCAACAAGAGAGTTGGTGACCGCGCCACGATCGGCGGCCGCTCCGTCGAGTTCTTCGGGAACGTTGATCAGCGTGATACCGAGCTCGGCCGCACGCTTGGAGAGATCGGCGGGTGCCTGAGCTGCACCGTCGGCGTCGTAGGCCGCGGGACGCAGAATTTCGGCCGCGAACTCGCGCACGGTCTCGACGATCATCTTCTGATCGTCGTCCGGGGTGAGGTCGAAGTAGTCGGCATTCTTGCTCGGGTTGTCAGGGAGGCGCTTGGGTGCACCGTTGCCCGAGACCTTCTGGAATCCACGAGTAGCGGCGCCCAGGGTTTTGAAGCCTGTCTTGGTGCCCTCGTAGGTCACGCGATCGATGGTCTGACGCAGATTGAACTTCTCGGCCAGTTCCGAACCGGTGATCTTGGTAAGCACACGCATGGCTGCGCCCATGGCGTCGCGTTTGATCGGGTTCAGGCCGACGGCGGACGTGTCGCGGGGCGCACCCTTGGCGCCGCCGCGCTGCGCGCCCGATTCGCTGCGCTGAGCGCTCTTGTCGGGGGCAACACTGTCTTGCTTGGTCATGATCACCAGCTGTTTCTCGGTGTTGGGGCGTTGGACGATCCTTATCTTACTCATCAGTAAGGTCTGTTGTCGAGAAACAGCAAAATGATGCGCGTCATAGGCTCGACGGGTGAACCGGACAGAGGTGCCAGATCGGATACAGCGCTACGTGCCGCTGGTGGTGGTTCCTTGCCTGTTGATCGCCAGCACGTATCCCGGGGAGTATCGAGTCCCGCTCACCTACTGGATCTTCTCGATCCTGTCGGCGCTCGTCTTCGTCGCCGGCCGTCGATGGCCGGTCCTCGCCTCCCTGGCTATCTCGGCGCTGGCCATTCCGATGTTCGTCGCCGACGCCTGGGGGCTGTCGGAACTTGTCCCGTATCTCGGCGCGGTAGCCGTTGTCGATGTCACGATGCGGGCCGATCGCAGAGAGTTGGTCGCCGTTTCGGCAGCAGGCTGGTGCGGTTCGGTGCTCGCGGGGATCTGGTTCGAATCTCACGAAGCGCTCTGGTCGGTCACCACTGCTGTGAAAGTGCTTGCGTACGTGGGATTGCCGCTGCTGCTCGGACTGTATCTGCGCTCGCAGCGTGAATTGGCTGCGAACAATCTTGCGCGGACCCGCGCTGCGGAGCGGAGCGCCCTCGCCCGCGAACTGCACGACCTGGTTGCGCACCACATGGCGTCGATCGTCCTGAGAATCGGCGTGGCTCAGCATGTCTTGGCGCCCCAGGACGAGGCCGTGCGTGAGGTCCTCGCGGATGTGCGTGCGACGGCGTCGGATGCGCTGACCGATATTCGTCGCCTTCTGGTCGCACTTCGTGATCCCTCGCTCGGCGAGGTCGCTCTGGTCGAGCCGGATGCCGTCGACGCTGAAATCGAGGCGGCGGTCGATCGTGTGCGTGCGGCGGGTTTCGAGGTGCAGGCGGACTTCGATGTTCAGGGGAACGTCGAGTCGGGCGCAGCTGATCTCGATGCGATCGGCAGGCTGACGTTGTTGCGGGTGATTCAGGAGTCGCTGACCAACGTCATGAAACACGGCGATCGGAAGGGCTCCGTCTCGGTCTCGGTCGGTCGTGATGACAACCGGGTGGATGTCAGGGTGGTCAACGATGGCGGGGGGTCTCCCCGGAATGCTGGTCACGGACTGGTGGGAATGCGTGAGCGTGCAGAATTGGTCGGCGGCGAGATGACTGCCGGCACCAACAGCGACGGGAAATGGGAAGTCCACGTGAGTATTCCACTCGTTACCTCAGGCGGTGACTCGTGATCAGCGTGCTGATCGTGGACGACCAGCGACTGGTGCGCGCTGGTTTGCGGATGTTATGCACGGCAGCCGAGGACATGACCGTAGCGGGTGAGGCGTCGAACGGGGTCGAGGCGGTAGCGCTCGCTGCCGAACTGGATCCCGACGTGATTCTTATGGACTTGCGGATGCCCGGGCTCGACGGGATCGGTGCCACACAGCAGATCGTCAAGGCCGGTCGGCGAGCACGCATTCTCGTGCTGACAACCTTCGACGACGACGATCACCTGTATCCCGCGCTCGCCGCCGGGGCTTCGGGTTTTCTGGTGAAAGACACCGAACCGACCGAGTTGCTCAGCGCCATTCGACGGATCGCCGAGGGTGAACTCGTGTTCTCCCCGGAACTGCTTCGCCGCGTCGTGGATCGGGCGGTGGTCGGCGCAGACGCCGATACTGCTGTGACGGAGCAGGTTCCGCTGACCGAGCGCGAATCACAGGTCCTCGCATTGGTTGCGGAAGGGCAGAGCAATCAGGAGATCGCGGACGCGCTCCATCTGGGTGTGACCACGGTCAAGACGCACGTGGCGAACCTGATGTCGAAGACCGGCTGCGACAATCGGGTTCGCCTCGCCGTGTACCACCTGCAGAACCGTCAGTGACCGGAGTGCGAACCAGACGACGGCATCGGCATGTCCATCCGCATGTCCATCTGCATCGGCATGGCTTTCTGTCCTGGCTCGAGGACGAGGAATTGGCCCATCATGCCTTGGTCCTCGTGCATCAGCAGGTGGCAGTGGAACATGTACGGGAAGGTGGGATCGGTGTACTCGGACCACTGGAGCGCGACGCGAATCCTGCTGCCGGGCGGTGTGTAAACAGTGTCCTTGAGTCCGCGCAAGTGAGGCGGGGGAGTGCGGCCGTCGACGTCGAGGATCTGGAATTGCACGTCGTGGACGTGGAAGTTGTGAGGCCAGTTGTCCTTGTTGGTGATCGTCCACACTTCGGTCGCGCCAACCTCGGCCTCGAAGTCGATGCGGTTCATGTCCATTCGTTGCCCGTTGATCATGTACCACTGCAGATCGAAGGTTCGGGAAATGCTTGCCTTCGAAGGGTCGAGGCGCGACAGGGTAGCCAACTGCGGCGGGAGAGTCGACCGTGACGCGCGGGTGCCGACGCCCCGAAGTTCGACGATGTCGAAGCGGTCGTTCATGCCGAAGTTCTCTGCGTCGGAGGAGTTCACGCCACCGCCGTCCTCGATCGGGAACGACACCAATGTGGTCGTCGCACCGGGGTCGACGCGAACCACGATCTCGGCTCGTTCGCCGGGGCTGAGCTGAATCCGCTTGATCGGAATCGGCGATTCGAGCAGTCCGCCGTCGGTGGCGACCAGATCGAAGGTCCGGTCGTCGGGGAATCCCAGGTTGTAAAGACGACCGGAAGAGCCGTTCAGGATGCGCAACCTGACAACCCCGGTGGTGACGTCGAGGTAGGCGTCGGAGATGCCGTTGGTGACGATCGTGTCGCCGAGCAGGCCGATGTCGGTCGGGTCGGACTCGTCGAAACTGCCGTCGGCGAGGAATCGACGATCCTGGATTATCAATGGAACATCGTCAACCCCATAGGTTTTGGGGATGTCCAGCCTGACGGTGTCGGCGTCGTCGATCAGGAACAGCCCGGCGAGACCGCGCTGGACGTGCCGTTCGGTGGATCCGTGCGGGTGTGGGTGATACCAGAGCGTCGAGGCCGCTTGTTCGATCGTCCACGCCGGTTCCCAGCGCCCGCCGGCTTCGATGGTCTGGTGCGGGCCACCGTCGAACCTTGCGGGCAGATGCATGCCGTGCCAATGGACGGTCGTCGGCTCGGCCAGTGTGTTGTCGATCGTGAATGCCACAGATTCTCCGCGTGCGGCTCGAACAGTCGGTCCCAGGATGGATCCGTTGAACCCCCAAGTGTCGGTGAGCTTTCCCGCGACGATCTCGGTGGTTCCGGCACCGGCGCGGAGTGTGAAGTGGCGAACACCGGCGTCGTCGACCGTCGATTCGGCCAGCGGCGGAACCGGTAGCGGCCGAGAGGTTCCGGGTACCGCCTGCGCGGCGCTTCTTGCTGTCGAGTTGGCCCCGCAGCCCACCGCGAGCCCGAGAGGCGCGGCGGCCAGACCGAACAGAATCGTGCGCCTGGAAATCCGGTTCATCATTCTCCTGGAAGTAGTGCGTGATCAACTACTTCCAGTCAACGGGCCGCGACGTCGTACCGAATCCTGCCGACGGGCCTGTCGGGACTCCTCCCTCGGACCCTTGCGACGGGTGGGATGTTCTGGTAATCGAATGGTTACCGCAGGCGGGCTAGAACGTCTTCGTGCAGCAGGCCGTTGGTGGCGACCGCACTGCCGCCGTGTGGACCTGCGCCGCCGTCCAGATCGGTGAACGCGCCGCCGGCCTCACGGACCAAAACATCGAGCGCTGCCAGATCCCACAGGGAAACCTCGGGTTCGGCAGCGATGTCGACGGCACCTTCGGCCACGAGGCAGTAGGAGAAAAAGTCGCCGTAACCGCGCACGCGCCACACATGGTCGGTGAATTCGACGAACTGATCGCGAATTCCGCGGTCCTTCCAGCCGGACAGGCTCGAGAAGCTCAGGCTCGCCGATTCACTGCGATCGACGGCGGATACCTGGATCGCCCGCGCATCACCGTCCCCGAAAGATGTATGTGCGCCCAAACCCGTTGCAGCCCACCATCGCCGATTCAGTGCGGGTGCGCTCACGACGCCGATGGCCGGGACGCCGTCCTCGAGCAAGCTGATCAGCGTGGCCCACACCGGTACGTTGCGGACGAAGTTCTTGGTCCCGTCGATGGGATCGACCACCCACTGCCTGCCCTCGAAGACTGCGTCGCCGCCGAATTCTTCGCCGAGCACGGAGTCTGCAGGCCGATGCTCACCGAGCGTCGCGCGCACTGCCCGCTCGACAGCGAGGTCGGCGTCGGAGACAGGGGTGAGGTCCGGCTTGTCGTCCACTCGAAGATCGAGGGCGCCGAAGCGGGCGCGAGTGATCGCGTCAGCCTCGTCGGCGATACGGAGGGCGAGTGCGAGGTCGGATGCGCGATCGGTCACGGGTACACAACCTACCGGCTCAAACGGGGAGGACTTCGTTCAGCTTTCCGGTCGCGACGTCGAAGACGAATCCGCGTAGGGACGTCGTCGCGGTGATGAACGGACTGTTCTCGATGCGCTTCAACGACTGACGGACGTCCTCGTCGATGTCGGGGAACGATTCGGCAGCCCAGTTGGGTTTGATGCCGATCTCGTCTTGGATCGAACGCTTGAAGTCGTCGTCGGTGAACGTCAGCATTCCGCAGTCGGTGTGATGGATGAGGATGATCTCGGTAGTTCCCAGCAGTCGCTGGCTGATGGCCAGGGAACGGATCTCGTCGTCGGTGACGACTCCACCCGCATTGCGGATGACGTGCGATTCTCCTTCCTTGATTCCCAGTACCCGATAGACGTCGATGCGGGCGTCCATGCAGGCGAGAACGGCAACGTGTTTGCTGGGTGGGAGGGGGAGCGGTCCAGTGAACTGCTCGGCGTAGACGGCGTTGTTCTGGAGGTATTCGTCGGTGACAGTCATCGTTCCAGTAGGTTCCCTCGGACCGACGTTGGCAAGGCTTCGAGTCCCGGTGATCCCAATACGTGACGCACGGCAGAGCCGAGAAGGTGACGCACGGCAGAGCCGAGGGCGGCACCCGGTAGCCTTGAGAACCGTGCATCCCGACGTAATTGCAGACCTGAACGCCCTCGACACCACCCTTCGCACCTGCGAATCGGTTGTGGACGTCGAGGAGCTGCGCCGACGCATCGACGAGCTCGAGCATCAGGCAGCCGACCCGGGTCTGTGGAACGACCAGGAACACGCCCAGCAGGTCACGAGCCAGCTCTCCCACGCGCAGGCCGAATTGCGGCGCATCGTGGCACTGCGCGAGCGGCTCGACGAGATGCCGATCCTCTACGAATTGGCCGAAGACGAAGGCCCCGACGCGCTGGCCGATGCCGACGCCGAGCGAGCCAGCCTGCGTGAAGACATCGCGGCGATGGAAGTCAAGACCATGCTCTCGGGCGAGTACGACGAGCGCGACGCACTGATCAACATCCGCTCCGGTGCCGGCGGAATCGATGCCGCGGACTGGGCCGAGATGCTCATGCGCATGTACATCCGCTGGGCTGAGAAGCACGACTACGGCGTCGAGGTCTACGACACGTCGTACGCCGAAGAAGCCGGACTCAAGAGCGCGACGTTCGCGATCAAGGGCCCGTACACCTACGGAACGCTGTCCGTCGAGATGGGCACCCACCGGCTCGTCCGGATCAGTCCGTTCGACAACCAGGGCCGTCGGCAGACGTCTTTTGCCGAGGTCGAGGTGCTGCCGGTCGTCGAGACCACCGACCACATCGAGGTCAACGAGAACGACATCCGCGTCGACGTCTACCGGTCTTCCGGTCCCGGCGGTCAGTCGGTCAACACGACGGACTCCGCTGTTCGTTTGACCCACATCCCGACGGGCATCGTGGTGACCTGTCAGAACGAGAAGTCACAGCTTCAGAACAAGGTGTCGGCGATGCGCGTTCTGCAGGCCAAGCTGCTCGCGGTCAAGCGTCAGGAAGAGCGCGCCGAGATGGATGCCCTCAAGGGCGACAGCGGCAGCTCGTGGGGCAACCAGATGCGCTCCTACGTCCTGCACCCGTACCAGATGGTCAAGGATCTACGGACCGAGTACGAGGTCAACAACCCGTCGGCGGTACTCGACGGAGATATCGACGGTTTCCTCGAGGCCGGCATCCGCTGGCGCATGAGCGAAGACCAGTCCGCATAGCGTTCGATTATCGAAAGGCACGATGACTCTCCTCAGACCTGGGCAGAACCTGCTCGATTGGCTGCAGACCACCGGGCTGCCTGTCCTCCTGACAGTGCTCGGCGCGTTGATACTCGCCCGTTTGGTCAGTTGGGGCGGCAACAAGGTCACCGACCAGATCGATTCCAATTACCAGTTGGGTGACGCCCTGGTCCGCTCGGAGGCGACGAAACATCGACATTCGGTCGCTCAGGTCATCACCTGGGTGGTCATCACGTTCATCTACATCATCGCGACGCTGCAAGTTCTCGACCAGTTGAACCTGCCGATCGGCAGTCTGGTGGCACCGGCGACGGTCCTCGGTGCCGCTCTCGGTTTCGGCGCTCAGCGCGTCGTGCAGGACATTCTTGCCGGATTCTTCATCATCACCGAACGTCAGTACGGCTTCGGTGACACGGTGCGACTCGCGATCACGGGGTCGTCCGACGACGCGGACGGCGTCATCGAGGACGTGACCTTGCGTGTGACGCGGATGCGTAATTCCGACGGCGAGGTCATCACCGTTCCCAACGGCCAGATCGTGAAAGCAACCAACCTGTCCAAGGATTGGGCACGCGCCGTCATCGACGTTCCGGTTCCGGCGACTGCCGACCTCACCCGGGTCAACGAGGTACTTCGCCAGGTCGGAGTCGACGCGATGGCCGACCGCGGACTCAAGAAACTGCTGCTCGACGAGCCCACTGTCATGGGCGTCGAAAGCCTCGAGGTCGATCAGGTCAACGTGCGGATGGTTGCGCGCACGCTTCCTGGCAAACAATTCCAGGTCGGACGCGCTCTTCGCGTCCGCGTCGCCGCTGCACTGCGACGGCAGGGGATCACGGTGTCACCGGATCTGCACACCGTACGGACCGAGGAGGCGAGCGAATGACCGATCAGGAACCGCGCCGCGGACTCGACAGACTGTTTCACCTGGACTGGCTACCGTCACGGCTCTTCGGCGGCCGGATGCGAACTTCGACCTTCATCCTCATAGTGGCGTGGATACTGACGTATCTGCTGCACACTTACCTCAATCCTCAGGAACAGACCGCAGCGACACCACCGCCGAGCACCGACACGTCGCAGACCGAGCCGTACGTCGCTCCGTCGGTCAAACCGTCGACGACGACCCCCGTGCCGTCGTCGACCGAGCCGACGACCACATCCGAGACCCCGTCCTCGGAAACGAGTACGGGCACTTCCGGTTCTCCGACGCCGACTTCGGGTCCCGCGCCTGCCCCGGGTAACGCCGAACAGTCCGCGACCACAGTGCCGACCACTCCTGCGACGACGACCGTCCCGCAACCAGGCGCGGCAATGCAGGCGCCGACGTCGGTGCCGCAGTCACCTGCGACCACCGGTAACGGATAAGGACGAGGGTCGTCGCGCGTGGCGCCAAGGTCACCGTTAGATAACGGCTAGACTGGCTAGTTGTGATCAGCATGAAGAATGTGTCGAAGTCCTACAAGGCCTCCACCAGGCCGGCGCTCGACAAAGTCAGTGTCGAGGTGGAGAAGGGGGAGTTCGTCTTCCTCATCGGCCCCTCCGGCTCTGGCAAGTCGACGTTCATGCGGTTGCTGCTCAAGATGGAGTCGCCCACGTCGGGCGATATCGAGGTCGCGGATTTCCACGTCAACAAGTTGGCGGCCCGCCGTGTGCCGAAGCTTCGTCAGAGCATGGGCTGTGTGTTCCAGGACTTCCGCTTGCTTCAGCAGAAGACAGTCTCCGAGAACGTGGCCTTTGCGTTGGAAGTCATCGGCAAGCCCCGCAACGTCATCGCGCGCACTGTTCCCGAGGTTCTCGACATGGTCGGTCTGGCCGGTAAGGCCGATCGACTGCCCACTGAGCTTTCCGGCGGCGAGCAGCAGCGCGTCGCTATCGCTCGTGCATTCGTGAATCGCCCGCTCGTGCTCCTCGCCGACGAGCCCACCGGCAACCTGGACCCCGAAACGAGCCAGGACATCATGCTGCTGCTCGAGCGGATCAACCGCACGGGCACCACCGTCGTCATGGCGACCCACGATCATCACATCGTCGACTCCATGCGTCGACGCGTCATCGAACTCGATCTCGGCAAGGTGACCAGAGACGAAGCGCGGGGTGTGTACGGCGTCGGCAGGTAGCGCCGACTACGACCACACGTCCCGTACGCCCACCGGTTGTCGTGAAACAACCGGCCTCTCGAAAAGGAATCGGATTCCCCGATGCGCGCCAGCTTTATTTTCAGCGAAGTCCTGACCGGCCTACGCCGCAACATCACGATGACCATCGCCATGATCTTGACGACGGCGATCTCCCTCGGTCTCTTCGGCGGTGGTCTGCTGGTCGTGCAGATGGCAGGCAAGACCCAGCAGATCTTCCTCGAACGCGTCGAGGTGCAGATCTTTTTGACCGACGACATCTCTTCGGCCGATCCCGGTTGCGAGCAGGAGATCTGCAGTTCGCTGCGCAAGGAACTCGAGCAGACTCCGTCCGTCGTCGCAGTGCAGTACCTCAACCGTGAAGACGCCGTGAAGGACGCCACCGAACGCGTGTTCAAGGACCAGCCCGAACTGGCAGCGCTGGTGAGCCCGGACAGCTTCCCGGCGTCGTTCAAGGTCAAGCTCAGTGACCCGGAGCGGTTCGGCGTCATCAACGACACCTTCGGTTCGAGGCCCGGCGTCGAGAGTGTGCTCAATCAGCGCGAGTTGGTGGACCGACTCTTCAGCGTGCTCGGTGGAGTGCGCAACGCGGCATTCGCGATCGCGATCGTCCAGGCGATCGCAGCGATCCTGCTGATCGCCAACATGGTCCAGATCGCGGCGTTCACGCGTCGTACCGAAGTCAACATCATGAGGCTGGTCGGCGCGACGCGTTGGTACACCCAGCTTCCGTTCCTCCTCGAAGCCGTCGTCGCGGCCTTGATCGGTGCGGTGCTCGCCATCGCCGGACTGTTCACGGCGAAGAACGTCTTCATCGACGGGGTCCTGTCCGACGTCTACGAAGCCAACATCGTGGCGCGGATTTCCAACAGCGACGTGCTGTTCGTCTCGCCGATCCTCGTGCTTGCCGGTGTAGGAATGGCCGCGGTGACGGCGTACGTGACGCTGCGTCTGTACGTCCGCGAATAATCGGTTTGCACGAGCTTCTATGCTGGGACAGTAAGACACTATTCAACCGTAAGACAGCGGACTGAGAGGCCCGGACAGTGAAGGAAAAGGGCCGCAAGGTCATTGCGACCAATCGCAAAGCACGTCACAACTACACGATCATCGACACCTACGAGGCCGGTATCGCGCTCGTCGGGACCGAGGTCAAGAGTCTGCGTGAAGGCAAGGCATCACTCGTCGACGCGTTTGCCACCGTGGACAACGGCGAAGTGTGGCTGCGCTCGTTGCACATTCCGGAGTACACGCAGGGCACGTGGAACAACCATTCGCCGCGTCGTACCCGAAAGCTCCTGCTGCACAAGCGTGAGATCGAGCACCTCGTGGGCAAGACTCGCGAGGGAAACCAGACGCTGGTCCCGCTGTCGATGTACTTCAACGACGGCAAGGTCAAGGTCGAACTCGCGCTGGCAAAGGGTAAACAGGACTACGACAAGCGCCAGGACATGGCCAAGCGCACCGCCGAGCGCGAGGTGACCCGCGAGCTCGGTCGTCGTATCAAGGGCATGCGCTGACCTCCATCCTGCTTGCCCTCGTGGCGGCAGTTGCCTACGGAGTCAGCGACTTCGTCGGCGGAGTTGCGTCACGACGAGTTGCCGCACTGCGCGTGGTGATCGTCTCGTATCCGCTCTCGCTCGTCATCGTGTTGATCGCAGCACCTTTCGTTTCCGGGACGCTGACGCTGAACGGGTTGATCTGGGGTGCGATCGCCGGCATCACGAGTGGGCTGGCGGTGTGGTGGTTCTATCTTGCGCTGGCGACCGGCCCCATGTCGGTGGTCTCGCCACTCACCGCCGTTCTGGTGGCGGGTATTCCGGTGCTCGTCGGATTCGCTTTCGGTGAGCGGCCGGGACTGATCGCGTACCTGGGTATCGTCGTCGCGTTGGTCGCCGTCGTTCTGGTCAGTCGCGAGTCGCCCGACGACACCGCGGGTGAGGTTGCCGGCGGGATCACTCTCCGCTTCACCAGACAAGTGGCGTTGCTGACCGTCGGAAGCGGTGGCGCATTTGCACTCTCGTTCATCGCACTTCACCAGATCGGCGAGGGCAGCGGGCTGTGGGCATTGGCCGTATCTCGCGGCGCCGCGACCGTCGTGGTGTGGTTGGTCGCGTTGGCGGCCGGTCACTTTGTTCTCCCGCGAGGTGAGCCACTCAAGCTCGCGGTGTACGTCAGCGTCCTCGACGTCGTCGCCAACGGGACGATGATCTACGCCTTCCAAGGCGGAATGCTCTCGCTCGTCAGCGTGATCGGTTCGCTGTATCCGGCTGCGACGGTTCTGCTCGCGATGGTGATGCTGGGCGAGCGGGTCAGCCGCGTGCAACAAGCGGGAATGCTGTTGGCGCTGGCGGCAGTCGGCATGATTGCCGTCGCGGGCGCGTAGTTCCTTTTCGGCGGCCAGCTTTCCAGCGAGTCTGTTCAGCCGCGTCTGTCGGCCGGGGCGGCGCGTAGGTGAACTCGCTCGCCCTGTTTCCCGAAGAGACTGATTGCCTCGGCCGGTCGACCGTCGGCAGCGCTGATGCGGTGCGGGATATGTGTGTCGAACTCGGCTGCCTCGCCGGCACCCATGATGAAATCACGGTCGCCGAGTTGGAGTCTGATGCGCCCGGACAGAACGTAGACCCACTCGTAGCCCTCGTGAGATCCTGGCTCGCGATCGTCGTCGGTGGGGGAGATGATCATCTTGTAGGCCTGCAGATTGCCGGGCTGACTCGTCAGCGGAATGACCGTCATACATCCGACCGTCCGAGGTTCTTCTCGCACGCGGGGATCTTTGATCTTACTGTTCACGAGGTCGTCCAACGGGACACCGTGTGCCTTGGCGATCGGCAGCAGAAGCTCCAGGTTGGCTCGGCGAGTACCTGATTCGAGTCTCGACAGTGTGCTCACGCTGATGTCGGTGGCCTCCGACAAATCGGCCAAGGTCATGTCGGACTGCTGGCGCAACGCACGTAGGCGAGGGCCGATGCCGGCTAGTACGGCTTCGAACGATGTTTCGGTCATGCACTCATTTTGCCAAAGCGGCAACAGTGTTTGTCAATATTGCGTCTACTTGTCATTCTGGATTCATGACGCAGAACTCATTCGACGTAGCAGTAATCGGAGCCGGCGCGGCAGGCCTCAACGCCGCACTCATTCTCGGTCAGGCACGCAGGTCCGTGATCGTCTTCGACAACGGATCGCCACGAAACGCGGCTGCCGATCACATGAACGGATTCCTCTCCCGTGACGGTATGAACCCTGCCGAACTGTTGACCATCGGCAGAGGTGAGGTCCGCAAATTCGGCGGCGAGTTCCATGACGGCACAGTCGTCTCTGTGACACGGGACGATGACGGTTTCTTGGTCGAACTCGCTGACGGCAGCAAGATTCCGGTACGCAAAGTCCTTGTCGCAACGGGCCTGACGGACCGTCTACCGGCGGAACTCGAAGTCTTCGGTGAGCGTTGGGGCCGCGACGTGTTGCACTGCCCGTACTGCCACGGGTACAGCGTGCGTGATCAGTCGCTCGGCGTGATCGCCAAGAGCGCGGAGTTCGCGATGCACCAGGCACTCATGGTGCGCCAGTGGTCCGACGACGTGGTTCTCTTCCTCCATCGAATCGCGGAACTGAGTGCCGAAGATCGGGAAAAGCTTGCAGCTCGCGATGTTTCGATCGTCGAGGGTGAGGTCGCCGGTCCCACCGTAGAGGATGATCGGTTGGTGGGCGTGCGATTGGTGGACGGCACTGTGGTCGCGCGTTCGGCAGTATTTGTCGGCGGCGCCCTCACGATGGATCCCAACGATGCGATCTTGCGAACATTCGGCGCGCAGCGCGCAGAGACGATGATGGGCGATTTCGTCACTGTCGACATGATGGGGGCCACAAGCGAGCCCGGCGTGTTCGCGGCAGGCAACGTCGTCGACCCGGGTGCCCAGGTCATCATGGCCGCAGCCGCCGGGGCGAAGGCCGGAGCGGGGATCAACATGATGTTGACGAACGACGACCTCGAGGTTGCACTCGCGCTTCGGAGCTGAATTCTGCGTAGCGTGGGGTGATGGACGCAGTGAGAGTGTTGATCACGGGTGCGACCGGATACATCGGCGGACGTCTTGCCCCTCGCCTGGTCGATGAGGGCCACCACGTGCGGGTGGTGGTGCGAAGTCCCGAGAAGCTTCGCGATGTGCCCTGGCATGATTCGGTGGAGATCAAGCGTGGAGATTTGACCGACAGTGATTCACTCGCAGGTGTTTTCGACAACATCGACGTGGTCTACTACCTCGTTCACGCCATGGGCGGGGGAGGGTCTTTCTCTGACATCGACAAGCGGAGCGCGCAGAACGTCGCCGCCGCCGCACGCGATGCGGGGGTGCGCCGGATCGTCTACCTCGGTGGGCTTCATCCGTCCGACCGAGAGTTGTCGACTCACTTGCAGTCTCGGCTCGAGGTCGGTCGGATCCTGCTCGACTCCGAGGTTCCGACGGTTGTGTTCCAGGCTGGAGTGGTGATCGGATCGGGTTCGGCGTCCTTCGAAATGGTGCGCCACTTGACCAATCGGCTTCCGGTGATGACCACACCCAAGTGGGTGCACAACAACATCCAGCCGATCGCGGTGCGTGACGTACTCCACTATCTGATCGCAGCTGCGGCAACAACGCCGGAGGTCAACCGCGCCTTCGATATCGGTGGGCCAGATGTCATGCAGTACGGCGAGATGATGAACACCTACGCTGACGTCGCAGGATTAGTACGCCGACGTATCCTCGTCTTGCCCGTCCTCACGCCGAGGCTGGCAGGTCACTGGGTGGGATTGGTCACCCCGATTCCACGAGGCTTGGCGATGCCATTGATCGAGTCACTGCAGAACGACGCGGTGATGCACGATCACGACATCGACGACTTCATCCCGCCCCCCGCCGGTGGCCTCACGCCGTATCGGGAAGCAGTGCGTTTGGCGCTTCGGAAGATCGAGACGGGTGAGGTGGAAACGGCGTGGTCGGGCGCGACGATCGCGGGAGCACCGTCCGATCCTCTTCCATCCGACCCGGATTGGGCTGGTGAAGCGGTCTACGTCGATCATCGCGAGCGGGACTGCTCGGCGGATCCGAAAACCCTCTGGTCGGTGGTCGAGTCGATCGGCGGTGAGAATGGTTGGTATTCATTCCCTTTGGCGTGGGCGATCCGGGGGTGGATGGATCGAGCAGTTGGCGGTGTCGGGCTACGCCGAGGTCGACGCGATCCCCGGCGACTCAACACCGGTGAAGCCCTGGACTTCTGGCGCGTCGAAGAGATAGATCGCGGCTCGCTTCTGCGGTTGCGCGCCGAGATGAAGGTCCCGGGCGGCGCTTGGTTGGAGTTGCGGGTATCGGAAGGCCCAGCCGGTGCAGACGGACGGCCGGTGGGTTCGCATCTCGATCAGCGTGCGGTCTTCTTCCCTCGCGGGCTCGCAGGCCGGGCGTACTGGTACTCGATCCTGCCTTTCCACGGAGTTGTCTTCCAAGGGATGATCACCAATATCACCGGTGCTGCCGAGCGTGAGATGGCTGCAGTGCAGGAAACGGCTGGGGCGAGGGATACGGCTGGGGCGAGGGACACGGAAAGTGCCGCCGATTAATTGGTATGACTTCCGAACTTCGGCGCGTTATAGTGAATAGCCCCACGAAAGACGCGGGGCACACACGGGGCTGAACGGTTTCGACTGCGTGTGTTGAGTTAGGGGAAGCGTGTCGGTGCAGGCAAGAGACCACCGTAAGCGTCGCTGCAAACCTATAAGCGCCGATTCCAATCAGCGCGACTACGCTCTCGCTGCCTAAGTAGCGAAGCGTGTCTGTCAGCCCGGGGTTGCCCTCGACCCGGTTCCTGGCATCAGCTAGAGGGCTTTACTGTTCGGCTCGGTCACGGAGTCGAATGGGACATCAAACAGTGACTGGGATCGTCATCCTGGCTTGTTCGCGAGACTGGGAGATCCAAGTAGAGACTTAGCGAACTGCACACGGAGAAGCCCTAGCGATTCAACGTAGGACCCGGGTTCAATTCCCGGCAGCTCCACAACAGGTCGGGCCGGAGAGCACACGCTCTCCGGCCCGACCTTTTTGCTGCCTTGCTGCTGTCTTGTTGCGGCGCTTTGCTGCCGCACTCGGGCCTTCTTGCGATCAGGAGCCGAAGAATCCCAGGTCGACGGAGCCGACGAAGCCGGGAGCTTCCTTGGCTAGCGGCTTGCCGTCCAGATCGGCAGGCAATGAAACGCCCAGGCTCTGGAGGATTGTCGGAGTGATGTCGGCGATCGTGTACGTGTCGGTGGTCTTACCGGCCGCGTATCCCGCACCGCGTGCAATGACGAATGTCGTTGCTTCCGCCGGTGTCTGACCGCCATGCCCACCGGCGGGCTTGTGCCCGTGATCCGCAGTGACCAGTACAGTCCACTTCTCACCGGTCTTCGCTGCGCGCTGATCGACAGCATCGACAATCTTGCCCACCTGGGCGTCGACCGAGGCAATCGACTCTTCGTACGCAGCGCCGTTGGTGCCGCCGCTGTGCCCCGCGCCGTCCACCTGATCGAGTTGGGTGAAGATCAGGTCAGGTCCCTTGTCGGTGATGTCCCGGGCGACAGCGTCTGCCGTCGCAGCGTCGGTGGCCGCTTCGGAACCTGCATCATCAGTGGTCACGACAACGTCAGCTTTCGGAGCGCCGCTGGAGGCGATGTTGTCGATGCCGCCCCAGGTGGAGATCGATTCGGTGAGGAGGGAGGGCTTTGCTGCTTCCAATCGGGTGAAGACGCTTGGGTAGAGGTCGAAGCGGGCGCCCGCGTACGTGTTGTCCTTGACTCCGTGCTTGGTGTCCCAGACTCCGGTCAGGATGGTCGACCACGACGGTCCGGAGATGGTGGTGTGGCCGAGGATGGAAGATTCTCCGCTGGTTCCTTCGGCGATCAGCCTCTGGAGACGGGGAGCGTCGGCGGTCTTGATGTGGCTGAACATAGTGCCGTCGAGGCCGATGACAACTGTCTTCTCGGTGGCCGACGGGTTGAGGTTGGACGAGCCGGGAATTGCTGCAGCGGTTGCAGTTCCGGCTGCTATCGCGCCGGCGAGGAGGAGTGTGATGGCGGCTGAGGTGCGTGCGATTTTCTTGGTCACGCTAAGCATCTTGCGATAGGACTAGACCAATTGCACTACCTGGATGCGAGGGTTGTCCGATTGTTCACGGCGAGTTCAAATTGGACTAGACCAATGTTGTTCATGCTGCCCAGCTGTCGAGGATGACGCTGACCGCGTGATCGAGGTGGAGGGGCTCGCCGTCCCATGTAGGGACGATCGCATCGTCGGGTATGTCTCCGCGCAGTAGGCCATCGGCGAATCCCTCGGTCGGAGGTGCTGGGTCGATGGCGTCTCCATTGGCGTAAAGGAACTCGAACTTCTGCTCGCCGAGTGCAGTGATCGTGAACTGGCCGTCGTGCAGCGCGCGGTGGCAGGTTCCACAAAGCATGATCAAGTTGTCCAAGTCCGTGGTGCCGCCGCGTCCCCAGAATTTGACGTGGTGCGCGTGCAGGAAACGAGTCCGCCCGCAACCTGGTGTGCGGCAACATCCGTCGCGGTAAATCAATGCCAACATTTGTTTGGCGCTGACGACGCGGGTCCGTCGGCCCAGATTCAGAACGCATCCCCCCTTTGTCGTTCCCAGACGAAGTTTCGCGTTGCAGAGCACTTCCTCGGCGGCATTTTGGGGGAGCGCGGGTCCACTCGGTACTCGGACGGTGTTCGCTTCGTGGAAGAACACAACTTCGTTGACGGCGGCCTTGGACGTGCGGTCTGCGACCGCGGTGGTGGCGAGGTCGGCCATTGCGACCAGGCCTGGCCCGATGTTTCCGACTGGGTTCTTTGTGGCCGTCTCGTCGACGGGGCGGATGGCGGTGGTTCGGGTGCGTTCACGTTCCGCCACCGCCAACGCTGCGAGGATTCGGGCGCCGTCCTGCGCCGGCAGGCGTCCTTTGATGACAAATTCGCCCGTATCGGGGTCCCAATACCAGCGGACCCGAGGGTGTTCGAGCGCTCTGCGTTTGCCGGATTCGTTGTCGGTTGCTTTACGCAGACCGGCGGCGAGACGATCGATCTGGGCTGCGGGTGCTTCACAGCCGAACCGAACCATCTGCTTTTCGTTGGACGGCGTGGTGACCCGGGTGAGTGCGCGAACCTTCGAATAGGACAGGCGGCCTTGTTCGAAGGCCTTCCGCATCTCGGGCAATGATCGGAGCGCTTTGGCGACGCGAACGTATTCCCTGCCGGTGTGCAGGCTCATTCCACATTTCCACGACAGCCAGTGGGCGCACGAGTGCAGTCCAGGGCCGGTCCAGCCGCGGTCTTCGTCGAATTTCGACAGGAGGGTGAGGAATCGGGCGGTGGCCGCGGCGATCTGGCCGGCGAGAGCGCAGATTTCGGAGCCGAGTTCCTCCACGTCCTCTCGGGCGAAACCCCGCGTTTCTTCATCGATCAGTGCTGCGTTATCGATCAGTGCTGCGTTCATCGTTGCCCCCGGCGCGCGTCCGACATTGTTTCGAATGTATGTTCGATATTAGATGTGGGTACCGACACACATCCATGGATGCGGACTGAAAGCGTCCCCGCGGGGACGTCTAACTGGAGCCGATCGAGTACTCGGTGTAGGTGCCGACATCCTCGAAGCCGAGGTTTCGATAGAGCTGCGCGCCGTCGCTGGACGCCTGAAGTACGGCGATTCGGGCACCCCGCGCGCGGGCGATGTCGAGTGCGGCAAGTGTGACCGCCGAGCCGAATCCGCGTCGGCGGGCCGTTTCGAGTGTGACGACGCCGTACAGTCCGGCGACGCCGGCAGCAAAATGGACCTCTGCTCCGGCGACGGGACGGGAGTTCGCGTACCCCACGACAAACGAACTGCGCGAACGCTCATCGAGGACGGCATCGGCAGTTTCTTCGAAGAAACCAATTACTGCCGCCGAGGGCGGCGACCAATTAGCGGCCATCACGGCGGCATAGTCGGCGAGCTGTGAACGAGTCGTCACTCGCTGAACGGAGAGTTCCGGGACAGGCGTTGGGTGCGGGACGACCTCTAGGTCCGCCGTCATCGCTCGTTCTTCCTCGGAGCGCGCGCAGCCGAGGGCTGACAACCGAGCGCCGAGGTCAGAGGGCGTGTCGCGCGGACCCGTCCACCAGGAGAACGGACGTCCCGTTGCTCGAATCGACGAGAGAATTCCGAGCAGTCGTCGGTCTTTGTCTGGGCCTTCATCAGGTACGGCTAAGCGAGCGCCAGCGATGATGTTGAAAGTGTCGTCGGCGAGGCCGCCGTCTGCGACGACAACATCTGCAGCGAGAGTGACCGACGCCGTCGGTAGGTGTTCATGCAGGTGGCAGGCATGGGAGACCAAGTTGGCGTCCATGGCGTCGAGGACGTCACCGACGGCTGCTTCACGATTCACAAAGAAATTCTACGAGCCCCATCCAAATGGTTTTCGGCTCCGAATACCTTGCATGACGCCTAAGCGACGGCAAGAGCAGGACGGTGACCAGCACCTGGTGGTACTCGTGCTGCCTGGGGGAAAGGTCTCGAGCCATCGCCCTGCCCGAGCCTGGCAGCTGTCCAACCTTCGGATGTGTCCGTTCACCGCTCAGCTTCGCCGCTCCGGTGTGACCGCGGTGCAGGTTCGGTACCGGGTCCGTGGTTGGAACGGCGCCGAGCGCAGTCCGGTCGCCGATGCACGAGCCGCACTGGAGTCGATCACGAAACGTGATGCACAAGATCAGGTGATCCTGCTGGGGCACTCGATGGGCGGACGAGTTGCCGCTGAACTGTGTGGCGATCCGGCGGTGGTCGGCGTGGTTGCGCTGGCGCCGTGGTGGCCGGAAGGAACACCGGTTGCCCTGCGTTCGGACACCCCACTGGTAGTGCTCCACGGCACGGCCGACTCGTGGACCGACCCGGCAGGGTCTCGTCGGAAAGTTGACGAACTGCAGAAGTCGGGAAAGAGCGCTGAATGGCTCGGCATCGACGGCGCAGGTCACTTCATGCTCCGCCGGGCCGCGACCTGGCATCGCCTCGTCGCCGATGCAGTTGCAGGGATGAGTCGCGGGGTAGCCGCAACGAAGACGGGAGAACGACGATGAGTTCCGACAAGCGCAGGGTTGCAGTCGTCGGCAGTGGGGTCGCGGGCCTGACAGCGGCGTGGGTGCTGAGTAAGGACAGTGACGTCACGCTTTACGAAGCGGATTCACGGCTCGGTGGGCACGCGGACACCCATTCGGTCACCGACCCGGAAGGGCGAAGCCTCGCCATCGACACCGGATTCATCGTCCACAACGACCGCACCTATCCGACATTGTTGCGATTGTTCGCAGAACTCGATGTGCCTACGCAGGAATCCGATATGAGTATGTCGGTCAGGTGTGGGGGTTGCGGGCTCGAGTACTCGGGCGGGCAAGGGTTGCGCGGCGTTCTGCCGACGCCGGGGTTGCTGGTGAATGGCAGTTTTCTGTCGATGCTGATGGAGGTCAAGCGCTTCCATCGCCGTGCCCGCGCGTTGCTCGACAACACGGATCCGTCCGCACCCGACCAGACACTGGGAGTGTTTCTGCGCAGCGGCCGGTTCTCCGACTACTTCACCGCTCATTTCATGACGCCGCTGGTGTCGGCAGTCTGGTCGTGTGATCCCGGCTCGGCGCTGAAATATCCTGCGCGGTATCTGTTCTCGTTCCTCGATCATCACGGAATGTTGAGTGTGACGGGATCGCCGACCTGGCGGACGGTCACCGGGGGGTCGGCTGAATACGTTCGCCTCGTTGCCAAGAGTATCGGCGACATCAGGCTGAACACCCCGGTGCGCGCGATCCACCGGTTCGGCGATCGCGTTGACATTCGCGACGGCGACGACCAAATCCAGACCTTCGACGCAGCTGTGGTCGCAACGCATCCGCAGCAAGCGCTGAAGATTTTGGCCGAGCCGACGGCCGTCGAATCCCAGGTCCTCGGCGCAATGCCGTACTCCGTCAATCACACCCAACTTCACACCGACGAAAATGTGCTGCCCGACAATACCAATGCGCGCGCGTCATGGAACTACTACATCCCTGAATGCAACGCGAAGCCCGATCACGTTCTGGTCAGCTATGACATGACAAGGTTGCAACGGCTCCCAGATACCGGCCGGCGCTACATAGTGACCTTGGGGGGCGACAAGATGGTGTCGCCGGAGTCGGTAATCGATCAGATGACCTACGAGCATCCGCAGTACACGCCGACCTCCGTCGCCGCTCAGGGACGGCTTCCCGAGTTGGACTCGAACGTGCTCGCGTTTGCCGGCGCGTACCACGGATGGGGCTTCCACGAGGACGGTGCACTGTCGGGCCTGCGCGCCGCCGAACGCGTCGGAGGTCGGTGGCCGTGACCGCACCCATCACGCCGTCCATCGTTCACACGAGCATTCGGCATGTACGAACGCAACCGTTGCACAACGAGTTCGAGTACCGAAGCTACAGCTGGCTCGTCGACGTCGACGATTTGCCCGAGCTCCCGAAGGCATTGCGTCCCCTGGCGACGTTCGACGCCGGAGATCACCTCGGCGACCCCACCCGATCGATTCGTACCAACGTCGAGACCTTTCTGGCGACCAACGGATTCGACTTCTCCGGTGGCCGGATCCTCATGCTTGCGAACGCACGTGTGTTCGGCCATGTTTTCAACCCGCTGAGCGTGTTCTGGTGCTTGAACGACGACGGCAGTCAGCGGTGTGTCGTGGCGGAGGTTCACAACACTTACGGTGAGCGGCACTGCTACCTGCTCGAACCCGACGAACGTGGCGCCGCTCGCACGACCAAAGAGTTCTACGTGTCTCCGTTCAACGATCTGGACGGCGAGTACCGGATGCGACTCCCGCTACCTGACACCGCGCTCGCGCTCTCGATAGTTCTGGCCCGAGACGGCAAGGCGCCATTCGTAGCCACGGTGTCAGGTCGTTGCGTGCCGGCAACGACGCGCGAGATCGTTCGCAGTGCGCTCTCCGTCCCGCTGGCTCCGCTCCGAGTCGCCGCGCAGATCAGATTTCAAGGAATCCGGCTGTGGGCCAGGCGCTTACCCATCATTCCCCGACCGCAACATCACCCGCAGGAGGCAGTGCAATGACCACAACCACTCTCGGCACCGAACCTTCCGCTCACACGATCGAAACCGAGCGGTGGCCAGGCGTTGCCACGGTGCCCAGCGGCTTCAAAGTGCGGGTTGCGTCGCCGGTTGCCCGCGCTCTGTTTCACAAGGCGGTCGCGCGCTTGCCGCTGCGTGTTCAGATGCCGAACGGTGAATTCTCCGGCGGCGGTAGCCCGGATTCGCCGTTGATGGTCATTCATCGCCCGGACGACTTCGCCGCTCGTGTGGGCGACAGTGGCTTGATCGGATTCGGCGAGTCGTACATGGCGGGCGATTGGGAAGCTTCCGACCTCACCGCGGTCCTGGAAGTCTTCGCCTCCCGCGTGGCGACGCTGATTCCCGACTTCCTGCAGCGGTTGCGAGGCCTGTACATTCCGAAGCAGCCTCGCAGTGAGCGGAATTCGACGCAGAACACGCGCTCGAACATCTCCAGGCACTACGACCTCTCGAACGAGATGTTCGAACTGTTCCTTGACGACACGATGACCTATTCCAGTGCACTCTTCGAGGATCTGTCGGTAGGAGCGTCCCCGTCGTGGGAAGTGTTCGCGGCTGCTCAGCACCGGAAGATCGATCGCCTGCTGGACGGCGCGGGTGTCGGTCCAGGTTCACGAGTGCTCGAAATCGGTACAGGCTGGGGAGAATTGGCGATCCGGGCGGCAGAGCGCGGCGCAACGGTGCGCTCGGTGACTCTTTCGGTCGAACAGCAGGAATTGGCAGCGAAGCGGATCAGCGCTGCGGGACTGGCAGATCGCGTTCAGGTCGACCTTCTCGACTATCGGCAGGTGCAGGGGGAGTACGACGCCGTTGTGTCGGTCGAGATGATCGAGGCCGTTGGCCACCAGTACTGGGGAAGCTACTTCCAGACGATCGACGCTCTGTTGGCGCCCGGTGGGCGCGCGGCTATCCAAGCGATCACGATGCCCCACGATCGAATGCTCGCGACCCGCAACACCTATACCTGGGTGCACAAGTACATCTTCCCCGGTGGGTTTCTTCCGTCGGTGCGGGCGATCGAGGATGTCACAGAACGTTTGACGACGCTCCGGGTGCGTGAGCGGATGTCGATGGGCGATCACTACGCGCAGACGTTGCGGCTGTGGGACGAGCGTTTCAGCGCTCGCACCGACGAGGCGTCTGCGCTCGGGTTCGACGCAGTGTTCGCGCGCATGTGGCATTTCTATCTCTGCTATTCCGAGGCGGGCTTCCGATCGGGGTATCTCGACGTCCAGCAAATTGTTCTCGATCGGAGGAACCAGCGATGACCGCTACGATGGATCGAACGATTAAGGGTGCCGGCGTTGCGGGCCGTCTGTCGGAAATTCTCAGTCCACTTGTCGGCGGCGAGCTTCCGGTGCGGTTGACTGCATGGGACGGCAGCATCGCAGGACCCGAGGATGCTCCGAAGGTGACGCTCTACAGCCCGAACATTTTGCGACGCTTGCTCTGGAATCCCGGAGAGTTGGGAGCTGCGCAGGCATATGTTCTCGGCGAACTCGACGTCGAGGGCGATCTGGGCGATGCGCTCATACACGTGTGGAAGGTGTCTGCCGAGCGGGGACTCGGGTCGATTACCCCGACACCGTCGCTCGTCCTGGCTGCGGTCAAGGCCGCGCGGTCATTTGGTGTTTTCGGGAGACCTTTGGCTCCACCGGCGTCGCAGGCCCAAGTGAAAGGCCGCTTGCACAGTCTTGCCCGCGACCGCGAGGCGATCGGGCACCACTACGATTTGTCGAACGATTTTTACGAGCTGATCCTCGACGAGAACATGGCGTACTCCTCGGGTTACTGGACTTCCGATTCACCTGAATACACGCTCGAAGACTCGCAGACAGACAAGCTGGACCTGGTGTGCCGCAAGGTCGGCCTTGATCGAGCGCGAGGCTTGCGGTTTCTCGATGTCGGCTGTGGTTGGGGCTCGCTGAGTCTGCATGCGGCGCGGGAGTACGGCGCTCGGGTTGTCGGCATCACGATCTCGGCTGAGCAGAAGGCCTTTGTCGACGCGAAGATCCGCGCACTTGGTTTGGAAGACTGGGTCGAGATCCGATTACAAGATTATCGCGAGATCCCCGATGGTCCGTTCGATGCGGTCGCTTCGATCGAGATGGGTGAGCACGTCGGCGAAAACAACTACCCGACGTACGTGAAAGCGCTCCACGACAACGTTATTGCGGGTGGGCGTGTGCTGATTCAGCAGATGTCGCGCACCGGCGCGCATCCCGGGGGAGGTCCGTTCATCGAGTCGTTCATCGCGCCGGACATGCACATGAGGCCGGTCGGTCGCACCGTTGCGATGATCGAGGAAGGTGGACTCGAAGTCCGCGACGTCCACGCCCTGCGTGAGCACTACGTGCGCACAGTGGACGCTTGGATCGAGACTTTCGAATCGAATTGGGACCGCGTCGTGGAACTTGTGGGCGTCGAAGTCGCTCGGGTGTGGCGTCTATACCTCGTCGGGGGAGGAATGGCTTTTCGGGACGGCAGGATGGGCGTCGATCAGATTTTGTCGGTCCGGCCGCTCGGTGATGGTCGATCGGGCATGGAACCGTTACGGCCGCAGTGGGTGCCGCGGCGATGAACGGATTCGACTGGGGCGCGTTCGGTGTGGTCACGCTCACGAGTCTGCTGGCGATCGCCATCGGAATGGCAGTGACGGCCACCATCGGCGTGCGAATCGGGCGGCACAATGTCGTCGACGTTTCCTGGGGTGCCGGTTTCGTGGTGATCGCACTCGTGTCAGCGGCAGTCGGAAGCGGCGACCTCTGGCGTCGACTGTTGATGCTTGCGCTCGTGGCGATCTGGGGTCTGCGTTTGGCGACCCATATGGCGATCCGCTCGCGCGGCAAGGGTGAAGATCCGCGGTACGAGGAAATGCTCGGACGAACGACGGGTAACCGAACGCTCTACGCGATCCGCAAGATCTATCTCACGCAAGGGATTTCATTGTGGTTCGTGTCCCTGCCGATCCAGGTCGCTGCGGTGTCGCACGGCAGCTTCGGGCTTCTTGTCGTACTCGGTATCGCGCTGTGGATTGTCGGCGTCACGTTCGAGACGGTTGGCGATCGGCAGATGGAGGAGTTCAAATCCGATCCGGGCAGCCGTGGACACATCATGGATCAAGGTTTGTGGGCGTGGACGCGTCATCCCAACTATTTCGGCGACGCGTGCGTCTGGTGGGGGATCTTCCTCGTCTCGGCGTCGGTGTGGCCGGGGGTGTTGACCATCCTCTCGCCGATCGCCATGACGTACTTCCTGGTCTTCGCCACCGGAGCGCGGTTGCTCGAGCGACACATGGAACAGCGCCCGGGCTATCGCGAGTATCAGCAGCGGACAAGCTACTTCATTCCGCGCCCGCCGAAAGCCCGATCCGGGACGTAGGCTCTTTCGGGTGAGGCGAGAGCATGGGTGATCTGAAGCTGCCGGCTGCGGTAAGCGCGGTTGCCGTCGGTGGAGCATTGGGGGCACTGAGCCGATACGGCCTGGGAGAGCTGTTCCCCCACATCTGGACGACGCTGGTCATCAACGTCGTCGGCTCGCTCATTCTCGGCATACTCGCGGCCCTGCTGGTCCACAACAAGGTGGGGTATCTCTTTCTCGGCACCGGGTTCTGCGGCGGCTTCACGACCTTCTCGTCATTCGCGGTTCACGCGGTGACGGAGAGTCCGTGGCGATCGATTCTCTATGTACTCGGGACGCTGATTCCCGCCATCCTCGCCGCAGCGCTGGGCAAAGGGCTCGGTGAACGCTGGATCCGCGCGCGGGACGGAGTGTCGGCATGACGGTGCTCCTGGTGGCACTCGGCGGCGGCGCGGGTGCGAGTGGCCGGTACCTGCTGGCGCGGTATGTGCCCGCTTACAAGGGATTCCCGGCTGCGACGTTCGCCGCGAACGTGATCGGCTGCTTCCTACTCGGATTGTTCACCGGGGCCGCTCTTTCCGCCGAGATGGCCGCGCTCCTGGCGACTGGCTTCTGCGGTGGCTTGTCCACCTACTCGACCTTCGCGACCGAGAATGTGGGCATGGTCGAGCGGCGTCGGACGATGCTCTCTCTGATCTACATCGTCGTCAGTCTGATCGTCGGCTTGTCCGCTGCGTGGGTGGGAATCCAGATCACGGACTGACGTATTCGGCGTCGAGCGTGCACGCCACGCGGCCAGGGTAGACAATTGTTCACAGTCGCGTCGACACAGTGGTCGACCACCGGGCCGAGGGGGATTCGTGGCGCACGAACGAGCAGGACAAGTGGCTCTGCCAGAGGATCTGATCGACGTTCCTCATCTGGTCACCGCGTATTACACGCGCACCCCGGATCCCGAGAACCCGATGCAGCAGGTACTTTTCGGCACTTCCGGACATCGCGGTTCCAGTCTCGATTCCGCCTTCAACGAAGCTCACATTCTGGCCACGACCCAGGCGATCGTCGAGTACCGCGCTTCGCAAGGTATCGACGGTCCGCTGTTCATCGGCCGCGATACACATGCTCTGTCCGAACCCGCCTGGCTCTCCGCGTTGGAGGTCCTTGTCGCCAACGACGTCGTCGTTCTTGTCGACTCACGCGACGCCTACACGCCCACCCCGGCCGTCAGTCACGCGATTTTGCGGTACAACTCGACGGGGCCGGAGGCCAAGGCCGACGGTATCGTCGTGACACCGTCACACAATCCGCCGCGTGACGGCGGCTTCAAATACAACCCGCCGCACGGCGGACCCGCCGACACGGATGCGACGTCGGTTATCGCCGATCGAGCGAACGAGCTACTGCGCAAAGGACTTTCCGGGGTAAGACGCGTCACGGCAGCGCAGGCGCTGGACCGCGTCGAACGCTACGACTTCCTCCGCTACTACGTCGAAGACCTCCCCTCTGTTCTCAATCTCGATGCGATCCGCGACGCCGGAATCCGGATCGGTGCAGACCCCCTCGGCGGGGCAAGTGTCCACTACTGGGGCGCGATCGCCGAAACTCATCGACTCGACCTCGAAGTGGTGAATCCTCTTGTCGATCCGACCTGGCGGTTCATGACGCTGGACACAGACGGCAAGATCCGCATGGACTGCTCGTCGCCCGACGCGATGGCGTCGCTGATCGGGATTCGGGATCGCTACGACATCGCGACCGGAAACGATGCGGACTCCGACCGCCACGGCATCGTCACTCCCGACGGCGGTTTGATGAACCCGAATCACTATCTCGCCGTTGCCATCGAGTACCTGTTCGCGAACCGGCCAGGGTGGGGCGCAGATACCAAGGTCGGCAAGACCCTCGTGAGTTCCTCGATGATCGACCGCGTGGTCAGCAGCCTGGGCCGCGAATTGCTCGAGGTTCCGGTCGGGTTCAAGTGGTTCGTTCCAGGATTGCTCGACGGGTCTGTGGGGTTCGGCGGCGAGGAAAGCGCCGGCGCGTCCTTCCTCCGACACGACGGTTCCGTTTGGACGACGGACAAGGACGGCATCATCCTTGCGCTGCTCGCATCGGAAATCACCGCTGTGACGGGAAAGTCTCCGTCAGCGCACTACGCCGCGTTGGCCGAGAAGTTCGGGAGCCCCGCGTACGCACGTATCGATGCGCCCGCAACACGCGCCCAGAAGGCAGTCCTGGCAAAGCTGTCTCCTGATCAGGTGAGTGCAACCGAACTGGCGGGTGAACCGATCACCGCGACACTGACAGCGGCGCCTGGAAACGGTGCGGCCATCGGTGGTCTCAAGGTGACGACGGAAAATGCGTGGTTTGCAGCGAGGCCGTCCGGCACGGAGGACGTGTACAAGATCTATGCCGAGTCGATGAAGGGCACCGATCATCTGGCTCAGGTCCAGGCAGCGGCCAAGGACTTGGTGTCCGGCGTCTTGAAGGCGAACTAGCTCGCGGACCCCTCATGTCGCCCGGCTAGAATTCCGGGCGACATGAAAACTCGTGCAGCCAAGCTGCCACAGGAAATTTGGGTACTGGTCGCCGCCAGCTTCGTCATCGCCCTCGGGTTCGGATTGGTCGCTCCGGCACTACCGCAGTTCGCGCGAAGCTTCGATGTATCGGTCACCGCCGCCACGATCGTGATCTCGTCTTTCGCGTTCATGCGATTGGTGTTCGCGCCGATGAGCGGCTCTTTGGTACAGAAACTCGGTGAGCGGCCGGTCTACATCGTCGGCCTTCTGATCGTCGCGGTCTCGACCGGCGCGTGCGCTTTCGCGGGGGAGTACTGGCAACTTCTGCTGTTCCGGTCATTGGGCGGCATCGGGTCGACCATGTTCACGGTGTCGGCTCTCGGGCTGATCATTCGCATGTCACCGCCGGACAGTCGCGGCCGTGTGTCGGGTCTGTACGCGACAAGCTTTCTCATGGGATCGATCGGCGGGCCGCTGGTCGGCGGTGCGCTGTTGCAGTTCGGTCTCCGGATGCCGTTCGTCATCTACGCAATTGCGTTGGTGATCGCCGCGCTCGTTGTCTTCGTGAGCCTGCGTGGATCTCACCTGGCGTCACCGGACAAGGCTGTCGATGTGAAGTCGATGACTCTCACCGAAGGCCTCCAGTCGCCGGTGTATCGGGCAGCGCTCGGATCGAACCTCGCCTTCGGCGGCGTGATCTTCGGAGTTCGCGTTGCCATGGTCCCTCTGTTCGTCGTCGAGTTCCTCGGCCGAGACCCCTCGATTGCGGCCTACGCCCTCACGATCTTTGCCGTCGGCAATGCGTTGGTATTGATCGTTTCCGGACGACTCTCGGACCGCTTCGGACGCAAGCCCTTTGTCGTGAGCGGCCTGCTCATCTGTGGTGCGGGCACAATCGCGATGGGATTCACGGACAACCTCGTGGTGTTCTTTGCCATCGCTGCAGTGACGGGCGTCGGTTCAGGGCTCATGAGCCCGGCTCAACAAGCAGCAGTTGCCGATGTGCTCGGGTCGACGGCTCGCGGCGGACCCGTCCTGGCGGTATTCCAGATGATGTCGGACATCGGTGGGGTAGTGGCGCCGATTTGTGCCGGGCTGATCGCCCAGCATGTGTCGTACTCGGCAGCCTTCGCGGTGATGGGAGCCGTCGTCGTCGTGTCGGCTACGGGTTGGTTGTTCGTCCCGTCGCGAACGAAGCCAGTCGAATCCGTCGTCGAAGATATGACTGATGTGACGGTGCTTACGGATACGCCTGCGCGGACAAACCTGGACTGACCGGGCATTCTGTACTCTCGATCGCGTGGCAATTCGCATCGTGAGTCTTGTAGCCCGATTGGGCTTGGCGGCCGTCTGGCTGATTTCAGGCGGGCTCAAGTTCCTTGATCCCGTGCAGACGAAGATCGCGGTGCGTGCCTATCAACTGTTGCCTGAGTCACTGGTGGGTCCGGTGGCGACGGCTCTTCCCCTGGTCGAAATAGTCCTGGGACTGCTGATCCTCGTCGGTCTGGCGGTTCGAGTATCCGCCGCAGTCTCGGTGGTGATTCTCACGGTCCTCATTGCGGTGATCATTTCGGTGTGGGCCAGGGGATTGTCCATCGACTGTGGATGTTTCGGCGGCGGCGGTGCTGCTGACGTCGGTGCTTGGGACTATCTGAAGGAGATACTCCGGGACCTCGGCTTCATGGCGCTTGCCGTGTGGCTGCTCGTGTTCCCGCGTTCGCCGCTGGCATTGGGCCCCGGATCACGCGCGGCGTTCTCAGTGGATACTCAGTCTTCAGTGGCAAGGTAAGCAATCGGTAAATCGTTTCGACGCACGAAGGACTGCATCAGCGTGAGCACCAAGAGCAGCAAGAACAAATACTCGCCCGAACCGGTCTCGAGCCGCTCCACCTACATCATCGGTGGCCTCGCAGTACTCGTGATCGCGGCCCTCGTCATCGGCGGTGTCTTGTGGACGAACAACAAGAACAAGCCCCAGAACGACGGTTACGGCTCCGTGCAGAATTCCGAAGTTGCCGTCACGGTGCAGGACAACGGCGTGGTGCTGCTCGGCAAGCCCAGCGCCGCAACGACCATTGATCTCTTCGAGGATCCGCTGTGCCCGGCCTGCGCGGCTCTCGAGCACCTCAGTGGCCAGGCGCTCTCGGCTGCCGTCGACAACGGTGACGTCGCTGTTCGCTACCACATGCTGAACTTCCTCAATCGGGCGTCGGGCAGCGGTGACTACTCCACGCGGGCCGGCGCCGCTCTGCTGTGCGTTGCCCAGAGTGGCGACGCGATCGCGTACTCCGCATTCCACACAAAGCTTTTCGCGACTGACACGCAGCCTGCGGAGGGCGGCAGCAGCGACCACACCAACGACGACCTCGCCCAGATCGCTCGGGATGCGGGAGCATCCGAGGACGTGGCAACCTGCATCTCTTCCGGTACCAACGTCGAGGCCGCCGCAGCCAACGCCGCAATTGCCAGCCAGGCGCTCAAGGATGCCGGATCGACCGGGACCCCCACCGTCGTGGCGAACGGCAAGATCGTTGACACACGCAGTAGCGACTGGGTTTCCAAGCTTTCCTGATGACGGTCCACGAACGCTTCGGAAATTCCGAACGATAACGGGCGAGTATTGTCGCTATTCACGAATCAATTGGTCGATCAACATTGATTCATGGAAACCGTCGAACGAGCAAAGTCGCACGCAGTTCCGCAACGCACGGTGTCGTTGAGTGAGCTCCTCGAAGGTGTCGGCGCGTCGATTCTCGCTGCGCCTCGGGGAGCGGACCTCTCGCACGAGGTCGGATCGGTAGCAATCTACGAGCCCGGTGTGGAGTCTGAGCTCGGTCCCGCATCCGTGGTTCTTCTCGTCGGAGTCGAGGGTCGGGTGAAAATGGCTTCGACGGCGTCGCTGCTGCGCGGCTCCGGCGTCCAGGTTGTAGTGATTCGCGGCAGGCCTGGCCAGGGTGCCGATGATGGCGAAGTCGCTTCATGGAGTGGCGTCACTGTGTTGTCTGCGTCGCGCGGCGTTTCCTGGGCAGACCTGACCGGACTTATCCAGCGAGCCTTGTCTGTTCCTGGCTCGAGTCGCCCGGTCGGCTCGGATGGCGACCTGTTCACCTTCGCCAATGCTGTCAGCGCGCTCTTGGACGCACCGATCACTATCGAGGATCGCAATTCTCACGTCATCGCCTTTTCCGGTCGGCAGGACGAGGGTGACGATTCCCGGATTGCGACCGTTCTGGAGCGGCAGGTTCCCGACCAATACCGTCGGCTGATCGAAGAAGCCGGCATCTTCGACAAGATCTACCGCAGTAGCGAGCCGGTGTGGATCTCGGGCGCGTCACTGGGTACTCGCCTCGATCGCGTCGCGGTCGCCATTCGTGCCGGCGACGAGTACCTGGGATCGATGTGGGCCGCCGTGGACGGCAACCTGACACTTGCTCGAACGCGCGCGTTGGCGGATTCGGCTCAGCTCGTCGCCGTTCGCATGATCGAACTTCGCACAGCGGCCGATCCAGTGAAGCGGCGGCAGTCGGAGTTGCTTGCGGACCTTGTGGAAGGCGGATCCGCTGCAGTATCGGCTACGGAACGCGCTGGGCTGGGCTCGGGTTCGGCGATGGTGATCGCGCTCGGTAGACGCTCGGGCCTTCACCGTGACAGACCGGACGGGACAGCTCATCTCGGGCGGCTTGTGGATGCCTTCGCCGTGCACCTCGGAGCGGTATACGGCCAGTCGGTAGTCGCGATGATCAACGGCATCGGATATGCAGTGGTCGCGCTTCCCAGTCGATCGCACGGCGCAGACGCAGATGCAGATGCCGCACGCATCTCGTCGGATTTTCTCGACCGAGTCGGTGCGCATGGCGACACAATCCTTGGGGTCGGTCGAGTTATGTCCCGGCCAGAGGACCTCGGACGATCACGGCGCGACGCCGATCATGCGCTCGATATTCTGCGTACGCGACGCATCGACGGATGCGTGACTACCTTCCGGTCGGTGTACGTCGACGCACTGCTGTTACAGGTGTCACGGGAGTCCGCTGCCGAAGGCTTTTCTCTCTTGGGCCCGCTCACTGCTATCGCGCGCCACGACGAGGAACACTCGACGGTGTACCTGTCGACTCTCGAGGCGTGGTTAAGCGCATTCGGTGACATCGGAGAGGCATCTGCATCGCTTCACGTGCACCCCAACACTTTTCGGTACCGTTTGAGTAAGCTGCGAAGTCTGCAGCTCTTCGATCTCGACGACGCCGACACTCGGTTTCGCCTCATGGTTCACCTGCGGATACGGCATCTCCAATGATCAGAACGGCGGCTTCGGAGATTCCTGGCCGTTCGAATGCAACAATCGATCCGTTCGGCTGCGCGGTGAGCTTGTCCGAGTACGAGGGAGACCTGTGGATCTGCATCGCTTGACCCTGCTCCGCGAACTCAACTACCGTGGGACTATCGCTGCTGTTGCACAAGCGCTTTCGTACAGTCCTTCCACAATATCTGCACAGCTTTCGCAGCTGGAGACCGAGATCGGCGTTCCCTTGTTGGAACCTGTGGGCAGGCGCCTGCGTCTGACCCCCCAGGCGCAGATTCTCGTCAGGCACACGGAGTCGATTCTGCTCCAAGTCGAGACGGCGGAAGCGGAGATAGCGCATTCGATGCACGAGTTGAGCGGCACCGTACGAATCGCGTTGTTTCAGACTGCGGCACTTGCCCTGTTGCCTTCTGTTCTGAGTGCACTCTCACTCGCCCATCCGATGTTGCGCATCGAATTCGCGCAGGCGGAAACGGAACAGGCCTTGCCTCAACTCCTTCACGATTTCGACTTGGTCGTCGGTGAGGAATATCCCGGCCATCTTCTTCCTCGTCAGACGAATGTGGCGATGGTCGAACTCGCCCGTGATCCGATCAGGCTCGCGGGGGCCGGCGACCGGGAGGGCGATGCAGCGGATCTGTCGGAATTCGCGGATCGAGCCTGGGTCATGGAGCCGGTCGGCGCAGCCTCTCGCGCTTGGGCGGTAGAGCGCTGCCGTGCATCAGGTTTCGAACCTGATGTGCCGTACGAGACTGATGATGTCGTAGTGCATCGGAGGCTGGCCGAAGCGGGGTTGGCGCTCGCGCTCCTGCCCGACCTCCTCTTTGTCGGAGCGTCGCCGTCCTTGCCTCTCGTTCGGATCGGTGAACCGGAGTTCTACTCGCGAAGCCTCTTCATGGCGAGTAGGTCGGGTAGCAGTGCCCACCCAGCGATCTTGGCCTGTCAAGCGGCCTTTGCCACCGCTGCCGACTGAAGATGGATCGGCTCGCGACGGACTTCTGATCGCACAGTCGCGCATCGACTCGGGAACGTCGAAGACATTCTGGGACTGATCACGGTGAACGCGCAGACGGCGTCGCCGGGCCTGCGGAGCTTGACCAAGTGGATGTGATTGACGGCGTAGTGGATCCGTCGACTTCGACGAACTCGTTTCGACGGATATTTGCGCTTTTCATTCATCGAACTCCCCGAAAGTATGGAACTCATGACTGCAACTGAAGATCCGTCCTGGTACACGAACCCCGGCGCACGCTCATGGCAAACTACGCAGTTGGGCAGTGACGCCCACACCTTTCATCGCGGTCTGCCCGGTTACATTCCGACGCCACTCGTCGAAATCTCGCCTCTGGCAGATGAATTGAACGTGAGTAAGGTCTTCGTCAAAGACGAATCCTCGAGGCTTGGACTCCCAGCTTTCAAGATCCTCGGTGCTTCCTATGCAATATCGAGGGCATTGTCGAAGCGATTCGGATACGCCGACGAGGCACTGCCCTTGCGCGAGTTGCGAGATCGACTGGTAGACGAATCAGTGCGACTTGTTGCCGCGACGGATGGAAATCACGGACGTGCGGTGGCTCATGTTGCTCGTGACCTCGGTCTACCCGCTCGGATCTTTTATCCGGCGTCCTTGACAGTTGCTGCCAAGGACGCAATCGCGGAGGAAGGCGCGGAAACGGTGGAGATGGACACGTCTTACGACGAACTAGTCGCGGCTGCATCGGAATCCGCGCAATGTGAGGGATCGCGTGCCGTTCTGATCCAGGACACGGCTTGGCCTGGATACGAAGAGGTGCCACGCTGGATCGTCGAGGGATATTCGACGCTCTTCGCGGAAGCTGACGAACAGCTACTCGGGGCGGGAATCGACCGTCTCGACCTGGTGGTCGTCCCCGTCGGGGTCGGCTCGCTGGCGCAGGCCGCGGTGAGGCATTACCGCTCGATTCCACACCCGCCAGTGATACTCACCGTGGAAGCGGAGCGCGCGCCTGCGCTGGTCGCATCGCTTCACTCCGGGCGAAGCGTGTCGGTGCCGACCACCGACACGATCATGGCCGGCCTGAACTGCGGCACCCCGTCAGCGGTGGCGTGGCCGTCGCTCTTCGCCGGGGTCGATGCCGCCGTGACTGTGACCGAGGACGAGTCGGTTGCCGGCGTAGGTCGATTTGCCGAGCTGGGGATCGACGCAGGGCCCTGCGGTGCAGCGACTCTCGCCGGGGCCAGGAGCATGTTGATCGATCCGGTAAGGCGGGCGGAGACGTTGGTGCGTGCTGACGCCGTCGTGCTTCTGTTCAGCACGGAAGGGAGCGCTGCGAACCCGCTCCCGGCTCCGGTCGTCACAATGGGCGTTGTGCCCTCGTGATCACCTCACCGCATCGAAGGAGATCATGATGACGCCGAGCATCATCGTGCGAAATGGAACTGTGCTGGATGGATTGGGGAGCCCACCAAGACAGGTGGATGTAGCGATCTCGGGTGACACGATCGTGGAAGTCGGTGTGGTCGGGGAAGTACCCGGAGCAATCGAGATCGATGCTCGAGGGTGCATGGTTGCCCCTGGATTCGTGAATGTGCTCAGCCACAGCTATTTCACGTTGCAACAAGATCCTCGGGGGCTCTCGGATCTCTACCAGGGGGTGACCACCCAAATCTTCGGCGAAGGTGTCTCGCTCGGCCCGGTGACGGGTGTCATGACTCCGGCAATGCTCGGTCTGGGTGCGATTCCCTCAGGAGTGCAGTCACATTGGACGAGGTTGCACCATTTTCTCGATGCCTTGGCAATGAAGGGCGTCGGATTCAATGTCGGGAGCTTCGTCGGTGCGGCAAATCTGCGCATGGCGGTCGCGGGGAACGACGAGCGCCCACTGACCGATGCGGAGTTGGCCGCTGCCTGTGCACTGCTCGACGAGGAGCTCGAAAGTGGAGCTCTCGGTGTGGGTTCCGCATTGATCTATCCGCCAGGGAGTTACGCCGATACCGAGGAACTACGAGCATTTTCCCGCGTACTCGCCAAGTACGATGCAGTCCATATCAGTCACCTTCGCAGCGAGGGACTTCGATTTCTGGAAAGTGTCGAAGAATTGATCGATATCGCTCGCACAACGGGTGCTCGTGCAGAGATCTACCATCTCAAGGTCGCCGGGAGGGCGCACTGGTACAAGATGTCTCGGGCGCTCGAGTTGGTCGATTCAGCCCGAGCCGACGGAGTGCGAATCACCGCAGACATTTATCCGTACGAGGCCGGAAACACGCTTCTATCGGCGTCGCTACCACCTGAGTATCGCAGCAACGACAGTGGGAAACTACGCGCGCACCTCGCCTCGACCGGTGATCGAGCCGAAATTCGATACAGAATGTCCCACGAGGACGAAGACTGGGAGAACCTCTTCGCTGCCTCCGGCGGTGCCGAGGGGGTGACGATCTTGTCGCCCGTACCGTCCCTGGGCATCCACGCCGGTGAAACTGTGGCTTCGATCGCACGAAGGCTCGAGCATTCGGACCCCGTCGAATCTGTGTTGGCAGTTCTCGACGCTCTACCTGCCGCCGAGGCCGCGTACTTCATTGCTACGGAAGAGAACACCCGCGCAGCTTTCGAGCGACCGTGGGTTTCCGTCGGATCGGACGCCGATGCGCAGAGTACGGGTGAGCTCTTCTCCGGGCAAGCAGTTCATCCCCGCTCGTTCGGCACGTTCGCTCGAATCCTCAGTCGGTACAGCCGCGGTGACGGTGGGCAAACGATCGAAGAATGTGTTCGTCGTATGACGTCCCTGCCCGCCGAGAACTTTGGTCTGGCCAATCGCGGGTATCTGGCCCCAGGGGCGTTCGCAGATCTCGCAATCTTCGATTCCGATCGCGTCGAGGATCGAGCGACGTACGACAACCCCGCCGTGTATGCAGCCGGCATGCGACACGTTCTGGTCAACGGAAAGCCCGTGCTGTCCGAAGGCATACCAACTGGCGAACTAACGGGACGGGCGCTTCGACGATCGCGCACGTCAGGGGGCGCAAGATGCTGACCTTGCGCGATGGGTCTGTCCTTGCATTGACCGATCGGGTCAATCACCCGGCGGAGGTGCTGATTGTCGCGATCTACCAGGATCCGGCCGGGCCGGTGATTGCCGGCCCAGCAATAGCTGTCGACGCGCGGACCGCCGCCGAGTTGGCTGCCCTCTTGTCGGCTGTCGGCGCTACCGGGAAACCTGAAGAGGTCACGAGAATCCCAGCACCCTCGGAGACAGGTGTACGCAGTGTGGTGGCCGTGGGCCTAGGGAAGGAATTTGCCGTCGACGACGAGCAGATACGCAGGTCTGCGGGTGCTGCCGCGCGCACACTGAACGGAGTCGAATCCGTGGTGTGCACGATGTCCCTGCTCGATCTGGCCGCCACTGCTGAAGGTCTGGCGCTCGGTGCGTTTTCGTTCGACGCTCACAAGTCGTATCGATCCGACAGGGTTAGCAGCGGTCGGTTGTCGACGATCCACCTCGTGGTGAGAACTCCGTTGTGCGAGAGTCTTCTCAGCGTGCTCCGCCGATCGGTGGCCCTCATCGACGCGGTGACCTCGGTCCGTCAGCTGGTCAACACTCCGCCAAACTTCCTGTACCCCGCGGAGTTTGCGCGGCGCATCCAGGATTGTGCCCAAGGGTCAGGCGTCGTCGTGCACGTTCTCGACGAATCAGATCTTTGCAGAGGGGGATTCGGTGGGATTCTCGGCGTGGGACAAGGCTCGATCAGACCGCCCAGACTGGTCCGCGCGCACTACTCGTGTGCCGTCGCCGAAGCACCGACGGTTGCACTGGTCGGCAAAGGAATTACGTTCGACACCGGCGGAATCTCGATCAAAGCGGCAGTCGGGATGGAACACATGACTTCCGACATGGCCGGCGCCGCAGCTGTCCTGTTCACGTGCATGCTTGCCGCTGAACTTGCTGTTCCGGTCAATGTGATCGCCTACGCTCCGATGGCGGAGAACATGCCGTCGGGCTCGGCACAACGTCCAGGTGACGTCGTGACTCAGTACGGCGGCACGACCGTCGAAGTCGTCGATACCGACGCCGAAGGGCGACTCGTGCTTGCCGACGCGATCGCGCGCGCTTGCGAAGACGAGCCGGACTACCTCATCGATGTTGCCACCCTGACCGGTGCGCAGACCGTCGCACTCGGAAGCCGAACGTCGGGGGTGATGGGGACCACCGACTTCCGCGATCGGGTAGCAGCAATTGGCCTCGAAGTCGGGGAGCACGCGTGGGCGATGCCCTTGCCCGAGGAACTGTGTGAGGTTCTCGAATCCGACGTAGCAGATATCAAAAACATTGCCCCACAACGTGAAGGGGGCATGCTCGTTGCAGGATTATTTCTGCGAGAGTTCGTCACGTCATCGGTTCAGTGGGCACATGTCGACATCGACGGTCCGGCCTACAACATCGTAAAGCCGTGGGGGTACAACGGAATGGGCGGAACTGGCGTTCCGGTCCGGACTCTTCTCGCCGTTGTCGAAGACATTGCGCGCCATGGCTGAAGTGCCCTGGTTACCGTGCTGCTCGGTTTGGTGGTGGAAAGGGTAACCGACAAACCTCTGCGTGAGGTGATCAAGTCGAAGGTGACCGACCCGTTGGGTATGTCGCACACGGTGTTGCCCGTATCGAACGAGTTCCCGAGTCCGCACGTTCAGGGGGAGCGATGACGTCGAACCTCGCGGACATGAAGATCTGGGTGCCTGCGGTGGCCAAAGGGTCATTGCTGAAACCTGAGACGCAGCGCGAACGCCTGCGAACGGTCTCGCTCGAAGAGGGCAAGGACGGATCCGGTTACGGACTCGGCATCTTCAACATCAACGGGTGGATCGGTCACAACGGGAGCTTGCCCGGATACAAGACTGTCGCTGTGTACCTCCCGGAGAAGGACATGACCCTTGTTGTCATGGTTAACTCCGACGTCAGTGGGGAGAGCACCAACCTCGTCGGCTCTGCTCACGCCGATCACTCAGTTGATCAGCCCAGGTAGCGTCTACGAATGATCGAAGAGGTGCGGACACAGTGAGCAGGCGTCCGCACCGGATGGTCACTGAGCAGGCGATTTGTTGCCCAGGAGTCAAGTGGTGTAACTTTCTTCGAGCAAGCGGAAAGCAGAAAAGCCGCTGCGAGTTCAACTGTTAGAGTTAATTGAATACGGGGCTATGGCGCAGCTGGTAGCGCACCACACTGGCAGTGTGGGGGTCAGGGGTTCGAGTCCCCTTAGCTCCACCCGAACAAATGCTCTGCACCAATCGGTGCAGAGCATTTGTTGTTTCGTGCTTTTGTTGTATGAAGCACAGTTCTGCGTGAATGTGTCGACTGCCATAACACTCAGGGGTGAACGCTCAATACCGTCCGCTGTGAGGCCTGATCAGCCCGTGCATTCTCGGTACGGAGACCATCGGCGGAAATGGGGAACCATGCGCGCACATGTGGTGATAATCGGCGCAGGATATGCGGGCGCCATGGCAGCGAAGCGGCTGCTGAGAACTTGGTCGGACGTCGTGGTCACGGTCGTGAATCCGCGCCAACACTTCGTGCAAAGAATCAGGCTCCATCAGGTGATCGCGGCTGGCTACGACGCGACGGTCTCGTTCGACAGGGCGCTACCGCGTACGGCACACCGAGTCTTCGGAGAGGTGACGACGATCCAGGCGGCGGTAGGCAGGCTCACCCTCGACGACGGCAGCGTGCTCGACTACGACTATCTGGTCTACGCAGTCGGAAGTGGGCAGTTACCCAGCACGATCGCCGGGGCGGCGGAGCACGGGTTCAGCGTTTCCGGATTCGAGGACGCGGTACGCCTCGAATCCAGGCTGGCGACTCTCGAGGAGAAGGCTGCGGTCTGTGTTGTCGGCGGCGGTCTCACCGGGATCGAGACTGCCGCAGAACTGGCTGAGCAGCGAAGCAGCCGAATCACTTTGGTGACCGGCGGAATTGTGGCTCCGGACCTTTCGGAGCGCGCGCGATCGGCAATTGTCAGAACATTGACCGATCTTGGGGTCGATATTGTCACCGAATCGCGGGTGACTCGGATCGATGATGCGTCTTGCGAGCTAGCGGGAGGCATACGGGTTGAGGCCGAATGCACGATTCTCGCGACGGAGTTCGGCGTCCCCGAGCTGGCGCGCCGAAGTGGTCTTGCCGTCGATGATCTCGGTCGCCTGAAACTCGACGACCGACTCGAATGCCCGTCCTATCCCAACATCGTCGGTGCGGGTGATGCGGTCGCGGCCGGTGATCTGTCATTGAGGATGAGTTGCCAGGCCGCGATCCCCTTGGGAGTTCATGCGGCAGAAACGATCCTGCATCGACTCGACGGTTCCGCGCCGCGTCCGGTGGTTCCGAAGTTCGCCGGCCGGTGCATCAGTCTCGGGAGGCGGCGAGGTGTGTTCCAGCGGACCACTCGTGTCGACGACGCAACGGGCATGTTCATCGCAGGCAGGGTGGGTGCGTTCGTGAAGGAAAGAGTCTGTTCGTCGACGACCGACTGGGCTGTCACCCCGCGCCGTTCCCTCTTCTACAGCTGGACATGAGCAGCGCTGGTCACGCTCGATCACAGATCCGGTCGATGATCGCCGCAGTCTTGCGGACGTACGGTTGACGAACGACGTCTTCGTGGCACGCGTCGACGTCGTCGAAATCGAGCGAGCCAGTGGCAATGAGTGACCAGATCTCAGGTCCACGGTTGTTGGTGGCTCCGCGGATCACGGTGACGGGCGCAGCGCACGCTCGCATCCGATGCTTCCGGAGCGCCTGGCCCCCGATGTAGAGGAACACTGTCCACTGGGTGGCTGGTGGGTACTGCAGAATGCCGGCGAACAGCGTGCGGATCCACATCGCCGCGACGGTGCGTCTGGTCGGCTTCCATCGAGTATTGGTGGATGGTTGTGGTGCGAGGTCGACGATCGACGGATCCAAACTGATGCCCGCTCGGTCGGCTAGTCGTGCGGCAGTCTCGGTGGGGATTCTGGTGTCGATAACGGTGACGTGCTCGACAGCGTCACCGGACTCGGACAGCTGTGACGCCATCTCTAGCGCCACGTAGCCGCCGTAGGAGTAGCCGGCGAGGAGGTACGGGCCGGTGGGCTGAATCTTCTTGATTTCGAATATGAAACGGCGAGCGCTTGCCTCTACCGACCGATCGGGCAGTCCGCGAGATTCGAAGCCGTGTGGCTGAAGTGCGTAGACCGGGCGATCGGTGTGGAGCGCATTCGACAAGGTGGACAGTGTCGTCGAGGGGCACCCTGCACCGTTCATGATGAACAGCGGCCGCCCGGCCCCTTCGAGCTTCAGCGGAACCATCGTGTTGTGAGAGACGCGATCGTTGGGATCGGTGGTGCACCGATCGATCAGCGCTGCAAGGTCTTTGACGGTGCTCGCGGTCGCGAACTCCGCCGCCGTGATTCGGACCTTGAACATGTCGTGAATCTTGGCCACCAGCTCGGTCGAAGCAAGGGAGTCGCCGCCGAGCTCGAAGAAGTCGTCCTCACGGTCGATGGAATCGATGCCGAGAATCGACTCCCAGATCGAGGACAACCACAACTCGGCGGGCCCGGCGAGAGTTGGGGGAGTGGACCTCACCGTGACGGACGGCAACGTTGTTCGGTCGACCTTTCCCCTTGCGTTGCGGGGCAAATCTGCCATGAGGACAAAATGTCGGGGAAGCATCCAGGCCGGCAGGTATTTCGCCAATTCGCGCCGCATCTCGGCGCCCGACCGTGCCGTCACTGCTTTGGTCGGGACCACGTAGGCGACAATCTCCGGTCGATCGTTCTCGCGTACGGCAGCCACGAAAACATCGGCGACGCCGGGAATTCGACGAAGGTGCGACTCGACTTCCATCGGTTCTACCAGGTAGCCCCGAATCTTGACGGCGTCGTCGACGCGTCCCCGCAGTTGTAGTTCGCCGCGTTCGTCGATGCGGCCCCGGTCACCGGTCCGGTAGATACTGACTCCGTCGCCGAGACGCGTGAATCGTGTTTCAGTGCTATCCGGGTCGCCGTGGTATCCATCGGCAAGATCGCTGGAGACAACCTGGATCTCGCCGATCTCGCCGTCGGGGAGAGGCACACCGTTCACATCGACGATCTGTACGTCCTTGCCATCGCGAGCACGTCCGGCCGGCACCACTCCGGCGGGTAGTTCGGAATGCGGCGGGAACGCGTTGTATGCGACGACGCCGGTCTCAGTGGTGGCCAGCCAGTTGACGTAAGTGACGCGAGCAAAGCCGTGACTGCGATGGCGCGCGTAGTCCTCGCCGTGAACTGGTTCCCCGTACGTCACGACGACCCGCAGCGATCCGAGCGAATTATCTGTTGCTTCAATGGATTCCAGACCCGACCATGCTCGCAGAAATGACGGTGCGCAGTGCGCGGTCGTGATCGAGTTCTCGATCAGCCAGTCGTCGATTCCCGAGACTCCGTCAATGCGTGGATCCCAGCAGAAGACCGTGACTCCGTTCATCAGTCCCATGATCAGGGCCGTGATTCCGGCTCCGAAACTGACGGGCAAGAGGTTCCCGATGTGATCGTCGGGTCGCAGGTCGATTGCTGCGGCAAGTTCGTCGGCTTTGTTGAGGCACATGGAGTGGCTCAGCACGACTCCCTTGGGCGCTCCACTGGTCCCGGACGTGAACGCGATCATGGCAGGGTCGGAACTGGTCGGTTCGAGCACGTTGTCGAAACGGAAGCCCGTTGCGGCCGATTCGTCGAGTATCGATTGCAGCGCGACGGCACCCGAGGTGTTCATGATGTGCGCTCGCCGGGCCTCGGGAAGTTGTGGGTCGATCATGACCAAGGGCAGACCGGAAATCAGAGTAGCGAGGATGGCGGGCACCGACTCGGCGGTTGGTTCGAGATCGACCGCAACCGGGCAAGCCCCGTGTGACCCACGTAGGCGAAGTTCGCGGACCAATGCGTCGGTCCGGAGTTCGAGTTCGGCAAAAGTGATCCGGTCGCGCGGAGTCACGACGGCAACGGTGTCGTGCTGCATCGAGGCGACTCGGCGCCACCTCGACTCGATCGTCTCGTCGATGACTGCGTAGCGCGTGCGCTCGAGACCTAAGTCGACAACCTTCATCACAGTAGCTCCGTCCGACCATTAGCTATCCTCGAGCAAAGACTACATAAGGTTTGTAAGATGGGTCCATAACAAACCAAAAGTAGTTTTACATACTTGGCCAATCCATCGGGCCAATAGCTCCGAATGCTTTGTTGAAGCATCGCCGGTCGGGCGTTGCGCGCACCGGTGTGCCAACCGGTGCGTGAACGAGGAGGAGTGACATGAAGTGGTCGGGGCGAAGCGCGATCGTGATCGCGGGATTGTGGACTGCAGTGTCGATGTTCTCGGGCACCGCGCAGGCGGGACCGTTGTGGGAGCCGCTACAACCGGTGGCGAGTCTGGATGCCGCCCGCTACGTCGGTGAGTGGAACCAGGTAGCGGCGATTCCTCAGCCCTTCAACCTCGCGTGCGCCAAGGACACACGGGCAAGTTACGGGATTGTCGATTCCACGAACGTGAGTGTGAAGAACACGTGCACGACGTGGACCGGCCAGGCCAACGAGATCGTCGGGAATGCCCGAGTTACCGACGCGGCAACGGGTGCACAGTTGCATGTGAGCTTTCCCGGGGTGCCCACACAGGACGGCTTGGACGGTCCGCCCAACTACATCGTCACCTACATTGCCGACGACTATTCGTGGGCCCTGGTCGGTGATCCGCTCAGGCTTTCCGGGTTTGTGCTCTCACGGTCGCCGGTCGTCGACGCCGCAGGCTGGAGTGAGATCCGCCGGGTCGCCGAATCCCGTGGATACAACGCGTGCACGATCTTGACGTCACCGACCACCGAGGGGACTTCGGACATCCGCCCACTCTGCACGGTGTGAGCCTGCTGTCAGCTTGAACCTTCCGAAGCCACGCTCCACTACGATCACTGATCGGTACGTGTGGTTTCGGAAGGTTGTGTGGTGGCGAAGAAGCAGATTCCCGTAATAGTCGTCGCAGGGTTTCTCGGTTCGGGCAAGACGACGCTGCTCAACCATCTTCTGCGTAACAACGACGGCGTACGCATCGGCGTGATCGTCAACGACTTCGGCTCCGTCAACATCGATTCGATGATGGTCGCCGGTCAGGTCGATTCGATGGTCACGCTCAGCAACGGCTGTTTGTGCTGCGCTGTCGACGTCTCCGACATGGACGAGATGCTGAACAAGTTGGCGCACCGGCAATCCGGGATCGACGTGATCGTCGTCGAGGCCAGCGGGCTTGCCGAGCCGCGGAACATGATTCGTCTCGTCCTCGGGAGTGAGAACCCGTCCGTCGTCTACGGCGGCCTGGTGGTCATGGTCGACGGAGCCAATTTCTCCACCGTTCGCAGCGAACATCCCGAACTCGATCAACATGTCCGCCTGGCAGACCTTGTGGTAGTCAACAAGATCGACAGCGTTCCCGTTGCCGAGCGCGAGCGATTCACGGCCGGAATTCGTGAGTTGAATCCGCGAGCGCCGATAGTGGAAACGTCGCACTCGCGGATAGACCCCGCTCTGTTGTTCGATTCCGGTGAGGTGACCCCTCCCGCTCCGGGTGATCAACTGAGCCTCGACGAGCTCCTGCGCGACGGACACGACCACGATCACGAGGACGGCTCCTGTCACCACGATCATCTGCACCATCGCTACGAGTCGGTCGATTTCATATCGGAGACGCCACTCGATGCCAGGGCTCTGACGCATTTTCTCGAGAATCAGTCGTCGGGTGTTTACCGCATCAAGGGATTCGTGAACTTCGAGATTCCGGGGTACACCGGAAAATTCGAGATCCAATCGGTGGGTGATCATGTCCGGATCACCCCGCTGCGATGGAAGTCGGGCGAACCTCGAACTACGCAACTGGTCGTGATCGGTACCGGGATGGATCCGGGAGCGGTAGGCAGCGCCCTCCGCAGCTGCGTGCGCGAAAAAACGGTCGAACCGCACCCCGACGCCATGCTGGGATTGCACCGCTATACCGTCGGAGCGTGAGTGAATCAGCGGTATCCGTGTACGAAGCGATTCGGCGACGACGAGACGTTCGCGCCGAGTTCTCGGGAGAGATCATCCCGGACGAAACTCTGATGCGAATTCTCGACGCCGCCCATCGCGCGCCGAGCGTGGGAAACACGCAACCGTGGGATTTTGTCGTCGTTCGTAATCCGGAGACGCTCAACACCTTCGCGGCACACGTCGCCGATGCCCGGCTGAATTTCGCGCAGTCTTTGCCCGAGGATCGCCGCCCGACGTTCGACCCCGTCAAGATCGAGGGAATCGCCGAGAGCGGTACCGGCATTGTCGTCACTTACGACCCGTCACGCGGTGGCCCGAACATCCTCGGCCGCCACACCGTCGACGACACCGGACTGTTCTCGGCAGTACTCGCGATTCAGAATCTGTGGCTCGCCGCGGTCGCCGAGGAGATCGGCATCGGCTGGGTCTCGTTCTACGACGAGAAGTACCTCACCGAACTCATGGGCATTCCCTCGCCCGTTCGCCCCATCGCCTGGCTCTGCGTCGGGAAGGTGACTCAATTCCAACAGGTTCCGGATCTCGAGCGCTTCGGATGGCGACAGCGCCGGCCATTGGCCGACGCTGTCCACTACGAAACCTATTGAATTGTGCCTGGGCGGCCTAGCGCGCGGGACGACCTAGCGCGTGGGACGCCCACCGGTGGAGCCCGCAGTGCGAGCGCCGCCGCCGGTGCGGGGACGGCGAGCGCCGCCGCCGGCATGTTCCTGACGGGTAGCGCCGCCGGCGCGTGCACCGCGTGATTGACCGCCCTGTCCGGAGCGAGCTTGACCTGTACGTGCTGCGCCGCCGCGTCCACCCTGGCCGGCGGGGCGCTGTCCGCGTCCACCGTTCGGCTGGGCCGGAGCCGTCGGAGCCGGAGTGACGTGCGCTGCGATGTTGCCGACCAACTTGACGACATGCTCGGAGTTGGCAGTCGAACGAACCGGGGTCACCTTGATGGCTGCCTTGCGCATGAGGATCGCGAGATCCTTACGCTGCTCGGGCAAGACCACTGTGACCACGTCGCCGGCGCTGCCTGCGCGAGCGGTGCGACCACTGCGGTGCAGGTAAGCCTTGTGTTCGGCCGGGGGATCGACGTGAACGACCAACTCGACATCGTCGACGTGGACACCGCGCGCTGCGACGTCGGTGGCGACGAGGACGCGCGCATCACCGGCGGAGAAAGCTGCCAGGTTACGGTCGCGAGCGGCCTGCGAGAGGTTGCCGTGCAGGTCGACGGACGGGATCCCCGACTCGGTGAGCTGGCGAGCTAACTTGCGAGCCTGGTGCTTGGTGCGCATGAACAGGATGCGACGGCCGGTACCGGAAGCGAGCTTCTCGACCAGAGCCTTCTTGGCTTCGACGCCGTCGACGTCGAATACGTGGTGCGTCATCGCGGCGACGGGGGAGTTGGCCTCGTCGACCGAATGCATGACCTCGTTCTTGAGGAAACGCTTGACGAGCTTGTCGACGCCGTTGTCCAGCGTTGCCGAGAACAGCAGGCGCTGGCCGTCCTGCGGCGTGGACGAGAGGATGCGGGTGACGACGGGCAGGAAGCCGAGGTCGGCCATGTGGTCGGCCTCGTCGAGCACGGTGATCTCGACAGCGTCGAGGCTGACGAACTTCTGCTTCATGAGGTCTTCGAGGCGACCGGGGCAGGCGACGACGATGTCGACTCCGGCCTTGAGGGCCTGAACCTGGCGGTGCTGCGAGACGCCGCCGAAGATCGTGGTCACGCGCAAGTCGTATGCGGCGGCCAACGGTTCGAGGGTTGCGGTGATCTGGGTGGCGAGCTCACGCGTGGGTGCGAGCACCAAGCCGAGCGGTCGACCCGGGCGACGCTTGCCGCCGGACAGTTCGCCGGCGAGGCGAGAGACCATGGGGATGGAGAACGCGAGGGTCTTTCCGCTTCCGGTCTTTCCGCGGCCCAGTACGTCGCGACCCGAGAGAGTGTCGGGGAGGGTGTCGATCTGGATCGGGAACGGAGAAGTGATTCCGCCGTCTTCGAGAGCTTTCACCAGCGGTGCGCGCACACCGAGGGCTGCGAAGGTGGTAGCGGGCGTAGAGATGTCAGACAAGTGTGTTCAGAGCCTTTCGGGCACGTGTTCGTGCCCGGATGCCGACACGGGAATTAACCGGTCGAACAATCAAGCACAGTGGTGGCGGCGCTGCCGGTCGGCAGGCTTCTTCGCCGTAAGAAGAGCGGGTGCATTGAGCACTCAGCAAGAAATTTTGCGTTCTACGACGCTGGATGCCCGATTTCGGGCACCTAGTGATCGCAACTCTACCTTCCCGGAGCGTTCGACCTACAACCCGACCCATTCGGAGACGCCGTTTGCGAAGTGTTGCCGCTTCCAGATCGGTACCTCGTGCTTGATGCGTTCGACCAGTTCGGCGCATGCGGCAAACGCCTCCGCGCGATGTGGCGCGGCGACGGCGGCGACCAGTGCGAGGTCGCCGATCTCGAGATGCCCGACGCGATGAATCGCGGCAACCGGTAGGCCGGTCGAGGCTGCAACCTCTTGGCAGCACGTCTGGAGGAAGCGTTCGGCATCCGGGTGCGCTTGGTACTCCAATGCTGAAACCGCTTGACCTCCATCGTGATTGCGCACCGTCCCGGTGAAAACCACAACAGCACCGTTCTTCGGGCCGGCAACGGCGGCGTCGACGGTGTCTGCGTGAATCGGTTGTTCGGAGATCCGAGCCAGTAGCTCACTCATCGTGTGCTCCTCCGCCTGCGACCTGCGCGAGCAGGTGATCGATGATGGGTTCGAGGACGGCGAGACCGTCCTTCACTCCGCCGGGAGAACCCGGAAGATTGACGACGACCGTCGTACCTGTGAGACCTGCCACACCACGGCTCAGCGATGCGTGCGGGGTCTTCTCGAGGCCCTTGGTTCGGATCGCTTCTGCGACCCCGGGCAACTCACGGGTCAAGACTGAGCGGGTAGCTTCCGGGGTTGCATCCGTGGGGGAAGCGCCGGTGCCGCCGGTACTGATGACAAGCGACGGGGAGCCCTCCTTCGCGTCCGCTATGCCCGTTGCGATGTCTGCGTCGGCGTACACGAGCGGTCCTCGCACCTCGAAGTTCCGCTCGCGTAGCCAGGCCGCGATCGTCGGCCCGGTGGTGTCGGGTCTGGTTCCGTTGGCGCCGCCGGTGGAAGCGACGAGGACGGTTGCCGACCGTGCCGAGGTGAAGACGTGCGCCGGAGAGGCTGGGGCGTTCTGAGCGTCGCGGGTCCAATGTCCTTGTTTACCACCGTCTTTGGTGAGCAGACGCACACCGTTCATGGTGGCTCCGGGATCGACCGCTTTGACCATGTCGTGCAAGGTCAGTCCGGCCACCGCGACGGCGGTGAGCGCTTCCATCTCGACGCCGGTCTGTCCTCGAGTCTTTGCCGTCGCTTCGACGGTGATCGAGGTTTCGGTGAATCCGAATTCCACCTTGACCGACGAAAGTGCGAGCTGATGACACAACGGAATCAGCTCGGAGGTCTTCTTTGCGCCGGCGATTCCGGCGATGCGCGCGGTGGTGAGGACATCGGCCTTGGGCATGCCGTCGGCGCGGACGAGGCGAACAACCTCGGCGGTCGTGACGAGTTCGCCGGCAGCGACGGCGATACGCGTTGTCTCGGCCTTGGCGCTGACGTCGACCATGCGTGCGCGGCCTTCGCTGTCGACGTGTGTCAATTCGGTCATGAGTGTCCTTCGAATCAGATCGAGGTTGTCGAGAGTGGAATCACATCGACGAGATCGCCCGCGCCGAGTTCGGTCACGGCAGCGGGGATGTCGATCAGGACATCGGCCCACGCCATCGCTGCGACGAGGTGTGAACCCGGTCCTGCCACGAGTTCGATTCCGCCCGGAGTTTTGCGCGCACGCAAGAACTGCCGCTTGCCTTCCACCGAACGCAATGGCGCAGTCAACGGGAGTCGCTCGCGAGGGATGTCGGGCAGGCCCGCCGCGCGGCGCAGTTCCCCGCGTGCGAAGACCTCGAACGAGACCATCGTGCTGACCGGGTTACCCGGGAAGCTCAGCACGGGCACTTCGTTCACCACGGCGGTGCCCTGTGGGCCACCTGGTTGCATTGCGACGTGGCCGAATTGCGCACCCAAGGGTGTGAGGGTTTCCTTCACCACTTCGAAGTCGCCCATCGACACTCCGCCGGAGGTGAAAACCAGATCGGCGACCGAGGTTGCGTACGAGAGCAATTCGCGGAACTCAGCCGGATCGTCACTGCTTCGGGCGACGGATACGACATCGGCTCCGTTGGCTTCGGCCAATGTTGCCAAAGCTGCACCGTTGGAATCGTAGATCTGACCGGGTTCGAGAGTTGTTCCAGCACTCTTGAGTTCGGCGCCCGTCGTGATGACGGCGACCCGTGGCCTCGTGTACGTGTCGAGTGAGGCCAACCCCACGGCGCTCAGCGCAGCGATATGGCGAGGTTCCAAGTGCGTTCCCGCCGTGACCAGTAGCATTCCGGCAGTGATGTCACTACCGCGTTCGCGAATGAATTCGCCTGCAGATCTGCCCCGTTCGATGGTGACGACGTGTTCGGTGACGCCCGTAGTGTCCTCGACGGGAACGACGGCGTCGGCACCCTCGGGAAGCGGCGCACCGGTCATGATGCGAAATGCCGACCCTGGAAGGTGTTTCGGTGGTTTTCCGCTACCGGCGGCAATCACACCTCGAACCGTCAGTGTGGTGGGAACCGACGCCACCGAGGCGGCGTCGACCGCATATCCGTCCATCTGAGAGTTACGAAAGAGTGGAAGGTCTACCGGCGATGCGATATCAGAGCAAGTTATGCGCCCCAACGCTTCTGCCGTCGGAACCTCCGACGGAGAGAGGGTGTGCAGGCCCGAGAGCAATTCGGAGATGTGCGACGCGTGTTCCTCGACCGAACGCGCGCTCATGACAGTAACCTCGACAACCTCGACATGTTTTGATCCTAGGCGGTGTGGCCCGTCCGACACACGGAGTACGGCTTTCGGTCATACTGGAGCAATACGGAAGTTGGTGAAGTGATGACAGTGGTCTCTATGGGAATTCCCACCGTGCGGTTTGACGCTGCCGCCCTCACCGGCCGTCCCGAGACCGATCTCCTGGTCGACAGGTTCGGGCGTGTTGCCCGAGATCTGCGAGTGTCGATCACCGAGAAGTGTTCACTTCGTTGTACGTACTGCATGCCGGAGGAAGGCCTCCCGGCCATCGCCACGGAAGATCTTCTGAGCGCTGACGAGATCATTCGAGTGGTCGGAATCGGCGTCGAACGAGTCGGTATTCGTGAAGTGAGGTTCACCGGCGGGGAACCACTGATGCGCAGCGACCTCGAAAAAATCATTGCCGGGTGTGCTACTCGCGTGCCAGGTGTTCCACTTGCCATGACTACCAACGCTGTTGGGCTCGAACACCGTGCTGCGAAGTTGGCCGCAGCGGGTCTGACCCGCGTCAATGTTTCCCTGGATTCGGTTGATCGCGCCCATTTCGCAGAATTGACACGTAGAGACAGGTTGCCGTCCGTTCTCGCGGGAATTCGAGCAGCTGCGGTGGCCGGGCTCGCACCGCTGAAGATAAATGCGGTTCTCATGCGTGAAACGCTCCACGGCGCGGCGGACCTCTTGCAGTGGTGCCTCGATTCCGGCGTCGAATTGCGTTTCATCGAGCAAATGCCTCTGGATGCAGATCATGCATGGGCCCGCGAGAATATGGTGACCGCGGCTGAATTGTTGTCCGTATTGAGTGGTCGTTTCGAATTGGAAGCAATCGGCCGCGAAGACCCGTCGGCTCCAGCTGAAGAATGGCGTGTCAATGGGACCTCGATGACGGTGGGAATCATCGCTTCCGTGACCCGCTCGTTCTGCAGTGAATGTGATCGGACCCGAATGACCGCCGAAGGGACAATTCGGTCATGTTTGTTCAGTGACCGCGAGGTCGATTTGCGTTCGGCGCTCAGGTCGGGAGCAAGTGATGATGAACTTGCGGATTTGTGGCGCGGTGCGATGTGGAACAAGTGGGCAGGGCACGGCATCGACGCCGCGGACTTCGTTCCGCCGGAAAGAAGTATGGGAGCGATTGGTGGCTGATTCGCATTCGATCTCGGTTCGATACTTTGCTGCTGCAGCGGATGTGTCCGGTTGTCGCAGCGAGGTAGTCGCTCTCTCGCCCGACAACACACTTGCCGAGTTGGTGGCGGCACTGGTCGCGCAATACGGACCGGAGATGGAGCGAGTGCTGTCGGTCTCGGCTTTCCTCGTGGGTGATGAGTTGACTCGCGACGTCACTCGGCCCTCCGGTTGTGCTGTCGATATTCTTCCGCCTTTCGCGGGAGGCTAGTCCGAGGATTGTCGGCGTAGCCTTTTGTCGGCGGCAGATTTATTGTCGGATTTCAGCGGCTCGGTTTAAATGGGCTGATTGATTTTACTGCACACTTCGAATAGCTTTTATCCTCGGGAACGGGTTCGCTGGGCAACGTCTTCGGCGGCCTGTTCGGTAGCTAGTCGCTGGTAAGGGCTACTGCCACCAGTTATCCAGGGGTGTGACCGGCACCGTGCGCTTGTGACGAGTGTTGGTGAACATCTTCTCGAGCTTTTCGGCTACCTCGGTGGAAACGTCCTTTCCTTCGAGGTAGTCGTCTATCTGTGAGTACGTGACGCCCAGGGCAACTTCGTCGGGCAGTGCGGGCCGGTCGTCCTCGAGGTCGGCGGTCGGAACCTTGCGCCATGTGCTCTCCGGTGCGCCCAATTCCTGCAGGAGCGCAGCGCCCTGACGTTTGCTCAGACCGGTGAGCGGCGTGATGTCGACGCCGCCGTCACCGAATTTCGTGAAGAAGCCGGTGATCGCTTCCGCAGCATGGTCGGTACCGATCACCAGGTAGCCGAGCTGCCCGGCAATCGCGTACTGAATGACCATTCGTTCGCGCGCTTTGATGTTGCCGCGGACGAAGTCACGCAGTTCGCCGTTCCCCAACGCCTCGGAGGCCTCACGGGCTGTGGCGTCGGCGCCCGGCTTGACGTTGACCGTGAGCGAGCGGTCCGGCTTGATGAAGCCGAGTGCGATCTGAGCATCGGATTCGTCGGCCTGTGCGCCATAGGGGAGTCGAACAGCGACGAACTCGGCCTCGTGGCCTTCTTCGCGAAGTTCAGTGACCGCGCGTTGGGCGAGAGCCCCGGCGAGCGTGCTGTCCTGACCGCCGCTGATTCCCAGAACGAACCCTGTGGCGGGGGTCGAGCGCACGTAGTCCTTCAGGAACTGGACTCGCGCGCGAACCTCCGCCGCGGCGTCGATTGTGCGCTTTGTGCCGAGTTCTTCGATGATGCTTTCACGCAGTGTGGCCATGAATGGACTCTAGCGATGTGAGCAGGTGCGTGCAGTGCCACCGCAACCTGGGCGGTACGGTCGCGCACATGAGTGCGAACAACGTTCTGGTGGTCAGTGCGACGAAGTCGGAAGCGGCCTATGTGCCGCAAGGATACGAACTGCTGATCACAGGGATCGGAAAGGTCAGTGCTGCAACAGCAGTCGCCTCCGCTCTCTCGCGGTACGAGCGCGAGAATCTGCCGCTGGTCGTCAATATCGGGACAGCCGGTGCGCTGCACGCGCACCACGGCGGTCTTTATGTTCCCGGCGTCGTCATCAATCACGACATCAGCAGCACCGCGATCCGAGCGCTGGGGCACGACGTCGCCGACCACTTGTTGCTCGACGGTGGTGACGACTCGGTATTGGCAACCGGCGACGCATTCATCGCCGACGCCGTGACCCGTGATGCCCTCGCTCAGCGTGCCGATCTGGTCGACATGGAAGGTTTTGCCATCGCATTCGCCGCGCAGGCTGTAGGTGCAAATTGCCGCCTCGTCAAACACGTCAGCGATCACGCGGACGATTCGGCCATGGACTGGCCGGCGATGATCGATGCCAGCGCCCGTGAGTTGGGACGCTGGCTACTCGACAACGTCTGATCAGGCCTGCAACGTCTGATCAGGCCTGCGCAGTCAGTATCAATCCGGTGTTGTCGGGCTTGCGCAGTGTCAGCGTGTCGGCGTCGATGGTGTAGCTCACTTCACCGTCGAGCACTGACAGGATCTGACGCTCGATGTCCATGTTCTCCTCGGGGCAGGCCATGCGAGTGGTTGCCATCGGCGTGAACGTGACTGTGGTGTCGGATACCTGGGCGCTTCCGGTCATCCGATTGCATCCGGTGGTCCCGCTGACCGAGCCGTCTGCGGCAATCGTGAGCTCGGGAGCTGACGTCTCCAGCGCCAGACTCGTACTGATCGCGTCGAGGCTGACGAGCGACGTGACGGTCCACGTCGTGCCCTGGAGCGCTTGATCCGGCGTGACGATTTTCTTGTCCTGCAGGGTGACGGTGGCATCGCCGGAGGTAAGGGTGAGGGTGTCGCCGTCGAGGCTCCACGTCGGCGCGGCGGTCAGCAATGTTGTTGTCCAGGCGTCGGATTCGGCGATACCGGGAGGGCAGCCCATCATGGTCGACGCCATGGTGCCGGTGGTCAGCTTGCCGTCGGTGAACTCGACCGAGCCGTTCGCGGTGTTGCATCCGGCGCTCGCGGACACTCGACCGGCTCGGCTGAAGTCGAGAGTCAGTGGGCCGCCGCCGGGAATCGGTGTTCCGTCGACCGAGGTCGAGATGAAGACGCGCCCGGAGGGGTCCGACTTGTCCTCGGGGGAGTCGGACGAAGCGGAGCAACCGCTTACCGCGGCGATGGTCAAGAGGCCGATGACGGCTGCAGCGATGCGCATGGGCTCACATTAAGTGGTGGGACGGATCTGGGGAGTCAACATCGAGTAACGCGCCGGGCAAGGTCTTCCCAGCCGGCGGCCAGGCGCTCGGTGGTCATCCCGAGATCGCGGACCTGATGAAGGACAAGCGACGCTTCGAGTGGCGCCAGCAGCGCCGAAGCGAGCAGATCCAAGTCGCCCTCGACGCCGGTTCCTCGAAGAAGTCCGATGACGTGAGCGATGCCGAGTGCTCGTGCCGGACCGCCGAAGCGATATTCGGGGGCGTTCTCGGCGGCGCGGAGGACTTCGCCCTGTACTTCCACCATGGCGATCCGGGCGCGGCCGAACGCGATGAGGCGCTCGATCGGCGGTGCGCCTGGCCCCAGCGGTGGGGGGCCGAACATGAATGCCTGCTGCAACTCTCGCTCCGTGTGATCGAGCAGTGCCTGCATCAGTCCCGATCGATTGCCGAAGCGCCGAAAAACTGTGCCCTTGCCCACACCGGCTCGGCACGCGACGGCATCCATCGTCACCGCGTCGACACCGCGCTCGGCGACGAGGAGGGCTGCTGCGTCGAGCAGAAGCACGCGGTTACGTGCTGCGTCACCGCGCTCGACCGGCGCGGCGCCGATCTGGGGGAGGGGGATTGCGCTCACGGGATCAGGTTACAGGGCCGGGGAATGTAAGTGGACCGCGGTCCGTTTAGTTGATATAACTTTCAACCGGAGCCACCAACCGCACCACTCTCGAAGGAAACTCGCTATGTCACAGACCAATGTTCTCGTTCTCGTCGGCAGCCTGCGCGCCGGATCCGTCAATCGCCAGCTTGCCGAGACTGCTGTGTCCGCCGCGCCCGAGGGTGCTGCGCTGACGGTCTTCGAAGGCCTCGCCGACGTTCCCTTCTACAACGAAGACATCGACGTCGAGGGTGCTTCCATCCCCGCTGTCGACGCGCTGCGCTCCGCTGCGAGCAACGCAGACGCGTTCCTGCTTGTCACTCCCGAGTACAACGGCACCATCCCCGCAGTGCTGAAGAACGCCATCGACTGGATCTCGCGTCCGTACGGCGTCGGCGCAGTCAAGGACAAGGCTGTCGCAGTCATCAGCGCTTCGCCCAGCGGCAACGGGGCCAAGTGGGCACACGAAGACACCACCAAGGCAGTCGGCATCGCCGGTGGCAAGGTTGTCGAGGACACCGCACTGAGCATCGGTGGAACCGGCGCACTGTTCGGCGAGCTGCACCCGCGTGAGAACGCAGAGGTGCTCGCTCAGGTCTCCAAGGTCGTCTCCGACCTCGTCGACGCCAGCAAGCAGCTCGTCAACGCTTGATCCGTTTCACAGCTGAGGGCCATGCCGAAAGGCGTGGCCCTCACCCGTATGTGCACGAAACCACTTGTGCACTAAAAGCCCTCGTGCCCTAGAGCCCTTCGCGTTCCATCGCGTCGTCGACGGCGTCGCGAATCGACTCGAAATCCTTGCCGGCCATCATCGCTTCGCCCATCGCGGCATCGATGCGGTCGGCGACGGCGGCGTACCGACGCCCCCAGCGCAGCTTGTCCTCCCGCCAGTAGCCCATCACGTGCATGTGCGTTGCCGGAATTTTCAACGTTCGACGCAGATGGGTGCGGATGCGTCTGGCAGTCGCGGCCTCGACTGCGCACCAGATGTAGCCCTCGCCGGGAGGCAGGAGAGTGCCGGCTAACTCGGAGAGCAGTGAGTCCGCTTCGTCGATCCATCGGTAGTGAGCGTGGGCGCGTGTTGTGAACGTCTGTTGTTCGCTCGGCTCGGGCACCTGTGCGATGACGCGGATCGGCAGACTGCCCGGGGCCTCTTCGAGGATTCGCCCGACTGCCGGCAAAGCGGCGTGGTCGGCGACGAGTAGGAGCCAGTCGCACTCGGCCGGCGGCTCGAACCATCCGCTGGCAGTCGAGAGGTGGACGGCCTCGCCTGGTTGCGCATTTTCGGCCCAGAGAGCGGCTCCGCCATGGCCGTGGAGAACGAAGTCGATCTCCAGTTCGTTCTTCGACGGCAGCCAGCGCCGGATCGTGTAACTGCGGGCGTGAGGGGGATCGAGAGGGAATCTGACGAGCACCCGTTCGTCGGGGCTTCCGCTCGTCTCGAAGTCGCTCAGGCCGGCACCGCCGAAGGTGATTCTGCGCATCAGCGGTGTCACCTGCTGCGCTCTCGTCACTGTTGCCTGGTGGCGCGGTGCTTCGTCCTTCGGGGGTGTTTCCACGACGCTCATGGTAGGTCCGAGACGCGGTTTTCAGATGCTGCCGAGCATGAGATCCGAATGTGACGGGTGACACGCCGACGCGCCGGAAAATGTGTGCGCTGAACTGGGGCGACCTGGGAATTTCAACGATGTGACTCACAACATCTCGCGTTATGTGTTTCTGTCGGCCACTAGGTGTAGTGTCTTGAGCACTGAGAGACCACAACGCGGAACGCCTCGAGCGAGACTCCGGCAATCGGTCGAATCGGTGCTGAACATCACTACATCGGCCTTTGTTGGCTAAGCGAAAGAGGGACTCTCATGAGCATCACCGTCTACACCAAGCCCGCTTGCGTTCAGTGCAATGCCACCTACCGTGCCCTCGACAAGGCCGGTCTCGAATACAACATCATCGACATCACCGAGGATGCCGAAGCCCGCGACTACGTCATGGCTCTCGGGTACCTCCAGGCGCCCATCGTGGTTGCCGGTGAAGATCACTGGTCGGGCTTCCGTCCCGATCGCATCAAGACCCTGACCGTCGCTGCTTGAAGCGCCGCAGTGTCGGCGGTGGATACCTCCGCCGACACATCTGAGTAGTTCCGGGCACCGTACAAGAAAATGGTGACAACCGATGACTTCGCTGGTCTATTTTTCCAGCGTGTCGGAGAACACCCACCGATTCGTTCAACGTCTCGGCCTGCCTGCGACACGTATACCCATCCATGACCGTGACGGCTCATTTCGCGTAGACGAGCCCTATGTGTTGATTCTGCCCACCTATGGTGGCGGGGTCACCGTGACAGGGCGCGACACCAGTTATGTGCCGAAGCCGGTCATTCGTTTTTTGAACAATCCACACAACAGGTCGTTGATCAAAGCAGTGATCGCGGCGGGAAACACCAATTTCGGTGAGTCCTTTTGCTATGCAGGAAACATCATTTCCCAGAAATGCCACGTTCCTTTTTTGTACCGGTTCGAACTCATGGGCACTGCCGAGGACGTCGACCGAGTACGAGAAGGCTTGGGGGAGTTCTGGAATCATCTCGAAACAGAGAAGGAGCACGGGCAGTGGCGCCAACCATCACTGACACGATCGCGGCAGGAAGCGTAGAGCGTGATGCACGCGGCGGTGATTCCACCAACGGTCTCGACTACCACGCACTCAATGCCATGCTCAACCTGTACGGCGCCAACGGTGAGATCCAGTTCGAGATGGATGTCGCCGCAGCCCGTCAGTACTTCTTGCAGCACGTCAACCAGAACACCGTGTTCTTCCACAACCTCGACGAGAAGCTGGACTACCTCGTCGAGGAAAACTATTACGAGCCCGAGGTTCTCGATCAGTACTCACGTACTTTCGTGAAGTTCCTGATCGATCACGCGTACGCCAAGAAGTTCCGCTTCCCGACGTTCCTGGGCGCGTTCAAGTACTACACCTCCTACACGCTCAAAACCTTCGACGGTAAGCGCTACCTCGAGCGTTTCGAAGATCGCGTCTGCATGGTTGCGCTCACACTGGCCGCAGGCAACGAAGACCTGGCCGTCGAACTCGTCGACGAGATCATCGCCGGACGCTTCCAGCCCGCCACCCCGACGTTCCTGAACTCGGGCAAGAAGCAGCGCGGCGAGCCCGTGTCCTGCTTCCTGCTTCGCATCGAAGACAACATGGAGTCCATCGGGCGCTCCATCAACTCGGCACTGCAGCTTTCCAAGCGCGGTGGCGGTGTTGCCTTGCTGCTCACCAACGTTCGTGAGCACGGCGCGCCGATCAAGAAGATCGAGAACCAGAGTTCGGGTGTCATCCCGATCATGAAGCTTCTCGAGGATTCGTTCTCCTACGCCAACCAGTTGGGCGCGCGTCAGGGTGCCGGAGCCGTGTACCTGCACGCGCACCATCCCGACATCTACCGGTTCCTCGACACCAAGCGTGAGAACGCCGACGAGAAGATCCGTATCAAGACACTCTCTCTCGGTGTCGTGATCCCGGACATCACTTTCGAACTGGCGAAGAAGAACGAGGACATGTACCTGTTCTCGCCGTACGACGTCGAGCGCATCTACGGTGTTCCGTTCTCCGACATCAACGTGTCCGAGAAGTACTACGAGATGGTCGACGACAAGCGAATTCGCAAGTCCAAGATCAAGGCTCGTGAGTTCTTCCAGACCGTCGCCGAATTGCAGTTCGAGTCGGGCTACCCGTACATCATGTTCGAGGACACGGTGAACCGGGCCAACCCCATCGAAGGCAAGATCACGCACTCGAACCTGTGCTCCGAGATCCTGCAGGTCTCCACTCCGTCCGAGTTCAACGACGACCTGTCCTACTCGAAGGTCGGCAAGGACATCTCGTGCAACCTGGGCTCGCTGAACATTGCGAAGACCATGGACTCGCCTGACTTCGCCAAGACCATCGAGGTCTCCATCCGCGGTTTGACGGCAGTGTCCGACCAGACGCACATCTACTCGGTGCCGTCGATCGAGCAGGGCAACAACGACTCTCACGCCATCGGCCTCGGTCAGATGAACCTGCACGGATATCTCGCTCGTGAGCGGATCTTCTACGGCAGCGAAGAGGGCATCGACTTCACGAACATCTACTTCTACACGGTGCTCTTCCATGCTTTGCGTGCGTCGAACAAGATCGCCATCGAGCGCGGCTCGTACTTCAAGGGTTTCCCGGAGTCGAAGTATGCCTCGGGTGAGTTCTTCGACAAGTACACCGACCAGGTCTGGGAGCCGGCAACCGACAAGGTCCGCGGACTCTTCGCCGACGCGCAACTGCACATCCCCACCCAGGACGACTGGCGTGAGCTGAAGGCTTCGGTCCAGAAGCACGGTATCTACAACCAGAACCTTCAGGCCGTCCCGCCGACCGGCTCGATCTCGTACATCAACTACTCCACCAGCTCCATCCACCCGGTGGCGTCGAAGATCGAGATCCGCAAGGAAGGCAAGATCGGTCGCGTCTACTACCCGGCGCCCTACCTGACCAACGACAACCTGGAGTACTACCAGGATGCCTACGAAATCGGGTACGAGAAGATCGTCGACACCTATGCTGCCGCAACGCAACACGTCGACCAGGGCCTGTCTCTGACGCTGTTCTTCAAGGACACCGCCACCACACGCGACATCAACAAGGCGCAGATCTACGCGTGGCGTAAGGGCATCAAGACGCTGTACTACATCCGTCTGCGTCAGATGGCACTCGAAGGCACCGAGGTCGAGGGCTGCGTTTCCTGCATGCTGTAAGGGGCTCCGCCCCTGTGCGCCTTTTTTGGTAGTGACTGCTACCGAAAAGGCGCACAACCGAACGAAGTGAGGAACTAATGGTCAAGCTGGTCAGTCGCGTTTCCGCCATCAACTGGAACCGCGTCCAGGACGAGAAGGACGCCGAGGTGTGGGATCGCCTCGTCAGCAACTTCTGGCTGCCCGAAAAGGTGCCGGTCTCCAACGACATCCCATCCTGGGGAACGCTGACCGCGCAGGAGCAGCAGCTCACGATGCGTGTCTTCACGGGTCTGACGTTGCTCGACACCATTCAGGGAACCGTCGGCGCAGTCAGCCTCATCCCCGACGCAATCACTCCCCACGAAGAAGCGGTCTACACCAACATCGCCTTCATGGAATCGGTGCACGCCAAGAGCTACAGCTCTATCTTCTCGACGCTGTGCTCCACCCCGGACATCGACGACGCGTTCCGCTGGTCGGAGGAGAACCCCAACCTGCAGCGCAAGGCGCAGATCGTTCTCGACTACTACAACGGTGAATCGCCGCTCAAGCGCAAGGTCGCCTCGACGCTCCTCGAGAGCTTTCTCTTCTACTCCGGCTTCTACCTGCCGATGTACTGGTCCTCGCGAGCCAAGCTCACCAACACCGCAGACCTTATCCGCCTCATCATCCGCGACGAGGCCGTGCACGGGTACTACATCGGCTACAAGTACCAAAAGGGCCTCGAACAGCTCACCGAGGCCGAGCGTGAAGAGCTCAAGAACTACACGTTCGAGTTGCTCTTCGAGCTCTACGAGAACGAGGTCGACTACACGCAGGACCTCTACGACGGCGTCGGTCTGACCGAGGACGTCAAGAAGTTCCTGCGCTACAACGCCAACAAGGCACTCAACAACCTCGGCTACGAAGGCCTCTTCCCGAAGGACGAGACGGACGTCAATCCGGCTATCCTGTCGGCACTTTCACCGAATGCGGACGAGAATCACGACTTCTTCTCCGGCTCAGGTAGCTCCTACGTCATCGGCAAGGCCGTCAACACCGAAGACGACGACTGGGACTTCTAGAGCGCCTATATCAAACGAAGCCCGACTCCTGCACACGCAGGAATCGGGCTTCGGTGGTATTTGGGGGAGCGGACTAGCGCAGAAACCAGGCTTCCGGCTTGTCCTGCAACGCTTTTGCGAGGCGTAGCCGCGAGGTTTCCGTCATGTCCGAAGGCAGTTCGTCCGGCGCGAACCACGCGACCTCGAGGTTTTCGTCGTCCGCCACATGCGCTTCTCCGCCGGTCCACTTGGCCAGGAAGCACACGTCCAAGTACTGAGTCACGTCGCCGTTGGGGTACGTAATGGGCTCTGTGACATCAACACTCGTGATCCGAATCAATTCGGCGTCGACTCCGGTTTCTTCCTTCGCCTCCCGCACCGCCGCCGACGACGGTTCCTCGCCGGGCTCGAGAACGCCGGACACGACGGCCCATTGACCGTTGTCGGCTCGGCGGGTGAGCAGGACCCGGCCGTCGTCGTCGCGGATCACGACGCTCACTCCGGACAGCCAGAGCGGCGCATGACCGACCTTCTCGCGCAGGGCGACAATGAATTCGGGGATCGGCATGGTCAGAAACCGAACATCACAGTTGTGGCGAGCCGCCTCGAGTGTGGGAGTAGTGGTTCGTTCCGGTCAGCTCGCATATCCGTTCAAGGTTCCCTTCAGGTCCGCCAATACGGCCCGGGCGGCGGTCATCCCGTTTCCGTTCCAGATTTCATCCTCCGCCACGAACGCACGCCGGTCGGTGGCGGCAGCGAGGTCCTGCCACTGGTCGCTCTTCATGATCTCGGTGCCGTAGGTACGGCCGTTCGGCCCGTCGAAGAGGACGTAGATCAAGTCGCCTTCTGCTGCGCTGAGATCGTCGGCCGGAATCGGTGCTGTGGTCGCATCGGTCAATCGCTGTGCCGGTGGGCGCCGGACGCCGACGTCGCTGAGGATCTGTCCGGCGAAGGACGCGGGACCCTCGATCTGCAGGTCCTTCGAACCGAACCGAACCACTGATGCCTGCGTCTGTGATGCATTCAATGCGTCGCCGAGTTGCACGACGTCCTGCTGGTATCGATCGAGTTCCGCAGCAGCCGCTGACGAGCGGCCCAGTGCCTGACCGGCGAGCGCGAACTGCGCTTTCCAGTACACAGGATCGGAGCCGGCGAACACGGTGGGCGCGATGGCGCCGAGTTGCACGTACAAACCGTCGGACGCCGGACTCGACCCGAGGATCAAGTCCGGCGCGGCGGACTTCACGGCGTTGACGTCAGGTGCGCTCACGGGGCCGACACTCGGAATCTCCGAGATGCCGAAACCGAGGTACGACGGTTGAGGCGAGTCGACGCCGGTCGCAGCGCCCACTACGCGCTCCCACAGTCCGAGGGCACACACGGCGTCCATCGAGACGCTGTCGAGGACCACGATCCGTTGGGGATCGGAAGGAACCTCGGTTTCGCCCGCGGTGTGCACGACTCGACGCTTCACATCGGGACCAGCGCCCGGGTCGGCCTGCGTCGGCGTGGGGCACGCGGCGGCTGTGTCGCGTTCGATGCCCATCACACCGGCACCGGCGATCGACGTGGTGGTCCGGACGATGGTGCTCGCGGGCTCGTCCGACGAGTCGGACGAGCACCCGCCGAGAACGAGCATCGTGGCGGCGATCCCCAGGATCGAGACACGACGAATGGACGTGCGGGCGGTCGTGCGTGAGAGAACAGACAAGTCGACGGCTTCCTGTGTGAGCGGGCGCCGTTCAGGTTAGCTGCTCGACTCAGCTGTTCTGCTTGTCCACCTCGAACGTGTCCGAGAGGTCGTCGAGGATCATGTGCGCGCCTTGGATGCTGACCGGCGACATCCAACGTGAATCGTCCACGTCTACCTTGCGTCCTCGAAGGGTCTGCCACAGCGGGCTCTCGAGGAACGGCTTCGCAGCTTCGGCGCTCTTGCCCTCGGCGTCCTGCCAGGTGCTGATGAAGATGACGTCCGCGTCGGCCTCGTTGATCAGCTCGGGGCTGATCTTCATCATGATGTTGCCGGCGTCGGCGGGGTCGGGTCCCTGATTGTCCGGGCGCTTCAGTCCTGCGTCCTGAAGAACGATGCCGCTGAACGAGGTGGTGCGGTAGAGGCGTGCGGTCGGTTCACCGGCGAACCGGACCACCGAGATGACCGGGTTGTTGGCCTTCTCGTTGATTTCCTTGCCGACGGTGGCCGCTCGGGTTTCGTACGTGGTGATCTTCGACTCGGCCAAAGACTCCTTGCCCAGCGCTTCACCGACCAGGCGAATGTTGTCCTTCCACGTCGGGCCGGTCGTCTGGGTGAAGACGGTCGGTGCGATCGCTGACAGCTGTTCGTAGTTCTTCCCGTCGCGGACCTCGGCGGAGATGATGAGGTCGGGCTGCAGTGCTGCAATCTTCTCCAGGCTTGCGCTGCTGACCGTGCCGACCGAGACGGCGTCCGCGGCGAATTCCTCCCGGGAGGATCCGAGGTAGTCGGGCAGGCCAGGTTCGCGGTAGTCGACATAGCCGACGAGCGGGGATTCGAGGAGAAGGACGGCGTCGGTGAAGCTGTTGTCGAGCGCGACGATCCGCTGGGGTGCAGCCGGGATTTCGGTGCTTCCGCGGAAGTGTTCGATGGTGCGGGGGAATGCACCCGACTCGGTCGAGGTGGTGCTTGCAGCCGGCTCGTCGTTGCTCGAGCAGGCCGGAACGACCAAGGCGATCGAGGCTGCGACCGCTACCAGCGCGGCACGGCGGGGAAAGAATTTCACTGATTGACTCCTGAGATGAGTTAGGTGAGGGTGACCTTATCAGTGAAGGAGTTGGCCGAAAACGGACACCGGCCGAGATCTTCGACGGGTGCGACACGCCGATTCGGAAGTGGGTTCGGACTCCCCAGGGAACATAAACCGCAGGTCGTTCGTTCGGTTCCCCGAAAAACGGATGCTCGAGTACGACGCAGAGTAGGACCGGGTCGCGGTGCCTCGGAGTCACGGTCTACGATTCGATGAGCGCAAGCCAGAAGCCGTTGTCCGCAGCCCGGGCGACGGACCCTGCGGGCGCAACCAAGGGCTCTGTAACGGAGTCTGCGGAGCGACCAAAGGCACATTCAGGAGGATCAGTGACTGCCGTAGCGCCCCAGCCAGTCCCCACGATAGCGCCGGCCAGGCCTTACCCGCCGCGGCAGGGACCCAAGGGCTCATTCATTTTCAAGATGATCACGACCACCGATCCCAAGGTGCTCGGAATCATGTACTTGGCGACTTCCATCGCCTTCTTCCTCATCGGTGGCCTCATGGCACTGATGATGCGTGCCGAACTTGCTGTACCCGGCATGCAATTCCTTTCCAATGAACAGTTCAACCAGCTGTTCACCATGCACGGCACGATCATGCTGCTGCTGTACGCGACCCCGATCGTCTTCGGCTTCGCGAACTACATTCTTCCGCTCCAGATCGGTGCGCCCGACGTTGCGTTCCCGCGTCTGAACGCGTTCAGCTACTGGCTGTACCTGTTCGGCGCGATCATCACGACGGCCGGATTCGTCACGCCCGGTGGCGCAGCAGACTTCGGTTGGACGGCATACACGCCGCTCACCAGCGCGCTGCACAGCCCCGGCGTCGGCGCCGACCTGTGGGTCTTGGGTCTGGCTGTCGCCGGCCTCGGCACCATCCTCGGTGGCGTCAACATGGTCACCACCGTGATCTGCCTGCGCGCGCCCGGTATGACCATGTTCCGCATGCCGATCTTCACCTGGAACATCTTCATCACCAGCATCCTGATCCTGCTGGCGTTCCCGCTGCTGACCGCTGCATTCATGGGCCTGTTCGTCGACCGCCATCTCGGTGGACACATCTTCGACCCGGCGACAGGCGGTGTGCTCCTGTGGCAGCACCTGTTCTGGTTCTTCGGTCACCCCGAGGTGTACATCATCGCGCTGCCGTTCTTCGGCATCGTCTCGGAGATCTTCCCGGTCTTCAGCCGTAAGCCGATCTTCGGCTACAGCGGCCTGGTTTACGCAACGCTGGCCATCGCCGCTCTGTCGATCGCGGTGTGGGCTCACCACATGTACGCAACCGGCGCTGTTCTCCTGCCGTACTTCTCGTTCATGACGTTCCTGATCGCCGTGCCGACAGGTGTGAAGATCTTCAACTGGATCGGAACGATGTGGAAGGGGCAATTGACCTTCGAATCGCCGATGCTGTTCTCGATCGGCTTCCTGATCACCTTCCTCTTCGGTGGTCTGTCGGGTGTCATCCTCGCGAGCCCGCCGCTCGACTTCCACGTCACGGACAGCTACTTCGTCGTCGCCCACTTCCACTACGTGGTCTTCGGCACGGTCGTGTTCGCCACGTACGCCGGTATCTACTTCTGGTTCCCGAAGATGACCGGTCGCATGATGGACGAGCGCCTCGGTAAGTGGCACTTCTGGACCACGTTCGTCGGTTTCCACGGCACGTTCCTCGTGCAGCACTGGCTCGGTGCCGAAGGCATGCCGCGCCGTTACGCCGACTACCTGCCCTCGGACGGATTCACGGTTCTGAACTCGGTGTCCACGATCTTCGCCTTCGTACTCGGTGCCTCGACGCTTCCGTTCATCTGGAACGTCTTCAAGAGTTACCGCTACGGCGAAGTTGTCACCGTCGACGATCCATGGGGCTACGGAAACTCGCTGGAGTGGGCAACAACCTGCCCGCCGCCGCGTCACAACTTCACCGAGTTGCCGCGCATCCGTAGCGAGCGTCCGGCGTTCGAACTGCATTACCCGCACATGGTTGAGCGGATGCGCGCGGAAGCGCACGTCGGCCCGGGCCACGGTGGGAAGAATGCCAGCACCGTGCTCGAAGATGCTCGTCACGAGCCGCTGACAGTCGGGGACGAAGGCGACCCCGGCACCGACAGCCGCTCCTGAACGAAGTAACACACTGAAGTGACCAGCGAAGGCCCCGCCCGAGTAACGGGTGGGGCCTTTCGCTTGGCACAATAGTGACGATAAAGACGCGAACGAAGAAACGATCGGAGTTTTCGGTGGGTGCCTCTGACACCACTGTTCTGGTGACTGTGACCGGGCCGGACCGCCCTGGCGTCACCTCGGTACTGTTCGCGGCGCTGTCGCGGCACGATGTGCGTCTTCTCGACGTGGAGCAGGTGGTGATTCGAGGTCGACTGACACTCGGAGTCATGGTGGCCTGCCCGAACGATCCCGAAGCGCTTCAGGAAGAACTCGAACAGGCGATGGCGACGGTCGGAATGAACGTCGACATCGAAATCGGTGCCGATCCCGGACGGCCGGCGGTGTCCACCCACGCGGTAGTTGTTCTCGGCAGCCCGGTCAATGCTCGCGCTATGCGATCGGTTGCACGCGAACTCGCGAAGCAGGGCGCCAACATCGATTCCATCCGTGGTGTCGCCGATTATCCCGTCACCGGTCTGGAACTCAGCGTCAGTGCGGCGGATACTGTCGACGGCGACGCGAAGCTGCGCACCGGACTCGCCGAGGTCGCTGCTCTCGAGAACGTCGACATCGCAGTCGAGCGGGCAGGTCTCGCTCGCCGGGCCAAGCGTCTGATCGTGTTCGACGTGGACTCGACGCTCGTACAGGGCGAGGTCATCGAGATGCTGGCCGCGAAGGCCGGCGTCGAAGACGAGGTCCGCGCCGTCACCGAAGCTGCGATGCGCGGCGAGATCGACTTCACCGAATCACTGCACCAGCGGGTTGCCACACTCGCCGGTCTCGACGCCTCAGTCATCGACGAGGTGGCAGAGAGCATCGAACTGACGCCGGGTGCGCGCACCACCATTCGTACCCTGCGCCGTCTCGGATTCCACTGCGGAGTCGTGTCCGGTGGCTTTCGTCAGGTCATCGAGGGCCTCGCGCATGAACTCGAACTGGACTTCGTACACGCCAACACCCTCGAGATCGTCGACGGCAAGCTGACCGGTCGTGTGATCGGTGAGATCGTGGACCGCGCCGCAAAGGCCGTAGCGCTGCGCAAGTTCGCCGACCAGGTCGGTGTGCCGATGGAACAGACCGTCGCCGTCGGTGACGGTGCCAACGACATCGACATGCTCAACGCCGCGGGCCTGGGTGTGGCGTTCAATGCCAAGCCTGCACTGCGAGAGGTCGCGGATGCGGCTCTGTCGCATCCCTTCCTCGATGCGGTGCTGTTCATTCTCGGTGTGACTCGCGACGAGGTCGAGGCGGCAGACGCCGTCGACGGTGGCGTACGACGCGTACCGATTCCATGAGTTCCGATTCAGCAGTCAGTTCCGATCCAGCAGTCAGCTCCGAGCCCGCACTGATGTCCGGCCCCGACGCCGGCTGGCGCGAGCGTCACGCGGTGTTGGCCGCTGGGTACGGTGGGCAAGACGATCCTGCGGATCCGGCGCTGGTGTTGGCGATGCCGATCATTCTCCACATTCCGAAGGCAGACCCGCCGAAGCGCACTGCACTGCTCGAGGCTGCGGCAACCGCGGCAGTGGCGCTGTGCCTGGACGAACGCGTCGGGTTCACCGAAGACGGGGAACCAGGCCCGTGGCACGAGGACTATTCAGCCTGGGTGGGTGCCCGGATCCGGAAGGTGTCTCGTCGAGCGCGAGGTGCTCAGTGGCTTGCCACGCAGGAGGTGCCGGGCATCACCGTCGACGTGGATGGTGCCCAGGCGCGGGCTCTGGTTCCCGGGCCGGTCGGAGAACTGGACCCGAGAATCAAGAAGTTGCAGATCGGTGGCACCGATCTCGAGCACGACGAGCCTGGCCCGCCGGAGCCCGGTCTGCCGGTGCTGTGGATCGACTCGGCGCTCGAGATGACGGTAGGCAAGGCGTCGGCACAGGTCGGGCATGCCTCGATGTTGTTGGCAGCGGCCATGTCAGAGGAACAATGCTGGACCTGGGCGCACAACGACTTTCGCTGCTCGGTCCGCGACGCAAGTCCGAAACAGTGGGCCGACGCAGTGGCGCGATTGAAGAAGTCGGAGGCCGTCGCGGTTCGTGATGCGGGGTTCACGGAAGTGGCACCAGGTTCCATGACAGTCATCGCGGTTCCGTAGAGACTCAACCAACCAGTCCAGTATCGGCATCTTGGCTATGGATGAACAGTCCAGTGGCCTTCAGGATGGTCGAGTGTTGATACGGAGATTTGCCTCGCTATTCGTCGGTCTGTGGTTGTACGGGTTCTCGATGGCCATGATGATCACAGCAGGTCTCGGCCTCGATCCGTGGGATGTGTTTCATCAGGGTGTGGCAGAGCACGTTTCGCTCAGTTTCGGCGTGATCACTGCAATTACCGGTGCTGCGGTGCTGCTGCTCTGGATTCCGATCCGTCAGCGGCCGGGATTCGGCACGGTCGCCAATGTGGTGGTGATTGCCATCTCGGTGGATACTTCACTGGCCTTCTTGCCGGTCTTCGATTTCATGCCAGTTCGCGCTGCCATCATGGTCGGGGGAATCCTCCTCAACGGACTGGCTAGCGTTCTCTACATCGGCGCCGGCATGGGGCCGGGTCCTCGCGACGGATTGATGACCGGATTGGTCGCGCGCACCGGCCTGTCGGTCAGGCTTGTGCGTACCAGCATCGAAATCGCGGTCCTCGCTACCGGATGGCTTCTCGGTGGAACCGTTGGCGTCGGAACCGTGCTGTACGCCTTCGGAATCGGACCGACCATTCAATTCCTGATCAAGGTGCTGCCGGATTCCATGACCGCAGCGCTTACCGGCGGACGTGACACCGAACGTAAGGCCAAGACCGTGGGTCCGGTCAACGAAATCTCGGTGCCGACGGGAACTTCCGCGGTCGAGGCAGGTTCTCCGGTCGGTGACGCCGAATCGAATGAGGCAGTCAAGGTGCCGTCGAACCATTCCGGAGTTCCGACGGTGACCTGAGCCGATCCGCCGGAATGCAGGATCAGGAGCCAACTGTCGTCACCGAGAGGGCGCCCGGTCCGCGTGTGAGACCGAACGTCGGCGCCGTCGATCCAGGCCTGCAGGGTTCGGTGAGTCTCGTCGTACCACGCAGTGTCGTCGAACTCGATGCCGGCAGCGTCGAACCAAACGAGGTCCGGGTGTTCCAGTCTTCGTCTGCCTTCGAAGAATTCGGGCTGACGCAATGCCGGTGCCGCTCGGCGTAGTCCGAGCGCTCGGGAGACGAATCGCACCAGCGACTGATCGGCGCTCGTCCAGTCCAGTGCCCACGACTGGGCGGGGGAGGCAAGTGCGGGAACACAATACGCGTTGTTGTTCCCGCCCAGGCTGTGGCCGAACTCGTCACCGGCGGTGAGCATCGGTGTACCTGTCGACAGCACGAGCGTGGCCAGCAGCGCCCGTACGTGGCGCGCCCTGGCGTCCTGAATCTCGGGATCGGTGCTCGGGCCTTCGATTCCGTGGTTGAACGAATCGTTGTGATCGGCGCCGTCACGATTGTCTTCCCCGTTGGCCTCGTTGTGCTTGTGGTTGTAGGCGACCAGATCGGCAGCAGTGAACCCGTCGTGCGCCGTGACGAAGTTGATCGATGCCCAGGGGCGACGGCCGCTGCCGGCAAAGATATCCTCGGAACCGGCGAGGCGCGACGCGACCTTCCGGACGCTGGAGCCGCCGTTCCAGAACTGGCGAATGGTGCTGCGGTACTTGTCGTTCCATTCGGACCACTGGAGTCCGAAGTTTCCGACCTGGTAACCGTCGGCAGTCGCATCCCACGGTTCGGCGATGAGCTTGCGCCGCGTCAGTACCGGATCGGAGGAGATGGCCGACAGGATGGACGCGCGCTGATCGAAACCGCCGCCGCGCGGCCGACCCAACGCGCTCGCGAGATCGAATCGAAAGCCGTCGACACCCATTTCGGTGGCCCAGTAACGGAGGCTGTCGGTGATCATGCGGACGGCGATGGGGGAGCAGGCGTCGACCGTGTTGCCACACCCGGTCAGATCGATGTCGCGGCCGTCGCCGTCGAGAAGGTAGTAGCCGGGGCCGTCCAAACCTCGCCAGCTGACGCTGATTCCTTCGACGCTCTGCTCGCAGGTGTGGTTGTAGACGACGTCGAGGATGACCTCGATTCCTGCCGAGTGAAGTGCGTCGACCATGATCCGGAACTCGGTGACTTCGCCGCCCGGCGTTGCCGCGTATCCGGGATGCGGGGCGAAGTACGACGCCGTCGAGTATCCCCAGTGGTTGCGCATCCCTCGCTCGCGGACGCTGTGTTCGGTCAGAAACGCCTGCACGGGAAGCAGTTCCACGGCAGTGACGCCGAGTGAGACGAGATGATCGATAACGGCCGGCGCGGTCAGACCGAGGTACGTTCCGCGGTGGGCTGCGGGAACTCCTGGATGCGTGGCGGTGTATGCGCCCACATGCAGCTCGTAGATCACGCTTTCCTCCCACGGCGTCTCGAGGCGGGCGCAGGCGGGCGCGAGGCCTGGGGTCACCACGGACAGTGGCACGTGGCCGAGCGAGTCGAGCGTCGACGGGTCGCCGAAGGGATCCTCGGCGTACGACAGGAGGGCACGGTGATCGCCGAGATCCCCCTCGATGCGGCGCGCCCACGGATCGACGAGCAGCTTGTGTGGATTCAGTCTCAGCCCGGCGCGCGGATTCCACGGGCCGCTCGCCCGAATTCCGTATCGCTGCCCCGCACCGACCCCGGCGATGACTCCGTGCCAGATTCCGTACGTGTGTTGCCGGAGTTCGACGCGATCTTCGTTTCCGCCCTGGTCGATCAGGCAGATGTGGACGCTCGACGCGGCCGGTGCGTGGACCGCGAACTGAGTTCCGGAGTCCACGATGTGGGCGCCGAGGGGGAACGGAGACCCGGGCGTCGGGGTGTGAGTTTCGATGAGAGGCGACACGCAAGATGATCCTGCCGTGAACGGCCGGAGAATGTGCGGGAAGATGTTCGGGTGCCGCTACCTGATCCAGATCTGCTCATCGATTTCGACAACGTACTCATCCGCCGGGGAGGGTCCACTCTCGTGGGTCCGGTCACCTGGAAAGTGGAGCTCGACGAGCGATGGGTGGTGCTCGGACCCAACGGCGCCGGCAAGACGTCGCTGCTGCGAATAGCGGCCGGTGAAACTTTCCCGACCAGTGGTTCTGCCCACCTCCTCGGTGAAGTTCTCGGCAAGGTCGACGTCAACGAGTTGCGTCCCCGAATCGGGTTGTCCTCGTCGTCGCTGGCGAACCGCGTTCCCGGCGACGAGAAGGTCAGCGATCTCGTCGTGTCGGCGGGCTACGCCGTTCTCGGGCGGTGGCGTGAGGAGTACGAATCCATGGACACCTCGCGCGCTGTGGAGATGCTCGAAAGCCTCGGCGCCGAGCACCTGGCGGATCGGACGTACGGGACGCTTTCCGAAGGCGAGCGCAAGCGCGTCCTCATCGCGCGAGCCTTGATGACCGATCCCGAACTTCTTCTTCTGGACGAGCCGGCAGCCGGCCTCGATCTCGGGGGCCGAGAGGAACTTGTGGCCAGGCTCGCCGAACTGGCTGCCGATCCGGACGCCCCGGCAACCGTTCTGATCACCCATCACGTCGAGGAAATCCCGCCGGGGTTCACTCACGCACTCCTTCTCAAGGAAGGTGAGGTTGTCTCCCAGGGTCTTCTGGACGACGTCATCACCGCCGAAAATCTGAGCACGGCATTCAGCCAGTCCATCAGCCTCGACAAGGCGGACGGCCGATACTTCGCGCGCCGCGCGAGGCCGTCCGGAGCTCATCGCGCGTGAGCTTCAGTGGGACCTGAAATGCGGCCCAGATCACAGATCGCGTAGGTTCGCGAAGCATGGCTAACGAGAATGCACGTGCTGTCCCCGAGCCCAAAGATGCGTCGACCGTCATCTTGGTGCGCGATGCCGAATCCGGTATCGAGATCTTCCTGCTTCAGCGAGTGCAGGGGATGGCCTTTGCCGGGGGCATGACGGTCTTCCCCGGCGGCGGCGTCGACAAGTCCGACGCGACGGCCGAGGTCGAGTGGGCCGGCCCGTCGGTCGAGTGGTGGGCCGAGCGGTTCAGCACGGATGTGGCTCGGGCGAAGGCCCTCGTCTTGGCTGCGGTACGGGAAACGTTCGAGGAGTGCGGCGTCCTGCTCGCCGGACCGACCGCGGACACCGTCGTGGCCGACACGGCCGGCTACGCGCACGACCGGGTTGCCCTCGAAAAGCACGAGCTGTCGTTCAGCGATTTCCTGAACAAGGAGAACCTGGTCCTGCGAACAGATCTGCTGCGGCCGTGGGCGAACTGGATCACGCCGGTGGGCGAGACCCGCCGCTACGACACACGCTTCTTCGTCGCAGCGTCACCGACCGGACAGATTGCAGACGGAGTCACCTCCGAGGCCGCCGAGGTTCGTTGGCAGAGCCCGCGGGACGCGCTGGCGCACTGGCGGGAGGGTGGCAGCATCCTCTTGCCGCCGACGTGGAGTCAGCTGACCGAATTGGCCAAGTTCAGCTCGGTGGCGGAGATACTCGCAGCCGAGCCGGAGATCCCCGTCATCCTGCCTACGCTGATCACCGACGAGGAAACCCTGCGCGTGGAATTCCCGAACCAGGACGGCTACTACACGGCCGGACCGCATCCGTGGTCGATCAAGGCGGCAAAGTAGCCTCTCGATCATGGCTGAATTTGTGACTCTCGAAGTTTCCGAAGGCATCGGCACCATCCGTCTGGCGCGCCCGCCCATGAACGCACTGAACCGTCAGGTTCAGGACGAGTTGGCCGCTGCCGCACACGCTGCGACCGTCGACAAGGCGGTCAAGGCCGTCATCGTCTACGGCGGGGAGAAGGTCTTTGCTGCCGGCGCTGACGTCAAGGAAATGGCCGAGATGGACTACGGCCAGATCCGTGACGCGATCGGCGGCATGCAGGCAGGACTCGGCGCCGTGGCGTCCATCCCGAAGCCCACCGTTGCCGCGATTACCGGATACGCACTCGGTGGCGGACTCGAAGTTGCACTGTCGGCCGATCGCCGGATCGTCGGAGACAATGCCAAGCTCGGAGTTCCGGAGATTCTGCTCGGAATCATTCCCGGTGGCGGCGGAACGCAGCGCCTGGCTCGTCTGATCGGTCCGGCCAAGGCCAAGGATCTGGTATTCACCGGCCGTTTCGTCGGGGCTGACGAGGCGTTGGCCATCGGGTTGGTCGACGAGGTCGTCGCTCCCGACGACGTGTACACCGCAGCCCGCACGTGGGCCTCGCAGTTCGTCGGGGGCGCGTCGCGCGCGTTGGCTGCTGCCAAGGCGGCCATCGACGAGGGTCTGAACACCGACGTGGAATCCGGTCTGAAGATCGAGCAACATCTGTTCGCCGGATTGTTCGCGACCAAGGATCAGACGATCGGCATGGAGTCGTTCATCGCCAACGGTCCGGGCAAGGCCGAGTTCACGGGCGAGTAGGCTCCCCTAAACTAGAACTTGTTCATCTCTTACCAGCGAGTAGGATAGCCGCCATGACAGCCAGCCCGAATGACGACGCAACCGTCACGCCGCCCGCCGCTACCGACACCTCGGTAGTCGACCCCGCGCCGCGGCCGCACGCCACGGCCGAAGAGGTCGAGGCCGCTCGTAAGGACACCAAGCTCGCCCAGGTGCTCTACCACGACTGGGAAGCCGAAACCTACGACGACAAGTGGTCCATCTCGTACGACGAGCGCTGCATCGACTACGCACGTGGTCGTTTCGACGCCGTCGCGGGCGACCAACCGCTCCCGTACGAGCGCGCCCTCGAACTGGGTTGCGGCACCGGATTCTTCCTCCTCAACCTGATGCAGGGTGGAGTCGCCAAAACCGGTTCGGTCACCGACCTCTCGCCCGGCATGGTCAAGGTCGCACTGCGTAATGCCGAAAGCCTGGGCCTGCCGGTCGACGGCCGTGTAGCCGACGCCGAGACCATTCCGTACGAGGACAACACCTTCGACCTGGTTGTCGGCCACGCCGTGCTGCACCATATTCCGGACGTCGAGAAGTCGCTGCGTGAGGTCCTTCGTGTTCTCAAGCCCGGCGGCCGTTTCGTCTTTGCCGGTGAGCCCACCACTGTCGGCAACTTCTACGCTCGCTGGCTCGGCCGCGCGACGTGGGAAGCAACCACACGCGTGACCAGGCTGCCGTTCCTCGCAGACTGGCGTCGCCCGCAGGAGGAGCTCGACGAGTCTTCTCGTGCAGCAGCTCTCGAAGCCGTCGTCGACATTCACACCTTCGACCCCACGGACCTCGAGAACATGGCGAAGTCCGCCGGCGCCGATCAGGTCCACGCTGCCACCGAGGAGTTCGCCGCGGCTCTCCTCGGCTGGCCTGTCCGTACCTTCGAGGCGGCTGTTCCGCCGGAGAAGCTCGGCTGGGGCTGGGGGCGTTTTGCTTTCGGTGGTTGGAAGACGCTCAGCTGGGTCGACGAGAACGTACTTCGCCACGTCGTTCCTCGCGGATTCTTCTACAACGTCATGATCACCGGCGTGAAGCCCGGCAACTGAATTGGGCTATGACTTCACCCTCGGCGACGTCGATTATCTCGGAAGTGATTCCGGCGTAGCGGCCTTGGCCGAGGTGGATCAGCTCGAGCTGTCCACGCGTACGCGTCTGGCCGACATCGGCCGGGCGCGTACGCGTTTCGGTGATCACATGCCCGCGCTCGTGGACACCGTCCTGCTTCGACGTAAGGCGACCGCCAAACTGCCGGGCAGTGATCAATGGTTGTTCACGGACGACGCGATGCAACAAGCCACTCCTGGCGTTGTCGCGGCGCACCGTGCGCAGCGTCTGATCGGGCGCGACGTCCACGACGTGACGTGCTCCATCGGCGCCGAACTGCACGCATTGACCGGCGTTGCGCATCGCGTGATCGGCAGCGACATCGATTCCGTTCGTTTGGCGATGGCGCAGCGCAATGTGCCGAGCGCAGCATTGTTGCGGGCCGATGCACTCCGCCCGACGACACGCGAAACCGTCGTACTGGCGGACCCCGCCCGGCGATCGGGTGGTCGCCGCACTCATGATCCCGCAGCGCTGATGCCGCCGTTACCAGATCTCATCGAGGCGTACTCCGGCCGTGATCTCGCCGTGAAGTGCGCTCCCGGACTCGATTTCGACAATCTCGGCTGGGACGGCGAAGTCGAGGTCGTCTCGCTCGACGGCGGTGTCAAGGAGGCCTGCCTGTGGTCTTCAGGGCTGGCCGCATCCGGCATCACGCGTCGAGCTTCGGTGCTTCGCTCCGACGGGAGCGGTTGGTCGATCACCGACGCCGAGGACGACGTCATCCCGGAGCAGGCGCCGGGGGAGTGGATCGTCGACCCGGACGGAGCAGTAGTACGCGCGGGCCTCGTGCGCCACTACGCGGCCAGACACGGTCTGTGGCAGCTGGATCCGCGGATCGCCTATCTGACCGGTGACCGGGTCCCTGAGGGCGTTCGCGGATTCCGGATCCTCGAGCAGATCAAGTACTCGGAGAAACTGCTCAAGCAGACGCTGGCCAAGCGGGACTGCGGTGTCGTCGAAATCCTGGTGCGGGGAGTCGACGTCGACCCGGCAGTGCTGCGTCCACGGCTCAAGCTGAAAGGCTCGCTCGCACTGAGCGTCGTGATCGTTCGGATCGGACGATCGGCGTCGGCCTTCATCTGTGAGGCATCCCGCTAGATCACTTGAAGACGAACAGCTCACCGATTGCGCTGGGCGTCAACACTTCGCCCTTGGGACCGATGGAGGTGCCGACGGTGAAGCCGACCGCGCCCGGCAACGTGTCCTGATCCACCGTCTCACCGGTTTCGGTGTCGAAGGTGATCAGGCTCAGTCCGTTCTCGCCCTCGCGGACGACCGTGTATCCGGTGTTTCCGGCGGTCTGTGCCGGAACGCCCAGTTGCAGAAGGTCTTTACGTTCCCAGACCAGTTCGGCGTGATCTCCCTCGTCGCGCACGGCAAGGAGGTGCCCCTTGTCGCCGCCGGCGGGGATGATCAGGCCGTCGTCGGACGTCGAGGCGCTGCCGGCCGAGTTGAAGCCGATGTCGTAATTCCACCGGGGGTCACCGGTTTCGGCGTCCACCGCCCAGAGTGACCCGTTGTTGTCGGTGGCATAAACGGTCTTGCCGTCCTTCGACAGGTCCGGGCTCGACGCAGTCCCACCGGGAAGCGCATCGGTGGACCACTCGCGGGTGATGGACGGATTGTCGCCGCCCGTGTACTTCATGGCGACCAGATCGGCAGCCTCAGAACTGGGCCCGTAGAAGGTGAAGTAGAACTTGCCGGTGCCGAGGTCGACTGCCGGAGTATTGGCCACCGGGCAGCCGGACGTGCCGAGGAAGCACTCGTTCAAACCCGTGTCGTCGGGAATGAGTTCTGCATTCGCGCCCTGGTCGATCGACGGCGGTGGGATCAGATCGAACGACGGAACCACTTTGGCGCCGGTCTGCGGATCGAGCACGTTGATCTGGCCCAGTTGCGTGATGAACAGAAGGTTCCCGTCGCCGGTGAACTGCGACGAGAGTGGGGTACCGACAACAAGCGTGCGCCAACGTAATTGGCCTGTCTCGGTGAACGACATCATCGCGCCGCTCTCGCCGACGTAGACATTGGTGGCCGTGTCGACGATGGGCGTCGAGGCGACTACTCCGTCGTTGAGTCGAGCACACCACTTCTTGCGACCCGAATCCATCTGGAACGAAAAGAGATTGCAGCCGTTCTCGGTGCGGGCGGTGACGAAGCTCTGGCCGTTCGCGGCCACCGAGGCGTACGCGGCAACCGGACCGCCGAGGGGGCGTGACCACGCGAACTCGATATCGCGTGATCCGATGACCGGACTCGTGTCGCTGTTGCGTGCGTCGGCATGCATCGCCGGCCAACCCGCCGACGCGTACCGGTCCACCCGTCCGTCGTCGCTGCCGCAACCGGCGATGAGGACGGCAGCGATCGCCGTCGACACCATCACGGACGACCGTAGGACCCGCCGCATCACAATCTCCCTGCCTTCACTTCGTCAAGAGCCTTCGGTAACTGCACAAGCCCGGACCAGAGACTATCCCGACCGGGGCAACGTGACGGGGCACACCCCGAGGGTCGGTGAGTCGGCCCCACGTAGGCTGAACACTCATGACGAGCATGTGGGGCGCACCGTTGCGCACTCGATGGCGGGGATCACGCCGAGGCGACAGCGATCAGGCCAAGTTCTTGACCGTAGATTCCCTCAAATGGGTTCTGGCGAACAAGGCGTACACACCCTGGTACCTGGTGCGCTACTACCGTCTCGCCAAGTTCAAGATGGCCAACCCGCACGTGATCCTGCGCGGCATGGTGTTCCTCGGCAAGAACGTCGAAATCCACTCCACCCCCGACCTGTCCCGCCTCGAGATCGGGCGCTGGGTGCACATCGGTGACGGCAATGCGATCCGGTGCCACGAAGGCTCGCTGCGCATCGGCGACAAGGTCGTCTTCGGCAAGGACAACGTCGTCAACACCTACCTCGACATCGAAATCGGTGCGTCGACGCTCGTAGCCGACTGGTGCTACATCTGCGACTTCGACCACCGCATGGACGACATCAACACACCGATCAAGGACCAGGGCATCGTCAAGGGCCCCGTCCGTATCGGCCCGGACACCTGGGTTGCCGCCAAGGTCACCGTGCTGCGGAACACCCGCGTCGGACGTGGTTGTGTACTCGGGGCGCACGCCGTCGTCAAGGGAGACATCCCGGACTACAGCATCGCCGTCGGCTCGCCCGCGAAGGCGGTCAAGAACCGCAAGTCCGATTGGGAAGCCGGCGCTGCCGATCGCGCGAAGTACGTCGCGGCGCTCGAGGACATCGCGCGCAAGAAGGCTGCCGCAGACGCTGCCGACGCGTCGTCGACGTCGTAAGTCACTTTTCGACAGAACCCGCGATTACTTTCGGCGCCGCCACCGGTCTGTATCGGTATCGGCGCCGAAAGTCTGCGCCGGTGAAAGGAATGCCGACATGAGCGAACAGACACCCGAATGGGTCGTGGCGCAGCGCCGCGAACTGGTGGGATTTCTCGAAGGCCTGAGCGCAGAGCAGTGGAACGCGCCGACCCTGTGCGACGGGTGGCGGGTCCGGGAAGTGATCGCGCACATCACCATGCCGTACCGATACTCGGCGCCGCGATTCGTCGTGGAAATGGTCAAGTCACGCGGAAATTTCAACAAGATGTCGAATCGGCGAGCGCTCGCTGACGCGTCGGAAGTTGGTGAGCAACAACTGCTCGCATCGCTTCGTGACAACGTTGCACACCCGTGGAAGCCACCGGGCGGCGGCTTCGAGGGCGCGCTCTCGCACGACGTGATCCACGGTCAGGACATTCGCGTGGCACTCGGCGACGATTACGTGGTGCCCGAAGATCGGCTCAGCCGCGTCCTCGGCGGCCTCTCACCCAAAACAGTGAAGTATTTCGGGACCGACCTCGACGGCGCGCGGTTGCGCGCCGACGACCGAGACTGGGAATACGGTGCGGGCGCCGAGGTTCACGGAGCGGCGCAGGATCTGCTGCTGGTGCTGTGCGGCCGGATGTTGCCGCCAGGCCATCTGCTCGGAGATGCGAGTTCTCGCTTCACCGCGCCACTCCCGACCCCCTGAGACTGAGGTCAGCGCTCAGCGCCCAGGCAGCGGACGCTCGGGTATCTGCGGACGTGCCAGCGGCTGCCGCACCCGACGCTTTGCGCCCGCGTAGACGTGCGCAGTCTCCTCGGCGACCTGATGCCAGTCGAAGTCCGACGTCAGGCGTGCCCGGGCGGCCACGGCCCGCTCCTGTGCGCCGGCGGGATCGTCGAGAACCTCGCGAACTGCCGAGGTGAGTCCGGCGATGTCGCCCGGTTGGAAAGACATGCCTGTCACCCCGTCGACGACGGCCTCGCCCAGACCGCCTGCGGTGGACGTGATCAGCGGAGTGCCGGCTGCCGCCGCTTCGAGGGCGATGATCCCGAACGGCTCGTAGCGTGACGGCAGGACGATGGCATCCGCGCCGTGCAGCCAGCTGAGCAGTTCGGTGTGATCGAGGTTGCCGAGAAAGTCGACGGCCCGCGCGACGCGATGGGTGCGTGCCTGTTGGTAGAGCCAGGTGAACTGGGTACCTTCGCCTGCGATCGCGAGGGTCGTGCCGGGGTGGCTACGACGGATACGGGGGAGTGCCGCGATGGCGTCCTGCACACCCTTCTCGTATTCCAGGCGGCCGACGAAGAGGAGTTTCGGCGGTCCGGATCGCGGTCCTCGTTCGCGAAAGTTCCACGTGGTCACGTCGATTCCGTTGCGGATGACGGTGATCGGCGGAAGCGTCGGGCCGTAGAGCTCGGTCACTTCCTCCTGCATCGACGCCGAACAGGTTATGAGAGAGTCGGATTCGTTTGCAAGCCACCATTCGACTGAGTGGACCTGACGGTTGATTCGGCCGGAGATCCAACCGCTGTGCCGACCGGCTTCGGTGGCGTGAAGCGTGGAAACCAGTGGTACGTCGTAGAATTCGGCCAAGGCGATCGCCGGATGTGCAACCAACCAGTCGTGAGCGTGCACGACGTCCGGTTGCCAACCTTCGCCGACGCCCGGCTTGTGCAGCGCCATCCCGGCACGGACCATCGCATGGCCCATGGCCAGGGTCCACGCGAGCATGTCCTCACCGAAGACGAAGTGCGCCGGGTCCTCGGCCACCGCGACGACGAGAACGCCCTCGGAAATGTGCGTGACTGTCGGGTGGGTCGATGAATCGGTGCCGGACGGGCGGCGTGAGAGCACCACGACCTCGTGGCCCGCGGCTGCCAATTCGGTGGCGAGATGGTGGACGTGTCGACCTAGCCCGCCGACGACGACCGGTGGGTACTCCCACGAGACGATGAGAATTTTCACGACGGACTCAGCTCTGTGTCAGGCAGACGGCGAGCATCCAACCCCGGGAACAACCCGTCCGCGCGATTCCAGCCTTCGGCGAGTCGCACGGCGACGGAATCGCGACCGGATACCAGCGCTTCGGAGATTTCCCTGGTCGCATGGGCGTGCTTGTGCGCGCGTTCACGGGCGTACCCCGCGGCCGAATCCTTACTCACCATGAATGCCCAATCGCTCGAAACTGTCATCAGTGTCTCGCGAAGTACCTGATCGTTGACGCGGTTTCGCAGTTCCGGTCGTCCGGGTGCGTTGTCGCGTCCGCGAGACTTGTCCACGGTGCTGAGCGCGGTCTCCACCACTTCGGAGTTCAGTTGCACCAGGTCGGAGACCTGATCGCCGGCCCACACGCGCCAGTCCTTACCTGATCCCCAGGACGAGTCCTCGAGCTGAACGGGTTCGCCGACGTATCCCGATGCCTTGGCGTCGGCGAGGGTGCCGACGCGGATTCCGGCTTCGGGGAGCGCGCGCAGAAGCTTCTCGAGCCACTGCGGACCTTCGTGCCACCAGTGTCCGAACAGTTCGGTGTCGAAAGCGGCGACCACGAGGGCGTCGCGGCCGATTCGAGCGGATTCACTGCGCAGACGCGCCCGAACGGTTTCGACGAAGTCGGCGACATGCTTGTCGACCGCGGCCGCGGCGAGTTCGGGGTCGTACGGCAACTTGTCGGCGGAGTCGACGGTCCGTCCGGTGACCCGGGACGGCTTGAGGCCCGTCTCGTGGTCGTAGGTGTGGAAGTCGCGGTAGGCAGCGTGACCCGGGTATCCGGATTTCGGGGACCAGACGCGGTAGCTGACCTGCAGGTCGCGGCCGAAAGCGACGACGTCGGATTCTCGAACCGGGCGGCCGAGGGACGTGTCGCCGCGCAAGGCGGGGCCGTCGACCATGAAGTGGGTGACGCCCGCTTCGGCGTAGCCGCGCTCCATACCTGGGGTGTACCCGCACTCGGGTCCCCAGATCCCGGTAGGGGTGTGGTTCCACCGGGCATGCGCGTCGGCGAGACCTTCGCGGAGGGAGAATGCCCGCAAGCGAGGATCGAGCAGAGGTTGGAACGGGTGGGCCAGCGGCCCGCCGAGAAGCTCGAATGCCTCACGATCGATGAGGTCGCGAAATACCGGCGAGGCACCGTGCTGCCAGTGAGTCTCGAAATCTTCGAGAGCGGCTGCTGACGCCCGGTGTTCGCGCGCTCCGAGTTCGCGGTGCGCGGCGTCCGGCATGCCGGCGGCCTCGTGGGCACGGATCTGCCAGTTGCCGAGCCAGTGATGCATTCCGGCGAGGCAGTGGGGATCGTCCAACTGGGCCGCGAGTACCGGCGTGATTCCCAGCGTCAGCAAGTGCGATCGGCCCTCGTCGGCCAAGCGTCGCAGCGCGGCGGCGAGCGGAATGTACGACGCAGCCCAGGACTGGTAGATCCATTCCTCGCCGACGGGCCATCTGCCGTGGTTGGCGAGCCACGGCAGATGGGAGTGCAGAACCAGGGCGAACATCCCTGGTTCGGTGACGGGTGTTGCTCTACTCACTCGGCGGCGTCTTTCACTGCGATTGCAACGAGGTCGAGGCTGTCGTCGATGTCAGGTTCGCTGATGCTGAAATCGTCGACGGTGATGCCCTCGACGTCGCGGGTGAGATCTTCCGGCCAGGGCTCACCGGCCAGCGCGCGGTCGATCTGCGCATTGATGAACGATCCGCCGTGCTTGGCGTCGAGTTCCTTCAGACGCGAACCGTGGTGCACACCGGTCGTCAACTGAACGCGGAATCCGGCGTCTTCGAGCAATTCGGTCATTTCGGCGGCGTTGAGCTCACGAGTGTGGAAAGGGTTGAGCGGCGTGTCGCGGCCGGGGGAGAAGGTGATCCGGTTGGGGGTGCTGATCAGAAGTTCACCGCCGGGAGCGAGAACTCGGAAGCACTCGCGCAGGAACTGACCCTGATCCCACAGGTGCTCGATCACCTGGAAATTGACGACGACGTCAACGGAGTTGTCGGCCAGTGGAAGCTCGGCGAGGTTGCCGTGAAGCATCTCGACGCGGGGGTAGCGGGCACGGACGTGTTCGACCGCGGAGATGTCGTAGTCGAGGCCCGTGACCTTCGTGGCGACGTCGGCAATCATGTTGGCGCCGTAGCCTTCTCCGGATCCGGCTTCGAGGACTCGGCGGTCCGTGCAGCGCTCCAGAAGTGCGCGGTACACCACTTCGTGGCGCCTGAACCAGTAGTTCTCCTCGGGGATTCCTGGCACCGTTCGTTCGCCCGTCAAGGGCAGGGGTGCGTCCTCGTGGTTGCTGACACTCGTTTCACTCACCCGTGCGAGATTAGTGCCATCCGAGTAGAACGTGTTCGCCGTGGTCCAGATCACTGCTGTCAATTCCTGTTCGTGCCGTTATGGTGGACGAGGTTCCACGTTAAGTTACCCACCGGTAACTTAACGTGGGGTAATCTAACGCACAGCCGACGTGAACCGAGAAATCCGCCCGTAGGGAGACCTGTCGGACTCTCTTTTCGGACGCTCGGACTGCGCGAGCACCACAGACGATTTATCAGGTGAATTACACACAGGAGGTCGACGAAGACCCATGACGAATATCGTTGTTTTGATCAAGCAGGTCCCCGACACATGGTCCGAGCGCAAGCTGACCGACGGCGACTACACGCTTGACCGTGAAGCCGCCGACGCAGTCCTCGACGAGATCAACGAGCGCTCCGTCGAAGAAGCACTCCTCATCAAGGAAGCTCAGGGCGGTGAGGTAACGGTGCTGTCCGCAGGTCCCGACCGCGCCACCGACGCTATCCGCAAGGCTCTGTCGATGGGCGCCGACAAGGCTGTCCACATCAACGACCCGGCACTGCACGGCTCCGACGCGATCCAGACCGCATGGACCCTCGCTGCTGCTCTCGGACAGATCACCTTCGAGAACGACGAGCCGGCCGACCTGATCATCGCCGGCAACGAGGCCACCGACGGCCGCGTCGGCGCTGTCCCGGCCATCATCGCCGAGTACCTGGGCATCCCGCAGCTCACGCAGCTGCGCAAGGTCGTCGTCGCCGACGGCAAGATCACCGGTGAGCGCGAGACCGACGAGGGCGTCTTCGGCCTCGAGGCTTCGCTGCCTGCGATCGTCTCGGTCACCGAGAAGATCAACGAGCCGCGCTTCCCGTCTTTCAAGGGCATCATGGCCGCGAAGAAGAAGGAAGTTCTCGTCTACACGCTGGCCGACCTCGGAGTCGATCCGGAGACCGTCGGTGTTGCCAATGCCGGCACCACCGTGACGTCCTCCACCCCGAAGCCCCCCCGTACCGCTGGTGAGCGCATCGCCGACGAGGGAGACGGTGGCACCAAGATTGCCGCTTACCTCGTCAGCAACAAGGTCATCTGATCGCGCCCTTCTAGACATCCAGCAGAAGAACTCAGGGAGAGTTAAGTCATGGCAGAAGTACTTGTGCTCGTAGAGCACACAGAGGGTGCGCTGAAGAAGGTCAGCACCGAACTCATCACCGCTGCACGCACACTCGGTGAGCCGTCGGCAGTTGTCGCCGGCCCCGCGGGCACCGCAGCAAAGCTCGCCGACGCGCTGGCAGCAGCCGGCGCCGAGAAGATCTACGTCGCCGAGTCCGACGACATCGATGGCTACCTCGTCACCCCCAAGGTCGACGTTCTCGCCGCTCTGGTCGAGTCCACCAGCCCGGCAGCAGTCATCACCGCAGCCGGCACCGAGGGCAAAGAGGTTGCCGGTCGTCTGGCCGCACGTCTGGGCTCCGGACTGCTGACCGACGTCATCGAGATCAAGGCTGACGGCACCGGCGTCCACTCCATCTTCGGTGGCGCGTTCACCGTCGAGGCCAAGGCCAACGGCGACGTTCCCGTCTACTCGGTACGTCCGGGTGCCGTCGAGGCTGCTCCGCAGGCCGGCGCAGGCGAGCAGATCACCGTCGAGGTTCCGGCTCAGGACGAGAGTGCCGTCAAGGTCACCTCGCGTGAGCCCATCGTCGGCGGCGACCGCCCCGAGCTCACAGAGGCGTCGGTTGTCGTCTCCGGTGGACGTGGCGTCGGCAGCGCGGACAAGTTCTCCGTCGTCGAAGAGCTGGCCGATTCCCTCGGCGCTGCAGTCGGTGCTTCGCGTGCCGCTGTCGACTCGGGCTACTACCCCGGACAGTTCCAGGTCGGTCAGACCGGTAAGACGGTCTCCCCGCAGCTGTACATCGCGCTCGGCATTTCCGGTGCCATCCAGCACCGCGCCGGTATGCAGACGTCCAAGACCATCGTCGCGGTCAACAAGGACGAAGAGGCGCCCATCTTCGAGATCGCCGATTTCGGCATCGTGGGCGACCTGTTCAACGTCGCACCGCAGCTCACCGAAGCTGTGAAGTCCCACAAGGGCTGACGTTTTTGCTGTGCGCCTTTGTTAACCGCCCGCGGTTAACAAAGGCGCACAGTGCTTTATTCACTCGGCCTGCATCGACATGTCACTTCGCTGACACCGAGGCGCCGTTCGCGCTCGATAAACCTTGCGCATGACAATTACGTCAGTCCTTCGCTCCGCGAGTGACAATCTCGGCCGTGAGGTCGCCCAGCCGAGATATTCCCTGATCGTCTCCTCCGACCGCGAGCATCGTGTCGCTGCGCAGCGCCTTCGATACCGAGTGTTCGCCTCCGAGCCAGGCTTCTCCCTCCCGGCAACCGCTGGGGTGTTCGAACTCGACGCCGACGCCTTCGACGAATTTTGTGATCATCTTCTCGTTCGCGACAACATCACCGAGGAGTACGTCGGCTGCTACCGAATGCTGCCGCCGGATTCCGCTGCGGCCGCCGGCGGGTATTACACCGCAACGGAATTCGACATCTCCGCGCTCGACCCGGTGGCGAACAGGATCGTCGAGATGGGTCGCGCGTGCGTCGATCCCGCTCACCGCACCGGATCCGTCCTGAGCCTGATGTGGTCGGGCATCCTGCACTACCTCGAACTGACCGGATACGAGTCGGTGATGGGTTGCGTCTCCGTGCCCGTTTTGCCGCGCCCCGACGCGATCGCCGGCGCGGATGTCCGCGGCGTACGCGACTTCGTGATGAACAAGCACGCCAGCCCGGTTTCGCGACGAGTGACACCGCGAAACCCGGTGGTACTCGGCGGCCTGACGCTCGACGAGATCGCCGCACCGGAACGCCTCACGATGCCGCCGTTGCTCCGCGGTTACCTACGGATGGGCGCGACGATCTGCGGGGAGCCTGCCCACGATCCCGAGTTCGGTGTGGCCGATTTTGTTGCGCTGCAAGGCCTTCACTCCGCCAACAAACGTTATCTCGAACGGCTGCGATCGGCGGCTGCCGCACACGAGTCGGGGATCGGCTGATGACCGCGGCGGTGCCGTACTGGGTACCGACGAGCCCCTGCGGCGACGGGTGCCTACCCGCGGACGCACCCGGTGTGTCGAGTATCACCGTGATTGCCCGCGGGGTCATGGTCGGTGCCGCACTGGTGACTGCGCCGGTGCTTTCGGCCGGCTGGCTGCTACCGCGCTCCTGGCGTACGGAGATGCAACGCGGATACTCGCGGGCGTTGTTGCGCTGTCTGGGGATGAAGCTCACGGTCGACGATCAGCGGTTGGGGCGCGCCGAACCGGCGGGAGTGATGGTTGTCGCCGGTCACGTGTCCTGGACGGATGTACTGGTCGCGAGCGCCGTTGCTCCGGCCAACTTCGTCGCCCGCGCGGACCTGCTCGACTGGGCAGTGCTCGGCGGACTCGCGCGGCGGATGCGCGTCGTGCCCATCGATCGAGCCCGACTGCGGGACCTCCCCGGAACCGTCGGCGTCGTTCGCGAACGCTTGCAGCGTGGGGTCCGCGTGATGGTGTTTCCCGAGGGAACGACCTGGTGCGGCCGGGCTTACGGCGGGTTTCGCCCGGCGATGTTCCAAGCTGCCGTCGACGCCGAATGCCCGGTTCAGCCGATGGCGATCCGATACGAGAACGCCGACGGTTCACTGTGCACCGGACCGTGCTTTGTCGGCACCGAAACGATCGGTCAGTCGATCCGTCGGATCCTGCGTCAGAAGAACGTCGAGGTGAAGGTCAGGCTGGCTCCGCTCGAGGAGTCAGGGGAGTGTCGAGCCGACCTCGCGCAGCGATGCGAGAGGGCCGTACGCGGCGTCGACATCATCGATCTGGCAGCTCACGACATCTTCGACCCAGCACCGGAACTCGTGACACAAGCCGTGGGACAAATCGATCCCTCCCCGGCGATGACCGCTTAGCCTGCTGAGCGAGGCTGGGCGAGCTCTCGTGCTGGGCTATCCTTGTCAAGCCATGACTCTGCCTGCACACAGTGCCCACGCCGGATTTCCGGTGTACCTCGATCATGCCGCCACGACTCCGATGTCGGCAGCCGCTATCGAGGCGATGACCGATACCTTCAAAACCGTGGGCAACGCGTCCTCGCTGCACGGCTCCGGCCGTGCGGCCCGGCGCCGCGTCGAGGAATCGCGCGAATCGATCGCCGCCAGCCTGGGTGCGCGGCCGTCGGAGGTCATCTTCACCTCCGGGGGAACCGAGAGCGACAACCTCGCGGTCAAGGGCATCTACTGGGCTCGCCGTGACGCCGATCCACGACGCACTCGGATTCTGGTCAGCTCCGTCGAGCATCATGCGGTGCTCGACGCCGTCGAGTGGCTCGAGCAGCACGAGGGCGCACGCGTGACGTGGTTGCCGGTCGACGAGAACGGTGTGGTCGATCCGCAGACGTTGCGCGACGAACTGTCCGTCCACGCTGACGAGGTAGCGCTGGTGACGGTGATGTGGGCCAACAACGAGGTCGGCTCGATCATGCCGATCGTGGAGTTGGCGGAGGTCTCGGCCGAGTTCGAGATTCCGATGCACAGCGACGCGGTCCAGGCCGTTGCCCAATTGCCCGTCGACTTCGCAGCGAGCAAGTTGTCCGCGCTGAGTATCGCGGCACATAAATTCGGTGGTCCGCACGGCGTCGGTGCACTCCTGCTCGGACGCCAGGTTCCCTGTGTGCCGCTCCTTCATGGCGGCGGGCACGAACGTGATCTGCGTTCGGGCACTCCGGATACCGCGGGAGTTGTCGGCATGGCTGCAGCGTTGCGCGCAAACGTCGAGAACTTCGATTCCAGCACAAGGGAATTGGCGCAGCTGCGAGATCGCTTGATCGAGGGAGTCCTGGAGATCATTCCCGAGTCGGTGCTCAACGGCCCGACCGGATCCGATCGGCTTCCCGGTAACGCGCACTTCACCTTCCCCGGTTGCGAAGGTGATTCGTTGCTGATGCTCCTCGACGCGGCCGGTATCGAATGTTCCACCGGTTCGGCCTGCACCGCCGGTGTGGCCAGGGCCAGCCACGTGCTGATCGCGATGGGCGTCGAATCGCCCGTAGCGCGTGGCTCACTGAGATTTTCGCTCGGACATACGTCGAGTGTCACCGATGTGGACGCGCTGATCGCTGCGCTTCCACAAGTAGTAGAGCGCGCTCGGGCCGCCGGTCTTGCCGGTGCCGGTTCGCGTGGAGGGGATCGCTGATGCGAGTACTCGCAGCCATGAGCGGAGGTGTCGACTCCGCTGTCGCCGCCGCCCGCGCTGTTGCCGCCGGACATGACGTCGTCGGCGTTCATCTTGCGCTGTCCACGGCGCCGGGCGCATTGCGGACGGGTTCGCGGGGTTGCTGCTCGAAGGAAGATGCCGGCGACGCCAGGCGCGCCGCCGACGTCCTCGGAATACCCTTCTACGTCTGGGATTTCGCCGATCGCTTCAAGGAAGACGTGATCGACGACTTCGTGGCGTCCTACGCGGCAGGTGAGACCCCCAATCCCTGCCTGCGCTGCAACGAGAAGATCAAGTTCACCGCGCTTGCCGATCGTGCGGTCGCTCTCGGCTTCGACGCCGTGGCGACCGGTCACTACGCACGTCTCGAGGACGGCGTCCTGCGCCGGGCAGTCGACGCGGACAAGGACCAGTCGTACGTCCTCGGTGTGCTGACGGCAGAGCAGCTTTCACGAGCGATGTTCCCGATCGGTGACACCCCGAAGGAACAGATCCGCGAGGAAGCCGCCGACCGCGGCCTCGCTGTGGCGAACAAGCCTGACAGTCACGACATCTGCTTCATCCCGACCGGCGACACACGAGCATTCCTGGGTGCGCGCATCGGCGTTCGCCCCGGAAGCGTTGTCGACGCCGATTCGGGCGAAATCCTCGCTGCACACGACGGCGTCCACGGCTTCACGATCGGACAGCGCAAGGGTCTCGGCGTCGAAGGTCCGGCGGGTGACGGCCGCCCGCGGTATGTGACCGCGATCGAGCCCGAAACCGGAACGGTCCGAGTGGGTTCGGCCAAGAATCTCGACGTCTGGGCCATCTCGGCGCAGCGCGCGATCTGGACCTCGGGCCAGGCGCCGGAAGGCCCCGTCGAATGCATGGTGCAGGTTCGTGCGCACGGCGGACTGGCGCAGGCCGTTGCGGAGGCCGTCGATGACGGTACTTCGGGCGGCGGTATCTCGATTTCGTTGCGCGAACCGCTGACCGGCGTCGCGAAGGGCCAGGCCGTCGTGCTGTATCGCCCCGACAGTGAACTGGGCGACCAGGTTCTCGGCAGTGGCACCATCTCGGGCACCGAATCCGAGCCGAACACACTGTGACGCAGCAGGTTTCCATCGGTGGCCTCGTCACCGGAATCGGATCCTGGCCGGGCACGGACGCCCGCGAAAGTGCCGCAACCATCCTCGGTGAACTGGGCGGTTTCCCACATCTGGTGGAGCTGCCGAGCCGCGGCCTCGGCGCAGACATGGTCGGCCGGGCAGGCGCTATTTTGGTCGACATCAACCTCGACGCCTCGACCCGTGCCTACCGCGTCGTGCCTCGGCGGGGCAATGTCGCGAAGCGGGCCGAGGACTTTCTGAATCAGGATCTCGACGCACTCGAGGAAGCCTGGGAGTCGGCTCGCTTGGTCGGCGGAGATCACGTGATCAAGCTTCAAGCTGCCGGCCCGTTGACGCTCGGCGCCGAGATCGAGGTCGCGAACGGCTCGCGAGTTCTCGTCGACCGCGGGGCGCTCCGCGACATCGCCGAATCACTCGGTGAGGGCCTCGCGCGTCACGCGGCCGAGGTCACTCGCCGGACCGGCGCCACAGTGGTGATCCAATTGGACGAGCCCGAGATCGCGGCAGTACTGGCGGGTTCGCTCCCGGGGCGCACCAAGATGGAGAGCGTTCCGGCACTGCCCGAACCTGAGGCGCTTGCCGTTCTCGACACGACGATCAGCGGTTGCGGGCTGCCGACGATCGTCCACAGCTGCGGCGCCGACATGCCGTGGGATCTACTGAGGCGAAGCCAGGCGTTCGGCGTGAGCTTCGACATGTCGTTGATCGGCTCACGTGATCTCGACGGCATCGGCCAGTTGTTCGACGCCGGCAAGGAATTGGCGCTCGGTCTGGTTCCTTCCGTGGAGCCGGAAAAGCCGGTGACGTGGAAAGAGTGCGCGATGCCCGCCGTCACGTTGATCGACCGTCTCGGATTCTCGCGTGAACTCCTCCAGAACCAGGTCGCGGTCACTCCGCGTTGCGGTCTTTCGGGTGCGAGCCTCGAGTGGGCTCGCGCTGCTCTTCGGCTGTGCACAGATGTCGGCAAGGCATTGGTGGACGATCCGTCGGCGTTCTGATGTGTAGTCGCGGGTGTGGTGTGTCGGTGTGAACCGATAATCTTCTAGCTGTGACTGAAACCGCGGATGCAATGCAGCCAGCGCCCAACGAGGCGCGCGAGCAGTGGACGGAGCTGGCCGAAGAGGTACGCCAGCATCAGTTCCGCTACTACGTTCGTGATGCGCCCGTCATTTCGGACGGTGCATTCGACACATTGCTCGGGCAGCTCAATGCACTCGAAGAGCGGTATCCGGATCTGCGGACTCCCGACTCTCCGACGCAACTGGTCGGTGGCGGATTCGCGACGGACTTCACGTCCGTCGATCACCTCGAGCGGATGCTCAGCCTCGACAACGTCTTCGACGAGTCCGAACTCCGCGGATGGATCGCCAAGGTAGAGCAGGAAACCGGACCCGAACTGCACTACCTGTGCGAAGTGAAGATCGATGGCGTCGCGCTCAATCTGGTCTACGAGAACGGCAAACTCGTGCGCGCCGCAACCCGAGGCGACGGTCGCACCGGCGAGCTGGTCACACTCAACGCCCTGACGATCAACGACATCCCGGAGCGGCTCACCGCCACGGACGAGTACCCGATTCCGAGCCTGCTCGAGGTACGCGGTGAGGTTTTCTTCCGCCTCGAGGACTTCGCGGCACTCAATGCCTCTCTGGTGGAGGAGGGCAAAGCGCCGTTCGCCAATCCGCGCAACTCCGCGGCGGGCTCGCTGCGTCAGAAGAATCCGGCCGTCACCGCACGTCGTCGCCTCGGCATGATCTGCCACGGGTTCGGGCGCATGGAAGGTTTCGATCCGGCTTCGCAGTACGACGCATACGTGGCTCTCGCCGCCTGGGGTCTGCCGGTGTCCACGCACACCTCGCGGGTGGTCGGCGCCGACGCCGTGGTCGAGAAGATGAAGTACTGGGGAGAACATCGCCACGACGTCGAGCACGAGATCGACGGTTTGGTGGTCAAGGTCGACGAGATGTCGTTGCATCGACGTCTCGGCACCACGTCCCGCGCACCGCGGTGGGCGATCGCGTACAAGTACCCGCCTGAAGAGGTCACGACCAAGCTCCTCGACATCCGGGTCAGTGTCGGCCGCACGGGACGTGTGACGCCGTTCGCGTACATGGAACCCGTCACGGTGGCAGGTTCCACTGTGTCCTTGGCCACGCTGCACAACGGATCCGAGGTCAAGCGCAAGGGTGTGCTGATCGGCGACACCGTGGTGTTGCGTAAGGCCGGAGACGTGATTCCCGAGGTCCTCGGACCCGTGGCAGACGTGCGCGACGGTACCGAGCGCGAGTTCGTCATGCCGACGCATTGCCCCGAGTGCGGCACCTTGTTGGCACCTGCAAAAGAGGGCGACGTCGATGTGCGATGCCCCAATCAGCAGTACTGCCCGGCGCAGTTGCGCGAGCGCGTGTTCCACGTTGCCGGTCGCGGGGCATTCGACATCGAGGTGCTCGGTTACGAGGCCGCGACCGGCCTGCTGGAAGCGAAGGTCATCGGCGACGAGGGTGATCTATTCTCACTCGACGCCGAGAAACTGATCGACGTTCCGATCTTCCGTACCAATGCGGGATCCCTGTCCGCCAACGGAAAACGCTTGCTGGCCAATCTGGATTCGGCCAAGGACAAGCCGCTGTGGAGAGTGCTTGTGGCACTGTCGATTCGGCACGTCGGCCCTACTGCCGCCAGGGCGTTGGCCGGCGAATTCGGTTCGTTGCAACGCATTCGGGAAGCGTCGGTCGACGAGCTGGCTGCAGTGGACGGCGTCGGATCCACGATCGCGGCGGCGGTCGTGGAGTGGTTCTCCGTCGACTGGCACCAGCAGATCGTCGACAAGTGGGCTTCGGCCGGAGTACGCATGGAGGACGAAAGAGACGATTCGATTCCACGCAATCTCGAGGGCCTCTCGATCGTCGTCACAGGTTCGCTCGAGACGTACTCGCGCGATCAGGCAAAGGAAGCGATTCTGGTGCGCGGGGGCAAGGCGGCAGGTTCCGTCTCGAAGAAGACCGCGTTCGTCGTTGTCGGTGAAGCGCCCGGTTCCAAGCACGACAAGGCCGTCGAATTGGGTGTGCCGGTGCTCGACGAGGACGGCTTCCGGCGGTTGCTCGAAGATGGCCCGGATGCGGTCGCTCCCACCGAATTGGACGAATCAGAGTGACTTTGTCCGATTTCTGAGATTGGCGTGCGGGGTGCCATAGTGACGCCATGATCGAGATTCGTGAAGTTCTGCCGGCTGAGTTCGAGACCGTCGGTGAGCTGACTGTGCAGTCGTACGTGGGTGGCGGATTTGTCGCCGACGGATCCCCGTACGCGGAGCGCCTGCGCGACACCGCAACTCGGGTGGAGCAGGGGCGGGTGTTGGTTGCCGTTCTCGGCGATCAGGTCGTGGGTTCGTTGACGATTGCCGAGCCCGGCACGCCCTTCGCCGACGTCGCGCAGAAGGGTGAACTCGAGTTCCGCATGCTCGCGGTCTCTCCGCAGGCTCGGGGATCGGGCGCCGGCACCGCATTGGTCCGCGCAGTGATCGCCGACGCTTACGATCGCGGCGATCACTCGGTGGTCATCTCGACGCAGCCCGAGATGGTCGATGCGCGTCGTATCTACGACCGCAACGGTTTTGTCCCGGATCCCGAGCGCGCGTGGGAGCCCATTCGCGGCATGGAACTGACCGTCATGGTTCGCGGTCTGGCCTGATTAACCAGCCTGGTTAACCCAGCACCGTCGCGACGATTCCTGCGAGGTAGCCGAGGCGGGCTATCTCCGAAGGCCGGAATTCGGGTCCGCCGGGACGGCCGAGCATGAGGACTCGATTGCCGGAACCGAGAGGTGCGGCAGCGAGGCTGGTGTTCATGTCGCGCCACACGTCCGGAACCCAATCCGCCTCGCCGTCGAGGGCAGTGGGCTTGTCCAGCGGCATCCACGGAATGTCGGTGGCATGGGTTTCCGGAGCGCCTGCGCTACCGACCACGCGGTACGCCCCGTGCTTGCCCAAGTCCGCGATGACACACCATCCGACTCGGAGCACCCGCGCCGCGCCGTCGACGAGAACCTGTAGTCGATCGTTCCTGGCGGTGGCGACGGAGTCGATCAGCTCGAGTTCACGGTGAGTGTCGAGAATCCCGGCGTACGGGCGGATCGAATCGACCAGCACATCGGGCAGATGCTCGGCAGCGGTGATCAAAGTGTCGGGCAGTGCGCCGGGTTCGACGTCGACCACGAGGTCGTCGATGGCAAATCCGTCGCCCCGTTCCACGACGTCGAGGGAGAGGATGTCTGCGCCGACGGAACCGAGAGCCACGGCGAGAGCGCCGAGGCTGCCGGGTCGGTCGGGCAGTTGGACGCGAAGCAGGTACGACACGTGCGTGCCTTTCGCTGATCGGTTCTCGCCCGGATCACGTCGACCCGGGCCTGACTCATCTTTGCACTTGCCCAACCTGCGATGGTGGGCGCCGCGGCGGCGTCACGCCAGATGCACATGCTTGTCACACGAGCGAAACACACCGCCCACATCCGGCGTGGCGACCGACACAGTGAGCGTGCTCATCGTTCGATACAGCAGGCGTGCTTACAGCTCCGTCGCGACGAGCAACTAGGCTGGACCGGCAATGTTCACGTCCTCTTCCGAAAGGGGCCCCGCGGTGCCTGCCATCTCCCGTGACGAGGTCGCGCACCTCGCGCGGCTGTCCAGACTCGCCCTGTCCGATGCCGAACTCGACGAGTTCGCCGGTCAGTTGGATTCGATTCTCAACCACGTCAAGGTGGTCACCGAGGTTGCGGCCGACGACGTCCCGCCCATGGCGAACCCCAATGCCGTCACCAACGTGACGCGCCCCGACGTGATCGTGCCCGGGTTGACCCCCGAGCAGGCATTGTCCGGAGCACCCGCAGTCGAACAGGATCGCTTTGCGGTTCCGCAGATCCTTGGAGAGGGCGAATGACCGATCTGACCACGCTGGACGCCGCTGAGCTGGCCGGCAAGATCCACTCGCGTGAGGTGTCCTCGGTAGAGGTCACGCAGGCGCATCTCGACCGCATCGCTGCCGTCGACACCGAGTACCACGCATTCCTGCACGTCGCCGGCGAGCAGGCTCTCGAAGCTGCCGCAGCTGTGGACAACTCGCTCGCAGGCGGAAACGAACCCGCTTCGGCACTCGCCGGCGTTCCGATCGCGTTGAAGGACATCTTCACCACGACGGACATGCCGACCACCTGTGCGTCGAAGATTCTCGAAGGCTGGGTTGCGCCGTACGACGCGACTCTGACCTCGAAGCTGCGCGCGGCCGGCATCCCGATCCTCGGCAAGACGAACCTCGACGAATTTGCGATGGGCTCCTCGACGGAGAACTCCGCCTACGGTCCGACGCGCAACCCGTGGGACGTCACCCGCATACCCGGCGGATCCGGTGGTGGTAGCGCGGCAGCACTCGCGTCTCGTCAGGCTCCACTGGCCATCGGTACCGACACCGGCGGATCGATCCGTCAGCCTGCCGCGGTCACCGCGACGGTCGGAACCAAGCCGACGTACGGAACCGTCTCACGCTTCGGACTCGTCGCGTGCGCTTCCTCGCTCGATCAGGGCGGCCCCTGTGGTCGCACCGTGCTCGACACCGCACTGCTGCACGAAGTCATCGCCGGACACGATCCACGTGACTCCACGTCCATCGACGCACCCGTGCGTCCGGTGGTTGCGGCGGCTCGTGAAGGTGCAAACGGCGACCTGCGCGGCGTCAAGGTCGGTGTTGTCAAGGAACTGCACTCCGACAGCTACCAGCCCGGCGTCATCGCTTCCTTCGACGCCGCGGTCGAGCAGCTCAAGGCTCTCGGCGCCGAGGTTGTCGAGGTCTCGTGCCCGAGCTTCGAGCACGCGCTCGCGTCGTACTACCTGGTGCTGCCCAGTGAGGTTTCGTCCAACCTGGCTCGCTTCGACGCCATGCGCTACGGACTGCGTGTCGACGAAGGCAACATGAGTGCCGACCAGGTCATGGCCGCAACTCGCGCCGCCGGCTTCGGCCCGGAGGTCAAGCGCCGCATCATGATCGGTACCTACGCGCTGTCCTCGGGGTACTACGACGCCTACTACGGCTCGGCGCTCAAGGTCCGTACGCTCATCGCGCGCGATTTCGACAAGGCCTACGAGAAGGTAGACGTCCTGGTCTCGCCGACCAGCCCGTTCACCCCGTGGAAGTTGGGCGAGAAGGTCGGCGATCCGCTGGCCATGTACCTCTCCGACCTGTGCACGCTGCCGACCAACCTTGCCGGACACTGCGCGATGTCGGTGCCCTCGGGACTCTCTGCCGACGACAACCTACCGGTGGGCCTGCAGATCATGGCACCCGCCATGGCTGACGAGCGCCTTTACCGTGTCGGTGCCGCCTACGAAGCTGCACGCGGCCCGATCGCAACTGCAGTCTGACCTGTTTGCTGTGCGCCTTTGTTAACCCCCCGCGGTCAATAAAGGCGCACAGCAGTTTCAGGAGCAGGTCCCCAAAGCTCTCCCCTGATCGGTTCCGTAGCGATGACCGTGGCCGGCGGGAACACCGAGCGAACCGAGCATGTCGATGGTCGCCTGCAAGAACGTGACGCCTGGAATCCACTGCGGGATCGGGGCATCCTGGACGGCGCGGCTCAGGTCCGGCTCCTGCGTCGCGAGGGCGGGGGACCACCACACCACCGGGTCGGACGTGTTCGCGAGGACAGTTGCACCCTCCGTCCGCGTCGCGCCCGCCGGGGGACCGGCCCACAACACGTCGCACGCGGTGGTGGGGCTTTCTTCGATCAACGCAGCACTGCCCCCGACGGCGCCCAGGCTCTGTCCGTAGAGGAACAAGTCCGGTCGCTCTTCGGTCGGCATCGAGGCGATGTGTGTACCGACCGCGGTGAACAGAGCTGTGGCTGAATCTTCGGCCTCGTCCCGGCTGAACAGGAACGTCGCCCAGCTGGGTGCGTCGGAGTATTGCTGGCCGACTATCGCGACGTCGCCGCCGAACCGTTGCTCGATACCGTCGACGGCATGCGTGTCGATCCACCCCGAGCCGGTCGGAACGGCCACCACGACGCTGTTGCGGGCAAAGCCGCCGACGCGATCGAGTTCACTCACGGCGAGAGCGGCACGCGAAGCGGCGTCGGGTGCGGAATCCAAACCGGCGTAGACGCGCACCGAGTCTTCACCCGGATCAGCGGCAATGAACTTACGTCCCTCCGCGCCCATCGACGACCACGAGATGAGAGATTCGGGGCTGCCTGACACGGAGGCCGAAAGTGGCTGTGTCAGAGCAGTGTCGATGTACGCGTTGGAACTGTCGAACGAATCGGAAAGACCATTCCACACGGCGGGACCGACCACCAACTGCACTCCGAGAACACCCATGACCAGTGCGCCGACGCTCCGCGCGAAACCCATCCACCGCAGCGCCTTCGAAATTCCGACCCCGATGCCCCAGAGACCAAGTGCGGTCAGTGCTGCAATGCAACCCGCCTCCGCCCAGTGGAGAAGTCCGGCAGACGGTGCGCCCATCGCCGTTCGCAACGAGTTCTGCCAACTGGAGGCGGCGAACATCGCAATCGCGATGGCGGCCGCCGACAACCCCAACGCGCTGATGCGCCAATGATGTTCGTCGAATCCGGCCTTCACGCGATCGGAGACGAGCCGACGAGTAATCGCGGAGAACGCCCACATCGCCAGTAGTCCGACCGCGACGAGCAGGCCGCTGAACACACCCTGGAGCACGGCCGATCTCGGCAGCAGTCCGGGAGCAAGTGAGATGGCGGACATCGCTGCCACGGCGACGCTCGTGGACACTCGGGGGAGTGCGAGCGCCCCGACTCGGGTGAGGACAGGGGTCCGTGACGCATTCAGAACGCTCATGCTGCAATCGCTTTCGGAGAGGAGGAGGACCCGTTCGACATGTCGAGGCGCTGCGACCGCACGAGGGTGAAGCCGAGAGCGGAGACCGCGAGGACTCCGGCCGCGCCGTAACCGAAGCCTGATTCCGCGACCGGTGTCAGATAGCTTTGCCGCCAGGAGTTTCCGTTCACCGCTGTGACGGCTACATCGGCCATCGCGAAGCAGTACCCACGTGAGAGAAAGGACGTGCGGTCTTCACACGCGGCATGCATTCGCTCGTCGAGCTGACCGTCGAGGACCTGACGTGCCCACGGCCCCAGTTCAGTTCCGTGCGAATGTGCGTAGCGGAGCAGGTCGTAGCCGAGATCGTGCGCTTTGCAGGCCGAGTCGAATTCGTCGGGAAGCGGGACCGGCGACGAGCAGTCGCCGTGGGGATTGGCGAGGTATCCATCGACCACGGTGGGGGTGTAGCCCGCGAATGCGGCAAAGTCCGCCGGGATGGTGGTCACAGCGTCAGAGGCATCCGCGGTAGTCACAGTGGCGATCGCCCTGGATGCGTTCGAGTTCTCGGTGCGCGGCGGCTCGGCGCCGCTCGATCCGGCAGTGACGGTGATTGCCGCCATCGCAGCCAAGGCCAGGGCAGCCCAGGTGCCACCGCTTCGAGAGAGGTCTTTCACTCGTGTGATCCGCATGCCGTTCACGCTATGAACGGACAATCCTGGCGGTCATCGCCCTGTGGAGGGGTTCTCCGACGCCGATCCGGGTGAGAATTCCCTCCCCTGTGATACCTCGGAGGTAGGGGGATCTCACTCTGCAGTATGAGGACTTTCGGGGTTCGCCTTCATAGGCTTGACGGGTGATCAAGGTCCGAAGGAAGAACAGGGGCGCACCGGATGTGCCCGCACCGACATTCGCCACTGCCGGGTCGATGCTGTCCGGCCTCGACGGGGCGGTAGTGCATTCGGAGAAAGTGCGCCGCGCAACCCGTTTCGTGGCCCACGGTCAGTTCTGGAACTTCGTCATAGTCGTGGTCACCTTGATCTTCTACGCGATTGCGTGGCCGACACTGCAACTGACTCATCATGTTTCGCCACCGATCATGCCGTTCGTCGCCGCGTTGGCGGCATTTCCGTTTGTCCTGATCCGGATCAATGCTCCCTTGGGGTGGGCGGTGTCGGCGGTGTCGGCGCTGATCATTCCGTTGGTGTTCGACAACACGCCTGAGTACGACTATCCGTGGCAGGTCGTCCACATCATCGTGCTGATGTCGTTGCTCGCCTCGGTGAGTCTGCGAGCGCCCATTCAGGTTGTCAGCGTCGCCTGGATCGCCACGGTGCTGCTTTTCCTCGGCAACGCTCCGGGAAGCGACGGAGCCGGTTGGGCTGTCGGACTCAGCGCCCTGGTGGTCTTCTGTTTGCTGATCCGCTGGTTGGTTCTCTCGCGCCGTCAGTTGGCCAAGCAGGAGGAAGTCAGTGAACTCGAGCGCACTCGGCGAACCATCCTCGAGGAGAAGGCGCGGATAGCCCGCGACTTGCACGACATCGTGGCCCATCACATGTCGATGGTGGTCGTGCAAGCGCAGAGTGCGCCCTACCGGCTCGATGCGGTCACTCCGGAGATCCGGACCGAATTCGAATCGATAAGCGAGACAGGGCGTGCAGCGCTCAACGAGATTCGTGGTCTCCTCGGAGTACTGCGCAGCGACGGGGACTCCGTGGTGACGGCCCCGCAACCCGGCGTCGACCAGTTGGACGAACTGTTGCTCGGCAGTACACGTGCCGGACTTCCGGTGTCGTGGCGAGTCGACGGAGATCGAGCGTCGGTCTCGGAATCCACGGGCCTTGCGCTCTACCGGATCATTCAGGAGTCGATCACCAACGCGGCCAGGCATTCACCCGGCGGACCCATCGAGGTCACCGTGGCGTTCGGTCCGCAATCGGTGAGCGCGCTCGTGAACAACGGACCTTCGCCACTGGGTGGCAATCAGCGCTCGGCGTCGGAAACCACTGGTGGCAACGGAATCCGCGGAATGCGTGAGCGGGCTTCGGCCGTGGGCGGCATGCTGCTGGCAAACCGGCGCGAGGACGGAGGGTTCGAGGTCCGGACCGAGTTGCCGTCGATGCCCGCCTAGGCTGTCCGAGTGCCCATCACAGTATTCATCGCAGACGACCAGGCGATGGTTCGACAAGGGTTCGGAGCCCTACTCTCCGCCCAGCCCGACATCAGCGTGATCGGCGATGCGCCGGACGGCAAGATCGCCGTCGTCGAGGTTGCGCGATTGCGTCCGGATGTGGTGTTGATGGATGTTCGCATGCCCGAGATGAACGGACTCGACGCTGCCCGCCAGATTCTGTCCGCCGGATGGGAGCCGCCGGTGCGAGTCCTCATGCTCACCACTTTCGACATCGACGACTACGTCTACGAGGCACTGAGCGTCGGGGCGAGCGGTTTCATGCTCAAGGACGCACCGGCTGAGGAACTGATTCGGGCCGTACGCGTCGTGGCCGAAGGGCAGGCCTTGTTGGCGCCGACGGTGACGCGGCGGCTGATCGCCGATGTGACCAGCCGGCGGGCGGCCCCGCGCGCACGGCCCGCAGCGCTCGACGCCTTGACCCCGCGTGAGCGCGAGGTCCTCGAATTGATCGCCCGCGGATTGTCCAACGTCGAGATCGCCGAGCGGCTGTTCGTCGCCGAGCAGACCGTCAAGACCCATGTCGGGAAGGTGCTGTCCAAGCTCGATCTGCGAGATCGCGCCCAGGCGGTCGTGTTGGCGTACGAAAGCGGGCTCGTCACGCCAGGTTAGTGGTTCCGCGCGGCGGCGTTGCGGCTCGGCAACGCCGCTATCCTGCGGCAATAGGGTGACTGGGGGAAGATGGACATCAAGATCCACAATCCGGTCACGAGAGGTGCTGCACTATGCGAATCGGAATCCTCACGGGCGGCGGCGACTGCCCGGGCTTGAACGCGGTCATCCGTGCCGTCGTACGTACGTCGGCCGGTCGTTACGGCAGTACGGTGGTCGGATTCCGGGACGGCTGGCGAGGATTGCTCGAGGACCGCAAGGTTCCGCTCGACGCGGACGATCGCATCAACCGCATCCTCACCCGCGGCGGCACGATCCTCGGCACCGCTCGCGTGAACCCCGACAAACTTCGCGCGGGCCTCGATCAGATCAAGCAGACCCTCGACGACAACGGGATCGACGTCTTGATCCCGATCGGCGGCGAAGGCACACTGACCGCGGCCAGTTGGCTTTCCGAGAGCGGCGTGCCTGTGATCGGCGTGCCCAAGACGATCGACAACGACATCGACTGCACCGACGTGACTTTCGGATTCGACACCGCCTTGGCTGTCGCCACCGATGCCATCGACAGACTCCACACCACGGCCGAATCACACCAGCGGGTCATGCTCGTCGAGGTGATGGGCCGGCACGCTGGCTGGATCGCGCTGCAAGCCGGACTGGCGTCAGGGGCACACCTGACTCTGGTTCCGGAACAGCCGTTCGACGTCGACGAGGTGTGCGCGATGGTCAAGAAGCGCTTCCAGCGCGGCGACTCCCACTTCATCTGCGTAGTGGCTGAAGGTGCGATGCCCGATCCCGCATCGATGACTCTGCGCGAAGGTGGCATCGACGAGTTCGGCCACAAGATCTTCACCGGAGTCGCGCAGCAGCTCGGCAACGAGATCGAGCGTCGGATCGGCAAGGAAGTTCGCACCACCGTCCTCGGACACATTCAGCGCGGCGGCACCCCGACGCCGCACGACCGCATCCTCGCCACCCGCTTCGGCGTTCATGCCACGGACGCAGCTCACCGCGGAGATTTCGGTCAGATGGTCGCCTTGCACGGAACGTCCATCGACCTCGTTCCGCTCGCCGAGGCGACCCGCAAACTCAAGACGGTGCCCAAGGAGCGCTACGAGGAGGCAGCCGCATTCTTCGGCTGAGCCGCAGACGCATAAACTGATCACCATGACTGCTGTCGATGCGCCCGACATCCTCGATTACGACGAAGTACTGACCAAGTACGAGCCTGTGATGGGTATGGAGGTGCACGTAGAACTCGGCACCGCGACCAAGATGTTCTGCCCGTGCCCCACCGAGTTCGGTGCCGAACCCAATACCCAGGTGTGCCCGGTCTGTCTGGGCATGCCCGGTTCGTTGCCGGTGGTGAACGCAGCTGCTGTCGAATCCGCGATCCGGATCGGCCTTGCGCTCAACTGCTCCATCACACCGTGGGGTCGATTCGCGCGTAAGAACTACTTCTACCCGGATCAGCCGAAGAACTACCAGATCTCCCAGTACGACGAGCCGATCGCAACCGAGGGCTACCTCGACGTGATCCTCGACGACGGCACGACGTGGCGTGTCGACATCGAGCGCGCGCACATGGAAGAGGACACCGGAAAGTCCCTCCATGTCGGCGGCGCTACCGGCCGTATCCACGGCGCCAGCCACTCGCTTCTCGACTACAACCGTGCGGGTGTGCCGCTGGTCGAGATCGTGACCAAGACCATCCACGGTGCCGGCGAGCGCGCTCCCGAGGTTGCCCGTGCCTACGTGACGGCGCTTCGTGATCTGCTGAAGTCCCTGGACGTCTCCGACGTGCGGATGGATCAGGGATCGATGCGCTGCGACGCCAACATCTCGCTGATGCCGATCGGCGCCACGGAACTCGGAACGCGTACCGAGACCAAGAACGTCAACTCCCTCAAAAGCGTCGAGGTTGCGGTTCGCTACGAAATGCGCCGTCAGGCAGCAGTTCTCGACGCCGGCGGTGAGGTCATCCAGGAGACCCGCCACTTCCAGGAAGCCGACGGGACCACCGCCGCTGGGCGCCGTAAGGAAACGGCCGAGGACTACCGCTACTTCCCGGAGCCGGATCTCGAGCCTGTCGCCCCGAACGCCGAGTGGGTCGAAGAACTGCGCGGAACCTTGCCGGAGCTTCCCTGGATTCGCCGCGCGCGGATTCAGAAGGACTGGGGGATCTCCGACGAGGTCATGCGCGACCTCGTCAACGCCGGTGCCATCGATCTGGTGATCGCGACTACCGAGGCCGGTGCTTCGCCCGAGGCAGCGCGGTCGTGGTGGCTGTCCTACCTGTCACAGCAGGCCAACACCCGCGGGGTCGAACTCGGTGCTTTGCCGATCACCCCGGTGCAGGTTGCGCAGGTCGTCGCTCTCATCGACAGTGGCAAGCTCAACAACAAGGTCGCTCGCCAGGTCGTCGATCACGTCCTCGACGGCGAGGGTGACCCTGAGCAGGTTGTCGCGGCGCACCCGGAGTTGGTCGTCGAACGTGACGAAACCAAGCTCAAGGCAGCCGTCGACGAAGCGCTCGCAGCCAACCCCGACATCGCGGACAAGATTCGCAGTGGCAAGGTGCAGGCCGCCGGAAAGATCGTCGGCGACGTCATGAAGGCCACTCGCGGACAGGCAGACGCGGCACGGGTGAAGGAACTCGTCATCGAGGCGTGCAGCTAGTCCTCAGTAGCGAACAATGATGCCCGGCCGAACTTCAATTCGGCCGGGCATCATTGTTTTTCCCGCTGTCGTTTTACAGACCAGGGACCACAACCGCGCGGCCGTTGAGCGTTCCGGCGGCCAGTCGTCGATACGCTTCAGCTCCGTTGTCGAGACTGAACGTCTCCACCGCGATGTCGAAGATGCCGGCGTGGGCGAGGTCGATCAATTCGATCAACTCGTTGCGGGCACCCCAGTAAGGAACGGTCACCGAAGCCTCGTAAGGACTTTGGAAGAACCCGACCTTGGCATGCGCCTGCCCGTCGCCGATCCCGACTATGGTGACGTCGGATCCGACGCCGGCGACAGCCATCGCGGTGTCGATGGTGGGCTGATAGCCGACGAAGTCGAGAACCAGTGCGGCGCCCTGACTTCCGGTGATCTTGCGGACGTTCTCGGCCGCGTCCTTGTCGGAGAGCACCACTTCGTGAGCGCCGACCTTGGTAGCCAGTTCGAGCTTGTCCGCGCTCACGTCGAGTGCGATGACCGTGGCTGCCGAGAGGTGGCGGAGGAGCTGAATGGCGACATGACCGAGACCACCGGTACCGATGACAACGGCGTACGAGCCTCCGCGAAGTTTCGGCAGAGAACGCTTGATCGCGTGATACGGGGTCAGGCCGGCGTCGGTCAGTGGCACTGTCTTGACCGGGTCGAGGTCACCGATCGGGACGAGGTGGCGAGGTGAATCGACGATCATGTACTCGGCCAACGCACCGGGTGCGCCTAGTCCGGGAGGGTTGATGCCGAGTTCTTTTGCGCGAGAACAGTAGTTTTCCAGTCCCTGCGAGCAGTGCCAACAGTTGCCGCAACCCCAAGGCCCGTAGACGACGACATTGGTTCCGATGTCGAGTCCTTCGACGCCCTCGCCGACGGCTGCAACCCGGCCGGCGCCTTCGTGACCGAGAGTGAGCGGAAGGCCGTAGGTGTACTGCTCTTCGGGCAGGCTCATGATGAAGTCGTCCGAGTGGCAGACGCCGGCCGCGGTTACTTCCAGGAGCACTTCACCGGGACCGGGCTCGGGTTTGGGAATCTCCGTGAGTTCGGGTTCTGCGCCAATTCTCGTGTATTGGATTGCCTTCATTCCGACTCCTTTGTCGTGGTTGGCCAACCGGTCCTGGAAGTGCGTGTGGAGATCAGAGGCTCAGTCGATCCCGCCACTGCCACTCGGCATGGGGATCTTGACCACCTTGTCGTCGTTCGGTCCCGGTTCGCCCGCGGTCTTGTTGATCGTGCTCGCCCACATCAAACCGTCGGATCCGAGTGCCAAACCGCCCAATTGGCCGTACGTGTCCTTCGCCACTGCCGACGGCGCGGTCGTAACTGCTCCTGTTCCGGGGTCGGCAGCCAACGCCGAGATCGCTTTGCCGGCCCCCAGCGCGACAGCTACCACTCCCTGCGCCGCAATGCACCCTCCGACGCCGGGTCGGTCAGGCCACGTCCAAGCGGGGGACGTCACTGTGCCGTCGGAGCCGACACGTTGGAGGCGATCCTCGAGAGTGGTTCGGTCGGTGACCCACGTCGCGACACCGGGATCCACGCACACGCCGCCGCCGTTCCCGATTCCGGACAGAACAACTTCCGGGCGAGGCGGCGCTGCGTTGGGTGTCAACGATCGCACTCGCAACAGTTTCCCCGCCAACGAGCCGGGATCCTGAGCAACCGCAGGGTTTCCGGTATCCCCCGTCAGGACCATGAGCTGGTCCGGTGCCGCGAATTCCAGTGACCCGCCGTTGCCACTCGCGCCGCGCGGAATTCCACCGAGGACTTCCTTGGCGGTGTCGCCCGGCGCGATACGGACCACCCGGTTGTCGGTTCCGGTGGTGACGTAGGCATAAATCAGGTTGTCTTCGACAAATGTGGGGGAGAGGGCGATGTCGAGCAGTCCGCCGTCGCCGCTGCCGTCGACGTCGATCTTGGCAACCTCGACGGGCGTCGTGTTGGGCGCCACCTGCATGATTCGGCCGGTCCGACGTTCGGCGACCAACCCCGAGTTCCCGTCCGGGAGTGTGACGAGCCCACCCGTGGTGTCGAGACAGGTTGCGATCACGGCAGTGTCGGCGTCCTGACACGGTCCGAGCGGGCCGGTACGCGGCGCCGGCGGCGTGGTCGAGGGCGGCGGATTCTCCGGCTGCACTTCGGCGCTGGCCTGGTTGGTCGGCTCGGGTGTGAACGGCGAGGCGGTCGATTCGTCGAAGTCGGCGCAACCTGCGAGCAACGATGTCCCGAGCATCAGAGCCAGTGCGCCCAGCGCTGCATGCCTACCCGTAGTCATGCCCAAGACGTTACGTAACCCACGGTCGATGCCGCCACGCCGGACCAAGGTTCCCCGTCGAGTCCGTGAATCGGTCATAGGCTCACCTACGTGACTGACGAGCGAAAAGATCCCAGCGTGTTGTCGGATGCGGACAAGCCGGCGGGCAATGTGTCCAGTCCGTATGATTCGCCCACCGAACAATTTCCGACGGTGAGCGCCAAGAATCCGTTGCCGCGTACCGACGACGATCTTGATTTCGGTTCCACGAACGCCAATTCCCTCACCGAACAGATACCGACGTATCGAGCACCGGGCGCGGATCAGCCGACAGTGGCTCTCGAGCGTGAGACGGCGTACGACGCTCCGATCGCCGCCGTCCCCACGGCCGAAGCGGTGGCAGGTACAACGGTGGCAGGTACAACTGAGGCTCCGCGGAGTCGAGGCACTCTCGACCTCGGCTTGCTTGCCCTGCGGTTGGCCGTCGGCGGAACTGCGTTGGTGCACGGTCTGCAGAAGTTGACCGGTATCTGGAACGGGCCGGGTCTGGGCGGGTTCGAGACGATGCTGGCGGATGCCGGGTTCCAGCAGGCGAAGTGGATGGCGATACTCGGCGCCGTCGGTGAGGTCGCGGGTGGCGCGCTCCTCATCCTCGGGTTGCTGACTCCCGTTGCGGCAGCGTCGGTTCTGGCCGTGATGATCAATGCGTGGGCGCTGCGTCAGGCGAGCGCCCCTGGTCTCGAGTACTTCGCCCCGGCCGGTACCGAGTACGAGATGCTGCTGGGAATCTGCGCCGGCGTCATCATCTTGACGGGTCCTGGCCGTATCGCACTGGATGGTCGTCGGGGCTGGGCCACCCGCCCGTTTGTCGGGTCGCTCGTGGTCTTGATTCTCGGCATCGCTGCCGGCGTCTGCACCTGGATCTTCCTGAACGGTGCCAATCCGCTCATCTGAAACTCGCGCAACCACAAACGAACCGCCGCCTTCCGAATCGGAAGGCGGCGGTTCGTTTGTGAAGGATCAGTCCTTGACGAGTACCGGGTCGGCATTCGCAGACGGGATGGCTGTTCCGTCCTTGAGCTTGCGACCGAGGACCGACTTGCGGTGTCCGTACGCGAAGTACACGACAACACCGATGGCCATCCAGACGAGGAATCGGATCCAGGTCTCGACCGAGAGGTTGAGCATCAGCCAACCACAGGCGAGCACGGCGACGATCGGAACGAAGGGAACCAGCGGGACGCGGAATCCGCGCGGCAGGTCGGGGCGGGTGCGGCGCAGGACGATAACGCCGACGCAGACCAGGACGAATGCGAAGAGCGTGCCGATGTTGACCATCTCTTCGAGCGTTCCCATGGGGAAGAAGGCCGCCAGGACAGCAACGATGCCGCCGACGATCAGCGTGATGCGTATCGGGATGCCCTTGGCATTGGTCTTGGCCAGGCTGCGCGGCATGAGACCGTCACGGGACATGGCGAACAGGACGCGGGTCTGGCCGAGCATCATGACCATGACGACTGTTGTCAGGCCGGCCAGGCCACCGAAGTTGATGGCAGTCTGTGCCCAACCGATTCCGTTTGCCTCGAATGCGGTAGCAAGCGTGGCGCTGGAATCGCCGACCAGCGGGCTGCCGTCCTTGAGTTCGGTGTACTTGACCATGCCAGTCAGGACGAGTGTGACGGCAACATAGAGCACGGTGACGATGGCGAGCGAGCCGAAGATTCCGCGCGGCAACGACTTCTGCGGGTTCTTGGTTTCCTCGGCCGTGGTCGCAACGACGTCGAATCCGATGAATGCGAAGAACACGAGGCTGGCTGCGGCGAGCAATCCGTATGCGCCGTAGCTGCTTCCGCCGGCACCGGTCAGCCAGGAGAACAATGTCTGGTGGATTCCGCTGGCAGAGCTCTCGGACCCCTCGGACGGCGGGATGAACGGGGAGTAGTTCTCCCTCTTGACGTAGAACGCGCCGACGACGATGACGAGCAGTACTACCGCGATCTTGATTGCGGTGATGACAGCGGAGACTCGCGAGGAAACTTTGGTGCCGATCGCGAGGATCAGCGTGATCACTCCGATGATGAGCAGTGCGCCCCAGTCGAAGCTGATCGATCCGATGTGCGCGGTGGTACTGCCGCTGGCACCGATGACGTTGCCGAGATAGAGCGACCAACCCTTGCCGACAACAGCGGAGGCGAGTGCGAACTCGAGGATGAGGTCCCAGCCGATGATCCAGGCCGCGAACTCACCGAACGTCGCGTAGGAGAAGGTGTATGCGCTGCCGGCGACCGGAACAGTGGAGGCGAACTCCGCATAACACAGTGCGGCAAGGCCACAGGCGATGGCAGCGAGAACGAATGCCAGTGAAATGGAGGGTCCTGCGACATTGCCTGCGGTTCGAGCAGTCAGCGTGAAGATGCCTGCGCCGATGACGACGGCGACTCCGAATACCGTGAGGTCCTTCGCGGTCAGTTCCTTCTTGAGCTTTGTCTCAGGCTCGTCGGTGTCCGCGATCGATTGCTCGACGGATTTGGTGCGCCATATGCCGACTCCGGGCATGTATTGCTCCTTGGTTGTTCCCCGTCGACCTTGTGGGTGACGGGCGGTGGCTGACTGTCGTCGTTGTGATGTGCGTCTCAGCGACCTGATGAGGGAACCACTGGTGAGCGCTGTGTGCAAGTCAGCTCGCGCGAACTGACCGAAATGATCACCTGACTGAAAGTCATCCCCCCTCATGTATCTGAATTGATCAGCTGGTGTCTGGAACCCTACGTCCAAGTGAATTCGCTCACGAGCCGGACGCGCCATTCTGTCTGAAATGTCTGATAGCTCATATCGTTCCGTTCGGTTGCTCCGCGTGTCGCGCAGTGGTTCGGTAACCCAGTGGTTCAGGAACTCATTCAGTACCTGTCGGTCGGTCTTGCTATCAATGAGTTCTCAACCGCCGTGTGTGATCAACCGCCGCGCTCGCGGTACCCGACCTGAAGGAGATCGTGATGATCCAGGCCCACCTCGACACCTTGCACGGACTGCCGGCCTTCGACTTTCCGGCGCCGGACGAGGCCGAGCCGTTGCCGGCCGCAGACGCCGTGGCGTGGCGCATCTCGGTCGAACCGTACGACGACGACCCGGAAGAGTTTTCCGATGCCTGGGCGCGATTCGTCGAGACGGTGGACCTGTCGGCGGTGAAGGCACTGATCATCGGCCAGTGGGGTGAGTCGTACGAGGTCGATTCGTCGTCGATCGTGGATCTGGTTGTCGAGCAACGTCACCGGCTCACGGCACTGCGTGCAGTATTTCTCGCGGACATCACGCAGGAGCAGCAGGAGATTTCCTGGATCCAACAATCCGACGTCACTCCCGTGCTGGGGGCGTTTCCGGAGTTGGTCGAATTCGGGATCCGTGGCGGCACCGAATTGAAGTTCCCGGAAACCAGTCATGCTTCGCTACGACGATTGACCATCGAAGCGGGCGGCGTGCCCGCCGCAGTCGTCCGCGGTGTGTCTTCCAGCGATTTTCCTTCGCTCGAGTTTCTCGACCTGTGGCTCGGAACCGGTAATTACGGAGGAGATTCGACTGTCGAGGACCTTGCGCTCATTCTCGGCGGCGCAAAACTACCGTCGTTGCGGCACTTGGGGCTACGGAACAGCGAGATCGAGGACGCCATTGCTGCGGCGATAGTCGACGCTCCCATTCTTCGTCAGTTGACCACGTTGGATCTCTCCATGGGCACGCTCTCCGACGAAGGTGCAACGGCCTTGTTGGGCAGCCGATCGATCTCGCACCTCGAGTTCCTCGACCTGCACTACCACTTTCTCAGCGACGCTACGGTTGCCGAGTTGGCTCGCCACTGCGCCGAACTGGGAGTACGGGTTGATCTCGCCGATCAGACCACGCCGGATGCGTACGACGGCGAAGCCTGGCGATATGTTGCCGTCTCCGAGTAATCCGGCAGTCGTGAGTAATCAGGTGGTGCAGCGTTCCCGCCCGAAGTTCGTGGTTGTCGGTATTCCAGGAAATCGTCGCGTATCCGGATTTGTCGAAGCAGTCACCGGTGCTGGACTGCCCGCGCCGCGGATCGTGGATTGGCGGGAGATAGTCGATCGTAATTACGGTTTCGAGGCGGGTGAGATCGTTCGGATCGATTCGCCCGGTGAGGATTCTGTGGTCGACGGATGTTTTCGTGGAGCGGGTGAGTCGACCAGGGTGGAGGGCAGCGGCCAGTGGTACCGGCACTTTTCCGCAGCGATTCGTGAGGTGACCGGTAGAGCCGAAGACGCAGGTGCCCGAGTGCTCGGTGATGCCGACGAGATCGCAGTGATGTTCGACAAGCGTCGATGTCACCGTCGCCTGGGAACCGCTGGAGTGCGTGTTCCTGCCGCATTACCAATCTCCCCGCGCAGCTACTCCGAACTGGCGCAGCATGCGGCCGACGCGGGAATGCCGCGGGTTTTCGTCAAGCTGGCACACGGGTCGTCGGCATCGGGAGTGATTGCACTGCAATGGGGTCCGCGTGGACAGGTTCGTGCCGTTACGTCGGTGGAGATGGGCGATGACGGAGTTTTGCACAATTCGCTACGGGTGCGCACCTATCGAAATGAATGGGAAATCGCAGCGATTGTCGATCGGCTGGCACCGGACAGCCTTCATGTCGAGCAGTGGTTACCTAAGGCATCGCTCGGGGGACGCACCGCCGACATTCGGGTAGTCGTCGTCGGAGGCGTCGCCACCCATGCGGTCGTCCGAACCAGCACCACTCCGCTCACCAACCTGCACCTCGGTGGCTCTCGCGGCGAACTGCACGACGCTGTGACCGCTGCGGGTGAAAACTGGTCGCAGTTGCTGGAATTGAGTGAACAGGCAGCCTCATGTTTTCCTTCGGCGCCCCACGTCGGTGTTGACATATTGCCGGGTGAGGGGTGGCGACGCTTCTCGGTCGGTGAGGTCAACGCGTTCGGTGACCTCCTGCCTGGGCTCACCGGTCTGCCCGGCGGCCCGGCCGAAGGGCTGAACACGTATCAAACACAGGTGGCTTCGCTCCTGGAATCCGAGAGCAGGGAGTGCACCCGATGATGCGCGCAGAACCAGCGCTCGACATGAATGACGTTGTCGGTCAGGACGACATCTTGTTGCTGACGTTGGACACGCTCCGATACGACGTAGCGCGCGAGTTGGCGTCGAGTGGACGCATTCCCACTCTTGCGTCGTACCTCCCCGGGGGACAGTGGGAAAAACGCCATGCCCCGGGAAGTTTCACCTACGCCTCTCATCAGGCGATTTTTGCCGGCTTTCTCCCGACCCCGGCCAGCCAAGGGCCGCACCCCCGATTGTTCGCTGCTCGATTCTCCGGGAGTGAGTCCACCGCGGACGGCACGTTCGTGTTCGAGGGCTCCACCCTAATGGACGGTCTGCGGCAAGCCGGCTACCGCACTGTGTGTATCGGCGGTGTGGGGTTCTTCAACAAAGCTGCACCGCTGGGGTCGGTGTTGCCCGAGATGTTCGACGAGAGTTTCTGGGAGCCACGTTTCGGCGTGACGTCTCCGGAATCCTTCGAAGCGCAGGTCGAGTGTGCCGAAGGGGTGGTCTCGCGACTGCATCACGAAGAGAGGCTCTTTCTCTTCGTCAACGCTGCTGCGCTGCATCAACCCAACTGGTTCCACCTTGACGGAGCATCTGCGGAGTCGGGGGACACCCTCGACTCGCATGCTGCCGCACTCGAATACATCGACAGACATGTCGAACGACTCCTGCGGGTAATGAGTTCACGGCGACGGTGTTTTGCCATCGTCTGTTCCGATCACGGCACCGCGTACGGCGACGACGGTTGGACCGGACACCGGCTGGGTCACGACAGCGTCTGGACGGTTCCCTACTCACACTTCTTCGTGGAAGGTCCGCTGCAATGAGTCTCGCAGTCGCGGTACGTCCGTACCAGAATTACGTCTATGCGTATCCGCACAAGACGGCCTACCGGCCGCTGAACCCCCGGCCGTCCTTGCAGAAATTGTGGGCGTCCGAACCCAAGGGGGCGCTGTCGCTGTACCTGCACATCCCGTTTTGTGAGGTGCGGTGCGGATTCTGCAATCTGTTCACCCGTATCGGGGCACCGGGCGAGATGAGCACCGCGTACCTCGATGCGCTCGAGCGTCAATCGCGCGTCGTTGCAGAGTGCGTCGGCGACGGAACCCACTATGACGCAGTGGCGTTCGGTGGTGGTACTCCGACCTTCCTCCACGCGTCCGAACTCGACAGACTGTGCGACATCGCGGAATTCCGTATGGGCGCTGATCTTTCATCTATTCCGTTCTCGGTGGAGGCATCACCGTCGACGGTCACCGCCGATCGGATGTCGGTGTTGGCATCGCGGGGCACTACCCGATTGAGCTTGGGTGTTCAGAGCTTCATCGACTCGGAGGCGAGGGCGGCGGCCCGTCCACAGAAGCGCGCCGACGTCGAGGCCGCTCTGGGACGGATCCGCGCCGCACGAATTCCCGTGCTCAACATCGATCTCATCTACGGAATCGACGGTCAGACCGAGCAGACATTCAAGCAGTCCCTGGACCGTGAGCTGGCTTGGGAACCCGAAGAGTTGTATCTGTACCCGTTGTACGTGCGTGCGCTCACCGGTTTGGGGAGAAAGGTAGACGGAACCGATACCGAGACCGAATGGGACGAACATCGGCTGCGCCTCTACCGGTTCGGGCGCGACTATCTCGAGCGTTCGGGCTATCGACAGGTCTCGATGCGCATGTTCCAACGTGTTGGCGCGGTTGTCGAAGGTGCCGCCGACTACGCGTGCCAAACCGACGGAATGATCGGATTGGGTTGTGGTGCACGCTCGTACACGGCTGATCTGCACTATTCCTTCGACTACGCAGTCGAGATGCGCGAGATTCGTGGCATCGTCGACTCTTTCATCGCGAGGCCTGCCAACGAGTTCGCCTACGCGGAAGTCGGCCGATACATGACTGCCGACGAGACGCGTCGCAGGCACCTCGTCCAGTCGGTGCTCCAAGCCGAGGGGATGGACGTGCACGACTATCGCGCCCGGTTCGGATCAACACCGGAGGACGATTTTCCGGAGGAACTGGCGCGTTTCGCCTCGGCCGGATGGCTGGCGAGCGACCGGGGATCCGGTCGTCTGGTCCTCTCGGCCGAAGGTATCGCGTATTCGGATGCAATCGGTCCCGCGCTCTTCTCGGACAGCGTCAGCCGTGACATGGCGGACTACGAGGCGAAATGAACCCGACCCTGTCGATTCTCTATCGTGGCCCGTTGGCGAGCTGCAATTACGACTGCCCGTACTGCCCTTTCGCAAAGCGTCGTGACCCACCTGCCGAGTTGCGTGCGGACAGAGCGTCATTGGAGCGGTTTGCCACCTGGGTCACCGAGCAGACTGATCGACAATTGTCCGTGCTGTTCACGCCCTGGGGTGAGGCGTTGGTGCGGTCCTGGTATCGACGCACCCTCGCGGAGTTGAGTTGGTTGCCGCACGTCCAACGGATCGCGATCCAGACCAATCTCAGCGCTCGAACCAGTTGGCTCGCCGACGCCGACCCGTCGACGCTGGCTCTCTGGTGCACGTTCCATCCCGGGCAGACGTCGATCGAGCGTTTCCTCGCGAAGTGTTCTGAACTCGACGGTGCCGGTATTCGCTATTCGGTAGGCGTGGTTGGATTTCCGGAACATCAGGCATCGGCAAGGGAACTGCGACAGAAGCTGCCCGAGCACGTGTACCTGTGGGTGAACGCGGCCGAAGGATTGGAATACACCGATGGCGAAGCGGCACGGTGGACGGAGTTGGACCCCCTGTTTCCGTACAGCCGGAACCCTCACCAGAGCGGCGGAAAAGCCTGCCGAACCGGAGAATCCGTCATTTCCGTGGACGGTGACGGCACTATCCGTCGGTGCCACTTCGTTCCCGAAGTGATCGGAAATCTGTACGACGACGCCCTCGAGAAGGTTCTTGCCGCCCGAGAGTGCCCGAAAACGCTGTGTGACTGTCACATCGGCTACGTGCATCTCGAGTCTCTACCGCTCTACGACGCATTCGCCGGGGGAGTGCTCGAGCGGATACCTGCGCCCCTCGAGTATTCACATGTCGGCGCTGGTGTGGATCTGATCCCGATTCATGTCGCTCGCTGACAGCAAAGATCCCCGGCCGAAGAGCGGCCGGGGATCTTTTCCGTTCGTGTCGGGACTTACGGAACGTAGCGAACCGCGCCCTTGTCGGCGGACGTTGCCAGAGCGGCGTAGGCGCGCAGGGCTGTCGTCACGGTGCGCTGACGATCGACCGGCTGCCACGGGCGCTCCGAGGTCTCCATCTTGGCGCGTCGCTCGGCGAGGACGTCGTCGTCGACAAGGATCTCCAGCGTGCGCGAGGCGACGTCGATGCGAACCTGATCGCCGTTCTGGACGAGTCCGATGACTCCGCCTGCGGCAGCTTCGGGGGAGATGTGGCCGATGGACAGCCCGGAGGTTCCGCCCGAGAAACGACCGTCGGTGATCAGTGCGCATTCCTTACCGAGGCCCGCGCCCTTGAGGAAGGCGGTGGGGTGCAGCATTTCCTGCATGCCGGGGCCGCCCTTGGGGCCTTCGTAACGCACGACGAGAACGTCGCCGGCCTTGATCTTCTTTTGCAGGATGACCGAGACGGCTTCTTCCTGAGACTCGACGACCAGCGCCGGGCCCTGGAAGGAGAACAGTTCCTCGTCGATGCCGGCCGTCTTGAGGATAGCGCCGTCGAGTGCGATGTTGCCGCGCAGGACAACCAAGCCGCCTTCGACGGTGTAGGCGTTCGCGACGTCGCGGATACAGCCGCCGGCCGCATCGGTGTCGAGGGCAGACCAACGGTTGTCCGTGGAGAACGGTTCGATGGTGCGCACGCCGCCGGGAGCAGCGTGGAAAAGTTCGATTGCCTCGTCGGTTGCCTTGCCGGAGCGGATGTCCCAGTCGTCGAGCCACTGGTCGAAGCTCTTGGTGTGCACGGTGGAGACGTCGGTTTCGAGGAGTCCGCCGCGGCGAAGCTCACCGAGCAGCGCGGGGATTCCGCCGGCGCGGTGGACGTCTTCCATGTGGTAGTCCGAGTTGGGGGAGACCTTGGACAGGCACGGCACCTTACGGCTGATCGCGTCGATGGTGTCGAGGTCGAAGTCGACCTCACCTTCTTGCGCCGCAGCCAGCGTATGCAGGACGGTGTTGGTGGAACCGCCCATGGCGACATCGAGAGCCATTGCGTTGCGGAACGCTGCCGGGGTCGCGATGTTGCGAGGCAGAACCGACTCGTCGCCGTCGCGGTAGTACTTGAGTGCAGCCTCGACCACAGTGGTGCCCGCACGAGAGAAGAGTGCGTGACGAGCCTTGTGAGTTGCCAGCGTGGAGCCGTTGCCCGGCAACGCGAGGCCGAGGGCTTCGGTCAGGCAGTTCATGGAGTTGGCGGTGAACATGCCGGAGCAGGACCCGCACGTCGGGCACGCGCTGCGCTCGACCTCGTCGAGGCCTTCGTCGGACACGGCATCGTTGGCAGAGGCGGAAATCGCGGTGATGAGGTCGGTGGGGGCTTGTGCCACGCCGCCGACGACCACTGCCTTACCGGCCTCCATCGGACCACCGGAGACGAAGACGGTCGGGATGTTCAGACGCATCGCGGCGTTGAGCATGCCGGGAGTGATCTTGTCGCAGTTGGAGATACACACCAGTGCGTCGGCCGTGTGGGCGTTTGCCATGTACTCGACCGAGTCGGCGATGATCTCGCGGCTCGGGAGTGAGTAGAGCATTCCGCCGTGGCCCATTGCGATGCCGTCGTCGACTGCGATGGTGTGGAACTCACGAGCGACGCCGCCGGCTGCACTAATGGCCTCGGCAACGATCTCGCCCACGTTCTTGAGATGCACGTGGCCGGGTACGAACTGGGTGTACGAGTTCGCTACGGCGACGATCGGCTTGCCGAAGTCGGAATCCGTCATTCCTGTGGCGCGCCACAGGGATCGGGCTCCGGCAGCATTACGTCCGATGGTGGTGGTGCGTGACCTCAACGGGGGCATGGGCGTGTTCCTTATGTGATCGTTGCTGGTCCACTCAAATAGAAGCGAGGGCCTTCCAACGCTACTCGCGTGCTATTGGCGCTTCTCTTCGGGCTGGTTCTGACCGTTGTCGGCGTTGTCGGACTCGACCTCTGATTGTTCGTCTGATTCTGCCGCTGCTTCTTCCTCTTCGGCTTCCTTGGCGGCGAAGGCTTCTGCGGCCGATGCATAGGGATCAGTGATGCGGCCGCCGCTGGCGATCGCGATCTCGGGAAGCCTGACGAAGCTGACCGCAGGCAGGGTCACCTCGGTTCCGTCGGTGAGTTCCGCGCGCGCCCAGCTGCGCTTCGGGAAGCGGAAACCCTTGACGTCGTCCCAGGCGAGGGTGCGCTTGGAGAACGTCGAGCGGACCTCGAGGCCGTCAGGGCTGACGGTGGTGCGCAGTCGCGCGACAAGATAGACGGCGATGATCGGAAGGATCAGCAACCAGCTGAAGGCGACGGGCCACCCGAAGATCGGGAAGCTGACCGCGAACAGAAGGAACGCGCACGCCATGTAAGCGAGTTGCGAAATGCGGATGACGTGCCGAAGTGGTTGCGGCGTGTGGGATGATTGAGCCGGTGGCACGGGCTGCTGCGAAGTTGACACCTCTACATCTTCGCATTGCAGCCGATGTATCTCAGATTCTGGGACGGTCAACTCACCAAGTTTGCCGTTCGCGACTAGCGCCTCTACTGTCGAGTGCGTGAAACAGAATGAGTTGCTCGTAATCGGCCGGCGCGTCGTCGCCTGAGTCGATTTTTCAACTCACCAGATAACGACGCGCCACCCTCGCTCAGCAGATGCTGACGGGGGTTTTTTGTTGCCCGGAGCCAGAATCAGAGGATTTCCCAGTGAGCGCACCAACAGCACGGCCTCAACCAACGCCGCGCAAGTCAGGGACACCGAGCCCGACAACCGCGGCTGCCGCAACCCAGACGGCCAACCGTCGCCAGCTCCCGCCTGAGCGGGTAACCGGCGCGCAGTCTGTGGTTCGAGCCCTCGAAGAGCTCGAGGTCGACACGGTATTCGGCATTCCCGGCGGTGCCGTGCTCCCGGTTTACGACCCACTCTTCGATTCGGTCAAGGTCCGCCACGTGCTCGTGCGCCACGAGCAAGGCGCAGGCCACGCTGCCACCGGTTACGCGCAGGCGACCGGCAAGGTCGGCGTGTGCATGGCTACCTCGGGTCCCGGTGCGACCAACCTGGTCACGCCGCTGGCCGATGCGCAGATGGACTCCGTTCCGATCGTCGCGATCACCGGACAGGTGGCGCGCTCGCTGATCGGTACCGACGGCTTCCAGGAAGCCGACATCTCAGGCATCACGATGCCGGTCACCAAGCACAACTTCCTGATCACCGACGCGATCGACATCCCGCGCATCATGGCCGAGGCTTTCTACCTCGCATCCAGCGGTCGCCCCGGCGCTGTCCTGGTCGATATCCCGAAGGACATCCTGCAGTCGCAGACCACGTTCTCGTGGCCGCCGGAGATGCGTCTGCCGGGATACCGCCCGGTCACCAAGCCGCACGGCAAGCAGGTTCGTGAAGCGGCACGTCTGATCGCCGACGCCAAGTCGCCGGTTCTGTACGTCGGTGGCGGCGTCATCAAGTCCGACTCCTCGCCCGAACTGCTCGAGCTGGCCGAGCTGACCGGAATCCCCGTCGTCACCACACTGATGGCCCGCGGCGCGTTCCCGGACAGCCACGACCTCAACTGCGGTATGCCCGGTATGCACGGCACCGTTGCCGCGGTCGCCGCTCTGCAGCGCAGCGATCTTCTGATCACCCTCGGCGCGCGTTTCGACGACCGCGTCACCGGTCAGCTGGATTCCTTCGCGCCCGATGCCAAGGTCATCCACGCCGACATCGATCCGGCCGAGATCGGCAAGAACCGCTACGCGGACGTCCCGATCGTGGGCGACTGCAAAGAGGTCATCACCGAGCTCATCGAGGCGATCCGTGCCGACATGGCCACGGGTACCACGTTCGACCTCACCGCGTGGTGGGCGTACCTGAACGACATCCGTCGTACCTACCCGCTGAGCTACGACCGCCCCACCGACGGTCAGCTGAGCCCGGAGTACGTCATCCAGACCGTCGGCAAGCTCGCCGGACCGGATGCCATCTACTGCGCCGGCGTCGGCCAGCACCAGATGTGGGCCGCGCAGTTCGTCGGTTACGAGAAGCCGCGCACGTGGCTCAACTCGGGTGGGCTCGGCACCATGGGATACGCGGTGCCCGCTGCCATGGGGGCCAAGATGGGCATGCCCGACACCGAGGTGTGGGCGATCGACGGCGACGGCTGCTTCCAGATGACCAATCAGGAACTCGCCACCTGCGCACTCGAAGGTATTCCGATCAAGGTTGCCCTCATCAACAACGGCAACCTCGGCATGGTGCGTCAGTGGCAGACGCTCTTCTACGAAGAGCGCTACTCCAACACCAACCTCGGAACGCACGGCGCCATCCGCATCCCGGACTTCGTCAAGCTCGCGGAAGCATTGGGCTGCCACGGAATTCGTGTCGAGCGCGAAGAAGATGTCGAAGCTGCGATCCGTGAGGCGCAGTCCATCAACGACAAGCCTGTCGTGATCGACTTCATCGTCACCGCCGACGCTCAGGTGTGGCCGATGGTCGCTGCCGGAACGAGCAACGACGAAATCATGGCGGCCCGGGGCATCCGGCCGCTGTTCGACGACGACGAGGCAGTAGCCGAGCCCGCCGTCATCCACGAAGCCATGTCACGCGAGCAAGCTGGATCTGCCGCGGGCACAGGGGAGGATCAGAAGTGAGCACCAGTCACACCCTCAGTGTTCTCGTCGAGGACAAGCCAGGCGTGCTGGCTCGCATCTCCGCACTTTTCTCCCGCCGCGGATTCAACATCGAATCCCTTGCGGTGGGCGGAACCGAGATCCCCGAGATCTCACGTATGACCATCGTCGTCACGGTCGACGAGTTCCCTCTCGAGCAGGTGACCAAGCAGCTCAACAAGCTGATCAACGTCATCAAGATCGTCGAGCAGGACGGTGAAGCATCCGTCGCTCGCGAGCTCGTGCTCATCAAGGTGCGCGCAGATGCAAGCGTGCGCACGCAGGTCATCGAAACGGTGAACCTGTTCCGCGCCAAGGTGATCGACGTCTCCCCGGAGTCCGTCACCATCGAGGCGACCGGTACTCGGTCCAAGCTGGATGCACTGCTGCGGATGCTTGATCCGTACGGTATCCGGGAGATCGTTCAGTCCGGGGTCGTGGCAGTCGGTCGAGGGCCGAAGTCGATCACGGCCACCCGCTAGTACTTTTAGACACGTAAAAATCCAAGGAGAGGTTGAGAACTGTGGCAGTCGAGATGTTCTACGACGACGATGCCGATCTGTCGATCATTCAGGGCCGCAAGGTTGCTGTGATCGGCTACGGAAGCCAGGGCCACGCCCATTCGCTGAGCCTGCGTGACTCGGGCGTCGATGTGCGCATCGGCCTCAAGGAAGGCTCGAAGTCCCGCGAGAAGGCGCAGGAGCAGGGACTGACGGTCGGTACGCCGGCCGAGGTTTCCGAGTGGGCCGACGTCATCATGGTGCTCGCACCTGACACCGCTCAGGCGAGCATCTTCACAGGCGACATCGAGCCGAACCTCAAGGACGGCGACGCGCTGTTCTTCGGTCACGGCCTGAACATTCACTTCGACCTGATCAAGGCTCCGGAGTTCGTCACCGTCGGCATGGTCGCCCCCAAGGGACCCGGCCATCTGGTGCGTCGTCAGTTCGTCGACGGCAAGGGCGTTCCCGCGCTCATCGCCGTCGCTCAGGATCCCAAGGGCGAAGGCCAGGCTCTTGCACTGTCCTATGCCAAGGGCATCGGCGGAACGCGCGCCGGCGTCATCAAGACCACGTTCAAGGAAGAGACCGAGACGGATCTCTTCGGCGAGCAGGCGGTGCTCTGCGGCGGCACCGAGGAACTGGTCAAGATCGGTTTCGAGGTCATGGTCGAGGCCGGCTACGCACCCGAGATGGCGTACTTCGAGGTTCTGCACGAGCTCAAGCTCATCGTCGACCTCATGTACGAAGGCGGCATCGCCCGCATGAACTACTCGGTGTCGGACACCGCGGAGTTCGGCGGATACCTCTCCGGACCGCGCGTCATCGACGCCGACACGAAGGAGCGCATGAAGGCGATCCTGGCGGACATCCAGTCCGGCGAGTTCACCCGTCGTCTGGTTGCCAATGTCGAGAACGGAAACACCGAGCTCGAGGGTCTGCGCAAGGCAAACGCCGAGCACCCCATCGAGGTCACCGGCAAGAAGCTGCGCGACCTGATGAGCTGGGTCGACCGCCCGATCACCGAAACCGCGTAATTCGCTGTTTCACGCTCCACGTTTCTGCTGGCCCGATGCCGCGCCGGTTCAATTGTCTTGAACCAGCGCGGCATTGGGCCGGAGTCGTTTTTCAGGCCGGTTGAGCCCGGATTCATATTGCATCGAGAATTTGCCCGCAAGAGTGTCCACTATGTGGTATTGCCTACCGCGTTGTGGATTCGAAGTCAGCGCGCACTAAACTATCGGTGGTTAAACCACCTTCACACCCACCTAATCAGGGAGTTTGCACGTGAGCCAGCCTGGCCGTCCCGTTGTTCTGATCGCCGACAAGCTCGCGCCGTCCACAGTCGAGGCGCTGGGTGACGGTGTGGAGGTGCGATGGGTCGACGGACCCGATCGCCCGGCGCTGCTCGCCGCAGTGCCCGAGGCCGACGCGATCCTCGTTCGTTCCGCTACCACCGTCGACGCCGAGGTTCTGGCTGCCGGCACCAAGCTGAAGATCATCGGCCGCGCCGGTGTCGGCCTGGACAACGTCGAGATCCCCGCAGCCACCGAGCGCGGCGTGATGGTGGTCAACGCACCGACCTCCAACATTCACTCCGCTGCCGAGCACGCTGTCGCGCTCCTCATGTCGACTGCTCGCCAGATTCCCGCAGCAGACAAGACTCTGCGTGAGAACACCTGGAAGCGAAGCAAGTTCAACGGTGTCGAGATCCTCGGCAAGACCGTCGGTGTCGTCGGACTCGGCCGCATCGGCCAGCTCTTCGCGCAGCGTCTCGCTGCGTTCGAGACCACGATCATCGCGTACGACCCCTACCTGCCCGCCGCGCGCGCAGCGCAGCTCGGCATCGAACTGGTCACCATCGACGAGCTCGTGGAGCGCGCCGACTTCATCTCCGTGCACCTGCCCAAGACCAAGGAAACGGCCGGCCTGATCAACGCCGAGCGTCTCGCCAAGGCCAAGGACGGCGTCATCATCGTCAACGCCGCCCGCGGTGGTCTGATCGACGAAGATGCGCTCTACGACGCACTGGTCTCCGGCAAGGTTCGCGGCGCCGGTCTCGACGTGTTCAGCACCGAGCCGTGCACCGATTCCAAGCTCTTCGGTCTCGACAACGTCGTCGTCACCCCGCACCTCGGTGCATCGACGTCCGAGGCTCAGGACCGCGCAGGCATCGACGTGGCGAAAAGCGTTCTCCTCGCTCTGGCAGGCGAATTCGTTCCCGAGGCCGTCAACGTCTCCGGTGGCCCCGTCGGCGAAGAAGTTGCTCCGTGGCTCGAGCTCGTCCGCAAGCTCGGTCTCCTCGCTGCGACGCTGTCGCCCGAGGCAGTTCAGACCTTGCAGGTTGTCGCCACCGGCGAGCTGTCGGCTGAAACTGTCGACATCCTCGGCCTGGCTGCGCTGCGCGGCGTGTTCTCCGCCAGTAGCGACGAGGCTGTCACGTTCGTCAACGCTCCGGCACTTGCCGAGCAGCGCGGCGTGACCGTGTCGGTCGAGAAGCACTCCGAGGCTCTTGCTCACCGCAGTGCGGTCGAGGTTCGTGCGGTTGCCGCCGACGGCACGGTCACGTCGGTCACGGGCGCACTCACCGGCCTGCAGCAGGTCGAGAAGATCGTCAACATCAACGGACGCAGCTTCGACCTGCGCGCCGAGGGGCACAACATCGTCGTTCACTACAGCGATCGTCCGGGCGTTCTCGGTGTGCTCGGCACGGTTCTCGGTAACGCGGGCGTCGATATTCTCGCGGCAGCGTTGAGCCAGGACGCCGAAGGCGAAGGCGCAACGGTCATCCTGCGCGTCGACCGCGTCGTCGGTGACACCGAGGTCGAGGCAATCGTCTCGCAGCTCGACGCTCGCGTCGCCCAGGTCGACCTTTCCTGATGTGTTTTTGCTGTGCGCCTTTATTAACCGTCGGCGGTTAACAAAGGCGCACAGTTCTACTGAGATGAGGACTCCATGAAGCTTGCGGTCATTCCGGGTGACGGAATCGGCGTCGAGGTCACTGCCGAAGCGCTCAAGGTGCTCGGCAAGTTGGTTCCGGATCTGGAAACCACCGAATACGATCTCGGTGCCCGTCGCTACAACGCCACCGGCGAGTTGCTTCCGGCCGGCGAGCTGGACCAGATTCGTCAGCACGACGCAATCCTGTTGGGCGCCATCGGTGATCCGCGTATCGTCGCACCCGGCATCCTCGAGCGTGGTCTGCTGCTGAACATGCGTTTCCAGCTCGATCATCACGTGAATCTTCGCCCCGCACAGCTGTATCCGGGTGCGTTGTCGCCGTTGGCGGCTCAGCCGGAGATCGATTTCGTCGTGGTTCGTGAAGGAACCGAGGGTCCGTACACTGGAAACGGTGGAGCGATCCGCGTCGGTACCGATCACGAGATCGCGACCGAGGTGTCGATCAACACCTGGTTCGGCGCCGAGCGCGTGGTGCGTTACGCATTTGCATTGGCGCAGACCCGGTCCAAGCACCTCACGTTGATTCACAAGACCAACGTGCTCTCCAACGCGGGCGCAATCTGGACGCGTGCAATCGAGACCGTCGGCGCCGAGTTCCCGGACGTCGAAACCGCGTATTGCCACATCGACGCGGCCACGATCTACATGGTCACCGACCCGTCGCGCTTCGACGTGATTGTCACGGACAACCTCTTCGGTGACATCATCACCGACCTCGCCGGCGCGGTGACCGGTGGAATCGGTTTGGCCGCAAGCGGAAACATCGACGCGTCGGGTACCAACCCGTCGATGTTCGAGCCGGTGCACGGTAGTGCTCCCGATATTGCAGGTAAGGGGATCGCCGACCCCACTGCCGCGATCCTTTCCGCTGCACTGCTCCTTCGTCACCTCGGTCGTGAAGACGACGCCGCTCGGGTCGAGGCTGTAGTTGCCGCGGACCTGGCGACGCGGGGCGAAGGCCCCATCTCCACGACGGAGATCGGCGACCGGATCACCGCAGCACTGTAAGGATTCTTCTCACGAGACTGACGCGCGTAAGCCTTTCGGCTTGCGCGCGTCAGGCGTTTCCGGCACCCGGATAGACTTGTGTTCATGCGTCTTGGTCGAATTGCCAGTCCCGATGGTGTTGCGTTCGTCAGTATCGAAGGTGAAGAGGATGCCCTCGTCGCCAAGGAGATCGCGGAGCACCCGTTCGGGAATCCCACATTTACCGGCCGAAGTTGGCCGCTCGCCGATGTTCGCCTTCTCGCTCCGATTCTGGCCAGCAAGGTGATCTGCATCGGTAAGAACTACGCCGACCACATTGCCGAGATGGGCGGCGAAGCTCCCGCGGATCCCGTGATCTTCCTCAAGCCCAATACGTCCATCGTCGGTCCGGGTGCCCCGATCGTCTTGCCTCCCACCTCCAACGAGGTGCACTTCGAGGGTGAACTCGCGATAGTCATCGGTCAACCCTGCAAGGACGTTCCCGCGGCGAAGGCGTTGAGCGTGGTCCTCGGCTACACGATCGCCAACGACGTGTCGGCGCGAGATCATCAGCGTCACGACGGGCAGTGGACGCGCGCGAAGGGGCACGACACCTTCTGCCCACTCGGTCCCTGGATCGAAACCAGCCTGGACGCGTCCGACGTCGACATCAAGACCGAGGTCAACGGTCAGGTCAAGCAGGACAGCAGCACGGCTTTCCTCCTCCACGACATTCCGAAGATCATCGAGTGGATCTCGGCGGTGATGACCCTCCTGCCCGGCGACGTCATCCTCACCGGCACACCCGCCGGAGTAGGCCCGATCGTCGACGGCGATTCCGTGTCGGTCACGGTCTCGGGGATCGGAACGCTCACGAACCCGGTGACCGCCAAGAGTTGATCTAACCCAGTTCGTTCAGTCACACGACGACGGAGGCCCCATCCTTACCGGATGGGGCTTCTTTCGTGCTGTGAGTTGTCCATCAAGTAAAGTTGCACGATGGTAACTATCAGTCGGGGATTGGTCTGAATCGCCGTTCAACTATGTCGATCGCGCCCTGGGGCTGACCTGCAGGTTTCATGAGTCAAGCGAAGCTTCGTATGACCTGTCCTGGCATTATGGGCGATATCCCGGATTTGAAGAGTTTGCTGCGAGGGTTTGCTGCCGCGGCCGATATCAGACCAAAATCCCTGAAATGTAACGCTGAGCAGTAGGGTGGTCGATAACTGGATAGAAGCCGATGGGGTAATCGAGTGGATTGCATAGAAACGTGGTGACAGATGACGACTTTCGCGGAAGCCTCCCGGACGGCGGCTGGGGACGCGCGGAACGGGCAGCGGCCGGTGTGGCGGGACAAGAAGCGCTACCTGTGGCCGTTGGGTTTGCTGGTGCCTCTCAGTCCCTTTGCTGCTTGGTTCCTGGTCGACAAATTCAGCCTCGGGCTCTTCTGGGCTATCGGGGCGTGGCTGATCGTCATCGTCATTCCTCTGATTGATCTCCTGGCAGGCGAAGACGGGAACAGCCCGCCGGATGAAGCGATCCCACATTTGCAGGAAGACCGCTTCTACCGCTGGTGTACATATCTGTTCCTGCCCCTTCAATACGTCGGTCTTGTGTTCGTCGCGTGGTGCTGGGTGAACGCGCCGATGGCTGCGGGGGAGAAGTTCGCTCTCGCGATGACCGCCGGCGTTGTTGCCGGTGTGGGGATCAACGCGGCACATGAACTGGGGCACAAGAGTGAGAAGCTCGAGAAGTGGCTCGCGAAAGTAGCGCTGGCGCAGTCCTTCTACGGTCATTTCTACGTCGAACACAACCATGGCCACCACGTCCGCGTCGCGACGCCGGAAGATCCGGCCAGTTCGCGCTACAAGGAGAATTTCTGGTTCTTCTTGCCTCGCAGTGTCATCGGCGGTCTGCGCTCGGGATGGCGGATCGAAAGCGCTCGACTGAAGCGTCAAGGCCGGCGGACCTGGAGCTGTCGGAACAACATCCTGAACGCGTGGGCGATGAGCGTTGTTCTGTTCGGCGGCCTGATCGCGGTGTTCGGGTGGGAAATCGCACCGTGGCTGGCCGTTCAGGCGATTGCCGGATTCACGTTCCTCGAGACCGCCAACTATCTCGAGCATTACGGACTGCTTCGCGCAAAGAGGTCTGACGGCTCGTACGTTCGCTGCTCACCAGAGGACAGCTGGAACAGTGACCACGTGGTCAGCAACCTCTTCCTCTATCAGCTTCAACGCCACAGCGACCATCACGCGAATCCGCGTCTGCGGTACCAGAGCCTGCGCAGTGCGGCCGAAGCGCCGCAACTTCCTGCGGGTTACGCGGTCATGATCGTGTGCGCGTGGGTGCCACCGCTGTGGCGAAAGGTCATGGACAAGCGACTACTCGCCTACTACGACGGTGACACGACGAGAATCAACGCCCTACCGGGTAGGTGATCGGGGGGATGGAGGAAGCGCTACCGGACTAACCTGTAGTACGACCATCCTCCATCGCCGAGCCAAGTGAGCCATGACCAACAGCGAAGTACGCGTCCGTTTCTGTCCGTCACCCACCGGAACCCCGCACGTAGGTTTGGTGCGCACAGCCTTGTTCAACTGGGCATTCGCACGACACCACGGCGGCACGTTCGTGTTCCGTATCGAAGACACCGATGCGCAGCGCGACAGTGAAGAGTCCTACCAGGCCATCCTCGACGCCCTCCGCTGGTTGGGGCTCAACTGGGACGAGGGCCCGGAGGTCGGTGGGCCGCACGCGCCGTATCGCCAGTCCGAGCGTCGTGACCTGCATCTCGATGTCGTAGCCAAGCTGCTTGCCGCGGGTGAGGCCTACGAGTCGTACTCGACCAACGAAGAAGTGGAAGCGCGGCACAAGGCTGCCGGCCGCGATCCGAAGCTCGGATACGACAATTTCGATCGCGACCTCAGCGACGAGCAGCGCGCTGCCTACATTGCCGAGGGTCGCAAGCCCGTCGTCCGACTCCGGATGCCCGATCACGACCTGACGTGGAACGACCTGGTTCGCGGCGAGACCACGTTCAAAGCAGGCACCGTTCCGGACTTCGCGTTGACTCGCGGCAACGGTATTCCGCTGTACACGCTGGTCAACCCGGTCGACGACGCGTTGATGAAGATCACCCACGTACTGCGCGGCGAGGATCTGTTGTCCTCGACTCCGCGTCAGCTCGCGTTGTACGAGGCATTGATCCGCATCGGTGTTGCCGATTTCACACCGTCGTTCGGACACTTGCCTTTCGTGATGGGTCAGGGCAACAAGAAGCTTTCCAAGCGCGATCCCGAGTCCAATCTCTTCATTCACCGTGATCGGGGCTTCATTCCCGAGGGACTGCTGAATTACCTGGCTCTGCTCGGGTGGAGCATCGCTGACGATCACGACGTGTTCTCTCTCGACGAGATGGTGGCGGCCTTCGACGTCTCCAAGGTCAACTCCAATCCCGCGCGCTTCGACCAGAAGAAGGCCGACGCGATCAACGCCGAGCACATTCGCTTACTCGAGCCGGCCGACTTTGCGGCCCGCCTGAAGTCGTTCCTGGTGGGGCACGGCCACATCGGCGCCGACGTCGACGAAGCGACGTTCATTGTTGCTGCGGACCTCGTGCAGACGCGCATCGTCGTTCTGTCCGACGCGTGGGATCTGCTGAAGTTCCTGTTCGTCGACGAGGCGTCGTTTGCCCTCGATCCGGCTGCAGCGGCCAAGAACCTGAAGGAAGATGCGGGACCGGTTCTGGACGCATCGCTTGCTGCGCTCGACGGTGTCTCGGAGTGGACTGCGGCAAGCATCGAGGAAGCTCTCAAGAAAGCTCTCATCGAGGATCTGGAGCTCAAGCCGCGTAAGGCCTTCGCCCCGGTGCGAGTGGCAGTCACGGGCTCTCACATCAGCCCTCCGCTCTACGAGTCGATGGAATTGCTCGGTCGCGACGTCTCTCTCGCGCGGTTGCGAGCAGGTAGGGCAGCCGTAACCGCCTAGATCGGGCAGTCTTCCGGTCGAAAATGAAGCAAAAACCTCCCGTGACCATACGATTTGGTATTTGGGGCAGGGGTACTGGTAATCTTCTTTTCGGCCGGAGACGAGCCGCCGAGCACAACAGCGAAGCGGATCGGGCAAGGCTGGAAAGCAAGACCTTGGGGTATGGTGTAATTGGCAACACAGCGGTTTCTGGTACCGCCATTCTAGGTTCGAGTCCTGGTACCCCAGCGGAAATCCGGTCGATTTTGTGGCCGGACTCAGACAAGCTAAGCTTGCTGAGCATCCAACAGCAAGACTGAAATACCACGTTTAAAAGCGTGTCCTGGCCCCGTCGTCTAGCGGCCTAGGACGCCGCCCTCTCAAGGCGGTAGCGCGGGTTCGAATCCCGTCGGGGCTACAAAGGAAAGACCTTCCGATCATCGATCGGAGGGTCTTTTCGTATATTCAGGAAACCTTGCCTTGGTCGCGAAAAGCAATCACCCCCAATCGAATTCGACTGGGGGTGATCGTTATCTCACTCTGTTGTCCGCTGAAAGCTATCCGCTCTTACGGCGGAACTCTCGCTTGTGATCGGCAGGGCCATGCGTGTTGTGGACCTTGGACTGTCCGTCGCGATGGTCGGTCGATTTTGCGTTCTGATGATTCTTCCGTTCGAGGGCCTCACGGAACTTTCGTTTGGTCTCCTCCGATTGGGATTCGGGTTCCGACGGGGTATTGCTGTCGAGATCGCTCATATGCTCACTCCTTGTTGTTGGGCCTGTTGGTGAAACTACGCCGGCCCGAATTCGAATGCTCGTGATTTTTCTGCTCACGAATCTCGGGGCTGCGGCGGCGGTGCGGTAGAGCCGGAAAGAGGCATCGTAGGCATCCCGAGCTTGCGGTGATCCCACGAACGAGTGCGATCGGGAACGAACCGTACCGCGACGCGTTTGTGGAGCATCGCGTCGACCGCTGGGCGGAGATCGTCCGTGTACGGGCCGGTGTATCGCTCCCAGACGCTGATTCCCACGGCGAAGAGGGCTTCCGGATCCTCGACGATCACTCCGGTGCCTTCCATCGAGACCCCTCGGAGCGTGTCGTACGTCAGACCGTCTTCGATCAGCACGGACATACGGGCGTCTCGGCGAAGATTGACGGCCTTCTGCGACGTGGCTTTGGTCTCGAACCAGATTTCGCCGTCGACTATCGCGAACCACATCGCGATCAGGTGAGGCATTCCGTCTGCGCTCAACGTCGCCATCGTTGCCGTGCGGCTCTTTTCGACGAAGCTCGAAATTTCGGCCTCGGCCATCGTGATCTGACTACGCTGCTTTCCTGCCATGGTCGCGTCGTACTCCTACGTGCTCGAGGATCTGAAGACCTTACTGTGTCACGAATTACAGACGCTTGTGGAGCGCTTCGGCAGCTGCGAGAAGGTCGGCCGCCCAGCGCGCTCCCGGTCGCCGACCCATCCGGTCGATGGGGCCGGAGACCGAAATCGCGGCAATGACAGCACCTGCGGAGTCGCGGACGGGAGCCGCGACGCTGGCGACACCCGGCTCACGTTCGGCTGCGCTCTGTGCCCAGCCGCGCCGACGCACCTCGAGGAGCACTCGTTCGCCGAACGACGCATCGGCGAGAACGGTCCGTTGGGTTTGTGGATCTGCCCATGCGAGAAGGACCTTGGCGCCGGATCCGGCATTCATCGGCAGCCGGGCTCCGACGAGAACCGTGTCGCGCAAACCTGTCGGCGGCTCCATCGATGCGACGCAGATGCGTTGTGTGCCTTCCCGGCGGTACAGCTGGACGCTTTCGCCGGTGATTTCGCGAAGGCGGGGGAGGATGAGTCCGGCCGCTGCAATGAGTGGATCATTAGCGGTGGCAGCGAGTTCGGCGAGTCCGGGCCCCGGGCACCACTGGCCGTCCGAGTCGCGGGTGAGGAGTCGATGGACTTCGAGACCGACGGCGAGTCTATGGGCGGTTGCGCGCGGCAAACCGGTTCGTGCACAGAGTTCGGTGAGGCTGCACGGTTCCTCAGCTACTGCATGAAGCACGCCCATTGCTTTGTCCAGGACGCCGATGCCGCTATGCTGTCTCATAGGTCGATACCAGTTTCTCGCATAGTGGGATGATAGCGCATTCTCTGGCGGGCTAGCGCATTTCCTGTAGGGCTAGCTCATTTCCTGGAGGGTGGGGCACGTTACCGAAAGGGGTAACCTGCATCCGCTGCGGAGGGTGGAGACCTATCTTCACGCGCGGTGGGCCAGCCCGTAGTCCGCCGACGCGAGGCTACGTACAGAGGTGGAAGACATGGCACAGAAAGCACGCACTCTCGCCGAGAAGGTGTGGGACGACCACGTTGTCGTGAAAGGGGAGGGGCAGGATCCCGACCTCATCTACATCGATCTCCACCTCGTTCACGAAGTGACGAGCCCGCAGGCATTCGACGGACTTCGCTTGGCCGGACGCCCGTTGCGCCGTCCCGACCTGACGATCGCCACCGAGGATCACAACGTCCCGACGATCGACATCGACAAGCCGATTGCCGATCCCGTGTCCAAGACTCAGGTCGACACCTTGCGCCGAAATTGTGAGGAGTTCGGAGTTCGCTTGCACCGCATGGGCGATCTCGATCAGGGCATCGTGCATGTGGTCGGACCGCAGCTCGGCCTGACTCAGCCCGGAACCACCGTGGTGTGCGGTGACAGTCATACGTCGACGCACGGCGCCTTCGGTGCGCTCGCAATGGGAATCGGCACCAGCGAGGTCGAGCACGTGATGGCGACGCAGACATTGTCGTTGCGCCCCTTCAAGACCATGGCGATCACGGTCGACGGCGAGCTGCCGCCGAGCGTCACTAGCAAGGACTTGATCCTCGCCGTCATCGCCAAGATCGGCACCGGCGGCGGCCAGGGCTACGTACTGGAGTACCGCGGCGAGGCCATTCGCAAACTGTCGATGGAAGCTCGTATGACCATCTGCAACATGTCGATCGAGGCCGGAGCACGCGCCGGCATGATCGCTCCGGACGAGACCACTTACGAGTTCATCAAGGGTCGTCCGCACGCACCGTCCGGCGCGGAGTGGGACGAAGCGGTCGCCGCGTGGGAGCTGCTCAAGACCGACGAGGGTGCGGAATTCGACAACGAGGTCCACATCGACGCAAGCGCATTGACGCCTTTCGTCACCTGGGGAACCAATCCGGGACAGGGTGCGCCACTCGGTGACCGTGTGCCCGATCCCGAACTGATCGTCGACGAGAGCGAGCGTCAGGCAGCTGAGAAGGCGCTCACCTACATGGGTCTCGACGCCGGGATGCCGCTTCGGGATGTTGCTGTCGACACCGTGTTCGTCGGTTCGTGCACCAACGGACGTATCGAAGATCTGCGCGCAGTGGCCGAGGTGCTCGAAGGTCGCCATGTGGCAGAGGGCGTTCGGATGCTCATCGTTCCCGGCTCGATGCGGGTGCGTGCTCAAGCCGAAAGTGAAGGTCTCGGTGAAATCTTCACAGCGGCAGGGGCGGAATGGCGCCAGGCCGGTTGCTCGATGTGCTTGGGAATGAACCCTGACCAGCTCGCTCCCGGCGAGCGCTCGGCATCGACGTCCAACCGGAATTTCGAAGGCCGACAGGGTAAAGGCGGTCGGACCCATCTGGTTTCCCCGCTCGTCGCGGCGGCCACTGCGGTCCGCGGAACGCTCTCGGCACCGGCCGATCTGCTCTGACCCACTTACCTTCTCGAGGAGAATTTCGATGGAATCCTTTACCACGCACAAGGGTATCGGCGTCCCGCTGCGACGCTCGAATGTCGATACCGATCAGATCATCCCTGCCGTGTACCTGAAACGGGTGACGCGCACGGGATTCGAGGACGGGCTGTTTGCAGGCTGGCGTGCCGACCCCAACTTCATTCTCAATCTGGCTCCGTACGACAAGGGAAGCGTTCTCGTTGCCGGTCCCGATTTCGGCACAGGCTCTTCGCGTGAGCATGCAGTGTGGGCTCTCTCCGACTTCGGATTTCGGGTCGTGATCGCTTCGCGGTTCGCCGACATCTTCCGCGGGAACGCCGGAAAAGCCGGTCTCGTAGCGGCACAGGTCGAGCAGAGCGACGTCGAATTGCTGTGGAAGTTGCTCGAAGAGCAGCCCGGACTCGAATTGACAGTAGATCTCGAGAATCGGACCGTGAGTGCCGGAACTACGGTGGTGCCGTTCAATATTGACGACTACACACGGTGGCGTCTGCTGGAGGGTCTGGACGACATCGGACTGACATTGCGGCAGGTAGAAGCGATTTCCGAGTTCGAAAAGTCAAGGCCTTCATGGAAACCGACTACCCTTCCGGCTCGAATTTCGCAGGGCTGAACCGAAATCCGCGACTCCGCGCGGGAAGAGAAATAGGTCACCATTTCGCAGTCACGTTGAATGAGAATTGGCGTGGCACATAGACTCTTGCCGTTATCAGGTTTACCGTGGTTCTCAGTCGGTCCGACGGTGGACCACAATTAGCGGAGGAATTTCAATGAACAAGGCAGAGCTCATCGATGTTCTGACTGAAAAGCTGGGTTCGGACAGGCGCACAGCGACCGACGCAGTGGAGCACGTCGTGGACACCATCGTCCGCGCCGTCCACCGTGGCGAGAGCGTGACCATCACCGGCTTCGGAGTCTTCGAGCAGCGTCGTCGTGCAGCACGTGTTGCACGCAACCCGCGTACGGGCGAGACCGTCAAGGTCAAGCCGACGTCGGTTCCGGCTTTCCGTCCGGGTGCGCAGTTCAAGGCTGTTATCGCTGGTGGACAGAAGCTTCCGGCCACCGGCCCGGCAGTCAAGCGTGGCGTAGTAGCACCGGCCACCAAGGCTGCAGCCAAGAAGGCTGCTGCCAAGAAGACCGCAGCCAAGAAGGCTCCGGCAAAGAAGGCTCCGGCCAAGACCGCAGCCAAGAAGACGGTTGCCGCCAAGGCTCCCGCCAAGAAGGCTCCGGCCAAGACCGCAGCCAAGAAGACGGTTGCCACCAAGGCTCCCGCCAAGAAGGCTCCGGCCAAGACCGCAGCCAAGAAGGCTCCGGCCAAGAAGGCTCCGGCCAAGCGCGGCAAGTAGTCGCGTTCGGGTGAAAAACCCGATGCCGTAAGACAAAGAGGTGCAGCCGCGGATTCAATCCGCGGCTGCACCTCTTTTTGCTGTCTCGGAGAAGTCTGAATTCTCCTGTGTTTCAGTGCTTTGCAAAACTACCGAATCGGTCCCTGGCTCCGGTTGCCCAAATCCCTCAGGAGTTGGCGACTTTGGGGAGCGGGCTGTCGAGGTGATCGGCCGCTACAAGACGGCCGTCGAGGAACGAGAGCACCCAGGTGCTCGCCTTACGGTTGCGTGCAGAGGGCGGTGTTACGCCGGCCGCATCGGCCCACCAGCGCATCAGATCGGGAATGACGCCCCCTTGGCTGCAGATCACGGGAGTGCCCTCCAGCGCGGCGATCTGCAGCGCACGGGCCCGAGCGGCATCGGGATCGGCCCCATAACCTTCTTCGGTCAGAAGAGGTTCCGCAGAAATCTCGACACCCAATGCCTCCGCCAATGGCATCACCGTGTCGATGCAGCGAGTACGGTCGGCCGCGAAAACGGAATCGGCGCCGAAGATTTTCAGCTGCTCGACCAACGCGGCCGATTGCTCTTTGCCCTTGGCGTCGAGTGGACGCAGATTGTCGTCGCCCTTGTATCGCTTCCGGCTTCCGGCTTTTGCGTGGCGGACGAGTAATACCGTTTTCGTGTCAGGCCGAATGGAAACGAAGCGGCGAAGAATCATTCGATCCATCGGGTAGGAAAGATGATCGGCGACCTCGGCGACCGGAAGCCAATAAAGAACATCTACTTCGTTATTCGGTCCGAAATCTCCGTCGACTGCTTCTGCCGACCAGTATTCGACCCGCTTGAGTTTGCGATGCCCGGGGATCGGGTATGTCACGCCACCGAGGTGCCTTCCGAAACGTCCCGTGACCGAGGTCTCTTCGCGCACCTCGCGAACCGCCGCGGTCAGGAAGGTCTCACCGGGGTCGAGTTTTCCTTTGGGGAATGACCAGTCGTCGTACTTCGGTCGATGTACGACGGCGATCTCGATGGCGGAAGGATCCTCAGGAGCCTTCCGCCACAGAACCGCGCCTGCGGCAAAGATGTTGGCTTTGACCGGCTTGTCGCTCATTGTGTGATCCGAGCCCGTCAAGACCCGCTGGAGGTGCGGCTGCGCATCAACGACTGCTGATGCTCACGTACGTCCTCGCCGCGTTCGGGGGCAGCTACCCAACTGCCGTCCGGATGCAGTACCCAGCAGCGAGTTCGGGGATCGAGCGCGGAGTCGAAGATGTCACCGAGTTGCTTCGACAGTTTCGGATCCTTGACCTGCACCATGACCTCGACGCGGCGATCGAGGTTGCGGTGCATCATGTCTGCGCTGCCGATCCAGAATTCGTCGGCAGAGCGGAAATGGAACATTCGCGAGTGTTCGAGGAACCGTCCGAGAATGGAACGTACTTCGATATTTTCGCTGAGGCCGGGAACACCCGGTTTGAGCGCGCAGATTCCGCGGACCACGATCTCGACGGGGATACCGGCCTTTGACGCGCGGTACAACGCGTCGATGACCTGCTCGTCCACCAATGCGTTGGCTTTCAATCGGATACCCGCCTCGCGACCCGCGAGTTTGTGAGCGATCTCGTTGTCGATCCGCTCGATGATCCCGCGGCGAACCCCGTACGGCGCGACGAGAAGGTTGCGGTAACTCGTCTTACGGGAGTATCCGGTCAGCGAGTTGAAGAGGTCGGTGAGGTCAGCACCGATCTCCGGTGCTGCGGTGAGCAATCCGACGTCCTCGTACATGCGCGCGGTCTTCGGGTTGTAATTGCCGGTGCCGATGTGGCAGTAACGACGAATGGTCGACCCCTCACGCCTGACGACGAGGCACGTCTTGCAGTGAGTCTTGAGACCGACGAGACCGTAGACGACGTGAACGCCTGCCTGCTCGAGTTTGCGTGCCCACTTGATGTTGGCCTGCTCGTCGAAGCGCGCCTTGATCTCCACGAGGGCAACAACTTGCTTGCCGGCCTCGGCGGCGTCGACCAGTGCGTTGACGATGGGGGAGTCGCCGGAAGTGCGGTACAGCGTCTGCTTGATCGCGAGCACCTGCGGGTCCGCGGCGGCCTGTTCGATGAAGCGTTGAACGCTGGTGGAAAACGAGTCGTAAGGATGGTGGACGAGCACGTCGCCGTCGCGCAGGGTCGAGAACACACTCTTCGGCGTCTCACGCTCGCCGAACGCCGGATGCGTCGCCGGAACGAACGGAGCGTCCTTGAGCGCTGGGCGGTCGACGGCGTAAACCTGCCAGAGGCAGGACAAGTCGAGGAGTCCGGAAACCTCGATCACATCGGCCGGGTCGACGTCGAGTTCACGCAGAAGCAGTTCGAGCATGTGCTCGGTCATGTCGTCCGCGACTTCGAGTCGGACGGGCGAACCGAAACGGCGACGCGCCAATTCACGTTCGAGTGCCTGCAACAGATCCTCGTCGCGATCCTCTTCGACCTCGAAATCGGCGTTGCGTGTGATTCGGAAAGCGTGATGTTCGACGATTTCCATTCCGGGGAACAGTACGTCCAGATGGGCCGAAATCAGTTCTTCCATCGGGAGGAACGAATCGATGGTGGACGAAGACGTCGTGCTCTTGACTCGCACGAACCGGCCGACGTTGTCGGGGACCTTGACGCGAGCGAAGTGTTCGCCGCGGGTGACGGAGTCCTTCACGGTGACGGCGAGGTTGAGGCTCAACCCGCTGATGTAAGGGAACGGGTGAGCGTGATCGACTGCCAACGGCGTCAGTACCGGGAAGACCTGCTCGTGGAAATGCGCCGAGAGTCGGCCGTGATCGTCGGCGCTGAGATCGGCCCACCGAACTATCGAAATGCCTTCTGCCGCCAACGCGGGACGGACCGAGTCGAGAAACACGTGTGCGTGCTTGTCGGCGAGTTCCTGGGTGCGACGCGCGATGAGCGCCAATTGTTCGCGCGGGGACAGACCGTCGGCGGACCTGACCGACAGTCCCGTCTCGTCGCGGCGCTTGAGTCCGGCGACCCGGACCATGAAAAATTCGTCGAGATTGGAAGCGAAGATTGCCAGGAACTTTGCGCGTTCGAGCAACGGCAGTGACTCGTCGGCGGCCAACGCGAGAACGCGGGCATTGAAATCGAGCCAGCTGAGTTCGCGGTTGAGGTAACGATCCTCGGGAAGTCCGACGAGCAGTTCGGGTAGCTCTGCCTTGGTAGCTGCAGGGGGAGCGCCCGGGATGTTGGTGGCAGTCGCGACGGCCTGAGATCGAGTAGAGGCGGCCACGCCGTTCTCGTGTCGGCCGGAGCTGTGGTCTCCGTCCGACGGGTCTTCGGAAATGCGGTTTTCGAGTGCTTCGCCGTTGCTCACTCGTCGATCATCCCCCACAATCGCGCGGTCCGACAATCGATGAAGGAAAATTCATCGACTGTTCGACGGCGCGGCCTTGAGTCTGGTCAACGACGCCAGTGTGGCTGGGCCTACTCCCAGTGCTCGCACAGTGTCGAGGTCGGCATGGGTGTCGACGTCGGTCCGCAGTCCCGGCCACTGGCCGGTAAGTCGCCGTGCGCCTGAATTAGTATGTCCGCGTGCGGATTCCGGACCGAATCGAGGGTCGAGTGAGCTCTCACCACACGCGAAGAGTGCCGAGGTTCCGGTGCCGTGGTGATCGACGACGACGGAACGCCCGCCGTTTCGGGCCGCGACCACAGCCTCCGACAACTCGCTCGGTTGCATGGCGGGCAAGTCGGCTTGCAGCACAACGAGGTCGACCGCTCCGCGCTTGGCTCGGATATCGGCGGCCGCTGCACTCAACGCGGCGTTGAGGGTTTCCTCCGTGCGCGGCGTGGCGCCGTTGGTTCGTGCGCCGTCGGGAGCTGGATCGGCATAGACGGCGACGCCGGCGGAGTACGCGAGAGCGGCGACGGTCGGGTCGGGGGTGACCACTGTGACGCTGTCGATAGCCGAGACGGCGGCAACAGTGGACAGGGTGTCGTGAAGCATTGCCAGCACGAGGTCCGCCCGCGCATCCGAGTCGAGTTCGTCCGCGAGGCGAGACTTGGCCGATCCCAAGGACTTGACGGCAACAATCGCATGCATGGGGCGTTCGATCTCCGCGTGCGCATGCGGCGTCTCCACGACGTGTGGGTACGGGGGTTCCGCGCTGTCCATCCCTCGATCTTGCCAGTCATCGCGCTTGGTGTCCGCGGCTGCCCACCGCAGCGCATTACAGGCGATACTCTGTGCAGACGATTTTTCTGGCGGCGACCCGCTTCGCCGGGTAGACGGGGTGAGCGTGTGAGTAAGGCAGCTGTACTGGGCGCAGGTTCATGGGGAACGGCGTTGGCCAAGGTGATGGCCGAGGCCGGAACCGACGTGACGATGTGGGCCAGGCGTGAAGAGGTCGCGAAGCGCATCGACACCACGCACGAGAACAGCGACTATCTGCCAGGCATTGCTTTGCCTTCGTCGATTCGTGCGACCCACCACCACGAGGAGGCGATGGCGGGCGCGGACTTCATCGTGCTGGCGGTTCCCTCGCAGTCGCTGCGGGGAAACCTGGAGCAGTGGAAGGGCTCGATCGGAGCCGATGCGACTCTGTTGAGTCTGGCCAAGGGGATCGAGATCGGGACGCTCATGCGCATGAGTCAGGTCATCGTGTCGGTGACCGGGGTGGAACCCGGGCGCGTCGCAGTGCTCTCGGGCCCGAATCTTGCACGCGAGATCGCCAGCGGGCAGCCCGCGGCGACGGTGATCGCCTGCTCGGATTCCTCGCGTGCCCTCGCTCTCCAGGATGCTTGCGCTACCGGCTATTTCAGGCCGTACACCAATTCCGACGTCATCGGTTGCGAGATCGGTGGTGCGTGCAAGAACGTGATCGCGCTGGCCTGCGGCATGGCCGCCGGTAGTGGGTTCGGAGACAACACGGTTGCCAGCATCATCACCCGTGGGCTCGCCGAGACCATTCGTCTCGGCGTTGCGCTCGGTGCCAAGGCATCGACGCTTGCCGGTCTGGCGGGTGTCGGTGACCTGGTCGCGACCTGCACCTCCGAGCTGTCGCGAAACCGGACGTTCGGCGAGCGGCTCGGACGGGGCGGGTCGATGGAGTCGGCGCAGAAGGCGACAAACGGGCAGGTCGCCGAGGGCGTGAAGTCGTGCACGTCGGTGCGCGCACTCGCTGCCGGATACGACGTCGAGATGCCGTTGACCGACGCGGTCCATCGGGTGTGCCACGAAGGCATGGCCGTCAGCGATGCGATCGGCCAGTTGCTCGGACGCCGGACGAAGTCGGAGTGAGCGAAATCGGTGTGAGTCACTTCGAGGGTTACGGGGATTCGACGCGCAGCGTCAGCGCGGTAGCGCGGGAACATGCTGCAGGTCAGCCGATGCAGCTCGGTCCGATATTCGCTGCGCCGTACCAACTTTCGGCCGACGAAGGTTCCGAATCCGATACCTACGCTCGCGCCTCGAACCCGGGTTGGCGCGGACTCGAATCTGCGCTCGCGGCGCTCGAGGGAGCGGACCACGCACTCGTCGTGGGTTCGGGGATGTCCGCGATCACCGCGACCTTGCGCAGCGCGCTCGTCACCGGGGATACCGTCGTCGTGCCCTCGGACGGGTACTACCAGGTGCGGTTGTACGCGAACGAACGGTTGGCTCCGTTGGGGATCACCGTTCGTGAGGTCTCGACCCTGCAGATGGGGGACGCGAGCTTCGCAGATCTGATCGAGGCGGCGCCGGGCCGCGTGGTCGTCGTCGCCGAGACGCCGTCCAACCCGGTGTTGGACGTGGTCGACCTTCGCATCCTCGCCGACGTGTGCCACCGATCAGGTGCGCTCCTGATCGTCGACAACACGACTGCAACACCGCTGGGGCAGCGCCCGCTCGAATTGGGTGCCGACATCGTGGTGGCCAGCGGCACCAAGGCCCTCAGCGGCCACAGTGACCTTCTGATGGGTTACGTCGCTACCTCCGATGCTGCGATCGGTCAGCGAATCGAGCGCGAGCGACTCCTCTCGGGAACGGTGCTCGGACCCTTCGAGACGTGGCTCGCGCACCGGAGCCTCGGCACGGCAGGACTGCGATTCGGGCGTCAGTGCGACAACGCGCTTGCACTGGCCGAGATGTTGGTAGGTCACAAAGCAGTCCGGTCAGTTCGTTACCCCGGCCTTCGCGGTGACCCGTCCTACGTAACGGCATCCGGTCAGATGAATCGGTTCGGCGGATTGGTGAGCGTCGAGTTGGATTCGGCACAGGCATTCCACTCGTTCGTCGAAGCGAGCGCTCTCGTCACGGCTGCCACCAGCTTCGGCGGGATCCACACGACGGCGGATCGCCGAGCGCGCTGGCGCGATCCGGTCAGTGCGGGTTTTGTCCGAATCGCTTGTGGCATCGAGGACACCACCGATCTCCTTGCCGACATCGAGCGCGCACTCGACACGTGAACGGACCTCGTCGATGATTTCCGGTCCGGCCCGATCGCGTGCCGAAGTCGATTCGGCGGTACGGTTTGACGCGTGAACAGCAGCCGTACCCGCGTGGCCGTGATCTTCGGTGGCCGGAGCAATGAGCATTCAGTGTCCTGTGTTTCCGCCGGAAGCGTCCTGAGCAACCTCGACCCGGATCGGTACGACGTCGTACCGATCGGCATCACCGTCGACGGTTCCTGGGTGCTCGGTTCGAGCGACCCCAGCTCCCTGGCGATCAGTGGGCGCGCGCTGCCGTCGGTCGACAAGGACGGAACGTCGGTGGTCCTCAGCGCGGACCCCACCCGCGGGGGCGAGGTCATCTCCTTCGACGGCTCTGACGCCGGGGCTGTGCTCGCGTCGGTCGACGTCGTGTTCCCGGTCCTGCACGGCGCTTACGGCGAAGACGGCACCATTCAAGGTCTGCTCGAACTTGCCGGGGTTCCGTACGTCGGACCCGGAGTCCTGGCCAGCGCCGCCGGCATGGACAAGGAGTTCACGAAGAAGCTTCTTGCCGCTGAAGGACTTCCCGTCGGAGTGCAGGTCGTGCTTCGACCGGGAACCGCAACGCTGACCGAAGAGCAGAAGTCGGAGTTGGGCCTTCCGGTGTTCGTGAAGCCCGCTCGAGGTGGTTCGTCCATCGGTATCACGCGGGTGAGCGATTGGGAGGGGCTGGACGGGGCAATTGCTCATGCACGCCTGCACGATCCCAAGGTGATCGTCGAAGGCGCGATCATCGGCCGTGAGGTGGAATGCGGCGTCCTCGAATTCCCGAACGGTGACGTCGAGGCGAGCGTGGTCGCCGAGATCCGGATGCCGGATTCCGACGCCGATTCGGACGCGTTCTACGACTTCGACACCAAGTACCTCGACGACGTCTGCGAATTCGACATCCCCGCGAGACTCGACGAGTCGGTGAGCGACCAGATCAGGGAACTTGCAGTCCGCGCGTTCAAGGCACTCGATTGCCAGGGACTCTCGCGGGTCGATTTCTTCGTGACCGCTGACGGCCCGGTGATCAATGAGATCAACACCATGCCGGGGTTCACCTCCATCTCGATGTACCCGAAGATGTGGAACGCCACCGGAATCGATTACCGCACTTTGATTTCGACGCTGGTCGATACCGCTATTGCTCGCGGCACCGGACTTCGCTGATCAGGGAACCGCGACCGGCGCCGGGTCGAGAGGCTTCTGTTCCAGAGTCGCCGTGATGGTGTCGGAAATCTCCTGAATCGGCGTCGGACCGGTCCCGTCGGGAACCGTGATGCCGATGTACTCACCACGGTCGACGGCAAACCAAGTGCTCGCGGCCAGACCGATGTCGGTTCCCGAGACCTGGAACCACTGGACGCCGTTCACGACCTGTAGCGCGGCCGCCTGGTCGAACTCGGTCGGACGGTCGAGCCCGCAGCGCAAGACGATCGGCTCACCTTCGCTGCGCTGCCACGCGGCCGCTCCAGCCGGGGCAGGTTCCACCAACTCGGCTTTCGTGAAGTCGTCGATCTTGTCGGGGAGCGCGCCGAGGAGGGAAACGCAGGCTTCCGACTCCGCTGCCGGTGCGGGTACGGGTCCCAGCGCTACCGGCGAGAGTTCAGGATTATTGCCCGCGACGACGGCTGCGATCACCACTCCGATGATCAGGGCCACCGGCAGTGCGATGGCGGTGGCTATCAGCGCCGGACTGCGGCGCTCGGACGGATCGTCGTCGCCGTCGGGGTCGATGTCGGCGTTGTCTGCGGTGGAAGTGTTTTCTGCCATGCTCAGTTCTTCGCTCGGGTCCTGGTCCAGTCGATCAGCGGTCTTGTCACTTCTGAGGACACGTCGGTGAATCGGTAGGATTGCCGACACGCGTGAGCTTGCAGAAGCGTTCACGACCACAGCTAGAAGGTACCGCAGGCCGCTTACGGGCGAATTGCGTCGGCATTGGAGACACTCATCGCATCATCGGAGTTCACTGCATCATCGGAGTTCGAGTCACGGCACACTGTCGAGCAGGTGGGGGAGTTCGATGTGATCGCGCGATCTCTGATCGGTCGAATCCAACCGGTCACCACCGAATTGGGGCCGGGTGACGATGCCGCGATCGTGACGTCCGGTGACGGCCGAGTGGTTGTCTCGTCCGACATGTTGGTCGAAGGTCGGCATTTCCGAGTGGACTGGTCTTCGCCGCGGGACATCGGTCGCAAGGCGGTGGCCCAGAACGCCGCTGATGTGGTTTCGATGGGAGCCAGGCCGACGGCATTCACCGTGTCCCTGGGGTGCCCGCCCTCGACTCCCGTCGACGTGATCGACGGAATCTCGGCCGGGATCTGGGACGCGGCAACAGATATGGGGGCCGGTGTGGTCGGCGGTGACCTGGTCCAGTCGCCGGTGATCATCGTGTCGGTGACCGTGCTCGGCGATCTCGGTGGCCGTTCGGCAGTTCTCCGTTCGGGAGCCAAGGTCGGTGACAAGATCGCTGTCGCCGGGTTGTTCGGTTGCTCGGCAGCGGGATTGGCACTACTGCTCGACGAAACCGAATTGCTCGACGAAGCCGGTGGCTTTCCAGATTTACTTGCCTCCCATCGTGTTCCGAATCCGCCGTATCAATCGGCATGGGACGCCGCAGAATCAGCACATTCCATGACGGACGTCTCTGACGGATTGATCGCGGACCTTCGACATCTCGCAGAGGCATCACACGTACGGTTCGACATCTTGTCGGAAAGGGTTCCCACCTCACCAGACGTCCCGTCGGCGGCCGAGGCGCTCGACGTGAATCCTCTGCACTGGATCCTTTCCGGTGGTGAAGATCACGGATTTGCAGCAACTTTCGGGCCGGAGGTCGAGATTCCGTCGGGTTGGACTGTGATCGGTGAGGTCGTCGCCGGTTCCGGCGTCTCCATCGACGGTTCTCTTCGCGAGAGCGGTGGGGGTTGGCACAGCTTTTCGACCACCGGCACCACTGCGGTATAGGTTGCTTTCATGGCTGTATATGCACTTGGAGACAGAGTTCCGGACATACATCCGGACGCATACGTCCACCCGGACGCGGTGGTGATCGGCGCCGTGACTCTCGGGGCGGGCACCTCGATCTGGCCGCAAGCGGTCTTGCGTGGTGACTACGGAACCATTTCGGTCGGTGCCGGATCCAACATCCAGGACGGAACCGTCATCCACTGCACCGCAATCGATGCGACCGTCATCGGTTCGGGCTGCGTCGTGGGCCACAACGCACACATCGAAGGTTCGACCATCGAAGACCACTGCCTGATCGCATCGGGGTCCGTGGTCCTCAACGGAACGGTGATCGGGACGGGGTCGATCGTCGCCGCTGGTGCGGTGGTGGCCAACAAAATGCAGGTGCCGCCGCGCAGCATGGCGCTCGGTGTGCCCGCCAAGGTCCGTGCGGGATACGAAGTTCCGCTCGGTCACCTCGACGGCAACGTCAAGATGTACGCAGCCAATGCGGCGTATTACCGCGACGCGTTGCGCAGGCTCGACTGATGGCGCCGCTTGCAGAGATCGTCGATCCAGGGTGGGCGCGGGCACTCGAACCGGTGTCGGAACAGATCTCCGCGATGGGCACGTTCTTGCGTGAAGAGATTGCTGCGGGGCGGGAGTATCTGCCGGCGGGGGAGAACGTCTTGCGTGCGTTCACGAACCCGTTCGACGACGTTCGAGTGCTCATCGTCGGTCAAGACCCCTATCCGACGCCCGGTCACGCTGTCGGGTTGAGCTTTTCGGTTGCCCCGGACGTGCGGCCGGTTCCGCGCAGCCTCGGCAACATCTACAAGGAATATCACCAGGATCTCGGATTGCCCATACCGTCGAACGGTGATCTGACTCCGTGGTCGAAACAAGGTGTGTTGCTTCTCAATCGCGTTCTCACCGTGCAGCCGGGTCAAGCCGCTTCGCATCGTAAGAAGGGCTGGGAGCCGGTGACCGAGCAGGCCATCCGCGCTCTGGTCGCGCGGTCGTCACCGATGGTGGCGATCTTGTGGGGTCGTGACGCGTCCACTCTCGCGCCGATGCTCGGCGACACACCGATCATCGAATCCGCGCACCCGTCACCACTTTCGGCTTCGCGCGGTTTCTTCGGTTCGCGTCCGTTCAGTCGTGCGAACGAGCTCTTGACCGGACTCGGAGCAGATCCGGTCGACTGGAATCTGGGCTGATGAACAGCGTCTGATCGAACTGCGGCTGATCGAACTGCCGTGCCGAACGTCGTGACGCGACGTTCGGCACGGCAATTCGACTACGCCTGCTTTGCGGACGTGAAATCGGGGCGACGCTTGTCGACGAATGCGTCGACACCCTCACGGCCGATGGGGCTGTTCGCCGCGATGGCGATGGACGCGGCTTCGGCGTCGAGTTGCTCGGCGAGCGAGTTCGTCCGCGAGGAACGCAGCAGCGCTTTGATTCCCGAGTACGCCGTGCTCGGCCCGTTGGCCAAGGCGCGAGCGAGGCGGGCTGCCTCTTCCTGAACCTCGTCGTCGCCGACGAGTCGGGTGAGGATCCCCAGCCGGACGGCTTCGTCGCCACCGATCACCGAATCGTTGAGAATAATCTCGCGAGCGCGTGCCACACCGACGATGCGTGGAAGCGTCCACGACATTCCGCCGTCCGGGGTGAAACCGATGGACGGGTAGGCGGGGCGAAGCTTGGTGCCGGTGCCGCCGATTGCGACGTCGGCGAGGCAGACCAGGCTCATTCCGGCACCGGCAGCCCATCCGTGGACTCCGGCCACCACCGGAGCGGTCGCGGCGTCGAGCGCGCGAACGAATACGTGGAAAACGCGGGCAACTTCGGCCACGTACTCGCCGCGGTCGGGGGCTGCGGCGAACGCACGGACGTTGCCTCCGGCACAGAAGTTTGCGCCCTCGCCAACCAGAAGGATGCTCCCGATGTCGTTTCCGACTGTCTCGAGCGCCTGCGCGCCCTGAACCAGTCCTTCGTCGTCGAGGGAGGTGCCGTTGGCGGCGGTGGAAATGGTGATGCGGAGTACACCCTCGTCGAGGGTCACCTTGCTCAGATCATCGATGGAAGTCACTCAACGCACATTACGGGTGTCTGACAACCATACGAACAGGGGGACAGGACTACAACGAAGCGCATAGATACAGCTCTGCCCCCGTCACCGAAGTGACGGGGGCAGAGCCTGCAATAGTTTGTGCTCGGGCAATCAGCCCCGAGCGACCTTGCCTGCCTTCAGGCAGGAGGTGCACACGTTGACCTTACGGGTGTTACCCGGGGCAACCTCGGTACGAACAGACTGAATGTTCGGGTTCCAGCGACGATTGGTACGCCGGTGCGAGTGCGAGACCGACTTACCGAAGCCGGGCCCCTTGGCGCATACGTCGCAGACGGCAGCCATAGTCGCGAACTCCTTGTTAGAAATGAATATTGAAGTGGTTACCCTACACGGTAGGGCAGCCAGAATTACAATCCGAATATACTCGACTTCGAACCGATCCTTGACCGCTCACTGTGCAGCCGAACGTGAAAACAGTCAATCAGCAACAAACAAAGTGCAGCATTATTTCGTGTAGCCCGTTCGAGGCAACCGTGTAAGAGTAACCGCTTCCGGCCCGAATGGCCAAACCGCCCGGTAATGACGGTTGCGCAGAAGCGTCGGACTACCCTCGACTGCACCGATCACCGATCTCTTTTTCATCGTCAGTCTTTCCATCGTCGAGGGGAACCGTCAGTGGGGGAAGTGCAGCGAGTCGCCGACGATGGCCGAAAGCCGGGCGCCGACGATGGCCGAAAGCCGGGCGCCGGCGATGGCCGAAAGCCGGGCGCCGGCGAAGCGGAATCCGTCGCGGACGGACATCTGCTGCGGCGCTGGGCCCGCCGGGCCGTCGACAGCCTCCAGAAACGTCGCGGAGAGATCAACAGCCTCAACGTCTTTCCCATCCCTGATTCGGATACCGGCACCAATCTGTTGTTCACGATGCGGGCGGCGCTCGATTCCGCCGAGACGATCGAGGACGACGTCTGCAGTGCGGGCCGCGTCGCCAACGCTCTGGCTCGGGGCGCGGTCTCCGGCGCCCGGGGTAATTCCGGAGTGATCCTCTCCCAAGTGATCCGGGGTATCGCCGAGAGTGTTCAAGGCGAGCACATCGACGGCCGCAGCTTCGCGAACTCACTGACTACGGCGACGACGCTGGCCTCTCGGGCCGTCTCCGATCTGGTGGAAGGCACCATCGTCACGGTTCTGCGCGCATCGGGAGAAGCAGCGCAGGAGTGCGTCGACACCAGGACGCCGAGCGGCGAGGATCTTGCATCCGTAGTTTCCGCCGCTGCCGACGCCGCTGCGGTCGCACTGAACAAGACGCCGGAGCAACTGGACGTTCTGGCGTCGGCCGGGGTGGTCGATGCCGGGGGATTCGGTCTCGTTCTGATCCTCGACGCTTTTGTCGAGGTGGTGACCGGGAAGTCTCAGGTCCGCGAGGATCTGGGAACACCGGACCTGCGCTCGACCTCCCTGGTCGATGTCAGCGCTTTCGATCACGATTGGGCTCACAAGAGCCCGATCGAATGTGGTGATCACTCGGAGCAGGATTTCGAGGTCATGTACCTCGTCGACGACTCCGACGACGACCGGATGGCGGCGCTGCGCACGCGACTCTCCGTCCTCGGGGATTCGACGGTCATCGTCAGCGACGGCTTCGGCGGCTGGTCCGTGCACGTACATTGCTGCGATGCCGGCGCGGCCGTGGAAGCAGGCCTCGAGGCCGGAAAGGTTCACGGCATTCGCATCAGCAGTTTTCTCGTCGACGAACGCGACCAGCTGGTGGCACGGGCGGAGAGGCGATTCCCGGGCGCCGGCGCCCGCGGCGTTCTGGCCGTCGTTGCCGGTGTCAGTGCGGCGGCGTTGTTCGAGAGTGAGGGCGCGACGGTTCTTCGATGCGACGATGCGCCGGTGACACGCGCGCAGCTGCTCGGCCGCATTCGTCAGATGGAGCGAAGCGAAGTCCTGGTGCTGCCGAACGGAGCTTTGACCGCGCAGGAACTGGTCGCAGTCAGTGCCGCTGCACGCGATCCGCTTCACCAGGTTCTGCTGCTGTCGACGTCGTCGATGGTGCAGGGCTTGGCCGCCCTCGCTGTTCACGACGCCCAGCGCAACGTCGCCGACGACGGCTTCACGATGTCCGAGGCTGCAGCTGCGACGCGTTGGGGATCGTTGCGTATTGCCGTCGAGCGCTCGCTGACCTACGTCGGGACGTGTGATCCGGGTGATGCGATCGGGTTGATGGGTCACGAGGTGGTGCTCATCGGTCCCGACGTCGCGGAGTCGAGTGCTCGACTGGTCGATCTTGCGCTCGGATCCGGCGGTGAACTCGTGACCCTTCTCATGGGTGCCGACGCACCGAACGACCTGGCAGCACAGTTGGAGGCCCACGTGATCGCGCACCACCCGGGCGTGGACGTACTCGTGTATCAGGGTGATCAGCCCGGCGACCTGTTCCAGTTGGGCGTGGAGTGATCGGACCGAGTCTGTCGGTGACTGCTGATATACGAACACCTGTGCTTACCGCGATACTGTGCTGGAGGAACTGATGGCGACGCTCGCCGACCCACTCGATCGGCTGCTGGGAAAGAAGACCGCGGACGCGCTCGACGAGGCATTCGAGATCCGGAATGTCGAGGACTTGCTGCGTCACTACCCACACCGGTACGCGTCGGCAGGTAAGGAACTTGCCGAGAAGGAGCCGCCCGAAGGTGAGCACATCACCATCATCGCGCGGGTGGCGTCGGCAGCCGTCGTGAAGATGAAGAACCGTCCGGGACAGATGCTGAGAGTCTCGCTCGCGACCGATTCGCAGACCGTCGACGTCACGTTCTTCAATCCGCAGAAGGTGCGTCACGTCGTCAAGCCCGGCGTGCGTGCGATGTTCTCCGGGACGGTGAAGTACTTCCGCGGAAAGTGGTCTCTCACTCATCCGAGCTACCTGATCCTCCCGGAACCTCGTGTCGGCGAGGAGGATTCGGTGGTTCCCCTGGCATCCATCAAGGGGGCCGGCGACCTTGCCGGTCTGGCTCGCGCAAATCAGGACCACGGCGCCGAACTCGATCTCTCCGTCTTCGACCGCGCATTGATCCCGCTGTATCCGGCGACCCGCGAGGTCGAGAGTTGGACCATCATGCGGTGCGTGCGACAGGTGCTCGACCAACTCGATCCGATCGAGGAGCCGTTGCCTGACGAGACCCGGGCCGAGCACGGATTCATCGGCTTGGACGAAGCGCTGCGCATCGTTCACCTTCCCGATACCAAGGAAGACATCGAACGAGCACAGGATCGTCTGCGCTTCGACGAGGCTCTGTCTCTGCAGTTGGTCCTCGCGATGCGTCGTCATGACAACTCCGAGCGTGTAGCTCCGGCTTGCGCTCCGGTGGCAGGCGGGATCGCGGACCAGTTCGAGGAGATGCTCCCGTTCACTCTGACGGAGGGACAGCAAGCGGTCGCGGAGGAGATCTCCAGCGACCTTGCCCGCCCACGCCCGATGAGCAGGCTTCTTCAGGGCGAGGTCGGGTCCGGCAAGACGATCGTGGCCTTGCGCGCGATGTTGCAGGTCGTCGACGCGGGCTATCAGTGCGCGCTACTCGCACCCACCGAGGTCCTCGCCAATCAGCACGCGCGATCACTGCGCAAGATGATGGGTCCGCTTGCCGCTGGTGGTGAGCTCGGTTCGGCCGAACACTCCACCCGTATCGCTCTTCTGACCGGTTCGCTGCCTGTGGCCGCGAAACGCGCAGCGCTGCTCGAAGCTGTGACCGGCGACGCCGGGATCGTCATCGGTACCCATGCGCTCATCCAGGACAACGTAGAGTTCTTCAACCTCGGCATGGTCGTGGTCGACGAGCAGCACCGCTTCGGCGTCGAGCAACGTGATCAGTTGCGATCGCGGGCACGTGAAGGTCTGAGTCCGCATCTGCTGGTGATGACGGCAACGCCCATTCCGCGAACCATCGCCATGACCGTGCTCGGCGACCTCGAGGTATCGACCCTGCGGGAGCTACCGCGTGGGCGCACCCCGATCAAGAGCAATGTCGTGCCCGTGAAGCAGAAGCCGCAGTGGGTGGATCGCGCGTGGGAACGAATTCGGGAGGACGTTGCCGACGGCCGTCAGGCGTATGTCGTGTGCTCGCGGATCGGCGACGGTGAGCAGGGCGCAGGCGAAGACCAGTTCACCGAGGAGAAGCAGCCGGAGACCAAGTCGGCGGTCGACGTCTTCGAGGAGCTGTCGAGTGGCCCGCTGGCCGATCTGCGAGTCGGATTGCTGCACGGTCGACTGCCTTCCGACGAAAAAGACGTCGTCATGAGCGCGTTCAACGTCGGTGACATCGACGTCCTTGTCTGCACGACCGTCGTCGAAGTCGGTGTGGACGTCCCGAACGCGACGGTGATGGTGATCGTCGACGCCGAGCGGTTCGGTGTCAGTCAGCTCCATCAGCTGCGTGGTCGTGTCGGCCGAGGAAAGCACCAGGGACTGTGCATCCTCGTCACCGGAAGCAATCCCGGCGGGCCGGCATACGAGCGACTATCCGCGGTGGCCGCGACCAACGACGGGTTCGAACTGGCTCAACTCGACCTCGCGACCAGACGCGAAGGCGACATCCTCGGAGCGGCGCAGTCGGGCACGACCTCGAACCTGCGGCTGCTTTCTCTCATGGCACATGGAGACATCCTCGAATCCGCCCGGGAGTTCGCCCAGGGAATCGTCGACGCCGATCCATCGCTCGACGGTCATCCCGCCCTGGCTTCCATGGTGACCGCCGCGCTGGACTCCGACCGGATCGAGTACCTCGAGAAGTCGTGACGGGTATGACGACAAGCTGAAATCGAATAGCACGAGGACCGCCGGGTTGGTTTCTCGATTCAGTCCGAAATATGAGACTCCGCATGTAGACGCAAGATGAAATCGGGGTAGTTTTCTCGAATGTTCTCCAAAGTGCTCGTCGCGAACCGCGGCGAAATTGCGATCCGTGCCTTCCGCGCCGCCTACGAACTAGGTGCCGGAACCGTCGCGGTGTTCCCGTACGAGGATCGGAACTCGATCCACCGTCTCAAGGCAGACGAGAGCTACCAGATCGGGGAGAAGGGTCACCCCGTTCGCGCGTATCTCTCGGTCGAGGAAATCGTCGCCGCCGCCAAGAGCGCCGGAGCCGACGCCATCTACCCCGGTTACGGTTTCCTCTCCGAGAACCCGGATCTGTCGGCGGCGTGCGCCGAGGCAGGCATCAAGTTCGTCGGTCCCTCCGCGGAGATCCTCGAGTTGACCGGTAACAAGGCACGCGCCATCGCCGCGGCCAAGGCCGCCGGTCTCCCGGTGCTCGCGTCTTCGGAGCCGTCAGCGGACATCGACGAGCTGCTCGCCGCAGCCGAGGACATGACCTTCCCGATCTTCGTCAAGGCTGTCGCCGGCGGCGGCGGACGCGGAATGCGCCGCGTTGCGGAACGCTCACAGCTCAAGGAATCGATCGAAGCCGCAGCGCGCGAAGCGGAGTCGGCCTTCGGCGATTCGACGGTGTTCCTCGAGCAGGCCGTCATCGATCCCCGCCACATCGAAGTGCAGATCCTCGCCGACGAGCAGGGCAACGTCATCCACCTCTTCGAGCGTGACTGCTCGCTGCAGCGTCGCCACCAGAAGGTGATCGAGCTTGCTCCGGCCCCCAACCTCTCGGAAGAGTTGCGCGCCAAGATCTGTGCCGACGCCGTCGCTTTCGCGAAGGAGATCGGGTACACGTGCGCCGGCACTGTCGAGTTCCTCCTCGACAAGCGCGGCAACCACGTCTTCATCGAGATGAACCCGCGAATTCAGGTGGAGCACACCGTCACCGAAGAAGTGACGGACGTGGACTTGGTCCAGTCGCAGCTCAAGATCGCGTCCGGTTCGACGCTTGCAGATCTGGGTCTGTCACAGGACACGATCAAGCTGCGCGGCGCGGCGCTGCAGTGCCGCATCACGACCGAGGATCCGGCCAACGGATTCCGCCCGGACACGGGCCGGATCACCGCGTACCGCACCCCGGGCGGCGCCGGTATCCGCCTTGACGGCGGCGCGACGCTCGGTGCCGAGGTCGGTGCGTACTTCGACTCGATGCTGGTCAAGCTCACCTGTCGCGGTCGCGACCTCGAAGCCGCTGTCGCGAGGGCTCGCCGCGCGGTCACCGAGTTCCGTATTCGTGGCGTCTCGACCAACATTCCGTTCCTGCAGGCGGTTCTCGACGACCCCGACTTCCGGGCCGGACGTGTGACGACCTCCTTCATCGAGGAACGTCCCCAGCTGCTGACCCTGCGTTCCTCCGCCGACCGCGGCACCAAGATTCTGACCTACCTCGCCGATGTGACGGTCAACAAGCCGCACGGCGAGCGCCCCTCTTCGGTGTACCCGCAGGACAAGCTGCCCAAGATCGATCTTTCGACGCCGCCGCCCGCCGGCAGCCGCCAGCGCCTGCTCGAACTCGGTCCCGAAGGTTTCGCTAAGGCGCTGCGCGAGCAGAGGGCCGTCGGCGTCACCGACACCACCTTCCGTGACGCGCATCAGTCGTTGTTGGCCACGCGGGTTCGAACCAGCGGACTGCTCGGAGTTGCCGGGCACGTCGCGCGGTTGACGCCGGAACTGCTCTCGATCGAAGCCTGGGGAGGCGCGACCTACGATGTGGGACTTCGCTTTCTGCACGAGGATCCGTGGTACCGGCTCGCCGCGCTCCGTGAAGCGGTCCCGAACATCTGCCTCCAGATGCTTCTTCGCGGACGAAACACGGTGGGCTACACGCCCTATCCTGAGAAGGTCACGCGCGCGTTCGTTCAGGAAGCCACCGATACCGGCATCGACATCTTCCGAATCTTCGACGCGCTCAACAACGTCGACCAGATGCGCCCTGCCATCGACGCGGTGCGTGAGACGGGAACGGCTCTCGCCGAGGTGGCGCTGAGCTACACCGGAGATCTGTCGGATCCGAACGAAACTCTGTACACGCTCGACTACTACCTGAAGTTGGCAGAAGAGATCGTCGATGCCGGCGCTCACGTGCTCGCGATCAAGGACATGGCCGGCCTGCTGCGCGCTCCGGCGGCCACCAAGCTGGTGACGGCGCTGCGCAGCAACTTCGATCTGCCGGTTCACGTTCACACGCACGACACCCCCGGTGGACAGTTGGCCACGTACTTCGCAGCGTGGCAGGCGGGCGCCGACGCAGTCGACGGTGCTTCGGCGGCACTGGCCGGAACCACCAGCCAGCCTGCGCTCTCGGCCATCGTCGCCGCTGCTGCGCACTCCGAGTTCGACACCGGACTGAACCTGCAGAACGTGTGCGACCTCGAGCCGTATTGGGAGGCGCTGCGAAAGGTGTACGCGCCCTTCGAATCCGGGCTACCGGCCCCGACGGGGCGCGTGTACACGCACGAGATCCCGGGTGGTCAGCTCTCCAACCTCCGGACCCAGGCCGTTGCTCTCGGCCTCGGCGACCGGTTCGAAGAGGTCGAAGCCAAGTACGCCGACGCAGACCGCATGCTCGGGCATCTGGTGAAGGTGACGCCGTCGTCGAAGGTCGTCGGCGACCTCGCGCTCCATCTTGTCGGTGCCGGTGTGCCTTCGGAGGAGTTCGCCGCAGATCCGGCGAAGTTCGACATCCCTGACTCCGTGGTCGGCTTCCTGCGCGGCGAACTCGGTACGCCGCCCGGTGGCTGGCCGGAACCGTTCCGCAGCAAGGCGCTCGAAGGACGTGGCCAGGCCAAGCCCGAAGCGACGCTCTCCGCCGAGGACGAGGTGCTGCTCGAGGGCTCGTCGAAGGACCGTCAGGCGACGCTGAACCGTCTGCTCTTCCCTGGCCCGACAAAGGAATTCCTCGAGCACCGCGAGAAGTACGGTGACACGTCGCGGCTGTCGGCGAACCAGTTCTTCTACGGTCTGCGGCGCGGCGACGAACACCGCGTCGAATTGACTCCCGGAGTGGAACTGATCATCGGTCTCGAAGCCATCTCCGAGCCCGACGAGCGCGGCTACCGCACTGTCATGTGCATCCTGAACGGCCAGTTGCGTCCGGTCTCGATCCGCGATCGCTCCATTGCCAGTGACGTGCCGGCGGCGGAGAAGGCCGACAAGAACAACCCGGGCCACGTGGCGGCACCGTTCGCGGGCGTCGTGACGCTCGCGGTCAAGGAAGGCCAGAAAATCGAGGCCGGCGACACCGTGGCCACGATCGAAGCGATGAAGATGGAGGCAGCGATCACCTCTCCGCGTGCCGGCGTCGTTTCGCGTATCGCGATCAGCGCTGTTCAGCAGGTCGAGGGCGGAGACCTGCTGGTAGTCGTCTCGACGGGGGAGAGCGCCGCAGAGTGACTCGCATCATCTCGGGACTCGCGGGCGGTCGACGCCTGCGGGTCCCGCCGAGCGGGACCCGTCCGACGTCGGATCGGGTTCGCGAGGCGTTGTTCAGTGCTCTCGAAGCGCGCATCGATCTCGAAGGGTGCGCGGTTCTCGACCTCTTCGCGGGTTCGGGTGCCCTCGGCCTCGAAGCGCTCTCACGCGGAGCCGAGCACGTCGTTCTCGTGGAATCCGATGCCAAAGCCGCTGCCGTCATCAAGGCGAACATCGGCACTGTCGCGTTGCCGGGGGCGACGGTTCGCGCCGCTCCGGTCGCGGCCGTGGTGTCGGGGCCGAGCGCGCGGGAATACGACATAGTCATCGCCGACCCGCCGTATGCGGTGACCGACGAGGCTGTCTTGTCCATGCTCACTGATCTGCAGGCCAACAAATGGGTGGGGGAGGGCACGATCGTGGTACTCGAACGTTCGTCGCGCTCGCCGGAGACCGTGTGGCCGCAGGGCTACGAGCCGATCAAGGCGAAGAACTACGGTGAAGCCCGCATCGAGCTGGCCACCTGCTACGGTCTGGACTCATGACTGGCGCCGTCTGCCCCGGATCCTTCGACCCTGTGACCAACGGTCACCTCGACGTAATCGGAAGAGTTGCTGCGCAATTCGACGAGGTCGTGGTCACCGTGCTGATCAACAAGAGCAAGCGTGGCATGTTCACGATCGACGAGCGGATCGAGATGCTCGAAGACGCGACGAGTCACCTGCCCAACGTTCGGGTCACGTCGTGGCACGGACTGTTGGTCGACTACGCAAAACAAGAAGGCCTCAGCGCGATCGTCAAGGGTCTGCGCGGCGCGAACGACTTCGATTACGAGCTGCAGATGGCTCAGATGAATCAGAAGCTCACAGGCGTCGACACGCTCTTCGTCGCCACGAATCCGACCTACAGCTACCTGTCGAGTTCTCTGGTGAAGGAAGTTGCGACCTTCGGCGGCGATGTCTCCGACATGCTTCCGGCCAAGGTGCATTCTCGGCTACTCGCGCGTATCGCCGAACGAGCAGCAGAAAGCAGCTGATCCCCGACACACCGACCACGACGACACCCCGTTGGCCGTTCTTCCGGCAAACTTGGACAGGAACGGGCACAGGTCCGAGTGGACCGGTGACGATGTGGGCCGAATTCGGCCGGTAGAGATTGGGGTTGCTTGTGTACCGCGTATTCGAGGCACTGGACGAACTGGTCGCAATTGTCGAAGAGGCGCGCGGTGTTCCCATGACCGCGGGGTGTGTTGTGCCTCGCGGCGACGTGCTCGAGCTTCTCGACGACGTCCGAGACGCAATTCCGAGCGAGCTGGACGACGCTCAGGACGTCCTCGATCATCGGGACAAATTGGTCGGTGACGCGCGGGCCAACGCGGAGAAGACGGTCAGCAGCGCCAACGCCGAGGCGACGTCGACTGTGGAGAACGCACGCGACGACGCCGACCGCATTCTGTCCGACGCCAAGGCTCAGGCCGATCGCATGGTTGCCGAAGCACGTGCACACGCCGATCAGTTGGTCGAGGACGCAGAAGCAGAAGCGGAACGGACTGTCACGGACGGCCGTCGTGAGTACGACGCAGTGACCGGACGGGCTCGTACCGAGGCCGATCGGATGATCGAGTCGGGCCAGGCCTCGTACGACCATTCGGTGGCCGAGGGAACGGCAGAGCAGGCTCGTCTGGTCTCGCAGACCGAGGTTGTCCAGACTGCCCACGCGGAATCCGCGCGGGTGATCGACGCCGCTCACGCCGAGTCCGATCGGATGCGGTCGGAGTGCGACCTGTACGTCGACACCAAGTTGGCCGAGTTCGAGGAGTTCCTCACGGGAACCGTTCGATCGGTCGGTCGTGGTCGTCAGCAGCTTCGATCGGGTTCGGGAGTTCCCGATTACCAGGACGACGATCGTCGTTCGGAGCGGCGCCGCTAGAGCGGATCAGACAGTCGAGGGTGGGTCGTCCGATATGGGGCGGCCCACTTTTTCGTGGATGGAATTGGGATTTGCCTAATAGCTGCCGTATTGTGGAGTGGTTGCCCATACCAGTTTCAACAGTTAGGTGAGTTCTCTTTGTCAACGCATCGTCGTAGTTCGTCGCATCAGTCAAGTGATGCGGGATTTTTGCTGGACACGGTCAAGCTCGGTCGTCGTCCAGGGTCGATGCGTACCGTCGAGAGAACAATTCAGTCCCCGAACCGTATCGGTCTCGATCTGATCGCGATCGAAGCGGGCGCGGACATAGATCTCGATCTTCGTCTCGAAGCAGTGTCCGAAGGTGTTCTTGTCACCGGAAACGTGCACGCACCCACCAAGGGTGAGTGCTCACGGTGCCTCGAACCGTTCACCGACACCGTGGACGTCTATCTCACGGAGTTGTTCGCTTACCCGGACAGCACCACCGAGGAGACGACGGAAGAGGGAGAGGTCTACGCGGTCGAAGACGACGAAATCGACCTCGAACCGGTCATCGTCGATGCAGTCGGGCTGGCGCTTCCGCTCCAGCCTCTGTGCAGTGACGATTGCCTGGGATTGTGCTCAGAATGTGGCATTCGCCTGGCGATTGCGGAATCTGGGCATGGGCATGACATACTTGATCCTCGCTGGGCTGGTCTCGCGGCCAAATTTGGCGTGGAATCAAACACCAGCGAAAATCTTGTGATCACCGAAGCCGAGGAGAAGTAGAAGTGGCTGTCCCCAAGCGCAAAATGTCGCGATCCAACACGCGGTCGCGTCGTAGCCAGTGGAAGACCACTGTGCCCACCCTCGTTACCTGCCCCAACCGTGGCTGTGGCGAGCAGACCCTTCCCCACATCGCATGCCCGTCATGCGGTACTTACAAGGGCCGCCAGGTAACCGCTGCTGTCTAGTTCTCCCCGGAGAAAGACTATGACGAGCGAAAATACAGTTTCAGCCGCCGGCGGCGAGGGCAATCACGACAAGCTCCTCGCCGCTGTCGGCGTAGATATAGAGCCCGGTCTTCTGACCCTCGCTCTCACGCACCGCTCGTACGCGTACGAGAACGGCGGACTGCCCACGAACGAGCGCCTCGAGTTTCTCGGGGATTCCGTTCTCGGCGTCACGGTGACCGAAAATCTCTATCTGTCCCACCCGGACAAATCCGAAGGTGATCTGGCGAAGATCCGTGCCAGCGTGGTCAACATGCATGCACTCGCCGAGGTTGCCAGGACTCTGGGTGAAGGTGGACTCGGAGCGCACCTGCTGCTGGGTAAGGGTGAGGAAATGACGGGCGGCCGTGACAAGCCGTCCATCCTCGCCGACGGTATGGAGTCGATTCTCGGCGCCATCCACCTGCAACACGGCATCGAGACTGCGCGACGCGTTGTTCTCGATCTGTTCGACGATCTACTCACTCGCGCACCGCTTCTGGGCGCGGGTCTGGATTGGAAGACGAGCCTGCAGGAACTGACCGCAGAACACGGTGCCGGAGTTCCCGTCTACGAGATCACCGCTACCGGACCCGATCACGACAAGGAATTCACGGCCACCGTTCTCATCAGTGGCAAGCCCTTGGGTGTCGGCGTCGGTCGTTCCAAGAAGGAAGCCGAGCAGAAGGCAGCAAGTTCGGCATGGAAGACGATGTCGGAAAATGCCGCTGCCAGCGCAGTCGTTGCTGACGACGCGTCTGATCTTGCCGGCTGAGTTCACTCTTGCCTGAGCTTCCCGAAGTCGAAGTCGTTCGCCGCGGCCTGCAGTCTCATGCTGTAGGTGCGGCGATCGAGGCCGTCGAGGTCCTCCATCCCCGCGCGATCAGGCGCCACATTCTCGGTTCCGAGGACTTGATCGGCCAACTCACCGGGCAGACCATCGCTTCGGCAGAGCGTCGTGGCAAGTATCTGTGGCTGGTTCTCGAGCCTGCCGGTGTCGGACTGGTAGTTCATCTCGGGATGAGCGGACAGATGTTGGTCCAACCCCCGACCGTCGACTGGGAAAAGCACCTCCGCATTCGGTTGGCCCTCGATTCCGGAGCTGATCTTCGATTCGTCGATCAGCGAACCTTCGGTGGCTGGTCGATTTCACCTCTCGTCGAGGTCGACGGAACGATGCTGCCCGAGTCGGTGGCGCACATTGCTCGCGATCCCATGGACGTTGCATTCGATCTCGAATCTGTCGTGAAAGTCCTGCGGGGCAAGCACACCGAGATCAAGCGTGCGATTCTCGACCAGACCGTGGTATCCGGGATCGGAAACATCTACGCCGACGAATCATTGTGGCGCGCAAAGATTCACGGCAACCGAATTGCCGAATCCCTCACCAGGCCCAAACTTCGAGAGCTGTTGAACGCAGCGCACGCAGTGATGGGTGAAGCGCTCGATCAGGGCGGTACGTCCTTCGACGCGCTGTACGTGAACGTCAACGGCGAGTCCGGGTACTTCGACCGGTCACTGTCGGCGTACGGTCAGGAAAATCTTCCGTGCCCGCGATGCGGCGCGCCGATCAAGCGTGAGAAGTTCATGAATCGATCGTCGTTCAGTTGCCCGCGGTGTCAGCCGACCCCGAGGGCAAGGCGAATCGCCTAGGTCTCCCGCCCCTCCGGTTCGGCGGAGTGGCAAGATTGCGTCATGGCTGAACAGACTCCCGACAACGCTGCAACCGCCCCGGCTCACACCGAGCTTTGGGTCGAACGCACCGGAACCCGCCTCTACACCGGCAAGAGTTCGCGCGGCGCAGAGGTTCTCATCGGCTCCGAATCGGTGCCAGGAGTCTTCACGCCAGGCGAACTCCTCAAAATCGCACTGGCCGCGTGCACCGGTATGAGCTCCGACTTCCCGATTTCTCGCCGCCTCGGTGACAACTACGACGCGACGGTCCGAGTGTCCGGCGCCGCCGATCGGGAGAACGAGGTCTACCCGCGGCTCGACGAGGTCCTCGAACTCGATCTCAGCGAGTTGGATGCCGAAGCACAGCAGCGCCTCATCACTCTCGTCGAGCGTTCCGTGGACAAGGTATGCACCGTCGGGCGCACTCTCAAGGCCGGAACCAAGGTCACTCTGTCGTTCGACACGGAAGCCTGATGCGCCGCGCGGGCAGCATTGTCGCTGCGATCGCACTGGGTTCCGTTGTGGCAGTGAGTGCTCCGGCGCACGCCTCGGTCCCGGTCGACGTCTCTGCCGGTGGTTGCGGTTCATGGACGTCGAGCGTCGTGACGACTGGCGCCGGCATGCTCGAGAATCTCGAATTCGACGGCAACGGTTCGATGGTGCTGTCGCAGTCGGCTCTGATCGGGCCGGGTGCACTGCTGAAAGTGGCTCCGGGCGGAACACGGACAACTTTGGTCGGTGACGTCACCGGACCTGGCGGGCTGCTCGCGCGTGACGGTTCCGTGTACTTCACCACGGGCAACTCGACTGTCTCGGGACTGTTCGGAATCGCCGACGGCAGCCTTCGCAAGGTCGACGTCGCGGACGGATCGGTGACAACGATTGCCGACGGTCTGGTGATGCCGAACGGGCTTGTGCCGCTGGACGGTAACCGCTTCCTCACCGCTCGCACACTGACCCGGCCGGGCCTGACGGTCATCAACAGTGACGGAACCAGTTCGATTGTTCGTGAGGATCTCGGCACCGTGGACGGCCTCGCACGCTCCGGTTCGACGATCTACGTGACGACGACCTTCGACATGGTGACCGCCGTCCACGTCCTCGACGAACACGATCTGGGCGGAGCAGTGCGGACGATCACGCTCCCCGGGTTCGGTCCGGCAAACATGGCGGACGATCTGACCGTCGGACCGGACGGCGCGCTGTATGTCGCATTCAATGCCGGCGGCAAAGTTGTTCGCGTCGATCCGGATTCGGGATCTTCGTGTGAGATCGCCTCGGGTCTGCCGTTCACATCCGCGGTCAAGTTCGGCGCCGGCCCGGGCTGGGATCCCAACTCTCTTTACACCACCGGTTTCCTCGGCGAGGTTCACCGTCTCGAACGTGTGGCGAGCTGAGCGCCATGGCTGAGACAGCGCCTGTGCGGTTGACGGCGTGGGTTCACGGATACGTTCAAGGCGTCGGGTTTCGGTGGTGGACCCGGGCCCGCGCTCTCGAACTCGGGTTGATCGGATACGCGTCCAATCAGCGTGACGGTCGAGTGCTCGTCGTGGCGGAAGGCGAACGCCCGCAGCTCGAGCGATTGGTGGAGTTGCTGCGCTCGGGGACTACCCCGGGCACGGTGGATCTTGTGGTCGACAGCTGGGACCCCGCCAGGGGCGACCTGACAGGGTTCGTCGAACGCTGACCGGTTTGGCGGTAAAGTTTCCCCCCATGCACCTCAAGAGTCTGACACTCAAGGGATTCAAATCCTTTGCGTCGGCAACGACTCTTCGGTTCGAGCCGGGGATCACCTGTGTCGTCGGCCCCAACGGCTCGGGTAAATCCAACGTCGTCGATGCGTTGACCTGGGTGATGGGCGAGCAGGGCGCCAAGGCACTGCGCGGCGGCAAGATGGAGGACGTCATCTTTGCCGGCACCTCCGGCCGCGCGCCGCTCGGCCGCGCCGAGGTGACCCTGACCATCGACAACGCCGACGGCGCGCTCCCGATCGAGTACTCCGAGGTGTCGATCACGCGCCGGATGTTCCGCGACGGCGCGGGGGAGTACGAGATCAACGGCTCGTCCTGCCGTCTGATGGACGTCCAGGAACTGCTCAGCGACTCCGGTATCGGCCGCGAGATGCACGTCATCGTCGGGCAGGGACGGCTCGCCGCGATCCTCGAATCCCGGCCCGAAGACCGTCGCGCCTTCATCGAAGAAGCAGCGGGAGTCCTCAAACATCGCCGCCGCAAGGAAAAAGCGGTGCGCAAGCTCGATTCCATGCAGGCCAATCTCGCTCGGCTCAGTGACCTCACCGCGGAACTGCGTCGGCAACTCAAACCGCTGGGACGCCAAGCCGAGGTCGCTCGGCGAGCGCAGACGGTCCAGGCCGACCTCCGTGATGCCAAGATGCGGCTGGCCGCTGACGACCTGGTGACCCGTCGAACCCAATTGAACGACCAGGCGCAGGACGAGAAATCGGCCCGCGAACAGCACAACCAGGTGGCGGCCGCGCTGGACGATGCGAACCTCGAACTCGGGCGCCAGGAACAAGCTCTCGCTCGTCTGACTCCGGGATCGGAAGCCGCTGCGCAGAGTTGGTTCCAGCTCTCCGCGCTTGCCGAACGAGTCAACGCCACGGTGCGCATCGCCCGCGAACGTGCACGCCATCTCGACTCCGAACCCGTCGGCAACCGAGGCCAGGACCCGGACGAGATGGAAGCCCGCGCCGAACGTCTTGCTGCCGAGGAAGCCGAACTCCTCGAAGGCGTCGAGATCGCGCGAGCGGCATCGGAAGCAGCTCGTGAGCAGCTGGCAGCCACGGAAGATGCTGCAGCGGAGGCAGAACGGGCGCACATGGCGGAAGTTCGCGCTGTCGCGGATCGACGCGAAGGTCTCGCTCGACTCTCCGGTCAGGTCGACACTCTGCGTACCCGCGTCGAATCCGTCGACGCGGAAGTGTCTCGGCTGACCGAGGCGATCGACGAGGCTCGTCTGCGTGGGGACGCCGCACAGGCCGAGTTCGACACGGTGCAGGAAAGCATCGGGGATCTCGATGCCGGTGAAGTCGGCCTCGACACCAATCACGAACACGCCATCGAAGCTCTCGAGATGATCGACGCGCGCGTCGAAGAACTTCGCGAGGAAGAAAAGACGAGCGGGCAACGCATCGCCTCGCTCCGTGCGCGCATCGAGGCACTGTCGATGGGCTTGCAGCGCAAGGACGGTGGCGGTTGGCTGCTTGAACACCGGCGCGACGACGGCATCACCTCGCTGGCCGGATTGATCCACGTCGAACCCGGCTACGAAGCCGCGATCGCCGCCGCGATGGGGCCGGCAGCGGACGCCGTTGTGGCGCAGTCGCTGAACTCGGCTCGCTCGGCTGTTGCAGCACTGGCCGATCAGGACGGTGGGCGTGCATCACTGATCGTGAGCGGTGAACCGGCGATCAAGCGCGAGGCCGAGATCGCGCCGGGTAGTCGTCACGCCGTCGACGTCATCGACTGCCCCGACGAGTTGCGTGCCGGATTGACCGCCATCCTCGATGGCGTCGTCCTGGTCGACACTCTCGATGACGCGATTCGAGTTGTTACTGACCACAAGGGAATTCGTGCAGTGACGCTATCCGGCGATCTGCACGGTCCGGGGTGGATGATCGGTGGCTCGGATCGGCAACCGAGCACGCTGGAGGTGCAGGCGGCGATCGACGCGTCCGCAGCGGAACTGGCGGCAACGGAGAGCCGATCCGAGGAACTCGATGCTGCGCTGTCCGGCGCTCTGGCCGAACAGGCTGCTCGACGCGAGACCGCGGAGCAGACTCTGGCCGCGCTCAACGAGTCGGACGCCGCCATGTCGGCCATCTACGAGCAGTTGGGCAGATTGGGGCAGGCAGCACGTGTCGCCCACGCGGAATCCGATCGGCTGACCTCCCAGCGGGTGCGTGCCGAGGAGGGGCGCGGTGAGTCGCTGACAAAGCTCGCGGATCTGGAGGAACGACTGCGCGTTGCCGAAACCGACGGCAATGCACCGGGACACGGCGCAGAATCGACCGCTGCCGATCGTGAAATGGCCGCAGCAGCGCTGGCGGAAGTGCGCATCGTCGAAATGGATGCTCGCCTCGCGGTGCGGACCGCCGAAGAACGTGCGGAATCCGTTCGCGGCAAGGCTGATTCGCTTCGCCGCGCCGCGGCCGCCGAACGAGAAGCGCGAATTCGCGCCGAACGGGCTCTGCGCGCCAGGGCGCACGCTGCGGAGGTTGCAGCTGCCGTCGCCGAATCGGGACAGCGTGTGGCGGCCGAACTCGAGGGCGTCGTCGCTGCGGCTCTTGCTCACCGCGACGAGTTGGCTCGGGCTCGCTCCGAGTGCACGGCCAAACTGGATCAGGTCCGCGAGACAGTCCGATCACTGACCGGACAACTCGCTTCGCTCACCGACGCCGTCCATCGCGACGAGGTCGCGAAGGCTCAGGCAGCGTTGCGCATCGAACAACTCGAGGAGTCGATCCTCGATCAGTACGGTATCGGCCTCGACGATCTGATCGCCGAGTACGGACCTGAAGTCGAATTGCCGCCGACGGCACTCGAAATCGAGGAGTACGAACACGCGAAGGAGCGTGGGGAGCAGGTCACCGCGCCCGCTCCGCTTCCGTACGACCGAGCGACTCAGGAACGCCGAGCCAAGCGAGCGGAGAAGGACCTCGCTACCCTCGGCAAGGTCAATCCGCTGGCGCTCGAGGAATTTGCGGCACTCGAGGAGCGGTACACCTTCCTCTCCACTCAGCTCGAGGACGTCAAGACCGCACGCAAGGACCTTCTTGCTGTGGTCGCAGACGTGGACGCACGAATTCTGCAGGTATTCACCGAGGCGTATGCCGATGTCGAGCGTGAGTTCGTGGGAGTGTTCGAGAAATTGTTCCCCGGGGGAGAAGGGCGACTGGTCCTCACCGATCCCTCGGACATGCTCACTACCGGCATCGAAGTCGAGGCGCGTCCGCCCGGCAAGAAGGTCAAGCGGTTGTCGTTGCTGTCGGGCGGCGAGAAGTCGTTGACCGCGGTGGCCATGCTGGTCGCGATCTTCCGGGCTCGCCCCTCCCCGTTCTACGTCATGGACGAGGTGGAGGCGGCATTGGACGACACCAACCTGCGGCGGCTGATCGGACTCTTCGAACAATTGCGGGAGAAGTCGCAGTTGATCGTGATCACCCACCAGAAACCGACCATGGAAATCGCCGACGCGTTGTACGGGGTCAGTATGCGCGGCGACGGCATCACCACAGTGATTTCGCAGCGACTTCGCGGTCAAGACATGGCCTCTACGTAAGCCCTGCTCACTTTCCGGCTCGGAGCCTGAAACAATGGGCCGGTGACTACCCAGGCTTGGATCATCATCGCGGCTGTAGCAGCCGTACTACTCGTCGTTCTCGTTGCCGGATTCCTGCGCTATCGCAAGGGGCAGGTGTCTCTGAAGGCGCCCGAGACGAAGCCGGAGCTCGGCGCCCCTGAGAAGGACAAGTCAGGCGGCTACAAGGCCGGCGGCGGGTTCAACTTCAGTCAGGGGTCCACGGCGACGGCGCCGCCTCCGGTGGTGCCGTCACCTCCGGTCGCGGAGAAGCCGCCCGTCGTCGAAAAACCAGTCGTCGAAGAACCAGTAGTCGAAGAACCAGCTGTTGCGGAACCGGTTGTCGAAGAACCTGTCGCTGAGAAGCCGGCCGTCGTCGAGGAACCGGTTGTCGAAGAGCCGGTAGTAGAAGAGGCACCGGTAGCAGAACCGGTTGTCGAAGAGCCTGTTGTCGTTCCCGAACCGGTTGTCGTTCCCGAACCTGTAGTTGTACCCGAGCCCGTCGTGCCTGCACCGCGCGTGCTGGACGAGATCGACCCGACCGAGGGTCGGCTGGACCGACTGCGCGGACGCCTCTCCCGCTCGCAGTCAGCGGTCGGCAAGAGCTTGCTCGGTCTGCTCGGCGGCGGCGATCTGGACGAGGATTCGTGGGAAGAAGTCGAGGACACCCTTCTGATCGCGGACCTCGGCTCCGCGACCACCGAGAAAGTCGTCACCAAGCTTCGTGAGCAGATGGCGGCCCGCAGTGTTCGCACCGAAGCAGACGCCCGCGCACTGCTTCGCGAGGTGCTGATCGCCGAACTGCGTCCCGAACTGGACCGTTCCATTCGCGCACTGCCACACGACGATCACCCGGCTGTTCTGCTCGTCGTCGGTGTCAACGGGACCGGCAAGACCACCACCACCGGCAAGCTGGCTCGCGTGCTCGTCGCCGACGGTCGCCGCGTCGTGCTCGGTGCCGCGGACACGTTCCGCGCCGCCGCTGCCGATCAGCTCCAGACGTGGGCCGAGCGTGTCGGCGCCGAAGTTGTCCGTGGCAAGGAGGGTGGCGATCCCGCTGCGATCGCATTCGACGCGGTTTCACGCGGCATCGCAGACGGCGTCGACGTGGTCCTCATCGACACCGCCGGCCGGTTGCATACCAAGACCGGTCTGATGGACGAACTCGGCAAGGTCAAGCGGGTCATCGAGAAGAAGGCGTCGGTCGACGACGTTCTGCTGGTTCTCGATGCGACGGTCGGCCAGAACGGACTCGCGCAGGCACGAGTGTTCGCGGAGGTCGTGGACATCACCGGCGTCGTGTTGACCAAGCTGGACGGAACCGCCAAGGGTGGAATCGTCTTTCAGGTTCAGCATGAACTGGGCGTGCCGGTGAAGTTGGTCGGTCTCGGTGAAGGCGCCGACGATCTGGCGCCGTTCGAGCCGGGTGCGTTCGTAGACGCCCTGCTGGGCTGATGCCCCCGTGCGCCTTTTTGGTAGCGCGAACTACCAAAAAGGAGCACAGGGTTCGTAGAACCCCCTGGCGAAACCTGTTTGCAACAAAGTTGGGCAATTGGTTCACGTCTGCGAAACGCGACAGCGCCATGGACGAAACACCAGCCCAGCACTCTTCTCCTTAACGACGTGCTGCCCGGCACGTGCGACTAGGAGGTAGTAAGTGAGTACCGACGATTTGTTGGCGAACTCCGGTAACGCCGCATGGATGCTGATGGCTGCATCTCTGGTCTTGCTGATGACACCCGGCCTCGCTTTCTTCTACGGCGGGATGTCTCGGTCCAAGTCCGTCCTGAACATGATGATGATGTCCTTCGGGGCCATGGCCGTCATCGGCGTCATCTACGTTCTGTGGGGATGGTCGATGTCCTACGGCACCGAGAACATCGGGGGCATTTTTGCCAACCCGTTCGAGTTCTTCGGCCTCAAGAACAGCATCACGGATGCTGACGGCAACTTCATCGCCGGCGCGTGGGGCTACCCCAACGTCATCGACATCGCGTTCCAGGTGACCTTCGCGATCATCACCACCGCCCTCATCAGTGGTGCCCTGGCCGAGCGAGTCAAGTTCGGCACCTGGCTCCTGTTCTCGGGTATCTGGGTCACCGTCGTCTACTTCCCCCTCGCACACATGGTGTGGGGCGGCGGACTCCTCTCGGGCTCCGAGGACGGCATCGCGGCAAAGCTCTTCGGCACCACGGTCAACGACGACGGAGTCACTGTCGCCAACGTCGCTCCGATCGACTTCGCCGGTGGCACAGTCGTTCACATCAACGCCGGTATGGCCGGTCTGGTCCTCGCACTCATCGTCGGCAAGCGTCTCGGCTTCGGCAAGACAGCCTTCCGTCCGCACAACCTGCCGTTCGTGATGCTCGGCGCCGCACTGCTCTGGTTCGGTTGGTTCGGCTTCAACGCAGGCTCGGCATTCGCCGCCGACGGTAACGCCGGTCTCGCCTGGGTCAACACGACCACCGCGACGTGTGCTGCAGTCCTGGCCTGGCTCGCTACCGAGCGTATTCGAGACGGTCACGCCACCAGCCTCGGCGCAGCATCCGGTGCGGTTGCCGGTCTGGTCGCCATCACTCCTGCTGCCGGTGCGCTCAACCCGGTCGGTTCCATCTTCCTCGGCGCAGTCGCCGGCATCCTGTCCGCTCTCGCCGTCGGCTTGAAGTTCCGCTTCGGCTTCGACGACTCGCTCGACGTCGTCGGTGTTCACCTCGTTTCCGGCTTGTGGGGCACGATCGGTATCGGATTCTTCGGCACCGCAACCGGCCTTTTCTACGGCGGCGACTACAAGCAACTGGTGGTTCAGATCGTGATCGCACTCGCAGCACTCGTCTTCACCGGCGTTCTGACGACGATCATCGGCTTCGCACTCAAGCCCTTGGGCTGGCGAATCTCGGCCGAGGACGAGGCACGCGGCATCGACGAGACCGAACACGCAGAGACCGCATACGACCTCGCGTGATCAGCACGTGATTAAAGTGAATTCAAGCACTTCAGAGTTGGGAAAGGGATGAGCACATGAAGCTGATCACAGCAATCGTCAAGCCGTTCACGCTCGAGGACGTCAAGACCGGACTCGAGCAGGCCGGAGTGCTGGGTATGACAGTCAGCGAAGTTCAGGGCTACGGCCGACAGAAGGGCCACACCGAGGTGTACCGAGGCGCGGAGTACTCCGTGGACTTCGTACCCAAGGTTCGGGTCGAGGTCGTCGTCGACGACTCGGCCGTGGACAAGGTGGTCGAGGTGATCGTCGAAGCCGCTCGCACCGGCAAGATCGGTGACGGCAAGGTGTGGGTCTCGCCCGTCGAGTCGGTCATCCGGGTTCGTACCGGGGAACGCGGTGGCGATGCACTCTGACCCGAAAGGGTCCGAGAACTTCGGCCCTGGTTCCGTCGCGAAAGCGACGGGGCCAGGGCCGGTCTCGTCAGGGGGATCCGACGAAGCTGCGGACCTGGCCCGCGCACGCAAGGCCCTACTCACCGGTGGCGTCAAGAACAGGAGGCTCGACGCCCCGTCACTGCGACATGCACTGGTCGATCTGCACGAATTCTGGTTGACCACCAAGGGGACCGAACTGGGCATCAAACCGGATTGTGGGTTTGCCATCGTCGCCGTGGGCGGTCTGGGCCGACGCGAACTGTTGCCGTATTCCGACCTCGATCTGATTTTGCTGCACGACGACATGGACCCGGCAGTCGTGGCCCACGTTGCGGACAGCCTGTGGTACCCGCTGTGGGACGCGCACATCAAACTCGACCACAGCGTGCGGACGCTTCCGCAGGCACTCCAGGTTGCGGCCACCGACATGACCGCGGCGCTCGGAATGCTCGAAGCGCGCCACATTGCCGGCGACGTGGAACTGAGCAACCTGTTGATCAGTGGTGTCCGTCGACAGTGGCGTATGGATATCCGCAGCCGGTTCGACGAGTTGATCACCCAGACTCGTACGAGGTGGGAGCGCAGCGGCGAGATCGCCCATCGTGCCGAACCGGATCTCAAGAGCGGCCGGGGCGGGTTGCGTGACGTGCAGTTGCTCAACGCTCTGTCCATCGCGCAGTTGACCGACGGGATGCCGGGACTCGGGCCCAACTCGCCCGGCGGCGGTCTGGCACTTGCGCACAGGCGGTTGCTCGACGTGCGTACCGAACTTCATCGCGTTGCCGGTCGCGCCCGCGATCAACTGCGAGCGCAGGACGCCGACGAGATCGGTGCGGCGCTGCGGATCGGGGATCGATTCGATCTGGCACGCCTTCTCAGCGAATCGGCGCGCACCATCAGCTATTCGGTGGACGTCGGTATCCGGACCGCCGGAAACTCGTTGCCCAGGCGCGGTTTGTCTCGGCTGCGTCGTGCGCCGGTGCGGCGGCCCTTGGACGAGGGCGTCGTCGAGCACGCGGGTGAAGTTGTTCTGGCGCGCGACGCCAGACCGAAGAAGGACCCCGGTCTGGTGATGCGGGTGGCGGCAGCGGCAGCCACCAACGGCATGCCGATCTCGGCGTCGACGCTCAATCGCCTGGCCGACAATGCCCCCGAACTACGTGAGCCGTGGCCGAAGAACGCGGTCAACGATCTTCTTGTCGTGCTCGGTTCGGGCTCGCGTGCGGTTCCGGTGATCGAGGCGATGGACCGGACCGGACTCTGGGGTCGACTCCTGCCGGAGTGGGGAACCATTCGCGATCTTCCGCCGCGCGACGCCGTCCATACGTGGACGGTGGATCGCCACCTGGTCGAAACTGCCGCCTATGCAAGTGGATTCACCACACGGGTCGCCCGACCGGATCTGCTCATGCTCGGTGCGTTGATCCACGACATCGGCAAGGGCCGAGGGGGAGATCACAGCGTTGTCGGTGCCGAACTGGCCACCGCGATCGGAAATCGCTTGGGTCTCTGGCCTTCCGACGTCGCGACCTTGACGGCGATGGTGCGCTATCACCTGCTGTTGCCGGAAACCGCGACCCGTCGCGACCTCGATGATCCGGCAACGGTGCAGCGAGTGGTCGACGCACTCGAGGGAGACGGGACCCTTCTCGATCTCCTGCATTCGTTGGCGGAAGCGGACTCTCTGGCCACCGGTCCTGGTGTCTGGGGCGACTGGAAATCGTCGCTGATCGGTGAGCTCGTGCGTCGTTGCCGATTGCTGATGGCGGGGGAGGAGCTCCCGCAACCCGATCCGCTCGACCCCGAGCAGTTGGCCATCGCCGAGGACGGCGGGGTTCACGTCTCGCTCGTTCCGGCCGAGAATCCGCACACCTACGTCGTGACCGTCATCGCACCCGACGCGCCCGGGTTGTTGTCTCGGGCTGCCGGCGTTCTCGCGCTGCAGTCGTTGCGGGTGCATTCCGCTTCGCTGGGGTCGCATGCGGGTTCGGCGGTCAATTCGTTTGTCGTGACGCCGAGGTTCGGTACACCGCCGCAAGCGGTGTTGCTCCGACAGGAATTGATCCGGGCTTCCGCCGGTGAACTGAATCTGCTCGAGCTTCTCGACGCAAAGGACGAGGAGGCGCGGGCGGAGCAGTGGGACGACGCGATCCAGACCAACAAGGATTCGGCGGTTCCGGTGCTCTATTCGCAGGCGCCGCCGCGGGTCATCTGGTTCGACGCGTCCGGCGACGGTCACGCGATCCTCGAATTGCGTACCGAAGACCGCGTCGGCCTGCTCTGCCGACTGGCCGCAGCACTCGAGCACAGTGGTGCCGACATTCGGTGGGCAAAGGTCGCGACGTTGGGTTCTTCGGTGGTCGACGCGTTCTGCCTCGACTTCGGTGAGGCGGATACTCGCGCGGCGAGGGAGCGTGTGGAAGAGGCGGTGCTCGCGGTGGTTCCGGTGCCTCAACCCAAGAAGAAAGAGGATTGACGGACCTGGTTTCGGCGGTTACGCCCGCATCGGCTGGGATCGTTGCGGGCGTAGCGGCTAGGCTGGTGCCCGAGAATATCCACGGCTAACTCGCACGACCTTCAGGAGCGCACTCGGTGTTCGAATCCCTTTCCGACAGATTGACCGGATCTCTCAAGGATCTGCGTGGCAAGGGTCGTCTGTCCGGCGCCGACATCGACGCTACGGCCCGCGAGATCCGCCTTGCCCTGCTCGAGGCCGACGTCGCACTTCCCGTAGTGCGCAGCTTCATCGCCAAGGTCAAGGAACGAGCCAAGGGCGCCGAGGTCTCGGGTGCACTCAACCCGGCTCAGCAGGTCGTCAAGATCGTCAACGAAGAGCTGGTCGAGGTTCTCGGCGGAGAAACCCGTCGACTCCAGTTCGCCAAGACTCCGCCGACGGTCATCATGTTGGCCGGTCTGCAGGGTTCCGGTAAGACCACGCTGGCCGGAAAGTTGGCCAAGTGGCTGGGGGACCAGGGGCACACGCCCCTCCTCGTCGCCTGTGATCTTCAGCGTCCCGGTGCCGTCACTCAGCTTCAGATCGTCGGTGAGCGTGCAGGCGCCGCAGTCTTCGCGCCGCACCCCGGTACCTCCATCGGCGGCGGAGAGAACGCCCTCGGTGTGTCCGCTGCCGACCCCGTCGAGGTCGCCCGCGCCGGCGTCGAGGAAGCACGCAACAAGCATTACGACGTCGTGATCGTCGACACCGCCGGTCGCCTCGGTATCGACTCGGAGTTGATGGCGCAGGCCGCCGGCATCCGTGACGCCGTCAACCCGGACGAGACCATCTTCGTTCTCGACGCCATGATCGGTCAGGACGCGGTCAGCACCGCCGACGCTTTCCGTGAGGGAGTCGGTATCACCGGCGTCGTTCTCACCAAGCTCGACGGCGACGCCCGCGGTGGCGCCGCATTGAGCGTCCGCGAGGTCACCGGCCAGCCGATCCTCTTCGCCTCCACCGGCGAGAAGCTCGAAGACTTCGACGTCTTCCACCCCGATCGCATGGCCAGCCGGATCCTCGGCATGGGCGACGTCCTGAGCCTCATCGAGCAGGCCGAGCAGGTTTTCGACGCCGATCAGGCCGAAGCGACCGCAGCCAAGATCGGCTCCGGTCAGCTCACCCTCGAGGACTTCCTCGATCAGATGATGGCCGTCCGCAAGATGGGCCCGATCGGCAACCTGCTCGGCATGCTGCCGGGTGCCGGCGGTATGAAGGACGCGCTTGCCAACGTCGACGAGAAGCAACTCGATCGCATTCAGGCAATCATCCGCGGTATGACGCCGGCCGAGCGTGACGATCCGAAGATCATCAACGCCTCACGCCGACTGCGCATCGCGAACGGTTCGGGCGTCAAGGTTTCCGACGTCAACCAGTTGGTGGACCGTTTCTTCGAAGCCCGCAAGATGATGGCTGCAATGGCCGGACGGATGGGCATGCCCGGCGCACGCAAGCAGGTGCGCAGCAAGAAGGGCAAGAAGGGCAAGAAGGGCGGCAAGGGTCCGACGCAGCCCAAGATGCGCGGAGGATTCCCCGGTATGGGCGGATTCCCGGGTATGCCCGGCGGCATGCCGGCCGGAATGCCCGACCTGTCGAACATGCCCAAGGGTCTCGATCAGTTGCCGCCCGGACTGGAAGGCATCGATCTCTCCCAGCTCAAGCTGCCCAAGAAGTAGTCGGTGACTGCGCTTCATCTTCGGGGTATCGGTCTGCCCGATGCCCGGCCGATTGAAATGTGGATCGTCGACGGGCTGATTTCCTTCGAACCGGTGTCCGGTGCGGAGACGATCGTCGAATCGGGTTGGATCACACCGGGTCTCGTGGATGCGCACTGTCACGTCGGTATCCGTTACGGCGGTGGCGGCGGCGAGACCGTCGACGGCTTGCTCGAGCAGGCGCAAACCGAACGTGACGCAGGCGTGCTGTTGCTTCGTGACGCCGGATCACCGGTTGACACCAAGTTCATCGACGAGCGCCTCGATTTGCCGAGGATCATTCGGGCAGGTCAGCACATCGCGGCACCCAAGCGGTACATCCCGGGCCTGCCGGTCGATCTGGACGACGAATCTCAGTTGCCGGCTGAAGTGGTGCGTCAGGCGCGCGCCGGTGACGGTTGGGTCAAGCTCGTCGGGGACTGGATCGATCGTTCCGTCGGCGACCTCGCCCCGTTGTGGAGCGACGAGATTCTGGTGGAGGCCATCGCCGCCGCCCATACCGAAGGCGCAAAGGTCACCGCTCACGTTTTTGCCGAAGACGCTCTGCCTGGCCTGATCAACGCCGGTATCGACTGCATCGAGCACGGGACCGGACTGACGGACGCGACCATCGAGTCGATGGTCGCTCACGGCACGGCCCTGGTTCCGACGCTGATCAACATCGCTACTTTCCCCGAGATCGCGGACTCTGCCACGCGGTATCCGATCTACGCAGCGCACATGCGGGATCTGCATGCTCGTCGACACCAGACGATCGGTGCCGCTCACGACGCCGGGATTCCGATCTACGCCGGAACTGATGCCGGGGGTTCGATCAGGCACGGGCGCATCGCCGACGAGGTGACCGAACTCCAGGTTGCCGGTCTGACGGCGCACCAGGCGTTGGGTGCCGCTTGCTGGGACGCACGGAGTTGGTTGGGCGCTCAGGGTATCGAAGAAGGAGCGCCCGCCGACCTGGTGGTGTTCTCCGAAGATCCGCGCGGAAACCCCGCTGTGCTCGCGAAGCCGACGTGTGTGATCCTCCGCGGCACCCCCGTGAGTGGTTAGGGAGTCCCTGCACTCTCCGAACGCGCACAGGGTGGTTTCCGAACGAGCCCACCCATCTGGCACAATGGACCATTGTTCGTCGCAACCGGTTACGTACCGCTGCGACGGTCACAGGATAGAGGCAAAACCGGGCTCACAAATCGTGTGGGTCGCTGAATTGCACGTGACATGCGCAGCACTGTTGTGCGCGCTGAAGGAGAACTGCAGCTATGGCTGTCAAAATCAAGCTCACCCGCCTCGGCAAGATCCGCAACGCTCAGTACCGCGTTGTCATCGCCGACTCGCGCACCCGTCGTGACGGCCGTGCGATCGAGACCATCGGCAAGTACCACCCCAAGGAAGAGCCCTCGCTGATCGACATCGATTCCGAGCGCGCTCAGTACTGGCTGTCCGTGGGCGCACAGCCCACCGAGCCCGTCGAGGCACTCCTCAAGATCACCGGTGACTGGCAGAAGTTCAAGGGCCTGCCGGGCACCGAAGGCACCCTGCGCGTCAAGGAAGCCAAGCCCTCCAAGCTCGAGCTCTTCCAGGCTGCACTCGCGCAGGCCGAGAACGAGCCGGTTGCAGAAGCAATCACCCCCAAGAAGAAGAAGGCTGCAAAGGCTGACGAGGCCAAGGCAGAAGACACCGCGGCTGACGCCGAGGCTCCCGCTGCAGACGCCGAGGCTGCTGACAAGTGAGTGCCGTCGTCGCTGATGCGGTAGAGCATCTCGTGCGTGGCATCGTCGCCAATCCCGACGATGTGCGTGTCGAGCTGATCACCGGACGTCGGGGACGGACCGTCGAGGTGCACGTGCATCCCGACGATCTCGGCAAGGTCATCGGTCGGGGTGGTCGCACGGCGACCGCTCTGCGGACCTTGGTCTCCGGCATCGGTGGCCGCGGTATCCGTGTTGATGTCGTCGACACCGATCAGTAGACGGCAGTAAACAGGTGGAACTCGTAGTCGGTCGTGTCGCGAAGTCGCATGGCATCAAAGGTGAATTGGTAGTCGACGTTCGTACAGACGAGCCCGAAGATCGTTTTGCCGTAGGTTCCGTGCTGCGTGGGCGTAAGCCGCGCGAGTCCACACTGAAGTCGTACACAGTGGAAGCCGCCCGGGATCATTCCGGGCGGCTTCTGCTGCGCCTCGAAGGCGTCAGTGACCGTGGCGACGCAGATGCGTTGCGCGGCACACTGTTTGTCATCGACAGTTCCGAACTCGAGCCTTCGGATGATCCGGACGAGTTCTACGATCACGAACTCGAAGGACTGAAGGTCGTCCTCACGGACGGCGCCGAGGTCGGTTCGGTCATCGAGGTATTGCATTCCGCCGCAGGCGAATTGCTTTCGATTCGCCGCGCCGGTGAGACGTCCGGTGAATTGCTGATCCCGTTTGTCGCTGCCATCGTCACCTCGGTGTCGATCGCCGACGGCGTTGTGGTGATCGAGCCTCCCGAGGGACTGCTCGACCCGGACTTCGGCGACAAGTCGAACAGCGACAATTCGAACGCCGACAGTGACTGATCGCTTGTCATGCGTCTCGATGTAGTCACCATCTTTCCCGAGTATCTCGAACCGCTTCGTGCTGCCTTGCTGGGCAAGGCAATCGAACGTGGCTCGATCTCGGTCGACGTCCACGATCTTCGGTCGTGGACCCACGACGTGCACAAAGCCGTCGACGATTCTCCATACGGCGGCGGACCCGGCATGGTCATGAAACCGACCGTCTGGGGCCCGGCCCTGGACGACGTGATCGGACGAGCAGATACTGACGGCCCGGATGACGCCGAGACGATTCTGGTGGTGCCCACTCCTGCCGGCGTTCCGTTCACCCAGGCGACCGCACACCGATGGTCCACCGCACAGCACCTTGTCTTCGCCTGCGGCCGATACGAAGGAATCGATCAACGAGTTTTCGACGACGCAGCCAAGCGAGTTCGCGTCGAAGAAGTCAGCATCGGCGACTACGTACTGATCGGCGGTGAAGCTGCCGTGCTGGTGATGGTTGAAGCCGTCGTGCGGCTGATGCCCGGCGTTCTCGGCAATCAGCTTTCACACCAAGAAGATTCGTTCTCCGACGGGCTCCTCGAAGGACCCAGTTACACGCGTCCGGCCGTGTGGCGCGACCTCGAGGTTCCGCCTGTTCTGCTGTCGGGTGATCACGCAAAGATCAAGGCTTGGCGCCATGCGCAGTCGCTGCAGCGCACGGCCGAGCGTCGACCGGATCTACTTCCCTAGGTATTTCGCTTCAACCAGGTGATGCTCGCGCCGTCACTCAGCGATTCGGCAGCAGTCGGTGTGAACAGTGTCGGCTCGAAGTTGCCTCTGATCATCGGTATGCCCGCGCCTGCGACAACCGGATACCTCTTGATGACCAATTCGTCGATCTCTGGTAGCAGTTCGCCGGCGAGAGTTCCACCGCCGCACAGCCAGATATCTTGTCCTTCCTCTTCTTTGAGGGATCTGACCAGCGCCAGCGGATCAGTGCGGACGAGGGTGACCGCGGGATCCTCGGTGTCGGGGAGGGTGGTGGAGACGACGAACTGGCGCAGATGTGCGAATGGGCTCGTCACCCCGGCGGTCAGCCCGGGTTCGTAGGAACCGCGACCCATGATGACGGTGTCGAAGACTTTGTTGGGTGCGCCCTCCACGCCGAGGGAAGGTCGCACATGCGTTGGCACGGTGTCGGGATACCGATCGCATATCCAGGCCGTGATCTGTTCGGATACCGGGTAGAAGTCGAATTCGCCGCCTGGTCCCGCGATGTAGCCGTCGAGCGATGCTCCCACGTAGTACACAAGCTTTCGCATGGAGTGCTCCGTTCGTAGTACTCTGTTTGTAGTGGTTTAACTTAGGGTCGTGTCTGGAGTGATGTCAAGTGCGAAAGAACCCTGAACGTCGGCTTGCCCTGATCGACGCGGCAATCGAGGTGTTGGCGCGAGAGGGGGCTCGAGGCTTGACCTTTCGAGCCGTCGACACTCAGGCAGCCGTGCCGAACGGGACTGCGTCGAACTACTTCTCGAATCGCGACGACCTGCTCACCCAAGCGGGTGGCCGGATCTACGAGCGACTGATACCGGACGACCTCGAGGGATTGATCGATCCCGTCAACGGCACCGATCGTGAGCGCCTGGTGACGCTCATGCTCGAAGTGGTCGAGCGGGTCACCTCATTCGGGACTGGTTTCCTTGCGCTCATGGAGTTGCGGCTGGAGGCGACGCGTCGTCCGGACCTGCGTGCGGTACTGACCGTCCGTATCCGAGAAGACTTCGATCTGAATGTAGCCAATCATCTGGCGTCGGGCGTGCCCGGTGATGCGATGGCCGTTCGCCTGCTCTACATGTCGTTGAACTGGCTCGCACTGGATCGACTCACATTGCCGAACCTGTTCGGACAGGAAGACATTCGAACGATCGTCGAGGCGGCAGTGGATCGAGCGTTACCCCGCGAGTCGTAGAAGGTCAGTGCCGTTCGGTAGGTTTGCGGCGGAACGAGAAGTATCGATGACCGAAGAAACTCACACCGGCAACGATCAGCATGACAACGGCCTGAGCGGGGAGCGGCGGGGCGTGCAGAATCGACACTGCGAGCGTTCCGAGAATCAGATTCAACACGAGACCACCGGAATTGACGACGATGAACGCGCCCAGGTCGCGGGCAACATGTCCGCGAACGCGGAAAACCAGAGTCCGATGCAGAACAAAAGCGATGAGGACGCTGATGGAGTACGCGCCGATCACGGCCACCTGATACAGATTCTTGTTGTCGAGGATCAATGACCACATCACGAAGAGCACGTAGCCTATCGCCGTATTGGCCACTCCGACAATGGCAAACGCGATGGGTTGATGCTTGACCACCCGCAGCAGTGGGCCGGGGTTCTCGGTTGATGCGACGTCTTCGGTCATGAAGACTCGGTGTGCACGTCGTTGATCCGGTCCTTGCGCCGTGTGCGCAGATACATCCACTCGAGCACACCGAGTCCGAGGATTCCGGCGACCATCGAGGCGCCGCCGACCTTCCATCCCGGGGGACGCCAGGTCAGGACAAGTTCCGCGTCTGTCGTTCCGGCGGGAACGTCCACGGTAACAAAGGACTTCGCGACGACGTCGATCGGCACGGGCTGACCGCCTAGGCTAGCCCGATATCCGGGCCAGCCGAGTCGCGCGAACACGACCTTTCCGCCGTTCTCCGAACTGACTCTCAGGGTGCTGGACATGTTCGATTCCGCGATCGACGTAGCCTCGACGCCTTGGGCGTCGGCGATGCGGCCGTTGCGTGTCGAGACGGGGCCGTCGACGCGTTCGAGTACCGAGATGTAGTTCTCGTGGCCGGGGTAGTCGACCCATGTCCATCCGTCGGGAGCGGGGTTCTTGCGTGCATCGGGGTAGAGGGCGTTCTGCAGGACCACGCGGTCGACGTTCATGAGATCGACCAGGGTGCGGCCGGTTTCCGGTTCGACGGAGAAGGCCCGCGCGAACGCGTCGGGGCACACGCTCATGTCCCAGCGCATGCACAGGAGATTGCCGAAGTAGTAGTGCCCGTTGGGGGTGTAACCGCTGGTGTAGGTCAGTTCGAGGTCTTTGGGGTAGTTGCCGAAGGCCAGGGAGCCGTACGCTTCGTCGAGTGTTCGGTCGCCGGGGGCAATGAGCGCGCGGTCGCCTAGTTGTAGTGTCGTGCCTTCGAAGTCGGGGAAGGCTTCTTTCATCTCCGAGCGGGATTCGGGCAGGTTCCAGCTCATCGGGGTTGGTTGTGCGGCTCGAACCTGGACGTAAGCGATGGGGGAGACCGCGACGATCGCTACGAGGCATGCGAACGCGGTGCCCTTGGTACGGCCGAGCCACACCATCGCGGCGCCGAGGGCAACGACGGCGACGGCTGAGATCACGTGCCATTTCGCGAGCCCTGGGGCTGCCGAGGCGGACCGAATCAGAAGCAGGCCCACGAGGATTCCCGCGGCAACGCAGCGCCCGCGCAACTTGTCGGTCGTGGCGTACCGCCCGAGCAGGATGCACACCAGAAGCAGAAGGCCGAGGGCCACCATCGGAAGCACGCGTGCGGGCCAGCGCAGTGGGCCGATCGTGCTCGGCCCGGCGGTCCACATGAGGACGGCGACCGTGAAGATCCCGACGGCCGTCAATTCGCGTGCCGCGGCGCGTGCCTTACCCCAGTCGATGAATGCCAGGGCAGGTATGAGGAACCATGCGACGTAGACCATGGGCATGGTCTGGATGTATCCCCACCACGAGGTGAACGCAGGCATGGTGCTCGGCAGGCTCGCGTTCAGCGATTCCGACCACGGAACGGCGAGGAATGCGTCGTTCTTGACTTCGGATGCACCGCGCCAGGTGACGTCGGCGGTGAGCAGGCTCGGCAGATACGTCGCGAGACCGGCCAGAGCGGCACATGCGGACACCGCCAGAAGCCGCAGCGACGGCAGCCAACGCCGCTGATAGACAACTTCGCCGATTGCGACCGCGCCGATCATCAGGCCGGATTCGACTGCGGGGAAAACATATTGGACCGACATCGCGAGATACAAGAACACGAAGGTCGGGATCGGACCGCTTTTACCTCGGGTGTAGCGGATTGCCGACGCCCACGCCTGAACCATCCATGCAGTGCCGGTGAAGGCAGTCATCCAACTGGCCGAGTCGAAGAACAGCAGGAAACCGGTGAACGGAATCGAGACGCCGGCGACCGCAGCCCAAGTGGGCTTCGAGCCGTACTCGAGGCAGATCCGATAGACGCCGAGCGCAAGGATGATCGCGAAGATCAACTTCACGATTGTCGCGTACAAGGCCAAGTTGTCGAAGGACGGTGCGATCAGGTCGATCAGGAGCTGTGGTGGATTGAGAAGGCCTGCTTCCTCGATCGCGTAGTTGCCCGCCATCCAGTTCTCGGGGACGAGCACGGGGAGGTGTCCTTCTCGCAGACTGCGGCCGAGCATGACCCACAGCGGCGCGTACTGGGACTCGGTGTCGTCGGTGTAGAAGTGACGAGCGTTCGCGAGCACCACGGCCAGGTAGCCGGCGATGACACCGATCGCCGTGACGGCGCCCCACTTGTACACGTCTGCCCGGGCAAGAGTGCGAGTTTCCACCACGAGTTCCAGACCTTAACAGGGCAGGTGGAGCGCACGGAGACGCGAGCGCGTCACGCGCCGCCGGCATCCGAAGTCAAGACATCTCTGCGTGTTAAAGTTCGCGACGGTGTGGGCCCGATCGTGCCTGTGTCTCGGCGCCAGTCGAGCCCCCTGAAGGGAGTGGAAGCGAGTGCACTCGATTTCCGTCGTAGTGCCCGTTTATCAGGGCGAAAAGACGATCACGGCGCTCGTCGAGGAGTTGGACGCCCTGGGCGCACCGAGTACGACGCCCGGTGGTGCGCAGTTCTCCGTCGACGAGATCGTGCTGGTCCACGACAACGGCCCGGACCGCTCCGACGTCGTGTTACTCGAATTGGAGCGCCGTTTCGAGCAGGTGCGTCTCGTGTGGCTCAGCCGCAACTACGGCCAGGACGCGGCCACTATCGCCGGCATGGCCGCTGCAACTGGCCAGTGGATCGTGACGATGGACGAGGACGGCCAGCACGACCCGGTGCACATCGGAGCTTTCCTCGACACCGCGCTGACGGAGCGATCCGACCTCGTGTATTCCAAACCCACGAACACCCGCCCACACGGATTTTTGCGGAACCTGACCTCGCGCGGCGCAAAGATCGTCTTGGCGACGGTATTCGCGTTCCCTGATTCGACGAGATTCGAAAGTTACCGCTTGATCCGCGGTGACATCGGTCGACAGTTGGCCGGCGTCGCCGCCAACGGCGTGTATCTGGACGTCGCGCTGACGTGGGTTGTCGGTAACACGGCCTCGGCGCCGGTGACACTTCGGGCCGAAGGCCGCGAGGAATCCGGATACAACTATCGCCGTTTGTTCTCGTTGTTCTGGAAGATGGTGTTGTGTAGCGGAACCCGCGGTTTGCGGCTGGTCAGTCTGCTCGGAGTCACCCTGGCGTCGGCCGGTGTGATCATGGCCGCGGTGATCTTCATCGGCGCCATGACCGGCGACAACAGCGACCCCGAAGGATGGGCGTCGATCATCATGGCGCTGTTGGTCTGTTCAGGTGCGATCCTGTTCTCGCTCGGGCTCATTGCCGAATACCTCGGTGTGGCACTGCACGTCCTTGTCGGAAAGCCGCTGTATCTGACTGTCGATTCACCGCGGCCCGGAACCTCGATCGATCGGCGTACTCGTGAGCACTGATCGAATCATCTTCTCTCGCCCCTATCGGGCATCGAACGAATTGTCGAATCTGGCAACGGTTCTGGAGTCCGATCACATTCACGGTGACGGACGTTTCACCAAGTCTGCGACTGCAGCGATCAAAACGATCACCGGATCCAGGCACGCTCTGCTGACTACCTCGTGCACGCACGCACTCGAATTGGGTGCGCTGCTGCTCGAATTGGGCCCGGGCGACGAGGTGATCGTTCCGAGCTTCGCGTTCAGTTCGGCGGCGACCGCCGTCGCGTTGCGCGGTGCCACTGTTGTTTTCGTCGACATCGATCCGAGCACCGGCAACATCGACCCGGCGTGCGTCGCGGCGGCGATCACGGAACACACAAAAGCAGTACTTGTCATGCATTACGGCGGAGTCGCCGCCGACATGGAACCGCTGCTCGACCTCGCGGAACTCCACGGCGTCGCGTTGATCGAAGACAACGCTCACGGGCTCGGCGGAAAGTGGCGCGGGCGCGCGCTCGGCACCATCGGAACAATCGGAACGCAGAGTTTTCACGACACCAAGAACGTTCATTGCGGCGAGGGCGGCGCGCTGCTGCTCTCCGACGATCAGCTGATGACCCGCGCCGAAATCATCCGTGAGAAGGGGACCGACCGTGCGCGCTTCCTACGCGGCCAGGTCGACAAATATTCGTGGCAGGACATCGGGTCGAGTTATCTGCCCAGTGAACTCAATGCCGCTGTCCTCGACGCACAACTTTCCGAGTTCGACGCGATTCAGGCGGCCAGGCATCGCGTCTGGGATGCCTACAGCGTGAGTCTGGGCGTGTGGGCGTCCGCGAACGGTGTCGTGCCCATGGCGGCGCCCGATGATCGCGAGCACACCGCGCACTTGTTCTATCTCAAGATGCCGACCGAAGAGAGCCGCGACGGCTTGATTCGGCATCTTGCCGGTGACGGAATCGTGGCGCCGTTCCACTACATTCCGCTCGATACGAGTGCGGCTGGTGTGCGCTACGGACGAACACCGGAGCCGTGCGTGCGTAGTGCCGAGTTTTCGGCGTCGATTCTCCGACTGCCGCTGTGGCCCATGCTCACGTCCGAACAGCAGGAACGAGTCATCAGTTCGGTGCTCGAGTACAAGCAAGACTGAGTACGAATAGGACCGCGTGGATCGAATCAGGGTCCGGAGGCTTCGGGCATCACCGAAACCGTGGTCGTGGATGCTGCAGCCCAGTCGTCGATGCTTCCGCTCGGGAAGAGGATTTGTGTGACACCGGTGACCGTGTCGCGTGCGTGCAGTGCACTTTCGTCGTCGACTGCGTCAGTGAACGAAGTGTCGGGATAGAAGCTGTCCTCGTCCGTGTACTGGACGTCTTCTCGTGAACCGATCGCGATGATGTATCGGTTGTCGTCACCGACGATGCCGGTGGACAGGTGTATCCACTTGTCCTCGACACAGCACATCCAGCCTTGTTTGACTCCGATGACCGGCTCGCCGAACAGGGCCTCGGGCAGGCCGAACCTCTGGTCGTAGCCGTCAGTTCCTTCGGGAGTGGATTGCCGCAGGTACTCGACGAACTGGTCGACTCGTTCAGGTCCGAGTTGGTCGGAGTCGTCGAGGACGCCGTTGTAGAAGGTGACCAGGTCACGGGTCGTGGTTTCGGTGTTCCACCACATTCCGTCCCACGGCGGCGTCGTCGCGGTCAGTGCGTAACGCTCGGCGACGCGGGTGATCACCTCTTGACCGCCGACCTCGTCCCACAGGAGATTGGCTGCCGTGTCGTCGGAGGACTCGAGCATCGCAGCCATGAGGGTGCGATCGTCGTCCGTGATCGGCCGCTCGCCTCGCGCGTCCTGGTGAAGTAGATCCTCCGCGATGAATAGCTTTGCCACCGAGGCGGTTTCGATCTGCTGGTCGCCTGAGACATCGAGGTACTTGTCCGAGGAGCGATCGAGGATGGCGATGGAGACGTCCGCACCGCGCCCGACCGCCGCCACCTGAGCTTGCGCCAGTCGACCGTCGAGAGTCTCCGCGACCGGGACATTGGTGTCGGGGAAGGCGGGGGTCTGCATCGAATCATCCGGGTTCTGTCCGCCGCTGCACGACGCCGCAAAAGTAACTGCGGCCGCCATTGCGGCAATCCGGACGTACCGCGTACTCATCTGTTTCCCCCGGTGGCCCTGACACGGCACTGTTGCCGATCTTCTTGTCTCAGGATAGCGGTAGGGTCGGATCTCGTGATTCTCAAGACCGTGAACCAGCGCATTGCCGAGGAACTCGACGTCCGCGAAGGCCAGGTTGCAGCAGCAGTCGACCTTCTCGACGGCGGGGCCACGGTGCCCTTCATCGCCCGGTACCGCAAGGAAGTCACCGGCACGCTCGACGACGCTCAGTTGCGACTCCTGGACGAGCGGCTGCGGTATCTCCGTGAGCTCGACGACCGTCGTGACGCCGTGCTCACGGAGATCGACTCTCAGGGCAAATTGGACGATCAATTGCGCGGTCAGATCATGCTCGCCGAGACAAAAGCGCGGCTGGAGGACATTTACCTTCCCTTCAAGCCGAAGCGTCGTACCAAGGCGCAGATCGCCCGTGAGGCCGGCCACGAGCCCGTCGCGGATGCCCTCATCGGCGACCCCACCACCGATCCCGCGCAGTATTCGGACGAGCAACTCGACGGAGCCCGGTCGATCCTCGTGGAGCGCTTCGCCGAGGACGCCGATCTCGTCGGTGAATTGCGCGAGCTGATGTGGAATCGCGGCCAGGTGGTCTCGACGGTCCGCAAGGGCAAGGAAGCAGATGGCTCGAAGTTTGCTGACTACTTCGAGTTCTCGGAACCGTTCTCGAAACTGCCCTCACACCGCATCCTCGCCGTCCTGCGCGGAGAGAAGGAAGAAGTGCTGTCGGTGAACATGGCCGCCGACACCGAAGAACTCGCGCCGGGGGAGCGCACGGTCTACGAAGGCCGCATCGCGTCGCGGTTCGAGATCGCCGACCGTGGCCGTGCCGCGGACGGGTGGCTCCTCGACACCGTGAGGTGGGCGTGGAAGACGAAGTTCGCGGTCACGCTCGGTATCGACACTCGGATGCGTCTGCGACAGTCGGCCGAAAAGGATGCCGTCGACGTCTTCGCCACCAACCTCAAGGATCTACTCCTCGCGGCTCCCGCCGGCGCCCGACCCACCATGGGACTCGACCCCGGATTCCGCACCGGAACCAAAGTTGCCGTCGTCGACGGAACCGGCAAAGTTGTTGCCTACGAGACGATTTACCCGCACCAGCCGCAGAACAAGTGGGATGCCGCTCTGGCGACGCTTGCCGGGTTGGTCGCCAAGCACGGCGTCGAACTGATCGCCATCGGCAACGGCACGGCCTCACGCGAGACCGACACGCTCGCTACCGAACTGATCAAGAAGACCGGCGCGCCCAACCTGACCAAGATCGTCGTGTCCGAGGCAGGCGCATCGGTGTACTCGGCTTCGGCATACGCGTCGCAGGAACTTCCCGACCTCGACGTCTCGATTCGCGGTGCGGTGTCCATCGCGCGTCGCCTGCAGGATCCGTTGGCGGAGTTGGTGAAGATCGATCCCAAGTCCATCGGCGTCGGTCAGTATCAGCACGACATCACCGAATCGCTGCTCTCACGTTCCCTCGACGCCGTGGTCGAGGATGCCGTCAACTCGGTCGGCGTCGACGTCAACACTGCGTCCGTGCCGCTGCTCGCTCGGGTGTCCGGAATTGCAGGCTCCCTCGCAGAGAGCATCGTCGCGCATCGGGACCAGAACGGTCCGTTCAAATCCCGTAAGGGCCTCAAGGACGTCTCACGACTGGGACCCAAGGCATTCGAGCAGTGTGCCGGCTTCCTTCGGATCGCCGACGGTGACGACCCCCTCGACGCATCGAGCGTCCACCCGGAGGCGTATCCGGTGGTTCGCAAGATCGTCGCGAGTGCCGGCGGGGACGTGCGCACCGTGATCGGAAACTCGCAGGCACTTCGATCGGTCACGGCGTCCGACTACGTCGACGAGCGATTCGGCCTGCCGACCGTCACCGACATCATCTCCGAGTTGGAGAAGCCGGGACGAGATCCGCGACCCGAGTTCAAGACCGCGACTTTTGCCGCAGGCATCGAGAAGGTCGCGCACCTCAAGCCCGGTATGACGCTCGAAGGTGTGGTCACCAACGTCGCGGCCTTCGGCGCCTTCGTCGACATCGGAGTTCATCAGGACGGTCTGGTTCACGTCTCGGCGATGTCGCACAACTTCGTCAAGGACCCGCGCGAGGTCGTCAAGTCGGGTGACGTCGTCAAGGTGAAGGTTCTCGAAGTGGACGAGGCGCGCCAACGCATCGGGCTGACGCTCCGTCTCGACGACGAGGTGGGCGCTCCCCGCAAGTCCGAAGGCCCGCGAGGTGGGCAACCTCAACGTCAGGGTCAGCCTCAGCGACAGAGCCAGGGGCAGGGCCAAGGGCAGCAACGAGGTGGCGGAGGGCGACAGAGTGGACGCGAGTCTCGTCCGGAGAACCGTGCACCCGTCGCAGGATCGATGGCGGACGCGCTGCGCAAGGCCGGGTTCGGCAAGTAAAGCGGTACGCCGGGTTTTCGAAGTCCGTATCGTCACAATCGAGTCGGTTGGCAGTATGAATCGGATCATCAATTCGGTGAAAGGAGGACAGTGATGCGGGAGTGGCTCGAGCGAGAGATCATCGCCCACGGCCGATTGCCGCTGCTGTTCTTCCTTCTCGGGTTCCTGTCCGCGTTCCTTTTCATCCGCCTGAGCGTCCGGATGATCCGCGCGCAGGTGAAATGGTGGCCGGGAAACATCGCGCCAGGCGGTCAGCACGTGCATCACGTCGTGTTCGGTGTGATCGCCATGATGATCTCCGGAGGTGCTCTGATCGCGGTCTACGTCGACGGTTCGCAGACCACCGGTGCCGTACTGGCGGCGATCTTCGGTATGGGTGCTGCGTTGGTGCTCGACGAGTTCGCACTGATCTTCTATCTGAAGGATGTGTACTGGTCCGAGCAAGGTCGGACCTCGGTGGATGCGGTCTTCGTCGCGGTCGCCGTGACCGGTCTGGTGCTGTTGGGGTTCCGCCCGCTAGAACTGCTCGACGTCGCCGGATTCCGTGAAGAACGAGATCCGTGGATCAAGTTGGTCTTCGTTTTTGTCGCGTTGATCAACTTCGCCTTGGCCGCCATCGTGATTCTCAAGGGGAAGATCTGGACGGGGCTCGTTGGCCTGTTCGTCTTTCCGTTGCTGGTAATCGGAGCGATTCGCCTGAGTCGGCCGGGTGCGCCGTGGGCACGTTGGCGATACACGCGCAAGCCGAAACGGATGAACCGCGCGCTCGAGCGTGAACGGAAATGGCGTCGGCCAGTCATCCGGGCCAAGATCTACGTCCAGGATCTCATTGCCGGATCGCCGAGCGTCGAACACGCTATGACGGCGGCCGAGCAGGAATTGGACCACACCATCCACGCGGCTCCGCCACCACCGATTTCCCCGCTGGTGTCCGCGTCTGGCACAATGGACGGGTTGCCTGGACCAGGCAGCAGCACTTGATCTGGGCACGAACCAGACGAGCGCCGTTTCGGGTGACCGAAACGCGTGCCGCTCGGTTCCTCTGCTCCTGCGAAATACAAGGATGACATATGAACACCCTGGACTTCCTGGACAAAAAGTCGCTCCGCGACGACATCCCCGAGTTCCGTCCCGGCGACACACTCAACGTGAACGTCAAGGTTATCGAAGGCTCCAAGGAGCGCGTGCAGGTCTTCAAGGGCGTCGTTATTCGTCGCCAGGGCGGCGGCGTTCGCGAGACCTTCACCGTCCGTAAGGTCTCCTTCGGTGTAGGCGTCGAGCGCACCTTCCCGGTTCACAGCCCCACGCTGGCCTCCATCGAGGTTCTGACCCGCGGTGACGTCCGCCGCGCCAAGCTGTACTACCTCCGTGAGCTTCGTGGCAAGAAGGCGAAGATCAAGGAAAAGCGCTGATCTTTCCGATGAGCCCGGCACCGCGTACGCGCGGTGTCGGGCTAATCTGGTCTCTGTGGCAGATTCTTCGAAGGAGCAGGCATTGTCGTCCGGACCCGAGAATCATGAGGGATCAAGCGGTTCCGAGGAACCGACCTCACATCGGCCGCAGAAGAAACAGCGATCGTTCCTGCGAGAACTCCCTGTTCTGATCGGCGTCGCGCTGGTACTCAGCATCGTTCTTCAGGCATTTGTCTTCAGAGTTTTTCTCATCCCATCCGAGTCGATGGAACCGACACTGCACGGCTGTGCAGGATGTACCGGTGACCGCATCGTGGTGGAGAAAATCGGATACCGCTTCGGCGATCCGGAACCCGGCGACGTCGTCGTCTTCAAGGGACCCGATTCGTGGAACACGAAGTATGTGTCCAATCGGTCCGACAACGTTGTAGTCCGCGGCATTCAAGAGGTCGGTTCGTGGGTCGGCCTCGTCCCGCCGGACGAGAACGACTTGGTCAAGCGAGTGATCGCAACAGGCGGCCAGACCGTCGAATGCTGTGACGATCAGGGCCGAGTGCTGGTCGACGGCAAACCACTCGACGAGCCGTACATCAAGATGGACTTCCCGTTCACTCCGGGAACACAAACGTGTGACACCGAACTGAAGTCGGGGCGCTGCTTCGGACCGATCACCGTGCCCGAGGGGCACGTATGGGTCATGGGTGACAACCGGAGCAATTCCGCCGATTCGCGCTACCACGTCGACGACGAGTTCCAGGGAACCGTCCCGGTCGACAACATCATCGGTCAAGCGCGATTCATCGTCCTTCCCCCGTCGCGAATGGGCGGCATCGATGCGCCTGATATTCAGGGCAATTGAGTTGTCGGACCGCACACATGGATTCGTTTAGTTCCGAGTAGGCAGAGACAGTGAGTAGTTGGCCCCCTCGCGTTGTCATTCGCAGATCGGCAGGTCTGCGGACGATGGAGTCTGCGTTGGCGCGAACCGGACTCGGTCCGGTCGCCGGCGTCGACGAAGCCGGTCGCGGAGCGTGCGCCGGTCCGCTCGTCATTGCAGCGTGCGTCCTGGCACCGAAACCGCAAGCGGCACTGGCGCGTCTGGACGATTCGAAGAAGCTGACCGAACGTGCTCGCGAGGAGCTTTTCCCAGCCATCAAACGCTTGGCATTGGCGTGGAGTGTCATCGCTGTTCCCGCGGGGGAAGTCGACCAGATCGGTATTCACGTCGCGAACATCGAGGGGATGCGGCGAGCAGTTGCGAGCCTCGACCTCGAACCGGGCTACGTCCTCACCGACGGGTTCCGGGTTCCGGGTTTGACGGCTCCCTCGCTACCGGTCATCGGCGGTGACGGCGCCGCTGCATGTATCGCTGCGGCCAGCGTTCTCGCGAAGGTGACCCGAGATCGCGTGATGACCGAGATGGACGACACTCATCCCGGATACGGCTTCGCGATTCACAAGGGATACAGCACGCCCCTGCACATGGACGCCCTCGACGAGCTGGGGCCGTGCCCCGAGCATCGCATGACCTATGCCAACGTGGTGGCTGCAGGAGTCCGGTTGGAACAACGTGCAGGCCGTACGGGATGATGGAAGTTCAGACGAACTGGGAGGACTGGCTAAACCGATGAGTGCCGAGGATCTCGAGAAGTACGAAACCGAGATGGAGCTGTCGCTCTACCGCGAATACCGGGACATCGTCGGACAGTTCTCCTACGTCGTGGAGACCGAACGACGTTTCTACCTGGCCAACACGGTCGAGTTGCTGCCCCACAATTCAGACGGGGAGATCTACTTCGAACTGCGGATGTCCGACGCGTGGGTGTGGGACATGTACCGCCCGGCGCGATTCGTGAAGTACGTACGCGTCGTGACGTTCAAGGATGTCAACATCGAAGAGCTGGACAAGCCGGATCTGCGCCTTCCTGACTGACCTGCGCTTGCCTGACTGCTCGACAACGAAGTGCCCCGCCGATATCGGCGGGGCACTTCGTGTTTCGCGGAGTTGCGCGGGGTCAGTTGCCCTTGACATTCACGATCTGACGCAGCGTGTGTCGAATCTCGACCAAGTCCTTCGCGTCGTCCATGACGACGTCGATGTCCTTGTACGCACCCGGGATCTCGTCGAGGAACGCAGCGGAGCGCTTGTATTCGATTCCGACCATTGCCTTGTCGAGATCTTCGATGGTGAATGTCTTGCGTGCCTGGTTACGTCCGTAGACCCGGCCCGCGCCGTGAGGGCTCGACTTGAACGACGGCACGTTTCCCTTGCCGACGACGACGTAACTCGCGGTTCCCATCGAACCGGGGATGAGCCCGGGCGTGCCCTCGTCTGCCTTGATCGCGCCCTTGCGGCTCAGCCACACGCCCCGACCCATGTGGAATTCCTTCTGCGTGAAGTTGTGGTGGCAGTTGATCCGCTCGATCTCGTCGATGATCGTGCCGTCGCCCATGAAGTGCGCGAAGTCCTTCACGACGCGGTCCATCATCTCTTCACGGTTGAGCAGAGCGAAGTGCTGAGCCCAGTTGAGATCGGTGATGTACGAGTCGAATTCGGGCGTCTTCTCGACCAGGTAGGCAAGATCGGGATCGGGAAGGGTGATGTACCACCGCTCGCACAAGGCCTTGGCGATCTTGATGTGATGCTGCGCGAGCTTGTTTCCGATACCGCGGCTACCCGAGTGCAGGAACAGCCAGACGCCGTCGCTTTCGTCGAGCGTCACCTCGATGAAGTGGTTACCAGAACCCAGCGTTCCGAGCTGAAACCTCCAGTCGTTCTTGAACTTGTCGTAGAAGGCCAGACGATCGCCCGCCATTGCCTCGAGTTCTGCGATGCGGATTTGCGCCGTGTCGCTCAGCGTCTTGTTGTAGACACCTGCCGAGAGTGGAACGGAGCGTTCGATGCTGTGGCGAAGAGTGCTCAGGTCGCGGCCTTGAAGGTCGCGCGCGCTGAACTGGGTTTTGACTGCGATCATTCCGCAGCCGATATCGACTCCGACGGCGGCGGGCATGATTGCGCCTTCCGTCGGAATGACCGAACCCACCGTCGCTCCCGCACCGAGGTGCGCATCCGGCATCAATGCCAGATGTGGACGGACAAAAGGCATCTGGGACGTGCGCAGCGCTTGCTCGCGAGTATTCTCGTCGAGTATCGATGCCCAGTTCCACAGCCTCTTGGTGATCTTCTCCATCAGACTTCTCCCACATAGTTCACAGCCGAACCGATCGGCCCGGTGTGTCGTGCAGGAATGACCATGCGCTCCGCCCGTGGTTGTGTGCAACCTCTTTTCAGGTGCGCAGGCCGTCTGCGAGTTCGTAGATTCGTCCGACGTACTTCTCCTGGAAGGCTTTTCGGGCAGCATCTGCTTGTTGCCATGCGCCTATTCTGGAGTAGAGGTACTCGAGATGAACCAAGCTCTCGCCGATGTCGACGCGTCGCTGGTCGAGAACCGTCAACTCGTCGACCAGTCGAGCCAGATCCAGTCGTGCAAGATCTAACGCGCTGTCCGGTACCTCGTCCATGGTGATCCTCGATGTCCGTGAGTGCTTCCTGATTTCGAGGCTAGCACTCTTCGAACATATTTTCGATACCTGGATCCGTTGGTTACTTCGACATTGTGGCGGTCAGTTGGTCGATGGCATACGGAATGCTCAGCACGGTGTTGCCGGACATTGCCGCGCCAACGGGTGGGTCTGCGGTGTATCGCACGACTATCGCATTTCCGTTCTTCACAGCGGGTAGCCGCTGGTAGAGGGCGTTGCCGGCGAGGGCCTTTTCGCCTTCCGGGTCGGCCATCACGATCAAGCGGTCGACAGGCTCGAGGATGTCGTAGCGTTCGTTCGGAAGCCAGTCGCCGAACTTGTGTTTCGCTGATGGCCTGTCGAAATTTGGTTGAAGGCCGAGCTTGCTTCAAGAAAGTCGAAATGGGCCGAGCCTCCAGCATGCGCTGGTGGCTCGGCCCATCTCCTCATCCGAACTGAGTCAGCTCATGTTGCCGAGCACATTGCCCAGGACGCCGCTGATGACATTGGTCATCGACCCCTGCGGGTCGGTGAGGGAGCCGAATACCTGGCCCGATCCGGAGTTGAGTGAGCCGAAGCCCATGTCTTCGAGGCTTCCGGCGCCCGCCTCGACGGGGTTCGGCTGTCGGATGGTGACACACACGCCCATCGGATTGATGTTCCAGTCGCCCGCCGCCAGCACTATGTTGGTGCCGGCACCGCTGTCGAGTTGAGTGCCGACAACTGCATTCTCGGGAATTTTGTAGGTGGTTTCCAAAGCGATGATGCCACCGCCCATCGTGGTCCATCCGCCGCCCTTGGCGACTACGGAGTCGTTGCCGACGACGACAGTTTTGGTGACGTCGTCCCACTTCTGGTCGCCGATAAGCCATTTGACGTTCAGGCGAGCCTTCACCAGTTGGAATCCTGCCGGGTGGAAATCGCGGATCTCATCGACGAGGGCTCCTGAACCGGAAACCTTGGTGATGTAGGTGACCGTCTGCCCTGCCGCGACCTTGCCGTCGCCGACAACTTCCTTGCTGAGGGTGTAGGGCGTTCCGAGGGATCCTGCCCACCTGTCGGTGACCGACTGGTTGAGCGCGCATGCCGGTGCTGCTTGTGCCACCGAGGCTCCAAGTCCAACGGTGACGCCGGCGGCAATGAGGACGAGGGAAGTGGTGGTGGCTACTGCGTGGCGTAGTGAGCGGCGGGCCATATAGAACTCCATTCAGAAAGGTCGTGACGGTTTGAGCAAAACTGTAACTAGTTCTACTGGACCTTCGTCCAATTTGTGGGGATTTCAAAAAATTGTCGGAGTGTGGGCCGTCGTTGGTGGGTCGCGCTGCCGAATTCCACAGGTTCTGAGTTGTCAACAGGTTGGTTTTGGCTGGCTTGGTTTGGTGATGGTGGGTTGAGGGTGGTGGTTGGGACGCGTTTCGTATGGGCGGGCGCGCGGGGTGTGAGTGGTGGGGGCTGCGATGTCGAGGAATATGGCGTTGGGTGCTCGGGGCGAGGATGTGGCTGTCGAGTTCCTGATCGATGCGGGTTTGGAGATTGTGGAGCGTAATTGGCGTTGTCGGTATGGCGAGTTGGATGTTGTTGCGACGTTTGGTGATCGGATTGTGTTCGTGGAGGTGAAGACTCGGTCGGGTGTCGGGTACGGGAGTCCGGCGGAGTCGGTGACGTTCGCGAAGCAGCGTCGGATTCGGGTGTTGGCGATGCAGTGGCTCACGGATTCGGGGCGGTCGTGGTCGAGGGTGCGTTTCGATGTGGTTGCGGTGTTGATCGGCCGCAACGGCGAGCCTTCCGTCGAGCATTTTGTGGACGCGTTCTGATGGCGTTGGGGCGGGCGCATTCTGTTGCGGTCAGTGGTGTGGACGGGCAGATCGTGGAGATCGAGGCGGATATCGGGCGCGGGTTGCCGGCGGTGCATTTGGTGGGGCTGCCGGATACGGCGTTGCACGAGTCGCGTGATCGGATTCGGGCGGCGGTGACCAATTCCGGTGAGGAGTGGCCGGACAGCAAGGTGATTTTGGCGTTGTCGCCGGCGACGTTGCCGAAGGTGGGCAGCGTCTACGATTTGGCTCTGTCGTTGTCGGTTCTCGACGCGGCGAAGAAGTTGCCGCGGAAGTTGTTGCGGGAGACTGTCTTTTTGGGGGAGTTGGCGCTCGACGGTCGTCTGCGGACGGTGCGTGGTGTGTTGCCCGCGGTGCTTGCGGCGAAGCGGGCGGGGTGGGGGACTGTGGTGGTTCCAGCTCGGGCGTTGTCCGAGGCGGGCCTGGTGAAGGGGATCGAGGTGCTGGGCGCCGATGATCTGTCTGCGGTGATCGGGTGGTTGCGTGGTGAGTTGGCGCTGCCTGTTCCTGATGTTTTCGAGCGTGCGGATGCGGTGACGGTGGGGGATCTCAGTGAGGTTGTCGGGCAGACGGATGCTCGGTGGGCGATCGAGGTTGCTGCGGCGGGTGCGCATCATTTGATGTTGACGGGTCCGCCCGGGATCGGGAAAACGATGCTGGCGCAGCGGCTTCCGGGGATTCTTCCGCCTCTGACGGAGGGGGAGTCGTTGGAGGTGACAGCGATTCATTCGGTGGCGGGGGTGTTGCCGGAGGATCGGCCGTTGATCGACATGCCGCCTTTCATTGCGCCGCATCACAGTTCGTCGGTCAGCTCGCTGGTGGGTGGTGGTAGTGGGATGGCTCGTCCGGGTGCGGTCAGCCGGGCTCACCGCGGCGTGCTGTTTCTCGACGAATGTGCGGAGATCGGGGTGAAAGTGCTCGAAGCGCTGCGTACGCCACTCGAAGACGGGGAGGTGAGAATCGCCAGGCGGGACGGAGTTGCGCGGTACCCGGCGCGATTCCAGCTGATCCTGGCCGCGAATCCGTGCCCGTGCGCGCCGCCCCGAGATGCGGACTGCGTCTGCGCACCCGCGGCGCGTCGCCGGTACCTGGGTAAATTATCCGGCCCGCTTTTGGATCGAGTCGACATCAGGGTCCGGATGCAGGCCGTTGCAACCGGAGCGCTGATCGACGAAGTGGGGGAAAGCACCGGTGATGTTCGTGCGCGTGTGGCGGCAGCTCGAGACACCGCGGCCCTGCGTTGGAGCGAGTACGGGTGGCGAACCAACGCGGAAGTGCCAGGGCCGGCGTTGAGGCAGAAGTTCAGACTCTCGCGTGCGGCGTTGGCGCCGGTGGAACGGGCGCTGCGCAAAGGGGTAATCACTGCTCGCGGGGCGGACCGAGCGTTGCGGGTTGCCTGGAGTGTCGCCGACCTGGCAGGCGAGGCGATGCCCGGACCAGATCAAGTTGTCACCGCACTCGACTTCCGAGACAGGGGATTCCAATGACTGCACACGACTCACGACTACTCGCCTGGGCATATCTTTCCCGCGTCGTGCAGGGGCCCAGCGCGTATATGTCCATGTTGATCGACGAGCTTGGGGTCGAAGAAACTGCGAGGGCGGTCCGCAACGGCGATCTGCCACCCGCGATCGAGGAGAAGACGCGAGCTCGCGCTCACATCGACACAGCCGAGCGTGACCTCGACCTGATGGAGGCGATGGGTGGCAGGCTCGTAACACCGAACTGCGCCGATTGGCCGGCGTGGCGGATGCTTCCCTTCGGCGGACTCGATGCCTCCAGCGGTGAGATTGCGCCATTTGTGTTGTGGGTGTTGGGGTCTGGGGATCTGGTCGATCTTACGGAGAGGTCCGTCGCAATTGTCGGCACGCGGGCATCGACTGCGTACGGCGAACACGTGACGGCAGAGATTGCCGGTGATCTGGCTGTCGACGGATGGAGCGTGATCTCCGGAGCGGCCTTTGGTATCGACGGGGCGGCGCACCGCGCTGCATTGGGCGTAGGGGGAACCACAATGGCCGTCTTGGCCTGTGGGGTGGATCGAGCCTATCCCTCCGGGCATGCGCGGTTGCTCAAACAGATAGCAAGTTCGGGTGCGGTGATAAGTGAGTATCCGCCGGGCACCACACCTGCAAAGTTTCGGTTCCTGGCGAGGAATCGACTGGTTGCTGCGCTGTCGGACGGAGTTGTGGTGGTCGAGGCCGGATGGCGCAGTGGGGCACGCAATACCGCTAATTGGGCTCGAAAACTGGGCCGTCCCGTCATGGCGGTGCCCGGACCGGTGACCTCGGCGTCGTCGACCGGATGTCACCGAATGATTCGCGAAGGTGAAGCGCAACTCGTTTCCAACGCCGTGGACGTAGTCGAGGCGTCGGGTCCGTTCGGCGTGGGTGATTCCGCGGAGGATGCCGCCGCGACGCGTGACATCGACGCATTGCGAGGCAATTCTCGATTGGTATACGAAGCATTGCCGGGATCAGGTTCCCGTAGTACCCGTGAGTTGTCCGAGGAATCGGGATTGCTCATAGCTCAGGTTCGTGCAACTCTTCCACTGCTAGAACTCGAGGGGTTTGCAAGTTCTGATTCGAGTGGATGGTTTCGGACGCGGTAGCGCGCGAACCTCATTGTCCTCGTCCAGTGGCGCGTGGCGATGCTCGCTAACCGTTCCTGCGACCGCGGAACTTGAATACCCTCGCGATGCTGGTAATCGCACGTCAGGGCTGTTTTTTTGGAGGACTTGCTCGGCTGTGTGCAGCGTTACTCTCGACCCCGATATGCAGACCGGGCCGTCAATTTCAACGGTCTCAGGAAAGCCTCAGGTCAATGTGCTTAGAAGTCTGATTAGTCTGGATCACCGTGACAGTGGGTATTGATTGATACCCGGCATCCCAAGTGCGAATGGGCAAGTTTCTTCGGGATCGAGATCGGTCGATGCAATGTCGTTAACCTGCTGCTAATTCGGACCATTGAGTCTGTTCGGAAATGGCACAGGTTTTCGGACTTCTTTTGTTCATCAACGCTCTATCTGTGTATTGTGAAGGAGAATTGAATCGATCATTGAAAGAGGAGTGCAATGGCTGAGAAGCTGATTCGGCAACTCATCGACGACCTTGACGGTAAGCCGATTGACGATGGATTCGGTGATCGAATTGAGTTCTCTTACCAGGGAACGGATTACGTGATCGATCTGCGCGCCACCAATGCGGAGAAGTTCGACGCTGCGGTGAAGCCGTTCGTCGAGGCAGCTGCGAAGGTGAGCGGAAAGCGCGGCAAGAAGGCTCAGGCTGCATCTCCGCAGGCCACGTCGGGTTCCGGACGCTCCAAGGAGACGCTCCAGGCCATTCGTGACTGGGCGGGTAAGAACGGTTACGAAGTTGCTCCGCGCGGGCGTATCAAAGCGGAAATCATCGACGCTTTCGATGCTGCGCACTAGGTTGAACTAAATACCTCCTCTGGCTCCTGGCGAACCTCGCCAGGAGCCAGAGGCGTATTTTACTGTTGCTTTGCTAATTTCTCCGATAGTGATGTCCTGCCTGATCATCCACTGGATCATGATCCGATAATTTGGCTGTCATCGCATTATCCGGCAGATTGGTCGGTTTATTTTGTTGCGTGACTCTGATCTGTCGCGTGCTGGGTGGATTCACCAGGGAGCCATTTTGCCCATGCGCTGCAATTGTCGTGTACCTTAGTTAGGTAACACTAACTTTCGGAAGGATCTTTCTGTGGCCAAGCCGACAACTGCATTGACGGTTCTGCGGACCGAACAATTGACTCCCCATATGGTGCGAGTGTTTCTCGGGGGACCGGGCTTCGAGTCGTTCACTCCCAGCGAATACAGCGATTCCTATGTAAAGATCGGATTCGGCACTCCTGATCAGCCGGTACTGCGTACCTACACGATTCGTTCGTACGATCTTGATGCCGAAGAGATTGCAATCGATTTTGTCGTCCACGGTGACATGGGAGTTGCAGGTCCGTGGGCCGCGTCAGTTCAACCGGGCGCTGAGATTACACTGCGTGGACCGGGTGGCGCGTTTTCGCCGTCGCCATCCGCTGATTGGTATCTCTTCGTCGGCGACGAGACCGCAATACCTGCTATTACCGCGTCGATAGCGAGATTGGCGTTGGATGCGGTCGGCTACGCCGTCGTCGAAGTCGGTGGACCAGAAGACGAAATCGCACTCGATGCCCCAGAAGGTATCGCGGTGACCTGGTTACATCGCGGAGCGTCATCCGACGCGGTGGGTGAAGAGTTGGCGGGTGACAACGCGCCAGTCGTCGCCGCAGTCAAGGCACTCGAGTGGCTACCGGGCGAGCCTCACGTTTTCATTCACGGTGAAGCGCAAGCCGTCATGCATAACCTCCGGTCGTATATTCGCAAGGAGCGAAATGTCCCGGCATCGGCCGCTTCTATTTCCGGATACTGGCGTCGCGGTCGCACCGAAGAAGGCTTCCGAGTCTGGAAGTCCGAACTCGCCGCGGCCGAAAGCTAACTCGCTGCTGCCTTGCCGCGAGTCAGCAACACGAGCGCAACGGCCGCGAGAACTCCGAAGGTGGGAATTGCGATTGCCATCGGAACTGCCGTGTCTTCTCCCGCGATTCCCACCAACGGCGAAACCAGCGCCGCCAAGCCGAATTGACCCGCTCCCATCAGTGCTGAACCGGTTCCGGCCGCGTTGGTGACCTCTCCTTGGGCGAGAGCGGTCGCATTACCCATGATGAATCCGATGCTTGAAACTGCCACGAACAGCGGAACCAAGATCAACCAGGTATTCGTGGAACTGAAAACGACGCTGGTGCAGAACAATACGGCGCCGCCAGCGAGGAGCAGGCACACCCCGAAACGCAGTAGGGTGCGAGCTCCGACGCGACCGAGCAGGCGAGTGGTGATCATCGCTGCCGTGACCATTCCGGTGGCGTTCACTGCGAACACGATCGAGAATTGCGACGGACTCAGCCCGAGGACATTCTGAACGACGAACGGCGACGCGGAGATGTACGCGAACAGGGCGCCGAATCCGAAGACGAATGCGAGCGCATACCCGAGGTAATGCTGATTTCGGACGACGTATCTCAGATTCGAGATCAGTGACTTCAATCCACCGCCGTGGCGTCGCTCGGGTGGGAGTGTCTCGGGAACAAGCAAAACGACACCAGCCACCATCACGGCGCCCGCGACCGCCAGGACCCAGAAGATTCCGCGCCATCCGACGGGGCCGAGAAGTGCGCCGCCGATCAGTGGCGCGACCACGGGCGCGATACCGCCGATGATCATCATGATGCTGAAGAGCTTGGCTGCGTCGTCGCCACGCGCTCGGTCGGCAATACAGGCGCGGGCGAGGACGATGGCAGCGCCTCCACTCAATCCCTGGACGAGCCGGGCGCCGATGAGAAACTCGATGTTCGGCGCCACTGCGCATGCCGCGCCGCTCAGCGCCGTGATGATCGTCGCGGTCAGCAGTATTCGCCGCCTCCCCAGTCCGTCGGAGATCGGGCCGATGATCAGCTGGCCGATTCCGAGGCCGGCCATGAAGGTAGTCAGTGTCAGCTGAACGCTGGCCGCAGTAGTGTCGAGTGCATCCGCCATCAAAGGTAGGCCGGGCAGGTACATGTCGATGGACAGTGGAGCGATTGCGGAAATCAGTGCCAGTACACACAACATCTTCAGAGGAATTGCTCGATTCACCGATCAACCCTATCGGCGAGGCAGCTTGCAGTTTCAATCGCGGCGGGCGAGCGTGTGTTCATGACTGACGCATTGCCGGCGAGCTTGAGTGTTCACCTCGATGCCTACGCCGAGCACCTTCGACTGAGCCGAGGGCGGTCGGAACACACGATCCGCGCCTATGTCGGTGACGCGCGGGCATTGCTGACCCATTTCGCTGCAGGTTCGGAGACTACAGATCTCGATGGCCTCGGCCTAGGAGTCATGCGCTCGTGGTTGGCTGCCCAGAATGCCGTGGGAACGGCCCGTACGACGGTAGCTCGACGGGCGTCGTCGGCGCGCGGTTTCACGGCGTGGCTCGCGCAGACGGGACGCATTCCCGTCGACCCCGGTACACGTCTGGCGGCACCACCTGCTCGCCGCACGCTGCCGACGGTGTTGCGTCAGAGTCATGCCCTAGACGCAATGGATGCGGCGGAAAGCGCTGCGCAGCAACAAGAGCCGCTCGCACTGCGGGACCGACTCATCGTGGAATTGTTGTACTCCACCGGAATTCGCGTCGGCGAGTTGTGTGGACTGGACGTCGAGTCGGTCGACGCCGATCGACGCCTGCTGCGTGTGCTCGGCAAAGGGAACAAGGAGCGATCGGTGCCCTACGGCCTGCCCGCAGAATCGGCACTGAACGGGTGGCTGGAGCACGGACGACCCGCACTGACTTCGGATCGGTCTGGGCGAGCATTGCTCCTCGGAGTTCGAGGCGGCCGGCTCGATCAGCGTCAGGCGCGTTCGGTGGTTCACGAAACGATGGCTGCAATTCCAGGGGCCCCCGACCTGGGCCCACACGGGCTCCGGCACTCGGCTGCGACACATTTGCTCGAAGGCGGTGCAGACCTTCGTGTGGTCCAAGAACTTCTCGGGCATGCGAGTTTGGCGACCACTCAGCTGTACACGCATGTATCGGTCGAACGGCTTCGATCCGTCCACGATCAGGCCCATCCACGTGCCTAGATTGTGAAGCGACGCGAGTTCTCGGCAGGTGTTTGGTAGCGTCGCAGGTCATAAGAGTGAACAATCGGCAAAGTTCGATCGTGTGTCAAGACACTCGATTACATGCGATATCCGGGGGATTCGTGGACCGCCAAGATGTGAAGCACCCGCCGCACAGTGGTCAACCAGCCTGGCTGTCCGAAGCGCCGCAACCGGCTCCCGTGCCGATGCCGACGCCGGAGCCTGTGGCACGACCGCAAGAGGTCTGGACCGCGCCACCGCCGCCGTCGAGCCAGCAGGAGGTGACAAACCAGGATCTGGTTGCCGAAGCTTTACTGAAACGCCCTAAACGGACGCCGCGTGGCGGCTGGCGTAGAGGATTGCATCGTGCGACCGGAGGCGTGGTCAATCTGGGGGATTCGACCAATGAACAGCGCAACCGTGCACTGGCCGCCCGAATCGAGCAGCCGATTCGCAACGACTACCGAATCGCTTTGCTCTCGCTCAAAGGTGGCGTGGGCAAGACGACGGTCACGGTCGGACTCGGTGCGACGTTTGCTTCGCTACGTGGCGACTGCGTCGTGGCGGTTGACGCGAATCCCGACTTCGGAACCTTGGCGCAACGTGTTCCATTGCAGACAAATTCGACAGTGCGCGATCTGATCGCGGCGAGGCCGGACATAAAAAGCTATTCGGACGTGCGTGTGCACACATCTCAGTCGCCGAGTCGTCTCGAGGTCCTGGCCAGTGAGCAGGATCCGGCGATTTCGGAGGCGTTCAGCGAGGAAGACTATCGCCAGGTCATCGACATCTTGCAGGTCTACTACAACATCATCCTCACCGATTGCGGTACCGGGATCATGCACTCGGCGATGAACGGCGTTCTCGATCTTGCCAATTCGCTGGTTCTCGTCAGTTCTCCGGCAATCGACGGAGCGCGAAGCGCAGCGGCAACACTCGATTGGCTTCAGTTGCATGGATACGGTCATCTGGTCGAACGGACCGTCGTCGTGATCAGCGCCGCCCGACCAGGGTCGAGCGTGATCGACATGGACGCGTTAACGGACTATTTCATGCGTCGATGCCGCGCCGTCGAGGTCATTCCTTTCGACGAGCATCTCGCGGAGGGATCGGTGATGGATCTCGAGTTGATGCGACCGGCCACCAGACGAGCATTCATGGAATTGGCAGCGATGGTTGCCGACGACTTCGCGGACGCCGCGGGTCGGCACGCCGTTTCCGAGTGGCACTGACTCAACCCCCTGTCAGTCTCAACCCCCTGTCAGTCTCAACCGCCTGTCAGGGGCTTGAGCCTGAGCGGTTGCGACCGAACAAGCCCGAGGGGATCGAGATACTCGCGCCCTCTGCGCAGACCCCAGTGCAAACATGCGGGGACGACGCACCCGTCGTGCCCGGGTTCGAGGGTACCGATCACCGCCCCGGCTGCGACGCGTTCACCTGCTCGAACGTCGGCCATGACGGGTTCGTAGGTCGTCCGTAGCCCGCCGTCGTGATCAATCGACACCGTCGGCTTTCCCGCGACGACTCCCGCGAACGCCACGATGCCGTCGCCGGCCGCGAGGACGGATTGGCCGGCACTGCCGCCCAGATCGACGAGGCGATGACCAGGCAGCCAATTCTGGGCCGGTTTGTCGAAAGCGCGTTCCACGTGCGGTCGGGGAGTGAGCGGCCAGTCGAAACGCGCTTCTGCCGACGCCGTGCTTACGGCGACACAGCAGAAGATCACGGCGACGACCACTCCTCGTCGGGCTCCGCTCAACATCGTCATTGCTTGATCTTCCGTGGAGTCGCGCGCGCTTCAATGCAGATCAGACGGGTAATCCACAGGATGGCCGCCGATCCACAACCGCCGGTTCGGTCTGTTGCTTCCAGGGTGGTTATGGCATCGGGCGACAAGGACGTACACTTGTCGAGCGGTCTGTGCTCGCACAGTCCGACTTCGCGCGCCCGCGCACGTTTTCCGGCCTCGGCTGGTCCTGGTTCTCACGAAACAGGTCCGACGGCCGTGCGGGTGCCAGGGCAGGGATCACCCGATCGCCTGCATCAACCGGATTGAAAGTTTGAGGTACACAGCCATGGCTGTCGTAACCATGAAGCAGATGCTCGATAGTGGAACTCACTTCGGACATCAGACCCGTCGCTGGAACCCGAAGATGAAGCGATTCATCTTGACCGACCGCAACGGCATCTACATCATCGACCTCCAGCAGACGCTGACGTACATCGACAAGGCGTACGAGTTCGTCAAGGAGACCGTTGCCCACGGCGGCACCGTTCTCTTCGTCGGCACCAAGAAGCAGGCGCAGGAGTCCATCGCTTCCGAAGCGACTCGCGTCGGAATGCCCTACGTCAACCAGCGTTGGCTCGGCGGCATGCTCACCAACTTCACCACCGTTCACAAGCGTCTGCTTCGCCTCAAGGAGCTCGAGGCAATGGAGCAGACCGGTGGATTCGAAGGTCGCACCAAGAAGGAAATCCTCATGCTCACGCGTGAGATGACCAAGCTGGATCGCACCCTCGGTGGTATCCGCGACATGGCCAAGGTTCCTTCCGCGGTGTGGATCGTCGACACCAACAAGGAGCACCTGGCAGTTGCCGAGGCTCGCAAGCTGAACATCCCGGTCATCGCGATCCTGGACACCAACTGCGACCCCGACCTCGTCGACTACCCGATCCCGGGCAACGACGACGCCATCCGTTCCGCAGCACTGCTGACCAAGGTTGTCGCGTCCGCGGTTGCCGAGGGTGTGCAGGCACGTGCAGGACTGAGCGCCGACAAGGACGCGAAGCCCGAAGCCGGCGCAGGCGAGCCCCTCGCCGAGTGGGAGCAGGAACTGCTCTCGCAGGCAGCTCCGGCCGCTGAGGCTGAGGCAGCTCCGGCCGCTGAGGCTGAGGCAGCCCCCGCCGCAGAGGCACCGGCCACCGAGGCCTGATTCGTTGAAACCGGCCCTGACCAAGAGTTCTTTTGGTCAGGGCCGTTTCACCGTTAGGCCCGAGCACCACCGTCAGGCCGTGCTTCACCGTTAGTCCTAGGTCCGAAACAGACACATGAGGAGGCTCGCTAATCATGGCGAACTACACCGCCGCTGACGTCAAGCGGCTCCGTGAGCTCACCGGCTCCGGAATGATGGCATGTAAGAACGCACTCGCAGATGCAGACGGCGATTTCGACAAGGCCGTCGAGCAGCTGCGCATCAAGGGCGCGAAGGATGTCGGAAAGCGCGCAGAGCGCACCACCGCTGAGGGTCTCGTCGTCGCCAAGGGCGGCGTCATGATCGAGATCAACTGCGAGACCGACTTCGTCGCCAAGAACGACGAGTTCATCAAGCTGGCCGACTCCATCGTGACCGTCGCTGCCGCTGGCAAGCCCGCCGACCTCGACGCTCTCAAGGCGCTCGAACTCGACGGCAAGACCATCGACACCGTCATCCAGGAGCAGTCCGCGAAGATCGGCGAGAAGCTCGAGCTGAGCCGCGTCGCTTCCTTCGACGGCCCCGTTGCCGTATACCTGCACAAGCGCAGTGCCGACCTGCCGCCGGCCGTTGGCGTGCTCGTCGAGTACACCGGTGAAGGCGATGGCGCAGCCGAGGCTGCTCGCGCAGCTGCAATGCAGGTCGCTGCACTCAAGGCCAAGTACGTCACGCGTGACGAGGTCCCCGCGGAGATCGTCGCTTCCGAGCGCCACATCGCCGAAGAGACCGCTCGCGCGGAGGGCAAGCCCGAGCAGGCTCTGCCGAAGATCATCGAAGGCCGCGTCAACGGCTACTTCAAGGACGTCGTGCTGACCGAGCAGTCTTCGGTTCAGGACTCCAAGAAGACCGTCAAGGCGATCCTCGACGAGGCCGGCGTGACCATCAAGCGCTTCGTGCGTTTCGAGGTCGGCGCCTCCGCTTAATCGGAGCCCGTACACATGGACCCCGCCAGAAGAGCATTTGCTCTACCGGCGGGGTCTACGTGTACCTGGGGCCTCCGATGAGGCAGGATGGGAGTGCCTTGGGACTAGTCCCGAGGGCTTTCTGTGTCACCGTCTCCGATTCGGTGACAGAAGAAGAACGAAGGACCTACAGGGTCTTGTATCGAACTGAGGAGAACAATGTCCGAACCTGCCAACGAACGTCCAGGATTCAAGCGGGTCCTGCTCAAACTCGGCGGCGAAATGTTCGGAGGCGGCAAAGTCGGTCTCGATCCCGATGTGGTCACCAAGGTGGCTGAGCAGATCGCAGAGGTCGTTCGATCAGGCGTACAGGTTGCAGTGGTCATCGGCGGCGGAAACTTCTTCCGCGGAGCGGAACTGCAGCAGCGTGGCCTCGATCGCGCGCGCTCCGACTACATGGGCATGCTCGGCACCGTCATGAACTGCCTCGCTCTGCAGGATTTCCTGGAGAAGGCCGGCGTCGATTCTCGTGTGCAGACGGCCATCACCATGGGACAGGTCGCCGAGCCGTACCTTCCCCTTCGTGCACGTAGGCACCTCGAGAAGGGGCGCGTGGTCATCTTCGGTGCCGGGATGGGTATGCCGTACTTCTCCACCGACACCACTGCTGCGCAGCGCGCGCTGGAGATCGGTGCCGAGGTAGTGCTGATGGCCAAGGCTGTCGACGGCGTCTACTCGGCCGACCCGCGTATCGACCCGGACGCGACGATGTACGAACAGATCACGCACCGCGAGGTCATCGAGCGTGAACTCAAGGTCGCGGACGCAACGGCGTTCAGTCTGTGCATGGACAACTCGATGCCGATGATGGTGTTCAACCTCCTCACCGAAGGAAACATCGCTCGCGCGGTGTCCGGTGAGAAGATCGGCACCCTGATCAAGTCGTGAGTGACACCCGAAAAATGATGCAGAACAACATGGAGGAACAGCCGTGATCGATGAAGCGCTCTTCGAGGCCGAAGAGAAGATGGAAAAGGCTGTCACGGTAGCCAAGGACGATCTCGGCTCGGTTCGTACCGGACGCGCTAACCCCGGTATGTTCTCGCGCATCGTGATCGACTACTACGGTTCGATCACGCCGATCACGCAGCTCGCGAGCATCAACGTCCCCGAGGCCCGCATGGTCATTGTCAAGCCGTACGAGGCTTCGCAGCTCAACGCGATCGAGACGGCGATCCGCAACTCGGATCTCGGTGTTAACCCGTCCAACGACGGCAGCATCATCCGCATCTCGGTTCCGCAGCTCACGGAAGAGCGTCGTCGCGAACTGGTGAAGCAGGCCAAGTCCAAGGGCGAGGACTCGAAGGTCACGCTGCGCAACATTCGCCGCAAGGCGATGGACGAACTCGGCCGGATCCAGAAGGACGGCGAAGCCGGCGAGGACGAGGTCGGTCGCGCAGAGAAAGAACTCGACAAGACCACGGCGAAGTACGTGCACACGGTCGAGGAGCTCGTCAAGCACAAAGAAGCAGAGTTGATGGAGGTATAGCCTCCTCGTTTGCAGTGTTTGTCGTCGGGAGTAGATCAGGGAGTCTGGGTGCACGCACAAGAGGGAACCGCCGGTGGTCCCGTCACGGACGGGCCTACGGGCGGCGCTGAGGGCGCGCAACCGCCGAAGTCGAAGGCAGGCAGGAACCTACCTGCCGCCATCGGCGTCGGAGCCGGTCTCGGCGCCCTGGTCATCGGCACTTTGATCTTTCTGCCTCCGGGGTGGATTGCCGTAGTCGCAATCGCGATGTTCATCGCGACGTGGGAGGTCACCACACGGCTTCGTGAAGCCGACATCGAGGTGCCGCGAATTCCGCTGCTCGTCGGAGGGCAAGCCACGATCTGGCTCGGCTGGCCGTGGGGACCGGTCGGAGTGCTCAGCGGGTTCACCGCGACCGTCCTGGTGTGCATGGTATGGCGGTTGTTCGACCACGGGCTCAAGGCAACACCGAAGAATTTCTTGCGTGACACCTCCATCACGGTGTTCGTTTTGGCGTGGATCCCGCTGCTGGCGTCCTTCGGCGCTTTGATGGTGCTCGAAGACGACGGACCGGGTCGTGTTTTTGTCCTGATGATCGGAGTCGTGTGCTCCGACGTCGGCGGTTACGCCGCGGGAGTCCTGTTCGGAAAGCACCCGATGGTCCCGGCGGTGAGCCCGAAGAAGTCCTGGGAGGGTTTCGTCGGCTCCCTCATTTTCTGCGTCATCGGCAGTTTGCTTTCAGTGACCCTGATCCTCGACGCGAACTCGATGATCGGCGTCCTGCTCGGTGTCGTGCTCGTGGTCGTCGCGACGGTCGGTGACCTGATCGAATCGCAGATCAAGCGTGAACTCGGCATCAAAGACATGGGAACCCTGCTTCCCGGCCACGGCGGAATCATGGATCGCCTGGATTCGCTCCTGCCGTCGGCGTTTGTCACCTGGCTGATTCTGTACGCACTCGTCTGATTTCTCGTGCGTGATTTCTTCTCGGGCCGTTCCAAGCCCATCCCCAGTCCGAACATCTGGCACTGGCCGGACGTCTACGAGGTCGAGAACCGCGCACAGGACGTCGACGGTTCCATCTGGGCCGCGATGCGAGCCCAGGTCGACTGGTCTGGACTCGACGTCGTCGACGTCGGCTGCGGCGCGGGGTTTCACTTACCGGAGTTCGCTCGTACCGCGCGCCGTGTTGTCGGGGTGGAGCCGCACGCGCCGCTGGTGAAGGCCGCGCGAGAACGAACCCGCGATTCGGCGTCGATCGACGTAGTCCAGGGTTCGGCAGAATCCACGGGTCTGGTTGAGGCTTCCGTCGATCTCGTTCATGCCCGAACGGCGTACTTCTTCGGGAAAGGCTGCGGCCCGGGAATTCGTGAGGCCATGCGCATCCTGAGGCCCGGGGGAGCCCTGCTGATCGTGGACCTCGACGTGAGCGCCGGCCCGTACGGAGAGTGGATGAGGGCGGATCTGCCCAAATACGATCCAGCGGCAGTCGAAGCGTTCTTCGAGGCTCAAGGATTCTCGCTCACCCGTGTCGACGCCCGGTGGGAGTTCGAGAATCGAGACGACTTGCGGCGAGTACTGGGGATCGAGTTCACCGAGAAGACCGCCGAGCGTGCGTTCTCGCAAGTGACGGGACTGGCCTTTGCGGTGCGATACCGGATCCATGTTCGATTCAAACCACGATCACTCGAACTGGCGTGAAGGCCGGTTCAAAAGACGAACGTCAGGCGCTCCGACTTGAGCGCCTGACGTTTTCTGCACCGATTCAGTAGCAAAAAATTAGTGATCGGTGGGGATGTGGAACAGGGTAGCGAGCTTGTGAATCTTCTTTGCCTTGGCGAGTTTGGGCAGGTCACTGCCGTCGCGTACGCGTGAGCCGTCTTCACCGAGATCGTCGATGACGTTCTGAGCCCAAATCGCGTCGGCCACGGACGGACTCAGGCCCGCGTTGACGGGGGCAGTCTGCGCGGTGGTCATGCAGAGCTTGCCCGCCATGCCGAGTGACAACGTGATCGCACAGTCTCGGGCGAGCAGATCCAGATCGGGGCCGAGCGTTGGACCGTCGATCGGCGGAGCGATACGAGCCGCGCGGCTGGCGATGGTGAGCCGCGAACGCGGGTACGACATCGAGGTGGGCGAGTCGTCCATCCCGGTATCGCGACGAAAGTCTCCGCTGCCGAATGCAAGACGGAAGATTCCGTCGGTGCGTGCGATCTCGGGCGCAGCTTCGAGCCCCACCGCGGATTCGACGAGGGCAAGAATCTTGGTGCCCTCGGGGAGTCGCTCGGCAGTGGCGTCGGCCTGCTGGCCGCTCTCGGTCTTCGCGAGCATGACACCCTCGAGTCCGGGGAGGCCCGCGAGTGCGGCCAGATCCTCTTCCCAGAACGGTGTCGTGGCGTCGTTGATCCGAACCCAGGCGTGATTGTGTTCGCTCAGGAATGCGGCGACATCGCGGCGGGCGGCCGGTTTGTTGGGTGCGGTGACGGCATCCTCGAGGTCGAGAATGACGGCGTCGGCCGCACTCGCGAGGGCGGTGTCGAAGGTGTCCGGTTTGGACGCGGGGACGAGGAGCCAGGATCTTGCCTGCTGCGGGGCAATTCGCGAGGTCACAGGTCTCTCCATGTGAGTAGTCACATCAGGGCCTTTCCGGTGATTTCCACGACATCAATGATGCCTGCTGGCCCATCGATCGACCCAATTGCGTAACTAGATTTCAGTCACATCTGCCGCTTCGCTGCGCGCCGGATCTGAATGATGCGAACCCCGCCTGCCAACGCCATGATCAATGCGCCCGCGATCGCGGAAAGCAGGATCGTGATTCCGAGCGGAAAGTCGATTTGCCAGGCCAGGATCTCGACGGAGACGCTCTCGAGGTTCTGCAAGATGAACACCAGCAGCAAGACCAGCACGATTGCGCCGATGACCAGGCCGACCCACGTCGTCGCAGCCCTGGTTCGGTCGGTGACCGAGGTCCCGGTCGGCGTCGGTTCAGGCGTCGGGTTCGGTTCGGGATCGTGTTTTTCGACTGCCTTGTCCTCGCCCACCTTCGGAAGTTCCGGGTCGGGACCGAAACCGTCGGCAGGGCCGTACACGGGGGAGTTCGACGGATCCTCTGGTGTGGTTGACATGACATGATCATCACGCAACCTGCTCGAAGTTGCACGGGTAATCCGGCCACAATCGGGTGGCAGTGGGGTAGCGCCCCAAAACAATGGGACAATGGTGTAACTATGGCTGCCTCTCTTCCCCTCGTTTTCACTGCACCCAAGCGCGGAATGCCTCCACGGCACCTCGCCGATCTCGATTCCGCCGAGCGCAAAGAAGCGGTGAAAGAGCTCGGCCTTCCGGCTTTCCGGGCCGATCAGCTGGCGCGTCAGTACTACGCGCGGCTCGAAGCCGATCCGGAAAAGATGACCGACCTCCCCGCATCGGTGCGCGAAAAGGTGGGGGAGTCGCTCTTCCCGACTTTGTTGACGCCGATCAAGCATCTCGCGTGCGATTCGGGCGACACACGCAAAACCCTGTGGAAGGCACATGACGGAACGCTGCTCGAGAGCGTCCTGATGCGCTATCCCGATCGGGCGACACTCTGCATCTCGAGTCAGGCAGGCTGCGGAATGGCCTGCCCGTTCTGCGCGACGGGTCAGGGCGGCCTCGACCGCAACCTCTCGACTGCCGAGATCGTGGATCAGGTTCGCGAGGCAGCAGCAGCCATGCGCGACGGTGAAATAGCCGGCGGCCCCGGCCGCTTGTCGAATGTCGTGTTCATGGGCATGGGCGAGCCGTTGGCGAACTACAAGCGCGTGGTGGCGGCGGTTCGACGGATCACCTCGCCCGCACCGGACGGACTCGGCCTGTCTCAGAGATCGGTCACGGTCTCGACCGTCGGCCTCGCTCCCGCTATCCGCAAGCTCGCCGACGAAGGACTGAGCGTCACGCTGGCGGTATCGCTGCACACGCCGGACGACGAACTGCGCGACACCCTAGTTCCGGTCAACAATCGCTGGTCAGTGTCGGAGGTGCTCCAAGCCGCCCGGTACTACGCAGACAAGACCGGCCGCCGTGTGTCCATCGAGTACGCGATGATCAAGAACGTCAACGATCAGCCGTGGCGCGCGGACATGCTGGGCAAGAAGCTGAAGAAAGCACTCGGCGGGTTGGTGCACGTGAACCTGATTCCGCTCAACCCGACTCCCGGCAGTGAATGGGACGCGAGCCCGAAGGACGTCGAGCGTGAGTTCGTACGCCGCGTCATCGCCCAGGGCGTCTCGTGCACCGTGCGCGATACACGCGGTCAGGAAATCGCCGCAGCCTGTGGCCAGCTGGCAGCCGAGAACTGAAACGCTCTAGGTCTGAAACGCGTAAAGCGAAGGCCTCCACGAACTTTTGTTCGTGGAGGCCTTCGCTGTGCTACGTCTCTAGCGCGGGCGGCGACGGATGACGATGTCGCGGACCAGAACGAAGATCATCAATCCGGCGGTGCCGATGAGCCACAGATCCTCGACCTTGCCGTGATGGTTACCGATCATCATCAGAAGCAGGAATATTGCGAAGAACCATCCGAGGAAACGGAAAAACTTGAGTCCTTCACCACTCCACCCCCATGCGGCAGAGGGAACCTCGGCCTCATCGACGTGCGAGACCACGACGGGGGCGCTGGACTTGACGTCCAACTGGGTATCGGCCACGGTCGATCCTCCTGCTCATTCGGTTGCACTACTGCCCAATATGGTGACATACGACTGCCTGTCGTACGTAGTTGGGCGTCGATAAGGTTGTTCTCAGGTGTTATCAGGAACAATGGGCGAGTGCAGGAAACCACACGTACCCGCGTCCTCCTTCTCGGCAGTACCGGTTCGATCGGTACCCAAGCGCTGGAGGTCATCGCTGCTAACCCCGATCGTTTCGAAGTAGTCGGACTGGCAGCGGGCGGCAACAACGTCGAGTTGTTGGCCGAGCAGATTCGCGCAACCGGCGTCACCGACGTCGCGGTCGCCGATCCTGTCGCCGCCGCTGCTCTGGAATCGGTGACGGCTCGTTCGGGACCGAGCGCAGTGACGGAACTGGTTCGCGACAGCGGCGCCGATGTTGTCCTCAATGCGCTCGTCGGTTCGTTGGGACTCGAGCCGACACTGGCGGCTTTGAACTCGGGAGCGCGTCTGGCACTGGCGAACAAGGAATCCCTTGTCGCAGGCGGAGCGCTGGTGACCAAAGCCGCCGCACCCGGTCAGATCGTGCCGGTCGACTCCGAGCATTCGGCGTTGGCCCAATGTCTACGTGGTGGAACGGGCGACGAGGTGGCTCGGTTGGTTCTCACCGCTTCGGGTGGGCCGTTCCGTGGCTGGAGCGCCGTGGATCTCGAAAGTGTGAATCCGGCTCAGGCAAAAGCGCACCCCACCTGGTCGATGGGGCCCATGAACACCCTCAACTCGGCAACTCTGGTCAACAAGGGGCTCGAGCTGATCGAGACGAATCTGCTGTTCGGGATCGACTACGACCGCATCGACGTCACCGTGCATCCGCAGTCGATCGTGCATTCCATGGTGACCTTCTTCGACGGGTCGACGCTCGCACAGGCAAGCCCGCCGGATATGAAGCTCCCGATCGCTCTCGCTCTCGGCTGGCCGGATCGTATCGAAGGCGCTGCTTCGGCATGCGACTTCACCGCAGCCTCCACCTGGGAATTCGAGCCGCTCGATTCGTCGGTGTTCCCCGCCGTCGATCTGGCGCGAAGTGCGGGCAAATCCGGCGGCTGTTTCACTGCGATCTACAACGCGGCCAACGAAGTGGCGGCTCAGGCATTCCTCGACGGCGTCATTTCCTTCCCGGCGATTGTCCGCACGGTGGCTGCTGTTCTCGACGATGCAGGTCAATGGTCCGCGGAACCGGTTACCGTGGACGACGTTCTGGCCGCAGACGGCTGGGCACGCACACGAGCGCGTCAGCTCGTGAAGCAGGAGGGCTAGAACTTTCATGGTTTTTGCACTGGGCGTAGTGCTGTTTGCCCTCGGCATCGGCGTGTCCATCGCCCTGCACGAAGCCGGCCACATGTGGACGGCCAAGGCTTTGGGAATGAAGGTTCGCCGCTACTACATCGGCTTCGGACCGAAGATCTTCTCGTTCCGTCGAGGTGAGACCGAGTACGGACTCAAGGCGCTCCCACTGGGCGGATTCTGCGACATCGCAGGCATGACGGCCCTCGACGAGATGACGCCTGAAGAAGAGCCGCACGCGATGTACAAGAAGGCGGCGTGGAAGCGCGTCGTCGTCATGTCCGGCGGTATCGCGATGAACTTCATTCTCGGGTTCCTCCTGATCTACGCATTGCTCCTCGGCTGGGGCCGAACGAGTTCGGAGCCCGCACCGCCTGTTGTCAAGGGCGTGACTTGTGTGGCTCCGACGCAGCTCGGTCAGGATCAGGGGTGGAAACTTGCGGACTGCACCGGTACCGGTCCGGCGGAGGCAGCTGGAATAGCTGCCGGCGATCGGATCGTCGCGGTGGACGGTCAACCAACGGACACTTTCGCAAAGGTTTCCGCGGCGATCCGCGACAAGTCCGGGACAGTCACGCTCACAGTCGAGCGCGGCGACGAGACTGTTCAAATTCCGGTCGACGTATCGCCGGTTGAGCGCTACGTAGCCAAAGAGGACAGCACAACGCCGGAACTGGCAAAGGTAGGCGCCGTCGGCATCGAGGGTGTCAGCAATCTCATCGAGTACAACGCGCTCACGGCTGTTCCGGCAGCCTTCGACTACACCGGCCAGATCATGGTCGACTCGGTGAAGGCGTTGGCTGACATTCCGTCGAAGGTGGGGGCTCTGTGGGAGTCGGTCACGGGCGGCGAGCGGGCGCAGGACACACCGATCAGCGTGGTCGGCGCGAGCGTGATCGGCGGCGAGGCTGCTGATAGGGCGGAGTGGCCGATGTTCGTCGGATTGCTCGCGTCGATCAACTTCTTCCTCGGTGTTTTCAACATCCTGCCGCTGTTGCCGCTCGACGGCGGTCACATCGCGGTGGTCTTCTACGAGAAGATCCGCGATTGGTTCCGCGCCCGCCGCGGCTTGATCCCGGGCGGTCCCGTCGACTACACGAGACTCCTTCCGATTACTTACGTATTCATCGTGATCGGTGGCGCGTTCATGTTGCTGACACTCACGGCTGACATCGTCAATCCGATCAAGATCTTCTGACCGTGTGAGCAGGGCGACGGTTGCCGCGCGGTAGTGCGGTGATCGCCCGGCTAAACTTGCAGTGAAGCTATGAAAGAAGGCACAGACGTGACCATCCCTATCGGACTGGGAATGCCCTCGGCACCCGCAGCGATTCTTGCTCCTCGACGCAAGACTCGGCAGCTGCAGGTCGGCACGGTAGGTGTGGGCAGCGATTTCCCCATCTCGGTGCAGTCCATGTGCACCACGAAGACGCACGACGTCAACGCAACGCTCCAGCAGATCGCGGAACTGACCGCTTCCGGATGTGACATCGTCCGTGTCGCCTGCCCGCGTCAAGAAGATGCGGACGCGTTGTCGATCATTGCGAAGAAGAGCCAGATCCCGGTTATCGCCGACATCCACTTCCAGCCGCGCTACATCTTCGCGGCAATCGACGCGGGATGCGCTGCGGTGCGCGTCAATCCGGGCAACATCAAGGAATTCGACGGCCGTGTCAAAGAGGTAGCCAAGGCTGCCGGTGATGCAGGCATTCCGATCCGTATCGGCGTCAATGCAGGATCGCTCGATCCTCGTTTGATGGAGAAGTACGGTAAGGCGACGCCCGAAGCGTTGGTCGAGTCTGCGCTGTGGGAAGCCGGGTTGTTCGAAGAGCACGGCTTCGGCGACATCAAGATCTCCGTCAAGCACAACGATCCGGTGATCATGGTCGAGGCCTACCGCCAACTCGCCGCCAAGTGCGATTACCCATTGCACCTCGGTGTCACCGAGGCAGGTCCGGCGTTTCAGGGCACGATCAAGTCCGCGGTCGCGTTCGGTGCGCTGCTCGCGGAGGGTATCGGCGACACCATCCGTGTGTCGCTCTCGGCCCCGCCGGCCGAGGAAATCAAGGTCGGTAACCAGATTCTGCAGTCGCTGAACCTGCGTCCGCGCAAGCTCGAGATCGTCTCATGCCCCTCGTGTGGCCGTGCACAGGTTGACGTATACACACTTGCCGACGAGGTCTCCGCGGGTCTCGAAGGCATGGAGATTCCGCTTCGCGTGGCAGTCATGGGCTGCGTCGTGAACGGACCGGGTGAAGCGCGTGAAGCTGACCTCGGTGTGGCGTCCGGCAACGGCAAGGGCCAGATCTTCGTGAAGGGCAAGGTCATCAAGACGGTGCCCGAGGCGCAGATCGTCGAGACGTTGATCGAAGAGGCGATGAAAATTGCCGAAAGCATGGAGGGTGACGCTTCGGAGGGTGCGCCGGTCGTCACTGTGAGTTGAGTGATTGCCGGATGAAACTTCCCCGTCGGTGTCAGGTTCGTGGCAATCTGAGTGCATCATGATCGGGTAGTGATATTCGTGGACGCGCAGTCGAGTCGAGGGGGTTGACGGATGCTCAAACTCCTCGGAGCCAAGCAGGTCGGAAGTCGAGATCTCGATGACGTCCGAGCGGTACTCGACGCCGATCCGGTGGCGGCCTGCATGATTGCCGCGCGCGTCGAAGAATGCGGCGTCGACCCACGAATGATTCACGGCGAGCTGTGGAGTCGAGGCGGGCCGTTGTCCTCCCTGTGCTTTGCCGGGGCAAATCTGGTTCCGCTTCGAGGCGATCCGGATGACATTCGAGCATTCGCTGACCGTGCCTGTCGGATTCCACGCATGTGCTCGTCAGTGGTCGGTCGCGCCGAGTTGGCGTTGCCGCTCTGGGAAATGCTCGAACTGGATTGGGGAACTGCGCGGGAGGTTCGCCCCGAACAACCGTTGCTCGCGGTATCCGAGCCGCTGGCGTGCCCGTCGGATCCTCTGGTCCGGCAGGTCCGCTCAGACGAACTCGACATCTATCTGCCTGCCGCGATCGCGATGTTCATCGAAGAGGTGGGCGTCGATCCACGTGCCAACGACGGTGGGCGCGGCTACCGGCATCGTGTCGCAAGCCTGATCGCCGCCGGGCGAGCGTGGGCGCACATCGAGGACGGCCAGGTCGTTTTCAAGGCGGAGGTCGGTTCGATTTCCGCGCGCTGTGGCCAGATTCAGGGAGTGTGGGTCAATCCCGAGTTTCGCGGACAGGGCTTCGGGGTGACCGGTACGGCGGCTGTGGCGGAGTCGATCATGGCGACCGGTCGTATTGCCAGCCTGTACGTCAACAGCTTCAATACGATTGCGCGGTCGACCTATTCGCGGGTGGGGTTCCGGCAGGTCGCAACTTTCTCGACGGTACTGCTCGACTGACCGCATACGCTGGGTGCAATGGTCGCGCCTACCCTGACCGCGTCGGTTGCCGCCCTAGTATGGGGCTCGATGAACACTCGGCATTTCTCTCGTAGTCGCTCGGCCCAACTGTTGGCCTCCTGCACCGTCATTTTTTTGGCGGTGGGGATCAGTTCATGTACTCCGAAACCCGCCGGCCCCGAGCCCGTCGCGCAGCAGTTCCTGAGTGCGTTCGGCGACAGGGACATCGACGAGGCAGCAAAACTGACGGACCGACCTGATTCCGCAGGGCCCGTGTTGAGCGATACCTGGGATGCGCTTCAGGCCGAGTCGATGACTGCTGAGACCACGTCGGTGAAGATGAACGGTGACACCGCGACGGTCGGCTACACCTACGAGTGGCATCTGCCGAAAGACCGCGTCTGGACCTACGATGGCGAGCTGCAGATGGGGCGCAAGGACGGCGACTGGTCCGTCCGTTGGAGTTCGACGGACGTTCATCCTCGTCTCGGTGACAAGCAGACGATGTCGTTGCGGGCAACCGCTGCGCCGAGGGCGAGGGTCAACGAGCATTCGGGCACGGACGTCCTCGTGCCGGGAATCGTCTACCGCGTGAAGTTCGATCGCTCGAAGAGCAACGACATCATCGGCTCCGCGAACAGTCTCGCAAGCGTTCTCGGGCGGTTCGATTCTTCGCTGACGGGTCAGTCGATCGCGGAATCGTCGACGGCCGTCAAGGGCGACTACTTGGTGACCCGGTTGCGCAGCGACGATTACGACCAGGTTTCGGCGCAACTCGGAGCGATCTCGGGAGTATCGGTCTCGGACGAATCGGATCTCGTCTCGACCGACCCGGAGTTCGCACCTGACCTGCTCGGGCAGATCAAGAAGACGATCATCGACGAGGTCGATGGCAAGGCCGGCTGGAGTGTCGTCACGGTCAACCAGAACGGCGTCGATACCGACGTGTTGACCGAGACTGCGCCGCAACCGGTTCCGTCGTTCAGTATCAGTCTGGACCGCAACATCCAGATTTCTGCGCAGCGCGCGGTGAACGTGAACAAGGATCAGGCGATGATGGTGGTCATCGAACCATCGAGCGGGGCCATTCTGGCTGTTGCGCAGAACAAGGCAGCAGACCGTGACGGACCGGTTGCGACGATGGGTCAGTACCCGCCGGGCTCGACGTTCAAGATCATCACGGCAGGTGCGGCGATTTCGACGGGTCAGGCGACCCCCGACACGATGGTGCCATGCCCGGGTCGAATCGAGATCGGCGAGCGCAGCGTGCCCAACTACAACGAGTTCTCACTCGGCACGGTGCCGATGGCAACGGCCTTCGCCCGTTCGTGCAACACGTCCTTCGCGAAGCTGGCCAGCGAGATGCAAGCCGACACGTTGACCACTGCGGCAGCGCAGTTCGGCATCGGCCAGGACTACAACGTGGTCGGATTGCCGATCGATTCGGGTTCGGTGCCGCCGGCGTCGGATCTGGTGCAGCGCACCGAGGACGGATTCGGTCAGGGCAAGGTCGTGGTCAGTCCGTTCGGAATGGCGATGGCGGCGGCGACGGTCGCGAACGGTTCGACACCGGTGCCGCAACTGATTTCGGGACGTGAGACCACCATCGACGGTGAGCGTCCGGCAATCACGCCGGCCATGGTCGACGGTCTGCGCGGAATGATGCGACTCGTCGTCACCAGTGGTACCGCCGAACGCGTCGAGGATCAGGGTGAGGTGTACGGCAAGACCGGTGAAGCCGAGGTCGACGGGGGATCGCACGCGTGGTTCGTCGGCTACCGCGGAAACCTGGCCTTCGCCACTCTGGTTGTGCGGGGCGGAAGTTCGGATAACGCCGTAGCGGTGACGCGTGACATGCTCACCGCGCTGCCGGAAGGTTACTGACCCGTCAGGGGAGCAGTCCCAACCTGCGGGCGGTGACCACAGCTTCGTGGCGTGAGCTCGCGTCGAGCTTTCCCATCGCGCTCCGCAGGTAGCTTTTCACCGTTTCCGGGCGAAGGGAAAGTCGTTGGCCGGCTTCGATGTTGGTGCAGCCGAGTGCGACTTGAGAGAGGACGTCCACTTCGCGTGGGGTGAGCATGACGTCGGTTTCGGTGTCGGCAGTAGGCCGCAGCAGGTTGGCCAGACGCTGGGAGAGTCCGCGGAGTTTCGTCTGTAAGTCGGTATCGGTGACAGTCTGGGCGACACTGCGTAGTTCGGCGTGAACTCCGCGGATTTCTTCCGAAGACATACCGTCGGCGGTTGTTGCTGCGGCGGCCTGAAGTAGTTGCAGGCGACGGTCGACCTCGTCGCGGATGGCGAACTCCATCCCGAGGCGTCGGGATGCGCTGACCATGACGTCTGCCGTGCGGTCGCCCAACGGAGCGGAATCACGGATAGCGGCGTACAAAACGGCGCGCGATTTGCCGGAAACCATGACCGGAACGGCGATGATCGAATGCAGGCCCTCGCTGAGAACAGGTCGGTCGAAGTGATGAGTGATGGACTGCGAATTGCCGTAGTCGTTGACGGTGATCGGTGAACCTTGCGCAACGGCGCGCCCGCCCATGCCGGATCGCGGCGGGATTGCCAGACCTTTGAGGTTGTTGGTGCGGGTGCCGACGAATTCGCTCAGGTGCAGGGTTCCGTCCTGGACCTCGCCTCCGAACAGCACAGGAACAACGCCCTGAGCTGCGATCGTTCGGAGTTCACCTCGCATTGCGTCCCCGTCGCGGGGACGCAAAAGTGACGAAGCATGTCGATTCACGCAGGTACCCCTTTCTGGGGGTAGTGAAGTTCTCTTGTGAGCTAGATCATAGGGGGTGAACAGTATGTATGACGAGCCGCCAACGTAACCGGTCGGGCCAACCATACGACGATCGATAAGGAGCAAGTTGATGAGCACCGATCCCACCGCACGGGTGCGCGAGCTGCTGGACCAGTACGACACCCCGCATGCCAGCGCCGCAGAATTGCTCTGCGATCGGCATCCCGCGGATGGCGTTGCATTCACCGTCGTCGAGGCAGACCTTAGCTCGGTGGACCTCACTTACGGTCATCTACGTGAGCAGTCAACGCGTTTCGCGGCAGCTCTCGCGGACCTCGGAGTCGAGCCGGGAGACAACGTAGCGACTCTCATGGGCAAATCTGCGGATCTCGTGGTCGCTCTCCTCGGAATTTGGCGCCGCGGCGCGGTCCACGTGCCGTTGTTCACGGCATTCGCTTCGCCCGCTATCGCCTTCCGCCTGACAGCCAGCGGTGCGAAGGTCGTTATTTCCGACGCCAATCAGCTCGACAAGCTCGCGCCGGGTGAGGATATCCCCGCCGACGCGGCATGGCAGGTCATCGTCGCCGGCGGCGCGGCTGGTGACGAGCTGGACTTCGACGCCCTCCTCGCAGCTCAGGATGCAGAAGACCCGAAGGGCGCTGCTCAGGCCGTCGGCGGCAACGCACCGATGGTGCAGTTGTTCACCAGCGGCACCACGGGAACTCCCAAGGGCGTGCCGGTACCGGTGCGGGCGCTCGCGTCGTTCCACGCCTACCAGGAGTTCGGCCTCGACGTCCGTGAGGACGACGTGTTCTGGAACGCCGCGGACCCGGGCTGGGCGTACGGGTTGTACTACGCGTTGCTCGGTCCCCTTGCCGCGGGAACGCGAAGCGTTCTGCTGCACGCCGGATTCTCCGCGCCGCTGACGTGGCAGATCATCGAGAAGTTCGGTGTCACCAATTTTGCGGCCGCTCCGACCGTGTACCGCAGTCTGCGTGCCGACAAGGCGCCGGTTCCGGAAGGCATTTCGCTGCGTCGCGCGTCGTCGGCCGGTGAGCCCTTGACCCCGGATGTGGTTGCGTGGTCGAAGAACTCGTTGGGCGTCGAGGTCCGTGATCACTACGGCCAGACCGAGCACGGCATGTTCATCGTCAACGCGTGGGCGGACGGACTCCGCGAGGACGTGCGCCCCGGATCTATGGGTCGTCCGTTGCCGGGTTGGTCTGCTGCTGTGTTGGAAGACAATTCGGATGACATCGCACCGGCTCGCACTCAGGGCCGCGTGGCGATCGATACCCACAACAGCCCGTTGATGTGGTTCACCGGATACGTTGATGCCCCGGAGAAGACGAAGCAGCGATTCAGCGAAGACGGCCGCTGGTACATCACCGGTGATGCCGGAATGACGGACGAGGACGGATTCTTCTTCTTCTCTTCGCGTGATGACGACGTCATCATCATGGCGGGCTACCGCATCGGACCCTTCGACGTCGAGAGTGTGCTGGTCATGCACGAGCACGTCATCGAGGCCGCAGTTGTGGGCATGCCCGACGAGTTGCGCGGTGAGGTCCTCGAGGCGTTTGTCGTTCTACGCGAAGGCGTCGACGGCGACGGCGAACTCGAGAAGGAACTGCAGACGTTGGTGAAGAAGAAGTTTGCAGCGCATGCATACCCGCGCACGGTGCATTTTGTTCCGAACCTGCCCAAGACCCCGAGTGGCAAGGTTCAGCGGTACATCTTGCGGAAGGGATAAAGGTCAGCGCCGACGGATTCTGCCGACCACCATGAGGGCGACCAGGGTGACTGCAAGCAGCAGCGTCGTATTTGCTGCGGCAAGAAATACCTGGCCGCGGTCGGTGAGTCCGAAGATGCTGACCGGCAGGGTCTTCCATGTCGCCGGATAGACCATGACGGTCGCGCCCAGTTCACCCATCGAGAGCGCGACGGAAAGTCCGGCGGCCGCACCCAATGCTGGGAGTAGCAGCGGAAGCGTCACTCGCGTCAGTACCCGTACGGGGCCTGCCCCGAGCGATTCCGCAGCCTGGCGGTACGCGGGATCGAGCCGTTCCAGTGCCGCAGATACCGCGCTGAATGCAAAGGCGAGCACCAGAACGGTGTGAGCGAGAATCACGATCCACTTGGTACCGCCGAGCAGCAGTGGACGCTCGTTGAAGGTGATCAGCAGACCCAAGCCGATGGCAACTGAGGGAACTGTAATCGGCAGGTGGAACAGGGCGTCGGTGATGCGCCGCAGCCACATCGGTGCCTCACGAGAGGCCAGTGCGGCCCACGTTCCGACGATCAGTGCCAGTACTCCTGAGATGAACGCAGTCTGTAAGCTGACGGTCAGACCGGCGAAGTTCTCGTCGGACAGGGCAGTCGAGAAGTTCTTTCCGCCGAGATTCGCGGGAAGTGGCCCCGTCCACGATCCGGCCAGCGCAGCTGCGACGACGGTGGCGATGGGTGCGACAAAAACGACCGCGACGACGAGGGCGAAGAATCCGAGTACGAGAGCCCTAGAGCTTCGTGTCCACAGCAGCACGGCTGCCTCCCATCAATCTGTTGAAGGTGAATCGGTAGAGGCAGTACAAGCCGAGTGAGAGTGCGACCTGGACGGTCGCGATCACTGCCGCGCCCGGCAAGTCGAAGGTGACGATGCCGCGGGTGTAGATGAGGACCGGCAGAGTTACGACATCTTTTGCCCCGGTGAAGAGCACGATGCCGAATTCGTTCAGCGTCATCAGAAGGACGAGCGATCCACCGGCCAGGAGCGCTGGCCACGCTTCCGGCATCACCACCTGTCGCAGAACGCGGACGGGTGACGCTCCGAGGCTGGCCGCGACGTCGAGTTGTTCACGGGGAATCTGGGTGAACGCGGCCAATAGCGGACGTACGACAAAAGGTGTGAAGAAGGTGATTTCGGCCGCGATGACACCGAACGGTGTGTTGAGGAAATTCAGCGGGCCGCTCGCGTCGCCGGTGATGCGGACGATCAAGGCGTTGACGGCGCCGGCCGTGCCGTACAGGAACGTGAACGCCAACGTGATCAGGAACGACGGCAGGGCGAGCACCGTGTCGATCAATCGCCCCACCGCCTTGGATCCGGCGAAGGGAACGAAGGCAAGCACCAAGGCGAGGAAGGTTCCGAGGACCAGGCAACCCAGGGTCGACGCCACGGCGATGTGGATGGTCCGCCAGAGTGCGGTTCGGAACAGTTCCGAACCGAGCACCGAAGACCACGTGGACAACCCGGTGCCGCTGCCGGTGCTCAGGGATTCCGTGAGGACACGCGCGGTGGGATAGACAGCAAACACGAGGACAAGAAGCAATGGTGGTAGCGCCCACCCGATCCGGCGCCACGGGATCGGGTCTTTGTGTTGGGGCGCAGCGGTTTCGGGGCGTTCCAAGGTTGTCGTCATGGGTGGCGATCCGCCGGAACCAGGACACTGCCGTCCGTGGGCAAGACGACGCCAACCTCGGTGTCGACCGACCGCTCGTCGTGGCCTGCAACATCCGCGTCGACGCGGACGTCGTCGAGGCCACGGACAGCCAGCGTCAGACGCGTCGTCGAACCACGCCAGACGCTCGAGACGATGCGTGCCGGGAGCGATCCTCGCGCGCCGACGCCGGTCACCACTACCGCGTGCGGGCGAACACACAGGTAGGCGTCCATGTCGGACTCCCACTCGATGCGCCCGATCTCGGGTTGAGGGGCATGAGCAGTGAACGGAGCGCCGCCGATCGAGACCAGTGCGGAAGTGCCGATCACGCGAGTGACCGTGCAGGGCAACAGGTTGGCGCCGCCGAGGAAGGCCGCGGTGAAGCTGGATGGAGGACGCTTCCACAAGGCCTCCGCGGTGTCGATGTCTGCGAGTCTGGCATTGCGCATCACTGCGATTCGGTCCGCGAGCGCCAGGGCTTCACTCTGATCGTGCGTCACGTAGAGCATGGCGGTGTCAGGTAGCGCTGCCCGCAGTCTTGCCAGTTCGCCGAGCATGCTCTCGCGTAATTGAGCATCCAGGGCGGCCAGCGGCTCGTCGAGGAGGAGTACTCCGGGACGAATTGCCAAGGCGCGAGCGATGGCGATCCGCTGCTGTTGGCCGCCGGAAAGCTCACGCGGCAGCCGCTTTCCGTACGCCGACATCCCGACCATGTCGAGGGCTTCGGCCACGCGAGGGCCGATCTCCCACCGCGGCACACGGTGGGCTCGGAGTCCGAAGGCCACGTTCTCGGAGACCCTCATGTGCGGGAAGAGCGCGTACGACTGAACGACGACGCCGATTCCGCGTTGTGCGGGAGGAAGATTAGTGATATTTCGGGTGCCGAGCTTGACCGAACCGGACGTGGGGCGGACAAATCCCGCGAGGGCCTTCAGAGCGGTCGATTTGCCGGAACCACTGGGCCCCAGCAGTGCCACAGTTTCACCCGGCGCCACTCGTAGATTGAAATCGACGAGGGCATGGGTTGCGGTCTTCCCGCGGCCGTAGGCGACGTTGACGCGATCGAAGGTGATGGCCGGAGCGGAATGTTCGATCGCTCCATGGACACCGACGGTCTCGGGGAGCGTCCGCCCCAGTCTGGTTCTTGCCATGATCAGCTCCCGGTGGCTTTCTGGTAGGCGGCGATGTCTGCGTCGAGCGAGCTGAGAACGTCGTTCCAGTTCGGGGTCCACACGTTGACGCCCTGCAGAACTCCTGAAGGCGTGTTCTTGTCGGTGGATTCACCGGTAGCGCTTCGGACGTCCTCGCGGACCGATACGCCGAGTGCATCGGTGGCGACGGTCTTCTGGGATTCTTCGGAGAGCAGGAACTTCATGAGCTTCTTGGCCTGTTCGCTGCTCGGTGCGCTCTTGGCGAGCCCCATCACGTAGGGCAGTGCGATGGTGGTGCGAGTGCCGTCGGCTCCGGCGGGGAAGAAGATGTCGAACTTCGATCCGTCGTCGGCGATGGAGACGAGGTTCATCTGGACGTCACCGTTGGCGACCAGCAGCTCTCCGTTGCTGACCTTGGGCTGGAGCTTTCCGGTCGAGGACGAGGGTCCGACGTTGTTTGCCTGGAGCTTTCCGAGGTAGTCGAGTGCGCCTTCCTTACCCATCAGGTGCTGGAGCAGCAAGAGCACCGCGGTGCCGTCGCCGGCCTGGCCGGGCGTGGAGTACTGCAACTTGCCCTTGAACTGATCTGTGAGCAGGTCGTCCCAAGATTGTGGGGCGGGTGATGCAGTCGGATTGGCAATGAACGAGAGGTAGTTCTCGACGACGGGTACGTACTTACCGGCGTCGTCCTTCTCGTCGGCCGGAACGGCGGAGGTGTCGATTCCGCTGGGCTCGAGCAGACCTTGCGCGTCGGCCTTCTGGATGAATGGCGGCAGGGTGATGATGACGTCGGCCTGTGGGTTGGACTGCTCCTTGTCGACGCGGGAGACGACCTCGCCGGAACCGGCTTCCACCAGGTTGACAGCAATGCCGGTCTGCGCGGTGAAGGCGTCGAATCTGCCCTTGTACCAACCGGACAGGCCGTCGGCGCTGTAGACGGTGACGGTTTCGGTGTCTGATCCGGCGGCTGTGCCGGTTCCACCGCAGGCTGTGGTGAACGACAGGACGGACACGGCGAGAGCGGCCGCAGCGATGCTCGGGCGTAGACGCATGACGATTCCTTCTTCGGAGGTGAGATCAGGGGTGGGTGAGGAGTTCGGTGAACTCCGTCACGGACGGGACGATGTGGGTGGCACCGGCTTCGCGCAGTTGTTGCTCGTCGTGAGCGCCGGTCAGAGTTCCGGCAACGATGGATGCGCCGGAGCGAATGCCGCTGAGCACGTCGTTGGACGTGTCGCCGAGTACGGCGATCTGGTGGACGTCGTCGATCGAAAGTTTGAGCAGCGCAGTCAGAATCAAGTCAGGGAACGGGCGACCCCGACCGGCTTCGGCGGGGGAGAGGGTGAGATCGGCGAGGGTTTCCCAGCCGAGCGTGACGAGGAGTTTGTCCTGCGTCGATCTGCTGAACCCGGTGGTCAAGGCAACTTTGATGCCGGCCTCGCGGAGTGTGGTTATCGCCTTCTCCGCGCCGGGGATCGGCTCGGCGAGCCCCTCGTCAATGAGGGAGTCGTACGTGGTTTCGAAGGCGGCGTTCGCGGCCTGGGCGCGGTCTTCGTCACCGAAGATCGCCCGGAACACGACGATCTTCGACTGGCCCATCGTGTCGAGGACGTACTGGCGAGCGGCATCGGCTTCCGGGCCTTCGGCGGGCAGCCCGCCGGCTTCAGCGGCGGCAGCGAAGGCGCGAAGAACCAGTCCGTCGTCGGCGACGGTGGTGCCGGCCATGTCGAGAACGGCAAGGGTGATGGGAGACATGAGAAGTCTTTCTTGTCAGAAGGATTCAGAGACCGAGCTGGTCGGCAGTTTGTTCTGCCAGTGCCGGGCCGAGCGTCATACCGCGGCCACCGGGGCCGGCAACCACCCAGACGTTGTCGGCGGCTTGTGCGCGGTGAACAAGTTGTGAAGGGTCGAGGCACTGGCTGTAGACGCCCGCCCATCGTTTGACGATGGGCGGAAGAGCGCGTCCCAGAAGTGTTTCCACGACTCCGAACAGATGGCGATAGGGCGCCTCGTCGACGTCGAAGTCGAAGGGCTCCTCGTATTCGTGGGTGTCACCGATGGTCAGGCCGCCGTGCAAGCGCTGCACGCACAGGAGCTGCATGCGGTGTTCCTCGGCAGTCGGTTCCTGCGGCTGCACTGTGCGAAGGTGATCAAGGGCAGATCCGGCGAAACCTGGGTAGTAGCGGAAGCTGTCGCCGTCTGCGATTGCGGTGGTGAGTTTTTCACCGAGCGGCGCCGTCTGCATCATCTGAAGGCGCACACGGCGCAGGGGGAGATCTCCGGCAAGATCACGGGCCAATCCGCCGAGTGTTGCTCCGGGGCAGACGATCACCAGATCGGCTTCGAAGTTGCGGCCGTGGTCGTCGCGGATGTGTACGCCGGCGCTGGTCGTCGTGATCTCGCGTGCTTCTGTTGCGGGGTGGAAGGTGTAGCGGCCGGTGGCGTCGAGATATGACCGGATGGCGGGGAGCGCTTGCCGTGACTCGACTGCGGCGTCCAGGGTGCAGTGCAGTCCGCCGAGGAATTTGCCTCGGAGCGCGGGGTTGACGGCGCGAACGGCGTCGGGATCGAGGAGCGCGAACCCTCTGGTGTCGGCGTCAGGGCGGCCGAAAACTTCCTGCGCGACTGCGACCTCCTCCTGGGTGCGCATGAGGGTGATGGAGCCCGCCGGACGGTATCCGACGCCGGGGACACGGGCGGCAAGGTCTGCCCACAGCTCGCGCGAGCGCAACGCGGCTTCGAGCTCGTTGGGAGCTCGCCCGGATACCCAGACGAGTCCGAAGTTCCGTACCGTGGCACCGCGGGCTTCCGGCTCGCGTTCGAGATGAATAACCTCATGTCCCCGGCGGATTGCCTCGTCGGCGTGCGCTGTTCCGAGGATTCCTCCGCCCACAATCAAAATTCGCATGTAGAGATAGTGACGTTTGGTCTAGACCAAAAAGGGGAATCGAGACGAACTCCAGGTTAACAATTGGTATAGACCGAATTCTTGTACGCTTGCGCCATGAATCAGCAGACGTCCACCGGGCCGGGGACCTCGAGCGTCGTGATCGAGCCGGAGCTGAAGTACTACCGCGTCCGCACCGAGATCGAGACCATTCTCAATGGACTCGACGAGGGTGATTCCGTCCCGTCGGAGCGGGAACTGGCGGCGCGGTTCACCGTCGCTCGTGAGACGGTCCGTCAAGCGCTTCGCGATCTGCTTGTCGAAGGGCGGATCGAGCGGCGTGGGCGGGGAACCGTCGTCGCGAGTCCGAAATTGGTGCAGCCCCTCTCGATTCGTTCCTACACCGAGGGCGCGCTGAGCGCTGGGCGAGTGCCCAGTCGTGAAGTCGTGACCTTCGAACGAATGTCGGCCGACGACGGTCTCGCCACTGAGTTGGGTATCGAGGTCGGCGACACCGTCGTTCATCTCGAGCGTGTCCTCTTCGCCGACGGCGAGAAGATCGGACTCGAATCAACGTACTTGCCGGACAGCAGGTTCGGTGAGATGCTCGACGCCTTCGATGCGACGACGTCGCTGTACGCGGCCATCCGCTCCATCGGCGTGGTCTTTGCCTCCGCTACCGAACGAATCGAGACGGTGCTCGCCTCACCGCGTGAGGCGACGCTCGTCGAGTCCACCACCTCGATGCCGATGCTTCTGCTGCACAGGACATCCGTCGACCCGGAGGGTGTGCCTATCGAGCGGGTGCGCTCGCTCTACCGCGGTGACCGTATTGCTTTCTTGACGACACTGCGGGAGTGATCGCGGCAAATGCGGTTCTGCTTCATTTGGGACGCGACGAGTTCGAGGTGGTCGCGAGAAAATCGCGAGGTGTAGTGAGTGCAGAGGGACTATTCGCGTTCACGGTCAAGAAGGGCGACGGAACCAGTTGGAGCAATGCGAAACTGGGGTTGCCGCGCCACTTCACATATTGGCAGGACAGCCAGCTTCGTCAGGTGCTCGGAAGTGCCGGGTGGGAGATCTTGTCGATCGAAACCGTGGTCGGTTCCACTGCCGATTGGTTGCAAGTAATAGCGCGGGCGAACTGACAAGCGGACGGCGGTCCGGTATTACGCGTGTGAGTTGAACATGTCCAGGAGCCCTTGGGGTGCGTTCTCGCCGAAGCACATGTCCAGACCATCAGCCGACTGTTGTGCCGATGCGGCGCTGCGCGGGAAGAGTCGCTCTTCGTAGGCAGCGAGTCCTTTCTCCGTGCCGCTGTGTGAGGCGATCGCTTGACCGAGTTCGGCGCCGTCGAGCAGTGCCAGGTTCGCACCCTCTCCGGCAAACGGCGACATGACGTGGGCCGCGTCCCCGACCAGTGTGACCCCGGGAGTGCGGCTCCAGCTGTGTCCGATGGGAAGAGCATGGATGGGACGAGGGGTCAGCGAGCTGTCCGCTTCGACGATCAGTGACCGCAATGATTCGTCCCAGTCCGAGAAGTGTTCCAGCAGAATCTTCTTCGCATGGTGGTCGTCTGAGAAATCGACGCTCGAAGCCCAACTCTCGGGAACTCGGACGGCGGCGTAGATGTGCAGACTGTTGTCGGTCTCACGGTGGGCAAGGAAGCCCTTGTCGGCACTGAGTGCGAACATCATTCCGCCGCCGACTGTTTCGGCGGATTCCGCGTGCTGGTTGTCGGCGTCGTGAAGGTCGAACTCCACGAAAGATATTCCCGTGTAAACCGGAGTGGCGTGTGAAACCAGTGGACGGATTTTCGACCACGCACCGTCGGCGCCGACCAGGAGATCGGTGGTGAAGCGGGAGCCGTCCGCGAGATGAACTTCGTGTCGACCGTCCAGCAATGCATGGGCGCTGCGCACCTTGGCTCCCCAATGGACGGTGTCTTTCGGCAGTGAGCCGAGTAGTAAATCGCGCAGTTGGCCGCGATCGACTTCAGGGCGGTCGCCGTCTCCCTTGTCCTGCTCGCTCAGGTGCACGACGGCATTTCGATCGAGAACGCGCGTCTCTTCACCGCCTTGATGAACGAGTGCGCGGAACTCGTCGTACAGACCGGCGGCACGAAGTGCGATCTGGCCTGAGTTTTCGTGGATGTCGAGCATCCCGCCTTGAGTTCTGGCTGTCGGTCCGGATTCGAGATCGAATACCGCCGAATTGATTCCGTGCTGATGGAGGACTCGGGCGAGCGTGAGGCCACCGAGGCCGGCGCCGATGATTGCGATGGGGTAGTGGTTCACCGTGGGTTCCTAAGAAGTGAGAGGGGTGTTCTCGATGCCCGTAATGAGCGTTCGGAATCCCCAGGAGAGGCGTGCGGTGGGCTCCCCGGCAAGTAGGGCTGTGGCATGGCTCGCGACGAGGGGATGCGTCTGCGGGTCTGCGTGCTGGATTGCGTCGGTCAAGGCGTTCCACCGGGCGTCCGTGTCCGAGGCGTTGTTCGGCGCCGAGTGCTCGGCAGCAGTGGACGTCGCGTACTGAAGCAGAAGGTCCACGCCCCAGGCGGCTTGACCTGGGGGAACCTTGCCCTCGTCGAGCAATGCCAACAGGCGTTCGAGCAGGTGTACGTAGTGAACTCCGCTTGGGCGCGAAACGAGAGCCGACTGCGCAAGGCCGGGATGATCGAACAATGCGGCCGTGTAGGACGTCAACACCCGTTCGAGGCGCGCTTGCCAAGTGCCGGAAATATTTTCGGCGAGATCGACGACTCCGAGCAGCTCATCCAGAACCGCGGCGTGCAATTCGGCTGTGTTTCGCACGTACACGTACAGCGACGCGGGTCCGGTGTCGAGTTCGAGGGCGAGTCGACGCATTGTCAACTTCTGCAGCCCCTCCGAGCGCAAGATATCCACCGCCGCACTGACGATGCCCTCGCGTGTCAGTGCGGGTTTGGCCGGGCGATTGCGTCGGCTCGATGGACTTGCGGGGTGAGTGGGCATGACTTAACCGTACACGAACATGTTCGTAACGAACATGTTCGTTGCGTTATGCGTTGGGCTACATGCCCGGGCCGCCGGATAGCATCGCGATCGTCAGCAGGATGCCCCCGACGACCCCACGAGCGGCCTGTCGCTGTTGAGTAGCCAGTCGTTCAGCGATCCCACGAGCGCCTTTTTCGGGTTCGATCTGTCGATGGTCGAACCAATCGACAGATCGAACCCGTTATGTCACTTTTATCCGATTGTCGGTTGAGTCAGAGTGATCAGCCGTAAATGTTGTCCGGGCTGATCAGCTTGGTGATCGGTACCATCAGAGCGCTGGTCAGGTCAGTCTCGCCGTCGATGTCGGTGTTGATGAAGACGACGAGGGTGGTGTCCTTCTCGGGCAGGTAGACCGAGACTGTTTTGTAGCCGGGCAGGCTTCCGTTGTGACCGATCCAGCCGCCGCTGTTGAACAATCCGAGTCCGTACCCGGAGCTGTCGTCCCCTTCGCCCAGGGGTTCGGTGTGCAGGCGCTGCTTCTGAGTGTTGTCGGTGAGGAGATCGCCCTTGGCCAAGGCCGGAACCCAGATGCGCATGTCGTCCAACGACGAGATCATTGCGCCCGCGGCGCCTCCCCACGACGGGTTCCAGTCCGTTGCTGCGGTCACGGATTCGTCGAGTGTTTGGTTGGTGTATCCCTGTGCGTGGGGGTTCGGGAACGCGTTGGTGGTGGGAAAGCTGGTGTGCTCCATGCGAAGTGGTGTGGTGATCTTGGTGTCGATGACGTCCGACAGTGTTGAGCCGGTGACCTTCTCGATCACCATGCCGAGCAGAAGGGTGTTGGTGTTCGAGTAGTCGACGGTGGTTCCTGGTCGAATTTGGAGTGGGAGGTCTTTGACGTATCCGAGGAGCTCGTCGGATGTGAATGATCGGCGAGGGTCGGAAAGAACATCCACGACAAACTGTTCGGACGTCGTGTAAGCCACGAGGCCGCTGCGCATCCCCGCCAGCTGGCGCAAGCTGATCGCATCACCTTCCATGACACCATCGACGTACTTGGAGATCGGATCATCGAGACCGATCTTTCCCTCGTCGACCAATTGCAGCAGGGCGGTCACAGTAAATGTTTTGGTGACGCTACCGATCCGGTGGTAGAAGTCGGTTTCCATCGGTGCTTTGGTTGCCGTATCCGAGACTCCTGCAACCTTGACATAGTCGCCGTCGGGTCCCCAAATGCCCACCATCGCACCGGGAATCCCGGTCGAATTCACCGCTGCGTCGATGATCGAATCGAGCTGATCGGTGATGGCAGAGTCCATGACCTTGTCGGATGTGGATGTGGGATTGTCTGTGGATTTGTCCGTGCTGCAGCTGATTACAGCTCCGGCAACCATTGCGCTGCACAGGCCGACAAGCATGATGCGTCTTGCTCCGATTTTCATGAGTCGAACTCTGCCTGCCCGACGAGGCTTGCACATCGACCCCGGGTACGGCTGGTGCAGTCCCCAGGTACCCCGGCAACCGGTACTGGGGGACTACTGAACCCCTGCCTGAACCCTGGCCTTGGGTCAGAGCCCGCCGTCGAAGAAGGCTGCCAGTGCCGGTGTCGGGTCTGCCGCGGTGCCCGTATTCGCTATGCCGACAACAATCAATCCCAGCGTGAACAGTGCAGCAAGGACACCGATCGACCCCAACACGAGCCTCGCTCGTCTGTCGGAGCGCGCTGTTTTCGTGCGGCGTGCCCACAACACCACAGTCACGGCCAGTGATCCGACTGCCGCGATCAGCGCGATCACAGCCATGGCCGCGTGATACAGAGCGAAGTCGTTGATCATCAGGTCGAGGGCAGGGTTTTCCTGGCTTCCGGCGCCCGTCGACTGGGCGAGCTGTTGCCGGACTTGACCGAGAGTGTCGGCGAGTTTTCCATCCGTCTCGCCCATGGGCAGCATCGAGATCAGCGACGAGAAGGATGCAACGACACCTTGGACATTTGCCATCACGAGCACCGAAGAGAACAGTGCGAGGATCGTGACCAGGCCCCCGGCCGAGACGTATGCGAGTTTCTTTCCAAGAGCCAGCGGGCCGGCGTTCACGAACGACGAGAAGAGCATGCGGCCGAGCGAGAGCAGAACTGTCAGCAGGATGACCGCAATCACAGCCTTGGCCACGTGGTAGCGGAGCCAGTAGTCGACGGCGGACTGCAAACTCGGGGAAAAGGCTCGAACACCCGAATTCCAATACTCGACAAACCTCGCTTGGACCGTTTCGACGAGCTCACCCTGGTTTGCATACCCGTCGCCGGGTCGTTTTGTCAGCATGGCGGGGGCGAAGACAAAGGCCGCGGAGAACGTGGTGGCCAAAGCGCTCAGCGCAGCGATCTTGCGACCGGAGGCCTGTGTTGATCGCGATGGCCCTGCGGTGTTGTGCAGTGGGATTCCTCCAGCGTGATGAGCAATCATCTGGTCACCGTCCACAAAGTCATGTCCTCGAGTGTAGAAACCGGTGCATTGGAATTCATCAGACGTGGGGATGATGTTGTTCGCGGCGGCCTCCGCCCTTGGTCGGAGCCACCTCATGCCGAACCAAGCGACTTACTGCGTTCACGTGAGGTGTCGCGGTACAACAGATGTGTGAATAACTACTTCTCCCGAAGAGGCGCGCAGGTGTTCGTGATTCTGCTTGTCGTGACGACCACGGTGGTGGGATGGCTGTGGTGGACCAAATCGATCGCCTTCATGCACACTGCGGTAGTTCAGTTCGGAGTCGAATCGACTGAACCGGACGACGGTACGCTGACTGCCGTCTTCATCGACGTCGAAGCTTCGGAATTGGATCTTACGAAGACCGCCGAGCGTCTCGCGCGGACCCGAGGCGGTAGTGCAGCGGGCTACGAATCAGACCTGACGGTGACTTCCGCGGTCGACGTATCCGGATTGGCGGTTACGGCTCGTGGCCGAACACCCGGCCGCGCGCAGGCATTGGCCATCGCTGCCGCCGAGGCACTCAGTTCGTATCTCAGTGATGTCAGCCCTTCCGGTGCTCGCACATTCACCTACACGGTCGTCGACCAAGGTAATTAAGTATCTGGCGCGGATGACAATTCACACGAGCTGCGGAACTACGCTCGGACAATCACGTCGACGATCAAGCCGTGGTGATCGGAACCTTCGATCTGAATTCGCTCGAGCGATTTCGCCTGTGCGCCTCGCAGAACTACGTGGTCGATGCCGACGATCGCAGGGTACCGCTTGTCAGCGGGGTAGGTGGGAACGATGCCGACGCCCAATTGGTCTGCGGCGTCGGAGTAACCGACGTCGAGGAGGTCTCGGAATTGTTTGTGCATGAAGGTTGTATTGAAGTCGCCGCTGACGATGACTGTTTCCTCGGCGGCAGCGGCGTCGAGCGCGTTCCGTAGAGTGCTCAGCTCGGCAGTCCACACGTCGGGCGGGGTCACGTACGCCGGTCCGGGGTGTACCGCCAGAAGTGTAAATGGGGTAGAGAAATCCACTGTTGCAACAAGATTCGTTGGTCCGAAGCCGTTCAGCTCTCGCGTATCCGTCAGCGGAAAGCGACTGTAAATCCCTGCTCCACCGCCGCCGGCGTTGTCCGGCATCAAGAAGTGGTACGGCAATAGTCGTTCGAGTCCCTGATCCCGCAGGGATCCTTCGAGTGATTCGGTCAATTCCTGAACTGTCAGGACGTCGACTGCCTTCTCGCGCACCGTCGCAGTCAAACTGGCGGGGTCTGCCTGCCCGAACAGAAGATTCGCCTGCATCACCCGCAGTGACGGCCCGTCGATTTCGGAACCGTTCGCGACGTACAACGGGCTGATCACCGAAGCACCGATCGCTATGAGCGCAATCGAGATCGCCAGGAGGATCCAGCGCCGAAAGGCCAGGCATATCAGAGACGCGACGAGTGTGACTGCAAGCAGAATCGGGACGAACGAGGCGACAGCGATCAACGGGTTGATCGGTTTGGAGGAGTACAACGCGATCAGCGCGACAACGCCGACGGCAATGCCGCCCACGCCGGCAACCTGTGCGATGCGGCGTGCCGGAACGTTGTCCGTGGTGAATCCCATACCGAACGGTACCCAATACGGCCGATGCTCCCAACTTCGTCATGAAGTCAGTCGCTGTTCCTGGCGTGGAACGCACTCACCGCGGCCTCGAGAGTCGGGTAGAAATGCGTCGAATCGAACCGATCCCCGAGGCCGAATCGGATGAGTCGATCCTTGATCGGACCTTTCATCTCCGCGAACGCCAATCGAATTCCTTTGCCTTCGAGGAATGTATCCAGATCAACGAGTTCGTCGACGGCCGTTGTATCGAGTCCGGTGATCGGTTCGGTGGCAATAACCACCCATTCGACCGGGTCTGGCGCCTTGGCGACGACGGAGCGAACGAACTCGTCGAAGATCTCGCCGTTCGCGAAGAAGAGTGGGGCGTCGAACCTCACCAACACCAACCCTGGGATGCGATGCCCATCTGGATGGCGTTCGATGTCGTGGAAGCCGGCAAGGTCACCGGTTTCGACGAGTTCGGTCCGATGCGGTTGCCACACCTGTGCGATGACCGCTGCGAAGGACAACCCGATCGCAACAAGGATTCCTTGAAGCACACCGACCAGTGCGACTCCCAGGAATGCCGCGACAGCAAGGCCGAATTCGACAGTGCTCATCCGCCACATACGAACCATGCCGCCTATGTCGATCAGCGCACACGCGGCGACGATGACGACGGCGGCCAGTGTCGCATCGGGCAGATATGCCGTGAGTCCGGGAGCGACGAGCACAAACACCAGTACGGCGAGCGCCCCGACGACGCCGGCCAATTGTGTACGCGCCCCACTCTGTTCGGCTACCGGAGTTCGTGATCCGCTCGCAGAGATGGGGAATCCGCCGAACAGACCGCCTGCCACGTTCGCGACACCGATCGCCTTCATTTCGGTACTGCCGTTCACGTCCTCGCCGTGTCGGGCGGCAAACGTGCGCGAGAGAACGCCGGTGTCGGCAAAGGCAATCAACGCGATACCGGCCGCCGGCCCGATCAGATGGCCGACGTCCTGCCAGGTGACTCCTCCGACAGAGGGGAGGGGGAGTCCTTCCGGCAGTGCTCCCACCATACCGATGTCATCGATGAGACCGGCGGTAGCGGACAAGACTATTGCCGCGACAACGGCAACCAGCACGCCGGGCACAACAGGTACCCAGAGTCGGAAGGCGACTATGACAACGAGTGAGCCGATACCGATGGCGGCAGCGAGTGGGTCGACATCGCCACCGATCAGGGCCTTCCCGATTTCACCGATTTCACCGAGGAGGCCTGATGCGTCGACCGAGAATCCGAGCAGTTTGGGAATCTGACCGACCACGACAACGAGTGCGATGGCGTTGAGGTAACCGAGGCGGATCGGTTTCGAGAGGAGTTCGGTCACGAAGCCCAGACGAAGGAATCCGCCGATCACGAGGATGAGTCCGACAAGAATGGCGAGAACCCCGGCGAGTGCAAGCGCGTTCTCCGAATCGCCGACCACAGCCAGCGGTATGATCGCGGCGGCGATGAGCGGTGCCAGCGACGAATCAGGTCCGAGTACAAGAATTTTCGACGGTCCGACTAGCGCGTACGCGAGCAGCGGCACGATAGTCGCGTACAGCCCGGCGTACGCGGGCAGTCCGGCGGCTTCGGCGTAGCCCATACCCGCGGGGATGAGCAGGGCCGTCAGAACGAGTCCGGCCGTGATGTCTGCGCGCAGCCATTCACGACGATATTCGCGGGCAGTCGCGATCCCCGGTAGCCGACCTAGACTCTCAGCCCACATCATCCGTCAATTATCCCTCCAGCAGTTGTCAGAAGTCTCGAATTGTGCCCCATCGGTCGGCCGGACTGCGAGCGATACCTGAATTGTGTTGTTTTCGAACCGTTTCCGAGTCTTGACGCAGTCGTCTGGACGGACGACCATTAATGAATGACTGGCGACGAAGAGTTGCTCCACGTCGAGCGGGTGATCACTCGCCTGATTTCCCGTTATCCCGCCGTTTCTCCAACGGAGATCGAAGCCAGAGTGCGAAAAATTTACCAGCGCTTTGTCGGCTGTCGGATACGTGACTTCGTGCCTCTCCTCGTCGAAAAGGCGGCCAGACATGAGATCTCGAATCGCATGATCGTGATTCCGATACTGGATGAGCGGCCGGCGAAACTGAACTCACTCGAGCTGTAGCCGGAACGGACGTCGTCGGCGCATACTGAAATGACCTTGGACCAGGGAGTTCTGGCCGAATGCGGATTTCAGGCGCGAAACGTCAGCCTCCCGAACTCCTGATGTGGAAACCGAGTACAGGGAGCGTTGACATGGAAGGCTTCTGGGAATTCTTCTGGTTCATCTTCGTTTGCTTTGCGTTTGTGGCGTACTTGAGCGTGCTGTTCTCGATCATCACGGACCTGTTCCGTGATCACGAGACGTCAGGCTTGGCCAAGGCGTTGTGGATGATATTCCTCTTTGTCATTCCATTCTTGTCCGCGATGATCTACGTGGTCGTCAAGAATGACGGAATGACGCGGCGGTCGATGGAGGCCGCCCAACAGCACATACACGCGCAAAGTGACTACATCCGAACCGTCGCCGGCAAATCTCCGACTCAGCAGATCGCCGACGCCAGAGAGCTTCTCGACTCTGGTGCGATCAACGAACAGGAATTCCAGGCCATCAAGGCAAAGGCACTGGCGTAGTTTTCACGTCGTCGTTCATGCCAGCGCCGCTAGCGTCAGGCCCGGTGTCGTCAGGCCCGATGTCCTGTGCGGCAGCGCGGGCGGGACGAACCAGCACTTCCAGCGCGACGAGCGCGACCAAGGCAATGATGACGATCCAACCCACGACCAATCCGGTGGGGTAGCGCCAGAAAAGTAGCAACAGTGCGGCGATGCCGATGATTGTGCAGCGCAGCGGAACACGAAGTTGATTGGCCCATCGCTCGACCTGATTCGGCGTACGGCCGCTTGCAGAATGCCGGACGAAGTCCAACGCCTGCCCGTAGCCTCGACGAACGGCGATCGCCGACGACGACCCACCGACCAGGTAGGCGCCGAGTCCCACCACCACGCCGAGCACCGCAACCGCGCGCAGACTCGTCCGCAGTGGCACCAGAACAGTGTCGATGACCGCTGTGGCGGCGTCGGGCGAGAGAATATCGGTGGGCACACTGTCGAGGTAGATTGCACGCCCGATCAAGATTCCGATCGCGAGAACGAGCATTCCCAACGCAATCGACAAGCCGACCAGGGACAGGGCGCGGAGCCTGCGACCCGTTGGAGCAACGGCGACAGCGGCTGCTGCGCAAGCGATTCCCAACCATGGCAACACTGCTGAGACCTTGTCGAGTGCCGAGACGGCTCGCTGCGCCTTCACGAGTTCGGGGGACTGGAAGAGAACGAACTCCTTGTCCACGGAGGGGATTTTGTCAGCGAAGGCGAAGCCGCGGTCGATCAAGGTCGTTTTGACCCTGTCGATGATCGTGCTGAGCGAAATGCTGACGGTTCCGCTCTGATCGACTTCGACGGAATTGGGACCGTAGTCTCCGGTCATGACCGAGACGAGAGCGTTGTGCGCCGATCGGTTCGCCTGAATCCACAGGTCTTCGAACTGTTGTGACCCAACGAGCGAGCCCACTGTGTCGTGGACAAAACTCTTTGCCTGGCCGGCGATCACCGGTGCCAACCCCACCACAGCTTGATCCAGACGAGGCGCATTGGCCGCAAGATTCGACACGTCGGTCAGGGCGGTGAGTGCGTCGGTGGTGAGCCCCTCGACATCAACACGATCGAAGATCTCGTCGGTGATCTGATTCGTGATCTCCGCTTGCACAGCTGGATTCTCACCCAGTGGCGCTACCGTGCTGACGTAGCGGTCCGTGTCGAGGATCTGACTTCGGACGAAGCGGGTGGTTACCGACAAGGCTGCGAGAAGTGCGACCAGCACCAGCAGGATTGTCACCGCGGTCCATCGCAGCCCGTGTCCAGGTGGTCGGGAGACTTCCTCGAGGGTCGTTTCGCGGGCGCTGGGAGTTTGTGTGCGAAGTGTTGCTACTTCTTCACGCAGCCTGGCTAGTTCGGCACGTTCGTCCTCGTGGAGTGGGCCGTCGCTCGTGCCGTTTGCCATCATGTTCCTCTCCGGAGGGAAACTGCTGCCGCACAGATGAAAACGTTGAACTTGATGGGTGGAACCGAAGGTGTGGCCTCACATCACGTCGGGATTCCATGTCGCGACAGCCCAGATGACGAACACGTCGAGCGCGATGATGGTGATCGACCACCACGGAGAGTGGGGTAGCCACAGGAAATTCGCGAGGATCGACAGCGAACAGAAGATTATCGCGCCTACCCGTGCCCACGTCGCGCCGGTGAAGAGCATGATTCCGACAGCGGTGACGAGCACACCGAGTACGAGGTGAATCCATCCCCAGGAGGTGAGGTCGAATTGGTACGTGTATTCAGGGCCGACGACAATAACGTCGTCCTCGGATATCGCCGAGATGCCTTGGAGAATTTCGAGCACACCGACAGTGACGAGGAGAACCGCTCCGCCGAGGGCGCTTCCTTTTGCCACACCCTGCTTTACCAGTGAATCCTCGGACATCAGCGCCCCTTGGTTTCAAGTGCGAAATTGCCTGGCATAACTTCGTATTCCGACCGTTTACGGTGGTGAAGTATCCCGTCACAGCGCAAATCAAACATTGAGCGCCCTCGCCCTCGCTGTATTCGTCCTCGCTATATTCGCTCGCCTCCGAATCCGAAAGAACCTACCGTGACAGCATGAGTGTGGAGAACGCAGGCGGGTCGACGACGACTGCACCGGAGATGATTCCGACGGATCGGTTGGTGCTTCGTACCTACCGTCCAGGCGATCACCGGGATCTCCTCACCTTCTACGGGCGCAGCGACGTATGCCGGTATTTGCTGAACGATCCCTGGGATCTCGCGGAGGCTCGAGAGGCTGTGCAGACGAGGATTTCTCGCCGTGATCTTGCGGCCGGAGCGGTAGCACTTGTCGTTGAATGTGACGGCCGAGTTGTCGGAAGTGTGAGTGCATGGCTAGTCGAAGAATCGGGTTGCACAGCCGAAACCGCGCACACGGCAGAAGTCGGGTGGGCATTCTCGCCCGACTTCGGCGGTAGGGGATTCGCGACGGAAGCTGTGACCGCTCTGATCGACCTGGTATTCGCGACACCCCGATTGCGCCGCGTGGTCGCGCTAATGGATTCGAGAAACGAATCCTCGGCGCGACTCGCGCAGCGAATCGGTATGCGGCGAGAGCCACATTTTCGGCAGAATGCGTGGATCAAGAACGAGTGGACCGACACTGTGGTTTTCGCGACATTGCGCAGTGAGTGGCCTTCAGTTGTTTGATCGGACCGAGCGGGCTGTTACTTCGCGACCAGTTCGGTCAACTGTGGCACGAGTTCGTCGGTTGCCCACGGGACGCTCAGAACGCTGACGTACATGGTCGCGGCCGTCAGGCGATTGTCGGTGATCCACAAGTCTTTTCCGTTGGCGATGACCGGCCACCGTGCGAACAGAGTGTTGGCCAATGTGCTGTCGACTTCCGACTGATCGCTTGCCCAGCCGAGATAAACGTCGGTGTTGATCGTGTCGAGCTTCTCCATGCTGATGCCGAACAGGAATGAGTCGCCTGCGAAGTTCTTGGCGCCGTTCACCACATCGGGAGCGACTGTGAGCCCGAGGTTTTCGACAAACTTGACGCGCGGATCGTCCGGGCCGTAGATGGCGGTTTCGGTTTCTCCCTCGCGGATATAGGACCCGAAGGCAAAGGTGACTCCGTTGAATTCGGGATGGCTCGCCTTCGACTCCTGGACCGTTTCCTCGACCGACTTGATCAATGCCGTGGTCTGAGCGGGACGTCCGAGGGCCTTGCCGACATCGGTGGCGAGGTTTTGCCACGAGCTCGGCTGATACGGCTTGGTGTCGTAGGGGAGGGTTGGGGCGATCGAGCTCAGGCGCTGGTAATCCTGCTCGGAGAAGCCCGAGTACGGGGCAAGAATCAGATCGGGCGCGGCATTGAGAATCTGCTCGAACAGAAGCTCACCGCTGTCGGAGTAGTACGGCGCGGGGGTGGGCAGCGTCTGGCCTGACTTTTCGAGTTCGGCCCTGGTCCACGGCAGGAACCCGTCGGCGTCGCCGGCCCACGAGTCCTTCTGCATCGCGATCGGGGTGACGCCGAGGGCGATGACAGTGTCGGCCGCTGCGGAATCGAGGGTGAGGATCCGTGTCGGTTCCTTGTCGATGGTGGTCTCGCCGAATGCGTGCTTGATCGAGACAGGGAATGCGCCGTCCTCGACGGCGGATGCCGACGAACTATTTTCCTGGGCGTCCGATGACGACTGTGTGCAGGCAGTCAGAGGCAGTGCCGCCGCCAGCATCAGCGCAACAACGATTCGTCGCCTTCGCGGGGGACGAATTCTCTGACGGGCAGATCTGAACACGCGAAACTCCTCGGGATTGATCGGGGAAGTGCATGCACGACTCAACGCAGGACGCACATGAGAGCAGGCTTACCTAAGTGAATGTAAGGCGTGTTCGTGTAGCGAAGGGGCCAGCAGATGTCGACAACAGGTCAGACTCGGGTCAATTGACGGCGGCGAGCGCATTGCCAGGGGTGTAGCCGACCGTCTTACGAAAAGCAGCGATGAAGGAACTCGACGTCCCGTACCCGACTCGACGGCTCACGGCGTTCACACTCATCCCGGTCCCTAGCATGCCGAGGGCTGTGCTCATGCGAACCAGAGTGCGCCACTGCGCAAAACTCAGGGCGAGTTCCGCGGCAAAAATCCGGGTGACCGTGCGTCGGCTGAGGTTGAGAACGTGCGCCCACTGATCGAGTGATCGATCGTCGGCGGGATCCGACAGCACTTTGTCGACGAGTATCCGAAGCCGCGGATCGCGGGGGATCGGCACGTCGAAACGCGGGGCCGATGCGGGAGTGAGGAGATCAACGCAGACCTGCTGTGCCCGAAGGCGTTGTTCTGCAGGCATTCCGGTGTGCGCGAGGTGGATGAGCAGTACCCGGGCCGCTTCGCTCAACGTCACGATGCACGGTAGGTTCCAGGCGGGTGTCCACAACTCGGGGGTGAAGAGAGTGGCGCGGAACGCGACGTGGGGATTGGCCTGACCTTCGTGGAGGACTCCGCGAGGGATCCACAGACCGACGCCGGGCGTGACAGTCCAGAGTTGATTGTCGATGATCATGTTGACGACGCCACGGTCGGACCAGATCAGTTCGTGCTCGGCATGAGTGTGCTGCGGCCACTGGGTGATGTGGTCGGTCTCGACGATGTACGTCGTCAGTTGGAATGGCGCCGGGACGGCACGCGCCATCGGGGTGTGGCGGTCGGTTTCCCGTGAGTGGGGACCGTCGTCCAGGTGTGGACCGTCGTCGATTTCACGAAGGGCAGGGATCAGCACCGCGGACTACCTCCAGAGCAAAGTTAGGTAAACCTTACACTGAAATGTGCTGGGCTCAGTGACCCGCACCCAGTTCGATGAGAAGCACGCCTGCGGCGATGAGACCGATCCCTACGATCATGAGTTTGGTCAGCGGTTCGTGAAAGAGAATGCGGGATGCGATTGCCGTCAGCGCCACCCCGCACGCGGTCCAGATGCCGTACGCCACGCCGATCGTCAGGCCCGCGTCGAGTGCGAGTGTGAGGAAGGCAAAAGCGGCGAGATACCCCACGGAGACAACTGCGAGCCAACGCTTGTCGCTGCCGTCCTGCGACGCCATCCTCAGCGACAGTGTTGCGGTGACCTCGGAAATAATTGCAGCGATCAGAAATACGAAGGTCATGCCGGGTCCGCCGCTCCGCTGTCGGCAGCTGCCTGAGAGCCGAGTTCGACGCACAGCACTCCGCCGATGACCAATGCAATCCCCACGCCCATGGTGGCTGTCAGAGGATCCCCGAAAAGGACAGTCGCGAATACCGCTGTCAGGACGACTCCGGTTGCGCCCCAGATTCCGTATGCAACACCGAGTCCCATGCCCTCTCGCAGGACAAACGACAAGGCGGTGAACGCCGCCAGATATCCAGCGACGACCACGACGTACCAGACGGGGTGATCAAGGGCAGCGCGCAACGACAGCGTCGCAGACACCTCCGTCAGGATTGCGGCAATCAACAGCAGCCATTTCTTCACGGGTCGGATTCTCTCAGGCTCCACGGATTCCGGTCGCGCACTACTGTTGAGACATGACGTGCGTGCTGCTCGGCGGAATCCGCGACGGTGACATCCGCCACGACGCGTCCGGTGACGAATACGGCCACGACGCGTCCGGTGACGAATATGGCCGCGACGCGTCCGGTGGCGATGCAGCCGCGACGCCGATCCTCGACTGGGGCAACGACGACGTGGCCCGCTTGTACGACGACATCGCAGAAGGCGCGATTCAGGCGGCGCCGGAGTTCCTGGTGTCGGCGCATCGCAGCGTCGGCGCAAGGATTCGCGCGGTCTACGGGCTCAACGACCAGCAACCCGCCTCGGTGACATTGAGTCGAGGACGCGGATCGTGCAGTCAGAGACTTGCAGTCGTCGAAGCGTTGGCTCGCCGCCACGGTATCGCCACCCGAGCACGGGGTCTCGTACTCCGTGGGGAGTTCTGGTATCCGAGATTTCGGCATCTACATGGGGTGATTCCGAAATCAGTGCTGCTTGCATGGCCCGAATTTCTGATCGACGGAAGCTGGCGGGACATCTCTGAGATCGTTTCACCCCCGGCCCTTCCGGCTGTCTCGGTGGATTCAGCTGTCGAACCGTTCACGAACAGCGGCGAGGAAACTCTGTTCGACGCAATCGGTCGCGCTCCGATCAGCTGGGGCAAATCGGTTCCGTGCAATTGCTTGGACTTCTCCGAATTCGTCGAGCGTGATCTGGGCACCTTCGATTCCCGCGACGAACTCTTCGAGAAATTCGGACAGACGATGTCGACCCCCGTCAGGGTCCTGCTCGATCCTGTTTTCCGGAACTGGAGTGCGTCCGGCTGACTCGCGGCGCGAGGTCTAGGCTGTTCTGCATGTCTGTGCGCACCCCATTGGTCCCTGGAACCGTCTCTCCCGTCCTCGCTGTGCCCTCGAAGATCGAGCGGCCAGAGTACGCGTGGAAGCCGACCGCCAAAGAGGGCAACGAGCCCTGGGTTCAGACACCGGAGACGATCGAGGCGATGCGCATCGCCAGCAAGATCGCCGCAGGCGCGCTGCAGGAAGCCGGCAAGGCGGTGACTCCCGGTACCACGACCGACGAACTCGACCGCGTCGCACACGAGTTCATGCTCGACCACGGCGCATACCCGTCGACGTTGGGCTACAAGAGCTTTCCCAAGTCGTGCTGCACGTCCCTCAACGAGGTGATCTGCCACGGAATCCCAGACTCGACCGTGATCGAGGACGGCGACATCGTCAATATCGACGTCACCGCGTACATCAACGGGGTGCACGGGGACACCAACGCGACGTTCCTTGCCGGTGATGCGTCCGAGGAGAACCGCTTGCTCGTCGAGCGCACACACGAGGCAACGATGCGGGCCATCAAAGCCGTCAAGCCAGGCCGCGCGCTCAACGTGATCGGACGCGTCATCGAGTCGTACGCTCACCGCTTCGGGTACGGCGTCGTCCGGGACTTCACCGGCCACGGAATCGGTGAGACCTTCCACAACGGCCTCGTGATCCTGCACTACGACGAGCCTTCCGTCGAGACGATCATCGAACCGGGTATGGTGTTCACGATCGAACCGATGATCAACCTCGGTGGTATCGACTACGAAATCTGGGAGGACGGCTGGACCGTCGTCACCAAGGACCGCAAGTGGACCGCGCAGTTCGAGCACACCCTGGTGGTCACCGACACCGGTGCAGAGATTCTCACCCTGCCTTGAGTTCGGAGATGCATGGCGCTCTGCTGGTAGCGGGCACAACGTCCGACGCCGGCAAGAGCGTTCTGGTAGCCGGACTGTGCCGCATGCTGGCGCGTCGAGGCGTCCGAGTTGCGCCGTTCAAGGCACAGAACATGTCGAACAATTCGGTGGTCACGCTCGACGGCGGAGAGATCGGCCGTGCGCAGGCCCTTCAGGCACGGGCGTGCGGGCTCGAACCGAGTGTTCGATTCAACCCGGTGTTGCTCAAGCCGGGCAGTGACCGGACCTCGCAACTTGTCGTTCGGGGCAAGGCGACGACCACGGTGGGTGCTCGCGACTACATGCAGCATCGCCAGTGGCTTCGCGCCGTCGTGGCCGAGGATCTCGAATCGCTTCGATCCGAGTTCGACGTCGTGATCTGTGAAGGTGCCGGTTCGCCGGCCGAAATCAACTTGCGCGCAACGGATCTTGCTAATATGGGGTTGGCCGAGGCCGCACGGATTCCGGTCGTCGTCGTCGGTGACATCGATCGAGGCGGCGTCTTGGCTCACCTTTTCGGCACCGTTGCGGTGCTCTCGCCGAGTGATCAGGCGTTGATCGCCGGGTTCGTGATCAACAAGTTCCGCGGTGACGTTGCACTGTTGGAACCCGGCCTCGAACAACTGCACAGCCTTACCGGTCGGCCGACGCTCGGCGTGATTCCCTTTGCCGACGACCTTTGGCTCGATGCCGAAGACTCGTTGGGAGTTACCGGCAATGCTCCGGTCGGCCGACCGCGTCCGCCTCTGGGTGATCGGTGGTTGAGCGTCGCCGCGATCAGGTTGCCGCGGATCTCCAATTCGACGGATGTCGAGGCCCTGGCATGTGAACCGGGCGTTGCGGTTTCGTGGATCACCGACCCGGCGCGTATTCGCGACGCGGACCTCGTCGTGATTCCAGGGAGCAAGTCCACTGTCAGTGATCTCGAGTGGTTGCGCAGTACCGGACTGGCCGACGAGATCATCGCCCGCGCAGGTCGCGGGCAGGCAGTGCTGGGAATCTGCGGTGGCTATCAGATGCTGGGCAAGTCCATCGTCGACGACGTCGAATCAGGATCGGGTACCACGGCGGGACTCGGACTGCTGGACCTCGACATCGAGTTCGCTCCCGACAAGGTGTTGGCGCAGGTGACCGGTACGGCAGACGGTATCTCGGTGTCCGGGTACGAGATTCATCACGGCCGGGTAATCCGCAACGGCGACCGTCCACTGCTGGAGGGTTCCGAAGGCGCACCGGAAGGCAGTGTGCGAGGGCCTGTTCGAGGGACCCACTGGCACGGACTCCTGGAAAGTGACGACTATCGGCGCAGTCTGCTGCGGGAGATCGCGGTTACCGGTTTCGTTGTTGCACCCGACACCTCGGTTGCCGCTGTGCGAGAGCAGCAACTCGACCTCCTTGCCGACCTTGTGGAACAGCATCTCGACCAGGATCTACTCGAGAAACTGATCAATGGTGGGGCGCCGCGTGGGCTCCCCGTCATTGCCTCCGCACTCGAAGGCTGAGAGCGCTCCCGCAGGCGTCGACGTGGACGCGGTAGAATAGCCAGGCCTCACTCCCGCGACGGCTCCCTAGTAGGAGTGTGCGCGGTGACAGATCAATTCGACGGCTTGCTGACCGACTTCAGTGACGAGGTGCTGGTCGACTCGGCAATACTCGGCGATCACGCGGCCTTCGATGTCATCGTTCGCCGATACGGCCCGCACTTGTATCGATTTGCCCGTCGACTGCTCGCGAGCGAGAGTGACGTCGACGATATCGTCCAGGAAACCTGCGTTGCCGCGTGGCGACAACTTCCGGGGTTTCAGCGGCGCTCGAGCATCAAGACGTGGTTGTTCGCGATCTGTTCTCGCAAGATCGCGGATTTCTATAGAAAAGTCGGCTCATGCGCCGCCGGCGTGGACGAATTCCGGGAAGAAGCTGATCCCCGATTGCGCGATCCGAGCGAAGAAGTATGCGGCACAGCATTTCTCGACGCCTTGGAATCCGAACTCGATCGCCTGCCCCTACACCAGCGCGCCGCCTGGGTCCTGCGGGAAGTCGAGGGAATGACGTATCCGCAGATCGCGATAGTCCTGGAACTGAGCCCGGACGCGGTTCGTGGCCAACACACTCGGGCGAGAAGAAATCTCGGCGCCGCGCTCGACCGATGGCGATGACAGCTCGCCGGTTTGCCGGGTTTTGTCGCCGAACTCACTCTCCTTACTGCTCCCGAAACTGGAAGAATGCTTCGTCGTGGATACCGCTTTCGACCCCAGAGGCTTCGACCCGAGAACCGAGGATTCGGTGCCGTCGGTGATGCCAGACGACGCGACGGCGACCGGCGCTGACGTCGCCGTCGAGGCGGCGGAAACTCGGCTGACCGCAAGCGCGGTCCGAGAGTTGCTGGCAGCGCTCGGGGGAAGTATCGGCGACGAGGACGAACTCGTGATCCTGCTCCAGCGCGCCGTCGAAATCGCGAACGAGGCCATCGACGGGGCCGACAGTATCGGGGTCACGATCGATCTGGCGGGGCAGACCTACACCGCCGTTCACACTGATTCGCGGACTCTGCGCGTCGACATCGAGCAGTACGACGCCGGCGACGGGCCGTGTCTGCACGCGGCCCGAACCGGCGAAACCGTTGTCGTCGACGCCGAGACCAGTGCGGAACGCTGGCCACGGTTCGCGGCGGCGGCGAAAGACGAAGGAATCAAGTCATTTCTCGCGGCGCCGCTCTTCACACCGGATCAGCGACTAGGTTCGTTCAACCTGTACGGCCGCGCCCCAGCGGCCTTCGACAGCGTCGACGCGGACGTCATGGAGATTCTCACGACAACAGTCTCACGCGCGATCGGCGACTTCTCTCGTTTCAAATCTGCCAGGGCGGTGGCTGATGCCTTGCAACGTGCGCTCGAGACCCGGGCGCCGATAGAACAGGCCAAAGGCATGCTGATGGCCATCCATCGGATCGACGCCGACACCGCATTTCACATGCTGCGCAAGCAGTCTCAGACCACGAACACCAGGTTGCGCGACGTGGCAGCCGAGATCGTCGAGACGTATTCCGCGCCGCCAACCGCGGTCTAGTTCGACGGAGACCGACGTACGGCTTCGAGGGCGACGACGACGCTCGCGGCGACAACCACGTGCATCAGAGCGAGCATGACCGTGCTGGCGGCGTCGAAGTCCGCGGCGATCGTCAGTGCGATGGTGCCGAGCGCAAAAACTGCACCTACGACCTGAGCCACGCGGATGATCGGCTCCCACTTCAGTGAGATCAACATTGCGAGCGACAAACCGACGAGCAGTGGCACCACCGTCAGTGTGATGACTCCGCCGGGAGCTACGCTCGCCAGCTTTCCCTGATCTGTCATCTCGAACGATCCGCCCAATGCCAGGCCGATCAACCACAGGATCAGGTTGGCGACGAGGGCAATGATCGTGGCGCCGAGCACGGCACGCGGCTTGGTAAGGTGGAGGTTGTGTGCGGTTGACGCGATTGCAGACATGTCGTTTCTCCCGGTTCGATGCCATGGTCTTGTGATGATGGTGTGGTGATGTAGACCTGCCGACCCGGAGAAACTCATCGCCGGGTAGCTATCGCGGGTCGGCGATGGGCACGGCGGTGCCCGTGACCGCGATGCCGCCGCCTGCCGGGATGTCGACCTCGAGAACACTGGGACGCCCGACGTGTCGGCCCTGCAAGATGGTGATCCGGCGAGGAGTGGTCGCCGGGTCGAGTTCGCGCAGGTAACCGCCGGTCGAAGCAGCAGCAGAGCCCGTTGCCGGATCTTCGACGATGTTTCCCACCGGAAACAGATTGCGGGCTTCGAAAGTGGAGTCGTCGAGTGGATGCAGGATCGTCACCGTGCCGGCCCATCCCTGCGCGTCCATCAGAGTTCGCATTGCGGATGGATCGAAGGTGAACTCGTCGAACGTCCCCTGATCACGAAGTACAACGACCGGGTGCGTGTTGCCGGCGTACGAGAGCATTGCAGGATACCGCTGGTCCAACGCAGACGAATCGACGCCGATCAGCCCGAGCAGTGCCGTCAACACGGCATGATCGATCGGTGAGACCGACGGTTCGACGCTGGTGAAGGTCGCGGTGGATCGTCCGTCCTCGTCGGTCGCCGTGTCGATGGATACCGGTCCGATCGGTGTTTCGAAAGTGAAGGTTCCGCTGCCGTCGCGCTCGGTGAGTGCTACGGCTGTCGCGATAGTGGCATGACCGCAGAACGGTACTTCGGCGATGGGGGAGAAGTAGCGGATCCGGCTGTGGCGCGGGTTGTCTCCGAGTTCCGGTTCGGTGAGAAATGCCGTCTCTGCATACCCGATTTCGGCTGCAACAGATTGTAATTCGGAGTCGTCGAGCCCACGGGCGTCGAGAAGCACGCCCGCCGGATTGCCGCCGGCCGGATCCGAACTGAACGCAGTCAGTCGGAGGATGTCGCGAGAATTTGCCATGTCGACCATCTTTGTCCGCCGCCCTCGATCGGGGGAAGAGCAGTAGCGGGATTGCGGTCCGCAATCTTCGAACTGGACTGCCTCCGGAACAAACCGGCCGCGGGGCGTCGTTGGTGCAGTTATGAGCAATGACACAGGCACTGACGACGCGTTGTTCGCACTCGTGGCCGAGGGAAAGCAAGGTGTGCTGGCGACCGTCAAACGTGACGGCCGCCCGCAGTTGTCCAACATCATCTATCGATGGGACGCCGAGTCGAAGACGGCTTCGGTGTCCATCACCGCAGATCGTGCCAAGAGTCGGAATGCCCTGCGTGATCCGCGGGTTTCCCTCCACGTCAGCGCGCCCGACTTCTGGAGCTACGCCGTGATCGAAGGACTTGCCGTCGTGACTTCCGTAGCGGGCGATCCTCACGACGAAGTGTCGGACGCACTGGTCGAGCTCTACCGGGACATCAGCGGTCAGGAGCATCCGGATTGGGAGGAGTACCGCGAAGCGATGGTGGCAGAGCGCCGACAGATCCTCACGGTGCGCGCTGATCACGTCTACGGAATGACGCGGCTCCCGAAGCCGTCCGGCACCTAGCCCCGCGCCCTTCACCCGCGCCCTTCACCCGAGTTCGGCCCACCCCCACTTCGAGCGAACGGTACGGCCGTCGCCTCAGATGCGCCGAAAGCCACTTTCGCTAAGGGATGAGGTGGTACAGAGCGAATAAATCGGACTCGCAGCGGTGGTGAGAATGTATGAGTGGTCATACTTCTGTCGACTCCAGGGTCCTCCACAGTGTGGATCGCGTACCGTTTCCAGACATGGAATTGACTCGAGTGGCGGTGGGCAGTGGTTCGTGCACCGTTCGGATCGACGGGCCGGTCAGCAAGCATGCGGTACTCCTGCTCCCCGGCAAGGGCGACCCCGTCGACTTGTACGACGATGTGTGTGAGCGACTGCATCATTCGGATCTGCGGACCGTCGCGGTGGAATCGATCGAGAATCTCGACGAGACATCAGCAGTGGTACTTCTGGACGAGTTGAACATCGCCTGGGTGAACCTGGTCGGTCACCGGGAGGGAGCTGAACTCGCCTGGCTGTTGGCGGCACGGCAGTTCGGCCGCTTCGCGAGTCTGATCGCGGTGGACCGCGGACATCCGTCGGCGAGCGAAATCGCCGGCGTTCCACCGGTAGAGGTTCCGACCACCGTCGTTGTGGGCAGTGGAGGTCGGGCCATTGCCGACGCCAGCGGTCGTTTCGTGTACTCCGATTTCCGCGTGACGGAACTTCCGGGTGTCGACGACGTCGTGAAGTCGGCACCGGCCGAACTCGCAACCGAGATCGTGCTGCGTACCAGCCCCTGGTGAAACACTGACCTACGGAAAGGCGGGCACTCCCATTGCGCGGAGCGCCCGCCTTTTCGGCGTCGTACGGGTTGCGGGGGCTCAGATGTCGAGGCCGAGCAGCGCGTTCTCGACTACTTCGGCCAGGGCCGGGTGGATCCAGTACTGGCCGCGCGCCATGTCCTGCGCCGACAAACCGAAACTCATCGCCTGGATGAGCGGTTGGATCACCGTCGGAGCCTGCGTACCCATGACGTGGGCACCGAGAATGCGTCCGGTGCCGCGCTCGGCGATCACCTTGCAGACACCCTCCTGATCCTCCATCGCCCACCCGTACGCGACATCTCCGTATGCCTGCACCTTGACGGTGATGTCGAGTCCGGCGTCGCGAGCCTGCTTCTCCGTCATTCCGACATCGGCGATCTGCGGGTCGGTGAACACTGCGGCGGGTACGAAGCGGTGGTCGGTGCTGCGAAGTCCGGAGGTGTCTTTCCACGCATCCTGAAGCAGGTTGTGCTGAACGACTCGCGCTTCGTGATTGGCGACGTGCTTGAGTTGGTACGGCGACGAGACGTCACCGAGCGCGAAGACGCCCTCTGCGGTGGTGCGCTGGTATTCGTCGACCACGATCGAGCCCTTGTCGTCGAGCTCGACGCCGGCCTTGTCGAGATCGAGTAGATCGCCGTTGGGCTGGCGACCCACCGCGACGAGGAGGACGTCACCGGAAACGACTGTGCCGTTTGCCAGTTCGACGGCGACGTTGTCGCCGTCACTGCGCACCGACGTGAGAGGCGAGCCCAGGTGAACGTCCCACTTCTGTTCGGCCAACTCGGTGAAACGCTCGGAAATCTCGTCGTCGAGGTGCCGCAGCAGTCGCTGGCTGCGACCGATGATCGACACGCGAGAACCCAACGCGGAGAACACGTGTGCGAATTCGGTGGCGATGAAGCCGGAGCCGACGATGACCAGGTGCTCGGGAAGTTCAGGCAGTCGCATGATGTCTTCGTTGGTGTAGTACTTCACCCCACTCGACGTGATCTCTTCCGGGATGATCGGGCGTGACCCGGCCGCGATGACCACCTGATCGGCGGTGATCGTCTCGCCGGTTCCGGTGTCGATCGTCTTCTCGCCGGTGAACGTTGCGTGGCCGCGGAAAACAGTGGTGTTAGGGCTGTCTTCGCTACGGTACCGCTCGCCACCTGCGGCAATGGGATCGATGCGGCCGAAGACGCGCTTGACGATGTCGGACCAACGGACGCCGTCGAGCGTGGCGTCGACGCCGTACTTCTCGGCAGTGGTGATGGTGCGTGCCACCTCGGCGGCGTACACGAACATCTTGGTCGGGATGCACCCGACATTGAGGCACGTGCCGCCGAAGGTGCCCTCTTCGAGTATTGCTATCTTCTTGCCGTCGAACCGCTCGTCGGGCAGCGAGTTTCCGGATCCGCTGCCGATTATTGCAAGGTCGTAGTGCGTCACTGCGCGATCTCCTGTGTGTTGCTTGCGGTGCTTGCCGAACTTTCTACCGCCTGCGTGAGGTGGCCGTCGAGCCACTCCAGCCACAGGTCGAGTTCGGAAAAGGCTGTAGCCAAGGGCTTCTCGGTGGACAGGAACACGTCGTGACGGGCGCCGTCGATCGGGACGATGCTGGTGCGATCGCCGAGGCAACCGGCCCAACGTGCGATCTGCCTGACGTCGAGCACGGAATCCGCCAGGTCGACGCTCGGGTTGTACGCCTTGGCGAATTGCGACTTCTTCGAGCGCAGAATCAGCGCAGGCACTCCGATGTCGAGGCCGCGGTGCAGTTTTGCGTGACCCGCTCGGACGGCCCGCATCCAGCCGAAGGTGACGGGGCAGCCGGCCAGTGGCTTCCAATCGAGGTTGTAATCCCAGACTCCGTTGGCCGAAACGTGAAGACTGGAACCGTAAGTCGGTAGTCCGGTGCCGGGGATCACGGTCTTTGCCGAGACCCGACCGAGGGCGTCGATAGCGGTGGTACCGACGTTGCGAACTACCGAAGGTCCCTGAAGGTCGAACCACGGGCTGTTGAGGACGAGACCACAGATTCCGGCGCCGGCGCTGCCACCGGGCTTGCGCTGCAAGCGGTTCAGCCACAGCGGAACGATCAGACCACCAGTGGAGTGCGCCATCAGCAGCACCTCGCTGCCGTCGGTCTCGTTGCCGACGATGCGCAGCGCCTCGTTCAGTTCGGCGTCGTAGAGCGCGAGGTCGGAGACGTAGTGCGCCGTGTGTCCCGGATTGAGGGACCGGCCGCACTTACGCAGGTCGAGTGCAAAGAAGGCGTAGCCCTGCTCGGCAAAGTGCTCGGCAAGGTGCTTCTGGAAGAAGTAATCGGTGAAACCGTGTACGTACAAAACGGCACGGTGTGTCTTCACCGCCTCCTTCTGCGGTTGGTAGCGGACCAGTGTTGCGTCCACCTCGCCTTCGCCGTCCGGATCCGTTCCGAGCGGGATCGTCAGCTGCTGATATCCGTCACCGAGGACGTCTGGAACCCAAGTAGTCACAAATCACAATCTAATCGTCGTTTCGAGTGCGCGTTGTAGAGCACAATTGGGGGTGGTGAACCGCGCGTGTACGCACGGGTAACCTATTCGGCGTAACACAGCAGGCGGATGCGCGCACGGCTAATGACAAGGAAGTCGATTCTCCAGTGTCGAATCAGAACGCGGTAGAGACGAAGACGGATGTAGTGCTCGTGGGCGCAGGCATCATGAGTGCCACGCTGGGCGCATTGCTGCGCCAGCTGCAGCCCGATTGGTCGATCTCGACCTTCGAGCGGCTCGATGCCGTCGCAGCCGAGAGCAGCGACCCCTGGAACAACGCGGGAACCGGACACTCCGCCCTGTGTGAGCTCAATTACACCCCGGAGAACTCCGACGGCACGGTCGACATCAAGAAGGCCGTCAACGTCAACGAGCAGTTCCAGGTGTCCCGCCAGTTCTGGGCACACGCGGTCGAGCAGGGCGTCCTGACTCAGCCCAAGGAATTCATCAACCCCATCGCTCACGTGAGCTTCGTTCACGGTGAGGCCAACGCCAAGTACCTGCGTGCTCGCTACGACGCACTTGCCGGCCACACGCTTTTCCGCGGTATGGAGTACATCGACGATCCGGCCGAGTTCAGCAAGCGTTTGCCGCTCATGGCCAAGGGGCGCGACTTCTCCGATCCCGTCGCGCTGAACTGGAGCCAGGACGGCACCGATGTCGATTTCGGAGCGCTCACCAAGCAGCTCATCGGCTACATCGGTAAGACCGGCGGCAAGATGTACTTCGGTCACGAGGTCACCAACCTGACCCAGAACTCGGACAAGTCGTGGACCGTCAAGGTCACCAACCGTCGTACCGGTGAAAAGCGGACCGTTCGCTCGCGCTTCGTGTTCGTCGGCGCCGGTGGCGGCGCCCTGCACTTGCTGCAGAAGTCGGGCATCAAGGAAGCCAAGGGCTTCGGCGGCTTCCCGGTCAGCGGTGCCTTCTTGCGATGCACCAACCCCGAACTCATCGACCAGCACAGCGCCAAGGTTTACGGCAAGGCTGCTGTCGGCGCCCCGCCCATGTCTGTGCCGCACCTCGACACCCGTGTCATCGGCAACAAGCCGGGACTGCTGTTCGGTCCCTACGCAGGTTGGTCGCCGAAGTTCCTCAAGCAGGGTCGCGTCACGGACTTGCCCGGCTCGGTCAAGCCCAACAACATCCTCTCGATGCTCGGCGTCGGCGTCAGCGAGCTCGGCCTGGTCAAGTACCTGGTCAGCGAACTCGCCAAGAACGAGGCCGGTCGCATCTGGGATCTGCGTGAATTCGCGCCAAAGGCGCAGGCGCAGGACTGGGAACTGATCACCGCAGGCCAGCGTGTCCAGGTGATCCGCCGGGCCAAGGGCAAGGGCGGCGTCCTCGAATTCGGTACCGCTGTGGTCGCAGCTGAGGACGGTTCCATCGCCGGCCTGCTCGGTGCTTCGCCCGGTGCTTCCACGGCCGTCCCGGCGATGCTGGACGTACTCGAGCGCTGCTTCCCGACCGAGTTCCAGGGCTGGAAGGGCAAGCTTCGCGAGATGGTTCCGTCCATCGGCGTCAAGCTCACCGACAACGAGGGCCTGTTCAACCAGGTGTGGGATTGGTCCTCGAAGGTCCTCGAGCTCGATTCCGCCGGTGCTTCCGAATCGGCTCCGGTCGCGGATACCGCCGCGACTGTGTGATAGTCCAACCCATGACGGCAACAGCAGCTTTGAAGCGTTCATGGGCACTCGATCTCGACAACAAGACGTTCTACGAGTTGTTGAAGCTTCGAGTGGAGGTCTTTGTCGTCGAGCAGGCCTGCCCGTATCCCGAGTTGGACGGGCGGGACCTGCTGACGGAGACGCGTCACTTCTGGCTCGAGCAGGACGGCCAGGTGGTGTGCACACTCCGTCTGCTCGAAGAGCACGACGACGGCAACAAGAGCTTCCGAATCGGACGTCTCTGCACGTCGCGTCAGGCGCGCGGTCAGGGCCATACGACCCGCCTCCTGCAGGCCGCACTGGCCGAGGTCGGGGAAGCGCCGTGCCGAATCAATGCGCAGACCTACCTGGTCGAGATGTACGCCAAGCACGGATTCAAGGCTGACGGCGAAGAGTTCATCGAAGACGGCATCCCGCACACCCCGATGCGTCGTGGTGGGGGAGAGCCCTTCGTGGCTGTCAACTAGTTTGTTGGAGATTTGACCCTGGTCGGCTCATGGGAAAGTGAGCCGACTAGGGTTTTTTCGATACCGAATGCTCGCGGGGAAGTCCTGTTCGATCCAGGCGCGGTCCCGCCACTGTGAAAGATCTCTCCTCTACCGATTGACCGGGAGATCTCAGCCAGGTTGCCGCGACATTCGAGTGCAGCCAAATTCTCGGCGAGGAAACCGAGAGGTGGAGGGATATCGACGTGCGAAGTGAAGAAGATCGACCAGTGGCGGGCTTCCCGTTCAGTGCTGTGGTCGGCCAGGATCAGTTGCGATTGGCGCTGATCCTGTGTGCGGTGCATCCGGGGATCGGTGGAGTCCTGGTCCGCGGTGAGAAGGGAACTGCCAAGTCGACGGTCGTGCGCGCGCTGACGGCGCTGCTGCCCGCGGTCGACGACGCCGGAACGACGCGACCGGCCCGGTTGGTGGAACTGCCCGTCGGCGCTACCGAGGACCGGGTGATCGGGTCCATCGACCTCGAAAAGGTTCTCCGTGACGGGGAACGCGCCTTCCAACCTGGACTGCTCGCCGCCGCTCACCAGGGTGTCCTTTACGTCGACGAGGTGAATCTGCTTCACGACCACCTGGTCGACGTGCTTCTCGACGCCGCGGCGATGGGCCGGGTTCACATCGAGCGTGACGGCATCTCCCATTCGCATCCGGCCAAGTTCGTGCTCGTCGGCACGATGAATCCCGAAGAGGGAGAACTGCGTCCACAGCTGTTGGACCGCTTCGGTCTGGCTGTCGACGTCGCAGCTTCCCGCGATGTCGACGTTCGCATGGAAGTGGTGCGTCGCCGCCTCGACTACGAGCGTGACCCCGAGTCATTTGTCGTTCGGTACGAATCAGCCGATCAAGAGTTGGCAGCCGAAATCCTCACGGCGCGTGATCGACTGGACTCGGTCGAGCTGAGCAATCGCGAGCTGCGTCGTATCGCCTCGCTGTGCGCGTCGTTCGACGTCGACGGTATGCGCGCCGACTTGGTGCTCGCGCGCACCGCGACCGCCCACGCCGCGTGGCGAGGCGACAGTGAGGTCACTGCGGAGGACGTGCGGGTAGCGGCGGAACTGACCCTGCCGCATCGCCGCCGCCGTGACCCATTCGACGAGCCCGGCTTGGATCAGCAGCAGTTGGACGATGCACTCGAGCAGGCTGATCAGGATGCCCAGTCGCAGGTCGAGGACGACGCGCGCGACGGGGAGCCCGAACCTCCCGAGAATCCCGAGGGTCGTGTCCCCGATGATGGTGGCTCCGGCGATGAGGGACCGGGCGATGAGGGACCAGGCGATGAGGGTCCAGACGATGACGGCCCCGAAGACCCTGACGGACCGGGTGGGGGAGTGCGCGCCACTGATCGACCCTCGGCTCCGCCTGCGGGCGAGTTCAAAGCCAAGCTCCTCGAGGTTCCTGGCGTCGGCGAAGGTGCACCGGGACGCCGCTCGCGATCCATGTCGTCCCGCGGACGGGTAGTGCGATCCACCCGGGAGCGTGGTCACGGGTTGCATTTGACGAGCACGGTCTTCGCCGCAGCCGAGTCCCAAGTTGCGCGCGGTCGTACTGCCGGGCGGTTGCGACTGGCACCTGATGATCTCCGCGGTGCGATTCGTGAAGGGCGAGAAGGCAATCTGATCGTCTTTGTTGTCGACGCCTCGGGGTCGATGGCAGCACGCGATCGGCTCTCCGCGGTCACCGGTGCGGTCGTCTCGCTGCTCCGCGACGCCTATCAGCGCCGGGACAAGGTTGCCGTCATCACAGTCCGCGGCCGCGAAGCGGAGCTCGTCCTGCCGCCGACGTCTTCGGTGGACATCGCCGTTCGTCGCCTGCAGTCCATGCGTACCGGCGGCAAATCCCCACTCGCAGAGGGATTCCTGCGTGCTCGGGAGGTGGTTCTGCGCGAGCGCCTTCGTGACCCGCAGCGTCGCGCCCTCGTCGTCACGCTCACCGACGGCCGGGCTACCGGCGGCAAAGACGCGCTGCATCGCGCCCGCGTCGCCGCGCATCTTCTTGCCGACGCGTCCGTCGCGTCCATCGTCGTCGACTGCGAGACCGGCCTCGTGCGTCTGGGGTTGGCGGCCGAGTTGGCCCGAGAACTACGTGGCGGATACGTCCGTCTTGCCGAATTGTCAGCGCAGCAGGTCGCGGGTGTCGTCCGCGCCGCAGCCTAGATCCCAGCTCAGGAGTTCACGATGCCCAAGGGTGTTCCCGAGACAGTTCCCGACGACGGTCTGACCACGCGTCAGCGTCGAAACGCACCGGTGCTCGCCGTGCACACCGGCCCTGGAAAGGGTAAGTCCACTGCTGCTTTCGGCATGGCGCTGCGCGCCTGGAACCAGGGCTTCGACATCGGCGTCTTCCAGTTCGTGAAGAGTGCCAAGTGGAAGGTCGGTGAGGAAGCCGCATTCCGCGCCCTCGGAAACTTGCACGACGAAACCGGCGTCGGTGGGCCGGTGCAGTGGCACAAGATGGGCGAAGGCTGGTCGTGGGCACGCAAGGCCGGTAGCGAAGAAGACCATGCCGCCGCCGCCGCTGAGGGTTGGCAGGAGATCGCGAGAAGGCTTGCGGGCGAGGAACATCGATTCTACGTCCTCGACGAGTTCACCTATCCGCTCAAGTGGGGCTGGGTCGACGTCGACGAGGTCGTGCAGACACTGCGTGATCGTCCGGGTAACCAGCACGTTGTCATCACGGGACGCGACGCCCCGCAGGGGTTGATCGACGCAGCCGACCTCGTGACCGAGATGACCAAGATCAAGCACCCCATGGATGCCGGCCGAAAGGGCCAACGGGGCATCGAATGGTGAGTGTTTCCACACCGGCCGTGGTGATTGCCGCACCTGCCTCGGGTAGCGGAAAGACCACGGTGGCAACAGGATTGATCGGTGCGCTTCGGCGGTCCGGCAGCAGCGTCGCCCCTTTCAAAGTGGGACCGGACTACATCGATCCCGGTTATCACGGGCTCGCCGCGGGACGACCCGGACGCAACCTCGACACTGTTCTGGTGGGCCCCGATCGCATCGGCCCGCTCTACCGGCACGGAACAGGCGGTTGCGACATCGCGGTAGTCGAAGGCGTCATGGGCCTGTTCGACGGCAAGATCGACGAGGCCAACTCGCAACCGTCGGCCGAAGGATCAACGGCGCAGGTAGCGTCGATCCTCGGTTCGCCGGTGGTTCTCGTGATCGACGCCCGTGGACACAGTCAGAGTCTGGCCGCCGTACTGCACGGCTTCGCGACGTACGACGCGGGTGTGCGGATCGGCGGCGTCATCCTCAATCGTGTCGGCAGTGCTCGCCACGAACAGGTGTTGCGGCACGCGTGCGACAAGGTCGGCGTCGCGGTGCTCGGAGTTGTGCCGCGGTTGACGGAACTCGAAGTTCCCTCCCGTCATCTCGGGTTGATCCCGGCTGCCGAACACGGCGCCGCCGCCGTGGCCGCAGTAGACGCGATGTCCGATCTGATTGCCTCACACGTCGATCTCGGTGCTGTTCGCGCGCTGGCCGCATCGAACGTGAGTTCAGCTGCGTGGGATCCGGTTGCCGAAGTCGGCGAGCACTGCGACTCTCGGCCTGTGGTCGCCATGGCTGGTGGACCTGCCTTCACCTTCGGCTACGCCGAGCACCGAGAACTGCTGACCGCTGCCGGCGCCGACGTCCAGGTATTCGATCCGTTGCACGAAGAGCTTCCCGCAGGAACTGCCGCTCTGGTCCTTCCCGGCGGTTTCCCGGAAGAGCACGCGGTCGATCTTGCGGCCAATACCGTTCTGCTGCAGCAGGTTCGTGACCTCGCGGACGGCGGTGCACCGATCCATGCGGAGTGTGCCGGTCTGCTCTACCTTGCTCGCAGCCTGGACGGTCACAGCATGGCCGGTGTTGTCGGGGTGGATGCGACGTTCGGAAAACGCCTGACCCTCGGGTACCGGGAAGCGGTCGCGATCAGCGAATCGAGTCTCTTCGACCCCGGCGTCCGCGTTACCGGCCACGAGTTTCACCGGACCTCGCTCGTCTCGGCCGACGCCGACGGGTGTGGAAGTGCGTGGGGTTGGCGGCCGTGGGACGGCGGAAGTGTCCGAGAGGGTTTTGTTCGCGGCGGCGTTCACGCGTCGTATCTGCATACTCATCCGGTGGGGCAGCCCGAATCGATCGCGAAGTTCGTCGATGCCGCCCGAGGATGACCTCTCTGTTGGCGTTGGATTCACGACGATTGCCACCGCGAAGGACATCGTCGCTGCGGTGAACGCCGTGCTGCGAGGGCGAGGGAAGATCGTGGTACTCGCCACTGCGACGGCAAAAGCTGAGTCCCCGGCTCTGCTGGCAGCGGCCGACGAACTGAACGTCCCGGTTGTGAGTTTCGCGCCGGACGTGCTTGCGCGAGTTCAGGTTCCGTCGCCGTCATCTCGCGTCGAGAACGCGATCGGGGCGCCAAGCGTCGCGGAAGCCGCCGCGATCCTCGCGTCCGGAGGCGGCCGGCTCGTGCTGGCCAAGACTGCCAGGGATGGAGTGACCGTAGCCGCGGCCCGTAAAGTTCCCGCCAGCTTGAACAATTCTGACGACGAAACGGAGTGCGAGTGAGCGAGTCCACCGCAGACGAGACCAACTACCTGGTCGGCCTCAACCTGACCGATCGACGCGTGGTCGTGTTCGGCGGTGGCACGGTGGCTCAGCGCCGTCTCGGGCTGCTTGTCGCATCCGGTGCCCGTGTGCACGTCATCAGCCGCGCGTTCACTCCAGCCGTCGAAGGCATGGCCACGGCCGGGCAGATCACGGTCGAAGAGCGTCCGTACGCCGATGGTGACCTCGAAGGTGCGTGGTACGCCATCGCATCGACAGACGAACCGGAAACCAATGCGGCGATCGTCGCCGAAGCGGAGCGTCGCCACATCTTCTGCGTGCGCGCCGACAACGCGAAGCACGGCACCGCGGTAACTCCTGCCAGCGCCGAGTACGACGGCATGAGTATCGGAATTCTGGCCGGCGGCGATCACCGTCGTTCGGCAGCGGTCCGCACCGCCGTCGTCGAAGGTCTGCAGTCAGGCGTTCTCGCTGATACGGCCGAGCCGGCCGCTGCGGGCGTAGCCCTCGTCGGTGGGGGCCCCGGTGACCCCGATCTGATCACCGTGCGCGGACGCCGGTTGCTCGCACGCGCTGACGTCGTCGTCGCCGACCGGTTGGCTCCGCCCGAGTTGCTCGCCGAACTGGGTCCAGACGTCGAGGTCATCGACGCAGCGAAGATTCCGTACGGCCGCGCCATGGCGCAGGAGGCCATCAACGCCGCGCTGATCGACAACGCGAAGGCCGGGAAGTTCGTGGTTCGCCTCAAGGGTGGTGACCCGTACGTCTTCGGGCGGGGATACGAGGAACTCGAAGCGTGCGCCGCTGCCGGCGTTCCGGTGACCGTAGTGCCCGGAATCACGAGCGCGATCTCGGTCCCGTCGGCCGCAGGCATCCCGGTCACACACCGCGGCGTCACTCACGAGTTCGTCGTCGTGAGTGGGCACGTGGCTCCGGATCATCCGGATTCGCTGGTCGACTGGTCGGCGCTGGCCAAGCTGCGCGGCACGATCGTGCTGCTCATGGCGGTCGAGCGCATCGATCAGTTCGCCAAGGCGCTCGTCGACGGTGGACGCCCGGCAACTACTCCGGTCATCGTCATCCAGGAGGGCACACTTCGCACTCAGCGTGAGGTGCGTGCCGATCTCGCGACCGTTGCTCAGCGCGTCAAGGACGAGGAGATCAAGCCTCCGGCGATCATCGTGATCGGGCCGGTCGCGGGCTTTTCTGTCGACGCTGGGTAACGTGAAGTCTTGTGTCTGATTCCCTGAGATCCGAAAACGCTGCTGGGTCCGAAAACACCATGACGAAGTACCCCGTGGCGACACGGGCATTCGGACTGGCGATCATCGTCTTGAGCGGTATGCAGTTGATGATGGTGCTCGACGGCACGGTGGCGTCGTTGGCCTTGGCCCGGATCCAGGAGGATCTCGATCTCAGCGACTCCGGTCGGAACTGGGTCATCACTTCGTACGCTCTGACCTTCGGCGGACTGATGCTGTTGGGTGGCCGGCTGGGTGACACCTTCGGGCGCAAGAAGGTGTTCCTCAGCGGAGTCATCTTGTTCACGCTCGCTTCGCTGGCATGTGGTTTGGCTACCAACGAAGCGATGTTGGTGGCGGCCAGATCCGTCCAGGGCGTCGGCGCAGCGATCGCCTCACCCACTGCGTTGGCTCTCGTGGCGACAACGTTTGCACCCGGTCCCGTAAGGAATCAGGCCATCGCGATCTTTGCTGCCATGACCGGAATCGGTTCGGTGACCGGGTTGATCATCGGCGGTGCACTCACCGAGGTTTCATGGCGGTGGATCTTCCTGATCAACGTCCCCATCGGACTGATGATCATCGGGTTTGCATTCAAGGCCTTGGTCGAGACCGGAGCCGAGCGACTCAAGCTGGATGTGCCAGGGGCAATTCTTGCAACTGTGGGCTGTACCGGAATCGTTTTCGGGTTCACCGAAGGCCCCGAGATGGGTTGGACCAGTCCTGCGGTTTTGGGTGCTCTCATCGGGGGAGTTGCACTGTTTGTCGTGTTCCTGCAGGTCGAACGACGCGCCGAGAACCCACTGTTGCCGTTCAGCCTCTTCAAGAACAAGAACCGCGTCTTCACGTTCATTTCACTCGCGTTGATCGGTGCTGTCATGTTTTCGCTGGCGCCGTTCGTGGCGCTCTTCGTCCAGGACATCCTCGGGTACAGCCCGTTGCACGCGGGTCTGGCTTTTGTGCCTTTCGCGTTCGGACTGGGTGCGGCGGCATTCGTCGCGTCCAAACTCGCCGTTCGCGTACAGGCACGATGGCTGATCGTGACGGGTTCTCTGCTGACGTTCGTGGGACTTCTGTACGGGTCGACGTTGGACGAGACGACCACATACATGGGCAATCTGTTTGTTCTCGTCGTGGGGATCGGCTTCGGTGTGGGTTTGGCCGTCGTTCCCCTGCCGCTGTGCGCTATCGCGGGTGTTGGCCCACAGGACATCGGTCCGTTGACCGCAATCGCGCAGGTTGCGCAGGTTCTGTTCGGTCCCGTCGGACTTGCGATCGTGGGTGCGATGGCGACGTCTCGAACCCTCTCGCTCGGAGGTGTGAGCGGAGTCGCTGCAGATATGACTCCCACACAATTGTCGGCGCTGAGCGAAGGTTATGTCTTCGCCCTCTTCGGTTGCGCGATCTTCGCAGCCCTGGCGGCGATCTCCGCACTGTTCATCAAGTTCACTCCCGCTCAGGTCGCCCAGGCGCAGGCGGCGGAGAAGGCAGCTCAGGGAATCGACTGATCAGTCCTGTTTATCCGCTTCGCTAGCCGATACGATCGTTGCAGGACGTGCCGAGAGTCTCGACGAATCGGGGTGCCGTGATGCGGATCGCGGAAATATTGCGAAACAAGGGCAACAGCATCGTCACCATTGACGCCCACACGACGGTCAACGGGTTGCTGTGCGATCTCGCCCGTCACAACATCGGCGCCATGGTGGTGATCGACGATGGCGCGGTCGTAGGCATCATTTCCGAACGAGACGTCGTTCGACGCCTGCACGAGCGCGGACCTGATCTTCTCGACACACCGGTCTCCGAGGTCATGACTGCCCTGATGTACACGTGCGTTCCGGCAGACGCCGTGGACAGCATTGCCGCGATCATGACCGAGCGTCGAATCCGCCACCTGCCGGTTATCGAGGACGGCGGCCTGCTCGGCATCGTGAGTATCGGGGACGTGGTGAAGAGTCGCATCGACGAGCTCAAGAGTGAACGCGATCAACTGGAGTCGTACATCGATCAGGGCTGATCGATAGGTCGTCTCACGGTGACTACTCTCGTGTGATGGCTGCAATCGAGGAATCCACAGCAGAGACGGCCACCATCGTGGCCGGCCTGGAGAGCACCTTCGCTGACGAACTGGGCGCTCTGACCGTTCCGTGGCATGGTGCTGCCGCACCTGATCCGCAATTGCTCGTGGTGAACGAGCGGCTGGCTGCATCGTTGAGATTGGACGTGACAGCGCTGCGAAGTGTGGACGGGGTTGGCGTCCTGTCCGGGTCGACGGTGCCGGTCGGGGCCACACCGGTGGCGATGGCGTATGCGGGTCATCAGTTCGGTGGATACGCACCAATTCTCGGGGACGGTCGGGCGTTGTTACTCGGTGAACTCGTCAGCAGTGACAGTCAGCGAGTGGACCTGCATCTGAAGGGCTCCGGGCGCACGCCGTTCTCTCGGGGCGGCGACGGGTATGCGGTCGTCGGGCCGATGCTGCGCGAATATCTGGTCAGTGAGGCGATGTATGCCCTCGGTATCCCCACTACGCGCGCGCTGTCGGTGGTGGCGACGGGTCGGCACGTTCGCCGCAGCGGCGCCGAACCCGGTGCTGTGCTTGCACGGATTGCGTCGAGCCATCTTCGAGTGGGGACCTTCGAGTTCGCGGCCCGGCAGGGCGAGGTCTTGCAGCCACTCGCCGACTACGCGATCGCCCGCCACTACCCAGAGCTGACCGAACTGCCGGCAACGGGTGCACACAATCGCTACCTGAGGTTCTTCGAGGACGTGGTCGAGGCGCAGGCGTCACTGGTGGCGAGGTGGATGCTCGTCGGTTTCGTACACGGGGTCATGAACACGGACAACACGACAATTTCGGGGGAGACCATCGATTACGGTCCGTGCGCCTTCCTCGACGCATTCGATCCGGCGGCAGTGTTCAGCTCGATCGACCGCGGCGGCCGCTATGCATTCGGCAATCAGCCCGCTGTACTGAAGTGGAATCTGGCGCGCTTCGCGGAAACCTTGTTGACGCTGATCGACTCGACACCGGACGAAGCGATTTCCGCGGTGTCAGCAGTTCTCGAGACCTTCGACGAGCGTTACGAGGACCACTACGCGGCCGGTATGGCGTCAAAGCTCGGTTTGGCCCTGCCGATTGTCGATCGGACGCTTGTCGACGATTTGCTGACATTGTTGGCGGAACACGGTGCTGATTGGACGGGTAGTTTCCGCGCTCTCGCGGACGAATTGCGCGGAAATTCGGCGCCCCTCGCCGATCTCGTGCCACGGGAGCACATCGCGTCCTGGTTGCAGCGGTGGCGCGGCGCCCTGGCGGAACAGGGAAACGGGGCTGTGGAGACCGCTGGCGTGATGGATCGCGTCAACCCGCTGTACATTCCGCGCAATCATCAGCTCGATGCTGCCTTGCGCGCCGCGACCGACGGCGACCTCGTTCCGTTCGAGACGCTGCTGGAGGTGGTAACGCACCCGTTCGACCGGCGCGACGAGTGGGCTGACTACACCGAGGCGGCCCCGCAGTCTTTCAGTGAGACGTTCCAAACCTTTTGCGGCACTTGATTGATGATTGGTGCGTGCTTGTTCGGCTCCGTCGTCAATCCGTCAGGATGATCAATTCACGCTCAGACGCGATTTCCACCCGCAGTCCCGCTTTCGACGCCACCCGCGCAACACCCTTGATGTCCGTGGGTTCGGCACGCGAGACCACCAGTGCACGGGCGAGCAGACCCTTGTGGTGCTTGTTGAAATGACTGACCACAGTGCGTGTGCCGTCCGGCTTTTCGGTGAGCACGGTCGCGATCAGCGCGTCCGGAACGGGGCCGAGGTCTTGGTAGGTACCCGATCGCAGATCGATGACAAGGCCGTCGGCTTCGGCGGCCAACGCCTTCGGCAGTTCCGGCTTCCACAGTGAGCGGAGGGTGCCCATCCCGGGCAGTTTGGACCCGCCGGAAAGGCGGTAGGCGGGGATCAGATCACCGGCGCGGACCGCGCCGAACAGGGCGGAACCGATAGCGATCCGATCGAGAGCCTTGGCCTTCTGGGCGCGGGTGAACGACTTGGCGTCGAGTGCGTCGAAGAGCACCCCGGTGTAGCGCTGCAGCGCGGGCCGCGTCGCGGACACCCACAGCTTGGCGTTGCGCTCCACTTCGTCCGCTTGCGTCGGACCGAGCCCGAGCGCTTCGCACGACGCTTCGACGTCGGCGGCCAGATCGACCAGCGTCTGAACCAGCAATTCGCGCGTTTCGGTCAACTGGGGCATTGACAGTTCGGCCAGATCGAGGGGCGCATCCTTGCCGCCGTCGGACTTGGTTTCTGAGGGAGGCAGCAGTACAAGCACGCTGTAACCGTACCGAGGCCCGCTCGGCCGACTGCGGCGACTATCCTTACACCTCGTGATTACCCGTCTGTCCCACCTGTTCCTGCGTACCCTGCGTGACGATCCCTCGGACGCCGAAGTTGCCAGCCACAAACTGCTGGTTCGTGCCGGCTACGTGCGTCGTATCGCTCCAGGCGTCTACTCGTGGTTGCCACTGGGATTGCGGGTGCTGCGCGAGGTGGAGCGTGTCGTTCGTGAAGAAATGAATGCCATTGGCGGACAGGAAATCTTGCTGCCTGCTCTGCTCCCGCGCGATCCCTACGAAGCGTCGAACCGCTGGACCGAGTACGGCCCCAACCTGTTCCGCCTCAAGGATCGCAAGGGCAACGACTACATGCTCGGCCCGACCCACGAGGAGCTCTTTGCTCTGACGGTCAAGGGTGAGTACAACTCCTACAAGGACTTCCCGGTCACCCTGTACCAGGTGCAGACCAAGTACCGCGACGAAGAGCGTCCGCGTGCCGGCATTCTGCGCGGTCGCGAGTTCCTCATGAAGGATTCCTACTCCTTCGACCTCACCGACGAAGGCCTGACGGAGTCGTACCAGGCGCACCGCGGCGCCTACGAGAAGATCTTCACGCGTCTGGGCGTCAAGTACGTCATCGTCTCGGCTACCTCCGGTGCGATGGGCGGCAGCGCGTCCGAGGAGTTCCTCGCCGAGAGCGAGATCGGCGAGGATACCTACGTGCGCTGCCTCGAATCCGGCTACGCCGCCAACGTCGAGGCCGTCAAGACGGTTGTTCCCGACGCGATTCCGTTCGACGGACTGCCCGAGGCGAAGGTGTACGACACCGCGAACACGCCCACCATCGACACCTTGGTGGACTGGGCGAACGGCGCTGACCTCGGCCGTACGGTAACCGCGGCCGACACTCTCAAGAACATCATGGTCAAGACCCGCCTGCCCGGCGGCGAATGGGAACTCCTCGGTATCGGCATCCCCGGCGACCGTGAGGTCGACGAAAAGCGACTGGAGGCTTCGCTGGAGCCGGCCGAGTTCGTGATGATCACGGAGACCGACTTCAAGAACAACCCCTTCCTGGCCAAGGGCTACATCGGCCCGAAGGCGCTGCAGGCCAACGGTGTTCGCTACCTCGTCGATCCGCGCGTCGTCGACGGCACCAGCTGGATCACCGGCGCCGACGAAGACGGCAAGCACGTGGTCGGCCTCGTCGCCGGTCGTGACTTCACGCCGGACGGAACGATCGAAGCTGCCGAGGTTCGTGATGGCGACGCCTCGCCCGACGGAGCCGGCGCGCTGGTCTCTGCCCGCGGAATCGAGATCGGGCACGTCTTCCAGCTCGGCCGCAAGTACACCGACGTGTTCACCGTCGACGTCCTCGCCGAGAACGGCAAGCCCGTCCGCCCGACCATGGGTTCGTACGGCGTCGGCGTCTCGCGCCTGGTTGCCGTCATTGCCGAGCAGCACCATGACGAGAAGGGCCTGCGCTGGCCGGCCGAGGTCTCACCGGCTGACGTCTACCTCGTTATCGCGAACAAGGACGAGACCGCTCGGGAAGGTGCCGAAGGCCTCGCTGCGCAGCTCGACCGCGCCGGACTCGAAGTGATCCTCGACGACCGCAAGGCATCGCCGGGCGTGAAGTTCAAGGACTCCGAGCTGATCGGTGTTCCGCTGATCGTTGTCGTCGGTCGTGGTTGGGCAGACGGCAAGGTCGAAATTCGCGACCGCTTCACTGGTGAGAGCCGTGAGATCGACGCCGACTCGGCGATCGAGGAGGTCATCAGCGCAGTTCGCGGCTGATTCGAATACCTGTCAGGGCCGCCGCAGCCACCTTCCGAGGTGTCTGCGGCGGCCCTTCTTTTCTGCCACAATCGACCTTATGGAACGCGAACCGGATTGGGCAGAAGTCGACGGCTACCTCGTTTCCACATTGGTAGGTGAAGATCCGGTTCTCGACGCGGCACTCGTCGCCAATTCCGAGGCCGGTCTTCCGCCCATCGACGTGGCACCGAACCAGGGCAAGCTCCTCAATTTGTTGGCGCGAATGTGCTTGGCGCGCAATGTCCTCGAGATCGGAACACTCGGCGGGTATAGCACAATCTGGCTCGCTCGCGCGGTCGGCCCCTCGGGCCGGGTCATCACGTTGGAATTCGATCCCACCCACGCAGACGTCGCGCGGTCCAACCTCGAGCGGGCCGGCTTGGCGGACCGTGTCGACATCCGCGTCGGCGCGGCGCTCGACAGTCTTCCGTCGATCGCGAAGGAGGAGTTGGGACCTTTCGACTTGGTCTTCATCGACGCCGACAAGGAGAACAACACCGAGTACGTGCGGTGGGCTTTGGCCCTCTCGCATCCCGGAACCGTCATCATCGTGGACAACGTGGTGCGTGGCGGACATGTGTCCAACCCGGATATCGACGACGAGCGCGTCAAAGCGAGTCGAGCAGTGTTGGAGATGATCGCGGCCGAACCGAAACTCGACGGCACTGCCATCCAAACTGTGGGTTCGAAGGGGTGGGACGGGTTTGCCGTTGCAGTAGTGAACGAGTGAGCGCAGACTCGAAGCGGTGAGGATGCTGGGGGCAGCAAAGGCGGCATGGCGATGGGTGCGCAGTGCTCCCGGTACCTATGTCTGGTTGCTTGCCCTGCTGTTCACCACGCTGTTCCTGCGGCATCTGCCTGACAATGTCGAGGAGCGTTTTCTCGGCAAGCGCTCGACCAATCTGCATCACCTGGCCGAAGACCCGCTACGAGTCCTGTTCTCGAGTGCCTTCTGGCTCGAAGGTGGCGGTTGGTTGGGATACCTGGTTCTCTTCACCATCTTTCATGCAACGGCTGAGCGTTGGCTCGGGACGTGGCGGTGGCTGTGTGTTGTCGTCATCGCCCACGTCGGAGCCACGTACATCAGCGAAGGTGTTCTGTACGAAGGTATTCGGCACGGATACGTGGCGGAGTCGGCGGTCAACACTCTCGACGTGGGAGTGAGCTACGGTCTGGCCGGCATCATGGGGATTCTGGTGTACCGCATCGTCGATCCGTGGCGATACATCTATCTCGCGGGGCTGTTGCTCTTCTACGGTGTACCTCTGATTTTTGCCACCAATTTCACCGCCATCGGCCACATGTCTGCGTTGTTGCTGGGATTGGCGTGCTATCCGATCACGCGTGCTCGGTCCGGCACGTGGAATCCGATGGACCTGTGGCATTCGCGAAGAATCGCAGGTCTTCCATGAATCGCACCGCGGAAAGTTACCCGCTGGTAGTTTAGCGTCATCGACGAAAGGTAATGACGTGTCTGGCACCGATGGATTGCTCTTCAACCCCCATACTTACGACCCCGCTCAGTTCGATCCGGAGACCCGCCGTTTGCTGCGAGCCACCATCGAATGGTTCGAGAGCCGCGGCAAGAAGCAACTGCTTCAGGACGACCTCGACGCCGTGTGGGTCTCCGACTTTCTCGAGTTCGTCGGCAAGGAGAAGTTGTTCGCGACGTTCCAGACTCCGGCGGCATTCGCCGACGGTGACGAGAACCGTCGTTGGGACGGTGCCCGCAACGCGGCCTTGAGTGAGATCTTCGGTTTTTACGGGCTGGCGTACTGGTACGCCTGGCAGGTCACGATCCTCGGACTCGGACCGATCTGGATGAGTGACAACGACGCAGCGAAGAAGCGTGCAGCGCAGGAACTCGTCGACGGTGGTGTCATGGCGTTCGGCCTGTCCGAGCGTGATCACGGCGCCGACGTGTACTCCACCGACATGCTTCTCACTCCCACCGACGGCGACGTCGCCTTCCGCGCGAGCGGCGAGAAGTACTACATCGGAAACGGCAACGTAGCCGGAATGGTGTCTGTGTTCGGGCGTCGTACCGACGTCGAGGGTCCCGAAGGCTACGTGTTCTTCGTCGCCGACAGTGCACATCCGAACTATCAGCTTGTGGACAATGTCCTGCGCGGGCAAATGTACGTCAGCAATTTCCGCCTCGACGACTACCCGGTGCGCGAGGAAGACATTCTGCACACCGGCGTCGCCGCATTCGAGGCCGCGCTCAACACGGTCAACGTCGGAAAGTTCAACCTGTGCACCGGCTCCATCGGGATCACCGAACATGCGTTCTTCGAAGCAATCACTCACGCGCAGAATCGAATTCTCTACGGTAATCCGGTCACGGACTTCGCCCATGTACGCGCCGCCTTCGTCGACGCGTACTCACGTCTGATCGCGATGAAACAGTTCAGCGCGCGGGCGGTCGACTACTTCCGCAGCGCCAGCCTCGAAGACCGTCGCTACCTGCTGTTCAATCCCATGACCAAGGCCAAGGTCACCTCGGAAGGTGAAAAGGTCGTCGGGTTGCTGCACGACGTGATCGCGGCAAAGGGGTACGAGAAGTCCACGTACTTCCGTGAAGCAGCGCAGATGATCGGCACGCTGCCCAAGCTCGAGGGCACCGTCCACGTCAACGTCGGCCTGATCCTTAAGTTCTTGCCGAACTACCTGTTCAACCCCGCGGAGTTCCCGGAGATCGTCACGCGCGACGACGCAGCCGACGACGAGTTCTTCTGGAATCAGGGACCGACCCGCGGCGCTGCGAAGATCCAGTTCCACGAGTGGAAGCCCGTCTACGAGAAGCACTCTTCGATTCCGAACGTCGCTCGTTTCTACGAGCAGGCGATCGCGCTCACCGAATTGCTCACTGCCGCAGCGCCGGACGCGCAGCAGCAGAAGGATCTCGATTTCATGCTCAACGTCGGGCACCTGTTTTCCCTCGTCGTCTACGGTCATCTGATTCTGGAGCAGGCCGAGATCACCGGACTCGACGCCGACGTTGTCGATCAAATCTTCGACTTCCAGATCCGCGACTTCTCGGGATACGCGATCGCACTGCACGGAAAGCCGTCGTCGACGCCGGAGCAGCAGAAATGGGCACTGGCCGCGGTGCGTAAGCCCGTGGTCGACAGCGAACGCTTCGACCGGGTGTGGCAGCAGGTCAAGGCGTACGACGGTGCATACGAGATGCGCGCATGACCGCCCCGGTGACGCGCGAGCAGTTGACGACCGTCGTGGAGGGATCTCCGAAAGCCGTCGGCGCGCATGACCGCTCGACGTGGGTTGCCTTGTTTGCCGGCGACGGGCAGATCAACGACCCGGTTGGTTCGCGTCCGCACAACGGTCAGGCAGCGATCGAGAGCTTCTACGACACGTTCATCGCCCCCAATTCGATCACTTTCCATGTCGAGCGCGACATCGTGTGCGGCCGGACGGTGTGGCGCGATCTGAGCCTCGCTACCGAGATGTCGACCGGAGTCGTTCTCGACGTTCCGATGCACTTGCGTTACGACTTGGTGGGGGAGCCCGAATCCTTGCGGATCGGAACCCTTTATGCGCATTGGGAATTGGCGACGATGTTGAGTCAGCTCGCTACTGCGGGTGCCGCGGGGGTGAAGGCGGCCGCGAAGTTGACCCCTCAGTTGCTCTCGAACCAGGGGATCGGCGGAGCACTCGGGTTCTCACGCGGCATCTTCGGGGTCGGAGACAAAGGCAAGAAGGCAGCGTCGCGGTTCCTCGATGCAGCCGCAGTCGGCCGGACGCCGCCGGTACCCGTCGAACTTCCGGCGGGCACACAGTTGTCCAACGCTGATGTCAATGCTCTGTTGACCGGCGTGACGAAGAGCAAGATGTTGGTTGCCGGTCGTACTGTGACGGCGAGCGTCATCGTGTGCGGGGAACCGGCCATCGCACTGTTCGGCTTCGAGGCGAGCGGTCATCGCCTCAACCGGGTGCGTTTCTTCACCGAGAGCTGATATCGAGAGCCCTCCACATGCAGGTCAGGCTCGGCGCGCCATTCCGGCGCGCCGAGCCTTTCGGGTTCCGGTAGTTGTCAGAGGGCCCCTAGGTCTGCGGACAGCCAGTGCTGCGGATCCATATAGATCGCTACCTGCTCGCCCAATTGTGATCGCGCGAATTCGAGATATCCGTCGACCTTGTCCGGAGTCAGGTAGCGCCGCGAGACTTCGACCAGCATCTCGTCGGTACCCGGAACGATCTTGTCGACGGATCCGCTGACGCTGACGTAACGGATAGTCGGATCGAGCCTTTCGGCCATCAACGAGAAATACCCGGCCGTCTTGATGAGCTGCGCTTTTCGCGAATCTTTGCCGGTGAGAATCCACGGTTTGCCACTGGGTGAGTACAGGTACCAGATCGGGACGGTCAACGGGCCGCGCTCGGGACCGTCCGATACGGACAGTGCCCCGATGTGGGGCTCGGACAGAAACTGTTCACGCTCATTTTCGGAGAGTGCCATTCCTCGAGATTACCGCGACGTTTGACATGGCGTTGTGACTCCGTACACAATCGGTGTGCTCATTATGAACAGGCGTTCGTAATGCGAACATTTCTCGAACTGGACCGATTGATCTGAACAAGTAGCGAACGCCTACAAGCAGTGAATGTCGAGGATCCGATGACCGCACCGCATACGCAGTCGAGTTCAACCACCGGTTCGCGTCGGGTGAGTGCCGCATTGTGGGTAGCACCGTTGTGTTGGATCGCTGTACTCTTGGACGGATTCGACCTGGTCGTACTCGGCGCGGTGATTCCTTCGCTTCTCGACTACGACGCGTGGGGATTGAGCACAGGCACGATCACGATGATCTCGACCTTCGGGCTCATCGGTATGACCATCGGCGCCCTCGTCATCGGCACTCTCACCGACGTCATCGGTCGACGCCACGCGCTGCTGTACGCCGTTGCCGCATTCTCGATTCTCACTCTGTTGTGCGCAATTGCGCCTAACCCCTTCATCTTCGGTCTGCTGCGCTTCCTTGCCGGTGTGGGACTGGGTGGCGCCCTGCCGACGGCATTGGCTCTGGTCAACGAATTCTCGAAGAAGCAAGGCGGCGGATCTGCGTCGACCATGCTGATGACCGGCTATCACGTCGGCGCCGTTGCCACCGCCGCACTGGCGCTCGTCGTGATCGAACCTTTCGGTTGGCGAGTGATGTTCGTCGTCGGCGCACTTCCTGCCGTCGTCCTGATTCCACTCATGTTGCGGTATCTGCCGGAATCTCCGTCGTACCTTCTCGCTCACGGAAAGCGTGCCGAAGCCGAGGAAATCGCTGCCCGCTACGGCGTCGAACTCGAGGCGGCGCCTACATCCGAAGCTGGTCGTGTAGAAGCCGCCAATCCCGTTCGCGCACTGTTCTCTTCGAAGTTCCTGCGTAACAGCATCGCCATCTGGATCACCAGTTTCATGGGCTTGCTGCTCGTCTACGGATTGAACACGTGGCTTCCGACGATCATGCGTGAGGCCGGTTACAACCTCGGAGCGTCGTTGAAGTTTCTTCTGATCCTCAATGCCGGAGCTGTCGTCGGACTCTTGATCGCCGGGGGTGTCGCGAACAAGATCGGCCCTCGTACCGCCGCCATCGTGTGGTTCGCCGGAGCGGCATTGTTCCTGGCACTTCTGAGTGTGAAGGTGTCGTTCGGAATCTACGTGATGGTCTTTCTCGCCGGATGCTTCGTGTTCAGTGCACAGGTATTGGTCTATGCCTTCACCAGCGCCAATCATCCTCCTCAAATTCGCGCGACAGCGCTCGGATGGTCGGCCGGTGTCGGCTGGGTCGGTGCGATCTGTGGCCCGATTCTGGGTGGGGTTCTCCTGGGTGCGGGTTACGCCGTGCCGTGGGGCTTCTACGCTTTCGCGCTTGTCGGACTGCTCGGTGCAATTTCGATCTCCTGCACACGCACGATGGCGAAATAATCATGACGCGAACGCGACAGAATTCGACATCTATTCGGGTCACAACCTGAAATATCAGTTTCACAGGGTTCCGCGCTCCTGCTATCGTAAAACATGAATGTGAAGAGTAGCGCTATCGTCGCGCCGCAGACACTGCTACCGACGGCATCGTCTCGATCCGGTTTGTGGTGGGGCTTGCTCGGCGTGCTGGCGTTCTCGTTCACCGTTCCGCTCACGAGGGTCGCCGTCGTGGATCTCGACCCCTTGTTCGTCGGTGCAGGCCGCGCCGTCGTTGCCGGAGTCCTTGCGATTGTGATGCTTTCGGTAACTCGCGCGACGCTTCCGACGCTTCGGCAATGGTTGCGCATCGCACTCGTGACCGTTGGTGCGGTTCTGGGGTTTTCACTGTTCACCACGTTTGCGTTGCAGACATCGCCGGCAAGTCACGCGGCGGTGGTGATCGGTCTACTCCCCGCGGCTACCGCGGTATTTGCCGTCGTTCGAGGAAAAGAGCGCCCCAGTCCGGGATTCTGGTGGGCAAGTACCGCCGGTGCGGTGTCCGTCGTAGGGTTCGTGGCCGTCGCAAACGGTGGACTCGGCTCGTTCCATCTCGCTGACCTTCTTCTGTTCGCCGCGGTTGTCTGTGCAGCGCTGGCATATTCGGAAGGTGCGTTGCTGGCTCGCGAGATCGGGTCGTGGCAGACGATTGCCTGGGCATTGATTCTCGGACTGCCGGTCACCATTGCGTTGACGGTGGCGTCCATGGCACAGGCTCCGGTCTCTGCCGAAATGAACTCGTGGCTTTCGTTTGCCTACCTGGGATGCGTGAGTATGTTTCTCGGGTTCTTTCCCTGGTACCGGGGTCTGGCGATCGGTCCCATTTCCACAGTGAGCCAAACACAGTTGGTTCAACCGGTACTCAGCATCGCGTGGTCGGCGCTGATACTCGGTGAGGCGTTGTCACCCTCGATCATGGCCGGTGGCGTCGTCGTGATCGTGTGCGCCTGGCTTGCTTTGAAGGCCCGAGTGGCAGCGCCGCGTGCTGTGTCGGCACGCGACGCGCCTACTGCTACAGATGACTCAGAAAAGGGGCCCGCCACCGAAGGCACTGCGATGTGACGCCGGTTGTTTCCCGTTGGCGTCGGTGATCCCGTATTCGACAGCTGTCTCCGCGGTGATCAGTGTGTGACCGCTGCGCGCGTTCACGTCCGGATCGTTGGCCAATGCGGTGATGACCTGACCGACGAATTCGGGGGTTTCGGCTTCGGCCAGCGAGAAGCCTTCGAAGCTCTCGATCCCGCTCGCCTCCATGCGTTCGTTGCGGATCAACCCGAGCCAGAAGGACAGCGCGGTGACGCCGGTTCCCTTCAATTCGACAGCCATGTCCGCAGCCATCTTGTCCAATCCTGCCTTCGACATGCCGTACAGCACCGAGTGCAGGTACCCGCGGGTCCCGAATGACGAGATGTTGCCGATCACTCCGCTGCCCCGGGGAACCATCAACTTGGCCGCTTCCACCGAAGCAACGTAGTGGGCGCGTAGTCCGATCCCGATCAGCGAATCCCAATCGTCGATCGGCCTCTTCCAGAACGGATCAGCGAAGCCTGCATAGCCGGCCGGGTTGGCCCAGACGTTGTTGACCAGGAGATCGAGGCGCCCGGACTGTTCGTCGGCGATACGTGCAAACAAATCGACGATCTGCTGATCGTCGCTGTGATCGCACTGCACGGCAATGCCGTGACCACCGCGCTCGGTGATCTCGGCTGCGGTGCGATCGAGCGGGCCGTCGGCGCCGACGGTTCCTCGCGCCGTCACGTACACCGTCCATCCGTTGCTTCCCAGTGCGAGTGCAATGCCCTTCCCGACGCTCCGGCTCGCACCGGTTACGAGCGCAACTTTTTCGTTCGTCGACGTGGTCATCGTGGCCCACCCAACGAACCCTCGGCGATATCAGCGTCCGGCGACAGGGGAGTGGTGATCGACCACGTCTCCGTGAAGTGGCATTGACTCATTTTCCACACACCGTCCTCGATCACGTATTTGTCGTCGTATTCGCCGGTCATCAACTTCTCGGTGCGTCCGACGGTGTCGACCTGGCGGAACTGCAGGGTCCATCGACCTACCGCGGAGGTCTCCGAGGTCAGTGCGATATCGGGATGCAATCCGTGATGCATGTCGAGGACCGCGTACCGGCCGTCGACCTTACGGAGAGCGATCTTCTCGAAGATTTCCGCCATCGGCCCCGCGTCGTCGAACGCGCCGAGGCGGCCGTAGTCGATCGACGCTCCGGAACGGATGAAGCTGTTGCGGAACTGAACTGGATCCTTGGCGTCACATGCTCGCCAGTAGCCGTGCTTGAGCTTCTTGATTTCCTCGACCTGTTCGAGCGCGTCGAGGCGTTGTGCGAGATCCAACGTCGGTCCTTTTCGTCTGGGTTTCCCGGAGACATGTCGGATCGACTGTAGGGTGTCCTCAGTCACATGTGTGTAGTTTTTCCCAGTGACCGGTCAGGAAACGGTGTCGGTCTCGTGCAGGGACTCGTCGCCGGTGAGCGTGATCGCAGCGGAATCGCTGAATACGCTGCCCCAGAGCTCGCCGAGGGCTGGATCTTCTTCGGCGTGTTCGGGCGCCATCATCGCGAGCAGATTGTTGATCAGCATCCCGTTCGCGATGAAGGAACGCGCTTGCTCGGGCGTGCAGCCGGTGCGCTCACGCAGCAAGGTGTAGATCCCGGACATAGCGGTCCGGGACACCGCGGCGACGTCATCGGTGCTGGTGGCGAAGCCGTGCAACATGACAAGCAGTAGATCTCGGTCGAGCACCAGCTCGCCGTAGGCGGATCCGAGCTCGGCCCAGAACTGCGGATTGCTCGGATCGATCGTGACGGTGTCCAATTTGTCGTTGAAGGTGCGCACGATTTCGTCGAGCGCGCGCGTGAACACCGCGTGGAACAGATCTGCCTTGGTTCCGAACATGCGCACGACGTAGGGCTGCGAGACACCGGCTTCCTTGGCGACGGCGTCCGTACTGGTGCCGGAGTAGCCACCCTTTGCGAATGCTCGCGTTGCCGCGGCAAGGACGAGCGCGCGACGTTCCGGTGCGCTCATCCTGCGGGTACGTGGTTCAGCTGCACCGATCGACATGTTGACACGTTATCACCGGATAGCTTAGTTTCGACTTAAGTAATCATTCGATGCCTTAAGGCACCTTCACTCGAGGAATCACGATGACCGTTTTGACGAAGTCCGGATCGGACGCCGCATCCGGGTCGGAAGACAGTGGAGGGCGTAAGGTTTCGATCGCGATAGCGATGGTTGCTGCTTCTCTGCCGATGTTCATGGCCACCCTCGACAACCTCGTGATGACGAGCGCGCTGCCGGTGATCGAGAAGGAACTGAATGCGTCCGTCGGGCAACTCCAGTGGTTCATGAACGCGTACACGCTCTGCTTTGCCACTCTGATGCTTTCGGCGACAACACTCGGCGATCGGTGGGGGCGCCGCCGGATGTTCGTGTTCGGGATCGGGCTGTTCACGGCGGCGTCGATTGCCTCGGCGTTGTCGACGACGCCAAGCCTGCTGATCGCGGCCCGAGCCTTTCAGGGCGCCGGCGCTGCCGCGATCATGCCGCTCTCGCTCACTCTCCTCGTGGCAGCGGTACCGGAAGCCAAGCGCGCCATGGCAATCGGCGTGTGGGGCGGCGTCTCCGGATTGGGAATCGCGATGGGTCCGGTTGTCGGTGGAGCAGTAGTCGACGGGTTCTCGTGGCAGGGCATCTTCTGGATCAACGTGCCGGTTGCGATCGTCGCTGTTCCTCTCGCGTTGTACGCGCTGCGTGAATCGACCGGTCGCACACAGCCTCTCGATCTTCCCGGTGTCGCGCTCGCCGGGCTCGGCGTGTTTCTGGCGGTATGGGGAATCGTTCATGGCAACGACGAGGGCTGGGGATCCTTCGGCGTGGTGGCGTCGCTGGTGGGTTCCGCAGTTGCCTTGGCACTGTTCGTTCTTCGTGAGATGAAGACGTCGCATCCGGTGATGCCCCTACGTCTGTTCCGCTCCCGTAGCTTCTCTATGGCGAACGTCATCGGCTTGACCTTCTCGATCGGTATTTTCGGAGCGGTGTTCCTGCTGTCGCAGTACCTCCAGATCGTGATGGGCTACAGCCCGTTCCAAGCAGGCCTGCGGACGCTTCCGTGGACGGCAGCACCGATGATCTTCGCGCCTCTCGCCGGTTTTCTGGCGCCGAAGGTCGGGCTCCGCTCGCTCTTGCTGACCGGATTGTTGCTCCAGGCCGGAGCACTGTTCTGGTTGGCCGCGTTGATCGGTCCGGACGTGACGTACGGGTCGCTGGTTCCGGCGCTGCTGATGGCCGGCATCGGTATGGGCTTGACCTTCGCGCCGAGTTCGACCGCTGTACTCGTCGACATGGACGAACCCGATCACGGAACGGCCAGTTCGACGAATTCCACGCTTCGTGAGATCGGTGTTGCTCTGGGAATCGCGGTCCTCACCGCAGTCTTCCTCGCCGCTGGTGGCGCGCTCACTCCGCTGGGCTACGGCGATGCACTCACACCCGCTCTGCGCGTCGGCGGTTGCTTCGTGTTGGTCGCGGTAGTCGCGGCGTGGTTCGTGCCCTCGCATAACAAGGCCTGAACAACTGCTGTGCGCCTTTATCAACCCCCGGCGGTTAATAGGCGCACAGCAGTTACGTAGTCGGGTCCCCCGGAAACGCTGAGGTGGCCGGAGCAGTTCCCAGTGCGGACCGCCATCCGGCGCCACGGATTGCCGCATCGGTGAGGCCGTCGATTCCGAACGTGCGGAGTTGGTCGGTGTCGACCTGTTCGACAAATGCCCGGTAGGTCACGGCTGTGTCGGATTCGATCTGTGCAGCCAGTTGCGCCGCGGTCACAGCATCCGTCACCGTGAACGGAATCTCGTAGGCCGCCGCGGCTGTCGGCGGAGTCTCGCCGGCTTCGGTCGAGAGTGCAACGAGAGCATCGCGTCGAGCGCGGTGCGCAGCTGTATGCGTGGCAACTTCATTGACGCGGGCAGGGTTCGAAAATGCGGCGACTACTCCGTAGGCGAAGATCGCGGCATTCTCGGATTCGATGGCGGTCAGCAAGGCAGAGCTCTCGGATCGACGGGTGTGCGAAGTGATCACGGAAGCAACACCGTGACCTGGGTTGAACACGACGCGCTGATCGAGCCGAGCAAGCCTGCGCGATAGCCGGACATCGTCCGCGCCAGGTCTGCGGCACTGCGCGCCGAATCGGCCAGCGAGGTACTCAACGTGTCGACGGCCGTAGGAGCGTTCGCGGCCGAGGTTGACGGGGGCGCAGTGGTCGTAGCGGCGCCGCCCGCTGCACGCACGATCTCGGCGTCGAGTTCGAGTGCATGCGCTGTTCGTTCGGCGCTGATCGTCGTGAGTGAGGCCGACTTGTCCGGTGCAAGAGCGATTGCGGCGGTTGCGGCTGCCGCGTCGGAACGGGCTCGCTCGGCCTGGGCCGTCAGCTGGTCGACTTCAGCAGCCGCCTCCGCTGTGCCGTTGTCGGTGCAGGCGGACAAGGTGAAGGTTGCAGCGCCCAACGCTGCTGCGGTTCCCGTCATCTTGATCGCACTCCGCCGGGAGAGTGGGGTAGTGGTCATGGGCGTCAGCACCAGTCCATCGTGCCAGGTGGTCGGCCGATCGTTCGAATCCGCGGGTCGTGTTCAACTGTGACGTGCGTCGGGCACTCTGGTCACGGAGACGCGCAATGAGCGGTACTCTTGGATGCTTGCGGCATGTGGCACCTGGTGTCTTTTCATGCTCGCAGCTGCCCACGTCGACAGTCGACACAAGTCGGACAATCGACGACAACTGAAATGAGGAGTTCGCGAGATGCCGGTGCCATCCAGGGAGAGGGTGATCGAGCTGATCTCCGAACTCGTGCACGCCCAGGGTTACGACGTCGAAGACGTTGTCGTGACCAATGCGGGCAAGCACAGCGCGGTGCGCATCATGGTCGACAGCGATGCCGGGATCGAACTCGATGCCGCCGCAGAGATCAGCAGACTCGTTTCAGAACTCTTCGACAGTCTCGAGGAAATCGGTGAAACGCCGTACACCCTCGAGGTGACCTCGCCGGGAATCGATCGTCCGCTGACGCTCGAGCGTCACTGGCGTCGAGCCCGGGGACGTAAAGCGCGCATCGATCTGGCCGGCGAGACCGTGGTGGGCCGTATCGGAACGGTGAACGACGATTCGGTTGCGGTTGTCATCGGTGGGCGCGGCGGACTGACCGTGCGAGAGATTTCCCTGGCCGACGTACAGAAAGCAGTCGTTCAGGTGGAGTTCTCGAAGCCCAGTGAGGCGGAGTTGGAACTCGCGGGCGGCATCCCGGAAGGGCGCGCAGTCCCGTCGGATGCGATTGATGTCGGTGTCGACAGCACTGAAGACGACGAAGCAGAATTAGAAGACGTAGAAAACGAAGAAGGGTTCGACAAGTGAATATCGACATTGCAGCGTTGCGAGCGATCGAAGCCGAAAAGGGTGTCTCGATCGAAACTGTGATCGCCACGATCCAGACCGCGCTGCTGACGGCGTACCGCCACACCGAGGGGCACAAGCAGAACGCTCGGATCGACGTCAACATCAAGACCGGTTCCGTGCGAGTGATGGCGCACGACACGGATGCAGACGGCAACATGATCGGCGAGGAGTGGGACGACACTCCTGAAGGATTCGGCCGGATTGCGGCGACAACCGCACGCCAGGTCATCCTGCAGCGCCTGCGCGACGCCGAGCACGAGCGCAGTTTCGGGGAGTTCTCCACCCATGAGGGCGAGATCGTCGGCGGTGTCATTCAGCGCGACACGCGAGCGAACTCTCGTGGAATGGTCGTCGTTCGCATCGGCAGCGAATCCAATGGCGCCGAAGGATTGTTGCCGCCGGCAGAACAGGTTCCGGGCGAGAATTACGAGCACGGTGAGCGCATCAAGTGCTATGTCGTCGGAGTTGCTCGCGGCGCTCGCGGCCCGCAGATCACCCTGTCGCGGACCCATCCGAACCTGGTACGTAAATTGTTCGCCCTCGAGGTTCCGGAGATCGCGGACGGCAGCGTCGAGATCATCAACGTCGCGCGTGAAGCGGGACACCGTTCCAAGATCGCCGTAGCTTCACGCGTGCAGGGACTCAATGCGAAGGGCGCTTGCATCGGCCCGATGGGTCAGCGCGTCCGCAACGTCATGAGTGAACTCGCGGGGGAGAAGATCGACATCATCGACTTCGACGAAGATCCGGCGACCTTTGTCGGCAACGCACTTTCCCCGTCGAAAGTGGTCTCCGTCACTGTCGTCGATCCCGAAGCTCGTGCGGCCCGTGTCATCGTGCCCGATTTCCAGCTTTCGCTGGCCATCGGAAAGGAGGGCCAAAATGCCCGCCTGGCTGCGCGGTTGACGGGTTGGCGTATCGACATTCGTAGCGATGCGGCACCCGCTGGAGATGCGTCCGAGCGGCCCGCCACCTCCAACGGATAACGGTGGAATGCAGTGATCGAGACGGTTCGGCGGTAGAGTGGACAATGGTTCGACGTGAGTCCTCGGATTCTGCGCGCGTGAAACCCGGTTCGCCGGTCAGAACGTGTGTGGGGTGCAGGGAACAAGGGTCGGCTGTCGATCTGTTGAGGGTCGTGGTTGGTGAGCAGGGGCCGGAGGGTTCCCCGCTGATCCCCGACGTATCGCGAAGACTCCCCGGTCGAGGTGCATGGCTGCACCTGGATCCGAGTTGTCTGAGCCTGGCAGAGCGGCGCCGAGCATTCAGCAGAGCACTGCGAGTGTCCGGGAATCTGGACACGTCCGCTGTCGACCATCTGGTCGACGCAGTTCACACAAAAGCAGTACCTCTCGAGAAGAACAGGCACAAGCACTCATGAGCACACCGTGAAGCACCAACGATGAACGTCCATCGGCGATAACCCGAGGTCGTGTGGGACCCACATCTGTGGGATGCCTCCTGCTCGACCTCATCAGTGAGGAGAGCAGTGGCAGGCAAGGCCCGCGTGCACGAGTTGGCTAAAGAACTCGGTGTCACCAGCAAGGAACTACTCGCAACGCTCAAAGAGCAAGGCGAGTTCGTGAAGTCTGCGTCATCCACAGTGGAGGCGCCCGTCGCCCGTCGTCTGCGGGAGTCATTCCCGTCGGCAGGCGGCGCAGAAACCAAGACCGAGACCGGCGCATCCGCTCCGGCCCGCCCCGCGGCAAAGCCCGGTGCACCGTCGCCGTCAGCTGCAAAGCCCGGCGCCCCGCGTCCCGGCCCCAAGCCGGCCGCACCCGCACCGGCCGCACCCGCACCGGCCGCTCCCGCAGCACCGACACCGGCAGTCCCCGCGGCTCCCGCAGCCGCTGCTCCGGCAGCACCGTCTGCGCCGGTCCCCACCCCGACGTTCAACGCTCCGAAGCCAGCACAGCCGGCACGCCCGGCTCCGGCTGCTCCCGCAGCGTCGGCACCGGCAGCCCCTGCGGCTCCGGCCGCACCGTCCACCGGCGCAAAGCCCGGTGGACCGCGTCCGGGACCGAAGGCACCTCGCGTCGGTAACAACCCGTACTCCTCGGCTCCCGCCGAGCGTCCGGCACCTCGTCCGGCTCCCGGCGCACCGCGTCCGGGTGCAGGCCAGGGCGGTTCTCGTCCGGCTCCGGGTCAGGGCGGTTCTCGTCCGGCTCCCGGCCAGGGTGGACCTCGTCCGGCTCCGGGTCAGGGCGGTCCTCGTCCGGCTCCCGGCCAGGGTGGACCTCGTCCGCCCGCAGGTCAGGGCGGACCCCGTCCCAGCCCCGGCTCCATGCCTCCTCGCCCGAACCCGGGTGCAATGCCTGCTCGTTCCGCTCGTCCCGCGCCCGGTGGCGGCGGACGTCCGGGTCGTCCCGGTGGCGCTCCCGGTGGTCGTCCGGGTGGCGGCGGCGGTGGATACCGCGGCGGCGGCGCTCCCGGCGCCGGTGCCGGTGCAGGTGCTCCCGGTGGAGCAGCTCCGGCCGGTGGATTCCGCGGTCGTCCCGGCGGCGGTGGCCGTCCCGGTCAGCGCGGCGCAGCGGCAGGTGCATTCGGTCGTCCCGGTGGAGCAGTTCGCCGTGGACGTAAGTCGAAGCGGGCGAAGCGCGCTGAGTACGAAAGCATGCAGGCTCCCGCAGTCGGCGGCGTCAGGCTGCCACGCGGCAACGGTGAGACCATCCGTCTCGCTCGCGGCGCATCGCTGTCGGACTTCGCGGACAAGATCGATGCGAACCCCGCAGCACTCGTGCAGGCGTTGTTCAACCTCGGTGAGATGGTCACGGCAACTCAGTCGGTCAACGACGAGACGCTGGAGCTGCTCGGCGGCGAAATGAACTACGTTGTGCAGGTCGTCAGCCCGGAGGACGAGGATCGCGAGCTGCTCGACAGCTTCGACCTCACCTACGGCGAGGACGCCGGCGGAGAAGAGGACCTCGAGTCCCGTCCGCCTGTGGTCACCGTCATGGGCCACGTCGACCACGGTAAGACCCGTCTGCTCGACGTGATCCGTAAGGCGAATGTCCGTGAGGGCGAAGCCGGCGGCATCACGCAGCACATCGGTGCCTACCAGGTGCTGACCGAGCTCGAGGGCAACGAGCGTCTCGTGACGTTCATCGACACCCCGGGTCACGAGGCCTTCACGGCCATGCGTGCTCGTGGTGCCAAGGCCACCGACCTCGCGATCCTTGTTGTCGCAGCCGACGACGGCGTCATGCCGCAGACGGTGGAAGCGATCAACCACGCCCAGGCGGCCGACGTGCCGATCGTGGTCGCGGTGAACAAGATCGACAAGGAAGGCGCGAACCCGGACAAGATCCGGCAGCAGCTCACCGAGTACGGACTGGTGGCCGAGGAATATGGCGGAGACACCATGTTCGTCGACATCTCGGCGAAGCAGGGCCTCAACATCGACGCACTGCTCGAAGCAGTGCTGTTGACGGCCGACGCTTCCCTGGATCTGCGCGCCAACCCGGACATGGACGCTCAGGGTGTTGCCATCGAGGCGCACCTCGACCGTGGCCGCGGCCCCGTCGCTACCGTGCTCATCCAGCGCGGAACGCTGCGGGTCGGCGACTCGATCGTTGCCGGCGATGCTTACGGCCGCGTCCGCCGCATGGTGGACGAGCACGGTCAGGACGTCCACGAGGCACTGCCTTCACGTCCGGTCCAGGTCATCGGCTTCACGTCGGTCCCCGGTGCAGGCGACAACCTGCTCGTGGTCGACGAGGACCGTATCGCTCGCCAGATCGCAGACCGTCGCAACGCACGTAAGCGCAACGCGCTTGCAGCGAAGAGTCGTAAGCGCATCAGCCTCGACGATCTCGATGCAGCTTTGAAGGAACATTCACAGCTGAACTTGATCCTCAAGGGTGACAACTCGGGAACCGTGGAGGCCCTCGAAGAGGCTCTCCTCGGAATTCCGATCGACGACGAGGTGCAGTTGCGCGTCATCGACCGCGGTGTCGGTGGCATCACGGAGACCAACGTCAACCTGGCTGCTGCGTCCAACGCGATCATCATCGGCTTCAACGTCCGCGCCGAAGGCAAGGCAACGGAGCTGGCGAACCGCGAGGGCGTCGACATTCGCTACTACTCGGTGATCTACCAGGCCATCGACGAGGTCGAGAAGGCACTCAAGGGTCTGCTCAAGCCGGTGTACGAAGAGGTCGAGCTGGGCAAGGCAGAGATTCGCGCCATGTTCCGTTCGTCCAAGATCGGCAACATTGCCGGTTGCTTGGTCACGTCGGGCAGCATCCGTCGCAACGCCAAGGCACGTCTCATCCGCGACAGCAAGGTCGTCGCCGAGACGGTCACCATCTCCTCGCTCAAGCGGGAGAAGGAAGACGCTACCGAGGTTCGCGAAGGCTACGAATGTGGTTTGACCGTCACCTATTCCGATATCAAGATCGGTGACGTTCTCGAGTGCTACGAGCTTCGCGAGAAGCCGCGCGACTGATTATGTCGACACGGGCGTTGGGGCGGACGCACGTGAGTACTAGCTGACATGGACTCTCCCGGACTTGAACATACAAGTCCGGGAGAGTCCATTCGGCTCTGTCTAGGGGGAAAATGTTTGTAGGGGCACTGGAGTTCGACATTCTTTTCGGGGATGTCCACTCACTCAAGGAAAAGCGTTCGATGCTGTCGCCGATCCTGACGGAACTCCGTCGATTCGGCGTGAGTGCAGCGGAGGCGGGGGAGCAAGGACGCCTGCGTCGTGCGCTCGTGGGAGTCGGTGTGGTCAGCCCGTCCGTCGATCACCTGCATGATGTTCTCGATCATTGTGAACGGGCAGTGGCCGAGCGTCCCGAGATTCAGTTGCTGGCAGTGCGAAGGCGAATCTTCGGCCCGGAAGACTGAGCGTCACCGATCGGTGTCAGTGAGCCACGCTTCCAGACGGCGTACCGAATCGAGTTCGTCGGCAAAGGATTCGGCGTCTCCGGGACCAGTGTGACGGCGTCCACCGCGTCGCGCATTTTTCGCGCAATCTCAGCTTCGCCCGGCGCAATGGCGATCTCGGCGCGAGCGGTCAGCGCTTTCACCAGATCCACCGCACCCGCGTCGCAGAATCGACGTAGGCCGATGTCCAAAACCTGAGCGGCAGTGGGATCGTCGTTTTTGAATTCCCGAAGAATACGGGCGTTGTCGACGACTCTGGCCAAGCCTTTCAACGACTTCGATCCGCCGTATTCGAGGTCCTCGGGTTCGTCACGCTGAATGAAGATGATGTTGTTGCCCGAGGGATCGACGACGGTGAACCGACTGTGGCCGGGCCGGGATCGCGCGATTCGCGGAGCGCCCTTGGCAAGGACCTTCCAGTAGTGCGATTCGACACCGCGCCACCGGAACACGAGATACAAAGTAGGGACGCGTCATCTCGTAGGTGACCTGAAATCCGGGTGCCTGCAGGAACTCGAGCGTTCCTGGCACGTCCGAGCACGGGAGAAGGGGGACGGTGGTCTCGGTCGCGGCTACGGAATCGATTTCGGTCACTACTTCATGCCACTACGAAGCGCACGGTAGACGCGCCCGGGTCGATCAAGGTGGATGTGAGCGATTCGCTGGTCAGATTGAGGCCCGCGTTGCCCGACCCGATGTCAATGGAGATCTGGCGGCTCGACTCAGCCCGCAGCGAACCGGATCCGTCAGAGGTGTGCGTCAAGTCGATTGCTCTGGTTCCACCGGTGCGAGTGTCGCGATTCGAATAATTGACGTAGGCGGTGATCGAACACGGGCTGTCGAAAAAGGAAGTCCAGGAGACTGAAATGACTGCAATGCCTGGACGGTCGTGCGGGGTTTGGACGTAGCCCGTGAGTTGTCCGCTGCACGGAAGGGTGTTGTTCTTTCCCAGCGAATATGTCAGTGGAAGCGGTGTGAACTCGCTGTGGTCGGCCGACGCGATTGTCGGCGAGCAAAGTAGTGCAGTCGCAACGAGCCCTCCGGAAATGATCGATGCGGTGATTCTTGATCGCGTCATCGACCGGACGTTACCAACAAAGGGGCGATCGGTCTTTGCTCTCGGCGCGGTAGGCGCGGGTGGGTGGTGATTTGGTTGCCGGGTAGCCGATGGACGAGACTGTTGTCGGTAATAATTCTTGTTAACCAGAACTTTGATCGATCGAGTCACCTCGATTCGAGTGGCCAGGTAGAGGAGACTGACAGTCATGGTAGATCCAGCCCGGGCACGCAAGTTGGCAAAGCGTATCGGAACCATCGTCGCGACGGCGATCGATCACGAGATCAAGGATCCGCGACTCGCATTTGTGACCATCACGGACACCAAGGTCACCAACGATCTGCACGACGCGACCGTGTACTACACGGTCATGGGTGAGAAGGTCGATTCCGCGCCTGATGTAGAAGCCGCAGCTGCAGGTCTCGAGAAGGCCAAGGGTGTTCTGCGCTCGAAGGTCGGTGCCGGAACCGGAGTCCGCTTCACACCGACTCTGACGTTTGTCGCCGATACCGTTCCCGACACCGCACGTCATATGGAAGAACTGCTGGCCCGTGCCAAGGCCGCCGACGACGAGGTCGCCAAGGCGCGTGAGAACGCTCAGCCCGCCGGAGATGCAGATCCGTACAAGGAGCCGCGAGTGGCTGCAGACGAAGACGAGGCGTCGCCAGATGTTCGTGAAGCCGACTGACGCGCACCGAGAATGACGATCACCGCACTTTCGGACGTCGACCCCTGCGAGGCGAAGTTCGCCCAGGTGGCCGAGGTTCTCGAAGCAGCACACACGGTGACAATTCTCTGCCATGTGCAGCCGGATGCGGACACGATCGGTAGCGGACTTGCACTCGGCCTGGTTCTCGAGCGTCGGGGCGTTTCGGTGCAGGTCGCGTTCAGTCGGCCGAAGGCGCTGCCCGAGTCGATGTGTGATTTCCCTGGTGTTCACTTGCTCGTGGCGCCCACCGATGTTCGGGAAAGCGTCGATGTTCTGGTGACCGTGGACGTCGGCAGTGAGGGGCGGCTCGGTGAGTTGGCGAGTCGACTCGCCGGCGCGAATCGCACAATCGTCCTCGATCACCATCGCTCCAATTCCGAATTCGGAACCATCAACGTGGTCGACGAAACCGCGGCTTCGACGACGGCACTCATCGCACGATTCTTCGATGCGTGGGGAGTCGCGATCGATCGCGATCTTGCGCACTGTCTCTATGCCGGACTGGTCACCGATACCGGCTCCTTCCGGTGGGGTGGACCTCTTCCGCACGTGCTCGCGGCGCGTTTGCTGGCGACCGGCATCGACGGCGACGCGATTGCGCGAAAACTGCTCGACACCCATCCGTTCGGGTGGTTGCCGATGCTGGCTTCGGTACTCGGGTCCGCGGTGCTGGTCCCGGAAGCCGTGGACAGCCGTGGGCTGGTGTACGCGGTGATCCGACGCAGTGACGTCGGCGATCTTCGTTCCGAGGAGATCGAGAGCGTCGTCGATATCGTGCGAACCACTTCAGAAGCAGAAGTTGCCGCGGTACTCAAGGAGTCGGTTTCCGGAAGCTGGTCGATCTCGTTGCGTGCAAAGTCGGCGATCGACGTGTCGGCGGTCGCCGAAAGTCTTGGTGGCGGCGGGCATCGACTGTCGGCCGGATATACGTCAACGAGTTCCAGCGACGAGATTGTTGCCGCGCTCGTCGCGGCACTCGGCTGAATCCGCGGCATTGAGCGAATCTGACGCCATCTCGGCGGGATCTTCAGCAGCTGATTTCGACGTCACTGGACGACGAATCTTTTCCCTGGCGTTTCCGGCACTCGGGGTGCTGGCGGCCGAACCCCTCTATCTGTTGTTCGACATCGCCGTGGTCGGCCGACTCGGGGCGCTTCCGTTGGCCGGGTTGGCGGTCGGTGGTCTGATCCTGTCGTTGGTGAGTACGCAGCTGACCTTCTTGTCGTACGGCACGACGGCGCGCGCTGCACGGCTGCACGGAGCGGGCCGCGAGCGCGACGCGGTGGGCGAGGGCGTTCAGGCGACCTGGCTGGCGGCCGCGATCGGCTTGGCCTTGGTAGTGATCGTGCAGGTGATCGCCGGCCCGCTGACTTCGGCGGTGGCCGGGACTCCCGACATCGCCGCGGCTGCGGAAAGTTGGCTTCGGATAGCAGTATTGGGTGTTCCACTCATCCTGGTAGCCCTGGCCGGCAACGGCTGGATGCGCGGGGTTCAGAACACGGTGCGACCGCTTCGATTCGTCCTTGTCGGCCTGGGTATTTCGGCGGTCTTGTGCCCGATTCTCGTGCACGGTTTGCTCGGTGCTCCGCGTATGGAACTCGAAGGGTCGGCTGTCGCGAATCTGGTTGGCCAGAGCGTTTCGGGTGTCCTGTTCGCTTGGGCGCTCTTTCGTGAACCGGTCTCCGCCCGACCGCATTTTGCGATCATGCGGGCGCAGATGCTGATGGGCCGTGACCTGATTCTGCGCAGCCTCGCATTCCAAGCTTGTTTCGTCTCTGCGGCTGCAGTGGCGTCGAGGTTCGGTGCTGCCGTCGTGGGTGCACACCAAGTTGTCCTCCAACTGTGGAACCTGGTTTCGCTCCTTCTCGATTCCTTGGCCATCGCCGCTCAGACGCTCATCGGAGCGGCGCTCGGCGGTGGATTCGCAGCCGCGGCGAAGAAGATGACCTGGCGGATCACCGCATGGTCGACGGTATTTGCCGTGGTGCTCGCGATCTTCTTTGCCGCCGGCCACTCCGTGATCCCCGGACTCTTCACGTCTGACGCCGAGGTGCTCGGTCAGATGTCGATCGCGTGGTGGTTTTTCGTCGCGATCATGCCGGTAGCGGGAATCGTGTTTGCACTCGACGGTGTTCTACTCGGTGCTGGGGACGTGGTGTTTCTGCGCAACGCGACCATGCTCTGCGCAGTTCTCGGGTTTCTGCCCGCGATCTGGCTCTCTCTCGCCTACGACTGGGGGCTGGCCGGAATTTGGGCAGGGCTTACCGTGTTCGTAGTACTTCGGATGGTCGCGGTGTCGTGGCGAGCGTTTTCCGGCAAGTGGGCAGTGACAGGTCCGGCGACGGCGAGGCGCGGAAGTTCAACTGAGGAAGCAGAGGGATCGTGGCAGCAAAGTTGATGGCGGTGAGCGACATTCATGTCGGTCACAACGGCAACAAGCCGATGACGGAAGAACTGTATCCGGATTCGCCTGACGACTGGCTCATCCTCGCCGGTGACGTCTCGGAGAAGACGGACGACATCCGGTGGGCTTTGAAGCTCCTGCGAAGCAGATTCGCAAAAGTCATCTGGATTCCCGGGAACCATGAACTGTGGACCACCGCCAAGGATCCAGTTCAGATTCACGGAGCACCGCGGTACGAGTACCTGGTGAACATGTGCCGCGAACTCGACGTCGTTACACCCGAGGACCCGTTCCCGGTGTGGGAGGGAAATGAAGGCCCCGTCACGGTTGTCCCGATGTTCCTTCTCTACGACTACTCGTTCCTGCCCGCCGGTGCGCGGGACAAGGAACACGGGCTCGAGATCGCGCGGGACAAAAACGTCGTCGCCACCGACGAGTTCCTACTCTCGCCGCAGCCGTATGCAACGCGCGACGCGTGGTGCCGGGCGAGAATCGAATACACCCAGGCTCGGCTGGACGCGCTCCCCGAAGGCACAAAAACCGTTCTCGTGAACCATTTCCCGATGGTCCGGCAGCCGACGGACGTGCTCATGTATCCGGAGTTCGCATTGTGGTGTGGAACCACTGCGACGGCCGACTGGCACGTGAAGTACAACGCGGTGTGCTCGGTGTACGGACACCTGCACATTCCCCGAACCACGTACTACGACGGCGTCCGCTTCGAGGAAGTCTCACTCGGATATCCGCGTGAATGGCGTCGGCGCGGACTCCCGGAGAAGCTGTTGCGTCAGATTCTTCCCGTGCCGGAGTACCCGCCGGGAACGCTCAACAAGTGGGGTGGCCACTTCAAGGTCACGCCGGAGCAGGAAGCCGAAGTCGAGCGCATGCGCGCGGGACGCTGAGAGGTATCGCTACGTGATCGAACAGATTCTTCCCGGTGGAGTCGCGACGGCCGAGGCCTTCGTCGATCCGCCCGGTCTGGTACCGCATCCCAGCGAGGAGGCGTTGATCGGCCGCGCCGTCGAGAAGCGTCGTCGCGAGTTCGTGACTACTCGGCACCTTGCGCGTCAGGCGATGGGCAAGCTCGGTGTTCCGTCTGCCGCTGTCATGCGCGGCGAGCGTGGTGCCCCGCTCTGGCCGCAGGGAGTGGTTGGGAGCCTCGCCCATTGCGACGGCTACCGCGGCGCTGTCCTGGCGTACTCCATGCAGGTTCGCTCACTCGGGATCGACGCCGAACCGCACGGCCCACTGCCGGATGGGGTATTGCCCGCGGTCAGCATCGAGGCGGAACGAACGTGGCTGGGTGCCCAGGACACCGGCGGTCCGGTGCATTGGGATCGAGTGCTCTTCTGCGCCAAGGAAGCCACGTACAAAGCGTGGTTTCCGCTCACCGGGCGCTGGTTGGGGTTCGAGGACGCCCACATCACTTTCGAAGCGGAGTCGGAGAATTCCGGAACTTTCACGTCACGTCTGCTCGTCCCCGGTGAGGCGACGTCCGGTCCGCCGCTCACCTCTTTCGACGGCAGGTGGTTGGTGTCGGACGGGCTGATCCTGACGGCAATTTCGGTGCAGTGAGCGCGACTGGCAGAATCGGCACACGTGTCAGCTCGTGAAATGCCTTCCTCCGGTCTTGTCGGCGCCGGAATCCTGATCGTCGACAAAGAGGCAGGTATCACCAGCCACGACGTGGTCGCTCGTTGCCGCAAGCTGTTGAACACCCGCAAGGTGGGACATGCCGGGACTCTGGATCCCATGGCGACCGGCGTCCTCGTTCTCGGGGTCGAGCGTGCGACCAAGTTGCTCGGTCTCCTGGCGCTGACCACCAAGGCGTATTCGGCGACCATTCGCCTCGGCGCAGCGACGGACACGGACGACGCCGAGGGTGAGGTCCTGACTTCCGCAGACGCTTCGCAGGTGAAAAACGCGGAGATCGCGGCGATCGTGGCCACGCTGACCGGAGACATCAAGCAGATCCCGGCGAGCGTGAGTGCTATCAAGGTCGACGGTCAGCGCGCACACGCATTGGTGCGAGCAGGAGAAACCGTCGAACTCGCGCCGCGCCCGGTGACGGTGTCGACTTTCGAGGTTCTGGCTCGGCGAGATGTCCCGGGGGGCTTCGTCGATCTGGACGTCGACGTGGAGTGCTCGTCCGGTACGTACATCCGCTCGCTCGCGCGGGATCTCGGTCGTGAGTTGGGCGTCGGCGGTCATTTGACGGCACTGCGCCGCACCCGCGTCGGGCCGTTCACTCTCGAACATGCGCGCACGCTCGAAGATCTGGCGGAGCAGCCGGGTGTGAGCCTCGATATCGATCAGGCCGCGCAGACAGCCTTCCCGCATCGGCAGATCACGGCGGAGGAAGCCGAGGCGATCAGCCAGGGTCGTTGGCTCGAGCCGATCGGGATGAAGGGGATCTGTGCGGCCATCGATCCCACCGGTCACACGATTGCGCTTCTGCAGGAGAAGGGTCGTCGCGCCAGTTCGGTGATGGTCGTGCGGCCGGCGACGCTGCGCGGGTGATCGTCCGCGAGCGTGTCGACGGCGACCTCGACGGTTGCGTCGATGTGCTGGCGCGGGTCCACGAGTGCGACGGATATCCGAACACGTGGCCGCAGAACCCACGCCGCTGGCTCAGTTCGCCCACAGTGGTGAAGGCGTGGGTCGGTGAGAGTGACGGCTGTGTTGTCGGTCATGTCGCCGTCGACAGCGAGGTCGGAGGCGCGCCGACACCCGCGGGATCGACAGCCGTATCGCGATTATTCGTTCATCCCCGTGTACGCGGGAACGGCCTCAGCGGTGCGCTACTCGACGCTGTGACGGATTATGCAGCCGAGAGTCAGTTGGGACTGGTGCTCGACGTCGTCGCGGATTCAGCGCCGGCGATCGCGCTGTACGAGCGTCGAGGTTGGGTATACGTCGACGAGAGGCTCGCCGACTGGACCCGGGCAGATGGCGTCCGACCCGTGGAACGGCGATACCGACTGCCGCTCTGAGCGGCTAGACGAGCCAAATTGCTTGAGCGACTGGGCTTCCCAGGTCAATGGTGTTCGGGCTGTCGCCGAGTCGCACGGAAACGGTACCGGCGAAATCGCGGCGCTCCTCGACAGTGATCTCGACATCGAGACTGACGCCGACGGAATCGAAATACCGGAGCATTTCGGGATCGGAATCGGAGATCCGGGCAACGCGACCCCGTTCGCCGTTGGCGAAGTCGCTGAGCTGGCGGGCCGGGGGAGTCGGTACCGAACCATCGGTGGCGGGAATGGGATCACCGTGTGGGTCGCGTTCGGGGAAGCCGAGTTTGGCGTCCATCCGGGAGATCATCAAATCGGAAACGGCATGTTCGAGGACTTCGGCTTCGTCGTGAACTTCGTCCCAGCCGTACCCGAGTTCCTGAACGAGGTAGGTCTCGATCAACCGGTGGCGCCGGACCATGGACACAGCAGCGGCGCGGCCACTGTCCGTCAAGGCGATGGAACCGTAGCGGGCGTGATCGACCAGGCCCTGGTCCGAGAGTTTGCGGATGGCCTCTGACACGGTCGAGGCCGAGACGCTCATCTTCTCGGACAGGAGTTTGGTGGAAACCCGCTCGTGTGACCACTCCTGGATCGTCCAGATGACCTTGAGGTAGTCCTGAGCCACCGACGAGAGTGCGAGCGTGTCGATTGCCGCGTCGTGCGCCGAAGTGTTGTCGCTGTCCGACGCCGATGATGCTTCCGAGGTTCCGGTCTTGTGAGCTGCCACAACGCTTAGCTTAGGCTACGAAATCCGGAACTTCCGTACGTGAGCGGCAGCACAGCGGCGATTCGCTGGGCGGGTCCGAACGTGACCCGCCGCTAGTGGACCCGTAGGCTGCCAATCGTGCTGAGATGGCGTGGTCTCGACGAAGTTCCGGCCGATTGGGGTCGTTGTGTGCTCACTATCGGTGTGTTCGACGGTGTGCATCGTGGGCATGCCCAATTGATAGCGAGAGCGGTTACCGCTGCCCGCAAACGTGGTGTTCCGAGCGTGTTGATGACGTTCGACCCGCATCCCATGGAGGTTGTGCGGCCGGGTAGTCATCCAGCCCAGTTGACGACGCTGCAACGGCGTGCGGAATTGGCTCAGGATCTGGGCATCGACGTCTTCTGCGTGATGCCGTTCACCGCTGATTTCATGAAGCTGACGCCCGAGCGTTACGTCCACGAAATTCTCGTCGAACGCCTGCATGTCGCCGAGGTGGTGGTGGGGGACAACTTCACCTTCGGCAAGAAGGCGCTCGGCAATGTCGATCTTCTACGTGAGATGGGCGCTCGCTTCGGCTTTGCCGTCGACGGCGTCCAGCTGCTCGCCGAGCATGCGGTGACGTTCTCGTCCACCTACATTCGCTCGTGCGTCGACGCAGGCGACATGGAAGCGGCTACCGAAGCTCTCGGCCGTCCCCATCGTGTCGAAGGTGTAGTCGTTCACGGTGACAAGCGTGGACGTGAGTTGGGATTCCCCACGGCCAACGTTGCACCGCCGATGTTTTCGGCCATCCCGGCCGACGGTGTGTACGCAGCCTGGTTCACGGTGCTCGGCGCCGGTGAGGAACTCGGAACTGTCGTTCCCGGTCGTCGATACCAAGCTGCAGTGTCTGTAGGGACCAATCCGACCTTCTCCGGCCGGACCCGAACCGTCGAGGCGTACGTACTCGACACCGAAGCCGACCTGTACGGACAACATGTCGCGGTCGATCTGGTTTCGCGGATTCGCGGGATGGAGAAGTTCGACTCGATCGAGTCGCTCGTCACGGCGATGAACCGGGACGTCGAACGCGCTCGCGAAATCCTGAGTGAGGATGCAGAGCGCAGCGTGGGGTGAGTTCGCCCTGCGTTGGTGGCGGCGGCCACATTCGTTGTAGGTGTGCGAATGCGCCGCATTGCTGCTGGTAGGATCTTCTCTCGGTACGTGCTGCGGTTTGCGGTGGCCGCGCCCGATCTAGTTCCTTTCACGCAAACGTCATTACAGGAGTGAATCAAGTGGCATTGACCACGGAAGAAAAGAAGGTCGTTCTCGGCGAGTACGGCTTGCACGAGACCGACACGGGATCGCCCGAAGCTCAGGTGGCAATGCTCACCAAGCGCATCACCGATCTCACCGAGCACCTCAAGACCCACAAGCATGACCACCACTCGCGTCGTGGACTGCTCTTGATGGTCGGTCGTCGTCGTCGTCTGCTGAAGTACGTGGCAAAGACTGACGTCGCCCGCTACCGCGCGCTCATCGAGCGCCTCGGCCTGCGTCGCTAGATTTTTTGCGACGCTGATCGAAAGCAACACGGCACGCTTCGGTTTGCCGAACACTCCGTCAGCCGGCGAAGCCACGCTTATACTGGGCTTCGCTGGCTTTCGGCGTTAGCTGCCGCAAGGCAGTTTCCGCTGTCGGCGCATATGCACAGTTGGTGCAGTGCGTAGTCAGCACACCGTATGCACCAGAGAACGTGGTGTCGGTTGTCGGTAGTGGTTCTCCGGGCCGGGCAAGTGCCCGAAAGCTCCGGCGGACTTCGATCGACGGCCGCCCGAACGTCGTGACGTCCCGAAGCAGAAATCGCTCGCATAGTAGGAGCGTCTGCAATTCAAGAGGGGGACGTCCCTCGGTGCGCAGTTTCCACCAGGAGGGTGGAAACGCCCGCGCGGGTACGGCGAAGACGAGAGGGAAGTGAAGAGAAAAGAATGACAGACAATTCCGTAGTAGAGGTCGACGAAGGCGTGTTCGAATCCACCGCCGTGATCGACAACGGGTCTTTCGGTACCCGCACCATCCGTTTCGAGACCGGACGCCTTGCTCAGCAGGCCGCCGGCGCCGTCGTTGCTTACCTGGACGACGAGACCATGCTGCTGTCCGCCACGAGCGCCAGCAAACACCCCAAGGAGCACTTCGACTTCTTCCCCCTGACGGTGGACGTCGAAGAGCGCATGTACGCAGCGGGCCGCATCCCCGGTTCGTTCTTCCGTCGTGAGGGACGCCCCTCCACCGACGCGATCCTGACCTGCCGCCTCATCGACCGGCCGCTGCGCCCGTCGTTCGTCGACGGTCTCCGTAACGAGATCCAGGTCGTCGTCACGGTCATGAGCCTCAACCCGCAGGATCTCTACGACGTCGTGGCTATCAACGCCGCTTCCGCGTCGACGCAGATCGCGGGCCTGCCGTTCTCCGGACCCGTCGGTGGCGTGCGTGTTGCACTCATCGTCTCCGACGACAACAAGGCCGGCCAGTGGGTTGCATTCCCGACTGTCGATCAGCTCGAGAACGCCGTGTTCGACATGGTCGTCGCCGGCCGCGTCGTGTCCGGCAGCGGTGACAATGCCGACGTCGCGATCATGATGGTCGAGGCCGAGGCCACCGACAACGTCATCGCGAAGATCGCCGACGGCGCTCAGGCACCGACAGAGGCCATCGTCGCCGAGGGCCTCGAGGCCGCCAAGCCGTTCATCGCACGCCTGTGCGCTGCACAGGCAGCACTGGCATCCAAGGCTGCAAAGCCCACGGGTGACTACCCGGTCTTCCCGGCGTACCAGGACGACGTATTTGCTGCCGTCGAGGCTGCTGCGTCCGAAAAGCTCAATGCCGCACTGACAATCGCCGGCAAGCAGGAACGCGACGACAAGACCGACGAGGTCAAGGTCGAGGTTCTCGAGCAGGTTGCACCGAACTTCGAAGGCCGCGAGAAGGAACTGGGAGCAGCGTTCCGCTCGCTCACCAAGAAGCTGGTTCGCCAGCGCATCCTGCGCGATCAGTTCCGCATCGACGGTCGCGGCGTCACGGACATCCGTTCGCTGTCTGCCGAGGTCGCGATCATCCCGCGCGCACACGGCTCCGCACTTTTCGAGCGCGGCGAGACCCAGATCCTGGGTGTCACCACTCTCGACATGGTCAAGATGGCGCAGCAGGTCGACTCGCTCGGTCCCGAAACCAGCAAGCGCTACATGCACCATTACAACTTCCCGCCGTACTCGACCGGTGAGACGGGCCGCGTCGGTTCGCCGAAGCGTCGCGAAATCGGTCACGGTGCACTCGCCGAGCGCGCTCTCATGCCGGTTCTGCCCAGCGTCGAAGAGTTCCCGTACGCCATCCGCCAGGTCTCCGAGGCCTTGAGCTCCAACGGTTCAACCTCGATGGGTTCGGTGTGTGCTTCCACGCTCGCACTGCTCAACGCCGGTGTCCCGCTGCGCGCTCCGGTTGCCGGTATCGCCATGGGTCTGGTTTCCGACCAGGTCGACGGTGAAACCCGTTACGTGGCTCTGACCGACATTCTCGGCGCCGAAGATGCCTTCGGTGACATGGACTTCAAGGTCGCAGGAACCAAGGACTTCGTCACGGCTCTGCAGCTGGACACGAAGCTCGACGGCATCCCGTCCAAGGTTCTCGCCGGCGCGCTGTCGCAGGCGAAGGACGCCCGGACCACGATCCTCGAGGTCATGGCCGAGGCCATCGACACCCCGGACGAGATGAGCCCGTTCGCTCCCCGCGTGACGGCCATCAAGGTCCCCGTCGACAAGATCGGTGAGGTCATCGGCCCCAAGGGCAAGATGATCAACTCCATCACCGAGCAGACCGGTGCCAGCATCTCCATCGAGGACGACGGCACCGTGTTCGTCGGTGCCACCGATGGACCGTCTGCGCAGGCCGCGATCGACATGATCAACGCCATTGCCAACCCGCAGCTCCCCAAGGTCGGCGAGCGGTTCCTGGGCACGGTCGTCAAGACCACCGCCTTCGGTGCCTTCGTTTCGCTCCTGCCGGGACGCGACGGACTGGTGCACATCTCGAAGCTGGGCAGCGGTAAGCGCATTGCCAAGGTCGAAGACGTGGTCAACGTCGGATCCAAGATCCGCGTCGAGATCGCCGACATCGATGCACGCGGCAAGATCTCGCTGATCCCGGTCGAAGAGGGCAACGACGAGGCTGCCGCTCCGGCCGCCGACGAGGCTGCTTCCGAGTAGATCTCACTTCGTACTCTGATGCGGCCCCGCGCGGATTTCCGTGCGGGGCCGCATCTGTACTGTCTGTAGACAGCTGATTCACCACTTGCACCGATTCACCACTGCACCGAGGACTGCTGAACCTTTTCATGGCAAAGACCACTCCCAACACCACGCGCAGCCGCAGCGCTGTGCTGAAATCGCCGATCGATGCGAAGTCTCCTGAATCGGGAGTGCAGCGCACGGTCCTTCCCGGCGGCCTGCGCGTCGTCACCGAATTCATCCCCGGTGTGCGTTCCGCTTCCGTCGGCGTGTGGGTCGGAGTCGGCTCCCGCGACGAGCAGCCGAGTGTGGCCGGTGCCGCGCATTTTCTCGAGCACCTGCTGTTCAAGTCGACGCCGTCACGGACGGCGTTGGACATCGCGCAGGTCATGGATGGTGTGGGCGGCGAACTCAATGCATTCACGTCGAAGGAACACACCTGTTTCTATGCGCACGTGATCGACGACGACCTTCCGATGGCGGTGGACCTTGTCGCCGACGTCGTGCTGCGTGGGCGTTGCAGAACCGCGGACGTCGACGTCGAGCGGCAAGTAGTGCTCGAAGAGATCGCGATGCGCGACGACGATCCGGAAGATCTGCTCGGCGACGCGTTCCTGACCGCGTTGTTCGGCGATCATCCTGTCGGTCGTCCGATCATCGGTAGCGTCGAATCGATCGAGTCGATGTCGCGCAATCAGTTGCATTCCTTCCATGTTCGGCGTTACACGCCACAGCGGATGGTGCTGGCCGTAGCGGGAAACGTCGACCACAAGCAGGTAGTGACGCTCGCCCGCCGTGCATTTGCCGGGCATCTCGAGCGTGGGATCAAGCCGGCGCCGCGGCGCGAAGGCACTTTGCGTTTGCGAACGATGCCTGAACTGAGCTTGACCCATCGCGACAGCGAGCAGGTCCATCTTGCGCTCGGGGTTCGTGCGTTCGGCCGGCACGAGGGCCATCGCTGGGCGCTGTCGGTTCTCAACGCCGCAGTTGGTGGCGGGCTGAGTTCTCGTCTGTTCCAAGAGATTCGGGAGAAGCGCGGGCTCGCGTACTCCGTCTATTCCGGCGTCGACACCTTCGCGGATACCGGAGCGTTCTCCGTGTACGCCGGTTGCCAGCCGGAGAACCTCGGGGAGGTCGCCACGGTGATCCGTGAGGTACTCGCGAACGTGGCGAGGGACGGAATCACCGATGCCGAGATTGCCCGCGCCAAGGGATCGCTGCGCGGCGGATTGGTTCTGGCACTGGAAGATTCAGGCTCACGCATGAACCGTATCGGTCGCAGTGAACTGAACTACGGCAACCATCGCAGTGTTGCACAGACGCTCGCGACCATCGACGAAGTCACCTCCGAAGAGGTGCGCGAGGTGGCGCAGGTGCTCTTGACGAGGCCGTTTGCAGCCGCCGTCGTCGGCCCGTACAAGCGGGTTCGTGATCTTCCCGCGTCGGTGCGTGGGATCGTGGGCAAGTAGCTCGAACAAATCGAAATCGGGGTGTGCAGTTGAAGATCCGTGGTGCAGTGCTCGAAGAGATCGGCCGGGAGCGTCCCTTTGCCGAGTCGACTCCGATTTCGATTTCGGAACTCGATCTCGAATCCCCGGGCCCGGGTGAGATCCTCGTCAAGATCGAAGCTGCCGGGCTTTGTCACTCCGACCTCTCCGTGGTCGACGGGAACCGTGTTCGTCCCGTGCCGATGTTGTTGGGGCACGAGGCGGCCGGTCGGATCGTCGAGCTCGGGGACGGAGTCGATTCGCTCTCGGTTGGCGCCCGCGTCGTGATGACGTTTCTTCCGCGGTGTGGTGAGTGCGCGGGATGCGCCACTGACGGGCGGATGCCGTGCACGGTGGGCAGCGCCGCCAACAACGACGGCAGTTTGCTCGGCGGCGCGCAACGACTGCGGCGCGCCGGCGAGAACATCAAACATCATCTCGGCGTTTCGGGTTTCGCGACGCATACGGTGGTCAACGCCAAGTCGGTAGTTGCCGTCGACGACGACATCCCGGCCGAGATCGCAGCCGTCCTCGGTTGCGCGGTGTTGACCGGCGGGGGAGCACTGCTCAACGCGGCCAGGCCTCGCCCGGCCGACACGGTGATGGTGGTCGGCTTGGGCGGAGTCGGGATGGCCGCAATCCTGACGGCGCGCGCACTCGGGGTCGAGAACGTCATCGGCGTCGACGCACTGGAATCGAAGTTGGCCCAGGCCCTGGAACTCGGCGCGACCGAAGTCTTCACACCGTCCGGGTTGTCCGAGAGTGGCGTCCGTGCAGACATCGTCGTCGAGGCTGCCGGAAATGCTCGGGCATTCGAGACCGCGGTGGCTGCGACGGCAGCGGGTGGCACGACCGTCACGGTCGGGTTGCCTGCGCCTGACGCGCGCTCGTCGATCTCGCCTCTCGGACTGGTCGCCGAAGCGCGGACCATCATCGGCAGCTACCTCGGATCCGCAGTCCCGGCACGCGACGTCCCGATCTACGCGCAGTTGTGGCGGGACGGGAAGCTACCGGTCGAGAAGCTGATCTCTTCGCGAATCGACTTGGCCGACATCAATTCCGGCATGGACGAACTTGCCGAAGGAAAAGCAATCCGACAGGTCATTATTTTCGAATCGGAGTAGTAGCACGCTGGCGTTATGCAGCGTTTATGCTCCTGCAACGAGATGAATATCCACGCGAGCCGCCCGGGAAAATCGTTACCTCCTGTAACGCTCCTCCTGTACTGGACGACTATTCGAATGACGTTGCGTGACGCCCCGGGGGTCGGTCGTACGTTTTCCAAAAGCTGATTGGGGAGAAGATATGCCGGTTCGTGGGTTCTTTTCGCGACATCGAATACTGGCGGGTGCAGTAGCGCCCGCAGCGCTCGGCGTGGCCGCACTGGTCGCGGTTGCGGTCGCTGTGGACTCTCCGGAGTCACGCACGATCGAGACGCAACTGACGTCGTCGGTCACCGAGTGTCACGACATGGTGAGCATCGCGGTTGCCGGTCGACACGACACGCCGGACGCTTCGACGGTGAAGATGTTGCTGGGAGCCGACGGGAAGCCCCTTCCGGCCGCCCTGTCCGGTGACTACAAGAGTGAACGCGTCGACCAGGTGATCAATCCGGCAGGCTCCGTCAACGCGAACAAGCCCGGCTCGTACGCGGCTGTGTACATCGCGTATCCGGCCAACATGGCGTCCTACGAGGACGCCGTCGCTGCCGGCGCTGCAAACACGCAGTCCGTGATGAGTGCCATCGCGAAGGAATGCCCGAAGACTCAGTTCTCGATCGTCGGATACAGCGAGGGCGCCGATGTGGTGCGTCGCGTCGCGATGGACATCGGTACGCAGGAGAACAACGAGTTCGGGGTAGACCCGGACAAGGTTGTCGGTGTGGTCATGCTGGCAGATGCAGGCCGTGAAGCCGGCGAGGGCACGTTCCTCGGTGCCAAGAATCCGTTCACGAACCCGGACAATTTCAATACGAAGTACCAGAACGGTACCTCCGCGACACCCGGCGAAGGTGTCCTCCCCGACACTGCCGGAGGTTTCGGCAAGCTGAACGGCAAGGTCGCGTCCTTCTGCTCGGACGGTGACTTCACCTGCTCGGCTCCCAGCAACATCTCCTTGTTGATCTTGGCCGCAAATGTCGGTCGGCAATTGAACATCGACCAGCTCGAATCGCAGGGTCTGAACCCGGCCACCGGCCAGGACGTCGCGGTGGTGTTCGGCCAGATCGTCTTCGAGGCGTTCGCGGACATTTCGTCCAATCCCAACTGGATGCAGAGTGACGAGACCTTCCTTCAGGTGATGCTCAAGGTGTCGGATCCGGGGTACACACCCGGTAAAACGCCCGCGCCGGCACCGGTTGCCGATGGCGAGACCGTCTCTACCGACAAGGTGTCTCCGCTGGCGTATCTGCCGCAGAAGCTCTTCAAGGAGATCGTCGGTCTGATCGCTACCAATCAGAACACGATTCCCGTGATCTTGAGCGACCCTTACCAGCAGACACTCGCTCCGGATGTCGGACACCACTTTGATTACTGGCGTGATGCGGATGCGGCCAACGGCAAGCCGTTGACTTCAGCTCAGTACGCAGCAGCCTGGCTCACCTACCTCGCCCAACAGGCGAAGGAAGGAAAGCCCGTCGACTCTACAGCGAAGCCGACCCCCGAACAGATCACCGCCGCCGTCGATGCTTACATGGCTGACGGCAATGCGGAAGGCGATGCCGCAGTGGCTGAAGGCACCGGAACCGGTCAGGCACCGGCCGGGACCACTGGCTCCACGGGATCTGCCGGGGCGCCCGCAACCACGTCACAGGTGCCTGCGGCAGGATCGGCGTCGGTCACATCGGGAGCGGCAGCCACTCCGACGAGTTCGGCGGCAGTGACGCCGACGTCGACCGTTCCGACCACACCGGTAGCGGGGACGGATGCGGCGACGGCGCCCCCGACGACGACAGCGACGTCGACGACCACGACGACGACGACGACGAAGGCGCCGGTTCCGAACCCGTAATCCTTCTCGCCGGCGTTCGTCACACGAATAGCGCTGCCACAGGCTGCGATCCGCAATTAGTTGCGGATCGCAGCCTGTTTTCATGTACGGGTTACGTACAGCGACCGTTGGTGCTTATCGTGGAAGGGAGGTTTCCGGATCACGAATCGTGGGTTTCACCGTGCACGAGCTGTCTATTGCGCAGAGTGTGGTCGAAGCCGTGTGTGAGCGTGCCGGCGAGCGACGAGTATCGAGCGTGCGGCTGGAAGTGGGACAACTCTGCGCGGTGGTTCCGCACTCCCTGTTGTTCTGCTTCGACGTCGTCACTGCGGGTACTCACGCCGAAGGTGCCAGCTTGCACATCGATCAGATTGCAACCAGCGCGCGATGCAAAAGCTGCGGCGTGACGTTCTCGCCGCCCGACATGTTCTTGCTGTGTGAATGCGGCAGTGCTGATGTCGAGGTGCTTGCCGGCCGAGAGTTGCGGATCCTGTCGATGGAAGTGAGCTGAGCATGTGCGCGACGTGTGGGTGCGGGGACACCACAGGACCTAGGGTGTCGGTAGTCGCAGACGGAGAACACGAGCAGGAACACGGTCATGGGCACGGTCACGAGTATGACCATGACCATGACCATGACCATCAGCACGATCACCCTGACCACATTGTGATTCTCGAGCAGCAGGTGCTTGCCAAGAATGACGGCATTGCACTGCACAATCGTGTGTGGATGCGGGCGCGTGGAATCACGGCGCTCAACATCATGAGTTCGCCCGGCGCGGGGAAGACGACGTTGCTGGCGCGAACGATCCGGGAACTGGAACGGCAACGACCTGTCGCAGTGATCGAAGGTGACCAGGAAACCCGGCTCGACGCCGAGCGGATTCGCGAGACGGGTGCGTCGGTGGTCCAGGTGAACACGGGTGCCGGATGTCACCTCGACGCGGAGATGATCGACCGCGCACTACACGCCCTGGATCCCGCAGCCGAGTCGCTGCTTCTGATCGAAAACGTCGGAAACCTGGTGTGCCCCGCGCTCTTCGACCTGGGCGAGGAAGGTAAGGTTGTCCTAATTTCGACGCCGGAGGGGGATGACAAGCCGAAAAAGTACCCGCACATCTTTGCCGTCGCGGACCTGGTGGTGATCAACAAGATCGACTTGCTCCCGTACGTCGAGTTCGACGTCGATGCCTGCGTCGCGCAGGCGAAAATTCTCAATCCTGCTGTGCGCGTAGTTGTTTTGTCTGCTACGACAGGTGAGGGCATGGACGAGTGGTATGAGTGGATCGGTAGTCATTCGGCGATTTCTCCGGTGGCCGTTGACAACTGATCTGCTCGGGTAGTTAATGAAATGAGTGGGTGCCACGCAAGTGGGCCGAGGTTCGACTCCGGTGGCGTCGGCGTTTCGGTGCCGCGGCAATTCGAAGCCTTTGCGTTTCGGGGCAGAGCGGCGCTGGGAGTCAGGCGCAAGTGCACCCGTGAAAGCTGCTGACATGGACACACAAAAATCGACTGCTGGCACCACGGCGGAACCTGCCTCCGAAAGCGCAGCGACCTCCCACAGCGCAGCGGCGAAAGCTGAAGAAACTTTGATCCACGTGCTGTGGATCAATGCCGGCCTCAGTTGCGACGGTGATTCGGTGGCGCTGACTGCCGCCACGCAACCCAGTATCGAGGAGATCGCGCTCGGTGCGTTGCCCGGCCTGCCTCAGGTAGCGGTTCATTGGCCGCTCATCGACTTCGAATGCGGACCGCAAGGTGGCGCTGACGATTTCCTGGAGTGGTTCTGGAAAGCCGACCGGGGAGAATTGGAGCCCTTTGTTCTTGTCGTCGAAGGATCGATACCGAACGAGAAACTTCATGACGAAGGGTACTGGTGTGGCTTCGGGAACAATCGCGAAACCGGCCAACCGGTCACCACGAGCGAATGGCTCGACAAACTGGCACCGAAAGCCACTGCGGTAGTTGCAGTCGGCACGTGCGCGACCTACGGCGGCATACATGCGATGGCCGGCAATCCGACCGGTGCGATGGGCGTGCCGGACTATCTCGGGTGGACCTGGAAATCGAAGGCTGGCATCCCGATCGTGTGCGTTCCCGGGTGTCCCATTCAGCCGGACAACCTCTCCGAGACCCTGACCTATCTTCTGTACATGGCCACTGACCAGGCGCCGATGATTCCCTTGGACGAATCCTTGCGCCCGCAATGGCTTTTCGGTGCCACCGTTCACGAGGGCTGTGACCGTGGCGGATACTACGAGCAGGGCGAGTTCGCGACGGAGTACGGGTCACCGAAGTGCATCGTCAAACTCGGGTGTTGGGGCCCGGTCGTGAAATGCAATGTCCCCAAACGCGGTTGGATCAACGGAGTCGGCGGGTGTCCCAACGTCGGCGGGATCTGCATCGGGTGCACGATGCCGGGATTCCCCGACAAGTTCATGCCGTTCATGGATGAACCACCCGGCGGCAAACTCTCCACCAAAGCGGTGGGAATGTACGGGTCCGTGATCCACAGTCTGCGCCGGATCACCGGTCACACGTTGGACAAGGAACCGCACTGGCGCGAGCGCGGGTCGAAGTTGCTCACCGGTGCAACGCGTACGTGGTGACCGACCGGATACATTCAAATCAGTTCGTGAGCAAAGTCTCTGGGAGGCACTGCAATGACGGCCATCGTTCCCGAACCCACCTCGACTGCGGACCGCGACGGTCTTGTCGAGATGGCGTGGGACCCCATCACCCGAATCGTCGGTAGCCTGGGCATCTACACCAAGATCGACTTCGCCAATCGCGAAGTGGTGGAGTGCCACAGCACGTCGTCGATCTTTCGTGGGTATTCCCTGTTCATGAAGGGGAAGGACCCTCGCGACGCACATTTCATCACCAGCCGTATCTGCGGCATCTGCGGTGACAATCACGCCACGTGCTCGTGCTACGCACAGAACATGGCGTACGGCGTCAAGCCGCCGCATCTGGGCGAGTGGATCGTCAACCTCGGCGAGGCCGCCGAGTACATGTTCGACCACAACATCTTTCAAGAGAATCTGGTCGCGGTCGATTACTGCGAGAAGATGGTCTCCGAGACGAATCCCGGCGTGCTGGCGCAGGCGGAGAACACTCGCTGCCCGCACGAGGACCAGCATGGTTATCGCACGATCGCCGACATCATGCGGACTCTCAATCCCTTCACGGGCGAGTTCTATCGCGAAGCGCTGCAAGTCTCGCGTTCGACTCGTGAAATGTTCTGCCTGATGGAGGGTAGGCACGTCCACCCGTCGACGCTCTATCCCGGTGGCGTCGGCACGGTCGCGACGATCGAACTGATGACGGACTACATGTCGCGGCTGATGCGGTACGTCGAATTCATGAAGAAGGTCGTGCCCATGCACGATGACCTGTTCGACTTCTTTTACGAGGCGCTACCTGGTTACGAAAAGGTAGGCCTGCGGCGGACCTTGCTGGGTTGTTGGGGTTCGTTCCAAGACCCCGAGTACTGCAATTTCTCGTACAAGGACATGACCGACTGGGGCCGGAAGATGTTTGTCACTCCCGGTGTGGTCGTCGACGGAAAGTTGGTCACCACAGATCTGGTGGACATCAACCTCGGTATCCGAATCATGCTGGGTTCCTCGTATTACGAGGACTGGAGTGATCAGGAGATGTTCGTCAAAACCGATCCGCTGGGTAACCCGGTCGATCGCAGGCACCCCTGGAATCAACACACCAACCCACACCCGCAGAAGCGGAACCTCGAGGACAAGTACAGCTGGGTCATGTCACCGCGATGGTTCGACGGAAAAGACAATCTCGCTCTGGACACCGGAGGGGGAGCATTGGCCCGTCTGTGGAGCACCGCTCTTGCCGGCCTGGTCGACATCGGATACCTCGAGTCGACCGGACACAGTGTGAAGATCAATCTTCCGAAAACAGCGTTGAAGGGTCCGGTCTCGCTGGAGTGGAAAATCCCAGAGCATGGCAGCAATACTCTCGAAAGAAACCGTGCGCGAACCTATTTCCAGGCTTATGCAGCGGCCGCCGCCCTTCATTTCGCCGAGAAGGCGCTTGTCGAGATCCGGGCCGGCCGCACCAAGACATGGGAGTCGTTCGAGGTCCCGGACGAGGGTATCGGCTGCGGATTCACCGAAGCCGTCCGCGGAGTTCTCTCACATCACATGGTGATTCGTGACGGAAAGATCGCGAACTATCACCCGTACCCACCGACACCGTGGAATGCGAGCCCGCGCGACAGCTACGGGACCCCCGGTCCATACGAGGACGCCGTGCAGGGCCAGCCGATATTCGAGGAGAATGATCGAGACCACTTCAAGGGCATCGACATCATGCGGACCGTGCGTAGTTTCGATCCCTGCCTGCCGTGCGGCGTTCACATGTACCTCGGCGGCGGCAAGACCCTGGAGAAGTTGCACTCGCCGACGCAGTCCGTGACCGGGGAGTGATCGATGGAACAATCGGCCGACTACTGGCGCGGAGCAGGTGAGCGCATCGAGACGTTGTTGCAGGCCAATGCCGGTGCAGGACCGGTGGCCAGAGATCGCGCCGAGCAACTGGTGCGTGAGGTCGTGCAGTTGTACGGCGCAGCACTCGAACGCACCGTCGCGCTGGCGGACCCGGCCACGATGGATGCGATGGTTCGCGACGATCTGGTGTCCAGCCTGCTACTGGTGCACGGACTTCACCCGCACGACGTCGAGACCCGCGTACGCACTGCGCTCGACAGCGTGCGTCCGTACCTCGGTTCGCACGGAGGTGACGTCGAACTGATCGAGGTGGCGGGCGGTGTGGTGCGACTACGGCTTCTCGGGAGCTGTAACAGCTGTCCTTCGTCCTCGGTCACCCTCGAAACCGCCGTCCAGGATGCGGTGCAGGCGGCGGCACCCGAGACCACCGGAATAGACGTCGAAACACCCGACCCTCACGAGGTGAAGTCGGGTGTGATCTCGGTCGAGTCCCTGTTCTCGCACGTACACGCCGGCGGGGGAGGTGCGCACTGGGTGGAGGTCCCCGAGTTTGCCGAAGTCGACGTGGGTGAGGTCGCGGGGTTCCGGGTCTCGGGCACCGATCTGCTGGTCTGTCGCTCCGGTGACGATCTGTACGCGTATCGCGACCATTGCCCAGTGTGTGAGCACTCGATGGCGGGGGCTGTGCTCGAACGCATGATGGGCCGACCTGCCCAAGACGCCGCCGTTCTGACCTGTCCGACGTGCTCTGCCCACTTCAGTGTGTACGGAGCGGGAGCGCGGGTGGGCACCGGCTCCGAGCACCTGGCGCCTGTGCCGGTGCTGATTCGCGACGGAGTGCTCTCAGTCGCGCTTGCTGACGATTCAGTGATTCCGGTGACCTAGCCGTGAATGAAGTCCGGTCATGAAAGTCACTGTGGGAGAAGTGCTCACACGAATCGCCTCGACGCGTGCCGTTCCGACCGGACCGCGGTGTGAGATGTGCGCGGCGGGCATAGGTGACGAACACCAACACGTCGTGGACGTACAGGTCCGGAGCCTGATGTGCGTGTGCCGTCCCTGCTATCTACTCTTTGCGCCGGTCGACGCGGACCTTCGATACAAAGCGGTTCCCGATCGGTATCTCGAATTTCCGAACTTCGACCTGGGACCTGGCCGGTGGGAGTCCCTGGAAATCCCCGTCGGCCTGGCATTCTTCTTTCGAAACTCACTCCTCGACAAGCACATAGTCTTCTACCCGGGGCCGGCCGGAGCTACCGAATCCGAGTTGCCCATCGACTCGTTCGAGACTGTGCTCGAGGAGAATCCGGGGCTCTCGCAGATGCGGGCCGACGTCGAAGCCTTGATAGTGTCCGTGCCCACGTCAGGACAATCGCCGAGATGCTTTGTTGTTCCCATCGACGCCTGTTACGAACTGGTGGGACGGTTGCGTACTGTGTGGCGCGGATTCGACGGTGGCCAGGATGCCGCACGCGCAGTGGACGAGTTCTTCGGGCGCGTCGAGGCGCGAAGCAGGTCGGCATGACTGTTCTCGACTTCTCGGTCGACAACGTGGAGGTGGAACCGTACGCGGTTACGCCGAATCTGACGGTGAGATTGAGGATGTCGGAATCCACCGGCAAGACCGTCCGTGCGGTGGCTCTGCGCGCGCAGGTTCGAATCGAACCGCACCGCCGACCGTACTCCGACGCGGAAGGAGACGCCCTGCGCGATCTCTTCGGTCCGCGGGAGCGTTGGTCGAGTACGCTGCGCACCTTCCTGTGGATGGAATGCTCCACGGTCGTTCAAGGATTCACCGGAACCACGGTCGCGGCCTTACCCATGGCGTGTACGTACGACTTCTCGGTGACGGCGTCGAAGTACATGCACGCACTCTGTGACGGAACGATTCCGATCGTGGTTCTACTGAGCGGCACGGTATTCACCGACGGACCGCGTGGTTTCTCGGTCCAGCAGATCCCGTGGGACAGATCTGCTGCCTACGAACTGCCGGTCGAAGTGTGGAAACAGCTGATGGCCACGCATTATCCGGCCTCTGGTTGGGTACGCCTCGACCATGAGACGATTGCCGATCTCGTGCGATTCAAGGCAGCGCACGGCCTCACGGACCTCGATTCAGCCATGCGGCAGTTGCTGACGGCGAGCCAGGTGCAGCGATGACCCGAACTGAGATGGATCACGACGTTCGGGCCGTGGCCGACGCTGTCCTCTACGAGGGATATCTTCTCTATCCCTACCGGGCCGGCTCGGCGAAGAATCAATCCCGTTGGCAGTTCGGGGTTCTCGGACCGCCAGGCGCCGCCGAGGTCGGAGTCGGCGAGGAATCGTCGATGTCCGCGCAATGTCTGCTCGGTGAAGCCGAGGGGAGCGGCCCTGATGTCGGCCCCGTCGAAGTGACTGCGACTGTGAGATTTCTGCACCACCAGTCACGGACGGTTGAACGACTCGGCGCCGGCGGCGCGTGGATCCCGGTCGATCGGTTGGTAGTCGACGAGCGCGAGTCGATCTCGTGGGACGAAGCCACCGAATCCGAGATCGTCTTGGGTCCGTGGGGTATGGACGACCTCGACGCCGGCGTCGAAGAAACCTTCTGTGCGGCGGGAGTTGTCGACGGAGAGACTCTGTCGGATTCTCTCGGCAGGGTGGTCGGACGGATCGTTCGGACACGGCTACCAGTGAATGGCTTCTTGGCAGCGGGCGCCTCTGCAGGCGGCGCACGCACGGTGATTTCCGTGAAGATCGGGAACGCCACGAGCGTCGACGCAAAGGACAAGGGCACAGCCACGGCGCAATCGATGCTCGGCACTCACGTCATTTTGAACTGCACCGGCTCGAGGTTTCTGTCGTTGTTCGAAGAAGCAGATCATTCGGAGCCGCTGCGGCAAAATCGCTGTTATCCGGTGCTTGCGGGGACCGAGGACCCGAGTCGCCCCGGTACATCGCCCACCGTTCTGGTGTCACCGATCATCTTGTACGACTTTCCCGAGATTGCGCCGCAGAGCGAGGGATCTCTCTTCGACTCGACGGAGATCGACGAAATTCTCACCCTGAGAATCCTTGCCATGACCGACGAGGAAAAGGCGCGGGCGCGGGCAACCGACTCCAAAGCTGCCGACATCATCGACCGATGTGAGCGCTTGACGGACGACGATCTAGCCGGCCTGCACGGTGTGCTGCGAGATTCGCACGCCGGTTCTGATCTGATACCCGAGGTGCCTGACGGCATGGACTGGTGGACCCCGGAAGCCGACACCAGTGTTCAACCACGCACCGACGCCGTTCTGATCAACGGCGTCCGCGTCTCTGGTGGAAGTACAGTTCGCCTTCACCCCTCACGTCGCGCTGATGCTCAGGACTTGTTCTTCGACGGCCGGATCGCCCACGTCGCCACCATTCATGAAGACGTGGACGGCGACATTCATGTTGGGGTGACACTCTTGGACGATCCGGCCGCCGATCTGCACAACTGGTACGGCCGCTACCTGTACTTCGCGCCGGACGAGATAGAGCCGATGCCGCGAGACAGCGCGAGTTGACGTACTTCACTGCTATCGGACTTCACAGCTATCGAGAGGAGTACTCGCCATGAGGAACATGGGATTGCTGTCGACGGCACTTCTCGGCGCCACCGCGATCGCAGCCGCGGTCGTTCTGGTGGTGTCGATGCCGGACATTCAGCGTTATCTGCGAATGCGAAAGATGTAAAGCGCTGTGCGCGTGCTGATTGCAGGTGTCGGAAACATATTTCTCGAAGACGACGGATTCGGCCCCGAAGTTGTTCGGGCGTTGCAGCATGAGAATCTTCCGTCGGGAGCTCGCCTGGTCGACTACGGGATTCGGGGCGTGCATTTGGCATACGACTTGTTGGAGTCCTGGGACGCGCTGGTGCTGATCGATGCCTTACCGGTGACCGGAGTCCCGGGTAAGCTCGCGATCATCGAAGTGGACCCCGAAAGTGAAGGCCCGCGAGGAGGTTTCGATGCGCACTCGATGCATCCGAGTTCGGTGTTTGCAAGCCTGCAAGCCCTCGGCGGAACACTTCCACGGACGTTCGTGGTGGGGGCACACGCGAAATCGATTGGCGACGGAATCGGATTGAGTGCAGAGATGCGTGATTCGGTCGGGCAAGCCGCCTCTGCGGTGATGGCACTCGTCAGGTCGATCGACGTGGATTGCGATGCCACCACATTGAGGCCGGAGGTGTGAGTCATGTGTCTGGGGATTCCAGGACGGGTACGCGAACTACTGCACGGATACGGCGGTCAACTCGCCCTCGTCGACGTGGAAGGTGCACCACGCAAGGTCAACATCGGAATGCTCGACGAAGGCACCGTCACCGCAGGTGACTGGGTGGTGATCCACATGGGCTTCGCAGTCGAGAAGGTCGACGAGCAGGGAGCGCGCCAAGCCCGGGCCGGCCTCGAATTGATGGGCCGTGGTGGTCATGACGGTGCGATCGACGACTCCGATACCCATACGGGTGAGGTCGGGACATGATGATCGCAAGTCGTGTCATCGTTCGTGGCGTAGTCCAGGGGGTGGGATTCCGGCCGTTCGTTCATTCGACTGCCACCGAACTGGGACTGTCGGGTTCGGTGGGAAATTCTGCTCTCGGTGTTGTAATCGAGATCGAAGGCGACGGAGAGGCAATCGATGCATTTGTCGCTCGGGTGCGACACCGCCCCCCACCGCTGGCACGGGTGGAGTCGATAGAGCGCGAAGACTCGCGACCGGTAGGTCGTCAGGGGTTTTGCATAATCGAGACGGATGCGGGGTCGGTCGGGCGAACCTTGGCGCCGGCCGACGTCGGGATCTGCGACGATTGCCTCCGGGAACTGACCGATCCCGGCGATCGGCGATTTCGTCATCCCTTCATCACCTGTACCAATTGTGGTCCACGATTCACGATCATCGAGTCGCTGCCCTACGACCGGGCCGCCACGACGATGAAACGGTTCCCGTTGTGCGCGAACTGTGCGGCGGAGTACGTGGATCCCTCGGACCGCCGGTTTCACGCGCAACCGATTGCCTGCCCGGAGTGCGGTCCGACGCTCTCATTCGTGGAACGGGGCACGGACGCGGTGACCGGCGAGGCCGCACTGCTACGAGCTCGATCGCTACTACGAGACGGGAAAATTCTTGCGGTCAAGGGAATTGGAGGGTTCCACCTGGCCTGCGATGCACGCGATGATCGCGTGGTTCACGAATTGCGTGAATGCAAGCACCGAGCAAGCAAGCCGTTGGCGGTGATGGTGCGAGATGTGCGAGAAGCCAGAGAGTTGGGTGCGATCGACGATGCCGGGGCCGATGCCATGTGCTCCCGAGAGCGCCCGATAGTGCTGGTTGCCAAAGCGTCTGGCTACGCGCTTTCGCCCTTGGTTGCCCCCGGCATCCCGGATATCGGAATCATGCTGGCCTACAACCCGATTCAGCATCTTCTTCTAGGTTTGGCCGGAGACGCTACGGGCCCGGCGGTGTTGGTCATGACATCGGCGAACATCGGTGGAGAGCCGATTCTGTACTCCGACAACCATCTCGAACGAGTGGGTGACCTGGCAGACGGGGTATTGACCCACAATCGTCCGATCTTGATGCCGTGTGACGACTCGGTGATGCGAATAGTGGCCAGTCGACGGCAGTTGCTCCGTCGCTCGCGCGGATATGCACCGCTGCCCGTCACCGCGCCGTTCGACGTACCGCCTACCTTGGCGGTCGGGGCCGATCTGAAGAACACCTTCTGTCTTGCAGAGGGCGGATATGTGTGGCCGAGTCAGCACATCGGAGACATGAGCGACCTCGCTGTTATCGACAGTTTTGCTGCGTCGGAGAGTCACTTCGAATCGATCACGGGAGTAGTGCCGCACCTGATTGCCTGTGACGAGCATCCGCGGTATCGCTCGTCCTCTTGGGCTCGCTGTCGTAGTGGTGACCGACCGGTGCGCGTCGTCGGGCATCACCACGCACATGTGGCTTCCGTGATGGGGGAGAACGGCCGGGACGGGAGCGAACCAGTTCTCGGGATAGCGTTCGACGGCACTGGCTACGGGGCGGACGGCGCAGTGTGGGGAGGGGAATTACTGCTGGCGACCTACAAGGGTTATCGCCGTCTCGCGCATCTGGGATACGTACCGCTGCCCGGGGGCGATGCCGGAGTGGAACGACCGTACCGAATGGCGCTCGCCCACCTGTGGCATGCCGGGTTGGACTGGGAATCCGACCTCGCGCCGGTGGCAGCCTGTCCGCCCCGAGAGCAGTCGGTCCTACTTCATCAGTTGGAGACCGGTTTCGGGTGTGTGGGCACCTCCAGCATGGGGCGGTTGTTCGACGCAGTCTCCTCGCTGACCGGGGTTCGGCAGAGCGTCGACTACGAAGCGCAGGCTGCCATCGAGTTGGAGGGGATTTCGAGGGGAGTCGACAGCGCCGGTTCGCGGTACACCTTCGACTGGATGCTGTCGGACGACGATTCGTGGACAGCAGATCCGCGGTCGGTCATTCGGGCTGTTGTCCGCGATCTCCGGGAGAAGGTGCCCGCCGACGTGATCGGCGCCCGTTTCCACGAATCCGTAGCGCACCTGGTGCTCGAATGGGCAATTCGTGGCCGGGAACTGGCGGGAGTGGACGAGGTAGTACTCACCGGAGGTGTCTTCCAGAACCCTCTCCTGCTCGTTCGGGCGTGTGCTCTGCTCGAAGACGCTGGATTCACGCCGTTGACAGGACTGGAGTTACCACCGAACGACGGCGGTCTCGCCTACGGCCAAGTGCTGGTCGGGAGTTCGTCATGAGGTCAGGAGTTGTGCCATGTGCCTAGCCGTACCAGGACGTATCGAGTCCCTGGAGGAACGCGACGGAACGACGATGTCGGTGGTGAACTTCGGTGGCGTCCGAAAAGAAGTGTGCCTCGAGTACATTCCGGGCGCCCAAGTCGGCGAGTACGTCGTAGTGCACGTCGGATTTGCCATCCAGCGACTCGACGAGAAATCCGCACGCAGCACGCTGGCGGAATTCGAGCACCTCGGCGTACTCGAAGAGGAATTCGGTGACGGGTTCGAAAGGGCTGCCCGGGCCGCGGGGATCGAACCGAAGGAGACGGAATCATGAAGTATCTGGACGAGTTCTCCGATCCGGAACTGGCCGGCAAACTGCTGGATCAGATCCGCGCGCTGGCCACACGGCGATGGGCGATCATGGAAGTGTGTGGTGGTCAGACACACTCGATCATCAGACACGGCATCGATCAACTACTTCCGCAACAGATCGAGATGATCCACGGACCCGGATGCCCGGTCTGCGTCACCCCGCTCGAGATCATCGACAAAGCTCTCGAAATCGCGGCACGACCCGGTGTCATTTTCTGCTCCTTCGGGGACATGTTGCGAGTTCCAGGGAGTTCGTCGGATCTGTTTCGGATCAAGAGCGCAGGCGGCGACGTGCGCGTGGTGTACTCACCGTTGGATGCACTGACTATTGCCAAAGAGAATCCGGACCGGCAAGTGGTGTTCTTCGGGATCGGATTCGAGACCACCGCGCCGGCCAACGCCATGACCGTCTATCAGGCCAATCGTCTGGGTATCGAGAACTTCTCGCTACTCGTCTCGCACGTTCTGGTCCCGCCGGCAATGGCCGCGATCATGGATTCGCCAGAGTGCCGCGTGCAGGCATTTCTGGCGGCCGGGCATGTGTGCAGTGTGATGGGAACGTCGGAGTACCCGGCGCTCGCCGCGAAGTACAAGGTCCCGATCGTCGTCACCGGATTCGAGCCGCTGGATCTGCTGGAGGGCATCAGAAAGACGGTGCTGCAGTTGGAATCGGGTCGATACGAGGTCGAAAATGCCTACGCCCGTGCTGTCACGGCCGAGGGCAACACTGCAGCGAAGGCGATGCTCGAGGACGTATTCGCGGTGTCGGATCGGACATGGCGCGGCATCGGATCGATCCCGGACAGCGGTTGGCAGTTGGCACCGAAGTATGCGCATTTTGATGCGGAGGAGCGTTTTTCGGTGACCGATATCCATACTGACGAGTCGAGCGTCTGCCGTTCCGGAGAAGTGTTGCAGGGCTTGATCAAGCCACACGAGTGCAGTGCGTTCGGGAAGGAATGCACTCCGCGGAATCCGCTCGGTGCCACGATGGTGTCGTCCGAGGGGGCGTGCGCTGCGTACTACCTGTACCGGCGCCTGGAACTTCAGGAGGCGGGTCATGCCGGCTGAGGAGACCGCTGTCGTGGACTTGTCGGCGTGGGTCTGCCCACTGCCGCTGCGTGATTCGCCGAACATCGTCATGGGGCACGGTGGTGGGGGAGCGATGTCCGCCGAGCTCATCGAGCACCTGTTCCTGCCCTCGTTCGGAAGCGCTGCCGATGCAGAACTCGGTGACTCGGCCGTATTCGACGTCGGCGGGGTGCGGCTCGCCTTCTCGACCGACTCGTACGTCGTGAAACCCATGGTGTTTCCCGGCGGAACGATCGGTGACCTTGCTGTCAACGGAACGGTGAACGACCTGGCGATGGCGGGAGCGCAGCCGTTGGTGATGTCGACGGCATTCATCCTCGAGGAAGGGACCGCGCTGACCGACATCGCGGGAATCGCGAAGGCACTCGGGCAGGCCGCTCACGTTGCCGGCGTCCGACTGGTGACGGGTGATACCAAGGTTGTCGATGCCGGTCACGGCGACGGAGTTTTCATCAACACCGCGGGAATCGGGATTGTCGCCGATGGTGTGGACATCAACCCCACCCGCGCACAAGTAGGTGACGTCGTGATAGTCAGCGGCGACATCGGTGTTCACGGGGTGGCCGTGATGAGTTGTCGCGAAGGTCTCGAATTCGGGACCGAGGTGCGCAGTGATTGCGCTGCCTTGAACGGCGTGGTCGCCGACATGATTGCCACCGGCGTCGACATCCATGTCTTGCGCGACCCTACCCGGGGCGGAGTTGCCGCGACCCTCAACGAGATCGCTCAGGCGTCGAACATCGGGGTTGCGCTGGTGGAGCGAGATCTGCCGATTCCCGCTGACGTGCGCGATGCCTGTGGGCTACTCGGCTTGGATCCGTTGTACGTCGCAAACGAGGGCAAGTTGATCGCTTTTGTTCCACGCGAAGATGCCGACCGAGTTCTGGAAGCGATGCGCGGCAATCCACTGAGTGTGGGAGCTGCCGTAATCGGGGAGTGCGTGGCCGAACATCGCGGAATGGTGGTGGCCCGTACGGCATTGGGAGGCAATCGGGTTGTGGATTTGCCGGCGGGTGAACAACTTCCGCGGATTTGCTGATGACTGCTGTCGGTACGGACGGGCCGGTGTTGTTTGCTCGTTACGCGTATCCGCCGAACGAGTTGGGTTACTGCGGACCCGATGATTCTTCAGTGTTGCTTCGACAGGCCCACGGCATCTTGGCGATTGGCGCCCGTGACCGCGCCCGTCAATTCGACGGTGCGTGGCCGTATCTCGAGGCATTGGCCGTAAGTGCGGGCATCGACGACCCCCTGGATCCGCGAGTGATCGAAGCTTATTGGGTGGGAGGGGATCTCCTCGACTCTCTCGATTCGGGGAAGTTGTTGCAGCACCTGAGAACGGCCTTCGGTGAACGCGAGAACACCGGCTTCCTCCCCGTCCTCGGGCATCGTTACCGCGCGCTCGCGCACCACAGCTTTCACGTACTTCTGGTATATCCGTGGGTCAAACTTCTTCGGAAGCGCGGTACGGTCCCACTGTCCGTCCTCCAGAATTGTCGGATCAGGTGGGGAGTGGTCGAGGACGTCGGCGAGGAGCACGCGTTGGTGGTTTCCTCCCCGCTCGAGTTCGACGGTGAGCAACTCGCACGCGGCACGCCGGTAACGCAGCGAGTGCGATGGAGCGTAGACGGCCGCTCACTTGCGGCTACGCCAGTTCAGGGCGCCGTGGTGACGATGCACTGGGATTGGCTGTGCGACACCATCACTGCAGAGCAGTCACTTGCCTTGGATGCCGCCGAAGACTCGGCATTGCAGATCGCGAACCAGATGCTGTCGACCGATACGTGATCGTCAGTTCCCCCTCGGCGATGAATGCCAAAGGGCTGGGAAGGAACGAGTACTACATCGCCGCGAGGGCATTCCCACTTGCGAGGCGCGCCTTGCGAGTGACAATTCACCGTAACCTCCGTCCGGGAAGCAGCAATGAATCGCTGGCGACGACGAAGGTGGCCACGTGTCTGTTCGACGAGCAGATGGCCACTGATGCGTAGGGTCGTTACACGATTATTTCGTCGCTGCCTGAAGACCGACCTGCGAACGCTACGAAGGAATGTGGGTGTCATGGCTGTCGCTCTCGCCGGCCGGCGATGGTGCAGGGCATCTAGACGATTCCCTTCTGATCATGCGGAACATGTTGCCGGCCAATGACTTCAGTCGCGCCGCGCACGATACCAAGACGCCCGGCGACGAGAAGACAGTGATGGGACAGTATCTGCCGGACGGCCGATACCGTCGTGCCGGCCTTCTACGATCTTCCCTGCGGAAGCTAGCTGCTTCCGTCGTCTATCGCACGGGCGAGGGTGGAGAGGGTGCGCTTGCGGTGGGTTGTTGCGGGTTGCACGGTGTCGGGCCAGTCTGCAGTTTCTTCCAATGCCCAGTCGGCCCATTCTGCGATGTGGTTGAAATGGCCGATCATGAATCGGTTGGCCAGTGCCATCAGGTGATTTTGTTGGGGGAGCGTGCCGGCTTCGGGGGCCGAAATTCGTTGTGCGTGTGAAACGAACAGACTTCGGGATTGAGTTGCCTGTTCGCGCATGGTGGTCAGGTTGGACCGCAGGTCGTCGATCGTCCCTTGGTGGGCGAAGATCACGCGGATCATGCCTTCGAACTGCAAGGCCGGCGGCGTGGACTGGGTGGCGAGCCAGTCGCTCAACGCGGTTCGGCCTTCGTCGGTGATGGAGTAGACGGTGCGGGAGCGCTGAGTTCCTTTTGTGACCGTGGTGGCCGTGACCAGGCCGCGCTCGAGCAGTATTTTGGGGGCGTTGTATCGCTGTCGGTCGGCGGTTGGCCACAATTCGGCGACCCCGCGTCCGACCTGCTCGGCGATTTCGTATGCGGACCAGTCCTTGGCTGTCAGCAGTCCCAGGATCATGTACGAGGTGGGTGTGAGATCACGCTGAGCCACATGGCTCCCTTCGCTCCGCGGTTGGCATCCAAGCCTACAAGTGTTACTTCCCTTCGCCGTTCGCATCCTCGGTGTCGGCGATGTCGTCGGATGCATCCTGTGCGGGTTTGCCGTAGATGAAGGGGACGAGCGCTCCAGCGACGGCAGACGCCGGCGCGAAACCCTCAGCGGTTGGTGCCAGATTTCCCCACACCACCATGGTCACATCGTTGACCGGGTCGTACCCCATGAAGGAGTTGTAGCCGGGAAGTTCGCCGATATGGCCGTACATCGGACCCATTTGAGCGATGCCGTATCCGTATCCCGCAGATCCTTCGCCATCTGTGGGTTGCACACTGTTCAAACGCAGCTCGTGTGTGGCCGGAGTGAGGAGTGACCCGGTGCCTAGAGCTTTGACCCATGTCGCCATGTCGTTCGCAGTCGAGATTCCCTGACCTGCGGACCACGTCCACGAAGGATTGTGCATCGTGGTGTCGGTCGGTCTTTCGGTGCCTGCAGCGATCGCGTCGAGGCGAGATTGCGGGAGCGCTTGTTTGCCTTCGCCGAGCGTTTCGACGTTTCCACTGTAGGTGTAGCCGTCTGCATAAGGCGTCGGGATGCTGGTGTCGGTGTTGGCAGGAAACGATGTCCCGGTCAGTGCGAGTGGCCCGAAGAATCGGTCCGCGAAGATCTGCTGAATCGGCTTGCCGTCGAGCTTCTCGGCGATCAAGCCGAGTAGAACGGTGTTGGTGTTGGAGTAGTGGTAGCCGGTGCCGGGCGCGAAATACGGCGGCTGGCTCAGGCCCATCGCCAGTAGCTCCTCGGGTGCCCACACTCGTTCCGGTTGCTCGTCGAGCGCCCGGTTGAGCTCGAGGGTTTCGGTGTAGTTGTACAGGCCGCTACGCATGTCGAGTAGGTTGCCGATTGTGATGTTGTCCCCGTTGGGGACATCGGGGCGGAACTTGCTGACCGGATCGGTTACCGCCAGCTTGCCCTCGTCGACCAACTGCAGGATTGCCGTGCCGGTCCAGGTCTTGGTGTTCGAGCCCACGCGAACCTTGGTGTCCAGCGTGGGAGGTTCGTTCACACCTTCTCGGACCGAACCCCACGTGTTGACGTACTTCTGCGTCGGTGTCGTGATCATGACCACCATCGCGATCTCGCGGAACTCCTCCGCCTTCTCGGAGACGACGGAATCCATTGCAGCGCTGTCGAAAGACAAGACAGCGCTGTCCGCAGATCCGGCGGAGGTCGGCGCTGACGAGGAGGGGGACGCGGAATCGGTTGCGGACGAACAGGCTGAGAGCAATAACGCCGTGGCGATGCCGACCACGGCCACTTTGCGAACCTTGACGTCGTGTCGTGACGTCGACTTCCCATCAGAGTTCATGAACTGACTTTAAGCGATACTGCACTCTGCATGCTGCACTTTGCAGTAAATTACGACAAATCAGTCATGCATCCTCAGGAGCGTCCATGCCGTACACCGCATCAGCTCGTGCCTTCGCTGCCTTGGTCAGCGTCGGCGTAGTCCTCACTGCATGTTCGGCGCAGCCGTCGAATTCCGATGTCGCATCGGCTCCCGCGCAGCAAATTCCGCAGGAGGCAACCCGCATCATGACCACCGATCCATACGCCATGGCTCGGTGGTCGTATCTCGTAGTCGACCCCGACACAGACGAGGTGATCTACAGCAACAACGCTGACAACTCGATGTTTCTGGCCTCACAGACCAAACATTTCACCGTCGGCACCGCCTACGACACCCTCGGCGTGGACCACACCGTCACGACCCCCGTATATGCCACCTCCGTTCCCGTCGACGGCACCCTCACCGGAGATCTCGTGCTCGTCGGCTCCGGAGACCTTGCGCTCGGCGGGCGCAATGCGGCACAAGGCCGCTTCGACTTCGCCACCGACGGCATCGACCACGTGTACGCAGACGCCCTACCCGGAGCCGTTCTCGCGCCCGGCGACCCCCTTGCGGGCCTGAACGATCTCGCACGACAAGTAGCCGGCTCCGGCATCACTCGTGTCAACGGCGACGTCCTTGTCGACCCTCGTCTGTGGGACACCTACGCAACCGTCGAAGGCCTCGTCCCGTCGATCTTCGTCAACGACAACCTCGTCGATATCCAGGCGAGCCCGGGTGCGGTAGGTGAGCCCGCCACCATCGACATGCTCCCCGGAAACAGCCTGTTCCGCGTCGATGCGCAGGTCACCACCGGTGAAGAAGGTAGCGACTCGACCCTGAAGGCGGCAGCCGATCCGTCCGATCCCACCCAGATCAACGTGACCGGTTCGGTACCGGCTGGAAAGACCTCGCTGACTGTCTATCGCATCACCGATGCAGCTACTTGGGCCCGTCATCTGTTCGTAGAAGTACTGCGTCGCAACGGAATCGAAGTCGCGACGGTATCTCGTACCAACAACGCAGCTGCTCTGCCGGCCGATCGGACATATGCCGGCAGTCGACAAGTCGCGAACCTGCAATCGGCACCACTTTCGCAGTCGGGAGGGATGATCCTCGCAACCAGCTACAACACCGGCGCCAACACGTTCTTATGTCTGTTGGCGGTAGCAGCAGGATCATCGTCGTGCAGTGACGGTTTACCTACCGTCCGGGCACTCGCGGAGAAAGCAGGTATTGCAGCTTCCGATCTTGTGGTCATGGACGGTCAGGGCGGAGATCCGTCGCAAGCGACACCCGCGGCAGTCGTCGACTGGCTCGACTGGGTGGACCAGCAGCCCTGGGCGGACGACTTCTGGGCAGGTCAACCGGTGCTCGGTGAGCGAGGTTCACTGTCCGGCGTCGGAACCGACAGCCCCGCGAAGGGGATGGTCATCGGTAAGACGGGAACATCCGCCGACGTCGAACCCGACACCGGCAGGTTGATCGTCACCCTTCAGGCGCTCTCGGGTTACATGATCACCCCCGACGATCGCCGACTTCTGTTCGTCGTAGCCGTCAGCGATGCAGTGTTTCCCGATCTGCCTCGTGGAGTCTTCCAAGTCGGGGGTGACGTGGGCGGTGTTGCCGCTGCGTTCCAACAAGCACAGACGAGCTGACACGGGACGAGACAGAGGTCCGGCGGTTCGGGCACTCATTCCTTTCGAATGAGGCACGAACGATGTAGGCGCACGGAGTGTCAGCATTGGCGCGCAGCGGTATCGACTGCGTCCCGATGAGAAACGAGTTTTGACATGGGTTCCGTTATCGGAGATCTCCTCCCCATAGCCGTCGGTGTCGCCGTGTCGCTGGTAGCCGTCATCGCCACTATCTTGATGTTGCTCTCCAAGTGAGCGGGTAGCACCAGCGTCGCAGATGATGGACCGTCCGCCACGGTTTCGTGGATCAAACTAGCCCTCGGTGTCCTCCTGTTGACGGTCGGGGTCAAGCAGTGGCGGGGGCGCAGCGGCGAACACGAAACACCGAAGTGGATGCAAGCCATCGACGAGATGACCGCGGTCAAGGGATTGGGCCTCGGATTCGCGCTCGCCGCGATCAACCCGAAGAACCTGTTCATGTGCATCGCGGCCGGAGTGTCGATCGGTTCGGCGTCGCTGGCGACCAGCGGAGTGATCACCTCGATCCTCGTCTTCACGGTCATCGCCAGTTCAACTGTCGCGATCCCGGTCATCGGATACCTGGTGGCTGCCGATCGCCTGCGCGAGCCGTTGGCCAGGCTCAAGGTCTGGCTCCAAGATAACAACACCACGGTGATGAGTGTGTTGATCTTGGTCGTCGGAGTTGTTCTGATCGTCAGAGGAATCGGCGGGATCTTCTGAAACCCGTTCGTTCACCTGCTTTGAGCTCAGGATTCCTGGGGTGATTTTCCGATCAGGCTGGCTTCACCGCGTAGTCGCCGTCGGCGTGGCCGATCAGTTGCCATCCGCCCTCGATCGGGGACAGTCGGACGTCGGCGAGATTCGTGATCTCGAGCTGTGGCTGGTGGGCGCCGGGGTACCAGGCCTCGACCCGTCCGATGCCGCTCCCGGTAAACCCGTCACGCGATACCTCTGTCAGCACTCCGGGTGCTGCCCGCGGATACGCTCGCGAGAGTGGCACTGCGAATCCCTCTACGAGCCCGAGTGATTCACCGGACGGGCAGTCGATGCGATTCAGATTTCCCTGTGGCTGGTGGGTATTTCCGTCGCGAACCGGGTGGGGGTCACCGCACGCCTGTGTCCACGACCACCACGCGCCGCCCATCCGGTACTTGTCGGTGGCATCGACGAAGCGGTCGACGTCTGCTCCCTGCTCATCGGCGTCCCCGAACCAACCCCATTCGCCCGTCCACAACGGGGCGTCGTACCAGGCGGCGGCGCGGTCGGCGATCCGAAATCCGTCTTCGATCGCGGGGAATTCGCTACTGACCGTGATTGATTCGCTGTAGAGGTGCGGTGAGAACACCACCAGGGGATCGGTCAGGTACTTGCGCGGGGGCAGTGCGTCGAAGCCGAATGCCGACCAGATCGCGCTGGGTTCGAAGAACACGAGGTGCGGGAACCCGCCTGCTTCGGCTTGCCGGATGGCGTCGGTGGCGCGCTGGTAGAACTGCCCGATCTGATCAGCGGCGGTGAAGGGGTCACGCAGGCCGGGGTTCGGTTCGTTCAACAGGTCGTATCCGGCCACCGCGGTTTCGTTCTTGAACTCCGCGGCCAACTTCGCCCACGTCGCCACCAAACGACTCTGGATTCCTTGCTCGTCGTCGTAAAACGCCTGGAAGGCATGGGCGATCGCCGGTGCAGCTTCCCGGAGCCCGCCGATGTTGCAGGTTGTCCATCCGCCGGTCAGGGTTGCCCACTCGGGTGCGCCGTCCCAGCCGACTCCCGGCCGCATGAATGACGGGCACGACTGGTCGCTCGGGGTGCCGACGTACGGGCCCCATGCGTCCTGATGCATGTCGAGAACGGTGTAGATGCCGTGGTCTTTCGCATCCTCGACCGCTGCGCGAATGCGGTCGACGTACGCAGTGTCGAATGCACCGCGGGTCGGTTCGAGGAGTGACCACGCGACGTTGAGTCGTACGACGTTGAAGCCCAGCGCTGCCATGTGCGCGAAGTCCGTTCGTCCCAGCGGCGTAACGGTGGGTAGTCCGGTGCCGTTGGTTGCGTAGTCGTTGAGCCCGTTGGCGTTCACGCCGCGGAGCAACACCGTTCGTCCGTCGACGTCCTTGATCGTGCGATCTGCGACGGTCAGTTGGGGGAGAGACCAGCCCGATTCCGGTGGTGCGGCGTGAGCGGCCGGAGCTGCAATCTGAAGTGCCAGGATTGCAAGGGTGGCAAGCAGCAGCGCGCGCATCCGTAAACCTTTCTAGACAAACGTCCAATTCCGAGATGAGGCTAGCGTGACAACGCCATTGTGTGGGCCGCTTTGCGCTGTGCTCAATGGGCATAGTTTGCCGCACGCGTCACTCGGTCTATCTGGAATTGGGCACACGAGGCGTCGCCCGGACGGGACTGGCGGTGAATTAGACTCAGCGCGTGGCACTCTCTCGGACGCAGATCTATACTTTTCGCCTTCCTCCCGAGATGGCTTTCGCGTTGGGGCACAACACGTTGACGGCCATGTTCGGCAACGTGAGGCAGGTCGGCCCCACAGCGCTGCAGTCAACCTCGAACATCAGCTTGTCGAGTTGGGGCGAGCACGTGGTGATCGAGGTGCGTCCTTCGCCAGGTGGGTCCGCGGTGGCGGTCACCAGTAGTTCGGCGCTCAGCACGCAGTTCCTTGACTGGGGGAAGCATCGAAAGAACATTGATCGAGTGTTTGCTGCCTTCGCGCAATCCGTCGATGCGACCCAACCGTCAGTGTGAGATGACAGGCGTCGGAGCCCATGTGTCGGTTGTCTGACGCGCTTCGTGCTTGCTCTCGAGATAGTTGAGAAGGATATCGAGAACCGGATGCGGATTGTCCTCCCGCCAGATCAGTGAGTGTGGGTATACGGGCGTTGGGTTGTGGAGGGGAATGCGTCGCAAGTCGTAACCGGCGGGCCAGAGGTATCGATCTCCTTGGCCGACAAGTGTTGCCAACTCGGCAGATTCGGCGATTGCGTCGAGGAGTGCCTCGGTTCCGAAGTTTGGGCCGATCGCATCAATCGTAAGTCCGAATGTGGACGAGAGTTGGTCGTAGTACTCGGACCACTCGGTGCCTGGGACGATGCCGGGAATCCAGATCCGGTGATCGGCGAGTTGAGTCGGGGTGACGGACGGCGACCCGGCGAAGGGGTGCGAAGGTCCGACCAAGACTTGGAGTGGATCCTCGAGTAGGCCGGTAATTCTGATGCCGCCAGGTATTTCACGGCTCGTCTTCGTCACCGCGCGGATGGTCGCGTCGATCGCGCCGGATCTGACGGCTGCGATCGCGGCATCGGCGTTCGAGGTAGACAGAGTGACTACGTCGAGGTCGATCCCGGGGTTGGCGCGGTAGAAGTCCTGGATCAGAACGGCTGGCGCGATCCGACGGTTGAGGACATCGACGCGCAGTGCACGCCGGCCCGGATGCACAGAGGCGACGGCTCGCTCGTGTACTCGAAGGAATTCGCGTGCATGGGGCAAAAGCGCCTGCCCGTCGATCGTGATCTGTGCGCCCCTCGGCGTGCGGTTGAACAGTCGGACATCCAATTCTCGTTCCAGCGCGATGATCCGCTTGGAAGCCGCCTGCTGGCTGATCGACAGCTCGTCTGCTGCTGCTTGAAACTGCCCGAGATCGGCTGCCACGACGAAAGTTCGCAAGGTGTCGAAGTCCATCTCTCGATGATAAGTACACGACCGATGGTTGTGGCACGGACGCCTCGCAGTTGATTGCTACAGGTCACACGGCTGTGATTCGATCCTCGTTGTCGAATATCGGTGGTCACAGGGGGTGGACGTGGAAGCTGAAAACGTGCGACTTGGTCGAGAATTCGGGTGGCTGTGGTTCGCGTACGTCTCCAGCACGGTCGGCACCTGGGTGGGATTCGGTGCTCTACCCCTGATCGCGATCCAGGTTCTCGATGTCAGCACCTTCCAGGTGTCCATGCTCGCGGCCGCCGGGCTGGCAGTCGGTGCCGTGATTGCAGTACCTCTCGGCGGGAAGGTCGAATTCCTCCGCAAGCGGCCAGTGATGATCACGACGGACCTTGTGCGGTTTTGTGCACTGATTTGCGTCCCGGTGGCATTTGCCCTGGGCTGGTTGACATTCACGCTGCTGCTGTTGGTCTCGATCGTTGTTGCGGCTGCCGATATCGCATTCATGGCAGCAAGCGGCGCCTATCTCAAGTACCTGGTGAAACCCTCGCAACTTCTGGTCGCCAACGGGAAGTTCGAATCCACGATGTGGGCTGCGACCGCAGTTGGTCCGCCGCTGGGTGGTGCAGCAATCGGATTGTTGGGTCCGGTTGTCACGGTGATCGCCAACGCCGGTTCATTCCTGGCCTCGGCAGTCGGGTTGTATGCCATCCGAGGACAGGAAGTTCGCCCCGATCGGCGCGACGAACCGACGCCGACTCTGAAGGCGATGTTCGACGGTTGGAGATTCATCCTCGCCGACTCCGAACTGCGGCCACTCTTTTTCAACACGGTCTTGGTCAACGCACTCATCATGGCGACCGAACCACTGCTCGTTGTTCTGCTCGTGGGCGAACTCGGGTTCTCGCCTTGGCAGTACGGTCTTGCATTCGGCCTTCCGTGCCTCGGTGGCTTGATCGGCGCTCGGTCGGCTCCGCGGCTGGTCGCGCGGTACGGGCGACGCAGAGTAATGATCGTCTCCGGTGTCCTGCGAGCCTGCTGGCCGGTTGGACTTGTGTTCGTCGCCCCAGGTGTCGGCGGACTGGTGGTTGTCATCGCAGTTGAATTCGTCTTGATCGCTTGCATGGGAGTTTTCAATCCGATCTTCGCGACCTACCGACTCGAACGGGTTGCGACCGATCGTGTGGCCCGCGTTCTGACGGCCTGGTCAGTGACCAGCAAGGCCGTCATCGCACTGCTCACTGCCGGGTGGGGTGTATTGGCGGTGTTCACGGGTACGCATGCTGCAATTGTCATTTCCGGTGTCCTGCTACTTGTTACGCCGATCTTGCTCGTCCGCAGTGCCTCCGAACCTCGACGAACGCCGGGGGAAAAGGAGACGGAGGGCGCTACTCCTCGCTGATGGAGGTGTTTCCTTCGTTCGATTCTCGCTTCTGCGGAGCGGGCCAATTGGTCAGCATCGAATCGAGTGCCTCGAGGATCCTGGACCAGCTTTCGGCGCTGTCCGGTGCGCTGTGGCTGAACGATCCACCCAACTCTAGGCTGGCGTACCCATGGAAAACGCTGCCGAGCAATCGAACTGCGTGGGTCTGATCGAGATCGGTGAGGTTGTACCCGCGCAGAATTGATCGCATCATCTGTGAGTGTCTGAAGCCCGCGCTCGCGGCCGCGGCCTCCGGTGTGAGGTGCATCTGTGACGCGGCGTATCGGCCGGGGTGCGCCCTCGCGTAGTTGCGGTACACGTTCGCGAAGGTGGTCAAGGCGTCGCCGCCGGACCGACCGGCCACGGCGTCGGCAGCCTGGTCGGCCATCTCTTCCAAAGCGAGCAGTGCGATTCTGGTTTTGAGGTCGTTCGAACTCTTCACGTGGGAGTACAGGCTTGCAACCTTGACGTCGAACGCTCTGGCGACTGCCGATACGGTCACCTGTTCGAATCCCATCTCGTCGGCCAATTCGGCACCCGCCTTGGCGAGTCGTTCGGGTGTGAGTCCTGCGCGAGGCATGTCCGTTGGTCCTGTTCGTCGAGAAGTAAACCGCTTGCCTAAATAGTATAGGCAAATTACAGTGTGCTGTAGTTAAAATTTTCGCGACCTAACTACAGGTGAATGAGATGAACAGCCAGAGCAGCTGGATTACTACCGCAATTTCCGAGAACATCGTGCGCGGAGCCCTCGAGCTCGAGCGGACCGACCGAGGTGTGCTGACACACCGTCTGCCCGCCAGAGCTCGCACACAATTCGCTGACGGGCAGATGGCAATGGCGCAATCACAACCGTCCGGAGTGCGGCTGGTGTTCCGAACCAGCGCTACGGCCATCGAACTCGACACTCTGCCCACGAAAATGATTTACACCGGTGCCCCACCACGACCGCAAGGGGTGTACGACCTGATCGTCGACGGCGAACCAGCCGGGCACGCAATCGCTACGGGCGGCAACACGGTGACGATCGACATGGCCACCGGTACCGCTCAGAGGCAGTCCGGGCCCGTCAGCACCATCCGTTTCCCGGACCTGCCTGCGCGATCCAAGACCGTCGAGATATGGTTGCCGCACAACGAAACCACCGAACTTGTCGCATTGCGGACCGACGCCCCACTCGAACTCGCGGTCGACACGAAGCGTCGCGTGTGGCTCCATCACGGGAGCTCGATCAGTCAAGGCTCCGGCGCTGAAAGTCCCTCCCGCACTTGGCCCGCTCTTGCAGCCTCCCTCGGCGGAGTGGATCTGATCAACCTCGGGTTCAGCGGCAGCGCGCTGCTGGACCAGTACACCGCCCGCGCGATGCGAGACACCGCAGCTGACCTGATCAGCATCAAGATGGGCATCAATCTGGTCAACTCCGACGTGATGCGCCTGCGGGCCTTCACATCGGCAGTGCACGGCTTCCTCGACACGGTCCGCGACGGTCACCCGGTGGCTCCACTCCTGATCGTTTCACCGGTCTATTGCCCGATTCACGAGGACACGCCGGGACCTGGTGCTTTCGATTTCGACGCGCTTGCACGAGGCGAACTGCGATTCGTTGCTACCGGAGATCCCGCCGAGCGTGCAGCCGGAAAGCTGACGCTGCGCTCTGTTCGGGAAGAGTTGGCGCGCATCGTAACCCAGCGAGCGATCGATGATCCCAATCTGCATTACGTCGACGGGTGCGATCTCTACGGTGCGGCCGAGAACGAAGAGTTGCCGCTTCCCGATCAACTCCATCCGGACGCTGCGACGCACCGTCTCATCGGCGAACGCTTTGCCCAACGTGTATTCGCAGACGACGGTGTATTCGCCGGCTAGGAGTGATCGCGCAATCTGGTTCGATCTGAGTTCACACGATTTGACCCTGACGTAGCGTGAGGGCTCACGATGACTTCATGACCGATACTTACCCAGCATTCGACATCAGCCCCGTCCCTGTCCCCACAAACGATGCCGCGCCCCCGGAACAGTTCCGAGGTCTCTACGGTATGCCGATGTTCGTGTCGGTTCCGACTTCGGATCTGGCCGAATCGGCCGACTTCTGGATCCGCGGGCTCGGTTTCTTCGACCTCTTTTCGGTACCGGATCGACTGACGCACTTGCGCCGCTGGGCATTTCAAGACGTTCTGCTCGTGCTCGGCGAGCGGGTAGCGTCGCCACCGTCCGTCAGTGTGAGCTTTGCGTGTGTGCTGAGTCAGATCGATCAGATAGCAAAGGCGTGTGAGGAACTGCGGCCCGGATGCACCAGCGGTCCACACCTGAGGCCGTGGAATTCACTGGAGTTGGAGATTGTGACACCGGAGAACGCGCGCGTGATCATGACGGCCGCTCGTCCGTACGACCCGAACAGTGCCGAGGCCGAGTATCTGCGAGGTATGGGAATTGACGGACCTGACGACTGAGCAGAGGTCTGCCGCGGTGGTCTCCCGAGCAGCGTCTGTCAGACTGGATGCCGTGACGGAGCAACTCTTCGGAGACGACGCAGACAGTGCTCTCACTGTCGGTGCTGCCGCATCACGACTGGGCATAACCGTACGTACCCTTCATCATTGGGACGCAATCGGTTTGGTGCGCCCGTCCGGGCGCAGTGACGGAGGCTACCGGCTGTACACCGACGCGGACCTCGGCCGCATTGGCCGGGTGCTTGTCTACCGTGACGTGGGCCTGTCGCTCGACGAGATCGGGATATTGCTCGATGCGCCCGCAGCCCACGTGGACGAGACGCTGCGTGGGCAGCGCGCCGAGTTGCGGCAACGGATAGCCGACTTGGCGGAACTGGGCGAGTCCTTGGATCGCATCATCGATGCCAGGAAGTCGGGTGTGCTGTTGCCGCCAGACGAGCAGGTGTCGATCTTCGGCCGACACTGGCAACCGGCATGGGGACCGGAGGCGAACGAGCGTTGGGGCGACAGCGCGCAGTGGGCGCAACACGCGGAACGGTCGGCAGGTAGGACAGTCCCGGATTGGCAGAAGATCGCCGAGTGTGTCGAGATGCTCAACGATGACCTGGCGCTGGCGTGCCGTTCCGGTGTCGAACCTGGAAGCGTCGAGGCGAATTCGCTGGCAGAACGACACCGAGCGTCGATCGGCGTCTACTTCGACTGCACACATTCGATGCACGTGTGTCTAGGACGGATGTACGTTGCCGATCCGGGCTTCTCTGAGTTCTACGACACGGTCGAGACCGGTCTGACTGCGTGGCTCCACGCCGTCATCGACGCGAATGCTCGGGCCCATGGAGTTGACCCCGAATCGGCAACGTGGGTGTGAGTGAGTCGGTAGTCGCTGGTCGGACGCAGCGATTGCACCGGACAGCTCATCAGTCCAACGACGCGCAGGCAGTGCACCACGGTCGGCCGTCGACCCCGGGGGCACGATGGGACAGTGCGATGCGGGCGGCCAAAATGCAGCTTTCGTTGTCGTGATAGACGTCGAGATCCGAAGGAACCGTCGAGTGGAACGCCGGGACCTTCATGTCTACCTCCGTTGTGACTTGCCAGGGAGTTGGCTCGTTGCGGCAATCCTCCCACCCCCGAGGTCATCTCGCCTGTCGGCGGAAGCGTGCGTCAAGGCGAGGCGATCAGAAGTGGTGAATCGTTCTCGACGAGGAGTGCTTGGTCATCGTTGAGGAAGGTGAGCGGGTAGACGGTTTCGTAGGTCTGCTTGATCCGGGCGATGAGTTCTGGCGGGTAGGGAGGCAATACTCCGTCGGAGTGGGGAATGACGACGGTATCGACGAGGGCGAGTCCGGCGTGGTCGGCGAGATCGGGTGCTTCGGACGGATCGTCCATCAGCGAGACGGGTTCGATGCTGGGACCGGTGATGATCGAACCAGCGCTTGATCCGATGTAAGGAAATCCGGCTCGGACTTTCTCGACGAGTACGTCGCCGGTGCCGTTGCGGCGCAGCGCGGACATGAGCACGAAGGTGTTCCCGCCGGCTACGTAGATTGCATCGAGTTCGTCGAGGACGGATCGGAACGTGCCTGCCTGGTCGTGGTCACTGGCAGTGACGTCGGTCAGGGAGTATCCGAGCGCGGCGAGGTGCCCGCGTTCGGCGGCGACAAATTCTACGCCCGAGTAGGGGAGCGATGCGTCGTTGAGGTAGCCGATATTGATCTCGCCGGGTACCCGGTCGATGTGGGTGGAGATGAAGTCGGGGACGGCGCCGATGCCGAGGGAGAGCAGAAGTAGGGGCATTGGCCGACCTTATGGGTAGGGGCCGACACGTGCTGCCCGCGCCGCGCGAGTACGCAGCCGCACAACGACTTACAGGTGTGATTGCTTGATCGCCTTGCCGGCCGAACAGATGCCTACTGCGCGCGGTGTGATCTTCGACGGCGCTCACCGCAGAGAATCGCGCAGGGATAGGCTGGACGAATGCGTGGAGAGTACAAGGTTCCTGGTGGAAAACTGGTCGCGGTCGACGTCGAGGTGGCGGACGGTCGGCTGGCCGAAGTCGCAGTCTCGGGGGACTTCTTCCTCGAGCCCGACAGCGCGCTCGACGACATCAACGCAGCGTTGCGCGGAATGCCCGCCGACGCGGATGCAGAACAGTTGGCGCATGCCATCTCCACTGCGCTCGACGAGTCCGTCTCGATGATCGGCTTCACGCCGCAGTCGGTCGGTATCGCGATCCGGAGGGCGCTCGGCCACGCCACGAGCTGGGCGGATCACACTTTCGACCTCATCCCGCCGGTGGTACTCGATCCTGCGATGCACGTCGCGCTGGACGAGGTCATCGCGCGTGAGGTTGCATCGGGCGAGCGTCCGCCGACACTGCGATTCTGGGACTGGGACTCGCCGTTGGTCGTAATCGGATCGTTCCAGTCCGTGCGTAACGAGGTCGACTCCGAGGCGGCTGCCCGGCACGGCATCGGCGTGGTGCGCCGGATCTCCGGTGGCGGCGCGATGTTCATGGAACCGGGCAACTGCATCACGTACTCGTTGGCAGTACCGGCGTCGTTGGTCGAGGGATTGAGTTTCGAACAGTCCTACGCGTTTCTCGATCAGTGGGTCATGGGAGCGCTGGCCGAGGTCGGTATCAACGCTCAGTACGTGCCGCTCAACGACATCGCCTCGGACAAGGGCAAGATCGCCGGCGCCGCTCAGAAGCGATTCGCTTCCGGCACGGTGCTCCATCACGTGACCATGGCCTACGACATCGACGCGGAGAAGATGACGAAGGTGCTGCGAATCGGACGAGAGAAGATGTCGGACAAGGGAACCAAGAGCGCGGCCAAGCGCGTCGATCCGCTGCGTTCGCAGACCGGAATGACACGGGCAGCAATCCTGGAGTCGTTTGCGGAACACTTCCGAGGCCAATACGACACCCGCGACAGCGATTACACGGACTCGGAGTTGGAGCAGGCGCGCAAACTGGTGGACACGAAGTTCAGCACCGAAGCGTGGACTCACCGCGTCCCGTGACGCCGGCGCTCCGAGAAACCGAGACGCCGAGAAACCGAGACGCCGAGAAACCGAGACGAGACCCGAGAGGTCTCGTCCCGATCGACCTAGGTAGCCGGAGTCGCTGAGTTCGCGCCGAGAAGTTCGGCGTCCTCGGCGCCGGAGTTCCGCTTCGGAATGGTGAAAGTTGCGCTCACACACAGGATCGCGATGACGAAGCACGCCAGTGTGTACCAAAGATTCCCGATGGGATCTCCAGCGCTGGTGGAACCGTCGACTGCGTCGAAGAAGTCGGCAAGCGCACTCGCCCACAGTATGGCCATGACAACCAGGTACACCACGCTGTAGATCTGGACGAACCTGTTGGTATGGGCAGGAGCATCTGATTCCACCGACCGCAGGTGCATCCATTGGCGGACGAGAACCACGATCGCGACCACCGTGAGGACCGCAAGTTCCGCAGCGTAGAGGAACCCGCGAACGGTGTCGCTACCCATTCCGAAGACCGTCGCCGGGAGTGGGAGGATGAACGTTCCGAGCGACGCCAGAAGGCCGATCACAATCGTGCGCCATACCAACTGAAGTCCGGAGAAGCGCTTGCCGGCATCGACGTGCCGTCCGACGAAGTACTGGACGCAGAATGCCAGCGACATGGGCCACAGAGCGGCGAAGACAACCACGCTGGGGAGTGGAACCGCGTCGAACATGGGTTGGTTGATCGGGTTCGACGTCGACCACTCCCACCATCGCAACTGGGGTCCGAGGTGGTCGAAGATTTCGTAGAACGCATGGTGGACGAAGCCGACGCAGACTGCGCCCAGTAGTGGACCGTATTTGCGGAAAACGCCGAGCATTCTGACTATTTCGAAGGCCAACGTCGCCATCAGCGGGTAGATGGCAACGATGTACAGCGGCAGTCGACCCCACATGAAGTCGACGGTGAACACGTTGTGCGCGAACATCGTGTCCACTTGTTCTTCGATGCCGAACGCCGCCGGGAAGTACAGCGGAGGCTCGATGATGAACAGGTAGGCGGTGGCGCCGAACCAGAGAACCAGGTTGGTGGGGTCGCCGTTGCGGCGCAGTCGCACGATCGCCAACACCAGTGCCAGCACCGAGCCGACGATGATCGTCCATTCGAGGACGGGCAGGGTCCAGTTTTCCAGCGCCGCCGGGTTGCGGAACTCGACAAGTCCACCTGCTTCCTGGCAGGAGAAACCGAGTTCTGTTGCGAGGTGGGCAAACGTGGGGGAGCAGTGCTCTGCCATCAGTTGGCCCCTGACGTGATCGACTCGGCTTGTGCCGGAGATTCAGCGGTGTACCAGCGCGTGCAGTCGTAGCCGTCGTCGTAACGCTTGAACCACTGGTCGGCCAATGCGGGGAGCTTCTCGTGGTCCGGGTTGTGATTGGGCATCTGGCTGCGGAAGACACCGCCCAGTGCGACGAGTTGTTCGCCGAGTTGCAGGTGATCGAAGGCGCGGGGCATGGTGCCCTTGGTCAGGTAGGGCGCAAACGACGTCAGAATCTTCTGCTTGGTGCGGTGCATGGCGAACATCGACAGTGAGTCGACTTGCCGTTCGGAGAGCGGAACGTGCTGGTTGAACCCTGCACAGGCGATGCGAATCACCTTCATCACGTGCGCGAAGATCGACGGCGCCATTCGCATCCGGTAAAGCTCGCTTCCGACAACGGAATTGAAGATGATCAGCGCCGAGCTACGGTGCTCGACCTCCTCGACGAAGTGCCAGATGAACAGCGACGCGACGCGGTCGTCTCCCGGACGGAACAAGGTCGCCTCGTTGTCGAGCATCAGCTTGAACACCGGAGTGAAGGTCGCCTCTAGATCAGCCGTGTACGCGAGCCGGTAGTTCAGTGAGGTCGCCTCGGTGAGCAGATCGAATTCACCGATCACGGCGTCGAGCGTGTTCTGCAGTCCGGGGTAACGCCTGATCAGAGCCTTCACATGCTGGCGGTGCGCGGTCGAGTGGTGACCTTCCTGACGCATGAACGCCACGGCTTCCTCGGCAACCTCCGGATCGCTGATCCGCGACTTGGTTTGCATGATCATCTTCACGATCATCTTCTCGAAACCGATGGCCAGGAACGAGACCGCGTTGGACATGCTCGACCAGGCCGGATTCTCCGGGTTCCACAGGAAGGGAACGTCATGATCCTCGAATCCGAAATCCATCTTTCGGGGCTGAAGGTTGGTCACTTGTCGAACCTCGTCTTTCGGAGGGGCTGGTCAGGTGGCCGCTCTGGCACTCGAAGCCACGTGTGCCGGTAATCATACATATTGGTGTGCAGTTGTATGTTCACTTTTCGATGACGAACGTGAATTCGAGGGACGCAGATGCAAAACCTGCCTGTGTTAGCCTGTGGCTCTTGGACTTCGAGCGCAAAGACATGGTTCGAGCCTCGTTCGAGCGAGGAAGTGGGCAGTGGCACGAAGGCGTGGGTGGGGCGGCAATCCACCGGACAACGACGAAGATGCGTCTCGTCGCATTGTCGAGGCCGCGGTCGAGCTGATCGGACGGACGAGTTCGGAAATCAGCATCGGCGACGTCGCGGAGTCACTGGGCGTGATCCGGCAGACCGTGTATCGATACTTCCCCAGCGCTGACGCTCTGATGCGGGCAGCTGCAATCGCGTCAGTCGACGGCTACCTCGATCGACTCACCACACACGTGAGCGGCATCGAAGATCCCGCTGAGGCGATGACCGAGGGTGTTGTCTACACACTGACCCAGGTCCACCGAACGCCGCATCTCGGCATCCTGCTCACAAGCACGAATTCGAGTCTTCACCCCGAAGGTCTGACCTCTCAGGAGGCGCAAGCCTTCGGAATGGCGATGATCACCCGCTTCGACGTGGACTGGCTGAGTTACGGATACGACGACGCGTCACTTCAGGAACTGGTCGAATACGTCCTGCGGACGATGCAGTCGTTTTTCCTCGCGCCCGGCGACCCAGCGCGCAGCGACGAGGAACTGCGGCGATACCTACGACGCTGGATGGGTTCCGCGATCATCGCCCAGGCGGGTTCGGTGAAAAGTGACCCGGTCAGCGCAGAATTATCGTCAAAGCGATCGCGCCGGCGCACGCAACAATGACGACGACCAAGGCGAACAGGTCGGCCAGCTGAGGGCGCTTGGGGTACGCCGCGATCAATCCGGTGCCCCCGCGAGCGGAGATCGCTTCGCCCATTTCGGCAGATCGCCGAATTGCCACCGACATGGTTGTCGTGATCAGGTCGACTATCGAATTGTCGGCAGCGCTGTTCACCACAGCTTTCGGGCGGAGTCGCCGTGCCGCAACGAGAGTGAGCATCTCGTCGATCAACAGCGGAAGTGAACGAATGCAGAGGGCTGTCGCGATGGCCCACTCGTCGACGGGAATCTTGAAGAATCGAAGCGGTCGGCCCAGTGTGGCCAGGGCGGGGGCCACATCGCTCATCGACGTCGTCCACGCCAACATCAGTGAGACGCAGAGCAGTACAAGGCCGAAGGTCACGGCTTGCAGGTACAGGAACATCGCGTCGAGGCCGATCGGAAGGTTGATCAGTGCGCCGAGCAGAATAAGCGCCCACAACCACCACGGTGGGTGGGGGACTGCTGTCGGGGGGATGCGTCCGATCACCGCGGTCAGCAGTAGCAGTCCGAGCACGACGCCGATCGTCGGCCAGGACGGTGTCACAACTACCACGATGCTGACGAGTACGACGGCCACGATCTTGGTTCCGGCCCACAGTCGATGGACCGGAGACGAGGTCGGGACTTCACGCAGGAGGGTGGTCACGTTGTCGATCCTTCCAAAGCTGCGCCGGCGGCCGGATCGAGCATGCGACCCTGCGACAGTCGAATCGTTCTGCTGCACACGGCATCCATGCCGTCGACGTCATGGGAGATGACGACAACTGCGGTTCCGTTCCGACGAATCCACCTGAGTACGTTCAGGATTTCGTGGCGGCCGGGCGGATCGAGACCGGCGAGAGGTTCGTCGAGAATGAGCACTCGGGGCTGGCGGACGAGGAGACCGGCCAGCACGACGCGTCGCATCTGACCGCCGCTCAACTCGTCGATACTGCGGCCGGCGACGTGACGGTCGAGTCCGACGGCGTCGAGCGCCCAGGACACTTGCACGGATCCGATCTCCGGACCGCCGGCGGCCTCGATGTCTTCGGCGACGGTTCGGCGTTGCAACTGCAGCCTCGAATGTTGGAACGTGAGACCGACGGTGCCGAGTTGACGAGAGACAGGTTTGCCGTCGAAGACTGCGGTTCCCTTGCTCGGTGTGATCAGGCCGGCCATGATCCAGGCCAGGGTCGATTTGCCGGAACCGTTGCCGCCCAGGATCAGTAGCCCGTCCCCGTCGCCGATGGTCAGGTTCACGTCCGACAGTGCGCGTCTCGACCACGGAGTCCGGTCGTTGTACGTGTGGGTGACATCGGTGAGTTGGAGGATCGCTCGAGTGCCCGCCGGCCAGGGCGCGGCGGGCGGACCCGCAAACGTCGAAGTCATCCAACCGGGTTGGTGGTCGATCTGCCGTCCGCGTTGCAGTTGAATCACCCGATCTGCCGCGCGGGTGTCGGCGTGGTGATGGGTCACGAGTACCACGGCCATGGGATGGCGTCGTGGAAGTTCGGCGAGGAGTGCGACCAGTTCCTCCCGGCCCGCCTGATCGACCATCGCGGTGGCTTCGTCCGCGATCAGCAGAGCGGGGCGCCGCGCCAGAGCGGCAGCAACAGCCAGACGTTGCATCTCGCCACCCGAGAGCCCCGAGGTCTCGCGCATACCCATGCCGGCGAGTCCTACTTCAGCCAACAGTGCATCGACGTCAGGACGGGACTCGGGGGAAAGCCCCCAGACGACGTCGTCCGCGACGCGGGTTCCGAGGATCTGGCTCTCCGGTCGTTGCAGGACGACGGCCGTTCCGCCGTGTCGGCCGAGGCCGGCGGACCCGGGCCTCGTCAGGCTCCCGATGGTCGGCGCGCGACCGGCGAGCAACCTGGTGAGTGTGGACTTGCCCGAGCCGTTGTGGCCGACGACGGTGACGAACTCTCCGCGCCGGACGGTGAAGTTGACATCGATGAGGGCCGGCGTCGATGCACCCGGATAGGTGAAGCCCACGTGATCGAAAGTCACCGGCAACGGATCGATCGGACGGTCGTCAGGTGTTGTCTCGAGCGGGTCGGCCGAGGGGAGTGCAACCAATCGATCGAGGACGGCACCGAGGACAAAATAGGAGACGACGGTGCTCAGGACGATCCCGGAGATGATCGACGCGGCGATCCACAACCACCAGTAGTCGATGATCGAGCCGATGCTGTTCTCGATCCACTCGGCTGCCCCGACCAGGGAAGGCGCACGCTTCAAGATTGTGGCCACACCCAGCGCGGTGTTCTCGAGCGAGTTCAACAACAAGTTGCGCAGGGGCGCGAGAACAAGCAGCAAGACTATGGAGAACAACGCCAGCGCCGGCCCGATGACAAATGACGACAGCAACGCGGAGATGAAGCCGAGACCACGCCGCTTGACCGTGCCGATGATTCCGCCGAGGAGGGCGCACAGTGCCACCGTCGATGCAGATCCCGCACCGGCGGCGACAAAGGCGACCGCAGTAGCCGACACTCCGGCCGTCACTACCGCTCGGACCCGAAAGCGCTGGGCAACAATTCCCATCGGAACCGCGGCCACGAGGTTGAGGGCGCTGGCCATGGGGATGACCGTGGCGATGACGGACAACGCGACCGTGAATCCGGCCATGACGGCACCCGTTGCCAACTCGAGTGGTCGAAGGGTGCCGGTTTCGCGGACTTGCGGACGGTTGTTCACTACGTCCAGTGTGCCAGGGGTGACATCACTCCTGCCCGACTGATGGTGAGCGCATCGGCGCGATTGCGTAGGCTTCACCTCAAACAATGCATCGGACGGAGCGTGGAAGACGTGAGTGCAGCACCCATCAGGGTCGGGGTTCTGGGAGCCAAGGGCAAGGTCGGTCGAGCGATCTGCGAGGCAGTGGAAGCTGCTCCCGATCTGGAACTTGTTGCGCAGGTCGACACCGGTGATCGCATCGAGACGTTTGTCGACACCCGCACCCAGGTAGTGGTCGACTTCACTCACCCTGACGTCGTCATGGGAAATCTGGAATTCCTCGTGGCCAACGGAATTCACGCTGTGATCGGCACCACCGGTTTCGACGAGTCCCGGCTCGCGACTGTGCAGTCCTGGCTCGACGCCCAGCCGGCAACGGGTGTTCTGATCGCGCCCAACTTCGCCATAGGTGCGGTGCTGTTGATGCGTTTCTCGGCTGCGGCGGCGCGCTTCTTCGATTCCGTCGAGGTCATCGAACTTCACCATCCCAACAAGGCCGACGCGCCTTCGGGCACCGCATACCGAACGGCCGCGATGATTGCCGAGGCTCGCGCGGAAGCAGGTGTCGGACGCAGTCCTGACGCCACCACGACCGAACTCGAGGGTGCGCGCGGAGCCGACGTCGACGGCGTCCGGGTTCACTCCGTGCGCATGGCCGGGCTGGTTGCGCATCAGGAAGTGATTCTCGGAACGCAGGGCGAGACGCTGACCATTCGACACGACTCCATCGATCGGAATTCGTTCGCGCCGGGCGTTCTGCTCGGTGTTCGTCAGATCGGGTCGCATCCGGGTCTGACGGTCGGTATCGATTCCTTCCTCGATCTATGAACAAGACCACCCGCACCCTCGCGCTGATCGTTGCGATCTGTATCGCGCTCGCGGTGTACTTCGTGCTGCTCGGCCAGCGCGGAATCCAGCTCATCCAGGACGGCGGCGGCGCCGCAATCGGTCTCGGGATCGGCGTGCTGATCCTGCCGTTCCTGGGGCTGTGGCTCGTCATCGCCACGCTCCGTGCGGGGTTCACGCACCAGCGCCTCGCGCAACAGATCCACGATGAAGGCCTCACGGTCGACGCCTCGTCGCTCCCGAAATTGCCTTCGGGTCGGATCGAGCGAGCGGCCGCCGACGAGTTGTTCGCCCAGATCAAGGTCGACTGGGAAGCAGATCCGGACAACTGGAAGCAGAACTTCCGACTCGCTCGCGCCTACGACTACGCCGGTGACCGAAGCCGTGCGCGGGAAACCATGCGCAGGGCAGTGGAACTGGAACGTCGTTCGCGAGGCAAGTAGTTTTCTCTGCTGCGACCAGGGGTCAGCTGAGGCGCTAACGCTCCGGAACCGTTGTGGGAGAAGACGGATCCGGAGTGGTGGGGTCGAATGGCGGCGGGTTGTTCGGGTCGAAGCTCGTTACCGGCACCGAACACGTCGCGCCCACTTCGGGATACGTGTTCGGATTGACCCGCAATGCCGAGACGAATTGATCGATGCGAGCGTCCTCGGCGTTGTCGAGCTTGAGTTGACGGCCCCATGACTGCAGCGAGATCGGCGAATCCAGGGTCGGGTACGGCGACATCAGTGTGTAGCTCATGCCCTCGACTCGCTGCGCCAAGCGGGCCTGATCCTCGCCCGAGACGAGGTCGGGGTTGTACGTGATCCACACAGCTCCGTGCTCGAGAGAATGGATCGCATTCTCGGTCCGAATCGCTTGCGGATAAACAACTCCGGTGCAGTTTGCCCAGACCGAATCATGACGACCGCCGAAAGGCGGTGAATGTGTGTACGCCACACGTTCGTTCGGGCGTACGTGTTGAGCGGCGGGGTAGTCGACCGCGGCAACTCCGTCGATGGCTTCGGACGGATCCGGATTGTCGACGCTCGGAACAAACGCATCCGGACGAGGTGTACCTTCGACGGAATTCGCGCACGAAGCCAGCGCGAGAACTGCCGAGATCGCCACTGTCGCTCGAAGTTGTTTGTTCACTCGGTCATGATAGCGGCGCCCGATCGCTTTCCCTGGGACGTGAATCGACTACAAGCCGAGAGAGCCGCTCGCTCCGCCCGACAGTGCGATGTCACTGGCGCCGCGAAGAATTCGGAGTGGCGGCAGCGGCCCTTGGTATGCCTCGGAACCGCTGATCAGATCACCGGCAGCGTCGAACGCGAGCGCTTCACCTTGTGGCTCGTCGGGAAGGGGAACACGAATCGGATTGATGGTCAACGCTTTCACGACATCACCATCGGGAGCCGCGTACAGGTAGACGTCCGTGTACGTGCGAAGCGCTACCACCGTGCCGTCCTTGCTCACGGCGCCGCCGGTGACGGCCATCGTGCCGGCATGAGGAACCGGCCCACGGACGTGAGGGTGGGTGTGATCCTCAGCTGCCCACGTCGGCCGACGTGGTCGGCGACGCCGTACTCAGATCTTGAACATGCTGTCGCTCAGCGGTTGTGTAGACGACGCTTGCGCCGAAATAGTCTTTGGTGAGGATGACGGGAAGCCCGTCGCACTGGATCAACAGCGTCTCGGCGCCATGCGCCCCGTCCGGATAAACCCGGGGGTAGGAGGTAGCGGTGCCTGAAGCCGGATCGAGTTCGATCAGCCCCATCGACGTTCGCACCGCGTTGTTGTCGCCGATGTCTGCCAGCCACAGGTGGCCGTCAGGAGTCGAGGAGAGATCCTCGACATCGACGCGAGGAATACCCACATTGATCCAGCGCTGAACTTGGCAGTTCGAATCGAGTTCGGCGACGCGATCGTCAGAGTCGCTGTCGCCGATTGCGTACATCCCGGTTGTTGTGGCGGTGAGTCCGGACAGCTCGGAAAGGCCCGCATCGGTGGGCGTGCACAGAGCGTCGAGGACGCGCGAGGCCTGGTATGCCGCTGCCGGAACCGTGAACACCGACGTCTGCGGCGGCGAGAACAACTGAGCCGGCGGCCGCGGAGAGCGAGTGGGCAAGCGCGCGATTCCACATCACAGTGGAGTCCTCCGGGCCGAAAAATCGGGAGTTAGTACCCAGAAAATACTGGACGTACATCTCGGTTTGTCCGAAAAGACAAGAAATGGTCTACGCCTCGGCGTCGTGATGCGTCGGTGGTTCACCGAATGAATGTGGGTGCAGGAGGGGATACTCGACTCACCGGAGATCGGCGACAACGAGCAGGAAGTGACGAAGCGATGGCGAAGAGTGATTCCGAAAAGCAAGGCGCAGACTCCCCGTCTCAGTTGATCGACAAGCGAATCGAGGAACTCGGAGACTGGCGGGGCGAGATGCTCTCGCGGCTACGCACTCTGATCAAAGAGGTGGACCCGGATGTGGTGGAGGAATGGAAGTGGCGAGGAGTACCGGTGTGGTACCACGCCGGAATGATCTGTACCGGTGAGACTTACAAGAGCGCCGTCAAGGTGACTTTTGCAAAAGGCGCATCACTCGAGGACGCCTCAGGCCTCTTCAACTCCAGCCTCGAGGGCAACACGAGGCGGGCGATCGACTTTCACGAGGGTGAAGCCGTCGACGAAAAGGCGTTCAAGGCACTCGTTCACGCCGCGATTGCCCTGAACACCTCGAAAAAGTGACTCCCTGTCACAGCTGATGTTCAGCGAGGTCGAACGCGCTGAGTAGCGTGCGGAATTTTGTACTGGTCTCTCGCAACTCGGTTTCAGGATCGGAAGAAGCGACGATGCCGCCGCCGGCGTACGCCCGCGCGGACAGCCCGTCTGCGGCGATCTCTGCGCAACGAATGGCTACCATCCACTCGCCGTCTCCGGTCCGGTCGCACCAGCCGACGGCACCGGCATAGAACCCGCGATCGCCTTCAGTTGCGGTGATGTGCTCGCGTGCGACGTCAGTAGGTGTTCCGCAGACAGCGGGAGTCGGGTGCAGCGCCATTGCCAGTTCGAGGGAGGTCAGGCTCGGGTCGGTCAGGACACCTTCGATCTTGGTCCCGAGGTGCCACAGTTGCGGTGTCCGAAGCAGTTCCGGAGCACTGGGAGCAGTGAATGACGTGCACAGAGGTCCGAGTATCGCGCTGATGGAATCGACGACAAAAGCGTGTTCGGTGAGATCTTTGGTCGAAGCGCGGAGTTGCTCGGCATTCGCCTCGTCTTGATCCGAATTCGGATGCCGTGCAATCGAGCCCGCCAACGGGTGGCAAGTGACGATGTCGCCTCGCCGTTCGATCAGAACTTCAGGTGTCGAGCCGACCAGCGAACGTCCGCGGTATCCGCCACCGGCGGGAGACAGGTCGACGCAGAAGCCGTTGTGCGCGTGGTCGAGTGCAATCAGTTTCTCGGCCAGAGCAGAGGGGGAGATCGCGGACTCGGCTTCGATGGTCAGTGAGCGTGCGAGGACAACCTTGTCGAGTTCGCCTGCTCGAAGACGGGCGATGGCGCGGCGGACCCTGTCGGTGTGGATCTGCGGACTCGGTTCGAATCCGGCTACCCGTGAAGAGGGGAGCGTCGGAATGTATGAGTGATATAGATCACCGCGAACCCGCGTGAAACTCAGTGGCGCAGTGAGAGCGGACGGCGTCTCCGGAGAGAAGGGCAGTGCGCCGACGACCGAGTCGATACGCCCCGTTTTGAGGGCTTCAGCCGCGTCGAAGGCCGAGTCGAATTCTTCGACTACTCCCGAAGTGCGGATCGACGTTTGCCTACGTGAGAGCAGGAAAACGGAGTCCGTTCCATCGTCAGTCCGGTTGTTGCGCAACGGGAACTCGGAGACTTCGGCGAGTGCTGACATGGACACCCTTCCAGTTCGACAGGTTTACTTGCTATGTTGAGGCTAGCCTTAGTTCGGGCGAATTTGTGTCGCAAGCGTCCGGGTTGTGTAGTTCCGTACCGTTATGGTTAGGCTGGCCTAAAGTCAAGGCGTGCGGATGGGGTCGACACGAGGGTTGGTTGGCTCGATCTGAGCGCGTCGACCCCTACTCGAGGAGACCGATGAGCAACACCGTGGACCGTGACCAGATCGTGCGCGACGTCGCCGAGGTTCTGTCGATGAGGGCAGAACAACTCGGCGACGACGCGGACCTGGGTGACGAGGGCCTGGACTCGGTTCGTTTGATGACGCTCGTCGAACGGTGGCGAGGAGCGGGCGCGGATGCCGACTTCGCCGAGTTGGCAGAAGAACCCACGATCAATGCCTGGGTTCAGGTCCTGTGCCCGCAGTGAGTGCGCACCGAATCGCCGTGGTCACCGGTGCAGCGGCGGGTATCGGCGCTGCAGTTGCTCGGACTCTTGCGCGCGACGGGTATTCGCTGGCGCTTCTCGATCGCGACGACGTCGAATTGAAGCGGGTAGCTGCGGAATTGGCAGAAACCATCGATGGCGCCGAGATCGAGTCCCACGTCGTGGACGTGACCGATCGGCAAGCAGTCGATGCAGCAGTGGCCTCCACGATGGACACGTTCGGCCGGATCGACGCGCTCGCGCACGTTGCCGGAATTCTCGACACCGGATCGGTGCTGGACTCTGATCCCGTTCAGTGGCGGAAGATATTCGATGTCAACGTCTTCGGTTTGCTGAACGTGCTGCAAAGTGTGGGATTGGAAATGCGTCGTCAGCGGACCGGGTCGATCGTGGTGGTCTCGTCCAACGCGGCCGGAGTCCCACGTATCGGGATGGGTGCTTACGGTTCGTCCAAAGCGGCTGCGACGATGTTGGTGCGAACCGCTGGACTGGAGTTGGCCGGCGACGGGATTCGTGTCAACGTGGTTGCTCCGGGATCCACCGACACCGCAATGCAGCGTTCGTTGTGGTCGGACCCCTCCGACGATTCGGGTGCCGACGCGGTCATCGAAGGCAATCTGGCGAGCTATCGCCTGGGCATTCCGCTCGGAAAACTGGCCACCGCAGACGATATCGCGGACTCGGTGCACTTTCTGCTGTCCGACCGGGCAGCCCACATCACCATGCAGGCGCTGTACGTCGACGGTGGAGCGACGCTCAAAGCGTGAGACGTATTTGCTGACAGCACTTTCGAACAGGAGTCACTTGCATGACCTCGAGGATCGCTCGCGAGCCCTTGGCGCCCGTCGCACAGTATCCACCCGAATTGGTGACGCGCTATCGGGAACGAGGCTACTGGACGGACGAGACGCTGGCCGGATTCGTCACGGCTGCGGCCGCACGACATCCCGACAACGAAGCTGTGGTCGGTAGCGATGCCGCTGGAGCAAAAACACGGTTGACGTATTCCGAGCTCGACCGTCGCAGTTCGGCAGTGGCCGGAGGCCTGTTCGCGTTGGGTGTTCGCGCCGGTGACCGAGTGCTCCTGCAGCTACCGAACATCGTGGAATACGTCGAAGCATTGTTCGGTGTGCTGAAGCTCGGCGCACTGCCGGTTTTCGGGTTGCCGGCGCATCGCCGAACCGAAATCGGATACTTCTGCCAGTTCGCTGATGTGGCTGCCTATATCGTGGCCGACCGTCATGGCGGGTTCGACTACCGCGCATTGGCGCGCGAGGTGAACGAAGGCCTCGAGACTCCGCCTGTTGTGATCGTGGCGGGTGACCCCGAAGAGTTTGTCGGTTTCGATTCGCTGCGCGGATACGAGGTTCCCGTTCTTGCCGACGTCGATCCGTTGTCGGTCGCCTTTCTTCAGCTTTCCGGTGGCACGACCGGTGTTCCGAAGCTGATTCCGCGAACGCACGCCGACTACCTCTACTCGGTGCGGGCATCCAACCCGATCTGCGGCGTCGACGACTCGACGCGCATGTTGGTGGTTCTTCCTGCTGCGCACAATTTTCCGATGAGTTCGCCGGGCATCCTGGGTGTTTTCCACGCGGGCGGCACCGTGGTTCTGGCGCCGGACACCATGCCCTCCACAGCTTTCGGTCTGATCGAATCAGAGCGAATCACGCACGCGTCGTTGGTTCCACCGATCGCTTTGGCCTGGATGGCCGCCCCCAGCAAGGCAGATCACGATCTGTCGAGCTTGCGGGTTCTCGGCGTCGGCGGAGCGAAGTTCAGCGCCGAAGCCGCTGCACGGGTACCCACGGAGCTGGGCTGCACCCTCCAGCAGGTGTTCGGGATGGCCGAGGGGCTGGTCAACTACACCCGCCTCGACGACACGCAAGAATTGATCGTCAGCACGCAGGGCCGGCCCATTTCATCCGACGACGAGGTTCGTGTGGTCGATGACGAGGGCGCGCTCGTCGAGCCCGGAACCACGGGCCACCTGCTGACGCGGGGGCCGTACACGATCCGTGGCTACTACCGCGCGGATGCGCACAATGGCGAGGTCTTCGATGCCGAAGGTTTCTACCGCACCGGCGATCTGGTCAGCGTCACCGATACGGGTCACCTGATAGTCGAGGGGCGCGCAAAGGACCAGATCAACCGCGGTGGCGAGAAGGTGGCAGCCGAGGAGATCGAAAACCACCTGCTCTCGCATCCTGCTGTCCACGACGCGGCCGTCGTCGCTGTTCCCGACGAGTACCTGGGCGAGCGAACGTGTGCAGTCCTGGTGATTGCCGGCGAAGCGCCGACTGTCGGCGAGATCAAGCGATACATACGAGGCCGAGGCGTTGCGGCGTACAAGGTTCCGGATCGAGTGGAATTCGTGACCGAGTTCCCCGTCACCGGCGTCGGAAAGACCAGTAAGGCGGCCTTGCGCCGTGTTCTCAGTGAATCGATTGCGGCGCAGACGCTGTCGAGTTGATCGGTTCTCACTCCCACTCTCTCGAGGAGATAATTCATGGCGCTACCCACCGCAGTCCGATACGAGATGCCCACCGAGTTTCCGCAGAATCGGGTCGACTGGACTCTCGATCCTTCCAGGGCGGTGCTGCTTCTGCACGACATGCAGGAGTATTTCGTGAACGCGTACGACCGAAGCGTCGACCCGCTCCAAACCGTGGTTCCGAACATCGACCGCCTTCGTTCGTCGGCGCGAGCTGCCGGAATGCCGATCGTCTACACCGCACAACCGGGTGATCAGGATCCCGAGGAGCGCGCGTTGCTGTCGGATTTCTGGGGACCGGGACTGAAGGCAGATCCTGCTCACACCGACGTGATCGCCGAGTTGGCTCCGCATCCGGTCGACGTCATGCTCACTAAATGGCGCTACAGCGCCTTCATCAAGACCGACTTGCGTGAGCGGCTGCGCGAGAGTGGACGTGACCAGCTGGTCATCACCGGAATCTATGCCCACATCGGTTGCCTGACTACCGCTTTGGACGGGTTCATGCAAGACGTGCAGATCTTCTTCGTAGGCGACGCGGTGGCCGACTTCTCCCTGGACGAGCATGTCGGTGCACTCGAGTACGCGGCCGGACGCTGCGCCTCGGTCACCCGAACCGATGACCTGGTCAAGGCGATGAGCGCGGAAACGGTTTCGGCCTAGGCGTGAACGGCGACGGGTGGGCCACCCGTCGCCGTATTGTCAGGTGTGTGAAGACTTTGTTGGTGGTTCACCACTCGCCCTCGCCGACAACCCACGAATTGTTGGATGCGGTCCTTGCCGGGGCTCGCGATCCCGAGATCGAGGGCGTCGAGGTGAAGGTGATGCCGGCGTTGGCTGCGACCGTGCCCGACGTACTCGCTGCTGACGGATATCTTTTCGGTACCACCGCCAATTTCGGATACATGTCGGGTGCGCTCAAATACTTCTTCGACACCACGTACTACCAATGCCTCGGTGCGGTTTCGGATCGGCCGTACGGACTGTGGGTTCACGGAAACAACGACACTGCTGGTGCTGTGTCGTCGGTTCGCAAGCTCGCCATCGGGCTCGGATTGGTTGCGGTGGCGGATCCGCTCGAAGTGACTGTGAGCGTGGACAAATCGGTGCGCAATCGTTGTTCTGAATTGGGCGGAACCGTCGCGGCAACGCTGATGGACTAGCCTTCACGTTCCTTGTTCCGGTTCACGAAAGATCCTGCCCCACAAATTGTTGTGGCTGTGCGTGTCGACCCGCGAGCTCGTTGGGTGCTGTCGGTCCGCCAGATTTCCAGGTCGAGGGCGGGGTGGATTGCCCGATTCATCGACATTTAGTTTAGGCTACCCAAAAAGATGTTAGGTCACCCTTGGGTGACTTGTGTCCACAGACAAGGGGATCAGTGTGAGCGTTCTTCCAGGTTCGAACTCCGGAGCGGCGAGCGAAGCTACGTTTGCTCTCACAGGAGCTCAACTGGGGATTTGGAACGCACAGAGACTCGATCCCGAATCCCGGAGCTACCTCGTCGGTGAGGTGCTCGAAATCTCGGGCGACGAACCGATCGACACCGAACTTCTGACAGCCGCCATCACGGCGACGATCGGTGAAGCCGAAACCATGCGGTTGCGGATGATCGAGACAGCGGACGGCCCGCGTCAGTACATCTCCGACGAGCCGGTTGCAGTCATCCCCATCACCGACGTCCGTGACGAGCGCGATCCGGTGGCCGTGGCGCACGCACTGGTCGACGCCGAGCGCAGCCGGGCCTCCGAGTACTGCCGTTTCATGGTGGAGCGTCCGCTCTACACGTACTCGCTGATCAGGCTGTCCGATCGCGAGATCTGGTGCATCCAGCTCTATCACCACCTGATCGTCGACGGATACAGCGCAGCCATGATTTCGCGCCGAGTCTCCGCGCACTACACGGCCGCGAAGAAGGGAACCGACGTCGCGCCAACGCGATTCGGTTCGATGACCGATCTGGTGACCGAGGACGAGGCATACCGGTCGGGCGACCAGTTCGTGGAAGATCGTGACTACTGGCGCGATGTCCTCACGCCGTTGCCCGCGTTGGACGGACGCGGCCAGCAGGTCACCGGTCCGGCGGAACGAACGATCCAGGTTCGCGAGGTCATCCCCGCCGACGCCCTCAACCGCCTCAAAGAGGTGGCAGACTCGACGGGAACAACGTGGGCCGAGGCCCTGATCGCCTGCTACGGCGCGTTTCTCCACCGGTTGCTCGGTGAGACGGATGTTGTCATCGCGATGCCACTCATGGCGCGCGTGGGGCGCACGGCACTCAAGACGCCGGCCATGGCAGTCAACGTCCTGCCACTCCGGTTGACGATTCGCAGCCACGATCGACTCGGTGACCTGAGCAAGCAGGTGGCCGCCACGATGAAAAGCCTGCGCGCGCACCAGCGATACCGTGGTGAGAATCTTGCTCGGGACCTGGGCGTCGCCGGCACCGGCGCACTGCTTCACGGGATCGGGATCAATCTCAAGGCGTTCGACTTCGCCCTCGATTTCGCCGGCGCTGTGGGTGTACTGCGTAACGTCGCCGGGGGTCCGCCGGAGGACCTGGGTTTGACGGTGACCCCCATTGCGGACGGCGAAGTTCTACTCGGATTCGAAGTGGACGCGCGTACCAATACTCGGGATTCGGTTCAGCGTCGCCTCGCTGGTTTCGTCAGCATCGTCAATGCGATGGTGGGGGAGGGAGATCCTGCCGTCGGTCAGGTGGAGATGATGACGGCGCCCGAAGCTGCGCGGATTCTTGCCGGCCGTGAGACCGAACCTGTGCCTGGCTCTGTCGACCTCGTCCCCGACGTCTTCGATCGCATCGTCGTCGAGCACGCGGATGACACAGTCCTCGTGTGCGGTGAGGACCGTCTGACAGGCGCAGAACTCGGTGGCCGCGTCCACAAGCTCGCCCGGTTGCTTCGGGCCCTCGATGTCGGCCCGGACGACATTGTCGGACTTGCGCTTCCGCGTACGTCCGAGATGGTGGTGGCGCTGCTCGCGACATTGAACGCGGGCGCAGCGTACGTGGCCCTGGATCCGCAGCACCCGGCCGAGCGGTTGCGGGATCTGATCGACGACGCACAGCCGAAGGTCGTGCTCACCACTTCCGCCTTGGCTCAGCAACTCGTCGGAGATTCTCGGCCAGACCCGCTCGTCCTCGATTCCGACGCAGTGCGCGAGGAACTCCGTGCCAATTCCGAGCTTGCACTGGAACTCGGTGAACTGGCGACGGTGCGTCATGGTGATCACCTGGCGTACGTCATCTACACCTCAGGATCGACAGGCAAGCCCAAGGGCGTGTTGGTCAGAAGCGGTGGATTGGCGCACCTGCTTCACCACCATCGCGCCACCATCTACCGGGACACCGCCGAGCGCGTCGGAAACCGCCAACTGCACACCGCACACACGGCGTCGTTCGCCTTCGACGCGTCTCTCGACCAGCTGTTGTGGCTGCTGTGTGGTCATCGAGTGCACGTGTACGGCGAAGAACTGCAGAAGGACGCCGTAGCCCTGGTCGCGGCGTTCGAGCGAGATCGCGTCGACGTGGTCGACACGACGCCGTCGATGGCTGCAGCGATGGTGGACAACGGATTGCTGAGCACGCAGCGGTTGCAGCTCCTTGTCGTGGGCGGCGAGGCGGCACCGCCGGCACTGTGGGACGCGATCATCGAATCCGGAGTCCCGGCTCGAAACCTGTACGGCCCCACGGAAACGACGGTCGACGCGATCGCGACCACGGTCGAAGGGGCCGGACCGCGTATCGGGTACCCGCTCGCGGGCACCCGTGCATACCTGCTCGACAGCGCGCTCGAACCGGTCTCCGACGGTGAACGAGGGGAGCTCTACCTGGCCGGACCGCAATTGGCCAGGGGATACCTCGGCCGCGCCGGCGCGACCTCCGAGCGTTTCGTCGCAGACCCCTTCGGGGCCCCGGGAGATCTCATGTACCGCGCCGGGGACGTGGCGCGCTGGGTACCGGGTCGGGGCTACGACTTCATCGGTCGCAGCGACAAGCAGGTGAAGATCCGCGGACATCGAGTCGAGTTGAGCGAGGTCGAGGCTGTTCTCGGATCGGTTCCCGGAATCGGCGCGGCTGCCGCGCTGATCCGTACGGACGGAGGACGGCCCAGCCTGGTCGGCTACGTTGTCGCCGCTGTCGGCGCGGCGCTTCCGCCGCAGGAAGAGTTGCGCCGTGACCTCGCCGATCGCGTACCGGATCATCTGGTTCCCGCCGCAATCGTCGTTCTGGACGAACTGCCGGTCACGGTGAACGGAAAGCTCGATCGTGCGGCACTACCCGCTCCGGCCGTCGAGTCGGAGGGGCGCGCGGCATCCACACCGCGCGAAGAAATCCTCTGTGACGTGGTGGCCGAGGTGCTCGGTCGCGAACGCGTCGGCGTGGACGAGGACTTCTTCGGCCTCGGTGGTGACAGCATCACGGCAATCAGCGTCAGCAGTCGGCTGCGGGTGCGCGGACTGGTCGTTGCTCCGAAAGAGCTACTTGCACAGCGAGATCTGGGAACCATCGCCGCTGCGGCGCGTGAAATTGCCGATGAGGCCGACGCCGCTGCAGCGGTCGTGGACGTGGCGACCGGCACCGTGATCGCTCCGCCGATCGTTCGGGCACTGATCGACAAGAATCCGACGGACGAGGCAATCGCGGGCTACGCGCAGTGGACCGCAGTGCGCATCGACGACGGCCTCTCGCTCGGTGACCTGCAGTCCGGCGTACAGACGGTCCTCGATCACCACGACGCGCTGCGTCTGCTGCTGCGGCGTGAAAACGACAGCGGCACTACCGAATTGATCGTCCGGGACGCCGGCGCGGTACGCAGTGAGGGACTCGTTCGCGAGGTGTCCGACAGCTCCGAGCCGTCCCGGATCAGAGAGCTTGCAGAGGCGTCGGCGGCGAGTCTCGATCCGCGCGCCGGTGAACTCCTGCGAGTTGTGCTGGTCAATACCGAGGCCGGTCGGCCCGATCAATTGATCCTGGTGGCTCACCATTTGATCGTCGACGGTGTGTCCTGGCGAATTCTGCTTCCCGATCTCCACGAAGCTACCGACGCTGCACGCGAGCGTAGGTCGGCCAGGTTGGCTGCAGGCGGAAGTTCGTGGCGTCGATACGCGGGGTTGCTCGCAGAATTCGGGACCTCGGGCAGCAGATCATCGGAGCTCGAGTACTGGAAGTCTGCATCGGTGCAGGTGGACGACGCGCCTATCGGCAGCCGTCGTCTCGACCCGAAAGTCGACGTGAGCGCAACCGCCTCCCGCACGACAACTGTTGCGCCCCCGGCCGTCACCGACGCGTTGCTGACCACACTTCCGGCGGCGTACCGAGCCAAGGCCGACGAAGTACTTCTCGCGGGATTGATGCTTGCATTGCGCTCGTGGCAGCACAGTCGGGGCCGAATCGGGCTGCCCGCGCAGACCGTCACCGTCGAGGGCCATGGACGCGACGCGCTCACCATCGACACCGACTTCGCCGGAACCATCGGGTGGTTCACCAGTGAATTCCCGGTTCGAGTGCCCACCGACGCGCTGATGACCGCCGATGATCTTGCCGACGCGCTCAGTGGCGGAGCAACCGCCGGGCATCTGCTGCGTGCGGTGAAGGAGGCAAAACGAGCCGTGCCCGCAGGTGGAGTCGGTTACGGAGTTCTCCGGCATTCGGATCCCGACACTGCCCCTGATCTTTCCGCGTGTGCTGCTCCCGAACTGCTGCTCAACTATCTCGGCCGCTTCCCGTCCCTGCCCGGAACCGGATGGCGATTGCCGGAACAGGATGCATTCGCGGTAATCGAACCGGCCACCAAGGCTATGTCGGAAGTGCTGGCGCTCAACGCATTTGTCCGTGAGGACGGCGCGCCGACGCTGGCAGTCGAATGGACTGCGGCCGGTGCGGTGCTCGACGAAGCGACGATCGTCGAGCTGCAAGCACATTGGGAAGGGGCGCTTGCTGCGCTGACAGCGCATGCCGCGCTCTTCGACGGTGGTTTGACGCCTTCCGATTGCTCCGCCACGATCTTCGGCCAGGGCGCCGTGGTCGATCAGGCCGGGATCAACGAACTCGAAGCCGTCCACGGACCACTTGCCGATGTACTTCCGCTCTCGCCGCTACAAGAGGGTCTCTTGTTCCACGCGGTCCGTGACGGTGCCGCAGACGTCTACACACTCACTGCACGCTTTGATCTCTCCGGCTCGTTGGACGAGGTGAAGTTGGCCAACGCGTTCGAGACCGTGATCGACAGGCACCCGAACCTGCGCGCCGCCTTCCACTACGAGCAGTTCGAACGTCCCGTTCAGGTCATTCCGCGCGGTGCAAAGGTTGCGTGGCGTTCGGTCGACCTGACGTCGGTTCCAGCGTCCACTGCATTGCGCTCTGCAGATCAGCTCGAGGACGAGGCCGCCGAGCATGTCTTCGACGTCAGCACGCCGCCGCTGCTGCGCGCACTACTCATCAGGCTGCCCGGCGGGGTGCACCGACTGGTCCTCAACGCGCACCACTTGCTCACCGACGGGTGGTCGACGCCGATCGTCTTGCGCGAGTTGATGAACGTGTACCACGACGGCGATGCGCACCTTCCCACGCCGACGCCGTACCGCGACTACTTGGCATGGATAGCCGGTCGTGATCAGGACTCTGCCCGTGCAGTGTGGAGTGAGCGTTTACGGGGGCTCGCGGCGCCGACTCTCGTTGCAGACGTAGGGGCGCCGCGAAGTGTGCCCGTCGCGCTCGAGGTTCCGCTCGCGGCATCGGACGCCGACGCGTTGATCGAACTGGGGCGCGCGCGAGCGCTGACGATCAATACCCTGGTCCAGGGTGCGTGGGCGGCAACGCTCGCCGAGGCGACAGGACAGTGGGACGTCGTGTTCGGGGCTACCGTGTCAGGTCGACCTGCCGAACTCGCCGGAGTGGAGGGGATGGTCGGGTTGTTCAGCAACACGATTCCGGCCCGCCTCGACATCGACACGGACGAGCCTTTGCTGGATCAGTTCGTCGGGCTGCAGAACGCGCAGTTCGACATCGTGGACGTCGAGCACACCAGTTTGGCCGAGATCGAGCGCATTGCCGGGATCGGGCAATTGTTCGACACGCTGTTGGTGTTCGAGAACTTCCCGAACTCCGGTGCGGGACAGCCCGCGTCGCACACCCTTCGGGTCGAGGGATTCACCAACCGCGGGGTCACGCACTATCCGATGACGTTGATGGCGCCGCCGAGTACCGGTCTGGATCTGGTTCTGTACCACGATCCTGCAGTCGTTTCCGAAGCCACAGCGCAGCAAATGGTCACAAGGCTCGCGGAGATCCTGCGTGGGTTGCTGACCGAGCCGACAGCTCCGGCATCCGCGGTGCTGACGGTTGTCCGACAGACCCGCCGCGTTGCCGATGCGACGGCTGCCACGAAGAGGTCCGGCGAGCAACGGAAGGCGATCGACGCCGATCCGGCTGTCGTCGATGCGGTGTGTGCCTGTGTTGCAACGGTGTTGGAGATTTCCGACGTCGATCCGGGCGAGAACTTCTTCACTCTCGGCGGTCACTCGCTCACTGCGATGCGGTTGGTGGGAAGTCTGCGGAAGCTGGGCATCCGGATCGTCGTCTCGGATGTCTTCGACACCCCGACCCCCCTCGGACTTGCCTCGACTGCCCACGTCGATCACAAAAAGTTCTCGCCGGATTCGGTTGCTGTCGTTGATCGACCCGCCGTGGACGCGCGAACGGTCCGCCCCCCGGCAGCGGCTGGAAATCCTGATCACGAGCGGCACTGGGTTCGCACGCTTGCGGGCTTGCCCCTCGAAACGGACCTTCCCTACGACCGCCCGCGCGGCGCAGAATACCGCCCGCACACCTACGTCCGTCAGCTTCGCGATGCTCGGTTCGGTGACGGCTCGGGATTCGACACGGTGCTGTTGGCTGCCGTCGCAGCGACGCTGAACGGCTTCGGCGGTGGTCGGGACCTTGCTGTCGGACTGTCCTCGGAACAGGCGGACACCCTCATTCGGGTCGACCTGTCCGGGCGGCCGAAAATTGCCGATGTCGTTCGACGAGTCGAAGGCGCGTTGTCGGAGGCACGGGCGCATTCCGATATCAGCCTCGACCGAATCGCCGATCTACTCGGGCGTCCCACCAGCAGCCTGTTCGCTGCCCGTGTCGGCCACTCGCTCGACGCGAGCGTCGACCTCGAATTCGTCCGAACCGCAACAGAACTTCGATTGACGGTCGATGCTGGGCTGTTCGACGCCGCCACCGCGGACGCATTGCTCGACGGAGTGATCGCGGTCCTTGGTCACGAAAACACCACTGTCGTCGCAGATCTGCGGCTGTCGGAGAACAAGTCGGATCGTGACCCGGGCCGACGCGCGACGCGACCGGCAGGTATCTCGCAGTTGTTCGCTCGACAGGTCAGCCGCCATCCCGACGACGTCGCGGTGGTCTCCGGTGAGGTCGGAATTACTTACGGAGAGCTGTCGGCACGCGTCGACGAACTGGCCCGCGAACTGCTTGCGGTCGGCGCAGGACCCGAGAAGGTAGTCGCCGTTGCGCTCGATCGTGGTGCTGATCTGGTGGCGGGACTGCTCGCGGTACTGCGCATCGGCGCGGTGTACCTGCCGCTCGACGTCGACTACCCGAGTGAGCGGCTCGAGTTCATGATCGACGATGCGGCGCCGGTGTGTGTGCTGACCAGTATCCACAGCGCAGGACGACTTCCGTCGGCAGTGCCCACGAGTGTGTTCGTGGATGGTGAGTTCACCAACGCCGATGTCATGCTTCCTTCGCCACCGGCTGCGGGTGATCACCTCGCATACATGATCCACACCTCCGGCTCGACCGGTCGCCCCAAGGGTGTGATGGTCTCGACTGCCAACCTCGCGGCCTTCGCAGACACGGTCGTCGAGGATCGCTGGATCAGGCCGGGCGATCGCATTGTCGCGGTGACAACGGTGTCGTTCGACATTGCGGCACTCGAGCTTCTGTGCCCGCTTGCCGCGGGCGCTACGGTCGTGATCGCCGACCGCACGACGGTTCGCGACCCGGATGCGTTGTTGGCGTTGATCTCCGCGAGCAATGCGACAGTGATGCAGGCAACGCCGGCACTGTGGCGAGTGGTCACCGAACACGAGAACGCATCCAGCCTCGCCGCGGTGCGCGCCTTGGTGGGAGGGGAAGCCCTCCCGCAGGATCTGGCCGACGATCTGGTGGCCGACGCTGCTTCGGTCCGGAATGTGTACGGACCCACCGAGGCCACGGTATGGGCTACGTCTTCGGTCATCACGACCGGTGACCGAGTCACGATCGGCCGGCCCTGGACCGATGTGCACGTACGAATCCTCGACGACGACCTGCGCGAGGTTCCGGAAGGGGTTGCGGGCGAGCTGTATCTGGGCGGCGCGCAGGTGGTTCGCGGATACCTGAATCGCCCCGATCTGACCGTCGCGCGATTCGTCGCCGATCCTTCTCTGCCGGGGGCACGCCTCTACCGCACCGGAGATCTGGTTCGACGCCGGCGAGGGGTCATGCACTTCCTTCGTCGTGCAGACGATCAAGTGAAGGTTCGCGGTTTCCGCATCGAACTCGGCGAGGTCGAGGGCGCGCTCGGAACAGTCGCCGGTGTGTTCCGCGCTGCAGCCACCGTCCGTGTCGATGCGGCGGGTACCGGAAGTCTGCACGGATATGTGGTCCCCGAAGGTGGAACCACGCTCGATTCGGTACTGGTGCGCAAGGAGATTGCGCGGCTGCTCCCCGAACACATGGTGCCGCAGACCATCACGGTGCTCGAAGCGCTCCCGCTCACTCTCAACGGGAAGGTCGACCGAAAGGCATTGCCCGAAATCGCGCCGGATCGTGCGCCGACTCCGCTCGTAGCCCTCGACACAGATCGTCGGGCACGGCTCGAGTCGCTCAGCCCGGGCTGGCAGGACGTGCTGCCGCTCGGACCTCTGCAGGAAGGCATGTACTTCCAGTCGGTTCTCGACGGTGCCGACGGCACGGATGCCTATCACATGCAGCCGAGATTCGAGTTCTCTGCCGACGCCGACATCGACGTTCGCTCACTCCGCGCAGCAGGGGATGCGCTCTTGCGGCGTTACCCGAACTTGCGGGCGGGCTTCACTCACGCCGGGTTCGATGCCCCGGTGCAGTTCGTGCCCAGGGCAGCCGACATGCCCTTCCGAGAGATCGATCTGAGCGCAGCCGCAACCGAGGACATCGATCGCGAGATTCGCGCCGTCGACGAGGCCGAATTCGGCAAGCTGTTCGACTTGAGTGCGCCGCCACTCATTCGAATGGTGTTGGTCTGGTTGCCAGGTGGGGGAGCGCACCTCGTCTTCACCCAACACCACCTGCTGACCGACGGTTGGTCGCAAACCTTGATGTACGCGGAGTTGTTCGCGCTCTACGAGTTTGCCCGTTCGCACGGCACGGACCCGATTGCACTCGACGGCGCTCTCGCCACGCCGGCGGACTTCCGTGATCACCTGCGATGGATCGCCGAAGCGGATCGCACGGACGCACTCTCGTCTTGGAAGAACTACCTCGCAGATCTCGATCAGCCCACACTCGTGGGAGGTACGGGATCAGGCGGGCGTGCTCCGTTGCCGGTGTTCACCCGAGTTCAGCTCGAGCAGAACATCACCGAGCGAGTTCGCGACCTGGCCAGGCGCAGCGGTGTGACGCTGTCCACCGTGGTTTCTGCGGCGTGGGGCCTGGCACTGCGCGCCGTGACTGGCCGAGACGACGTGGTCTTCGGATCGACGGTGTCGGGACGTTCACCCGAGGTCGAGGGCGCCGACCGAATGGTGGGCTTGGCGCTCAACACCATTCCGGTGCGTGTCCGGGTACGTCCCGGCGAGGAGATCTCGGCGTTGCTCGGACGCCTGTTCCGCGAACAGGGTTCGCTGCTGGGGCATCACCATCTCGGGCTCGGCGACGTGCAGCGAAGTGCAGGGTTCGCCACACTCTTCGACACGCTCTACGTTTTCCGCAACACCCCTCGCGACGAACAGGCACGTCGAGACACGTTCGGGCGCAGTGGGATCGTCGGATTCGATGCGGTGGACGGCACTCACTATGCGCTCACGCTCGACGTGGACCCGGGCGTCGGGGATGCGGCGATGGCACTCACTCTCGAAAATCGTCCCGACCTGATTCCCCACGACGTGGCTCGGGACGTCCTCTCACGCACCGTCACGATCCTCGAAGTGATGGCGAATGCCGATACGGCTACGGTGGCGGACACGACGATTCCGCTTTCGCGCACTCCCGAGGAATTCTCTTCACAGCACATCGTGATGCCGCGGCCGGATCAGGCCGGCGGCAGCGTGGACGCACTGCTACGTGAAAGGGCGGCGGCCACACCAGACGAGACTGCACTGGTCTTCGGCGACGTCACACTGAGTGCCGCCGAGATGAACGCACGGGTGGACAGGCTGGCGCGGATACTCGCGTCGGCGCTCGAGGGGTCGGCGTCGGGCGAAGGGAGTTCGGGACCTTCCCGCATAGTGGCGCTAGCACTTCCGCGTACCGCCGATCACGTCGTAGCGATCTTCGCTGTCATGAGAACCGGAGCGGCCTACCTCCCGTTGGATCTGGCTCACCCGCCGGCACGATTGCGCGAACTGATCCTCGACTCCGACGCGGCGCTGGTGGTCACCACGACGCAGACGCGTGACCTCGGTGTTCCCGCCGGACAGGAGTGCGTCGTCCTCGACGACCCGGACGTGGCCGGGGTACTCGACGGGCAGTCTCCGGCACCTGTTGTCGACGAGGCCGCGGTGTGTGGGCCGACCTCACCGGATCAGCCTGCCTACGTCATCTACACCTCGGGCAGTACCGGGAAACCCAAGGGCGTCGTAGTGGGGCACCGCGGGCTGACGACGATGTATCACAATCACAAGGCCGAGATCTTCACCCCGACCGAAAACAGTGTGGGTGGTCGACGTTTGCGCATCGCGCACACAGTCTCGTTCTCGTTCGACATGTCGTGGGAGGAACTGTTCTGGTTGCTCGCCGGGCATGAAGTTCACGTGATCGACGAGCAGGCGCGACTCGACCCCGCGTCGCTGGTGAAGCACTACCGCGAAGTCGGGATCGACGTCGTGAACGTAACCCCCTCGTATGCACGGGAACTGATGGCCGCCGGTCTCCTCGACGGTGAGCGGACGCCGGTGTTGGTGATGCTCGGCGGCGAAGCGGTGCCAGCCGAACTGTGGTCGCGGCTACGCGATCAGGACGGTGTCGACGGGTACGACCTTTACGGGCCGACCGAATTCACGATCAACGCGATGGGATCCCCGGTTCAGGGCAGCGAGACGCCGTGCTTGGGTCGTCCGATTCTGAACGCGTCTGCGCGGGTACTCGATTCGGGTCTGCGTGAGGTTCCGATCGGAGCGGTGGGCGAGCTCTACATGTCCGGAGACGGAACGGCGATGGGCTACCTTCACCGCACTGCGCTGACCTCCGCCGTGTTCGTCGCTGATCCCTTCTCCGTCGGCAGGCGCATGTACCGCACGGGTGACGTCGTGCTGCGTCGCCGCGACGGCGAACTCGAATACCTGGGTCGCGCGGACCATCAGGTCAAGATCCGAGGCATTCGGATCGAACTGGGTGAAGTGGAATCTGCGCTCGCGTCGTTGCCGGGTGTGTTGAGAGCGGCAGCTTCCGTCCGTAGCGAAGACGGTGCGCCGCCGCGACTGGTGGGCTATGTCATCGAAGAACCCGGGGCCGATTCAACCGATCTACGAGCTGCGTTGCGGGAACGCGTACCGGCGCACCTGGTTCCGTCGGACATCGTTGTCGTGGATTCGATCCCCCTGACACCCAACGGAAAACTGGACCGCGGTGCGCTGCCGGCACCCCCCGCCCGAGCGGCGGCCCGAGCACCGCGAACCGAGATGGAAAGGCAACTGTGCCAGGTCTTTGCGCGGGTTCTCGGCATCGACGTCGTGGATCCCGAAGAGAGCTTCTTCGATCTCGGCGGCGACTCGCTTCGAGCCATGCGACTGGTGGGGGAGGTGGAGCACGACCTGTCGGTGAGCGTCGGTGTGGGAACGCTGATGGCCCGTCCTACAGTTGCCGAGCTCGCAGCACACCTTGACGAATCGGGGTCCGAGGTCGACCTGAGTCGCGATCACCTCCTGACACTCCGAGCCGAAGGCAGCGGTGAACCACTGTTCTGCGTGCATCCGGCAGGTGGATTCGCTTGGCCCTTCGCACCTTTGACCGGCGTACTCGAGGCTGACCGTCCTCTGTTCGGCCTTCAATTGCCCACTGTTGCCGGAGAGCCACTCGAACCGACGAACGTGTACCAACTGGCAGCGATGTACGTCGACACGATTCGGGGCGTGCAACCGAGCGGGCCGTACCACCTGCTCGGATACTCGTTCGGAGGCAACGTCGTCGCCGCGATGGCGGCTCAGCTGGTCGATATCGGCGAGACGGTGGAGTTCGCGGGTCTGATCGATACTCATCCAATGGGAGATCGTGACGAGCGCGACCGCGATGACGTCGACGACCGCGATCTTGCCGCCGCGCTGCCACCCGAGATCCTCACTCAGGCACCGGCACTGGTCGAGGCAGTTCGCGCTGGATTTGATGCCACTCGTTTGCTCGTGGCCCGCTCGACTGACACAACCTACGACGGACCGGTTACTCTGATCACCGCCGACGCCGAGGCGTCCGGACAAGTGCTGGCCGATCGCTGGCGCAGAGTCCGCGGGGACCGGGACATGGCAGTACATCATCTGCCCTACGACCACGCCGGATTGGTGACCCCAGCCGGGTGGGCGGCAATTGCCCCGCTGCTCGACAGTCATCTGTCGGAACGCACAGGCCACAGAGTTCGAAACCGCACAGTCGAAAACCACACAGTTGGAAACCACAGTTAGACACACAACGGGAGCTCAATGATGAAGTCCACACCGCCCCTCGCGATACGGAGTTGGCGACGTTTCGTCGCCATCGCAGGGTTGCTGATCGTCGCACTCGTGGCGATGATCGGTTGCAGTAGCGATTCGAACGACGAACCGACCAAGGCTGCAGAGCCCACGACCCGCGTGATCGAAACCGAGAAGGGCTCGGTCACCGTGCCCGCGTCAGCGGAGCGCATCGTGGTTCTGAGCGGCGGTCTCGCCGGATACCTGTACGCCCTGGACGCACCGGTGGTTGCCACCGATACCCGCGTCCTCGGTGTCACGAACCTCGACGGTGGATTCCCGCCGGCATGGTCGGACGCCGCAAAGGCGCAGGGCACCAAGGAATTGCCTGCCGGCGAGCAGCTCAACATCGAAGCCGTCGCGGCGGCTGAACCCGATCTGATCATCGGCGGTGGCCAGGGCATCACGTCGGTTCAGGCCGAGGAACTCTACGATCAGCTGACCGCTATCGCACCCACTGTCTTGGTCCCCAAGACGGTTGCCGCGTGGGACAAGCAGCTCGAGATCGTTGCCGATGCCGCAGGTCGTTCGGACAAGGTTCCGGCGCTGATCAACGCGTACGAGGACAAGGTCAAAGAGGTCAAGGACAAGATCAAGGTTCCCGAGGGAAACGTCGTCTACATTCTCTCGCTCGCCAACAACAAGCCGTACCTCGTGCCGCCGACGGCAGCGCTGCCCGCGATGCTCGCCGAGCTCGGATTCAAGGCCGACGACGTCATGGCCAAGGCCGGCAACCCGCAGCTCTTCGGCTCGGGTGACTCGTTCGAGGTCAGCCCGGAACTGCTCTCGCAGGTCGCCGATGCTCCTGTTGCCTTTGTGATTCCGGTGTCCGGTCGCCCGATGGCCGAACTTGCCACGGATCCGCTGTACTCCCAGTTGCCGTCCTTCAAGGCAGGCACGACGTTCGAGCTCCCTGCCACCAGTTACCGTCCTGACTACGACGGCGCAATGGCTACTCTCGACCTGATCGGCCAGACCTTCGCATGACCCGATTCGGTGGGCTGGTAATCGATGTTTCACCCTTGCGGACCAGCCGTCCCTTCAGGTACGCCTTTTCCGCGCGATTGATCTCGCTGCTCGGGATCGGACTGCTCGTCGTAGCCGTTCCCGCGCAGACGTACCAGCTCACCGGGTCGACCTTGCAGGTTGCCGGAGTGTCCACGGCGATGGCCATCGCCATGTTCTTCGGCAGCCTGTTCGGCGGCGTGCTCGCTGATCGTTACGACCGGCGACGCACCATCCAGTTGGCCCGCAGTGCTGCGGGTCTCGGCTTTGTCATTCTCGGGTGTAATGCGCTCTTGCCGCACCCGTCGATGTGGGTCATCTACGTCGCGGCCGCTGTCGACGGCATGGCCGGCGGCGTCAGTAGTTCGGCCCTGATGGCTTTGATGCCGACGTTGTTGCCGCGCAACAAGATGGCAGCGGCCGGCGCGTTGGTAGCGCTGACCACGGACATCGGGACGATGATCTCGCCGGCAATCGCCGGTGTGATCATCGCCTCCGGCGGCATCCCCGCCACATACTTTGTTGCCGCGGTGGCCACCGCAGCAACGGTCACGTTGTTCCAAGCCATAGGCCCGTCGCCTGCACCGGGTACGAATCACGAAAGCCCGATTCGTGCACTCGTGACCGGCGTGAAATTCGCCGGGACGCACACAGTCATTCGCGGCATCCTGATCAGCGGACTGTTGGTCATGTTCGTCAGCGGACCGATGGTGTTGCTGCCCGCTTTCGTCGACCAGGTCCTCGGCGGCGGACCCACCATGCTGGGTTTGCTCTACGGCGCACCGGCAGTCGGCGCCGTGATCGGTTCGCTCACCAGCGGTTGGACCGGACGAGTCCACCGCAACGGTGCCGCGATGCTGATTTCGGTAGCGTTGATGCCGCTCGGTCTCGTGGTACTGGGTGCGTCGGGAGCAGCGATCGTCGCGTTCCTCGGTCTCGCCGGCTTCGGCTTCGGACGCGCCCTCAACGACATTTTGAGATTTGCCGTCCTTCAACAGAACACCCCGGACGAATTGCGTGGACGCGTGTCGAGTCTGTGGATGGTGCAGGCCGTGACGGGCACTGCGATCGGTTCGATGGCAGCCGGGTTCCTCGGGCAGTGGCTCGAGCCTGGCGCCGCGTTGCTGGCCTTGGGTCTCGCCGGTCTGACACTGGGCCTGGTACTCCTGGCAACCTTGGGTTCGGTGCGCCGGGTAACTTCGGAGATCGCCGAAGTAGATCACTCCGAAATCACTGTGCCGGTGGGGAATGCTCCGCCGGAAAAGGAAGGTAGTTCATGAACCGAGGAGACCACCTCGCGACCATCGCCGAAGTGCTGGCGGGTAACACCGGTGCAAAAGTGCCGTACCCCATCGGTATTCGCGAACTCGAAGTTGTTCGCAGCGAAATGGTCGGATCAGGACTGCTGCGTCTGACCTTGGGTGGACCCGAGTTGGCGGGCTTCGAATCGCACGCTCCCGACGAGCATGTCCGCCTCGTCTACCCGGATGTCGACGGAACTTTGCGACTGCCCGAACGAGACGGATTCAGCCTGAAGTGGCCTCGTCCACTGCCGATCTCGCGTGAGTACACCGTCCGCCGCTACGACGCCGAGGCAGGAGAGTTGGACCTCGACTTCGCACTCCACGAAGGTGGGTACGCCTCTGATTGGGCTCAGGCCGCCACGATCGGCACTCGGGTACACGTAGCGGGGCCGCCCGGTGGCGTCGTGGTTCCGTGGACGTACGACCGCTATCTGCTCGCTGGTGACATCACCGCCCTTCCTGCCATTGCTCGTTGGCTCGAGATGATGCCGGCTGCTGCAGCAGGGTGGGTGTTCGTCGAGATCACCGACCCTTCGCAGGAAATCGAACTCACCGTTCCGGAAGGCGTCGAGGTGCGATGGCTGCACCGCGGTGACGTCCCAGCCGGTCACTCGGATTTGCTCGAGCAGGCAGTCCGGACGGTCACCGTCCCCGAGGGCGAACGCGTCTACGCCTGGGTCTCCGGTGAGGCCACCAGCCTCAAGCCGATTCGCAGATTCGTGCGCGACGAACTCGGATTGAGTTCGGGCGATCACCTGATCACCGGCTACTGGAAGCGCGGAGTCGCGGACTTCGACGAGGACGACGACCACTGAACATCGGTAGCCTCAGCCTTCGGTATCGTCACCGCGACAACGAGTCCGACAATCGCCACGATTGTCGCTACACCGAAAGCCGTGGCGAATGCCGAGTGTTGGGGAAGGCCGCCTGAAGATGTCGCGCCCGCGGTGATCCCGGCGGCAATCCGGGTCCCGACGCCGGTACCCGCCAGGATCAGGACGAAAACGTTCTTCCACATTGTCGTTGCAAAGACGCCGACGGCGCCGCTGAGGCCGAGGAAGGTAACTCCCGCTACCGCAATGGCTTTCGTACCCACTCGTTGTGCCAACTTTCCGGAGATCACCGAGGCGATGTGCCTGACCGGAGCCGACATGGCGCCAAGTATTGCGACACCTCGACGGGAGGGCTGACGGTTACCGTCGCTTCGTGCTAGGCGATGTGATGACCGAGCATATTTCTCGTCGAACATGACGCTGGTCACCAAAGGGGCTCTGCGAGCAGGGAGTTCATCTGCCGGACACATCCACGGTCCCCGTTTGAATGCCGGGTTTGTTAGCTTTCTGCCTGTGACGCGACGTCACGGAAAGTTCACGAATTACGGAGGGTCATCATGGGTTCCATTTCGACGATCATCGGCATCTTCGAGCTCTACAAGCTTCTCGAGCCGCTGCTGAGCTCGCTGAGCTGATTCAGGTGTGAGATCCGCTGTCGAGCCGGGGCGCCGAGGGACTCGGCTCGACAGCGGACCTCGACGATCCGGCCGCGATCAGGATCCGTGGAACGGATGTCGGCACCGGCAGAATTCCATCGCTCCGGTGTAGTGGTCCATTACCAGTATTTCTGCGCACCGAGCGGGCTGCGGTGCGAACCTGAGGCAGCGCTCGACCCACCCACGCTCCAGGGAAGGGGCGGGATGTGTGCAGTTCGTGCATCGACCGGGACGTTCTGCGATACGAACGGAACCATGGTGCTCCGGGGGCATGCAAACATCTTGGTGGGGCGATGTTTCAACGACCATGGTTCCGCTCGAGCGGAAGCGATGTCACGACAGTCTCCCCGAGTATCTGGAACTGCCGGCGCCACGCACTTCGGCACAGCGATCTCCGTCGGCGACGTGCGAGGACCGAGCACGGCCGTGCCTGCGCTCCTGGCTACCTGACCATCCGAATGCCCACACTGAGTTCTTCGGTGTCAGCTGCGAATACTGCGCTGACACCCGCTGTTTCCAGGCGTCGATCACGTGGTGGTAACTGCGAACAGAATCCGATCCGGCTCGCGTTGCATACGGGTGATCGCCACGCGGCCCCCGATCCAAGCACCAAGTGCACCAATCGCAACAGCGACAGGGACGGCGAAATAGTTCACCGGGCTCGGTAGCAGCGCTCCGAGTAGCACCCCGGGCGCCGTTGTCGCGGCGAAGATGACGATGCCAAGGATGATCAGTCCGAAGGACGAGCCGTTGAAGGACCCACGGGTATTCAGGGAGAACGTCTTCTTCATCTCCGGAACCGGGTAGGGGGCTTTGGCGGATATGGCTACTGCCAGTCCTGCGCCGACTCCGATCATCGAAATACCGACGGCGATCGGCACGGCCAGTCGGTCGGTCCCGAGGTCTCCGAAGACGCGTACCGCGGTCGTCGCGACGACCGCGAAGGGTGTCATCACGATTACCCAGGCGATTTGTCGGCCCCGGACGTCAGCGGCAGCGGCTTCGGGGATCATCACCAGATGCCACATCGATGCGCCGTCGAATCCGTACAGATTCGATCCCGCCGCCATCGCCAGGTAGATCACGAACCACGCACCCCATGCGGCGGAGAACGGAATCGATGACGAGACCAGCGGCCCGAAGCCGGAAAGCAGTGTCATGATGGCGACGGATAGCAGCTGCGTTCGTCGGCGCATATCTCCGCGCCAGAGCGAAAGCTCGCGGGAGATCACGGTGCCCAGTCGAGATGCACGCCAACCGGTTCGAATGTCACGCCCCTCGTTCTTCAATTGCACGGAGGTGGCGCCCGCTGATTCTGCGACCTTCCCATTGAAGTAGCGAACGACCAGGCGTTGCCATGCCCACAGCAGTGCGAGATCGACCAGCATCAGGGCGATGACCGCTCCGGCGGCGAGGAACCAGGCACCACCCGCTGCGGCATCGACACTGGTGATTCCCCACGCGAACGGTATCGAATGCGCGACCGTGAGCGGCCACGTCACATCGCCGTCCACGACCGTGCCGAGTCGACTCTGCAGCGGAAACTGCAGCAGATACAGCCCGCCGAAGAACGCGCCGAAGGCCAGCAGTGCCAGTTCGCGACTGCGCCGACTCCGTAGGAGCTGCGACGTCGTCAGCATCGCGACACGTGAGGTTCCGACCATAAGCAGGACCGTTGCGGGCCACGCGACAATGGCCAGGGGCAGTGCGGCAGAGTGGTGCGTCGCTGCATAGATCGGTATCGCTGCGGCAGCCAACGCGGTAATCGGCACTGGCATGCCGATCAACGAAGTTGCGAACAGTGCTCTGGCGAGTCGGGCAGGTTCCAAGGGAAGTAGTTGGAAATGTCGTGGGTGCAGATTGTCGTCCGAGAGACCGGACATGATCGGCATCAAGATCCACATCAAGCCGATAGCGGACAGCGCGAGACTGGTTGTGCCGCCAACGAGTTCGGGAGAATCGCCGTTCGTTCCCGAAGCTCGCAGGCACAGTAGCGTTGCCCCCAGAACCCCGAACAGCGCTACAACGACCTTGAGTACAGCTCTTCCGCCGGTGAACTGACGTTTGTAGAGGGTCACACGCATTCGAAGGACCGTGCGCCAGACTGAGGCCGACGTGTTCCATCGCGTCGGTGAAAAGCTGGTGGTGGTCATGCGCGCATCCAGGACAGTCCGTCGGGATTGGGACTGCGGCTACCGACAAGTCGAACGAATGCCTCGTCGAGTGTGTTGTCGCCGCGCACCTCGTCGACCGTTCCTGAGGCCACTACGCGACCGTCTGCGATGACTCCGATGTGAGTACACAGTTGTTCGACAAGGGCCATAACGTGACTGGACAGAATGACCGAGCCACCTGAGTGGACGAACGAGAGCAGAATACTCCGAATTCCGGCCGAAGAAATGGGGTCGACAGCTTCGAACGGCTCATCCAGCACCAGCAGGCGAGGACCGTGCAACAACGCCGAGGCCAGCCCGATCTTCTTCGTCATGCCCGCTGAATAGTCGGCGATGACCGTTCCACCTGCATCGGCAAGATCGAGAGCGGCCAACAATTCGTCTCGTCGTGACGCGATGACGTCCTCTGGCATGCCGCGCAGGCGCCCGAAGTAGGTGAGCAGTTCATGGCCGGTGAACTGGGCGGGCAGCGCCAAACCGTCGGGTAGAACGCCGAGCAGACCCTTCGCTGCCACAGGGTCGTTCCACACGTCGTATCCGTACACCAGGCTGCGACCGTAGTTCGGGCGAAGCAAGCCGACAGCCATCGACAGTGTGGTCGTCTTTCCCGCACCATTCGGCCCCACCAGACCGAACAACGAACCTGATGGCACCGCGAGGGAAAGGTCGTTCACAGCAACTTTCGCGCCGAACGCCATGCAGAGGTGCTCCACCTGCAAAGCCATCGGTCCGGGAGGTAACTGTCCTGTCGCGGGGAGAGGGTGCATCGATCGAGGGTAACTGTTCGGAGTGCACTGCGCGGAGACGGAGCGGAGTGATGCATGCTGCGTGCACCGAATGTCATTCGTAGGGGGCTGGTTGCGTGATGAGTCGCTGGTTCCCAAGGGGAGCGGATGGCAGGATTCGAACCTGCGTGGACGGTTTTGCAGACCGCTGCCTTGCCGCTCGGCCACACCCGCAATGATCCAATTATGTTCGTAGTGAACAACAATCGCCATGATTGTGATCAGGGTGAGTTGATCGCAGTGTGACGGGCTGCCTGGACGGCAGGGAAGTGCCGGGCTAGGAGCGCGAGAACACCGCGACGAGGAATTCGGAATTGTCCTTGAACGGGCGCAGATCCCATGTGGAGAGCAGCAGATCAGCCTCGAGGCCACTCGCGGTCGCGTCGGCAAGGAACTCGGGGAACTCGTAGCCACGGCCGGCCCCGAACCCGATGACCACCCGGCCGGTCGGAGCGAGATGACGAGCGAATCCTGCCAATACAGCTTGCCTGGTGGAAGGGGCGAGAAATGCCATCACGTTGCCTGCCGACACGATGACGTCGAAATTCGCCTCGACACCGCGGGCCGGTAGATCGAGCTCGGCGAGATCGCCGACAAGCCACGTCGGGCCGGGATGGTCCTCCTCCGCGGCAGCGATGAGAACCGGGTCGACGTCGACTCCGACAACCACATGACCGACGTCGTGCAGATAGCCGCCGAGTCGGCCCGGCCCGCAGCCTGCATCGAGAACCCGGCCGCCGCGTCCGAGCATCGCGTCGATCAAACGTGCTTCCCCGACAATGTCCTTGCCGTCCGCCCTCATGGAACGGAATCGCTCGACATATCGTGTGGAATGCGCCGAGTCGGCTGCAGTGATCTCTTCCCACTGGCTGGGGATGCGCTCGTTCGGGGCCTGTGCAGTCATCTTTCGAGGGTACCGATAGCTCACCTGGTGCCGACGACTGTCCCGTCTGCGGCATATCCGACGAGGGTTGGACGCGGGGAAGTGAGCGACAGGGGAATCCATCCGTAGAAGCGGTCTTCGGCAAGAACAGTCGGATAGATCTTGCCGTCCGCGGTGTGAAGTTCGGCCCGAACGGCGCCTCCTGCCCCTGCGTCGTAGGTTGCCTCGTGCGGACCGGCAACCATGATGCCGGCTCCACCTCCGAAAGAATCTGCGCCGTAAATGTCATCGTTGGATCTGCAGCCGTGTCCGAGGCTGATGAATTTCGACGGACCAACCTTGTCTGTCTCGACTGATGCCTCGAAAACCGGTGCGACGCACCTCCATCCGTCCGCGCCGTGGGCAACGAAGACGCTGAACAGGGTTCCGTCAGGTCCGGGGATGGACCCGACCCGCTCGGCGGTGGACGGATCTATTCCGCCGTTGGTTCCCGGCATCGTCTGCCAACCCGAGTACATATCGGTAAACGGTTTTGGCATCATCGCCGTGGCAGCGGCGCAGCCCACCACCCCTGCTGCGCAGATCGCCGCGACGAGAACGATGGCGCCGACGCGGCGGCGTGGAGCTCTGGGCGCCCCAATACTGTTTTCGGTAGCCATGATTCGGGTGCGTGCGGCATCCTGGACCTTCTCGGGCCAGAATTCGGCGGATACCGTATCAGTCGGCCGCAGCATCTCGAGCGTGGTCAGCAGATCTTTGCTCATGGGGTACTCCCGTGTTCGGCGGCAGCGCAAGGTCGGGCGGTCTTCATCGGGATTACGGTGACGGATTCTGAAGCTAACCCGGCGCTCAATCGACGCCGAGCGCGAAAGAGACGAACATGCATGGCTGGAACCGAACACCCGGCGACCCGCGCGGCTTCGGTGGCGGTCAATCCGTCCCAGGCAGTCAGGAGCAAGGCTTCACGTTCGGTGACGGTGAGTGTTGCCAGTGCTTCGAGCAGTTCCGAGCGTTCGGTGACAGTGACGTCGGCGCCCGGCGTCGATGCCGCAATCTGCTCGATGCGTCCCATCTTCTCGGTGAGCGCATCAAGGCGCCGAACGCTGCGACGGTTGTTGTTCACGGTGTTGCGAGCCACCACCAACAGCCAGGGCAGTGCCTGCTCGGGCACTTCGTCCAAGCGTCGCCAGGCTACGAGGAAAGTCTCGGCGACAACTTCCTGCGCGCTGTGATGATCGACGTGCCGGTAGGTGTACGCGAACACACGACCGGCGTAGGCGTCCCACAGGGCGGTGAACCGCTCTTCGTCTCTCGGCGGCGGCCGTTCCTCGGATTTCGGGGTCATAAGAAGAGATGTCCAGCTGGTTACCGATCCTTACAGCGTCTGAGCTAATGGGCGGTTTGTCGTGTTAGTCCGGCCGAGGACTCCGACTGTCAGAAGCAACAAAGCGAGGATGTACAGCGTCATGATCCAGATGCCCGCAGCGGCAGGCTGCCACCTGTTCGCCTGACCGAGCAGGATGAGGGCGTCGGAGACGAGGAACAGAGCGCCGCCGATACCGGTGATCGTGTTGTACGCCAGTGCGGTTGATGCGGTTCCCACCAGTATTGTGGCGTACACGGGGACGGCAATTCGGAGTTCAGGTTCGAGACCGGTCCAGGTGTACGACACAAGAGCGATTCCAGCGACGGCGTAGGCGGAAAGAAACCATGGCCGCCTTCGTATCTCTCGAAGAGCGCCGTGTGAGAGAAAGTATCGGATGAAACACAGGTGCCCGATCGCGAAGGCTGCCATCCCGATGACGAACGTGGTCTCCCAGATCAGGAACAAGTCTCCGAAAGCACAGGCAATCAGTGCAGCAGCAACAATTCGGGGTCCACGTTGGGCGACAACCCAGGCAGCCAGAATCGGAGCGAGCATGACCTTGGTGATTCCGTCCCAGGGCGCAGCATCAGCGGCATTGAGGATCAGATGAACAATCGCCGTTGCTGAAAACCCGACAAACCACGGCGACCGGATGGTGCTCGCCAGTCCGGCGGCGCGATAGTCGAGATCGGATTCACTCATCGTGCTCAGTGTAGGAAATCCGCTGCGCGCTCGGCGAGGTCGAGCGCCGGCTGGGGGAGTATGCCGAGGATGAGCGTCACGCCGGCGCCGAGGCCGATCACACTGCTGGTCAGTGCACTCGGCACCACGACGGTCGGAGCGTCTGCGGCCGATTCGGTGAAGAACATCAACACGATCACTCGCACGTAGAAGTACGCGGCGATCGCGCTGCACAAGACGCCCACGATCACGAGAGGTGCGGCACCACCCTCGGCGGCCGCGCTGAACACGGCGAACTTTCCGATGAACCCACTGGTCAACGGGATCCCGGCGAAAGCCAACAGGAACAGTGCAAACACCACTCCGACCAGTGGTGAGCGCCGGCCCAATCCGGCCCAGCGCGAGAGCGTCGCGACCTCACCGTCAGCGTCCCGAACCAGACTCACGACGGCGAACGCGCCCACGGTGCTGAATCCGTAAGCCAGAAGATAGAACATCGCCGAGGCCAGGCCGGCGTCCGAATCCGCAACCACAGCGGTCAGAATGAATCCGGTGTGCGCGATGGCCGAATACGCGAGCATCCGCTTCATGTCGGTTTGCGTCACAGCGACGATCGACCCGACAACCATCGTGAGAATTGCGACCGCCCACATCAGCGGACGCCAGTTCACGTATTCGTTGGGCAGGGCCACATAGAAGACACGAAGGATGGCACCGAATGCGGCGATCTTGGTCGCAGTCGCCATGAAACTGGTGATCGGCGTCGGCGCCCCTTGATAGACGTCGGGAATCCACGAATGGAACGGCACGGCACCGACTTTGAACAGCAATCCCACCGCCACCAGTGCCGTCCCGAGCCACAGGAAGGCGTCGGTACCCGACCCGATGCGTGCTGCGTCGGCGATACCGGAGAGCGTGACCGTCCCGGCATAGCCGTACAGCAACGCGATTCCGAAAACGAAGAACGCCGACGAAAATGCCCCGAGGAGAAAGTACTTGAGCGCAGCTTCCTGGGAGAGCATACGACGTCGACGTGCCAGACCGCACAGGAGATACAGGGGCAGTGAGAACACCTCGAGCGCAAGGAACATCGTCAGTAGATCGTTCGAAGCGGGAAAGAGGAGCATGCCGCCGACCGCGAAGAGCGTGAGCGGAAAGACTTCGGTCTGGGCGATACCGACCTTGACCGCTTCTTGTTCCGCAACACTTCCCGGGACGCTCGACGCTTGAGGGGTGAAACTGCCGAGCGCGTCGTGTTGCGCGATTGCTTCGGCGGTGTTGCCCGAGCCTCGTTCGGCGATCAGGAGGACAGCGGGGATCGATACGAGAAGGATCGTTGCCTGCAGGAAGAGCGTAGGACCGTCGACCGCAACAGAACCCATCATCGCCGTCGACCGCGTGCCGGCGAGCAGAAGCACTGCCACGAATGCGGCCGCCAAGCCTGCGACACCGAGGACGAGTTGCACTGGGTATCGAATACGCCGAGGTGCAAATGCCTCGATGAGTACGCCCACAACCGCAACACCGAACACGATCAACATCGGCGAAAGCAGGCTGTATTCGACACTGGGTGACGCCGTGCCGGCTGAGCCGAGGATGGTCAAGTCGCTGAAGGAACTCATTTGTGGGCACCTCCTTCGTGGTCGGCGACGAGCGGGGGCGGCGCCTCGTCGACGACAGTGTGGCTCACTGCGGGGGTGATGACGTCCAAGGCAGGTTTGGGGTAGATGCCGAGCAGTAGAAGGAGTGCGATCAGGGGCGCGATCACGACGAGTTCGCGTCGAGCGAGGTCGCGGATCGTTCCCTGCCCTTCCTTTACGGGTCCGCCCATCATGCGCTGATAGAGCCAGAGAATGTAGATCGCGGACAGTACAAGCGCGGCCGTCGCCGCGATAGCGGCCACGTGGTAGCGCGAGTACGTTCCGATCAGCACCAGGAACTCACTGATGAACGGAGCCAGACCCGGCAGCGACAGCGTTGCCAACCCCGCTGCGAGGAAGGTACCGGCCAGGACGGGTGCGACTTTCTGAACGCCGCCGTACGCAGCGATCGAGCGTGTACCTCGCTGCGAGACCAGGAATCCCGCGATCAAGAACAGTGCGGCAGTGGATATTCCGTGATTGACCATATACAGCGCGGAACCTGCCTGGCTCTGGCTGGTCATCGCGAAGATCCCGAGAATGATGAAGCCGAAGTGTGAGATCGACGTGTAGGCGATCAGTCTCATGACGTCTGTCTGCGCGATCGCCAGTATTGCGCCGTAGACGATCCCGATCACGGCGAGCGTGATGATCCACGGTGCAAAAGTCGACGACGACTCCGGGAACAGTTGCAGGCAGTACCGAATCATCGCGAAGGTGCCCACCTTGTCCACGACCGCCATCATCAACACCGCCGTCGACGGAGTCGATTCCACCGCGGAGTCCGGCAACCAACTGTGCAGCGGCCAGAGCGGCGCTTTCACCGCGAACGCGAACATGAATCCGAGGAACAAGGCGTTGAGCACACCGGGTCCCACACCGAGTTCACCGCTGTTTGCCGCGGACGCGATCGCCCGGAAGTCGAAAGTGCCGCTGGTGAAGGGACTCTCGTCGCGCGTGGTGACCACGTACAGGCCGATGACTGCAGCGAGCATGACCAGGCCGCCGAGGAGGTTGTAGAGCAGAAACTTCACGGCGGCGCGAGATCTACCCACTCCACCGAACCCACCGATGAGGAAATACATCGGTATCAGCATTGCCTCGAAGAAAATGTAGAACAAGAGAATGTCCAAGGCGCTGAAGGAAATCATCACCATGGACTCGACGACAAGGATGAGGGCGAAGTAGGTGTGCGGCATTCTCTTGGGTGATGCAGGGTCCGCGGGGACGTCGTTCCAGCCCGCGATCAGAAGTAATGGAACCAGCACGGCGGTGAGAAGAACCAGAACGAGTGCGATCCCGTCGAGTCCAAGTGTGTAGCTGGTACCGAAAGCCGGTATCCAGTTGTGGCTTTCGACAAACTGAAACTGTTCGCCGCCGCGGTCGAAGGCAACTCCGAGAACGGCGGCGACCACCAGGACCGCTACGGACACAGTCAATGCGAGAGACTTGGCAAATTGGTACGACCGTGCCGGTAGGGCGAGGACAACACCCGCTCCGATGAGCGGAAGCAGCCAGAGCACCGTCAGTGCAGGGAAGCCGGCATTTGTCACAGAGTCGCTCACCACAGTGTCACCGCCATCATTGTCGCGACCACGAGTGTTGCTCCGACAAACATCACCAGCGCGTACGAGCGAACAAACCCGGTCTGTAGCTTCCGCGTGAGCGCAGACAACCCGGTGATGATCACCGCAAAGCTGCCCACCACGCCGCCTATTCCCTTGGTATCGACCACTTCCAACGACTTGGTGAGTTGTTGACCGGGCTTCATGAATACCGCCTCGTTGAAGGCATCGCCGTACAGATCGTGGCGAGCCGCAACGGTCAACGGAGAGGCCGGAGTCGGCGGGGCCAGTGGAATCTCTCTGGTGGCGTACTCGCGGTAAGCAATCGCGACGCCGGCGGCAACTGCGAGCAGTGCGAGCACGGTGATCGACCATGCTGGTATCGGCGGTTCGACGTGATGGGAGCCGACTACTGGTTCGAGCCAGTTCTGCAAGCTGGACCCGATGGTCAGGAGCATGCCGGCCCCGACGGACCCCACTGCCAAGATGATCATCGGAGACGTCATCACCGCGGGGGATTCGTGAGGTTTCTGGTCTTCCCAGCGAGCCTTCCCGAAGAAGGTCATCAGCATCACGCGGCTCATGTAGAAGGCAGTGAGCGCTGCGCCCAACAGGGTGACGAGGCCCAGCACGACACCCTTCACGCCGCCCTCGCCGATCGCAACTTCGATGATCTTGTCCTTGGAGAAGAACCCTGCGAACGGCGGAACACCGATGATGGCAAGGTAACCGAGTCCGAATGTGACAAAAGTCAGTGGCATGAACGCTCGGAGTCCGCCGTAGCGCCGCATGTCGGTTTCGTCGTTCATCGCGTGCATCACCGAACCTGCGCCGAGGAACAGACCCGCCTTGAAGAAACCGTGGGTGATGAGGTGCAAAATCGCGAAGGCATACCCGGCCGGTCCGAGACCCGCGGCCAGGACCATGTATCCGATCTGACTCATGGTCGATGCGGCGAGCGCTTTCTTGATGTCGTCTTTCGCGCAGCCGATTATCGCACCGAACAAGAGCGTCACTGCACCGACGATGACAACCACGAGCTGAGCAGCGGGTGCGAGATCGAAGATCGGATTCGAGCGCACGATCAGGTACACACCGGCAGTGACCATCGTGGCGGCGTGGATCAGAGCCGATACCGGAGTGGGGCCCTCCATCGCGTCGCCGAGCCACGACTGCAGCGGCACCTGCGCCGACTTCGCGCACGCAGCGAGGAGGAGCATCAGACCGATCGCCGTCAGTACACCTTCGCTTGCACCGGAAGCGCCGCCGAAGACACTGCTGAACGACAGCGACCCGAACGTGCTGAACATCAACATCATTGCGATCATCAGGCCGATGTCGCCGACACGATTGACAACAAATGCTTTCTTCGCCGCGGTCGCCGCCGACGGCTTGTGCTGCCAGAATCCGATGAGCAGGTACGACGCCAAACCGACGCCTTCCCAGCCGACGTAGAGCCCGAGGAAATTGTCGGCGAGCACCAGAAGCAGCATCGCTGCCAGAAATAGATTGAGGTACGCGAAGAACTTACGACGCTCGGGGTCGTGCGCCATGTAGCCGACCGAGTAGATGTGGATCAGCGAACCCACACCGGTGATGAGCAGAACGAAACACATCGACAGTTGGTCCAGCTGTAGTCCGAACTCGACCTGAAGACTGTCGACCGGGACCCAACTGAACAGGTGCTCGGTGACGGTGCGGTCAGCGGTGTCGCGGCCGAGCATGGCGATGAAAAACACTACTGCCACGACAAACGACGCGAGAGCCATGACGCAGGCGAGTAGGTGACCCCACACGTTCGTGCGACGACCGGCCAGCAAAAGGACAGCGGCGCCGCACAGCGGCAGGGCGGGGAGCAACCAGATGGCGGACGTGATTCCTCCTGACATGTCAGTACTTCAGCAGGTCTGCGTCGTCGACGGATACAGAACGCCGAGATCGGAAGATGATCATGATGATTGCCAGGCCGACGACCACTTCGGCCGCAGCGACCACCATCGTGAAGAAGGCGAAGATCTGGCCGTCGAGATTGCCGTGCGTACGCGCGAAAGTCACGAACGCCAGATTGGCGGCGTTGAGCATCAACTCGATGCACATGAACACCACGATGGCGTTGCGCCGCAGGAGGACTCCCGCGGCCCCGATGGTGAACAACAGGACCGACAGGTACAGGTAGTTCTCGGGATTCATCGCTGAGTCTCCTCACCGGTACTCGGATCCGGGGATCGCGGAGTGAGCGCGCTGCTGACAGAGAGTGTCGAGAACGATCCGTCCGGCAACAAGGCCGGCATGTCCACCGCGTTGTGACGTGCATACACACCGGGACTCGGGAGTGGAGTGGCCGAGCCCTTTTCGGGGCTATTCTCATCGCTGCCCAGGTACGCGAATCGTTGCTGCGAGAGTTCGCGTTGGCTGAGTGTGGCTCCGATCTTCTCCCGATGCGCGAGCATCATGGCGCCGAGTGTCGCCGTGATCAGCAGTGCGCCGGTCAGTTCGAAGGCCCACACGTATCGGATGAAGATGAGATCGGCGAGAGCGTCGATGTTGCCCTGGTCGAGTCCGGTGAAGCCGGTGAAGCCCGAGATCGACGCATTTCCGAGGCCGCCGATGAGCAGCAGTCCGAATCCGACGCCGATCACGATCGCGCTGACTCGTTGTCCCCGTAGAGTTTCGATCAAGGAATCCGAAGAATCCACGCCCACCAGCATCAACACGAACAAGAACAACATCATCACCGCGCCGGTGTAGACGACGATCTGGACGACGCCCAGGAACAGTGCGCCCTGCACGATGTAGAACACGGCCAGGATGATCATCGTCATTGCAAGGAACAGTGCAGAATAGACGGCTTTGGGAGCGGCCACGACACCCAAAGCGCTTATAACCGCCAAGGTTCCGAGGATCCAGAACTGCACGGCTTCGCCGGTGGAGGTCGATGTCATCGTGCCCTCCGCCAGGATCGTGGTCGTGACCGCCGCGATCATTTCTCGGTCTCCTGGCTCGGCCTCGGTTCGGGTGCCACTTGCTCGGGGGCTGCTGATTGTTCGGGTGCTGCTGCGATGTCGCCGCGGTAGTAGTCGTCCTGAGTTGTGCCGGGACGCAGCGCGTGTGGTGGTGCTGTCATGTCGGGGTTCAATGGTGCAAGGAGGCGGTCCTTCTCGTAGATCAACCCGGCTCGGTTGTCGTCGGTCATCTCGTACTCGTTGGTCATCGTGAGGGCCCGAGTGGGGCATGCCTCGACGCAGAGGCCACAGCCGATGCACCGCAGGTAGTTGATCTGATACACCCGCCCGTAACGCTCACCGGGGGAGAACCGTTCTTCTTCGGTGTTGTCAGCGCCTTCGACGTAGATTGCGTCGGCGGGGCAGGCCCACGCGCACAGTTCGCACCCGATGCACTTCTCGAGTCCGTCCGCATACCGGTTGAGTTGGTGGCGGCCGTGATATCCGGGGGCGGTGGGGCGCTTCTCCTCCGGATAGAACTCGGTCTCGGGCTTCTTGAACATTGTCGAGAGCGTCACTCCGAAACCCGCGATAGGTCCGAGGAAATCAGGCATGGGAGTCCTCCGATGTGTCGGAAACATCTGTCCGCCGCGGCGGTGGCACGTTCTGACCCGGTTGTTTTCGGGTCGGCAGTCTTTGACCAGGCAGTGTTTGACCCGGTAGGGGTGGAACCGGGAAGCCGCCCGACATCGCATCGAAAGGCCGGGTCCCCGAAGCGGGCTCCAACGCGGCGGTTCGGCGACGGCCCCGGTAGGTTCCGGCCAACACCATGAGGAGCGCAGCTCCGAGAACCAGTGCTACGCAGAGGAGTACGAGCCACGTGTTGTAACCCTCGTTGCGGAAGCCGCGAACAGTCGCAATCACCATCACCCACACCAAGGCTGCGGGAATCAGAATCTTCCAGCCGAGATTCATGAACTGGTCGTAGCGCAACCGCGGAAGAGTGCTGCGCAACCAGATGAAGACGAAGAGGAAGCCCCACACCTTGGCGACAAACCACAGCACGGGCCACCAACCGGAATTGGCGCCGTCCCACAGGTTGAATGGGAACGGTGCGTGCCACCCGCCCAGAAACAGCGTCGTGGCCAGAGCGGACACCGTCACCATGTTCACGTACTCGGCGAGCATGAACATCGCGAACTTGAGTGAGGAGTACTCGGTGTGGAACCCACCTACCAGCTCACCCTCGGCCTCCGGAAGGTCGAAGGGCGCTCTGTTGGTCTCGCCGACCATCGCTGTCACGTAGATCAGGAAAGACGGCAGGAGAAGAAAGACGTACCAGGCACCTTGTTGGGCACTGACGATTCCGGACGTGGACATCGTTCCGGCGTAGAGGAAGACTGCGGCGAAGGACAGACCCATCGCTACCTCGTAAGAGATGACCTGCGCGGTCGATCGAAGTGCGCCCAATAGTGGATACGTCGATCCCGACGACCAGCCGGCAAGCACGATGCCGTACACACCGATCGAGGTCACGGCCAGGATGTAGAGAACTCCGACCGGCAGATCGGTCAGTTGCAGGGGTGAAAGGGTTCCGAAGATCGACACCTGCGGACCGAACGGAATGACGGCAAAAGCCATGAACGCCGGCACGACTGCGATGACGGGCGCGAGGAGGTAAATCGGTTTGTCGGCTCCGGTAGGAGTGATGCCTTCCTTGAGGGCGAGCTTGATTCCGTCAGCGAGGCTCTGGAGCATTCCGCGGGGGCCGACGCGGTTCGGTCCGACCCGCATCTGCATACGCGCCATGACTTTTCGTTCCGCGTAGATCGCCACCAGCGGGGTGAGTACGAGGAACACGAAGATGGCGAGAGCCTTGCCGATCACCAACCACCACGGGTCGTGCCCGAACGCCGACAGGTCGACCGAAGCTGCGACAGTATCGGCGTTCGCGAAGTACTCGTAGCCAGTCATTGCGTCGTCACCTTCGCGATCTTCACCACGGACCCCGCGGAGGCGCAGAGCGTTTCGTAGACGGCGCTACCTGGTGAATTGAGCGGCAACCAGACTGTTCGAGGCGGTAGCTCGGTGATCTCCAACGGCAATGTGACGATGCCGGATTCAGTCGATACGGCAACCTGATCGCCCCTCACGGCGTCGATCTCGGCCGCGGTCTCGGCCGACAAACGCACGAGCGGGGACCGTGCAGTACCCGCCAGGTTGGGCTCGCCGTCCTGCAAACGGCCGTTGTCGAGCAACATCCGCCAACTCGACAACACCGCCTCGCCTTGCGCCGGTGTGGGCGCGGTGCCTGCGGGTACCTGAGGTGAGGTGGGGCGCGATCCGGACCATGGTCCGAGGCGGTGTATCTCTGCGCGCGCGGAAGCTGCGTCGGGCACGCCCAGATCGATACCCATCTCGGCTGCGATCGCGTGAAGGACGCGCTGATCTGGCATTACTCCTGTCGTTCTCAACGCGGTGTCGAAGACGCGCTCGCGGCCTTCCCAGTCGAGGAAGGTTCCGGGCTTCTCGGCGACCGGCGCCACCGGGAAGACGACGTCGGCGAGTTCGGTGATTTCGCTGTGACGGATCTCCAAACTCACCACGAACGCTGCGGCTTCGATCGCGGCTCGTGCCTTTGCCGGGTTCGGGAGATCACCCAACTCCACGCCGCCGACAAGAAGCGTCGCAGTCGACCGCCCTGAACCCAGGAGGCTCGCGACATCGCGACCGTCGGATGCCGGGATGGCGGCGCCCCACACCGATTCCACCTCTTGACGTGCTACTGGGTCGGCAACGGGGCGTCCACCGGGAAGTAATCCCGGCAACGCGCCGGCCTCGACGGCGCCGCGATCACCAGCGCGGCGTGGGACCCAAGCCAGTGAAGCTCCCGTCGCTTCGGCGAGACGTACCGCCGCCGAGAAGCCGCCCGTCACCTCACTGAGTCGTTCGCCGAGCAGGATCACCGCGCCGGGCTGTCGGAGGAGCTGACCCTCCTCACTACTGGGGCGAGCCAACAAATCCATCAGAGCTGCTTCACTTCCGGGTACGGTCCGCAGCAAAGCGCCGCCCATCTTCTGCAGGCCCCGCGTAGCGAACGGCGCGCTGGCGAGCACTGTTGTCTTGCCGAAACGAGCGGCTTTGCGTAGCCGCAGGAAGATGATCGGTGACTCCTCCTCAGGCTCGAGAGCGACCAGCAACGCGGCCGGGGCTGATTCGAGATCTTGGTACGTCACCGACTCTTCGAGCGTGCGGCCCGCGACGTGAGCTGAGAGAAAGCTGGTCTCTTCGGCTGAGTGAGCGCGGATTCGGAAGTCGATGTTGTTGGTAGCGAGAGCAACTCGCGCGAATTTGCTGTAGGCGTACGCGTCCTCCCGGGTCGAGCGCCCGCCGACGAGTACCCCTGCGTCACCGTGTGCCTGTGCGAAGGATCGCGCAACGAGGTCGAGTGCCATGGGCCACGACGCCGGAATCAGCTCGCCGTCAGCATTGCGGATGAGGGGGGTGGTGATCCGATCGCCTTGGGTCGTGTACGTGAAAGCGAAACGTCCCTTGTCGCAGTTCCATTCCTCGTTGACGTCGGGGTCGTCCCCGGCGAGACGACGAAGAACCTTGCCGCGACGGTGGTCGGTGCGCTGGGCGCAACCGTCGGCGCAGTGTTCGCACACGCTGGGGCTGGACACCAGATCGAACGGTCGTGCCCGGAATCGGTACGCCGTGCTGGTGAGCGCTCCGACCGGGCAAACCTGGATGGTGTTGCCCGAGAAGTAGGACTCGAAAGGCTCGTTGGCGTAGATCCCGACCTGTTGAAGCGCACCGCGCTCGAGGAGATCGATGAACGGGTCGCCGGCGATCTGGCCCGAAAACCGTGTGCACCTGGCACAGAGGACACAACGCTCGCGGTCGAGGAGGATCTCGGACGAGAGTGGGATGGGTTTGGGGTAGGTCCGTTTCTCCTCACCGAACCGGGACTCCGTGCGACCGGTCGACATCGCCTGGTTCTGGAGCGGGCACTCGCCGCCCTTGTCGCATACAGGGCAGTCCAACGGGTGGTTGATGAGCAGGAGTTCCATCACCCCCCGCTGCGCCTTCTCGGCCACCGGCGACGTGAGCTGCGTGGTGACGACCATTCCGTCCGCAACCGGTGTCGTGCAGGACGCCACCGGCTTGCGTTGACCTTCGACCTCCACGATGCACTGGCGGCACGCCCCGACCGGATCCAGAAGGGGATGATCGCAGAACCTCGGAATCTGGGTGCCGATCATTTCTGCGGCGCGAATGATCAACGTGCCCTTGGGAACCTGGAGTTCCCGGCCGTCGATGGTGAGAGTGACGAGATCAGTAGGCGGTGCCGTGTCGGCCTTGGTGGCGTCGTTCTCGGTAGCGTCGGCTGCAGTCATGAGACGAACGCTCCTGTCGCGAGAACGGACCGGTGAGGATCGAACGGGCATCCATTGCCGTCGAAATGTGCGACGTATTCCTCGCGGAAGTACTTCAGTGAGGACATGATCGGGCTGGTCGCTCCATCACCTAACGCGCAGAAGGACTTTCCGAGGATCGTGTCCGAGATGTCGAGAAGTTTGGTGAGATCGGCCTCCGTTCCTGTTCCGCCTTCGAGTCGCCGCAGGATCTGCACCAGCCAGTACGTGCCTTCTCGGCACGGCGTGCATTTACCGCAGGATTCGTGGGCGTAGAACTCGGTCCATCGCAACACCGCGCGCACGATGCAGGTTGTGTCGTCGAATATCTGCAGTGCCTTGGTGCCCAGCATCGATCCCGCGGCGCCGACGCCCTCGTAGTCGAGTGGGACATCGAGGTGTTCCTCGGTGAAGATCGGTGTCGAGGATCCGCCGGGAGTCCAGAACTTGAGGGTGTGTCCGGCGCGAACGCCACCTGCGTATTCGAGAAGCTCTCGCAAGGTGATGCCGAGCGGCGCCTCGTACTGGCCGGGAGTGGTGACATGACCCGAGAGCGAGTACAGCGTGAATCCCGGCGACTTCTCACTTCCCATCGAACGGAACCACTCCGGGCCGCCCAGGACGATCGACGGAACACTCGCGATGGACTCGACGTTGTTGACGACGGTCGGGCAGGCGTAGAGGCCGGCGACAGCGGGGAACGGCGGCCGCAATCGAGGCTGACCGCGCCGTCCCTCCAGAGAATCGAGGAGGGCTGTCTCCTCTCCGCAGATATACGCGCCTGCTCCGGCGTGCACGACGAGGTCCAGATCGAATCCCGAACCGAGGATGTTTCGGCCCAGGTATCCGGCGGCGTAAGCCTCTGTCACAGCGGTCTGCAGGCGCCGTAGGACAGGTACTACCTCGCCCCTGACGTAGATGAACGCCTTGGCTGCTCGAATTGCGTACGCCGCGATGATCACTCCCTCCACCAACGTGTGGGGAGTCGCCATCATCAACGGCATGTCCTTGCATGTGCCCGGCTCGGACTCGTCGGCATTGACGACGAGGTAATGAGGCTTGCCGTCTCCGGGCGTGTCTTCAGAGACCTGCGGGATGAAGCTCCACTTGAGGCCCGTCGGGAAGCCGGCGCCACCGCGCCCGCGAAGGCCCGCGTCCTTGACCGTCTCGATCACGGCATCGGGGGAGCCGTCGAGTGCTTTGCGTAGGGCCTGGTAGCCGTCGTGACGAAGGTAGCTGTCGAGGGTCCACGAGTTCGGTTGATCCCAGTAACGACTCAGGACGGGGGCGAGTGCCATGTCACTTCCCTTCGCCGGGAGCGTCGACCGCGGAAGCCGGGCCGGGGCGGTTGTCGTCGAGAGATCGGCTGATACGCAGTCCGGCAAGAGTTGCCCCGCCGACGGTCTGCGCTTCGGCTGCTTCGATTCGCGTATCCGGGAAACCGGCCAGGGTGCGCGCGGTCTGGCGGAACGAACACAGCGTCGCACCGCGACTAGGCGTCACGCGCTCTCCGGCGCGTAACGCATTGACAAGTGAGCGCGCCGATTCCGGAGTCTGGTTGTCGAAGAACTCCCAGTTGATCATCACGACGGGCGCGTAGTCGCACGCCGCATTGCACTCGATGTGTTCGAGGGTGATCTTGCCGTCGGACGTCGAGATGGTGTGTGCGCCTTCGTCCCTGGAACCTGCCGAGCCCAGGTGCTCTTCGAGTGCCGCGAGGATGTCGTCACCGCCCATGATCGCGCACAGCGTGTTGGTGCAGACTCCGACCAGATACTCACCCGTCGGACCACGGCGATACATAGAGTAGAAGGTGGAAACGGCGGCGACCTCAGCGCCCGTCAAACCTAGCTTGGCACTGCAGAAATCGATCCCGGCCGGCGTGATGTACCCGTCCTCGGATTGAACAAGATGGAGGAGCGGCAGGAGGGCCGATCGACTGGTTGTCGCGGCGGCGTCGGGCTCGCGATAACGAGCGATGACGGTTTCGGCGTCTGTTTCGAGTCGGGCGAGCACGTCGGGTGGATAGCTCGATCGTGCGCCCGGGCGTACCAATTGCGTGGGTTCCTCCGGTCGCGGCCCGAGTTCGATGAACACCCGTGACGAACCGTTCGGGCCGGTCATCGGTCCACTCCGCCCATGACGGGATCGATACTGGCGACCGAAGCGATCACGTCGGACACCATGCCTCCCTCACACATCGCCGCTACCGCTTGAAGGTTTGTGAACGACGGATCCCGGAAATGGACGCGGTACGGCCGGGTCCCCCCGTCGCTGACCATGTGCACGCCCAGTTCGCCACGCGGAGACTCGACGGCGACGTACACCTGACCGGGCGGCACACGGATGCCTTCGGTGACCAGTTTGAAATGGTGAATCAGACCCTCCATGGACGACTCCATGATCTTGGCGATGTGCTTCTGCGAGTTGCCGAGGCCGTCCGGTCCGACGGCGAGATCGGCAGGCCAGGCAATCTTCTTGTCGTCCAACATGACCGGCCCCGGTTGCAGCTTGTCGAGACACTGCTCGACGATCTTGAGGGACTCCTTCATCTCCTCGACGCGGATGACGTACCTTCCGTAGCAATCTGATCCGTCGTGCGTGACAACATCGAACTCGTAGTTCTCGTAGCCGCAGTAGGGCTGAGCTCGACGCTGATCATGGGGGAGACCCGTGGCGCGCAGGACCGGTCCCGTCACTCCGAGCGCCATGCAACCGGTGAGATCGAGATATCCGATTCCCTGAGTACGGGCCTTCCAGATGGAGTTGTCGCTGAGCATCAGTTCGACGTCACGCAACCGCTTCGGAAGGACCTTCAACAGTTGTCGAACCTTTGCCACCGAGCCGTCGGGTAGATCTTGCGCGAGACCGCCAGGCCTGATGTACGCGTGATTCATCCGCAGTCCGGTGATCGTCTCGAACACGTCCAGAATCAGTTCGCGTTCACGGAATCCGAACAGCATCGCCGTCACGGCGCCCAGTTCCATTCCGCCGGTCGCCAGGGCGACAAGATGTGAGGAGATTCGATTGAGCTCCATCATCATCACGCGAATGACGGTGGCTCGCTCGGGAACGTCGTCGGTGATGTCGAGAAGTTTTTCGACCCCGAGGCAGTAGGCGGTTTCGTTGAAGAACGGTGACAGGTAGTCCATCCGAGTAACGAAAGTGACCCCCTGCGTCCAGTTCCGGTATTCGAGATTCTTTTCGATTCCGGTGTGCAGGTAGCCGATTCCGCACCGTGCTTCCACGACGGTCTCACCCTCGATTTCGAGAATGAGGCGCAAGACGCCGTGCGTGGACGGATGCTGCGGGCCCATGTTGACCACGATCCGTTCGGCCTCGCCGGTTCGCTGCCGGGCAGCCGCGGTGACGATGTCGTCCCAGTCCTGACCGGATGTTGTGACGACGGTTTCCGTCGTAGCGCCGGCGCTATTTCCTGTCGTGTTGTTCATCAGTTGTACGACCTACGCTCGTCGGGTGGCGGAGTCTGGGCGCCCTTGTACTCGACCGGAATACCGCCGAGCGGATAGTCCTTCCGCTGCGGGTGGCCTTTCCAGTCGTCGGGCATCTCGATGCGGGTCAATGCCGGGTGGCCGTCGAAGACGATTCCGAAGAAGTCGTAGGTCTCACGTTCGTGCCAGTCGTTGGTCGGGTAGATCCCGACGATCGACGGAATGTGCGGATCGGAATCAGGCACAGACACTTCCAGTCTGATCCGGCGATTGTGCGTAATGGAGGCGAGTGGATACACGGCGTGGAGTTCGCGACCGGTGTCCTGCGGGTAGTGCACTCCGTCGACACCCAGGCAGAGTTCGAAGCGAAGATCCGGTTCGTCGCGCAGTCTGCGCGCGACCTGCGGGAGGTGAGACCGTTCGACGTGCAGCGTCATCTCGTCTCGAAAAACTGTTACGCGCTCGATTGCGTCATTGAAAGTGCCACCCGCGCTGCGCAATGTGGTGTCCAAGGAGTCTGCAACCTCGTCGAAGTATCCACCGAATGGTCGAGAAGCCTTGTCTTCTACAGAGATCGGAGGGGCAAGACGGCTGTAGCCCGAGGTGTCGCCACTGCCGCGGACCCCGAACATCCCTCTCGCGCTGGTGTTGCCCGAGGTCATCGCAGCAGCCCCTTCATGTCGATGGTGGGGGTCGATGCCAGTGCGGCGCGCTCGGCTGCCGCGCGAGCCTCTTCGCGGTTGACGCCGAGGGGCATCTCCTGAATCTTCCGGTGCAGTTCGATGATCGCGTTGAGGAGCATCTCCGGCCGCGGCGGACAACCGGGCAAGTAGATGTCGACCGGAACGATGTGGTCGACGCCCTGTACCACTGCGTAGTTGTTGAACATTCCGCCGGAGGACGCGCACACACCCATGGCCAGAACCCATTTCGGCTCGGCCATCTGGTCGTAGACCTGACGAAGTACCGGGCCCATCTTTTGACTGACCCGGCCGGCCACGATCAGAAGATCTGCCTGGCGCGGCGACGCACGGAAGGCCTCCATGCCGAACCGCGCCAGATCGAAGCGGCCGGACGTGGTTGCCATCATCTCGATGGCGCAGCACGCGAGCCCGAAGGTGGCAGGCCACAGTGATCCTTTACGGACATACCCGGCAAGACCTTCGACCGTTGTCAGTAGAAATCCGCTGGGGAGCTTTTCTTCGAGACCCATATCCGACTCTTTTCAGTCGTAACAGCTTCGGTATGACCGGTTTTGTCTGACTTCATTGTGTTGTTTGTCTTTGCCCAGCTAGTCCCAACCGAGACCGCCTCGTCGCCATTCGTATGCGTATGCCACCGAGACGTTGACTATGAAAAGGCCCATGGCCGCGAGACCGAACAAGCCGAGCGAATCGAAATGCACGGCCCACGGATAGAGGAAGACGATCTCGATGTCGAAGATGATGAACAGCATCGCCGTCAGATAGAACTTGACGGGAAACCGTCCGCCACCAGCGGTACGAGGTGCCGGTTCGATTCCGCATTCGTAGGCTTCGAGCTTTGCCCTGTTGTACCGCTTCGGGCCGACCACGGACGCGAGAACAACCGACACCACGGCGAAGGCCATCGCGATGACCCCGAGGACGAGAATGGGGATGTATGCGTTCATGTCACCCGAACTCCTCTCCGCTGTGCGGATGTCCGCCTAGCCCGAAGGTGCCGTTCGATTTCGATACTGCCAGCAATTCAACTCATATGTGACCTGCGACACCCACACTAGGGGAGGCCTCCGACATTGGGTTGATTTTCGGGGTCCCGAGTTTCGCTCTCGAAAGTCCGAAGTAGTCGGCGCCGCAACGAATCACCGCTGCAACGGGCGCTCACCGGCTCAGTTGCCGACGAAGAAGCGTGATGACGGTGGAAGCGAGTTCGATCGGATCTATCGGCTGCGGCACTGAGGCTTCCGCTCTCGACCACGACGCCAGCCACGCATCGTCGGGTCGACCGGTCAGTACGAGGATCGGTGGACAGTCGGCGATCTCGTCCTTGAGTTGTTTCGCGACGCCCATGCCGCCGGCCGGACTCGCCTCGCCGTCGAGGATGGCGAGATCGATTCCGCCGGCATCGAGCTTGTCGACGACGATCGGCGCCGTCGCGACCTCGACGTAGTCGATGGTGGGCATCGAGGGATGTGGACGCTCGCCGAGAGCGAGCCGCACTTGCTCGCGCGTGTGCGCGTCGTCGCTGTAGACGAGGATGCGCACGGGTGCCATGGAGTTGGGCTCTGCGGTCTCGGCGGACACGCGGCCGACGTTACTCCGGGCGGTCCCCGGCTACCGGCGAATCTTCAACATCGGCAAGAACTTCCGCGAAATCGCAGCACGACTTTACGGCAAACGGCCCCAACCTGGCGATGAACGCCGAAGTAAGGGCCGCCTGAATTGCGTGTGCGCTCAGAAGTTTTCGACGAACTTCGTCAGGCCTTTGCTTGCCGTTTCCAGGGCCGTCTTCTGCGCCTTCTTCACCAGGAAACCCGGCAGCGGGATCTTGGGATCGATGGTCAATTCGAAGGTGACTTTGGTTCCACCGTCGGTGGGCGTCAAGACGTACGAGCCGTCCTGCTGGTTCTGCTGGCCGCTCTCGACGAGGGTCCAGGTCACCTTCTCGTCGCCCTCGAAGGTGTAGTCGACTACCTGCTCGTCGTTGATTCCGAGAATGGACACGGCCATGCGAACGCGATGGGGGCGACCGTCGTCGTGGGTGCTCTCGATGGTGATCTTCTTGTGCGCAGACGACCACTCCGGCAGTCGATCGACCGCTGCGACCGCCTGCATCACCGTTGCCGGATCAGCTTTGATCTCGAATTCCTTGACGCCCGAAACGGCCATGAACGTGCTCCTTCTCGCCTTGCGGCAACATTTCGTGATTACTGCAGTTGCGCAATTAGATCATTCGGCGATCGGGGTGGCGTCGAACTAGTCCATGCCGTTCTTGCGCATCTGGTCCCGCAGTGCGCCCTGTACGGCTTGTGAAACCCACGAGTTGAGGGAGACGCCGTTCTGATTGGCTGCCTCCTCGGCGCGGGCTTTGATCTGCTCCATCATCCTCAACGTCACTCGGCTGATATCGCCGCTGACGTCGTCGAACGAGTAGGTGGAGTCCTTCTTCTCGTCTGCCTTCTCGTTGTCTGCGGCCTCGCCGCCGGTCGAATTGGGCGGGCGAACGACGTCGACCAGCAGCTCGCTGCCGTCGAGATTGACCTTGACCTCTCGGTCGCCGAGCTTCGCCCCGATCTCCTTGGCCAGCTCAGTCGCCGCGGCCAGCAAGACCAGGCGGACCGAGGGTTCGATGGCGGCGGACAGCGACGCCGCAATCCGGCGCGTGTGATCGTCGCCGAGTTCAGCTGCGGTGACGAGGTCGTTCTGCAGCTTTGCGGTGTACTCCGAAATGTCCATGACACCAGAGTGGCGTCAAAAGTGACGTCAGTCAAGGATGCTGGTGACGTCACTCGATCTCGGGGATGGTCGACCGCTATAGAGTTGCCCCGCACCTGAGGCGAACAGCGTCCGGGTTTCGTGCTGGTTGTTTCGTGCTTGTCGAGGAGTGGGTTGTGCCGAACACGGTGTCGCTGAAAGTGCAGTTGGTGGCGAAGTCCGAGTTCTTCCCGCCCGAGGACATTCCGTGGGAGACGGACGCGGACGGCGGCGAAGCGCTCGTCGAGTTCTCCGGCCGAGCCTGCTACCAGAGTTGGTCCAAGCCGAATCCGCGCACGGCAACCAACGCCGGCTACCTGAGGCATCTGCTCGAGGTCGGACACGTTTCGGTGCTCGAGCATGCAACTGTGAGCTTCTACATCACCGGTATCTCGCGCTCGTGCACTCATGAATTGATTCGTCACCGGCACTTCTCGTACTCGCAACTCTCGCAGCGATTCGTCCGCGAGAACGATGCGAACGTCGTTGTGCCTCCCGCTGTCGAAGGCGATCCCGAGCTCGAAGCACTGTTTCTGTCGGCCACCGACGAAAGCCGTCGCGCTTACGGTGAACTGCTGACCGCCCTCGAAGGGAAACTGCAATCTGTGCCCGGCGCCCCGATGCGAGGGAAGCAAGCCAGGCAAGCCGCGCGCTCGGTGCTGCCCAACGCCACCGAGACGCGCTTGGTCGTGACCGGGAACTATCGGGCCTGGCGGCACTTCGTCGAGATGCGTGCCACCGAACATGCGGATGTCGAGATCCGGCGAGTCGCGATCGAGTGCCTGCGCCAGCTTCGCGACGTCGCGCCAAATGTGTTCGGGGACTACGAGATTCTTCGCGGAAGCGACGGATCGGAAATCGCCCTCAGTGCATTTGCGGCCGAGTCGTGACTCGTGTGCAGAAGTAAGAGCTGAACCGGGTAACCTTCTGACCATGACCTACGGTGATTCCGCTTCTCTTGTCGAGCGTCCGTTCGGCACCATTTCCGTTGCGATGGTGACCCCGTTCACTGCCGACGGGAAGTTGGACGTCGACGCGGGAGTGCGCCTCGCAGCCCATCTCGTCGACAACGGCTGCGACGGCCTTGTCCTTGCCGGTACCACCGGTGAATCTCCCACCACCACCGAGTCCGAGAAGCTCGACCTGCTCCGCGCGGTGATCGACGCCGTCGGCAACCGCGCGAAGATCGTCGCAGGCGCCGGCAGCAACGACACCGCCCACAGTGTCGAACTCGCCCGTGACGCGGCTCGCGCCGGAGCGCATGGTCTGCTCGTCGTCACCCCGTACTACTCGCGTCCGCCCCAGGCCGGACTTTTTGCACACTTCACCGCCGTCGCCAACGCGACCGACCTGCCCGTCATGTTGTACGACATTCCGCCCCGCTCCGTCGTCCCCATCGAGACCGAGACGATCCGCCGACTCGCCGAGCACCCGCGGATCAAGGCCGTCAAGGACGCCAAGGGCGACCTCAACGCCGGCGCAGAGTTGATCGGCACCACCGAGCTTCAGTTCTTCTCCGGTGACGACCCGCTGAACCTGCCGTGGCTCGCTGTCGGTGCTACCGGCTTCGTCAGCGTCATCGGCCATCTTGTTCCGGGTCGCCTCCGCGACCTTCACACCGCGTTCGTGTCCGGCGACATCGCCCGCGCACGCGAGATAAACCTCAGTTTGATCCCTGTGATTCGTTCCGTTGCCCGCCTCGGCGGTGTCAGCGCTTCGAAGGCGGGTCTGCGACTCATCGGAATCGATGTCGGAGAACCACGCCTTCCGCAGGTTGCACCCACTAAAGAGCAGATCGACGGTCTTGCCGCCGATCTGCATGCGGCAGGAGTTTTGTAAATGACCCGTCCCCCCCGACGTCGTAGTGCCAGTCGTCAAGCCGGTCCGCCTTCGCCTCCGGCTCCCGAAACGGCCGCGAAGGCCGCACCGGTAGAGGCACCAGCTGCGCAGGCGGCAGAAGCGGCCCCCGCCGCAGCCGCCCCGCCCAAGAAGGCCGCAGCAGCCAAATCTGCAGCAGCCAAATCTGCAGCAACCAAATCTGCTGCACCCAAGAAGTCGACCGAAGACAGGTCGCCACGCAAATCTTCCGGCGGCAACCGTCCGGCAGCGTCGAAGGCGGGGAACGGGCGCGGAAACAAGCGCCCTGAGAACCGTCCGGCCGTCGATCCCACGGGTCGACTCGGAACACCCCCGAAGGCGCCGGCATCAGGTCTGCGCATCGTCGCTCTCGGCGGCATCGGCGAAATCGGTCGCAACATGACGGTGTTCGAGCACCGCGGCAAGCTGCTGATCGTCGACTGCGGTGTGCTGTTTCCCGAAGACCAGCAGCCTGGCGTCGACCTGATCCTCCCGGACTTCCGCTACATCGAAGACCGTATGGACGACGTCGAAGCCGTCATCTTGACTCACGGACACGAGGACCACATCGGTGCTCTGCCGTTCTTGCTGCGCCTGCGCGCGGACATTCCGGTCATCGGCGCGAAGTTCACTCTCGCCCTCGTTGCCGCCAAGTGCCGCGAGCATCGCCTGCGACCGAACCTCGTCGAGGTCGTCGAAGGAAACAGCACCACCCACGGCCCGTTCGACTGCGAGTACTTCGCCGTCAACCACTCGATTCCCGATGCGCTCGCGATCGCGATTCGCACCGACGCCGGCGTCGTACTGCACACCGGTGACATCAAGCTCGATCAGCTGCCGCTCGACGGACGCCTGACCGACCTCGCCGGTTTCTCCCGCCTGGGCGACGAGGGTGTCGACCTGTTCCTCGTGGACTCGACCAACGCCGAGGTCCCGGGATTCGTCACGCCCGAGCGTGAAATCGGGGGAGTGCTCGACAACGTCATCGGCAAGGCGAAGCAGCGCGTGATCGTGGCATCGTTCGCCAGCCACGTGCACCGTATCCAGCAGGTCGTCGACGTTGCCGCTCGGTACAACCGCCGCATCGTCTTCGTCGGCCGCTCGATGGTCCGCAACATGCAGATCGCCCAGGATCTCGGCTACCTCACGGTGCCCGACGGCCTGGTCGTCGACATCGACACCGCCGCGACGCTTCCCGACGATCGCCTGGTCCTCATCTCCACGGGTTCGCAGGGTGAGCCGTTGGCAGCGCTCTCGCGGATGGCACGCGGCGAACACCGCCAGATCAACATCCGCGCCAACGACCTGGTCGTACTCGCGTCCTCGCTGATCCCGGGCAACGAGAACTCGGTTTTTGCCGTCGTCAACGGCTTGGCCAAGCGCGGTGCCACCGTCGTGACGCAGCAGAGCGCCAAGGTTCACGTCTCAGGCCACGCCTCTGCCGGTGAGTTGCTCTACCTCTACAACGCGGTTCGGCCCACCAACGCCATGCCTGTTCACGGTGAATGGCGCCACCTGCGTGCCAACGCCGCACTTGCCAAGGCAACCGGCGTTCCGGAAGAGCGCATCGTATTGGCCGAGGACGGCGTCGTGGTGGACATGGTCGACGGCCTCGCCGAGATCGTCGGACGGGTACCGGTCGGACACGTCTACGTGGACGGTCTGTCTGTCGGTGACGTCGGTGAGCCGACGCTTTCCGATCGCCTCGTGCTCGGTGAGGGCGGCTTCATCGCCATCACCATCGTCATCAACGAGTCGACGGGCCGCGCGGTCAGCACTCCTGAGGTGTCCGGTCGCGGTTTCTCCGACGATCCGACAGCGCTCAAGGCCGCCGCGGATCTCGTGGAATCGGACCTGGCACGGTTGGCGAGCGAAGGCGTCATCGACGCTCATCGCATCGCGCAGTCCGTGCGCCGCGTCGTCGGACGCTGGGTCGCGGACAAGTACCGCCGCCGTCCGATGATCATTCCGACGGTCATCGCGGTTCCGTAGATTCGACACAGCAGTAGATTCGGCACAGCAGGTCGCTTCCGCTCGAACCCGGTCCGGTTCGAGTACTTTGGCGAAGGTGACCTTCGCTCATGACGAACGACTCGCCCTGGTGGACAGCATGGTCGAATTCGGCCCCGATGCTCCGACACTGTGTGGGGAGTGGACCAATCGTGACCTGGCAGCGCATCTGATCGTCCGGGAGCGGCGTCTCGACGCCGCTCCCGGAATCATGTTCAGCCCCCTGGCCGGTCACACCGAGAGTGTGCGAAAGGCCGCAGCGGCGCGTCCGTGGGAGGACATCCTCGACGACGTTCGCAGCGGGCCGCCGCGGTGGTCGCCGATGTACTGGCTCGACGCGCAGGTCAACACCACGGAAATGTTCGTCCACCACGAAGATGTACGACGCGCACACCTGAACTGGGCGCCGCGTCCGTTGTCGGAGGGTCGGCAGGCTCAGCTGTGGAAGTACGCGCGGCAGATCGGCAAGATGGGCTACCGCAAAGCCGCTGTCGAGGTGATTTTCGAACTTCCGTCCGGAGAGAGCGCGGTCGTCCACAAATCCGGCTCTCGCAGTGTTGTCCTGCAGGGTGAACCTGCCGAGTTGCTGCTTCACGCTTTCGGTCGCAACGAGGTGCAGATCGAAGCAAAAGGCGAACTCGGCGACGTTCAATCGGTGATGGCGCTCGATCGCAGTTTCTGATCCGCCTGTTTCGATCTGCCCGTCTTTCGACCTGTACTGGGTTCGACAGACGGGTTGTGAAGATCACGTTTCGCACTCGCAACCTGTGTTGCTGGTGTTGCGGATGGTCCAGATGGGGTCGCACAGACTAGCCTGAACTCCATGGCAGGTAAGTCGAGCGCCCGGGGATCCAGTACAAGCACGTCCACGTCCAGGGCATCGACCAGGTCGTCAGCGTCTGCGCCGAGCGCGAGAGCGACCGCAAAACCCCGCACATCGCGCACCACGCGGACTGTCTCGACTCCTCGAAATGTCACGACTTCGGCCAAAGCCGGTGGCCGCCCGGCGTCGGGGAAAGGCTCCAAGCCGGCGCCGAAGAAGTCGTCCGGTACGTCTTCGGCTTCGCGCCGACCCGTATCGAAAACGTCTCAACGGGCCAGCCCGTTGGCTGCGGTCGGCAAAGGGATCGGAGCCGGGTGGTCCCTGGCCGCTCGCGGAGTCGGCGCCACTACGCGCACAGTCAGCAAGGTCGGCGAGATCGAAGCCGGCCATCGCCGCGACGGAATAGCGCTCGGCCTGATCGCATTCAGCGTTGTCATCGCCGGCGGAGTCTGGTTCAAGGCCGGAGGTCCGATCGGCGGCGGCATCGACACCCTCGTGCGGGCGATCTTCGGCGCGGCTTCGGCTGTGCTCCCCATCGTCGGCGTCGGCCTCGCGATCCTGTTGATGCGCACAGAACCCAAACCTGAGATCCGACCTCGACTGATCATGGGATCGCTGCTGGTCGGTCTGCCTGCGCTCGGCCTGTGGCACATCATCTCGGGATCACCGACAGACGCCACCGGCCGCTCCAACGGCGCAGGGTTTGTCGGATACGTCGTCGGAGGCCCGCTGACCGACGGCCTCACCGTCTGGCTGTCGGCGCCGCTGTTGGTCATCGCCGCCGCATTCGGAATCCTGCTTCTGACCGGAACCACTCTGCGTGAGGTACCGAGCAAGTTCCAGTCCTTCTTCGGTGCCTCGTATCGCTCGGACGAATACGGCGACTACGGATCCGAATTCGACGAGGACGGCGAGCACCATTACGGCGAATCTGCTTACGATCCTTCGCTGTTCGACGCCGACGGCTACCCGGTCGACACCTACGCCGAGCCGCCGCTCAAGCCCGCCAAGCGGACCAGTCGACGCGCACCGATCGACAACTACCCGACGGACGAGTTCGAGTCCGGAGACAAGAAGACCGAAGTACTCGGTCTGTGGAACGCTGACGAAACCGCAGAGCCCGACGAGCCCGTCGTGGCTGCGCCAGCGCCCGTCGTGGAGACTCCGGCACCGCGCCCCAAGGTGCCGGCTCGTTCGGTCCCCATCGCCAAGCCCGTGCCGAAACCCGAACCGGAGCCGGAGGAGAAGGAACACTTCGTCACCGATCGGGTGACCGACGGCGACTACAACCTCCCGCCGACGACGTTGCTGATCGAGGGTGATCCGCCCAAGCTCCGCAGCTCTGCGAACGACGCGATGATCGAAGCGATCAGCGAGGTCCTCGAACAGTTCAAGATCGATGCCGCCGTTACCGGATTCACCCGCGGACCGACAGTGACGCGCTACGAGGTCGAACTCGGACCCGGCGTGAAGGTCGAGAAGATCACTGCGCTCGCCCGCAACATCGCCTATGCGGTGGCAACCGACAACGTCCGCCTCCTTGCCCCAATTCCGGGTAAATCCGCGGTGGGTATCGAGGTACCGAACTCCGACCGTGAAATGGTTCGCCTAGCCGACGTGCTGAACGCGCCGAGCACCCGACGCGATCACCATCCACTGGTGATCGGTCTGGGTAAGGACATCGAAGGTGACTTCGTCAGTGCGAATCTCGCGAAGATGCCCCACCTGCTGGTGGCAGGTTCGACCGGCTCGGGTAAGTCGAGCTTCGTGAACTCGATGCTCGTGTCACTGCTGACCCGGGCGACGCCGGAAGAAGTACGGATGATCCTCATCGACCCCAAGATGGTCGAGCTCACGCCGTACGAAGGTATCCCGCACCTGATCACGCCGATCATCACTCAGCCCAAGAAGGCAGCGGCAGCGCTGGCCTGGTTGGTCGAGGAGATGGAACAGCGCTACCAGGACATGCAGGCCAACCGAGTGCGTCACATCGACGACTTCAACTCCAAGGTCAAGTCCGGCGAAATCACCGCGCCGCTGGGCAGCGAGCGCGTCTACCGCCCGTACCCGTACATCCTGGCTATCGTGGACGAGCTGGCCGACCTCATGATGACCGCTCCGCGCGACGTCGAAGAAGCAATCGTCCGCATCACCCAGAAAGCCCGTGCGGCCGGCATCCACCTGGTGCTGGCAACGCAGCGCCCGTCTGTCGACGTCGTCACCGGTCTGATCAAGACCAACGTGCCTTCGCGTCTGGCGTTCGCGACGTCCTCGCTCACGGACTCCCGAGTCATCCTCGATCAACCCGGCGCCGAGAAGCTCATCGGTATGGGTGACGGCTTGTTCCTGCCAATGGGAGCGGGCAAGCCGACCCGTATGCAGGGCGCGTTCATCACCGACGAGGAAATCTCGGCGGTTGTCGACTTCGCGAAGAACCAGGCCGAGCCCGAGTACACCGAAGGTGTCACCGCGCAGAAGGCCGGGGAGAAGAAAGACGTCGATCCCGACATCGGCGACGACATGGACGTGCTCCTGCAGGCCGTGGAATTGGTCATCACGAGTCAGTTCGGTTCGACGTCGATGCTGCAGCGCAAACTGCGCGTCGGGTTCGCCAAGGCCGGCCGACTCATGGATCTCATGGAAAATCGTGGCGTCGTCGGCCCCAGCGAGGGCTCGAAGGCACGCGAAGTTTTGATGAAGCCTGAGGAACTCGACGGTCTGCTGTGGTCGATTCGCGGTGGCGACCCGGACGCGGCACCCGCAGACGAGTAGCGACACATCGGCGGACAAGCCGTCGACAGACGACCGGAGGAACCCGTGCATGTGACGCCGTTGGCTTGGGGAATCACGATCGTGGTGATCCTCGGCCTGTTCGTCTTCGACTTCTTCGCCCACGTCCGTACTCCACATGCGCCGACGTTCCGGGAGTCGGCATTCTGGTCGACGGTCTACATTTCGATAGCCATCGTCTTCGGCCTGGTCGTGATGTGGATCTGGGGCTCCACGTACGGGGGTGAGTACTTCGCCGGCTACGTCACGGAGAAGGCGCTCTCGGTAGACAATCTGTTCGTCTTCGTGATCATCATGTCGACGTTCGCCGTTCCGCGAGAGTTCCAGCAGAAGGTCCTGCTGATCGGCATCGTCCTCGCGCTGGTGATGCGCGGAATCTTCATCGGAGTCGGCGCGGCCGCTATCAACGCGTACAGCTGGGTGTTCTACCTTTTCGGTGCATTTCTGATCTACACCGCGTACACCCTGATCCGCGATCACGGCCACGAGAAGGAAGCGGAAGAGAAGCGCGACAGTCGCATCATCTCGCTCGTGAAGCGGGTGCTGCCCACCACCGAGGAGTACGACGGGGATAAACTGATCACCCGGATCGACGGCAAGCGCGTCGTGACGCCGTTGTTGTTGGCGCTCATCGCAATCGGGTTCGCCGACGTGCTCTTCGCGCTCGATTCGATTCCGGCGATCTACGGTCTGACGCAGGAACCGTACCTGGTGTTCACCGCCAACGCCTTCGCGCTGATGGGTCTACGACAGCTGTACTTCCTGATCGGCGGGTTGCTCGAACGACTGGTCTACCTCTCGTACGGGCTCTCGATAATTCTGGCGTTCATCGGCGTGAAACTGGTACTGCACGCGTTGCACGAGAACACGCTCTCATTCGTCAACGGCGGTGAACACGTCTCGGTGCCGGAAATCTCGACGGCGCTCTCTCTCGGAGTGATCATCGGAGTGCTGGCGGTGACAACGGTCGCGAGCCTGTTGAAGACTCGCGACCGGGCCGGGGAGTAAAGCCGGGGACTGTGCCTGTCAGGCGCTGAACTGGCCCAGAACCGGCACCCACTCGGTGATCCGGACGTTTTCGATCAGGTCGGCGATCGCGAACGGATCGTGGGTGAAGAGAAGCGAGACGGTATCGGTGTCAGCTGCGTCGACGATGATCAGCGCGCCGTTTCCATCTGCAAACGGGCCTGACGACAACACGATCGAGCGGGAAACCAGATCGGCGAGCCACGCGCGGTGATCGCTGCGGAGTTCGTCGCGCTGAGGATTCTTCTCGGGCGCGTAGGTGTATTCGACGAGGAACAACGACATCGTGAACCGCTTTCGGGACGGGTGATCGAGACAGGGATGTGTGAAGAGTCTGAACGGTTCAAAGAGTCAGGAGCATGCGAGTATTGCCGAGTGTGTTGGGTTTCACATAGCTCAGATCGAGGAACTCGGCGACGCCGGCGTCGTAGGAACGACACATTTCGGCATAGACCTCGGCTGTGACGGGAGTGCCGTCGATCTCCGCGAATCCGTGACGGTGGAAGAACTCGGTCTCGAACGTCAACACGAACAGTCGTTCCAACTCCAATTCCTTGGCGACCTCGATGAGTTTGTCGACGACGTGGAAACCCGCACCCTGCCCCTTGGCTGTCGGATCGACTGCGACGGTGCGGATCTCGCCCAGGTCTGCCCACAGCACATGCAGTGCGCCGCAAGCGATTACCTGGTCACCACGCTCGGCGACCCAGAACTCCTGGACGGCCTCGTACAGCGTCACGAGATTCTTCTCGAGCAGGATCTTGCCGGCGTAGATGTCGATCAGGCGCTTGATTTCGGGGATGTCCGACGTTCGCGCGCGACGCACGATCAACTGGCTCTCGGTATAGGTCGGCGCGGTCGAAGTCATGTGGTGCACATTAGTCAATGGCCCTACCGATATTCTAAGTCGCGTGCCTGTCCGCCCCACGCAATTCCCGCGCCGCTCGGCTGTATCCCGGGTTCGGCTCACCGCCCGCGCGGTGATCCGATGAGTACCCCGCGCGATCAGACCGACGCCCATCGCGCCGCCGTCGGCCCGTCCGATGGCACACCTGTCGCGGACAACCCGGTTCCGTTGCTGAACATCGCGAACATTCTCACGATGGTGCGAATGGTTCTCGTTCCGGTGTTTCTCGTTGTTCTGTTTGTCGACGGCGGACACTCGACGTGGTGGCGTCTCGGAGCGATGGGCGTGTTCATCGTCGCCGCGATCACGGATCGAATCGACGGCCAATTGGCTCGGAAGTACGGTCTGGTCACCGATTTCGGGAAACTCATGGACCCGATCGCGGACAAGGCATTGATCGGAGCCGCGCTGATCGGGCTCTCGGTTCTCGGCGATCTGTCGTGGTGGGTGACCGGAGTGATCATCGCCAGAGAACTCGGAATCACTCTGTTGCGGTTCGCGGTGCTGCGGCACGCGGTCATCCCGGCAGGCAAGGGCGGCAAGCTCAAGACCCTCGTGCAGGCCGTCGCGATCGGGTTCTACCTATGCCCGCTGCCGAGCAGTTGGGCCATCGTCAGCGGACTGCTGATGGCTGCTGCCGTCGTGCTGACGGTGGCGACGGGAATCGAATACATCGTGCAGGCGATCAGGCTTCGCGCCGGAGTTCGCGCAGTCGAGTCATGACCGACCCGCTGCTCGGACTCGGAGTGGTCGAACTCGTCGAAGCCCTCGGCGCTGCGAGGCAAACTGTCGCCGCCGCCGAATCTCTGACGGCCGGATTGTTCACGGCTGCGGTCGCGTCCGTTCCGGGGTCGAGCGCGGTGCTGCGTGGGGGCCTGGTCGTGTATGCGACCGACCTGAAAGCAACGCTGGCCGGCGTGGATCCCGACCGCCTGGCGTCAGACGGCCCCGTGTCCGAGAGCACTGCCGTGGCTTTGGCGCTCGGCGCCCGGACGAGGTGCGGTGCCGATTGGGGTATCGGACTGACCGGAGTTGCCGGTCCGAGTCAGCAGGACGGACACCCGGTCGGAACGGTGTTTCTCGGTATCGCCGGCCCGGACGGAACCGAATGTGTAGCGCTCGCGCTTTGCGGCGAACGGTGGGAGATTCGGACAACCGCGGTCGCGACTGCCGTGTCGCGGTTGCGTGATCGTGTCGTAGAGCGTGCGGCAAGATAGGCTCGGGAACCAATCGGATGTGTTCGGACGTTGACGATTGTGAAGACGTACGACCATGCACGATGAGGTCACGGATGAAGGAGGAGCGAGATGGCGCTGCTATTGCGTGAGGCAATCGGTGACAGTCTCCGGCGTACGCGCGTTTCGCAGAGCCGCACGCTACGTGAGGTGTCGAACAGCGCGCGTGTGAGCTTGGGCTATCTGTCCGAAGTGGAACGTGGACGTAAGGAAGCATCGAGCGAACTGTTGGCAGCGATCTGTGATGCGCTCGCAGTCCCACTGTCCGACGTGCTGGTCGACGTGAGCGAGACCTTGGCCACGAAGAAGAGCGCTCCGGTAGCTGGTCGACAGGTCACCGAACCTGCCGTGTCGGCATCCGGCTCTGTCTCGGCTTCCGGTTCGCCGACTATCGCACGAGATACCCGCGTCGTGATTCCGGCACCGAACGCTCGAAGGTTGGCGGCGGCGTAGCCACTACCGGCCGTAACCGATAGATTTTGTACGTAACCGCCGGTTTCCAGCAGGTGGGGTCAGAGCAGATAGGGCGCAGCCCTTGTTTCGGTGCGCGACGGTCGCGCTCCGGGTCGCGTTCGGCGCGGCGCATCAGATGGAGGCAGGATCAAACCAATGGCTAATCCTTTCGTCAAGGGCTGGAAGTACCTGATGGCGCTCTTCAATTCGAAGATCGATGAGAAGGCAGATCCAAAGGTTCAGATTCAGCAGGCGATCGAGGACGCACAGCGCCAGCATCAGGCGTTGTCCCAGCAGGCTGCGTCGGTGATCGGTAATCAGCGTCAACTCGAGATGAAGCTCAGCCGTCAACTCGACGAGGTCGAGAAGCTCAATGCCAACGCGCGCCAAGCCGTCAACCTTGCCGATCAGGCTGCTGCTGCCGGTGACAACGACAAGGCGATCCAGTACACCAACGCCGCCGAGGCTTTTGCGGCTCAGTTGGTGACGGCCGAGCAGGGCGTCGAGGATCTGAAGGCACTGCACGACCAGTCCTTGCAGGCAGCCGCTCAGGCCAAGAAGGCCGTTGAGCAGAACGCGATGACTCTGCAGGCAAAGGTTGCCGAGCGCACCAAGCTGCTCAGCCAGCTCGAGCAGGCCAAGATGCAGGAGCGCGTGAGCGAGTCGCTTCGTTCCATGGACAGCACGCTGTCGGCTCCCGGCAACACACCCAGCCTCGAGGCTGTGCGCGACAAGATCGAGCGCCGCTACGCTGACGCACTCGGCTCAGCCGAGCTCGCCCAGAACTCCGTCCAGGGCCGAATGATGGAGGTCCAGCAGGCCTCGGTCCAGATGGCAGGGCACAGCCGCCTCGAGCAGATTCGTGCATCCATGAAGGGCGAGGCACTGCCGTCCGGCGGCGCAGCAGCCACTCCCGCGACGCCGTCCGTCGAGAAGCAGCCCCCGGCTGCCGGTCAGACCGGGCAGTAGCCGAATCCTCGATGTCGGCAGTGATGCTCTGATGTTTTCTTCACGAGACGGTCGATCTGGGCGTGAGCCCCGGTCGGCCGTTCCCGTTTCCGTATCCGGCGCTTTCGGAGCGTTGGGACGTACCGCGGACACGTTGCGCGAGGTCGGACTGTCGGCGGCGGATGCCGCTCGGCGGTGGCAGGACCCGCGTGCCAAGTTCGAGCGCAAGCGTGCCCGTGCGCGTCGACGGGCGCAGCGATGGGGATTCATGTCCGGCGGTTCAGTGGTCGGCACTGCCGGCCTCGCGGTTGCAGCAGCTCCCGAGTGGTCGGTGGTGGTGGCAGGCGGGGGAGCGGCACTGTTCGCGGTTCCCGCCGTCATCGCGGTCGGCCGTTACCGTTCGATGAGCTCCGGCCCACCGCCGTTGGCGCCGATTCGCAGACGATTGCCACCGTCGTCATCTCGCGCGTTCGTTCCGATGTCTCGCCTCATCGGTGCCGAGACGTCGCTGTTCGAGATTTTGAGTGTTCTCAGACGCGCCGACACCATCGACCCTGGTGAGTTGGACGAAATCACCGCTACCGCCGATTCGGCACTGATAGCGATGTTCGCGGTGTCTTCGGACGTGGTCGCGATGGAACGCGCGGTGGCCGCGACGCCCAAGGTAACCGAGCCTCTTGATCCCACAATCGACAGCGCAGTTCGTGAGTTGCAGTCGGGGTTGGATCAGTACGAGGATCTGGTGACCTCGGCAGCTGCACTGACAGCGCCTCACAGCCCTTCGGCGCTCGTGGGATTCAACCGAGAACTCTCGGCGCTGCACGCGGCCGCCGAGCGACTTTCGGCGCTTGCCGACGCCATCGGCGAGGTGGACGACATCACGCGCAAGTACAACTGACAGCTCGGTCTGATCGGCGCTCAGTCGTCGGCGCCGCGGGCTGCCAATGCTTCACCCATTGCATCCGCTGTCATCAGGGTGCCGACGATGACCGGCACTGCGAAGGAACGCAGCGAGAAGCCGAGCCCCCGTGCCTTGCGTGCTTCGGACACCTGTGTAATGACCTCGAACATGAGTGGGATGCACCGGATCGTCATTGCCAGGAGCAAGGCGATCCGTTCGGGATTGACGCCGAAGCGTCGCAAGGGTGTCAGGAATGTGGTGATCGCGTCGAGCATCTCGGAGATTCGTGTCGTCAATCCCATGATCGCCGCGAAGGCAATCGAGATGATCAGGACGCCGCAAACGACGGCCGCCCGCTGCCACCCCGCGACCACCAGCTGGAACGCCCCGATGAACAGCAACATCCACAGCGCCGGACGCAGCTGCCGGATGGCAGTCATCGGAGGAATGCGCGCAATGACGTACAGGGCAACAACGACGATCGCGGGAGCTGCCAGTTGCCACGGCTCACGTACGAAGATCGAGACGGAGAGGATGGCCACGACCAATCCGAGGAGCTTGATCCCCGTCGGCATCCGGTGCAGGAGCGACGTGCCAGGCCGGTAGACGCCGAGTGTGGTCACGAGACCAACGACCGGTAATGGCCGATCGAGTCGGCGGGGGAGCCGTCAGCGACGACACGACCTTGGTCGACAACCAACACACGTTCGAAGGATTCGAGGAGATCGAGTTGGTGGGTCACGACGATCAATTGTTGATCGAGTGACTCGAACACCGAGCTGATGAGTCGCGAGTTGCGAAGATCGAGGAGCGTGGTGGGTTCGTCGGCGACGAGCACGTTCGGCTCCGTCACCATGATGGCCGCAAGTGCGAGAAGCTGCTTCTGCCCACCGGAAAGCTGGTGGGTGGGATGGTCGGCGTGCCCGGCGAGACCATAGCGTTGCAGGACCGAGGTGACTTTGGCGGCGCGCTCGGATTTACCCAAACCGCTACGGCGGAGCGAGAATTCGATGTCCTCGGCCACCGTCGGCATCACGATCTGATGGTTGGGATCGGTGAAGACGAACCCGACCTGCTTGCGTACGTCGCGGCCCTTCTTCGCGGTATCCAGGCCGTTCACCTGGACGCGCCCTTCGGTGGGAACGACCAGTCCGTTGATCATGCGAGCGAGGGTAGACTTGCCGCTTCCGTTCGCACCCACGATCCCGATTCGCTGCTCGCTCAGTCGCAGATTTATCTGCTGCAGGACTGCTCGTTCACCGAAACTGTGGCCGACATTCTCGAAGACGATCTCACTCATCGGAGATTAATTCGCCACCACGGTCTTGGTGGACGAGATCACCGGATCACGCAGGAGTGCTGGATATGCGCGATGGACCTGGGACGCGACGAGCGCGGTGACCACAGCCTTTGCCGCGTCGAGAGGAATGAAGGCAGCGTTGGCCGACCAGGCGGCCAGGAAGCTCATGTGTCCGCGGACCATCATTCCTACGATGCCGAACGCGTAGAGGATGACAACCCCGCCGAGCAGGTTGATCCCGATGCCCGCGATGATCCGGTACTTCGGCAACATCTTGGCAGTCAGCCACCCGATGACAAATGCCGTCGGGATCCAGCCGATGAGGAATCCGGCCGTCGGGCTCGAAAGAGACACGAGTGCGGTGCGACCGCCGGCAAGGACCGGTAGCCCCACCAATCCCAGGGCGATGACCGTCAGGACGGCGAGAACACCCTTGCGCGGTCCGAGCAGAGCGCCGGCCATCATGACGCCCATCGACTGAAGTGTGATCGGTACGCCGGAAATGCCGATGTTGATCGACCCGGGGAGGCCCAGCGCGATGATGAGTGCGGCGAAGACGGCTACATGCGCGAGATCGCGAGCGGGGAAACGGGTCGTAGACACTGCGGACGTGCTCCTTCGACGTACGGGATGGAACTTCGCGAGTTTACGCCAGTCGCACGCTGCAATGGGTTGGACACCTGACCTGCGTGAGGGGCGGTCTCGGGGTGAACCCTGATCTTTACCTGAACTTGCCGCTGAGCTGCTGCTTTGTCGCGTCAGACCTGTCAGGCTGGTTCTACGGACGACGCAGCACCTGTCCGATTCGACTGATTATTCAACGGCACGTTGGAGGTAAGCATGTTTTGGAAGATCGCTTTGGCCGTCGTTCTGGTGTGGGTTGCACTCGCGGTGGTCGGTGCCCTGATCAAAGGGCTTTTCTGGGTTCTGGTGGTCGGCGCTGTCGGCTTCGGAATCTATTTCCTGGTGAAGGCGATGTCGGGAAGTGATGACAATTCCCCCGCTTCGCGGTTCTGACGGGCAAGATCGGCCCTATGGAAAATTTCCCCGAGGACTGGCGGCGCGCGATTGTCATCGTGGCGCATCCAGACGACATCGAATACGGCGCAGCTGCAGCGGTGGCGCAGTGGACCGATCGAGGCAAGGACGTCCGATACGTCCTGGCCACGCGAGGCGAGGCCGGAATCGCTGGTCTGTCGCCCGAAGAGTCCGGCCCGGTCCGTGAGGAAGAAGAGCGCCGCTCGGCCGCGATCGTCGGCGTCAGTGAGGTGGAGTTCCTCGGCCTACCCGACGGTCGTCTCGTGGAAGGCCTGGAGTTGCGCTCGACTCTCGCCGCTGCAATTCGTCGCCACCGTCCGGAATTGGTGGTGACGATGAACTACTCGCACACCTGGGGGCCCGGCTACCTCAACAGTGCGGATCACCGCGCGCTCGGGATCAGCGTCCTGGATGCAACTGCCGACGCAGCAAACGAATGGATCTTTCCGTCCTTGACGGCTCAGGGGTTGGCGCCGTGGTCCGGTGTTCGGTGGGTCGCGGTGAACACGATGACTCCCACACACTGCGTCGACGTGACGTCGACGGTCGATCGCGCCGTGGATTCGCTCGCGGAACACGCACGCTATCTGGCGGCATTGAGTTCCGTGCCGATCCGGGAACAGGCCCGCGCACAGATCGACATGGTCAGCGGACCGAAGCCTGGTTTTGATGCCGAGCGCGCAGTTGGTTTCGAGTTGTACTATTTCTGATGAGCTGAGCGAGAAAAGTCGCAAGTCCCGACGGGATTACCGGTGACTTGTCCGGTATTGTGTTACATACGATGGTAATCCGTAACGCAGATGACCCAATTGCCCCTCGCAAGGCCGACGGTCAGCGCATCCCCAGCCGCGAGATCGACGACGTGATTCTCGACGCCGCAAGATCGTGTGTCCTCGATTTCGGAATGCAGCGAACCACACTTGCCGAGATCTCCCGTCGAGCCGGCGTGAGCCGACCGACGGTCTACCGGCGGTGGCCGGACACGAGGGCCGTGGTCGCGGACCTGCTCACCCGGGAGATCCGATCGGTGCTGCCCGAGGTGACCTTCACCGGGTCTGCGGGCGCGCTGCTCGTGGAGGCGATCGGTGACGTCGTCGGTCAGATTCGCGACCATCCGCTCTTCGTGAAAATTCGGCAAGCTGATCAAGAGTTGCTGACCACGTACATCGTGGACCGGCTCGGCGCAAGCCAGAAGTCGATTCTCGAGCTGATCACATCCGTCGTCGCCGCCGGTCAACAGGACGGTTCGATTCGCGAGGGAAGCGTCACCGAGATCGCGGCGATGGTTCTGCTGATGGCTCAGTCCGTCGTCATCTCCGCACCGACACTCGAGCCGGAGCTTTCCTCCGAGGCGTCGGTCGAGCAACTTCGATATGCGGTCGCTGCGTATCTGGCACCTGTCGAGAATTCGGGAGAATAGCTGTGAACCCTCGAGATTCAGCAGGCAGCGATTCAGCTCTCAACGCACAGCGGCGTACTCGTGAACTCGAGCAGTTGGCGAACGGCGATTCGGTCGACGTCCTGGTAATCGGTGGCGGAATCACGGGCGTCGGTGTCGCTCTCGACGCCGTGACTCGTGGGCTGAGTGTTGCGCTGGTCGAAAAGCGCGACCTCGCGTTCGGTACCAGCCGGTGGAGTTCGAAACTGGCACACGGCGGCCTGCGGTACCTTGCTTCGGGCAATGTCGGCATCGCCCGTGAAAGTGCGGTCGAGCGTGGAATTCTCATGACGCGCACCGCGCCGCACCTGGTTCGCGCCATGCCTCAACTCGTACCGCTGTTACCGGAGACGTCGTTCTTCGGCAAGGCCCTGGTGCGCACCGGTTTCCTGGCCGGTGACGCTCTGCGCATGTCGGCGCGAACCCCGGCGTCGGTACTACCAAGATCACGGACGGTCAGTGCTGCTCGCGCTCGCGAATTGGCACCTGCGGTCAAGCAAGAGAACCTACGCGGCGCCTTGACTGCGTTCGACGGGCAGCTCATCGACGACGCCCGTCTTGTCGTCGGCATCGCACGAACCGCAGCGTCCCACGGCGCGCGAATCCTGACCCGTGTCGGTGCGTACGACGTATCCGGAACATCGGCCACCTTGCGCGACGAGTTGACCGGGTCCGAGTTCTTGATGCGGGCGCGCGTCGTGATCAATGCGACCGGGGTGTGGGCTGATCAGGTCGACTCCAGCATCACTCTTCGCCCCAGCCGCGGAACGCACTTGGTGCTCGACGCGGCGCGATTGGGGAACCCCACGGCAGCGCTGACCGTGCCGATTCCCGGTGAGACCAACCGTTTCGTCTTCGCCCTGCCCGCGCAGCTCGGGCGGATCTACCTCGGGTTGACCGACGAAGCAGCGCCGGGGCCGGTGCCCGACGTGCCGACGGCGTCCGAGGACGAGATCGACTTCCTGCTCAGCACCGTGAACACGGCGTTGGAAGTTCCGCTGACACGGCAGGACGTTCTGGGGACTTTTGCGGGTCTGCGCCCCTTGCTGGACACCGGTGAAGGCTCGACTGCCGACCTCTCCCGCAATCACGCTGTTGTTCGTTCGGCTTCGGGCCTGGTCACGGTGGTGGGCGGCAAGCTCACGACGTACCGCAAGATGGCCGAAGACGCTGTCGGCGCTGCGGTCGAGGTCGGGTCGCTGAGTGCCGGTGCGTGTAGGACACGCGCATTGCCGCTGGTAGGTGCTGCATCGCCGGCGGAATTGAAAAAGATCAAGGCTCCCGCCTCTCTCGTGGCGCGATACGGCACCGAAGCGGAGATCGTTGCCTCCGCGAGCAGTGATCGTCTTCGGCCGGTTGCGGACTTGGAGATCTGCGGCGCCGAGTTCGATTTCGCGGTATCACACGAAGCTGCCCTCGATGTCGACGACGTCCTTGATCGCAGGACCAGAATCGGATTGGTGGCTTCGGATCGCGAAGGCGCACTGGGTGCGGCGGAACAGGCGTTTCACTCGGTGTGACACTCTGATCCGGTGCGTGTAGCCGTCGTTGCCGGGCCGGACCCGGGTCATGCTTTTCCCGCAATAGCGTTGTCGCTGGCGTTGATCCAGGCCGGCGACGATCCGATCCTGTACACCGGGACCCGGTGGGTGGAGGCAGCGCGAGCAGCGGGCGTGGAAGCCGAGCCTCTCAAAGGCTTGGCTCCGCGGCCGGGAGACGACGATCTCGATGCAGGCGCTCGGATTCATTCGCGCGCCGCCTATATTTCGAGCGAACTGCTTCCCGACCTGAAATCCGTCTCCCCGGATCTCGTCGTCTCCGACATCCTCACTGCCGGAGGTGGATTGGCCGCGGAACGGCTGGGCATCCCCTGGGTGGAACTCTCGCCTCACCCGTTGTACTCACCCTCGCGCGGTCTGCCGCCGATCGGCAGTGGGCTCGCGCCCGGCGTCGGAATTCGCGGTCGACTCCGCGACACCCTGATGCGCGCAGCGACAGGACGTTCGATCAAGCAAGGGTTGGCCCAGCGCTCGCAGGCCCGTGTCGGTGTCGGACTGCCCGCTCTCGATCCCGGTCCCCAAGCGCGGCTGATCGCAACACTTCCGGCACTGGAGGTGCCTCGCCCCGACTGGCCGGAGCACGCACACGTCGTCGGCCCACTTCTGTGGGAGCCGACTCAGGTGATTCTGGATCCACCGCCAGGTGACGAGCCGCTGGTCATGGTGGCGCCGTCCACGGCACACACCGGCGCAGTGGGAATGTTCGAGGGGACCGTCGAAGGCCTCGACGGAGCCGGTGTCAGGCTGATCGCATCGATACTCGAGGGAGCAGAAGGCGAACAACCTGACTGGGTTCGTGCAGGTCTCGGTCGTCAGGACGCGATGCTGCGTGACGCGGCGGTGTTGGTGTGCGGCGGCGGGCACGGCATGTTGGCGAAGGCGCTGTTGGCCGGAGTGCCGACCGTCGTCGTTCCTGGGGGAGGGGACCAGTGGGAGCTGGCCAATCGCGCTGCGCGGGCAGGCACGTCGGTGATCGTGCGGCCTGCGGATGCGCAGTCGATTCGCGATGCAGTACTACAGGTGCTTTCCGATGGGCGATTCACGGAAGCGGCGAGGGCGGCTGCCGCTACTGCGTCGCAGGTCGTCGATCCGGTCGTGGTGTGCCGACAGGTGGTCAACGGCGGTGTGTCGGCGTGAGCCGACTGCGCCTGGGTGCAGATACATCACCCTGTGGACTACGGTGGCGGCTGTGCGGTTGACCGAATTTCATGAAATGGTGCGCGAAGAGTTCGGGCAGGTACGAGGTGACTCGATGCTGATCGACCATGTACTCCAGAGTCTCGACGGAATGACTGCCGCGGAGGCCGTCGAAGCAGGCTGGGAGCCCCGTGAGGTGTGGCGCGCGCTCTGCGTGGAGTTCGACGTACCGCCGGCCCGCCGCTGATTTTTCGGCGTGTCGAACGTCTCTCGTCTTCTGTTCGAACACGTGTTCGTCTATGCTGAAGCTGTTCGGTGGTGACGCTCCTTTCGTAACTGCGAACTTTCGGTGATCGACAAACACAGTGATCGACGAGCACGAAACCAAGATCGAAAAGTCTGTCGGTGGCCGGATCTACTCTGATCGCAACACACCAACAGGGTCGGCTCAGGCAGGCGCTGAAGAGACGGAGTCTGCTCAGGCAGGCACTGAAGACTGAAACAAGGATGGGGATCACGATGGCACCACAGGCACCTGATCGGGACAAGGCACTCGACCTCGCGTTGGCGCAGATCGACAAGAACTTCGGCAAGGGTTCGGTGATGCGCCTGGGTGAGGGTGTCCGCCAGCCCATCGCCGTCATTCCCACCGGTTCCATCGCGCTCGACGTCGCGCTGGGTATCGGCGGACTGCCGCGTGGCCGCGTCATCGAGATCTACGGCCCGGAATCCTCGGGTAAGACCACCGTGGCACTGCACGCAGTTGCCAACGCTCAGGCCAACGGCGGCATCGCCGCATTCATCGACGCCGAGCACGCGCTTGATCCTGACTATGCAGCCAAGTTGGGTGTCGACACCGACGCGCTTCTGGTCTCGCAGCCCGATACGGGTGAGCAGGCTCTCGAGATCACCGACATGCTGATCCGTTCGGGCGCCCTCGACATCGTCGTGATCGACTCCGTGGCCGCTCTTGTTCCTCGCGCCGAGATCGAAGGTGAGATGGGTGACAGCCACGTCGGTTTGCAGGCTCGACTGATGAGCCAGGCGCTGCGCAAGATCACCGGTGCCATGAACAACTCGGGCACCACCGTCATCTTCATCAACCAGCTTCGCGAGAAGATCGGCGTGATGTTCGGTTCTCCCGAAACCACCACCGGTGGTAAGGCATTGAAGTTCTACGCTTCGGTTCGCCTCGACATCCGTCGCATCGAGACTCTCAAGGACGGTACCGACGCAGTCGGTAACCGCACTCGTGTCAAGGTCGTCAAGAACAAGGTCGCGCCGCCGTTCAAGCAGGCCGAGTTCGACATTCTCTACGGCCAGGGCATCAGCAAGGAAGGCTCGCTCATCGATATGGGTGTCGAGCACGGGTTCATCCGCAAGTCCGGCTCCTGGTACACCTACGAAGGTGACCAGTTGGGTCAGGGCAAGGAAAATGCTCGTAAGTTCTTGCTGGAGAACACCGATATCCGCGACGAGATCGAGAAGAAGATCAAGGAAAAGCTCGGTATCGGTGCTGACGTCACTGCAACCGACGAAGCTCCCGCTGACTTCTGAGTTCAGTCATGAGCTTCGACGACGGTGACAACGGCGAGAATGCTCGTGAAGAGTACGGCGCGCCTCGGCGTCGATCCCGTCAACGATCCGAGAAGCCGTCGCAACGCGCGGAAGGTGGGACGGAGGCGCAGGCCAAAGATGCTTGCCTACGCCTCCTGGCCGACCGGGCGCGCAGTCGTTCCGAACTGGACACAAAGCTGATCGGGCGCGGTTTCGAGCCTGAGATCATCACGAGCGTTCTCGATCGGCTCCAGGAAATCGGCTTGATCGACGACGCAGACTTCGCGAACCAGTGGGTTCATTCGCGGCACACGTACTCGGGCAAGGGAAAGCGCGCGCTTGCAGTCGAATTGCGGCTCAAAGGCATCGACCAGGATGTGGCTTCCGAAGCGCTGTCGCAGATCGATCCGGAAGACGAGCGCGAGCGAGCAGCTGAGCTGGTTCGGCGGAAGCTGAAGAACAAGCCCGTCGATGATCGTGACAAGGTCACGCGCCGACTGGTCTCGATGCTCGCACGAAAGGGATATTCAGCGGGGATGTCGTACGAGGTGGTCAAAGCCGAGATGGCTGCTGCCGAGTCGTAGGCATTAAATACCAGGAGCGGGGTGTGTCACCCCAATTGGTTGCACACCCCCCGCCCGGGGGGCGGAGCACAGCCAGGGC
>NZ_JASHKN010000002.1:794769-826047 GCF_030056735.1 Rhodococcus sp. IEGM 1409
TTTTCTTAGATATAAATCACCTGGAGGGGTGTGTAACCCTTATTTCGGTGACACACCCCGCTCCTGGTGTCAGTAGAACATCAGGTCGATCAGCTCAGGGCTTGGTCAAGTCCATGCCCGGAACCGAAACGGCTGGGTCGGCGGGCGGCGCCGCGATGGGGCCCTTGCCCTTTCGCTTTCCGGAACGCAGGCGCTTCTCCACCTTGGTTGCCAAGAAGGTCAAAGCGGAGTTGAGAGCGATCATGATCGCTGCGACCACGATGAGCGCCGGCAAGAAGTTTCCGTAGAAGGTGCCGAGCTGTTGGGCCTGACGCACCAACTCGACATACCCGATCAGGTAACCGAGGGCCGAGTCCTTCAGCGCCACGACCATCTGCGAGATCAGTGCGGGGAGCATGGCGGTAACAGCTTGGGGGAGCAGAATTGTCACCATGATCTGCGTCTTGCGCATGCCAAGTGCCTTGGCGGCCTCACTTTGCCCACGGGGGAGTGAGTTGATTCCGGCACGGACGATCTCGGCGATCACGGAACCGTTGTACAGGGTCAAGCCCACCACGACTGCGGCGAGTGCGAGGTACTTCGACTTGAAGACTTCGTATTCGGCAAACACCTGATACGAGAAGATCATCAGAATCAGCACCGGCACCGCGCGGAACAATTCGACGATGACGCCGCAGATCTTCCGAATGATGTTGTGCTCGGAGAGCCGACCGATACCCAGGGCAGAACCGAGGATGAGCGCGAAGACGATGGACATCGCAGCCGCGATCAACGTCCCTCGGATGCCGGGTATCAGATACGTTGTCCACGAGGTGGATTCGAGGAACGGATCCCACTTCGCTGCTGTCAGCTGGCCCTTTTCGTCGAGCGCGCGGTAGATGACGTACCCGATTGCCACCATGAGCGCGGCGACGACAAGGGACGCGAATCGGTAGAGATTTCGTGCTCTCGGACCGGGCGCGTCGTAGAGAACTGTTGCGCGGTTGCTCATCGTGAAACCTCGAATCGCTTGCTCAGCTTGCCGAAGATCAAGCCCATGGGAAGTGTCAGGATCACGAAACCGACAGCGAAGATTCCACCGACGACGAAGATCGCGGCTTCGTTCTCGATCATCTTCTTCATCAGCGCTGACGCTTCGGAAACGCCGATCACCGCGGCGATGGTCGAGTTCTTGGTCAGTGCGATCAGCACGCTACCCAGCGGTGCTGTAACCGCGCGAAATGCCTGAGGCAGGACGATCAGCCGAAGATTTTGTGCAAACGACAGACCGAGTGATCGGCCCGCCTCGGCCTGGCCGACCGAAACGGTATTGATTCCCGATCGAAGTGACTCACACACGAACGCGGCGGTGTAGACACTGAGGCCGAGTACGGCGAGTCGGAAGTTGTTGTCTGTCAAGAACGTCGGTGAGTCCGACTTGGCGAGGTTGACTCCGAGTGTCTGCGAAAGACCGAACAGGCAGAACAGCAGAATCAGTGTCAGGGGGGTGTTGCGGAACACGGTCACGTACGCGGTACCCAGGAATCGGGCTACCGGGACCGGTGACACGCGCATGGCCGCAATCAGGACACCGATGATGACGGCGCCGATCGCGGAGAAGAACGTCAGCTGGATCGTGGTCCAGAAGGCTTCCAGAATCTGGTCGCCGTACTTGCTCAGAAGGTTCACTTGCCGTCTCCCCAGATCACGGGATCTCCGTTGGTGGCGTCACGCGCTGCGGCTCCCGAGGTGGGGAGCCGCAGCGAGATTGACGGTGAAAAAAGCAGGTCAGTAACGGTCAACGGTGGGCGGAGCCGGGATGGGGTAGCCCGAAGCGCCAACAGTGTTGTTGAAGGCTTCTTCCCATGCGCCGGTGGAGATCATCTTCTCGATGGCGTCGTTGATCTTGCCGCGACCCTCGGAATCGTCCTTGGCCAGGCCGACGCCGTACTTTTCCGTCGTGAACGGTTCTCCGACGACCTTCAGCTCGCCCGGGTACTGGGCAGCGTAGCCGGCGAGGATGATGTCGTCGGTGGTGACAGCGTCGACAGCGCCGTTACGCAGCGCCTCGACACAAGCGGAGTAGGTGTCGAGCGGCTGGAGTTGGACGTCCTTGGCGTAGTTGTCCTGGATGTTCTGTGCCGGAGTCGAACCGGACACCGAGCAGAGCTTCTTGCCGCCGGTGAGCGAATCGGGGCCGGTGATGTCGGTGTTGTCGGAGCGAACGAGCAGCGATTGGCCGGCGATGAAGTACGGGCCGCCGAAGCTGACCTTCTCCTTGCGCGTGTCGGTGATCGAGTAGGTGGCGACGATGTAGTCGACCTCGCCGTTCTGGATCAACGTCTCGCGCTGGGCAGAAGGTGATTCCTTGAAAGTGATGCCTTCGGGCTTCACGCCGAGTTCGTTGGCGATGTACCGGGCTACCTCGACGTCGAAACCGGAGAAGGTGCCGTCCGGATTGCGCTGACCGAGGCCGGGCTGATCGAACTTGATGCCGACGGTGAGGGTGCCGTCGGAAGCGCTCTCGGTGATCGACTTGTTCTCCTCGCCGCCACCACAGGCGGTGGCAGCGAACGCGATAGCCATGATTCCGATTCCGAAACGGACGGAACGATTGATCTTCATGAAGATCCTCTCAGTTGTCGACATGCAAACGGTGCAGTCGAGATGAAAAGTGCAGTCGAGCGGGTTGTCTTGTGGACGAGAGCAGGACTGTGTCGCAGGGGGACTGTGTCGGAGGGGGACTGTGATCAGTGAGTGAGGATCTTGCCGAGGAAGTCCTTGGCCCGATCCGACTTGGGATGGGTGAAGAACTCTTCGGGCGTGGTGTCTTCGACGACCTGACCGTCAGCCATGAACAGCACACGATCGCCGGCCTTACGCGCGAAGCCCATCTCGTGCGTGACCACGAGCATGGTCATGCCTTCCTTGGCGAGGGAGGTCATGACGTCGAGGACCTCGTTGACCATCTCGGGGTCGAGAGCGGAGGTGGGCTCGTCGAAAAGCATCACCTTGGGCTGCATCGCAAGAGCGCGAGCGATCGCGACACGCTGCTGCTGGCCACCGGAGAGCTGTGCCGGATACTTGTCAGCCTGATTGGCGATACCGACGCGTTCGAGCAACGCCTGCGCCGTCTTCTTGGCGTCGTCCTTCTTCGCCTTGCGGACTTTCATCGGTGCGAGCATGACGTTCTCGAGGATCGTCTTGTGTGCGAACAGGTTGAAGGACTGAAAGACCATCCCGACGTCGGCACGAAGTGCGGCAAGTGCTTTGCCCTCCTCGGGGAGCGTCTTGCCGTCGACGGCGATGGTGCCCGAGTCGATGGGCTCGAGGCGATTGATGGTGCGGCACAGAGTCGACTTACCGGAGCCCGACGGACCCAGGACGATCACGACTTGGCCCTTGGGTACCTCGAGATTGACCTCTTGCAGGACGTGAAGTTCCCCGAAGTGTTTGTTCACCGAGGTCATCGAAATCATGGATGTGGAATCGCCGGAGGTGGTCGGCGTCGTCGCATCGTCGGCTTGGGTCATAAACGAGAACCTTAGGCGTAGTTTGCGTCGACGCCCGTGATTTCGCCACGGTTCTTGTCATATGTAATGGAAATTTTACTGTGACGACGTTTATGTCGCGTTTCGGCTGTTTATCAGGGCGTTATTACACGCCGTAGTGGACGTGAGCTAGGCTGAAGCGTGTCACTGATCGACGAAATGTCCCCAGCACTTCCAGAGCCGACTGCAGTTCCGGAGCCCACGGCAGATTCGGAGTCAACTGCAATGCCTGTTCGCACCTACGAGGTGCGGACGTACGGCTGTCAGATGAACGTCCACGATTCCGAGCGACTGTCCGGTCTGCTCGAGGACGCCGGGTATTCGAAGGCTGAGACCGGAACCGATCCTGATCTTGTCGTCTTCAATACGTGTGCGGTTCGTGAGAACGCGGACAACAAGTTGTACGGCAACCTCAGCCAGCTCGCCCCGAACAAGGAGGCGAACCCTGACATGCAGATCGCCGTCGGTGGGTGCCTGGCTCAGAAGGATCGTGACACCGTCGTCAAGAAGGCGCCGTTCGTCGATGTCGTCTTCGGCACCCACAACATCGGCTCGCTTCCCGCGCTGCTCGAACGCGCGCGCCACAACCAACGCGCCGAAGTCGAAATCCTCGATGCGCTCGAGGCGTTTCCGTCGACCCTGCCGGCCAAGCGTGAATCTGCCTATGCGGGTTGGGTTTCCATCTCGGTAGGCTGTAACAACACGTGCACGTTCTGCATCGTTCCGGCCCTGCGTGGCAAGGAAGTGGATCGGCGTCCCGGCGATATTCTGGCCGAGGTTCAGGCGCTCGTCGACGAGGGTGTCTCCGAAGTGACTCTGCTCGGGCAGAACGTCAACGCCTTTGGCGTGTCGTTTGCCGATCCGGAGCAACCGCGCGATCGCGGCGCTTTCGCCTCCCTCTTGAAGGCATGCGGACACATCGACGGCCTCGAACGGGTGAGGTTCACGTCTCCGCACCCGGCGGAGTTCACCGACGACGTCATCGAAGCGATGGCAACCACTCCCAACGTCTGCCCGCAGCTGCACATGCCGCTGCAGTCCGGTTCGGACAAGGTTCTCAAGGCGATGAAGCGCTCGTACCGCAAGTCGAAGTACCTCGGGATCATCGAGAAGGTGCGCGCCGCAATGCCGCACGCCGCTATCACCACGGACATCATCGTCGGGTTCCCGGGGGAGACGGAAGAGGACTTCGAGGAGACGCTGGACGTCGTGCGCAAGGCGCGATTCTCCAATGCCTACACCTTCCAGTACTCCAAGCGCCCGGGTACGCCGGCGGCCGAGATGGCCGATCAACTACCCAAAGCGGTTGTCCAGGAACGCTATATGCGATTGCTCGCGGTTCAGGAAGAAGTGAACATCGAGGAGAATCGCAAACTCGTCGGCACCGAGGTGGAACTGCTGGTGGCCGCAGGGGAGGGCCGCAAGAACGCAGCGACTCACCGCCTCAGCGGTCGTGCGCGCGACGGCCGACTGGTTCATTTCCGACCTGAGGGAAACCTCGACGGCGCAATCCGACCCGGCGACGTGGTGACGGTCGTCGTCACCCATGGAGCCCCCCATCACCTCGTGGCCGATGACGGGGTACTCACGCACCGTCGGACGCGCGCCGGTGATTCGTTCGACAAGGGCATCACACCCAAGACCCCGCCCATCGGCGTAGGTCTCGGACTACCGAAGATCGGTGCCCCGGCCCCACAACCCGTCCAGATGGGATGCAACGCATGACCTCGCAACACGAGAACAAGACACCACAACCGGGCGACGACGCCTTCGAGGGCTACCGCAAGGATCTCGACGACGCGGAACGCAAGGTCGCGGGAGAAATCGATCCGGGTGCACGCGCCATGGTTGTTGCGGTTGCGGTGCTCGTGCTGGTCGGCACCCTTGCACTGCCCCACACGGGAGTTGCGAACGGCTGGGATGTGCTGGCGTACAACCAGGACGCGGAAACCGAACGGATTGCACTGTTCTCACGCTTGTTCGTGTGGTTCGTCGTCGTCTTCGGCATCGGATTCTCGATGCTCGCGTTGGTCACACGGCGCTGGAGTCTGGCCTGGGTTGCGCTCGCCGGCAGTGCCGTGGCGAGCGCCCTCGGAATGATGGCCGTCTGGTCGCGTCAGACCATTCCCGCCGGTTTCAACGTGGCGGGACCGTCGATCGGGCTGATCATCGGATGGTTTGCCGTGGTGTTCTTGACATTCCACTGGCTCAAGGTGGTCTGGACACGAACCAACATTCAGCTCGCTGCCGAGGAACAACGCCGGATCGCTGCGGCTGAAGCCGAAAAGCATCAGGAATGGAACGTCGGCTGACACAGCGGACCGCCTACCCAAAAGCGCACAACAACGCCGGCTGATCCCTTTCGGAGTCAGCCGGCGTTGTTGTCGATTACTCGCTTGTTGTCGACTACTCGTTGACAGCGCTCTCGGCGGCTTCGGCCCACTCGCGCCACTGCTTTGCCTGAGCTAGAGCCTTCTCGGCGTCCTTCGTCTTTCCGGCAGCCTGAGCCTTGGCGGCCTGCTCCTCGAACTGGCTCACCCGCTCCTTGAACTGCGCGACGCGGGCAAGTGCTTCCGGATCGGTACGACGCCACTCGGCGTCGACGGCGTCGCGCACCTTGGTTTCGATGGCCCGGAGCTTCGCTTCGAGTTCCTGCATTCGTTCGCGCGGCACCTTGCCGATCGCGTCCCACTTCTCCTGCAGATCGCGAAGCGCTGCGCGAGCGTTCTCGAGTCCGTGTGCCGGATCGATGTTCGCGTTCGCAGCGAGCAACTCTTCCTTCGCGACTGCGTTCTGCTCGAATTCGGCGTCGCGCTCGGATGCAGCAGCGTTGCGGGCGGCGAAGAACACGTCCTGAGCGCCCTTGAATCGCTTCCACAGGTTGTCGTCGGCCTCGCGCGGCGCACGGCCGGCGGCTTTCCACTCGCTGAGCAGATCGCGGAATTCTCCAGCGGTCTGTCCCCATTCAGTGGAGGTCGACAGCTTCTCGGCGCGCTCGACCAGTTCTTCCTTTGTCGAACGGGCGCTCGCACGATCGCGATCGAGTTCCGCGAAGTGGGCTCCACGTCGTCGGTTGAAGGATTCACGAGCCTTGGAGTAGCGCTTCCACAGTGCGTCGTCGACCTTGCGGTCGATTCCGCGAATCGTCTTCCACTCGTCGAGAATCTCGCGCAGTCGATCACCCGCGGTCTTCCACTGGGTCGACTCCGAACCGATCTGTTCGGCCTCGACTGCGAGGGCCTCCTTGCGGGCGGTGCTCGCCGCGCGAGACTGTTCCTTCTCTTCCTTCGCGTGCGCCGCGGCCTCGTCGGATCCGGCGATGATCACGTCGAGTCGGCGGGCCAAAGCATCGAGGTCACCGATCACGGCGGCGGTCGAGAGGGATTCGGACAGAGCGATGGCGGCAGCCTTGGTTTTCTTTGCGTCTCCGGCGCCCGACGTCAGTCGCGCCTCGAGCAGCGAGACCTCGGTCGCGAGGTCGTCGTAGCGACGACCGAAATGGGCGAGGCCTTCGGTGGCGTCGCCGGCCTGCCACGAACCGATCTGACGTTCACCGTCAGCGGTCTTTACCCAGGCGGTGCCGTCGTTCTCGACGCGGCCGAACTTGCTCGGGTCGCTGGTTGGTGCAGCGGTGACGGTATGCGAGGCCGCTGGACCGGGGCGAGGTGCTCCGGGGCGGGGCGCACCGGGGCGTGGTCCACCAGGTTTGGGTGCTCCGGGTTTGGGAGCAGCCGGGCTCGGGCTGGCCGAACTGCTGTCGGCGCCGGTGGTGGGTTCACTGTTCTCGGTCATCGGTCCTCGTCTCTGCCGCGCGTCACGGCTGCCTGATCGCATTCCTGGTTCCATTGAACCCGGTACTCACGTTCTCCGACTATTGAATCAGGTAAGAGGGTGTGAGGTTGCCACCTCGGGGTCGACTAGCGTGGCAACTGTGTTGACTTCCGCTGTTCTCGTCCCCTCGGCGCCGTTGCTCGTGCCGGAATTGTCCGGTGATTCGGCCGAGTCCGCCCAGGTGCGCGCTGCGGTGTCGGCCGCCGTGCGCCGGCTGTCCCGCGAGGCAGTTCATTGGGTAGGCGTCGGCGTCGACTCAGAGAATGCAGCTGACGAACTCTGGCGATCTGGCGTCGGACGTGGGCAGATCGGGACTTTCGCCGGATTCGGCGCCGATGTCCGGACGTCTCTGGATGCAGATGCGGCAGGCGAACCGGTGCCCTCACTCGAACTCTGCGCCCTCGTTGCCGGCTGGCTGCGTGCCCGCGCGGGTGTGGAGGTCACCGTCGACATGCACGTTGTCAGCCCGGAGGCGTCTGCGAGTGAGTGCCGTGAATTCGGGCATCAACTCCGCAAGCAACTCGACAGCGACAACCGATCGCAGGGACTTCTGATCGTGGCTGACGGTGCATCCACATTGACGGCGAAGGCGCCGGGAAGCTTCGACGAGCGCGCTGCGGGAGTGCAATCGATCATCGACGATGCCCTGGCTGCCGGTGACCCGGAGGCACTTCTTGCTCTCGATCCGCAGATTTGCCGAAGTGTCGGAGTTCAGGGGCGTGCGGCATGGCAGGTCCTGGCCGGTGTCTTCACGGACTCGCCTCGGTCAGCTCATCCTCGTTCGACGGTCGACTACAGCGGTGCGCCGTTCGGCGTCGGCTACCACGTCGGGACGTGGCGGCCGTGAACGTCCCTGAAAAACTTCGCCCGATTGCAGTTGTCGGTCCGACGGCGTCGGGAAAGTCCGATCTCGCATTGGCGCTGGCCGAGGAATTCGGCGGCGAGATCATCAACATCGACGCGATGCAGCTCTATCGCGGCATGGATATCGGGACGGCGAAACTGACGCTCGCCGAGCGCCGTGGGATTCCGCATCACCTGCTCGACGTTCTCGACGTGACAGAGACCGCCACTGTCGCGCGTTATCAAACCGACGCGATCGCGATCGCCGAGAACCTGATCGCGGCAGGCAAGGTTCCGGTCGTCGTCGGCGGCTCCATGATGTACGTCCAGTCTTTGCTCGACGAATGGTCTTTTCCGGCAACGGATCCCGACGTTCGTGCAAAGTGGGAGGCGGTGCTGGCCGAGGGTGGGGTCGATGCGGTGCGCACGGCGCTCGTTGCTGCTGATCCGGTAGCGGCGGCGTCGATACTGCCGACGGACGGTCGGCGGATGGTTCGGGCGCTCGAGGTCGTCGAACTGACAGGTCAGCCCTTCGCGGCCTCGGCACCGCAGATTGGTGATCCTCGTTGGGGAACCCGCATTCTCGGCGTGGATCGTGACACCGAAGAACTCGACGCCCGGATTCGCTTGCGAACGGAGCTGATGTTCTCGGGCGGACTTGTCGACGAGGTTTCCGCACTTGTCGAGCAAGGATTGCGTGAGGGCGTCACAGCGCCGCGAGCGATCGGCTATGCGCAGGTGCTCGCATATTTCGACGGTGAATACGATCTGGCCGAAGCGCTCGAACGGACGTTCATCGGGACGCGGCGCTACGTTCGCCGCCAACGCTCGTGGTTCCGTCGTGACACCCGCGTGCAGTGGCTCGACGGTGCCGATCCGGAGCTGGCCAACTCCGCCTTCGCGGCCCTCGCAGATTGCGGTCTGTAACACGGTCGACGACGTGAAGGGCGACGATCAACGAGAAGATCGGGACACGCTGGTAGCCGACACGTCGAGGCGCGGGTCGGCTACCAGTGCTTCTTCTGCTTGTCACTCTTCTCGCTGTCGGCGGGTGCCGATCTATTTGTGAACACAGTGGCGATCTGACCTGAGATGCGCGTGCCGACATCATGACCCGTCGGGGGCGAGGCGGTGCCTGACCCTCACTGCCGTCCGGATTCACGTACGAACAGAACGTTGTGGTCACCGCGTTACCCGCGTCGGTCGGTCGGTACGTCCGGATAGGATGGCGACCATGGATTTCAGTAAGGGCCACGGCACGCAGAACGACTTCGTTGTTCTCCCTGACCTCGACGTTCGGATCAATCTCGAACCGGCGCGAGTTTCAGCGTTGTGCGATCGTCAGCGTGGTCTCGGCGCCGACGGCATCCTCCGTGTTGCACGGGCAGGCGCACTTGCGGACGCAGGCGTGCTCACCGCGCTTCCCGGCGGCGTCGCTGCCGAAGACTGGTTCATGGATTATCGCAACGGCGACGGATCCACCGCGGAGATGTGCGGAAACGGCGTTCGAGTGTTTGCGCACTATCTCAAGGCCTCCGGCCTGGAGAGCAAAGACGAGTTCGTGGTCGGCAGCCGCGCGGGAGCGCGTCCGGTCGTGGTGCACAGCTACGACGCCACCCGCGGCGACGTGACCGTGGCGATGGGCCCGATCAAGGACCTCGGCACCAGCTCGGCAACAATCGACGGCCGCGTTTTCTCCGGCGTCGGCATCGACGTCGGCAATCCGCATTTGGCGTGTGTCGACGAGCATGTGACGGCAGAGGTTTTGAGTGCACTCGATTTGAGTGCCTCTCCTGGCTTCGACCCCGGGTTCTTCCCACACGGGGTCAACATCGAGATCGTGACGCCGATCCACGACGGTGGGGTCCACATGCGCGTTCACGAGCGCGGTGTCGGTGAGACTCGTTCCTGCGGAACCGGAACGGTCGCAGCTGCGGCTGCGGCGCTGAAGTACGACGGCCGCGAGGAGGGGTCAGTACTCGTGCGCGTCCTCGGCGGCGAAGTGCAGGTCACCGTCGAAAGCGGCCAAGGGTCCTTGCGAGGGCCCTCGGTTCTGGTGGCGAGCGGAACGATCAGCGACGCCTGGTGGCAATCGCTTGTGTGATATCGCCCGCGTGAAATACGCCTGCAGGAAATACGGATGCATCGTGCCCGGGTTTCGTGGGATCATGGATCTTGTATGACGAACACACATGAAAACGAAGAGTCCACCGCTCACGAGCAGTCCGAGTACGCGCAGGCCGAATACACGGCAGCGTCCGCATCGGACAACCCGTCGACCGGTGAGATGCAACTCGCAGATCGCGGCGCCCTACGCCGCGTGGCCGGTCTGTCGACCGAGCTCGAGGACGTCACCGAAGTCGAGTACCGCCAGCTTCGACTCGAAAGAGTTGTCCTGGTCGGCGTCTGGACGCAGGGAACCGCCGAGCAGGCTCAGGCGAGCATGACCGAGCTGGCCGCGCTTGCCGAGACGGCCGGCTCCGAGGTTCTCGAAGGCCTGGTTCAGCGGCGCGACAAACCCGACGCTGCCACGTACATCGGTTCCGGCAAGGCGCAGGAACTGCGCGAAGTCGTGTTGGCGACCGGTGCCGACACCGTCGTCTGCGACGGTGAACTGACACCGGCTCAGCTCACCGCGCTGGAGAAGATCGTCAAGGTCAAGGTCATCGACCGGACGGCTTTGATTCTCGACATCTTCGCCCAACACGCCACCTCCCGTGAAGGTAAGGCGCAGGTCGCGTTTGCTCAGATGGAGTACATGCTCCCGCGTCTGCGTGGTTGGGGCGAGTCGATGTCTCGCCAGGCCGGTGGCCGCGCCGGAAGCAACGGTGGCGTGGGTCTACGTGGTCCGGGTGAAACCAAGATCGAGACGGACCGTCGCCGTATCCGCGAGCGCATGGCAAAACTGCGCCGCGAGATCAAGGGCATGAAGGCCGCTCGCGACACCAAGCGCACACGGCGACTGCAAAGCGACATCCCGTCGATCGCCATCGTCGGATACACGAATGCGGGCAAGTCGAGTCTGCTCAACTCGCTCACCGGATCTGGTGTGCTCGTGGAGAACGCGTTGTTCGCCACCTTGGACCCGACAACCCGACGCGCTGCGCTCGACGACGGCCGCGAGTACGTGCTCACCGATACGGTCGGTTTCGTGCGGCACCTTCCGACTCAGTTGGTCGAGGCATTCCGCTCGACTCTCGAGGAAGTGACCGACGCGGATCTGCTGCTGCACGTCGTCGACGGTTCGGATCCGTTGCCGACCGAGCAGATCAAGGCTGTGCGGGAAGTTGTCACCGACGTTCTGCGCGAGACGGATGCGAAGGCTCCGCCGGAGTTGATCGTGGTCAACAAGATCGACGCGGCAGATCCGGTTACCTTGACGCAACTGCGTGGTCTGCTGCCGGGCGCTGTGTTCGTCTCGGCGCGGACCGGTGAGGGAATCGCCGAGCTGAGAGCACATCTCAGCGAGGTGCTGGTTCGGCCGGAGGTCGAGGTCGACGTGCTGGTGCCGTATACGCGCGGTGATCTGATGGCTCGAATCCACTCGGACGGAACGATTTTGGAATCGACTCACGAAGAGGCGGGAACGCGGGTGCATGCACGCGTGCCGCAGATGTTGGCCTCGGCTTTGGTGGAGTACGCACCTAGTGCGTAGTTTCGGCGCAGTGGTCTCGGCGCTTGCCGTGACCACTGCGACTGTGCTGCTTCCCGGAGCGCTTGCACAGGCGTCGTCGTTCGAACCGAGCGAGTTCGCTCCACTCTGTACACCTACTGATTCTGCGCTCCAGGAATTGTCGGGGATGGTCGTCGTCGACGATCGGATCTACGCGATGGGCGACGGCGGCAGTGATGACTTCGTGTTCGAGATGGATCTGAACTGTGTTGTCCAGAAACAGATTCCGGTCCCGATCGACCCCTACGACGTCGAAGATCTTGCGGTCAGTGGTCGGACGCTCGTTCTGTCGGACACCGGCGACAACCTCCGAACCCGCGAAACAGTGGCGTTCATCATGATGGACCTCGATTCCGGTGACGGTACGTTGCACCGCCTGACGTACCCGGACGGTGCGCACGACACCGAGTCGATTCTGCTCGACCCCGACGGCCATGTCTTTGTCGTGACCAAGGAATTGTTCGGCGCCAGCAGTGTTTACACACCGGTCGGGGATCAGACGCTGAGTGACTTGGCGCAGCCCGGCCCGACGCCGCTCGAGCGCGTCGGAGCCGTGTCCCTCGGACCGGAGAAGCCCGTGTCGGTGATGTTCACCGGGGGAGCGGTGTCGTCGGACGGTTCGGCGATCGCACTTCGGAGCTACTCCGATCTGTACCTGTACCAGGTCGTGGACGGCGGAATCGGCACGACGCTCACCGGTACGGAACCGCTGCGGATCCCGCTCCCGACGGAGCCTCAGGGAGAGGCGGTGGCATTCAACGACGCGGGCGATGTTCTGGTCGGATCGGAATCTGCCGGTGGAGCATTGCCGCCGGTGTACGTGATGCGCGCGCTCGTGGAAGCGACGGAAGCGACGGCTGACTCGTCTGCAGGTTCGGTCGGCGTCGGGGTCGATCCATGGACATTCGTGTGGGCCGGATTGGTCGCGGCAGGATGTGCGCTCGGCGCCGTGGCGTTCGTGAGATCTCGACGACGCCGCTGATTCCCATGAATTCGCAGACTGCCGGCAGATGTGGATACTGGAACGAATGCACGGGCATCAACTCCTGACGCGGCTCTCGCGTATGTCACTCGAGCACGGACACATCACCGCAGCGCTGCTCGTGGGTTCCGTCCTCGTCGGCGTGGGCACGCTGTTTCTGCTTCGGTGGTTGTCGCGTAGGGCCGCGCTAGTCGCGCTGGGTCTGTCAGTGGTCGGGTCCGCCATCGGTGCGATGTTCGTGTGGCTCAGCTTTCGGCCGTTGCCCGCGCAGTTACCGGCGTCGAGTTTTGTGTGGATAGCGCTGGCGATGTTCGGAGCCGTCGGCGCCGCGCTCGTTCTCCTTCGGCGCCCAGGGCTTGCGCGTGGCCTTTCGGTGACGGCATTCGCCGGGATGGCCGCGATCGTCGCGGTGGGTCAGGTCAACGCCCAGACCGGCACCTATCCCACACTTGGTTCATTAGTCGGGCACTGGCCGGTCGGCTCGGTCGAGCATGTTGCCTTCGATTCGCTCCCCGGGGCCGAACCTTGGGTACAACAGGGACTGCCCACCGAAACTCATTGGCAGGTTCCGGTGCGGATGCCGAGCAACGGCGTCGTGACGGAAGCGGCGATTCCGGGAAACATTTCGGGATTCGACGCGAGGCCTGCGACGCTGTATCTCCCTCCGGCTTATCTTGCCGATCCGCGTGCCGAGTTGCCCGTCCTGGTGTTGGTGGCGGGTGAGCCCGGCAGTCCAGGCGACTGGCTGGACAGTGGCCGGCTCGCGACCACCGTCGACGCCTATGCGTCGAGGCATTCCGGGCTTGCTCCCGTGGTGGTGGTCCCCGACGCGTTGGGGGACTACGACGCCAACCCCGGCTGCATGGATTCTGCGCTCGGTAACGTCGCGACGTATCTAGACCAGGACGTCCCGAACTGGATCGAATCGAACCTTCAAGTGAATCCGGACGCAGCTCAATGGGCAATCGGCGGGTTTTCCTACGGCGGAACCTGCGCGATCGAGATGGCCGTGAACTTCCCGGATCGGTACCCGTCGTTCCTGGACTTCTCCGGTCAGGACGAACCGTCGACCGGTGACCACGAGGACACCGTGGCGGCGATGTTCGACGGTGACGAAGACGCGTTCGACGCGGTCAATGCCAGAGACCTGATGGCGCAGAATCGGTATCCGCAGTTGTCGGGTGTATTTGTCGCGGGTGAAGACGACGACATCTACCGTCCCCAGCAGGAGATCATGTTCGAGGCTGCGCGCGCCGCCGACATGAACGTGGACTACTACACCCTTCCCGGTGGGCACTCGGGCGATGTGTGGGGCACTGCTCTGGAACTCGAAATGGACTGGCTGGGCCGGACACTCGCGTTGACTCCGTGAGAGTGTCCGGCCCACTACACAGCACCGGCTGATATCGGGTCAAGCGTCGAGATCTGCGGCTACCAGTTCGGCGACCTTGGCGAGCGCGTCGGCGTCGTCGGATTCGATCGTGACTTCGGTGTCCTTGGCGGCTCCGAGCGTCATGATCATCAGTGCCGAACCTGCATCCACGGGTTCGCCGTCGGCGACTGCGAGGGTGACCGTGGCGCCGGAGGCTCCGACTGCTTCGGCGATGAGGGCGGCGGGACGGGCGTGCAGGCCGACTGCGGAACCGACGGCAACTGTCTTGCTGGGCATGGGATCTCCTCGTTGTAGAGCTGTCGTTGCGGACGTTGCGGACGTTTCGGGGTGTTCAGGTGGATCTGGTGACTTCAGTGTTGCCTGCCGTCGATCATGCCGCAGCGGGCACGATTTCGGGGTCGAGTTCGGCATCGGAGGGCCCCTTGCGGAAGAACTCCTTGGCTCCGACGACAGCGAGCGCAGCTACCACGGTTCCCGCGGCGAGCGAGATGAGGAACCAGCCGATGCCGCCGACTGCGAAGAAGACGAAGATCCCGCCGTGTGGAGCGCTGAGAGTGACGTCGAAAGCCATGATCAGTGCGCCGGTGACGGCGCCGCCCGCCATCATCGAGGGGATCACGCGAAGCGGGTCGGCAGCGGCGAACGGAATCGCGCCCTCGGAGATGAATGCCGAACCGAGCAACCAGGCAGCCTTACCGTTCTCACGTTCGGCTTCGCTGAAGAGCTTGGGACGCAACACCGTCGAGGCAAGTGCCATGGCGAGCGGCGGAACCATACCGGCGGCCATGACTGCCGCCATGATGCGCAAGGTGGCGGGGTCGTTGACATTGAGTCCGGCTACGGCGAAGGCGTAAGCCGCCTTGTTGACCGGTCCGCCGAGGTCGAAGCACATCATCAGGCCGAGAATGATGCCGAGGAAGATGGCCGAGCTGCCGGACAGTCCGTTGAGCCAGTCGGTGAGACCGGAGGTGATCGCGGCGAGCGGACGACCGAGGACGATGAACATCAGCGCTCCGACGACCAGCGTCGCGAACAGCGGGATGATCACCACTGGCATCAGGCCTCGCAGCCACTGCGGGACGGCGATCCGGCCGATGTAGAGCGCGACGACACCGGCGATGAGACCACCGACCAGGCCGCCGATGAAACCGGCACCGACGAACACGGCGACCGCGCCGGCCGTGAAGCCGGGAGCGATGCCAGGCCGGTCGGCGATGGCAAAGGCGATGTAGCCGGCCAAGGCGGGTACCAGGAAGCTGAATGCCAACGAACCGATCTGGAACAGCACTGCGCCGAGATAGGTGGCCAGACCACCGTCGGGAAGGTTGGTGATCGAGTTGTTGAGAACGATGTCCTTGGCAGGACCGGAGATCTCGTATCCGCCGAGCAGGAAGCCGAGTGCGATCAGCAGACCGCCGGCCGCGACGAACGGGATCATGTAGCTGACACCGGTCAGGAGGACCTGACGGAGGTGGGTGCCGAACCCTACGGAACCGGCATCGGAATCCGCGGCCGCTGCGGCGGTGCCGTCCACGGTGGCGGCGGCGGGATTCTCGGAGGCGCGCAATGCTTCTGCGAGCATCTTGTCCGGCTCGTTGATCGCCCGTTTCACACCGGAAGCGACGACGGGTTTGCCGGCGAATCGTTCGCGGCCCTTCACCCCGACGTCGGTGGCGAAAATGACTGCCGCGGCTCCGGCGATGACCGACGGGTCCAGCGGGGTGCTTCCGCTGGAGCCCTGCGTTTCGACGTGAACCTTGACGCCGGCGCGTTCACCCGCGGCGACCAGTGAGTCCGCCGCCATGTAGGTGTGAGCGATTCCGGTCGGGCAGGCGGTGACCGCGACGACGTGACGCACCGCGGGCGCAGGTGCCGGGGTCTCGTCGGTGGCGTGTTTCCCCGTGGAAACAGGTGCCGGGGGCGTCACTGCCGCGGCCTTCGGTGCGGGCTCCTTCGGTGCGGGATTGAGGACCTCGTCAACCAAGCGCACGATCTCGTCCGGCGTCGACGCTTCACGAAGTGACGTGACGAACGCGGGCCTGACGAGTGCTCGGGCCAAGGAGGAGAGCAGTTTCATGTGCTCGGCCCCGGCGCCTTCAGGTGCCGCGATCAGGAAGACCAGATCGGCGGGGCCGTCGGGTGCACCGAAATCGACCTTCGGATCGAGTCGAGCAAACCCCAGGGACGCGGACGAGACGGCCTCGGCGCGGCAGTGAGGAATTGCGATTCCGCCGGGCAGTCCGGTCGCGGACTGCGCTTCGCGAGCGAGTGCGGCGTCGACCAGTCCCGCGGCGTCGCTCGCCCGACCCGCAGCAGTCAATCGCGCTGCGAGAGAACGAATGACATCTTCCTTGGTCGAGCCCAGGTCGGTGTCGAGTGAGATCAGTTCGGGGCTGATGATCTCCGGGCCGGAACTGCCGGCTGCGGTGGTATCGGACATGTCAGGTTCCTTAGGGCGTCAGGCGAGTTCGGTGGGGACGGGGATGGGAGAGGCAGCATCTGCTGCAGATACCGAAACCGCTGCGAGATCGATCTGTTCGGGCGTGGGAAGGGTTGTGCCGGGAAGGGAGGCAGCGGCGCTTCCGTAGGCGACCGCGTGACGTAGCCGCTCGGATTCCGAGTCGCCTCCCGCTTCGGCGAGGATGTAGCCGGCCAGCGACGAATCGCCTGCGCCGACGGTACTGACTGCGACAATCGGGGGAGCGGTGGCGATCCACGCGCCGTCGGCCGTGACGAGGACCGCACCGGCTGCGCCGAGCGTGGCGAGCACACTGCCGACGCCGCGATCGACCAATCGCTGTGCCGCCGTGATTGCAGGCCCGGGATCACCGTTCTCTGCAGCACGTTCGAGGACGTGGCCGTCGACGCCGGTCAGTTGCGCGAGTTCCTCGCCGTTGGGTTTGAGCAGGTCAGGTGCCGAGCCGGGGAACCCGTCGGCGAGTGCCGTCAGCGGGGCGTCCGAGGTGTCGACCGCTACCTTGCACGGGTGATCGCGCAGCGCCGCGACAAGTTCGCCGTACCAACCGAGCGGAACGCCGGGGGGCAGTGATCCGGACAGCGCGAACCACAGCGCGGTATCGGCGCGAGCGATCAACTCCTGTGCCAAGGCGTCGAGCGTCGAACCGGACAGTGTCGGGCCGGGCTCGTTGATCTTCGTCGTGGTCCCGTCTGGTTCCGCGATGGTGATGTTGGTGCGAGCCAGACCCGTTGTTGCGACGCCGATATGGGGAATCCCACCGGCGGCGAGCGCCGAGAGTAAGGGGTCACCGCCGTTCCCTGGTAGGACCGCGAGGACGTCGAGGTCGGCTGCGGCGAGAACACGCGCGACGTTGACTCCCTTGCCGCCTGGGTCGCTGCGAGTGGAGTGGGCGCGTAGGACCGAGCCTCGTTCGAGCCGTTGCTCGAGTTGCACGGTCCGATCGATACTCGGGTTGGCTGTCAGTGTGACGATCATGCGATCACCACCTCGATTCCGTGGTCGTGGAACTCGGATGTGTCTGTGGGACTGATGTCTTCGTCGGTGATGAGGACGTCGATGCTGTCGAGTGGGGCGAAGCTGATCAGGTGCTCGCGGCCGACTTTGGTGGAATCGGCTACCACGACAACATGATTGGCGGCTTTGACCATCGCTCGTTTGACCGCGGCCTCTTCGCTGTCCGGTGTGGATAGTCCGTGCCCGACGCTGATCGCGTTGGTTCCGATGAAGGCGACGTCGACCCGCAACGTGCTCAGCAGGCGTAGGGCGTCCTCGCCGACCGCGGCTTGCGTCACCCCGCGTACTCGTCCGCCGAGCAGGATCAGGGAAACCGAGTTCATCGATGCCAGTCGTGCGCCGATCGGGACGGAATTGGTGACGGCTGTGAAGTCGTTCTCGGTCGGTAGTTCGGGGATCATGCGGCCCGTGGTCGTGCCCGCGTCGAAGATCACGCTGCCGCCGGTAGGAGGGAGATAGGTGACTGCGCAGCGGGCGATCCGGTCCTTCTGTTGCGCGCGGGTCTGATCGCGTTCCGCCATGCCCGGTTCGGTCACGTGGAGGGATCCGGTCGGAACGGCGCCGCCGTGTACACGCCTGATCTGTCCGATCCGTTCGAGGAAGGCCAGATCGCGACGCACGGTCTCGGTGGTCACACCGAAGGTCTCCGACAGAGCCGCCACGGACATGCGTCCGCGCTGCGACACCATGGTGCCGATCGCTTGTTGGCGTTCTTCCGCGTACACGTTCACTCCGATTCCGAAATGTGATCCGACGTGCGGTGTGGATCACAACGAATGTTGCTTTATGTTGTTTTACGCCCGAGTGTGTTGACATGTCAAGAGTTGGGAGTAATCTTCGTCACAACGAAGGTGCGGGCTTTACGCGCTCGAGGTGCTCCGGTGCGACACCGGGCCCATCGCTCAAGGAGGACAGATGACCGAACAGCTCAATCGCATCACCGTGCACGGCACTCCCGTCGTGCCCGGAATTGCCTACGGCCCGGCTATCTGGCCGTCCAGCCGACCAGAACTCGTCACCGATGCGCCGGCCCTCGACGAGGCCGATCGAGAGGCCGCCGCAGACGCCTTCGTCGCAGCGGCGAAGACCGTCGAGAACCGCCTTCTCGGACGGGCGGCTGAGGCCACGGGCGCAGCCGCAGAGGTTTTGCAGGCCAACGCGGCGATGGCGGCCGATCGTGGCTGGATCGGAGCGGCCAAGAAGTCGATCGCGGGCGGAGTGCCCCCGGTGCAGGCGGCGATCGCGGCGACGGAGCAGTTCGTGGTGTTGTTCACCAAGGTCGGCGGTTTGATGGCCGAGCGCGTCACCGACCTCGAGGACATCCGCGACCGCGTGATCGCAGAACTCTCCGGATTGCCCGAACCCGGAGTTCCGATGCCCGAGACGCCGTCGGTGCTGTGCGCGGACGATCTTGCTCCCGCCGATACCGCGGGCCTCGATGCAACCAGGATCATCGGGCTCGTGACCATCTACGGCGGCCCGACCAGCCACACGGCAATCATCGCGAGGCAGTTGGGCATCCCGTGCATCGTGGCCGCGAAGGAATTGGAAGCCATCTCGGCAGGAACACCGATCCTGATCGACGGAACCACCGGCGGCGTGATCGCGGAGCCGGATCCCGGGCACGCGCGCGAATTGGTCGAGCAATCCCGAATCGATCGCGAACGCGTCAGCACGTGGACCGGACCCGGCCGGACGTTGGACGGCAGGCCGGTAGACGTCCTCGCCAATGTCCAAGACGGCGCAGGTGCTCGGGCCGCGGCGTTGACCGCAGCGGGAGGCATCGGGCTCTTCCGGACCGAACTCTGCTTCCTCGGCCGTGAGACTGAACCGACCGTTGACGAGCAGGCGGCGATCTACGCCGAGGTCCTCGAGGCCTTCGCGGGCAAGAAGGTCATTATTCGCACGTTGGACGCGGGTTCGGACAAGCCGCTCAAATTCGCCAATCATCAAGAGGAAGCGAATCCGGCACTCGGCGTTCGTGGGGTCCGAATCGCCTGGCAGGACATGGGGATTCTCGACCGCCAGCTCGACGCGATCGCCGCAGCCGCGGCGTCGACGAACTCGTCGCCGTGGGTCATGGCACCGATGATCGCCACCCCGGCCGAAGCAAAACGCTTCGCCGACGCGGTGCGGGCACGCGATCTTGTTCCCGGTGTGATGGTGGAGATCCCGGCGGCAGCGCTGCTGGCCGACCAGATCCTCGAACACGTCGAGTTCCTCTCCATCGGTACGAACGACCTTGCTCAGTACACGATGGCCGCTGATCGGATGTCCTCTGAACTCGCCGACCTGACCGACCCGTGGCAGCCCGCCGTGCTCGCCCTGGTGGCGCGCACGGCCCAGGCCGGTCAGGCGGCAGGCAAGCGCGTCGGGGTCTGCGGTGAGGCGGCCGCCGATCCACTGTTGGCATGCGTGCTTGCCGGTCTCGGCGTTTCCTCACTGTCGTGTGCCGCGGCGTCGGTTGCCGGAGTGGGAGCGAAGGTCGGGTCCGTCACCATGGCACAATGCGAGGCGGCTGCGGCGGCGGTGCTGGCAACCGGGGATCCGGTGGCAGCGCGCAAAGCGGCGGCTGACGCTGTCAGCTGAAGCGGTTTCGTCGGTCTCGGTCGGCGAGCGAGTGCCTGACCTCTAGTATTTCGACCTGTGATCGAACGAGAAACAATGACCGGGGCCGGCGGAATCGGCTGGAGTGTCCACGGAGACGGCAAGCGGATCGCCGACGGCGCCGTCGTGGCGCCGGATGAACGACTGAGTTGGCCGCGCACCATCGGGATCGGGATGCAGCACGTCATCGCGATGTTCGGAGCGACACTACTCGTTCCGACCATCACCGGCTTCCCCGTCACCACGACGCTGTTGTTCTCGGGTATCGGCACCGCGCTGTTCCTGCTCATCACCCGGGGCCGGATCCCCAGCTACCTCGGTTCGTCCTTCGCGTTCATCGCCCCTCTGACAGCGTCGGCAGGATCGGGCCCGGCCGCACAGCTCGGCGCCGTCATGGCTGTCGGCATCGTGTTGATGTTGATCGGCGTCGCCGTACGTCTGATCGGCGGTCGGGTCATCGACGCGGTCATGCCGCCGGTGGTGACGGGTGCGGTTGTCGCGCTGATCGGTCTCAACCTCGCTCCGACTGCGGCCGGCTCCTTCGAGTCGCAGCCGTTGATCGCGACGGTGACGCTCTTTGCGATCCTGCTCGTCACGGTCGTGGGGCCCGGTCTGCTCGGCCGGTTGGGCATTCTGGTCGGCGTAGTGATCGGCTGGGTCTTCGCCGCGGTCGTCGGCGGTCTGGACAGCGAACGAGTGTCGGCTCTGCGTGAAGCGGACTGGTTCGGGCTGCCTAGTCTGCACGGACCGTCGTTCGACTGGTCGGTGATCGTGCTCGCGCTGCCCGTGGTGATCGTTCTGGTCGCCGAAAACGTCGGGCACGTCAAGGCGGTGTCCGCCATGACGGGTAAGTCGCTCGACGACCTGGCCGGCAATGCACTGTTTGCCGACGGCCTCGCCACTACCTTGGCAGGCGCCGGTGGTGGTTCCGGAACCACCACGTATGCCGAGAACATCGGCGTCATGGCAGCGACGCGCGTGTACTCGACCGCTGCGTACTGGGTAGCCGCCGCCACCGCTGTGATCCTGGCATTTTCGCCCAAATTCGGTGCGCTGGTCTTCACGGTTCCGAACGGGGTCATCGGCGGCGCGACGATGGTTCTCTACGGCCTCATCGGCATTCTCGGTGTGCGCATCTGGATGGAAGCGAAGGTCGACTTCACCGATCCGGTCAACCTGACGGTCGCCGCGGCTGCGCTGGTCGCCGGTATCGGGAACTTGACGTTGACCATTGGTTCGGTCGAGCTGGGCGGCATCGCCTGGGGGTCGATCGGCATCCTTGTCGCCTACCCGATCATGCGGTATCTCGCCAAATTCCGTACTTCGAGTAACAGATAACCGCTACAGTCACGAATCGTGATCGTTCGGGTCATCGACGGGTATCGCAACAGGTTCTACCGTCGGAGGCAGTGACGTGGGCCCGCGAACTTCGGCGTGCCCAGTCTCAGCGAAAACATCCCGAGCGGGTACATCCCAGCGGGTACAACACTGAAGTGCCGTTTATCGAATTGCAAGGAGTCGGCGTGGAGCGCACCCTGTTCGAACCGGAACATGAACTCTTCCGGGAGTCGTACCAGAAGTTCTTGGCACAGCACGTGGCACCGAACCACGAGAAGTGGGAAGAACAGAACATCGTCGATCGTGACGTCTGGGTCGAGGCCGGAAAGCAGGGCTTCCTGGGAACCGCGGTACCCGAGGAATTCGGCGGCGGCGGGGTCAAGGACTTCCGCTACAACGCGATCATCACCGAGGAAACCACCAAGGGCGGCTTCAGTGGTATCGGCTTCACACTCCACAACGACGTGGTGGCGCCCTACCTTCTCGAGCTGAGCAATGAAGAGCAGAAGCAGCGTTGGCTGCCCGGATTCGCATCGGGCGAGCTGATTTCCGCGATCGCGATGACCGAACCGGGTACCGGTAGCGACCTGCAGGGCATCAAGACCAAAGCGGTTCGCGACGGGGACCACTGGGTTCTCAACGGCTCGAAGACTTTCATCACCAACGGCATCAACGCCGACATCATCATCGTCGTCGCTTGTACCGACCCGGACAAGGGAGCGCAGGGCTTCAGCCTGCTCGTCGTCGAGCGTGACATGCCGGGCTTCGAGCGTGGTCGCAACCTCGACAAGATCGGCATGAAGGCTCAGGACACTGCCGAACTCAGCTTCACCGACGTACGCGTTCCCGCCGCCAACCTGCTCGGCGAAGAGGGAATGGGCTTCTTCTACTTGATGAAGAACCTTCCCCAGGAACGACTCTCGATCGCCGTCGTTGCCGCTGCCGCAATGGAGTCGGTTCTCGAGAGCACGATCCAGTACTGCCGCGACCGCAAGGCATTCGGCAAGTCGATCGGCAGCTTCCAGAACACCCGATTCGTCCTGGCCGAATTGGCAACGGAGACCACCGCAGTGCGCATCCTGGTGGACAAGTTCATCGAGCAGCTCAACGCCGAGAAGCTGACCGTGCAGGAAGCTGCGATGGCGAAGTGGTGGACCACCGAAGCTCAGGTCAAGCTGATCGACCGCTGCCTCCAGCTGCACGGAGGCTACGGCTACATGAAGGAATACCCGGTTGCCAAGGCGTACATGGACTCTCGTGTGCAGACCATTTACGGTGGCACGACCGAGATCATGAAGGAGATCATCGGGCGTTCGCTGAATCTCTGATTCGGGTGATGCACCGCTGATCTCTATGAAGCGCTGATCGTCGACAAGACTGTGGGCCCCGGCTGATGCCGGGGCCCACAGTCTTGTGCTCGTGTGGTGCGAGCGAACTCAGATCTTCCGCATGACGGTGACAACCTTGCCCAGGATGACGGCGTTGTTGCCGGGAATCGGTTCGAAGAGTTCGTTGTGCGGCATCAGCCACACCTCCTTCTTCGTACGCTTGAACGTCTTCACGGTGGCTTCGCCGTCGATCATGGCTGCCACGATGTCACCGTTCTCCGCGACGTTCTGCTGGCGGACGACAACCCAGTCGCCATCGCAGATCGCTGCATCGATCATCGACTCGCCGACAACCTTGAGCATGAAAAGCGAACCCTGGCCGACGAGCTCGCGGGGGAGCGGGAACACGTCCTCCACCGCTTCCTCGGCGAGGATCGGTCCGCCGGCAGCGATGCGGCCCAGGATGGGGACGAACGCCGGCTCGGGTAGCGGGTCGGCGCTGTTGTACTCGCCGGAATGCTTCGACACCGACGCAATGGCGGTGTCGGCAGCAACCTCGTCGAGACCCCGAACGTCGACGGCGCGAGGCCGATTGGGATCGCGCCGAAGGAAGCCCTTGCGCTCCAACGTCCGCAGTTGATGTGCGACCGACGAGGTGGAGGTGAGCCCCACCGCATCACCGATCTCGCGAATGCTGGGCGGGTAACCGCGCTCGGTCACGGAATCGCGGATCACTTCGAGAACGCGCCGCTGACGCTCGGTGAGGGTCTCGCTCGACGGAGACGGAACTGCAGAAGCTCCTGCCTCCGCGGCACTGCTGGAGCGATCGTCCTTCATGGCCTGTTGCCTCCGTGTCTAGAGAAAGTGCGTGTCTGAAGAAAGTGCGTGTCTGAAGAAAGTGCATGTCTGAAAAAGTGTCTGGCGTAAATCGTGTGGTGCAAATCGCGCGGAAACTTGTCGGTGCCCCCTGTCAACATTCGAGCTGTCGACAAACACGGAGGCTTTCGCAATTCCCGCTGTGTGGTCTGACACGAATCTAGCCGGATTTGCTCGCGTTTTCAAACATCTGTTCGATTCGTGTCGTTCGAAGTAGAGACATTGTCGGCCAAGCATGGTAGAAATTCGAACATGCGTTCCATCGAACGCATGATCGAACACATCGATCGGTGTCGACCAGCGGAGGTCACGATGGGTAACGCAGCAGTCAGAGGCAACAGGGTTTTCGACGATTCAATCGGGTTCGACGGCACGTCGGCATTGAAGTATCACCCGTCGTTCTACGGACCCGACGCTGATGACGTGTCTTTCGAACGGCGTGGCACGACCGAAATGCGGGGCGCGCCCAGGTATGTCGAAGACGAACCGCAGGCGGCCGTTGTTCGTCGTTTGCCCATCGCAGGCGGGGCATCAGGTTCGCGTTCGCTGCGTGAATCTTCTCGCCGGTGGGACAGCGAGCACGATTCGTCACGCCCTTGCGGAGGTAGTTTCGCGTACCGAAACAGGGTCGGTGTCTCACGGGTCGAACACGAAGTGCAGGCCGACGACGTCAGCTGGAAGACGATGTTCCTTGGCGCTGTGTTCACCGCGATGGCCGTTTTGGCGCTGGTCGGGATCGGCGCTTTGTCCAGTGGTGATGTCGCTGCGACAAACGGAGCGACCGATGTGGTTCGCGTCGCTGCGGGTGAATCCCTCAGTGATATCGCTTCCAAGGTTGCGCCCGGCCAGGCTGTCGGCTCCGTAATCGAGCAGATCATGGATCTCAACGCGATGTCGAGTTCCGGACTGGCCGTGGGGCAGACGCTGATCGTGCCGGCCTCGGGTCGCTGACCGTACCCCGTAGCAGGTGGGGGCGTACCGAGCGTGAGAGCAGTCCGTTCACAGCGAGTAAGCTGTCCAGTTGACAGTCCCACCACCTCGGGTGGTCGCGTTGAGTACGTGGATCTGCTCTGTAAATCGTCGGAGGATTTGCAGTCGGTAGCGAATCTGAGTTGCGGCCATTTCGGCGACAACGAAGGAACCCCGATGCATTGCCCGTTCTGCCGGCACCCTGATTCCCGAGTAGTCGATTCACGCGAGGCCGACGAGGGCCAGGCGATCAGGCGGCGCCGTTCGTGCCCCGAGTGTGGACGTCGATTCACCACGGTCGAGACGGCAGTTCTTTCGGTCGTGAAGCGTAGCGGCGTGACGGAGCCGTTCAGTCGAGAAAAGGTTGTCAAAGGTGTGCGGCGCGCATGCCAGGGTCGCCAAGTAGACAACGATTCGCTGAATTTGCTGGCGCAGCAGGTGGAAGACGCCGTGCGCGCTTCAGGTTCTGCCGAAATTCCGAGCAACGAGGTTGGCCTCGCGATTCTCGATCCGCTTCGAAATCTCGACGAGGTTGCGTACCTACGATTCGCATCGGTGTACAAATCCTTCAGCTCTGCCGCGGATTTCGAGCGTGAGATCACGGATATGCGCGAGCATGCCGAGACCCGTGCCGCCGACAAGGCTCCCGGCGCTGAGACCGTTTCCGTCGACTGAGGTCTTCGCCTTAGGTAACGCTGAGAACACAAAGCGAACAATCCCACAAATCGGGCATGTTATTCGCTTAGTGTTTACCGGGTACGTTCGTCCGCATCTCGGATCTTTACGGAGGCGTTATGAACTTAGTTGCAGTACTCGGAGTCGTGAACAGCCTGGTAACCCTCGGGTTCGCCAATACTGTTGCCACCTTTGGTGGTTTCCTCACCAACGTCAACATTCAGACAATCTACTGATCGCGCAATTCTCACCGAACGCGTTGAGCATCAACGCTTGATCGCTTCGATAGCTTTCAGGACTCGCTTTTCGGAAATCGGTGTGGGTGTACCGAGGGACTGCGCAAACAGGCTCACGCGCAGTTCTTCGATCATCCAGCTGATCGCGTCGACATCTCGAGCAGTGCGACGCTCTTCGGGAAGTGAACTCAACAACCGGTCGTACGCTGCGTACACCCGGTCGAGGACATCCATTGCCTGCTGATCTCGTTGTGCGCTTGCAGGCAGAGCTTCGAGACGGAATTTTGCAGCGGCAAGATACCGCGGCAAATCGCGTAGGCGTGCTGAGCCCAATTCGGCGACGAATCCCGGAAACAGCAGTGAGGTCAACTGTTCTCGGACGTCGTCGGCTGCCTCGCCGCGGGAGCGGTCGAGGACGACGCTCAGTTGGTGTGCTTGTTCGAGGATCGGGACAATCATGCGCAGGATCGCGGAAACGCGTCCGGACAGTTCGGAGCGTGCGATCTTCACCAGGGCTTCGAACGCCTCAGGTGTGCGTACCGGTCCACCCTGGGCTGCAATCACTTCGTTGGCAGCTGCCACTCGGCAATCTTCGACGAGGGCCTCCAAACCGCCGTCTGGATTCTGGCCGAGTGCCAGACGCTGAGTGTTCGACAATCCGGCGGTCACTGCCTTGAGTTGGGTGGGAACGGCCGCCAGAAGGAGCGCTCGCGTTCCTTCCCTCATCGCCTGCGCCTGCGCAGCCGGCGTACTCAGGACACGAACGGCAACTCCGCCGTTTTCCGGCACCAGCGCTGGGTAGCCCGTCACCTGCTGTCCACCGATGGAACGAGTGATGGTCGGCTCCAATGCGCCGAGTGTCTCGGACGTCCAGACGGCAGCGGCTGCCCGTTCGGTTCCGGTGGCCGCCTTGGCCACTTCCTTCTGCACGCGCGGGGCGAGCGTGCGTCGTAGCTGCGCCAGATCCTTGCCCTTCGCGAGGACCTTGCCTGATTCGTCCTCTACGACAAACGTCATCCGGAGGTGATCGGGCAGCGTAGCCGGATTAAAGTCCTTGGCGTCGATCTGGATCCCGCCCAAATGCGAGAGTTCGCGGGCCATTGCGGTCATCAACGGCTCGGATCGAGGTTTCACTGCTGCCAACGCTGCGGCGGCATAGTCGGGTGCTGGAACGACGGCACGTCGAATGTTCTTGGGCAACGTCTTGATCAGAGAAGTAACCAGATCGACGCGCATACCGGGGACCAACCAGTCGAAGCCGACCGGCTGAAGCTGCGCGAGCAGGCCGACCGGGATGTGTGCGCTGACGCCGTCGTCGTCTTTGCCCGGCTCGAATTGGTAAGTCAGCGGGAACTGCATGTCGCCCTGGCGCCAAGCGTCCGGGTACTCGCCGCCCAGGACGGCAGCCGCGTCGGAGTTGACCACAGTTTCCGGCGTGAAGGTCAGCAGACTCGGATTCTTGCGCCGCTCAGACTTCCACCACTGGTCGAAATGCTTGGCGGATACGGCTTCCTGGCCGATGCGTTCGTCGTAGAACTCGTAGAGAGTCTCGTCGTCGACGAGGATGTCGCGGCGGCGCGCACGGTTCTCGAGCTCCTCGACGTTGTCGAGGAGTGCGCGGTTCTCGTGGAAGAACTTGTGGTTCGTCTGCCATTCGCCCTGCACGAGCGCATGGCGGATGAAGAGATCGCGTGAGGCCTCGGGATCGATTCGCGAGTACGTCACTGCGCGGCCGGTCACCAGCGGAACACCGTAGAGAGTGACTCGCTCGTATGCCATCGCCGAGCCGCGCTTGGAGGACCAGTGCGGTTCGGAATAGGTGCGTTTCACCAGGTGCGGGGCGAGCTTTTCGGCCCACTCTGGTTCGATGCGCGCGGACATGCGTGCCCACAGCCTCGACGTTTCCACGAGTTCGGCGGCCATGACCCAGCGTGGTGGTTTCTTGAACAATCCGGATCCGGGGAAGATCGCGAAGTGGCTGCCCCTGGCGCCGAGATAATCCCGCTTCTCGCCTTCGCGTAACCCGATGTGCGAGAGCAATCCGGCGAGCAGTGACTGATGGATTGCGTTCTCGCTTGCGGGTGTGTCGCCCACGGTCCAGCCGAGACCGCGGGTGATCTGCCGGAGCTGCCCGTGCAGATCCTGCCATTCGCGGATGCGGAGCCAGTGCAGGAACTCGTTCCGGCACATCTTGCGAAACTGGTTGGAGGACAGATCGTTACGTTGTTCGCGTAGGTAGTCCCACAGTTTCAGATAGGCCAGGAAGTCGGAGTTCTCGACGTTGAACCGGGCGTGCTTTTCGTCGGCGGCTTGCTGGAACTCGGCGGGCCGCTCGCGAACGTCCTGGATGGACAACGCCGCGACGATGACAAGGGTTTCGTGCAGGCACCCGTTGTTCTTGGCTTCCACCAGCATTCGTGCCATCCGCGGATCTACCGGGATCTGGGCCAATTCGCGGCCGACCGGCGTCAGTTCGGGGTGGCTGGCCTCGGAACCTCGCGCGATGGCACCGAGTTCTTCGAGGAGTCCGATTCCGTCCTTGACGGCGCGCTGGTCCGGCGGCTCGACGAAGGGGAAGGCAGCGATGTCGCCCAGACCGAGGGCCGTCATCTGCAAGATGACGGATGCGAGATTGGTCCGCAGGATCTCCGGCTCGGTGAACGCCGGCCGTGACTCGAAGTCCTCCTCGGAGTACAGGCGGATGCAGATTCCTTCGGCGACGCGGCCGCAGCGTCCGGAACGCTGACGAGCTGACGCCTGCGAAATGGGCTCGATCGGCAGTCGTTGAACCTTGGTGCGCACCGAGTATCGCGAAATGCGCGCGGTTCCCGGATCGACGACGTAGCGAATGCCGGGCACGGTCAACGAGGTCTCTGCCACGTTGGTGGCAAGGACGACGCGCCGGCCGGTGTGCGGCGAGAACACCTTGTGTTGCTCGGCGGCAGACAGTCGCGCGTACAGCGGGACGATTTCGGTGTTGCGAAGACGCCGGTCACGCAAAGCGTCTGCGGTGTCACGAATTTCGCGTTCGCCGGAGAGGAAGACCAAGATGTCGCCTTCGCCCTCCGAGCTCAGTTCGTCGACAGCCTCACAGACCGCGTCGACGGGATCGCGGTCGAAGGTTATGTCTCCGGACTCGACGGTCAGTGGCCGGTAACGCATCTCGACGGGGAAGGTTCGCCCGGAGACCTCGACGATCGGCGCAGGCTTACCGTCGACGGCGAAGTGTTTGGCGAAGCGTTCGGGATCGATGGTCGCCGACGTGATGATGACTTTGAGATCGGGTCGGCGGGGGAGCAACTGCGCCAGGTAACCGAGGATGAAGTCGATGTTGAGGCTGCGTTCGTGCGCTTCGTCGATGATCAGCGTGTCGTAGCGTCGGAGCATGCGGTCGCGCTGAATCTCGGCGAGGAGAATGCCGTCGGTCATGAGTTTGACGTAGGTGCGGTCCGACACCTGGTCGGTGAATCGCACCGTGTACCCGACGGCGTCGCCCAGTTCGGTGTCGAGTTCTTCGGCGATACGTTCTGCAACGGTGCGTGCTGCCAACCGGCGAGGCTGTGTGTGTCCGATCAGGCCGCGGACGCCGCGTCCGAGTTCGAGACAGATCTTGGGGATCTGAGTTGTCTTACCGGAGCCCGTCTCGCCGGCGACGATGACAACTTGATTCTCCGAGATCGCGGTGGCGATATCGTCTTTGCGCTGACTGACGGGCAGTGCTTCGGGGTACGAGATCGCGGGGACGTTCGCGGCGCGGGTCGTCAATCGAGTGCGTGCGGCGTCTATTTCTTCGGCCAGCGCCACCAGAGCGTCTGGTGTGCGGGCACGGTCGAGTTTGCGACGGAGTCGACTCTCGTCGCGGAGTGAGACCTGCGCCAGCGCGCTCTTCAGGTCACTCCGCTTGGGGGAGAGCGGGGCCGGTGGTGTTGTAGACATGCTGATGACAGCCTATCGAACGCATTGACAACTACCGCTCGCAGATCGTACTGATGTGCAAATATCGACCAGTGACGACAAATATCGCAAATGAGTCATCGGTGCCTGTCTTGTCGACGCCGATCGCCGTGCGAGTCCTGAGACTGTCGTTCGCGGTGTTCGGACTCGCCGCGTTGCTGTGGATCCCGATCCGCGACGCGGCTGAGCTGTCTCTGTCGAACTATCTGAGCTACTTCACCATCGAGAGCAACATTCTCGCGGTGATCGTGTTGCTGGTCGGTGCAATTCGAGATCCACAATCGCAGGCGTGGCAGTCGATCCGAGGGGCGGTGACGCTGTACATGGTGATCACCGGGATCATCTACGCCGTCCTCCTGGCGGATATCGACGTCAATTTGAACGATGCCTGGATCAACTCGGCACTGCATCGGATTCTTCCGCTGGTCATGCTGCTCGACTGGGTGTTCTTCGCCTCGCGGCACAGGATCTCCGAAGCCCGTTCACTGCAGTGGTTGCTGTTCCCCGTCGTGTACGGCGTGTACACGTTGATCCGAGGCTCGATCGTCGACTGGTATCCCTACCCGTTCATGGATCCGCGCCACCAGGGCTATCTGGCCCTGTTCATCGGGTTTGTCGTGCTGGCCATTGCGATGGCCCTGATGGCGTTGGCAGTCAATGCCGTCGGACGGTTGGGCGCCGGGCTACGCGGCCGGAACGCCCCGCAGTCCTAGCCCGTTTCCGGTGGAGAACACCTGATCGAGTCGGTCGATGTTCGGGTGCTTGCCGGGGTTCGCTCGCGCGTCCTCGGTGTGTTCGGCGAAGATCGTCAGTCCTGCTGTCGCGGCTTCTGGTGTCAGTGCGCCGTAGACCTGTGCAAGATGGTTGTACACCTTGACCGAGCCGGACTTTCCGGGCTTGTTCTCCACGGTGTCGATGACGTTTCCGTCGGCGCCCAGTACCTCGATGGCGGCCAGATGATCGATGGCGGGCAGTGCTGCAAGATTGTCGGCAAAAGTCATGGTCGACAGATTACGTGTGCGCCCGGAAACGTCGGTGCCGAGCGAGCGCCGTCGTGCGCGGATTTCCGGTGTCGATATAGTCGCAGCACATCGTTTGCACACCAGCATCGTTTGTATTCGAAGGGGACAATGATGGCTTCGGCATTGTGGCACGGGTTCGCGGACATGGGCGCTGTGGAGAAGAACGGCGCATTTGTCGTCTCTCGCGGTGAGGGCGCGTACATCTGGGATTCCGAGGGCACTCGGTATTTGGATGCGACGGCGGGCCTGTGGTTCACCAATGTCGGGCACGGGCGTACCGAGATCGCGGATGCGGTGGCGGCTCAGTTGTCGAAGATCGCTCATTTCTCCAACTTCGGTGATTTTGTTCCCGAGACCACTCAGGTGTTGGCGGAGCGTCTGGCGGGAATCGCGCCGGTTGCAGGGAGCAAGATCTTCTTCACCTCGGGTGGTTCGGATTCGGTGGACACCGCGGCGAAGCTGGCTCGCCGGTTCTGGCACGAGGTGGGGCAGCCGGAGAAGACGATCATCGTCGGACGTCAGAAGGCG
>NZ_JASHKN010000030.1 GCF_030056735.1 Rhodococcus sp. IEGM 1409
AGATCGTTGCGTCGGTGTTTGCCGAGGTGTTGGGTGTCGATCGTGTGGGTCTCGACGATGATTTCTTCGAGCTCGGCGGCAACTCGTTGATTGCGACTCGGGTTGCGGCGCGGTTGGGGCAGGCGCTCGATGCGCAGGTTCCGGTACGCGTGATTTTTGAAGCTTCCAGTGTCAAGGCGTTGGCGATTCGTGTCGAGTCTGAAGTGGGAACCGGTGCTCGTGCGGCGTTGACTGCTCGGGTGCGTCCGGAGCGGGTGCCGTTGTCGTTGGCGCAGCAG
>NZ_JASHKN010000031.1 GCF_030056735.1 Rhodococcus sp. IEGM 1409
TGTTCTCAGTGCTGAACGTATCAAGATCACCACGACCAAGTCGCCGCTGTGGTGCTCGGTCATCATCGTCGTGCTTGCTCTCGGCTTCGCGGCCATCATGGGCACGGTGGCCAAGTCGGCTCTGACGTCTTCGGACGTCCAGGGGGCTCCTGACCTCGACACTGCCGTCGCCACGGCCGGTATCTCAGGCTTCGGAATCATGGTTCTCATGATCATGGCGGCCCTCGCGGTCACCAGTGAGTACCGCTTCGGGACCATCCGAA
>NZ_JASHKN010000032.1 GCF_030056735.1 Rhodococcus sp. IEGM 1409
GGGCTGACCTGACCGCAGTGCTGGTGCCTGCGTGACCGGCGTCGGCGACGAGGAGGTGGGCGGGGCCCGGCTCACCCACTGTCCTGGCGCGGACTTCGAGCTCTGTCCTGGCGAGGACGTCGAAGTCTGACCAGGCGAAGGTGGGGAAGTCGGCTACGGAGTGGTGACCGGCCGATCGACAACCGGCGTCGACTCGGCCTTGGGTGCCTGAGGCTCGTCATCGTCGACGTCATCGCACGAGACGGCGACGCCGGCG
>NZ_JASHKN010000033.1 GCF_030056735.1 Rhodococcus sp. IEGM 1409
GTCCCCGGAGCACCCACCGAGCACAGCCCGCGGGTTCGGCTGACCGAGACCCGGGACGGGCCGGTCGGGCGCCGGGTGCGCGGCGGCGGTCCGGGCGAGGGGGCGGCCCCCGTCCCGGAGGCGGGCGGCGGCGAGTGGGGCCGCGCGACGCGGTGGGGCGGGGGGTGGGCCGTGGGGTGGCCTGGGTGGGCCGCGATGGGGCGGGACACTTCTGTGGCTGTTTGAGTGACCTGCGTCGCGGACGTGCGGGCCGTGG
>NZ_JASHKN010000034.1 GCF_030056735.1 Rhodococcus sp. IEGM 1409
ACTCGGGGTACGGCGGCGCGGCGGTGTCCTCACGGGCGCTGGGGGTCTCGGGGGGGGGGGGGTGGGCCGGGGGGGGGGGCGCGTATGGTGAGCGGGGGGAGGCGGGGACGGGGTGGGCGGGGCGAGCGGGATGCGGGTGTGGGGGGGCGGGATGGGCTGGGGGCGCGGTGGCGCTGGGGGGGCGTACGCACGCGCACCCGCGCCGCCGGGCGTTAGGGACAAACTTGGGCCACACACACCCGGGGGGGGGGCC
>NZ_JASHKN010000035.1 GCF_030056735.1 Rhodococcus sp. IEGM 1409
GACTAGCACTGCACGGCCCGTGAGTGCGGGTGTGGGCTGCAGGCGTGTGTGGTTGCGCAGGGGGGGGGGCTCCTTCGGGCGGCGCGGTGGGGCGGTGGGTTTGGTGGGTCGGGGGCGCGGCCGCGCGCCCGCCCGGGTGGGTGTTCGTCCCCGGCCCCCCCCCCGCCCGCCCGCACCCCCGCACCCCCCCCCCTGCCCGCCGGCCGCCCCCCCGAACGCACGCCCTGGGCGCCGCAGTCCAACCCGAAGGC
>NZ_JASHKN010000036.1 GCF_030056735.1 Rhodococcus sp. IEGM 1409
CCTGACCCCCCATCGCGGCCAGCCCCCCGCCGCGGCGGCCCACCGCACCCCCCCATCCCCGCCACCCCCTGCACTCCCCCGCCCCCGCACCCAGGCCCGCCCCCCCCAACCCGGCCCGCGCCCGCCGCCCCCCCGCTCCCCCACCCCACCAACCACCCCCCACCCCACGCCCGACCGGGCGCCGACCCCCCCCCACGCCCCTGCCCCGCCGGCACCCGCCCCCACGGCGCCGCGATGCGCTCCGAGCGCG
>NZ_JASHKN010000037.1 GCF_030056735.1 Rhodococcus sp. IEGM 1409
CCTGCCCCCGCGCCCGAGCTGGAGCCCGCCCCCCCCGCCGCACACCCACCCACCCGCTCGCCCCCCGACGGAGCACTCACCCGAAGAGGGACCCACGCCCAACCGACACCATCCCCACCGACCCGCCGCCCCCCCGCCCCGTCGGGCGTGATGCCCCGGTCCGGCACCCCGACCCCCGCCCCCACCTCCAGCCCCCAGTCACAGCGGGTCTCCGTAGCCGCGCTTAACTGCGCCTACCGATACCCGGT
>NZ_JASHKN010000038.1 GCF_030056735.1 Rhodococcus sp. IEGM 1409
CGGGCAGATGGGGGGCGCTGGGTTCGGCGAGCGGGGGGACCGCGTCGCGGTGGGAGGGGGCCGGGGTGGGCGTGGGGGCGGTGGGGTGGGGGAGCCCGGGGAGCCGCAGGGGCGGGGGGACGGAGGGCGGGCGGGCGTGGTGGGGGGAGGCGGGGTGGGGGGCCCGGGGTGCGACGAGTCGGGAGGCGGGGAGCCGGGCCTCGGGGGGGGGGTCGGCGGCGGGCTCGGGGGGGGGTTGG
>NZ_JASHKN010000039.1 GCF_030056735.1 Rhodococcus sp. IEGM 1409
CGCGCGCGCTGACCAGCGCCGCGGCCCGCGGCCGCCCCCGCCTCCCCGATACCCCCCCGACCGCACACCGCCCCGCCCGCGCACCCCCCCGCCCCGCTCCGCCCGGGGCCGTCCCCCTCGAGCCGCCACCCCCCCGCGGACTGCCGCGGCCCGCCGGTGCCCCCCCGGGGCCCCCCTCGACCCTCCGTCCCGCGGCCATGCGATCCGCGCGGCTGTTCGGCGCGCCGCGCACCCCCC
>NZ_JASHKN010000003.1:0-439426 GCF_030056735.1 Rhodococcus sp. IEGM 1409
GCGCCGATGGTACTGCACTCGACAGGGTGTGGGAGAGTAGGACACCGCCGAACACAATTTGAGTAAGCCCCCCAACCATTCGTGGTTGGGGGGCTTTCTCGTACCCAAAACACCCCACACCACCCGCCCGGGATCGAGCGAACGACACTGTCGTCGCCTCAGATCGACCGAACGTACCGTTCGCACGATCAGGGCAGGGGTCCGAATGACGACGCCTCGGGATGCTTTCGACGGATTACTCGATTCCATCGGCGGTGGCTGTTGCATACTGCGGCCGGCCGGTAGGCAGATACCGCTGAATCGTCACACCCTTTGGAGTGGCTCGCGATTCGGCCAGCTCGAGTGCGATGTCTCGGCCGGAGTCGGGAAAGAGTCGCGTGCCCTGGCCAACGACCACGGGCACGATCAGCAGGATCATCTCGTCGACGAGATTGTTCGCGAGAAGCCAGCGGCACAAGTTGCCACTGCCGTGCACCTGAAGCTCACCGCCGGGTCTGGCTTTCAGTTCGCCGATCGCGGCGGCGGTGTCACCTGAAAGGGCTGTCGTGTTCCTCCATTGCGGATCGGTGAGCGTCGTCGACGCAAGATACTTGGGCCGCGAATTCAGTGCGCTTGCAATGGGGTTGACCTCCGGATTCTCTAACGCGCCCCAATAGCCGGCAAAGATCTCGTAGGTTCGCCGGCCGAACAGGAAGGCGTCAGCTCGCTGGTAGACCTGGACGAGGTAATTCATCGCTTCGGTGTCCACCAATGGCGCGGACCATCCGCCTCGCTCGAATCCACCACGGCGGTCTTCGTCCGGCCCACCGAGTCCTTGCATCACTCCGTCGAGAGTGACGATGGTAAAGGTCGTCAGTTTCATAGTCGTACCCTTCTCCCCGGCGTCGTCGGATTTCCGCTGTTCCGATATAGACCGTCGGGAAGCGGGAAAGTCATCGAGCGAACGTGGCGTTCGTCGCCTTGGATCGACCGAACGTGCCGTTCGCTCGATTGGGGGTGGGGGTCAGGGCTGAACGGGGACCGAGTCTGCCGGGGTGGGCTCGGGCTCGGGCTCCAGGGCATCGCAAGGAATCGCGAGCTCGGTCTGTTCGAGGCGTCCACGAAGGGTGATGTTCTCGGTGATCGACCACTGCGCAGCTTCGGCGTTGTCAGCGGCAGCCACAGCCCGTCCGGATGCGGCGAGGTTACCCGGAACCGTCTTTGCGACCTCGGACAGTCGCGCTGCTTCGTTGACCGGATCACCGATGACGGTGTACTCGAATCTTTCTCGCGCACCGACGTTTCCGGCAACGGCAATACCCGCAGCGACGCCGATTCCCGCGCTCACTTCCGAAACTTCGGCACGCAGGCGCTGCTGAATCTTGCGAGCGGCGGCAAGTGCACTGCCGGCGTGATCGTCGAGTGTTGTCGGCGCTCCGAAGATCGCCAGCGCTGCGTCGCCCTCGAACTTGTTGACGAATCCGCCGTGAGCATCGACTTCGTCGACGATGACGTCGAAGAATCGGTTGAGTAGCGCGACCACCGCAGTAGGGGAGTTGGTGGCGGCAATGGTGGTCGAACCGATGACGTCGACGAAGAGAACAGCAACGTCACGCTCTTCGCCGCCGAGTTCCGGGTTTCGGCGCACCGCGTTTGCGGCAACCTCGTGTCCGACGTGGCGCCCGAAAAGGTCGCGAATTCTCTCGCGCTCACGCAGACCCTCGGCCATGCGATTGAAGCCGGTCTGTAGCAGCCCCAGTTCGGTCCCGTCGTAGACGACGACGGACGCGGTGAGGTCACCACGGGTGACTTGTTCCATGCCTCGTCGCACAGACCGAATGGGAGCCGCGGCGGACCTGATGTTGATGTAGGTCAGCCCGAGTCCGACGCACAGGGTGATCCCACCGATGACGAGGATGGCGATCGCGAGGGCTTGCCACGAAGCAGGTCGGATGAAGCTGAAGACCGCCACGAGCATCAAGCCGGCTACGGGGACACCGCTGCCGAGCAGCCAGATGAGGATCGTTCGGCCGGTGAGGCCGAGGACGGCGGCCTTGCGGGGAGCTCCGGATTCGAGTGCGCGTGCGGCGATGGGGCGCAGTGCGAACTCGCTGAGCAGATAGCAGAAAGCACAAGTGGTGATGCCGCTGAAGGCCACGGTGAACAGGACTTTCGGAATGGTGTTGGGATCGACGATTCCGTACATGGTCGTGAAGGTGATGAGCGCGGCCGTCCACAGGACGGCTTGAACTCGGGTCAGCCGCCACGGCCCGCGCAATGCCGCGCGTTGATTCTGCTCTGTCGGCGGGTGATCCTCGGTGGCCCACCGGAGATCTCGCATGAGGCGTTTGGTTCCCCAGAGCAGCCCGATGAGAAAGACACACCCGATGAAGATCGGTACGGCGATGAAGTTGATCCACGCGAATTCGGGGTCGATGATCTCAGGCCCGGGAACCACGAATCCCACGAGGACAATCGACAGCACCGCTCCGATCAGGTTGGTGACCAGGAGAGGGGCGGTCAGTAGTGCCTGGACGCGGATTCGGCGCCGCCTGGGGCTTTCGTCAGTGGATCCGAGCAGCCACGACCCCAGGGGCGCACTCGGGACACGGCTTCGCTGCATAGTGTGTCGAGAGTAGTCGTAATGATCGCTTAGGGTGGTCCGGTGCGCCTAGTTATTGCTCGTTGCCGTGTCGACTATGTGGGACGCCTGACTTCCCACCTCCCTACCGCAAGACGACTGCTGTTGGTCAAAGCCGACGGATCGGTCAGCATTCATGCCGACGATCGGGCGTACAAGCCGCTCAACTGGATGAGTCCGCCGTGCTGGTTGGTCGAGACCACCGGAGACGGCGACGACATCCTGTGGGTGGTCACCAACAAGGCGGGCGAGGAACTTCGGATCACTCTCGAAGAGGTCGAGCACGATTCGTCGTATGAACTCGGTCTCGATCCGGGTTTGATCAAGGACGGTGTCGAGGCACACCTTCAAGAACTTTTGGCGGAGCATGTCGAGACGCTCGGCCCCGGCTACACCTTGGTACGACGCGAGTACATGACGGCCATCGGGCCGGTCGACCTTCTGGTCCGTGACGCGGACGGCGCCTCGGTGGCGGTGGAGATCAAGCGGCGCGGCGAGATCGACGGCGTCGAACAGTTGACGCGCTACCTGGAGTTGCTCAACCGTGACCCGCTGCTCGCGCCGGTCACGGGAGTGTTTGCGGCGCAACAGATCAAGCCGCAGGCAAAGACTTTGGCAAACGATCGTGGAATCCGCTGCCTGGTCCTGGACTACGAGGCCTTGCGCGGCACCGAAAGCACCGAGTTCCGACTTTTCTGACGCTGTTTAGACTCGAACCATGCCGCGCCGCAAACCTTCGCCGAAGCAAACCCGTCGAACGGATACTCGGCGTGCTCAGAATTCGAGCGCGGAGTCGGCGTCACCTGGCGGTGTGTTGTTCGGCGGAGCGCTGGTCCGGGAGGAGCCAGGGCCGGGCGGTGAAATGTACATGGTGCGGCCGATACCCGGCTCCAACGCGACGAAGTTCTACCGGTGCCCCGGCTGCGATCACGACATCAGGCCGGGTGTCGCACACGTGGTGACCTGGCCTTCGGAACCAGGCGGCGCGAACGAGCGCCGGCACTGGCACACCGGGTGCTGGTCAGGCCGCGGAACTCGCAGCCTGACCAGACGGTGGTCCTGAGCGGCGATCAGTTCCTGGACTGGGCTCGCTGCTCGACGGCGCGGGTGTTGATCTCGGCGGTGTTGGTGTCGTCCGAGTCCTCGAGAACGTCGTCTTCGACGATGTTCGGCCCTGATTTGACCGGATCCGCGTCGGCCGGATCGGAGTCGGCTTTCTTGTCTTCGATCTCGAGATCTTCCTCGGCTTCGACGATGACCGGAGCAGGCGGTGAATCGAGAAGTTCGCTCTCGCGATTGACCGATGCGAGCATGGCCGGAACCGAGTCGAGTTGTCCACGAATTCCCAAGAGCTGGGCCAGGATTCGGCCGCGGAGAACGCGCAGTTCTTCGGTGAGTTCCTTCGCGTGAGCGATCTTGCGCTCGGATTGATCGGTCGCGGCTTGCAGCCTGCGCTGAGCTTCGTGCGACGCATCGGCGAGTCGACGCTCGGCCTCTGCCTTGCTCGACGACTCCAATTCGTTGACGGCGGCGACGACCTTGGCGCGGCGCTCCGACATCGAGATGTCGAAGTCTTCGCGGATCTGAGTGCGCTTGGCCTCGGACTCGGCAGCCAGTCGATCCCGCTCGGCCTGTGCAGCTTCGACGATCCGGGCGGCTTCGGTACGGGCCTGCGCCATGGTCTGCTCGTGCATGGTTTCCATCGCGTTGCGACGGTCCTCGAGCTCGGCGATCAACGACTCGTAGTGCCCACGTAGACGGGCGCCGTCCTGTTCGGCGATGGAGGTCATCTCGGCTGCGTCGGCCTCGGCCTTCGCGCGAACCTCCGATGCCTCGTCTGAGGCAAGGCGCAGCATGCGGCTGATGCGATCGCTCATGCCCTCCGCAGTGGTGGGCGGAACGGAGAGACGGTCGACGTCCTTGCGGAGGTCGTCGATGTCGTCGCGCGCATCGTCGAGCTGCTTGGCAAGGTCACGGGCCTGCGCAGCGGCAGCATCACGATCGGCTGCTGTAACTCGCAGCTCCGCGTCGAATCGCTCGAAGTAGTTACGTACCTCGTCGCGGTCGTATCCCTTCCGTGCGATCTGGAACGGAAGTTGGATCGAACCGCGGTCCTGCTCGTATGCCATGGCGACAATCTACCTGGCATACGAGCTGGAGTCGGGTCTGCTAGTGGCTCGCGTCGGGTTCGACCAGTTCCACCAGGACGCCGCCGGCGTCCTTCGGGTGAATGAAGTTGATGCGTGAGTTGGCCGTACCGCGTCGGGGAGCGTCGTACAGCAACCGAACACCGCGGTCGCGAAGCTCGGCGGAGATCGCGTCGATGTCGGTGACTCGGTAAGCGAGCTGCTGCAGTCCGGGGCCGCTTCGGTCGATGAACTTGGCGATCGTCGAGTTCTCGTCCAGCGGCGCGAGCAGCTGAACGGCAGTGGATCCGGCGGGGGAGCCGACGACGGAGAGCATGGCCTCACGCACGCCCTGCGATTCGTTGATTTCCTCGTGGGTCGACACCATGCCCAGGTGCTGCGTGTACCACGCGATTGCCACGTCGAGATCGGGCACCGCGATTCCGACGTGATCGATCGCGACGACGAGGTCGGAGGACAAAGGCGCGAGTGCAGAACTGGGGGAGGTCTGTGTCATACCTTTCACGGTAGCGCTACCGTTTGAGGAGTACACGTCGGGATGTGACTTGGCTCTTAGGCCGCACGGAACCGACGACTATGTCTCTTTTGCAGCCGGAGGAAATCGTGACCAGTTCTGTGATTGTTGCGGGAGCTCGTACCCCGATGGGTCGACTCCTCGGATCGTTGAAAGACCTCTCCGGGTCCGACCTCGGCGCCGTCGCCATCAAGGGCGCCCTGGACAAGTCCGGAGTCGCACCCGAACAGGTCGAGTACGTCATCATGGGACAGGTCCTCACCGCCGGCGCCGGCCAGATGCCCGCCCGCCAAGCCGCCGTCGCCGCCGGCATCCCCATGAACGTGCCCGCCCTGAGCATCAACAAAGTGTGCCTGTCCGGCATCGACGCCATCGCCCTCGCCGACCAACTCATCCGCGCCGGCGAATTCGACATCGTCGTCGCCGGCGGGCAGGAATCGATGTCCCGCGCACCCCACATGCTCGAAAAAAGCCGCGAAGGCTTCAAGTACGGCGACGTCACGATGCGCGACCACATGGCCTACGACGGCCTGCACGACATCTTCACCGACCAGGCCATGGGCCTGCTCACCGAACAGGTCAACCAACACGAGACCGCCCACATCACCCGCGCCGAGCAGGACGCGTTCGCCGCGGCCTCGCACCAGAACGCGGCCCGCGCCTGGAAAGACGGCTACTTCGACAACGAAGTGGTCCCCGTCTCCATCCCGCAACGCAAGGGCGACCCCATCGTCTTCGCCCAGGACGAAGGCATCCGCGCCGACACCACCACCGAATCCCTCGGCAAACTGCGTCCCGCGTTCAGCAAGGACGGCACCATCACCGCCGGCTCCGCGTCGCCGATCTCCGACGGCGCCGCCGCCGTCGTGGTGATGAGCAAGACGAAGGCCGAAGAACTCGGCCTGACCTGGATCGCGGAAATCGGCGCCCACGGCGTCGTCGCCGGACCCGACTCCACCCTCCAGTCCCAGCCCGCGCGGGCGATCGCCAAGGCCTGCGCCAAGGAAGGTATCGACCCCACCGACCTCGACCTCGTCGAAATCAACGAAGCGTTCGCCGCCGTCGGGATCGCCTCCACCCGCGAACTCGGCCTCGACCCCGCCAAGGTCAACGTCAACGGCGGCGCCATCGCCGTCGGACACCCCCTGGGCATGTCCGGTGCCCGCATCGCCCTGCACCTCGCCCTCGAACTGCAGCGCCGCGGCGGCGGCATCGGCGCAGCCGCACTCTGCGGCGGCGGCGGACAAGGCGACGCACTCATCGTTCGCGTCCCCAAGGCCTAGGTCCACAAGGCTTAGGTCCGCAAGGCTTAGGTCCACAAGGCTTAGGTCCGCAAGGCTTAGGTCCACAAGGCTTAGGTCCACAAGGTCTACGTACCGAGGCATAAGCGTCACCCTGAATACACCTGAACGAGCGCTCTCGCTCTGCGACGCCCCGTGGTTTTCCTCACACAACTACGGGGCGTCGTAGTTGTTCGGGCACAATGGCCTGATGGCGAACATCTTTGACGTATCCACTCCCGCGAAACGCTTCCGTCTGGTGGCGTGGTGGGAAGCTGTGACCTGGGCGGCCTTGCTGGTTGCCATGTTCTTCAAGTGGGTTCTCGGACACGAAGAAGCGATTCGCATCCCCGGAATGGTCCACGGCACCGCTGGCTTCCTGGTGTTCATCGTTGTTGCGCTGCTGACCGCGTGGTCGCTCAAGTGGGACATCAAGACCACGATCCTTGCGCTGATCTCGAGCGTTCCGCCGTTCGGCACCGTCATCTTCGAACGCTGGGCAGTGCGAAACGGCAAGCTCGGTGAGCTGTCCACGGAGTTCGAGGCTGCCAAGGGCAACGCGGCGCTCGTCTGAGTGCTGCATCCCTCTACGTAGCTTCACTCAACTCGTGACAAACTGGGAGTCGTGACTCGACCAGGTTCCAGGCCCCCCGCGCGTTCGTCCGCAGTTGCTGCCGCCATGAGCGGCGCAGTCGACTTGTCCGCCTTCAAAGAGCGGGCTACGGCCCCACCACCGCCGCGTGACACCAGCGGCGACGGGGCCGTTTCTGCTGTCTCCGGGGCAGTGATCGAGGTGACCGAGGACAACTTCGAAAGCGAAGTCCTGCTCAAGTCGAGCCAGGTCCCGGTCATCGTCAACATCGGTGGCCGCGCATACGAGCCCTCCGTTGTCTTCACCGAAGTTCTCGAATCGTTTGCAGCGCGTGCCGGCGGCAAGTGGATTCTTGCCAACGTCGACGTCGACGTGAGTCCTCGCATCGCGCAGGCTTTCGGCGTCCAGTCGGTGCCGACGGTTGTTGCCGTCGCGGCCGGTCAACCGTTGGCCGATTTCCAGGGCGCTCAGCCAGAGGAGCAGCTCAGCCAGTGGTTCGACGCAGTGCTCCAAGCTGTCGAGGGCAAGTTGAGTGGTCCTGCCCCCGACGGTGACGAACCGGTGGAGGAGGTCGAGGATCCTCGATTCGTGGCCGCTGAAACCGCGCTGGACGAGGGCGATCTCGACGGCGCCATCGCCGCGTACCAGGTGATTCTCGACGCCGAACCCAACAATGCGGAGGCCAAAAGCGCTGTCCGCCAGGTGAAGTTCATGGCTCGGGTTCAGGGCGTCGATCCCGAGTCGATTGCGGCCGCGGATGCTGATCCGTCCAATCTCGAACTCCAGTTCGCAGCGGCCGACCTGGAAATGTTCGCGCAGCAACCAGAGGCGTCGTTCGCCCGCTTGATCTCGGTGGTCTCGCGAACTGCCGGCGACGACAAGGCCGCGGCTCGCACACACCTGCTCGAGCTGTTCGAACTGTTCGACCCGGCAGAACCGATCGTCATCGCGGCCCGCCGTAAGTTGGCTTCCGCTCTCTACTGACTTGTGAAGAGGCAGCCGCTACTCCGTGTAGCGGCTGTCGCACACTTCCCGCCCACCCAGTACGCCGGTCCGGAACGCGTCGACGCGCGCAAACCCGCTCGGAACCGTCTCGCCGTTGACGTCACTGGCGGCGAGGCCGTCGGTCAGCAGTCCCGATACGGCTTCGTCGAGGTCGCCAGGGGAGAGCGTGACCTGAGCTCCGGACGCCGCGGCGTTGGTGGGGCTGAGAGCTGCGGTGATGACGCCGGACAGGCACGCGGCGCGCAAGGCTGTCTGCGGGGTGTCGAGGGATTGGCCTTTCTCCTTCTGCATCGCGAGGGTGTATCGCGACGCGAGCAGGACGTAGGCGTTGTAGTCACCGGTGATGTTGGTCTGGATCAACTCGCGTCGTCCGACGCGGCCCGGCGTGCCGCGCTCGGCCAGTTCGTCGACGCTTATTCCGATGGTGTTCGTCGACGGGCAGTACGAGACGGGTTCGGTTACAACGGCGTCGCTGCACCCGGTGTCCGCGCCGGTGAACACGACCTTCGGCGGCTCGGGTAGATCGAAGATCGCTTGGAACGTCTTCACGAACTCGTCGAGAGTTGCCTCGGTGACCGGCAGTTCTCCGGAATCGTTGCCTTCGGCGAACTGCTGCGGGAGGTCTGCGCGTCGTGACTCGATTTCGTCGGCGTCCATCTTCGCACAGGCGCCGCCGCCGTCGGTGAATCCGATCTGAGTGGCGGTGACGCGCTCGAAAGCCGAACCATGGTGGCTCTCAGGATCATTGGGGTCTTCGTCGCGGATGGCGACGGCCGAGGCCAACACCTTGTTGAGGCCGTCGGAGGTGTTCATCGTGAAGTGCGCGGCCTTGTCCTCGGCGACCTGCCGCAAGAAGGCCCCACCGAAACAGTCGGCTTGCTGTTCGCGCACCAGGGCGGCATCTCGTTTACCGCCGACGATCCCGGCTTTGCGTTGAACGGCGTGGCCGTACTCGTGCGCGAAGATGAAGGCAACGGCCACTTCACCGAACTTCTCGCGCACCTCGGGCAGCAGCAGTTCGCGATCCCAACCGATGGTGTGATCGATGCTGCAATACCCGGCGTTGATGAGTTCTTCGGTGGTCTCCTCGCAGAAGTCCGGGCCGTTCGATTCGGTGGGGTCCCACGAGATCAGCTCGTCGACCGGTTCGAAGGGCTTGTCGAACAGTGCCGGGTACTCAGCGGCCCAGTAGGTTTCGATGTCGGTGATGGCGTTGGCCGCCAGGGCGTCGATGTCCCCGCCGTCGGTGCCGGTGATCGCTCGGTCGGCATTGGGGGCTCCCGGGCGCAACCCGCTCGGTCCTGCCGTTGCGTCGAGTCCAGCGACGCGGAACGGATCGTGATAGATCGAGACGGCATGGCCACTCGTTCCGCGGGCACAACCGGCGAGCAGTGCGGCCACTGCCAGCAGTGACGACGTGACAATGACTACTCGCCGGCCGACCATCAACGCTCCAGACTTATCCAAATCGCTCCAGCAGCTGGCAGCGCCACCTGTGCGGAGGCTGGCCGACCGTGCCACGAACGCGACGTTGCCGTGACCGCTCCGAGGTTCCCGACTCCGGAGCCGCCGTACACCTCGGCATCGGTGTTGAGAATTTCCACCCATCGGCCGGGCTCTGGTAGCCCGACGCGGTAGCTCGAGTGTTCGCTGCCCGAGAAGTTGAACAGGCAGGCGACAATCGAACCGTCAGTACCGTAACGCAGAAAACTGAGGACGTTGTTCTCGGTGTCGTTGGCGTCGATCCAGGAGTATCCGCCGGGGGAGGTGTCGAGTGTCCACATGGCCGGATGGCGTCGGTACGCGGAGTTGAGATCGCCGACCAGTCGCTGGACGCCGCGATGGAGAGTTCCCGTGTACTGATCGTCGAGCTGCCACCAGTCGAGGCCGCGCTCTTCGGACCATTCCGCGCTCTGGCCGAACTCCTGTCCCATGAACAGCAGTTGCTTGCCAGGATGCGCCCACATGTAGGCAAGCAGTGAGCGTAGGCCGGACGCCTTGGCGAAGTCGTTGCCGGGCATCCGCGTCCACAGAGTTCCCTTGCCGTGCACCACCTCGTCGTGGCTGATCGGTAGCAGGTAGTTCTCACTCCACGCATACATCAGCGAGAAAGTGATCTCGTGATGGTGGTAAGTCCGGTGCACCGGGTCGTGACCGAGGAACCCGAGAGTGTCGTGCATCCACCCCATGTTCCACTTCATGTTGAACCCGAGGCCGCCGACATTGGTCGCCCGTGTGACTCCGGGCCACGCTGTCGACTCCTCGGCGACGGTGACGACTCCTCGATGATTCTTGTGGACGGTGGCATTCATCTCCTGCAGGAACGCAACAGCTTCGAGATTCTCGCGGCCACCGTGAATATTGGGAGTCCATCCACCTTCCGGACGTGAGTAGTCCAGGTACAGCATCGATGCGACGGCGTCGACGCGCAGTCCGTCGATGTGGAACTCCTCGAGCCAGAACAAGGCGTTGGCGACGAGGAAGTTCCGGACCTCGCGGCGACCGAAATCGAATACGTATGTGCCCCAGTCCAACTGCTCGCCGCGACGCGGATCGGCGTGCTCGTACAGGGGAGTTCCGTCGAAACGGGCAAGCGCCCACTCGTCTTTGGGGAAATGCGCGGGAACCCAGTCGACGATGACGCCTATTCCTGCAGCGTGCAGGTGGTCGACGAACCAGCGGAAATCGTCCGGTGTGCCGAAGCGGGAGGTCGGTGCGTAGTACGACGTGACCTGATATCCCCAGGAGCCACCGAACGGGTGCTCGGAGACCGGCAGGAGTTCGATGTGGGTGAATCCGGTTGTGGTGACGTATTCGGCGAGTTGCTCGGCCATCTGACGGTAGTCGAGCCCGGGGCGCCACGATCCGAGGTGCACCTCGTACACGCTCATCGGCGACTGCGAAGGGTCGACACCTGCGCGGGTTTCCAGCCAGGCCGCGTCGTTCCACACGTGGGAACTGGTGGTCACCCGCGACGCCGTCGCCGGCGGGACCTCGGTACCGAACGCCATGGGATCGGCCTTGTCGCGAACCGAGCCGTCGTGGCCGTGGACCCGGAACTTGTACAGCGAACCGACTGCGATGTCGGGTAGGAAGATTTCCCAGACTCCGGTGGAACCGAGGACTCGCATGGGAGCGAATTGCCCTCCCCACCCGTCGAAGTCGCCGACTACGGTCACGCCGCGGGCAGCCGGAGCCCAGACGGCGAACGAGGTGCCGTCGACGGGTCCGTCCGGTGTCTCGTAAGAACGCGGGTGTGCGCCGAGAATGTCCCACAGTCGTTCGTGTCGGCCCTCGCCGAACAGGTGGAGGTCGAGTTCGCCGAGGGTTGGCAGGAATCGGTAGGGATCCGCCGCGAGAACGGTATGTCCACCCGGGTAGGTCACCGCATAGCGATAGTCGATCAGTTCGGGGTAGGGGACCAGCGCCGCGAAGATGCCGTTCGAAACGTGCTCGAGGGGAAAGGTTTTGCCGCCGATGACAGCGTTGACGGACTCGGCGTGGGGACGCAACGCTCGCAGAACCGTGCCGTCGGCATGGGGATGTGCACCGAGGACACTGTGCGGATCGTGGTGTTCACCACTCGCCAAAAGTTCCAGATCGTGACTGTCCGGGGCAATACCCGACGGGGACTTGTCTGTTGGCATCACTTGCCTCCACTCGCGCGGTGCGCATTGCGTGCTTGATAGGCCAGCGAGATCCGGGCCGGATACGGAACGGGCGGGAGCGCGAGGATGTGCGCCACCGAACGCCAGGGCTCGAGGCGGACGAAATTGGCTTGGCCCCAATTGAACTGCTCGCCCGTCACTTCGTCGAGCACGGTCATATGGTCGTGCCATTCGCGTCCGAGCGCCGGCATGTCCAACCAGACGGTGCCCTCCTCTGCCGCGAACGGGTTGAGGTTGATCACCGTCAGGACGGCATCGCCGGTCGAGGCGTCGAACTTCGAATAGGCGATCAAAGCGTCGTTGTCGATGTGGTGAAAGTGCAGGTTCCGCAACTGCTGCAGCGCGGGATGCGCACGCCGGATCCGGTTGAGCGCGGTGATCCACGGCTCGAGAGATTCGCCTCGCGCTGCTGCTTCGGCGAAACGGCGCGGACGAAGTTCGTACTTCTCGGAGTCGAGGTACTCTTCGCTGCCGGGGCGAACGGCTTGGTGTTCGTAGAGTTCGTAACCGGAGTAGACGCCCCAGGTCGGCGCCAGGGTGGCGGCGAGAGCTGCTCGTAGCGCGAACATTCCGGGCCCACCGTGCTGGAGGGACTCGTGCAGGATGTCCGGTGTGTTCACGAAGAGGTTCGGTCGGGCTTCGTCGGCCTTTGCCGCCAGCTCGTTGCCGAATTCGGTGAGTTCCCACTTCGCCACTCGCCAGGTGAAGTACGTGTACGACTGGGTGAATCCGCGTCGCGCCAGGCCGTACATGCGTGCCGGACGGGTAAATGCCTCAGCAAGGAACAGGACGTCGGGGTCGGTCTTCTTGACCTCGGAGATGAGCGTCTCCCAGAAGTTGGGCGGCTTGGTGTGTGGGTTGTCGACCCGAAAGATTTTGACGCCGGCGCTGATCCAGTGTCGGACGACTCGCAGGATTTCCTTGTCCAGGCCGCGCGGATCGGTGTCGAAGTTGACCGGGTAGATGTCCTGATACTTCTTGGGCGGGTTCTCGGCGTAGGCGATGGTGCCGTCGGGAAGGACGTTGAACCACTCCGGATGCTTTTTGGCCCATGGATGATCCGGGGCGCACTGCAGCGCGAGATCCAGTGCCACTTCGAGATCGAGCTTGCGGGCCGTGGCGACGAAGGCTTTGAAATCCTTGAGCGTGCCGAGTTGCGGGTGGACTGCGTCGTGCCCGCCGTCGACCGAGCCGATGGCCCACGGCGAACCGACGTCACCGGGTTCGGGGGTGAGGGTGTTGTTGCGTCCCTTGCGGTTGATCTCTCCGATGGGATGGATCGGCGGTAGGTAGACGACGTCGAAACCCATTGCGGCGATGCGGGGCAGATCCTCGGCCGACGTGCGGAACGTACCGTGTTGCGGCACCCCGTTCTCGTCCCATCCACCGGTCGAGCGAGGGAAGAACTCGTACCAAGAGCCGAACAGTGCACGGGTGCGATCCACGACGACGGGGTGAGACTCGCCCTTGGTGACCAGTTCACGGAGCGGAGTGGCGCGGAGCAGTTCGGCCACGTCGGAGGCGAAGGCCGGAGCGACGCGAGCAGTCAGCGTCTGATCGCTGCGCAGCGACGCGGTGACGGCCTCGAGCCTGGAACGGTTGCCCCGCGGTACCTCGTGCGCGGCCTGTTCGAACAGGCGCGCACCGATTTCCAAGTCGTTGGCCAACTCGGCTGCACCTTGCCCGACGGCCAGCTTTGCTTCCACCGCGTGCTTCCAGCTGGCGATGGGATCGCTCCACGCCTCGATCCGGAACGACCACATGCCTTCGGCGGACGGCGTGAAGACTGCATCGACGGTGTCCGGTTCGGTGCCGGGATCCATCGGAATGCGCAGCGGCTTGGTACCGCGCGGACCACGCACGACAAGAGTGGCGGAAATGGCGTCGTGGCCTTCTCGCCACACGGTGGCGTGCACCGGGAAGACTTCGCCGACCACGGCCTTTGCCGGATAGTTACCCGAGATCTCGGGTACCACGTCGTCGATACCGAGGCGTCCTGACACGGGAAGCTCCATTTCTGATGATGGATCGCGGTAAAACTTTCTTTCGCCGCGTTCAACCGTAGTGGGTGTGGCGCTGGAGTGCTGATAACGACGAATTCGGGTCTGTCGGTGGTGAGGTCGGGTCGGGCATCAAGTTCCACCAGACAGAGTCCAACGAACTCGACTAGGGTTCGCGGGGTGAAAGCCTTGCGTCGGTTCACTGTCCGAGCCCACCTTCCGGAGCGCCTTGCCGCGCTCGGCCCCCTGTCCACCAACCTTCGGTGGTCGTGGCATCCCGAGACACAGGATTTGTTCTCGCGACTCGACCCCGAACTCTGGCAAGCAGTCCAGTTCGATCCGGTCCGCATGCTCGGGGAAGTCGACCCCACTCGGCTCGACGAACTCAGCGGTGACGAGGCATTCCTCGGTGACCTCGACACTGCAGCAGCCGATCTCGACGCCTACCTGAGCACACCGCGCTGGTATCAGTCCCAGCAAGCCAAGGGCACGTCGCTGGCGGGCGGAATTGCGTACTTCTCCATGGAGTTCGGCGTCAGTGAAGTTCTGCCCAACTACTCGGGTGGATTGGGCATCCTTGCCGGGGATCATCTCAAGGCCGCGTCCGATCTGGGTCTGCCGCTCATCGGCGTCGGACTGCTCTACCGATCCGGCTACTTCCGCCAGTCCCTGACTGCCGACGGTTGGCAGGCCGAGCACTACCCGCCCCATGATCCTCAAGGGTTGCCTCTTCGTTTGCTGACGGACGCAGGCCCGACTTCCGACGACGGATCACCGGTTGTCATTCACGTCGCGATGCCCGGTGGACGAGTGCTGCGCGCGCGCGTGTGGATCGCTCAGGTCGGACGAGTGCCGTTGCTGCTGCTCGATTCCGACATCGCCGAGAACGACGCGGACCTGCGCGGCGTCACGGACCGTCTCTACGGCGGGGACCAGGATCACCGCATCAAGCAGGAGATCCTCGCGGGTATCGGCGGCGTCCGCGCGGTGCGTGCCTACACCGCGGCCTACGGATTGCCCGATCCCGAGGTGTTCCACATGAACGAGGGGCATGCCGGATTCCTCGGCATCGAACGGATTCGGGAACTTGTCACCACCAGCAGTCTGGACTTCGATTCCGCTCTGGCCGCGGTCCGCGCCGGAACCGTCTTCACGACACACACCCCGGTACCCGCCGGAATCGACCGCTTCCCGGCGGATCTGGTCCGTCACTACTTCGGTGGCGCAAACGGCGAGAACGAATCGAGTTTGCTTCCCGGTCTGACCGTCGACCGCATCGTCGGGATGGGGCGCGAATCCGATCCGTCGATCTTCAACATGGCGCACATGGGCCTTCGCCTGGGTCAGCGCGCCAACGGTGTATCGAAGTTGCACGGCATCGTCAGCCGCGACATGTTCAACGGACTCTGGCCGGGGTTCGACGCCGACGAGGTTCCCATCGGTTCGGTCACCAACGGTGTTCACGCGCCGACGTGGGCCGCGCCGGAGTGGATGGACGTGGCCAGGCGGATCGTCGGGCAGGAGCAACTCGAAGAAGCACGCGGTTGGGAGCGCCTGCACGAGTTGTCGGCCACCGAACTGTGGGAAACACGTAATGCGTTGCGCGGCAAGTTGGTCGAAGAGGTGCGTCGTCGCGTCCGCGCATCGTGGCTCGAGCGGGGCGCCACCGAAGCCGAACTCGCTTGGACCGCTGGAGTTTTCGATCCGAACGTCTTGACCGTCGGATTCGCCAGACGCGTTCCGACGTACAAGCGGTTGACGCTGATGCTGCGTGATCCCGAGCGTCTGCGTGCGATGTTGCTCGACGAGAAGCGTCCGGTGCAGTTGGTGGTGGCCGGTAAGTCGCACCCCGCCGACGACGGCGGCAAGGCGCTCATCCAGCAGGTCGTGCGATTCGCCGACGAAGCGGATGTGCGTCATCGCATCGTCTTCCTGCCCGACTACGACATGTCCATGGCCCGCTACCTCTATTGGGGCTGCGACGTGTGGCTCAACAACCCGCTTCGACCGCTCGAAGCCTGTGGAACGTCGGGCATGAAGTCCGCGCTCAACGGTGGACTCAACCTCTCCATTCGCGACGGATGGTGGGACGAGATGTACGACGGTGAGAACGGGTGGGCCATTCCGACGGCCGACGGTGTGCTCGACGACGTGCGGCGTGACGATCTGGAAGCCAGCGCACTCTACGAACTTCTCGAGCACGCGGTACTGCCGACGTTCTACGACCGTGATGCTGCCGATCTGCCGACGCGCTGGGTCGAGAGGGTTCGCCACACCCTCGAGAATCTGGGCCCGAAGGTGTTGGCATCACGGATGGTTCGTGACTACGCGGTCGACTACTACGCCCCGTCGGCGGAATCAGCTCGCGCTGTGGTGGCCGACGATTTTGCCGGCGCCCGTGAGGTGGCCGAGTTCCGTCGCCGTATCGAATCGCAGTGGCCGTCGGTTGCGGTCGAGCAGGTGGACGGTTCCGGTTTGCCGGACACTCCGGAGATCGGTGCGACCATCTCGTTGAAGGCCAAGGTTCGCCTCGGCGGCTTGTCGGTTTCGGATGTCGAGGTCCAGGCAGTCCTCGGACGCGTCAGTCCAGGCGAGGAACTCACCGACGTGGTGACGTTCCCGATGACGCACTTCGGCGCCGAGGACGGAACCGAGATCTTCGAAGCCGAGGTTGCGCTTCCGGTTTCCGGTTCCGTGGGCTACACCGTGCGGGTGCTACCGCATCACCGGTTGTTGGTCGATGCGTCCGAACTCGGTTTGGTGACCACTCCGAACGCCTGACGTATTACATTCTGCCCCGGTCCGTTCGGTCGGTACCGGGGCAGAATTGTGCCCTGTGAGAACTGGGTCAGGGACGTGAGTCGCGGATGCGGGTGAGCGCCTTGCGGACGACTTCGGGGTTGGTCGTCTCCCAGAACGGAGGCAGTGATGCGCGAAGGTAACCCGCGTATCTGGCCGTTGCCAGACGCGGATCGAGCACGGCCACCACGCCCTTGTCGTCGGTGCTGCGAAGCAGACGGCCTACGCCCTGTGCCAGGAGCAGTGCGGCGTGATTGGCCGAGACGCTGAGAAAGCCGTTGCCGCCATGGGATTCGATAGCTTGCTGACGAGCCATCAACAGTGGATCGTCCGGGCGTGGGAACGGAATACGGTCCAAGATGACCAAGCTCAGCGAGGGCCCCGGGACGTCGACGCCCTGCCACAGGGACAGAGTGCCGAACAGCGACGTGGGTTCGTCCTTGGCAAATGCCTTGACGAGGGTGCCGGTGGCGTCGTCTCCCTGGCACAGGATCGGGGTGTCAAGGCGTTCGCGCATCGCCTCCGACGCCGCTTTCGCGGCACGCATCGACGAGAACAAGCCGAGAGTGCGTCCGCCCGCAGCCTCGACAAGTTCGGCGATCTCGTCGAGATAGACCGGGGAGAGGCCGTCGCGGCCGGGGGTGGGCAGGTGCCGGGCAATGTAGATAATGCCGGCCTTGGCGTGGTCGAACGGTGACCCGACGTCGAGTGAGTTCCAGCGGAAAGCCGAAGCGTCAGAAGGTGCTTCGGTACCGATGGCAGTGCCCGAGTCGGGGCGCACCGACGATTCCGCCGGCAGACCCCAGTTGACGGCGAGCCCGTCGAACGATCCGCCGACGGTCAGTGTCGCAGAGGTGAGAACGACGGTGGATTCGGCGAACAGTCTCGAGCGAAGCAATCCGCCGACGGAGAGCGGAGCCATCCGGACGGAGCGCCGCACCGATCCGCGGAGTTCGTCCGAGGACAGCCAGACGACGTCCTTGCGCTTGGCCGGGTCGGGTTCGTCGAAAGCTGTGAGGATGCGCACGGCGCTGTCGTGGACGTCGTCGACGGACGAGAGCGCAGCGTTGCGGGCCGCCGCGGCTTCGGGGTCTGCGGCTGCCATGCCAGGTTTGGCGGGGCCGATCGCGGTGCGCAGCGACCAGGCTGCATCGCGGATCGCGGCCAGTGCGGGCGCCGCCCCGTCCGGGAGGCCTTCCCATCGACCTGGACGCAATTCCTCGAGGAGTCCCGCCCAACCCTCGCCGGCAGCTTCGAGTCGGTCGGCGTCCTGTTCTTCGGCGATCTTGCCGCAACGCCTGGCCGCGGCACTGATCGAAGAGGCGGTGAGATCGGCCGTCGCCACGCCGGTGACGCGGTCGACCAACTCGTGGGCTTCGTCGATCACCACGACGTCGTGGTCGGGCAGGATCTGAATGCCGGTGATGGCGTCGATGGCGAGCAGTGCGTGGTTGGTGACGACTATGTCGGCCTTCGACGCCTCGACGCGGGCGCGCTCGGCGAAGCAGTCCTCACCGACCGGGCACTGGTTCTTGCCGATGCACTCGCGGGATGTGACGCTGACCTGCCGCCACGCCTGATCGGACACACCTGGCACCAACTCGTCACGATCACCGGTTTCGGTGTCGGAGGACCATTCGGTGAGGCGGACGACCTCGCGGCCGAGACGCGAGACCGTGAACGGATCGAACAGTTCGTCCTCGGGTGGCTGCTCGGACGCACCGGTGTGGATCTTGTTCATGCACAGGTAGTTGTTGCGGCCCTTGAGGATTGCGAACTCTGCGCGTCGGCCGAGTGGCTTCTTCAGGGCGTCGGCGAGCCGTGGCAGATCTCGATCGACGAGCTGACGTTGAAGCGCGATGGTGGCGGTGGACACGACCACGGTACGTCCCGATTCGACCGCGTGGCGCAGGCTTGGGACGAGGTAGGCGAGTGACTTACCGGTACCGGTGCCGGCCTGAACGGCCAGATGCTCGCCTGTGTCGATCGAGTGCGCCACGGCCGACGCCATCGTCAGCTGGCTGGTTCGTTCGGCACCGCCGAGCGACCGCACCGCTGTCTGGAGCAGTTCGGGAACGTTCGGGAGTTGATCGGCCACCCACGAAGGTTAATGGATCCCTACGTCAGAAACGTCCACGGCTTGCGGCCGGGACCCTTCGGTGGCATCCACGCCTTCTGCCGACGAAGCCTCGTCGCGCCCGACCAGCAGTACACCCGCTTCACGCATCTGCACCAACGCTGTCTCGATCGTGGCGGTCGACACACCGGCAGTGAAGGGGAGAAGGACTGTCGTACCGAATCCTGCGCGCGCCGCATCGATGGCCGTGGCCTTGACGCAGTGATCGGTGGCAATGCCGATCACGTCGACGTCGGTGATCTTGTGGGCGCGGAGCCAGTCCTCGAGTGTCGTGCCGTCCTCGGCTGCTCCTTCGAAACCGGAATAGGCCGCGCTGTAGGCGCCCTTGGAGAAAACTGCCGAACCGGCGACGGAGGCGTCGAATGCCGGATGGAACTCGGCGCCGGCCGTCCCGACGACGCAGTGAACCGGCCAACTGTCGACGAAGTCGGGAGTCTCGGAGAAGTGCGCCCCAGGGTCGATGTGGAAATCGCGGGTCGCGACTACGGCGTCGTACTCGTGGGAGTTGACGAAATCGTTGACTGCCGCCGCAACCGCAGCACCGCCGTCGACTGCGAGAGCGCCACCTTCACAGAAGTCGTTCTGGACGTCGACGACGATCAGTGCTTTTGTGCTCACCGGTGCTCACCCCCGGAGAATCGAACGGGAACAGCCGAGTCTCCGCGTGAAAGCCCTAGCCCTTCCCACGGCAGGCTCACGAGCCCTGCCTTCAGAACTGCGCGGCTCTCTTCGAGTGTCGGTGCGCTCTCGACGACCTTGCCTTCACGAACCAACGGGATCAACAGCTCGGTCGCGCCGTCCGCCTCGGAAACAGGAGAAGTTGATCCGGCGGGGTAGATGACTTCTTCGACGATCGTTCCGGTCGGACGCACTACGCGCAGTGCCTTCTTGGCGCCGCCGCGAGATGCCTTGTTGGTACTTCTCTTCTCGACCGCAATGCCGTCGACCTCGACAAGTTTGTAGACCATGCCTGCAGTGGGCGCGCCCGATCCGGTGACCAGTGAAGTGCCGACGCCGTACGAGTCGACGGGTTCGGCGCGCAGAGCCGCGATGGCGTACTCGTCCAGGTCGCCGGAGACGACGATGCGCGTCTTGGTGGCACCGAGGTCGTCGAGTTGTTGGCGTACCTGGCGAGCAAGGACGCCTAGGTCGCCGGAATCGATGCGCACGCCGCCCAGTTCGGGACCGGCAACGGCGACAGCAGTTTTCACACCTTCGGTGATGTCGTAAGTGTCGACCAACAACGTAGTGGATACGCCGAGAGCGGCGACCTGACCGCGGAATGCCGCCGCCTCGTCCGGACCGTCTTCGGTGGTGTGCAGCAGGGTGAAAGCGTGTGCACTCGTTCCTGCGCTGGGCACGTCGTGACGCCGCGCGGCCTCGAGGTTCGAGGTGGCGTCGAAACCGGCGAGATACGCGGCACGTGAAGCGGCAACCGCTGCCTGTTCGTGTGTACGACGCGAGCCCATCTCGATCATTCGTCGACCGCCCGCTGCGCTGACCATGCGGGCTGCGGCCGAAGCGATCGCGCTGTCGTGGTTGAGGATCGAGAGAATCAAAGTTTCGAGGATGACGCACTCGGCGAACGTTCCGCGGACCGAGAGGATCGGTGATCCGGGGAAGTAGAAGTCGCCTTCGCGGTAGCCGTCGATGTCGCCGGAGAATCGGTAGTTGCGCAGCCACTCGACGGTCGTGTCGTCGAGGAATTTCGCAACGATCGCCAGTTCCGGTTCACCGAATCGGAACTGCTCGAGCGCGTCGAGTAGGCGCTCGGTACCGGCGACGACGCCGTAGCGGCGGCCGTCGGGCAGTCGCCGTGCGAAGACCTCGAAACTGCAGTTGCGGAAGGCAGATCCGTCGGCGAGAGCCGCCGAGAGCATGGTGAGTTCGTACTGATCGGTGAGCAGTGCGGTGCTGGCACCGGCGTCGCGGATGTCGGAAATTTGCGTAGGCACGCACACAACTCTAGGCGCGAGACGACGTGGGTGGGTGTTGTCGCCTCTCGCCGCGCCGTACCCTGGATACATGGTTTTCGGCGGCGCGACTGTGTCCGACACTTACTCGGCGAACGTAACGATGAGAGGCGCTACGGCTTCCTCTCCTCAAGCCACGCCCGAGCAGTCGGAGGCTGTGGCGACCATCGAAGCCGCCGATCGGCCCTGGGTGACCATCGTCTGGGACGACCCGGTCAATCTCATGCACTACGTGACTTACGTGTTCCAGAAGCTGTTCGGCTACAGCAAAGCCAAGGCCACCGATCTGATGATGCAAGTTCATTCGGAGGGCAAGGCCGTGGTCTCGAGCGGTTCGCGAGACAAGATGGAGGCCGATGTGCGTCGCCTCCACGCGGCCGGTCTCTGGGCCACCATGCAACGCGACGACACCTGAGAACGTTTTTCGACCGAATTGTTCGCCCAACTCGTAGACGGGAGTCCGACGCGTGCGGACGTGGAGTAGGAAGAGTTCACTCGGCGGAGTGAAGTTCAAGTCCGAGATGGACGGTCACGAAGCGGCGGTTCTACGCTCGCTCGTGGAGTCGGTGACGGGGCTGCTCGACGAGCGTGCGTCTTCGGCGCCGCAAGACGAGCTCGCCGCGCTGACCGGCCTTCGGACCGGTAATTCCGAGACACCCGACAATCCGGTGTTGGCGCGGTTGCTTCCCGACTTTCAGCGCACCGATCCGGACAAGGTCACCCCGAACAGCGACGATCTCGACGACGCGGGTGCCAATGTCAATGGTGCCCTGCGCAGTTTGCACGAGCCCGAGATCATCGATGCCAAACGCGAGTCCGCCCGTATGCTTCTGGCTTCACTTCCCGAGGCCGGCGGCAAGGTCGTTCTCACGCAGGAACAGGCCGACGCCTGGTTGTCCTCGCTCAACGACGTCCGTCTCGCGCTCGGAACCAATCTCGGCATCGACGCCGACACCCCGGAGAGCCTCGAACCCGACGACCCGCGCGCCCCGCATCTCGACGTCTATCACTGGTTGACGTGGATGCAGGACTCTCTCGTCCAGGCGCTCATGCCATGACTACGACGCGAACCGGGCCCACTGATTCACTGACAGATGTCGCCGGCCTCGCAGTCGGTCATCACCACAAGCTCGACGAGGGCGTCACCCTCGGAAGCGGCGCAGCCACCGGCTGCACAGTTGTGCTCGCATCGGCGGGTGTGGTTGCCGGAGTCGACGTCCGCGGCGGTGGGCCTGGTACCCGTGAGACCGACCTTCTCGACCCGAGCCATTCGGTTCAGCAGGTCAACGCGGTGCTGTTGACCGGCGGCAGTGCATACGGATTGGCCGCGGCCGACGGCGTGATGCGCTGGCTCGAGGAACACGATCACGGGATCGCGATGGGGACTCCTGGTCAGGTTGTACCGATCGTGCCTGGCGCCGTGATCTTCGATCTGCCGGTGGGGGACTGGACCGTTCGTCCGACCGGAGACTTCGGTTTCCTCGCTGCCGACACCGCTTCGCGCGAATTCGCCACGGGCACGGTCGGCGCCGGAGTAGGGGCGCGAGCCGGAGCGCTCAAAGGTGGGGTGGGAACGGCCAGCGTCGTGATCGCCGACGGCCCCGCCGAGGGCACGACGGTCTCCGCTTTGATCGTGGCGAACCCGGTGGGTTCGGTCTTCGACCCTCGAACAGGTTTGCCGTGGGGCGTCGGCTCGGACGGGGCGGAGTCGTTCGGCCTCAGGCTTCCCGACGCGTCCGAACTCGCCGCGGCCAATGCCGTCGCGGCCAAGGGCACCGTCCTCAACACCACGATCGGCGTCGTCGCGACCGACGCCGCCCTGACCAAAGCCGGGTGCCGACGCGTCGCCGTCGCCGGTCACGACGGTCTGGCTCGTGCGATTCGGCCCGCACATTCGCCGCTCGACGGCGACACGATCTTCGCGCTCGCTACCGGTGATCACACTCCGAATTCGGAGATCGCGGTTCCGGCCGCTTTCCCGAACGATCTGCCGATACTCGACGCGGTGTGCGCGGCTTCGGCACAGGTGGTCGAACGGGCGATCGTGAAGGCCATTCTCGACGCCACGTCGGTTGCCGGAATCCCGAGCTATCGCGAACTCTTTCCGTCGGCATTTCTCTAGGCAGCGCTCCTGGAATCGGCGGTAACCTCGAATTGAGCCTGGTTGCAAGTGACCGATCAGAAAACCGGATCGACGGTGGAGGACGCACACGATGACGATGGATTTCAACAATCCGGATTTCGGCACCCGAACGCCGGCACCGAAATCCGGTCCGCCTTCGGTGTGGAAGCAGTCGGCCGTGTTGGTGGGCGGCTTCGCGATCCTGCTCTACGTGATCGAGATCGTGGATGTCATCTCCGGTCAGAACGTCCAGAATGCCGGCGTCACCCCGCGCACGCTCGACGGACTGTGGGGAATCCTGTTCGCCCCGGTGCTTCACGACGACTGGGGTCACCTGATCGCCAACACCATTCCGGTGCTGATCCTCGGATACCTCGTGCTGGTGTCGGGAATTGCGCGCGGACTCGCGGCTACCGGCATCATCTGGGTGATCGGCGGTGTCGGGACCTGGTTGTTCGCGGGTTCGAATTCGAATCACGTCGGTGCGTCCGTGCTGATCTTCGGCTGGGTGACCTACCTGTTGGTGCGCGGATTCTTCACGCGAAGTTTCACGCAGATCCTGATCGGTGTTGCTGTCTTCGTCGTGTACGGCGGAGTGCTGTGGGGCGTTCTGCCGAGCGAGCCCGGTGTTTCCTGGCAAGGACATCTGTTCGGAGCGCTCGGCGGCGTGGTGGCCGCCTGGGCGCTGACGTCGGGGGAGAGGGCCAAGCGCGCAGGGTCGGCGCCGGCCGTTCGACCACCGAGTTTCTGAACGGACGTGGGTCACACCCTCACTGCGGTGTGACTTCGACGCGCCAAAACCACCAAGAGCTTTTTCCCAGACGGGTAGACGTGGCAGCATGACCGGTATGCGCATGACCGTCCTGGGGTGTTCCGGCAGCGTCACGGGTCCGGATTCACCGGCTTCGGGATACCTGCTCACGGCACCGGGAACTCCGCCGCTCGTGATCGACTTCGGCCCGGGAGTTCTGGGGGCGTTGCAGCGGTACGCCGATCCGGGCGAGGTGACGATCCTGCTTTCGCACCTTCATGCGGACCACTGTCTCGACATGCCCGGCCTGCTCGTCTGGCGTCGCTATCACCCCAACCCGCCGGTTGGCCGTGCTCTGGTCTACGGCCCCACCGACACCGCCTGCCGCATCGGAGTGTCCTCCGCTGAGTGCGCAGGCGAGATGGACGACATCTCCGACACCATCGACGTCCGGCTCTGGGCCGAGAACGAACCGGTGACCTTCGGAGAACTGAGCGTCGTCGCGCGCCGGATGAACCACCCGCCCGAGGCTTACGGTTTTCGGATCACCGGCGCCGACGGCCGCGTGCTCGTCTATACCGGCGACACCGGCATGTGCGACAACGTCGTCGAACTCGCGCGCGATGCGGACGTGTTGCTCTCCGAAGCGTCGTGGACCGACGGTCCCGATCGACCCGAGGGAGTTCATCTCTCCGGCAAGGAAGCCGGCCGAGTGGCCGCGCTCGCCGGCGTCAAGGAACTTCTCCTCACACACATCCCGCCGTGGACGTCCCGTGAAGACGTGATCGCCGAAGCGAAATCCGAATTCTCCGGACCGGTCCATGCCGTCTCGGCCGGAAGCGTCTACGACATCTGATTCCTCTCACATTCGATGCAGTGCCGACCGGACGACCGCTAGGCTCACGAAGGTGACTACACGAGAAGACGGTAGGGCGGACGACGAGCTCCGCACGGTCAAGATCACCCGCGGGTTCACCAGTCATCCGGCCGGATCCGTTCTGGTCGAGTTCGGGAACACACGCGTCATGTGCACAGCCAGCGTCGAAGAGGGTGTTCCCCGCTGGCGCAAGGGTTCCGGCTTGGGTTGGCTGACAGCCGAATACGCGATGCTTCCCGCCGCGACGCACACGCGCAGTGGCCGCGAATCGGTCAAGGGAAAGGTCGGTGGCCGCACTCAGGAGATCAGTCGACTCATAGGCCGGTCACTTCGAGCGTGCATCGACCTCGCGGCAATCGGCGAGAACACCATCGCCCTCGACTGTGACGTTCTCCAAGCCGACGGCGGCACTCGCACCGCGGCAGTGACGGGGGCGTACGTGGCCCTGGTCGACGCCGTGACGTACCTGCGCGCTGCCGACCTGCTCTCCGACCCGCAGCCCATCTCGTGTGGCATAGCGGCCGTCAGCGTCGGTGTCGTGGACGGACGAGTACGTCTCGATCTTCCGTACGAAGAGGATTCGCGTGCCGAGGTCGACATGAACGTCGTGGCCACCGATACGGGCACCCTCGTGGAAATCCAGGGAACCGGTGAGGGCGCCACGTTCCCACGCTCGACGCTGGACAAGCTGCTCGACTCAGCTCTCGCAGGTTGTGAGCAACTTTTCGAGATTCAGCGTCAGGCGTTGGCCGAGCCGTATCCCGGGGTGCTACCCGAACCGAAGAATCCGGAACCCAAGAAGAAGTTCGGTGCCTGAGCTGTGAGCGTACGAGTGTTGGTTGCAAGCCGAAATGCCAAGAAACTGAAGGAACTTCACCGAGTTCTCGACGCCGCCGGAGTGAACGGAATCGAGCTGGTCGGGCTCGACGAGGTTCCGCCGTTTCCCGAAGCTCCCGAGACCGGTGCGACGTTCGAGGAGAATGCGCTCGCCAAGGCGCGTGACGGCGCTGTGGCTACCGGAATGCCTTGCATTGCAGACGATTCCGGTGTCGAGATCGATGCGCTGAACGGTATGCCGGGTGTGCTGTCCGCGCGGTGGTCGGGCACTCACGGAAACGACGGCGCGAACACCGCCCTGGTACTGGCTCAGCTGGGAGACGTGCCCGACGAGAGGCGCGGCGCAGCGTTCGTCTCCGCCTGTGCGCTGGTGATTCCTGGTGGCGACGAGACCGTGGTGCGCGGCGAATGGCGTGGGGCAATCGGCCGCGAACCGGCCGGTGACGGCGGTTTCGGATACGACCCGATCTTCCGTCCGGACGGCGACACCCGCTCTGCCGCAGAACTCACCCCGGCCGAGAAGGACGCGGCGTCACATCGGGGGAGAGCGCTCGTGCAGCTCGTTCCAGCGTTGGCAGCACTGGCCGGCTGATCCGAATCCGAAAAGTACAGCCCTGAACGTGTCTGCGTTCAGGGCTGCACTTCGTCGAAACTCTCAGAGCTGGTAAGCCTGCTTCACCTGGGCGGTTCGCTTGTGCTCGAACACGAACGACAGGAACGGGATCGTGCCGGCGAGCGCGGTGGCGACCGTCGTACCGGGCTTCCACCGTGCCTTGATCGCGAGGTCGATCGTGAAGACGAGGTAGAGCATGTAGAACAGGCCGTGGATCTGGCCGATGTAGAACAACCACGCCGGTGCATCCGCAGAATTGTCCAGAATCAGGTACTTGTAGACCATCTCACCGGTCAGGAACAGCAGCCACAGGCCGGTGATCCAGGCGAGAACGCGGTATCGGACGAGCGCCGACGCAACCTTCTTCTGCTTTTCTGCGTTGACTGCGGGGGTAGCGATGCTCGCTTCCGAACCGGTACTCACGTCGTGCTCCTATCGGACTCGCGAGCGGCGAGCTGCGCAAGGTAGTCGTTGTATTCGAGCATTTGGCGGGCTTCGGGATCGTCGACGTCGAGGTTTACATCGTCGAACTCGACCTGCGGGCGTTGCGGCAAGAGGTCGGCGGGAATCTCACGCGGCTCCGCTGAGGCTTCCTCGGCTTCGGCCTCTTCGGGGTCCACGTCTTCGAGCTGAACGAACTTGCGATACGCGTACACGACAAACGCCGCGAACAGCGGCCACTGGAACGCGTACCCGAGATTCTGTCCCGAGCCACCGACGGCTTCGAAGCGCTCCCACTGCCACCAGCCGAGCGCGAGGCAGCCGGCGGCTGACACGATGACCAGCAGAATCAGCGCAGGTCGGCGTTTAGTAGCGTTCTTGGACACACTAAGACGGTACCTGAGAGCTATAGTGCCTCGCCCTGCGATCTCCGACACGGTGTCGTAGAGGCCGTGCCACGGCGTGTCGTAGAGGCCGTGGCGTGGACGGTGTGTTCATCACGTGTTTCGCCGATCCTGGGGTGCACGCTGCCCGAGAGATCACCGACGCACCGGTAGCTGGCGGCTTCGAGCCGTCATTTCTGACAGCGATGAGTCTGGGTGATCGCGTCGGTGTCGTGACCATCCTGCCGAACGTCGTGCCGATGCTCCGATGCTCCGATGCTCCGATGCTCCGATCGCTCACTCGGCGGTACGGGCTGGACAATCGGCTGGGCAGTATTCGAGTCGTGGACATGCCGGTGCTGGGCCTCACCGATCGGGAGGAACCTATCGATCGACTGGCTGTCCAGGCGACAGCAGCGGTGGGGAACGGCGAGGCTGACTCCATCGTTCTCGGTTCCACCGGGATGCTCGGTGCGACCGGCGCTGTCCGAGACAGGCTGCATCGCAAAGGTATTCATGTTCCGGTTGTGGATCCGACGGCAGCGGCGATCACCTGGTTGGAGAGCTCGATCCGTTTGGGACTGACGCCCAGCCGGACGACGTACATGACTCCACCGGTCAAGGCTCGAAAGCGCTGAGCTTGATCAAGGGATGAAAGACCCCTGATCGAGAATTGAAAAAGCCCCGCCGGATCAGATCCGGTGGGGCTCTTCGTTGTGCGCGAGGGGGGACTTGAACCCCCACGTCCTGAGACACTGGAACCTAAATCCAGCGCGTCTGCCAATTCCGCCACTCGCGCGCGGAATTCAAAGGATACGCGAGTGGAATCGCTCGCGGGAACACCACCCTGGTCGGGATGCGCCCGCCTGTCCTCACGCCGTTGCGGCGAGTGGATCCGTTGCCGGTGGGGTGGTGGTTTTCTTCGATCGGCGCGGTTGCTCAGCCGTGCGTTGATACCGCCACGCAGCATGGGTGAGTGTCTGAATGTCGATGCCCATGGCGTCGGACACCGCAACAAGCAATTCGGCTGCGCCGGTGCTCGACAACAATTCCTCACTGTTGCTCGCCTCGGTGGCGAACCGTGCAAGCAGATCTATCGAGGTTGCCGTCAACTTCCCGGACAGGAACACCAGTGTCTCGAAGGTCCTTGGGCCGAGGCCCGGAACGGAGACAACTGCCGAGCGGAGGCTTTCGGTGTCCTCGACGTCGGCACTGGACCGGCAACCGGCTTCGACGAGCGCCTTGGCTGCGCGAGCCACGCCTTCGGCTTTGGTGGAGTAGTTGCCCGGTACGCGCTGGCGATTGCCGAGAATCGTTGCGAGTTCGCCACGGTCGGTGAAGGCGGCGAGAGCGGACAAGCTGTCAAGGTGTTCGCCGGCGGCCACCGACCGGTGCGTGCGCCAACGGTCGACGACAGCGCGGACTCCGGTCTTCGGCGTTCCGTACGCGGCGCGTGACGAGAAGATCGCGTCGAGAAGGGCCGCTTCGGACTCGCGCGGCCAGCCTTGATTCCAGTGCGGCCACGCCTCCCGCGGAAGTTCGGCGCCGATGAATTCGACGGCTCTGACTACGTCTGTGTCGTCCATGATTTCTCCCCCCGAGAAGTTGTCCTGTGTGGACGCGCTGAACGTAGCGAGGGGGTCCGACAGATTGTGGCCCCAAACGCACGGGATCGACCGTCCGTCAAGGAGGTCACGAATTGATAACAATAAATATGAGGGGTTCCTCAGGTTTCTGAAAATCGCAGTAACAGTCCCAGGCAGGGCGTTCGTGACCTACTCGCGAGTCACTTTCTCGAAGTCTCGTGAGGAAGATCACGGCCCTGAAAGTCCAGATTTCGAGGGCGTCGACAAACGTGAGGAAATCCTCATGATTCTGTGTAAACCTTGTCTTGCACGAACGCCCTGACTCCGTCGATTCTCTCGACGAATTCGCGAGCACTTCAGCCGGGCAGCACACCGCAAATCCCACCTCGCCGCAGAGGTGACCAGGAGAGGACGTACGCGTGACGATCGATGACACGACACCTACAGGAAACGGACGCGACTCGAAGGGTGGACGCCGTTTCGGCGTCGATGGGGGACAGTCCCGCACGACCAGCAAAGGTGCCCTCGTCGATTCGCTGAACAACGGCGTTTCCTACGCAATCGCTTTCGGCGGACAGGGTGCTCCCTGGCTCACCTCGCTCGAGGAGCTCAGCCGTGACAACGGCCTGGAGCCCGTTCTGACCGATCTGGTCAACCACGCAGCCGCACGCCTCGCGCCCGTCGCACAGGATCTGCTCGTGGTTCGCCCGGTCGGATTCGATCCGATCGCGTGGATGCTCGAAGCCGAGATCGTCGACGAAGAAGAAGGTGAGAAGTCGGCGGGGCCTTCCGCTGCCGCGCTCACCGCTGCTCCGGTGTCGCTACCCGGCGTCTTCCTCACGCAGCTTGCGGCGTTGCGTGCTCTCTCCGCTCAGGGTCTGGATGTAGCCGGCAACCCGCCTGCTGCCGTCATCGGCCACTCGCAGGGCCTTCTTGCTTCGGCCGCCGTAGCCGCGCAGGGCAACGACGACGGTGAGCTCCTCGCCGTCGCACAGCTCGTCGGTGCTGCTGCCAGCTTGGTCGGCCGTCGCCGCGGCGTCATCGCCGGCGCCTCCGCAAAGCCGATGGTTGCGGTCTCGGGTGTCGATCCCGAGCGTCTCGCTGCCATCGTCGCCGAGCTTGCCGAGGGTGTTGCGCCCGAGCGTGCAGCAGTCCTCGCCATCCGCAACGGCCGTCGGCGTGTCGTCCTAGCCGGGCCGCCCGCTCAGTTGGCACGCGTGCAAGAGCGCTGCGAGCAGATCGAAGCCGAAGAAGCCCGCGAGCGTGAGGGCAAGAAGCGTGGCGGTTCCGTCTTCGCTCCGTCCTTCGATCCGCTCGACACCGAAATCGGCTTCCATCACCCCGCGTTGGCCGAGGCCGTCGAACTGGTCGGCAGCTGGGCAACCCGTTGCGGTCTCGACGCGGACCGGGCGCGCGAACTTGCCCAGGGTGTCCTCGTCGATCCTGTCGACTGGGTCGAGGCTGTCGACGGTGCAATTTCCGCCGGCGCCCAGTGGATTCTCGATCTCGGACCCAGCGATCAGCTGACCCGCATGACGTCCTCTTCGCTGCGCGGACAGGGCGTCGGCATCATCGCCGCAGCCACGCGCGGTGGACACCGCAATCTGCTCACTCCCGGTGCTGCGCCTGAGGTCTCACGTTCGTGGACCGAATTCGCGCCGAAGCCCGTTGCGCTTCCCGGCGGCCGCATCGGCGTCGAGACCGCGTTCACGAAGCTGACCGGGCGTTCGCCGATCCTGCTCGCAGGCATGACGCCGACGACGGTCGACGCCAAGATCGTTGCCGCGGCAGCCAATGCCGGTCACTGGGCCGAGCTTGCCGGTGGCGGACAGGTCACCGAAGAGATCTTCGAAGACCGTGTCGCAGAACTGAAGATGCTGCTCGAGCCGGGCCGCGCGGTCCAGTTCAACTCCCTGTTCCTCGACCCGTACCTGTGGAAGCTGCAGCTCGGTGGCAAGCGCCTCGTGCAGCGTGCCCGTACTGCCGGTGCTCCCATCGACGGCGTCATCGTCACCGCCGGTATCCCGGAACTCGAAGAGGCTGTTGCCCTTATCGACGAGCTGTCCGAGATCGGCATCACCAACATCGCATTCAAGCCCGGCACCGTGGCGCAGATCCGCTCCGTGATCCGCATTGCCAACGAGGTTCCGAACTTCCCGGTCATCGTCCACATCGAAGGCGGCCGCGCCGGCGGACACCACTCGTGGGAAGACCTCGACGATCTACTCCTCGATACGTACGCCGAGCTGCGCACGCGCCCGAACCTGGTCATCTGCGTCGGCGGCGGCATTGGAACGCCCGAGCGCGCAGCCGATTACCTGACCGGCCGCTGGTCTGCCGCAGCCGGTTTCCCGGCCATGCCCGTCGACGGCATCCTGGTCGGTACTGCAGCCATGGCGACTCTCGAGGCCACCACTTCTCCCGAGGTCAAGCAGCTTCTCGTCGACACACCCGGTACGCCGGACTGGGTCGGTGCGGGTACCGCTGAAGGCGGAATGGCCTCTGGCCGTAGCCAGCTCGGTGCCGACATTCACGAGATCGACAACGCGGCTTCGCGTACCGGACGCCTCCTCGACGAGGTTGCCGGCGATTCCGAGGCAGTGGCCGAGCGCCGCGACGAGATCATCGCCGCCCTCGACGTCACCGCCAAGCCGTACTTCGGCGACGTCGAGACCATGACGTACGGACAGTGGCTGCGCCGCTACCTCGAGCTGACCGTCGGCATCGACGCGGCGAAGGAATTCGACTGCGGCGCAGATATTCAGGACGCCATCGTCGAGGCGACCTCGAGCCCGTGGCTCGATATCACCTGGCGTGCTCGCTTCGGCGAGATGCTCCGGCGCGCCGAGGCGCGTCTGCACCCGGTCGACCGCGGTCCCATCCCCACACTGTTCGGCGATGCCGAGACCCTCGAGCGTCCCGAGGCTGCGATCTGCGCACTGCAGGCGTCGTACCCGGACTACTCGACGACCGTTCTGCATCCCGCAGACGTCTCGTTCTTCATCTCGCTCTGCAAGACACCGGGCAAGCCGGTCAACTTCGTTCCCGTCGTCGACGGTGACGTGCGTCGCTGGTGGCGCAGTGACTCCTTGTGGCAGGCACACGATCCCCGCTACACAGCAGATCAGGTCTGCGTCATCCCCGGCACCGTTGCCGTCGCCGGCATCACCCGTGTCGACGAGCCGGTCGGTGACTTGCTCGATCGTTTCGAGAAGGCCACCTACGACGAATTGGTTGCTGCCGGAACCACTCCGGTTGCACTTGCGAGCCGTCGCCACCAGGATTCCGCACCCGGACTTCTCGACGCCGTCCTCTCGGCTCCTGACCTCCAGTGGGCCGGCCGCCTGACCCAGAACCCCGTCCGTCGTCTCGGCGACCTCGAGGAGTGGAGTGCAGAGTCTGCCGACAAGGCAGTACACGGCACCACCGGGTCCAGCCTGACCGTCGTCGATTCCTCGCACGTGCTGCTCTCGGTTCCGTTGGTGGCAGACAAGTCCGTCGACATCACGATCACCATCCCCGAGTCCGTCATCGACGGCGGCGCTCCGGTTGTCACCGAGGCCGACGCCGAAGGTGCGATGTCCGCACTCCTGGCAGTTGCTGCCGGGCAGGAATTGCCTTCAGTCAAGAACGGCAAGGCTCGCCTCAACGTCGCGTGGGTTCCCGATCGCATCGCCGATCATGCCGGTGTCACCGGTTCCGGTCTGCCCACCACGCTCAGCGTCAGCGGCAAGGCCGTTCCGGACGTCGTCGTCGGAGCATGCTGGCCCGCCGTCTTCGCCGTCCTCGGCGCAGCCAAGCTCGACACTGAAACATCCCCCGTCGCTTCGCTCGCCCCGGTCCCAGTCATCGAAGGCATGCTCGATCTGGTCCACCTCGACCACGCCGTCGACTTCGTCGGTGAGCTGCCCTCCGAGACAAGCATTCTCGTGGTCAACGCCGAGGTCGCCTCGGTTCTCGACACCGACCTCGGTCGCGTCGTCGAGGTCAAGGTCGAGGTCGGTGCCATGCTCGGCGAGGGCCTCGACGCCCCCGCCGTCGTCACCATGACCGAGCGTTTCGCCATTCGTGGCCGCACCGGAGCAGGCGAACTCGCCGACCCGGCTCGCGCAGGTGGATCGATCAGCGATGCAGCTGTCGACACCTCACGTCGTCGTCGCCGTGACGCGAAGATCCTCGCGCCGGTCAGCATGGGCGCATTCGCTCAGGTTTCCGGTGACCACAACCCGATTCACACCTCCGACAACGCAGCTCTGCTGGCCGGCCTCGGAACCCCGATCGTGCACGGCATGTGGCTCTCCGCCGCAGCGCAGCAGGTTGTCACCGCAGTCGACCCGGCCGAGACCCGCGTTCCCCCGCGCCGCCTGACCGCCTGGACCGCCCGCTTCCTCGGGATGGTTCGCCCCGGCGCCGAGATCGACGTCCGCGTCGACCGTGTCGGTATCGACCAGGGCGCAGAAATCGTCGAGGTCGGCTGCCGCATCGACGGCGAACTGGTCATGGTCGCCACCGGTCGCACCGCGGCGCCCAAGACCGTCTACGCCTTCCCCGGTCAGGGCATCCAGCGCCCGGGCATGGGCCTCGACGCCCGCGCCCGCTCCAAGGCTGCGCGCGACGTCTGGGAGCGCGCCGACAAGCACACCCGCAAGGCGCTCGGATTCTCGATCCTCGCTGTCGTGCGCGACAACCCGGTGACCGTCAAGGCCCGTGGTGTCGAGCACAAGCATCCCGACGGTGTCCTGCACCTGACGCAGTTCACCCAGGTGGCCATGGCCGTTCTCGGTGTGGCTCAGGTTGCCGAGCTGCGCGAGTCCGGAACCTTCATCGAGGATTCGCTTCTGGCCGGTCACTCGGTCGGTGAGTACAACGCACTCGCCGCTGTTGCCGAGGTCTTCCCGCTCGAAGCACTTCTCGAGGTCGTCTTCCAGCGTGGCTCTGCGATGCACCAGCTCGTTCCCCGTGACGAAGCCGGACGCTCCGACTACCGCATGGCCGCTATTCGCCCGTCGCAGATCGGTGTCTCCGACGACGACGTGCAGGGCTTCGTTGCCGGTGTCGCCGAGGCTTCCGGTGAGTTCCTCGAAATCGTCAACCTGAACCTGCGCGGCAGCCAGTACGCCATTGCCGGTTCGGTAGCCGGTCTCGACGCACTCGAGATCGAAATCGACCGTCGCCGAGCAGAATTCGGTGGCAAGCGGGCATACATCCAGGTCCCCGGCATCGACGTGCCGTTCCACTCCACCGTCCTTCGCGGCGGCGTGGCGGACTTCCGCGTATGCCTGCAGGACTTGCTCCCGCACGACATCGACCCGGACATCCTGATCGGCCGCTACATCCCGAACCTGGTTCCGAAGCCGTTCTCGCTGCGTCGTGACTTCGTTCAGGAAATCGCCGACTTGGTGCCGTCCGAGCCGCTGCAGGAAGTCCTCGCAGACTTCGACAGCTACGCGGCGCGCACTCACGAGTTGTCCCGCATCATCCTGATCGAGCTCCTGGCTTGGCAGTTCGCCAGCCCGGTTCGCTGGATCGAGACGCAGGACCTGTTGTTCGGCGACGAGTCCGAAGGTGGACTCGGGGTCGAGCGCTTCGTCGAGATCGGTCTCGGCGCTGCCCCGACCGTCGCGAACCTCGCGTCGCAGACCCTCAAGCTGCCGGGCCGCTTCGGCTACCCGGTCGAGGTTCTCAACGTCGAGCGCGAAGCCGCGATCGTCTACGGCACCGACGTCGATCCGGCCGTCGATGACGACGACGAGATCGAAGCCCCTGCCGTGCAGGCTGCCCCGGTCGCCGCAGCTGCCGCTCCGGTCGCTGCTGCTCCCGCGGCACCTTCGGGCGGACCGCGTCCGGATGACCTCACCTTCAAGGCGCCCGACGCCACGAAGGTACTGATCAGCCTGTGGACCAAGCTCCGTCCCGATCAGGTCGGCCCTGCCGACACGATCGAGGCACTGTGCGACGGCGTCTCCTCGCGTCGTAACCAGCTGTTGGTCGACCTCGGCTCCGAGCTGTCTCTCGGAGCCATCGACGGTGCCGCAGACGCCGACATGGGCTCCTTGGGAGCAACCGTCGACAAGCTCGCCCGTACGTACAAGCCGTTCGGACCGGTGCTCTCCGATTCGATCAACGATCACCTGCGTAAGGTCTTCGGCCCCTCGGGCAAGCGCCCCGGCTACATCGCCGACCGCGTCAAGAAGGTCTGGGAACTGGGCGACGGCTGGGCCCACCACGTCACCGCAGCAGTTGCTCTCGGCACTCGTGACGGCGCCAGCATCCGCGGCGGCGAGCTCGGTGGCCTGAGCTCCGGCGCACTGGCCGACCTGGCAGCAGTGGACGCAGTCATCGACAGCGCAGTTGCTTCGGTCGGCTCTGCTCGCGGAGTCAGCGTCTCGTTGCCGGCTACCGGCGGCGGAAGCGGCGGAACCGTCGACGCAGCGGCTCTGGGTGAGTTCACCGAGAACATCACGGGCCGCAACGGCGTTCTGGCCTCGGCCGCACGCCTGGTGCTCGAGCAGCTCGGACTGAACGAAGAAACGGCAGTCGCGACGGTCGAGGACACCGAACTGGTCGACCTGGTCTCGGCTGAACTCGGCTCGGACTGGCCGCGTCTGGTCGCTCCGGCATTCGATGCGCAGAAGGCCGTGCTGCTCGACGACCGTTGGGCAAGTGCGCGTGAGGATCTCGCTCGCATCTGGCTCGGTTCCGACACCCTGTCGGTCGAGAACTTCATCGGAGCCGGTAACACCGTTGCCGCTCAGGCGAAGTGGTGGGCAACCCGTGCCACAAACGAAGGCCGCACGGTGCTCGCCGAGGTCTACACCCGCATCGCTGATGCGGCTGTGACGGCGGAATCCGACGCACCCGAGTGGGCAGGCGAGGTCGCAGTCGTGACCGGCGCCAGCAAGGGCTCCATCGCGGCAGCGGTCACAGGCAAGCTCCTTGGCGGTGGCGCAACGGTATTCGTGACCACCTCGCGACTGGACGGTCAGCGTCTCGGCTTCTACCGCGACCTGTACCGCGAGAACGCTCGCGCCGGTGCCGCCCTCTGGGTGGTTCCCGCGAACATGGCGTCGTACACCGACGTCGACGCGTTGATCGACTGGATCGGCGACGAGGCCACCGAGAACGCAGGCGGCGCAAAGAAGCTCATCAAGCCGGCCATGACGCCGACGATGCTCTTCCCGTTCGCAGCTCCCCGCGTCGGCGGCGAGCTTTCCGACGCCGGCGCTCGCGCCGAAATGGAAATGCGCGTGCTGCTCTGGTCGGTGGAGCGCCTCATCGGCGGTCTGTCGAAGATCGGTTACGACAGCGACGTCGACACGCACCTGCACGTAGTGCTGCCCGGTTCGCCGAACCGCGGAACGTTCGGTGGCGACGGTGCTTACGGTGAGGCCAAGGCTTCGCTGATCGCCGTGGTCAACCGTTGGAAGGCCGAGCGCAACTGGGCCGAGCGGGTCACGTTGGCACACGCGGTCATCGGTTGGGTTCGCGGAACCGGACTCATGGGTCACAACGATCCGATCGTCGACGCGGTCGAAGCTGCGGGCGTCCGCACCTGGTCCACCCAGGAGATGGCGACCCAACTGCTGAAGACGGCAACCCGCGAGTCGCGTCGCGCTGCTGCAGAGGCTCCGCTCGAGGTCGACCTGACCGGTGGGCTCGCCGAGGCGAACCTCGACCTCGCCGCACTGGCCAAGGAAGCTGCCGAGGTTGCCGAGATCGCCGAGGCTGTCGACGAAGCCGTCGACGAGTCCAGCATCCTGGCACTGCCCGCGCCGGCTCGCATCGACGACTCGGTCAAGGCTCCGAGCTGGCCCGAACTGGACGTCACCCCCGCGGACCTCGTAGTCATCGTGGGCGCCGGAGAGCTCGGACCCTACGGTTCCTCGCGTACCCGATTCGAGATGGAGGTCGACGAGCAGCTCTCTGCCGCAGGCGTTCTCGAATTGGCATGGAACACCGGACTCATCGTCTGGGAGAACGACCCCAAGCCGGGTTGGTACGACGTCGAATCCGGTGATCTGGTACCCGAGGCGGAAATCGCCGACAAGTACCACGACGCAGTCGTCGAGCGTTGCGGCATCCGTCGCTACGTCGACGAGGGCGCGATGATCGACAACACCGCGCCGCTGCTCACCTCCGTGTTCCTGGACAAGGATCTGAGCTTCGTGGTCGGCAGTGAGGCCGAGGCTCAGGCCTTCGTCGAATCCGATCCGGAGAACACGACGGCGACGGTTTCCGCCGAGTCCGGAGACTGGACGGTCACCCGCCGCGCAGGCACCGAGATCCGCGTCCCGCGCAAGATGAAGCTGACTCGTAGTGTCGGCGGCCAGATCCCGACCAACTTCGACGTCACCAAGTGGGGCATCCCCGCGGACATGGCAGATTCGGTCGACCGCGTCGGACTCTGGAACATCGTCGCGACGGTGGATGCCTTCCTCACGGGCGGCTTCACCCCGAGCGAACTGCTCCGTTGGGTACACCCGAGCCTGGTCGCCAACACGCAGGGCACCGGCATGGGCGGTATGACCTCCATGAGGAGCCTGTACATCGACACGCTGCTCGGCGAGAACCGCCCGAACGACATCCTGCAGGAAGCGCTGCCGAACGTCATTGCAGCGCACGTCGTTCAGTCGTACGTCGGCGGTTACGGCGCGATGGTTCACCCCGTCGCCGCCTGCGCCACGGCAGCAGTATCCGTCGAAGAAGGCGTCGACAAGATCCGACTCGGCAAGGCGCAGTTGGTTGTTGCCGGCGGGTTCGACGATCTGAGCACGGAAGGCATCATCGGCTTCGGTGACATGTCGGCCACTGCCAAGACCGAGGACATGCACGCCAAGGGCATCGAGGATCGCCGCTTCTCGCGGGCAAACGATCGTCGCCGCGGCGGATTCGTCGAGTCGGCCGGTGGCGGAACGATTCTGCTGGCTCGCGGTGACCTGGCACTCGAGATGGGTCTGCCCGTCCTCGGTGTGGTCGCCTGGGCCGGATCGTTCGCCGACGGTGTCCACACCTCGATCCCGGCACCGGGACTCGGAGCACTGGGCGCCGGACGTGGGGGAGCGGATTCACAGCTCGCACTCTCGCTCAACGCCCTCGGAGTGAGCGCCGACGACATCGCCGTGATCTCCAAGCACGACACCTCCACTGCCGCCAACGATCCCAACGAGGCAGAGCTGCACGAGCGCCTCGCCGGGGCATTGGGACGCAGTGAAGGCGCGCCGATGTTCGTGGTCTCGCAGAAGAGCCTGACCGGTCACGCCAAGGGTGGTGCCGCAGCCTTCCAGCTGATCGGACTCTGCCAGGTACTGAGCCAGGGCATCGTCCCGCCGAACCGCAGCCTCGACTGCGTCGACGACAAGATGGCCGAGTTCGAGCACCTCGTGTGGGCGCGTCAGCCGCTCAAGTTCGGTGAGCAGCTTCCGCTGCGCGCCGGCTTGCTGACCAGCCTCGGCTTCGGTCACGTTTCCGGACTGATCGCAGTCGTGCACCCGCAGGCATTCGTCGAGTCGGTTCCGGCCGACAAGCGCGCGGACTATGTTGCGGCGGCGCAGCAGCGGACGATCGACGGTCAGCGTCGCCTCACCAAGGCGATGTGCGGCGGCGACAGCCTGTACGAGCGTCCGGCGGATCGTCGCCTCGGCGCCGACGGAACGCCGGCCAAGGCGTCGCGTCAGCTCGAAGCGGACATGCTGCTGAGCGAGGACGCACGACTCGGCGCAGATCAGGTGTACCGCTCGAATCTGCCCGGCTGCAAGTAATAATCACGGTATGGGAGTTCTGGGTATCGGCTTCGACCTCGTGACGGTGTCGGAGTTCGCCGAGCAATTGAACAGGCCGGGAACGGCAATGCTCGACAACTTCACACCGGGCGAGCGTCGAGACGCCGCTACCCGGAGCTCCGAACCGGCACGACACTTCGCGGCGCGGTGGGCAGCGAAGGAAGCAGTGATCAAGGCTTGGTCAACTGCTCTCTTCGCCAGCCCGCCGGTGCTGGGGGAGATGATCCACAATCAGATCGAAGTCGTCTCGGACGCCTGGGGTCGCCCCGGCATCCGGCTTCGCGGTGACGTGGCCAAACACCTCACCGGCGTCAAGATCCACATCTCACTCACTCACGACGGGGACATTGCCGGCGCGTTCGCGGTCATCGAATCCGAACCGGAGTAACACCGCCGGATACGAAAGAGCCGGTCTCCCAAGGGGAGACCGGCTCTTTGCCGTTCGACTAGTCCTTCGTGCGCGATTCCTTCTCGGCAACGAGGAGATACGCGATCATCAACCTCTTCAGTTCGGCGACGGCGTCGGCATGCGACTGACCGTCCTGAACCGAGAAATTGAGCATCGAATACACCACGTGGACAAGGACTTCCGCCATCATCAGGCGACGATCTCGCCGCGTACGCGGCGTCAACGGGCCCAGCATTTTCGCGACAGTCTCGGCGAACTGCTTCTCGTGAATGACGCCGGTTGCCCGAGTGGACGGCGTCGACTGCATCGCCAGCCAGACCTCGCGGCGCGACGGATCAGACGTCCACAGCCCGGCCATGTGATCGACGAAACTGTTCAAGAACCGCAACCAGTCGAGCGAGGGCACTTCGCCGCCGAACTGTGCAAGCTCGTGCTGGACCCCGACGAGGTCCTGGCGGTTCAATTCGCACACGATGACGTACTTGTTCGCAAAGAACTGGTAGAGCGTCCCAATCGGGACGTCAGCACGTGCCGCGACTTCTTCACAGGTGAACGATTCGAATCCGACATCGGTGAGGAGTTCACGTGACGCCGCCAGGAGGGCGTCGAACTTACGCTGGCTGCGCTCTTGCGTCGGACGCTTGCGCGGCAGTAGTTCTTGCGGCTCTTCGAGGCTTTGTGGGTTTTCCAGCGCAGGGTCGACTCGTCGCCGCGCGCGGTGACGAGTCGTGGGCTGCACGTCTTCCAGGCTATCGGTGTTTTCTGTCGAATTTGGGACTTGTGCGTTATCCGGTGTCATCGGCCACCTACTTCGGCGATCGTGATCGGTCGAAACGCACCGCGCAGGTGCGCGCACACGAGTCCCGATGCTGTTGCCACAACTCGATACTAGGTGACCACCTGTCCAGTAGCCGAAGAGGTTGCTGCGCGGTGTGGCGCAGCGGCGATCCTGCCGACTCCATTCGTCTGATTCGGGCAGACTGAGATTCTTCGGGCACACCGAGATTCGATGCCGAGAAGAGGGAGACGATGACGGAAGAACTGCGAACCGCGGTACGTGAACTCATGCCGCGTGCCCGTGAAGATCTGAGTGCACTTGTGGCAATGAAGTCCGTCGCCGATGCACGGCAGTACCCGCCGGAAGAATGCGCGGCCGCGGCACATTGGGTCCTGGAGGCATTCCGTGAACAGGGTTTCGCCGATATCGAGGCGATCGAGACCTCCGACGGTTCGGCCGCCGTCGTCGGGCGTCGACCAGGTCCGGGCGGTGCTCCGACCGTTCTGCTGTACTGCCACTACGACGTTCAGCCGCCGGGAAACGAAGAGCTCTGGGGCTCGCCGCCTTTCACACTCACCGAGCGCGACGGACGGTGGTACGGACGAGGTGCTTCCGACTGCAAGGGCAACGTCGTCATGCATCTGACGGCGCTGCGAGCGCTTGCCGCTGCCGGTGTGGATCCGAGCGCGCATCTGACGATCGTCGCCGAGGGTTCGGAGGAGATGGGCACCGGCGGTCTCGAGGATCTGGTGCGGGAGCGGCCCGAACTCTTCGCGGCAGACCTGATCCTGATCGCCGATACCGGCAACACCGAGGTTGGGGAGCCGACGATCACGACGTCACTACGCGGGATCGCCAACGTGGTGGTCCACGTGTCGACGCTCGGGGGTGAGATTCATTCCGGTGTCTTCGGTGGACCGGCGCCCGATGCGATCACCGCGCTGGTGCAGATTCTGTCGACGCTGCACGACGGCGCCGGAAACACCACCGTCGAAGGCTTGACCAACGACCAGGAATGGGCCGGGGTCAGCTACGACGACGATCAGTTCCGCTCCGATGCGGGAGTACTCGACGGCGTGCAGCTGACCGGTTCCGGTTCGGTCGCCGAGCAGGTGTGGGCTCGTCCGGCGTTGACCATTCTGGGTATCGACTGCCCGCCGGTCGTGGGCTCGGCGGCGGCGATCACGCCACGCGCGTCCGCACGCCTGAATCTTCGCGTCCCGCCCGGCACGGATCCGGCGCAGGCCCAGAACTTGTTGACCGACCACCTCCTGGCAGAGGCGCCGTGGGGCGTCCACATCGAGGTCGTACCGGAATCGACGGGATCACCGTTCTCGTCCTCGACGGACGGGGCTGGTTTCGCGCAGCTGAAGTCAGCGCTCACCGATGCCTATGGCCGCGAAGTGGGATTTGCCGGCCAAGGGGGATCGATACCGCTGTGCAGTGCACTGGCCGAGCAGTTCCCCGACGCGGAGATCGCGTTGATCGGCGTCGAGGAACCGCAGTGCCGCATTCATGCACCTGACGAAAGCGTCGACCCGTCGGAGATCGAGAATCTCGCTTTCGCGGAGGCGCTGTTCTTGAGCAGGTACGGGAGTTAGACCGACAGATCGCGTCGTAGCTTGGCGACGTGGCCGGTGGCCCGGACGTTGTACTGGGCCACCTCGATCTTGCCTTCCGCGTCGACGAGGAACGTCGAGCGGATGACGCCCTGGACCGTCTTGCCGTACATCTTCTTCTCACCGAACGCGCCCCAGGCTTCGAGCGTCGTCTTCTCGGGATCGGAGAGAAGCGGGAAGGTCAGTTCTTCGGTATCGCGGAACTTCGCGAGTTTGGCGGGCTTGTCCGGTGAGATTCCGATGACCTCGAGGCCGGCGCCGTTCAGTTCGACGAGGCTGTCGCGGAAGTCGCAAGCCTGCTTGGTGCATCCCGGGGTGCTGGCCGCCGGGTAGAAGTACACGATGACCTTGCGGCCGCGGTAATCGTGGAGCGAAACCTCGTTGCCGTCGGCGTCGGGGAGCGTGAAATCCGGCGCGACGTCGCCGGCGGACAATCTACTGTTCTCGGTCACGGGAATCGAGGTTAGTCGACAAATTGCGCGGCAGGTGGGCGCGAGGGCATTCTGCTCCTCTACGGTAGAGCGAAGTGTCGGCGCGCTGCGTCCACACAGCAGACCGCACACAGAGCAGCAGAACACAGACAAGTTGGAGGACACGTGCCCAGGGACACCGAGAGCATCGAGCGCGAGATCGAGAAGGCGCGTAACCAGCTCGCGAGCACACTCGACGAACTGACGGTCCGCACCAACCCGAAGCGGCTGGTCGAGAACACCAAGAAGACGGTGCTCGCCAAGCTCAACGAGCCGGCCGTGAAGTACGCGCTGATCGCAGTCGGTTCAGTGGTGGGACTACTCGTGGTCCGGAAGATCATTCGCTGACCCGAGCTTTTTCGAAGACAGAACATGAAGAAGGCCCCCACCTCGTGAGGTGGGGGCCTTCTTGCAAGTGCGCCCACAGGGACTCGAACCCCGGACCCAGTGATTAAGAGTCACTTGCTCTACCAACTGAGCTATAGGCGCTCGCTCTTGCGAGACAGAACATTAGCCGACGGGCTCAGGAGTTTGCAAAACGCGTGTTCATCGTGGTGACGATGGTTACACCGCTTCCGAAATTCACGAGTGTGGCGGGCGCGAATCCGGCCAGCGGAGGGTGCTTTCCAACTCCTGTGCGACGGCGAGAATCGCCGGTTCGCCACCGCTGCGCGCAACCAGTTGGACGCTCAGGGGGAGCCCGCCTTCGGAGAATCCGGCGGGTACCGCGGCCGCCGGATTGCCGCAGACATTCCAGATCGAACAATAGGCTGCGATCGGCAACGCCTTACGGATTGCGGACAGAAGGCCGGTTCCTTCGAGCTGTCCGATCGGGCGTGGCAAGGCGGGCGTCGTCGGCATCAGGACCAGGTCGAAGGTGTCGAAGACCTGGTTGACCGCCGCTGCAATTCGCTCACCTTTGCGGTAAGCGAATTTTCCGACGCGCTCGGGGGCGGCTATCCGGCCGATGGACGCGAGTGCGCGCGTGCGCTTCTCGAGGAGCGCCGGATGATCGACGCGCAGTGCCTCGTCGCGGACGCCGCCGAGCACCTGGGGGAGAAATGCTGCAGTTGCATCCGGGTACTCGGGATCGTGCTCTTCGACGTGATGTCCCAACGCGCTCAACATCTCTGCGACGGAGCGCACCGCGCCAATCACCTCCGCGGACGGGCGGACGCCCCGGACCGGACTCCGGGTGGACACCGCGATGCGGAGCGGCCCGGGTGCCGACTCGGCCGATTCGGCAAAGCTGGTTCGGAGCGGCGCAGCTGTGTAGTCGTCGGTCCCGGTGGTGCCGGCGATCGCGTCGTACACGAGCGCGCTGTCCTCGACGGAACGAGTGAGAGGGCCGAGTGTGCCGAGTCCGCGCCAGAGATTTCGGTTCGGCGCAGTGCTCACCCGGCCGCGTTGCGGCTTGAGCCCGAACAACCCGCAGAACGCCGAAGGCAACCTGATGGAACCGCCGCCGTCGCCGCCAATCGCCGCCGCGACCATTCCCGAGGCGACGGCCGACGCAGATCCTCCGCTCGATCCGCCGGTGGATACGCCAGTGTCCCAAGGGTTTCTGGTGTAGCCGTTTGCGGCAGTCTCGGTGAAGGGCCAGATGCCGAACTCGGGCATCGTCGTCTTGCCGACGATCACCGCGCCCGCCTCGCGCAAACGGCGAACGACCTCCGAGTCAGTGGAGGCGATGCGAGTTGCTGCCGCACCGCCGTAAGTCGTCGGCGTTCCGGCGACGTCGTTCTCGTCTTTGATCGCGATCGGGACTCCGTGCAGTGAGCCCAGGCTTTGGCCGTCGGCCTGGCGCTGATCGAGCCGTATCGCCTCGTCGAGCGCTTCGTCTGCGAGAACTCGCACAAAGGCGTTGAGCGTCGAATCGAGGCGTTCGATCCGACGAAGCGTGTTCTCGGTGAGTTCGCGGGCGGACAATTCTCCGGACCGGATCAGAGCGGCCTGAACCGCCACCCCGGCAAATGCCAGCTCGCGGCCAGGTGTGGTTCCGCGCTCAGTCATCAGTCCTCCAGGCCGTGGTTCCGATATCTGTGAAGTCTATTCACCACAACCTGTTCACCACGACACAAAGAAAAATCCCCACCTTCCGAAGAAGGTGGGGACCTTTGCAAGTGCGCCCACAGGGACTCGAACCCCGGACCCAGTGATTAAGAGTCACTTGCTCTACCAACTGAGCTATAGGCGCTCGCTCTTGCGAGACAGAACATTAGCCGAATCGCCGGTTCTGGAGCAAATCGCCAGGTGGAGGCTTCACTGCCGTAGTCCGATCGGAGGAAATCCGCCGGAAGCGGTAACAAAACGGACGGTTCGGAGCGATTGATACTTGAACGTTACTGACGGCGTGGCCCTTCATGACCGTTGGTAACGAGCGCGCCTGGCATCATTGGTGCAGCGCAGTCATACCGCAAGTCCCACTTGCCTTCCGGTAAGTGGGATTCGCATGTGACGCGGAAGTTAGTCGGAGAAATTGTGAAGCGGAGTCGAACGATGAGTCGTCAAAGGTGGGGTCTGTCCGTGCGCGGGGGGAACGGTCGAGCGTCGAAGGGCGCGGCGATTCTCGCGGTGTCACTCGGTGCGCTCGTTCTGATGACCGCGTGCACGTCGGGTGGCAAGGACGTCAGCACGGAGGGGTCGGCGCCGATCGATTCCAATCCGCTCACCGAACTCATCAAGCCGAAGCTCACTTCGACCGCCGCAGACGGGGCTGTCGGCTTCTCGCCGGGTGACCCGGTCAAGATCAACGTCGCCGACGGCGCCCTGTCCGACGTGACGATGGTCAATCAGGACGGCAAGGCAGTTGCCGGCGCTATCACCGCCGACGGTGCGTCGTGGACGACCACCGAGCCGCTCGGATACAACCGCAAGTACAAGATCGAAGCCCGTGCGTACGGATTGGGCGGCGCCAGTACGACGGTCACGTCCTTCACCACCAGCGCGCCCGGCAACGTCACCAAGCCGTACGTCTTGCCGAACGAGGGCGACGTGGTCGGCATCGGTCAGCCCATCGCCGTGCAGTTCGACGAGAACATCCCGGATCGCAAGGCTGCCGAAGCCGCGATCACCGTCACCACGACTCCGGCCGTCGAAGGTGCGTTCTACTGGGTCAACAATCGTGAGGTCCGTTGGCGTCCGGAGAACTACTGGGCACCGGGCACCAAGGTCGACGTGAACGTCAACGTGTACGGGCGCAGTCTCGGAAAGGGAGTCTTCGGGCAGGAAGACGCGAAGAGTTCCTTCACCATCGGTGACGCCGTCATCGCCACGGCAGACGACAACACCAAGCAGGTCACGTTCCAGGTCAATGGCGAAACCGTCATGACCATGCCCACCTCCATGGGCAAGGACAGCACTCCCACCGACAACGGCGTCTACATCATCGGCGACCGCTTCGCGAACATGATCATGGACTCGTCCACCTACGGCGTCCCGGTCACCTCCGCTCAGGGTTACAAGACCCCCGTCGACTGGGCGACCCGAATGTCCTACAGCGGCATCTTCTTCCACTCGGCACCGTGGTCGGTCGGGCAGCAGGGCTACTCCAACACCAGTCACGGCTGCCTCAACCTGAGCCCGTCCAACGCCAAGTGGGTCTACGACAACACCAAGCGCGGGGACATCGTCGTCGTCAAGAACACCGTCGGTGGCACGCTCTCCGGCACCGACGGCCTCGGCGACTGGAACATCCCGTGGAGTGTCTGGAAGACCGGCAACGCGGACGTCTGAGCGCGTCGCTGAAGCACTGAACGTCAGAATGCCCCCGACCGTCCGGTTGGGGGCATTCTGCATCTGCCTCCTTTTGTGAGCGAAAGTGCCTCTCGGTCTATCTGAGGCGACGAGAGGTACGTTCGCTCGGTGTCAGCGTCGATCGAAGGCGTTCACTCCGGTCATCTCAGCGGACAGTGCCCACAATCTGTCTGCGTCGGCGGGATCGGTAGCCCAAGGCTTCACGCCGCCGACGCTCATGTCATCGGTCTGCGCGACGTCCGCGATGTTGCAGTCCTGGAGGTACGCGCCGGCGTGATCGGCGAGTATCGGTGCCGTCGCCGCCCACACCGTTGTAGCGGCGCCCTGGGCGGGAGTCTTGAATCCCGGCATGGCGTCACCCTTCGACGTCGTCCATCCGAGCTCGTGTTTCTCCGATGCGGAGAAGTGACGTTGTAGGGGAGTGAGGATGCTCCCGGGATGGACGGAGAACGCAGTGATTCCGCGTGAAGTACCGGCGTTCGCGAGCTGTACAGCGAAGAGGGCATTTGCAGTCTTGGCTTGACCGTACGCAAGCCAGCGGTCGTAACCGTTGCGGAAATGTAAGTCATCCCAACGCACTCCCGACAGAAAATGTCCCGCCGACGAGACAGCGACCACGCGAGAACCGTTTGCGGGCATGGCAGGCACAAGCAGGTTCACCAGTACAAAGTGCCCGAGGTGATTGATCGCGAACTGTGATTCCCAGTCAGACCCGACGCGGACCTCCGGACAGGCCATAATCCCCGCATTGCAGATGATGATGTCCGGTCTGATCCGGGATTCGAGAATTTCTCGCGCACACGATCTGACACTGCTCGTGTCCGACAGGTCGCACCCTCGTATTTCGATACCCGGAAAGTCTGCCACCGCGCGCCGTGCCTGTTCCGGTCGACGGGCAAGAACTACAACTCGCGCGCCGACCGACGAAAGTGACCGCGAAATCTCGAATCCGAGTCCGGAGTACCCGCCAGTGACCAATGCGGTGGTGCCGGTCAGATCTAATTCGGAAAGCACGTCGTCGGCGGTGGAGGTTCGGCCAAATCCGGTGTTGATTTTGCGCTGGATGGAATTCATGGCCGCGACCGTAAAATCTGGAGTGCACTCCAGGTCAAAGGAAAGGTAGCCGGGCAATGCGCGAACTTCTAATCGGTGATGTAGCCGTCGAGACCGGTATCAGCATCGATTCTCTCCGCTACTTCGAGCGCGAAGAGTTGCTCGTTCACGAGGTTGCCCGCTCGGCAGGTGGGCGCCGGGTGTACTCCGAAAGTGATGTCTCTTGGTTGAAGCTGTGCAATCGCTTCCGAGACTCGGGTATGCCGATCGCCACGATCCGCGAATTCGCCGCACTCGTCAGGTCAGGACCAGGAAACGAGAAGGAACGGCTTTCACTTTTACAGTCGCATGAGGAGTTGATTCGATCCAGGATCTCTGCGATGCAGGACAACCTGACCGTCATTCACGACAAGGTTTCGGCATACGAGCGACACGTGTGTGAGGGGACCGTAGCGGGAGTCTGGGAGCCCGACCCGCGAGTCGAATGATCGTCGGGTGGGTTATTTGTGGTGATTTCCCGGCTGCCCCCAGGTAAGCGAAAGTGCCTCTCGGTCTATCTGAGGCGACGAGAGGTACGTTCGCTCGGATAGGGGTGGGTTGGGGAGGCGACGAGAGGCACGTTCGCTCGGATAGGGGTGGGCTGGGGAGGCGGGGTAGCCGACGAGACGTGCCCGGGCATTCGGGCTTGCGCAGAAACCAAAAGAACCCCCGAAAATGTCTTTCGACATTCTCGGGGGTTCCGCTTGGGTGAGCGACGGGACTCGAACCCGCGACAGCCAGGATCACAACCTGGTGCTCTACCAACTGAACTACGCCCACCATTGCCTCGGCCACCGGTTTGACCCGGCTGCTTTGACGAAAGAGATACTAGCGCGAAAGTCGGTCAGGAAGCCAATCGGCAGGTCAGGCGGGACCCAAGCCCTCTACGACTGCTGCGATCTCTGCGCTCGACGGTCCGGGCGCCGCGACGAATGCAGTGCCTCGGTAGTACTTGAGTTCGCGGATGGATTCCTTGATGTCGGCGAGCGCTCGGTGGGCGAGACCTTTTTCGGGCTGACCGAAGTAGATTCGCGGGTACCAGCGACGGGAGAGCTCCTTGATGGAGCTGACGTCGATCATCCGGTAGTGCAGGTAGGTGTCCAGCGCCGTCATGTCTCGTGAGATGAACCCACGGTCGGTGGCGATGGAATTGCCTGCCAAGGGCGCCGTACCGGCGACGGGAACGTGCTTGCGGATGTACGCGAGCACCTCTTTCTCCGCCTCGGCGAGGGTGACCGTCGACTTTCGGACCTCTTCGGTCAGTCCCGACTTTGCATGCATCTTCTTCACGACGTCGGGCATTGCAGCCAGTGCGTCGTCGTCGGTGTGGATGACGATGTCCACACCCTCGCCCAAGATGTTCAAGTCGCTGTCGGTCACCAGAGCCGCAATCTCGATGAGTTTGTCCGACTCGAGTCGCAGCCCGGTCATTTCACAATCGATCCATACCAATTTGTCCTGCACCAGGAACACAGTAGTGCGCGCGGGCGCGGGATAAGGTCTGCGGTGGAAACTCGACGTGTGTAAGACGGCGTTCGGGTGATGACAAGAACTTCGCCGCATTGCAACGAGGAGGGCTTTTCGATGACCGTGGATCCGAAGGACGGAGCCGCGCCGCTGACGCCGGCGGAGAAGGCCAAAGCTGCAAAGGCCGCAGCTGCCGAAGCCGCTCGAGTTGCAGCTGAAGCTGCCGCAGCAGCTGAGGAAGCAGAGAAGGAAGCGGCTGCCGCTGAGGCCGAAGCATCTACAGGAGCCACCCCCACCGCCCTGGCGCCGTCGGGTGCTGCAGCTGAAATCGCGGCGGGCTACTCATCCGAGGGGCGGGCACTCGAGCTCGGCTCGGTGGTGATCGACGGAGTGGCAGATCCCTCCGCGCGGGTGCGGATTCCGTTGGCGACGATCAACCGTCACGGCCTGATCGCCGGTGCGACGGGTACCGGGAAGACCAAGACGTTGCAGGGCATCGCCGAGCAGCTGTCCGCCGCGGGTGTGCCGGTCGTGATGGCCGACGTCAAGGGCGACCTCTCGGGGCTGTCGAAGGCGGGGGAACCGAGCGAAAAGATGAAGGCTCGCGCAGTCGAGACGGGCGACAATTCGTGGACTCCTGCTGGGATGCCGGTCGAGTTCTTGTCGTTGGGTACCGACGGAATCGGTATCCCGGTGCGCGCAACGATCACCAGCTTCGGGCCTATCCTGCTGAGTAAAGTGTTGGGCCTCAACGAGACCCAGGAATCAACACTCGGACTGATCTTCCACTGGGCTGACACTCAAGGCCTCGCCCTGCTGGACCTCAAGGATCTGCGTTCGGTCATCGCCCACCTGACGAGCGCTGAGGGCAAGGCGGATCTGAAGGGTATCGGCGGGGTTTCCTCGGCGACGGCGGGAGTGATTCTGCGCGCGTTGGTCAACCTCGAAGCCGACGGCGGTGACACCTTCTTCGGCGAACCGGAACTCGAAACCGAGGACCTACTGCGGGTCGTCGGTGGTGCCGGTGTGATCACGCTGTTCGAACTCGGTGCCCAGGCGGCGCGTCCGGCGATGTTCTCCACCTTCCTGATGTGGGTGCTCGCGGATCTGTTCCAGACGCTGCCCGAAGAGGGGGATCTGGACAAGCCGAAGCTCGTGTTCATCTTCGACGAGGCGCACCTTCTGTTCGCGGACGCGTCGAAGGCCTTCCTGCAGCAGGTCGAACAGACGGTCAAGCTGATTCGCTCGAAGGGCGTCGGCGTGTTCTTCTGCACGCAGCTTCCGACCGACATTCCCAATTCGGTTCTGTCGCAGTTGGGGGCGCGCGTCCAGCACGCTCTGCGTGCATTCACGCCCGACGACCAGAAGGCACTCAACAAGACTGTCCGCACCTACCCCAAGACCGAGCACTACGACTTGGAGAAGGCGCTGACTTCACTGGGCATCGGCGAAGCGATCGTGACCGTGCTCTCGGAAAAGGGTGCGCCGACGCCGGTGGCCTGGACCAAGATTCGTCCTCCGAGGTCGCTGATGGACACGATCGGAAACGACGCGATCAAGGCGGCCGCCTCGTCGAGTCCCCTCAATCAGAAGTACGGCCAGACGATCGACCGCGAGTCGGCGTACGAGAAGTTGACGGAGAAGGTTTCCGGTGCTCCGACGGCGGATCAGTCCCTGGATCTTCCGTCGCTACCCGACCTGCCGCCACCGCCGCCGGCCGAACCGGAGGGCCCCAACATTGCCGAGCAGATCTTGGGCAACTCGGCCGTCAAGAGTTTCCTGCGCTCCGCGGCTTCGGCTGCGGGACGGGAGATTTCGCGAAATATCTTCGGTACCGGTAGCCGCCGCAAGCGCTGAGGGTTCGACGCCCGCGAGGTCAGATGCCGACCTCGCGGGTCAATAAGTCGTTGATCGATTCGCGTCTGATCAACGGCCGCGCGATCCCGCCGAGCACAGCGACGACCGGTGGCCGGCCGACGCTGTTGTAGGTAGAGGCCATGCTGTGGTGATAGGCACCCGTACACGGCACTGCCAGCAGATCGCCTTCGTGCAGGTCGGCGGGAAGCTTGGCGCCGACGGCGATTTCGTCCCCCGATTCGCAGTGCCGCCCGGCGACCGTGACCTCCTGGAGCGGTGCGCTCGAATGTCGGTTCACCAGTTCGACGTCGTAGTGGCTGTCGTACAAGGACACTCGAGGATTGTCGCTCATCCCGCCGTCGACGGAAACGAAGGTTCGTCCGCCGCTGATCGATTTGATGTTCTGTACGCGATAGAGCGTGACTCCGGCGCGCGCAGCGATCGCTCTGCCAGGTTCGAGCACGATTTCGGGGCGAGGGAAGCGGTTTCGGGTGCAGGCGTCGTCGAGAGTGTCGTCGATGACGTGAGCGAGGCGGGTCAGATCCAGTTGGGCATCCCCCGGCAGGTACGCGATCCCGTGGCCACCGCCGAGATGGAGCTCGGTGAGGATGATTCGGTGTGCGCGTCGAATGTCGTCCATCTGCGCGATCATCGTCTCGATCGCGGGGCGGAAGAGTTCGGGATCGGTGATCTGGGAGCCGAGATGGCAATGCAGGCCGATGAGTTGCAGGTGCGTCGCGGTGGCGACCACGGACACCGTACGTTCCAGTTCTTCGGAAAAAGCTGGTAAGCCGAACTTTTGGTCCAAGATGCCGGTGGACACTGCCTTGTGTCCGTGTATGTCGATGCCGGGTGTGACTCTGATCAGTACCTTCTGCGGACGGGTGCATACCGACGCCAGGCGTACCGCTTCGCTGGGGGAGTCGAGGGCAATTCGGCCGACACCGGCGTTGACTGCTGCTCTCAGTTCGGCAACCGATTTGGCGTTGCCGTGCAGGATGATTCGCTTCGGGTCCACGCCCGCGGCCAGAGCAATGGCAAGTTCACCGGAGGAACAGACGTCTACCCCGAGGCCCTCGTCGGAGACCCAGGTGGCCATCGCACGGATCATCAGCGCCTTGCCGGCGTACACGATCTCCGAGTCGGGGAAGATCTCTCGATACGTGCGGCAGCGGTGCCGCACGTCCGCCTCGTCGACGACGTACGTCGGAGTGCCGTACTGGTCCGCGATCTCTTCGAGGGAGACGTCGCCGATGCAGACACGACCGCTGTGATCGTGGCGAGTGCTGATGGGCCATAACGCAGGATCCATACGAGGGGTCATTGCGCCACGTAGGGAGGGGAAGATTTCGAGTAGCGTCACGTCGATCTCCTGAAGGTGACCCGCCGTGTTGCGGGCTACTTTCAGATCTACTCCCGAAGACCACCGGTGGGGCGGGTCTTGACGCTTACTTGACGCGCCGCCGAACGAGGTTGACGCGGCCCTGACGGCCTCGACTCTGTGCCCGTCGACTCACTGTGCACCTCGCCGCTTCCATCCGAACCAACCGAGCGCCGCGAGTAATGCCACCGCTACGGTTCCGCCGATGACCGTCGATCTGTCGACGGACACACCAACGGATGGAACTCCGCCGGCGCGCGGGGCGTAACCGGCGCCGTACACGGACTCGACCGCTGCTTGGACGTCGAAGTCGGTCCCGGTGTAAGGCTCGCAGCCGTACCCCTCGTGCTCGGCGTCGACGTCGTACGGCGCTGAAACGAACATCAGGCGCTCGGTGCCGAGTACGTAGCTTGTGCCACAACCGTTCCCGTCGGCGAGTGTTCCTACCGACGTCACCGACGCGAGATCACCCTTGTAGACACGGCTGACGTCGAACAGATAGATGTCCGCGAACCCCTCCGAGGATTTCTCCGTCGGAGTGCCGAGAAAGACAGTGCTGGCGACGCTCACGGCTTCTTCCGGGGACTCAAAAGAAGCGCACGAGCACGCATACGCTGTCGTGGGCAGCAGTAAGGGCAACCCTCCGGTCAAAAGAAGGATTGCCCCTACTGCCAGTGTTCTTCGCATCGCCATTAACCGACTATACGGTCTGCTCTGAGAAGTTTGCGTGAATCAGCCGCCGAGCTTCTTGTAGAACGTGCCCACGATGGGCGCAACGACAGCGCGGGGGCTGTAACCGCCGGCGACAGACATCGCCTTGCTCAAGATGCCTGGTACGACGCGCATCTTGTTCTCGGCCAGGCCGTCGAGCGAGACCTTGGCGGTGTACTCGCTCGAGATCCAGAAGAAGTCCGGAACGAGCTTGTCGACGATGGACGCTTCGGCCGGGTCCGGAGTTTCGGTGCGTACGGGGCCCGGAGCGAGGAGGGTGACGTTCACCCCGGTTCCCTTGAGTTCACCACGCAACGATTCCGCGAACGTGTTCACGAACGCCTTCGTGGCGGCGTACGTCGCGTTGTTGGGGATCGGCATGTTGCCGGCCGCGGAACCGACCATCAGGATCGCTCCGGACTTGCGGGCGAGCATGCCGGGCAGCACGGCCAGGGTGAGGTCGTGCACCGCGACGGCGTTGAGCTCGACCTGGTCGCGCTCGTATGCCGGGTCCAGCTCGGCGATCGGGCCGAAGGTGGCGATCCCGGCGTTGTTGCACAGGATGCTGATGTCGCGCCCACCGAGTTCCTCGACGAGAACGGCACGCGCCGCGCTGTCGGAGAGGTCCGATGCACGGACTTCCACCTCGACGCCGTGTGCGGCGCGAAGGTTCTCGGCGAGGACCTCCATGACCTCGCCGCGACGGGCGACGAGGATCAGGGAGTGTCCGCGTGATGCCAGATCAGCGGCCAGTGCCTCTCCGATGCCGGAGGAGGCGCCGGTCACGACGGCGCGGGCTGTGGTTGTGGGTGTCGGCAGGCTCACGATCAGTCAGCGTAGCCGGTCAGATCTTCGCGGCCAGTCGTGTGCCCTGTTCGATGGCACGCTTGGCGTCCAGTTCTCCTGCCACGTCGGCGCCGCCGATGATATGGGTCACCACACCCGCGACGGTCAGTTCGTCCACGAGGTCGCGAACCGATTCCTGCCCGGCGCAGATGACGATGGTGTCGACCTCGAGGAGCCGGGGCTTCTCGTGCTTCTCACCGAACGTGATGTGCAGACCGGCGTCGTCGATGCGCTCGTAGTTGACGCCCGAGAGTTCGTGCACGCCCTTGTTCTTGAGGGCTGCCCGGTGGACCCAGCCGGTGGTCTTCGCGAGTCCCGCGCCGATGCGTCCGGGCTTGCGCTGGAGGAGGTAGACCTCACGTTCCGAGAGCTCCGGTACCGGTGTGGTGAGTGCGCCCGGCGCCATTTCGGGTTCGGTGACGCCCCATTCCTGCTTCCACTCCTTGAGATGAAGGGTGGGGGAAGTCGGGTGGGTGAGGAATTCACTGACGTCTACGCCGATGCCGCCGGCACCGATGACGGCGACGGACTTACCGACCGGCTTGCCCTCTCGGACGACCTCGGCGTAAGTCAGCACCTTCGGGTTCTCGATGCCGGGGATCTTGGGAACGCGCGGTGTCACTCCGGTGGCAACCACCACTTCGTCGAAGGAGCCGATGAGATCTGCCGGTGCGACGCGGGTTTCGAGCTTGACCGTAACTCCGGCCACGTCCAGCATGCGCGTGTAGTAGCGAATGGTTTCGGCGAACTCTTCTTTACCGGGAATGAGCTGTGCGATCCCGAACTGTCCGCCGATCTTGTCCGAAGCCTCGAACAACGTGACCGAATGACCACGCTGAGCAAGATTGAGTGCCGCGGAAAGTCCTGCAGGCCCGGCACCGACGACGGCGAGGTTCTTGGTCCGCCGAGTGGGGGAGAGGATCAGTGTGGTCTCGCGGCCGGCGCGCGGGTTGAGCAGGCAGGAGACCTGCTTGTGCACAAATGCGTGGTCGAGGCAGGCCTGGTTGCAGGCGATGCACGTGTTGATCTCGTCGGACGCTCCGCGCTCGGCCTTGTTGACCCAGTCGGGATCGGCGAGCATCGGCCGGGCCATCGAAATCAATTGTGCGTCACCGCGGTTGAGGATTTCTTCGGCTGTCTCCGGCATGTTGATCCGGTTCGAGGCCGCTACCGGAATGTCGACGTGCTTCTCGAGCTTGCCGGTGATGTCCACGAAGGCTGCTCGGGGAACCGAGGTGACGATGGTGGGAACTCGCGATTCGTGCCACCCGATGTCGGTGTTGATGATCGTAGCGCCGGCAGCTTCGACTTCCTTTGCCAGTGAGACGATGTCGTCCCAGGTCTGGCCACCCTCGACCAGGTCTGCCATCGACAGCCGGAACACGATGATGAAGTTCGGGCCGACGGCCTTGCGTGTGCGTCGCACGATTTCGACAGCAAGGCGTCGACGATTCTCGGAACTGCCTCCCCATTGGTCGGTGCGCTTGTTTGTGCGCTCGCAGAGGAACTGGTTGATGAAGTAGCCCTCACCGCCCATGATTTCGACGCCGTCGTAGCCCGCGGACTTGGCCAGGCGCGCGCAGCGAATGTAGTTGCGAATCTGCCAACGCACCCCGCGGCCGGTCAGCTTGCGCGGACGGAACGGGTTGATGGGCGCCTTGATCGACGACGCGGAGACACTGAACGGCTGATAGCTGTACCGACCCGCGTGCAGGATCTGCATGGCGATCTTTCCGCCCGCGTCGTGAACCGCCTTGGTGATCCGGCGGTGACGGCGCGCTTCGACGCGGTTGGTCAGCTTGGCGCCGAACGGCAACAGCCAACCGGTGCGGTTCGGCGCGTAGCCGCCGGTGATGATCAGACCGACACCGCCACGTGCGCGTTCGGCGAAGTACTCGGCCAAGCGGTCGGTGTCCTTCGCGCGATCCTCGAGGCCGGTGTGGATCGATCCCATGACGACGCGGTTCTTCAGCGTCGTGAATCCGAGGTCGAGCGGTTCAAGAAGGCGGGGGAACCGTGTATCCGTCATGGCTGGGGATGTCCTTCCGTGGCGTACTCGCCAGTGGCTTCGGCGGCGTAGTCGCCGGTGTCTTCGGTGGCGGGCTCGCCGGTGTCTTCGGTGGCGGGCTCGCCGGTGTCTTCGGTGGCGGGCTCGCCAGTGGGCAGTGCGTCCAGAACTTCTTGGCACCAGTCGGTGAAACCTTCTTCGACGCGGATGCCGCCGCGAAGTACGAGGTACTGGTGCAGCGAAGAGCCGGAAAGTGCTGCTGGATTGGGGAAGTCACGCTTCTCGATGAGTCGGTAGACGTCGAGGCGGGCGGCGTGGCCGTCGCGGTGGCGAGCGACTTCGCGTCGTAGAGCGGGAAGATCGGCGTGCGCTGCGGCCCTGATCTTGATGGCCAACTCGTTGCGCAGGTGGTTCGGTTCGGACGGCTCGGCGATCCATCGGGTCAGTTCGGCACGGCCGGCGTCGCTCACGCGGTACATCTTCTTGTCCGGGCGGCCGTCCTGCGCGATGGCCTCCACCTCCACCCAGCCGGCCTCGTCCATTCGCTTGAGGACTCGGTAGATCTGCTGGTGCGTCGCGCTGTGGAAGAAGCCGATCGACTTGTCGAACCGGCGTGTGAGGTCGTATCCCGACGCATCCTGTTCGGACAGGGAGACGAGCAACGCATGTTCGAGTGCCATGGAAAAAGTATCTATGCACTCAGGTGCGTATGCAACTAAGTGCGTACTAACTTGGGTGCATAGAACGTCGTGTATGTCGACTTCGGAGAGAGGCGCCGAGTCGCCCGCGCGCAGTTAGGCTTCGCCGTATGAGCGCCGAGTCCACGAGTACCCAGGCCGAGCCACCCGCAGGCATCGGTGGTGCGGCCACGAAGAGTCAAGTGTTCGCGTGGGGGCTGTGGGATTGGGGATCGGCCGCATTCAACGCAGTGATCCTCACTTTTGTCTTCTCGGTCTATCTCACCGACGCGGTCGGCGACGACCTGCCCGGCACGATTTCGGCAACGACGTGGCTCAGTTGGGCCCTTGGAATTGCCGGCTTCTTCATCGCGATACTCGCCCCGATCACCGGACAGCGCTTTGATGCGTCGGGTAAACGCAAACTCTCGCTCGCGATACTTACCGGCATCACCGTGCTCTCGATGGCGGGCCTCTACTTCGTCGAAGACAACTACCGCTACCTATGGCTCGGATTGGTTCTGCTCGCAATCGGTTCGGTGATCTTCGAGCTTGCCGGCGTGCCGTACAACGCCATGATGCGGCAGGTGTCGACACCGGAGAATCTGGGTAGAGTCTCCGGCTTCGGCTGGGCCATGGGATATTTCGGCGGAATCATGCTGCTGTTGCTGTGTTACTTCGGATTCATCGTCGGCGACGGTGACACTCGGGGATTCCTGGGATTGACCACCGACGGCGGCATGAACATCCGGATGGTGGCACTGCTGGCCGCAGTATGGTTCGCGATTTTCGCGATCCCGGTATTCTTCAAGGTTCCCGAGTTGCCCAGCCCCGCAGTCGATCCTGGTGCGTCGAAGGCTGGATTCCTCGACTCCTATCGGGTGTTGTGGCGTGATTTGCGTGAACTCTGGAACGTCGACAGGCGAACGATCTGGTACCTGATCGCGAGCGCACTCTTCCGTGACGGTCTGGCGGGTGTGTTCACCTTCGGAGCCGTGCTGGCCGTCAACGTCTACGGAATCAGCGCAGCAGACGTCCTGCTGTTCGGTGTTGCCGCCAACGTGATTTCCGCAATCGGTGCATTGGTGGCCGGACGCTTCGACGATCGGATCGGACCCAAGCAGGTCATCACCGTCTCGCTTGCGTCGATGATCGTGGTCGGCGCGATATTGATCGCGGTGTCAGGGCCGGTGATGTTCTGGATCTTCGGACTCGCCCTCTGCCTGTTCGTCGGGCCTGCTCAGTCGTCGGCACGAACGTTCCTGGCGCGCATCACCCCGCCCGGGCGTGAAGGTCAGATGTTCGGCTTGTATGCGACAACAGGCCGAGCAGTGTCGTTCCTCGCGCCGACACTGTTCGGCCTGTTCGCCTGGCTCTTCGGCGCCGACCGCGCCGGCATCATCGGACTGCTGGTAGTGCTCGGTGTCGGCCTTGCCGCCCTGTCGATGGTCAAGGCGCCAGAAGGGGACAGCGCGGTGGTTGTCAGTCCTTGAAGTAGACCAACTGGTGTGTCGTAGCGAGCAATGCGCCGTCACTGCCCCATATTTCTGCCGACTGATCGAAGTACCCGTTGCCGAACCGCTGAGTCCGCGCGGTGCCCAGGACGGAATTGTCTGCCTGTTCGATCAGTGCCTGAGCGTCGGCGTGGAAGTAGATTGTCATCGAGACCGTTCCGGCTGGTGCCATCTTGCCTCGGCGCAGGAAAACTCGCGGGAAGAAGACATCGCACAGTGCGGTCAGTGACGTGTAGCCGAGAGCGCGTGCAGGCTGATCGCGCACCCAGAGTGTCGTAGTCGAGTCGGGGTGCTCGCCTGACTCCAGATCGGGGATCGCACCTTCGACAAAACGCATCTCGTAGTTCTGTGCCCAGGCGATGAACTCGGGGAACGGCAGTAACGCAACGTCTTCGGCTGACGGAACCTCCGGCATCGTGATCTCGGTCGACGACCACGTCTCCCGCCTGGTGCCGAATACCGCCGTCGCGGTGGTGGCGACGGTTCCGTCCTGAGACAGTTCGATCGACCAGTGCTGCGTCGAGCGGTTCGTGCGCACCGGGCGGGCGGAGATCTCGAACGCACCCTCGGTGATCGGACCGGCAAAGTTGACGGTCAACGACAGCGGATCGCCCAGTCGCTCGGGGTGCTTCAGCACAGATTCGAGCAACGTGGCAGCAGTGACGCCGCCGAAAGGTCCGACCATGTTGTTGTACGCCGCATTGGTTTCGCCGGTCGACAAGCCGGCGGTGAGCGGCGTCAATCCGACAGCGGTGTCAAACGGATGGGGTGGCGCAACGGTCTCGCTCATCGCAGAACTCCTGGTGGTGGAATCAATTCGGCTCTATGTATGACAACATACATAGAGCCGAATTCTTCGCTTCGGTCAGGATCCCGCACGCGCGAGGATTGCCTCGGCCAACTCTTCGGCTCGCTCTTCCGGGATCCAGTGACTTCCGCCTTCGAGCACGACGAACTCGTAGGGCGCGTCCACGAATTCACCGCAGCGCTCTGCGCCTGCCCGGCCGAGCGCCGAGTCGCCGGTGCTCCAGACGTACGTGGTCGGCACCGTGGTGCGATCGATGTCGCCGAAATCGCGCGTCATCGCGCGATACCAGTTCAAGGCGCCGGTCAGCGCGCCCTCGCCGCTCAGAACACGAATGTGCTCGTCGGCGAATTCAGGATCGATCTGGCCGTCGAACATGCCGCGCAGCCGGCGGAAGTTGTCCTCCGACAACACTTCCTCGGCCTTGCCCTCCTGTCGGAGAAGTCCGATGTACGACGAGCGTTGCTTCTGGTCCTCGTCCTCGCGTAGTGCCCAGCCGAAAGCTGTGGGGTGGGGGACCGAGATCGCGGTCAGGCTACGGATCCGGTTCGGGTGGCGGCCGGCGACCTGCCAGGCGACCGCCGAACCCCAGTCGTGGCCGACAAGATGTGCGTCTGGCAGACCGAGTGCGTCGAGCAATCCGACGACGTCGGCTACCAGGTGCTCAATGCGGTAGGCATCCACACCTTCCGGGCGTGCGCCGGCGGAGTAGCCGCGCTGATTCGGTGCGATCACGCGGTATCCCGCTTCGGTGAGTAGTGGCGTGACCTTGCTCCAGGATGCGGCGCTCTCCGGGAATCCGTGCAGCGCTACCAGCGGAATACCGTCGTCCGGGCCCGAGATCAGTACGTCGAAGGTGAGGTCGCCAACGGGGATTTCGAATGTACTCGTGGAAGACATGGCTCTCACCGTACGTCGAAAAGGTGAACCCGAGGTCAGTTTCGAGGTGGATTCCAGGTGGCCATTCCGAGCATGATGATCCGCAGCTGCTTCTCTGCTCGTGTGATGACAGCGGCTTCGTCGCGATATCCGGCAGTCCCGGCGTCCAGGAGCTCGACGACGGCACCGAACATCGTCGAGACGATCAGATCGGCGGCCATTTCCAGATCGTCAGACGACCAGCTTTCGAGTCCGGAAATTCTGGACAGATCGAGGGTCAATTCGCTGACGAACAACCGCATTTCAGTGGCTATCGCGCGTCGCACCTCGCTGACGCCGCTATAGCGTTCACGGCAGAGGAACCGAAACTGTCGTTCGTGTGTATGCACCTGTCGCACAAGGATGCCCAGTGACGTAGTGGCGTCCTTCGTGCTGGGGTTGCGCCTGGCGTCGCGCAGCATCTGACGCAACATGCGCATGCTTTCCTCGACGAGGACAACGCCGAGGTCTTCCAGTGAGGCGAAGTGGCGATAGAACGCAGTCGGAACGATCCCGGCTTCCCTGGCAACCTCTCGCAGGCTGATCCCGGCGAAGCCTCGGTCGGCCGAGAGATCCATTGCCGTGTCCAAGAGGGTTTGGCGCGTGCGCTCCTTTTTGGCGGCACGGCTTTCCGGTTCCCTGTTGTCAGGTTCCCTGCTCTCAGGGTTCACCGGTCCGGCCTTCGTCACGACGTCGAGTGTAGGTACAGGCATCCCGGCTCCTTTCGGCAACTCGTGTAACTCGGGTCACATTCTTGTTGACATGTACTTGTGTGCACCTGTCACACTATCTTCGGTGAACATTTGTACACTGAATTCACGCAGTCGGGGGAAGCTAGCCCGGCAAACGATTTACCCGGCAATCGAAACACGAGGAGGGTCATGACAATCGCATCTGCTCCTGAGAACACGACACCGAAGCCCACAGCTCGGCGCGGACTGTCCTTGGTGGGACTGATCGAAGCCATGGCCGCTCCACATCAGATCGATCGCTACCTGGAGCTGATCAACCCGATGGCGACCGTTCGTGACATCCGCGCACAGGTTGTTGCCGTCGACTATCCGACCGCGGACTCCGTCACGCTGACGCTGCGTCCGACTCGCCAGTGGCGCGGATTTCAGGCGGGCCAGTTCGTGCAGTTGGGCGTGGTGATCGACGGTATTCGTCACACTCGGTGCTACTCGCCGGCCGGGGGCGCGTCTACCCGAAACGGGCTGATCGAGCTGACCGTGAAGGCTCATCCGGGTGGATTGGTGTCGCAGTATCTGTACGCCAACGCGGTGCCGGGACTTGTAGTCAGTCTTTCGCAGGCAGACGGGGTGTTCTCCCTCCCGGTCGACCGCCCGCGTCGGGTGTTGTTGATCAGCGGTGGCAGTGGAATCACCCCGGTGATGTCGATGCTGCGGACGCTCGTCGATGAGGAGCACTCGGGCGAGATCGTGTTCGTGCACTACGCGAACACCGATGCCGACGTGGCGTACACGCGCGCCCTGAAAACCATCGCCGAGCAGAACTCGAACGTGAAATTGGTACTCGTGTACACCGAAAGCGGTGGAGGGGACCTCCAAGGTTTCTTCGATCGTGGGCATCTCGACGCGGTGGCCCCATGGATCGCTGATCCGGAAACGGTCGACGCCCAGGCTTATCTCTGCGGGCCTCCCGGACTGATGCGGGGGGTGCGCGAGGTGTTCCGTGAGGTCGGCGTCGAGCACTTGCTCAATACCGAGGAGTTTGCACCTGCCGTGGCCGAGCCAGGTGAGGCCGGCGGCGAGGTGTCATTCACCAAAAGTGGAGTGGTGGCCGAGAATTCGGGCGAAACACTGCTCGAACAAGCAGAAGCTGCGGGCCTCGATCCCGAATACGGATGCCGGATGGGAATCTGCTTCTCCTGCACCTCCGTCAAGAAGGCGGGTCGTACCCGCAACGTGCGCACCGGTGAGACCGACGACGAGCCGGACAAGAAGATCCAGCTGTGCGTCAGCGCTCCCGTCGGCGACGTCACCGTCGACATCTGAAGTCCCATTTTCCTCACGACTGTCTGGAGACCGACATGTTTGGACTTTCACTTCCCACCCTCCCTTTCCTCGGCAACGGTTCCGATGCGAAGAACGACGCTCCTGTTGTCCTGACGTACGAGCAGGTCGAGGAGATCGGCCGCGAGTTGGACGCACTGCGTGATCGCACCGTCGCCTCGCTCGGTGCTGAGGATCGGGAGTACATCTACCGGGTCATCAAGGCGCAGCGTGGTTTCGAGGTCGCGGGTCGCGGCTTGATGTACCTCGGCTTCCTGCCGCCGGTTTGGCTCGCCGCCGTCGGTGCACTGAGTGTGTCGAAGATTCTCGACAACATGGAGATCGGCCACAACGTCATGCACGGTCAATACGACTGGATGCGTGAGCCCGGGCTCAATTCCGAAGTCTTCGAATGGGACACGGTGTGCCCGGCCGACCAGTGGCGCCACTCGCACAACTACATGCACCACACGTACACCAACATTCTCGGCAAAGACCGCGACATCGGATACGGCATCCTGCGTATCGACGACGCGCAGAAGTGGAACCCCTATTACCTCGGTAATCCGGTCTGGGCTTTTGCGTTGATGGTGCTGTTCGAGTGGGGCGTGATGATGCACGACCTCGAGATCGAGAACGTCATCCAAGGTAAACGCAAGTGGCACGACGTCAAGCCGCTACTCAAGGGCTGGTGGAACAAGGCAGGCAAGCAGGTCCTCAAGGACTACGTCATCTTCCCGGTTCTCACGGGACCGCTGTTCGTGACCACACTGGCGGGGAACGTCACCGCCAACCTGGTGCGAAACGTGTGGACTTACTCGATCATCTTCTGTGGCCATTTCCCCACCGGCGTCCAGAGCTTCACCGAGGACGAGACGGCTGACGAGACTCGCGGTCAGTGGTATGTGCGGCAGATGCTCGGCAGCGCCAACATCGAGGGAAGCCCGCTCTTCCACATCATGTCCGGCAACCTCTCGCACCAGATCGAGCACCACCTGTTCCCGGACTTGCCTGCGCATCGTTATCCGGAACTAGCTCCCCAGGTGAAAGAATTGTGTGTGAAGTACGGTTTGCCGTACAACACCGGTGGGTTCTTCAAGCAGATCGGTTCGGTGTGGGGCAAGATCTTCAAGCTCGCTCTGCCGCCCGGTTTGGTCAAGTCGAAGACCCCTCCCGGTGTTATCGTCGAGCGCCAGCGAACAGCAGCCTGAGAGGCACACTTTGATGGTCGGGAAATTCGAGCGCCGCAAGGACACCGTCCAGGAGTTGACGGAAAGTGCAGCCAACCACGTCGGCTCCATCGCGATGATCATCGCCGGGGCAGTTCGAGACGTGACGCGCGAGATCGGTGACTGGGTGTCCGACGGTATCGAGATGCGTGAAGCGGCGAAAAAGGCTGCGGCTGACGATCGTTCGGAATCCGTGACTATCGAACACGACGACACCGATCCACCTGAAGACTGGCGTTGATCCTACTGCGCCGCACCCGTTCGGCGTGACCGACGACGTTGCCCTCCGTCCTTTGTGGCGGAGGGCAACGTCGGTTTCACGGACTGCATACCGATCAATGGCGGTGAATCAACCTTCGATCAGCGGGAGATGCTAAGCAGCGCTCCCGAGACTCGCCGAGTCGAAGCTGCCGAGCCCGGTGCTACCGAGACCGCTGCTGCCGACCCCGCCCAAAGCGAGCGCGTTGCTGCTGCCCGCGCTCAGTAGCTGGACGATGATGTTGATGACGATAGGGTCGCCGGTGAGCGGGATTGTAGGCACAGGGAGACCTGCTTTCTGTTTCGAGATGTGGTGAGAATGTGAGCGGCAACGGGATCGTCGACGTAGTCGGGACGGCTTTTTCAGGCACTTCCGGTGCTGCCGAGCGACACGATCGAGCCGTTGCCGAAGCCGAGTGCCCTGGAGAGCGAGCCGAAGTCGATAACCAGGCTGCCCTGGGTGTGCGGGTTTATCACGGTGATTCCTGTCTGCGCCGCGACGTTGTGGTGCGAGCGGGTAAGTCGATCAGGGAGCAGGCGTCGTGGGAGTTTCGCCGCCGCCGATCGGAGAGTTGTTCGTGTAGAGGAAGCTGCTGCCCGCGTTGAACATCTGAAGGACGGTGTTCAAGACGACGGCCAAAGCGCCTGTGGTTGGTGCGGCGATCATGTGCTGGCTCCTGGTTTCAGCGGTGGCGACATGGTGGTCACCGTGGTCACCGCCCTCACAGTGTCAGGCGGCTTGGAGCGGGCCCCGTGCGAGAGAATCTCGCACAGGGCCCGCGATTCGTCCTAGGAGACGCCGCCGCCATCCGTCGAGCCCGTGCCGGTGCTGCCCGCGTTGAAGAGCTGCAGGATGGTGTCGAAGAAGGCACCGAGGAGAGCGTTGTCCTGGCCGTTGATCATGTGGTTCCCCTTAATTGTTACTGGTTTGCGCGGTGATTCGCACCACACTTTTATAGCCCGGCTCGGTGCGGAAAAGTGGGGTCGAGGCCACCATTCGTGGAGAGCTAATAGTGAGGGTGTGAGTGTTCACACTTTCGCTGGACGGTTGTCCACATCAGTGCTGGCGAAAGAAAGCGAGATCATCGCGGCGCGCAGTTTGAGCAGCTCAGAGGGCAGAGCCGGATCCAATCCGGTCAGGGCGGCGATGCGCTTGATCCGGTTGTCGACGGTGTTCGTGTGCAGGCCCAGTGCTGACGCGGTGCGCTGGCGATGCTGGCCGTTGGCGAGATGTATGGACAGTGTCTGCAGCAGTTCCGGGTTGCCGTGGAGTGGCTTGAGTAGGTTGATCAAGCTGTCGCGGCCTGCGCCGCTCCGCGTCAGTTGGTACTCGAGCGCGAGGTCCTCCATCCGGTATGACCGCGCCGGCAGTCTCAGGCGCCGCACGATTTGCGCCAATTCATGTGTGGTTGCCTGGGCGGCGGCGATGTCTCCGACGGCGGCACTCTCGCCGATGGCAGTGATCTCCACGCCGACCGTCGCACGCGCATTTTGGATGATCTCGCACACCGATTTCCAGTCGGGTGTGCCCTCGATCAGGACCAGGCCGCGTTGCGGTGCAGGCGCTTCGAGCAGCGCCGAGCCGAAGTGGGCCGCGATCTTTGCCTGAACCACCGTGAGATCGCGATAGGCATGTATGCGCTGGTGCGTGCCGTTGCGGGCCCCTGTTCGCGTGGGCGGCAGGTTCACCATCAGTCGTAGGACGAGATAGCGGGGTGCGAGTTCAATGCCCATCTGGAGCGCGAGTTGGGTGGGATCGTCGCCGTCCAGCATGGCTTTCACGAGGGCGCCGGCGGAGTATTCGCCGAGTTGGGAACCGGCCGGAAGAGCCGCGAGATAGCTGATCGAGATGAACGAGTGAAGCCGCTGCGCCAGTGCAAACAAGAACTCGTTGAGATCTCCGAGATTGGCGGAGTCCCCGGCGTCGGCCCGACTGAGGATGAGGGTGCGAAAAGTGCTGATGCCCTCGTTCGTCAAGCTGAGAATTGCGCTGAGTGGCACGCCTTTCAGTGCCTGCTGGACGGTCATGGTGTGAATGCCGTCCAGGTCTTGGTCGGTGGGGAGTTTGCGGTGATCCAATAGCTGGATCCCTACTTGAAGCCCCTGCACGATTACCGCGATCAGCTCCCGACGTACTGCCTCCGTTTGGAGGGAAGTCAACGTCGGGTTGGCACGGGACAAGTGATCTACGAGATCGCTTGCCAGTGGGATGACGTCATTGACCGCTGTGGAGGCGGGCTTGCCTCCCAACATGAGCGGTCCCGGGTTGTTCAGCAGCGCTGGGGACATGGGTGGCCTCCTCTAGACAGATGCGTCGCGCGGCACAGGCACCCCGAGGCTCGGCGCGTTACGAAGCGGGGTACACGCTGAGGCCATGTTCGGGGGCATACTCGCCGCTGAAATCTGCGGATCGAATTGCGCCAGGCGTTGTGATTTCTACCACATGAACGAATGTCCAACTATGAAATGGACAAATGTGAAGATAAGTCCATATGCCCCACGCGTCGCCGAACTAAACAATCGTCCATTTATGATGTTTTTCGACGTCAAAGCGGAAACGGATTCGGAGGACACCGCAAGTTCCGTCTGGGATCATTGCCGTCGCCAACGGCGTTCGTCGCGGGCGATTTGCTCAGATCATGGTCGAGGGCCCTGGGTCCGACGCTGTCGCGGACCCAGGGCCCTCGAGGCCTAGGTGTTGATTCGACCAGTCCGACGTACGGGGACCGGTTCAGGGTGGAGGCAACCTTTTTGTGCTGCCGTCTGTGTTGCGAAATCTCTAGATGACGCCCAGCGAAATCATGGCGTCGGCGACCTTCACGAAGCCGGCGATATTGGCGCCGTGAACGTAGTCGCCCGGCTTGCCGTACTCGGCAGCGGTGTTGATGGTGCGCTTGTGGATACCGCGCATGATTCCGGCAAGGCGCTCGTCGGTGTACTCGAAGCTCCAGGAATCACGCGAAGCGTTCTGCTGCATTTCGAGAGCAGAGGTTGCAACGCCACCGGCGTTGGCTGCCTTGCCGGGGGCGAAGGCCACGTTCGCGTCACGGAAGAGCTGGATTCCGCCGGGGGTGGTGGGCATGTTCGCGCCCTCGGCAACGGCCTGAACGCCGTTGGCGATCAAGCTCTTTGCGGCATCTTCGTCGAGCTCGTTCTGAGTCGCGCAGGGGAGCGCGACGTCGCACGGCACGTCCCAGATGGACCCGTCGGCGACGAACTCGGCGTGCGGAACTGCATCGGCGTACTCGCTGATGCGGCCGCGGCGAACTTCCTTGATCTCCTTGAGGAGGTCGAGATCGATGCCCTTCTTGTCCACGATGTATCCCGAGGAATCCGAGCAGGCGATTGCGACGCCGCCGAGCTGGTGAATCTTCTGGATGGCGTAGATGGCGACATTGCCGGATCCGGAGATCACGACGTTCTTGCCTTCGAGGCATTCACCCTTCGCCTTGAGCATTTCGGCGACGAAGTACGCGACGCCGTAGCCGGTGGCCTCGGTGCGAACCTGCGATCCGCCCCAGGTGATGCCCTTGCCGGTGAGGACGCCCGACTCGTACGTGTTGGTCAGCCGCTTGTACTGGCCGAACAGGTAGCCGACCTCGCGACCGCCGACGCCGATGTCACCGGCCGGAACGTCGGTGTATTCACCGATGTGGCGCTGCAGTTCGGTCATGAAGGACTGACAGAAGCGCATGACCTCAGCGTCGGAGCGGCCCTTCGGGTCGAAGTCCGAGCCGCCCTTACCGCCGCCGATGGGAAGGCCGGTGAGGGAGTTCTTGAAGATCTGTTCGAAGCCGAGGAATTTTACGATGCCGAGATTGACGCTGGGGTGGAAGCGCAGGCCGCCCTTGTAGGGGCCGAGTGCACTGTTGTACTGCACTCGGAAGCCGCGGTTGACATGAACACTGCCCTGGTCGTCGGTCCACGGCACGCGGAAGATGATCTGGCGTTCCGGCTCGCAGAGCCGCTCGATGAGTCCGGCGTCGGCGTAGCGAGGGTGACGTTCGAGCACTACGTGAAGAGACTCGAAGACCTCTGCGGCGGCCTGATGAAACTCGGGCTCTCCTGCATTGCGAACCAAAACCTGATCGTAAATCTGCGCTACGCGGTCACGTACGGACACCGCTCACCTACCTCGTTGTGAGAACTCTTTTACATTTCCGTTACATACTAGGCGCCCTTATTGCTGTATCGGACAACTGTCGTGTGAAGGTGAAATCGGACACAGCTGTCACTTGTGTCAGTTGAACGGGCGATTTATAACAATTTGCTCAGCTTTCACTCTCTTAACACAATCCAAGTGGTTTGCTTCTGCGGTCGGGGATCACTGTGCCTGTGGTCCGAACGCGATTCGAAATGATCAGAGGGGCTGCACGTGCGTAAAAAACACTCCATGTCGGCGATGTTGTCGATAGGCGTCGTCACGATTGCCGCGACGATTGCCGCAGCACCGTCCGCGTCGGCGATCGGTGGACCGTGTGGTTCGGGAGGAAGTGGTTCCGCCGGATCGATGACGGGTTCGCTCGGATCACTCGGCAGTGGTTCAGCCGGTACGGGATCCCTCGCCAACGCGTTGCCTTGGATCACCGGCGCCCCCAACGGCGCTCTGCCGGTGCTGACCGGCCGGACCAAGGCGATCGAAATGGTCACTGGCCCAGGCAGTCCCAACAACACCATCGAGCGGTTCAACGTGTCGGGAACCGACCTCGGAATCATGTGGGACAACGGCCTTTCTGGGCCGGATCACGACGTGTTGATGGCCTTCGGCGATACAGTGGGCGACTGCGACACCCCGGGCGACGACTGGCGCAGCAACGTGTTGTTCCGCAGCAACGACACCGCCATCGCCGACGGCATGAAGATCGACAGTTCTCCTTTGGATGGCCCCAATCATTCCAAGGAGATCGTTCCGGGATTCGGCATTCCGGGCGAGTTCACCACCATCCCGACCGCTGGAATCTCTTACGGCGGTGTGCAGTACATCAGATTCATGTCCGTTCGGTCGTGGGACGAACCCGGAGCCTGGACCACCAACTACTCGGCTCTGGCGTTCTCTACGGACAACGGCGAGAACTGGGAACTCGAGCCGGCGACGGTTCGCGCCAATACAGAAGGACTCGGTATTCCGGGGATTCCGGCAGTATCGCCGATCAATTCCAACTTCCAGCAGAGCGCCTTCCTCGACGGTCGGGACGGCTACATTTACGAATACGGAACTCCCTCAGGCCGTTTCGGCAAGGCGATCCTGGCGCGAGTGGCCGGCGCAGACATCAGAAACCTCGGCGCCTACGAATACTGGGACGGCTCCGATTGGAGTCCGCGAGATACCGATGCCGTTCAGGTCATCAAGGCACCGGTCAGTGAACTCGCAGTGCAGTGGAACGACTACCTGAACAAGTACGTTGCCATGTACACCAGCGCCGAGGGCAACCTTGTGATCCGTCAGGCCGACCAACCGCAAGGCCCGTGGAGCGGTACGCAAACTCTGCTGAGCGGAATCACTTTGCCTGCGTTGTACGGCGGATTCATGCACCCGTGGGCGAGCGGTCAGTTCCTCGAATTCGTCGCCACCACGTGGGACCGTTACAACGTCATCTACATGCGGACCGATTTGAACGGACTCCAGATGGCGTCGTCGGATTCCCGCGATCGTCCGGACCCCGCGACCACCGGTGAGGCTCGCGTCCTCGAAGTCACGATGCCGGAAAACCGCTAGCCCGAACAACGCTCAACAACTGTGGCCTGCAACTCGATCGAGTTGCAGGCCACAGTTCTGTGGGCGTTGATATTCGGGTGATGCTCAGAGAATGAAGAGCATTTCCTGATACGTCGGGAGTGGCCAGTGATCGTCGGCGACGATGGTTTCAAGGTAGTCGGCTGCGGCGCGCACCTCGGCCATCGCGGGCAGGAGTGCGTCCTGTGCGTGCTTGGCCTGATTGAATGGTGACTCGCCGGCATCGGCGTCGATGGCGGCGCGCAGGGCAGCGAGCGCAGTTCGCAGGGCCGCAACGGGTGCCGACACTTCTTCGAGTGGAGCAGAATCCGGTTCGAGGCCGGCGGACTTCAGCGCGACGAAGTTTTGAGCAACTTCCGTCTGGTGGCGCACTGCCGCCGGAAGGATAAGCGTCGTACCGATTTCGGCGGCCAGGCGTGCTTCGACTCCGATGCTCAGTGCGTACTGTTCGAGTCCGACCTCGTAGCGGCTGTGCATCTCTCGGTGGTTGAAGACCTTGTACTTCTCGAAGAGCTCCATCGAGGACTCGGTGATCAGTTCGGGCAGGGCGTCCAGCGTCGTGCGAAGGTTCGGCAGGCCGCGAGACTCGGCCTCGATCTGCCAGTTCTCGGAGTAACCGTCGCCGTTGAAAACAACCGCGCCGTGATTGGTGATGATTTCGGTGAGCAGATTCTGGACGGCGGTGTCGAAATCGGCACCGTCGGCGACTGCCGCCTCCAGTTCGGTGGCCATGTAGTCGAGAGCCTCGGCCATGATCGTGTTGATGGTGACCATCGGACCGTTGACTGTTTGCATCGATCCCGGCGCGCGGAACTCGAAACGGTTGCCGGTGAAGGCAAATGGGCTGGTGCGGTTGCGGTCGCCCGGGTCGGTCGGCAAGACAGGAAGGGTGTCGGCGCCGATCATCATGGTGCCCTTGTCCTTCGACGACGTCGCCGCACCCTTGGCAATCTGCTCGAAGACGTCGGCAAGCTGATCGCCGAGGAAGATCGAGATGATCGCCGGGGGAGCCTCGTTGGCGCCGAGACGGTGATCGTTGGTGGCCGATGCGACCGACGCGCGGAGGAGTCCCACGTACTTGTGGACGGCCCGGATGACAGCGGCACAGAATACGAGGAACTGGGCATTGTCATGCGGATTGTCGCCGGGGACAAGCAAACTGCCGAGTTCGGAGTTGCCCAGAGAGAAGTTCACGTGCTTGCCGGAGCCGTTGACACCTTCGAACGGCTTCTCGTGGAAGAGGCATTCCATGCCGTGCTTCTTGGCGATGGTTTTGAAGGTGGTCATCAGCAACTGCTGGTGGTCGGCGGCAATGTTCCCGCGCTCGAACATCGGGGCGATTTCGAACTGACCGGGCGCAACCTCGTTGTGCCGCGTCTTGGCGGGGATACCAAGTTTGAACAGTTCACGCTCGGTGTCCATCATGAATCCGAGCACACGTTCCGGAATCGCCCCGAAGTAGTGGTCGTCGAACTCCTGGCCCTTGGGCGGCTTTGCGCCGAAGAGTGTTCGGCCGGCGTTGAGGAGGTCGGGGCGGGCGAGGAAGAAGTGTCGATCGATCAGGAAGTACTCCTGCTCGGGACCGCAGAACGACACGATGTGCTCGGGGTCGGTGTGGCCGAACAACTTCAGGATTCGTTCGGCGTGGTAACCCATCGCCTGCTGTGAACGCAGCAGGGGAGTCTTGTGGTCGAGCGCTTCGCCGGTCATCGAGACGAACACGGTCGGGATACACAGTGTGTTGCCGTTGGGGTTTTCGAGAACGTAGGCCGGGCTGGTGACATCCCAGCCGGTGTATCCGCGAGCCTCGAACGTGTTGCGCAGTCCGCCGTTCGGGAAACTCGAAGCGTCTGGTTCACCTTGGATCAAGGTCTTGCCGGCGAACTCCGCCAGTGCACTGCCGTCACCGACCGGTTCGAGGAAGCTGTCGTGCTTCTCGGCCGTCAACCCCGTCAGCGGATAGAAGACGTGGGCGTAGTGGGTCGCGCCCTTCTCCAGTGCCCAGTCCTTCATAGCGGATGCGACTGCGTCGGCGACCATGGGATCGAGCGGTTTGCCTTGCTCGATCGTCGCCATCACCGATTTGTAGACGAGCTTGGGCAGTCGCTTCTGCATGACCACCTTGTTGAAGACGTTGGCACCGAACACTTCACCGGGCGTTTCATCGGTCGTGAAACTGACCACCGGAGGTGTGTAGGCCTCGACGTCCTTGATCGCTTGCAAGCGAACTGCATTTCCACTCATGTACTTACCCCTCGCCCGGGCCCAGGGCTGCGCTGCTGATTGCGAGCCCGACTTCGGCAAACCCTACGAACCTCCGGTATCGGGGGTGTTTCGTAGATATTGCGCCTGTCCGCAAACTTCGAGTCACAACGGAAATGTCGATCTGTCGTAGGTTTACGGCACACTACGATCCGACGGGCTAATGCGGGACAGTCGAATCGGAGAGTGTTTGTGATCAGGGTTTTGGTGCCAACCTCGGTGGAGCAGACCGACCTCGCAGAAGTACTTCGGTTGTACGACGAACTTGTCACCGAGACCCGAAAAGAGGCCGGCTGCATCAACTACGAGTTATTGCAGCGCACTGACAATCCGTGTGAGTTCGTCCTGGCAGAGGAGTGGGAATCGCAGGAGCACCTCGACGCCCACACCCATACCGAGCACTTCGTCAGGTTGGTCGCGGCGCTGGACAAGCTCGAGACAGCAGCGCCGGCGCAGATCTACACGAAGGTTCTGTAGCGGCGAGGTCAGACCTCAGTGTCTACCATCATTCAGGCCGGAGCGAGCGTGCCGTCCAATTTGGGGGCCACGGTGCCGCAGTGAAAGCAGTGGGTTCGTCGAGGAATCGCACCCCGTGTCTTCCGTCGTGAAAAGAAGTTCGAATCGAATGACAGGCGGCTGTGACGTCGACTGCGAGAGAGCCGTCGACCGCCGATAGCACCCATGTGTCGAATTCTTCGAGCAGTACAGCGAACCCCCTGTCGCATCCGTCGCAGGCGCAGTCGGGAATGGAAGCCATCGCCACAGCCGGGTTGCCCGCGGCGATCGTGACATTGAATGGATGGGCGCTGTCGACCGGAGTGTGCGTCGTCAGCACGAGCGGAACCGCACCGTCACTTGAAGGCGCCAAAACGGTGTCGACCCCGCCGGATTCCAATGGACGGAGCGCCCACCGCACATTCGATGCCTCTCGTGCCCAGACGCGATCAAGAAGAACCCTTGTCCACGCTCGAGCTCTTGCCACCACGATCAGGAATTTCTCGGGATCGGTAGAACGCTCGTACGAGTCCTTGCCGGGTTGGGTGTCGCCGCTGAACGGGCTCAGCCACCCTGGTGTCTGTGCGCCCGTGATGGCGAATGCGGCAGCGACGTCATCGAGTAGGTCGCACAGTTCTCGAGAGAGCGTGGAATCGTCTTCGCTCCAGCCATTTTCGCGGGCGGAGAGGACATCGTTGTTGTAAGTCTCCCACCACGGCGTCGGCGGGTCCGTATTCATGACGGCGACATGACAAGCAGGTCCGAAAATCAGTCGCCGATATATCCGGTCTCTGGGTTGATCTGGCTGAGGAAGTCGCGGATCGACGCGTGGTGTTCCTCGATGGTTTCGCGCTGAATTTCGTTGGATGGGCTGCTCGCTCGGTCGAGAACACTGTAGTAGGAGACACGCTGAAAACTGGAAAGCCCGTACCCATCATTCGGCCCAGATTTCCAATTCTTAGTCGCACGCGCCCGGTTCCCCGGGGCGGAGCGTCACCGTGAAGATTTCTCCATCGACTTCCAGCGTGAGTGGCCCATCATCTGCAATCGGACGGCTTTCACCTGTCGACTCGTCCTGTCCCTCGAACTTCATGTGTCGACCCTGTCACAAGGGATGCGCTACAACGGTTGGTCGGGTCCGGTCAACGACGCGGGACCGGCCGTCGGTTGGTGTGCGCCGGTGAACCGCTCGACAACGGATACAACGACGATCGCGAGTGCCAGGATTCCAACGGTCCGGGCGAGTGACTTCAGCGTCTTCGGGAGTGCCTTCTTCATGCGAGGCAGATTACTGCGGGCGGCTCGCGATTTATGGCCTACGTTTCGGACCGTATCGCGATCGCTCTGCCGGGAAGTCGCTCATCCATGCAGTGTGACCATCCGTATTGCAAATCTTGTGGTGCCCCCGGCAGGATTCGAACCTGCGACCAGGTATTGGCGGAGCAAACCATGATGGTTTCGTTGCCGCCGCTATTCCTCTCGTCAGGCAGGCGTAGACGGCGCGTGATCGTCGAACTCATCGCTCTTGGCGGCATGCTTGGCGCGAAGGGCCTCGAGTTGGGCAGACTTGGCCGCGGCCATGCGTTCGCGGGTAGCGGCGGTACGAGCCGGAGCCGGAGCGGGGTCGACGAGGTCGGCGTCGAGGTCGGGGGAGGACGCCCCGGGAGGCGCGGGGACCTCGACGGTGCGCATCGCCTGGCCCAGCAAGATGAACGGGAGGATGAAGACCCAGAGGAAGATTCGGTACTCGCCACTGTGGAAGAACACAGCCAGGTAGATGCCGTAGCTCAGGAACGCGGTGCCGATGAGACCGTTGACAACGCGGCGGCCGGGGTGCAGTTCGGAGGTCACCAGCGCCAAAACGATCACGCCGATTCCGCTGACGAACAGCGCCGTCACATAGAAGCCGAACACGTATTGCCTTTCACGATCGACACGACCGGGTTTACCCCGTTGGTACTCGTGGTGCAGAACGTCCGCGCGAGGCCAATTGCAGTCTCGTCGTCATACTCACCGGTGAGGCTCTGATTCTCGAGGCTCGACAAGAACAATGCATCGCCAGTGAGCGGCTCCGCTTCTGCCTTTCCCGAGTCGCCCGAACCGCAACCAGTCAGCACCAATCCTGCAAAGGCCGGTACCTCCACGAGTGTCTTGTACATGGGGGTATCCAACCAGACAAACCGGACGGTTGTTAATCGGTGAGCGAAGTGCCGTCCAAATGACCCGCAAACCCGAAGTCGTGTCGGGCCGAAACCACCCGCACTTCAGCGAACTCACCCCTGGGGAGTGACACCCGGTAGGCGAGCGGTTGCGGCGGCGCTTGAGTCCGACATCAAACCGCCGCACCGCTGGTATTGCCGCTCGTATGGACGGTCAACCCCCGACCTAGGAAGCACACGGGCCGGGGGTTCGTCGATCGTCATCCGCATTGAGCACACAACACGGCGACCCACTATCGGTGCCGAGCCGCCCCCTCATGACTCACCCCGCACTTCCAAGGTAAGCCGCCCGCCGACACATCGCTCGACGTAGCGAAATTTTGTAATGCGTTTGCAATCCAAATACTTTGGGTAAAAGGTTTGAAGGTCGGGACACGCGGATCCGAGAGTGACTACGGACCTTGGATCGCACGACTTAGGCACCCGGTGGTTGAGCACACAGCCGTCGGGAGCTGCCTGTTGGTTTTCGCCGACATGGCTAGGCATCCAATCCATTACGGGATTCGGGACCTCGCATGTCATGTCAACATTCCGGAGGCTTCAACGGACCTTTCCGCTGCCCTGCAGGCGACCCGCCGGTCATACACGGCGATGTCATTCCGGCGGGCCAAACGGTAGTGCCCTCGCCGCTCGGGCTGTAAACCCGAAGCGACCCGCCGAGGTGTATGCGCGTTCACCCCGACGGGTCGGCGCGCCTGAACTGTCGGGACCGACGCGCTCGGATTGGCCCATCAGGCGACCGGCCAGGGTCGAAGCCGGTGAGTCAATGTGTGTCGAATTGGTAGAAGGCGCGACATTCCGTGATCGCTCGCCCGGCGAATTCGACACCTCGAACATATTCCGCAAGGGCGAATCAATCGTGCAGATTGCGCAGAAATCCACCTAATGGTCGAGACGGCCCTCACCTCGCTGCACACAACGGCTGGGATCGGGTAGTCCGGGGCTGGCGTTGGGGACCCGGCCTGGCCATGTTGTGACCGGGTCCCGTCGAACGCCACCCGTGTTGAGCACACAACACGCATGACCAACCACATGTCGGATTCGACCCCTCGATTGAATCCGACTCATCGAACGTATTCGGCAAGCATCAGGCAAACACGCAAATCGGACAGAAATCCACCAAACGAACGAAGGAGACCCCCCGACCTCGATGGGAGATTGGGAGGGCAATTCAATCCGTTGGCGATCCAGGCTCCTTATCTCGCATCCGGCGACAGTGGCCCCGCCGAGGTAGTAACAAGGCGGGACCACCGCGCTTGGCATGTCAACATCCGTGAAGGGTCAACAGCCATCACGCAGAGTACAGAACCGGACGAACGTTTTCTTTCTGGCGATTTGCGCATGATTGGTGCAGTTAAAGCGTGCGCGCAAATCGAACAAGAATTGCGGAGCCCGGCTGGTCTTCCCTAACCGTCCGGACTCCGCGAAACCGATGCTACCGTCTATCGAACGTGTGTGCGAACCTTTCGGTATGCCGTCCGCTGAACGATCCCCGCAACGCTGCCCCAATGGGCATCCGTTGGCGGCCAACACATTGTCTCGTCGGACGGGAAGTCTGCGGCTGCAAGACAGCGCACAACGGTGGGCATCGAACCTGCTACTGCCGCCGATGCGGCAAGACTATCCGGACGCCCGAGTGTGTCGGCGCCAGTCCGCAGAAGTCGCGATGGACTAGCTCCCGGCCATCTCGATGATGCCGATCTTGAACTGAGGAACCGTCAACTTGTAGTCCGCAGTCGACGTGTACGAATACTCGCCATCGACAATAACGAACATTTTCACTTCGTCATCCCTAACGAACGGCTTCAGTGTGGCAGGGTCGCCAACCATGTGAGCCGACTCGTAGTTACCGATACCGAGCGCGGAGGTTCCGACATCCGCGAGGAACTGTCCGGGACCGGTTGCACTGTCGAACTGCGCAACCGATCCATAGAGGATGATGCGCTGGCCAGCGTGTGCTCGCATGTCCTTCAGGATCAGCGCCAGCTCCCGCTCGTCGACCTCCTTGTAGGTCGATGCATCTGCGAGGTTCGGTTCGATCTTTGGCGGCGTCGTCTCGGAAGCGGTGTTCTTCGTTGTCGACGACGGGCTTGTGACGATCGATAGTCCGACGATGATCACGATCAGCCCACCGAGTACGGCAAGGATCGGTATCAGCACCTTGCCTTTCTTCTTCGGCGGTTGCCCACCGAAGGGAACCGGCTGCCCTGGCTGCGAGTGCTGGGTCCACTGGTTGCCGTCCCAGTAGCGCATAGCCGCGAGATTTTGAGGATCTGGATACCAACCGGGCTGTGAGTTCATCGTCGCGTCCTTACTCGGCCCCGTGGCGGGGAAGTGTCAGCAATACATACCAGACAGTCGGGACGGCGGACGCGTTGCATGTCGGACGCGGGTAGTGATTCCGGGATTCAATTAGCGCATGATCCATAGGGATGAATGCGACTGCGCATCTGACCGCAATGGCGGATACCGGACGCAATTCTGCCGAAGGTGTAGTGAGACGATCTGGACGCCTGAGCGCGCCGGCGGGCGTCCGTAGAAATCTCGGCGGGCTAGCTGAACAAATTCTCCCAGGGTGACGACATTCCGGCCTGCGCGCGCGCACGTCGGCGATCTGCACGCCGCTGCTTACGGGCAGCTCGACTCTCCACCGTGTTCTCTCGATACAAGACGTAGAGGCCGATCGCGAGCGCGAAATAGGGCCACGCGCCGTACCCGCCGAAGAAGAGTAAGACGATGCCGATCGCGAGAAGTGTGGTGCCAATCGGTTTCACTGCGAATCCAATCAGGATCGTCGAAGACTAAATGTAGGTCGGCTTGACGATCCGGCCGCCCAATTGTGCCTTCACGTCCGTGCATGTGTTCGTGGCTTTCGTATCGCCACAGTTGATCATCCACTTCGAACCGACCAGCAATCCGTATTCCATTTTGACCGGCTCGAAGGCCCCCACAAAGCTTGCGATGTTCTCCTCTTGCAGATCATCGGAGGTGAAGATTGATAGAACCATCTCGTGTCCGTCGATGGTGCAACGACCCGCGTCGGCCGAGTATTTCGTCGATTTGTCCTTTGTGAAGTTCTCGCAGGTGATTCCGGCGGCAGTTAGTCATCTGCGATGGCCTGTGGGGAGTCGTATTGCTGAGTCCCCGACCGGGCCTTGAAGTCCTCTGCGTCGCCCGATGAACATCCGGTGGCAAGTAGGACCGCTCCAATGGCTGCAACCGCGGCGAAGGTCTTCTTCATGTCAGTATCAAACCAGACGGACAGTACGTAACGACCATTCGAACCCTTACTCGGTTGGTGCGCTGTCCAGCGCCTGCAATCTCCGACTTGTATCGGAGTCGGCGCAATCAAACCGATCGGGCGTGCAGGTTGATCGGCTCCGGCCGGCCCCTAGCCCCATCCTGACTCCGCGCTTACTCCGCGCTTTGGTCGAAATAACTCGACATTTCTCGACCTATGTCGAATTGGCGCTGGCTTTTCGGTGCAGGTCAGATGAATATCGTGACCTGCGAGAAGGCAAAGAAAAGTGCCCCCGGCAGGATTCGAACCTGCGACCAAGAGATTAGAAGGCTCTTGCTCTATCCCCTGAGCTACGGAGGCGCGTGGAACATCATACTCGAGGGTTCGGGATGTGACGCGCGCCGCCCAACTCCGACGCGTTGTCGTAGTCGGTTCGCGAAGGTCCTACCCTTGAGGTATGGCTACACCCGACCTCGCGCCGACAGATTCCCCACCGGAGTCCACACCGCACAGCGGTGCACCCGCTTCTTCGACCGCCATATTTGTGGTCAGTGGACTCATCGCAGGGCTCACCGCAGCCATTGTGGTGGGATTCTCGGCGTCGCAGGCGCTGACACTTCTGGGCATCCCGGATCCAGGTCCGATCACCACGTACGGCCTGCCCGCGATGCGCGCAGTGGGGGAGATCGCCGCGGTCATTGCGATCGGCTCACTGCTGCTGGCCGCGTTCTTCGTGCCGCCGCAGAAGTCGGGCGTCCTCGACGTCGATGGCTATCGAGCAGTCCGAACCGCCTCGCAGGCCGCCATCGTGTGGGCGATCTGTTCGTTCATGATGGTGCCTCTGACGCTCTCTGACACGTCGGGTCAGCCATTTGCCGAAGCCGTCAAACCGGCGAACCTCTGGTCGGGACTTGATCAGGTCGAGATCGCCGGCGCTTGGCGTTGGACGGCCATCATCGCGGTCGTTCTGGCGATCCTGGCCCGACTGACACTGCGCTGGTGGTGGACTCCGCTCCTGCTGCTGATCGGTCTCCTCGGGCTGATGCCGCTCGCTCTCACCGGTCACTCCTCTTCGGGCGGCTCGCATGACATCGCCACCAACAGCCTGATCCTGCACCTCGTGGCCGCTTCGCTCTGGGCCGGCGGCTTATTCGCGTTATTGGCACACGCCCGACGCGGTGGCGATTACACCGACGTGGCCGCCCGACGCTTTTCGACGGTCGCATCCATCTGCTTCGTCGTCATGGGATTCAGCGGCGTCATCAATGCGATTGTCCGTCTGCCTCTCGACGACGTTTTCACCACGACGTATGGCCGCTTGATCGTCGCCAAAACCGTTGCACTGATCATCCTCGGGTTCTTCGGTTGGGCTCAGCGGAGTCGGGCGCTGCCGGCATTGGCCGAGAACCCGAAGAGTCGCTCTGCACTGATTCGGTTTGCCGGCGCTGAAGGGATCGTGATGGCGGCGACCATCGGGCTCGCGATCGGCCTCGGTCGTACCCCGCCGCCCCCGCCGCTGACCATTCCCTCGATCCCCGAGGTCGAACTCGGCTACAACCTTCCCGACCCGCCGTCGTTCATGGCGTTCGTGACGGATTGGCGATTCGACCTCATGTTCGGCACCGCTGCCGTTGCTGCGGCGATTCTTTACGGCATCGGCCTGCGTAAGTTGGCCAAGCGAGGAGATTCCTGGCCCGTCGGCCGAACCATCGCCTGGATGAGCGGTTGTGCGGTGCTCTTGATCGCCACGTCGTCGGGCGTCGGCAAGTACGCGCCGGCAGTCTTCAGCGTTCACATGGGTGCGCACATGGCGCTGTCGATGTTGGGCCCTGTCCTGCTTGTTCTGGGTGCGCCGATCACCCTGGCGCTGCGAGCACTCGATCCGGCAGGCAAGGACGGCGTCCCAGGCATTCGCGAGTGGATTCTGACCGCGCTGCACAGCCCGTTCTCGCGCTTCATCACCCACCCGATCGTGGCGGCAGTTCTCTTTGTCGGCGGCTTCTACGCGCTCTACCTCGGCGGAATCTACGGTGCGACGGTCGACTCGCACAGCGCTCACCTGCTGATGAATCTGCACTTCATCCTGAGCGGCTATCTCTTCTACTGGGTGGCGATCGGAATCGACCCGTCACCGCGTCAATTGCAGCCGGTGACCAAGCTGGCGATGGTTTTCGGCTCGCTTCCGTTCCACGCGTTCTTCGGCGTGGCATTGATGAGCACCACCGCTGTGATGGGCGGCGCGTACTTCCGTTCGCTCGGCCTCGGTTGGAACAACGACCTGATCGGCGATCAGCAATTGGGCGGCAGCATCGCCTGGGCGACCGGCGAGATTCCGCTCATGGTGGTCATGCTCGCGCTTCTGGTGCAGTGGTCGCGCAGCGATGGTAGGACGGCGCGCCGAACCGACCGTGCGGCCGAGCGTGACCACGACGCCGACCTCGCCGCGCACAACGCGATGTTCGCTGAATTGGCCAGGCGGGACCGCGAGGGTTGGAAGCCCAGTGAGACTGCTGACGCGGAGACTCCCGGTGTGGACACTGCGGACCAGATATCCGGCAACAAGAAATCCGACGAATCCTCGACTAGCAGCTAGCTCCGACACTGCCCGGGCCGTTTGGCTCGGGCAGTGCTGTTTCTCCACAGCTGTCCCGCCGATGTACAGGTGGAAATCGAAATCCCGAGCTACGTGTTTGTCGTTCCATAATCGAAACTGCCGACGCAATGATCGGCCCCGCGGCAGTTGGCGGGTTCTGGAGTTCGAAGGGGGATCGGACATGTACGAAACGCATGCAACCGTTGTCGGCACGGTCATCACCAATCCGGTGAAGCGGCAGACCACCAATGGTGAAGAGGTGCTGAGCTTTCGGATGGCGAGCAACACGCGTCGCAAAGACGCGGTGACGGGGGAGTGGACGGACGGAGCGACCCTGTATCTCACGGTCAGCTGCTGGCGGCGGTTGGTCACCGGCGTCGGCGCATCGATCATGAAGGGTGATCCGGTGATGGTGGCGGGGGAGTTGCGCACCAACGAATACACGACCAAAGAGGGTGTGCCTCGTTCCGATCTCGAGCTACGGGCGACGGCAGTAGGCGCCGACCTTGCTCGTTGCATCTCGAAGATCGAGCGTCAGAGCAAGCCGACGTCAGCGGAGAACACGGAGAACGCCGAGGATGCAGTCGACACCGTCGCTGCTTGAGAACTCAGACCGAGGGTTTCGGGTAGTCGCGGGGCCGAGAGCAATCGTGCCCCGCGTCCACTCGCTCGAGGAGTTCGGTGAGAGTTGTTCGCTCCGACTCGTCGAGGTCGTCGAATACATCGGAGGATTCGCGTCGTTGAGCTTTCGCGACGTCCGCAGCCAGGGCAGCGCCGGCGCCGGTCAACTCGAGCAGTACTGCTCGCCGATCGTTCGGGTCGGGAGTGCGGCGCACCCATCCGGCATCTTCGAGGGAATCCACGACGTCGGTCGCCGACCGCGGAACTATGCGCAATCGCTCGGCAAGAAAACCGAGTCGAACCGGTTCGCCCACTCGGGTCAGCACTCGCAGCGCTCGGCTTTGCGACGGCGAGAGGCCGAATGGTTCCAGCGCTGCCACTTGGCGTCGGCGGATGAGCCGTGCCACGGACATCACGACATCGGTGAGTTCGCGCTCTCGGGAATGCATGGCGCCATTCTAGCGTTGTTGGTGTCAGCCTCATAGTGAGGTAACCTCATCAAAATGAAACTAGGGTGAGAGAGCCTCCAGGAGGTAAACGTGAAACCAGATCACATGCGAAACATCGAACGATCCGCTGTCGAGATCACTCCGGCGGAATCTGTACCGGCAAAGCGCGTACTCGGACTGTTCGCGCCGTATCGAACTCAGATCGCCATCGTCACCGCGGTCATCACACTCAGCGCGATCGTCGCGTTGGGCAGTCCGCTGCTCCTACGCGAAATGCTCGACAAGGCGATCCCGGACAAGAACCTCGGACTCGTCAGCGTTCTGGCCATCGGCATGATTGCCATTGCCGTGATCACGAGCTGTCTCGGCGTGGCGCAAACCTGGATGTCCAACAGCATCGGCCAGAAACTGATGCACCAATTGCGCGTGCGGGTCTACTCGCATCTGCAAAATCAGTCGCTCGGATTCTTCGCTCGAACCCGAACCGGGGAAGTTCAGTCGCGCATTGCCAACGATATCGGCGGTATGCAGTCGGTGGTCACCAACACGGCAACGTCCATCGCGCAGAATGCAACGACCGTGGCAGCCACCATTGTTGCTCTGTTCCTTCTGGATTGGCGACTCGCCATCTTCTCGCTGGCAATCTTGCCGGTGTTCATCCGTATCGCACGCAAGATCGGTGACGAGCGCCGAAAGATCTCGGGCAAGCGGCAGAAGCTGCTCAGTGATCTGTCGGTCCAGGTAGAGGAATCCCTTTCCGTCAGTGGCATTCTCCTCGGCAAGACGACCGGCGCGAAGTCGGCTTTGACGGATCGATTCACCGAGCGTTCAGCGGAAGTCGCGGACGTCGAACTTCGGGCCATGATGGCCGGCAAGTGGCGCATGGCGACCATGTCGATCACCTTCGCGGCCATGCCTGCATTGGTCTACTGGTTTGCCGGTTTCACTCTCGATCACGGCAATACCATCACCGTCGGCACCCTCGTTGCATTCACTACGCTGCAAACACAATTGTTCCGGCCCACCATGATGCTCCTCAACACGGGCGTCGAGGTGCAGAGCTCCATGGCTCTGTTCAGTCGCGTGTTCGAGTACCTGGATCTGCCGATCGACATCGCGGATCCGGAAGAGTCGAAGAGCTTCGACCGCACGAAGATGTCCGGTGAACTTCGGTTCGACCACGTCGACTTCTCGTACCCGGGAACCGACAGCAAGACTCTGGACAACATCGACCTCACGGTCCCGGCAGGCGGAACCTTGGCGCTGGTCGGTTCCACCGGCTCGGGCAAGACCACTCTCGGATATTTGGCCGCACGTCTGTACGACCCGACGGCGGGATCGGTGAGGATCGACGACGTCGATCTGCGGGACCTTGATCTGGCGACGGTCTCCGACCTGGTGGGCGTGGTGTCGCAGGAGACGTACCTCTTCCACACGACAATTCGTGAGAACCTTCGGTTCGCGAAACCCGACGCCACCGACGCCGAGATCGAGCAGGCAGCGCGCATCGCGCAGATTCACGAGTTCATCTCCGGTCTCGACGACGGTTACGACACCATGGTCGGAGAGCGCGGCTACCGATTCTCCGGTGGTGAGAAGCAGCGCATCGCGATCGCGCGCACAGTCCTGCGGAATCCTCCGATCCTCGTCCTCGACGAGGCGACGAGCGCCTTGGATAACCGCACCGAACGTGCGCTGCAGGACGCGCTCGACGAACTGATGGTCGGACGCACCACTCTTGTTGTAGCGCACAGGCTTTCCACGGTTCGGGATGCGGATCTCATCGCGGTCCTCGACCAGGGCGTCGTTGTGGAAAAGGGTACCCACGACGAACTGGTGCAACAAGGCGGGCGGTACGCGCAGCTGCTTACGGCTTCAGGTAGCGACGCAGTCGAACTGCCTGCGGAATTGCAGACCGTCTGAGTGTGAGAAATGTCGACCGTTCCACTTCCGTAAGTTTCTAGAACATGTTCTACTTTAGTGGTCGTTGGTCGAATATCGGTGGAGGCGGAAAGATCATGGGTCAGGTTCTGGACAACATTTCACAGTTCGCCGACGAGATCCGCGCCGACGGAGTCGAGGGCGACAAGCTGATGCGCTTGACGGACGGCAGCGCGAAGCGTCTGCGCGACTCCGGTGTCATCCGGATGTTCCAGCCGAAGGAGTTCGGTGGGCTCGAGGCGCATCCGCGTGAATTCGCCGAGACGGCAATGGCTATCGGTGCGATGGACGGTGCCACCGGCTGGGTCAGCGGCATCGTCGGGGTCCATCCGTGGGAGCTCGCGTTCTTCGACCGCAAGGCTCAGGAAGAGGTGTGGGGAACCGATCCCGATACGTGGATGGCGTCGCCGTATGCGCCGATGGGTGTTGCGAGGCCCGTCGAGGGTGGGTACATCCTCAACGGCCGCTGGTCGTTCTCCTCGGGTACCGATCACTGTGACTGGATCATGATCGGCGCGATGGTCGGTGACGAGTCCGGCAAGCCGCTGATGCCGCCGAAGCACCTGCACGTGCTGTTGCCGCGCTCCGATTACGACATCGACCAGGACAGCTGGAACGTCGTCGGCCTGCGCGGAACGGGTTCGAAGGATCTGATCGTCAAGGACGCATTCCTGCCCACCTACCGCACGATCGACGCCGGAAAGGTGTACGACGGGACGGCGTGGAAGGAAGCGGGCCGTACGGAGACGTTGTACAAGTTCCCGTTCTCGTGCATTTTCCCGTTGGGGATCACCTCGTCGTTGATCGGTATCGCGGAAGGTGCGTTGGCGTGCAACATGGCGGCGCAGCGTGAGCGGGTGACGGTCAGTGGTGTTCCGATCAAGGAGGATCCGTACGTGCTCTTCGCGATCGGTGAGGCGGCTGCCGAGATCGCTGCTTCTCGGGCAGCGATCTTGGAGACGGTGGATCGTTTCTGGGACATGACCGAGAAGGGTCAGGAAGTTTCGTTCGAGCTTCGTGCGATCGGTCGGCGTACGCAGACTGCTGCGGCGTGGCGTGCGGTGCGGGCGGTGGACGAGATCTTTGCTCGTTCCGGTGGTGGCGCGTTGCAGTTGAGCACGCCGATGCAGCGGTTCTGGCGTGATGCCCATGCCGGTTTGGCGCACGCGATCCATGTGCCCGGTTCCATTTTCCATGCGTCGACGCTCTCGCAGCTCGGTGGCGAACCGCAGGGCATCCACCGGGCAATGATCTGAGCCGTCCGGGGGACTCTCGGAAGTGTCCCAATCACGGTTTTCGTGGGGGTCGATAAGCATGTCGGTGAATCTGGTCGGTGACCTCGGACTGTCCGCAGAACCCGCATCTGAGTGACAGCCAACGCGCAATGTGGGTTATAGGACAAACACCGATAGGCTGGCGGTCATGGCTGAGTTCATTTACACGATGTTGTTGTAGACCCTACGCACAATGTGAATCCATTGTCAATGGTAGAGGGCGTATTTGCAGTTGATAGCCCATTTTGTGCTCACGAGAGTGTGCGCGTTTGCGGCACGTTCGGCGTGCAAAGTTTGTTTCGGTCGGGGGATATGTGGGAGTCCCCCGCACCCGATACACTCCTCGAATGGGATCGATACAGCGCCGCACGTACGCCGAGGGGAAGCCGCCCCGGTACATTGCGCGGACGCGTGTCGGCGGCAAGGAAATCTCGAAGAGCTTCGCGAAGCAGAAAGAAGCCCGTGACTGGATCCGGGATCGCGAAGGACTCAAGCCAACTGGCGCACGCGTAGACAATCAGATGCTCAGCAAAATCCTCGAAGCCCACATTGAACAATCTGCAACCGAGTCAACTCGGGCAGTACGCACGCATCTTGCCGCGAACCTCGGTGATCTTGAGTTCAAAAAGCTAGGCGACATCGACGCCGACGATGTTCGGGGATGGCGAGCAGTCCTTGCGAATGGGCGTCCGTGGGTTGATGGTCGGCCGCTGTCGAACAGTTCGATCCGTACGCTCACTGGGACCTTGTCGGCTGTGTTCAATGATGCAGTAGCCCAAGGCCAGATCGTTAGAAATCCGGTGACTGCGGTGCGTCGAAAAGGGACCGCGAATCAGGCTGTCGAGCCCCATCAGATCCTATTGCTCGATGAGATTCGAGCGCTGATGGCTGCGGCTGATGAACCATTCGTAACAATGCTTGAGTTCGGTGCGACAAGTGGTCTGCGAGCTGGTGAGCTTGCCGGATTGCGTGTCCGTTCGATCGATTTCGAACGTCAAGTCGTGGACGTAACCGAGCAGGCTGACGGACATCACACCGCGTTTGGTTGGCGACCCCTGAAGTCGGAGAAGTCTCGGCGAACGATCCCGCTGCCGGATTCCACGATTCGAGCCATCGAGGCGCATCTCGAATCTCATCCGGACTACGGCCCGAGCACGCCGCTGTTTCGTGCCACTCAGGGCGGTCAATGGTCGAGCGCGCACATTGCGAAAGTGTGGCGAGCAGTGGCTTCGGAGGCTGGCGTTGAGAATCACTCCTGGCATTCGTTACGTCACTTCTTTGCGTCCGCGTTGATCGCGTCAGGTGCTTCGGTGACGACGGTTCAGCAGAGGTTGGGTCATGCATCGCCAATGGTGACGTTGGCGGTTTATTCACATCTGTGGCCAGGGGAGGACGAGAAGACCCGCGCTGTGTTCGATGGTCTGCTTTGAGTGCAGGGATTGCATTGAACTAAGTCACTGACCTAACTCAGGTGTCCCAATTGGCGCACCTCGTCTATGTCGGTTGCTTCCCGGAGCGCTCACTGCAAGTAGCTCTGGCCCGGCCGCCCCAGAGCTACTTTGCGCCGATTCCCGACACCCTGGGAATGCTCCCGACTATGTCGCCTGGATCCGTGGCGGGCGCTTGAGCTCTGCTACAGCGGGTGCTTAGCGGGTGCTAGCGCTTTGCTACAGAAGGTGCTTGGAACCCTGGTCTATCACCGCCCGACGACAAGCCAGTGTGTGGCCTGAGTTTGGCTGTGGGATTCCGCGTCTACCTGCGGTGATGGCGTTTTTGTCCCGGTGGGAATTCTCGGGGAGTCCCCGCATGTGTCCCCAGGGGACATGTTGTTGCGGCAGTCTGTTGCAAGTTGTCGCAAAGGGCCGTCGCAGGCAGGCCCGTGGCGAATTATTGAGAGTCTCGGAGATCCGATGTAGATCACCGCAGGGGACTCGGAGGGATACGCCGGGGGCTCGGAGGAGTCCTGTGGGGAGAGCGAATCATCGCAGGTCAGCCAGCCTGTGACTCGGCATGCACTTGGTTCTGTAACGCACGTGTAGCGCCGCTACATGTGGTTATCGTGGCAGGTAGGCGCGGTATTGCTCGGCATGAACTGTCACCGCGCCGGCATAGGTTCGGCAACAGCGAGGATGGGGTGGCAAATTTACGACCCCGGGGGGTGGCAAATTTACGACCCCGGGGGGTGGCAAATTTGGGGTACAAACAAGAACCACTACTAAACAAGATCCATTAGTAACTATGGGCCCACACGAGGTGGGCGACCAGGTGACGATCTTGAAGAGATGAAAAGCGGCATGGGCGGGATGAGGCACACGATCGTGATGTGCAAAACGCCGATCGGATTTATCGGATCCGATACAAGCCTCAACTGACCTGCATCCTTAGTGGATCTGACTCACAACATCTCGCGTTATGTGTTTCTGTCGGCCACGAGGGCTACGCTTGCGGTAGAACGGAACAACGTGTACCATGCCGATTGAGCAGACTCGTCGGGGCGACATCTAACAGTCCCGCACCGCAGCTCATTCTTGTGACGCAACGCCCGCACAATGCGGATTTCGTTGCGTCATTCTCCGTGCCGATTTGTCGGCTACAGCTCTGCCCGCTGCCAGGTGGGGGATCCTTGTCAATTTCACAGCGTCAGATCTATCGCTGCATGCCATCAAGGCGTGTGGCGCGTACGTGCATTTTCAACTCGATCGAGTGCAATCGATCGTCAACTACCTGGAAAAGGAGGCTATCAGCCTATGGACTTTTTGGACAATCTGGCAGCCGCGATGGGCTGGACCAGGCATGAAGTTCTTGAGTCCCTTGGCGAACTCGAGAAGTCTCACGCCATCACCACAATTCGATCTGAAGATGACGTTGCCGGCGTTTGGCTTAACGCGCTCGGGGCGGCGGTGAAATTTGACTAGCGCCGACATGTTCGCGCGGATCCCCTTCTCAGTGATCAAGATGGCCGGCGTCCAAGGCGACGGAACGAAAGGGTTTGGCTACAAAGCTCTTTCGCTGTACGCGGTGATGGCAATGCATGCCGATTTCGAGACGGGCGAGTTCTATGCGAAGCGTGAGACGTTGGCGGCTGAGATGGGCCTCAAGGGCGGAGACGCCATCGACAAAGCATCAAGTGCACTCGTCGCGGCTGGACTGCTCACTGTCCGACACCAGTGGAAGGACGGCGGCAACCCGCCGTCCTTCTCGTTCACGAAGGACGATCGGTTCAGCACCCAGGCAGCCAACCATTACACGCTGCATTGGACGCCGCACTCGACGGAACGGCCACCCAAGGCGGAGCGAGAACCGCTGCCCGACTGGCTGGATCCGAACGATGATGAGGCTGTGCTCGCCTGGATCGATGAGGTCGTCGGTGGCATTGATGATGAGTCGACTGTCTTGGGGATCCTGGCGACCGGGACTTACTCGCCTCGGTTCGCGGTGCAGGTTGCTCTTGAGTCTGCTCGGAAGCTGAAACGCGAAGGGCCAAGGTCTCTGGCGAGTCCGGGAGGTTCAGCCTCTAGAGGTGATCTGGGCGGGTGGTAGCCCAGCAGCCAACGGATCTCGACGGAACCCATAACCGGCGAAAGTTGCCAGCAGTTGAAGTGCGCAAATTGCGCACCAGAACAGGAGGAAGAATGGCAGAGACAACGTTTATAACTGTGAAGGACCTTTCGATGCGATGGGTGATCTCCGAACGAAGAGTCCGTGACCTCGCGGCGTGCGGTGAAGTTCCCGCGATGCGGATCGGAAAGTTGTGGCGTTTCAACGTGGACAAGATCGTGGCGTGGGAGAGGGCAAACGCGTAACCGCACTTACCGCTGAACAGATTTGTGCCTTCGAATAGGAATATTTTGTCTAAACTTGAACGCCCCCAGGTGGATCCACGCATCGCCGAACTACTCGCTGCCGCTCCACCCCTCACTGAGGAACGGTGGAGTCGACTAGCTGCACTCTTCCGCGCAGGAACCGGCGAATCTTGACGTAAACCGGTGTGAGACATGCAGATGCAATGATCTAAGTACTACTGGTTTGAACCAGAAAACATCACAGCCAGGCCGCCACTGAGACCGATTTCAGAGGTGGCCATCTTCATGCCCAAAACTGCCACACCACCCACAGAGAAAGGCACGCCAACGCGTGAACGAGAACCATGAACGAGATACCTGGATGACGCGGTACGAGGCAGCTGAACGCCTCTCCAGATCGACACGAACCATCACAAAATGGGCGACCGACAACAAGCTGGAATCCAAAGGCGAAGGCCGCTATGCGAAGTGGCGACACTCCGACCTTCTGCGGATCAAACTACAGAGCGAGGCCAACAAGGCGAGTGGACTGTTCACTTCGCAACGACGCCCCGAAGGCGCAGGCCGGCCGAAACCGTGCCCTGCAAACGACTTTGACTACTGACTACATGGAAGCTTCACCAAAATCTCGAAGGAGACACATGAGTATCGTTGGAGTCCACCCGTATGCGGACAAGTTTCCGATGTTGTCGGATGGCGAGTTGGATGAGCTTGCGGAGTCGATCAAGACCGTCGGCTTGCTCCATCCGCTGACAGTCACCAATGGCGGCCTGTTGTTGGATGGCCGCAATCGTTTGGAGGCGTGTAATCGGGCTGGTATCGAGGCTCGAACCGAGGTGTACGCCGGCGATGATTTCGCCGAGTTCGTCATCGCCTGCAATGTGGGTCGTCGTCACATGTCAACTGGTGCGAGGGCGATGAGTACGGCATTAGTATTGGCCGCCGATGGACGCAGGAAAGATAATGGACGATGGGAACGCCACTCAGTTCATATTGGAGAATCTTCCAATATAGATCTCTGGCGCAAGGCATTGAACCAGGCCGGCGTTGTCCTCGACTTCGCGCCTGACCTTGCTTCTGAAGTGGTTGACGGCACCCTGGCTCTCGATGCGGCATTCAAACGTGCCTGTGAGAATCGGGATTACGAGACCTCGCTCCTCGAGGAAGAGAAGCGCGCCGAGCAGCGTGAGACCGATGCGCGCACGTTCCTCGAAGCCAAAGCGCCCGACTATCTGACAGGCAATGAAGCGCCGTCTGTCTCAAAAGCTCGCTGGGAAGCGGACTTCAAAAGGGAGGCCGCGACGGCTCGACGTGAAGCTGAGGAAGCCGAACGCGCCGCCAAAGCCGAACGCGACATTCGCTACAGCCTGTACACCGGCTGCGCGCAATCCATCCTCCCGCTCGCAGCGAAACGCAACATCCCAGCTGCAGAATTCATGGACGGATTCAATGCTAAGGAGCTGGCCGACCTGAACGCATCCGCATACACCGCCGACAAAATTGAGGGCGCGATCAGCTTCCTCAGCGACCTCCTGGAGTGGACAAAGAAATGAACCAAGACCTCAACAAGTTCTTCAATGAGACTGTCGCCCAACTGGCAAACGACGCCGACGGCATCGACGAGACACACCTATGGTCGTCGGTCGAAGCAGACTTCCGATCCAAAGTTGCAGCAGGCTATTTTCCCAACCTAGACCCGATCGCCCAAATGGTAAGGGCGCAACAGAAACGGTGGGTCGACTACTCGCGGAGCACGTTTAACCGGAACCTGGCGGAACTAGTTCAACTATTGAAGCAAGCGGGAGAAGGGCTTTGGGGTTCCGCCTCGAAGCACCTAGAGCTTCCGGTGCGCGTCAACGGGGTGATCATCCCGACGGGGAGCTTGACCGCAGAGGACCTGCTCCACCTGTTGGAAAATCGTCGCGGCAATCTTCAGAAGCAGCAAGGCGCATTCGACAACTCGGAGAACTCAACGGCATATCTGGTCGACGCGATGTCGATAACTGGTTCCCGGGTTCTCAGTGGGGTATTCCTTGACTCCATGGCAGTCGCGGCATAAACCGGCTCGGGCGACCGGACCGTAAACTTTAGTTGTAGCTGGTTTGAAGTTGGGTGTCTCAGATACTAATCGCGACCCGCCAAACCAGCTGCTGCATCCCCGCCCACAAAGGGCGGAAGATCTGCCCCGTTACGCAAACAGGCAAAGCGGCATTCCACAAAGGAATGTGTGTGCGAGTTCAACTCTCGCACGGGGTACGGCTCACATGTCGGTGTGAGAACCTGCGGGCGTTGGCCAGTCGCGGCAGGGTGGTGTTGACCCGGTGAGCTTGTGGGTGGTTCCCGTGGTCCGCCTTGGCGGGTGGCGGTCTGGTTCAGGCCACCACCCTGCCTACAAACAGGGTGGCTATGCGCCCAACGCTTGAGGCAGTTGTATCAGGACGCCGAACGCCGAAAAAGACAACCCCAGCACGGCGGTCCTCAGTTCGATAACCGCATGCCCGGCGTGTTCGCGGGATTGTTCCGACAGTGCCGCGAGAAAACTCCGCTCGATACGCTGATCCTCGGCCACGAGCTTCTCAGTTTGTTGCTGCACGACTGAAGTGAGTGCGGCGATATCCCGACGTGCCGCATTCAGATTGGCTTCCAGTGCAGTCACACGTGGCCTAAGCGGCAGATCTGGATCGATGCTGACTTCCACTAGCGCAGTGGAACTGCCTATCCCGATGTTGGAGGCCGTGGCGTAGACGGTGGCATGTTGTCTACGTCGAAACGGATTCAGATTTCGGATCCGTTCGGGAAGCAGGTGCGCACCATCGGCTGAGTGTCTCCATGCGAGGAATAGCCCTCTGGCAGCCAGGGTGAGGCCTCCGATTTCGAGGACTTTGCCTACGAACACAACCCACATATGCCTGCACAGTCCTTTGATTCGGAAGCAGCTTTGGATAGCACCGTCAAGACAAGAAGGGTAGATGAGTTGAAACGATTTCGGGAATGGGTCGTTGAGACGTACTACGACTGGTTGTGCAAGTTTTTGTGCCATCAGATGCAGGTTTGAGCGAGTGCCCCAGGCGATCAGTCTGGGGCACTTTTTCTGTATCAGAACGTGAGTGGCGTTAAGAGCAGCGATTTCGAAAGCCTCGTCTGCGGTTAACGGGCGGGCTGCGACTCGGAGCTGTCGTGATCTGAAACAGTGTCATCCCCGGCTACGGGTGCTTCCGAGTTTTCGGCGTGAGCCTGATCTGTTTCACGGGCTTGCTGTTTAGCTTCCTTGTGACGAGCGATCTCGGCCTTGTTGCCGTTGCTCCGCCCGAATCCTCGCACCGTGAAGGGGGCCTGAAGGAGGTTAAGTGCCCCTCCCACCAACGCGATCAAGGCAGCGGGCCATGGGACGTCCTCAACGCGTTGTGCGCCGTCGATCTTTCCCAGGACGACGTACGATCCAAGGGCAATGCCTATGATCGATATAGCGCATAGTATGCCGATATATATTTTTTGTTTGCGAGTGAGAGGAAGCGGTTTGACTCTTCTCACATACATGTTCCTGACGTATTCGGTTAGTCGATCGTCGAGCAGCTTTCGCAGCAAGTTGCTTGCCTCGTAGTCGGGGAATTTATCAAGCAACTCCGCGTCCGCGACGAGGGTTGAGCGTTCATCCATCGCCTCGATCCTTCGAATCACCATTGCTGCGACCCCTGCGATAAACGGACCGAACAGCAGCGCTGTCAATGCGACTATCCACGGCATTTGCTGCCACCAATTCATGTGACAAGTGTGCACTATGCGCCGTGAAGCGGCAGCAGTATCCCGCATTCGCCCACTAGCTGTCCCGTGGCGGCACATCCTCACCATCAGAGTGAAATGACAGTCGACTCGCAGGCGGATCATACTTCGTGCGCAACCGATCAAGCGTCCGCTGACACGACCGAACCAGATCGGTGAGAGCATCAGTAGCCCGCAGCTGAAATCTGCGATGATTGAACTTCAATCCGAGGGGACTCATGCCAACCGCCAACACTTCCTCGAGGATCGCGGTATGGGTATCTATCAGTTTCCTCATCGACTGGTTGGAATCCAGCCCAAGCAGTCGCAGTTTCATCTCCACAGGCCGGCACTTGTCGATGTACTCGCGGACATAGGTGTAGGTCGGTATGGGATCTGTTGATTCTCCTCGTGCCCCAGCGGCCATGCTAACCGCGAGAACAGCATCATTTGCCGCTGCCGCTACGTCGAGGGCTTCCACCAGAACGCTCATGGCTTCCTCGCGCCTTCTCTCAACAGCTGCCGATGTCTCCTTTTCTTTATGCTGCTGGTGGTTGCGTCGGATTCCGAGCCATGTCACTCCTGCGACGACGAGGGCGACCATTGCCGCTATCAGAGTCGCTACAGGCTGGGTGAGCCATGTAGAGGATTGCGCGGGAATATTTTGCACGATGACGGGCGCAACCTGGGTGTGGAGAAAGTTCACCGACGAATCGTTGCATACGGGGTAGCGATTCTTGACTTGGGCTGAGCAAAACCGGTGTGTCCCTGCGACTGCCATGATGGACATATAAGCCTTACAGCCCACGCGTCAAACAAATCTTGCCCTGCCAACCTTCGGGTCGGTGGGGCTTTTTTGTGCCCCAAAACAAGGAGGTGCCCGTGAGTGAACGACTAACCCGGGCATACGAACAAGTCGACGCCGCGATCAAGGAACTCACCACCGCAGCCGACGAAGCCGAAGGCACACAAGAAGCCTGGATCGTCTCCCACTATGCACTCGTGGTTGGGCAGCAACGCTTCACAGATGAAGGCACTGTCGACTCAACCCAGTACTTGGCCTTGCCTTTCGGTGGGCCGCTCACATATTCCATCAAGGGACTGTTGAGCGAGATCCCGGAGTTGATCGGGCAGACAGAAGAGGCAGACCTCGAATGACTCCGAAGCAGGCGATCGGGATGGAGCGATGAGAGCCCGGCAAAGAGTTTGCAGCCAACCAGGATGCCCACTCATGCAACCAGAGCCCGAATGCCGACAACACAGGGCAGCACGCAACGCCCACCAATGGGCAACCACACCCACCAAGCGCACACGCACAGCAGCCGAACAGAAACGCAGAGCCACAGCAGTAACCGAACACCGAACACGCGAAGGCAACTGGTGCCCAGGGTATGAGAAGCGTCAACCGCACCCGGCGACTGACCTGACTGCTGACCACACCACGGCGATCGCTAACGGCGGTGCACCAGATGGGCCACTTCAAGTCCTGTGCAGATCATGTAACTCCGCACGCAGCAACAGATTCTAGACAGCAGCCTCCAAACAAAACACTCAAACAAAACTTCTGAATCAAATTTTCTAAACAGATTTTCTAAACAGAATCTTCCGCAGGCACAACCACTGCGGTGGACGAAGCCTGCCCTGACGCCAACAGGAGCACCATGTCACGGCGAGCAGACGGCACACTCCACGGCACGTGCTACGACCGCACGTGCATACACTGCGGCCACACATTCCGCACACGCAAAGCAGACGCCAAGTACTGCGGATACCGATGCGTCAACCTCGCACGCTACGACAGGACAGGAAGAACCGGCAAAGCCGAACCAGTCCGATCCTCGAAGGTCTACCCACGGGACTGCGACCTATGCCGGCAACCGTTCATCGCAAGACACTGCGACGCATACCAATGCATCATATGTAGAGATGCAACGAAGACCTGCCGAGTGTTCATCACCGAATGCGCCACATGCGCAACCCTCTTCACATGTAGATACACCAGACGCACATGCTCACCCGAATGTGCAGAGACCGCACGACTCATGGCCAAGCGTGAAGCGAAGCACCGCCGCCGAGCCATCAAGCGAGACGCCTACATAGCAAACGTCTCACCTCGAAAGGTCTTCGAACGAGACGGATGGAAATGCCACCTATGCGGTAAGGCACTGAACCGCAAAGCTGTCGTTCCACACCCCAAGGCCCCAACCATCGACCACATCATCCCACTGTCATCGGGCGGCACACACGAACCGCTCAACTGCAGGTCAGCGCACTTCCAGTGCAACAGCATCAAAGGTAACCGTGGCGGTGGAGAGCAGCTCCTCCTGGTCGCCTGACCCACCCCACCCCGTTACCCCCAAAACGCGAAACGAAATTCACCGCGGGGGAGGGCGCGCAATGGTGCGAATAGTTCAAAAGTTTTCAGGTCGGCGCGATGCTGGCTTGGTTTGATGCGGCGCGATGCTGCTGAAGGTGGTGGTTGTGGTGGCTCGTGGTGGTGCTCGTAGTAGGTCTGGGCCGCAGCCTGATCCGACTTCTGGTCGTTCTGATCGGCGTGGTGTGGGTGGTGGTGTGGTGTTGCCGGCTGAGGGTTATTCGGGGCCGGTGCCTGATTGGCCGTTTGGGTCTGGGACTGCTCGTGAGCTTGAGGTGTGGGGGAAGGCGTGGGAGTCGCCTCAGGCTGCTGCGTGGGCTAGGGAGTCGTGGCGTTGGGAGACGGTTGCGATGTGGGTTCGGTGGAAGGTTCGTGCTGAGTCTGCTGATGCTGGTCCGGGGGAGGCTACTGCGATGTTTCGTTTGGCTGATCAGGTGGGGATGTCGCCGGCGGGGTTGCGTGAGAATGGTTGGTCGATCGCGTCGGATGAGGTTGGCGTTGTTCGTGAGGAGAGTTCTGGTCCTGTTGTTGCGGTGGGTACTCCTGAGCGTCGGTTGCGGGCTGTTGATGTCGGGCAGTGAGTTTGTGGTTGATTTTCCGACGTTGGGTGATTTGCAGGATGGGTGGGTGCGGCAGCATTGTCGTGTTCCGAATGGGTTTCAGCGTGGTAAGCCGTTTGAGATGGCGGACTGGCAGTTTTGGTGTACTGCTAACCATTACAGGATTCGGTCGGATGCTGAGTGGGTTCCTGAGAATCCGTTGTTGAATCAGGCGTTTACGTATCGGCGTTCGCAGATTGTGGCTCCGCAGAAGACGGGTAAGGGTCCGTGGTCGGCGGGGATTGTGGCTGTGGAGGCTGTTGGTCCGAGTTTGTTTGCTGGTTGGGCTGGTGAGGGTGATGGCTATGCCTGCTCCGATTGGGGTTGTGGGTGTGGTTGGGAGTACCCGTATTTGCCTGGTGAGCCGATGGGGATGCGTCATCCTTCGCCGTTGATTCAGTTGACGGCTACGTCTGAGGATCAGGTTGCGAATGTGTATCGCCCGCTTGTGGCGATGATTAAGTTGGGTCCGTTGTCGGATTTGATGTATCCGCGTGAGGGTTTCATTCGTATTGCTGGTGAGTCTGGCGATGATGATGGTGACCGTATTGATGTTGTGACTGCGTCGGCGAATTCGCGTCTGGGCAATCCGATTAGTTTCGCGTTGCAGGATGAAACCGGTCTGTACACCAAGACAAATAAGATGGTGAATGTTGCTGATACGCAACGTCGTGGTGCTGCTGGTATGGGTGGTCGGACGTTGGAGACCACGAACTGTTGGGATCCGTCCGAGAATTCGGTTGCGCAGGCTACGTATGAGTCTCAGGTGCAAGACATTTTCCGGTTCTATCGGAAGCCGCCGGCTGGGTTGTCGTATCGGAATAAGCGTGATCGTAGGAAGATTCACCAGTATGTCTACGAGGGTTCGTGGTGGGTGAATCTGGATTCGATCGAGGCTGACGCGGCCGAGATTTTGGAGCGTGATCCGGCTCAGGCTGAGCGGTTCTTCGGTAATCGGCTGGTGTATGGCCAGGGGTCTTGGCTTCGTGATGGTTTGTGGGAGTCGAGGTTCGCTGGTGTCGAAGAAAGAGGCGTTGCCTAATCCTGCTCCTGGAACTGCTATCTCGTTGGGTTTCGACGGGTCGGAAAATAATGACTGGACTGCGATTCGGGCTGAGACGCGTGATGGTTTTCAGTTCACGCCTTTGTATGGTCCTGATCGGTTGCCGACGATTTGGAAGCCTGTTGATTGGGGTGATCAGATTCCGCGTGGCGAGGTGAATGCTGCTGTGGATGAGATCTTTTCGACGTGGCGTGTTGGCCGGTTCTATTGTGACCCGCAGGACTGGTATTCGGAGATCGGTGATTGGTCTCTTGCTCATGGTGATGGGCATGTGTCGGAGTGGCCGACGAACAAGATTGATCGAATGTTTCACGCTATTAGGCGTTTTGAGACGGATCTGGCTAGTGGGCGAATCACTCAGGATGGTTGTCCGATTACGGCGATCGCTATGGCGAATTGTCGGAAGGTCGCGAAGCCGGGTCAGAAGTATGTGTTGGGTAAGCCGGCGGATCATCAAAAGATTGATCCTGCAATGGCTTCCATTCTTGCTCATGAGGCTGCGGCTGATGCTCGTGAGGCTGGTTGGTCGGATGCTCCGAGTAGCCGAATGATTGTTTTCTGAAAGTGGGTGGTTGTGCCGATGGCCGACACTGTGAACGCTATTGACCTGATCCCGGTTCTTGAAAAGGGTTTGACGGCTGATCTGGCGAATCTGACGAAGTGGGACAACTATTTGGAGGGCGAGCAGCCTCTCAAGTACATGTCTGAGGCGATGAAGGAAGAGCTTGGTGACACCGCTGTCGAGTTGGTGTTGAACTGGGCTCGTCTGGTTGCTGATGCGTATGAGAACCGTTTGGATGTCGAAGGTTTCCGGTATGCGGACTCGGACACTGAGGATGCAGATCTGTGGGCGTGTTGGCAGTACAACGACATGGATGAGCAGTCTCAGCAGGGGCATCTGGATTCGTTGGCGTTGTCGCGAGCCTATGTGCTGATTTCCTCGAATGAGGAGAAGGACAAGCCGCCGCGGAATACGGTCGAGTCACCGTTTCAGGTGTGGGCGCAGCGCGATCCGAAGACCCGCAAGGTGAATGCGGCGATCAAGAAGTGGAAAGACCTGGACAAGGTCGAGCATGTCCTCGTGTACACGCCTGCTGAGACAGTGGAGTTCGTCAAAGACGGTGGCGACTGGAAGCAGGACGGGTTCGAAGACAAGCACAACTTTGGGATTGTTCCTGTTGTGCCGCTGGTCAATAAGCCTCGCCTGTTGCGTCCGGATGGGATGACGGAGTTCAGGGACATCATTCCGTTGGCTGACGCGGCGAACAAGATGGCTACGGACATGATGACTTCGGCTGAGTTTCATGCGATGCCGCGCAGGTGGGCGTTCGGGTTGAAGGCGAGCGACTTCGTTGATCGTCAGGGCAATCCGGTGAGTTCGTGGTCGAAGATCAAGGGGCGTCTGTGGGCGTCTGAGAACAAAGATGTCAATGTTGGCACGTTCCCTGAGGCTGACCTCGCGAACTTCCACGGGACAATAAAACTGTTGGCGCAGTTGACTTCCCAGCTCGCTGCGCTGCCGCCTCACTACATGGGGTTCAACAGCGACAATCCTCCTTCGGCGGATGCGATGCGTTCTTCGGAGTCGCAGTTGGTGAAGAAGGTTGAGCGCAAGCACACGTTCCTCGGTGGGGCATGGGAGGACGTTCAGCGCATCAACTTGATGTTCATGCGAGGGAAGCCTGAGCTGGAGGATCGCGATTACCAGTTGGAGACGGTGTGGCGTGATCCATCGACACCGACTGTGGCGCAGGTTGCTGATGCTGCGGTGAAGAAGTATGAGTCTGGTTTGGTTCCGTTGGAGCAGACGCGTATCGATCTGGGGTACAGCGCTACTCAGCGGGAGCAGATGCGGAAGATGGATGAGGAATCCTCTCCTGCGAATCAGATTGCCGGCATTGTGAAGGCGAATGCTGCCTGATGCTGCGGCCGCGCACTACGCGGAGCAGCGGGGGATTACGGCTGAGGTGTTGGGGATCGCCGCCGATATGTGGGGTTCTCGACCGCCTTCCGATTTCGATACGTGGTTTGACCGGAATTTGCCGATGCTTATGCAGTTGGTGGCTTCTGGTCAAGGTCGGGCGATGGCCGGGTCGGGTGTGTATGTCGCTGATGTGCTGGACGAGTTGGGTATTGGCGTTCAACCGGATGCGGTGCCGAATCTTGATGGCTTGATCGGTGTGGCCTCTGATGGGCGTGCGCTGGAGTCATTGATGTACGGCGCTGTGATCACTGCTAAGGGGCAGGTTGCGCAGGGTGCTTCTACTGCTCAGGCGTGGGCGTCGGGGCTTTCTGCGTTGCTTGTGAGGATGCAGGTGCAGGTTGCAGATGCGTCTCGCGCTGCAACGTCGCTGCATATCGCATCGAGGCGACGAGTCGGGTACGTGCGAATGCTCAATCCGCCGTCATGTCCGCGGTGCACAGTGTTGGCGGGCAAGTTCTACAAGTACAACGTGGGGTTCCTTAGGCACCCGGGGTGCGATTGCCGGCATATCCCTTCTACGGAAAACCGCTCTGGTGATCTGACCACCGATCCGAACGAGTATTTCGAGTCGCTTTCTGTGGAGCAGCAGGATAGGCAGTTCACTGTTGCTGGCGCTCAGGCGATTCGCGATGGTGCTGACATTAGTCAGGTTGTGAATGCACGTCGGGGGATGTCCACGGCTCAGGTGTTCGGCGAGGAGCTGCTTGCGACTCACGAAGGTGTGACTCGTAGAGGTGTCGCTTACCGGGCGATGTCGAACGCGGGGTCTGCCCGTAGATCGACTGATGTTCGCGGCCGACGTTACTTTCAGGCGCGTCCACCTAGGTTGATGCCTGAGTCGATTATGGCGATGGCCGAGGATCGTCCTGATGCTTTGCGTCTCCTGAAGCTGTATGGCTACATGGCAGACGAGGTTCCTATGCGATCGAAGCCGGTTCCTTTGACCGGCGCTGGTGGCGGGAAGCCTCCCGTTAAGCCTCCGACGCGTGGGCAATCGATCCAAGGTGGCGATCCGCCTCGCAAGGGCAATGTGGACCGCACGCAGGTTAAGCATGTGGAACAACACGAGTTGGACACTGCTGAGCGGCTGGCGCTGCTGGGTCATAACGTGACGTTCCGCCCACCGATCGCAGCTCGCCGTGAAGATGTTCTGATCGAGGGACCTGACGGGGCTGTCGCTTGGGAGTTCAAATCGCCTACGTCTTCCAGCAGAAACACCATCATGCGGCAGATCACCAAAAGCATGGGCGAACAGGCGAATCGTTGGATTCTGGATATCAACCGGTCGGATATAAGTTTCGAGGCCGCTGAAGAGCTGTCATCGAACTTGATTGGTAGATATGCTGATGTGCACGAGATCTGGATCATCGGTGCCGCCGGCGCAGATGGTTTGCCGTTACAACGAAGGATTGGAGGCTCTGATGGCTAACGTCGATTACGTGGAAGTGTCAGGCGCTTCCTCCCTGAATGATGTTGTTTCGGCGGTTTCGGATGTTCTCGGGGCTGCGGTGCTGGATGGGCCGCAGCCGTGGATGGCTCCGGATGATCGCACTCGGGTGGGGGTTTCCCCGGATCCTGAGGATGCCGGCACTGTGTTGGTGGAGATCTACTACGCGGGCGGTTTGGCTGCTCGCCGGCGGTGCGCACAGTCCATCTTCGATGCGCTGGTTGCACGTACTCGGTGGGGTTTGCTGTTGACGTCTGATGACGCTCCTGGTGAGGGTGTTGTTGCTGAACGGGTCCGCTCTGCTGCGTAAGCGCGAGCTTTGCCGTTGAACCCCGAAGTGTTTGATGCTTCGGGGTTTTTTCATACCCGAAACCGGTGAAATCTTGGTAACCAACGCGACTTGATAGATCCCAATCTTTGAGGCCCCGTGAGCTTTCTGCTCCGGGGCCATTTTTGTACCCAAATTCTTTTGGTCACGTTCTGTGGCTGTTCTCATTCCCGCCCGGGCGATCCGGTGCGGGCCAATTCCCCCGCGATGGAGGCGTTCTACCTATGTCTGAAGTTACCCCTGCTGTTCCTGTTGTTTCTGATCCGAATGTTGTGCCGCCGGTTCCTGGTGTCACTCCTGAGGCTGTTCCTGTTGTGCCTGCAGCTCCTGCGCCGACTGCTCCTGTTGTTCCTGCCGCGACGGCTGAACCTCAGTATCCCGAGGGTCTCGGTGACCCCGGCAAGAAGGCGCTCGATGCCGAACGTGCACGTGCAGAAAAAGCTGAACGAGATTTGAAGGCTTTGCGCGACAAGGCTGCTGCTGATGCGAAGGCGGCTGAAGATGCGAAGCTGTCGGAACTTGAACGGGCGCAGAAGATTGCGACTGAAGCGACCGCTGCGGCGGAGAAGCAAGCGCAGGAGAATTTGCGTCTTAACTTCGCTTACAACAATGGCGTCCCCAAGGAATGGGTGAATCGCCTCGAAGGCTCGACTCCTGAAGAACTTGCGGCTGACTGGGCGATCCTGCAGCCGACGTTGGTGGCCCCGGTGGCTGCTGTCGATCCGAACGCACCTCGCGTTCCTGCTCCGGTTCCGTCTCCGGGACCGCAGCCCAGTCCGACCAAAACTGAGGATCAACTCCTCTACGAGCAGGTCTACGGGTCTGCTCCGAATCGAAAGTGAGACAAAACTTATGGTTGAATATACTCCGATCCGTAAGCCTGGCGCTGATGTGCCGATCGCTACGTCTGCTGCTGTGACTGGCGGGCAGGTGGTTGCCATTTCCGGTAACAGCACTGTCGCTCCCGCAGGTGCCGCGACTGCTGCCTGGTTTGGTGTTGCGGCGTTCGATGCTGCAGTCGGCGAGACGGTGACTGTGCATCGCGGCGGTGTTCACGAGTTGACTGCAACGGGCCCGATTGTTGCCGGCGCGAATGTAATTACTGCTGCTGCTGGCGCTGTCGCCACTGCTGGAGCTGGCACATTCGATCAGGTTGTGGGAATTGCGATTTCCGCTGCTGCTGGCGGCAAGGTACGTGTCGCGCTCCGCTGAGTGCCGCTCCCTTTCTCTTATTTCATTCTTCGAAGCCCTCACGTTCTCGTGTGGGCTTCTTTAGGCTCTGGAGGGCCGAAATTTGTCTATTACCTATCCGGCTGGTCCGCCTACTTTCGCTGCGGACACTGCGACCATCAATCGATTCCTCAACAGTCCGACGGCTGTTGCTACTCGAGTGAATGAGATTGCCCGTCAGCGTTTCATCTCCGATTTCATTCTGACTTCTCGCCAGGATGTGTCGGGCGGCGCGATCGTATTCGAGCAGGACGATCCGCTCTACACGGATCGTCCTGTTGAGGCGATTTCGCCTGGCGCTGAGTACCCGCTGGCTGGTGTCGGGTCGAGTACCCCGCAAGCTGTTCGGGTCACCAAGTGGGGCCAGGACGTGCCGATCACGGATGAGAAGATCAAGCGGTCGAACTTCTCCCCGGTCGAGAAGGCGTTCAACAAGATCGTCAACCAGCTTGTGAAGACGGTCGATTCGTTGTCTTTGTCGCTGATTGCTTCTCAGGTCACTGCCACTCAGACAGTCACAGGCGGTAAGTGGGATGTCTCCACGAAGATTCTTCGTGACATCATGCTCGCGAAGGCTAAGGTGGTAGGGCTGAACAAGGGCTACGACCCGAATGTCATGGTCGTGGACGATAATACGTGGGCTCTCCTCGCATCCGATGACAAGCTGTCCACCCTGCTTGCTCGCGAGGACAAGAGCAATACCGTGTACACGGGTGAGTTCCGCACTATCGCGGGTCTGACGATTCTCCCGACCCCGAACCTGCCCGCTCCCGGCGCGTGGATCATCGACACCAACGCCCTGGGCGGTATCGGTGACGAGAAGCTCGGCGAAGGCTATGCCGGTGACATCGTGGAAACGAAGTCCATCCGTGATGACAACAACGATCAGTGGCGTGTCCGTGGCCGCCGTGTCTGCGTCCCGTATGTGAACGAGCCTGGCGCTGCTATCAAAATCGACGGAATCGCGGCCTGACCATGACAAATTACGTTGTTGTGGCCCCTCTTGTCGGGGTGAATGGTGCTGACGGCAAGCTGAAGTACCTGTTTGCGGGTACTCCGGTTCCTGTTGATGTGTCGGAAGCGGATGTTGCGCGTCTCGCTGCGGGTGGCCTGATCGAGAAGATCGAAACCGAAACGGTTGAGCCCGAGGAGGTCGAGACCGAGAAGGTTGAGACTGTCGTGAAGGCAACTCCCGCAAAGGCAGCCCCCAAGAAGCCCGCAGGGGCATCGAGTGACAGCACCGCTTAGCCCGCTCATCACAGTTGAAGACGTTCAGTTTCGTCTGGGGGAAACCTTCGATGACGCTGAACGCCTTCAGGTTGAGTCGTTGATCGACTTCGCGTCGGCTCGACTGCGTGCGTATCCGCTGGACATTGACACCCGTATCGCGCAGGGCTCACTGAGTCCTGCGCTCGTAACGGGGGTCCTGGTCACTGCGGTGGCCCGCGCTGTAGATGCTATGCGAGTGGGGTTGCGGGTCCGCTCGGAACAGTACCCGGAGATCAGCACCACGTATGTGGATGTCGATCCGTCGCTGATCTTCTTCTCCGCTGATGATCTGACTGTGCTCGATCCAGCCGTGGGAGTTCAATTCGGTGGCGCTTTCACGATTGTGCCGGGCTGATGTCGAAACTACCTGAGAAGTGGGTGTTGTTGCAGGACAACCCCCCAGAGCTTGATCCGTCTACGGGCAATCGACGGCCTGTTGCCCCTACTGAGGTGCCGTGGACAGGCCTGTTGCAACAGCGACAGCTCGCCTCGTCATCCGTTGATGCCGGCAACGTGGAGATCGTGGACGGCCACGTGGTGAGTTCGTATGTGCTGCTGTTGGATCCGGGTCTAGTTCCGCATCCTGTGCCACGCTCCAAGTTTCGCGACGAGGACGGCACTGTGTTCACGGTTGTCGGAAAACCTCGGGTTAGGCGTCCGGTTCGCGGGTCCCGCAAACCAAAGTACATTTCCGCGATTGTGCGGAGTTCAACTGATTACCAGGAGTGACTATGGCGATTGTGTCCTATACCGACGAGGACGGTGTGCATTTCACCGATGAAGACTCGAAGACGTACGAAAAGCATCTGAAGGCTGTGGCCGAAAAGGGTGCGGTGAAGCCGGCGGAAACGTCGAAGCCGGAACCTGTGAAGCCCGTCTCGAAGCCGGATGTGAAGTCTGACCTCAAGGTCAGCTAATGGCGCGGGTCACGATCTACCGTGACAACGCGCAGCGGGAGGCTCGGGAGCTCTCCACCGAAGGCCGCAAGGACATCGCGGAGAAGATCAAATCCGAGTTCGATGCGACAGCTCCCAGGCGCACAGGGGAGTTCGTTGGGGGTTCGGCGCTGGTAGTTGAAGGTGACCGCGTGTTCGTCGAGGACAACGATCCTGAGGCGTTCTGGAAAGAGTACGGAACGTCGCGGATGCGCGGCATTGCGGCGATGACGAACGCTGCCCGCAAGCACGGCAAGTATTCCGGGTTCAAACCTCGGGGATCGAGGGCCTGATGACTGCTTTCACACCGTTCGCTCCTGGAGCTATCCGCGACTTCCTGATCAACAATGCCGAGTTCACTGCACTTGTTCCTGCGGTAAACATTTCGACGCGGGACATCCCTGATCCTCTGACTGGTCCGTTCGTGACTTTGTCGGCTCCCAGTAATTATGGGGAGGATCCGATGTTGCGCCGGCCGATGATTCAGTGCGATGTGTGGGTGCCGAAACTTGAAATCCTGGGCGGGGATACAGATCCGGAAGAGTTGGCATGGAACATTGCTGACATTGCTGGGCGGCTGGTGCACAAGGCTCCGTCGTCGCAGCGCCGGTTCCGTAACGGCTCTTGGAAGGCTACGTGGATTGACGGTCCGATTACGGATGTCGACAAAGAGCGTGGCCCCGAGAATCTGTTGTTCCGTGCGCTTGTGCGTTGGGACTTGAAGATGATCGTCCGCTAACTCGCCACCGATGTGTGGCGTCTCAATTGTCCTGCCCTGAATGTTTGCCGCGCCAGGCGCATTCGGGGTGGGACTCACTTATTTCTGCCTGCGCTTGGTGTGGGCTTTTCTGGAGGTTTTTGTGAGTACATATGCAGATCCGAATAAGGCTTATGTTTGGCAGGATGGTGACGCGTTCCGCGCTCCTGCTGGCACTGCTGTGCCGACTAATCCGTTTGCCCCAGTTCTTGTTACTGGCACTGCGCCTGGTGTGACGTGGGATGCGTTCGGCGGCATTGAGGCTGGGTTCGAGCAGAATCCCAGCCAGGACACCAAGGAGTTGCCGATCTGGAACTACCGTCAGTCGTCTTACAAGATTGCTCGCGGCCCGCGCTCTGATCGTCTGAAGCTGAAGCCTGTCGATTACTCGAAGGCGACTGTGCTCACGCTGCTGCAGGGCGGCGAGATCGTGACCACTGGCACAGCCCCCAACGAGGTCCATAAGTGGGTCATCGGCGATTCGGAGGAGTTCGCGATCCTGCTGCGCCTCGAAGACGAGGACGACAAGCAGGTTTTGTATTGCGAGCGGGCGACGTTGTTCACTCCGCCTCCGCGTTCGCTTGGTGGCGACAAGATCGATGGCTTTGAGATGGAGCTGCTGGCGTTGGCTCCGGTTCAGCTTCTGACTAGCAGTAATCCGCTCGTTCCCTGATTTGAGGAGTTGTTTGTATGCCTGGCGCACCCCGTAAGTCCGCTGCGACAAAGGTTCAGCCGAAAGCGGTTGAACCGGTTGTGGATGAAGTGGATGAAGATGTATTCGACTTGCTGTCGGTTCTCGATACCGAGGATCTTCCGCCCGTTCCTGTGACGCTCCGTGGCGTCAAAGCTCAGATCCGGCGCAGTTACAGCGGTGCCGAATCCGTGCTGTTCACCGAGTACCTTCGCCAGGAAAAGGTGGAGGAATTGCTCACGTTGATTGCTGGCGATGAAGGTGGACCTGCGTTGTCGAAGGCTCTCGCTGCGTTCAACACTGAGCAGGGGGTCAAGCTGTTCAACTGGTTGGCTAAGACTTCGACGCTGACTTCGGGGGAAGCCATGGCGCTCTTGCCTGCCTACGCACGCGGGATGGATGGAGCGCAGCCCACGCAGGATGCGAACGCTTCTACGGCAGAGCCCTCCGTGAAGTCCTAAAGGAACGCAGAGAAGAAGCCGGTGTGCTAATCGCTCAGGCAGTTGAGTGGTTGGCTGCCGAGAAGCGAGATTCAGAGAATCTCGCGATGCTCGTAGACCGAGACGACTACTGGTTGAACTCGGAGTATGCGTCCTGGATCGCGGATCCTGATGACAAGGAAGCGCAGAAGGAGCGGGAGCGTCGAAAGCGCGAGGGGATTAAGCCTCCGCCTGTTCCGGTGTTGCCGCCGGTCGCCAAGCGGTCCGCTAAGGACATGTCTGCGCTGGCAGCCGAGTTTCTTGAGAAGCGTGCTGTAGTCGAGCCACCGAAGCCCAAACCGAGTTTGGCGAATCTAGTGACGCAATGGCAGATCGGTTGACCGATGACTTCTATGGCCTGACGCCATCGTTCTCAGATTCGATATTTACATCGCAAGCAAAGCCCGAAAGCACATCGCTTTCGGGCTTTCTGCATTTCTATAGGAGGTGGCCGTGGCTGGTGGCCGCATTGATGTCGAGGTCGCAGCAGACCTGTCCGAGTTTAATTCTCAGTTCGAACAAGGCCTTGAAGGTGCGGGTGACGCGGCTTCGAACTTCGCAGGAAAAATCGCTGGCGTACTCGCCTTTACTGGCGCGGCGGTCTCGTTCGCTTCTGTTATCGACAAGGGTAACGAGTTCACGCGAACCCTGAACGCGATGTCAGGTGTCACCGGCGCTACTGGCGAGCAGATGGATGTCATCAAGGCGAAGGCGATGGCACTCGGCAACGATGTTGAGTTGTCTGCCACCTCAGCTAACGATGCTGCTGCTGCGATGACGGAACTCGCCAAGGGCGGGTTCTCTGTCGACCAGTCGATGGAGGCAGCGAAAGGCACTTTGCAGCTTGCTGCTGCGGCACAGATAGATGCTGCTGAGGCGGCCACAATTCAGTCCCAGGCGTTGCAGGCGTTCGGACTTGACGCAAGCTACGCCGCTACTGCATCGGATGTGCTGGCGAATGCAGCTAACGCATCTAGCGCTGAAATCACCGACATTGCTGCGGGACTGCAGCAGTCGGGCACGGTGGCGAACGGCTTCGGCGTGTCAATGGAAGACACGGCCACGATGCTCGGTTTGTTTGCAAACGCAGGCATTACGGGTTCGGACGCGGGAACTTTGCTGAAGTCCTCCCTGTTGGCGTTGACCGATCAGGGTAAGCCCGCTCAAGCCGCAATCGAAGAACTGGGTCTTACCGTTTACGACGCTCAGGACAAATTCGTCGGAATGCGGTCACTGTTCGAGCAGCTGTCAAACGCTTCAAAGAACATGTCGCAAGAACAGTTTCAAGCTGCAACGGCGACACTGTTCGGATCGGATGCGATCCGGCAGGCAATGGTCGCAGCTGAGGGAGGTGTCGAGAAATACGACGCAATGCGGCTCGCGATCGGCCGGCAAGGTGCCGCGGCTGAACTCGCTGCTGCACAGAACCAGGGCCTGCCCGGCGTGTTCGAGAAGATCGAGAACACATCCGAGCGACTGCAACTGCAGTTGTATGACCTGATTGATGGGCCACTGACTTCGTTCGGCAACGCAACGGTTGGTTTGGCGGATGGTGCGCTGGACAAGTTCGATGTGGCACTGGGTAACTCAGGCGGCGTGCTGGTTGGGCTGAACGACGTCATCTTGAACTCCCTAACTGGTCTCCCTATTCTGGCGGGAATTTTTGACGACGTTGTGAGTTCGGGCCAGTCCTTGTGGGCGATAGCAACCGACATTGGCGGCGGGCTCGGGAGCCTGGCAGGCGGTGCGTTGAAGTCTGGCGGGGCCCTGGATGTCCTGCAAACGGCTCTCTCGGGAGTGACTGCATCAGTTTCAATTGTGTTCAACGCTATCGAACCGATCGTTGGGGTTGTTGCCACAGCCGCAGGAGCATTCGGTGCACTTCCTGCGCCCATCCAGGCCGTAGTCACGGGTCTTGTTGCGTTGAAGTTGGCTTCGATGGCCAGTTCGGCGTTCATGGCGCGGAACACAGATGGTATGGGGCGGATGGCCACTGCGGCGCACGGTTTGGGCACTCGGATACAGGGTGTCGGTCCTGGGTTGCGCGCTGCTGGTTCAAATGTTGCTGCATTTGGATCTGCAGTCCGAACTTCCGCACAAATGGTCAGTCAGGCCAACCCGCATATGTCTACGTTCGGTCGGACCATGACTGTGCTCACAGCGCAGTCGTCAGGTCTGACGAGCATGCGAACAGCCTTTACGGGCGCAGCAACAGGAGCAACTCGGTTCAGTGGCGCTCTTGCTGCTGCCCAGGTTGCCGGTAGAGGCATGGTTACTGCCGCGGGCAGCATGGTTTCCGCTCTTGGTGGCGGACTCATGATCGGAATTGTTGCTGCAACAGTCGCGATTACACAGATCAGTAGGGCATCGGCAGATATGCGTGCTCAGCAGCAGGCAGTTGTTGAGGGGTCAAATGCTGTTGGCGCGGCGCAGCGCGACATGGCCAAGGAGATTCAAGCGGCGAACGGCGCTGTGTCCGACGCCGTTACGGCCGCGGTCGCAATGCAGGTTGACGCGATCCAAACGGAACAGAAGAAGCTTGCTGATGCGAAGCCTTCAAAGTTTTGGTCCACGATCAAAGACAACTTTCAGGATGATGCTAAGGGCGCACGTGACGCGACTGACGCTGCGATCGCTTTGGGCGAGCAGGCTGAACGGATCAACACATCGTTCAGCGAGGTGGGACTAACCTCCGCAGAGCTAAGCGGGAAGATAACCGGCACTGATGCCGCGTTTCGTGGCCTCGTTGGCAGCCTGGAGGGAACCAGCAATGGCGGGGCGGATGCAGTTGCAGAGATGCAAGCACTCCGGGACAAGTTTGTTGCAGCCGAGAAATCGGCCAAGGATTCTACGCCTGGATTCTTTGATCTAACTGAAGCGGTCCGGGTCCTCGGCGATGAGTCGTCTAGTTCGGCGGACCGTGTTAGCGCGATCAAGACTGCTCTTGATGTGTTGTCAGGCAAGGCGATTCCGCTCTCCGACGCTGTGCAGCAATACAACAAGACATTGAGAGAAACGGCCGAGGCTGCCGCGGCGGGTATCGATCCCGCTAAAGGGTTCGGTGACGCGCTTGTCGGCGAGGGCGGCGTTCTCAGCACCGCTACAAGCAATGGTTCGGCGTTGCGTGATTCGCTGACCGGGATCACTAGCTCGACAGTCACGTTGACTGAGGCGACGATTTCGGCGGCGCTGGAGCAGGGAAAGTCTCTGCCTGAGGCGCAAGCCGCTGCCCGTGCAGCAATGGCGCAGAACGAGACTGCTCTGCAGAATTTGGCAAAGCAGTACGACCAGCCCATCTGGAAGATCAAGGAATGGGCGGCGGCCGAGGGGCTCTTGCCGGATCAGATCATCATGTTGGCATCGCTATCTGGTGCGACCGATGTTGAGCAACAGATTTCGGTCATCTCTGCGATGCTCAAGGGAGTCGGCCAACCGGTCGATATCCCCGTTGACGCTCTCACTGACGAGGCGAAGCGGAAGCTTCTCGATACCGGTGCGACGGTAGACGCGGTCACGGGCAAGCCTGGGATCGTTCGGGTAACCGCACCCAACCAGCAGGCGCTAGATCAGATTCGGGCCGTACAGCTGGCACGGGATGGATTGCAAGACAAAACCGTCACGATCAGCGTTCAGTACAACTCGATCCGAGACGTGGCGTTGGCGTACGGACCTGGTTCGCCCGAAGCGTGGGCGGAGATGGCTCGGCAGCAGCAAATAAGTGGGCGAGCCCTCGGTGGCCCAATTGAAGGCGGCATTCCAGGTAAGGACTCAGTTCCGATTCTGGCGATGCCTGGCGAGCACATGCTCACCACTGCGGATGTCGACAGTCTGGGCGGGCAAGAAGGGGTCTTCCGATTCCGTGCTGCACTAGCGCAGGGCAAGGTCGGGAAGTTCGCAGATGGTGGGGCTATCGGCTCTGACGGTCTCGACAACATGATCAACTTTGCCCGCGCCAAGGCCGGTATCGGTTATGACTACGGGCCGTGGGACTGCTCGATGTACATGTCTCACATTGCTGCAACGGGCATGGGGCAGCAAGCGCGGCGTTTGTGGACGACCTACTCGATCCTCGGCGGCGACCTGCAGGGCATGCAGCCTGGTGGCAGTGAAGGTCACTTCCGGATCGGTGTCAGCCAGGAACATATGGCTGGAACGTTGTTCTTCAAGGACGGTTCTCGGGTCGATGTCGAGAACGGTGGCAGTAACTCCGGTTCGACGTTCGGCGGTAACGCTGCCGGCTATGACGACAGTCAGTTTCCTGCGCAGTTCCATCTTCCGGATTCGGCACTTTCGCCGGCGTTGCAGATGGCTCTCACGGGTGGTTCTGGCGCGTCGTACTCGGGTGGTGTCGCGAAGGAGCCGTGGACTGAGAAGGATGCTCTGGCGCTGGAATCGGCTCGTGTAGCGGTCATTCAGGCGAAGGAAGCTCAGGACAAGGTCAACGCGAACGAGAAGAAGTCTGATGCTGATAGGCAGCAGGCTGAGTTGAAGGTTCAGCGGGCTGAGTTGAAGGTCCGTGAGCTTGAAGGGAAGCGTGACGGTACGGGTTCAGGTAAGGCGATTGGTCCTGCTCCTGAGCTTGCAGGCGCGATGACTGATGATGCGATCTCGTTGCGGAACGCTGAAATCGCTGTTGTTGACGCGCAGTTGGCGCGTGACAAGACGTATGCGGCGGCCGAGTCCACGTCTATCGACCGAGAGAAAGCCGACATTGCCGTGTTCTCGGCGACGAACGCTCTCGAAAAGGCCAAAGCGGGGGACGGCGCGAAGACCTTCAACCTGAAGGATCGCGTGAAGAGTTACGGCACTGACGTTGTCGGCATCCTGGTTGACGCTGCATTCGAACAACTTCCTAGCGCTCTTTCGGAGTCTCGTTGGATCACAACAGACTGGGAAGGGTTGATGGGGGTTAAGCCTAAGCCTGTGGCTGCGGCTCCGTCGTTCTCTCAGGCCGAGATTGATGCGCAGTTGCCGGCAACTCCGGGTGCGCCTGGCTGGCAGACAGCCATTGCTTCTGTGGCTGGCGATGATTGGCAGAAGCGACTTGCTGACGCCTTGAACATGCCGACTGTCCTTCGTGATGGCGGTGGGCCTGTCCCTCACGGCACGGCGGCGCTGAATCTGTCAGGCGCTGAGGAATGGATGCTGACGGCGGACGAGCGACTGAATTTGTCTCGTGACTTCGCGTTGATGCGCGGCGCAACGAACCGTGGTGGCGACGGTGCGTCTCTGGATCTGTCTGGGCTGATGTCGCAGGTAGATCGCCTGGTCGAGCATGCCGACCGACCGAACGTCACCTATCAAACCAGGGATATCGATGCGGCATTGCGGCAGGACCGCCTTGATCGCAGGAAGCAGTCTCTGACGTTTTCACGAAGATGAGGTAACGAATGCCCGACACTCTTGTCGAGCTGGAGGACATTCGTGGCAACTTGTTTACATTGGCAGGCCCAGGACAAGGCGATCGTGGCATTGTCCTGGGTACTGATGTGGACGGTATCTACGATGCTCCAGTCAAAACGATTCATAATTCGCACGCGTTCCAGACGGGTTCAACGTATGGCGGCAAGCGAAACCTGCAACGCGACATCGTATTCGGAGTTTACGCACACCATGATGATGGTGACAAGAACTGGAGTTTCAATGACTCTGAGTGGCGTAAAGGCTGGTCGTACGAGCAGGACTGCAAGCTGTGGATCACTACTGAGGATTCGCGGCGCTATCTGAAATTGCGGATGTCTCAGCATCCAGAGTTCAAACCTGAGCACGATCCGAATGGGACGCAGATCGAAAAGGTTGTAATGACCTGTGTCGCAAACGATCCGTGGTGGTACGAGAAGAACGATGTGACCGACCTCTGGGAGTCGCCGACAAGCACTCTCAATGGTTCGATCAATTACGGGACTGTGTCGGTGTCGAACCCGACGGATGTCCCGATCTGGCTGAAATACATCGTGCATGGTGCAGCGAAACCGATGTTGCCGGACTTCAGTTTTGGTGACGACCGATATGAGCGTGCCGAGATCGATGCAGATCGGAAGCTTTGGCTGCCGAAGATTACGGCCGGCGACACGATTCTGTACGACACCGATGAGGAAGCCGATCAGGCCACCTCACGTCTGAAGATCCCGTATTGGCAGCAAATGAAGGGGGTGACGTTCTGTTACCCAATTCGTCCTTACACGAAAAAGATTCAGCTGCCGGTGGGGATGACGTTGGCTGCGGCCGGCATGGGAATTCAGGTGCGTTGTCCACGCCCGTGGTCACGTCCGTGGGGACTTCAATGATTGGGGGTGTTCGATGACGGCACCTTCGATTACTGATTACGATGCTGCGTTCGCCGAGATCACCAATCGCCTGAAGGCCGAGAAGAAACGTCGGCTGGTTCCTCCTCTTGTCCGGTTGTGGGATGGGGATTGGAATCTCCGCGGCATTGTGAAACGCGAAAACAACGCATCGTTCCAGTATCTCGATAACGAGACTGGGATCGGTTCGTTGGAGATGCCGCTGGACTATTTCATGTCGAAGTGGCTTGTAGACGTTGACGGCCGCGGTACGACGAATGTTCACATCACGGTCGATAAGGACGGCTCCCGCTGGGGTGGCCGGATGGATGAGTTCAAGATCATCAAAGATGATCAGGGACGCAAGTTCATTCGGGTCTTCTTCAAGAATGACTATGAAGAGCTGAAACACATTCTGGCGTGGTCGAATCCGTTTCTGCCGGCTGAGATTCAGTTCCCGCGTTTGTGGGTGTGCTTCGGGCGTGCTCGTTGGGCGTTGAAGACGACTCTGCTGGTGAACCTTATGCGGCTCGAATCGTCGTTGTTCATGTTGCCTGATGATCCGATGGATCCGGGGCAGTGGTTCAACTTCGATCAGTCGACGTGGTGGAACGTCGTCAAACCTGATCTGACACCGGATCATTCGGTGGGTGCGCTTGTGCATTCGCGTTTCAAGAATATGCATGAGGTTTCGAAGAAGATTGTTGCGGATGCGCAGTTGTCTTGGGAGCCGCGGCGTTTCTTGGCGGGTGATCCGCCTCCGTGGCCGGGTGCGAATGTGCGTCACGGTTGCCTTGTCTGGGATTTGATCGACAAGTCAGGTTGGAATACTGGTACATCGTTCGGCGGCAACATCTTCAGTGGTCTCATCCATGAACTGATCAGTATCGGTGCGGATGGCAAAACAGAGAATGTTGAGCAGGTTGATGATCCGAATGTTCCGGGCGAGTATCTGACTCCGGGCTACAAGGGCACGATTCCGTCGATGCCGGGTGTTGTTTACCGCGAGGGTGAGCACACGGGCATTCAAGCATCCGAGTTCAGCCATAGGCCGGCTACTGATGTTGGGGTTGTGGCTGGCGGCCACTCTATGCCAGGAATGAACGAGTTGATCTCTGCGACTGTGCAGATGGTCGGCGACCTCACGGCAATGATACCGGGTGTGCCACCTCTAGGTGGCGTGGCGGACGCGGTGTTGAAGCCGCTGTACACCGATGTGTTCATGGCGTTCGGGAAGTGGAAGAGCCCGCAGAGGGCGCAACGTCTCGGCAAGAACCACTATCACGAGCGGTGGGCTGACGGGGCGGACAAGGCGTACACGCTGTCGTTCCTGTTGGCGATGCGTTCGGGCATGTGGTCGACGCGTGAAACGAACAGTGTCACTTTGACTGTCGCTGATGGTGCGCCGTGGCGTATCGGTCAACTTGGTCACGGGCATTTCTTCCTTGGCGATCGTGTGGCGTTCTCAGTTCTGGGGATGAAGCCGGGACGTTTGTTCGTGGAACGTGTTTCGGAGTTGACGCTTGCTTGGGATCGGGACACCACTCCCACTTGGCAGATTCAGATCGGCCAGCGTGAAGCCGAGGATCCGATTGCTCGTATGGCTGAAGATTTGCAGGACTTTTTGGGGATGCTTCAAGAATTGGGGGTGGTCTAGTGTCGGATCGTATTCCCACACTGGAGAATTGTGATCAGTCTGATCCTGAGCAGGTGCTGCAGTGGATTGCGGTGCAGCTGCCGTTTGCTGGGAAGCAGGAGTACACCCCTGGCCCTGATCAGCGTGCTGCGTGGTCGAAGCGTTGGGATTCGCTGGCGATTGTGTATGCGCCGAGTTTGGCGAACTTGGCTGACGAGAACGGAAACATTCATGTCAGCCAGCTTCCGCAGCCGAAGCTGAAACTTCGTGTTCCGCATCGTGGTCAGCAGCATTATTTGAATGGTGCGATGCAGTGGGTTGATATTGATGAGCCTGAGCTGGATCCGGTGGCGTTGCCTGACATGGCTGAGTACACGCGGCATGAGCAGGAGTTCGTGGCCGAACAGCTGCGGTATCACGGTGTTTTGAAGGATGTTGCGTCGGAGTCGGATTCGGCTGAGGTTGTTGACTCTTCGGAGTTGTTTGATCCGGCTGATCATACGGTTTCTGGCGTTAATGGATATTTGTTGGCTCCGATTCCGTTGTCGGAGAAGCGGCGTGTGATTGCTGCGGAGATGGCGTCGAAGAAGCCTCGGCAGGGGATTCTGAATGCGCCGCAGAATAGGGGTTTGTGATGGCTGCGAAGTTTTGGCCGTTGGAGCGAGGACTGGTGGTGACTTCAGGTTTCGGTTCGCGTTGGGGGACCACTCACTGGGGTACTGATTTCGGTAAGGATGGTGGCTCTGGTGGGCTCCCGGTGTTCGCGGTTCAGGGTGGCACTGTTGTCAACGCTGGGGCGGCGTCGGGGTTCGGTCAGTGGGTTGTGGTGGATCATCCGACTGCTGACGGATCCGGCACGACTGTGTATGGGCACGTGATCCCCGAGGTTGCGGTCGGCGCTCGTGTTGAGGCTGGTCAGCGCATTGCCCGTATCAACCCTGTGAAGGGTGCGGGGAACGGCAATGTTGACCCGCATCTGCATTTGGAATGGCACAGATCGGTGTGGTCGGCGAATGGTGCCGACCGTATGGATCCGTTGCCGTTGTTGGATGGTGCGTCGTATCCCGGTGAGGGTGCGCCGAAGCCTGAGGTTGGGGGTGAACGGGTGACGTTCTTCGGGATTGATATTGCGTCGTATCAGGCTGGTTTGGATATGTCGCGGGTGAAGTCTGAAGGCTTCTCGTATGTGATTGCGAAGGCAACTGAGGGTGCGAGTTACACGAACCCTGAGTACCGCCGGCAGCGTGATGGGGCTCGGGCGAACGGACTGTTGTTCGGGTCGTATCACTATGTGAAGTCGGCGGATTCGGCTCGGGCGCAGGTTGACCGGTATGAGTCGGTTGAGCCTGACCGAAGTATTCCGGTGATGCTGGATCACGAGTTGTCGTCTGGTGATGTGGGTGTTCTGCGGGCGGTGTTAGCAGAGTTCGTTGCTCGCGGCTATCGGGTGAATTTGGTGTATTTGCCGCGCTGGTATTGGTCTGGGCATATCGGTTCACCGGATCTGTCGGGTTTGCCGCCTTTGATGGCGTCGAACTATGTGACCGGTGGCGGTTTCGCCAGCGTCTTGTACGACAGGGCGGGTGGCGACGGGTCTCCTCGTTGGGATGGCTACGGCAACAACAGTGTTGCGGTGCTGCAGTTTTCTGATCAGGGTCGTGTGGCTGATTACTCGTTGGATGTGAATGCCTTCCGGGGCACAGTGGAAGATTTGGCTGCCCTGTTTGGGGTGGCCCCTTTGGAGGTTGTTATGTCTCTTGCGGATCAAGAGTTGGGGAAGTCGTTCCCTTCGCGGTCGATTTATCGTGATCACGATCAGGTCGTGGACACGTTGGCCGGGTTCGTGCTCAACATGGATGCACGCATTCATGAGGATTTTGTTGTGGCTCAGGCGAAGTTGGGTGTGTCTGAGTATGTGGAGAAGGTTCGTCGTGTGGCGGCGAATGGTATGGCTGGTGTGAGTGATCAGGATTCGAAGAACCGCGCTCAGGCTGTGTTGGATGGGCTGGCGGTGAGCGATGTCTGAGGTTACGCAGGTTGCGAATTCGTGGCGCACTACCGTGCGCACTGGGTTTCAGGTGGGGTTGGCGTTGGTGTCGATTCTGCCGGTGTTGTTGTTGACTTCGGGTTTGTCGGCGACTGTGGTTGGTGCGCAGTTGATTGCGGTGTCGGCGGTGGTGGCGAAGGTGATGGCGTTGCCGCAGGTGAATGGGTTCATCGAGAGGTTTGTGCCGTGGTTGGCTGCTGAGCCGGTTCCGGTGACTGCGAAGCATCGGGCGATGCCTGCGGGCGGCGTCGGTGAATCCGCCTGAGACGCATCCTTTGGTCTTGTGGGTGGGGGTGATCGCGGCGGTACTTGCTGTCGTCGCGGTCATTGTCGCTAAGACCAAAGAGATTGCTGCTCCGATTGCTGTGTGGTTGTCCAGCATTGAGGAGCGCAGGATTGAGCGTCAGGCTCGTATTGAGGCTGCTGCACGAATTTTGAATGATGCTCGGGTGGATACGCTTTCGGTGCAGGTGCGTGGTTTGGCTGGGCAGTTGGATGAGGCGTTGCGGGAGATTGTGTCTTTGCGTGCGGAGTTGCATGCGGAGCGTTCTGCTCGTGAGCGGTTGGCTGAGTTGGAAGCGGAGAATGCGGTGTTGCGTACCCGCGTGAATGGCTTTGGGGGTGTGTAGTGACTACTCCTGGTATTGGCGCTCCGGATGGGGCGTATGTCGTTGGTTCGCGTTACGGCCAGGATGTGCCGAGAACTGAAGCCGGTGTGATGGCGTTGGTGAAGGGACAGACGACTGTCCCTTGGCAGCGCACTCAGGATAAGTTTCGGGTGAATGGCCGGGCGCTAGAGGAAGATTTGCGACTCATCAACAAGCATGAGTCGGAAATTGGGGAACTGGTCGACGCTTACCGTCAGCTAATCCTTCAGGGCGAGGCTCAGGTGTTCACCAAGTCTGGCATGTATCGCAAGACTGAGGGCTGCGTGTCCATTGAGGTCATCATGATCAGCGGTGGTGGAGGCGGCGGCGCAGGCAAATGGGACATTCGCGGTGGAGACTGGCGTGGCGGTGGGCACGGCGGCGGCGGTGGTGGTGAACTGTATGCGAAGATTCCGGCGATGCTTTTGCCGGATGAAATGCTGGTGGAGGTTCACTGGGACGGGCTGGGCGTCGGCGGCGTTGGTTCCGAAGCGTCTGGCGTTGGCGGCGGCACCGTCAAGTTCGGCAATGTTCTCACTGCGGTTGGCGGCACTGGTGGCCTCGGCGCTAGCGGCAACCTCCGACCCGCTGCGACTGGCGGCACTGGCCTAATCGTTGGCGGCACTGGCGGGTTGGGCTGGGTGGTCAATGCGGACAATGCGGAGTCTCCGCAAGGACGCGGTTCGGTTGGCGGCAATTCCACATATGCTGGTGAGCTTCGCGGCGGTGGTGGTGGCGGTGGTGGCGGGTCGCCGTACATTGGCTATTCGTGGCGCGGCGGGACCGGCGCGGCCTTCCCTGGCGGTGAACCTGGATTCGATGGAACTTCTCCAGCACAGATCATTGCAACTGGCGGTGGTGGTGGCGGCGGCGGAACTGACGCTCGAAGGAATGGCGGCAATGGCGGCTGGCCCGGTGGTGGCGGCGGTGGCGGTTGCGGCGGGACGAATTCCAGCAACAACGGCTATGGCGGAAATGGCGCTTCTGGCGTTGTTTACATCATTGAGCGGATGACGTAATGCCTTACGTGGAGCTGAAACTATTTGGGGAGAACGGAATTTGGGTGAAGCCTCCACGGCTTTACGCTGTTGAATTCGTGTGCCGTGGGGCTGGTGGCGGCGGTAGTTTGCTAACTGGCACTGGTGCCGGCCATGGAGGCGGAGGTGGTTCCGCTACCCGTTCGTTGCGCAGGGTACTGGCTTCTGACTTGCCTGATTCACTGGAAGTTGTTGTGGGTCAGGGCGGTGCGGGTGGACGCTCTGGTGGCAATCGGAATGGCGCGGATGGCGGCGAGTCGAAGTTCGGCGATTTCATTGCTGCTGGAGGAGGAACGGGCGCAACTACTTCAGGTCCAGGCTCTGGTGGTATCGGTTCATTCGTTGGCGCTAACGGTGGAGTCGGCGGCCAGAGAGGGCGGGACGCAGTATCCAGCAAGCGGGACATGTTCACTGGCGGGGCTGGCGGCGGCGGTGGTGGCCAGCCTGGCGGTTCCGCCGGTTGGCGCTTCCCAGGCGAAGGCGTTCCCACAGCGGGGAATAACGGAATCGGATGGCGCACATGGTGGCAGGTTCTCAGCTCTGGGTGCGGTGGAGGTGGAGCTACTTCGTCCACATCTGGCATTGCTGGGGCTGGAGGTTTCCCCTCTGGCGGTGGTGGCGGCGGCAATGGGAATGTGGCGGCCGGCAATGGCGGGAATGGTTGCGTCACGGTCATTGAATACATTTATGACAATGAAGGGTAGTGGCTACGTGAGCAAAATTGCGAAGGTACTGGTTGACGACTACAAGGGCGCACCGGGCCGGGCAAGACTGTTTCGATTGTCGGAAACGCTGGATGGTTACGATGAAGTTCTGATTTGGCTTCAAGATTCGATTGGCCCGATGGGACCTGAAGTCAATGTGGTTGGCACCAACCTTATTACGGGCAAGCCTAAGCTGGGTTTTCCGCTTCCGGGTTCGTGCAAGCTACAGCACATGGTTGAGTTTGAAGACGCCTGTTCCTGGGCGTTGGCGACCGCTGGCGGATACACGATGGAACCGGCTGACTTGAAGCCGGAACCCGATGAAGTGTCATTTTCTCGGGATTTGCGCGTCTATGAAGTGGCTTACAAACTTGATGTTCCATCAGCTCGCGTAATCGAGGCGCTCGAAGCTCTTGGCATTGAAGGTAAGACACCGAGTTCGAATGTTGGCCCTGCGGATGCTGTGCGTGTTCGCGACTACCTTAGTGAGGCGACAGATGGCTGACATTCGCAAACCAACACCCAAGGGCGCATTAAACCTGCCTACGGTCGGAGATTTTGTGTACTGGTACGCGTTCGAGGACGGTACTGAGTTCCCAAACGGCACTCAAATGTACTTTCTGTTGGGCGATCCTGAAGACACACAGTTGAAGTGGGACTTCGCAATTACGGGCGATACAGCGTCGATCAAGATTGAGTCTGAGGTGGTCGCAACTGTCGACACGGGAACAAAGTATTGGTTGATGCTGAAAGACACCACAACAACCCCGACAACTGAGACTGAGTTGCAGACCGGAACTGTGAAGAAGGTGAACGCATGATTCTGGTTGGTAGTGACGGTGATCGGATTGTGTTGGGGGAGGAGGCTTCGCAGAGCGGCGGCATTCTGGTTCCTTCTCCGGGACGCCCTGGCAACAAGGGCGACAAAGGCGACCAGGGCGACACTGGCCCAAAGGGTGATACTGGCGCTGCATCCACCGTTCCCGGACCGCAGGGTATTCAAGGCGTACAGGGTGAGCGTGGCGAGAAGGGCGATACCGGCGCTGATTCGACAGTCCCAGGCCCTAGAGGTGATCGCGGTGATGTTGGCCCGAAGGGCGACAAAGGCGACACGGGAGCTGATTCCGTAGTCCCTGGCCCTAAGGGCGACAAGGGAGATCAGGGGGAGCGCGGTCTCCAGGGTGAGGCTTCTACGGTTCCTGGCCCGAAGGGCGATAAGGGTGATCCTGGTGGCGTGACGACTGTCGGCGGATTTGATGGTGTGGTCACGAAGGCGCAGCTTGGCATTGATCAGGTGGACAACACCCGAGACGCGGACAAGCCCGCTTCAACTTCTGTAGCTGCGGCGCTCGCGGGCAAAGCTCCAACGACACATACGCACACCGAAGCTCAAATCACTGGTCTGACAGCGAAACTTAACACGAAGGCCGATGTAGACAGCAACGGTTTCCTAGTCCAGTCCCAGATCCCGGCCGTTGCAATCCGAGAGTTCCTTGGGTCAGTCGCAACACAGTCCGCGATGCTCGCGCTTGTGGGGCAGAAGGGCGACTGGTGCTCAAGGTCTGATCGAGGTTCTGATTTTCAGATCATCGGCAACGATCCGACACAGCTCGCGAGTTGGCGCGAGAACACCTATCCCGCGTCACCAGTTTCGTCGGTCAACGGACGCCAGGGTGCTGTCACTACGCAGGCTGTCGACATCACCGACTCCACGACAGTCGGCCGAGATGTTCTCAAGGCCGCCGATGCAGCAGCTGGACGGACCGCAATCGGCGCGGCCTCGTCAACGGATGCTCGCCTTTCCGATACTCGTACCCCGACAGTGGGGACTGTGCCGTACGACATCACGTTTGTGGCGCAATCCGGAAACCGGGCAACCGGGCTCGGGGATGTTCCCGCGGGAATCAAGCTGCGGCGCGCAGTCACGTTCTCCGAGGTGCTGTTCCATTGCGAGACTGCAGATGCGTCGGGGAACCTCGTGGTTGAGGTACGTAAGAATGGTTCGGCGGTGTCGGGTACTTCGACCACGATTGCTGCGGCAAATCAGGTTGCGGGTGGCACGTCGACAGGTACGTGGGCGTACGCGGCCGGCGACTTCCTGACTATCAATGTCACTGCAGTTGGCGCGACTCCAGGCAAGGGCGTGACTGCCGAGTTGAAAGGGCTGTGCTGATGCCCCACATTTTCGTGCGTGGAAACGGCCTGACATTCGTGCCGGTCGGCATGGTCAAAAGCGCTGACTCGAACATCACCTCTGCCACGGCTGCACTTGTTACCGGGATGGCGGCGAACATCAATTTGCCTGGATCTGTCGTGACCTCTGATGCACTCATCAGCGGTTTCGCTGGATCCGCGCGAGTTGGGTTCTCGATACAACTGTCGTCCAGTGGTGGCACTACCGGTTACGCTGCGGTGTTCAAAAATGGTGTGCAGGTTGGTGATACGTTCACGATGACTGTGCCGTACAACGGTGCGTCGCTGATCACAGGATCTGCGACGTTCACTGTGGTTATGGGTGACGCCATTACTCTGCGATATTGGTCCGCCTCGACCTCGTATCCCGTCAGCGTCAAAGCCACGACTACTCGACTCAACATGTCCAGCGGCGACTCGGTGGCCCTTGGCGGAACAGTGAGCGCCAACTACACACCTGGTGATGGCTGGACCGATATGCCTATCGTTGCCGATTCGGGCACGACTTTGAGCGGCAACGCGGTTGTAGTCCCGGCGGCACACCCGAACGCGATACTGACAGCGGCGGCGGTCATCAGCTCGGGCTCACCGATGGCCTTGCGTTTCCTCGTGAACGGCAGTGTTGTCCACACGGGGCCGACAGCACCCGCGTACGACGTTCGCATGGTCGCCGCAACCGGCCTGGCACTCGCAGCTGGCGATCTGGTCAAGTGCCAGGTGCAAAGGGTCAGCACTTTTGCTACGACTGTTTCGGCCGGTGCATCTTTCAGGATTGTGTGACGACCTGAGAGGATCGGGGTATGGCTTTCGAACCTGACCCTGACACCGGCGAACCCGGCACTGTGAAACTTGCCGATGGGCGCTGGGCGTACCGATGGAAAGATGCATCAGACGCCGAACTGATCATCATGAAACAACCAGAAAACTAAACAAATACGAGCAAAGGGTGCCGCCCACAGAGATTGTGGGCGGCACCCTTTTGTGTATCACCATCAGAAAGGGCGACCAAATGCCGCTCGAATACTGCACTCTCCGAATCAATCTCACCACCATCGCCGCGGATGGCATCGACGTGGACGACATCCCCGACGACACACCGCTCACCGGCACCCTGGAACTAGCTCCGATGATCGCGACCGGATCCGCAATCCAATATAGCGACGGCGAGACACTCAAACTCAAAACCGTCTCAGTAATCAACGTGGACATCGGAATCACCGGCGACATTGCACACCAAGGCCGCGACTACGTGAAGGTACTTGCGCCTACTGCAGCCACGACGAACCTTGCTCAATTGCAGTGGCGCGCAAGCTTCAAGAACCTGCGTTTCGGCAGTCAAGCAATCACGATGCAGCCCATCTACTTCTACGCGACCCCTGGCGCTGAGATTAATCTGGCTGAACACGTAAATGTTGCACCGTCATCGTTGGCTGTCCAACTGTCGCGTGGGCCAAGAGGTTTCGGTATCGCAGAAGTAGCAACGGACGTGGACACCGACGAGTTGGTGTTCAAACTTGACGATGATTCGGGCACGGAAGTCGGCCGTGTCGAAATCCCCGAGATTGCGGTATCGGACGGAGCTGTCGCCGATCTAATCGGTTCGAGCACGGCCACGAAAGCAATCTTGGATGGCACCTATGTCACGGCGGCGGCACAGTCCCAACGGCTTCTGTCCAAGCTCGAGCGAGGTGTCGAAAACTCGGTGATGGCACTCGTGGGCGACTCGACCGCCAATGAACCTACCGAGCACGCTTACCTCGAGTTCGCGAAGCTTGCCACCAGATTCCCGGCCGTCACTTTCATCTACATGCTGGTGAATCCCACCACGGGCGCGTACGACAACGCTCCGGTGATGGTGCAGACGGGCACAGGTCCGGCCACCTGCACCCTGTACAACTGCTCCATCTCAGGCTCGCGCCCCGGCTATGTCCTCGGCTCCCGATATGCTGCCGCCATTGCGGCGATACCTGACCCCGATTTGGTGATGATCAGTCACGGCCACAACCTCGCCGATCCCACCACCGCAAACGGCAGGATGGGTGTTCGAGGTAATTACCTGGCGCTGACCGAGGCGGTCTCACAGGAGTTTCCGAAGGCCGGGATCATCCTCGAATCGCAGAACCCCAGCGGCATGGCAGGCAGGGAAACGTGGCAGGCGATCAAGGCTGGGATCGTGCAGCAGATCGCCGCCCAACGAGGCTATGGGTTCATCGACGTTCATCAGGCGTTCGTCAAGTACATGGCCGAGCACTCCGTCACGATTGCCTCACTGCTCCTCAATGACGGGACGGACACCCACCCGAACGCAACCGGATCGCAGATCTGGGCCGATGAGGTCGGCAAAGCGCTGGTGTACTCGCCAACGAATCTCGCCCCCGGACAGAACTCGTCATCACTGTCTCAGGTCGCAGAATCGCTGATCGAAGACCCCTCGTTCGAGGATTGGACAGGATCACTGCCCGCGGGTTGGACTGCATCGAATGCGACGGTGGAGAAGGATTTCACCAACTTCGAGACCGGCACGTACAGCTTGAAGGTCACATCATCCGCCACCAGCGGGGGCGCGTACGCGGAACTGTTGGTAGACCCGGCCACTCTGGGCATTAAAGGCAGGGTGTCGGGGAAGGTAGTCACCTTCGCTGCCCGCATGTACGCGCCGGCCGCGAACACTGGAACTCCCAGCGTCATGCTGAGAGATCAGACGGAGTCGACCAACCAGCGGCAGACGGACATGGACTCATCCACCCGTGACGGATGGGTATGGGTGATCTGCACCAAACGCTTGACCTCGCCGACGACCAGCATCCGAGTTCGGTTGCATTCGAAAACGTCTGGTGTCACCACGGGTTCGGTGAGCATCGACCGGGTCGCCTTCGCTGTTGGCGATCTTCCTCGGGCTGCGGTGTCACCGAAGAAGGTCACCACCGTCAACTCGATCGCCTTCAACGAGACGTACACCCCACTGCTCGATCAACTCTCCACTCTCGGAGCGGGTATCCCGGTCGGGATCGTCGCAGGTGTCGACCAGACATTCACGACAGCCGGCACAGGGTCGGCGGTGCTGATCGTGCCTCCACGCAACTATGTGGTGAAGTACCTCGATTGGCGCACTGGCACTGTCTCGGCGGGCAACTACGACATCGGGGTCCTGGATTCGACAGGGCATGTCCTCTGGAGCAAGGGTGGCACCGCATTCCCTGCGGTGTCCACCGACGTGACCGAAGACTTGTCGGCCACACCCCTGACTCTCGCTGCTGGTACTCCGTATTGGGTTGTGATCGCCGGCGACTCGGCTACGGCGAATGTTCGTGGCTTGAGCGCTCCGACTGCCGCGTTCAATCGTTTGGCGAATGGCACTTACAGGTGCCGTGGTGTGGCGGGCGCGTATCCGCTGGGTGCGGCAGGGACGGTGAAGACGCTCGGATCGACGGGCAGTGTTCGCACTCCGATCATCATGCTCCGTGAGGCATAGTCTGTGAGCCGGATGGTGCGATTACAGGGGGAGGGTTCTCGAGAAACCCAGCCTTGGCAGTTGAACGAGTTTCTGATGGAAGGCCGACTGCCCCCTCGCCTGATGGAACAGGAGAGCCAACCCAACCGTTGAACTGGTAGATGTCATACTTCAGTCGAGTGTCAGACCTTGATGCGAGACTGGGCGCACCAGCAGGGATCTGCTGGAGTGAAGTGGAAAGGATGGAGTCATGGCTTTCGATGCAACCCTAGTTTGCAACAACATCCTGAAGCGAGCGTTCGAAGAAGATGTCCCTGTCACCCCGATGAAGCTGCAAAAGATTCTCTATTTCGTGGCAAGTGAATATGCGAAGGACACCGGAAGTCCGCTCCTCCGGGAGCCGTTCCAGCAGTGGCAGTATGGACCTGTGGTTGCGTCCGTGTACTCGGAGTTCAAGCCGTTCGGGAGTGGGGCCATTCGCCGATACGGAAAGGACTCGCAGGGGAAAGCGTACGTGGTGGACGAAGACCAGAGCGGGGAGCTTCGTGAGGTTCTAGGCCGAGTCTGGCCTGTGGTGAAATCTCAAGGTGCTGTTCAGTTGTCTCGAATTACGCACCTTCCTGGATCTGCGTGGCGGAAGGCGTTTGACGCCAATGAGCAGTACATCGATGATGCTGACATTCGCGCAGACGAAAGCTATCGTTCGATGTTGGGCTTAGCTTGAGCGACGCTGTCGTCGGTGCAGGTGGAGACCCCCTGCCCATACCGAACTCGGCTTCTGTCGATATTCCGCCTGGTTCAGCAGGTAGTCCAACTGCTGTAACTCCTGTCAGGGATCCTGAGGCGGATCACCGCAGGGATATGGATAAGACGAAGCTGAAGTTCGCCATCATTTTCACCTCCGTGACCGCGGCGGGGGCCGTGGCGATCGGGGTCGTTGAATTCTATGCACCTGGGTATGTTGCAAAGTCGGGTGGCACTCTGGGTTCAACGTCCGATGTCTTGAAATTGCTTGCCACAACATCTCTCGGGTTCGTGTTCGGTCGGACTCTCGGTAACGGCGACTCGTGATCTAGTTGCAACTGACGCCCCACCCTCACCGCGAGGGTGGGGCGTCAGTTGTCGTTTGTGCGGGGCCGAGCTGGTCTTCCCTTACCCTCCCGACGCCACGGAACCGACGCTACCACCCATCGAACAGGTGTGCGAATATTGGGATGTGCCGTCGACTGAACGATCTCCGCAACGTTGCCCGAATGGGCACCTGTTGGTGGCGAACACATGCCTCGTCGGGTGGGAAGTCTGCGGCTGCGGCACCGCGCACAATGGCGGTCATCGGACGCATTACTGCCGGCGGTGTGGTGAGACGATCCGGACGCCTGATTGTTTGGGGGCGGATCCACAGACAGACCGCTGGAACTAGCCACCAATAGACATGAACGGTCCGGATCGAGCATCCTCGTTTGAGTAAGTGACGACTCCGCGATGCGACACCTCGACCTGATAGAAGTCCAGGTCCGCGGGGACCGGAATCGAGAACGTCAGCATGCATGCGCCGTCTATGTACTCACTACCTGTGATCGATCCTGTTGCGACAGTCTTTCCCGCCTCATCGCCGATTGTCACGGAAGCACCTTCTGACAGGTCTTTGTATCCACCCTTTCCTGCGCAGCGATTGTCTGACAACTCGCTTGCGCCGTCGATGATCCCGACATTGCCTTCCAAGTTGAATGTCTTGGGCTCAGTGTCCCGCAGTGTGAACACCGCAATGATCGCGATGACTATGGCCGCGATAACAACTCCGCCGATGATGAGCACGCGCTTGTTGTTGTTCGACGCTGGCTGCGGAGCTGGGGTAGGGAAGCCCGTTTCGGGGGGTGGGGGATATGTCATTGGACTGACCTTCTGTTGATGTAAGTGGATGCTAGCTAACCGAATCGGGATCGAACGTGAATGTGACTCACGGGTTTCGGCCCTCGGAGGGCACTGATCGTCGCAGAGTTAACCATGCAGCTCCCGCGCCAATAATGCCGATCAATCCGATGACGAACACGATCAACCCGCCGCGATTGGCGCTCACGCACCGCCCGATATTGATTGACGTGTCCACGCAGTCAGAGAATTTATTCGTCTCGTAGATATCGAATCCAAGGCCTAGCAGTATGAGGGCTGCCGATACAGCGAGGGTTGCCGCTGTCAGGGCTTTGGTGTTTGCGTTCATGGGTGTTTACTACCAGATGAGTCGGACATTGCGAACTGTCCGGTCTGAAATCTGCCAGAGCCTAAAGGTTCGGCTGACCGAAATCTGACTCATCTTCTTGACCTGGATCCACCTGGCGCGAGCCCCACACAATGTTGCCTCGGTTGAGGCGCTCCCGGCTGCCGGTGTCGCCGGCCAGCCATTCGTCGAATTTGGCACTGTCGATGATCCACTGAGTTCCGCGAAACTTGTAATTGGCCAGTTCGTTTGACCACAGTGCTCGGTAGATGAACTCCTGATGGCAACCGAGTCGTGCGGCAGCATCTTGAGGAGTCATGATCCGCTCCAGAGGAAACCCGCCGGTCCGCCACTGTGTGAGGTCTTCGAGTTCCGTGCGCCAGTGACCGTTTGGGGATTTGTGCTGGTACCCGCTTAGCTCTCCGTCTTGCAGTGCGAAGATGACTGCATTTCGACTACATCGCGCCAATTCGGCCGCTTCGGATGTGGTGAGCCACGTCCTACGGTCCGGTACAGGTTGCTGGTCTGTTTTGTCGCGCTTGTTGATCCATCGGTCAATGTCCGATTGCAGGAAAAGCCACCTGGAATGGGCTTTGCGTTGATGTCCTACGAGTTGTCCCGAGTTGGCGGCGAGCGTGATTGTGCTGCGGTTACATCGGGCGTATTCAGCTGCCTCGGTGCTCGTCATCCAGGGGCTTTGCAGCGGGACATTCGGTGAATGCTTCGTCATTGCCGTGCACGGTAACGAAAGATTGCGGTTCAATCAAACCTGTCCCATATCTGAGACATTTCGGCCCAACAATGCTGCCGTTCTTGGTCTTTCACGTGTCAAGTTGGGACCTGCTTGAGCCTTCGTTTCAGCATTTGATTTGAATCACTCGCCGCGAATCCACCGATCCAGATCTGCAGGATCAATGAGCCACGGGCCCTTGACTGCGTTATGTCGTTTGCGTTGAAACCCTTTGAGTTCACCTGCTGTCAGAGCTGCGTAGATGTGAGTCCTGTTGCAGCGTGCGATCTTTGCGGCTTCGAGCGGCGTGATCCATTGAGCCGCCATGGTGTTCCTCCTATGCCGAGGTTGCGTAAGTGTCGGGGTGGAGTCCGTAGTGACGTATTGATAGCAGGTTGTGTGCACGTGCCCTGCCGATCGGTCCGAAACGTGTTGAATGTGGTACCACCTACGAATGAGATTCTCACAGGACATCTACGACACGCACCGCGAACACCTAAGCGACAGCGGGACGCTCGTACCCACGGCCGTCGCAGTTGCACTTCAAAGCCTTACCCCCGGCGAGTCACCGAACGCTTCATTGATTGCCCGTTCGTCGACGGCAAACGAGACGACGTGGAAGGTGTTCTGGCTTGCTGGATCAGACCTGGTCTTCGTGGAGGCGACGGCGGCGCATCACGCGTGGAACGGCAGCGATGACGGTGATGATGTCTTGGATGCCGCGGTTGCCGGATGGGTGCGCCCGGTTCTCGACATTCGTGCGTTCGAGATTGTTAGCCAGAAGACTTCGCATGAGGACGGGCGCCGCCGCATGTCGGTGGGTGCCTCCGATTGGGTGCTGAAATTCCCTGATGTGCGGGTGCCGTTGTTCTCTTCGACTGGCTTGGGCAGTCTTGATGATTTCGTTTTGTCGTTGCGTCAGGCGTGGATTCGCGAGGATTGATGGCGGATGCCGAGTGGCTGGACATCGAACGTTCCGATTGTCGCCCGTACGAGTCTGATCAGGTCGTGCGGAGTCGAAGCACAATCGAATCGATCAGGGCGGACAGCGGCAGGGGGCTGCGGAGGGCTGTTAGGGGTGTGCCCCACCTGAGGATGTCCAGGTGGGGCACGGTCAGGTCTACGGTCTCGGATCGGACCGTGTGCGTGACGAGTGGATCTGCGACCAGAAGTTCAGCACCAGAGCTACTACTGTTGCGCCGGCAGTGGGATCAGGGGAATGCGCTATCGCAAGGCCTGCTCCGACCGCTACTGCTGTGACCAGTATAAACACCAGGATGTGCGGAACTGTTAGCGTCGTGTTTACACTATTTTCGTTGTCAGGGCCCCCAGGCCCCGGTACGTTTGAACTTGTCAAAGCTCGTCCAATCTAGCTGTAGTGGGCGGATGGGGAGTTTTGAGAAGAATCGCCCCGGCCTTTCGTAGAGGTCGGGGCCCTTCTCGTATTTGAGCCTATGTGCCGAAGGCGCAAGACGCCACGGAACGAGCCGCACATCCGGTGAACGCCAGGTAACAAAATGCCACTCGTGTGATTCAGTGTGACTCAGGGTCATTCACTCGCCCCGAATCCAGCGCTGCAAGTCGTCGGGATCGATCAATCAGCGGCCCCTCGGCTACGCCTTTCAGCTCACCGGCCAGCGCCTCGCAGGTGAAGTTCCGGTCCCACCGGGCGATCGGTGCCGCCTCGGCCGGCGTAAGCCACTGAGGTGATGGGTGGTTGTGTGCGTTGGTTGCCCTTCGTGCCCGATATGGAGCGCAGTCTTGGCAGGTCGAAAGGTCTCAGACATGAGACGAACGCCCCAGCCGACGCATAGTCAGTTGGGGCGTTCGTTCGGTGCAGAACTAGCAGATGCTGGTGGTCACAGCGCGATGTTGAGGGCGTTCGAGATCCACATGCGGAACGCCTCTGTATCCACTGGCCCCAACTCCGGAGCCTTCTCCCGCAACCATGCTTCGACGGTCTCTGCCGCCAATGCCTTCTGCCGCTGTTCCTGCTCCTCGTGTTTGCGGGTGTGCTCGGTAAGTAGCGCTTCTGCGTGTGCGTCGAGCGTTTCCTCGCTGGGGTTGAGAAGCTCGAGAATGTCGATCGCCGCTGATACGTGTTGCTGGAGTGCACGCAGTTGGTGGACGTTGGCGGTGAGTTCGCTATGCCCCTGTTCGATGAGGACGGAGTATTCGGGGATGTCGCCGGGCTTGATGAAGGTTTGGGTGCGGATGCTGATGGGGTGGGAGTAGCTTTCGCCGCTGGCGGGGATAATCTCGCGTGAGTGGTAGATGGCATACGCTCCTTCGTCGTCAATGCTGAGGTCGAGTTCGGTGTAGTGCAGGTCTGCCATGGGGTTGCTCCGTGTCTACGGGAGCGCTGTTAGGCGCTGAGAAGGCTTGTGAGGGATTAGCTTTGGTGACCGCAGAGGGAGCAGCGGGAGGGAAGGGCAGAGCGTTCCCCGTTCGCGATTGGAACGGGGACACTCGCCGTGCCGCGTCGGTCGCTGCGGTCGGTTGGTTGATGTGTCCACGCCTGGCGGGTATTAGTCGCAGGGCGTCAGGGCCGGTGTGTTCACAGATGCGCTACGGCTGCCACGCCGTTCCAGCTCGGGCCTGCCTTGGACCTGGTGTCATCTTGTGATCGAGATGATGCTTATTCCCAGCAACGGGAGACGGCACCAGGGGCTAGCTGGCCCACCCGAAATATCTCTCGGGCGCAGGAGGTCGATCTGAGTTCCGAACGGGGGAGCGGTGATCTACGGGTGCCGGATCGGTCCGAGCATCACTGGCTTCGCCGCTTGGATCAGGCGTGCCAGCCCAAGAGGACTAGGACCTTCAGCACGCCGTAGACGACGGCGTAGCTGGTGAAGAGGATCAGCATGACGGCGGTGGCTTCACGCACGTTTCTGCTGGTAAAAAGTTTGTCGGTGGGTGTCGATACAATCTTGGTACGGTTCACGGGAAGTTGGATTCCTTCGTTCCGAGGCTCCGGAGCTGGTGTTAGCGCACCAACCGGGGCCGATTTGGTTTGTCGGATAACATCGAGGGATAGAAGCCCGAATGGCCTGTGGGGGATCTGAGAGAGATTCCCGAGGTCGTACTCAAGAATTCCCAGCTAGGAGACCCACGGCGTGGCCGAGTTCATTTACACGATGAAGAAGGTGCGCAAGGCGCACGGTGACAAGGTCATCCTCGATGACGTCACGATGAGCTTTTACCCCGGCGCGAAGATCGGTGTCGTCGGACCGAACGGCGCTGGTAAGTCCAGCATCCTCAAGATCATGGCCGGGCTGGACCAGCCGGGCAACGGCGAGGCGTTCCTCGCGCCCGGCGCGTCGGTCGGCATCCTCATGCAGGAGCCGGAGCTCGACGAGACCAAGACCGTTCGCGAGAACGTCGAAGAAGGCCTCGGCGAGACGATGGTCCAGCTCAAGCGGTACAACGAGATCGCCGAGCTCATGGCTACTGATTACTCCGACGAGCTGATGGAGGAAATGGGCGAGCTTCAGGAAAAGCTCGACCATGCGGATGCCTGGGAGATTGATTCTCAGCTCGAACAGGCCATGGACGCGCTGCGTTGCCCGCCGCCCGAGGACATGGTCACCCACCTCTCCGGTGGTGAGAAGCGTCGCGTCGCACTGTGCAAGCTGCTGCTGAGCAAGCCCGACCTCCTGCTTCTCGATGAGCCCACCAACCACCTCGACGCCGAATCGGTCCTGTGGCTCGAGCAGCACCTCGCTGCTTACCCCGGCGCAATCCTCGCCGTGACCCACGATCGTTACTTCCTCGATCACGTCGCACAGTGGATCTGTGAGGTCGACCGCGGACGCCTGTACCCGTACGAGGGCAACTACTCCACCTACCTGGAGCAGAAGGCTGCACGCCTCGAAGTTGCAGGCAAGAAGGATCAGAAGCTGCAGAAGCGCCTCAAGGACGAACTCGCCTGGGTCCGCTCCGGCGCCAAGGCTCGTCAGGCCAAGAACAAGGCTCGTCTCGATCGCTACGAGGAAATGGCGAACGAAGCCGAGAAGACCCGCAAGCTCGACTTCGACGAGATCCAGATCCCGGCACCGCCGCGTCTGGGTGACGTGGTCGTGGAGGTCTCGAACCTCGACAAGGGCTTCGACGGCCGCGTCCTGATCAAGGACCTCTCGTTCACGTTGCCGCGCAACGGAATTGTCGGCGTCATCGGCCCCAACGGTGTCGGTAAGACGACGCTGTTCAAGACCATCGTCGGTCTCGAAGAGCCTGATGCCGGTGAGGTCAAGATCGGTCAGACGGTCAAGCTGAGCTACGTCGACCAGAACCGTTCCGGTATCGACCCCAAGAAGACGGTCTGGGAGACCGTGTCCGACGGGCTCGATTTCATCGTCGTCGGCCAGACCGAGTTCCCGTCGCGCGCATACATCAGCTCATTCGGTTTCAAGGGCCACGATCAGCAGAAGCCGGCCGGCGTCCTCTCCGGTGGTGAGCGCAACCGCCTGAACCTGGCGATGACGCTCAAGCAGGGCGGCAACCTGATCCTGCTCGATGAGCCCACTAACGACCTCGACGTCGAAACCCTCGGCTCGCTGGAGAACGCTCTCGAAGAGTTCCCCGGCTGCGCCGTAGTGATTTCGCACGATCGCTGGTTCCTGGACCGCACCTGTACCCACATCCTCGCGTGGGAAGGTGGCTTCGGCGACAACGAGGCAGCCTGGTACTGGTACGAAGGCAACTTCGAGGGCTACGAGGCGAACAAGGTCGAGCGACTCGGCCCCGACGCCGCCCGCCCGCACCGCGTCACTCACCGCAAGCTCACCAGGGACTGATCCGGTGTCCGACGTATACACAGCGCAGATCCAGGTCCGGTGGGGCGATTCCGACCGGTTGGGTCACGTCAACAACACGCGTTACGTCGAGTACATGCAGGAAGCTCGCATCCAGTTCCTGGAAGCGAAACTGGCGCCGCTCGGCGGCCGGCCGGGATACCTCGTGGTTCGAAAGATGACCATCGAGTTCCTCAAGCCGGTCACCGATCGGTCCGGTCCCTTGAACGTGGAGATCTTCACGACTCACGTCGGGACTTCCTCGTTCACGGTTCGTCACATCATCCGTGACAACACGGGTGTCGAATGCGCATTCGGTGACGCGTTGATGGTCGGATTCGACACGGTGTCCGAAAAGTCAAGACCGCTGGCGGACAGCGAACGCGCGGTGCTCGAAGCATCGCTTGTTCAGATGACGACATCGTAGATTTCGTTTCTCAGTTCACCCTAGGTACTGGTTGCCGCGGCTAGTCTCGAGTCAGAGATTGGTCGCGGCGATCAGAACCCACAAGGATGTGAGCCAGGAATGACAGACCGTGTACGGCAGCAGGGCACAGGCCTCGACGAAGCGACGTTGTTGACGCGTCTTCGCGAGGCCTTTTTCACGCATATCGACGAGGGTGACAGCGACGACGTCATCAACGGTCGATCGGATCGAGTCCTGCTCGCGCATCTTGCGCTCGGGAGGCAGCGGACGCCAGGCACGGCCGTATGGCGTGTGTACCGCCCGTCAGGATCCGAGGGTCTCGGCGCTGCCGTCCAGATCGTCACCGACGACATGTCGTTGCTTGTCGAGTCCGTCACCGCGATGCTCAACCGACAGGGTGTAGGAATCAGTCAATTCGCCCACCCGATCCTGACGGTCGAACGCGGCGACTCGGGAAATCTGATTTCCTTGGGCGACAGCAGTATCCAGGAATCCTGGATGCACGTCCAGTTGGATTCCGAAGTCGAGGATTCCGCGCTTGACGCGATCGAAGCGCACCTCGGCAAAGTGCTCGCAGACGTCCGCCAGGTGGTTGGGGACACCCCGGACATGAAGGCACTGCAACTGCGCGTTGCCGACGAGCTGGCGAGCGCCGCAGAAACCGCCTCCGGCAGGATCACCCCCGAAGAGTTCTCCGACACCGCTCGACTACTTCGGTGGATGGCCGACGGAAATTACGCCGTTCTCGGGTACCGGCGATTCGAGGGAACGAAGGACGGTTCACGTACGGTAGCGGGGAGTGGACTCGGTGTGCTGCGCTCCGACGCGGTCACCGAAGGCCCGATGAGCTTGCCTCCCGTCGCAGACCTCCCGGATCGACCGCTTCTGGTCCTGACGCAGGGATCGTTCCCCGCCACGGTGCACCGCGCTGTCTACCCGTACTTCGTGGGTGTATCGATCCTCGACGACAACGGAAACATTGTGGGGGAGCACAGGTTCCTGGGAGTGTTCACCGTGGTCGCACTCCACGAGAACGTCCTCGCGATTCCCCTGATCGAGCGCCGCGTCCGCGAAGTAATCGCGCGTGCCGGTGTCAACCTGCATTCGTACTCCGGTCAGGCGATGCTCGAGGTCATCCAGTCGTTCCCGCGCACCGAGCTGTTCTCGAGCGATGCCGAGACCTTGTTCGAGACCGTCCATGCCGTGCACAGCATCGGGCTCCGCCGGCAGGTACGACTTTTTGTCCGCGAGGACACGTTCGGACGCTTCGTGTCCTGCCTGGTGTATCTACCTCGCGACCGGTACACGACGCGAGTTCGACTGGCGATGCAGCATCTGCTCTGGCGCGAATTCGGTCCTGGCACAGTCGATTACACCGCCAGGGTCACCGAGAACGATCTCGCGCTGCTGCATGTGACCATCCGGCGCGATCCCGGCAGCGAACCGGTTCATCTGGATGTATCCGAAGCCAACCGCGAGCGGGTTCAGGCGCTGTTGACCGAAGTCAGTCGTAGCTGGGACGACCGCATCACCGATCTCGTTCGAGAAAGCCCAGGCGTGGATCCGGAACTGGTGCAGCGGTACTCGCGGGTGCTTCCGGACGGATACAAAGAGGACTTCGAACCGTCACGCGCGCTCGCCGACATCGCCAGGCTCGAGGCGTTGGCACCAGGCGCGATCGACGTGCTGCTCTATCGCGCCGTCGACTCCGCCCCCGGTGCCTGGCGCTTCACCCTCTTCATCGGCGGCGACGGTATCTCGTTGAGCCAGGTCCTGCCGGTGCTGCAGTCACTCGGTGTCGAAGTTCTCGACGAGCGGCCCCACGTCGTACAGCGCCTGGACGGCGTTCAGTGCTGGATTTACGATTTCGGATTGTCGGTACCGGCGGATCTTCGAGCGTCGATCGAAGTCGACCTCGATGCGCAGGTACCACTCGAGACCAGTACCGCTCCGCTGACCGAGGTCCAGAAGCGGTTCACAGCCGCATTCGGTGCAGTCTGGTTCGGCCGGGCAGAAGCTGACCGATTCAACGAGCTGGTGCTGCGCGCGGGTATGTCCTGGCGTCAAGCCGTGGTGCTGCGTGCATACGCAAAGTATTTGCGGCAGGCCACATTTCCGTACAGCCAGTTCCACATCGAAGGAATCGCACTCACGCATCCGCAGACCGCGTTTGCATTGGTCCAGTTGTTCGAGGCGATGTTCGACCCCGAGAAACAGGACGAAATCCGCGTCGCGGAATTGGACGAGCAGTTGCGTGTGTCCATCGACGAGGTTCTCAGCTTGGATGCCGATCGCATTCTGCGTGGAATGTTCTCGTTGGTGAAGGCGACCTTGCGCACCAATTTCTACGTCGTCGACGCCGATGGTCGTTCTCGTGACTACCTGTCGGTCAAGCTGGATCCCTCACGGATCAGCGAGTTGCCCAAGCCGCGACCGGCTTTCGAGATCTACGTGTACTCGCCCGAGGTCGAAGGCGTGCACCTGCGATTCGGCGCCGTCGCGCGCGGCGGGCTCCGCTGGTCCGACCGGCGCGAGGATTTCCGTACCGAGGTGCTGGGCTTGGTGAAGGCGCAGGCCGTCAAGAACGCAGTGATCGTCCCGGTTGGCGCCAAAGGCGGCTTCGTCGTGAAGAATCCGCCCTTGCCGACGGGCGATCCGGCCGCTGATCGAACGGCGACGCTGGAAACCGGTAAGGCCTGCTACACCACGTTCATCTCCGGATTGCTCGACATCACGGACAACGTGCATGCCGCCACCGGCGAAGTTGTGACGCCGGATCGCGTGGTACGCAAGGACGATCAGGATCGCTACCTCGTAGTCGCCGCGGACAAGGGCACGGCGACGTTCTCCGATCTCGCGAATTCGGTTGCCGCCAAGTACGACTTCTGGCTCGGCGACGCGTTCGCCTCTGGAGGCTCGGTGGGATACGACCACAAGGGCATGGGCATCACCGCCCGCGGCGCCTGGGAAAGCGTCAAGCGGCACTTTCGCGAACTCGGCGTCGACACGCAGACCGAGGATTTCACGACGGTAGGCGTCGGCGACATGAGCGGTGACGTGTTCGGCAACGGAATGCTCCTCAGTCGGCACATCCGGCTGGTGGGTGCGTTCGATCATCGACACATCTTCCTCGATCCCGACCCGGAGGCGGCGAGCTCGTTCGTGGAACGTCGTCGGCTCTTCGAGTTGCCTCGGTCGTCGTGGGCCGATTACGACACCAGCCTGATCAGTGAGGGCGGCGGCGTCTGGGATCGCACGGTCAAGTCGGTTCCGATCGCCGAAAGCGTTCGGGTCGCACTGGGGCTGGCCGAGGGAGTCACGAAGCTCTCTCCGCCGGAGTTGATGCAGGCAATTCTGTCGGCACCGGTGGACCTACTCTGGAACGGCGGAATCGGTACGTACGTCAAAGCGTCGACCGAGACCAATGCGCAGGTCGGCGACAAGAGTAACGACGCCGTGCGAGTCGACGGTCAAGATCTGCGTGCCAAGGTGATCGGCGAGGGTGGCAACCTCGGCGTGACAGCCCTGGGACGAATCGAGTTCAGCGCCAACGGCGGTCACATCAACACCGACGCCATCGACAACTCGGCCGGCGTCGACTGCTCCGATCACGAAGTGAACATCAAGATTCTTCTCGATTCGCTCGTGCGCTCGCAGTTGCTGCCGTCACCGGAACGGAATCCGCTACTGGCGTCGATGACCGATGACGTGGCCGCATTGGTGTTGGCGGACAACATCGCTCAGAACGCGTTGCTCGGAATCTCACGGGTGACCGCGCCGCAGATGCTCGGTGTTCACCGCCGTCAGTTGACGGACCTGAGCAAGGCACGTGGCCTGGACCGCAAGCTGGAGGCGTTGCCGACCGACAAGGAGATCGAGCGTCGACTTGCGGCCGGTGTGGGACTCACGTCGCCGGAACTGGCGACGCTGACGGCGCACGTCAAGCTTTCCCTCAAGGACGATCTGCTCGCAACCGAGTTGCCGGACAACGATTTCTTCGCCCAGCAGATCCCGCAGTACTTCCCGACCGCTGTTCGCGATCGGTTCGAAACGGAGATCAAGGCACACCCGTTGCGGCGGCAGATAGTCGCGACGATGCTCGTGAACGAAGTGATAGACAACGGCGGAATCACGTACGCCTACCGCTTGGCCGAGGAGACCGGAGCGAGCAGTACGGACTCGATCCGTGCCTACGCCGCTGTGCGGGAGGTCTTTGCACTCGACGAGGTGTGGTCGCGAATCCGCTCGGCGGGCGTCAGTGCTGAGATCGAAAACGAGCTGATCGTGGAATCATGCCGACTGCTCGACCGGGCGTCGCGATGGTTCCTGGCCAATCGGCCCCAGCCGATCGCAGTCGGCGCCGAGGTTGCGCGTTACTCGGCAGCGTATCGGGCGACGGCCCCGCTGGTTCCCGGACTGCTCGCCGGCCATCAGCTCGACGATCTGCTGGTGCGCGCTCAATCGGTGATCGACCGTGGGGCTCCGGAAGCGTTGGCGCTGGACGTGTTCCGACTGCTCGACGTCTACTGCCTGCTCGACATCGCGGATATCGCCGACATCGCAGATCACGACATCACGGAAGTCGCGGAGCTGTACTACGCCTTGGATGCGCATCTGGGAATCGACTGGTTGCTGAGCGCGGTCTCGGGACTCGAGCGCGGCGATCGCTGGCACTCGCTCGCGCGGCTCGCGTTGCGAGACGACCTCTACAGTTCGCTTCGGCAGCTGACGATGGAGGTTCTGGCCGGCGGCGAGCCGGGGGAGTCGCCGCAGGAAAAGATCGACGAATGGGAATCGACCAACGCCTCGCGCCTGAGTCGGGCGAGGGCAGCTCTCGTCGAGATCTTCGAGTCTGGGACGCTTGACCTCGCGACGCTCTCGGTGGCGGCGCGTCAGGTTCGTAGCATGGTGCGCAGCATGGGCACCCGATCGGAGGTAGGACGTTGAGCGAAGGATTCCACGCTGAAGTTGTGGTTCGGTGGTCCGACATGGATGCCTTCCAGCACATCAACCACGCACGAATGGTGACGTTGCTCGAAGAGGCGCGGATTCCTTGGTTGTTCGAAGACTCGCGTCCGACGGTCACCCTGCGTGACGGGGCCGTGATTGCCGATCTCCATGTGCGGTACCGCGGCCAGCTGCGGCACGACGATTCACCGCTCGACGTTTTCATGTGGGTCGAAAAGGTGCGCGCGGTGGACTTCACCATCGCGTACGAAGTTCGGCCGCGCGGTGCCGATCTCAGCGTCCCGCCGTCCATCGTCGCGTCGACTCAGATCGCGGCCTTCGACATCGACACACAACGTCTGCGCCGTCTCAGCAGCCCTGAGCGCGAGTACCTGGAGAGCTGGCAACGTGCATGAACGTGTACTGACCGTGCCCGAGGAGGCCGAGCGAAAGAACTTGGCCAGCTTCATCGGTCATGCACTGCGCTTGGACGAGTCCACGGTCATCAGGATGCGTCGACGGGGAGATGCCCACCTGAGTGTCTGGGCACCAACGGGTTTCGACGCTCTGGCAACGCGAACCGTGGCGGGCACCATCAACCCCGACGACACCTCGGCTGCCGGCGATCAGTTGCTCGCAGCCGTGGAGCAGGCAACGGGCGAGGTGATCGATCCGGGGTTCGCCATGGATTCGGCGTGGCGTGGGGCGTTGCCGCCCATGGAAGGCTTCGAGCACCTGGACGACGTACCCGCCCGGGTGCTGATCGAACTGGCGCAGCGGGGCAACGCCTTGGCACAGGAGCATGGCAGTAGTCACGGTCCGCCGGCGTCGTTGCTCGATCAGGATGTACTCGAGGTCAGTGGTCCGTCCGGCACGGTCGGGATCTCGATGCGAGTTGTTTTTGCCTTGACCGCAATGGGATTCGTCCCGCACGCCGGATCCGAAGCGATGACTGCCGACATCGATCTCGAGCAGATCGACGCGTCGGAGTTGGTTCGGGTGCGGGCGAGCAAATCCTGGGTGCGCCTCGATGCACGATTCGGCTCGATCTACCGTCACCGCGGAGGTTCGATACCTCTGATGGTTGCTCGCTAGCAGGTCGGGCGGTGGGTGCGCCGGAACTGCGCGAACTTCAACGTGCCCGCCGCCAGCGAGGCCAGCGCTGCCAGGACCGTTGCCATGCCGAGAATTGCCGTCGTGCCGAGCTTCTCGTTCAACACCACTGCACCGAGCACTGCGGTGACCACCGGTTCCAGAAGGTCAGCGTCGCGACCGTCGCGGGCGGTAGGTGGCGGAGTCCGGCGGCGAAGAGCAGGTACGCGATCACCGTAGGTACTGCGACGAGATAGACCACGGTCACCGACCCGGCCGCGGTGTCGAGTCCACCCGGCCACTGCAAGAGCAACATCGGCAGCAGGATGATGCCGCCGACCCCGAACATCTGGCCCATTGCGCCTTGTGGTGACGTACCTGACTCGATCAGTCGGTCCCCGGCGACCGTGTAGGTGGCGTAACCCAGGCCCGCGATCAAGGCAGGGATCGCACCGGCGATCACGTCGGACGAACCGTCGCCTGATTGTCCGGCGACGATGAGCGCCATTCCCGCCACGGCGACCGCCGTCGAGAGGAACCACTGTAGGCCGGGACGGCGTCGATCCACGATCCACTGTAACGCCCCGGTGAAGGCCGGCCCTGACCCCAACGCGATCATTGTGCCCGCAGCGACGCCGGCGGTCTGCACTCCGGTGAAGAACCCGAGTTGGTATGCCGCAACACCGATTCCGCCGATTACCGTGGACCGGGCACCGGGCACCGGAGCGGTTGAATTCGAGCCCGCCGCGCCAGTGCGCGAGCAACGCGAGCGCGAGACCGGCCAACAGCACGCGGGTCGAGCCGACTACCAACGGATCGAGGTCGTAGCCCAACTCGCGCGAGGCCAAAGCCTGTGCGGTGCCGGTGGTTCCGAACAACACAGCGGCGGCCACCACCAGAGCGATGGGGCCGCCGCGTGACGACGTGTGGGGGTGTTCGGTCAGATAAGCCACGCCGCCGCGTTGACGGGCAGTTGACCGTCGACGAGAGGCGCGCTGCTCAGCAGCAGTTGCCCGCTCGGCAGCGCGATGGGCATCTCCGTCGTGTTGAGAGCACAGATCAGACCACCGCGTCGATGGAAAGCGAGGCAGCCGGGGGGACTGCCGTACCAATCTATGTCGGTTCCGGAGAACTCCGGCCTGGCGCTACGAAGTTCGAGGGCGGCGCGATAGAGCGAGAGCATCGAGTCCACGTCCTCGATCTGCGCCTCCACCGTGAGCGTCGACCACTCGGGTGGCATCGGCAACCAGGTGCTCGCACTGGTAGTGAAACCGAAGGGTGGTTCGGTTCCTTCCCACGGAAGGGGCACGCGGCAACCGTCACGTCCGCGCTCGGTATGCCCGGATCGTTCCCAGACCGGGTCTTGCAGTGCGGCGTCGGGAAGGTCGACGTTCGGCAGACCGAGTTCGGCTCCGTTGTAGATGAAGGTCGCGCCCGGGAGCGCCAACTCGACGAGGATCATTGCCCGTGCGCGTTGTGTTCCGATCCGGCCCCCGCCGTAGCGCGTGACTTCACGTTCGACGTCGTGGTTCGACAGTGTCCACGTGGGCACACCTCCGACCTCGGCGACGGCTGCGAGGGAGTTTTCCACGGCCTCTCGGACAGACTCGGCCGAGAACTCGGTTTCTGCGAGTCGGAAGTTGAATCCGAGGTGGAGTTCGTCGGGCCGGATGTATTCGCCGAACTTCTGGTTGTCCGTCACCCAGATCTCGCCGACGGTCATGGCCTCCGGGAACTCGTCCATGACCTTGCGGATCCCGCGGTGGATTTCGTGAACGGCCGGGTTGTTGAACCGCGGGTCGTCGTCGGAATTGCGCATGAGCTCGTTGAGCTCCCAGTCGTGGTCCGGCAAACCGTCGGGCTTGGCCATTCCGTGCGCCACGTCGATGCGGAATCCGTCGATTCCGCGTTCGAGCCAGAAGCGCAGAGTCTTCGCGAGGTCGTCGAAGACCTCGGGGTTGTCCCAGTTCAGGTCCGGCTGCTCCTTGGCGAAGATGTGCAGGTACCACTGGCCGGGTTTTCCGTCGGATTCGGTCACGCGGGTCCATGCCGGGCCGCCGAAGATGCTGGGCCAGTTGTTCGGCGGTTCGCTGCCGTTCTCACCTTTGCCGTCTCGGAAGATGTAGCGGGATCGCTCCGCAGAGCCGGGCGCCGACGCCAGAGCCGCCTTGAACCACTGGTGCTGATCGCTGGTGTGGTTCGGAACCAGATCCATGGTGACCTTGATTCCGCGTTCGTGAGCCGACGCGATCAGTGAATCCATCGTCGCCAGATCGCCGAACAGGGGATCGATGTCGCGAGGATCCGAGACGTCGTAGCCGTGGTCGGCCATCGGTGACTTCATTACCGGGCTCAACCAGATCGCGTCGATACCGAGAAGCTCGAGGTAGCCGAGTTTCTCCTCGACTCCGCCGAGGTCGCCGATCCCGTCACTGCCCGAATCGGCAAAGGAACGCGGATAGATCTGATAGAAGACCGCCTCGTTCCACCACGGGGCTTCGGGCCGGCTTACAGAGGATGAATCCGTGGGGGTGCTCACAGCAGTTCATAGTGCCAAACCTCCGGCACTCTCACTACTTGGACACGGCAAAAGCGCGACTCTTTACCTAGCCTTGGTGTACTTTGCATTGACGCGGTGACGCCATGTGGCAACTTTGGTGTTACTGCCGGGGGAGAAACATCGAGAATTCAACCAAGGGGGGTTGGCCTTGACTTTGTCGGCAATCGAAGCGGTCAGTTTGGATCACGTACTGCTCGAGGATGATCCGATCAACCGGGACTGGATAATCTCCGGCACACCAGCTGCGCGGTCGGCGCAATGGTCGGTGAGTAAAGACGGCACCACGACTACGCACGTCTGGGATTGCACGAAGGGGCGCTTTCGCTGGTACTTCCATGCGGACGAGATCGTGCACATCATCGAGGGGTCAGTCACCGTTCAGGCCGACGGAATCGCGAAGCGGACCCTGGGCGTCGGTGATGCCGCACTCTTCCGTGCGGGCAGTTGGTCGGAGTGGGAGGTCGAAGAGTACGTGCGCAAGCATGCAATCCTGAGTTCGCCGCTTCATCCCACGGTGTCGTTCGGAGTACGAGCCGCCCGACGGATCGCGCGCACGCTCAGACCGATGGCGAGGTAACGGTCAGATGGCGGAGTTCACCATGGAGGCAGCTGCCATCTCCATGTAGTCGATCAACTGCTTGCGGTGCACGGGACTCAGAGTCTTCTCGTCGATGGACGCGATGGCGACGTGCATGCACCGCAGCCACGCATCACGCTCGATCGGGCCGATCACGAAAGGATTGTGGCGCATCCGCAGACGCGGGTGCCCACGCTCCTCCGAGTACGTGTGCGGCCCGCCCCAATACTGCTCGAGGAACATCCGCATCCTCCGCTCGGCCGGGCCGAGATCGGCCTCGGGGTAGAGCGGGCGCACAACCTCGTCCTTCGCGACTTCTTCGTAGAATCGCGCGGTGAGCTTGTGAAACGTCTCGGCTCCGCCGACGGCGTCGTAGAAGGTCTGCTGCACGTCGTGCTGTACGTCATTCATGGCAACTTCCATTGTGCCTGACGGCCGTAGTGGTCGGTTTCCGGGTCGACGACGGCTGTATCGGGTCGGAATGCGTACCCATTCACCGGAAATTCACCGCCCGTCCTGGCAATTTTGTTCGAAATGGGAGTGCGTAAAGCGATCATCCGTGGTCAACTTGGGGGCAGTCTCCCGGAGGTCGTATGAAGAACCGACATGCTGCACGCAATCACCGACAACTCCAGCCCACTAGCGCGCGGAACGACCACGCGTTAGGGGCTGTTCTGGAAGTTGTTCCTGACGGGTTCGCTCACACTGCTGACCCACTCTTTTCCGAAGAACATTCTCGCCTCGAGATGTTCCCTCCCGATCGCGTCGTCCCCGAGTGGGTAAAACGTCGGGTACTACTGCTCAACGTCACCTACGAACCGCTGACCGCCCTTCCCGCACGGCGCGCGGTCGTACTCATGGCCTGCGGCAAGGCCGATACCGTCCACGAGGACGAACAAGGCCCGGTAGTCCATTCCGCGGACTGGTCGGTGCAGGTTCCCTCGGTCATTCGATTGCGCACCTACGTGCGTGTTCCGTATCGCGCCCGCATACCGATGACCCGCGCCGCACTGATGCATCGTGACCATTTCCGATGTGCCTACTGCGGAGCCAAAGCCGAAACCATCGACCACGTTGTTCCCCGCAGCAGAGGTGGCGGGCATTCGTGGGAGAACTGCGTCGCGTGCTGTGCCCCCTGTAACCACCGCAAAGCAGACAAGATGCTCAGTGAGCTCGGATGGAGCCTCCGTGCGGAATTGGTTCCGCCGTCCGGCCCGCACTGGCGTCTGCTCGCGGCGACCAAGGAATTGCATCCGGCGTGGATGCCGTATCTCGGCGTGGGCGCAGCCTGAGCTTTGTTTCGGCGTGGGCGCAGCCTGAGCTTTGTTTCAGTGTGGGCGCAGCCTGAGTCGTGTTCTAGCGTCACCGGAACGAAATTGCCCGAGAATTTGTGGCCCTGACGCTTTCCTTCCTGGCGTTCTGGGCTACGTTACTGGTGTGAGCATTCTCGAGGTAGTACTGATATACGTTGGGATTCCGGCCTTGATCACCGCGTTCTTCGCGGCTGCGTCCTTCCTTGGGAAGAAGACGCCGGGACCGGTTCCGCCGGCGTTCCATCTCGGTGAGTCGTGGGATCACGCTCCCGTCCTGTGGAGTGCTGTCGACGAGGTCACCGTTCGCGGTGGTCATCACGCCGGCGCACACGCAATCGAAGCCGGTTCGGCTGATCTGATCGGAGGGTCCGCAAGTGGCAAGTGGTGATCATGGGACCGCGCTCGCAGTAGCGCCCGAAGACCTGCCTGTGGGCAGCGTCGTCACATCCAGTGGACGCATTTCCGGTGTGCACCGAGTCGGCGAGCCGTTCACGGACGATCTTCCGTTCGCCCCGATGGATCTGGTGGCGCTCGATGTCGCTCTGACCGAAGCGATCCGCGCAACCAAGGTGCGGTTCAACGCGTACATCGGTGATCTGGGCGCCGATCCCGCGGCGGGTGCCGACGCACTGTTCCCGAACACTCCCGAGTCCGAACGTTCCGTACTGATCGCTGTCTCGCCCAACCAGCGGACCGTCGAGGTCCGCAGCGGACGAGCAGTTGCCGATCGGGTCACCGATCGCGTCGCTCAGCTCGGCGCCACTGCCGCAGTGTCTTCGTTCAGCGAAGGCAATTTGATCGATGGACTGATCAGCGCGATCCGCGTCATGTCCGCCGCCATTGCTGCACCCTGATTTTTCGGTAAACACAAGATCGGTGCCCCACGTCGATTCTCCGGAATCAACGTGGGGCACCGGTCTTTACGCGATCAGCTCGCGTCGAACTTTCGGGCCGCCAGTGAACGGATTACTCCGGCCTGACCCTCCACGACCAGACGGCGGAGCGCCGGGGGGAGATCGCCCTCGAGGAAACGATCTGCGGCTGCCACCGATTCGGCTGTGATCGACCACCCCGGGTAGAGACCGATGACGACGGTCTGTGCAACCTCGCTCGAACGTCGTTCCCAGACCGACGCGATGTCCGCGAAGTAGCGTGCGACGAAAGGCTCGAGAATCTCGTCCTGGCCTTCCCGGACAAAACCGCCGATGATCGAGCGCGCGGTGATGTTCGGGACCGAATCGTCGTCGACGACCTTTGCCCACACCTGCTCTTTGACCGCAGCCTGCGGGCGTCCCGCGGCTGCGGCAGCGGCCTGGCGAGCTCCCGCAGCGGTGGGATCGCGCTGGGCTTCGGCGTCGATGAACGGCGTTTCGATGCCGTCTGCGTCGATCTCACCGGCTCCGGCGAGTGCTCCGATGATGCGCCAACGCAGGTCGGTGTCGACAACGAGCCCGTCCAGCCCGACAGTCGACGGATCGGCATCGAGCAGCTCGCGGAGCACTTCGGTGTGCCACGGCGAGAGTGCGGCACCCGTCAGTGCGTTGACGAATGCCAGCTGGTGGTCGGACCCGGCCACTGCCTCACGGGCGAGTTCGAGCAAGCGATTGGCGAAGCTCGCCGCGCCTTCGGCCTCGGCCCAGGCCGGATCGGCGTAGGAGCCGATGGCGGTTTGGGCTTGGAGCAAGAGACGTTGCACCACACCGACTTCGGTCTCCGAACTGATTCCGCGTCCGACCAGTGCGACGAAGTCGCGTGCCTTCAGGTCGGCTTGGCGGGTCATTTCCCACGCCGCCGACCAGACCAGGGTGCGGGGGAGTGAGTCGGTGATGTCACCGACCCGCTCGATCGCCGTTGCCAACGATTCGGGATCGAGTCGCACGGAGCCGTACGTCAGATCGTCGTCGTTGACCAACACGAGCGCACCGCGGGCAACGCCGACAAGCCCGGGAACATCCGTGCTTTCCGCAGCATCGAGGTCGAGTTCGACGCGATGGGTGCGCACCAACTTGCCGTCGACGTCGTCGTAGATTCCGATGGCGATTCGGTGGATTCGACGCTCCCCGGCGCCGGGGGCAGCACCGTCCTGCAGGACGGCGAAACGGGTGAACTTTCCGTCCGTGTCGACGTCGAAGTCGGGGCGCAGGATATTCAGGCCGGTGGTCTTGAGCCACTGCCGACCCCAGTCGGAAAGATCACGGCCCGAGGACTTTTCGAGTGAACCTAGTAGATCGTCGAAGGTTGCGTTCCCGAATGCGTGCTCACGGAAGTACTCCCGCAGTCCGGCGAGGAACGGCTCGAGTCCGACGTATGCGACCAACTGCTTGAGGACGCTGGCGCCCTTGGCGTAGGTAATGCCGTCGAAGTTGACCTCGACGGCGGCCAGATCCGGAATGTCCGCGGCGATCGGGTGCGTCGACGGCAACTGATCCTGGCGGTACGCCCACGACTTCTCGACGTTGGCGAACGTCGTCCAGGCGTTCGTGTACTCCGTGGCCTCGGTCTGGCACAAGACCGAAGCGAAGGTCGCGAACGACTCGTTGAGCCACAGGTCGTCCCACCACGCCATCGTGACGAGGTCGCCGAACCACATGTGTGCCATTTCGTGAAGCACGGTTTCGGCGCGACGTTCGTACGAGTACCGAGTCACCTTGGAACGGAAGACGTAGTCCTCGAGGAAGGTCACGGCGCCGGCATTTTCCATCGCCCCGGCATTGAACTCCGGAACGAACAGCTGGTCGTACTTGCCGAATGCGTAGGGAACGCCGAAATTGCGGTGATAGAAATCGAAGCCCTGCTTGGTCTCGGTGAAGAGCCGCTCTTCGTCCATGAATTGGGCAAGCGAGGCACGGCAGAAGATTCCGAGCGGGATGGTGCCGTGCTCGTCGGAGTACGTATCGGTCCACTGCGCATACGGACCGGCGATGAGCGCGACAAGGTAGGTGCTCATCTTCGGGGTGGTGCGGAAGATGTGCTGACCCGGATCTGCCGCGACAGTGTCGACGACGGCCGAGTTGGAGATCACCTTCCACGACGTGGGCGCCGTGACGCGGACGTCGAACGTCGCCTTCAGATCAGGCTGATCGAAGCACGCGAACATGCGCTTGGCGTCAGCCGTCTCGAACTGTGAATAGAGGTAGACGGCGTCATCGGTCGGGTCGACGAATCGGTGCAGCCCCTCGCCGGTGTGCGAGTAGACGCAGTCGGCCTCGATGACCAACTCGTTGTCGGCAGCGAGGACGGGCAGGCTGATGCCCGTCGACTCGTCGTAGCTGGATACGTCGAGTGCCGTTCCGTTGAGAACTGCGGAATGGACTCGGGCCGCGACGATGTCGATGAAGCTGCTTGCTCCGGCCGTAGCCGTGAACGTGACCGTGGTCTTCGAGGAGAACGTCTCCTCGCCGGGTGCGTCGTTTCCGTCCGTGAGATTGAGTTCGATCAGATAGTTGTCGACGGTCAGCAGTGCTGCCCGCTCGGCTGCGGTTTCGCGTGTCAGATTCGGTGCGACCACAAAGATCTCCTCGTAGATGGTGCGGATCCAGTGCGTCCATCCCATCACGAAGCGAGCGTTGCTACTTACGCGGACACCTCTGCCAACGGAATTGCGGAATCGGCCAGTCGAGCCGGATCCACGGGACGCGGCGATGCGACCAGTTCCTTGATGGCGTCACCCGCATCCCAGATGTTGACGTTCATCCCGGCGAGCACCGTGTTCTCCGAATCGAGCCAAAAGGCCAGGAACTCACGCTTGGCGACGTCGCCGCGGGTGACGACGGAGCTATATGTACCGCGTGGTGCGTGACCGACGTACTCCATCCCGAGGTCGTACTGATCGGTGAAGAAGTAGGGCATCCGGACGTACTCGGCCGGGCGACCGAGCATGGTGTCTGCGGCGATCTCCGGTTGGTTGAGCGCATTTGCCCAGTGCTCCACCCGGATTCGCGCATTCAGGATCGGGTGCTGGGCGGCCGCGATGTCGCCCACCGCGACGACGTCCGGGTCGCTGCTCTGCAGACCCGCGTCGACGAGGACGCCGTTGTCGACGTCGATACCCGCCTCCGACGCCAACTCGATGTTGGGCAGCGCGCCGACGGCGATCAGGACGGCGTCGGCGGGAATCACGGTGCCATCCTCGAGCGTGACGCCGGTGGCGCGGTCACCGTCGAGCGCGATGGCCTTGACGTCGGTGCCGGTACGCAAGTCGACGCCGTTCTGACGGTGAAGCGTCGCGAACACCTCGCCCATCTCCGGTCCGAGCGTCGATTCGAGCGGAAGATCGGCGTGTTCGAGGACGGTGACGGCCACGCCGAAACCTCGTGCGGATGCGGCGATCTCCAGGCCGATCCAGCCGGCGCCGATCACGACGAGTTTCTTGTCGGCCGCCAGGGTGTGCAGCAACGCAGCGGCTTGATCGACTGTTCGCACGTAGTGAATGCCCTCGGCGTCGGACCCCGGGATGTCGAGGCGCCGCGAACGTGAACCGGTGGCCAAGGCGAGCTTGTCGTAGCTGATAGTGGAACCGTCCGGAAGTGACACGGTGTGTGCAGCGGTGTCGATCGCCGTTGCCGTGGTTCCCGGTCGAAGATCGATGCGATGGTCGCGGAACCACTCGCCGTCGTGGACGGTGAATTCTGGGAGGGTTTTCTTTCCCGCGAAGAACTCTTTCGACAGTGGCGGCCGCTCGTACGGCAGGTGGTCTTCTTCGCTCAAGACGGTGATTTCACCGTCGAAATCTCTGTCACGCAGGGCTTCTGCGATCTTTGCGCCCGCGAGCCCGCCGCCGACGATCACGAATCTCCGGTTGGTGCTCATTACTGAACCGCTCCTTCGCACTCGTTTCTTTTCGACACTACTGCGATCGGAAGGTGGTTCGGGGAAAAGCGCGGGAAGGATTGCGGGTTCATGATTGTTGGCAGGACGGGAGTATGTCCCCGAACTGATATGACCTGACCGACATGAACTGATAGGGAGTTTCTTCGTGAGCGCAACCTCGAGCAAGACCACGGACACTGCTGACTTCTGGTTCGACCCGCTCTGCCCGTGGTGCTGGATCACCTCGCGCTGGATTCTCGAGGCCCAGCAGGTACGCGACATCGAGGCCAAGTTCCACGTAATGAGCCTTGCGGTTCTCAACGAGGGCCGCGACCTGCCCGACGAGTACCGCGAGATGATGACCAAGGCCTGGGGCCCGGTCCGCGTCGCCATCGCTGCGGCGCAGCTGAAGGGTGACGAGATCCTCCTGCCGCTGTACACGGCGATGGGTACGAAGATTCACAACGAGGGAAACAAGGACTTCGCCGACGTCATCAAGTCGTCCCTCGCCGAGGTCGGCCTGCCACCTGAACTGGCCGAGGCCGCCGACACCGACAAGTACGACGAGGCTCTGCGCGAGAGCCACCACAAGGGCATGGACGCCGTCGGACCCGACGTCGGAACCCCGACGATTCATGTCAACGGTGTGGCGTTCTTCGGCCCCGTGCTTTCGCGCATCCCGCGCGGCGAGGACGCAGGCAAGGTGTGGGACGGCGCAGTCGCGCTGGCCGGCTACCCCCACTTCTTCGAGCTCAAGCGGACCCGCAACGAGGATCCTCAGTTCGACTGAGCAGCAGTGAGCGCCGGATTTCGGTAGAGCTGACCGGGCCGGAAGAACAGATGACCTGAGTGCGTGCGGTTGCGAAGCGCGGCCGCACGCCAGGTCAGCACCGGGTGCGACGACAAGATGTTGACGAACCACGGAAAGAACCCGGATTCGAGTGTCGCGCGATCGGCGAGTTCGTCGAACCCGACCAGGCCGACCAGATACTTGCCCGCGCCGAGGACGCCCATCGCGCCCGGAGCGCCCTGTGGGCGCATGTGAAAACCGAAGTTGTCCGCCGTGTACTCCATGGAACGCGACAGCGAAGACCCGATCACCGGAATGTAGTTCGACGCGAACTGTCCCCACTGACGCCAGTACGACGCATGTCCAGCAGCGATGTGACCGACCTCGTGGCCGATGATGAACGCGAGCGCGTCGGGCTGGCGTGCCTGCCCACCGACTTCGAACAGGTCGCTGTAGACGACGACAAACCGGCGAAATCCGTGCCCCGACGCAAATGCGTTGATCCGTCCGTTCCCCAGCACGACGTAGGCATCCGGCGGAGTTTTCATGCCGAACCGTGCGGCAGCCTCCGCAACCAGCTGATACCCCTCCGGAAATTGTGAAGGCGTCATCTTGATTCCGTTGACCTGCTGCGACCCGTACAGCTGACCTCGCGCGAGGAACAGCAAGATCGGAGCCGCGAGCACCACGAGGATCCACGTCGACAGATCACCCGCAGCGATCAGAACGATCGCCACCACATAGGTGACGACCGTCGTCAGAACTGCGAGCACGAGTAGCGGGATTTCCCACGGGTGGCGAACCGCGTCACTACCCGGTGACACGCGAACGGCGGGTGCAGCGGCCTGAGCGTTGGCGGGGTACATGGGCACCACGATAGGTGCGCTCGCACGGCGATGCGCGCTCCTGAAAGTGTGACGTCGACCCGGGTGCGCCCGGCTGGTCGGGCCTGAGAGAATTGTCGCCATGCGCGTATACCTGGGTGCCGACCATGCCGGATTCGAACGTAAGAACGAGATCATCGAACACCTGAAAGCGAACGGCCACGAGGCCATCGACTGTGGTGCTCACGAGTACGACGCCGTGGACGACTACCCGGCCTTCTGTATCGAAGCCGCAAAGCGCGTCGTCGCCGACGAGGGCAGCCTGGGAATCGTCCTCGGTGGCAGTGGCAACGGCGAGCAGATCGCAGCGAACAAGGTTCCCGGCGCACGGTGCGCCCTCGCCTGGAGCGTCGAAACGGCGAAGCTGGCCCGCGAGCACAACAACGCTCAGCTGATCGGCATCGGCGGACGTATGCATTCCCTCGAGGAGTCGCTTGCCATCGTCGACGCTTTCCTCGCCACCGCATGGTCGGGTGAAGAGCGCCACCAGCGTCGTATCGACATCTTGTCCGAGTACGAGAAGACCGGCGTCGCACCGGCTCTGCCGCAAGCCTGATCCGAAAGTTGTTCCGTGCCTGAAGGTCATACCCTGCACCGGCTGGCACGGTTGCATGCCCGCAAGTTCGTCGGTTCACCGGTCCGCGTCCTCAGTCCGCAAGGCAGATTCGCCGAGGACGCGCGCCTGGTTGACGGACACGTACTCACGTCATCGGATGCCTGGGGAAAGCACCTCTGGCACACGTACGACAACGGATTGACAGTTCACGTGCACCTCGGGTTGTACGGAAAGTTCACCGACGCCACCCTGCCGATGGAAGAACCGGTAGGCCAGGTCCGGATGCGAATGGTCGGTGCCGATTTCGGCACCGACCTTCGTGGTCCCACCGCCTGCGAAGTCTTGCTACCGCCTCAGGTCGCCGCGATAGAAGCCCGGCTCGGGCCGGACCCACTGCGCCGCGACGCGGATCCGCAGAAGGCTTGGATGCGAATCTCCAAGTCCAAGACGGCAATCGGCGCCCTGCTGATGGACCAGGCGGTCCTCGCAGGTGTCGGCAACGTTTATCGCGCCGAGCTTCTCTTTCGCCACGGAATCAACCCCGAACGAGAAGGAAATCTCGTCTCTCACGACGAGTGGACTGCCATGTGGGCAGACCTTGTCGAATTGATGAAAGTCGGTGTCAGGCGCGGGAAGATGCACGTCGTTCGCGCCGAGCACGACAACGGCGATCCGGGGTACGCAAAAGATCGTCCGCGGACCTACGTCTACAGAAGAGCAGGATCGCCGTGCCGCGTATGCGGCACACCGATCCTGCATTCCGTGATGAAGGCACGAAACCTGTTCTGGTGCCCGGTGTGTCAGGCTGGGTAGAACAGCCGGACGGTTAAAAGTCCATGCCGCCGAAGTCCCCACCACCGCCGAAGTCGCCGAAGTCGCTGCCCCCGCCGTCGTAGCCACCGTCTGCCGTGTATTCCGTGTTGTCGGTACTTCCTTGGTCCGCACCGGAATCGCCGGCGTCCTGGCCCTGATCTCCGGAGTCGCCGGCTCCCGTATCGGCGCCGGGATCGCCACCCTGGGCGAAAGCTTCTGCGCCGTAAGGAACCCCGGCCATTCCGGAGAACATGGTCGAGAACAGCATCATCGAACCCAGACCCCAGGCGCCGGCGACGAGGGCAGGCTTCCACCAGGGCTCGGAGTACCAGCCGGCCGGGACCGGGCGTCCTGCGACTCGGCCACCGGGGTAGTAGTTGGGTGTGTGCGAAGACGGATTGGGTGATGCGGCGACCTTGCGGCCCTCGAATTCGACCTCACGGTCTTCGGTGACAGAACCCGCAGCCTTCTGACCGTCGATGGAGGGAACTTCCGGTCCCGGATCCATGCCCATCGCCACCCGTGCCGCGCGGATGTAGTAAAGCCCTTCCAGCGCAGTCTGTTTCGCGAGACGAGCCTGAACCGGCGTCGCAGCCTGATCGATCTGCGAGCCTGCGGCGTTGTATCGTTCGGCCGCGTCGGCGAGGGCTTGGCGCGACGCGTTGTCACTGCCGGTCAGGTTGTAGACCTGACCGCCGAGGCGTTCGATCGCTTGCCTGGCATCGGCTTTCGCGTCGTCGAGTTGTGTTGCGCTGTGGCCGGAACCGCGTTGCTGGCTTTTCATGACCAGAAATACGACTACGGCCAAAACGACGAGTATGAGAAGAATCGTAGTCACGAGTGGCCTCCCGAGCAGAATCGATCCGGACAACTCCAGGATACGGACCGCAGGGGAGTGGTCTGAGTGCACGAAATTCAGCGCGCACAAAAAAATCCGCACCGGCCAGGCCGATGCGGATCTTTGTGGAGTGTCCCTCCTGATGGAGGGGATGACGGGAATCGAACCCGCGTGATCAGTTTGGAAGACTGAGGCTCTACCATTGAGCTACATCCCCGTGCATACGACAACTCGGGATCGCCGTGTTCGTCGTCTGCGATACGAAACTGTACCCAATGCCCCTCCGGATTTCATAATCGGGGGGTCGGGGAAGTTCGATACCGTCGTTCACCTGGGGAATTGCCGAATTGCCCGGCGAGTCGTGTGTGTCTTCGCCGGCGGCGCAGCGTCCAGTTCGGGTGTCGTGATCGGTCAGTCAAGGACAGTCAGGCAACGACATCAACGGGGCCGCGGGTCGGATGACATACTTGCGGAGTCGGACAGGCGGGCCGTGTACAAATGACGGTCGGGTTCGTGAGAGAGTAGTGAGCGCGATAGGGTTGTGCGCGGTCACCGATGGTGGCTCCCTTTGTGGCCCGTGTCTTTGTGGCCTCAGAAGGCCGTATCGTGTGTTCGGTGTTTCATGTGTTCGGTGTTCATGTGATCGGAAACGGGATGTAGCGCAGCTTGGTAGCGCATCCGCTTTGGGAGCGGAGGGTCGCAGGTTCAAATCCTGTCATCCCGACAAGTACGTACATGGCACTTCACCTCCAGTTCGTACGGGAGTGAAGTGCCGCGCCAGACAGCAGTACCGATTCAACACAAGCAGTACCGATTCAACACAAGTTGTGAGCAAGACCAGACGAAGGAGCGAAGTTTCGTGAAGAGCACCGTCGAGCAGCTCAGCCCGACGCGAGTCCGTATCAACGTTGAGGTGCCCTTCGCGGAACTCAAGTCTGATTTCGACAAGGCCTACAAGGCCCTCGCGCAGCAGATTCGTCTCCCCGGCTTCCGTCCCGGCAAGGCTCCGGCCCGCCTCCTCGAAGCACGTGTCGGTCGCGGCGCTGTGCTCGAGCAGGTCGTCAACGACGCTCTGCCGTCGCGTTACTCCGAGGCTGTCACCAGCGCCGGCGTGAAGGCCATCGGCCAGCCCGAGATCGAGGTCACCAAGATCGAAGACGGCGAGCTCCTCGAGTTCACCGCCGAGGTCGACGTGCGCCCCGAGATCGAGCTCCCTGACTTCAGCTCCATCAACGTCGAGGTCGATCCGATCGAGATCACCGACGAAGCCATCGAAGAGCAGTTGCTTTCGCTGCGTCAGCGTTTCGGCACCCTCACCGGCGTCGACCGCGCAGTCGAGGACGGCGACTTCGTCTCCATCGATCTGTCGGCCACCGTCGACGGAGAGAACGTTGCCGAGGCAACCGCGAGCGGACTGTCGCACGAGGTCGGATCGGGCCAGCTCATCGAGGGCCTCGACGAAGCCATCATCGGCCTCAAGGCCGGCGAGTCCAAGGACTTCACGTCGACGCTGGTCGCCGGCGAGTACGCAGGCAAGGAAGCTGTTGTCACCGTGACCGTGCAGACGGTCAAGGAGCGCGAGCTTCCGACTGAGGACGACGAGTTCGCTCAGCTCGCCAGCGAGTTCGACACCCTGGAAGAACTGAAGGCAGACCTCCGTGAGCGCGTCGCACGCGTCCGCAAGGTCGAGCAGGCCGGTCAGATTCGCGACAAGGTTCTCGAGCAGCTGCTCGAGACCGTCGAGGTTCCGTTGCCGGAGGCCGTCGTCAAGGCCGAGGTCGACGCTGCACTGCACGACGCCGTTCACGGTCTCGATCACGACGAAGAGGCACTGAACAAGCTCCTCGAAGAGCAGGGCAGCAGCCGCGAAGAGTTCGACAAGGATGCCCAGGAAGCCGCTGAGCGCTCCGTCAAGACGCAGCTCCTGCTCGACTCGATCGCCGATGCGGGCAACGTCACCGTCGGTCAGGACGAGCTCACCGAGCGCATCTTGTTCCAGGCGCAGCGTTACGGCATGGCTCCTGAGCAGTTCATCCAGCAGATCCAGCAGGCCAACCAGCTCGGCGCCGTCTTCGCAGACGTCCGTCGTGGCAAGGCTCTCGCGTCCGTCGTCGAGTCGGCCGGTGTCAAGGACACCTCCGGTGCCGTTGTCGACACCGCAGAGCTGTTCGGCAGCAGCGAAGACGAAATCGAAGCGGATGCGTCTGATTCCGCCGAGAGCGAAGACAAGTAAAAACGCAGACGGACGGGTGTTTTCACCACGATCGACTGCACTGAGTTTTCCGCTTTGAGCGAAGTAGGGCGGCACCGGGACTCCGGTGCCGCCCTACTTCGTTACTGTCTGTGTCAGTAGAAGTGTTTCGCATAGACGATCCACCGCACAAGTAGATCCACATAGAAGGCAGGTACCGTGACTTCCAATCACCTGGAGACTTTGCAGAGTCCCGCCATGACTTCAGCGACCGCTGGGTTGAACCTCAGCGACTCGGTGTACGAGCGCTTGCTGCGAGAGCGCATCATTTTCCTCGGTACCCAGGTCGATGACGACATCGCCAACAAGCTGTGCGCACAGATTCTGCTGCTCTCGGCCGAGGACCCGACGCGAGACATCTCGCTCTACATCAACTCGCCCGGTGGATCCGTGACCGCAGGTATGGCGATCTTCGACACCATGCAGTTCGCCGAGTGCGACATCGCCACCTTCGGCATGGGCCTTGCGGCGTCGATGGGTCAGTTCCTCCTCTCGGCCGGCACCAAGGGCAAGCGTTACGCACTGCCTCACGCCCGCATCATGATGCACCAGCCGTCCGCCGGTATCGGTGGTTCCGCCAGCGACATCGCGATCATGGCTGAGCAGTTCAAGCACACCAAGCGTGAAATGGCCGAGCTGATCGCTCAGCACACCGGTCAGACGGTCGAGCAGATCACCGCGGACTCCGACCGTGACCGTTGGTTCACGGCGAAGGAAGCTCTCGAGTACGGCTTCGTCGACCACGTCGTCTCCCGTGCGAATCAGGCCGGCGGCACCGGCAACTGAGCCGGTTCGTCCATCCTTTCGCTGCCCAATTCATACTTTGGAGAACTGATGACCAATCTTTTCGGAGCTAACTCGCTGGGCGGCCAGGCGCCGTCGGGCCCCCAATCGCGCTACATCCTGCCCCAGTTCACGGAGCAGACCAGCTACGGCGTCAAGACGTCCGACCCGTACAACAAGCTGTTCGAGGAGCGCATCATCTTCCTCGGCTCGCAGGTCGACGACATCTCCGCCAACGACCTGATGGCGCAGTTGTTGGTTCTCGAATCGCAGGATCCGGACCGCGACATCACCATGTACATCAACTCGCCCGGTGGTTCGTTCACCGCGCTGATGGCGATCTACGACACGATGCAGTACGTCCGTGCCGACATTTCCACCGTCTGCCTCGGTCAGGCTGCTTCGGCAGCTGCCGTGCTTCTCGCCGGTGGTACGCCGGGCAAGCGCTTCGCGCTCCCCAACTCGCGCATTCTGATCCACCAGCCGGCCACGGGCGGCATCCAGGGTCAGGTTTCCGATCTGGAGATCCAGGCTGCGGAGATCGAGCGTATGCGTCGACTCATGGAGAGCACGCTGTCGCTGCACACCGGCAAGGATCCGGAGACCATTCGCGTCGACACCGATCGCGACAAGATCCTCACGGCCGAGCAGGCCAAGGAGTACGGCATCATCGACGACGTGCTCGCTTACCGGAAGCTCAGCGCACAGAAGTAGTCGATTTCCGCCTCGTGTCGAGGATCTGTATCCCGATTCCCGACACGAGGCGGACACGTCGAGAAGTGCCAGGTGGAAGGCTTGCCAGGCCGAAATCTCGGCACTTTTCTTTTTTATCCGCAGGCGAAATGCCGAGAACAGGTCGACCCCGTTCGGGATCTGCGGGTACCGTCACTTCACGGGCTGGTTCTCGACCGGCGTTCTGCGATTGTTAGACCAGATTTGTTCGATCAGTTTGTTGATCAGTTTGTCTGATCTGACAACTCTGACCTGACAACTACCGACGTACTGCGGAGCATCTCGACCGATCGAGTGGCGGCGAGTGCACGTACATGAAGGAAAGTAGGGACCTCACGAGATGGCACGCATCGGCGACGGCGGGGATCTGCTCAAGTGCTCTTTCTGCGGTAAGAGTCAGAAGCAGGTCAAAAAGCTCATTGCAGGACCCGGGGTGTACATCTGCGACGAGTGCATCGACCTCTGCAACGAGATCATCGAAGAGGAATTGGCCGAGTCGAGCGAGGTCAAGCTCGACGAGCTTCCCAAGCCTGCGGAGATCCGAGAATTCCTCGAGAACTACGTCATCGGTCAGGACTCCGCCAAGCGGACGCTGGCCGTGGCCGTCTACAACCACTACAAGCGCATTCAGGCCGGCGACAAGGGCCGTGATGCGCGGGGTGAGACGGTTGAGCTCGCAAAATCCAACATCTTGATGCTCGGCCCCACCGGCTGCGGCAAGACGTACCTCGCTCAGACTCTCGCAAAGATGCTCAATGTCCCGTTCGCCATCGCCGACGCGACGGCGTTGACCGAGGCCGGCTATGTCGGTGAGGACGTCGAGAACATTCTGCTCAAGCTGATTCAGGCTGCCGACTACGACGTCAAGCGCGCCGAGACCGGAATCATCTACATCGACGAGGTCGACAAGATCGCGCGTAAGAGTGAGAACCCGTCGATCACGCGTGACGTGTCCGGTGAAGGTGTCCAGCAGGCGTTGCTGAAGATCCTCGAAGGTACGCAGGCGAGTGTCCCGCCGCAGGGTGGCCGTAAGCACCCGCACCAGGAATTCATCCAGATCGACACCACGAACGTGCTGTTCATCGTCGCGGGCGCTTTCGCCGGTCTCGAGCGGATCGTCTCCGATCGTGTGGGCAAGCGCGGTATCGGTTTCGGTGCCGAGGTTCGGTCAAAGGCCGAACTGGATACGGTCGATCGTTTTGCCGAGGTCATGCCGGAGGATTTGATCAAGTTCGGTCTGATCCCCGAGTTCATCGGCCGACTGCCGATGATCGCGTCGGTGACCAACCTCGACAAGGAATCCCTCGTTCAGATCCTGTCGGAGCCGAAGAACGCTCTCGTCAAGCAGTACCGTCGACTCTTCGACATGGACGGCGTCGAACTCGAGTTCACCGAAGAGGCGCTCGACGCGATCGCCGATCAGGCGATCTTGCGTGGAACCGGTGCTCGTGGCCTGCGCGCCATCATGGAAGAGGTTCTTCTTCCGGTGATGTACGACATTCCCAGCCGTGACGACGTCGAAAAGGTGGTTGTCACCGCGGAGACCGTCAACGACAACGTACTTCCGACCATCGTTCCGCGTAAGCCGGAACGTGGCGAGCGTCGCGACAAGACGGCGTAGAAACTCTGAAACGACTGTGGCCCGGCATCTCTCGTGAGATGCCGGGCCGCAGTGGTTCGTGCAGGATGTCTCTGGGGTATTCGGCTAGATGGGGTTGCCGAGTTCCTTGAGGGGAGTGCGGAACGTCTCCTTGGCGGTGAACGCCGAGATTGCGCAGATGACGCACGCCACTGAAGTCAGAATGGCGACGGGCATCCAATGCGTCTTGTCGCCGCCCATGAGGGCGTTGCCGATGGCGGGGGCAAAGCCTGCGAGGGCGAAGCCGACCTGGGTGCCGATTGCGATGCCCGAGTAGCGGACCTTGGTGTTGAACATCTCGGAGTAGAACGACGGCCAGATGGCGTTCGGGGCCGCGTAGAAGACCGACATCAATCCGATTGCGGCGAGGAAGATCAGGGGGACGTTGCCGCTGGCGATTGCGCCGAAGTACACGTAGATGAACACTGCGCTACCGAGCGCGCCACCGATGAACAGCGGCCTGCGACCGATTCGGTCGGAGAGCATCGCCCAGGCGGGCTGACTGAGCAATGCCACAGCGTTGGCTGCGATGGCAACCCAGAGCATGGTCGACTTCGGAATCCCCACTTCTTCGGTGGTGGCGAAGGCGAGTCCGAAGACGGAGAAGATGGTCGAGACGACGGCGATGAAAGCGCAGCAGATCACGCGAATCAGATTTGCGCTGTGGGTGCGAAGAAGATCGGCGACAGGCAATTTGGCGACGGTCTTGGATTCCTGCTGCTGGGTGAACTCTTCGGGTTCTTCGAGCCTGAGACGCATGATGTATGCCGCGACCAGAACGATCAGGCTGCCCCAGAACGGGATGCGCCAGCCCCACGTGTAGAGGATGTCGTCGGGGAGTGCAGCGATGGGCAGGAACACGAGGCTGGCGAGGATGAAGCCGGCCTGGGTGCCGTTGAGGGTCCAACTGCAGAAGAATGCGCGTCGACCTTCGGGAGCGTGTTCGAGGGTCAGTGAGCTGGCACCGCTCTGTTCACCCGCGGCGGAGATGCCCTGAGCGATTCTCATCAGGACCAGAAGTATCGGTGCAAAAACTCCGATCGAATCGGCGCTGGGAATACATCCGATGAGGAAGGTGGCTGCGCCCATCAGAATGAGCGTGAGCAGCATGATCTTCTTGCGGCCGACGCGGTCACCGAAATGGCCGAGGACCACTGCACCGAGGGGACGCGCGACGTACGCGACACCGAATGTGGCCAGCGAAAGCAGTGCCGCATGTCCGCTGTCCGGGAAGAACACCGTGGGGAAGATGAGCGCAGCGGCAGAGGCGTAGATGTAGAAGTCGTAGTACTCGAGCATGCTGCCGAGAAACGACGACGTTGCTGCGCGCTTGACCTTGGTTGTGTCCGGCCTGGCCAAGGATCCCGCCTCTGGGCCGGACGGTGTAACCGTGCTAGCTGACATGCTCATCTCCTGGGTGGAAGCGTCGTGGAGGCTCTACATCCGCCGATAGTGTTCGTATTGAGAACGTCTGTGCGGAGAGCGATACAAGGAATGTAACCGACGCCACAGCAACTACACAAGATTATTAACCAAATAGTTCATAAAAATCTACGGGTGAACTCATCGCACGTCGAAACTGCAGTTCAGGGGGTCAGGAGGCCGGCTGCCCTGCGGCCGCCACCAACTGCTCCACCTGTTCCTCGGTGATCCCCAGGCCGAAGGTGGCGAGCTTTCCGAGCGGCATCGAACCGGCGAGCGCCATCATTTCGGGGCTCACCGACTGCGCACCTTCGCCTGCCGCGGCGGACATGGCGGACATGGCGGCGCCGAGAACGACACTGCCGACGGGATGGGCGAGCCATTCACCGATGGTCGACATGGCGTCGAGCGTGCCGACGCCGACGTTTCCGGCCAGAGTGATCGTGTCGGTGGTCGCGATGTCCCGAGACGAGAAGCCGACGCGGATCTCGTAGTCGCCGGGTTCGATCGCCCAGTCCTGTGCCGTTATGGACCAGTAGGCAAATGCCCTGGTATCGAGCGTGATGGTCACAGTCGCAGATTCGTCGGGGTCGAGGTGGACCTTGGCAAAACCCTTCAATTCCTGGGCGGGACGGTCGACGCCTTCCGAGGCGCCGTGAACGTAGACCTGAACGACGGTGCTGCCCGCTCGATCGCCGCTGTTGCGCACGGTGACGGTCACTTCGGCGGAGTTCTCGCCGGCGTCGACGGTCGTATCGGTGATGTCGAAGGTGGTGTAGCTCAGCCCGAACCCGAACGGGTACGCCACCTCACGCAGAGCGGAGTCGTAGTAGCGGTACCCGACGTACAGTCCTTCGCCGTAGCGCACGTGCTGCTGTGATCCCGGGAAATGCAGATACGACGGATTGTCTTGGAGGCGAAGCGGAATGGTCTCCGTGAGACGCCCGGACGGATTCGTGATGCCGAATAAGAGATCTGCAATCGCAGAGCCGCCGGCCTGGCCGAGTAGCCAACCCTCGAGGATTGCGGCTGCATGATTCTTCCAGGGCTCGATCGAAATCACGGCTCCGTTGGAGAGCACGACGACGGTGTTGGGGTTCGCGCCGTGTACCGCTTCCAGCAGGGCAATCTGGTCGGCGGGCAACTCGATGTCGGTTCGGTCGAACCCTTCGGATTCGGTGGCGGACGGTAGTCCGAGGAAGAGCACGGCGACGTCAGCGCGGCGCGCAGCGTCGACAGCCTCGTCGACCATGTCGCTGTCTGGAGTGCCGTCGAATGTGAAGCCCGGTGCGAAGGTGACGCGGTCGGCGCCTTCGAGGTCGAGGATCGCGTCCAAGGCATTGTCGAGCAGGGTCGGAACGACCTGTGAACTTCCTGCCCCCTGATACCGCGGGCTGCACGCGAATTCGCCGATCACCGCGACGGTTTGCCCGCCGGGCGTCAGTGGCAGTAATTCGCCGTCGTTCGCAAGGAGAACAGCGGACTCCGCTGCCGCAGTCCGAGCCAACTCGTGGTGACGCGCGACGTCGTACGTGTGGCCTTCGGTGCGCGCAGCGGCGGTGCGTTTCACCAGCGTCGACAGTCGCTCGGCTGCAGTGGTGAGCACGGATTCGTCAAGGTCGCCGCCGCGCACGGCGTCGACGATCTGGGTATCGGTTCCGGTCGGCGGCATTTCCAGGTCGAGGCCAGCGGCGAGTGCCGCCACGCGGTCGTTGACTGCTCCCCAGTCCGAGACGACGAGGCCGTCGAAGCCCCACTGCTCGCGGAGTACCTCGGTGAGCAGCCAATGGTTCTGGCTCGAGTACACACCGTTGATCTTGTTGTACGAGCACATGACCGTCGTCGGGGCCGCAGTCTTGACGGCGTACTCGAATCCGGCCAGATAGATCTCGCGCAGCGTCCGCTCGTCGACGTCGGCGCTGACTCTCATCCGGTCGTGCTCTTGGTTGTTGGCAGCGAAATGCTTGAGCGAGGTTCCGACGCCGCGAGACTGGATGCCGGTGATCAGCGCCGCCGCGACGCGGCCGGAGAGGAATGGGTCCTCGGAGACGTATTCGAAGTTCCGGCCGCACAAGGGGGATCGTTTGATATTGATACCGGGACCGAGGAGAACCGAGACCTGTTCGGCTTTGGCCTCGTCGCCCAGGGCCTCACCGACCTGGCGGATGAGGTCGAGGTTCCACGACGAGCCCAACCCGACTGCCGGTGGGAAACACGTCGCGGGAATGCTGTGGCCGAGTCCGAGCGCGTCGCCGCCCTCGGGTTGTTTCCGGACTCCGTGCGGACCGTCGGTCAGCAGTATCGACTCGATTCCGGCGACAGACTGGCTGTGCCAGAAATCCGAGCCGGACGTCAACGACGCCTTCTCCTCGAGTGAAAGCCCGTCTAGGTAATTCTCGGTCACGTCATTCCTCCCGGTGGCTGCTGTGAGTTCCACTCACCACCGTAGGGGGATTTTTCGGACTTCGGGGTGGGTCAGGACGGCGTCGGTGAGGTCAGGAACGCAACGACCATGTCGCCGAGCATCGTTCGTAGATGTTCGCGATGGGTCGAGTCGGTCAGATCACGGTCGAAGAGCGCTTTGAACGTGTGGCGGTTGGCGATGCGGAAGACGCAGTAACTGCTGATCAACATGTGAATATCGAGAGCATCGACGTCGGAGCGGAATACCCCCGCCTGCTGCCCGTCGTGGAGGATCTGCGAGACCAGGTCGGCGGCGGGTGCCCCGAGGCCGCTGAGTTGCTCGGACTTCTCGATGTACTCACCGCGGAGCATGTTCTCGTTGGCCACCAGCCGAATGAAGTTCGGGTGCTGTTCGTGGTGGTCGAAGGTGAGTTCGGCCAACGCGCGGACTGCTGAGGTGGGGTTCAATCCCTCGAGGTCGAGTTCACGTTCCTGCGCACGAATCACGCTGTACGCGTGCTCGAGGACAGATTTGTACAGTCCTTCCTTGTCGGTGAAGTAGTAGTAGATCATCCGCTTGGTGGTGTGCGTCTTGGTTGCGATCTCGTCCACCCGAGCGCCGGCGAAGCCCTTGTCGGCAAACTCCTCGGTGGCGACGGCGATGATGTTCACCCTGGTCAGATCACTGTTTCGGCGTCGCTTCTCCGGCTTCGACGCCACGGAGTTCACTGACTGCTCGGAAACCATGTGCTCACTCTATCTGTCAGCAGTTTGTCGACTTTGCTTGTCGAGTTCGCGTCGGGGGAGTAAGGTCCACTGAACTAACTCACTAGTTCGTACATTAATCTCGAACGTCGACACCGAGGTGCCCTGATGACTCCATCTCCACCGGTTCTGGTTCTCAACGGGCCCAACTTGAATTTGTTGGGCCAGCGCCAACCGGAGTTCTACGGGACGGACACCTTGGACGACGTCGTTTCCCGCTGCGAAGTTGCGGCCGAGAAGTTCGGAGCGGTGGTCGAAGCAAAGCAGTCGAACCACGAGGGTCAACTGATCGATTGGATCCACGAGGCCAGGGGAAGAGTCGCTGGCATCGTCATCAATCCCGGTGGGTATTCGCATACCTCCGTTGCGTTGCGCGACGCTCTGGTCACACTCGACGTCCCCGTGGTGGAGGTGCACATCAGCAACATCCACGGCCGCGAAGAATTCCGTCACCACTCCTACGTGTCCGGGATCGCCGACGCGGTCATCTGCGGGTTGGGAATCGACGGTTACAGCGCCGCAGTCGAATTCGTCTGCATCCGAGAAGGGAAGAACTGATGAGTGATTCGATCCTCTGCGGTCTGATCGGCACCGGCATCGGAGCCTCCTTGACTCCGATCATGCACGAGGAAGAAGGGCGCAGACAGGGCCTGCCGTACGTTTACCGCATCCTCGATCTCGACGCGATGGGGATGGCGCCGTCGGACATCGGTGAACTTCTCACTTATGCACGACGTTTCGGGTTCCGCGGCCTCAACATCACTCACCCGTGCAAGCAGTTGGTGATCGAGCACCTCGACGAGCTCTCGCCGGACGCAGAGAAGCTCGGCGCAGTGAACACGATCCTCTTCGACTCCGGCAAGGCGATCGGACACAACACCGATTGGTCGGGCTTCGGCCGGAATTTCGACGAGGGGCTACCCGCTGCACAGCTCGATCGCGTCGTGCAGCTCGGTGCGGGCGGAGCAGGTGCGGCGGTTGCCTATGCCGCGCTCACCCGCGGCGTCGGGACGCTGACGTTGGTCGATTCGAGCCTGGCTCGCGCGGAAGAACTCGCGCATGCCTTCTCACGGCAGTTCCCGGCGCAGGTAGTCGAGGCGCGGCACACGAGCGACCTCGCCGAAGCGCTCGGCAACGCAAACGGATTGATCCACGCAACACCGATGGGAATGGCGGCCCATCCCGGAATGGCCTTCTCCCCGGATCTGCTCCGCCCTGATCTGTGGGTGGCGGAAATCGTCTACCGCCCGCTCGAAACGGAACTGTTGCGTCAGGCCAGGTTGATCGGAGCGCCGACGCTCAGCGGAGGCGGAATGACTGTCTTCCAGGCCGTCGACGCATTCCGGATCTTCACGGGCATCGAGCCCGACAGTAAGCGGATGCTCGCTCACATGACCGAACTGGTGCACGGCGAACAGACTGCGGCAGTGCTGTGAGTGCCCCGGTTCGGACGTCGATCGCGACGGTATCGCTGAGCGGCACTCTCGAGGAGAAGCTCGACGCCATCGCGGCCGCCGGCTTCGACGGCTTCGAAGTGTTCGAGCCGGATTTTGTTGCTTCGCCGTGGTCCCCGAAGGAATTGCGAACGAGGGCTGCGGATCTGGGTCTGACCCTCGATCTGTATCAGCCGTTCCGTGACTTCGACACGGTGGGCGAAAGTCAACTTGCTCGAAATCTTGTTCGAGTGCAACGCAAATTCGAACTGATGGATCAGCTGGGATGCGAGACGCTCCTGGTGTGCTCCTCGCCTCTACCGACCGCGAGTCACGACGACGGTCAGTTGACGGAGCAGTTCGGAGCTCTCGCCGAATTGGCGTCCGAGCACGGCAAGAGAGTTGCGTATGAGGCACTCGCGTGGGGTGCCCACGTCAACACCTACGGCCACGCATGGAAGATCGTCGAAGGGGTCGACCATCCTTCACTCGGAACCTGTCTGGACAGCTTCCACATCCTCTCGCGCGGTGACGATCCCGCCGGAATTCGCGAGATTCCCGGCGAGAAGATTTTCTTCCTCCAGTTGGCGGACGCGCCGTTCTTGGCGATGGACATCCTGCAGTGGAGCCGGCACCACCGAAACTTCCCGGGACAGGGCAGTTTCGATCTGAACGCTTTCGCTCAGCACGTCTACGCCACGGGTTACGACGGACCGTGGTCGCTCGAGATCTTCAACGACGTATTCCGTCGCGCCGACACCCAGCGAACGGCAATCGACGCTCATCGGTCGCTGCTCCACCTCGAAGAACAGGTCGCTGCCGCGAACCCAGCCGCCGGTGGACCCACGCTGTTCACCGCCCCGGAGCGCACGCCGCTCGAAGGAATCGTGTCTCTGCGAATCGCGGCGGGACCGGCTAAGCAGGACCAGGTGCACACGATGCTCTCCCGCGTCGGTTTTCATCTTCTCGGACGGCACCACGACCACGATTTGCAGCTGTGGCGGCATGGATCGCTCACCGTTGCCGTGGACGCGACTGCGGGCACGGTGTGGACGGCGCCCGGGCTGCCTGCGGACCTACCGGTTCTCACTCAGATCGGCATCCGGGCAACCGAACCCGAAGTGTGGGGTGAGCGAGCGCTGGCTCTCGAAGTGCCGGCGACCCGAGTGCAGTTGCCGGGATCGAGCGACGAGAACTCCGAGGTACCGGACGTCGTACGCCTGAAGGTCACCGATGCGACATCGATCGACCTTCGTGGCCCTGGCAGTGCTGCGGCGTGGGAATCGGCTTTCGAGATCTATCCGCTACCCGCCGAGCGCAATCGTGAACAGGGTGCAGTGTTCACCGGGATCGACCATGTGGCGCTTGCAGTTCCGGCCGAGAGCTGGGACGGCATCATGCTGCTCCTGCGGTCGGTGTTCGAGATGCAACCGCACGAGGGGCAGGACGTCACCGATTCCGTCGGCCTCATGCGGAGCCAGGCGCTCACGCTCGTTCAAGACGGTGACGGACAGGCCCTGCGCATCTCGCTGAACATGGTGGAGGGCAGTCGAAGCGGGCTGCCGACGGTTCGCCGCGGCGGCGTCAGTCATGTTGCCTTTGCGTGTGAGAACATCTTCGGTGTTGCCGCGTCGATGCAGGACTGGGGCTTTGTGCCGCTACCCATTTCACCGAACTACTACGACGATCTCGACGCGCGTTTCGGACTGAATGCCGAACTGCTCGACCGTATGCGTAGCGCCGGAATCCTTTACGACGCGGACGCTCAAGGCGAGTTCTTCCACCTGTTCACCCCGACCGTCGGGGGAGACCTGTTCTTCGAGGTCGTGCAGCGAGTGGGTGGGTACGAGGGCTACGGGGAAGTCAACTCCGCTGTGCGACTGTCGGCTCAACTGCGCGCGAGTTCGACGTGACCTCGACTCGGTGCGGGTGCGAGTAGACGTTCATCGAATCGCCGCGGATGAAACCGGCGAGAGTCAGCCCAGACTCCTGCGCTAGTTCCACGGCCAGTGACGACGGCGCGGAGACAGCACCGAGGATCGGAATGCCGGCCATGACGGCCTTCTGGACGAGTTCGAACGACGCCCGCCCGCTGACGATCAAGATCGTGTCGTAGAGCGGTACTCGGCCGTCGGTGATTGCCCACCCGATCACCTTGTCGACGGCGTTGTGACGGCCGACGTCCTCGCGCAGTGCCAGGAGTTCGCCGGTGGCGGTGAACAGTCCGGCTGCGTGCAGGCCACCGGTGCGCTCGAAGATCCGTTGGCTCTCCCGCAGCGTGACCGGCATGGTCGACAGGAGGGTGGAGGTGACGGAAGTGGTGTCACCGACCAGCGGATGGCGCGTCGTGGTCCGGACGGCGTCGAGTGAGGTCTTGCCGCACACTCCGCACGCGGAACTGACGACGGTGTTGCGGTCGGTGGTGTGATCGGGCAACGGCACTCCGGGAGCGAGAGCGATGTCGAGGACGTTGTACGTGTTCGCGCCGGTGTCGTCGACGCCGTCGCAGTAGCGGACGACGCTCACGTCGTCGCGGGTGGCGATGACACCTTCGCTGAGAAGGAAACCGTGTACGAGGTCGACGTCGTTGCCGGGTGTTCGCATCGTCACCGCCAGCACCTGGCCGCCGACCCTCATTTCGAGTGGTTCCTCGACGGCCAGCGTGTCGGGGCGCGTGACGACCCGATCACCCGAGATTCGAACGACCGGTGTTCGTGCGGTGACTCGTCCCATCTCAGGCGCCTGATGCTTCGAGTCGAACGGTGACTGCCTTCGATACCGGCGTGTTCGACTTGGCTGCAACGTGTTCGAGGGGAACGAGCGGATTTGTCTCGGGGTAGTAAGCCGCCGCATTGCCGCGTGGGGTGTCGTAGGAGACGATGCGGAATTCCGTGACCCGACGCTCTTCGAGCGTGCCGTCTGGTGTCGTCCACTCGGACACGATGTCGACGAGATCGCCGTCGCGGAATCCGAGTGCGGTGATGTCTTCGGTATTGACGAGAATGACTTTGCGTCCACCCTTGATGCCGCGGTATCGGTCGTCGAGGCCGTAGATCGTGGTGTTGTACTGGTCGTGGCTTCGCATGGTCTGCAGAATCAGACGGCCACTGGGAGTGGGTATCCAGTGCAGGTCGTTTACGCCGAAGTTGGCTTTGCCTGTGTGCGTGCGGAATTCGCGCGAGTCACGTGGGGGGTGGGGGAGCTGGAATCCGTCGGGCTGACGGACCCGGGTGTTGTAGTTTTCGCAGCCCGGCACCACCCGTGAGATGGAATCGCGAATCAGGTCGTAGTTGCCCTCGAAGGCCGACCAACGGACGGAGTGATCGCTGCCGAGTAGTTCGCGGGCGAGTTGGCAGATGATGGCGACTTCACTGCGCAGGTAGGGGCTGACCGGTGTGAGGCGTCCGCGGGACAGGTGCACCATGGACATCGAATCCTCCACGGAGACAAGCTGCTTTCCGCCGGCTTGGACGTCGAGGTCGGTGCGTCCGAGGGTGGGGAGGATGATCGCGGTCTGCCCGTGGACCACGTGACTGCGATTCAGTTTGGTGGAAACCTGCACGGTGAGTTCGCACTGGCGCAACGCCGTTTCGGTGGCCGCGGTGTCCGGGCTTGCCTGGATGAAGTTACCGCCCATCGCCATGAAGAAGCTTGCCTTGCCTGCGTTCATGGCGCGGATCGCGTCGACGGTGTCCCAACCGTGCTTGCGAGGGCTCGAGATCGCGAACTCGGTGTCCAGAGCGGCCAGGAACTCTTCGGGCATCTTCTCCCAGATGCCCATCGTGCGGTCACCCTGGACGTTGGAGTGTCCTCGCACCGGGCAGACGCCGGCACCTGGTTTGCCCATCATCCCGCGCATGAGCAACAGGTTGACCGCTTCCTCGATGGTGGCGACTCCGTGTGTGTGCTGAGTGATGCCCATGGCCCAGCAGGTGACGGTTCGTTCGGATCGGACCAGGGCGGTGGCTGTTTCCTCGAGCTGCGCCATCGACAGGCCCGTCGCTTCGATCACCGTGTCGAGATCGACTGCGCGGATGTGCTTCTCGTACTCGTCCCAACCGGCGCAGTACCGGTCGACGAATGCGCGATCGACGACGGTGCCGGGAGCGCGATCTTCCTGTTCGAGCAGCAGCTTCCCCAGGCCCTGGAACAGTGCCATGTCTCCGCCCAGCCGGATCTGCAGGAACTCGTCTGCGATCTCGACTCCGTGCCCGATCACGCCGGACACCTTTTGTGGATCCTTGAACCGTCGCAATCCCGCTTCGGGCAGAGGATTGATGGCAATGATCTTGGCGCCGTTGCCCTTTGCCTTCTCCAGCGTCGAGAGCATTCGAGGATGGTTGGTGCCGGGATTCTGCCCGGCGATGAGGATGAGATCGGCGTTCTCGAGATCGGGGACGGTCACGGAGCCTTTGCCGATGCCGATGGATTCGGTCAGTGCGCTCCCGGACGACTCGTGACACATGTTCGAACAGTCGGGCATGTTGTTCGTGCCGTAGCTCCGAATCATCAACTGGTAGAGAAAAGCGGCTTCGTTGGAAGTGCGACCGGAGGTGTAGAACACCGCTTCGTCCGGCGACGCGAGGCTGTTCAGATGTTCGGCGATCAGTGCGTACGCGCCGTCCCAGTCGATCGGCTGATAGTGGGTTGCGCCCGGCGTCAGAACCATTGGGTGTGTCAGTCGGCCCTGCTGCCCGAGCCAGTAATCGGTCTTGCCTTCGAGGTCGGCGATCGAGTGCTCCGCGAAGAACTCGGGTGTGACGGTGCGAAGCGTTGCTTCCTCGGCAACAGCCTTCGCGCCGTTCTCGCAGAACTCGGCGGGCTTGCGATGGCCGGGAGTCTCCGGCCATGCGCACCCCGGGCAGTCGAAGCCGTGGCGCTGGTTGAGTCTGGTGAGCGTTCGGGCGGTCCGCAATGCTCCCATCTGCTCGATTCCGCGTTGCAGCGACACCAGGACGGCCGGTACTCCGGCGGCGTAGTCCTTGGGATGCGTGACTTCGAGATCCGATTCGTCGATGTCTTTCGAGGGGCCCTGGCGCGTCATGTCTCCATAGTGGCCCGAACGAGCCGGTACTGCCATCGAACGGGCCGGTCGAACTCGCCGGAAAGCGACATTCATCGGCTAGCCTTACCTACTGAACCAGCGGACTTAAGGGGTAAGAGCATGGATCGAACGGACGCAGGTCGGCTGACCCGGCGCGGATTTCTGATCGGCACGTCGGGAGCGTTGCTGGCATTCGCCGCAGCCTGCTCCAGTTCGAACGACGAGGACACACCCGCAAGCGGTGACACTGCGGGATCGATCACCCACAAGTTCGGTACCACCGAACTGCCCAAGGATCCGCAGCGGATCGTCAGTGTCGGGTACAACGATCAGGATGCGATTCTCGCGCTCGGCGGGACCTTGGTCGGAACCTTCGACTGGTACGGCGACTACCCCTCGGGTGTGTGGCCGTGGGCGCAGCCTCTACTGAACGGGTCGGCTCCGGAGATCATCGGAACCGCGGGCACCACTATTCAGATGGAGAAGGTCGCCTCCGTGACACCCGACCTCGTTGTGGGCACCTACTCCGGGCTCACTCAGGCGCAGTACGACAAACTCAGTGCCATCGCGCCGACGGTGGCACAGCCGAAGGAGTTCGCGGATTACGGAATCCCCTGGCAGAACCAGACGACCATCATCGGCGAGGCATTGGGGCAGCAGGGAAAGGCCACCGAGCTGATCGCCGGCGTCGAGGAGAAGTTCGCCGACGTGAAGACGGCCAATCCGGCGTTTGCCGGCAAGACTGTTCTGGTGGGCGCGTTGAAGGGGCCGGGGCAGTTCGGGGTCTACGGACCGGAAGACCCCAAGGTGCGGTTCTTCACCGAACTCGGATTCGTGAATCCGCCTGTCACCGATCAGATCACGGGTAACTTCGCCGAGATCAGCACCGAGCAACTCTCTCTTGCCGACGTCGACGTACTCGTCTGGTACGCCGGTGGTGGCTACGGCGACAAGCTTCGCGCGGAATTGGACAAGACCCCGATCTACCAGGAACTCGACGTCGTGAAGGACGGCCGTGCGATCATCCTGGAAGACGCTGCTGCCGAAGCCATGACGTGGAGCACGGTACTGAGCCTGCCGTACGCGCTCGAACAGATTCCGCCGCGGATTGCGGGCTTGCTCGTCTGATCGGTTCACGGACAGCTCGGTTCAAGGACCAGCTCAGTTCAAGGACCCGGGATTCGGACAGTCGGCGGTACTCTCGCCTCATGGGTGTACACGTGCGGCCGGCTGTCCGATCCGATGTTCCAGCACTGTCGGCAGTGTTGGCCGAGGCGTTCGAGGACGATCCCTTGATGGCGTGGATGTTGCCGGACGCGGCCACCAGGGCTGATCGCCTGACGAAACTGTTTGCCGCAGAAGCTCGTTACCACCACCTCGCCGGTGGCGGTGTAGAGGTGGCCACCGATGACAACGGCGTGATCGGCGGGGCAACTCTGTGGGATCCGCCGGGGCGATGGAAGCAGTCGTGGATCTCCGGGCTCATGAGCTTGCCCGCAATGGTGCGCGTCTTCGGCAGCGGGCTGCGACATGCGGCCGAGGTCAGCTCCGTTCTCGAAGGAGCACATCCGAATTCGCCGCACTGGTATCTCGCGACCGTCGGGACCGGCAGTGCAGCGCGAGGTGGGGGATACGGCAAAGCGCTACTGAACTCCCGGCTGGAGCGTTGTGACCGTGAACATGTCGACGCCTACCTCGAGAGCAGCAAGGAATCGAATATCCCGTACTACAACCGCTTCGGTTTCGAAGTGACCCGCGACATCGTCATGCCAGGCGGCGGGCCGACGATCTACGCAATGATGCGTCAACCCGGGGCGCGTGATACCAACTAGTGGTGACCCAGATTCCCGAGCTCCACGCAGGCACACCGTTCGACGAACTCGACGACTACATCGCTCTGGCCAGGTTGTCCGGTCTGGTGTTGTCACCCGACGGCTCGCTGCTCATCTGCGCGCGCGCCGTTCTCGAGGACAAGAGCGCCGAATACGTGTCCTCGTTGTGGGAGATCGACCCGGAAGGTCGACGTCCTGCGCGTCGGTTGACCTGGGGTTCGACCAGTGAGTCCGGTGCCGCCTTCGCGTTCGACGGCGACGTGCTCTTCACCGCCACGCGAGCCGTGCCCGGCGAGAGTGACCCGCAACCCGCACTCTGGCGCCTACCTGCGGCGGGCGGAGAAGCTCAGCTGCTGATCTCACGTCCTGGTGGCGTCTCGTCAGTATTCGCAGCCAAGGCAGCGCCGACGTTCGTGGCCCAGACTTCGGTCATGGCTTCGGCGATCAGCCTCGACCAGGACGATCAGGTGCGATCGGCGCGCAAGGACAAGAAGGTCACGGCGATGCTGCACACCGGTTATCCGGTGCGCCACTGGGACCACGACCTGGGCCCCGATCATCCGCATCTGGTTGTGGCTGAAACGGATTCGAAGGAATCCGTCGAATTGCGGGACATCACGCCAACTGCAGGCGCGGCGCTGCGAGAGACGTCGACCACGATCTCCGACGACGGTCTCTTCGTCGTGACGACGTGGACTGTCGGCGATCCGAGTGCCGCTCGCCGATCGACGTTGGTTCGGATCGACACGGTGACCGGCGACCGAACCACCCTTGTCGACGAGGCCGACGCGGACGTCTACAACCCGGTGCTCTCGCCGGACGGAACCAAGCTCGCGTTCATTCGGGAGACCCTCACCACGCCGGAGTCCGCGCCGCGAATGACTCTGCAGCTCTACGACTTCGGATCCGGTGCCGTGACCGGCGTCGCCGACGGCTGGGATCGTTGGCCTACCTCCCTGGCTTGGCTGCCCGACGGATCCGGGCTGGTGGTCACCGCTGACGACGGCGGCCGCGGTCCGATCTTCACGATCGATCTGTGGGGCCAACCGGTTCGCCTGACAGCCGACGACGCGGCGTACACCGACGTTCGAGTGGCGCCGGACGGCGAGTCGATTTACGCGTTGCGGGCTTCGTACGAAGCGCCCCCGCACGTGGTGCGGGTGGATCTGCGATCAGGTGAGATCACCGTACTTCGTGGGCCCGACCCGTTGCCGGAGCTGCCGGGAACGCTGACCGAGATCACCGCGCGCGCCGAGGACGGTTCGACAGTGCGTAGCTGGTTGGCGCTGCCGACCGGCGCCGCGCCGCATGCACCGGTGCCATTGCTTCTCTGGGTCCACGGCGGGCCCCTCGGATCGTGGAACACCTGGTCCTGGCGGTGGAATCCGTGGCTGCTCGTCGCCAAGGGCTATGCCGTGCTGCTGCCCGATCCTGCGCTCTCGACCGGATACGGGCAGGACTTCGTTCAGCGCGGGTGGGGTCAGTGGGGCAAGGCGCCCTTTACCGATCTGATGGCGATCACCGATGCTGCCGTCGCGCAGCCTGAGATAGACCCCAAGCGAACAGGCGCGATGGGTGGTTCGTTCGGCGGTTACATGGCCAATTGGATCGCCGGCCATACCAACCGTTTCGACGCGATCGTCACCCATGCGAGTCTCTGGGCACTCGATCAATTCGGCCCGACCACGGACGCTGCGTGGTACTGGCAGCGCGAGATGTCGCCCGAGATGGCCGTCGAGAACTCGCCGCATCTGTACGTCGCAGACATCACGACGCCGATGCTGGTGATCCACGGCGACAAGGACTATCGGGTTCCGATCGGTGAGGGCTTGCGGCTCTGGTACGAACTGCTGGCAGAGTCAGGTCTGCCCGCCGACGACGACGGGAAAACGGACCATCGCTTCCTGTACTTTCCCGACGAGAATCACTGGGTGCTCAAGCCGCAGCACACAAAGATCTGGTACGAGGTGGTCACCGCGTTCCTTTCCGAGCACGTTCTCGGTGAAGATGTGGCGCTGCCGGAAATTCTGGGCTGAACTGCGCGTGCCTCGTTCGGTCGTTTCGGCCGAACGAGGCACGATCTTGTTCGCGTGGATCCGGATTGGAATCAGGCGCCGGGGCAGCGAACGGTGTACGCCCACTCGGTATGGTCGGTGCCCGTGACGCGGACCAGTACGGACGAGGCCCCGCCGGCGGGCACGTTGACGACCGCCGAACCGGTTCCCTCTCTGATGTCGTCGCCGATGTATCCGGTGCTGTGGATCAATCGTCCTTCGTAGTACACCTCGATCAGGTCCGGGATGCCCTCGGTCTCGTACCCGAGTACGAACGACGTCCGGCCGCCGCGGCCGAGCTCGTGCTTGGTGGTGGTGATTCCTGCGCCGCCGGAGACCGTCGAGGCGTCACACCGCTGCGTCGGCGCAAACGATCCACCGCCACCACTGCCGCTCGCCAGCCCACTGAGAATATCCCTGACATTGCCGCTGGCCAGGCCGTTGACGATGTCCGTAGCGCTCGTCGAGCCTGCGGGCAGGCCGCCGATGATGTTGTCGCGTTCCCGATGGCGATTCCGCCGACGATGTCGCTGACGATGTCGCCCACGCTGCCGCTGGCGATGCCGTTCGCGATGCCGTTCCCCAGGTCGCCCACGCTCCCGTTGATCGTGGCGCTGCCACTGTCGACGCTGCCCTGCACGCTTCCTTCGATGCCGGGTGCAGCGGACGCAGTCGCCGGAAGCGCCAGGGCAACCGCCGCTCCGATCGTCGCGGCAGCCGCCACGGTTCGAACGCCGGGACGGCGAGAACTTTAGTTGTTCAACATATTTGCCCCACAGGTCGTTGGTCGGTCGTCCTTCAGAGTGATCCTGTCAGCGGAGCAGATCGGTGAATCTCGTTTGTTCGGCTGACCCCCGGACTGTGGTGACCGTCGTTCGTGGCCACCGCGGCGCCTGACGGGCGAATTCGTTCACGACGGGGGAGTCATTAGGATCAAGTGGTGACCAGTGCAGCTCCAGAGAACCCCCAGACCCCCGCCGACGCCCTACCCAAGAGCTGGGACCCCAGCGCGGTAGAGGCCGATCTGTATCAAGGCTGGGTAGACGCCGGGTACTTCCAGGCCGACGCGACCAGCGACAAGCCCGGCTACTCCATCGTGCTGCCGCCCCCGAACGTCACCGGCAGCCTGCACATGGGTCATGCCCTCGATCACACACTCATGGACGTGCTCAGCCGCCGCAAGCGGATGCAGGGCTACGAGGTTCTGTGGCTGCCGGGCATGGACCACGCCGGTATCGCCACGCAGTCCGTCGTCGAGAAGCAACTCGCTGCCGACGGCAAGACCAAGGAAGATTTCGGCCGCGAGCTGTTCATCGACAAGGTCTGGGACTGGAAGCGCGAATCCGGCGGAACCATCGGTGGCCAGATGCGGCGCATCGGTGACGGCGTCGACTGGAGCCGCGATCGTTTCACGATGGACGAGGGCCTCTCGCGTGCCGTTCAGACCGTCTTCAAGCGCATGTTCGACGAGGGCCTGATCTACCGCGCCGAGCGCCTCGTGAACTGGTCGCCGGTGCTGCAGACCGCGATCTCCGACATCGAGGTGAAGTTCGAGGACGTCGAGGGTGAACTGGTCTCCCTGCGCTACGGCTCGCTCGACGACAACGAGCCACACGTCATCGTCGCGACCACCCGCGTCGAGACGATGCTCGGTGATACCGCAGTGGCTGTCCATCCCGAAGACGAGCGCTACAAGCACCTCATCGGCACAACTCTCGATCATCCGTTCACCGGGCGTCAGATCCCGATCATCGCGGACGACTACGTCGACCCCGAGTTCGGAACCGGCGCAGTGAAGATCACGCCGGCTCACGATCCCAACGACTTCGAGATGGGCCTGCGGCACAACCTGCCGATGCCCACCATCATGGACAAGACCGGCAAGATTGCCGACACGGGAACCGAATTCGACGGTATGGACCGCTTCGAGGCTCGCGTCAAGGTTCGCGAAGCCCTCGCCGAGCAGGGGCGCGTCGTAGCCGAGAAGCGCCCGTACCTGCACAGCGTCGGACACTCCGAGCGCAGTGGTGAAGCTATCGAGCCGCGCCTGTCGCTGCAGTGGTGGGTCAAGGTCGAAACCTTGGCCAAGGCTGCCGGCGATGCGGTTCGCAACGGCGACACCGTCATTCACCCGGCAAGCCAGGAACCGCGCTGGTTCGACTGGGTCGACAACATGCACGACTGGTGCATTTCCCGCCAGCTCTGGTGGGGGCACCGCATCCCGGTCTGGTACGGCCCCGAGGGCGAAGTTGCGTGCTTCGGCCCCGACGAAACGGCACCGGAAGGCTGGGTTCAGGATCCCGACGTCCTCGACACCTGGTTCTCCTCCGGACTGTGGCCCTTCTCGACGATGGGTTGGCCCGACAAGACGCCCGAACTCGAAAAGTTCTATCCCACCAGCGTTCTCGTCACCGGCTACGACATCCTGTTCTTCTGGGTCGCCCGCATGATGATGTTCGGCACCTATGTGTCCGAGGACGAGCCGATCACCGCCGGTCCGGGTAAGTCCGGCGCGCAGATGCCGTTCAAGGACGTGTTCCTGCACGGACTTGTTCGCGACCAGTACGGCAAGAAGATGTCGAAGTCTCGCGGTAACGGTATCGACCCACTCGACTGGGTGGATCGTTTCGGCGCCGACGCCCTGCGATTCACACTCGCACGCGGGGCCAACCCGGGTAGCGACCTGTCCGTCGGTGAGGATTCGGCGCAGTCCTCACGCAACTTCGCGACCAAGTTGTTCAACGCGACCAAGTTCGCGCTGATGAACGGCGCCGCTCCGGCGCCGCTGCCCGCTCGAAGCGAACTGACCGACGCCGACCGCTGGATCCTCGACCGTCTCGACACGGTCCAGGCCGAGGCGGATGCCGCTTTCGATCGTTACGAGTTCAGCAAGGCATGCGAAGGCCTGTTCCACTTCGCGTGGGACGAGGTCTGTGACTGGTACCTCGAACTCGCCAAGGTGCAGTTCGCCGGCGACGAGGCCGTCGCCGCGAACACCCGCGCAGTGCTCGGCAACGTTCTCGATGCACTGCTCCGCCTCCTGCATCCGGTCATTCCCTTCGTGACCGAAACCCTGTGGAAGGCGCTCACCGGGGGTGAATCCGTCGTCGTCGCCGACTGGCCGACGCTGTCCGGCGTCGCAATCGACACTGCGGCCGCCACCCGGATCGAAGACACCCAGAAACTGATCACCGAGGTGCGACGTTTCCGAAACGATCAGGGTCTCAAGCCTTCCCAGAAGGTTCCGGCGCGTGCGTCCGGGCTCTCGGAGGCCGGCATGGACGGCCAGTTCGCCTACGTGGCAGCGCTGGCCAAGCTGACCGAACCCGAAGAAGGATTCACCGCGTCGATCTCCGTCGAGGTGCGTCTGAGCCAGGGCACCGTCACGGTCGACATCGACACCTCGGGCACCATCGACCTCGGTGCCGAGAAGAAGCGGCTCGAAAAGGACCTCGCGGCAGCGCAGAAGGAACTCGTCACCGCTGACAACAAGCTTGCGAACGAGGCTTTCCTGGCGAAGGCACCCGACGCCGTCGTCGACAAGATCAAGAACCGTCGCCAGATCGCCGTCGAAGAGATCGAGCGCATCACCGGACGTCTGAAGGAGTTGGCCGACAAGTGAGTTCGTACGAGCCGTCCCAGTTCGACGCTCAGAGTTCGGTTCCGACTCCGGTCGACATCGCCGAACTGGCGCTGGTCGAGGCCGAACTCGACAAGCGTTGGCCCGAGACCAAGATCGAGCCGTCACTGACTCGTATCGAGGCGCTGATGGACGTGCTGGGCTCGCCGCAGCACAACTATCCGTCGGTGCACGTGACGGGGACCAACGGCAAGACGTCGGTGACGCGCATGATCGATTCTTTGATGAGCGCTCTGCATCGTCGTACCGGCCGAACCACCAGCCCTCATCTGCAGATCGCGACCGAGCGGATCAGCATCGACGGTCATCCGATTTCACCGCGGCTCTACGTGGACACGTTCCGCGAGATCGAGCCGTACGTGCAGATGATCGACGCACAGTCCGAGGAAGCCGGGGGACCGGCGATGAGCAAGTTCGAAGTGCTCACCGCGATGGCCTATGCGGCATTCGCGGAGGCACCGGTCGACGTCGCCGTGGTCGAGGTCGGCCTCGGCGGACGCTGGGACGCCACCAACGTGATCGACGGACAGGTCGCGGTGATCACCCCGATCAGTCTCGATCACGCCGAGTACCTGGGCACCGACCTGGCCGGGATCGCGGAGGAGAAGGCCGGAATCATCAAGAAGGGCCGCGAGGACCTGGTTCCGGTGGACACAGTCGCGATCATCGCCGAGCAGACTCCCGAAGTCATGGAGGTATTGCTGCGGCGAGCAGTCGAGGTCGAGGCCGCGGTCGCTCGCGAAGGCTCGGAGTTCAAGGTGCTTGCTCGCCAGATCGCGGTGGGCGGACAGCAGCTCGAACTTCAGGGTCTGAGCGGTGTGTACACCGACATCTTCCTCCCGCTGCACGGCGAGCATCAGGCGCGCAACGCAGCCCTCGCGCTCGCTGCTGTCGAAGCGTTCTTCGGTGCCGGTCCGGATCGACAACTCGACCAGGATGCAATCCGCAACGGGTTCGCCTCGATCGTCAATCCGGGTCGCCTCGAACGTGTTCGGAGCGCACCGACCGTATTTCTCGACGCCGCCCACAATCCTGACGGTGCCCGCGCCCTCGCGGCCGCACTGGCCGAGGAGTTCGACTTCCGCAAGCTCGTGGGAGTGGTCAGCGTCATGGCGGACAAGGACGTCGACGCAATCTTGACCGCATTCGAATCCGTCTTCGACGAGATCGTTGTCACCCACAACGGATCACCCCGCGCGATGGACGTCGAGGAACTGGCGAACATTGCCGTCGCGAAGTTCGGCGACGAGCGCGTCGTCGTCGCGCCGGTGCTTGCCGACGCCTTGGAAGTCGCGATCGAAATCGCCGAGCAGGTCGCCGAACCCGGCGAAGCCGTATCAGGGGCAGGTGTCGTGGTGACGGGATCCGTCGTGACCGCGGGCGCCGCCCGCACGCTGTTCGGAAAGGACCCCGCGTGAGTACCCCGTCAGAATCCAATCCCGAGTCCGGCGACGCCGCCGGTGAGTTCGGGCCTCCGACCAAGGACCCGTGGAAGAGTTTCCGCGGAGTGATGGCCGGAACCCTGATCCTCGAGGCGATCGTCGTGCTGCTGGCATTGCCGGTCGTTGCGGTCGTCGGCGGTGGCCTCACCGCGGTCTCGGCCGGATTCATCATCGGGTTGGCGGTACTGATGATTCTGGGAGCCGGAGTCCAGGGCAAGCCGTGGGCGATGGGGTTCAACGTCGCACTTCAGGTGATTCTTCTGTTCGGTTTCTTCGTCCACCCGTCGATTGCCGGTGTAGCTATCACCTTCGGGATCGTCTGGGGATACCTCGTCTACCTGCAGAGAGACATCAAGCGCCGGATGGACAAGGGCCTGCTTCCCGGTCAGCGGGGCTGACCATTTAGGCTGTCCGCTGTGACTGAGCGCACCCTCGTACTGATCAAGCCCGACGCCGTTGCCCGTGGATACGTAGGAGAAATCCTCAGCCGTATCGAACGCAAAGGCCTGACAATTGCTGCACTCGATCTCCGCGTAGCTTCCGAAGAGGTGGCTGGTAGCCACTACGCAGAGCACGCCGAGCGCCCGTTCTACCCGAGCTTGTTGGAGTTCATCACCTCCGGTCCGCTGGTGGCCGCAGTGCTCGAAGGCCCCCGCGCCATCGCTGCTTTCCGTCAGCTGGCCGGCGGAACCGACCCGGTCGACAAGGCTCTTCCGGGCACGATCCGCGGCGACTTCGGACTCGAAGCGCAGCAGAACCTCGTTCACGGCAGTGACTCCGTGGAGTCGGCAGAGCGTGAAATCGCTCTGTGGTTCCCCGCGCTGTCGTCCATCTGAATCTTCGATCCGGGCCTCTGGCCCACATGACACGGGCCCTCGGCCCACATCTCCACAGCGAATTCTCGGCACGTATCCCACATCGGTGCGCCCTTTGCAGTTGCAGGCGCGTCGGTGTGGGATACTGCTTTCAGTTGAACCGCAATTTGTTTTACGCACGTTCAACCGGATGACACCTAGGTTCGATGCCCTTTCATCGCTGCTCCAGGTCAACAGGAAATCCCTGGACCTCTGCACGCTGGATGATCAGGCGCTCGCGCACAGGACAACGGCCATCCAGCCAGGCACTTCATGCGCTCGCAGTGAATAACGGGCACTGCGGACCATGCGGAGCGAGACCTTACAATCTCGTACTCACTTCTGAGTGCGAGTACACACAGCACGCTCCCGCGTGGCCGCGTGACAACTCGACTTCTGGGTTGGACGCGCCCGGGGGCTGAGGAGACTTACGTGGCCGATCAATCCCCAACCGAATCAGATTCCAGCACCACCCCGGAATTTCCCGACAAGATGCGCGTTCACGCGCTGGCGAAGCTGCTCGGTGTCACCAGCAAGCAGGTCCTCGCCGAAGCTGCAGCGCTCGGGACCGAATTGCGCAGTGCGCAGTCGAGTCTTCAACGTGACGTCGCACATCGGATTCATGCCTCGCTGACTTCCGCGAGCGAGGCCATCGAGCCGGTTGTCGCCGAGCTCGACACTCTCATCGACCCGGTGGTCGAAGCGCCTGCTGCCGAAACTCCGGCCGAGCAGCCTGCTGCCGAATCTCCAGCCGAGAAGCCGGTCAGGGCTCGTCGTTCACGCAAGAAGGTAGTTGTCCCGGAACCGGCAGCAGAAGAAGCGGTGGATCCGGCGGTTGCCGAGATCAACGCTGGACTCGACGCCGCTGCTGCGCTGCAGAGCAAGGAAGCCGAGCAGTCCGATCTGTTCACCTCCTTCGAGGCGCCTCAGACCCATCAGCCCGAGGTGGCCCCCGCCGCGCCGCAGGTCCCGCTGTTCCTGCAGCCGGATCTCGAGGCAGCCGAGGTGGCTCCGCGTCGTCGTCGCGCCCGCCGCGAGCCCGCTGCACCGGCAGCCGTCGAAGAGAAGCAGACAACTGCGGAAGCCGAAACAGTCGCACCCGAGGCCTCACCGGTTGCAGTTCCAGCTGTCGAAGAGCCGGCTGTGACCGCCCCGCAAACCGAGGGCGAGAGTGCCGAGTCCGAGGACGAGGACGACGATCAGCCGCGTCGCCGTCGTCGTGGACGCCGTGGACGTGGCCGTGGCCGCGGAGAACAGGGTGGCGAACAGGGTTCCGAGCAGGGCTCGGACGAAGAGTCGGATACGACCACCGAAGCGGAGCAGGAAACTGCCCCCGAGGCAGTCGGGAAGCAAACCGAAGATGCTTCCGGCGGAGAATCCGGGAACAAGACCGAGTCCGACGCGGATGCGGACGCGGAATCCGAGAACGCCGACGATTCCGACCTCGACGCTGACGGATCGAGCCGTCGCCGTCGTCGCCGTCGCCGTCGTAAGACCGGCACCGATGGCGCCGCCGACGCGACTGCGACGTCCGAGGACGATCCGCCGAACACTGTCGTTCACGAGCGCGAACCGCGCAACAAGACCCGTGTCAAGGACGAGGTCCAGGGCATCAGTGGTTCGACGCGTCTCGAAGCGAAGCGTCAGCGTCGCCGCGACGGTCGTGACGCCGGCCGTCGTCGCCCGCCGATTCTCACCGAGTCGGAATTCCTTGCCCGTCGTGAAGCCGTCGACCGCGTCATGGTTGTGCGCGATCGAGCAGACAGCGGTCAGCCGCACGCGACTACACAGGTAGCAGTCCTCGAAGACGGAGTGCTGGTCGAGCACTTCGTCACGAACTCGGCTTCCGCGTCGATGGTCGGCAACGTGTACCTCGGACGCGTCCAGAACGTGCTCCCCAGCATGGAAGCTGCGTTCATCGACATCGGGCGTGGCCGCAACGGCGTGCTCTACGCCGGTGAGGTCAACTGGGAGGCAGCCGGTCTCGGTGGCAACTCGCGCAAGATCGAGCAGGCTCTCAAGCCGGGCGATCAGGTGCTCGTTCAGGTCAGCAAGGATCCGGTTGGACACAAGGGTGCCCGCCTGACCACGCAGATCTCGCTGGCCGGACGCTTCCTCGTCTACGTTCCCGGCGGTACGTCCACCGGCATCAGCCGCAAGCTGCCCGACACCGAGCGCAAGCGTCTCAAGGAGATCCTGCGCGATATCGTTCCGGCCGACGCCGGCGTGATCATCCGCACGGCGTCCGAGGGAGTCAGCGAAGAAGAGTTGGCGCGCGATGTCACTCGTCTGCAGGCGCAGTGGGCCGGTATCGAGGAGCAGGCAGCGGCTGCGGACACCGGCAAGTCCGGGAACCCGCAGGCCCTGTACGAAGAGCCGGACATGCTGGTCAAGGTCATTCGCGACTTGTTCAACGAGGACTTCACCAAGCTCGTCATCGAGGGCGAGAAGGCGCATACGACGGTGGAGAACTACATCAACTCCGTCGCGCCTGATCTGCTGCCGAGGCTCGAGAAGTACACGCCGACGAGCAACATCGACGTCTTCCAGGCCCGTCGTATCGACGAGCAGTTGGCAAAGGCACTCGATCGCAAGGTGTGGCTGCCGTCCGGCGGCACCCTGGTGATCGACCGCACCGAGGCCATGACCGTCGTCGACGTCAACACCGGCAAGTTCACCGGAGCCGGCGGAAACCTCGAAGAGACCGTCACCCGTAACAACCTCGAAGCTGCCGAGGAGATCGTTCGCCAGATGCGCCTGCGCGACATCGGCGGAATGATCGTCGTCGACTTCATCGACATGGTCCTCGAATCGAACCGGGACCTGGTCCTGCGTCGGCTCACCGAGTGCCTGGGTCGCGATCGCACGCGCCATCAGGTGTCGGAGGTCACCTCCCTCGGACTCGTGCAGATGACGCGCAAGAAGTTGGGCACCGGATTGGTCGAGGCCTTCTCGACTACCTGTGAGCACTGCCACGGCCGCGGCATCATCGTCCACTCCGAGCCCGTCGAGGTGAAGTCCTCGGACGACGGCGGATCACGTTCGGGCTCGCAGCGCAGTGAATCCGGTACCTCGCGCAAGAACAAGCGTGGCCGCGGAGACAAGTCGGCTTCGACCGAGTCCAACGGACAGGAAGCTCCGGCGCCGGAGGTTCCGGCCGTCGACGCGACGGTCAAGCGGGCTCATCCGGTGGCATTGGCGATGGCCTCGCATCACCACGACGACGACGAGACCGTCGCGGCCGACTCGATCGAGTTTGATTCCGCCGGTACGTCTTCGGGGGATGATGCATCCAAAAGTGCCGATCGGCAACAGGATCGGCCGATTGATACTCCTGCTGCTACTGAGCGCCCTGACGCTCCTGTTGTGGACTCTGCTGCGGAAGAAGCTCCCGCAGGGGGCGACGAGCGGGAAGAAGCTCCGCGAGGTCGTCGGCGTAGTCGCCGGGCGTCGCGGGCAGCGTCGGCACCGGTTGCCGAAGCAGCTCCCGAGGTGGGCACGGTCTTCGTGATTCCGACTCCGGACCCCGTGGCGGAAGCGGTCGCGGAAATTGTTCCGGCTCCGGCCACCGAAGCTCCGGCCACCGAAGCTCCGGCCACCGAAGCTCCGGCCGAGGAAGAAGTTGTCGTCGTCAAGCGGCCCCGTCGCAGGCGTGCAGCAGCACGTCCCGCGGGTCCGCCGGTCGACGGAGAGTAGAACTACCGTCTTTCGGTCGGTTGGATGTCCTGGCGATGAGCGAGGACATCCAACCGTTATCCGAAGTTTCAGCTGGTAGAAGCAGTACAGAGTAGTAAGCACCACCCCTCGGCGGGGCGGTTTGACCCTGACGGTTGCTTTCCCGTAACCTTGGAGGGTCGCCACCCGGCGGTAGAGATTCTGTGTGCCTAGAGTGCGCGTGAATGTCCCGGTACGTCAGTACCGAGCCGAGGTGACATAAACCAGACCAGTCGCGATGCATTTGAAGCCTCAGGCAGCAGCGCGAGCAAGTTCGAAGAAGCAAGGGGTAGCCCTCCGATGGCAACGTACGCGATCGTCAAGACCGGCGGAAAGCAGTACAAGGTCGCTGTTGGTGACCTCGTCAAGGTCGAGAAGATCGAGGGTGAGCCCGGCACTGCTGTCTCGCTTGCTCCCGTTCTCGTGGTCGACGGATCTGACCTGACCACCGACGCGGCCAAGCTGGCCAAGGTCGCAGTCACCAGTGAGATCGTCGAGCACACCAAGGGCCCGAAGATTCGCATCCACAAGTTCAAGAACAAGACCGGTTACCACAAGCGTCAGGGCCACAGGCAGCCGATCACGGTGCTCAAGGTCACGGGCATCAAGTAACCAGTTCTTTCTAGCTAATTTCACCCGAGGAGGGTCAATAGCATGGCACATAAGAAGGGTGCATCCAGCTCCCGTAACGGTCGCGATTCAAACGCCCAGCGCCTCGGCGTGAAGCGCTTCGGCGGCCAGTCGGTCAGCGCAGGCGAAATCCTGGTTCGCCAGCGCGGCACGCACTTCCACCCCGGCGTCAACGTCGGCCGTGGCGGCGACGACACCCTGTTCGCTCTCGCTGCCGGTGCAGTCGAGTTCGGCCAGAAGCGTGGACGCAAGACCGTGAACATCGTTCCGGCCGTCGTTGCGGCTGAGGTCTAGTCTTTCTCGCTAGTTGTGCGTCATCGGTTCTACTTCGGTAAGCCGGTTCTACTTTCGGTAAGAGAGTGACGCGTTCCAAGCTCCCGATAGGGGCGGACCAGGGTTGAAATAACCCGGTCCGCCCCTATCGTTTGTTTAAGCAGTACCTGTTTACCCCGAGCAACCCTGCTCACCAGAAGTTCAGCTCATCGCGTGAGACCCGCAATTGACTGAGGAAGGATCCGGCAGTCATGTCCCGATTCATTGACCGTGTTGTGCTGCACGTCAGCGCTGGAAAAGGCGGCAATGGTTGCGCCTCCGTACACCGCGAGAAGTTCAAACCGCTCGGCGGTCCGGACGGTGCCAACGGAGGTCGCGGTGGCGACGTCATCCTCGTAGTCGACGAGAACATCCACACCCTCCTCGACTTTCACTTCCATCCCAACGCGAAGGCGACCAACGGCAAGCAGGGCGCCGGCAGCAACCGCGAGGGTGCAAACGGTGAAGACCTCATCCTCAAGGTCCCCGATGGCACTGTCGTTCTCGATGCCGACGGCAACGTGCTGGCCGACCTCGTGGGAGTCGGTTCGCGCTACGACGCCGCTCAGGGCGGCCGCGGCGGACTCGGTAACGCAGCGCTGGCGTCGAAGGCCCGCAAAGCTCCCGGTTTCGCACTCCTCGGTGAGGACGGTGTCGAGCGTGACCTGGTTCTCGAACTCAAGTCGGTAGCCGACGTCGGTCTGCTCGGATTCCCCTCTGCCGGTAAGTCTTCACTGGTGTCCGTTCTCTCGGCGGCCAAGCCGAAGATCGCCGACTACCCCTTCACAACTCTGGTCCCCAATCTCGGCGTCGTCTCGAGCGGTGACACCACCTTCACCGTCGCCGACGTGCCCGGGCTGATCCCCGGTGCCAGCGAAGGACGCGGTTTGGGCCTGGATTTCCTGCGCCATATCGAACGCTGTGCCGTGTTGGCGCACGTGATCGACTGCGCCACTCTCGATCCGGGACGCGACCCGATTTCCGACATCGACGCGTTGGAAGCAGAGCTGGCTGCATACACGCCCGCGCTCTCCGGCGACTCGGGACTCGGTGACCTCGACAAGCGTCCGCGTGTCGTGATCCTCAACAAGACTGACGTTCCCGAGGCGGCCGAGTTGGCCGAAATGGTCACGCCTGAGATCGAAGCGCGCGGATGGCCGGTCTTCACCATCTCGGCAGTGAGCCGAGAAGGCCTGCGACCGTTGACTTTCGCGCTGGCGAAGATGGTCCGTGACTACCGCGAAGCTCATCCGAAGCCCGAACCGAAGCGTCAGGTCATTCGCCCGGTCAAGGTCAAGGATTCCAGTTTCACCATCGAGAAGGATCCCGATATTCCCGGCGGGTTTGTCGTCCGCGGCACTCGCCCGGAGCGGTGGATTCGTCAGACCGCCTTCGACAACGACGAAGCGGTGGGTTACCTCGCCGACCGTCTTGCTCGATTGGGTGTCGAGGACGCATTGGTCAAGAAGGGCGCTCAGCCAGGGGCTTCCGTCACCATCGGTGACGTGAGCTTCGAGTGGGAGCCGATGACGCCGGCCGGTATCGACCTGACCCGCACGGGCCGTGGAACCGATCCGCGTCTCGATCAGGTGGAGCGCATCGGCGCAGACGAGCGCAAGCATGCTCGTCGCGTCCGCCGCGGCCTGCTTGACGAAGACGCCTGACACGCGATTTCAGGACGAAAAACCGAAGAGAGGGAACGGGACTGTGCTCGGGTCCACCAGAGAGTCGATAGCGTCGGCTCACAGTATCGTCGTGAAGATCGGGTCGTCTGCTCTCACCAGTCTGGTGGCGGGACTCGATACTCACCGACTCGATCTGTTGGCCGATGCCATCGAGGCCCGCATGCGTGCGGGTTCCGATGTTGTTGTCGTCTCGTCCGGTGCCGTCGGCGCTGGATTGGCGCCGCTGGGGCTGACCAAGCGACCGCGGGATCTCGCGACCAAGCAGGCTGCGGCCAGCGTCGGACAGTTGGCGCTGGCTCACGCCTGGGGTACGTCGTTCGCCCGGTACGGGCGCACCGTCGGGCAGGTCCTTCTCACTGCGGATGACATCGCTCGACGGACGCAGCACCGGAACGCTCAACGGACGCTCGATCGTCTGCGGGCGTTGCACGCGGTGGCAATCGTGAACGAGAACGACACTGTCGCCACCACCGAACTTCGGTTCGGTGACAACGATCGGCTGGCTGCTCTGGTTGCGCATCTGGTCGGCGCCGACGCGTTGATCCTGTTGTCGGATGTCGACGGTCTTTACGACGGCGATCCCCGAAAAGGTGATGCCACACTGATTCCCGAGGTCAACAGTCCCGAGGATCTGGACGGTGTGGTTGCCGGCTCGGGTGGCGCTCTCGGTACCGGAGGCATGGCGTCGAAGCTCTCAGCAGCACGCCTGGCCGCTGATTCCGGAGTGCCGGTGCTGCTGGCGGCGGCCTCGGACGCCGCGCAAGCACTCAGTGGTGCCGATGTCGGAACCGCTTTTGCGCCGCGGCCGACGCGATTGTCGGCTCGCCGATTCTGGGTCCGTCACGCCGCCGACACACAGGGTGACCTTCACCTCGACGAAGGCGCCGTTCGCGCGGTCGTGTCCAAGCGTCGAAGCCTGCTGTCCGCGGGCATTGTCGGCGTATCCGGTGACTTCCACGCCGGCGACGTCGTGTCCCTGATGGGGCCGGGGGAGAAGCCCGTCGCCCGGGGTGTCGTTGCGTTCGACGCTACGGAGATCGAGGAGATCCTGGGGCGCTCCACCGCCGATCTACCGGCCGACATGCAGCGTCCCGTGGTTCACGCGGACGACTTGGTGGCGCTGTAACTGTCGTGCTCGACCAGGGCGGAAAGTGCTTCAGCACAACCGACTTCGAGCTTGAGGTCAGCGAATTCGTCGCCGCGGGTCGAGCCACGATTGACGATGGCGATCGGCTTCCCGGTCTTGGCGACATGCCGGACGAAACGTAGGCCGGACATCACGGTCAACGACGACCCTGCTACCAACAGCGCGTCGGCTTGGTCGACGAGGCTGTACGCCCGGGCCACACGTTCCTTGGGGACGGACTCGCCGAAGTAGACGATGTCTGGTTTGAGTAATCCACCGCACACGGCGCAATTCACGACGTGAAAATGCGCGGTGGATTCGATCACGGCATCTGCGTCGGGTGCGATCTCGACTCCCGTTGCAGCAGCGACTGTTTCGGTGAATCCGGGGTTGGCTTCTTCCAGTCGCTCCGCGAGCGTGGTGCGGGAGATCAGCCGCTGGCAGCTCAGGCATCGAACCTGCGCGTAGGTGCCGTGGAGGTCGATGACGTTTCGCGCGCCGGCCTTGGTGTGCAGGAGGTCGACGTTCTGGGTGATCACGCCGACGGCTCGCCCTGTTCGCTCGAGTGCTGCGACGGCCCGGTGGCCCTGGTTGGGCCGGGAGCTGTCCATGTATCGCCAGCCGATGTGGTTGCGCGCCCAGTAGTGCCGTCGAAACGCCGGATCGCCGATGAACTGCTGGAACGTCATCGGATTGCGCGGGGGTGAATCGGGCCCGCGATAGTCCGGGATTCCGGAGTCGGTGGAGATGCCTGCGCCGGTCAGAATTGCCAGGCGACGGCCGGCCAGGAGCTCAGGAAGGGCGTCGAGGCGGCTGTTGTCGGTAGGCACTGTTCCAGGATAGGCGCGTGTGCGAAATGGAGGTGCGGAGGAAGTCCGAAATGTTCAATAGAACACGTGTGCGATGGCCAATACTCGTAAACATGAACATCGTGAACCCAATTCCCGCTGGTTACCGCACTATCACGCCCTATCTCGCGGTGCCGGACGGCCATGCCGCGCTCGACTACTACAAGCGAGCACTTGGAGCCGAGATAGTCGATGCGATGAACGCACCTGACGGCTCCCTCATGCATGCGGAGATCCGGATCGGCGATTCGATGCTGCAACTCTCGCAGGAGATGCCGGACTTCGGTCTCAAATCACCGCAGGACGGCTGGGTGCACTCGTCGATCGTCGTGTACACGACGGATACGGATGCATTTGTCGCCCGCGCTGTCGACGCGGGCGGAAAGCTCGTCTCACCCGTTGCCGACGCGTTCTCAGGTGACCGGCACGGAGTATTCCTCGATCCCTTCGGGCACCGGTGGGCGGTGTGCACCAAGATCGAGGACGTGCCCACCGAGGAGGTTGCTCGGCGGGCACGGGCGCTGTACTTCCCGGATGTGGAGTCGCCGTAGTAGCGAGGATCGGCAGCGGAGCTGACTAGGCGTATGTGCCTGGGTTCTCGCGGTGATCGCTCTACTGATACAGAGCAGTATCTGCTTCGTAGGCGGCCGGAGCTTTGCGTATGTGCCGCAGCAGGAGCGAGATGACGACAGCGATCATCAGGGCTCCGATACCGAGGTAGGGCAGGTGTGCTGCTCTGTGCCCCGCCGCGAGAGCGGCACCGCCGACCCATCCCGCGGCGGCGATGCCGATGTTGAACGCGGAACTGTTGACCGCGAGGGCGAGGTCCGGCGCGATACCCTCCGCACTCGTCGCGATCCACGTGTTCAACGGCGGGAACGTCGAGGAGTAGGTGATCCCGACCAGGGCGAGGCCCGCCACCGCCCCGACCACGCTCCCGCCGATCAGCCCGGCGACGAGGAGGGCGAGGCCGGTGCTGCCAAGACTGAGGGTGAGGGCACGGCCGAGACCGCGATCGGCGAACTTGCCGCCGATGACATTGCCCGCCAGGCACGCAGCTCCGTGCAGGAGCAAGAGCGGGGCCACTGCGCGGTCGTCGATGCCGGTGCTCGTGAGGAAGGGCACCGCGAACGCAAGCAGGGCCATAGCTCCGAATCCGGCCAACGCCGTCATCGCCACCCCGCCGGCAACCGGGGCGCGGGTAAGGACGCGCAGGGATCGCCAGCCGGTCTCGCCGCGCGCGGAGCGATCGTCGGGGAACGCGGCGACCACGATGATCAAGGTCGCGCCGATCAGCGCGGCGATCAGTGCGAATGCCCACTGCCAGCCGAGGGTCTCTGACAGGGCGTTGCCGACGGGCACCCCGATCACGGTTGCGACGCCGAGCCCCAGGGTGATCCGCCCGACCGTGCGCCCGCGCTCGCCTTCTCGCGAAAGGCGAAGGGCGGTGAGCATGAATGCGACGAGCACCGGGGTGTGCATCGACCCAGTGATGATCCGCGACACCATCAGCACCGGGTACGTCGGTGCAGCCGCAGCCAACACGGTTCCCCCTGCATAGATTGTCATTGCGGCGATCGTGAGCGTGCGCAGCGGCATCCGTGCGGTCATCAGCGCGAGTACCGGGCCGAGGATCACGGCGGTGCCGGCGTAGGCGGTCACGAGTAGCCCCACATCGGAGATGGGCACGTCGAGCGCTTCGGACAGGCGCGGCAGGATGCCGGCGATGACGTTCTCCGAGGTGCCCAGGGCGAACGCGCCCAGTATGAACGCGAACGACAGCAGCCGGGGCACACCGACCGGCCGGGAGATGTCAGCGGAAGCAATCATGCGATCGACGCTAAACTCTGACATGGGCGTGAGAGTCAAGCGGAGGGAGCGCGAGATGCGGATCGGTGAGCTGTCCAGGCGTTCGGGGGTGAGCATCCGCTCGCTGCGCTACTACGAGGAGCAGCGCCTGCTCTCGCCGACTCGGCTGCCCAGCGGATACCGCGTCTACGACGACGCGGACGTGACCCAGGTGCAGCGCATCCAGGCGCTGCTGGCGGCCGGGCTCAGCACACGCAAGATCGAGCACATCCTGCCCTGCTTGGCCCAGCACACCGACGGCGTCGCCCTGTCTTGCTCGGACCTCTACGACGAGCTCGTCGCTGAACGAGACGAACTGCTGACCCGGATCGAAACGCTCCGCGCCTCCGTCGAGGCCCTGGAGACGGTCATCTCCGCGAGCCCGAGACCTGTTGCGGTGCACCACGACGACTTGACTCTCACACCAGCGTGAGGCTTTAGCGTCTCGGCTATGAGCAAGCGCATCGCCTACTACGCATACGGCAGCCCTGACGTCCTCCGGGCGGAAGACGAGCGCCCTGGCGCCCCGGGCCCTGGGCAGGTGCGTCTCCGCCAGGAGATGATCGGCGTGAACCCGGTGGACTGGAAGATGGTCGCCGGCTATTTCCGTCAGACCGACCGCGCCCCGTTCCCGCATGTGCCCGGTTGGGCGAGCGCTGGCATCATCGAGCAGGTCGGCCCCAGGGTCGCAGGCCTCTCGGTCGGCGATGCGGTGATCGCCGGGGCCCACGGCGGCGCATACCGGGAGCAGCTCGTCATCGACGCACGCCTGGTCGTGCCGCGCCCCGAGGCGGTGAGCATCGAGCAGGCCGCCGCCCTGCCCTCCTCGGCGGTCGCGGGCTACTCGTTGGTGCAGAACCTCCGCATCACAGACGAAGACACGCTGCTGGTGCACGGGGCCGCGGGCAGCGTCGGAGCTGCGACCGTGCAAATCGCGCTCGACCAGGGGGCACGAGTCATCGGCACGGCCTCGGCCCGCAACCACAACTACCTACGCTCCCTGGGCGCCATCCCCGTCCTCTACGGCGACGCCCTCGCCTCCGCACTCCGCCGGCTCGGCCCGATCACCGCCAGCGCTGACGCGGTCGGCGGACGAGAATCAGTCGACGCGACCCGAGCAGTGCTCGTCGAGGGCGGCCGTGCAGTGACGGCGTGGGGCGACGAGCATTCCCGCGCCGCGGACATCCCGTGGGTGCGGCACCCGGACGACGAGTTGGAGCAGACCGTCGCGATCGCCGCTCGGGGCGCGCTCACGGTCCGTATCGGCGAGACCTTCCCACTCGAGTCCGCCGCAGACGCTCTCGAGCTCAGCCACACGGGTCACCCGGCTGGGAAGATCCTCCTCGCGCCCTGATAGCCGGACGCTCACACGGCCGTCGACAGCGCACGGAACACGCCACCCGACGAATGGAGAACATGGACCTAGATCGGGAAAGAGGCGGTGCGAGTCCTACTCCCGACCGTGCGTCACGGTGGGGCTCCGTATCTGACGAGGCACCGACCGCCCAATTTCTACACGTGGTGCGCCGACTCGAATTTCTCAGAACAACGTATTTCGACGTAGCGGTGGAGATCGTGTTTTCCACCGAACAGTTCCCTCGCCTCGGATCGGGTGCTGCAACCGCAGGATCCGAGGCGGGAATCACCGACGTACTCAGTAGCCGGCAACCGGATCGACGACGGCAGCCAACGCCTCGCCCTTCGCGAAGCGGGTCACGTTCTTGGAGACGTGATCCGCAAACGCGGCGGGGCGAACGCCTGGCGGATTGGAATCGTGGGGAGTGATGATCGCATTCGTCAGATCCCACAGAGGGTGACCGTCAGGGAGGGGTTCGGGGTCGGTGACGTCGAGTCCGGCGCCGCCGATCTGTTCCGACTCGATCGCCTCGACCAGCGCGTCGGTGTCGACCAGTGATCCGCGCGCTACGTTGATCACCCAGGAATGGGGTTGCATCGCTGCCAACTGTGCGCGGCCCACGAGGTGACGGGTGGCCGGGGTGGCAGGGGCCGCAATCACGAAGTGATCTGCGCAAGAATAGATTTCATCCATCCTGGATGCAGGGTACGTTGAGATGGCTCCGGGAACCGGGCTACCGGAACGATTGACTGCGATGCTGTCCGTCCCCTGCGCGGCCAGCATCGGAATCAGCGCGCGGCCGATACCGCCTGCGCCGATGATCGCAACCGTCGAACCACGGAGGGTGCCAATCTTGGGAAAGAACTCGAACTGACGCCACGTTCGAGCTTCGATGTGCGCGGGCAGGTGACGAACTCCGGCCAACAGCAGCATGAGCGCGTGCTCGGCCACCGATGCCGAAAACGCGCCGGCCGCCGAGGTCCACGTGATGTCGGTATCCTTCGGAATCACACCGGAGTCAAACCAATCCTCGATTCCCGCCGACGGCAACTGCACCCACCTGACCGACGCCGGCAACTCCGACGGAAAGGTTTCGGGTGAGCCCGCCCAGATCAGGGCGTCGGCAGTGTCGATCGGACTGATCAGACCACCGCCCCGAAGCACCGCGCTGTCGAGCAGTGCATCGGGGACGGGGCCGATCGCTACGCGTGGAGAGGTGTCAGTCGCCATGACTAGACGCTACGCGGGGACCTCCACCAGTGGGTAGACACCATTCTCGTCGTGTACCTCGCGCCCGGTGACCGGCGGATTGAACACACACAGCATGCGCATCTGCGTGTCGGGCTCGACGCGATGACGCTCGTGGCCGTTGAGCAGGTACATCGACCCCGGTGCGAGATCGTATTCCTTGTTGTTGTCGAGGTCGATCAGCTTGCCGGTGCCCTCGACGAGCCAGACAGCCTCGACGTGGTTGGCGTAATGGAACTCGTTGACCGAACCCGCCTTGATGGTGGTCTCGTGGAACGAGAACCCGACGCGGTCGCCGCCGAGGACGATGCGCTTGCTGCGCCAGTTGCCGTCCTCACTCGTGATGTCGCGGTCGGTGTCGGTGATCTCGGTGGTGGTGCGAACGATCATGGGAGAGTCCTTCCTCTAGCTGCAGACCTTGAGTGTCGCCTCGGCCAGGATGGAGAGGCCGTGCTCGAGCTCTTCGTCGGTAATCGTCAGTGCCGGAAGCAGTTTCACAACCTGGTCGGACGGTCCGGAGGTCTCGGCGAGCAGCCCCTCGTCGAATGCGAGCTGGCACACCTTTCCGGCGCGCTCCGGCTGGTCGAAGACCAAGCCCTGAACCAGGCCGCGTCCGCGGTGAGAGACCTCGCCGGGGAACTGATCGGAGAGATTGGCGAAGCATTCGCTGATGCGTGCGCCCTTCTTCAGCGTTGTCTTGGTCAGTGCGTCGTCGGACCAGTAGTGGTCGAGTGCCACCTTGGAGGTGACGAACGCGGGGTTGTTGCCACGGAAGGTGCCGTTGTGCTCGCCCGGTCCCCAGACGTCGAGTTCACGCTTGAACAGCGTGAGCGCCATGGGCATTCCGTAGCCGCTGATCGACTTGGACAGCGTGACGATGTCGGGAACGATTCCGGCCTCTTCGAAGGAGAAGAACGGGCCGGTACGGCCGCAACCCATCTGGACGTCGTCGACGATCAGCAGGATTCCGCGATCCGAGCACAGTGTTGCCAGCGCTCGAAGCCATTCGGGGCGAGCGACATTGACGCCACCTTCGCCCTGCACGGTTTCGACGATCACTGCCGCGGGGCGGTTGATTCCACTACCGGAATCATCGAGAACGCGGGAGAACCACTGGAAGTCCTCGGTGACACCGTCGAAGTAGTTGTCGAAGGGCATCGGTGTCGTGTGCACGAGGGGGACACCGGCGCCCGCGCGCTTCATCGAGTTACCGGTCACGGAGAGTGCACCAAGTGTCATTCCGTGAAATGCGTTGGTGAAGTTGATGACTGCCGAACGTCCGGTGACCTTGCGAGCCAGTTTCAGTGCAGCCTCGACGGTGTTCGAGCCGGTCGGCCCGGGGAACTGGACCTTGTAGTCCAGGCCGCGCGGCTCGAGGATGTTGCGCTGAAAGGTCTCCAGGAACTCGCGTTTGGCGACGGTGGACATGTCGAGGCCGTGCGTGATGCCGTCGTTCATGATGTAGTCGACCAGTGCGGATTTGAGCACCGGGTTGTTGTGGCCGTAGTTGAGTGCGCCGGCGCCGGCGAAGAAATCGAGGTAATCGCGTCCGTTCTCGTCACGAATCCAGGATCCGGATGCGCTGGTGAACACTGCAGGCCAGTCACGGCAGTAGCTGCGAACCTCGGACTCGAGGGTTTCGAAAATGCTTGCTTCGTTGATATTCATATCTTCTTTGTTCCTCCGGGGCATGCTGTATGCCGAGCGCGAAGTGCGCTAGGCGCCGATCGTGTAAAGATCTTCGGCTTCGTGTCCATCGGGAAAATCGTTGGGCGAGAACAAGGTCTGCCTGGTTATCGGTACTTCGCGTCGACGTGCGAGCGCAGTGAAGAGTGCGATCGAAGCCTCGTTGTCGGGGCTGATCGTCGTCTCCAGATGTGTAACACCCAGTGGGGCAGTGCGATCCATCAAGTCGGACAGCATGCGGGCAGCAATTGCCTTGCCGCGCTGGTCCTCGTCGACCGCGACTTGCCACACGAACAGGGTTTCCTGTGCGCTGGGACGGGTATAACCGGAAACGAATCCGACTACGCGGCCGTCTACCTCTGCGACGATGGACGTCGCGCTGAAATCCCTGCACCACAACAGGTATGCATAACTAGAATTGAGGTCGAGCACCTTCGAATCACGTGCGATCTCCCAGAGCCGGACTCCGTCATCGATCTGTGGGCTTCTGAACAACACCGCGTCCGGCGCGGTGGTCGGGATAGCTCTCGTATCAACAGGCTTCATCGGTCATCTGAACGTAACAATCATTGCTGTCGAAGTCATGCAGATGTCCGTTTCGGGCCGTGTGGAACCCGTTGCGCCCCAGGTGAGGACATGAATGTGATGGTGCTCACATTATGTAACTTTTGCCGTTGTCAGAGCGACTATTTCGGGCAAAAACTCGCTATTTCGGGCTCGCGAGCGCCAGCGGAAGTACCGAGTGAGCGCCAGCCTGTCGAAGTGCGCGTGCGGCCATCGTGAAAGTCCAACCGGTATCGGCGATTGCGTCGACAAGAAGTATTGGTCCCTGGTGGATACTCATGTCCGGGACTTCCCAAACATCGACCAGTCCGGACACGCGATAGGCGGAGTTCGCTGCCGACACCGGAGGGTGGTCGGGTCGCAAGCGAAGGGTGCCCAGGTCGGTCAATCGCCCGACCTCGGCCAACTTGGCAGCCAGGCTCGACACCAGCAACGGATGCGTCGTGGATTCGAGGGCCATGACACCGGTGGGGCGCTCGGCCCAATTCCAAGCCGCCAGAACGCTGATACACGCACTGACCACCGCATCGGGTACCTCTGCGTCGGGACCGTCGAAAAGCGTGCGGAGACGTTGGCCCCAGCCCAGGTCCGACATCCGTCCGAGAATGCGCCCGGTTTCCGGTCCCTCGGTGATCTTCCCAGAGAGCTTGACGCCCAGCTTGCTCAGACCGGTCGGCCACATCTTGCGCGGCTCGAGGTCGAATCCGGGGCGCTGCAAGCGTGCCCGAGTCTCGTCGAGGGCGGCGGTGTCGACAGTGGTGTCGTAGCGATTGCCGGTGCAGTTGTCACAGCGTCCGCACTGTGAGTTCTCCGAGGTCAGTCCAGGATCGTCGAGTTGTTCACGCAAGAAGGTCATTCGACACGTCGTGATGCTCTGGTACTCGACCATTGCGGCCTGCTCGGCCTGGCGAGCGTCGTCTAGTCGGCTGTAGCGCTCGGCGTCGTACACCCAAGGTTCGCCGGTGCTGATCCACCCGCCCTTGACACGTTTGACCGCACCGTCGACGTCGAGAACTTTGAGGACCATCTCGAGACGCGTGCGATTGAGCTCCACCAGAGGTTCGAGTGCCGGTGTCGACGTGGCCTTTTCGGTGTCGAGGTGTTCGATAACACTGCGGACCAGATGCTCGCGGGGGAAGGCGACCGAGGCGAAGTAGCTCCAGATCTGCTTGTCCTCGGCGCCCGGCAGCAGGATCACGTCGGCCCGGTCGGTGGAACGACCAGCGCGGCCCACCTGCTGGTAGTACGAGATCGGCGACGACGGTGCGCCGAGATGGACGACGAACCCGAGATCAGGCTTGTCGAAGCCCATTCCGAGGGCCGAGGTGGCCACCAGGGCCTTGACGCGATTGCCCAACAAGTCCTGCTCGAGGGATTCACGTTCGGTGGGATCGGTCTGGCCCGTGTAGGCAGCGACGGTATGCCCGCGTTCGGACAGCAGGCTTGCGAGGTCGCGTGCGGCCGAGACCGTCAGCGTGTAGATGATGCCCGATCCCGGCAGCGTCTCGAGCATGTCGGCGAGCCAGGCAGCGCGCGCCGTCGCCTCGGGAATGTGAACCACGGAGAGGTGAAGTGACTCGCGTTCGAGCCCGCCGCGAAGTACGAGCGTTTCCTCGCCGCCGACGCCGAGTTGGGCGGACACGTCCTCGACGACGCGGTTGTTGGCCGTAGCCGTGGTCGCGAGGACGGGGATGCCCTCGCCGAGTTCGGCGATCAACGTTCTGATGCGCCGATAGTCGGGACGAAAATCGTGTCCCCAGTCGGAAACGCAGTGAGCCTCGTCGACCACTACCAGGCCGGCATCAGCTGCCAGGGACGGCAGAACCTGATCGCGGAAGTCGGGGTTGTTGAGGCGCTCGGGGCTGACCAGAAGTACGTCGAGATCGTTGGCTGCGACGCGGGCGTGGATGTCGTCCCATTCGGTGACGTTGCCCGAGTTGATGGTTGCGGCTCGCACCCCGGCACGCTCGGCAGAACTGACCTGGTTTCGCATCAGGGCCAACAACGGAGAGACGATGACCGTGGGGCCGTGGCCTGTCGCCCGGAGCAGCTTCGCCGAGATGAAGTAGACCGCCGACTTGCCCCAGCCGGTCCGCTGGACGACGAGGGCACGCTTGCGTTGCACCACCAGCGCCTCGATGGCCGTCCACTGGTCCTCGCGTAGGCGGGCATCCGGCCCCGCGAGTTCGCGGAGCAGCCGCTCGGCTTCGTCGCGCATGGCTGGGGCAGTGGCGGTGGTCATGGACCCCATGGTGCACGACCCTGCCGACACGTGCGGGCTTCAGGCCTTGGCAACAGGTTCCTGGAGCTCGGTGACCCAGCCGTCGACATCTTCCGGGCACGCCAGCGTCACCTCACGGCTGGGGCCGGCATTGCGGTATCCCGCTGCGTCGATCCATTGAGCCAAGGCCTGATAGGCGGGCAGGCAGTTGTCCATCGAACCCTTGTGCAGCAGCGAGGCCACGTGCTCTTCGGCCCGCAGGTCCACCACAGCGAACTCGTAGTCGCCCTCGGGATCCGCGTCGACCGGTAGCGCGGCATGTACGACGACGTCCTCGTCGTCACCGGCATCCTCGTAGTAGGCGACAGCGGGTCCGACCGGGACGACACCGGCACGATCCAAACCGGTACAAAGCCGCTCGTACAACCCGCGAACGACCGGACCGATCGATGACGGATCCATCGTCTTGGCGGTACCGGTCAACTCCGCGACCCGCAGCGCCGGAACGGACTTGATCACAACCTCGTATGCGGACATCTGTCCCTCACTTTCGATGATGCGGAGGCGGCTGGACGTGCGCCAGTCGCGCGGTGTCTTCCTGGATCCGGGTCTCGAGTTCTGCTCGGCGAAGCGTGAGCATCCCGCGGATCTCGTCGACGGTGACCGCCGACTCCACCACCTGCTGGACCTGGGCCAGGGTCAGGCCCAACTCCTTGAGCGCGACGATGCGGTTGAGCAGCGCCAACTGGCCCGCGGTGTACGAGCGATACCCGGTGGATACGTCGACCCTCGCGGGTGTGAGCAGGCCGATGGCGTCGTAGTGGCGGAGCATGCGCACAGACACACGACCTGCTCTCGCGAAGTCTCCGATGCTCAACATGGTTACTCGCCCCGTTTCTCCCTCACGAACCCGACACCTACAGGTTTACGACCTCACACGGTGTCAGAGTCAAGCCGAGCTTGCTGTGTCAGAGTCAAGCCGAGCTTGCTGTGTCAGAGTCAAGCCTGACGCTTCAGCACTTTCTCGATCGCAGCGCGAGTAGGCGACGACACCGAAGCGCCGCGAACCGTCGTCGCCAGGCTTCCCGCCGTGGCAGCGAACTGCAGGGCGCGTTCATGGTCCTGCACCCACTCCACGGCGAAGGCCCCGGTGAAGGCATCGCCTGCGCCGGTTGTATCCACGGGTGTCACGGCCGGGGAATCGGCGTGGACGGTCTCATCACCGGACCGAAGGTCCGCGCCGCCTGCCCCGAGCGTCGTGACGAGGTATCGGACGTGACCGGTGCCCGCGGCCAACTGCTCCGACTCGGTCTGGTTGACGATCAGGATGTCGACAGACTCGATCAGTGCGCCCGGAAGGTCTTGCACCGGCGAAGGATTGAGGATGACGGTTGTTCCGTTGGCGCGTGCGTGCCGGGCCGCTGCGGTGACCGTGTCGAGGGGTATTTCGAGTTGGCACAGGAGAACGTCAGCGTGTGCGATCGCGTCGAGGTCTGCGTCGGACAACGAGGTGACCGAGGAATTGGCGCCTGGGACGACGATGATGTTGTTCTCCGCGTCCTCGCTGACGGTGATGGCGGCAACGCCACTCGGGCCGTCGACACTACGTAGCAATGCGGTGTCGACGCCGGCGTCCTCGAGCGTGTCTCGCAACTGGGTGCCGAAACTGTCTTCGCCGACCGCTCCGATGAACGAAACGTCGCCTCCTGCCTTCGCGGCGGCGATGGCCTGATTACTGCCTTTGCCTCCCGCCGTGGTGGCAAAGGCAGTGCCGAGCAGCGTTTCTCCTGGAGCGGGAAATCTGGACACTGAGGTGATCAGGTCCATGTTGATACTGCCGACGACGACGATTCGAGGCGTGCTCATACCTCGAGGTTATCGGCCTTCATTCTCTTTCGGCGAACCTTGCGGATGATCCGACGTGCTTCCTCGTCGGTGGCGACGGAGGGCGGCGAACCGTCGAGTGGTTTGCGCGCCGTCTCGGGGATGAGCAGTACCGCGATGCCGCCGATCACTGCCGCGATCATCATGTACATCGGCGCGACCAGGTTGCTGCCCGTTGCACTTTCGAGGGCGGTCAGCACCAGGGGAGTGGTTCCGCCGAAGATGGAGACCGCGAGGTTGTATCCGATTGCCAAGCCGCCGTATCTGATTCCGGTCGGGAACAGTGCGGGCAGCACGGACGGGAACACTCCGACGAACAGCAGGAGCAATCCGCCGAGAATTGCGAGTCCCAGGAAGACCGTCACGTAGTTGCCGACGCCGATCAACAGGTATGCGGGCAGGGAAAGGACGAAGAATCCGATGAACCCGCTGAGCAGTAATGGTTTACGCCCGACTCGGTCCGAGAACTTTCCGACGTAGCTGATTCCCATCATCATCACGATCATGACGATGATCATCAGAATGAGTCCGTGGGATTCGTCGTAACCCAACGTGTTGGTCAAGTACGTCGGCATGTAACTGAGCAGGCCGTAGTGAGCGATGTTGTACGTGGCCACGAGAACGATGCACAGAACGAGCGGTCGCCAGTTGTCGACGAGAGTTTCGCGCAGCTTCTTGCCGGTGGATTCGTCTGCGAGGGAGCGCTCTTCGGCCTGCTCCATCATCTGGAACGCGGGGGTTTCTTCCAAGCGCAGACGGAGGTACAGGCCGATGAGACCCAGCGGTCCGGCAATGAGGAAGGGGATGCGCCAGCCCCACTGGAGGAGGTCCTCGGCGCTGACGACGGTCTGGATGATCGTGACGATGCCCGCTGCCGCCACATATCCTGCCAGGGTGCCGAATTCGAGGAAGCTGGCGAAGAAGCCGCGCCGCTTGTCCGGCGCGTATTCAGCGACAAACGTACTGGCCCCGCCGTATTCGCCGCCGGTGGAAAAGCCCTGCAGTAGGCGTAGGAGTACCAGCAGGATCGGGGCGGCGATACCGATGGATTCGTAGCTCGGGATGAGGCCGATGGCGAAGGTACTGCCCGCCATCAGAATGATGGTGGTGGCCAGGACTTTCTTGCGTCCGATGCGGTCACCGAGTGGGCCGAAGAACAATCCGCCGAGGGGGCGGACGATGAAGGCTGCCGCAAAAATTGCAAAGGTCGAGAGGAGTTGAGCGCTGCCGCTCGCGTCCGGGAAGAACACTTTTCCGATAGTGGTAGCTAGATATGCGTAAACGCCGAAATCGAACCACTCCATGGCATTTCCGAGCATCGTCGCCTTGACCGCGCGCTTGACGGACGCATTGTCGGTGACGCAGACATCGGGTGATTCGGCCACTTCGAGAGCGCTGATCGAGTTCTCTGGTGTAGTCATGACATGCGCTCCCCAGCGCAATCATCGAACCGAGCGGGGCACGTACCTGATGCACGCATCTTTCGTTGCCCACTCGCCGATGAGCCGGTCGGGAAATCGAGCGTCCGCGTGCCCTGTGGCTCGTTGCGACCCCCGTCGCACGGCTCTGGCCCGCAGCAGTGTCCGGAGCCCAGAGGGCTCCGGACTACCGGCAAGTAAGACGCTTACGCTATCAAAGTTGTGCGCGGGAGCCGATTTTCGGGCTAGAAGGCGCGGGCGTACTGCGACGGGATATGCGGTCCTACCTCGGCGTTCAGTTCCCGAGCCGCCCGGCGCGCCCAGTACGGATCACGCAGCAGCTCGCGGCCGAGGAGCACGGCCACGGCGCTTCCGTCCTCGACGATCTTCTCGGCTTGTTCGGGTTCGGTGATGAGGCCGACGGCGGCGGCCGGCAGCACGCTCTCGTTCTGCAGGCGGCGGGCGAACGGAACCTGGTATCCCGATTCCACCGGAATCTGCGCCGCCGGTGAATTACCGCCGGTGGAGACGTCGACGAGATCGACTCCGTAGTCGGAGAGGATGTTGGCGAGGGCAACGGTCTGATCGGCGGTCCAGCTGTCAACCTCGAGCCCACGCTCTTCCGTCAGCCAATCCGTTGCCGAGACTCGGACGAAGAGCGGCAACTCGGCCGGCCACACCTCGCGGACTGCTGTCAGGATTTCGAGGAGCAACCGAATGCGGTTCTCGAAGCTGCCCCCGTAGCGGTCCGTTCGCTTGTTGCTCTCGGGGGAGAGGAATTGATGGATCAGGTATCCGTGGGCCGCGTGAATTTCCACGACCTTGAATTCGGCCTTCAATGCACGGGTTGCCGCCGCTGCAAAGTCTGCGACGACCTTTTCGATGCCCTCGATGGTGAGCTCGACCGGATCGGCGAGATGACCGAACGGAACCGCGCTGGGAGCAACTGTCTGCCAGGACAGACGGTCGTCGGCAGGCAGGCTCTTGCCGCCGCGCCACGGAACCTGCGTCGACGCTTTGCGTCCGGCGTGGGCCAACTGGATCCCGGGCACTGCGCCGAAGTACGCGAGTTGTGCGTTGATCTCGGCGAAGGCTTGCGCCTGCGTGTCGTTCCAAATTCCCAGATCAGCTGCCGATATCCGGCCTTCGGGACTGACGGCCGTCGCCTCGGTGAGAATCAGTCCGGTGCCGCCGATCGCACGGCTCACCAGGTGCGTGCGATGCCACTCGTTGGGCACTCCCACCTGGTCGCCGATGACGTCAGCCGAGTACTGGCACATCGGTGCCATCCAGACGCGGTTCGGGATGGTGACGCCGCGCAGGGTCAATGGCTCGAACAACACACTCACGGATGGCTCCTGACTCGAAGAAGAAGGTCGGTGGGTGCAACAGTGCCGCGCGCCGGAATTGTTCCCCGGCGGTCCGTCGAAATGTTCTCGGGTGGTCACAGCCTTGTTCCGCCGAGCAGTCCGCCGCGGTGGGTGGTTAATGTGTATTCATGACCGCTGTGACATCCACCGCAGAAACCGTCGACTCGAATGCGTCCGACACCAAGGCCGTCGTGCACGACGCCGCACGCCGAGCCCGTAAGGCTTCGCGTGTCCTGGCTCTGCTGACCACCGCGCAGAAGGACGCTGCGCTCCACGCCGCAGCCGACGCGGTACTCGCGGCCAGTGATCGGATTCTCGCGGCCAACGCTCTCGATATCGACACTGCGAAGGCCGGCGGCACCGAGGAATCACTGCTCGACCGACTTCGGCTGACCGCTGACCGGATCGAGGGCATCGCGTCGGGTTTGCGTCAGGTTGCCGGGCTACCCGATCCGATCGGTGAGGTGCTTCGTGGATCCACTCTGCCGAACGGCTTGGAACTACGCCAGCAGCGCGTTCCGCTCGGTGTCGTCGGCATGGTCTACGAGGCTCGTCCCAACGTTACCGTCGACGCTTTCGGGCTGACTCTCAAGTCGGGAAATGCTGCGCTGCTTCGTGGTTCGTCCTCGGCGGTCAAGTCCAACGAAGCGTTGGTGGAGGCGCTGCGCGCGTCGTTGGTTGCGCAGGGACTGCCCGAGGACTCCGTTCAACTTCTGCCGAGTGCAGATCGGTCGACGGTCACGCACCTCATCCAGGCCCGCGGCCTCGTCGATGTAGTCATACCGCGCGGCGGTGCCGGCTTGATCAGCGCAGTCGTGCGTGATGCCACCGTGCCCACCATCGAGACCGGTGTCGGTAACTGCCACATCTACGTTCACTCGGCCGCCGATCTCCTGATGGCCGAGAAGATTCTTCTCAACTCCAAGACCCGTCGGCCCAGTGTCTGCAATACAGCCGAAACCGTGCTGGTCGACTCTGCGATCGCCGAGACCGCCGTGCCGAAGCTGCTGCAAGCGCTCCAGATGCACGACGTCGTGGTCCACGGTGACCTACCTGGACTGGTCCCCGCCACCGAGGACGACTGGTCGAAGGAATACCTCACCCTCGACGTCGCTCTCAAGGTCGTCAAGGACTTGGACGCTGCCGTCGAGCACATCGACCAGTACGGAACCGGCCACACCGAAGCCATCGTGACGTCCGATCTCTCGGCTGCCCGCGAGTTCACCGCTCGCGTCGACGCCGCTGCCGTCATGGTCAACGCGTCGACTGCATTCACCGACGGTGAGCAGTTCGGATTCGGCGCCGAGATCGGCATCTCCACCCAGAAACTGCACGCGCGTGGCCCCATGGGGCTGCCGGAACTGACGTCCACAAAGTGGATCGTCTGGGGCGACGGGCACACCCGACCCGCCTGATCGTTGACCAGACTTGCCCCACCTCTCAAGGAGTTAACCGTGGACCGAGCACTTCCCGACACGACGCCGTTCTTCTCGACCGTCGACGACGTGATCGAACGTCTGGCCGAAACCGGCTACCTGTCCGACAAGGCCACGGCCACCTCGGTGTTCCTGGCCGACCGACTGGGCAAACCGCTGCTCATCGAGGGCCCGGCCGGTGTCGGAAAGACAGAACTCGCCCGCGCGGTCGCGCAGACCACGGGCGCGGAATTGGTGCGTCTGCAGTGCTACGAGGGTGTCGACGAGGCCCGTGCGCTCTACGAGTGGAACCACGCGAAGCAGATTCTGCGGATCCAAAGCGGCTCGGACCACAGCTGGGATTCGACGAAGGCGGATGTGTTCTCGGAGGAGTTCCTGCTCGCCCGTCCACTGCTCAAGGCCATTCGCCGCGAGGACCCGACGGTGCTGTTGATCGACGAGACGGACAAGGCCGACGTCGAGATCGAAGGCCTGCTCCTCGAAGTGCTCAGCGACTTCGCGGTCACCATTCCGGAACTCGGAACCATCACCGCCACCCGCAAGCCCTTCACTGTGTTGACCTCGAATGCCACTCGCGAACTCTCCGAGGCACTCAAGCGTCGTTGCCTCTTCCTGCATCTCGATTTCCCGGATGCGGACCTCGAGCGCCGCATCCTCGCCAGTAGGGTGCCGGAACTGCCCGAAGCGATTGCCGAGCAGCTGGTCAACACCATTCGCGTTCTTCGCGGAATGCAGCTCAAGAAGGTCCCTTCGGTGTCGGAGACCATCGACTGGGGCCGCACACTCCTCGCTCTGGGCATGGACACTCTCGACGACGATGCTGTTCGCGCCACGCTCGGCGTGATCCTCAAGCACCAGTCGGACCAGGTGCGTGCCGCCGCTGAACTTCGGCTGAACTGAGGTCTGACATGGCTCCCGCAGGATCGACGTCGCCGCTCTCGCCTGGCGGCCTGGCAGCGCCGCACGGGATTCCCGGTCACCTCGTCGATTTTGTCGAGGCGCTGCGACGACGCGGAATCATGGTCGGCCCGTCCGAGACCGTCGACGCCGGTCAGGTCATGTCGGTTCTCGATCTGCTCGATCGTGAGGCGCTTCGTGAAGGGCTGGCGTGCTCGCTCCTGCGTAGGCCGACCCACCGGGCGACGTTCGACGCCGTCTTCGATCTGTGGTTCCCCAAAGCGATCGGTGACCGGGCGGTCGGAGACGTCGACGTCTCACTGCCGCGTAAGCCCGACGGTTCGATAGATCTGCAGGCCTTGCGTGAGCTGATCGCCGAATTGCTGACAGACGGCAGCGACGAGGCGATGGAGTTGACCGAACTTCTCACCGCGGCAATGGTCGAGGAACTCGGGCAGTACCAGTCGAGCAACGGCCCGTCGTTCTCCGCCTACCAGGCACTGCGCGACGTCGCCCCGGAGACTTTGCTCAACAAGATCCTGCAGGGTCTTCTCGGCAACCAGGAGGGTTCCGGGTCCGAGGGCAAGGACAACTCCGACTATCAATCCGAGGTCGCCAAGCGCACGGCAGCGCAGCGCATCGCGGACTTCCGCAAGATGGTCGAGAAGGAAACGCGTCGACGCACGGCCGAGAATTTGGGCAAGGAACGGGTCGCCACATATGGCGTTCCGAAACTCGCCGAGGAAGTCGACTTCCTGCGGGCCTCCGACGCCGAACTCACCACGCTGAAGAAGAACGTCGCACCCCTGGCTCGTCTGCTGGCCAGTCGTCTCGCCGTGCGTCGTAGCCGCTCTCGCGCGGGTTCGATCGATCTGCGTCGCACGTTGCGCAAGTCCATGTCGACGGGCGGCGTGCCGATCGATTTGGTGCAGCGCAAGCCGAAGCGAGCACGGCCGGAACTTGTGGTGATGTGTGACGTATCCGGCTCGGTGGCGGGGTTCAGTCATTTCACCCTGCTGCTCGTGAACGCCTTGCGTGAGCAGTTCTCGCGAGTGCGGGTGTTCGCGTTCATCGACACGACCGACGAGGTCACGCGGTTCTTCGACTCGAACGCAGACCTCGGGTCCGCGATGTCACGGATGGTGCGTGAAGCCGAACTGATCACCTACGACGGCCACTCCGACTACGGACACGCATTCGGTGTGTTCCAGGAGAAGTTCGCGCAGACCATCACCAGTCGCACGTCGCTGCTGGTCCTCGGCGACGGTCGCAACAACTACCGCGACCCCAACCTGCAGTCGCTGTCGCAGATGGTGGCAGTAGCCAAGCACGCGCACTGGCTCAACCCTGAGCCGAAGGGGCAATGGGGGACGGGCGACTCCGCTGCAAAGGTCTACAACGAGGTCATCAGCATGCACGAGTGCCGCTCGGCCCAACAGCTTGCCGACGTCGTGTCCCGCCTACTGCCGGTCTGACCCGTAAGCTCGACACTCGTGCAGAAGGGACTATCGGTGGAACGTGCTCGACGCCTCGGAGTGATGGGTGGCACTTTCGACCCCATTCACCATGGGCACCTCGTTGCGGCCAGTGAGGTCGCCGACAGGTTCGGACTTGACGAAGTGATCTTCGTCCCCACTGGACGGCCCTGGCAGAAGCAGGGGAAGGGCGTCAGTCCTGCCGAGGACCGGTACCTCATGACGGTCATCGCCACCGCCTCCAACCCGCGGTTTTCCGTCTCTCGGGTCGACGTCGATCGTGAAAAAGTCACGTACACCGTGGACACACTGCGAGACCTCCGGGCCTACCACCCCGACGCCGAACTCTTCTTCATCACCGGTGCCGATGCGCTGGCCAGCATCCTTTCCTGGCAAGATTGGGAAGAGTTGTTCGCATTGGCGAAGTTCGTCGGGGTATCGCGACCGGGTTTCGATCTCAATGCCGAACACCTGGCCGGTCACCTCGACACCATGCCCGCCGACGCGGTCACGTTGATAGAGATTCCGGCACTTGCCATTTCGTCGACCGAATGTCGGCGTCGGGCAAGTGAAGACCGCCCCGTCTGGTACCTGGTGCCGGACGGAGTGGTGCAGTACATCTCGAAGCGGAACCTGTATCGACCTGTCGACGCGGAGCGCCGCGACGGAGCTACAACGATGTCGGAGCCCGCACCGGGGAAGTCGGAAGCCGTCCCGGGCGCAACCGACTCGAACTAGCCGAGAACTAAAAAGCACGTTCTCGCTTGCCGAGAACAATGAGTACTTTCTGAAGACGAAACTGGAGAACATCGAGTGAGCGCAAACACCGAAGCCATCGACATGGCACGCATCGCGGCCCTGGCAGCCGACGAGAAGCTGGCCACCGAAGTGGTGGTGCTCGATGTGTCCGAACAGCTGGTCATCACGGACTGCTTCGTGATCGCGTCCGCGACCAACGAGCGTCAGGTCAACTCGATCGTCGAGAACATCGAGGATCGCCTCCGTGAAGCCGGACACAAGCCTGTCCGTCGTGAAGGCACCCGCGAGGGCCGCTGGGCACTGCTCGACTACGCCGACATCGTCGTCCACGTCCAGCACGACGAGGAGCGCAACTTCTACGCTCTCGATCGTCTGTGGAAGGACTGCCCGACGGTCGAGGTCGAAGGCCTCGGACAGAACCGTCCCGGCCCCGCCGACGCCAACACGGTGTTCGAGACCGACACGGTTTCCGAGCCGGACGCGCAGGATCCCTCGCTGTGACTTCATCGGCGCCCAGTGCGGCGTCGAACCCTGTCCGCCGGCTCATCCTGCTGCGTCACGGACAGACCGGATACAACGCCGACTCTCGGATGCAGGGGCAACTCGACACCGACCTGTCGGAGTTGGGGCGTACGCAGGCCAAGAGCGCAGGTCCGGTAATCGCCGATCGCAGACCGTTGACGATCGTGTCCTCGGATCTGCGGCGGGCGTACTTCACCGCCGTCGCTGTCGGTGATGCCGCCGGACTTCCGGTCCTCACCGACACGCGTCTGCGTGAGACGCATCTGGGCGATTGGCAAGGCCTGACCCATCATGACGTCGACGAGCGCACTCCCGGTGTGCGATCTGCCTGGCGGGCGGATGCCACTTTGGCGCCGCCCGGCGGCGAAAACCGAATCGACGTCGCGAACCGCAGTCTTCCCGTAGTTCACGAACTACTGGAGACGCACCCGGACTGGGCTGAGAGGCCCGTGGTTCTGGTGGCGCACGGAGGCTTGATCGCGGCACTGACGGCGGCATTGCTCGACCTGCCCATCGATCGCTGGGCCGTCCTCGGTGGATTGGGAAACACCAGTTGGGTGCAACTCAGCGGACATGGTGACGTCAAGTCGATCGAGTGGCGACTCGACGTATGGAATGCTTCTGCGAGTGTCGCAAATGACGTCCTCTGACAGTGCCGACGGGCAGCGCCCCGTCCTCCTCGTGCTCGCGGATTCGCTGTCGTATTTCGGCCCCAAAGGTGGCCTCGCGGCAGATCATCCACGCATCTGGCCCAATATCGTGGCCGACGAACTCGGCTGGGATGTCGAACTGGTCGCCCGGATCGGCTGGACGTGCCGCGACGCGTGGTGGGCACTGACTCAGGATCCTCGTGTGTGGGCGGCTGTGCCGCGGGCCGGCGCCGTCGTGTTCGCGGTCGGCGGTATGGACTCGCTACCGTCCCCCTTGCCCACCGCACTCCGCGAGACCATCCGCTACGTTCGTCCTCCCGCGCTTCGACGCGTGGTGCGCGAGGGCTATCAGTGGCTGCAGCCGCGGCTTGCCCCTCTGGGCCGCCCGGTCGCCCTTCCTCCCAAGCTGAGCGTCGAGTATCTGGAAAGCTCGCGAAATGCGTTGGAGTACATGCGGCCGGAACTGCCGATGATCGCGACCCTGCCGTCCGTGCACCGCAGCGATGCCTACGCAAGCGTGCACGCCGGCCGGCCGGCTGCGGTATCTGCGATCACCGAGTGGGCAACGGAGAAAGACGTTCCCGTAGTCGACCTCGCGGATGCAGTGCGCGACAACGTCTTTTCCGAGAACGGCAATCCCGACGGTATCCACTGGGGTTGGGACGGTCACGTCGGCGTAGCCCGGGCGATGATTGCCGCTATCCGCGGGGTCGAGTCGCAGAAACCGGTTTCGCCGCAACTTGTCTCACCACCGAGCGAAGTCGGGTAGCAGAGTGCCGGTCGTCGTCGTCACGGATTCCTCCGCCTGCATTCCGCAGGAGTCGGCCAAAGCATGTGGCATTCAGGTGGTTCCGCTCCACGTGCTCCGTGACGGCTGCGACTTGCGTGAGGGCGTCGACGCAATGCCGAACGATCTGTCGGGAGTGACAACGGCCGGAGCGTCGCCCGCCGAGTTGTCCGAAGCGTACGCACGCGCCCTGGAGATGAGCGACGGTGACGGTGTCCTCGCTGTGCACATTTCACGCCAACTGTCGGGAACGTGGGAAGCTGGACGGGTCGCGGCCCAGGAGTTCGGTGGCGCCGTCCGGATCGTCGATTCACAGTCCGCCGGAATGGGTTTGGGATATCCAGTTCTCGAAGCTGCTCGCTTGGCCGGGAAAGGCGCTTCACTCGAAGAGGCATACGGCCGAGCCGTCGACGTCGCGAGCCGTGGGCGCTGCTACATCGTCGTCGACAAACTTGATCAATTGCGCCGGGGCGGACGAATCGGAACTGCGGCTGCACTGCTGGGTACTGCATTGGCGATGAAACCGATCCTGCATCTGGTGGACGGCAAGCTCGTGCTCGGCGAGAAGACGCGTACCACCACCAAAGCGCTTGCACGTTTGGTGGATTCGGCAGTCGAGCGCGCTGGTCTCGGTCGTGTGGCGATAGCCGTGCATCACATGCGAGCGCGAGAGCGTGCGGACAGGATAGCGGAACAGTTGGCCGAGCGCATTCCCGATGTTGCGGAATCCGTGGTCACCGACTTCAGCGCGGTTATCGGAGCGCACGTCGGCGTTGGCGCGATCGGTGTTGTGGTGTGCCCGTTGCCGGAGATCGACACGAGCGCCTGAGCGGTCTTGAACTTTGCTTTGTGGCTCGATCACAGTGCTGATGTCGATGCATCAAAACAAATCGATCGCGTAGATGTTCGTTCGCTCGTATCATTCTCGGCCGTGAGCCGATAGCTCGAACTTCATCGGTACCGCTGTCGGAATGGGTCGGGGGACGACTCTTCGCAGAGCATTCGGGGCGCAGGGGGAGAGAAGTCGCATGCAGATTGGCAACCTTGCGAGTTTCGCAGTTCTTTGCCTGGCGTTGTCGATATCGCCGGGTCCCGATTCACTACTGGTGATCAAACTTGCGCTTGAACGTCGATTCTTCGGGTTCATGGTGGCCGCGGGATCCGCAATCGGATCGATTGCATGGGCAGCACTTGTTGCGGTTGGAGCGGCAAGTTTCCTAGCGCACACTCCAATGGCGGCAGCAGCACTCCATGTCGCGGGTGGCCTGTATTTGATGTACCTGGGTGTCCGAGAGTTTCTCAATCGGGACACTTCCGACCTCGAATTGGATTCAATTGCTCTGCGGGCACAACCAACCGGATGGCGTGCATTCGCTCAGGGCTTCGTTTCGTGCATCCTCAATCCGAAGGTCGGATTGTTCTTTCTACTCGTGGCGCCGCAGTATGCGCAGCCATTGACGGTGTATTCCGTTCTCAGTCTCGGAATTGTCGATGCCGCAGTGGCATTCGGGTGGCTTGGAACTCTTGCATTCGGCGCGGCCTTCATGTCGAAGAAACTGAGCGACGCACGAATTCGACAACGTGTCTTCAGATCGATGGGCCTGGTGATCACAGCCGTCGGCGTCTATGTAGTACTGAGCGCTTTCGCCTAGGTATTCTCCGGCCGGATCACTCGGTGACCACAACCAGCAGCGAGACGAATTCTCCACAACCCGTGAGTTCTCCACAGATTGAAATTGTTCGTCGTTGGCGGCGAGGTCTCTCGTTAGCGTCCAGTCATGAGGATCAGCGAGGAGCGCGAGCGGGCGCGTGATCGCCTCGCGGCGATGGACGGAAACTACAGGCGGCGACACGAGGACGTCGACGAATTCGAGGGTTCAGTGTCTTTCGAGAGGTCCCCGCAGCCATTCGAGAGGTCCCCGGAGTGGCTTCAGGACTTCGAGGAGGACGAAAACGAAGCTCAACCCGTCGCGTCTAGGTTCGATCGACTGCCCGAGCGTTGGCGCGGAACACGTTGGCGCCCTAGCCGATCGGCGACCTGGGTGTTGGCGATCGTCGCTGCGCTGGCCACGGCGATCGGCCTGTTCACCGTGTGGTGGGATTCTCCGAGTATGCAGGCGGTCCCACCGCTGCCCGCAGCTCAGAACCTGGCCGAGCAGGGTGTTGCCGTGGTCAACACTGAAACCTCTGATTCAGCCCAGCCCGTACCCGCGGGCGTCGTAGCAGAGCAGCCGCCTGAGGCTCTGGTAGTCAGTGTCGTCGGGCTCGTGCGCACGCCGGGGCTTGTCAACCTACCTCCGGGCTCGCGCATCGCTGACGCGCTCGCTGCGGCAGGTGGAGTGCTCGACGGAGCCGAGACGGTGGGCCTGAATCTGGCGCAGAAGCTTGCCGACGGTGATCAGATCGTGGTGGGTGCTGCCGATCAGTCCGGCGGTGGTTCAGCGAGTTCGAGCACCACCGCGGGAGATACCGGCCCCGCCGCTGCAGGCGAAACGGGCGGAGCCGGCCTGGTGAACCTCAACACCGCGACCGAGGCCGAACTGGACGAGCTGCCCGGGGTGGGGCCGGTAACGGCCGCGGCGATTATTTCCTGGCGCACTTCCAACGGAAAATTCACGGACGTAGAACAATTGGGGGAAGTCGACGGGATCGGCCCGGCAAGGTTGGCGAAGCTGCGAGTGCTGGTGTCGGTATGACCGAATCGGAGGTCCAGCCCGTTCTCGACGCTCGGCTGCTGCCGTCGGCAGTCGCAGTGTGGGGGAGCAGCGCCGTGGGGATCTTGTACGGTGCGACCACTGCGTGGGTGCTGGCGGCATGTGCGGTTCCAGCGGCAATCCTGACTGTCGTCGTTGTACGCCGGACATCTGCGGGGTGGGCACGAATCATGTTGGCGGCATTACTGTTCGGTATCGGGTGCAGTGTCGTCAGCGGATGGCGGGCGTCCGAGGTGGAGAGTCACCCACTGACCCGAGCTGCCCTCGACGGAGCCTGGGTGAGTGTCGAAGTGGAACCTGTGGAGGATCCGCGCGCGGTCTCCGGTGCGGCGGGTCAAGGTCAGGTCTTCTTCAGGGCAACCGTCAATTCGGTGACTGCACATAACCACAGGTACTCCGGAGGCGGCCTGGTCACGATCCGGGCGCCCAGTGCGTCGTGGCTCGAAGTTGTTCCAGGGCAGAGCCTCACGGTTCGCGGCCGGGCGAGTCAGCCATGGCGTAGCGATTCCACGCTCGCCGTGATCACGTCCGAAGGGCCTCCCGTCGCGGTGGGAGAAGTGCCCTGGTATCAGCGATGGGCGAGTGTGGTGCGCACTCGTTTCGCGGCTGCGTGCTCGGCTGCGCTCCCGCCGGATCAGGCAGGTCTGCTGCCGGGCCTCGTCGTCGGAGACACGTCGGCGTTGTCGCCGGTGGTGAAGGACAACTTCACCGTTGCCGGGCTTTCCCATCTCACCGCGGTGTCCGGCGCCAACATCAGCATTCTGCTCGGGGCCGTCCTGCTGTTGGTCAGAGCGGCGGCGCTGAGTCCGCGGGTCGGCGCCGTCTTGGCACTGATGGCCCTCGTTGCTTTTGTTGTCGTCGCGAGGCCGTCGCCGAGTGTTCTGCGTGCGTCGGTGATGGGCCTGATCGGCCTGCTCAGTTTGGTCACCGGTCGTCGCAAACAGGCGCTGCCTGCTCTTGCTGCAGCTGTCATCGTTCTGGTTGTCGTGATGCCCGAGCTTGCCGTCGACTGGGGGTTTGCGCTGTCGACCACGGCCACGGGTGCGCTGGTGATCATTGCCCCCGTGTGGGTGGATGTCCTCCGTCGGCGAGGTTGGCCCCGTTGGCTTGCGGAGATGACGGCTGTCTCCAGTGCTGCGTTTGTCGTGACTGCACCGTTGGTGGGCGCCATGGCGGGAACATTCAGTGTCGTCACGATTGCCGCGAACATGGCGGTAGCTCCCGTGATCGGAATTATCACGGTGTTCGGTGCGGTGATTGCCCTGTGCGCGCTGATCAGTCCATCGATTGCCGTGTTCATTGCTCCGCTCGTCCGGCCTCCGATGGGGTGGCTGCTGTACGTGTCCGAGTGGACCGCGTCACTTCCCGGAGCGTCGGTGGTGGTACCGGCAGGAATGATCGGTGCTCTTGTCATCGCGGGCGTCTTACTGGCCGTAGCGCTGACACTGTGGAATCGGATCTCGAGATGGGTGGTCGGCGTCCTCGTGCTGGGTGTCGTTCTGGCCCTGATCTTTCAACATGTGTTAGGGGTGGCCGTATTGCTCCGGGGTGGGTACTGGTGATGTGCGACGTCGGTCAAGGGGACGGCCTCGTGCTCGCGACCGGAGACGACAGGGTGATTGTCATCGATGTCGGTCCCGACCCCACGTCGATGGATCGTTGCCTGAAGATGTTGGACGTCAACGACATCGCGTTGCTCGTGATCAGTCACTTTCACGCCGATCACATCGGGGGATTGGAAGCAGTTCTGGGTGGACGTTCGGTCGCCGCAGTCGGAGTCGGTTCGATGTTGTTGCCGGAGTCGGGTTTTCGAGCGGTGAAGGATGCCGCCGACTCGCACGGTGTTCCAGTTGTCTCGTTGCGGGCGGGCGCACAGTTGACGTTGGGATCGGTGAAGTTGGAGGTCCTCGGCCCGTCGGTTCCGGCTCCCCGCGATTCCGTCGACGCCGCGGATGCCGCGGATGCCGCCAACGATCAGTCGCTGGTGGTCATGGCGCACACGGACGCGGGTCGAATTCTGTTGACGGGCGACGCCGAAGTTGCGGGGGAGGAGGCCATTCTCCGATCGGGAACGGACGTGAAGGCCGATGTGTTGAAGCTACCCCATCACGGTTCCCGGACCACGTCGTCGGCATTTCTGGAAGCGGTGCGTCCGAGGTTGACGATGATCAGCGTCGGCGCCGGCAACAGTTTCGGGCACCCGAATGCTGAGGTCCTCGATGAACTGGCGTCGTTGGGTGGTGCGGTGGTTCGGACCGACCTCGATGGCACTGTCGCCGTGTACGGCGGGGGCGGCGGGTCTGTGTCGATCGTGTCGGTTCCTCGTGGGACCATCTTCGGGTGAGTAATCCGTCTGGTGTCGATCCGTTGCATCTTGTTCTGGGGGACGACGAGTTCCTCATCGACCGCACGGTGTCGCAGCTCATCAGAGCCGTCCGCGGTGATCGCGGCCAGGGCATTTCGGATCTCCCGGTGACCAAGATGCGTGCCGGAGACACCAACGCACCCGAGTTGGCTGAACTGCTCAGCCCGTCACTTTTTGCCGAAGATCGTGTGATCGTCTTGGAATCGGCCGCAGAAGCAGGCAAAGACGCCGTAGCTCTTGTACTCGAAGCGGCGCGCGAGCCTGCCGAAGGCGTCGTTCTGATCGTCGTGCACTCGGGCGGCGGTCGCGCGAAGGCACTGGCACCCGCGCTCGAGAAGCTCGGTGCCACGGTGCACAGCTGCGGAAAACTGAACAAGAGTCAGCTGGTCGACTTCGTCCGCGGTGAGTTTCGGACCGCCGACGTCAGGGTTGCGCCCGACGCGATCGCAGCGATGATCGAAAGTGTCGGCTCCAACCTCCGCGAACTGGCGTCGGCCTGCTCACAATTGGCGGCAGATACCGGCGGCAAGATCGACGTCGATGCAGTCCACAAGTATTACTCGGGCAAGGCCGAGGTTTCCGGTTTCGACGTGGCCGACAAGGTCATCGTCGGTGATACCCGGGGCGCACTCGAGGCTCTGCGATGGGCCGATCAGATCGGAACTGCCCATGTTCTGCTCGCTGATGCCCTCGCCGACGCAGTCCACACCATCGCGAAGGTAGGCCCGTTTGCCCGGGGCGGTGACCCGTTCCGGTTGGCTTCGGATCTCGGGATGCCTCCGTGGAAGGTCAAGAAGGCGATCAAGGAAGTCGGCGGCTGGGATCCCACGTCGATCGGCGCTGCGATGCAGATCGTCGCTGCTCTCAACGCCGACGTGAAGGGCGCCGCCGTCGACTCGTCCTTTGCGCTGGAGATGGCAGTGCGGAAAGTGTGTGCACTGCGGAAGAACTGAGGAAAACATGGCCGAGTGCGCGGGCGGCCAGCAGTAGTCCCGCGACCGTGGAGCCGCCCGCCCAGTAAGCCCGATCGAGAACGCAAAATAGCCGCCTGGTCTTTCGACCTGGCGGCTATCGAGACGAACGAGTATGACGGCGAACCGTCACAGTGGAAACGTCAGAGCTTGTTGGCAGCCTGCGAGAGTGCAGACTTCTTGTTGGCAGCCTGGTTGGCGTGAATAACGCCCTTGCTGGCTGCCTTGTCGAGCTTGCGGCTGGTGGAGACGAGGAGCTCGTTGGCCTTGTCCTTGTCACCGGCTGCCGCAGCCTCGCGGAATGAACGGATCGCGGTACGCAGCGAGGACTTCACCGACTGGTTACGGAGTCGGGCCGTCTCGTTGGTACGGATTCGCTTCACCTGGGACTTGATGTTGGCCACGCGTAAAATCCTTGTCGTCTTTAGCTGGTTACGGTCGAAAAAGCTGTGGGCGCACTGATGCACCGACTGGCAAGTTTACCAGCCGAGGGCCCAGGAACCCAAACCGTCGCACGTTGCGTCTGGAAAGAAGAGTACACCGAGCGCCCGATTTCTCGCCGCGCTGCCGAATAGCCCCACTTGTAGCAGCATGTTGCCCTATGACGCCGCCGCCTTCGAAAAGTTCGAGTAAAACAGGTTCGACCACCACCCGAGCGCGTCCCGCCGCAGTGTTCGACGGATATTCAGACATCGGTCGCTACGAGTTGGCTTTCGACGAGATGTTCGAGCCCGACGGCTCGGTGCGTGCTCCGTACAAGGGCGTGTTCAAAGCCCTGGCGCCGACGAGCAGTGCCGACCTCGCCGCGCGTGCGGACGCGCTCGGACGCGCATTCATCGATCAGGGCGTGACATTCTCGCTGTCCGGGCAGGAACGACCATTTCCATTGGATCTGGTGCCGCGGGTCATTGCCGCGCAGGAGTGGTCGCGGCTGGAAAAGGGCATCAAGCAGCGTGTGAAGGCGCTCGAGCTGTTCCTCGCGGACATTTACGGCGAGCAGCGAATCCTGCGCGATCACGTGTTGCCGCGCCGTCTGGTCACCTCGTGTGAGCACTTCCACCGTGAAGCGACCGGCATCGTGCCGCCCAACGGTGTGCGAATCCACGTCGCCGGTATCGACCTGGTCCGCGACGAGGCCGGGGAGTTCCGAGTTCTCGAGGACAACCTGCGATCTCCATCCGGCGTCTCCTATGTGATGGAAAACCGTCGCACGATGACTCGGGTGTTCCCGGACCTGTTCATGTCCCACAAGGTGCGGGCCGTCGGGGATTACGCAACACACTTGCTGAGGGCGCTGCGCGCGGGTGCTGCACTCAACGAAGCGGACCCCACAGTGGTTGTTCTCACACCGGGTATTGCCAACTCGGCCTATTTCGAACATTCGCTGCTCGCTCGTCAGATGGGCGTGGAACTCGTCGAAGGTCGCGACCTGTTCTGCCGCGACAACATGGTTTACATGCGCACGACGGAAGGCGAGCGCCAGGTCGACGTCATCTATCGCCGCATCGACGACGAGTACCTCGACCCGATGCACTTCCGCCCGGATTCGATTCTCGGCGTCGCAGGCCTACTGAATGCGGCGCGAGCGGGCAACGTGGTCATCTCGAGTGCCGTCGGCAACGGAGTCGGTGACGACAAGCTGGTCTACACCTACGTTCCGCAGATCATCGACTACTACCTCGGTGAGAAGCCGCTCCTGCAGAACGTCGACACGTTCCGCTGTTGGTTGGACGAGGAATGCGAGCAAGTCCTCGACCGGGTTGCGGAACTCGTCATCAAGCCGGTGGAAGGGTCCGGCGGCTACGGAATTGTCTTCGGACCCGACGCGAGCCCCAAGGAACTGGCCGCGATCACCCGCAAGATCAAGGCAGACCCGCGCGGGTGGATCGCGCAGCCTCTCGTGCAGTTGTCCACGGTGCCGACCAAGATCGACGACGTTCTCTCGCCGCGCCACGTGGACTTGCGGCCCTTTGCCGTCAACGACGGCGAAGACGTGTGGGTTTTGCCCGGCGGCCTGACCCGGGTGGCACTTCCGGAAGGTTCGCTGGTGGTCAACTCCAGCCAGGGCGGCGGCAGCAAGGACACGTGGGTGCTCGCCAGCCGCACCTCTCACGAGGATCCGGAACTCTCCGGTGAGGAACTGGTGTCCGAGCCCCCGGAATCCGCGGAGCCGGTGCAGGGACCGGAGCTGAGCACCTCGCAACAACAGCAGCAGCAGCAGCAACAGTGAACTACTCAGAAGCGAACTCCTCAGAAGTGCCCAGCTACCAAGAACTATCAGCGAACGGAGCGTGGTGACTGATGCTTGCTCGCAACGCAGAGTCTCTCTACTGGATCGGCCGCTACGTCGAGCGGGCGGACGACACCGCTCGGATCCTCGACGTCGCCGTCCACCAACTGCTCGACGACGCCACCGTCGACCCTGACCGCACGTCGCGCTTGCTTTTGCGTGTCCTCGGCATCGAGGCGCCGGAGGAGAAGCTCGACGTGCGTTCCCTTACCGATCTGGTTGCGTTCAGCCGCAACCAGGTTGGTTCGATCGTGGACTCGCTGGCGAGTGCCCGCGAGAATGCTCGCGGAGCGCGTGAGGTCACGTCGAGTGAGATGTGGGAGTGCTTGAACACCACATATAACGGATTGGCCGAGCGTGAACGTGCATCACGCAGGTTGGGGCCGCACGAGTTCTTCCGCTACGTGGAGGAACGCGCAGCGATGTTCGCGGGCCTGGCGGATTCCACGCTCAGCCGCGACGACGGCTACCGGTTCCTTCTGCTGGGGCGCTCGATCGAACGTGTCGACATGATCGTCCGGATGCTGCTGGCGCGCGCCGGTGACCGCCCGTCGTCGCCGGCGTGGGTCAGTGTTCTTCGCTCGGCGGGTGCACATGACACTTATCTGCGTACGTATCGCGGAGCGCTCGACGCCAATCGCGTCGTCGAGTTCATCTTGTTGGACAGGCTCTTTCCGCGCTCGGTGTTCCACTCGATCAGGCAGGCCGAGAAGTGCCTGCAGGAACTCGACCCGCAGCCGGGCAGTCGCGTCGGAATCCGGGCGGAGGCGCCGCGGCTTCTGGGCCGCGCACGCAGTGAGCTCGAGTTTCTGCCGCAGGGCGTGTTGCTCGAGGATCTGCAGGGACGGTTGCTCGGTTGGCAGGAGACCTGCCGCGAACTGGGTGAAGCAATTGCATTGCAGTACTTCCACGCCGCGCCGTGGGTCGCTTGGACGGATGCCGGGGCCGCGTACGCGGATTCGACGGTGGAGGGAGAGCTGTGAGCTGGCGAATGAGGGTCGTGCACACCACGGGATATGCGTACGACGCCCCGGTGACATCGTCGTACAACGAGGCGCGATTGACACCTCGCGGCGACACCAGGCAGACGGTGATTCTCACGCGCGTCGAAACCCAGCCGGCAACGCGTTCCTACCGGTACACCGATTACTGGGGCACCGCGGTGACCGCGTTCGACTTGCACGCCCCACACACCGAACTTGAAGTGACCGGACTGTCGGTGGTGGAAACAGAACCGTTCGTTCAGCCCGAGGAAACCGTCGACTGGGATGAATTGTCAGGTGAAGCGATCAAAGACCGATTCAACGAGCAACTGAGTTTCACGAGATATGTTCCGCGTGATCGTAAGCTGGCGACAATTGCCAAGGAATTGCGCAAAGATAAATCACCTGAAGATGCAGTAGTCGCTGCGTCGCAATGGGTTTACGGTGAAATGTCATATGTTCCCGGTACGACCGGAGTGCACACGTCGGCGGTCGAGGCTTGGTCTGCCAGGAAAGGTGTCTGCCAGGATTATGCGCATCTGACCTTGGTATTGCTACGAACGATGGGTATTCCGTGTCGTTACGTTTCCGGCTATCTCCACCCCAAACGTGATGCGGCAGTCGGGGACACGGTGGTCGGGGAATCGCACGCGTGGATCGAGGCGTGGACCGGTGCGTGGTGGGGATACGACCCGACCAATGCGGTAGCTGTAAATGAACAGCACGTCTCGGTCGGAATAGGAAGGGACTATTCGGATGTGCCGCCTTTGAAGGGAATCTTTTCCGGCGGCCGCTCCACAGATCTCGAAGTTGTTGTGGAGATCACCAGGCTTGCGTAAAGTCCGGCAAATCTAGTCGCGTGAGCATTACTACCGTTCGATGAGAAGAAGGTGGGAATATGTCTCCAACTGCACAGGAATTGACTGAGGTCGAACCGATCTCGGATGTGAAGAAGTATGTGGCCGAAGCGGTGGGGACTTTTGTGCTCGTGTTCTCCGCGGTCGGAACTGCCGTATTCGCAGGGGCGAAAGTCGGCAATCTCGGAGTGGCCCTCGCATTCGGGTTGACCCTGCTGTTCCTCGTGTACGCGATCGGACCGATTTCCGGTTGCCACGTCAACCCGGCGGTGACTCTCGGCCAATTCGTGATCGGGCGCATCTCGGCCGTCAATGCGGCGATTTACGTTGTCGCGCAGGTGATCGGCGGTTTGGTAGCCGGCGTCGTGATCTACACGGTTGCGAACAGTCTTCCGGCGTACAACCGTGCTGCTGACGGACTGGGCGCAAACGGTTGGGGTGCACACAGTCCTTCGGCCGAGAAGAACCTTCTCGGCAACGTGGTTTCGGACGGTTACGGCATCGGTGCCGCCATGATCATCGAGATCCTGCTGACAGCACTGCTGGTGTTCGTCGTTCTCGCGTCGACCGATCAGATCTCGGACGTACCGCTTGCCGGGGTGTCCATCGGCTTCACCCTGGCTGTAATCCACCTGATCTCGATCCCGATCGACAACACCTCGGTCAACCCCGCGCGAAGCCTCGCCGTGGCGCCGTTCCAGGACGGTGCATTAGGTCAAGTGTGGTTGTTCATCGTGTTCCCGCTCATCGGCGGTGCGCTCGGTGCACTCATCTATCGCGCACTCTTCGGACGGTTCAACCGTCTGAACAGCTGATCGATACTGCTTCTATCCTTCGGGTCGGCTTCAGCTCCAGCTGAAGTCGGCCCGAAGTTTTGCAGCGACCGCGTCGAACTTCTTGTGATCCATGACGGCGCCCTCGCGCCGGATCCCACTCTCGGGAACATCGAGCACCCGGTCGAGCCGGATCCAACTCGGCCTGCCCTCGCCGTCCCACGGGCCCGAACCGATGGCGAGCCAATCGCGCTCACCCTCGCGCTTGCTCTGCGAAGACAGCATCAATCCGAGCAGCGTGTCGCCGTCGCGGCCGACTACCAGCACCGGACGGTCTTTGCCCTGGGTCGGATCTTCCTCGTAGGCAACCCAGGTCCAGACGATCTCGCCCGGATCTGCCTTGCCGTCGAGGTCGGGGGAATACTCCACCCTCCTGGCGCGATGTGCAGTGGGAGACGTCCGCGCGGCGATCGGTCGGCCGGACGGACCCGGCTTCGAGGTAGACGACTGAGACGTTGACGACTGCAACTGGCGCAGTAGCGCAGGTCCCTTCTCCACCGCGAGGGCGCCGAGGGTTCTGCCGATCTGCTTCCACATGCTTGCCATAGCGCCCGAGCATAATCACCTGCCCGCGGGAACCCCTGGCACAGTCGCGGCAAGACTTGGATATCCTTCAAGGTGACAGTGGCCCGGATCCGGGCCGCCGCCGGTCCGACTAAGGGGTCTCCCATCAGCAGCTTCGCCGACAAGACGTTCACGGATCCTGCGCAGATCCGGAACTTCTGCATCATCGCGCACATCGATCACGGTAAGTCGACGCTGGCAGATCGCATGCTTCAGCTCACCGGTGTGGTCGAGGAGCGGGCGATGCGTGCGCAGTATCTGGACCGCATGGACATCGAGCGTGAGCGCGGCATCACCATCAAGGCGCAGAACGTGCGCCTGCCGTGGACGGTCAACGGCGAAGAATTCGTTCTCCACCTCATCGACACCCCCGGACACGTCGACTTCACCTACGAGGTCTCCCGAGCACTCGAAGCATGTGAAGGTGCAATCCTGCTGGTCGACGCCGCTCAGGGCATTGAAGCCCAGACGCTGGCCAACCTGTACCTGGCGATGGAGAAGGATCTCAAGATCATTCCCGTCCTCAACAAGATCGACCTTCCCGCCGCCGATCCGGACCGGTACGCCGAGGAGATCGCGCACATCACCGGCTGCGAGCCCGGCGACGTGCTGCGCGTCTCCGGCAAAACCGGAATGGGTGTCAAGGAACTGCTCGACGAAGTGATCGTCCAGATCCCCGCACCGGTCGGTGACGCGGACGGTCCGGCCCGCGCGATGATCTTCGACTCCGTCTACGACGCCTACCGCGGCGTGGTCACGTACGTGCGTGTGGTCGACGGCAGGATCCGTCCCCGCGAGAAGATCACGATGATGTCCACCGGCACCACCCACGAACTGCTCGAGGTCGGCATCATCTCGCCGGAGCCGAAGGCCAGCGTCGGCCTGGGCGTCGGTGAGGTGGGCTACCTCATCACCGGTGTGAAGGACGTTCGGCAGTCGCGAGTCGGCGACACCGTGACCACGGCCCGGGGCGGCGCCACCGAACCTCTCGTCGGATATCGCGACCCCAAGCCGATGGTCTACTCGGGTCTCTACCCGATGGATGGTTCCGACTACCCCGTGCTCCGCGATGCTCTCGACAAGCTGCGCCTCAACGACGCGGCACTGGCATACGAGCCCGAGACGTCGGTTGCTCTGGGCTTCGGTTTCCGTTGCGGCTTCCTCGGCTTGCTGCACATGGAGATCACCCGAGACCGCCTCGAGCGCGAGTTCGGGCTCGAGCTCATTTCCACCGCCCCCAACGTCGTGTATCGCGTCGTGATGGAGGACGGGGCCGAAGTTGTGGTCACCAACCCGTCGTACTGGCCCGAAGGCAAGGTCCGTGAGGTGTACGAGCCGGTCGCGAAGTGCACCGTCATCGCCCCGAGCGAGTACATCGGCGCCATCATGGAGCTGTGCCAGGCCCGCCGCGGTGAGCTCGGCGGTATGGACTACCTCTCCGAGACTCGCGTCGAGTTGCGGTACGAGCTGCCCATGGGCGAGATCATGTTCGACTTCTTCGACGCCCTCAAGTCCCGCACCAAGGGTTACGCCAGCCTCGATTACGAGGAGGCCGGCGAGCAGCAGGCCGATCTCGTCAAGGTCGACATCCTCCTGCAGGGTGAAGCTGTCGACGCGTTCTCGTCGATCGTGCACCGCACCAACGCCGGCGCGTACGGCGGACGTATGACGTCGAAGCTGCGTGAGCTGATCCCACGCCAGCAGTTCGAGGTTCCGATCCAGGCCGCGATCGGCGCCAAGATCATCTCGCGTGAGAACATCCGCGCGATCCGCAAGGACGTTCTTGCCAAGTGCTACGGCGGCGACATCAGCCGTAAGCGCAAGCTGCTCGAGAAGCAGAAGGAAGGCAAGAAGCGCATGAAGACCATCGGTCGCGTCGAGGTGCCTCAGGAAGCATTCGTCGCAGCCCTGACGTCGGAATCGGTTGGCGAGAAGCCCAAGAAGTAGGAGCGCATGGTCACCACTTGGTTGTCCCGAGAGTTCGGAATCGATATCCCCGTTCTCGGGGCACCCATGGGTGGCCGCGCGGGCGGCGCGCTCGCCGGATCGGTTTCGGCTGCCGGCGGTTTGGGTCTCTTGGGCGCGGCCCGGTACAACACACCCGAGTGGATCGAGGCCGAAGCCGAGGTGGCTCGGTCGATCGGCGGAAAATTCGGCGTCGGACTGATGACGTGGTCACTGCCCGAGAACGAGCTGATGATCGACGCCGCGATTGCCGTCGCACCGACCATGATCACCCTGTCCTTCGGTGATCCCGCGGCGTACGTCGGACGCATCCACAATGCCGGGATTCCTGTTGTGTCACAGATCAATACGCTCGAAGACTTGCGCGTCGTCGAGGCGGCCGGGGTGGACGCCGTGATCGTGCAGGGCGGCGAGGCAGGGGGGCACACCGGACGGATCGGGACGCTGCCGCTGCTGCAGGAGATCCTGGAAGCGACGTCGCTGCCGGTTCTTGCTGCGGGCGGAATCGGAACCGGACGCGGCTTGGCTGCAGTTCTGGCTGCCGGTGGCGAAGGCGTGATGATCGGCACGGCGCTGCTCGCCAGCCCGGAGACGGTCGGACCGGACTACGCCCGCGACCGCGTCGTCGAAGCCGGAAGCACCGACACGATCTACACCTCCGTTTTCGACCGTGCCCGAAGTCAGCCGTGGCCGCAGCGGTGGGGTGGCCGCGCGGTGGCCAACGAGTTCACCGCCGCATGGCACGGAGTCGACGCCGACGAGGAAACGCTGGCAAGGGCGTACGACCCGTCGGATCCGCACAGCGGCGTCGTCTACGCCGGAGAAGCGGTGGGTCTCGTGCACGGAACCCATCCGGCCGGCGACGTGGTTCGACGCATCGGCGCCGAAGCGGAGCGTATGCTCGCTCGTTTCGCCTGAAAGCAAGGTCGGACACAGCCGGGTCCCATATGGGAAGGTTAGCCTCTACTAACTAGTGGAGGAGTATTTTCGTGCGTGCGATGAAGTTCTCGGCGGTGGCTCTCTTGGGTGCATTGGCCGTTGGTATCAGTGGTTGTTCGTCTTCGGACGCCGACGAGATCGCGGACGGCCGGGTCACCACGGTCGACCACAAGTTCGGTGCACCACGATCACCGGGACGCCGTCCCGCATCGTCGCGGCCGACACCCAGTGGCTCGACGCCCTGCTCGAGCTCGGAATCCAGCCGGTGGGGTACCTGGCTGCCGGCCCGATGGGCGATGAGCGTGGCCTGTTCCCGTGGGAGAGCGGCGTCGACGCGTCGGCGAAGGAACTCGATCGCTCCGCGATTCAGCAGTTCGGGGTCCCACTCAAAGTCGAAGAAATCGCAGCCTTGGATCCCGATCTGATTTTGGGTGGGTTCTCCGTCGCCGATCAGGACGATTTTGATCAGTTGAGCAAGATCGCTCCGACAATTGCCGGTCTGTCCGACGTCCAGGTCGATCCGTGGCAGGACCAGGTCGAGATTCTCGGTCGAGTCCTCGACAAGGAGTCGCGGGCCGACGAGATCGTCGAGTCCACGAACGGGCAGATCGATGCGCTCGCACAGCGACTGCCGGGGCTGAAGGGAAGGACGGCACTTCTGTCGCAGTACGTCTTCCCGACCTCTCAGTTGGTGATCGTCGCCGATCCCAAGGACGGTGCATCGGGATTGTTCACGCGCCTGGGAATGTCGTTGCCGCCCAGGCTGGTCGAAGAGGCCGGTGTGACCGGTGGTCGGCTGGTGCTCAGCCCGGAACGGGTCGACGCTCTCAGTGCCGACGTCGTGGTGCTGCTACCCAACGGCGGAACGCTGGAAGACATGATGAAGCTGCCGGGGTTCGCCGACCTGCCTTCAGTCAAGAGCGGCGGATTGGCCATCGTCGACTATCCGACTGTTGCCGGACTGAACACTCCGTCGTCGCTGTCGCTGAAGTACTCGCTCGAATCGATCACGCCGCAGCTCGAAGCGGTGGCCGGCTAGAACTGCTGTGCGCCTTTATTAACCGCGGGCGGTTAATAAAGGCGCACAGCAGTGGGTCTAGGTTGCGTTGTGCGCCGGCTGGAATGCGCCGGCTTCGGCAGCTTCCTCGGCGCGGATCACGTGGACCACGGCGTTGATCAGCGCCAGGTGTGTGAACGCCTGCGGGAAGTTACCCAGATGGCGACCGGTGTGTGCGTCGATCTCCTCCGCGTACAGCTTGAGCGGGCTCGCGAATCCGAGCAGGCGCTCGCAGAGATGCTTTGCGCGATCCAGTTCGCCGATCTCGACGAGTGCGGACACCAACCAGAAGGAACAGATAGTGAACGTTCCTTCCTCGCCGCTCAATCCGTCGTCGGTGGTGTCGACGCGATAGCGCAGGACCAGACCTTCTTCGGTGAGCTCGTCGGCGATCGCCAGCACCGTCGCGCGGATACGTGGATCGTCGGCCGGCAGGAAGCGGAGCAGCGGAGCCAGCAGTAGAGACGCGTCGAGTGAATCGTGTCCGTACCGCTGTGTCAGAACTCCACGCGAATCGACTCCGTGCGTGAGGATGTCGGCTTTGATCTCGTCTGCGATGGCCGTCCATTGTTGCGCAAAGCTCTTCTCGCCCTGCATCTCTGCGAGCTTGGCGCCGCGATCGAGGGCGACCCAACACATGATCTTCGACGACGTGAAGTGCTGCGGTTCACCGCGCACCTCCCAGATTCCGCGGTCGGGTTGGCGCCAGTGCTTGATCGCTTCCTCGACCTGCTTCTTGAGCAGCGGCCACAACGCCTCGGGGACACGCTCGCGGGTGCGGATGTGGAGGTACACCGAGTCGAGCATGGTGCCCCAGATGTCGTGCTGCTGTTGATCGAACGCGCCGTTACCGATACGCACCGGACGGGCGCCGTCGTATCCGGAGAGATGGTTGAGTTCGGATTCCTCGAGCGTGCGCTCGCCGCCGATGCCGTACATCACCTGCAGTGGGTGCGGCTGGCCGTTGTCCGAACTCGACACGTCGTAGATGAAGTTGAAGAAGTCGTTGGCTTCGCGGTCCAGCCCGAGCGTGTAGAGGCCCCACAATGCGAAAGTGGAATCGCGAACCCATGCGTAGCGGTAGTCCCAGTTACGTTCTCCGCCTGGTGTTTCCGGTAGCGACGTCGTGGAAGCCGCGAGAAGGGCTCCGGTCGGTGCGTAGGTGAGGCCCTTGAGTGTGAGCGCGCTGCGCTGCAGGTATCCGCGCCACGGGTGATCGGGGAACTTGCCGATGGTCACCCACTCGCGCCACGACTTCGACGTCTGCCACATCTTGTCCGCGGCTTCGTCGAACGTCTGTGGCGCTGGTAGGTCCGACCACGAGAGCGCGACGTAGACGTTGTCGCCTTCGACCAGTCGCGTCCGGGCCCGGGCCTCGCGACCTTCCAGACCCAGTCGGAGATCGGTGGTCAAGCGCAGAGTCGGATGGTCGCCGGGCTTGGCGGAGCGACACGTTGCCGTCGCTTCCTCGTAGACCTTGCCGGTGTACTCCCAATTGGCGGTGCCGCGGTGATAGTCGAACGCGGGCTCGCAGCTCATCTCGAGTTCGACGGTGCCGCTGACACATTTGACCGTACGGAGGAGCGTGTGTTCGGCGTCCCAGTCGGTCGGTGTGCGCTTGTGCGTGTTCGATCGCTTGTCGACGTTGTGCCACGGGCCGAGAACCAGGGCGTCACGAACGACGAGCCAACCGGTCTCCGTCTGCCATGTTGTCTCGAGGATGAGTCCGCCCGGCAGATAGCGTCTGGCTGCGGGCACGTTCTGGCCGTAAGGGCCGATACGGAAATGGCCTGCGCTGCGGTCGAGGATGGCACCGAACACACTGGGGGAGTCGGGGCGGGGAACGCACATCCACTCGACAGATCCGTTACGGGCAATCAGGCACGAGGTTTCGCAATCGGAAAGAAACGCGTAGTCGTCGATCGGGGGAAAGTTGCTTCGATGGTGACCCGTGGAGGCGGGAGGAATCGTCTGCACCACTTCGTCGTCAGCACTCATTCGGCCATCATCCGGCCAGAATCGACACACGTCCAATCCATACGCTGTCGGGACCGTTTCGGTCGAAGGATAGGGTGATGGCGTGGATCGGATAGCGGATTGGTGGGACAGCTTCGAGCTGTGGATGGCGGGGCTCCCGTTCATCCCGCAGGTCGCGTTGGTCCTGATCGTCGTCGTTCCGCTGTGCCGCCTGGTGGCAATCGGTCTGGATCGCGTGTTGGCCGCCGTGCTCGCTCTGCCGCTGTTCGGCTGGTTACGTACGAATTCTCGAGAAGTAGAGGAAAGCTGATGCCCCGCTCACGGGTCACTCTCGCCCTGATCGCCCTGATTCTCCTCGTGATCGTGGCGTGGCTTCTCACCCGTTAGTTCTCCCGATTAGAGTGGGCGCCGGTGCTCTGCTAAAGTCCACCGCGTGTCCGAAGCAACAGCACCCGTAATCCGCCACCAGTTGGCGTTGATTGCTGTCGGCATGCTCGACGTCGCTGACGTCGCCTGTTGTTGATTTCCTGAGTTCGACCTCTCCGGTGTTGCTACGCACCCCACTCGAACTTCTCTGCGCGTAACTCGCGCCCCCGATTCAGGGCTCTTTGCCCGTCGGCTCTCCATGTCTGAACGTCCCGATGGATTCAGCCCCAGAGGTCTCGGACTTGTCGTTTGATCAACCCTCGTTTGTCAGTCCTTTCAGGAAGGTATCTGCAATGAAACGCCGTTCCCGCACACTTCTCACTGCTATCGCGACCATGGGGGCCGTGGTACTCACAGCGTGCAGTGGTGGCTCGAGCGACACCGTGGGTGGTGACAGCGCCGCCAGCGACGGTAGCGCCGGCACGATCAACCTGTTCGCCTACGCCGTGCCGAAGCCCGGCTTCGACAAGCTCACCGCAGCCTTCCAGGCGACCGACGAGGGCAAGAACGTCAACTTCAATCCTTCGTACGGCGCCTCGGGCGACCAGTCGCGCAAGGTGAAGGACGGTGCCGAGGCCGACTTCGTCAACTTTTCCGTCGAGCCCGACATCACCCGACTGGTCGATGCCGGCCTGGTCGATCAGAACTGGAACCAGGACGCCTACAACGGAATTCCGTTCGGATCGGTTGTCACCATCGTGACCCGTCCGGGCAACCCGAAGGGGATCAAGGACTGGGACGACCTGCTTCAGCCCGGCCTCGAGGTCGTCACGCCGAACCCGTTCAGTTCCGGCTCGGCCAAGTGGAACCTCCTGGCGCCGTACGCCGCAAAGAGCGACGGTGGCAAGAACCCGCAAGCGGGCCTCGACTACGTCACCGCCTTGGTCAACGATCACGTCAAGATCCAGCCCAAGTCGGGACGTGAGGCTTCGGAAGCCTTCCTGCAGGGCAGCGGCGACGTTCTGATCAGCTACGAGAACGAGGCACTGTTCATCGAGGGCAACGGCGACCCGGTCGAGCACGTCACCCCGCCCACGACCTTCAAGATCGAGAACCCGGTTGCCGTGATCTCGAACAGCAAGGTCCTCGACAAGGCAACAGCGTTCAAGGACTACCTGTACACGACCGAGGGCCAGACGCTCTGGGCCGAAGCAGGATTCCGTCCCGTCGATCCCGCCGTCGCTGCAAAGTTCACGGACAAGTTCCCCGAGCCGACCAAGCTGTGGACCATTGCAGACCTCGGCGGCTGGAAGGCCGTGGACAGTGCTCTGTTCACCAAGGACACCGGTTCGATCGCAGTGATCTACGACAACGCGACCAAGTAAGACCGACGTGACTGACACTATCGACCCCACCCCCGTGGCTCGTCGGCGGAAACTCGCGCGGGTCACGGGGAGTGTGGGGCCGCTCGGAATCGGAGTGGCCACCCTGTGGCTCTCCGTGATCGTTCTGCTTCCGCTCGCCGCGTTGACCGCCACCGCGTTCGACGAGGGGATCTCCGGATTCTGGGACGCCGTCACCGCACCCGTTGCTTTGGCGTCGTTGCGCGTGACGTTGTTCGTCTCGGTGATCGTCGCATTGCTGAACGTCGTGATGGGCACGATCATCGCGTGGGTACTGGTCCGGGACGACTTCCCGGGCAAGCGCATCGTCAACTCGATGATCGACCTGCCGTTCGCGTTGCCGACCATTGTGGCGTCGATCGTGCTGTTGTCCCTCTACGGTCCGCAGTCTCCGATCGACATCCACCTCAACGCAACTCAGCCCGGTTTGATCGTGGCGCTGGCTTTCGTGACCTTGCCATTCGTCGTTCGCTCAGTGCAACCGGTGCTGATGGAGGTCGACCGTGAGGTCGAGGAAGCCGCTGCATCGTTGGGCGCTTCCAACTGGACGATCTTTCGCTCCGTCGTTCTTCCGACGCTGGCGCCCGCCGTCATCTCCGGCGCGGGACTCGCGTTCGCGCGAGCGATCGGCGAATACGGTTCCGTCGTCCTCATCGGCGGCAACATCCCACGAGTGACACAGATGACGTCGCAGTACATTCAGCAGCAGATCGAGATCGATCGTCCGACCAACGCCGCTGCAGTGTCGGTAGCGTTGCTCGCCATCGCATTCGTGACGCTGTTCGTCCTGCGAATCTTCGCTTCGCGCGGACAGCGACGTGAGGAGAGTTCCCGATGAACGTGTCCAGAGGATCAAAGATCGGTCTGCGGACCATCGCTCTCGTCTACCTGTTCGTGTTGTTGGTCGTGCCGATCGGCGTGATCCTGACACGAACGTTCGAGAACGGGATCGGTCCGTTCATCGAATCGATCACGACACCGGCAGCGATTTCCGCGCTGAATCTTTCGCTGATCATCGTGGCGATCGTGGTTCCGGTGAACGTCGTGTTCGGCGTCGTCACCGCACTGGCCCTGGTGCGTGGTCGGTTCCCGGGCCGCGGAGTTCTGCAATCGGTGGTCGACCTGCCGTTCGCAGTCTCGCCCGTCGTCGTCGGGGTGTCCTTGATTCTTCTGTGGGGTGCCAACGGCTGGTTCGGCGGCATCGAATCGTTGGGATTCAAGGTCATCTTCGGCTTGCCAGGCATGGTGATCGCGACGATCTTCGTGACGCTCCCCTTTGTCGTCCGGGAGGTCGAACCCGTCCTTCACGAGATCGGCGACGAGCAGGAACAAGCTGCCGCGACGCTTGGTGCCTCGGGTTGGCAGACGTTCTGGCGGATCACCTTGCCCGCGATCCGTTGGGGCTTGACGTACGGAATCGTGTTGACGGTGGCGCGTTCGCTCGGTGAATTCGGCGCAGTCATCATGGTCTCTTCCGGTTTCCCGGGGGTGTCCCAGACACTGACGTTGCTGGTGCATTCGCGATACATCGACGACCACAACACCTTTGGTGCGTATTCGGCGGCAACGCTGCTGATGGGCATCGCCATCATTGTCCTGTTGCTGATGACGCTGCTGGACCGTAAGAGGAGCACCACATGATCACAGTGACCGGGGCCCGAAAGAACTACGGTGATTTCGCGGCGCTCGACGACGTGACGGTCAACATTCCCTCGGGTTCGTTGACGGCATTGCTGGGGCCCAGTGGCTCGGGGAAGTCGACGTTGCTGCGTTCGATCGCCGGGCTCGAAGAGCTCGATTCGGGAACCATCACCATCGCCGGCAAGGACGTCACCGGCATCTCGCCGCAGAAGCGTGACATCGGCTTCGTGTTCCAGCACTACGCCGCGTTCAAGCACATGACGGTGCGGGACAACGTGGCGTTCGGGCTCAAGATCCGCAAGCGCCCGAAGCCTGAGATCGAGAAGAAGGTCAACGAACTACTCGAGATCGTCGGACTCGACGGCTTTCAGCATCGGTACCCGGCGCAGCTGTCCGGTGGCCAGCGTCAGCGCATGGCGTTGGCTCGTGCTTTGGCTGTCGACCCTCAGGTTCTCCTGCTCGACGAGCCCTTCGGCGCGCTCGACGCGAAGGTCCGTGCCGACCTGCGCACATGGTTGCGTCGCCTGCACGACGAAGTGCACGTCACCACCGTTCTGGTCACCCACGACCAGGAAGAGGCTCTCGACGTCGCCGACCGGATTGCAGTGCTGAACAAGGGGCGGATCGAGCAGATCGGTGAACCTGCCGACCTGTACGACCGACCGTCCAACGACTTCGTGATGTCCTTCCTCGGATCCGTCGCGAAGCTCAACGGGCAGCTGGTTCGTCCGCACGACATCCGCCTCGGCCGCGATCCGAGCATGGCTCTCGCTCAGGAGTCCGGAACGGCCGAGTCCCTCGGCGTCACACGCGCAACCGTCGAGCGCGTCGTGTACCTCGGCTTCGAGGTTCGGGTCGACCTGCGCAACGAGGCAACCGGTGAGCTGTTCTCGGCTCAGGTCACCCGCGGTGACAGTGCAGCGCTGCACCTCGAGGCGGGCGAGACGGTGTACGCCCGGGCAACTCGGGTGCCGGATCTGCCGGAGACCCCGGTGTCGACGCCGGTGCAGGAGCCGGTCACGGTGAGCGTCGTCGGCCAGGTTTGACCTGTTAGCCCTGTTTGCCCTGTTTTCACCCCCGCTCCTGGTTGAGTGAACGGCACTTTCGGTCTCCTGAAAGCGTCGAAAGTGCCGTTCGCTCAGAAAAAGGGGGGGGCGCCGCAGCTGTGCGGGTTCAGCCCTCGCGGCAGACGAGGACCGGGCACTGGGCGTGGTGAATGAGGCTCTGACTGGTCGAACCGACGATCGACGCCATGAACGGGCTGCGGCCGTGGCTACCGACGACAACGAGCTGCGCCTCAGCTGAATGCTCGAGCAGTGCCTTCATCGGTCCGCTGCGTTGGACGCTGCGGGTGACTTCGACGTCGGGGTACTTCTCGGTCCAACCGGCAAGGCACTCGGACAACAGTGCGTGCTCATGCTGCTCGTACGGTCCCCAGTCGACGAAGCGCCTGGCTTCGGAATACCCGCCCAGCGAGGCGTGCTCGTTCCACGTGTGGACCGCCACCAAAGGTGCGCCGAGGAACGCGGCAAACTCGAAAGCATGGGCGACGGCGAGTTCGCTGAGCTTGCTCCCGTCGACGCCGACGACGATGGGCCTGGTGTCGGCCCTCGCGTGATCACCCGTACCTCGGAATACGGCCACGGGACAGTGCGCACGGTTGACCACCCGAATGGTGTCGGATCCGAGAAACACGGATTGCATCTCGCTGGTGCCGGCCTGACCCAGTGCAACGATGCGAGCCGACTTCGAGAGTTCGACGAGTGTGGTTGCGGGAGTACCAGTCACGAGGCCGCGTTCGATGGTGACGTCGGTGTGATCATCGCGGATGGCGTCCTCGGCCTCGTCGAGTAATTTTGCACCCTCGACGCGAAGGTGGTGGTCGAACATCTCTTCGTCGGTGACGTTGGTACCTCCACCGGACTCGGGTTGTCCTGGCAGCACGTGGGTCAGGCGAAGTGGTTCGTCGAATCTCTTTGCAGCCGATGCTGCCCACCTCGCGGCGTTGACCGCGCTTGCCGAGCCGTCGATACCGGCCACGATTCCGTGTCGAACAGGTGCACTGGTCATGGAAGTCTCCTCGCGTCGCGTCCTTACCAGTGTGTCCCTGCTCACCCCCGGTTCGCTACAAACCGGTCAGCTCGCGAGGCGCGAGAACGTCGGTGGGCACTGCTGCGCGAGATCGGCGCGGGCGCAACGACAACAGAGCGGTGACGAATCCGTTACCGGGCAGTGTCAGTTCCACGTTCTTCAACACGGTTCGGCGCATCAATGCGAGCAGGGCTGCGACGCCGGTGACAGCCATCCACATAGGTAGTGGGTACAGCGTCAGGCGCTCACCCAGGCCGAAGGTGAGGGTTCGTCCGAGAAGCAGTACGGCGCCGACGATTCCGGTGGCCGCGCACAGTCCCGACCACACTGCGATCCACCGACGATGCCGCCAGAAAGAAATGGCCATGAGTACGAGAACGGCATGCCGGGCGATGAAGCCGGGGAACACGGCAGTCCAGTGTACGAAGGTTCCGTCGTTGGCAGGGAAGAGGCCGGTGGCCGCGGTACTCAGTGCAACGACGACGGCGAGTCCGAGGATCCACTTCTTCGCACGACCGTCCGGAATGTACTTGTGCAGCAAGGCCGCGCCGACGATGGTGAGCGCACCGAGGATCATGAAAGCAGCGTTCATGACGTCGTGCATCGGCGAACACGAATCCACGCTGCATGTCGTCACGCCCAGCGAACTGATGGAGTCGCGCGCGAAGCTGTACGGCGTCTTCCAGGCTCCGGCCGTGAAGATTTCGACAAGCAGGTAGAGCACCGACAGGACCCATGCGATGCCAGCTGTGCCGAGGCGAAGATTGTGAGTGATGGTGTTCCCTCTCGCGGCGCTCTGAGGGGATTGCACCCAAAGATCTGTTTCGCAGGCGAAGGAGGTACCTTCGCGAGCTGGACAGCTCCAACACTACGGTAACAATCTGATAACGGCCTGTGAAACCGGATCAGGCAAAGCGGACCAGACGGCCGGGTAGTGCATCAGCGACTTGTCGGTAACGGTCGATCATCGTTTCGATCAGTAGAGAGTGCCCACCGATCGTGTCGGCGAAACGCGCGCGCGGACATGCCGTTGCTGCTGCAGTGCTCAATCGGTCGGTGAGTAGGCCGGGAGCCAAGAACCACGGTGCGACGACAACGCGTTCGGCGCCGTCCTGCTCGAGAGCGGAGATCGCCTGGGCAACTGTCGGTTCCGCAGACGTGGCGAAGCAGATTCGAACACCCGACCAGTTGGTTCCGGCCAGAAGTGTGGACGCCAATTCTGCGGTTGCGGCGTTGGCGCGCGCGTCGGACGAGCCGACTGCCGCAAGAGCGACCCCTACCGACGGATCGTCCAGCTGGGCACCTGATTCGAGGATTCGCTCACGCACCGCCTCGATCAACCGAGCGTCGCGGCCTAGTACGTCAGCTTGGAACACGGTCAGCTGGCGGTGGCGTATCGCGGCAGCGGCCAAGAGCCCGGGCAGATCTACCCGAGCATGGAACGCGTTGCCCAGCAACATCGGGACAGCGACGGCTTGCGTGTGTCCGTCGGCAGCAACACCATCGAGGACCTGATCGATGGATGGCGCGTTGAGATCGAGGAAAGCCAGCCGGACGTCGAGATCTGGCCGCGCTTCACGAAGAGCCGCGACGGCAGCCGCGATCACCCGAGCAGAACGGGGATCACGGCTGCCGTGCGCAACAGCAATGAGCGGAACCATCTACTTAGACGCGCTCGCCTAATTCGACGGCGGAGATGACGTCGCCGACGAGGCCTGCGGCGAGGGTGTTTCCGCCCGCGGGATCGATCAGCAGGAAGCTGCCGGTGTGGCGGTTGACGGCGTAGTCGTCGGCCACGATCGGCTCGGCTACTCGGATCGAGATCTTGCCGATTTCGTTGAGCTCGAGAGTTTCCGGGCCCTGATCTGTGGTCAGGTCCTGCTCGTTGAAGCGCTCCACCAAGCTGCCCACGATGGCCTGCGTGGTACGCGTGCCGTGCTTGAGCAGCAATCGTGCACCGGGGCGCAGCGACTTCTCGGCCAGCCAGCAGACTGTGGCGTCGAATTCGCCGATCGGCTCAGGTGCGTCAGACGGGGACGCGATGGTGTCGCCGCGTGAGACGTCGACGTCGTCGGCCAAGATCAACGTGACGCTGCGTCCCGCGTGGGCGACGTCCAGTTCACCGTCGGCCGTGTCGATACGAGTGACGGTGGTGCGCGTACCCGAGGGCAGGATCACCACTTCGTCGCCGGGCACGACGGAACCGGCGGCAACCTGACCGGCGTAGCCGCGGTAGTCGAGGAACTCGGCGGTGCGGGGACGAATCACGTACTGCACCGGGAAACGCAGGCCGACGCGATGCGGCTCGGCGTCGACCGGAATCGACTCGAGGTGCTCGATCAGCGTGGGGCCGGTGTAGTACGGGGTCTTGTCCGAGCGGATCGCGACGTTGTCTCCGTGCAGCGCAGACACCGGGATCTCCACGACATCTTCGCTTGCCCAGCCCAGCGAGCTGGTGAGTTCGTTGAACTCGGCGGAGATCGAGGTGAAAACCTCTTCGGGATTCTCGACGAGGTCGATCTTGTTCACGGCGAGAACCAGCTTCGGAACACCGAGCAACGCGAGAACCGCTGCGTGCCTACGTGTCTGTGCGATGACACCCTTGCGGGCATCGACCAGCAAGATCACGAGCTGCGCCGTCGAGGCACCGGAGACCGTGTTGCGGGTGTACTGCACGTGGCCCGGCGTATCGGCCAGCACGAACGTGCGCTTGGGGGTCGCGAAGTAGCGGTACGCCACGTCGATGGTGATGCCCTGCTCGCGCTCGGCGCGCAGACCGTCCACGAGGAGCGAGAGGTCAGGGGTGTCGAGACCGCGGTCCACCGACGCGCGGGTCACGGCGTCGATCTGGTCGGCGAGAACGGATTTGGTGTCGTACAACAGACGGCCCACGAGGGTGGACTTTCCGTCGTCGACGCTGCCGGCAGTGGCCAGTCTCAGAAGCTGTGCGGAATGAGTGCTCCGCGGGCTCCGCACTTGGTCGCTCATGATCAGAAATAGCCCTCTCGCTTGCGGTCTTCCATGGCCGCTTCGGAAACTCGGTCGTCGCCACGGGTCGCGCCGCGCTCGGTCAAACGTGATGCCGCAACCTCGGCCAGAATGGCCTCGTTGTCAGCCGCATCGGAGAGGACTGCGCCGGTGGTCGAACCGTCGCCGACGGTGCGGTAACGCACCGAAAGGGTCTGCAGCTCTTCGCCGTCAGCCGGTCCACCCCAGACGCCGGGCGTCATCCACATGCCGTCGCGCTGGTACACCGGACGCTGGTGGGCGTAGTAGATGCTGGCGAGTTCGACGTTGTCGCGGGCGATGTAACGCCAGATGTCCAGCTCGGTGAAGTTGCTGAGCGGGAAGACTCGCACCTGCTCGCCGGGGGAGTGGCGACCGTTGTACAGGTTCCACAGTTCCGGGCGCTGCTTCTTGGGGTCCCACTGACCGAAAGCGTTGCGCAGCGAGAAGATCCGCTCCTTCGCGCGGGCCCGCTCCTCGTCGCGGCGAGCGCCACCGAATACGGCGTCGAAGCGGTTCTCGGAGATCGCGTCCAGCAACGGTACGGTCTGCAGCGGGTTGCGGATACCGTCGGGGCGCTCGGTGAGGCGACCGTCCGCGATGTACTCCTCGACGCTGGCCACGTGCAGGCGCAGGTTGTACTTGGCCACCACGTGGTCGCGGAAGTCGAGGACTTCCTGCAGGTTGTGGCCGGTGTCGACGTGCAGCAGGGTGAACGGCAAAGGCGCGGGCCAGAAGGCCTTGATCGCCAGATGCAGCAGCACCGTGGAATCCTTGCCTCCTGAAAAGAGGATGACCGGGCGTTCGAATTCGCCGGCTACCTCTCGGAAGATGTGGATCGCTTCGGACTCGAGGGCGTCGAGAGTATCGAACTGTGTGCCGTCGAGCTGAGGACGTGAAAGTGTCAAGTCAACTGTCATGATGCGTGCAACCCGCATTCTGTCTTGGAGGCACCGGCCCAACGACCGCTACGCGGATCGCTGCCGGGGGCTGGCTTGCTGGTGCAGGGTGCGCAGCCGATGGACGGATATCCCTCGTCGACAAGAGGATTGACGAGGATGGAATGGGTGTCGATGTAGTTCTGCATCTCCTCGTCCGACCACGGAGCGATCGGGTTGATCTTCACGAGGCCGAAGGCATCGTCGAAGGAGATCAGGGGAGCATTGGCGCGGGTGGGGGCCTCGACCCGGCGGATGCCGGTCACCCATGCGCTGTACCCGGACAGTGTCTGCTTGAGGGGTGCAACCTTGCGCAAAGCGCAGCAGCGGTTGGGGTCACGGGCGAACAGATCCTTGCCCTCGGCGACATCCTGCTCGGCGACGCTTGCCAGCGCACGCGCATTGATGACGTTGACGCCGTACACCTGCTCGACCGCGTCACGCGTGCCGATGGTCTCGGGGAAGTGGTAGCCGGTGTCGAGGAAGAGAACGTCGACGCCTGGATGAACCTGCGCAGCAAGGTGAACCAGTACCCCGTCCTGCATGTTCGACGCAACAATGTAACCGCTACGATTCCCCGTCGCTGCGCTCGCCCCGCTACGATTCCCCGTCGCTGCGCTCGCCCCGTCGCCGAACGTGTCCTCGGTCCACTGCAACAGTTCCTGTGCGTTGGCCCCGTCGAGTTCTACGGCACCGCGCTCGGCGATGGACCGAAGCTCGTCGGCAGTTGCTCGCGAAATGTCCACTGTCATCGCAAATCTCCTTCGTCTGCGCGCACTGCCCATTCCGCGAACCGCTCACCTTCGTTGCGGTTCTTCACGAACTGACGTACGACGCGGTCGATGTAGTCACCCATCTCGACGCTGGTGACCTTGTGCTGGCGCAGCTTGCGTCCGAAGGCGCTGTCGAATCCGAGGCTGCCTCCCAGGTGAACCTGGAAACCCTCGACTTGATTCCCCTCACCGTCGTCGACGAGCTGGCCCTTGAAGCCGATGTCGGCGATCTGCGAGCGAGCGCAGGAGTTGGGGCAACCGTTGATGTTGATGGTGATCGGCACGTCGAGCTGGCTGTTGATGTCGGCGAGACGCTGTTCGAGTTCGGGCACGAGCACCTGTGAACGCTTGCGAGTCTCGGCGAACGAGAGCTTGCAGAACTCGATGCCGGAGCAGGCCATCAGATTCTTGCGCCAGTGCGACGGACGGGCGGGAAGGCCCAGTGCGTCGAGATCGGCGATGAGCGGCTCGAGGGTCTCGTCGGCGACGTCGAGGATGATCAGCTTCTGGTACGGCGTGAAGCGGATCCGGTCGCTGCCGGCCTTCTCGGAAGCGTCGGCGACCTGAGCCAGGATGTCTCCCGAGACGCGGCCGGCGATCGGAGCGAAACCGACTGCGTTGTGGCCGTTGCGGGTCTTCTGGATGCCGACGTGATCGATCGGGCGCTTGGGCTTCTCCGGCGCCGGGCCGTCGATGAGCGGACGCTTCAGGTACTCGGTCTCGAGAACCTCACGGAACTTTTCGATGCCCCAGTCCTTGATGAGGAACTTGAGCCTGGCCTTCGCGCGCAGACGGCGGTATCCGTAGTCACGGAAGATCGAGACGACACCCTCCCAGACGTCGGGAACCTCGTCGAGCGGAATCCAGGCGCCGACGCGCTGCGCCAGCATCGGGTTGGTGGACAGGCCGCCGCCGACCCAGAGGTCGAGGCCGGGGCCGTGCTCGGGGTGGTTCACGCCGATGAAGGCGATGTCGTTGATCTCGTGAACAACATCCTGCTGACCGGAGATGGCGGTCTTGAACTTGCGCGGCAGGTTGGAGTATTTGGGATCGCCGATGTAGCGGCGCACGATCTCGTCGATCGCCGGAGTGGGATCGAGGACCTCGTCGAGCGATTCGCCGGCCAGGGGAGAACCGAGGACGACGCGAGGGCAGTCACCGCACGCTTCGGTGGTCTTGAGTCCGACGGCTTCGAGTCGCTTCCAGATCTCCGGGACGTTCTCGACTTCGATCCAGTGGAACTGAACGTTCTCACGGTCCGACAAATCCGCGGTGTTCCGGCCGAATTCCTTCGAGATACCGGCGATGGTGCGCAGCTGCTCGACGTTCAGCGCGCCGGCATCGCAACGCACACGCATCATGAAGTACTTGGCCTCGAGCAGATCGATGTTCTCGTCGCCGGTGAAGGTGCCGTCGTAGCCTTCTTCGCGCTGGGTGTAGAGACCCCACCAGCGGAAGCGGCCGCGCAGATCACCCTTGTCGATGCTGTCGAAGCCCTGCTTGGAGTAGATGTTCTCGATGCGGGCCCGAACGTTGAGCGGGTTGTCGTCCTTCTTGGCCTGCTCGTTGGCGTTGAGCGGTTCCCGGTAGCCGAGGGCCCACTGACCTTCGGCGCGACGCTTGGCGGGACGCGCAGCGCGGGCGGGCCGAGCTTCGGCAGGTGCTGCCGAATCGGCGGGTGTGGCGGCGTCGGTGGTCGACGTCATCGATGAACTCCTGGATCTGGGCGGTTGATCGGCACGCGGCACGCACTATCGACGAACTGTGGCGGTGTCTGATCGGGACGCACCGGTCCGTGTCGGAAAGCGAGGGGGCTGTCCTCGGTCTCGGAAAGCTCGCGGCCGGCAGGTGTGCTCACGAAAACAAACAGCTGGAGAAGCTGTATCTCTGAAACGAAGTGTCTCTGCAGAGAGTTGTTTCGGTGAAGCAGATGGAGATGAGCGGGAAAGGCTGGAAGATCAGTGAAGGATCAACAGCTACACAGGTGCAGACACGACGAGCTGCACACACGCTTGAAGTCGACATGGCGACGCGCCACAAGTCGCACTCCGAGTCCGGTCATACGGACCATTGTGCCACGTCAACTCGATAATTCCGACTCGGGCGCATATTTCCACGAAAAACGGGGGAAATATCGAGTTCAGGCCACGTGCCGACCTGCATCGCAGGCTGAATAGGTGTGTGTTCCGGATGCTGGGACACTGGAGGCGTGAATGCCACCAGCACGACTCCCACTCGACAGAGCGAGGCGACATCCTTCGTCTTGCCCGCGCGTTCGCTCGAGGGTGTCGGGAAACGGCCGTTCGGGATCTACATCCACGTCCCGTTCTGTGCCACCAGGTGTGGGTACTGCGATTTCAACACCTACACGGCCGGTGAACTCGGAACCTCGGCGTCGCCGCAGTCGTGGTTGGAAGGTCTGCGACGCGAACTCGATCTCGCGGCCGAGATGACGGGCGCCCCGGCAGCGGAGACGGTGTTCGTGGGCGGTGGAACGCCGTCGCTGCTCGGTGGCGACGGACTGTCCGACGTGCTGTCGGCGGTGCGCAGCAGTTTCGGTCTGGCGTCCGGCGCCGAGGTGACCACGGAATCGAACCCCGAATCGACCTCGCCGGAATTCTTCGGCGCTCTCCGCAGTGCCGGATTCACCCGGATTTCCCTAGGCATGCAGTCTGCGGCTCAGCACGTCCTGAAGATCCTCGACCGCACGCACACTCCCGGCCGCGCCGTCGCTGCCGCGAAAGAGGCTCGCGCAGCTGGCTTTTCACATGTGAACTTGGATTTGATCTACGGAACGCCAGGGGAGCGCGACGAGGATCTGGACGCCTCGCTCGATGCGGTTCTCTCCGCCGACGTCGACCACGTCTCGGCCTACGCGCTGATCGTCGAGGACGGCACCGCCATGGCTCGAAAAGTCCGACGCGGCGAATTGCCGGCCCCGGACGACGACGTGCTGGCGTCGCGATACGAACGGATCGATTCACGCCTGGCCGAAGCAGGCTTGCACTGGTACGAGGTCTCCAACTGGGCAAAAGCGGAAACCGCGGACTCCGGTGACACCCGCTGCCGCCACAACCTCGGTTACTGGGACGGCGGTGACTGGTGGGGAGCCGGACCGGGCGCGCACAGTCACGTCGGTGGAGTGCGGTGGTGGAACGTCAAGCACCCGGCGCGGTATGCGGAGCAGTTGACGCTCGGTGAACTTCCCGTCGGAGGCAGTGAAGAACTGACGGCCGAGGACGAACACATGGAGCGAGTCATGTTGACCGCACGCTTGCGTACCGGTCTTCCGCTGTCGGAACTATCTGCATCCGAACGGGTTTCGGCCGATCAGGTGGTTGTCGACGGGTTGGCTGTGATCGAGAAAGATCATGTGGTTCTGACCGACCGTGGTCGCCTGCTCGCCGATGCGGTGATTCGCACGATCCTGACCTGAAGCGCCACCATCCTTCGCCGCGTAACGTGACCGCGGTGGCCCTCATTCATCGTGCGCAGTTGAATCCGTCCAAGAACGACTTGCTCCGAGCGTGGGTACCCAAGCAGCCGTGGCTCGGCTCCGTCGACTGTTCGACGCTCGAACGCGTCGACGCCTATCGTTTCGACGACCCGGCCGGTGAGGTCGGAATCGAGACGCACCTGCTCCGCTCGGCCGACGGTCGAATTCTTCAGGTCCCGCTCACCTACCGTGGTGCTCCGCTGTCCGGGGCGGACGCTGCACTGATCGCAACCATGGATCATTCGGTGCTGGGCGAGCGGTGGGTATACGACGCGTGCTGTGATCCGGTCTACGTGACCGCGTTGGCGACCGCGATTCTCACCGGTGGTACCGGGGTCGAATTGGTCTTCGCGGACTCGGGCGATCACATACCGGTGACCGCGCACGTAACGGGTAGCGGTACGGCCGGGGCGTCGGTACCGGTCGTCGAATCGGTCACCTGCTCGACAGTCGGCACCGACACGATCATCAGTGCAGGAGGCCTGGAACTGACTGTGTCGAGAGTGATCGACGCAGATCGAGTTTCAGGCTCGGAAATGCTCACTGGAACCTGGCCGGGGCAAACGACTCCTGCGCTTCTCGCGATTACCTGCTGAGCGTCAGCGGTCGCCCTCGCTGACCCTGAGCGTCAGCGGACGCCCTCGATGACACCGGGCATCGCGTCGAAGTCGAAGACACGCGCGTGCAGTACGACGCGGTTTCGCAGGGCGGAGCGAACCGCTCGGTGCAATCCGTCCTCGAGGTAGAGGGTGCCGCGCCATTGCACCGCGTGAGGGAACAGATCGCCGTAGAAGGTCGAGTCCTCCGACAGCAAGCGGTCGAGTTCGAGGACTTTCGTGGTGGTCACGATCTCGTCGAGTCGAACCTGACGTGGAGGGAACTTCGCCCAGTCGCGTAGAGACAGTCCGTGATCTGGATACGGTTTGCCGTCCATCACGCCTTTGAAGATCATGTGCCGCCTTGTCCGTGGTTGTACGATCGGCCGTTCGCCGATCTCGCTCCACAGTAAGGGCAACAGCCGTCTCTGGCGCTCGGGCGATTAGACTGCCAGTGGGAACCGATGTGCAAATGTCGGTGTTCGTTCTGTTCAGGAAACGGAGGTGGCAACGATGTCGAGTACCGACGACAGGCGTTTCGAGGTCTTACGTGCAATCGTGGCCGATTACGTCTCCACCCAGGACCCGGTGGGATCCAAGGCACTGGTCGAGCGTCACAACCTCGGAGTGTCGAGCGCCACTGTGCGCAACGACATGGCATTCCTCGAGGCCGAGGGCTACATCGCCCAACCGCACACCAGTTCCGGCCGCGTTCCCACCGACAAGGGATACCGCGAGTTCGTCGATCGCATTGCCGACGTCAAGCCCATGTCCGGGCCGGAGCGTCGAGCGATCCTCGAGTTCTTGGAATCGGGCGTCGACCTCGACGACGTTCTGCGTCGAGGTGTGCGACTGCTCGCGCAACTGACCCGTCAGGTCGCGGTTGTCCAATACCCGTCGCTGTCCGCATCGTCGGTTCGCCACCTGGAGGTCGTCGCGCTGACGCCCGCGCGTCTGCTCCTCGTTCTCATCACCGATTCCGGCCGTGTCGATCAGCGAATCGTCGAACTCGGAGACGTCCTCGAAGACGAGGATCTGTCCCGGTTGCGCACGCTTCTCGGCGGAGCACTGGAAGGCAAGCGCCTGGCCGCCGCGTCGATTGCCGTGGCGGAACTGGCCGACGAATCTCCGGCCGACCTGCGCGACGCCGTGATCCGGTCGGCAACCGTTCTGGTCGAGACACTGGTCGAGCATCCGGAAGATCGCCTGGTCTTGGGCGGAACCTCCAACCTCACGCGCAACGCCGCCGATTTTTCCGGTCTGGCCGGCTTCCCCGGTTCGCTGCGCGCAGTGCTCGAGGCACTGGAAGAGCAGGTAGTGGTCCTGAAACTACTCGCTGCGACGCAGAATTCCGGCACGGTCACCGTCCAGATCGGTGAAGAGACGCAGGTCGAGCAGATGCGCGGAACCTCCGTGATTTCGACTGGCTACGGCGCGGCCGGTACCGTTTTCGGTGGTGTCGGTGTGCTCGGACCCACTCGGATGGACTATCCGGGAACAATTGCATCGGTTGCCGCCGTTGCCAGATACATCGGCGAAGTTCTCTCCGAGCGATGACGGGCGTCGACATTCGTCGACACACCTCCTCGCGAGGACTGAGGAAAACCTAGAAGTAAGAGAAGGACGAGAGAGAAAACGTGGCACGGGATTACTACGGATTGCTCGGCGTCGACAAGAACGCGACAGACCAGGAGCTCAAGCGCGCTTACCGCAAGCTGGCACGCGAACTGCACCCGGACGTCAACCCTGACGAGGCGGCGCAGGCCAAGTTCAAGGAGATCTCGACGGCCTACGAGGTCCTGACCGACCCGGAGAAGCGTCGCGTCGTCGATCTCGGCGGAGACCCGCTCGAGTCCGGTGGCGGCGGAGGTGGCGGTTTCGGCGGCGGATTCGGTGGCGGTGGCCTCGGCGACGTCTTCGAAGCATTCTTCGGCGGCGGTGGCGGCGCAGGCCGTGGCCCGCGCGGTCGCGTTCAGCCCGGAGCCGACTCGTTGCTTCGCACCAAGCTCACCCTCGCAGAATGTGCAACGGGTGTCAGCAAGCACGTGACCGTCGAGACGGCGATCCTGTGCGACAGCTGCACCGGCGCCGGAACCAACGGCGACTCCAAGCCAGTGCGCTGCGAGACCTGCAACGGTGCGGGCGAAGTTCAGTCCATCCAGCGCTCGTTCCTCGGGCAGGTCATGACTTCGCGTCCCTGCCCGACGTGCCGCGGTGCCGGCGAGACCATCCCGGATCCCTGCCACAAGTGTGGCGGCGACGGCCGAGTTCGGGCCAAGCGCGACATCACCGTGAAGGTCCCCGCGGGCGTTGCCGGTGGCATGCGCATCCGTTTGACCGCGCAGGGTGAAGTCGGCCCCGGCGGCGGACACCCCGGCGACCTCTACGTGGAGATCGTCGAGCAGCAGCACGAGGTCTTCGTTCGAGACGGTGAAGACCTGCACTGCACGATCCGCGTTCCGATGGTCGACGCAGCGCTCGGTACGACTGTCACCGTCGACACCATCATCGACGGTCCCAAGGAAATCACCATCGAGCCAGGCACCCAGCCCGGGCACGTTGCTGTTCTTCGCGGTCACGGCATGCCGAAGCTGCGGTCGGGAGTGCGCGGCGACGTCCACGCTCACCTCGAAGTGGTCATCCCGAGCCGTCTCGATCACAAGCAGTCGAAGCTGCTCAAGGAATTCAAGCTGCTCCGAGATCGTGACGAGGCCGAAGTTGTCTCGACCAACTCGCAGAACAGCGGTGGATTGTTCTCGCGTCTTCGCGAAGCATTCAGCGGCCGCTGACGGTGGCCGCAACGGTCTTCTTTCTCGACCCGGTTCCCGGAGTCGGTGAAATCGCGGTTTTGGACGGGCAGGAGGGTCGCCACGCGGCGACCGTTCGCCGGATCGGCGTCGGCGAGCGTTTGGTTTTGGCCGACGGTCGTGGCCGGGTAGCCGATGCCGAGGTGACGAGCGTCGGCAAGGATCGTCTGGAACTGTTGGTCAGTGACGTCCAGGTTCTGCAGCAGCCCAAGCCGCAAGTGACACTTGTTCAGGCACTTCCCAAGGCCGAGCGTTCCGAGTTGGCCGTCGAACTGGCGACCGAGGCGGGGATCGACGCGGTGATTCCGTGGCAGTCCTTGCGGTGTGTTGCCAAGTGGGAGGGACCGAAGCTCGCCAAGGGCGTCGCACGCTGGAGAAGTGCGGCCGTGTCTGCGGCAAAGCAGTCCAGGCGCGCGTTTGTCCCGGAGATTTCGGAGTTGCACAAGACGGCGGCGGTGATCGCGTTGGTTCGCGACGCCGTTGCCCGCGGCGCTGTGGTTGCGGTGCTTCACGAATCGGCGACGACGCCGTTGGCCGGCTTGCCGCTGGCGAGCGCGGAGGAGGTATTTCTGGTTGTCGGCCCCGAAGGTGGGCTGGACGATTCGGAGATCAGTGCGTTGTCGGAGGCCGGGGCCACTCCGGTGCTTCTCGGCCCGACGGTCCTGCGCACGTCGACCGCCGGAGCCGTTGCTCTGGGCGCCATCGGAGTGTTGACCGATCGCTGGGGACCGCGACCACTGCACTGATCTTGCTGTGATCCCGAGCTGAATCGGATCCGGCGCTCAGCGAAGTGTCAGTTTTGCGCACTATCGTAAGGACGTCGGGGGTCGCCTTCGGCGTGAGTTGGTTCGGGGATTTCAGGAGGCCAGATGTTGTCACGTGCGCATATGCGAATCGTTGGAGCGGTGTGTGCCGCGGCGGCGATGATGCTGGTCGCGGGGTGCACAGTCTCCACCGGAGACAACACAGGTTCTTCCAGCAGCGCCGTCACCACCACACCGACCAGCGAGGCGCTCGTCACGGTCACACCGGCTGACGGCGGAACCCCGGTGAGTCCGCTCGATCCCATCGAGGTCCAGGTCGCGAAGGGAACGCTGACGACAGTCGAGCTGACCAATCCCGAAGGTAAGGAAGTCGCCGGCATCACGACGCCGGACAAGACGTCCTGGAAGCCGAGCGAACCCCTCGGGTACGGCAAGACCTACAAGTTGATCGTCGACGCCGTCGACGCGAATGGTGTTGCCACGACCAAGAACACGACGCTGACCACGGTCGCTCCGAGCAATCAGACTCGCGCGTACATCAACACCACCGGCGGCGCCTCGATCTCGGACGGTGGCACGTACGGCGTCGGCACGGTTGTCGCGGTTCATTTCGACGAGTTGATCGGTGACAAGGCCGCGGCCGAGAAGTCACTGGTGGTCACCACCAATCCGCCGGTGCAGGGATCGTGGTACTGGGTCGACGGTCAGAACGTTCACTGGCGTCCGCAGAATTACTACGCACCAGGCACCACGGTGTCGGTGAACGCGAACATCTACGGCAAGCAGTTGGGCAACGGCCTGTACGGCCAGCAGGACGACACCGTGTCCTTCAAGATCGGTGACTCCCACGTCTCGGTCGCCGACGACAACACCAAGATGGTGACCGTCTACGAAAACGGTCAGGTGATCAAGGAAATGCCGACCTCGATGGGCATGGGCGGCACCGAGACGATCGGCGGCACGACGCTCTCGTTCTGGACCCAGCCCGGCACGTACACCGTCATGGACAAGGCCAATCCCGTGATCATGGATTCGTCGACCTACGGCCTGCCGATCAACTCGCGTCTCGGGTACAAGGAATCCATCAACTGGGCCACCCGCATCAGCACCGACGGCATCTACCTTCACGAGTTGGAGAGCACTGTCTGGGCACAGGGAAACACCGATACCTCGCACGGTTGCCTCAATCTCAGCGCGGTCAATGCCAAATGGTTCTTCGACTTCTCCCAGCCAGGAGATGTCGTCGAGATCAAGAACACCGGCGGCGCTCCGCTGGAGGTCTGGCAGAACGGTGACTGGACGCTCTCGTGGGCCGACTGGGCCGCAGGCAGCGCCCTCACCTGAGATAGATTTCCTCCGGTGCCTCGATTCAAGATTCCCTACGGTCCACACGAGCAACAGTTCGGGCATCTCTACGTTCCCGACGGAGTCGCAGATGGGACCGCCGCCGGGGCCGCCCACGGCCCGATCCCGATCGTCATGCAGATCCATGGTGGCTTCTGGAGCGGGCAGTACGGATTGAACCTGGGCACCGCGTTTGCAGTCGAACTCGCGCGTCACGGCGTCGCGGTGTGGAACATCGAATACCGCCGTCTCGGGGCGGGCGGTGGTTGGCCGGAGATGTCCGCCGACGTGAAAACCGCGTACGACGAAATCCCCGGACTGGTTGCCGCGAAGTCTTCGGCCGAATTCGATCTGAATCAGGTTTGCCTGCTCGGGCATTCGGCCGGTGGACATCTCGCAGTGTGGCTGGCGGGGGAGAAGGGCACGTTTGCCCGACCCGAGCGGGTCATTGCCCAGGCTGCCGCACTCGATCTGGCGTCGGCAGGCGAGCGTGGACGACGGATCAGCTTCATCGAGGATCTGTTCGGCGTTCCGTTCGACGCGGACCCGGATCTGTATCGCAGTGCGTCGCCGCAGCATCGACTACCGATCGGCGTCCCCGTTGTGTGCGTCACGGGTGCGCAGGACCTGCAGGTGCCTGCCAAGGTGAGCTCCCGGTATGCGAAAGCTGCCGAAGCGGCTGGTGATCCCGTGGCACTGCGTGTGATCGAGGGCGAAGGACACGATGCCTTTCTTTCACCCTCGACCGAGTCCTGGCAGGTCTCCCGCGAGTTGGTTCTCGCCGAAGACCCGCTGGCGCTGATCACGTCAGACTGACACAGGGGCCTTCTTGCCCGGCAGGATGGACGCGACGACAACTGCGCCCACGAACAGTGCAAGACCGCCCGCCCAACTGGCCGCCGAAATCGCGTCGGCATAGGCACTGGCGGCCGCGTCGAGCAACGGTTGTGCCTGAGCTGCAGCCAACGGGTTGCCTGCCATCTCTTCGGCGACCAACGAAGCGCCGCCGACAGATTCGCCCGACACCTCCATCGCGTACGCGGCCTGTTGAGCCAGCTCGCCCGTCAACTGCGGAACCTGCATGCCATTGATGAATCCGGCAATCGAATCCTTGTAGCTCGCAGCGAGGATCGAGCCGAGGATCGCGATTCCCAGCGAGCCGCCGAGTTCGATGGCGGTGTCGTTGAGGCCACCCGCAGCGCCGAGATCGTCCTCGGAGAAGTTGTCCATGATGGCGTCGGTGGCCGGCGGTTCACTGAGGCCGATGCCCAGGCCGAGCAGAATCAGTGGGACTGCGAACATCCAGTAGCTCGAATCGCCGTCGACCTGCGTGAGAATCAGAACGCCGATCGCGGCGACGACCATGCCGCCGACGATGGATGCCCGGACGCCGATCAGCGGGGTGACTCGGCCACTGACCACTGCGCCGATCGAGACGGCAATTGCCAAGGGCAGCAGACGAACACCGGTTTCGAGTGCCCCGTATCCGAGGATGAACTGGAATTGCTGCGAGATGAAGTAGATGGCACCGAAGGCGGCCAGGAACAGCAGAAGTACAGCGAGCGTCGCGCCGCCGACCATGCGCTGGCCGAGCTTACGGACGTCGAGCAGTGGCTGCGGGTGGCGCAGTTCCCAGACGACGAACGAGATGAGGCCGATTGCGGCGAGTGCAGCGGCACCGATGGGTCCGCCGCTCCACCCGAAGTGGAATCCGTTGATGATCGAGTACACGAGCGAGCCGATGGTGACCACGGAGAGTGCGCCGCCGATCCAGTCGATCCGGCCCAGGTGCTCGGCCTTGCTCGGCGGCACCAGAAGTACCGCGGCGACGGCAGCGACCGCGGCGATCGGGACGTTGATCAGGAAAGTGATGCTCCAGGAATGGCTGTCGAGAATCCATCCGGCCAGTAGGGGGCCGAGCGCGATCGCGAGACCTGACGTCGCTGCCCACGCCGCGATGGCGCGTGAACGCTCCGCTTTGGGAAAGGTTGCGACCAGAAGGGAGAGCGTCGCGGGCATGATGATCGCGGCGCCGACGCCCATGATCATTCGTGCCGCGATGACGGCGTTGGTGGTGTCCGCGATGCTGCCGAAGACGGCGCCGCCGGCGAACACGGCGAGTCCGGCCAGAAGCGCTCCGCGGCGGCTGTACTTGTCACCGATCACGCCGAACAGCAGCATCAGCGCGGCGTAGGGGACCGTGTAGCCGTCGATGACCCATTGAAGTTGAGTGCTGGTGAGGCCCAGGTCTCTGGTCATGTCCGGCGCGGCGACGATCAGCGCGGTGTTGGCCATCACGACGATCAGCAGGCTCAGGCACAACACCCCCAGGGCGGCCCATCGCCGTGAGTACGGCTGGTCCATCTCCGAGACAGGTTTGCTCATGAGTGTCGTCATGGCGCGGCTCCGTTCCTGATGATCGAAGGCACCCTTCGATCTGTTTGCACACTGATGTGTAAGTTAATAACTTGCACACCAATGTGCAACTATGATTGATCTAGATCACAGTTGGGCAGTCGAAAGAGGTGGAACGCGCGTTGACGCACTTGGGCACAGTCGTTTCGGGAACTGCCGAATCGAGCGGACGACAGCGTCGTAGTCAGGCCGCGGCCAATCGCAATCGCATCATCGAGGCGGCGATCACCGCTTTTGTCGCCGATCCGGATGCGAGCATGGACGACGTCGCGAAGGCCGCCGGTGTGGTCAGGCGAACCGTGTACGCGCATTTCGACAGCCGCGAGGCGCTGATCAACGGCATCGTGGACGAGGCGTCGACCGATCTCGTTGCCGCGCTGAGCAAAGCCGGTGAGCCGCCCGAGCGCCCGGATCTGGCGACTGCCGTACTGGCGTTGCTGTCGTGGCCGGTCGGTGATCGATTCCGGATGCTGCTCAGCTTTGCTCGCAAAGAGCTGGGGGAGCAGCGGATTCTCGATCTGATGGAACCTGCACGCGCAGTGAGTATCGGCGTCGTCGAGCGCGGTCAGCGCGACGGGACGTTCTCGACGTACCTGCCGGCCGAGACTCTGGTCGCGATGACCGAAGCCGTCACGATCACTTTGTTCGATCAGGCGAACAGTGGGCTCATCACGGACTCGGGTGAATCCTTTGCCACGGTGTGCCTGGTCATCGCGGGTATCAGTCCGGAGCGAAGTGCCGAGACCGTCGCCGAAGCGTCGGAATGGATCCGAGAATCGCTGCCGGCCGGTCGGCGCAAGGATTAACAAGTGGGCCGTGTCCGACTCTGGCGCTAGACTTCGAAGTATCGAGGCTCACGAGTCGAGTGGGCTGATCGGACCAGAAAGCAGGCCATATTCACCACGTGAGTGAACACAGTGAACTCGACGGGAACCGTGTAACCACCATCACCGAGCGCGCTCTGCCTGCAGAGCGCACCGTCCGTTCGAGTATGGACCTGGCGCCGGAGACCGTGCGTCAAGTCCTGGGGGCGACGGACGAGAATCTCACCGCGATCGAACGTGAGCTTCGTGCCGACATTCACGTACGTGGCGGAACCATCAACTTGTCCGGAACTGCCGCCGATGTAGCGCTGGCAGAACGTGTGTTCAGTGAATTGGCGTCGCTGGCCGGTCGGGGGCAACCCATCGCACCGGACGCTGTCCGACGAACCATCGGCATGCTCACCAACGAGGTCGGCGAGTCTCCGGCCGAGGTGCTCTCCCTAGACATTCTTTCGCGCCGAGGCAAGACGATTCGGCCGAAGACCCTCAACCAGAAACGCTACGTCGACGCCATCGACGAGAACACCATCGTGTTCGGAGTCGGCCCGGCCGGTACGGGCAAGACCTACCTCGCCATGGCCAAGGCCGTACAGGCGTTGCAGGCCAAGCAGGTCTCTCGGATCATCTTGACCAGGCCGGCCGTCGAGGCCGGCGAGCGACTGGGCTTTCTGCCCGGCACATTGCACGAGAAGATCGATCCGTACCTGCGCCCGCTGCACGACGCATTGCACGACATGATGGATCCCGAGGCAATTCCGAAGTTGATGCAGGCCGGGGTCATCGAGGTCGCTCCGCTCGCCTACATGCGAGGCCGGACACTCAACGACGCCTTCATCATCTTGGACGAAGCGCAGAACACCACGGCCGAGCAGATGAAGATGTTCCTGACCCGTCTCGGGTTCGGTTCCAAGATCGTGGTCACCGGAGACGTGACTCAGGTCGATCTGCCGGGCGGGGCCCGTTCGGGTCTGCGTGCGGCATCCGAAATCCTCACCGGGATCGACGATATTCATTTCGCCGCTCTCGACAGCAGCGACGTCGTACGTCATCGGCTGGTCTCCCACATCGTCGACGCATACGAGCGCCACGAATCGGATCGGTCCGGCGAGTTGGCCGTCGGAAACCGGGCGCAGCGCCGCGCTGCACATGCTCATTCACCGCGACGGTAGGCTGAGCGACGCATCAACCCCTACTTTTCCCAGGAAAGAGCGTCGCACATGAGCATCGAGGTCTCGAACGAATCGGGCATGGACATCTCCGAACCGGAGTTGATCAGCGTTGCCCGTTTCGTGATCGCTCGGATGGATGTCCATCCGGCGGCCGAGCTGTCGATGGTTCTCGTCGACTCCGCGACGATGGCGGATCTGCACGTTCGTTGGATGGATCTGCCGGGCCCGACCGACGTCATGTCGTTCCCGATGGACGAACTCGAGCCGGGTGGCCGTCCCGATTCCCCCGAGCCTGGGCCGTCGATGCTCGGCGACATCGTGCTGTGTCCGTCTTTTGCTGCGGATCAGGCCGACAAGGCCGGGCATTCACTGGCTCATGAACTGGCACTCCTGACCGTTCACGGTGTGTTGCACCTCCTCGGTTACGACCACGCAGAGCCGGAAGAGGAGAAGGAGATGTTCGGCTTGCAGAACAGCCTCCTCGAAGAGTGGTACGAAGACCTTCGCCGTATCGACCGCGAAGCAGCACTGGCCGAACGTGATCAGAAGCTGCTCGGTAAAACGGGTTTCGTCGACGGAGTGGACCGATAACAGTTATCCGGGGGTTCTGTAGTGAGTAGCGCCATAGCGCTCTTTGTTCTGGCGATTGCTCTTGTCCCGGTCGGTGGTGTCTTCGCGGCCGTCGACTCGGCGCTCAACACCATTTCGTCGGCGCGCATCGACGAGATGGCAAAGGAAGAGCGAGCCGGTGCCGCGCGAGTGCAACGCATCCTGACCGATCGTCCGCGATACGTGAATCTGATGGTCCTGCTTCGCATTTTGTGCGAAATCACGGCCACCGTCGTACTCGTCGGCGGCCTGATCGACATCCTCTCGTTGGGCTGGGCGCTGACCGTCACCGCGGTGATCATGGTTCTCGTTTCGTACGTGGTCATCGGCGTCGGACCGAGAACGCTTGGGCGCCAACATGCGTACTCGATCGCGATGGCAGCGTCGCTGCCACTGCTCTGGATCGGTGTTCTGCTCGGGCCGATCAGTCGCGTCCTGATCCTCGTGGGTAACGCCTTGACCCCGGGTAAGGGCTTCCGCAACGGTCCGTTCGCTTCGGAAATCGAGCTGCGTGAACTGGTGGACATGGCGCAGGAACGCGGCGTCGTCGCCGACGAAGAACGCCGAATGATCCAGTCGGTCTTCGAACTAGGAGACACGTCGGCGCGCGAGGTGATGGTGCCCCGCACCGACATGGTGTGGATCGAGAACGACAAGAATGCCGGGCAGGCAACGTCGTTGGCAGTTCGGAGTGGTCACTCGCGATTGCCCGTCATCGGGGAGAACGTCGACGACGTGCTCGGAGTCGTCTATCTCAAGGATCTGGTCAAGCAGACTTATCACCTGCCTGACGGCGGACGAAACGTCAACGTCTGCGACGTCATGCGACCGGCAGTGTTCGTTCCCGACTCGAAGCCGCTCGACAGCTTGCTGGCCGAGATGCAGCGCGACCGCAATCACATGGCGATCCTCGTCGACGAGTACGGCGGAATCGCCGGGCTGGTCACGATCGAGGACGTCATCGAGGAGATCGTCGGTGAGATCGCCGACGAGTACGACGAGGACGAGACGCCGCCGATCGAGGATCTCGGTGACGGAATGTTCCGTGTATCCGCGAGGCTCCCGATCGAAGACCTCGGCGAATTATTCGATCTCGAACTCGAACTCGACGAGGTCGAAACCGTCGGCGGGCTGATCGGATACGTACTCGGCCGAGTTCCACTTCCCGGTTCCGAAGTGGAGTACGACGGTTTGATCCTGCGCGGCGAGGGAACCAATACGGGCCGAGGCCGGGTACGCATCAGCACGGTGTTCGTGCAGCGTATCCCGCGGTCCGAAGACGAAGAGACAGAAGACACCGATGACTGAGCGAGTGTTCAGCGAGGAGCAGTTATGAGCAACAACGAATTCCGGTCAGGCTTCGTGTGTTTCGTGGGTCGACCCAATACGGGTAAGTCCACGCTGACCAACGCTTTGGTCGGCAGCAAGATCGCGATCACGTCATCGCGCCCGCAGACGACGCGCCATACGATTCGCGGCATCGTTCATCGCGAGCATGCGCAGCTGATCCTGGTGGACACCCCCGGACTGCACAAGCCCCGCACATTGCTCGGGCAGCGCCTCAACGACCTGGTTCGTGACACCTACTCCGAGGTCGACGTCATCGGCCTGTGCATCCCGGCTGACGAGGCCATCGGGCCCGGCGACCGCTGGATCGTGCAGCAGGTCCGTCAGATGGCGCCCAAGACCAAGCTGGTCGGCATCGTCACCAAGATCGACAAGGTAAGCCGCGACGCCGTCGGCAAGCAGTTGCTCGCGCTGTCCACCCTGCTCGGCCCCGAATCCGAGGTTGTCCCGGTGTCCGCGCAGTCGGGCGAACAGGTCGAGATCCTGGTCGACGTGCTCGCCGGTCTGATGGACGAGGGCCCGGCCTTCTACCCGGACGGCGAACTGACGGACGAGCCCGAAGAGGTGCTCATGGCCGAACTCATCCGTGAGGCTGCGCTCGAGGGCCTCGGTGAAGAATTGCCGCACTCCTTGGCCGTGGTGATCGAGGAGGTCATCCCGCGCGAGGGACGCACCGAAAAGCAGGGCGAGATGCTGGACGTCCATGCGTTGCTTTACGTCGAGCGGCCCAGCCAGAAGGGCATCGTCATCGGTAAGGGCGGAGCGCGGCTGCGGGAAGTCGGTACCAGTGCGCGCCTGCAGATCGAGAAACTGCTCGGTGTGCGGATCTTCCTGGAGTTGCACGTCAAGGTCGCCAAGGATTGGCAGCGCGACCCGAAGCAGCTGGGCCGGCTGGGCTTCTAGGGCCTCCGGCCCCGTGAGTGGCTAAGCAGTCCCTGGACTCCTTAACCACTCACAGGGGCCGGAGGACCCTGAGGATCGCCGCGCCGATGTCCTGCTCGTCGACGCCTGTAGCCAGGCGTCGGAGTTGGAGCCCGGTGATGACAGCGACGAGCGTCGATGCAATCGATTCGGGATCCGGTACGCCGAGTGCAGTCAAGATCGTGACGGTCAGATCGTCGTATGCATCAAAACATTCGACGGCCACTTCATGTAGTTCGTGGTCTCGGCCGGCGGCGATGTACATCTCGAACGGCGCGATCCGCTCGGCCGAGAACGACAGGTCTCGCGTCACCTTCTCGGCTATCGCCGCGGCGTCCTCGACGCTCAGACCTTTGTCGCGGTACTCCTCGGCCAAGGCTCGCAGGCGCATTGTCTCGTCTGTCACGAAACGAGACAGCGCCGCCCGAAGCATGTCCGACTGGCTCGCGAAGTGATACGTGATCGATCCGAGTGAGACGCCCGCCTGCGCGGCGATGCGCCGGTTGCTCACACCGGGGATGCCGTCGGTACCGACGACGTGCAGAACGGCATCGAGTATTCGCTCGCGAACGTCGCGGTTACTCATCGGTTCACCACCACGGCTCGGGGCGGACCTGATCCCAACGCAGGACCGATTCCAATTGTGAAGCGAGCGAGACCAACAGCGGTTCGGTGTTCTCGTTGCCCATCAACTGCGCACCGATGGGTAGGCCGGCCTTGCTGAATCCGGCCGGTACGTTGACCGATGGCCAGCCGAGGACGTTCCACGGCCACGCGTACGGGCAGGCGCCGGTCATGACCTTGTCGGTGTCCCAACCGCCGATGCCGTCGATGGCGGTCGCCATGATCGGTGGAGTTGCCGTCGTGGGTGCCAGGACGACGTCGTACGTGTCGAAGATCGCTCCGATCCTCCGTCGCATCCGCGGCTCGGCTGCGCGGGCCGCGCGCAGTGGCGCACCGCGAAGTAGCTTGCCGTTCTGCGCATTTCCGCGGGTTCGGGCATCGACCAGTGTCGGGTCGGGAACGCGTCCGAGCCAGTCGTGAACCCCGACGAGGGAGCGGGGCAGAAAGTTCAGGCCGAAGATCAGGCCGTACGCGGGATCGTCCACGACGACGTGATGTCCGAGCTCCCGTAGTGTGTCGGCGATCGAATGCACCGCCAGGCGCACTTCCGGATCCAGCTTCACGGGAGTGGCGGTGAACGGATTGCGCAGGGAAAGAGCGATTTTCAGCTTGCCGGGGTCGCGTCCCACCGCGTCGCTGACCGTCACCGGTGTCGGCTTGTGGAGATCGCCGTCGTGGTTGCCGGCAGCGACGTCGAGTAACAGTGCGGCGTCGGCGACGGTGCGGGCGAGGGGTCCGTTGACCGTCAGGCCGTAGAACGCTTCGGCGTCGGGCCAGGTGGAAATGCGCCCGCGCTGCGGTTTGATTCCGACGAGGTTTGTCCAGGCCGCGGGTATTCGGATGGAACCGGCTCCGTCGGAACCGATTCCGGCGCTGACCAATCCGGCCGCGACAGCCGCGGCGGTGCCGCCCGACGATCCTCCAGGGGTGTGGTGACGCGACCACGGATTGCGCGTGTAACCGAAGGCGGAACCGCTCGTGAGCGGCCACTGGCCCAGTTCAGGGCTGTTGGTCTTGCCTATGATCACTGCGCCGGCGTCGCGGAGGCGTCGAATCATCTCCGAGTCCTCGATCTTGGCCGGGAAGTCGCCCGGGCAACCGAAGGCGGTGGGTTCGCCGGTGATGTCGACGTCATCCTTCACTGCGATCGGCACACCGAGTAGCGGTAGACGCTCACCGAGTGCGAGACGCCTGTCGGCCTCGGCGGCTTCCTCGAGAGCCTTCTCTCGCCGCACGATCTTGAACGCATTGAGATGAGGCTGAGTTGCGTCGATCCGGGCCAGCGTTGCCTCGGTCGCCGCGACGGACGAGGTGACGCCCGAAGCCAGACTCGCAACCTGGTCGACAAGACCGGGGGCGAGATCGTGGTCGGTTCGAGAAGTCATCGGTTTCCCTTCGCAAACTGTTCGTTCGAACGAACAGTAACTTGTTTCAGTATTAGGGACGTTGGGTTCCGCGTCAAGATCGCGTCAAGACGCCAGTTCAGTGCGTAAGTGGATCGTCAGAGACGCGGAATCCGCCCGAACCGAGGTCGAAGCTGAGAGAGCGCACCCGGTCGAGGCGACCGAGCGTCATGGCTGCGATGCACAGCAGCACGGCAAAAGATTTCGAAGAGGGAAGCTCATGGCCGATCTGGCCTACGTTGCTCTGATTCTCGGCGGTTTTCTCGTGTGCGCGCTGGTGCTGCGCGCCCTACAGACGAGCGCTCCCAAATGACGGTTGCCGGTGTGGTCAGCGTGGTTCTGATCGCCGTCGCCGCGGCATTGGTCATTTATCTGCTCGTCGCACTCGTAGATCCTGAGAGGTTCTGATGTCGCCCGCTCTTGCAGCCGGCCTGCAGATCGCTTTTGTCCTCGTCGTTCTGGCAATCGCTTATGTTCCGGTGGGCGACTACATGGCACGTGTCTACTCGTCGACGCGAGATCTGCGCGTCGAGAGTGTGATCTACCGCGTCGGCCGGATCGACTCTCGGGCCGAGCAGACGTGGTACGGCTACGCCGCAAGTGTTCTCGGATTCTCGCTGGCGAGCGCATTGTTCTTGTACTTCCTCCAACGGATTCAGGGCGTACTGCCGCTGAACGACGGACTGTCAGGCGTCAGTCCCGCCGTTGCCTTCAACACCGCGATTTCCTTTGTGGCGAACACGAACTGGCAGTCATACACGCCGGAAACGACGATGAGCAACTTCGTTCAGCCCGTCGGTCTGGCTGTGCAGAACTTCGTCTCGGCTGCAGTGGGCATGGCAGTGGCAATCGCGTTGGTGCGTGGCTTCATCCGTGTGGCCAGGGGAGGTGAGATCGGCAACTTCTGGGTCGATCTGACGCGTGGTTCTCTGCGGATCCTCTTGCCCTTCTCCTTCGTGATTGCCCTGATCCTGTTGAGCCAGGGAGTGATCCAGTCGTTCCACAGCGGTTTCGCCTCCACCGGCCTCGACGGTAATGCGGTGACCAATGCACTTGCTCCCGTCGCGTCCCAGGAAGCGATCAAGGAACTCGGCACCAACGGTGGCGGGATCTTGGCTGCCAACTCGGCGCACCCGTTCGAGAACCCCACGCCGGTGAGCAATATCGTCGAGATCCTGGCGATCCTGCTGATCCCGGTTTGCCTTACCCGTACTTTCGGAACCCTGGTCGGTGACCGTCGGCAAGGCCTCACCCTTCTGGCAGTGATGGGAATCCTGTGGAGCGGACTGCTCGCGGTGACGCTGGCAGCCGAATCCGGCGCCCGCGGTGTCGCTGCCACTGCGGCCGGTTCGATGATGGAAGGCAAGGAAGTTCGCTTCGGAATCCCCGGATCGGCATTGTTCGCTGTGGCGACAACGGGAACGTCGACGGGTGCTGTGAACTCGGCCCACGACAGCATGTCGCCTCTCGGCGGCGGAGCGGTCCTGCTCAACATGTTGCTCGGCGAAATCGCCCCGGGCGGAGTCGGAACCGGCCTCTACGGGATTCTTGTGCTGGCATTGATCGCAGTGTTCGTGGGCGGGCTGTTGGTCGGTCGCACGCCCGAATATCTCGGCAAGAAGCTGGGTCGCCGTGAGATCACCCTTGCGGCGCTGTCGATTCTGGTCATGCCCGCGCTGGTCTTGATCGGCACCGCCATCACCGTGATCCTCGGTTCGACCACCGGTTATCAAGGCAATGGGGGAGACCCGGGCACGCCGGGATCGATCCACGGGTTCAGCGAGGTGCTTTACGCCTTCGCTTCCGCCTCGAACAACAACGGCAGCGCATTCGGCGGTCTGACGGTCACCAGCGACTGGTTCCAGTCGTCTCTCGGAATCTGCATGCTCCTTGGCCGATTCCTGCCGATTATCTTCGTTCTCGCTTTGGCCGGTGCGCTGGCCTCTCAGAAGAAGGTGGCGCCGACGGCCGGCACCCTCCCGACATCCGGACCGATGTTCACCGGCTTGTTGACCGGCACCGTCGTTCTTGTTGCTGCACTTACATTCTTCCCAGCCCTCGCGCTGGGCCCGCTAGCGGAGGCTCTTCAATGACCGTGCGTATCAGTGAGAAACCCGTGGTAGCGCAAAACGCTGCCGACAAGGTTGATCCAGGGCAGTCCCGTCAAGTACACGCAGGCGTGTTCAACCCGCGGCAGATGATCACCGCGTTGCCGGGCGCCGTACGCAAACTCGACCCACGTCATCTGGCCCGCAACCCGGTCATGTTCGTGGTGTTCGTCGGGTCCGTCATCACCACCGTCATGGCGATCGCCGATCCCTCGGTGTTCTCCTGGGTGATCACCCTGTGGCTCTGGTTCACGGTGATCTTCGCGAACCTCGCCGAATCCGTGGCCGAAGGGCGAGGAAAGGCGCAGGCGGCCAGCCTGCGTAAGGTCAAGCAGGACACCACAGCACATCGGATCACGATGAGCGGTGCGATCGAATCGGTTTCGGGCACCGAACTGGTGGTCGGCGATCGGGTGATAGTGGTCGCCGGCGAAGTGATCCCCGGCGACGGCGACGTGGTCGAAGGTATTGCCTCCGTGGACGAATCGGCGATCACCGGCGAATCTGCCCCGGTAGTCCGTGAATCCGGTGGCGACCGCTGCGCTGTCACCGGTGGCACGACGGTCCTCTCCGATCGCATCGTCGTGGAAATCACCGCAGCACCGGGCAGTTCGTTCGTGGACCGGATGATCGCGCTCGTCGAGGGTGCTTCGCGTCAGAAGACACCCAACGAGATTGCTCTCAACATCCTGCTTGCGTCGTTGACCGTGATCTTCCTCCTCGCGGTCGTCGCCATCGGCCCGATGGGCTTGTACGCAGGGCACGAGCAGGATCCGATCAAGCTGATCGCTCTTCTCGTCTGCCTTATCCCGACGACCATCGGCGCGCTGCTTTCGGCGATCGGTATCGCGGGTATGGACCGCCTCGTCCAGCGAAACATTCTCGCGATGTCAGGGCGTGCCGTGGAAGCCGCGGGCGACATCGACACCCTGCTGATGGACAAGACCGGAACCATCACCTTCGGTAACCGTCGGGCGACCGCGCTCCATCCGGCACCAGGCGTATCCGCCGACGATCTTGCTGCGGCGGCGCGCTTGTCGAGCCTGGCCGACGGAACTCCCGAGGGACGGAGCATCGTCGAGTTGTGCGCAGCGGAGTTCGGTCTCGCTGCCGAACCGACGCTGGACGAGGAACGCGCAGAGTTTGTTCCCTTCACGGCACAAACGCGGATGAGCGGACTCGACCACTCCGGACGCCACATCCGAAAGGGCGCAGCAGATGCAGTGATGAACTGGGTCGTCAGTGGCGGTGGACATGCAGAGACTTCGGTGACCGACACAGTGAACGACATCGCGCAAGCCGGTGGCACACCATTGGTGGTTGCCGTCAAGCAAAGCGAGAGCACCTCGATACTCGGCGTCATCGCGCTGTCAGATGTGGTCAAGCCGGGAATGGCCGAACGGTTCGCCGAACTCCGGGCGATGGGTATTCGCACGATCATGATCACCGGCGACAATCCGTTGACCGCGAAGGCGATTGCCGATCAGGCGGGCGTCGACGACTTCATGGCGGAGGCCACGCCAGAGGACAAACTGGCCCTGATCCGAAAGGAGCAGGAAGGCGGCCGACTCGTCGCGATGACCGGAGACGGGACCAATGATGCTCCCGCCCTTGCCCAGGCGGACGTCGGCGTCGCGATGAACACGGGAACCTCCGCCGCCAAAGAAGCCGGAAACATGGTCGATCTCGATTCCGACCCCACCAAGCTGATCGAAGTGGTCGAGATCGGCAAGCAATTGCTGATCACCCGCGGCGCGTTGACCACTTTCTCGTTGGCGAACGACCTCGCGAAGTACTTCGCAATCCTGCCTGCATTGTTCAGCGGCATATACCCACAACTGGACGCGTTGAACATCATGCGGCTCGCCACCCCCGAATCGGCGATCGTCTCCGCTGTGATCTTCAACGCGCTGGTGATCATCGGGTTGATTCCGTTGGCCCTCAAGGGTGTTCGATACCGACCGTCGACGGCGTCTCAGTTGCTCGGACGCAACCTGCTCGTCTACGGACTCGGCGGCGTGATCACTCCGTTCGTCGGTATCTGGTTGATCGATCTTGTCGTACGTTTGATTCCTGGAATTGGGTGACCTGACATGCGTTTCACAATCGGATTTGCCAAACAGGTGTGGGCGGGCCTGCTCGTATTACTCGCGCTCACCGTTGTTCTCGGGGTGATCTACCCCGCCGCAGTGTGGGGTGTCAGCCGAATCAGTTCGGGATCTTCCGAAGGGTCACAGGTCACCGATGCCTCGGGTTGCGTGGTCGGCAGTGCCTGGGTGGGGGTTGATCCGCAGGTTGCCGAAGGCCAGCAGGACCCGTTCTTCCACAATCGTGTTGTCGGGTCGGTATCGGACGAGGATCCGTTTGCCACCGGTGATCCCGCTGCGGCATTGCCGTCAAACCAGGGGCCGAGCAGCGAAGTCCTGGCCGGATTCATCATCGAACGTCGGGCAGCCATCGCAGCACGTGAGGGTGTCGACCCGGCATCGGTTCCCGTTGACGCGGTCACCGGTTCGGGCTCGGGTATCGATCCCCACATCAGTCCCGCGTACGCCGAATTGCAGGTCGCCAGGGTGGCGGCGAACAACGGCATCTCGGAAGGCAAGGTGCGGGACCTGGTGGCCGAGCACACCGACGGCAGGCAACTCGGATTTCTCGGAGCCGAGCGAGTCAACGTCCTCGAATTGAACCTGGCACTCGGATTGACGGCACCTACGTGTGCTACGCCGACGACTGGTGGATGATTGTCACGTGAGTTCTTCGGAGAAGGTCGGTCAATCTTTCGGTAGGGCACGCAAACGTGGTGAATTGCGTATCTACCTCGGCGCAGCCCCGGGCGTCGGAAAGACCTTCGCGATGCTCGGTGAAGCTCATCGGCGTCGAGATCGTGGCTGTGACGTGGTCGCGGCCGTAGTGGAGACACACGGCCGCGCCCGTACTGCGGAGCAAATCGGTGACCTCGAGATCGTGACGCCCAAGCTGGTGGACTATCGCGGAACACGGATGCCGGAACTGGACGTCGAGGCCGTGTTGGCTCGGCGTCCAGCCCTCGTCCTGGTGGACGAGTTGGCGCACACCAACACTCCGGGAAGCAAGAATCACAAGCGCTGGCAGGACGTACAGGAACTGCTCGAAGCCGGGATCGACGTCCTGTCCACGGTCAACGTCCAGCACCTCGAAAGTCTCAACGACGTTGTCGCGCACATCACCGGCGTGGTGCAACAGGAGACGGTTCCGGATGCGATAGTACGTAGTGCGGCGCAGGTCGAGTTGGTGGACATCACACCGGAAGCGCTGCGTCGCAGACTTTCTCACGGAAATGTGTATTCACCGGAACGCGTCGACGCGGCATTGGGTAATTACTTCAGACGCGGAAACCTCACGGCGCTGCGCGAACTGGCACTGCTGTGGGTGGCCGATCAGGTGGACGCCGCACTGGCGAAGTACCGGGCCGAGAACAAGATCACCGACACTTGGGAGGCGCGCGAGCGCGTCGTTGTTGCCGTTACCGGCGGACCGGAGTCGGAAACCCTGGTACGACGCGCATCTCGTATCGCGTCGAAATCGAGCGCCGAACTGATGGTGGTCCACGTCGTGCGCGGTGACGGACTCACCGGGGTGTCGGCCCCGGAGATGGGCAAGGTGCGCGCATTGGCCGTCGGGGTCGGCGCCACGCTCCACACCGTTGTCGGTGACGACGTACCGTCGACGCTCCTCGAGTTTGCCCGCGAGGAGAACGCCACACAATTGGTACTGGGAACGTCGCGGCGATCTCGGCTCGCCCGCATCCTCGACGAGGGGATCGGCGCCGCCGTGGTTCAGCAGTCCGGCGGTATCGACGTTCACATGGTCACGCATGAGGAAGCGACGACGCGACGACGCATTTCGGTGTCGGGGCGCTCGGAGCGCCGTGTCCTGTCGTGGATTGCGGCGATCGTCGTGCCTTCGCTCGCGGCCGCGATCATGGGGCTCGTCGACCGAATCTCCGGGGTCAACGGCGAGAACGCATTGTTCTTCGTCGTAGTCGTTCTGGTTGCGCTCCTCGGCGGCGTTGGTCCGGCAATACTGTCGGCACTGATTTCGGGACTGCTACTCAATTACTTCTTCACCGATCCGCGGTACAGCTTCACCATCGCCGAGCCGGACAACTTCATCACCACCGTCGTGCTGTTGATTGTGGCTGTGGCAGTTGCCGTTCTGGTCGACGCTGCGGCAAAGCGCGCGCGGGAAGCGAAGCGCGCATCCGAGGAAGCCGAACTGCTCACACTGTTCGCGGGATCAGTTCTCCGCGGAGCGGACCTGTCGACACTTCTGGCGAAGGCACTCGAAATCTATCGCCAGCAAGGGGTTTCCGTCATTCATCACGACGACGGAGTTATCGCCGCCGTGGGTACGCAGCCTCCCACCACCGATGACGAGGCAGACACGGTCTGTGAGGTCAACGACGGGGAATACGCACTGTTGCTGGCTGGACCCGATCTGAGTGCGCGGGATCGACGAGTACTGACGGTGGTCGCTCACCAAGCAGTCGGGATGATCCGTCAGGAGAAACTGACAGTCGAGGCGAGCAAGGCTGCCGCGCTCACCGAGGCTGATCAACTGCGTCGAGCATTGCTGTCAGCGGTAAGCCATGACCTGCGAACGCCTCTCGCCGGAGTGAAGGCGGCGGTGTCGAGTCTGCGCAGCGACGACATCGAATTCTCTCCCGAGGACACCGCAGAACTACTCGCGACCATCGAGGAGTCGGCAGATCAGTTGACCGCACTGGTGGGGAACTTGCTCGACTCGTCCCGACTGGCCGCCGGTGTGGTGAAACCCACGCTGCGGCCGGTGTACCTGGATGAGGTAGTTCACCGCGCATTGCTCGGTCTCGGCATCGGTGGACGCTCCGATTCGCGGGCTCGCAGCGTGATCGTCGACGTGGGTACGGTTGCAGTGCAAGCAGATCAGGGGCTGCTCGAGCGTGTGATCGCGAACATCGTCGACAACGCTCTGCGGTACGGGGGAGAAACCCCGGTGCGAGTCGGGGCAGCGCAACTCGGTGATCGTGTGGTGATCAGTGTTGCCGACACCGGCCCGGGTGTTCCGCGTGGCGAGGCCGAAACGATGTTCCAACCGTTCCAACGGATGGGAGATCGTGACAACACCGGCGGAGTGGGGCTCGGGCTTTCCGTGGTGCGCGGATTCGTCGACGCCATGGGCGGAACGGTCAGCGCCACAGACACACCCGGTGGGGGATTGACGATGATCGTGGAACTTGCTGCGGCCGGTACGAATGGAAATGGATCATGAGTCGAATCCTGGTAGTGGACGACGAACCGCAGATTCTGCGGGCTCTGCGTATCAATCTTTCGGTGCGCGGGTACGAGGTGGTGACGGCGTCGACCGGCGCGGGCGCACTGCGGGCTGCTGCCGAGCGTCCGCCGGACGTGGTGGTTCTCGATCTCGGACTGCCCGACATGGACGGCACCGAAGTGCTTGCCGGCTTGCGTGGCTGGTGCACGGCGCCGGTCATCGTGCTCTCGGCGCGCACCGACTCCGCGGACAAGGTTGACGCGCTCGACGCCGGTGCTGATGACTACGTCACCAAACCCTTTGGGATGGACGAGTTTCTGGCCCGTGTGCGCGCAGCGGCGAGGCGGGGAACATCCGCGGCGGACACTTCGGAACCGTCGGTCGAGACTGCGTCCTTCACGGTGGACTTGGCTGCAAAAACGGTGAGTCGGCGCGGCGAACAGGTGCACTTGACGCCGACCGAGTGGGGAATGCTCGAGATGCTTGTGCGCAACCGCGGAAAGCTGGTCGGGCAGAAGGAATTGCTTCGGGAAGTGTGGGGACCGGCGTATGACACCGAGACCCACTATCTGCGTGTCTACCTTGCGCAGCTTCGTCGCAAGCTCGAAGACGACCCGGCCAATCCCAAGCATCTGATCACCGAGGCGGGAATGGGTTATCGATTCGTGGTGTGAGACGCCAGGTGTGAGAAGCCAGGTCAGAGCACCACTACCAATTTGCCACGAGCTGTGCCGGCTTCCATTTTCGTGTGTGCTCGGGCGATGTCCTCGAACGCGAATACCTCGTCGATCGGTACCACCGCATCGCCTGCCGCCACAGTGGAAAGGAAGTCTTGTAGTACGTCGGCCGGCAGGTCGGACGCGTCCCCGCCGTACGAGGTCAATCGCACTCCACGTGGAATGTAGTCGATCGGATAGAAGTCCTTGACTGTCCACTCGTTGGACAGCATGCCGGTGAAACACACGGTGCCGTGAACGCGAGTGGCGCGCAGCGTGTCGGGAAGTGTTGGTGTTCCGACCAATTCGAGAGCCAGATCGACGCCCTCCGGGAGAATGTCTCGCACCGGGCCGGCCACGGCACCGGCGTCGACAACAACGTGGTCGACCCCAATCGCGGTCAACGACGACACCTTGCTCTCATCTCGGGTGGTTGCGAGAACTGTGAGTCCCCACTGTTTCGCCAGGACCGCGGTTGCCATGCCGACCGAGGAGGTTCCGCCGCGGATCAGCAGGGAGTGACCGGATTTCGCGTCCAGTCCCACGGTCAGTGAACCGTAGGACGTTTGCAGCATCTCGGGGACTGCTCCCAGTGTCGACCAGTCCAGTTCGCTGGCGAAGGGAACGACCTGACTGACGGGAACGCACGTGTACTCGGCATATCCACCGTCGAACGTCCTCCCCATCCCGCCCATCATTGCGGAAACCTGCTGTCCTTCGGCCAACTCCCCGCCGGGGCAGTTCAGCACCTCACCGACCGCCTCGATGCCCAACACTCGCGGGAACGTCACGCCGTCGGCGAGGCCGAGCCGGGTATGAAGTTCGGATCGATTGAGGCCGAAGGCCTTCACCCGGATCAGCACCCACCCGGCGACCGGTACCGGTATCGGAATCTCCTTGATCGTCAATGCTTCTGGCGGACCGGGGGCGTCGAGCACGATTGCGCGCATTGTGGCGGTCATGATTTCTCCTTCGTGACGGGTGTCAGTCGACGGTTGGCCTCGCGCAGCGTGGCCAGTGTGGCACCGAACCGATCGAGAGCCTCGGGTGTCAGGGCGGAACCGAGGCGGCGTTCCAGTTCATCGGCGAACGTGGCATTCGCCCGCTGTAACAGTGCATCACCCTCGGGGGTCAACTCGATGAGTGAGGATCGTTTGTCGGCGGGATTGGATTGACGACGGCAGTGGCCCGAGGACTCGATCCGATCCATCAACTTGCTCGTGCCGCCGACGGTGATCGCGAGTGCTTCGGCGATGTCGAAGACCCGGCAGGATCCGAGTCTGCCGATGATTTGCATCGGCTCGAATCGGCTCAGCGGCAGGTCGTACTCGATTCGGAGTCTCTGGTCGATGGCCGTCCACAATTCGGTTTCGAAGCGGACGAGGTTGTCGAAGTGTCTACTCAGGTCTGACCTGGTCACAACCAGGCCCCGAATCGATATGCATTCCGTGGAATCATCTTCTCACCGTACGTCCGATCCGCTATAAATTCCATGGAATCTATTTGCGGCCTTCCGCATTGTCGGCAGGGCATGGGAACATGTGTTCGTGTCGCACGAACAGCCGGATCGAGAAACGCCAGGTGATCACCCTGGCGGTACGCGTTCTGGCGCGACTTGTTCGGGCGGTAGTCGGCCTACGGGTGACGCAACGATCCTGCACGCGGACCTCGATTCGTTCTACGCATCAGTCGAGCAACGCGACGACCCGAACTTGGCGGGTAGGCCTGTCATCGTCGGCGGTGGAGTCGTCTTGGCGGCAAGCTACGAGGCCAAGGCCTTCGGGGTTCGGACTGCGATGAGTGGTGGTCAGGCCCGTTCCCTGTGTCCTCAGGCGATAGTCGTTCCTCCGCGAATGTCCGCATACTCGCAAGCGAGCAAAGACGTGTTCGACGTCTTCCATGACACGTCGCCGCTGGTCGAGGGAATTTCGATCGACGAAGCGTTCCTCGAGGTCGGGGGATTGGCCCGGATCGTCGGCACACCGCTGCAGATCGGTGCGAACCTCAGGCGTGACGTCGCCGAGCAGGTCGGACTACCGATCACGGTCGGCATCGCACGCACCAAGTTCCTGGCCAAGGTCGCGAGCGCGTTTGCGAAACCCGACGGATTGCTGCGGGTGCCACCAGAGGGCGAAACCGAATTCCTGCATCCGTTGCCTGTCGAGAAGCTGTGGGGCGTCGGCAAGATCACCGCCCAGAAGCTGCGAAACTTCGACATCGTGACGGTGGGCGACATCGCTCGGCACGACGAATCCTCGATCGTGTCGATTCTCGGGGGCGGCGCCGGCCGGCACCTCTACGCGCTCTCGCACAACCGAGATCCACGCCCGGTCCGAGCCTATCGCGGCCGCAGTTCGATGGGCGCTCAGCATGCGCTGGGTCGCGGTTCCCATCCCCGCACAGAACTCGATGCGTCGTTGATGTCCCTTGTCGACCGTGTCAGTCGACGCATGCGCTCGGCGCAGCGGACGGGGCGCACGGTCACGCTCCGGCTCCGCTTCGCCGATTTCACGCGGGCTACTCGTTCGCACACGTTGCGACGGTCCACAGCCGACACAGCGGAACTGCTGAACGCCTCGATGGTGCTGTTGGACGAAGCGATACCGATGATTGCGGACAAGGGCATCACGTTGATCGGTGTCGCAGTCTCCAACCTGGATCGGGACGGAGCCGAACAGCTCGAATTGCCCCTCGACGGTCCAGGATTCGCGGGTCCGGACACTGCCGCCCTCGACTCGGCGATGGACAGCGTCCGGAAGAAGTTCGGCTCCGCGGCCCTCACGAGGGGAGTCCTTCTGGGGCGTGACCCGGACCTGTCGGTGCCGTTGCTTCCGGACTAGGTGAGATTTTCTCGCAGAGTCGCTCCCTCGTATTCGCGACGGAACAACCCACGAGCCTGCAACACCGGAATCACGTGATCGACAAAATCTTCCAGACCGTGGGGATAGGTCGGCGGCATCAGATTGAAGCCGTCGGCACCGCGGCCGCGCAACCAGGCTTCCATTTCGTCGGCGATGTATTCGGGTGTTCCGATCATTGTTGCGTGACCACCACCGGCAGCCAACGTTCCGAGAAGCTCACGCACTGTTGGTGCATCCTTCTCGACGATCCGCAGAATAGTTGCGTAGCGTCCCTGCGGCCCGGTGAATGCCTCGACCGGGGGTAGCGGTGGTACCGGCGCGTCGAGATCCCAGTCCTCACAAGTCTGTCCGGTGAACAATGACAGTTGGCGTATCGACTGTTCAGTGGGTAGCAGGAGGTCTAATTCGGCCTTCTTCGCCCGTGCTTCGGTGACCGTACTGCCGACGTAAGTGACCAGGCCCGGCATCACGGCGACGGCGGCGGAATCCCTGCCGGCGCGTTCGATTCTCGATTTCACGTCCGCGTAGTAGCTCTGCGCGCTGGGGAGGTCGTAGGCAACCGAATAGATTGCTTCGGCGCGCTGCGCCGCCAGATCGCGACCTTGCTCGGACGCCCCGGCTTGGAACAACACCGGCCGACCCTGCGGGGATCGCGGAACCGTCAACGGGCCGTCCACACGAAAATGCTTGCCGTCGTGATCGATTCGAGAGATCTTGTCGGCGTCGGCAAAACGCCCGGCACGGTCGAGGATCAGGGCGTCTTCCGACCATGAATCCCACAGTGCGAGGGCAACTTCGACAAATTCGTCGGCTCGTTCGTATCTCGATGCGTGATCCGGCATCGCCTCGAGTCCGTGGTTGCGCGCCTCTTGATCGAACATCGAGGTCACGACGTTCCAGCCGGCCCGGCCGCCGCTGATGTGGTCGAGTGATGCCAACAGTCGCGCCGCGTGAAACGGCGTGTAGAAAGTCGTGGAAATGGTGGTGACCAGGCCGATGTTCGCCGTCGCTCGCGCCATCGCAGTCAATGCGGTGATCGGCTCGAGGAACCACGACGCACCCGACTCGGGTTCGCGAACACTGTGACCGTCAGCGAAGAAGACGGCGTCCAGCTTGCCGCGTTCGGCGATCTGGGCGAGCGACTCGTAATACGCGATGTCGCCCAGACTTTCGACCGGTGAGTCGCGGTGACGCCACGCTGCACTGTGATGTCCGCACCCGAGAAGAAACGCACCTATCCGTAGCTGTGCACCCATCAGTTCTTGACGAGTCCGCCGTCGACGACCAGGTTCTGGCCGGTCACGGCCCGCGACCACGGCGAGGCGAAGAACAGCGCGGCGTCGGCAAATTCGTCCGGTGTCGTGACCCGGCGCAGGGGAGTGCTTGCCGCGATCATGTCGAACACTGCTTCCGGCGTCGCGGCACTCGCGTCCGTGGTGCGGAGCAAGCCACCAGAGACCATGTTGACGGTGATCCCGTCCGGACCGAGGTCCGCGGACAGTGTCCGCGTCAGTGCCAACAGTGCGGCTTTGGCGGCGGTGTAGTCGTGGTATGGAACGACCGGATTCTGGACCAGATTGGTTCCGACAGTGATGATTCGGCCGAACCCGAGTTCTCGCATGCCGGGGAGTGCTGCCTGGGTGGTGTTGAGTGTCCCGGCGACAGCTCCGCGTAGTTGGGAGTCGAAGTCGGCCCAGGTGATCGTGTCCGCGTTCGGCCGGGCGTCACCGTTGAACGAGAAGTCGACGAGTGCATTGTCGACCACGGTCGAGATCGGTGCGTCGAATCGCTCGAGTGCAGCGCCGAACAATTGATCGACGGAGCTGCGGTCCGTCACGTCCGCCCGGACTGCGAAGGTGCGATCCTCGCCCAGTTCGGCGACCAGGGCCTCGGCGGCATCACGGCTCTTGTTGTAGTTCACGATCACCCGGGCGCCTGAGCGGGAGAATGCTCGGCTCAGTGCGGCGCCGAGCCCGCGGGCGCCACCGGTGATCAGGACGATCTGCTCGTTCAGTTCCAGAGCGCGCTGAAATTGCTGTTCGGTCATGTCGACATCCCTCCGCCAGTGCTAACTGGTCAGGTTCATCGGGTCTGATCTCAGCCGACTTTTTCGGCACCCCGTGTCACCGTCCATCAGACCACGAGAGGTGAATCGTCCTGAACGGCGGGTGCGTATGAATTGCCGGCGCGATGAGTTTTCGATCGCTGGGGAGTCGTTATTGCAAGCGAAGTGGCAACCGGCCGCTCGCCTTGCCCCGGGAGATTCCGATGACAACCCAGCCTGCCCACCACGACACCCTTTCCGATAATGCAACACGAACGGCACCTTCGGGGACCGCGCGCAAGGTCGGATACGTCCTGAGTGGGCTGTTCATCCTTTTTATGCTGTTCGACGGCATCATCCACATCCTCAATCTGCAGACAGTCAAGGACGCCTCGGCCGAACTGGGGCTGCCGGACTCTCTCGCCCTGACAGCCGGGGTTGTGCAGCTGATCTGCCTTGCGCTGTACGTGATTCCGCGAACGTCCGTACTCGGCGCGATTCTGCTTACCGGTTACCTGGGTGGCGCTGTGTTGACCAACCTTCGAGCTGAACAGCCTCTGGTGAGCACCACGTTGTTTGCCGTCTACACCGGAATCGTCATGTGGGCTGGACTGTATCTCCGAGATGAGAAGGTTCGCGAGATCATTCCGCTCCGTCGGGCCTGAAATCAGGCCACCGAAGGGGTTGCGTGGGACGCGGTGTCCCATTATGTTTGACCTCATTCAAGTCCGTCGACTGCAATCGGCGGATTGGCCGTGAGGAGACACCGATGGCTCGGTCAGCGTCGATCGAAGTGGAAATGCCGTACCACGAGGTACTGCGGACTTTGTCCGAGGGTTCAGTGGCCCGCAGTTTTGATCCCTACCTCGACATCGACTGGGATTCACCAGAGTTCGCGATCGATCCACACGATCCGAGGTGGGTGCTCTCGTCCGTCTCGGATCCCCTCGGAGCGACGCAGTGGTACCAGGAGCAGTCCCTGGAACGTCGAATCGCGATGGGAATGTGGCGTCAGGCCAACGTGACCAAGGTGGGTTCGGCGTTCGAGAGCATCTTGATCCGGGGAATGCTGCAGTACATCATGGCGCTTCCCAACCAGTCGCCCGAGTTCCGGTACTGCCTGCACGAGATGACCGAAGAGTGCAATCACATCCAGATGTTCCAGGAACTCGTCAATCGTATGGACATCGATGTGCCGGGTATGCGTCCGATGTTCCGGCGCCTCTCGCCCATCATCGGGGTGCTGGGTGCCAAGTTCCCGGTCATCTTCTTCATCGGCATTCTTGCCGGAGAAGAACCGATCGACCACTTCCAGAAGGACTTGATCCGCGAAGGTAAGGACACCCCGCCGGCGATGCTCCGCAGCATGGAGATTCACATCGCCGAAGAAGCGAGACATATTTCGTTTGCGCACGAGTTCCTGCGCAATCACGTCCCCAGGCTCAGTCGTACCAGTCGGGCAATGACGTCGGTTGCCTTCCCCGGCGCGATGCGTTGGCTCGCAGGCGAAATAATGTCACCGCCCAAGGAATTCGCCGAAGAGTTCGGCATTCCCGAAGACGTGATGACGAGTGCTTTCTGGGGCAGCCCGCATTCGCGCCGAATTCTGGGTAATTACTTCGGTGAAATGCGGGCCCTGGCAGACGAACTCGGTCTGATGAACCCGGTGTCGAAGCGGGTGTGGCGAAAGCTGCGCATCGACGGCGACTACGCACGCTATCGCGGCGAGCCGAAGCGCTCCGACAAAACCCGGATCTAGTCGGGTGGCCCGGATCTAGTCAGGCAGCCCGGATTTAGTCAGACAGCGAGGCCTGGCCATCGGACGACACCAGTTCAGCGATGAGCGTGGACAATTCGACGTGGGGATCGATCGTGAGCCCGCTCGAGCGGGCAACGCCGTCGAACATGTACCAGGTGTATTTCGCGAGGTCGGCGACGATCTCTGCGCGGCTCGGTTTCGGATCAGTGCTCCGGACCCAGTGAGTGAGCGTGCCCTCGACCATCGTCACCACTGCGAACGGTAGTGAATCGAAGGGCGAGGAATCGATCCCCACGGATCGGCCGACTTCGGTGATGATTGCGCGGGCCGAGTCGGCGATTGTCGCCTTCAGACTGCTGATCGCGTCGATGCTCTCGTCGTCGTAGTCGGTGGGGCCGGTACCCATGAACTCGTGAATCCGCGGATGCTCGGTGATCCACTCGGCGACGGCGCTGATGGTGCGAGTCAGGATCTCGTCGAGAGTGCCGACCGAAATGCTCATCGACGCATCCAGGGCAGCTGCAAATTGGCCGAGCACAAACGCTCGGACCCGTCGATCGAGGTCGTCCCGGCCGCTGAATTGCCGGTACACCACCGACTTGGCGAGACCGGCCCGGTCGGCGATCTGCTGAACGGACACCTCGGCACCTGCTGCCCGCTCTTCGATCAGTTCGACAGCCGAGGTGAGTATCCGTTTCTGACGCTCGGAGTTGTGCCGCTCCCACCGAGCTTCGCGACCGGTCAACTCCGCAGTGGCAGGTTGCGCAATTGCGTCGCTCGGCATCGGGTCAGTCTATCCGGACACCACCCGGCTCGGGATCGGGCGCGGCATCGCGCATTCTCGTCGGCACAACGTGGGACACTGGTCGAGTGAGGTTGTATCGAGACACGGCGGTGGTGCTGCGCCTGCACAAACTTGGCGAAGCCGACCACATCGTCACGTTGCTCACCCGTCAGTTCGGGTTGGTGCGTGCCGTGGCCAAAGGTGTCCGCCGAACAACCTCCAAATTCGGCGCCAGACTCGAACCGTTTGCTCACATCGACGTACAGCTTCTCCCGGGCAAGAATCTCGACATCATCACTCAGGTGCAGACCGTGGATGCGTTCGCCACCGACATCGTCGACGACTACAGCCGGTACACCACGGCGTGCGCGGTACTCGAAACTGCCGAGCGGTTGGCCGGTGAGGAACGCGCGCCCGCTCCACAACTTCAACGATTGACGGTGGGCGCACTGCGCGCGATCGCCGAGCAGGCGCGACCGGTCGAGTTCGTGCTCGACGCTTTCTTGTTGCGGGCCATGGGCTATGCGGGTTGGGCACCTGCCCTCGAAGAGTGTGCGCGCTGCAGCGCTCCTGGACCGCACCGGGCATTTCACGTCGCCGCAGGTGGAGCCGTGTGTACCTATTGCCGACCGGCGGGTGCTGCGACGCCGTCGCCCGGAGTGCTCGACTTGATGGAAGCGCTGCTCCGAGGGGAGTGGGAGGGCACCGATTCGGCGCCCGCGACTCTGCGGACGCAAGCCAGCGGACTGGTCGCGGCACACCTGCAGTGGCATCTCGAGCGCCAATTGCGGACGTTGCCGCTGATCGAGCGTTCGAGGCCGCATGCAGCCGTCGAGGTCGACTTGCCCGTGAGGCAGGATGGAACCCGTGATTCGACGACGCGAACCGCGAACTCCGCTTGATTCTGCTGCTGATCGGGTGATCCGGCCACCGGACCCACATCCGTCCGGGGCGACCCCGCCGATCCTGCAAACCGAACTCATCCCGCGCCACGTCGCGTTGGTGATGGACGGCAACGGTCGGTGGGCTCAGGAGCGCGGTTTGCCGCGAACCGCCGGGCACGAACGCGGCGAAGCTGTCCTGATGGACACGGTGTGCGGTTGCATCGAGATGGGCGTCGGGTGGCTCTCCGCCTACGCCTTCTCCACCGAGAACTGGAAGCGCAGTCCCGACGAGGTTCGATTCCTGATGGGCTTCAACCGTGACGTCATCCGCCGCCGACGCGACGAGATGAACGAAATGGGTGTGCGTGTTCGGTGGGCCGGTCGTAAGCCGCGCCTGTGGGCAAGTGTGATCAAGGAACTCGAGATCGCCGAGGAACTGACCAAGAACAACACCGTCATGAATTTGACCATGTGTGTGAATTACGGTGGTCGGGCCGAAATTGCCGATGCGGTAAAGGAAATCGCGAAGCGCGTCGCCGCCGGCGAGATCAATCCGGACAAGATCACCGAGGCGACAGTGGCCAAGTACCTCGACGAACCCGACATGCCCGACGTCGATCTGTTCCTGCGCCCGTCGGGAGAACAGCGGACGTCCAATTTCTTGATCTGGCAATCCGCCTACGCCGAAATGGTGTACCAGGAGAAGCTGTTTCCCGATTTCGACCGCCGCGACCTGTGGGCCGCGTGCGTCGAATACGCCTCACGCGACCGTAGATTCGGTGGCGTCAAATGACAGGGGAGAACATGACCGACACCACCGACGAAGCAGCCCGCCTACAAGAACGTGCGGCCGCCTCGCTGGCGCATTTCGTGACGGTCGATGTGGCTGCCGACGGATCACTGGGTTTCCAGTACTCGGGCGCGCTGTGTTCGATCCAGGCGATGAATCTGTCCGAGGGTCTGGACGTGCTGTCCATGACGTGTGTTCTCGCGTGGGACCGGCCGGTCAGCGCGGCACTGCATCGCAAGGTGGCCGAGCGGAATCGGACCATCCAATTCGGCTCGATCGCGGTGTTCGGTCACGGCAGTCTGGCGGACGTCATCCTGCGGTACACGTTCCCGGCGGCCGGACTGGACGACGAGGCACTGACCACGATGTTGCTACTTGCGCTCACCGGCGCCGATACGGCGCGTCAGGGCCTGATTCCCTGACGCCGTCAGGCGGGGCTTGATTCCCTGACGCCGTCAGGAGGCGGCGCAGTCGCGGCAGGTACCGAAGATCTCTACGGTATGGCTCACTTCGGTGAAACCGTTGTCTTCGGCGATGGTCTGTGACCACTGCTCGACCGTCGGCCCCTCGACCTCTACGGTGAATCCGCAGTTGCGGCACACCAGGTGATGATGGTGGCCAGAGGAGCACCGACGGTAAACGGACTCGCCTGTGTCGGTGCGCAGAACGTCGATGGTTCCGGCGTCGGAGAGTGCCTGCAGCGTGCGGTAGACGGTGGTCAAGCCGATGCCTTCACCGCGCTTGCGTAGTTCGTCGTGTAGTTCTTGTGCCGACTTGAATTCGTCGATGTCGTCGAGCAAGGCGGAGATGGCGCTGCGCTGTTTGGTGGAACGAACGCCGACGGTAGCCGGTCCACGTTTCGAGGTCGTACTGCCCGGAGTGTTCATGCGGTGGAATCTCATCCTTCTTCGGCGTGGGCGACAGCGTCGACGACGATGTGTGCGAGGTGATCGTCGACGAGTCGATAGAGAACTTCTCGTCCGTTGCGTTCGCCGCGGACGACGCCCGCTGCTTTGAGAACGCGCAGATGCTGGCTGATGAGTGGCTGAGTGACACCGAGAGCGCCGACGAGTTCGTGAACGCAACGCTCCGACTCGTGCAGTTGAAGCACGATCGCGATCCGGACGGGTGCAGCCAGTGCCCGCAGAATTTCGCCGGCGGCCGCCAAGGTCTCCTTGGGTGGCACGGGCGCGGGAGGTGCGGCCTCGAACGGGTCGTGCGTGTGTCCGAGGTCGGAATGATCATGGCTTTTGTGGAGATCGCCGGTATCCGCAATGCTCACAGCGAGGCTCCTTCGAGGGGTCGATCATGATGTCCGGGCATAGCCATCTCACCACATTATTGCAAATCACTTTCATTTTGATATGCACAAGTATGCATGTCAACCTTGGACGGAAGTGCGTGGCAGCCGCCAGATAGGCTGATGGTGCGAAAAGCGCACGAAAATCATGCATCTATTACCCAGATGGAGAGCAATCGAGTGGCACCCAAGTCCAAGATCGAAGCCGTTGTCAATCTCGCCAAGCGGCGAGGCCTGGTCTACCCGTGCGGTGAGATCTACGGCGGTACCAAGTCCGCATGGGACTACGGCCCATTGGGTGTCGAGCTCAAGGAGAACATCAAGCGTCAGTGGTGGCGCAACATGGTCACCAGCCGCGAGGACGTCGTCGGCCTCGACTCGTCGGTGATTCTGCCCCGCGAGGTGTGGGTCGCATCCGGTCACGTCGGTGTCTTCAACGACCCGCTCGTCGAGTGCCTCAACTGTCACAAGCGCCACCGTCAGGATCACCTGCAGGAGGCGTACGCGGAGAAGAAGAAGCTCGACAACCCGGACGACGTCACGATGGACCTCATCGGTTGCCCCGACTGCGGCACCGTCGGTCAGTGGACCGAGCCGCGTGACTTCAACATGATGCTCAAGACGTACCTCGGCCCTGTCGAGAGCGAAGAGGGCATGCACTACCTTCGCCCCGAGACCGCTCAGGGCATCTTCGTGAACTTCGCCAACGTGCTGACCACCTCGCGTAAGAAGCCGCCGTTCGGCATCGGCCAGATCGGCAAGAGCTTCCGCAACGAGATCACCCCGGGCAACTTCATCTTCCGCACCCGCGAGTTCGAGCAGATGGAGATGGAATTCTTCGTCAAGCCGGGCGAGGACGAGCAGTGGCATCAGTACTGGATCGACTACCGCCTGGACTGGTACACCGGCCTCGGCATCAACAAGGACAACCTGCGTCTCTACGAGCATGCGCCGGAAAAGCTTTCGCACTACTCGAAGGGCACGACCGACATCGAGTACCGCTTCCACTTCCAGGGCAGTGAATGGGGCGAGCTCGAGGGCATCGCGAACCGCACCGACTTCGATCTCTCGACGCACTCCAAGCATTCGGGCACCGAGCTGAACTACTACGACCAGACGACGGGCGAGCGTTACACGCCGTACGTCATCGAGCCGGCGGCCGGTCTGACGCGTTCGCTGATGGCCTTCCTGGTCGACGCCTACACCGAGGACGAGGCGCCCAACTCCAAGGGCGGCGTCGACAAGCGCACGGTGCTCCGCCTGGATCGTCGACTCGCTCCCGTGAAGGCTGCGGTTCTGCCGCTCTCGCGTAACGCGGACCTGACGCCCAAGGCAAAAGATCTTGCAGCGCAGCTGCGTCAGAATTGGAACGTCGAGTTCGACGACGCCGGCGCCATCGGTCGTCGTTACCGTCGCCAGGACGAGATCGGCACACCGTTCTGCATCACGGTCGACTTCGACACCCTCGAAGATCAGGCCGTCACGGTGCGTGAGCGTGACTCCATGGCGCAGGAACGCGTCGCCCTCGATCAGGTGGAAAGCTACCTGGCTGCACGGCTGATCGGTTCCTGATTCTCGTTCAACAGTGTTCGACAATGACGGGCGGTTCTTCTCATTCGAGAAGGGCCGCCCGTTTTCTCTTTCCCTGATGGTCCTAACAGGCGCAGGATCGAAGTTATGAGAAAACTCAGCGTGACAAACAGCGTGACTCTCGACGGTGTCATGCAGGCACCTGGTGGGCCGGACGAAGACCGCCGTGGCGGATTCGAGCACGGTGGATGGGCGGCACCTTTCAACGATTCCGTCATGGCGCAGAAGATGGGGGAGGGGATGGCGAAGAAATCCGAGTTGCTCTTCGGACGCAGAACCTACGAGAACTTCGCCTCGTACTGGCCCCTTCAGGCCGACAATCCGTTCACCGAGGTGCTCGACAACACGCAGAAGTACGTAGCTTCAAGAACTTTGGGCGAACCGCTCCCGTGGAAGAACTCCACCTTGTTGAACGGTGATGCCGCCGACGCGGTAGCCGCGCTCAAGGAATGCGAGGGTCCGGATCTGGTGATTCTGGGCAGTGGAGACTTGATCACGTCATTGGCCGAGCGGCGCCTCGTCGACACCTACACCCTGCTCATTCATCCGCTGGTTCTCGGAACTGGGCGCAGAATGTTCCCCGACGGCGCTGCGCTCGCTCAGTTCACCCTCGTCGACAGCGTCCCCACGACAACAGGCGTCATCATTGCGACTTATCAGGTGAGCTGAACAGCAGGTGAGCTGAACACATCGGGGAACTCGCCGAAATGCCGCATCTGCCAGCGCTGAGTTCTGACTGCTTGCACACTGGTCGGCGTGACCCAGGGCGGATAAACCCGGATAGCGCGCTTACCACCCGAGAAGTTCGTCGACACGACGTCGTGTTCGACGAGGGTCTCGACAGGAAAGACGAAGTGCCCCAGACGTTCTTCGCCGTGTACCTTCACCACGAACAGCATGATGCTGTCGCTGGTGTCGAAGGGGCGGATGGGCCCGGCATCGGAACGGCGCCACAGCGTGACGAACTGACCGAGCTTGGTAGGCGTCGTCTTGGCGGTTCGATAGACGGTCATGAGCCCGTTGACGGTCAGCGTGTGAGCACCGTACTCGGCGCCCTCAGGCTCGGGAATCGGTGTGGACCAGGTAAATCCGTCGGCGTTCATCGGCAACGATGATGGCACGAACCACCGACAGCCTTCGTGTCGAACGCTGTCGGTGGAAGGCCGCTTCAGGCCGAAGGCACCTTGTCGAGGAACCCGAGGACAAGCGTCACACGCCCGTCGTCATCGCGTTCGAGTACGTCGAATCCGTCGATCAGTGACTCGGCCCCCGAAGGGCCGAGAGCCCAACCGAATCGCGCCTGTCGGTGGTGCGCGTCGACCGGTCCGATGAGAGTGAAGCGCATGCCCGGAAACTGTTGCTGCACAGCGTTGATCATCGCGTCGATCTGTTCGTGCCCGGTGACGTCCGCGAGCGGATCGGTGTAGCGACCGGCTGGTGCGAACAGTTGCTCGATCCGCGCCTTGCGGGCGTTGATATCTGTTTCGTTCCACATGTCGATGTAGGCATCGGCAATGGCGTCGAAGTCGCTCATGGTAGCTCCCTTGATCAGTACCCGGCGTTCTCGCCGGCTGATATCACTGTTGTGCCGAAACTGCTCCGGGTCGATTACCTCGGAGGTCATGGCCTCGGCTACCTCGGGTCGCTACCTTGGGGGAATGACCTTCGAGACGATGGACGTGGGCACCGAACTCAAACGGTGGCGGGAGCGGCGAAGGCTCACTCAGTTGGGTCTCTCGACAGCGGCAGGCGTGTCGACCAGGCACCTGAGCTTCATCGAGACCGGCCGCTCGAAACCCAGCCGGGATATGATTCTCCACCTATCTGAATGCCTGGATGTTCCTCTACGGCAACAGAACACGCTTCTACTGGCAAGTGGTCACGCGCCGGAGTACTCGCAGAAGTCGTTGGCGGAAGCGCCGATGTCAGCAGTGAGTGAGGCCATCGATCGCATCATCGACGCGCATGACCCGTATCCGGCGGTGGTGGTCGATCAGCAGTGGGAGATGGTTGCCGGGAACGAGGCCGTGGGAATTCTGATCGAGGGCGCCGCTGCGTTCCTTCTGGAGCCACCGGTGAACGTATTGCGGTTGAGCTTGCATCCTGAGGGAATGGCGCCGCGGATCGTCAACCTCGCGCAATGGCGGACGCACCTGCTCGCGAGACTGGCGCGGGAAGTGGAGGTGAGTGCCGATGCGCAGTTGTCGTCGTTGCTCGACGAGCTGCGCACTTATCCGAGCGGAGGGGACTGGCACGACGACCGCGCAAATTCTCTGCTGGTTCCGTTGCGTGTACGCGCCGGCGATACCGAACTGGCGATGTTCAGCACCACCACCGTGTTCGGTACGCCGCGCGACGTCACACTCGCAGAGATTGCGATCGAATCGTTCTATCCGTCGGACAAGCAGACGGCCGACTACTTTCGATCGGCCGCGAAGGTCAAAGAGACTTCTTGCCGAACTTGAGCTTCCACGGCACCAGAGCAGACTCCAACTGAACCGAGAGACTCATCTTGGAGACGCCTTCGGTGCGCTCCTCGAAGCGAATGGGCGTTTCGGCGATCTTCATGCCGCGCTGAACAACTCGGTAGTTCATCTCGACCTGGAACGCGTAGCCGTTGCTCTGCACCGATTCGACGTCGATGTCGCGCAAGGTCTTTGCATGCCACGCCTTGAAGCCGGCGGTCGCATCCTTCACGTGAAGTCGCAGAATGGCGTTGACGTAGAAGTTCGCCCAGGCGGACAGCGCCTTGCGATGCCACGGCCAGTCGCCGGCGACTGCGCCGCCTTCGACGTAACGGGAGCCGAGAACGACTGCCGCATCGGTAGTGGTGAGGATCTCGATCATGGCGGGGATCGCTTCGGACGGGTGCGAGAGATCTGCGTCCATCTGAATGACGATGTCTGCGTTCTCCGCCAATGCCCGGCTCATGCCCGCGACGTAAGCACGGCCGAGACCGTCTTTGACCGTGCGGTGAAGTACTCCCACCGGGATGGGGCCGTCGATACCCAACTTGTCGGCAACCTCGCCCGTACCGTCGGGGGAGTTGTCATCCACCACGAGGACGTGCAGGTTCGGGATCTTCAACGCGGCGAGGCGATCGACGAGCTTTGGCAGGTTCTCACGCTCGTTGTATGTAGGTACAACGACGGTTATCTGCGGGGCGACGCTTTCCATAACACCTTCGTATGATCTGTGATCCCGACTTGCCGGATGAAGCGTACGACGAGTGCGGTCGTGAACAAAGTAGGGATTTTACTACCTCGACGGGATCCGTCAGAACCGGCCGCCGCCGCCTCGACTGGTTCGGCCTCCGCCGCCTCCGCCGAAACCACCGCCGCCGCCACCGCGTCCGGAGCGCCCACTGCTGCTCGGTCCGCCGTACGAGCGGGGACCTCCGCCGCCTCGCAGAATGCTGTTGATCAGGATCCCGCCGAGGATCGCGCCCGTCGCATCGCCGCCGCCACCCCGGGGTCGTTGGTTTGCTTCCCAGGCGTTGACGTCGTTCTGCGCTGCGCGAAGTGAGTGCGTCGCCAAGGTGGTCGCGGCCTGGGCGTGTTGGAGTGCTTTCGACGGGTCCGAAGCCTGTAATTGTTGGGCGGCCTGCAGGTGCCGCTGAGCCTCCGCGTAGCGAGTGCGGGCCTCGGCCCCGATCGCGCCGCGCCTGGTTCCGAGGAAGTCGCCGGCAGCGGTCACCTGGGCCTGCGCGGCCAGAACGTCCTGGGCGAGGCGCTGCTGCGCCCGTTCGAGCTGCTGCTTCTGCTCCTGAGCGTCGGCGAGCAGCGCGTCGAGTTGGGCGTCGGCCGCGACGATCTGGTTGAACGCTGTCAGCGGATCGCTGGCCTTGGACGTCTGAGCATTGGCCAACGCTGACTGGGCCGCAGCCTTCGCGTCCGCCAATTTCTGCCCGCCCTGCGCCAGGTAAGCGTCCGCAGCGGTGATGCCCTGCTGAACGTCGTCCATCGCGGACGGAAGTGTCGCGATGGCGTTTCGGATGTCGTCGGCGGCGTGATCGACGCCGTCGAGTAGCTTGCGGGCCTGATCGAGAGCAGCTTCGGCCGTGCGAATTGCGGTGACGGCGGCGCCTTGCTTGCCGGCCGGCAGCGCGGTGGCGTCTCGACCTTCTTCGATGGACTTCTCGGCGAGCGTCAAGCGTTCGCTCGCCATCGTGACGTTGTTCACTACCGACGCCAGCGTCGGTGCGGGGAACTGATCCTTCAGTTTGGTCAGAATCGCCTCGGATTCAGGCAAACGCACGCTGAGAGCAACAACACTCTGCGTCAGAGCATCGAGGCGTGCCGGGGCGTTGATGAGAAGGTCGCGAAGCCCGTCGAACTCGTCGACGCGAGCTTCGAGTTCTTGGTCGGCTCGACCGCACGAGGAGATGATGTCGATCAGCATCTGACGGCGTTGGTCGGGAGTTTCGGGGATGGCGTCGTCGAGTCGCTGTTTGATCGCGAAGGCTTCGGCGAGGGTGGCCTTGGCCTTGTCGAATGCCGCGGAGAAGGGCGCAACAGCGGAATCTCCGAACTCGCTGCGGGCCAGATCCAGCTCCTCCTGGCTGCCGGCGATCGCGTTATCCGTCTCGACGAGGATCTCCTTCGCACGTTCGTCGAGTGTGGGCAGCGGGAGTGCGTTGAGGCTGGCGAAGTCGTCGGGGGCGATGTTTTTCGCGGCCTCCACGCTTGCCTTGTTCTTGTCGTTCTTGCGCTTGCGTGAGTACAGGACCACGCCGCCCGTTCCGACCACCACAGCGCCGCCGGCGATGAGGAGTGTTCCGACTCCCATTCCGCCGCTCGTGTTGTTCGCGTCGCCGAGTGCGCCGGCTGCTGCAATTGCAGCACCGGTCCAATCATCTTCGGCGAGAGCCGGTTCCACCGCGTCGGTATTGATCGACTCGATGTCGGAATCGGTGATGTTGCTGAGTTCAGCCGGAACATCGAGGTAGTACGCGCGCTCTGCCGTGGCAACTGCAAGCAGGACGGACTTGGTACTCAGCGTCGACTTGGTGGCTGTCTGCTGCGCCCATGCCTGGCCGCCGAGGTTGTTGAAGTCGGGGACGAACGCGACCCACAGATCGATCTGGTGGTCCTCGCTGAGTTGATCGATCGCCGCTTGGATGTCGCTGGTTTGTCCGGCGTCGAGAACCCCGGAGGTGTCGGTGATGTGATTCGGCAAGACCATCGGGGCGTCCGCCGAGGCGAGCGCAGGGCTGAAGACGAGCGCCAACAAAGCGAAAATCGCGGCGACGGCGGCGGCGCTTCCCCAGCGTCGAACGGGTCGGGTGGTTGTCCGACTCTGCTCTACAGAGGACAACTGCGCGAAGTGTGGTGCGAGGGCCATGACGCAAATCTATCCGTTGTGGCGCGTCGGCATCGGAGGAGATCGCTGCGAACTGGCAGAATTGCGAGAGTGAAACCTGCTTTCGGTAACCGCCCCCACGATCCATCACCCTCACGGGCGGGCGGCTTCGGTGCAGGATTGGCTCGATGGACGCGGCGATTGATCGCCGGCGCCGTGTTGATGGCAGTGGTCCTGGTCGGCGGTACCGCATTCCGGGTATGGCAGGTGGCCCGCATCGACGACACGCGGCCGGCCGACGCGATAGTCGTTCTGGGCGCGGCTCAGTATTCCGGTACTCCGTCGTCGGTCTTCGAAGCCAGACTCGAACAGGCGTACAAGCTGTACAAGCGCGGAGTGGCTCCGCAGATCATCACTGTCGGCGGTAAACAAGAAGGTGACGAGTACACCGAAGCGGCGTCGGGAAAGATGTATCTGACCGATCGAGGGATTCCGTCGAGTGCGATCACTGCTGTGGAGACCGGTTCGGACACACTGCTCAGCATCGATGCGGTGAGTGCCGAGATGTCCTCGCAGGGCATCAATTCCGCCGTCCTGGTCAGTGACCCCTGGCACTCGTTGCGCACTCGGACTATGGCCCGCGACACGGGACTTCAAGCGTGGACCGCACCGACTCGTCAGGGCCCGGCGGTGTTCACCCGCGAATCCCAGTTGCACGGAATCGCTCGCGAAACCGGCGCGCTGCTCTGGTATCAGCTCACGCACTTCTCGGCAGACTTCCCCTACACGGCAGGGCAATAGAAACCATGACAGCTCACACCACCTACGGAGGCGGCTCCTACTCCGAACACGACCTCGAACGTCGGGTCGTCGAGGCACCGAAGCGAGCGGGGTTGCCGGGTTCGCAGATCGCAGCGGCGCAGCATCGTTCGGACTTATCGCGAGACCGGGCCAGGGTCCAGCACTCCGCAGCTTTGCGGCGTTTGGCTGACAAGACCCAGGTTGTCGGCCCGCGCGACGGCGACACACCTCGCACGCGGCTGACGCACTCGATGGAGGTCGCACAGATCGGGCGAGGGATCGCCGACGGACTCGGTTGCGACCCGGACCTGGTGGACCTTGCGGGTCTCGCACACGACATCGGGCACCCGCCGTACGGGCACAACGGCGAGAAGGCGCTGGACGAAGTCGCCAAGGACTGCGGCGGTTTCGAAGGCAATGCGCAGAATCTGCGGATCCTGACCAGCCTCGAACCGAAGATCCTGCGCCCCGACGGTCTGAGCGCCGGCCTCAATCTCACCAGGGCATCACTCGACGCGGCCATCAAGTACCCGTGGACCCGGCCGGAGCCCGGCGCGAAGTTCGGGGCATACGACGACGACGCAGAGGTGCTCGCCTGGGTTCGCGAGGGTGCGCCCGAGCGTCGGCAATGCCTGGAAGCTCAGGTCATGGACTGGGCCGACGACATCGCCTATTCCGTGCACGACGTGGAGGACGGGGTGATCGCAGGTCGTATCGACCTCCGCTCGCTTGCTGATCCGTCCGAGCAGCGCGCACTGGCAGAACTGGGGGCCTCCGAGTTTCGCGGACTGGTAGTCGACGATCTGATCGAAGCCGCTCAACGGTTGTCCGAACTCCCCGTCGTACGCGGAGTCGGAAGTTTCGACGGAACGCTGGGAAGTTCCGTCGCGTTGAAGAACCTCACGAGTGAATTGGTGGGACGCTTCGCCACGGCCGCGATCGCCAGCACTCGGCAGACAAACGGCAACCGGCCCCTCTCGCGCTATCAAGCTGACCTCGATATACCCGAGGCCGTCGCATCCGAGGTGGCGTTGCTCAAGACAGTGGCGCTGTACTACGTGATGTCCGACGCCGGACACAAGGCACGTCAGGATCGGCAGCGTGATCGTGTTCATCGCGTCGCGGAATGGCTGTTGGCCACAGCCCCGGCCGGACTCGATCCGATCCTGCTGCCCGCGTGGGAGCGGGCCGCGGACGACGGTGCTCGGGTCCGCGTAGTGGTGGATCAGATCGCGTCGTACACGGAAAGTCGGCTGGAGCGGGTGGACAAGGCGAGCTTGGGCGCGCAGGCCAGTTGGGGCTGAGTCGGCGGCGCTCTCAGCAGGTCATCCGCGTCGACGGGTCGGTAGTGGTGTCGAGCCACTTGCCGTAAGCGTCGCCGCCTGCTGCGCGAACGTCCTTGCAGATCTTCGACTCGCTGTTTCCGGATTCGCGATACACGGTGTAGATCGCAGTCCCGGAATCGGAGACTTGACGCAGTGACGGGCAGGACTGGTCTGTGCGTAAGTATTTCGAGCCGGGGAACGCGTCGAGGTAGTTCTGAATCTCGCTGGCATACGTTGCCGGATCGGTGGCATTGGCCAACACCACGATTCCGGTTCCCTTGCACGAGGGGACGGTGATCGGCTTGCTCACTCCGAGATCGCCGTTCTTCGTGGACGGGGTGGACGCCCGCGTGGTCGTGGTTGCCTGCAGTCCGGCGGTGGGTAGCGGTTCGAGTTTCGGCGTTCCCACCGGCTCCTGAATCGGCGCCGGCTCCGCCGTGGCGGTGGAAGCTGCTACAGTGGTTGGTGATTCGGGGCCCGAGTTTCCCTGCATCACCCAAGCCGCCGTGCCTGCTGCGGCCACAACGAGTGCAACTCCAGCCGCCCCGATCGCGATCGGGGCTCGGTTCCGCTTGGTCCTTGTCGCGATGTGCGCGTAGTTCCCGTAGGCGGGATTCACCGTGGTGTAGGTGGGCGACCCGACGATTGTGGGTTGCAATCCGCCGGCCTCACTGGTGGCACTGTTGGCCGAGAGGGCTTGCCGCGCTTCGAGTGCGAGCGCTCCTGTGGTCGGATAGCGGTGTGCGGGATCCTTTGCCATGCCGCGAGCCACGACAGTGTCAAAACGTTGCGGGAGCGACGGAACCGTCAGAGTGGGGCGCGGCGGCGGAGCGTTCAGGTGTGAATTGACGAGATGTCCGATGCTTGTGGTGTTGAAAGGCGTTGTTCCGGTGAGGGACTGGTAGAGGACGCAAGCCAGAGAGTAGACATCCGCTGCGGCCGTCGGCGTTTCGATACCGAATCGCTCAGGCGCCATGTACGCATACGAACCGACCGCGCTTCCCTCGGTGGTGATCTTCGTATCTGTCAGTGAATATGCGATGCCGAAGTCCACGAGGTACGCGAACCCGGTGTTCGTGAGAATGATGTTGTCTGGTTTGACGTCGCGATGGATGAGCCCCCGCGCGTGCGCTGCGTCCAGCGCTGACGCTATCTGCGAGACGATGTCGACGGCTCGCGCCGGTGTGAGTCGGCCGAACTCGGTCAACTCGGCTCGCAGTGTGTGGCCTTCGACCAAACGCATGTCGATGAAGAGAACTCCGTCGATCTCGCCCCAATCGTGCACCGGGATCACGTGCGGTTCGTTCAGGGCGGCGGTGGTGCGAGATTCTCGGCGGAAACGAGCTTGGAATGACGGGTCGGCCGCAAGTTCGCGATGGAGCAACTTGAGAGCGACCAGGCGATCTTTCGAGGTGTCGTACGCCTCGTACACTTCGCCCATTCCGCCCCGACCGAGCAGACGACGCAGCTCGTACACGCCGAATCGAGTTCCCGATCGCCCTTCGGGCGAGCTCGAGGCGTTTTCAGTCATGGTCGGTCCCATCGCTGCGGTACAGAGTCGGGCATCAACATATCGTTGTCAGGAGGTGTCGGGGGACCGCCTAGACTGATGTACGTGGCGGGCCGAATTTCTGACAGAGACATCGCGGCCATTCGCGAACGCACTCGCATCGAGGACATCGTCGGTGAATACGTTTCACTCAAGCGTGCCGGTGGCGATTCGATCAAGGGTCTGTGCCCCTTCCACGACGAGAAGTCACCGTCGTTTCACGTACGACCCAACCACGGCCTCTATCACTGCTTCGGCTGCGGTGAGGGTGGTGACGTGTACTCGTTCCTGCAGAAGATGGACCACATCAGCTTCGTCGAGGCCGTGGAGCAGTTGGCGGATCGACTCAGTTACACGATTTCGTACGAGGGCGGCGGACCGTCCGTTCAGCGCGATCGCGGCACCCGTGCACGGTTGATTGCGGCGAACGCGGCGGCTCAGGAGTTCTACGCCGCCCGACTGCGCGAACCCGATGCCCAGGCGGCTCGTGACTACCTCACCGAGAGAAACTTCGACGGTGCCGCAGCCCTGCAATTCGGATGTGGATACGCGCCCGAAGGTTGGGACACTCTCACAAAACACTTGATGTCCAAGGGATTCGAGTTCAAGGAGCTCGAAGCGGCGGGGCTGTCCAAAGAGGGGCGGCGCGGTCCGATCGACCGGTTCCATCGCCGCCTGCTCTGGCCGATCCGCAGCGTTGCCGGTGACGTCATCGGCTTCGGTGCGCGCAAGCTCTTCGACGACGACACCATGCCCGGTAAGTACGTCAACACCCCGGAAACGATCCTCTACAAGAAGTCTCAGGTCCTGTTCGGCTTGGACCTCGCCAAGCGCGACATCGCCAAGGGACACCAGGCTGTAGTAGTCGAGGGGTACACCGACGTCATGGCGATGCACTTGGCCGGCGTCAAGACCGCCGTCGCTTCGTGCGGAACCGCCTTCGGCGAGGAGCACCTTGCGATGCTCCGCCGACTCCTGATGGACGACAGTTACTTTCGCGGTGAGATCATCTACACCTTCGACGGTGATGCCGCAGGGCAGGCTGCTGCGATGAAGGCATTCGAGGGCGATCAGAAGATGGCCGGGCAGACCTTCGTGGCCGTCGCTCCTGACGGAATGGACCCATGCGATCTTCGCCTCGAGTCCGGTGACGCCGCCGTTCGCGACCTTGTTGCGCGGCGTACGCCCATGTTCGAGTTCGTGGTGAAGTCGATACTCACCGAGCACGATCTCGAGACGGCTGAAGGGCGCGTCGAAGCACTGCGTCGTACCGTCCCCGTCGTTGCGCAGATCAAGGAATCAACTCTGCGCGACAGCTACGCGAATCTCCTCTGCGGATGGGTCGGTTGGGACGATCTTCCGTCCGTCCGACGACGCGTGCGTGACGAAGCTCGCAAACGGGCGTCGACGCGTGGATCTTCACCGGCGCCCAAGCGTCGTCAGGTTGTCGATCCACCTGCCGCCGATGCGCTTGCGCTGCCGATCGGAATCTCCAGGCCACGGCCCAACGACCCGGGGCTTTCGACGCAGCGAGCTGTCCTCAAGGCCGCGTTGCAGCACCCTGGCGTCGCCGGCAGTGTCTTCGACTCGTTGCCACCCGAGACCTTCACCCACCCCGCCTACGTTGTGATCAGGCAGGCAATGGCGGACGCCGGCGGAACGAGCAAGGGGCTCGGCGGCGCCGAGTGGATCGAAGTCGTCACCAAGGGCGTCGAAGACATGACGGTGGCCTCGGTTGTATCGGAGCTGGCCGTCGAACCCATGCCGTGCGACGAAGACACGGTTCCGCGCTACATCAACGGAGTGCTCGCCCGGCTGCAGGAAGCGTGGGTGGGCGAACAGGTTGCCGACCTCAAATCCAAGCTTCAGCGCGTCTCACCTGCTGCGGCCCCGGAGGAGTACAACTCTCTTTTCGGCGACCTTGTGGCGCTGGAGCAGTATCGCCGACAGCTGCGTGAGCAGGCTGTCGGCGACCAAAGCGTCTGACCTAGCGGTTCTTCTTCAACTGGTCGTGGGGGACCAAAATCGTGGTCTCCTCATTGAGCGGCTTCATCGGCTCGAGCTTGGGCTGAGTACTCAGTGAGTCGGCCAGCTTCTGCCGTGACGCATCCAACACCTTCTTGGTGGCCGGACTAGTGGCCACCGCCTTCGCGGCCCGGCTGATCTGCTCGTATCGTGCGCGGCCCGCTTTGGTTCCCAGGACGTACCCAGCTGCAACACCGATCAACAAACGCATCATTCCTGCTTCCCTCCAGCACCGATCGTCCTGACTCCATCCTGCCTGATGACTCGCTGGGCAGGCGATTTGGTACTTCGGTGGAGGATTCGCTACAGTTTCTCAGGCAACGCCGGAACGGGCGAAGCGAGCAAGACAATCCCCTGTAGCTCAATTGGCAGAGCTTCCGACTGTTAATCGGACGGTTGCTGGTTCGAGTCCAGCCGGGGGAGCAGCAGAGCCCCTCACCTGAGAAATCCGGTGGGGGGCTTTCTTGCGTTTGTCTGACCTATTGCTCTCGCAGCAGACCTACCGATCGCAGTGCTGATTCAACCTCTGCCGCCGCGTGTACTTGTTCACCGCGAATTCCCGGCTGTCGAGCGCTGAGGACGTTGATCGGGTTGTCGTCGACGAAGAAGGTCTGTTGAGGGCGCGCATTGAGAAACTTCAGCGCGGCCAGGAAGGCTGCAGGGTCGGGTTTGGTGGCTCCGAGTATGCAGGAGAAAACATGCTCGTCGATTGCCAACGGAGTTACAACACTCTCGATGGCGGCCAAAAGGACAGGCCCGTTGTCGGAGAATGTGGCGACCTCGACCCCTTCGCTTCGAAGCGCGATTGCGAGATCGATGACTGCGCGGTCCGGGATGAAGGCCTTGGCCCAGGCTCGGCGTAGGTCGTCGCGGTTACCAGGAAACCCGAACGCTCGTAAGCGTTCCAGAATCGCGGCTTCGGAGTGAAGGCCGAGATCGCATTCCTGGTCGAACCCGGACTCGAACACGAGGGCATGGATTTCTTCTTCAGTGACGCCGATGGCCGTTGCCAGTTCTGCGGCGCGAAGATCAGGTTCGAACTGACACAGCACACCACCCAAGTCGAACAAAACGAGTTCAGGTCGGCCGCTGTCGTTCGCCATGTCGCAGAGGATAGGCGTCATCAGCACACGTGAACGCGACTCCAAGATGTTGGAGACAGATACACCGAAAGCCCGACGCAAGACTCTGCGTCGGGCTTTCGGTGGAACCGTCGAACTGTTCGACCGGTGCGCTTACTTCGCTGCGCGATCCGACGGCTCGAACAGTCGGATGATGTGGCTGGGGTTGATGTAGTAGACGCCATTCGGAGAATTGAGAACGAGAGTGTCTTCGGTGAAATCGGTGACGGTGCCGTTCAGCTTGGCGCCGTCGGACATGATGATCCGGATCGTAGCCTTCGAGTTCTTGAATTCGGTCAGTGCAAGCTTCATGTGGTGATCCTGTTCCGTGGGGTGTGCACTCCCACGGTATCGGCTCAATGCGCCTGTGCCGACCAACATTGGAAGACTCGACTCGAAAGAGTGCAACGCGTCACCGCCGGCCCGATTGTGATCCGCGTCTGATGTGCCGGTAACATTCGGATTCGCCGCGATGCTACGCATCACGGATGGGGCGGTAGCTCAGTCGGTTAGAGCCGTGGACTCATAATCCATTGGTCGCGGGTTCGAGCCCCGCCCGCCCCACGTACAGGTGCCGTGAGCCCGCGGCTCAGCCCCAATGACTCTTGTCGAAGATCATGCTGCCGACGATCGCCAAGGCGACAAGTGCGCAGATTGCAATCACCAGGACAGTTGCTCACCGGTTGTTGGGATTGAATCGCCTGGCCTTGCGCCTGCGGTTGTGCCTGAGTCGAGCATTCGTGGTCACACAAGGAATCGTCGCATCATGATCGTCGATTCCAGACGAGGTGAAAGTCTCGGATCCAGATGACAAGTTTCCCGACAGTGTCTGATGTGCAGCGCTTCTGGACGTGCCCGAGACAGCGACGAGTCGGAAGGCGAAGGAAAAGTAGGTACCTATCCTGGTATTTCAGCGTATGTGCTCGACCAGTCGAAGTGTCACGCTCTAGATGTACCTACACACGGCGATCAAAGGTGATTTCGAAGATAACACTCAGGGATCAGTCAACGATTGTCTGTACCTGTGCCTACAGGTACCGACGATGCGTTACAGCGACACCCCGAGCGTCGACGCACGCTGGTTAAACGATAGCCGGCACGAAAACCATCTTCGCCTGGTGTAGGTGCCGGCAGTCGGGCCGTCCCCGTTACCTTCTTCATAGTCTGCGGAATCGGGGGCTAAGATCGCGATCAGTCGCCGATGCTGTGCTTTGCTTCTGTTTCTGGCACGTCGACGTTCTTCCTGGCACCTGGTGCCGGCTTCACCGAATGAGAAAAATAGAGGGGATTGCCGAGCACGGGAGATTGGATATTGTCGCGCGGCTGTGCAGATGTACCGAAAGTAGTTGAAGCGTCGACGAAATATAGCTGCGCGATTGCCGCTTTGTCGGAGTGTCGAATTGGAAATGGACTTTGGTCCGTCGAATGGGGGACACTATGCCCTGAATGCTTTGCCGCGCCTTAACTTCCGGCAATCTTGTGTCAATCTGCTGTGAGAGCGGGATTTCGCTCCTTCATCGAAGTTCGGTTCAAGCGGAACGGCAGATGCTTGACACTCGCTCAGAGGCAACATGATTCGACACCGTATGTTTACAGGGTGACCAAACCCAATAAGCGAACTGTCGCCGTCATCGGTGCCATGGTTTTCACCGTCGCAGCGGTGATCGTAGGATTTGCGTACGAGCAATCCCGAGACAGTCGGGCAACTGCCTCTGTATCGCAGCCTGATAGTTCGGCGCCGGCGCTGAATGCCCCTACCGACGACTTCGACACGGTCGCAATTTTGGGGGACTCGTACTCGATTCCGAACACGACAGGAGATCACTGGCCGGCACTGTTGGCCTTCGATCGTCGCTGGTACCTGGCAGATTTTGCGAGCGGTGGCACCGGATACGTCCAGGGTAACGCGGAAAAAGGCAAGCAGCCGTTCGGTGCGAAAATTGATCAGGTCGTTGCGGTGAATCCCAAGGTCGTCATCATCGCCGGCGGTCGGAACGATGTTTCGTACCCGCTCGAAGTGCGAGATGCGACTCGGGAGTTGTATGCGCAGCTACGAGATCGGCTTCCTGACGCCAAGGTTGTAGTCATCGGACCCATCATGGACAACCGGCCTCCATCCGAGACCGCTGTCAACGTGAACGATCGAATCCGTTCCGCCGCTGAGCAGTACAAGCTGCCTTTCATCGATGCGCTCACCGAGAACTGGCTGTCGGACCCGACGCTACTCAAGGAGGACGGCATGCATCCCACACCGGCTGGTCAGAGGCTCATGTTCGAGAAGATCAGCGAGCACCTTCACTCGCTCGGTCTCTAGCTCCGAAGGAAAGCGAAGAGGACCCCGCACATGCGGGGTCCTCTTTTTCGTGAAAAGTACTGTCGGACTTAGGTCATCAGTAGCGAGGACTTTGGACTCAGCCTTGGCTGGTCAGTTGTCTGACTCGGGGATGGAAAATGTCGGGTACAAAAGCCATCGAGGGCTGTGTCGCCGCCCCATATTCGCGTTGCGTCTTTCGTGCATCGCAGTTCACCGCTGGTGATGCACGCGCGGCGATACGCACGCTGGAAGCTGGTCGCCGGAACGTCGTTCGTGTGCGTCGCCGGTGTCGCGCACATCACGGCAGCCTGAACGGAGATGGCGGGGACGACATAGATCGTGTCGACATGTTGGCCACAGCTGCTGGTTTGTGTCACCGTGATCAAACCTGGCAATCAGGACAAAGTACTTGTCGATGAATTACAGTAGTTGGCAAAATGTAAAGATAAGGTGCAAATGAACAGCAACTTCGAGGTCGCGCTACCGGAAGCCCATGGGTGCCCGAGAGAGATCGGTTTGCTGTCGGTGGACGCGCCGCCGTTGGGCGGCGCAGACAAGGACTCGGCGAATTGTGCCGGGTCGTACCCCTGATTAACCTGACGGGCCAACGTAACGGAGAACACGCTGTGAGAATCAAGAACTCGATCCCGCCTGGTGTCAAATCCGATCACTGAAACAGGCTGTTCGGCAACACTATTCGATCAGCTGAAGGTCGGGAGCTGGCCGAGTGGCCGAATGTCATGTTCGAGCGAGCGAACAATGCAGGTCAGGTAGTGAATCAGCTAAAACTCGCGACTGTGCGTTCTGCGCAGAGGTCCGAGGTTCGCCGGGCGACCGGTCGATTCCGGCGCCTGACCAGTTGATGCATGCAACCGAGGGACTCTCGTACGAATCTCTCCCTGTTGATTCTGGCGGCCGAGCATTTACAGCGTTCGGAAGGGGTACATGTCGACTCGGCGCCCTTCACATGAGGGATGACGAGACCAGGAAGCCTTGGCCACAACTGCGCCACAGGATCTTTGAAGTTGAACTGAAAGCCCTGGGAAAATTCTTGTGACCGGCCCGTCGCGGACGAACGAACTTTTGTCAGCAACGGAATGACGTTGATACGTCGTTGTTTGTGATTCCGTTGTGCGAGGGCGAACCAGACATCCTGCGTTGCTCAACCGCACGATCCTGATTCCGCTGCTTCGAAGGCCCCTGGATGCGCTGACGCCCCTCAGCGTCGAATCCCCTCCAGTCGCTGTACGGTCCGCTCATGTATTCGCGGATTCGATCGATCGGTGACGTGGAATCGCTAGGAGTACGTCCTAATTCTTCGGCCAATCCGAGTATCGACTGGCAGATTTTTTCGACGGAGTCGGGTACGCCGAGCCTGCGGACCCACGTTCCGCCCGTTTCGGTTGTTGTCGTTGCGGTGTCGGGTTGCTGCACCGCCGGCGCCGCGCAACCCCCAATCATCAAGCTGGCAGCGAGAGTGGCCAAGGCGAGCGAAGAGCGCATGTTTCGGTTCAAACCAGATCCCGCCAACGGTCACGGAAGTTCGGATCAACATTCGCCTCGGGCAGCCGCATGAAGTGAATTGACGACCGCAGTCTGCTGACGCGGTGTGAACGCTGCCCAGGCGCTGGCGGAATCCATGAGTTCAGGTACGTCGTTCCATCCAGGGCTCTGCAGCCGTGCCAACGTCGCTTCGACGGTTCCGAATACCTCGAGGAACGCGTACGCGTCGTCGCACGTGAAGGCGAGTTCGTGCGACTCGGCGTCGCCCACGTCCGCGCCACACGCTGAAAGCATCAGCACGAAGGGAATCGCAATACCGAGCACGATTCGCTTCATCGGCCAATCAAAGCAGACCGACTACGCTCTGGCGGACTAGTCTCGAGCCATGCCGATCACCCCGGATACAAAGAATTGGACCTGGGTCCTCGAACGCCCTTGCACCGAGTGCGGGTTCGATTCATCCACCGTCGCATTCACGGACGTTCCCGATCTGGTACGTGCCAACGCCGCATCCTGGGCTGAAGTGCTCGAACGCGAGAACGTGACGGTGCGGCCAGACAGCGAAACATGGTCAGCGTTGGAGTATTCGGCCCATGTGCGCGACGCGTTCAGGATCTTCAAGGTGCGGTTGGAACAGATGCTCGAATTCCACGATCCGAGATTCGAGAACTGGGATCAGGACGCGACAGCAGAGGCCGAGCGGTACAACGACCAAGACCCGGCAACGGTGGCATCGGAATTGTCCGACGCTGCCGCGGAGGTCGCGAACGCCTTCGAAACCGTGCCAGAGGGTAGCCGCCAACGACGGGGACTCCGCAGTGACGGATCGGCGTTCACCGTCGAATCGTTGGCGGCCTACTTCATTCACGATCCGATCCATCACCTGCACGACGTCTCGGCGTAGTCAGAGCCCACGTACCTCCTCGAGGGTCTTTCTGGCTCCGACGGAGTGCAACGAGTCGAGAGTCGTTCGGAAGCTTGCGACAAATCGGCGATCGTCCACGAGATCGCCGAAGAGTTGGCGGTTACCGATGAAGGCCAGTGGATCGCTCGACTGTTTCTGTGCGAGCGGTACCAGAGTGTCCGCCATCTGATCGACGACGGTGATGGGGTCTCCATTTTCGTCTGAACCCTCGGCGTAGCGGGCCCAGCTGGCGACAATGGCGGTGGACAGGTTGATCGACCCGCCGGCGTCGAGTTGCTTCCGGATGACGGGCAACAGCCACTTGGGGATTCGATCGGACGACTCGGCACACAGACGTGCAATCGTGTCGCGGACCTGAGGGTTCGAGAATCGTTCGATGAGGGTTTTCTTGTACTGATCGAGGTCGACGCCGGGGACCGGATCAAGGGTCGGTGTCGCTTCGAGATTCATGTAGTCGAGCAGGAACCCTGACAATAGTTGGTCCTGGCATGCCTCGTGGACCAGGCGGTATCCGGCAAGGTAGCCGAAGTACGCGATGCCTTGATGGCTGGCGTTGAGAAGGCGCAGTTTCATGAGTTCGTACGGGCGAACGTCCGGCACCAGATTCACGCCGGCATTCTCCAAAGGGGGTCTGCCTGATGTGAACTCGTCCTCGAGGAACCATGCGGTGAATGGTTCCGCCGCAACCGGCCACTGATCGTCGACGCCAAACGTCTCGGCGATCTCTGCGGTCACCTCGGCTGTCGTGACGGGTGTGATCCGGTCGACCATGGAGTTGGGGAACGCGCCGTTCTCTCCGATCCACTCCGCAAGTTCTGGCTCCTTCAGGGCGGCAAAGGCTCCGAATGCCGTCCTCGCGACTGATCCGTTGCCTTCGATGTTGTCGCAACTCATGATCGTGAACGGTGCGAGGCCGCGGTCTCGGCGGAGTGCGAGTGCAGCACAAATCAGACCGAAGGTGGTGCGGGGGAGTGTTCCTGGTTCGAGATCGTGCACCACATCGGGATTGGACGAGTCGAACTCGCCCGTGCTGTCCGAGATGTTGTATCCACCCTCGGTGATGGTGAGGGAGACGATCTTCGTCGATTCGGATGCCATCTTTTCGATCACTGCCTGCGGATCGTCTGGAGCGAACAGGTACTCGACGATCGACCCGATGACCCGGCCCTCGAGCGTTCCGTCTGCATGCTTGAGCGCCAGGGTGTAGAGGCCGTCCTGCGCTCGGAGTGCGTCTCTCATTCCCTTGTCCGACGGCATCACTCCCACACCGCAGATTCCCCAGTCCAAGCCCTCGCCACGTCGCAGGAGAGTATCGATGTACATGGCCTGGTGTGCACGGTGAAAACCGCCGACACCGAAATGCACTATGCCGGTAGTGACTTTGCTCCGGTCGTAGTTCGGCACTTGGAGTGAAGTGTCGAAGTCGTGCAAGTTCTTGGTATTGAGTTCCATGAAAGTTCTAGTCTCCTTCGGCGACGATGACTACGGCTTTGATGCTGCCGGGAATGCGGTCGGCCACCAGGGCCTCTTGCGACTGTTCGAGTGAAAAGCGGGCAGTGACCATCGAATCCAGATCGACACGGCGGGCGGCGACCAGTGCGGCGGCGATCGGCCACGTGTTGGCGTATCGGAACACCCCGGTCAGAATCAGTTCGCGGTTCTGAATGATCGGGACCGGCAACGGAATTTCGTCGGCGCCCATTCCGACCAAAACGACTGTCCCAGCCGGCCGAACGGCGTGAATGCCGTCGATCACGGCGGCCGTGGCACCCGAAGCGTCGATGAATGCGTCGACGGCGAGAGAGCGTACGTCGCTTTCGCGAGGATCGACGACTGTTGTTGCGCCGAATTTCAGTGCCACATCACGCCGGGCCGCATCGATGTCCGAGACGATGACTTCCGTGGCGCCGAATGCCTTGGCTACCTGCGTCGTCACGATACCTACCGGCCCGGCGCCGGCGATCAGCACACGAGAGCCCGCGGTGATCCCGGCCTTCTGTGCTGAGGCGATCCCCACCGACAGTGGCTCGAAAAGCGCGGCAGCTTCGTAGGACACGGAATCTGCGATGGGGTGGGCGAAGTCGGCACCGATCGTGACGTAGTCGGTGAGCGCACCGTCGATCGGCGGCGTTGCGAAGAACTCCATATGAGGGCAGAGGTTGTATCTGCCTGCCTTTGATTCGGGACTTGTCGGATCAGGCTTCTGAGGCTCGATGGAGACGCGCTGCCCGACGCGTCCTGGATCGACGCCGTCGCCGACCGCGGCGATGCGTCCCGATGCCTCGTGTCCGAGAACGAGGGGTGCGTTGACTACGTAAGGACCAATGCGGCCTTCGCGAAAGTAGTGCGCGTCCGACCCGCACACGCCCACGGCGTGGATGCGGACCAGAACTTCACCGGCCTTCGGGGACGGTCGCGGTCTCTCGACCATCTGCATCTTTCCGGTCTCAACGAGGACGTTTGCCCGAATTGTCGCAGGTAGATCGAAGGATTCTCCGGAAACTGTTGTGTGGGTCACAGCTTAGATGTTAGCTTAATGAGCATAAGAACATCTAGTGAGCATTTGCTCACGATCGAGAAACTTTGAACCTGATGCATAAGGAGACCGTGTGAACCAGTCGGCTCAGCCCACAGGACTCAAGCCGTCGAAGTTGCCTGCTTCCGAGGATGTACGGCTCGCGTTGCGGGCTGCGACCATGTACCACCTCGAAGGCGCTACTCAGGCGGAGATTGCAGCGAAGTTGGGTGTCTCGAGGCCTACGGCCGGGCGACTGTTGGCCAGGGCACGGACGCAAGGTTTGGTCAGGGTCGAGATTCTGGTTCCACCGGAGCTCGAAGGTTCGGTGAACACGGAATTGGAATCGAAGCTGGAGAAGCACTTCGGGTTGGCCGAAGTGTTGATTGTCCCAGAAGCAAATTCGGACTCGGACGATCCGGACTTCGACGCGCTTGGCCGACGTGCAGCGGAAGTTCTGGTTCGCCGCCTGCAGCCGTTGAGCGTGCTCGGATTCACGTGGGGCCCGGAAACCGTTGCGGTAGCAGGTTCTTTGCCAGACAAGGCGGCGAAGTGCTCGGCTGTGGTACAACTTGACGGCTCCATGACGGTGACCGACTACCAAACCGGTGTCGACTTCACCATCGGCCGATGCGCACAACAGTTGCAGGCCAATCCTATTCGCCTCAATGCTCCGCTATATGCCGATCCAGCGACGGTGGAGTCGATGCGAAACGACTCGGTTATCTCGAAGGCACTGAAGGCTGGAACTGATTCCGACATCATGGTTTTCGGAGTTGGTGCTGTTTCGACGGCCACGACTTTGTTTGCCGGCAGTTTCGTCGACTCGACCATGCTGGACGAGTTGGAAAGTCGGGGGGCTGTCGGTGAAATCGGCGGCCGTTTCTACACGATCGACGGAAATCCAGTGGAGGGGCCACTGCCTGAGCGGACGGTCTCCGTCTCGCTCGACGCAGTGAAATCCTGCGATCAGACAATTCTGATTTCGGGGGGAACACACAAACGCCAGGCCGTTCTGGGCGCATTGCGCGGAGGTTTGGCAAACGTACTCGTCACCGATGTCGAGTGCGCCCAGTGGCTGCTCGAAGGGTAGCGCTCTCACGAGTTTCGCTGTCCCAGCGCGCGACTGACACGCAAGTGTGAAGGAAGGTAATCCGTGAAAACAGGAAGACGAGTGTGGGGCGCTGCCGCGGCGGCGCTCTGCCTCCTGGTGTCGGGATGTGCGGGTGCTGGTGCGCTCGGTGGTTCCGGCGAACGAACAGTCACCATTGCGATGGTGTCGAACTCGCAGATGCAGGACGCCATCAAATTGGCTCCGGCTTTCGAAGCCGAGAACCCCGGGATCGACCTCAAATTCGTCAGCCTTTCCGAAAACCAGGCTCGCGCCAAGATCACAGCGTCGACGGCCACCGGTGGCGGCGAGTTCGACGTCGCGATGATCAGCAATTACGAGACGCCGCAGTGGGCCGCGAACGGTTGGCTCACGAACCTGTCCGAGTACGCGGACAAGACACCAGGTTATGACGAGGACGATTTCATACCGTCCATCAAGGCTTCACTGTCGTACGAGGACAGCATGTACGCGGTTCCGTTCTACGGGGAGTCGTCGTTCCTGATGTATCGCAAGGACCTGTTCGACCAGGCGGGGATCACAGTTCCAGAAGACCCGACGTGGCAGGAAGTTGCAGGTTGGGCAGAGCAGTTCGACAACCCTGATGCCAAGATGTCGGGAATCTGCCTGCGAGGAAAGCCTGGGTGGGGCGAGGTTCTTGCGCCGCTCAACACAGTGATCAACACTTTCGGCGGACGCTGGTACGACGAGAACTGGAACGCGCAGTTGACCAGTCCGCAGGTCGAGAACGCAGTTCAGTTCTACGTGGACACCGTCAAGGAGCACGGCCAGCCGGGGCCAGCCACAAGTGGGTTCGGCGAATGCGCAACACAATTCGCGCAAGGCAACACAGCGATGTGGTACGACGCGACCTCGGCTGTGTCGGTGCTCGAAGATCCCGCATCGTCGAAGGTGGTCGGCAACATCGGATACGCGAAGGCCCCGAAGGTCGAGAAGTCCGATCCCGGATGGCTCTACACCTGGGCACTCGGAATCCCGGAGTCGGCACAGAACAAAGACGATGCCTGGAAGTTCATCTCCTGGATGACGAACAAGGATTACATCCAAAAGGTCGGCACTGAGCTCGGCTGGTCGAGAGTCCCTCCGGGAAGCCGTCTTTCGACCTACGAGATTCCGGAGTATCAGGAAGCTGCAAAGGCATTCGGTCCGATAACCCTCGAATCGATCAACAATGCAAACCCGAAAAACCCGACAGTGCAACCGGTTCCATACACCGGCGTCCAGTTCCTTACCATCCCTGAGTTCCAGGATCTGGGCACTCGCGTCAGCCAGCAGATCAGTGCGGCAATCGCGGGTCAGAAGAGTGTGAAAGAAGCACTCGAACAATCGCAGCAGTACGCCGAGGTGGTCGGCAAGACCTATCAGGAGAACCGATGACTACGGTTGCTGAGCCCAGATCCACGGTGGACGACGCGCCACCGGTTCGTATCGACAAGAAGATCTCCCGTGCCGAGGGTTGGCGTCGTCGAGGTCCGTTGCTGCCGGCATTGATCTTCTCGATCGTCGTCACGCAGATTCCCTTTCTGTTCACTCTCTATTACTCCACGCAATCCTGGAACCTTGTCCGGCCGGGATCGCGGCACTTCAACTGGTTCAACAACTACATCGATGTGTTCAAGGACAGTCAGTTTCGGGAAGTCGCGGTCAACACGGTCATCATGATCGTGGGTACGGTCATCGTTTCGGTGATCCTCGGACTCGCATTGGCACTGCTGCTCGACCGAGCATTCCTCGGTCGGGGCATCGTGCGAACGCTGCTGATCACGCCGTTTCTCATTACTCCCGTCGCTGGTGCATTGCTGTGGAAGACAACAATGTTCGATCCGGTCTTCGGTATTCTGAACTTCGTCCTCCAGCCTTTCGGTGTCGGCCAGGTCGACTGGGTCAGCAAGTTTCCGCTCGCCGCGGTCATGATCAATCTGATCTGGCAGTGGACGCCATTCATGATGCTGCTCATTCTGGCCGGTCTGCAGTCCATGCCCCGAGACATTCTCGAAGCCGCACGGGTGGACGGAGCCAAGCCTTTTGCGATGTTCCGCGAGCTGACACTGCCGCACCTGCGTCGCTTCATCGAACTCGGTGCAGTTCTCGGCGCGATCTACCTCGTGAACACATTTGACGCGGTGTACATGATGACGTCGGGTGGGCCCGGCGTGGCAAGCTCGAACCTGCCGTTCTACATCTACCAGCGCGCGTTCCTCGGCTTCGACGTCGGTCAAGCCGCGGCGATGGGCGTCGTGACAGTGATCGCGACCATCATCGTGTCCACGCTTGCGCTTCGACTGATCTTCAAGAGCTTCACCGGCAACGAGGAGGCGGCGTGATGACTGCCGTAGAGACGACAAGTGCGACGACCGAAAAGCCCGTCGTCAAGAAGAAAAAGAGCAGTAAGTTCAGTCCGTGGTCGGTCGTGGCGTGGATCGCGGCCCTCGGGTTCTTCTTCCCGGTCTTCTGGATGGTCCTGACCGCGTTCAAGACCGAGGCGGACGCGTACACCGATCCGCCGAAGCTGTTCTTCACTCCGACCCTCGAGCAGTTCCGAGCCGTCCTCGACTCCGGCCTCGGTACGACACTGGCGAACTCTGCCTTCGCCACGGGGATGTCGACCATTCTGGTTCTGTTACTTGGTGTTCCGGCGGCATTTGCCTTGTCGCTTCGGCCGGTCGCCAAGACCCAGGATGTTCTGTTCTTTTTCATCAGTACGAAGATGCTCCCCGTCGTGGCAGCCATCGTGCCGCTGTACGTGATCGTCAACGACATCGGTCTGCTCGACAACATCTGGGCCCTGGTCATCCTGTACACCTCGATGAATCTGCCGATCGCGGTGTGGATGATGCGCTCCTTCTTTCTGGAAGTTCCCGGCGAACTTCTCGAGGCGGCAAGCATGGATGGTGCCAGCCTGTGGACGTCGGTTCGCGAGGTGATCCTGCCTCTGATCTCACCCGGCATCGCTGCCACCGCACTGATCTGTGTGATCTTCTCGTGGAACGAGTTCTTCTTCGCCGTCAATCTGACAGCTGTTCAAGCACAAACGATTCCGGTCTTCTTGGTCGGGTTCATCACGGGCGAGGGCCTGTACTGGGCTCGGCTCTCCGCGGCAGCGACCATGGCGGCATTGCCCGTCATCTTGGCCGGTTGGTTCGCCCAGAACAAACTGGTGCGCGGCCTGTCCTTCGGTGCAATCAAATAATTCTCCTCACCCTTCTCAGGAGTTCGTCATGGCTGAAATCTCGTACCAGAAAGCGTCTTGCATCTACGAAGGTGCCGGGACTCTCGCAGTCGATTCACTCGATCTCGACATCAACGACGGTGAGTTCATCGTGCTCGTCGGTCCGTCGGGTTCCGGAAAGTCCACAGCATTACGCATGTTGGCGGGGCTCGAGGACATCGATTCGGGCGCGATCACCATCAACGGCAAGGACATGACCGATGTCCCGTCGAAGGACCGCGACATCGCGATGGTCTTCCAGAACTATGCGCTTTACCCCAACAAGACCGTCGGTGAGAACATGGGGTTCGCGCTGAAGATGCGCGGTGTACCCGTCGAGGAGCGGAAGAAGAAAGTTGCCGACGCGGCCAAACTTCTGGACCTGACGGAGTATCTCGACCGCAAGCCGGCCAAGCTTTCCGGTGGTCAACGGCAGCGAGTTGCGATGGGCCGTGCCATCGTTCGTGAACCGCAAGTGTTCTGCATGGACGAGCCGCTGTCCAACCTCGACGCCAAGCTGCGCGTCCAGACTCGCACGCAGATCGCGGCATTACAGCGACGCCTCGGAACCACCACGGTCTACGTCACGCACGATCAGGTGGAAGCGATGACGATGGGTGATCGTGTGGCCGTGCTCAAGGGCGGTAAGCTGCAGCAGTTCGCTTCTCCGACCGAACTTTACGATCGGCCGGCCAATGCGTTTGTTGCCGGATTCATCGGATCTCCGGGAATGAACTTGGTGACGGCGCCGGTGAGTTCGGGTGGCGTCCGCTTCGGTGCCGTCGAAGTTCCGCTCGACCGCGAGCAGATGACGGCAATCGCCGCCGCCGGTCTGAGCTCGGTCACCGTGGGAATTCGGCCTGAACAATTCCAGGTGGTTGCGGCCGGAGACGGAATCGCAGCCCAAATCGACCTGGTAGAGGAACTGGGCAACGAGTCGTACATCTACGCGCACGTACCCGGCACGGAAGCCGATCCGATTTCGCTCGTCGCACGCACCGGCGGGCGATCGAAGTTGCAGTACGGCCAGACGCTCGGGTTCGAGCGGGTGGACGGTCCGGTTCACCTCTTCGACCCCACGACCGGCGAGCGCGTGGGTAGCTGAAGCCCCTCCACAATCGTGCCCTGCTCGGCACCCGAATTCGTTCGTGCCGAGCAGGGCACATCCATCTTCGACTGGCGAGAAGGTTAGGGTCTACCGATGAGTGATACACGCGAACGCTCCGTCGTGGTGTGTGGTGAGGGACTGGTCGATCTGGTACCGGTTGGGGAGAACTTCTCGCCCAAATTGGGCGGTGGTCCGTTCAACGTCGCGATCGCATTGGGTCGACTCGGCTCCGACGTGGGATTCGTCTCTCGCTTGTCCACCGACGCGTTCGGAGATCGGATGATCGACTCGCTGGCCGCGTCGAACGTCGACACAACCGGAGTCGAACGCGGGCCCGAGCCGACAACTCTGGCCGTCGTGAATCTTGCTGCGGACGGGGGAGCGCGGTACTCCTTCTACCTCGAGGGAACGGCGGATCGGCAGTTTGCGTTGCCGAAACTTCCCTCTGCTCGGGCGTTCTCGTTCGGAACGCTGTCGCTGGTGCTCGAGCCCGGGGCCTCTGCCTACGAGGCGATGCTGCACGAAGCACATGCCCGCGGTCGACTCACCATGGTGGACCCCAACATTCGCCCGGCGGTGATCGCCGACCCAAACGCATATCGACGACGTTTTCGGTCGTGGTTACCGTCCGTCGACATCCTCAAAGTGAGCGACGACGACGCCCAGTGGTTGGGTTCTGTCGATGGCACCGAGTGGCTGGACGAGGGCGTCGGCGCCGTCCTGCTCACTCGTGGCGGCGATGGGTTGCGGTTGATCACCAATGAGCTCGATGTTTCGGTGCCGGCGCCCACGGTCGATGTCGCGGACACAATCGGTGCGGGGGATACGGTACACGGAGCCCTGTTGGCTTACCTTGATCGTCACGACGCACTCGACGCCGCCGTTGTGCGTGGGTTTTCCGAGTCCGATTGGACGGCTGCGTTGATCTTCGCTGCGCGTGCGGCAGCCGTCACGGTGTCGCGACCGGGGGCGGATCCGCCGTGGTCACGGGAGTTGGGCCTGCTCAGCTAGCTCTGGGGACCACCGCCCTACTGCGAGCGCAGTACGCGTAAGTGTCTACCTGTGCACGATGTGCGACGGGGTCGTGTATCGGCACAGTGAACGCATGTCGATATTTCTGTACAAACTCTCGCGACTTGCGTTTCGGCGCCGCTGGGCGATGGTGGGCTTCTGGCTCGTCCTGCTGGTGGCGGGCGGAGTCGGCGCAGCAACGCTGTCCGGTCCGACGGTCAACACGTTGTCGATACCGGGCACCGAATCACAAGCGGCGCAAGATCTTCTGGCTGAAAGATTTCCGCAATCGTCCACCGGTGGAGCCAGTGCTCGCATCGTCTTCGAATCTCCCGTGGGCACGACGCTCACCGATCCTGCGATTCAACAATCCGTCAGTGAATTGGTCTCTGCGCTCGGGAAGGATCCCGAGGTTGCAGCGGTATCGGATCCGTACGCCTCCGGTGGAGTGTCGCCGACTGGGACGATCGGATACATGCAGATTTCCTACACTGCCGACTCGATGGACCTGCCGGACAGCTCGAAAGAACTGCTCGAGTCCGCCGTTCACGACGCTGCGGGTTCAGGACTGGCGGTTGACGTCGCCGGCAACGTGCTCATGGAAAGCAGCGCTGAATCGATGGGCGAAGTGATCGGCGTCGCGATCGCGGCGGTGGTCCTGACGGTCACCTTCGGTTCGTTGGTGGCGGCAGGGCTTCCGTTGATCAGCGCACTCATCGGCATCGGCATCGCGATCTGCACGATCACCATCGCAACGGGCTTCATCGAATTGGGTTCGAGCACAACCGTCCTGGCAATGATGCTGGGGCTGGCCGTGGCGATCGACTACTCGCTGTTCATCGTCTCGCGCTACCGCTCAGAACTACGTGACGGACATGATCCCGAAATCGCAGCGGGGCGTGCAGCCGGGACAGCGGGTTCGGCCGTAGTGTTCGCGGGGTTGACCGTGCTCATCGCATTGGCAGGATTGTTTGTCGTGAACATCCCGTTCCTGACGAGCATGGGTCTTGCGGCGGCGTTCGCAGTTGCTGTTGCGGTGGTGATTTCACTGACTCTTCTGCCCGCCACGCTGGGATTTGCGGGATCGCGCGTTCTGAGCCGTTCTGATCGTCGCCTGCTTGCATCCGGTGGTCAGTTGACGCATCGTAAAACGAAGGAAGGCGCAGGCTCGAGATGGGCCATGTTCGTGATCCGGCGTCGAGTTCCGGTTTTGCTCGCGTCAGTCCTCGGGCTGGGATTGCTGGCGATCCCCACCTTCGGCATCAACCTGAGCTTGGCGAGCCCACCGGTGCCCGACACCACTGCCGCCCGAGCTACCGACCGACTTTCCGAGGGATTCGGTGCCGGGTTCAGTGGTCCGCTCATGGTGGTCGTCGACGTTGCCGACGCCGCAGATCCGGCATCGGCATTGAGTGGGGCCCAGGAAAAACTCGGTGCTCTGCCCGACGTAGCGGCAGTGACGCCGCCCGCGCTCAATCAGACCGGTGACACAGCAGTCATCACAGTGGTTCCGTCGAGCGGCCCGGAAACCGAGGCAACGAAGGCGCTCGTCGCAGATATTCGTGCGGTCGCCGGATCGCTGACAGACGAGACCGGGGCCACGATGTCGGTTACCGGTCAGACAGCGTTGACGATCGACGTCTCGGACCGCCTGGCCGATGCCCTGGTTCCATACCTCGCATTGGTCGTCGGCCTCGCCTTCATCCTCTTGATGTTGGTGTTCCGCTCGATACTGGTACCCCTCAAAGCGACTCTCGGGTTCCTGCTTTCCATCGGCGCGACGTTCGGTGTGCTGGTTGCGATCTTCCAGTGGGGTTGGTTCGCCGGCATTCTCGGAATCGAAGGTCAAACCGGATCAGTTGTCGCGATGTTGCCCATCTTCATGATCGGCATCGTCTTCGGGTTGGCGATGGACTACCAGGTGTTCCTGGTGACCAGAATGCGTGAAGCGTACGTCCACGGTGACGGACCGGACGAAGCAGTCGTGAAGGGTTTCGACCAGGGCGCCCGAGTGGTCACGGCCGCGGCGCTGATCATGATCGCCGTTTTCGCGGGCTTCATCTTCGGTGGCGACGCCTTCATCATGCAGATCGGACTCGGGCTCTCGTTTGCGGTTCTGTTCGACGCCTTCGTGATTCGCATGACAGTTGTTCCGGCCGTCATGTCCCTGTTGGGCTCGAAGGCATGGTGGTTCCCCGCTTGGCTGGACCGGATGGTCCCGAACGTCGATGTCGAGGGGGAGCAGTTGACTGCACTGCTCGCAGATTCGAAGGATTCCACTGAGCCCGCGAACGACAAGTTGTCGGTGTGATCCGGATACGGTAGATCGATGACCTCGACTTCCACGTGGGGTCGATGGTGTGCGGAACACCCGCGCACCATCGACCTGGCACTGACCATCCTCGTGCTCCTTGCCACGTGGACGGCGCACCGCATCGCGCTCGACGGCAATGACACCCGCGAGGTTACGGTTATGGGAGTCGTTGTTACAGCTATCGCAGCAGCGACCATCGTGTTCCGAAGGCGCTATCCGTTCTCGGCACTCGCGGTGGCAGTGCTTCTCGGCGTTTTGATGATTGCGCTGTCGGCGCCGCCGAACGCCGGCACAGGTTCCGCTGCGATGGTGTGCCTCTATTACGTTGCCAGCACGAGTGATCGCCGGAGGTCCTTTTTCGCGGCGGCAACCACGGTCGGATCGCTGATGCTCGTCACGATCTTCCTGGGAGTAGGAAACAACCTCCTGCAGGAAGCGCTGGGATTGTTGGCTTGGTTGCTGATGGCGAGTTTTGCCGGCGCTGAGGTCCGTTCTCGCCGTGCATATCTGGAGTCCGTCGAGGAGCGCGCGGTGCAAGCGGAAAGAATGCGCGAGGACGAGGCTCGACATCGTGTCGTCGAAGAAAGGATGCGGATTGCGCGTGACCTGCACGACGTTGTCGCGCACCACATTGCATTGGTCAATCTGCAAGTCGGGGTCGCGTCGCACCTGATCGGGAAAGACCCGGAGAAGGCAACGACTGCACTACGCGGTGTGGAAGAAACTTCCAAGGCTGCGTTGGACGAAATTCGAGCCACCGTTGGAGTTCTCCGCGATGCTCAGGACGGTGATCGCTCGATGAACCCGGCTCCGGGGCTTTCGGATCTACCGGCACTGGTGGATCAATTCGTCAGTGCAGGAATGGAAATCGAAGTGCGCGCTGTGGGTTCGGTGCGCCCGCTCGGGCCCGCAGTAGACCTCACGGCGTACCGAATCATCCAGGAAGCACTGGTGAATGCGAGCAAGCATGCGCTCCCCGGAGCTGTCACCGTGTCGTTGTCGTATGAAGCCGAGGTTCTGGTCTTGACAGTCGAAAACTCCGGAACAGCAGTGCCTTCGACTTCGCCACCCGGGTACGGACTGCTGGGAATGAAGGAGAGGGCTCAGGCAATGGGAGGCGAGGTGTCAGCAGGATTCCGCGCGGACGGGGGATTTCGTGTGGACGCGCAACTTCCGCTTGTGCCAGTGTCGAGCGGTACTCTGCGTGAGGAATCGCTGTGACTCTTCGGGTAGTAGTGGCGGACGACCAGGCGCTCTTTCGGCAAACGCTGGCACTGCTGATCGGTTCGGAAGACGACATGGAGGTGGTCGCTGAGGCCGCGGACGGAGAGCAGGCATTCCAGGCAGCGTTCGAGCACCGACCCGACGTTGTACTCATGGATATTCGAATGCCGGGCACCAGCGGTGTCGAAGCAACCGCCATGATTGCCGACCATCCGGATTTGACCGACGTACACGTGTTGATCCTGACGACCTTCGAGGTGGATGAGCATGTAGCACAAGCGATCCGGGCGGGAGCTAGCGGCTTTATCGGCAAAGGAATCCGGGCTGAAGGTCTGCTCGAAGCTGTTCGGACGGTTGCAAGTGGGAACTCTTTGTTGTCGCCGATTGCGACCAGTGCGTTGATTTCTCGATTCCTTTCCACCCCGTCGCGGGCAGGCTCGACTTCTGGGATTTTCGGTCAATTAACGCCGCGCGAACTCGAAGTGGTAACTCTCGTTGCTCTGGGGATGTCCAACGACGAGATCGCCGCGACGTTGGTGATCAGCGCTGTCACGGCAAAAACGCACGTGAACCGGGCGATGACAAAACTTGATGTTCGTGACCGTGCACAGTTGGTGGTTCTGGCCTATCAATGCGGTTTGGTGGTTCCGGGACGCTCGGTGGATTGATTCGAGAAACACTCTTGACTCGAACGTGTGTTCGAGTATGCTTTGGGGAGGGGATCGGGGGATTCAATGAGTGTTCTGTTGTCGGACGTGGTGTCTGGTTCTGCGGTGGGTTTGCGCGGACGTCTGTGGCGGTTGTCTGCTGCTGAGTTGCGTGCGGCTGCGGTGTCGGCGAGTGCGGAGATTCTGCGTCTGGAAGCGGTGCGGGTGGCGGTGGTGGACGAACTGTCGATGCGCCCGGATGATCAGGTGATCGCGTGCCGCGGTGTCGGTTCGTGGTTGGCGGGCAACACGATGCTGCAGGTTCGGGACGGGAAGAAGATCGCCGCCCTGGGTGCGGCGTTGCGGCCGTTTCCGGCGGTGGCAGTGAGATTTGATTGCGGGGATTGCTCGTTCGAACATGCCGTGTTGATCGTGGCGTATTGTGAGTCCCCGCCGAAGGGGATGCCGGAGGAGGCGTTACCTCGCTGTATCGACTTGTTGCTTGCTGCTGCGTCGGGGGTGGAGGCGACGACGACGAAGGTGCGGCATGTGATTGCGACTTTGGAGCGGTTGTTCGAATCGGATGAGCTTCCGCCCGCCGAGGATGTCGATCGCAATGAGCTCCGTATCGCCTCGACGCTCAATGGCCGGGTGGTGGTGCGCGGGGATTTCGATGCTCTCACCGGCGAAATGTTGTTGTCGGCGTTGTCGAATTTGACGATGCCCACCCCGGCCCCTGATGGGACCCCCGATGCACGGTCGGCGGCGAAGCGGACGGCGGACGGGTTCACCGAACTGATCCGCCGCTATCTGGACTGCGCGAAGACCGGTGTCGACGGTGGGCAACGTCCGCATGTGAACGTGCACATCAATGCCCGGGACCTTGCTGAGCATCGGGACTGCGCCGCAACACCGTCTGATGGTGGAGAGTCTCTGACTGATCTTGATGTGGATCTGTCGGATCTCGATGTGGGGCACATGCCGTGGTTGGGGCCGCTGTCGGTGTCGCAGACGAGGCTTCTGGGGTGTGATTGTTTTTTGTCGACCGTGTTGCTCGACGATCACGGCGCACCGCTCGATGCGAAACCCGGAAAACGATTGGTCACCGCCGAACAGAGAGTGGCGTTGATTGCCCGCGACAAGGGCTGCGCCTTCCCGGGGTGTACGTGCGTACCGGCGTGGACGGATGCGCACCATATCCGGCACTGGGCCAACGGCGGTCCGACGGTGATGACCAACCTGGTCCTGCTGTGCCGTTCGCATCACCGGCTGATGCACCGCAAATCCGGGTTCGCCGGGAAATGGGCGATTCGGATCGGCGTCGACAACAAACCCTGGTTCATCCCGCCGCCCTCGATCGACCCGCAGCAGCACCCGAGACCGGCGAACACCACATTCAAAACCTGAGAACAGCTTCTCAGGCACAACAGAACACGGCCAGGCTCCGCATCCGACATGCCTGTCGGAGTCGGAGTCCAAGGTGCGTGCTCTCGTGGTGGCCGTGATTTCGGCGCAACCGTGATTTCGGCGCGACCGTGTTTTCGGTGAGTCAGGACGACGTGTCCCACTCAGTGGGTCATCTTTTCGCCGTTGCCACGCCGGTTGTGCCAGGTCATTTGGACGTCTGACCTGCAGCGAAAAATCATTTGTTAGAACACGTTCCAATTTCGCAGATTTGTGGCTATGGTCACAGAGATAGATGCGGGTGTGCGAATGAAAGGGTGAAGTGACGTGAAGACCAAGGGTGCAATCCTGTGGGGCCTGGGAGAGAAGTGGTCCGTCGAGGAGATCGAAATCGGCGAGCCGGTAGCCGGCGAAGTTCAGATTCGCATGGAAGCGGCCGGAATGTGCCACTCCGATCACCACATCGTCACCGGCGCGACCCCGATGCCGTCGTTCCCCGTGATGGGTGGGCACGAGGGTTCGGGCGTCATCACCAAGCTCGGCCCAGAGGTCAAGGGTTTGGAGGTCGGTGACCACGTCGTTCTGTCCTTCATTCCGGCTTGTGGAACCTGTCCGGCGTGTTCGGCCGGCCATCAGAATCTGTGTGACCTCGGGATGGGCCTCCTCAGCGGACAGGCCATCAGCGACGGCACCTACCGAATCCAGGCTCGCGGCGAAAACGTGATCCCGATGTGCCTGCTAGGGACGTTCTCGCCCTACATGGTCGTGAACCAGTCGTCCGTGGTGAAGATCGACAAGGACATTCCGTTCGAGGTTGCCGCACTCGTCGGTTGCGGCGTTCCCACCGGTTGGGGATCGGCAACGCACATCGCCGATGTGAAGCCGGGCGAAGACGTTGTGATCATGGGCGTTGGCGGCGTTGGTATCAGTGCCCTGCAGGGTGCTGTTGCGTCGGGTGCCCGGTACATCTTTGCCATTGATCCTGTGCCGTGGAAGCGTGAGCAGGCTCTGAAGTTCGGCGCAACACATGCGTTCGAAAGTGCCGCCGCTGCCATTCAACCGATCATCGACGCTACGTATGGACGCATGGCGCAGAAGACGATCATCACCGTCGGCGAAATGAAGGGTGAGTACGTCGAAGAGGCGATGATTCTGACGGCCAAGGCTGGTCGTTGTGTTGTCACCGCAATGGGGCATCTGACGGACATGGACGTAAAGCTGAACCTGTTCCTGATGGCGATGCTTCAGAAGGATCTTCAGGGCAACATCTTCGGCGGTGGCAACGCTCGCCAGGACGTGCCGAACCTCCTCGCGATGTACAAGGCAGGCAAGCTGAACCTTGACGACATGGTCACTCGGACCTACACGCTCGAAGGTGTGAACGACGGCTACCAGGACATGTTGGATGGCAAGAACATCCGCGGCGTCATCCGCTACACAGAAGCCGACTGGTGATCGGAAGCGCAACTGTTGTGCCAGTAGTCTGATCGGGTGCCCAGTACTCACAGTCTTGACGTAATTCAGCAGTGGCCGGTCGACAATGCGGCAGCGGTCGTCCTCTCCGGGAAGAACTCGGGTGAGGGCGACCGCATTCGTGGTTTCAGCGGCAACCAGTCGCACGTTTTCCCTCTGGCTTCGGTGACAAAACTGTTGTGCGCCTACGCGATTCTCGTCGCGGTGGAGGAAGGGGCAGTCGAGTTGGATGGGCCGGCCGGGCCTGAGGGGTCGACGGTTCGTCATCTCCTCGCACACGCGTCGGGGCTGGCATTCGCCGAACGTGTTGTTCAGGCGCCGGTGGCGTCGAAGCGGATCTATTCGAGTGCAGGATTCGAGGTTCTTGCCGAGTTGGTTTCCCGGGAGACCGAGATCGAATTTGCCGACTATCTGGCCGAGGCTGTGTTCGCGCCGTTGGGTATGACCAGTGCGACTCTCGTCGGTGCGGCTGGCCACGGTGCGCAGGCATCGGCGGACGACTTGGCCAAGTTCGCGGCTGAACTGCTCTCACCGACGCTTATCTCGACGCAGACTTTCGCAGAGGCGACAACCGTTCAGTTCCCGGGGCTCAACGGAATTCTTCCGGGTTACGGCTCTCAGCGCCCTAACGACTGGGGGCTCGGATTCGAAGTTCGCGGCGACAAGCGTCCGCATTGGACTGGTCTCGAGAACTCGGCGGCAACCTTCGGTCATTTCGGTCAGTCGGGGACTTTCCTGTGGGTCGATCCCACGATCGATACTGCGTGCGTCGTGCTTACCGATCGCGACTTCGGTGACTGGGCCAAGCCTTTGTGGACTGAATTGTCCGATGGTGTGATCGGCGAAGTTTCCCGATAGAGCACAAATTTCCCTTCTTCCACTGGCGCAACACGGGTAACACAAGGCACACTGTTCAATCGAGCGTGCTGCACGAACTCGACAGAGGTCGTTGGGGAAGACGTCCCTCGTCGAAGCAGGAGGCTCGAGTGCGCGAAATGAATCAATTCGCGGACGTGACGACTGGTGTGGTTTACATCCATTCGTCGCCCGCGGCGCTGTGCCCGCACGTGGATTGGGCTCTGTCCGCCACGTTGGACAGCCCTGCCAAACTCAGATGGACCTCCCAGCCTGCCTATGACGGACTTCTCCGTGCGACGACGGATTGGACAGGTCCCGTCGGAACCTGTGCCCGCCTGGTCGATTCGCTACGCGCGTGGCCGATGTTGCGTTTCGAGGTCACTGAGGACCCGAGTCACGGCGTCGACGGCGAACGGTACAGCCATGTACCTGGTCTCGGTTTGTGGCGCGGATCCACCAGTGCGAACGGTGATGTCGTCGTCGGGGAGATGAAACTGCGGTCCATCATGAATTCCGGTGGAGACATCGCTGCGGAAATCGATCGGGCGATAGGCGCACCGTGGGACGAGGAACTCGAACCGTTCCGGAGTTCCGGCGAAGGCGCAGAAGTGACATGGCTGCGAAGGCGGGTCAGCTGATCTGGGTCACTCCTGAAACTCGAGTGACCCTCTCGACTTGAAAAGACTTGAATGACAAAGGTGGGCCCCGCCGTATCGGCGAGGCCCACCTTGCTGTCAAGGGATATCAGAGCGGAATGTTCTTGTGCCGCGCGCGGACAGACGGCGCAGACGCGAGCGCAGCAGTGACGATGCTGCGAGTCTTCGCCGGGTCGATTTCCTCGTCGACGACGCCGATTTCGACCGCGCGGTCGACGCCACCGGCGATTGCCTCGTGCTCGGCAGCGAGGCGGTCGTGCAATGCTTCGCGCTCGTCGTCCGGAGCCGCTGCAAGAGCCCGCTTGTGCAGGATGCCGACAGCCGCCTTCGCGCCCATCACGGCAACTTCGGAGTTTGGCCAAGCGAATACGGCCGTTGCTCCGAGCGCCCTCGAGTTCATCGCGATGTATGCACCGCCGTAGATCTTTCGAGTGACGACGGTGACGCGGGGGACCGTTGCCTCGGCGAAGGCGTGAAGCAACTTCGCTCCGCGCCGGACAACGCCTTCCCACTCCATCGAAACGCCCGGCAGATACCCGGGAACATCGACGACGACCACGAGCGGCACGCCGAATGCGTTGCACAGTCGCACGAATCGAGCGGCCTTCTCTGCACTTTCGGAGTTCAGGCACCCGCCGAGTCGGAGTGGGTTGTTCGCGATGACGCCAACGGTACGTCCGGCCATCCGACCGAAACCGGTGACGATGCTCCGCGCGTAATTGCCTTGCAGTTCTTCGAAACTCGACTCGCCTTCGACGTTGTCGAGCATTTCGTGAACGATCGGACGAACGTCGTACGCGCGTTTTGCGGACGCGGGCATCATGGCGCGCAAATCGCTGTCGCCGAGCTCGGCCGCACGCTGATCGAATTCGCCCTGCTCGCACATCATCGAAACCAGGCGGCGTGCGCGGTGCAATGCGTCGGCCTCGTCGTGAGCGGCGATGTGCGCGACACCGGACTTCTTGGTGTGTGTGTCCGGACCGCCGAGTGAAACCATGTCGACCTGTTCGCCGGTGACACTGCGAACTACGTCTGGGCCGGTGACGAACACTCGGCCTTCCGGGGCCATGATCACGACATCGGTGAGGGCTGGACCGTACGCGGCTCCACCGGCGGCGAAGCCGAGCACGACGGAAATTTGAGGTATGAGACCCGACGCGCGGACCATGGCCTCGAAGACCAGCCCGACTGCGTGGAGTGCTTCGACGCCTTCAGCCAGACGCGCGCCACCGGAGTGCCAGAGTCCCACGATGGGGGACTCTTCCTCGATGGCGGTATCGATGGCTTTGACGAGGTGTTTGCAGCCGTCGACGCCCATTGCGCCGCCCATGACGGTGGCGTCGGAGCAGTACGCGATGGTGCGGACGCCGTCGATGTTTCCGGACGCAGCGAGCACACCGGACTTGTCACGGGCGTGGAGTGGAACTGTGGTGCCGGGGTCGAACAGATTTTCCAGGCGCGCAAGAGGATCGCGCGGGTCTGTCGATGATTCGGACTTTGTCACGGGGGCCAGGATGGTCATCGCGTCCTCCTTCAGTACGAGCCTTGGGTGGAACGAAAGGTCGGTGTTGTCCGCGGGTGACGTTGTGTTGCAACGACACCCGCGGACAGGTGCAAACCGCGGTTCGGGCTAGGCCCGACCGAAGGCGAGCGCGACATTGTGCCCACCGAAACCGAACGAGTTGTTCAGTGCGAAATCGAAAGAGCCGGTTCGGGGTTCACCCTTGACGACATCGAGATCGATCTCTGGATCCTGGCTGTCAACATTGAGCGTGGGCGGAATGATCCCGTCACGCACTGCCAGAACCGTCAGGACTGATTCGAGGGCGCCGACAGCGCCGATCGAGTGTCCCAGCGCGGATTTCGGACCGTACACCGCAGCGTGATTGCCGACCGCTGCGTTGATTGCCTTTGCCTCTGCGATGTCACCGATCGGCGTCGCAGTGGCGTGAGCGTTGATGTGCTTGATGTCGGACTTCGTCAGTCCGGCCATCTCGATTGCTCGTGTCATGGCTCGCGCCGCGCCCAGGCCTTCCGGATGCGGTGCCACGATGTGGTACCCGTCCGAAGTGATTCCGGAACCGAGCAGGCGGGCATGAATCGTTGCCCCGCGTGCCTTTGCGTGCTCCTCGGTTTCGAGGATCATCAGGGCGCCGGCTTCGCCGAAGACAAATCCGTCGCGGTCCTTGTCGAAAGGACGTGAAGCTGCCGCCGGATTGTCGTTGTTGGTGCTCATCGCACGCATCATGGCGAAGCTCGCGATCGGAACCGCGTCGATGAAGCTTTCGACTCCACCGGCCACCACCATGTCCGCGTCACCCATGACAAGCATGCGGTGAGCGTGAGCAATTGCCTCGGAACCTGACGAACATGCCGAAACCGGGGTGATGACGCCACCGCGTGCTCCGAGTTCCAGCCCGACCGTTGCGGCCGGTCCGTTGGGCATGACCATCTGCACCGAGAACGGGGACACCTTGCGGTATCCGCCGCCGCGGAGCTTGTCGACGGCATCGATGAGCGTGTCGCCGCCGCCGAGCCCGGTGCCGATGACAACGGCCAGGCGGTCCTGATCGACTTCAGGGCTGCCGGCGTTGCTCCAGACCGTGCGACTCAACGTGAGGGCAAGGCGTTCCACCCAGCTCATCCGTCGAATTTCGACGCGGGACAAGCCCTCGTCCGGTGAAACCTTCAGGTGCCCGCCGATGCGAATGGGAAGGTCGAACTCGTCGATGAACGGGTCATCGAGGATTCCGATGCCGCTTTCGCCGGCGAGTAGCGCCTTCCACGTGCCATCCACATCACCAGCCACCGACGTCGACGTCGCGAGGCTCGTGACGACGATGTCGGGGAATTTCCCTTTGCGGGTAGAAGCGGAAGTCACGGTCGGCTCACTCTGCGTTCTTGGCTTCGGCGCCTTCGGCTTCGAGCTTCTGGATGTATGCGACGATGTCGCCGACGGTGCGCAGGCCTGCAAGATCCTCGTCGGGGACCTTCACGCCGTACTTGTCTTCGGTCTGAACAGCGATCTCGACCATGGACAGGGAGTCGATATCGAGGTCGTCCACGAAGGACTTGTCAACGGTGACCTCGGAAGGCTCGATACCGGTGACCTCCTCCACGATCTGGCCGAGTTCCGCGATGATTTCTTCCTGAGTGTGGGCCACTGGTGTGGCTCCCTTCTTGATCGATTGAGGTGGGGTGAAACGTCCGGCCGCCGTTCGGGCTGATCGGCCGGTAGGGCGTCCGAGCTAGGTCAGCTCGGACAGTGCGGAGATATCCTCCGGGTTCTTGAGGGCCACCGTCGGTGTGCCACGCATTTCTCGCTTGGCAATTCCGACGAGGGTTCCGGCCGGCGGGAGTTCCACGATCGCGGTGACTTCTGCGGTCCGCAACGAAGCGGAGCAGAGGTCCCAGCGAACGGGGCGGGTAACCTGCGCGGCAAGTTTGGTGAGGGCGTCGGTGCCCGAGGAGACCGGTGCACCATCCGAGTTGGAAAGCAGAGTGCGCGTCGGATCGGATGGGGTGATCTTGGCGGCAGCAGCTGCGACGGCGTCTTGTGCAGGTGCCATGAAGCGGGTGTGGAACGCGCCGGCGACAGGCAGTGCGCGGACTCGTGCCTTTTCGGGCGCATGGGCCGCGAGTTCTTCGAGTGCGGTGAGCAGGCCGGCGGCCACGATCTGGCCGGCCGCATTGCGGTTGGCCGCTTCCAGTCCGAGTTCTTCGAGTCGTGCAAGTACTTCGGCTTCGTCTCCACCGAGAACTGCCGACATGCCGGTGGGCTCGAGCGCGCAAGCCTTGGCCATCTCGGCGCCGCGAATTGCGGCAAGCGCAACCGCGTCGTCCGCGGAGATCACCCCGGCTACCGCAGCGGCGGCAAGTTCACCCACCGAATGGCCGGCAGCGATGACGTCGGCGCCGAGCAGCCCGCGTGATTCGATTTCCTCGTATGCCAGCAGAGCGGCGGCGACGACGAGGGGCTGCGTTACCGATGTGTCGGTGATTTCTTCGGCAGTTGCGGTCGTACCGAGGCGGACCAAGTCCAGGCCGGCTGCCTTCGACCACACTTCGAGGCGGTCTTGCGCTCCGGGCAATGCCAGCCAGGGGCTGAGCATGCCGGGTGTCTGAGAGCCCTGTCCCGGGGCGAGCAACGAAATCACTTATTAAGAGAACACCGCCGCGAGTGACCTGCGAGATGTCGGTCGCGATGAACTCTGGCGAAGTGTTTTGTAGGGTTCCCACAAAATCCCACGTCGCGCTCGGCCATCGAAATTGGACGCTCGGGGGTTACAGGTTTGTTTGTCCGGATGTTAAAGATGTGACTGAAGTAACCGGATTGTTCGATTTGAGATCGATTTGTGTCAATCGGCCCACGGTAGCGGCGATCCGTAGTACGTATGCGTCGCGTGGATTCGTAGGATCCCGGCCGGTAACTTCCGCGATTCGCTTCAAGCGGTACCGAACGGTATTTGGATGAACAAACAGAAGACGTGCGCAAGTCTCAACTGCACCTCCACAGTCGAGATAACTGTCTAAAGTATCGGTCAAGACTGTGCCGGATTCAGCTAAAGGTGTGACCAGGAAATCGCGAAGAGCCTTGACGGCAGCGGCGTCTCCCAGTAGTGCCCGTTCCGGGAGCAGTTCAGTCGCGAAAACGGGACGAGGTGCGCCGCGCCACCCGGCAACGGCCTTGATTCCCGCGAGAGCTTCGGACGCACTGAAGTGCGCTGCGCTCAACGAGGGCGTTGTCGGTCCGATCACCACCGGCTCGTCGGCGAAACTCATGAGCAGGTCTTGAAGGAATTGGCTGCCTTCCATCTTACTGCTCAGCTCGCCGCTGACGATCATCACCAGTCGCGGACCCTGCACCACGGCAAGAACAGCGCGCCCGTGCGCGGCGGCAGTCGCGTGGACGGTGCCGGCAACCGAGACCCGCTCGTCCGGCGGGGGAGACCCGACGATGACGGTGGCCGGAGCAGTGGCATCCCAGTTCAAGGTGGCGGCGCGGGAAAGCATGTCCGACCCGGTGTCTCCCTGCACGACGGCGTCGACGACGAGCGCTTCCAATCGCGTGTCCAGGGCGCCACGAGATTCGGCAGCGCTTGCGTACACCGTCGCCGCCGCGAAGCCGAGTTCACGTCCGTAGCGCAGGACGGCCTCCGTCAGCGCGATCAGCTGCTGATCGTTGCGGGCGAGAGCCGGTAGCCATTTCTCGAAGAACTCCATCGCCACCCGGACCATGTCGACGGTCTGGCGCAGCGTGAGCTGTCGAGCAAGGTCTTGAGGGATGACCGGAAAAGACTCGTATCCGAAGCTGATCTCCGAGTCGAGTTGCCGCAGCCATTCGAGGAAGTTCACCACCGACGTCTGCACCAACAGTTGGACGTCGGCACGTTGCGAAGCGTCGAGACTGTCGAAGAAAGGAAGCTGCTCCTCCATCACGGTCACGGCCTCGGTGGAGAGCCGACCGGAGAACTGTTTGACGCGGCGGAGCAAGGCCTCGGGGAGTGGATCGCGAACCTGACGACGGCGGGCGAGAACAGCCTGCAACCCGGACGACTGTGGTCGGGTGCGGCGTACACCCTCTTCGGGTTTCTCGGGATCAGGTTCGGGCATGAGAAAAACCTACGCCCATCGCCGCAGCCGATGTCGAGATGACACCCGCGGCGATGGGCGTAGGTCTGTTTTCGAGCGCTAAGACTTACGCGCTACCGGTGTCCCCGGTCTGCTCGGGGGCAGCATTCACGTCGTCGATTCGGTAACGGCTCGCTGCTTCGACGGCCTTGGACCGCTCGATCGAACCTTCCTTCGCCAAACCGATCAGCACGGCAACGACGATGGACTCGGCATCGACGTTGAAGTAGCGACGTGCCGCAGTGCGTGTGTCGGAGAAACCGAACCCGTCCGTGCCGAGCGTCGTGTAGTCGCCGGGAACCCACTGACGGATCTGATCAGAGACCGCCCGCATCCAGTCCGAAGCTGCGACGACAGGGCCCTGAGCCGAGGACAACGCCGTGGTGACGAAGGGAACCGGAGCATCCTCGGACGGATTGAGCAGCGCCTGACGTTCGCATTCGACGCCTTCGCGGCGCAGCTCACCCCAGGACGTGACCGACCAGACGTCTGCAGAGACGCCCCACTCGTCGGCGAGCAACTTCTGCGCCCGCAGCCCCTCGGGCATCGCGACACCGGATACCAGGATCTGTGCCTTCGGGCCGGCTGCTTCGGACGTCTTGTAGAGGTAGATGCCCTTGAGCAAGCCCTCGACGTCGAGACCTTCGGGCTCGGCCGGCTGAACGTACGGCTCGTTGTAGATGGTCAGGTAGTAGAAAATGTTCTCGCCACCGAAGCCGTCGACACCCTCGGTGCCGCCGTACATACGGCGCAAGCCGTCCTTGACGATGTGCGCCAACTCGTACGAGAACGCGGCGTCGTAGGTGACAGCGGCGGGGTTGGTGGATGCCAGGAGCAGGGAGTGTCCGTCGGCGTGCTGGAGACCTTCACCGGTCAGAGTCGTACGACCGGCAGTCGCGCCGAGGACGAATCCGCGAGCCATCTGGTCGGCGGCCGCCCACAGGCCGTCGCCGGTGCGCTGGAAACCGAACATCGAGTAGAAGATGTACAGCGGAATCATCGGTTCACCGTGCGTGGCGTACGACGTGCCGACCGCGGTGAACGATGCCGTCGAACCGGCCTCGTTGATGCCCTCGTGCAGGATCTGGCCGATCGGGCTCTCCTTGTAGGCGAGCATCAGTTCGGCGTCGACGGACGTGTACAGCTGTCCGTTGCGGTTGTAGATCTTCAGCGACGGGAACCACGAGTCCATACCGAACGTGCGAGCCTCGTCCGGGATGATCGGCACGATGCGCTTGCCGATTTCCTTGTCGCGCAACAGTTCCTTGAGGATGCGCACGATCGCCATGGTGGTGGCGACTTCCTGCTTGCCCGAACCCTTGCGGATTACGTCGTACGTCTTGTCCTCGGGGAGCTTCAGCGGCGCCGCATCCGTGTTGCGTGAAGGCAGGAACCCGCCCAGTGCTTTACGGCGATCGAGCATGTACTTGATTTCGGGTGCGTCGGCGCCCGGGTGGTAGTACGGAGGCAGATACGGATCCTTCTCGAGCTCGGCATCCGAGATCGGAATGTGCTGCATGTCGCGGAACGCCTTGAGATCGTCCAGCGTCAGCTTCTTCATCTGGTGCGTGGCATTGCGGCCCTCGAAGTGCTTACCCAGGGTGTAGCCCTTGATGGTGTGCGCGAGGATGACCGTCGGCTGGCCCTTGTGTGCCATGGCGGCTGCGTATGCGGCGTGGACCTTGCGGTAGTCGTGGCCACCGCGCTTGAGGTTCCAGATCTCCTGGTCGGTGAGGTCCTTGACCAGTTCCTTGGTGCGGGGGTCACGTCCGAAGAAGTGATCGCGCACGAACGCGCCGTCGTTGGCCTTGTACGTCTGGTAATCACCGTCCGGCGTCACGTTCATCAGGTTGACGAGTGCGCCGTCGCGGTCGGCGTGCAGCAGCGCATCCCACTCGCGACCCCAGACGACCTTGATGACGTTCCAGCCGGCACCACGGAAGAACGATTCCAGTTCCTGGATGATCTTCCCGTTACCGCGGACCGGGCCGTCGAGGCGTTGGAGGTTGCAGTTCACGACGAACGTCAGGTTGTCGAGGCCTTCGGTTGCCGCGACGTGAGCCAAGCCGCGTGATTCCGGCTCGTCCATTTCGCCGTCACCGAGGAACGCCCACACATGCTGATCGGTGGTGTCCTTGATGCCTCGGTCGTTGAGGTAGTGGTTGAACCGGGCCTGGTAGATGGCGTTCATCGGGCCGAGGCCCATCGAGACCGTCGGGAACTCCCAGAAGTCGGGGAGCAGTCGTGGGTGAGGGTAGGACGGCAGTGCGCCACCGAAGTCGGCGTGCGACTTCTCCTGGCGGAATCCGTCGAGCTGTTCCGCGGGGATGCGGCCCTCGAGGAAGGCGCGCGCGTAGATACCGGGGGAGGCGTGACCTTGGATGAAGATGTGGTCGCCGCCGCCCGGGTGATCCTTGCCGCGGAAGAAGTGGTTGAAGCCCACCTCGTACAAGGCTGCGGAAGACGCGTAGGTCGAGATGTGGCCGCCGACGCCGACGCCCGGTCGCTGAGCGCGGTGGACCATGATCGCGGCGTTCCAACGGATCCAGGCGCGATAGCGGCGCTCGACCTCTTCGTCGCCGGGGAACCACGGCTCGTTTTCGGTCGGGATCGTGTTGACGTAGTCGGTCGAGGTGAGCGCGGGGAGTGCGACGTGCTTCTCACCGGCGCGTTCGAGCATGCGGAGCATGAGGTAGCGGGCACGCGTGGGTCCCGATCGATCCAGAAGTCCGTCGAATGATTCGAGCCATTCGGTGGTCTCGTCCGGATCGATGTCCGGCAGGTACGACGCAACACCCTCGCGAATGACGCGAACGCGACCGTCGGTTCCCCCCGGCGTATTCGATGCGGGCGGACCCGACTCGCCGGCGGCGCCGGAATCGGCCTTCTGCCCGGACGCGGGACCCTGGATCAGGTCAGACAACGTGTGCTCCTCATTGGTTTGGGGACGCGTGGTGGGGCGTCCTTACATAGGTGATCGAGGCCTTGTTAGGTCCGACGCACTTCCATCGTGAATATGGCGCGTACCTCATCTTTCACCATCCCGGTCGGTCCGGCACACCTCGCCTCTGGTTACTCTCGGGTAGCGTTTTTCGGCGTGACGCAGGGGCGCGATGGTTCCCCGTAGTCACAGGCTTGGGGGACGGATCGGAACGTATGAAGGGGTGGGGAAAAATAATCAAAGAAATCAATTACGGCAGGGTCGGGGCGTGGGTCTCGATCGGATCGATCGCAGTGGGGCTGTCGGTGATCGTGGGGTGCTCCGCGGCGGTCACCGGATCGGCAGTTCCGAACGAATCGCAAGCCGCTGCATATCAATCCGAGGTGAGCATTTCGGTGGCCGCGGCGTCTTCGTCGAAAGCAGCAGCAGATGCTGCCGAAGCGGCGTTCACGATCTGTGAGGAAGCGGTCTCTCGATCGAAAAACGACGTGGTCGCGTTCAACGCTTACGTCGACGCCGGAAATCAAGGCGCGACGGACCTGAGGGCCGAAGCAAGCACTGCTGCGTCGTCTGCACGGGACACGGCCTCGTGGTTCGACGCGGTCTCGAGTGAACTTCCAGCGGAACTTTCCGGACTGTTCGACGAATTGGCCGCGAACCTACGTTCGTCTGCTGCCGTGATCGAGAGTGATCATTCAGCGGATGAAATCAATTCGATCAGCGATGCGAGCAATTCGATTCGCAATTCGATCTTCGAAGAATGTGGATCCCTGTGACCTGCGGTAATCCGCAGGCGTATGGTTCGGCGTGTGTCAGAAGACGATCTTTGGCGAAAGTTTTCGGCGTGGTCGGCTTGCGCTAACGCCTCAGACCATGTTCGCTTTCCCTAATTGATCGTCAAACGGTAGGTGTGCGGGGTCGCCACACACCATCAACAAAAGGAGGACCCCACCGTGGTCGCCGCGGCGGATGCCCAGAACTACGCTCAGAAACTCGGGATTACCACTGACATGGTGGTGCAGGAACTGGGCTGGGATGAGGATACCGACGACGGCATTCGTGCCGCGGTTGAGGAAACCATCGGCGGGGAAATGCTCGACGAGGAATCCGACGAGGTCATCGACGTCGTGCTGCTGTGGTGGCGCGACGAGGACGGTGACCTGGTGGATGCTCTGATGGATGCCATCGGGCCGCTCGCCGACGAAGGCTTTGTGTGGGTCCTCACCCCGAAGACCGGTTTCGACGGTCACGTCGAGCCCAGCGAGATCGCCGAATCGGCGCCGACTGCCGGCCTGACCCAGACATCGGCAGCCAACCTCGGTGACTGGTCGGGAAGTCGATTGGTTCAGCCGAAGGCTCGTCCGGCCAACAAGCGCTGACCCGGTCCTTTTCCGTACTTTCCCAAGGAATCGCACATGCCCCTCGATGTTGGTGCCCAGGCACCGGATTTCACTTTGAAGGACCAGAACAACCAGGAAGTTTCGCTCGCAGATTTCCGTGGTAAGAAGAATGTTCTGTTGGTCTTCTATCCGTTGGCCTTCACCGGAACTTGTCAGGGTGAACTCTGCAAGGTCCGTGACGAGCTTCCGAAGTTCGAGAACGACGAGACTGCCATTCTTGCGATTTCTGTCGGTGCTTCGCCGACCCACAAGATCTGGTCGGCGGAGCAGGGCTACACCTTTCCCTTGCTGTCGGACTTCTGGCCGCACGGTGAAGTCGCTCAGAGGTACGGAGTGTTCAACGACAAGTTGGGCTTCGCGAATCGCGGCACTTTTGTCATCGACAAAGACGGAATCATTCGCTTTGCCGAGATGAACGGCCCCGGAGAAGCCCGTGACCACGGACTTTGGGCAAACGCGCTTGCCGCGCTAGAGTCTTAGAGCACTCCCGGTGAGGGTCTCACCGGGAGTTCGGGCGTGTAGCTCAGTGGTAGAGCTCTGGTTTTACACACCAGCGGTCGGGGGTTCGAAACCCTCCGCGCCCACCGAAGAATTCAAACCTCGATCTGCATTTCGATGCAGGTCGGGGTTTTTTATTTTCGACAAGAAATGTCCCGCGATACGTCATTATGGACGCATGTCCAGTTCTGTTGTCGAAGTAGCCGTCGACCCGAAGCGTGTGCATCCCACTCGTCCGCACATACATATCGCAGAGATGCCCAGTTCGAGTGTTGCGTTGTTCCCGGGGCAGACGATCCGGGTTTGCTCCCAAGGCGACGCACCGGCGACTGGGGTTGCCCGTGTCTGGGAGATCAACCGAATGTACCGCTTGATCTATCTGACGATCGACTGGGACGGGTAGAGATCGGCTCGGGCGAAGGGTGGGCCAGTTCGCCCCTGTATTCGCCCCTGTATTCGCCCCTGTATTCGCCACTGAACGAGCGTCGCTGCTACAACTACGCTCGTGCAAATTTCGGTTCGTTCGTCCCAATCTCGATTCAGTGCGCGAGCCGCCGGCCTTCTCCTCGGCTTCGCTGCGGATCGGGTGTTCGCCGATCCGGGGCGGTTCCATCCGGTTGCCGGCTTCGGAACCGCAGCTAACGCGCTGGAGAAGATTTCCTACCGAGACTCGCGGATGGCCGGAGCGCTACATGTTGCCGTGCTCGTGGCCGGCACCGCGGGACTCGGCCTCGCAGCCGAAATAGCGTCGCGCCGGGCAGGTTGGGTGGCCGTGACGGGTACGACGGCGGTAGCCACCTGGGCCGTGCTCGGCGGGACGTCGCTTGCACGCACCGGCAACGACATGGCCGCGCGGTTGGAGGCCTCACGCATCGATGGCGACCTGACGGAAGCGCGTGAGCTTCTCCATTCACTGTGTGGACGTGATCCCTCGGTGTTGGGCGAAGAGGGCCTCACACGTGCAGCGTTGGAGTCGGTTGCCGAGAACACCTCCGACGCCAGCGTCGGCGCAGTGTTCTGGGGTGCAATTGCGGGCGTGCCAGGTCTGTTCGTCTACCGCGCTGCCAACACCCTCGACGCGATGATCGGCTACCGCTCGGAGAAGTACCTCAGATTCGGGTGGGCAGCAGCGAGGTTCGACGACCTGGTCAACATCGTCCCCGCTCGGCTGACGGGTGCGCTGACGGCTGCGTGTGCACCAGTGGTGGGCGGCTCGGTTCAGGAATCGCTGACAGCGTGGAAACGCGACGCAGCGGCTCATCCAAGCCCCAATGCGGGCGTCGCGGAAGCGTCGGCGGCAGGGGCATTGGGCATTTCGTTGGGAGGCCGGACCGAGTACGCGCACGGTGTGGAGATGCGGCCCGTCCTCGGCGGTGGGCCTGCGCCGGCGCCGAACGATCTGCGCCGCGCGTCGAGGCTTTCGTCGGCGGTGCAGATCAGTGCAGCAGTGGTGGCTGCGGGTATTTCAGCGGGTATTGCCGTATCGATCGGCAAGTTTGGCTTCTTGCGCCGTCAGCGGCACTGACTCCGGTTCCGGCTTCTTACGGCGGCTGAAGGTACGAGCCGGTTCAGCGGGGGGCGCGGCAGGCGCGGACGCGGCCGCATCCGGGGTCTTCTCGGTAGCGGCGTCGTCGACTGCAAAGCCCTCCACAGCTGCTTGAGCTGCCTTTTCTTTGCGACGTTCGCGCCATTCCGCACGAATGAAGTAGGCCAGTCCGAGTGGTGCCATGATGCCGAAAGCCAACCATTGGAACCCGTACGAGAGGTAGGGACCCGCGTCGAGTTGGGGGAGCGGAATCGTGCCGAGACCGCCAGGCTGGTCGGGTTCGAGCTGGATGTACGCGTTGATCAGGTCCGTTCCTATGAACTCGCCGATGGGGCGTGCGTCGATGGAGTAGACCTGCTTCGCGCCGTCCTCGAACATCGGAACTCTGCCGGGCGCAGTGCCTTCCGACAGGCGCACGCGGCCGTTGAGCGTCACCGGATCGGTCGGCGGCGCAGCGATGGGCGGTGCCTCGGCGCCGTTGATCGGCCGAACATATCCGCGATTGACGAGGATCGCGCGACCGTCGTCCAGGCGGAAAGGCGTCAGGATCTCGTACGACGGCGCGCCCTCGACGGACTGCAGTCGGACGAGGATGTCGGCGTCCGGCAGATAGGTACCTGCTGCGGTGATGTTTCGCCATTCGTCGTCCGGTGCGACCGTCGAATCGGACACGACATCACCGATCGGCACGGTCTCCGCGTTGATCGAGTTCGAGATCAGATCATTGCGGTGCTCGGTCTTCGTGTTCTTGCCGAGCTGCCACGGAGCGAGCACGGTGAAGCACAGGTAGGCGAAGAGCCCGACCACAGCTGCCAGTACCAACCAACCGGGCCGCAACAGGAATTTCAGTCTTCGCACACGTCCACGGTATCCGTTGCCCGAACGGGAGTGAATTTTGCTACTGGTTCAGGCCCGCGCACGGATCCAGTCGAGTATGTCGGGAATAGCCGCTTCGATCTGGTCTCGAACCAGTTCGAAGTCCTCCTGATCCCCGTAGTACGGGTCTGGGACAGATTCTCCGTCCGCCTCGGGGTCGAACGATCGCAGTAGCCGCCGCCGCTCGGTGGGCACGCCGAGATGAGCAAGCTCACGTTCATGGCCGGTGTCGAGGGCGACGACCAGATCGGCCGCCAGATGATCTGCATTGACCTGCGCGGCGCTGTGGCCCGTCGGATATCCGGCCGCTCGGAGCACGAGGTTGGTCCGCTCGTCGGCTTCGCTACCGGTGTGAAACCCCTCGGTGCCGGCGCTGCTCACGCGCACCCTGTCGGCGAGGCCTTCGCGGCCTAGATGCGCGAGCAAGATCTTCTCGGCCATCGGTGACCGGCAGATATTGCCGGTGCACACAAAAGTCACATGGAGCGGTTCAGACGCGGCCATCGAGTAGTCCTCCCAGTTCGGATGCCGACGATACGGAGCGAAGTGCTTGTTGCGCTTCGTCGGCGGAACCGTAGCCCCATTCGACGACGACGGTGGGAATGCCGTACTTCGCGGCGCCGAGCACGTCGTGATCACGATCGCCGACCATGAGCACGTCAGGGGTTCCGCCGTCGGCGGCGAGGACGGGAGTGATCCCGAGGGAGGTCAGCGAGTGCGCGATCACATCCGGTTTAGCCCGGCGGGTTCCGTCGTCGCTCGCCCCGCCGATGAACTCGAAGTGCTCGGCCAGGCCGAAATGCTCGAGGATGCGAATGGCGAACCGCTCCGACTTCGAGGTGGCGACGGCCAGTCGGGTCCCGTTCGCACGAGCCTTGCCCAGGACGACGTCCATACCCTCGTACACCGAGTTCTCCTGCCACCCGGTCGCGTCGTATCGCTCGATGTACGCAGCAATCGCCCGGTCGACGTCGGCCGGGGTCATGCCGAGTGATCTGAAGGTGTCGACCATCGGCGGGCCGATGACCGATGCCAGCATCGCCTCCGTCGGTTCCGGTTGGCCGACGGTGGCCAATGCATGTCGGAAGCCGCCGTGAATGCCGGGCGCGGAATCGGTGATGGTTCCGTCCAGATCGAACAGAACTACGGGAAAACAGTCGAGCGGTGGTGTCGTCACGGCTCTCATTGTCCCGGACGGCAGGGGCGATGTCCGCACACAGTGCTCGACCGTAGGCTGGCCGGGTGAGTACCGGAACGGTTGACCTGGAGAGCTTGCGACATCACGGAGATGTCGAAGCCGAACCCGGGTTGCTCGATTTTGCCGTCAACGTTCAAGGCGCCGGCCCACCGCGGTGGCTGCGGGATCGGCTGGCAACGCGGCTGTCGACGCTCGGTTCGTATCCGTCGGCCGCAGCGGAATTGAACGCCCGCGAGACCGTCGCGCGGCGGCACGGGCGTCGACCCGAAGAGGTCTTGCTGCTCTCTGGCGGTGCCGAGGGTTTTGCGATGTTGCCGCGCCTGGACTCTCGCTCGGCAGCACTGATCCATCCGTCCTTCACCGAGCCGGAACTGGCGCTGCGAGAGGCCGGTGTACCGGTGACGCAGGTGATTCTGGAGCCGCCTTTCGAGCTTCGGGCTGCGCAGGTACCGGAATCCGCGGACCTTGTCGTTCTGGGTAATCCGACCAATCCGACGTCCGTGCTTCACCCCAAGGCCGATGTGTTGGCACTGCGTCGGCCGGGCCGGATCCTGGTGGTGGACGAAGCCTTCGGCGATGCGGTCCCCGGCGAAACGGAGAACGTCGCGGGTGTCGAGTCAGCGGATGTACTGGTGCTTCGCAGCCTGACCAAGACGTGGGCGCTCGCCGGATTGCGCTGCGGGTACGCGATCGGCTCGCCGGATCTTCTGGCTCGATTGGCTCACGGCCGAGCGCATTGGCCACTGGGCAGTCTGCAGATCGAGGCCATCACGGCGTGTTGCGAACCGTTCGCGGTCGAGCAGTCGAGGATCAAAGCCGAAGCGATTGCCGCAGACCGCCAAGATATGTCCCGGCGGCTGAGCGAGATCGGGATTACCGTGCACGAACCCGCTGCGGGGCCGTTCGTGCTCATCGACCTCCGCGACGGCGCCGCGATGCGAGAGCATCTGCGTGCCCGCGGTATCGCCGTCCGCCGGTGCGACACCTTCCCAGGACTCGGGCCGGATCAGTTACGTGTGGCGGTCCGTCCAGCCGAGCAGGTCTCGGTTCTGATCGAAGCGATGGAGGAGATCTTGTGAGCGGCCCAACTCTTGCGGACGTCATAGCCGTGCTGGAATCCGCCTATCCGCCTGCCCTGGCGGAATCGTGGGATTCGGTCGGCCTGGTCTGCGGCGACCCGGCCGACGCCGTGACGAGAGTGGTTTTCGCGGTGGATCCGACCGAGGCCGTCGTCGACGACGCCATCGCCTCCGGGGCCGACCTTCTGGTTGTTCACCATCCATTGCTGTTGCGTGGGGTGGACACCGTCGGTGCTCACACCCCCAAGGGCGCGTTGGTCCACAAGCTCATCAAGGCAGGGTGTGCACTGTTCTCGGCGCACACCAATGCGGACTCCGCCGACCCCGGAGTATCCGACGCTCTGGCGCAGGCTCTGGGACTGACAGTGCTGCGCCCGATCGAACCCAAGCCGACGCAGCCGCTCGACAAGTGGGTCGTCATGGTTCCGGTGGAGAATGCGTCGGTCGTGCAGGACGCACTTTTCGAGTCCGGGGCGGGACGGATCGGTGACTACAGCCAGTGCAGCTGGACCGTCACGGGTACGGGTCAGTTCCTTCCGGCCGACGGTGCGAATCCGACGATCGGGATCGTCGGCGCTGTGGAGCAGGTTCGCGAGGCCCGTGTGGAAGTGATTGCCCCGCGCGGAAAGCGAAGCGCGGTGCTCGACGCATTGCGCGGCGCCCACCCGTACGAGGAACCGGCCTTCGACGTCTTCGAACTCGCTGCGTTCCCCAGCTCGCTCGGTCTGGGTCGGGTAGGTGAGCTCGAGCACCCCGAAACCTTGCGGGAGTTCACTGCGCGAGTGGCGCGCTCACTGCCCTCGACCGAATGGGGCGTTCGCGCTGCTGGAGATCCAGACGCGACCGTTCAAAGGGTGGCGGTCTGCGGCGGCTCCGGCGACTCGTATCTGGACGTGGTGGCGGCACTGGGCGCCGACGTCTACGTCACTGCGGACCTGCGGCATCATCCCGCGGACGAGCATCTTCGCGCCGGTGGCCCGGCACTGGTCGACGTCGCACACTGGGCGAGCGAATACCCGTGGTGTGCGCAGGCGAAATCTGTGCTCGACGCCGCGTTTGCCGACAATCCGGGGTGGGAAAGCCGGGTTTCGACAATTCGCACCGATCCGTGGTGTTTGAGTGCGCATTAGTGCAGGGCTGTGCAAGGTACGGTTGCACGAACAATTCAAGAGCAGTTCTTCGAGAGCCGTCCTTCGCGAGCACTGCCGACATCGGACTTACAGCAGGAGTTATACAGCGTGAACGTCGAACCACAGGTGCAATCCAAGCTTCTCGACCTCGCCGGGGTGGATGCTGAGCTCACTCGGATCACCCACCGACGCGGAGCGCTTCCCGAGCAGCAGGAAGTCGAACGTCTCGAGGCCGAGCGAATCAGCCGTAAGGATGCGTCCGTAGCCGTCGAAATCCAGATCGACGACATCGATCGCGACATCCGCAAGCTCGAGGGCGAGGTCGACGCTGTTCGTCAGCGCGAGGATCGTGACCGCACACTTTTGCAGAGCGGGTCGGTCGGGGCGAAGCAGCTCACCGAACTCGAACACGAACTCGGCAGCCTGGTTCGGCGCCAAGGACTCCTCGAAGACGAGTTGCTCGAAGTGATGGAGCAGCGTGAGGCGTTGCAGGCCGATCACGACCACGCCGGTGCCCAGCTGTCCCAGGCCGAAGAAGAACTGATCGACGCCAAGCGCCGCCGCGACGATGCCGTCGCTGATCTGGACAAGGCACAGGAGCGTTGCGCCGCCGATCGTGAACGACTCGTCGGCGAATTCCCCGCCGATTTCCTTGCGGTGTACGAGAAGCAGCGCAGCCTGGGCGGACCGGGCGCAGCGCTTCTGCAGGCCCGCCGATGTGGCGCTTGCCGGATCGAGATCGACCGCGGTGAGATCTCCCGAATCGCCGCGACGCCGGCCGACGTCGTCGTTCGTTGCCCTGAGTGCAGTGCAATCATGGTGCGTACCAAGGAGTCCGGTCTGTGAGTCTCTCGCAGGTCATCGTCGAGGCCGACGGTGGATCGCGGGGTAATCCCGGTCCGGCGGGCTACGGAGCCGTGGTGTTCGACGCCTCTCGCTCGGTGTTGGCCGAACGCAAGGAGAGCATTGGTATTGCGACCAACAACGTCGCCGAGTACCGCGGACTGATCGCAGGGTTGACCGCTGCCGGTGAACTCGGTGCGTCGACGGTCGACGTCCGCATGGACTCCAAGTTGGTCGTCGAGCAGATGTCCGGGCGCTGGAAGGTCAAGCACCCGGACATGATTCCGCTGCAGCGACGCGCGGCCGAGTTGGCCACGCAGTTCTCGCGAGTGACCTACGCGTGGATTCCGCGCGGCGAGAATTCTCATGCCGACCGTCTCGCCAATGAGGCGATGGACGCTGCTGCCGGTATCGAATCCGCGCCAGTCGCACCTTCTGCACCCGCCGCACCTGTTGCACCGGCCGCCCCGTCCGAGGAGACGTCGGAGCCGCAGATCGCCGGCTCGCCGGGATGGATCGCTACTACCGGCAAGCCCACACGATTGTTGTTGCTTCGTCACGGCCAGACAGCGATGTCGGTCGATCGTCGCTACTCCGGTCGCGGCAATCCGGAGCTCACGGAACTGGGCCGAGCGCAGGCCGCCGGCGCTGCCGGACGCTTCGGAAACCGCGGCGGTATCGACGCCATTGTCTGCTCACCTCTCGGCAGAACCCGCGAGACGGCAGAGACATCGGCCCGCGTGCTTGGCCTACCCGTCGTCGAGCACAAGGGATTGATCGAAACCGATTTCGGCGACTGGGACGGACTCACGTTCCGCGAGGCAGCCGAGCGTGACCCGGAGCTGCATCGTGAATGGCTCTCGGACACTTCGGTGCGTCCCCCCGGCGGCGAGAGCTTCGACGAGGTTCGAGAACGAGTCGTCGCCGCGCGCGACGACCTGATCTCAACCTACGGCGGCGCAACGCTGTTGGTCGTCTCTCACGTCACCCCGATCAAGACTTTGGTGCAGTTGGCTCTCGATGCCGGGCCGTCGTTGCTGTACCGGTTGCATCTGGATCTGGCGTCGCTGAGTATCACCGAGTTCTATCCCGACGGGGGAGCATCGGTGCGGTTGGTCAACGACACGTCACATCTTCGCTGAAGGAGCCCCTACGGCTGATCAGCCGCTGATCAGATCACCAACCACAGGGCACTCACCGCAGCGAGCAGCGTCAGCGGCGTCGTGATGACCCCGAGGAGCGTGAATGTCGCCAGCGTGGGCTGTGCACCCGCGCTGGTGGCAACTCGTCGCCAGAGCATCGTCGCGAGAGAACCGACGTAGGTGAGGTTGGGGCCGAGGTTGACGCCGATCAACATCGCCAGCACCAGGCCCGGAGGTGCGGTCGTCCCGAGCGCCGCGATCATCAGCAGCGTTGCCGGCAGGTTGTTGACGAGGTTGGATGCGACCGCGGCAACTGTGGCGACAAAAAGTAGTGAGCCGTAGCTGGTGTCGCCTGGCAGGATCTGCGCAATCCATTCGCCCACGGGCCCGTTCGCGACTCCGGCGACGACGATTCCGAGAACGAGGACAAACGCGCAGAACCAGAGGTCGGCAGCGTAGATCATCTTGGCGGCGGTCGTACGGTGCCGTGCCAGAGCGATCGCTCCCAGAACACTTGCACCCACCACAGCGATCCAGGCGGGTTCGATCCCGAAGAAACCCGAAACCGCGAAACCGAGAAGCGTCATAGCGATCACCGTCAGCGGCAGAATCGGCGCGGGCGAGGAACTCTTACGTGCCGCTGGCTCTGTGTTTTCCGAGCGGACGAGTTCGGATCGGAAGAACAGTCGGAAGATCAGATATTCGACAGCGATCGTCACGACCCACGGCAACGCCATCAACGCGGTGAAGTGCAAGAACGTCAAACCTGTTGCAGCAAAAGCGATGAGGTTGGTCAGGTTGGACACCGGCAGCAGGGTCGACGCCGAATTCGACAGGTGCGCACTGGCATAGGAATGCGGCCGGGGACTTGCTCCGATGGATCGTGCGGCCGCGATCACCGCGGGTGTCAGCAGCACGACGGTGGCGTCGAGGCTCAGGACCGCCGTGGTCAGGGCAGCGGCGCCGAACACATAGATCAGCAGCCGATGCGGATCGGCGAGGGATCGTTGCTGCAGGATCTGGCTGACCCAGCGGAAGACGCCGAGAGCGTCCGCGGCATGAGCGAGAACCAGCACGGCAACCAGAAACACGACGGTAGGCGCCATGCTCGTCAGTTCTTCGCGGGCTTCTTCGAGAGTGACGACACCGGTCAGGAGCACGATCACGGCCGCCGGCCCGGCAACGGTGATTTCGGGAAGTCCGCGTGGACGCACTATCGCAAAGACGAGGACGGCGGCGACGAGCAGGATAGGAAGAAGAGTCACGCGTTTGTGCTCCGCGTCGGGGCGACCGTCATTTGAGCAGTTTGTAGAGCGTGTTCAGGTTTCGGGTTGTCGTGAACACCTTGAACTTCGGTTTTCCGGTGTTCTTGCCGAACGCGCTCTTGACAGTCTGGCCCTTCTCGACCTCCCAATACAGGACCCCGTCGCCGGCCGCGACTCGTTCGACCGAGGCATCGAGTTGCGCTGCCGCAGCGCTCAATTCCTCGAGCACTGCAGGCTCGGAGGCAACCATCGCATAAGCATGCCAACCTTCGCGTTCGCGGTCGAACGGATAGTTGTCCACGATCGCCTGCAGCGCCGGAATGTCGAGGACGAATACCCAAGCCTCGTAGCCGAACTCACGGGCCAGGGCGGATTCGATCTGCTTCTTCAACGAAGGTATGTCGGTGCTCGGACTGTCGAACAGAACGTTGCCGGAGGCCAGGACGGTTTTCACGCCTTCGAACCCGAGGTCAGCGAAGACTCTCGACAGGTCCACCATCTTGATGTTGATGCCGCCCACGTTGATACCGCGAAGCAGGGCCACGTACCGAGTCATAAGGTGACCATAGTGCCGGCCACCGACAGGCGCCCGGTAGCATACGGGGGCGGACGAGTTGGCCGGGCGGCCGCGGCTTCTGGAACCAGCGCGTACCGCGCACAGGCCTGGGGCCGAGGAAAGTCCGGACTCCACAGAGCAGGGCGGTTGTTAACGGCAACCCGAGGCAACTCGCGGGACAGTGCCACAGAAAACAGACCGCCTGCCTTTCGAGGCAGGTAAGGGTGAAACGGTGCGGTAAGAGCGCACCAGCACCTCGGGTGACCGGGGTGGCTAGGTAAACCCCGCCCGGAGCAAGGTTGAAGGTCGCATCGCTCGCGGTGCGGCTGCGCAGGTGTTCGAGGGCTGCTCGCCCGAGCCTGCGGGTGAACCGCTCGAGGCACCCGGCGACGGTGTGCCCAGATGGATGGTCGCCACTCGGCACTTCGGTGCCGCAGGACAGGATCCGGCTTACACGCCGACTCGTCCGCCCGCGATCTGCACAGTGAGAAAAAGAAGACCCCCACCGGATCGGTGGGGGTCTTCTTTTGTTCGAAAGCTGTCAGACAGGCTTGATGACCAGCAGCGTAGCCCAGTACGTTGCCGCGTCATGGCCCATGAGCGGGAGGAGGTAATCGTAAAGAATTGCGGACATGCGCACTCCATTTTCTGTTCGTAGCTTGTGTTGGGCATTCAAGCAGAACTCACCGTTCGAATGTCCGGTTCTCACCTGCCAGGCCAAGTAGAAAGAATATCAGTCTCACAGCGATCTACAAGCTTCTATCTCACTCTGATGTCACACTGTGGATATGACTGATGAAGATCGACTCTGGTACTTCGACGTGTCCGACGGGTCCGTCACGCAGGGAAAGGGTGCGTCCTCGCTGACGAGGATGGGGCCGTACCCTGATCGGGACTCTGCCGAGCACGCATTGAAGATCGCTGCCGAACGCAACAAGGCGGCCGATCGGGCAGACGAAGACTGGAACAACTGAGACTTGGAACCACTGGGACTTGGGACCACTGGGACTTGGAACCACTGGGACCGGTACAGCTGCTACACCGGCCCGAACCGATCATGGAGGACGCGTGCCCGCAAGTCGAATGATGGTGCAGGGAATCGACTTCGGAGTGGTTCGGGCGGAGTTCGACCTGCCAGGAGCATTCTCGGCCCCGGCGCAAGCCGAAGCCGAGAATGCCGTAGATCGTGTCGGTGACGGGCGTGTCGACGAAACGGCAATTGCCTTCGTGACCATCGACCCGCCCGGATCGATGGATCTCGACCAGGCAGTGCACATCGAGAAGACTTCGACGGGTTTTGTGGTGCACTACGCGATCGCGGATGTCGCGGCGGTAGTGACGCCGGGCGGCGCTCTCGACATCGAAACACGCAAGCGGGGCCAAACTTTCTATCTCCCGGACGGTTCCGTTCCGCTGCATCCTCGTGCGTTGTCCGAGGGTTCGGCGAGTCTGCTGCCGGACGTGGTTCGCCCCGCCGCGCTGTGGCGTATCGAACTCGACCCACAGGCCGAGCCGACGTCGTGGCAGGTGAGACGCGCGTTGGTGAAGTCGGTGGCACGTCTGGACTATTCGACCGTGCAACGTGACGCCGGCGCGGGAACCTTGCATCCGTCGATCACGGCATTGCCGGAGTTCGGCCGTCTCCGTAGTGCCTCCGCGATTGCCAGGGGAGCCATCGAGCTGAAATTGCCCGAGCAGTCAGTGGTTCGGGAGCAGCCCGAGGACGAGTCTTCGGGCCGCTGGCGGATCGAGTTGGAGCCACGCACCGAAGCTGACGACTGGAACGCAGAAGTCTCGCTGCTCACGGGGATGTGTGCCGGACGCATGATGATCGACGCAGGTATCGGGTTGCTTCGCACCCTTCCTCCGGCCGAGACGTCTGCCGTGCAGACCCTGCGGAGAACTGCAGTGGCGCTGGGTATCATGTGGCCGGAGGGGCAAAACGTCGGGCAGATTCTTGCCGGCCTCGATTCCAGCGAGCCGTCGACGATGGCCCTTATGTCGGTTGCGCCGTCGTTGCTACGCGGCGCAGACTACGCGGCCTTCGACGGCCGACTGCCGGAGTTGACGGTGCATGCGGGGATCGGAGCGCCCTACGCTCACGTGACGGCTCCGCTGCGCCGCTTGTCCGATCGTTTCAGCACCGAGGTGTGTCTGGCGATTACAGCTGGTACACCGGTACCGGAATGGGTGCGCAACGCCCTTCCCGAGTTGCCCGACATCATGAGTGGATCCGATTCACTGGCTAACAAGGTCGACCGCGCGTGCATCGATCTGACCGAGTCCACCTTGCTCGACGGCCGGGTCGGCGAGGTTTTCGACGCGGTAGTGATGCGCGCCAAGGACGGAAAGCGGTCGGCGGAAGTATTTGTCCCGTCGGTCGCGGTGATCGCGAAATGCGTCGGAACGCCCGACGACGGTGAGCGTGCAAAGGTGCGGCTCACCGCCGTCGACACCGTCAAACGGACGGTGGAATTCACGTTCCCGGCGTAGGGAGCTACCGGTAAGAATCGGTGGCTTCAACCAGGTGATGCACGATGCCGGGCTCCATGGCGGAGTGTCCGGCGTCGTCGACGATCACGAGCTTGGATTCGGGCCATGCCTTGTGCAGCGCCCAGGCGCTGGTGGCCGGGCAGACGACGTCGTAGCGGCCCTGGACGATCGTCCCCGGAATGCCCTGTAGTGCGGAGCTTTTGCGTAGGAGTTGGTTCTCGTCGAAGAACCCGCCGTTGACGAAGTAGTGGTTCTCGATGCGGGCGAAGGCCAAGGCGAACCTGGTCTCGGAGTTCTGTTCGATCTTGTCGGCCTGTGGGTACAGGTAGCTTGTCGATCCTTCCCAGGCCGACCAGGCGATGGCTGCCCGGGCCGCGACGTCGTGGTCTTCGGAATGGAGCAGTTGGTGATAGACCGCGACGAGGTCTTCGCCGCGCTGCGCCTCGGGCACGGGTTCGAGGAATTTGTCCCAGCGCTCCGGGAAGATGTTTCCCGCGCCGCCGTTGTAATACCAGTCGATCTCGCTGCGACGCAGGAGGAAGATCCCGCGCAGAACCAGTTCGGTGACTCGCGTGGGAAACGCCTCGGCGTAGGCGATGGACAGTGTGGAACCCCAGGATCCGCCAAAGACCATCCATTTGCCGATCGAAAGATGTTCGCGCAGCGCTTCGATGTCGGCCAGGAGTTTGCCCGTCGTGTTCACCGACAGATCGGCGCCGTCGGCTACGTGCGGGGTGGATCGACCGCAGCCGCGCTGGTCGAGCAGAACGATGCGGTAGGCGGCCGGATCGAAGAATTGCCGCACCGCCGGTTGTGCACCGCCACCGGGGCCGCCGTGTAGGAATACCACCGGCTTGCCGTCAGGATTTCCGCTGACTTCCCAGTACATGCTCTGGCCGTCACCGACGTCGAGGAAGCCGGTGACGAAAGGCTCGATCGGGGGATAGAGGCTGCGAAGAGCAGATTGCTGTGCTGATGTTTCGGTCATCAGAAGCCCACCAGGCCGGAGGCGAGATCGGGGATCTCGAGTGCGGAAATCGCGCCGCCCCGGACGTCGGGGCACGCGGTCGAGGTTGCTGCGTCGATGCTTTCGCGGTTCTGGGCGAGATCGAGCAGGTTGATGCCGTTCTGCGTCGCCCACGTGATGACGATCGTGTTCAGTCCGCCCTTCCCGAGCGTCGGGGTGACGGTACGCCAGTTCTGCAGCTGCCCTTCCATATCCGAGCACAATTGCTGGACCTGAGCGTCGCTGAAGGTAGTGCCGGACGCGGACGTTGTTGCCGGCGCCGTCGTGGTGGAACTCGCGGGCGTCGTGCTGCTGGGCGCGGGAGAGTTGGTGGACCCTCCCGCGCATCCGCTCAGCACCGTGACGAGAGCTGCCGCGCCGACTACAGCTGCGGCAGTAGAACTTCGACGGTTACCGATCATTGAACGCACCCCTGGCTGGTTGAGAGACAGGCGGCGTTCGCCGGTCTCGGATCAGAAACTGTGTTCTGCGGCCGGGAATGCGCCTGTGCGAACTTCTGACGCATAGGCTGCGGCTGCGGAACGCAGTTCGTCACCGACGTTACCGAAACGCTTGACGAACTTAGCCGTCTTACCGCTCGTGTAACCCGCCATGTCCTGCCAGACGAGTACCTGAGCGTCGCATTCGGAACCAGCCCCGATGCCGACGGTGGGGATGGTGAGTTTGCGGCTGACCTGGCCCGCGATCTCGGCCGGGACCATTTCCATGACGACGGAGAACGCCCCAGCTTCCTGGACTGCAATGGCGTCCGCCACAAGCTGCTCGGCCGTGTCGCCGCGTCCCTGGACACGGAAACCGCCGAGCGAGTTCACACTCTGCGGGGTGAATCCGACGTGAGCCATGACGGGGATGCCGGCTGAGGTGATAGCCGCGATCTGCTTGGTCATCCGTTCGCCGCCCTCGAGCTTGACGGCGTGTGCGAGGCCTTCCTTCATGAATCGCGTCGCAGTCGCCAGGGCTTGCTCGGCAGAACCTTCGTACGTGCCGAACGGGAGATCGGCGACGACGAGTGCGTGCGGGGCGCCGCGAACGACGCCGCGTACGAGCGGGAGCAGTTCGTCGACGGTGATCGGCACGGTGGTGTCGTAGCCGTAGACGACGTTGGCGGCCGAGTCGCCGACGAGCAGAACCGGGATGCCTGCGTCTTCGAAGATGCGTGCCGTTGAGTAGTCGTAGGCGGTGAGCATCGACCAGCGTTCACCGTTCTGCTTCATCTCGGCGAGGTGGTGAATGCGCGTCTTGCGCTTGGGTGCATCGGTCGCGCTTGCAGTGGGTACAGAAGTTGCAGAACCGTAGAGAGGTGTTTCGGACATCGTTGTCCCTTTCTGGCCTCGAGGCCCTGAGCGTTGATCGCCTTCGGGTCCCCGGGTGTGGGTGATGACGTGTTCAGTCTGCCACCGGACGTCGCCGACACGAATAGTTGACGGGGTGCAATGGGTCACATCACCGCGCGCGTATCAGGTACGTGCCGAAACGAGGCGAACCGCTGGCTATCGCGGTTTCCTGGCACCATCGAGGGCATGTCGAAGTTCGTTCGCCTCTCCGGTGCCCTCGCCGGAAGCGCCGCAGTGCTCGTGTTGGTTGTCGGTTGCACTAGTTCGGAAGGCACTCCCGAATCAGTGGAACCCGCTGGTTCCGCCGCGTCCGCGGTGCCGTCCGGCCTGGAGAAATTCTACGAGCAGACGCTCGACTGGGGTTCGTGCGACCAGTTCGTCGAAGAAGGAACTGCGCCGCTGGGGCGTGGGATCGACTGCGCCGAGGTGAGCGTTCCCGTCGACTACGCGAATCCGAGCGGCGACACCGCGAAGGTGGTGATCTCGCGTTCGAAGGCAACTGGTGACCGCATCGGTTCGCTGTTGCTGAACCCGGGCGGGCCGGGTGGGTCCGGGCTGTCGATGGCGACGTCGGGTTCGGGCACCGAATTGCAGGAACGCTTCGACATGATCGGCTTCGATCCGCGGGGAATCGGTGCGTCGACCCCGCAGGTGCGGTGTCTGACGCCAGAGGAGATCGATGCGGAGCGTGCAGAGGTCAACGTCGACATGACGCCGGAAGGTATCGCCCTCGCCGAGGCGGACAGCAAGGACTACGCCGCCAAGTGTGCCGAGCGGACGGGTACGGAGTTCCTCGCCCACGTCGGTACCTACGAGGTAGTGCGAGACATGGACGTCATTCGGGGCGTTCTCGGCGATCCGAAGATGAATTACCTCGGATTCTCGTACGGCACCCGGCTCGGATCCACTTACGCCGAGACCTTTCCGCAGAATGTTCGAGCGATGGTCCTCGACGGAGCGCTCGACCCCGAGCAGGATCCGATCGACGAAGTGGTCTTGCAAGGTCAGGGTTTCCAGGGCGCATTCGACGCCTTTGTCGCCGACTGTGTCACGCGAACGGACTGCCCGTTGGGTGACGATCCGGCGCAGGCGCGGGCACGTTTCCAGGCACTCGTCGATCCGCTGATCGAGAAGCCGGCGGAGACCACCGACCCACGGGGACTCAGTTATTCCGATGCGATCACAGGTGTCCAACAGGCCCTGTATTCGCCGCAGTTGTGGACTCCGTTGCGTGGGGGTCTGTCGAGTCTGGCCGACGGACGCGGGGACTCGCTGCTCAATCTCGCCGACATGTACGAGGGCCGTGAGGACGACGGCAGCTACTCCAACATCAACGACGCGTTCAACGCCATTCGCTGCGTGGACGATCCGGCAACTACCGACCGCGCCGAGGCAGGCGAATCCGATACCCGGTACCGCGAGGCTGCGCCGTTCCTCGACGACGGACGCGGGACCGGTCAAGCGCCGCTCGACCTGTGCGCGTTCTGGCCGGTTCCGGCAACCGGCAGCCCCCACGCGCTCGACCCCCAGGCGCTCGCTCAAGCCGGTCTGCCGCAGTTGGTCGTCGTATCGACGACGCAGGATCCGGCGACCCCGTATCAGGCCGGAGTGGATCTCGCGAAGCAGTTGGGCGCCGCCCTCATCACGTTCGACGGAACCCAGCACACGGTGGTCCTGGACGGAAACTCCTGCGTCGACGATGCCGTCGTCGACTACTTCGTTTACCTGAAGGCTCCGGAAGAAGGTCTGACATGTTAGCCGGCGCGACGCCATACGCTGCGCCTATTCGATGGTGACCAATCACTCTGTTAACCGGGACCACTGATGTAACACAGATTTAACGTGGCTTGCTTAGTCTCGCGTGCATGGATCGCCAAAAAGAATTCGTGCTTCGTACCCTGGAAGAGCGCGACATTCGGTTTGTCCGCTTGTGGTTCACCGATGTTCTCGGGTACCTCAAATCGGTGGCGATCGCCCCCGCCGAACTCGAAGGTGCCTTCGAGGAGGGAATCGGTTTCGACGGTTCCGCCATCGAGGGATTCTCGCGAGTCTCCGAAGCCGACACCGTCGCTCGGCCCGACGCTTCGACATTCCAGATCCTGCCGTGGGCCCACAAGGACGGTGCGCAGCACTCCGCACGCATGTTCTGTGACATCACGATGCCCGACGGTTCACCGTCATGGGCAGATCCGCGCCACGTCCTGCGTCGCCAGTTGAGCAAGGCCAGCGATTTGGGCTTCAGCTGCTACGTCCACCCGGAAATCGAGTTCTTCCTGCTGGAGAACGGTCCGATCGACGGCACTCCGCCGATCCCAGCCGACTCGGGCGGATACTTCGACCAGGCCGTCCACGATTCGGCTCCGAACTTCCGCCGCCATGCCATCGACGCACTCGAGTCGATGGGCATCTCGGTCGAGTTCAGCCACCACGAGGCCGCGCCGGGTCAGCAGGAGATCGATCTGCGCTACGCCGACGCACTCTCGATGGCCGACAACGTCATGACGTTCCGGTACGTCGTGAAGGAGGTCGCGATCGGTGAAGGCGTTCGGGCGAGCTTCATGCCCAAGCCGTTCAGCGATCAGGCCGGCTCCGCGATGCACACCCACATGAGCCTGTTCGAGGGCGATACCAACGCCTTCCACAATCCTGACGATCCGATGCAGCTCTCCGAGACCGGCAAGGCATTCATCGCCGGCATCCTCGAGCACGCCAACGAGATCAGTGCGGTCACGAACCAGTGGGTCAACTCGTACAAGCGGCTCGTTCACGGGGGAGAGGCTCCTACCGCCGCGTCGTGGGGCCCGTCCAACCGATCGGCCCTCATCCGTGTCCCGATGTACACGCCTAACAAGGCGTCGTCGCGCCGCGTCGAGATCCGCAGCCCAGACTCGGCCTGCAACCCGTACCTGACCTTCGCGGTTCTTCTTGCTGCCGGCCTGCGTGGCATCGAGAAGGGCTACACCTTGCCGCCCGAGGCAGAAGACGACGTGTGGTCGTTGACCTCCGCCGAGCGTCGCGCCATGGGCTACAAGGAACTGCCGAGCAACTTGGACAGCGCTCTGCGCGAGATGGAGAAGTCGGAACTGGTGGCCGAAGCACTGGGCGAGCACGTCTTCGATTTCTTCCTGCGCAACAAGCGTCGTGAGTGGGAGGAATACCGCAGTCACGTGACGCCGTTCGAGCTCAAGACCTACCTCGGTCTGTGACGGTGAAACCGCCCGCTGCGAGATCAGCAGTTCCAGGACCGGGTCGACTCGGGCTGGTCGAGCCCACCGCTGCCGACGAGTTGCGTCAGCTCGGTTGGGTCGACGCCGAGAGCATCGAACTCTTGTGGTCGCTTTCGCGTGCCGCGAATGCCGATCTAGCTCTGCGCACCCTTGTGCGGATCAAGGACGGGCTCGGCGACGGGTGGCGCGAACTCGATCAGGCATTGCGCACGGACAAGGGCCTGCGCGGCCGTTTGTTCGCGCTGGTGGGTTCGTCGTCGGCATTCGGTGATCACCTGGCCGCGGATCCGATCGGCTGGAAACTGCTCGACGGCAAGGCTCTGCCGACCAAGGACGAGGCGACTGCAGCCTTGCTCGAGGCCGTAGGTGCCACCCTCGACGAGGGTGCTACCGAAGGCTCACTGACCTACCGCGCCACCGTGACCGGACCGGAAGCTGTTGTTGCTCTGCGTAAGAGCTACAAGGACCAGCTGATGCTCCTGGCCGCGGCTGATCTTGCGGCGATCGTCGAGAACGAACCGGTGGTGCCGTATCAGACTGTGGGGCATCAGCTCTCCGACCTGGCTGACGCTGCACTGACCGCTGCACTCGCGGTAGCCATCGCAACGGTGTGCCCTGAGGGCAGTTGTCCGATCCGGCTCGCAGTGATCGCCATGGGCAAATGTGGTGCGCGCGAGCTGAACTACGTCTCCGACGTCGACGTCGTGTTCGTCGCCGAACCGGCGGACGCGACGGCAAGCCGCGTTGCCGGTGAGATGATGCGTATCGGAACCTCCGCATTCTTCGAGGTCGATGCTGCGCTGCGTCCCGAAGGTAAGCGCGGAGAACTGGTTCGCTCGCTCGAATCCCACGTCACGTACTACAAGCGTTGGGCCAAGACCTGGGAGTTCCAGGCACTGCTCAAGGCTCGTCCGATGACGGGCGACATGGAGCTGGGTCGCCAGTACTCCGAGGCGATGAGCCCGATGGTATGGATCGCCTCCGAGCGCGAGGACTTCGTCCCGGAAGTTCAAGCCATGCGTCGACGCGTCGAAGAAATGGTTCCTCCCGAACTGCGCGAGCGTGAACTCAAACTCGGCCGCGGAAGCTTGCGCGACGTCGAATTTGCCGTCCAGCTCCTGCAATTGGTGCACGGGCGGGCCGACAGTTCGTTGCACGTGCAGAGCACTGTCGATGCGTTGACCGCATTGGCCGCGGGAGGGTACGTCGGCCGCGACGACGCCGCCAACCTGACTGCGTCGTACGAATTCCTGCGTCTGCTCGAGCATCGTCTGCAGTTGCAGAAGCTCAAGCGCACGCACACCCTGCCACCGCCGGACGACGAGGAAGCGCTGCGCTGGTTGGCCCGCGCCGCACACATGCGACCCGACGGTCGCCTTGATTCCCTCGGAGTCCTGCGCGCCGAGATCAAGCGGAACTCGCATCGTATTCGCCGCCTGCACGCCAAATTGTTCTACCGCCCGCTTCTCGAATCGGTGGCGCGGATGGACAAGGAAGCGCTGGTCCTGGGGCCCGAAGCCGCGGTTCGGCAGTTGGCCGCTCTCGGTTACACGGCGCCCGAGCATGCACTCGGACATCTGACGGCACTGACCAGTGGCGCTTCGCGCAAGGGTCGTATTCAAGCGCTCCTGCTGCCGACTCTGCTCGAATCCCTCGCGGACACACCGGATCCAGACGCCGGTCTGCTCGCCTACCGCAGGCTTTCGGATGCGCTCGTCGATCAGACGTGGTTCCTGCGCTTGCTCCGTGACGAGGCTGCGGTCGCCGAGCGTCTGATGACCGTGCTGGGGTCGTCCGCGTACCTACCCGACCTGCTCATCAAGGCTCCCGACGTGATCCGCTTGTTCGCGGATTCACCGAGTGGACCGCGCCTGGTCGAGCCGAAGCCCGAGGACGTCGCTCGCGGGATCCTCACCGCCTCCGGGCGACACAGTGATCCGAATCGTGCTGTTGCCGCGGCCCGTTCGCTGCGGCGACACGAACTTGCACGCATCGCTTCGGCCGACATCCTCGGCATGCTCGATGTTCCCGCCGTCTGCAAGGCGCTGTCCTCGGTCTGGGCGGCGGTGCTCAACGCGTCGCTCTCCGCTGTGATCAAGGCCAGCGTCACCGAACTCGGGACCGAGGCTCCCGCCAGTTTCTCCGTCATCGGCATGGGCCGATTGGGTGGTGGCGAACTCGGTTACGGTTCCGATGCGGACGTGCTGTTCGTGTGCGAACCCCGCGAGGGCGCCGACGAGACCGTTGCGGTCAAGTGGGCCAACAGCATTGCCGACAAGGTGCGTAAGCTTCTCGGGGCTCCGAGTACGGATCCGCCGCTCGAGGTCGACACCGGACTGCGCCCGGAAGGCCGCAACGGACCGATGGTGCGCACCCTCGAGTCCTACGACGCGTACTACGCGAAGTGGGCTCAGGCGTGGGAGATTCAAGCGCTACTTCGTGCGCACCCGGTGGCCGGTGATCCTGAATTGGGACTGCGGTTCCTGCACATGATCGACAAGACCCGCTACCCCGAAGGCGGAGTCAGCGATGCTGCGGTGCGCGAGATTCGACGCATCAAGGCGCGCGTCGATTCCGAAAGGCTGCCGCGCGGAGCCGATCCGGCGACGCACACCAAATTGGGTCGCGGCGGTCTGGCCGACATCGAGTGGACCGTGCAACTGCTGCAGCTGCGCCATGCCGACAGGATCGAGTCGCTGCACAATACGTCGACGCTGGAAACTCTCGACGCGATCGGCGCCGCGGAACTGCTCAGCGAAGGTGACGTCGAACTGCTACGTGACGCCTGGATCACCGCAACGAAGGCACGCAACTGCCTCGTTCTGGTCCGCGGCAAGCCGACGGACCAGTTGCCCGGGCCTGGACGCGTCCTCGCGGCGGTGGCGCAGGTCGCCGGATACGGCGACGACGCAGGGGAGTTCCTCGACAACTATCTGCGCATCACGCGTCGAGCAAAAGCTGTGGTGGAGAGGGTCTTCGGCGGCGAGTAGCGCTCTCGCTCAGTCCTGCCGAATCGACGCGTTCGCGGCGAACTTACGCACTTCGGTGTCCTGCCACACGTGGGCGGGAACGCCGCCGCCGAGTAGTTCGCGCGCGAGCGCGGGTTGCCCGCCGATCGGAACGTCGCTGCCCGCGATGATCATGTTGCCGTAGCGGCGACCCTTGAGCATTGCGGGATCAGCGATGATCGCCATGTGTTCGAACTGTGCGCCGATGGTCGCAGCCTCGCTCCGTGCGCCCTGGAGATCCGGGGTGTCGCCGCAGTTGACGATGTAGATACCGCCCGGTGCGAGTATGCGTCGTACGTGGGTGGTGAATTGTGCCGTGGTCAACGGGGTCGGAGTTGTGCTGCCGGCGAACACATCTCGAATCACGATGTCCCGGGTGGCCTCGGTGAGAGTTTCCGTGACGGCGCGGGCTTCGCCGACACGAATGCGCAGCAGTGGTGCGCGCGGAAGGTCGAACCAATCGCGCACGAGTTCTGCCAGAGCGCCGTCGATTTCGACCACCACCTGACGTGCGTCGGGGTAAGTGGCGGCGAAGTACCTGGCCATGGAGCAGGCACCGCCGCCGAGATGCAGGACCCGCAGACGCTCGGCCTTGTCACGTTCGGAATCGACCAGATGCGCGATCCACCGCATGTATTCGAAATCGAGCACCGTGGGATCCGCGACGTTCACGTGGGAACTGGGCACTCCGTTGATCTGGATGATCCAACCGTCGTCGGAGTACTGATCGCGGACAAGCTCACACGTCCCGGTGTCGATCGGGAAAGTGCCGGCAACGGGACCGGACTCGCCTCGCTCGGGAGTACTGCTGCGAGTTCTGGTCTTGCGCGTTCCCTTGGCCACTGTATCCATCTTAGCCGTGCGCCTTTTTGGTAGCGCCCACTACCAAAAAGGCGCACAGACCGGCGGTATTCTCGAGCTATTTCAGGCACACTCGTACTTGGAGTGTGATCGGTGACACAAATTCCGGCGCGTTCTTTCGTCGTCCGTGCATCACGAAGAATTTCGAGGAGTGCAGGTGAAGGTCAAGGCAGCGGTAGTCAAGGCGCCAGGTCAGGCGTGGGAGATCGAAGAGGTCGAGCTGGGGGACCCGGTCTCGGGTGAGGTGCAGGTCCGACTCGCCGCATCGGGACTGTGCCATTCGGACGAACATTTGCGTACGGGCGCCAGCCCGCTGCCCTTCTTCCCGGCACTGGGCGGGCACGAAGGTGCCGGAGTGGTGACGAAGGTCGGGCCGGGAGTTACGAGCGTCGAAGAAGGCGACCACGTTGTTCTCGCGTTCATCCCGGCGTGCGGACGTTGTCCCTCTTGCGCGAAGGGTCTGCAGAACATCTGCGACGAGGGAGCCGGCCTGTTGACCGGGCAGGCGATCTCCGACAAGACGTACCGCGTCACCCTCAACGACGAGCCGGTCATCCAGATGTGCCTGCTCGGAACATTCTCGCCGTACGTGACCGTCAACGAGGCGTCGGTGATCAAAATCGAGAAGGATATCCCGCTCGACAAGGCGGCCTTGCTCGGCTGCGGTGTTGCCACCGGTTGGGGATCGGCCACCGCGATCGGCGGAGCCAAGGTCGGTGACACGGTGGTGGTCGTCGGCGTCGGCGGTGTCGGAATCAACTCGGTACAGGGTGCGGCGTCCGCCGGAGCGCGGTTTGTGATCGCGATCGATCCCGTCGAGTTCAAGCGCGACAAGGCAAAGGAATTCGGCGCCACACACACGTTTGCCTCACTCGAGGAAGCGCTACCGGCGATCGGCGAGATCACCTGGGGCAAGATGGCCGACGTCACCGTGATCACCGTGGGTGAAATTCACGGTGACATCATTCAGCCCGCGCTCAGTGCGACGGGTAAGGGTGGCCAGGTAGTGGTCGTCGGAATGGGGCATTACGCGGATTCGCAGGTGACGCTCAGCCTCTTCGAGCTGACCCTTCTGCAGAAGCGTTTGCAGGGAGCCATCTTCGGTGGGGTCGGGCCACGGTCCCAGATTCCCAAGTTGCTCGATCACTACCGAAGTGGCGCACTCAAACTCGACGAGTTGGTGACCAAGACCTACAAGCTCGAGGAGATCAACGAGGGTTACGCCGACATGCTGGAGGGAAAGAACCTGCGCGGCATGATCGTCTACACCGAGGACGATTACTGATCGTTTGCATCTGACAAAACAGTCCGGCCCGACATCGCACTCCGCGGTGTCGGGCCGGACTGCTTTGCCCAGCGCTGGTGATTTCCGTCGATCGATGCGTCGATTGCGCCCGTAGTGGGCACACGCAGGGTGAGGGAGTCGGACAGTGTGTCCGGGCCCCACTCCACGACTCGACAGAGAAGAGCAGAGCATGCCCGACGTCACCACCTCCGACGGAACCGAGATCTACTACACCGAGCACGGCACCGGCCGGCCGATCGTCCTGAGTCACGGGTGGCCGCTGAGTTCCGACGCGTGGCAAGTCGAGATGAAGCTCTTCGCCGACGCCGGATACCGGACCATCGCGCACGATCGTCGAGGGCACGGTCGCTCGTCGAAGACGTACACCGGCAACGACATGGATACATATGCCAAGGACCTGGCTGAGCTGATCGACACACTCGACCTGAAAGACCTGATCCTGGTGGGCCATTCGACCGGCGGCGGGGAAGTGGTCCGTTACGCGGCGCAGCACGGCAAAGGGCGCGTTGCCAAGGTGATCACTGCCGGCGCCGTTCCACCGATCATGGTCAAGTCGGACAGCAACCCCGAAGGCACACCGATCGAGGTGTTCGACGGCATTCGTGAGGGAGTTCTGCGAGACCGATCGCAGTTCTACAAAGATCTCAGCGAGAGCTTCTACGGCGCGAACCGCGAAGGGGCCGACGTCTCGCAAGGGGCGAAGGACGACTTCTGGCGACAGGGGATGTTGGTCAACCTCGCCGCGGCCTACGACTGCGTCAAGGCATTCTCTGAGACAGACCAGACTTCCGATCTCGAAGCCATCGACGTTCCGGTCCTCATAGCTCAGGGTGACGACGATCAGATCGTACCGATCGGCGCAGCGGCGGAGAAGGCGATCAAGCTGGTGAAGAAGGGCACGCTGAAGGTGTATCCGGGCGCACCGCATGGAATTTACGGCTCATATCAAGAGACACTCGACCAGGACATTCTCGCGTTCATCGAGGACTGACGTCAGCGAGGCGGAAGGACCAGAGTCGAAAGGACCAAAGGCCATGTCTACACACGTTGCCTCACTACGTAATGGTCCCAGCGTCTTCGAGAACGAACTCGGATCGATCTCGCAGCTCGACTCGAGTTCGTTGGCGATCCTGTCCGGTCTGTCGATCAAGCGAATTGTTCTCGGCCCCGGCGCGATCCGCGAACCACAATGGAACGTCAACGCGAACCAGATCGCCTACGTCACCAGCGGAACCGTGCTTGTCTCGATGTTGGGTAATGCCGACGAGTTCGCCAGTTTCGTGGTGCGAACGGGGCAGATGTATCACGTCGAATCCGGGGCGATTTATCACATCGAAAACGTCGGAGAGGGGGAGGCGGAGATCATCGCTGCCTTGCGAACTTCTCTCCCGCAGCACTTCTCGTTGCATAGTAGCGTCAGCGCAATGTCGAACGCGGTACTCGGCAACACCTACGATCTCGCCGCATCAGCCTTCGATGTCTTCGGTAGAGCCGATGCGTCCCAGATTGTGCGGCGGGACGGCGCCGCCGTCGTTCCCGATACCGCCGGCTTTCCCAACGCGCATCTCTTCGATCTCGAAGGGCAGATCGCCCCTCTCGCTTATCCGTACGGACAGGCGAAGGTGGCGCGCAGGCAGTATTGGGCAGCGCTGGAGGATCTTTCGATGTACTCGTTGACTATTCGCGAGAGCGGAATGCGTGAGCCACATTGGCATCCCGTCACTGCCGAGATGGGATACGTGCATCGGGGTCGCGGGCGGATGACAGTTCTCGATCCCGACGGGTCACTCGACACCTACCAGCTCGAACCGGGCCAGGTGTACTTCGTTCCACGTGCCTATCCTCATCACATCGAGGTTATGGGCGACGAGAACATCAACTTCCTGATCTTCTTCGACCAGCCGACGCCAGGCGACATAGGCTACCGTGCAACGGCTTCCGCGTTCTCACGTGGCGTTCTCTCGGCCTCGTTCGGTGTTCCGGAACGCGATCTGCCACAATTTCCTACCACCCCGATCGATCCGCTCATCGTCTCGCGGAACAACCCGATCGACCACCAGGACTGACCGGCAAGGACGCCCATCATGACCAGCACGCTCACCGTGACCGATCGCGGGACGACGCTCGACTTCACGTACGAGGATGCCCTCCGTTATCACGGTCCGCAGGCCCCGGGAGGCGTGGCGCATGCCTACAAGGTTCTCGAGCGCGCACTCGGCGTGCTCCGCGGGGAGGGCTCCGTCGAGCGTCGTGACCTGGTCGTGGCCACCGCACATGGCGGACCAGGAGTGCGCGATGCGTTCGAGCTGGTCACGCGCGCGGTGACAGAAGGGCGGTACACCGTCGACAGTTCTCTGGCCAGGCTTGAACGAGGAAATACGCTCGCACTGTATGTATTTCGGGTCCACTATCGTGATGCGAGCGTCACGCTGACTATTCGTGAGGGATTTGTCGTCGACGAGTTCATCACTCTCTCTCGTAAAGGTGACCGGACGGCCGAAGACGAGGCGCGGCTGACGGTGCTCAAGCAGGAGATGGCGGACCGAGTGATGTCGAGCCCGGCCGAGAGCGTCTACGACGTCGAGGTCGGCAGGCTCTCGGCCTGACTGACGGCGGCGTTGGCGTCGGTGTGCCGAACTCTGGGCTGTCCGGAGTCAGCGACTCTGGGCTGTCTGGAGTCAGCGGCTTGCGAACATCTTTATCCGCTGGTCACGGCTGCGCTCGAGATGGTTGCGCATGTGGCCACGCGCCGACGATTCGTCCCGTGCGCGGATAGCGTTCAGGATCTCTTGATGCTCCGAATTGAGCAGGTCCGGTTCGCCGTAGTTCGACGGCGGTCCGCTGTCGTAGATTCGCAATTGGGTGGTGAGGCGGATCAGCAGTGAGGTGATCGTGGAATTGTGGGCGGCTTGCCAGAGTGCCTCGTGGAACTTGAAGTTCCCAGAACGAACCTCGGTGCCTTCCGTTGCAGTGCAGCAGAATTCGTGTAATCCGCCCAGTCGAGCAAGGTCGAGATCGCTGTGACGGAGTGCGGCGGCGCCGGCCGCTTCCGATTCGAGGGCAACCCGCGCCGCGTAGATTTCGATCACGTCCTCCGGCGTGCCCGAACGGACCCGAAAACCGCGGGCGGCTCGTTCGAGTAGGCCGTCGTGGGCGAGCCAGTTGAGTGCTTCCCGGATGGGGGTGCGGGATGCGCCGTACGATTCGCACAATTGGGTCTCGTGCAGCGGGGCGCCCTGGGGAAACTTGCCGGCCAGGATGTCGGCTCGCAGGCGCAGGTACTGCCTGGAGGTCTGATCGGACCGGCCGAGCGCAGCCTCCGGCACCAGTAGAGCGGTGGTGCTCGTATCGGCGTCGAGATCCATATGTCCCCATTCCTGTGCGTGCAAGCAGAGCGCGTTCAATTATGCCATCGGCGACGAGTGAGTACTTGCGTATACGCTAGTACTCATTTAGGTTCGTGGTTGTTCGTTTCCGAGGGAGAGGGTCCGAAGTGGCTGGAGAAGCCGCGTCGCCGCTGGTAAGTGCCGCTGAACTCGACGCAATGGTGCGTCAGGGAGGCGTCGCTGTGCTCGACGCGACGGTTCATTTTCCTCCCGCACGATTCGACGGCGATTACCGACCGGAATCCGGGTACGCCGACTGGGTCTCCTCGCACATCCCGGGTTCTCGACACGTCGACCTCATGGACGTCTTCTCCGAAAGGGGAGCGGCGCTGCATTTCACGCGTCCGTCACCGGAGCAGTTGGTTACCGATCTTCAATCCAGCGGTATCGAACCGGGTGCGACAATCGTGATCTACGACCAGGGATCGACCACCTGGGCATCACGGCTCTGGTGGGTGTTTCTCAACGCCGGCATCGAAGCAAGAGTTCTCGACGGCGGCCTCGCCGAGTGGACTCGACTCGGCTTCGATCTCGCGAGCGGCGACGACGTAACCCGCACGTCGGCTTCGACGCGGTGGAGCGTGACCGACCTCGGCCTGTGGGTCGATCTACCGCGCGTTGCCTCACTGTCCTCCGGAGAAGAAGCCGGAACGCTCGTGTGCGCCCTGGCGCCCGAGCAGTACGAGGGAACGGAGAGGACGCGGTATTCGCGACGCGGACATATTCCGTCAAGTGTGAATCTGTCCGCGAAGAGTCTTCTCGACGCCGATGCCCGGATGCTTCCGGCGGATGAAGTTCTGTCGAGATCTGCTGACGTTCTACCAGCCGTCGCCGAACCTGTCGTGATCTATTGCGGCGGTGGAGTTTCGGCGTGCTTGACCGCACTTGCACTGATCCGCAGCGGCCACGAGGATGTCAAAGTCTACGACGGCTCGTTGGAGGAATGGGCTGCAGATCCGACTCTGTCGATGGTTGTCGGCAGTGCGCCTGGTGGCGCGATTGCTGATGTTCGATGTCCGCGGTCCTGAATCGCCGCAGTCCCCGAATGCCTCCCGTCCTGAAGGAATTCTCATGTCTGACACTGTCTCTGTCGAAACCGTCGCGTCGGCGATCGACGCGCTCCGCGATCAGGTACCGCTCGTTCAATCGCTGACGAACATCGTTTCGGCAAACTTCTTGACCAACGTCCTGCTCGCTGCCGGCGCAAGCAATGCTCACATCGACAATGTCCACGAAGCGGGTGGGTTCGCTGCCATCGCCGGGGGAGTGCTGGTCAACCTCGGAACACCGGACGACGTAACGGCCGAAGCCTTCCTGGTTGCTGCTGAAGCGGCCCGAACTGCCGGTACGCCATGGGTTTTGGATCCCGTCGGTGTCGGCGGACTGCCCTGGCGTAAAGGTATCGCAGTGGACCTGTTGCGCTTTCACCCCAGCGCAATCCGCGGAAATGCTTCGGAGATCATCGCTCTGGCCGGACTCGGTGGCGACACCCGCGGCGTAGACAGTGCCTCCGACTCCGTCGACGCAGTGCCGGCCGCTTTGTCTCTCCTGAAGCATGCGGACGCAGTTTCGGCATCAGGACCGGTCGACTACATCGTCGGCCGCGATGCGGGCGGTGACACCCGGGGCATCCGAGTCTCCGGTGGCAGCGCAATGTTGCCGCGCGTGACCAGTACCGGTTGCTCTCTCGGCGGCCTTGTCGCCGCCTACCTCGCCGTGACGCCGACCGCACTGGACGGATTGGTTGCTGCGCACACGCATGTTGCCGTGGCATCGGAGATCGCCGAGGAAAATGCCTCAGGCCCAGGGTCTTTTGCAGTCGCATACCTCGATGCGCTCTACAACGTGAATGCCGACACCATCCGCTCGCGTGCCCGAATCGAATCGTTCGACCTGCCGGCTGGAGTGCAGAACTGATGGGCGTCAAGACTTTTTGGTATCTCACCCAGGCCGACGGGGATTACCCGTGGAGCCCTGGCGGACTGTATCCCGTGGACGGGGCCAGGCAGATCGAGCTCGCAAAGACCATCGACGACGGTGGATTCGACGGTGCTCTGGTTGCCACCTGGCCGAACGATCCCTTCATCTCGGTGACCTGGGCGGCAGCGCACACCACGCGGATGAAGTTCCTCGTCGCCGTCTACGCGAACATGACGCCGGCTCGACTGCTGGCGGAGAAGGCATTGACCTTCGACGCCTTCAGCGGTGGCCGATTGTTGATCAACTCGGTCAACGGACGCGAGAACATCCTGACCAAGTACGACATGAACGTGCCCCACGACGAGCGTTACGAGTTGGGGGAGCAGTACTGGGCAGACTTCCGCCGCATCTACTCCGAAGGGACCGAGTCGAACTTCCCCAACACGCCGCTGCGAATCGACGCGCCCACGGGGCATCAGGTTCCACTGTGGGGTACCGGTGATTCGCCTGCCGGCCTGGCAAATTCAGGCAAGGTGCTCGACACCTACTTGGTGATGCTGCGCGAAACTTCGTTCATCGAAGACAAGTTCTCTGCCGCACGGGCGGCGGCGGAGGCAGCCGGACGTGAGTTCACCGACTTCGGTGCGCTCACCGGAGTGATCGTTCGCCCCACCAAGGCGCAGGCGCACGACCGGTTCCGCTCCTTGTTCGAGAAGACAGGCGTCGAGCAGATCGCTGATGTCTTGGACAATGCAGTTCGTCGTCGTACTCAGGGGAAACAGGACCTCAAAACCTTCACTGCTCGCGACGCACAGCGGCAGGGCTGGGCGGACAAGATCGCGTCGGGCCGACTTCCGGAACCGGAGGAGTTGTACGTCGGTGACGGGCTGTACGCGGGTGTCACGGCGTGGTCGCCGCTCGACATCTTCGGCACCGGGTCATCGGCGGTGTACTACGTCGGCGATCCGGATTCGATCACGGACTCGGTACGCACGCTTCGCAGCCGAACCGGTTTGACTGCACTGATTCTGGCGGGCTGGCCGCTGATCGAGGAAGCGAAGTGGGTTTCGGAGTATCTTGTTCCGCGATTCGACGAACTCAGCTGACTTCGCGCCGCAGGATCGTGGCACCGAGACCTAAAGTGTCGCGGAGAAATGCTGCAGCAGTGTCGATTTCATCCGCAGTGCATTCGAGAAGGATTTTGACTTCCACGTCCTTCTTTACGAGGTCGGCAATAACAGCCACGGCAACAACGCCGGTGCCGACGGCCGAGCCTCGGAACAGATCGATCCCGTCGCCGTCCGCGCTGACCGTGCCGTCGAGATAGCCGTAATCGAGCGGATAGAGCGCAGCGTGGTACCGCGGGTGTGCCGACCCGCGGGGCCGATCGATCACGACGGTCGACGTGGCAGCCAGGTGATCGAGGGCTGAGAACAGATCTTCGTTCATGCTTACCGGTGCTCGCGCAATAGCTGAGTCGGTGTCAGGCCTGCCAGCGCTCGCGTATCGCGCGCGAGGTGGGCTTGGTCGGCATAGCCGGCGCGACCGGCCAGAGATGACAACGACAGATCTGCGCCGCGGCTGAGAGTCAACACATCCTGCATACGTTGCACCTTCTGAATCAGCTTGGGGGACAGCCCGACCGCGGACGTGATCGAGCGTCGAAAATGACGTTCGGAAACACCGAGGTCTGCGGCGATGTCCTGTACCGCGGTAGTGGGTGAGGAGATGAGCGCGGAGTAACCACGTTCGATTCCGTGGTCGGGTTCCAGTCCACGCCACAACTGGCCCAGTAGGCGAGCGTCGACTGCTTCGTGGCGAAGGGCGTCGGCAAGTACCCGCGCTTGTCGGGAAGTGAGGATGTCGTCGAAGGCGATTTTCGAATCCTGCACCGCATCGGCCGCTGCGCCGAGCAGGCTCCGCAGAGCGGGTGGATTGATGCGGATGCCCCACATGGTTGTACCGGCGGCGACCGAAACCAGGTCTGCAGTGGTGGCTGGTCCGACGAGCCACGACTTTCCGGCGCTGTTGACGATGAAGTCGGCGCAGAGATCGGGAAGAATTCGCTTTGCCTGCGTGGACGTGTCGGATTCGGTAGTGCTTTTCCACGTGCAACTGAAGAGGCCGGCCGAACCGGTGATCCGAGTCTCGACATAGGTGTGGCCGTTTTGTTCAAGACTCGACGTTACCGTCCGACTACCGTCAAGAGCGAGGGTGTCAGTGCCGGTCATCAGATCATCGTCACACACTCGCCGATCACTTCTCGACCCGAAACAGGAGAAATACCGTGTCCGTCTCTCCGAGACTCGATCTCGTCGGAATCGTCACCAACGATCTCGCTCGTTCCCTCGCGTTCTACCGAACCCTCGGGCTCGACATTCCGGAAACACCGGCTGATGCTCCGCACGTGGAGTTCACTTTTGACAGCGGGCTTCGGCTGGCGTGGGACGCGCTGTCCACCATTGCGAGCTTCGATCCTGACTTCGTTGTCGGGGAAGGTCGACACCCCGTCGCGTTGGCCTTCGATTTCGGGACACCCGCCGCAGTCGACCGGGCGTATCAGCGCATCACAGCCGACTTCCCCGGACACAAGGCGCCGTTCGATGCCGTGTGGGGCCAGCGCTACGCCGTTCTTCTCGATCCTGATGGCAATACCGTGGATCTCTTTGCCGCGCTCTGATTTCGAACGACGCCGGCCTCGACCGAATGTCGGTCGAGGCAGCCGTACAACGTCTTCGCCGAACTCGACGCACCGTTCGACGAGGAAACCGTCGAGCAGCTGATCGACCCCATCGCCGACTACGGCGGAGGAGTAGGACGCTCCGAACTCGGCCGCACCGAAATCGTGTTCACCCTGCCCGCAGACTCCGTCCGCCAGGCCAACACCACCGCATTGGCGATCCTCGACCATTCTCGGCGGCGACAACCGCCGCCTGAACCCAAGTAGTCGATGCCAGTTGATCGGGGGTAATGGCATGTCCTCCTCGCGTGTGGCTGCGGTACTGACCGCGGCGGTGTAGTGCTGTTCGGTGTCGTTGCCGGCGCGGCGGGGGCTGCTCATCGCGTCGCGGCCCGCGACGAGCAGGGCGGTCAGCGCGTGGCCGCATACGGGATCGTCGGTGACTGTCATGGAGACATCGCGAATTCGGGGGGTGCGGAAGCGGATCGACATGGAAGACGCCGCCGACGGCACCGATTTCCACACGCGCATCAAGCAGGACGGTCAGTGGAAGGTCATCGCCAAGGGTTTCCATCAGTACGGCATCTGACGACCACATTCTCGGTCGGGCAGCACACACAACATCCGCGCTGCCCGACCGATGCCGACGGAGTGTGAACCTCTGATGCACTCCCGGTTACGCTCGCTCTCGGCAGTTTTCGCCCAGGCTGGGGTCCATCACTTTTGAGGAAACCGAGTTCTTCCACAAACTATCAATCATTGTGCGCTCACGATATTTTCGCCGGGGTAGCACCGTGCGGGGTGAGACGTCACGGACCAGCCCGATCACATCGCGTGGCCGGGCGTACTCGAGATACTGAAGACGAGGGATCATGAGCACGCCCGACGAGATTGTCAGCCTTCGTACTGGTGATAGACCTTGGCGATGATTTTCCACTGACCGTCTTGCTTGAGGAGAGTGTGGAAATCGGTGTAGTCGGCGCCGATCGCGTCGTTTTCCATATCGACCTTCACTACGGCCGTGGTGGGTGTGATCCCGATGATGTCGACTCGGGTGGCGATTTCCGGAGCGGTGCCGTTGTCGTTGACGAAGTCGTAGAGGTTGGAGATCGGGCCTGCCATGGGCACTCCGTCGGTGAATCCGTACATCACGGCATCGTCGCTGAAGGCTTGTGCCAGTTCGTCTGCCTTGCCGGTCCGAAGGCCGTCGATGTAGGCCTGAACCGTGGCGATGACGGCGTCGTACTCGGCGGTCGGAATGATCTTGATGTTCGTTGTCATGGGTTCTCCTGATGTGTTGGGCGATCTGTTATGTCGGCGTTCGTGCCGACGAGCGCTGAGGGGTGTGGGGTGTGGGGTTTTGCGTCGTCTTCATCGATGTTGCTGGCCAGGATGCCGTTCAGGCACTCCTCGGACAGGCTGGATGTCAGGCCGGTAATTCGAGCGCGGAGTCAAAAAGAAGAAGGTCAACTAGGCCTCGGCAATCTGGAGGTGTGGTGGCGGGCCCGCTGAAGGCCATTCGCCACACATGCCCTGATCAGAGCCCAATTCCTACCAGTTCTGGCGGGTGGGGGAGATGACCAGGTCGTTGACTGTGACGTCGGCGGGTTGATCGAGTGCGTAGACGAGGGCGTCGGAGATGGACTCGGGGCTATAGCCATGGCGTTGAGCTCCTGTGCGGCTTGCCGTCCGGCAGGGTCGGTCACCTGGTCGGCCCAGCCGGTGTCGATGACGCCGGGGCTGATCGTGGATGCCTTGATGCCCGCGTGGACGCTGAGTTCTTTGCGCATGGATTCGGTCATGGCCTGCACGAAGAACTTCGTCGCGCTGTAGACACCGGCACCGGCACCGACCTGGTGCCCGGCAACCGAGTCCATGTTCAAGATGTGGCCGGACTTCTGGCGGAGCATGACGGGCAGGACGGCGTGGACGCCGGTGAGATAGCCGCGGATATTCACGTCTAACATCCGGTTCCAATCGTCGAGCGCGAGGTCCTTCCGGTACGAGAACAGCATCAGGCCCGCGTTGTTGACGAGGACGTCGATACGCCCGTAGGCGTCGACGGTGAAGTCAGCCAGCGATTGCATGTCTGCGGCATCGGTGACGTCGGCGAGCCTGGCGACGGCGGTGCCGCCGGCGTTCTCGATGTCGGCGACCAACTGGTCCAGGTCTTACTGTCCGCGGGCGGCGGCGACAACTTTGGCGCCGCGCGCGGCGAGGGCCTTCGCGCTGACAGCGCCGATACCGGACGATGCGCCGGTGATGACGACGACCTTGTCCAGAAGATGGTTCATTGGGGGATCTCCTCGCGTGCTGGTTGAGTGCGTCTTCCCTGGCGAGGGCTGCGTGGCAAAAGTTGCCTGGAGAGGCGCGAGGTCAGTGCTTGCGGCGCTTGACGACGTAGGCGTACTGGTCGGGCCAGCGAGGCTCGGCGTCGAGTTCGAGCGCGGCATGCTGAGCCCAATAGGGGTTGCGGAGCAATTCACGGCCGAGGAAAACCGCGTCGGATTGTTCAGCGGCGATGATCTCCTCTGCCTGCCGCGGCTCGGTGATGATGCCGACGGACGCCGTGGGGATGTCGGTGGACTGGCGAACTTGGGCAGCGAAAGGCACCTGATAGCTCGGTCCGGGGGCGATCTTGGCGTCGCGGACCATGCCTCCGGTGGACACGTCGAGCAGGTCTACACCGCGGGCCTGGAGTTCCTTGGCGAGGCGGACGGTGTCATCCCCCGTCCATCCTTCGCGCTCGTCCTCGGAATTTTCCGTCAGCCAGTCGGTGGCCGAGGTGCGGAAGAAGACCGGCAAGTCCTCGGGCCACACGGCACGGACGGCTTCAACGACCTCGAGTGCGAAGCGGATCCGGTTCTCGAAGCTGCCGCCATAGGCGTCGGTGCGGTGGTTGGACACCGGGGAGAGGAAGGAGTTGATCAGGTATCCGTGGGCGCCGTGCACCTCGGCGATCTGGAATCCGGCGTCCAGTGCGCGCCGGGCGGCGTCGGCGAAGTCCTCTACGAGTTGCCCGATCTCGTCCACGGTCAGCTCGCGCGGGACAGCGAGTCCGTCGTACGCAATTGGGCTGGGCGCCACGGGTTGCCAGCCGCCGTCAGTCTCGGGCACGTATCGATCGGACAGCCAGGGCTTGTCCGCGGACGCCTTGCGCCCGGCGTGCGCGAGCTGGATGGCCGGGACGGCACCATGCCCCTTGATGGCTTCGGTGATGCGGGTGAACGCCTCTTGCTGGCGGTCGTTCCACAGGCCCAGGTCCCAGGGGCTGATACGCCCGTCGGGCCGGACGCCGGTGGCTTCCGCCATGACCAGGCCGGCGCCGCCGGCGGCGCGGGAGGCCAGGTGGGCGAAGTGGAAGTCGGTCGGCGCGCCGGTATTCGGGCCGTCGGCGTCGGCGGAGTACATGCACATGGGGGACATCCAGACCCGATTGGGTATTTCAAGGGATCGAAGGGTGAGGGGGGTGAACAACTTGCTCACGATATTTCTCTCTCGGTTGGGGAAGGGCGAGCCGCAGGAAAGCCGGACGTTGGGGTAGCTGGGAAGCGTTCAGCGGGCTGTGAGGGTAGCCGCGGCGTCGCCGACGGGGGTGTCGCCGGAGGTGAGCTCTAGGATCACGCGGTTCAGGGTGGGCTCGTGGAGGGCGGCGTCGATGAACGCGGCGACGTCGTCGCGGTGCACGTCCCCGTACTCGACGGCGGGGCCCGCCGTGACCCGACCGCTGCCGGGGGTGTCCAGGAGGGTTCCGGGACGGACGATCAGCCAGTCGAGGTCGGTGCGCGTCAGGTACACGTCGGCGGTCTTCTTGACTTTGACGTAGTGCTCGAAACCCTCGCTGCTCTCTCCTCCGCGAAGTGCGTCGGGGAAGACCGAGACGAGGATGAACCGAGACACCCCTGCGGCGGCAGCGGCATCGGCGGCCTTCTCCAGGCCCTTGCCGTCGATGAGCGTTGTCTTGTCCATGCCGGTGCCGTGCGCGCCGGCAGTGAAGACCACGGCGTCGTGGCCCCGCATCTTCTGGGCCAAGTCGTCGACCGAGTCGGCGATGAGATCACCGATCACCGGTGTTCCGCCGGCCTTCCTCACAGTCTCGCCCTGAGCGGGCCCGCGATGCATGCCGGTCACCGAGTCGCCGCGGGCGGTGAGGAGTTGGGTGAGGCGGCGGCCGACTCCTCCGGCCGCACCGATCTGGAATACCTTCATGAGTTTGTCCTTGTCTGTCGAGTGGTGAGAGGGAGCGCTGTAGCGTCCGCCGGTCAGGAAGTGAACACCTGGGAGTCGTCGGCAAATGCCTTGAACTCCAGTGCGTTGCCGGCCGGATCGAGGAGGAACATCGTCCACTGCTCGCCCTTCTGGCCCGCGAAGCGCACGTAAGGCTCGATGACGAATTCGGTATCCGCCGCGCGCAGTCGCTCGGCAAGCTGCTGGAAAGTCGGGATTGTGAGGATCAGCCCGAAATGTGGCACCGGGACGTCGTGACCGTCTACCGCGTTGCGTATGCGCGGGGCGCGTTCCGGTGCCAGATGCGCGACAAACTGGTGGCCGTGCAAGTTCCAGTCCACCCAGGTCTCCGCGCTGCGCCCCTCGTCCAGGCCTAGTACGTCGCCGTAGAAACGGCGCGCTGCGGCGAGGTCGTCGACGGGCATGGCCAGGTGGAAGCGAGGGATAGGGGAATCGAGAACAGTCACGGCATCGCCTTTCTGTGTATGTGTGGCGGACCCAGAAGGCCCAGTGACTCATTGTCCCAATGTTAACATTGGGACAATGGTGAAATGTTAACATTAGGACGTTCAAAGAGGAAGGCACGCCAGACATGAGTGATCAAGGCAAAGTGTCCCCGGCTCGCCGTCGCGGACTGTCGGATGAGGTCGCCGACCGGATTCGGGAGGCCGTCTTCAATGGGGCCTACGCGCCCGGTGCCCAACTGCGCGAGGTGGAGCTGTCCGCTGCGATGGACGTCAGTCGTGGCCCGGTGCGTGAAGCACTGCGGGTACTCGAGCGCGAGGGCCTGGTCCACTGCGAGTGGCATCGGGGAACGACAGTGACGGCACTCTCTCCCGAAGATGTCGCCGAACTAGACAGCCTGCGTGGGGCACTCGAAGATCTGGCTGTCCGCCGAGTGATTGCGCGCGCCTCGGACGAAGATCTTGCTTCCCTCGCCAAGGCAGCCGAGATGATGAAGTACGTCACCGACGCTTACGAGATGGTGCGGCTGGATATTGCTTTCCATGACGCCGTTTTCGCGGCCGCCGGCCATCAGCGTCTCGCGGATGCGTGGGATGGCATACGGTGCCAGGTTCATCTGTTCTTGCTCACTCGGATCAATTTCAGTACCGAGGGTTACCTCGGTTGCATTCCGCGTGAGCACGAGGAGCTCGTCACTGCGCTGCGCTCCCGTGACACCGACGCCGCGCTCCACCTCTTCGCTGTGCATCGTCGCCACGCCGTCGACGTAGTGGCCGGAAACACTAGCGTCAACTGACGTCGCCCAGAGCAAAATCGCCTGCCCAGTGAGTGCGATGGCCGATCGGCGCCGAAGATCGTCTGCGTGCTGAACGAGTTATCGGGCTTGTGAAATCTCCGTGCCCAAGCAAGGTCGGTCAGCCTCAAATGGAGGAGCGTTGTGGGCCGGCCTGCGGGCAGTCTTCCCGCGCCCGCCCTGTCGTTGCCCTATTCGGTTTCTGGGATCATCGGCATCCCCGCGGCGACCAGTCGCCGCAACATGTCCGGTGGGACTCCGTCGTGCGCCCGGATTGCGAGACCGTCGACGACCACACTGACGGTGTGTGCGAGTGCGAGCGTGTCGGTGCCGGCGGGGATCTGCCCGTCTCGAATGCCGAAGTCGAGTTTGGCTTGGATGCGGCGTACCCCGTTCTCGCCGATAGCCGTAAGCGCGCGTGCGACGTCGGTGTCGCGGTCTTCCAAGCTGACAGAGGAGAGGGTGACCAGGCATCCGAGATGGGTCCCTGGTTCGGAGACCACGTCCACGGTGTCATTGAAGAATCGGCGGAATGCATCATGGACTTGCGGTTCCCGCTCGAAGGCGTCCCATACGGGTTGCCAGAAGGTGCGCTCGTAGTAGTCGACGACGTCGAGGAACAGCTGTGCTTTGCTGCCGAACGCCGCGTACAGGCTCGGGGGGTTGATCCCGATGCCTGCGCACAGTTGGCTCACCGATGTCGCCTCGTAGCCGTGCTTCCAGAACATGTCCATTGCGGTCTCAATGGCCTGTTGTTGGTCGAAGCCGCGGCGTCGCCCGCGCGTGGTGTCTCGCGGCATCGCGTTCGACATGGGCAGCCTCCCGGCGAGTTGACGTTTCACTGTAGTGGTCACTAAAGTACCATCTGTAGTGACCACTACAGAAAACCGTTGAACTCAAGGAGTGCAGATGCCCGAGAAGACCTACGTCGAGGAATACAACGCGGTGCTGGAAACGCTGGCCAAGTACATCGAGGGCTGCGCGAAGGCCGACAGCTCGATCATGCGGCCAGCCTTCCACGCTGACGCGGTCATGTTCACCACCGCTGACTCCGCGGTGACCCGTGTACCCGCGCACAATGCGCTGTTCGATGGGATCGACAACGACTTCAAGCCATCGAACCCGAACTCGGCGGTCGTGACCGTGGACCTCGTGGGTGATGTCGCCAGCGCGCGGATCGACACCGACGACCTCGACGGGTTCAGCTTCACTGACTTTTTCCACCTGCTCAAGGCGGGCGGCGAGTGGAAGATCGTGGCGAAGACCTTCTACACGCACTCCACTCCCGCGAGCTGATGCACGCCGGTACCGGGACCGTCGCTTTCGGCGCCGCCCCGGTGTCCTCCCGACGTGGACCCCGCTCGACTCGTCCACCCGAAAGCAGTACTGATAACCACAACATGACCGTGCTGTCGGGATCTGTGATTCGACGCACGCTCGATCCACTAGCTTGTCGCTAGCAGTCTCTAGGAGCCTTCTTGTCTGCAATATTGTTGGAGCCCTACTCGATTCGTGGAGTGTCATTTCGGAATCGCATCGTGATGTCGCCGATGTGTATGCACTCCGCGACCGCGGCGGGCGTCGCTACCGACTTCCATGTCATGCACTACGGCGCTCGTGCGCTTGGCGGCGCCGGCCTGGTAATGACCGAGACGGCAGCAGTTCTCCGGAACGGCCCGATCGGCCCCGGTGACCTAGGGATCTGGGATGACATGCATATTCCGGCGCTCCGGCGCATTGTCGACGCCGTCCACCTGGTCGGCGGCCGGATCGGTGTGCAGATCGGCCACGCCGGTCGTCAGTTGGGTCTCCCCGAGTTGACTGCGGTTGCCCCGTCGCCGCTGGCCTGGGGCCCAGATTCCCGGACCCCCCTAGAGCTCACTCAGGACGGTATTGCTGAGGTCGTCGGCGCGTTCGCCGCTGGCGCCCGGCGCGCGAAAGAGGCGGGGTTCGACGTAGTTGAGGTGCATGCTGCCCACGGTTTCCTTCTCAACCAGTTCCTTTCCTCGCTGTCGAACAAGCGTACCGACGAGTACGGCGGAGACCATGCCGGCCGGTACCGTATCGTCCGCGAAGTCCTCAACGCAGTCCGCTCCGAATGGAACGGACCCTTGTTCGTGCGGATCTCCTCGACCGACTACGTGGGGGGCGGCAACACCCCGGAGGACTTCATCGTCTTCGGCGGGTGGATGAAGGAGCAGGGCGTCGACCTCGTCGATGCGTCTTCCGGCGGCAGCGCGCCGGTCAAGGTTTCGCCATTCCCCGGCTATCAGGTCCCCGCAGCAGAGCTCATCCGCCGGAAGGTCGGCATACTCACCGGCGCCGTTGGACTTATCGAGACCGGCCGGCAGGCGGAAGAGATCCTCCGAAACGGCCGCGCCGACCTGGTCTTCGTCGGGCGCGAGATGCTCAAGGATCCGTTCTGGGCCCGCACCGCCGCGGACGAGCTACGGCATCCGATCCAACCACCGGCGCAGTACACCCGGTACGGGTCCGCGTGGCAGCGCGCCTTGCCGCCGGTGCCGGCCTCCCCGTTGGTCGACACCGTCGCCGCCTAGGCGCGGCACTCGCCTCATTTCGCACGGCCGAACGGCAGATTCGAAGTCAGAATCAGTGAGGCATGCTCGTAACGAGCCGTAGTCCCGCCAACTCTGCAGGTAGCTTTCCTCCGGCGTGCGCGGCCTTGAGTCTGGCCATCCAATCGACGGCGGTAGCGAATGCAACCCGATGTCCGGACTGAGCCGCTTTGATCCCCAGCCCGATCGCCAGATGCGCCGCGGTGTCGACGGACACCAAATCTATTGAGTGACCGCCGATCCAGCGGACAACTGCGGTTGTCGGTGATCCAATAGTTGTCAGTTCACCAAGCGTTGAGGGTGTCGAGGATCTGGCCTCGGGCCTTCCACAGTTCCGCGCCCCAGTACGGCCACGAATGAGTGCCGTTGGCCGGGAAGCTGTACGTTGCCGGAATCCCCAGGGAGTTCATGCGCAGCTGGAATGCCCGCGAGTTCATGAGGGCAAGGGCTTCGAGGCCGATAGCACTACCGGTATTCACGAAGTCGACGGGCCGACGCGGTTGATCGAACTGCCCGGGTAGTCCGCTCGCGGCGGCGATGTACAGCGAGAGCCCATTCAGTTCGGGTGCAAACACGAACGGGTCGTTGCGGAGCCAAGCGGGGTTCCATGGCGGTCCCCACATTGCATCGACATTGAAGGACCCGGCGCTGACCATGGCCACGCGGATCGCTTCACGCATGCCTGGAGCTGAGATGTTGAGGTATCCCGAGAGCGATCCGGCGAACTTGAACTGATCGCGGTGATAGGCGGCGAGCGTCAGTGCCGCGCTGCCACCCATGGACAATCCGAGCACACCGTTGTTGGTTCGGGAGACGCCGCGCGATTCCAGATAGGCGGGAAGTTCCTGGGTGAGGAAGGTTTCCCATTTGTACGTGACCGGCTGGCGATTCAAATTGCTGTTCGCGTACCAGTCGGAGTAGAAGCTGGACTGCCCGCCGACCGGCATGACCAGGGTGACGTTGTCGCCGCGATACTGCTCGAGAGCGTTGGTTTCGAAACTCCACGCGTTTCGGTCGTCGCGTGCTCGTAAACCGTCGAGAAGATAGAGCGCCGCGTTGCCGCCGCGCGAAGCCCATTGGATCTGAACCTTGATCGGACCCATCGAGGAGTCGACGAATACGTCCTCGTTACCACCGGCCGGGGCGGTGCGCGCAGGTGCTGCGGTTGCTACTGAACCGCTGATCAGACCTGCCGTCAGGGGGAGCGCGAGTGCTGTCGCTGCGAGGGTGAGGATCCGACGCTTGATTCGTTTCGAAATGCGCTTCTTCGAAGAATCTCGCTGGCTTGCAAGATTTGTGTGTACCTCGTGCATAAATCACTCCCGCCCCAAAGGTGCTTGCACACCGAAATTCGACCGAGCCCCCCGAGGCTCGGAATTTCTGATGACACTAAGTGGTCTGTATTGGCGCCGACGGCTCCGTTATCGGTTCGTTATCAAACTGGTCCGATTTACGAAGTGCCGTCAGGTGTCGTCGACCGGAGGTTGAGCGTCGATTTTCCAACCTCCACGAATCAAATGTTCACGTACCCGAGCGACATCCGATTCGTGCGGCATGTCGTCGGTGACTTTGGTGATGAGGACGCCGATGTCGATCGGATCGACCGGAATCGGAAAGTCGATCGGATCGACCGGAACCGGAAACTCGGCCACGAGATCGTCGGCAAGAACGGCGATCTCTGCGTCGGACAGCTGTCGCCGGAGCAGGGCCATCAAAGGGACGTAGTCCTGCTCCGGCACACCGTTCGGATATCCGGCACGCAGCCAGCCGAGTATCGAAGCCAGAAGTGGTGGAAGGCTCAACGAATCGAGCTTCAGCCGTTGTCGAGATCAGCGAGTGGCCACCCGGCGGCAGCCAGGACCGAGGCAACGCGCGCGATGTCCTCGTCCGAGGGCGTCTGGCTCGTCAGATCTGCGATCTGAGCGCTGATCTCGTCGCTAGAGATTACCTGGTCGCTGTTGACATCGCTCAGTTCTGCGAGCGCAGCGCCGATGGCGATTTCTCGAATTTGCGCGTCCGAGAGCTTGCGTCGTAGCAATGCGACCAGCGGAATGCGATCCTTGGGCGGTATGCCTTCGGGGTAGCCGGCGCGAAGCCATTCCAGTATGGACTGGGGTAGGGATGGAGTCGGTGCAGTCACGGTGATGTCTTTCCGCTCGTGAGGGCGCAGGGGAGCCGCGCCGGGGATCAGAAGATCTCGATGCCGAAGGTGTGGCTGAGGAAGCCCTGCATGATGAAGAGGATTCCGGTGACGATCGCGATGAGCACTACCGCGAAGCACACCACTGCGCCTGCCACGGCCAACGGACTTCGTGCCGCGACGGCAGTGCTCCCGCCCCCGCTGCCACGTTGGCCGGCATCGAGGGACTTCAGGCCGATTGCGAAGATCGCCGGGAGCCCGGCGCCCAGTAAGAGGCCGACCAGTACGACCTGCCAGAGCGAGTCGACGGTGTTTTTCAAGATATCCATGTCGATTCCCGCTTTCAGGCTTTGACGTCGGTGGTGGCGCGGGCGTCCGGACCGGGGACCTCTGCGGGTACCAGGCCGCCGTCCCATTCGGCGTTGACGTTGCTCGGATCGATGGGCTCCTTGCGGGAGCGAAGGTACATCCAGCCGGCCAAGGCGATGAGCAGAGCGAAGACGATCAGGACACCGGGCAGGCCGCCGACGATGTTGGCCAGGCCCCAGCACAGAGCGCCGACGATCGCAGCGGATGGGAGAGTGATCAACCAGGCGACCGCCATACGTCCGGCGACGCCCCAACGGACCTCGGCGCCCTTGCGTCCCAGACCGGTTCCCATGATGGAACCCGTCGCCACATGGGTGGTCGAGAGCGGAAGGCCGAGGTGGCTGGAAGTGAGAATGATTGCAGCAGAGGATGCTTCGGCCGCCATGCCCTGCGGTGCGGCGATCTCGACAAGGCCTTTGCCGAGTGTGCGGATGACTCGCCAACCGCCGAGGTAGGTTCCGGCAGCGATCGCGAGCGCGCACGTGAGCTTGACCCAGAACGGCATGTCCGCGTCGGCGGAGATTGTTCCGTGGGCGACCAGGGCGAGGAAGATGACGCCCATGGTCTTCTGAGCGTCGTTGGTGCCGTGGGCGAGGGAAACGAGTGAAGCCGAACCGATCTGGCCGAGTCGGAAACCCTTGTCCTTGGTTTCCTCACCGACGTTGGAGGTGATGCGGTAGATGAGCCAGGTTCCGGCTGCTGCAACCACGCCGGCGACGACGGGAGCGAGAACTGCGGGGATGACAACCTTGCTGAGGACGCCGCTCCAGGCGACACCGCTCATTCCGAGGGACGCGATGGCGGCGCCGATCAGGCCACCGAACAGCGCGTGTGAGGAACTCGAGGGGATGCCGAGCAACCACGTTGCCAGGTTCCAGATGATGCCGCCGACAAGGCCGGCGAAGACGATGGTGAGCAGCGCTTGGCCACCCACATTTCCGAGGTTCACCACGCCCTTGGCCACGGTGGCAGCAACCTCTACCGAGAGGAAAGCTCCGACCAGGTTCAAGGAAGCAGATAGGGCGACTGCCACCTTGGGCTTGAGGGCGCCGGTTGCAATCGACGTGGCCATAGCGTTGCCAGTGTCATGAAAACCGTTGGTGAAGTCGAACCCCAGAGCGGTTACGACGACGACGAGGAGAACGATGAGTTCCGCATTCACGAGAAGTCATGTTCCAACACCGGCAGGCCACAAATCGACCTGAGACGGGGTCGTTCCGCGACATTTCCACCACTCGGCACCTGGTGTTCATCTTCGTCCGGATAATTGGCCGTTTTGAAACTCCTGGGGTAGCGAAAATTCATTCGCGTGCATGGTCGCGGAGTTTGTGGAGGCATACGCTCGTCTCATGTCCCTTGGCGAAGAGAAGACGATCTCGGTCACCACCTTCCGTAAGAGTGGTGACGGCGTGGCCACGCCGACGTGGGTCGTGCCGCTGCCTGACGGATGCATCGGCTTCTGGACTTCCTCGCAATCGGGTAAGGCCAAGCGGCTACGGACCAACCCACGGGTCACCGTCGTGCCGTGCAACAACCGCGGAAAGGTTGCCGACGGATCGTCGCCGGTTGCAGGGACCGCTCAATTGGTGAGTGGTGGAGCTGAATTCGACGAGATACAACGAAAAGTCAAGGCGAAATACGGTGTGATGGTGCCTATTTCAAGATTCTTCAATACCCTTGGTCATATCGGTAAGGGGCCGTTCCCGTACGGCGATACCGGCGTGATCATTTCCGTCGATGCGTAGACGGCCTTGTGCATCGGCGTAGCCTGAAGGGATGGAACCCACGACCGGGCGCCTCTGCCTGACGGTTCCACGAATCCTCCGTTAAGGAGTCTCGTCATGGCGCACATCAGCACTCTCGACTATGCAACGGAAGCGCCGCAGCGCCATGTCGGGCAACCTTTCCCGTCGCCGACGCGGACTCCGCGATTCCTGCTTCGTGGGCAAGGTGCCGTCAAGGCATCGGTGGACGGCGCGTGGTTCCCGTGGACCACGAACGTCACGGCGGAGCTTCACGATCTGATATCCGCACTTTCGTTGCGGCTGGGGCCGATCGCGAGGGTTGCGTTCGACTGGAACACGATCAGTAGTGCGCAGCGACGTATCGACGAGGTCGACGGACTGGAAGTGCGGGGTCCGTACCCTGGCCAGCCTCACGATTTGATGTATCTCGACGACATCTACGGTCGTCAACTCGTTTTGATGATGATTCCGCCGTACACGGATCCGGACCGTGCGTACGAGATCATGCGGCGGTTGGTGGATCCTGTCCGCAGCGAAACCTATCGGGTGCAGTGAGATCTTTCTGACGGGCGGGTCGAATCTTCGATTCCTGAACATGCGTCCAATTTGTCTGGTTTGATGGTTCTCGTAACCACAATCTCAGGCGCATTCCTTCCGATCAGCGCTTGGGCGCGGCAGCTTGACTCCCTGCTGTGTCGTCGGTCCGGCATGTCCACCACCCTCTCACCGTGCGTGAGCGCCAGTCTCCAAAGAAGTGCGAGACGACCAATCTGTATTGGCGCAGTGGAGCAAAACATAGCCTTGGCGATAATTGTCGCCGGAATTAATTGGAGGAAAGGCCGTTGGGGCGTCTCAGTGCGCTTTTGGACGTCAAGATCTAGTCGAAGTGCTAAGATATCGCGATCGAGCTCAGTTGGGCTTCAAAATCGACTGAGTGGCGCAGTAATGCGTGTGTGCTGTCGTGGTTCGATTCGATCTTTCGAGATTACTGGCTGCCTGGTCTTGCAAACGAGGCCCCGGTCCGAAACGGGCCGACCTACATGCCGTCTAGCGGATCGGTTCCCGTGACCTGAGAAGAACCAAGTAGGTCAGCGCGGACTTGAAACTCCTTGATCTGAGGCTCAAGGGACTTGCCGATTTCGTACCAGGCGACACTCCAACAAGACCTAAGGGATAGCGCGCGCTGCGATGATTCGTTTCATCGGAGTATCAAATGAGACAGACCGGTCGATGTAGATCAGGGATATTCGAGGCGTGCGGCGCACATTACCGCTACCACGTAGCCATTGTCCGTGAACGCGCTCACCCTTCAGGCTTGGTATCGTATCGGCTGTGGTCCGATGATTCAATCGGAACTCTCTCAATTTGGTTTTCGATCGATCGATCTCGGTTGGACGCATAGAGCTGTCTGAGGTGCTTTATAGCAAAGATTCCTGAGATTATAAATACACTTGCTGTATACCATCCGTCCGTAATGAAGTTTGTCAAAACATCTGTCTTTGCGACTACAAGCTGGCGCGCCCACTCAGATTGTACGTCAGTGTATTCGAGTCCTTCGATAAGCTGAGTCAACACAGATTTCGGCGACGCCACCGAATTGGTGACCAGGGTCGCGATGCTGAGCAGTGCAGGGACAGCAAGAGTGCCAAGAATCGGAACATTCGTGGAACTGACAATATCGAATAGGACTATAAAAAGGCCGGCGACGTATCCGATCACCGCACCCAAGATCGACAGATTGACGAATGCTGCAACTGTGGCTTGGCTGCTCGGGACAGCCGATGTCGCAATGAAGTGTAGGTAGTAAAATGACAGGCAGCCCACAAAAAGACCGCCTGCAGTCCCTGCGCCGGCGCACTCTCCAAGGCGTTTCAGGCTGGCGAATACGCGGGGCCGTCCGGTTGCGAGCGCAAGCGCCGCCCATGTTGAAGTGGCAGGGACGCTGATCGCGAAAACAATCGATATGCCAAATATGGTTAATACGCTGCCAGCGTTCATGCCATCGAGTTCAGGTGTAACGATGGTCTGGATTCCTGCCGCGACCGCCAGGATGGCCGTGCCTAACCCGGTCATCGGGAGAAGGACCTTTCGTTGCCATCGACCGGTCAACCAGTCCCCAATGAGAAATTGAAGAATGTTTGAAATGGAATGACGTATCTCGTCGGTGAGTGTTTCTGTTGCTGGCAATATGCTGCGCCCAAGCAAGTTCAGTGCCAAGTTTTTCAAGGGGCTGCGTGTTGGTTGGTTTTGTATTAGTTCGGATCTTGTAAGCAAATGCAAGATGAGGCTGGCGCAAAGTATTGCAATTGCAACAATTGCTGCGAAATTACTTCCCGTACGCGAGAGTTCGATGCGCGCGACCAACGATAAGAAGCTGACGAAGAAGACCACGGCGATCCCGAGTCCGGCTAGAGCATCTCGTAGACTAGCGAACCGCTGCCCCATTTGATGCAGATCGCTGCGTTCCGGAACTTAAAGAAGGAGTAGAGAAGCGCAGACAGCAGTAGAATGGCTGTAAGTATCGTTCCCATCTATGGCGCACTTTGGTTTCGGGAAACACTTTCAGAAAGATCAGCCATGAAAGAAAACCTGTCGTGTTATCGGTGATCGGATGACCGGCATCGGTAACCTCACTGCTTGAGATTTTGCCAAAGTAGGAGAAATTGCTGTTGAGGCTAAGGCGGATATATTTGTTGGCAAGCCATTTACGATCGAGTAATCGGATTTTCTGAATGATCGGAAGATGTTAATTCTCCGGTTGGTTAGTTCCGTATTCTCTTCATTGCGTCAACAAAATTTATACCCGCAGCGGCTAGAGGCGGGTTGCTGTTTGAAGGGTTTCTTCCAGGTCTCGCAAGGATTCACGCGGATACAGATTGAGACGTAATGTTTCAAATCCAGAATTGAGGAGTTCTTTGATGGCCCGCTTGTTTGCGGGTGGGGTCTCGAAAAAGGTGGTGAATTCCGGGTTCAATCCCGCCGTAGTTCGTTTGTTGTTTGCGATGTCCAAGCCGTGGTCTTTGCCCGTAACTTCCGATGCTTGCTGATCTCGGAGGTCGTCCGCGAGTTGGAACGCGAGGCCGAAGTGTTCAGAGGCGTCCTCTACCTTGCTCAGATCCGCGTCACGGTCAATGACCAAGAGTCCCAGCGCAAGTGGGAGGAAGACCGAATATCGTCCAGACTTGAGGTTCGCGATGGATTGCAGCGTGGCGGGGTCTGTCTCGCCTGTTGCTGTGGCGTAGACATCGCCGAATTGCCCGATGATCATCTCTCGTCGCATCCTCGACCACAATTGGTCGATTTTGCCGGTTTCGCGACGGACGAGGTCATCGGCGGTGGACAGGCATAGGTCGCCGGCAAGTACAGCCAGCGCGTCGCTGTGGCGGCGAAGGTTTACTTTCGAGGCGCCCTGAGCGACAAGCTCGGCCTCGACGAAACGCGATGCGGTCGAAATCCCTCGTCGCAGGTCGGCGTCGTCCATTACGTCGTCCTGCAGCAAACCGAAGAGATGCAACAATTCAATCGCGGCTGCCAATTGAACTCCGCGTTGATAGTCCCACTCATCTCGAATTCCGGTTAAGCGCATTCCTTCGAGAACGAGCATTGCGCGGAAACGCTTCCCTCCCGCACGGACGAGGCGTAGCGCGAGGTTAGATGGATCTACGGTTGCCTGAGGGTATACAGAGGACTTGCTTTCCGGCGACAGCGCCAAGCACATCGAGTCTTCGACCTTCGCCAAGAATGATTGGGTATCGACAATCATTGCCTATCTCCTTGCGTTGGTTGCCATTCCGATGAGAATCTGGATTCTAGAAACACCTCGCTGGTGAGGAGGGTATCCAGCACAGTCGAAAACCAAGCTGACACGTTCCGACCGGCGCATGCCTCCTGCAACTGTTGCGGGGTGACCAGTTCGGTCGCTGCGACTTCATCAGGGTTGGGTGCAACTGTGCTTCCGATGGTGCCGAAGAGCACATGGTTGAGTTCCCACTCAGTGAGGTCGGACGCAGAGTCATCGAATCGGTACTCGACGGTGCCTGCCTCAGTGAGATCGATGACCTGCACGTTCAGTTCCTGCTGCAATCGAAGTGCGGCATCTCCCAGAACGGAAGACTTCGAAAGTGGATGTCCGCAACATGAATTCGACCAAACGAGAGGCCAATGGTATTTCGTTGCAGCCCGTTGCTGCAGCAGGAGACGGCCGTCAAGACTGAACATGAAGACTGAGAACGCACGATGCCGGACGCCTCCATCCTTGTGGGCGTGAAGTTTGTCCAGGATTCCCAGGTCCGAGCTGGCGTCGTCGACTAGGCGAACGTGACGGCGAATGTCCAAATCAGGCTCAAGCTTCATAGCGGAACAACCTCTCCTTTGCCGATACGAGCCATACGACAAGTGCGACGATTACAACGGCAGCCGAGAGCGTCACTACGAGATCCCATGCTTCGACGAACGCTGTGGCGAGGGTGAGGCTGTTCGAAGGATCGGCTTCGGCGTTTGACTGCATTTGATCGATGTCGACGCCCAACGACGAGTTGAGGCGATGCAGGAAAACAGATCCGAGGAATGCGACTCCGCAAGCTACGCCGAGTTCTTGGAGTGTATTTCCTGTTCCTGAAGCCATGCCCGTGGTTTCTTCGGGGACCAATGCTGCGGTGCCTTCGGCCCGCAGGGGGCTGAATATCCCCAACCCGACGCCGGCGACGACAAATCCTGCGATGAGAATCGTCCACGTGCTGTCGGGGGCGAGAAGTCGCAGTAGAGCTAACCCAGCCGCGAGCATGACGAGTGACAGCGTGACTGCATTCTTGCGACCGAGCGCGGTTTGCAGTGGCATCGCCAGGATGGATCCGACGAGAAGCGCACCAGTGAGCACCATCAGTCTGAGCCCGGTTGCGATCGGATCGAGGCCGTTGACGATTTCGAAGTACAAGACAGAGATCAGGATGAGTGGAAAGACGGCAAGGTACACAAGCAGTGTCACTATGTTGATGCCGACGAATGTGGGGTTGCGAAAGAGGCCCAGGTCGAGCAGTCGCATTGTGGGCTGTCGTTGCATCACGACGAACGCTGCGAAGACCGAAAGTGTGACGACGATCCCAGTAAGGATCGATGGGTGTGTAAGTCCCATGTCATAGGCATGCGTGAGAACGAATACGAGGGAGAACATCGATATACCCAGTACCGTCGCGGACAGTAGTCTTCGCGCAACCTGCTGTTGTGGGTCTCCGCTCGACTTGCATGGAATCAGCACGGCAGCAACGAGTATCATCGCAGGCACATTGATCCAGAAGATCCATTGCCAACTCCAACTCAGCAATACGCCACCAATGATCGGCCCAGCGGCAAGTGCGATACCAGAAGCGCCGCCGAAGATGCCGAACCCGATCGTTCGTTTGTCCTGGGCAAAGTTTTGAACGATCAGAACTGGAATTGAGGCGAGTAGGGCAGCGGCGCCTATGCCCTGGCATCCGCGGGAAACGATCAAAGGCAGCACGCTGGTCGAGAGTGCTGCGAAGGTTGATGCCACCGCGAATATTGCTGCGCCAGTGATCATCACGGTCCGAGGACCGAATCGGTCGGCGCATACTCCGAAGAAGAGCAGCACGCCGGCCATCGAGGTGGCGTAGGAGTCGAGTATCCATTGCAGATCGGTGAAGGTGGCGCCGAGGTCATTTTGCAGCGGTTCAAACGCCACATTGATGACGGTCAGATCAAGAATGAGAAAGAACGTCGCGACCAGGATTGCAACTCCTGCTGCTACCGGTCGTGGACCCGGATCAGTCTTTGACAATTCGGGGGTTCTGGAAGCTGGTTGCGTTGTCATGATGCGTTCTCCTTCATGGCAGGAGTAGGTGCGTGAGCGATGAGGGCCGCAGCTTTTGCAGGGTCTGTGATCGGGAGGTAATGGCCACCGCGACTGACGATCTGTTGGCGGTGACACATCGTGACCGGGGCCACGGTTGAAATCGGATCGTCTTCCATGGTGATTTCTAGATGAGTCTGCATGTTGGTCAGAGGCTTTCGCAGTTCGGTCATCAAGGAAGAAGCGAGTGTCAGGTCGTTCGTAACGCGGCGGCGCGCCCGGTTCAGAGCAGCGGGAGATGCGATGAGTCGGGACATCAGCATGTGCTCGGTATGTTGTATCAATTGTTCTTGATGGACGGAGGTAAGCGTGACTGGGGGCGGCGCACAGGCGATAACGATTCGATCGGCAAAGTGATCGGGATACTTGTCCTGAGCTAGACCGAGCAATGCAACTCCGAGGCTGTGGCCGAGCAAGATATCTCCGGCCTGTGTTTCCGACAGCACGTACTCGGTGATCGTTCGTGCGACTCTGTCCAGGTCGGACAGTTGCTGTAAGTCGTATTCGATCACTGCGACCCTCATGTCCAGATGGTCCGCGAGACCGACATATGGTTCCGCGCTTGTGCCCGCGCAGGGCAGGACCACCAGAGTCGAGTCGAATCGTGAAGAGAGGTCGCGCCACCGCAGACGAGAACCGACGCGGCGCTCCAACAAGCGATGGCAAGCACCACGATCGATCTTGCCGGTACTGGTGAGAGGAATTCGAGGCACAGAGACACAAATATCTGGAACCAGGTGTGAATCGAGCGCAGTAGACAAGGCACTGCGGGTTGCTTTGCTCAGATTTGTGACCGGTTCGTTGGCGTTGTTGTCTGCGACTCCCATTACGAGACGAGGTGCCGATACTCCATCGAGAGTGATCTCTGCGACTACAGTTTCGATGGAAAGCACTTCTCTTGCAGCGTTTTCGACCTCAACAGGGGAGAAGAGTATCCCGCCACGATTCAGTAAGTCGTCAGCGCGGCCCAGTATGGCGAACCCTCGCCCCGATGGCTGGACTGCGTCGCCACTGATAAACGTGTTCTGTTGGAGGCGTGCATGGTCGGATTCTGGGGCGACGAGGTACCGAGAAGAAGCCATCGGCCCCAAGATGGTGAGTAGGGGACGGTCGGATCCACCTGGGTCGGTCGCGGTAGTGAGAGTTGTGGTGGGCAGGGCAGTAAACCCCGCATCGGTCGAGCGTCGCGTCGCAACTATGTGTAGAACTTCGGTCGCGCCGTATCCGTCGATGACTTGACCACCGATGTGGGCTTCGAGTTCTTGCCGCAGATTGTCGGGCAGAGGTTCACCTGCAGAAACTGCGGTTGACAGTCCAGCGAGGTCATGGCTGGCGACTGTGTGTCGAGATCGCCGTGCAATGGCTGCCCAAATTCGCGGTGACAGTGCAGCAATGCCAACCTTGTGTGCGACGAGTGTCGATATCAACTCATCGGTCGCTGTTGGCTGATTCCAAAGCACTGCCGTCGTGCCGGTGAGCAATGGAATCAGGACCGAGTTTCCAAATCCGTACCCGAAGCTCAGGTCTGCAGCGGTCAGAATACGGCTATTCGGTGTTGCGCCGTACAGTGCGGGGATGGTCTCGGCAAATGCACGGAGGCCGCTCTCGTAGTGGCCAACTACTTTCGGCTTCCCTGTACTCCCGGACGTTAATTGCCCGAACTTCAGACGGCGGTCTCGATCGAGCGGCGAAATCTGACCGTCTCCGATGTAACGGATGTCGGGATTGCCGTCCGTGAGTTGAAGCGTTGCGGCCGCGCCAATCGATTCCGCGAGCGTCGACAGCTTTCCCTCCGCCATGGGCCGGCCGACTATGGGCACCGCACCGCACCTCCACAGCCCGCATAGTGCTTCGATCCACGCCATGGTGGTGTGCGCGGCGCATAAGACGAGATCACCGTTCTTGATGCCGGTGGAGGAAAGGGTGAGCTGCCACTGATCGACTCTCGCGACGAACTCGCCAGCTGAGATTTCACGTCCACACTCGTCGACGTACAGGATCGCCGAGTTGGATGTCGGGACTGTGGGCAATGACCATAGCCATAGAGCGAGATCAATTGTTCGGGAGCTGGATTCAGTCATTCTTGGCTTCTCTGATTGGAGTTTCCCATCGACGACATATTGCTCATTCAGACACCGCAAGTACTGAGACAGCGGCGACGACCTGGCTTTCTGTTGAATAGCTGTAGCCAGACAGCATGATGTCGGTGGTCGAACTTCGTAAGTACTGGTGTGCGAACCACACATGGTGGTCGTGGAACGGTCCGAAGATCGACAGACAAGGACCTGTCATCGCATGTTCGGTCGCCAAGTAAGCCAGAATGCCATTGGCCCCGCTCACAGGACCGGACGCGGCGATCGATCGTTTGCGCGAGGCGCCAAGTCTGCTAATTACATTGAGATAGTGATCGGAACCCGATGTCGAGGATGCCCACACAGCTCCTACTCGGAGCCCAGACGTGTTGACAACACTGAGCGCGGTTCTGACTGCAAGTGCTGCGACCGATTGCTCAGTGCGATCAGATAATTCGCACACAGACCCAAAGTCCCCGTGCGGCTCAACTTCAATGTTCACACAGTCACTGTCCGGGTCGGTCACTGCAGTGACGTATCCGATGACAGCAATCGGGACTTGCGCGATTGTGGTGACGTTCATGGTGCTCCTATTACGACCGCTGCCACAGACCCGCCGAAACCGAATGAGGTTGACAGCACATAGTTATTGTCAGCGAGCGGTACAGCAGAGCAGGGAACTTGCACGTGGGCAAGCTTCTCAATACCGCTCTCCAGGGTGGAGATGGTCTTATTGGGAGGGGCAACACCCTCTCGAAGCGAGGTGACTGCGACGACGGTTTCGATCACCCCTGCCGCGCCCTGACCATGTCCTGTTGTTCCTTTGATCGATACCACTGGTACGCGATCGTGCCGCGCGGAGAATATTCGGTCGTACGCGCTAGCTTCGAGTGCGTCATTGGCGCGAGTTCCTGTGCCGTGGGCGCAGATCCACCCAATATCATCGACCGTGATAGAAGCGGACGCGAGTGCATCTGTGATTGCGATGGAAAGCCCCGTCGCGGTAGGCGAAGGGGCGACGAGGTTCCATCCGTCGCACGCTTCTCCATACCCGGCAATGCTGGCGAGTGGTTCGTTCGCAAATTCTGGGGGTTCAACGACGACAACGCCGAACCCTTCACCGGGCATCATTCCTCGCCGGTCGGCGTCGAATGGGCGAACCATGTCATCATCGCTCAAACCACCGAGGGCTAGGAACAGGGTCAGCACTTCATAAGAAAGAACCTCCGCACCAAGGCATATGACCATATCCGCCCGCCCAGATGAGATGAGGGACTGCGCGAGTCCGATGACGGTAGTTCCTGCAGCACAGCCAGATCCGATTCCGATCACGTCGACATGTCCGCCGAGGAACGCCGCTACTGCTGCGATATCAGAGTCAAGGGCGGTCCGCACTCCCTCAGCTGCCGAAGTCCGGTCGCTGCGGTCATGGTCCGGGCGAGAGCCCATGACCGTGGACAGGAGAACTACAGGCCGATGGCGTTCCACATCTTCGTCTGCAGCGATGATCCTGTTACGGATCGGACCCAATGCCTCCTGCAGTAGGGACTCGAACAGATACTGATCGCCCTGTGCTTCGCGGGCGAGTACATAAGCGCGATAGTCGCTGTCGTGTCCGATCCCGGGAATGCGGCCCGCCTCGATAGGATCGCCGAAAAGCATTCGCTTCCAAAGCGTGTCGCGACTGTCGCAACCCGAGGTTCGACATTCTGCATAGGTAATCTTCGACGCCAAACTCAACACTGCGAGCCTGCCGCGGCCTTGGATTGGATCAATTGCTGCAACTGCAGCAGCGTGAGGACTTCATCCGCCTCACTGTCGGATATAGAGATCTCGTACTTGTCCTCGAAGTATCCGTAGACTGCGATCAGATCGAGTGAGGAGAGCCCGAGATGGTCGTGTATGTGGTCCTCATCGGCAAGATCACTGGCTTGCAGACCCGTGGTTTTCGCTACGATCGCTCGGAGCTCATCGTCAATCGTCATGGTGATCCTTTCATCAGGCGAGGGAATCGACGGCGTCGTTGGTTGGGGAGTGACGAGGCCACAGAAGCGCCGACATATGAGACGCAGACTTGCGTGACAGGTGCTTATTCCAGTGCGCCAGAAGCGATATCAGGACCCACGCGATAACGCAGGCTCCTGCGACGAGAGCAAACCGCCAGGACTGGTTCACTGCAATGCCGATGCTCACCACGGACGCCATTGTGACTAGGTAAACGTGCTCGCGGACTGCGATTGCGTCGGCAGGAGTACGAGCGCGCCGTACACCGAGAATGACGGTGACCTCGCCTGCGGCTATGACGGAATATGCGAGAAATGCGGATAGTCCGACCTGCGTGACAGTAATTGCCGCGACCGTGAACTGCACTAGTGCCGTGATGAGAACGGTCCGCCCAGCGCCGTTCTCCACAGCAGTTAGCCAGACCGACCGATAGCCGATCAAGGTGTCACCGCGGCGATCTGTGAGGTCTTTTGCTCCAGCGATTATGACTGAGACCGTCGCCAGCAACACCGCGACTGCGCCCGCTACCCGCCACTGTTCCGAGGAAAGCGTTCCGTTGCCGGCAGCGAGGCCAGTCACCCACGGCATGACGAGTGTTGCAGTCAATAGTGCGATAGTGGCACCCGGATATCGTTTGGTCATCCTGCCGAACGAATAACCGATACCAATAGTGATATTGACGACCAGAACGACAGCTAGGGCCGTCTTCGACGGTGCGTCGCTAGGGTTCAGTGTCACCATTGCAGTGGAAAGGAGCATGACCGCGAACCACGCTACGAATGTTGCTCGACGCAGACCACGGGTCCCGAAACTCAACGCCCATCGTGTACGCAGCGGTTGATTGATTCGATCAGCGGGAAGATCTACCAGTCGGTTGAGCCATTCTACGGAGACGCAGAACGTAATCCAGTAGATAATCCACAACAGAAGATGTGGTGGCGCTTCGTGCGCGACAAAGTAGCTGCCGGAAAGGAACCCGGCAATATACAGGGCAGAGAATCGGGGCGATCCGGTTCTGACGAACTGGGAAGCGCGACTCGCCAGCGGTGCGGACATTGCTATCGGCTTATCGCTACGGAAAGTGTCTCTGGACCGCGTAACCCCATGCCAGGCTTGTAATTGATTGGCTCTGCAACTTCGAGGGAGCGGTACCGTTGCGAGAGTTCGCGTAGAAAGTGCTGAAGCATCGAGTTTGCCAGTGCCGAGCCGAGGCAGTGATGGATTCCACGCCCGTAAGAAAGTGAAGACACATCACGGCGCGTGACTGAGAATGTGTCTCCGCGCTCGACTGCTTCTCGATTTCCGGAGGCAAGAAGGACCATGACGGCGTCACCCTTAGTGATATTTGCGCCACTTACCTCGCAGTCCTCCAATGCGATTCGCCCAGCTTCGTGCGCCGGAGGCTCAAAACGGAGCACCTCTGCCACTGCATTCTCAATGAACTGTGGGTTGGCGCGTACCTGTTCGAACTGGTCCGCGTGACGGGAGAATGCGATCAGCATGTTGCCGATCGTGTTGGAGGTCGTTTCTTGTCCGGCAACCGTGATCAGGAGACACGTCGCTGCGATCTCGTCAACGCTGAGCTGGTCACCGCCGTGACTGACTTCGGACAGCCGCCGGACAAGGCCCTCAGGCGCTTTGCCGGATGTTGCGAGAGTTCGGAAGTAGTCGATTGATTCTTCGATCGCGGCAGAGCGGCGATCGGCGACTTCTTTTGGAATCGCGAAGTTGATATCAAGTACGCCGGCCACGAGATTTGACCATTCGGAGAATCGCCCGCGATCTTCGTCCGGAATACCCAATATTGATGAAAGTACCTCTACAGGAAACGGTTCCGCAACCTCGGAAACGGCGTCCTTGCAGTGTTCGAGATGTCGAACCGCTGATGAGGCCGCGGATAGGACGATGTCGTCCATGGAAGTTGTCGTACTACGGGTGAAGGCATCGGAGACGAGGCCCCGCAGCCGCGTGTGTTCGGGTGGATCTGTGAGCATGAAAGGGCGGGCGTCGCCGTCGATGCCGAGACCAAGGAATGGTGGCATGTCTTCGCCCATCATCGACACCAGATGGTCGAAGAAGGTGGAGTTGGCGAAATCCTTGCCGAATGATCTGCTTCGAAGCACCTTGTCGCACGACGCATAGTCAGCAACGATCCAGGCGCCAAGCGCTGACCGATGTATTGGAAGCTCGGCGCGCAATCTTGCATAGACCGGGTACGGGTCTGCCTTGAAGGTTGGATCGAAAGGATTGACAGCGAGAGCGAGATCGCCCGTATCGTCGACTGTGTGTGTCATGTTTCCCCCTGGGTGGATCAATGTGTGCCGTCGCGCTGCCGCGCGAGCCCGCGATGACGAAAAGCGAAGGAACTCAATCGGTTACAAGCCGGTAGATCACGTAAAAACCGAACCAGGCGATTGCAGCGCAAGCAGCGACAAGGAGGATGTCGAAGAAGATGACCATGAAGCGAGCCCCCATCCGTTTAATTCATGGAGAACAAATCTCAGAATGAATCTGGTTGTGTGCCTGTGGATATAACCACATCGCAACACGAGTTGCAATAAATCCATTGCTTACCCCTGATCGACGAAGCAAGCTAGGACCAAAGTCCCGAGAGTGAGGAGAACGAACCCGTTGGTTAAACGCAGAGGAACGCACGTGACCACGGCGGTGCTCGATGCGGCCGCCAAGCTGATCGCCGAGGATGGCTACGACTCGGTTACGGTTGCTCGTATCAGCAAGCTCGCCGATGTCCATCCGACCTCGATCTACCGTCGCTGGCAAACGCTCAACAACATCCTTGCCGAGGCCGTCTACAACATTGTCGAGGACGATGCCCCGATCCCCGATACGGGCGATGCTCGAACAGATCTCATACAGTTCTGTCAGACATTGAGAGACTTTATGGGGACTGCGGTTGGACAATCTCTGGCCCGCCAAGCCATCGAACCGGTCGACAGTGACGATATGGCCGAACGGAGGCGGGAGTTTTGGCAGAAACGATTCACTGCGGCCGGTACGATCATCCACCGCGGAATAGAGAATGGTCAGATCAGGAGAGATATTGATCCAGGGCAGGTTCTCGGGTTAGTGACGGCGCCACTTCACCTTGAGGTTCTTCTGGATGAAGCTCAGGAGCCCGTCAATATTGAGGCGAATGTGGGTATCATTTGGAGGGCGATCGCGTCGAGTGAATGATTCTGTTGACGGTGAGCTTGGTCCAGTTGGAACATATGGACTGATGGGGTTTCTGACCGTGGCAGTGAATCGATGAGCCGGATGCTGACGCGGCCGTGTGGCGTTCAATCGGGGAATGCCACACTGCCGCTCTCCGGGGCGACTCAGATAGGGCAGCTTTCTGCCTATCGATTGGTCTGTTCGTCAGTGCCCGGAATTCTCTAAACACTTGTCGCCCACTCCGCCGGGAACGAAAATTTCTTCAGGCTTAGGGCACAGCCCAGTTCGATAACATTGCTGGTCAGGATAGTTTTCTCCCGGATACGCTCGAACGGTGACTTCTATACAAGACTTCATGATGCTCGCACGCATATCGGCTTCAGTCAGCGAGAGGTTGCAGCGATATCGGGCGTCTCCGAATCAACCATCCGCCGCGCGGAGTTGGGCGAATCGAATGTCTCGATCGTTGTGTTCAATCAGTTGATGTATGCGGTCGGTGTCAAACATGCTGGCTTTTGCGACTACTCCGCGATGGTGGCGGCACATTTTGTTCTGGGGGACACAGCAGTACGGCTCAGTGATGCTGCCAGCGAGTGGATTACGCGTTGGCGGAAGATAGGAACCGCAGCGGACGATGTCTCAGGGTTCAGGACGATCCTTCGAACAGCCGGATATGCGGCAAGGATTTTGGATCGACCGCGGAGAGAGACGTATCGCGGTCCTTTGCGTCCAAGCCAGATCTTCTCCAGACTCCGCGAGTTGCAACAGTCTGACAACCTGAATTGGGCGGTCACCGGTGCGGACGGCTTGCCGATGATCTACGTATCGGATCCTCCGCTGGCGTTGGAACGACTCAATGACGTTGGGGGCGGTAGTAATCGACGATCACGCTTCTGGGAGGGTGTGACGTTACTGGATGGGTGAATGCCAGTGTGCGTGGACGTATATCAGCAGTGGGGACAAGGTGCGGTCTATGGACGAGATACAGACGGTGATCGACATGTACTCAGCCGGTCAGATAGACGCAGCAGATAGGCGTGCGAACACCATTCATGCGAGATCGTTCGCCCACTGGGAAGGACGCGGGTCAGGACTGGTTCGTCGTGCCCGCGAGACAGGAGAACAAGCGTGAGTCGCAAGCGTCATGCAGAAATCGTCGACTGGGATAAACCTGATGGCAACATCGGGCAGTGGCTGGTCAGAGGAGAAACGTGCGTACCTCGCTGCGATCATCGAGGGTGAGGGCGGTGGCCTGGTGGATTTTCGAGATCAGGTTCCTCCGTCAGGCTCGGTGATTCATTCCCGGCAGATCGAACTGCAGGAGTGGACCTAGGACTCGGCAGATATTGTTGCGCAGCTTCGGATCCCGAAGGAGCGGCCATGCCCTGAACGGCATGATCCTGTCTGATTTCGCCAATCACCCACTCACATACCTCTGGACAGTTCATCGATCGGATCGTTGCGACAACGTCTTCGTTCGAGATGCGACCTCTCGCGGTTCGGAGTTCTGGTCGGGCCACCCATTCGTCGGCGTAGTCGATCACGGCGTGCGTCATGTCTGCGACAGTTTCCGCAAGAGTTTGTTTACCCGACAAAAGGCCGAGATCTGGTGCGATGACCACACGCGCGCCGTTTTCATCGAGGAAGACCTCAAAGCCGGTGAACTGATAGCCGGCGGCAAGTGTAGTGAGAAATGTTCTCTGTCAATGGCCAAGATGAAGTCCACGCTGGTGGCCAAGTAGAAGTCTCCACCCCGTGTTGATGTTTTCGGTTGGTCAGGGGCGGTCCTTTCGGTGTTGTGCGTCTTTCATGCGGTAGGACTCGCCGTCGGTGACGACGACGGTGGCGTGATGGAGCGACCGGTCGAGGATCATCGCCGCGGTGGTGTGCTTGGGCAGACATCGACCCCACTGCTCGAACGGCCAGTGCGAGGCAATCGCCAAGGATCGGCGCTCGTAGGCGCCGGCAACGAGCCGGAAGAGCAGTTGTGTTCCGGTGTCGTCGAGCGGCGCGAATCCCATCTCGTCGACGATGATGAGATCGACGCGCAGTAGCGATTCGATGATCTTGCCGACGGTATTGTCGGCCAGACCGCGATACAATTTTTCGATGAGATCGGCGGCAGTGAAGCAGCGGACCTTGTACCCGGCGTGGATCGCTGCGACGCCGAGTCCGATCAGGGTGTGCGACTTCCCTGTTCCGGCGGGCCCGATGATCGCCAAGTTCGATTGCGTCCGAACCCATTCGAGACTCGACGGTAGTCGAAGACTTTTGGCTGAATCGACGACGCAGCGAGATTGAACGATTCCAGCGTCTTCGTCACCGGAAACGCCGCCGCTTTGAGTCGGTTGACGATGTTCGAGGCATCGCGGGCCGGGAGCTCGGATTCGATCAACGTCCGCAGGACCTCCGCCGGTGTCCACCGTTGGGTCTTGGCGGTGAGCAGCACTTCGGGTGCGGTCCTGCGGATCGTGGCGAGTTTGAGCCGCCGCAGCCCGCGTCGAGACCAACCGCCAGATCGGGAACCTGTTGCGGTCCAACGGTAGTAGGTCTGCTCGCTTGTCCTCGATTTTGGTGTCGGTCATGGCGGCACCTGCTGATCACCGGATGACGGGTGGATCGTGTAGGCATCCAGGAATCGGGTCGGAGCGGTCGGCAGATCCAGAATCAGCGCATCACCGGCAGGTCGGGGTTGGGTGTCCCGGCTCCTGCTGCGAGGATCGAGCGGACATCGGCTGCTTTGAACCGCCGAAAGGCCACCGCGTTTCGATGCACTGACCAACGCCTCCTGGCCGTGGGCTGCGCCGAGCGCGAGGAGGATCTCGAGCTCGGACGAAAGTTGGGTGTTGCCGATCGCTGCGGCGCCGACGAGGAACTGCTCCGCGCTCGTTCCGAGTTCGCAGAACTGTTGCTCGACAGTCGTTCTCGGACGTGGTCCTCGGTTCGGGGCAGGTCGGGCGCCGGCGTAGTGTTTATCGAGTACCGATGCTGTTCCCGGTTGCGCGAGAGTATGTTCGTCGGGGATGGCGCAGGTTTCCGAGTGCACCCGTGCGTTGACTTCTGCGCACCAGGTCTTCGCGGCCGCGTTCGCGGCATGGACATCGACGGTGGTGTCGCCGACCGCTGCTTCGGTGAGCAGCGGTACAGCGAGATCGCGTTGGGCGTAGCCGACGAGGTTTTCCACGACGCCTTTCGGCTGTGGGTCGTTGGCGTGGCAGAAGACCGGTGCGAACCCGTAGTGCGTGGCGAACCGGACGTAATTCGGGGTCGGGATGACGACGTTCGCCACGACACCACCATGAGGCAGCCCCTTCGGTCGGCGAGAACTTTCGCGGGTACCCCGCCAACCGCGGCGAGCACCTCGTCGATCAAAGCCATTGTGGTGGTGGCTTTCTCGTCGGTCGCGAACGCTACGAACTGCCACCTCGAGTAGGCCATGACCGCGCAGAACAAGTGCAGTCCACCGATGGTGGCCCAGTCGATGACCAGGTAATCACCCGGCGCCCACACTGCTCGGCGGCGGCGGCGGCGGCTGCGGCGGCTGCGGCTGCGGTGGTGCTCGGCCCGCCACTTCTCCTTCTCCTCGGCGACCAAACGCCGGAAGTTGCGGTCCGACCCGTCGTAGCCGGCGGTGCGGGCGATCGGCAGGATGCGTTTTGCGGAGATCCTGCCTTTCGATTTCTCGACGCGTTCGGTGACCAGCTTTGCCACGGCGTCGTAGTTGTGTTCACGTTCGGCGCGAGCAGCGGGGTGTGACCTGCTTGCTCGGCTTCGAATCGTTCGACGGTGCGTTTGACGGACTTGTGGGTGGTGCCGCACAGCTCGGCGGCTGCTCGGTGCGACCCGACTTGTTGGTAGGTGGAAATGATGTCCTTACGGTCCCTCGCAGACTTCAATGGAACTCCCCGGGTGGTGCGGCGTGTGGTTGGCACTTTCACCGTCACCGCTCGGGCCATAAGTTCCTGATCGACACGACGAACACGGGGCGGGGACTTCTATTTGGCCACCAGTGGGAACCCCGACCTGGCCACCAGTGGGAACCCCGACCTGGCCACCAGTGGATACTTTTTCATGGCCACGGACATGTTCTCGACGGGTCCGGTTCGTGTTGATCCATTCGACGATCTCCTCGTCGGTCAGTGCATCTACCTGGGCCGCCAGTGCCGCGCTCCGCGCCGGACGCTCCGAGGTGGGGTCGTCGGAGTGGTTCCACCAGTATGCATACTGCCGCAGCTGTCGAACCAACTTGGCTGTAGCTTTGTCGGAGTCGGAGTCAGTGGCCGAAATCCCAAGCCCGGAACGTAGACCGCGTAGAAATCGTTGACGAAGATCATCCTGAAGTCTGCATCGAAGTCAGCCACCGGTTCACTCGTCGTGCTGAAACCCCTTGTCGCTCAAGTATCTTACTCTGAGAGTAGAGCGACCGTACGACAGCTATTTCAGATGTGAAGATCCCATGCATAGAGTGCCGTTGGGGCAGATTTCGTCGCAGTCGACTGATGAAGCTTTGGTCTGTGAGTGGACAGCGGTGAGTGAACTGGCCATGGACGGAGGTTACATTGTTCGTCGCCGGATCGCGGTCAGGTTGTCGACTAACTTAGTGGTCATCTGTGATACACCACTTCGCGTTTCGCACTCCGACGACGAAGTTGCTCGGCGTGTGAGTGATTGCCTCCATCGGGAATATCCCGAACAGACGCATCTGACCAAAATGCAGTACGAGAGCAAGATGGCGTCAATCGATACCATGCGACTTAAGTCAGATCGCCAGGCACGCAGTTTCCATGCATCGCAGAGGCATCGGCTCTTCGTGTTGCTGACGTCGATTCATCCGTGGGGCTGTGCACCCGAAGCAGCAGTGGCCGGACAAAATGTTAAAGACCAGGGGGAGTGATGCGTCGATTCCGGTGCCGCAGACACTCGCGCTCATGCTCTCCTCGTCGGTACAGCAGTGGCCGCATGAGCAGATGGTGACGTACAGGTCAGGAATAGCCGCGGCGTCGGGGTTGATCGAGCGGGCCTTGCGGACGGTGAAGGTGGCGGGAGGTGGACCTACCGGATGAGTTCAGCTTTCACGATTTGCGGCACTTTCTCGCCTCGCTGCTCATCGCGTCGGGAGCTGATATCAAGACAGTTCAGGCTCGGGATGCGGCACGCGAGTGCGAAGACGACGCTCGACACCTACGGGCACATGTGTGGTGGACACATTCGATCGGACCGAAACAAGTGCACCCGCCCCGCAGACGCGGGACGGGTGCACTCGGTACTTGCAGGTCTGACTTACGTCAGGATGCGGATCACACGTCGTAGTAGAGCTCGGATTGCCACCTGGTTGTTTGCGATGGTTGGCATTTATCGGTGCGACGAATCTACCTGCGAATATTCCGTTGACTGCGTTGGCCTTGATGGGAGTCTTTCGAATCTACTGCGTACCCTCTGCGTACCGAGAGGCTCCGATTTTCGTTTCGTCACAAACGGTGTGTCGACGCGTCGGCGTGTCGGCATGAAGCCCCGGCCCTCACGAACAAGGGACGTTCAAGGTGAACGTCCCACACTGGTGGACATGATGTCCACCAGTTCCTGAGGGGTACTCCCTTACCAGCAACCCTGGACCTGGTGTCGGTTCAACTGACATCAGGTCCGTGAGTGCCTTCCTGGCGGGAAGTCTGTCACTCTCCGCCTAGAGGGCGGGGAGTCGGCACGTGTAGTCAAAATGACCACACGTCAGCTATTGAGATCGTTGATCTTCTTGACCTTGTCGGCCAACTCTGCCTCCAGTCGTGCCCGTTCACCGGCTGCGGACAACTCCCTGTCCCTCGCTTCTTTGCGAGCAGGGAGGACTTTGTAGACGTACGCCTCATTCGTGCGGTCGACGATATTGCGAATTTCCTGCACGGAAAGATCAAAGTAATCCGCAGCAACTGTGTAGTGGATGGACGCGACATCCCCACTGATGCCAATCCCTGCCTGCTCAAAAGAGAGGTTGCTAGAATGTGCATTCACGATTGCCTGAAATTCGGCGCGCCACTCCGCATCCACGCTCCCAGAAAGTGGAACTATGACATCTACTTCCCGCTGCAGGGTTGATTTCACGGTGGCACTCACCTCGCCGAGTGTGTGAGGCTCAAAGGCTGAAGGCATTGAGTCAGTCATGGCGATTCCTTTCTCGAATATTGGGAGGTAGGTGAAATGCTACCTAGCCAAACCGTCTGGTATCTATTGCTGATGAAACGATTCCTGCTCGCTCTCACGATCCCGACCGCGCTCATCCTCGCGGGGTGCTCGAGCAGTCCAGCGGAGACGGATATCAGGCCGTCGGTTACGTCGACGTTCAACGCGCTGGATGGTCTCGCGCTCCCAACGGAGACAAGCGTGCCGAAGACGACGACTAAGGTGACAGCCACGCCGAAGTCGACTACAACGCAACCTGCTAGCCGAGGAATCTACGGCGTGACACCGGACGGGCTGACTACCTCTGTGAATGCGCCGATTCTCATGTCGGCCGCCGAGATGCATCAAGGCTGCGTCGAAATGCAGGCTTGGGCAGCATCCATGGAAATCACCGATCCTGAAACAATCCTCGCGATCAGCCAACTGACGGAGGAAGATTCGACTGAGGGATTTACGGTGGAGCCTGACGAAGAGGGTGAAGGCTGGGCGACAGCTACACCGTCCGAGCAAGCCGCACTAGTGAAGATGGCGAACAACGCGATCTCCGGCGATTGCTGACCTGACTGACGATGCCCCCACTGTTTGAGATGGGGGCTTTTTCATTGTCGGGCAACATTTCTCAAACTTATTGACGTTGCACCCATATATGTGTATAGTTCTATTTGTAAGGCGATGAGCCCTACAAAACAATTCAAGAGAGTGGGAGGTTGAGATGCCCGATAAGTCGGATATCTACTTCGTCGTCAGCTTGGTTGTGGCCTTGCTGCTCGGATGGAGGGAGGTAGAGCATCGGTTCCGAGAGTGGAGGGAGAAGCGCCAAAAGCGCAAACCTCGACACCGACGGAAGTGACCAAGTAGAGCCGGGGGTGTGCCTAGCACCCCCGGTCCTACCGGACCATCCTCCCCCTCTCTCGGATTGACTGCAACGAGACAAGAAAGTGAGACACTGAAACCATGAAGCGTTACCTGAACAGGCGAACGGGCGCGCTGGCGCTCTTCACGGTCACCACGGTCGCTCTGCTGTCCGATAACTTCACTCCGACGCGTGCGGCGATCTGGGGTGTCGCATGGGCAGCGGTGGCGACACTGATCATCACCAGCGAGGTCCGGCACGCACGGGCTGATCACTGAGATGATTCGGTACCTCAGCAAGGGTGAGATAGCCGATCGTCTCGGTTTGTCGCTCGAGACCGTCAAGTCGTACGACCGGCGCGGGTATCTGCCGCCGGCGGATGCGCAGACCGGGCGGAACTTCGGGTGGCTTCCGGAGACGATCGACGCGTGGGCGGAGTCTCGCCCTGGTCGGGGTGCGCGCACGGATCTCGTAGATCAGGGCGAATCGGCCACGTAAGTTCGCCGCAGAATTTCTCTCAACTTTACCCGTCCAACGTGTTGCACTATACCCGTCGGGCGGGTAAAGTTGTTCTTGTCAGGCCGAGAGGCAAGGCAACAACTCAAGAGAGGAGGTTCGATGAGAACCGATGTGGTCGCTCTCATCATCGCAGGTGCGAGTCTCGTGCTCCAGGCAATCCAGACCTGGCAGGAACGCAACAAGGACGATGACTAAGTGAGAGGGGAACCTGCCCGGTGATAACGGGCAGGTTCCCACCACATCATCTCACCGATCCACCCGAGAAAGGAACAAGATGAACAGCTACATTGCCGATCGCGGGGTACAGGCCACTGCAGCGTCCGGCGTGATCCTCGGCGTTCTCACCGTTACTGCCTACAGCACGCCCATGCTCGCCATGTGGGCCATCTGGGCCGGTATCGGCGCATGGTCGATCAACAACGCCAGGCGGCGGCATGGAACCGCATAAGCCGGTCCTGTACTTGTCGCGAGCGCAACTCGCGGAGCGAATCGGGCTCTCGTCCGATTCGCTCTCGCGGTACAAACTGCCCACCCCGGACGTCGTAATCGGCCCGGTCAACGACGACGGAACGATCCCGCGTGGATCGACTCGCGGATGGACACCCGAGACAGTCGACGAGTGGAACGCCAACCGGCCCGGCCGCGGCGCTCGAACCGATCTCGACAAGTCCTGAAACGACAACAAGCCCCCGACCTCGAAAGGTCGGGGACTTTGTCGTGCGTTCGTCAGGAGATTCGCAGGTAGGTTCCAGCAGCCAGAATGGTGTTGCCGAAGCCTGAGCCCGATGCCCAGAGGGTTATCTGATCACCGGGTATTACGGCGACGGACGTGGGCGGAACAGTCAAGCTCATACCCGTTCCACTCGATGGTCCCGTTCCGGTGATAGTTGCGCCAGGTATCAGGACTCCGTTCTTCCGGATCTCGACTACGTAGCTGGTCGCAAACCAGCGGTCCTGCCAAGCGACTGCGGCCGTCACGGTTGCGGTCTTCGCGCCGTTGACTACAAGTGCATCCGAGCTGACCACGCTGCCTGGATATGCGGGATCCTGGGTCCATCCGGTCACCTGTAGGCGGGTGTTCGAGGCGGGCGTGGATAGCGGACCCGATTTGAGCATGCCCATAGGCGTGAACACGATGATGGTCCCCTCGGAGAGGATGTCCACCGTGGTGTTCGTGTTGATCGTCGGCGACGGCTTCACGGTGGCAGTCGATGCGATGTCGACAATCGTCTCGCCTGCCGCTGTCGGCGACGGGATGACGACAGCAGTGGACGCGATGTCGACAACGGTCTCGGTGTTGATCGTCGGCGACGGCTTGACCGAGCTGGTCGATGCGATGTCCACCACCGTGTTTGTGGTGACGGTGGGCGACGGCTTCACTGTGGTTCCGGGGATGATGTCGACGATCGTTTCGGAGCTCACGACGTCGACGATCTGGATCGTCTGCGAGACAACTTCGACCACACTCTGTGTGTCGACCGTGACGGAGACGCCGACTGTCGCTGTCGAGATGACGTCGACGACGGTCTCGGCGAGATGCCACGGCACACCGATCACAACGCCCGTCGAGATGATGTCGACAACCGTCTCGGTGGACACGCGCACGACTAGCTTCGGTGCCGGAGGGAAAGGGGCCGTGGCCTCGTCGATGCCAGGGAACCGGACTGCTCTGATGTCCGGTCCTGGAAACCGGGCTACCCCGACGTCCGGGGCCGGGAACCTCATGGCTTAGGCCGGGAGTGCGTACGGGATGGTCACCTTGTGGTTGACCTTGGCTTCGCCGGACGGGCTGATGATGATGTCCGGATTGTCGATCACCTCGACAAGCGTGGAGCCGTTCCACCGTGTCATGTAGGTGTACGTGTTGGCGGCGACCGGGAAGGTCATTTGCGACCACGCGACGACGCCGAGAGCTGCGGTGCCGGGTGTTGCGGTCTGGCGTGCGTACGAGCCGCCTGTCGCTTCGTTTGCGGTTCCCGCGGGGCCGGGGCTGCCAGTGTGGAGCCCGAAGGTGGAGCCGAGTGCTGCAGCGGATGTCGCGATCGCGTTGGCGGTTGCGGCGGGGCATACGAGTGCCATGTCAGAATCCTTCGTCTAGGGGGCGTTGAGCGGATCCTGTGATCCACTCGTAGTCGTCGGTGGTTTCGGTGTCGCCGTTGGGGTATCGGACCCAGATGGTGAAGGTGTCGCCGCTGTCGATGGCGGTGAGTTCGGCTGATTCGATGCGCCAGGCCACCCTGTTTCCGACGATCGAGGTGGCGGGCCATGTCGGGCCGTCGTCCCAGATGATCTCGATGACCGTGTCGGCGGGGATCGGTCCTTCGTCTCGGATGCGCGAGAAGATCAGGTCGCCGTTGGTGATGCTCATGATGTCGCGCAGTGGTTCCCAGCCGATCATGTGCTTGCCTCCCCGATGTCGATCGCGTCGTTCATCGCGTGCGCCTCCGTCTCGATTGCGGCCCAACCGGCGACGATCTCGTCGCGGTACGCCTGTTCTCGTGCTGCGCTGGACTTGAGGGCAAGTGCCATGGCGTCGACATCGCCGTCGAAGATCCCACTCTCGGCGATCGTGAGACACGCGAGATAGTGCCACTCGACGTCCGTGCGCACCTCGATCGGCGGCCAGCCGCGGAAGTAGTCGATCGGAGGATATTCCGGGTCGTCGACCAGAGTTGCGGTCACAGTTGCCTCCTAGTTCTCTTCGGTACTGATCTTGTTGACAGACAGCCCGTTCCATTCACTGCCACCGAAGACGCCGCGACCGAAGGCTGCATTGACCCACAGTTCGACGTAATAGCCCGCGGACGGAACCGTGAACGGCATGTGCACAGAACGCGTGTTCTGCTCCCCCGTGTCGAATATGGACGTCCGTTTGAAGTGCTCGGAACCGTTGGGGGCATACACCTTCAACGTCATGCTGATCTTCTTCACTCCAGCGTTCAGAAAATCAAAGGTCGCTTGACCGTCAGCAACCCACAGACCCTTCGATCCGAGGATGAAGGCGCCATTGGTCATGGTTGTGCCAACCACAGGCCCGATCTGATTCGACATCGGATACTTCACAGAACCAAGCGAGAGCGAGATACCGCCATTCGCATAGGCGTGGGCGTAGCCGATGACGCCCTCGAGCTTCTGGGTCCGGGACTGCAGCCCCGCCAACTCGGACTGCGTCCCGGCTACGCCACCACCGAACAGTTTGATCTTCTTCGTCGATTCGGTGACGCCACCGAGGACGTCGGCTTCGTACTCTTCGCGGGTTTTGTTGGCCCACGCCGCGATCCCGCCGAGCCCGTCGAGCATTCCTGTCGGATACGGCCGGCTCGGATCAGGTGACGTCATCGCTGAATCTCGCTTTCCAGGTCCGGGGGAATCGTCGGCGGAGTCCCGTCCGGCACGTGAATGCCGATCCAGCGCAATAACTCCTGAATGAACCGGATCGCCGAATCCAACAGTTTCGTCTTGTGTTCGTTCTCCGACTCGAGAACCTCGATCCGCGCTTCGAGTTTCCCGACTCGCTCCGACAGTGGCACGAGAAGATCCGTAGCGGTCTGCGCGATGATCTGCGCCGCCTCGACACCGATCTTCCCCGACTCGGAATCGATCTTCCCGATATCGGCCTTACCTTTCCGCCGGCCGATCAGCCACGCAACGATCACAAGCAGGACCGCACCGACGCCGAGCGTGTCGAACCACTCCTGCAGCCATGCCACGCGCTCAGTCGATCAGGCTGGCGGAGTCGGGATTGCCCTTGCTTCCCGACGCGATCGACGTCAGCACCGATACAACGGTGGCGAGGGCGGCGACGGAACCGACGTTCGCCCAGTCGACTTCGAGGACGCCCAGTGCGCCTGCTCCCAGCACGCCGAGAGCTGACTGCGCAGCGGTCTTCACGGCGCGCTCAGCGGAATCGGCCCAAAACTTGGATGTGGTGAAAATGCTCATGTCAGTAGTTCCTTCGTTCGAGTTGATCACGGTGGGTAATGAGGGCGTGGCCGGTGGCCCAGCGCCACCCGGCCCACGCGAGTAGGCAGGTGGCGCAGAGGACTACGGCGGCGATGGCGAGGATGGTCATCGGACGCCCAGCGCTCGCCAGGTGTCCGGTCCGACTACGCCGTCTGCGGCGAGGTTGGAGCGTCGTTGCACCTCGCGCACAACCGATTCGGTGGCGGGACCGAAGTCGCCGTCCACGGCGAGCTTGGAGTAGCTCGCGAACATGCGATTGAGCAACGCCTGGAGGTAAGTCACGTCACCGCCGGTGGAGCCGCGGCGCAGCGTCGGGCGAGTGACAGGCTTCGGGATCACCGGCGGGGTCGTCGTGCCGGCCAGAAGCCCGAGGTATCCGCCTTCGAGGCGCTGCGCGAACGCGATGAGCTTCGCCGATGCACCGTCACCGGATGCTGTACCTCCGTTGAGCTGGTAGTGCATCTCGTCGGCGCGGGACCAGTCGGCGCCCCAGAAGATGTTGCCTTCGAACAGGTTCAACCCTTCGCGGATCTTCTGCTTGCGCCCGGCGGGCATCGTGCGCGAGCCCCATGGGTACTGCACGGCGTTGAAGTCGAGCGCGGTACCGGAGAGATGGTTCGAGTTCGCGACGTCGTTTACGGCGGACCAGCCCCAGTCGTCGCCGACGCCGGACTTGAACAGGTCGAGGCGTTCGACGTTGCGGTGGTACCAGATCGCCCAGGCGCGCAGGACGACCTCGGACGGTCCGGATCGGACGATCATCGCGGCGAGGAACTGATTGTCGGCGCCGGGAATCAGAATGCGTTCGCAGGCGTCGCGGTTGCACATGCGCCACCCGTTCTCGGAGCGGGTGTTGCCGTAGGCGGTGCGGAAGGTCATGTCTCCTCCTGGAGTATCGGCGGATGTGGGTTCGCGGAGTCCTCGGCTTCAACGGCTTCGAGGGCGTTCGTGAGTTCGTTGCGCAGTTCTTTCGGCATCTGGCGCACAAGGTCTTTCGCTTCGGTCCGGGGTGGGTCGGGTTCGTCGACCGGCACCCACTTGCCCAGGCCCGTCATCCAATGCTCCTCGGTTTGAGGAAGTCTCAGTTTGGATATCGGTTCGGCCTGATGTCCGCACTCGTCACACTTGAGGCGTGCGCCGAGGTCGTGCAGTCTTTTGGACATCAGCCGGTAGTACTCGAGTGGGACCATCGCTAGCGCACCTTTGAGACCAGGCATCGAGACGAACATCCACCAGAACATCTCTTCCGGGTCGTCGAGGTCGCAGCTCTCGCGTAGAGGTATCTCGTCCTTCTTCATCACATGACCCCCATGTCCTTGAGTTCGGATTTACTGTTCGCGATCTCGGCCATCAGGCGCAGGATCGGATCTTGTTGCAGCTTTTCGCCGCCGAGCGTGATGGCGATGTCCGGTGATCGGTCCACTCCCCAGGACAGAACCGTTTTCGACACTCGTTCGACGTGCATGCGTTGGGTGAGGTCGCCGGGAATGCGGGTCGCTACCCGGTCGCCACGTCCGAAGTGCCCGATGCCGGGCGCGCCGATGACATACGGTGCGGCATTGATGATTTCCAGTGCCCCGGAGAAGATCGCCCGAGTTTCGAACGCACCCTGCCGAAGGACCGCGAGCGAATCGAGGGTGTACGCCTTGCCGCCCGAGGCGATGAAGTACTCGAATTCACGGAAGTCACCCGAGGTTTGGGCGCGGCGCAACATTTTGACCGCAATCCAGGCGAGCACCGTGTCTTCGTAGAACGGGGCCAAGATTCGGTCAATGGATCCGCCGATGCTCCCGACCTGCAACAGATTTCCGACGACATCGAACATTCCCTGAATCAGCGCGCCCATGGTCTCGTTCACGCCGGGCATCGAGTGGCCACCGGTGACGAGCTGTATCGGGCCGGGCAATTGCTGGTCGAAGTTCGAGCGCAGAATTCCCGGACTGTCCGGCGGGTAGTACACGTACGGCACGCGGGGATCGGTCAGGCGCTTGCCGGGGATCCGGTAGTCGCCAACTGTCGGCATGCCGGTCGTCGCCTGATCGATGTTCTCGACGAAGTCGTCGGTGTACGAGCGGATGGTGCGCGTGAGTCCGTCGAACCATGTGCCGCCGTTCGCGGTACCGGCGAACACACCGGACTTGTCTTCGACCCACACCACGAGCGCGCCGTGTCGCAGCTTCGCACCCGGCCACGGCAACGGGTCGCCGGTGAACCAGCGGCGCCACTGCAGCGACAGTTCACCGTCGGCGAGCATCGCGGTCGCGGCCTCGTGCCAGTACTTGAAGCGCGAGGTGAGTTTGCCCCACGGCACACCCGATGCCACGCCGTCCATGAAGCTGCCCGGCTTGACGACGACTGTCCAGGTGGACATGTCGAAGCCTTCCCACCATGCCGACGGCTTGAGGGGATCATCCGGGAAGGTGAGGATCGGATTGTTCTCACGGCACAGGTTGATGTGCAGTGCCCCGAGAACCACCCACGGAATCGGCCCCGCGAGTCCGAACACTCTGATCGGCTGGAATGCGGCCGGCATAACCGGCGTAGACCACAACAGTTTGGTCTTGAGCTGCTGAAAATCCGACAGGAACGTCGCCGTCAGTTGCGAATACCCGAGTTCGTCGGTCGCGACTCCAACCCTCTTCATCAGCCCGGACCAGCGGGTTCCCATGTAATCGACCGAGACGACGACGTTGATCTTCTCGCCGCGCTCCACCCGGCCGTACATGTCGTTGAGCCACTGCGCTTGCGGCATCGAGAAGTCGAGTTTCAGGGTGCCGACACCGGCGTCGAGTTCGATGTCTTCCCATTCGGCCTCGTCTTCGCACTCGATGACGTGGACGAGGTCGCAGTTGTCGCCGGTCCACAACCGAACCAGCGCCGGAGTGCGCCGCATCATCTCGAGCTCACGATGAACGCGATCGGTTTCCAGCATGATCGCGGCGCACTGCTCCACCAGGGACAGATCGAAATCGACTGCCGTCACAGCAATTCACCCCCGAACGGTTTCGGCCACAGCCGCGGTTGATGCAGCTCCGCCCGAGCGCCACCGGCCGGTGCTCCCGTGTAGCTGATCGGAAGCAGAGTGCGCGGAGTGAAGGGCGGGATCTTGTGCATGAAGAACTCTCGGCCGCCGTTCTCGCCGAGAAGGTTCGTTCCTGACCAGGATTCGAGCATCAGGCGCATCGGGTCGTAGTTGATCCGGGCGCCCGCATGAACGGAATCGATCGGCAGCAGTGGCACGATCCGATTCGCATACTTGCCGCCCGGAACGCGCTTGCCCTTCTTGCCCGTCCAGGACACATCCGGGATGTTCCACTGCGCCCGAGTGAGCACCCACGTTTGAATCATGGTGATGGGCGTCGGATTCGAGACCGCGATGAAATCGGACGCCGAGGTTGTGGTCGCCTCGAAATGCGTGACGGCCTTGCGACCCTCCCAGAACGGCTGAGCGGAGCGCACTTTGTAGATCGGATTCAGATACTGCTCATCTTCGAGCGTCGGATCGAATTCCGGATCCAGGTCAGTGGTGTCGTAGCGCTGGATGAACAGTCGCCGGATGTCGCGCTTGGATTTCACGACGATCCGGGCGAGCTGCTCGTCCTCGTCCCACTCGTCCGGGGCGTCGGTGATCATCTGATCCAGCAGTCCGTCGAGTTGCTCGATGTCCATGGGGCCTTCATCTCCGAAGAGATGAAGGCCCATGGTGATGTCGCGCCACGGGTAGGTGCGGGACTTGAACCGGCCACCACGTTCTCTCGCCGCCCGTGTCCACTCACTACTGATCGGCGGGTTGAGGATCCCCTGGAGTTGGCCAGCTTTGATCATCACGCCCTGCTTGCCGGCGTTGCGGCCACTGACGTCGAGTCGGTGGCCGTTCGCGCCGATGATGGCAATGTCGAGCACAGTCAGCCTCCGAATCGCATGAGGGCGAGCCGTTGCTGGCTGGCCTGATCGCGCTGCCAGGAATCCTGATCAGCGAGCGTCACTTGCTGGTTGTTGTTGATCTGCACCCGCGGCCCGCTGCCGACGCCTGCACCGGCAGAAACCAGTTCGTCGACCTTGTCGATGTTCGCCTCGGCGACCTTCCAGTGAGCGTCCTTGAGAACGAATTCCGGATCGTTGAGTCCGTTGAACCCGAGGGTTCCCGGTTCCCAGACCCCGCCGGTGTCGAACAGCGATGTGCCTTCGACCAACTCGCGGGCGCGGCCCATTGCCTGGCCGTACTTGGCGGGGAATGCGCTACGCTGCACGGCCTGGGCGACCGCGCCTGGATCCATCAGTTCCCAGCCGAGCGGGAACTTCTCGTAGAACATCTTCGCGCTCTCGAACGGATTCATCCGTTGTTCGAGCGTGCCCCACTCCGGGAAGTCCTGCTGCTGAAACAACCCGGTGGAGCTGCCATTGGAGCCGACAGCGTCGTGCGGGAGATTCAGTGATGCAGCAAGTCCTGAATTGGCGAACATCTTGAGCGGGTCGCCGACCTCCACGAGTGCGGTCGCTTCACCGATCGCGGCTGCATGCTCGCCGAGTCCCATTTCCTTGGCTGCGCGGGCGATCTCGTACGCGTACAGATCGTGACCGGTGCGTTGGACCGTGTCGACGGGCGGCACGGTGCCCGCTGCGATCGCGTCATCCGCCTCTTTCTTCGACATCGTTTCCGTTGTCGACGTCGAAGAGGACTTCGCACTGTCGGTGATCGTGTACCGGTCGGCGAGGTCGAGCCATTCACCGACACCGGCGATCTCGATCGCAGAGTCCGCCCAGATCCCGGCGACATCCGTGAACATCGTCTTGATCCGATCCCGCGCCGAGAACACCTTCTGCGCTTCAGGGGCACTGGTGGTCTCGGTTGTGGTCGACGTCGTCCCCGCGACACCCGATGTCGATGTCGCCGTGTCGGGACTTGTCGGCGCAACCTCTGGCTCAGGTGCGACATCGCCAATGGAGGCCGATGTTCGCGTGTGTACGTGATCCTGATGTCCGGAATAGTCCGACGCGAAGTAGCTTCCGCTCACATCCTCGCTGCGCCCGGCCCAACCGATCTTCTGGCCAGTGTTCGGGTTCTGCCAAATGATCTGCTCGAGCCCGTCGGACTTCGGTGCGATCGACAGCAGCCATTCGGCGTAGGTCTGCATCGCAGTGACCGGCCCGGACCAGTCGATTCCTCGGTTGAGGTGATCAGGATTGGGGGCATAGCCCGCCTCTCCTCGATCGCTCTCCTGATGGCCGGGATATGTGCTCGGCTGCAGGCCGTTTGTCGACGCCAGGCTGGTTACCCACTCGGGGAATCCGGCAGACCCATAGCTGATGCTGGACCCAGCAGGGAGGCCGTACGGCTCACCTATGCCGCCGCCACCTGAAGTTGCCACTGGCGCTGTCGGTGCGGCCGGTGCGGCCGGTTCGGCCGGTGCGGCCGGTGAGCCCGAGGTGCCGGATGCGCTGGTGTTCTGGACACCGTTGCCGGCCGCGTTCTGTACTGGGGGAGTCCAGTTCGTTCCGCCGAACACCTCGGGATTGACCGGTGCCGGTGTCTGCGGTGTCGTGGGGACCATGCTCCAGTCCCGGTAGACGTCGACAGGCTTGCGCTGATTCGCACCAGCTTGAATTCCGCCGAGAACACCGCCACCCGCATACTTCGGCAGGTCCGGGAACATCGTGTGCAACTCGGACGCCGTCGGTGTCCAGCCGGCATTGAGCGCACCAACAAGCTCGGAGCCACCGTTGGCCATGGCCTCTGCGTTGACCACGCCCTCGTCGGTCGAGACAAGAGCGGTGGGCATGCCCCACTTGTCCATAGCGAGGATCGAGTCGGACGTCGGCGTACCCGGCCCCCAGAGCGTTCCATCCTTGCGACGGCCAGCAATACCACCCGAAGCGAGCAGTGGAATGTCCGGCGTATCGAGACCGAATCCACCGATCTTCCCGATGCCCGGAATGTGGGTATCGATCTGAGGAATGCGAAGAGAAAGGTTGTTCCACTTCTGAATAACCCAGTTGATCATCGCTTTGAACGCATCACTGATGCCGTCCCACATACCTGACGCTGCATCCCTGATTCGGCCCGGTAGTCCGGTGACGAATCCGATCATCTCGTCCCATTTGCCGACGACCCAATCCTTGGCGCCGCCAGCGGCATCGGTGACAGAAGTCCACATCCCGGATGCGATCGCTGCGATGCGGCCGGGAATGCCGGTGACGAAGTCGACCAGCTCGTTCCACTTTCCGACGATCCAGTCCTTAACCTGCGTGACCTTGTCGCCGATCGAGCCGAACGCCTGCTTGAGAAGTTCCCATCCTTCCTGCAGTTTGCCCCACACCCAGTCCCAGGTGGCGGTTATTCCGCCCCACACTGCGTCCCAGATCGTTTGGAACCACGTTGTTTTCGTCGCGATGAGGACGACTGCGGCGACGAGTAGGCCGATGCCGATCACGATCAGCATCAGTGGGTTCGCGGACATGATGACGTTGAACGCCAACTGAATTCCGGACCAGATCTTCGTGGTCGCAGAAGACAGTTTGGATGCGACGTCGAAGTCCTTGACCGCAGTGACGCCCTTCTTGACGCTGTCAGCCATGCCGACCGCGGTGTCCTTAGCGGAAACGAAACCGTCCTTGAGGCCGACAGCGCCCTCTTTGACGGAATCGAATGTGCCCTTGGCGGTTTCGAATCCGGCGACCGCGCCTCCGAGACCAGTCATTCCGGCCACAGCAGCCAGCGCTGAGCCCTCGTTCTCTCCGAGCGCGCCCGTGAACTCACTCAGGATCGGGATGACATTGTCACCGAGCATGTTCGTGACGTTCTGCTCGAGACCGCGCTTGAAGGTTTCGAGGGCAGATCCGGCATTGTCATTGAGGACTGAGATCGAACCGTCGAGAGCACCCTCGAAATTTCCGATGGCATCGTCAGTACCCGCGAGGGCACCAAGGAATCCGGGGATCTGATCGACCGACAGGTCTTCCAGCGGGGAGCCGAAGAGCTGCAGCGACGTGTTCGCCCGGTCGAGCGGATCCTTGATGTTCATCAGCCCGGCGGCGGTCTTCTGTAGCGCGTCTTGCGCTGCAGGCCCGCCAGTAGCGATAGACCTGGACATCTCCTCGGCGTTCAGGCCGATCTTCTTGTACGCCTCTTGCGAGGATTCGGACATGTCGGAGCCGAGGAGGGTGAACTCCTTGAGCGCGTCACCCGTCTTGTCGAGGGCAATCGCACCACCCTGTGACGCACTCACCAGCATGTTCATGGCGTCTTTGCCATCGAACCCGAGGGCACGGAAGTTGGTACCGTACTCATTCAGGATCTCAGGTAGCTCGCCCCGCATCTCGACAGAGACCTCTTGCATGCCTCGCGTGAGAAGGTCGAATGCTTCGTCGGCGCTACCGGCGAGACCGTTCGTCATCAGCTGACTGGCAGCCTGCACCGACCCGGACACATCCTGGTCGAAGATGTCCGCGAAACCAGACGCCTTGGACGAGAGCTGCTCCAGCCGTGCGCCGCCCATCGTGTCGAGAGATCCGAACGAACCACCGACAGCGGACACCGCTTCCCGGATGTCGTCCATCGATCCGCCGACACCGGATGCGTAGAGATCGCCCGCGACCGCACCGTAGCGCTTGGCTTCCTCGGCGCTCTCACCGAACGATGCCGCGAGCTTGGAGCCTAGCTTGCCCTGCTCCATCGACTTGCCGACCAAGTCGGTGGCAGCGCCGACACCGGCGACACCGGCCGCGAGCCCGGCGAGTTTCTTTGTGCCCGAGTCGAGTCCGGAGAACATCGACTTGAAACCGCCACCCGCCTTCTCAGCGGACTGAGCGACGTCGTCGTTGGAATCAGCGAGATCATCGTTGGCGTTCGCCGCAGCCTCGGCAGCATCAGCGGCACGCTTACGTGCCTGCGTGAGTTGCGTTTCCGCTGCCTCGGCCGCACCCGCCTGCTTGTTGTTGTCGCGTCTCGCCTTCTCTACCGCTGCCTCAGCGGTGGCGATCTGCGATGCCTTCGCCTTGCCGGAGTCACGCAATTCCTGCAGCTTGAGTTCGGCGATGCGGACCTTGTTTGAGGAGTCCGCGGCCTTGTCCCGCTCAGCCGAGAGTTTCTTTGTCGCGGAAACCACTTCGGCTTCGGACTTCTTGACGCCCTCGGCCATCGCCGATCCGAGGCTCGCGCCTGCTGCGGTGCCGGCCTGGCGGATCGGTCCCGAGACCTGCCGTGTGATCTCGTTCGCGATGCCGGGAATGGTCGGCAGAATTTGCAGTGACGCCCAGCCGACAGATCTGGCCATGCTCAGGTACCTTCTTCCAGTCTGCGTGCCCGCTCAGCCAATCGCTGCTGGCCGCGCCTGATCCGCTCGTCGTCGAGCTTCGAGTTCGATTTCTTCGCAGCAGGTTTCGGGCGGTTCGGGTAGTCGTGCCACCGCGCCCCACGCTTCTTGCCGCGGTTCGCCTGCAGTGCCCACAGGTCTGCGAGCAGGTGGTCTTCGATCGACCACGGCATGCGTCCACCGTTGTCGGAGATCGCGAGCGCTGAGGTGTGCGGAAGTCGGCGGATGTAGACCCACAGCAGACGCAAGGTCAGCTGTGAGTCGCCACCACCGGGACGCCAGAGGTCTCGCAGATCGGTTTGGTAGAACCGTTTGAGGTCGGCCTCGATGTCGTCGCCCCGCAACTGCAGGACAGCGAGGAGGCCTAGGAGTTTCCCTCGTTGACCATGCCCGCTTCCTCGGCGAACATCGTCATGATTTCCGACGCTGCTTTCATCGGCGGCTTACCTTCCGCCTGCGAGCGAGCGCAGAACCAGAAGAACTGCTTGTCGCCGAGCAGGCCCTTGACCATGTGGAGCGGGTTCTTGCCGATGGCGCCGAGGTTCCAGTCCCAGTTGTCGATCAGGGCGGAGCGGTCGACTCGGATTTCCTCGCCCCACAAGGTGAGGACGATGGTCGCGTCGGTGGCTTCGCCTTGACGTGCCGCGGTCGCCTTCTGGTGGTCCTGCGGCTTGGGCGCGTTGTCCGGGATCTTGCTGGCGGAGCGGCGCTGTTTGCGGTTGCCCTTCTTGGACTTGGTGTGCGCGACGGCTTCCGACGCGTATTCGACATCCTCGCCGACCAACTTGACTTGCGGCGCGACGACGTCGGGGAGGTCTTCGACATCGCTCGGCTGATCTACCTTCGCGAGGAGGCGGCGAGCGGCCTCGATCTCAGCGGCGGTGGGCTCGTCGGCGTCCGGAGTGTTCTCGAAGTCGTCGAAGTCTTCATTTGAGGGCATGTGCAGCTCCTTGGTTGTCGCGCCAGATGTGTGGTGCGATGGCCGCCGTGATTCGGTCGGCGGCGAGGTCTGTGAGTCCGGCCTTGATCAGGTCGGCGTAGGTTTGTGCGATGAGCGCGATGGGATCAGACGGCGGTAGTTCGTCCTCGTCGTCTTCGTCCGGTAGCTGCTCGGCGATCTGAATGGTCTTGGCGACCTTGGCTCGATCGCGGGGACGGAGGCGCTCACCCGGTTTGATCACGTCGAGTGCGATTGCCGCGGCATTGATTTCGGCGTCACTCGGGGTACGGAGGCGCGGCGGAGTAATCACGTGCGCTGCCGGTCTCGGGCGAGTTCGAGTGCGCCGACCGTCATCACGAGTGCGAAGAACCATGTCGGCGGAATGCGTGAGGTGTCCATGCGAACTCCTTTGTGCAGAAAGGGTTTGTGCAGCAGGTGGAGCCGATCGCCCGCCGGGCTGCACACCGGCGGGCGATCGGGGTATCAGGCGGAGACGACGGTGACGACGCCTGCCGGGGTGAGCGATGCGGGCGGAGCCGTGAGGGTGCCGCCGTTCGCGAGGACCACCGTGTACGGGCCGCCGGCAGAACCGGTTACCGTCGCCGAGGTCACCGTCGACAGCAGCTCGAGCGCAGCCTTCACAGCGGCATTGGCCGCGTTGTAGGCGATGCCCACCACGGTCTGGTTGTCCACGCGCAACGGGAAGGTGCCCGCCGTGGTGCCCGCAGGCACGGTGACGGTGAACGTCTTCGGGCCCGCGTTCACCTCGTCGATCTTGCGCAGCACCCGGCCCTCGGCGTCGGCGAACAGGTCCGCGGTGATCGGGAAGGTCCGCACACCGGACTCCGACTTCGTCCACGCACCGGAGGTGAGCAGCGCCGGGCGGGTCGTCACTTCGATCTCTTCGACGTCATCCTCACGGGTGACGAGCAGCAGGTGCGCGTGAAATCCCTTGGGCAGCGAGATGTAACCCTCGTGCTTGCCGTAGGCGATGCGCTTGGTGACAGTGTTCTGCTCCAGCGCATTGAGCGAGAGCTCGAGCGTGCCCTTGCTCGTCTTGCCCTTGAAGCGCGGGTTTCCCCAGCCGTCGTGGAAGGTCTTTTCGAGACCGGGCGTGTAGGTGACGCCTTCGGTGCCGAGCAGACCGAAGTCGAGCCACATCGCGCCAGGTGCCTGACCGGGGGCGGGGATGGCAGCTTCGAGAGTGCCGGTGTACTCGGGATCGAGGAGGTAACCCTCGCCCTCGTCGAAGACCGACGCGTTGTCGGGATTGATAACAGCCATGACAAATGACCCCTTTCAAGGGCTCAGTTCCTCCGAAGGGAGGCGGTTAGATGGGGGTGGTGCGGATGCGAACCGGGACAGTGAAACCGGCGATGCGGCCACCGTTGTCCGGGTCGATGTCGTCGAGAATTGACGAGCCGGCCATCACGTTGGTGATGCCTGGAATCCGATGTGCGAGAAGCAGTCCTTGACACAGGGCTGCGAGTTCGCGTGATCGGGTGCGGCCGTTGGACCACACGGTGACACCGATCTGCGGGATGGTGAAGACCGGCCACTCCATCGGGCCGCCGTCATCTCGGACGACGATGAACGGTGCGGCGGCGGCGCCGTCGACCTCGGGAACCCACTTCGAATCGAGTGAGAGCGCCACCCGCACGCCAGGCTCGCGAGTGGCCAGGATTCCGGCGAGGAATTCCTTGACCGGCTTGACGGCGTCGGATGCCTTGCGCGCCGGTTTCATCGGCCCCTCACTGTCAGCCCGACCATTCCGGCAGCCTTGGTGAGCGTGCCGTATTTCAGTTGTCGGGCAACACCGCTGATCTCCTTGATCGCGACCGAGGAGACGGGGCGGTCGGTGGTGTACGGGTCCGCTTCGATCAGGATGCCGTCACCGGCCACCTGCCTGGCTGCAGCCGCGATCTCGACGGCAGCGGCGTCGGTGAGTGCTCGCACTTCGGGGGAGTTGAGGATCTCGTTGATGCCGTCGTGGTCGATCTGAAAATCGATGCCGGACATCGTCACCCCCTTCCGAGGTAGGCGAGCACTTCCATGCCGCGCCGTCCCGTCCCGTAGGCCGAGCGCCAGTCGAGGATTCGCACCTTGCAGACGAGCCCGCGGATCTCGAGTTCGTCGTCGTCGGTCAGGTCCGGCGCCGGCAGGAAGTAGACGGTGTGTTCGATCGTCTCGCCCTGACGCTCTTGCGACTGGTTGCGTTTGGAAGCGCCGGGTGCAACAGCTTTGGCGCGCAACGGAACCTTGGTCACCGCCCCGGGGATCGGATCGTTGTTGTCGTCCAGCCCGCCGGGTGTGCGGCGGATACGGATCACTGTTTCGCTCACGCTTGCCGCTCCAACCTGTACCGGTCGAGCACGCGCAGTTCGTGATCGAAGAGCGCCGTCGAACCTTCGGAGGCGGAGAAGCTGAACGGGCCGATCGTTTCCGCTTGCCCACCGAGTTCCGAATTGACCGCTCGCGCTGCCGCTTCGAGAACGACGCCGAGCAGATCCGCCGGTGCTTCGAAACCGTGATGCATGCGTACCTGGATCGAGCGCCACCGGTTCGGCCACCGCCCTCGCAGCGCACCCATGTGTGACCATTCGACGTCGCCGACCACCTCGCCGTGCACGCGGACCTCGTCGAGGGAGACCAGGCGCAGGGTCGGCAGCATCAGCACTGTGCCGCCGTTGCCGTCGAGGGTGACGGTTTCCTCGAGCACCGGTGCGACGTGCCAGCCGCAGTAGGAGCGGATCGCGGCGGAGGCGACGTTGAGTCGCCACTCTTCGAGTCCGGTCCCGGCCATCAGGGCGGTGAACTGTTCGGGGCTGATCAGCGGATCCATGTCAGACCGCCTTGGTGCGGGAGCGGGTGCGCGCCTTGTTGGCCGGCGCGGGTGCCGCTTTGGTCTTCGGCGTCAGACCACGAGCTTTCGCGTCTTCTGCGGTGAGTTGCAATGTGGTGGTTCGGCCGTTGACGTCCACTTCGTAGATGTCGAGTTCCATCTCGTCCTCCTTCCCGGTCGGCCCGCCACCCCGGCCGGCGGTCAGACCGGCCAGGGTGTGCGAGTTAAGCGTGGGTCGCGACCTTCACGAACGCGGACGGGCGAGTGACAGCGAAGGCCACGCGCTCCTCGGCGAGGATGGCGATCATGTTGCGGATGAAGAAGTCCGCGTGCGAGTCGGTGACCGTGACCGTGGTCTGCTCGCGGTCCCACAGCACTGCCTTGCTGTAGTCGCCGAGGGTCGCGGTACCGGAAGGCTGCGACTCGGATTCGACGACCGGGACACCCCACAGGGTGCGGTTGCCGAAGGCGAACGGGCCGCCGTAGTAGTAGCGGTTCTCGCCGTCCTTGGCGAGGTCGATCAGCTCGGCGTCCTCCGGGGACACGACGATCGCGGTCGGGGCGACGCGGCCGATGGTGCGGACCTTGGTGATCGCCTTGCGCACCGAGGTGAACAGGTCGTCGACGAACGCCTGCGTCTGGATGCCCGAGGTGGCGTTGATGCCGGTGAGGTCTTCGCCGGCACCGGTGCCGTTGAGGATCTGCTGCTCTTCCTTCTCCGTGATGTCGGCGCGGAGTTCGTCGTTGATCAACCCTTCGAGGGCTGCGACGTCGGCGAGTGCGCGCTTGGTGGCGGGCACCCACTCGGCGATGGTCTTGACGACCGCGGTCTTGCGCTCGAATGCCCAACTGCCCTCGGGCTTGTAGCCGCCTCCGGCATTGGGGATCAGGGCGCCGCCACCGGATGCCGGTGCGGTCGGTGCCGCCGAGGACGTAGCCTCGGGAACCACTGCCGCGGCGTTGGTGTGCGCGGTCTGCGCCACGTACTCCACCGTGTCGGAGCCGGTGCGGCGAACGCTGACCAGGTTACGGATGGTCAGTTCCTTGCGGCCGAGCATCTCGACGATGCCGGTCTGCTCGGGCGTGACGAACGCGCCGCCCGAGGTAGGCGATGCGCCGACGAACAGGCCCTTGATGCCGATCGGGTCGGTCTGAAAGCGCGAGCGCTCGGGGACCTGGCCGGCGCCCTTGTACGGGGCCATCGCGGACTTGAACTGCGCGGAGCCCACGACCTGCAGGCCGAGGGACTGTGCCTTCGCCTTGGTGGTGTCATCGGAGGTGGGTTCCTCGACGGGCTCGGTGCCGACCTGCTTGGCGAGCGTCTCTGCCGCCGAGATGACCTCGACGTCGTGACGGGCGGCCTCGAGGTTCTTGACGAGTTCCTCGGCCTGGGTCTTGTACTTGTCGAACTCGGCCTGCTCGTCTTCGGTGAGGTCGCGAGCTTCCTCGTCGGCCTTGGTGGCGATGAGCTTCATGCTCTTGACGGCCGCTTCGGCCTCGCCCTTGAGCCGGGCAATACGAATGCTGGATGCCATGATGGCGTACCCCTTTCAAGGGCTAGTGAAGTGAAAGCTCCGCGCTGAGAGCGTCTGCCGCAGCGAGGTTTCGGCGATGGGCCGCCGGGGACTTCTCCGACGATTCGGCCGGGGGGAGCGTGTCGAGCACTTGCCCGATCGCCTCATAGGCGCCGCGCAGCGAGGACTCGTTCTTGGACGAGAGAGCGCGACCGGCCTTGACCATGAGGACGTCGGTTTCCTGGTTGGCGCCGAGCGGCACCACCGAGACTTCGTGCAGCTTGAGGGTCTTCAGTTCGAAGACCTCGTCTTCGCCGTCGCCGTCCGCCTTCGGGCGCTGGGACCGTGCACCATCGACGACGTCGAAGGCGAAGGACATCTGCGAGATCCGCCGCTCCTTGAGGAGCTTGTACGTGTACGGACCCTTCGGAGAGTCGAGATCGATCTGCGCTTTGACGAGCAGTCCGACGTCGTCCTCCTCCGCTGAGAGTAGGTGTCCGATGTTGAAGTCCGGATCACCCATGTTGTGCCCGAACAGAAGTGGGATCGGATCGCCCTTCTCGGCCCACCGTTCCAGGTCGGCCTTGAACGCGCCCGGCATGACGATCTCGCCATAGCTGTCGACATTTCCGAACACGCTGGCGTAGGCGGTGAAGACACCGCTCTCGCCGGTGTCTTCGTCCGGTGGTTCGGCTTTGATCTGTGCTGCAGTGCTTTTGGTTCTCACTGCGTTTCCTCCTCGGTTTCTTCGTCGGCCGGGGGCTCGGTGCCGTTGGAGACGCCGGGCTCGGTCGGGGTGATGTCACTCGGGGAGGCTTGGCCGCCGATGATGACGTTCAGGGGGGTGATCAGCTCGTCGCCGCCAGGGACCGGTGGGCGGTTGTCGAGAGCGCGGGCTTCGTTGCGGGTGATGTACGGGCCACCGACCGAAGACTGAATGCCCGCGGCACGTTCCTCGAAGGAGCCGGACAACTTCTCCTGCAGGTTGAACTCGACGTACACGTTGTCGTCCGCGAGGTCGGGGACGAGTTGCAGTTCGATCTCTTCCTTGATCATCTGCAGCCACGGCCCGAGAGTGTCCTGATACAGCATCTTGTGCTGCTCTTGGATATTCGAGAACGTCGCCGAGCCCATGATGCCGAGCATCGATGGCGGGATGAAGTACGCGGTTGCGACTTCCTCACGGGTGAGCTTGCGGGCCTCGATGTACTGCAACTGTTCGGCAGTCTGTGACGCGCTGACGAACTTCATGCCGTCCTCGAGGATCGGCGTGCCACCGGACTGCGGGCCGCTGCCGGTGTACTGAGCTCGCCACCCTTCACGGAAACGCTCACGCGCCGTGTCGGACCAGTCGGCGACACCGGCCGTGCGCGCCGGCCGTTCGAGGTAGCCACTCACGCGGGCGCCGTTCTTGAGGACCTGCTCACGCATCCGGCCCGCCTCGTACTCCTCCGACAAGGTCTGACGGAGCGCTTCGAGTGGGGACTCACCGGCAATGCTGGTGTTGGAGTACCCGCGGAAGAACACGATCTGATCGGGCTTGACGTCGATCTTCCCGGCCGAACCCTTCACCTCGAAGTACTCCGGCGTCAGCCAACTCTCACCCTTGGGAGTGACGAAGTCCGGCGGAATCCGGACGAGTCCTTCGACGCCGTCCTTGGTGGTGATCTTCTGCCAGAACGCCATGTCGTAGATCGCGAGATCGTGAATCAGTGCGTCCATCAGTCGGTATCGCGTGGTGTACGGACTCGGCTTCGAGAGCAGCCGTGCGAGTGGATGATCGGTGATTCGTTGCCGGTCCGCATCGCCCTTGCGTGCGAAGACATGCAGGCCGAGGTGGGCGATGTTGCGGGCCAGGAACGACACCGATGTTCGGACCGCGGGCTGTGTCCGCCACAACTGGTAGTACGCGAGCGAGAGTGAATCGGTGAGCTGAATGCGTCCAGGCGGTGGAAGCTCCAGCCGCGAGATGCTTTTCAGTTTCCCATCGGAGGTCACGAACGCCATGCCGGCACCTCCTACAGGGCTTGGATGAAGTCGATGTTCGCCTTGTCGATGGCGATCTCACCGTCAGCGGACATGGCCTCGCGGCCGTCCTCGTGGATGAATGCGGACTTGACTGTGACGAGCGGGCCCCGTGTGGAGACGATGACGCCGCTGATCGATGTTCCCGAGAGCAGGTTGACGACCACTCTCGGTTTGGCGTGCAAATGCTTGTAGTGCATGGGTCTCCTAGACGGTGAACAGGCCGGTTGTCTCGTAGGCGGATTCGACGATCTCCTCGACCTTCTGGCCGAGCAGCCAGTACGCCGAGGCTTCGGCGATGACCGGGCTGGCATCGCCGGGTGAGTTCTTGCGATCGAAGAACCAGGCGTCACCGGCCGGGCGAGCGCGGACTGTCCGGGCGGACTCGTCTGCGACCTGCTGGCCGCGGTGACGGACCTTGCGTTGTTTGATCGCGTCGAAGAACGCACCCGAGGACTTCGAGAGTTCGGCGCCGCCGATGGGCACGACCGTCATGCCTGCGTCGGTCAGTTCATCGGTCAGGCTCGACACCGGTGCGCCGCGTTCCTGCAGGGCAACTTGGCCGTTGAACCATCCATCCTCGATCGCCTTGCGTTCCTTGAGCCACGGTGTGACCCAACTCGTGCCCACGCGGGAGGCCACGATCTCGAGATGCACGAGGCCGTCCTCACGCTCAGCCGCAATGGCGATGTGTGCGCGCTTGCGATCCCACGACACATCGGCAGCGACAGCGACCCGAGTACCGTCAGCACGCCGAGACGACTTGTCCAACAGCGCGAGCCAGTCGTCCTCGTCGATGATTCCGGATTGGATCTGCTCGACTTCCTGGCAGAGGTTCTCCGTGCGGAAACCGTTGTCCGTTTTCGTTTCTCGGTCCGCTTGCAGCGCGGTCGGCGTCAGGGTGTAGCCGAGCGCCGGATTGGCCTGCGCTCGCGCATCCCAGTCGTCGAGGTCGCACCCATCAGGAGCGGAGTACTCGAACAGCCCGAGAGTGACCTCGTCGGTTCGATGTGTTTCGATCGCGGCCTTGGCGCGGCCACGAAGATCGCGGAGCACCACTGAGTGGACGTCGCCGGCGTTCGATGCGCAGACTGTCTGTGCGCGAGGCGGGATCAGAGTCGTGGACGACAGGGCATTCCAGGCGTCCCAGGACTTGTGCTCGCGCAATTCGTCGAGAAACAGCAGGTCGGCAGTCTTGCCGCGCTTCGCATCACGTTCGAGGGTGGCAACGACGTACTTGCCGCCTGGCTTTCTCGGCGTGCGCTTGTTCGGGCGAAGCCTCATTGCCTTGCCGCCGTTGACGCGCTTCGGCTTGAACATCCGCTTCTTCAGCGCCGGGATAGCTTCGGCCTGATCGACGATCTCCTCCCAGACATCTTCGGCGTCACCGAGGGACTGAGCCGCACCGATCACCATCTCCGCGCCGTCGACGAACAGGCGCCACAACAGGAGCGCCTTGATAAGCGTCGTCTTCCCGTTCTGACGCGAGACAAGCAGCAGTACCCGCTTGAAACGGAATCCGCCCATCTCGTTGAGTTCGAGCGCGTGGATCAGGAACCACTTCTGCCAGGGCATCAACGTCATCCGCAGCACCGACTCGGCGAAGCGGATGCACTCGAAGCCCGCGCTCGTCTCCGGCGTCAACTCGCGCAGCGGGGGAGTGAACAGTCGAGGTTCGGTGCAGCCCTTGAGGTCAGACCGACTTGAGAGCAGGGCGGTCATCGAGGATCGCATCCAGTTCGTCGCCCTCGGGCGCAGATTGCAGGTTCAGTTTTGCTGCGCCTTCGGGTGTCAGGCCCAAGCCGGTGAGCACTTTGTGCAGCGTCGGCACCGGTCCGAAGGTTGCCTTTGTTGCGGCGTCTGGTCCCTCGGCAACCGCGTCGTCGATGACCCGAGCCAACATCCGCGCCTGCTCAATCGAACCGCGGTACTGATCGGAATCCTGCAGATGGTCAGCAGCGCGAACAGATGCATTGACTTCCGAAAGGAGTGTCTTTCTCGCCATAATCAGACCTCCGATACTGGGTTACTCGCGTGCGCGAGCCCCCTCAGCCCGTAGGAGGGAGAGAGCCACTCGCCGGTGGAAGTGGTCCGTCCAGCCCGATCCCAGCGATGCCAGGGCCCTACCCCCTGAGCGCCTCTGTGACGTCACCAGACCTCGCTCGGTGACCCGAGAGAGGGCGCGACGGCATCGTTGCCACGGGAGGCGTTACAGCCCTTGTGACTTGGGCGGAAATTCGCTGGATCGTCGATCAGTTCAGGGTGCGTGGAGACCGGGAAGTAGTGGTCGTTCTCGAACGCTTCGGGGTGATCTCTGGGCAGGCTGTAGTCGATCGGCTGTGAGCACAGGTGACATTCGGCGCCTCGCGTCTTGCATTCCTGCCTGAATTCAGCTCTGAGCGCCTTGTGTCGTCGGGTACTACGCTCGTTGGCCATCAGGCGGTCGCGTCGATCTCATCACTGAGCGACTCGGCATACTCGGTGAGTCGAGCAACTGCATCCCAGTTCTTCATGCGCTCGGCTCGTGCGATGAGAACCTCGCAGTGGTACAGCCGGTCATAGAGGGTGGGCATCACGTACCCACTGCCAGGTGCAATAGGCAGAGTTCGATGTGAGCGAACATCTCCTCGGTGATCGTGACCGGTCCGAGGATCTTCACCTCCGAGCACGAGTAACCACGTACGCCGTTGATGGATCGAGGTGTCATGTGAGCCCAGTGCCGAGCTTCTGGGTGCGCTCGTCGATACGCCTTGATCGGCTCCATGTCTGATGCGATGAGCAATGGGTTGGGCATCATGACCTCCACATGTGAATGAGTCGGACTATCACCCAACGGATCAACGCGAGGCTTGGCATCGCTGCTCTCGCTGCATCATTCGGCGCGACCACCAGGCGTTGTCGAGGATCTCGTCAGCCTGCACTTGAATGTTCGGGATGCCGAGGAAGGGGCTGATGTAGTCGAGGCTTTCTTGGATAACTCGCGGGAGAGCCACGCCTTCAAAGACTGCGAGCAGGTCGCCTTCGTATGGGAACTCCATCAGATCACCCACTGTTCGATGAGTGCCCACAGGATTCGGATTGCTTCAATCAGGTCGAGGATCATGGCGTGCGACCATCGAGGGCGAAGGGTGCTAGGGCCTCTCGCCACGCTCTGCTGATTTGTCGACCCGCGAGCCGCCATCGATCACCCATGACGCGCCAACGGACATCGGGCAGCCCGCATAGTCTGCGCATTTCCTCGTATGGGATCAGGGCGATGGGTGCAGCCATGTCAGCCTCCGGGCTAGTAGGGGATCAGCAGTTGCAGTCGTCGTCGGTGCCGCAGCCTGGGCAATTGGTGTTCGAGTCGGGTCGGTTCTCGTACTCGTCCAACCACTTCTGTGTCACATGCTTTTCGGCCATCCGTGCTGACCCGTTGCGGCGCCGATGCCCTTTCGTGTGAGGTCGGCAGCAAGCCCATCCAGCCGATGCAATCCCAAGTAGACCGGCCATGGATCCCCCTCAGTCGAAGTAGCGGGTGTGATTGCGCAGGTAGCCGATGACGGACCCGAGTTGGTCCGTGTTGTTCCAATCGCAGACGCCGTCTGTTGGGATGCACTTCGATTCGACGGGCACGGTGAAGTCGTCGCGTTCGCCGTACATCGTGGCGCCGAGGATGCCGGGCAGATTGATCTGTGTCTCTACGCCCGAACCGGCGTTGCGCGGATCGGAGTAGAGCACCCCGGTCACTTCCGAGGCCTGGGGTTCGGTCAGGACGTCGCCGACGATGCGGGCGCCTTGTGAGTAGCCGATGACGAGTGTGCCGTCTGGAGCGTTGTTGAGTTCGGTTCGGAGCGCTTGGGTTCCGGCTTGCACGGACTGGTCGTAGCTCGGCCATAGGACAGTGGCCGGGTAGTCGATGTAGGTGACGGTGTCGCTCGGTTGGATCTCTGCGGCTCGCAGTGCTCCGCCATCTCGGCCTGTGCCGTCGACAACGATGACGTTGCGTGCGTGGGCAGGTGAGGCGAGGAGAAGCGGAACGGAGACTGCGCATGCGATAACGGCCAGGATTCGCATAACTGCCTCCTGTGAAGTTGATCCCCGGACGTGCGCGCAAGCCGATGCTCAGCAAGCGGCACTGTCCGGGGGTTGCTGCACGTCCCTCATAAGGGGCGCCGTTGTCTCACGGACCGGCGCGGTGTGCAGCAAGTGAAGGGCTGAAATCGGCTTCCGTGCGAATCAGGCGCGACCCAGGATCACCAACACACCGATCTCAGCTCAGTTCCCCTGGCTGGATTCGAACCAGCACTTTCACCCGATCACGCTCGGGCAGCTCTGCCTTTGAGCTACAGGGGATCCCTATTCAGTTGTTGCGTCAGCAGCAGCACCGGCCTTGGGAAAGGTTGACCCGGCCTGTAGTTGGTGCCAGCTTGGATTCCGTTGGTCCCGTTAATCACTCCGGGCGGCGACTTTGACTGATGCATTGTGGCCGGAAAAGCGAATGTGCGGGTGGTCGATTTCGACACTGCCCGCACAACGCGCTCAGCGTACCACGTGCGCGGCTAGAAGCAGGTCAAGCGCTTTCGGTGACTCGCCGCTCAACATCGTTGTGTGCGTCGAGGACTTCACCGAACACGAACAGTTCGACGCGTCCGATGATGACTGTCTCGACGGGGTTGACGTGGCCGAGGGTTTTCAGGTTATTGATCCGTTTGCGGGTCAGACCCTGGACTCCCATCTCGCGGCCCAGTTGTGCGATGTCGCCAGTGGGTAGTCGCAGTGCGCGGGCGGCGTCGAGTTTGTTCTCATCCCACTTGGGCTGAGCGCGGATGCTCCTTCCTGAGGCGCGTTGTGCTGCTTTCACTTCGGACGAGATCGACGTGTACGCGGTTTCTGATCCGGGCGTGGTGGCGAGGATCAGGATGTACTGGTTGAGGAACCGGGCCATCGGCAGGATGTCGAAGCGGGGGTGCGTGATCCGGCGGACTTCGCACAACCACTTCACCCATCGCATCAGCTCTTGCCGAAGATCTTCGGCGACCTCGTCGGCGTCCGCAGCGAACGGCAACGGTTGAGGTCGATCACCGGTGGTGACCCTCGGTTCGAACGTTTGGGCCCGGATTCCGATGGTCATGCACCGGGCGAGATTCTCCACTGTCTCAGGTACCTCGCCCAGCACCTTGCCGAGGGCCTGCCGCTCGTTCGTCGGCAGGTAGAAGTGCTCAGCCATCGGCCCCGCCCACCTTCGCTCGTTGGGCGTCGGCCCGCATCTTGCGGGTACAGGCACCGCAATCATTTCCGCTCGTGAACAGGACGTCGAACGGATCCTTGGGGATTGTGAAACGCAGCTGCGCCACGTGCTCTCGGAAGATTCGCCAGTTCCCGCACAACGCCCTACCCCCGCGGTAGTAGTGAAACTTGCGCTGCCGGCCGATGGTTGACGATGCCCAACCCTCGGGCCACACAAATTCGTCGATCTTCCCACTCATTGCTGCCCCGTCCCCGAAGGCATGACTATCTGGCTGATTCGTGCCCGAAACGATTTCCACCAGGACCGCTTCGAGAACGTGAGGCAGTGGCATGCGTCTTGTCCTGGCACCATGTACGGAGGTATCGACTTGTGGCCGATCGAGCATCCGCGGTGCCAACTTCGGCCAATGCTGTTTCGTTCGGTTGAGATGATGTGGACGGCGCGATTGTGTCCGCACTCGCAAACTTCGGTTGCGTTTTCGCTCATTGCTGTTCCCCCTCGGAAGGCTTGCGGTAGGTAGTAATGGCCCACTCGGCGTCTGCATGAACCCATTGGACTGTTGGCTGATATCCAGTCGCGTCAACGATTTCGTCAGTCGTGAGGCGAATCTCGGGATATTTGCGGACGATTGCGGCGAGAACCTGATTCGCCTTGGCTACCTGCGCAACTTCGCGCTGTTCGCGGGGCGAAAGCCTGGTGACCCTCGCCGGAAACTGGTGGATCGTCACTGCTGTTCCCCTTCCACAGCTGCGCGGATCATCGCCACGTGCTGACGATGCAAGCTGATGTAGAGCGTGTGGTGCGGATTTGCTCGGCCTATCGCGTCAGCCCTCAGTTCGAGGTCATCTGCGAGTGCTTGCATCCTGACGATCGTGGCTTCAGCATTCTCGGCCCGTTCCTGCCACTTCTTGGTTTGTGCGTACATTCGCTGCCCGGTCGATTTCACTGTCTCCGCTATGCGCCCGTTGATGTGTTGCTCCACAACGGCTTCCAGGTATGCAGCGAGGTCGCTGCAGCCGACGGGGGCGCCGTCTTCCCGCAACGCGGTGGCGAGTAGGTCGATCAATACCGAATCAGACATTGGCCACTTCCTCTGCGGGTTCGGCAGGGGCGGGCTGTACGTAGTCGTGGAAGCATTCGTGCCCGGCTGGCAGGACGCATTGAATGACGTCCATGAGTTTCGAGTCACCCAAGGTCCACTTCTGGCACCGCTCCTCGGCGGGAGTCGCCTTGACGGGTTGGGTTGCCGAGCTCGGTGCATCCTCAGGTCCGGGTTGCAGCCACCAGAGGAGCGCGTCCCGGATATCTTGCGGGACATCTTCGACACGAGGCAGGGAACCGACCACTCTAATGTGTGAGCGGAGGCGTTGAACTTCGAACGTCCACGCAGGCTCACTCGAATCAGAGTTGACCCGCATCACAACAGCTCTTGTCATTGTTCCCCTCGTATCCATAGTCGATTTACGTTGCCGTGCCGTGTTTTCCGTGCGGGGGAGCACCAACCGATCTGGCGTATCCGACCGGATTGCGAGTACTTCCCGAACTGCGCCGGCAGAACGTTCGGGTAGTCGTTCATCCACGCGCACGTGTCTTTCGGGAGTCGGTCGCGCACGTGGTCGGCTGAGAATGGTTGACCGAGTTCGATCAGTTCGTCGATCGCGGTTCGGATTCGGACGGGGTGATCGTGGTGCCCGACCGTCGTGGCCGCGAGCGCCGCATTCATGCCGTCGAGTTTGAGTTGCTCACCTGTTGCCATTTCGGTAGCACCCAATCCTTGCCTGATACGCCTGCCACAGAAGCGTGATGGTGGTCAGGGGTCCGGTTCTGTTCTTGCCGGCGATCATCTCGACTTCGCCTGTCTGCATGCCGTTTTGAGTGGTGTGGTGTAGCAACAGCACGACGTCCGCGTCCTGCTCGAGGCTGCCGCTTTCGCGAAGCTCCGCAATCGTCGGAGGGCGGTTCTCTTTCGATGCGCCTCGGTTGAGCTGACAGGCGGTGACGACAGCGATGTCGAGCTCACGGGACATCGTCTTCAATCCCCATGAGATCTCGGCGATCTGACGCTCTCGCGTTGCCCGCGAATCTGTCGGCTTGAGGAGCTGCGCGTAGTCGACAGCGACGAAGTCGAGTCCGTGCGACTGCTTGACCTTCCGCGCCTGCTGCCGAATCTGGTCGACGGTGATCGAAGCCTGGTCTCCGATCCAGAGCGGGACGTCTGCGACCTTCTGGGCGTAGGAGGCGACCATTCCGAGGTTGAGTGCGTCGATGTTGCGTTTGGTTATCTGCTTGTACTCGGCCCGCGCCCCTGCTGCGAGGATGCGCGAGGTGACTTCGATGCGCCCCATCTCGACGGTGAACAGAATTCCCTTGTGACCGTTCTCGGCGGCGTGGGCGGCGATGTTCGTCAGCCCCAACGACTTACCTCCGCCAGGTCGACCGGCGATGAGGTACGAGCGGCCGGGATGTAGACCGCCTGCGAGTACCTCGTTGAGGTCCGGCCATGGTGTTTCGATGGTGCGGATCTTGTCTGCCGGGGTTTCGAGCCACTCCCACCATTCGCCCAGGACGTCGCCGAACTTGTGCAGGTCGCTCGGGGCTTTGGCGGCGGCGAGAGCGTCAAGTTGCCTGTAGGCGTAGGCGAGCAACTCGTCGGTGGGCAGTTCCTCGGCGGCCGTAGTGATCCGACTGAGCGCTGATCGCAGTTTCACGTCCTGCGCGGCGTCGGGCGCGGGCACGAAGTCCGCGAGCCCGAATCCTGCGGCGATATGGTCGGCCGCGTCCTTCCCGGTCTTGGGCTGAACGACGGACACTTCGGCGTGATCGTCGAGAAGTTCGATGAGTTGCTGCGCGTGCTTGAGGCCGGGCGCGTCCATGTCGCGGACGATGATCACGGTCTTGCCGTGCAGAGGCGTCAGGTCGAACAGGTTCGCTTTGCCTGCACCCATCGCGGTGCAGGTGGCCGTAGCGCCCTCGGATTCGAGCGCGTGAACGTCCTTCTCGCCTTCGACCACATAGACCACCCCTGGGGCCTTACGGACGCTCTCAGCGCGATACAGCTCCGTTCCGCGAGTGTTGCCGGACTGTGAGAACTTCTTCTGCGGAGAACGGCGCACGACCCGACCGTCGCCGTACTCGTACTCGGTTCCCTTCGGTGAGTCGAACAGGTCAGCCAGGGTGAGCCCCAACGACTCGAGCACCTGGTCCGTGGGATCGGAGTGCGACCAGACGAGCACCTGGTCGCCGATGTCCTTGATGCTCACGGACTTATCTGCGGCGGAGTGCCCGGGGGCCTGGGCGTTGGCGCGTCCCCCGGAAAGCTCCTGCGCGATCAGGCCTTGCGCGTGGAATGCGTCGACCACGCGTTGATAGGCGATCATCGGCCCAGCTCTCGCGGATGGTGGCGCGTCGAGAGGATCGCGCCGATCAGTCGTTGTCGGTTCTCCCGGATCCACCGGCGTCGAGTTTCGCCGAGCCAGAACTGCTCCTGGGTCGGGGGTACATCGTCGGGGATCGAGACCTCGGGCCACGGAATGCCGGTGAACGTCGGGACGACATCCGCGAACGGGTGCTCGATCCACTCGTCGAGGAATTGCGACGCGTGCTCGTTCGACGACCACACCGGGAGTTCGCCGCAGTAGGCGAGGACGTCACCGGGCATGAGCGGGAACGGGTTGGGCTTGCGGTAGTGCGCCGCAACACCGTCGAGCGCTTCACGCGGCCAGATGTCCTCGCCGGCGAAGCATTCGGCCCATGCCTGGATGGTTTCCTTCGTCGGGTTGATGCGGTGATCGAGCAGGCTTGCCTTCGCGAGGACGGTTCCGGCGATCTCGATGGGGGTGCTCATGAGCGGAGTTCCTTTGCGGGTGTCGATTCGGTGAGGAGTTCGGCGGTCATGCCGAGGACGGACTGTGCGCGGTCGGTGGCGCTGGGCTTGGCGCGTTGGCTACCGAGTCGGCCGTCGAGGTACTGGCCGACGGTCTGCTTGGTGATCGGCTTGCCCATGTCGTAGACCCCGACGATGGCGTCCTCGACGAAGGCCGGTTCGGTGTTGCGGTCGTGGATGGCCCATTTCGCGATCTGCCGAGTCGGGATGAACGCGAACGCTTTGCCGACTCGCTCGTACGCCCGCTCGGTGATGTGCTGCTCGATCGACTTCGTTGTGGCCGCGTCCGGTTTTTTCGGCGCTCGCTTCTTTTTCTCTAAAACTTGAGTAAATGCAGTAGGTGACTTAACAACCTCAACCTCAACCACAACCGACCCTTCCGGTAACCCTTCCGTTAAGGGTTCCGGTAACCCTTCCGTTTCCCCAGGTCGCGGTAAGGGTTCCGCTAACCCTTCGGTGAAGGGTTCCGGGAAGGGTTCGGTGATCCCTTCCGCTAACCCTTCGAGGTGGGTCTGCGCGGCAGTCCACAGCCGGGCGATCTCGTCCAGAATCTTCTCGCTCTTCACGGCAGGCGCTGTCAGTCGGGCCAATTCGCCGCGCATGACGTGAGCGAGCTTGCGGGACTCGATCTGCGAGAGCGCCCGAAGCGCCGACTTGAGCACATTCGGCTGCTTGTCGATCTCATCGCGACGCATGAACGACCGGACCAGGATCTCGCCTGTGTCCTCATCGGTGTAGACGTAGCCGAGACGTTCCATTCGAAGCAGAGACAGCTCGAGCTCTCGCTCGGTGGGGAGTGAATCGCCGTCGCGCATAGCCTTCCGAAGCCTGCGAATGTTGATCGGCTGCACGCCCGCGTAGTTCAGCGAGGGCTGAGCAATCAATGCGATGTAGAGCAGTTTGTCGACTGCCGGTTGAGCGGTGAAATGTTCGTCAGTGAAGATGGAAAACCACACCTTCCCGTACTCGCGGGCCATATTGTCGACCACTTCCATTCGGTAAGTTCTGAATTCGATTGCCGGCGCGCACGTCATGGGCACCTCCGCTTATCCGTCACGGTGATCACCGCTCTCGGCCGCGGCGAGGGCATGCGTCTCGTCCAGTGATTTGCCGAGAAGCGTTGCGATCGTGGAGAACGTGAGCCCGTACTGACGTCCCAGTCGCACGTAGTGCGCGACATGCCGGTCGTCGTCGGCCTTACCGATCGCCTGCAATATTTCGACAGCGTGACGCCGACGGTCCTGCCCCTTGCTGGGGCCAGCATCAGAGCCGACCCCCGCAACGATCGCCAGCAGTTTCCCGTTCTCGCGCCGCAACTCTCGGATCTGCTCAGCCCGCCCATCCGGCGGTGGCCACGGCAAAGACTCGTCCAGCGCTGTCACGACAGCACCGCCTGATCGAACGAGTCCGCGACGAGATCGGAGACCGGCATGTTGAGGAAGTTGGCGAGCTGCACTACCTCGACGCATAGAAATGGCACGCTGCCCGAGAGACGCCGGCGCATCGCCGCAGTCGACAAGTTGACCGCGGTGCACACCTCGACAAAAGGGAGGCACGTCAAATCGATCGCAGACTGAGCCGACTTGCCCAGTGCGACATTGACGGGATTGAGTTCGATTTGGTTGCGTGCGCTCATGCCGACACCTGCCCGATGTCGTCCGAGGTACCGCGAGCAACGTCGACGGCGAGTAAGAGGGTGTGCGCGAGATGCACCGCCTCGTCGAGCGTGAGGGTGTAGCGAGATCCAGCAACCGGGTCGAACCCCTTGCCGCTCTTGGCCTCCCAGCGTTGCAAACTCACAAACGGCTCGGAGGATTTGATGCGCTGCATGATTCGCACATCAGCGTTCGCTGGACTGAGGTCTCGCAGCGCACGCGACGCCGACCCAACGTGATGGGTAAGCGGAACTGACACCGGCATCGAGGACACACCGCAGAGCGACGGGACATGACTGATCAAATCGCAGTCGCGATCTACCCAACTTTTGCCGGCTGCCACGGCGCCAAGCAGCGCGTTCAGATCGATCGAATTGTCGGCGTCGGCACGGCTGTTCCACTGGTCAAGTGCGGTGGTATTTAACGTCACGTTGTCGTCCTCAGTATCAACGGGGGACTGGTCGGCTTCGGGGACAGGTGTTATCGTGCTCATCAGATTGATTCCTTCTGTGTGGTTGGAATTGCTCGTCACGTCCCCGGGCCTGTGGGTAGCAGGCCCGGGGACACTTGCATTACTAGGCAACGAACTGGAGTCCGTACGCCATCACGCGGGCCAACTGCCCGAACTGGTGAGCCGACGGAACGTCGTACACGACACCCGACTGCGCATCCAGATCACGCCGCGCCTCAACACGTTCCGCCAACGACATGGCATCGCGGTTGTCGATCAACTCCCGCTCAGTCACTTTGGATTCCCGAGGTCGAGGAGCTTCGGCAATACTTCGACTCCAGCCCTGGTAACGCGACTGGCGTCCTCTTTGTCCGCGACTAGGATCCGACCGTCGACCCTCGGTAGTACCGCTCCCGCGAGGACTTCCAGATCCGTCTGATCGAAGGCAATAATCGTTGGGCGCTTCGCGTCTCGGCCCTTGACCGTGACGTACGCACCCTTGCCCGGGACAACTTCGAAGATCAGGACGGTTCCGTCGATGACGTTCTTCTGGTGGACGTTCTTCTCGAATACTGGATCGAAACTCATGCCGTCACCCCGAGTTCCTTCGCGACACCTGCGAGGGTTGCCATGTCTTCAAGGTCGAATGCGACGATCTTGATGTCGTCCTCGCCGCGGCCGGCGATTGTGATGTAAGCGCCAGCGTCAGGGTGAACCTGCATCACGTAGATCGTTCCGTCGAGGACGTTCTCCTGCTCCGGACTCTTCTCGATCGCGTAGTGCGTGGGAGCGGACGGTTTCGTGGCTACGTTTTCAGTGGCAGCTTCAATACGTTCAGCGTCAACATGATTCAGATGGACGAGCGCGGAATCAGCCAGTTGCTCGGCCAGTGCGAGAGACTGCTCGGGAGTCAGATTTACATCGATCTTCACAGGGCCGACGATGAGCCCGAGGGTGACAACCTCGCGGCCCTTGTAATCTTCGGCGGGGTCGGCAATGACGCTGAAGCCGTCCAAATCGATGACCGGCTGCGGTTCCGCGTAGAACGTCGGCTGTGAGTAGGGCAACGCTGATGCTTCATTTTCGGGAGTGGTCGTTGTATCGTTCACGGTGAACTCATTCCTTGCTTGGGGATTGGTTGGCCGTCAGCTGTTGCATCCAGCTGGCGGCATTTTTATGCAGCTGCCGAAACTTCTTCGGCGATAAGGACTTTGGACGGCTTGGCGCCGAGCGTGGACAGAGCATCCAGGATCTGCGGCGTCGGGCGGCGGGTCTTGATTGCGGTCGACCAGGACTTGCGGGTCATTCCAGTGCGGCGCTCAAGTTCGAGGAGTGTGCAGATGCCGTTGGCTCGCTTGACTCGCTCAATCTCGTCCAAACTGAGTAGAAACATTCTCTTTTTCACCTCCGATCTGCTTGGTATGGGTAAAAACTAACCCTCGATGAGGTGAATGGCAAGCATGTAACTCTGTTTGTGATGAGCGTTCTACCCATATGTGCAGGTAGGGTTACATTTGACGGGTAAAAAGTTACCCACTAGAGTGATTGCATGACCGACGCGAGAACGTGGTTCAGCTCGATGGCCAAGCGGCGAATCACCGTGACCGAAATAGCCGACCACCTGGAGGTATCCAGGAAGACCGCACAGACAAGAATCACCGAGGGGTTATCGTCGGACGACCTGATCACCATCAGTCGAGCGCTCAACCTCAACCCTGTCGATGCGCTCACGGAGATCGGAAGGCTCACCATCAGTGAGGTATTCGACTACATGGACAGTGAGGGCACCACTGTCGAGACTGCAACAGACGCCCAGCTGGCATTGGAGCTTGCCAGGCGGCTAAGCACGGAGTTGGATCAAATGCTCAAAAAGGCGTCGTCTGACGATTCAGGCAGGTAGTTGACCTGTCTAAGAGCAGGGCTCGGCTATCGAGCTCCCGCGCCGCCGAACAAGACGAGCTCGCTCTGTGCGCCGACAATCTCGTGACGCTTCGCCGAAATGACGGACACAAGCTGAGGGAGCATGTGCGCGTGCAGATTCCAGGCCGAACCCGTGAACCAGAACCAATCCCGATACTTCTTGCGCGGGATTCCGTTCTGCCCGAACACGGACGCGTCTCGGTATGCACGAGCCAGTCCATTTACGGAGTAATCGAACCCGTACCGCTGACGGATCACCGCTGCAGTTTCGCCGTAGGTCCATGTGGTTCCGGGTTCGAGTGTTGCTACCGAGCCTTCGCGACGAAGCGCGGGAAGTACGACCCCGAACACCCACGCCTGAAACCGCTCAACTCGGGCCCGAATCTCGGGGTCCTTGATCTTTGAGGTCTGCCGCTGCCCGAGGGCGCGGTAAAAGCCCTCCTCGGTCAGGTACCAATCTTCCTGATTTCCCAGCCGCATGATTGAGGGCACGGAATGACCTGCGGCTTCGCGTACTTCACGCTTCTCGACGCAATGCTCCGGCAGGGACCGGGCGAGGTTGGCTGCGTCTCGGTAGCCTAGACCTCGGGCGATTGGCGCCATGTACGCGTGAATTTGTCCATGCTCGAATTCGATGGGTAGTTCGAACTCGTCGTTCGAGAACAGTTGGACGTCGCCCACTGCTGAAGTTGTAGACTGCACGATGAACTCTTTCTTTTGAAGGGGATTGAGATTCGGATCGGCGCTGGTCACATATGCGGTTGCACCCGCGTGACCCGTGCCGTTTCTTTCCTTTGGCTGAAGCGTCACTAGGCAACGCCGCCGCGCACGCTGTTGTTTTCCTGTGCCGTCAACCACTCATTCAGCTTCGACAGTCTGTAGACGACACGCTTCTTGCCCAGGACCATCGACTCTGGACCTTCGCCAGCATGTCGCCAGTAGCGGAGTGTGCCGACTGGGATGCCCGTGATATCGCTGACCTGCTTGCTGTTGAGGTACTGATCCTGCGAAGTCATCTTCGCGCCAGAGGTGTGCGTTGGAATGGTCATTACAATCTCCTGGTGTGTTGGCTGAACACCAAAAACGATATACATAACGAAGGTGTTGAGTCAACACACCATTTTGTTGTATCGTTGGGCGTATGGAACTTGATTTGAATGCCGAGATCGGGCGTGCTGTGCAGCAGTTGCGTACGGCTGCTGGAATGTCTCAGGGTGAACTTGCCGATCAACTAACTGCGATGGGAGAGACCTTCCATCAGCAGACTGTTCTGAAGATCGAAAAAGGCACGCGAGCATTGAAATTCACCGAAGCGGTGAAGATCGCCCGAGTGTTTCGCGTATCGGTCGATAGTCTGATTTATAGCGAGGAACGCTTGGAGGAGAGCCTAGAAACACAACGTCGGTTTGATGCTGTGCTGGCTGGCCTCGTGGAGCTGGAGCGTGTCGCGACTGATGTTCAACACACTCGGATAGACCTTGCTGAGTGGGCAGCCAAAGATGGACGCTCAGAGGAGGATCTCCAGTCTGCTCGCGCAATCCTCACTATGGATCCGGCATCAACCGTGAGCAATGTAGTCGAAGATGTGCTGCGGGGCATGTACGCAGAGCTCCCCGGCGTGGGGAATGCTGGGGCGACGAAGATGCTGGAGCTTTTGGGGTGGGATCCGAATAATGACGCCACTGGGGCCTAAATGCCCCACTCGCTGCACTTCTCTTGTGTGGCAGCCTATTGCGTCCACTTGGTGGTTTGTAAGCCATTTGCTTACAGCCTGGGGTCGTCGACTCGGAGCCGGAGTTGCAATGACACCAGTATCTGCGTCTCGCCGCTGGTGTTCTGACGTGCGTTCGTGCTTTCATCTCATCGCCTTGGTGTGAGTTAAGCATGTAGGTGTGATTTCGACACTGCCAATACTGGGGGTTGTTGGCGGTGCTTGTCAAGCACTATGGTGTGATTCATGCACCAACACGAAAGTGCGACGGAGAAGGACACCCGCAAGACCCCGCAGCCAGTAGACGCGCAGTTCGGCGAGATGCTGAAAACAGCCCGAGCTGATCTCGGATGGAGTCAGCGGCGACTGGCGGGGGTTCTTCAGAAGTCCGGGCTGAAAATTGACCCGTCCGCAATTACACGTATCGAAACGGGTCAGCGAGAGCCGAAATTGACAGAGGCCGTTGCGATTGCAAACCTTCTTGGCCTTGACTTGGATTCGCTCACGTACACGCACAGTGGAGACTTCAGGCGAGGAATGGCCCTGGTTCTCGACAATCTGATCGAATCGCGAAAATCGGCCTTGCGCGCCCTGAATGCTGTGGACCTCGCCCTCGCCGGCGCAACCGCGGAAGCAGAGCAGGAACTTATCCCAATCTCGCAATACGACAACGCCGTGGACATCCTCAAGCGTCAGGTTGAACTGTTCTACGAGATGGTCGATCAGGACAAACAGAAAAGCGGTCCAAATTTCGCGCTTCTACACGGCGGAGTTGACAACGACATCAAGAGATCTGTTATTGATGCCATCACCCACAAAATTCTTCGACCTGTGACGTCTGATGACGCTGACGCAGGCAGTGATTTCAATGCGCCGTAACCGACGAGCCGGTGTCGAGGATCTCTGGTGGAAGACGGTCCGCGTCGATGGAAAAGACACAAAGATCGAGACCAAGCTCAATGGAACAGGAAAACGCTGGCGTGCCCGCTACGTCGACCACCAAAGCGCCGAGCACACCAAGAGATTTGATCGCAAGGTTGACGCGCAGGACTGGCTCGACACTGCCACGGCATCACTGAAGCAAGGAACTCACGTTGCGCCGCGTGACGCGCAGGTCACGGTTCAGCAGTGGTGCGATCAATGGATCCTCGGATACGCGGTTCATCGTGACTCAACGGTCCGGCAAGCTCGGACACATATCGCCCAGATAACCGCAGCCTTCGGCGAGATGCAGCTGGCTGCGGTTCGACCGTCAGCGGTCAAAACGTGGACGGCGAAGCTGAAGACAGACGGGCTCGCTGACTCGTACATCTACGCCCTACACTCGCGTCTCGCGCAGATCATGGGCGACGCGGTACTCGACGGGCTGCTCGGACGCAATCCATGCTCGCGTCGAACATCGCCGCCGATGGGACGCGCCAAGGTCTACGTGATCACCACCGAGCAACTGTGGGCAGTTCACGACGCCATGCCAGCACACTATCGAGTAGCGATCCTGCTCGGCGCGTTCGCCGGCCTCCGGATCTCCGAAGCGGCCGCAACGCTCGTCGACGACGTCGACTTCATCAGGGGTGTGGTTCACCCGAAACGTCAGTGGCCCGACAAGCCATTGAAGACGCAGGGGAGTGACGCGGCGATACCGGTGCCGCAGTCTCTCGCACTCATGCTGGCGGCGTCGGTGCAGCAGTGGCCCCATGAGCACATGGTCACGAACGGCGAGGGGAAGGCCGCGGGACCGTGGTTGATCGAACGTGCGTTGCGAGCGGTGAAGGACTCGGGGGACGTCGACCTTCCCGACGAGTTCACATTCCACGACTTGCGCCACTATCTCGCCTCGCTGCTGATCGCGTCGGGCGCGGATATCAAGACAGTTCAGGCGCGGCTGCGGCATGCGAGCGCGAAGACAACGCTCGACACCTACGGTCACCTGTGGCCGGACGCAGACGAGTCCACCCGCTTGGCGATCGATGCTGTGATCACGAAGCGGATGGACTCGGCTGAAACTGCTGCGTACTGACTGCGTACCGAGAGGGTGTTTCCACACTTCCGATGCAGGTCAGTGGGTTAAGAGGATCACACGTCGTAGTAGAGCTCGAACTCGTACGGGTGCGGACGTAGGTTGACCGGAGCGATTTCCTGCTCGCGCTTGAGCGAGATCCAGGTCTCGATCAGGTCGGTGGTGAAGACGCCACCCTCGGTCAGGTACTCGTGATCGGCTTCGAGGCGGTTGATGACCGTCTCGAGGCTGGTCGGAGCCTGCGGGATGTTGCGAGCCTCCTCCGGGGGAAGCTCGTAGAGGTCCTTGTCGACCGGAACCATCGGCTCGATCTTGTTCTTGATGCCGTCCAGGCCGGCCATCATCTGTGCAGCGAAGTTGAGGTAGGGGTTACCCGAGGAGTCGGGTGCGCGGAACTCGAGACGCTTTGCCTTCGGGTTGTTGCCCGTGATCGGGATACGGACAGCTGCCGAGCGGTTGCGCTGGCTGTACACGAGGTTGATGGGAGCTTCGTAGCCCGGCACCAGACGGTGGTACGAGTTGATCGTCGGGTTGGTGAAGGCCAACAGCGACGGAGCGTGGTGCAGGATGCCGCCGATGTAGTGGCGAGCCATGTCCGAGAGGCCTGCGTAGCCGGACTCGTCGTGGAAGAGGGGCTTGCCGTCCTTCCACAGGGACTGGTGTACGTGCATGCCCGAGCCGTTGTCACCGAAGAGCGGCTTCGGCATGAAGGTGGCGGACTTGCCGTGCTGCCAGCAGGTGTTCTTGACGATGTACTTGAACAGCTGCAGGTCGTCGGCCGCTGCGAGCAGCGTGTTGAACTTGTAGTTGATCTCCTGCTGTCCGCCGGTGCCGACCTCGTGGTGGCCGCGCTCGAGCTCGAAGCCCGCGTTGGTCAGGTTGGTGGAGATCTCGTCGCGCAGGTCCACGTAGTGGTCGTACGGAGCAACGGGGAAGTAGCCGCCCTTGGCGCGAACCTTGTAACCGAGGTTCGGGGAGCCGTCGGCGTTGGTCTCTGCGCCGGTGTTCCAGGAACCGGAGATGGAATCCAGCTCGTAGAAAGCGGAGTTCATGCCGGAGTCGTAGCGAACCGAGTCGAAGATGTAGAACTCGGCCTCGGCGCCGAAGAATGCGGTGTCCGCGATGCCGGTGCTGACCAAGTACTCCTCGGCCTTGCGGGCAACGTTGCGCGGGTCGCGACTGTAGGACTCACGGGTGAACGGGTCGTGCACGAAGAAGTTGATGTTGAGGGTCTTCGCCTTGCGGAAGGGATCGATCTGCGCCGTGGTGACGTCGGGAAGCAACATCATGTCGGACTCGTGGATCGACTGGAATCCGCGGACCGAAGATCCGTCGAACGCGAGGCCGTCCTCGAACACGTCCTGGTTGAAAGCAGACGCCGGGATCGAGAAGTGCTGCTGGACGCCGGGCAGGTCGCTGAACCGAATGTCGACATACTCGATGTTCTCGTCCGCGATGTACTTGATGACCTCTTCGGCCGTGGTGAACGCCACGCTTGTGCTCCTTAAGTCGCTTCAGCCAAGTGATGTCGGTTGAATCCGTCGAGGCAGACGGTAGGGAGCTGGTGTTGCCCGCTCGTCAACCCTTTGTTTCGGCAGTGTTACGCGTCGCAGCATCCTGGGGATTTCCGAAACCCATGTGACCGGCCACACAGTTAAAACCCGGCAAATCTGGACTACGGTGCTGCGACGCCTATCCTGGACAGCATGGCACGAATCACCGGAACTTGGCTCTCTGGGCCTGAAGCAGCTTTGCCGAAGAATGCGGACGGTCGTGAGCAGTCTTATCGCGGCGAGTTTCTCGGCTTCCCCCAGGAGGGCCCCGGATCGCTGGTCGGTTCGGGCCGTCGTATCGCCGCACTGTTGGTGGATTGGGTTATGGCCGTGGGAGTGGCCTCGCTCATCACCGGCGACTTCTTCGACGGTATGACCTCCACGATCACGCTGATGGTGTGGTTCGCTGTCGGCGTCGTCACCGTGGCGCTGTTCAACTTCACACCGGGGCAATTCGTTCTCGGACTTCAGGTTGCGCGAATCGAAGGCCCGATTCGAGTGGGCTTCGTGCGCGCGCTCGGGCGTCAGGCACTTCTCGTGTTCGTGATTCCTGCGACGATCACCGACATCGACGGTCGCGGTATGCAGGACCGCGCGACCGGCACTTTGCTCGTGAAGTCGCGCTGACACGAACTTCTCGAACGAAGAAAGACCCGGGTCCGTATGGGCCCGGGTCTTTCGTTTGCTGTGGGGGAGTGTCAGCGACGACGAATGGTTCGCTGCATTCCCTTCATCTTCGCGCCTCCGGGCATCGGGCCCTTGGGAAGCGCTGCTCCGCCGCCGCGTGCGCTGAGCGCTGCGAGCCGGCCTTCGATGTTGTCCATACGCTTGGTGTCGATGTTGCGCGGCAGCTTGTTCAGGTAACGCTGGAGCTGCGAGAGCGGAACCTGACCCTCGTCGTTTCCGATGATGATGTCGTAGATCGGGGTGTCGCCTATGAGACGCGCAGTCTTCTTCTTCTCCTGCGCGAGGAGGCCCTTGACGCGTTGCGGCGAACCCTCGGCGACGAGGATGACACCCGGCCGTCCGACGACGCGGTGAACGGCATCGAGCTGGGTGGTGCCGGCGACGGCGTTCGTGACGCGCCACGCGCCCTGCATGTTGTCGAGTGCCCACGCGGCGGCGCCGGCCTGGCCCTCAGCCTTCTTGTAGACCGATTTCTGGACGCGGCGACCGAAGATGATGAAGGCGCCGAGGAGGCCGAGAACGATGCCGATCGGCAGCAGGAACCACTGAATGCCCCAGATGAGACCGACCAGGAAGAAGACCAGAGCCGCACCCACAAGGGTGCCGATCATCAGCGGCAGAAGGAGCTTGTCGTCCTTGCGCTGCATCTGGAACGCCTGCCAGAGCTGAGTTCTGCGTTCCTTGGAAGCCTGCTTGCGGGCAGCCTTCGCTGCAGCCTTTGCCTCTTTGGTGGGTTTGCCCTTACCGGATTTGCTGCCGTTCGCCATGTACCCAGGATACGTCCATTGCTGTGCGCCTTTACTAACCGCCCGCGGTTAATAAAGGCGCACAGCAAAAAGTGGATCAGCGATTCAGGCGCGCCATGAGGGAGCTGGCTTCCTGGGAAGCGTCGCCGCCCTCGGTCAGATGACGCTGCGCCTCGGGAAGTTCACGGCCGTGATGCGCCATGGCCTGCGCATACAGGCGGCCGGCACGGTACGACGAGCGAACCAACGGACCAGCCATGACGCCGGCGAAGCCCATCTCTTCTGCAGCCTTCGAGTGCGCGACGAACTCCTCGGGCTTGACCCACCGCTCGACGGGGTGGTGCCGGGGCGAGGGGCGCAGGTACTGGGTGATGGTGAGGATGTCGCAACCGGCGGCGTGGAGATCTGCCATCGCCTCGGTGACCTCTTCAGGGGTTTCGCCCATACCGAGGATCAGGTTGGACTTGGTGACCAGTCCGTAATCGCGTGCCGCGGTGATGACGTCGAGGCTGCGCTGGTACCGGAATGCCGGACGGATCCGCTTGAAGATGCGGGGGACGGTCTCGAGGTTGTGTGCGAGTACCTCGGGGCGTGAGGCGAAGACCTCGTCGAGCAGTTCGGGCTTGCCGTTGAAGTCCGGAACCAGGTTCTCTACGCCGGTGCCCGGGTTGAGTTCGTGGATCTTGCGGACGGTCTCGGCATAGAGCCAGGCGCCGCCGTCGGGGAGGTCGTCGCGGGCGACGCCGGTGATCGTGGAGTACCGAAGCCCCATGGCCTGAACGCTTTCGGCGACGCGACGCGGCTCGTCGCGGTCGAGGGCCTCGGGCTTGCCGGTGTCGATCTGGCAGAAGTCGCAGCGGCGTGTGCACTGCTCTCCGCCGATCAGGAACGTGGCTTCGCGGTCTTCCCAGCATTCGTAGATGTTGGGGCAGCCCGCTTCCTCGCAGACGGTGTGCAAACCTTCACGCTTGACCAGGCCCTTGAGCTCCGTGTACTCGGGGCCCATCTTTGCGCGGGTCTTGATCCAGTTGGGTTTGCGTTCGATGGGCGTCTCCGCGTTTCGGATCTCGAGACGGAGCAGCTTACGTCCTTCTGGGGCGATAGTCACGACAGTGATCCTACGCCCGGTGATTACTGCAACGGGGTTCGGGCGAGCCCGTCAGCTGTATTGAACGGTAGTAAAAGTCGGAGTAGGCGAAGCGCTTTCGAAGGTGACGCGCTCGACGTTGCGTTCGGTGACGGGCATGGTTCCGTCGAGAGCAGCGATCACGGCCGTGGTGACGGCGGGAGTGACCTCGTCCACTGTGACGCCCCGACCGAGTTCGTGTGACAGCGTCGTCACCCCCGCGTCACGGATCCCGCAGGGAATGATGTTGTCGAATCCGGTCAGCACCGAATTGCAGTTCAGGGCGAAACCGTGCAGCGCCACACCACGTTGAACGCGCACACCGATGGCAGAAACCTTGCGCTCGGGCTTGAACTCTCCGTTGGAGAGTTCGGCAGGCAGCCAGACGCCCGAGCGGCCGTCGATCCGCCCGCAGTTCAGGCCGAGGTCCGTGCACACCGTGATCAGTGCTTCCTCGATGCGTCGTACGTACCGCACCACGTCGATAGGCTCGGCCAGTTTCACGATCGGATACCCGACCAGTTGGCCGGGGCCGTGCCAGGTGATCTTCCCGCCGCGGTCGACATCGATGACCGGTGTGCCGTCGACAGGTCGATCTTCCGGTTCCGTGCGTCGCCCAGCCGTGTACACCGGGGGATGTTCCAGGAGCAGTAGCGTGTCCGGCCCGACGTCCTCTGCCCGCGCTGCCGCGAGCTCACGCTGACGGTCCCACGCGGCGTTGTAGTCGATCAATCCGAGTTGCTCGACGGCGATCGGCAGTTTCGAGAACCGGGCGGAAACGGCAGCGCTGCTCATGGAAGTAGAGATTACGCCCGACTTCGGACTCAACCGAGTGCGGCCGCCAGCGCTTCGCCGATCGTGTTGTGGCGGAAGGAGAATCCCGCCTTTTCCAAAGCCGCGGGAATGGCGCGCTGCCCACCCAGGATGCCGCTCTTGGCGAATTCTCCGATCAAGGCTTCGAGAGCGAACCCGGGAACGATCCACGGCGCCGGGCGGTGAACTGCGCGGGACATGGCGTCGTTGAACTGGGCGTTGGTGACAGGGGCCGGACCAGTCAGGTTGACGGGACCGGAGAGTTCGGGATTTGTGAGCCCGAACTTGATCGCGTCGCACTCGTCCTCGAGTGAGATCCACGGAAAGTACTGGCGCCCGTTACCCAGTCGCCCGCCGAGGCCGAACGAATAAATGCGCCGAAGCCGACCGAGCATGCCGCCGTGGGGTGAAATCACGACGCCCGAGCGCAGATTGACCACGCGGGCGCCTGCCCTGCGCGCGGGCTCGGTGGCAAGTTCCCAGTCTCGACACGTCGTGGCGAGAAAGTCGGTGCCTGCCGGCGAATCCTCGTCGACGATCTTGTCGCCGGTGTCGCCGTAATAGCCGACGGCGCTGGCGTTGGCGAGGACGGGAACCTTCTGGCTCGCGACAGCTTCGGCCAAGACATCGGTGGCAACTATGCGGCTGTCACGGATCGCTTGCTTGTAGGACCCCGACCACCGTTTGTCGCCGATGCCGACGCCACAGAGGTTCACGACGGCGTCAGCGCCCCGCAGGACGGAGAGGTCCAGACGGTCGTGGTCCGGGTCCCAACGCGATTCGTCGGGTCCGGCGATCGACCGCCGCACCAGACGCACCACTTCGTGGTTGTCGGAACGCAACGATGACACCAAGGCCGTTCCGATCAAACCGGACGAGCCGGCGATGACTACTCGCATTCGGAAAGCCTCCTTCGATTCAGCCTGCTTCGATATCCGACCTTATATATCCGACCGTACTGAAAAAGCCGGGGCGCCACCTCCTGATGGAGATGACGCCCCGGCTGGAAGAGCAGTTGCTTACAGGCCGAGATCAGCTTCGAACGAGGCTTCTTCCAACCGCTGCTTCACAGTGGTGAGGAATCGGCCGGCGTCAGCGCCGTCGACGAGACGGTGATCGTAGGTCAGCGGCAAGTAGATCATCGAACGAACGCCGATGGACTCGTTGCCGTTCTCGTCGGTGACGACCATCGGTCGCTTGACGATCGCACCGGTTCCGAGCATGGCCGCCTGCGGCGGTACCAGGATCGGGGTGTCGAACAGCGCACCCTGGCTGCCGATGTTGGTGATCGTGAAGGTGCCGCCCGAGAGCTCGTCCGGCTTGAGGCCACCCGAACGTGCACGCTTCGCGATGTCGGCGATGGCGCGAGCCAAGCCGGCCAGGCCGAGGTCGCCGGCGTTGTGGATGACGGGGGACAGCAGTCCCTGATCGGTGTCCACTGCGATGCCCAGGTGCTCGGCGTCGTAGTAGGTGATCTGCTTTGCAGCCTCGTCGTAGCTGGCGTTGATGTTCGGGTGCGACTTCAGAGCCTCGACAACTGCTTTGGCGAAGAACGGGAGGAACGTCAGGTTGACGCCTTCACGCTCGATGAAGCCGGCCTTGGCGCGTGCACGCAGCGCGACGATCTTGGTGACGTCCACCTCGAAGGTCTGCGTGAGCTGAGCGGTGTTCTGAAGCGACTCACGAGTCTTGGTAGCCGTGATCTGCCGGATGCGGTTGGCCTTCTGCGTGGTGCCACGCAGGTGGGCAAGTTCCGGTCGCACACCGGCGGCTGCGGTTGCCGCCGGCGCTGCGGCTGCGGGGGCAGCAGCAGGAGCGGCGGCGGGAGCCTTCTTGGCCTCCGCAGCGGCGAGCACATCCTGCTTGCGGATGCGGCCGCCGACGCCGGTGCCGGTGACGGTGGCGAGGTCGACACCGTTGTCCGTTGCGAGCTTGCGCACGAGCGGCGTGACGTACGGGCTGCTGTCGCCGGAAGCTGCGGGTGCAGCCGCCGGTGCGGGAGCTGCAACAGGCTTAGGTGCGGCAGCGGCTTTGGGAGCTTCAGCCTTGGGAGCTTCGGCCTTGGGTGCTTCAGCCTTGGGAGCGGGCGGTGCTGCGGGTGCGGCGGGGGCAGCCTTGGGTGCCGAAGCCGCGGCGGGTGCGCCGGATCCGACGACGGCCAGCTGGCCACCGATCTCGACGGTGTCGTCTTCCTGCGCATTGATCTCGAGCAGGATTCCGGCGACGGGCGACGGGATTTCGGTGTCGACCTTGTCGGTCGAGACTTCGAGCAGCGCCTCGTCGACGGCAACTTCGTCGCCGACGGCCTTGAGCCAGCGGGTGACGGTGCCTTCGGTGACGGACTCGCCGAGGGCGGGCATCGTCACAGCGGTGCCTTCCGCGGAACCGCCGGAAGCAGCGGGTGCCTCGGCTGCGGGAGCTTCCTCGGCAGGCGCCTCGGCTGCCGGTGCTTCCTCGGCGGGAGCTTCTTCTTCGGCCGGGGCGGGTGCCTCTGCCGCGGGAGCTGCGGCTTCGCCGGCTTCACCGATCTGGGCGAGCTCGCCACCGATTTCCACGGTGTCGTCTTCCTGCGCGACGATCTTGGTCAGGACGCCGGCGACGGGAGACGGAATCTCGGTGTCGACCTTGTCCGTGGAGACTTCGAGCAAGGGTTCGTCGACTTCGACCGTGTCTCCTTCCTGCTTGAGCCACCGTGTGACAGTTCCCTCGGTGACGCTCTCACCTAGGGCTGGCATCTGGACGGAGAAGGCCATGTCTTTTGACTCCTCGACAGTTGTGTTCGGGTTGTTGAATTTTGTCGACTTGTGGTCGTAATGCATTGTGCTCGAGTGGCGCGCGACGTGCGGCTACTTGTAGCTATTTTGCCGATGTCGACGCGCGGGCGCGGCGTCACCGTCGTTCATCTTTCCATTGATACGCCGGGCGTGTCCGATGAGGGGGATCCCGTCCGTTTCGGGTGTGTCGGCTACTGGTGAGTAGGTATGCGTCGGGGGTCCGGCTGTAACGGCGTAAGCGAACCAAACGGTATGTCGTGCGCAGGCACAACGGACATCGCCTGGCAAACTTGACATATCGCCGGGGTGCATCCGCGGCGTCGGTACCGAGGAGGGTACGACCGTGGGACTGTTCGATCGTTTCAAGCGTCCGCCGAGTGCGGCTCAGGCCGCAGCGCAAAGTGATGCGGATCATCTGGCGAACTGGGCGCACTCACACGAAGGCGTCGAGGCGTACGTGGAACCTCAGACGACGGTGACCGACGTGACCGTCGTCCTCGTCGCCAAGGACGGGGAGTGGACCCGTCGTCGTGTCGGCGGCGAACGCGGTGCCCGCAAATTGGGACAAGACTTGAAGATCCCGGTCTACGACGTCCGAAAAACGGGATATCCGCAGCGTATGCGTGATCATGACGAGCGTAAGCGAATCGAACGTAAGCGTGCCCGCGAGCAGGAATTGCGCGACGGCGCCTGAACTGCTGTGCGCCTGTATCAACCGCGGGGGTCAATAAAGGCGCACAGCAAGTGGTCAGCCGTTGACCGCAATGTCCTCCAGGACAGAGATCATCGTGCGAACCGGAACGCCGGTGCCGCCCTTGCCGGTGTAACCCCACGGTCCTGACGTGTTGTACGCCGGACCCGCCACGTCGATGTGCGCCCACTGGACGCCTTCGGGAACGAATTCCTTGAGGTAGTGAGCTGCGACCAGCATGCCGCCCCAGCGGTGCGGGGTGACATTGGCCATGTCGGCGACCTTGGAGTCGAGATCTCCACGCAGTTCCTCGGGCAGCGGCATGGCCCAGCCGTTCTCGCCGACGCTCTGCGAGATGGAGGCGACGCGGTCACGGAACTCGTCCGTGCCCATGACGCCGGGAGTGCGGTTGCCGAGCGCCACCATCTGCGCACCGGTCAGGGTGGCGGTGTCGATCATGTAGTCGGGGTTGTCCTCACCCGCGCGAACCATCGCGTCGGCAAGGATCAAACGGCCCTCGGCGTCGGTGTTGACGACCTCGATGGTTATTCCGCCGTACTGGGTCAACACGTCGCCGGGACGCTGCGCGGTCGCGGACGGCATGTTCTCGGCCATTGGCACGTATGCGACGACGTTGACGGGCAGGCCGAGCTTGGCGGCAAGTACGACGGTGGAGATGACGGCTGCGGCGCCGCCCATGTCCGAGGTCATGTTCTCCATGCCTGCGGCCGGCTTGATGGAGATTCCGCCGGTGTCGAAGGTGATGCCCTTACCTACCAGCGCGACCTTGCGGGCGCCCCGCTTCTTCGACGCGTATTCGAGGCGGACGAGACGCGGCTGGCGTGACGAGCCCTTGCCGACGCCGATGATTCCGCCGTAGCCACCCTTTTCGAGTGCCTTCTCGTCGAGAACCTGGACGGTGAGCCCGGCCTCGACGCCCAGTGCCTTGGCACGCGCCGCGAACTCGGCAGGGTAGAGGTGGCTCGGGGGAGTGTTGACGAACTCGCGTGCGGTGGCAACGGCCTCGGCGATGGCGGCCGACCGTGCCAGCGTTGCCTTTGTCTCCTTCGTGCGCGGCGACGGCACCAGAAGTTCGACGCGCGCGAGCGGCTGCGCATCCGGCCCGGGAGCGGTCATGGACGACTTGAATTCGGTGAAGCTGTACGCGCCCAACGCAAATCCCTCGGCGGCTGCACCGAGATCGAGGATCGAGAGCGTGGTTGCGACGGTGTCGATGCCGGACAGCGAGCGAGCTGCTGCGCCGGCAGACTTGCGGATCTGCTCACTACCGAGCTTGTCGGCGGAGCCGAGTCCGACGGCGAGGACGCTGATGACCGACAGTGCGCTCGGTGCCGGGACGCGGGTGAGCTGCTCGGGCTTGCCGGTGGCGCCGACTGCGATGAGGCTGTCGAGGATCTCGGCGAGCACGTCTTCGTCGACGATGCCTTCGCCGAGTGCGATTTCGGGGCCGTCCGGACCCGACGTCAGACCGACGACCAATATCTCTGCGCGCTTGGCGACTGTGCCGGCGAGAACGAGGTCGGGTCCCAACGATCGGGCTGTGCGAGTGCTCAAGGTGTCTCCTGTGAGGTGAGTGCGATGCGTCCGGTTCTGGCGGATGCCTGAGTCGATGTTAGGCCCTCTGCGGTTTCCGGACGGGGGATCGTCTCGGCCAGGTGAGCTCTCGCTGCGGACATGTTTCGATCGGCGAAGTCCGATAGGTTGTGGGCCATGACCGACGAACAACTGTTGCAGGGCCCGATCCACCCCGTCCATGTCGAACTCGGCGCGACGTTCGCGCCGTTCGGGGGGTGGCAGATGCCGGTTTCGTACGCGGGCGTCGTGGCCGAACACACCTCTGTGCGTGAGAATGTCGGACTCTTCGACGTCAGTCACCTCGGCAAGGCCGTCGTGCGTGGGGCGGGCGCCGCGGAATTCGTGAACTCCGCACTCACCAACGATCTGAACAAGATCGGACCGGGTAAGGCTCAGTACACGTTGTGCTGCAACGAGTCCGGTGGTGTCATCGACGATCTCATCGCGTACTACGTCAGCGACGACGAGATCTTCCTCGTCCCGAATGCGGCCAACACCGCGGACGTCGTTGCGGCTCTGGTCGCCGTCGCACCGGACGGAATCACCGTCGAGGATCAGCATCGTGGGTACGGAGTGCTGGCGGTGCAGGGCCCGAAATCGGTGGCGGTTCTGACGGCTCTGGGACTTCCCACCGAGATCGAGTACATGGCGTACGAAGATGCGCAATGGAACGGCGTGCCCGTGCGTGTGTGCCGCAGTGGTTACACCGGTGAGGTCGGATACGAACTCCTGCCGCGGTGGGAGGACAGCGAGCCGTTGTTCCGCGCGCTTCTCGAGGCAGTGCGCGCCGAGGGTGGGCAGGCCGCTGGACTCGGCGCCCGCGACACTCTTCGTACCGAGATGGGTTATCCGCTGCACGGGCATGAGCTTTCGCTCGAGATTTCCCCGCTCGAAGCACGCTGCGGATGGGCGATCGGTTGGAAGAAGCCGACATTCTGGGGCAAAGAGACCCTGACCGACGAGAAGGCTGCCGGTCCGGCCCGCAAACTCTGGGGGATCAAGGCTCTCGACCGCGGTGTGCTGCGGGCCGGCCTCGGTGTTCTGCGTGACGGCGAGGCAATCGGCGAGACCACCTCCGGGACGTTCTCACCTTCGCTCAAAGTGGGAATTGCGTTGGCGCTCCTGGATTCCGGCGCCAATATCGCGGCCGGAGACGAGATCGAAGTCGACGTCCGTGGTCGTGCTCTTCGGTGCGTCGTGGTGTCTCCTCCGTTCGTGGAGACCAACACCAAGTAGAGAGCTTTTTCACGTTCGATAGGATTGCGCCCATGACAGGTGCCGCCGATTTCGTTCGTGTTCAGAGCTCGTCCCCGAAGTCCGACGCCGAGCGCCGTGACATTTTGGCGGCGCCCGGCTTCGGGCGGCACTTCACCGACCACATGGTCTCGATCGACTACACCGCGGGCAAGGGCTGGCACGACGCCCAGGTGTTGCCGTACGGAAACATCGAGCTCGATCCGGCCGCAATGGTTTTGCACTACGGACAGGCCATTTTCGAGGGCCTCAAGGCATACCGTCAGCCGGGTGGTGAGATCAGCTCGTTCCGCGTCGACGCCAACGCCGAGCGTTTCGCATCATCTGCTCGCCGTCTGGCGATGCCGGAACTGCCGTCGCAGATGTTCATCGATTCCATCACCGAACTGATCGACGTCGATCTCGACTGGGTTCCCGCAGCCGGTGGAGAGGACGCGCTCTACCTCCGTCCGTTCATGTTCTCCACCGAAGCCGGCCTCGGAGTCCGTCCCGCCGACGAGTACCGCTACCTGCTGATCGCCTCACCCGCCGGTGCGTACTTCCCGCGTGGCGTCAAGCCGGTCAGTGTGTGGCTGTCCACCGAATACGTTCGCGCGGCCCCCGGCGGTACCGGCGCAGCCAAGTTCGCCGGCAACTACGCCGCTTCGCTGCTCGCCCAGGCACAAGCCGCCGACGAGGGTTGCGACCAGGTGGTGTGGCTCGATGCCATCGAGCGCACGTACGTCGAGGAAATGGGTGGAATGAACCTGTTCTTCGTCTTCGGTTCCGGCCCCGACGCACGCCTCGTGACGCCGTCGCTGTCGGGTTCGTTGCTGCCCGGCATCACGCGCAACTCGCTGCTCGCCCTCGCTGCCGATTCCGGCTTCTCCGTCGAAGAGCGCAAGATCAGCACCGACGAATGGCGCACCAAGTGCAAGAGCGGTGAAATCACCGAGGTCTTCGCTTGCGGCACAGCAGCAGTCATCACCCCCGTTGGGCGCGTCAAGTCCGCCGAAGGCGAGTTCACCATCGCCGACGGCGAGCCGGGTGAAGTGACGATGGCACTGCGCGACACCCTCACGGGTATCCAGCGCGGTACCTTCGCCGACACCCACGGCTGGATGACCAAGCTTCGCTGATCGTTGGTTCGTTCCGCGAGCAATCGCTCGCGGAACAATTGCAGAATCTCGTCCCGTGCGACGGTGGTGGGTGATCCGACGAAGCGCTTGCCCAAGGCCTTCGAGTACGCCGCGAATCGCTGTGTACGGCAGAACGGGTCGCCTTGAAGCGGTATGCAAGCACCGCGAGGTCTTCGGCGTCGAGCCGCGAGCGGACGGCTGCGAGTTCTTCGGGCCCACTGTCGGTTTCGCCCGGTCGATCGAGCGGCAACGACGGCTGGTCGAGGACCGGCGCAACGACTGATGGTTCGAGCATCATCGACAGCGCGAAGTTACCCGTGAAGTACATCCCGATCACGCCGACTCCGGGGCCACCGCTGTCCACGTAGGCCGAAGCGGCGAGTGAACGCAGCCAACGGACCCCTCGACTCGGTTCGTCGGCAGTGAGCGCGCGGAACTTTGCGTGACACAGGCTCTCTTGAAAACGGAGACCCCCTCGTCCACGGTGGGGACCGCGCCGTCGCGGCCGAACAGCGACGGAACAAAGACCGTGAAACCGGTGTCTTCGAGCGGATCATCTTTTGTCATGCTCCGGTTCGGCACGGTGGGCCCTCCCAATTGGTCGAAGTTTCTCCTCTGCACAGTCTTTCGGTGCGTGATCAACTACAGAAGAGGGCGGTTCGCCACGTTTTCGGGCGGGCTCGGCACTCGCGCGACTTATCCGGTGCCGCCGTTGCGGAATCGCTTTCGACAGTCAGCCGAACTGATTCCGACACGGTCGGCGAACAGTCGACGGAAGATTCCAGGATCCTGATAACCGATGTCGTTTTGCCCCTCCTGTGCGCCGATCGAATATATCCGCCTGCCGCAACGACGGGCGTGCCGGACGCTGCGATGACCGATACCTCGAATGGGTCGGTGGACGCTCCAGCGACGCGATTGGCGATCAGGAGAAAGGTCGGCGAAAACGAAGATCTCGGCCGCCAGGCAACCCTCGTACGCAAGGACTCAGACTCGCACGACGTCAGATCACAGTCCGAGAGTAAGGCCGACGGCCGTCAGCGTCACCGTGAGTTCGAGCGCGAATCCGAGAACATCTCCGTTGAGTCCGCCGAATCTACGGACGCAGTGACGCACACACAGCACACTGATCACCAGCGCCGACGCGGTCACGAGAGGGCCGAGCCACCACCGGTCGGCGGCAAAGGCAGAAACGGCGATCAGCGGAACCGACCATACGAATGCGGCCCACAGCGGTTGCGAATCGGCGACGAGTGCACCGAATCCGCTCGGGCTCGACGCGAGAATGCCTCGGCGGCAGGCAAAAACGACGGCGACTCGACCCGCAGCGACAGATACGAGTACTGCGATCCACTGTGTAGGGGAGTCGGCAACAGCAAGGACGCCGAAGGAGACCGATTGCAGCCCAAGGAAGATGAACAGTGCGGCGACCCCGAAGGGTCCGGCGCCGCCGCTGTGCATGACCTCGCGGGCGCGCTCCGGTGGACCGTAACAACCCAGTCCGTCGACGGAGTCTGCCAATCCGTCCACGTGCATCCCGCGGGTGCCGAGAGCGAGTGCGCCGACCGTCAGTAAGCCCGCGAGATAGGGATTCAGGCCGATGCTGGTTGTGCCCCAGAGCAGAAACGTCGCGGCAATCCCGAGAGCGATTCCGGTCAGCGGAGCGGCGGTGATGGCGCGACGCCCGGCAGCGCGATCAATGTCGGAGGGGCCACGAACCGGGAGGACCGTCAGCCACGAGAAGGCCAGTGGCACACCGGACAGCGGGCCCGCCACGCTCACTCCGCCGTATCGGTCTTGGTCAGGTCGATCGACTCGGGTTCCTCAGCGGGCGCGCTGCCCCGAGTGCTGACACCGGCCTCGGAGAATGTCGCCATCTTGCTCAGGATTGCCACTGCGCCCTGAAGAATCGGGAGCGCTGTGACTGCGCCTGAACCTTCGCCGAGTCGCATGTCGAACTCGACGATCGGTTCGAGACCCATTCGGGTCAATGCGATGGTGTGGGCGGGTTCGGTGGAGCGGTGTCCGGCGACCCACCATTCACGTGCGCCGAAAGCCAGTTCGTCGGCAACCATGGCGGCTGCGGTGACCACTACGCCGTCGAGGATCACCGGCGTACGACGCGAAGCTGCCTGGGCCAGAAAGCCGGCCATCGCTGCGAGGTCGGCACCCGAAGACGTGCGCAGCAGTGCGACTGTGTCGCGAACGTGCGGACGAGCGCGTCGGAGAGCATCTCGAATCGCTGCGGTCTTGCGGATCCACCCGGCGTCGTCGATGCCGGTACCTCGACCCACGACCGCGACAGGTTCGCTGTCCGTCAGGGCGGCGATGAGCACGGTAGCGGGTGTGGTGTTGCCGATGCCCATGTCGCCGGCGATGAGAAGGTCTGCGCCCCCGTCGATTTCCTCGTCCGCGATCGCTCGGCCGGCGGCGATGGCCTGGAGGGTTTCCTCGTTCGACATGGCGTCTTCGCGGTCGATGGACCCAGAAGACCTGCGCACCTTGTGGTTCGCGACGGACGGATCGGTATCGCCGTCCACCGCGATGTCGACGACGCGAACAGTGGCGCCGGCAACCTCGGAGAGGACGTTGACTGCCGCGCCGCCCCCGAGGAAGTTGGCGACCATCTGTGCGGTCACTTCTGGGGGATAGGCGGAGACACCGTTGCGGGCGATTCCGTGATCACCGGCGAAGACGACGACGCGAGGTCGAGCGAAAGCATGTGGGGGACAAACTCCTTGGCACGCCGATGCCCAACCGGCGAGAGCCTCCAGTCGACCCAGTGAACCGGCCGGCTTGGTCAGATCACGCTGGCGTGCGTCGGCCTGCGCGCGCACTTCCCGGTCGGGCGGGGTGACGGGTTCGAAGTCGGCGCTACTGACAGGCGTGACGTCAGGGTTGGATTCTGGGTTGGCAACTGGATTCGCCCCTGGATTGGCCCCTGAATTGGCGTCGGTACTCACATCGTGCCTTCCGGTTGTGCAGCAGTATCTTTCAAGACGAGCGGTATCCCTGCAACGACTAGTACGACACGATCGCACACCGCGGCGATACGAGCGTTGAGAGTGCCGATCTCGTCGCGGAACAATCGTCCTGACCGGGTCTCGGGAATCACGGCCAAACCCACTTCTGGGCTGACCAGCACCAGGGATCCGCGGTAATTCTCGACGCCGGCGACCAGGCTGTCCGCAGCGGACGTGATGGTGCCGCGCGGTGCGTCCCAGGCGCCCTGACGGTCCAGTTCGGTGGTCAGCCACGTTCCCAGGTCGTCGACCAACGTCGCTGTGTGTGAATCTCTTTCGAGCTGCGCCGTGAGGTCGCCCGCATCCGCGGTCTCGACCGTCGACCAGTGGGAGGGCCGTCTGCTGCGGTGCTGATCGATCCGGCTTTCCCAGTCGGCGTCGGAGTTATCGCGCTTGGCTGTTGCCAGGTACCGGATCGGTGCCGAACTTTCGGGTAAGCGGCCTGCACAAACCAAATCCTCGGCGTGCGCGGACTTACCAGACCGCGCGCCGCCGAGGACCAAAGTTCTGTACGTGTTCGTCACGCTCAGATTGCGTCGCCCGGCCCCACACGAGGCTTCGGTGCACGCAGCTTACGGATCTGCGACGCCCGAACGAACGCGTACCAGCCGAGCTTGAATCCGCCGTCGGTGCTGTCGGGGAAGCGCTCGGCGACGCGGTTGTTGATCATGCGTCCGAGCCAGATGCCTTCACCGACCATGAAGAGCATCATCACGAGCATTACCAGCGTGACGATCTGCTGGAGTGCGGGCGTGACGAACATCGTCATGATGAGGATCAATGCGAGCGGCATGAACAGCCCGACGAGGTTGCGGCGAGCGTCGATGAAGTCACGGACGTAGGCGCGAACCGGGCCCTTGTCGCGGGGGAGCAGGTACTTGTCTTCGCCGGCGAGCATACGGGCGCGGCGATCTGCCGACGATGCGCGACGCTCAGCGGCGTCGGCCTTGCGGTCCTCCTTGGAACCCCGGGTCGCCTTGCGGCGGGCGCGGGCTTCCTTCGCGGTCAGCGGTGCAGGCGCAACCGGGCCACGCCTCTTCGCCTCGGCGTCGCGACGCTTGGGTGTTGGGCGGCCTTTGCCCACCTGCTCGATGGGCGCCTCTTCGGAGGCCGAGGATGCCTCAGTGCCCTCGACGTCACGTTTGTCGGAGTTGTCTGAGTCACCGCGGCGTAGCAATTTCACACCTCCAGGCTATTGGATAAGTGCACGGTCTGGGAAACCGACCTCGGTCTTTCTGAAAAACCCAATCGCCCGAGGCACTGAAACGCGCGAGATCGTGAAACATCGGGGTCATTCGAGACTCTTAGACTTCGGCCATGCGGGTAATAGTTGCTCCAGATTCGTTTGGTGAGACGTTGACTGCCGTCGAGGCGGCCGAGTCCATTTCTGCCGGTTGGCGACGTGGCCGACCCGAAGACGACGTCGTCACCGCGCCACAATCCGACGGTGGGCCGGGTTTCGTCGACGTCTTGGCCACGGCTGGGGGCGACCTCCGGACCGCGCGGGTGCCTGGGCCACTGACCGCGGGCGTCGACGCCGCGTGGCTGTTGGATTCGGGCACGGCGTACATCGAGTCGGCCGAGGCAGTCGGGCTCGGCCTGCTCGAAGGTCCGCCGACGCGTGAGAGCGCACTCGCCGCGCACAGTCGCGGCGTCGGAGAACTGATCGCGGCTGCGCTCGAGGCCGGCGTGAAGACGATCGTTGTCGGACTTGGTGGGAGTTGCTGCACAGACGGGGGACGTGGACTGGTGGAGGCACTGGGCGGCCTGGAGGCTGCAACGGCGGCTATGACGGAGATCGAGTTGGTCGCAGCCACCGACGTCGAGCACGTCCTACTCGGCGAACACGGCGCAGCAGCGGTGTTCGGCCCGCAAAAAGGTGCCGACGCCGAGGCCGTCGCCGTCCTCGAAGAGAGAAATGCGATGTGGGCAGAACAGTTGGAATCCGTCACCGGAAAGGGAGTGTCGGATCTTCCGGGTGCCGGCGCCGCAGGTGGTATCGGTGCTGCGCTGTTCGCGCTCGGTGCGCAGCGGCGATCCGGGGCCGACGTCGTCGCCGATCGCACCGGGCAGGCGGCGCTATTGGCGTCTGCCGACCTGGTGATCACCGGCGAAGGCAAGTTCGACCACCAATCTCTGCGAGGCAAACTCGTCACAGCGCTCGCTTCGGCCGGGGCAGCGCACGGCGTTCCGACGCTCGTCTTTGCCGGCCAGGTGACGCTCGACGAGACGGACTATGCGTCGACCTCGATCGTCGCGGCGAAATCGGTGACAGAGTTCGCGGGTTCAGTAGAACGTGCCATGGAGGAAGCGTCGGCGTGTCTGCAGGGACTCGCCGAACGCACGGCGCGCGAGTGGAACATCTGGCGCGGTCAACAGAGCACAGGATCCGCCAGCGTCGACGCGCCGTTGCCGTGACGGGAAGACCGGATAGGATGAAGACGAATCGCACCCGGTAAGGACTGGCGGGAATAAGTCGGCAGCGGCGTACCGTTGAAGCGTTCACGGGTTGGTACGAACATTAGGGAGAGCCCATGACTGTGCAGAACGAGACCGCCACCCACGGCGTCAAGATGACCGAGGCCGCATCCTCCAAGGCGAAGGCACTCTTCGATCAGGAGGGTCGCGACGACCTCGCGCTGCGTATCGCAGTGCAGCCCGGCGGCTGTGCCGGACTGAAGTACCAGCTGTTCTTCGACGACCGCACGCTCGACGGTGACCTCACCGTCGACTTCAACGGCGTCAACCTGGTTGTCGACCGGATGAGCGCGCCGTACGTCGAAGGTGCGTCCATCGACTTCCTCGACACCATCGAGCAGCAGGGCTTCTCGATCGACAACCCCAACGCAACAGGCTCCTGCGCCTGCGGTGACTCGTTCAACTGAGTCTGTCGATCACAACTCAATTCGCAAACAACTGACGCGGAACCGACATTCGGTTTCGCGTCAGTTGTTTGTGGTGACTCGTACTCGGACGGTTCCGATCTGCCGGCTCGGGTGCCAAAGGCGGCGCTACGGGCAGTAACGTGAACTTTTGATCCTCTTTCATTCTTGTACTCACTTCGCTGAAAGGCCACGATCCGTGACTATTGCGGTAACCGGTTCCATTGCCACCGACCACTTGATGCGCTTTCCCGGCCGCTTCGCCGATCAGCTCCTCGCCGATCAGCTCGCCCACATTTCGCTGAGTTTCTTGGTGGACGACCTCGTGATCCGCCGCGGCGGCGTCGGCGGCAACATCGCCTACGCGATGGGCGTGCTCGGTGGATCGCCGCTGCTCGTCGGCGCTGTCGGCGCGGACTTCGCCGAATACCGCACATGGCTCGAGGACAATGGCGTCGATTGCAGCGCGGTCCGCATCTCGGACAAGGCACACACCGCGCGTTTCGTGTGCACCACCGACGAGGACATGGCGCAGATCGCGTCGTTCTACCCCGGCGCGATGAGCGAGGCCCGCGAGATCGAACTCGTAGCAGTGGCCAAGACCGCGGGTGCGCTTGATCTTGTACTGATCGGCGCAAACGACCCCGAAGCAATGGTTCGCCATACCGACGAATGCCGCCTGCTGGGAATCCCGTTCGCAGCCGATCCGTCGCAGCAGCTTGCTCGCCTGTCCGGTGACGAGGCCAAGGCACTCATCCACGGTGCGAAGTACTTGTTCACCAACGAGTACGAGTGGGGCCTGCTTCAGCAGAAGACGGGTCTGAGTGAGGAAGAGATCCGCGCACAGGTCGGCATCCGCGTCACCACACTCGGCTCCAAGGGCGTGGAAATTGTTGATGCCGAAGGTAACTGGGTGCACGTCGATGTTGTGCCCGAGACCGGAAAGGTTGATCCGACGGGTGTTGGCGACGGCTTCCGTGCCGGCTTCCTGCTCGCACACGGCGCTGGTTTGAGCTTCGAGCGTGCTGCACAGCTGGGATCTCTCGTTGCTGTGCTGATTCTCGAGACCGTCGGAACCCAGGAGTGGGTGTTCAATCGCGACGAGGCGCTCAAGCGTCTCACCGAGGCGTACGGCAGCGCGGCAGCAGACGAGATCACGACGATCCTGCCGAAGTAGGGGCTCCGCCCCGTGAGTGGTTCAGGAGTCCGGAGACTCCCTAACCACTCACGGGCCGAAGCCTAGATATTGACCGGGTACACCGGTTCCTGGATCTGCGGCACGATGCGCTTCTCCACGAAGATTCCGTGCCAGACCATGAAGGTCAGGACGGTCCACAGGCGTCGGCTGTGGTCCGAAACGCCCTCGCGGTGATCGTTGAGCATCTTCACGACGGCCTGCTTGTCGAAGATGTGGTCGGTTCCCGACTCTTCGATCTGCAGATGTGCCCAGTCGAAGAGTTCGGTGCCGCGTAGCCAGTGGCGCAGGGGCACCGGGAATCCGAGCTTGGCGCGGTGCAGAACATGGTGCGGCACAATGCCTTCCAAGGCCTGACGCAACGCATACTTGGTGGTGTGCTCGGACAATCCCCGTCGCTTCGCTCGCCCCAACGTGATCTTCTGATCGAGCGGTACGCGTGACGCGACGTCGAAGACCTCGGGATCGAGGAACGGCACACGCAGTTCCAGTGAGTTTGCCATCGTCATCTTGTCGGCCTTGACGAGGATGTCGCCACGCAGCCACGTGAAGAGGTCGAGATGTTGCATCCGGGCAACCGGATCCCAGTCCCGAGACTGCGCGTAGATCGGCGCGGTGACGTCCTGGTGAGTCCACTCGGGTCGGAAGTCGCGTAAGACGGCGCGAAGCTGAGCGTCGTTGAAGCTACGAGCGTTGCCGTAGTAGCGCTCCTCGAGCGTCAACGATCCGCGGTTGAGCAGACTCTTGCCGCGGGTGCCGTCGGGGATGCGCTCGGACAACTTGCCCGCGGCCCGACGCAATCCCTTGGGGAGGTACTCGAAAGGCTTGAGCGACAACGGCTCACGATAGATCGTGTAGCCGCCGAACAGCTCGTCCGCGCCCTCGCCGGACAGCACCACCTTGACGTGCTTGCGAGCTTCCTTCGCGATGAACCACAGCGGAATCAGTGCCGGGTCGGCCACCGGGTCGTCGAGGTACCAGACGATCTCGGGAATGGCAGCCGCGAACTCGGCGGGGGAGACCACCTTGACGACGTGCTTCGCGCCGATCGCCGCGGCGGATTCGGCAGCAACGTCGACCTCGGAATAGCCCTCACGTTCGAAACCGGTCGTGAAGGTGATCAGGTTGGGGTTGTGACGCATCGCCAGCGCCGCGATCGCAGTGGAGTCGATACCGCCGGACAGGAACGAACCGACGGTGACGTCGGCGCGCATGTGCTTGGCAACCGAATCCTCGAGGGCCTCGGCGATTTCCTGGTAGCGCGCCTTCTCGGTGCCCGGCGCAAAAGGCTTGGCCGGGAACTTCGGCGTGAAGTACCGCGTGAACGTGGGCTCCTCGCCCGGACGCACACGAGCGAAGCTGCCTGATTCCAGGCGTCGGATCTGCTTGTGCAGTGTTTCCGGCTCCGGTACGTACTGCAGAACGGTGTAGTGCTCGATGGCGCGCGGATCCAGCTCGGTACCGATGCCGATCAGATCGGTGAGTTCGAGCAGGCTCTTCTTCTCGCTGCCGAACGCGGTGCCGCCGGCGCCGGTCGCGATGAACAGCGGCTTGATACCGAACGGATCGCGCGCGATGAACAGCTCGCGTGTGTCGGTGTCCCAGATCGCGAACGCGAACATTCCGCGCAGGCGCCGGACCGCATCTTCACCCCAGTAGTGGAATGCAGCGACAATGGCCTCCGAGTCGCCCTCGGTGAAGAATTTCGCGTCGTGGTCCTTGACCAGTTCGGCGCGGATCTCCAGATAGTTGTAGATCTCGCCGTTGAACGTGAGCGCATAACGCTCCGGATTCTCCGGCGGGCCCCAACGCAACGGCTGGTGGGAATGAGCGATGTCGATGATCGCCAGGCGGTTGAACCCGAAGACGAGGTGGTCGTCGTTCCACGTCCCGTGTTCGTCCGGCCCGCGGTGACGAAGGCAATGCATCGCCTGGTCGACCCGCGAGACGGCGTCCTCGCTGGTTCCGCCAGATGTCAGTAGCCCGAGCAGTCCACACACAGCGTCCGGTTCCTCGATTCAGAATTTTTTGTACAGAAGGCTCCCGGACACGAGTGTCGGGGAGAGGTCAACGAACTCTTGTCGAAAGTATGCCGCAGATCGACTTCCCTGCCGATCACGGCGGAACGAATCGACGTGATGTGCGTCGCCCAAACGACCTGAGCCGTTCCTGAGCAGCACCTGAGAGAGATGTGTGACGTCCGCCGCGACACGGGCGAGGACCCGAGGATGGATAGCGCCCGGCTTTGGTCTACGCTGCGTAGTAATTGGGCCTTCCCTCCGGGCATGCCCTAGTTGAATTTTGTGGCGATCAGGAAGGCGTGAACGTGGCGCAAGGTCGGATCCTTCGGCGAGCGGGGCTGGCAGTATCTCTGGGCATTGCTGCCTTGCTGCTGTCGGGTTGCTCCATCGACAACGAAGTGCTTCGTTTCGGGTGGCCTTCGGGCATCACCCCGGAGGCGACGCGCATGCGTGAGCTGTGGACGTGGTCGGTTGTAGCCGCCCTCGTCATGGGTGTGCTGGTGTGGGGGTTGGTCTTCTGGGCCGTCATCTTCCACCGTAAGAAGAAGGACTCGCCGGAATTCCCGCGTCAGACGGCATACAATGTGCCGCTCGAACTCGGTTACACGGCAGTTCCCTTCGTCATCATCGCGGTTCTCTTCTACTTCACCGTCATCGTTCAGAACCATGTTCTGGACAAGACGGACAACCCTGACGTCGTCGTAGACGTCACGGCCTTCCAGTGGAACTGGAAGTTCGGCTACCGCTCCATCGAGTTCGGTGACGGCTCCGCCAAGTACAACGGAATCGACGTCGAGGCCGAAGAGGCTGCCAAGACCGAGGGCTCCACTGTCAACGATCACGGCGAAGAAGTTCCCGGCCCGATCCACGGCAACAGCACCGAGGACCTGAGCTACCTGCACTACGACAAGATCGAGACCGTCGGCTCCAGCCAGGAGATCCCGGTCCTCGTTCTGCCCACCGGCAAGCGAATCCAGTTCGAACTCGCTTCCTCGGACGTCATCCACGCATTCTGGGTGCCCGAGTTCCTGTTCAAGCGTGACGTTCTCCCGAACCCCAAGGAGAACCACTCGGACAACATCTTCCAGATCAGTGAGATCGAGAAGGAAGGCGCGTTCGTCGGGCGTTGTGCAGAAATGTGTGGCACGTTCCACGCGATGATGAACTTCGAGGTTCGTGCGGTTTCGCCGGAGGACTTCGCCAAGTACATCGAACTGCGTAAGGGTGACGCGGAGGGCAAGGGTGGTCTGACGACCGCTGAGGCTCTGCAGGCAATCGGTCAGTCGCCGGTGGCTACGTCGACCACGCCGTTCAACACCGACCGCGAGTACCGTCAGGCAACCGTCGCCACTGCAGGCAACTGAGCCGGCCAGCCTCTTCACTGAACAAGGACAAGTGCTGATATGAAGATCGAAGCCAAGCTCTTCGAGATCCTGACGATGTTCTTCATTCTCGTCGCGATCATCTACGGAGTGTTCACCGCTCTGTCACGCACAGGTATCGAGTGGGCCGGACTGACGGCCATCGTCCTGTCTGCAGGTCTGACGCTCATCGTGGGTACCTACTTCCGCTTCGTTGCTCGTCGTCTGGACACTCGTCCCGAGGACTACGACGACGCTGAAATCTCGGACGGTGCAGGAGAACTGGGCTTCTTCAGCCCGGGTAGCTTCTGGCCGATCCTGCTGGCCGCCGCTGCTGCACTCGCGGCAGTGTCGCTGGCGTACTTCCAGCCGTGGCTCATTGCAGTCGCAGTTGTCTGTGTGCTGGCCGCAGCCGCAGGTCTGGTGTTCGAGTACTACACCGGACCCGAGAAGCACTAGCTTCACCTGCACTCGAACAGAGGCGCCGAATCCACCCGGGTTCGGCGCCTCTGTTTTCGTTTTTCGATTATGCAGGCTGTCGTTGATGCAGGGTTGTCGGTGATACAGGTGTAGGACGAGCGTGTCGACTGTCAAACACCCTCGGTCAATCGTGGAGCAGGTATTCGAGGTCGTAGCGGTGCAGACCGTCCACGACCTCGAGCTCGAGAGTGCCCGAGATACCCTTCAATTCGCCGGTTCCGGACCCCGGCACGATCTCGTACAGGAGCTTCTGCGTTCCGTCGATCATCTGACCGAACTGCTGCAGGGCGAACGACCCCACCGCTTCGTCGACTTGCCCGGTGACAACCTCCAACGCGACGTAGCCGGCTTCACCGTTTGTCGGGTCGCCCGCGGACAGCATGAGGCCGGACGACGTACCTTCGATGCCGCCGATGAATGTCTTGTCGAACTCGAAGCGGCCGACGCGTCCGGCGAGCTCAGGATCGGCAGGGCGGAGATCGATCTCGAAGGTGCCGCGCGCATGGGATGTCATGGTCCGAGTATCTCACCAGGCGGCAACGCCTCGTGGGGACTCTCGAGAACGTGCAACACTCGGCCTATGATCCTCGAACATGCCGTCCTGCAGGTCGATCCGGCGCAGTCAGCGCAATTCGAGTCCGCGTTCGACGTGGCCCGCGCCATCATCTCCGAGGTTCCCGGATTCATCAGGCTGCGGCTCTCGCACTGCCTGGAAGCGCCGGAGCGGTACCTTCTGCTCGTCGAGTGGGAAGACTTGGAGTCACACACCATCGGGTTCCGTCAGTCCGCGGGATACGAGAAGTGGCGAGAACTTCTCCATCACTTCTACGAGCCGTTCCCGACGGTCGAGCACTATTCGTCTGTCTTCGAGGTCTGAGATTGGGCGTACTGCCCTTCACGCCGGCCACATACGGCGAACTGGGGGAGTGGTAACACACTTGGTGGTTCTCCACACTGAATCCCTCAGAGAACGAGTGGGGCCCCCAACCGCAAAACCGTTCGGGGCCCCACAGGTCAGCTGTCGTTCTTATTGGAGCGCTACACACGAACCCTCGGACTTTCCAATTGTTCGGTTGTGCGGTCGTGGATGGCCCATTTCGCGATCTGCCGAGTCGGGATGAAGGCGAACGCTTTGCCGACTCGCTCGTACGCCCGCTCGGTGATGTGCTGCTC
>NZ_JASHKN010000003.1:439436-563983 GCF_030056735.1 Rhodococcus sp. IEGM 1409
GGTTCTCACCACTGAATCCATCAGCCAACGAGTGGGGCCCCTACCCGCAATCCGGTTGGGGGCCCCACTGGTCAGCTGTCGTTCTTAGTGGAGCTCTCCACTCGAACCGTCGGACTTGCCATTGGTTCGGTTCTGGTAGTCCAGAAGGATCTGAAGCTGCTCGTGCTCAGCTTCGTGATGAGCGGCTTCGAGAGCGTCGCTCTCCTCGACCGGGTCAGCGGTGATCAGGCTACCGCTACCGGGCTTGCCTGCGAGGCCGAGCTTGTTCATCTTCTTCGGGACAGCTGCACCCTGGTACTCGAGCGGGATCGGGTGTCCGTGCTCGTCGACGGGGCCGAGCGGCTGGTGGATCTCGATGTACTGGCCGTTCGGCATCCGCTTGATGATGCCGGTCTCGATGCCGTGCTCGAGGACTGCACGGTCACTGCGCTGCAGGCCGATGCAGAACCGGTACGTCACGAAGTACGCGATGGGCGGAAGGATGACCATGCCGATGCGGCCGATCCACGTCATTGCATTCAGCGAGATGTGCAGGTGGTACGCGATGATGTCGTTGACGCAGGAGATCGTGAGCACCAGGTAGAACGCGATGGACATTGCACCGATAGCGGTACGGACCGGCACATCGCGCGGGCGCTGCAGGATGTTGTGGTGAGCGTCGTCTCCGGTGAGACGCTTCTCGATCCACGGGTACGCGATCAACAGTGCGAAGACGAGACCCATGATCAGGGCGACGGCAAACACAGCGGGGATCGTGTAGCGGTTGAACAGGTAGATCTCCCACGCCGGCCACAGTCGAGCAAGGCCGTCCGTCCACATCATGTAGATATCGGGCTGGGAACCAGCCGAGACCTGAGACGGGTTGTACGGACCGATGTTCCACACGGGGTTGATCTGGAACAGACCACCGAGCAGTGCGAGCACGCCGAAGGTCATGGCGAAGAACGCGCCACCCTTCATCGCGAAGACCGGGAGAATACGAACGCCGACGACGTTCTGTTCCGTACGGCCGGGGCCGGGGAACTGCGTGTGCTTCTGGTACCAGACCAACGCGAGGTGGCCGGCGATCAGGGCCAGGATGATGCCCGGGAACAGCAGCACGTGTGCGACGTAGAGGCGCGGAATGATGAGGTCGCCGGGGAAGTCGCCGTCGAAGATCAGCCAGTGCATCCAGGTACCGACGATCGGGATACTCATCGTGATACCACCGAAAGCGGCGCGAAGGCCGGTGCCCGAGAGCAGGTCGTCGGGGATGGTGTAGCCGAAGAAGCCTTCGAACATCGCCAGGATGAGCAGCAGGCAGCCGATGACCCAGTTCGCCTCACGCGGACGACGGAATGCGCCGGTGAAGAAGATGCGAGCGAGGTGAACGACGATCGACGCCGCGAACATCAGTGCAGCCCAGTGGTGAATCTGGCGAACGAAGAGACCGCCGCGCACCTCGAAGGAGATGTTGAGGGTGGTCTCGTAGGCGCGAGACATCGTGACGCCGCGTAGCGGCTGGTATGCGCCCTGGTAGACGACGTGTGCCATCGACGGATCGAAGAACAGTGTCAGGAACACACCGGAGATCAGCAGGATCACGAAGCTGTACAGCGCGATCTCGCCGAGCATGAAGGACCAGTGCGTCGGGAAGACCTTGTTGATCTGCCGACGCATGCCTGCGGCGAGGTGGTAGCGGGAGTCCATAGCCTCCGCTTGTCCAGCCGCTGCCGCGCTGATCTTGGACGGTTTGGTTGTTGTTGTGGTCACGGTCGACGCTCCCAAAATGCCGGGCCGAGTGCTTCGATGAAGTCACCGTCGGCGACCAGGAAGCCCTCTTCGTTCACTGTAATAGGCAACTGCGGAAGTGCGCGAGCAGCGGGACCGAAGATCGGCTTGCCGTAGGTCAGTGCGTCGAACTGCGACTGGTGGCAGGGGCACAGAATACGGTTGCTCTGCTGTTCGTAGAGCGAGGTGGGGCAACCCAGGTGGGTGCAGATCTTCGAGTACGCGAAGTAGTCGCCGTAGTTGAAGCTTTCCTGGCCCTTGCGCTTGGTGACACGCGCGGTGTCTTCCGTGCGGAGGCGGATGAGCATCACCGAGTTGCGAATGCCGCGCAGTGCTGCGAGCAAAGCATGCTCGTCGCCACGGTCGGACTCGCGGAACGGGAAGACCGTTTCCATCGATCCGGCATCGAGATCTTCCGGGCGAACGAGGACGATGTCCTCGGGACGGCCGGTGTCACGACGCAGGTAGATGGTCTCGCCCGGGTAGTTCGGGGTCCAGCCGGACACCCACAGGGGTGAGTCGTCGCCCTTGGCCCACGGGTTCTTGATGAGTCCGCCGAGAGGCATGACCATCATCACGCCGAGTGCGCCACCGCCGAACATCAAGCTGCGCTTGATGGCCTTGCGGCGGGGGAGGGTGGACGTATCGAGGGTGTCGCTGAGTTCGGCAACGACCGTGCGACGATCGACCTCTGTGGAACCACCGTCGTGGCGGTCCTGGATCGAAACCTCTTCGGGGATGAACTTCTTCGTGAACTGGACAGCACCGATGCCGACGCCGAGGATCGCCAGACCCATGGTCAAGCCGATCAGCGGGGTGTACAGGCTGTACTTGCCGTAGTTCTCGTCACCGGCGCCGGCGTATTCCCAGGGCCAGAACAGGTAAATCGCGATGAACGCGATCGCCGAAACGCCAGCGAGGCCGAACCAGAAGGCGACGTTGCGCTCTGCGCGCTTCTCCGCCCTGGTGCCCTTTACCGACCAACGATCACGGCGGTAGACGACGTCGACGCCATCGAGATTGGTACCCAGCTTGACCAGGTCGTCGCGTGACATCGCGTCGAGCTCTTCATCTGTGTACTTCTTAGGCGTATCGCCGCCATGCTGGCCAGCGTCGCTCATGACCTTGCTCCGATCCACAATGCTGCACCGACGACAGCGATGATTCCGACGGCCCACATGGCGAGACCCTCAGAGGCCGGACCGATGCCACCGAGCCCGTACCCACCGGGGTCCTTCGACTCGCCAGACGACTTGACGTAGGCGATGATGTCCTTCTTCTCCTCGATCGTCAGCTGACGATCCGAGAACTTCGGCATGTTCTGGGGGCCGGTAACCATGGCAGCGTAGATCTGCTGCTCGCTGGCCGGATCCAGGACCGGGGCGTACTTGCCCGAGGACAGTGCGCCGCCGCGGCCGGTGAAGTTGTGGCACGACGCGCAGTTGAGCCGGAAGAGCTCACTGCCGCGTCCGATGTCGCCACCGCGCAGCGAGGACTGGGCGATTTCGCCGTTCTCGTCGCGGATGAGCGTCGGGCCGCCGCCGTTGGCCTGGATGAAAGCGCCGAGGGCGTCGGTCTGCGCAGCATCGAACTTGGGGTCCTTGCGCTCGGCCTGGGCCTCGTTGCGAGCTGCGGGCATACGACCAGAGGAAACCTGGAAGTACACGGCTGCTTCGCCGACGCCGATGAGGCTCGGACCGCGGTCCTGGACGCCCTGCAAGTTCGCGCCGTGGCACGTGATGCATGACGTGTCGTAGAGCTGCTTGCCTTCACGAATCAGGGCTGCTGAATCGTCACTGGCGGTCGCAACCTGCGGAGCTGGTGTCAACGCCGAAGCGAGGAAACCTGCGCTGATCAATCCCATCATCAATACGAGCGCGCCGGTAACGCGCCGGCGGATTTTCCGCTGGCGACGCGACTTCGCGGCATTCGCTGAGTTATCGGATGCGGGAGGGGGGGATGAACTCATCTGTATCCCTTTGGTATGTCGGGACGGAACTGGACGTCAGGGGCTGCCTGGGGCGTACAGCTGATTAACGGATGAAATAAATCGTGGCAAACAGCGCGATCCACACGATGTCGACAAAGTGCCAGTAGTACGAAACAACGATCGCGGCGGTGGCCTGGGCGGGCGTGAACTTGCTGACCCGGGTACGTGCGATCAAGAAGACGAAGGCGATGAGACCGCCGATGACGTGCAGACCATGGAAGCCGGTGGTCATGTAGAACACCGAGCCGTACACGCTGCTCGAAATCGTGGTGCCCTCGTGCACAAGGTGGTAGTACTCGTAACCCTGGCCGGAGACGAAGAACGCCCCCATGATCAAGGTGATGGTGTACCAGCGGCGAAGTCCGAAGACGTCGCCACGCTCAGCCGCGAAGACACCCATCTGGCAGGTGAACGAAGATGCGATCAGCACCAAGGTCACCGGCACGGCCAGATACAGGTTCAATTCGGTTGGCTCCGGCGGCCAATTTCCGTTCGCCTGAGCTCGTGCCACGAAGTACATGGCAAAGAGCCCCGCGAAGAACATGAGCTCACTTGACAACCACACGATGGTGCCAACGCTGACCATATTCGGCCGGTTCAGCGAGTGCACGCGTTGGGTGATTGCCGATCCTGAAGTCCCTACTGCGCTCGTCACAGACAGAAGTATGACGCTTCGTCGTAAGAGACGACCACTCGGGTCCACCATCGGCGCGTCGCTCGGCTCGAGTTCGCGGGATCGGGCGGCGAACGCGCTGGTGGCGTGGTCGGAATATGCTGGCGCGATGGCAGCTACACACAAGAGTAGACCGTGGTTCCTGAGAATTTTCGGCACAAAGATTCCGATGCCGCTCGACGCAACGCGGTCGGATCTGGTCGTCGTAGCCGAGGGCTTCGACGACGCCGAGGCGAGTTCGACCGCTCTCGAACGTGCCGGCTCCACCGAGCCGGAGTTCCGGGCGGAGTCCGAAGTGGTCCTGCGGCACCATCTCGACCTCCCGGAGGGTTCGGTTGCCGATGCCGAGAACATCGTCGCCCAGGACGGATATGTGCGAGGCGTGAGTCGGCCTGAGGACGTGGCTCAGGCGGTCGGGAATTCGGTTCGCGTCATCTTCGAGCGTGTCCAGGTGCTGGACGCCCTGCATTGCTCCCAGGAGCGATCACGAATGGCCGGTCTGGCCCAGCGACTCGGTGGTTCGGTAGCCGGGTGGGATGCGCTCCAGCCCCCAGCTCTTGCGGAGGCGATGCCCAAGCGCGGTCGCCGAAAGTCCTGAGCGGCCCTATTCGGTGTCCTCGCCACCTCACTGGCTAGGCTGCGAGGGTCATCGGCAGCACAAAATGACAGCACGAAATGACAGCACGAAATACAGCCCACATGAACGACAGGGGACCAAGGCACTATGGCCGGCACCGACGCATCCAACGCCGTGAACGTCGATTCGAGTGCAGTGGTGCGGTCCTGGCCGATGATTCTCGGATTGCTCACGGACGGCAGTGACTTGTCGGAAGAGGACGCCCGTTGGGCGATGGGCGAGATCATGTCGGACAACGCCACTTCCGCTCAGATCGCAGCCTTCGGCGTCGGGCTGAAGATGAAGGGCGAAACTCCCGCGGAGTTGGAAGGGCTCGCTGCCGCGATGCTCGAACACTCCCGGCGCGTCCCGGTCGATTCCGACGTCGTCGACATCGTCGGTACGGGTGGTGACCGCTCCAACACCGTCAACATCTCGACGATGGCCTCGATCGTGGTTGCCGCGTCCGGTGTGCGAGTTGTCAAGCACGGCAACCGCGCTGCTTCGTCCAAGAGTGGAGGAGCCGACGTGCTCGAGGCACTCGGCGTTCGCATCAACCTCGGGCCGGAGGAGGTGGCGAGGTGTGTCGAGGAGGTCGGCATCGGCTTCTGCTTCGCGCCGGTCTTCCATCCCGCACTGCGCTTTGCAGCGGTGCCCCGCAAGGAAATCGGCATCCCGACGGCGTTCAACGTGCTCGGTCCACTGACCAATCCGGCTCGCCCGCGAGCCGGCCTGATCGGGTGCGCATTTCCGAAGCTGATCTCGGTTGTCGCGGGAGTACTTGCGCAGCGCGGTAATTCGGCGTTGGTGGTGCGCGGAGACGACGGACTCGACGAGCTGACCACCTCCACGACTTCGACGATCCACATCGTCGGCGGTGGAAGTGTGCGAACCGTCACGTTGGATCCGCGTGATCTCGGACTCGACCGCGTTCCTCTCGAAGAGTTGCGGGGAGGAGACGCCGAAGTCAACGCCACGGTTGCACGAACGCTGCTCTCCGGGCAGAAGGGCCCGGTCCGGGACGCGGTCTTGTTGAATGCGGGAGCGGCCATCGCGGCATTCAACGGTGTCGGCGACGACCTCGAGGGTGCGATCTCTGCCGGGATGAACGCCGCCGCTGCCGCGATCGACAGCGGCGCGGGGGCTGAACTGCTTCACCAATGGGCGGCACTCACCGTCGATCTGGCTGACCGAGCCTGATCGACGTCAGTCGAAGAGGCACCGATCAGGCTCGGCCGACGGGCTACTCGCCCAGCGAGAAACCGGCCTCGACGTCAGCGCTGGAGAATGACTGGAAGGCAATGTGGGTAGCGGTTCGGAGAACACCGGGCACCTTGTTGATTCCTCCGGTGACCACCTCGGCGATCTGGGCGTGGTCACGTACTTTCACGATGGCGATCAAGTCGACGTCGCCTGCGCACGAGTAGACCTCGGTCACTCCGGACAGGTCGGCCACGGCCTGGGCGGTTTCCGGGATCCGGGCGGACTCGGCGTGAATCATGACGATGGCGTTGATCATTTCTCTCCTTGATTGCCGGTGCTCGTGATCGAGCTTAGGGTGCCGCTGAACGCTGACGTCACCGATGTTCGGATTCGGTACCCGCCCGCGCGAGTCGGCACCAGGCTTCCCACTTGCCGGCGCCGCCCAGGGGTTCGACGTAGCCGGATGTCGCCGACACGATTCGGACACCGTCCGATCCGAGCCACCTGGCGATCAATCCCAGTTCTTCGGGCGAGGCGCCGCGAAACGGGGCGTCGTCCGGCAACACGGTTTCGGCCGCCGCAGTAATGGCGTCGACGACGGGCATCGGGTGTGTTCCGTGTCTGGCGAGTCCCGCGGAGGCGAGCCGTCCGGAGCGGATCACGGACAGCTCCCAGCCGCCGTCCCCCGTGGGGCGGGCGAGAACGAGTTGTTCGATCGCCGCGACTGCGGCGAGCCGCTGTGTGCGCCGCACTGCGGTGGCGACTGCGACTGTTCGGTCACGTAGACGAGCGGCATTCTCGAACAACGCGTGTGCGGACAGTTCGTCTATCCGCGCTTGCATCTGTTGTAGGGGAGCGTCGTTGGCTCCCCGGAAGAAACCACGCACAGCCTCAGGGGCCGCCGCGTAGTCCTCTGCATTGATTTCCGGGGCCCAGGAGGCCGGACACGCTCCTAATTCGCGAGCGGGGCAATCAGGGCCGTGGACGGCGCCGCGCCCCAGTCGCTTGGTGCAGGTGCGTAGACGACTGAACTCCGCGACGGTTTCGGCGACGTCGACTGCGTCGGTGCGAGAGGTGAACGGGCCGATTGACTCGGCAGTCGGCGTGCGCACCACGGACAGTCTCGGAAATACCTCGTCTGTGAGGGTGATCCACCATCCTCGTTTGGGAAATTTGGAGCGACGGTTGTACGGCGGCGCATGCGCGCTCAACAGGCGCAATTCGCGGACCCCGGCTTCCAAAGCGTGCGCGCACTCGACGTGGTCGACGCGAGTGGCCAGCGCGACCATTTCCTTCATCCGGCCGCGCGTCTCCGAACCGGTGAAGTAGTTGCGGACGCGGCGTCGTAGGTCGGTAGCCGTTCCTATATAGAGGGCTTCGTCCGAGGGACCTCGGAAAAGGTAGACGCCAGGGCTTCTCGGCAGGTCCGCGGCAAAGGACCGTTTGGCCCGTTGATGCGAGGAAATGTTGGGCAGGTAGTCGACGAGTTCGCTGTAACTGTGGACGCCCTGGTTTCCGACCCTGTCGATCAATCCGTGGAGAACGTCGACGGTCGCACGCGCGTCGTCGAGAGCCCGGTGTGTCGGCTGGGTGGTCACTTGGAAGAGATGGGCGAGTGCGGAGAGCTTCACCGAAGGTGCTTCGTCGCGTGTGAGTACCCGTCGGGCGAGTTTGACGGTGCACAGGACACGGAACGCCGGCCACGGGCGTGCGCTGCGTGACGCCGCTGCTTTGAGGAAGCCGATGTCGAAGGGCGCGTTGTGCGCCACCAGCACCGCACCCTCGGCGAATTCGAGAAAAGCGGGCAGGACACGCTCGATCGGCGGTGCGCCGATCAGCATGGCCGTGGTGATTCCGGTCAGCTCGACGATGTATGGCGGAATCGAGCGGCCGGGGTCGACGAGTGTCGCCATTTCACCGAGTACCTCGCCGCCCCGGATCTTGACGGCGCCGATCTCGGTGATGGAGTCCTGGTCGGCGCTTCCGCCTGTGGTCTCGAGGTCGACGACGACAAACGTTGTCTCGCTCAGCGGTGTGTCCAGCTCGTCGAAGCTCAGTTGCCGCCCGACGTCGAATTTCTCCCCGTCGGAGAACGGGGGCGGAGACGGAAATTCTCGGGCCGAGGCGGGACTCACATCGCAGACAGTAGAAGGACCCCCCGACAGGAATCGGAGAGTGCCGACGCGGAATCCGGCTCACTCCGACTTCCAATGCGAAAGCAGCGGATTGACCCCCGACAAAAGTATGAGAGACGAGGATCACACTAGCGGCAGGAACTCGCGAATGCGGCCTCGTGCCTACTTGCCGGTAGGGCGATTCGTGAGGTTGTTGCTACGACGATCAGTCGCCGAAAACGCTCGATTGATCGAAACAGGTTCTAGTTTCAAGTAATCGGCGTTGAACTGCATGGAAGTTCGGATTGTCGGGTTTGGTGACCCTTGCCATTGGGTAACGAGTGCAGGTTTGCGGGCCAGGTGAGCCTCGCCGAACAGACCTGTTGTTATCTCTTCGTGACCCGTTGGGAGTATCGCGGGCGCGGCAGCACGATTTCGGGCGAATCGGGCGCGATTGTCACGAAGCGGTCGACATCGTCGCGATCATTTCGTAACCTTCCTGAGACCTAACGAAGTCTTGCCGGACCAAACAGGACCGGCATCGTCAGGAACCGCCTAATCGGGATCTCCGCGAGGAACCCGAACCGGGAACCCAAGTTTCCACTGGGGTGAATCCCGCCTGGGGTGCAGCACGCATGATCGCTGCGGACCACGCGGGTAGGGCTGATCTTCCCAGCCCGAACCCGTCAGCTAACTCGGTCGGCGGATGAATGGAAGAAATGGAGCACCCCTTAAGTGGCGTCACAGAGTTTCAAGCGTTCAGCGCAGTTGGCAGTAGCCGGCGCGCTCGCAGTAGGTGCATTTGCTGCAACCGCTGCACCTGCCTCGGCAGACCCCATCACGATCCCCGGCGTCGGCACCTTCGAGGTTCCGGGCGTTTCTATTCCTCAGTTGCCGGTCATCCCGGGCATCACTGACATCGCACCGGCCGCACCGGCCGCTCCCATCTCCAGTGTTGGTGAGCAGGCAGTTCGCGCCGCAGAGAGCAAGCTGGGCTCCCCGTACGTGTACGGCGCATCGGGCCCGGACGCATTCGACTGCTCCGGTCTGGTCCAGTGGGCATACAAGCAGGCCGGCCTGAACCTGCCTCGCACGAGCTACGACCAGGCTGCAGCCGGCTTTGCCGTCGCACAGTCCGATCTCCAGGTCGGCGACGTGATCTCCTTCTACGGCGGATCGCACTCGGGCATCTACGCCGGCAACGGCAATGTCATCCACGCGTCGACTGCTGGTCAGCCCGTGAAGCTCGCACCGGTGTCCTCGATGCCGTACGACGGCGCTCGCCGTTACTGATTTCTGATCACGCTCGACGGCTGTCTCCGGTAGGCAGTCGGAACGATCCGCCGCTGCAAGGCGGCGGAGCTCGGGGGAGCTCCGGATCTTCGAATGTGGGCCTCGAATCTTTTGATTCGAGGCCCACATTTTTGGTTCTTCGACGATTTGCCCAGTACTTCACCCCGACACGCCTACCGGCGAGTAGACACAAACGTATGCCGTTCCGTAACCTTACCGAGACATTGCGCGGCCGAGACAGGTACTGTGGATAGTTGACAGCCAGCTAACAGATCGTCGACCGGTCCCGGTCGACGTCGCTTCACCGAGACGGAGAGTTGCATTCCGTGGTTTCATCGAAAAACAACAGTCGAGTACGCGCCGCATTGACAGTGGGAGTGCTGGCGTTCGGACTCGTCGTAGGGCCTTCGATGCAGGCCGGTGCCGACCCCGTCATCACCAATCCGACCGAGGCGCTCGAAAAGCTGGGTGAGCTCTCCCGGGTTTCCGAGCAGACCAACGAAGCGCTGCACAATGCGCAGATCGATCTCGACGCGAAGCTGGGCGTTGCGAACGATGCGGACGCGCGATCGGCAGCCGATCAGGGCCTTCTCGACGCGGCTTCGGCACGTGTCGCCGAGTTCGCTCCGGCGGTAAACCGTATTGCCACAGCGAATTACCAGGGTGCGCGGACCAATCGCCTCTTCGCTTTGATGGTGAGCGATTCGCCGCAACAGTTGCTCGACCAGATGTCCGCGCTCGACGTGATTTCCAACGACGCCGCAGTGCAGGTCTCCCAGTTCAACCAAGCTACTGCCGATGCGCGTGCTGCCTCGGAAGCGTCGAAGCGATCGGCCGAAGAGGCTCGAACCGCCGCCGATCAAGCCCGTGCTCTCAGTGACGACTTGCAGCGCAAGCAGAGTGAGCTGCAGACGCAGATCGCTGACGTGACCAAGGCATTCCAGAATCTCACCGATGCCGAGCGTAACCAACTGAGTGGTACGTCATTCCCGCCGGACGTCGATCTCAGCAAAATTCTAGCTAACTTGACGCCAGGTTCCGGTGCCGCGGCACTCCAGGCAGGCCTGACCCGTATCGGTGATCCGTACGTCTGGGGCGCAACCGGCCCGAACGAGTTCGACTGCTCCGGTCTGGTGGTCTGGGCCTACAAGCAGATCGGGAAGACCCTGCCCCGTTCGAGCCAAGCGCAGGCGCAGGGCGGTGTACCGGTGTCGAGGGACCAACTACAGCCCGGTGACGTCGTGACTTTCTACAGCGACAACTCGCATGTCGGTATCTACGCCGGCGACGGAAACATTCTGCATGCGTCGACGTTCGGCGTACCGGTGAAGGTTCAATCGATGGCAGGCATGGAGTTTTCCACTGCGCGTCGTTACTGACGGCTTGCTGCGTCCGGGCGACGTGTGGCCAGCCGCCGTGAAGCGTCGAGTCGAGTGCTCCTACACTCGGCACCGTGCCGACTGAACCGATGACGACGTCCGCCGTCGGCGCAGATCGAAAACGCCGTTGGGAGTATCCAGCTCTCGTGGCGCTCGGTGTTGCCGTGGTGCTCGTTCTCGGTTTGACGATCTTCCTGACGAACAGGTCCGATTCCGACGAAAATGCAGCCAGCGAGCAGGACGCCGAACGAACCGCGCAGGTACAGGCCTTTCTCGATGCCTGGGCCGCGGCGCAGATGTCCGACGATCCGTCGGGGCTGGCGAATTTCGTCGACGAGGCTGCCGCGCCCGGTGTGCTCGAGGCGGAAATTCGACGAGCCACTGCAGCGGGAGCGCTCGACTTCTCCGACTGGGGATACGAGATTCCCGGCGGCGGCCTGACTCTGGCGCCGCGAACCGGTGCGCCGGCCGGAGACGTCGAAGCATGGAATGCGCAAGTTCTGTTGCGGTACGCCCTCGACGGAGTTGACGCGTTGCCCACTCGCAAGGGAGTGTCCATGACGCTCGCGAAACGCGGTGATCAGTGGTCGGTTCTTGCTGACGGGGCGATCGTCGGACTGGACGGAGCGCGAACGTCGGGCGAATCCTGGAACGGCCCTTGGGACTTCGGCCCGCTGGCCGTCGCCGAAAATTCTGCGGGTAACGCGCTGGTGATCGGGCATCCAGGTCAGCAGGCGTTTGTCGATGCGTTGGCGGCCGATGTGGACTCGGCCATCGAGAACACGACGCAATTGTGGGGTCCATGGTGGTCCGAGCGAGCGGTGCTCATGGTGGCGGGATCGGCGGAGGAATTCACCGCACTGGTCGGCTCCCATCACGATGGAGCTTCGATTGCCGCAGTGTCGGTCGCGGATGCGACGGCGGACGGGTCTTCCGACGTGAGCGGCCAGCGGGTGGTCTTCTCACCTGCCGCGGCTTCGAGGTTGACCGACATCACCAGGCGAACTGTGTTGCGCCACGAACTCATGCACATAGCCGCCCGATCGAAAACCCGTGACGGGTCGCCGATGTGGGTATTGGAAGGGTTCGCCGAATACGCGGGAAACCGCGGATCCTCGCGGGCGTGGGGTGAGATCGCGCCGACTCTGGCAGCAGCGGTACGCGCCGGCGATACTCCGACAGAGTTTCCGGACGACACGCAGTTCGGCGGCGTACCGGTCGCGAGTTCATTGGCGTACGAATCGGCGTGGTCGATCAACGCGTACATCGCTGATCGATTCGGAGAGGTCAAGCTGACCGACCTCTTTCGGGCCCTGGCCTCCGGAAAGATGACGGCCGAAGACCTCGACTCGCGGATCCGTGCGGTTCTCGGCGTCGGAACCGAGGAACTACGAGTCGGATGGGTCGACTGGACCGATAGTCATCTGGGCTGAGCAGTTCGCGGCTGAGTCGATTGCAGCGGCGAGGTGACCTTGTCATGTCTCGATGCACCAAGTGGCCTTGTCGCGTCTCGATGCACCAAGTGGCCTTGTCGCATCTCTATGCACCGAGTGCCCTACGGTGGACGGATGCGCCGGACCCTCTTGGTGACCAATGATTTTCCTCCTCGTCCCGGAGGTATCCAGTCTTATCTCCACACGTTCGCAGGGCACCTGCCGGCGGACAAGTTGGTGGTGTACGCGCCGCGATGGCGGGGTGACTCGCACAAGAAGTTCGACGCGGCACAGCCTTTCGAGGTCGTTCGGCACCCGACGACGCTGATGCTGCCGTCGCCTTTTGTCGCTCGTCGGGCTGCGAAGCTGGTCAAGAAGCACGACTGTGAGTCGGTCTGGTTCGGTGCGGCGGCGCCGTTGGCGTTGTTGGCGCCGGTTGTTCGGCGCGCCGGAGCGAGCCGAGTGATCGCGAGTACTCATGGCCACGAGGTCGGATGGTCGATGATTCCCGGTGCGCGGCAATCGTTGCGCGTCATCGGTGACCACACGGATGCGGTGACGTTTGTCAGCAAGTACACCCGCGGACGGTTCTCGGCGGCCTTCGGCCCGCAAGCGGCGCTCGAGCACCTGCCGTCCGGAGTCGACACGTCGGTGTTCCACCCGGACTCGGTCGCCCGCGCGGAACTGCGCAAGCGATACGGGTTGGGGGAGCGGCCCACGATCCTGTGCTTGTCGCGGCTCGTGCCACGCAAGGGACAAGACATGCTCATCAAGGCACTTCCGACTATTCGCAAGAGCATCGACGGGGCGGTACTGGTGATAGTCGGAGGTGGGCCCTACGAGGACCACCTCCGTCAATTGGCGCGTAAGACGGGGATGGACGATCACGTCGTCTTCACCGGCACGGTGCCCGCCGCGGAGTTGTCGGCTCACCACACGATTGCCGACGTGTTTGCCATGCCGTGTCGTACCCGAGGTGCCGGATTGGACGTCGAAGGATTGGGAATCGTATACCTCGAGGCCTCGGCGACCGGCGTTCCGGTGATCGCCGGTCGCAGTGGTGGCGCTCCGGAAACCGTGCAGCAGAACAAGACCGGGCTCGTGGTCGACGGCACCTCAGTTCGTGACGTGGCCGAATCGGTGATCGAGGTGCTGTCCGATCGTGATCGAGCGGCCGCGATGGGAGCCGCCGGCCGGGCGTGGGTTGCCGAAGAATGGAAGTGGGACACGCTCGCTTCGAAGCTGCGCAATCTCCTCGGCTGAGCTACGGCGGACTCGAACGCGAACGGCCCGCACCGAATTCGGTGCGGGCCGTTCACTGCGGCGGAGGCCTACTTGCCGAAAAACTACTTGGCGTAGATCTTTTCGATGTCGGCGGCAAAGCTCTCGTGCACGACGTTGCGCTTGAGCTTCATCGTGGGTGTGAGTTCGCCTGTGTCCTCGGAGAAGTCGACTGGAAGGATGCGGAACTTCTTGATCGCCTCGGCGTGTGAGACGAGCTTGTTCGCCTCGTCGATGGCGTCCTGGATTTCACCGACCAGTTCGCCGTCCGAGACCAGGTCGGCAGCTGTGGTTCCTGCGGCCTTGTTGTTTCGCTCGTTCCACGCGGGAAGAGCCTCGGCGTCGATGGTGATGAGAGCGCCGATGAATGGCTTCTGGTCGCCGACCACGATGGCCTGGCTGATCAGCGGGTGGGCACGAAGGGAATCTTCGAGCTGAGCGGGGGAGACGTTCTTGCCGCCTGCTGTGACGATGATTTCCTTCTTGCGCCCGGTGATGGTGATGTAGCCGTCCTTGTCGACCGTGCCCAGGTCGCCGGTATGGAACCAGCCGTCCTCGATCGACTCGGCGGTCGCCTTCTCGTTGCGCCAGTAGCCGGTGAAGACCACTGGTCCCGAGAGCAGGATCTCGCCGTCTTCGGCAATGCGAACGGAGTTGCCGGCCAACGGCTTTCCGACAGAGCCGACCTTCTGTGCGCCGATGGTGTTGACGGCGAACGCGGCGGTGGTTTCGGTCAGTCCGTAGCCCTCGTAGATCGTGACGCCGATACCGCGGAAGAAGTGGCCGAGTCGAGCGCCGAGAGGTGCACCACCGGAAATGGCCAGCTGGCACTGTCCGCCGAGTGCAGCGCGCAGTTTCGAGTAGACGAGCTTGTCGAAGAGGGCGTGCTTGGCCTTGAGGACGATGCCGGCGCCGCCCTTGTCCTGTGCCTCGCTCCAGGCAACCGCAGTGTCTGCGGCCGCGTCGAAGATCTTGCCCTTGCCGTCGCCGTGCGCCTTGGCACGTGCGCTGTTGTAGACCTTCTCGAACACACGCGGCACCGAGAGGATGAAGTCGGGCTTGAACTCACCGAACGTCGGAACGAGGTTCGGGATGTCGCTCGTGTGCCCTAGCGATGCACCGGCATCGAACGATGCGATGCTGACTGCGCGAGCGAGAACGTGCGCGAGCGGCAAGAACATCAGGGTGCGAACGCCGGGAGTCTTGAGCAGTGTGCCGAGGTTGGAGTCGAGGATGCCCTTCGACTCGGCAATGAGGTTGGAGTGCGTCAGCTGGCAGCCCTTGGGGCGGCCCGTGGTGCCCGACGTGTAGATCAGGGTCGCGGGATCGGAGGCCTTCAGCGCAGCGACGCGGGCGTGGACGTCCTCGTCGGAGATGTCGGCGCCCAGTGCGGTCAATTCCTCGATGACACCCTTACCGCCTGACGCGGCGTCGATCTGGTACACCGTGCGCAGCGCGGGTGCGGCTGTAGCGACGTCCTTCACGGTCGCGGCGTGCGTGTCGTTCTCGACGATGAGGTCGATTACTTCGGAGTCCTCGAGAATCCAACGAACCTGCTCAGCTGCGGAGGTTTCGTAGATCGGAACCGTCACGCCACCGGCTGCCCAGATGGCGTAGTCGACGAGTGGCCATTCGAAGCGAGTCGCCGACATGAGGCCGACGCGGTCGCCCTGCTTGACGCCGATCGCAATGAGCCCCTTGGCGACGGCGGTCACCTGAGCGGCGAAATCGCCTGCAGTGACATCGACCCATGCATTTCCGACTTTGCGCTTGTAGACAACCGCCGCCGGTTTCGTCTTCGCGAAGGCGAATACCGAGTCGACCGCGGAGGCATCCTCGGGAATGGTGAACGTCTGGGGTGCGCTGAACTCAGGCACGAACTACCTCCGACACTGCGAAATACTGACGAGTAGGGTTTTCGTCTCCTACTGTAGTCGCATGTCCGACGCAGTTGTGGCCAGGCTTACAGTCTGTCCGGTAGGTAGTGGTGCGACACCCCTCGACGCTTCGCCGACGCGATATGTGAAGCTACTTCGGTGAGCAGTATTCAGGTCGCAGACCAGACTTTCATCGCCGCCCCGCCCGAGCGGGTCGCCGAACTGTTGTCCGCGCGTGCGCAATGGCGTCGCTGGTTCAGCGATCTTGCGCTCGAAGTCCGGGAAGATCGCGGCCCCGCAGGTTTTCGCTGGGGAGTGTCCGGTCAGCTGGTCGGCACCATGGAGGTGTGGCTCGAACCGGTCATGGACGGGACGATCGCGCACTACTTCCTGCACTGCGAACCGGTCGGCGTATCACCGTCCGATCTGCCGACCCTCGACCTCGCCGGGATGAACCGAAAGCGTCGGGTCGACGGCAAGGTCATGTCCTTCCAGCTCAAGCGCGAACTCGAAGCAGGACGCGCCGCCGGAGTAGCACCGGACTGACAATCGAAGCAGCGCACGTTGTGCAGGTTCTGGACTTTTGACGAAGGAAGGTAGCGCAGTCGTATGGCCGAGAAGACCAAGGGGTTGATCAGCATCGAGGCCCCTGCCGACGCCGTGATGGACGTCATCGCCGATTTCGCGCAGTACCCCGAATGGGTGGCCGCGGCGAAGTCCGTCGAGGTGACGGCGCCGGGGCAGGGCGGCCGTGCGGACCGAGTACGTTTTGTTCTCGACGCGGGAATGGTCAAGGACACCTACGAACTGCAGTATTCGTGGGCATCGGACGGTATGGCGGTGAGCTGGGAGCTGATCTCGGGTGAGATCCAGAAGTCCCAATTCGGTTCGTACACACTCGAGCCCGGCCCGAACGGCACCACGTCGGTCACCTACGAGTTGACGGTCGACCTGACGATTCCCATGATCGGTCTGTTCAAGCGCAAGGCCGAGAAGATCATCACCGACACAGCTCTGAAAGAACTGAAGAAGCGAGTCGAGGGCTGAGTGCCGGAGCAACGATCGCGCGTCCAACTGTTCGTCGGTAAAGGCGGAGTAGGCACGACGACGCTTGCCGCAGCGACTGCTGTGTCGGCTGCGGCCGACGGGGTGAGAGTGCTCTTGGTGTCGATCGATCAGGCAGGTTCTCTCGCGGATGTCCTGGGCGTGCCTGCGCTGCGAGCGACTGGGCCACGAACGACTGGGCCACCAACGAGGACGCCTCTCACTGATCTGCTCGACGTCCTGCACCTCGACACTTCGGCGCTCCTCGAGGAAAAGTTTCGAGGATTGTCGGGATTGATCGATGCTGCAGGAAATTTCGGAGCCGGAGATCACGAACACGGTTCGTCGTTCGAGGGGTTGGAACCGGAGGAGTTGACGGGATCCCTGGGCGTCCAGGACATACTCGGGCTCTCTGAGATCGTCGACTTCTCTGACAGCGGCGACTACGACCTCGTGATCGTGGACTGTCCGGCCGCAGCCGAAGCGCTGCGGATCCTCGGGTCGCCGTCGATGGTGTCGGAGTACCTCGAGCGATTGTGGCCGCGGCACAGGCGGATGGTCGCCGTGACGGGCACGGACATGCGATTGCTTTTGCTCGTGTCCGTCATCGAACGGGTGCTCGCGTCGGTGGATCGAATCGCAGTTCACCTCTCGGATCGGGAGAACACCAGCGTGCGTGTGGTGACGTCGGCGGATGGCGTGTCGGTCGCGGCGACTCGTCGGACGTTGTCAGGGCTGGCTCTCGCAGGTTTGCGAGTCGACGGGATTGTCGTCAACAACCTTGTCCCGCAGTTCAACTCGCCGGCTGCGGTGGGTGTCGACGATTCGCCGGCGGCATGGTGGCTCGCTTCGATCCGGGCGTCACAGGAACTCGTCGTCGACGAATTGCGTGGATCAACCGATGGAATGTCCGTCACAACGGTCGAACGCGCACGCGTCGAACCGGTAGGGTTGGCGGCTCTGGGCGAGATCGCGGCCACGTTCGTGGGTGGAACGGGCACGGATTCGGGCACTTTCGACCCCGTCGACACCGTCGACACCGCGGACAACATCGTGGTCTCGTTGGAGTCGGGGGCCGGAGTCGATTCGGTGTACGTGATGCGGATGTACCTTCCGCTCGTGGATCCGTCGTCGTTGTCGTTGGGCCGGGTGGAGGACGATGTGCTGGTGGGAGCAGACGGCGTACGACGCAGAGTTCGTTTGGCGTCGGTGCTGCGTCGTTGTGTCGTGAACGGGGCGGAGTTGGACGGCAGTTACCTGATCATCCGGTTCAGCCCGGATCCCGCGGTATGGCCGGCATGAGCGAAGAGCACGAGCGCCTCGTCGCGGAATTTCGCGCGCTGGCGGATACCGTTCTGACCCGCCTGGAACCGATGTTGCAGAAGGCGGCCGCAGCTCCCCCTGCCTCGACGACCACTGACTTGGCCGGTGACCCCGGTTCAGCGGATACGCAGCCGCTGTTCAGCGGCTGCAGCTGGTGTCCGGTGTGCGCCCTCGCTGCACTGGTTCGCGGTGAGAACCACGAACTGCTGGCTTTCCTCGCGGGTCAGGCAGCAGCATTCCTTGCGTTGCTTCGCGAGATCCTCGACGAGTTTCTCGGGGGGTCCTCCGGCCCGGATCGTGGACCTGACGGTGGTGCGACGACGCCAGGGGCCGAGCGAACTCGGACGGCGGCATTTGTCCCGATCAACGTGACGGTCAAGGACTGACTTAGTACCCCGGGTAGAGCGAACGGCTCGAGTTGAGCACAATCGACACAATGGTCACCGACGCACGAGGCACCGATACAGGGTGCGCACTCCAGCGGGCGCCGCTCGCGTGGGAATTATCGCGATGAGCGCGCGGCGCTTGAAAGCGGTTTCCGACTCCACCATGGACGACATCTTGACGGTCGGCATCGACGTCGGCGGGACGAGCATCAGGGCATCCGTCGTGGACGTGGACGGACAAGTGCTCGAGATGATTCAAGCTCCGACCCCGCAGTCGGCCCGGGCTCTCGAAGACGGCCTTGATCGCGTCGTACGCGAGTTGGTCACCAGGCACGAGGTATCGGCCGTGGGGTTGGCGGTCGCCGGCTTCATCACGTCCGATCGAAGCTCGGTTCGGTTCGCGCCGCACTTGCCGTGGGTGGACGCGCCGGTCGGAAGCGACTTGAGCAAGCGACTCGGACTGCCGGTCGTTCTCGAGCACGACGCCAACGCCGCAGCATTTGCGGAACATCGATTCGGCGCAGCCGCAGGGGGCCGCAATGTCGTGATGGTGGCAATCGGGACCGGAATCGGCGGCGCGCTTCTCATCAACGGCGAGCTGTACCGGGGGAGCCACGGCGTCGCCCCTGAACTCGGCCACATCCAGGTCGTGCCAGGCGGGCGGCAGTGCGCGTGTGGCAAGCGTGGGTGTTGGGAGCGCTATTGCAGCGGAACGGCGCTCGTGGACACGGCAATCGAACTGCTGGCCGCCGACCCGGCCGCGTCGACGGTTCTGGCGCGTGAGGTAGCGGTGGATCCGGGATCCCTCACCGGTCGCCGGATCGCCAACGCCGCGCAGGACGGCGACCCACTCGCGCTGGCAACCATTGCCGAGTTCACCCGTTGGCTGGCCGTCGGATTGGCGATGGTCGGCGACGTCTACGACCCCGATCTGGTGGTGATCGCCGGCGGCGTCGCAAGTTCAGCCCCACTGTTTCTCGACGACGCCCGTGAGCAGTACGCGACATTGTTGACGGGTGCGAAGCACCGCCCGCTGGCACGAATCCGTTCCGCTCAGCTGGGCGAAGCTGCAGGCATGGTCGGCGCCGCAGCCTTGGCTCGTTCGGCAGTGCCTCAGGAGCTCGGTGGGGTCGACGGCGCTGGAACCACATCTGCCGGACTGTGATCGGGTCGATCCTGCAGGGGCTTGTGTAGCGGGGGTTACGGGTCGGCAGTAAGGTCGTACTCAGCGAAATTCAGTTGTGAATGGGAGGGACGCCGTGTGGTATTGGCTCTTCAAGTATGTGTTGCTGGGGCCGATTCTCTGGATGCTCGGGCGTCCGACAGTCAAGGGTCACGAGAACATTCCGACTGACGGGGCGGTCATCCTGGCCAGCAATCACCAGGCGGTTCTGGACTCGTTCTACCTTCCGCTTCGCGTCAACCGCCGCATCACGTTCCTTGCCAAGAGTGAGTACTTCACCGGTTCCGGCCTGAAGGGCGCTTTTCAGAAGTGGTTCTTCACCGCGGTCGGTCAGGTTCCCATCGACCGAACCGGCGCAGACGCGGCGCAGGATGCGCTCAACGCAGGTCTCAAGGTTCTCGGTTCGGGCAGTCTGCTGGGTATCTACCCCGAGGGAACGCGTTCCCCTGACGGTCGCCTCTACAAGGGCAAGACCGGAATGGCGCGCCTCGCGCTCGAATCGGGCGTCAAGGTGATCCCGGTTGCGATGGTCGGTACCGACAAGATGAATCCGATCGGCTCACGGATGTGGCGCCCCGCCAAGGTCACCGTGATCGTCGGCGAACCCATCGATTTCTCACGCTTCGAAGGCATGGGCGGAAACCGCTTCGTCGAGCGCGCTGTGACCGACGAAGTGATGTACAAGCTGATGAAACTCTCCGGCCAGGAGTACGTGGACATCTACGCGGCGAGCCTGAAAAACCAGGCGCCCACGAAACCCGAAGTTGCCGTCGACGTTCCGGCGGAAAGCGGCGAGTCGGTTGTCGATCTCGTGGCCTCAGCTGAGTCGAAGGAAGCTGCGAAGACCGACAAGGATTCGGTCCCGGACGCCCAGGCCAGCTAGAGATTTCCCACATCCGCCGCACGCGCATTGGCTCCAGGGCCTGCGCGTGCGGCATAGTTTTCGGACGTGCGCTACTTCTACGACTGTGAATTCATCGAAGACGGTCGAACCATCGATCTCGTGTCCATCGGCGTTGTCTGTGAGGACGGCCGTGAGTACTACGCGGTCTCGACGGAGTTCGATCCCGCCCGTGCCGGTAGTTGGGTGCGCAAGAACGTGCTGCCGAAGTTACCGCAGCCGTCGTCGCCGCTGTGGAAATCCCGCGAGAAGATCCGCGACGACCTTCTGAAATTCTTCGTTCCGCGTCCGATGGTCGTTCCGGAGCTCTGGGCATGGGTGGCCGCTTACGACCACGTCGCGTTGTGCCAGCTGTGGGGCGATATGACCGAACTACCGCAGTCGATGCCGCGCTACACCCGCGAACTGCGACAGTTCTGGGAAGACAACGGCAGTCCCGCACTCCCGTCAGCGCCTGCCGACGCACACGACGCACTTGCCGACGCCAGGCACAACCTCGTGAAGTTCGACGCGATTTCGGCAGCGCGTTCACTTCGCTGACCCCGTCTTCGGCGCGCGAGAATTGTCCCGATTGAGCTGCGATCGAGAGCCTGTGTGACGCGCCGACGGGCGAGCGAATATCCTGTAGAGGTGAACTGGACTGTCGACGTGCCGATCGACCGCTTGCCCGAACTCCCGCCGCTGCCTGCCGGACTGCGTAAGCAGCTCGACGAGGCGCTCGCGAAGCCCGCTGCTCAGCAGCCCTCGTGGCCCGCTGACCAGGCGGCCGCCATGCGGACTGTGCTCGAGAGCGTGCCTCCCATCACGGTGGCCAGCGAAGTCGAGGCGCTGCAAGAGCGTCTCGCGCAGGTCGCGCGTGGTGAGGCATTCCTGCTCCAGGGCGGTGACTGCGCCGAGACATTTGCGGACAACACCGAGCCGCACATCAAGGGAAACATCCGCACGTTGCTGCAGATGGCCGTCGTGCTCACCTACGGTTCCTCGATGCCGGTCGTCAAGGTTGCTCGCATCGCCGGCCAGTACGCCAAGCCGCGTTCTGCCGACATCGACTCGCTGGGTCTGAAGTCCTACCGCGGCGACATGATCAACTCGCTCGTCGCTGACGAGGCAGTCCGCGCGCACGATCCTTCACGTCTGGTGCGTGCATACGCCAACGCCAGCGCCGCGATGAACCTGGTTCGCGCACTCACCGGCGCCGGCATGGCCGACCTGCACAAGGTGCACGACTGGAACCGCGAGTTCGTCGCAGCGTCTCCCGCCGGCGCACGCTACGAGCAACTCGCTGCCGAGATCGACCGCGGGTTGCAGTTCATGAACGCGTGTGGCGTCACCGATCCGAGCCTGCACCAGGCACAGATCTTCGCCAGCCACGAGGCTCTGGTTCTGGACTACGAGCGCGCGATGCTGCGTCTCGACAACGACAGCGATCACCCCAAGCTCTACGACCTGTCGGCTCACTTCCTCTGGATCGGTGACCGCACCCGTCAGCTCGACGGCGCGCACATCGCCTTCGCCGAGTTGGTGTCCAACCCGATCGGCCTCAAGATCGGGCCGAGCACGACGCCGGAAATGGCGGTGGAATACGTCGAGCGCCTCGACCCCACCAACAAGCCGGGTCGACTGACCCTGATCTCGCGCATGGGCAACGGCAAGGTCCGCGACCTGCTGCCCGCGATCATCGAGAAGGTCCAGGCCACCGGCCACCAGGTCATCTGGCAGTGCGATCCGATGCACGGCAACACGCACGAAGCCTCCACCGGATACAAGACGCGCCACTTCGACCGCATCGTCGACGAGGTTCAGGGCTTCTTCGAGGTCCACAACGGTCTCGGCACGCATCCGGGTGGTATCCACGTCGAGCTGACCGGTGAGAACGTCACCGAGTGCCTCGGCGGCGCACAGGACATCTCCGACCTCGATCTCGGCGGTCGCTACGAGACGGCTTGCGACCCTCGACTGAACACCCAGCAGTCGTTGGAGCTCGCCTTCCTCGTGGCCGAGATGCTGCGAGGCTGAAACCTGACCCGACGCTGATTCGCCCGGAAGCTGATTTGCGTCGACACTGATTTTCAGCAAACGCCCTCACTCGCTCGCACAGGTGGGGGCGTTCGCTATTTCTTGAATCGCGTGACAAATCGGCGCTGCCACGGCATTTCGACAGCGCGAGGTGAGTAGTGTGCGCGAACGTAGGCGGTGGCGTCCTGACTCGGCACGCCGTCCACAATGGCGAGAGCGGCCAAAGCTGTTCCGGTGCGGCCGTATCCACCACCGCACGCGATCTCGACTCGTTCGGTTTCCGAACGCACCCACGCTTCGTGCAGGGCGCTGCGCAGCGCAGCCGGATCGCTCGGCAACCAGAAATCCCGCCAGCGGACCCACACCGAATCCCACTCGGTAGCGGGAGATTCCTTACCGGTCAGATAGACGCCGAAGGTGGGGAGAGGTCCGGAAGGAAGTGGATTGCGGAGTCCTCGACCCCGAATCGATCGTCCCGACGGCAGGTCGAGTATCCCTAAGCTCTCGGGTTCCCATATGACCATGAATTCAGACTAGGCCGAAGCGGACTGTCAGGGAATTGCGACGACGCTGATGTCGGTGCCCTTGGCAACGAGGTCGTTCTTGACGCTCTGGCTGATGATGACCGAGCTGTCGTTCTGAGTGAGCTGACGCACGGTGATCTCGAGGCCGAGGCGGCCGAGTTCTTCGCGTGCTGAGGAGACGGAGCGGCCGATCAGCGAGGGAACCTTGACGGAGTCGGAGATCAGGAGAACAACGGAGGTGCCCGCGTTGACGGAGGAACCGACAGCGGGATCGGTGCCGATCACATTGCCGCCCTCGACGGCGTCGTCGAACGTTGTTCTGGTGGTGCTGACGGAGATGCCTACCTTGTCGAGGGCGGCGCGTGCGGCGTTCTCGGACATACCTTTCACGTCGGGAATGTCGACTGGCGGTGACCCTTTGGACGTGATGACCTTGACCGAGGAGCCCACGGCAACTTCGGTTCCCGGTGCCGGGTCGAGGGCTGCCACGCCGCCGATCGGGATCTTGGAACTGAAGGTGTCGCCGCCGTCGACGGCCACGAGAGTGCGGTCGGAGAGTTGCGCGCCCAACGCCGTGACGTCGCCGCCGGCCGGAATGGGTGGGACCGTCGGACGCCCGAGCGAAGTCAGGAGCGCGACGGTCGAGCCCTTGGTAACCCTGGATCCGGAGGCCGGGTCTGTCCCGATCACCGTGTCGATTGGTTGGGCGTCGGAGTACTGACCCTGGACGTCGGGGGAGAGCCCGGCGTCCTGCAGGGCGGTGACCGCAGTGTCCTTGGTCAGTCCGTCGATCGAGGGAACGGCTGTGTAGCGGCCCGAGCCCATCCACCATCCGCCGAAGCCCAATGCAAGCGCGAGGACCGCGATGACGAGCAGCCAGATCAGGGTGGCTCGCCGCGATTTGCGTCGTGCCTCGACAAAATGAGCATGCGGATCGTGGGGCCCCAATTGCTCGTCGCCGAAATCGGAACCGTCGTCGAAATCCGAGGCGCCGTCGACCGTCGCCGGACGAGCAGTTTGAGCGGTGACAGCGCGAGTGTGCTGGATGCCGCCAGGCGGAGGGGAGCCCGTGCCGAGTGCCGTGGTGGCTGCGGCAGAAGGAGCAACGCCGGACGCCAACACCGTTGTGGCAGCAGAGTTCGGGCGCGCAGCAGTCTTCGGGCGCGCATCCGCGGGAGGCGCCGGCGCCGGTTGTGGTCGAGCCGGGGCAACCTGCGCGCTTTGGTGCTGGGCGCTTCGGCGCGGCGCCGGAACGCGGTACGACGGAAGCTCCAGTTGTTCGCTCACGCTGCGAAGTGCAGCCGCCATCTCACCAGCGTCGGCGAAACGATGTGCCGGCTCGCGGTGAGTGGCTTCGGCAACCAGACGATCGAACTGCGCCGGTACACCGGGAATGCGGGAACCGGGGCGCGGGACATCGTCGTGGATGCGTTGGTAAGCGATGGAGAGTGAAGTATCACCGGTGAAAGGTGTTGTACCAGTGAGAAGTTCGAACATCAGCACGCCGGTGGAGTAGACGTCGCTTCGAGTGTCGGCAACTCCTGACGTCACCTGTTCCGGCGACAGGTAGGCCGCGGTGCCGAGGATCACGCTGTTGGATGTGGTGGTTGCCGCCGCAGCTGCACGCACCAATCCGAAGTCGGCGATCTTCACTTCACCGGTGTCCGAGATGAGGATGTTCTCCGGTTTGACGTCACGGTGAACCAGTCCGGCTCGGTGCGCGACCGCCAGCGCGTCCAGGACAGGCGCTACGACTGCGGCGACCGCGTGAGGCGGCATCGGTCCGCGCTCACGGAGGAGTTCGCGCAAAGTTCCACCGTCGACGAGTTCCATGACGAGGAACACGTGATTGCGATCGCTGCCCTGGTCGTAGACGGCCACCAGGGCCGGGTGCTTGAGCCGGGCCACGGCCCGGGCCTCGAACTCGAAACGAGTCAGGAACGCTGGATCACCGGCGAACTGCGGGTCCATCACCTTGATCGCGACAGGTCGATCCAACCGTGTATCGAGGCCTCGATACACGGTCGACATACCGCCGCGCGCGATCGGTGCGTCCACTCGATAGCGGCGCTCGAGCATTTCGCCGATCAACCCTCGACCTCCGTAATGACTGTTCCTCCGTGTTTACGATCTGTGTGTTTGCGATCTGTGTGTTTGCGATCTGTGTGTTTGCGATCTGTGTTGTGGTAGCTATCAGCAAGTAAGTGGTTGTGTGCGTCGCAATGGCCCCCGCCGCACGGGCGCCGATTCACGGTCACCGCGAAATCCCGGTTACTGATACGCCGCATCCCGTCCATCGTAGCCAGCGATACCGACGTGGAAGTCTCGAGAACGTCACAGAGCGTACTGGCCGAACCGGAGCGACGGTTTCGAGCACTGCACCGGGCGGTACACAGCGGGCACGCCGGACCGGATAAACTTCTCGCGGTGAGCGCGATTCCTTATTGTGATGATGTCCTGGATTCTTCGGTTTCCCTGTTCCAGCTGGTGGATGTGGCGAAGAACGTCGGGTTGCCGGTGAGCAAGGTTCACCAGTTGCTCCGCGATCACAAGATCATCGCAGTCAAGCGTCACGGTGTTCTCGGTGTTCCCGAAGTGTTCTTCGGGGAGGACGGCCAGATCGTCAAGTGGCTGCCCGGTCTCCTGGCGGTGTTGTACGACGGCGGCTACACCGACATAGAAATCCTTCGCTGGTTGTTCCTGGCCGACGATTCCCTGCCTGGTCGCCCGGTAGACGCACTGCATGGTGATCTCGCGCGTGAGGTCATCCGCCGCGCGCAGGCGATGGCCTTCTAACGTGCCGGCCTTCCGATAACTCACCCCATGCGGTTTTTCGCCGCATACGTAGCCGACCGGACGAGACCGGGCGCTGCGATCCGAAGTCGCGTGCGTCCGGGAACGGATACTCGTCGATGCAGTATCCGGAAGTCGGCGCGCTCGACCTGATCGAGGATTGCTCCGTACAACACGAAAGCCGTGTGGATCGACGGCTGGACCCGCCGGTCGAGCATCGGGATTCCGGATTCGGCAGACCGATACCGCCCTCGCGTCACGGCAATGAAGTGTGCCAGTGCGCGCTTGACGCGAACGTCCACCGTTCCGGTTCTGCGACCGTACTCGAGCATCTCGATGTCGACGCCGAACGCGGCGAACTCGCTTGCCGGTAGATACAGACGTCCTCGGTCGAGGTCTTCACCGACGTCGCGGATGAAGTTGGTCAGCTGAAACGCCTCACCGAGATTCGACGCGGGCACTACGGCTTCCTCCTGCGGAACGCTCACTCCGAGAATCGGCAGCATCTGCAAACCGATCACCACGGCAGAGCCGTACATGTACTCGCCCAGCTCGTCCATGGTGTTGTAGACCGGTCGAAACTTCGCCGTGTCGGGGGCGTCCATCCGCATGGACTCGAAGAAGGCTTCGAAATATGCACGAGGAATGTCGAACATCTTCACGGCGTCGGCGAAGGCCGGAAGTACCCGGTTCAGGTCCGCGGGAATCGTTGCCGGGAGGTCACGTATTCCAGCGGCGTCCAGCGCCGTGAACGTCGCACGTTCGACATCGGCGAGGACGGTGCCGCGTTCATGCATTCCCGACGGTTCGTCCACGACGTCGTCGACGACGCGAGCAAATGCGTAGAGTGCGTGAACTGCGCGGCGTCGTGGCTCGGGTAGCAACCGCGCGGCCAGAAAGTACGTGCGGCCGTGTTTCTTCGTCACGCCCTCGCAGAATCCGTAGGACGCGGACAGTGCGTTCATGACCCGTGGATCACGCGGATCATGACGTCGAGGTCGCCGAGGCTGGTGTAGAGACTTCGACCGGTTTTTCATGACGGCGACCACGAAGTCGGAGTGGGTCTTCCGTTTGCAAGGACATCGCCGCGATCACGGCGGCGAAGATGGCCAGAGCCACATGCGGGAAGGTGTACAGGCCGATGGATCCGTCCGGCTGGAACACCAGCATGAGCCAGGTGGACAGGCCGGTCAGGACAGCGAGGGTGGTCGGCGACATTGCAAAACCGGCCGCTACTGCCAGCGGCCAGGAGTAGTACCAGGGGAGTGCGGCGGGGGAGAGAACGACGATGGCGACCATCACGATCACGATGCCCATGACGGCGTCGCGCTCGGTCTTGCGGTAGCGCCACCACACGACTGCGATGATCGCGATCAACACAACCGCCGAGATGGTCCGGGACACTTCGAGGATGTCGTTGAAATGGTCACCAGCGAACCAGGAGGTGGCCATGGTTCCGATGTGCGCCACGATCGTGGGCAGCGAGAGCCAGTTGATGATCTTTGCCGAGCCCGAGAGTGCCGTCGTCCAGCCGAGACCGACGCCGGCAATCAGTGAGGTGGATCCGAGTACTGCCACGAACACGGCAAAACCAGCACCCGCCGTCTTGACGAACGACCGGATCGGTGACGCCGGTTCGCGGCCGGCGGCCGCTGCATCCTCCCTCTCGTGGATCATCCAGATCCAGACGATGAACGGGAGCGCAACGCCCGCTGTTGCCTTGATCGCGACGGCGAGTGCAATCAACCCTATTCCGAACAGATGCTTACGTTCGAGAGCGAGCGCGATGCCTGCGGCCATGAGGCCGACCATGAGCATCTCGTTGTGAACGCCGCCGATCAGGTGGATCAGGACGAGGGGATTGAGTACTGCGAGCCACAGGGCGATCGAGGTGTTTCCGCCGAGCTTCGTCGCGAGATGGGGGACGGCCCACATCATCAGGGCAAGTCCGGGGAGCATCGTGATCCGCAACAGCATCGTGCCTGCGATGACGTTCTCACCGGTCAGGCGAACGATGGCGTCGGCGAGGAGAAGGTGAACCGGACCGTATGGAGTAGTTGTCGTCGTCCACACGTTGGAGACGTTGTCGAGCAGGATCCCCGGATTGACGACGGGTCCGACGGCGTACGGGTCGAAGCCGTTGCGCAACAAGGCGCCTTGTGCCAGGTAGGAGTAGGCGTCACGGCTGAACATGGGAACCGCGAACAGCAGCGGAAACGTCCAGACCGGGACTACGTAGCGCAGACCGCGCAACGAGACGTCACCGCGCAGAGTCGAGCGGCCCAGTCGAACCCAGGCGCCGATCATGCAGAGAACACCGATCCACACGATTGCCGCCGACAGGATCGATCCGTGTCCGAAACGTAGCCAGGACAGATGCATCGACTCGAGCAGCGGATCCTGACGCCGAACGCTACCGGCACCGAACCCGCCGAAAGTGATCATGACTGCGCCGAAGAAACCGAGCAGTGCACTGTGACCTTCGGGAGTCCGAAGGAAATTGGCGGCCCTTAGGTGCCACGGTCTTTCAGTGGCTGCGGCAGAGGACGTCATCGGTGCAGGTTCCTCCCCCGAGGAGATCGGTGTCGATCGGCGCGTGCAGCGCCCGAGTCGGTGAATCGTGGATGAATGGTCGGTTACGAGGGGCTAGTTTAGTTGCTCGCACGAGTGCCCACCGCGCTGGCTCGCTCGCGTGTACCGGTAATACGTTCGGCAGCGAGCCGTCCGGACAGCAGAACGGTCGGTACTCCCACCCCCGGAACGGTTCCCGACCCGGCGAGAACGACGTTGTCGAAGCCGCGGGCGAGGTTCTTGCGTCGGAACGGCCCCGTTTGGGTGAAGGTGTGTGCCGCCGCGAACGGGCTACCCGCGGCCATGCCCTTCTCGAGCCAGGTCTGCGGTGTGTCGACGTGATCGATCTCGAACGACTCGACCAGTCCCGTGTAACCGCGTTCCTGCAGCGTGAGGATAATTTCGCGGACGTAAGGCGTGCCGAGAGCCGACCAGTCGAGCGGCGCACTGTCCAGATTCGGGCAGGGCGCGAGGACTGACAGTGGTTCACGGATCCGGCCGTCTCGCGAGAAGGCCAAACGCGGATCGGTCTGTGCCGGTCGGGTGACGAGCAGTGACGGATCACTCATCAGTTGCCCGCGGCCGCGGCGTGCCGTGATCTCGGCGAAGGTTCGCTTCCACGCCTCGCCGAAGTCGATCATGTGGTGTCGCTGCGCGGGCCATCCGTCGGCGACCGCAGAGGAAACAGTGCCGTGAATCACGACCGCGGACGGCGATGTACGCACCGGGCGCGGGCGGAATCGGGTATGCGGGCGCAGGAGCGAGTCCGTGACGGCCATGTCGGGGGTGAGGACAGCGGCGTCACAGTGGAAGCGCTCACCGTCGCTTGTGCGAACGGCGTGCACGCGCCGATCGCTCACTTCGAGGCGTTCGACAGTGCGGCCGAGATGCAGAATTCCACCGGCCTCGGTGAAGGCGTCGGCCATCGACTCGGCGATCGTGTGCATTCCGCCCTCGGGGAAGTAGACGCCGAGCGAGGTGTCCATGTGAGCGATCGCCCCGTACACCGCGAGCGCACGAGACGGAGCAACGCCCGCATACAGCGCTTGGAAGGTGAAGATCCGCCGAAGGCGAGGGTCGCGGATCTTGCGATCCACCTGCCCGCCCAATTTCCCGAATCCTCCCAGCGCGACGAGACGGCTCAGATCCTTGACCGCGGCACGCGAACTGACCAGTCCGAGGGGAGAATCGAAGTCGGCGTCCATGAAGCGATCGAATTCGGCGTCGAAGATTCGGTTCAGCCATCGGCGCAGCGCGCGGTATCGCTGCGCTTCTTCCGGCCCGCAGACGCGGGCTACTTCGGCAGCCATGTCTTCGGGATCAGCGTGAACGTCGAGAGCGGTGCCGTCCGCGAATCGCGCGTGGTACGTCGGATCGAGCTTGTGCACAACGAATTTGGGGTTCGTCGAGTCGGGGTCGGCGCCGACGGCGGCCAGGGCGTCGTCGACGAGTTCGGGCATCGTGAGCACTGTGGCGCCGTTGTCGATGCTGTAGTCACTGCCTTGGTAGACGCCGACTCGTCCGCCGACCGAGCTGTTGCTCTCGAGGATGGTGACGTCGCGCCCGGCGCCCCGCAGATACAAGCCCGCAGACAGTCCGGCAAGTCCCGCGCCGACGATCACGACTCGATCGGTCGGCGAGCTGACGGTTCGAGTGCGGTGCACGTCTGCCACGGTCAGTAGCTTCGCTTCGTGGCGGCGATCGCCATGTCGGTCAGGCGAGCCTTGGACTCTGCCGTCGCCGTGCTTGCGTCGAGGGCGTTCGCAGCTGCCTCGACGAGGGTGTCGATCTGCGTTTCGACGTCGGTGACGGCGCCGAGATCGGTGATCACCTGGCGCAGAGTGTCGACCTCGGTGTCGGTCAGATCGGTGCCGATTCCGTTGCGGAGCAGTTCTGCTGCGGCCGGATCTGCGGCGTCGGCGCGGGCAAGCGCCATCGCGAACAGCACTGTCCGTTTGCCGGCAATGAGATCGTCGCCCGACGGTTTGCCTGTGACGGACGGGTCTCCGAACACTCCGAGTAGGTCGTCGCGAAGTTGGAACGCGATGCCGATGTCGGTTCCGAACGTGCGGTACGCGTCGATCAACTCGGCGTCTGCACCGAACAGAGCGGCGCCGAGGTGCAGTGGACGTTCGATCGTGTACGCGGCGGTTTTGTAGCGGTTGACCCGCATGGCTGCCTCGACGGTCTCGTCACCGCGAGCTTCGTTGCTGATGTCGAGGAACTGGCCACCGAGCACCTCGGTGCGCATTGCCGACCAGACCGGGCTGACTCGTGCGGCCGCCTCGGGGCTGATCCCGGATTCTCGGATCATGTCGTCCGCCCAGGCCAAGGCCAGGTCGCCGAGAAGAATAGCGACGGCCTCGCCGAAGTGCGCGGAGTCGCCGCTCCACTCCTCGCCTCTGTGCTGGTCCTCGAATTCGACGTGAACGGTCGGGAAGCCGCGCCTGGTCGTGGATGCGTCGATGATGTCGTCGTGGACGAGCGCGCAGGCCTGCACCAGTTCGAGGGCCGCGCATGCACGAATCACCGCGTCCGCGTCGCTTCCGTTCGGGTCGCCTCCGGCGCCGAGCCATCCCGTCCAGGCGAACGACGGCCGGACGCGCTTTCCTCCGCGCAGGACGAAGGCCTCGAGGGTACTGACGGCCTTCTCGTATCCACCGCCGATGTTCGAGACGAGTTCGCGGCGTGAATCGAAGAAGTCGCGGAGCGCTCCTTCGAACATGCCTGGCAGTTCGAGTGAGGTCGGATGCGGTGCGGTGTTGGTCGAACTCTGTCCAACGCGCGCGGTTCCTGCGGACAGGGTGGCCTCCAAGATCGGTATGTTCTCGCGCCGGAGGGTTACACGGAAGCGAGCTTGGGGCCCAGCTTAGTGGGGGTTGGAATCAACGGCGGTTCGGGCCGTGAACTGCGTGATCCTGACATTCGGGATGCGCAGTCCTGGGCGATGAGCTTGTTTGCAGCTGGAAAACATATGCTTGACCGGTGACATTCGATCCAGTCAGGGGCCGCTCCAGCGAGGGGTGGGCTACCCGAACACCGTCGATCGTCGATCGGATCGCTTCCTCGACAGGTAGCCGCATTCCGTTCTCGGTCGAGTTTTCGCCGCCGCGCGACGCCGACGCCGAAGCGCGCTTGTGGCGTGCGGTGCGTACCTTCGAGCGGCTCGGACCGGCATTCGTCTCGATGACGTACGGCGCAGGTGGCTCGACGCGCGATCGTACGGTGCGTGTCACCGGTGAACTGGCCGAAGAGACGACCCTGCTGCCGGTTGCTCACCTGACTGCGGTGTCGCACAGCACCGAAGAACTTCGTGCCATGGTCGGTGCCTACGCCGATCGTGGGATCAGCAACATTCTCGTATTGCGCGGCGATCCGCCCGGCGATCCGCTCGGCGAGTGGAAGAAGCATCCCGAAGGCGTCGAGTACGCCGAGGAACTCGTGCGGATGGTCCGTGACCTGGGCGACTTCCACGTCGGTGTCGCGTCGTTCCCCGAGGGCCACTACCGCGCTCCGGACTTGGCATACGACACGAAGTACCTGGTGTCGAAGCTGCGTGCCGGCGCCGAGTACTCGATCACGCAGATGTTCTTCGACGTGGAGGACTACCTGCGTCTTCGTGACCGGGTGAGTGCGTACGACGCAGAACAGGCCGCCAAGCCGATCATCCCGGAGATCATGCCGGTGACCTCGCTGCGTTCGGTGAGGCGCATGCTCGAACTGTCGGGCTCGTCTCTGCCTCCCGCCCTCGAACGTCGATTCGACGCCGCGGCCGGGAGCGGTTCGGATGAGAACCGTGCAGCGGTCCGTGAACTCGGCATCGATCTGGCCACCGAGATGGGTGAGCGGTTGATCGCCGAAGGCGCTCCGTGCCTGCACTTCATCACGTTGAACTTCGCGCGTGCAACGAGTGAGGTCCTGGGGCGCCTCGGTCTCACCCCTGACACCTCCGTCGGGACAGCGCAAGCCGTCTGACCTTCGGAGGGGCGCTCGACAGCAATCGAGCGGGAACCGCCGGGCGCTATTTCGGGGGGTATTTCGGATCCTTCGTGACACCTTGTTTCGTGACTGGTGTCTTCATGGCCGGTGCTTTCGCGGCGGGTGCAGGCTTGACCGGTGCGCGATTGCGAGCCAACCAGGCCATTGCACCGACGACGATTGCGACCCCGAGCGTCAGTCCGGCCACGATGCCGGCCCACCCGGCGAAGCTTCGAGTGCTGGGGTCCGCATAGTTGACCTCGGCGCGCATCGTCGACACCTCACCGGCAGGCAACGTCCACGACACCCGCGAATCACCGTCCCGGGTTCCGTTCGTGGTGCCCACCCGTGCCGGGAATGCGATGCTGACCTGGACGTCGGCGCCCTGGGTCGGCAGCGTCTTCAGGTCTACCTTGCCGTCGAGTGTGACGGTGTCTCCCGAGCGCTTGAGGGTGATCTGGAACGAGCCGGATCCCTCGGCGTACATCGAACTCAGCTGGGCGACGTCACCGAAAGACAGATCGCTGAAGAACGCCTGGCTGCCGACGTATCCGTCCTTCTTGTACTCCTGGACCCGTACTTTGTCCTCCAGTGAAGACGGCGGGGTCAGCTGCGGCCCCTTGTCTGCCTCGTCCGCAGGTATCGCGGCGGCGACCACCTGACCCGACACACGATCGTTCGCGGACACGCCCATCGACACCTGCACGCGGATGCACCCGGCCAGCAAGGGAACCAACATCAGGGCGAGCGCGGCAACCGTCAGGAAGCGTTTCCGACTGGTCGGCTTGGCGGCAGGATCGGTGGACTGTTGCACACTGGCCATCGTGCCAGCCGCGGCGTAGCCAGTCATCGAGGCGGGGGCGTGTCGGCGGGTGAAGTTCACGGCCTGCTCGAACGACGCATCCAACGACGAGTCGCACCCCGGCGACTGTCGGACAGTGCGATTCGAGCGGCACTGCGACCACTGGCTCCGGACACACCACCACCGGGATGCGTCGACGCACCGGTCAGATACAACCCGTCTGCTCCCGGAACGCGATGTCCGGACAGTTCCGGAAGCGGTCGCCACAACATCATCTGATCGAGTGACATCTCGACGTGCATGACATTTCCGCCGATCATCCCCAATTCCGACTCGATGTCGCGGGGAGTCTGAATGAAGCGGTCGAGGATGGAGTCGGCGAATCCGGGCGCGAAGGCCTCCATCTCGCCGACGATTCGGTCGGCCTCCGCCTCCGCGACCGACGCCCAATCACGATGTCCGCTGAGGCGATACGGTTGCCACTGCGACCACAGTGTCACCTGATGTCGACCGGCCGGGGAGATCGTGGGATCGATTCCGCTGAAACTCATTCCGAGAACCGCCGGGCGAGGAGGAAGTTCCCCCGCCAGCGCTGCGCCGTGTGCAGTGCGCAAGTGGGCGCGATCGGAAACGAGCAATTGCAATCCCGACGTGCTTTCCTGCGTCGTGGCGTCGCCGCGGTAGGACGGAAGCGCAGATGTTGCCAGTCGCAGTACCGCGCCGATGCCGGGGCCCACCCTGATGCGGCGACGCCATCGTTCGAGCGTCTCGCCGTCGAAGCCGCCGCGGCCCAGTAGTTCGAGCGTGGTGAGGATGTGGCACCCGGCAATTACCTTGCGAGCGTGAACTTCTCGACCGTTCTCGGTCGTGACGGTCCAGTGATTCGGGTTCCGGCGGATCGACGTCACGCCGTCACCGAGTGCGATGGCGGCGCCGTCGACAGCCATGCGGGAGGCCAACGCAGTACTCAGCGCGCCGCTACCGCCGACTGCCCGCCCAGGAGGCAAGACGTGCATGAGGGCAGCGAAGCCGACCATCGGAGCGGTTCCCGGTTCCGACATGGGAGGCCCGGACTGGGCGCCGAACCACGCCAACGCAGCCTTGAGTGCCTCGCTGTCGAAATACTCGTCCAGCAGTGCGTCGCCGGGTGCGAGGAACTGCCGCGACAGTTCGCTGTTGCCGCGTGCGGCGGCGAGACCTCCGAACGCACCGATAAGGTTCGGTCCGGTGGGCGGCGCGGAAAACGCTATCATGACATGTCGACTGCGCTCCGACCAGACTGCGACGAACCGCCGATACGAGTCGGCGTCCTTTGTCCCGCAAGCTCGTTCGATGGACTGGCAGGTTGCGTCGAGGTCGCGGTGAAATACGATGCCGGGCCCGTCGGTGCCCGGGGCGGGCGGCGCGAACGCCCACGGGTCACAGTCGATGTAGCGCAGCCCGTGCGCGCCGAGTCCGAGTTCCTCGATGATGCCGCTGTGTCGGATCATGAGGTGCGCCGACGACCCCCGGTCCACCTTGTAGCCGGGAAATCGCTCGACGGTCGAGACGGCGCCGCCGAGAACCGTGTCCTTCTCCAGAACCTCGACCGACCAACCCTCGCGTGCGAGGTAGGCGGCCGAAACGAGCGCGTTGTGTCCGGAGCCGACGACGACGGCGTCGAGAAGTGCGCTCACAGCGGCAGTCCGCGGCCGAGGACCGCGAACGGTCGGTTGTCGCCGGCAAAACGAAATCTGCGGAGCACGTCACGAAAGCCGAGGCGACGGTACAGCCGCCAGGCACGGTTGTCCTCGTCGTACACCTCGGGTGTCGACAAGAGAACACTGCGTTCGGGTCGATCGACGAGGAGGTGGCGCAAGAGCGATTCGCCCAACCGGTGACCTTGTCCGTTCGGATGCACGTGAAGTTCGGTGAGTTCGAAGTAGTCGCTCAGAATCGCATCGATCTCGCTCTGGGGGCGACCCGAGCGCCGAAGCCCGTGAAGTACCTGCTGATGCCACCACTGGTCCGGGCTCCCGCGATACCCGTAGGCGATCCCCACCAGTGGCAGATTTTCCGGCGACGGTTGTTGGGGAACTGCCAATGCGCCGACGGCTTTCCAGCCAGGCCGGTTCGCATGCTCCTGCCACATCGGTGCGCGATGGAACTCGGTTCCTCGCGGATAGTCCATCGCTGTGACGTACACGGTCAGTGCCTCGTGGAGTCGACTCGCGAATTCTTCGCGGTCGAGGTCGACCGTATGTGGTGTCCAGGCGATCTGCGGGTCGACCGGTCTCACCTCTTCTCTTGACGGCGTGTCGGTGGGTGCAGTTATATTGAATAGGTCGAACAGATGTTCGATGTGGGTGATCCGGAGATGCCCGAAGGGAAGCGGGCATCTCCGGCCCACCTGGTCTTGGATCCTTACGGTGCAGGAGGTGCCCCGATGTCCGAGCGTGTGAAGCCTGAACGTGTGAAGTCCGAACGAACTCTTCCTGCCGAATTGTCGAGTCCGTCGGAGGCCGCAATCTCTCGATTGCCGATGTCGGCGAGGCGGTCGTTCGGTGCGACGGCCACTGGCCACCGCACTGCTCGAGTGGGGAAGCCCGGTGTGGCGTGGGGGCTGCTTCGGAAGGCGGATGCGCTTCTCGAAGAAGCGATAGGGGCGGGCGATCCTGCCGACCGGTTCCGGTGTGCTTACCTGGCTGCGCTGCGTGGTGCCGGGGCAGTGTTGGCGGCAGCTCCTGCCGGTGCCGGTTCGAAGCGTAGGCGAACCGGAAACGCGTGGGTCCTGATGGACGCCGCAGCGCCCGCGTTCGGTGCGTGGTCGAAGTTCTTCGCGGGGTGGTCCGCAACGCGTGCGGCCGTGGAAACCGGTGTGTCGATCGTGATCACAGACACCGATTCCGACGCATTTTTCGCCGAGGTCGGTCGTTTTCTCACAGCCGTCGAAGAATTCATCGGTCAGGACACGTCCGCGCATTTGCAAGCGTCGTGAACAAATGGTCCGTCCCGGCAGTCGTTTCCGGGGAAATTCCTGGTCTGCGAGGGCAAATCGAGCCGAATCGGGGCCCTTCGGCACGAATACGTACGCTTGTGGCGGAACTCGTACCCGGAGTTGGTGGTCCGAGACCTAAACTGCTCGTATTATGAAAACAGGTAATCGTCGAAGTTGATTACCCGCCGCCTCACACCGTGAGGTGGTTGCCAAACTTCCAGTGCCGGGGGAGGTACCGTGCCACTCTCCGAGCACGAGCAGCGCATGCTCGATCAGATCGAGAGCGCTCTTTATGCCGAAGACCCCAAGTTCGCCTCCAATGTGAGGGGCGGCCGTATGCGGGCGCCGTCGAGTAGGCGGCGATTCCAAGCAGCGGCTCTATTCGTGCTGGGTCTGGTCCTGCTGATCGCGGGGGTTGCCCTCCCGCTCAAGCCGGGCGGTTTTCCGATCATCAGCCTGTTCGGTTTCTTGTTCATGTTCGGCGCAGGGGTGTTGTTCCTCTGGGGTGGTGGACGTAAGTCCGCAGCAGCTGCCGACCCCGCTTCCGAAGGCGGCAATCATCCGTCCGGTCCGCCGGGTAGGGGTACCGCCGGTGGTTCCGGTCGGGGACGCGGCCGGAAGTCCGGCGGCGGATTCTCGTCGCGGATGGAAGATCGATTCAAACGCAGGTTCGAGCAGGACTAGCTCTCCCGCCCTTCTTCGGGCGTACTTCGAGAGTGATGCAGTTCGAGCGTGATGCAGTTCGGACATGATGCAGTTCGGACGTGACGCCCTTTGCAGGGCACGGACGACCACACGTGTGGCGGTCGGCAACCAAGGTTGCCGACCGCCACATGCGTTGGTGTGGGTGTTGTCGTGTGCGCTGGCGGGGTTACTGGCGGATCAGTGACGCGCGAGCGAATCACTCGCCACCTCGGCTGCCCGTGGGCATGCCTACGGGCTTCCTCCACTTCGCTCCACCCGGCCCTCCACTCTCCTCCACTCTGGCCGAACTGCAACGCTCGACCAGACCTCGTCCCGCTCACGTCTATTCGAAAACCCTGCTTGTACTGCGAGTTTGTCTGGCGGAGCGACAAATGGTGGCGTGAAGGCTCGATACGACTGCGGTGTGGTCCGGGACACGGTTGTAAATTTCCCCCACGTCTCCCCACCTGTGCTGACCTGCTATTTTTCAGCAAATGATGCTGAATAGGGACCATGTGCTCCTTGTTTGTGGGGGAAAGTGGGGTACTGTGGGTTCGGGCGGAGAGCTGAAGCACGATCCGCTCGATAGGGAGGGTTTCAGCGCAAGCTCGCAGGAGGTGTCGAGTGTTCCTCGGTACCTTCACGCCGAAGCTCGACGACAAAGGTCGGCTCACGTTGCCGGCAAAGTTCCGAGACGAACTGGCAGGAGGATTGATGATCACCAAGAGTCAAGATCACAGCCTCGCCATCTACCCTCGGGACGAGTTCGTCAAGCTCGCTCGAAAGGCAGCGGCAGCTCCACGTAATGATCCGGCAGCTCGGGCGTATGTACGTGCCCTGGCCGCCGGCACAGATGAACAGCACGCCGATGCCCAGGGGCGAATCACCCTCTCGGCTGATCATCGGCGTTACGCAAACCTGTCGAAGGAATGCGTAGTGACCGGCTCCGTCGATTACCTCGAGATCTGGGATCTAGCAGCCTGGGAGAGGTATCTCGGAGACAACGAAGAGGACTATTCGCAGGCAACAGGCGAATCTCTCAGCGAGATCGTCTAGGCGAAGAGCCCCCGGCGAATGCCGCGAGGCCTCTGCCCGGAAAGACCCTGACGCACTTCCCCAGCGCCAGGTTCTCGTTCGGGCAGGGACCTCGAAGCATTCGCCTTCTCGAACAGTCATCGCCTTCTCGGAAAGTCAGCAACTTTTCGAAAAGTCATCGGAAATCATGAAAGTAGGAGCCGGAGCAATCATGGTGGATCACGAGGTGAACGAACCCTCGGATGCCGATGGCTTCGCACACGTTCCCGTACTTCTGCATCGAGCCGTTGATCTTCTCGGCCCTGCCATCACAGCCGTCGGTGACGGTGGTGCGGGTGCCTACATGATCGACGCGACGTTGGGGCTCGGCGGCCACTCCGAATTCTTCCTCGGCAAGTACCCGGGCCTTCATCTCATCGGTCTCGACCGCGACACCAATGCACTCCGTATCGCTTCCGAACGTCTGGCGCCCTTCGCGGACCGAACCACGTTCGTGCACACCACGTATGACGGGATCGAAGACGCGCTCGAACAGGCCGGTCTGCCGTCAACGGAGGCGGTTCACGCGATCCTCTTCGATCTGGGTGTGTCGTCGATGCAGCTGGACGAAGCCGACAGAGGATTTGCGTACTCGATCGACGCACCTCTCGACATGCGAATGGATCAGACGGTCGGGCTGACCGCGGCAGAGGTTCTCAACACCTACAGCCACGGCGACCTTGCTCGCATTCTGAGCACGTACGGCGAAGAGAGGTTCGCCGGAAAGATTGCGTCCGAGGTCCTTCGGCAGCGTGAGCGTGAACCTTTCACCACCAGTGCAGCTCTGGTCGAGTTGCTGTACCGGACAATCCCGGCAGCCACGCGACGTACCGGTGGACACCCGGCCAAGCGCACCTTCCAAGCGCTGCGGATCGAAGTCAATGCCGAGTTGGACTCGCTTCGTGCAGCGGTGCCTGCCGGGCTCGACGCACTGGCAGTCGGTGGGCGAGTGGTGTTCATGTCCTACCAGTCGCTCGAGGATCGAGTTGTGAAGGCGGAGTTGGTTCCCCGCTCCAAGTCCACCAGTCCTGAAGGTCTGCCGGTCGAGTTGCCGGGTATGGGCCCGGAGTTCCGCATTCTCACCCGTGGCGCAGAACGTGCGTCCGAGCAGGAAATCGAAGAGAACCCACGATCAGCTCCGGTGCGTTTGCGTGCCGCAGAACGCATTTCCAGGAGGCGAGCATGAGTGGTCAGGGCAAATCCGGTGCAGCGCAACGCGCATACGAGAAGCGCACCGCACGGGCGGCCGGTCGGACCGGAACTGCTGCTCCTGCCGGACCGTCGATCTCTCCTCGGGCGATGCTCAAGGGGCGAGTACCGTTCGTGGCCTCCGTCATCGGACTTTTGTCGATCGGTCTTGCGGTGACTCTGTTGCTGACCACTCGCGCTGCCGAGGATTCGTACCAACTCAGTGATGCGCGTGCCTACAACCAGTCTTTGGTCGAGCAGAAGGCAGCGCTCGAACGTGACTTCCAGTCGCGTAACTCGGCTCCGGAGTTGGCAAATCAGGCCAGCGCTCTCGGCATGGTCCCGGCAAAGGATCCTGCACGCCTCGTGGTGCATCCGGACGGTTCGGTCGAGGTAGTCGGAACACCGACTCCCGCTACTGCCGGAGCGATGCCGCCGCTCGATGCGCCCACGTCGGTCCCCGCACCGACCTCGACACCACCGCGCACCACGACGCCGGTTGTTCCCGGAGCCACGCCGAGCGTTCCCAATAACACGCGAAATCTCGCGCAGAGTGAACAATTGGTTCCTGTGATCCCTACGACGACAGCACCCGCCACCACGACGGCGGTGCCTGCCCCGCCTGAGGAACGTCGGTGAGTCAGAACTCCCGTAACAACTCCGGTCGGCGTCCGCGCCGCTCGGCCACTGCCTCCTTTCCGTTTCGTCAGCGGATCGGTCGTATCACCATGTGTGGTGCGCTCGCCGTTGCGGCATTGCAGCTCTTGTGGATTCAGGGCATTGATGCGCCGAGTCTGGCCGCGGAGTCCGCGAATCAACGAACCACGACGCAGGTCGATCCGGCCGTACGTGGCTCGATTACCGACCGCAACGGAAACCCCCTCGCGTTCACCATGGAAGCCAAAGCGCTGACCTTCCAGCCGGTGCGGGTGCGCAAGGAGCTCGAGGAAGCGCGTGCGAAGAGCATCGAGCAGGGCGCCGAGGGCGACAAAGTGGCACCGGACGTCAGTGATCGCCTCGCCGAGATCGCAGCCGGAATCCACGCCGAACTCGGCGATACCGTTCCGGAAAAAGATCTGCTTCAGAAGATGAACAGCAACGAGACGTTCACCTACCTCGCGCGCAGCGTGGATCCGGCGGTTGCAGCCGAGATCTCGGACAAGTTCCGGGAGGTCGGCCTCGAGCGACAGGACATCCGTGAGTACCCCGGCGGTTCCTTGGCCGCGAATCTCGTCGGCGCGACAGGTTGGGACGGGCACGGGTTGCTCGGCCTCGAAGATTCGATGGACTCCACGCTCGCCGGCACAGATGGGTCCGAGACCTACGACCGCGGTTCCGACGGGGCCGTGATCCCCGGTAGCTGGCGTGACAAGCAACCGGCCGTGAATGGATCGGGCATCGAACTGACCATCGATTCGGATCTCCAGTTCTACGTTCAGCAGCAGGTTCAGATCGCCAAGGACAAGTCGGGCGCAAAGAACGCTTCGGTTGTGGTCATGGATTCCAAGACGGGGCAGGTGTTGGCCATGTCCAACGACAGCACCTTCAACCCCGCGATCGGCATCGACAAGAACGCGCCGACAGTCGAAATGGGCAATCCGTCGGTCAGCACACCGTTCGAACCCGGATCGGTGAACAAGATCGTCACCGCAGCAGCGGCCATCGAGGACGGTAAGACAACTCCAGACGAAGTTCTGCAGGTCCCGGGCAGCATCACGATGGCCGGCGCCACAGTCAAGGATGCGTGGGATCACGGTGTGGCTCCGTACACCTCTACCGGTGTGTTCGGAAAGTCCTCGAACGTCGGCACGTTGATGCTCGCTCAGCGAGTCGGCGAGGATCGCTACGCAGACATGCTGAACAGGTTCGGCCTCGGACAACGCACCGACGTCGGACTTCCCGGCGAGAGCGCGGGCAGCGTGCCGAGCCGCGACCAGTGGTCCGGCGGAACCTTCGCGAACTTGCCGATCGGGCAGGGTCTGTCGATGACAACCCTGCAGATGACGGGGATGTACCAGGCTATTGCCAACGACGGTGTGCGAATTCCTCCGCGGATCGTGAAGTCGACTGTCGATTCTTCCGGCGCTCGGGCCGAGACGCCGCAACCCGAAGGCGTCGAGGTGGTCAGCGCCCAGACAGCCGCGACGGTTCGGGACATGTTCCGATCGGTCACGCAGGAAGACACCGGCAACCAGCGGGGAACCGGTGTTGCCGCGGGCATCGAGGGATATCAGGTCAGCGGCAAGACGGGCACCGCGCAGCAGGTGGATCCGGCGTGCAAGTGCTACTCCAACTCCAACTACTGGATCACCTTCGCGGGAATCGCGCCCGCGGACAACCCTCGATTCGTGATCGGAATCATGCTCGACGCACCGGTTCGCGGCGTGGACGGCGGCGGCGGTCAATCGGCAGCGCCGTTGTTCCACAACATTGCCTCGTGGATGTTGCAGCGTGACAGTGTTCCGATGTCGCCGGACCCCGGTCGCAAGTTGGTGTTGCAGGCGGACTGATTGCGGGGTGTGGGGTTCGACACGGTCTTCTGGTTAATCCCGGACACGGTAATCTCAAACGCCGCAGTAATCTCATTCATTGCAGTGCCCCGAACTTTGCTTGCGCTGCGACCGACATAGACCAACGACAATTCCCAGGAGTCGAGTGACAGTGCCGAATCGTTTGCAATCGTCGAACTCGGACGGCGCTCCCGGGACGCGTCCGACACAACCGGTTGCGACCGCGGTCACGGCGCTGTCCGAACTGTCCGGGGCTCGCCTCGAATGGGTCGGACAACCGGGATCGCAGTCACCGGAGGTCATCGTCAAGGGCGTTGACCTGCGTGCACAGGGAATCGTGACCGATGACCTCTTCGCCGCTCTGCCCGGTGCCAGGACACATGGCGCTCAGTTCGCCGTCGACGCTCTGGGGCGTGGTGCGACCGCGATCTTGACCGACGAGGCCGGCCTCGAACTGATCGAGGCCGCTGACAAGGCGCCCGACCGGTCCGTCCCGGTTCTCGTTCATCCGAACCCGCGGGATGTACTCGGTGAGATCTCAGCGGAAATCTACGGCCGACCTTCAGAGAAGATGCAGGTCGTCGGCATCACCGGCACGTCCGGCAAGACCACGACGTCGTACCTGCTCGAAGCAGCGATTGCCGGAGCCGGCCGCAAGCCCGGCCTGGTGGGCACCATCGAGACTCGCATCGACGGCCGCAGGGTCCCCAGCGCGCTGACCACGCCGGAAGCTCCGCAACTGCATGCTCTGTTCGCCGTGATGGCGGAGCAGGGGATCGACACTGTCGTCATGGAGGTGTCCAGTCACGCGCTCGCTCTCGGACGCGTCGACGGCATCCGCTTCGACATCGGCGCATTCACCAATCTTTCGCAGGACCACCTCGATTTCCATCGGGACTTCGAGGAGTACTTCCAGGCCAAGGCTCGGTTGTTCGATCCCGAGTCGACGGTGCGAGCCGAGCATGCCGTCGTCTGCGTCGACGACGTATGGGGTCGACGGATGGCCGAGTTGGCCGCGACCGACGAGAGCGATGCAGTGACCACGGTCTCGACCTCGACGGCCGAGGCCGAGTGGAAGGTCGGCGCAGTCGAGGTTGCCGAGGACGGCTCACAGACTTTCGAGTTGGTCGGCCCGGACGGACAATCATGGCCGGTCTCGCTTCGCCTCCCCGGGCGATACAACGTGGCCAACGCTGCGCTGGCGTTGACCGTCAGTTTTGCTGCCGGCCTCGATCCGGACGCCGCTGTTCGGGCGCTCGGAACGGTGGATGTCCCGGGACGAGTTCAGCGGATCGACCGTGGGCAGAGCTTTCTCGCCGTGGTCGACTACGCGCACAAGCCGGCAGCGCTCGAAGCCGTGATCGCCACGCTGCGCAACCAGGTTCCCGGCCGAGTTGCCGTGGTGGTCGGTGCGGGCGGAGATCGCGACGCCGGCAAACGGAGTCTCATGGGCGAAGCGGGTGCGCGAGGTGCAGATCTGCTGATCGTCACCGACGACAACCCACGCACCGAGGACCCGGCGAAGATTCGCGCTTCGGTGATGCAAGGCGCCATGGACGTGCCCGAGTCCGAACGCGGTGAGGTTCGTGAAGTGGGGGACCGGGCTACCGCGATCGAGCAAGCGGTCCGGTGGGCGCAGCCAGGAGATGTTGTCCTGGTGGCAGGCAAAGGCCACGAGGTAGGTCAAGAAATCGACGGGGTCAAACACCCGTTCGACGACCGCGAGGTGTTGGGCGAAATGATCGGCCGATTCGCGATCAACACGGCACATGGAGGCAAGCAATGATCCCGATGACGCTCTCTCGGATCGCCGAGATCGTCGGAGGAACCCTGCACGACGTCGACGATTCGTCGACGCAGGTGACTGGAACCGTCGAATTCGATTCGCGCAAGGTCAGTCCAGGTGGGCTTTTCCTCGCACTACCCGGCGCGCGCGTCGACGGTCACGATCACGCAGAAGCTGCGGTGGCAGCAGGCGCCGTGGCGGTACTCGCGGCGCGGCCGGTCGGAGTGCCGGCGATCGTCGTTCCTTCGGTGCCGAACGACGGTCCCAGTGCGGTGATGCTGCTCGAACACGACACCGACGGATCCGGGGCCGCAGTCCTGCACGCCCTCGGTCTTCTGGCCCGAGCAGTTGTCGACGAACTGGCAACTGATGGAACAGCAACCGATGGTGGGCTGACGCTGGTCGGTGTCACCGGTTCTGCGGGCAAGACCTCGACCAAGGACCTGATTGCAGCGCTGTTGCGCGAGCGCGGTGAGGTGGTTGCGCCGCCCGGATCGTTCAACAATGAACTGGGTTTGCCGTGGACGGTCCTCCGCGCGGACGCGAAGACTCGCTTCCTGGTCCTTGAGATGTCGGCACGCGGGGTCGGCCACGTCGGCGAGCTGACCAGGATTGCGCCGCCGAAGATCGGCGTCGTTCTCAACGTCGGTACCGCTCACCTCGGCGAATTCGGTTCGCGTGAAGCGATCGCTGTCGCCAAAGGTGAACTGGTGGAAGCACTCCCGTCGGCAGCCGACGGTGGAGTTGCGGTACTCAACGCCGACGACCGCATGGTCGCCGCCATGGCGAGTCGAACCAAGGCCCGGATCGTATTCGTCGGCCAGTCGGAAGACTGCGACGTTCGGGCGACCGACGTGGTCGTCGACGATCAGGCCCGGGCTTCCTTCACACTGAACTGTTCGCAGGGTTCGGCGCGTATTCGCCTGGCCGTCCACGGCGAACATCACGTGAGCAATGCTCTTGCCGCTGCGGCTGTCGCGCTCGAGAACGGCCTCGCGGTTGAAGACATCGCGCGTGTCCTCGAGGGTACGAAGGCGGCGTCCGCGAGGCGGATGGAAGTTACCGAGCGCGCCGACGGCGTCACCGTTGTCAACGACAGTTACAACGCCAATCCCGATTCCATGCGCGCCGCCCTCAAAGCGTTGGTGTCCATGGCACGATCGGATCGGCACTTCGGGCGTCGTAGCTGGGCTGTGCTCGGTGAGATGGGTGAACTCGGGCCGGAATCGGTGGTCGAGCACGACGCGATCGGTCGCCTTGCCGTCAGGCTCGACGTCAGCAAGTTGATCGTCGTCGGAACGGGCCGCACCTCGCGTGCGATGCATCAAGGAGCGGTGATGGAGGGGTCGTGGGGTGACGAGTCCGTCGTCGTGCCCGACGCAGCCGCGGCAATTGCCATCCTCGAAGCGGAACTCGAACCCGGCGATCTCGTGCTGGTGAAGGCGTCCAAGTCGGTTGAACTGTGGACGGTCGCCGAAGCAATTCTGGCCGCAACGCCCGGCGCCGACGGCGAGAACACTGACGGCGAGAACAGCGGGGATTCGCAGTGATCCAGATTCTTCTCGCCGCAGGCATCGCGCTCGCGGTCTCCATCATGCTCACGCCGATCCTGATCAAGGCGTTCTCGAAACAAGGCTTCGGGCAGGAGATCCGAACCGAGGGTCCGGCCAGTCACCAGGCCAAGCGCGGGACTCCCACCATGGGCGGCGTCGCGATCCTGACCGGAATCTGGGCCGGCTATCTCGGCTCCCACCTCATCGGTCTCGGCATGGACAACGCGGAGGGGCCCTCGGCGTCCGGCCTCCTCGTTCTGGGTCTGACCACAGCTCTCGGCGGAGTCGGTTTCCTCGACGACTTCATCAAGATCCGCAAGCAGCGCAATCTCGGGCTGAACAAGACAGCGAAGCTGGTCGGTCAGTTCGTCGCAGCCATTGCCTTCGGTATCTTGGCCCTTCAGTTCCGCGGTGACGACGGGCTGACTCCGGGCAGTGTTCATCTGTCGTACGTTCGCGACATCGCCACCGTCTCACTCGGTTCCGTGGTCTTCATCGCGTTCTGCTACCTACTGGTCAGCGCCTGGTCCAATGCCGTCAACCTGACCGACGGCCTGGACGGTCTGGCCGCCGGAGCGATGAGTTTCGTTCTCGGCGCCTACGTCATCATCACGTTCTGGCAGTTCCGTTACTCGTGTGAAACCAACCCCGGCAAGGGTTGCTACGACGTCCGCGATCCGCTCGATCTTGCGGTGCTCTGCGCTGCCGGCGCCGGCGCGTGCATCGGTTTCCTCTGGTGGAACGCCGCACCCGCAAAGATCTTCATGGGCGACACCGGTTCTCTTGCCCTCGGCGGCATGCTCGCCGGATTGTCGATCACCACCAGCACGGAACTGTTGATGGTTGTCATCGGTGCACTGTTCGTCGCGGAGGCCGCGTCGGTGGTGATCCAGGTAGCGGTGTTCCGGTCCAGCCGACGGCGAGTCTTCCGAATGGCGCCGTTCCATCACCACTTCGAACTCGCCGGGTGGGCTGAAACCACGGTGATCATCAGATTCTGGTTGCTGGCGGCTATCGCGTCGGCTATCGGACTGGCACTCTTCTACAGCGAATATCTCGCAGCGCTCGGAGGCTGAAAACCATGACCAGCTCAGCGGATTCCGAGAACGATCTGTCCTGGCTCCGCGGTAAGCGCGTGCTGGTCGCCGGTGGGCGGGTGTCCGGTCAAGCGACCATCGAGCCTCTTGTCGCTCTCGGCGCTGTCGTGACGGTTGCCGATTCGACCCTGGACTTCGCGGAGCGCTGCGCCGAACTCGGCGCGGACATGGTGACCACGACCTCGATCGAGGATGCCCCGGATTCGATCACCGAGTACGGGCTCGTTGTCACCAGTCCCGGCTTTCGGCCGGATGCACCGATCCTTGCAGCGGCCGCCGGTCATGGGATCCCGATTTGGGGAGACGTCGAGTTCTCCTGGCGTGTCGACCACAGCGGTCACTTCGGCGCACCGCGTAAATGGCTGGTTGTGACGGGGACCAACGGAAAGACCACGACGACGTCGATGCTGGCCTCGATTCTCGACGCCGCCGGAGTTGTCGGCCGAGCCTGCGGGAACATCGGCCTGCCGATACTCGACGCGCTCGCCGAAACGTCACCGCGCGTGGAGTATCTCGCTGTCGAACTGTCGTCGTTCCAATTGCACTGGGCGCCTTCGGTGCGTCCGGATGCCGGCGTGGTCCTCAACGTCGCCGAGGATCACCTCGACTGGCACGGCGGAATGAGCGCGTACGCCGAAGCCAAATCGCGGGCACTGAGTGGAAAGGTCGCTGTGGTCGGCCTCGATGACGCGATCGCTTCCGAGCTGGGAACTCGCGCTGATGCAGACATTGTCACCGGGTTCAGATTGGGTGAACCGGGCGAAGGAGAACTGGGTGTCGACGCGGGATACCTCGTCGACAATGCTTTCGGCGATCACGTCCGCTTGGCCGAAGCGGCGTCCATAGATCCGGCCGGCCCGGCCGGCGTTATGGACGCGCTCGCCGCTGCTGCCTTGGCGCGGGCACTCGGATTCGAAGCAGGCGTCGTCGAGCGCGGTCTGGCCGCACACAAGGTCGGTCCACACCGCGGGGCCCTGGTCGGTCGTGTCGGGTCCGTTGTGTACATCGACGATTCCAAGGCCACCAATCCACACGCAGCCAGACCGTCGATACTCGCGCACGATCGCGTCGTCTGGATTGCGGGCGGTCTGCTCAAGGGAGCAAGCGTCGACCAGTTGGTGAGCGAAGTCGGTCCGCGACTCTCCGGCGCTGTCCTTCTCGGCCGTGACGCTGGTGTGATCGAGGACGCGCTCGCGCGACACGCGCCCGATGTTCCCGTGGTGCACGTGATGTCGGGGGACGATGCAGTAGTGAGCGAAAACAGCAGCAACTCGACTCTCACCATCCGGCTGCCGTCGGGTGCCGACGCAGATGCCGTCATGGCCGCAGTCGTGGTCGAAGCTGCCGAGTTGGCATCCCCAGGTGACGCCGTTGTACTCGCGCCGGCCGCCGCGTCCTTGGATATGTTTGTCAGCTACGGACACCGCGGTGACAGCTTTGCCGCCGCAGTAGCCGCGCTACCCGATCCGTATACAGATTCGCCTGGCGAAGCCGGGAACCTGCGATGACCAAGGGTCCCAAGACCCGAATCGGTGCCTGGTTGGCGCGGCCGTTGGCGTCGTTCCACCTGGTGGTGACGATTGCCACGATGTTGACTGTCTTGGGGCTCGTGATGGTTCTGTCGGCGTCGAGCGTCGAGCAATATGTGTCCGGCGGCTCGGCATATTCCTTGTTCACCCAGCAGCTGATCTTCGCGATCCTCGGTGCGGTGCTCTTCTACGTCGCGCTGCGGATTCCGGCGAGAGTGCTCCGGCAGTATTCCTTTCCGCTGTTTGTCGTCGTGCTGATAATGCTGGTACTCGTCCTGATTCCGGGAATCGGCACCGAAGCGCAGGGCGCGCGTCGCTGGTTCAACGTCGGTGGATTCTCGGTGCAGCCCTCGGAAATCATGAAGGTCGCGTTGGCGATCTGGGGCGCCCATCTGTTGGCCTCGAGGCGGCCGGACGACCGATCCGTGAAGTCGATCCTGATTCCGCTCGTACCCGCCGCGATGCTGGTCTTCGCCCTGGTCGTCGCGCAGCCGAACCTCAGTACGACCATCGCATTGGGAATCATCGTCGGGGCCCTGCTGTGGTTCGGTGGGCTGCCACTGAAGCTCTTCGGCTCGATCGCGTTGACGGGGGTCGTCGTGGCGGGCGTGCTGGCCATGACGGCCGGTTATCGTTCCGATCGAGTTCAGGCCTTCTTCAACAAGAGCGATGACCTGCAGGGCAACAACTACCAGGCCAAGCAGGCTCTGTATTCGCTCGCCGACGGCGGCTTGCTCGGTCGCGGACTCGGGCAGAGCGTCGCCAAATGGAACTACCTACCCAACGCTCACAACGACTTCATCTTCGCGATCATCGGCGAAGAGCTGGGATTTGTCGGCTGTGCGGTCGTGATCGGGTTGTTCGCCGTATTCGTGTACACGGGATTGCGGATCGCAGCCCGCAGCATCGATCCGTTCTGGCGGCTCCTGTCGGCCACCGCAACTACCTGGATCGTCGGCCAGGCAATGATCAACATCGGCTACGTCATCGGACTGCTGCCGGTGACCGGACTCCAGTTGCCGTTGGTCTCCGCCGGCGGTTCGTCCTTGGCGATCACACTGTTCATGTTCGGTGTCATCGCCAATGCTGCTCGCCACGAGCCCGAAGCGGTTGCCGCTCTGAACTCCGGGCAGGACGGCAAGATCTCGAAGTTGCTCAAACTCCCCAAGCCGGTGCTGTACCACCCTCCGTCAGGGGGTCGGCCGATCCGTCGACCGAAGCCGACGCGGCAGATCGAACCGGCTCGCGGACGCGACGGCCGGCGTGCGATCGAGACGGGTGATCGACGCACGCGGGCAGGTCAAGGCGCTCGTACTTCCACGGATTCCAACCGAGGTGCGGCCGCTGGGTCACGGAAGCGCACCGCGGGAGGGCAGAATGGTCAGCGTCGGCAGGCGCCGACACGTAGGGCACAAGATCCACGAGAAGTTCGAGAGCGAGGAATTCGTAGGTGAGCGGCAACAAATCGGCTCTGTCGGTAGTGGTGGCAGGGGGAGGCACGGCTGGTCACATCGAACCCGCTCTTGCGGTCGCGGACGCGGTCAGGGCCGCTCAGCCCGACACCCGGATCACTGCACTCGGGACTGCGCGTGGTCTCGAAACCACCTTGGTGCCTGCCCGCGGCTACACGCTCGAGCTCATTCCGCCGGTTCCGCTTCCTCGTAAGCCCACGATGGATCTCGTCAAACTGCCGACACGCATCCTCGCGTCGGTGCGCAAGACCCGCGAGGTACTCGATTCCGTCGACGCCGACGTGATTGTCGGCTTCGGTGGCTACGTCGCGCTTCCGGCGTACCTTGCCGCCCGTGGTGGTGTTCTTCGTCGCCGACGCAAGATTCCGATCGTCATCCACGAAGCAAACGCCAGTGCCGGAATTGCGAACAAGATCGGTGCTCGCCTGGCGACGCGCGTGCTTGCCGCCGTTCCGGGGTCAGGTGTGAAGAATCGCGGCGATCAGGACGCCGAGATCGTCGGCATTCCGGTCCGGGCGTCGATCGCCAATTTCGATCGAGCGGGACTTCGCTCGCAAGCGCGCGAGTACTTCGGACTGCCGCAGGACGGTCCCGTTCTGCTCGTCTTCGGCGGATCACAGGGCGCGAAGTCGCTCAACGACGCGGTCTCCGGCGCTGCCCAGGAACTCGCGAAAGCGGGGATCTCGGTGCTGCACGCACACGGACCCAAGAACTCCCTCGAGGTCACGCAGTACTCGGAGACCGCACCGTACGTGGCTGTTCCTTATCTTTCGCGGATGGATCTCGCGTATGCCGCAGCCGACGCGACGATCTGTCGTTCTGGCGCGATGACGGTCGCTGAGGTCTCGGCGGTCGGGCTTCCGGCCGTCTACGTTCCGCTGCCGCACGGAAACGGTGAGCAGGAGCTCAACGCGAAACCCGTTGTCACAGCTGGCGGCGCGATCATCGTCTCCGACAACGAGCTCACGCCGACGTTTGTCGCCGGTACCGTCGTCCCGATGCTGAGTGACAGCGCGCGCCTCGACAAGATGAGCAGTGGCGCTGCCAATGTCGGACACCGCACGGCGGCAACCGAGATCGCACGGATCGTGCTCGACATCGCGGCAAAGGAAAACGCCGTCCAGGAAAACGCAAGGGGAAACCGATGACCGCGCTGCCCGCCCACCTCGAGCGAGTACACATGGTCGGAATCGGCGGTGCCGGCATGTCCGGCATCGCGCGAATTCTGCTTTCCCGCGGAGGCCTCGTCTCGGGTTCGGACGCGAAGGAGAGCCGAGGAGTCCTGGCGCTTCGTGCACGCGGGGCGCAGGTGCGGATCGGCCACGACGCCGATGCTCTCGACCTGCTGCCAGGCGGGCCGACCGTCGTCGTCACGACCCACGCGGCCATCCCGAAGGACAACCCGGAACTCGTCGAGGCCGCTCGCCGCGGAATCCCGGTGATTCTTCGGCCGGCCGTCCTTGCCTCACTGATGCAGGGCAATCGCACGTTCCTGGTTTCGGGTACACACGGCAAGACGTCGACGACCTCTATGCTCGTGGTCGCCCTGCAGCACTGTGGTTTCGACCCCTCGTTTGCCGTTGGCGGCGAACTCAACGAAGCGGGAACGAATGCCCATCACGGCAGCGGTGACGTCTTTGTCGCCGAGGCGGACGAGAGTGACGGGTCGCTCCTGCAGTACGACCCCAACGTCATCGTCGTGACCAACATCGAGGCCGATCACCTCGACTACTTCGGCAGCGTCGAAGCGTATGTGAAGGTGTTCGACGATTTTGTCGACAAGCTACGCCCGGGCGGGCTCCTGATTGTCTGCCTCGACGATCCGGGATCGGCGGATCTCGCGAAGCGCATCGTGGCCTCGGGTCGTTCGGACATCCGGGTGCTCGGTTACGGATCCGCGGATGCGCAGGAAGTGGAGGCCGGCACTGCCTTCGAGCCTGTCGACGGTGTCGAGGTCGGAGTCCGACTACTGGGATTCCACGCACACGACGTCGGGGGAGTCCTGCAGTTCCACCTGGCGGGGGAGAGCGCTGCGCGAACCGTGCGGATGGCAGTGCCGGGTCGGCACATGGCGCTCAATGCGCTTGCCGCCCTGCTGGCCGCCCGGGACGCCGGAGCCGAGACGGAGGAAATCGTCGAGGGGCTCGCCGGATTCGGTGGCGTCCACCGCCGGTTCCAGTTCACGGGGCGCGAGCGTGGTGTCCGGGTGTTCGACGACTACGCACACCATCCGACCGAAGTTCGCGCGGTCCTCGGCGCGGCAGCGGATCTGGTTCGACCGGAAGATGATTCGTCGTCGACCAATTCGGCAGCCGGACGCGTGATCGTGGTATTCCAACCTCACCTCTATTCGCGCACAGCCGCGTTCGCCGAGGAATTCGCGCAGGCACTGGACTTGGCCGACGAGGTAGTGGTTCTCGACGTCTACGGCGCTCGCGAAGAGCCGATGCCGGGCGTCAGCGGTGCGCTGGTCGCTCAATCGGTCACCAAACCTGTTCACTATCAACCTGATCTGTCCCAGGCACCGAAGCAGGTTGCGGCGTTGGCTCACCCCGGCGACATCGTCATCACGATGGGCGCAGGTGATGTGACCATGCTCGGTAAACAGATCCTCGATGCTTTGCGTTCGGCGCCGCATCCCGCACCGCGATGACACCCGACGCACGAAGTCGGCGCGGGCGTCGAGATCCTCAAGCCAGACGCGCCACCAGTTCGCGCCGGCGCAGTACTCGCACCGAATCGCGATACTCGACGCGGTCGACGGAGCCGGCTCCCGAACCCACACCGACTCGTAAGTGGTTCAAGCGACCGCTGATCGTGGCACCGCTGGCAATCGTGCTGGTGGTGGGAATTGCGCTGACGGCCTGGTTGTCTCCGGTGCTCTCGGTCCGGGGCACCGAAGTTCTCGGTGCGACGACCGTCAGTGAGGAACAGATCCTTTCACTCCTGGCCGTACCGACCGGTCAGCCGTTGATGCGGGTCGATACCGGCGCAGCCGCCGCACGAGTCGCGACGATTCCGAAGGTGGCCTCGGCCCGGGTGCAGCGGATGTATCCGTCGACCATCCGCGTCACAGTTACCGAACGGGTACCGGTTGTCTTCGTCGACTCCCCCGAGGGCGCACACCTGCTGGACGAGAAGGGCGTCGACTTCGAGATGGGCGTCCCACCGCCTGGGGTACCGCGCCTGGTGACACCGACACCCGGGTGGAACGACGAGCCCACGCTCGCCGCTCTCGAGGTGTTGTCGGTGTTGCCGCCGGATCTGAGGTTTCAGGTGGGAGAGGTTGCCGCTCGGTCGATTTCGAGTGTCACGCTGACCCTGCTCGACGGTCGCGTCGTAAACTGGGGCGGTGTCGAGCACTCGGATCGCAAGGCTGCCGTGACGCTTCCGCTGTTGACCCAGCCGGGACAGACGTACGACGTGTCCAGTCCCGATCTTCCGACGGTGCGGTAGCGCACGGTGCGCTCGTGCGTCAGTGCGTGGCAAATACTTCGGTGTGTCTCGGCGCGCCTAATGGCGGAACGCGACGACGGTGCATAGCGTTTCGTTTCAGATCGAATACTTGACATAACTCTAACCCTGTGGTTGAGGTTTAGGGTTTATCTCGAACAACAGCAGTAACAAAGCCCCAGCAGTTACAGAGCCCCACAAGTTACACAGCCAGCAGCAGTAAAAAGACAGCAGCACTGACAAGCAGCGTGAAACACGACACGGAAGGCGAGAGCCGATGACGCCCCCGCACAACTACCTCGCCGTAATCAAGGTCGTCGGCATCGGCGGCGGCGGCGTGAACGCAGTCAACCGCATGATCGAACAAGGACTCAAGGGAGTCGAGTTCATCGCGGTCAACACGGACGCGCAAGCCCTTCTGATGAGTGACGCCGACGTCAAGCTCGACGTCGGTCGTGAATTGACCCGTGGCCTCGGCGCCGGTGCTGATCCTGAAGTGGGTCGCAAGGCAGCCGAAGATCACAAGGACGAGATCGAAGAGGTCATCAAGGGCGCCGACATGGTGTTCGTGACCGCAGGCGAGGGTGGTGGCACCGGAACCGGTGGTGCCCCTGTCGTGGCAAGCATCGCCCGGAAGCTGGGCGCACTCACCGTCGGTGTCGTGACACGACCGTTCTCCTTCGAAGGCAAGCGTCGTGGGGGACAGGCCGATACCGGAATTCAGGCGCTCCGCGAGTCCTGCGACACGCTGATCGTCATTCCGAACGATCGCTTGCTCCAGTTGGGTGATGCCGCAGTCAGCCTGATGGACGCGTTCCGCAGCGCCGACGAGGTTCTCCTCAACGGCGTCCAGGGCATCACGGACCTCATCACCACCCCGGGTCTGATCAACGTCGACTTCGCGGACGTCAAGGGTGTCATGTCCGGCGCCGGCAGTGCGTTGATGGGCATCGGTTCCTCACGTGGTGAGGGGCGCGCGATCAAGGCGGCGGAATCCGCGATCAATTCGCCTCTCCTCGAAGCATCGATGGAAGGCGCCCGCGGCGTTCTCCTGTCGATCGCCGGTGGCAGCGATCTCGGCCTCTTCGAGATCAACGAGGCGGCGTCGCTGGTTCAGGAAGCCGCCCACATCGACGCCAACATCATCTTCGGAACGGTCATCGACGATTCGCTCGGTGACGAGGTTCGTGTGACGGTCATCGCTGCGGGATTCGACGGTGGAGCTCCGGCTCGTCGTCCCGTGGAGTCGACCGCGCAGGGACGTGGAGCGATCGGCGCCGGGCGCGCAGGTGAGGTCGGCCGGTCACCGGTTGCCGCCGAACCTGCTGGCGAGCAGCCGATTTCCGCGGCGCGCGAGACTATCGGTTCGGGCAGCTTGCCTCCGATCGGTGGCCCACGCCACGCGCCGGTCCAGGAAGACGAGGGCGACGACGACGTCGATGTTCCCGTCTTCATGCGTCGCTGACGTAGGGCTACAAACAGTTTCGAGAACAGGGTGCCCGGAATTTCTGGGTACCCTGTTCTTGACTGGATGTCCGGTCACGTCTGAGCCGGACGACAACTTTCGACGTTTGTGAGCACACTTATCTTGAGTACCGAGAAGTCGACCACCCGCACCCGCATTCGCCGCGTCGTGACCAGCCGAGCCGGCGGTGTTTCCGCGTCGCCGTACGAGTCGTTCAATCTCGGCGATCACGTCGGAGACGATCCGGCAGCCGTCGATGCGAATCGTCGTCGTCTGGCACGCGAAATAGGCGTCGAGCCCGACCATCTCGTGTGGATGGAACAAATCCATTCGCGCAACGTCACTGTCGTGACGGAACCGACCGACGAGGTCATTCCGGTGACGGATGCTCTGGTCACCACCGTTCCCGGCCTGGCGCTCGCCACCCTCAGCGCAGACTGTGTTCCTGTTCTTCTCTCCGACGAGGAGGCCGGTGTCATCGCGGCCGTTCATGCCGGACGGATCGGTGCCCGCATCGGTATCGTCCCGCGCGTCCTCGCGGAGATGGTGCGACAGGGCGCGGAGGTCTCGCGTATCGGCGCCTTCCTCGGTCCGGCGGCGAGCGGACGCCAGTACGAGGTTCCCGCCTCGATGCGTGCGGACGTGGAAAAGCACTTGCCGGGCAGCGCAACTCGCACCGAGAAGGGCACTCCGGGACTCGATCTGCGTGCGGGACTGCGTAAGCAGTTGCTCGCCGCGGGTGTGTCCGGTGTCGCCGAGGACCCGCGGTGCACGATCGAGGATCGCGCGCTGTTCAGTCATCGCCGAGAATCACTGACCGGACGTCAAGCTGCAGTGATCTGGATGGAAGCGCCCGCAGCGCCGGAAACCGTCTAGGCAGAAATGCGACAGACAGAATTGCGGCTGACAGAAATATCGACGGCACTCGACTCGGTGAGGGCGCGACTGGCCGCCGCGTGCCTTGCTGCCGGTCGCGAAGTTTCCGACGTCGCACTGCTGCCAGTTACCAAATTCTTTCCGGCGTCCGACGCCCGAATGCTGTACGGACTGGGTTGCCGTGAATTCGGTGAGTCTCGTGAGCAGGAAGCAGTGGAGAAGGTCGCGGACTTCGACGGCGCTGCTCGCAGCGGTGCGATCGATGATCCGGTTCGCTGGCACATGATCGGACAGTTGCAGCGCAACAAAGCTCGGTCGGTAGCGAAGTGGGCCTACGCAATTCACTCGGTGGACAGTGCGCGGTTGGCCGATGCACTCGATCGGGCGGCGCTCGGCGCTTTGTCCGACGGCGAGCGCAGGGCGCCGCTGCGGGTGCTCATCCAGGTAAGTCTCGACGGAGACCCTGCGCGTGGCGGAGTTCCGACGGGGGAGTTAACCCCTCTTGCCGAGCGGATCGAATCAGCCGAAGGTCTCGAATTCGCGGGACTGATGGCCGTCCCGCCACTTGGATCAGATCCGGACGAGCAGTTCGAAATCCTCCGCAGGGCACATCTTTTGATTCTCGAATCGCATCCCCGGGCAACCGAACTCTCCGCCGGTATGACCGGCGACCTGGAGGCTGCAGTGCGCCACGGTTCCACGTGCGTGCGTGTCGGAACCGCACTGCTCGGCTCACGACCAGTAATCTCGAGGTGATCGCTCAGGTGATCGCCCAACCCGTCCACACCGCTGCGACCGGTCGCAGTCGGATTGATTCCGCCGCGCCAAGGAAGGTCGATCAATGAGCAACCTGCATAAGTTCAAGGCTTACTTCGGCATGGTTCCCCTCGATGACTACGAGGACGAATACGTGGAGGAGCCCGATCAGGCTCGCCGCGCACCCCGTCGTAGTCACGACGGCTATGCCGAGCGCGACGACCGTGAGTTCGTCGAACCTGCCTTCTCGAAGGCGAGCTACGCGCCCAGTCGTCGTGACGAAGAGGACGCGGAGTTCGATCGCTACGATTCCCGGCCCCGCGTCGACACCGTTCCCAGCCGCAGTAGCCGCCCGGCGATGGCGCCGCGTCCGGCCAGCCGCGGCAACCTCGCAGTCGACGCGCGTGCCGAGCGGCCCGAAGCGCGACGTGCGCCGGTTGTCGACGACGGCGGCCCGCTCGCCAAGATCACGACATTGCGTCCGCAGAGCTACGCAGAGGCCCGCACCATCGGTGAGCGTTTCCGCGACGGCACGCCCGTCATCATGGATCTGGTCGACATGAGCAACGCCGACGCGAAGCGTCTGGTCGATTTCGCGGCCGGCCTGGCGTTCGCATTGCGTGGTTCTTTCGACAAGGTAGCTACCAAAGTGTTTCTTCTCTCACCGGCTGACATCGACGTTTCCGCTGAGGAACGTCGTCGGATCGCCGAGACGGGTTTCTACAGCCAGAAATGATGGTCTCGACCGCAGTCCGGCCCCTGAGCAGGGGTGACGTGAGCACATTCGAACGGCGACCCGTCTCGGCGGGCGCCGCATTCGGACCCATCGCCGGCCGTTACAAGACGGACTCGATGCGGACCGGTTCCGGAATTGCTGCGGTGTGTCTGTTTTGGACACAACGCAGAAGTCAGGCAGAGTGAGGGTGTGGACGCGCTTCTCTCTGTGATCTATCTGGTGCTGGTTGTCTTCTGGCTGTTGCTGATCGGCAGAGTGATCGTCGAGTTCGTTCGTTCGTTTGCCAGAGATTGGCGACCGACCGGATTGGTCGCAGTCATTCTCGAAACCATTTTTACGATCACCGATCCTCCGGTGAAACTGCTCCGCAGGTTGATCCCCCCGATCAACCTCGGTGGAGTTCGCTTGGATCTATCCATCATGGTCTTGCTTTTCATCGTCATCATCCTGATGTCGGTTGTTCGCTGAGCGCAGTCCGAGTGTGTGGTGTGCCAGAATGGAACCCATAACTCATACGGTGGTTCGCCACTACGTAGACTGTGTTGCAACTGAATGCTTGCTAGACCGCCAAATGACGCGTGAAGGGATCCTTCCATGCCGCAACTGACTCCAGCTGACGTGCACAACGTTGCGTTCAGCAAGCCGCCTATCGGCAAGCGTGGCTACAACGAGGACGAGGTCGACGCATTCCTCGACCTCGTCGAGCAGGCGCTGTCGCAGCTCATCGAAGAGAATGCGGACCTGCGCCAGCGCGTAGGTGAGCTGGATCAGGAGCTCGCGGCTGCCAAGAAGTCGCCGGCACCTGCTCAGCAGGCAGCACCCGTCGCAGCGCAGCCCAAGCCGGAGCCCGCTCGGGTCGTCGAACCGCCCAAGCCTGCACCCGTTGCAGCTCCGGTTCCCGCCGCCGCTGCCGTTGCAGCGCCGCAGAGTGGCGACACCCACATGCAGGCCGCAAAGGTCCTCGGACTGGCTCAGGAGATGGCGGATCGCCTCACCAACGATGCCAAGACCGAATCCGAGCAGCTGCTCGGCAGTGCTCGCACCAACTCCGAGCAGCTCATGAGCGAGGCTCGCAGCAAGGCCGACGGCATGATCGCGGATGCGCGCAACAAGTCGGAGGCAATGCTCACCGACGCTCAGACTCGCTCCGAGACTCAGCTTCGCCAGGCTCAGGAGAAGGCAGACGCTCTCAAGGCGGACGCCGAGAAGAAGCACACCGAAATCATGGCGACCATCAACCAGCAGCGTTCGGTCCTCGAGGGCCGTATCGAGCAGCTCAAGACGTTCGAACGCGAGTACCGGGTGCGCCTGAAGTCCTACCTGGAATCGCAGCTCGAAGAGCTCGAGCAGCGTGGCTCGGCCGTACCGGTCGACGGTGGACAGGATTCCTACAGCCCGTCCTTCGCCAAGGGAAACAGCTGACCGAGAGCGCCCCGTCGGCTCAGCGATCGGACCGGACAAAGGTTGATACGTGCTGGTCGTGACGTTGGTCCTCGCGGGAGTTGGCTTCGCACTCCTGATCGTTGCCCTGACCACAGGGTCGTTGATCTGGGCGTGGGCATGTATCGCGATTTGTGTAGCAGGTGCCGTCCTCCTGCTGGTCAGTGCGCTGACCAGCAGGAAGGCGGTTCCTTCGTTGGATGACCCGATATCGGGTAGCGAAATGTCGTCGCCTTACGGTCGAGCCGAGAATTCCTCGGATTCCTCTACCGGTGATGCAGCCACTGCCAACGATGACAATCCGGGCAATCATGGCGAATCGTCGGGCGGCAAGTCCTAGGCCCCACCGACAAGTCCTAGGCAGTACCGACACGTCCTAGGGGCAAGTATTAGACTGTCGATCACGAATACCTGGCTTTGATCCGGCAATCACCGGGGAGCTTTCGGAAGAACGGTTCTCGACGCTTTCACGCGTGCCGAGAACCCAGTAGAACCGAACGGGTGAGCCCGTCACAGCTCGATCGAGTGGCAGTTCGAGATCCAAGCGTGAAAGCGCGGATCTGCGGGATGCAAACGGGGTGGTACCGCGGTGTCGGCGCACAAGCGCCACGTCGTCCCCGTGCCGAGTCCGACTGGCACGAGGAGATCGCCATGGCGAGTAACGGGTATCCCAAAGTCGACTACGGTGTCCCCGCCGACACCGGAGTCAAGTTCCCCGATCTGGAACAGAAGGTCCTGAAACAGTGGGACGACGACGACACCTTCCGTGCGTCGGTTTCCAATCGGGACGGTAACGAAGAGTTCGTTTTCTACGACGGACCGCCATTCGCCAACGGTTTGCCGCATTACGGCCACCTGCTGACGGGGTACGTCAAGGATCTGGTGCCGCGCTTCCAGACCATGCGTGGACGCAAGGTCGAACGACGATTCGGCTGGGATTGCCACGGCCTTCCCGCAGAACTCGAAGCGGAGAAGCAGCTCGGTATCAAGGACAAGGCCGAGATCGAAGTCATGGGTCTGGCCAAGTTCAACGAGTACTGCAAGGCCTCGGTGCTCAAGTACACCGACGAGTGGCGCGACTATGTCACCCGCCAGGCACGTTGGGTCGACTTCGACAACGACTACAAGACCCTGGACGTCGACTTCATGGAGTCCGTCATGTGGGCCTTCAAGGAGCTGCACGACAAGGGCCTGATCTATCAGGGCTTCCGCGTGCTGCCCTACAGCTGGTATGAGCAGACTCCGCTGTCCAATCAGGAGACTCGCCTCGACGACGCGTACAAGATGCGTCAGGATCCCGCCGTTACGGTCGACATGCAGCTGGTCGCTCCGGGTTCGCCACTCGACGGCGCAAACGCGATCATCTGGACCACGACCCCGTGGACACTGCCGTCCAACTTGGCCACTGCGGTGCATCCCGAGGTCGACTACGTCCAGGTGCTCGGCGAGGACGGAAAGCGGTACGTGCTCGCAGAAGCACGGGTAGCTCATTACGCTCGCGAGCTGGGGGAGGACCCCGAGGTCGTTTCCCGTCACAAGGGCACCGAGCTGGTCGGCCTGTCGTACACACCGCCGTTCGACTTCTTCCTCGGACACCCGAACGCGCACGTCGTGCTCGCGGCCGACTACGTGACAACCGACTCCGGAACCGGAATCGTCCACCTCGCACCGGCTTTCGGTGAAGAGGATATGGACGTGGCAACGGCCAACGGTATCGAGGTCGTGCAGCCGCTCGATCCGGGTGGAAAGTTCACCTCGATGGTTCCGCCGTACGAGGGCCTGATGGTGTTCGACGCCAACCCGGTCATCATCAAGGACCTCAAGGCGGCCGGAAAGCTGCTGCGGCACGAGACGATCGAGCACTCCTACCCGCACAGTTGGCGCAGTGGACAGCCGCTCATCTACATGGCGGTTCCCTCGTGGTTCGTCGCGGTCACCAAGTTCCGCGATCGTATGGTCGAGCTGAACAAGGACATCACGTGGGTGCCCGAGCACATCCGTGACGGCCAGTTCGGCAAGTGGCTCGAAGGTGCACGCGACTGGAACATCAGCCGAAACCGTTACTGGGGCAGCCCGATCCCGGTGTGGGTGTCGGACGATCCGCAGTACCCGCGCACGGACGTGTACGGATCGCTCGATCAGTTGGAGGCAGACTTCGGTGTGCGCCCGACCGATCTGCATCGCCCGATGATCGACGACCTGGTCCGCCCGAACCCGGACGACCCGACCGGGAAGTCGATGATGCGCCGAGTTCCCGAAGTGCTCGACTGCTGGTTCGAATCCGGTTCGATGCCGTATGCGCAGGTGCACTACCCATTCGAGAACCGTGAGTGGTTCGAGGGTCATTTCCCGGGCGATTTCATCGTCGAGTACAACGGTCAGACCCGTGGTTGGTTCTACACGCTGCACGTACTGGCCACCGCACTCTTCGATCGTCCGGCTTTCAAAACCGTTGCCGCACACGGAATCGTGCTTGGTGACGACGGACTGAAGATGAGCAAGTCCAAGGGCAACTACCCGGACGTGAAGGAGGTGTTCAACCGCGACGGTAGCGATGCGATGCGATGGTTCCTGATGTCCTCGCCGATCCTGCGCGGTGGAAACCTCATCGTGACCGAGCAGGGCATCCGCGAAGGGGTACGTCAGGCGTTGCTCCCGCTGTGGAACGCCTGGAGCTTCCTGCAGTTGTACGCGCCGGAATCCGGTGTGTGGCGTACCGATTCGGAGAACATCCTCGATCAGTACATCCTGGCCAAGCTCGCCACCACCCGCGACGTGATCACCGAGGCCCTCGAGGTCAACGACATCGCCGGCGCGTGCGACGAGCTTCGGTTGTTCTGTGACGCGCTCACCAACTGGTATGTGCGACGGTCTCGTTCGCGGTTCTGGGACGAGGATCGCGACGCGATCGACACCCTGCACACCGTGCTCGAGGTCGTGACGCGTCTCGCTGCGCCGCTGTTGCCGCTGGTGTCCGAGGTGATCTGGCGCGGACTGACCGGGGAACGCTCGGTTCACCTGGCTGATTGGCCGGAGGAGTCTGAGCTCCCCGCGAACCCCGAGTTGGTAGCGGCGATGGACGACGTACGGACCGTGTGCTCCACGGTGCTGAGTCTGCGCAAGGCGCAGAATCTGCGCGTTCGTCTTCCGTTGCCCGAGGTCACGGTTGCGGCGCCCGACGCCGAGCGTCTGCGTCCGTTCCTCGGACTGATCGCCGACGAGGTCAACGTCAAGAAGGTCGATCTGACCGATGACGTCGACGTGCACGGGCGCTTCGAGATCGCGGTGAACGCGCGTGCTGCAGGACCGCGTCTGGGCAAGTCCGTTCAGACCGTCATCAAGGCGGTCAAGGCGGGCGACTGGACCGAGAATGCGGACGGCGTCGTGGTTGCGGCCGGCATCGAACTGCTGCCCGAGGAGTACACGCAGAAACTGGTTGCGGCCGAGCCGGATTCGACAGCTGCACTGCCGGACGGCGCGGGACTCGTCGTACTCGATTCCGTCGTGACGGAGGAACTCGAAGCCGAGGGTTGGGCGAAGGACCGTATCCGCCAATTGCAGGACGCACGCCGTGCCGCAGGTTTGGACGTCTCGGACCGGATCAAGGTCGTGCTCGAGGTTCCGCAGGACTGCAAGGAATGGGCCGAGCGTCATCGGGAAATGATCGCCGGTGAGGTTCTGGCAACCTCGTTCTCGGTGGGTGAAGCGGGAGACGACGCCGTCGATCTCGGCGACGGTATCCGCGCCGCGATCACGAAGGTCTAGTACCGACGCAACTACTCCGGCTCCCCGATGAAGGTCAGTATGTCGGGGTGCCGGAGTAGTTTGCTCTCATGAGTACGAGCAAGGAAACCGTGGCGCGCATTCTCGAGCAGTTGGAACCGCTCGACGTGCGGGCAAGGGCGATGTTCGGCGAGTACGGATTGTATTGCGACGAGAAGATCGTGGGTTTGATCTGCGCAGACGTACTGTTCGTCAAACCCACCGAGGTCAGTGCTGAGTTCGGATCAGAGCGTGATCTGGCTCCGCCGTATCCAGGGGCAAAGGATTACTACCGGGTTCCGGAGGAAAAGCTGCAGGACGTCGATCATCTGCACGCCTTCATCCAACGGACTGCCGACGTATTACCCCTGCCGAAGAAGAAGTCGCCCAAGAAAAAGGCGCGGACGTAAATTCGGCACCCACTTGTGAGAGAACCGTAACTCCCGATGAATCAAGATGACCCCACACGAAGTCGCAGGTGGGTGCTGCATCTCGACATGGACGCGTTTTTCGCTTCCGCCGAGCAGTTGACCCGTCCCACGCTGCGAGGTCGCCCGGTCCTGGTCGGCGGCTTGGGCGGGCGCGGGGTGGTGGCCGGGGCAAGTTACGAAGCGAGAGTTTTCGGTGCGCGATCGGCAATGCCGATGCACCAAGCGCGCCGCATGGTCGGCGGCGGAGCGGTGGTATTGCCGCCTCGGATGTCGTTGTATTCGGTTCTGAGCAAACGCACCTTCGACGCGTTGCGCCTTCGCATGCCGATCCTCGAGCAGTTGTCGGTGGACGAGGCCTTCGGTGAACCGGTCGAATTGGCCGGCGTCGGCGCCGATGAGGTCCGCGCGTTTTGCGAGGATTTGCGGGCGTTGATCAAAGCCGAGACCGGGTTGGTCGCCTCGATCGGCGCTGGGGCAGGTAAGCAGGTGGCCAAGATTGCGTCGGGACTGGCAAAGCCCGACGGCGTCGCGGTGATTCCTCCCGGGATGCAGCGCGAGTTGCTCGATCCACTTCCGGTGCGAAAGCTGTGGGGGATCGGTCCCGTCGCCGAGGAAAAACTCAAGCGTCTCGGCATTGAAACCATCGGTGGGTTTGCCCGCACACCCACGGCGGAGGTGGCGTCGATACTGGGGACCACCGTCGGACCGGGGTTGCATCGCCTCGCACAGGGGATCGACGACCGACCGGTCGCCGAGCGTGCCGAATCCAAGCAGATCAGCGCGGAATCCACGTTCGCCGCCGACATCGTCACGATGGCGCAACTGCGCGCGGCCGTCGAAAGTAGTGGTCGTGCAGCATTTTCCAGGCTGGAGAAGGACGGAAGAGCGGCCCGTACCGTCGTACTGAAGCTCAAGAAGTCCGACATGAGTGTCTTGACTCGATCCGTGACGTTGCCGTTTGCCACCATCGACCGCCAAATCCTTATCGCCACCGCGCAGAAACAGGTCATCGACCCGCAGGAGTTGGGGCCGATTCGCCTGGTCGGTGTGGGATTCGCCGGTTTGTCCACCGTTCGCCAAGGATCACTTTTTCCCGAGTTGGATCAGGACGTTCCCGGCTATCCGGTCGAGACTCTCACCGGCGCCCTCGATGAGACCGAGCTCGACGCTCCGGTGGCCGCACGTGTCCCTCAGCGCTACTGGCACCCCGGTTTGGACGTCAAGCATCCAGAATACGGACACGGTTGGGTGCAGGGCGCGGGGCACGGTGTGGTGACGGTTCGCTTCGAAACCCGTTCCAGCGGAACGGGAATAGCCAAAACCTTCGCCGAATCCGATGAGGTACTCGAAGTAGCAGATGCGGTCGACAGCCTTCTCTGAGGATGTCCTTAGACTTTTTCCGCTTACCGTTGGGTAATGTTGTCGACGATCCTCGAGCAAGCACGTTGTTCGACTGACGCTCGAATGTGAACACCCGAATGGATAGGACTGAGAAGTTGAAGCTTCAGAAGATGACCGTTGCAGCCGTGGCGATCGCAGCAGCCCTGACGATGACTGCATGTAGCTCGGGTGAAAAGGAAGAATCACCCACCACGACGTCGAAGACGACCACCACCACGGCGGCTCCGACCACCGTTGAACTGCCGACGTCTGCCGAGCTCAACGGCAAGGTCGCTCAGGCACTCGACGAGTCCGTTCCGGGTGCCGACAAGGTCAACCTCGTCCAGGGCGCCGAGGAGGATCCCGAGCTGATCAACCAGGTCGCCGCTGCCGCGAAGGCTGCCGGCGCACAGGTCGAGATCCTCGACCCGGTCACTGACACGGGCAGCGACACGGCAGCCGCTTCGCTGAACATCGTCGTCAACGGTCAGCCGCTGCAGCAGGGCCTGCAGGCTTCGTTCGTCTACGAGGACGGCGTCTGGAAGCTCTCGAAGACCACCGCGTGCCAGATCGTCGGCGTTGCAGGTCTGACCTCGCCTGCTTGCGCTGCTTGATCTCTCAGCACCACCTGAACTCCAGAGCGGCCGTGGCATCGGGCTGTCCAGTTCGTCGAGGAACGCGGTTTCCTCTTCGATGATGCGCAGCAGAGTGGCAGCCAGGTCCATGCTCAGCCCGTTACGAACCACGATGCGCTGCACTGTCAGATCCGCGAGATCGTCCGGCATGGGATAGGCCGGCACCAACCAGCCCTTGCCGCGGAGTCGGTCCGACAGGTCGTACAGTGTCCAGTTGGACGTGTGACCCTCGGCAAGGCGCCACGCGAAGACCGGGATGTCGGACCCGTCGTTCCACAGCTCGAAGGCGTCGAGTTTCCCGATCCCTTCGGCGAGGAATTTCGCCACGTCCTGTGAAGACTGTTGGATCGCGCGATAGCCGTCGTGACCGAGACGCAGGAACAAGTAGAACTGCAGGATCACCTGAGCGCCGGGCCGCGAGAAGTTCAGCGCGAAGGTCGGCATGCTGCCGCCGAGGTAGCTCACTTTGAAGACGAGGTCATCGGGAAGTAGATCCTGCGAACGCCAGACCACCCATCCGAGGCCCGGGTAGACGAGTCCGTACTTGTGCGCCGAGGTGTTGATGGAATGCACGCGCGGTAGTCGGAAGTCCCATTCGAGTTCGGGCTGTAGGAATGGTGCGATCATCGCACCGGAAGCGCCGTCGACGTGGATGGGGACGTCGAGGCCCGTCTTCTCCTGGATGGCGTCGAGGGCCTTCGAGATTTCCAGGACCGGCTCGTACATCCCGGTGTAAGTGACACCCATGATCGCGACGACGCCGATGGTGTTCTCGTCGACATACTTGTCCAAATCATGGCCGTCGAGGGTCTGGTGTTCTTCGCTGATCGGCACGTAGCGCGCTTCGACGTCCCAGTAATTGCAGAACTTCTCCCAACACACCTGAACGGCGGAACTCATGATGAGATTGGGTTTTTCCGTGGACTTACCCGCGGCCTTTCGTGCGTGCTGCCAGCGTCGTTTCATTGCGAGGCCACCCAGCATGCAGGCTTCGGACGAACCGATCGTCGAAGTGCCGATTGCGTCCTCGGGCGAGGGTGAGTGCCAGAGATCGGCAAGGATGCGCCAGCAGTAGGTTTCGATCGCAGCGGTCTGCGGATACTCGTCCTTGTCGATCATGTTCTTGTCGAACGACTCGGTATACAGCTTGGTTGCGTGGTCGTCCATCCACGTGCTGACAAACGTCGCGAGATTAAGCCGCGCATTGCCGTCGAGCATCGTTTCGTCGTGGACGATCTGATAGGCGGTCTCGGGAAGCATGCCGTCGGGCTCGAGCGTGAATTTCGACGCAACCGAATCCTCGCCTGGCCTTGAGAAGATCGGATTGACGGCTACGTAATCGGTGTGATCTGACCTTCTGGGTTCCGGCATGAACTCTGGCTCCTCACATCAGTGTGTCGCGTTGGTCTGTTTCGTACCTACTCTCACCGTTCAGTGTGGACAGGCAGTTGTCAAAGGGTCTGCGGTCCCGAATCATTCGCGAGTCGCCCGGACCGGGCAGGTTCCGCTCGCTGCTACGGCGTTTGCGCGCGTAGTCGATCCGCAGCAACCGAGGCCATCGACTGCAGAACGTCGGGTGCGATCGGACTCGGCGCCGTCGCGGACACCTGAGTCAACGTCGTCCCCACGGCTGCGACTATCGCATCCGCCACCAAGGTGAATCCGCCACTCTCCGTGATGATTCGGAAAGCGAAAGACGCGTCACCGACATTCGGCGCCGACGATCCACCGACGCGATAGGTGATTTTCGTTCCGTCGGCATCTGTTCCTGAATACTCTGTGCACCCAGCCAGAGTCGTCTGAAGTTTCTCGAACGCTGCTGCTGTCGCAGTGCCGTCGGCGTACGAAGCCGAGTCCTGATCGATGCTCGTGAAATCGGGGCCGGTGAACATGTCGGAGAGGTCGGCGACGGATCCGGTGACCTGGGTGGCTATCGGCGCCAGAACCTGCGCGCACACCGCCGGATCGGTACTCGACTTGTCCGCCTCCGAACTCTCCGGCGCCGGTGCGAGGCCGAGATCGTCGACCGGATCGGGAACTATGTCGAAGTCCGCGGGTAGTTCGGAGAGGGTGAGCGCAGCGCGTTGCAGGCCGTCACGGTCGAGGGGTGCCCCGCTCAGTGGTGCGGCCGGAGCAACCGTGAACGGCGCCAAGCCGACCTGGGGTGCGGAAACCTGCGTAGTCGTGTCGCTGCTCGGGGATTCGTCCGAGGCGCAGCCGGTCACGACGAACAGTGCCGCCGTCGCTGTCAGGCCCAGTGAGAGAAGAGATCGACTGTTCACGATTCCCACCGAATGCTGTTCGAGATGGTCTGCCGGATCACCGAGGAACTGTCCGGATCGCCGTACGCCTGGTCTCCGCCGACGCTCATCTGACCGTCGATGGGCAAGGGGAGTGAGAGGTCGACGGTGAGGTTTCCGGAGCCGGCCATGACGTACTGATCGATGTTCAGCGTTCCGGCGTCACCGGCCAGATTCCAGACCGGGTTCTGCGGGCTCTGCGATACGTCCACGGCGAGCGAGAGCCGATTGCCCTCGCGTGCGGTGAGGGTGACGGTGGTTGTCTGGTCGAGCAGGATTTCGCTGCTGACTTGCTGGCGAACCACCCAACGTGCGCCGACACCGACAGGAGCGTCGGGGAGCGCAACGGTCCGGTATACCGCTTGGCCGAGCGCCTGCTCGATTGCGGCGCGGGCGGCATTGGCCGAGTTGGCGGACGGCTTCAGCCGTAGGGCGGTGATGGCGCCCGAATCCGTGACGGACAACCCGGCCGCAGATCCGTCAGCCCCGCTCAGTGCTGCTTGCAATGTTGCATCCGGCGAGGTCATCGACGCCAGCGTCAGGTCTACGACCGCCGTGGGATCGTCGGCCGTCACGTTTGCCGAGAGAGGAATCGTGATCTCCGGTGAAGAGAAATCCTGCGCCGGCTGTTGATCGATCTGCTGACTCACGACGGCCTGGGTGATGAGCGTCGCCGTCTGCGTGGTGCCGACAGGCAAGTTCATACGCAATACCTCGCGCGGCTCGCTTCCCGCATCGAGTACTTCGACCGTCGCGGCGGTCACCGGAACAGTGACTTCACTAGGCGAGGAGGTCGGAGCGTTCGGAGGTTGATCCGAGTCGCCGCAAGCGGTGAGAACGGTGGCGAGAGCGAGGGCAGCGAGGGCGAACGGAACGCGTCGGCCGGTCGTGGACAGCAGTGGCACGCGCTCCAGGCTAGCCGCAGTTGCAGAGTGCGTGACCCGGTGCGGTGAACATGAGGGATGATGGTTGCGTGAGTACAGACCACCCAGACCGAGATGTCAACGCGGAGGATCAGCCGATTACCGAAATCTCGAAGGCCGACGAGCCCGAAACCGTGCAGCAGAAAGACACGAAACCGGAAGTTGCGGAACCTGAGGGCGGCGACCCGGCCGAGCCGTCGGCTGCGAAGCCTCGCAAGCTGACCATGCTCATTGCCATCGCGGCGGTCATCCTGCTCTCGGACATTCTCACGAAGGTGTGGGCCGTCGCCGTAGTCAAGCCGGGGAAGCCGATCGAAATCATCGGTGACGTGGTCACATTCACGATGGTGCGCAATCCGGGGGCAGCGTTCTCGATGGCGACGTCGATGACGTGGATCCTCACCCTCGTCGCAATCGGTGTGGTCATCGGTGTGATCAAGATCGGTCGCACACTCCGATCACCGTGGTGGGCGCTCGGTCTCGGCCTGGTTCTCGGCGGCGCGCTGGGTAACCTCGTCGACCGATTCTTCCGCTCTCCCGGAATCATGCGCGGACATGTGGTGGACTTCGTGTCCGTCGGCTGGTGGCCGGTATTCAACATCGCGGATTCCGCGATCGTCTGTGGCGCGATCCTGCTCGTCGTCCTGACACTGTTCGGCTTCGAACCGAACGGTGAACGCCTGCGTGATCACAAGACGGAAGACACGAAGCTCACCGGTACGAAGGCAGCAGCCGAGGGGGAAACCAAGTGAGGGAATCCCGTTCGATGCCGGTGCCCGACGGCCTCGACGCCATGCGCGTCGACGCGGGCTTGGCGCGCCTCCTCGGACTCTCGCGCACCGTGGTCGCGACACTCGCGGAGGAAGGCTCGGTACTCGTCGACGGTGTGGCTGTCGGCAAGTCCGATCGTCTGACCGCAGGGTCGTGGCTCGAGGTTGTCTTGCCCGAACCGCCGCGGCCGTTGACCATCGAGGCGACGCCGGTCGAGGGGATGGAGATTCTCTACGCCGACGACGACGTCGTGGCAGTCGACAAGCCCGTCGGAGTTGCCGCGCACGCCAGCGTCGGTTGGACAGGACCGACCGTCATCGGTGGACTCGCCGCGGCCGGTTTCCGTATCTCGACGTCCGGTGCCCACGAGCGTCAGGGAATCGTCCACCGTCTGGACGTCGGTACGTCGGGCGTCATGGTGGTTGCCACGTCCGAGCGCGCGTACACGCTGCTCAAGCGGGCATTCAAGCAGCGGACCATCGACAAGCGCTACCACGCTCTCGTGCAGGGACACCCCGACCCGAGCAGCGGAACCATCGACGCCCCGATCGGACGCCACCACGGTAACGACTGGCGGTTCACGGTCACGGCCGACGGCAAGCCCAGCGTCACGCACTACGACACCATCGAAGCGTTCCAGGCAGCGAGTCTGCTGGACGTGCACCTCGAGACCGGTCGTACTCACCAGATCCGCGTGCACTTCTCGGCATTGCGCCATCCGTGCTGCGGCGACCTGACGTACGGCGCGGACCCTCGACTTGCCGAAAGGCTCGGCCTCGAGCGCCAGTGGCTGCACGCCGTGTCTCTTGGCTTCGCACATCCGGCAGACGGTCGCTGGGTCGAGATCAAGAGCAAGTACCCGAAGGATCTCGAACACGCACTCGAAGTTCTCCGGTCCTCATGACACCGCGCGGGCTTGTTCCCGCGTTGGCCGTCGTCGCAGTGGTGGCGGTGGTCGGTGTGGGGTTCCCGAATCCCGTGCCGACCCCGCCGATCAGGACGGACACACTCGGTCCGGACAGTGGGGAAGCTGTGCCGGACTACCTCGATCGAGCGCGAGATTCTGTTGCGTCGATCGACGGGCCGGTGTGGGCCTTGGTCTCGTTCACGAAGGCACTCACCGTCGACGAGGTCATCACGACCAGCACGTCTCAGGTTTCGAGTGTTCGCGTGTCCGATGTTCGGGTGGCAAGGGTCATATTTCGAGTACCGATCGAGCGCGTCCAGACGCCGCTCATGTCCGTGCCCGTTCCCGACAACGACGAGGCAGTGCGCAGATCGCCCGGTGTTGCAGCCACGCGGTTGGTCGCGCTCGGCGGCGACACCGATCGTCAGCAGCAGGTGGCGCTCGCGTCGGCGAAGCAATTGTCCACCGGATGCGCCTGCGCGGTGGGTGTGCTGGTGCGAGCTACTCCCGAAGGACTCGAAGCGATCGGACGTGAGTCGAATGTCCGTGCAGTGGAGGCATTGCCGTCCGACGCCTCGCCGTGGTTCGCGGCTGTTCGCCCCTTGCTGCCGGAGTACGTGGATGTCGTTGCTCCCGGCCCCGACGACGGCCCGGTCCCGTGAGCGAGGACAAACGCGGTAGATCCGGTTCGTCCTCGGGGATCTTCTACGGAGTTGCGGCTTTCCTGTTGTGGGGAACGTTCCCGGCTTTCTTCGGGCTTCTCGACTTCGCAGATCCGGTCGAGATCCTGGCGCACCGAGTGGTGTGGACCCTTCTGCTGATGCTGATCGTGTTGGCCTGCGCCGGCCGCCTCGGATCGCTTCGCGGAATCAGCGCACGCACCTGGCTCCTGGTGACTGCGGCATCAGCGGCAATCGCGGTGAATTGGGGAACGTACATCTATGCCGTGGTGTCCGGCCGCGTCGTGGAGGCGGCCCTCGGTTACTTCATCAACCCGCTGGTCACCGTTCTGCTCGGCGTGGTGATCTTCCGCGAACGATTGCGCCGCGCTCAGATCGCCGCCCTGGTCCTCGCCGCCACGGCAGTTGTCGTGATCACGGTCGATTTCGGCAAACCGCCGATCGTCGCATTGGTGCTCGCCAGTTCGTTTGCCACCTACGGGTTGGTCAAGAAGGTCGTTCCGCTCGATCCTCGAACCAGTTTGACCGCCGAGGGAGTTGTTGCCGCACCCTTCGCGGTCGGGTACCTCGTGTTTCTCGGCCTGACCGGGGCGGGCGCCTTCGTCAGCAGCGGCGCCGGACACAGCCTGTTGCTGCTCGCGGCCGGCCCGGTCACCGCGCTGCCACTGCTCCTTTTCGGCGTCGCCGCTCAGCGAGTTCCGTTGGCGACGATGGGCATGCTGCAGTACCTGACCCCGGCGCTGCAGATGGCGTGGGGCGTGGCCGTCATGCACGAGGACATGCCGGCGTCACGGTGGATCGGCTTCGTTCTGATCTGGGCCGCGCTGGTGATCTTCACGACAGATACCTTCGTCGGTTCTCGGCGTTCCAAGCGGTCGGCGGCGATGTCACAGGTGCCCGTCTCGTAACACGCGTCACGACTCGCCGGATCGGGGCTGCCGGAGACCAACCTTGTCAGTAGCTCGGCATACACTCGATCTCGCTCCCAGACCTTCAGAGAGGCGCACGTGGCTGACTCGTTCGTACATCTTCACAATCACACCGAGTACTCGATGCTCGACGGTGCGGCCAAGGTCGGCGCCATGTTCGAGGAGGCCGCTCGTCTCGAAATGACCGCTGTCGGCATGACCGACCACGGAAACATGTACGGCGCCAGCCAGTTCTACAACGAAGCCAAGAGTGCCGGCATCAAGCCGATCATCGGCATCGAGGCTTACATCGCGCCGGAATCCCGCTTCAACACCAAGCGAGTTCTGTGGGGAGATCGCAGCCAGAAGTCCGACGACGTCTCCGGTAGCGGCGCGTACACGCACATGACGATGGTGGCCGAGAACGCGACCGGGCTCCGGAACCTCTTCAAGCTGTCGTCGCTCGCGTCCATCGAAGGCCAGCTCGGCAAGTGGCCCCGCATGGACGAGGAGCTCATCGCAGCGCACGCCGAGGGCATCATCGCCACCACCGGTTGCCCGTCGGGTGAGATCCAGACGCGTCTTCGTCTCGGTCACGATCGCGAGGCTCTCGAAGCTGCCGCGAAGTGGCAGGAGATCTGGGGACCGGACAACTTCTTCCTCGAACTGATGGACCACGGTCTTTCGATCGAGCGCCGTGTGCGCGAGGGGCTGCTCAATATCGGTCAGCAGCTCGGTATACCGCCGCTTGCCACCAACGACTGCCACTACGTCACCAAGGACGCGGCCGAGAACCACGAGGCGCTGCTCTGTATCCAGACGGGCAAGACGCTGTCCGACCCCACGCGCTTCAAATTCGACGGCGACGGCTACTACCTCAAGTCCGCTGCCGAGATGCGCGCCATCTGGGACAACGAGGTGCCGGGTGCGTGCGACAACACCGTTGCCATCGGTGAGCGTGTTCAGTCGTACGACGACGTCTGGGCGTTCCACGACCGCATGCCGATCTTCCCGGTCCCGGAAGGCCACACGCAGCAGACCTTCCTACGCGCCGAGGTGATGCGCGGGCTGGACCGTCGCTTCCCGAGCGGACCTCCGCAGGAGTACCTCGCCCGCGCCGACTACGAGATCGGCGTCATCAACGAAATGGGCTTCCCGGCCTACTTCCTCGTGGTCGGCGACCTGATCAACCACGCCAAGGACGTCGGGATCCGCGTCGGGCCCGGCCGTGGATCGGCTGCCGGTTCGTTGGTCGCCTACGCGATGGGCATCACCAACATCGACCCCATCCCGTACGGGTTGCTGTTCGAGCGATTCCTCAATCCCGAGCGCGTGTCCATGCCCGATATCGATATCGACTTCGATGATCGCCGTCGCGGTGAGATGGTTCGCTACGCGACGGACAAGTGGGGCAGCGACAAGGTCGCCCAGGTCATCACCTTCGGCACCATCAAGACCAAGGCAGCCATCAAGGACTCGGCTCGCGTCCAGTTCGGCAAGCCGGGTTTTGCCATCGCCGATCAGATCACCAAGGCGCTCCCGCCGCCCATCATGGCCAAGGACATCTCGGTTTCCGGTATCACCGATCCGAAGCACGAGCGGTACAAGGAGGCCGTCGAGGTTCGGGCGCTCATCGACTCGAGCCCGGACGTCGCGAAGATCTACAAGACCGCGGTGGGTTTGGAAGGGCTGATCCGTAACGCGGGTGTGCACGCCTGCGCGGTGATCATGTCGTCCGAACCGCTCACCGACGCGATCCCGGTGTGGAAGCGCGCCCAGGACGGCGCCATCATCACCGGTTGGGACTATCCCTCGTGTGAAGCCATCGGTCTGCTCAAGATGGACTTCTTGGGTCTGCGTAACCTCACGGTCATCGGCGACACGCTCGAGAACATCAAAGCCAACCGCGGCATCGACCTCGACCTCGACACGTTGCCGATGGACGATGCGGCAACATACGAACTGCTCGCCCGCGGTGACACTCTCGGTGTGTTCCAGCTCGACGGCGGCGGTATGCGCGAGTTGCTGAAACTGATGCAGCCCACCGGATTCGGCGACATCGTGGCCGCATTGGCGCTGTATCGCCCGGGACCGATGGGTGTGGACGCCCACATCTCGTACGCCAAGCGCAAGAACGCTTTGGAAGACGTCAAGCCTATTCACCCCGAGTTGGAGGAGCCGCTCGCGGAGATCCTCTCGGAGACGTACGGCCTGATCATCTACCAGGAGCAGATCATGCAACTGGCGCAGAAGGTGGCCGGTTACACCCTGGGTCAGGCCGACTTGCTGCGTCGCGCCATGGGTAAGAAGAAGCTGTCCGAGTTGGAAAAGGCGTACGCCGGGTTCCGGCAGGGAATGCTGGACAACAACTTCAGCGAAGCGGCCATCAAGGCGCTGTGGGATACGGTCCTTCCCTTCGCCGGCTACGCGTTCAACAAGTCGCACTCCGCCGGATACGGACTCGTTTCGTACTGGACTGCGTACCTCAAGGCGAACTACCCGGCCGAGTACATGGCGGGTCTGCTCACCTCTGTCGGTGACGACAAGGACAAGTCCGCGATCTACCTCGCAGACTGCCGCAAATTGGGCATCACTGTGCTCCCGCCGGACGTCAACGAATCGCGAGTCGACTTCGCGACCGTGGGCGACGACATCCGATTCGGAATGGGGTCGGTGCGTAACGTCGGCGCCAACGTCGTGGCTTCGATCATCAAGGCGCGTACCGAGAAGTCGAAGTTCACCGATTTCTCCGACTACCTCGGCAAGATCGACGCAATGGCCTGCAACAAGAAGGTCACCGAATCTCTGATCAAGGCCGGTGCTTTCGACTCGTTGGGTCATCCGCGCAAGGGTCTGATGTTGGTTCATGCCGACGCCATCGATTCCGTGATGAGCACCAAGAAAGCGGAGGCGATCGGCCAGTTCGACCTCTTCGGCGGGGCTGAGGCCGACGAGTCGATCACCTCGGTGTTCGACGTCAAGATTCCCGAGGAAGAGTGGGATTCCAAGCATCGCCTGGCGCTCGAACGAGAGATGTTGGGGCTGTACGTCTCCGGCCATCCGCTCAACGGCGTCGAGCACATTCTTCGGCAGCAGTCCGACACGTCCATCGCCGCGATACTCGAAGGCGGCGTTCAGGACGGCGCCCAGGTCACTCTCGGCGGCATCATCGCCTCGGTGGATCGCCGGGTCAACAAGAACGGTCTGACCTGGTGCATCGTGCAGCTCGAAGATCTCGTGGGTGGAATCGAGGTGCTGTTCTTCCCGCAGGCGTACGCCGTGTACGGAATGGACATCGCCGAGGATGCCATCGTGTTGGTCAAGGCTCGCGTCTCGATCCGAGACGATCGGATGTCGCTGATCGGCAACGACCTTGCGGTGCCTGACATTTCGGCGATCGGGGTCGCGCGTCCGCTGTCGGTCTCGTTGCCACTACGGCAATGCACCAAGGACAAGCTCAGTGCTCTCAAGCAGGTGCTGACCAGGCATCCGGGAACGTCCGACGTCCATGTCCGGCTGATCGGGGGAACCGAAATCAGCTTGTGGAAGGTGGACGACGTCCTTCGGGTCGAACCGTCCTCGGCGCTGATGGGTGACCTGAAGGCTTTGCTCGGACCGAGCTGTCTGACGGTCTGACCGCCGACCGAGCGGACCTGAATCGAACGAAGGGACCTTGCTGCATCAGCAGCAAGGTCCCTTCGTGGTCCGCCAGAGATCGGGGAGTGCGGTGATCAGGTGGCGCGTGAGTAGTGCACACGTCGCATCCACCAGGTGATCACCGCTGCTGTTGCGGCAGTCAATACGGCCACCTGCATCGACTGCGTGACGGCACCTGCGACGACGAACAGCACAAAACCAACCACGAGAGCTTCGATCTTGTACAGGGGCCACCGAGTCCCGGCCAGATCGACGCAATGGTCGGCTGAGGGGCGTGATTCGCGAGTGGAGATATCTGCGGTAGTCATCTCGTCCCTTTCCCGGCGCGGCTAGCGGATACGGCTGTTCGAAGCTGTGGTTTCAGAGTAGCGAGAGATGAGAGTTCGGGCAAACGAACTTTATTGATCGGCAGCTCACTCAATCGATCAACCAGGGGAGTGCGCCGGCGACAGACCTGGTCGGCGTGGTTCGGTGGCCAAGGCAGTCGAGTGGGTGTTCACTGGTACACATGCCAATCACAGGTGAGTACGAACCCAGTCCAGCGTCGTGGGCCGCCGATCAGGTCGCACGCATCGAGAACTCCGGTGGCGCCGAGGGAAACGACATGAACGGCATGCCCGTCGTCGTTCTCACGACCATCGGGGCAAAGTCCGGCAAGGTCAGGAAGACGCCGCTGATGCGCGTCGAGCACGACGGTTCGTATGCCGTTGTGGCCTCGCTTGGTGGCGCTCCGAAGAATCCGGTCTGGTACTACAACGTCAAGGCTGATCCGCACGTCACGCTGCGTGACGCGACCCAGGTCTTCGACCTGGTTGCTCGTGAAATCACCGGAGACGAGAAGGCGATCTGGTGGGAGCGCGCTGTCGCTGCGTACCCCGACTACGCTGATTATCAGACGAAGACCGATCGTGAGATCCCGGTGTTCGTGCTCGAACCCAGGTAACGCACTGCGGTCTTCGAGAGACTGCGGTCCACAAGAAACACCGCAAGAACAACAAGTAAATCGTCACTCGCGGGCGTCGGCGATCCCGACTCCCGTGAGTGTGTCATGGAGGTCTGATGAGTCCGAAAACCGTTGCAGATCAATTGGTTCAGCAGCTCGTTGACGCGGGTGTCAGTCGGATCTACGGAATTGTCGGTGACAGTCTCAATCCCATCGTCGATGCGGTTCGTCGCACCGGTGGTTCTGAAAAGGGCGGAATCGACTGGATACACGTCCGTCATGAGGAAGCAGCCGCTTTTGCCGCCGCAGCAGATGCCCAGATCACCGGAAAGCTCGCGGTGTGTGCAGGATCCTGCGGTCCCGGAAACCTTCACCTGATCAACGGCCTGTACGACGCTCATCGTTCGGGCGCCCCGGTCCTCGCGATCGCCTCACACATTCCCAGTGCGCAGATCGGTATGGGCTACTTCCAGGAGACGCATCCCGAGCGGATCTTCATCGAATGTTCGAGTTACACCGAACTCGTCAGCACGCCAGTGCAATCACCCCGCGTGGTGCAGTCGGCGATTCAGCATTCGGTCGCTCGAAACGGCGTCTCGGTGATCGTGCTTCCCGGCGACATTGCCGACTGCCCGGCCGAAGGCACTCCGCGGACGCTCGTCGAAACGCGAAGGCCGACAGTCGTTCCGGATGCTGGTGATGTGTTGGCGTTGGCAGATGTGATCAACGGCTCGCGGAAGGTTGCGATCTTCGCCGGCGCCGGTGTGCGAGACGCTCGCGCGGAAGTATTGGCGCTGGCTGAAACCATCGGCGCTCCCATCGGGCATTCGCTGCGTGGAAAGGAATGGATCCAGTACGACAATCCGTACGACGTCGGAATGACCGGATTGCTCGGTTACGGTGCGGCGCACGACGGTATCCACGGCGCCGATCTCCTGCTCCTGATCGGTACGGACTTTCCCTATGACCAGTTCTTGCCCGACGACGTTCGCACTGCTCAGATCGACATCGCGGCGGAGCGGTTGGGGCGTCGAACCAGCCTGGACCTGGCCGTGCACGGTGACGTCGCGAGCACCTTGAGTGCACTGATTCCGCAGCTCGATCGAAAGACCGACCGCGGGTTCCTCGAGGATACGCTCGCCAAGCACAACACTCTGATGACCAAAGTGGTTGGTGCATACACGGATCCGGTCAAGCAGCGCACGCCCATTCACCCCGAGTATGCGGCCTCGATCCTCGACGATTTGGCTTCGGACGACGCAATCTTCACCGCCGACACCGGCATGTGCAATGTGTGGACGGCGCGCTATCTCAATCCGAACGGATCGCGACGATTCATCTCGTCGGCACTGCACGGATCCATGTCCAATGCGCTCCCGCATGCGATGGGTGCGGCATGGTCCAGCCCGGGGCGTCAGGTCATCTCGGTGTCGGGCGACGGTGGATTGTCGATGCTGCTCGGTGAGTTGGTCACCGTCGCCATGTACAAGTTGCCGGTCAAGATCGTGGTGTTCAACAACTCGACGCTCGGAATGGTCAAGCTCGAGATGCTGGTCGATGGCCTTCCGGATTTCGGGGTCGATGTGCCCGCTGTCGACTACGCGGCGGTCGCCGCTGCGCTCGGAATCTTCTCGCGCCGCATCGAGAATCCTGCCGACATCGAATCCGGTCTTCGCGCGGCGCTCGATCACGACGGCCCGGCCCTCGTGGATCTGGTGACCGATCCGCTGGCATTGTCGTTGCCGCCCACCATCACCGGCGGTCAGATGAAGGGCTTTGCTTTGGCGATGTCGAAGATGGTGATGAACGGCGGAGTCGGCGAGGCGGTACAGATGGCCAAGTCGAATCTGCGGAACGTGCCACGTCCCTCGCAGTTGGATCCGCGCGGCTGACCTACCGCCGCCCCGCCTCGCCGACGATGTTGGGGCGGGGTGGTGGGAAGGTTGCGGGCGGGGTGGTGGGAAGGCTGATCCCCGACGTGCGAAAATGGCGGAGTGTCTAACTCGCCCGATGTCGTAGTAACGAAGTCCACCGTCCCCGCGCTCGACGCGCAGGAGATCGACACGGCCATCGAGCGAATTCAGCACGTCATTGCGGCAACACCCTTGCAGTACAGCGACCGTCTTTCGGCGCTGACCGGCGCACACGTGTACCTCAAGCGTGAGGACCTGCAAGGCGTTCGTTCGTACAAGATTCGCGGCGCGTACAACCTGATCGCTCAGCTGAACGAGGCCGAGCGCGCGGCAGGCGTCGTGACCGCCAGTGCCGGAAACCATGCGCAGGGCGTTGCCTTCGCGTGCCGAACCATGCAGATCAAGGGTCGGATCTACGTGCCGGCCAACACGCCCAAGCAGAAGCGTGATCGCATCCGCGCTCACGGCGGAGCGTTTGTCGAACTGTTCATGATCGGTGAGACCTATGACGCCGCCGCCGCTGCGGCCGCAGAGGACGTAGCCGAAACCGGCGCAACCATGGTTCCTCCGTTCGACGACGTGCGCACCGCTGCGGGGCAAGGAACAATCGCAGCCGAGATCCTCACGCAACTCGACGCACCTCTCGACACGATCGTCGTGCCGGTCGGTGGGGGCGGTTGCATCGCGGGCATAGCTACCTATCTGCACGAGCGGTCGCCCAAGACGTCGATCGTCGGGATCGAGCCGTCCGGGGCCGCGTCCATGACGGCCGCGCTTGTTGCCGGCGGCCCGGTGACCCTTCCCGACGTCGATCCGTTCGTCGATGGTGCCGCCGTCAAGCGCATCGGTGACGTTCCCTACGAGGTCGTCTCACGTCTGGGTGCTGCCGTCGTGTCACACGCGTCGTTGCCGCTCGTCGCTCGTCAACTACAGACGCGGTCCGGTTCGGGATCGTTTGTCGTCAATCAGATCGACGAAGGCGCTATCTGCACGGCGATGCTCGAGCTGTACCAGAGCGAGGGCATCATCGCCGAACCCGCGGGCGCGCTTTCCGTTGCGGCACTGCAGAATCTGACGTTCGAGCCGGGCTCGACCGTCGTGTGCCTGATCTCCGGTGGTAACAACGACGTCTCCCGTTACGGCGAAATCCTCGAGCGTTCGCTCGTTCACCTCGGGCTCAAGCACTACTTCCTGGTCGACTTTCCGCAGGAACCGGGAGCGTTGCGCCGGTTCCTCTCGGACGTGCTGGGGCCGGACGACGACATCGCGCTGTTCGAGTACGTCAAGCGAAACAATCGCGAGACGGGTGCCGCGTTGGTGGGTATCGAACTCGGTTCCGCCGACGGTTTGGCGTCGTTGCTCGAGCGGATGGAGCACGCGCCGATGCAGTCCGAGAGGCTCGAGCCGGGAAGCCCGGCGTACCGCTATCTGACGTAAGGGACGCCCCCGGTCAGGGCCGCAGTCGCTCGACCACCTGTCGATGCAGTTCGGGATCTGGCTGGGGGAGTCCGAGCATGGCTGCCAGATACAGGCCGTCGCCGACGAGTCGGATGATCTCGGCCTGCACAGGATCGGCGATCTCGGTCTGAAGGCCCTTGTCCCAGCTCCGCATCACATGTGTGACGGCCTTCTGGATTTCGTCGTGTTGTCCGTCGACTGTTCGGAGCGCGGCAATGATCGAGCGAAAGAGTGAGAGTTCTTCGCTTTCGTTCGCATCGGGGATCTGCAGGTAGAACTCGGTGACCGTGGTACCGCCGGCTACGGCGTCGTCGAGTTGCTGATCCGAGCGTTCCCCGAGTCTGCGGACCATCGCCGCGAGGAGGGCTTCCTTGCTGGGGAAGTGATAGAGAAGTCCGCCCTTGGAAACCCCGGCTTCGGCGGCAACGCCTTCGAGCGTGACTTGGGCGACGCCGCTGACCAGCAGCAGCTTCTCCAGTGCGTCGAGAATTCGATCGCGAGTGTCGGCAGCCATGTGATGTGACCCTACCCGGAAATAACTTTACCGCTCAGGCGGTTCACTGTTACCGTAGACCTACTGTACCGGCTGGACGGTGCAGTGAATTTTTTTCGGAGAGAACTCAGAGAAAGTCGCAGGGGAGCAATGTCAGTGTCGGCAGATCACACGTCTGCAATCAATCCCGACGAGATTCGGGCGACAAAGCGTGACTGGGCGGGCTTGATAGTCCTTGCCTTTGCTGTGTTGCTCATCGCAGTCGACGGCACGGTGCTCGATCTTGCGCTTCCGTTCATCAGCGCCGACCTCGAACCGAGCAGCACGCAGTTGCTGTGGATCATCGACGTCTATTCGTTCGTGCTCGCCGGTCTGCTCATCACCATGGGCACGCTCGGTGACCGGATCGGTAGGCGGAAACTGCTCTTGATCGGCGCAGTCGGCTTCGGTCTCGCCTCGATCATCGCCGCTCTCGCTGTCAGTCCCGAGATGCTCATTGGCGCCCGCGTGCTGCAGGGTATTTCCGGTGCAACGCTGATGCCGGCCACCCTCGGTCTGATCCGCACGATCTTCGTCAACCCGCGTCAGCGCACCGAGGCGATCGGGGTCTGGGGCGCGATGGCAGGTGGCGGTACCGCGGCCGGCCCGTTGGTCGGCGGTTGGTTGCTCGAGCACTTCTGGTGGGGCTCGGTCTTCTTGATCAACATCCCGGTCATGATCGCGCTGGTCGTTCTCGGCCCGATTCTGATCCCGGAGTCGAAGGACCCCAATCCGGGTCGATTCGACCTCATCAGCGCTGGTCTGTCGATGGCGACCATGTTGCCGTTGGTGTACGCGGTCAAGGAATCCGTGGTGCACGGCGTCAGCATCACGTTGCTGGTGATCGGCCTTGTGGGTCTCGCGGCCGGCTACGCGTTCGTGCGTCGTCAGCGGTTGCTGAAGGATCCGATGTTGGATCTGAAACTGTTTGCCAACGCATCGTTCTCCACCGCCGTCATCACCAACCTGCTCTCGATCTTCGCGCTGGCAGGTGTCCTGTTCTTCGGTTCGCAGTACCTGCAGTTGGTGCTGGGTAACTCGGCGCTCGACGCCGGCTTGCTGATGCTCCCGGGTATGTTGCTCAGCGCATTCACCGCGGTTGCGGCGGCCTGGTTGATTCGCCGGTGGTCGGTGTCTCACGTGCTCAGCGCAGGCCTCGCCGTTGCCGGTATCGGCGCTGCGATGCTGCTCGCCCTCGGGGTGGACAGCGGGCCGTTGATGTTCGTGATCGGCTTCGGTCTGGCTGGTGCTGGTGTCGGTGTTGCGTTGACGTTGACCTCGGATCTTGTGGTCAGTTCGGTGGAACCCGAGCGTGCCGGTGCTGCGTCTGCGGTGTCGGAGACTGCGTACGAACTCGGCATCGCGCTCGGTGTGGCAATCCTGGGCAGTGTGGTGATGGCGATCTTCCGTAAGGGAATCGACACGTCCATGCTCGAAGCAGATCAGGCGCACGCTGCGCAGGGCACCCTCGGCGGTGCGCTGCAGGAAGCGACGTACCTACCGGGTGAGCTCGGTTCGGTACTTGCCGATTCCGCGAAGTCGGCGTTCGTCGACGGTATGCACGTTGCTGCCGGGGCGACTGCTCTGGTTCTGTTCGTCAGTGCCGCATTGGTTTTGCGGATGCTGCGGAGTACACCAGAGAACGCGAAGCGTTAATACCAGAATCTCGAGGGTTAGTCAGCTTTCGAGTACGACGAACGAGTGCCCAGGCACGACGGTTGCGGACGCGGTCTCGTCCTGTGTCGGCGGATCCCACCAGAGGATGGGGGTTCCGCCGGCCGGGACCGAGGCCGCGTCCGTTCCCAGATTGCACACGATCTGTAAAGCGCCGCGGCGTAGGGTAATCCACTGTTTGTCCTCGTCGTAGTCGACGTTCAGGTACCCAAGCCAAGGGTCGGTGATCTCGATTCGCTTCTTACGCAGGGCCAGTAGATCGCGATAGCACGCGAGGACGCGCGCGTGCGTCTCGTCGGTTCGCTCGCTCCAGTCCAGCTTCGACCGCAGAAATGTCTGGGGGTCTTGTGGATCCGGAATGTCGTCGCTGTTCCAGCCGTGAGCTGCGAACTCCGCCTTGCGGCCTTTGGCGGTGGCCTCCCCGAGTTCCGGTTCCGGATGCGAGGTGAAGAACTGGAACGGGGTAGTGGCTCCCCATTCTTCGCCCATGAACAGCATCGGCGTGTACGGCGAGAGCAGGACCAGTGCCGCCTTGATCACCAATTGTCCTGGCGTCAGATAGGCGCTCGGGCGGTCACCGATCGCGCGGTTGCCGATCTGATCGTGGGTGCACGTGTATGCGATCAGGGAGCTGGCCGGCTGATGCGTGATGTCGATCGGACGTCCGTGGACCCGCCCTCGAAATGAAGAATACGTTCCGGCGTGGAAGAAACCGCGGCGCAATGTATTTGCCAGGGATTCCAAGGATCCGAAGTCGGCGTAGTAACCCTGGCGTTCGCCCGAGACCGCCGTGTGAATGGTGTGGTGGATGTCGTCGTCCCACTGCGCGTCCAAACCGAATCCGCCCGCCGCGCGTGGCGTGATGAGAGTGGCGTCGTTGAGGTCGCTTTCGGCAATCAACGTGAGCGGTCGACCCAGATGGGCCGACAGTGTTTCCGTTCGGACCGCGAGTTCCTCGAGGATGTGCGTTCCGGTGTGGTCGACCAATGCATGGACGGCATCGAGACGTAGGCCGTCGATGTGGAAGTCGCGCATCCATCGCAAGGCATTGCCGATGATGTACTCGCGAACCTCGCCCGACGCAGGACCACCGATGTTGATCGTTCGGCCCCACGTGTTCGCGCCGTCGGCGATGTAGGGACCGAACCGTTCGAGATAGTTGCCCGACGGGCCCAGATGGTTGTAGACCACGTCCAAGATCACGCCGAGCCCGCGTTCGTGGGCCGCATTCACCAACCGCTGCAATCCGTCCGGACCACCGTAGATCTCGTGGACCGTGTACCAGAGCACACCGTCGTAGCCCCAGTTGTGAGTTCCGTTGAAGCCGTTGACCGGCATGATCTCCACGAACCCGACGCCGAGGTCCACCAGGTGATCGAGACGTTCGATCGCGGCGTCGAAAGTTCCTTCGGTGGTGAATGTTCCGATGTGCAGTTCGTAGACGGACGATCCTGGGAGTTGCCGTCCGGTCCACTGAGAGTCGGTCCAGGACGCCTCGTGCAGTTGGTGCAGTTGGGAGAGAAGATGCACGCCTTCGGGCTGGCGTGGCGACCGCGGATCCGGAAGGATGTCGCCGTCGACGACAAATCCGTAACGAGCCTGGTCGTCGCAGTCGATGTCGGCTCGCCACCATCCGTCGTCCGTGCGGTCCATGTCGTGAGTGATGCCGTTGACTTCGACTCGGACCGATTCCGGTGTGGGCGCCCAGACCTCGAAAGTATGCACACGATCAGCATGCCTTGTTCGGTCGGATGTGGCAGCCCAGCTGGGTGGATCCGTCGTCATGGGCTGTTTCTATCCGCAGATGTTGCCAGACGGAGCGGACAGCGTGATCAGTTTCGGAGCGGGGGCGCTGCAGCATCCGCCCTCGGCTTCCCCGGTGTCACCTTCGTCCGTGTCAGCTTCGTCGAAAACACCTGCACCGCCGCAGACTCCGGTCTCCGGAAGGATCAACTCGACCCGGGCTGCGGCGTCGTGGTCACCGGCGAGTTCGGCGGCGATGCTGCGAACCTGCTCGTAGCCGGTCATCGCCAGGAAGGTGGGCGCGCGGCCGTAGCTTTTCATTCCTGTCAGGTACACGCCTGGCTCCGGATGGCGAAGCTCTTTTGCGCCATGTGGATACACCGTGCCGCACGAGTGGACGTTCGGGTCGATCAGCGGAGCCAGCTCCACCGGTGCCTGCAACACCGGGTCGAGGCCGAGTCGGATTTCCGAAAGCCAGGACAGATCCGGGCGGAACCCGGTCAGCGTGACGACGTTGTCCACGTTCTCGATGCGCTCACCGGCATCGGAGGCAAGTAAGAGTTGTCCCGAGGGGGTTGTCGACACCTCAGCTGTGCGGAAACCGGTGACCACTCTCAGCAATCCGTCATCGACGGCCTTCTTCGCGCGTAGGCCCAGGGCGCCGCGAGCGGGCAGTTCGTCAGCGTCGCCGCCGCCGAACGCTGAGCCGACGTTTCCTCGGCGGACCGCCCAGGTGATGCGTGTGCTCGGTGCCTGCTCCGCCAACCCCGACAGTGCAACGATCGCCGTCAGCGCAGAGTGGCCGCTCCCTGCGACGACCGTGTGTTTTCCGGCGAACTGTCCGCGTACCGCCGGATCGTCGAGATCCGGAACCCGGTACCTGATCGCAGATTCAGCAGCGCTTTCGCCGAGGGCGGGTAGTCCTTCACCGCCGAGCGGGTTGGGAGTGCCCCAGGTGCCGGATGCGTCGACAACCGCCTGGGCGAAGACGCGGTCCTCGGTTCCGTCACGGCGGCGAAGGTGAATCGAGAGGGGTTCGGTATCGCGACCGGCGTCGACGACACGGTCACGCCCGCGCCGGGCTACGCCGATCACTTCGGTGTCGAACTGGACGGCGTCGCCGAGTGCTGAGGCGAGTGGCCCGAGGTAGAGGTCGCGCCATTGCCGGCCGGTCGGGTACCTCTCAGCGTCGGGAGAGCTCCATCCATTCTGTTCGAGGAGTCGCCTCGCGGCGGGGGAGACGAGTTCGGACCACCGGGAGAACAGTCGAACGTGATTCCACTCGGAAATCGCAGTACCGGCTGCGGCTCCGCGCTCGAGTACGAGCGGGGTGAGTCCACGTTCGCGCAGTTCTGCTGCGGCCGCCAGGCCGATCGGGCCGGCCCCGATCACGACGACGGGTAGGGGGTTCATTGTCCGTTCCTTTCATCGACACTTATCGATCTACAGTCGAACTGTATCGACAACCATCAATGTAAGCAACCATCGACAGCTGTCGATATAGTGGAGAGATGACATCGCTGCAGACTCCGACGGTGCGCGTCGGTGATTCGGACCAGGATCGGGTTGTTTCTTCCGTGCTCGCGCAGGGTGATGCCGATACCTACGCGCAGTGGTTCGCCTGCCTTGCCGAACCGATGCGTGTTCGACTGCTTCACCGGGTGGCGAGCGCGTTCGGCGGAATTACCGTCGGTGCGCTGGCAGGGTCGTTGGGGATCGGGCAGCCGACGGTGTCACATCACCTGCGCAAGCTCTCCGATGTGGGTTTTGTGACCATGCGTAAGGAAGGGACAAGCACGGTCGTCGCGATGAATCCGACGTGCTGCGTCGCTCTGCCGCAGGCGGCGGACGTGGTGATGGGGGTGCTTGCGCCGCGCCCGTGCTGCCCGAGTGATCTGCCGGACGATGTCACTGTCCGGGCGATGGCCGACGACGACTGGGATGCGGTTCTACGGATTTACGGCGAGGGCATCGACACTCGAAACGCCACCTTTGCCACCGAGGTTCCCGCGCGTGAGCATCTCCAGGAGCGGTGGCTGTCGCAGCATCGGTGGGTGGCGACTATCGAGGGTGTTGTCGTCGGTTGGGCTGCGTTGAGTCCGGTTTCCGAGCGTGACTGCTATCGCGGGGTGGCGGAAAACTCCGTGCACGTCGCGGACGGAATGCGTGGTCGGGGTGTCGGAAAAGCGTTGTTGCGCAAGCAAGTCATGGCCGCCGATGTCGACGACCTCTGGACACTGCAGACGTCGATATTTCCCGAGAATCGCGCCTCCATCTCACTGCATCATTCGGCCGGGTTCAGAACTGTCGGTCTCCGCGAGAAGATTGCCCAGCTCGACGGTGTCTGGCGTGACACCGTTCTGCTCGAACGACGTGCGGTGACCGTCTCCGATTGAGAGACCTGGATCAGGTGGCCGCGTGCCGCTCGATTGCGCCTTGATTCGAATTCTGTCAATATTGAAGAATGTCGAATCAGGGCCCTTCGGAATCCGAAGCTTGCTGCACCCCGCTCGTACGTGAACCGTTGACCGAGGATTGGGCCGGCGACCTGTCTCGGATGTTCAAGGCCCTCGGCGATCCGGTTCGCCTCCGCCTGCTCAGCTTGGTGGCAAGTCACGAGGGCGGGGAGGCCTGCGTCTGCGACATCTCGGATACGTTCGACCTGTCTCAGCCGACGATCTCGCATCATCTCAAGGTGCTGCGACAGGCCAGACTGCTCGACTGTGAACGTCGCGGGACCTGGGTGTACTACTGGGTTATTCCGGCTGCGCTGCAACAGCTTTCCGCCGTTCTACTGGTTGAAGGTACGAGCGTGAGTGTCGCGGACGCGTGCGCAGAGGTCACCGCATGAGCAACACCGCTGCCACCACCGAACACCCCGCAGTCGTCGGAAAACTCTCCACCCTCGACCGCTATCTGGCGGTCTGGATCGGCGTGGCCATGGTCGTCGGCCTGCTGGTTGGACGCTGGATCCCCGGTGTGAACACTGCCCTGGACAAGGTGCAGATCGACGGCATCTCATTACCGATCGCCCTCGGCCTGCTGATCATGATGTACCCGGTCCTAGCGAAGGTCCGCTACGACCGCCTCGACACAGTCACCGGAGACAAGAAACTCCTCGCCGGCTCCCTGTTCCTGAACTGGATTCTCGGCCCGGCGCTGATGTTCGCCCTCGCTTGGCTGTTCTTGCCTGACCTCCCGGAATACCGAACCGGTTTGATCATCGTCGGTCTCGCTCGCTGCATCGCGATGGTGATCATCTGGAATGACCTGGCCTGCGGAGACCGCGAAGCCGCCGCGGTGCTGGTCGCCATCAACTCGGTGTTCCAGGTGATCATGTTCGCCGTGCTCGGTTGGTTCTACCTCTCGGTCCTGCCCGGGTGGCTCGGCCTCGAACAGACCGCCATCGACACCTCGCCCTGGCAGATTGCGAAATCGGTCCTGATCTTCCTCGGTATCCCGCTGCTGGCAGGTTTCCTGTCCCGCTTCTTCGGCGAACGCGCCAAAGGCCGCGACTGGTACGACAACAAGTTCATCCCCAAGATCAGCCCGTGGGCGCTCTACGGTCTGCTGTTCACCATCGTCGTGCTCTTCTCGATGCAGGGCGAACAGATCACCTCCCAGCTATGGGATGTCGTCCGGATCGCGTTGCCGCTGCTGGCGTACTTCGCACTCATGTGGGGCGGTGGGTACATCCTCGGCGCCGCAATCGGATTGGGCTACGAACGCACCACGACCCTGGCGTTCACCGCCGCGGGCAACAACTTCGAACTCGCGATCGCCGTAGCCATCGCCACCTACGGCGCCACCTCGGGGCAAGCGCTTGCCGGTGTCGTCGGCCCGCTGATCGAGGTGCCGGTGCTCGTCGGTCTGGTGTACGTCTCCCTTGCTCTACGCAAACGCTTTGCAGTCAAAGAGGTTTCACCCGGTCGAGAAAGAGCGAGGTCATGAGCAAACCATCGGTGTTGTTCGTCTGCGTCCACAATGCCGGCCGATCGCAAATGGCCGCCGGATTCCTGAGTCATCTCGCGGGTGAGACCATCGAGGTTCGCTCCGCTGGATCCGCACCCGCCGAGACCGTCAATTCCGCAGCGGTCGACGCGATGGCAGAGCTCGGTATCGACATCTCCGCTCAGTCTCCGAAGATTCTCACCGTCGACGCTGTCCAGGATTCGGACGTCGTCATCACGATGGGATGCGGAGATACGTGCCCGATTTTTCCCGGCAAGAGCTACCGAGACTGGGTTCTCGACGATCCGGCAGGCCAGGGTCTCAATGCGGTTCGCCCGATCCGCGACGAAATCGAGCGACGTGTCCAAGCCTTGATCGCCGAACTCACCACTGCGGCGAAGTCTTCCTGACCGATCGGGGAATCGACGGGATCATTCGTCGGCGGGCTCGATGTGTTCGGCACCGAGGACCGAGAGCCGGTATTCCTGTGCGTCCTGCTCGGTTTCGAAATCCTTCTCTTCGAGAAGATTTCGATCAGCGTCGAGGTATCGGTAGGTAGTCATCCCTCCACCGTGCCACTGATGTCCGATTCTTGCTGGGGGACCGGGACTGTTTTTCGATCTCGGCCCGGGCGGCGTCCGGGTCTGGGGCTTCGTGCACGAGTATTGCGAGCATTGCCCACGGGTCAGTTTCGGCGGCTTCCCTGCGGCCGACGAGTTTCTCGACCAGTTGGTAGCCGATGTCACCGGAGGTGTCGATGGGATCGCTGCCGAATGCAACCGAGCTTTGCTGCCACATATCTTCATGACCAGGGCAGGGGAGTAGCCGGCCACTGCAGCGACATCCTTGATCTTCGTCGATGCGTATCCGCGTTCTGCGAACAGAGTTTTCGCTGCAGTTCAGCAACTGCCGCCAGGGCGGCGAGCCGGAAGATGTTCTTGAAAGCGTCGATCGACGGAAGGCCCCTCGCCGGGTCCGGACGGGATAACCATCGAGGTGAGCATAGCGGCCACCACTGCGCTGGAAATCGAGGTACCGACCGAGCGAAGGAGCGAGTTGAGCCCGTTTGCCGACGCGGTTTCAGTGATCGGAACCGAGCGAATGATCAACATCGGCATCGCGGAGTAGGCGATCGAAGTTCCGACGCTGACCACCGCCGCGCTGATGATGATCAGTGCGATCGAGCCGGTCAGGAACACGCGCGCGATGTAGGCGAGCGTGAGCACCGTGCCGCGGACGATCAAGGTGGTCTTGGCGCCGAATCGTTTGGTGATGTTCGCTGACACGGGAGCGAAGAAGACCATCGCGAGTCTTGCTGGAATCATGCACAGTCCGGCTGCCATCACTTCCAGCTCGAAGCCGTACCCGGAGACCTTCGGCATCTGCAGCTGTTGGGTACAACGGAATGACCATCGTTTGTTGAAGTGCGACCACGGTGCCGGACAGACATTGTCAGGTCGGGCGATTGAGTCTTCACTCACGATCTCGATGACGCTGTTGGTTTCCTTGCCGGTTTCGCGGGAACAACGACAGTGGTGTTCTGTGCCTGCGCTGGGCGGGCGGCTAGGAGGAGTGATGCGTGCCGAAGTAGGTGACCGCCTTCATGTTCAGGGGCGAGTGGTCGGTCAGACCGAGGTGACCGCCGAGGTCCTCGAAGTTCACGGCGATGACGGGGGACCGCCGTATCTGGTGAGGTACGACAACGGGCACGAGGCGCTCGTGTTTCCCGGTAGTGACGGTTGGATCGACCACCCCGGGAAAGGCCCCTGATCTGCGCCGTTCTTTCCATGCATGGCTGTTGCATCGAATGCGGCTAGAGTGTGCGCAATGGAGGGCAAACGCCAGTATCACTCCCGCGTGCGCGAGGCCTCGGCGCAGCGAACCCGAGAACTCATTCGTGATGCGGCGCAGGCTCTGTTCGTGCGAGACGGGTACGTCAGCGCCACTGTCAAACAGATTGCCGACGCTGCTGGCGTGGCCAATCGGACGGTGTTCACAGCGTTCCCCGGCGGAAAGCTCGAGATCTTCGAAGCGGCACTCGCCGCGGCCCTCGACGCTGAACCGGTTCCTCTCGGCGCGCCGAGTTCGGCCTCGGACCCGGACGACGTACGGCGGATCGTCTCCCAGATCGTGGCACAGGGCATCGGACTGCTTGAACGTGCCGGCGCGCTCATGATGGTCACGGTGGAATCCTCCGGCGCCGATTCCGATATGCGCCGTCTGTCCGAGGAGTCGGCCGAACAATCGGCAGTCAATGCGATGTCGATCGCGGAGGGCCTGTCAGAGCACGGTTTGCTGAGGCCGGAGATTTCGCTCGAGAAGGCCGCCGGAATCCTTGCCGCCTTCGTCTCGCCTCAGCTTCACCAGCAATTGCGTCGAGTCAGTGGTTGGGACGTCGACGCGTATCGAACGTGGCTCGAGTTCAACATTCGTCACAATCTAATGTACTAATCGGTCTGTTTTAGTTAGCATGGCGAGGGTTTTTATACTCGGGAGGAATCGCCAGCGTGCCCTATGCCTTGTTCGGCCTCATTACGATGCTGCTCTGGATCTTTTGCATCGTCGACGCCATCACGAGAGACGACGCCTATATCCAGTACCTACCCAAGGTCGTCTGGATTCTGATCATCATCTTCCTTCCCACGTTGGGGTCGGTGCTGTGGCTGGTGGTCGGCCGCGGGCAGAACGCACCTCGTGGGTACGTCGGCCCAACCAGTTACGGCGAATACGAGCGTCCGGGACGCGCGGTTGCCCAGGATCCCGCGGCGGACGAAGCCTTCCTGCGTCAGTGCCGCGAGCGAGCGGAGGAGCAGCGGCGAATCGCCAAGCAGCAGCGCCGCGACGGCGACGCCGATCGGATTTGAGTTACCGGTACGTCATGAGCTGGTCCAGTACGAGACGAAGTGGCGGCCACGATGTTCTGCCACGACGGGTCACCGCATAGGCAGTGAGGATGACGGGCGGATCGATGAGTGGTTCGACGCGCACGCCTTCGCGAGTCTTGCGTTCGAGAGGCATCAGCCCGACGCCGTAGCCGCTGAGGATCAAGAGTTCGACCAAGTCGAGACTGTCGATCTGGTGAGTGATCCGAGGGGTGAATCCGGCCAGCGATGCGAGTGTTCGCACGGCGCGCTCGTCTGCGGTGTTTCGTGAGTTCACTATCCATGGCGTGTCTGCGAAGGCGCGGAGATCGATCCCGGATCTCGCGGACTCGTCGGGAGTCCTGGCGTTGTCGGGAACGCACAGTCCCCACGGCGTCGACCAGAGCGGAATTGCTTCGAGTAGAGGGCTTGGCGACGCGGGAGCGAGGTTGTAGTCGTAGGTCAGTGCGAGGTCGAGGTCGTCGCGCTCGAGGAGTGCAAATGCCTCGACTGGTTCGTATTCGCAGATCACCACGTCCACCTGCGGATGACTGCGCTGCAGGCTTTGTGCGATGGGGAGCATCGCGGTTCTGATGGCAGTCGCGAATCCGCCGACTCGCAGAGTTCCCACCGGTTCTGCGTCCGGATCGAGGTCCAGGCGAGCGGCGTCGAGAGCCGCCAGGATAGTGACGGCATGATCGGCAAGTCGTTGCCCGGCAGGCGTGAGGCGAACGCGTCGGCCTTCCGGCTCGATCAACGCAGTGCCGGTTTCCGCAGTCAAGGCCGCGAGCTGTTGGGACACCGTCGACGTCGTGAGGTTGTGAGCTTCGGCGACGGCGCGCATCGAACCCAGACGCGAGAGTTCGAGGAGGAGATGGAGTCGACGGGTTTCCATCCCTCAATCATTCACTAATCATGAACATTATGTGGGTCAAAATCGCGTGGACGCGAACGTTGGTGTCCCGTTCAATTCAGATATGGATACGAGAGCGCGAGCCGGCGTCGGCCTGGCTGTTCTGGCGATGTTGTGCGTGCAGCTCGGGCTCGCTGTGTCAGTGGGTCTGATCGATCAGCTCGGCGCGGATGGGGCGGCGTGGGTGCGTCTCGCCTGGGCGGGCATCATTCTTCTGATCATCGTCAGGCCTCGGCCGTCCGCGTTCACCCGCAAGGCGTTTCTGGCCTGCGTGGTTCTCGGTGTGGTCACCGCCGGGATGACGCTCCTGTTCATGGCGGCCGTGGAGCGTCTTCCGCTGGGAACGGCAAGCGCGTTGGAGTTCTTGGGTCCGCTGACAGTTGCATTGCTGCGGGGGCGTGGCCGTATTCTGTGGCCGGTTCTGGCCGGCGCCGGAGTAGTGCTTCTGACCGAGCCGTGGGCGGGAACGGTCGACCTGGTCGGCGTGGCGTGCGCACTCGGTGCCGCCCTCTGCTGGGCGATGTACATACTGCTCACCCAGCGTGTCGGCGACGAGGTTGCCGGTATCAACGGGCTGGCGGTGTCGATGGCGGTTGCCGGATTGGCAGCGACAATTGCCGTGGGGCACTCGGCCATTGGGCGACTGACCCCGCACCTGATTCTCGTAGGACTCGGGCTCGCGATTTTGCTGCCCGTCGTCCCCTTCGTCTTGGAGATGGTCTCGTTGCGCAGGCTCTCCATGGCGGCGTTCGGCACGCTGATGAGTCTCGAGCCTGCGTTCGCTCAGCTCATCGGTTTGGTTGTGCTGCAACAGGTCCCGAGCCTTCTGGCTGTGGCCGGTATCGCTTGCGTCGTCATCGCTGGTATCGGCGCGGCCCGGGGTGGGGCTCGGGGTGGGGCCCAGAAGCCGGCTGACCCACCCTCCGATTCCGAGCGAACGTACCTTTCGGCGCCTTCATGAGACCGAGAGTGCCGTTCGCTCAGGGCGCGTCCGCCGCGGCGATGGCTGCATCGAATACGTCGGCGACCTCGCCGAGGGAATCGAGAATCGGCTGACCTGATTGTTCGACGCGAGCCCGAACCAGTGAACCCTCGAGTGCCGACACTGCCAGGACGGCAAGGCGCTCCGCTCGAGTGCGCGCGACACCGGACCCGATCAGTGAGTCGCTGAGTAGCGATGACCACTGTCGGTAGACCGCCTTCCCGGCGGCGGTGACGCTCTCCGAATCGGGGGCAAGCTCCAACAGTACCGTCGTGATCGGTGAGCCTTCGTGGAATTCGGATTCGCTCACCCACCCGACCAGCAACCGCGCGTACTCGCGTACTAGCGACCCGGCGTCCGGTTGGCTGTCGGCGAGTTCTGCCAGAGTGTCTGCGACCAACTGCCCGCCGACGCGAACGACCTCCGTGCCGATCTGCTCTTTACCGCCGGGGAAGTAGTGGTAGAGCGAACCTTTCGGGGCTCCACTCGACTTGAGGATCTCGTTGAGTCCCGTTGCCGCATACCCCTGGCGGCGAAAAAGATCGGCCGCTGCTCGAACGAGCGCTTCGCGGTGTTTCGGGGGAGTTGCCACGAGTTGGAGCTTAAACACCCCAGGGATCCACCACAATCTATGTAGACTGGTCTATATGGAAGATTCTGAAATGCTCGAGCGGTTGCGTGCGGTCAACGCGTCGGCGGCCTTCAACCGTTGGGCCGGATTCGAAGTGACGGAAGCCGCACCGGGCCACGTGCGTCTGCGGCTCGAGTGGCGTGAGGATCTGGGCCAGTACGCGGGACACCTGCACGCTGCACTCGTGGCTGGACTCGTCGACACCGCGTGCGGATTTGCTGCCTTCACACAGGTTGGTGTGGTGGCGGCATCCAACTGCACGGTCAATTTTGTGAGCCCGGGCGTCGGAACCGCATTTGTCGCCACAGCGCGCTCGGTCAAGGCTGGGCGCAAGCAGGTGTTCGTCACTGCCGAGGTACATGCCGAACGCGAAGGCGAACCGGTGCTCGTCGCGTTCGGCACCACTCTGTTGGTTCCACTCGCCACTAAGGCCTAGGCAAGACAGTCCTGATGGTCACGGAACCAGGATGAACTTTCCGGCGGGGTGCGAACTCTGCAACTCGGTGTGAGCGAGAGCCACGTCCGCGAGCGGGAAGGTCTTGGCGATCTTCACGGTGAGGTGTCCGGAACCGGCTTGTTCGACAAGCTCGGATCGTGCCTTCAACCGAGCTTCGGCGCTTGCCGGATTACCGCCGCCGACGGACGCGAAGCCGTCGGTCTGAGCTCGCCCGAACGCGACGATGGTGACGATGCGACTCTTGTCGGTGACCAAGGCCAGAGATGCATCGACGGCTTCGTCCGTTCCGGCGGTGTCGAATGCCGCATCGACGCCGTTCGGGGCGAGTTCGCGAACACGCGTTTCGAGTCCTTCGCCGTAGAGCGCTGGCGTCGCGCCGAGTGAACGCACGTAGTCCTGATTGGAGGCTCCCGCGGTGCCGATCACGGTGGCTCCACGTGCAACTGCCAGCTGGACGGCAATCGCGCCGACACCGCCGGACGCGCCGTGGATGAGGACGGTGTCCCCGGAGCCGACTCGAATGGTGTCGAGGGCGTCGACTGCCGTTCCGCCGACAAGAAGGAGGCCGGCTGCCTGTTCCCAGCTGATGCCGGTGGGCTTCGCGGTGATCGAGGAGACCGGCACGACTACCTGTTCGGCGTAAAGACCGTTGCCAGGGCTGACGATCACCTCGTCGCCGACGGCTACGGCGGTGACGCCGTCACCGACGGCCGCGACGACGCCCGCTGCCTCGCCGCCGAGGCGGATCGGAAGTTTCTCGGGATCGGTGCCGAAAGCGCCGCTGTAGAGCTTGAAGTCGAAGGGGTTCACGCCGACCGCTTTGACATCGACCAGGACTTCTCCTGATGTCGGCGACGGTAGCTCCACGTCAACCAGCTTCAGGACCTCGGGCGTTCCGTATGTCTGCGCTACAACAGTTTTGGTCATGTGTCGCGCAACCGTCCTCGGGGAGGCGATATTCCCCGAGAACGGGAAAAACTCGAGACGATTCGATCAGCGGATCAGCGTTCCCAGATCCAGTGGCATCGCGATCCCCGTGATGTGGTGGGCTTCGTCGGAACCGAGGAACGCTACGGCGGCTGCACTGTCTTCGGGCTGGCTGACGGGATCGGGCAAGGTCTGCAAGAAGATCGGGCCGAGCGTGTGGGCATTTGCGTCGATGAGTGGCTTCATGTCGGTCATTTGCATGCCGGTTTCCACGCCGTGCGGGTGAATGGTGTTGACCCGAATGTTGTACTGCCCCAATTTCGAGGCCATGGTCTTCGCCAGGCCGGTGATGCCGTGTTTGCTCGCGACGTAGTGGCCGAGGAAGGGGAGCCCGCGCAGGCCTGCCACTGCTCGGGCGTGATTTCCCAGGACATGTTGGCGGGGCAGATTCCAGCGTTCGCGACGACGACGTCGAGGCGCCCCAGTTCGTCGATGCCGGCATCGAGCGCCGCGGACAGCGCAGAGAAGTCGCGGGCGTCGGTCTTGGTGGCGACAATTCGACGGTCGAGAGCCTTGACCAGTTCGACTGTCTCGGCCAGGTCGTCTTCGGTGGCGCCGGCGTAAGACGTGGATTCGAATTGAACACACGCGTCGACCGCGATGATGTCTGCGCCCTCTTCTGCCAACCGGTCAGCCTCGGCTCGCCCCTGACCGCGGGCTGCTCTGGTGATGAAGGCAACTTTCCCGGTGAATCGACTGGCAGTCATGCTCGAACCTCCGAATAGTGGTGACAATCTGCTCTTCGGAAGTTAGCGCGACGAAGTTCTTTTCGGGCGGGAATGCCCAGTCAGCGGAAATCGCTCAGCACACTCTGGTCAACAGGGCACAGGGCCCGGCGGCGAAGATGTCGCGCGCATCCGCGGACAAAACGGGCTGTCTGCTCAGTGTGTCGATCCAGTCGCCATCGGGAAGGTCGATCCGAGTATCTCGCCAACCGTGCGCCGAGAGCCCGAGTGAATGCCGGGTCGCCAGAGCAACGACCCTGGCCGATTCGCCGACGGGGCCGCGCGAGAATCCGACCAGATGACCGGACGCGGAACCCGAAGCCAAGATCGGCCGGTACTCACCGCGGTCGAACCACGAGGGATTCTCCCGCCGCAGAGTCAGAGCCGCGCGAACGAGGTGCAGTTTTGCGGTTCCGGTCGCGTCGATCGGCGCGGCGTCGGCTTCGAGCAGTGATCGCCTCGCTCGGTAGTCGACAAGGCGCCGGTTGTCCGGATCGACCAACGAGTCCTCCCACAGCTCAGTGCCCTGGTAGACGTCGGGAACGCCCGGTCCGAGGAGTTGGAGTAGCTTTTGGCCCAGTGAGTCCGACCAGCCGTGACGAGCGATCCGGCCGACGAACTCGCTGACCGAATCACCGACCGAACCGTCGATCACCTCGTCGATCCACCTGTGCACATCCGATTCGAAGCCGACGTCCGGATCGTTCCAGGAAGTCTTTGCGCCGGATTCGCGAACAGCCTTCTCTGCATAGGCGTGTATACGCTCGCGCAGCTCGGGAACCGAGGCCGCCGAGCGACCGTCGACCGGCCACACGCCGATGATGTTCTGCCACAGGAACAATCCAGTCAGCGGATCAGGGCTGGGGCAGACATCTTCCCAGTCGCGAATCAGCCGGGACCACAGGGTCGGCACCTGGGACAGAACACCGATCCGCGCCCGCACGTCCTCGCCGCGTTTGGTGTCGTGAGTGGACAGACTCGTCATCGCGCGCGGCCACTGCTTCGCTCGGTCCGCGTTGTGGAGATGGAATTCGGCGACGGAGACAGCAAGCGATGCCGGGTTGCCGCCGACTTCCTGACGTGAGACCAGGCGTGCTGTCCGATAGAAGAGTCGATCTTCGACGGACTTGGCCATGACGGCGCCACACACCTGCTGGAAGCGAACCGCTGCTTCGCCGCCGTTGACCAGCGCTTGCGCCAACACGTTGAACACTGCTTCATGTCCAGGGGCCAACTCGTGCATGTCTCCGACGATGCGTGCGGCCAAACCGGCAAGGGGACTGTAGTCGGATCGATACACCGGCATCCGGGCGATCGCGACGACAACTGCGTCGTTCAGTTCGGTCTCACTGCAACGACTTCCGGTTTCGCGTTGGATTGCGCGCACGAGCCGGCGAACCTCGGGTGCTAGGTCACCGCGCCCGGTGTCGCGTTTGAACTGACGCTCGGTGTGATGCAACCACGAGCTGTCCCCGTCGTCACCGGTCAAATCTGCAGACAGTTCGGTCAATTCGTGTTCGGCGGCGGGATCGACGAAGACGCCGCCCAGTTGATTGAGGGCGTCGTATCCGGTGGTGCCGTCGATCGGGAGCAGCGGATCGAGTGGTTCCGTGTGGCCGAGGATCTTCTCGATCACGAGCCACTGCTTCGGTCCGATCAGTTCCCGCAGGCGCGCCAGATACTCTGCCGGATCGGCGAGTCCATCCGGGTGATCGATGCGAACGCCGTCGATCAGTCCTTCGTCGACCCACGACTTCAGTTCCCGATGGCAGAGTTCGAAGACTCGAGGATCGTCCTGGCGCAGGGCGGCGAGTTCGTTGACGGCAAAGAACCGTCGGTAGTTGATGATTCCGGCGTTCCACGGTACGAGTCGGTACGACTGCCTGGCGTGGACCTCCTGTGGGGATCCGAATTCGGTACCGGCCGCGACGGGGAAGCGGTGCTCGTAGAACGCGAGAAGTGTTTCCTCGCCAACTTTTTCGACAGTCAGCTCTTCTAGATCGTCCTGGCTGCCCAGTACCGGGAGCGAGAGTTTTCCGTCGGCGCCGTTGTCCTCGGCCCAGTCGATGTCGAAGAAAGCTGCGTACTCCGACCCCTGGCCGTGCGTGAGAACGTCCCACCACCAGGCATTTTCGCGTGGTTTGGCAACCCCGACATGGTTGGGGACCAGATCGACGATCAGGCCCATTCCGCGTGCTCGGGCCGCGTGCGACAACTCCACCAAGGCCTCCCGGCCGCCGAGTCCAGCGGACACGGTTGTCGGATCGGTGACGTCGTAGCCGTGCGTCGACCCGGACGTTGCCGTGAGAATGGGGGAGAGATAAAGATGCGAGACCCCCAACGCGTCGAAGTAGTCCACCAGTGCGGCCGCATCACGAAGGGTGAACGCGTCTGGGCGCAACTGCAGTCGGTAGGTGCTGGTTATCGGGGCCATGTGCACGTCTCCCTCAGGCGGTTCTGCGAAGTACCGTCAATGCTCGCGCTTTTACATCCAACGTTGTTCCGGCTTTGATCACGGTGTCGCTCTCACCGGTCGGGACCGAGGTGTCGAGCACGACGGTCCACTCCGACGCGTAGTCCGCATTGGGGGTGGAGAATTCGAGATCTTCGTAGTGCGCGTTGAAACAGAGGAGGAACGAATCTCCGGTGACGCGCTCGCCGCGGTAGTTCGGTTCCGGGATCGCGTCGCCGTTGAGAAAGACAGCCAGCGATTTACCGAATCCACTGTCCCAGTCGGCCGGAGTCATTTCCTCCCCTGACGGCGTGAGCCAGGCGATGTCGCGACTCTGATCGCCACTTCGAATGGGTCGGCCCTCGAAGAATCGGCGACGCCGAAAGACCGGGTTCTTGGCGCGCAAGGCAATTGCGCGCTTGGTGAACTCGACGAGGTCCGCGTTGGTTTCCGCGAGAGTCCAATCCATCCAGGACAGTTCCGAATCCTGGCAGTAGACGTTGTTGTTGCCCAGCTGAGTTCGGCCCATCTCGTCGCCGTGAGCGAGCATCGGGGTGCCTTGGCTGAGCATCAGCGTTGCGAGAATGTTCCGGCTCTGACGTCCACGCAGTTCGAGAATCTCCTGGTCGTCGGTGGGGCCTTCGACGCCGCAGTTCCAGGATCGGTTGTGTGACTCGCCGTCGTTGTTGTTCTCGCCGTTGGCTTCGTTGTGCTTCTCGTTGTACGAGACGAGGTCGTGCAGGGTGAAACCGTCGTGGGCGATGACAAAATTGATGCTCGCGCCGGGGCGTCGTCCGGTTGCCTCGTAGAGATCAGAGGAGCCGGTGAGGCGGGAAGCGAACTCGCCCAGGGTTGCCGGCTCACCGCGCCAGTAGTCGCGGACGGTATCGCGGTACTTGCCGTTCCACTCGGTCCACAGGCCGGGGAAGTTGCCGACCTGGTAACCGCCCTCGCCGACGTCCCACGGTTCGGCGATCAGCTTGACCTGACTGACGATCGGATCCTGTTGCACCAGATCGAAGAAGGCGGAGAGTCGGTCCACGTCGTGCAGTTCACGCGCGAGTGTGGAGGCGAGGTCGAAGCGGAAACCGTCGACATGCATTTCCGTGACCCAATACCGGAGCGAGTCCATGATCAGCTGCAGGGTGTGCGGATGACGGGCGTTGAGGCTGTTGCCCGTTCCGGTGTAGTCCATGTAGTGCGCTTCGTCGCCGTCGACCAGGCGGTAGTAGGCGGCATTGTCGATTCCGCGGAAGCTGATGGTCGGCCCCATGTGGTTGCCCTCGGCGGTGTGGTTGTAGACCACGTCGAGGATCACTTCGATGCCCGCTTGGTGGAAGCTACGCACCATGGCCTTGAATTCCGCGACTGCCGCATCGGGTTTTGCTGCCGAGGAGTAGTCGGTATGCGGAGCGAGGAAGCCGAAGGTGTTGTAACCCCAGTAGTTTCGCAGTCCCTGGTCGAGCAGCACCTGGTCGTGCATGAACTGGTGGACCGGCATCAGTTCGATCGCCGTGACACCCAGATTGGTGAGGTGCTCGATGATCACCGGATGCGCGAGTCCGGCGTAGGTGCCGCGCAACTCCTCCGGAACTCCGGGGTGCGTCGCGGTCATGCCCTTGACGTGCGCTTCGTAGATGACCGTCTCATGGTACGGACGCTTCGGTGAGCGGTCGGACGCCCAGTCGAAGAACGGATTGATGACGACGGTCGACATCGTGTGGCCGAGCGAATCATGTTGGGGGAAAGGAATGGTGGCGGGTTCGTCGACAAATGGTTCTGGGTTGAAGGGTTCGGGGTTGAAGGGTTCGGGGTCGAGGATCTCGTCCGACTCCTGATCGCCCGTCGGGGACTCGTCTTCGTCCTCGAGGTCCACCTCGGTCGATACACCTTCAGTCGAGACACCCTCAGTCGGCACAGCTTCAGTCGGCTCAGCTTCGGCCGATTCGGCTTCCGAACTCGTATCGGCGGTAGCTTCTTCCGACTCCACTGCAGGAGTTTCGTCGTCAGCCGAAGTATCGGGATCACCCGCCGACTCGACGTCGTACGAGAACAGCGAACGGTCTCCGTCGAAGTCTCCGTCGAACGCTTTTCCGTACGGGTCCAGCAGGAGTTTGCTCGGATCGCAGCGCAGACCCGCCGCCGGATCGTACGGTCCGTGCACGCGGTAGCCGTATCGCTGGCCGGGGGATACGGACGGAAGGTACGCATGCCAGACGTAACCGTCGACCTCGTCCATCCGAATGCGGGTTTCGGTTCCGTCCTTGGCAATCAGACACAGTTCGACAGCTTCGGCGACCTCGGAGAAGAGCGAGAAATTGGTCCCCGCGCCGTCGTAGGTTGCACCGAGTGGGTACGCACTGCCAGGCCATACCGGGATGGGAGTGGCTGAGGGCGCGCTCGGCGGTTGATCCATGAATCAGACCTTATCGGGTGCAGCCGATCGAATCTTGTCGACTACCTACGCCGCTGATCCCCGTTTTGCCTGGCTGCGGGCGGATGCAAGCATTCCGGCTGTGATCTGTTCCACCTCTGCCTCCGAGCACAGGTAGGGCGGCATCGCGTAGACGAGGTTTCGGAACGGTCGTAGCCAGACGCCGGCGTCGACAGCTGCATCGGTCGCGCTCTGCATATCGACCGGCTGTTCGAGTTCGATCACTCCGATTCCGCCTTTGACGCGGACGTCGACGACCCCGGGAATGGTGACGGCTTCGGCGAGGCCGCGAGCGAGACCATGTTCGAGGGCAGCGACATCACGCCGCCAGTCCATCGCGAGCAGGAGTTCGGTCGACGCGACCGCGACAGCGCACGCGAGTGGATTGCCCATGAAGGTAGGGCCGTGCATCAGCCCGCCGCCCTCACCTGCGGTGATGGTCTCCGCTATCTCTGTGGTGCACAGCGTTGCCGCCAGACTCATGTACCCGCCGGTCAGTGCCTTGCCGACGCACATGACATCGGGGCTGACGCCGGCGTGATCGGCGGCGAACAGTTCTCCGGTGCGTCCGAAGCCGGTGGCGATCTCGTCGAAGACCAAGAGGACTTGGTACTTGTCGCAGAGGTTACGTAGGTCGATCAGGTACGCGGGGTCGTGGAAGCGCATTCCGCCGGCGCCTTGGACTACCGGTTCGACGATCACCGCGGCCAGCTCGTCGTGATGCTCGGCCAACAGCGCTTCCAACTCCTGTACGTACTCGGGGAGATAGTCCGCCGGGGGAGTCTGGGCGAAGACCTGAGGGCGAAGGACGTCGGTCCAGAGTGAGTGCATGCCGCCGTCGGGATCGCAGACGCTCATGGGGGTGAAGGTGTCACCGTGGTATCCACCACGCCAGGTCATCAAACGATTTTTCGACGGCTTTCCGAGGCTCCGCCAGTACTGCAGGCACATCTTGACTGCGACTTCGACGGCCACCGACCCGGAATCGGAGAGGAACACCTTGTCGAGGTGAGGTGGTGTGATGTCGACGAGCATTCGCCCGAGGCGAGCGGCAGGTTCATGCGTCAGTCCGCCGAACATGACATGGCTCATCTTGCCCAGCTGCCGCGCGGCGGCGGCGTCGAGCACGGGATTGCGGTAGCCGTGAATGGCAGCCCACCACGAGCTCATCCCGTCGACGAGTCGCCGGCCGTCGGAGAGCGTGAGGGTAGCCCCCTGGGCAGAATCGACGATCAGCGGACGAGTCGACGCGGGAAACGATCCGTACGGATGCCAGAGGACATCGGCATCGATGGCGGAGATGTCATGAGGATCAAGTCCGGTTGTGAGCACGGATGCACCCTAACCATTGAGTTGAACGGTGTTCAAGTATGGTCGGAAAAGTGAACACCTCGCTGAATTGGCTCACTGCCGTCGAAGCGGACCGTAGGGCCGCTGGACTGCGTCGCGAACTCCGTCCGCGCATGGTCGACTCCCCGCTGATCGACCTGGCGTCGAACGACTACCTCGGACTGGTGCGGCACCCCGACGTGATCGAGGGCGCTACGGCGGCTCTGCACCGTTGGGGCGCAGGCGCCACGGGTTCGCGTCTGGTCACCGGAACCACCACCGAACACGAACTGCTCGAAGTCGAACTGGCCGAGTTCGTCGGGGCTGACTCCGGGCTCGTCTTCTCCTCCGGCTACACCGCCAATCTCGGCGCGGTGACGGCGCTCTCGGGTCCCGGGTCGTTGATCGTCTCCGACGCGGGATCGCATGCCTCGCTCGTGGATGCCTGCCGACTGTCACGCGCTCGGGTAGCCGTTTCCCCGCATTCGGACGTGAACTTTCTCGCCGACACGTTGCGCACCAGATCCGAAGAGCGAGCGCTGGTCGTCACCGATTCGGTCTTCAGTGCCGACGGAGATCTCGCGCCGCTGCGGGAGATGCACCAGGTGTGCCGCGAACACGGCGCGATTCTGCTGGTCGACGAGGCGCACGGCATCGGTGTGCGCGGTGCCGGTGGACGCGGACTCGTTCACGAGTCCGGCTTGGCCGGTGAATCCGACGTCGTCGTGACGGCAACATTGTCGAAGTCGCTCGCCAGCCAGGGTGGGGTTGTACTCGGCGACAACAAGATCCGCGCGCATCTCATCGACGCGGCAAGAACGTTCATCTTCGACACCGGTCTCGCACCGGCTGCCGTCGGCGCGGCCAGGGCTGCACTCGCCGTCCTCCAGCGCGAGCCGACGCGAGCGCTCGACGTCCTGGCCCGGGCGTCCGAACTCGCCGACGTCACCGGGGCCCCATCGCCTGAATCTGCCGTCGTCTCGGTCGTTCTCGGTGATCCGCAACGGGCGTTCGATGCCGCGTCGGCGTGCCGGGAACAAGGGCTGCATGTCGGATGCTTCCGTCCACCGTCGGTGCCGGAAGGAACGTCTCGGCTGCGTCTGACTGCGCGAGCGACGCTGTCCACTTCCGAGATGGAGCAGATCTCACTCGTACTGCGCGAAGTATTGAAAGGTGCCCGCGCATGAGCATTCTCGTGGTGACCGGAACGTCGACCGACGTCGGAAAAACAGTGGTGACGGCAGCTCTGGCCTCGGTCGCCCTGCAGACGGGTAAGTCGGTCGCTGTGCTCAAACCGGCGCAGACCGGCGTCGACGTGGACGGTGCGGGTGATCTGGCCGAGGTCGACCGTTTGACCGGTGGCGGTGTGACGCTGGTCGAGTTGGCGCGGTATCCCGAACCTCTGGCGCCTGATACTGCTGCGCGTAGAAGTGGTCTCCGGTTGTTGGCGCTCGACGACGTGGTCCGGGTCGCTTCCGACCTGGACGCCACTCACGACCTGACTCTGATCGAAGGCGCGGGCGGCTTGCTGGTCCGGTTGGGGTCCGACGGGTTCACCGCGCGTGATCTTGCCGCGGCGTTGTCAGCGCCGGTCCTGCTGGTGGTTGCCTCCGGCCTGGGCACGCTCAATCACACTGCTCTGACAGTGGAAGCGCTAGGGGCATCCGGCGTGGACTGCGCCGGGTTGGTGATCGGTTCGTGGCCGCAGGAACCGGACCTCGCCGAGAGGTGTAATCGCGAGGATCTGGTCTCGGTCAGCGGCGTTCCCCTTGTCGGAGCAATGCCGGCCGGTAGCGGCAGCGTGAGTGCCCGAGAGTTTGCTCAGACCGCTTCGGCTGCGCTCGGTAAGTCTCACTTGGCCAACTAAAGCCGTAACATCCGATTTGTCTGCATCGATAGCCAAGGCGCAGTGGGGCGCCTCGATTTCGACGTCCCCCGCGTACGATTCCGGTCGGTATATTTCGGCCGGCGTTTTGGCGACCCAGAGTCCTGGGGGCCTGAATCGCCGATAGTGGGTGTCGAATTGTGAGTAGGTCAGTCGAATGTAGGTGGTGAGTACGGTCGGAAGGTTGTCGTCATCGGCCGCACGCCGCGCAGTGCTCATCGGTGTTGTTGTATTCGTCTCGTGTCTGGTCGGAATTCTGAGTCGCCTACCCGGCACGCTCGCTGTCTTCTGGCCGGCCAACGCGCTGCTGCTCGGGATTCTCTTTCGGTCACCGCGCTCCGCGACACCGCTCACCTGGATCTGCGTCGTGGCAGGCTATGTCGGAGCCGACCTGATCACCGGCGGGGCGTGGGATTCCACGGTGTGGCTCAACGCGGCCAACATCGTCGGGGTCGCGAGCGGCTTCTACGCTTTTCACTGGGTTGACGGTGAGGATCGTCGTCTGACCAGTATTCAGTCTGTCGGATATCTCGTGTCGATGACTGTCGTCGGTGCGTCGATGGCAGCGCTCGTCGGCGGAATCGCAAACCGCGTGCTGTTCGGCGGACGGTGGTGGGACGGCTGGTTGCTCTGGTTCTCGAGTGAGTTCGTCAACTACATGACCATCGTCCCATTGGTGCTGACGTTCCCCTCGCTTCGGCGTGTCGATCGAGACCCGAAAGCTGTTGCCGTACTTCTGCGTCGATCGCTCGTTCCGACAGCGCTACTGACGATCTGCATCATTTTGGAGTGGGTGATCGGCGGCGCCGGAGCGATCGCGTTTGCCATGCCGGCGCTGGTGACTGCAGCCTTGCTCACCAATGTTTTGTCACGTCGATGCTCACAGCAGTATCAACTGCCTGGACGTTGGTGCTGACGGCCGACGGTCATCTCGGATTGTCCAGCGAAGGCCTCTCGCCCGTCAGTGCGTCGGTCCAGATCGGATTGTCTCTGCTGGCGGTAGCGCCGATCGCGGTGGCATGTGTGATCCTCGAGCGCCGCCGCGCGCTCGAGGCGCTGACACAAGCCGTGACCCACGACGATCTCACTGGTGCGTTGCGCCGGGACGAGTTCTTGCGGCGAGGCGGCGGCGTGACGGGTGCGACCGATCCGCGTCGACGCTCCGGACGTCCGGTCAGCGTCCTGATGATGGATCTGGATCACTTCAAGTTGGTGAACGACAACCTCGGTCACCGCGCGGGCGATACCGCGTTGGTGAGTTTTGCCGATCAGGTCAGGCGGAACCTCGATGACAAGCACCTGTTCGCCCGCTTGGGCGGCGAGGAGTTCGTCGTTTTGATGACAGGTGTCGATCTGGAAGGTGCAACCGCAACGGCCGAGATGATTCGACGCGCGCAGGCGGAGAATTCGTCGGCAGTGTTGGGCGATCTCGGGCCGACGGTCAGCATCGGTGTCGCGTGTTCACCCCACGGCGACGCAGATCTGACGCAACTGGTCGACTGTGCCGACGAAGCCTTGTACGAAGCGAAGAAACTCGACCGGAATCGAACTGTCTCGCTGACGCTCGGAGAAGTCACGTAACCCGTGCGGACCCACAGTGTTTGCAGGTCCGCACGGGTTGGTGGTGTCGAGCGATTCAGAAAAGGTTGACGAGAGCCGGAACGCTGAACAGGGCGACGTAGTAACCCATGAACAGGACACCGCCGTGAATCTTGAACAGACGCCCGAGAAGGCCGCCGACCAGGCCGACGGTCACGGTGATCAGGAGGCCCAGGATGCCGCCCTCCCAGATGCTGATGACGACGACGAGTCCGGTGAATACCGCGATCACAGCTTCGTGACTGATGTGCTTGACCACCGCTGACGCAGCGCGGTACGCGTAGTTCATGGCAAACGGATATGCGATGACCGTTGCCGTGACCACTGCCAGCAGGCCGTAGAGCAGGAACTCCCACTGCGTCAGGTACGTGGAGAGATTGTTGATCACTCCGGTTTCCTGGTTGGTCTCGAAGACCGGCGGAGCGTTGAAGAGAGGTGCCGCGGGACCTGCCGCGAGGGGGCTCAACGGAAGGCCGAAAGCCACGAGCGGGATGAGGGTTTCCGCGATGTAGGTGGATTCCGTCGTACCGTTTTTCGCCGAGACCATCGTGGTCAGTCGGTGATAGCCGTTTTTGATCCGCGCACCTACCAGCTCACCCATCAGAACGGTCATGGCGACGGGGCTGAAGACGAACGTTGCGCTCGATACCGTGGAAGCAGCTGCGGTGTAACCGATCTGCTTGCGATCGAGGACCTTCAGGGGATTGGGGAAGTATCCCTTCCATCCCTTGATGTCCGGGGCCAGTGCAACAGTTTTGGGTTCACTGCGCTCCATGTCCTTACGGGTCGACGGACCCAAAGTCAGTGCGAGATCCGCGATCAGCGGCCCGACTGCGATGGCAAGGAAGTAGCTGATGTTGAGCGACACATCGTAATTCGACGTCAACGCGCGGGCGCCGAGGATCAAGATGACGAAGGGAACGAGAGCGACGACCCCGGCCCAGCGGCCCGGCGAGGCGTAGGCGATACCGATGGCGGCGACCAGGAACAGCCAGGGTGCTATCGACTGAACAGTGTCGGCGAACGGCGCGAGGATGGTCGCGAACAGGACGGCAACCGGCACAGCGACGAACGCCGAGATCACCGCTCCCGAGATCGCCTTGCGGAGTGCGATGTGCGGGATGCCGAGTGAGCGCATCATCTGCGCCTCCGGCAAAAGCGGAATCGCCATCGTGTCACCGGGAATACCCAGCAGCATCGTCGGCACTGCGTGCGTCATGTGTTTGGCGATCGCACCGGAGAGGAAGAACGTGAACACTGCGGCCGGGGGAGCGCCGAGCAGGATCACGAGCAGCGTCAGTGGCGCGATGGTGGCGGTCTCGTCCGTTCCGGAAATCAATCCGATGAACGTGAACGCGACCGCGCCGATGATGCCGAACAGAACGGCAATCAGAATTTCGTTGGTCAGGACCGAACTCATGCGCGCCCACCGTCCTTCGGTGCGTTCGAGGCCGGTGCTTGCTCGGCCTCGGCGGTGGCGAAGTGGTCGTACAGACCGAGTTCGCGAAGTTCCTGTTGGCTCTGCTCCGGAATGTCGGCGAGAGTGCCCAGACCCTGGCGTTGTTCACTCATCATCGTGATGACGCCGTCGATCGACTCCGCGTCGGCGGCCGCCAAGGCGACTATTCGCTTCGGCTTGATGAAGATTCCGCAGACGACGCCGGCAAGCAGGCAGGCTGCGATGCCGACGAGCAGGCTGTACGCCTGGGCCAACGACGGTTCACTGACGACCCGTTCGAACAGCGCTTGGGCTGCCAGAAGGGTCGAAGCGCCGACGACACTGCCGACCAGGACGGAGATCGCGAGGTGTCGACCGTTGACGGTGTCGCCCCAGACTTCGAGGTACGTCTGCTGCTGCTCGGTCGGCTCGGTTGTGGTGGTCGGCGTCGTTGCCGACTGCGGTGGTGACATCAGTTTTCTCCAGTGTCATGCATGGCGAGAGGCTTGCGAGGTGGGGGACTTACGAGATGAGGGGCTTGCGTGACGAGTGTCAGGTGCGTGCTGCGCGGAGGGCGCTGACAACTCGGGACGGGCTCGGGTGTCCGATCTGTTCGGCCATCCAACTGCTTGTGTCGGTAAGGGAATCCAGGTCGATGCCGGTGTCGATCCCGAGGCCGTGGAGCATCCACACCAAATCCTCGGTGGCGAGATTTCCGGTCGCGCCCTTGGCATACGGGCACCGTCCGAGACCGCCTGCGGAACTGTCGAATTCGGAGACTCCCGCAGTCAACGACGCATAGACGTTCGACAGTGCCTGGCCGTAGGTATCGTGAAAGTGCATCGCGATCTGCGATGTGGGAATGCCACGTTCGCGGATCGCATCGAGTAGGGCGAGTACATGGCCAGGCGTGCCGACGCCGATGGTGTCGCCGAGAGAGAGCGACGTGGCACCGCAGTCGATCAAGGCCTTCGCGATGTCGGCGACACGCTCGACGGGCACGGCGCCTTCCCAGGGGTCGCCGAAGCACATCGAGATGTAACCGCGGACGGGAAGTTCCAGGGCTCGCGCTGCGGCAGTGACCTCGGCAGCCGCGGCGATCGCACCGTCCACCGTAGAGTTGAGGTTGCGTTTCGCGAATTCCTCTGTGGCGCTGACGAATACTGCAACTTCGCTCGCTCCGGCGGCAACGGCCCGCTCGAGACCCTTGCGGTTCGGGACAAGTACGACCGTGCGTACCGAGTCCGGCAGGTGCAGCCGACCCATCAATTCTTCCGCGTCGGCAAGTTGCGGGATCCATCGAGGCGAGACGAAGCTCGTCAATTCGACGGTGCGGGAACCGGCCGCGACCAGTCGTTCGATGAACTGGGCCTTCGTCTCGGTCGGGATCACTACCGTTTCGGCTTGAAGTCCGTCGCGTGGCCCGACTTCGTAGACCCGGACCGCGGTCGGTAGGCCCGTCGCCGACACTCGATGAGGCGCCGGCTTCCACACTGGTGATCCTGCAGCTGTTTCGGTCATCGTGGTCAGTTTCCGCCGCGGATCTCGGCGAGTACCTTCTCGGCATGTTCGACGCGAATGCTCTTGTCCGCGATCAGGCGTGCAACCACGGCGTCGATCTCACTCTTCTGGGCTCCGGCGGTGGCAGCGATGTTGCGGGCATGTAGTCCCATGTGTCCGCGCTGGACACCCTCACTGGCGAGAACGCGGACAGCAGCCAGGTTCTGTGCGAGACCAACTGCCAGGATGATGCCGGCGAGTTCTTCGGCACTCTCGACGCCGAGCATCTTGATCGCGGCCTGCGCTACCGGGTGCACCTTGGTGGCGCCGCCGACGAGGCCGACCGGCATGGGTAGCTCGAGGGTGCCGACGATGTTGCCGTCGGCATTTTTCTCGAAATGCGAGAGTGAGGAGTAGATTCCGTCGGCGTTGACTGCGTGGGAGTGGCACCCGGCTTCGACTGCGCGCGTGTCGTTTCCGGTCGCCAACACCACGGCGCTGATGCCGTTCATGATGCCCTTGTTGTGTGTCGCGGCGCGGTAGGGATCCAGCTCTGCCAAGCGTGCGGCATGGATCAGGTTGTCCACTACTTCTGCACCGCCGATCAACTCGGCGTCGAACACGGCGCGAACGCGCGTCAGCCGCAGATCTGCCTTGTTGGTGAGAATGCGAAGAACGACGTGCCCGCCGCCGATCTCGGCCACTCGATCTGCGATTGCCTCCGCCATCGTGTTGACTGCGTTGGCGCCCATCGCATCTCGTACGTCGACGTGAAGGTGGAGGACGACGTAGGTGGCCTTGTCCGAGGACACGATGCGAACCGAAATGTCCTTCACGCCACCGCCGACGCTGACCAGCTTCGGGTCCTGCTCGTTGGCGAGTGCAATGATTTCTTCACGTGCCTCGAGGAGTCGGATGCGGGCAGCTGCCGGATCCACGACGTCGACGAGTTGAATCTGGGCTTGCATGATCGGCTGGGTGCTCGAGACGTGAAAGCCCCCGAGTCCGCGTGCGATGCGAGCAGCGTTACTCGCAGCTGCGACCACCGACGGCTCCTCGGTGGCGAGGGGGATCAGGTAGTCCTTGCCGTTGATCGTGAAGTTGGTGGCCACGCCGACCGGGATGCCGATGACGCCGAGGACGTTCTCGACCATGCGATCGGCCTGATCGATGGTGAGGCCGTCGGCAGCGTCGTAGACCGCGATGTCTGCTTCGGTAAGGTCGGTCTGGCGGACGATCTCGGCGCGCCGTGCGGTGACGTCGTAGGACCGGAAATTGGCGATGCGGCTGTTGGTTGACCGGCTGTTGATAGACCGGCTGTTGGTTGACACTGGGGGTCGTCCTCCTGAAGTGGTTCTGTGCTCCGCTTCACAGTAGGGAGATTGATGCCTGCCAGACCACGTGCTCACAACACATCGATCGGTCGAAATTGTAGTTTCATGCACCATCGTCGCTGTCGTTGATGTCGCTTCCACCCTCTTCGGTTCCCACTTCTCGTAGTTCGTCGAGCCTCGCCGCCATGGACACTCGAAAGAAGTTCTCGTCTTCACGCCACGAGTGACCGAGGAGCGTGCGGATGCGGTCGAGACGCTGAACGACGGTGTTCGGGTGATAGTTGAGTGCGCGGGCAGCCTTGGTCGGGCTCCCGTCGTTGCGGACCAGAGCCCGAAGGGTCGCCGTGAGATCGGTGTCCTTGTCACGGTCGTAGGCGAGTACCGGGCCGATTACTTCGTCGACGAACTGATGGAGTGATTCCGGATTCTCGCCGAACAGAACGGTGTACGGCAGGTACGACGCCGTCGTGACCGCGCCGTCGGTCTTGCCCAAGGCCGACAGTAGGCGGGCGGTGCGCAGTGCAGAGGTGAAGCGCGCCGGGAGTTCTTCGGGGCGCTCCGCCGTTGCCGGCGCGATGACTACAGCGTGGGGTCCTACCGAACCGGTGATCTGGCGGTGAACGACGGTCGCCGCGGCTGCAGGGTTCCCCGAGCGCGAGACCACCGCGATCAATCCGGCGTGCTGCGACGCCAAAGCTCCGACCGGCAGACTCTGCCCGATTGCGCGGAGCGTTGCGGTGCGGAGTTCCGGAGCGACAGACACCACGAGGACGGTGTCGAGTTCGCCGAGGGAGATGCCGAGGTTGCGGGTCCGGCGTTCGAGATCGCGCCTCCGCTCGGGCGCAGTGCTCAACAGGTCGGCGACCAGTTCGTCACGTGCGCGCCGATCCGCTGCTGCGGCCGCCGAGTGTTGCAACACGAGAATCGCTGTAACCTGAGCTGCCCGTTCCACGGTCCGGAGTTCAACGGGTCCGATCGGCGCGTCCGATCGATTCAGCAAGATGGCCCCGAGGAATGATTCTCCGGCGGTGACGGCGCTGACGAGTTGGATCACGGTCTCGCTGTTATCAGAGACAAACGTGCATCGGCCACTGCGGCGACTCTGGGCGATGGCTTCGGACACGGCGCGAGGTAGCGACAACGGCACCGTCGTGATCTGCTCACCCGACGATGTCACGAGAGGGCGTAGCTCATTGTCGACGACGACGGTGCTGCGCTCGAGTGCGCTGCTGAGAGTTCGTGCTACCTGGGCGTAGCCACCGCCGCGGAGAACGGCATGGATCAGATCCTGGTGGACGATGTTCGATTTGTCCCGCGCGGACACGTGCTCGCGCAGCTCGTCGAGTGCTCGCCCGGTCTCGGCGGCGGATTCCTCGGAGCGGTCCAGCGCCCGTGCGGTTTGCAGGACTACCGAGGCGTGATCCGCGAGTGCAGAGAGCAGAGCGATCTGATCTGCGGTAAATCGTCGTTCCCGGCGGTCGGCGGCAAACAGGACTCCGAGGATCTGGCCGTCCGAGAGCATCGGCACGCCGAGAATCGCCACCAGACCCTCGGCGACTATCGCGGCGTCGACCACCTCGTCGTGACGCGACTGTGTGTACTCGCTGTAGTTCTGGACCCACTGGGCCGCACGAGATTCGGCAATCGCGCTGACCAAGCCGGCGCCCGCAGGAACCTGTAGATGCTGTAGCTCGGGCGAGACCGCGCCTGCTGTCTTTCGAACGTTCAGATCTCTGGTGTCCACATCGAACTCGGACAGGTACGTGACGTCGGTACCCATGATGTCGTGTGCGCGGTTGACCAGTCTCTGCAGCAGTGTGTCCACGTCGCGAACCTGCGCGAGCTCACGCGCACTCGAATAGAGGACCGCCAATTCGTTCTCGCGGCGGCGCAGTCGGCGAAATTCGGACCGACTGGCCCGGATGTGCGCGGCGGTCTCCGTGATCTCCGTTGCGCCAAGGCCGAATTCGGAAAGCACCTGTTCGACATGTTCGTCTCCGACCGCGTCGGACGTAAGGTCGAACAGTGCGGCAATCTCGTTGGGGTCTGAGTCCGGGACTGAGTCGGGGGCGGTCACACCGAACAAACTACAGACCGGTTGATCCACCGAATTCGTCGAGCGCCGTGAATTTGTGATTGTTGTTGATTTCTAACGTACTTCGATCCGTTCTCGTGTCTCCCATCTCCTTGCGCAGTATGTCCATGTTCTTCTCGAGGTCCTTCTCGAGCGCGCTGACTTTTGTCTCGAGGGCGCCGATTTTGCGGTTCAAGGCTTGGATGCTCGCCATGCATACGCCGTTCGCATCGACGGCCGAGATCCGACGGGTGTTGGATCCCAAGCCGAAAATCGCCGCAAAATCTTGCGCCATCGGACCCAGGTGACGGATCGACTTGTGGTCGAAACCGTAACTCCACGTGCTTATTCGAAGTGCTGTCAACCTGTCGAGCACATCCTGGGCGCTGGTCGGAACAACCGCGTCCGTATGCACGCCACGTCGTCGCGTTGCCCGTGAGAACACCCAGTGCGCGGGATGGCGCATCGCGGCGTTCACACGAGTGCTGACTCCAACGCCGAGGTATTCAGTGCGCTCGCCGTTTTCGGTGCGCTCGCCCTCGTCAGGCGGTGAGTTCACGTCGTGCGGTTTTGACGGTCTTGTCGCTCAGCAGAATTCCCGCTCCTGCGCCGAGCAGTCCGAGGCCGATTCCGACAGCGGCGCTGCCGAGGCCCAAAGCAATTCCCAACATGATTCCTCCAAAAATTGTGCGGTGAATTGAGGGGCCAGGTGTCCGACGAAAGTGCTGCCGACCTGCTCCACGCTCATCTTTCACATTGCTCCAGCGCGCGGTCTATGACAACCCGTCTGGACCGAATTTCTCGTGGAAAACACAGGCGTGCAACACTGGGTGAAGAACTGCTGAGTCATCGGCGTCTTGTCGGCGCCGTACGGGCGGCAGTATTTAAGTAGCCATCGACCGATCTCTAACGCAGGTTTATCTGCGCGCGGCAACGATGACCAGGCAAAAGGGTGGCATGTGAACGAATCGAACAGTGGCTTGTTTTCCGACCTCAGTGCGTCGGAGCCCGTTGTCGACGCAAAAAGCGCCGAGCAATTGGCGGCCGAGCGTGAAACTGCGGCAGCGGAACGCTCCAATACCGACACCGCTGAACAGCGGCAGTCACAGCTGTTCAGCGGTTAAGCGCGTCAGGACTCCTTGATTACCGACAGAACATTGCCGGCGGGGTCGGTGAACCACGCGATATCGGGGCCGTTGTCACGCATGATGCCTCGCGCATCCTGGGGGAATCCGTCGTATTTCAGAAACTCCACACCACGTGCGGTCAGTTGATCGACGGTTGTGTCGATGTCGTCGACGACGAAGTTGAGGATGGTGTACGTCGCCGCTTCGTGATTCGGTTTCGGATAAACCAGGATCTCGGTTCCGCCGGCAAGATGTAGGCGAATGAGTCCCATGTCTTCGTCGGTCACTTTCAACCCGAGTGTTTCGCCGTAGAACTTCTTTGCAGCGTCGATGTCTGTCACCGAAAATCCGCTGAATGCTTTTGTGCCTGCAAGCATGACTATCTCCGTTCCTAGCTGTTGCCGGACTAGGTGGTTTGGGAATCCGTCATTCCGGATTCCATCTCGGCCCTGGCTTCCTCGCCGAACTCGATGATCTGAACGTAGTTTCCGTCGGGGTCGATCGCAGTGGCGAACAAACTGTCCCCGCGGTCTTCGAGTGGGGCGAACCAGTTTCCGCCGAGTGCGTCGATGCGCTGTGCGATCGACCGGGCGTCGTCGGTCTCGACGTTGAGGAACATGCGGCCGGGCTGCGGGTTGGTCTCGCCGACGTCGTCGCGTCTGTCGAGCATCACGTAGAAACCGTTGAAGTCGAGGACGTCGTAGCCGGGTTCGCCCGGCGTACGGTCGACTTTCGGGGCGAACGCCTCGGCGTACCAGTCGCGCAAGCGTTCGGGGTTGGTGCTCGAGAGCAAAATGCTGCTGATGCTGGATCCGGACATGGGTCCTCCTGCTGTTGGTCGTTACTGCCGTCGGTGATCGAGGCGCTGGCCACATCACCTCGCAGATACAGACTTCCCGCAGTGGCGAAACTCATCGGCGAAACTCATCGAGGCTCAGGTGTGCTCCGAAACCATGATCGCCGTCGTGCCTGGTTCGAGTGCCCGAAAGATGTGTTCCTCGTCGCCGGGATAAGAGAGGTAGTCGCCCGGTCCGAGCTCGATCGGTTCTGCAGTCGGCCCGACCTCGGCCCGCCCCGTCCCGATCACCACGTGTTCGGTGGTGCCGCGGGCATGCGGAGTCGAAATGCGCGGCTCGCCCGGCTCAGCGACGATCCGGTACAGGTCGCGGCGTGCGTTCGGTGGGCTGGGCGCCAGGAGTGTCGCGATGTACGACGCGTTAGCCGACGCAATCGCGGGCCCTTCTCCGGCTCGGATCAACTGAACGGTCTGTGCCTGCGAGTCGACGAGTTGCGAGAAAGGTACACCCAATGCGTTGCCGAGTGCCCACAGCGTTTCGAGGCTCGGGTTTCCGAGGCCGGATTCGAGTTGGGAGAGTGTGGATTTGGCGATGTCGGCGCGCCGGGCGACCTCCGAGAGGCTCAAGCCCGCTCGGGTGCGCTCGCGTTTGAGCGCGACGGCCACCAGCTTCTGAGGGCTCTGATCCGTGCCAGTTTCATCACCACTGACAATTTCACCACTGACCATCGTTCGATTCTCCGATCGATTGTTCTTCTTGACGAACAGTGTCAATTCGTTCAACATAGAATACATGCGTTCTTTATGGCGAACAGTTGATCGCGACACCGTCCGGGTGAGTCTGTTGATCTGTCTCTCGGTGGCCATCGTCGGCGTGTCCTACGGTGTGACGGCAGGATCAGCTGGATTCTCGTTGTGGCAGCTCGTTGCATTGGCTGTGCTCGTTCTGGGTGCCTCCTCGGAGTTCTTGTTCATCGGAATCATCGCGGCCGGAGGCACTGCCGTCGCTGCCGTTGTAGCCGGCCTGCTGATCAACTCACGAAACTTTGCCTACGGATTGGCTGCGGGATCGTTTCTCGGCGGGGGTCGGCACAGAGACTCGGGCTGGTGCAGGGACTCGGGCTGGCGCAGGGACTCAGGCTGGCGCAAGTTGGTCGGCGCGCACCTGGTCAACGACGAAAGCGTCGCGGTCGCCATGGCGCAGGGCTCGGTGAAGCAGAAGCGTGCGGCTTTCTGGTTCTGTGGGATCGGGATCGCGGTGTCGTGGCCGATCGGAGCGCTCCTGGGCGGGCTGCTCGGCAGCGTCGTCCAAGATCCGGCCGCGTTGGGATTGGATGCCGCTTTTCCGGTTGTCATTCTGGCCCTTGTCTTGCCCGCGCTGAGGGAAAAGGTGACACTGCTTGCCGCTGTGATCGGTGCAGTGGTTGCGGTGGCAACGTCGCCGTTTCTGCCGTCGGGCATCGCGCCGCTCGTAGCTCTGCTGAGTATCGCGGTGACGATTCCGTTTCGGGAGAAGGTTCGATGAATACGGCATCGGTCTGGATCGGCATTGTCGTTTTCGCTTGCGGCTCTTACGCTTTGCGGGTCAGTGGCGTTCTGCTACGCGCTCGGGTGACACTCTCCGACTTCGCCGAGAAGACCCTCGATCGTGCTGTCGTGGTGCTACTGCTCGCAGTGGTTGCGACCTCGACGATCTTCACCGGGTATGAAGTTGCGGGGCCGGCGCGAGTGCTCGGCGTGGCGGCCGGAGGCATCTGCGCCTGGTTCAAGGCTCCGTTGGTGGTCGTGGTGGTTGTCGCGGCCGGCACTACTGCATTACTACGACTGTCAGGAGTGTCGTAGAGCTGATTCGGTGTGGGTCGAATTCAGGGTCGAATTCAAACGAGTGCGAATGCCGTCGATGAACAAGTCCAGGCCGAACTGGAAGCGCACTGTCGGATCGCCGTCGAGGAGGTCCTCGTCGGAGCCGCTGCCGATCACCTCGGGGGAGTCGGGGGAGATGGGAGCACGGGTGAGTGCCCCCATTTCTTCCATCTGCGCTCGGGACTGCTCGTCGACGGTATGGCCGAGTACGTAATACAGCAGGGCATACGCCGCGAGTTGGGCGTGCTCGCGTGAGAGGCCGGATTCTTGCCCGGCTTGTACGAAGTGCTCGCGCACCTTGCTGTTTGTCATCCGTGAGGCGAAGGTGGCGCTGACCAACTCGGCGCCGTCGCGGTGTGCCAGCAGGGCAGACCGAAGTCTGTGTGCCAGTTCGGAATACGCCTCTTGCCAAGTCTCTGCGTCAACGGGGGCGTCAAGGTCTTCGAGGATCTTGTCGACGACCGCGCCGAGCAAGGTCTGTTTGTTCGGGAAGTGCCAGTAGAGAGCGCCGGGTTGGACGCCCAGCGAGGTTGCGAGCCTGCGCATCGTGAGGTCGGCAAGTCCGAACTCGTCGAGTATCGCCATGGCGCCGTCCAGCACGTCGCCGCGTCGCAACTGCACTTGTCGTTCCCCTCGTTTCGTCCCGCTGTGGACCGCTCGCGATCGAATGTCGATCGGACCCGCCTTTGACAGTATTCCACCACGTCTCTAACGTGAACACCGTTCAACTTGTACGGTGTTCAATTTTGCTGGTTCTGAAGGAGACGTCTGTGACCCCGCCCCCGATTAGCACGGCCCCTGCGACGGTCGACATCCTCGACCAGGCGCGTGAGCAAGTTCTCGAAAGAGGAGTTGGCCTGACCGAAAGCCAGGTGCTCGACGTACTCCGGCTCGACGACGACAGGCTCGAAGACCTGCTGGCTCTCGCCCACGATGTGCGTATGAAGTGGTGTGGACCGGAGGTCGAGGTCGAGGGCATCATCAGCCTCAAGACCGGCGGCTGCCCCGAGGACTGCCATTTCTGCTCGCAGTCCGGACTCTTCCAGTCGCCGGTTCGCGCGGCCTGGTTGGACATCCCGAGCCTGGTGGAAGCTGCCAAGCAGACTGCGAAGTCGGGCGCTACCGAGTTCTGCATCGTGGCCGCCGTCCGCGGACCCGACGCCCGGTTGCTCGCTCAGGTCGCTGCCGGCATCGAGGCGATCCGCAACGAGGTCGACATCCAGATCGCCTGCTCGCTCGGCATGCTGACCCAGGAACAGGTCGACCAACTGGCGGCCATGGGTGTGCACCGGTACAACCACAACTTGGAGACCTCGAAGTCCCATTTCCCGAACGTCGTCACCACGCACTCCTGGGAAGAGCGTTGGAACACGCTGCGGATGGTTCGCGAAGCAGGCATGGAAGTGTGCTGCGGCGGAATCCTCGGCATGGGCGAATCGCTGGAGCAGCGCGCAGAATTCGCGGCCAACCTGGCTGAACTGGAGCCGGACGAGGTCCCGCTCAACTTCCTCAACCCGCGTCCGGGTACACCGTTCGGTGATCTGGACGTGCTGCCCGCCAGCGAGGCGCTCAAATCCGTGGCGGCATTCCGTCTCGCGCTGCCTCGCACGATCCTGCGCTTCGCGGGTGGACGCGAGATCACTCTCGGCGACCTGGGTGCCAAGCAGGGCATCCTCGGCGGAATCAACGCCGTCATCGTCGGCAACTACCTGACGACCCTCGGGCGTCCCGCCGAGAAGGATCTGGATCTGTTGGTTGATTTGCAGATGCCGATCAAAGCACTGAACGACACTCTGTGAGCACTCCGGTGACCGAAGAGCGGTACAACCCGTTCACCGGGCGTCGGATCGTCGACGGTGTCGACGATCCGACGCCGACTGCGGCGTCGATGGGGCTAGAGCCTCCTCGCTTCTGCGAGCAGTGCGGGCGTCGCATGATCGTTCAGGTCAGCCCTGACGGATGGTGGGCGAAATGCTCCCGTCACGGTGTCGTCGACTCGATCGACGCCGCCCGCAGGTAGCGTCACTCTGTGTGATCTCTCTTCGGCAGACTCGTCTGCGCACCGCGATCGTGATCGCCGCAACCACTGCGGGCGTGAGCGTGCTCGTTGGTGTGCTGTGGGCGTTCTTGGCTCCGGCAGAGCACCTGTTGGTGGTGTCCGAGGGGCGCGGCGTCGCGTTGACGGGTGAGAGTCTTCATCAGTTCGACGCGAGTGCTGTATTCATCTGGCTGGCACTGATCGTCGGTGTGCTGTCGGCGGTGGCGGCTTGGCTGGCGCGCCTGAGTCGAGGCCCGTATGCCCTGGGTGGGTTGATTGTCGGCTCAGCGATGGGAGCCGGCCTGATGGCGCTGGTGGGTTCGGGCTTGACCAAACTGCGTTTCCCCACGGTCGACAATCCGGCGGTCGGGGAGATCATCGCGCGGGCGCCGAACATCGGAACCTTGCTCGTCCTTCTGTTTCAGCCGCTCACGGCGTGCGTCGTGACTTTGGTTCTCGCAGTGCTCAATCCGTACGACGACCTCGGTGTGGGGGACCATCCGGAATCTGGGGATCCGGAATCCGGGGATCCGGCCACCGAGACCGAACAGACCGAAGTAGAGACCCAGCCGAAGCTCCCGTAACTGTTACGTTGCTACGCCGGCGACGTCGACGAGCGCTTCGCTTCGGACTCCATTCGCACGTCACCCAACAGTCGGCCCGAAATCAGCGCGCCCAACCGGCGGGTTGCGAAGCGAGTACTGATCGAGGACACCCAGTTCGGCAGTCCTGATACGACGGTCGGCGGCGCGTTGCGTCGATCCAGTGTTCGGAAAGCGGTGTCCACCACCTGAGTTGCCGTCTGCATTCGCCCGACCGCTGCATCTTCGGAGCCGACTACGTCGAAGAACTCGGTGCGCGTCGGGCCGGGGCACACCGCCAACACGGTCAATCCGCTGCCGCGAGCTTCTGCCCAGAGCGCTTCGGTGAAGTTGAGTACAAAGGCCTTGGACGCGCCGTAGACCGCCATGCCCGGTGTCGGCTGGAACGACGCGGTGCTGGCGATGTTGACCAGTGCCCCGCGGCCGGTGAGAAGGTCGGGCAGGAATGTGTGCGTCAGCTCGACCAGTGTGGCGATGTTGAGCTGAATTTCGGACGTGACGCGCTCGAGGTCTTCGTCCACGAATGCTCCGTGTGTTCCGAATCCGGCGTTGTTGATCAGGGACGTGACCGTGATGTCGCGACTGGCCAGTTCTTGGTGCAGGGTCGCGCCGACGCCTGGTGTGGCCAGGTCTGCGGGCAGAACGGTCACGGAGATGCCGTGGGCGTCGCGGAGTTCGGTGGCGAGTGCTTCGAGGCGGTCTGCCCGCCTGGCGACCAGAACGAGGTTTGCGCCGCGAGCGGCAAAGCGATGAGCGAATTCCACTCCGAGCCCAGCGCTCGCTCCGGTGATGAGGACGGTGGTTCCGGCTACGTCGATGGCCATTGTGGCTCCTTCGGTTCGGGTGATCCCAAATGTAGGCACTGACACCATAGTTGTCAATGACAACATTTTGATATGGTGCCACCATGCCCGCCCACGAACAGCCGTACCATCACGGCAGCCTGCGACAGGAACTCCTGGCGTCGGCGGAAGCAACACTCGAACGAGATGGCGTCGACAAGTTGTCGCTGAGGCAACTCGCGCGCGAGGCGGGCGTGAGCCACGCGGCTCCGGGCAAGCACTTTCGTGACCGTCAGGCTTTGCTCGACGCCTTGGCCGAAAGCGGATTCCATCGGATGACCGGTGCGCTCGAGCGAGCAGTCGCGGATGCTCCACCGACCGCGAGGGCCCGGTTCTCCTCGCTTGCCAATGCCTACGTGGATTTTGCGCTGGACCATCCCGGACTTTTGTCGTTGATGTACAGCAACAAGCATGCACCGGGCGCCGCCGAAACTGTCGTGAACGCGGGGCATGCGACGATGGACCTGACCGTCCGGCTCGTGTCGGAAGCTCAGTCCGCGGGTGACATTGCCGCCGGCGATCCGGAAAGTATTGCACTGGTTGCCTTTGCGACGTTCCATGGCGTCGCGACGCTTGCTGCAGGCGGAATGTTGGGCGACGTGCCGGTCGGCGATGTGGTGAACGCAGCTTCGACGGTCTTCTGGGCGGGGCTTTCTCGATCTGTCTGATATGGGGCGCGCGCAATCCCCAGAGTTCTCACAGAACCAGCACAAGGGAAGCACAAGATTGCGGACTTACATAGGAGTCAAGAAGTTTGATTCCGACTGGAGGTTCCGCAATGAGCGTTTCAGAGATCGCCCTCAACAGGGGAGTTGTACTTGTCACGGACATCGGATTCGAGCACGGTGCGCGCACTGCCGCCGAGTTTCTCGACGCTGGTTGGAGCGTGGCAGTCACGGCGCGGACGGTCACCGAATTGGTGCGCATCATGGCGGGAAAACCCGCCCATCGCTTCTTTGCGATTGTCGCCGATCCGACGGATCGTGGGCAGGCCGATCGGATTCTCGATCGGGTGACGGCACGGTTCGGCGCAATCAACCGGGTCATCGATCCGGCCGGCGCCGTGACCTCGGTGTGGTTGCAGCGGGGAAGTTTCGAAGCTGTTGCCTGACAGTGTGATCGGTGTCAGCTCGGGGGGCGTAGTGCGGCGAATTCATCGGTGACCCGCAAGGTGGAGTCGGTGAAACGGTACAGGGCCGGTGGACGTCCACCCGACTTGCCGGACGGTGCGGTGTTACCGGTGGGAGTCAGAACGCCTCGACGCCCCAGTACGCGTTGCAAGTTGGTGGCGTCGACCTGGTAACCGAGTGCAGCGCAGTAGATTTCGCGAAGTGTCGACATCGCGAACTCTTCGGGGGCCAGCCCGAATGCGATATTGGTGTAGGAGAGTTTTGCAGCCAGTCGATTGCGCGCGTGCCGTACAACGGTTCCGTGGTCGAACGACATCTCCGGCAATTTCGAAACGGGGTGCCAGGCCGTGTCCGGTGGAAGTTGTGGGTCGGCGCTGAGGGGAACAAGTCCGAGGAAGGTCGACGCGATGCGGCGCGGGCCCGGCACTCGTTGTGGATCACTGAAGACGGAGAGTTGCTCGAGGTGGGCGACCTTTCGTAGGTCGACCTTCTCGGCGAGGAGTCGTCGAGCGGACGTCGTCAGGTCCTCGTCGTCGCGCAAAGTGCCCCCGGGTAGGGACCACGTGCCCTTCTGTGGGTTGAGTGCGCGCTGCCACAGCAGCACGGCCAACTCTTCACGCCCCTGTGGGCAGTGATCGCCGTCACCTGCATCGATGCGTGCAGGGAAGGTGCGAACTTGGAACACCGCTGCAAGCACTTCGTGGGTGGTGTTACTATTGGGCACGTTTTCGATCCTAAGTCGAAAACCTCGAATACGGAAATCCGGGCCAGCCCGTCCGGATTTGAACTGGGTGACGAGCCCGGGTTCACGGTGAAGGAGAACGCCATGACGACCACGACGTTATGGGAGGGATCGGCCTCGCAGATTCACGACGGCCCCGGCGGATACAACGGAGTCGAAGCGACCCCTGAGTGGGCCGCTGAGATCAAACGTCTGGCTCGCGAACGCGGCGCGACGATTCTTGCGCACAACTACCAGCTGCCTGCGATTCAAGACGTCGCCGATCACGTCGGAGATTCCCTGGCGCTCTCGCGAATCGCTGCCGAGGCACCCGAGGACACGATTGTCTTCTGTGGTGTGCACTTCATGGCCGAGACCGCGAAGATCCTGTCGCCGTCCAAGACCGTGCTGATCCCGGACGAGCGAGCCGGCTGCTCGCTGGCCGACTCGATCAATGCCGAGCAGCTTCGTGAGTGGAAGGCCGACAACCCGAACGCGCTGGTGGTGTCGTACGTGAACACCACGGCAGAGGTGAAGGGTCTCACCGACATTTGCTGCACCTCGTCCAATGCCGTCGACGTGGTCAACTCGATCGATGCCGACCGCGAGGTGCTGTTCCTGCCCGACCAGTTCCTGGGAGCTCACGTCAAGCGCGTGACAGGCCGTACCAACATGCAGATCTGGGCGGGCGAGTGCCATGTGCACGCCGGCATCAACGGTGACGAGCTGACGGCCAAGTCCAAGTCGCACCCCGACGCCGAGCTGTTCGTGCACCCTGAATGTGGTTGCGCTACTTCGGCTCTGTACCTCGCCGGTGAAGGCGCGGTCCCCGCGGACAAGGTCAAGATCCTCTCCACCGGCGGAATGCTCGACGCTGCCCGCGTCACCAAGAGCAAGCAGGTTCTCGTCGCGACCGAGATCGGGATGCTGCACCAGTTGCGTAAGGCGGCGCCCGACGTCGATTTCCAGGCCGTCAACGATCGCGCGTCGTGCCCGTACATGAAGATGATCACGCCTGCCGCGTTGCTTCGCTGCCTTCTCGAGGGCAAGGACGAGGTCCACGTCGATCTCGAGATGGCCAAGCGTGCGCAGAAATCGGTGCAGCGCATGATCGAGATCGGTAATCCGGGCGGCGGCGAGTGACCAGCCCTGCCGGGCGTTTCGCCTGGGAGGCCCATGCCGACCTGGTCGTCGTGGGAGGCGGTGTTGCCGGCCTCACCGCAGCGCGCACGGCTTCTCTGCGGGGACTGAAAGTACTCACTGTCAGCAAGGGTGGTCCGACGGACACCTCGACTCAGTACGCGCAGGGTGGCATCGCGGTCGTCGACGATCTGAATACGGATTCCGTCGAATCGCACGTTGCGGATACGTGTGAGGCCGGCGTCGGTTTGTGCGACGAGGAAGCCGTCTATTCCATCGTCGAAGCTGGTCACGATGCTGTGGCAGCGCTGGCCGCGTTGGGAGCGGTCTTCGATCGCGGGCGAGACGGCCAGGTGTCGCGTACCCGCGAGGGTGGGCACAGCACGCGTCGGATCATCCACGCCGGCGGCGACGCCACGGGCGCGGAAGTGCAGCGGGCTCTCAATGCTGCCGGCCTGCCCGTCCTGTTCGGCGCAGCGGCAGTTCAGGTGGTGACCAACCGCCGTGGGGTGTGTGGACTCATCGTCTCTTCTCCGGAAGGCCTCGGGGTGATCCATGCACCAGCGGTTCTGCTCGCTACCGGTGGACTCGGTCAGCTGTATGCCTGCAGTACAAATCCACCTGGCGCAACTGCCGACGGAATCGCGTTGGCACTCGAAGCTGGTGCGGCGATTGCGGACCTGGAGTTCGTTCAGTTCCATCCGACGGTGCTCTTCACTCCGGGTGGGGTAGGCCGCCGACCCCTGATCAGTGAGGCGGTCCGCGGCGAGGGCGCGATTCTTGTCGACACCAACGGTGATTCGGTTACCGCAGGTGTTCATCCGCTGGGTGATCTCGCCCCGCGTGATGTGGTCTCGCGGGCAATCGCAGCACGCCTACGAGATCTCGGCACCGATCACGTCTATCTCGACGCACGAAGGCTCGACGGTTTCGATTCGAGATTCCCGACCATCACCGCGTCCTGCCTCGAAGCCGGCATCGATCCACGCACCCAACTCGTTCCGGTCGCTCCGGCCGCGCACTATTCGTGCGGGGGAGTCGCCACCGACGTCCAGGGACGAACGGGAGTGCCTGGACTCTACGCAGCGGGCGAAGTGGCTCGCACGGGATTGCACGGCGCGAATCGTCTTGCGTCCAACAGCCTTCTCGAGGGTTTGGTGGTCGGGGAGCGTGCAGGAATCGCAGCTGCCGAGCGTCGCGATGTCCATGCCGAAGTGGTCAACGTGGTGCGCAAGCCGATGCCGATCCTCCCGCGAGAGACCGTGCAGTCCGTCATGACGGCACACGCGTCGGTGGTTCGCGACGGAGGCGGTCTCCAGACTGCGCGTGCCGCGCTTGCGGACGCTGAACAGACAGTGGCGGTGGCCGCCGCGGACCTCGAAGACGCGGCGCTCACACTGACCGCGACTGCATTGGTCGACGTGGCCGTGGCGCGAACCGAGAGCCGTGGCTGCCATACCCGCACCGACTATCCTGAAACAGATCCGAATCAGCGTCGCAGCACTCGGATCAAGATGGGCGCCGATGGAGCGCTCGAAATACCCGACATGTTGTTGACAGGAGTTCATTGATGACCGAGCAGAAGATCCTGCCCGCGCCGCTCGACCGTGACGAGCTGCTCACATTGGTCAGGCTCGCTCTGGACGAGGATCTGCGCTACGGCCCCGATATCACCTCTACCGCAACGGTTCCCGCTGATGCGGTTGCGAAGGCCTCGGTCGTGTCACGGTCATCGGGTACCGTCGCCGGCATCGACGTCGGACTGCTTGTTCTCGACGAGGTGATCGGCTCGGGTAACTACGAGGTCGTCGATCGGGTCTCCGACGGAACTCGGGTTGCGCCAGGTCAATCGGTGCTCACCGTTGTCGCGCCCACCCGCGGACTTCTCACGGCAGAGCGGACGATGCTCAACCTCGTCTGCCATCTCTCGGGAATCGCCACGGCGACATCACAGTGGGTCGACGCCGTCGCCGGCACTCATGCCAAAGTGCGCGACAGCCGAAAGACTCTGCCCGGACTGCGATCTCTGCAGAAATATGCAGTTCACGTGGGCGGCGGAGTAAACCACCGCATGGGGTTGGGTGACGCGGCGTTGATCAAGGACAACCACGTTGCCGCTGCCGGTTCGGTGGTTGCTGCACTTCGTGCGGTCCGCGAACTCGCGCCGGACATCGAGTGTGAAGTAGAGGTCGACAATCTCACGCAGCTCGATCAGGTGCTGGCGGAAAAGGTCGAACTAGTTCTGCTGGACAACTTCCCGCTCTGGCAGACGCAGATTGCGGTCCAACGCCGCGACGCTGTTGCTCCCGAAACCAAGCTCGAGTCCTCGGGCGGTCTCACCATCGACGTTGCCGCAGAGTACGCCCGAACCGGCGTCGACTACCTGGCCGTCGGCGCACTGACACACTCGGTGACGGTGCTCGACCTCGGACTCGACATGTAAGTGTCGCTAGTGCTCGGCGTCCAGCAGTGGCGGGACTGCCGAGCGAAGGGCGCTTGTCACGGTCGTGACTGCCGGGTGTGCGTCGGAGCCGGCTCGGTGGGCGATCTTGGTCCGTCGCCGAATAGGCATCGGTGTGAGCTGTACTCCTGGTGGTGGATAACTTGCTCCGAGTTCCGGGACCAGTGAAACTCCCTGTCCCGCAGCAACGAGAGCGAGAACAGTGGCGAACTCGTCGATGTGATGACGCACTTTCGGTGTGAACCCGGCAGCTTGGCACGCGCGAATGGTCATTGCGTGGCAAGCGGTTCCGGGGATCGCGGTAATCCAGGGACGTTCTACGCAGTCGGTCAGCGATGCGACAGCGTTGTGGAGATCTGACTCGGTGTCCCTCGAGGCCAGGTACACGGATTCGCTGCACAGTGGCAATGTCGTCAGGCCCGGTTCGGTGGGACGAGGGACGAAATCGTAGTCGTGAATCAAAGCCAAGTCCAAATTCCCGGCTCGTAACGCGTCAGCGACGTCGGCGGGGTCGATTTCCGACACCATCGGTTCCAATCCCGGGTGCTCGTGCGACAGTGCGATCAATGCCTGAGGGAGGATCGCACGTGCGGCGGTCGGGAACGTTCCGATTCGTAGCGGCCCGGCGAGGCCACGACGAGCGTCGACCAATTCACCCGATGCCTGTTCCAGGCGTTGCAGGATGACTTCGGCGTGACGTGCGAGGTTCTCGCCTGCCGGCGTGAGGCGTACACGACGCCCCGTGCGTTCCAACAGAGGAACGCCGGCTTCACGTTCGAGAACGGCCAACTGCTGCGACACCGCGGAGGGACTGAATGACAACGCCTCGGCGACGGCGACGATGGTGCCGCGCAGCGCCAGCTCACGCAAAAGCCTTAGTCGACGAACGTCTAGCATCAGTTCAGCTTACGCTCGAAGATGGAAACGCGAACTAGACCTACAAGGTTTGTTGGGTGAGGCTGAGTTCTATGACTACTGCTCGAACTGACCTCGCCGGAATCCATGTCCCTCTGATCACTCCGTTCGAGAGCGACGGTCGTATCGCAACCGACGCACTCGAACGGCTTGCGCACCAGGTTCTCGCCGATGGTGCGGTCGGACTCGTTGCGCTGGGGACGACAGCGGAGACCGCAACGCTGACCGAGCAGGAGAGAGTGACCGTTCTGGACATCTGCGCGAGCGTGTGCCGTGCACGGGGCGCGACGTTGATCGTCGGCGCGGGCGGCAACGACACGGCAGGCAGTGCGCGGGCGCTCGACAGGCTGAGTCGGTGGCCGGGGGTCTCGGCGGCCTTGGTGCCGGTTCCCTCATTCACGAGGCCCTCGAAAGCCGGTGTGGTGGCACATTTTACATATCTGCAGGAATCGAGCCCGGTACCGCTGATCGTCTATCACGTGCCGTATCGAACTGCGTGTGATTTGGACAGTCGCACCCTGCGAGAGCTGGGAGCGTTGCCCGGGGTTGTTGCTGTGAAGTACGCCGCGGGCAGTATCGACGCAGCTGCCGTCGAACTCTTCGCGGATCTTCCGGACGACTTCGCCGTACTGGCGGGGGATGATCTGTATCTCACGCCGCTTCTGGCCTTGGGTGCCTCCGGGGGTATTTTGGCGTCGGCTCATGTGTCGACTGGTGACTTCGTCGGCTTGGTAAAGGGTTGGGACAGTGGCGATGTGGACAATGTCCGCGACCTTGGGCGACGGTTGTCGAAGCTGTCCGGGGCTCTGTTTTCCGAACCGAACCCGACTGTGATCAAGGGTGTGTTGCATGCGTTGGGGCAGATCCCGACGCCCCACGTGCGATTGCCGTTGCTGCCGGCGAGTGATGAATCGGTGGATCGAGCGCTGGAGATCTATCGCTCTTGACTCGAACGCATGTTCGAGTATGCTTTGGGGAGGGGATCGGGGGATTCAAT
>NZ_JASHKN010000040.1 GCF_030056735.1 Rhodococcus sp. IEGM 1409
GACCCCAAGGACATTGACCAGGCGGTGGAGGAGGCATTGTAGGAAATGTAGGGGCGGATGTGGATCTACCCCGGACGGCAATCGTCACGGACCGGTTGGGCAGCGCGCCGTCCATCCGGATTCCATGCTCTACTCACCCGAGACAGGTGATGCACCCTCACTGGAGACAGCGCAAAGTTCGAGTTGAGGAGCTGGGGATCGCCTCACGAGAGTCATCGCGAACGGAAGGAACCG
>NZ_JASHKN010000041.1 GCF_030056735.1 Rhodococcus sp. IEGM 1409
GCACGTGCCGTACGGCGGGGGCTCCCAATCCGCCCGCCCGGGAGCGGTGGCCGGGCGGCTACGGTACCGCGGGCGGCGTGATCGCGCGTGGGCATCGGTGGCGGGGGGGTCGGCGATCGGGCGTGGTCTGGCCAGAGCCCCAATGACGTCGGTGGCGTGTGTCGGGGGTCGGAGCACCGGGGTGCCCCCGGCAAACCCGTAGTCGTTGAGAACCGGGGTTCGCGCGGTGG
>NZ_JASHKN010000042.1 GCF_030056735.1 Rhodococcus sp. IEGM 1409
AGAGTAGGGCGGGGGGGGTCCTGGCTGCGCGGCTTGGGCGGGCGAGGGTGGGGGCGCGGCGGGGCACCTGGGTGGGGTTGGCGGGCGGGGGGGGTGGCGTGGGCGCGTGGGGCGCGTTGGGTGGGGTGGGCGTGGGGGCGTGGGGGTGGGGGGGGGGGACCGCCGGGCACTGGCGGTGGTGGTCGCCGGGCGGGTAGGGTGGGCGTAGTGGCGGGGGCATGG
>NZ_JASHKN010000043.1 GCF_030056735.1 Rhodococcus sp. IEGM 1409
GACCCGCACGCCGTGATTACCGACGGTGAGCAGAGTCGACGTCTTGAGTTTGGGCTCGCCGGGAAGTTCGACGATGAAATGCGCGTCGTCTTTTCTGGTGAATTCGCGTTCGCGCTCGGTGAGCGCCTGCTCGATGATGTCCGAAATGCTGCGCATGTACGCACTCCCCCGGTCCGGCGCAGACGCCACAGACCCCGCGCGCGGCGCGGCGAGACGTCG
>NZ_JASHKN010000044.1 GCF_030056735.1 Rhodococcus sp. IEGM 1409
GTACGAGGCAATCGAAGCCTCGCATTCTGCCGTTGCGATCTAACAGGACGAGGTCAAGAACCTCGACGCGAACGACCGCTTCGCTTACCTGGCAGAGCGCAACACCGAATTCCGGGACCTGTGGGTCGGATTTCTCGAAGCCGGCGTCGAGGACGGGACCTTCCGTTCCGACATCGACTTCGAATTGGTCTTCAGATTCATGCGCGACACCGTGTGGG
>NZ_JASHKN010000045.1 GCF_030056735.1 Rhodococcus sp. IEGM 1409
TCGGAACGTGAGGCGCCACTGCCTTTCCGGATTTTTTGTCGACCAAACCCTTCCACTAGCGATACTGTGTATTACTTGCGTCGATGCCGACATCGCGGGGACGCGTGGCGGTGACGGGGGGGGGGGGGGTGGTCGGGGGGGGGAGGGCGCGGGCCTGGGCGGCGGGGCCTGGCGGCCGCGGAGGGCGGGGCGGCGCGGGACACGGTGGCCGCCCGCGA
>NZ_JASHKN010000046.1 GCF_030056735.1 Rhodococcus sp. IEGM 1409
GCCGGGGGGCACCGAGCAGGCGCGTCGTAGCTCCGAAGCCCAGGGCGAGGGTGGGGGTGGCGGGGGGTCCGGTGCTGGGGGGGGGGTGCGTGGCGGGTTGGCTGTTGGTAGGCGGGGGCGGGGCGGCTGGGGCGCCACGGCGCGTTGGGCGGAGCCGGCGAAGTCTCGTGGCCCACGGCAGCGCGCACGGTGGGGGGCCGCGGCGGGTGGTTCGCG
>NZ_JASHKN010000047.1 GCF_030056735.1 Rhodococcus sp. IEGM 1409
GGCCGGGGCCGGGGTCCGGGCGCGGAGTTAGCGGCGTCGGCGGGGCGGCTCCGGCCGACGGGGGCGTGCGGGTGGTGCGGCGCGGGGCGGGGGGTGGCGCGGGGGGGGGGGGACGCGGGTGGGGGGGTGTGTGGGGGTCCGCGCGACGTGGCAGGGGGCGGCGCGTGCGGGTGCGGGGGGGCGGTGGTGAGGAGCGTGGGAAGGCGTCCGCCGCG
>NZ_JASHKN010000048.1 GCF_030056735.1 Rhodococcus sp. IEGM 1409
CGATGGAACGGCCTCCGTTTTCCTGCTCTCACGTAGGCAAACGTCGATCCGCACGTCGGGAGTAGTCGAAGAATTCGACTCGGCCTTCGACGCGGCTGAAGCCCTCAAACCGGGGCGTATCGACTCGGTCGTCGGCGCACTGCCCTTCTCTCCGGAGACGCCGGCCGCTCTCACGGCGCCACTGCGTTTCACGCGGGTTCGCGGTGATCTATAT
>NZ_JASHKN010000049.1 GCF_030056735.1 Rhodococcus sp. IEGM 1409
ATCCGAGGTCGTACGGCCGCGGAGCATACTGTGCTCCGCGTGGTACCAGATCGTCGGCGGGTGGGCAGTACATCGCCAGACTCGGAGTGGTGGGGGAGAGATCGCCTACCTCTCGTCTGGGGGTGTCGGAGTTGCACACCGGCCCCTGCGTGGCCACCAAGGCGAAATCAGCTCGATCGCCTGTGACGATGGATGCCAGTGTGGGGAGACCGTC
>NZ_JASHKN010000004.1:0-91401 GCF_030056735.1 Rhodococcus sp. IEGM 1409
GCGGGCATGCCGGTGCCGCGGCGGCGGCGATGGCGAACCTCGACATTCTCGAGCGCGAAAATCTGCTCGCGGAGTCGAAGCGTCTGGAGGCGTCGTTGCATACGCATCTGCAGCCGTTGTCCGAGCATCCGCGGGTGGCGGAGGTTCGCAGTGGGCTCGGTGCGGTCGCTGCGGTTCAGTTGGCTGATCCGGCGGAGGCGTTGCCGTTTGTGAAGACGCTTCGTGAGCACGGTATTTCGGGTCGCGCTGCGGGTCAGGGTGCGATGCAGATTTCGCCGACGTTTGTGATGACCGATGATCAGGTCGCGGAGATGGCAGCGGGGATCCTCGCAGCCCTCGGCTGATGTCAGTTGCGGCGCCGAAAGAGTTTCTCGATTCGGCGCCGCACTGCGTTGGGCGCAGGTTCCAGTTCCAGAATCTCTTGCTCCGACTGCTTTGCGTACGCCTGGGTGTACCGCTCGTGTAGCACCGAGCGAATCTCGTCCGGAGAGTAGGCCCGACGCTGGCGTTCGCCACGCGCAACGAGGACCCCGGTGGCAGCAATGCCCATGGCACCAGCGAGGCCGACCAGTTTCCATACGTGCGAGGCGCGCAGAGGAGTCGTGAGTTTCATCCCTCTACGCTAGAGGCATGGACCGACGATTGCTTTCGCAGGTGAGTCTCGACGAGGCCGCTGCGGCGACCCGCACGGGGGACATCTGGATCTTCCGCGGAGAGTCGACGGCCGACCGGGCTATCCAGACGTTGACCAACAGCCCGGTCAATCACGTGGGGATGTCGGTGGTGATCGACGACCTCCCGCCGCTGATGTGGCATGCGGAACTCGGTCACTCGCTGCAGGACATGTGGACCGGACGCTTCCAGCGTGGTGTCCAACTGCATGATCTGAGGTCGGCGGTTCAGGTGTGGGGTGCCAAGTACGGGCAGCGTGGATGGTTGCGCCAGCTCGACCACGAGATCACCCGTGAGCAGGAAGATGCTCTGCTCAAGACGATCGCGCGACTGGACGGCACGCCGTTCCCGTCGACGGCGAAGCTCGCCTCACGCTGGTTCGGAGGCCGAATCCCGAAGCTGCGCAAGAAGTCCGACGTGTCCGCAGTGGCCGTCGAGAGCGCCTATTGCGCCGAAGTGGTTGCCAAGACCTATGAGGCGATGGGTCTGCTTGTCGGAAATCGTCGTATCAACTGGTTCGATCCGGGCAAGTTCTGGAGCGGCGATCAACTGCCGCTTGCACCCGGAGTTGCTCTCGGCGACGAGATCTCGGTGTCGCTCACCGCATGCGATCTCGAAGCCGGACGTAATCCGGTTGGGTACTCACAAGGTTCGTGACGGCTCGGCAACCACGCGGCCGCCGACTTCGAGCCACCCCTCCGGGGAGAAAGTGGTGTGCAGTACCGATCCGCGTCCCTGGGTGATGAGGAGTGATTTCCTCAGTCGGTCCGTGATGCGCAAAGCTGCCGATCCGGTTGCCTCGTCCTCGGCGATTCCCATCACCGGCGCGAACATGCGTGCGCGAATCGCAGCTTCGAGCTTGTCCTGCCATGCCCACAGATACGAATGATCCGCCTCGTAGTCGGACGGATCGGCGCCGATGACGTCGTCGACCGTGTCCATCGGGTAGATCGCGAATTCCGGTGCCCATTCGGCACGGGCGCGTACCCACGTGAGAGCGCCGGATTGGCGGACGTCGACACTGCCGGCCGGAACGTCGAGGGAGGTCACGCGGCGGCCCTGCTCGCCCAGCCACCACGTCGCACCGACGGTGGGGTGCCCGGCGAAGGGGAGTTCTGCTGCCGGAGTGAAGATCTGAGCCCGAGCACGCGAGGCGCCGTCTTCCGGAACGTCGATGAAAATGGTCTCGCTGTAGTCGAGTTCCTTCGCAACGGCTTGTCGATCCGATTCTGCAACCGAGGATGCGTCGACGATTCCCAGCGGATTACCGTGCTTGCCGTTCTCGTCCGTGAAGACCCGGACCACACTCACCTCGATACCCATCGGTCCACCCTAGCGCGCGAAAAGCCCTCCCCACCGTCATAGTGGGGAGGGCTCGTCGAACTGCAGTCAGGTACGAGGATCAGACCTGTGCGGCAGAGAGGATTTCGTTGGCTTCGACAGCCTGCGCGACGCCCGCGACGATGGAACCGGCGCGGATCGCTTCGAAGATGACCTCGCGGTCGACACCTTCCTGGCGGAGGGTGTTCTCGTGAGCTTCGAGGCAGTGGTTGCAGCCGTTGATCGCGGACACTGCCAGCGACCACAATTCGAAGTCGGCCTTGTCGACGCCCGGGTTGCCGATGATGTTCATCCGCAGGCCGGCACGAAGGTCGTCGTACTTACCGTCGAGGTAGCCCTTGGTGCGGTAGAAGACGTTGTTCATGCCCATTATCGACGCTGCGCCGAGAGCGGCGTCGTACGCCTCTGCAGACAGGTTGTCGGCGGCCTCGGATGCAATCTCCTTGAGCGTGGACGCAGACTTGGTGGCTGCGGCCGTTGCGAGGAGTGTTCCCCACAACTGCTGCTCGTTCAGGACCGTCGTGCGCGCAATGGAACTCAGGTTGAGCTTGAGGTCCTTCGCGTACTCGGGAAGCGAGTTCTTGAGGTTCTCGACGCTCATACTCAGACGCTCGCAGTCAGGAGCTCGCCGGCGTTGATGGTCGGGTCGCCCTTCTTCCAGTTGCATGCGCACAGCTCGTCGCTCTGGAGAGCGTCGAGGACGCGGAGAACCTCGTCGACGTTACGGCCGACGGAACCGGCTGTGACGGAGACGAACTGGATCTCGTTGTTGGGGTCGACGATGAACGTTGCGCGGTCTGCAACGCCGTCGGCGTTGAGGACGCCGGTGGCCTCGGCAAGCTCGCGCTTGAGGTCCGAGAGCATCGGGAAGGGGAGGGTCTTGAGCTCTTCGTGCTGTGCACGCCACTGGAAGTGCACGAACTCGTTGTCGACGGAAGCGCCGAGAACCTGAGCGTCACGGTCTGCGAACTCTTCGTTGAGCTTGCCGAACGCAGCAATCTCGGTGGGGCAGACGAAGGTGAAGTCCTTGGGCCAGAAGAAGACGATGCGCCACTTGCCTGCGTAGTCGTCACTGGTGACGGTGGTGAAGTAGTCATCGGGCTGCTGGGCATCGACCTTGGACAGGTCGCCGCCGATGACAGCCGTGAGGTTGTAAGCGGGGAACTGGTCGCCGATTGTGAGCAGAGCCATGTGTCTCATTCTCCTACGTGTCTCGTGAACAGGAATTTCTTGCGCACACGATCTGGCTGTTCGGAATGTGACGGCCGAACGTGCTGGATCGAGAGGGTTTGTCACCGTCAGCGGGTCGGACGGTTTCGACTGCAATGTCGAGGTTGTGACCGGCGCTTTTTGGTATGAGTCCATTCTGCATCAAACGGTTCAAAAGGTAAAGGTGATGGGTGGCACTACACTGATAGGCATGTCTGATCAGACTTATCAACCTTCCTTGTCGCAGCTGCGTGCCTTTGTATCGGTCGCCGAGTATCGGCACTTCGGTACTGCCGCAGCACGTTCCGGTGTGAGCCAACCCACACTGTCGCAGGCGCTGGCGGCTCTCGAGGCGGGGCTGGGAGTCAAACTGATCGAGCGCAGTACTCGGCGCGTGCTCGTGACCGCGGACGGACAGCGCCTACTCGGTCAGGCCAAGCAGATTCTCGAGGCCGCCGACGGATTTGTCGCGAGCGCCGCCGGCTCCGGCGACTCTCTGACCGGATCGCTACGCATCGGGTTGATCCCGACCGTTGCGCCCTACATTCTTCCGGAGTTGTTGCCGGTGCTGCGCGAGAAGCTGCCGTCGTTGGCGCCGCAGATAGTCGAGGATCAAACGGCGCGCTTACTCGATGCACTGCGATCGGGAGCGCTCGACGTCGCGGTGTTGGCGTTACCTGCCGGAACACCTGGCCTGGTGGAAGTTCCTGTATACGAAGAGGATTTTGTGATGGTCGTGCCGAACGATCATTCCTTGGCCGGACGCGTCGATCTCACGGCGGACGTGCTCGACGCGCTGCCTTTGCTCTTGCTCGACGACGGCCACTGCCTGCGTGATCAGACGATGGATCTGTGCCGTTCCGTAGACGCTCATCCGCTTGCCGGCGACACGCGGGCGACCTCCCTCGCAACGGTCGTGCAGTGCGTGGCCGGGGGACTCGGGGTGACTTTGGTCCCGGAATCTGCTGTTGCAGTGGAGGTTCGACGCGGGAATTTGTCGACGGCGCGCTTCGCGTCGCCGGCTCCAGGTCGCACGATCGGCGTCGTGTTCCGCTCTTCGAGTGGCCGAGCAGAAGGATTCCGTCAGCTGGCTGAGCTGGTCCGTTCGGTCAGCCCGACCGCTCCTCGATGACGTAGCGCGTTCGACGTCGACGTGAAAGCTAGTCGAAGGAGGGTTCTTTCGCGGCAATGACAGCTCCGGGATTGAGAATTCCCAGCGGGTCGAGGGCATCCTTGACCTTGCGATTGAGGGCCATGACGTCTTCACCCAACTGCGACGGCAGCCAGTCGCGCTTGAGCCGGCCGACCCCGTGTTCGCCGGTGATCGTGCCACCGAGGGCAATGGCGAGATCCATCACTCGTCCGAAAGCGATCTGTGCGCGTTCGGCCATGTCCGGGTCTGCGGGGTCGAACACGATGAGCGGGTGTGTGTTTCCGTCCCCGGCGTGCGCGACCGTGCAGATCAGGACGTCGAGGTCCTCTGCGATGGCTTCGACGCCGGTTACCAACTGGGGGAGTGCGCGCATGGGAACACCCACGTCTTCTAGAAGCAGACTCCCCATCGCGAGCACTGCGGGGAAAACCGCCCGCCGAGCCGCAGCAAACGCGTCACCTTCGGCTTGGTCGTCGGTGGCGAATACCTCGGTGGCTCCGTTGTTTTCGCATGCCTGAACGATCGTCTCGATTTCCAGCACGCCTGCCGCGCCGGGTGCGTCGGACTGCGCGAGAAGCAGTGCGTGAGCCTTGCGGTTCAGACCCATGCGTACCGAATCCTCGACAGCATTGATACTGGCGTGATCCATGAACTCGAGCATCGCCGGACGCATGTTGCTGGTGATCGCCAAGACCGCGTCGGCAGCTTCCTGAACCGAGTCGAACGAGGCCACGACAGTTGAGGCGGGCGGCTGTGCCGGAATCAAGCGCAGGGTGATTTCGGTGATGATGCCGAGAGTGCCCTCACTGCCCACGAACAGTTTGGTGAGTGAGAGTCCGGCGACGTCCTTGAGAAGTGGGCCACCGAGACTGACCGCTGTCCCGTCTGCCAGCACGACCCGCAGTCCGAGAACGTAGTCGGTGGTAACTCCGTACTTGACGCAGCAGAGTCCGCCGGCGTTGGTAGCTGCATTGCCGCCGATGGAACAGATTTCGAAGGATGACGGGTCGGGTGGGTACCAGAGTCCGTGCTCTGCGGCGGCTTTCTTGACCTCGGCATTCATCAAGCCGGGCTGAGTAACCGCCACCCGGGCGACCGGGTCGATCGTGATCTTTCGCATTCGCTCGGTGCTGACCACGATGCAACCGTCGACGGCGCTGGATCCACCGGACAGGCCCGAGCCCGCGCCTCTGGGAACCACCGGAACGCGGTGGGCGGTTGCCCATCGCATCACGGTCTGGATGTCTTCAGTGCACGTTGCGCGAACCACGGCAGCGGGGTGGCCTGCGGCCGGGTCGGCGGCCCAGTCCTGGCGGTAGCCCGCGGTCAGGTCCGGATCCAGCAGGACGGCTCCCTCGGGGAGTGCCGCTACAAGTTCGTCCATGCCGTGCGAATTTTCAACCGTCATCACTCCATCATGCGTCTAGCAGCGCTGCCGGGCCCCTGACTTGGTCAGATTTGGGCGCGGCACCCGTGCCCTGGCCCCTACCGGGCCACATCTTCTGGCCAGCCGGGGTAGTTGGGCAGAACGAGGGGTGGGGTGAAGTCGGTGCTCATCCGGAGCCGATTCCCGTCGTGACGCGATTTGAACCAGTCGGAGCAAGTCTCCTGTTGCCCACGGTCGCTGGTGGAGCTGGTGAATTTGTCGACGATCCAGCCGCCGAAGACGTCACCTTCCGGTGCATTGCGCGTCCCTTCGAATCGAGGGTAGGGGGTAGCCGAAGAAGCGGTGTTATGCATCCAGATCTCGTAACTACTGCTCGGGAGTCGCGACGAATCCGGTTTGCGGCCGTCGTAATCGGTGTCGTAGGCGTCGGAGCAGGCGTAAGCGACGACGGTGGAATCGCCGGGGTATCCGGCGGGAATTGATTGAATACTCAAGATCCGGTTGATGCTGGTACCTCGGTAGACGCGTGGTGGTGTGTCTGCGGCTTCTCCGTAGCGGCGATCGCTCGAGACCGTTCCACGAGTGTTCGCAGTGATTCGCGAGAACCCGTGGTAAGCGTCGCTGCGATCGCCACTACTATCGACGATGTAGTCGGATTCTATGAATGCTCGGATTATGGTGGCCTCCTCGCTGAAGAGGTCGATGCCGGGGTCTGCGAGCCATTGGTTGTGATAGTCGGTCATGTAACTCGGTAGTACGTAGACGTTTGACGCTGCGGGCGTGGTTGTGGCGGTGATGTTTTCGGTTAAGTTAGGTGCCGAGCAACCCGCGATACATAATCCCAGGCTGACTACCAGTGCAAGAGCGGTTGCAGCGCGGTGGTTTCGCCTTGTCAACGCAGGAAATCTATCCGACATCGTCGAGTCCGTCTCTCATGTTGGTCATGAACGTATCGCGATTGAATCCACGAAACGTCATATAGTCCTGCAGCGTGCTGTCGAATTTGCCGTTTAGACCCAGGGTCTCCAGCTCGACTGGTCTGAGGGATTCGCTCGGATTGCCATTGACTCGAAAGCTGTTCAGTTGCTCGAAGTTTTCTCTTCCGTGAGCGTTGTCGAGTGACTGAACCAGTCGGTAATCGAGAAGGGTTGTCGAAGCCGAACTCTGGTCTGTGAAGTTGAGTTGTTCTGGAGGAACTTCGACCGGGGCGCCGAGTACGTGATCTTTCAGTTCGACTCCCAGCATGCTGACTGCAACGCTGGTCGGTGGTCCGAAGCCTGGGATCATGGCGGCACCGCCGGAAATCAGCCAACCGAGTTCGTCGTATGTTTTCCCACGTCTGCTGACGATGTCCTGTTGCGCCGCCGCAGCGTCACCGGTTCGGTTGAGGGCTTCTTCCTCGAGAGCTCCGTCCATCAGTGCCTGGACGCGTCCCGCATATATTGCATATTGCGAAGAACCCGCGGCGATGTCTCCGCTCATGCTGGTTTCGACGAAGGTCCCTTGGAGTTGGCCCGCGGCTCCGAGCATGTTCGCATTGAAACTTGCGGCGGCGTGGGGGTCGCTGTCGATGATCGCGATCACCGATTTTGCATTGGCGAATCTGTCGTCGTAAGCATCGAGATTTTCGAAACCGAGAGTACCGGTCTGATCGGGTGCCAATCCGACGAGATTCCCGATGTACGGGGTCACCGCGGAACCGATCGATTGCGTCAACGCGGGATTCATTTCTCCGATGGATCTGTTGTCCAGGCCGGCGATGTCGAGGTAGGCACCTTTGTTGTCGGCGAGATTGTGGGCGAGTGCAAGGGCAGAGGCGCCGGCACGTTCCGCAAGAGCTGGGTTGGAGTTGGTGGCGTCGGGTCCGATCCAATCGGTGAGGCCGCTGACGGCTCGACCGTCATCGTTCCATTCGCGGGTGAACAGATTCACCACGTCGTCCTTATGAGCGGGGGTGGTGAGGAAGTCGGCGTTCGAGGGTATGTCCCGAGTGGCGACTTCGAGGGCTTTGGTGAGACTGGAGTCGAGCTCATCGTTGCTGACGGGCTGGCCGTCGTCGTCGAAGACCAATCGCATCGGTGCACTCGATGAGGTTTGCGATTGGAGAGGGGCGAGATCTGCGCTGCGATCGAGCAGTGCAGAACTCAGAGCGCTGCCGGTTTGTGTCGCCGGATCGGCATTTCGAAGTATGTCCGTGAGGGCATTCGAATCGTCGAAATGGTTGACGTTCACGGTGGTGGAGTACCCGCCGGGTTGGAGTTGCGAGCTGTACGCGGGGTCGCTGAAGATTTTGCGGACGTCTGGCGGAAGGTTGTCGAGGCTGCCGACGTTGCCGTTGCCGTCGGTGACGTTGGGATTGGAGACGGTGAACATGCCCGAGGCGAGGGCGCTGGGGATTCGCGCGTCGGCGGGGACATTCGCATCGGGGAAGTTGACCGTGCGGAATCCTTCGGCTCCTGCACCGATATCCTTCAGCTCGTCGAGGTCGGTATCGGCGTAGAACTCACGTAGGTAGGCGAGTTGTTCCGGGTCGACGACCACGGTCCCGCCCGCAGCAAGTTGCGCTTGTTGTTCCGGAGTGAAAGTCGTCGCGGCGATAAACCGTTGCTTGGCCGCCTCGCTCTCGGGTGTTGCGCCCGGGGACTGCGCGAGAATGTCGGAGTCGTGGGCTCCCTGACCATCGAACCGAACGTGATGTGAAGGAGTGGTCGACGCTGCATCGGGGATCCCGAAATCGGCCTTGCGGTCGATGAGCGAGGTGCCTGCGGCGGTGATCTCCGTGAGGATTCTGGCGGCGTCCGCGTCGGTCTCGTTGACGTCGGTGAGTGCCGCGCCGACACGCCACGAGTGGTATTCGAGGCGGGCTTCCACCTCCCGCGGATCTGTGCTCGCCAGAGTTGCGGGCGTCGCGGTGACGGAACCGTCGTCAGAGACGGTGAAACCGTCGGCGCTCGCTTCGTCGACGCGGCTGACCAGTGTTTCGCGGGCGTACCGCAGATTTGCCGACTGCGCTGCGACGCAGCGCCCGGCGTCCCCGACTATCGCGACGGCGTCTCGCCCGAAGGCATGCTGCTGCGTTGCCGAATCCCACGCTGCAGTCGCCGCTGTGCCGCTCCAATCGCTGGTTGCGGTGTCCATGATGCGGTGCGCGATGTCGACGTTGCTGGCGAATACGTCATGTCCGCGGCCCAGGGTGCCGGCGTAGTTGTCGAGGGCGTCCAGATTCCAGGATCGGATCTGCGAGATCGACAGTGTCATCGCACGTCTCCCGAATCCTCGATCCGCGCACCGTTGGCGATGTCGACCCGGGCGAACTCTCGTGCGGAGTTTTCCAGAGTCGTGCGGGTAACGGTGATCCCCGCTCCGATCGCGCGGCCGAGTCCGTCGACAGTGACGACGTTGTCGGCTATGGCTGCAGCGAACGCCGACCCGGCGGCTCCGGCTGATGCGGCGGTACCGACCTCCGATGACGAGAATCCGGTGACGTCCGCGGCAGGTGCCGTCAGCCCTGCCGCAGCGCTTGCCAATTCGGCTGGATCAGCCGTGAAAGTTTCCACACCCATGAACGAATCCCCCCGAATTCATCTGCGAGATCACAGTGAATCGAGGATAGAGCATTTCCGAAGCCCTGACATGGACGGGTGCGTCGACGTCCTCGCGGTCGAGACGGTTGTGTGAAAGCCCTAGCGGCCCTTCTGCTTTCCGGAGAACCGGCCACCCGAACTCTTGGTCCCGCCGGACTTGCCGCTACCCGATTTGCCACCGGCCTTGGCTTTGCCGGAACCCGCGTTGCGGCCGGAAATGTTCTTTGCGGTGCCGGCGCCCTTTGCTTTCTGACCGTTCTTCGCAGCTTCTGCGCGACGCTCGCGGGCCGCGATCTTTGCCTTGACGGAGCCCTTGATCTTTTCGGCCGGCTCACCGTTCCGGCCGCGGGAACTCTTTGCCGTGCGCCCACGCACGATGCCGATCAGTTCCTCCACAAGATCTGTGGTCTTGGACTCCAACCATGCCAAAGCCACAGGAGCCTCGGGAGCACCGTCCACCGGACGGAAGGTCAGGTCCTTGCGATGGTGGAACCGCGCCAGCGAATGGGGAACAACGACAACGCCGACGCCGGCGGCTACCAATTCGATGGCATCGGCGATGCTCGCGGGTCTTTCGGCGGCGGCCTTTCCGGGACGTGTCGGCCAGTCGAGTCTGTCGTCGAGCGGATCGAGCACTATCTCGTCGGCCAAGTCGTCGACGGAGATCTGTTCGACAGCGGTGAATACGTGGTCTTTCGGTACCACCACGACTGAGGTTTCCGCGTACAGCGAGATAGCGCTGACACCGGTCCGGTCGATCGGCAGGCGAACCAAACCTGCATCTGCTTCACCTGCGCGAAGCGCAGCTTCGAGTTCGAGAACCGGGAACTGAACAAGCTCCAGACGCACCTCGGGGAGTCGCTCGTGCCACACCCGGACCCACTTGGTGGGCGTCACCCCCGGGGCGTACGCGAGTCGAAAAATTGCCTGACTATCCGCGTCTGTCACCAGGCAAGGCTACCGCCTTGGTAAAAGCACCCGTATCGGCTGGTTACTCTTGTTGCATGACGTCGAACAAAACTCCCCAGACGATGAAGCCGACGACGGCTGCCAAGAAGCTGGGTGTGTACCTGGAAGCAACACCTGCGCAGTTCCAGGAAGGCGACGTGACTCGTGACGAGCTGACCGCTCTGCAGAGCGATCCGCCGGAGTGGCTGCTGGAGCTGCGACGCACCGGACCGCACCCGCGCCCGGTCATCGCCGCCAAGCTGGGCATTTCGATCGCCGGCCTCGCTCGCGGTGGCGTCGAAGAAGCACTCACCACAGATCAGATCGCCGCTCTCCTCGAAGGGAAGCCCGAGTGGCTCGAGAAGGAACGCGCTGTTCAGGCCGACGTGCGGGCCGAGAACGTTCGGATCAAGGAAAAGCACGCAGCGCGTCGTAACCAGCCGCGAAAAGCAAAGAGGGGCTAACGCCCCTGTGCGCCTTTTTGGTAGCGCCGACTACCAAAAAGGCGCACAGGCGCTAGCCTTCTACGACGCTGAGCTCGTCGAACACAATTTCGCCCGCAGCATCCGATTCCGGGATGTCGACAACGGCGAGCAGTGCCCAGCCGTGATCACCCTCGGGATCCTCGAGGACCTGACGCACCCGCCAGAACTCGCCTTCTTCAGTGACCTGGAAGAGCGCCGGCCCGCGCGCCGACGGCCCGGTTCCGATAGTTGCGTACTCCTCGAAGTACGGAAGTAGTTGCTCTTCCCACTCGGCGGCGTCGATACCGTCCTCGAGGTTTTCCAGCTCGTTCCACTGCCGACGCGACGCGAGGTCGATGCGTCGGAACATCGCATTGCGCACCATGACGCGAAATGCGCGAGCATTCGCCGAGATCGGACGCGGGATGTCGGCTCCGAACGCGACCTGGACGTCGTCTGCCTCGGCCCCGGGATCGGTCAGTGACTCCCACTCGTCGAGCAGGCTCGAGTCGACCTGACGGATCAGCTCACCCAACCACTCGATGATGTCTTCCAGTTCCTCGGTGCGAGCTTCCGTCGGGACGGTCTGCCGAAGCGCGCGGTAGGCGTCGGCCAGGTAGCGCAGGACGAGACCTTCGGAGCGGGTGAGCCCGTAGTGGCTGATCAATTCCGCGAACGTCATTGCTCGCTCGACCATGTCGCGAACCACCGATTTGGGGGAGAGCGCGAATTCCGTGATCCACGGATGACCACCGCGGTACATCTCGAAAGCCGGGAACAGTAAGTCCGACAACGGTTTCGGCCAGGTCACCTCTTCGAGGAGTTCCATTCGCTCCTCGTACTCGATGCCGTCGGCCTTCATCTGTGCCACGGCTTCGCCGCGGGCGAAATGCTGCTGCGCCATCAGAACCTGACGCGGATCGTCGAGCGTCGACTCGATGATCGAGACGACATCGAGTGCGTAACTGTCGGATTCGACGTCGAGAAGTTCGAATGCCGCCAAGGCGAACGGTGAGAGCGGCTGGTTGAGCGCGAAATCACGCTGCAAGTCCATCGTCAAGCGGGCCATCCGGCCGTACTCGTCGGGTTCGTCGAGGCGTTCCACGATGCCGGCGCTGAGCAATCCGCGATACAGCGAGATCGCTTTGAGGATGTGCTTGCGTTGCGCCGGACGTGATTCGTGGTTGTCCTCCAGCAAATGTCGCATCGCGTCGAAGCAGTTACCCGGTCGGGCAATGACATTGAGCAGCATCGAGTTGCTGACCGAGAATCGCGAGACCAACGACTCGGGCGATGCCGCGACCAAGCGGTCGAACGTCGCCTCGCTCCAGGACACAAATCCTTCGGGAGCCTTCTTGCGTTGAATCTTCTTGATCTTCTTCGGATCGTCGCCGGCCTTGGCGACGGCCCGCAGATTCTCCACCTCGTGTTCCGGTGCCTGGACGACGACTGTGCCCATCGTGTCGTAGCCTGCACGACCCGCGCGGCCGGCGATCTGATGGAACTCGCGGGCTTTCAGATGACGGGTGCGGACGCCGTCGTACTTGGCGAGACCGGTGAGCAGGACCGTGCGGATCGGGACGTTGATGCCGACGCCGAGGGTGTCGGTACCGCAGATGACCTTGAGAAGTCCGTCCTGCGCGAGAACTTCGATGAGCCGCCGATACTTGGGCAACATGCCGGCATGGTGAACGCCGATGCCGTGCCGGACAAGGCGGGAGAGAGTCTTTCCGAACCCGGTGGTGAAGCGGAAACCTCCCAGCGCCTCGGCGATCGCTTCCTTTTCTTCCTTGGAACAGAAATTGACGCTCGTCAGTGCCTGAGCGCGTTCGAGCGCGGCGGCCTGCGTGAAATGCACGATATAGACGGGGGACTGGTTGGTGGTTACCAGATCTTCGATGGTTTCACCCACCGGCGTGGTCGCATACGAGAACATCAGCGGCACGGGGCGTTCCGTGCCGGAGACGACGGTGGTGGGTTTTCCGGTACGGCGCGTCAGATCCTCGGAGAAGAAGTCGACCTCGCCGAGAGTTGCCGACATCAACAGGAACTGGGCGTCGGGCAACTCGATGAGCGGAACCTGCCACGCCCAACCGCGATCGGGTTCGGAGTAGAAATGGAACTCGTCCATCACCACCTGGCCGATATCGGAGTTCGGGCCCTCTCGCAGTGCAAGATTCGCGACGATCTCGGCCGTTGCACAAATGATCGGCGCCGACGAGTTCACGGCAGCGTCGCCGGTCATCATGCCGACGTTCTCGGCACCGAAGACCTCACAGAGCGCAAAGAATTTTTCACTCACCAGCGCCTTGATCGGCGCCGTGTAATACGTACGCTTGCCGAGCGACATCGCGTAGAAATGCGCGCCGATCGCCACCATCGACTTGCCGGACCCGGTCGGCGTCGCAAGGATCACGTTTGCACCCGAGACCAACTCCATGACGGCCTCTTCCTGGGCAGGATAGAGCGTCAATCCTCGTTCGAGGGTCCACGAAGAGAAGGCATCGAAAACGGAATCAGGATCCGCGTTGTCGGGGAGAAGTTCCGTCAGCAGCACTCGTACAGGCTAGCCGCAACCGCGGATCAGGTTGCGCTTCGCTCGTCCGAGCCCATGGCGTCGAGCACTGCCATGCGGGTGGACGACGTTCCGGTGATGGTGTTCTCGCCGACGCCGGAGATCAGCATGTGACGCCAGCGGGCCTCGTCGAAGACGAGCGGCGCGGTGGTGGAAAGGAAGTCTTCGACGATCTGCAGGAAACGCATCGGATCGTCGCGGAACGGGAAGTGTCCGGAGCCGCGGAAGATTTCGAGACGTGAGTTCGGCATCGCCGCGTGTGCGAGGTGAGCGTGGGAGACCGGAATGACGGAGTCGTCGTCTCCCCAGATCAGTTGAACCGGCAGATTCTCGGTCAGATAACAGCGGTCGAGCATCGTGACGACCTGCCCGCGCCAGTCCACGACCGCCCGCAGGGTACGAAGATAGGCCTCGTAGGCAGTGGGGTCGGGGAGATCAGCGAGCACTCGAATCAGGTCCGGCGTGTCGTGCAGCATGGTGCCAGGGCGCAGATTCGAACCGTGGACGACACCGGCAAGGTTTCCGGCCATCCGGACGAGCGGCATCGCGCCGGGAATCCGGAGCAGTTTGACGACCTCGTTGACCACGGGAACGGACATGAGTCGCAGCAGCGGGTGGACGTCCTTGGTGACACCACCGGCCGAGACCAGCACTAGGCGATCGACCATGTGCGGGAACTGGTAGGAGAACTGCATCGCGACGCCACCACCGAGCGAATGCCCGATGACGGTGACGTGCTCGATACCGAGCGTCGAAAGAAGATCACGCATGCCGTTGGCGTACGCGGCCACCGAATAGTCAGCGCGCGGCTTGTCGGAGCGGCCGTGACCTAACAGGTCAGGTGCGATGACGGTGTACTTCTTGGCGAGGTGGGGAATGATCTCGGTCCACGTCGACGAGTTGTCGCCGATTCCGTGCAGGAGCAGTACTGCCGGGCCCTCTCCGGCTACCCGAAATGCGCGTCGGTAGCCGTGAATGGTCCGGAACATCATCCGCGGTTCCTCGTCGGGGACCGGTCGGAGCTGACGGTTCCGTGGTCTGCTCATGTCGCCTCCTGGCTCAGCGTGAGATCACGTTGACTGTCTGCTCCAGTTGTTGAGCCGTCAACGAATATCTCACAGAGTTCGAGGCTATCCGACGGATGTGTCCTGAACAACAGCCCAGGTAACGGAGGGGTTGCGGAATGCGCACAATGTCGAATTATGCGCACCGCCCGTCACATTTTGGTCAGTTGTCGCCTCGATCGGCGTCTCCAGCTGAGCCGAAGTCGTCGTTTCCGGCCTGTTCAGCCAGGAACTTTTCGAACTCTGCGCCGATCTCGTCGCCGCTGGGTAGCTCGGCTTCGCCGGCCAGAAGTGACGACTGTTGTTCCTGAGCGGCGACAAAAGTGTCGTATTGCCGCTCCAAAGCGTGGACTACAGTCTGAACTTCTTCGTTTCCGGCTATGTGCTCGTTAACCTGTTCTCGAACGCGTGCCGCGGCTTCGCCCAAAGCTGCCAGCGGAAGTTCCAGATCCGAAACCTCGGAAACATTTTCGAGCAAAGTCTCTGCGGCGCCCGGGTAGTCGGTCTGCGCGAGGTAGTGGGGCACGTGAACCGAGAAGCCCATCGCCTCGTGGCCGTGCTGAGACATACGAAGCTCGAGCAGTGACGACGCACTCCCGGGAACCTGCAGTTCACCGGACCAGCGCTGATGGTCCTGGATGAGGTCCTTGTTGGTCGAATGTGCTGTCACGCCAAGCGGCCGGGTGTGCGGAATTGCCATCGGAATGGCATTGAGGCCGATAGTTCGACGCACCCCGAGCTGTTCGGACAGCAAGCGAACGGCTGTGGTGAAGCGCTCCCACTTGAGGTCCGGTTCCATGCCGGCGAGCAGCAGGAACGGCGTGCCGGTCGTATCGCGCAGTGCGTACAGATTGAGGGCCGGTGCGTCGTAATCGGAGAAGTGATCGGCCTTGAAAGTCATTGTCGGTCGACGCGAGCGGTAGTCGATCAGCTCGTCGACAGCAAACGACGCGACAAGTTCGGTTTCCAGGCTTTCCCGCAGATGGGTCGTTGCCAATTTCACGGCATGGCCGGCGTCGGAGTAACCCTCGAGGCCGTGAATGAGGATCGGTCCCTGGCCGTCGGCGGCCGCCAATTGGGGCGCCGGGAATTCCAGCTCGTACATCCTCGACTGTTCGTCCATCGCAGTCCCCTTCGCTCTTCGGTCTTGATCTCAAGTGTCCACTATCGGCGCACGCTCGACAGCATCGGAGTCGGAAGCCCGACAGCACTGGATCAGACGTTCATGAGTAAGAACACCGAGTCGGTGACCGATCATTCCCGATCGGGAGGGGCGGGTGTTCGCCGAGAGCGAAGGCGAGCGGTATCTTTCGACACTTAGTCTGGGCGTTCGGCAGATGTCCGGTGGGCGGCTTCGGACATGGCAGAGTGGAACACAAGGTCGGCGCGGCCGATTTGTCCGAAATGACCAGTCGATGGTCGGGATCGGTCGAGGTCGAGTGCGGAGGCTTACATGCGAGTGTGTCCACGATCGTCCGGGCGAGTGGCAGCATGTTCGTTTGTGGCCGCGGCCGCTCTGCTCGCGGGCTGCTCCGGGTCGGTTCAAGGCGCACCCGTCCCGGACTCCGCTCCCGCAACTGCCGGTGCGACCGACAGTGGCTCCGCGGCGCCGAGCACGACGGCCGCGCCCAAGACATCGGCCCCCAAATCTTCTTCTCCGAAAACAGCGGCATCGCTGTCGGAGTTGCTTCTCACTCCGGCCGAATTTCCCACACCGTTCGATGCCGTCGTGCTGCCGCCGCAGGCCGTTCCGATGGCAGCGCCGGATCTTGTCGGCGTTCCGCGCGGTGCCACCGTCGATCCATCCGAATGTGAGCCACCGGAACAGGACTACGGCCCGAACGGGACCGTGATGGCGGTCGGGACCGACAACGCGACCAGGGCAACGATTTCGGTTGAACTCACGAAGGTCGACGCACCCCTGGACGAGTTGGAAGCGCAAACTCGGCAGTGCCCGTCCATGACTGTTACCGCGAACGGCGTCACCACAACAGTGACGACGGAAATTCTTCCGCCCTCGCCGATCGATGCCGACAAGACGATGTCGCTGCGCCGCACTGTCGTTTCCCCCAAAGCGGCAGCCGGCGATCAGACGATGCTGACGTTGATCGCGCAGGTCGGCGACGTACGGGTCGCGACAACACTGATGACGTTCGGTTCTGCGACACCGTCGACAGCACCGCTGGATGAAGCATTCACGGCAGCGGTACAGAAGGTCAGGGCGGGTAAGTGATTCCGCAGCACACGGGTCCGACAAGAAGCGGTTCTTCCCGGTGCAGCCAGACACGTCGTCCCCAATAAATGCGGTAATCCACAGATAATTTCGATGCCGCTGTTTTCCCTGGTCGAGTAGACGGCTGGGTCGGGGCGATCAGCGACGGTCTGTGCATGACAACATCACCTCTTCCGGGAGAATTCGAATTCTCCGACGACGACCTGGCCGCCATCCTCGGATGCGTCGAACGCGTTTCCGATCCAGGGGAATTGATTGCGGCAATACCCGCACTCCTGGGATTTCATCCGTCCAACTCGGTTGTTGCGCTGTCTCTGATGGGCAGCTCCGCGTCGACGCTCGGCCCGGTGATGCGACACGACTACTTTCCCAGCGCCGGGGGGAAGCCTGCGAGGCAGATGAGTGCTGCGCTGCGCCAGTTCGCCGCCGTGTGTGACGGGGAGGGTGCGCGTGCAGTCGTCCTCGTGGTGATCACCGTTTGTTCGGCCGGTGAAACTCTTGTCGACCAAACCATCGAGCTGGCCGAGGTATTCGAAGACATGCTCGGCGGAACCTGTGTCGAGCTGGCCGACGTATTATGCACGGCCGCAATAGAATCCGGTCAGGCATGGGCGAGCGTCATGCGTTCGATTCATCGCGGCACCTTGCCTGACCCGGCATCCTCGCCGGTCGCGGCGGCACAGGTGTTGGGCGGGAGGGTCATTCGCAGTTCGCGTGAGGAACTGGTGCACTGGGTACACGGTGCCAGTCGCAATCACGAGACGATTGCGCGACTGATCGCGAGCGGAAGAGAATCTGGTGCGTACGGCGGGGGATCAGGCGGTGATGCCGCAGTCCAGCGCCGGGTCGATCTGGTGTTGGAACATGTCCGCCGTGTGGAGGCAGGCTGTTACCCCGGCCCGCAGGAATGCGCAGATCTGGTCGTCGCTTTGACGGATGTTCACGTGCGTGACGTGGTGTTGGGTCTGGCGATCACGTCAGTTGCGGCAGTCGCTGAGCAATTGTGGCTCGTACTCACTCATGAAGTGCCTTCTCCCGAACGAGCTTGGCCGGCAACACTTCTCGGGTTCTTTGCATACGTTCGCGGAGACGGACCTCTGGCAGGTGTTGCACTGTCGGTCGCACTTTCGGCCGATTCGGAACACACCTTGGCCGGATTGCTGGATTTATCCCTTCAATCCGGCGTGCGCCCCGACGGGATCCGCGACCTTGCGGCCGTCGGATTGTCCATCGGGGAATCGCTCGGAATCGCCGGCTTGCCGCCGGCACTGCCGAGTGGAAGCTAGCGAGCTGCGTGCGAGCGGTCGCCCAGATCCTGGAGGAACTGCCATGCATCGGCGACGATGACGTCGAGATCGGTACGCGTGGGCATCCAACCCAACTCGGCAATCGCCTTGTCGCTCGATGCGATCAATACGGCCGGATCACCCAGGCGTCGTGACGCGTCTTCGACGTTGATCGGCAGGCCAGTGACCCGCGCACATGCAGCGATCACCTCACGCACGCTGAAGCCGGCACCACTTCCGAGGTTGTAGATGCGGTGCTCGCCGGGAACCGAGGATTCGAGAGCCAGGAGATGCGCTTCGGCGAGGTCCAGCACATGGATGTAGTCGCGTACCGCAGTGCCGTCCGGAGTGGGCCAGTCGGTTCCGAAGACCGAGATCTTGTCTCGCTGTTCGAGGGCGACCTGCAGGACGAGCGGAATCAGGTGGGTTTCGATCACCCGGTTCTCGCCGGCGGACTTGTACGCACCGGCGACGTTGAAGTAGCGCAGGCTGGTCGCGCCGAGGCCGTGGGCGATCGAGTAGGAGGTGATCGCATGATCGATCGCGAGCTTGGTCGCACCGTACGGATTGGTGGGGCGGGTCGGAGCAGTCTCCACGATCGGGGACTGCTCCGGCTCGCCGTACGTTGCGGCGGTGGAGGAGAACACGAGCCGCGGAGTGCCGGAGATACGGATCGCCTCGAGCAACTCGATGGTCGTGACGACGTTTCCGCGCCAGTACTTTTCGGGGTGCAGCACCGATTCGCCCACCAGCGACTGCGCCGCGAAGTGAAGTACGCCGTCGAAAACCGGGGAACCCGCGCTACCGAGGACCTCGGCGGCCAGGGTCCCCACGTCCCCTTCGATGAATTCGGCACCGGCAGGCACCGCGTCGGCATTTCCGGTGGAGAGGTCGTCGATGACGACAACTTCGTGTCCACGCTCGAGCAACACAGTGCTGCACACACTGCCGACGTAACCGGCGCCGCCGGTGACCAGGAGTTTCATCTACTTCCTCAGACCTGCTTGACTTGAACGGCGTGAGCCATTTCCTCGGACAGGTCGAATCCGCTGTGACCCGGCACGATGATGGTCACCGAGCCTGGACGGGTTTCGACCGTCACCCTGGCGTCGGGAACGACGCCGGCGTCACGCAGCTGCGCGATCACCTCGGGATCGGACTGCACGTGCTCGGCGAGTCGCCGAACGACGACAGCTGTCTGTGCGCCGTGCGGAATATCGGTCAGGCGCACCAATGTCTCGGTGGCGGCAACCGGGCCGTCGAGTCCCAACTGGTCCAACCCCGGAATCGGGTTGCCGTAGGGCGACGTCGTGGGGTTGTTCAGAACGACGACGAGCCGACGCTCGACCTCCTCGCTCATCACGTGCTCCCAACGGCATGCCTCGGCATGTACGTCTTCCCATTTGAGACCGATGACGTCCACCAGCAGGCGCTCTGCCAACCGGTGCTTACGCATGACAGAGATCGCGAGATCGCGACCCTTGTCGGTGAGTTCCAGATGTCGATCGCCGGCGACCATCAGCAAGCCGTCGCGCTCCATGCGCGCAACCGTCTGGCTGACGGTGGGTCCGCTCTGTTCGAGCCGTTCGGCGATCCGCGCCCGGAGTGGGACTACGCCCTCTTCTTCCAAGTCGTAGATCGTCCGGAGATACATCTCCGTGGTGTCGACTAGATCCTTCACACTCAACCCCTTCGTCAGTTGATCATTCTACCGTTCAGTTCGTGGTTCCGGTGCCGCCTCGATCGCGGCGAGTCCAGCGCATGTCCGAAATAGATTCGAGTCACTCGATCTCGGTCTCCGTTGCAGCCACGAGTGTGGTGTGCGGCACGAAACGAGAAGGAAGTAGCGTGATCCCATGACCGCGTCGATCAGATCTGACGGGGACCCCGCGGCGTCTCGAGCGAATCGAGTCGTGGTGTGGAGTCCGGAGTACCTGAGCTATCGGTGGAGCGCCGATCACCCGATGAATCCCACCCGTCTGGATCTCACGATGGCGCTCTCTCGAAGCCTCGGACTTCTCGAGGGCATCGAGTTTCTCGAACCGAGCGCCGCGTCCGATGCCGACCTCCTCCGAATCCACACACCGGCATATCTTGCAGCGGTCAAAGACGCGGGTAACTCTGCGAACAACGGTGTGAGCGGCCAAGATGTTCCCCACGGGCTGGGTACCGAGGACAACCCGGTCTTCCCGCACATGCACGAAGCAAGTGCGATCCTCGCCGGCGGCTCGCTGGCAGCAGCGCAGGAAATCGCTTCGGGACGTACGCGACGCGCGGTCAGCATCGGCGGCGGCATGCACCATGCGATGGCGGATTGGGCTTCGGGATTCTGCGTCTACAACGATGCAGCTGTGGCGATTTCGTGGCTGCTTGACAACGGTTACGACCGTATCGCCTACATCGACGTCGACGCGCACCACGGTGACGGTGTGCAGCATGCGTTCCTCGGGGACCCGCGGGTGCTCACGGTATCGCTGCATCAGCATCCGGCAACGTTGTGGCCGAACACCGGATGGTCGAGCGAGGTCGGCGACGGCGCGGCCGAAGGTACAGCGGTGAACATCCCGGTGCTTCCCGGAACCGTCGACGCGTTGTGGCTGCGCGCTTTTCACGCCGTCGTCCCGGGTGCCATTGCAGCCTTCCGTCCGCAGATCATCATCAGTCAGTGCGGAGTGGATTCGCACCGCGAGGACCCGCTCGCGGACCTCGCCCTCACCGTCGACGGTCAGCGCGCCGCGTTCCTGGCGATGCGTGACCTCGCCGACCGCTACTCCGAGGGACGATGGCTCGCGGTCGGCGGCGGGGGATACGGACTGGTTCGCGTCGTGCCGAGGGCCTGGACCCACCTGATCGCGGCAGCGCTCGATCGCGAGATCGACGTCGACACAGCCGTCCCCGAAGACTGGAAGGAATCGACGAAACTGCGTGCGCCGAGCGTCGACCTCCCGCCGACCATGGGTGACGGCGGCGATGTCGCCTACGCGCCGTGGGACGGTCCGGGTGGTACACCGGAGACAGGTGTCGCCTCGGTGGACCGTGCGCTCACCCGCATCGACTCGGCGATCATCGCGACACGCCGCGCTTCGTTCCCGCTACTCGGACTCGACCCGGAGGATCCTCGTGACTGAACAGTCCGATACCGAAGCAGCCGGCGCCGGAACGAGCGGTGACGCTCCCGCGACCGATCCCGCCCACACCTATCCGCATTCGTGGGTAGTCGACGTCCTCGCCTCCGACGGGGGTGCTGTGGCGCTGCGACCCATCGTCCCCGAGGATGCGGACAAGCTAGTCGAATTCCACGGCAAACTCTCCGAGCGCACGCGGTACCTGCGGTACTTCGGCCCGTACCCCACGATGTCGGCGCGCGACGTCAAGAATTTCACGACCGTCGACCACCACAATCGCGTCGCGTTCGTGATGATGCTCGGCGACGAGATCATCGCGGTGGGCCGATACGAGCGACTCCTCGACGTAGGGGACGGCAAGTCGGCCGAGGTCGCCTTTGTCGTCGCCGACGCACACCAGGGGCGCGGCCTAGGACCGATCCTGCTCGAATACCTGGCAGCAGCAGCGGCCGAGAACGGTCTGACGATGTTCGTCGCCGAAGTCCTCTCCGAGAACCGCAACATGGTGACGGTGTTCCGTGAGGCGGGGTACCAGGTGAGTCGCTCGTTCGACGGTGGCGTGCTGCGACTCGAATTTGCGATCGACCCGACGGAAGCGCTTGTTTCGGTGCGCAATTCGCGGGAGCGGGCAGCTGAAGCGCGCAGCATGGGTAACGTGCTCAGCCCACGATCGGTGGCCGTGATCGGCGCATCGGCGGACCCTGCCAAGGTAGGAAACGCGGTGTTGACCAACCTGCTGCGCGGCGGATTCACCGGACCGGTCTACCCCGTCAATGCCGAGCATCGTTCGGTGCACGGGGTGCGGGCGTACCCGACTGTTCGTGACATCCCCGACGACGTCGACCTGGCTGTCGTGGCGGTTCCTGCGGAATCGATCAATTCGGTACTCGACGACTGCCTCGACAAGGGCGTCAAAGCGCTGGTGGTCGTCTCGTCCGGTTTCAGTGAGAGTGGTCCGGACGGGCGCTCGTCCGAACGCAAACTGGTCCACGCGGCCCGTGCACACGGAATGCGCCTCATCGGTCCGAATGCTCTGGGAGTGGCGAACAACGACCCGGCGATTTCGTTGAATGCGACTCTGGCGCCGGTCTTACCGGTGGCAGGCAACGTGGGCTTCTTCTGTCAGTCCGGCGCGCTCGGTATCGCCATTCTCGACGAGGCCGCGCGCAGCCGAATCGGATTGTCCGCTTTCGTTTCTGCCGGTAACCGTGCGGATGTCTCGGGCAACGACCTTCTGCAGTACTGGGATTCCGACCAGTCCACCGAAGTAGTTCTTCTCTACCTGGAGAGCTTCGGCAACCCCCGAAAGTTCTCCCGCATCGCTCGTCGAGTTGCGCGGAAGAAGCCGATCGTCGCGGTCAAGAGTGGTAGGCACGCGGTTCCACCGGTGCTTGCCGCCACCGGAGTCGAGATCGACGATTCGATCGTCCGCGCCCTCTTCGAACAGGCGGGCGTCATCCAGGTCGGCTCTATCTCTCAATTGTTCGACTGTGCACTGCTCTTCGGGTATCAGCCGTTGCCGGCCGGTCCACGGCTTGCCGTCATCGGCAACTCGACCGCGCTCGGTGTCCTTGCTGCGGACGCTGCCCGCAGTGAAGGTTTGCAGGTCAGCGACCCGGTTGATCTTGGTGCACAGGCGAGCCCGGAACTGTTCGCCGCTGCCGTACGCGATGCGTTGGCGTCGTTCGACGTCGATGCCGTCATCGCCGTCTTCGTTCCCCCCGTTGCCATACCGGTCGAGCCGTTCGCGAAAGCACTCAAAGACGCGGTGGCAGGCTCGGACAAGCCGATTCTCACGACGTTCCTCGCAGCCGAGGGTGTGCCGGACGTCCTTGCGGTCCGCGACGAAGTCGGCAACCCGACCCGCGGTTCGGTGCCGTCCTACCCGGGTCCAGAACGTGCCGCGTTGGCGTTGGCGAGGGCTTGGCGTTACGCGGAGTGGCGCAGCAAGCCTGCGTCGAAGGTTGTCCGCCCCGTAGGTATCGACTCCGAACGAGCCCAGAAGATGGTGGCCGATTGGCTTGAAAACTCTCCTGGCCGTTGGCTTTCGGACGTGGAAGCGGCAGCTCTACTCGAGTGCTACGGCGTCGCCGTCGTCGAATTCCGTTCGGTCCTGAGCGAAGACGAAGCAGTGGAGGCGGCGGAGGCGGTCGGTTATCCGGTCGCGGTCAAGGCAACCGGCGAAATGTGGCGTCATCGCCCGGATCTGGGCGGCGTCAGGCTGGATCTGAGTGGACCGGAATCGGTGCGTCTCGCATACCGCGACCTTGCGGCCGCGTCCGGTGAACCGCTGCTGCACGTGCAGAAAATGGCGACCAAGGGCATCGGATGTGTAGTCGGTGTCCAGGACGACCCGTCGTTCGGTTCGCTGATCTCGTTCGGGCTTGCCGGTGTGATCTCGGATCTCCTCGGTGACCGTGCCTATCGCGTGCTGCCACTCACCGAGGACGCTGCAACGGAATTGATCGACGCACCCAAGGCGGCACCGCTTCTGTCCGGATATCGCAACGCCGTTCCGGTCAACAAGGGTGCGTTGGTGGATCTGGTTCAGCGCATCTCGGCGCTGGCCGACGACCTTCCGGAAGTCCGCGAACTGGCCTGCGAGCCGGTACTCGCTTCGGCCACGGGAGCGGAGATCACCGATTCACGCGTCCGAATCGGACCTGAACCGAGCGCAATCGACCTGGGGCCCAGGCGGTTGCGATAGATACAGCGGTTGCGATAGGCGCAGCGAACAACACCGGCCACCGCACATTTCCCGAGGGGGAGGGAAACAGCGGTGGCCGGTGCTTTGTGCGGTGCGTCAACGCGAGTGGTGTGGCGCGCCGACGCACGTGCTGTGTTTGATCACACGGCAGCGTTGATCAGCTGGCGTATGACCGCAGTTTCTCGGCGCGATCACCGACACGGAGCTTGCCCATGACCTCACGCTCGATCTGACGAACCCGCTCGCGCGAGAGACCGAAGAGCTTGCCGATCTGATCGAGGGTGCGGGGCTGGCCGTCGTCGAGACCGTAGCGGAGTCGGATGACCTGCTGTTCGCGCTCGTCGAGCGTCCCGAGCACGCTGCGCACATCGCTGTGGAGCAGACCGGCGATGACGGCGTTCTCAGCCGAGGTCGCCTCGGAATCTTCGATGAAATCGCCCAAGGGCGCTTCTTCGTCGTTGCCGACAGGCATGTCCAGGCTTACCGGGTCGCGGCTGTGGTCGAGCAGGTCGGCGATCTTGTGCGCCGGGATGCCCGACTCTTCGGCCAACTCGTCGTCGGTCGCTTCGCGCCCGAGCTGCTGGTGCAGTTCGCGCTTGATGCGGGCGAGCTTGTTGACCTGCTCCACGAGGTGGACTGGGAGCCGGATGGTGCGGCTCTGATCAGCCATTCCGCGGGTGATCGCCTGACGGATCCACCAGGTGGCGTACGTCGAGAACTTGAAGCCCTTGGCGTAGTCGAACTTCTCCATCGCACGGATGAGTCCGAGGTTGCCTTCTTGAATGAGATCGAGGAGCGGCATACCGCGGCCGGTGTAGCGCTTGGCCAGCGACACGACGAGTCGCAGGTTCGCTTCCAGGAGGTGGCTACGCGCCGACTGTCCCTCGCGAACGATCGTTGCGAGATTCCTCTTCTTGACGACTGTCAGGCGCTTTCCCGTGGCAAGTACGTGGCTGGCGTACAGCCCCGCTTCGATTCGCTTCGCCAGTTCGACCTCGTCTGCTGCTGTCAGCAGTGCGGTACGACCGATCCCGTTCAGGTAGACGCGGACCAGGTCTGCGGCCGGGCTCTGGGCGTCCAGATCTGCGGCGCTCGGACGAATGCGAGTAGTGGTGCTGGGGCTTGTCATGACTTGCCTCCCTATCGGCGGTCTCTCACACAGTTCAACGTGTGAGAGTTCCGGGAAAGTTCCCGTGCCGATTTCCGCCAAATCGCCGTGACCTGCAGTTATTTCCCAGTCGTCCTGAGAAGTTGCTGAGAACACAAAAATCTGCAACTCGCCGGGAACTCAATTTGTGACGGGAAGCACCAACCCGTGACGGACCAGCGAAACCAGCAGTGTGACGACGGCCTCACGTAGTTGGTCGGGGTCTTCGCCGTTCGCAGCGGCGAGAAGTTCTACCAGTTCGTCGACCACCAATCCGTCCGCTCGGAGCCCAGCGAGCAGTGCAGCACCGAGTTCGTCGATCTCGTGTTGCCAATGCGGTCCGTTGCCGCGGTGTACGCGCGTGACTACTTGCTGCCAGCCCTCGTCACCGGGGAGATAGACGCGTTCGAGAGCCGTGTCCGGATCGAGGACGAATCGTTCCTCGAGGACGTCGTGTTCACGCAACCAGGCAAGGCGATCGAAGTACGCCGACGACTCGGCCCCGAGCGGGTCCGAGAAGCCGTGCATGAGGTCCTCGGCCATCAGATCGGTCGGGAAGTCGGTACGCCGGAGGAAGACGAACCCGAATCCGACGCCTTCGACGTCGGCTTCTTCGAGGTGGTCAAGCCAGGCGTTCGCCCTGGACGCCGTTTCCGGGTCCCGTGGATCCTGCCCGCCGTCCTTGAGCCACGTTCCGACATACAGAGCCGGATCCGCCACGTCGCGCTGCACGACCCAGGCATCGACGCCGTGCGCCGGCAGCCACGACGCGATCCGCGAACGCCAGTCCTGCCCTTCGATGTGCACCCACGAAGCCAACAGTGCTGCCGTGCCGCCGGGGTTCAGGTAGTCGATCGAGCGCGAGATCATCAATTCGCTCGCACCGTCGAGATCGAGTCCGGAATCGCGGTACGTGTGATGGACGCGTGCCTCGCCGACGACAAACGGGGGATTGGCAACCACCTGGTCGAAGGTTCGACCCTCGACAGGTTCGAACCAGGACCCTTGAAGCAGTTCGACGTCGAGTCCGTTGAGCGCCATGGTCGCGGCCGTGAGATCGACCGCGCGTTGATTGATGTCTGTTGCCGTCACCGAATCGGCATACGTGTTCGCGTGCAGGGCTTGGATGCCGCATCCCGTGCCGAAGTCGAGCACACTGCCGACCCTCGCGGTGGGCGTGGCCTGCAACAAGGACAGCGATGCATGGCCGACACCGAGCACGTGATCGGCCGTGGCCTTCTTCGGGCGGATTCCGCCGTCGAGATCCGAGATCACCCAACGATCGCCGTCGCCGACGTCGATGGGGCGAAGATCGACCGCGGCCCGCACCAGCGGGTTCTCACTGTCGAAGTTCTCACCTTCGAGCAGACCGGCGTCGACGCACTGCGCTACCGTCAACGGAGCCAGCGCCGCAGCAACATCGGCCGCGGGGCAGTCATCGGCGAGAAGGAACAGTCTGATGAGAACGCCCAGGTCCCCGTGTCCGAGGCTGGCGCGGCGGACAGGTACCGGCTCACTACGGCCGAGAGCGGCGTGAACCTCGGGCCCCAATGCGTCGAGCATGGTTCCGGTGTCGAATCGAGTGCGAAGCAGAGCCTCACGCAGCGCAGGGGTGATGGACAGGAGCGTTTCGCTTCTCACCCGGTCATTCTCGCAGGCGGAACTTGTCAGCCTTCGATGGTGTGGTGCGTTGCGGATTCGATCTCGCCTGCGGTCTTCTTTCGCCCGTCGTATCGACTCGGCTCGTCCTTGGTGCGCGGTGGTCGGTCGTTGGCGATCAGGACGGCGATCCAGGGAAGCGGAATGGATGCACCGATGATGAGCATCGAGATCCAGGCGTTGGCCCAGATGCCGTACGCGATCGCCGCGAGGATCAACGCCGGGAACCGGAAGGACATGATGATCATGTACTTGCGCACTCGGGCTTTGTGCTGCTCTTCGACGGACTTCTGCGCTTCGGTGATCAGTACGGGATTGTCGGGAGTCCCGGCCTCGTCGGACCTGCCGAACGCGCCATTTCGTGCCATGACTCCACTGTTCCACTCTCGGCCGACAATTGCACACGACCCGTGGGTCGCACCGCTGTGACGGAGACGGCATTATTGGAGGGGTGAGCACTCAAACCAAGGAACGTCCCGACGTCTCCACCGACGAAACGACCGACGACGACACCCCGAAATTCTTCCACTACGTGAAGAAGAACAAGATCGCCGAGAGCGCCGTCATGGGCACCCATGTCGTCGCGCTGTGCGGCGAGGTGTTTCCCGTGACGAAGTCCGCCAAGCCCGGATCACCGGTGTGCCCGGACTGCAAGAAGATTTACGAAGGACTCCGTAAGGGCGAGTGACCTCGGGTCATGCGAGCGGGAGTACTTCCGGAGCTCGGCGGATCGACAGCCTCGACGCTGTCGGACGCCGGGCTCTTCGCGTCTGTCTCCGGGGTAACGCAGGGATCCTGGTCGACGCAGGAGTTCTGACGTGACTCCGCTTGATTGCTCTCGGTTTGTCTGCTGCGCGGCCGCCCGTACGAGGGAACCGTGGCCGGATCCGCTTTGTCCGCCGAGATGCGGATCGGGCTGGTGGCGAGGTGCCAGGTCAGGTTGGTGACCGGACCGCTCTCGTCGTCGGTGTTCTGAGCCGCAAGCCACTCTCGCATCTGCTCCATCCGAGTGGCACGAGCCGGCCAGAACTCCTGAACCGTCGCGTTGAACTCGGCGCCGAGGACGACGGCAAAACCTAGGAAGAACGTGAAGAGCAGAAATGCGATCGGCGTTGCCAACGCGCCGTACGTGTAGCCGGTACTGGTGACGAAACCCAGGTACCAGCGCAACCCGGTGCTGGCGGCCATGAAGAACACACCGGCAACCAGCGCGCCCGCGAGGAGTCGATGCCACGGCAGTGACTTCGGCAGAGCGACCTTGTAGAGCGTCGTGAGGCCGATGATCACCAGCAGGCCGACAGCGGGGTAGTAGAAGGTGTCGACCAGATTCGATCCGACTTCGTACCAGGAGGCGGGCAGTGCTCGCCCGACGAGCGTCGGTCCGAGAGCTACCAGCGGCAGGATGAACACCGCCATCACCAGGAACATCACGTAGAGCAGCAGGGCGAAGATGCGCTGCCAGATGGGATTGCGTGCATCCTGCTGACCGTGTGCTTCCACGATCGAGTCGACGAACGTACTGATCGCCGACGATCCCGCCCACAGGGAGAGCAGGAAGCCGACCGAGATGATTTCCGGTCGTCCGCGCTGCAGGACGTCCGTGACGGTCGGACGGATGATCTGGTCGACGACGCTTTCGCTGAAGATCGTTCCGCTGAAGGTGACGATCTTGGATTCGATGATCTCGACGGTGTTGGGTCCGAACCATCCACCGATGTAGCCGATCATTCCGAGAAGGCCGAGCAGCAGGGGAGCGAGTGACAGCGTTTGCCAGAACGCGGCCGTAGCCGCCTTTCCGAAGATGGAATCGTCCCAGGCCTTGCTCAGCGTGCGACCGATCAACTGCCCGGTGCGGCGTAGCGGATGCCATCTGCGGTGGTGCAGATCACTTCCGCTCGACTTCTCGCCTCGCGCTTCACTCATGATGTCTCCAGCATCCCTGACGACACACCCGGTTGCCCAACCATGGCGCCGACGTGTCGCACATTTCTGAGACAATTCGCGTGCAGGTCGGCAGGATGCGAGAGCAGTGAAACCTCGCCGGCCGGAGTGAGAACGGCCATGAGTACGCGCTTCGAGTGCGGCTTTCGTCGGTGGCGGCGGCTAGGCTCGTCGCCGGACATTGATGAAAATTCGAGGAGCGCGAGACAACAGTGCGATTCCAGTGGAGGCGCGGCCTATGACGTCTGAGACCGTGGCAGCCGAATTCGGCAATTCGACCGAACCCGCCGGAGCCCAATCCGCGGGAACGCAGCCTGGCGCCCCTACCGGTTCCCTTCGTGCATGGCAGCGCCGTGCACTGACCAAATACCTTTCCAGTAGTCCCCGTGACTTTCTGGCGGTCGCAACGCCAGGAGCAGGTAAGACCACCTTCGCTCTGCGGGTAGCTTCGGAATTGCTCCGTGACCGGACCGTCGACCAGATCACCGTCGTGGCTCCGACCGAACACCTCAAGCATCAGTGGGCCGAGTCCGCTCAGCGCTCCGGCCTGGCTTTGGACTCCCGGTTCTCCAACTCGACCGGCCAGACCTCGAGTGACTATCACGGAGTCGTGCTGACCTACGCCCAGGTTGCTTCGCACCCGTCGAAGCACCGTGTGCGCACCGAGGGCCGCAAGACGCTGGTCATCCTCGACGAGATCCACCACGGCGGTGACGCCAAAAGCTGGGGCGACGCCATTCGTGAGGCTTTCGGCGATGCGACCAGGCGGCTCGCGCTGACCGGAACTCCGTTCCGCAGTGACGACAGTGCCATTCCTTTTGTCGAATACGAGCCGGACAAGGAAGGTCTGCTCCGCTCGAAAGCCGATCACTCCTACGGATATTCGGATGCGCTCAAGGACGGTGTGGTTCGACCCGTCGTGTTTCTCGCATACTCGGGCGAGGCGCGGTGGCGCAACAACGCGGGCGAGGAATTCACCGCCCGGCTCGGCGAGCCGCTGAGCGCCGAGCAGACGACTCGGGCCTGGCGGACGGCCTTGGACCCTGCCGGGGACTGGATTCCTGCCGTGCTGCACGCAGCAGACACCCGTTTGGCGCAGCTGCGCAGTACCGGTATGCCCGATGCCGGCGGACTTGTCATCGCGACCGACCAGACAGTGGCCCGCGAGTATGCGAAGGCGCTCGCCGCGATCACCGGCGAACAGCCGGCCGTCGTGCTGTCCGACGACCCCACCGCGTCCAAGCGAATCGCCGAATTCGGTGCAAGCGACCAGAAATGGATGGTCGCGGTCCGGATGGTGTCCGAGGGCGTCGACGTTCCCCGTCTGGCGGTCGGTGTGTACGCGACCAGCGCGTCGACCCCGCTGTACTTCGCTCAGGCGATCGGGCGCTTCGTGCGTTCGCGTCGCAAGGGCGAGACTGCCAGCGTCTTCCTGCCTTCGGTGCCGGTGCTCCTCGACCTTGCCGCACAGCTCGAGGCTCAGCGTGACCACGTACTCGGGAAGCCGCATCGTGAGAAGGACGGCCTCGAAGACGACCTGCTCGCCGATGCGAACAAGCAGAAGGACGAACTGGGCGAGGAGGAGAAGGCGTTCACGTCCCTGGGCGCCGACGCCGAGCTGGACCAGGTGATCTACGACGGATCATCCTTCGGTACCGCGACATTCGCCGGAAGTGACGAGGAAGCCGACTACCTCGGACTCCCCGGCCTCCTCGACGCCGATCAGATGCGGGCGCTGCTGCGTCAGCGTCAGCAGACGCAGGTCGAGGCCAACTCGGCCAAGGCCGCCGCCCCGCAACCTACAGCGGCTGTCGTATCCGATCGAGCAGCGACGGCAGATCAACTCGGTGCGCTCCGCAAGGAGTTGAACGGGTTGGTGGCGATGAACGTTCACCGCACCGGTAAGCCGCACGGCATCATTCACGCGGAACTGCGCCGGGTGTGCGGCGGCCCGCCGACGGCCATCGCGACCGTCGATCAGCTGACCGAGCGCATCGCGATCCTACGCAGCTGGTAGCAGCTGATAACCGGCCCCGGAACGGCAGAACGGGCGATCACAGTGATTGTGATCGCCCGTTCTGGCGTTCATGGCGCGCCTCGTGAAGAGGCCACCCCCGGCTGACAGGTCAGATTGCGGGTTCGCTGTCGGAGACGACGGCATTCATCTCGCGAAGTCGATCCGCGTGTTCGGTTGCGTGGTGTCCGCAGAAGAGAAGCTCGCCGCCGGTGGGAAGCACGGCGCGTACGCGTGCTCCGGCACCGCACCGGTCGCACCGGTCGGCAGCGGTCAACTGTGGGCTGGTCAGTGTTCCGGGCATGACTCCTCCGTACTGGCTTTGCGGCATTCGGGCCGCGTGCCTGGGGCCTGGTCCGCCGCGTCGGAATGGCGCGGTAGATCCACTCTTACAGACGTTTGGGGTTTACGGGTTGTTCCCGAAGCCGTTTCTTAGTGTTGTGTCTCACTGGAAATGCGCTGGGCAGGCATTCTTCGGTGAAGATTGTTCGCTGACAGCTGATTCGAATCGCCGACGTCAGCCCGATATTCTGGGCTGATGAACCCGGGACGCGAACCACGTATCGACGAGAGCGTTGAGTTGCTCCACATGTGCACGCGCGAGGAATGGGCGCGGGCACAACAGATCGGTGAACGCATCCCCGACGGATTCGAGGCCGAGGGATTTGTCCACATGTCGACTCCGGCGCAAGTACATCTTCCGGCGAATCGGATCTTTGCCGGCCGCGACGACATAGTCCTTCTCACGATCGATCCGGCCTTGCTCAGCGGTCAGGTGAAGTACGAACCCGGTGTTCCCTCGGACCCGGAATCGATGCGATTCCCGCATCTGTACGCCCCGATTCCGGTCGCTGCCGTCAGCGCTGTCGTCGAGTACTTTCCGGACGACAACGGCGTGTTTCCGCCGGTTCGGTAGGTCGCCGGTACGCCCACCGCGAACGGCGCCCAGCGGATTGCGGCCCTCACGCGATGCAGGTCGCCGATCGGCGCTACCGTTGGTATATGAACGTAGAAGTCACCCCACTGCCGGGGATCGGGACGCGCAAGGATTTTGTTCTGTCTTCCGGTCGTCGCGTGGGTGTCGTCACCCATCGGGACGGTCATACCGATCTCATCGTGTCCAAGGCAGACGACCCTGACGCGTGTGCTGCCTCGCTGCCTCTGACCACCGAGGAAGCGGCAGCGCTCAGCAATCTCCTGGGTGCCCCACAGCTCGTTGCCCAGCTCGAAGAAGAGCACCGCGACCTTCCGGGAATTCGAACCAAACAGCTCTACATCAAGGACGGTTCGCGCTACGACGGGCAGACCCTCGGGGACACCGGCATGCGCACTCGTACCGGAGTCTCCATCGTCGCCGTCATGCGCGCAGGACAGGTGAGCCCGTCCCCGAACCCCGACTTCACCTTCACCGGGGGAGATCTTCTCGTAGCAGTCGGAACGCCGGACGGTTTGGCTGCAGCGGCAAAAATCTTGGCCAACGGCTGACTGGCGCGTGGACACAACCACCCTTGCACTGATCGAACTCGGCGCGGTCTTCTTCGCGCTCGGACTGCTCGGACGGCTGGCTGCTCGCGTCGGGATGTCGCCGATCCCGTTCTATCTGATCGGCGGCCTGTGCTTCGGGCAGGGCGGTTTCATCCAGCTCGGAGACATCGGCGAGTTCTCCCATCTGGCCAGTGAGATCGGGATCGTCCTGCTCTTGTTGCTGTTGGGGCTCGAATACACAGCGGCCGAGCTCGTGACCGGTCTCAAACGCTCACGAGTAGCGGGCATCGTCGACATCGTCCTCAACGCGACTCCCGGAGCGGTCGTCGGCTTGATTCTCGGCTGGGGTGTTGTGGGGGCGACGGTCATGGCCGGCGTCACCTACATCTCGTCGTCGGGCATCATCGCCAAGGTGCTCAGCGACCTGGGGCGCCTCGGTAACCGCGAAACGCCAGTCGTCCTGTCGATTCTGGTTTTCGAAGATCTGGCGATGGCGCTGTACTTGCCGATTCTGACCGCAATGCTCGCCGGCGTCAGCTTCCTGGGTGGGCTCGAAGCGGTCGGCATCTCGTTGTTGGTCATCACCGTGGTTCTGGTTGTGGCCCTGCGGTACGGACGGTACGTTTCTGCGCTCCTCGACAGCCCGGACAGTGAGACGCTGCTGCTCAAGCTGCTCGGTGCCGCGCTGTTGGTTGCCGGCATCAGCTCGGCGATGCAGGTGTCTGCCGCTGTGGGTGCCTTCCTCCTCGGAATCGCGATCTCGGGTTCGACCGCGCACAACGCCAGCCGCGTACTCGAGCCACTTCGAGATCTGTTTGCCGCGATGTTCTTCGTGGTCTTCGGTCTCAACACCGATCCCAGTTCCATTCCACCGGTCCTCGGGTGGGCCGCGATCCTGGCCGTCGTCACCGCGATCACGAAGCTGATCACCGGCGCATGGGCAGCCAGACGTCAGGGTGTCGCGCGAATGGGCCAAGCGCGCGCCGGTGCTGCTCTGATCGCCCGCGGAGAGTTCTCCATCATCATCGCCGGGCTCGCAGTGTCCGCCGGTGCGGTCGACGCCGAATTGGCGGCATTGGCAACGGCTTACGTACTCCTGATGGCGGTGATCGGTCCGGTGGCGGCAAGAGTTATCGAACCGGTTGCCTCGTTGTACATCAAGGTTCGTACGAAGTCCTGATTGCGGTCCTATTCTGTCCGGATGTCGAACAGAATTGCCCGCCCGGCCGCGACACTCCTGTGCGCGGCGATCCTCGCGTGTGCTCCGGTCCCGGCGCTCGCCGGTGGAATTCCCGCACTCGAACAGGCCGGACCCGCAGCAGCGCAGGCTACCGCGGACCGATCGCTGCACCTAGAGGGAGCGTCGAACGCGCGTGACATCGGCGGCTACCTCACCGAGGACGGGCACACGGTTCGGTGGGGGAAGGTGTTTCGCTCGAACGCCCTCGACAAGCTGACACCGTCGGATCTGTCGTCGTTGAGCGAACGCGGAGTGAAATCGGTGGACGACTTCCGCACCGTCGTCGAACGCACGCTCGCGCAGGACCGCATTCCGAACGGGGCACGAAGCAACTGGTTCGACGTCATCGGAACCAATCCGGCCAACCTCCCGGCTCTGGTGGACATGCCCACTATGTACGCGTTGATGGTGACCGATCCGGGGGCGAGCCGCGCATTCCACGACGCGCTCGCGAACGTCGCGAACATCGACGGTGCAGTCCTCTACCACTGCTCGGCGGGCAAGGACCGGACCGGCTGGATGACCGCGGTACTCCTGACACTCCTCGGCGTGAGCCGCGCGGACGTGAACGCCGACTACATGCTCAGCAACCAGTATCTCAGCGGACCTCGTACGGGGAGTGCGTTCATCGACGGCGTCGAACAGTCTTGGCTGGACACGTCTTTCGCCACGGTGGATCGGGTGTACGGCAACTTCGACAACTACGTCCGGGAGGGCCTGCAGTTGAGCGAGGGCGATATCGCGCGCCTCGCGGACACACTCTTGGTCTGACGCGGTGTGCGCAAAAGAGCCGCTCTCCGGAAACCCGGAGAACGGCTCTTTTTTTGACTGGTGTGACTAGTCGAGGTAGTCGCGCAGAACCTGCGAACGCGACGGGTGGCGCAGCTTCGACATCGTCTTCGATTCGATCTGGCGGATACGCTCACGCGTGACGCCGTAGACCTGTCCGATTTCGTCTAAAGTCCTCGGCTGACCGTCGGTGAGGCCGAAGCGCAGGCGAACCACGCCGGCTTCGCGCTCGGACAGCGTCTCGAGGACCGACTGCAGCTGATCCTGCAGCAAGGTGAACGAGACGGCGTCGACTGCGACAACAGCTTCGGAGTCTTCGATGAAGTCACCGAGTTGGCTGTCGCCCTCGTCGCCGATGGTCTGGTCGAGCGAGATGGGCTCACGCGCGTACTGCTGGATTTCCAGCACCTTCTCCGGCGTGATGTCCATTTCCTTGGCGAGCTCCTCGGGCGTGGGCTCGCGGCCCAGGTCCTGGAGCAGCTCACGCTGGATACGGCCGAGCTTGTTGATGACCTCGACCATGTGCACCGGGATACGGATGGTGCGGGCCTGGTCGGCCATGGCGCGGGTAATGGCCTGACGGATCCACCACGTGGCGTAGGTCGAGAACTTGTAACCCTTGGTGTAGTCGAACTTCTCGACTGCACGGATCAGGCCCAGGTTTCCTTCCTGGATGAGGTCCAGGAATGCCATGCCGCGGCCCGTGTATCGCTTTGCGAGCGAGACGACGAGTCGGAGGTTGGCTTCGAGAAGGTGGTTCTTGGCGCGGTTTCCGTCGCGGCAGATCCAGCTCATGTCGCGTCGCTGAGCCGCAGGCAGCTTCTCGCCCTTGTCAGCAAGATCCTGCATGATCTGGACGGCGTAGAGGCCGGCCTCGATGCGCTTGGCCAGTTCGACTTCCTCTTCGGCGTTGAGGAGTGCGACCTTGCCGATCTGCTTGAGGTAGGCGCGAACCGAGTCGGCGGACGCCGTCAGTTCGGCGTCCTTGCGTGCCTGACGAAGGGCCTCGGACTCTTCTTCGTCCCAGACGAAGTCGCCGGAAGCCTTGTCCTTGTCGGACGGCTCTGCAGCGGTCTCTTCGTCTTCGCCGACTGCTACGACCTCGACGACATCGGGCTCGACCTCGGCAAGGTCGCCGTCCGTGATGTCGATGTCTTCCAACTCGACATCGCCGTCTTCGGCGTCAGGATCGCCGGCCTTCTTGGGGCTGGCCTTCTTTGCTGCTGCCTTCTTGGCGGGAGCTTTCTTGGCCGGAGCCTTCTTTGCTGCTGCCTTCTTGGCGGGGGCCTTTTTCGCCGGAGCCTTCTTGGCTGCCGGAGCGGTGACGGTGGCCGCCTCCACGGCTGGAGATTGTGGCTCTGACTCTGATGGAGAATCAGCAGTCTGACGTGTATCGGTGGCTGCCACGTACGCCCTTTCGTGACGGTGTCGTGCGGCGTCACGCCAGAGTGGTAATCCGGCGGAGAGGTCAATGGTTGTTGGCCGGCGCGCAGCCGGACTTCACCATTGTAACGACTCTCAGGAAACTCTTACGTCACGGCGGGCCGTAACAGGTAGATTTTCCGCTTTTCACGTGCGGGTTTTCTCATCCGGCGACGGGTGCCGGCCTGGTCAGTCCGACCGACGCGAGCGCCGCTCCGGCAATTCCCGCAGTGTTGAGAAGGGTGGCAGGGACGACCTTCGTGCGGTTGGTCAGATGCGGAATCCACTTCTCGTGCTTGCGGCTGATACCGCCGCCGGCGATGAAGAGATCGGGCCAGAGCAGGTTCTCGAAGGTGGTCAGAACTCGCGAGACCTCGACGGCCCACTCCTTGTAGCTCCAGTCCTTCTTTTCCTTCACCGACGACGCCGCTCGATGCTCGGCCTCCTTGCCGTCGACTTCGAGGTGACCGAACTCCGTGTTGGGCAACAGAACTCCGTTGTGCAGCACGGCCGATCCGATTCCGGTACCGAAGGTCAACAAGATCACGACGCCGGAGGTATCCTTGCCCGCTCCGAACGAGTCCTCGGCGATTCCGGCAGCGTCGGCATCGTTGAGGACGGTGACCTCGCGCCCGCCCAGGGCCTTGCTGAAGAGTGCGGCCGCGTCTGTGTCGATCCACGACTTGTCGATGTTCGCGGCACTGCGCGCGACGCCGGCGGTCACAACCGCTGGCAAGGTGATGCCGACCGGACCGGTCCACTTGGCCTGCTCGACGATTTCGGCGACGGTGCCCGCGATCGCGTCGGGAGTGGAAGGCTGCGGGGTCAGAATCTTGATGCGGTCACCGATCATTTCCCCGGTGCTCAGGTCGATGGTGCCGCCCTTGACGCCGCTGCCGCCGACATCGATCCCGAAACCTGTGGTTGTCATCGTCCTGCGCTCCTGAGTGTCGAATTCGAGGTCACGATCTACCGCTGCAAACACTAACCCGAACGGGTACCCGGGCGCGTGCTCTCGATCCTGTCCGAGTCGAGGCGTTCGAGTGGTGCGCCTCGGTGGAGATGTGTTGCGATGGTCCGGTGCGCCCTTCAGAAAGAACGATGCCCGACTTTTCCGCCGATTCGCTGGACCCCGCACAATTGCGGGCAGTTGCCGTAGCCGTCGCCGAACGCGCGGCCGAACACGTCCGCGTGCGTCGGCCCGAGGTTTTCGGCCTGGTGGGTTCCGGTGCCGCCGAGGGTGGTTCGGTTGCTGCGAAGAGCACGCCCACCGATCCCGTCACGGTGGTCGATACCGAAACCGAACAGGTGATTCGCGACCTTCTGGCCGAATTGCGGCCTGCAGATTCGATCTTGGGTGAGGAAGGCGGGGGAGACACCGACGATTCCGCGGGAGTTCGATGGGTTGTCGACCCCATCGACGGCACGGTGAATTTTCTCTACGGAATCCCCGCGTTCGCCATCTCGGTGGCCGTACAGATCGGCGGAGTCTCGGTAGCCGGGGCTGTCGTCGACGTGTCGCTGGAAACCACGTACGCCGCGCATCGGGGCGGCGGCGCAAGCATGACCACGGCCGACGGCGTCGTCAGCGAACTGCAGGCCAACGCGGTGACCGAACTGTCAATGGCGCTGTTGGCCACCGGCTTCGGATACGGAGCGGATCGCCGGAAGGTGCAGGGCACATTGATCGGGCAGATCCTGCCGCAGGTCCGCGACATCCGACGCATCGGTTCGGCTGCGTTGGATCTGTGCATGGTTGCCACCGGCCGTGTCGATGCTCACTTCGAGCACGGACTGAGTCCGTGGGACTGGGCAGCGGGCTCCCTGATCGCTTCCGAAGCGGGGGCCGTGATCAACGTCCCGTCGCCCAATTCCACTTCGGCCGACGGCAATGTCGTCTACGCCGTGGCTCCGGCGATTGCGGATCAGTTCGCGCAGATGCTCAGCTCGAGTGGCGCGGATCAGCCGATTCCGAGCTGAGGTCGATCAGCAGCGCGCGGTGCGGGCTGCTTTGAGCAGTGCGATGTCCATCGGGGCGACTTCGGCGTTCGCGGGCTGCTCGGCCAGGGCGTGCAGGATCGCCGTGGCGTCGCTGTTGGGCGTCAGGGCGCCCTTGTTGTAGGTGCCGAGAGCCAAGTCGACGGTGTCGTCGTCGCGGCCGTCCTGGACCAGTTCGGCGCAGGGGGCGACCAGCCACACGGAACTGGCGGCGGCGAGACCGTTCTGTCCGAAGCGGATCTGACCCTGGCACTCCATGTTCTGGTCGACGTAGACGGGGTCGTTTCCGACCTGGACGTCCGGCGCGCTGGCGAAGCCGAACTCGCTCAGTTGCGCTGCCACCTGGGCGGCCTGCCCGTGTTCACCATTGGCGTTGAACACGCGAACCTTGGCTGCGGCCAGGGGAGCGGGATCGACGTCGAGCAGCTTCGACCGGTCGACGACGGTTCCCAGCGGTAGTGGCGCCGCTGCCGAAGGATCGGAGGAAGGCTGCGGAAGATTGCAGGCCACGGTGTCACTGACTTCTGCCTCGGCGCTCAGGATGCGGACCCACAAGACACTGCCGATCAATGCGAGTATTGCGAACACGGCGATCACCGGCCACGCGCGCCGACGGCGGAACGGACGTCCCTGGTCATCGGTAGAGCTGCCTTCGGTGATCAGAGAAACCACGGTATCCCTCGACTTTCTTGACGAAACCTGTACTTCGCCATCGGGCCGAGCGGCGCCGGCATGACGTTCGGTGCTTACCTTAGAGGGCTTGTGTGGCGACACAGCCGAAGCGCGGCTCGACGCGTCGAGCCGCGCTTGATCACCAAACGGCAGTTGGCCGACTACCGGCCTGTTTCTACCCGGATTCGGCCCGAAAACATCGGCGATAGGTCACAGCTTGCTCTTGCCTTGGTGACAATTCGTAGTCATTTTTCGGAAATTTCCGATTCGGTTACTACTTTCGTGCTCGCGTCGGCTACTGTCTGGCGGCCCAGGTCGTTCAACTGGGCATCGGCAGGACGCCGAAATGACAACCAAATGAGGCGCAGATCACGTTCTCGGAAGGAACTTCCGGGCACTAATTCCAGTCCTGCAGCGTTATGCAGCGACAGGGAATGATCTGGATGCCACGGCGGTTTCCATGCGCATCAAGGATCTACCGGATTCTCGGCGCACACGGGACCGGGATACACGAAGAGGATGGGGTAGACGAGATGGCAACTGACTACGACGCACCGAGGCGTACAGAGTCCGACGAGGTTTCGGAGGACTCGCTCGAAGAGCTGAAGGCGCGACGCAACGAAGCGCAGTCAGCCGTCGTCGACATCGACGAGACGGACACCGCGGAGTCCTTCGAGCTGCCGGGTGCCGACCTTTCCGGCGAGGAACTCTCGGTTCGAGTGGTTCCGAAGCAGGCAGACGAGTTCACGTGTTCGAGCTGCTTCCTGGTCCATCACCGCAGCCGCCTGGCCAGTGATGCCAACGGGCAGCTCGTATGCATGGACTGCGCTGCCTGATCTCCCTTCCCGGTGGTCGACCCGTCAGCTCGAGGGTCGACCAAGGGTCGGGGAGTACTGCTTTGCTGTGACCGTGCTGGTCAGCGATCCAGCGCAGCCAGCAGATCAGCGGGACGACGTGTGCTGACCAACCAGTACGGCGTGGGATCCTCCGGGTCGTCGAGCACGATCAACACCATTGTCTTGACCCATGGGCGATGTTGGACGAACGCCGACGGATCGAGTTGGCGCCCCATCGCCGCACTCTTCGCGGATGCCGGCACTGCTGCCGCCCGTGAAATCAGTTCGACCGGCAGGTGGGCTCTACCCACGTGCAGTTCTTTCGCCCCTGCTGTCTCCACCACCTCGACACGCATCCGGCTGAGCCAGAACGCCGCCCAGATGGGGATGGGGAGCAGCACGACGTACGCCAGGTACGAGAGAAGCCCTGGGCGGCCCATGTGAACCTCGGCCGCGAGGAGTCCGGCTACGGCCAGTCCGGCGATCCACCACCAGATCGGCACCCACAGGCGCTCGGAGTACAGCGTCGTGGACGGGGGCGTTGTGGTGGCGACGTCAGGTCGAGATGTTTCGGGCACCTGTCAAGGATAGTCCGTCGCTACGAGTAGTCTTGGCCCACGTGAGCGACCATCTCTCCATCGCCTTGAAGCGACTGGATCCAGACCTGCCGGTTCCACAGCGTGCGCATCCCGGAGATGCGGGTGTGGATCTGTGCTCCACCAGCGACGTCACGATCGAACCCGGCCACCGAACACTGGTCGGAACGGGGATTGCGATCGCTCTGCCGGTGGGCACCGTCGGGTTGATCCATCCGCGTTCCGGACTCGCCGCCAAATCGGGACTGTCGATCGTGAATGCGCCCGGAACCGTGGACGCGGGATACCGGGGCGAGCTCAAGGTCTGCTTGATCAATCTCGATCCGGCCATAGCCATCGACATCCGCCGCGGTGACCGAATCGCTCAGCTCGTGGTTCAACGAGTCGAACTCCCGATTTTCGAGGAAGTCGAGTCGCTGGACGACACGACCAGAGGGACTGGAGGCTACGGTTCCAGCGGCGGTCACGCGATACTCGATACCGATGCGCCTGGCGCGGTAGTCGGAGAGGGAGTCTGAATCATGTTCGGACGCAAGAAGAAGACAGACGTCGACGAGGAACCCACCAGATTCTTCGGTGACGAGAACGACGAGTCGGTAGAGATCGACGAGGTCGAAGACGATCTCGATGTCGCCGGTGACGAGTTCGGTGACGAGTCCGAGGGCCCCTACGACATCTCGGAGATCGATTCCGACGATCCGACGGCAGGCCACGACGGTCAGCGTCTTGATCTCGGATCCGTTCTGGTGCCGATGCCCACCGGCGGACAGTTGCAGGTCGAGATGGCGCCCAACGGTTCGCCCCAGGCGGTACACCTGGTCACCGAGCACGGCCGCATCACCGTTGCCGCCTACGCCGCCCCGAAATCGCCCGGTCAGTGGCGTGAGGTCGTTGCCGAGCTCGCGCAGTCGCTTCGCGACGACAATTCTGCGGTGAGCGTCGAGAACGGTCCGTGGGGCCGTGAACTGGCTGCCGTGACGGCCAACATGGACCTGCGGTTCATCGGCGTCGACGGTCCGCGGTGGATGGTGCGCTGCGTGGTCGCGGGTCCGAGTGGATCCACCGCCGCGAACGCCCCTTTGGTGGCAATCGCACGGGACATCTTGCGCGACACCGTCGTCAACCGAGGATCGGAGCCGCACCCGGTGCGGACACCGCTGCCCGTCGTGCTCCCGCAGGTACTCGCCGAGCAGTTGGCGGCCGCACACGAGCAGCAGCAGTTGGCGGCAGCGCAGCAGCAACAGGTCGCAGTCCAGCAGCCGCAGTCAGCTCCGCCCGCACCTCCGGCACGGCCGACTCCGCCGCCGCGTAGCGGCGAATCCGGTTCTGCCATGCAGCAATTGGGGCAGTAACAGAGTCTTTTCAGAGTTCCTGTCAGGCGCTCGCGGTGGTCTCGGAATCGACCGCCGCGAGCGCTTTGATGCAGGTGGACCCGAGAACAGCGGGATCGCGCCCGATCAAGTCCAGCGTCGTCGTGGCGACTGCGCCGCGGGGGAGTGCATCCGCCAAGGCCTGCGCCACCGCCGCGGGATGAACCGGGTCGTCCACTGCCGAAGCGATGCCGACCGGAACGCCTATCTCCCGTAACGCGCTCTCGCTGAGGGAGTGGTACGACGCCGCCTCGTCGAGCGCTGCCGGGAGATCGGGCCACTGCGAGCGCCAGGAGCGCTCGAGTTCGGCTCCGAGCCACGCCGGACTCGACGCAAGCATCGCTGCGATCACCGCCTCCAAACCTTCGGAGCGTAGTTGCCCTGCGGTGAACCTCGCGCTCGCCGCTGCGGGTGCGTCGTCCGCCGGCCCGATCCAGGCCGGAAGCGCTGCCAACACACTCACTGTTCGATCGGGGTTGGCGGCGGCCCACTGGAGCGCCACGGCCGCCCCGATCGAGACGCCTCCGACGATGATTCGGCCGTGCGTGTCCGCGGCTCTGTCCATCGCGTCCAGATACCCGTCCACGACACGCCGAGGGTCCGGTTCAATTGCGACGATGCGCACATCCAGAGACGCCAGCGGCGCCCGGAATGCCCGGTCCGCGAAGTGGGCGTCAGAGCCTGTACCTGGGAGAACGACGGCCACGGTCTCCGATTCTGAGATCTGCATCTCTTGATCTTGCCCGGTGCCCCCGAGGCGCGGACTGACCGGTGTGGTTACACGCTCGTAATGGGTCTACAGTGGCGATCACACAGCCCTTCACGTGACGCGAAACCCTTGCGTCACACATGTTCGCAGGAGCGCGCAATGGCACCCGCCGCCGCAGGATATTTTCGTCGACTGACCCAGCGTCTGACTGAGGACGTCGACCAGTTGGATGCCCAGGAAATGGCCGAGTCCAACAAGGCTTCCGGAGGTCAGAAGGCCTGCGATTGTCGTCGCGGTGAAGAGGTCACGATGGTGGGCCGACTCCGTAGCGTCGACGCGTGTCCCAAGTCGGGAAATGCCAGCATCGAGGCCGAGTTCTTCGACGGCACCGAGGTGATCAATCTCGTCTGGATCGGGCGTCGCCGGATCCCGGGAATCGAGACCGGTAAGACCTTGCTGATCCGCGGTCGTGTGGGCGAGCGTGACGGTCGCAAGGCGATCTTCAACCCTTACTACGAACTGCGCGGCGAATAGGCGCGTTTCCCGCATTTACCGTGCGACTCGGTGACTGTGGCACCCTCGACAGGTGACTGAAACACAACAGCGATCGGTAATCGACCAACTCGGCGGCCTGAGTGGTCTGATCTATTCGTCTTTGCCGATTCTGATTTTTGTCCCGGTCAACAGCATCTGGAACCTCACTGCGGCAATCTGGGCCGCATTGGGCGTCGCCGTCGCGATCGCGGCCTGGCGCCTCTTCCGGAAGGATTCCCTCCAACCCGCCATTTCCGGGTTTCTCGGAGTCGGAGTTTCCGCGTTCATTGCCTATCGCACCGGCGACGCCAAAGGATATTTCCTCTTCGGTATCTACACGAGCCTCGCCTACGGTGCGGTCTTCCTGATTTCCATCCTCGTCCGCTGGCCCCTCGTCGGTATCATCTGGGGCTACCTCAACGGGCACGGCAATCTCTGGCGCAAGCACCGCTCTGCCGTCCGCCTCTACGACATCGCGACGGCAGCATGGGCGCTGGTCTTCGGTGCGCGCTATCTCGTTCAGTCACAGCTCTACGACACCGACCACACCGGATGGCTCGCTGTCGCCCGTATCGGCATGGGGTGGCCACTGACGGGTCTGGTCCTGCTGGTCACGATCTGGGCCGTGCGTAAGGCCGATCGGATCGTCGAGCCGGAACCGGTTGTAGGGCCTGAAAGCAGTGAGCCCACCGCAACGGACACGGGGTCCGAAGAGGTGGGCTCGGTGAATCTGACGAAGCCGCGCGAAGATCGCGATCTCAGCTGATCAGGTCCTGGTACTCAGGGTGCTTGTCGAGGAACTTCACGACGTACGGGCAGACCGGGTGAACCTTGAGGCCGCGTGCTCGTACGTCGTCCAGAGCCTGGCGGACGAGAACCCCGGCCAACCCGAAACCTTCGAAGGCCGGGTAGATCTCGGTGTGGTTGAACGAGACGACGTCACCTGAGGTGGTGTAGTCCTCGATCCCGGCAAGGTCGCCGTCGGCATGGATCTCGTAACGGCTCTGGCCTGGATTGTCGGTGACTACGGTGTTTTCGGGTGCTTGTGCCATGTGATTCCCTTTCGTCGTCAGTGTGTTCGTCGGTCAATTCTCCAGGCGGAGTGCAACGCGCAACTGATCCTCGGCGTCGACGGCCGCAACGAAGAGCAGTTCGTCCCCGCCTTCGATGGGATCGTCCATCTGCGGAACGATCACGCGGCCGCCTCGCAAGATGGTGACCAGTGCGCAGTCTCGCGGTAGTTCGAGTTTTTTGACGGCTTTACCGGCGAGCGGTGTGTTGTCGGGCAACGTGATCTCGACGAGGTTGGCCTGTCCCTGCCGCAGTGTCATCAGTTTGACCAGGTCACCGACGGAGACGGCCTCTTCGACGAGCGAAGCGAGCATCCGCGGTGTCGAGACGGCGACGTCGACGCCCCACGACTCGTCGAAGAGCCATTCGTTGCGGGGATCGTTGACGCGGGCGACTACTCGGCGAACACCGAACTCGGTTTTCGCGAGCAGACTGAGAACCAGGTTTGCCTTGTCGTCTCCGGTCGCGGCAATCACGACCTCGTACGACTCCATCGACGCGTCCTCGAGTCGGCTGAGCTCGCAGGCGTCCGCGTGTACCCACTTCGCCTCGGGCACCGACTCCGGTTCGATGTGATCGAGTTTGCGTTCGATCAGCATGACGTCGTGTGAGCTTCGAATCAGCTCTCGCGCAATGGAGCGGCCTACGGCGCCGGCTCCGGCGATGGCGACCTTCATCGAGAACTTCCAATCACGGTGTAGTGCAACACAGTCGCAGGTTTGTTGTGAGAGACGGCGTTCGGATCAGTCATCTGCAGCCTCCCTCAGTCGTCACTCGGCGGCGGGTTGCCGGCCAGTGCGATCGCCTCGGCGACGGTTCCCGACACGGCGGCGATGTAGACCTGATCGTCGGCCTGGATGACGGTCTTGCGGTCAGGGAGAATGCCGGTCCCGAAGCGGATGATGAAGGCGACTCTGGAACTGGTCGCGCCTTCGAGGAGTGCGATCGGCTTGCCCGCCCAATCCTCGTGCAGGGCAAGTTCGGTGATGGCAACAGTGCCCGAAGGATCGCGCCACTTCGCTGTCTGACTTTCCTTGGTCAGCGTGTGCAGGAAACGATCCGTCGACCACGGCACGGTGGCGACGGTGGGAATGCCGAGCCGCTCGTAGACGGCGGCACGCTTGGCATCGTAAATGCGTGCGACGACGCGTTCGACGCCGAAAGTCTCGCGTGCGACGCGTGCTGCGATGATGTTGGAATTGTCTCCCGAGGACACCGCGGCAAAGGCGTCGGCGCGCTCGATGCCGGCCCGGACCAGCACGTCACGGTCGAACCCCATTCCCAGAACCTTGGTTCCCGGGAAGTCGAGATCGAGACGCAGAAACGCACTCTGATCGCGGTCGATGACGGCGACCTCATGTCCGATCCTGGTCAGAGATGCGGCGAGGGACGAACCCACCCGACCGCACCCCATGATGACGACATACACGCCCTACTCCGTTCATGGACCCTCGTGGCGCGATTGCACGCCGAATCGAACGGTACAGCCCCTCACGGGAAGAGCAAGTACAACGGTCGCCTGCGTGCCGGTTGTCACGACAAAAGGGGAAGTTGGGGCGCTGATGACTCCGAATCGGGTGCGACGGCTTACGCTTTGCACGTGTCTAAGCTCTCGACCGCTACCAAGCGGCTCCTGCTCGGTCGGCCGTTCCGAAGCGACAAACTCGGGCACACGCTGCTACCCAAGCGAATTGCGCTACCGGTCTTCGCCTCCGATGCGATGTCGTCCGTCGCCTATGCCCCCGAAGAAATCTTCCTGGTTCTCTCCGTCGCGGGTATTTCCGCATACGCATACACGCCCTGGATCGGATTGTCCGTAGCCATCGTCATGGCTGTGGTGGTGGCGAGTTACCGCCAGAACGTGCACGCTTATCCGTCCGGTGGCGGCGACTACGAGGTCGCAACGGTCAACCTGGGCCCGACCGCCGGTCTGACCGTCGGTAGCGCGCTGATGGTCGACTACGTGCTGACCGTCGCGGTGTCGATTTCGTCGGCGGCGTCCAATATCGGCTCGGCTTTGCCGTTCGTCGCGCAGCACAAGGTGTTGTTCGCGGTCGCGGCGATCGTGTTGCTGACGGCGGTCAACCTTCGCGGTATCCGTGAATCCGGCACCGCGTTCGCAATTCCGACCTACGCGTTCATCGTCGGTATGTTCCTCATGCTCGGGTGGGGATTCTTCCGGATTTACGTCCTCGGTGAGGATGTGCACGCGGAATCGTCGTCGTTCACTCTGAACGCCGAGGACTCGCATCTGTACGGAATTGCCTTCGCGTTCCTGATCGCCCGCGCATTTTCCTCGGGTTGTGCCGCACTGACCGGCGTCGAGGCCATCAGCAACGGCGTACCGGCGTTCCAGAAGCCGAAATCGCGCAACGCTGCCACTACCTTGCTGCTGCTCGGGTCGATCGCCATCGTCTTGCTGATGGGCATCATCATCCTGGCTCAGAAGATCGGCATCGTCTATGCGCACAATCCGGAGGAACAGCTGGTCGGAGCGCCGGAGGGATACCACCAGAAGACCCTGATCGCGCAGATCGCCGAAGCCGTGTTCAGTGGTTTCCCGATCGGATTCTTCTTCATGGCGATCGTCACGGCACTGATCTTGGTTCTGGCCGCGAACACCGCCTTCAACGGATTCCCGGTACTCGGGTCGATCCTGGCGCAAGACCGGTACCTACCGCGTCAGCTGCACACGCGCGGCGACCGACTGGCATTCAGCAACGGAATCCTCTTTCTGTCCGGTGCTGCAATCGCATTCGTCGTGGTGTTCGGCGCCGAGGTCACCAAGCTCATCCAGCTGTACATCGTCGGCGTCTTCGTCTCGTTCGTGCTCAGTCAGACAGGCATGATCAAGCACTGGACTCGGCATTTGAAGTCCGAGACCGACAAGTCACAGCGGGCCCGCATGCAGCGCTCGCGAGTGATCAATTCGATCGGTCTGGCCATGACCGCCACCGTCTTGATCATCGTTCTGATCACCAAGTTCGCTGCCGGCGCGTGGATCGCCATCGTCGCGATGGTCGCGATCTTCATCGTGATGAAGATGATCCGCAAGCACTACGACAGCGTTGCAGCCGAGCTCGAGGAGCAGGAGTGGGACGGCGTGCTGCCCAGTCGCACGCACTCGATCGTGCTCGTCTCGAAGCTGCACATGCCGACCATGCGAGCTCTCGCGTATGCGCGAGCCACGCGACCGGACACCCTCGAAGCCATCACGGTCAACGTGGACGAGCCCGACACGCGTGCACTCGTGCGTGAGTGGGAGAAGAGCGACGTGACGGTTCCGCTCAAGGTGATCGAGTCGCCCTACCGCGAAATCACCAAGCCGGTTCTCGACTACGTCAAGCGTGTACGACGCGATGCTCCGCGTGACGTCGTCACCGTGTTCATCCCCGAGTACGTCGTCGGACACTGGTGGGAGCAGATCCTGCACAACCAGAGCGCACTTCGTCTCAAGAGCCGGCTGCTCTTCCAGCCCGGCGTGATGGTGACGAGCGTTCCGTGGCAGCTGAGTTCGTCGGCAAAGGCGAAGCCGCTCGACGTCGAGAAGACCGCAGGTGCGACGCGTCGTGGGTACGACACCGGCGAGAAATGATCAGCGGCGAGAAATGATCGGCAACACCGAAATGGCAGGCGTAGTTCGTTGAGTGAGAATTGGACCGGGCAGAGCTTCGAGGTCGATCTGGGCAACCCCGGTCACGGCGGGTTCGTCGTCGCCCGGCACGAGGGGCGCGTCGTCTTCGTCCGTCACGGTTTGCCGGGGGAGCGGGCGCTCGTCCGGGTGACCGAGGACAAAGGTGGATCCTTCTGCCGCGCCGACGCGATCTCCGTTCTCGACGCATCTCCGCATCGCATCGATCCGACGTGCCCTATCTCCGGGCCGGGCGGGGCAGGTTGCTGCGACTACTCGCACGCGGACCTGAGCGTCCAACGTGAGATGAAGACCTCGGTCGTGCGGGAACAGCTTCTGCGACTCGCTCGCGTCGAATCGGACGTCGAGGTGGAGGAGCTGCCCGGAACCGGAGACGGAACGGGCTGGCGCACGCGAGTCCGGCTGGCGGTGGACGGGCACGGTGTCGCGGGATACCACGCGTACCGCAGCAACCGGATCGTCACCGATCTGCAGTGCCCCCAGATCGATCAGAGCGCATACGACGGTCTGGGCGGCCCGCAATGGCAGCCGGGCAGTGAGCTGCAAGTCGTTCTCGACGCTGCCGGTGAGCGGCACGTCGTGGAAATTGCCGCACCCGCGGTGTCCAAGACGGGTCGACGGACTCCGGGCCGTCGCGGCGCGATGGCGCGCCGAGCGGCAAGCGGCGGTCCACGAAAGACCCGCGTCGCAATCGGGTCGGACACAGTGATCGAGCGCGTCGGCAATCGCGAATGGGCAATGTCAGCGACCGGTTTCTGGCAGGCTCATCGCGGCGCTGCGGCCGCGTACTCACAGGTGGTCGGTGACTGGGCCGGAGCCGCTGCCGACGACACGGCCTGGGATCTCTACGGCGGCGTCGGCGTCTTCGCAGCTGTGCTCGCTGACCTTGTCGGGCCGTCCGGGGTCGTGGAGTCCGTGGAATCTTCGGCGCGCGCAGTTGCTGATGGGCGGGCGGCGCTCTCGGATCTCGGTCAGGTCCGCTTCCACAGTGCCCGGGTCGAGAACGTTCTCGCGGATCTGGAGCGTTCGCCTGCCGTCATCGTGCTGGATCCGCCACGGGCAGGGGCGGGCCGTCCAGTCGTGGAAGCGCTCGCCGCAACGGGCGCCGAACGGATCGTCCACATCGGGTGCGACCCGGCGTCGTTCGGTCGCGATATCGGTCTCTACCTGGAGCAGGGCTTCGCAGTCGGCGGACTTCGGGCGTTCGACGCCTTCCCGCAGACTCACCACATGGAGTGCATCGCGCTGCTTGAACGCTGAGGCGTGCCGAAATCTTTCCCTTATCCGGTGTGACGCTTCTCGCGTTCACAACAGTTGCTTGCATTACGCAACTAATCGTATAGTTTCGTTCTGCAAGTAGTTTTCCGTTTTCAAGTCACGGCTCATTCGGGCCACTCGAATTCAGGGGTAGGCAATGTCGGTACAGCCGGAGACGGCCCAGGCGCTCGTCGACACGATCTTCATGTTCGGGAGATCGCTGCGAGCCGCGGTCACCACTGGTGCAGACAGCCTGCTGCCGCCAGCGCTGGTCAGCGTGTTGTTCATGCTGGCAGTGCGCGGGGAGTGCCGACAGAACGAATTGGCCGTCGATCTGTGTGTCAGTCAATCGTCGCTCAGCCGGCAAATGTCGGATCTGGTCGACGCGGGATATGTCGAGAGAAATCCCGATCCGGCTGACAAACGGGCGTTCCGCATCCGAGTATCGGAAGAGGGACACGACGTTTTACGGAAAACCACGCAGCGGCGTGCGGCGCGTTTGCGCAACATGCTCGAAGACTGGAGCCAGGAAGAGGCCATGGCCGCAGTGACATCGCTTCGACGTCTCAACGAGACGTTCGGCGCATCGAATCGGCAGGTCGCACCGGCAGCTCCGCACATGGGCGTAGAAAGTATTGGGAGATAAGGCATATGGCAGCAACAGTTGGAGAAACCCGGGCAAGTACCGGAGGTGACGGATCGCCCCGCGAAGCGGGCGCGATGACTCACCGCGAAATTCTCGAAGCACTCACCGGACTCATCGCAGCGCTGTTCACCGCGCTGCTCAGTAGCACCATCGTTTCGACCGCGCTTCCCACGATCATCGGCGAACTGCACGGAACGCAGACGCAGTATGCCTGGATCATCACCACGGCGCTGCTCGCCACTGCGGCGTCGACGCCGATCTGGGGCAAGCTGGCCGACCTCTACAACAAGAAGGTCCTGGTCCAGAGCGCGATCGTCATCTTCGTGATCGGCTCGGTCATCGCCGGCGCGGCACACAACGTTCCGTTGCTGCTCGGTGCTCGTGTCATCCAGGGCATCGGGATGGGCGGCCTGACCGCTCTCGTCGTAGCCATCATCGGCACGATCATCCCGCCGCGTGATCGCGGTCGTTACTCCGGATACATGGGTGCGGCCATGGCCGTCTCGATGTCCGGCGGACCGATCCTCGGCGGCGTCCTCGTGGACACTGCCGGCTGGCGCTGGTGCTTCTACGTGTGTGTTCCGTTGGCAGTCATCGCACTGTTCCTGCTTCAGCGCACCCTGCACGTCGAGACCGTGAAGAAGGACAACGTTTCCATCGACTGGATGGGCGCCACCCTGCTCACCGCCGGTGTCAGCGTCCTGCTGATCTGGGTTTCGTTTGCCGGCCAGGACGACTACTACGCCTGGATCTCGAAGGAGTCGGCTTACTTCGTCGTCGGTGGTCTGGCCCTGCTCGGCCTGACGATGTTCGTCGAATCCAAGGTCAAGGACCCGATTCTGCCGATCAAGATCATCACCGAGCGCACCACTGCTCTCGCGATCATCGCCTCGATTGCCGTTGGTGTCGGCCTCTTCGGTGCAACGACCTTCCTGACGCAGTACTTCCAGACCGCACGTGGATTCGATCCCACCGAAGCCGGATTGCTCACCATCCCGATGGTGGCAGGCATGCTCGTCGCGTCCGTCGGCTCGGGACAGCTGATCACCAAGTTCGGTCAGTGGAAGCCCTTCATCGTCGCCGGCGCTGTTCTCCTGCTGGTCGGTTTCGGTCTGCTGTCGACGATCGACCACGCCACCAGCCTCTGGACAATCGGAGTGTTCATCGCCATCGTCGGTCTGGGAACCGGCATGTTGATGCAGAACATCGTGCTTGCGGTGCAGAACACGGTCAGCGTCGAGAACATCGGCGCGGCCAGCAGTATCGTGGCGTTCTTCCGTACCTTCGGCGGCGCGATCGGTGTTTCGGTGCTCGGTTCGATTCTTGCGACCCGCGTCAAGACACTGACAGTCGATTCGGTTTCCACCTTGCCGCCCGAGCAGCAGGCGGTAGCCGGAAAGAGCCTGCAGGACGGCCTGGACCTCAGCAACATGCCTGACTTCGTCTCGCAGATCGTTCGGTTCGCCTACGGCGACGCAACAGGACGGATCTTCCTGGTCGCAGCCGTCGTCGCGGTGGTCACGCTCGTTTCGGTCATCTTCATCCCGAACCGTCCGCTACGCACCACGATCGACATCGCGACCCCCGACGCAGAGCAGAAGTTCGAGGAAGAGCGCGAGGAGAAAAACCTCACTCGCTGATCCTCGTGCCCGGCTGATCTATTTTCAGGCCGCGTCTTCTGAAACCTCTGTCACGCCATAGCCCATCGAACGCGGACCGAGATCGATTCCTCGATCTCTCCGCGTTCGACGGCTATCGGGGCCGAATCCGCTTTCATCGCCGCGACACGTCCGCGCATCGGCACGATCTGGTCGAAGTCCTCGAGCACCTCGAGGACTTCGACCAGATCTTTGTCTGCCAGGTCTGCGAACTGTCTCGCCTTCGATTCGGCTGTCGTCCATGCCAACTCGCGTGCCTTTGTCGCCAGATCGCTGCGGTCGTCGAGATCGAACTCCAGTCCGTCGAGGCGGATGGCATCGCCGCCCGCGGATACACACGCCGCGATGACGACGGAGGGGGAATTCGCCGCTTCCGGTTCCAGTTCACGCAGTACGACTCGAAAAGTTGTCGATGCGGTGAAACCTGTTGTCTCCTGCCGGCCTCCGTCACTCCAATGGATTTGCGGATGGACGCTCAGTCCGGCGGTGGTGAGGTCCGCTCCGCGCACACCGCGCGCGTGCAGGGTCTCGGTCAGAGCAGTGGACAGGCGGGCGACGGCATCGAATGCGTCGGAAACGGCTGTCTGTGTCACCGATACTCCGATCGTCAGCCGCACGATGTCGGGAACAGCTGTTGCAGTGGCGGTTCCGGTCACCGTGACAGTGGACGGCTCCGAGGTGAGGGCGGTGGCCGGCATGTGTACGTCCTATCCGATTCGTCCGGCGGAGATGACACTCCGCAACATCAGGTCCAATTGCTCGTAGGCTCCCGCCGCAAGTCGTTCGAGAAGAGCAAGTTTCAACTCGGGTGCCTGCGCGGTCAGTTCTGCATATCGCTCCGGTGTCAGGACGGCCACGGTGACCGTCGAATCGGCGCGAATGTCGTTGAGGAAGGGGGTGTCGAGGAACATCGTCATCTCGCCGAACGTCATTCCGGCGGAAAGCGTCGTGATGCGGTGCTCGACTCCGTGAGCGTCGGTGAACATGGTGCTGACCTGGCCGCTGAGAATCAGATAGAACCCCGAGGCCGAATTACCTCGGCGGGCGATCTTCTCGCCGCGGGCATAGGTTCGTGTCTCCAATTCTGCCGAGAATCCCTCGATCTGTGCCGCGGACAGAGCATCGAGAACGGGATGATCCTCGATCGAGATCGTCGACGCCTGCCGATCGGCCTCACAGTGCACCGCAAGCAACGTGTCTTCGCACCACTGCATGGCGGAATCGAGGTCCGCGAAAACCCGGCCACTTCTTCTGGCGGGGTCGATGCTCGAACTTCGCTGTCCCAGTAGACCTTGCGGATCGACGACCGCCACTGCGCAGCCTTGTTCGGCCAGTTGCTCTTGCAGCGCAGTGATCATGCGCACCGCGACGTCGCTGGCGTCGTCGACGCGGCGCACGTCGATCACAACAACTTCGAGGCCCTCGTCCACCGAGCCGATTTCGCGTACCGCCGATTCAGCGCCGGTGAAGAGGAGGTCACCGTGAAGTTCGTAGACCCGACTGCGCTTGCCGACGTCGTCGAGCACAGCCTGTTCGGTGGGGGTGCGTCGTACTCGCGAGGGCGCTTCGATGACGCTGTACCTGGCCCGGATCGAGGAGCGTGACGCCCGCGTCACGTGGAGGAAGTGCAGTTCGAGTTCCTTCGACAGAGCCCGGGCAGCAGCAACTCCGCGAACACTGTTTCCATGAACGTCGAGCCTGGGGGAGTACACCGCGATGCCGATCTGGCCCGGCAGAACGGCCAGGACTCCGCCGCCGACGCCGCTCTTGGCCGGCAACCCGACCTCTACCAGCCACTTGCCGGCGCCGTCGTACATTCCGCAGGTAGCCATGACGCTGAGGACCTGTTCGACGCCTGCGGGAGCCAGCGCACGCTCGTGGGTGACGGGGTTCACGCCGTTGTTCGCGATCGTCGCAGCCATCAGACTCAGATCGCGGCAGGTCACGTCGATCGAACACTGACGGAAGTACAGGTCGACCGCCTCGTCGGGATTGCCGGTGATGACGTCGAAAGATCGCAGCATGTGGCCGATGGCGCGGTTGCGGTGGCCGGTACGGGCTTCCGAGGTGTACACCGACTCGTTGAAGGCCAGCTCACGGCCTGCATATCGCGAGTACGCGGAGCGAATGCGCTCGAAGCGGGCTTCGGGGTTCGGGCCGGCGACCAGTGACGCGGCGGTGATCGCTCCGGCATTGATCATGGGGTTTCGCGGACGTTCGGTGAGCGGGTCGAGGCTGATTTCGTTGAACGGCTCGCCGGACGGTTCGACGTCGATCTTTGCGGCAACAATCTCGCTCCCGCGATCGGCGAGCGCCAGGGCGTAGGTGAACGGTTTCGAGATCGACTGAATGGTGAACGGGATTCGCGAGTCACCGATCTCGTACACGTAGCCGTCGACGGTGGCGATGCAGATTCCGAACGAATCGGGGGCGACCGCCGCGAGTTCGGGGATGTAGTCGGCCAACTCGCCCTCGTCGAGTGATCGGACTTCGTCGAATACTCGCGCTATCAGGTCGTCGACCACAGTTCCCATACGTCGACCTTAAGCTGACATGGCGGTCGTTTTGTGGAACGAGAGTCGCCGAGTCGATTGCGACCGATCCCATTTGTCTGTGATTGCGATCACGAGCGATCCGCGAGATTTCGCTGTTACGCGAAGTCACACCGGAATCGGGCCGAGTCCGCGTGTCGGTTCGCCGGAACGCTCCGTAGACTGGCAGCACTGTCGCGAAGACAGCCGCGGCGCGCACCGGTGCAGCTGTGAAGCACGGAGGGAGCGATCTCGTTGGGTGTTCTTGCCCGCATTCAGGGTCCTGACGATCTACGTCAGTTGAGCCACGCCGAGATGACGGAGTTGGCCGACGAGATTCGTGAGTTCCTCGTGCTGAAGGTCGCTGCGTCGGGTGGTCACCTCGGGCCCAACTTGGGCGTCGTGGAGTTGACCCTCGCATTGCACCGAATTTTCGACTCGCCGCAGGATGCGATCATTTTCGACACGGGCCATCAGGCCTATGTACACAAGATCCTCACCGGTCGTCAGGATCAGTTCGACACGCTGCGCAAGCAGGGCGGACTCTCGGGGTATCCGTGCCGCGCCGAGAGTGAACACGACTGGGTCGAGTCCTCTCATGCTTCCGCTGCGTTGTCCTATGCCGACGGCCTCGCGAAGGCGTTCGCGCTGACGGGTCAGAATCGCCACGTTGTTGCCGTCGTCGGTGACGGCGCCCTGACCGGCGGAATGTGTTGGGAAGCGCTCAACAACATCGCAGCCGGCAAAGATCGTTCGGTGGTGATCGTCGTCAACGACAACGGTCGCTCGTACGCACCGACCATCGGCGGCCTTGCCGACCATCTCTCGGCACTGCGCACCGCACCGAGTTACGAGCGCGCCCTCGACAGCGGCCGACGCATGGTCAAGAGACTTCCCTGGGTCGGGCGCACTGCATACTCAGTTCTGCATGGGATGAAGGCCGGTCTCAAGGACGCGGTCAGTCCTCAGGTGATGTTCACCGATCTCGGTATCAAGTACCTCGGACCGGTCGACGGCCACGACGAAGCTGCCATGGAATCGGCGTTGCGCCGGGCGAAGGCCTACGGCGGACCGGTCATCGTTCACGCCGTCACCCGCAAGGGCAACGGTTACGCACACGCGGAAAACGACGTGGCCGATCAGATGCATGCCACCGGCGTCATCGATCCCGTCACCGGTCGCGGCACCAAGTCGTCAGCGCCGGACTGGACGTCGGTCTTCTCGGCCGCACTGATCCAGCAGGCTTCGCGTCGTGAGGACATCGTCGCCATCACCGCGGCCATGGCCGGCCCCACCGGGCTCGCGGCATTCGGTGAGAAGTTCCCCGACCGCATGTTCGACGTCGGTATCGCCGAGCAGCACGCGATGACCTCGGCGGCAGGCCTTGCATTGGGCGGACTGCACCCCGTGGTCGCTATCTACTCGACCTTCCTCAATCGAGCTTTCGACCAGTTGTTGATGGACGTCGCACTGCTCAAGCAACCGGTGACAATCGTGCTCGACCGCGCCGGTGTCACCGGAGTGGACGGCGCCAGCCACAACGGCGTCTGGGATCTTTCGCTGCTCGGAATCATCCCTGGGATTCGCGTCGCGGCACCGCGTGACGCCGACACACTGCGTGAAGAACTGGACGAGGCACTCCTCGTCGACGACGGCCCAACTGTCGTACGCTTCCCGAAGGGCGCTGTACCGGAAGCTATTCCGGCAGTAAAGCGACTCGACGGAATGGTTGACGTTCTCAAGGTCAGCGAGGGCGAGCGGGGCGACGTGCTGCTCGTCGCGGTGGGTCCGTTTGCATCCTTGGCGCTCGAGATCGCCGATCGACTCGACAAGCAGGGCATCTCAGTTGCCGTCGTTGATCCGCGTTGGGTTCTGCCGGTCGCGGATTCGCTGGTGAAGATGGCGGACAAGTATGCGCTCGTTGTCACCATTGAGGACGGCGGCCTACACGGCGGTATCGGTTCGACGGTCTCCGCAGCGATGCGTGCCGCCGGAGTTCACACTTCCTGCCGCGACATGGGCGTTCCCCAGCAGTTCCTCGATCATGCCAGCCGGGAGGCCATCCACAAGGAGCTTGGGCTCACGGCCCAGGACCTCTCCCGCAAGATCACCGGCTGGGTGGCAGGAATGGGCAGCGTCGGCGTCCACGTCCAGGAGGACGCGTCTTCGGCTTCGGCTCAGGGTGAAGTCGCACAAGGCTGACAGTTCGTCTCCCGACAAATCTCGAAAAGCGGTGGTCCTCGGATTGATCCGAGGGCCACCGCTTTTCGGTGCGAAACCGTGAGAACGCGTTACTGGACGGATTCGAGTGTGCTGCCCCGGGTTTCCTTCACGAACCTCAGGACGACGAACAGCGACAGTAGCGCCATGACTGCGTATCCGGCGTAGGTGTACGACAGATTCCAATCGGCGAGTGCCGGGAACGTCCAGGACACCAGGAAGTTCGCGACCCAGTTGGTGGCGGTGGCGATTCCGACTGCAGCGGCGCGTACCCGGTTCGGGAACATCTCGGAGATCAGTACCCAAACCACGGGACCCCAGGACAAAGCGAAGAAGAAGACGAACGCGTTGGCGCCGACGAGTGCGATCGTGGCGTTGGCGCCGGAAAGCGTCGCCACGGATTCACCGATCTCGTTCTTCGTCACTGTTGCCGAATGGAAACAGAACGCTGCGGTGCCCAGCGAGATGGCCATGCCGACAGAGCCGACAAGGAGCAGCGGCTTTCGTCCGACGCGATCGATGACGGCGATGGCGACAAACGTACCGACGATGTTGACCAAGGCGCTCACGACGCTGATGAGCAGCGAGCGATCGGCTCCGAAACCAACTGCCTGCCACAGGGTGCTCGAGTAGTAGAAGATCACGTTGATGCCGACCAGCTGCTGCAGTGCGGCGAGCGCGATGCCGACCCAGACCAGATGGGATACACCGAGCCGCTTCGAGAAGAGCTGACGCACCGTGGTTTTGGCTTGTTTCTCGCTGAGTGAATCGCGGATCTCGTTCATGCGCACGGTGACGGCGTCGTGATCTCCGCCTTCGAGATCGGAGATGATCTTGCGCGCACGATCGTCCTTGCCCTGCGCTACCAGGAATCGTGGGGACTCCGGAATCGTGGTTGTCATGATCAGGTAGAGGACTGCGGGAACGGCCTCGAGCATCAGCATCCACTGCCAGGCTTCGAGACCCGCGATCTGATTGCGATCGCCACCGGCCGCGGCTTGGAGTGCGTAGTTGACCAACTGCGATACAGCGATTCCGAGAACGATCGCCAGCTGGTACATCGAACCGAGGCGACCGCGTATCGCGGCGGGGGAGATCTCCGCGATGTACGCCGGGGCGATGACGGACGCGAAGCCCACTGCCAGGCCGCCGACCACTCGCCAGAAGGTGAGGTCGTAGACGCTGAACGGAATTGCGGAACCGACGGCGCCGATGATGAACAACACCGCGGCTATCTGCATGACGCGGATGCGGCCGAGGCGATCTGCGAGTGTGCCTGCGATCCAGGCGCCGAGCGCTGCGCCGAGCAGAGTCAGTGACACCGTGAGCCCGGTGCCCGAGGCGCCGATGTCGTACTTGTCTCGGATCGCACCGACTGCCCCGTTGATGACGGCGGTGTCGTATCCGAACAGAAAACCGCCGAGCGCGGCGGCGCCGGCGAAGAGCACTGCATGTCCGACGTCGGCGCGAGTAGCGCCGGATCCACCGCCGGCGGCGGTTCCGCTGAATGCCATTCCTGCCCCCTCAAAGGCCCTACGGTCGACACCCCGATGCGTCGATCCATCCGCGAGCACTCTGCACGCTACGCCCACCGGGGCAGATTTGGCGGGGACTCACGCGCCGTTATCCAGCTGAGTCCTTTCCGAGGTCGAATCAACCGGTCGCAGAGCTAGAGTATTGATTACAGTGATCACGCAAACAATAAGATCGATGCAGGTGAGGGCGGTCTATTTGCCCGCGAGACGCTCGGCTTTTGTTGCGATGTCCTCGAGATCCTTGGCCATGAATTTCCGGGTCACCCGCGCGCCCAATCGCCCGAATACCGCTGTGAAGATCTTCGAGATGCGCGAGGTGGATTCGGATTCACCGGAGAAATACATCTCGAGGATCGTGCCTGTGGCGTCTGGCTTCAGGGTGAACCCACTCGTGTAGTTCATGCCGTGGGAGTGGGCTTTCACGACCGTGCGGGTGGGAGCCTCGACCTCGGTTACCCACATGTCCTCGGTTGCTTCCTTGCCCATCATCTTCCGAGTTTCACGCCACTTGATGCCGACGGCGTATCCCTCTCCGGCGAGACGTTCGATCCGGATCACGCCGGAGAGCGTGTCGGGAAAATCTCGTTTCTAGGCGGAGGCGCGCTTTGCAGCTTCGCTGAGCGTCGGTGTGATCTGGCCGAGGACCCACGGCGTGCTGAGGATGTTGACGTTGCTCAGTCCGCCGATGACGCGGGTGTCGCTGAGGAAGGCGGTAGATCCGCGCTTGACCGCGTCGAGCCCGCCGACCGCAGGTATACCGGACGGATCGCCCGAGCCGTCGGTGAAGCCGACGATCACGTCGGCGTCGATGTCGGCGATGTTCTCGTAGGAGATCGTCTTGAAGAAGGTTCCGCCTGCGTTGTCCGCGGCGAGCTTCTCGACGCCGGGCGCATTGACGAATCCGAGTTCCGTCAGCACCTGGACACGCGGATCGGTGGGCAGGTAGACGTTGATGTTGCTCGCATCGGTGTCGAAGTTGACCACTGCCAGTGTCTTTCCGGCGAACTCCGGGTGGGCTGCAGCGGTATCGGCGAGAGTTGCGTCGAGGCCGTCGACGAGCTTGTCGGCCTCTTCGCTCTTACCGACGGCCTTGCCGACGATTCGGGTCTGGTCCTGCCAGGTCGTCTGCCACGCTGCGCCGGGGTAGGCAGCCGTCGGTGCGATCTTGCTCAGCTGGTTGTAGACGGACTCCTCGAAGCCCTCGTACGGCGCCAGGATCGCGTCCGGTGTCAATGAAGCAATGGTCTCGACCGGCGGCTCGCCGCTCGCCGGCATGTCGAAGAGCGTGGTCTTGTCCGCGTCGAAGTAGTCCTGCGCCCACGGCATGACGCCGTTGTCGTCCGCGCCGTAGGTGTACTTGGGCTGGCCGATCGGAGTGAGATCGAGTGCGTACAGGATGTCTTGTGCGTTCCAGCCGAGGGTGACGAGACGTTCGGGCTTGGTTTCGATCGTCGTCGTGCCGAAGGTGTTCTCGATACTGACGGGGAATCCGTCCGTACCTTGTGATGCTGTCGAGGTGTCCGAATCAGAGGAGCACGAGACAAGAGTGGTGACTGCAATCGCAGCCGCACCGAGGGCGGCGAGGCCCCGAACAGATGTTTTCATGAAGGGCAGCCTAACCTACTACTATTTGACAGCCAAACGAAACCGTTTGTGCCGTTTATGCAGGTAGGACCCAGATCGCCGCCGTGGCGGAGCGCGCGCTCGAGAACTTCGTGAAAGACGATGTGGGAACACTCTTCTGAGCCTGCACAAACGTCACGGACGGCGTACCCGAGGGCACGCCGTCCGTGACGGGTCTATCGACTTTCTCAGACGCTGGCAACACCGGGCGCGAGGAAGCGCTTGCCGTTGACGGCCTCGGAGGTACCGGTGCGGTCCAGGTACGGCGTGATGCCGCCGTTCCAGAATCCGAATCCGCCGCCGAGCAGCAGGCAGAGGTCGATGTCCTCGGCTGCCGCTACGACGCCCTCGTCGAGCATGATCTGAATTTCCTCGGCGAACGCGCGACGCGTGCGCTCGAGGACCTCTTCCGAGGTGGACGCCTTGTCACCCTGCGGCCACAGTGCGGCGACCTCGGGGTCGACGGCCTGACCGTTCTCGCCCCAGGTCCACACGCCGGGCTTGCGTGCCTCGACGAGTGCTTCGAGTCCGGGTGAGCTCTTGAACCGGTCCGGGTACGACTCCTGCAGGGTCTCGCCGGTGTGCAGTGCCACTGCGGGTCCGACGAGGGCCAGCAAGGTGAAAGGCGACATGGGCATGCCGAGTTCGGCGATCGCATTGTCTGCGACGTCGAAGGGGGTGCCTTCGTCGACAGCGGACATGACCTCACCCAAGGTGCGGGTGACGAGGCGGTTGAAGACGAATCCGGCCTTGTCGCCGCACAGGACGGCGGACTTCTTCAGCGACTTCGCGGTGGCGAAAGCCGTTGCGAGAGTTGCGTCGTCGGTCTTCTCGCCCTTGATGATCTCGAGGAGGGGAAGCACGGCCACCGGGTTGAAGAAGTGGAAGCCCACCACACGCTCGGGATGCTCGAGCCCGGACGCCATCTCCGTGATGGAGAGCGAGGAGGTATTGGTCGCGAGGATGGTTTCGGGAGCGATGAACTGCTCGAGTTCCGCGAAGACCTTCTTCTTGACGTCCATGTTCTCGAAGACGGCTTCGATGACGAAGTCGGTCTTGGCGAACGCGGCCTTGTCGAGGGAGCCGGAAACGAGTGCCTTGAGACGGTTCGCGGCGTCGGGGGACAGGCGTCCCTTGCCTTGGAGTTTCTCGATCTCGGTGTGGACGTACCCGACACCCTTGTCGATGCGCTCCTGGTCGATGTCGGTCAGGATGACCGGCACCTTGAGCTGGCGGACGAAGAGCAGCGCGAGCTGGCTGGCCATGAGGCCGGCACCGACGATGCCGACGCCGCTGACCTTACGAGCGAGTGAGCGATCGGGTGCTCCGGCGGGACGCTTGGCGCGCTTGTTCACCAGATCGAAGGCGTACAGACCCGCACGGAGCTCGTCCGTCAGAAGGAGATCGGCAAGAGCCTCGTCCTCGGCCGCGAAGCCCTTGTCGAGCGAAGCGGCATCGGTGATGTCGGTGCTGCGAGCCAGTTCGAGCAGCTCGACGGCCTTGACGGCGCCGGGTGCGTTGCCCTTGGTCTTGCCGTCGACGATCGCCTTCGCGCGGGCGATCGCGTCGTCCCAGCCCTGGCCACGATCGATCTCGGGGCGAGCGGGAGTGACGGTGCCGGCGAGGACCTGCGACGCCCAGGCGAGGGACTGCTCGATGAAGTCGGCGGAGTCGAGAACGACGTCGACGACGCCGAGTTCGAGTGCCTTCTTGGGGGAGAGCACCTTGTTCTGGTTCAGCGAGTTCTCGATCACCACGGTGACGGCGTTGGACGGGCCGACCAGGTTGGGGAGCAGCTGCGTGCCGCCCCAACCGGGGACCAGACCGAGGAATGCTTCCGGAAGGCCCAGCGCGCCCGCGTTGGCGGCAACCGTGCGGTAGTGGCTGTGGAGGCCGACCTCGAGGCCGCCGCCCAGGGCGACGCCGTTGATGAAGGCGAACGTGGGAACGGAGGACTCACGTAGGCGTCGGAACACCTTGTGGCCCAAGCGGCCCAGCTCGAGTCCCTGCTCACGCGAGGTGATCGCGGGAACACCCTTGAGGTCCGCGCCGGCGGCGAAGATGAAGGGCTTGCCGGTGACGGCGACGGCAACCGGGTTGGCGGCAAAGGCTTCGTCGAGGGCAGCGTCGAATGCTGCCAGTCCGCCGGGACCGAAGGACGACGGCTTGGTGTGGTCGAAGCCGTTGTCGAGGGTGATCAGTGCAAACGGGCCCTCGATACCGGGAACCGAGATGATCTTGGTGTAGGCGTTCGTGACGACCTCGTCGGCGAATGCTGTTGCAATATCAGACATTTAGTTGACTCCTGCCTGGTAGTCAGCGTGGTTCGGGTTCTCCCAGATGACGGTGCCGCCCATGCCGAGGCCGATGCACATGGTGGTCAAGCCGTAGCGCACGTCGGGGCGTGTCGCGAACTGGCGGGAGAGCTGCGTCATCAGGCGAACGCCCGAGGACGCGAGGGGGTGGCCACACGCGATGGCGCCGCCCCACTGGTTGACGCGCGGGTCGTCGTCGGCGATTCCGTAGTGCTCGAGGAACGCGAGGACCTGAACGGCGAACGCCTCGTTGATCTCGAAGAGTCCGATGTCTTCGATCTTCAGGCCGGTGCGGGCCAGGAGCTTTTCCGTGGCGGGAACCGGGCCGATGCCCATGACGGCGGGGTCGACGCCCTGGTAGGCGAACCCGACCATGCGCATGCCGACCGGCAGGCCGAGCTCCGCTGCGGTGTCCTCACCGGCGAGCAGGGCGGCGGTGGCGCCGTCGTTGAGCCCGGCGGCGTTACCGGCAGTGATGCGTCCGGCCGGGCGGAACGGCGTCTTGAGCTTCCCGAGATCCTCGACGGTGGTTCCGGGGCGCGGCGGCTCGTCCTCGGTGGCCAGACCCCAGCCCGCGGAACTGCGAGTGGCGACGGGAACCAAGGTGTCGGCGATGAAGCCGGCCTTCTTGGCAGCGTCGTACTTGTTCTGGCTGCTGACGGCGTATGCATCCGTGCGTTCCTTGGTGATGGTCGGGAACCGGTCGTGCAGGTTCTCGGCGGTGTTACCCATCACGAGGGCGCTCGGATCGACCAGGCGGTCGGCGAGGAAACGCGGGTTGGGGTCTGCGCCCTCACCCATCGGGTGGTGGCCCATGTGCTCGACTCCACCGGCGATCACGACGTCGTACTGGCCGAAGCCGATGCCCGACGCGGTGGTGGTGACGGCCGTCATCGCGCCGGCACACATGCGGTCGATGGCGAATCCGGGAACGGTTTCGGGGAGACCGGCGAGGATCGCAGCGGTGCGGCCGATGGTCAGGCCCTGGTCACCGGTCTGCGTCGTGGCTGCGACAGCCACTTCGTCGATCCGCGCGGGATCGAGCTGGGGGTTACGACGAAGCAGCTCACGAATCGCCTTGACGACGAGATCGTCTGCGCGCGTGTCGGCGTACATGCCTTTCGGGCCGGCCTTGCCGAACGGGGTGCGAATGCCGTCGACGAAGACGACGTTGCGTTGGTTGTTTGTGGATGGAGCCACGCGAATTCCTCCTGATGGAGCTGCCCACCGCACCGAAGGGCGGTGAGACGATGGTTCGGCGATCACGGCCAGGCGTCCGGCCTCGTATCGAGCGTACTACTGCCCATTACTGACCGGTAACTTAACGTGCCGAATTGCTCCAACTTCACACCGGGGTCAGGTCAGGATTCAGGCTCTTCCGCTTCGAGCTCGGCCGGGACCACGGAGTTCAGTGCCTCGGCGAGGACGGGAACCGTCAAAGTGCGTTGCCAGCCACGTGCGCCCGCGGAAGTGAGCTTGGTCTCGATTGCACTCTCGACTTCGGCGATGTCCGAGTCGGGTTCCAATTTCCAGTCCCAGCACAGGCGCCTGACCAGGTCGGGTTGGAGCAGGTTTTCCACCGGTACCGAAACCTCTTTGCTCAGGTCCGACAGTGCAGCGCGCGCCGCCGTCAACCGGTCGGCAGCGGCCGGATCCTGGCGGGCCCAGCGACCGGCGGCCGGAGGCCCGACGATCGGCGGAGTCTTCGGCGGAAGCTCACTGTCGGGGAGCCTGCGCGCCGCTTCCAGTGCATCCATCCAAATACGCGAATAACGGCGTTGACGTGGTCCGCCGAAGACGGGAAGCGAGCGGAGCGCGTCCAACGACTGAGGATCTTTGAGAGCGGCATCGATGATCGCGGAGTCGGGAAGTACCCGGCTCGGCGACACGTCGCGTTTGCGTGCGAGATCCTCACGGGCCTGCCACAGCGCCCGCACTGCCGCCAACTGACGGGTGGTCTTGAGTGAGGTGATGTGCGACGTACGACGCCAACGGTCAGGCTTGGGCTTGGGCGGGCCGGCCAGACGGATGTACTCGAACTCTTCCTTCGCCCACTCGAGCTTGCCTTGGGATTCGAGTTCGGCCTCCATCGCGTCGCGCAGCTCGAGGAGCACTTCGACGTCGAGGGCGGCGTAGTTCAACCACGCGTCCGGCAGTGGGCGCGTCGACCAGTCGGCAGCACCGTGCCCCTTGCGAAGTTCCACCCGCAGGGTTCGTTCGACTATCGCGGCCAGTCCGACTCGCTCGAAACCCGCCAGTCGTCCGGCCAGTTCGGTGTCGAAGAGTTCCGCCGGTGTCAGGCCCAAGTCTGCGAGGCCGGGGAGATCTTGATCCGCAGAATGCAGCACCCATTGCAACGGGTTGATCGCCTCGGCCAACGGCTGTAGATCCTGCGCCGTCGGAATCGGGTCGAGCAGGAACGATCCCGCGCCTTCGCGTCGGAGCTGGATCAGGTACGCCCGTGCCGAATAGCGGAATCCGGATGCCCGCTCGGCGTCCACGGCGAGCGGGCCATGGCCGGAAGCCAGCGCGGCTGCGGCGCCCGCGACGCCGGCGGCAGTGGTGATGACTTCCGGAACTCCGTCACGAGGTACGAGCAGCGGAACTACGTCGGAGGTGGGCTCGGTCGCATCATCGGTGACTTCGGACATGGTCACTGACTCTACGTCGCAGTGGGGACAGTGGTTGTCACCTCAGCCTCGAACAGTTCGTCGAGAGCTGCCCCGAAACCTTGCGCGAGCTGGTCCAATTCGGGTGCCAGATCAGAGCAACTGACGATGCCGACGTCGAGTTTTCCGTCGAGCGACATCACGGTCACGTTGAGGCCCGCCCCGTGAAAGATCGGACCGAGCGGGAACATTCCTTTGATCTGCGCGCCCAGGAAGTAGAGCGGGACCGGCGGCCCGGGCACGTTGGAGACCACCAGGTTGGACACGACGGGGTGACGTTCGGCGAGCTTGAGTGACGAGTACACGCGCATAGCAGCGCCGAACACCGCCGGCGATGCGAACTGCGACCAGTCTTGAAGCATGTTCGCCCCCAGTGCTTCGTTGTGGTTCTTCGAGGTGGCGTTGTAATCACTGATGGCGTGCAGGCGTTCGACCGGATCGGCGATCTGGGTGCCGAGTTGCGTGAACATGCCCGAGATCTGGTTCGTGCCGGGACGATCGGATTTGCCGTGGACCGACACCGGCACCATCGCGACGAGGGAATCCTCCGGCAGTTCGTCCCGGTCCTCCAGATATTTACGCAACGCTCCGGCGCAGAGCGCGAGAACCACGTCGTTGACCTTCACGCCGTGACGATCTTTGACGGTTTTGACCTTAGCGAGATCGAGCTGGCTGAACGCGACGTTGCGGTGACCGGTGATTGCGCCGTTGAACGAGGTCCGCGGTGCGGTGAACGGCGCAGGCATGGCTTCGCCCTTCCGCGCGCGCGTCACCCATTTCGGGAGCATGGCGATTCCGCCGGGAACCAGTCGGGCAATTCGTGCGGGCCGTGCGATCACGGCCATGAGCCCACCGATCGCGATGTCCAGCGTTCCCCCGTCGCCCGCACCCTGAGCGTCCGGGTCCACCAGGGCCGGTGAATCCGGTTCGAGGCTGCACAGCTGAGCCAGGATGTTTGCGCCGGTGATGCCGTCGGCGGCGCTGTGATGGATCTTCGACATGACCGCGACCTGTCCGTCGGTGAGTCCCTCGATGATCCACATCTCCCACAGTGGACGCGACCGATCCAATGGCTGGCTGGCGATGTGCCCGGCAAGTTCCGCCAGTTCCGCGTGGGTGCCCGGCGCGGGTACCGCGGTCCGATGGCAATGCCGCTCGATGTCGAAATCGTGATCGTCGACCCACACCGGGTAGTCGAGATTGAGGCGCGAATCCTTGAGTTTGCGCCGGAAGGTCGGCATTTCGGCCATCCGCGAGTCCAACTCGCGAAGCAGCTTCCGGTAGTCGTAACCGCCCGGGATGGTCGTGGGGTCGAGCAGGACAAGTCCACAAACGTGCAATAGCTGGGTCGGTGTTTCCAAGTAGAGGAAGGTCGCGTCGAGTCCGCTGAGACGTTGCATGACTCATTTTAGAACAGGTTCTAGTATTTTTCCGGGGGAATGCTCAAACGAGTAGCAGAGTCAGTCGTTCTGCCGCGACAGCGTGGTTATCCCGGCGGGCGGAAGTCCCGCCGCATAGGCGAGAACCTCACAGAAAGCCTCGACGTGGTGAGCCAATTCGGACGAAGTTGCAGTCCAGGACGCTCGGAGTTCGAGCTGATGGGCTCGCGGCGGCCCGGCAATGTCGCCGTAACGCACCGATGTCGTGGCCGTGACCGTACCGCCCAGGGCGACAAAAGGTTCCGGCCCCGCCTCCAGTGCGTCTACCAGCCAACTCCAGGCTACTTCGGGAAGCAGTGGATCCGCGGCGACAGCTTCGTCGAGATCGGCCTGGATATAGGCAACCAACCGCATGGTGCCGTTCCATGCCTCGTCGCCGTCCGGATCGAACAACAGGATGAGGCGGCCGAAAGCGTCACCTTCGGACTGCTCTGCCACGACGTCGGAGTCCGGATGCAGTACCTCCGCCCCCACGGCGTGGCTGTACGGGGCGAGACGCTGCGGCGGACGGATGGGGCCGACCTCTATCTCGGGCCGAACCCGCGCAGCGGTCATCGCCTCCACGGCGGCACGGAACTCGGCCGGGTCGGCTGTCGATCCGGATGTCGTCACAGGTCAGGACGTTAGTCGGGGATGCGGGCGGGTAGGTGGAGGCGCGCCGACCGAGTGTGGCTCGGGTGTGGGGGCGCTCACGAACCGCTCGGGTGTCCGATCCGGAGTGTGGGACGTGGCAGCATTGAGTCGATCGAAGACACACGTTGGCGGAGAGCGCGAGGACTGATGAGCGGGTTGGACAACATGAATTCAGGCACCACCGGGTCGGCGGAGTACAGCGCTCGGCGAGTTTTGCCCGACGCACCGTTGCTTGCCGCGGCGACCGGACGCACTCCGAGTCGACGGCCGGTGTGGTTCATGCGCCAGGCCGGGCGTTCGTTGCCGGAGTACCGCGAGATCCGCGCGGGGATCGGCATGTTGGAATCATGTTTCGATCCGGCGCTGGTCTGTGAGATCACGATGCAGCCGGTGCGCCGTCACGACGTAGACGCGGCAATCCTGTTCTCGGACATCGTTGTTCCGCTCAAAGCCGCGGGAATCGATCTCGACATCGTTGCCGGCGTCGGACCGGTGGTTGCCAATCCGATTCGCTCCGTCGACGACGTCGCAGCACTCCCGCGTTTGGTCCCCGAAGAAGTAGGCGCAATCGCGCAGGCCGTTCGGCTTCTCACCACTGAGTTGGGCTTCACTCCTCTGATCGGTTTTGCCGGAGCGCCGTTCACGTTGGCGTCGTATCTCGTCGAGGGCGGTCCGAGCCGGAACCACGAGAAGACCAAAGCGCTCATGCACTCCGACCCGAAGACCTGGCACGCGTTGCTCGGAAGCTTGGCCGACACCACGATCTGCTTCCTGCAAGCGCAGCTCAAGGCAGGCGTGGACGCGGTCCAGTTGTTCGACTCGTGGGCTGGCGCGCTCTCGCTGGCCGATTACCGGGAGTTTGTTCTCCCACATTCCGAGCGGGTATTCGCCGAGGTTGCCGCTGCCGGCGTTCCGCGCATCCACTTCGGTGTCGGAACCGGTGAACTCCTCGGTGCGATGGGGGAGGCCGGCGCTGACGTCGTGGGTGTCGACTGGCGCATTCCGCTCGACGTCGCGGCTGGTCGTGTCGGTCCGGGCAAGGCACTGCAGGGCAACCTCGATCCCGCCGTCCTGTTCGCCGGACCCGAGGTGATCGATCGCGAAGTACGACGGATCGCCGCCGAAGGTGACCGCGCGATCGAAGCCGGTGCCATCGGCCACATCTTCAATCTCGGCCACGGCGTCCTTCCCGACACCGATCCCTCGGCGATCACCTCGGCGGTGGAGCTGGTGCACTCGCTGTGACGACCACTCGGCCGTCGGTCGCGGTGATCGGAGGCGGAATCTCCGGTCTGGTTGCCGCGTACCGGCTTCGGCGCAGTCTGGGTTCCGATGCCGACATCACGGTCGTGGACGACTCACCGCGACTGGGCGGGAAGCTGCGAACAATTGATCTGGGCGGCGGCCCGATCGACATCGGTGCCGAGGCGTTCATCGCCCGTCGGCCCGAGGTTCCTGCGCTTCTCGCCGAGCTCGGACTGACCGATCAGATCGTCTATCCCGCGGGCTTGAGCCCGTTGATCTGGTCGCAGGGCTCACTGAATCGACTTCCCACCGGAACCCTGATGGGAATCCCGGCGTCGGCGGAGTCGGTCCGAGATCTTGTCGACGAGCAGACCCTGGCGCGCATAGCGGCCGAGCCAGTCGTCCCGTTCGAGTGGACCCGTGGTTCCGATTGCAGTGTTGCCGAACTGGTTTCGCAGCGATTCGGTGATCAGGTGGTGAGCCGATCGGTGGATCCGCTTCTGGGTGGGGTGTACTCGGGGCTGGCGGCGACCATCGGCGTCCGCGCAGCATTACCGACGCTTGCTGCGGCACTCGATGCCGGGGCTCGGAGCCTCACGGCTGCGGTCGCGGCTGCGTTGCCCAAGCCAGCACCCGGACCGGTGTTCGGAGCGCTCAAGGACGGTTACGGCGTCCTGCTCGATGCGCTGCGGGAGGCCGCCGACGCGACATTCGTCCGCGGGGAGGCTTCGGGGTTACGCAGGGACGGGACGGGTTGGAACGTCGATCCGCTCGGCAGCGTCGACGCGGTGATTCTGGCGGTGCCGGCGCCGCGTGCAGCGACGCTGTTGGCCGGAGTTGATCCGAAGATCGCGAGGATCATTGCGCGGATCGGACTGGCGTCGTCCGCGGTGGTGGCGCTCCGCTTGTCCGGGCAAGTCGATCTTCCGCAGAATTCGGGGATTCTTGTTGCCACCGACGCCGACCTGACCGCCAAGGCGTTCACGCTGTCGAGTCGAAAGTGGACGCACCTCGCTGATCGCGGCGAGCATCTCGTTCGGGTGTCGTTCGGCCGATTCGGTGCATCGGAGATCGTCGACCGGCCGGATGGGGAACTGATCGATCTCGCGCGCGCCGATCTCGACGCCGTGACCGGAATCACCGAGGAGCCGGGAGCAAGCTTCGTCCAGCGGTGGCACGGAGGCCTTCCCCAGTACGCCCCAGGTCACACGGAAATCGTGGCTGATATCGAGTCACGGATGACGCAGTTCGACGGTCTCGAAGTGGCCGGGTCGTGGCTGCATGGCGTCGGGGTTCCGGCGTGTGTCGCAGTCGGCACGACGGCGGCTACACGGATATTCGAGCGAGTGGCACGATAGACCCATGGCACGCCTTGATTTCGACAAACTGAACTCTGAAATCCGTTACCTCATGTTCTCCGTGTTCCAGGTGGAACCCGGTGTGCTGGGCGATGATCGGGAAGCTGCGGTCAAGGACGCCCGGTTGTTCTTCGAGGGTCTCGAAGACAAGGGCGTCGTGGTTCGCGGCATCTACGACGTCGCCGGTTTGCGCGCCGACGCGGACTTCATGATCTGGACCCACGCGGCCAGCATCGAGGAGCTGCAGGCCGCGTACGCGGATTTCCGTCGCACCACGGTCCTCGGACAGGCGAGTGCCCCGATCTGGAGCAACTCGGCGGTGCACCGCCCCGCGGAGTTCAACAAGAGCCACGTGCCCTCCTTCATCGCGGGTGAGGATCCGGGCGACTACATCTGCGTTTACCCGTTCGTTCGCTCGTACGAGTGGTACCTGCTCCCCGACGAGGAGCGTCGCAAGATGCTCGCCGATCACGGTATGGCTGCTCGTTCGTACAAGGACGTTCGCGCCAACACGGTCCCGGCCTTCGCGCTGGGGGACTACGAGTGGATTCTCGCGTTCGAAGCGCCGGAGCTCATCCGTATCGTCGATCTGATGCGCGATCTGCGTGCCACCGAAGCTCGCTTGCACGTTCGCGAAGAGGTGCCGTTCTTCACCGGTCCGCGCGTGGACATCGAGAAGCTGGTCCTTTCCCTTCCCTGATCTACTTCGAAAGTAGTTTCTGTGACAACTGCACCGAACCGGCGTCGTCAACACATGTCCCATTGGGGAATGTTCACCGCCGAGTCGGTCGCCGGCGAGGTGACCGCCGTGCATCCGTACGAGGGAGACTCGAATCCTTCGCCGATGCTCGGGAACCTCGCCGGTTCGGTGCGCAGTCGGGCTCGCGTTGCGGGCCCGGCGGTGCGCCGAGGTTGGCTCGAGAACGGACCGGGTCCCAGCGACCAACGTGGAGCCGACGAATTCGTCTCGGTCTCCTGGGACGAGCTGACAGAACTGCTCTCGCGTGAATTGCGCCGCGTGGTCGACACGCACGGAAACAACGCGATCTTCGGTGGCTCGTACGGCTGGGCCAGCGCCGGTCGATTCCATCACGCGCAGAGCCAAGTTCACCGATTTCTGAATCAGCTGGGTGGATACACCAAGTCGGTCCACAGCTACTCGCTCGGTGCTACCGGCGTCATCATGCCGCGCGTCGTCGGAACGCACTGGAAGATGTTCGCGCGCTCCACGTCGTGGGACGTCATCGCGAAGCATTCCGATCTCCTCGTCTCGTTCGGGGGAGTGCCGATCAAGAACACCGGCGTCAATGCCGGTGGTACGAGCGATCATCCGACGCTCGGGGCGCTCGACGCGTTTCGGGCCCGCGGCGGAAAGATCGTCTCGTTCAGTCCGCTGCGTGACGACGTCGATGGCGACTGCGAGTGGATCGCACCCGTTCCGGGAACCGACGTGGCGATCATGCTCGCACTGGCATTTGTCCTGGCCTCGGAAAATCTGCACGATCGCGAATTCCTGAACCGCTTCTGCGTCGGCTACGAACGCTTCGAGGACTACCTGCTCGGACGGACGGACGGGATCCCGAAGGATCCCCGCTGGGCGCAGGAGATCTCGGGGGTGCCTGCCGAGTTCATCACCGACCTAGCTCGGAGAATGGCGTCGGGCCGGACGCTGGTGACCGTCACATGGTCGTTGCAACGCATCAAACACGGTGAGCAAGCGCCGTGGATGGGCGTGACACTCGCAGCGATGCTCGGCCAGTTCGGTCTTCCGGGTGGCGGTTTCGGGCACGGCTACGGTTCGATGAACGAACCCGGTCTCGCCCCGGTGCCGTACCCGTTGCCGACCTTCTCGCAAGGTCTGAATCCGGTGTCGGATTTCATACCGGTAGCCGCGATTTCCGATCTGCTGCTCTCGCCTGGGGAGGAGTTCGATTACGACGGCCGACGCCTGACGTATCCCGACATCCGGTTGGTGTACTGGGCAGGCGGCAATCCCTTCCATCACCATCAGGATCTCCCGCGGCTGCGACGCGCGTTTGCACGGCCGGACACGATCGTCGTTCACGATCCGTATTGGACGCCGATGGCTCGCAGCGCCGACATCGTTGTCCCGTCGACCACCTCACTCGAACGAAATGACCTGAGCTGCACTCGAAACGACCCGCTTCTGGTCGCGATGCAGCAGGTCGTTCCACCTTTCGAGAACTCGCGTGACGACTACGACACGTTTGCCGATCTGGCTCGTGCGCTCGGATTCGGGGAACAGTTCACCGAGGGGCGATCATCACAGGAGTGGATCGAGCACCTCTACGGTCAATGGCGGCCGTTTGTCGATGCAGACGGCGGCAACACACCGACGTTCGAGGATTTCTGGGCAGACGGGCACTACCGGATGCGAACCGAAGACAACCTCGTGCTCTTCGGCGACTTCCGTGAGGATCCCGAGAAGTATCCGCTCTCGACTCCGAGCGGGAAGATCGAGATATTCTCCGAAACCATCGAGTCTTTCGGCTACGACGACTGCGCCGGCCATCCGCGCTGGTACGAGCCCGACGAATGGTTGGGTGGCCCGCGGGCCTCGCAGTTCCCGCTTCACCTGATCGCCAACCAGCCCAAGACGCGGCTGCACAGCCAACTCGATCACGGCGCTGCAAGCCAGGCGTCGAAGATTCAGGGACGCGAGCCGATCCGTATGCACCCCGATGCAGCGGTCGCGCGCGGCGTGTCGGCCGGAGACGTGGTGCGCGTGTTCAACGATCGCGGGGCGTGCCTTGCTGGTGTGATCGTCGATTCGGATTTGCGGAGCGATGTCGTCCAGCTGTCCACCGGTGCGTGGTATGACCCGCTCGATCCTGCCGATCCCGACTCTCTGTGTGTGCACGGCAATCCCAACGTTCTGACACCGGATATCGGTACGTCGTCACTCTCGCACGGGTGCACCGGCCAGCACGTTCTGGTGCAGATCGAGAAATTCGAAGGGGCCCTGCCGCCGGTCAAGGCGTTCGATCCGCCGGTGCTTCGTTCACGCTGACGGAACCGATCGGCCACCTCTCGCGTCGAACCTCGTGAGCGCCTGAATCAGGTGTCACGATCTATCGAAGGTGGGGGCCATCGTGAGTGCAGCGGATGTTGGTTCGATGCGGGGGCAAGTCGAAGTTCTTCGGGCCCAAATCGATTCGATGCAGGGCGTTCTGGTGGAGCGAACGCGATCGCTGGCGGACATGCAGGTGCGGATCGCTCGATCCACGGCGAGCGCGCGTTCGAGTGACGGCAGCGTGGAAATCGTCGTAGACGCTTCGGGGGCGGTGGTGGGAGTCACCCTCTCGGGGAGTTCTTACGGCAAGCATTCGCCGGCAGCGTTGGGGAATTTGATCCTGGCTACGGCCGCGTCTGCGGCAGAAGACATACGCCGACAGGTTGCCGAGATGACGAAGCCGTTCACGGAAGCGGCCAGAATCGACTTGCCGGACTTGGTTCCGGACGTGCTCGGATTGCGCGAGATTCTCGAGCCTCGTCCGAGCTCCACACCGGTCTCCGGCGACGAACACTGGGACCGCACCGTTCTGAGGAGCTCCGGCAATGTCTGAACTGGGTGTGGACGTGGCCGCGATGAAAAGTGCTGCACCAGCCTTCGAGGTGGTCGCTGCCGATCTCGACGAGGCGCGGGGCGCTCTCGACGCAGTGGTCGCCACCGAAGAGGGTTGCTGGGGCGGCGACCAGTTCGGAACCGCATTCTCGGACGCGTATGTTCCCGGTTCGGCGTCAGCGGTCGGTGGGATGACGATGGTTGCGGGGGCGCTGCGCGACTTGACCGCCACGCTGATCGAGATCGCCGATCGTTTCGAATCGATCGACTCCTCGCTCGCCGACGACCTGGCGGGTGGGCTCTGATGGGACTCGAGATTCCGGGCTGGTTACAGGCGGTTGCGTCGGTCGCGGTGGGCAGCGACTGGCCGCAAGGAGACGAAACGGCACTGTGGCGATTGGGTGATGCCTGGTCAGGTGCGGCTGATCGGATCGAGGCTTCGGCCGCTGCCGGTGGTTACGGATTGCAGGCAGTGCTGGCATCGATCGACGGTCAAGCCGGCGACTCGTTGTCTCGGTATTGGTCGGAGGCCGGGGGAGTTGCGGAGGTCTTCGAGCGGTTGTCCTCTGCTGCAGCCGAACTGGGTCAGTCGTGCGCCGATACAGGCACGGACATCGAGTACACCAAACTGTCGATCCTTGCGGCGCTGAGCGTCCTGGCGCTCGAGATTTCCGCCATGGTGGCGGCCGCTGTCCCGACGTTGGGGGTGAGTACAGCCGGAATCGTGGCGGCCGAGGTAGCGACAACCATCACGGTCCGAATGTTGTTGCAGCAATTGTTGATACGAGTGATCGAGGCTGCGGCAGTGGAAGCGGCATCAGCCGTCTTCTCCGGTCTCGCCATTCAACTTGGTCAGATGACGATGGATCATCGCGAGTCGATCGACGGTGGCAAGGTCGTGACCGAAGGGCGCGACGGTTTCATCAAGGGGCTTGCGAACGGAGGGTTGAAGACGACGCCGGATCGTGTCGGGCCGGACCCGAACCCGCTCCCGACCGGTTCGAGGTTGCAGCAAGTAGCGCGAGGCGCCTTCGACGACGCGGTCTCGGGAGCGTCCGCTGCGATCGTGACGAAGGAGGTCACGGGCGGCGACGCCTCACTGACGGACATCACGTCCGGCGCGATCGGTGGAGGGATCGGTTCCGTGAAAGACGGTCTTGTCGCTCGCAACGAGGACCTGAATGCGGCCGGTCTGAGCCCGACTGCGCTGAACTGGGACTTCTGAGTGGAAGTCTCCAATCGTGGGCTACTCCCGCACCACGGGGTAGCCCACGGCCCGCTTACTGAGCAGGCTTGAGAACCAGTGAAATCGAGTTGATGCAGTACCGCTGATCGGTGGGCGTCGGGTATCCCTCGCCCTCGAAGACGTGGCCGAGGTGGCTGTGGCACTTCTTGCAGATGACCTCGACGCGGCGCATCCCGAGTGAGCTGTCTTCCTTCAGGATCACGGCATCCGAATCCGCCGGATCGAAGAAGGACGGCCACCCGCAGTGCGATTCGAACTTCTCGGTGCTGCGGAACAGTTCGGCTCCGCACGCCCGGCAGGAGTAAACACCCTCCGTGGTGGTGTCGGTGTACTCACCGACGAAGGGGCGTTCGGTGCCGGCTTGGCGCAGAACCGCGAACTCCTCCGGACTCAGCTTTTCGCGCCACTCGCTCTCGGTGTACGTGACCTCAGGTGTGCTGTCGATGCCATCGTGTGAAGAACTCATGCCTCCACGCTAATGCTTTGTCGCCGTTTCGGCCTCGCCGGCAGGTGAGACGGCTGCGAGCGGGGGATCGAGGAGGTAGGCGGGATCGATTCCGCGATCCAAGCGGCCTTCTCGACGGGCGACCAGATACCGGTATCCGAGGACACAGAAGATCACGATCAGCAGAAGGCTCCAGCCGAGGGTGCTCTTGGTGTATTCGGCTGCCCGGCCGAAGGTCGGCCAGCGGTTGGACCACCAGCTGTCGAATGTCATGAAGCCGTAGACGGCGAGCCAGGCCGGCCAGTTCCGCATGACCGAGTTCTTGAGCACCACGGACATCAGGAGCGGGAGCAGCATCATCGAGTAGTACATCTGGCCGAGCGAGGGCAGCAGGAACGATGCGGTCATGATCACACCGGTCGCGGTGGTGAGGAAGAAGAGTTCGTCGTTGCGGTAGTAGCGGTACAGAAGCCACAGAGAGACGACGACCATGGCGGCCAACACGACGCGCAACAGCAGGATCAACCATTCGGGCAGACCGAAATAAGCGCCGTTTCCGACAATCGAACTGTTGAAGTAGTCACGCGATTCGAGCAGGTACGGCACGGTGCGGCGGACGAAGTCCATCGGATCCGACGCCAGTGGCCACGCCACGACGGTGAGAATGAACGGGATGCCCAGGGCGGTGACGAACACCTTCCACTGGCCGCGAACGAGTGGCAGTAGGAGCAGCGGCGCGAGAGTGGGTTTCACTGCGATGGTGAGTCCGATCGCGGCGCCGGCCCACAGATCCTTCTTGCGCATCAGCATCAGGAGGAAGGCAATTTCGCCGAGCAGCACGAGCCCGTTGATGTTGGTGAACACCAGTGTGTTGGTGACCGTCTCCGACATGAAAGCGCCGAGCACCAGAATCGGCGCGGCAATGGAACTGATCGTCAGGTCGAACAGGCGCAACAGCAGGTAGAGAGCCACGAGAATGGCGACGGCATTGACACCGATGAACAGCCACCGCGAGCGCTCGGGATCGAGGATCGCGAGGGGCGCCATCAACAACGAACCCGATGGTGGATACAGGTAATGGGGGTCTACCGAGTTGAAATCTGCGGTGTAGACGTCGCGCCCGTTCCAGAACGCCAGCGCGGCGTTGTAGACCGGTCGGAAGTCATCGGTGATGGCGCCGTTGACTGCTGTGACGATGACACGATTGAGCACTGTCATCACGGCGATCGGCCACAAAACGAAGTTGACGACTTGTTGGGTTGTCCGCCCGGTACGCGGCTCGAGCTGTCGAAGGAACACTTCGGCACGGTACACCGGAGCAGGGTGTGATCGGGGGATGCACCCCTTTTCGGTCGTGGTGGACAAGCGCCCAAGTCAGGCCGGGCACACGCTTCCGTTGCTGGGCAGGGAGGCGTCATTGAGGTAGAGGCGCATCGTCTGTTGAGCGCACGTGGATTGGGCCGCGGGGTGACCCGCACCCTGCCAGTCCAGGGTTGAGAAGCGCGACCCTGCATTGGTCACGACGCCGGTGACGGTCGAGAGTCCGGAGTTCCCGACGGCCGGGTCACCCTGACCGCTCAGTACGAGAACGGCGGGCTTCAACTGGTTGGGCAGGGGAGAGTTGGCGGTCGACGGCCAGCTGGCGCATGCGAGCAAACCGAGCGCGGCTTCTCGACCGAATACCGGATAGTTGGTGCCCCACGTGTCCGCCAGTTCGCGAACACGCCCGATCCCTGGCCACTGCATACCGTCGGTGCATCGTCCGATGAACTGGCCGTCGCCGTCCACCTCGTTCTCCGCCCGGGCGGCGCGCTCTCGAATCGGCGAAGCATTTCCGGTACCGAGCCCGGTCAGAGCGTCGGCGAGTGAGCGGGTCTCTTGCTCACGATTGGTTCCGGCTGTCCACAGGCTCGCCGAAATCGCATTCGACACTGCAGCGGCAGACAGTGGTTGGAATTCATCGGACCGAGCGCGTTCCATCAAGTCGGTGACGGCTTTTTTCGGATCAGGTCCGAGCGAGCACCCCAGCGCCACACATCGCTGAGCGAACGCCGTCAATGCCGCTTCCTCGCCCTGCACACGGCTCTCGGCCTCGGTGGCAGCGTCAGTGGCCACAGGAGCGGGAGAATCGAGGATCAACCTCGCGAGGTTGTTCGGGTGGGCTGCCGCATAGCTCAGCGCGATGTCCGAGCCGGACCCTGCAGACCACAGAGCGATGGTCTCGACGCCCCACCGAGTGCGCAAGGCGTCGATGTCCTCGGCTGCGGAGTCGGCGCCGAACTTCAGTTCTTGAGGATCGAGGTAGTCCGTGCAGGCAATGGTGGCGTCGTGACCGAGGGCTGCGACCGCATCGGCGGCGTCACCGGTGGTGTCCGAGTCGAATTGGCCGAGATCGTGAAGTCCGCGCCGAATCTCCGGCGTCATGCAGTCGATTGCGGTGGACCTGTCGACTCCGCGGCGATCGAGGGCTACCACGGGATGTTCGGCGAGAACCGTCGTCAAGCCGGATGCGGCGAGCATGGCGAGCGAGTTTCCCGAAGAACGGTCGGTGCCGGATGTGAACACGATCGGATATGCGTCGGCAGGCGTCGACGACGTCCGAGCACGGGTCAAGCCGGCCGTGAAGTTGCCGTCGATGGCGCCGGTCACATCGATGGGGGCACTGAATTCGGCGCATTCGAGGATGACGCCGGCGCTCGACGCTGCGAGAGCCTGGTCGGCGAGTGACGTGCCGGTGCAGTCTCGCCACGGTAGGTCGTCGGTCGGGACGGCAGGGACAACCGGCGGCGCATCGGGCGAGGGTCCCTCGCTCTGGGCCGGGCTGCCGTCGGTGCGGCCTTCGACCGCGACGGCGGGCCGTAGCGACGGTCCGGCGCCGCACGCACAACACGTCGCGAGGACGACGGCCATCAAAGCAACTCTGCGCATGCCGACCAGAGTGCCAGGTTCACCGACGTGGCTGCTGACGAACCCATCGAGTGAGGATCGTGCCGTCCGAATCGCCGAGAATGTGCGCGGGACGCATGGCTGTGGGCATTGCGTTGGGGGAGAGTGAGATTCGGCCGACTTTGCTGCCCACCAGTTGAGGCGAAGTGGTGATGCAGAGCTCGTCGACGGCATTGTCCTCGATCAACTGCCCGAAAAGTGACGGTCCGCCCTCGCACAGCACACGACGGAGCTTGCGAACCGACAAGGCACGATCGATGTCGCCGCTGCCGACGTTCGGGGAGTCCGTCACCTCCACCTGCGCTCCGGCAGATCTCAGCGCAGAAATCGTCGCGGAATCCGCGTCACGACCGACAACAAGGATCGGTGGAACTTCGGTATCCCGCAGGAGTCGGCTTTCGGGGTCGATCGACGCGTGCGCCGAGACGACCAGTATCGGTGGCACCGGCGCGAGGCCGCCCGCCTTTCGTCGCGCCCGGGCGGCGTCCGAGATCTGCACACCCCCGTAGTTCTCGGCTCGCGCTGTGCCTGCGCCGACCACGACGACGTCACAGAGTTCGCGCAAGATCCCGAATACCGACCTGTCCGCAGGTGTGCCCAGTCCGCCGCTCACTCCGTCGACCGAGACGCACCCGTCGATGCTGGAAACGAAGTTCACGCGCATCCAGGGTTGCGAGAGATTCTCCGGATAGGCGTACAAGCCGCGGAGCTCGTCTTCGTGGCCTGGTGTGAAGTAGGTCGCAATATCCATACGGTGCACATGAGAGATCACATCACGTAGATACCCTTGACGGATGCATGAACGTCTTGTCGATCGCAGCCCGGTGGTACCCGCCGATCAACTGGTAGCTCAGATGGTGCCTCCCGCAATGTTCGACGAGGTGAGTTTTGCGTCCTACATTCCTGATCCTAAGGAACCGAGTCAGGCAGCTGCTGTCGCGAAGGCCGAGGAATTCTCCAAGCGCGTAACCAAGATCCGTAGTGGTGGACGCCGTGGACTGTTCGGCAAGAAGACCCAGGCGACCGGCGCCGGCCTGTACCTCGACGGTGGATTCGGTGTCGGTAAGACGCACTTGCTGGCGTCGATCTTCCACAGCGTTCCGTCGCCGAAGGCGTTCGGAACCTTCGTCGAGCTGACACACGTCGTCGGCGCTCTCGGCTTCAACAAGGCCGTCGAAGCGCTCGCTGACCACAGCGTTCTCTGCATCGACGAATTCGAGCTCGACGATCCGGGCGACACCATGCTCGTCTCCCGCCTCCTCTCGGAGCTTTCCGCGCGCGGCGTGTCCATCGTCGCGACGTCGAACACGCTTCCCGGCCAGCTCGGTGAGGGTCGCTTCGCCGCTCAGGACTTCCTGCGCGAGATCAAGAAGCTCGGCTCGATCTTCGAGACGATTCGCGTCGACGGCCCCGACTACCGTCACCGTGACCTCCCGCCCGCGCCGGAGCCCGTCACGTCGGAGGAGTTGGTTTCTCGGGCCGCCGCCATCGACGGCGCCACGCTCGACAACTTCGACGAGCTGTGCAAGCACCTCAGCACACTGCACCCGTCGCGGTACAACAAGCTGGTCGAGGGTGTGAAGGCTGTCTTCATCGACGGTGTCCACCCCGCAACGGATCAGTCGGTTGCACTGCGCATCGTGGTTCTCGCCGACCGCTTGTACGACGCGAGCATCCCGGTCACCGTCTCCGGCGCACGCCTCGACGAGATCTTCACTCCCGAGATGCTCGCCGGTGGGTACAAGAAGAAGTACCTGCGCGCGACCTCTCGTCTGCTCGCACTTTCTCGTTTCGAGGTCGCGGCCGGCTAGTCGGCACGCCCGTCAGCTGACGGGGCGCTCCATCACGAAATCGTGGTGGAGTTGTGCGCCCACGAGGAAAGTCTTTGTGCCGACCTGGGTGAAACCGTGCTTGGCGTAGAACTTCTGGGCACGCAGATTCTCCTGATTGACGCCAAGCCAGATCCCGGCACTTCCGCTGCGTCGTGCGTGGTCGACGACGGCGTCCATCAAGGATCCTGCCGCGCCGGTCCCGTGGTTACCCGGAAGAACGTACAACTTGCTCAGTTCGGTCGTCGGGCGAAGTGTCACAGCAGCTTTGACGTCCGGGTCGGCGGGCTCGTCGTCGACAAGCATCGCGTAGCCCACGATCGAACCGTCACGAATGACCTTGAGAACGGTTCGTGTCGGATCGGTCAGGTACTCGGAGAACTTGTCGACGGAGAGAACGTTGTCGATGAAGGCACTGATGTCGTCGTCCGACGCGTCCGGTGGACACGCCAACGGGAATGTCACCGCTGCCACGTCGGCGATTGCTTCGGAATCCCAGATCCCGGCCCGGTCAACGGTGATCGTCACGTCAGTTTCTACCTCTCGCGCACACAATTCGGTCGATCAAGTACACCACTTTCCTCGAGCGCAATGCTCAAGCGGCGTTCTCGGTGACCGGAGTCGTGGCTCGTTTCGGTGCGAACGCGGGAGCAAGAACTATCAAGATCGCGCAGAATGCCAGCGGAATCAGGAACCCGATCCGGAGGTCACTGAAGGCAGCGACTGCCCCGACGATGCCACCACCGACCACCGTGCCGACGTAGTTGAAGAGGTTGATGCGTGCGATCACCGCGTCGACCTGATCCGGGGGCGCCATCCGGCCGGCGGCGCTGAAGCAGATCGGAGCGATCACCGGTACCCCGAGCCCGACGATGAGGAAACCGGCAATGGCAACGCCGGGAGATTGCGCGAGGACAACGACAGTCATACCGACTACGCCGATGAGAGAGCCGATCCGCACGACGGTGGTCTCACCGAACTTCCCGACCCAGTAGTCGCCGGTCAGTCGTGCGATCAGTGCGGCGATTTGGTATGCCGCCACGGACAGGGCAGCCGTCCCGGCGTCGGCGAGCAGTTCGTCCTTGACGTACAGAGTCGACCAGTTTCCGACGCTGAAGTCGACCGCGTAGAACAAAGCCATCGCGACGCCGAGGAGGACAAAGGCGCGGGTAGGGACGGTGAACTTCGCGGTGCTCGTGATGTTTGCATCGGCAACCGGAGACTCGGACCGATCGAGCAGTTGCGGACCGAAGGCCAGAAGTATCAGTCCGACAACAACTCCCGCGATCACCTGCGTCACGCGGATCGAAATGTCGAGACCTGCGGTTGCCGAGATGAAGAGAGCGCCGACAATCGCTCCGACGCTCCAGGAAGCATGGAACGAGGAGAGAATGAAGCGGCCCTTGGCGTGTTGGATCGAGACCGCCTGCATGTTGGCAGCCGCGTCGACCATGCCGAGTCCGATGCCGTAGATCGCAAGGAAAACAAAGAACATCGCTGCGTTGGGTGCAATTCCCGTTGCCCCGCCGAAGACTGCGATGACGGCGAGTCCGGTTCGCAGAGTCATCTTGCTCGACGTCCGCACGGCCAGCATCTCGGCGAGCACGCTGCCGAGGCCGGCGATGACGGACACGGTGACAACCGCAACCACAATCAGCGTCTCGCTCAGCTCGAACAAGTCCTTGTATTGCGGAAGCTGCGTCAGAATGGCGGCGAGCAGAAATCCTTGAAGTCCGAAGGCCACCGAAGTGGCGATCCGGGCCCTCGTCAGGGTGCGGGTGTTATCCGTCATCAAGCAGGGCCTTTGTCTCGTTCGTTCGGTTAGGCCGAACGGTACTGGATCTTGATACTGGTCGAGTGTCCAACAAAGCTGCCTGTTTTGCACGGTTCTTTGATTAACTGACCGACATGACTCGGCAGCAGACACCAGAATTTCCGTCTTCCTTCGTCTGGGGAACCGCCACTGCGGCCTATCAAATCGAAGGAGCTGTGGCCGAAGACGGTCGCGGACCGTCGATCTGGGACGAGTTCTGCGACCGTCCCGGTGTTGTCGTCGGGGGCGACACCGGGACGGTCGCTGCCGATCATTATCACCGCTGGGAATCGGACATCGAACTGATGAAACAGCTCGGGCTCGACGCATATCGGCTCTCGCTGTCCTGGTCGCGAATTCTCCCCACCGGATCGGGGGCCGTGAATACGAAAGGGCTTGACTTCTACGACCGATTGATCGATCGACTGTGTTCGGTGGGAATTACCCCCGCTGTCACGCTCTTTCACTGGGATCTGCCCCTCGCCTTGCAGGAGCGGGGCGGCTGGATGAACCGCGACACCTCCTATCGACTGGGGGAGTACGCGCAGGTCGTCGGTGAGCGACTGTCGGATCGCGTCGGAATGTGGATGCCGCTCAACGAACCAGTGGTGCACACGCTCTACGGGCATGCCTTGGGAGTTCACGCCCCCGGACTGACCTTGGGGTTCGAAGCATTCCAGGCCGCGCATCACCAGTTGCTCGGACACGGCCTCGCTGTCCAAGCGCTTCGGGCAAGCGGGTGCACGAACATCGGAATAGCCTCCAATCACGCTCCGGTACGGGCCGCTTCGGATGCCCCGGAAGACCTGATGGCTGCCGACATCTACGACCACGTCGTCAATTGGATGTTCGCGGACCCGGTACTGGTCGGAAAGTACCCCGCAGACGAATTTGCACAGCTGCTCAGCGGTCCGGTCGACCAGGACTTGAAGATCATCGGGACGCCGCTCGATTGGTACGGGATCAACTACTACGAGCCGACGATGATTGCTGCCCCAGTGGAAGGCCAGGGGACCGAGGGCGTGCTCGAGGTCGACCTACCGCCGGGCCTGCCCTTTGCTCCTGTCGCGATAACTGGTTATCCCACAACCGATTTCGGGTGGCCGATCGTTCCTGAAGGGCTAGGTGAGATCCTGCGGACGTTCCACGCGCGTTTCGGTGATGCACTGCCGCCGATCTACATCACGGAGAGTGGATGTTCATTCCACGACTCACCGGATGCCGCGGGGGTCGTCGAGGACGAAGCACGAATCGATTACCACGATGCGCACCTTCGCGCCCTCCGATCGGCCATCGACGACGGCGTCGACGTTCGCGGATATTTTGTGTGGTCACTACTCGACAACTTCGAATGGGCCGCGGGATACAAGGAGCGATTCGGCCTGGTGCACGTCGATTTCGACACTCAGAAGCGCACACCGAAGACCTCATTCGAGTGGTATCAGGCGTTGATCGCCGACCACAAGGCGTCTCAGGTCTGACATGAGCGGAGGCGGTCTGGGTTGCTTTGCTAGGCGGTCTGGGTTGCTTTATCGAACAAGGCCGCCTAGCCTCTTCTCTCATGAAGCGAATTCTCGTAGTAAGCCGCCGTAGCGGGGTCTGAATCGGACCGACCCCTCGCTGCGGGTCGTCTTGCTACCAGTTGGTCCTCCACTTCATTCCAGGAAGACCACGATCATGACTTACAACTTCGCCTTCGCTTCTGATTCCTCTTCTACGGCTGCTGACCCTTTCGCGGCGCGCCACGGAAAATCTCTGCCTGCCGGCCTGCGTGCCGAATGCTCAGCGATGTCCTGGACCGAGTTCGAGTCCACGTACGCGGCCATGAGCGGCCCCATCCGTCTGGGCGCGTGGTCATCCGAAAAGATTGCGCCGGGTCGGTGGACCTTCGAAGCGACTCTCGGTCTGGGGGAGCGCATTCAGAAAGCGTCCGCCATCTCGACCGGCGCGATCTCGGCTATGACCTCGATGCTGCACGACGCGGGAATCTCGCTCGAGATCCTGTCTTTCCATCAGCACCAGATCGGCCACCGCACTGCGACGTTCATCTTCACCGAGTGCGACGGACGACGGAGCTGGGCGATGGGTATTGCGGAGTCGTCCACGGAGTCCTCGCTGCGTGCGATGACCTCGGCAGCGAACCGCTTCTCTCACTGAGCAGCTACATCAACCGCAGTACTGACGCGGAGTTCCCGAGGGGCTTGCGTCAGTACTGCGGTTAGTGTGTTCGGTGCTCAAACGCAAGAAGCCGGAACCCTGAGGTTCCGGCTTCTTGCATTCTCAAATGGTGCGCGATACTGGGATTGAACCAGTGACCTCTTCCGTGTCAGGGAAGCGCTCTCCCGCTGAGCTAATCGCGCGGGTTCTGGAGAAAAATGGAGCGGACGACGGGATTCGAACCCGCGACCCCAACCTTGGCAAGGTTGTGCGCTACCAGCTGCGCCACGTCCGCATGAGCAATGAACTCCGTTACCGGATCTCAGTACTTTTCTAACTTATCAGACCTGCAAGCAGGTCTTGACCATCAGGCCCGAAGGCCTGACGTGGTGCGCGATACTGGGATTGAACCAGTGACCTCTTCCGTGTCAGGGAAGCGCTCTCCCGCTGAGCTAATCGCGCGAGGTGGAGACGGGAATCGAACCCGTGTGCACGGCTTTGCAGGCCGTTGCCTCACCACTCGGCCACTCCACCGTAAAAGGTTGAGTCACACCTCTCGAGCGGACGACGGGATTCGAACCCGCGACCCCAACCTTGGCAAGGTTGTGCGCTACCAGCTGCGCCACGTCCGCATCGCACCGTGTTGCTTGGGAGCTGCTCGCTCTCCTCGGTGCGTTGGAAACATTAGCCGACCGTGTCGGATACACACAAATCACCAGCTCAGTGGCGTGTTCGGAGTCGAATCGGCCCGTCGCGCGCGTTGCAACTGTCCGTCTTGGCGATGAATGCGGTCTGAAATCAGCTCGAATTCGTAGATTTCGGGGCCGCCTGGAGCAAAATGAATGCCAACCTGGTGATTCGTATTCATCGCGCAGCCGTGTTAATGTTCCAACTCGTTCGAGCGCATGCGTTCGCACGACTTACGGTCCCGTGGCTCAGTGGGAGAGCGTCCGCTTCACACGCGGAAGGTCGCTGGTTCGATCCCAGCCGGGACCACAGCAAGCACTGGAGAAAATACTGAAGGCGTTCCCGATCACCGGGAACGCCTTCAGTCGTTTGAGAGCAAAGTTGTTTCGGCAGGCAAGCCGTCGTCGCAGGTCGCCGGGCGATGATTTCGGTAGCCTGGTCGAAGAGACATTTCGCGACGGAAAAGGTGACCGACTTGAGTACCGAAAAGGTCGATTCTCCCGTCGACGATTCAGACCTGTCCGTCTTCCAAGACGCTGAGTCCCGCTGGGAGCGGTGGCGCGCTGGAATCGCCGCGCGGCCCACCCTCAATCTTGCGTACCGCATCGGCGTCGGAGTCGTGGGCGTGATCGTGCTCGCTGCAGGCGTCGTAGCTATTCCGTACCCCGGTCCCGGATGGCTCATCGTGTTTGCCGGCCTGGGAATCCTGGCGTCGGAGTTCGCCTGGGCTCATCGACTCCTTCATTTTGCGAAGGCTCGATACGACAGTTTCATGGAATGGTTCGGCAAGCAGTCGCTGTTCGTCAAAGGTTTGGGCGTTCTGTTCACCACAGTGTTCGTCCTGGCAACTTTGTGGGTGCTCGGCACCTTCGGCCTGATCGGGACATGGGTGGGGCTGGACTACTCGTGGCTCGAGTCGCCACTGTGAGCTGAACGAGGTCGGTTTCCTTCACTCGGTTGTCTCGACATGTCGGTAGGGCCGATAACATGATCGTGCGCGTGCTCGCAGTGGGTACGGCGCCCGTCTTACTTGCCGCAATACCTTAGGAGCCCATCGCCGTGACCAGTCCCGCGCCAGAGCACTCAGCCGCCCCACTTCGGGTGCCCGCGGGGACGACCGCCGGGACTGCAGTGCGTGAAGCCGGATACCCCACGAAAGGGCCTGACGTGATCGTCGTCGTGCGGGACGGCGAGGGAACGCTCAAGGATCTGTCGTGGACTCCTGAGGTCGATGTCGACGTCGAACCGGTGGCAGCGTCCACCGAAGACGGTCGCAGCGTCATCCGACACTCAGCGGCCCACGTCCTCGCGCAGGCGGTCCAGAAGGAATTCCCCGATGCGAAGCTGGGCATCGGGCCGCCGATCAAAGACGGCTTCTACTACGACTTCGCGGTGGATCGTCCGTTCACTCCGGAGGATCTGGCCAAGCTCGAAAAGCGTATGAAGCAGATCATCAAGGGAGCGCAGCGCTTCTCGCGTCGAGTGGTCGATTCGATCGAGGACGCCCGGGTCGAGTTGGCCGACGAGCCTTTCAAGCTCGAACTCATCGACGACAAGTCCGGGATCGACGATCCCGAGATCATGGAGGTGGGTGGCAACGAGCTGACCATCTACGACAATCTCGATCCCCGTACCGGCGACAAGATCTGGTCCGATCTGTGCCGCGGTCCGCATATTCCGACCACCAAGCACATCCCGGCGTTCAAGCTGACGCGTAGCTCCGCCGCGTACTGGCGCGGAAATCAGGACAACGCCGATCTTCAGCGTGTCTACGGCACCGCGTGGGAGTCCACCGAGGCTCAGGACGAGTACCTCGAGTTGCTCGCCGAGGCCGAGCGTCGTGATCACCGCAAGCTCGGTACCGAACTGGACCTCTTCAGCTTCCCCGACGAGCTTGGCTCCGGTCTGCCGGTCTTCCATCCCAAGGGCGGCATCATCCGTACCGAGATGGAGAATTACTCCCGCAGCCGCCACATCGAGGCCGGCTACGAATTCGTCAACACCCCGCACATCACCAAGGGCCATCTGTACGAGGTCTCCGGTCACCTCGACTGGTACCGCGACGGCATGTTCCCGGCGATGCACGTCGACGAGGAACTCAACGAGGACGGCACCGTGCGTAAGCCGGGCCAGGACTACTACCTCAAGCCGATGAACTGCCCGATGCACAACCTGATCTTCCGTGCGCGCGGTCGCTCGTACCGTGAATTGCCGTTGCGGCTCTTCGAGTTCGGCTCGGTCTACCGCTACGAGAAGTCCGGTGTCATCCACGGTTTGACCCGTGTGCGCGGCATGACTCAGGACGACGCTCACATCTACTGCACCCGTGAGCAGATGCGCGACGAGCTGACCACAACGTTGCAGTTCGTACTGAACCTGCTCAAGGACTACGGCCTCGACGACTTCTACCTCGAACTGTCCACCAAGAATCCGGACAAGTTCGTCGGTAGCGACGACGTCTGGGAAGAGGCGACCGCAACGCTCGCCGAGGTCGGCGAAGCTTCGGGCCTGACTCTCGTGCCGGACCCGGGTGGAGCTGCGTTCTACGGTCCCAAGATCTCCGTTCAGGTCAAGGACGCACTCGGCCGTACCTGGCAGATGTCGACCATCCAGCTCGACTTCAACCTGCCCGAGCGGTTCGAGCTCGAATACACCGGCAACGACGGCGTCAAGACTCGTCCGGTCATGATCCACCGCGCTCTGTTCGGCTCGATCGAACGGTTCTTCGGTGTCCTGACCGAGCACTACGCCGGCGCCTTCCCGGCGTGGCTGGCGCCGGTGCAGGTCGTCGGAATCCCGGTGGCGGAGGCATTCGTCGATCACCTGTTCGACGTCACGAAGAAGCTCAAGGCTGCCGGTGTACGCGCCGAGGTCGACTTCAGTGACGACCGCATGCAGAAGAAGATCCGTAACCACACCACGCAGAAGGTCCCGTTCATGCTCCTGGCGGGCGAGCGTGACGTGGAAGCCGGCGCGGTCAGTTTCCGCTTCCGCGACGGCACGCAGATCAACGGAATTCCCGTCGACGACGCCGTCCGGATCATCACCGAGTGGATCAGCCGTCGCGAGAACGCCTCGCCGACAGCCGAACTGGTGCAGCCAAGCGTGGCGCAGTGAGCGCCCCCGGCGACGAGGGGCCAGGTTCGCTGATCGACCACGGCGTCGGCGACCCTGACCATTTGCAGCGAATCTGGTCGCCGCATCGGATGTCGTACATCACCGAGGCGCCCAACACCCCGGGTACGACGGGTGAGCCGTTCATCGACATCCCGAAGATGTCGGACGAAGAAGGGCTCATCGTTGCCCGTGGTGAGCATGTCTACGCGGTTCTGAACCTGTACCCGTACAACCCCGGGCATCTCATGGTGGTTCCGTATCGCAAGGTTGCGGCTCTCGAAGATCTGACGCCGGAGGAGAGCGCCGAGTTGATGGCGTTCACCCAGCGTGCGTTGCGGGTGATCAAGAGTGTGTCGAATCCTCACGGATTCAATGTCGGCCTGAATCTCGGTGCCGCTGCGGGCGGTTCGTTGTCCGAGCACCTTCACCAACACGTAGTGCCCCGCTGGGGCGGCGACGCCAACTTCATCACCGTGCTCGGTGGGGTGAAGGTGATGCCGCAACTGCTGCGGGAGACCAGGGGACTACTCGCCGGTGCCTGGCAACAATAGATCGATGCGTCCGGCTTCATGGCAGGATGCTTTGCTGCGACGAGTTCCAATCCGGAACTCACGACGGGGAGGTTTCCTGCGGTGTTGAGCTTCTTCGGACGCGAATCGGTGTCCAAGGTGACGGCACCTATGGGGAAGGCGCTGGTCAAGACCGGCCTGACGCCAGACGCGGTGACGGTGATCGGCACGGTGGCGAGTGTCGCCGGGGCGGTGACTCTGTTTCCGTCCGGACACCTGTTCTGGGGAACCATCTTCATTTGGTTCTTCGTCATGTTCGACATGCTCGACGGCGCCATGGCCCGCGCTCGCGGTGGTGGAACGCGATACGGGGCCGTCCTGGACGCCACCTGTGATCGCGTGGCCGACGGTGCGATTTTCGCCGGCCTAGCGTGGTGGGCGGTCTACCACGAGAACAGCAAGTGGCTTCTCGTGGCAACGCTCATCTGCCTCGTCACCTCGCAGGTCATCTCGTACGCGAAGGCACGCGCCGAGGCGAGCGGGCTGACTGCCGACGGTGGGTGGATAGAGCGTCCGGACCGGCTGATCATCGTGTTGGTCGGATCGGGCCTCACGGGCATGGGTCTACCGTGGGCAATCCACATCGCGATGTGGGTACTTGCCGCCGGAAGTATCGTCACTGTCTTCCAGCGAGTGCTCGCGGTGCGCAATTCACCTGGCGCCCGGGAACTTCTGCCGATCGCCCCGGCCGCATCAACGGTCGAAGGCGCGTCGAAAACCGACGGCGAGCCCGAAACGGACGGCGAGGCAGAGCAATGAATTTTGCCGAGCGTGCAACCGATCTGGGATACGCCGCGGGTTGGCGGTTGGTGCGAAGCCTGCCGGAATCGGTGGCAGTCAAGCTGTTCGACGCCGGAGCGGATTTCGCGGTACGCAAGGGCGGACCCGAACAACTCAGGAAGAACCTCGCGAGAGTTCTGGGGACGACACCGGAGGAAGTTCCGGATCAGCTGATCAAGGATTCGATGCGCTCGTACGCCCGGTATTGGCGTGAGGCGTTCCGTCTTCCTTCGATGGACCTGGTCGCCACCGGTAAGGCGTTGCATGCGCTGGTCGAGGGCCAGGAACATCTGGAAAAAGCAATGGCGGCAGGTCATGGCGCAGTGCTGGCGCTGCCCCACAGTGGCAACTGGGACATGGCCGGTGTGTGGTGCGTTCAGCAGTGGGGTGGATTGACCTCAGTGGCCGAGCGGCTCAAACCCGAATCCCTGTACGAACGGTTCGTCGAATATCGCGAGAGTCTCGGCTTCGAGATCTTCCCGCTCAGCGGCGGAGAGCATCCTCCGTTCGTCGAACTCTCCAAGCATCTGCGTGAGAACAAAATCGTGTGCCTGCTGGGGGAGCGCGATCTGGCGAAGAAGGGTGTCCCCGTCACGTTCTTCGGAGAACCCACACGCATGCCCGCAGGCCCGGCGAAGCTCGCAATCGACACCGGAGCGCCGCTTCTACCGGTCCACTGCTGGTTCACTCCCGACGGTTGGGGTTTCAAGATCGACCCGCCGATCGACGTTTCCGGCGGCGTCGGCCCGGCCACGCAGGCACTGGCCGACCGATTCGCGGTCAACATCGCAGCGCACCCCGCTGACTGGCACATGCTTCAGCCGCTGTGGCGCTCGGATCTCTCCGAATCGCGGCTCGCCCGCATGGAGGGTGAATGAAAATCGGCATGATCTGCCCGTACTCCTTCGACGTCCCCGGCGGGGTGCAGGCGCACGTGGTGGATCTGGCCGAGGTGCTGATCGAACGCGGCCACAAGGTGAGCGTGCTTGCGCCATCGTCCGACGATGACGAGTTGCCGGATTTTGTGGTCTCCGCTGGTAAAGCCGTCGCGATTCCTTACAACGGTTCTGTTGCACGGTTGTCCTTCGGCCCGACGGCGAATGCCCGCCTCCGCAAGTTCATCGCGGAAGGTGACTTCGACGTTCTGCACATTCACGAACCCAATGCGCCGAGTCTGTCCATGCTCGCGTTGCGTGTCGCGGAAGGCCCGATCGTGGCCACCTTCCACACGTCGACCACGAAGTCGTTGGTGCTGAGCACTTTTCAGGGCGTCCTGGCTCCGTATCTCGAGAAGATCAGTGGCCGGATCGCAGTCTCGGAGTTGGCGCGTCGTTGGCAGGTCGAGTCCCTCGGATCCGACGCGGTCGAAATACCCAACGGCGTCGACGTCGCAGCGTTTGCCGAGGCCGACATGTTGCCCGGCTACCCGCGCGAGGGTGGAACCATTCTGTTCCTCGGGCGCTACGACGAACCGCGCAAGGGGATGGCCGTCCTCCTCGGTGCACTGCCGGAGTTGGTCGAGCGTCATCCTGATCTCGAAGTGATCGTGGTCGGGCGCGGCGACGAGGAAAAACTCCGCAAAGAGGCGGGCAAGTACTTCAAGCATCTCCGACTGCTCGGGCAGGTCAGCGACAAGGAGAAAGCGTCGGCACTTCGCAGTGCGGACGTCTACTGCGCGCCCAATCTCGGCGGTGAGAGCTTCGGGATCGTGCTGGTCGAGGCCATGGCGGCCGGTACCGCCGTCGTCGCGAGTGAGTTGGACGCCTTCCGTCGCGTACTTCGCGACGGCCAGGCCGGCTTGCTGGTCCCCATCGGGAACTCCGATGCCCTGGCCGAGGCAATCGATTCCGTTCTCGGCGATCCGGACCGACGACGCGCGCTGGTCAACACCGCGACAAGTGTAGTCGCCGAATACGACTGGCCGGTGGTTGCCGAGCAGATCCTGCGCGTCTACGAGACCGTCACGGTAGGCGGCACCGGCGTTCGTGTGGTGGGATCATGACCTTTTCCGCTCTGACGATCTTCATTCTCGGACTCGTCGCTGCCGTCGTCCTGGTCGTCGGACTGTGGGCGTACGGGACGGCGAATCGACTCGATCGGCTGCATGTGCGTTCGGATCAGTCCTGGTTGGCGCTCGATGCGGCCCTGTCCCGCCGTGCAGCGGTGGTTCGGGCGGCGGCGGTAGACATGAGTGCCGACGACGCCCGCAGATTCGTCACCTTGGCGGACGCCGCTGAACGGGCAGACCGGCAGGACCGAGAACTCGCGGAGAACCGGTTGTCCAACGCTCTAGCCGCCTACGGCACGACGTCGCTGCGACCTCAACTGGTGGCCGAGCTGGCCGACGCCGAAGCGCGGGTTCTGATCGCCAGACGGTTCCACAACGACGCGGTGCGAGACACCCTTGCACTCCGTACGCGTCGACTTGTTCGCTGGCTTCACCTCGGCGGAACGGCGCCGCTGCCTCAGTATTTCGAGATCTCCGAGCGCACCACCGCCGCCGCGGTGCCCGAGGGCATCACCGTCGACACGTCGCGGACCTCCGCGCGCGTGGTGATGCTGGACGAGGACGATCGGGTGCTGCTGCTGCGTGGTCACGATCCTCAGATCCCGAACACTTACTTCTGGTTCACCGTCGGCGGCGGGCTCGAACGCGGTGAACATCTGCGGGCGGCTGCCGTTCGTGAGATCGAGGAGGAGACCGGATTCGTCGTGGCTCCGGAGAATCTGCGAGGTCCGCTCTGGCGTCGTGTGGCGATTTTCCCGTTCGACGGCGAGCTGATCCGTTCGGAAGAGCTGTTCTTCGCCACGCGCACTCACGGCTTCGAGCCGGTCTTCCAAGGCCACACGGAATTGGAGCAGCGTGCGATTACGGGCCATCGCTGGTGCAGTGCCGACGAGATCCGCCAACTGGCCAAGTCCGGTGAGCCCGTCTACCCGTTGGATCTGGCAAACCTCCTGATGGAAGCGGCGACGATCGCGGACGGCACCGAGGATCCGGAAGTGCGTTCCATCCGCTGATTCGTTCGGCCGATCAGGCGTCGCGGCCATTTAAGGCCAGCAATGGCAAATTGGATACGGAATCGAAGGCCGGTTGGTCCTAGAGTTCTGGCCAGAGGCCCGAGCGAATGAAGTCGTGTGTTCGCCGTGCCTCGTTTATTTTGTCACGCCACTACTGCAGGAGTTTGCTGTGAGCACCCCCGACTCTGCCCCCACCACCGCCATCGGCACCGCACGCGTCAAGCGCGGCATGGCTGAAATGCTCAAGGGCGGTGTGATCATGGACGTTGTCACCGCTGAGCAGGCCAAGATCGCCGAAGACGCAGGCGCCGTCGCCGTCATGGCACTCGAGCGGGTCCCCGCGGACATTCGCGCACAGGGCGGCGTCTCGCGCATGAGTGACCCGGACATGATCGACAGCATCATCTCCACCGTCAGCATCCCCGTCATGGCGAAGGCACGCATCGGGCACTTCGTCGAAGCGCAGATCCTGCAGAGCCTCGGCGTCGACTACATCGACGAGTCCGAGGTCCTGACCCCGGCCGACTACGCCAACCACATCGACAAGTGGAAGTTCACCGCTCCCTTCGTCTGTGGCGCCACCAACCTCGGCGAAGCGCTGCGTCGCATCAACGAAGGTGCGGCCATGATCCGCTCGAAGGGTGAAGCCGGCACCGGAGACGTCTCCAACGCCACCACCCACATGCGCACCATCCGCGGCGAGATCCGCCGGTTGACCTCGCTGAGCGAAGACGAACTGTACGTAGCTGCCAAGGAACTGCAGGCGCCGTACGAGCTGGTCGTCGAGGTCGCCAAGGCCGGCAAGCTGCCGGTCACCATGTTCACCGCCGGCGGCATCGCCACCCCGGCAGACGCTGCGATGATGATGCAGCTCGGCGCCGAAGGCGTGTTCGTCGGATCGGGCATCTTCAAGTCCGGCAACCCGAAGCAGCGCGCCGAGGCCATCGTCAAGGCCACCACGTTCTACGACGACCCGGACGTGCTCGCCAAGGTCTCGCGCGGACTCGGCGAGGCAATGGTCGGCATCAACGTCGACGACCTGCCGGTCGGACACCGCCTCGCAGAGCGCGGTTGGTGACACCAGGTTTGATGACCGGGCCCAGTGCCTGAAGGTTTTCGACAACGAAGGGGCGGGGGGGGGGGGTTTGCAACCCCCCCCCCCGAGGGGGGGGGGGGGGGGGGGCCCGGACGTT
>NZ_JASHKN010000004.1:91411-511231 GCF_030056735.1 Rhodococcus sp. IEGM 1409
GGGGTCGCCGCGGGCCCAGCCGGCGTGATGTTCGCCCCAGCCGCGGGGGGGGGGGGGTCCCCCCCCCCCCCCCCCGCCCCTTCGTCGTGTGTGGGGGGCAGACCGTCAGATGCTTTCGGAGACCTCGAACACGAATTCCACCTCGACGGCACTGTTTCGGGGGAGTTCGGCCACGCCGATCGCAGAGCGGGCGTGTTGTCCTGCCGTACCGAAGATCTCGGCCAGCAGGTCGGACGCACCGTTGATCACCTGGGGTTGCTGTGAGAATCCGGATCCGGAAGCAACAAATCCAACGACCTTGACGACACGAACGATGCGGTCGAGCCCGACCAAGTCGTCGACGGCCGCGAGTCCGTTGAGCGTGCACAACCGCGCCGCCTGGGCGGCGTCTTCGACGGAGACACCTTCGCCTAACTTGCCGATGCACGTCGTGGCGCCGTCGACGAGCGGCAATTGTCCCGACGTGTAGACGTGTGCCCCCGTCTGAACGGCGGGGAGGTAGGAGCCGGCGGGGGAAGCGACCGGCGGAAGCGTCAGATCGAGTGCGGCGAGTCGTGCGGTCCAGGTACTGGCGTCGTTCATCGAGTTCCTCAATGGATTCTTTTGTCTGGGAATGATGTTCGAGTCTGTCATCGGGAGTCTCGGCAAGTCCAAGTCGTATTTGCGCCCACCCCATCACTTTTGGTGATACTCACTGTCGTCGGATCTAAAATGGTGTTCGAATCGGCCACCTAAACTGTGTCGTATGTCGTCAATTCGCAACATCTCACTGGGGCTACCTGTCCGTTCCGGTCACGTACTCATGCTCGACGGCACGGACTCTGTCACGGGGGAGAAGTTCCATCGATTGATCGGTGGCGGTATCGAGTTCGGTGAGACGGCCGAGGCAGCGCTGCGACGCGAGTTCGCGGAGGAACTAGGCGTCACGTTGGGAAGCGTCGAGTTGCTCGAGGTCGTCGAGAATATCTTCGAGTTCGAGGGGCGACTTGGGCATGAGATTGTCCATGTCTTTGCAGTCGACTCAGCTGACATCGATGCGTTTCCGCTCGACGTCCAACTCCGAGTCCTCGACGAAGGTAGTCCGGTCCATTGGGTATTGACGGGTAGGTCCGACCGCCCCATCTACCCGGCCGAAGTCTCCCGCATTATCAACGCTCTGGTTCAGTAGGGGAATCCGTCGCTGGAACAAGAGTGGCCGCAAGGGTTGCTCCGCAAAAATGTTCGGTCAAACGGGATTCTTCGGACTGATTTCTGGAAACTGTAGAGGTTCGAACATAGTTTCGAATATTGTGGAGGAATGTTCGATGACGGAGTGGGAAGTTCGAGTGCCGCAGCGCAGCTGTTCGGTGCTGAATCCGACTGCGCCCTCATCGATCTCATTGCCGAACTGCATGCGCGCGAGTCGATGCTCGTGGAACGGAAACTTGCTGCCATTGCCGAGTTTTTCGAGCGTCGCAGCGCTGAACACTCCGATGCCGGCGCGTGGTCGTCCACCGCGCACGAACTAGCTGAGGCCGAGCTCGGCGCAGCGTTGACCATGGGCCGTGCCGCGGCGGGAAAGTTGATCGGCCTCGGCTTTTCGCTGAAGACTCGACTCCACCGCACGCGTGCCGCTATGGCACGCGGAGAACTGGATTTGTATCGAGTCGGATTGATCGACTCCGCTACAGCCAACGTCGATGACGATCTGATAGACGAGGTGGAACGGCAACTCCTCGAGAAGATTTCAGCACCACCGATACATGGCGGTACCGGCTTGACCGGCCGCCGATTGACGGCGGTCATCGACCGAATCGTCGCCGTGGTGGATCCGGAGGGGATGCGGGAGCGTCGACGCCGCGCCCTGGCTGATCGGTTCGTAGGTGTGAGCGCTGCCGAAGACGGAATGGCGCGGATCTTGGGGAGTATTCCGGCGGAGGACGCACGGGCTTTCGACGGGCGGTTGCGGGAGTTGGCGATGTCGGTGTGCCGACACGATTCCCGTAAATACGAGCAGCGACGAGCCGACGCCTTGGGAGCGTTGGTAGCTGGGTCGACAATTCTGCCGTGCGATTGTGGCCGGGCCGACTGCCCACAAGACCGCAGCGGGATTGTTGTGGTGCGTCGGCCATTAGTGCACGTGGTCATGGTGGAATCCGCGCTCCAGGGCGGTGACTCACCAGGTACAGACGAACCCGCTCACCTCGACGGTTATGGAGTGATCAGTGCAGAGCATGCGCGTGACATCGCCGCGGGTGCGTTGATTCGAAAGGTGAAGGTACCAGCCGACGCGGCGCTCGAGTCTGCCGGTGAGGGCGAGCCAGTACCTTCGCCTGTAGTTCCTTCGCCTGTAGTTCCTTCGGCGCTGGTATACCGCCCGGGCGCTGTCCTCGACACATGGGTGAGGGTGATCTCGGGTAGCTGTCAGTGGCTGCACTGCGATGTCGCGGCATGGAATTCCGATCTCGATCACACCGAACCTTTCGATCATCGCGATCCAGCACGTGGTGGAAAGACCGTGACCTCCAACTTGAGTGCCTATTGTCGAAATCATCACCGCCTCAAGCATTCCGGTCAGTGGGTGCACACCTCGAATCCGGACCGGAGCGTTACGCTGACCTCGGCGACCGGACATTGTTACCGAACTCGGCCGTCAGGTCTGCTCGCAGGAATGCTCGAGCCTGTACTGCCCGAGGGCGGTCGGCGTCGACGTACACGTTTGGAGAACAAGGCGGCCCGCGTGCGGGGTGAACGCCGGCGCCAGCGGATACGGATGCACCTGCGGGTGAAGAAGAAGGTCCAGAGGAGGACCGTCGATCGAGGAGACGATCCACCGCCGTTCTGAATAGATGCGCCCCGTCGCTCAGTGTTTTCGGATGCCCAGTTTTCGGATGCCCACTTTGGTGGCCGGGGCTGCATCAGGCATTGTGTGAAGGTCAGTAGACGTCGGTACACGGGAAGATGTGGAGCATCGATGGCGAGGATCGAAGAAATTCTGGAGTTGGAACGCCTCGAGCGTGACATCTTTCGAGGAATCATCGCGGAAACCACCCTGACCCGCACTTTCGGCGGTCAGGTCGCCGGACAGGCATTGGTGTCGGCAGTACGAACGGTCGATCCGGCCTACTCAGTTCATTCGTTGCACGGATACTTCCTGCGTCCGGGCAATCCGATGGAACCGACCGTCTTTCTGGTGGATCGTGTTCGCGACGGACGATCGTTCGCGACTCGCCTGGTCACCGGAATCCAAGACGGACAAGCCATTTTCACTATGTCGGCATCCTTCCACGTCCAGGACGAAGGCATCGAGCACCAGGACGAGATGCCGCCCGTCCCTGACCCTGAAACGCTGGCCATCGCCCAGGATTCCGAAGACCCCGAGACCGCGTGGTTGGCTCGCGAGTGGTCCGACTGGGACCTGCGAATGGTGCCGAAGGCAGACATCAACAAACGTCCGGGCGCTGCCGCACAGCAGCAAGTATGGTTCCGTTCCCGCGAGGCTCTCCCGGACGACCCGGTATTTCACGTGTGCACGCTTGCGTACATGAGCGACATGACGCTGCTCGGATCTTCCCGAGGCCCTCACATGGACGTCGCCATGCAAAGCGCCTCGCTCGATCACGCCATGTGGTTCCTGCGGCCGTTCCGGGCCGACGAGTGGCTGTTGTACGACCAGACGTCGCCGTCAGCGGGCTTCGGTCGCGCATTGACGCAGGGACGAATCTTCGACAGCCGAGGAAATATGGTTGCTGCAGTCGTCCAGGAAGGCCTGACCAGGCTGTATCGCCCGAAGTGAGGTCGGCCGAAGTGAGGTCGCCCGAAGTGGAATCAATCGCAGCGAGTCCTTCACGGGCGAGAGCGCACCGCAGGCCGGGCCGGATGGTCGTATCTGATTTCGAAATCGACCTCCTCGGACACCGCTGAGCGGTGCTCGAGGAGTGCGTCGACTGTCCACAGATCCGCCTGCGGTGTGTGCCTCCGCATGGCAGCTTCGCTCATGTCCAGGCGGACGGTGACGTCGAACTCCAGTCCGCGCCCGAGCAACATCGGACCGACGATCACGATGACCGCGCGTTCGTGGACAGGGATACGGGTCGAGCGAGTCGAGCGATCAGTGGTTTCGTCCCAGAGTTTCGGCAAGAGCGTCCCTTTGATGCGGGCCGCGGTGATCACTTCACGATCGAGTGCCGGGTAGTCGAACCAGATGGTGCGGTAACTCAGCGCATCCTCGTGACCGAACTCGTATCGCAGCGACGCCGGCCGCACGTAGTCGTGCAGTGACACAACGGCACTCGGCCTGCTGTGCGACTCGACTGCAACCCCGACCAGTTCCGCGAGCCGCGACGGTTGCGCACAATCAGGTCCGTCGATCGCTACTACCACCACCGATGGAAATGATCCGCTCAGCGTTGCGATCTGCTCGGCAAGAGCGAGGGGAGTGGACGGGATGAATGTACTCACGCCCACCATGGTGCCGTGCCCGCTCGCCAAGGCGATATTGTGAACCGTCATCGCGCCCACTGCGGCGGTCTGTGTATGCGGTCAATGTTTCCGGAGGACTCATGGTTGGTATCGAGGAGATCCTCGCGCTCGAACACCTGGAGAAGGACATCTTCCGCGGTGCGGTCCACCCCACTGCACTTCAACGGACGTTCGGCGGGCAGGTTGCCGGGCAGTCGTTGGTTTCTGCCGTGAGCACCGTCGACGAGAGCTACCACGTGCATTCGTTGCACGGATACTTCCTGCGCCCGGGCAACCCGAAGATTCCGACGGTCTACCTGGTCGACCGGATTCGCGACGGGCGCTCGTTCTGCACGCGTCGGGTCAATGCAGTCCAGGATGGTAAGACGATCTTCACGATGTCGGCCTCGTTCCACGTCGACGACGACGGTATCGAGCACCAGGATCGGATGCCCTCCGTTCCGGCGCCGGAGGACTTGCCGGATGCGCAGACCGTTCCCGAGTTGGCGGAATCGCAGTTCTACCAGGAGTGGAAGAACTGGGACATTCGAATTGTGCCGGCCGAGCAGAGTGCGTCAGCGCCGGATCTGGCCGCCCAGCAGCGTGTATGGATGCGCTACCGCGAGGCTCTGCCGGATCGTCCGCTGCTGCACATCTGCACCCTCGCGTACCTCAGTGACATGACCCTGCTCGGAACTTCGAAAGTCCCACACCGGGGCGTGAAGACGCAAACTGCTTCGCTCGATCACGCGATGTGGTTCCTGCGGCCCTTCCGGGCCGACGAGTGGTTGCTCTACGACCAGACCTCACCGTCGGCAGGTTTCGGTCGCGCGCTCACTCAAGGGCGTATCTACGATCGCGATGGCAACATGGTGGCAGCGGTGGTTCAGGAGGGTTTGACGCGGCTGGAACGCGAACCCGACAGCCGTGAGAACAAGAACAGCCGTGAGAACAAGACAGGAACTGTGTGATGACTCGTCCGTTGATCGGTGTTCTCGCCCTCCAAGGTGATGTTCGCGAACACCTTGCCGCACTCGATGATTCGAGAGCGGACGCGGTCGGTGTCCGGCGACCCGAAGAACTCGACAAGGTCGACGGAATCGTGATCCCGGGTGGCGAATCCACTACCATGAGCCGGCTTCTGCAGGTTTTCGAGCTGCTGGACCCGCTTCGTGATCGTCTCCGCGGCGGGCTGCCGGCTTACGGTTCGTGTGCCGGCATGATTCTGCTCGCCAGCGAGGTACTCGACACCCGGCCGGACGCCGAGCATCTCGGCGCCATCGACATGACGGTGCGCCGCAACGCTTTCGGTCGTCAGGTCGATTCCTTCGAGTCCGACCTGGAGTTCGAGGGAATCATCGGTGATCCCATCCGCGCAGTATTCATCCGCGCACCGTGGGTCGAGCGGGTCGGTCCGGGCGTGGAGGTGCTCGCGCAGGTTCCCGCCGCGGCGGGGGAAGCTGCGGGGCGCATCGTCGCGGTTCGGCAGGGCTCGGTGATCGCCACTTCGTTCCATCCCGAGGTCACCGGCGACCGTCGAGTCCACGAGATGTTCGTCGATCTCGTGCGCGGCTAGGGCGATTGTTCACTTCGGCCGAACCTACAGTTCCAGTTGGCGGGCAAGGATCGCCGCCTGGACGCGTGAGGTGAGGTGCAGCTTCGACAGAACTCGCGACACATGCGACTTCACCGTCGGAGCACCGACACCGAGTTCGCGCGACAGTTCGGCGTTGGACAGACCCATACCCAGTAGAACGAGCACTTCGCGTTCGCGATCGGTGAGCTCGCTCAGGCCGAGCGGCTCGGCGAGCTTGGGAGCGCGCTGAACGAACTCGCCGATCAGTGCGCGGGCGGCTCGGGGAGCGAGCACTGCATCGCCGGCCGCGACATTGCGGATGGCGCTGCTCAGCTCGTCCGCTGTCGCAGTCTTGAGCAGGAAGCCCGACGCACCGGCCCGCAGAGCTGCGAAGACGTATTCGTCGAGGTCGAAGGTGGTCAACACGAGAACGCGGCTGCGGGTTGTACCGATGATCTGACGGGTCGCTTCGATGCCGTCGGTGCCCGGCATCCGGATGTCCATCAACACGACGTCGGGTTGATGTGTGCGAGTGACGGTGATCGCCGACGCTCCGTCTCCTGCTTCCGCAACTACATCGATGTCCTCGTGCTGTCGCAGAATCATCGCCAGCCCGGAGCGGATCGCGGCGTGGTCGTCGACCAGGGCGACGGTGATCACCGATCCGTTCCGTTCGGTGTGTGGACGGGTAGCTGCGCGCATACCTTCCATTCTCCGTCGACCGGAAGTGCGTCGAGTGAACCGCCCAGCAGCTCGGCACGATGACGCATGTTTGCAAGTCCGCGCGTTCTTGCCCGCGGACTGGATATGTCGGGACCGACGGGGTTTCGGATCTCGATCTGTAGTGCATTGTGCTGGAGAGAGAGCGACATCGAGATCGGCGCGCCAGGCGCATGCTTGAGTGCGTTGGTCAACGCCTCTTGCGCGATCCGATACGCCGTGTGATCGACGACGCTCGGCAGGTCGGCGGCATCGACGTCGATCGCTACGTCCACTGTGCTGCCGGCGGCCCGAGCTGCGTCCAGGACGACGGGCAACTCGGTCAACCGCGGGGGAGAGGAACGAGGATCAGGCGTCTCGCCGTCCCCGGCGTGGAGCAGTTCGATCATCGATCGCATCTCGGAAAGGCCCGCGAGACTGCTTGATCTGATCGCCCCGATCATCTCCCGCAAGCCATCGTCTGGTTCACCCCGTTCAGCGGAGAGCGCTGTGGTGGAGAGTGCAGCTTCGGAGTGGATTGCGATGGCGGAGAGGTGGCTTGCGATCACGTCGTGCAGATCCCGCGCCATGGTTGCCCGTTCGTGAGCGACCGCGGTCTCGCGGTCCAGAGCGGCGAGTGCTTCGTGAACTCTGGAACGCTCGCGTTCCGCCTCCGTCAGTTCGACTTGTCGACGGATGACCAGTGCCCACCACACGGGCGTTCCGAAGAACAGAGCGGTCACGACGCCCGCCCCAGCCGCAGCGCGGACGTCCCTGGTGGACAGGTAAACGAGTGCGGTGAGCGCGGCAACCGACACCGCGGTCAGAGAACACACCACCCGGCCCAACCGTGCCGTCCCGTACAGAACCGCAGCGTAGGTGAGATCCGAGAGGACCAGCCACATCGGCAGAGTCGGTCCCAGGGCGGCGTCGACCGCGACGATGACGGCCCCCGCCGCCAAGGCCGTTGCCGGACGCACCCGCCGGAACGAGTCGATCGCACAGAGCAGAGCCAGCATCCCGATCCGAACCCCGACGGGAACGTCGGCGACACCTCCGACATCGCTCCACATTTTGTACAGGCCGACGAGGTAGAGAACTACCCCGACCGCGAACAGGCCGATGGCGATGAGCGGATCGTTCCACTTGCCGACGCTCCGACTTCTGGTCACCACAGACTTATCAGAGCACATCGGGGCCCCTGACTTGTCATACCAAATGATGAGGTCGGCGTTGTTCCGACGGCTGATGTGCGGATCCGAGAGAGAAGACACGCTCGAGGTATGAAAATTCGTTTCGAGTTGATGATCGGCATTCTCCTCGTCGTCGGTGGCGCCGGTCTGTGGCTGTTCGCACGTGACGCCGAGTTCTTCTGGTTTCGCGGCGGACCGCTCGGCGTGATTCTGGCGATCATCGGTGCTTTCGACATCGTGAACGCAGTCCGGACGAGAGGCACGGTGACACCCGAACGGCGACACGACTGACGTGGAACTCGTCCTTCTCACGACCCTGGGCGGCCTCGCCCTGTTGGACAGTACGAGCATCGGAACATTGGTCGTCCCGGTGTGGATGTTGTTGACACCGGGACGGCCGCAGGTTCGCAGGCTGCTGATCTACCTGGTAGTCATCACGACGTTCTATTTTGTTGTCGGGGTGACCGTCTGGGCGACGGCACGGGTAGGCATGCCGGTTGTCGCCCCGCTTCTCGACACTCCGGCAGCCCGCGGGGCGCAGTTGATTCTCGGTATCGCGTTGTTCGCGTTGAGTTTTCGATTCGACTCCGAGAAGCGGCGCACATCCGGTCAGGCCGATCGAACGCAAGCCTGGCGGGAGCGGGTACTCGATTCGAGTCGTTCGGCGAGAAGCGCCGTACTTCTGGCAATTGCAGCCGGAACCGCCGAATTGGTGACGATGCTGCCCTACTTGGCGGCGATCGCGATGATCACAGCTGCTGGGCTGTCCCCAGTAATGTCTGCGTCGATACTTGCCGGTTACTGCCTGATCATGGTCGCGCCGGCAGTCCTTCTTCTGTGCGGTCGGGTCGTGGCCGGGAACCGCCTGGACAAGCCGCTGCGCCAGGTGGACTCGTTGATGTCTCGCTACGGCGACAGTGCGATCGGATGGGTGTTCGGCATTGCCGGCTTCTACCTCGCCGGCAATGCCGCTGCCGTGTTGTTCGTGAATCAGCCAGCTTGAACCAACGAATTGATCAGCTTCACACCGTCTTCCGGGTGATCAACGGTCACGGCGAACAGTCGTCCGTTCTCGAGAGTGACCACGATCGCCTCACCCGAGCGGAGTGTGACGGCTGTTCCGCGCGGTGTGATCCGGTAACCCCATCCTCCCCATTCGGCCGGACGTATCGAATCGACTGATGCGGACTTCACCTTCGAGATGGGGATTTTCTTCCATCGAACGCCCCAGGAACTGATGCCGAGACCGTGACGGTCGACGCGCACGGTGACCGAAGCGAAAGCCGTGATGGCGAGGGTGGAGACACCCAGGATCACGGCAACCCACCAGTCCGAGTACGCGGCAGTGGCGATCAAGAGAACTACGAGGCAGGCGGTGAGGATCCACGGCCAGATGCTGCGGACCTGCCCGACCCACACTGCACGTTCGGAGGCCGCGAGCGGCGTGTCCAGCGTCGGGGTCGGCAGTGGTGACTCAGGGTCGTCTCGTTGCTGGTCGGGCAGTGTATACGCCAGAACTCCGACGAGTACCGCCGCGATCGGCGCAAGAATCCACCAACCGATACGAGCGTCTTCCGGGGCTCCGGCATCGATCGTGAGGGCAACGCTCAGAATCCAGATCGTTGCCAACGTCGCACTCGCGATCGAGGTGACGGCCAGAAACAGGGGCGCGTCAGCGCTCGAACGGGCCGCAACAACACACGCGAAAACGACTGCCACCAGTGAAAGCGCCAGTGCTATGGCGAAGAACGTCGACGTGGTGCTGAACCCGTCCGGGGTCGATCCGGACCAATGGCTGGCGACGGTCTCGGGTAGCCGGTCGCCCCACGCGAAGCGCGCGAGAACCAGGATCAGGGTCGGGATCAGAGTCAGCGAGGCTGCTGTCCAGAGTCGGATCTTGCTGGTCGTCATTGTGTGCTGGTCTCCTTGATGAGGTCGAGCATGTGCGCGGTGTCGAGTCCCAGATTTCGGGCCTGCCGAACGAATTCACGTGCAGATTCGTTGAGAGCCGTTCTTCCCGAGTCGAATTCGGCGCGAATGACAGCGCCACGTCCGCGTCGGAGGTCGATCAGGCCTTCGTCGCGGAGTGTTGCGTACGCACGAAGAACCGTATGGAGATTGACGTCGATCGACTCGGCGAGAGCGCGAGCGGACGGTAGTCGATCGCCCGGGCCGATTTCGCCGCGGATGACCGAGCCACGAACCCCGGCGGCAATCTGTTCCGCGAGTGGAGTTGTGGAGGCGTGATCGATTCGCACCAACATGTTTGCATTCTATGCGAACAATGCAGTGTTTGGTCAATTCGTGTCGGGGGATGCAGCGAGTTGTGACGTGGGACGGGTAACATCGGCAGAGCTGAAAGACGCGCATTCGGCGTGCGCAACGCAGCAGGAAAGGGGCTTGAATCGCATGAGCGGCCACTCAAAATGGGCCACCACCAAGCACAAGAAGGCTGTGATCGACGCACGTCGTGGCAAATCCTTCGCGAAGCTGATCAAGAACATCGAGGTGGCGGCACGAACCGGCGGTGGCGATCCCACGGGCAACCCCACCTTGTTCGACGCCATCCAGAAGGCGAAGAAGACGTCAGTTCCCAATGACAACATCGAGCGTGCGCGCAAGCGCGGCGCCGGTGAAGAAGCGGGCGGCGCAGACTGGCAGACCATCATGTACGAGGGCTACGGACCCAACGGTGTCGCCGTTCTGATCGAGTGCCTGACGGACAACCGCAACCGCGCAGCCGGTGAAGTTCGCACCGCGATGACCCGCAACGGTGGCAACCTCGCTGACCCGGGTTCGGTCTCCTACCTGTTCGCTCGCAAGGGCGTCGTCACGCTGGAGAAGAACGGCCAGTCAGAGGATGACGTCCTGATGGCTGTGCTCGACGCCGGCGCCGAAGAGGTCACCGATCTCGGTGAAACCTTCGAAATCGTCAGTGAGCCACAGGATCTGGTTGCAGTGCGTTCCGCACTGCAGGAAGCCGGCATCGACTACGACTCGGCCGAAGCCGATTTCCGCGCTTCCGTCGAGGTTCCCCTGGATGTCGACGGTGCACGCAAGATCTTCAAGCTCGTCGATGCACTCGAAGACTCGGACGACGTGCAGAACGTCTACACCAACATCGATCTGTCCGACGAGGTTCTTGCGGCCCTCGAAGACTGATTGCCTTTCAACGCAACCCGGCCCTGACGTCCTCGTCACGGCCGGGTTGCGTGTTGATGCGGGGCAGTGGTCCCGCGCACCGCTAAGCTATCGAACAGCTGTTCGGTATGGAGAGGTGTGACAAAGTGCGCGTGCTCGGAGTGGACCCAGGCTTGACTCGCTGCGGGTTGGGTGTGGTCGACGGGAGCAACGGCAGGAAAGTGCGCCCCATTGCTGTCGACGTGGTGCGGACCCCGGCAGAGATGGACCTCGGTTCTCGGCTCCTACGGATTTCCGATGCGGCTGAACTGTGGATCGAGCAGTACAAGCCGGAGGTGGTTGCGATCGAGCGTGTGTTCGCGCAGCACAACGTCAGTACGGCGATGGGGACGGCGCAAGCAGGCGGAGTTGTGGCGCTCGCTGCCGCCAGACGCGGCATCCCGGTGTGTTTCCATACTCCCAGTGAGGTGAAGGCCGCCGTCACCGGTAGCGGTAACGCCGACAAGGCGCAGGTCACCGCGATGGTGACTCGAATCCTGAATCTGAAGACGGCGCCGAAACCGGCCGACGCCGCTGACGCTCTGGCGCTGGCGATCTGTCACTGCTGGCGAGCGCCCATGATCGAGCGAATGGCCCGCGCCGAGGCGATGGCCGCCGAACAAATGCGTAAGTATCAGGCAAAATTGGCCGAGATGAAGAAGGCAGGTTCACGATGATCGCGTCGGTACGCGGCGAGGTACTCGATATTGCGCTCGACCATGCGGTCATCGAAGCGTCGGGTGTCGGCTATCGGGTCAATGCCACCCCGGTGACTCTCGGTGCGCTCCATCGCGGAAGCGAAGCGCGCCTGTTCACGACGATGATCGTTCGCGAAGATTCGATGACGCTCTACGGTTTTTCCGATACCGAGTCGAAGGACCTGTTCAGCCTCTTGCAGACGGTCTCGGGAGTCGGGCCGCGCCTGGCGATGGCAACTCTCGCAGTTCTCGAACCCGACGCATTACGGCGTGCACTTTCGGAAGGCAACCTGACGGCGTTGACGAGGGTCCCCGGCATCGGCAAACGCGGTGCTGAGCGCATGGTCGTCGAACTGCGCGACAAGGTCGACGCGGTCGCGACGACGGCTGGCACGGCCTCCGGTGTCGTCGCCGGCAGTTCGATCCGCGATCAGATCGTCGAAGCTCTCGAAGGTTTGGGTTTCCCGATCAAGCAGGCCGAGCAGGCCACGGATTCGGTTCTGGCGGAATCGCCCGAGGCCACTACGTCGGTAGCACTGCGTTCTGCCCTGTCGCTGCTCGGTAAGACTCGATGAACTTCGATCCGATCGACGATTTTGACGAGGAATCGCAGGTCTCTGCCGAATTGGTGGCGGGAGACGGCGACGTCGAAGCGAGTTTGCGCCCCAAGAGTCTCGACGACTTCATCGGGCAACCTCGAGTCCGCGAGCAATTGCAGCTCGTGCTCACCGGAGCAAAACTTCGCGGCAGCACGCCTGACCACATTCTGATGTCCGGTCCGCCCGGACTCGGTAAGACGTCGATGGCGATGATCATCGCGGGGGAGTTGGGCTCCTCCCTGCGGCTGACGTCCGGGCCGGCGCTCGAACGCGCCGGGGACTTGGCGGCGATGCTGAGCAATCTCGTCGAGGGCGACGTGTTGTTCATCGACGAGATTCACCGAATCGCTCGTCCGGCCGAGGAGATGTTGTACCTGGCGATGGAGGACTTCCGCGTCGACGTCGTCGTCGGAAAGGGGCCCGGTGCCACGTCGATTCCTCTGGAGGTCGCACCATTTACGTTGGTCGGTGCGACAACCCGATCCGGTGCCCTTACCGGTCCATTGCGCGACCGCTTCGGGTTCACCGCTCACATGGACTTCTACGAACCCGAAGAGCTGCAACAGATTCTGATGCGCTCGGCGGGAATTCTGGGAGTCAATCTCGAAGTTGACGCCGGCGCCGAAATCGCGAGACGCTCGAGGGGGACGCCGCGTATCGCGAACCGATTGCTGCGACGGGTTCGTGACTTCGCGGAGGTTCGTGCCGACGGAATCGTCACCATGGACGTCGCTCAGGCCGCCTTGGCTGTCTACGACGTGGACCAATTGGGCTTGGACCGTCTCGACCGATCCGTCCTGAGTGCGTTGGTGCGTTCGTTCGGCGGCGGGCCCGTCGGCGTGTCGACGCTTGCCGTGGCCGTGGGCGAGGAACCGTCGACGGTGGAAGAAGTGTGTGAGCCGTTCCTGGTCCGTGCCGGGATGATCGCCCGGACGCCGCGAGGTCGTGTGGCCACCGCCGCTGCCTGGACTCAACTCGGAATGACGCCACCGCCGGATGCCGCCGCGGGTGGGATCGAGGTTCGAGTCAACGAACCGCAAGCCACGTTGTTCGATCCGAACGGAGCGTGAATTTCGACCGGAAAGGCCGCATTTGTCGGCCGATCTGTCAGGAATCCTCAGCAACTAATGGCACACTGGTGTATTGCGTAGGTCCATCCGGGACCGGCGCGGCGTAAAACGTGCAACACAACCGAGGTTGATCAACACATGTCGAGTTTGCTTTTCCCCCTCTTGATCCTCGCACTGCTCGTGCCCATGTTCCTGGGCATGCGCAAGCAGAAGAAGGCCGTGGCCGCGACTTCCGAGATGCAGGACTCGCTGCAGGTCGGCGATCGGGTGCAGACCACAGCCGGGCTCTACGCCACGATCGCTTCGCTGGACGACGACACCGTGGACCTCGAGATCGCGGACGGTGTCATCACCACCTGGTCGCGTCTGGTCATCCGTGAGCGCGTCGTCGAGACGACCGAGACCGACGAGTACGACGACGACTCGATTTCCGAGATCGAAGAGTCCGCTACCGACACCGAAATCCGGCTCACCAAGGAGTCCTGACTTCGTCGACCTGGTACGTGCTCTCGAGTTGTGAACTCGGACACGCGTCCATATCGGTTTGTCCGTAGTAGTTCTTTCACCGTAGTGGTTCTTTCACCAGGGCAGTTCTTTCACCCACAGCTCAGTTCACCCCGTTGATCAATCGTTGCAGTTCGAACGCCGCAGCTCGGGTGGTCGTCGACCACCCGAGCCGTGCACTTACTGAAGCTCTGCACATACTGAGGAGACTTAAAGATCGTGGCACCTTCCACCGGAACGGTGCATCCGGTCCGCTACCTGGCCCTTTTCGGGGTCCTGGTGGTGGCACTGTATGCCCTGGTGTTCTTCACTGGAGACAAGTCGGCCACGCCGAAACTCGGCATCGACCTGCAGGGTGGAACGCGCGTCACGTTGACCGCTCGTACCCCGGATGGCAGCGCTCCGAGTCAGGACAGTCTCAAGCAGGCGCAGGAGATCATCGAGACCCGGGTCAACGGTCTCGGCGTTTCCGGCTCCGAGGTCGTCATCGACGGTGACAACCTCGTCATCACCGTTCCCGGTGACGACAGCGCACAGGCCCGCTCGCTCGGTCAGACCGCCCGCCTCTACATCCGGCCGGTGACCGGTTCGATCGATGTCGCCACCCGTGACGCGAGCCGGACTGCGACACCCGAGACACCAGCGGCCGAAACTCCGGCTACTGATGCTCCGGCTCCCGAAGCGCCCGCTGACGGGACTCAGACTCCGCAGAACCGTCCGTTCCTGGCTCAGGACCCGACAACTCCCGAGGTAGCGCCCGCGCCGGGGACAACGACTCCGGCACCCACCGGGGACGCGTCGAGCGACGGCACCGACGAAGGCGACGCAGCAGCAGCGGAAATCGCCGCAGCGCGCGCCCTCCGGCAGAGCAGTGATCCGACCGTCCAGCAGCAAGCAGTGGCGAACCTCGACTGCTCCGTCGCAGATCCACTTCGTGGAAACGACGACCCCACGCTGCCGCTGGTCGCGTGCTCGCAAGACGGACTGAACATCTATCTCCTCGGTCCCTCGATCATCGACGGCCAGGAGATCGCCGACGCCTCGTCGGTCTTCAACTCACAGCAGTCGCGTCACGAGATCAGCCTCTCGTTCAAGACGACGGGCAGCAACACATGGGCCGCGTTCACCTCAGCCAACATCGGCAAGCAGGCAGCGTTCACGCTCGACTCGAAGGTCGTCAGCGCTCCCACGATTCAAGGCGCAACGCCCGCGGGCAGCGCCACCTCGATCACCGGCAGCTTCACCGCTGACAGTGCCAAGGAATTGGCCAACACGCTCAAGTACGGTTCGCTTCCGCTGTCGTTCGCGGCCTCGGAAGCCGAGACGGTCTCGGCCACGCTCGGCCTGGCGTCACTGCAGGCGGCACTGATCGCCGGCGCGGTGGGTCTTGTGCTCGTTCTGCTGTACTGCCTCGTCTACTACCGCATGCTCGGCGTCCTGACGGCGTTGTCGCTGATTCTCTCGGGAGTCATGGTTTACGCGATCATGGTTTTGCTCGGTAGATACATCGGCTTCACACTCGACCTGGCCGGTATGGCTGGTCTGATCATCGGTATCGGTATGACCGCCGACTCGTTCGTCGTGTTCTTCGAACGCATCAAGGACGAAATGCGTGAGGGCCGTAGCTTCCGCTCGGCGGTGCCACGCGGTTGGGCGCGAGCGCGTCGGACCATTCTTTCCGGCAACGCGGTGAGCTTCATCGCCGCTGCAGTTCTGTACGTGCTGGCGGTCGGTCAGGTGCGAGGCTTCGCCTTCACCTTGGGCCTGACGACCATCCTCGACGTGATTGTCGTGTTCCTCGTGACGTGGCCACTGGTCAGCATGGCGTCCCGTTCGGCGTTCTGGTCCAAGCCCAGCGTCAACGGTCTCGGCGCAGTGCAAGAGGTTGCCCGCGAACGTAAGGTTGCCGCCGCTGCGTCGGCTAAGGAGACACGAGCATGAGCGAGTCCAACAACAATGCCTCAGTGGGGTCCTCCAACAGTTCCTCGGCGGAGTCCGCAGACGCCACAGCCCGATCGGAGATCACCGACTCGGGCGTCGATCAGGGCGCGATGCCCAAGCACAGCTGGCTCTCACGGCTGTACACCGGAACGGGTGCGTTCGAGGTCGTCGGCAAGCGTCGCTTCTACTACGGACTGACCGGCGCTCTGGTCGCTATCGCGCTGCTGAGCATCATCCTGCGCGGCTTCACCTTCGGTATCGATTTCGAGGGTGGATCGCGCATTCAGTTCCCGGCCGAGGGTGGAGTCGAGACATCGGCGGTCGAAACCGTTTACTCCGACACGCTCGGGTTCGAGCCGGTAACGGTGCAGACGGTCGGCTCGGGTGCCAGTGCCACCGTGCAGATTCGGTCGGAGACGTTGAACGCGACGCAGATCAACGAACTGCAGTCGGCACTCTTCGACGAGTTCCAGCCCAAGGACAAGGACGGGAACCCGTCGGCGCAAGCCATCAGTTTCGCGGACGTGAGTGAAACCTGGGGCGGCCAGATCACCAAGAAGGCGCTGATCGCGCTGATCGTGTTCCTGGTGATCGTGAGCATCTACATCGCAGTCCGCTTCGAGAGAGACATGGCGGTAGCCGCGATCGTCGCGTTGTTCTTCGACATCATCGTCACCGCCGGCGTCTACTCGCTCGTCGGTTTCGAGGTGACTCCCGCGACGGTGATCGGCCTGCTCACCATTCTCGGCTTCTCGCTGTACGACACGGTGGTCGTGTTCGACAAGGTCGAAGAGAACACTCGCGGTGTTCTGCACCTGACGCGCCGGACGTACGGCGAGCAGGCCAACCTCGCGGTGAATCAGACCCTGATGCGATCGATCAACACGACTGTCATCAGTGTGCTTCCCGTGATCGCACTGATGGTGGTCGCGGTCTGGATGCTCGGCGTCGGCACACTCAAGGACCTTGCGCTCGTTCAGCTCGTCGGAATCATCGTGGGTGCGTACTCCTCGATCTTCTTCGCGACGCCGCTCCTGGTGTCGATGAAGGAACGCTGGGGACCCGTCGCCGCCCACACTCGTAAGGTGCTCTCCCGCCGGGCTACGCTGGCCGAGAAGGGTACGCAGACGGTTGCCGTCGGCGCTCCAGTTGCACGTCGTGCGCCGGTTGCTCCGCAGCCGGGTGCGCGGCCGACCGGAAAGCGAAACAAGAAGGGGCACTGAACATGCTCCCAACACGCACACTGGTTCGATCGATGACGTTCGTTGCAGCCACCGCGGTGGCTGCGGGTTCGTTGGCGGCCTGCTCGGAAAGCGCCGAGCAGGTTCCGTCCATCGGATACGCCATCGACAACTCCATCACCACGTACAACGCCAACACGACAGCTGGGTCGGTGTCCGGAGCGATGGCCGCGTTCGGCCGGGTGCTTCCCGGTTTCACGTTCACCGGTCCGGCGGGGGCGCCTGTGTCGGACACCGACATCGGAACGGCGTCGGAGTTGCCCAGTGACGTGCTCACCGTCTCGTACAAGCTCAATCCGGCTTCCGTGTACTCCGACGGGATTCCGATGTCCTGTGACGATCTGGTCCTCACGTGGGCAGCGTCGAGTGGCAGGTTCACCGAAGACGTCGACGGTGCCGTCAAGCCCATGTTCGACACGGCGAACAATCTCGGTTACGCGGACATCGACCGGATCGACTGCCAGAGCGGGTCGAAGGACGCGACGGTGTTCTTCAAACCCGGGCGATCGTTCACCGATTGGCGTTCGTTGTTCGGTGCGACTGCGTTGATGCCTTCACACATCGTGACGCAGCGCACGGGCGTCAGCGACGTGGTGAGCGCGGTGAATGCCGGTGACACCGAAGCGTTGTCGAAGATCGCGGACTTCTGGAACATCGGGTGGAACCTGACTCCAGGTCAGGTGGACACTTCGGTACTGCCTTCCGCCGGACCGTATCGAATCGACTCGTACAGTGCCGACGACGGTCTGGTGCTGGTCGCGAACGAGCGGTGGTGGGGTAACCAGCCGGCGACCGATCGCATCGTCGTCTGGCCGCGTGGTGTGAATCTGAACGAGGATCTCGACAAGAACTCGATCGAGGTCGTCGACGTCGCTTCCGGGTCGGCAGGCGAGCTCGGTACGCCGTCCGGTTTCGACGTCCAGCAGATTCCGTCGCGGTCGATCGAGCAGTTCGTTCTCGCGACGTCTGGTTCTCTGGGCGACGAAGCCGCGCGGCGAGCGTTCGCGCATTGTGTTCCGCGGTCAGCGTTGTTCGAGAAGTTCGGGCAGACGGAGAATGCGCCGCAGGCCGGCCTGGGCTCCGGCGTGGTCGATTCGCGACTGATGGCGCCGGATTCACTGGTCTACAGCGACGCCGCTGCGGTCGACGGTGATCGGTACGCCAATTCCGACGTCGAGGCTGCGAAGACTTCGTTGTCGGAAGCGGACCTCGAACAGTTGACCGTCCGAGTCGGGTACCTGGCGCCGGACCCGGTGCGGGCGCAGATCGTCTCCGAAGCCAAAGCCGCGTGTGCTCCGGCGGGAATCACGATCGAGGACGCGAGTAGCGAGAGCTTCGATCCTGCGAATCTGTCGTCAGGGGGAGTCGACGCTGTGCTTTCCGGCATGGCCGGCAAAGTCGGGGCAGGGGGAACAGCGAGCATGATCGACGCGCGCGGCGCGTTGCGATCGGGCAACGGCGCGAACCTAGGCAATTACGGAAACGCGAGGATCGATCAGATCATCGATCAGTTGAACGTGGATGCGAGCACGAGTGCGCAATTGGGACTCTCGGTGGAGGCGGAGAACATCCTCTGGACTCAGGTGCCTACGATTCCACTGTTCAATCAACTACGAACTGTCGCTGTAGCTCCAGGCATGTCGGCAGTCTTGGTCAATCCGACTCGGGCCGCTACCGGCTGGAACATGGACAGATGGGTACTACGCAGATGACCGTCTCGAATGGCGTTGCAATGCACACGCCTGAAGAATTGATCGCAATCCACCGGGCTGCCGGAGACGCCGTTGTTCGGCTGACCCGCTGGGCAGACAACTTCCCGGGCCCTGGAGTGCGGTTCGCCGATCTGACTCCGGTGTTCGCCGACGCCGAGGGATTCGGCGCCGTGCTCGACGCTCTTGTCGCCTGTGCCCCGGACGCCGACACGATCGCGGCCGTCGATGCCCGCGGATTCCTGCTCGGTGCCGGCGCAGCCGCGAAGATGGGTGCTGGGGTGGTGGCCGTGCGCAAGGTCGGCAAATTGCCGCCGCCGGTGCTCTCTCGCTCGTACAGCCTCGAGTACGGATCGTCGACTCTCGAGATCCCGGCAAACGGCTTCGATCTCACCGGGCGGAACGTTCTGGTGATCGACGACGTTCTGGCTACCGGAGGGACACTCGAGGCGGCTGTACAGTTGGTTGAGTTGGGTGGAGCGAACGTCGTCGGCGTCGCAGTGGTACTCGAGATCGAGGAATTGCGCGGTCGAGATCGCTTCTCGAAGTACCCACTGACATCCCTGGTGAAGGTCTGAGTATTAAAGTTGTCTCCTGGGGGTCGAGTTAGACCTCCAGGGCAATTACCCGATGCAGGGCGGTTGCCTCATCCAACTCGGTGGTAGGAGGTGGCGACATGACGTCGAATCTTGATCGATCACAGAACTCGGGTGCAGTGTCGCAGGAGACGGGTGCAGTTCCCGCTCCGGAGACGACACCATCGAAGTCCGCGGTGCCCGACGATTCGGGATCTGCGCAAACTACTGGCAATCGGGGTGGGCAGAACCTGGCCGTGCCCGCTTCCGCCTCTCGTAGGGTGCGCGCTCGGCTTGCTCGGCGCATCACCGGTCAGCGCAACGCCACCATCCGCCCGGTGCTCGAGCCGTTGGTCAGCCTCCACCGTGAGCTGTATCCGAAGGCCGACCTCGCGCTGCTCCAGCGTGCGTACGACGTCGCCGAGGACAGACATTCGAGCCAGCGGCGCAAGTCCGGCGATCCGTACATCACGCATCCGTTGGCCGTCGCAAGCATTCTGGCCGAGTTGGGAATGGACACCACCACTCTCGTTGCCGCCCTTCTGCACGACACGGTCGAGGACACCGGTTACTCACTCGAAGAGTTGACCAAGGATTTCGGTGACGAGGTCGCTCACCTCGTCGACGGAGTCACCAAGCTCGACAAGGTCGTTCTGGGCACCGCAGCCGAGGGCGAAACCATCCGCAAGATGATCATCGCAATGGCGCGGGACCCGCGCGTGCTCGTGATCAAGGTTGCGGATCGACTGCACAACATGCGCACGATGCGATTCCTGCCGCCCGAAAAGCAGGCGCGCAAGGCGCGAGAGACTCTCGAAGTCATTGCGCCACTTGCGCATCGTCTCGGTATGGCTACCGTCAAGTGGGAACTCGAGGACCTCTCGTTCGCGATCCTTCACCCGAAGAAGTACGACGAGATCGTTCGACTGGTCGCAGATCGCGCGCCGTCTCGTGACACCTATCTGGCCAAGGTTCGGGCAGAGATCAACTCGACTCTGTCCGCCTCACGGATCAACGCCATCGTCGAGGGCCGGCCCAAGCACTACTGGTCGATCTATCAGAAGATGATCGTCAAGGGCCGCGACTTCGACGACATCCATGATCTGGTCGGCGTCCGCATTCTGTGCGAAGAAGTGCGTGACTGTTACGCCGCGGTCGGCGTTGTCCACTCGCTGTGGCAACCGATGGCCGGTCGCTTCAAGGACTACATCGCACAGCCGCGCTACGGCGTCTACCAGTCGCTGCACACCACCGTCGTGGGACCGGAAGGCAAGCCACTGGAGGTCCAGATCCGGACCCAGGACATGCACCGGACCGCGGAGTTCGGTATCGCCGCGCACTGGCGGTACAAGGAGACCAAGGGCAAGCACGCGGGCGACATCGCCGAGGTCGACGACATGGCGTGGATGCGTCAGCTACTCGACTGGCAACGTGAAGCGGCTGATCCGGGGGAGTTCCTCGAATCGCTACGTTACGACCTCGCGGTCAAGGAGATCTTCGTCTTCACACCGAAGGGTGACGTCATCACGTTGCCTGCCGGATCGACTCCCGTCGATTTTGCATACGCCGTGCACACCGAAGTCGGGCACCGATGCATCGGTGCCAGGGTCAACGGCAGATTGGTCGCGCTCGAACGAACTCTCGAAAACGGCGAAGTGGTGGAGGTCTTCACGTCGAAGGCTGCCACCGCCGGGCCGAGTCGCGATTGGCAGACGTTTGTCGTCTCCCCACGCGCCAAGGCGAAGATCCGGCAGTGGTTCGCGAAGGAACGCCGTGAGGAGGCGCTCGAGTCCGGCAAGGATCAGATCGCGAAGGAAGTCCGCCGTGTGGGACTTCCGTTGCAGCGGTTGATGAATGCCGAATCGATGAGCACCATTGCGCACGAACTTCGTTATCCCGACGTCTCCGCGTTGTATACGGCCGTAGGCGAGAGTCAGGTGTCGGCGCACCACGTCGTGCAGCGTCTGGTTGCTCATCTGGGCGGCGTCGGCGCCGTCGAAGAGGAACTGGCCGAGCGTTCGACGCCGTCGACCATGCCGGTGCGCACACGCAGCACGGGCGACTCCGGAATCCTGGTTCCCGGGGCTCCCGGCACGGTGGCAAAGCTGGCGAAGTGTTGCACACCGGTTCCGGGCGATTCGATTCTGGGCTTCGTCACGCGCGGTGGGGCAGTCAGCGTGCACCGTACCGACTGCACCAACGCCAACTCGCTCCACGATCAGTCGGAGCGAATCATCGACGTCGAATGGGCGCCGTCAGCGACGTCGGTGTTCCTGGTTGCGATCCAGATCGAGGCGCTCGATCGTCATCGGTTGCTTTCCGACGTCACCAAGGCGTTGGCCGACGAGAAGGTGAACATCCTGTCCGCCTCAGTCACCACCTCCGGTGACCGGGTGGCGATCAGCAAGTTCACCTTCGAGATGGGCGACCCGAAGCACCTGGGTCATGTGCTCAACGTGGTTCGCAACGTGGAAGGCGTCTACGACGTCTACCGCGTGACTTCTGCCTCGTAGACTGCTGTGCGCCTTTATTGACCGCGGGCGGTTAATAAAGGCGCACAAGGGGTCAGGCGACTACTGCAGTCTCGATGGTGATCGGGGTGTTCGGTGCGCCGCCACCGGTTGCGCCCATGCCACCGTCGTCGCCGTCGGCCGCGATCTTCTCGATGGTCGCCAGGCCTGCGTCGTCGATGGTGCCGAAAACCGTGTAGTTGGGCGGCAAGACCGAATCCTCGTAGACGAGGAAGAACTGGCTGCCGTTGCTACCCGGGGCACCCGAGTTGGCCATTGCCAGCGTGCCGCGGGGGTAGACGACCGGCGAGGACAGCGCCGGATCGTTCGCGGAGTACGCAGTGGTGGGGTACTCGTTGTCGAAGCCGTAGCCCGGTCCGCCCGTTCCCTTGCCCGACGGATCGCCGCACTGCAGGATCTGCAAACCGGGGCTGGTCACGAGTCGATGGCACGGGGTGTCGTCGAAGTACTTCTGCTCGGTCAGACTCACGATGCTGTTGACCGTGCACGGGGCTTCGGCCCGGTTCAGTTGCATCCCGATCGGGCCGGCCGTCGTCGTCAAGGCCACGGTGACGATGCCCTCGGTGGACACGCCGGTGGAGCTCGGTGGATTGACGGTCTTCGCTGCACCCGCCGCGCTCGGGTACGAGCAGTCGACGGTTGCAGCGGCCTGAGCCGGGACCGGCGGGAGTGCCTCGAACTGTGACATGTCGAGCGGCGGCATGGCAGCCGTTGTGGTCTTCGCCTTGGAGGTGCTGGACGGCGAGTCCGAGCTACCGGAATCACTGGAACAACCGGCCAGAAGCAGAGCCGCGGCACTTGCAGCGGCAATGATCACGGGAAAGCGGATCACGGGAAAGCGCATCACAGGATTGTGTCGCATCAGTCGAGCCTTACTGTCTTGATGTCGGTGGTCAGATTCGGCTTGCCGTCACCCTCGGGCGTCGATCCGCCGGCCGCGACCTTGTCCAAAGTGGCGAGCCCGGTCTCGTCGATCGTGCCGAAAACCGTGTACTGGGGCGGAAGCTGCGAGTCGCCGTATACGAGGAAGAACTGGCTGCCGTTGCTACCGGGTGCCCCGGTGTTTGCCATTGCAACCGTGCCGCGCGCGTAGGTGACTGCCTCTTGCGCTGCGGGGTCGGTGGCGGCGTACGCCGTGGTGGGGAACTCGTTGTCGAATCCGTACCCCGGGCCGCCGCTGCCGGTGCCGGAGGGATCACCGCACTGAAGAACCTGGAGCGAGGGGCTCGTCGTCATACGGTGGCAGGTGGTGTCGTTGAAGTAGTCCTGCTGCGCCAAGCTCACGAAGCTGTTGACCGTGCACGGAGACTTCGTTCCGTCGAGCGTGAGCCCGATGTTCCCCTGTGACGTTTCGACGCTGATGCTCGGCGTCGCGTCCGGTGCGGTGGTGGGGATGCCATCGGTACGAGGAGGGTTGTTGGCCTTGGACGCGGTAGCACCGTCGGCCGGGTACGAGCAGGAAACCGTGTCGGCCAGTGGCGTCGACAGACCAGCAGGCATCGCACCCGCAGTCTGCGGCGTGAGGCTCGAGTCGTCGGCTGCAGTGTTGGTGGTGTTCGCGTCGTCGTCACTGCGGTTGCTCAACCAGATGAGGCCGCCGACGACACCGACTACGACAACTACGCCGAGTGCAGTTCCGGCTATCGTCATCTGCTTGCGCTTGCGGGCACGTTCTGCGCGACGTTCGAGCTGACGCTCGAGCTTGCGTTTCGCCGCCTCGCGGCGTTGCTCGTTACTCGGCACTGCTGTAGTCCTCCGTATCGCGGGTGGATCGTGGTCGGCCGGCCGAGCGACACCCTGTGGTCGGCTTCGGCAAGCGGCTCTACTCGTCGTCAGAGTCTCCCATTGCAACCTGAGAACTTACTGGCGGGGCAGCAGCTTAGGCTGTAACCGACACCGTGTTGTTCGTTTCCGCCCTTCGAAGAGGAGTTGCCCCCGTGCTCGTCACTGGTTTTCCGGCCGGGATGTTCCAAACCAACTGCTACATACTCGCCCAGGACGACGCGTGCGAATGCGTAGTCGTCGACCCGGGGCAGGATGCGGCCGAGCCGCTCTTCGAATATCTCGACTCGAAGGACATGACGGTCAACGCGGTCCTCCTGACACACGGTCATCTCGATCACGTGTGGTCGGCCCGCGAGGTCTGTGAGCGGTATTCCGTACCCGCGTACATCCATCCCGAGGATCGCTACATGCTCAGCGATCCGGCACGGGGGATCGGCCCGACGATGAAGGAATTCATCCAAGGCATGACATTCGTGGAGCCGGACGAGGTGATCGAACTGGCCGACGGCGACAAGATCACCGAGGCGGGAATGACGTTCGTCGTCGACCACACACCCGGGCACACGCAGGGATCCGTGGTGTTCCGAACCCAGGCGAACACCGAGGACGGACCCGTGGACTTGGCGTTCACCGGTGACACCCTGTTCCAGGGTTCCATCGGGCGCAGCGACCTGCCCGGCGGAAATCACGAGCAGTTGCTCGCCTCGATCGCCCGCAAGCTACTGGTACTCGGTGACGAGACCGTGGTCCTGCCCGGGCACGGCGGCAACAGTTCGATCGGCGCCGAGCGACGCTCGAACCCGTTTCTCGTTCGACTCAGCGCACAAGAATAAGGAAAAGTACCTCTCGTGAGTAAAGCCAGCACCTTTTCTGCACCCAAAGGCATTCCGGACTACGTTCCGCCGCAGTCAGCCGAATTCGTCGCCGTTCGTGACGGTTTGACGCGCGCCGCCAGGTTGGCCGGGTACGGCCACATCGAATTGCCGATCTTCGAAGACACCGGCTTGTTCGCGCGCGGCGTCGGCGAGTCCACCGACGTCGTCAGCAAAGAGATGTACACGTTCGCCGACCGTGGCGACCGTTCGGTGACGTTGCGTCCCGAGGGAACCGCCGGCGTCATGCGTGCCGTCATCGAGCACAGCCTCGATCGTGGACAGTTGCCTGTCAAGGTCAGCTACGCGGGCCCGTTCTTCCGCTACGAGCGCCCGCAGGCCGGTCGCTACCGCCAGTTGCAGCAGGTTGGCGTCGAGGCCATCGGGATCGACGACCCCGCACTCGACGCTGAGGTCATCGCGATCGCCGACGCCGGGTTCCGGTCGTTGGGGCTCGACGGCTTCCGCCTCGAAATCACCTCTCTCGGCGACGACACCTGCCGCCCGCAGTACCGCGAACTGCTGCAGGAGTTTCTCTTTGCACTTCCGCTCGACGAGGACACGCGTCGACGCGCGGAGATCAACCCGCTCCGGGTGCTCGACGACAAGCGCCCGGATGTACGTGAGATGACTGCGGGCGCACCGCTCATGCTCGATCACCTGTCGGAGAGCTGCAAGGCCCACTTCGACGAGGTGCTCGCGCACCTCGACGCCTTGGGTGTGCCCTATGTCGTCAACCCGCGCATGGTTCGCGGCCTCGATTACTACACCAAGACGACCTTCGAATTCGTGCACGACGGACTGGGCGCGCAGTCCGGAATCGGCGGCGGTGGTCGTTACGACGGTCTGATGGAACAACTGGGCGGACAGCCGCTCTCGGGGATCGGGTTCGGAATCGGCGTCGACCGCACGGTTCTCGCTCTCGAGGCCGAGGGAAAGTCGGTTGCGCCACCGGCACGTGTCGATGTCTTCTGTGTGCCGATGGGCGCCGATGCGAAGGCGGCACTGGTGAAGATCGCGCATCAGTTGCGTGCCAACGGAATTCGTGTCGACCTGGCGTACGGAAATCGTGGCGTGAAGGGCTCGATGAAAGCAGCTGATCGTTCGGGTGCCGCAATCGCGTTGGTTCTCGGCGAGCGTGAGCTCGAAGAGGGCCTCGTCGTTGTCAAACAGTTGGCAACAGGTGAGCAGGAGACGGTTGCGCTCGACCAGGTTGTCGACAAGCTCGGGGATCTCGTTGAGCACTGAGGCCGAACCGGTTTCGCTCGATCTGGTTCCCGTGGCGTTGATCGCGCCGCGGCTGAAGAAGTTCGCCGTTGTTGTCGTGGTGTTCGGTGTGGTCGTCGGGTTGATCGTCAGTGTGTTCTCGACGGCGACCGTTGGAGTGATCGTCGGCGCCGTCATCGCGGTGCCGACGTCACTGGCGATTCTGATGACGCTGCGACGACACATCACGTTGTACGGCAACAGGGTTCGTGCGCAAGCTGGTTTTCGAACCAATGACGTCGACGTGGCCGAGGTACTCACAGCGGCGTTGACGGTGCGATCCGGGCGGATCAGCGAGGTCAGCCTGACACTCGGCGACGGACGGTCCACCGTTCGGATCCCGCTCGCGCTGTATACCGCGGGGGGTGGGCGTGAGTTGGAGATCCTTGCACTCCGCAAGCTCGCCAACGCCCTCGCTGCCAGCGAGTTGGTACCGGCTGCCGCGTTGTCTTCGGTGCTGATCGAACAGTTGCGTGCCGAAGCCCGCGGCGCCGGACTGGCCGAGCGTCCGCTGTACCGCGCCGTCGAACTCGTGACGGCGGAGGGTCGAGTGCCGAGAACCACACTGACAGACCACGAAGTGGCCGGATTACTCGACTAGCGTGGAAACCGTTCTTACAGCGTTGTAGAACGGACAGTCGTGAAAACGGCAGGTGAGGAGTCGGCAATGAGTATTGCGCCCGTAACCGTCACGGTGACCGGAGCGTCGGGTCAGATCGCATACGGCATGCTTTTCCGCATAGCTGCGGGGGAGATGCTCGGCGCTGACGTCCCGATCAAACTTCGACTGCTCGAGATTTCCGCCGCCGTGTCCGCTGCCGAAGGCGTTGCGATGGAACTCGAAGACGGCGCATTTCCCTTGCTGAGCTCCATCGACATCACCGACGATCCAGAAGTCGCCTTCTCCGGCGCGAACGTCGGCATGCTGGTCGGTGCGCGTCCGCGGAGCAAGGGGATGGAGCGCGCCGACCTGCTGAGCGCGAACGGCGCGATTTTCGCAGCGCACGGGAAGGCGATCAACAACAACGCAGCCTCGGACGTCAAGGTGCTGGTTGTGGGAAACCCGGCCAATACCAACGCACTTATCGCGATGAACAACGCGCCGGATGTACCCGACACTCGGTTCAGTGCACTGACGCGTCTCGACCACAACCGAGCGATCGCCCAGGTGGTGAAGAAGACCGGCGTTCGTGCGTCGTGGGTCCGCAAAGTGTCCGTCTGGGGAAACCATTCGGCGACGCAGTACCCGGATCTGTCACATGCGACCGTCGCGGGCAAGCCTGCGCTCGCGGTGATCGACGATCACGACTGGGTGGAGAACGATTTCATCCCGACAGTGCAGGTGCGAGGCACCGCCATCATCGCTGCGCGCGGATCGTCTTCTGCGGCAAGTGCGGCCAGCGCGTCGATCGACCACGTCCGCGACTGGGTGATCGGTACTGCCGAGGATGACTGGGTATCGATGGCCGTGTGTTCGGACGGTTCCTACGGAGTACCCGAAGGATTGATCTCGTCCTTCCCGGTGACCTGTGCCGGTGGTGAATTCGCCATAGTTCAGGGCCTCGCGATCGACGACTTCTCGCGCGAACGGATCGACCTGTCCGTCAGCGAATTGGAGCAGGAGCGTGCGTCGGTCCGGGAGCTGGGCTTCGTCTGAGTTGAACTGCCCCCCCGGTCCGGTGACACCCGACCGGGGAGTCCCGATCAGAGATCTCGGAACAGGTACTGATCGGGATCCTCGGCGCCGAGCACGGGCGGCGACACCATCGGTAAATCGTCGACCATCGAATTTTCGTCGCCGGCATTGACGAGATACCCCGGTGTGGTGCGTGACGACTCGGCGTCCCGCGATCCGCTGCCCATCATTCCCCCGGGCGTCATTCCCCCGGGGGTCATACCTCCGCCGCCGACCGCCGCCGAAGTTGCACCCAGGCCGGGCGTTGCCGCCGGAACCGGTTGAACTGCAGCAACTCCCGCTGCGCCTCTCATCATTCCACCGCTCGCGCCGTTCCCACCCACCCATGCTCCACCGGATCTCGCTGTCGCACCGGGTGACGGCGACCCGCCGGCTGCGAGTGACGTCGACGGATTACCTGCGCCCCACAGCTTGTCGACGCCGGTCGGAAGTCCGGCGCCTGCCTGCGCTGCCGAGGTCCGAACTGCGTCGGCGCCTGGGTGGGTGGAGTACGGTGCGTCGCCGGCATCGGTTGATGCAGACAGCTGCGACGCCGACGCAGCTGATGCCGATAGAGGTTGGGCGATCTGGCGGGCGGCGTCGGCGATTGTCTCCGGGCCGGCAAGATTGGCGATCGCCTCACTGATCGGTGGAGTCGGAACGGGGATCGACCCGGCAAGGGCGTTCATGGCAGCGGTGTGCCCGAGCATTTCGCCGCGAGTCTGAGTCACCGCCGCGACGGCTGCCTGCATGTGTTCAGCTGCGGAGGCGAGCAACATCGCCTGCCCGGGTGGTGTCCACACGATAGGTGCAGCAGCCGCAACCGTGGTGGCGAAGGACTGCGCGATCGCCGCGAGATTTGCATTGCCTCGCTGCACCGATTCCGCGGCGGCAACAGTGGTTTTCGATATCGCGGTTCCGCGTTCGCTCAGTTCTGCGCCGCTGTTCTGTGCGGATCGCGACAGTTCGGTCGCGGCGTCACTGCCGGTGCTGTTCCATGTCTGCCCCACCTCGGCGACCGCGCTTTTGGACAGTCCCATGGCTTGGTCGATCAGCGTGGACGCCTGGTTGAAGATGCCGACGGGATCGATGCCGGGAAAAGCGCCTGTGCCGAGACTCCTCACGAGTTCGATCAACGGCGCGAACAGATCTTCGATTCCGGGGAGCGCCGGAACCGGTTTGCCCGCGAGCATCGAGTCGACCGCGTTGTTCGGCAGCGCCGGGGCCTGTGGAGTGCCGAGGAAGCTCGGTATCGACGGCAGGCTCGGAAGTGACGCGAGCAAATCCGAGAGATCCTCGAGCACAGACAAGGTCAGTGCCGGGTCCGGCGCACCACCTTGAAGGAGTTCGAGGACCGTAGTCGATTCGTCTTCGGTGTTGACGCGATCGGTGTTCACGCTCTCACACTCGTCGATCCAGCTGCGCCGGTCAGATCTGACGCGATTGCATGGTCTGTCGTGTCGTAGGCCTGTGCGGCTGCACCGGCAGTCGCCGCGTTGCCGGCGTAGAACGTAGCGAGTGCTGCTACATCTTTGGTGTGTGTGGCCTGAGCGCGCGCGAATGCTTCGAGAAATTCGATCCCCACGGGGCCAACGGCCGGTGCGACGGCCGCGATGTTGGCGCCCAGATCGACGACGGCGGCCTGCGCGATGTGTCCTGCCGCTTCGGCCGACGTCGAGCCGTACTTACGGATGTCGTCAGTGACGACAGTCAATTCGCTCATCATTACCCCCCAGTTGGTAAGCGTCGTGAGAACTGTATCGGCCAGAGTCCGCCCTTGCACGGAGAGAACGCGACTTCCCCAGCAGTTCCGGACAACTTGGACGAAGTGGCAGAGATTACATTCGGATCCGGTGGTGGTATTGCGGGTGCGATCGATTTGGCACACTCGAACCATGCGAACCGCTTCGGACGTCATCCTCCGACTCACGTCCGATCCAGCTCGTTCGGGACTGGTGATGGATTTCGACGGTGTGCTTGCACCCATCGTCGATGATCCGTCGGCGAGTGCACTCCTGCCGGGCGCCGAGGATGTGCTCGCGACTCTGACGAAGCACCTCGGTGTAGTCGGCCTGCTTTCGGGGCGGCCGGTGTCGTTTCTGCGAGAACGGCTGAGTCTGGATTCGGTTGTACTCATGGGTTCCTACGGCGTCGAAACGTGGACCGAAAACGGAATCGACGTGCTTCCGGCCGTCGCGGCGTTCAGTGATGCCGTCGCTGAAGCAGAAGCCGAACTGCGCCGCTTGTTCGACTCTCCGGCAGTTCCTGGCATCCATGTCGAGAGCAAAGGCCTTGCGGTGGCCGTGCATTGGCGTCGGGCTGCCGATCGAGCGTCCGCGCAGCGCCTGGTGGAAGCAGCGACAACAGAAATCGCGAGCCGGACCGGGTTGCATCGTGAGCCCGGCAAGCTGGTCGAAGAATTGCGCCCACCCGTCAAGGAGGACAAGGGGACAGGTCTTCTTCGTGCGATCGAGGCGGCGGGAGTCGACGTCGTCGCGTACGCAGGTGACGACCGCGGCGATCTACCAGCATTTGCTGCGGCCATCGCATCCGGGGGAGAAGCGCTGGTGGTCAAGGGCGATGACATTGCACCAGAAGTTGCCGCCGTCGACGGCGTCCAGTTCGACGGCCCGCAGGCATTCCTGGGTTGGATGAAAGAGCTTGCCGCGCAACTCGAACGCTGAAGCGTGAGGTCAGTCCGCCAGGAACTCGACTAGCGTACACTGTAAAGGGCAAAGGGGCCCCACGGAACGAGTGTCCGACGATTGTTGCGCGTTCGATTTCGAGCACGTCGAGCATGACCTTCAGGTCGTCGATCACAGTGTTGAGAGTGGCGCGGTGGCCTTCCTTCAAGTCGTCGAACCTTCGATGTTCAACTCCGGCGCCATGCAGGAAGACCACACATTTTCGGTCGAGCGCCGGCGTGCGCAATACACGCATTTCGGTGCTCGGAGTGGAAATGGTCTGGGTTGTCAGAGTCTGCATCGCTGTCCGTTGCCATTCGAATAGAAGTGAGCCTTCCTAATTTGTGGGGACCGTGGGTTCTGCCAAAGCAAAAACAACCGCACCGGAAGGGTTCCGGTGCGGCCAGTTCTGGTCATGGTTAGTTTGTGACTCGGTCAGGCGTCGCGCTTGTTGACGACAGCGATGCTGATTCCGAATATCACCAGAACAAATGCTGCGAAGTAGAACAGGCTTCCCCAAGGGCCCCAATGGAAATTGGTGCTCGAACCCGAAGAGAGGAAGTGGTCGGCGTTGGCGAATGGGAGGAACGGTGTGACGTTTCTTCCGAAGGATCCGAACATGCCGAACAGGCTCTCGATGAGGAGTGGCCACAGTAGCAGTAGTGCAATAGCGCCGGCGGACTGACGCAGGAGTGCTCCCACGGCAATAGCAAGGGCGACGCAGAGGAACGCGAAGATCGGTACGCCGTAAACGGCGCGCCAGGCATCGGCACTGTCGAGCGCCAGATTGGTGGAACCTTCAGAGCCTGCAGCAGCTTTGGTGATGAACACCGCGCCCAGCATGAGAACGAAGGACAGCACCGCGCCGAAAGCCCCGATCAGGCCGGCTTTGGCGATCAGAACCGAAGCCCGACTCGGGATGGCTTGGAAGGTAGTACGGATGATGCCGAAGCGGTACTCGCTGGTGATCGCGAGGGCCGCCATGATCATCAGGACCATGACGCCGAATCCGGATACTCCTAGCCCCGCGTCATTGAACGTGGGGAGAAACTTCTCGAAATCAGGAGTTCCCGTAGCGGCTTCATCGTTGTACGCCTGAATGCTCGAACTTGACGAACGCCCGATCATCCAGGCGACGCCCAACCCTAGGACGATGATTGTAATCGTGCACCACAGCGGCGACTTGGTCGTGGTGATCTTGATACGTTCAGCACTGAGAACAGCCATTACAGTGCACCTCCCATAGCGTTCTGTGTGTTTGCGTGGTGTGCACCAGCACCCGGATCGACACCGGACGCGTGGTACTGGACATCGTCTCCGGTCAACTTCATGAACGCATCCTCGAGCGACCCCTGCACAGACGCCAACTCGTACAACACGATTCCCTGCGAACCAGCCACACCGCCGATCACATCGGTGGTCGAATCCACCACCACCAACACCGGCTCCGAGCCTGAATGGTCCTCGCGGACAGTCAGTCCGTGGGCAGTCAATGCGGCATGGAGAGCGTCCAATTGTGGGCTGCGCACCCGCACAGTCGACTCCGACGAACGATCCACGAACTCCTTCACCGTCGAATCAGAAATCAACCGACCCCGGCCGATCACCACCAACTGCTCCGCCGTCAACGCCATCTCCGAGAGAAGGTGACTCGACACGAGCACGGTGCGACCCTCGGTCGCCAACCGCTGCATGAACTTACGAATCCAGACGATGCCCTCCGGATCGAGACCGTTGACCGGCTCGTCGAACAACAACACCTTCGGATCACCCAACAACGCACCCGCCAACCCCAGACGCTGCGACATACCCAACGAGAACCCGCCGGCCTTCTTGCCCGCCACCTCGGACAATCCGACCAACCCGAGCACCTCGTCGACGCGGGACTTCGGGATCCCGTTCGAGGCGGCCATCCACTGCAGATGCGCCCGCGCACTGCGATTGGGGTGCACCCACTTCGCATCCAACAACGCCCCCACCGTCCGCAACGGCGTCGTCAACTCGCGGTACGGCTTGCCGTCGATCAACGCCGAACCCGACGTCGGCTGATCCAAACCCAGAATCATCCGCATCGTCGTCGACTTGCCTGCACCGTTCGGGCCCAGAAAGCCCGTCACGATGCCCGGCTTGACCGTGAACGACAAATCGTCCACCGCTTTCGTCGGTCCGTAAACCTTGGTCAATCCCCTCAGTTCAATCATGAGGAGAACTGTGCCCTACCGGGACTGACCAGCGCATCGGTCCGGAGGATGACATGAACCCTGAGATGTGGAGACGGCAGTTCAGGGAAAACCCTGTCCTCGACCGGATCTCGGAACAGCCGCTATATGAGGGTAGGGCGCGTCGAAGTCGCCGTCGAACAATCGCCAGTAGAAGGCGTTCATCTCCGCAGCGGCAGGTGCGTGGCGGGTCAAGATCGCGGCCACCTCCGGTGCCACATCGCCCGGGATATGACCTGTGGCGCACCGGCGTACGTACTCGTTGCGGGCGACTGGTCCGCCGCTCGTCGGCCTCGGTACCCCGCAGACCTCGGTCACCAACCAGTTGACCAGAAGCATGGCGGCGTAGTCGGCGTCATGAGTGGCATGACTCCGGGCGAAGTCGTGCTCGGCAGTCGACAGGTCGAAGTGAGGCGATGTGGCCAGTCCGAAGTCGCTGAGATAGATCCGCTCCATGTCGGTGCGCATATTGCCGAAATGTCCGTCCATGTGCAGCAACTGTCGATCGCGTAAGAACGCCACGATCTCCGATAACTGTCGCTCGACTTCGGCAGCCTTGCCGGCCGGGTTGTCTTGCAGCCAATCCGATATCGGGTGTGCGATGTACTCGCAGAACAGAACGAGGCTGCATGGTGCAGCCGCGAGCGCCTCGAGGCGTGCCCGCACTGCCGGGCTGCCTCCCTGAGCGGCAAGCACCGCGTCGATGTCGGCATGTTCGGACGCAACAGGCGAGCGGTCGGGCAACACCCGCCAGTGGTAAAGCATTGGGAACGACTGTGTTTCGCCGGCCAGAACCGCATCGGTGACGATGACGTTTGCGGCGAGCTCTCGCCAGGCGTTGAAGCTCGGGCCCCCAATGCCGTACTGGCAGAACATGGGTAGGTCGAAGAGGTTGGAAGTGGAGCCCACGTCGGCGAGCTCTCGTTCGCTCAATGGAATGCGTTTGGTGAATACCGGAACGCCGTTGAGCCTGTTTTCGCCGACACTGACGATTCCTGCGGCGCCGCCCACTCCGACACTCGAATCTTGAGCAGTGTCTACCAGCTGGGCCAGGTCGGCATCGTTCTGGGAAGACAGGAATCCCGATAGTTTTCGGTACCGGTCAGCCCTGACGTCTGTCATTCCATGACTGTGCCACAGGTTCGTCCGGCTTCGATTTCGCGAAGCCGCTTGTCGAAGTCACCGATTCTGGCCGTGTCCTCGTAATAGTCCTCCTGCTCGATGATCTTCCCCCACTTGGTTCGAACGAGAAGCACTGTCCGATTTTGGTATATGACGGAGCCGTTGGGGCCGAGCGCTCGGTCATTGAAACGCGCGAGCAGAGTCATGCGCCAGAGTGGACCACCGAAATACGCTTCGGTGACTTCACCTTGAAGCCCGGCGGCGACGAATTCCTGGAGAAATTTCGCAATGTGGTCCCTTCCGTCGTGCACGCCGGCCCACCGATGATCGCCGTCGGCGAATCTCAGTACTGCGTCACGGTGATATGAGCCCAGTAGCGGACGGTAGTTCCCGCAGTTGAGCGCCCGGACGTCGCGCCTGAACTTGAAGAGCAAGGCTTTGCGCAGTAGCGATCGGGAGACGATCGCCGTTCCGAGGCCGGCCGCAAACCATCGTTTCATCTTCGAAGCTTGTCGTGGAATCGAATGCCCTGTCAACGAGACGCTGGGGTAGGAAATGCTGGAGTCGGCCGAAATCTGACAGTAGATTGGATATTGACAGTAACTGTCATAATGGGTGAGACTCGCATTATCGAGAGTGGCCGGATCTCGGCCGAGGCGAGAGGGCGTTGCTGATGTCACTACGGGAGAGACAGCGGTTGCAGGTGCGAGCAGACATTCAACGTGCGGCATTCGAACTGTTCGCGCGTGACGGTTTCGAAGACGTGACCACCGAGCAGATTGCGTCGGCGGCGGGGGTGTCGGCGAGCACGTACTTTCGGCACGTTCGTAACAAGGAGGATCTGCTGTTGGATCCGGTCAGGCAGGGCGGTGCCGGAATCGTGACACTGCTCGAGGATCGCCCGGCATCCGAGTCGGCTGATCTCGCGATCTCACGGGCAATCCTCGAGCGTTCCAATGCTTTCGAGTCCTCGGAGATCGATCAGTGGCGATCGGCGTTCCGTACCGCGCCACACCTGATGGATCGAGTCGCGCTGATCGCGCCCGAACATCGTGATCGGTTGGTCGAGTTGGTGGCACAACGTATGCAACTCGATCCGGAAAACGACAGCCGCCCAGGACTTCTCGTTCATTTGATGTTGGCTGCGGCGGAGTTCGGCTATCGGCAATGGATACGTAACCCCCAAAAGCGCGGGGCATCACTTCCGGTGTGCGTCGAGGGGGCGCTCGATGCCGTTCGAGGATCCCGGTGGCACACGCAGGACGAAGATGACACGAAAGGTCGTGACCAGTGATGGACGAGAACTCTCAGGGCGCCGTGCCGCCCGTAGTAGATGTGCCCGTAGTGGATGTGGTTGTTGTCGGATCGGGGGCGGCCGGCATGTCCGCAGCCATCACCGCAGCCCGCAACGGACTCTCGACGATACTCGTGGAGAAGTCCGAATACTGGGGCGGTTCGTCGTCCCGGTCCGGGGGCGGAGTGTGGATTCCGGGAAATTCGATACTTCGCCGCGAGGCGCCGGCAGACGATATCGACTCTGCGCGAACCTATCTGAAGAGCATTGTCGGCGAGGACGCGGACACCGATCGCATTGACACGTATATCGATCGAGGTCCCGAAGCCCTCGATTTCCTGATCAGGCATTCCGCTCTGGAGCTCGAATGGGTGAAGGGTTACTCCGACTACTTTCCCGAGGCGCCCGGCGGACTTGCAAGCGGGCGATCGTGCGAACCGCGTCCGTTCGACGCGCGAGCACTGGGCGACGATCTCGCGACACTTCATCCGCCGTACATGAAGGTTCCGCTCAACATGGTTGTCCAACAATCTGACTACCGTTGGCTGAGCACGGGGATTCGGCATTGGCGCGGGCCGGTACGAATGCTTCGGGTGGGAATGAGATCCCTGGCCGCGAAGGCCAGGAAGAAGAAGCTGATCGGGCTCGGACCAGCACTCATGGCGGAACTGATGCTCGGAGTTCGGGAAGCCGGAGTGCCGGTGAAGCTCGGAACGAAGCTTGTGGATTTGGTTACCGACAGTGGACGTGTGGTGGGCGTGCGACTCGAGTCCGGGGGAGTACAGACAACGCTGCACGCGCGATGCGGCGTCATCCTCGCGTGCGGCGGTTTCGACAACAACGACGACATGCGCAGCGAATATCAGCGTCGACCGAGTAGTGCGCAGTGGACTCTCGGGGCGCCGACAAATACCGGGGACGGTATCCGCGCAGCTCTGGGCGTCGGCGCAGCAATTTCGTACATGGACGACGCGTGGTGGGCGCCGTCGATTCCACTGCCCAAGGGCCCGTGGTTCGCCTTGGCGGAACGTTCGTTACCGCGCAGTCTGATGGTCAACGCCGGCGGGAATCGGTTCATGAACGAGTCACTTCCCTACGTCGAAGCGGCGCACGCAATGTTCGGCGGAAAACATGGCCGAGGTGACGGCCCTGCCGAGAACATCCCGGCCTGGCTGATTTTCGATCAGACTTACCGTGACCGTTACCTGTTCGCAGGAGTTCCGGCGCGCGGGCCGATACCTCGGTCGTGGATCGAATCGGGCGCGATTGTGCGAGCCGGATCGATTGCCGAACTCGCTGCCGAGATCGGAGTACCAGTGGATGCGTTGTCGGCGACGATCACACGATTCAACAGTTATGCGCGCGACGGAGTTGATCGCGACTTCGGCCGGGGGACAAGTAAATACGACCATTACTACGGTGACTGCACCAACAAGCCCAATCCCAGCCTCGGAGAACTCACCAAGGGGCCGTTCTACGCGGCGAAGATGGTCCCGGGCGATCTGGGAACCAAGGGCGGTATCAACACGGACGCTCGCGCGCGGGCGCTTCGCACGGACGGTTCGGTCATCGGCGGCCTCTATGCCGCCGGTAACACCAGTTCGCCGGTGATGGGTCATACCTATGCAGGCCCTGGCGCAACTATCGGTCCCGCAATGGTTTTCGGCTATCTGGCGGCACTCGACGCGGCCGCACGTTCTTCTGACGGCAGTGAGCTAGAGGCAGGCGAGCGAACAAATGGTTTGGCAGATCGACGCCGATAGGGTTCGCTTGAGCCCGTGACCCACCTCAACATCGCCGACGTCGACTACTTCCTCCCTGATGGTCGACAACTGCTCAGCGGCGTCAGCTTCCGGGTCGGCAACGGTGCCAAGACTGCACTGATCGGCCCGAACGGGACCGGCAAGACGACATTGCTTCGGATCATTGCCGGAGACGCCGTCGCTGACGAGGGCGCCGTCACCAGATCCGGAACACTGGGTGTGATGCGGCAATTCGTCGGTCAGGTTCGTGACGAGTCCACTGTGCGTGATCTCCTGTTGTCCGTCTCTCCGGCACCGATCCGCGACGCGGCACTGGCGCTCGACACCGCGGAGAACGCGATGATCGAGCGCGACGAAGAATCAACTCAGATGAAATACTCGCACGCGCTGGCCGATTGGGCCGACGTCGGCGGATACGAGACCGAAGACTTCTGGGACAAGGTCACTACCTCGGCCCTCGGTGTTCCCTATGACCGTGCGAAGTGGCGAGCTGCCAACTCGCTCAGCGGTGGCGAACAAAAGCGGTTGGTTCTCGAAGCGCTGTTTGCCGGGCCCGACGACGCACTTCTTCTGGACGAGCCGGACAACTACCTCGATGTTCCGGGGAAAAGGTGGTTGGAAAAAACGATCTCGGAATCGCCGAAAGTGGTCTTGTTCGTCAGCCACGATCGCGAACTGATCGCCAATGCGGCCACCCACATCGTGACTCTCGAACCCGGAATCAGCGGCGCGACATCGTGGACCCACGGCGCTGGGCTGGCCAGCTACCACCAGGCTCGCGAGGATCGCAACGCTCGCTTCGAAGAATTGCGCCGGCGCTGGGACGAAGAACACGCGAAACTGCGTGCCCTGGTTCTGCGATTGCGTGAAAAGGCCAAGTTCAACGACGGCATCGCTGCTCGGTATCACGCTTCGCAAACCAGGTTGGCGAAATTCGAGGAGGCAGGACCGCCAGAGGCAATTCCTCTGCAGCAGAAGGTGACGGTGCGACTGGCGGGTGGGCGAACTGCCAAGCGCGCCTTGGTCTGCCAGAGTCTTGAGCTGACGGGTCTGATGAAGCCCTTCGACACCGAGATCTGGTACGGAGACCGCGTTGCCGTGCTGGGCTCCAACGGGTCCGGAAAGTCGCATTTCCTCCGTCTCTTGGCGGGCGGTGGGACAGACCCTGGGACCGAGCATCTACCCGTCGAGGCGCTCGATATCGCGCCGGTTGAGCATGGCGGAACCGCGACGCTGGGTGCCCGCGTTCGTCCCGGGTTGTTTGCGCAGACACATTCCAGGCCCGATCTGACCGGAAACACGCTGCTCGAGATCCTGCATATGGGCGACGAACACCGCAACGGAATGGGGCGTGAAGCGGCTAGCCGGGCTCTTGATCGTTATGGACTGTCCCAAGCAGCGGAACAGAAGTACGACGACCTGTCAGGTGGTCAGCAGGCACGATTGCAGATCCTGCTCCTCGAGCTCTCCGGCGCCACGATGCTCTTGCTCGACGAGCCGACCGACAACCTCGACCTTCATTCGGCGGATGCGCTCGAGCAGGGAATCGCCCAGTTTGCCGGAACCGTCATCTCGGTCACCCATGATCGTTGGTTCGCACGCGGGTTCGACAGGTTCCTGGTCTTCGGATCGGATGGGAACGTGTACGAGAGTGAGTCGCCAGTTTGGGACGAGGCCAGGGTCGAACGAGCGCGCTGAGATCGAGCAGCCGCTCCCTACCTGGGGAGAGGCGGCAATTCGTCGATCACCGCGCGAAGAAGGCCCAGATCGCTGCGGTGCGGTCGGCTCGGGGGACACTGCGAAAGATCGAGCTGCGCCGGGAAGTGCCACACAACGCGACCTGGATCTACGCGGTCGACCGCCGAGTACCAGTGAGTGAGCGGCTCGGCGAGCGCCGCGTGAAGCTCGAAGTGGCGTCGGCGGCGGCTGTGGTCTTGTTCGCGCTGCAGTAAAAGTTGCTCCGGTGACGGTATCGAGATGACGGTCAGATCCGTGAAACCTAGTGTCAGCTGCGCAAAAGCGCTTTCGACTGCCAGGAGTTCGTGCTCGAATCGCTCCCGAGGTGCCGCGCCCACGGCGGCGAGGCACCAGCTGTAGTGCAGTTTCAGTGGGTCGCTGTCACAGAGCGCGATGCCGGTTCTCGATGCGAGTTCTTCCGCCTCCGACCATCGTATCGAGTTGACCGTTGCCCAGTAACGTGCCTGTACTTCGAAATTTGTTCCGTCCGGCTCGCGGCCGGTGGGCTGGTATTCGGCCACGAATCCTTCCATCGCGGTTTCTCCACCGAGTTGGGCTCGGCACCAGGTGGTCTTGCCGGCGGCGCTGGGTCCTTCTACTGCGATGATCACCTGTTCATTCTCCATAACGATTGGGGCGGTTGGTTTTTGCCCGTTGCCAGAGCTCTCTTAACATCCCTACAAGTCTGTTCGGTGGTCCGACACGGCCGATTTCGGTGCGGTCGGTCACAAAATTGCAGTGACGGTTGCCACATAACGGACGGATAACGATCGGTATGGTTGAAGCTCGAATCAACCAGTTGACCTGTGGCTATTGATCGATTTTTCGCAGAATCTGGTACGGCAGTGCTGGAAAACTGCCCCGTGACCAATCCGTGACCATCGCCTACGGTCGTTGACAGCCCGAAACTACCGGGCAAACACCGACCCGCAACTGCGTGCTTCTGCCCCGCGGGTCCGGTACTCCCGAAACCTTCGCGGGGCAGGAGTGAAACAGGCGAGTCGATCGACGAGACGTGAAAGCGTCCGGCCGACCTCGTCCGCGGTGGCGGAGAGGATTTACCCAATGACCAGCATCACCTTCAAGCGCGCCCTCGGCGCAGTTGCAACCGCAGGCGCAGTCGTCGCGATCCCGCTCGCCATGAGCACCGGCACCGCGTCGGCAGCCGGCCACGACTGGTCCGGAGTCGCCAACTGCGAGTCCTCCGGTAACTGGGCCGCCAACACCGGCAACGGCTTCTACGGCGGACTGCAGTTCACGCAGAGCACCTGGAACGCATTCGGCGGATCCGGCAACGCTGCCAACGCCAGCCAGTCCGAGCAGATCCGTGTCGCCGAGAACGTTCTCGCAGGCCAGGGCGTCGGCGCATGGCCCGTCTGCGGTCAGTACCTGACTACCGGCACCACCGCAGGCAACTACGAGGCGGCGGCAGCTCCCGTCACCGCTGAGGCTTCCGTCGAGTCGGCTCCGGCAGCAAGCACCGGAAGCGGCAACTACGTGGTCAAGGCAGGTGACACCCTTTCGAAGATCGCTGCTGCACACGGCATCTCGATCGAGAACCTCGCCAGCCAGGTTCCGAACATCAACCTGATCTTCCCGGGGCAGTCCCTCTCGGTCTAGTCTCGTGGCCGCTGAGGCCTGATTGCGTCGAAGCCGCTAAGGCTTCATTGCGTCGAAATTGTCCGGAGCTGATGCAGCCCCGGACAATTTCGGCGTTTCTGCGTTCGAAATGAGCTCTGCCGCTTCCGTATGGAGGGAAGCAAGATCCTGGTGCCACCCCAGAATGTGCAGCGCCGACCCGGCGATGACGGCGGCGTCGGGGATCGGCGTTCCTTCGAGCGCGTCGGCTCGCGCGCTGATCACGCTTTCGACCAGGCGAAACGGAAGCTCGGCCAGTTGTGTCGATGCCGGATCGCCAATCGCGCCGAGCACTGCCTGGGCGAGTGCCCGGTATTGCTCGCGAAGCTGGTCGCGATCGGCCCGGAACGACATGAACCTGTCGCTTCCCAGTTCCGGCAAGAGGTAGAGGACGCCGAGGTTCCACCGTCCGGTGATCAGTTGCGCCGCGTCGATGTACGAAAGCGCGTACAGCTTCACCGCGGGTGAGGTGTCGAGAAGCCTGAGATTCTCCGCGAAATCGAGCGCCGGAGTCACGGTGTCGGTGAGTAGAGCAACCAGGATGTCGTCCTTGGTGGCGAAATGGTTGTACAGAGACGCCTGACGCATCCCGACTGCTTCGGCGATGTGGCGCGTCGACGTCGCGGCGAAGCCTCGGGTGGTGAACAGTTCCGCGGCAGCATCCAAGATCTCTGCACGGGCGGTCCCACCCGGGCGTCGACGAGCGGTCAGGCGGGGTCGTCCGGGGCCGGCGTTGGTCACGCCTTCCATAGTGGCAGGCCGAGGCCTTACATGCGGGGTGGCCGTCGCTGTGAGCATTCGGTCACGTGCTCGAAACGTACTCAACGAGCCTGTTACAGAATCTGGCGAATCGTATACGCGGGCGTCACCTGCGGCGAGTGGATTTCGCGAAAACTATCAATCGACAGTTATTCGCCTCTGAATCGCTTCGCCGAAGGAGTACGCCGTTGAGTGCAACCACCCCGGCTGCGCAGTCCACGACCGCATCTTCGCCTGCCACTTCGCCTCACGACGACGGTGACCTCGCGGAGTTCGGCTACGAGCAGCAGCTGCATCGATCGCTGGGAAAGTTCGCGTCGTTTGCCGCGGGCTTCTCCTTTGTTTCCATCCTGACCACGATCTTCCAACTGTTCGGCCTCGGTTTCGGTTTCGCGGGTCCGGCGTTTTTCTGGACCTGGCCCGTCGTATTCATCGGTCAGTTCATGGTTGCTCTCAACTTCGCGGAACTTGCTGCCAGATATCCGATTTCGGGCGCCATCTACCAGTGGTCTCGGCGGATGGGTGGTGAAATCGTCGGCTGGTTCGCCGGTTGGTTCATGATTCTCGCTCAGATCGTCACCGCGTCGGCCGCCGCGATCGCCTTGCAGGTCGTGCTCCCCAATGTGTGGAGCGGGTTCCAGATCATCGGCGAGGACAGCGCACTCACCTCCTCGAGCGGCGCTGCCAATGCCGTGCTGCTCGGTTCGGTACTTCTAGTTCTCACCACCTTCATCAACTGCATCGGCGTCAACTGGATGTCGCGTATCAACAACATCGGTGTGACCTGCGAAATCATCGGTGTCATCGCTGTGGTCGGGATGTTCTTCACCCACGCTCAGCGCGGACCGGACGTCGTCTTCGACACCGGCAGTGCCGGGGGCCAACCCGGATACGCCTGGGCGTGGATCATGTCCGGACTGATGGCCGCTTACGTCATGGTCGGCTTCGGTTCGGCAGGGGAACTGGCCGAGGAGACCCGCAATCCCCGCCGCGTTGCACCTCGCACGATCCGTCTTGCCCTGTCTGCGTCCGCACTCGGTGGCGGTTTGATGATCCTCGGCGCGTTGATGGCGGCGCCCTCGCTCACCGACGGACGCCTGGCCACGGAAGGTTTGCCGTACGTACTGACGTCTATCCTGAGTTCGCCGTGGGGCACTGTGCTGCTGATCGACGTCTCGATCGCAGTGTTCGTGTGCACCTTGGCAATTCAGACCGCTGCATCACGGCTCATGTTTTCCATGGCCCGCGACGGGCGTTTACCGGCCTCGCCGATTCTGGCAAAGGTGAACCCCCGCACCGGAACACCTATCGCACCGTCCATCCTCATCGGCCTGATCTGCATTGCCGTTCTGGCCGTCAACGTGGGCAACTCGGCAATTTTCGCGACCCTGTCCAGCGTATGCATCATCTTGATCTACTTGGCCTACCTCATGGTGACCGTGCCGCTGTTGGTTCAGCGGCTCAAGGGATGGCCGCGCACTGCTGCCGGCCCCAAGTTCGATGCAGAGGGTGAAAAGCTGTTCTCCCTCGGTATCTGGGGAGTGCCGGTCAATATCGCGGCGGTGGTGTACGGCGCGCTGATGGTGATCAATCTGTCCTGGCCGCGGGCCGAGATCTTCAATCCCACCGGCGAATATCCCATCCTGCAGTGGGCTGCCCCCATCACGATTGCGCTGGTGGTCGGGCTTGGAGTCGCCTGCTTCCCGCGCGGCCGCGCCACCCCGAATCCCGTCACGATCGGAGCCTGACCATGACTACCCAGACCACCGCCGGCGCCCGCGAGCATGCCCGGTCCCAAGCCGGAACGATCACCGATTCCATGCCCGTATTGCCTGCAACGCGTTGGCCGAACCCACCCGAGGACGTCGCCCCGGGGCGTCTGACCTGGGCTGAGACGGTGCCGGGTGGGCGATACACGACGAAGGTTCTCGCCCGTGGCACCCGATTGCGACTTCGCGACGTCGTTGGCAGCGCCTGCGCAAATGTCTTGCTCTACCGCGCCGATGCTCCCTGGGAGCGGCTCAACGTCGCCGATACCGTCAAGGTTCCGTGGCAGGCATATCTCGGCGTCGGGCACCCATTGCTCTCCGATCAGGGGCGAGTACTCGCGACCGTCGTCGCAGACACGTCGGGTCACCACGACGCGTTCTGTGGAACTACATCGCGCGCCACCAACGAGGCGAAATACGGTCAGGGCTCGTTGCACAGTGCCTCACCCGCCGGACGCGAACTTTTCACCGTGGCTGCCGCGAAGAACGGACTCGGGCCGCAGGACATAGCGCCTCCGTTGTCGTTCTTCCACGGTGTGCGCGTCGAGGCCGACGGCGCTCTCACCAGCACCGGATCCGCCGGAGCAGGTGCAACGGTTGACCTTGTGATCCACCTGCCCGTCATCGTGATCATTGCCAACACCGCGCACCCACTCGACCCGGCGCCGGAGTTTCCCACCACGTCCCTCGAAGTGCTCGCGTGGAACGCGGCCGACGAACTCGGCGGCCTTGTCGATCGCGGGCCGGAATACCAACGCGCAGTGCTCAATACCGAAGACGCCTGGACGGCTTCGAACCTGGAGGAGATCGTATGACCACCACCTTGGATGTCCCTGCCCTCGTTCCCGGAACGGTGATCCTCGACGAGATCGCTGACGCGTTCGGGCCGTGGTCAGCGCTCGTTCGTGCCGGTGACGTCCTGACCATCGTCGATCTGCATGGAAATCAAGCCGTCGACACACTCGTTTACGCCGGCGACGATCACAGCGTTCGGTATTCGGCAGCAGCGACGGTCTCAGCCCAGCAGAATCTGTTTCTGACCACGGGCTCCGTGCTCCGCAGCGACGACGGAACTCCGCTCATGACGCTTGTTGCGGACGAGGTCGGAAACCATGACACCGTCGGCGGCGCGTGCTCTCAGGAATCGAACACGCTGCGATACGGCCACCACACCAAGCATCAGCACGCGTGCGTCGAGAACTTCCTCGTAGAGGGCGCCAAATGGGGGCTCGGTAAGCGGGATCTGGTGTCCAACATCAACTTCTTCATGAACGTCCCGGTCGACCCCGACGGCACGCTCGGGATGGTCGACGGACTGTCAGCGCCAGGCAAGCGCCTCGCGTTGCGTGCCGAACGCGACGCCCTCGTCCTCGTGTCCAACTGCCCGCAGATCAACAACCCGTGCAACGGCTTCGATCCGACGGCCGTCCGCATGATCGTCACACGGCCGGGAGCAGACGAATGAACGCAAAACTGACCATCGTGCGTCCCGGAATGCTGACGACGGTTCAGGACTATCCGGGACGCGTCGGGTATTGGCAGATCGGAGTTCCGCCATCTGGCCCGATGGACGACCTGTCGTTTCGGTTGGGAAACACCGCACTCGGAAATCCTGAAGGCGCTCCGGGAATCGAATCCGCAATGGCTGGACCTGCGATGACGTTCGACGAAGACACCACAGTCTGCGTCACGGGCGCTCCGGTGTCGGTGACCGTCGACGGCGTCGCACACGGTCAGTGGCGACCCGTTTTCGTCCCCGCTGGAGCGGTGCTCGACGTCGGAACGGTCAGCGGTCCGGGACTGCGCATCTACGTACTCGTACAAGGCGGAATCGAGACCGACGACTATCTCGGCAGCGCCTCGACCTTCACCCTGGGCAGGTTTGGTGGACACGAAGGAAGGACCCTGCGGGCGGGAGACGTTCTCAAACTCGGACAGGCGACCGTGGCCGCGAGAGCTGTTCCGGCCGAGCATGTTCCGGCGATACACACGTGCTGGGAACTCGCGGTGACCGAGGGCCCGCACGGGGCGCCGGAGTTCTTCACCCGCTCCGACATCGACACGCTGTACGCGACCGAGTACGAGGTCCACTTCAACTCCGACCGCACCGGAGTCCGGTTGATCGGGCCGAAACCCGATTGGGCCCGAACCACCGGCGGCGAAGCGGGACTTCACCCGTCGAATATCCACGACAACGCGTACTCGATCGGTGCACTCGACTTCACCGGCGACACGCCTATCCTCCTCGGCCCCGACGGACCGAGCCTCGGTGGCTTCGTCTGCCCGATCACGGTCGTTTCCGCCGATCGATGGAAGCTCGGACAGTTGGCTCCCGGCAACAAGATTCGCTTCGTTCCGGTCCGTGCGGAACGGGCGGCATCGCGCCGTGACCTGGGAGTATCGCGTCGAGCGTCCAGTTCGGTTGTGCATTCCACCGGCGGTGACGGCGACGACGGCGTCATCGCCCGCCGCGACGGTGACACCCCGGTGACATATCGCCGCTCGGGTGACGACAACGTGTTGGTCGAATACGGCGACATGAATCTCGACCTGGCCCTGCGTGCGCGTGCACACGCACTACATCAGCGACTCGAACTCGAGAAGCCGGCCGGACTACTCGATCTCACACCGGGAATCCGCAGCCTGCAGGTCCGCGTCGACCCGGACGTACTGCCCGTCCACAAACTGATGGGAATGCTCGCCGAGGCGGAGGACACCTTGCCCGCGGCCAACGAACTCGTGGTGCCCAGTCGCACTGTGCGGATGCCACTTTCGTGGGACGACCCGGCAACGCGCGAAGCGATCCAGCGGTACATGCACGGAGTGCGTGCCGACGCGCCGTGGTGCCCGTGGAACATCGAGTTCATCCGCCGGATGAATGGTCTCGAATCCGTGAACGACGTGTTCGACACCGTCTTCGGCGCCGAGTACATGGTGCTCGGCCTCGGCGACGTCTACCTCGGGGCGCCGGTCGCGACCCCGCTCGACCCGCGTCATCGTCTGGTCACGACCAAGTACAACCCTGCCCGCACCTGGACCCCGGAAAACGCCGTCGGGATCGGTGGTGCCTATCTCTGCATCTACGGTATGGAAGGTCCGGGTGGGTACCAGTTCGTCGGACGTACGACGCAGGTGTGGAACCACCGCCACCCCGCGAAGTCGGGCCCGTTCGAGGAGGGCACTCCCTGGCTACTGCGATTCTTCGACCGGATCTCCTGGTATCCCGTCGAGCCGGAAGAGTTGATGGATCTGCGTGCGGACACCGCCGCGGGCCGCGGCGGGGGAGTCGAAATCGAGGACGGAAGTTTCTCCCTCGCCGAGCATCAGGAGTTCCTGGCGTCGAACTCGCGCTCGATCGAGGAGTTCCGCGCGATGCAGTCCGTCGCGTTCGGCGCGGAGCGTCAGCGATGGTCGGATGCGGGGGAGTTCTCGCTGCCCGGTTGATGGTCGACGAGTGAGCACCGTTTTCTCCGAGTGAGAACTGCATCCAGCGTGTCGGAGGCGGTGCTCGCTCAACAGAAAAGGTGTTCAGTCCGCACCGGCGGACATCTCAGGCCGTTGCGCTGGTCGACGACGTGGGCCACACTCAGCCATGCGATTCGTGACCCTGCCCACAGGGAGCTTGGACGCCGACGAGTACGGCAGCCGGAACATCACCATGATGCAGCTCGCCCGTTCGGTGAACGGTGGAGAATTCAGGAGTCACTTCGCGTGGTGTCGGCCGAACAGCCTGTTGGGGAAGCACTCTGCGAACCTCTGGCAGTTGTTCGTCGTCGTGGACGGCTCGGGTTGGGTAGCCGAGGCCGACGGACGACGGGTCTCGATGGAGTCAGGCGATGCAGTGTTGTGGAGCCCGGGGGAGATTCACGAGTCCGGTTCGGACGAGGGGATGCTTGTGGTGATCGTGCAAAGCAGTTCTCCCCCTACAGGGCTCCCCGGCGAGTCAGCGCGCGATTGAACAGATCGATGAACGGGCGCGGCGACGGGGTTCCGGAGGGCCGGAAAGGCGCAGAATCTCTCGATGCCGATACCCATTCGGATCCGCTCACCCCCGACAGGTCGAGCTGATACCGGGTATCGGCGGCGAGTCGATGCAGGAAGAGGGTCCCGGTTCGGCCGTTTCCTTCCCGAAACGGATGGGCATGATTGAGCGTCGAGTACACCGACGCGAGCGCGAACGACGTAGCGCCACGATCGAGCGTGGCCCAGTCGACGGCGGCGATGATCTCTTCGACCTCGGACAGGTAGTTCCGGATCGCGGAAACCGGAGCAAAGGTGGCCGCGCCCTTCTTGATGTCGACGGTTCTGATGTGGCCGGCCCACTGGTACAGGTCTTGGAAAACATGCTGGTGAAGGAGGAGAAGTTCGACAGTGTCGCCTGTGTGTGGCACCAGGTCGTCTCCGAGATGTGCCTCGCCCAGGCGCAGTGCAGTCGCCGCAAATTCCAGCGACTGCAATGCCGCGGGATCTCGTACGTCGAAGTTGTTCTTGAGTACCGACGTACCGCGATAGACGTACGGCGCTGACCTTCGCCAGCGGACCCGCGGTTGAATCGCTGACGAGAGGCCGACAGCCCGCGCCAATTCCTGCTCGAAATACTCACGCCGAGAAAGCATCCCGATCAGGACGGCTTCGAGTTCCGCGATCTGCTCATCGTTCGGATCCCAGCCTTCGAGCCGTTCCGCGGCCAGAACCTCTTCGAGCGCAGTGCGATTCACGGGTCGATGTCGGGTAACGCCGACGCGGACGCGGCGTACTCGAGGCGTCGCTGCACACCCGCGACCTCACGCACTGCGTTGCTCAGCAAGCTGCGGGAGAGCGGTGTGAGTTCGGAAATCACGACCTCGTCGGTTGGTGGCCTACCCGCGGAGAACTGATCGGTCTGGTGGCGGACGCGAATCTGCTGCAGCACCTCGAAAGACTCGATCAGCACCTGGGCGTCGTCGTCGAGAAGAAATCCGCTTCCCGCTGCGGCCTTGAGGCGTTCGAGTGTCGAACTCGTGCGGGCGCCCACGGAAATCCCCGCCCATCGAGCGATATTCACGATCGGTTGGACTGCGCTGGCTTTGAGGTCGACGGTTCCGGTCCGACGCGTCATCACGTCCTTGAATGAATGAAGTTTTGCCTTGTCGCCGACCGCTTCGCGAAGTAGTACACGCATCACGGCCGGATGCAGTCGGAGTTGATCCAACGCTGCAGGGCGGGGATCCAGCGCCGGGTCGCCCGCGACGACGCGGGCATCCGCCAGCATCGACAACATGACCAGCGCTTGGTCCTGGTACGGATTGGAGACCCATTTCCGCAGCGCAGTGCGCCATTGTGGCAGCGTTCGAGCAAACCTGGCCTGGGTAGCGACGGCGTTCTTGGTGTCTCGCGGGAACCCACAGAGATCGAGGATGTCGTGGATGCGCTTCGCGGCGTCGGCACCCTCGTGATGGGATTCGCCGCCCCACACCAGCGCGCTGTCGATATCCGAAGACGGGAGCGCTTCACGCCGCGCGACGCTGCCGAGCGAAAGCCACGCGAAATCCGGCCGTTCGTCGCCGCCAACCACCAACTCTATGGCTCGCCTGACTGTGACGTCGATCAGCACGGCGAGCGTGGCGCCGATGTCGAGCGGTGAGACCCGCGACGCCACCAACTCGGTCACCAGAACCGGTACGGCACGGGCCGTTTCGATGAGGTGCGCGTCGTCTTCCGCCGTGGCGAGTGCTGCTCGCAGTTCGAAACCCTGATTGGTGGCCGAAGTCAGGAGGTCACTGAGTTCGAGCACACCCATCAACGTGCCTGCCTCGGTCACGACCGGGAGGTGGCGCAATCCGTACTCGAGCATGTCGGTCACGGCGTCGGCGCCCAGTCGATCAGGGTCGACTGTCACCGCAGACGGCGTCATCACCGTCGAAACCGGCTGATTGCTGTCGACTCCACCGACTACCACACGAGCTCGCAAGTCACCTTCGGTGAAGATTCCGAAACCTGTTGTATCCGTAGGGATCACAACAGCACGGCGGCCCGCGTCGGTCATCAACTTGGCGGCCTCACGGATGGTGGCCTGTTCGCCGCAGACAATTGCGGGCCCGCGCAACAGGTCTCGTACCCGGCGCATGGCGGGACTCTGCATGCCTTGCCCCGCCGAGTGCCCCGTCATGGGGTCATTGTCTCAGGTGTGTCCGTTTCAGGTCGGCAGAGGGTGAGAAGTCACAGACCGCCGAGTCGTGCGAGTACGTCGAGAGCCGAATCCGTGGTGCGCCAGAGTGCGTCGATCTCCTGCTCGGCGCCGGGGCGGGTCTGCGGATTCTGGAGGGCGAACCCGTTGGCAAGTGTGATGGTGTTGTATCCGCTGTCGGCTGCGCGGAGCAGCAGTTCCGAGGGCTGCGAGTTTCCGGCCAATCGGTCGAGTCCTTCGCCGACGAAGTAGAACCGCCAGAGCGGCCCGAGGTCTGCGTCGTACTCGGCCTCGGTGAGGGTCACGATCGAACCACCCTTGACGGCAATGGAATCGACGATCTTGTAGAAATCGGGAACATCCTCCGCAGTGGTTCCGGAGGTGGCGACGGCATGAGCGAGGTCGACGGTGAGGTGCGCGTTGTAGCCGGCCATGGCGACCCGCGCGGGACTGGCGTCGCACTGACGCGTCAGAGTGAAATAGTTGCTCCACGCTGGGTCGGTGGGGGTACCCGTGAACTCCGCGTGGACGTTCACCAGGTACCTGCGCAGCAATTCATAGCTGACCGAATGGGCCCACTCGTCATTGTCGAAAGCTGCGGGATCTCGCTGCAGCGGCATCACCGCCTCGTGCTCGACAGCGTCGAGGCCGATGGAGAACAGGCCCCGCCAATCGTGGTGTGAGACGAGGATCGACGTGATCTCCCGATGACGTTCGACAGCGGTCTCGAGGCGAAGTAGTCCGCCGCCGTTCAGCGTCGTGACGTCGCTGAGTTCGGCAATCCTGTCCACCTCGGCATTGCTCAGCGGGCTGCCGCACGCCGTCGAAAGACTCTCGCCCGGTTCTGCGAGTGCAGAGCCGGGCGAGAGGAAGGCGGGCGAGAGGAATGCGGCGGTGATGCCCAGCGCGAGCGTCAATGGATACAGCCGCATCGGTTTCATCGGCTCAGACTAGGCGCCCACTGTCGCAAACGTCCGGATTGGCGATCAGCTGAGGACCGCGTCGGCCTCGATCTCGATGAGCAGAGCGGGGTCGATCAGCGAGCTGACCTCGAGGATGGTGGTGGCGGGACGAATTTCGCCGAACACTTCGCCGTGGGCGAGAGCAGCCTGCTCCCACTGCGTCATGTCGCGAAGGTACATGCGAGTGCGGATGACGTCGCCGAGAGAGGCGCCGGCCTCGGCAAGTGCTGCCTTGATCGTTTCGAGCGCTGTGCGTGTCTGATCGGTGAGGGTTTCACCAGGAGCGGTGGTGCCGGAGACTGCGATCTGGTTACCGATGCGCACGGCGCGGGAGTAACCGATCTTCGGTTCCCATTCGGAACCGGACGAAATGTTGATTCTGTTCGGCGTGCTTGTGTTCGACATGGCTCGAATTCTGCCAACAACTTCCCGGCCGTGGTGAGGCACGGTCGGGTATTCGCTCCATCTTGACATAGCTTAGAACAAGTGTTCGACTTGGGGCCATGAGGTGGTCGGGTCAGGCATTGGATGCAGATGACGGAGCGCTACCCGGACTGGAACGGGCCGGCTTGGTTCGCTCCGTGCAGACTCCGGAGTTCGAGGGAATCACGTTTCACGAGGTGCTCTGCAAGAGCGCGCTCAACAAGATGCCCGAAGAGTCGACGTTGCCGTTCAGCTTCACCGTCAACGCTTTTCGTGGGTGCTCACACGCATGCCGATATTGTTTTGCGAGACCGAGTCACGAGTATCTCGACCTCGACGCCGGTGCGGATTTCGACTCCCAGGTGGTTGTGAAGACGAACATCGCCGCGGTGCTCCGCAAAGAGTTGGCGCGAAAGTCCTGGAAACGGGAAGCGGTTGCACTGGGCACCAATACCGATCCCTATCAGCGAGCCGAGGGGCGATACCGCTTGATGCCCGGCATCATTCGCGCGTTGACCGAATCGGGAACTCCCTTCTCGATCCTGACGAAGGGAACTCTGCTCCGACGGGATCTGCCTCTGTTGAAGATGGCGGCGGCGCAGGTCGACGTCGGAATCGGGGTGTCGTTGGCGATCAACGACGCAGCACTTCAGAAGCAGATCGAGCCTGGCACCCCGTCGCCGCGGGCGCGCCTCGAGATGATCCGCGCTATCACCGACGCTGGATTCGCCTGCAATGTGATGGTGGCGCCGGTCATTCCGTTCCTCACCGATTCCACCAGTCACCTCGACGGTCTGTTCGAGGCACTGTCCGAGGCGGGTGCGACGAGTGTGACGGTCTTCCCGATGCACCTGCGCGGCAGTACTCGGGGCTGGTTCATGAATTGGCTTGCTCAGGAACACCCGGCACTCATCCGCCGCTACCGAGAGCTGTACGGGCGGGGTGCGTATGTCACTCCCGAATACAAGCGTTGGCTCGCAAATCGGGTCGAGCCACTGGTCGAGCGTCATGGGTTGGGTGGTCGTTCGGAGCATCGAGACGTCAATGCATCTGGCAAGCAATCGCGCGAGGCGCCGCGTGAACTGGTGGGTGCGGGAGCAGCTCTTACCTTGTTCTGACTGCTGCGGGGCGCGTAAATCGGAGGCGCTCCGGACGTCTGCCAGGCTACATTCGCCTGGTGCTATTGACTTTGACGTCCATCCCGTCCTCACGCACTCCTGATGCGACTGCGTTGAGCTACCTGCTGCACAAACATCCCGACCGAGTGCAAACTTTCGACTTGGCGATCGGCACCGCCACGGTTCTGTACCCGGAAGCCTCGGCCGAAAAAACAACTGTGGCAGTAATTGTGGATGTCGATCCCATCGAGCTGGTCCAGAGTAGGTACCGGCGCGGAAAGAGTGGTGACAACTTTTCGCTGGGGGAGTACGTCAACGACCGACCGTATGCGGCGTCGTCGATACTCTCGGTTGCTCTGTCGAAGCTGTTCCGTACCGCGTTGACGGGAACGTGCAAGTCGCATCCGGAACTCGTCGAGGCAGAACTCGCGTTGACGGTGTCGATTCCGGTGGTTCCGTGCGGCGGCGATGCCGACTTGCCGGGCCGTCTGTTCGAGCCGCTGGGGTGGGATGTGACAGCGACTCCGGTGCAACTTGATCCGCACCTGCCGAATTGGGGAAACTCCGACTTCGTGTCGCTGACACTCACCGGGGAACACACCGTGCAGAGTGCCCTTCGGCACCTCTACGTGCTGTTGCCGGTACTCGACGACGTGAAGCACTACTGGGTGGGACCGGACGAGGCAGACAAGTTGATCCGTGTCGCCGGAGAGTGGTTGGTTTCGCATCCGGATTCCGCGCTGATCATGTCCCGCTACCTGGCTCGTCGACGTGACCTGGTCGAATCGGTAGTCGACCGATTGATTCCCGAACAAGCGGAGGTGCAGATCGAACTGCCGCGCCCGGATCCGCCGCTCGCACGGCTTCGCGTCGACGCAGTTTCGGCGACGCTACAGCGACTACATGCTCGAACAATTGTCGACATCGGTTGCGGCGAAGGGAAACTGATCGAGGCGCTGATGCCCCACGCACAATTCGACAAACTTGTCGGCGTAGATGTGAGCGCGCGCGAACTGACGCGGGCGCAGCGGAGATTGAAGTTCACCGAAATGTCCGACGTCCAACGTGAACGTGTGTCTTTGATGCAGTCGTCCGCGACTTACCGCGACGCACGGTTGAAAGGCTTCGACGCAGCCGTGCTGATGGAGGTGGTCGAGCATGTCGACGCGGCGCGCCTGCCGGCATTGGTCAGATCGGTCTTCGTGGACGCAGCGCCGCAGTATGTGCTGCTGACTACTCCGAATGCCGACTACAACGTGCTGTATCCGGCGTTGGCGGAGGGAGAGTTCAGGCACCCGGATCACAGGTTCGAGTTTTCCCGAACCCAATTCGGCGACTGGGCAACCGAAACAGCCCGAGCCCATGGCTATTCCGTGGAGTTCGAATTTGTCGGAACAATCGATCCGGTCCTCGGCGGGCCGACGCAGTTGGCGATCTTCACGAAGGAGGCACGAACGTCATGACGGTGTACGAGATTCCAGACCTCGCTCTTGTGGTAATCATCGGCGTCAGTGGCTCGGGGAAGTCGACCTTTGCTGCGCGTCACTTCGGTGAGTACGAAACTCTTTCGAGTGACACCTTCAGAGGGTGGGTCAGTGACGATCCGAATTCGCAGGAATCGACGTCCGACGCTTTCGAAGTGCTGGAGTTCGTCGTAGCCAAGCGTCTTCGACGCGGACGTCTCACGGTGATTGACGCGACCAACGTTCAGCCCGCCGCGCGCAAGCGGCTCGTTTCGTTGGCTCGCGATCACGACGTACTGCCGGTTGCGGTTGTGCTCGACGTTCCGGAATCGGTCTGTGCTGCACGTAACGAGGCTCGCGCTGATCGGACGTTCGGACGCGATGTCATTCGCCGCCAGCACCAGCAGTTGACTCGTTCGCTTCGCGGGTTGGGTAAGGAAGGTTTCCGTTCGGTTCACGTCCTCAGAGGCGCGGACGCGGTTTCCGAAGCCGAGTTCTCGCGTCACCCGCTCCGCAGCGATCTGCGCGTCGAGCGTGGCCCGTTCGACGTCATCGGCGATATCCACGGATGTCGAAGTGAGCTCGAGACGCTGCTCGCGAAACTCGGCTACACCGTCGACTACGGAACGGATGGCGGCGCTGTCGATGCCGTGCCGCCGGAAGGGCGAACTGCCGTCTTCCTCGGAGACTACGTCGATCGGGGACCGGATTCGGTCGGTGTGCTGCGTCTGGTGATGGGGATGGTCGCGGCGGGACATGCGATAGCGGTTCCGGGTAACCACGAGAACAAACTCGTCAAAGCGCTGCGGGGCAAGAAGGTCACGGCGAGTCACGGACTGGCCGAGACGCTCGAGCAACTCGCCACCGAGACGGCGGAGTTCCGCGAAAGCGTCGTCGACTTCTGTGACGGGCTGGTGGCGCACCTCGTCCTGGACGACGGCAAACTCGTCGTCGCGCACGCCGGTCTCAAGGAGGACTACCACAACAGGGCGTCCGGACGAGTGCGGAGCTTCGCGCTCTACGGTGAAACAACCGGTGAGACGGATGAATTCGGCTTGCCGGTTCGATACCCGTGGGCGCAGGACTACCGAGGATCTGCCATGGTCCTCTACGGCCATACCCCGGTACACGAGGTGGAATGGATCAACAGCACCGCCTGCCTCGACACCGGCTGTGTGTTCGGTGGATCTCTGACCGCACTTCGATACCCGGAGCGCGAGATCGTGTCGGTTCCGGCCGAGCAGGTTTGGTACGAGCCGATCGTGCCGCTGGCTCCGCCGACTCGCGATCCAGATGTGCTCGATCTCGCCGACGTCCTCGAAACGACCGGCGTCGACACTGAACTCCGCGGTCGAGTGTCCGTTCGCACCGATAACGCCGCCGGCGCCTTGGAAGTGATGAGTCGCTTCGCGGTCGCGCCGCAATGGCTTCGATACCTACCGCCGACCATGGCGCCGTGCGCGACGGCCCAATCCGACGACTATCTCGAACACCCGTCGACCGCGTTCGACGCATACCGGGCCGCCGGAATCGGAACGGTCATCTGCGAAGAGAAGCACATGGGTTCGCGGGCAGTGGTGCTCGTGTGCCGTGATCGATCGGTTGCTCGGTCCCGCTTCGACGCACCGGATGCGCTCACCGGCATGGTGCACACCCGCACCGGCCGCCAGTTCTTCGACGACGAGCTGACTCAGAAGTTGGTCGACGACATCGCCGCCGCAGTCACCTCCGCTGGGTTGTGGGAAGAGCTGGGCACCGACTGGCTGCTCCTCGACTGCGAACTGTTGCCATGGAACGTCAAAGCGGAAGGTCTGCTGCGCTCGCAGTACGCGTCGGTCGCGGCGGCGGGGCGAACTGACCTCGCCGCCCGTGAGGCAATGTTGGCGCAGGCAGGATCGAGGGGTCTGGACGTGGCGGAAATGTTCGAGCAGACATCGGTTCGGGCCGTGAGTATCGAGCGCTTCGGCGAGGCCTACCGACGGTACGTGTGGCCGACGAACGGGCTGGACGGAGTCACCATCGCTCCGTTTCAGGTCTTGGCGACCGAGGGCCAGTCGTACGGGGATCGGGATCACGAATGGCACCTCGGAATTGCGGACCGCCTGGCCTCGGCCGAGCCGAATCGATTTACCACCACACGTCGACTGGTGGTCGATCTCGGCTCCGAAGACTCGGTGTCGGAAGCGAAAAAATGGTGGGAGTCGCTCACCGGTGAGGGCGGTGAAGGGATGGTCGTCAAACCGCTGGCGAATCAGATTCACGGACCTCGCGGGTACAACGCGAAGGTTCAGCCGGGGATCAAGGTTCGCGGTCGTGAGTACCTGCGACTGATCTACGGCGCCGACTACCTCGAACCGTCGACGCTTGCTCGGCTACGCAATCGCAACCTCGGGCACAAGCAGTCGATGGCGCTGCGCGAGTACGCGCTCGGCATGGAGGCGGTATCCAGGCTCGTCGACCGCGAACCGTTATGGCGCGCACACCAGGCAGTGTTCGCGGTGTTGGCTCTCGAATCGGAGCCGGTCGACCCGCGATTGTGACGTCTGGCTCCGGAGGCGCGGATTGATACCGTCGGGTATGGGTGTGATTACTCGCTTGGACGGTTTCAACCGGCGCCATCCGTGGAGTCACAACGATCACTACGGTCGGTGGATTCTGCGCAATCTGGGCGGGATCAGGTCCGGGCGTGCCCTGGACGTGGGGTGCGGGACGGGCAATCTGATCGACCTCTTGCGCACGCGGTTCGACGTGGTGGTCGGTGTGGAACCCGACCCCACCACCTCGGCCGCCGTGCTCGCCAGGTTTGTCGATGACGAGAACGTGATCATCGAAGCGCGGCGAATCGAGGACTTCGCGTCCGTGGCGAAGTACGACGCGATCACGGTCGTAGCGGCGCTGCACCATCTTCCACTCGAAGAATCGATGAAACGCCTGAGCAGCCTGCTCGAACCAGGCGGTCGGCTCGTCGTAGTCGGGTGTTATCGATCGACGACAGTGACCGACGGACTCCTCTCGGTGTTGGCGGCCGTCTGCAATCCCGTCGTCGGCGTGGTCAAGCATCGACAGGCCGCGGTGGAGCAGCTGAAGTCGATGACAGCTCCCACCGCGGAAGCTGGTGAGTCGATGGCTGACGTCCGGCGCGCGGCCGCCCGGTATTTGCCAGGTAGCCGGATCAAGAGGCGACTGTTCTGGCGCTACACCCTGATCTACGACGCGAGGTTGGCTGCCGCGTCGGTGGGGGAGTGAGTAGACCGCTGTGGTTCGCGGGGAAATGCGTGTCGGCCGAACCCGACTATCACCAACGAACCGATCATGAGGGCGACCCCGATTCCCGCGAGATGCGAGATTCCACCACCGTCGACGACAGCGGCGCCGAGCAACGCGCCCGTCGCAATCGCGATCTGGAACACGACCACGTAAACGGCCGAGGCACGATCGGTCCCGATCGGGACGGCGCGCAGAACCGAGGACTGTAGGCAGATCGGAACGGTGGTGAACGCCGCGCCCCACAAGATCGTGGCGACAACTGCGAACGCTCCCATCGACGGCGCCAAGAGCCAGAAGATGGCCAGCGCGCCTGCCACCGTCGCGATCGAGATGAGCGTGAAGAGGCGCGGGCGGCGGTCGTAGTACTTTCCGGCGACCCACACTCCGACTGCGCCGGCGGCGCCGTAAACCAGAAGCATCGCGGTACGGATGCCACCGGACGAGCCAAGACTCTGCTCCACCAGAAGTGTGAAGAACGTGTACGACGCGAACTGCCCCAGGGCAGCAAACAGCGTCGCCGCGCAAATGACGGCGAGTGCCCCTCTCATCTCCGGTGTCGGCTTCGGCTTGTCTCGCTTGCTCCGATGGTGTTGATCGACCGGCATTTCGGGCAACGCACGATGCAGTGAGAAAGCGATGATCACTGCCACCACACCGATTGCCGCCGAGGCAGTCCGCCAACCCCAGGACTGGCCTATCGCCGAAGACAGGGGACCTCCGAGAACTAAAGCGAGAGACGTGCCGGCGTACACCATCGCGATGGCCTTGCCCTGCTGTCCGCGCGGAACCAGAGTCGCTGCGACCGGCGCAACCACTGCCCAGAACACGCCGTGCGTCGCAGCGCAGAGCAACCGCCCGATCACCAGCATCGGATAGTTGACGGCCAACGCCGCGACCAGTTGCGACACCGCGAGGGTGGCCACAGTCAAAACGACAACGCGTCGGCGCGGCCAGGATTTGACCGCAGAAATCAACGGAAGCGTCAAGACGGCGACACCGTATGCGTAGAAGGTCAGCAGAAGGCCGACACGCCCTTCGGTGACGTCGAGGTCTGACGATATTTCGCTGAGGAGTCCGATGGGGAGCATTTCAGCCGTCACGTAGGCGAAGGCTGCCCCGGCCAGGGTCATCAGCCGTAGCGTGGTTGCCTTCGGCAGTCGAGCGGTCATGCTGTGTAACGATACATGTATCGATACACACCAGCGCAATGGATATTCCGCACTCGCTATGCTGATGCGCATGGCCACACGTGCACAGCGTTCGAGTCGACCGACGATGGCCGACGTCGCCAAGGCCGCAGGCGTGTCGGTGATGTCGGTGTCGTACTCCTTCGCGCAGCCCGAGCGCGTGTCGGAATCAACACGGGCCAAGGTGTTCGCGGCGGCTGAAGAGCTCGGGTACTCGGGCCCGAACCGAGCGGCGCAGTCGTTGCGGAGCGGCAAGTTCAACAACATCGCAGTCGTCTTCAGCGAGAAGTTGACCTACGCCTTCGAAGACGCAGTAGCCCGGCGATTCCTGTCTGGGGTCGCCGACGCTTGCCTGGACGCGAATGCCGGATTGATGATGCTGCCGAACTCGGGGAAACCCGGAGACGTCGACAGAGTTCGCGACGCAGCGGTAGACGGTTTTGTCGTCTGGACGACAGTCTTCGACGACCCGATCCTCGACGCGATTGTCGGCACCGGAAAACCCGCGTGCATTCAAGGCGGGCCGGCGCACGAGGGTGTGGATCTCGTCGGGATGGACGATGTTGCCGGCGCGACCGCGATTGCGGCGGTCGGGTTGTCGGGGGCGCTGCGGCCCGCGGTGATCAGCCTTCCGTGGGATCGCGAGCGTCGGTCCGAGATCCGGATGGACGTGGATCCGGGTGAGGCGTTCTTCCCGGTTTCCCGCCATCGGCTGAGGGGCTACGAGCGCGCAGTTCGAGACGCCGGACTCGACTGGTCGTCGGTACGAGTCGGGGTTGTCACCGTCAACGAGCGGAGCGAGGGGGCGCGAATGGCTCGCTTACTGCTCGACGTTCCGGTGAGCCGAAGGCCCGATCTCGTCCTGGCGATGAGTGACGAACTGGCGTTGGGTGTTCTCGACGCGATCCGTGAACTCGGCTGCGCGCTGCCTGATGACGTCGCGGTCGTCGGATGGGACGACACAACAGCCGCATCGGACGCCGGGCTGACCACGGTTCGCCAGTCATTGTTCGATCAAGGACGCAATGCTGCGCGCGTGGTTCTCGGGTTGGACGATGCGGTGGAGCCGGTCGAGTGGTCGGTGCGTCGGCGAACTTCGACGCGATGATCACCCCGGTCGTCGTCGACGGTCTGCGTCTTCGGTGGTTTGTCCCTCCAGAATTGGGGGAGACCGTCCGTTGGGGACTCTCGTGGACTGTCGACAGCCCGCGCAGGTGGGCGGTTGCCGAGCCGGGGTGGGCGTTGCCCGCGGAAGTGCGCGTGAGTTCGAAACCGTTGATGTGGAGACTGCCTCGCGACGGCACTGATGTCCGGGAGCCGGAACAACCGGCGATCGGTCGCGCCGGTGCCCTGCAATTCATGTTCAACGCAGACCTGCCGGTGCCTTCTCGGATCGACGTCACGGGCGCATTGCATCTACTTGCCGGAACTTCTCGTGACGACCCGAATGCGCGTCAGGCGTGGATCGATTTCGACGAGGGTGCCGCTACGACCGGAGTAGTTCGACGCCTGCGGCTCATGTCGTTGGAGTCCGACATGCTGCCGGACCCGAAGTTTCCGCACGGCACAGATTGGGGTTGGGCTTCGAGGCAGTTCGTGCGCGGCTCCGAGCGCTTCTACGAGTTGGCCCGTGCACCTCGTGCGTTGCGCTCGTATCAGCTGACCGATCGTGAATGGGGACCGCGGCGCGAGGACTTCTTGCTGGTCGACCTCGAGACGGCTGCTTGATCGCTGGGACCTGACACCGTTTTCATTCAGTGCACACAGGCTCCAGCTGACTGGAAACAGTGTCTGCTCGACGAAACCGGTGCCAAGTGCTGTGGCTAGCGCTCGCTGCCGGCCACTGCAAGATGTTCGACGCCTTCCTTGGACTGGACGTAGTTAGCGGCTCTTCCAATCCAGGGGATTGGTTCGCAACGGCGGAGCCATTCCCGATCTCCAGAGCGTCGCCGCGCGAGAGAGCCGGCGGAGCTCGACCTCGCGCCGCATCGACTGTGCGAACTCGTCGGTGAACCCTGTTCGTGGGTACTCCGCGATTGCTGCATGAACAGCTGCTCGCGGTACTTCGGGCGCACGTCGACCGGCAACGTCAAAATGTGCTGCGGCGTGCAGCAGATAGGCGTCGGCGCCCACATCGCGATCGACAGTCAGATCCATGTGCAGACGGATCGCTTCGCCGATTCGCTTTATCGATCTCTCCGAGGCACCCACTCGGGTCGTGAGTTCTTCCGCGTCTGCGGCGCTGATGTAGGTGAAACACCCGTGCTCGGCCGATCCCTCTGCACCCAATCCGACATCGTGAAGGGCGCACGCGGTGAAGAGATCTTCTGGGTCGTACTCGATCGCATCGATCTGCGCGAAGACGTCGGCCCAGATCCAGCAGCGCAAGCTGTGGTTCAAGACCGCGGGGGAGAGGGAGCCTTTGGCATGATCGAGCGCTTCGCTGCACAGCTTGGTGTCGGGGAGTGGGCGTTTGCGCAGCGCGAGTGTCCCAGTGGGGTAGTGGCCGAGCCGGAGTCGGAGCATCGACGGAGTGCTCATGGCCTGCGCAGCAGCCGCGCGGGCGATGAGTTGCATCTGCTCGAAGGTGGTCAGCTCACCGGGGCGCATCGAATTCCTGTCTGAGGTCGGGGACAGCTGGATACGAATCTAGTTGCCAGGTCCGATTCTTCGTGAAGGACCCACATCTGTCAACGACGGAAACAGTGAATTATCCGAATATGTTCGGTCCGTCAACACCATCCAACGGTCGAACCAATTCGGAAATCTCACCGCCCACATCGATAAAGTTTCATCACGCAAAGAGGGCAGGGGGGTGGCTCAGATGACGCCGAACCCGACGATTCCCGGAACTTCCGAGGGCACTATGCGATGAAGCATGACTTTGTTGTTCTCGTTTCCGCCGACGGTTGTCAGTGTGCCGGTGTCGTTGATCAGAACGACGTTGACGTGTTGACCGAAGGGGCTCGAGTCGCCGTACAGGATCGTGTCTCCGACCTTCGGTTGGTAGTTCTGGCCGTAGGGGACAAACGCGTCGACCGACTCGTAATACTCCTGCAGCGTGTACACCCCGGGGATGCGCCACGAGCCGGAGTTGGGGTTCGAAAAGGGCGTACCGATTTGGTTCATCGACCAGCTCACGAAATCGGCACACCACGATTCTTCGACACCCTCGGAGTATTTGGTGCCGGGGCTCCCTGATGCCCATTCCTGTTCGAGGACGGTCATCAGCGCACTCTGCTGAGCGGTCAGCGTGCTGTGGTCCACCGTGGGGAACGAGTCGAGGTTCTCGCTGGCAAGGGCGTCGTCGCCGCGGGCGAACCACCAAAGCACGCCGGAAACAACGACAACCACTACTACGCCGAATACGCCCAGAACAACGAGAGTGCGTCTGGGCGTATTCGGTGCGTTCGACATCACGCCACGATAGTCAATTACTCGAGCGGGGGTGCTGAGCGATCGATCGTCGTCGCGAGCGGCTTCTCCTTGACGAAGAGCAACAGGATCACCGCCGCGATGACCAGTGGTACGAGATAGAGGAAGATCGGCGCAAGTGCATCGTTATATGCGCCGACGATGATCTCGCGAACCTGGCTCGGCAACTTCCAAAGAATTCCCGGTGTCAATGAATTCTCATCCCCACCGACTGCGCCTCCGTTTGCCGGCAGTCGTTCGGAGAGCAGATTGGTCAGGCGCGAGGCGAACAGGCTGCCCACGATCGCGCTGCCCAACGACGCACCGATCTGACGGAAGAAGTTGTTCGACGCAGTGGCAGTTCCCACTTCAGCGGCGGGAAAGGTGTTCTGCACGATCAGGATCAGGATCTGCATCACCAGGCCGAGCCCGATGCCCATGAGTGCGATGTAGCAACCGAAGACCAGCAGCGAAGTCGACGGCGTCAGACGCGACAAAAGGACCAGAGCAACTGCGACGATCGACGTTCCGACGATGGGGAAGATCTTGTAGCGGCCGGTCTTGCTGACCAGCTGGCCGGAACCGATGGAGGCGACGAGCAGGCCAGCCATCATCGGAATCATCATCAATCCTGCTTCGGTGGCGTTCTTGCCGGTCACCATCTGGATGTAGGTCGGCAGGTAGGCGAGCGCACCGAACATGGCGATTCCGATGATCAGGCCGGCGACGGTGGTCAACACGAAGTTGCGCTGAGCGAACAGATGCATCGGTATCACCGGTTCATCGGCACGCTTCTCGACGAAGACAAAAGCCACTGCCGTCACGACGCAGCCGATCATCAACCCGATGATGACGCCCGATCCCCAGGCGTAGGTGTTTCCGCCCCAGGTCGTGAACAGGATCAGACAAGTCGCTGCCGTCGCGACCAGAACCATGCCCAGATAGTCGATGCGAGGCTTGCCGAGGTTCGGCTTCCGCAGGTGCAGAAATGCCATCGCGCTCGCGATGGCGAGTAGGCCGAGGGGGATATTGATCCAGAAGGCCCAGCGCCAGCCGATGCCTTCGGTGAACCAGCCGCCGAGTAGGGGTCCGGCAACCGAAGCCAGCGCGAACACACCGCCCATCGCACCCATGTATCGGCCGCGTTGCCGGGCCGGAACGACGTCGGCGATGATCGCCTGGGACAGCAGGATCAATCCGCCGCCGCCGAGCCCTTGTACTGCGCGACCAGCGATAAGTGTGGTCATGTCGTGGGACAGACCGCCGATCACCGAACCGACGATGAAGATGCTGATGGCGCCGATGAAGAGGCCCTTGCGCCCGATCAGATCACCGAGTTTTCCGTACACCGGCATCATGACGGTCGAGGCGAGGATGTACGCCGTCGTCACCCAGACCATGTGGTTGACGCCGTTCAATTCGCCGACGATGGTGGGCAACGCGGTGCTGAAGATCATCTGATCGAGCGATGCCAGCAGCATGGTGATCATCAACCCGACAAAAACGAGGATGATCGACCGTTTGTCCGGCGCGGCGTCGGTGTGCGCGCCGTCGGGGTCGACGGTCGCAGCTTCTCGAGTGGACATGAAGTTCCTTAGGTGAGTGACGGCTGGCGAAATCAGTTCGCGGATCGGAGAATTCGAGCCATCAGGAGTAGTGCCGGATCCAGCAGTTCGGTTCGGGGGCCGGCCCGTTCGCTGCTCTGCCATTTTCGGAAGACGTAGCGCATCGCTGCGCCCGCTGTGATGACCGTCGCGGTGGCTTCGTCTGCGGCGGCGGTGTCGGCTGGAAGTTGTCGATACTCGGGGCGCCCGCGCAGCTCGCGCGTCAGGAGTCTGGTGAGTGTGTCTTCCAGGTCGTGGAACGTGGCCAGGTGCTGTTGCAACAGTGTGGGATGCCGTTCGAACAATTCGCGTCGGTGCGCGAGCAGATCGGGCCGTTCGTCGACGATCTGCATCGCCTCTTCGAAGACCGCGAGTGCGCCTCGGAGTGGATCGTCGTGGTGCTCGTTGATCAGCGTGATCATGGTCGTCTCGCTCGGCACGACAAGCATGAGCCCACCGATTGCGGCGTCCTTGGTGGGGAAGTAATTGAAGAACGTGCGCGTCGACAGATTGCAGGCTTCGCAGATTTTCTCGACGGTCACTTCGTCGTAGCCCAGTTCGAGGACGAGTTCGACCGCCGTGTGCTCGATCAGCTGCCTCGTGGCAATTCGCTTTCGTTCACGCAATCCGAGTGTTTCGGTTCCCATTTCATCCATAATTGCACAGAGTGCAAAGTTTCATCGAGTGCAATATTTTCCTCAAGAGTGGTTCATGAAGTGCAAAAATGGGGACCGGCGCCGGCTGGATAGGATGACCCACGTGGAAGACACCCTGCCCCCATGTCCCGAATGCGCCGGCGAATACACCTACGAAATGGGTGCGTTGATGGTGTGCCCATCCTGCGCATACGAGTGGGCGCCGACGGCCGATAGTGCTGGCGAAGACCCGGGTGTGGTGGGAGACGGTGTGGTCAAAGACGCAGTCGGAAACATTCTTGCGGACGGCGACACCGTGACGGTTGTCAAGACACTCAAGGTGAAAGGCAGCCCCACCGGTATCAAGTCGGGTACCAAAGTGCGCAACATCCGCCTCGTTCAGGGCGTCGGCGACCACGACATCGACTGCAAAGTCGACGGCATCGGACCGATGCAATTGAAGTCGAGTGTCGTCAAGAAGGTGTGACCGGATAGCAATAATGTCGGCTCGAAATCCTGTTCAGTTTCGACTATTCGATCGCCACAATCGAGGAGATTCTCGACTGTCGAACGAATGGACGGAACTGTGCCGACTCGATCTGTCTGAACCCCGCACACGCTGACCCCGCACTTGATACAGACGAGCAGTGGAACCGCATCGTCGATGCGCTGACGCGCAGGGGCTTCCTCGGCGCCGGGCTCGGCGTCTGCAGGTCTCGTCACCGTGCAGGACGAGACGGGCCGCGTCGAGATTCCGTCGGATCCCCAGCGAATGGTCATCGCCCATGTCAGTGCCATGGCGACGGTGCTCGACCTCGGTGTGTCGCCGGAGAAGATCGTCGGCGGCTTCTTCGGTCACGAAGGTGTGGGCAGCGACGCGGTGTTGCGCAAGATGGCGGAGGCGGCGAACATCCCGAATCTCGACACGGCCGGAACATGGAGCAAGGAAGCCATCATCGGCGCGTCGCCCGATCTGATCTTCATGCTTTTGACCGCCGGAATGCCTATGCGGCAAAGTCATACGACGAACTCTCGGCGACCCGTGTTCCAGTGTTCGCCGGCTTCAACGGACATCCCACGTGGGATGAGATGAAGAAGTTGGTCACCAACATGGGTGTCGCGGTCCGACGCGAAGACGCGGCAACCGCATTGAACGCGAGGACGGAAGAGCGACTCCTGGCAATCAAGGATCGACTCTCGGCCCTCGGTTCGCTGCCGTCGGTGACCCTCCTCCGTACCGGGGAGAACGGTGTTGTCTACAACCAGGTCGACGCTCTTCTGGACGCCCTCGGATTCCCCGGCGATCGCGCCACGTCGGAGGAGTTCACTCGTACACTCACCGCGGAGCAACTCGATCGGGTCACCAGCGACGTGATCATCGTCGGCGCTTTCCAGGACCAGCAGCATGTCCGCGCGCAGTTGGCGATGAACCCGCTGTGGGAGCGGCTTCCCGCTGTCCGCTCCGGAAACGTACATTACGTCGACGACAGCCTGTGGGGCTCGGGCTATTCACCTCGCGCGACGCAGTTTCGACTCGACGGCATCGAGCGGATCTTCAGCTGACACCCTCGTGTCCTCTCGACTTATCGGTGAGTTACCTCGAGAATCATGACCATGGACAAAATCAGGTTCTTCGAGCTTGTCACCGAATGGTTCGAAGTACTCGGTGTTGTCGCCATGGTTCTCGGGTTCGTATTCGCATTTGTGATCGCGGGACGCGCGTGGACTCGAACGCGCGACGGCAGTTCAGCGTTTCGCACTCTGCGCGAAACCATGGGCGCGGTCATCCTTCTCGGGCTCGAGATTCTTGTTGCCGCTGATCTGGTCAAGACGGTGACGTCTTCACCGTCGCTGACCGATGCCGCAGTTCTAGGCATGATCGTGCTGATTCGAACCGTGCTCAGCCTGTCGATTCAGATCGAGATCGACGGGGTACTTCCGTGGCGCAAAGCGTTGGTGTCCAGTCCGGAACTCCTGATACGCGCGGCGCGCGGATCAGGAGGCCGAGCGATGCCCGACGCGTCGAGTTCGTAGCGATAGCCGTTGCGAGTGAAAGGTCGGGCAGATGACAGCAGTGCGCACCGAACATCTCTCTGTCGACGAGCGGCGGGCCCGCGGCCGCCAGGCGCGTAGAGACACCCCGCTGGCTGCGCTCGCGGATCTCGCCGACAGCGACCGCGACCCGATTTCGCTGCTGGAAGTGCAGGCGCAATCCCGGGTCCAGGACCTGGTCCCCATTCGCTACGGGCGGATGTCGGCATCGCGATTCTCGTTCTTTCGCGGTGCTGCGCTGGTGATGGCCGACGATTTGTCACGCAGCCCGGATTCGGGCCTTGGCAGCCACCTCTGCGGTGACGCACACCTGAGCAATTTCGGGATCTACGCAACGCCGGAGCGGAAGTTGGCGTTCGACATCAACGATTTCGACGAAACCTACCCGGGCCCGTTCGAATGGGACGTCAAGCGACTGGCCGCAAGTTTGGTGATCGCCGCGAAGGACAACGGGTTTTCGGGCAAGGAGCGAAAGAAGATCGTTCGCGGATGCGCGGCCGAGTATCGGGAAACCATGATCACCCAGGCAGGGTTGGGAAATCTTGCAGTCTGGTACTCGCACATCGCACCCGAGGACGGACTCGAGGCTCTCCAAATCGACCTGAAGAAGCGCATGGTCGCGCGCACACAAGCGACGCTGGACAAGGCTCGCCGCCGCGACAGTGTGCAGGCGGCAGGCAAGTTCACCGAAATCGTCGACGGCCGGCGACGATTCATCAGTGATCCGCCCTTGATCGTGCCCGCAAACGAGTTGTTCGCCGGGACCGATCTCACGCAGATCGAGGACCTGTTGCGCCAACGTGTCCGGTCGTATCGCGACACACTGCAATGGGATCGACGCGTTCTCCTCGACGCCTTCGAGATGACGCACATCGCCAGGAAAGTCGTGGGCGTCGGAAGCGTCGGAACACGCGCGTGGATGATCCTCATGAAAGGCGTCGACGATGACGATCCGTTGATTCTGCAGGTCAAGGAGGCGCAGCCCTCGGTGCTGTCCGGCTACGTCGACGGCCCGACCTTCAAGAACGAAGGGGAACGCGTCGTCAACGGGCAACGACTGATGCAAGCGACGAGCGACATTTTTCTCGGCTGGGAACGAGGGCCGGGACTCGACCAGGGCGAGCACGATTTCTACATTCGTCAACTGCGCGACGGCAAAGGGTCGGCAGTCATCGAGGAGATGGTGCCGGAGGGTTTGGAACTCTACGGGCGCTTGTGCGCCAGGGTCCTTGCCTACGCGCACGCTCGCTCGTCCGATCGGATAGCGATCGCCGAATATCTCGGTGATGGAACCGAATTCGATTTCGCGATCGGGGAGTTCGCGGCTGCCTACGCCAAACGCAACGCTCGCGATCACGCCGCTCTGCTGACCGCGATCGACGGCGGTCGCGTGTCAGCAGAACGGGGAGTGTGACGGCTCAGGCGAACACGCCGGCGAGCCAGGCCCGCCACGCTGCCGTCGCTGCGTCAGCGTCCGCATCCGCGGCGAAGAGGTGATGGGCCGCATCGACGTTGCCGCCGAAGGCATTTCGGCCGTAGAACCGCAGCAATGCGTTATCGGTGCGCAAGCCGATGAACCAGTCGTCGACGTAATCGACGATTGCTTCGATGGTTCCGATTCCGGGGACATTCACCGTCAGCGTGTCGTCGACGGTGGTGTCTCGGGCGATTCCGAGTGCGCCGCGAAGTGTATCCATGGCGTCCGGTGCGCTGGAGGCCTCCGGGCCCTCGGCCGCGACGTACGTGGTGGGCCTGCCGGCGAAGTACTGCACGTACTGGCCGAGGCTGTGAAGGTAGAAGTCGGTGTGCTTGCTCGCGCCGTCGTATTGGTTGTCCCAGTCCTCGGCAAACACTCCGGCGTGGACGTAGCGGACAACGGCGGTGCTCTCGTCGCGTGCTTCGACGACGTATTCGAGGTTGTTGAACCAGCCGTCTGGGCCTTGCATGTGGATGGCAAGTTCGCTGGGCGGCTCCCAGGTCGCGATGATCGGGCTGTCCGGGCGGCTGCCGTCGGCGGGAATCTCGAGAGGGGAGGGGAACATCCAGCCGGCCGTTTCGGCCGCGATGGCAGCCCAGATCTGCTCGGGAGTTCCGGGGACTACCACCTCGCGGCGGATTTCGAAATTCTCGGACATTGCTACTTCTCCGTTTCGGGCGCGTCGATGACTTGGGGTGTGATGACGGGGGGTGTGGTGAGGCTGGGATGTAGGGCGACAACGAGGCGGTGTTTGCGGCCGCCTTCAGAACTGCCGTCGTGGTACTTGGCGACGAGTGAGTTGATCGATTCGCCGAGTTCGCCGGCGAATGCGGCGCGGTCGGAAGATGTCGCAAAGGTGATGTCACTGTCGATGGCAAAGGAGGCCAACGGTTTTCCGGCTGCAGTTGCCCCGGCGATCAGCTCACCGACCTCTCGGACGATCCGCGCCGCGAGAGTGACGAGCCAGCGCGCCGAGAGCTGATCCGGGAATCGGCTGGGGTCCGGGGCGAGCGCAGACATGGCGGCGGGGGAGATGACGTACGATGCGGCGCTGGCCTGCATGATGCGCTCGGTCATGCTGCCCCGCTTGCGTTCCTCGACGAGCGCGACAAGTCCGTGTTCTTCGAGGGTGCGCAGGTGGTAGTTCACCTTCTGGCGTGTCAGTCCCACCCGAGGGGCCAGCGACGATGCCGATCCCGGCACCACCAATTCGGCCAGAATTCGTTGCCGTATCGGGTCGAGCGATGCCTCCGCGGCAGCGGGTCGATCGATGACTGCTACTTCCAACATGAGAAAACCATCCCACCGACAATAGATTCTGTCAAGACAGAAAAAATTGTCGGCGGGATGGTTTTCGGGTTCTCTACCGCTTCAGGTCGGGTGGGTTGTTCAGATCCCTAGCCGAGTAGGTGTCACACGAGGAGACCTGGCCTGTTTGATAACCAGTCACGAACCACGCCTGCCGCTGCGAGGAAGAGCCGTGTGTCCAGCCCTCGGGGTTGACCCGACCGGTCGTGGACTGCTGGATACGATCGTCACCCACCGACGAAGCAGCCGACAGAGCGTCGCGAATGTCGTTCTTCGATAGGGGCTTCAAGAAAGGTTGACCGGACTCGGCGTTGGGAGTTGTAGCTGCGAAGTGTGCCCACACACCGGCGTAGCAATCCGCCTGGAGTTCCGTGCGAACCGCGCCGGACTCCTCACCCTGCGGGTCGGCTTGCGCGCGGCCGATGTCGCCGAGCTGATTCTGAATGTGATGCCCGAACTCGTGCGCGACCACGTACTCCTGCGCGAGCGGTCCGGCGCTGGACCCGAAACGGTCGACGAGCAGTTGGAAGAAACTCGTGTCGAAGTACGCCGTCTGGTCGGCCGGGCAGTAGAACGGACCGACATCACTCGACGCCTGACCGCAACCGGTGCTGACCGAACCGCTGAACAGCTTGACCGCCGGGCGAACGTATGCGGTGCCGGTCTGCTCGACCAACTGCTGGTCCCAGACATCGTCGAGGCTTTCGGCAGTCAAAGCCACTCGGCAGTTGATGTCCGTATTCGCCATCGTGCCGGTGCAGTCGTCTACCGAGGTGAGGCCGGTCGACGAACTCGAGGTCTCGGTAGACGTGCCCAGGAGTGAGCCTGGATCGCCTCCGAACAGCAGCGCCAGGATGAGGACGATGATGCCACCCGCGCCACCGCCGATCGCGATTTTGCCGCCGCGGCCACCGCCACCCCCGCCGCCTTGAACCTGAACGCGTCCCGCTTCAGCGCGGGCCCCCTCGTTGAAGGTCATCTATGTCCGCTTTCTGCTGTCGTGAACAAGTGCTTGCCGTCACTTCTGGAGATAGCTTCGCATGCGATGCGGGTCCGCGTTTCCGCTCTGCGCAGTTCGCTCCGTAGGATCGCAGGCAAAGTAGTCGGTCGTCGGTTATTGGAAGTAGTTCGAAAGGAATCCCGTGCTGCGCACACATCTCGCCGGTTCATTGCGACCCGAGCAGGCAGAGCAGACCGTAACGCTCACCGGTTGGGTAGCCAGGCGTCGTGATCACGGCGGAGTGATCTTCATCGATCTCCGTGATGCATCCGGAGTTGCGCAGGTAGTTTTCCGGGCAGGTGACGTGGCCGAGCAGGCGCACCGTCTGCGCGCGGAATACTGCGTCCGCGTGACCGGAACGGTCGAGGTTCGCCCCGAGGGCAACCAGAACTTCGAGATCCCCACGGGAGCAATCGAGGTCAACGCCACAGAACTCGAGGTTCTCAACGAAAGCGCACCGCTGCCGTTCCAGCTCGACGATCAGGTCGGCGAAGAAGCACGCCTGAAGTATCGTTACCTCGATTTGCGCCGTGAAGGTCCTGGCGCCGCAATTCGCTTGCGCTCCAAGGTAAGTGCTGCAGCGCGCGGCGTTCTCTCGCACCACGAGTTCGTCGAGGTCGAAACTCCGACGCTGACGCGTTCGACGCCAGAGGGTGCCCGCGACTTCCTCGTGCCGTCACGCCTTCAGCCCGGCAGCTTCTACGCACTGCCGCAGAGCCCGCAGCTGTTCAAGCAGCTCCTCATGGTCGGCGGCATCGAGCGGTACTACCAGATCGCGCGTTGCTACCGCGACGAGGATTTCCGCGCCGATCGTCAGCCGGAGTTCACCCAGCTCGACATCGAGATGGCATTCGTCAACCAGGACGACATCATCCTGCTCGCCGAGGAAATCCTGACGGCGCTCTGGAAACTCGTCGGCCACGAGATCAAGACGCCGATCGACCGCATGACCTACAACGAGGCAATGCGTCGCTACGGCAGCGACAAGCCCGACCTCCGTTTCGGTATCGAACTCGTCGAGTGCGCCGAGTTCTTCAAGGACACGACGTTCCGCGTGTTCCAGGCCGAGTACGTCGGCGCCGTCGTGATGCCCGGTGGTGCAAGCCAGCCGCGCAAGCAGCTCGATGCCTGGCAGGAGTGGGCGAAGCAGCGCGGCTCCAAGGGCCTGGCGTACGTGTTGGTCGGCGAAGACGGCACCCTCGGTGGACCCGTCGCCAAGAACCTGACCGACGCCGAACGTGAGGGGCTTGCCGCCCATGTCGGAGCTCAGCCGGGTGACTGCATCTTCTTCGGAGCCGGTGCGACCAAGTCGACGCGCGCTCTCCTCGGTGCAGCACGTGGTGAGATCGCACGCAAAAAGGATCTCATCGATCCCGACGCGTGGGCTTTCGTGTGGATCGTCGACGCTCCGATGTTCGAGCCGACTGCAGACGCCACTGCTTCCGGTGACGTTGCGTTAGGCCACTCCGCGTGGACGGCCGTGCACCACGCGTTCACCTCGCCGAAGCCGGAGTTCTTCGAGACGTTCGACACCGATCCGGACTCCGCTCTCGCCTACGCATACGACATCGTCTGCAACGGCAACGAGATCGGCGGCGGCAGTATTCGTATCCACCGCAAGGACATTCAGGAACGAGTGTTCAAGGTGATGGGTATCTCCGAGGAAGAGGCGCAGGAGCAGTTCGGCTTCCTCCTCGACGCCTTCGCCTTCGGCGCGCCTCCGCACGGCGGAATTGCTTTCGGCTGGGACCGCATCACCGCGCTCCTCGCCGGCATGGATTCCATCCGTGAGGTCATCGCGTTCCCGAAGTCCGGCGGCGGCGTCGACCCGCTGACGGATGCGCCGGCACCGATCTCCGCACAGCAGCGCAAGGAATCGGGTATCGACGCGAAGCCCGAGAAGAAGTCCGACGAGAAGAAGTCAGAGGACAAGAAGCCCGAAGGCGACACAGGCGAAGCCAAGTAGAGCCGACACCGGTTCGCCATGCTGCATTTGCGGGTGATCTGCCCGACCGAGCGCACCGAGCAAGTTCTCGGTGCGCTCGCGTCGCAGCGGGGCGCGACACACATCGTCGTATTACGTGATGTCGCGGTTCATCCTGCCGGCGACATGGTGGAGGCAGACGTCGCTCGTGAAGCGGCCAACGACATCGTCGATGCTCTGACCGCCCTCGGCGTCGCCGAGGACGGCGGAATGACGCTCGTACCAGTCGAGACGGTGTTGTCGGCGGCGGCGCGCAAAGCCGAGCATGACGTGCCGGGTGATCCCGCGGATTCCGTTGTGTGGGAGGAATTGCTGTCCCGTACTCGGGAAGAGTCAACTCTCAACGGATTGTTCGTAGCGTTTCTGACGATCGCGTGCCTCCTGGCGGCGATCGGTGTTGTGACCGACTCACAGATCACGATCGTGGGCGCCATGGTTGTCGGCCCCGAGTTCGGGCCGCTGGCAGCATTGGCGGTGGCACTGGTGCGGCGGGATCGACGGTTGCGCCGACGCTCGATTCTCGCCCTTGCCGTCGGATTCCCCATCGCGATGGGCGTGACGCTTGCCGCCACGTTCGTGGTGAAGTTCTTCGGCTGGATGGACGTCGTCAGTCTCGAATCACTCCACGAGGTCGATTTCGTCTACAAGGTCGGGCCCATTTCGTTTGTCGTCGCGCTCCTTGCCGGCGCCGCCGGAATGCTGGCGCTCGTCTCGTCGAAGTCCGCCGCCTTGGTCGGGGTGTTCATCTCGGTCACGACAGTTCCTGCCGCTGGTTTCGCGGTGGTTGCGGCAGCGAACGGGGAGTGGCGGATCGCCGGGTTGTCGTCTCTGCAACTGGCGGTCAACCTGCTCGGGATAGTCATCGCCTGTGTGCTCGTTCTCTGGGTCAGAACGCGGGCTGACGAGGAATTCGAAGCAGCGTTGAAGGGCATTTCTCGATTTGTCGACGAGGACGACGACGCAGACAAATCTGCGTGACGGCGTATCGGTGGAGTTCTGCTCACGAGTAGAAAAATTCTCGCGAGGACTGTGTGACGGTGTGGCGATTAGGGTTTTTGTCATCACCGCACGTGAGAGCCTGTTTCAGTCGCTGTCAGCGCTCGGATTTTCGAGCCTGCGCGGATGAGCTGGGCATGATCGGAGTCACTAACGGGTAAGTTGGTCGGTGATGACCGCATTACTGGCAGACCCCGTTTCCGAAGTCGTCGCAGCTGCTGAGCAGTTGCTGACACGCCGCACAGGGGCACCCGTAACCCTGGTGGATCCAGTCGATCTCGGGGGGAGTGGCCGCACCGTCGTGCTGCGCGTCCGTGTCGCCGAGAATCCGTTCTCGTTGCCTCGCACACTGGTGATCAAGCAGGTCCGTGACAACTTCCAGGGAGCTACCAAGACGGCGATCGCGCTCCCCGCTGCGTCCGAGGGTGACTTCGACGTCGAAACCGCCTTCCTCCGTGAAGCGGTGTCGTATCAGTTCGCCAACGCGCTTGCCAAGGACGCACGCCCCGGCGCCGAACTGTTGGCGTCCGACCTCGACGCTCGTCTCTTGATCCTGAGTGATCTCGGCGACGCCACCGCCATCAGTGTCCGTCTCGAAGACTCCGACCCGGACACCGTCACGTACACGTTGATGGCCATGGCGCAGGCCATGGGCCGCATGCACGCCGCGACAGTAGGCCGTGAGGACGATTTCACCGCACTTCTGCGTCGGGCCGAGGTCGCCCATTGCTCCGACGAAGTAGCGGATCAAGTGGGACGCGCAGTGGCCGGCGTTCCCACGATGCTGGTGGAAAGTCTCGGCATCGATGTGAGTTCAGACGTTCTCGAGCAGGTGCAGCACGCACAAACGCTGTTCAGTGGTGGCCGGTTCCGTGCATTCAGTCCGTCGGACTTGTGCCCGGACAACATCATCGTCAACGACGACGGCGTGCAGTTCCTCGACTACGAGTGGGGCGGCTATCGCGACGCTCTCCTCGACATCACCTACGCGCTGGTGTCGTTCCCCGGTTGCCTGTGCAACATCGACCTGACCGAAGAGCGGGCGTCGGCGATGGTCGATGCCTGGCGGGCCGAGGTCGTCGGGATGTGGCCCGCCCTGGCCGACGAGGCCGAGTTGGGACGCAGGATCGTCGAAGCCCAACTCATCTGGGTCTGGCTCAGCACCTATCTGTACCTACCCGAAGATCATTCACGTATCGCTGCCGTCCGAGAGCACTATCTCTCGATCCCGCGCGCCGACGCCCTGGTCGGCCGTTGGGCCAGGCTCGCACGTTCGGCGCAGCTCGCCGGCAACGACGCCGTCGAAGCGCACGCCCGCGAGGTCGTGGCAGCGCTGCGCACAGAGTTCAGTTGAGCATCTGGCTGATCACATGAGAAAAGGGCGCCCGTGCACGGGCGCCCTTTTTCAGTCGAGTCCGTTCAGTTGTCGGAGGCTCAGTTCTCGGATACGAGGTCGTTCTCGGACAAGTCCGTCGCTGCGAGCGCCGTCTCGAGATCAGGATGCCGGAACGTCGACGTGACCTGATCCGCCACGACGCGGAACGCCGAGGCCACAGTTGCAGACTTGTCCGGTTCGGCCGCCCACGTTGCGGTCTGTTCGACGACGACTACGCCGTGGTGGACGTACATCTTGCCGGGCACGAGGGTGATGCCGGCGTTGGTGGCCCACTCGCGCAGGGCAGCGAGTCCCTGGCTCGCGCCCTTGGGGCCGCCGACCTCGATGTCGTCACTCGACAACTGCAGCAGTGTGTCGACGTCTTGGGAGTTGAGTGCGTCGTGCCACGCGAGGACGGTGGCGATCTCGGAGGTGCTCATGGCGACAACGCTATCCAATGCTGATTCTCAGCGGGGTGAGGGCTGGCGGAACAGCGGATTGTGTCAGGCGTCGGTGGTCTCTAGTAGCGTCGATTCGTGAGCGATTGGCAAGCGGAAGACATTGTGGTGGTGAAAGACAGCGTGGTGGCGGAAGACGGCCTCTTCGAGGCAACACCGGAAGAGCCCGAGATCGTCGACCAACCAGATGTCGTGTCGGTAGCCGAGCGCGCTTTGTCCTCGGTGCCGCCCGGCGCCCCTCTAGCTGTCCGCATGCGCCCGCTCACCCTTGGTGAGGTTGTCGGGCAACAGCACTTACTCGGACCCGGCGCGCCGCTGCGCAGAATGGTCGAGGGATCCGGCGCCGCATCGGTACTTCTGTACGGACCTCCCGGCACCGGCAAGACCACGCTCGCATCGTTGATTTCGGGTGCGACCGGCCGCCGGTTCGAGGCCTTGTCTGCTCTGTCCGCGGGTGTCAAGGAAGTCCGCGGTGTCATCGAACTCGCGCGCCGGCGCCTGCTGAACGGCGAGCAGACCGTTTTGTTCATCGACGAGGTTCATCGTTTCTCCAAAACCCAGCAGGACGCCTTGCTTGCCGCGGTCGAGAACCGGATCGTTCTGTTGGTCGGCGCGACCACCGAGAACCCGTCGTTCTCCGTTGTCTCCGCGCTGTTGTCGCGCTCTTTGGTCCTGCAACTGCAATCGCTCACCGCTGCCGATGTCCAGGAACTGCTCGAGCGTGCGGTAGCCGACGAGCGAGGGTTCGGGGGAGCGATCACGATCGACGACGACGCGATGGAACACCTCGTCCGTCTGGCTTCCGGCGATGCACGCCGAGCCCTGACGGCACTCGAGGCCGCTGCCGGGGCCGCACTGGACACGGCAGGTGACGCGCCGGGCCCGGTGGTGCTCGACCTCGCGACCGTCGAGGCCAGCGTCGACAAGGCTGCGGTTCGGTACGACCGTGCCGGAGATCAGCACTACGACGTCATCAGCGCCTTCATCAAGAGCATTCGCGGCTCCGACGTCGACGCTGCCCTGCACTACCTCGCACGGATGCTGACCGCGGGCGAAGACCCTCGATTCATCGCACGGCGTCTGGTCGTTCACGCCAGCGAAGATATCGGCATGGCCGATCCGACGGCTCTGCAGACTGCTACCGCCGCCGCGCAGGCAGTGCAGCTGATCGGCATGCCCGAGGCGCGTCTTGCTCTGGCACAAGCCACCATTCATCTGGCGACAGCCCCCAAATCGGGTGCGGTCATCGCCGCTCTCGGCGCTGCCATGGCCGACGTGGCCGCCGGAAAATCCGGACTCGTGCCGCCGCATCTGCGTGACGGGCACTACAAGGGCGCCGAGCAGTTGGGCAACGCCGTCGGTTACAAGTACCCGCACGACACACGTGATGGTGTTCTGCGGCAACAGTATCCGCCGGACGATCTGGTGGGTGTCGACTACTACCAGCCCACCGCGCACGGCAACGAGCGAGAGATCGCCGATCGGGTGAGCAAACTCCGCCGAATAGTTCGTGGCTGACGCCTGCCAGGTTCCACCGGTCGACGCGTTAGTCTGGACACCCATAGCTCGACGCTCTTGAAGGTAAGGACCGGTTAGTGCAAACCCACGAGATCCGCAGGCGATTCCTCGACCACTTCGTCAAGGCCGGCCACACCGAGGTGCCCAGCGCCTCGCTGATTCTCGACGACCCGAACCTTCTGTTCGTCAACGCGGGCATGGTTCCGTTCGTGCCGTTCTTCCTCGGGCAGCAGACGCCGTCCTACTCGCGCGCGACGTCCGTGCAGAAGTGCGTCCGCACCCTGGACATCGAAGAGGTCGGCATCACCACCCGCCACAACACCTTCTTCCAGATGGCGGGCAACTTCTCCTTCGGTGACTACTTCAAGAAGGAAGCCATCTCCCACGCCTGGGAGTTGCTGACAGGTTCGGTCGAGGACGGCGGATACGGCATCGATCCCACCCGCCTGTGGGCTACCGTCTACCTTGACGACGACGAAGCATTTGCGATCTGGCGTGACGAGGTCGGTCTGCCCGAAGAGCGCATCCAGCGCCGCGGCATGAAGGACAACTACTGGTCCATGGGCATCCCAGGACCCTGTGGCCCCTGCTCGGAGATCTTCTACGATCGCGGCTCCGAGTACGGCGTAGAAGGCGGCCCGGAAGCCGACGAGGACCGCTACATCGAGATCTGGAATCTCGTGTTCATGCAAAACGAGCGCGGCGAGGGCACCAACAAGGGCGACTACCCGATCCTCGGACCGTTGCCGAAGAAGAACATCGACACAGGCATGGGTGTCGAGCGCGTTGCGTTCCTCCTGCAGGGTGTCGAAAACGTCTACGAGACAGATCTTCTCCGCCCTGTCATCGACAAGGCCGCTGAACTGACCGGCAGTGTCTACGGGACCGACCACACTTCAGACGTCCGTTTCCGCGTCATCGCCGACCACGCGCGCACCGCCGCGATGTTGATCGCCGACGGTGTGAACCCCGGCAACTACGGCCGCGGTTACGTCCTGCGCCGGTTGCTGCGTCGTATCGTGCGCTCAGCCAAACTGCTCGGCAGCGAGCAGGCCACCATGCGCGAGTTCATGATCGTCGTCCGCGACACGATGGCGCCGTCGTACCCGGTTCTGGAAACCGACTTCGCGCGCATCGAGAACGTTGCCGTCGGTGAGGAGACCGCGTTCCTCAAGACGCTGGCCTCGGGATCGGCACTCTTCGAGAATGCTGCCGAGTCGGTCAAGTCGTCCGGAAAGTCGGTCATCGCCGGCGATCAGGCGTTCGCACTGCACGACACCTACGGCTTCCCGATCGACCTCACGCTCGAGATGGCGTCCGAGGCCGGTCTCACCGTCGACGAAGACGGCTTCCGCTCGCTCATGGCCGAGCAGCGCAAGCGCGCCAAGGACGACGCTCAGGCCCGCAAGCACGCGCATGCGGACCTGACGGTCTACAAGGAACTGCTCGATCGAGGCGCCACCGAGTTCACCGGTTTCGACGAGCTCGTCTCCGAGGCTCACGTCCTCGCGCTGATCGTCGACGGCGTCCGCGTGCCGGTGGCGAAGGCCGGCCAGGACGTCGAGGTCATCCTCGACCGAAGCCCGCTCTATGCAGAGTCCGGTGGACAGATCGCCGACATCGGTTCGCTCACCGCTCCGGGCCTCGAAGCCAAGGTCAACGACGTGCAGAAGATCGCCAAGAAGGTCTGGACGCACAAGGTGACGGTCAAGAAGGGCGAGATCACCGAGGGCGACGTCGTGCTCGCGCACGTCGACGCCGAGTGGCGCAAGGGCGCAACCCAGGGGCACTCCGGTACCCACATGGTGCACGCTGCGCTGCGTCAAGTGCTCGGCCCCAACGCGGTGCAGGCCGGCTCGCTCAACAAGCCGGGTTACCTCCGTTTCGACTTCTCCTGGCAGGGCGCGCTGTCCGAGTCCCAGAAGCAGGACATCGAGGCCCTCACCAACGAAGCCGTGGCGTCGAACTACGCGGTCAACACCTTTGTCACGGACCTCGACAAGGCCAAGTCGATGGGTGCGATGGCACTCTTCGGCGAGAACTACGGCGACGAGGTTCGTGTCGTCGAAATCGGCGGCCCGTTCTCGATGGAACTGTGCGGCGGTACTCACGTCGGAAGCTCCGCTCAGATCGGTCAGGTCACGCTGCTCGGTGAGCAGTCGGTCGGCTCCGGAATCCGACGCGTCGAGGCGTACGTCGGTTTGGATTCCTACCGCTACCTCGCCAAGGAGCGCGCGCTCCTGGCCGGACTGTCCTCCTCACTGAAGGTTCCTTCGGAAGAGGTGCCTGCTCGCGTCGAGGCGCTCGTCGAGCGACTCAAGGTGGCCGAGAAGGAACTCGAGCAGACCAAGGCCAAGGCTGTGCTGGCGTCGGCAGGCGAGTACGTAGCCAAGGCCAAGCGCATCGGCAGCGTCCTCGTCATCGCCGAACCCGCTCCTGCCGGCGTCGGTGGAAACGATCTGCGCAGCCTCGTCACGGACATCAAGGGTCGCCTCGGCTCCGAACCTGCCGTTGTCGCTCTCCTCGGTGACGTCGAGGGCAAGGTTCCGTTCGTGGTCGCCTCGAGCAAGGCAGCGCAGGGTCTCGGTGTGAAGGCAGGCGAACTGGTCGCGTCGTTCGGACCCAAGATCGGCGGCCGCGGTGGCGGAAAGCCCGACATGGCCCAGGGCTCGGGTTCGGACTCCGCAGGAATCCCGGCGGCGCTCGATGCGATCCGGGACAGAGTCGGAGAGCTGGCGGGCGGCAGCTGACGGTGGTGGCTACGCAGCAGGGTCCCGATCGCCCCGGCATCGACGACCCTGGTCGCGGGCGGCGCATCGCCATCGACGTCGGCAGTGTTCGCATCGGCGTCGCGTCCAGCGACCCCGACGGCATCCTCGCTACACCGGTGGAAACGGTTCCACGCTCGAAGGAGCGTGGGCCCGACGCGCCGGATATCCGGCGCATTATCGACATCGTGTCCGAATACGAGGCCGTTGAGGTTATCGTCGGACTGCCACAGACGCTGCGCGGTGAGCAAGGTAAAGCCGCCGGTATCGCGACTGCATTCGCCAAACGACTGCAGCGGGCCGTCGAACCGATCCCGGTGAGACTGTCCGACGAACGACTGACGACCGTCACGGCTGCGCGCAATCTCCGCGAAAGCGGAGTCAAGGCACGCGGGCAGCGGCCGATGATCGATCAGGCTGCGGCGGTGGAAATCCTGCAAGGCTGGCTGGACGAGCGGAGTAGAGCTGTGAAACCAGGGGAGTCGTCGAAGGACGCTGCACTGGAGGGCGATCTGTGAACGCGCGGTGGGATGAGGGCGGCGGAAGCCGGCCCACCAGTTCGTTCGACTTCGACAACGACGAGACCATGGTCATGCGTGCGCTGCCGCAGAACATCGATCCGCCGCACATGTCGCGAGCCGAGGCACGTAAGCAACGCGAAGCGCGCAACAAGCGCGCCAAGCGAGGCAAGAAGGTCGGTGTTCTCGCTCTACTGGTGTTGGTGATCGCAGTTCTCGGTGTCGGTGCCTACGGCGCCCTCTGGTACATGGATCGAAACAAGGCCGCAGAGGACTTCGCCGGCCCAGGCGGCGCACCCGTGGTCATCCAGATCAACAGTGGAGAAACCGCATCGGAGATCGGTGCGACGCTCGAGGCGAAGAACGTCGTCGCGAGTTCCGCTGCTTTCTACAACGCGGCGATCGCCAATCCGTCGGAGATCCAGAAGGTGCAACCCGGCTTTTACCAGGTGCCGGTGCAGAGTAGCGCCGCGAGCGCACTCGACACCTTGGTTGCCCCCGACTCCCGAGTCGGCAGTGTTGTCATCGCCGAGGGGCGTCAGCTGCACGACAGTTCGGACGCGCAGACGGGCTCACTCAAGAAGGGCATCTACAACCTCATTTCCGAGGCGAGTTGTGTAGGCCCGGTTTCCGCTCAGAAATGTATATCGACAGATGAATTGAACACTGCGGGAGCATCTTCCGATCTGGCTTCGCTCGGCGTCCCGGACTGGGCCATGTCTTCGGTGAAAAGCGTGCCGGACAAAGACCGTCAGCTGGAAGGTTTGATCGCCGCCAGCAGTTGGGATTTCGACCCGACTGCGACGCCCACCGAGATCTTGCGTGCGTTGGTCGAGGGCAGTGCTGCCAAGTACGAGGCCACCGGGATTCTGACAGCCGGAAGCGGCGTCGGAATGTCGCCGTACCAGTTGTTGGTGGCAGCGTCGTTGGTCGAGCGTGAGGCATTGCCCGGCGACATGGCCAAGGTCGCGCGAGTGATCGTCAACCGACTCGCAGTCGATCAGCCGTTGCAGTTCGACTCCACGGTCAACTACTCACTCGACACCACCGAGGTCGCCACCACGGATGCCGACCGTGAGCGGGTCACTCCCTGGAACACGTACGCGATGCCCGGGCTGCCCGCGACGCCCATCGCTTCGCCGAGCATCGACGCCCTCAAGGCCGTGGAATCCCCGGCGGACGGTGACTGGTTGTACTTCGTCACGATCAACAAGGAAGGCCAGACGCTCTTCACCAAGAGTTACGAGGAGCATCTCGCCAACATCGAACTGGCACAGCAAAGTGGGATTCTCGACAGTGGACGGTAGTACGGCGGCAGCAGTCGAGACGCCGCGTAAAGCAGCTGTTCTCGGAAGTCCGATCGCTCACTCGAAGTCGCCGTTGCTCCATCTTGCGGCGTACGAGGCATTGGGCCTGAGCGATTGGACCTACGAGCGGATCGAATGCACCGGCGAGCAGTTGCCTGCCCTCGTGGACTCACTCGGACCCGAATGGGTCGGACTCTCCGTGACGATGCCCGGCAAGATCGCAGCGCTCGAATACGCCACCGAACGCACACCGCGAGCGGTGACCATCGGCTCGGCCAACACCTTGGTCCGCATCGACGGCGGTTGGCGTGCCGACTGCACGGACGTCGACGGAGTCAGTGGTGCCCTGATCGCCGGCGGTGTCGGCGACCTCAGCGGGACTTCGGCGGTAGTTGTCGGCGCGGGAGGCACCGCGCGGCCGGCACTGGTCGCGTTGGCCGACATGGGAGTTCGGAGAGTCACCGTGGTCGCACGTGATCCGGGACGCGCATCCGGTGCCATCGAATGCGGTGGTGCTGTCGGGTTGGACATTGATCTGGTTGCGTTCGACGACGCACGGCTCGGTGGGATCTGCGCCGAATCCTCGGTCTTGGTCAGCACCGTTCCCGCAGATGCGGCAACGCCCTTTGCCCAGCGATTGGGGAAGGCGCGATTTGTCCTCGACGCGATCTACAACCCCTGGCCGACGCCACTCGCTTCGGCTGTCGAGGCGGCTGGTGGCACGGTGATCGGTGGCCTCGAGATGTTGCTCAATCAGGCTTTCGGACAGGTTGAGCAGTTCACAGGTAAACCCGCTCCGCGAGAGGCCATGGCAGCCGCTATCGCTTAGCTCTGTTCACACGGTTCAGGTAGTCCACAGCACGTTTTCGTAAACTGCCGCTGGTGAACGCGAGCCCCCATGCTCGAAACCATGTGGACGTTTGTGGTCTTGGCAGGCGCAGGGGCCGTCGCAGGTGCCGGTGCCCGGGCGATCGCTGACAGTTGGTTGCGGCGACACGGTTATCGACCAGTCGCGACTCGCTGTTGTGTGCCGCAGTGGGCCGTCGCAACCGGCTGGGTTGTCGTCGGCGCACTGAATACTTCAGTGGTGCAGCTAATTTCAAGTCTTGCCGTGGTGTGGTGGTGCGTCGCGATCTCGGCTGTCGACTTGGCTGTGCGCCGGCTGCCCAACAGTTTCACCTTGCCTGGGTACGCAGTCGTGATGGTCTACGCGACGGTGTCGGGAACGGTGTGGGCAGCCGTGGTGGGATCGGTACTGCTCGCCGGAATCCACCTCCTGACGCACTTGATGTCGCCTGGTTCCATGGGTCTCGGCGATGTGAAGCTCTCTCTTTCCTTGGGTGCACTGACCGGATTGGTGGGAGCGGACGCCTGGCTGTGGTCGTTGGTGTCCGCGTCGGTACTCACCGCAGCCCTGGGTATCGTGCTCGAACTGCGAAGACTCGAACGCCGAAAGTCCGGCCCGGTAGCCCATAATTCGCCCGTGGCGCACGGACCCTCGATGTGCCTGGCAGCATGCGGTTCGATTGCGTTTGCCTGGTGGACGTGATGAGCGCAACATTAACCGAAAAAGCTCGCGTCATTGAGGATTCAACGACGGACCGTGATCTGCAGAAAAGACGTAACCGTCGGTTTGATATGTTCGGGCATCGGAAGCGTGCAGTCTCAGTATGCGGCGCGTCGGACTTGCCGAATGTCCACACACTGTCGTTCACTGATGTTTCGGAAATGGGACAAAACGAATCTCGTTTCGCACTCGATTATCGGGGGAATCTATGCGCACAAGGCTTTTCGTCGCTGCGGCAGCCTGTTTGGCGGCTGTGGCTGCAGGGGCAGGCGTCGCCGGCGCCGCGCCTGCACCATCGTCGGTGGCACTGGGCGGGGGCTCAGGAATCCTGCTGCCGGACGTGGATCATTCCGATCCTGAGCAAGTTGCTGCCTGCACATTGACCGCGGTTGGATACGACAATGCCGGTTCGCTCGTGGCACTCACCGCCGGACACTGCGGAGTTGTCGGGGACCGGGTGTTCGCCGAATACCTGCCCGAAGCCGGTCCTATCGGCCGATTCACCTACTCGAGTCCGGTCTCGGACATCGCCGTAATCGATCTCGACGACGCAAAGGTTGCCCCGCTGCGTACCGTCGGCGGCACGACGATCAGCGGAATCGGCGCTCCGCCGGCACCGGGCACGATCGTGTGCAAGGAAGGCCGCTCGACCGGCAACACATGCGGTATCACCTGGGGTTACGACTCCGTCTACGGTGAGATCGTCGAGCACACGTGCTCGATCCCCGGTGACTCGGGTGGACCACTCGTCGTCGGTGATCGCCTGGTGGGGTTGATCAGTAACGGCTTCCCGCCGTACTGCTTCGAGCCGCTTCCGCCGCCGTTCCATGCTCCCGACAACTCGGCGGACATCAACATCGGTTTGGCTGACATCAACGCCAACGGTGGAGGATTCCGCCTGTTCTAGACCCACAAGTACTGCGCAGATGGCCCACACGCATCGTGCGTGTGGGCCATCTGTGTTCACCTGGAGGGCCACTGTGACAACTGAGGTCTGCGACGTGGAAAGATGGTCGGCGTGCTGCGTTGGATAACTGCCGGAGAATCCCATGGTCCCGCCCTCGTCGCGATGCTCGAGGGCATGGTCGCGGGGGTCGAAGTGACCTCTGAGGCCATCTCGTCCGAACTTGCCCGTCGTCGACTCGGTTACGGCCGAGGCGCGCGGATGAAGTTCGAGGCCGACAAGGTCACCATCATCGGCGGTGTCCGCCACGGATTTACGCTCGGTGGCCCCGTGGCCATCGAAATCGGCAACACCGAGTGGCCCAAATGGGAAACCATCATGTCCGCCGACCCGGTCGACCCGGACCTGCTCGCCGATCAGGCTCGCAATGCCCCGCTGACGCGCCCGCGTCCCGGACACGCCGATTACAGCGGCATGCTCAAGTACGGCTTCAACGATGCGCGTCCCGTCCTCGAACGCGCCAGCGCTCGCGAGACCGCAGCCCGCGTAGCCGCTGGAACCGTCGCGCGGTCGTTCCTGCGTCAGGTATTCGGTGCCGAGGTCGTTTCACACGTTATTTCCATCGGTGCTTCCGAGCCGTACGTCGGACCCGTGCCGGAGGGCAAGGATCTCGATGCGATCGACGCGAGCCCGGTCCGCGCATTCGACAAGGCTGCAGAAGAGTCGATGATCGCCGAAATCGAATCGGCCAAGAAGGACGGCGACACCCTCGGCGGCGTCGTCGAGGTCGTCATCCACGGCCTGCCGGTCGGACTCGGCACTTTCGTCAGTGGCGCCGAGCGTCTTGATTCACGACTTGCCGCTGCCCTCATGGGAATTCAGGCCATCAAGGGTGTCGAGGTCGGTGACGGCTTCGAAACCGCGCGTCGTCGTGGCAGCGAGGCTCACGACGAAATCCGTCCGGGCCCGGACGGCATCGTGCGCTCCACCAACCGCGCAGGCGGTATCGAAGGTGGCATGACCAATGGTGAGGCTCTGCGAGTTCGCGCCGCGATGAAGCCGATCTCGACTGTTCCGCGCGCTCTGGCGACGGTCGACATGGAGAGCGGCGAAGAAGCCGTGGCCATCCACCAGCGCAGCGACGTGTGCGCGGTTCCGGCCGCCGGCGTCGTCGCCGAGTCGATGGTTGCGCTTGTCGTCGCTCAGGCCGCACTCGAAAAGTTCGGTGGTGATTCCATTGCTGAAACCACTGCCAACTACCGTCGTTACGCCGAGGGCATCGCAGCCCGACCGCCTCGATAGGACTCACGTATCGATGAAGCCGAAGGCTGTACTCATCGGTCCGCCCGGCGCCGGCAAATCGACGATCGGTCGACGCCTTGCGCAGGCCCTCGAACTCGAATTGGTCGATACAGACGCCGAGATCGAACGGACCACGGGTAGGACGATCCCGGAGATCTTCACCCACGACGGAGAGCCTCGGTTTCGTGAGATCGAGGAAGCGGTGGTCCGCGACGCGTTGCAGGCCACCGACGGAATCGTCTCGCTCGGCGGTGGTGCGATCCTCTCCGATCGCACCCGCGAGTTGCTCCAGGGTCACACGGTCATCTACCTGGAGATCAGTGTCGCCGAAGGGCTTCGCCGCACGGGGGCGAACAATCATCGTCCGCTACTGGCCGGCGGTGACCCGAAGGTCAAGTACCAGGAGCTGATGAGGCGTCGTCGTCCGCTGTACCGGCGTTCGGCCACGATTCGGATTCGGACCGACGGCCGCAGTCCGGCGCGTGTCGTCGGGCAATTGGTGTCGAAACTTCAAGACAAATGAACAACCGGAGCGGAGTAGTGGAGCAGTGACCGAACCCGTACGTGTAGAGGTGAAGACCGCAAGTCCCTACCCGGTCGTGATCGGCCGCGGCCTGCTCGGCGATCTTGTTGCCGAGTTCGACGGTGCGCGCACTGTCGCGATCTTCCATCAACCGCCGCTGGCAGAGACCGCGGAGGCAGTACGGGCTGCGTTGGCGGAGAAGGGAATCGACGCTCACCGTATCGAAATTCCCGACGCCGAGGACGGTAAGGATCTGGCCGTCGCCGGCTTCTGCTGGGACGTACTCGGCCGAATCGGTCTGACTCGCAGCGACGCGATCATGAGCTTGGGCGGGGGAGCGGCGACCGACCTCACCGGCTTCGTGGCTGCCACCTGGATGCGCGGCGTCAAGGTTGTTCACGTCCCCACCACGTTGCTCGCGATGGTCGACGCAGCGGTGGGCGGCAAAACCGGTATCAACACCGAAGCGGGCAAGAACCTCGTCGGTTCGTTCCACGAACCCGGAGCGGTGTTCATCGATCTCGCGACACTCGAGACGGTGCCGCACAACGAAATCGTTGCCGGCATGGCCGAGGTCATCAAGACCGGATTCATCGCCGACCCGGTGATCTTGGATCTGATCGAAGCCGATCCCAAGGCGGCTCTCGATCCGTCGGGAACTGTTCTGCCCGAGCTGATTCGGCGCTCCGTCGAGGTCAAGGCCAAGGTCGTGGCCGCGGATCTGCGCGAGTCGGATCTGCGCGAAATCCTCAATTACGGCCACACGCTCGGCCACGCGATCGAACGTCGTGAGCGGTACAAGTGGCGTCACGGTGCCGCTGTCTCCGTCGGTCTGGTCTTCGCAGCCGAACTCGGACGGCTCGCCGGTCGACTCGACGACGCCACCGCGGATCGTCACAAGTCGATCCTCGACCTCGTGGGCCTGCCGACGTCGTACGACGGTGATGCGTTCGGTGACCTGCTGAAGGGAATGCAGACCGACAAGAAGAACCGTGCCGGGCTGCTTCGTTTTGTGGTCCTCGACGGACTGGCCAAGCCGGGCCGCCTCGAAGGGCCGGATCCGAGCTTGTTGGTCGCGGCGTACTCCGCGATTGCCCGCGATCCGAGACCAGCTGGCGGAACGGTTCTGTTGTGAGGATCAACGTCGTCAACGGACCTAATCTGGGGCGTCTGGGTAAGCGCCAGCCAGAGGTCTACGGGGCGACCACGCACGACGATCTGATCGAATTGTGTGTCGCGGCAGGTAAGGATCTCGGCGTCGAGGTGGTCGTTCGTCAGAGCGATCACGAAGGTGATCTGCTCGGTTGGATCCACGACGCAGCAGACGCGGGGGAACCGGTGATTCTCAACGCCGGTGGCTTGACGCACACGTCGGTGGTCCTGCGCGATGCGTGTGCCGAGCTGACCGCCGGACTGATCGAGGTGCATATCTCGAACGTTCATGCGCGAGAAGAGTTTCGGCACCATTCCTACCTGAGTCCGATTGCGACCGGTGTGATCGTCGGACTCGGCGTCGCCGCGTATCCGCTGGCGATCAGGTTCCTCGCAGAGCGGGGCTGACCGAAGCCAAGTCGAAAGTACAGCCATACGAATGCGGCCCCGAGGAAAATTTCCTCGGGGCCGCATTCGGTTGTGTCGACGGTGGTGTTACTGCTCGCGCTTGCCCAGATCGATCGCCGGGAAGACCGCGGTATCGGCGTCGGATTCCTCGACGGACATGGCGGCTCCGCTGTATGCGTGCTGCTCGGTGGGGGAGTCGTAGCCCTCGCTGACAGGCACCGGTTCGCGATGACGCTCGTGGGTCGGGGTCTGCGGAGCTGTTCCGTTCTTGCGCTGTTCACGGCTGACGAAGAAGCGTCCGACGGTGATGGCGACCATGGCGGGGACGAAGATGAGAAGGATCGTGAACGCCGCACCAGAGGTCACCTCGAAGAACAAGCCCTGCTGAGTCAGTTCGAGGGAGGGGACCAGGCTGAGTGCCCAGCTGGCAGCGCCGGCGACGAATCCGCCGACCAGTGCAGCCTTGAGCCACAGCATGGTCAGATCGGCGCCGTCTTCGGGTTCGGGGAAGTCTCGGCGGTCACGAATGCCGTCGATACCACCCCAGATCGCGGCGAAGACGATGACGATCAACAGGGACAGCCAGCGCAGGGTGGACCCCTGAAGTGGCCATTGTGCGATTGCTGCACCGAGCAACGCACGAAACACAACATGTATCAGGGCCATGCCGAGGCCACGTACCAACCACGCATTCATGGGTACAGCCTAACTAGAACCCATTACACCTTGTGGCCTAACCCACACTTATTGCTGTAACCGTGAGTTTCGAGTTGATCGGCGGGTCTGCGCGGGCGGTAGGTTCGAGGGATGCCGGTCGACTTCAGAACACGCCGTGAATCCCTCAGACGCCTCCTCGCGGAGCGCGAACTCGACGCGATTCTCGTCACAGATCTCCTCAACATCAGATACCTCACCGGATTCACCGGTTCGAATGCGGCGCTCGTCGTCAGTGCGTCCGATTCGGCGTCCGACGAACGCGCGACGGTGATCTGCACCGACGGTCGTTACGTGACGCAGGTGGCGGAGCAGGTGCCGGACCTTCGTGCCGAAATCGCCCGTTCGAGTGCTGCGCACTTGATCGAGACGTCCAAGGTGCCCGTTCTCGCGTTCGAGTCACATGTAGCGACATTCGCCGAACATCGGGCATGGAACGAGGCAGCGCCGAAGATCAGGTTCGAACCGGTGAGCGGCCTTGTCGAACAGTTGCGCATGGTCAAGGACGAGCACGAGGTGGAGTTGTTGCGCGCCGCGTGCACCGCAGCCGATGTTGCGTTGGCGCAGTTGATCGCTCGCGGTGGCCTGCGACCTGGCCGAACGGAACGAGAGGTCGGCCGCGAGCTGGAAAACCTGATGCTCGACAACGGCGCAGACGGTATCTCCTTCGAGACGATCGTGGCGGCCGGCGCCAACTCGGCAATTCCACATCACCGGCCGACCGGCGCGATTCTTGCGTCGGGCGACTTCGTGAAACTCGACTTCGGAGCTCAGGTCGGCGGGTACCACTCGGACATGACCCGGACCTACGTGCTCGAGGCCGTTTCCGATTGGCAACGGGAGATTTACGAGCTCGTCGCGCGTTCGCAAGCTGCCGGTTGTGACGCCCTCGCTCCGGGTGTCGAATGCGCGGCAGTCGACGCCGCCGCCCGTGCGGTGATCGACGATGCAGGCTACGGCGAGTTGTTCCTTCACGGCCTCGGCCACGGTGTGGGCCTCGAAATCCACGAAGCACCGGGGATCGGCAAGCTCGGCACCGGTACACTTCTTTCCGGCGCGGCGGTGACCGTCGAGCCGGGCGTGTACTTCTCCGGGCGCGGAGGTGTACGGATCGAGGACACGCTCGTTGTTCGTGAGCAGGGGCCAGAGCTGCTCACACTGACCGCAAAAGACCTTACCGTCGTCTGAGACGGTTTCCCGACCCCTAGGAGACGCGAAGCAAGTGGCTTCCACCAGTGATTTCAAGAATGGTCTGGTTCTGCAGATCGAAGGCCAGCTGTGGACGATCATCGAGTTCCAGCACGTCAAGCCCGGCAAGGGCCCTGCCTTCGTGCGCACCAAGCTCAAGAACGTGCTCTCGGGCAAGGTAGTGGACAAGACGTTCAACGCCGGTGTGAAGGTCGAGACCGCCACGGTCGACCGTCGTGACATGACCTACCTGTACCACGACGGCAGCGACTACATCTTCATGGACGGCGACACCTACGACCAGGTGTCGATCAGCGAAGCCACCGTCGGCGACCAGTCGCGTTTCCTGCTCGAGAACATGGCAGTCCAGGTCGCAACCCACGAGGACGTTCCCCTCTTCGTCGAGCTTCCGGTCACCGTCGAGCTCGTTGTCAAGCACACCGATCCCGGCCTGCAGGGCGACCGCTCCACCGGCGGCACCAAGCCTGCCACCCTCGAGACCGGTGCCGAGATCAACGTCCCGCTCTTCATCAACACCGGTGACAAGCTCAAGGTCGATTCCCGTGACGGCAACTACCTCGGGCGTGTGAATTCCTGAGTGTCCGGCACACATAAGAAACTCGGTGCACGCCACAAGGCGCGCAAGCGTGCCGTCGACTTCCTCTTCGAAGCCGAAGCACGTGACCTCGATCCGGTCGCACTTGCATCGGAGCGTTCCGACCTGTCCGTCAAGGACGACGCGGTAGCGCCCGTCGCGGCCTACACCGTCACGTTGGTGTCCGGAGTTGCGGAGAACCTGGATCGCATCGATCAGGTCATCTCCTCGCATCTGCAGGATTGGACGCTCGAGCGTCTGCCCGCAGTGGACCGCGCAATTCTGCGTATCGCGGTGTGGGAGCTCTTCCACGCGACGGACGTTCCGCCGGTTGTCGCCGTGGACGAGGCCGTCGAACTCGCGAAGCAGCTTTCGACGGACGATTCTCCGGGATTCGTCAACGGAATCCTCGGGCAGGTTGTTCTCGTTGCGCCGCAGGTTCGATCGGCTGCAGCCGCGACATCTCAGCGAGCGCAGGAATCGGATTCGGGTACCGAGTAGCAAGTTTTGTTCCACCACCCGCCGTGCGAGTCGCACAAGTGTCACTGTGCGAGTCGCACAAGTGTCACTGTGCGAGTTGTGTGTCTGCACACAACCGGTCCCAGTGATCGCTCGCACGGCGGGATCAGGTCTGTCGGCTGATAGGGTGGGGACCGTCAGACATCCTTTAACGATCCGTCCAGTGAGGCGGAGAAGGAGGTCGCTGTATGAGTGTGCCCGAAGGGTTTCGCCCATCCGATCTTGCAGGTCCAGAGAACGCGAAGGCACCCGGTGTCGAGGCAAGTAGCGAGACCCGCGAATTGTTGTCCGCCCAAGATGTGGGCCGGACCATCGCGCGGATCGCTCACGAGATCATCGAGAAAACCGCACTCGACGGACCCGAGGGAACAGCCCCGCGTGTAGTCCTGATCGGTATTCCGACGCGCGGCACCACCCTCGCCACGCGACTGCGGGCCAAGATCGAAGAATTCTCCGGTGTGCGTCTTCCCATCGGATCTCTCGACATCACGCTGTACCGCGATGACCTCCGGAACAAACCGCACCGCCCGCTCGAGCGAACGTCCGTCCCCGAAGGCGGCGTCGACAACGCTTTGGTCGTTCTCGTGGACGATGTCCTCTTCTCCGGTCGCACCGTGCGCTCCGCCCTCGATGCGTTGCGCGATCTCGGTCGCCCCCGCGCGGTGCAACTCGCGGTGTTGGTCGATCGCGGTCACCGTGAACTGCCGCTGCGCGCCGATTACGTCGGCAAGAACGTCCCGACCGCGCGGTCAGAGGACGTCAAGGTTCTCCTCCAGGAGCACGACGGCAGGGAAGCGGTAGTCATCTCCGGAGGTAAGAGCGCGTGAAGCACCTTCTTTCCATCGCGGACCTCAATCGTGAGTCCGCGGTAGAACTTCTCGACGAGGCAGAACGGTTCGAGCAGGCGCTTCTGGGACGCGAGGTGCGCAAACTCCCGACGCTGCGCGGACGCACGGTAATGACGGTGTTCTTCGAGAACTCGACGCGCACCCGGGTGTCTTTCGAGGTGGCAGGCAAGTGGATGAGTGCCGACGTCATCAACGTCAGCGCGTCCAGTTCCTCGGTGTCCAAGGGCGAATCCCTACGCGATACGGCGATGACCTTGCGCGCGGCAGGTGCCGACGCACTCATCGTGCGACACCCGGCTTCGGGTGCAGCCCATCAGATCGCCAAGTGGACCGGAGCGGCCGACGACGGTGGCCCGGCAGTCATCAACGCAGGTGACGGCACGCACGAGCATCCCACCCAGGCGCTTCTCGACGCTCTGACCCTCCGCCAGCGTCTCGGCGACATCGAGGGTAAGCGGATCGCCATCGTCGGCGACATTCTGCACAGTCGCGTCGCTCGCTCCAATGCGCTGCTGCTCTCGATGCTCGGCGCCGAGGTCGTCCTGGTGGCGCCTCCGACACTGCTGCCTGTCGGTGCGCACACGTGGCCGGTCACGGTCTCGCATTCACTCGACGCCGAACTGCCCGGCCTCGATGCGGTGCTGATGCTCCGTGTTCAGGCCGAGCGCATGAATGGCGGCTTCTTTCCGTCGCAGCGCGAGTACTCGATCAACTACGGCCTGTCCGAGAAGCGACTGGCGATGCTGGCCGATCACGCGGTGGTTTTGCACCCCGGTCCGATGCTGCGCGGCATGGAGATCGCATCCGCCGTCGCCGATTCCTCGAAAACTGCTGTACTGCAACAGGTTACCAACGGTGTGCACATGCGCATGGCTGTCTTGTTCCGACTTCTGGTCGGGTCAGAGGACGGTGCGCTGTGACGAGAAACGAGAACGGAGAATCACCCGTGAGTGTCCTGCTCCGCGGAGTCCTGATCTACGGGGAAGGGGAGCCCACCGACGTACTCGTCGGCGAGGGCACCATCCTCGAGATCGGCGTGAACCTCGATCCGGCCACGGCGTCCGAGGTGATCGACGCCGGCGGGCAGATTCTGCTTCCTGGCTTCGTGGACCTGCACACACATCTGCGTGAGCCCGGTCGCGAGGATACCGAGACCATCGAAACCGGCAGCTCGGCAGCCGCTCTGGGTGGATACACCGCAGTCTTCGCGATGGCCAACACGAGCCCTGTCGCCGATTCGGTAGTCATCACCGATCATGTGTGGCGACGTGGGCAGGAAGTCGGCCTCGTCGACGTCCATCCCGTCGGCGCAGTCACAGCGGGCCTGGAAGGCAAACAACTCGCCGAGATGGCCACCATGGCGGCCGGCGTCGGCAAGGTCAAGATGTTCTCCGACGACGGCCACTGCGTCTACGACCCACTGATCATGCGTCGCGCGCTCGAATACTCCAGCTCGCTGGGCGTTCTGATCGCGCAGCACGCCGAAGAGCCGCGCCTGACGGTCGGTGCGGTTGCGCACGAGGGTCCCACCGCCGCACGCCTCGGCCTGGCCGGGTGGCCGCGAGCAGCCGAAGAATCGATCGTGGCACGCGACGCGCTGCTCGCGCGTGACGCCGGTGCCCGCGTTCACATCTGCCACGCATCCACCGCCGGAACCGTCGAACTCGTGAAGTGGGCTCGCAGCCAAGGGATTTCGATCACCGCCGAGGTCACGCCACATCACCTGCTCCTCGACGATTCACGTCTCGAGACGTACGACGCGATCAACAAGGTCAACCCGCCTTTGCGTGAGGCCAGCGATGTTGCTGCCCTGCGCAAGGGACTGGCCGAGGGCATCATCGACTGTGTCGCGACCGACCATGCTCCGCACGCCGAGCAGGACAAGTGCTGCGAATTCGCGGCTGCTCGCCCCGGAATGCTCGGCCTCGAGACAGCGCTCTCGATCATCGTCGAGACGATGGTCCAGCCTGGCCTGCTGGACTGGCGCGGTGTCGCCCGGGTCATGAGTGAGCGCCCCGCGGCAATTGTCGGCCTCGATGATCAGGGCCGCCCCATCGAGGTGGGGGAGCCCGCCAACCTGACATTGGTCGATCCTTCGACCGAGTGGACGGTCCACGGCCCCGATCTGGCGAGTGTCGCGCATAACACTCCGTACGAGTCGATGACATTGCCCGCTCGGGTCACGACCACACTGTTACGTGGCCGCATCACCGCACACGACGGGAATGTGCGGCTGCGGAGTAGCGAGGAGTAGCGCGTCATGGACAGAGCACTGTGGATCATCGGTCTGGCGATCTTCTGGGTCGCGATGATCGGCCTGATGTACGTCGGCTGGCGTGGACGCGCTCGACGCCAGAAAGACAAGATCGGCGAGTTGCCGACGGTACCGGCAACTCTGGGTGAACTGCTCGTCCTGCCGACCACCGGCCTGTACGTCGGCAGCACCATTGCGCCCAGCTGGCAGGACCGTATCGCCGTCGGCGACCTCGGGTTTCGTGCCACCTGCGAGATCAGCCGCTACAGCGGCGGAATTCTCGTCGAGCGTGACGGTGCGTCGGCGATCTGGATCCCCGAGAAGTCGATCCGCGCGATCCGCACGGAGAACGGTCTCGCCGGCAAGGTCATGAGCAAGGACGGCGTCCTGGTGATCCGCTGGGAATTGCCGAGTGGAACCGAGATCGACACGGGCGTGCGCGGCGACGACAAGACGGTTTATCCGGACTGGGTCAAGCCGGTAACTGCTTCGAACAAGACTGCTTCGAACAAGACGAATGACAATGAAGACGCAAGCTCTGGCGACATCGAGCAGAACGGAAAGAACGCATGAGCGGCTTTGACAACAGCCCCGCAGTACTGGTCCTCGAAGACGGACGGGTGTTCCGCGGAACCACCTTCGGTGCGGTTGGACAGACCCTGGGCGAAGCGGTGTTCAGCACCGGCATGACCGGCTACCAGGAAACGCTCACCGATCCCAGCTACCACCGCCAGATCGTGGTCTCCACAGCGCCGCAGATCGGCAACACCGGCTGGAACGACGAAGACGACGAGTCGGTCGGACCGACCGGTGAGCGCGCCGGCGCAAAGATCTGGGTCGCCGGCTACGTGGTCCGCGATCCTTCTCGGGTTACCTCGAGTTGGCGTGCCACGGGCTCGCTGCAGGCCAAGCTGGAAGAGCAGGGCATCGTCGGAATCGCCGGGATCGACACCCGCGCCCTGGTTCGCCACCTGCGCACCCGCGGCTCGATGAAGGCCGGTGTCTTTTCGGGTGAGGCAATCGCCGCCGCCGACGAACTGGTCCGACGAGTTCAGGATCAGCCGACCATGCTCGGCGCCGATCTTGCCGGTGAGGTCAGCACCACCAGCGGCTACGTCGTCGAGCCGAAGGGCGGCGAGGCGCTGTACACGGTGGCCGCCATCGACCTCGGCATCAAGACCAACACACCGCGCATGTTCGCCGAGCGTGGCATCCGCGTCCACGTGCTGCCGTCCAACGCGTCGCTCGAACAGATCCTCGATCTCAAGGCCGACGGTGTGTTCCTCTCCAACGGCCCCGGTGACCCGGCCACCGCCGACGGCGCCGTCCACCTCACCAAAGAGGTCATCGGACAGGGCTTGCCACTGTTCGGTATCTGCTTCGGCAACCAGATCCTGGGCCGCGCCCTCGGCCTGAGCACGTACAAGATGAAGTTCGGCCACCGCGGCATCAACATCCCGGTGATCGAGCATCAGACGGGTCGCATCGCGATCACCGCGCAGAACCACGGCTTCGCACTCGAAGGCGAAGCCGGTCAGGAATTCGACACCCCGTTCGGTCGCGCCGTGGTCAGCCACACCTGCGCAAACGACGGAGCCGTCGAAGGTGTTCGCCTGCTGGACGATTCGGCCTTCTCGGTGCAGTACCACCCGGAGGCGGCAGCCGGCCCGCACGACGCTGCGTATCTCTTCGACCGCTTCACCAGCCTGCTCTCCGCACGGAAAGAAACCGGAGTCAAGAACTAATGCCACGCCGTACAGATCTCAAGCACATCCTGGTAATCGGCTCCGGTCCGATCGTCATCGGTCAGGCCTGCGAGTTCGACTACTCGGGCACCCAGGCTTGCCGCGTCCTCCAGGAGGAGGGCCTGCGCGTCAGCCTGGTCAATTCCAATCCCGCCACCATCATGACGGACCCCGAGTTCGCCGACGCCACGTACGTCGAGCCGATCACGGCTGAGTTCCTCGAGAAGGTCATCGCCAAGGAAGCGTTGCAGGGCAACAAGATCGACGCCGTCCTCGCGACGCTCGGCGGTCAGACTGCGCTCAATGCCGCAGTAGCGCTGCACGAGCAGGGCATCCTGGAGAAGTACGACGTCGAACTCATCGGCGCCGACTTCGACGCCATCCAGCGCGGCGAGGATCGCCAGAAGTTCAAGGACATCGTTGCCAAGGTCGGTGGCGAATCCGCGAAGTCCGCCGTCTGCTACACGATGGACGAAGTACACGCCACGGTCGCCGAACTCGGTTACCCGGTTGTCGTGCGCCCGTCCTTCACCATGGGTGGCCTCGGTTCCGGCATGGCGTACGACGTCGACGATCTCAATCGGATCGCCGGTGGCGGTCTGGCCGCGTCGCCGACGGCGAACGTCCTCATCGAGGAATCCATCCTCGGTTGGAAGGAATACGAACTCGAACTCATGCGTGACAGTCGCGACAACGTCGTGATCGTCTGCTCCATCGAGAACGTCGACCCCGTCGGTGTCCACACCGGAGACAGCGTGACGGTCGCCCCGGCGATGACGCTGACCGACCGCGAGTACCAGGCGATGCGCGACCTCTCCATCGACATTCTGCGTGAGGTGGGCGTCGACACCGGCGGCTGCAACATCCAGTTCGCGATGGACCCGGCCGACGGCCGCCTGGTTGTCATCGAGATGAACCCGCGCGTTTCCCGCTCGTCTGCTCTGGCATCGAAGGCGACCGGCTACCCGATCGCGAAGATGGCCGCCAAGCTGGCCATCGGCTACACGCTCGACGAGATCGTCAACGACATCACCAAGGAAACCCCAGCCTGCTTCGAGCCGACACTCGACTACGTCGTCGTCAAGGCTCCGCGGTTCGCTTTCGAGAAGTTCCCGGGTGCCGACGGAACACTGACCACCACGATGAAGTCGGTGGGCGAGGCCATGAGCATCGGCCGCAACTTCACCGAGGCATTCGGCAAGGTCATGCGCTCGCTCGAGACCAAGCGTGCGGGTTACTGGACCGGCGCCGACGTCGAGGCGGAGAGCCTGGACGCACTACTGGCAGACCTGAGCGTTCCGCAGGACGGCCGCATGTACGGCATCGAGAAGGCATTCGCTCTCGGCGCAACTGTCGAGCAGCTCTTCGACGCCACCAAGATCGATCCGTGGTTCCTCGACCAGTTCCAGCAGATTCACGAGCTCGGTGAAAAGCTGCGCGCTGCAGAGGCTTTCGGCGAGGCTGCCCTCCGTCAGGCCAAGTACCACGGCATCTCGGACCGCCAGATCGCGGCTCTACGCCCCGAACTCGGTGGTGACACGCACGCAGGTGAGGACGCAGTTCGCGCTCTGCGCGATCAGCTCGGTGTCCGCCCCGTCTACAAGACCGTCGACACCTGCGCCGCAGAGTTCGAGGCCAAGACGCCGTACCACTACTCGACCTACGAGCTCGACCCCAACGCCGAGTCCGAAGTTGCTCCGCAGACCGAGCGACCCAAGGTTCTGATCCTCGGATCCGGCCCCAACCGCATCGGTCAGGGCATCGAGTTCGACTACTCGTGTGTCCACGCGGCGCAGACGCTGTCCGAAGCCGGGTACGAGACCGTCATGGTCAACTGCAACCCCGAGACCGTCTCGACGGACTACGACACCGCTGACCGCCTGTACTTCGAGCCGCTCACGTTCGAGGACGTCTTCGAGGTCTACCGCGCGGAGGCGCAGTCGGGCACCGTTGCCGGCGTCATCGTCCAGCTCGGCGGCCAGACCCCGCTCGGATTGGCAAAGCGTCTCGAAGCTGCCGGTGTCCCCATCGTGGGAACCAGCCCCGCAGCCATCGACCTGGCCGAGGACCGCGGCGAATTCGGCCGCGTGCTGACCGAAGCCGGTCTGCCCGCACCGAAGTTCGGCACCGCCACCACGTTCGACGGCGCCCGCGAGATCGCAGCCGGTATCGGCTACCCGGTGCTGGTGCGTCCGTCGTACGTGCTCGGTGGGCGCGGCATGGAGATCGTGTACGACGAGGCTTCCCTCGCCGACTACATCTCGCGCGCCACGGAGATCTCCGACGACCGTCCGGTCCTGGTCGACCGCTTCCTCGAAGACGCAGTCGAGATCGACGTCGACGCTCTGTGCGACGGCACCGAGGTGTACCTCGGCGGCGTCATGGAGCACATCGAGGAAGCCGGCATTCACTCCGGTGACTCGGCGTGTGCGCTCCCGCCCATCACCCTGGGCCGTGCGGATCTCGAAAACGTCCGCCGTTCCACCGAGGCTCTCGCAAAGGGCATCGGCGTCAAGGGTCTGCTCAACGTCCAGTACGCCCTCAAGGACGACATCCTCTACGTGCTGGAGGCGAACCCCCGCGCCAGCCGCACCGTCCCGTTCGTGTCCAAGGCGACGGCCGTCCAGCTCGCCAAGGCATGCGCCCGCGTCATGCTCGGCGAATCCATCGCCGATCTGCGCGCAAGCGGCATCCTGCCGGCGACCGGCGACGGTGGAAACACCCCGGCCGGCGCACCGATCGCGGTCAAGGAAGCTGTGTTGCCGTTCAACCGCTTCCGCCGCGCCGACGGTACCGGTGTGGATACCTTGCTCAGCCCGGAGATGAAGTCCACCGGTGAGGTCATGGGAATCGACTTCGACTTCGGTACGGCTTTTGCCAAGTCGCAGACCGCTGCCTACGGGTCATTGCCCACCACGGGCGCGGTGTTCGTCTCGGTCGCCAACAAGGACAAGCGTTCGCTGATTTTCCCGGTCAAGCGCCTGGCAGATCTCGGATTCACCATCCTCGCTACCGAGGGGACCGCGGATGTGTTGCGGCGCAACGGTATCGAGTGCAAGCAGGTCTACAAGCAGTCGGGTGAAGATGTTCCGGCCGGTGCCGAGACCATCGTCGATCAGATCCGCAGCGGTGAGGTCGCCATGGTCATCAACACGCCGTACGGCAACAACGGCCCGCGCGTCGACGGCTACGAGATCCGAAGCGCAGCAGTTGCGTCGAACATCCCGTGTATAACGACGGTGCAGGGTGCCTCGGCCGCCGTGCAGGGCATCGAAGCGGCCATCCGCGGCGACATCGGAGTTCACTCCCTGCAGGAACTGCATGCAGGTCTTCGTCCGCCGGCACAGCAGTCGTGAGTCACAGTTGGGGGCATCGTCTCCGGTCCGCGATCGCGGACCGGGGGCGGCTGTGCGTCGGTATCGACCCGCATCCCGCACTTCTCGACGCGTGGGGACTGCCACGTACGGCCGAAGGCCTCGAGACTTTCGCCGAGATCTGCGTCGAGGCGTTCACCGGTGAGGTGGGGCTCGTCAAACCTCAGGTTGCGTTCTTCGAGGCGTACGGCAGCGCCGGCTTCGCCGTCTTGGAGCGGACCATCTCGGTCCTTCGCGATGCGGGAACGCTTGTCGTCGCGGACGCAAAGCGTGGTGACATCGGGTCGACCATGGACGCGTACGCGCAAGCCTGGTTGGGTGATTCGCCGTTGGCCTCCGACTCGGTCACCGTTTCGCCGTACCTGGGGTTCGGGGCGCTGGCTCCGACTCTCGAACTGGCAAGGCAGAACGCACGCGGGATCTTCGTGCTGGCACGAACCTCCAATCCAGAGGGTGGCGTACTTCAACAGTCGACGGCCGACGGTGTGAGTGTGGCTCAGTCGATCGTGAACGCTGCAGTCGACGCCAACGCCGACGGCCGCGACACCGTCGGACTGGTGGTCGGTGCAACTCGCGACCACGGTCTGGACCTGTCCCAGTTCAGCGGCCCGATTCTCGCTCCGGGGCTCGGCGCGCAGGGCGCGACGGCAGCGGATCTCGCAGACATCTTCGCCGGCTCTACCGAACTCCTGCTGCCGAACACTTCCCGTGGTGTGCTCGAGCACGGTCCTTCGGTTTCGGCACTTCGGGAGGCAGCAATGCGTGACCGAGACGAGATCGAAGCCGCATTGGCGAACTGATCCGTGAGTGACCTCGAGGCTCGTTCGAGCGGTGGAACCCGGTGGTACCGTCCGTCGGTGAATCGTTGGTGGCGGATCGGACTTCTCATCGCGGCGTGTGCGCTGCTGGCCACCGGGTTCCAATCCGTCACCGGCGTACACGGCGACGATCTCGCCGTGTACCGGACGGCGGGTCAAGCCGTCCTCGACGGCTCGAACCTGTACGACGGGTCGTTCAACGCGAGATTGCCGTTCACTTATCCGCCCTTCGCTGCGCTCGTCGCCGTTCCGGTCGCCTTGGGCTCCTGGGGTGCGGTCCAGTGGGGATGGAGTTTTGTCAGCCTCCTGATGCTGGCCGCGATCATCGTGCTCAGCTATCGCGAAGTCCCGTTCACACGTAGGCGGCCCGTCGTGGTCTACGTGGGTTTCCTGGTCCTGTGGACGGCGGCATCGCCGATCTCCGATCACCTCGGGTACGGGCAGGTCGGGTTGTTCCTGACACTCCTGTGCCTGATCGACGTGCTGGCTCGACCCCGGTGGATTCCCGAGGGTGTGCTGGTGGGGATCGCCGGGGCGGTCAAACTGGTGCCGCTCGTCTACATCGGTTACTACGTGATCACCGGGCGTTGGAAAGCAGTTGCGGGCGGCCTCGCCGGCTTCCTCGGCGCCACGGCGCTCGGCTTTGCCGTTCTCCCGCGCCAGACGATCGACTACTTCGGTGACATCGCCTCACTCTCGGGGCGCGTCGCGGTCGGTGACCCGTCCGTGTTCGGCAACCAGTCCGTGCGTGGAATGGCCTTGCGGCTACTTCCCGAGGGCCTGGTGGGTCCCGCATGGCTCTTCGCCTGTGCAGTGTTGGGTGTCCTCGGAATTGTCGCAACGCGGCGTGCTCAGCGCCTGCGGGGTGATCTTGCCGGTTTCACGGTGGTGGCTCTGCTGGCGGCGATCGTGACTCCTATTGCCTGGACCCACCATTTCGTGTGGTTGGTGCCTGCGGTGGGCGTGCTACTCGTGCCGATCAAGTCGGGCATGGGGGAGGGCCCTCGATCGGTACCCGTGTGGTCCTGGATCGCAATCGCCCTCACCGCTGCCGTCGTGCTGTTTCGGCTTCCTCGCGTCGGCGCGGACATGGATATCCCGGTCTTCGGCTTCGTTCTGGAGAATTCGTTGCTCTGGGCGAGCCTCGCGGTGGTTTCCGCTCTGGCTGCCTCCGGCGTGAGCCGCACCGAACCCGAGACGGTCGACGCCGACGATCCGAAATCGTCGCTGCCGACCTGAAAACAGGCCGCGACACGCGCATGGGCGTCGAAAATGCTCGAAAATTTTGAATGTGTCAGCGACCACGTTCATTCCCGCAGGTAACGATTTCGCACACACCCACCGGGCTGTCGTGCTGTTTGTATCGAAATGCTTTGTGTTACAGTCTATTTCGGTACTGTACGCACGTTCATGTTGCGCCGAATCCGTCTCGATCCTGCCGAAAACAGCGACGATCCGTGACATCGATTCGACGCGCATAACCCACCGCGATCTGCATCGGACCGCGGGGGGTGGGTTAGCAATTCACGCCAGGCGTGAGTACGGTCGCTATCGCTGCTGGTTATCAGCGGAATAGACAAAATTTGTACACGACGAGACGGAGGAACCGTGGCCCTTCCCCAGTTGACTGATGAGCAGCGCGCTGCTGCTTTGGAGAAGGCAGCTGCTGCCCGCAAGGCCAGGGCTGAGCTCAAGGAGCGCCTGAAGCGTGGCGGCACCGACCTCAAGCAGGTCCTCAAGGACGCCGAAGACAACGAAATCTTGGGCAAGATGAAGGTTTCGGCACTGCTCGAGGCACTGCCCAAGGTGGGCAAGGTCAAGGCTCAGGAGATCATGACCGAGCTGGAGATTGCACCGACCCGTCGCCTTCGTGGCCTCGGTGATCGGCAGCGCAAGGCTCTGCTCACCAAGTTCGACTTCGAGGCCTGAGCCGACAAGTGATGATTGCTGACGCAACAGTGTCAGAGAGCAAGACTGCAGTGCGGAGGGGTCGGCTGGTTGTACTGGCCGGCCCTTCGGCTGTCGGTAAGTCGAGCGTCGTTCGCGAGCTGAGAACTCGGTTGCCTGAACTCGTTTTCAGTGTTTCGGCGACCACTCGCGATCCCCGTCCAGGTGAAGTGGACGGCAAGGACTACCGATTTACCTCCCGCGAAGAATTTCAACGGATGATCGACTCCGGTGAACTTCTCGAATGGGCGGAAATCCACGGCGGCCTGCAGCGCTCCGGCACACCCGCAGCTCCGATCGAAGAAGCACTCCAAGCTGGAAAGCCCGTTCTCGTCGAGGTCGATCTCGCCGGAGCACGAGCTGTCCGGAAGGCGATGCCCGAAGCTTTGTTGGTGTTCATGGCGCCACCGAGTTGGGACGTTCTTGTGCAACGGCTGACTGGACGGGGCACCGAAACGGAAGACGTCGTGGCACGCCGACTCGAGACGGCTCGAGTGGAATTGGCTGCACAGGACGAGTTCGACACGGTCATCGTGAACGAGGATGTAAGCCATGCTTGCGATGAGTTGGTATCCTTGTTGGTCGGGAACTGATTCCGCATCCTTCGGGAACCGATTTCCGCCCCGTTTCTCAGATATCCGGATCGATAAATCTAGTTCTTCAATGAAGATCTAATTCAGGAGACACAAGAGTGAGCAGCACTTCAGCCGCGTCCGCAGCAGGTCAGGGCGCTCTGCCTGCCTACGACACCCCGCTCGGCATCACCAACCCGCCGATCGACGAGTTGCTCGAACGCACCTCTTCCAAGTACGCCCTGGTCATCTACTCGGCCAAGCGTGCGCGCCAGATCAACGACTACTACAACCAGCTCGGTGACGGCATCCTCGAATACGTCGGACCTTTGGTCGAGCCCGGTCTGCAGGAAAAGCCGCTGTCCATCGCGTTGCGTGAAATCCACGCTGATCTCCTCGAGCACACCGAAGGCGAGTGAGCACCACGTCTGCCGCACCCGAACCTCGTTCGGGTGTCGGGGGAGTGTCCGACGCACCCACATCGATACGTAAGCGCATTGTCGTCGGTGTCGGTGGGGGTATCGCCGCGTACAAAGCGTGCTCGATCATCCGCAGTTTCACCGAGAGTGGTCATCACGTTCGCGTGATCCCGACGGAATCCGCTTTGGAGTTCGTCGGCCGCGCCACGTTCGAAGCGCTCTCCGGTAACCCGGTTCACACCGGCGTCTTCAACGACGTCCCGCAGGTTCCGCATGTCCGTCTCGGGCAGGAAGCCGACCTCGTTGTCATCGCGCCGGCAACAGCTGATCTGATGGCGCGAGCCGTCATGGGCCGCGCAGACGACCTGTTGACGGCCACTTTGTTGACCGCTCGCTGTCCGGTCGTCTTCGCCCCCGCCATGCACACCGAGATGTGGGAACACCCCGCAACAGTGTCCAACGTGGCGACACTTCGCTCGCGCGGCGTCCACGTGATCGAACCTGCCTCCGGGCGTTTGACCGGTAAAGACACCGGAGCGGGGCGACTTCCCGAGCCCGACGAGATCGTCGGTCTGGCGTCGTTGCTCCTCGAGCGTTCGGATGCATTGCCGCGAGACCTGGAAGGTCGCCGCATTCTGGTGACCGCCGGCGGTACTCGCGAGCCTCTTGATCCCGTGCGTTTTCTTGGTAATCGCAGTTCGGGTAAACAGGGGTACGCACTCGCCCGTCTGGCCGCACAACGCGGCGCGCACGTCACGCTGATCGCCGGCTACACGGCCGATCTCGCCGACCCCGCCGCCGTCGACGTCGTGCACATCAAGACGGCCGAAGATCTCCGACTGGCAGTGGAGAAGCACGCACCGGGACACGACGGAGTCGTCATGGCCGCGGCTGTCGCGGACTTCCGTCCCACCACCGTCGAAGGCAGCAAGATCAAGAAGGGCGCCAACGAACCCGACTCGATCAGCCTCACTCGGAATACCGACATACTTGCCGGTCTCGTGGAATCGCGTCATGACGGCGATCTGGATGCTCGAACGGTCATCGTCGGATTCGCCGCCGAGACCGGCGACGCACACGGTGACGTTCTCAGTTACGCCCGCTCCAAGCTTGCCCGCAAAGGCTGCGACCTCCTCGTTGTCAACGCGGTCGGCGAGGGCAAGGCGTTCGAGGTCGATCACAACGACGGCTGGCTGCTCGGTTCGGATGGCTCGGAGTCCGCGCTCGAGCACGGATCCAAGGCCCTGATGGCCAGCCGAGTGCTCGACGCCCTGGTCAAGCTCTTCCCCGAGTAGCGACACGCGCCCAGTGGTGAGAGTTACCCCACGATAATCGGGTGAGTGCAAGGGTGTTGCGCAGGCGGTCCAACCGTTATCGTCGGCTCAGCCCCCAGCTAACAAAGCATGACAAAACGGTCACCGAACGGTGATTCGGATACTTCAATAAGCTGTAGTCAAGAACTCAGTCGTCGAGAGGGAGATCTGTGAGCAAGTCCGGCAGTCGGCTATTCACCAGCGAGTCCGTCACCGAGGGGCACCCGGACAAGATCTGTGACGCGATCAGCGACTCGATCCTCGACGCGCTGCTCACCCAGGACCCGCGCGCTCGCGTGGCCGTCGAAACGCTGGTCACCACCGGCCAGGTTCACGTAGCCGGCGAGGTCACCACCACTGCGTACGCGGATATCCCGAAGATCGTGCGCGACACGGTCCTCGAAATCGGCTACGACAGCTCCGCGAAGGGTTTCGACGGAAACTCGTGCGGCGTGAACGTCGCGATCGGCGCACAGTCGCCCGAGATCGCGCAGGGTGTCGATCACTCGCACGAGGCTCGCGTCGACGGAATCAGCGACGACGAGATCGACCGTCAGGGTGCCGGCGACCAGGGCCTGATGTTCGGCTACGCCACCACCGACACTCCGGAACTGATGCCGCTGCCCATCGCGCTGGCGCATCGTCTGTCCCGCAGGTTGACCGAGGTCCGCAAGTCCGGCGTGCTGCCGTACCTGCGCCCGGACGGCAAGACCCAGGTCACCATCGAGTACGACGGCGACAAGGCCGTTCGGCTCGACACGGTGGTCATCTCCACCCAGCACGCAGCGGACATCGACCTCGACAACCTGCTGACGCCGGACCTTCGCGAGAAGGTCCTCCATTCGGTGCTGACCGACGTGAACCTCACCGACCTGGACACCTCCGACGTCCGCCTGTTGGTCAACCCAACGGGCAAGTTCGTCCTCGGTGGCCCGATGGGTGACGCCGGTTTGACCGGTCGCAAGATCATCGTCGACACGTACGGCGGAATGGCTCGTCACGGCGGCGGCGCATTCTCCGGCAAGGACCCGTCGAAGGTCGACCGCAGCGCTGCCTACGCCATGCGCTGGGTAGCCAAGAATGCGGTTGCCGCAGGTCTGGCCGATCGCATCGAGGTTCAGGTCGCCTACGCCATCGGCAAGGCAGCTCCGGTCGGACTCTTCGTCGAAACCTTCGGCACCGAGAAGACCGATCCGGCACGGATCCAGAAGGCGATCACCGAGATCTTCGACCTGCGTCCGGGAGCGATCATTCGCGACCTCGACCTGCTGCGCCCGATCTACGCGCAGACGGCGGCGTACGGTCACTTCGGTCGCACCGACATCGAGCTTCCGTGGGAGAGCACTGATCGTGCCGACAAGCTGCGTAGCGCAGCTGGTCTCTGATCACTGACGTACAGACGGGGCGCGGGTGGGCGCGGAAAGAGTAGCGGCAGAAGTCGATCCGGTCGCCCGGGTGCTGCCGATGCTCCCGCTCGCTCACCTCGACCGTGAATTCGACTACCTCGTTCCTCGTGAACTCGAAGCGGATGCGCAGCCTGGAGTCCGGGTGCGTATCCGCTTCGCTGGTCGGTTGGTGGACGGCTTCATCGTCTCTCGCGTGGCAACCAGTGACCACCAGGGGAAGTTCGGCTGGCTCGAACGCGTCATCTCGTCCGAGCGGGTCCTGACGGCCGAAATCGCGCAGGTAGTCGATCGCGTGGCCGAACGCTACGCCGGAACCCGTGCCGATGTTCTCCGCTTGGCGGTACCGCCGCGCCACGCGAAGGTCGAAGCCGAATTGTGGGAGCCCGCCGAGCTGCCGTCCGCTCCCGAAGTGATCGAACATGGTTGGCATCTCTACAGATTCGGTGACGCATTCCTGACTGCGATTCGTGAATCGAAAAGCCCACGTGCAGTCTGGCAGGCGTTGCCCGGCGAAAACTGGCCGTTGCGGCTGGCCGAACTGGCCGGCGCCGTAGCAGCAAGCGGGAAATCCGCGATCCTGGTTGTGCCCGACCAACGCGACCTGGACCGCGTAGTCGCCGCATGCGTCGAACTCTCCGGAGCGGATGCAGTGGTGGGTCTGTCCGCGGGCTTGGGGCCGGCCATGCGATACCGAAGGTGGCTCGCTGCACTGCGCGGGACCGCCCGGATCGTCGTCGGCACTCGGAGCGCTGTTTTTGCACCGACCCCCGACACCGGTCTGGTTGTCGTCTGGGACGACGGCGACGACAATCTCTCCGAGCCGCGGTCGCCGTATCCGCATGCCCGTGAAGTTGCCGTCCTGCGTGGCTACGTCGCCGGGTGCGCTGTCGTGATCGGTGGGTTCTCACGAACTGCAGAAGCCCAGGTCCTCGTCGATTCGGGATGGGCGCACGATCTGGTCGCCACGCGGGATGTCGTTCGGGCCCACGCACCCAAGATCACGGCGCTGGCCGACAGTGATCAAGCCTTGGCCCGCGATCCCGGAGCAAGAGCGGCTCGGTTACCCGCCATTGCATTCGCGGCTGCCCGGCGCGCTCTGGGCGAGGGCAACGGAGTCCTGGTGCAGGTGCCGCGCCGGGGGTACGTACCGACCTTGGCCTGCGGAAAGTGCCGTGCCCCGGCACGGTGCCGTCGGTGCAACGGCCCACTGGCGCTTCCCGCTGCGGCAGGCCCGGACGGCGCTGGGACGCCGGCGTGCCGCTGGTGCGGGGTCGCCGATGCCGCCTACCGATGTCACGCGTGCGGCGCGAAAGCTTTGCGCGCGGTGGTGGTCGGTGCCGGCCGAACTGCCGAAGAGCTCGGGCGCGCGTTTCCCGGAGTGAAAGTCGTACTGTCCGGGGGCGGTGATGTGGTCAAGGAACTGCCGCACGGGCCCGCGTTGGTGGTTTCGACGGTCGGTGCGGAGCCGGTGATGACCGGCGGCTACGGCGCAGCGCTCCTGCTCGACGGTTGGGCGTTGCTCGGCCGGCCGGATCTTCGCGCCGCCGAGGAAACGCTCAGACGCTGGATGTCGGCTGCTGCCATGGTGATTCCACTGTCCGAAGGCGGTGAAGTCGTGGTTGTCGCGGACTCGGGTATCCCGACGGTGCAGGCATTGGTCCGGTGGGACCCGGTGGGGCACGCACAGTCTCAATTCGAGGAGCGAGACGAGGTCGGCTTTCCTCCGGCCGTGCACATGGCAGCGATCGACGGCGGATCCGCCGCGATCGCGGAGTTGGTGGAGTCGGCTGAACTGCCGGCCAGTGCTGTGCTGCTCGGCCCAGTGGAATTGCCTGCGGGGGAGCGGCTTCCCTATTCCGGCGAGGACGAGAGTGGTGTCGCGCCGGAGCGAATGCTGGTCCGCGTTCCACGTAAGGACGGTCGCGGCCTTGCGGATGCTCTGGCACATGCGCGAGCCGCGCGCAGTGCGCGGAAGTCATCGGGTCCGGTCCGCATTCAGATCGATCCCCGCCGCATCGGCTGAGTGTCGCGCTGGCAGGTCCGTACTTGCTTGTACAGATAATCTTGCGCACTCCAGTATGACGATATATCGTCGAACTATCAACGATAGTGATGGAGGTTTGACGATGGATGCAAGTTTCCCGAACGAGGGGATGTTCGGCCGTCGAGGCTTTTTCGGCGCTTTCGGACGTGAGCAGCGGCCGCCCCTTGTGATGTGGGTGCCGACGGACGATGGTGCGCCGGACGACGCTCCCCGCGATCACGACGGCGGGCATCGTGGTCGACCGCACGAGCGTCCGGGCTTCGGCGACATGCCACGCAGAGGCCATCGACGGGGGCGTTTCGGTCCCGACGGCGGACCCGGCCCCAGTTTCGGTCCGGGCGCTCAGTTCGGTCGCGGGCGAGGACGTGGTGGACGAGGTCGTCGTGGAGATGTGCGCGCTGCGATTCTGTTGTTGATCGCCGAAGAGCCGATGCACGGCTACGAATTGATTCAGCAGATCGTCGAACGCAGCGGCGGCGTCTGGAAGCCGAGTCCGGGCTCCATCTATCCTGCCCTGTCCCAGCTCGAGGACGAAGGTCTGGTGATCATCGAAAAGGTCGCCGGTCGCAAGACTGCCAAGCTGACCGAAGAAGGTGTTGCGTACGTCGAGGAGCATCGCGCCGATCTCGGAGCGCCGTGGGACGACGTTCGTCTCAGTGTGGGGGAGCCGGAGCAGGACCTTCGTGAACTGATCGGACAGCTGATGGGCGCGGCCGGTCAAGTGGCCGCTGTAGGCACGCCCGCGCAGGTCAAGGCCGCAGCCGACGTGCTGGTCGAGGCACGCAAGTCGCTGTACCGAGTGCTTGCCGGTGACGATGCCGGTAAAGGCGGCAATTGAGACGTCTGATACCTACTGTTCGGTAGGGTATGCACCCCGAAGTTTCTGGTGTTACGGTCAGCTCCCTCGTAGTATCAGAGCAGGAGCAGGAACAATGTCTGGCGTCAAACGGTCTGTGGGACTGACATTTTCGGTAGCAGTGGCGCTGCTGATAGGAGCACCGCCCGCGATATCGGCTGCCGCGCCGGCGCTCCCGTCCTCGAGTGCCGACGCGATGGACGTTCCCCTCGACATCGGCCCCGGCCAGGTGTCCCGTTCGGTTGCCACTGCATTCGCGCATGCTCATCCCGGATCTGCCCCAGCCGGGTCGAACGATTTCGGATGTGCGCCCTCCGCAGCGCATCCCCGGCCGGTTGTGCTCGCCCACGGGACCGACACCGAGGCGTACGCGGATTGGGCGGCTCTGTCACCCGCACTGGCGGAGGACGGCTACTGCGTATTCGCCCTCAACTACGGCGGTGCGATCAAAGAAGAAGACGGGGACGTCGCACACGAGACGTACGGCGTCGGAGACATCGTCGGTAGTGCCACCGCGTTCGGCTCCTTCGTCGATCAGGTGCTGACTGCGACCGGCGCGGACAAGGTCGACGTGATCGGCTACTCGCAAGGCGCGACGGTGACGCGGTATTACGTCAACAAGATGGGCGGGAACCAGTACGTCGATCATTGGGTCGGATTGGCATCGCCGACGTACGGCGGCGTGATGTTCGGGTTGGTCCCGATCGTCCGCGCGATTCCCGGTGGAGAAGACTTCGTCGAAGAAGTCTTCTCGCGAGCTGTCCGAGAGCAGATGCAAGGTTCCGATACGTTGAACGCGCTCAACGACGGTGGTGACACCGTGCCCGGTGTGCGCTACACGACAATCGGGTCGACTGTCGACGAGATGATCCAGCCGTCCTCGAACATCGCACTGCGCGACGCCGGTGCGGAGAACATCGTTCTCCAGGACCTGTGCCCGTCGAACCTGACCGGTCATTTCCGCATGCCGTACGACCCCTACGTGATCGACGTCATCCGGACGGTTCTGGATCCCGATGCCGAGCGGCACGCATCGTGCAGTGCAGTGCCGCTCGGCACGGATATTCCTCGAGTGGTCATCGATGCAAATTCGTGAGCACCGAGATCACTTCGGTCGGGATCCTTACTCGGCGAGCTTGGCAGTGGCCTGTGCCCACAGGAAGAACTTGTTGGTTCCCAGATCACGGACGGTCTTGATGTTGAACGCTGCCTTCAAATGCTCTGCATCCGAATCGCTTACACCGTTGAGTGCCGCGACCGGGGCGTCCGCCAATTCTTCGACGGACTTTCCCGAGTAGGCCTTGTCGAACTTACTGTCGATGCCTGCCATCTAAGTTCCTCCGTGTGATCGGTGTTTCCCGTATCAGCCTCCGCCGAGTGGCGACGACAGAAACAGTCAATACCGACGACCGGTGAATCTGCAGGGTTCTGATCAAAGAAATTGCTGAGAAAATGGTTCGGTGTGGCGCGAGGTAGGTCGTAGCTCGTGCAGTCCTTAGACTGACAGTTCCATCCACCGATACGTCCGGGAGCATTTTCGTGAGTTGCAGTCCACCGCGTTCGACAGGCCGATCGGCTGATCAGAGTCCGAAGAGCCCACCGAAACGGGAGAGCTGACATGCGCGTCGTGTTCGCCGGGACACCGGAACCGGCTGTTCCCTCCTTGCGCCGGCTCATCGAGTCGGCCAACCACGAAGTGGTCGCTGTCGTCACGCGTCCGGACGCCGTTGCCGGACGAGGCCGAAAAGTCACCCGATCGCCGATCGGATTGCTCGCCGACGAGCACGGCATCCCGGTGCTGACGCCGACCAAGGCGTCCGATCCCGACTTCGCGGCCGAACTCGCACGGCTCGAACCGGACTGCGCACCCGTCGTCGCCTACGGAAACCTGTTGCCGCAGAACGTACTCGACATCCCGAAATTCGGTTGGGTCAATTTGCATTTCTCCTTGCTCCCCGCCTGGCGTGGTGCCGCGCCGGTTCAGGCCGCGATCAGTGCCGGTGACGAGGTGACCGGAGCCAGCGCGTTTCGTTTGGAAGCCGGCATGGATACCGGCCCGGTGTACGGAGTGATGACCGAGCGGATTCGCGACACCGATACGGCAGGCGACCTGCTCGGACGTCTCGCGGAAAACGGCGCTGCCCTACTCGAATCGGTACTCGACGGACTCGAGGCCGGAGAGATCAACGCGGTTCCGCAGTCGGCCGACGGCGTCTCGTACGCCCCCAAGGTGACGGTGGAGGCTGCCCGTGTGAAGTGGGAGTTGCCCGCGCGCACGATCGACCGTCACATCCGTGCCGTCACCCCCGCGCCCGGCGCGTGGACGATGATCGGTGACCTACGGGTCAAGGTCGGGCCGGTCACCGTCACGGACGAGACCCTGGCAATCGGTGAGATCTCGGTACGCAAGGATGGTCTGTACATCGGTACCGCGACCACCGCGGTACGACTCGGGCAGATTCAGCCCCCGGGCAAGAAATTGATGTCGGCAGGGGACTGGGCACGCGGTGCCCGACTCGACGCGGAGGTACGAGCACAGTGACCGAATCACGACGACCGGCACGACGGACCCAGGGTCCCGGAGCCAAGAACGCAGCCGGTGGAAAGAACACCAAGCCGAAGCAGGCCAAGCGACCGGATCCGGCCACCGCCGGGCTCGATCAGCCGCGCCTGGCCGCGCGCGACGTACTGCGCGCGGTCCGTGAACGTGACGCGTACGCCAACCTGGTACTGCCCGGACTGCTTCGCGATCGCAAGCTCGACGCGCGCGACGCCGCGCTGGCAACCGAACTCGCGTACGGTGCCGCACGCGCCCAAGGTCTGTTGGACGCGGTCATCGCGCACGCAGCGGGTCGGCCGATCGAGGAGATCGACGGAACCCTGCTCGACGTTCTCCGTCTGGGCTCGTATCAACTGTTACGGACCCGCGTTGCCCCGCACGCCGCTGTTGCCACCTCGGTCGACCTCGTTCGCGCCGAAAACGGTCAGGGCCGAGCAGGATTCGTCAACGCAGTCCTGCGTCGTGTCTCCGAACGCACTCAGGACGAGTGGGTCGAGCTGCTGGCCCCGAAGGACCCGATCGGCCGACTTGCCTTCGAGCACGCTCACCCTCTGTGGATCGCGCAGGTGTTTTCGGACTCGCTCGGCGCCGCAGCCGGAGAGCTCGAAGACGTCCTGATCGCCGACGACGCCCGCCCCGCCGTGCACCTCGTCGCCCGCCCCGGTGAGATCTCCGCCGAGGAGCTCGCGCTGGTGACCGGCGGCGAGATCGGGCCGTACTCGCCGTACGCCGTGCATCTCGACGGCGGTGACCCCGGACAGCTCGAGGCGGTCCGCCAAGGCTTGGCGGGTGTGCAGGACGAGGGCAGTCAGCTCGTTGCCCGCGCCCTCAGCATTGCTCCTCTCGAAGGTGAAGACGCCGGCCGCTGGCTCGACCTCTGCGCAGGTCCAGGAGGTAAGGCGGCGCTTCTCGGCGCTCTTGCCGGTATCGAAGGCGGACGCCTCGACGCCGTCGAGCCCGTCGAACACCGTGCCGAACTGATCCGCAAGACCACTCGCGAGCTTCCCGTGGACGTACACGTGGCGGACGGCCGCGAATCGGGACTCGAACCCGGATACGACCGCATCCTCGTCGACGCTCCCTGCACCGGATTGGGCGCCCTGCGTCGGCGCCCGGAAGCTCGTTGGCGTCGCCAGCCGTCCGATGTTGCGCCGCTCGTGAAGTTGCAGCGCGAATTGCTCGCCGCTGCAATCGAACTGGTACGCCCCGGCGGGGTGGTGCTCTACTCGACGTGCTCGCCGCACCTGTCGGAAACGCTGGCAGTCGTCGCCGACGCAGTGCGACGTCACGGCGTCGTGGAACTCGACACCAAGGAATTGGTGCCCGGTGTTCCGGACGTCGGAGACGGGACTTCTGTTCAGCTGTGGCCGCACCGGCACGGCACGGACGCGATGTTCATGGCCGCTTTGCGCAAGCCGCTGGCCTGATCGGATGACTTCTGGGCATCGGTAGTCGTATGGTGCCTACATGGTTACGTGGGAACAGGTTGTAGTACTGGGTTCGGCTCTTCCCTCCGTGGAGGAGTCGACCTCGTACAACACCCCGGCACTCAAGGTGGCAGGCAAGACTTTTGCGCGACTCCGCACCGAAGCGGAGGGCGCTTTGGTTTTGATGTGCGGTCTGGACGAGAAGGAAGCGCTGCTCGCCAGTGGCGAGGCGCCCTTCTTCACCACCGATCACTATCACGGTCACGGCTCCATCCTCGTGCACCTCGAACTGATCGACGAGGTGCAATTGGCGGAGATGCTCGAAGATGCGTGGCGAATCAAGGCTCCGGCCAAGGTGCGCAAGCTTCGCAGTGTCGTGAAGAACTGATCGGTGTGCGCCTGTCCAACGGTGCGGCCGTTCCCTACTGACGTGCATGCACGGTCGGCAATGAAGCACAGCTAAACTCGGCATCGTGGCTTCCCCGATGATTGCACCGTCCATTCTGTCCGCAGATTTTGCTCGACTCGCCGATGAAGCGACTGCCGTGTCCGGCTCCGACTGGCTTCACGTCGACGTGATGGACGCGCATTTTGTTCCCAATCTCACGCTGGGTCTGCCGGTCGTCGAGAGTCTGCTGAAGGCGACGGATATTCCGCTCGACTGCCACCTCATGATCGAGAACCCGGAGCGCTGGGCACCGCCGTATGCCGAGGCCGGCGCGTACAACGTCACGTTCCACGCCGAGGCCACCGACGACCCGCGTTCGGTTGCCCGCGATATTCGTGCCGCCGGTGCCAAGGCCGGGCTGAGCGTCAAGCCGGGAACCCCGATCGACGATTACCTCGAAATTCTCAAGGACTTCGACACCCTCTTGATCATGAGCGTCGAACCCGGATTCGGCGGCCAGTCCTTCATGCCGCAGGTGCTCGACAAGGCACGCGCAATTCGCAAGCTCGTCGATTCGGGTGAGCTGACGCTGCTCGTCGAAATCGACGGCGGCATCAACGCTTCCACGATCGAGCAGGCCGCGGAGGCCGGGATCGACTGCTTCGTTGCCGGTTCGGCTGTGTACGGAGCGAGTGATCCCGGTGAGGCGGTGCGCAAGCTCCGCGCGCAGGCTGCCTCGGCGTCGCCGCACCTGACGCTGTCGGTCTGAGCCGCTCGATGGCAAAGGGTGGACAGGCATCGACGGCTGATCTCGACGCCGCGATGCAGATTGCGCTGGCCGCAGCTGATTCCGCGCGCGGATTCACCAGCCCCAACCCGCCCGTCGGTGCGGTCATCCTGGCGGCCGACGGCACCATCGCGGGCGTCGGTATGACGCAACCGCCCGGCGGACCGCACGCGGAGGTCGTCGCGCTCGACGAGGCCGGCGATGCAGCGCGTGGCGGTACCGCAGTGGTGACACTGGAACCGTGCAATCACCAGGGACGAACCGGCCCCTGCACACAGGCGTTGATCGACGCCGGAGTCTCGGCGGTTGTCTACGCAGTCGGTGATCCCAATCCGGAAGCCTCCGGCGGCGCAGCGACGCTCATGCGAGCCGGCATCAGCGTGACGGCCGGACTGCGAGCACCCGAGGTGGAAGCTGGTCCTCTGCGATCCTGGCTGCACAAACAGCGCACCGGTCGCCCGCACATCACGTGGAAGTATGCAGCCAGTCTGGACGGACGCAGCGCCGCCGAGGACGGAACGAGTCAGTGGATCACCGGGCCGCAGGCGAGAGCGCGCGTGCATGCGCAGCGGGCACAGATCGATGCAATTGTGGTCGGCACCGGCACCGTGTTCGCCGACGATCCGTGGCTGACGGCGCGTCAGCCCACGGGTGAGCTCGCGGGGCACCAGCCCGTGCGCGTCGTCGTCGGAAAGCGCGAAATACCTTCGACTGCAAGCGTTCTCGATGACACCGCACCGACTCTGGTGCTCAATACCGACAACATCGATGAAGTAATCGAGGCGTTGGGGGAGTACACAGACGTACTGCTCGAGGGTGGTCCCCGTCTGGCCGGAGCATTCCTCGCCGCCGGATATGTCGACGTCATCGAGGCGTACATCGCGCCGATACTGCTCGGCGCGGGCGCTTCCGCGCTGGTCGATGCCGGAGTGCACACCATTACCGACGCCCACCGATTCCGTTTGGAGTCCGCGGTAACGATCGGCCCCGATATTTTGTTGAGTCTGGTTCCGGAGAGTTCTGCTCCGGGGAACGAGGAGTAGGGCGCGTGTTCACAGGAATTGTGGAAGAACTCGGCGAAATTGTCGCCAAGGAAGAACTGGTCGATGCTGCACGGTTCACGGTGCGCGGGCCACTGGTGACCTCCGACGCCGGTCACGGTGATTCGATCGCGGTCAACGGTGTGTGCCTGACGGTCGTCGACGTGCTTGCAGACGGTTCGTTCACCGCAGACGTCATGCAGGAAACGCTGAACCGCTCGAGCCTGGCGAAGCTGGACGTCGGCTCTCGCGTCAACCTCGAGCGTGCCGCCGCGCTGAACAGCCGACTCGGCGGCCACCTGGTTCAAGGGCACGTCGACGGAACGGGCCATGTCATCTCCCGCTCGCCTTCCGAGAACTGGGAGGTAGTGCGGATTGCACTGCCGGACTCCATTTCCCGTTACGTCGTGGAGAAGGGGTCGATCACCGTCGACGGTGTCTCGCTGACGGTCTCCGCGCTGGGCGGCGACCGTGGGTTCGAGTATTTCGAGATCTCGCTGATCCCCACGACGTTGGAGTTGACGACGCTCGGTACCGCGGTGGTCGGTACTCCGGTGAACCTCGAGGTGGACGTGATCGCGAAGTACGTCGAGCGGCTTCACTCTGCCGGTCGGTAGGACCAGGCTGATCGGACCCGTCCGATTGGTCGTAGGGTTGTGAGTGCATCCGTCGGATGCACTCGTTGTATTCGATGATGTGAAAAGTCAAGACTTTGGAGTGCGAGCACGTGACCAGGTTCGACAGTATCGAGCGCGCAGTAGCAGATATCGCTGCAGGTAAAGCTGTTGTCGTTGTGGACGACGAGGATCGTGAGAACGAAGGCGATCTCATCTTCGCCGCCGAGAAGGCCACCCCGGAACTGGTGGCGTTCATGGTTCGCTACACCTCCGGTTACCTGTGCGTGCCGCTCGACGGTGACGATTGCGATCGGTTGGGCCTGCCCCCGATGTACTCCACCAACCAGGACAAGCACGGCACCGCGTACACGGTGACCGTCGACGCCCGTGAGGGAATCGGTACCGGCATCTCGGCATCGGACCGCGCTGCGACGATGCGTTTGCTCGCCAACCCCGAATCCGGTGCCAACGATTTCACTCGTCCCGGCCACGTCGTGCCGCTCCGCGCCAAGGAAGGCGGAGTACTGCGTCGTCCGGGCCACACGGAAGCTGCAGTCGACCTCGCCCGCATGGCGGACCTGCGTCCCGCCGGCGTCATCTGCGAAATCGTCAGCCAGAAGGACGAGGGCGCGATGGCTCAGACCGACGAGTTGCGAGTCTTCGCCGACGAACACAACCTCGCTCTGATCTCGATCGCCGACCTCATCGCGTGGCGTCGCAAGCACGAGAAGCACGTGCTGCGTATCGCCGAAGCCCGGATCCCCACCCGCCACGGTGAGTTCACCGCTGTCGGCTACACGAGCATCTACGACGAGGTCGAGCACGTTGCACTGGTGCGCGGCGACATCGCGGGTCCCGATGCTGACGGTAGCGACGTACTCGTCCGCGTTCACTCCGAGTGCCTCACCGGCGACGTCTTCGGTTCGCTGCGGTGCGATTGCGGCCCGCAGCTCGATGCCGCACTGGACATGGTCGCTCAGGAAGGCCGCGGCGTCGTCCTGTACATGCGAGGACACGAGGGTCGTGGCATCGGTCTGATGCACAAGCTGCAGGCCTACCAGCTCCAGGACGCCGGTTCCGACACCGTCGACGCCAATCTCGAACTCGGACTACCGGCCGACGCCCGTGACTACGGCATCGGTGCACAGATCCTCGTCGATCTGGGCATCTCGTCGATGCGCCTGCTGACCAACAACCCGGCCAAGCGTGTCGGTCTGGACGGGTACGGCCTGCAGATCACCGACCGCGTTCCGATGCCGCTGCGCGCGAATGCCGAAAACCTCACCTACCTGCGCACCAAGCGCGACCGGATGGGCCACGATCTGATCGGACTCGACGAGTACGAGGCGAACCAGAACACTGCACAGCCCGGAACCGCACTGTGAGCGGCGAAGGTCAGCCGCAGCTCGCCATCGCCGAGGCCAAGGATCTGAAGCTGGCGATCGTTGCCGGGCAGTGGCACGCGACGATTTCCGAGGCACTGATCGCCGGCGCACAGCGCGTCGCCGAGCAGGCACAGATCAAGGACGTGACACTGGTCCGTGTCGCCGGTGCGATCGAATTGCCGGTCGTTGCGCAGGCGTTGGCTCGCACCCACGACGCCGTCGTTGCACTCGGCGTCGTCATCCGCGGTGGTACGCCGCACTTCGAGTACGTGTGCGACGCGGTCACCGCCGGCCTCACCCGCGTCTCGCTCGACGAAAGCACCCCCGTGGGGAACGGTGTCCTGACGACTGACACCGAGCAGCAGGCTCTTGACCGTTCGGGCCTGCCGGGTAGCGTCGAGGACAAGGGCGCACAGGCCTGCGCCGCCGCACTGGACACCGCAGTGACCCTGCGTCATCTCCGAGCACCATGGACCGAGGATTCGTTTCGATGAGCACACCCGGCGACAACGAGAACTGGGAACTGATCGCCTCACCGCGTAAGTCGACGCGGTACGCGATCGGCGTCGCTGTCCTTCTGGTGATCGTTCACGTCACACTTGCGCTCTTGCTCCGCCAGGGGTCCACCGGCGTGTACTTCCGCGCCGCGGACCAACTTGCGATGGCCGGCATCGGCACCATTCTTGCTCTCGGTGTACTGATGTTGACCCGGCCTCGGGTCAAGGTGGGCAAGCAGGGAATCGCCGTACGAAACATCCTGGGCGAGAAGATCGTCGACTGGGATCTGTTCGAGGGGCTCTCGTTCCCCGACGGCGCCGCCTGGGCGCGTATCGAATTGCCCGACGACGAGTACATGGCAGTGATGGCAATCCAGTCCAACGACCGCGAGTACGCCGTCGACACAGTCGGTAAGTTCCGCGAACTCGCCGACCGCTACGCACCGGTCGCGCACAAGAGCAACTGACGTCTTCCGGCCGGTTCGGTACCCGCATCCTGCGCGTTTCCGAGTCGGTCGGTGGCGGCGACTAACCTGAAACCGTGCCGGATCCCTCGACTTACCGCCCCGCTACCGGAACCATTCCGGCCGCGCCGGGCGTCTACAAATTTCGCGATCCGCATGGTCGGGTCATTTACGTCGGTAAGGCGAAAAGCCTCCGTTCACGTTTGAACTCGTACTTCGCGGACGTCACGACACTTCATCCCCGTACGCGGCAGATGGTGACCACCGCCGGCAGCGTCGAGTGGACGGTCGTCAGCACCGAAGTCGAAGCGCTTCAGCTCGAGTACAACTGGATCAAGGAATTCGATCCGCGGTTCAACGTGCGGTACCGCGACGACAAGACGTATCCGGTTCTTGCTGTGACGCTCAACGAAGAGTTCCCTCGGTTGTTCGTCTACCGCGGTCCGCGGCGCAAGGGCGTCCGCTACTTCGGTCCCTACTCTCATGCCTGGGCGATCCGCGAAACTCTCGATCTGCTGCTACGAGTGTTTCCCGCACGAACGTGTTCGTCCGGAGTCTTCAAACGGCACAACCAGATCGGTCGTCCTTGCCTTCTCGGCTACATCGACAAGTGCTCGGCGCCCTGCGTCGGCCGCGTCAGTGCCATGGAGCATCGACAGATCGTCGAAGATTTCTGCGACTTCCTCGCCGGCCGCACCGACAAGCTGGTCAAAGACCTGGAAAAGCGCATGCAGCAGGCTTCCGAGGACCTCGACTTCGAGACCGCAGCTCGTCTGCGTGACGACATCGGAGCCTTGCGGAAGGCACTCGAAAAGCAGGCAGTGGTGCTCGGTGACGGCACAGACGCCGATCTCGTCGCCTTTGCCACCGATGATCTCGAGGCCGCCGTTCAGGTGTTCCACGTGCGCGGTGGACGCGTGCGCGGTCAGCGTGGATGGGTCGTGGAGAAGGCAGGCGACGCCATCGACTGGGCTGCGCTCGATGCCGAGTCTGACCTGCCGATTCTGGTCGAACAGTTCCTCACGCAGTTCTATGGTGAGCAGGCGGCCCTCGACCCTGGAGCGGGCTCCGGGGCCGCGATCAGCGCCGTTCCCAAGGAAGTTCTCGTACCGGTTCTGCCGGCAAACGCGACCGAGATCCAGGCGTGGTTGAGCGAGCTTCGGGGATCGCAAGTGCAACTGCGGGTTCCGCAACGCGGCGACAAGAAGGACCTCGCCGAAACAGTCCAGCGAAACGCGAAAGAGGCTCTGGCGCAGCACAAGCTCAAGCGCGCCGGGGATTTCACTTCACGATCTGCAGCGCTGCAGGGCATCCAGGAAGCGCTGGACTTGGATTCGGCTCCGCTACGAATCGAATGCATCGACATCAGCCACGTCCAGGGAACCGACGTCGTGGCGTCACTGGTCGTGTTCGAGGACGGGCTCCCGCGCAAGTCGGACTACCGGCACTACGCGATCAAGGAAGCTGCCGGCGACGGCCATTCCGACGACGTGGCGAGTATCGCCGAGATCACTCGCAGGCGGTTCCTGCGCCACAACCGCGACCTGGGCGTTCTAGCGGCTTCGGCGTCGACCATGGACGCGGACGGCGGGGATCTCGCTCCCGAAGCGGCGATCGACCCGGCCACCGGTCGGCCTCGGCGCTTCGCCTATCCACCCAATCTGTTCGTCGTGGACGGCGGCGCCCCTCAGGTCACGGCGGCAGCTGCTGTCCTCGACGAGCTGGGGGTGACCGACGTCGCGGTGGTCGGGTTGGCCAAGCGACTCGAAGAGGTATGGGTACCGGGGGAAGAAGATCCGGTGATCCTTCCCCGAACGAGCGAGTCGTTGTACCTACTGCAGCGCATCCGCGACGAAGCTCACCGCTTCGCGATCACGTTCCATCGCAGCAAGCGCTCGAGGCGAATGACGGCTTCGGCGCTGGACTCGGTCAAGGGGCTCGGTGAAACCCGTCGTACCGCTCTGGTGGCTCACTTCGGTTCCGTGGCGAAGCTGAAAACGGCAACGGTCGAGGAGATCATGCAGGTTCCTGGTATCGGTGAGACCACCGCCACAGCAGTTCTGACCGCACTGGGAACGGATTCGGCTGCGGCCGATGCGGGTGCTGAAGCTCGCGCGCTGCCCGCCGCGGTAGGGGATGATGAGCTGGACACGGAATCCGAATCGTCTGTTACGTCTGCTGACGCGCCCAGCGCTGAATCCGGTAGCGGTGACGAGGCCTCCGAGTCGAGAGAATTGTCCATGCCGACGACGGGGCCGAGTGCACAGTGACTACCGACAGCGCCAAAGACAGTCGAACGATGGATTTCCTGCTGGTGACGGGATTGTCCGGAGCAGGTTTGAGTACCGCGGCCAAGGTGCTCGAAGACCTCGGCTGGTATGTCGCGGACAATTTGCCACCTGAGCTGATTTCCCGGATGGTCGGTCTGAGCTTGACCTCCGATCCGCCGGTCGATCGTCTTGCCGTCGTGATCGACGTGCGGAGTCGACTCTTCACCGGCGACCTCGGTTGGGTCCTCACCGAACTCGAGGCGGAACCGATCCATACCCGGGTGCTCTACCTCGAAGCATCGGACGACGTGTTGATCCGGCGGTTCGAGCAGGTGCGCCGCAGCCATCCCTTGCAGAACGACGGCATCGACGGCACGTTGTCCGAAGGGATCGCAGCCGAGCGTCGGCAGTTGGCAGTGGTGAAGGCGGCCGCCGATCTGGTCATCGACACGTCGGCGTTGAAGGCTCATCAGCTGCGTCAGAAGATCGAAACGGCGTTCGGGAACGATGCCAACCGCACGATGAAGGTGACGGTTCAGTCGTTCGGATTCAAGTACGGCCTGCCGATGGATGCCGATCTCGTCTGTGACGTTCGATTCCTGCCCAATCCCCACTGGATCCCCGAACTTCGTCCGCACACCGGTCAAGACGCCGACGTCCGCGACTACGTGTTGTCCCGAGAGGGTGCCGAAGACTATCTCGACACCTACCGTCATCTGGTGGATTTGACGATCGCCGGATATCGACGAGAAGGAAAGCGCTACATGACAATTGCGGTCGGGTGCACCGGCGGTAAGCACCGCAGCGTCGCCATGTCCGAAGCTCTCGCGAGGCGTTTGGGTTCCGAGGAAGACATCTCGGTCAGCATCGTGCACAGGGATCTGGGGCGCGAATGAGTGAACCGACACAGCGCTCGCAGGAAGCACTCGAGCGGCCGGCCATCGTCGCTCTGGGCGGCGGGCACGGATTGTTCGCCACCCTCCAAGCCGTCAGACGTCTGACGGTCGACGTCACCGCGGTGGTCACGGTCGCCGACGACGGTGGATCCTCGGGCCGGCTGCGCGCCGAACTAGGCGTCATCCCGCCCGGTGACCTCCGGATGGCGCTCGCGGCTCTGGCATCGGACGAACCCGAGATAGTCGACTGGACTCGGACCATTCAGCATCGCTTCGGCGGTGTCGGCGCACTCGCCGGGCACTCGGTGGGCAATCTCATCCTGGCCGGGCTCACCGAGGTACTCGGCGATCCAGTCGTCGCGCTCGACGAGATGGCGCGACTGCTGCGAATCCGTGGCCGTGTGTTGCCGATGTCGCCGATCGCGCTCGAGATCGAAGCTGACGTTCAAGGACTCGAAGAGGACCCCCGCGTCAGCCGCTGCATTCGTGGACAGGTCGCCGTCGCGACGACGCCGGGCAAGGTCCGGCGCGTGAGACTGCTCCCGTCCAATCCTCCCGCGTGCCCCGACGCGGTGACCGCGATCGATCGTGCCGATCTCGTGGTCCTCGGCCCGGGTTCGTGGTTCTCGAGCGTGATCCCGCACGTACTGGTACCCGAGCTCGTCGAATCACTCTCGTCGACGAAGGCTCGAAAAGTGCTGGTGCTCAATCTCGCACCCGAGCCGGGGGAGACCGCCGGATTCTCCGCAGAGCGTCACCTGCACGTACTCTCCCAACACGTCCCCGATTTCCGAGTCGACTACGTCGTGGTCGACTCGGCGTCGGTACCTGCCGGGCGTGAACGTGAACATCTGCAGCGTGCGGCGGATCAATTTTCGGCCGAAGTGAGGTACGCGGATGTCGCGGACACCTCACCGGGCGCAGCGCACGTACACGATCCGGCAAAACTGGCCGACGTGTTGGCCGAACTGTCGAGCAGTGCGGCAGTAGGGGATTCGACACAACCTTCACGGCAAGAACAGCATTCCGAAGAACAGAGGGAGAACGCTTCGTGGCAATGACAGCGGAGGTCAAGGACGAACTGAGCCGGTTAGTGGTGACTCAGGTCAGCTGCCGCAAGGCAGAGGTCTCCGCGTTGCTGCGCTTTGCCGGTGGGCTCCACATAGTCGGCGGCCGGGTGGTCGTCGAAGCGGAGGTCGATCTGGGTTCCACGGCGCGACGTCTGCGCCGGGAGATATTCGACCTGTTCACCTACAGTGCCGATGTTCACGTACTCAGTGCCGGCGGACTTCGTAAGTCCGCGCGCTACATCGTGCGCGTGGCGAAGGAAGGTGAGGCGCTCGCCCGCCAGACGGGACTACTCGATCTTCGCGGCCGCCCGGTTCGCGGCTTGCCTGCGCAGGTGGTCGGGGGAAGTGTCGGCGACGCCGAAGCAGCTTGGCGCGGAGCGTTCCTCGCGCACGGTTCCCTGACCGAACCCGGCCGTTCGTCGGCGCTCGAAGTCAGCTGCCCGGGCCCGGAAGCCGCACTGGCATTGGTCGGAGCTGCGCGGCGTCTCGGGATCTCGGCGAAGGCACGTGAGGTGCGCGGAACGGATCGTGTGGTGATCCGCGACGGCGAGGCCATCGGCGATCTCCTGACCCGAATGGGAGCCCAGGACACGCGTCTGGTGTGGGAGGAGCGACGGATGCGACGTGAGGTCCGCGCCACCGCCAATCGTCTCGCCAATTTCGACGACGCAAACCTGCGACGCTCGGCTCGCGCTGCCGTCGCCGCTGCTGCACGCGTCGAGCGTGCATTGGAGATCCTCGGCGAGGACGTGCCCGACCACCTCGCGGCGGCGGGCGCACTGCGCGTCGAGCATCGGCAGGCGTCCCTCGAAGAACTAGGCCAGTTGGCGGACCCGCCGATGACCAAGGACGCCGTTGCCGGACGTATCCGTCGCCTGCTGTCCATGGCTGATCGCAAGGCAAAGGAAACGGGCATACCCGACACCGAATCCGCAGTGAATGCGGAGCTACTCGAAGAGGGATGACCTGCCCTCCGTCAGGGTGGGCTGCGCACGTTCGGGCCACGCGCATTAGGGTATGAGTCACATCGACCGATGAACCCCACGTCCGCGTCGTGCACACACGGATTCGGAGTATGCGTGGGTCAAGTTGCACACCAGAATCATGGTCAAAGGAGCGAATTGTGACTGTCCGGGTTGGCGTAAACGGTTTCGGCCGTATCGGACGTAACTTCTTCAGGGCGGTGGATGCGCAGAAGGCGCTCGGAACCACCGATATCGAGATCGTGGCAGTCAACGACCTGACTGACAATGCGACGCTCGCTCACCTGCTGAAGTACGACTCCATCCTCGGCCGTTTGCCGTACGACGTGTCGCTCGACGGTGACGACACGATCGTTGTCGGCGATCAGCGCATCAAGGCCCTCGCACACCGCGGCCCGTTGAACGAACTTCCCTGGGGCGAGCTTGGCGTCGACGTCGTCGTCGAGTCCACCGGCATCTTCACCGACGCCGCAAAGGCCAAGGGACACCTCGAAGCCGGCGCCAAGAAGGTCATCATCTCGGCTCCGGCCAAGGGTGAAGACATCACCATCGTCATGGGCGTCAACGACGACAAGTACGACGGCAGCCAGAACATCATCTCCAACGCATCGTGCACCACCAACTGCCTCGGCCCCATCGCCAAGGTTCTCGACGACGAGTTCGGCATCGTCAAGGGTCTGATGACCACGATCCATGCGTACACCCAGGATCAGAACCTGCAGGACGCTCCGCACGCAGACCTCCGTCGCGCCCGCGCCGCCGCACTCAACATCGTTCCCACCGGCACCGGTGCAGCCAAGGCAATCGGCCTGGTTCTCCCGCAGCTGCTCGGCAAGCTCGACGGCTACGCACTGCGCGTGCCGATCCCCACGGGCTCGGTCACCGACCTCACCGCGAACCTGAAGAAGTCGGCTACCGCCGACGAGATCAACGCCGCGATGAAGGCTGCTGCCGAAGGGCCACTCAAGGGCATCCTGAAGTACACCGACGCACCGATCGTCTCCTCGGACATCGTCACCGACCCGCACTCGTCGATCTTCGACTCGGGTCTGACGAAGGTCATCGACGACCAGGTCAAGATCGTTTCCTGGTACGACAACGAGTGGGGCTACTCCAACCGCCTCGCCGACCTCATCGGCCTCGTCGCCAAGTCTCTCTGAGCGGAGTTTCGATAACAGTGGCAGTTCAGACGCTGAAGGATCTGCTGGACGCTGGGGTCGAGGGTCGCACCGTACTGGTGCGTTCCGACCTCAATGTTCCGTTGGATGGCGGAGAAATCACGGACCCGGGCCGCATCGTCGCGTCCGCTCCCACCCTGCGGGCACTTGCCGAGGGTGGAGCGAAGGTCATCGTGACCGCGCACCTCGGGCGCCCCGACGGTCAGCCCGATCCCAAGTTCTCCCTCGCACCGGTTGCTGCGAAGTTGGCCGAAATCCTCGGTCGCAACGTGCAGCTAGCCGGTGACGTCGTGGGACAGGACGCGCTGGCTCGTTCCGAAGGACTCACCGACGGTGACGTCCTGATGCTCGAGAACATCCGTTTCGACCCTCGCGAGACCAGCAAGGACGAAGCCGAGCGGGTCAAGCTCGCCAAGGCTCTCGTCGAGCTGGTCGGTGACGACGGCGCATTCGTCTCCGACGGATTCGGTGTTGTTCACCGTAAGCAGGCGTCGGTCTTCGACGTCGCGAAGCTGCTCCCGCACTACGCGGGTTACCTGGTCGGCGCCGAGGTGGAGGTGCTCGCCAAGCTCACTCAGGACGCAGCGCGTCCGTACGCGGTGGTGCTCGGCGGCTCCAAGGTCTCGGACAAGCTGGCCGTCATCGAGGCACTGGCACCGAAGGTCGACACTCTGGTGATCGGCGGCGGAATGTTCTACACGTTCCTCGCGGCTCAGGGTGTGTCCGTGGGCAATTCGCTGTGCGAAGAGTCCATGATCGGGACCTGCAAGGATCTTCTCGACCGGTACGCCGACGTCATCCACATCCCTCAGGATGTTGTTGTCGCGGACTCCTTCTCGGCGGATGCCGAGTCGAAGATCGTTCCGTTCGACGAGATTCCCGACGGCTGGATGGGTCTGGACATCGGACCGGAGTCGGTCAAGCGCTTTGCCGCGATCCTGACCGGCGCCAAGACCGTGTTCTGGAACGGCCCGATGGGCGTGTTCGAGTTCCCGAAGTTCGAGGCAGGCACCCGCGGTGTCGCCGAGGCAATCGTGGAGGCAACCGAGAAGGGCGCCTTCAGCGTCGTCGGCGGCGGCGACTCCGCAGCAGCCGTTCGTCAGCTCGGTATCCCGGACGAGGGCTTCTCGCACATTTCCACCGGTGGTGGCGCTTCCCTCGAGTACCTCGAGGGCAAAGAGCTGCCCGGCATCGCAGTACTGGAAGGCTGATCCGACATGGCACGTAAGCCGTTGATCGCCGGCAACTGGAAGATGAATCTGAACCACCTCGAGGCCATCGCTCTGGTGCAGAAGATCGCTTTCTCCTTGCCTGCGAAGTACTTCGACAAAGTGGACGTCACGGTTATCCCGCCGTTCACCGACATCCGAAGCGTCCAGACGCTGATCGAGGGCGACAAGCTCCTCCTCACGTACGGCGCGCAGGATGTCTCGGCTCAGGACTCGGGTGCGTTCACGGGTGAGATCAGCGGCTCCATGCTGGCCAAGCTCGGATGCACCTTCGTCGTGGTCGGCCACTCGGAGCGTCGCACCCTTCACGGTGAGACCAACGAGACCGTCCTCGCGAAGACCAAGGCCGCCCTCGAGAACGGCCTCACGCCGATCGTGTGCATCGGTGAAGGCCTCGAGATCCGCGAAGCGGGCGATCACGTCGCCTACAACGTCGACCAGCTCAAGGGTTCGTTGGCGGGCCTGAGCGCGGAGGAGATCTCCAAGATCGTCATCGCGTACGAGCCTGTCTGGGCCATCGGCACCGGCCGTGTCGCTTCTGCCGCAGATGCACAGGAAGTGTGCGCTGCGGTGCGAGCAACAGTCGGCGAACTTGCCGACGCCGAGGTCGCGGCCGGCGTTCGCGTCCTGTACGGCGGTAGCGTCAGCTCCAAGAACGTCGGAGAGATCGTCGGCCAGACCGACGTCGACGGTGCTCTTGTCGGCGGTGCGTCACTCAAGGCTGACGAGTTCGCGACACTGTCTGCGATCGCTGCAGGCGGTCCACTCCCGTGATGTGATCGGGTAGTGAGCTGAAACTGTGGGACACTGAAACTGCGGGCGTGTGACCGAGTAGGTCACACGCCCGCAGTTTTCTGTTCGCGAGTCAGCTCACGAGTTTGGTTTCCAAAGCGCCGACGAGCTCGGGAGCAAGCTCCAACCCGGCGGTCAGATAGTTCTCGACGGTCCCGTAGTGGTGGTCCACCTGTTCGAAGGCAGCGCCCAGGTAACTCGCGTCGACGGAAAGTAGCAATCGGATCACCTCGCCCTTGTCTGCATCTGTGGCGGCGGCGATCTTCGCGACTGTTGCATCGATGTACTCGGCCGAGTACGTATTCGTGAGCAGGTAGTCCGCCGTGATCGTTTCGCGCGGTACACCGGCGAGTGTCTGCAGTAGTGCTGCCGCCCAACCTGTTCGGTCCTTGCCCGCCGTGCAGTGGAAGAGTTGCGGCCCGTCGGTGGTCGCCAGGGCGGCGAACAACTGCGAGAATCCGTTCCGAGTGACGGGGTCCGCGACAAAACTGCGATTGATGTTCTGCATGAAAGCTGTTGCAGCGTCAGCTGTTCGGAGAGCCATTGCTTCGGCGTGGATGTTCCCGGACAGGATGGGAATGTGGGCGTACATCGCCGGTACTGGCACGATGTCGGGTGTTTCGTTCGCTTCGGTTTCGGATCGCACGTCGTAGACGGCGGTCAGCCCCAGCGATTCCACGATTGCGAGATCCTCGGGCGAGGGCGTCAGCACGTTTGCGCGGTAGAAGACTCCCCGGTTCATCGCCTGTCCGCTGGTCGTGACGTACCCGGGGCCGGCCACATCGCGGAAGTTGTGAATCGAAGCCAGACGTGGAGTATCGGGTAGGGCAGTGTCGGAAAGCATGGAGCGGGCCTTTCGGAGGTAGAGTCGCGTCAACTGAAAAACTACTGAATCGGTATCTCGACAGTGTGATCGATGCCACTGACCAAGAGTCGTGCCTGGCCGGGTGCAGAGGTGTGTGCAAGGCGGGTATGTGGTCAGGCTATCTGTCCGCGCCTGTATGGTGTTATCGGTTGTAGTTGTCCCTATTGGATTGGTGGACGTAGACAGACATGAAACTGTTCCTGGATATCCTGCTGGTCATCACCAGCTTGCTCCTCATCGCCTTGGTGCTCTTGCACCGCGGTAAGGGCGGCGGTTTGTCGAGTCTGTTCGGTGGCGGTGTCCAGTCCAGCCTGTCCGGATCGACTGTTGTCGAGAAGAACCTCGACCGGTTGACGGTCTTCACCGCGTTGATCTGGCTCATCTCGATCGTCGGCATCGGCCTGGAGATCAAGTTCGCCTGAATCTCGGCTCATGTTGCACAGCTGGTAATTTTTCACTCACGAATTTCAGACACGGAACCCCGCCTATCGAGCGGGGTTCTTTGTTTCGGTCGATAATTGTGTGATGACTGAAACCGCGTCGCATCGAGAAACACCGCGAGAGGCCACCGAGCCGCTGCGCGAAGACATCCGGCTTCTCGGCGGAATACTCGGACAAATAGTGCGAGAGCAAGCCGGCGACAATGTTTTCGATCTGGTCGAGCGAGCCCGTGTCGAGTCGTTCCGAGTCCGTCGGTCGGAGATCGACCGCGCAGAGCTGGTGTCACTGTTCGCCGAAATCAGTACGGACGACGCCATTCCCGTCATCCGTGCGTTCAGTCACTTCGCGCTGCTCGCCAACCTGGCCGAGGACATCCACCGCGAGCGTCGACGGGCCATCCACGTCAACGCGGGTGAACCGCCCCGAGACAGCACTCTCGCGGCCACGTACACCAAACTCGATGCAGCCGATATCGACTCGGCCACCGTCGCAGAAGCGTTGCGGGGCGCCCTGGTCTCACCCGTCATCACTGCTCACCCGACGGAGACTCGACGCCGCACGGTGTTCGAGACGCAGAGTCGAATCACCGAGTTGATGCGATACCGCGAGCGCACGGCGCTGAGTGTCGCCGAAACCGCTGACGTCGATCTGCAATTGCGCCGTCAGATCCTGACCCTGTGGCAGACGGCTCTGATCCGACTCAGCCGCCTCCGTATCCAGGACGAAATCGAGGTAGGCCTGCGCTACTACGATGCGGCGTTGTTCGAGGTTATTCCGAAGATCAATGCGGAGGTCCGCAAAGCTCTGCGCGCGCGTTGGCCGGAAGCAGGTCTCCTGCCGGAACCGATCCTGAGGCCGGGTTCGTGGATCGGCGGTGACCGGGACGGCAATCCGTATGTGACCGGCGAAATCGTCCAGCGTGCCACTTCGCGCGCTGCCGCAACTGCTCTCGAGCATCATCTCGAGGAACTCGAACATCTCGAGCGTGAGCTGTCGATGTCGGCGCGGCTGGTGTCCGTCACGCCCGAACTCGATCTGCTGGCGTCCACTTCCGGCGACGATTCGGCATTCCGGGCCGACGAGCCGTACCGTCGCGCGATTCGCGGTATCCGTGGGCGATTGAGCGCTACCGCACTGTCGGTGTTGGGGGAGTTGCCGGCCCACGGTTCCGATGACGGTCTCGAGGCGTACACCGATCCGGCACAACTGCAGCGGGATCTCGGAATCATCGACACCTCGCTGCGTCGTTTCGGCGACGAGACCATTGCCGACGATCGACTGGATCGACTCCGAGAAGCGGTGGAGGTGTTCGGCTTTCACCTGTCCGGTCTGGACATGCGGCAGAACTCCGAGGTACACGAAGGCGTCGTCGCAGAACTTCTGGCGTGGGCCGGAGTTCACCCGGACTACGCGTCGTTGCCGGAAGCCGAGCGAGTGGAATTGTTGTCGGCCGAGCTGACCACGAGGCGACCGCTGACTTCGCCGGACGCCGAGTTCAGCGAATTGACCACCAAGGAACTGGCCATCATGGCGGCCGGCGCGAAGGCAGTGCGGGTTCTCGGAGCGGGCGCAGTACCCAACTACATCATCAGCATGTGTACCTCGGTCAGTGACATGCTCGAAGCTGCGGTGCTGCTCAAAGAGGTCGGGGTGCTCGATCCGGGCGTCGGTAGCGAACCCTCCTGCCCGATCGGCATCGTTCCGTTGTTCGAGACGATCGAGGATCTGCAGGGCGGCGCCGACACACTGCTGGCGACGCTCGACATCCCGGTCTACCGTGCGATCGTCCGGTCCCGCGGTGACAGTCAGGAAGTGATGCTCGGGTACTCCGATTCCAACAAGGACGGCGGCTATCTTGCTGCCAACTGGGCGCTGTACCGTGCCGAGCTCGACCTCGTCGATGCCGCGCGTAAGAGCGGGATCAGATTGAGGCTCTTCCACGGCCGCGGCGGAACGGTCGGACGTGGCGGCGGACCGAGCTACGAAGCGATTCTGGCTCAGCCTCCCGGTGCAGTCGCTGGTTCTCTGAGGATCACCGAGCAGGGCGAGGTGATTGCTGCCAAGTACGCCGAACCGCGGCTGGCGCATCGCAACCTCGAAACACTCATCGCAGCGACTATCGAGTCGACGTTGCTCGATGTAGAAGGTCTCGGCAGCGACGCTGATGCGGCCTATGCGGTGTTGGACGAGCTTGCGGCACTCGCCCGCACCGCGTACAGCGAATTGGTGCACGACACACCAGGATTTGTGCAGTACTTCGAAGCGTCGACACCCGTCGCCGAGATCGGGGCACTCAACATCGGCTCTCGCCCGGCCTCCCGCAAGCAGACCAAGGCGATCTCCGACCTGCGTGCGATTCCCTGGGTGCTCTCGTGGAGTCAGTCTCGCGTGATGCTTCCGGGTTGGTACGGCACCGGCGCCGCGTTCGAAAGATGGATCGACGGAGACGACAGTCGGCTTGCCACGTTGACGGCACTGTACGAGAAGTGGCCGTTCTTCCGTACCGTGCTCTCGAACATGGCAATGGTGATGTCGAAGTCGGATCTCGGTTTGGCGGCCCGCTACGCGGACCTCGTACCCGACGCAGAACTGCGCGATCGAGTCTTCGGAATGATCACCGACGAGCACGAACGCACAATTCGCATGTACAAGGCAATCACGGGCAACGAGAATCTCTTTGCCGACAACCCAGGACTCGAGCGTTCGGTCCACAACCGTTTCCCGTACCTCGAACCTCTCAACCATCTACAGGTCGAGCTGATCCGTCGGTACCGTTCCGGCGACGAAGGCGATCAAGTGCGTCGGGGCATCCAGCTGACGATGAACGGCCTGGCCACTGCACTTCGCAACAGTGGCTAGGTGTGACAGCGGATAGGTCGGCAGGTTTACCACGGTGTGCGTGCGGCGACTCTAGGGCTGTCGCACGCACACCTCCTGCTGCGCACAGGACCGAACGGGGACCGCAGTGGATCTGCAATTGGACGGGCGAATTGCCGTGGTCACCGGCGCGGGAAAAGGTATCGGGCTGGCTGTCACGCGATCGTTGGTAGCCGAGGGCGTCCACGTTGTCGCCGGCTCTCGGTCGCTCTCGCCGGAACTCGAATCGCTGCAGTCCGGAGGCCGTATCACGTTTGTTGCGGTCGATTTGGCGAGTGCCGAAGGCTCAACGCGACTGCTCGAGGTCGCAGCAGAAAGAGGAGGCGCCGACATCCTGGTGAACAACGTCGGTGCTGTCACCCCGAGAACCAGCGGTTTCGCACGTATCACAGACGAAGAGTGGGCGGCATCGTTCAATCTGACTTTCTTGTCGGCTGTGCGCACGGTTCGCGCCGCGTTACCGGAATTGATCCGCCGAGGTGGCGGGAGCATCGTGACGATCAGTTCGGTCAACGCCTTCCTGCCTAACCCCATGGTGATCGACTACAGCGCCGCCAAAGCAGCGCTGACCAACTTCTCGAAGTCGTTGTCGAAAGAGCTGGGCGGGAAAGGGATCCGCGTCAACACCGTCAGTCCTGGGCCGGTGCAAACGGAGTTGTGGCTCGGGAAGCGCGGAGTGGCGTCGACGTTGGCGAAGGCGAGTGGATCAGCCGCCGACGACATCGTCGAAAGTGCCGCGGCCGGCGCCGAGACTGGGCGGTTCACTTTCCCTGAAGAGGTTGCCGACCTGGTGTTGTTCCTCACCAGCGATCGTGCGGGGAACGTGACGGGCGCGGACTTCGTGATCGACGGCGGTCTGATCAAGACCTTGTGACCTCTGATCAAGACCTTGTGATCATTGCCGCCTGAAACCTGATCAGGTGCGCGACGGTCGATGACGTGATGCACAGGATCACTGCGGACACGATGACCACCCACAGTCCCCACCCGATGGACGGCCCGGTGGTGTGCCCGGCGACCTCGGCACTACGTCCCACGATGGTCGCGGCGTTTCCGACGGCAACGATCAGGACAGCGATTCCCACCAGCGGTCCCGTGCAGTGATTTTTCATGTCGGGGGTTACATCGCGAACCATGATCGCGATCAGCGCAGTGACCGCCCCCATCGCGAGGAGGAGAGTAATCACCCCGCATTCGTCGATACCACTGTGGTCGAGGGCGGAAGACGACGTCCACGGGCCGAGGCTGCCGGCAACGATCCCCGCGCACGCCCACAACGATCCGACGAGATTCGGTCCGAAACGGGCGGGCATGAGGGAGGGAATTGCGCGGGTAGTCGGCGGCTGAAACCCGAAGGCGCGTTGGTGATCCGGCTGATTGGGTGTGAACGTCACGCGACGGACCGCCTTTCCTCCGCGGCGTCGATGCGCCCAATCCGTTGCTTTTTCGGAGTCTAAGGGCCGTCCACTTCAGTTTTGCCGAATCGACCGAAATTGATCGAACCGGCACTACCGGTCAGTGAACGAAGTCCAGCGCTTCCTTGATCCACGCATTGAACTCGACGTTCGAACTCGTACCGGTTCGGTCGACGACGATCCATCCCTTGCTCATCGGCTTGCCCCGCATCTCGGGCCAACTTGCACCCTTGTGTGTCAGGAGCTCGTCGACTCGATCGGGGTCACAACGAACCATGATGTTGCCGTGTGAGTTCGCGCTGGCGGCCAGCTTCCCGTTGACCATGAAGCTCAGGCCACCGAACATCTTTACTTCCTCGACGTTGTCCTCGCCCGAGAGCGCGTCGCGGATACGCTCAGCTAGCGCTTTGTCGTATGCCATGGAGGCCTCCTGGGGGTGGAGTTCCAGGTTAGATCAGGTGGCGCAGGTACGTCTGTGGGTCGTGAAGGAACCGTCGCCAGTTCGAGACGAGATCGAGGTCTTCCCATCCTGCGGCTCTGATTCCCCATTCGCCGATCTCGAGCAGGTTGGCGTTCGGCAGTGCCGCGATGATCGGCGAGTGCGTCGCGATCACTGCCTGTGCGCCGGAGTCCACCAGCTCACCGAGCAACGCGGCGAGCGTCAACGTTCCTTGGAAGGAGAGGGCGGCATCGGGTTCGTCGATGAGATAGAACCCGCCGTCGGAGGTTCTCGACGACAAGATCTCGAGCAGCGCTTCTCCATGGGAAAGGTGATGATATTGCGGTTCAGGGTGCCGGGGATTGGGGTTGTCCTCCAGGTACGTGTACAACCCGTGCAGGGTTTCGTCCCGAAGGTAGTACGCCCACTTCGATGCGCCGGGGCTCCGTTCGACCAGAAGATCGAGGCCGCCCGGTTCACTTGATCGGGTCTGATGCCGCGTATTGGTCGACCCGCCTTCGGCATTGAGACCGAGAACGGCGGCAAGAATTTCGATGACGGTCGACTTACCGGCTCCGTTCTCGCCGACCAGAATCGTGACACCCGGTGGAAGTTCGAGACCGTCCTGAACGATCTGCGCGACCGCAGGCACCGTCATCGGCCAGCTGCCTACGTCAGCGCCCGACGATGGCCCGGCCTTGATGCGGCGGATGGGTTGTCTCTGCACGGCCATACGTTCTCACACGGCTCCGACGGGAACTGAGGCTAGTGGCGCTGCGCGAGCAATTCGACGATCCGAGCCACGAGATCGAGGGGGATCGGTTTGTTCAGCGGGAACTTCACCGTTGATTTCGCCGCTCGGTACGAGTCGACCGACTTCTCGAACTCGCCGTCGCCCGCCGGGAGTGGGTACATCGAGATGTGGTGTTTCCAACCTGCGAAATGAACCAGGTTCTTGCCGTTCACCGTCATGGTCGGCATCTGATAGCTGATGGTTTCATCGAGGCCGGGAACGGTGTTGTGAATCGTCTCGCGGATGCTTTCGAGGGCTGGTTGCACGTCGGCGGGATACGACGCGATGTATTCGTCTATCGTCGCGAATTCGGCCATGCTCGGATCCTAATCGCACTCCGACTCCCACTGACGGCGGCTTGGCGGGCAAATGAGACCATTAGGTATGAAAAATGTGGAACCCTGGGAGTTCGCTGGCATGCTCACGCATCTGCGCGCCTATCTGACCAACGCACGGCGCTTTCTGCGGGGATGGTCGTACCGCGAGGTAGACGGCTCGTCGGAAGATCGTTGACTAGTTAGGCTCAGCGTTGCTGATGCCAAAAATCTGGTCGGCTGCCGTCGGTGTCGGTGAACCCGTATTCGGTTCCGAGTTCACCTGAACTGACCGATCGCTGATTCCATCGCTTCCGGTTGGGATCGGCAGCGAGGGCCGCGATCGCACGTCCAATGAATCTCGGTGACTCGGAGCGTGCGAAATCCGGTGGCGCAGTCGGACGATCCCGATTCGGCAACAAAGCGTCACGCCAATTCGATTCACCGACACCAAAATTGTCGAGCATCATCTCCGATCGCAGGAACCCCGGAGTGATGGCGACGGCAGTACACCCGAACGGGGCCAGCTCGTGGCCTTGCGAAAACGCGAGCCGGTTCACGGAAACTTTCGCCAAGTCGTAGAACACCGAGATGCGATAGTTCGACGCGTTGTATTCAGTAGTGCCGTCGGTTATTTCGGCGACCAGTCCGCCAGGTCGAACGATCATCAGCGGCAGTAGGTGATGCGACGTGGTGATGTGGGTGTCGATCGCCAGGCGCAAGATGTGAAAGCCGTTGTCCAGATCGTGTTCCCACACCGGTGTGTTCCACTCCGCCGGACCACCCTTGAGCAATTCCGCGCCCCAGATGTCATTGACCAAGATGTCGATATGTCCGTAGTCGGCGCGCAAGCGTTCGGCGAGATCAGCCACTTGCGTGCTCTTGAGGTGATCGACGGCAATCGGCACTCCGACGCCGCCCAGTGCGGTGACAAGTTCCGCAGTCTCTTCTATGGTCTCGTCGCGCGGGTAGTCCGACTGAAGTATCCCGGAAGATGTGCTCCGACCAGTGCAGATGACGGTGGCACCGGCCTCGCCCAAGGCTGCGGCGATTCCGCGTCCGGCGCCCCTCGTCGCCCCGGCAACAACAGCTACTCGCCCGCGAAGTGTGTTCGGATTCGGTGTCCACGACATTGTTCGATTGTTCTCGCCCGGATTGCTTCGTTCAAGAGTGAGGGCGATCTGCGGAACCGAACCTTGATCCGCGGCGTCCAAGGTAGTAATTGCTCGGGGGAGCGAATCAGGGGGAGAGATGAATCGTTGTGTCGGGCAAAGTGCCCGTTGGAGAAACGGGATCTCGGGATTGAGTTCCGTTCCGTCAAAAGGAAATTCGCATCTGATCAGGGCTCGGCGGGTAATCGAAACTCGCCACGATGAGAAAGTCGTCGACGTTCCACCAAGCCGGGAGTCGCCCGAAGACGACTCCCGACCGGTGTGAAGATCAGATCTGTGAAATCAGATCACGGCAGCTGCGAGGCAGCGTCCGTATCCAGGAACCAACGCGTCGCAACCAATCCCGTGGCTCCGGCGGACGGCCAGTCCTCGGCCGAAGCGCCACCAACAGCTTCGGCAACGGCCTCGGCCTTTGCTGCGCCGGAGACGAGCAACCAGACCTCTTTGGCACGCCGAACAGCAGGCAACGTCAGTGTGATGCGAACTGGTGGCGGCTTGGGAGAGTCCGTTACCGCGACGACGAACCGCGCTTCTTCTCGAACGGCGTCGGTATGCGGGAACAACGAGTTGACGTGTCCTTCGCCGCCCATGCCGAGCAGGTGCACGTCGAACGTCGGAACCTGATTGCCGTGTGCCTGAGCACCCAGCAATTGTTCGTACGCCGTCGCCGCGCCGTGGGGATCACCGTCGTAGATGCCGTCGGATGCGGCCATCGCATGAACCCGGTCGGGATCGACCGACACATGATCGAGGAGCGCCTCACGTGCCTGCACTTCGTTCCGCTCGGGATCGCCGGACGGCAGGAACCGCTCGTCGCCCCAGTACAGATCGATCTGAGACCAGTCGATGTCGCCGGGAGCTTTCCGCAACTTCTCGAGAAGTGCGATCCCGGTTCCGCCACCGGTCAGAACGATGGACGCGACTCCTCGAGCCTTCTGGGCCTCGACGATGGTCGTGACCAGGCGTGCGGCAGCAGCATCGACCAGTTGGCCGGCGTCGGAAAACTTCTCTACGACAACATCACTCATAGGTCACCTTCTCCAATCCAGCCAGAGCTTCCTCGTAGATCTCGTCGGGATCGAGTCGACGCAATTCCTCGGCGAGGCAATCGCGTGTCTCTCGGCGACCCAGAGAAACCAGCGCGTCGGGCTGACCGGTACGGATCAACGTCGCGGTCGTGCCTTCCTGCGGACGACTGATGGAGATGCTGCGGGTCTCGAGCTTCAACTCGACCGTCAGCTCACCCGTACGCCGGATGACCGGACCGTCGATCTTGGCTGCCAGCCAACCGGCGAGAATATCCAGTGCCGGTTCGGTTTTGAGACCGGAGACCACTGCGGAGGTGATCTTCTCGTGCGGCGGCTGATCGAGAGCCGACGCGAGCAGAGCGCGCCAATAGGTGACGCGACTCCAGGCGAGATCGGTGTCACCGGCGGTGTACGACGCGAGTCGTCCCTTGATGGTGGCGGTCGGATCGGGGGCGCCGGTCGCATCGGTGATACGCCGTATCGCGAGCCTCCCGACGGGATCCTTGGCCGGAATCTCGGGTGCCTCGAGGGGCCACCACGCGACTACCGGTGTGTCGGGGAGCAGGAACGGAATGACGACACTGCTCTCGTGATCTGCCAGGGGACCGTAGAGGCGCAACACCACTACCTCCGAAGCGCCGGCGTCCCCGCCGACACGGATCTGAGCATCGAGCCGAGGCTCGCTCTGCTCGTCGCCGCGCAGAAGCACAATGACGCGGCAGGGGTGCTCGCGGCTTGCCTCGTTGGCGGCCTCGATGGCGGCCTCGGCGTTCCCGGTGTCCCTGGTGCAGACGACAAGCGTGAGCACACGTCCCAAGGTGACAGCGCCGCCGGTCTTACGCACCTCGACCAGTTTCTTGCTGACCTGGACCGTGGTGGTGGACGGCAAATCGAGAATCACTAGGGTCGCCTCCATTCGCGTCCGGTGCGTTGCATCATTTCGTCCGCAGACGGTGGTCCCCACGTTCCTGCCTCGTAGGGTTCCGGCTTGCCGCCGGCAGCCCAGTGCTCGAGGACGGGATCGAGGATCTCCCAAGACAATTCGACTTCGGCATTCACCGGGAAGAGAGACGGTTCACCGAGCAACACGTCGAGAATGAGTCGCTCGTACGCCTCCGGGGACGACTCGGTGAAAGCCTGACCGTACGAGAAGTCCATGTTGACGTCGCGGACTTCCATGCTCGATCCGGGAACCTTCGAGCCGAACCGCATGGTGACGCCCTCGTCGGGCTGCACGCGGATGACCAGAGCGTTCTGGCCCAGGTCTTCGGTCATCGTCTTGTCGAACGGCAGGTGCGGTGCACGTTTGAACACCACCGCGATCTCGGTGACGCGACGGCCGAGTCGTTTGCCGGTGCGCAGGTAGAACGGCACTCCCGCCCAGCGGCGGGTGTCGACCTCGAGGGTGATGGCAGCAAAGGTCTCCGTGATGGAATCCGCTGCGAAGCCGTCTTCTTCGAGGAGCCCGACCACCGGCAGCCCGCCCTGCCAGCCGCCCGCGTACTGGCCGCGGGCGGTGGTCTCGTCGAGGGGCTCGGCGAGGCGAGTGGCAGAGAGGACCTTGATCTTCTCCGCCTGTAAGTTCAGTGGCTCGAAGCTGATGGGTTCTTCCATCGCCGTGAACGCGAGCAACTGCAGCAGGTGATTCTGGATCACGTCGCGGGCCGCGCCGATACCGTCGTAGTACCCGGCGCGTCCACCGAGGCCGATGTCCTCGGCCATCGTGATCTGAACGTGGTCGACGTAGTGAGCGTTCCAGATCGGATCGAACAACTGGTTCGCGAAGCGCAGAGCCAGGATGTTCTGGACCGTTTCCTTACCGAGGTAGTGGTCGATACGGAAGACCGTGTCCTCGGGGAACACTTTGTTGACGACGGCGTTCAGTTCGCGAGCGCTCGCGAGGTCGTGACCGAACGGCTTCTCGATGACAACGCGTCGCCATTGACCGTCCTCGGCCTGCGCGAGGCCGGAGGCGGACAGCTGTTCGAGGACCTGAGGAAACGCGTTGGGCGGAATCGCGAGGTAGAAGCCGTGATTGCCGCCGATGCCACGCTCGTTGTCGAGCGTCGCCAACGTGTCGGACAGGTTCTGGAAGGCCTCGGCCTCGTCGAAACTGCCTTCCACGAACCGGATGCCTTCGGCGAGCCGCTCCCACACGTCCTGACGGAACTTGGTGCGGGCACCGTCCTTGACTGCTTCGAGGACGACGTTCGCGAAGTCCTCGTCCGTCCAGTCACGCCGGGCGAACCCGACCAGAGCGAATCCGGGCGGCAACAGTCCACGGTTGGCGAGGTCGTAGATGGCGGGCATGAGCTTGCGCCTGGCAAGGTCGCCGGTAACACCGAAAATCACCAGGGCGCAGGGCCCCGCAATGTGCGGAAGCCGTTTGTCGGTGCTGTCCCTAAGGGGATTCACCCAATCTGATGCCGCCGCGGAATCGCTCACAGGCTCAGCTCTTCGGGGTTGCTGCGCGGAGCTGCTCGGCAGTTGCGTCGAGCAACTCGTTCCAGGACACCTCGAACTTGTCGACGCCCTCGGTTTCGAGGACCTTGAACACGTCCGCAAGGTCGATGCCGACAGCAGCGAGCTGATCGAAGACCGCCTGAGACTCCTGAGCGGTGCCCGAGATCGTGTCGCCCGTGATCTCACCGTGGTCGGCGAGAGCGTCGAGCGTCTTCTCCGGCATGGTGTTGACGGTGTTGGGTGCAACCAACTCGGTGACGTAGAGCGTGTCGGGGTAGTCCGGGTTCTTCACGCCGGTCGACGCCCACAGCGGGCGCTGAGCCTTGGCATCGTCTGCCAGGAGTGCCTGGAAGCGGGGCTGGACCTCGAAGATCTGCTGGTAGGCGTTGTACGCCAGGCGAGCGTTTGCGAGTGCAGCCTTGCCACGAAGCTCGAGAGCTTCCGGCGTGCCGATTGCCGTGAGGCGGTTGTCGATCTCGGAATCCACGCGGGAGACGAAGAACGAGGCGACCGACTCGATGGACGAGATGTCGCGGCCGGCAGCCTTGGCGGTGTCCAGACCTTCGAGGTATGCGCCCATCACTGCTTCGTAGCGCTCGACCGAGAAGATCAAGGTGACGTTGACGCTGATGCCCTCGCCGATCACCTTGGCGATGGCGGGAATGCCTGCCAGCGTCGCGGGGATCTTGATCAGGACGTTCGGGCGATCGACGATCTTGTGAAGCTCGATCGCCTGCGCGACAGTGGCGTCGGTGTCGTGTGCCAGGCGAGGATCGACCTCGATGGACACGCGGCCGTCGACGCCGTTCGACGCCTCGAACTGCGGAGCCAGGATGTCGCACGCAGCGCGCACGTCGTCGGTGGTCACCGCGGTGATGGTGGCGTCGACATCGGCGCCGCGCTGCGCGAGCTCACGAACCTGAGCGTCGTAGTCCGAGCCCTTGGAGAGGGCTGCCTGGAAGATCGACGGGTTGGTCGTGACGCCCACGATCGACTTCGTGTCGATGAGGTTCTGCAGGTTGCCGGACTGGATACGATCTCGCGAGAGGTCGTCGAGCCAGATGGAAACGCCTGCAGCGGAGAGCTTTTCGGTATTCACGTTCTGTGTCATCGAGATCATCCCTTCAGGTCTTCAATGGCGCGGGCCGTAGCCGCGACGGCAGCGAGGGAGCGCTGCGCGGCTTCGACAGTCGCGTCGGCAGTGATGCCGAACTCCCGGAACAAGGTCTTGTAATCGGCGGAAGCGCCGTAGTGCTCGAGCGAGACGGCCTGACCGGCGTCGCCGAGGATGCGCCACCATGGCATCGCGATGCCGGCTTCGACGGACACGCGTGCGCGGACGGCGGGCGGAATGACCTCGTCGCGGTACGCCTGATCCTGCTCGAGGAACCAGTCGAGGCAGGGCACGGAAACGACGCGGGTTGCAACGCCCTGAGCTTCGAGCGTCTCACGAGCCTCGGTGGCCAGATGCAGTTCGGAACCGGTGGCCAGCAAGATGACCTCGGGCGAACCGTTGGCTGCGTCGACGAGAACGTACGCGCCGCGCTTGACGCCCTCGGCAGCCTTCTCCTTGGTGCCTTCGAGAACCGGGATGTCCTGGCGGGTGAGTGCCAGAGCGGTCGGTCCCGTCTTGTTCTCGAGTGCTGCCTGCCACGCGAACGAGGTCTCGTTGGCGTCACCCGGGCGGACGACGGCGAGATTCGGGATGGCGCGCAGTGCGGCGAGGTGCTCGACCGGCTGGTGAGTCGGGCCGTCTTCGCCGAGACCGATGGAGTCGTGGGTCCAGACGTAGGTGACGGCAGTCTTCATCAGTGCGGCCAGGCGAACGGCCGGACGCATGTAGTCGGAGAAGACCATGAAGGTTCCGCCGTACGGGCGGGTCGGGCCGTGGAGCGCGATGCCGTTGAGGATCGAGCCCATTGCATGCTCACGGATGCCGAAGTGGAGCGTGCGGCCGTAAGGCTGCGCATTCCAGTCGTTGGTGGAGATGGAGAAGGGGCCGAACGAATCTGCACCCTTGATGGTGGTGTTGTTGCTGCCCGCAAGGTCAGCGGAGCCACCCCACAGTTCGGGCAGGATCGGTCCGAGCGCGTTGAGTGCCGAACCGGAGGCCTTGCGAGTCGCAACGCCCTTGGCGTCGGCCTCGTAGGTCGGGAGCGCGTCGGCCCAGCCTGCGGGGAATTCACCGGCGAACAGGCGGTCGAAGAGTTCCTTGCGCTCGGACTCACGTGCTGCCCACGCGTCGAACTCGACCTGCCACGCCTTGCGTGCGTCTGCTCCGCGGGAGACGACCTCGCGAGCGTGGGCCAGAGCGTCGGCGTCGACGTCGAAGGACTTGCTCGGATCGAATCCGAGGGCTTCCTTGACCGCAGCGACCTCGTCGGCGCCCAGTGCGGAGCCGTGGACGTCGCCGGTGTTCATCTTCTTCGGAGCCGGGAAACCGATGATGGTGCGGAGAAGGATGATCGACGGGCGATCGACGACGGCCTTTGCCGCAGCGACTGCGTCGAGGATGCCGGAGACGTTCTCGCCGCCCTCGACGTGCTGAACGTGCCAGCCGTACGCCTCGTAGCGCTTTCCGACGTCTTCGCCGAGAGCGATCGTGGTGTCGTGCTCGATGGAGATCTTGTTGGCGTCGTAGAAGACGATCAGGTTGCCGAGTTCCTGCACACCGGCGAGGGACGAGGCCTCGGACGTAACGCCTTCTTCGATGTCACCGTCGGACGCGATCACGTAGATGTGATGGTCGAAGGGGGAGGAGCCGACCGGGGTCTCCGGATCGAACAGCCCGCGCTCACGACGCGCAGCCATCGCCATGCCGACCGCGGAGGCGAGGCCCTGGCCCAGCGGACCGGTGGTCATCTCGACGCCGACGGTGTGGCCGACCTCGGGGTGGCCGGGGGTCAAAGCGCCCCACGTGCGGAGAGCCTCGAGGTCAGCGAGCTCGAGACCGTAGCCCGACAGGTAGAGCTGGGTGTACAGCGTCAAGGACGAATGGCCACAGGAAAGAACGAAGCGGTCACGGCCGACCCATTCTGCATCCGAAGGATCGTGTCGCATGACGCGCTGGAAGAGGGTGTAGGCCAACGGCGCCAAGCTCATTGCAGTTCCGGGATGGCCGTTGCCGACCTTCTGAACCGCGTCGGCGGCGAGCACGCGGGCGGTATCGACAGCCTTGGTGTCCAGGTCGGTCCAGTCCGAGGGGTGGACGGGTTGCGTGAGGACGTGGATCTCGTCTGTGATCGACACTGGCAGATGTCTCCTGACATGGTGTACGTGGATTGCGAGGGTGGGGTGTCCCTCCACTGCGTAACCCAGCCTAATGGTCCTGGCTGTCCGGGTCGATTCGGTTCCTCCATGGCTGCGGTCTACCATCGTCCGTAGTAGAGAACAGTGTCAGCAGTGTGTCGTGAAGAGTTAGTGCGGTAACGCGTGGTGCAAGGAGAGAACGTGCGGACAGGGCAACAGCCGAGCGGACATGGCTTCGGCAGCCCAGGTGCCGCCCCGCGGGCGACCAATACCGATACGGTGTGGGGTCGCGCAACGGGCAAGGTTCTGGCTTATATCGCGCTCACGAAGCCGCGAGTAATCGAATTGCTGTTGGTGGCAACCATTCCTGCAATGCTGCTGGCCGATCGCGGAACAGTCGACATCGCCCTGATCCTCAGCACCCTCTTCGGTGGCTGGATGGGCGCAGCGAGTGCGAACTCGCTCAACTGCGTCGTCGACGCCGACATCGACAAGGTCATGAAGCGCACGGCAAAGCGTCCGCTGGCCCGCGAGGCGGTGCCGACGCGTAACGCGCTCGTCTTCGGGCTTCTTCTCGGACTCGCATCGTTCCTGTGGCTGTGGTGGCGAGCCAACCTCCTCGCCGGCATCCTCGTCGTGATCACGATCGCGTTCTACGTCCTCATCTACACGATGGTTCTCAAGCGTCGTACCTGGCAGAACGTCATCTGGGGTGGCGCTGCCGGATGTATGCCCGTCCTCGTCGGCTGGGCCGCAGTCACCGGGTCACTGAGCTGGCAGCCCGTCGTGCTGTTCCTGATCATCTTCTTCTGGACGCCGCCGCACACCTGGGCGCTCGCAATGCGCTACAAAGAAGACTACAAAGCTGCCGGTGTTCCGATGCTTCCCGTGATCGCCACCGAAGAGCACGTCACCAAGCAGATCCTGTTCTACAGCTGGGCGATGGTCGTCACGACGCTTGTCCTCGTGCCCGCGTCCGGCGTCATCTACGCCGCCATCACCATCGTCGCCGGCGCGTGGTTCCTGCTCATGGCCCATCAGCTGTACCGCAGCGTTCGTGGCGGTGCCCAGGTCAAGCCGCTGCGCCTGTTCCTGCAGTCCAACAACTATCTTGCGATCGTCTTCGTCGGCCTCGCTGTCGACTCGGTTCTCGGACTCCAGACGATCAGCGACATGCTCAGCTGATTCTGCTGTGCGCCTTTGTTAACCGCGGGCGGTTAACAAAGGCGCACAGCGCATCGCTACGGAATCAGAACGATGGATCCCGTGGTTGCTCGACCTTCCAGATCCCGGTGCGCTGTCGCCGCATCGGCGAGGGGGTATTCGGCCCCGACGCGAATATCGAGTTTCCCGGCTGCAATAGCGTCGAAGACATCGCCGGCACGCCAGGTCAGTTCCTCACGAGTGCGAATGTGATGCGCGAGCGTCGGACGCGTCAGGAACAGCGAGCCCGACGAATTGAGCCGCTGCGGATCCACCGGCGGAACCGGACCACTGGCCGCACCGAACAACGCGACAGTGCCGCGAATACGCACGGAAGCCAAGCTCGAATCAAAAGTTGTTGCGCCGACGCCGTCGTATGCCGCCGCGACTCCTTCGCCGCCGGTCAATTCCCGCACGCGCACGGCGATGTCCTCTTGGTACCGCAGGACCTCCGTGGCGCCGGCGCCACGCGAGAGTTTTTCCTTCGCATCGGATGACACAGTCGTGATGACCTTCGCCCCGAGGCTGACGGCCATCTGCGTCAGGATCAACCCGACGCCGCCCGCGCCCGCGTGCACAAGCACGGTGTCGCCGCTTTGGATCGGATACGTCGACTTCGCGAGGTAGTGCGCTGTCATCCCCTGAAGGAGCGCCGACGCTGCGGCCGATGCCGGTACACCGTCGGGCACTTTCACTGCGACTGCGGCGGGAACAGCTACCTTCTCGGCGTAGCTGCCCGTGGCCGCGGCCCACGCGACACGGTCGCCTACAGCGAATCCGGTGACGTCGGAACCGACCGCTTCGACGACACCGCTGCCTTCGTCACCGGGAATGTAGGGGAGCGGGCGCTTGTACTGGCCCATTCGGAAGTACGTGTCGATGAAATTGATGCCGATCGCCTCGGTCCGGACGAGTAGATCGCCTGGGCCCGGTTTCGGTTCGGGTTGTTCGGACAGAGTCAGAACCTCTGGTCCGCCGGTCTCGGTCACGTAGATGGCTCGCATGGTTTCTGTTCTACACCCGCGGCGACCGAGCCTCAGTCCATGCCTGGTGTCGCTTCCGGGCTACCGACCAGTATTGTCGAGTCATGAGCACCGATACAGAGAAGTCGGACGCCACCCCGTCCGCGCCGGAACTGCCGAAGTCCACGGTGAATGCCATCACCAAGTTCGTCGCCGAGCACGGCGGAACCGCCAGCGCCGTCATCCAGCCGGTCGGCGTGGCCGGCGTTCGCATCACCCTCGTGGGTGCCGACGGCATCCTCGGTGACCAGGTCGTCGAGGACCTCGCCACGGCCAATGCCGTCGTCGCGTCCTTCGAAAACGTCACCGTTGCCGAGTGGGAGCGTGAGCTGACGAGCATCGTCACCCCACAGGAAGGCCACTTCAAGAAGATGGCCGGTTGGGTTGCCAATCAGACTCGGTTCCCGAAAGCACGCAACGAATCCTGAAATGACGTGTGGGGCGGTAGGAACACATTTTGGTGTTCCTACCGCCCCACACGTGTCTTCAAGCGTCAGACAGCTGGTATCGGCGAAATGGTCGGCGTGAACTGGCGGGTCTTACCCGCGGCCCAAACTGCGGCGGTTGCAGCCGTGCACAGCCCGGCACCAGCGACGTGAAAGACGACCAAGACTGCTGGTACGTCGGTGAAGTACTGCACGATTCCGATGAGTGCCTGCGCAACGATGAGCGCGAGCAAAACCTTCAATCGGATCTTCACGGCCGCAGACGTCCCGACCGCATACAAGCCGAAGGTCAGACCCACCACTAACGCGAGGTAGCCGACCAATAGTTGTGAATGCAGATGAACCAGGGTCACGATCTCGACCTCGAGGCGAGGCACAATACGATCCATATTCTTGTCACCCGCGTGTGGGCCCGCACCGGTCACCAAGGTTCCGGCGACGAGCACGCCGGCGAGGGCAACTCCGGACAGAGCGGTCAGCCAACGCAGCGGCCTCGGCATCACGATCAGAGTTGTTGCCTCGTCGGGTTCGGCGATTTTCGCGTACATCACCGTCGCAACCCAGACCATCAGCATCGACGCCACCAGGTGGATTGCCACCGTCCACCACAGCAGCCCCGTCCGGACGGTGATTCCGCCGATCACTGCCTGAACCACAGTGCCGAGCGGCATCATCCAGGCGTAGACAAGTACCTCTTTGCGACGGCGAGCGCGAGTCACTGCGAGCACGATTGCAGCCGCGACAATGACAACCAGGAATGTGAGCAAACGGTTCCCGAACTCGACCGCCTGGTGGAGTACTGCGACCTCGCCATGGCCGACCGGAACGAAGCTACCGGGGAAGCACTGCGGCCACGTCGGGCAGCCGAGCCCCGAAGCAGTCACGCGAACCACCGCACCGGTGACAGCAATACCGCCCTGCGTCAGGATCACGATGAACGCGATGATCTTCTGCGTTTTCAGCGAGGGGAGAGGTAGTCGATCCACCAAGCGCAAAAATTCGGCATACACACGATTCACCACGCCAACGATCGTAGTTCCCCATCAACTACACAGTGTCGTTGGGGCCGTGCCGGGTGACTGCGACACGCGACATGCATGCGATTGCACTGCGTTCGATGCTCGGTGTGCAGCTCAAAGTGTCCAAGGGACAACCAAGGATCTACGCACTTGCTCCGCTGACGACCACTCACCAGGCAATCGAATCCTCATGATACAAAATGTATGGCTTCTCGATGCTCTACGCAGGGCTTCGTTTGGGTGAATCTGTTGTGAAGCAACGTATTTACGAGTAGGACGAAACGCAGAAATCGAACTCACTCCGCATGCGCTGCAGCACAAATTCGCAACCGAACTGGTCAACAACGGTTGTTCACCGGAGATTCTGCGTAGCCAGCTCTCTCGGTGCGTGACGACCGGACACGCGACTGCAAGTGCGTGGTGTGCATGCACTGCATGCAGAGGTGGTTAGCTGAGTTAGGCGTTTTTCGTTGCGCGGACAGCACGAAGCGCGCTGCTATTTGTGTAGTGGAACGTACAACTACATGCGGTTACCCGGCATGCACACGATTCGCTACGCCAACGATCGTAGTTCCGCCCCAGCTACCCACTGTAGTTGGGGCGGGCGCGCGTCAGTTTGCGCGAACCCGCACGATTCCCGAGATCGTTCCCTGGAAGTACTCGCCGGACTCGGTGATGAGCGCAGACATCTGCAGGGTGTCGTTGAGGATGGTCGACGGTAGGGGAGTCGAACCGATCTGTGACCCGTCCTTCGAATCGATCACCGCGAACGAGTAACCGTCGAGCGGGGAGGTGTTCGGAGCGCCGTCCCGCGTCACGGTGTAGATCGCGCCGTCGGCCGTCGAGAGGTGAGGGACCGCCGAGCTACGAATCGTGTTGTCCCACACCACATGGCAGCCGACCGGATCGATGTCGACGCGGGTCATGCCGCCGTTGAAGGGCGCCGTGGCTGGGACCGCTGGACCGGCACCTTCAGGAGTCGCGGGGTACGGGTATCCGTAAGTGCCGGCGACGTAGACCGAATGCCCGATGCCGACGGGCGAGTTCTCGCTGCCGCTCGGGGAGCCGTCCTGGCTCGCGGCAGTCAACACCGGCTGTGTGCACACCTCGGCGCCCGTGTCAGCGCGATAGACATGCAAGCTCACCGTCGGGTGAGCATTGTCGACGATGGTCAAGAAATCGCTGCCCGTCGACGGGCCGAAGTACGTCGGAGTCGATCCGGTTCCCCAGCTGAGCTGACCCGGATTGCGGGCCGGCCCGCGATCGTACGGCTGACGCCAGTCGACGACGACCTCGTCGCCGCTTCGCTTCAACTGGTAGAGCGCGTGAGTGGTGGCGACGGCAGTGCCCGTCGGGGAGGTGGAGATGCTGTTCTGCACCTGTTCGCCCTCGGGGAGAGCGATGCTGTGCGCGATTCGATCCGTGCCGACATACCCGACGGTGCCGTGCCCGGTGGCGAACCAGACATTGCCTTCCCAGTCCGGAGCAAGGCCGGTGACATTGTCGTCGGCGGCAACCGCACCACTGAGATCGACTACATCGGCGAGCTCCAGCCGCCAACTGCCGTCCGGATTCTGAGCGTGGGAAATGCGGACCAGCTGACGATTTCCGTCGACTGCGACGAGGCGGTTCTCGTTGTCCAGGTAGGCGTAGACGCCACCGAGCAGACTGCCCTTCGCGAGCGGCAGTTGCGCTACGGATCTGCCCAACGGCGTGGCGTCGGCCTTCGGATCGATCAAGTGGATGGTCGGGATCTGGCCGATCATCGTCGTGCAGAGCGAGACGATCATGCCGTCGGAACCCTGCAGGACCGTCGGGCAGGCGGCCATCATCGGGAAGGCGGTCACTTCGTGGGGGCCGGTTCCGGGTCCGGGCAGCGGAGTGACGTCGGACGAGCCCGCGTCACCGTGCATGGTGGAGGTACCGACGGGACCGAGGAACGGATTTGCAGGTGCGAGTGGACCGGACACCGAAGGAGTCGCCGTTGCGGGTCCGGCACACAACATCACTGTTGCGGCCACACAGCCGACGATCTGAGCTGTCCGTCGCGTACTCACGTGAACTTGAACCACCTTGCTGCGCAGACACCGGCCACTGCGGCCCAGATGAGAAGTACGAGAATCGAGAACCAGTCCGTCGAGGTGTCGAGGGCCGCTTCGAGAGCGTGTGCGAGAGCACCGGACGGAACAATGCGCACCAGCGTGTGGACAGCGGTCGGAAGTTCGCCACTGGCGAAGACCACACTGCCGATGCCCACCATGATGAACCACAAGACGTTGGCGAGAGCGAGAACGATCTCTGCTCGCAAAGTGCCGCCGAGCAGCAGTCCCAGCGCTGCAAACGTGACAGTACCGATGGCAATGACCACTGCGCCGAGTACCAGTTCGGCGAACGACGGACGCCACCCCAACGCCAAACCGATAGCGCCGAGCAGCAGTGACTGCAGTGCCACGACGATGATGACGGCAGCGCTCTTGCCTGCGATGATTCCCCACCGCGGTAGCGGCGTTGCGCCGAGTCGTTTGAGCGCGCCGTATCGGCGATCGAATCCGACGGCGATGGCCTGTCCGGTGAACGCCGTCGACATCACGGCAACCATCATGACACCAGGGAGCACGGTATCGACCCGAGAATCACCCAAATCGCCGATCGGAAGTAGACACAGCCCGATGAGCAGGGTGATCGGGATGAACATGGTCAGCAGCAATTGCTCACCGTTGCGGAGAAGAAGAGTCAGTTCCAGCTTGGTCTGCGCCGCGAGCATGTCGGCCGCCGAACTGGGGCGGGGATCCGGCGAGAAGGTGCCCGGCTCGAAGCGGTTCTCGGCGAGCCGCCGTTCTCTCGCCACGCTGATGGGACTGTTCTGGCCGTTCGCTGCTGTTTCGTTCATGACCTTGATCTCCGTCATCCCCTCAGTTCCCGGCCCGTCAATTCGAGGAAGACGTCTTCCAGACTCCGTTGATCGACGCGGATGTCATTGATCAGCACGTCCTGATCGGCACACCACGTCGCGACAGTCGCCACGGTTGCCGGATCGATTGCACCTTCGACGACGTAGGTGCCGGGGTTGGATTCCTCGACGCGGAACCCGGCTAGTGAACCGGCCAGCGAATCCAGGCTCAAACCGGGAACCGTCGTCAGACGGAGTTGTCCTTCGGCGCCCTTGCTGGTGACCTCGGCCGGCGTTCCCGATGCGACGATTTTGCCGTGGTCGATGATGACCAGTTCGTCGGCGAGCGCTTCGGCCTCGTCCATGAGGTGCGTGGTGAGCAGGACGCTGACGCCGTCGCGGCGCAGAGCGTCGATGAGTTCCCACACGAGTAGACGTGCCTGAGCGTCGAGTCCAGCGGTGGGTTCGTCGAGAAATACCAACTCGGGACGGCCGACCAGCGCGCATGCCAGAGACAGTCGTTGCTGCTGGCCGCCGGAGAGGCGACGGTAGGGCGTCTTGCGCGCATCGGTGAGGCCGAGTTTGGAAAGGAGCCAGGTGGGATCGAGTGGGTCGGCAGAGTATGCGGCGACGAGGTCGAGCATTTCTCCGGCCTTGGACCCGGGGTACGCGCCGCCGCCCTGCAGCATGACGCCGATTCGCGAGCGGACTTCACCGGAGTCGGCGATGGGGTCGAGACCGAGCACTCGAACGGTGCCGGCATCGGGGGTGACAAACCCTTCGCACATCTCGACGGTTGTTGTCTTACCGGCTCCGTTGGGTCCGAGCAGGGCAACGACCTGGGCCGTCTCGACAGTGAGATCGATACCGTCGACGGCTCGAACACCGTCGAAGGACTTGACGACACCCTGGATCTGTACCGCCGGCGTCGACGATCTGGAAGCTCTCGAGGTCACGGGGAATCAGCGTAAGCCCCCGCCGAGTTGTCTTCGTCTACCGGTCCGCCTTTCGTGATCTCCGCTACTGGCTTGTCGCTACGCCAGGGGAGTGAATTGCGGGTGAAGACGATGAGCGTTCCGGCGGTGAGGATGGTCGCGATGACGGCCTGCACGATCATGAACGGAAGGTATTCGGCGCCGTTGGACATCAACATGACACTGACGATCGAGGTGAAGACCACGGCGGGGATGCGGAAAATCGGTGCGGTGGCCCAGGCTGCTAGCGGAAGTATCGCCCACAGCAGGTACCAGGGCTGAACGACCGGGAACAGGAGAACGATGGCTCCGAGTGCGATGCCGAGTCCACCGACCGGGTGAATGCGACCCATGTATACCGAGATCATCATCCGCGCGGTGATGAGAATGGCGACCAGGTACGCGATTGGCCGCGTGATCGTGAGGATGGCCGTCGTGTGATCGCCGAGTCCGAGCAATACACCTGCCAACCCCGTGCCGACGCCCAGGAGTGTCGGGATGGACATCCAACTCCGGACTGCCGTAGCGGTGTCGAGGGTGTTGATCCACCCCATACCGAGCCCACTGGCCGCGCTGATGACAAACGTGACGACGGCGGCAACGATGCCCAGGAGAATCGCGGCTCCCGCCAAGGCTTTCCAGGTTCCACCCCAACGCCGGGCCAGAGCCATGCCGACAAATCCGAGTGCAAGCAAGGACGGAATTTTGACGGTCGACGACAACGCGATCAATCCGGATCCCGCGATGAGATAGAACAGCGCCCGCCCACGGATGGGCCCGGACCCTTCGACTGCGCGGAGGGCGATCTCGATTCCGGCGAGCATCAACCCGAGCATGAGCGCTTCGTTGTGGATGCCGGCCACCAAGTGGAAGAGCAGCAGCGGGTTCGCGGCACCGAGCCAGAGTGAACTGACGGCGGAGACGCCGCATCGCTTGGCCAGTCGAGGTATCGCCCACACGATGAGCGCGACGCCGGCCAACGCGAGCAAGCGGTGCAAGAAGATTCCGGCCACGATGTTGTCGCCGGTCAGTGAGCTGATCCCGCGCCCCAGCCAGAGGAAGAACGGCCCGTACGGAGCCGGCGTGTCCCGCCAGATGGTCGGAACCGTGCGGGTGAGAACGTGGTCGACGCCCAGTGCCGCCTTGGGACCGATGGCGTATGGATCGAGTCCGCGGGCCGCGATTTCGCTTTGTGCCAGATACGAGTAGACGTCGCGGCTGAACATCGGCGGTGCGACGGAGAGCGGCAGGATCCACAGCAGGAGTGTGCGGTCCAACTGAGAGCGGGTCATGCGCCGCGGTGCGCCGGAGCGGCTGCGTATGTCTCCGACGGCGAATCGGCCCATCATCAGCCAGGCGAGAACGACGAGCACCGTTCCGGTCATCGTCATGGTGAGCGAGACCGTCGGCATACGTCCGGGAAGACTGAGGACTCGAAGGCCTGCGGTCGGATTCTGCAAGACGGGTTGTGCGCCGGCGCCGAGCGCGCCCACTGCCATCAATACCGAGCCGGTTGCGCCGAATCTGCGGATCCCTCGCAGTTGCGCGGTTTCCTTCGCGTTCAGGCCCGGGCGCTCGCTTTCGTCGCCGTGCAACACCGCGGCCATACTCTGCCGGGGAACGGACCCGAAAGGCCGAACGCCGATCGTGGAAAGCGCGAGTGCCTTGGGTTTGTCCAGCAGGATCGCGCGCGCCGATCGCGCGGTCGTCGTCTTCTCGGGGGTCTGCGGCACACCAGGCAGCGTAGCGGCTCCATCCGGCCGGACAGACAAGCACAAACAACGTGCGTTGTCCGGATATTCCCGAATGTAATGCAGGTTGCCCTTAGTAGACCTGCGAAAGGAATTCGGTCACACTTGTGTTGTGAAAAGAAATGCGTCAGACCCTCGAAGCAAGGAAGTTGCAGGTCAGCCCACTGTAGCGACCTCGCCGAGTGCTGCCGCAAATCCGGTGACGGTGAGCGTCGAAGGCCAGACCCGGGCCGCAGTGGTCAAGCTGCTACTCGAAGAAGGCCCCATTACCGCCTCCGAAATCGGCACACGCCTCGGTTTGAGTGCCGCAGGTGTCCGACGTCACTTGGACGCCTTGATCGAGTCCGGCGAAGCCCGTACCGCTTCTGCGGCGTCGCTGCGCCAGCGCGGACGCGGTCGACCCGCCAAACAGTTCCAGATCACCGCGACCGGTCGCGGGCGCCTCGGTCATACCTACGACGATCTGGCAGGAGCCGCGATGCGGCAACTTCGTGAAATCGGCGGGGACGCGGCAATCGAGGAGTTCGCCAAGCGCCGGGTGCAGGCGATCGTCGGAGACGTCGAACCGGCTGATCCGACAGATGTGGACAACGTCGAGGCGACAGCGGACGCAATCGCCGAAGCCTTCAACGCGGTGGGGTTCGCAGCGTCGACCCGGCCGGTCGGCAACGGCGTGCAGATCTGCCAGCATCACTGCCCGGTTTCCCATGTGGCAGAAGAGTTTCCGGAACTGTGCGAGGCAGAGCAGCAAGCATTCCGGCAATTGCTCGGAACGCACGTCCAGCGTCTGGCGACCATCGCCAACGGTGACTGCGCCTGCACGACGCACGTGCCCCTCGTGTCCACCGGGAGTAGATGACCGGACCACAGCGTTCTACAGAGCGTTGCCCCAGAGCAGCGTTCGAAGAGAGATTTTTCAGCTAGTTCTTCAAAGTCAGAACTGCTCGACCGCAGCGACCAGCCCTCGCTGAATCCGAGCAGCCGTCAAGAAACAAGACTCCGGAAGGAGCTCGCATGACCGTCACATCAGACCAGGCGACTACCACTGCAGCTGCAGGCACCGAGCCGCTCACGCAGGAAGAGGCCATCGCGTCCCTCGGTCATTACGGCTACGGCTGGTCCGATTCCGACGAAGCCGGAGCCAGCGCCCAGCGCGGACTCTCCGAGGCTGTCGTGCGGGACATCTCCGCGAAGAAGAGCGAGCCGGAGTGGATGCTCGACATCCGCCTCAAGGCTCTGCGCACCTTCGACAAGAAGCCGATGCCGAACTGGGGCTCCGACCTCGAAGGCATCCACTTCGACAACATCAAGTACTTCGTCCGGTCCAGCGAGAAGCAGGCCGAGTCGTGGGAAGACTTGCCCGAGGACATCAAGAACACGTACGACAAGCTCGGCATCCCCGAGGCGGAGAAGCAGCGCCTGGTTGCCGGCGTCGCAGCTCAGTACGAGTCCGAGGTCGTCTACCACTCGATCCGTGAGGATCTCGAGCAGCAGGGCGTCATCTTCCTGGACACCGACACCGGCCTCAAGACGCACCCGGAGCTGTTCAAGGAGTACTTCGGATCGGTCATCCCGGCCGGCGACAACAAGTTCTCCGCGCTCAACACCGCTGTGTGGTCGGGTGGCTCGTTCATCTACGTTCCGCCGGGAGTCCACGTGGACATCCCGCTGCAGGCGTACTTCCGCATCAACACCGAGAACATGGGTCAGTTCGAGCGCACCCTGATCATCGTCGACGAAGATGCCTCCGTGCACTACGTCGAGGGTTGCACCGCACCGATCTACAAGTCCGATTCACTGCACTCGGCCGTAGTCGAGATCATCGTGAAGAAGGGCGGCCACTGCCGCTACACGACCATCCAGAACTGGTCCAACAACGTCTACAACCTGGTGACCAAGCGCACCAAGGTCGAAGCCGGTGGATCGATGGAGTGGATCGACGGCAACATCGGTTCCAAGGTCACCATGAAGTACCCGGCCGTCTGGCTGATGGGTGAGTACGCCCGCGGTGAGGTTCTCTCTGTTGCGTTCTCCGGCGAGGGCCAGCACCAGGACACCGGCGCCAAGATGCTCCACCTCGCGCCGCACACGTCGTCGACCATCATCAGCAAGTCTGTCGCCCGCGGCGGTGGACGCGCGTCGTACCGCGGTCTGGTGCAGGTCAACAAGGGTGCCCACGGCTCCAAGTCGACCGTCAAGTGTGACGCTTTGCTCGTCGACCAGATCAGCCGAAGCGACACCTACCCGTACGTCGACATCCGCGAGGACGACGTCACCATGGGTCACGAGGCCACGGTTTCCAAGGTCAGTGACGATCAGCTCTTCTACCTGATGAGCCGCGGACTGACCGAGGACGAGGCGATGGCCACCATCGTGCGTGGATTCGTCGAGCCCATCGCGAAGGAACTCCCGATGGAGTACGCGCTCGAGCTCAACCGCCTTATCGAACTTCAGATGGAAGGGGCTGTGGGTTAGTGACCACGCCAGAGACCGGAGTCATCGGAGCCGTTGCCGGGGAGAACCCGACCGCTCCTGTAAAGGGTGCAGCCACAGGCTCACCCATCACGAACAAGGGCGAGCAGTTCTCGTCGTTCGACGTCAACGCATTCGAGGTCCCGGGCGGACGTGACGAGATCTGGCGGTTCACCCCGCTGCGTCGTCTGCGCGGATTGCACGACGGCAGCGCAGTTGCCAACGCTCAGGTCACCGTCGAGGTGGACGGTGGCAGCGACATCACCGTCGAGACCGTCGGCCGTGACGACGAGCGTCTGGGCAAGGCTGGCGTTCCTGCGGATCGCATTGCAGCGCAGGCGTATTCGAGTTTCGCGACTGCGACGGTCATCTCGGTTGGCGCCGAGGTCGAGGTCGAGAAGCCCGTCGTGGTCACCATGACCGGCCCCGGAGTCGACAACGTCGCCTACGGACACACCCAGATTCGTCTGGCGCAGTTCGCCAAGGCGACGTTCGTCATCGATCAGCGCGGCAGCGGAACCTTCGCGGAGAACATCGAATTCGTTCTCGGTGACAGCTCGCAGCTGACCGTGGTGGCCATTCAGGACTGGGCGGACGACGCAGTTCACGTGACGTCACATCACGCTCGCCTCAGCCGCGACGCAGTGCTCCGGTACACCTCGATCAGCCTGGGCGGCGACCTGGTTCGCCTCTCCGCCACCGTCAAGTACGACGGACCGGGCGGCGACGCGGAACTGCTGGGCCTGTACTTCGCCGACGCCGGCCAGCACCTGGAACAGCGTCTGCTGGTGGATCATTCGCAGCCCAACTGCAAGTCCAACGTGGTCTACAAGGGTGCGCTTCAGGGCGATCCGGGATCCGGCAAGCCCGACGCGCACACCGTGTGGATCGGCGACGTTCTCATCCGCGCTGCAGCGGAGGGCACCGACACGTTCGAGCTCAACCGCAACCTGGTGCTCACCGACGGCGCCCGCGCCGACTCGGTTCCGAACCTCGAAATCGAGACCGGTGAGATCGTCGGAGCCGGCCACGCAAGTGCGACGGGACGTTTCGACGACGAGCAGCTGTTCTACTTGCGTGCTCGCGGTATCCCGGAGGATCAGGCGCGTCGTCTGGTCGTACGTGGGTTCTTCCACGAAATCATCAACAAGATCGCTGTTCCCGAGGTGCGCGATCGCCTCGAAGCTGCGGTCGAAGCCGAACTCGCAGCAGTCGGCTCCTGACCGCCCTTATACTTCTCATCTTGAAGGAATTTCATGTCTACCAGTGACAACAACACCACACCGGCCATCTCGGTCCTCGAGGTTCGTGACCTGCACGTCGAGGTTGCCAACTCCGACGCCAACGCCGAGCCCATCCAGATCCTCAATGGCGTCGACCTGACGGTGCGCTCCGGCGAGACACACGCGATCATGGGCCCCAACGGCTCCGGCAAGTCGACTCTGTCGTACGCCATCGCCGGTCACCCCAAGTACCAGGTCACTTCCGGTTCGATCACCCTCAACGGTGAAGACGTCCTCGCGATGAGCGTCGACGAGCGTGCACGTGCCGGACTCTTCCTGGCGATGCAGTACCCCGTCGAGGTTCCCGGCGTTTCCATGTCCAACTTCCTGCGCACCGCCGCTACGGCAGTGCGCGGCGAGGCTCCCAAGCTGCGCCACTGGGTCAAGGAAGTCAAGGAAGCCCTCAGTGAGCTCGAAATCGACCCCTCGTTCATCGAGCGCTCGGTCAACGAAGGCTTCTCCGGTGGAGAGAAGAAGCGCCACGAGATCCTGCAGTTGGGCATGCTCAAGCCGAAAATCGCGATCCTCGACGAGACCGACTCCGGCCTCGACGTCGACGCTCTGCGCACCGTCTCCGAAGGCGTCAACCGCTACAAGGAGCGCGAGAACGGCGGAGTTCTGCTGATCACGCACTACACGCGCATCCTGCGCTACATCAACCCCGATTTCGTCCACGTGTTCGTCGCCGGCCGTATCGTCGAGTCCGGTGGACCGGAGCTGGCCGACGAGCTCGAGACCAACGGCTACGTTCGTTTCACCGCGGACACCGCAGCTACCCAGGGAGCGTAATCACGATGACCACCTCGGTGCGCGAGCTCGACGTCACAGCGGTTCGGGCCGACTTCCCGATCCTGGCGCGGACCGTGCGCGACGGAAAACCCTTGGTGTACTTGGATTCCGGCGCTACCTCGCAGCGTCCGGTCCAGGTTCTCGACGCCGAACGGGACTTCCTGACCACGTGTAACGCGGCAGTACACCGGGGTGCTCATCAGCTCGCAGAAGAGGCGACGGACGCGTACGAGAATGCGCGCGCCACCATCGCTTCCTTCGTGGGTGCGGATTCGGACGAGTTGGTGTTCACCAAGAACGCCACCGAGGCCCTGAATCTGGTGACCTACGTTCTCGGTGACGATCGCTTCGACCGTCACGTCGGTCCTGGCGACGAAATCGTCATCACCGAACTCGAACACCACGCCAACCTTGTTCCCTGGCAGGAACTTGCGCGCCGAACCGGTGCGACGCTCAAGTGGTACGGCGTCACCGACGACGGCCGGATCGATCTCGATTCGCTGGAGTTGACGGACGCGGTGAAGGTCGTTTCGTTCACTCACCAGTCCAACGTGACCGGTGCGATCGCACCGGTTGAGGAATTGGTGCGACGAGCACGCGCCGTCGGTGCACTTGTCGTGCTCGACGCGTGCCAGTCGGTGCCTCACATGGCAGTCGACTTCCACGAACTGGGAGTGGATTACGCGGCATTCTCCGGCCACAAGATGCTCGGCCCTTCGGGTGTCGGAGTTCTCTACGGCCGTCGTGAACTGCTGGCAGCGATGCCTCCGTTCATCACCGGCGGCTCGATGATCGAGACGGTCACCATGGAGGTCAGCACCTACGCGCCGCCGCCTCAGCGTTTCGAGGCCGGCGTTCCGATGACCTCACAGGTGGTCGGACTGGGCGCTGCCGTCGATTACCTGAACAACTTCGGGATGGACGCCGTCGCCGCGCACGAGCACGTGTTGGTGGAGGCAGCTCTCGAAAAGTTGTCGGCGATCGAAGGTCTGCGCATCATCGGACCGCAGACGTCCGAGAACCGGGGCGGCGCGATTTCCTTTGTCGTGGACGGTATTCACGCCCACGACCTCGGCCAGATCCTCGACGACGAGGGCGTCGCGATCCGCGTCGGCCACCATTGCGCGTGGCCGCTGCATCGTAAGTTCGGCGTGGCTGCGACTGCCCGTGCATCGTTTGCGCTCTACAACACCACCGCGGAAATCGACGTCCTCGTAGCGGCGATCAAGCGTGCGCAGGAATTTTTCGGTGTCGCAGGGGAGTTGAACTGAATCATGCGCATGGAGCAGATGTATCAGGAAGTGATCCTCGATCACTACAAACATCCGCACGGCCGCGGACTCCGTGAGCCGTTCGGCGCTGAGGTGCACCACGTCAACCCGACGTGTGGCGACGAGGTGACGTTGCGCGTCCAGATCTCCGAGGACGGAACCGTCTCCGACGTCTCGTACGACGGGCAGGGTTGTTCGATCAGCCAGGCGTCTACGTCAGTACTCAACGACCTCGTCATCGGGATGCAGGTCACCGACGCACTGAAGACGGTGACGGCGTTCAACGAGATGGTGAGCAGTCGAGGCACCGTCGAGGGGGACGAGGACGTCCTCGGCGACGGCATCGCGTTCGTCGGTGTCTCGAAGTACCCGGCACGCGTCAAGTGCGCCTTGCTCGGATGGATGGCATTCAAGGATGCTGTAGTCCAGATTGTCGACGGCGGTGCTGTCACGACGGCGGACAGCAGCAGTGAATTGGTCGACACGACTGAAGGACAGGGATCATGACCGAGACACAACCAGTGCAGGACGCCGAGGTCGGCGCTCCGGTGAATCCGAATCCCGATTCGACTGCGGAATTCGGTGGCGCACAGGGCAGTGGAACTGTCCCGTCGCCTGAGCGGCTCGACGAACTCGAAGAAGCGATGCGCGACGTCGTCGACCCCGAACTGGGAATCAACGTCGTCGACCTCGGATTGGTCTACGGACTCTTCGAAGACGACGGCGTCGTCACGATCGACATGACTCTGACGTCGGCGGCGTGCCCGTTGACCGACGTGATCGAGGACCAGGCGCGCGGCGCACTGGTGCGTAGCGATCTGTGTACCGACATGAAGATCAACTGGGTGTGGTTGCCGCCGTGGGGACCGGACAAGATCACCGAAGACGGACGCGAGCAGCTGCGCGCACTCGGCTTCACCGTCTGACAAGTAATCTCAGTACGATCAACTGAATAGATCTCATCGGAGCGTCGGTACCCGTTCGTCGGGTACCGGCGCTTCGGTTTGTTATATAGGGCCGTTTTAGCCATGATATTCAGGACAATAGTCCCGAATGATTGTTTGATGAAGATTTGCTGGAAGCTGACTCATCGGTAACATCGCAGCTGATTGTCACGATGTGATCTCCGGCGGGCGATTTGCGAGTTTCCGCCGGAGCTTTCCAATGTATTCGTCTTATTTCGAAGTACCCCGATCAGTTCGAAGCGTCCGGCGGGCGCATACACCTGTTTGGATCATGATCAAGTTGTAAGAGGGAGATTCGTGTGGATGGCAGTCCCGACCGAGGAATCGTTTCCGCAGCTCGTCCAGACGACGAACTCACCTTCCCTCTTTCTGCCGCGCAACTTTCCCTACTTGTCGCACAACAGCTTCGACCCGAGATACCAGTCAGCATCGCTCAGTACGTCGATGTGGACGGCCCGCTCGACATCGACCTGCTGACCGCCGCCAGTAAGCAGACCGGCCGTGAGATCGGTTCCGGATACCTGCGCCTGGTCGAGGTGGACGGGGTTGCGCGTCAGTGGCTCGATGTCGACATGGACGATTCCCTCGACGTGGTCGACCTACGCACCGAAACGGATCCGGAATCGGCGGCGCGCGAATGGATGCGGCGCGAACACACCGCAGCCATCGATCCGTTCACCGATCGCCTGGTCAGGCTCGCGGTCCTGGTTCTTCGCGACGACCATTCCTACTGGTACAGCCGCATCCATCACGTAGCCCTCGACGGTTTCGGTGCGATGTCGATGATGAACCGCACAGCCGAGATCTACACCGCCGCCGTACGAGATCTGCCAGTTCCCCCAGTGGTAACTGCGCCTCTCCAAGCTTTGGTGCAGGCTGAGTCGGACTATCTGGGCTCTACGCGGTGGGAGCGCGACCGTGACTACTGGACTACGAAGATGGCCGACAAGCCGAGCGGAACCTCGCTCGCGTCCTCGACTGCTCCCGCGCAGGCGTGGTCACGTCTGCGGTCGGCGACGGTGCCTGAAGAACTGCGAAGCTCCCTCGAACGAATTGCCGAAGCGCACGACGTGACGACGTCCTCGGTGGTAATCGGCGCTCTGGCCGCCTACCTTGCCCGGGCCATCGGAACTCGCGATGTCGTGCTCAGTCTCCCGGTTTCGGGGCGCACGACAAAGGCTGCACGCAGGTCCGGCGGAATGATGTCGAACGTCGTCCCGATACGCGCGAGCGTCGACCCCTACTTCGCAGTGGGGGACTTGCTGCGTGAGGTGAAGATCGAACTGACCGGCGCACTGCGTCATCAGAAGTACCGCCACGAGGACCTGCGACGCGTCCTCAACGCCGGTGATCACAGTATCGCCGACGGACGCGGCTTCCACGGACCGTTGATCAACCTCATGCTGTTCCACTCCGGAATCACCCTCGGCGACGCGCGCGGCGAACTCCACGTGATCTCGACCGGGCCGATCGAAGACCTCTCGGTCAACGTCTATCAGACTTCCACAGCCGAGGGGATCCAGATCGACTTCGCCGCGAATCCAGACCTCTACACCGACGAGGACGTCTCGCGTCACCATCGACGGTTCCTCGAATTCCTCGAATTGTTTTGTGCCGCAGAATCGGGAACTCGATTGATGGACATCGACCCGGACGCCGCGGGGAAGTGGATCGCAGAAGTCCAACACGCCCGCAACGTCGAATACTGGTCATCGACATTGTCGAACCCGGCCGAGGAGCTGGGGTTGCCGGTCGTCGCTGGAACCGGTCGAACGTCCACGCCCCTCCAGATCGAGGCAGACCTCTGCCGCCGCCTCGAGACGATGGCGACGACGATGAACACGAGTCTGTTCGTGCTTTTCCAGTCTGCGATGACCGGACTGTTGCGCCGCGTCGGTTCGGCCGACGAGGTGTCGATCGGAGTTTCGGTTCGCGGATACGGCGCCTCGAATCCGGACGACTTCGTCTCGATGTTCGCCAACCAGCTGGTGCTTCGCTCGACGGCGTCGAACACCATGACGCTCACAGATCTGGTCGGTGCGGTGGACGCCGTCGCGATCGACGCCTTCGAACACGCAGACATTCTTCTGTCTTCGGTGACCGCCGCCCTCGGTGAGGGTCGATGGGTGGAGACGGGCCCGTTGTTCCGGGCGATGGTCTGCTTCGAGGAACCGCTCGATGCACATCCGAAATTTCCGGGACTCATGGTCGGTGCGCCTATCGGGTCCGACCTCGCGACAGCTCCGGAACTGTTTGTCTCTCTGGCGATTCCGACGGGTGAGCATGCCGACTTCGATCTGCCGATCTCCGGCGTTCTGGATTGGCTCGGCACGAAAGAGCAAGCCGAAGACCTCGCCGACCGCTATCTACGAATCTTGACCGCGATGGCCAGCGCTCCGCACTCGGTGCTCGGCTCTGTGGACCTGCTCCGCGCGGACGCGCGCCAGGCGCTTGTACCGCCCGTTCTGCCGACTACCCCGGTCCGAACGCTCTCCGACATCTTTGCCGACCGTGTTCGCGCGACCCCTGACGCGACCGCCGTCGTCGTGGGCGACGAGCGAGTGTCGTACCTCGAACTCGATCGAAGATCGAATCGGTTGGCGCGCAAGCTCGTCGATCATGGCGTGCAATCCGAGTCGCTGGTCGGAATCATGCTGCCGAAGTCAGTCGACATGATCGTCACGGCTGTCGCGGTGCTGAAGGCCGGCGGCGGATATCTCCCGCTCGATCGTGCGCACCCGGCCGAGCGCTTGGCGTATGTGGTCGAGGATGCGCAACCGGTGTGCATCATTTCCGATTCCACCTTCCCGAACTCCGATGTGACGGTCGTCGGAGTCGGCTCCGACGAGTACTCCGGTGCGAGTCTGGAAGCCGATGAGCGCCCGCACGCGCACGGTGCCGACAATCTGGCGTACGTGATCTACACCTCGGGGTCGACGGGTCGACCCAAGGGTGTCTCCGTCACCCATGCCACCGTGGTGCGATTGTTCGAGAACACGCACGTCGAATTCGGGTTCGACGGCAACGACGTGTGGACGATGTTCCACTCGTTCGCCTTCGACTTCTCGGTGTGGGAACTGTGGGGCGCGCTGCTCCACGGTGGAACGCTGCTCCTGGTCGATCACGAAGTCTCACGCGACCCCGATGCCTTCCGAGCGCTGGTCGCTGCGGAAGGCGTCACGGTGCTCAATCAGACGCCCTCGGCCTTCTACCAGTACGTCGAAGCGGACCTTCGGGCCGATTCACAGACTCGGCTCCGGTTCGTGATCTTCGGTGGCGAAGCTTTGGACCTGCGTCGCCTCGGGCGCTGGTATGACAATCACACGGGCTACGACAATCACACGGAATCCGGGCCCGCACTCGTCAACATGTACGGCATCACCGAGACGACGGTGCACGTCACGCATCTCGAACTCGACAGGGCGAGCGCGAGTTCGGTAACCGGCAGCCGGATCGGTGACGCGATCGACGGACTTCGTGTGTACCTGCTCGACGAGCATCTCTCGCCGGTCCCGGTGGGAATCGCGGGGGAGATCTACGTCGCCGGCGGTCAACTCGCCCGTGGTTATCTGGGCCGGCCCGACCTCACCGCGGGCCGGTTCGTCGCGGATCCGTTCAACGCCGGCGGACGACGGTTGTACCGCTCCGGCGATCGCGCACGCTGGATTGCGCCCGGACAACTCGAATACCTCGGGCGCGGCGACGCACAGGTCAAGATCCGCGGATTCCGGATCGAACTCGGAGAAATCGACTCCGTCATTCTCAGCGCGCCGGGAATCGACGACGCCGTGACCGTCGTCGCTCCGACGCCGGCCGGTGGCGCTCTCGTGACGTATGTGACGGCTTCCGACGTCGTGGACGTCGAAGTCCTCCGCGCCCACGCCGCCGAAGTCCTTCCGACCTACATGGTTCCCGATGCCTTCATGATCATCGATTCGATTCCGTTGACCACCAACGGAAAACTCGACCGGCGTGCGCTGCCGTCGCCGATCCTGGCCTCCACCAAGGCCTTCCGGCCCCCGACGACACCGACCGAGGACAAGGTTGCCGCGGTTCTGGCTGACATCCTGGGTAGCGGACCGCTCGGGCTCGACGACAATTTTTTCCATCTGGGCGGAAACTCGCTGGTAGCGACGACGGCTGTGGCTCGCTTGACCGAAGCCACCGGGGTTCGGATGCCGCTGCGTGCACTCTTCGATCACCCCACGGTGTCCGGGATCGCGGCGACGATCGAGCGTGCCGCACAGACGCCGGACGCCGACGGTATTCAGGTCGTAACCCGGCCGGCGGTACTACCGCTCGCTCCCGCGCAGCAGCGACTGTGGTTCCTCAACCGCGTCGCACCGGAATCAGGTGCCTACAACATTCCGTTGGCGGTGTCGCTGCGCGGTGACGTCGATGCCGACGCGCTGGGCGCCGCGATCGTGGACGTGGTGACTCGCCACGAGTCACTGCGCACCGTGTTTCCTCAGGTCGGGGACAACGCAACGCAAAAGGTTCTGGGCCTGGGCGAGGGTATCGCGGGGCTCGAGTCGATCGAGGTGGAACGCGAAAGCCTCGAAAGAGTGATCTTCGAATTCTCCTCGGCCGGTTTCGATCTGGTCCGCGAACGCCCGGTGCGCTACTTGCTGATCACTGTCGCCGATGACGAGGAGGCCGTCCTCGTCGTAGTTCTGCACCACATGGTGGCCGACGGTTGGTCACTCGCGCCGCTGGCTGCGGACCTCACCGGCGCCTACGCGGCCCGTGTCGGCGGCAATGGCCCACAGTGGGCGCCCCTTCCCGTTCAATACGCCGATTACGCGCTCTGGCACCGGGAACACCTCGGTGACGCTACATCCGCCGAGTCTCTTGCCCACTCGCAGATTGCGTTCTGGAAGCAGCGCCTGGCGGGAGCGCCCGAGCGACTCCATCTGCCGACAGACCGTCAGCGCCCACTCGATCCGTCCATGCGCGGAGCCGGCGTCGACATCAGGATCGGTGCTTCCACCCACCAGAAGCTTGGCGCGCTCGCCGCAGATCACGACGCCACTGCATTCATCGCGCTACACGCGTGCTTCGCGCTCCTCCTGGCCCGCTACAGCGGCACGGACGACATCGTCGTCGGAACGCCGGTGGCGGGTCGAGGGGACAGGTCTCTCGATCTGCTCGTCGGTATGTTCGTCAACACCCTCGCCTTGCGAACCGTCGTCGATCGTGACGCAAACTTCGGGGAGTACCTCGCGCAGGTCAGAGTCGTCGATGTGGATGCCTTCGACAACGCGGACGTGCCGTTCGACGTCGTCGTGGACGCGCTCGAACTGGACCGATCATCCTCGCATCACCCGGTGTTCCAAGCGGCCATCACCTCACGGATAACCACCACGCACACAGCCGAACTGGCAGGAGTGTCGATGACGGCACGGGCGGTCGAGACGGGGCTGACCAAGTTCGACCTCGAACTCACCGTCACCGAACGTCGCGAGGCCGGGTCCGCAGCGGGTATCGATGCCACGTTCACCTATTCCACCGATCTGTTCGACAGGACAACCGTCGAAGCGTTGGCGCGAAATTTTGTGACACTCGTGGAATCGGCAGTATCGGAACCGGCTGCACCGGTGGGTGACCTTCGTGTACTCGGCGCCCGGGAGAGCGCCGCGACACTGCCGCGACGCGGTGACATCTCGCTCGGCGAATCGACCTTGGCGCAGATCCTGGGCGAGACCGCGCTGGCCCATCCCGACGCGATCGCCCTCGAAGACTCCGAGCGATCACTCTCGTACGGAGAGTTGGAGCGCCGATCGAATCGGATCGCTCGATACCTCATGGACCTGGGCGTCGGACCCGAGACACCGGTCGCACTGGCCGTCGCCCGATCGGTCGACTCGGTGCTCGCAGTCTGGGCGGTCACCAAAGCCGGCGGCGTTTTCGTCCCGGTCGATCCCCGTTATCCCGCAGATCGCGTTGCGCACATGCTCGAGGATTCGGGTGTGCGGATCGGAATTCGGTCAGCCGAGGTTGCGGCTGGTCCGGCGGTCGGCGAGAACGTCGCGGTCTGGATCGACCTCGGCGACGCGGACACGGTTGCAGAATGTGCCGCCTACTCCGACGCTGCGATCGACGACGCGGACAGAACGGGATCGATCACTGCGGCGTCGGCTGCGTACGTCATCTACACGTCCGGGTCGACCGGAGTGCCGAAGGGCACCGTCGTCACTCATGCGGGTTTGGCCAATCTTGCTCGCGAACAACAGGCTCGGTACCGGATCACCGCTGATTCGCGGACTCTGCATTTTGCGTCACCGAGCTTCGACGGCGCCGTCCTCGAACTTCTGCTCGCCGGTTCGACCGGCGCGACGATGGTGATCGCACCCCCCGACATCTACGGTGGGGACGCGTTGAGTGAATTCTTCCGAAGCCGCGAAGTCACACATGCGTTCATCACCCCGGCCGCTCTGGCAACTGTCGATCCGGAGGGAGTGTCGGCGCTGGAATGCGTAGTCGTCGGCGGCGATGTGTGCACTCCGGAACTGGTCTCGAGCTGGGGTAACGGGCGCAGACTGCACAACGGATACGGCCCGACCGAAACCACCGTCATGGTCGCCATCAGTGATCCACTTTCACCGGGCGAGCCGATCACCATCGGCGGTCCCATCCGCGGAATCGACGCCGTGGTGCTCGACGCCCGGCTGCAACCGGTCCCGATCGGCGGCGTCGGCGAGCTGTACATCGGTGGGCCGGGCCTCGCGCGTGGATACCACCTCCGTCCCGCACTGACGTCGGATCGTTTTGTCGCGCATCCGTACTCGACGCCCGGTGCCCGGATGTACCGAACCGGTGACCTCGTCCGCTGGACCAAGGACCTCACCCTTCGTTATGTCGGCCGTAGCGATCATCAGCTCAAGATCCGCGGGTTCCGCATCGAACTCGGCGAGGTCGACGCTGCCTTGATGGATTCCCCTCTCGTCCACTTCTCCACGACAATTCCCGTCGAATCTGCTGCCGGTACCACCCTGGCGTCGTACGTGCTGCTGAACGGCGACGCTGATACCGAGTCGCTCTTTGCGACCCTCGCCGATACGCTGCCGCGCTACATGATTCCGTCGTCGATCACCCCGATCGACGCGATTCCGCTGACCCCGGTTGGCAAACTCGATCGCAGAGCACTACCGACACCGATACCGCGCGAAATCCTCGGAACAGGTCGCGATCCGGAGCCCGGGCTCGAACGAACCGTCGCCGACGTCTTCGTTTCACTGCTCGACGTACCCGAGGTCCGGGCCGCAGACAGCTTCTTCGATCTCGGAGGCAACTCCCTCGTCGCGACGCAGGTGTCCGCGCGGTTGAGTGCGGCGACGGGACTCGCCGTGGACGTGCGCTCGATCTTCGAAGCACCGACCGTCGAAGCGCTCGCTGCGCATCTGACGGCAAGCGCCGCAGGATCAGACGATCGACCTGCCCTGAGCGCCGGTGCTCGCCCGGACCGCCTGCCACTCTCCGCTGCACAACAGCGACTGTGGTTCGTCAATCGCTTCGATCCGCAGTCCGCGGTCTACAACATCCCGTTCGCGATCCGGATCACCGGAGACATTCACGGCGGTGCACTCGAAGAGGCGCTCGCGGACGTCATCGCGCGCCACGAGGTGCTTCGAACGATCTACGTCGACAGCGCGGACGGCCCGAGCCAGGTCATCCGAGAACTTTCTGATGCGCAGTTCTCTGTCGAGCGCTATGTCGGCTCCGAAGGAGTCGACTCGGCGACAATGGAGTTCGCGGCGCGCGGGTTCGATCTCGCTTCGGATCTGCCGATTCGGGCACTGCTCGTGCGTGAGAACGCCGACGCTCACGTGCTGGTCGTCGTCATCCACCACATCGCCTTCGACGGCTGGTCCCTGACTCCCTTTGCCGCAGATTTCATTGGGGCGTACTCCGCACGCGTCGTCGCAGATGTACCGGTATTTGCGCCGCTCGAGGTGCAGTACGCCGATTACGCGCTGTGGCAGCAAGACTCGCTCGGAGAGATCAGCGACCCGGAGTCTCTGGTTGCCCGCGAGCTGACATTCTGGACGGCTGCCATGGCGGGCGCCCCGGATGAGGTACTCCTACCAGTGGATCGCCCACGCGGGTCTGTCACCACTTCCGCCGTCGGATCGGTGCCGATCGTCATCGATGCGGCGACGGGGGAGCGACTCGGCGCCCTGGCACGACGGAGTGGTACGACGCAATTCATGGTCGTGCACGCGATCCTGGTGGTTGTTCTCGCGCGCCTCGGTGCAACCGACGAAGTGGTGATCGGGACTCCGGTAGCGGGCCGCGGGCGACCCGAGTTGGATTCCCTGATCGGGATGTTCGTCAATTCGGTACCGCTTCGCACACCGGTCGATCACCGAGCGTCGTTCACCTCTTTGCTCGAGGCGGTCCGCGATCTCGACCTTGCCGCTTTCGCGCACGCCGAGCTTCCCTTCGAGGTGCTGGTCGACGCCCTCGATCTCGACCGGTCCACCACGCGGCACCCCCTGTTCCAGGTCATGCTGTCGTACCACCAGAATCTGCTCTCACCGCAGGTCATGGTCCACGACGCGCATCTCGAGGCGCAGCCACTCGAACCGTCCGTCGCGAAGTTCGACCTCGAGTTCACCCTGCTGGCCGGCGATTCCGAGAACACGGAGATCACCGGATCGCTCAGGTTTGCCGAGGCGCTCTTCGACACCGTCACCGCAGAATCGATCGCTGACCGTGTGCAGTCTGTGGCCCGCGTAGTCGCCGCCGAACCGGACACGGCGATCGACGACATCGAATTCCTCAGCACCCTCGAGCGGGCGTCGCTGATGCCGGTTCGCGGTCCGGTGTGGACAGCCTCGCGTACCTTGGCCGAGATCTTGACGCGGACCGCTACCCGCTCAGGCGAATCGGTGGCCCTTCGATCCGGTGACACCACGGTGCTTTACCGCGACTTGTTCGCCCGTGCGTCGTCGCTTGCCCGGCGCTTGACCACTGAAGGGATCGGCACCGAAGATATTGTGGCAACAGCCATTCCGCGTTCGATCGACTCGATCGTCGCGTTGTGGGGCGTTGCCTTGACCGGTGCCGCGTTCGTTCCGGTTGATCCGCGATATCCCGCCGATCGAATTCTGCACATGCTCACCGATTCGGGAGCCACTCGCGGAGTGACGACGGAAGCGGTGATCGAATCGCTGCCCCGCCCGGTTCCATGGATGACGATGGACGGCATCGAGGACGATGGTGTCGGGCAGCCGGTTCCGGCCGCACCGATCCGAATCGACAACCTCGCCTACATCATCTACACCTCCGGATCGACGGGAAAACCCAAGGGCGTCAGCGTCACTCACCGTGGCCTGAATGCACTGGCTGCCGAGCAGACCGTGCGCTACGGCATCTCGGCGCAGTCGCGGACACTGCACTTCTCCTCACCGAGTTTCGACGCATCCATACTTGAACTGCTGCTCGCTGTGGGTGAGGGCGCGACGATGGTGATCGCAACTCCTGACGTGTACGGCGGTGAGGACCTCGCGAGACTTGTCACCGATCACGAGGTGACCCACGCGTTCATCACGCCGGCTGCGCTGGCCTCGGTCGATCCCACCGGGCTGGACGTCTTGCAGTCGATCGTTGTCGGCGGCGAGGCCTGCTCACCCGAACTGGTCCACAAGTGGGCACCCGGCCGCCGGTTGTTCAACGGATACGGGCCGACGGAAACCACCGTCATGGTATGCATCAGCGATGCTCTGACAGCGGGGGAGACCGTGACCATCGGCGGACCCGTCCGCGGCGTGTCCGCGGTGGTTCTCGACGGTTCCGCTCAGCCGGTTCCCGTCGGGGTCACCGGTGAGCTGTACATCGCCGGCCTGGGACTTGCCCGCGGCTACCTCGATCAACCCGCATTGACGGCGACGCGATTCGTGGCGGCGCCGTTCGGTCCGGCCGGCACCCGCATGTACCGGACCGGAGACCTGGTTCGGTGGACGCCGCTCGAGACGCTCGAATACGTCGGACGCTCTGATCATCAGGTGAAAGTGCGCGGATTCCGCATCGAACTGGGCGAGATCGACTCCGTCCTCAGCACTTACCCCGGCGTCGAGTTCGCGGTCACCGTGGGCGTGAACGCAGCTTCCGGTGAGACGATGTTGGCGTCGTACGTGGTGCTCGGCACGGAAGCCGTCGAGGTAGACGAACTGTTGAGCCACGCGCGCCGCTCACTGCCCGCCTTCATGGTGCCGTCGGCGATCACCCCGATCGAGCGCGTTCCGCTGACCCCCGTCGGGAAACTCGACCGGGCGGCGCTGCCTGCGCCGACACTGCGTTCGGCCGAGCGAAGTGTCGAGCCGCTGACCACAGCGACCGAACTCCAGGTTGCCGTCGTCGTGGCGGAACTGCTGGGAATCGAACAGATCAGTGCGTCGGACAGCTTCTTCGAACTCGGTGGCAACTCCCTACTCGCCACCAGACTGGCCCAGCGCCTCGGGGAGTCATTGAGTAGGCAGGTACCTGTCCGAATGCTGTTCGAGCACCCCGAAATTCGGGAACTTGCCGCTGCACTCGACACATCCGCCGAGGTAAAGGCACTTCCTCCGATCAGCGCCGCCGATCGCCCGGACCGGATTCCGCTTTCCTACGCGCAAGCGCGCATCTGGTTCCTCAACCAGATGGATCCCAGCTCACCGGCCTACAACGTCCCTGCCGCGATTTCGCTCGACGGTGCCCTAGACGTGCCGGCCCTCGAAGCTGCTGTCCTCGACGTGATCGAAAGACACGAAATCCTGCGCACGGTGTTCCCCGACTCCGACACCGGTCCACACCAGGTGATCCAGGATGCGTTCACCTCGCTGGAGTTCGGAAACGCCGACACCCGCGAACCGGCAGAGCTTGCCGGAGAATTTGCGTCGCGCGGATTCGACATCACAACTCAAGCCCCCGTTCGGGCACTTCTGCTCGAGTCGACGCCGCAACAACACACTCTGGTCATCGTGATCCACCACGTCGCGGCGGACGGGTGGTCGATCGCGCCGTTGATGAAGGACGTGCTCACCGCCTACGTCGCGAGAAGTTCGGGACACGCCCCTGAGTTCACGCCCCTCGAGGTGCACTACGCGGACTTCGCCATCTGGCAGCGAGAAGCGCTGGGCGCGGTGAACGAATCCGAGAGCGTGCTCGGGGCGCAGGCGTCGTACTGGCGGGAGACGTTGCTGGGAGCGCCCGAGCTGATCGACCTTCCGAGCGATCGAACTCGCCCGCTCACCCAGTCGTTGAGCGGTGCCCACACCGCGGTCTCGCTCCCGGTGCACACCCGGATCGCGGTCGAGGCGGTTGCCGGCGCGAATGCGTCGACGCCGTTCATGGTGTTGCACGCTGCCTACGCCGTGCTGCTGGCCAGGCTGAGCCGAAGCACCGACATCGTGATCGGATCCCCGGTCGCCGGGCGAGGACACCGAGTTCTCGACGACCTCGTGGGAATGTTCGTGGGCACAGTAGGGCTGCGCACGACGATTGATCCCGGATCGACCTTCGTCGACGTCCTGCGGACGGTCCGCTCCGTCGATCTCGACGCGTTCGCCCACGCGGACATTCCGTTCGAGCAGGTCGTGGACGTCGTGGCACCACCCCGGACCACCGACCGTCATCCGGTGTTCCAGACGATGATCTCGTTCCACGGCGCTCACCCGACGGCATGGGATCTCCCTGGACTTGCCGTTCGTGCCCACGAGATCACGCCGGACATCGCCAAGTACGACCTGCAGTTCACCGTTGTCGAACAGACCGCGGAGGAGGGCGGCGGATACGCGGCCTCCCTCACGTATGCAAAGGACCTCTTCGACGCCGATACGGCGGCGTCGTTTGCGGTGATGCTGGAAACGATGGTCGAGACACTGACCGCCCAGCCCTCCGTCGTCGTCGGTGACGTGGACCTCGTAGGACGCGGTCTGCGCGCGTTGCACGGACGTCCGGCCGGCGATGCTCTGACCTTGCCGGAGTTGCTGCTTCGCGGCGCCGCCGACCGGCATGCCTTGGCACTTGTCGACGTCGGCGCATCCACCACGCTCACGTACGGCGAACTCGACCGCCGCTCCGACGCGATGGCGTTCGCTCTGATCGCTCGCGGGCTTGCTCCGGAAATGATTGTGGCACTCGCGCTTCCGAGGTCGGTCGACTACGTGATCGCGCTCTGGGCCGTGGCGAAAGCCGGCGGGGTGTTCCTTCCCGTCGATCCCGCCTATCCCGCCGAGCGGATCGAGCACATGCTCACCGACAGCGGGGCAGTGCTCGGTATCACCAAGGGCCTATATCTGGCCGAACTCCCGGACGTCACGTCGTGGATCGAACTCGACGCGGTCGAATTCACCGCCGAAATCGAGGCCGTCCATTCCGAGACTCTGCCCGACGCGCCACTCGAGCTCGACAACCCGGCCTACCTGATCTACACCTCGGGCTCGACCGGAAAACCCAAGGGCGTATTGGTCACTCACGCGGGACTGGCAGCGTTTGCCGACGAACAGCGCGAACGCTTCGGCGTCACTGCACACTCCCGCGCTCTGAGCTTCGCCTCGACGAGCTTCGACGCTTCGGTGCTCGAGCTACTGCTGGCTTTCGGGGCCGGTGCGACGATGGTGATAGCGCCCTCGACGGTTCTCGGCGGCGTCGAATTGCACGAACTGCTCGACGAGCAGGCGATCACCCATGCCTTCGTGACTCCGGCCGCGCTGGCGACTGTCGATCCCGCTGGACTCGACCATCTCGAAGCCGTTGTCGTCGGCGGCGATGCGTGCTCTGCTGACCTCGTATCTCGGTGGGCCCCGGGGCGTCGGATGTTCAACGCGTACGGCCCCACAGAAGCAACCGTCGCTGTCACCATCAGCGATTCGCTCGCAGCGGGGGAGCCGGTGACGATCGGCGGTCCGATCCGCGGCGTGGACGCGATGGTTCTCGATTCCCGTCTCCACTCGGTCCCCGGCCGGATCGTCGGCGAGCTCTATGTCAGCGGCGACGGTCTCGCCCGCGGGTACCTCGGCAACCCAGCTCTGACGGCAACGCGGTTCGTTGCCGACCCGCACGGACCCGAAGGCGCTCGGATGTACCGCACCGGGGATCTCGTGCGTGAAGATCGCGCAGGGTCGCTTGTCTACCTCGGACGCGCAGACCACCAGGTCAAGGTGCGAGGGTTCCGGATCGAACTCGGTGAAATCGACGCGGTGCTGGCGTCGGAGGCGTCTGTGCATTCGGCCGTCAGCGTGGTCGTCGGTGAAGGTGGCGACGCTCGGATCGTCGCGTACGTCGTCCCGGCAAACGGGGACGTCGACGCAACCGCGCTACGCCGCCACACAGCCATATCCCTGCCTGCGCACATGATTCCGTCCGCTTTCGTCGCGATCGATGCAGTCCCGACCACACCGGCCGGCAAGCTGGATCGCACCGTTCTACCTGCCCCCGTCTGGGAATCGCCCAGTGGACGCGGCCCGGAAGGCAGCGACGAGATTGCGATCTGCGCTGCTTTCGCAGAGGTACTGGATCTCGACGACGCCGACACGTACGCCGATTCGAGCTTCTTCGAACTCGGCGGAAACTCACTCATGGCAACGCGTTTGGTCGCTGCCATCAAAGAACGCACCAGCCTGACCGTCCCCGTCGCGTGGATATTCTCCGACCCGACTCCGGAGGCATTGGCGCGCAGACTCTTCGAACTCGAGGCAACAGTTGTGACAAGTGACGCGGATACCTCCGCACTTGCAGTAGTCCTGCCACTGCGCCCGGAAGGCCGCGCCGAGCCACTGTTCTGCATCCATCCGGCCATCGGGTTGGCCTGGTGCTACGGGGCGCTCGATCGCTACGTCGATTCGAGCCGGCCGCTTTACGGCCTGCAGTCGCCGGTTTTGACGGACCCCGAATTCCGGGCGGAGTTGATCGAGGACTTCGCGGCGCGGTACGTCGAGGAAATCCGCGGAGTCCAGCCGCACGGTCCGTATCACCTGCTGGGGTGGTCGATCGGCGGATTGATCGCTCACGCGGCGGCGGTGCAGTTGCAAACAGCCGGTGAGAGCGTCGCCGACCTGATTCTGCTGGACAGCTTCGTTCTCGAAGACCTGACCATGGCGGGTGCGCAGCCTTCTCTCGCCGACCTGATCGGCGGGTTGGGGATCTCGGTGCCGGACGTCGACGAGCGCGATCTGACACCCGAGGACGCCGAAGAGCTCTTGCGCGGAGCCATCGGCGATCATCCCTTGGTCTCGAGCGAGCGGATCGAGCGACTGTTCGAGGAGTACTCGGCCGGCGCCGAGCTGGCTCACCGCTACCGCCCGGGCAAATTCGTGGGCGATCTGCTCTTCTTCTCGGCACAGACCGACACTTTCGACCCACTGCGAACTGCGTCGGCGTGGCGACCGTTCGTATCCGGGGTGATCATCGACCGTCCGGTGCCCACGTCACACGCCGAGATGTTCACCGAAGCAGGACTGGACGCTGTCGGGCCCGTGATCAACCTGGCTGTCGGAACGGGTCGTCACGCGGCCCCGGACGTCGACGCAGAACTGGACGCTCTGATCGAGGTTCAGGACGTGCGCGGCTGACTCAGGCGTGCTTCTTCGCTCGCGCCTTGCTTCCACTCGTTTTGCCGGCAGAGGTTTTGCTTGCGTTCGACTTGGCTTCGTCCACACTGCGCTGGAGTGCGGCAACCAGGTCGACCACTTCGGCGTCGGTGCCTTCCTGATCGACCTCGGCGGCAGGGATGACCTTCTTGCCGCCGTTCTCGATCATCTCGTCGAGCAACTGCCGCAGTTGGAGTTGGTAATCGTCGGTGAACTCGGTCGGATCGAAGTCGCCCGCCATGCTCTCGACGAGCGTCTGTGCCATCTTCAGTTCCTTGACCTTCGGCTTCTCCACGTCGTCGAGCGAAGGGAACTCTGCCGCGCGAACTTCGTCGGGCCACAGCAACGTCTGGATCACGAGGACGCCGTCGCGAGCGCGCATCGCGGCCAGCCGCGTCTTCTGGCGCAGCGTGAAATGCACGAGTGCTGTTCGATCACTCTCGGTAAGCACAGTCGAGAGCAGGACGTACGCCTTCGGCGATGCCGAATCCGGTTCGAGGAAGTAACTCTTCTCGAACAAGATCGGATCGATCTGATCGTTCGGCACAAATTCCAGCACCGGAATCTCGTGCTTCTCGGCGGCCGGGAGCTTGTTGAAGTCCTCGTCGCTCAGGATGACCCGTGATCCGTCCTCCGAGTCGTACGCCTTGTCGATGTCCGCGAACTGAACCGTGTTTCCGCACTCGGAACACACGCGGTTGTACTTGATGCGACCACCGTCTTTTGCATGGACCTGGTGAAATCGGATGTCGTGGTCCTCGGTCGCCGAGTACACCTTGACCGGAACGTTGACCAGACCGAAGGCTATCGAGCCTTTCCAAATCGAGCGCATGTCTCCCATGATGGTCGCCGCCGGCCGTTTGCGCGAGGCAAACGCTCTCGGTTGATCCCGAACCGTTGCGTCCGGGTGGGCAGGTTCGGGGTACAGCGAGCGGGTATCCGCTCCGAGAATCCGACTCGCACACCTGGGGGCCCGCTCCGATGAGTATCCGAACCTACCGTCGACGCGTCACCGCTGCGCAGGTGATTTCACTACTTCCACTGCTGTTCGCACCTTGGCCCGCAACAGCCGATCAGGCACGCACCGTCGCGGTCACCGTTCATTCGGATGCGATGGACCGCGACATACCACTCGAGGTGATCCTTCCCGCCGACACCAGCGCCCCACGCCCGACGCTGTATCTGCTCAACGGCGCCGGTGGTGGCGAGGACAGTGCAACGTGGGAAGGACGGACGGATGTCCTGGAGTTCTTCGCCGACAAAAACGTCAATGTCGTGACGCCTTTGGAAGGAGCGTTCAGCTACTACACCGACTGGCAGAAAGACGATCCCGCACTCGGACGCAACAAGTGGCAGACATTTCTCACCCGCGAACTACCGCCGGTGATCGACGCGCAGTTCGGCACCAACGGGGTCAACTCCATCGCGGCGATCTCGATGACGGCGACCTCGGTTCTCAACCTCGCGATTGCGGCGCCGGGGCTCTACCGCAGTGTCGGTGCCTACAGCGGATGCGCGGAGACCTCCACCCAGCCAGGGCAGGACTACGTGCGGCTGGTAGTCGGCGCGCGGGGAGGCGCTGATCCGACAAACATGTGGGGACCGTTCGACGGTCCGGGATGGCGCGAGAACGATCCCGTCGTGAACGCGGAGAAACTGCGAGGAACCGAACTGTACGTCTCCACCGGTTCCGGGCTGCCAGGTCCACACGAAAACCTTCAGGCACCCGATGTGAACGGAAATCCCGGAGCGCTCCTGAATCAGATCATCGTCGGCGGCATCATCGAATCCGCGGTCAACGGGTGCACGCACGGATTGGCGGACCGACTGAACGCTCTGGGCATCCCCGCGACCTTCGACTTCAAGCCGACCGGAACGCACTCGTGGGGTTACTGGCAGGACGACCTGCACAATTCCTGGCCGATGATCGCCAGTTCGATGGGCGCGCAGTAGTCGGTGCAGATTGCTCACCGCAGAAACGGCGCGCGCATCAACGTCTTTCGGACGTGCCACGGTGATGTCCGGAACAGTGTTGCCATCACCTTCGCCGTCGCGGACGCGTCCCGCCGATCGGACAGGTAGGACCGCTGAGCCTCGACCGGTAGATCGAAGAACTTGTCGAAGAATGTCGCGACCTCAGTCGGGTCGAGGGTGAGAAGTGCGTTCAGGCCAACGCGGCGAAGGGCGGACACCGCCCTGGCCGAGCGTGGCCAGAGTGCCGCGTTCGGATACCCATCGTCGGCGATTGCTTTCGCGACAGCGTCTGCCTCGGCGAGTGAGGAGGCAACGCTGTATCCAGTTCCCGGATGCATCAGACCGCCTCGCCCGCCGAACCGGAGGATGCCGTCCGGTGAGGATCCCCTTGGGCCTTCGACCGCAAAACGGACTCGCTCGACCGGCGCGTCGTCGGGGACTTCGCAGCCCCGATTGTGAAGTCGGGTGCGCAGACGTGCTTCGAGTTCGCGGAGCCCCAACGCCGGCCGGCCGACGAGGCAGGTCTCTTCGAGGAGGACTCTGTCGTCGTCGAGTGGGACCGCATAGAGGAACGACGAGGCGTCGGCGTCGGAAGTGCCGTTGTCTCTTCGCCAGTCCATGAACCAGGCTTCGTTGCCGCCCAGAATCGGAGCTGCCAGGGCGCGGTCCACGATCAGTCCGAAGGCGGTCTGCTGCGCGGTTGTCACCGTCAGATCGGTGCCTCTGGCGTCGACGACGATGGATCCCGTCAGCTGCGATCCGTCCACGCACACGACGGTAGTGGGGGACAGTGTTTGAGCGCGCAATGCTCTGAACTGCATGGAAGCACCAGAGAGAAATGATTGCAGCAATGATGTATTCAATACGCAATATGCGCGATCAAGCGTTTTCTGTCCGTTGGTCCACACGCTCGGACGTTGAATCCGGCTCGCGATCACCTGGTCCGGCAGCCACGACGGCAACTCGTCCGCCCATGCCGAATACGTCGGAGTCCACATCCGGCGGGGGTGTGGATCGACGACTACGACGGTGAGTTGCCTGGCGAGACAGCGGGTGGCAAGCGCCCGCCCCGCCGGGCCTCCGCCGACGATCACGACGTCCGCGGAGGAACCGTGTGTCTTCATGAGCGGCGTCTTCGTGTGCCCGCGAGCTACATCGATCCCGTTGCGAGCAGCCCGCCGTCGACCCGCACGGTTTCGCCGGTGATCCACGCCGCCGCGTCGGAGACGAGGAAGCCGACCAGGCCGGCAACGTCTGCGGGGGTGCCGAGTCGTTTCATCGGGTAGCCCGCCGACGCCTTGTCCTCGCCGGCAGCGACCAGGGCTGCCGCGAACTGAGTCTTGACGATCCCCGGAGCTACGGCATTGACACGAATGTTCGGTCCCAGTTGCCAGGCCAGTTCTTCCGTCAAACGGATGAGCGCAGCCTTCGACGCGCCGTATGCCGCGATGACGCCCGTCGATCGGATCCCCGCCACACTGGCCAGGTTCACGACGGCTCCACCGTGTTCGCCCATCCACGCCCGATGCGCTTGTTGGACGTAACCGAGGGCGGCAACCACATTCACGTCGAAGATCTTGCGCACAGCGTCGAGGTCCGCCTCCATGAGCGAACCGAAGACCGGATTGATCCCGGTGTTGTTGACCAGAATGTCGAGCGAACCGAACTCGGAGACGGCGCGGTCGACGGCGCCGGAGCGGGCTTCTGTATCGGCAGCGTTGCCCGCGAATGCGACGACCTTTCCGCCGTGTCCCAGGGCGGACAGTTCTGTTGCGGCGGCTTCGAGGGGCTCCGGCTTGCGGGCGGTGATCAAGACGTCGGCGCCGCGCGAGAGGAGCTCGGCGGCGACAGCTTTGCCGATTCCGCGACTTGCGCCGGTGACGATGGCGGCGCGGCCTTCGAGGTCGCGAGTACGAGTGCTGTTTTCGCTAGTCATGTCCCGAACGTTAGCGGACTCACACGCTGCTGGTCGGAACGACCGTCAGGTCACGGTAAAATCGATAGTTCTTGTGTCTGAAGTCAGGCATTGTTTACCCGTATTCGTCGTTTTTCCTGAGGAGTTTGCTTGATTACCGCCACTGACCTCGAAGTTCGTGCCGGTGTCCGCACCCTTCTCACGGCTCCCGGGCCCTCGCTGCGCATCCAGCCGGGCGACCGGATCGGACTCGTCGGACGTAACGGAGCCGGAAAGACGACCACACTGCGCATCCTGGCCGGTGAAGGTGAGGCATACGCGGGAAGCGTCGTACGCACCGGTGAACTCGGATACCTCCCTCAGGACCCCAAGGAGGGTGACCTGAGCATCCTCGCCAAGGACCGGGTGCTCTCCGCGCGAGGTCTCGACACGATGCTTCGCGAGATGGAGAAGCAGCAGATCCTGATGGGCGAGGTGCTCGATCAGGAATCCCAGGATCGCGCCGTCAAGAAGTACGGCCAGCTCGAGGACCGGTTCTCGGCCCTCGGCGGATACGAAGCCGAGAGTGAAGCCGCACGTATCACCAGCAGCCTCGGCCTTGAAGACCGTATCCTCGGGCAGCCGCTCAGCACGCTGTCCGGTGGTCAGCGTCGTCGCGTCGAATTGGCGCGAATCCTCTTCGCCGCCTCCGACGGCAGCGGTGCCCGCTCGGACACGACACTGCTCCTCGACGAGCCCACCAACCACCTCGACGCCGACTCCATCACCTGGCTGCGTGGATTCCTCCAGAACCACGAGGGTGGACTGGTGGTCATCAGCCACGACGTCGACCTGCTCAACGACGTCGTCAACCGCGTGTGGTTCCTCGATGCCGTCCGCGGTGAGGCCGACGTCTACAACATGAACTGGAAGAAGTACCTCGACGCGCGCGCCACGGACGAGCAGCGTCGTCGTCGCGAGCGCGCCAACGCCGAGAAGAAGGCCGGTGCGCTGAGGATTCAGGCTGCGAAGATGGGCGCAAAGGCAACCAAGGCCGTCGCCGCGCAGAACATGGCGAAGCGAGCCGACAAGTTGATGGCGAACCTCGATGCCGAACGCGTCTCGGACAAGGTGGCGCGGATTCGTTTCCCCGAACCCGCAGCGTGTGGCAAGACTCCGCTGATGGGCAAGAACCTCACCAAGGTGTACGGCTCGCTCGAGATCTTCACCGGTGTTGATCTCGCGATCGATCGTGGGTCGCGTGTTGTCATTCTCGGACTCAACGGTGCGGGTAAGACCACACTTCTCCGCATCCTCGCGGGCGCGGAGAAGGCGGACGCGGGTGAGCTGATTTCCGGTCACGGACTAAAGGTCGGATACTTCGCTCAGGAGCACGACACCCTCGACGACGACGCGTCCGTGTGGGAGAACATCCGCCACGCCGCGCCGGATACGGGGGAGCAGGAACTGCGGTCGCTGCTCGGTGCCTTCATGTTCACCGGCCCGCAGCTCGAGCAGCCGGCCGGAACGCTCTCGGGTGGTGAGAAGACGCGTCTGGCTCTGGCCGGCCTGGTGTCTTCGGCTGCCAATGTTCTGCTTCTCGACGAGCCCACCAACAACCTGGACCCGATCTCACGCGAGCAGGTGCTCGACGCGCTCCGCAGCTACACCGGCGCCGTCGTCCTGGTCACTCACGATCCGGGCGCTGCCGAGGCACTCAACCCCGAGCGCGTCATCCTCCTGCCCGACGGCAACGAGGACCACTGGTCGCAGGAGTACCTCGAGCTGATCCAGCTCGCCTAACCCCCTGTGAGTGGTTAGGTAGTCCCCGCACTCCCTAACCACTCACAGGGGCGAAGCCCCTCAATCCCGTCGCCGCACCGATTCTTCGACCAGGTCGAGAACAGCCGAAAGGTTGTCGACGCCGTGGCCGGAGGCGATTCTCGCGACCAGGCCGTCCATCACCAGATCCAGATACCCGATCAGGATTTCGGTGGGAACGTCGTCACGGAGCCGGCCCGCCGATTTCTGTCGGGCGAGGCGCGCACTGGTCGCTTCCGTCAGTTCTGCGGAGCGCTGCGACCATTTCTCACGGAAATCGGCGTCGTTGCGCAGTCGACGCGCTATCTCCAGTCGCGTTCCCAGCCAATCGAATTGATCGGGCTGCGCGAGCATGTCCCGCATGACCTGGACGAGGCCCTCTTCGGCGACGACATCTGCCATCCGGCTCGCATCCTCGCTGGCAAGCGCGAGGAACAAGCCGTCCTTGTCCTTGAAGTGATGAAAGATCGCTCCCCGGGACAAACCGGTGACTTCTTCGAGACGGCGAACTGTGGCGCCGTCGTAGCCGTATTCCGCAAAGCAGCGGCGGGCGCCGTCAAGGATCTGACTGCGCCGTGCCGCGAGATGGTCTTCACTGACCTTGGGCACGTTGTTGTCCTCGTCTCGCGCTTTCTTCGTGCTCTGAACGCACGTGGCGGACTCAGCACCTCGCTGAGTCCGCCACGTGGGTTAGAGCAGGGCTCGGTTGACTAGCCCCGGATCATGTTGCGAAGCACGTACTGCAGGATGCCACCGTTGCGGTAGTAATCCGCTTCGCCGGGGGTATCGATGCGTACGACTGCGTCGAACACGACCTTCTCGCCGTTCTCGCGCGTCGCCGTGACCTTCATGGTCTTCGGGGTGACGCCCTCGTTGAGCTTCTCGACGCCTTCGATGTCGAAGGTCTCGGTGCCGTCGAGCTTGAGCGAACCTGCGGACTCGCCGACCGGGAACTGCAGCGGGACAACGCCCATGCCGATGAGGTTGGAGCGGTGGATGCGCTCGAACGACTCGGTGATGACGGCCTTGACGCCGAGCAGGCTGGTGCCCTTGGCTGCCCAGTCACGCGAGGATCCGGAGCCATACTCCTTGCCGCCCAGGACGACCAGCGGGATGCCGGCTGCCTGGTAGTTCTGCGACGCGTCGTAGATGAATGCCTGCGGTGCGCCTTCCTGCGTGAAGTCGCGGGTGTAACCACCGGAGACGTCGTCGAGGAGCTGGTTGCGCAGGCGGATGTTCGCGAATGTTCCGCGAATCATGACCTCGTGGTTACCGCGACGCGAGCCGAGCGAGTTGTAATCCGCACGCTCGACGCCGTGAGAGTCGAGGTACTGCGCAGCGGGGGTACCGACCTTGATCGGACCTGCCGGGCTGATGTGGTCGGTGGTGACCGAGTCGCCGAGCAGCGCGAGGACGCGGGCGCCCTTGATGTCCTTGACCGGAGCCGGATCCATCGTCATGCCGTCGAAGTAGGGTGGCTTCCGCACGTAGGTGGAGTTCACGTCCCACTCGAAGGTGTCACCCTCCGGGGTTTCGAGGTTCTGCCAGCGGTGATCGCCCGCGAAGATGGTTGCGTACGACTTGCGGAACATGTCCTGGTCGATCGAGGACTTGATGGTCTCTTCGATCTCCTGCGTGGACGGCCAGATGTCCTTGAGGTAGACGGGGTTTCCGTCGGTGTCGTTACCGAGCGAGTCGGTCTCGAAGTCGAAGTCCATGGTTCCCGCGAGGCCGTAGGCAATCACGAGCGGCGGGGAAGCCAAGTAGTTCATCTTGACGTCGGGGGAGATACGTCCCTCGAAGTTACGGTTACCCGAGAGCACCGCGGTGACCGAGAGGTCGTTGTCGTTGATCGCCTTGGAGACTGCCTCGGGCAGCGGTCCGGTGTTACCGATGCATGTGGTGCAGCCGTAACCGCCGAGGTAGTAGCCGAGCTTCTCGAGGTACGGCCACAGGCCGGCCTTCTCGTAGTAATCGGTGACGACCTGCGAACCGGGAGCCATGTTGGTCTTCACCCACGGCTTGGTGGCAAGGCCCTTTTCGACGGCGTTGCGTGCGAGCAGTGCAGCGCCGAGCATGACTGACGGGTTGGACGTGTTGGTGCAGGACGTGATGCCGGCAACAACGACGGCACCGTGGTCGAGAACGAACTCACCCGCGTCGGACTTGACGACAACCGGCTTGCTCGGACGGCCTTCTGCACCGTTGGCAGCGGAGAGAACGTCGACCGCTCCGTCGTCGGCAAACGACAGAACTGCGGGGTCGGAAGCCGGGAAGGATTCCTCGACTGCCTCGTCGAGCTGGGTGTGCTCGGTCGGGTAGTTCTCTTCCACGTAGTTGTGGATGTCCTTGCGGAACGCAGTCTTGGACTCCGACAACAGGATTCGGTCCTGCGGGCGCTTCGGGCCGGCGATCGAGGGAACAACGGTTCCCAGATCCAGCTCGATGTACTCCGAGAAGACGGGTTCCTTGTCGGGGTTGTGCCACAGGCCCTGTTCCTTGGCGTACGCCTCGACGAGAGCGAGCTGCTCGTCGCTGCGGCCAGTGAGGCGCAGGTAGTTGATCGTCTCTTCGTCGATCGGGAAGATCGCTGCGGTGGAACCGAATTCGGGGCTCATGTTGCCCAGCGTTGCGCGGTTCGCCAGCGGAACCTCGGCGACGCCCTTGCCGTAGAACTCGACGAACTTGCCGACGACTCCGTGCTTACGGAGCATCTCGGTTGCGGTCAGCACGACGTCGGTCGCGGTGACGCCGGGCTTGATCTCACCGGAGAGCTTGAAGCCGACGACGCGGGGGATCAGCATGGAGACGGGCTGGCCGAGCATTGCTGCCTCGGCCTCGATGCCGCCGACGCCCCAGCCGAGCACGCCGAGGCCGTTGACCATCGTGGTGTGCGAGTCGGTGCCGACGCAGGTGTCGGGGTAGGCCTGGCCGTTACGGGACATGACGGTGGGAGCCAGGTACTCGATGTTGACCTGGTGAACGATTCCCATTCCCGGGGGGACGACCTTGAAGTCGTCGAATGCGCCCTGGCCCCAACGGAGGAACTGGTAACGCTCGCCGTTGCGCTCGTATTCGAGATCGACGTTGCGCTCGAGTGCGTCAGCCTGGCCGAAGACGTCGAGGATGACCGAGTGGTCGATGACCATGTCGGCGGGGGAGAGTGGGTTGACCTTGTTCGGGTCGCCGCCGAGGGTGGTGACGGCCTCACGCATGGTGGCGAGGTCGACGATGCAAGGAACGCCGGTGAAGTCCTGCATGATCACGCGGGCCGGCGTGAACTGGATTTCGATGCTCGGCTCAGCTGAGGGATCCCAGCTCGAGATGGCGCGGATGTGATCCGCGGTGATGTTGGCACCGTCTTCGGTGCGGAGAAGGTTCTCGGCGAGAACCTTCAAGGAATAGGGCAATTTCTCGGTGCCGGGGACGGCCGAGAGGCGGAAGATCTCGTAAGAGTTCTCACCGACCTCGAGGGTTCCCTTGGCTCCGAATGAATCGATACTGGTGCTCACGTCTGCTCCACTCGTCTATGAGGGTCGCTACCGACGGGGCTGTGTCGGCAGCTGAAGCGAGGTACTTCGGCTGGTAGATCCTCCGTAGCTCACGCCAATCGCACAGTTCGCGTGAGAACTGTCCGAACATCGGAGCTGCAGTAGAAACTGTCCTGACCGGTGGTACCTCTCGGTCCAAGTCTAACAGTACGCTTGTCCTGTGAGAATTCAGGGCAAGTTGACCGAAACAATCTTCGTGCAGACTGCGGGCCTGCGCAACGCAGGCTTGGCTGGGTGACCGCACCCACAGTTCCTGCTCGGGCGGCACGCGCGGCGGTTGTGTGTGACGCCGGGTGGCAGGCGACCTGAAGTAGGGTGCATGCAGGCCCGTCGCGGGTCGGCCGCCGAAAAACGACCTCGGACCAACTCCCCGCATCTCAGCGGTGGACGGAATCCGAACAGCACCCGGATGAGAGATGTCTGCTCCTACCAATCACGCTTTCGCGCCTGTACACGTGAAGTCCCCGTCGCACGCCGCTGTTCCATCGGACGTCGATCTCGACGACGTACTCGCGGATCTCTCGACGGACGGCGTCTCCGCCCCCGAGTCAGAAGTTGCGGGGCTGACCGCGGTGGTGACCGACGCTCGCGAACGTGGTGTCGACTTGAGTGTCGTTGTCGTCGATGCGAATCCCGGCCGCCCGTCCGATCTTCGAGACCTGGCCACGACGGTCGGCGAAACCGAAGGCGGAACGGTCCTTGTTCTGAGCCCGAACTGGATGGGCAGCTACAGCGACTCGATCTCTCGCGTGCAACTCGAAACTGCGCAAGACCGATCTCTCGGTGAGAGTGCGAGTGTGACCGCGGGCCGTTTCTCGCACGAGATCGTGGCGCCGGGTCCGCCGTGGACGCTTTACACGGTTCTCGTCATCGCCGTGGTGGCGGTAATTGCCGGAATTACCTTTGCCATCAAGTGGCGGCGACTTCCGGAAAGCACGCAAACCAGACATATCGCTTCTGCTTCAGAGATTGCGACATCTTCCGACCACCGGGCCGATTCCGTCTGACCTTGGTCCTTTTGCAAGATTTTCAGTAACTCGTCGAAAACAGGTACTCACCGCTGTTTGCGGTGAGTACCTGCCCTTTTTGGTGCCTGCATGCCATTCGACCAGCTCAAATACCGATTGTGTTATTTGTGGCTAAAGTTTCCAAAGAACGCTTGAGTGTCGTACGGTACAACTGGCACTTTTTGGGGAAGAAGTGTCGCAGACAGGCTGATGTTGTTCGACGCGTACTTGTCGGTTGCCTTGTTCTCGAGGTATCGGCGGTGGCGTTCTTACGGCACGTCCAGGTCGACGAGCAGCTCTCGGGCTGCAGGCGACCGGTGCTTGGTCTGCGCATTCCCTCCCCGCACGGATCGCGACCCAGCGGGACGTGGCGTTACACGCGAGGGAGAGTTATTTGTGAGGCAAGTAACACGTGGCGGCCAGTCCCGTCGTGGTCCTTCCCGTAAGTCGATGCGCCTGGCGCAACTGGTCATCGGATTCGGCGTCGTCGGATCCCTGATCGTCGGAACGCCCGCCATGTCCTCGGCCGTACCGCCGCCGCCACCGAATCCGAGTGACTCGGACATCGCCGCGGCCGATTCGCAGGTCTCGTCGAGCGTCGGCACCGTAAGCGCGCTCATCAATCAAGTCGCATCAGCCAACGAACAGTTGTCGGCGCTCGACAACGAAGTCGCGATCAAACGTGAAGACGTCAACAAGACTCTCGTGGATCTGCAGAACGCTCGCGGCGCCGCAGACTCCGCAGCGCAGGCCGTCGGAGTCACCAAACAAGCTCTGAAGGACGCATCGGCGCAGATCGAGGTCGCTCAGACGGACTTCGACAAGTACGCACGCTCGAGCTACGTCAAGGGCACGAACACCGCGTCGATCTCGTCGTTCCTCGACGCCAAAGGCCCGGGCGACGTTCTCGACCGTGCCCAGGTCCTCAAACTTCTCGCCAATACACAGAGCACAGTGCTCGACGGTCTCCAACGAGCACGTACCGAGCAGGCGAACAAGGACTCCGCCACCCGCCAGGCAAAGCAGCAGGCCGACGCCGCAGCCGAGGTCGCCGCACAACTGAAGGATCTGGCCGAGCAAGCGATTCAGATCGCGCGCAACGCCCTCGATCAGCAGGTAGCCAAGAAGGCCTCGATCGAAGCCGAGCGCAACTCCGCTCAGGCTCAACTCGACGCCGCCCGCAACGCCGTCGCCGGCTTGCAGGGGCAACGCCAGGCGTACGCGACGTGGGACGAACAGCGCCGCGCCGAGGAAGCTCATCAGGCGGCCCTCGAAGCCGCTGCCAAGGAAGCCGCCGCTCAGGCCGCCGCCCGTGCAGCTGCCGACCAGGCCGCCAAGGATCGAGCTGCAGCACTGGCAGCAGCCCAGCGTCCGCACACCGCGGTCGAAGACCCGACTCCGACCGTCATCCCGGACGACGACGACACCTGGACCGACGAAGAAACCGGGACCGACGAAGAAACAGGCACGGACGAAGAGACCGGCACCGACGAGGAAACGGTCACTACACCCAAGCCCACCACGCCCAAGCCGACGACGCCGAAGCCCACCACGCCGAAGCCCACTACACCGAAGCCTTCCGTTACCGGAAGCGCTGCAATCGAATCCATCATCGACCGCGGAATGTCTCAGCTAGGCGTGCAGTACGCCTGGGGCGGCGGCGACGAGAACGGTCCGACGCGAGGCATCCGTGACGGCGGCGTCGCTGACAGTTACGGCGACTTCAACAAAGTCGGGTTCGACTGCTCGGGCTTGATGATCTACGCCTTTGCCGGCATCGGGATCTCGCTGCCGCACTACACCGGCTATCAGTACACCGCGGGCACGCAGGTTCCGTCTTCGGAGATGAAGCGCGGCGACATGATCTTCTACGGCCCCAATGCCAGCCAGCACGTGGCGCTCTACCTCGGTAACGGGCAGATGCTCGAGGCACCACAATCCGGTTCGAGTGTCATGGTCTCCCCGGTTCGCTGGGGCGGAATGACGCCGTACGCCGTCCGACTGGTGTCCTGACCGTCAGAGTAAATTGTCGCGGACGCCCGCTTTGTCAGGAGAAGTATCAAGTTCCCGACGTGGTGTTACGGCATCGAGCGCAACTACCTGGAATAGTTGACGGGGAACACGTTACTGTCGGTACTTTTCTAGGTGAAAGCGATGGATTCTTGGTGACCTCACGTGAAGATTCGGTCGGAACGGTCGACGTAAGCAAGGCGGGCGGAAGTGCGGACGGAGCAGCACCTTCACTGACAGCCGACGTTCAGACCTTGGAACGAGCGATCTACGAGGTCAAGCGAGTCATCGTCGGGCAGGACCGGCTTGTCGAGCGCATTCTCGTCGGTCTCCTGGCCAAGGGCCACGTCCTCCTCGAGGGCGTCCCCGGTGTCGCGAAGACGCTGGCCGTCGAGACTTTCGCGAAGGTCGTCGGCGGTTCCTTCTCTCGCGTGCAGTTCACCCCGGACCTGGTGCCCACCGACCTCATCGGTACGCGCATCTACCGTCAGGGCCGCGAGGAGTTCGACACCGAACTCGGACCAGTCGTCGCGAACTTCGTCCTGGCCGACGAGATCAACCGCGCCCCGGCCAAGGTGCAGTCCGCGCTCCTCGAGGTGATGGCCGAACGTCACGTCTCGATCGGTGGCAAGCGTTACCACATGCCCGATCCTTTCCTGGTGATGGCGACGCAGAACCCCATCGAGAACGAGGGTGTCTATCCGCTCCCCGAAGCGCAGCGCGACCGCTTCCTGTTCAAAATCCTCGTCGACTACCCGACGGTGGAGGAAGAACGCGAAATCGTCTACCGGATGGGTGTCGCAGCCCCGGAGCCGCACCAGATCCTCGGTCCGGAGGAGTTGGTCAGGCTCCAACGCGTCGCCAGCAACGTCTTCGTCCACCACGCGCTCGTCGACTACGTGGTCCGGGTCATCGCCGCCACGCGCACGCCGCGTGAGGTCGGACTCGAGGATGTCGCAGGCTGGATCGCCTACGGTGCCTCACCCCGCGCGACGCTCGGCATTATCGCTGCGTCGCGGGCCCTCGCTCTCGTCCGAGGCCGCGACTACGTCGTGCCGCAGGACGTCATCGAAGTGATCCCGGACGTGTTGCGCCACCGCCTCGTTCTCTCTTACGACGCCATGGCCGACGAGGTGACTCCCGACGCCGTCATCGCCCGGGTACTGCAGACCGTCGGACTGCCGCAGATCGCCGCGCGGCCGGTTCCCACCGTTCCCGGCCCGCCCCAGCCGGGCGCACCGCAAGCACCGCAGTTCAACGCACAGGGCACAGCTAATCCGCAGGGCATGGCCAATCCACAGGGCAACGGCGCGCCGATCGCGACCGCTGAGACGATGAGTCGCCCGCAGTGACCGAAGGCCGCGACGGTGGCCAGGCGACACCCGCCGGATCCACCGGTTCTCCGCCGTCGTTCCGATCCGGCGAACTCAGTGATCCCAAACTCACCGCTGCGCTGCGCACCCTCGAACTGACGGTTCGTCGCCGCCTCGACGGTGTGCTGCACGGCGACCACCTCGGTCTGATTCCTGGACCGGGTTCGGAACCGGGGGACGCTCGTGAATATCAGCCGGGCGACGACGTGCGGCAGATGGATTGGTCCGTCACCGCCCGAACGACGCACCCGCACGTGCGTCAGTCGGTCGCAGATCGTGAGCTCGAGACGTGGCTTGTCATCGACCTGTCCGCAAGTCTCGATTTCGGGACGGCCGGATGCGAGAAGCGCGACCTGGTTGTCGCGGCGGCCGCAGCGATCACCCACCTGACCAGTTCGGGAGGTAATCGCGTGGGCGCCATCATCTCGACGGGCGCACAGACAACACGAATTCCGGCCCGTGGCGGGCGAATTCACGCACAGGCGATGCTTCGCAAGATCGCGACGACCCCGCACGCTCCAGACGGGGTGCGTGGCGATCTGGTCGGTGCGATCGAAGCGCTCAGACGCCCACAGCGTCGGCGCGGACTCGCGGTGGTCATCAGTGACTTCCTCGGGCCGATCGACTGGGAACGCTCGCTGCGCGCCATTTCGGGACGGCACGACGTGCTCGGCGTCGAAGTAGTCGATCCGCGCGACCTCGAACTGCCCGACGTCGGCGACGTGGTGCTCCACGATCCGGAGTCAGGTCGGACGAGAGAATTCTCCACGACGCCGCAACTGCGAGCCGACTTCGCCAGAGTCGCCGCTGAGCACCGCGTCGAGGTCCGACAAGCTCTACGTCGTTGCGGCGCACCGCTGATGTCCCTGCACACCGACAGGGACTGGATCGCCGACGTCGTGAGATTCATCTCGGCACGCCGCCACAGTTATGGTGCCGGCGCCGGAACTGGGGGCGTTCGTTCGTGAGTCTTTCTCAATTCACCGCACCGTGGTGGCTGCTGTTCCTCGCTGTCATCGCCGCGTTGGTCGTCGGTTACGTTTTTGTCCAGAAGCAGCGTGAAAAGCACACACTTCGGTTCACGAACTTCGCGCTACTGGAGAAGGTCGCGCCTTCGCGGCCCGGGCGGTGGCGTCATATTCCGGCGATTCTGATGGTCGTTGCGTTGGTGTTCTTCACCGTCGCGCTCGCCGGTCCGACGGCAGACAAGAAGGTCCCGCGAAACCGCGCCACCGTGATCCTCGTGATCGACGTGTCGCTGTCGATGCAGGCCACCGACGTCGAGCCGACGCGTTTGGCAGCAGCACAGGAAGCAGCTAAGTCGTTTGCCGACGGCTTGACTCCTGGAATCAACCTCGGGTTGGTCGCATTTGCCGGAACAGCTTCGGTTCTGGTGTCGCCCACCACGAATCGTGACGCGACAAAGGTCGCCATCGACAACCTCAAGCTCAGTGAGCGGACGGCGACGGGCGAAGCGATCTTCACCTCGTTGCAGTCGATCGACACGCTGTCGGCTGTTCTCGGTGGTAGCGATCAGGCGCCTCCGGCGCGCATCGTGTTGCTGTCCGACGGTAAGCAGACTGTTCCCGAGAACCCGGATGATCCGCGGGGCGGATTCACCGCTGCCCGTCAAGCCAAGGACAAGGGCGTTCCGATCTCGACCATTTCCTTCGGAACGACATACGGACGCGTCGAGATCGAAGGGGACCGAATCCCCGTCCCGGTCGACGACCCGTCACTGAAGGAGATCGCCAACCTGTCCGGCGGAAGCTTCTTCACGGCATCGAGCCTGGAAGAACTACGCCAGGTGTACGACACGCTCGAAGAGCAGATCGGTTTCGAGACGACTCGAGGCGACGCGAGTCGACCATGGTTGATCCTCGGCGTCGTATTCGCGACCGCTGGTCTGACGATTGCCCTGGTACGCAGGCAGCGTCTGCCTTGATCGAGAGCAGTTCCGAATTGTCCAAATACCGCTGGTACGCGGCCCGCAGAGAATTGATAGGTTGATCGCCATGTCTACCCCTCCCACGACAGTGGTTTCCGAACGGACCGTCACCACACCGCGCTCGGTGCTCGTCACCGGCGGCAACCGCGGAATCGGCTTGGCCGTCGCTCAGCGACTCGCTGCAGACGGTCACAAGGTAGCCGTCACGCATCGCGGTTCCGGTGTACCTGAAGGTTTGTTCGGCGTTGTCTGCGACGTCACCGACACCGAGTCGATCGACCGGGCGTTCAAAGAGGTCGAGGCGCACCAGGGCCCGGTCGAGGTCATCGTCGCCAATGCCGGCGTCACCGACGACACCCTGATCATGCGGATGAGCGAAGAGCAGTTCACGAGCGTCGTCGACGCGAATCTGACCGGAACCTTCCGCCTCTCCAAGCGTGCCACCCGTTCGATGCTGCGCGCGCGTTTCGGACGGTTCATCTTCCTCGGCTCGGTGGTGGGTCTGGCAGGACAAGCCGGCCAGGTCAACTACGCCGCGTCCAAGGCGGGCATCGTCGGTATCGCTCGTTCCCTGACAAGGGAACTCGGCTCGCGCTCGATCACCGCCAACGTGGTCGCTCCCGGATTCATCGAGACCGACATGACGGCCGCCCTGGGCGACGCCGTCAAGGACAAGGCCACCGAGTTCATCCCGTTGCAGCGGACCGGAAAGCCGGAAGATGTTGCAGCAGTTGTCAGTTTCCTCGCCTCGGACGATTCGGCATACGTCTCGGGTGCGGTCATCCCCGTCGACGGCGGACTCGGTATGGGGCACTGACCCGCTTTTTCGAACACGCACACCTTTCTCGTACGTCTGAAATCAGGAGGACATCTCATGGGCGGTTTGCTCGAGGGTAAGACCATTCTTGTCACCGGCATCATCACCGATTCGTCGATCGCGTTCCACGTGGCCAAAGTCGCGCAGGAGCAGGGCGCGAAGGTGCTCATCACCGGGTTCGATCGTCTGCGCCTCATCGACCGAATCGCCCAGCGCCTGCCGCAGCCCGTGCCGCCGGCAATCTCGCTCAACGTCCAGAGCTCGGAGGATCTCGCATCTCTCGCCGAGCGTGTTCGCGAGCTGGCTCCCGAGGGTATCGACGGCGTCGTCCATTCGATCGGCTTTGCTCCCCGTTCCTGCCTGGGAAGCCCGTTCATGGACGCGCCGTGGGAAGACGTGGCGGTCGCACTCGAGGTGTCCGCATACTCGTACAGCGCACTGGCCAAGGCGTTGCTGCCGGTGCTCAACGACAACGCGTCCATCGTCGGTATGGACTTCGATCCGGCGCGCGCTATGCCGTTCTACAACTGGATGGGTGTCTCCAAGGCGACGCTCGAGGCCGTGAACCGCTACGTCGCCAAAGAGGTCGGCGTTCGTGGCATCCGCTCGAACCTGGTGTCCTCCGGCCCGATCAAGACCCTGGCTGCCAAGGCCATTGCCGGTGACAGCACCGGTCCGGGCGCGGAGTTGGACAAACTGAACACCGCATGGGACGGCGCTGCGCCCATCGGCTGGGACGTCGACGATCGCGAGCCGGTCGCCAAGACCGTCTGCACCGTCCTCTCGGATTGGTTGCCCGGCACGACCGCGTCGATCATCTACGTCGACGGCGGCTTCCACGCGATGGTCGGCCAGTAGCACCACTTCTACTACGCAGGTGAGTACCCGGGTGACCCCCGCCGAACGGCATCGCGCAAGATTGAACTCATGACCGCAAGTATGGACATGCAGTTCGATGCTCTTCTCGTTTTGTCGTTCGGCGGTCCCGAAAAACCCGAAGACGTACGACCCTTCCTCGAAAACGTCACGCGCGGTAGGGGAGTGCCACCGGAACGGCTTGACGCCGTCGTCGAGCACTACATGCATTTCGGTGGGGTTTCACCGATCAACGCGCTCAACCGAGACCTGATCGACCGGGTCGAAGGTGAGCTGGCAGCAGCCGGCATGGAGTTGCCCGTGTACTTCGGCAACCGCAACTGGCACCCGATGGTCGAAGACACCGTTGCCAAGATGCGCGAGGACGGTGTCCGCAACGCCGCCGTGTTCGCCACGTCGGCATGGGGCGGTTACTCCGGGTGTCGGCAGTACCACGAGGACATCGCTCGTGCCCGTGAGGCGGTCGGTGACGGCGCACCGACGCTGACAAAACTTCGCCAGTATTACGACCATCCGCTGGTCGTCGGCGCATTCGCCGACGGGGTCCGAGCTGCCCGCGCAGAGTTGCCCGAATCGACTCGCGATGCCGCGCGCCTGGTGTTCACGGCGCATTCGGTACCGATTGCCGCGGACCGCAATGCGGGTCCGCCGACGGAGGGCGGAAACCTGTACAGCCGACAGGTTGCCGAGGCTGCGAAGCTTGTTGCCGAAGCCGTCGGCGTCGAAGATTTTGATCTGGTGTGGCAGTCACGATCAGGCCCGCCACAGGTTCCGTGGCTGGACCCTGACATCTGTGATCATCTGGACACGTTGTCCGCCAAGGACGTTCGCGCCGTGATCGTGTGCCCCGTCGGCTTCGTCTCCGATCACCTCGAAGTGGTGTGGGACCTGGACACCGAGGCCAAGGACAAGGCAGCCGAACTCGGGATGGATTTCGTTCGCGCAGCGACACCCGGCCGCGATCAGCGTTTTGCGCAACTGGTGCCCACGCTCGTCCAGGAACTGGCCGAGGCCGAGCAACCACTGCGACTGGGGGTCGAGCCGCTGCTCGGCTCGACCACCAACGGACTCTCCTGCGCAGTGAACTGCTGCGCGGCCGTTCAGCGCCCCCGCTGACGGCCCGACGCTCAGGTGTTCGGCTGCTTGAGCTTTCCGCAGGGCCCCGGAACGGTGGACGTGCTGCGCGAGGTGAGGAGCGTCTCGACGATCTGTCGGTCTTCCGGGCTCAGTGACGGGTCGATGTAGTTGAGCGTCGGCGCTCCCAGTTCGCGGACTCGCCCGGCGAGGGTCGCGACAAACGAGACTCGTTCCTCGTCGTCGTCGTTGACGTCGTGGATCTGCAGAACCGACACCGGAAACTTGCGCAGCGTCACTGGCAGGAAGCGGGCGCTCAACACGTGGTCGACGTTGAATCCGGCCCACTGCCCCTGGTTGGCTTCCACGCATTCGGCATCGGAGTGAATTGCGCTCTCGCCGATGTACTTACGGGCCGGCAGCATCTTCTTCGGTGCAAGTTCGGATGCGCCTTGCTGAAGGACGGGAAAGTCGCCGTCCGAGTACAACCATGGTTGGTTGGCCATCGAGATCAAGCGGCCGGCGTCCAGATCCGGGAGATAGCGGGACTTGAGGAGAAACGCGACGCTGTCGACCGAGATGCCCAACAGTTCGGCAGCCTTCTGTCGGCTCATCGCAAACGTCGGGGCATTCTTCGGGGCGATCTGGATCAAATTGACCATGCGAACTCCTGTAAGTGTTCAATTGTTGCGGGCTTGGTACAGCTGACATGACAATTCGCCGATTATCAACCTCTAGCTGATTTCCGACTTGTAGATGAGTTGGTTGTCACCATCCGAGTTCGCGCAACCGGGGATCCCCGATCCCGAAGTGGTGGCCGATCTCGTGGATCACGGTTCGGCGAACCTGCTCGATCACCTCGTCTTCGGTGCTGCAGATCGCACAGATAGCCCTGCGGTAGATCGTGATGCGGTCCGGGAGGACACCGGCGTATGTGGTGGTTCTCTTGGTCAGTGGGATGCCCTGGTACAGGCCGAGTAGCCCCGGTCGTCCCCCTTCGAGTTGAACCGTCACCGCGACATTGGCCATCTCCGCACCCAATTTCGGCGGCAGACTGTCGAGCGCCCGTTTGACCATGTCCTCGAACTGACTGTCGTCCACGTCGATCATCTGCCCATTGTGCGTTCGAGGGTGGGATTCGGGTGTGTCCATGTGGAAACAGTGCAGCTTACGGCTATGTTTATGGCGTGGCCGAAGACCTCTATCACCGTTACGAATTCACATTCATCGTTCAGATGCTGACAGTCTCGCAAGAGCAGGCGATCGAAGAGAGCTTGGGCGGAAGAGTCGAGGATCGACGTGGGTTGCAGTTGCTGACGCTCACCTCGGAGGGCATGCGCGCAGCGACGACGGCTATCACCGTGGTCGATCAGTTGGTGACCGCGGGTGTGCGCCCACAACGGACACATCCCGATTTGGTGTCACGCCAGGACATTGCCGACCGCGCGGGCGTGACTCGGCAAGCTGTCGGACAGTGGGTGCGAGGGGTCCGGCAGGCCGCTACTCCGTTCCCGATTCCGTACAACTCGGTGGCCGGTGGGATCTGGTTCTGGGGAGATGTCCTGGATTGGTTGCGCCGTCAGGGGTACAGCCAGGACACCGGCCTGCGCTACCCGACGCTGGACGAACATATTCGAATCGACCGCCACATCGCGATCAATCACAAGTCTGTGCGTTGACCAGGCAAACTGTTTTCCTGAAAATAGCTATTGAACAACAGGCGGTAGGTATTAAGTCCCTAAATACCTCAATCAATCTATCGGTGCGTCCGTCCGGCTCTGGGGGGAGCGGGTTTGCCGAGAACGCCGGAACTTCGTGCTCAAGCTCTGATCGACACGCTGTTGGCCGAAGCAACACGGGCGATGCGGACGACGTCCCACAGTCGTCGCAGCAGGTCTTCACGCGTCTGCGCGGTGGATACACTCGGTGCCTGATTGGTCCCGGCCGACGCGGCGACGGCAAGAATCGCCGCTACGTTGTCGGCGGTGTCGATCACCTGCAGATGCCGCGGTGACAGCGTCGACGGCCAGCGGTAGTCGGCCTGCGCCTGCAGTGCTTCGGCGACCAGAGTGCGCGCGTCGCTTCCGGGCATTCCCGTGGCAACGGTCGGAAGCCCGCCGAGGATCTCCGCTGCATCCCGAACAGCTTGGCGCAGTTCGTATTCGGCTTCGCGGAGTCCGATCGTTTCGGCGCTGCCCGCCACAGTCGGGATGGAGAAGACCGTCCACCGCAAGACGTCGGGGCCTTCCTTCGACGGCACGAGGCCGACTCCCGGTTTGCCGACGGCGCCGATTTGTATCCCTTCACCCGCTGTGATCGCAGCGCGGGCGAACTCAGTCCCTGTGGGCAGGCCTCGAACGTCGCCGGCCGTGGGAAGGACCAGGCGGACTTCGGCAGCCTCCGAGCGTGCGATTCTCAGCAGCGTGGAGACACCGGATGCCGTAACTCCTGGCCACTCGAGATCGTGGCGGACTGCGGTTTCCGCATCGGCGGCCCCGATCAGGTGCATCGGTGCCCACGCGGCAAGGGCGTCGATGACGTCGTCCGGCGCAGCGTCGCCGGCGAGCCATGACGCTGCCCACACGGTGAGGGTTGCGCTGGGAGAACTCATGACCGTGAAGTTTAGTTCGGCGTGGCGACATGCGCGGCCCCGGCGTTGTGACCTAGCGTGATCCGGCGTGAGCGGTGGCAACGGATACGGTGACATTTTTGCGGGTCATACCCGTAAACAGAAGCGCGTGACGCCCGAAGTGGCGGCCGAACGCGATCTAGTCGTCGAGGATGCGGCGACGGGATTCTGCGGGGCGGTAGTCAGTTTCGAGCGCACGTACGACGGCGATTTCGTGCGGCTCGAGGACGGGCGCTCCCGGACGCGGTTGTTCGCGATGCGCGAGGCGGCTTTCCTCATCGACGGCTCACCGGTCACCCTCGTCCGGCCCGCGCCCAAGCCCGCGTCCACCAAGCCCGCACGGTCGGCTTCGGGTTCGACGCGAGTCGAAGGCTTGCGTGCCCGGACGGCGCTGCCCAGCCGGATCTGGGTGGAGGGAGTGCACGACGCCGCCCTCGTCGAGCGAGTGTGGGGTCACGACCTTCGCGTTGAAGGTGTTGTCGTCGAACATCTCGAAGGACTCGACAATCTGGGGGAGCGGCTTGCCGAATTCGGTCCAGGTCCCGGCCGCCGCGTCGGGGTCCTGGTCGACCACCTGGTCACCGGTTCCAAGGAAACCCAACTGACTCAGGGCCTCGGCCCGAACGTGCTGGTGACCGGTCACCCGTACATCGACGTCTGGGAGGCAGTGCGCCCCAAATCCGTCGGTATCGCAGCCTGGCCGAAGATTCCGCGCGGCGAGGATTGGAAGACGGGAATCTGCCGCGCATTGGGTTGGGGGACCCCTCAGGAGGGCTGGCGACGGGTCTACAACTCGGTGGAGAGCTTCCGCGATCTGGAACCTCCGTTGATCGGCGCCGTCGAACAACTTGTCGATTTCGTTACCGAGCCGAACTGACGTAGCGGCGGCCTGGGTCACACATTCTGGTTAGATGGTGTTGTGGCTGCACTTATTTGGCTGATCGGAGCACTTGTGCTCGCCGGGGCCGAGGCGTTGGTGGGGGATTTCTTCCTGTTGATGCTCGCCGGTGGGGCACTCGCTACTGCCGGTGTCAGTGCTGTCACCGACTTCCCGGTGTGGGTCGACGCCGTCATGTTCGGAGTTTTCTCCGCCGCCCTCGTCCTGGGTGTGCGACCGATCATGTTGCGTCGCTTCGGTAGTCCGCCGCCGACCCCGACCGGAATTCAGGCACTCGAAGGTAAGCACGCTCTGGTTCTGGAAGAAGTGGGCGAGCATTCCGGGCAGGTCAAGTTGAACGGCGAGGTGTGGAGTGCCAGGCCGTACGACACCACCGAGGTGTACCCGCCGGGCACCAAGGTGACGGTGATGGAAATCAACGGCGCAACAGCAGTCGTCTGGAGGGGACCTTAATGGCAGCACTCATAGTGCTCGGTGTGTTGGTGCTATTCGTGATCTTGGTGGTCGCGAAGTCGGTGGCACTGGTACCGCAGGCAGAAGCCGCGGTCATCGAACGGCTCGGCAGATATTCGAAGACGGTGTCCGGTCAGCTCACGTTCTTGATCCCGTTCGCCGATCGCGTGCGCGCCAAGGTGGATCTTCGCGAGCGGGTGGTCTCCTTCCCGCCGCAACCGGTGATCACCCAGGACAACCTGACACTGTCCATCGACACGGTGGTGTACTTCCAGGTCACCAATCCGCAAGCTGCGGTGTACGAGATCAGCAACTACATCGCTGCCGTCGAGCAGTTGGCAACTACGACGCTGCGAAATGTCGTCGGCGGTATGACCCTCGAAGAGACGCTGACCTCGCGTGATTCCATCAACGGTCAGCTTCGCGGTGTCCTGGACGAGGCGACCGGTCGCTGGGGCCTGCGAGTGGCCCGTGTCGAGCTCAAGAGTATCGATCCGCCGCCCTCGATCCAGGAGTCGATGGAGAAGCAGATGAAGGCGGACCGTGAAAAGCGCGCCATGATTTTGACGGCTGAAGGTCACCGTGAGTCCGCCATCAAGACCGCCGAGGGCGCAAAGCAGAGTCAGATTCTTTCTGCCGAGGGCAACAAGCAGGCCTCGATCCTGAACGCCGAGGGTGAGCGTCAGTCTCAGATCCTTCGCGCTCAAGGTGACCGCGCGGCCAAGTACTTGCAGGCCCAAGGCGAGGCCAAGGCCATCGAGAAGGTCTTCGCCGCCATCAAGTCCGGCAAACCGACTCCGGAATTGCTTGCATACCAGTACCTTCAGACGTTGCCGCAGATGGCTCAGGGCGATGCAAACAAGGTGTGGCTCGTACCCAGCGACTTCGGTGACGCACTGAAGGGATTTGCGAAAACACTTGGCGCGCAGGGGCAGGACGGTGTTTTCCGTTACGAGCCGCCGGCCGCCGAAGAGAATCTTCCCAAACCTGAGGATGATTCAGCTGAGGTAGCAGAGTGGTTCGAGACAAAATCCGACCCGGCCATCGCGGAAGCAGTTCGCGCCGCTGAAGTTGCTGCGCGTACACCCGTCGAAGACCCGGCAGCTGCGGTCAGGCACCGCCGTGAAAGTGCGCCCGATCAGCCTGGATTCGTAGATCCCGCGCTGCCGCAGCAGGGTGAAAATCCTTGGCCCGGTCAGCTACCGCTGCCGTCCGAGCGTGAAGAATTCCAGCAGAAGTACCCATATCAGGGTCAGCCGCCGGAGGGCGGCCAGCGCCAGTAGGTTCTTCTGGTAATCGGGACGGGCACTCATCACCTATGTGATGAGTGCCCGTCCCGTTCCACATACAGCGATCGCCCAGAGGACGCTGACGAAGGTTCCCATGATGAACTGCTCCGACGCGTGCGGTTCGCGAAGTTCCGGGTACCGTGCGAGTCCCTTGACTGCCAAGACGATCGCGATGCCTTCCGGCCAGGTCGCGAGAATAGACGCCGCCACCGCGAGCCGCTCGAGTATCCCGATCACACGTCCGCCGCGAAGAGGTCCCGCATCTGGTGCCGGGCTCCCGTCCGGTTGGCGACGAGCGATCTTGAAGGTGGCGAGCACCAACGGTGCACCGGCCGTGGCGGCGGCAAGTACGCACAGGACGAGAGTCGCCCCGAGTGCAAAGCCGGTGACCGGGCTTGTTCGGGTCGATGCGAGCGCGGCAACACCGAGCGCTGGAAGAGCCACCACGGACGACGCCCATTCGGGCACTTCCAGTCGACCACGACTGAGCGGTCCCAGCGCCGCTGCCACTGCTGGTGCGGCGGCGGCGACTGCGAGTGCGATCAACGCCAGAACGACCATGTATCCAAGCCCCCTGCTGTGTCGACGAGTTGTACTGGTGCGAGCGTGAGCAGTCTAGGGCTGGAGTCTGACCAAAAGCCGTTCTGCGAGTCTGCGCCCGGCGAGTTCTGCGTGCCACCCGGCGGTCAGGAGTCTCTTGGACATGGCCTGCTTGGTGATTCCGAGTTGGGCGGCCGCGCTGACCTGAGTGAGTCCGCTGTCCATCAGAGCGATGGCTTCGCGCCCGTCCTTCGTCTGTCTCGTGACAATCGTGCCGAGCAAGGTGAACGCGGCATCGACGTCTGCGGCAAGTTCGTTGCGTGATCTGTCGGCCGGTGCCTGCTCGACGGCTATTTTGGCCGGCGCTCGCTTGGCGCGCTCGACGGCGACCCGCGCAGCTTCGAACGCCGGCCCGCGTCCGGCGCGAGTCTGCCGGGGGAGGGGGTGCTCGACTGGGCCGATCCCGATCCCGACACTCCAGTGTTCGCGCCGAATCAGCTCCAGTGCGACGAGGACGAGCGGCGCCGGGTCGTCGGTGACCGCTTGAATCTCGTCGCCTGCAGTGCGCTCGAACGGTCGAAGGAGTTGGTAGCTGGACAGCGCACCAAGAATCTCCCCGACGCGATCGACGTCCCGTCGGCTACCTCGCTGATCCACTGTCAGTACGAACATCAGTCAATGCTATGTAGTTGACTTTTAATAGTCAATCGTTTTGGGTTGACTCAATCAAATCAATCCCTTGAGGTTGACTATTGTCAGCGGTGGTTTCGCGCAGCGGAGGTTGGCGGCGAGCGTCGAACACCAGACCGGCGATGCCGATCGCAATGCAGATCCCCGACAGGATCAGGAGACGAGGGTCGGCTTCGCCGGAGAGTGCATCACCTAGAACGACGATCCCCACGGTGCCAGGCAAAATGCCGACAACGGTGGCAAGGACGTAGGGCACGATCCGGATCGACGAAATGCCGCAGCAGTAGTTCACCACCGAGAAGGGGACGAACGCGATCAAGCGCAGCGAGCCGACGGCCAGCCACCCCCGCTTCTCGATCCGCTCGTCCACCCGCCGGATCGTCGGACTCGAAATCCGTTGCCAGACGACGTCGCGGCCGATGGTGCGAACCAGGTAGAGGGCCAGAACAGCGCTCACAGTCGTTGCCGCCACGGTAAGAGCGATGCCGGTCACCGAACCGAAGAGAACGCCCGCGCTGAGGGTGAAGACGGTGCGCGGGAACGGCGCGACGGTGACTATCGAATGAACCAGGAAGAACATGAGGGGAAACGCCGGGCCAACCGAGTCCGCCCACTCGCGCACCTGAGACACGGTGGGATGTGGGGCGAGGAGGGCTGCGAGGAACAAAGCGAGCACTACCAGGACTATTGCGATCAATCTTCGGTCCAGCAGGCGTCCCATCACAGGTCACAAGGCTACCTGCGAACGGTGAACCGAGCCGACCGCACGCTGGAAACGATGTGCCGGAGACCATCCCGAATGCTGGAAATTCACGTGCTCCAGGCGACAATGAAAGCAGCGCTGTGACGAAAACCACTACGCTTTCGAGGTGGTGCGCACCTGCAGTCCCGGCCAGTGAAACGAACTCGCGAGTAACTCGCATACATGCTGAACAATCGCTAGGTAAGGACCAGTTGCACGTGTCCGAATCACTGAACACACACGCCGGCGGACCGGTCGGGAAGTGCTCGTGAACGGCGTCGTCAACGGCACTGTGAAGAACCTGACGTGATCCTCACGATATCTGAGCTCAGACGCGGGTTAGCATCACAGAACTAACGAACAATTCCGATTATCGGTACAGCGCTCACGCTAAAAATGAGAGGGAGCGGACACAGTGTCATTAGCTTCAGAAGCCGAGGCTGTCGAGCAGGCATACGCGGAGTGGCAGCGCTCCGTAGCCGGTGTGCTCGCCAAGTCCCGCAGAGTCGATGCGGCAGAACTGGGCCCCGAGCCGCAGAAACTGCTCGAAACCGTCACCTACGACGGCGTCACTGTCGCACCGCTCTACAGCCCACGCGACGAGCGTCCTGAGCAGGCCCTGCCGGGCACGTTCCCGTACGTGCGGGGTGTCGATGCTCACCGTGACGTCAATGCCGGTTGGTTGGTCTCCGCTGCAGTCGGAACCGCCTCCGCAGTCGAGACGAATCGCAGCGTCCTGGACGCCCTCGAAAACGGCGTCAGCGCACTCTGGTTGAAGGTGGGCAGGGGCGGGGTTCCGGTCACCGACCTCGCCGCTGCGCTCGACGGCGTGCTTCTCGATCTCGCGCCGCTGACGCTCGACGCAGGTGCGGAGGCCGGCGATGCAGCCCGCGGACTCTTCTCGCTCCTCGACGCGCGTGCCGAGGCCGGTGACGGCGTCAGCGATCGCGCCGGTATCCGCATCGACCTCGGTGCCGCTCCGCTGACCAGTTCGTTTTCCGGCTCAGCCGACGTCGCGCTTGCCGACGCCGTCGAGTTGTCCGCCCTCGCTGCAGCTCGCGCGGAAACTGTGCACGCGATCACCGTCGACGGCACGGCGTTCCACAACGCCGGTGCCGGGGATGCCGAAGAACTCGGAGCCGCGATTGCCGCCGGCCTCGAATACCTCCGCGCACTCACCGCCGAGAGCGGCCTGACCATCGGTGCTGCGTTGTCGCAGTTGGCTTTCCGCTACTCGGCAACCGACGATCAGTTCCAGACCATCGCGAAGTTCCGTGCCGCACGTCTCGTGTGGGCACGCATCGCCCAGGTCTGCGGAGCTTCCGATTTCGGTGGAGCGCCCCAGCATGCGGTCACCTCCGCCGCGATGATGGCTCAGCGTGATCCCTGGGTGAACATGCTGCGCACCACCCTCGCCGCGTTCGGTGCCGGTGTCGGTGGAGCAGACGCGGTGACGGTTCTTCCGTTCGACGTCGCGCTTGCCGACGGCACCCTCGGCGTCAGCAAGTCGTTCTCCTCACGCATCGCCCGCAACACACAGTTGCTGCTGCTCGAAGAGTCGCATCTGGGCCGTGTCCTCGATCCGTCGGCCGGATCCTGGTACGTCGAAGACCTGACACAGCAGATCGCCGCCACCGCGTGGGAGTTCTTCCAGGAAATCGAAGCAGCCGGTGGATATCTTGCTGCACTCGAGGCGGGAATCGTCTCCGGTCGCATCGCTGCCACCAAAGCCAAGCGCGACTCCGACATCGCACACCGCAAGACCACGGTCACCGGTATCAACGAGTTCCCGAACCTCGGTGAAACACCACTGTCCGCCGAAGCAGTCGAGCCCGGTCAGGCCGTCGCCCGCTACGCAGCTGCGTTCGAAGCGCTTCGCGACCGTTCGGATGCGTTCCTCGCCGCCGGCGGCGCCCGTCCCGCTGCGCTTCTCGCGCCGCTGGGCTCGGTCGCAGAACACAACGTGCGCACCACGTTTGCGTCCAACCTGCTCGCTTCGGGCGGCATCGACGCAATCAACCCCGGCCCGCTCGAGGTGGGCGCCGAGGCTATCTCCGCTGCCGTCAAGGCTTCCGGTGCCACCGTCGCCGTGCTGTGTGGCACGGACAAGCGTTACGGCGAGAGTGCCGCAGCAGCCGTCGCCGAACTTCGCGCCGCCGGTATCACCAAGGTGCTGCTGGCCGGCCCGGAAAAGGCAGTCGCAGACGTGACCGGCGATTCTCGCCCGGACGGATTCCTCACCGCCCGCATCGACGCAGTGTCGGCTCTGACCGAACTGCTCGACTTCATCGAGACGGGAAGCTCCAAGTGACGACACGAGAGGTCAAGCACGTGATCGGCAGTTTCGCCGAGGTCCCACTCGAGGACCCGCAGTCTCCGGCACCCACACCGCCGTCGGTCGAGCAGGCACAGGCGCTCATCGAAGAGGGCGCCAACGCCAACAACTACGCCGCCGAGCAGGTTGTCTGGTCCACCCCGGAAGGCATCGACGTCAAGCCGGTGTACACCGGTGCCGACCGCACGGCCGCCACCGAGTCCGGTTACCCGCTGGACAGCTTCCCGGGTGCTGCTCCGTTCCTGCGCGGTCCATACCCGACCATGTACGTGAACCAGCCGTGGACCATTCGCCAGTACGCCGGCTTCTCCACTGCCGCCGAGTCCAACGCGTTCTACCGTCGTAACCTCGCGGCCGGTCAGAAGGGCCTGTCGGTCGCTTTCGACCTCGCCACGCACCGCGGCTACGACTCCGATCACCCGCGCGTCGCCGGTGACGTCGGAATGGCTGGTGTCGCAATCGATTCCATCCTCGACATGCGTCAGCTCTTCGACGGAATCGATCTCTCGCAGGTGTCGGTCTCGATGACGATGAACGGTGCCGTGTTGCCGATCCTCGCGCTGTACGTCGCAGCGGCAGGCGAGCAGGGTGTCACTCCGGACAAGCTGGCCGGAACGATCCAGAACGACATCCTCAAAGAGTTCATGGTTCGTAACACCTACATCTATCCGCCCAAGCCCTCGATGCGGATCATCTCGGACATCTTCGCGTACTCCAGCGCGGAAATGCCGAAGTACAACTCCATCTCCATCTCGGGCTACCACATCCAGGAAGCCGGAGCGACGGCCGATCTGGAACTGGCATACACCCTCGCCGACGGAGTCGAGTACATCCGCGCCGGCCTCGACGCCGGGATGGACATCGACAAGTTCGCGCCTCGCCTGTCCTTCTTCTGGGCCATCGGCATGAACTTCTTCATGGAGGTCGCCAAGCTCCGTGCCGGACGCCTCCTGTGGGCCGAGCTGGTTGCCAAGTTCGACCCCAAGAGCGCCAAGTCTCTGTCGCTGCGCACCCACTCGCAGACCTCGGGCTGGTCGCTCACCGCGCAGGACGTCTTCAACAACGTTCCGCGTACCTGCGTCGAAGCCATGGCTGCCACCCAGGGACACACCCAGTCGCTGCACACCAACGCTCTCGACGAAGCCATCGCTCTGCCGACGGACTTCTCCGCGCGTATCGCCCGCAATACCCAGTTGCTGCTGCAGCAGGAGTCCGGCACCGTTCGCCCGATCGACCCGTGGGGCGGCTCGTACTACGTCGAGTGGCTCACCAACGAACTCGCCAACCGGGCTCGTAAGCACATCGAAGAGGTCGAGGAAGCCGGCGGAATGGCTCAGGCCATCAACGAGGGCATCCCGAAGCTACGCATCGAGGAAGCTGCCGCCCGCACCCAGGCACGCATCGACTCCGGTCGGCAGCCGCTCGTCGGCGTCAACAAGTACGTTCCCGACGAGGTCGACACCATCGAAGTTCTCAAGGTCGAGAACTCCAAAGTGCGCAAGGAACAGCTCGAGAAGCTGGTTCGCCTTCGCGCAGAACGTGATCCGGAAGCCGTCGAGGCCGCACTCGCGAACCTCACGCGCGCAGCAGCATCCACCGAAGGCGGCATGGAGAACAACCTCCTCGCCCTCGCTGTCGTCGCCGCCCGCGCGATGGCTACCGTCGGCGAGATTTCCGACGCCCTCGAAAAGGTGTACGGACGCCACCAGGCCGAGATCCGCACCATCAGTGGTGTGTACCGCGACGAGGCAGGAACGGTGAGCAACATCAGCAAGGCGATGGAACTGGTCGAGAAGTTCGCCGAAGACGAGGGACGTCGTCCCCGTATTCTCGTCGCGAAGATGGGCCAGGACGGTCACGACCGTGGCCAGAAGGTCATCTCCACGGCCTTCGCGGACATCGGATTCGACGTGGACGTCGGACCGCTGTTCCAGACCCCCGAAGAGGTCGCCAATCAGGCGGCCGACAACGACGTCCACGTAGTCGGTGTGTCGTCGTTGGCAGCCGGTCACCTCACCTTGGTGCCGGCGCTGCGGGAAGCTCTGGCTGCGGCCGGTCGGCCCGACATCATGATCGTCGTCGGTGGCGTCATCCCGCCCGGTGACTTCGACGAACTCTACGAAGCCGGCGCTGCTGCCATCTTCCCGCCCGGCACCGTCATCGCCGACGCCGCCAGCGGATTGTTGGAGAAGCTTTCGGCCCAACTGGGTCACGATCACAGCTGAGAAGGGGGTCACTGAAGATGGCACGTCAGCCCATCGACACGCCGTCGCCAGCGGCAAGGCCATCAGTTGATTCTCTCGCCGAGGCGGTACGTGGAAATCAGCGCGCCGGCCTCGCTCGGGCGATCACCCTCGTCGAGTCCACTCGCGACGACCACCGGGCCCTTGCGCAGCAGCTTCTGCTGAAGTTGCTGCCCGAGGCCGGGGGAGCACACCGGATCGGCATCACCGGTGTTCCCGGCGTCGGCAAGTCGACGTTCATCGACGCGCTCGGAATGTACTTGCTGGAGAAGGGGCATCGGGTTGCGGTGTTGGCGGTCGATCCGTCGTCCACCCGCACCGGTGGCTCCATCCTCGGCGACAAGACGCGCATGGCTCGGCTCACGGTCGAGAAGAACGCATATATTCGTCCGTCACCGACGTCCGGCACACTCGGCGGTGTCGCGAAGGCAACTCGCGAGACCATCGTGCTTCTCGAAGCTGCCGGTTTCGACGTCATCCTCGTGGAAACGGTGGGCGTCGGGCAGTCCGAGGTCACCGTCGCGAACATGGTGGACTGCTTCACGTTCTTGACCCTCGCTCGTACGGGCGATCAGTTGCAAGGGATCAAGAAGGGTGTACTCGAACTCGCGGATCTCGTCGCGGTCAACAAGGCCGACGGCAAGCACGAGCGCGAAGCGAAGGGCGCAGCCCGCGAACTGGCCGGAGCGCTGCGCCTGATCTACCCGCACGACGCGATCTGGAAGCCGCCCGTCATCACGATGAGCGGCCTCGAAGGTGTCGGTCTGGACGAGTTCTGGGGAACTGTCACCAAGCACCGTGAGGTGCTCACCGAAGCGGGGCAGTTCGAGGAGAAGCGTCGACAGCAGCAGGTCGACTGGACCTGGACGATGGTCAACGATCAACTGCTGCGCGGGCTCTCCAGCAACGAGCGGGTGCGTGCGATCCGGGCCGACGTCGAGCAGAGCGTGCGCGACGGTTCACTGACGGCGGCGTTGGCGGCGGGTCGGATTCTCGACGCGTTCGACGGAAGCAACTAGGGCGGAATCAGGAAATCCCGGGTATCCGAGCGCGGATACCCGGGATTTTTTTCTGTGACGAGCTATCGTTCGCGCTTGACTGCAGGCTCGGTGAGTTCGGTCTCGACAGCGAGTTCGACTCCCGTGAAATCACCTTCTGCTTCGGCCGGGGTGAGGGTGGACCGCTTCCACGCGTAGAACAGCAACGCTGCCCAGGCGGCGATGATGGTGAGGTATCCGGCCACCGTGACCGCTCCGGTGATGTCGAAGGATTTGAACAGCTTCTGCGCGTTGGTCAAGACGATCACGCCGCCCACTGCCGTTCCGAGCAACGTCGCGGGCACCCGGCTGACCAACCACGCCGCAAACGGTGCTGCGATCACACCACCGAGAGCGAGACCGGCAACAACGAGGAGGTTTCCCATCGACTCGTGACCGAGCCCGATGAGAAATCCCAGCGATGCAGCGGACGCGACCAGGAACTCCGACGCGCTGACCGAGCCGATCACCGTGCGCGGCGCGGTCTTGCCGCGGGAGAGCAGTGTGCTGGTGGTGATCGGGCCCCAACCGCCGCCGCCGGATGCGTCGATGAAACCACCGAACAGGCCGAGCGGGGACAGGAAGCGAGCGGTGTGCGGGGTGGTGCGAGCATTCGCGACGGCCGGTGGGCGGACCGAAAAGCGAAGAGCCACATAGATACCGATTGCCAGCAGAATCGTCGCCGTGATGGGGACTGCCGCTTCGGTAGACAGACCCGAGAGAACGGTGGCACCGATGAATGCACCGACAGCGCCGGGCACGCCCAGCTTGGCGACCAGCTTCCAGTCGATGTTCTTGAACTTCCAATGCGACACACCCGAAGCGAGGGTGGTGCCGACCTCAGCCAGGTGAACTGCGGCGCTGGCCTGAGCCGGACCGAGCCCACCGATCATCAGCAGGGTGGTTGCGGTGACACCGAAGGCCATACCGAGAGCGCCGTCGACGAGCTGGGCGCCGACGCCGACAAGGGTGAACAAAAGAAGGTTGAACATGAGAAGACAGACTCCGAGCGAAGAAGCGACAAAGTCAGGGGTGCAGGCAGCGAGAAATCGCCGCTCAGCAACACGCCTGATCGAAGCATGCGCTACGACGAGTGGGCCAGAACGCCATCAAACCGAGCGCAAATGCCGGGGAGGCATCGTGGCTGGAAATCTGCACGTCAGGGTCCTTCGGTTCTCGTTCGTTGGTGTTCTGTCCATGCGAGCATAGCCGGTGCCGCGCTCGATCAACCCACGGCGCGGGCGTAATTTCCCACTCGGTGGACAAGTCGATCGAAGAATTCGGCCGGATCGGTGCTGACCGCGATGTCCGCGTTGGGTTCGCGTTTCCAATGTCCGACCCAGTCCGCGACAGTGGTTCCGATCAAGAGTGGGCTCTCGGTTTCGACATCTACCGTTGCCGGTTTCAGGGTCGCCAGGGTCGGGTCGAGCGCGACGGCAGCCGCAAACGGGTCATGCATGTGAGCAAGAAATCCCTGGTCGTACTCACGATGGAACTCCATGTAGAACCGGATCGCGTCGGACATGTGCCGGATCACGCTGTTGGACGCGGAACTGCGGACGTCGGGGCCGTCGTCAGGCGAGATGATCTCTTCCGGGGTGCTCCCGCCAGCTTCGGCGAGCCGACGCACATGTTCGGGAAACATCTCGATGGATTCGGTGACGTTGAGGCCGCAGATGATCGGGCGTCGGTGCGCGGGTACTACGGAGAACGCGTCGAACACTTCCTTGGCGGCGTGTGGATCAACCGAGACGTTCCATTCCGCAGTCGGCGTCGTGTTGCCCGGATAGTTGAACGACCCACCCATCACGACCAGTCGTTTCAGCAAAGAGGGAAGGTCGGGTTCGCGTCTGATCGCCAGGGCCAGATTGGTGAGCGGACCCGTCACCAGTCCGGTGAGCTGTCCGGGGTACTCACGGACGAGATCCACCCAGAGGTCGGTGGCGGTACGAACCGACAGCTCACGGCCCGAATCGGGGAGCACGGCATGCCCGATCCCTTGTGGCCCGTGAGTCTCCTCGGTGGTGCGCAGCGCGATGACCAGGGGCTCGCGGGCACCGAGAGCAACCTCGATGTCCGGGGCGCCGCAGAGCGCGAGCCAGTTCAGATTGTTGGCCGCGACCTGTTCCACCGGAACGTTGCCGGCGGTACTCGCTATCCCCACAATCTCGGCCTCGGGGCTGGCGAGTAGATAGAGCAGTGCCAGCGAGTCGTCGATACCGGTGTCGACGTCGACAATGAGCTTGTGCACATCACTCATCGGTGGCCACCAGGATCGTCGGCGAGTGCAGGACCGGGAAGTTCACCGAACGAGCGATGAAGCACTTCGTGTGTGCCGGGCCGTGAAGATCCTCGGCCGTCTCGACCATCGACGCGTCGGCGACCAACACCGTCGGATTCAAGGTCACTTCGATGAACTGCCCACCGCCGTCTGACTCCTCGATCATGCTGCCGACCGGCTGATCGCTGTAGTCGAGGACTACCACCCCTGCGGCCGCTGCCAGACCGAGGTACCAGAGCATGTGGCACTGGGCGAGCGAGGCTACGAGCAGTTCCTCGGGATTCCACCGCTGCGCGTCACCGCGGAACGAGGGATCGGAGCTGCCGAGAAGCTCGGGCTTCCCGACCGCGGATAGTGCATGATTGCGCGAATATGCCTGTGTGCTGGACGTTCCGGATCCCAGATCGCCCGTCCACTGGAGGTCGAGTGTGTAGGTATGTGACTTCACAGGTCCATCTTGCCCTGAATGTGCCGGTCCCTCAGCGAGCCCACTCCGCCGGATCCGATCCCCACGAATGTGCCGGTTCCGGGTAGTCCTCGAACTCTGCCAACGCGGGTCGTGCAGTGGTCACGTCGCCGTGGGTGACGACCACATCGGCACCGGGAGCAGTCGGTAGGCCGGGGTGGACGGTTCGGCCGGGTGCATCGAGGAGACGAGCGCAAGTGCTTGCCAGCGACACGTCGACTGCGCGGCCACGGCCGTCGTGCGAGCGCATTGTCAACGCGTCGAGGATCCCTGCTGCAAGGAAGTACCCGCTCGCGTGGTCGAGTGCCTGCGCAGGAAGGGCGCCGGGTTTCTCTCCACCCTCGAGGAACGAGATACCGGACGCTGCCTGCACGATGCTGTCGAAGCCGCGCCGATCCGCCCACGGACCTTCCCATCCCCATGCGCTGACACGCCCGTGGATCAGGTGCGAGGGAAGATCTCGCCCGGTGAGCGCTTCGAGTGTACCCGGCCGGTAGCCGGTGACCAGCACGTCGGCGGTTTCGAGGAGTTCGCGGAACGCTGTCGCTCCCTCCGCGGATTTCAGGTCGAGAAGCGCCGACCGCTTGCCCTGGCCACTGTCGAGGTGCTGCCATCCGATTTCAGGGATCGCCGAGGGATCGATCCGCAGAACTTCGGCGCCGACCAGCGCGAGGGCACGGGTCGCGACCGGGCCGGCGATGACGCGGGTCAGGTCGAGAACACGTGGGCGCGTCGGGAGTGCGCGGGGTTTCCCCTCCTCACGTGCCCGGATGGATACCAGAGGCGCAGACCTCGCGGCTGCGCACTGCTCACTCAGGCGCCATTCGGTCTCGGTACGAACGCGGACCGCGATGGCGCCGATCTCTGCTGCGTGCTGTTCGATCGCGATGGCAGAGAGTTCGGATATACGTTGCGCCACTGCTTCTTTGGAAGATCCAGGTTCGAGTTCCAGAATCGTGAGCAGTCGGTCGCGATGGTGCGGATAGTTGCCGTGCGTGCGGACCCAACCGTCACGGGCGGCGAAGAATCCCGAGTACTCGGAGAACCCGTTGATCGGGTCGCCTCCGGTGCGGAACAGGCGATCGCTCGCAAAGGACGCGGCGATACGCTCGGGATTCAGCGTCCAGCGCCCGGCTGCTCGGTCAATCGCAGAGGCGAACGCCGCAACCGAACCCGCAGCGAGGTCGAACACCGGCAAGTGTGCCGCGAGAAAGCCCGCCGAGTCCGGGCATTCGATGTGCCCGCGCCGGTCGTCGGTGTGCACCCCGACGTCACGTTGGTATTCGTCGAGATAGAACCGGTACCCGTGATCCATGCGACGCCTTTCGGCAGTTCAGTAGCCGAGAAGCTCCCGGCACTTCTTTGCCAGCGTATCGCGGAGCGGCGCAGCACGATCCGCCAAGTGTTGTTGCTGACGCACGTATTCGGCGCGTCCGGCGGGAGTTTCGATGCGAATGGGGGAGTACCCGTACTCGGAGAGGTCGTAGGGGCTCGCGCGCATGTCGAGTTCGCGGGCCAGGAGCGCGTGTTCGAAGCACCGCATCACCAGATCCGAATCGACGAGCGGCAACAACTTGAAAGACCACTTGTACAGGTCCATACCGGCGTGCAGGCAGCCCGGCTGCTCGTGATCCGCCTGAGTCTCCCGTGCAAGGGGGAGCGAATTCTTGGGGGCCGCGTCCGGTGTGAAGAACCGGAACGCGTCGTAGTGCGTGCATTTGAGGGGCAAGGATTCGACGACCGCGTCGGTACCCGCGAATCCGAGCCGCAACGGCACGGATTGGTGGCGGATCGCGTCCTCGCCGCCTCGGTACACCATCGCCCATTCGTGGAGGCCGAAACAGCCCAGCGCAGCGGGCCGCGCAGACGTCCGGTTTAACAGATTCCACACGAATTCGACAGTGTGACGGCGACGCTCCAACACTGAATCCTCGACCGTCGCGGTACCCGAATCGACGCGGTAGCCGGAGAAAGCTGCGTATTCACCGGCATTCTCGAGTGCGACTCCGTAGCCGGGGTGCCAGCGCCGCAGTTGAGCGGGCTTGAAGTTGTAGTACGTGAAGAGGAAGTCGTGCACCGGGTGAGAGATACCGGCGCTACGACGCGCTCGGTGCGGCTCGACGAGCTTCTCCACCTTCTCGAGATGGAGTGCCCGCCGAGCCGTCCACTCGCTCTGCGCGAGTGCGAGTGAGTGCACCGAACGTGTCATCGATCAGCTGTTTCGTTGTCCGGGAACAGCATCCGTGCCGCGGTGGGTGCCGTCGCGAACCGTGCCGACGTACTCCTCGAGGAGATCCTCGAGCGCGACGATACCGATCACCACTCCGTCGGCGTCGGTGACTGCACCGAGGTGCGAGCTGGCCCGACGAAGGCCGGCCAACGCTTCGGCCAGCGGCGTGCTGAGCGGAACGATGGGCAGCGGGCGGATGTCCGACGTCGGAACGACGGTGTCCGGTCCGGCAGCTTCGTCCAGAACCTCGTCGAGCACGTCCTTGAGGTGCACGTACCCAGCCAGGGATCCGTCGCTCGCCCGCACCGGGTACCGCGAGTATCCGGTCTCGATGACCGCACGCTCGATCTCACCCAGTGTTGTTCCCGACGGAGTGAGGGGAATGGTCCGAACCTTGTCGAGAGTGATCAGAACCTCGGACACCGTGCGATCGGTCGATTCGAGAGCCTGCTTCAACCGCCGGTGTTCTTCGGCGTCGATCAGACCTTCGGATCGCGATTCACCGATCATCGCGGACAACTCCACCGCTGAGACCGTGACGTCGAGTTCGTCCTTCGGCTCGACGCGCAGGAGCTTCAGCACGCCGTTTGCGCACAGGTTGTAGAACGCGATGATCGGGCGAGCGATCTTGATGAAGGCCAGATGCACAGGAACGAGCAGCATGGCCGTCTTCTCGGGGCCGGCCAACGCGATGTTCTTCGGAACCATCTCGCCGAGCAGGATGTGCAGAACGACGACGAGCGACAGCGCGATCGCGAACGAGATCGGGTGCAGCAATCCGTCGGGCAGACCGACGGCTTCCATCGGCACCTCGAGGAGATGCGCAATGGCAGGTTCGGCGACCTTACCCAGGAGGATCGAGCAGATCGTGATACCCAGCTGAGCCGCCGCAAGCATCAGCGACAGGTTCTCACCGGCCTTGATGACTGTGAGTGCCCGCTTCTTGCCTTGCGCGACCAGTGCCTCGAGACGGTCACGGCGAGCGGAGATCAGCGCGAATTCCGCGCCGACAAAGAATGCGTTGCTCGCGAGCAGCACGACGGTGAGGAGAACGCCGAAGAGGTTATTCATCGTCGGACTCCTTCTTGTCGTAGTCGGCGGATTCGGGTTCGACGTCCGCCGGGACCGGTGTGATGGTCACTCGGTCGATGCGACGGCCGTCCATGCTGGTCACGCGGGCGATCCACTTTCCGCGGGAATCCCCGGACGAGTCGACGTCGGGCAACTCCACTTCGTCATCTTCCTCGGGGATGCGCCCCAGTTCGGTGAGCACCAATCCGCCGAGGGTGTCGTAGTCGCCTTCAGGAGCGGTGTATCCGGTAGCCGAAGTGACCTCGTCGATACGCAGGAGACCGGAGCACGACCATCCGTCGCCGACGCGTTGCACGTCCAGCTCCGGTTCGTCGTGTTCGTCGCGCACATCGCCGACGATTTCCTCGATGAGGTCTTCCATCGTGACGATGCCCGCAGTTCCGCCGTATTCGTCGACGACCAGAGCGACCTGCATGCCGTCCGAGCGGATCCGCTCCATGACGGTGTCACCGTCCAGGCTCGACGGCACGACCGGAACCCGTTGAGCCAGACTGTCGACTCGCGTCGTGCGCCTACGCTCGGCGGGAACCGTGAACGCGTGCTTGATGTGTACGACGCCGACCGTGTCGTCCAGATCGCCGCGAACGACAGGGAAGCGCGAGTAGCCGGTCCGCGACGCCGTCACGATCAGGTCTGCCACGGTGTCCGAGAGTTCGAGCGATTCGATCTTCACTCGCGGGGTCATCAGTTCTTCCGCGGTGCGGTCACCGAACTGCAGCGAACGGTCGACGAGCATCGCCGTGCCCTTGTCGATGGAACCGCGCTGCGCGGACGTCCGCACGAGGGATCCGAGTTCCTGCGGTGAGCGCGCCGAGCGCAGTTCCTCCGCGGGTTCGATGCCCAGGCGTCGCACGATCCAGTTTGCAGTTCCGTTGAGACCGTTGATGGCCCACTTGAAGATCAACGAGAAGCCTGCCTGCAGGCCCGCAGTTGCGCGGGCGGTGGGCATCGGCTTGGAGATTGCGAGGTTCTTGGGTACGAGCTCGCCGAAGATCATCGAGAACGACGTCGCGAGCACCAGCGCCAAGATCAAAGACGTTGTCGAGGCAGCGGATTCGCTGAGTCCGACGGCCTTCGCAACCGGTGTGATGAACCGCGCCAGAACGGGCTCGGCCAGGTAACCGGTGATCAGTGTGGTGATCGTGATGCCGAGTTGGGCACCGGAGAGCTGGAACGAGAGAGTCTTGTGCGCGTGTTGAACCTGGCGCGAGCGTCGGTCGCCGTCGCGAGCGGCTTCGTCGACGGTACTGCGCTCGAGCGCGGTCAGTGAGAATTCGGCCGCCACGAAGAGGGCGGTGCCTGCAGTCAGCGCGATGAAGCCGAAGAGGCTGAGAATGGTGAAAACGATGTCCATGTGTCATCGCCACCTGAGTTGTGCACGGAGGCCGCCGGGTTTGTCTCCCGGCTCGCTAGAGGAGCCCTCCGAACCGGCGGAATCAGACGATTCCTCGGATAAAACGACGGGTGTAGCGCCGGGTAAGTGTGTGGGTGCCTCGGGCACCGGGTTCCTCTCGTCAGAGCCGAGGATTTCTCGGCTGTAGCGGGCTCGGTCGGGTCGCCGAAGGGCACCCGACCGAGTTTTATTTTTGGTTTACGGAACCAATGATACCGGCGGGTGCCCAGGAGTAGGGACCCGAGCACCCGCCGACTGTCACAGAACCCAGTTCACCAACCTGACGGAAGCGGCCGTCCTTCGGCGAATCCGGCAGCGGACTGAACACCGAGAACTGCCTTCTCGTGCAGCTCTTCGAGTGAGCGCGCACCCGCGTACGTGCAGGTACTGCGCACGCCGGAACAGATCTGATCGATCAGGTCCTCGACTCCCGGGCGCTCGGGATCGAGACGCATCCGCGAACTGGAGATACCCTCCTCGAACAATCCCTTACGGGCGCGATCAAAAGCCGTTTCGGTGGCGGTGCGAGCGGCAACGGCGCGCTTGGACGCCATGCCGAAGCTCTCCTTGTACGCATTGCCCGCCTGATCGACCTTGAGGTCGCCGGGGGACTCGTAGGTACCGGCGAACCACGAGCCGATCATGACGTTCGACGCGCCCGCTGCGAGGGCCAGTGCGACGTCGCGGGGGTGGCGCACTCCGCCGTCGGCCCAGACGTGCTTGCCGAGCTCACGTGCCGCTGCGGCACATTCCGCGACAGCCGAGAACTGGGGGCGTCCGACGCCGGTCATCATGCGCGTCGTGCACATAGCGCCCGGCCCGACTCCGACCTTGACGATGTCCGCGCCGGCCGCGATCAGATCACGGGCGCCCTGTGCCGACACCACGTTGCCTGCGACCAACGGGACGCCGAGGTCGAGCGCCTTGAGAGTGGTGAGCGCATCGATCATTCTCTGCTGGTGACCGTGCGCCGTGTCGACGACGATCACGTCGGCACCGGCGTCGACGAGTGCCTTTGCCTTGGCGCCCACGTCACCGTTCACACCCACCGCCGCAGCAACCCGGAGTGCGCCGCGCTCGTCGACTGCGGGATCGTATATTCCCGCACGAATCGCACCGGTACGGGTGAGGACCCCGGCAAGAGTGCCGTCTTCGTTGACGATGACCGCCAGCGGATCGTGCTTGGCTTCGAGGAGTTCGAACACCTCGCGAGGTGTAGCGGTGACCGGGGCGGTGACGAAGTCGGTGATGGCGACCGAGCGCAGACGCGTGAACCGGTCGACGTCAGCGCAGGCGGCCTCGGTGACTACACCGAGCGGCTTACCGTCCTCGACCACCACGACGGCGCCGTGAGCGCGCTTGGGCAGAAGCGCCAGCGCGTCGGAGACGGCGTCGTCCGGGCTCAAGGTGACCGGCGTATCGGCGACGAGGTGGCGGCTCTTGACGAATGCCACGGTCTCGGCGACGGCTTCGGTGGGGACGTCCTGCGGAATGATGACCAGCCCGCCGCGGCGGGCGACTGTCTCGGCCATACGGCGGCCGGCCACTGCGGTCATATTGGCGACGACGACGGGAATGGTCGTTCCGGATCCGTCGGAAGAAGTGAGATCGACGTCGAACCGGGAGGTGACCTCTGTCCGGTTAGGGACGAGAAAAACGTCGTCGTAGGTCAGGTCGTATGGGGGGCGTTGCCCTTCGAGGAACTGCACGTTTCACGAGCTTACCGTCGATTCCGCCGCGGCGCCCTCGGTATCGCGTGCCTGTGAGCGGGACAGAGCAATCGTGGTCATGATCATGACGGCGACAGCGCACCCGATGAGGGCAATTCCGGGGCCGTCGACGCGTAGGCGTTCGTCCAGAACCGTCATCCCCAGGAAGATAGCCGCAATCGGCTCGCCGATAGTGAGAGCGGGCAGCGACGCCGACAGCGGCCCGACCTGGAATGCGCGTTGTTGCAGGTAGACGCCGATCGCACCCGAGGCGATCAGCGCCCACGTCTGCCATGCCGAAATCACCCCGACGACGCCGTGTCCGAGTAGGTCGGTGACGTACTTGGTGAATGCGACCGCAATGCCGTAGAAGATACCGGCCGCGGAGCCGAGAAGCAGTGCGCGCCAACCGCCGTCGATTTTGGACAAGCCGCCGATGGTCGCGACCACGGCGACCGCGACCGTGATTGTCAGGGGCACAGCCCAATCGGACCACGGAGCATTGCTGTCACCCTCGGTAGGATCACCGACCACGAGGAAGATCGCCAACGAAATCGCGAGCATGATCGCCAGCGACCACGCCGAGCGGGTGATGCGGATACCCGAGAACTTGGCCGAGAGCGGCAGCGCGAACAGCAGCGAGGTCACGATCAGCGGCTGCACCACCAACACCGAACCCAACGACAGTGCAACGGCCTGCATGACGTAACCGCCGCCGTCGCCGATCAATCCGGCCCACCACCGAGGGCTCCGAATCAGCGACGCCACCAGCGCCTCGCCCTCGGGAACCGCCGACGCGGCCCGCTGCTGAGCGACGGAAGCGCACGCGAAGAGCAGTGCGGCGACGAGTGCGCAGAGAACCGAGATCAGTGGAAGATCACCCATGTCCTCAGTGTGCGCGCTTGCCCGACCGATTTCCGGCAGACGGCTTTCCTGCGCCAGGTGCACCCCGCCGCGGGGTCAGGCCCTTGGACGCCAAACGTTCCGAACGGGTCGGGACCGGGGTGCCGTCAGCACGGATCTTCTTCACACTCTTGGGGTCGGTGACGCGCCGCGAGGAGACGGCTCGCTTGTCGCCGTCCTTCTTCATCCGGCCTCCGGCAGCGGTCCGGCCTGCGGTGTCGTGCTCCTGGCGGCCACGCTTGGCGGTGTGCTTGACGGCGACGGTCGTATCAGGAGCCTCGACCGGAATGCCTGTCGGCTCCATTGCTCCGGTGATACGCGTGAGTTCCAGATCGTCGGGGCGGACCCGCACACCGTGAACCTTGATGCCTGCTTGCTTGGTCAACTTCTCGACCGCGTCACGTTCTTCGTCGGTGACGATGGTGACGACGACGCCCGATTCACCGGCGCGAGCGGTCCGACCGGCGCGGTGCAGGTAGTCCTTCGCCTCGGCCGGGGGATCGACGTGAACAACGAGGGTTACGTCGTCGACATGGATTCCGCGGGCCGCGACGTCAGTGGCGACCAGGACGGGAGTTGTCCCGTCGGAGAACGACGCGAGGGTCTTGGTCCGGTTGTTCTGCGTCTTACCGCCGTGCAGAGCGCCGGCAGAGACACCGATCAAATGTAGCTGCTGCGCAAGGCGATCCACGCCGTGCTTGGTCTTGACGAACATGATGGTCCGCCCCGCGCGCGAAGCGATATGTGCGACAACGGATCTCTTGTCGTCGCGGTCTACGAAGAGCAGATGATGCTCCATCGTCGAGACTGTGGCAACCGGGGGAGCAGTCGAGTGCGACGCCGGATTGCGCAGGTAACCCGCGACCAGATCGTCGACCTTGCCGTCGAGGGTCGCCGAAAAGAGAAGACGCTGACCATCTTTCGGTGTCGTGTCGAGAATCTTCGCGACCTCGTCGATGAAGCCCATGTCTGCCATGTGGTCGGCTTCGTCGATGGTCGTGATCACGACGTCGTCGAGCACCACCGCCTGCTGCTCGAGCAGGTCGAGTAGACGGCCGGGAGTGGCGATGAGCAGATCGACGCCCCTGGTCAAGATGTCGGCCTGGCGCTTGATCGGAACACCACCGACCGCGTTGGCCACACGCAAACCGATCTCGGTAGCGGCGTCGTCGAGTGCTTTGTGAATCTGGATCGCCAGTTCGCGGGTGGGAGCGAGCACCAAGCCGCGAGGACGATTCCGCTTGCTCGCCCCGCCCTTGAGGCGCACCAACATCGGAAGCCCGAATGCCAAAGTCTTTCCGGAACCCGTCGCGCCGCGCCCGAGCACATCCCGGCCGGCAAGGACATCGGGGATGGTGGCCGACTGAATGGGGAAGGGGGCATCGATGCCGCTCCGGCGCAACGCATGCACCATCACGGCGGGGATTCCGAGGTCGACGAACGAACGCCCTTCGGTCGAGGTGGGCGAGTCGATCGTCGATTCCTGCATTTGTCCAGGCTACCGGGTATCGGTAGACGCAGATAACCGCATCTACCGATACCCGCTGTGAATCAGGCCTCGATTTCGCTGCGGTCACCGCTCCACAGCGTGTGGAACTTGCCGGGCTTGTCGATTCGCTCGTAGGTGTGAGCGCCGAAGAAGTCGCGCTGACCCTGCGTCAGGGCGGCCGGCAGACGCTCCGCGCGCAGACCGTCGTAGTACGACAGCGAAGACGCAAACGCCGGTACCGGAATGCCGAGCATCGTCGCGGTGGCGACCACGCGGCGCCAGCTGTCGATGCCCGCCTCGATGGCCTCGCGGAAGTACGGCGCCAGAATCAGGCTCGGCAGGCTCGAATCCGCGTCGAACGCGTCCTTGATGCGGTTGAGGAACTGCGCACGGATGATGCAGCCGCCGCGCCAGATCGTTGCCAGGTCGGCAGGCTTGAGGTTCCAGTCGTACTCGGCGCTACCGGCAGCGATCTGGTCGAAGCCCTGCGCGTACGCCACGATCTTCGACGCGTACAGCGCGGCCTGGATGTCAGCGGCGAACTGCTCGGCGTCAGCCGGCTTGTCGCCGAGCGAACCCGAAGCCAAGCCCTGCGCCTGAGCTGCGGCGCGCTGATTGCGGCTACCGGACAGTGCGCGAGCGAACACGGCCTCCGCGATACCGGTGACCGGCACGCCCAGATCCAGAGCGGACTTGACCGTCCAGCGGCCCGTGCCCTTCTGCTCGGCCGCGTCGACGATGACGTCGACCAACGGCTTGCCGGTCTCGGCGTCGATCTGACGGAGCACCTCGGCGGTGATCTCGATCAGGTAGGACTCGAGCGTGCCCTTGTTCCACTCGGTGTAGACGTCGGCGACCTGACCGGCGTCGTACCCCAGCGCGTCACGGAAGAGGTTGTAGGCCTCGCCGATGAGCTGCATATCGGCGTACTCGATGCCGTTGTGCACCATCTTGACGAAGTGTCCACTGCCGTCGGGGCCGATGTGCGTGCAGCACGGTGTGCCGTCGACGTGAGCGGAGATCGACTCGAGAAGCGGGCCGAGAGCCTCGTACGACTCCTTCGGGCCACCCGGCATGATCGACGGACCGTTGAGTGCGCCTTCTTCGCCACCGGAGATACCAGCGCCGACGAAGTGCAGACCGCGGGCGCGGATCGCTGCTTCACGACGGATCGTGTCCGTGTACAGCGAGTTGCCGCCGTCGATGATGATGTCGCCGGGCTCCATGGCGTTCGCGAGTTCTTCGATGACAGCATCCGTCGGCGCGCCGGCCTTGACCATGATCAGGACGCGTCGCGGCTTCTGCAGTGCGGCAACAAACTCTTCGACGGTCTCGGTGCGCACGAAATCGCCCTCGGAACCATGCTCGGCGATCAGAGCATCGGTCTTGGCGATGCTGCGGTTGTGCAGGGCAACGGTGTGACCGTGGCGGGCGAAATTGCGGGCAATATTCGAACCCATGACGGCCAGGCCGGTGACGCCGATCTGAGCTCGGGGTGATTCGGTGCTAGTGGTTGACATGCTTACAGCTTTCCCTTTCGGTCCGCGGCTGTGAAATCCTGCGCTGTGCGCAGCCGAAAACTGTGCGGCCGCGACGCGCGTGAACATCAGACCGTGCATACAAAACACGGATGCAGATCACTTTAATTGCAGTGACCTGCATCCGTCTTGATAGAGCATCCGGCGCAGCCGGAAGGTTCTCAGTGTTCAGTTGTCGAGCCGCAGCTCAGCGCAGGTATTACCGCTGATCGCGCTTCGGGCCGTCGAATCCGTCATAGCTACGACGGTCGGTGCGGCTACGGAAGCCGCCACCGCTGGTCGAGGCTGCGCGGTTGTCGCCGCCGTCGCGGTTGCCCTGGTATCCACCGGATGAGCGGTTGCCCTGGTATCCGCCGCGGCTTTCGCCGTCGCGGTTGCCCTGGTATCCACCGGATGAGCGGTTGCCCTGGTATCCGGTCGAGGGGCGGCTGTCTCGGTCTCCGTAGGACGGACGGCTGTCACGGTTGCCCTGGTAACCACCGCTGGAGCGATCACCCTGGTAGCCACCGGATGAGCGGTTGCCCTGGTATCCGCCGCGGCTCTCGCCGTCGCGGTTGCCCTGGTATCCACCGGAAGAGCGGTTGCCCTGGTATCCGGTCGAGGGGCGGCTGTCGCGGTTGCCTTGGTAGCCACCGCTGGAGCGATCACCTTGGTAGCCACCGCGGCTCTCGCCGTCGCGGTTGCCCTGGTACCCACCCGAGGAACGGTTGCCCTGGTATCCGCCGGAAGAGCGGTTGCCCTGGTATCCGCCGCGGCTTCCGCCACGATCACCGAAGGAACGCTCGCCACGAGAAGAGCTCTCGCGCAACGGTTCTCCGGTCGGCTTCTTGGCGCCGGTGATACGAGCCAGCTCAGCAGAGCCCGGGGTGACGGGAACGGCAGCGGCATTGACGCCGGCCATTCCGGTCAGACGCTTGAACCCACGCTTCTGATTCGGGAGCACGATGGCAACGACGGTGCCCTTCTCGCCGGCGCGAGCGGTACGACCCGCGCGGTGCAGGTAGTCCTTGTGATCAGCCGGGGGATCGACGTGAACGACGAGGTCGATGCCATCGACGTGGATTCCGCGCGCTGCGACGTCCGTTGCGACGAGGACCGGGGTGCGGCCGTTCTTGAAACGCTCGAGGACGCGGGTGCGCTGGTTCTGTGCCTTGCCGCCGTGAAGCGACTCGGCAGCGATGCCGACTGCGCGCAGGCGATCGGTGATGCCTTCGCAACCGAGCTTGGTGCGAGCGAACATGATCGTGCGTCCGTCACGGGCGCCGATCTCGGAGAGGACGGAGTCCTTCTGTCCACGATCGACGAGCAGGACGTAGTGCTCCATCGTGTCGACGCTTGCGCGGCCGTCCTCGGTGGAGTGCGTGACGTGGTTTGCCAGGAACTGGCGAACGAGTGACTGGACCTCGCGGTCGAGGGTGGCCGAGAACAGCAGACGCTGTCCGTCAGCGGGGGTCTCGCCGAGGATCGAACGAACCTCGGGCAGGAAGCCCATGTCCGCCATCTGATCGGCTTCGTCGAGTGCGGTGATCTCCACCGAGTCGAGGATGCAGGTGCCCTGACGCAGGTGATCGCCCAGGCGACCCGGGGTGGCGACGAGGACGTCGACGCCGCGTCGAAGCTGGTCGACCTGCTTGGAGAACGGTGTTCCACCGACGGCGGGACGGACGGTGAGTCCGAGTGCACCGGCATAAGAGTTGAGGGACTCGACCACCTGGAATGCGAGCTCGCGGGTGGGGACCAGAACCAGCGCGCGAGGGCGCTTGGCAGCGGGGCGATCCTCGTGACGCGACAGGCGAGTCAGCATCGGCAGGCCGAAAGCGAGGGTCTTGCCCGAGCCGGTCTGGGCGCGGCCCAGAACGTTGACGCCGGCCAGCGCGTCCGGGATGGCAAGTGCCTGAATCGGTGACGGGCTGGAGATGGAGTTGCGAGCCAAAGCGGCAACAAGCTGCTCGGGCAGGCCGATCTCGGCGAAAGTGATACCCGGCTCGGTGGCTGCTTCTTCGACGGCGGGGGTGGTGATGGTGGTGTCTTCGATAACTACATCGGCGTCGATGTTCTCAGAAGACGACATTTGGACAGCGTTTGTCACGCGGAAACCTCTCCGGACTTCGGGCACGTCGCGGAGCGGAAGAAGCCATGCTGAAATACACGACAGTTCGCAAAGGGACGAGCCAGGGCACATGTCACCTGGCAATCCGAACGCATACTGCGGGGAATTGGGCTGTGTGCCGTTTAATGTTTACGGACCACGATGGTGGCCGAGGTCCACTCTACGCGACTGGCGGCACTTAAGTCAGGTAACCCCGCCTGTGACCTGCACTACTGCAGGGGTTTTGCTGGTCAAGACTCAGTAGGCGTTGAAAAGCAGGCGAAGTTCGGTGAGCCAGGGCACTGCCACAGCCACGGTGGGCACCACCAGAATGGCGACCGCCCCGAGATACGCAAAAATCGCAATCCGAGGATCGGCATCGTCAGCCGAGAGGCGCTGCACTCGAATGAGCGTTGACGGACCGCCCGCTGCCATCGCTCCGCGCGGTGCGGTCGATCCGGCACACGCGACCAGGGCTCGCGCCAGGGGAGTCGGTCCGGTAGCGCGGACTGCCGAATCGTCGGCGAGTAACTCCACCAGCAGCTGTACCGATCCGAGAGCCGACTTGCTACGGACGAAACGGGGGAACGCGTGGTTGACGGCGGTGAATGCCTCGAGGACTAGATCGTGACGAGCCCGCAAGTGCGAACGCTCGTGCGTCAGGATGGCCTTGACCTCGGCATGATCGAGGTTCTGCAAAGTGCCTTGACTGAGAACCACGCGTTGGCGCAGACCCGGAAGGCAGTAAGCGATCGGTTCGTCGACGTCGAGCACTCGCAGGTCGGGTGTGCGTTCGACCGAGGCGGGCATGGCGCAATCGTCGAGTAAGTCAACCAACACACGGTGACGTGCACGGCGACGCCTGGTCCTCACGGCGACCTGGATGACCGAGAAGATCAGCTTTGCGCCGATCAGAAGTGTCAGGGCAAAAACAACCACGTACAGAATCCACAGCGGCAACCCGAGAGCATCGATCTCGGCCGTCGGAGCCGTCGTCGGCCTTCCGTCAGCGCCGAGGACGAGCAGCTGGCTGGCAATGGCCAGGCCCGAACTGAATGCCGACAACACCGCAGCGATTGCGACCGCTTGCCACAGAACCAGGGCCGCGCGTGGAGCGCGGTAAGGCCACGTGGAGCGGCTCAGGAGTGCGGGTACCGGACCGGCAAGCAACAAGGCAAGCAGTCCGAAAACCAGTGCAGTAGTGGCGTTCATGTCCTACACATCATGCACGACGAATTCAGTTCGGCCTAGAAAATCCGGGCTGCGCAGCCTTTTTCGCGGACTCGCGCACCTCGAGCGCAGCGAGCGCTTCGCGGAGAGCATCTGCTTCGTCTGCATTGACCTGGCCCACGAAGTGAACGAGTGCCGCAGCGCGACCGCCGGACTCCGGAGCCTGGGCGAGAGCGTCGACCATCAGGCTCGCAACCAGTTCTTCGCGCTTGTTGACGGGAAGATAGCGGTGCGCGCGATCGTCACGCTGCTGAATCACCAGATGCTTCTTCGCCAGGCGCTGCAGAACGGTCATTACCGTCGTGTACGCCAATTCGCGATGCGTCGCGAGTGCTTCATGCACCTGTCGCACAGTTTGCGGTTCTGATGTGGACCACAAATGATCCATCACCGCGCGTTCGAGTTCACCTAGACCTGCCATTCTTCGATTCTACGGACTTCCACGACCAAATACGTACTACTGGTAGTAGTAACCGCCTCGGTGGGGGTGTGGTATTGGCCATAGTGATCTGCATGACGGTTACGGTGGTGAGAGCAGAGAGAAATGCCCGATACTGAGCAAGCCCACAGTCGATCCGCAGAAAGTAGCCGCACGTAGATGACGATCGACAGTTCGCCGGGCACCGAAGAATCCACATCACGGGCACGGGCAGTCGCGCAGAAGGCTGCCGACATCGTTCGTTTCGGCATTCGCGACGCACCGTTGACAGTCGTTCTACTTCTCACGATGTGGATCCTGGGCGCTGTCACCGGCAGTCTCGTGCACGGACCGTCCCGCGATCTCGAGCACGCGATCGGCGCGGGAATGGGCTCGATCCAGCACGGACGCATCTGGACTCCGCTCACCTCCGCCCTGTGGGCGGGAAACCTGCTCGGGTACATCGGTGCGAGCGTGCTCCTGATCGCGGTCGCTGCGCCCCTCGAGCGGCGCATGGGGACGGTCAAGCTCGCAATCGCCGGAGCGAGCACCCAAATCCTCGGTGTGCTCCTCGGACTCGGCTGGGCATCGTTCGCGAAGGTGTTCGACTCCAATTGGGGGTTCCGCCTACACGTCGGCTCCGCTGTCGGCGCGAGTGCATGGATCGTCGGCGCCGCCATGGCCGCCAGCTCGAACATGGGCACACTGTGGCGTCGACGCATCCGCGTCGGAACCCTGGCTTTGACCATCACCTTGGCCCTGTTCAGCGGCCAGCTTCAAGATGTCATCAGGTTCTTCGCCGCCGTCGTAGGTCTGGTGATCGGCCAGTGGGTCGTGGGACGGTCGGCTCGCGGTGAGCGAATTGCCGGGACCCAGCGGGAAGGTCGCGTCCTCGTGGCCATCGTCGTGGCGTCCAGTGCGATCGGCCCGATGATTGCCGCGCTGTCCCCGCAAGCGGTAGGTCCACTTGCCGTCCTCCGTGACCTCTTCCGCGGAGTTCCGTGGACGGTGGCCGAGGTTCGAGAACTGTGCGCCGAGTCCGCGTCGGACCCGGACTGTCGACGAGGACTCCTCGAGCTCAGACTCTCCGGTATCGGGCCGACCCTGCTCTCGCTGATGCCGTCGATTTTTGTCCTGGTGCTGAGCGACGGGCTGCGTCGTGGCCGGAGATTCGCCTGGATTGCGACGGTGTGCGCCCAGGTGGTCCTGCTCGTCCTCTCGATCGGGAACTTCGTCATCAGGTTCGTCGACGCCGTGGACAGCGACAGTCTGTTCTACGGAATCAGCGATCCGAACGTGTACCGGACGCTCGTGCCGTTCCTCACGCCGCTGTTCGTGCTGATCCTGTTGATCTCCACACGCCGATACTTCGACGTGGCGGCCCCGGCCAAGACATACAGACGCTTGGGCGTCGCGATCGTGACGTTGCTCGGGGTCCTCGCCGTGATCTACGTGGGCGGCGGAATGCTCGCCAGGCACGGGTTCGACCGCGAGCCCACTGTCACGATGCTGCTCGCAGACTTCCCGCAGCGCCTCGTGCCGCCGGTGTACCTGCAGTTGATCGACCCGCGCCTGCTTCCCGTGGACATCGAGTCGACGTTGCTGTTCGAGTGGACCGGCGTCGTGTTCTGGGGCGTTGCTGCCGTGCTGGTCTTCGTGAGCTTCCTCAAGCCCGTCAAGACCGCTGATCCGAAAGCCGCCGAACGTGCGCGATCGATGTTGCTCGCCGGCACCGGCAGTCCGTTGTCGTGGATGACGACGTGGAAGGGCAACACCTACTGGTTCAGTGCAGACGATTCGAGCTACGTCGCCTACCGCGTCATCGCCGGAGTCGCACTCACCACCGGTGACCCAGTCGGTCCTCCTGATCGGATGCGCGCAGCGATCGAGGGGTTCGCCGAGTTCGCGTCGTCGAACGGTTGGATTCCGTGCTTCTATTCGGTGACCGACGACGCGCGCACCATTACCGATTCCATGGGCTGGAGCGGCCTACAGGTCGCTGAGGAAACAGTGCTCGATCTGGGCGGAATCGCGTTCACGGGCAAGCGGTTCCAGGACGTGCGCACGGCACTGAATCGGGCGAAGAAGTCTGGGATCACGGCCGAGTGGATTTCCTTCCCGCACGCGCCTCTCGCGATCAAGGATCAGATCGTCGCGATCTCGGAAGAGTGGGTAGCGGACAAGGGGATGCCCGAGATGGGCTTCACTCTCGGTGGACTCGACGAGGTCGACGACGAGGCGGTGCGCTGCCTGATCGCCGTCGACCAGGATCGCACGGTGCACGGTGTCACGTCGTGGCTGCCGGTGCACCGCGACGGCAAGGTCGTCGGCTGGACCCTCGACTTCATGAGGCGACGCTCCGAAGGGTTCCGGCCCGCGATGGAGTTTCTTATCGCTTCTGCCGCACTGAAATTGGAGGAGGAGGGTGTCGAGTTCCTCAGTCTGTCCGGTGCGCCGTTGGCAACAATCGCCGCCGACTCCACTATGGACGCAGCCGATTCGAACGCAGCCGAACCTGAGGCCACGACCTTTTCGGCGATGATGGACAGCGTCCTCGATCTACTCGGTCGCACACTGGAACCGGTGTACGGCTTCCGATCGCTACTGGCCTTCAAATCGAAGTTCCAACCCCGGTACGTGCCGATGCACATGACGTTCGCCGATCCGGCCGCGCTACCGAGCATCGGCAACGCGGTCGGGCGGGCATATCTGCCTACCGTTTCGATCGGACAGGGATTCAAACTCGTTCGGACGATTCTAGGTCGCTGATTCGCGATCTTCAGGCGGGCTTGGCCGGCCCGCCGACAGCGCCGAAGACGTGCCGGGTGCCGATCGGGACGATCAGGGGCCGATCCGAGACCGGATCGTCGATAACCGCCGCTTCGAGACCGAACACCTCGAGCAGAAGTTCCGCGGAAATGATGTCCTTGGGGACACCCGAAGCGACGACGGCGCCGTCGCGCATCACGATCAGATGATCGCTGTACCGGACCGCGAGATTGAGGTCGTGCAGAATCATCACCACGGTGCGCCCCATTTCCTCGTGGAGTTGATCCACCAGGTCGAGGACTTCCATCGAGTGCGCAAGGTCGAGGTACGTGGTTGGCTCGTCGAGGAGCAGGATGTCGGTTCCCTGGGCGAGAGCCATCGAGATCCAGGCCCGCTGACGCTGGCCCCCGGACAATTGATCGACCGGCCGATCGGCGAGGTCCGAGACACCGGTCAGCTCGAGTGCTTCCGCGACCTCGCCCTCGTCGTCCGCGGACCACTGCCGAATCCACGACTGGTGCGGGTGGCGCCCACGTGAGACCAGATCGGCGACGGTGAGCCCTTCGGGCGCTACCGGAGTCTGGGGGAGCATTCCGAGGACCCGCGCGACTTCCTTGGTCTTCATCGAACTGATCGCCTTGCCGTCGAGGATGACCGATCCACCCTTGGGCTTGAGCAGACGGCCCAGCGCACGTAGAAGTGTCGACTTGCCGCAACCGTTGGGGCCGATGACCGTCGTGATCACGCCGGTGGGGATCTCCAGATCGAGTCCGTCGACGATGATGCGATCCCCGTATCCGAGCGTCAGATTCTGCGCGACGAGACGCGAAGGAGCGTCGGTGGACTGGGCGATGGTGGTCATGCTGTGACCTTCCGATTGTTACGAACCAACAGGTAGAGCAAGAACGGGCCACCCAATGCGGAAGTCACGATTCCGACAGGCAGTTCCACGGGCAGAATTGTCCTGGCAATGACGTCGCTGCCGACCACCAGTACAGCACCGGTCAGCGCGGAAGCCACGATGGGCGGGCCGGCAGAGCGCACCAGACGCATGGCAACCTGTGGCGCAGCCAGGGCGACAAAGCCGACCGGACCTGCTGCGGCGGTTGCGATGGCGGCCAGCGCCACTGCGGAGAGCAACAGTTTGGCCTGCGATGATTGCAAGCGAACACCGAGTGAGGTGGCGTTGTCGTCGCCCAACCGCAGTGCTCCCATGGTGAACGAGGCGATCACCGCGTAACCACCGACTACCGCGACAGCGATGGCTACCGGCCACATCTGATTCCAGGTGGCACCGTTGAGCGAACCGTTGAGCCACACCTGTGCGCGGGAAGCATCGTTGATGTCCGCCGAGATGAGGAGCCATCCCGTCGCTGCCACGAGCATGGCGTTGATGCCGATGCCGATCAGGATGAGGCGGAACCCCTCGACACCTTTGCGCCATGCCAAGGCGTAGATCACCACTGCTGTCAGCAGGCCGCCACAGAGAGCAGCCAACGGAATCCCCAGTGTGGCAAGTAGTCCCACGAACGACCCGCCACCACCGAGCACGATGAGAGCAACTGCGGCAGCGCTCGATCCGGCCGTGATTCCGAGGATGTCGGGGCTGGCGAGGGCGTTGCGAGCGATTGTCTGGGTGACCGCACCGGCGATGCCGAGCGCCATACCGATGAAGAGCGCGGTGAGCGAGCGAGGAAGTCGGAGGTCGAAGACGATCAGGTTCTGTGTCTTGCTTCCATTACCCAGGAGGACGGAAATGACATCGGGGATCGAGATCGGATAGTCGCCCCGTCCGATGTTGATGCAGAGCAGAAGGAAGAGTGCGACCGCGAGTGCAATGCTCACCGACACCGCGAGTGGACGGTAGACCAGCGAGAATCCACCGATACGAATCGACTTACGGGAGGGGACGGTCCGGGGGAGTACCCGGAGTTCTTGTTTGAGCGTCACAGACTTGCCAACTTCCTGCGGCGTACGAGAGCGATGAAGAACGGGGCGCCGAAGAGGGCTAGGATGATTCCGACCTGCAACTCGCCGGGGCGCACGACCACGCGACCGATGATGTCCGCGGTGATCAGCATGACCGCACCGAGCAAGCCCGCGTACGGGACCAGCCAGCGGTAGTCGGGTCCGGTGATGGCCCGGGCCACGTGGGGGACTACCAATCCGATGAACGCGATAGGTCCACACGCTGCGGTCGCGGCGCCGGTCAGCAGGGTGATCGCGATGATGCCGAGTGTGCGACTGAACGCGATATTCGTTCCCAACGCTTTCGCGACGTCTTCACCCAGGCTGAGGACATTGAGACCAGGCGTACTTGCCAGGGCGATGACCAAACCGAGTATCAGGAAGGGGAGGACCTGCCAGAGAACGTCGAACCCGCGACCGGACACCGACCCGACTACCCAGAAGCGGTAGGCGTCCAGGCTGGTCTGATCGAGGATGATCACGGCATTGGTCATGGCTTGCAGGAAGAACGCGACGGCGGCGCCCGCCAGAGCCAAACTCAGAGGACTTGCGCCGCCGTTTCCGATGGAGGACAAGCCGAAGACGACAATGCTGGCGACGAACGATCCTGCAAACGCGAACCAGAGGTACTGACTCGGAGCGGTGAAGCCGAAGAGGTAGATCGCCATGACTACGAAAAACGCAGCGCCGGCGTTGAGACCGAGTAGACCGGCATCCGCCAACGGGTTACGCGTGTGTCCCTGAATCAGGGCGCCGGCGATACCGAGTGCGATGCCGACAACAAGACCCAGGATGGTCCGCGGAGCACGCAACGTTCGCACGATGATGTCCGTCTGGGTGCCGTCCGAACTGAAGATGGCGTGGAAGATCTCGGCAAACGTCAACGGCCGAGCGCCCACCGCGATGCTCGCGAGCATGACGAGCGCGAGAAGAACCGTGAGCACCGCAAGACCGATCAGCCGCCGCCGACGAGTTGCCCCGACGCTGTTGTCGCGCGCGAGTTCCTCGAACCCTTCGTCGCGCGCCGTGGTTTCACGGACCACCTCGATTCCGGTTTGATCGAACGGCCTGCGCAGAGCCCGGCGAACACCGATGGGCTGCTTTGTCTTCGTGTCACGCGTGACCAGTCCAACCCATCCCTTTCCCGAGGTCCGGCCCGTGGCACCTTCGCGGAATCCGAGGTTCCACACAACGAGACCGACTGCGATGGCTATTGCCGTCCCACCGAATACGGCGCGGTCGGCTTCGCCGCCACCGTTTTCGTCTCGGAGCGACTGAACGATGTACCAGCCGACGAGCAACGGAAGCAGGAACACCCCCGCGTCGAAAATCCCAGCTAGGACACGCATTCGGACAGGAGCCGGGCCGCGCGGCACTATGCGCCGTCCGTAAGTCTCGCTGGGTCCTCGGGGATGTCCGTTCCCGAGAGGTTTGATCATCGTCACTGGCGGTTCGAGCTCCTGGTCTTTGTGCGCAGGGAATTCGCATCTTAGGTTACGGAACCCTATGTGGGTGTGCTCCCTGTGGGGCAAGTTTCCTGTGAATATGCGGTGCCCAGCGTCACAGTTCTTTACTCTTGAATTATGGTGAGGCTAACCTACATTAAGAACCACAAGACAACTTCGGCCGATTGGAGTGCACGGTGACAATCACCTTGACCACCCAGCATGCGGATGTTCGTGAATTCGAACTCCGGTCGAACGCATTGAGCCGCACCAGCGTTCGCCTACGAGCACTCAACCCTGACTATCCGCGCGTCTATGCGGTTGCCGCCATGGCAGGCGAAGGCAAACGGCGCTGGTGGCAGCTGAGGGAGGGCTTGTGTGGGGATCGGGTGCAACAGATGTTCGCCCGTTCACTTCAGGATCTCGACAGTGCTGAAGCTGCCGCGGTACAGGTTGCGACGTCGCTCATTCATGCCGTGGTCGGCAGAGTTGCTGCATCCATTGTCTCGGAGGGGTCTGCATGGGACCCGGGGCTCGAAAACCTGTTCATCCACATGGACAGCGACGGCGGAATCGACTGGGCCGGCGTAGTCGACGAAACGCTGCGCGTGGCCCCGAACGGGCAGGAGGCCGGAAGTGACGGCGTCGTCGACATGCCGTGCGAAGAGGCGCTCCTCATCTGGACTGCGCACCGTTGCCTGACGTCGCTCCGAGCCATCTACGACGCCGTGTCCAGATGTGCACCCGTCGACCAGTTCAGATTCTGGGGTTTGGTGGGGGAATCGATCCTGGGTGCAGCTGCCTACGTTCCCATCTTGGCCGGTGAAGGTGAATCGGCAGCGCAGCGCCGTGGGCAGGGATTGCTCGACGCCTTTGTCGCGGCAGGGCTGCCGGTTCGCGCGCGCCGCAAGGTCTCGCTGCGTCCTCGCTGGAATCAGTTCGACGAAGGGCTTGCTAAATTAGGTCAGCCTTGCCTATGATTGTGGAACACCTCGCGGAGAGTTACACACCGCGAGAGTGGCGAAACTGCCGGACCGCGCCGGAGTCCTGAGGGCTGCAGAGACTCCCGGTCCTTCCCACGGCGGGTTTCACATCGATTGATGTGAAACCCGCCGGTTCTTTTTCCAGACCTGATTCCAAGCTCGAGTTACCTCTCGTGTAATCAAGTAGGGAGTGGCAGCCATACCGGCGCCAGAGAATCACAGATGGAGATGGCATGGTCGACACTGCTGAGACCGCAGAGATGATGAAACGACTCGGAACGGGCTTCGACGCCACCATCGGCCTGGAGTACACCGAACTGAGCCCAGATCGTGTGCGGGCGCAATGGACGGTCAAGCCCACGCTGCACCAGCCAGCAGGGATTCAGCACGGAGGCGTGTACTGCTCGGTGGTGGAGTCTCTTGCCAGCGTAGGTGGCACCGTGTGGCTGGGTGAGCGAGGCCACGTGGTCGGAGTCAACAACAACACCGACTTCCTGCGTGCAACGCGGGAAGGCACACTCACCGCAGAAGCAACCCCGATTCATCGTGGACGCACTCAGCAGCTCTGGGAGGTTCGCATCACCGACGAGAACGACCGACTCGTTTCCAAGGGACAGGTTCGCCTCGCGAACATCACCGAGGTGGCGAAGATCGGAAACTGACAACACGACGAAGGGCGGCAATGGAGTTGAACTCCACTGCCGCCCTTCGTCGTTCACTCAGGTGCTGATCAGCCGGCAGCCTTCTGTTGCTTGCTCGCCGTCTTCTTCGACTCGCCGTTGGAAGCGCTGCTGGACTCCGTCGCTTCCTTGTTCTTCTTCTCCAATTCGCCCATCGCGTTTCGCGCGAAGACCTGCTGCTCGGTGGACGCCATCTGAGCACGGCCACGCCCGAAGAACGTCACCGCCCATGACAAAAGCGTCGAGGCGCGCGAACGGAACCCAACTAGGTACAGAAGGTGAATTGCCAGCCAGGCAACCCAACCGATGAAGCCACTGATCTCGAGCTTGCCCACCTTGGCTACCGCGCTGAAGCGCGAGATCGTTGCCATGCTGCCCTTGTCGAAGTACTTGAACGGAACTCGCGCCGAGGGGGACTGGCCATTCAGTTCAGCCTTGATCTGCTTAGCCGCGTACTTGCCGCCCTGCATGGCGACCTGAGCCAAACCGGGAAGCTTGTCGAGCGACATCATGTCGCCGATGACAAAGACATTGGGGTGTCCGGGAAGCGACAGGTCAGGATTGACCATGACGCGGCCGGCGCGGTCGGTTTCCCCGCCGCTCTGCTCTGCGAGCTGCTTGCCGAGCGGGCTCGCCTGAACTCCGGCAGACCACACCTTGCACTGCGACTCGATACGGCGAAGCGTGCCGTCCTTCTCCTTGATGATCAGACCGTCGTTGTCGACGTCGGTGACCATCGCGTCGAGCTGGATCTCTACGCCGAGCTTCTCGAGCGTCTCGGCTGCCTTACGGCTGAGCTTGCCGCCGTACACGGGCAGGACTGCAGGCGCGCCGTCCAGGAGCACAACACGTGCCTCACGGGGATCGATCTTACGGAAAGCACCGTCGAGCGTTCGGCGGGAAAGCTCGGCGATCTGTCCGGCCAACTCCACGCCGGTGGGGCCGGCGCCGACCACGACGAAGGTCAGCAAGCGTGCGCGCTCGGCAGGATCGTCCGACAGCTCGGCCTGTTCGAACGCGCCGAGGATACGTCCACGCAGTTCGAGTGCGTCGTCGATTGTTTTCATGCCCGGGGCGAACTCTGCGAACTGATCGTTACCGAAGTACGACTGACCGGCACCTGCTGCCACGATCAGACTGTCGAATGGCGTTACCGTGACGCGTTCGAGCAGGCGCGAGGTCACGGTCCGGTTCTCGAGATCGATCGTCTCGACTTCACCGAGCAGTACCTGGGCGTTCTTCTGCTTGCGCAGCACGAGCCTCGTAGCGGGAGCGATGTCCCCGACCGAGAGGATGCCGGTGGCAACCTGATAGAGGAGAGGCTGAAACAGATGGTGGGTTGTACGCGCGATCATCGTGATGTCGGCATCGGCTTTTTTGAGAGCCTGAGTGCCGAACAGTCCTCCGAAGCCGGAACCGATCACCACTACGCGGTGGCGGTGCGGTTCAACCGACTGGATGCTCATTCCGTACTCCTCGAGTTCTAGGCGACAGTCCTACGGTAGTCCCACCGCGGCCGAGCTTCTCTGTGAGCAGTCCGCCGAACGCAGCTGGGTCCGAATCGATCAAGCGGCCCCGGAGGTGATCACTCCCGATGCGATCGGCTTCGCCGAACCGGGGGTGATCACCACTTTGTCGAGGTGTCAGCTACTGGCGGACCGACAAGATGAACAGCGCGATGCACCCGCCGACGAAAACCAGGATCGACAGGGCCACCGACGCATACCCGACACCTACTCCAATTGCTGCCCAGTCCATGTGCCCAACCTCTCGTGTGCTGCGATCCGGGAATCAGATCACATTTGCCTAGTGACATCACACCCTATTGATCCCTACTTCCGAAACCCGGCACGCCCAACGATTGACATGCAAGTAAACGCTTGCATATTGTGAAGTTGTGGACGACCGGATGAATGCAGTGTTCAAAGCTCTTGCCGATCCAACACGGAGGCTTCTCCTGGACCGCTTGTTCGTAGCCAACGGTCAGTCGCTCGGCGACCTGTGCGACAGCCTCGACATGAGTCGACAAGCTGTCACGCAACACCTCACCGCGCTGGAGGATGCAAATCTGATCAGCACGGTGAGGCAGGGGAGATCCAAGCTTCATTATCTCAATCCCGTTGCGCTCGAAGAAATTCGAGAGCGATGGATCAACAAGTTCGAGGTACCGCGCCTGAATGCGCTCAGTGCCGTCAAGAAACTCGCGGAGGAAGCCATGACCGACAAGCCCAGTTTTGTGTATGTCACCTACATCGCCAGCACGGCCGAGAACGTCTGGAAAGCACTCACGGATGCACAGGCCACTGCGGAGTATTGGGGACACAGTAACGTCTCCGATTGGCAGCCAGGATCGACGTGGGAGCATCGCCGGATCGACGGTTCGAACGTCGCGGACGTAGTCGGCACCGTAGTCGAGAGCAACCCACCGTCGAGGTTGGTCACCACCTGGGCCGATCCGAACGGCGAACCAGGCGTCGACATCTCGCGGGTGAGTTTTGATATCGAAGCCTTCGGCGCGATTGTGCGACTGACCGTCAAGCACACCGATTTGGCGGACGAATCGGCTCGCATGGAGGTCGCGGGCGGATGGTCGGCGGTGTTGTCGAACCTGAAGTCCTACCTCGAGACCGGGAACACTCTTCCAGTGGCGCCGTGGGAGATGCCGGTCGGTTGACGGGTGTCGACCAGGACAAACGAGCCCCCTGAACACGAGGAGATCGCCGTACTTCTGTCCGAACTGTCGGCCCAGCCTCAGCGGTAACTTTGCCGGTCGTGACGTCGACCAGCCTCGGGGGTGCGGCACCGGCCCTCGCAGCCGGTGACACGCCGAATCTTTCCGGAGCGCCTCGATCGTTTCCGTCACATTCCGTTCGCCGACGTTCGATCCACAACAGTGCGGGATGTCCTGTTCCGCAAGGCAACCGGGAAGTATGTCCTGGGTTGCGACTACTCGGGCGGGTTCCGACGTTCACCCTGGAACAGGGGATCGAGGCCACCGCACGGTGGCTGGCCGTGCGGTCGCACCTGCTGAATTCGATGTCGCCGAACGTCAGCCTGTCGGGTCGCCGTCGAGGGTGATGTTGTTGCTGCGAAGCCAGAAGGTGGTGTCGGGATTCCATCCGGCGAGCACAGTGGCACCCGAGTTGGCCGACAGGGGGATCGCGATGCCCGGCGTGGTCAGGTACGCCATCATCGTCAGGTGGACGGCGTCGTAATCGTCGGCCACTAATACCCAATCCGGGATGAACCAGTCACGGTATTGACCGGTGGTGTCATGCCAGTCGGAACGACGTGAAGCGGGCACTGCCAGGGGATAGGTGTCGACCAGAGTCGCCCAGTCCGATGGACCGGCGATTTCATAGATGCGGGGCGTGCCGGTGATCCTTACAGGCTGCACCCGAGCCTCGTTCGACGAGCTGTCTTCTTCGAGAAATACTCCGAGCGCTCCGATGCCGTCGCGACTTCTGGTCGTTCGCGTAGTGCCGTTGGCAGATGGGGTGGACCACCATTCGCCTCCGATATGCCGGTCGGGATCTGCGATCTGATATTCGAGAAACCGACGTTCGGTATCGAGCGCCTCTTCACGCCACTGTTCGAGGCCGTCCTTTGTACGGTAAATCCGCACGGGTAAGTCGGACCAGCCGTAGATGGGATTTCGCTTCTCAACCAGATGCTGGTTCAGGAGGTCAACCGGCTCGGTCCACCAGGCGGAGTGCGGCGAGCCGAGAAGGGTCCGGGCGATCGGGCGTAATGCCGCAATGACCTCGGGGCGCACGAAGATCAGGTCTTCCTCGTCGGGTGGCTCCCAGTAGCGTGCACAATCCACGGCATACGTGAGACAGTGCAGAATCTCGAGTTCCGACATTTCGGTGATTGCTCGGACATCGACAGTGTCGAGTACTTCAAGCGCATGTTCCGTCGATTGAGGCCAGTGTCTACCGGATGTGCGTGCGTCGGCGTGGCACGCGTACCCGACGTTCGCGCAGAACCGACGACCGCGCGGTGAGCCGAGGACAAGCGCCACAGAATCCATGGGGGTAAAGCTAGCGGACGAGCTGACGGGGGACGTTCGAATATCCATTACTTGACATAATGTAGATTATCGGCAAATTCTCGACCTGGCGATATTCGGCTTACGCTCGCTTCTTGCAACCTGCTTTGTCGCCGCCTGCTCATGTCTATCTATCAATGCATCTGCAGACTGTCCTGCGTTTCTGTCCGAGACCCTGGACCGCCTTGCGTGACTTGATGATTACGACTCGGCGGTCGCCGGCCGAGTCGCTGCCGGCCACCGCCTGGCGTGGCCGCGTTACCTAGTCGCTCACGAAGCAAGATCGACCAACAAGCCGTCTGATGTGGATTGATGTTGATGAACGAGTCTCGCCCACTTCCAGCCACCCAACCCTAATTCGTCACAGTGACGTATTAGGGTTGACCGGCTGGGAGCGAGCGCAGTTCCATTGTCATCGCCACGGACTACTATCGCCGCATGTGTTGTATTCGACCGGCCACTTCTCACGATCAGTGGCCGCGATGAGCGACACACCCAAGGTCGTGCACCGCTGGCTCGCAGTGCCAGACCAGTTCGACCGATTCACGCGATTCTTGCGCGACAACGGAATTCTGATGCCGACTCGGATAGGAATCGGCGTATTGGTTTTCCTTCTTGGCGTCACGATTCTGCTGAAGCGACTGGGCACCGACTCGGTACAGACAATCGGATTTCCGTTGGACGCCGTCATCGCAGTGCTTGTGATGATCGGCGGAATTGCCCTGCCGGTCATTGCGACCACCCGTGAAAAGTCGTATTTCTTAGTCGTTGCCGGGGACTTCGCTGTTGCGGTGATCGTGCTGACCGAGGCGAATCCGGATCAGCGATTGCTCGGATGTCTCGTCTTCGGGCTCGTCGGCTCGTATGTAGCCTTCTTTCACAATCTTCGAGCGCAACTGTGGCACTTGCTGTGGTCCGGGGCGGTCATTGTTGTCGCCAGCATCGGGGTCTTCACGGATGCGCCTTCGTCAGCCTCAGACGCACTGGGACGCATTGCCTTTGCCATCCCTGTCATCACTGTCATACCGGTCGTCACGCAGATTGCTCTGGCGCTCCTGAGCAACGACGCACAAAGCTCCGAACTCGATCCACTGACGGATCTGCTGAATCGGCGTGGACTGGCGCGGCGGACTTCCGAACTCCTACAGGCAAAATCCAGCCTCGATCAGTCTCTGCTGGTTGTAGTGATCGACATCGACAATTTCAAACACTTCAACGACACCTACGGTCACGACGTGGGTGACCGCGTCATCCTGCGGACCGCGTATCGACTCTACGACTGGGCCAGATCGGACGCAGCGATCGCTCGTATCGGCGGTGACGAGTTCGTCGTCGTTCAGATAATGCCGTTGCCCTATGTCGGCGATTTGCTCGCGCGGATTCACCCCGTCATGAACTCCCCTACGGGCGAACCACTCTCGACGACGAGCATCGGCATAGCCGTACACAACGGCGGCTGGCCGGACGTGCAGGCAGCAGAAAGCGGCCTGCACGATCTACACCGCCTCGCCGATTCGGCCATGTACGAAAGCAAGAGGATGGGCGGAAATCACGTCCATTCCATCGTTCTCACTGATCACCAGCCACAACGCTTCGGCGGTCGTTCAGTCCTCTGAGTCGTCGATCAGATGCATCGCAGCTTCCTCTGCCGACGCTGCGCCGCCGTCGATTCCGACGTCTCCTGCAATGAGTTCGCTTTCCTCGTCCTCGTATCGGCCCTCGTCTTCGGCAACGAGACGCCCGACGCGGCGGTTACCCACTTCGTCACCGTTCGGGAATTCTTCTTCCCGTTCGAATTCGTCGGCATCGGCCGGATCCTTCAGCGGATCACCCAGCGACGCGTACGGATCGGGTTCTTCCTCGGCCAGGCGCTCGTCGAGGGTCTCCCCCGCTGATTCCTCGCTGCCTGTCAGCCCGTGGGCATCAAGTCCCAGTGGGCGTTCCGGTGGGGAGATTCCCTCGTCGAGAATGTCGTCGACGCCTCGATCGATCAGAGTGTCTTCGGGTTGAAGCTGGTCGTCGGGATCGAGACTGTAATCGCCATTGCCGGCCGCGCCGGTGTCATCCGTGTCGCTCATACACTCAACGATGCCACGGGCACACAGAGTTGGCCACGTGCCGCGCCTGCTCGATACATCACGCCGGAGATCTTCAGCACGACCGTGGCGCGGGCACTCCGTCGAATCTGTCCTGTAGATACTCGAATGCAGTGGGCAGACCGAGGACCGCGGTGGTGAGGTGGTCAGGGCTGGGGAACAGTTGGGATTGAATCGTTGCTCCCGCGGCGCAGTACCTCGAAATGGTGTTGACCACCGAGTCGATGGGAATCAGCACGTCGTCGGGCGTGTGCCATTCGAACACGGGGGCGGTCGGCACTCCTGGATAGAGTTCGACACTGTTGTCGTCCATCACCTTTCGCACTTCAGGACTGGACAACAGGGAAGTCGACGTCGACACCTGGGAAGCGCTGCGCCCGGCGCCGACTCTCAGAATGTCGTTGGTGCAGGCGTTGGTGAGTTCGGACCGCATCGACCGACCGAGGTCGTTGAGTTGGTTACTGAGCGGCAAGAGGTCGGGATACTCCCGCTCGAGGCCCATCGCTGCGGCAAAGGCGAGTCCGAATGCCGGGTGTGGATCTTGCCCGAGTCCGTTGGCCATCTTGGCTAGATTCATCGGAACGCCGCCTTCGGCAACACCGACGAGGTTGACCTCGGGTGCGTAGGTCGGCGCCAGCGCCGCTGCCCACGCGGTGGCCATACCACCACCGGAGTATCCGGCGATGCCGACTGGGCTGGTGCCGCTACGCAATTCGGGGATTTTCTGGACGGCGCGTATGCCGTCGAGCGTGATCTGTCCCCCGAGTCGTGCGGCGCCGTATGCGCTGTTGGGTCCGAGATGGTCGGGAAGCGCGATAGTCCATCCACGCTGCAGAGCGACGTTGAGGATGGGTGCTTCACGGATGACGATGTTGGGATCCGATGCGTAGAGCGCGCGCGATGGCGCACAACCTGTTCCGAGTGCGTTGACGATGTGCTGATAGGAGAGCAAGGGGCCGTCTTGCGCTTGATTCGGAGGGACCAGGATAGTGCTGACCGCGGCAATCGGCTTGTTCTCGGAGTTCGTGGACCGATAACTGACCTGCCAGATCGCGACGCCCGGAAAAGTCATCAGATCGGGGGCTCGCCGTACGGAGATCGGCGTGCCGGCACTCCCCTCGGCTGCTGCTTGCGAATAGAACGGGTCCGGGTCCGGTGCCGGATACGCGGGATCTGCCTGTGCAGTCCACCCGGAGAGCAGTGTGGCGGTCAGCGCGGCGGCAGTCAGCATCGATCCGGTAAACACGCGTTTGGTTCGTAGATTCAACGTTTTCCCCTCGTCCGGACCCATGCGAGATCCATCACCCTGTATGTTTCACTCATACCCATGTCGAACCTGGTTTAGACACCCCACTGAGCGATAACTTCTCGCAATCGTACAGCTATGGTCATTGCCGGTACCGGTTCGATCATCTGGTTGTGTTCGCAGTCGACTTCGACGACGCGGATGTCTCCGGCCACAAAATGGCGCCATTCGGCCACATCGTGTCCGTTTTCGGTAGATCTTCCGGCTACGAAGAACTCGATGTCTCCAGCGTGAACAGGCGGTTGGTGCTGATTCGTCAACTCGACGGAGTGGGAGTAACCGCGACTGATCCGCGCTAGATGCTCCGCTTCGATGCCGATCCCGGCCCCCAGGGTCCGCTCCAGCAATTTCGCCGCTTCTTCGAAAGTCTCGACTGTCTTGGATCCCGCAGGCATCGCGAGCCCCGCCAGTAGTTCGGAGACCGAGAGTTCTGCGGGCTGATCGGAATCCGACGACGGATAACTGTCGAGGATCGACAGCGTTACGTCACGTCCGCTCCGAGTGAGACTGTGCGCCACGGCGTGTGCGATGACACCGCCGAGCGACCAGCCGGCCAGATGGATCGGGCCGGTCGATGTCACGGCTGCAATGCGATTCGCGTAGTCGTCGGCGAGTTCGGTCAGCGAGTCGAAGCTGGGCCCGCCGCTCAGTGACGGTAGCTGAAGACCGTATACGGGTTGATCCAGCTCGAGATGTTTGACGAATTCCGCATAACCCCAGGACAATCCGATACCCGGATGGACGAAGAACAGTGGTGCACGATCGGATCCGGCGCGCAGCGTGATCATCGGGGCGAGCAGATCCGACGAGTCGTCCGGCGAGTGTGCGTCCATTCCGTCGGCCGCCCGTGCGACACCGGCAGGCGTCGGATCCAGGAACAGTGCCTGCAACGGCACTCGTAGCCCGAGACGCTTCTCGAGTTCGATGGTGATTCGAGTCGCCACGATCGACGTTCCACCCAGTTCGAAGAAGTCGTCGTCGACGCCGATGTGCTCATGACCGAGCACGGTCTCGAAGACGTCGACCACAGTTCGTTCGGTGCCATTGGTCGGCGGTGCGTATGGGACCGTACGACGCTCGAAGCTCGGCGTCGGCAGTGCTTTGCGGTCCAGCTTGCCGACCGGTGTCACCGGAATTCGGTCGACGACAACGATCGCGCCGGGAACCATGTGCGCGGGCAGGCGAGAAGACAGGTGGCGTCGGAGCTCCCAGTCGTCGACGGTCTGTCCGTCCACGGGCTGGATGTAGGAGGCGATCATCGTCTCCCCCGACGGCGCTTCGTGCCCGAGAGTCGCGGCGAAGTAGACGGAGGGGTGTGCCATCAGGACAGAGTCGATTTCGCCGAGCTCGATGCGGAATCCGCGGACCTTGATCTGGAAATCGCTGCGGCCCAGGTATTCGAGGGTGCTGTCGGAGCGCCAGCGCACCAGGTCGCCCGTGCGGTACATCCGCTGGCCTGGTTCACCGAACGGATCGGCGACAAATCGGTCGGCGGTGAGGTCGGGACGATTGTGGTAGCCGCGGGCGAGTCCGGGGCCGGTCACGTACAGCTCCCCGATGACTCCTACTGGTACGGGCTTGAGGTGCCCGTCGAGGACCAGGCCGGCAAAGCCGATGGCCGGACGACCGATGTTGATTTCCTTGCCCGGCCGCATGGGTTCACTGACGCTGGCCTGGATCGTGGATTCAGTAGGTCCGTATCCGTTGAACATGCGACGGTCTCGACCCCAGATGTCCACGAGTTCGGGTGGGCAGGCTTCGCCACCGACTGCGAGCACGCGGAGTTCGGGCAGCGCGGAGCTTTCGATGGAGCTGAGCGCGGTCGGCGTGATGAACGCGTGTGAGACGTGTTCTTCGGCAAAGATGTCGGCCAACTCGGATCCGCCGAAGACCGTGGGTGGGATGACGACCAAGCAGGCTCCGCTGCCGAACGCCATCATGAGTTCGAAGACCGAGGCGTCGAAGCTCGGTGATGCCAGGTGCGAGATCCGCGAGTAGGGCTGGACGTTGAATCTCTGATGTTCTTCGGCGTTGAGGTTGGACAACCCGAGGTGGGTGACGATGACGCCCTTCGGCTTCCCGGTCGAACCCGACGTGTAGATCAGGTACGCGGGATGCCCGTGATGCAGAGGGATCGCACGGTCACGATCGGTGATCGCGGCGACGCTCTGGCCGTCGATCTCCTCGACGGTCTCCGCTTCATCGAGGACCATCCACTCGACCGTGTCGGGAAGTTGACTGCGGTGAGCGTCGTCGGTGATGCCGAGTACGGCCCGTGAATCGTCGAGCATGTGGTTGATGCGGTCGTCGGGATAATTCGGGTCGACGGGCAAGAATGCCGCCCCGGTCTTCGTGACCGCCCAGATGGCGACGATCTCCGCGGCGGACCGCGGCAGACCCAAGGCCACAAAATCTTCGGGTCCGACACCTCGCCGGCACAGCGCTCGCGCCAGCTTCGTCGATTCCTCGTCGAGTTCGCGGTAGGTCATCGACCTCTCGCGACTCGAGAGGGCTGGGGCATCCGGGTTCGAGGCGACTGCTTCGGCGAGGATCTCCGGCCACACCCGCGCGCGAGTTGCGGCTGCACCGGATGCCGGCACCAGGGCTGCTGTTTCGTCGGCGGCGAGGATGCCGATGTCGGCGATACGTGTTGCAGGTTCACGTCCGACGGCGTCGAGGATCAGGCGAAGTCGGTCGGCAAACCGCCGAATGGTGCCGGGTTCGAAGAGATCCGTCGCGAAGTCGAAGGCGGCGGACATCCCGGCAGGGGCGCCGGACTCGTCGAACTTCTCGTCGACGATCAGTTCGAGGTCTTCCTTCGCGAATTTGGTTTCCACGGTCAGTCCGTCGATGTCGAGGCCGGGTAGGTGGAAGTGTGCGGGTTCGTTGTTCTGAAGTTCGAGCGCTACTTGGAACAGCGGTGAGTACGACGTGGATCTCGTCGGGTTGATCACGTCGACGAGCCGTTCGAAAGGTAGATCAGAGTTCTGGAATGCGGCCAGATCGATTTCGCGGATGTGTTCCACCAGTTCGGCAAACGTGATGTCGGGATCGACGCTGGTTCGCAGGACCAGCGTGTTGACGAACATCCCGACGAGGTGGTCGAGCGCTGCCTGACCGCGGCCGGCGATCGGTGTGCCGATGGTGACCTCGTCTGCGCCGGACAGCTTCGACATCAGCACGGCCAGTGCGCCGTGCAGTGCCATGAACATCGTGACACCGTGGGACCTGGACAGGTCCGCGAGCGCGCGGTGGGTGTTCGCGTCGATGTCGAAGGTGAATCGGTCACCGTGGAAGGTCTGTTGCACGGGCCGCGGGTGGTCTGTGGGCAGAGCGATGACATCGTCGAGTCCGGCGAGTTGCTCACTCCAGTAGTGCAATTGACGGCTGATGACAGATTCCGGATCGTCTTCCGATCCGAGGACCTGATGCTGCCACAACGTGAAGTCCGCGTACTGCACTTCGAGTGGTGCCCACGTGGGCTCGGTCCCGGCCGTACGCGCCAGATAGGCCGCCATCACGTCACGTGCGAGCGGCGCCATCGACGAACCGTCGGCGCAGATGTGGTGGACGACGACAAACAGAATGTGAACGGGTTCGTCGGCGTCGAGTCGGAAGAGTGCCACGCGCAGCGGCAAGTCGACTGACACGTCGAAGCCGGTGGTGGCGAGTCGTTGCATGCGCTCTGCGAGTTCGTGCTCCCCCAATGTCATTTCACGGACTGGTGGTATTGCCTCGTCGGCGGTGAGCACATTCTGAATCGGATCGCCGCCGACTGCGGGAAACACCGTCCGCAGGGTTTCGTGCCGCTCGACGACGTCGGCGATCGCCTGTTGCATGGCGGTGACGTCGAGGTCACCGGTAAGGCGAACAGCCAGTGGGATGTTGTACGCAGCTGAGCGTGTGTCGAATTGGTTCAGGAACCACATGCGCTTCTGCGCCAACGAGAGCGGGACGTTGCCGTCGCGCTCCATGGGAGTGAGCGGCACGGTGCCGACGGCAGTGACAGCGTTGGAAAGCCGCTCGGCGAGCTGGGCGGTCGTCGGTGCTTCGAACAACACGCGTACCCCGACGTCGATGTTCAGGGCGGAGTTGAGCCGCGAGACGACGCGAGTGGCGATCAGCGAGTTGCCGCCGAGTTCGAAGAAGTTGTCGTCCATGCCTACTCGCTCGACGCCGAGTACATCGATGAAAGCATCGGCTATCCGGCGTTCGAGGCTGGTACCGGGGGCCCGGAATTCCACAGCGGTCCCGGTGAACTCCGGGGTCGGCAACGCCTGTCGATCGAGCTTGCCGACCGCGGTGCGAGGGAGCTCGTCGACGATCATGATGCTCGCCGGAACCATGTGCGACGGAACACGTCCGGCAAGGTGCGCGGTGATCTCTGTACCTGTCAGCGTCGATCCTTCCCCGACAGTGAGGTAGGACGCGAGGACAGTTGCTCCGGCCGGTCCGTCGACGCCGAGGGTCACGCAGTTCGTGACAGTCGCCATTGCGGTGATCTGGGCGTCCACCTCGCCGAGTTCGATACGGAATCCGCGAATCTTGACCTGGAAGTCGCTGCGCCCTACGTATTCGATGGTGTGATCGCTTCGCCAGGAGGCGATGTCCCCGGTGCGGTACATCCGGTCACCTGGCTTGCCGAAGGGGTCGGCGACAAATCGCTCACTGGTCAGGCCGGGACGCCGGTGGTATCCGCGAGCCAGGCCGATACCGGCGATGTACAGCTCACCGGGAGCTCCGACGGGTACCGGTTGCAGGCGCGAATCGAGGATCATCTCGTGCACACCGCGGATCGGGCCACCGATAGTGATGGGTGCGCCCACCGTCATGGGTTCGCTGATGTCTGCCATGACGGTTGTCTCGGTCGGGCCGTAGGCGTTGACGAATTCTCGTCCAGGAGCCCACAGACCGACGAGGTGCGGTGGTAGAGCCTCTCCCCCGACGACGACGTGCCGGAATTCGTCCAGGCCGGCCGGGTCGACGGTAGCGAGTGCCGCCGTGGTGACGAACGCATGGGTGACGTGTTCGCGGCGGATCAGACTTGCCAGTTCGGCTCCGCCGTAGATGTCGGTCGGGACGATCACCATGGTTGCTCCGACACCGAATGCTTGCAGGTACTCGAAGATGGCTCCGTCGAAGCTGGGGGTGGCGAAGTGCAGGGTCCGAGAGTGGTGATCGGCGTGGAATCGACGTTGCTGATCGAGCGCGAAACTGTCGAGTCCTGTGTGGGTGACCACTACTCCCTTGGGTCGTCCGGTGGATCCCGAGGTGTAGACCACGTAGGCGGCGTTGTCCATGACCACCGGTGCGGGCCGTTCGTCCTGGGCGATCGGCAGGGTGCAACTGGTGGCGACGTCATCGTCGAAGGCTTCTTCTCCGAGCACCAGCCAGGACACGATCGGCGGCAGTGTCTCGATGGCGTCGATGACGGTCAACCCGAACAGCACTTCGGAATCGCTGAGCATGTGTTCGATTCGGTCGGCCGGATAGGTGGGGTCGACGGGGACAAAAGCTGCGCCGGTCTTGGCGACCGCCCAGACCGCGAGAACCGATTCGATGGACCGTTCGATGCCGATGGCAACCGACGTTTCGGGTCCGGCGCCGCGGCGGATCATGGCTCTGGCCAACTGGTTCGAGCGCCGGTCGAGTTCGGCGTAGGTCATGGAGCGGCCACCGGCCGAGAGCGCGATGCGGTCGGGATATGTGGCGGAAACGTCGGCGAGTATCTCCGGGAGGGTTCGAGCGGAGCGACCCGGGGATCCGAAGACCGGCGCAAGATCGCGGCTTTCGAACTCCGTGAGAACCTGCAGACGGGCCAGCGGCTGATCCGGTGCCGAGGCCAGATGTTCGAGGACGATGCCCACGCGCTCGGTGATCTTCGCGACTTCGCGGGCCGAAAAGTGTGTGGGCAAGTACTCCATCTTCAAGTTGAGCGTGTGACTTTCCGAAGCGACCACGGCGATCGGGTAGTGCGCCGAGTCGCGTCCGTCGATGCCGAGAACGTGCATTCCCGCGATGTCGGTCTCGGCGGTCAGGGCTGCCTCGTCGACGGGGTACGACTCGAACACCGTCAGTGTGTCGAAGGATCCTGCGGCGCCGACGGCTCCCGCGATGTCCGACAGGCCGATGTGGTGGTGGTCGAGCAGTGACGCTTGCTCGGATTGGATGCGAATGGCCAGTTCCGCGAGGGTTTCTCGGGCGTCGAGGCGGACTCGCACGGGGACGGTGTTGATGAACAGGCCGACTATCGATTCCACGCCTGACACCTGGGGTGGGCGTCCTGACACGGTTCCGCCGAAGACGACGTCGTCGCGGCCGAGGAGTTCGGCGAGCACGATTCCCCAGGCCACCTGGACCAAGGTCGCCATGGTCAGACCGCGGCTTCGCGCGAATGCCCGAAGAGTCTCGGCTCGTTCGGTCGGCAGTGAGTACGAGTGAATGTCACTAGCCACGGTTTCGGCGGCGGTGCCCGCTTGCGATAGGTGGGTGGATGTATCGACGCCTCGTAGCGCTTCCTGCCACGCCCGAAGCGAAGTTTCGGGTTCCTGCTTCGAGATCCAGGTGAGGTAGTCGCGATACGACTGAACTCTGGGCAGAATCTCGGGGTCGCCGTCAGTTGCGTAGAGAGTCAGCAGGTCTCGAAGCAACAGCGGGGTGGACCAGCCGTCGAGCAGGATGTGATGGTTCGTCACGACGAAGCGTGCCGCGTCCGGTCCGATTCGCACGAGCATGAACCGGATCAGTGGGGCTGTTTCCATGTCGAAACGCTCAGCGCGATCACTCTCGAGCAGCTGAGCGAACGCGAGTTCGCTGTCTTCGGCCCCGGACAAGTCGATTTCGGTCCAGCTGATCTCGACTCCGGACCGGATCACTTGCAGCGCCCGACCTCCCGGCGCGGAGACAAATCCCGCACGCAGGCTCGGATGACGATCAACCAAGGCCTGCGCGGCATGGCGCAATCGCGGCGCCTCCACCCGTCCCCCGAGTTCGAGGGTCAGTTGCACCATGTACGGATCGATTTCCGTTTCGTCGAACTGGGCGTGGAAGAGCATGCCCGATTGCAGAGGTGACAGTGACCAGATGTCGGTCAGGTCGGGGAATCTGCGCTCGAGCTGTTCGATGCTCTGTTGATCCGCGGTGACGAGATCGAGATCGGTGGGCGTGAGCTCACGCTCGGAGTGTTCGTCGACGTACGAACTCAGCGCGCCGAGTGCACGGGCCCAGAGCTCCGCCAGTTCGGTGACTTCAGCCTCGCTGAGAATGCCGCGGGGGAAGGACCAGGTAGCGCGCAGGATCGGACCGTGTGCGGTGTCGGTGGTGACGGCGTTGATGTCGAGTACCGACGCGGCAGCAAGCTCTCCGCTGTGCGCTTCGTCGAGGGTCACTTCGGAGATCGGCAGCCACGGCACTTCGCCGTGCTCGGGATCCGAGCCGGCAAAACGTCCGAGGTAGTTGAACGAGATCTGCGGCGTAGGCAGCTTCCGCAGTTCTTCGTTTCGATCGAGGTACTTCAGCATGCCGAAACCGATTCCGTTGTCCGGAATGTCGAGCAACGTTTCCTTGACGAGCTTCACCGCCGAGGCCGCGGTTGTTCCACCGGACAGCGCATCGACGACGTTGAGCCCGGTCAGGTCGATCCGCACCGGGAACAAGGTGGTGAACCAGCCGACCGTGCGCGAGAGGTCGGCACCCGGTGCTGCGTTCTCCTCGCGGCCGTGCCCTTCGAGGTTGAGAAGCACTTCCCCGCTGCGCTGTCCGCGCGATCGACGCCAGGCGGTGACGGCAATCGCGAGAGCTGCGAGCAACCCGTCGTTCACCGAGCCCCCGAAATGTCGAGGCACCGTCGAGATGATGTTCTCGGTCACCGAGGTCGGAACGTCGACGCTGACGCGGTCGACAGTTGAACCGATGTCTACGGCAGGGTCGAGCACGCGTGTCCCGAGCAGTGGCTCGTCGGCCCGCATCCTCGACCACAATTGGACCTCGTCGCGTCGATCCGCGGCGGTCTCGGCAAGGGCGGTCGCCCAACGCCGTATCGACGTTCCGCCGGGCGGAAGCATCGGCGATTCGCCGTCGAACGCCGAGGCGTATGCGGTGACCAAGCCGGGGACGAGCATTCGCCAGGACACACCGTCGACCGCGAGGTGATGAAGGACCAGGAGCAACCGGCCGGCCTCGGCCTGGTTGCCGTTCGCGCTGACGGGATCCAACCAGACTGCGCTGATCATCTTTCCGTGCTCGGGAGCGAGACGGCTGGACGCGTCCTGCATCGCGGCTTCTGCGGCGCGCAGGAAATCTTCGCCACTGGTGGACACGATGGAGGTTCGGCGCAGGACATCGGAGGCGGCGACGCTGCCGGGTTCGCGGATCTCGAGTTGGTGAGTCGCGGTGTCCAGACGCGCCCGCAGTACGTCGTGGCGATCGAGGATCGTTTGCAGTGCGCGCTCCAGCGCGGGGCCGGAGACATCCGCGGGCAGTGCGATCAGGGCACTCTGGCTGTAACTGCGGATCATGCTCAGGTCACCGCGACTGCGTTCGACGAGCCACTCCATAATCGGAGTGAGCGGTAGGGTGCCGACTCCCCCGCCCGGTAGCTCCGTGAGAACCGGTGCAGCTTCCGCTGATTCGACGAGGAGGACCTTGGTGAGTCCGGCAACCGTCTTCGCTTCGAAGACGTCCCGCGGAGTGAAGATGAGGCCTGCGGACTTCGCCCGTGAGACGAGTTGGATCGACATGATCGAATCGCCGCCGAGGCCGAAGAAGGAATCGTCCACTCCGATACTGCCCCGCCCCAGCACTTCCGCGAACAGGTCCGCGAGGACCGCCTCGGTAGCGGTGGCTGGTGCCCGCGTCGTCTCCGTTGTTCCGATCACGGCGAAGTCCGGTGCCGGGAGGCTGCGTCGGTCGAGCTTTCCGTTGACGGTCAGTGGAAGTGATTCGAGGACGACGATAGCGGTGGGCACCATGTACTCCGCGAGTTCAGCGGAGACGAAGTCGGTAACCGTCGCGGAATCGACGGCACTGCCTGTTTCGGCAACTACGTACCCGACGATCCGCGGTGAGGCTCCGTCGGTACGTACGAGCGCCACTGAGGCCGCGACGCCGGGGCAGCGGAGCATTGCGGCTTCGATCTCTCCGAGTTCGATGCGGAAACCACGCACCTTCACCTGGAAATCACTACGGCCCACGTACTCCAACTGCCCCGCGTCGTTCCACCTCGCCAGGTCCCCGCTCCGATACATTCGATCCCCCGAACTACCGAATGGATCGGGAAGGAACCGCACCGAAGTCAATGCGGGTTTCCCGAGGTATCCCCGAGTCACCTGGTCACCGGCGACGTACATTTCGCCGACCACGCCTGGTGGTACCAGGTTCAGTCGCCGATCGAGTACGTAGACGGACAATCCTGGTACCGCTCGCCCGATGATGCTCGCCGATGCGTGCTCACTGTCGTTGCGGTCGAGCCCGATTCGACTGACGTGCACTGTCGTTTCGGTGATCCCGTACATGTTGACCAGCGTCGGCGCCGTGTCGGTGCGCCGGTCGTACCACTTGCGCAATTGCCCGAGATCGAGCGCTTCTCCACCGAAGACGACGTAACGCAGGGCAAGGTCGGGTTCCGTGCCGTTCGGTGTGTACGCGCGGTCGGCTTCGGCGAGTTGGTAGAAGGCGGTGGGTGTTTGGTTCAGCACCGTCACTCGCTCGCGGCGGAGCAGTTCGTGGAACATGTCCGGCGATCTGGTTGTGTAGTAGTCGACGACGACCAACCGGCCACCGTGCAGCAGCGGACCCCACAGTTCCCAGACGGAGAAGTCGAATGCGTACGAGTGGAACATCGTCCACACGTCCGTGTCGTCGAACCCGAACGTCGGAGACGTGTTGTCCATCAGAGTCATGACGTTTCGGTGGCTGACCTGGACACCTTTGGGGCGCCCGGTGGATCCGGACGTGTAGATGACGTACGCGACCGCGTCGGGCAGAAGGGGTGTCGTCCGGTCTGCGTCGGTGATGCGATGTGGCGCGGAGTGATCGAGGCGTACGGCGATCTCCGGAGATCCGAGTTCGACGATGTCGATGCCGGATTCGATGATCTCCGAAGGCAGATCGTTTCGGAAGCCTCCGGTCGTGACCAGGCATACCGGCCGCGCGTCGTCGAAGAGGAATCGCATGCGCTCGGCCGGATAGGTGATGTCTACCGGCAGGTATGCCGCTCCGGTCTTGATGACGGCGACGAGAGCGAGCACGAGATCGGTCGTTCTGGGCATCGCAACGGCCACCACGGATTCCGGACCGATACCGCGGCTGATCAGAATCCGCGCCAGGCGGTTCGCGCGCCCGTCCAGTTCGGCGTATGTCATTGCGCCGTCGCTGTCGTTGACCGCGGTCGACGACGGATGTGCTGCAACAGCCTCGAAGAAACGGTCCGCGATGTTGTCGGCCGCAGCCGGTTCGGCGTGAGTGTTCCACTCGGTCAGCATCTGTCGACGCTCGTCGGCGCCGACGACGTCGATGTCGCCGGTAGGAGTCGACGGGTCTCGGGAAACCGCATCGAGAAGGGTGATCAGCCTGTGTGAGAACGATTCGATCATTTCACCGTCGAACAGGTCTGTGGCATAGATGAATTCGGCGTCGATACCATCCGAATTTCCGTCCGCGCCGTAATGTTCGGTGACCGCGAGTTGGAGATCGAACTTGGCGACAGGAAGGTCGAACTCGACTCCCGAGACCGACAGCCCCGGCAGTTCAAGTTGCGGTAGTGCGTTGTTGCGGAACTCGATGAGTATCTGGAACAACGGAGTGTGTGACGTCGAGCGTTCCGGGTCGAGTGCGTCGACCAACCTTTCGAAGGGCAGGTCGGCGTGTTGGAACGCACCGAGATCGCCTTCACGAACCTGGGCGAGTACGTCCTCGAACGACGAGTCGGGCGTGATCTGTGTTCGCAGCACAAGAGTGTTGACGAACATTCCGACCAGGTGATCGAGTTCGGCCTCTCCGCGGCCGGCGACGGGTGTACCGATGGCGATGTCCTCGCTTCCGGCCAGACGCGCTGCAAGTACCGCCAGTCCTGCGTGCATGACCATGAACATGGTGCTGCCGTGCTCGCGTGCCAGGTCGGTCAGCGCTCGATGGATCTTCGGTGAGACAGCGAACCTGTGGACCGAGCCCGCCATGGAGGGCTTCGCCGGACGTGGGAACGACGTCGGCAGCGCGATCGGCTCACCCAGTCCCGCGAGACGGTCCTTCCAGTAATCGAGCTGTCGGGTCAGGGCAGAGTCCGGATCTTCTTCGGAGCCGAGTACCTCGTGCTGCCACATAGCGAAGTCGCCGTACTGCACGGCCAGTTCCGACCAGTTCGGCGCGCTGCCGGCGCTGCGGGCCGCATATGCCGCTGCCACGTCCACTGCCAGGGGGTTCATCGAGAACCCGTCGGCGACGATGTGGTGGACGACGATGACGAGCACGTGCCTGCGTGCGTCTCCGTCCACGCGAAGGACTGCGCAGCGGATCGGGACATCGACCGAGGCGTCGAACCCTTCCGAGGCCAATTCGAGAATTCGATCGGAAACTTGTGCAGCAGCGACGATCTCCGGTTCCAGGATCGGCATGACCGCCTCGGCGGAGACAACTTGCTGTACCGGTTGCCCGTCGATCGAGGGAAACTTCGTCCGCAAGCTTTCGTGGCGGCCCAGTACGTCCGCTACGGCGTCCTGCAATGCGGCGAAGTCCAGATCGCCGTCCAGCCGCACTGCCAGGGGAACGTTGTAGGCCGGTGACGTCACGTCGAACTGGTTGAGGAACCACATCCGCTTCTGCGCCAGCGACACGGGCAGTGGGTCCGGGCGAGACCGTCGCGTCAACGGTGGTCTGGGGTGTTCGCCGCGGCCGACGCTCTCGGCCAGGCGCGACAGCTGCCGAACTGTCGGAGACTCGAACAATCCTCGAACGCCGATGTCGGTGCCGAGAAGAGCGTTGACGCGGGCGATGACGCGCGTCGCGGTCAGTGAGTTTCCGCCGACGTCGAAGAAGTGAGTGTCGATGCCGATCGGAGTCACTCCGAGCACGTCCTCGAAGACACCCGCCACCAGTCGTTCCAGCTCGGTAGTCGGTGCCGTGAACGTTTCGGCATCGGTGTCGAAGCGAGGCTTCGGGAGAGCAGCCCGATCGACCTTGCCGACGCCGGTGAGTGGCAGTTCGTCGAGCACGACGACGCTCGCGGGCACCATGTGTGCCGGCAGTACCTTTCGTGCCGCTGCGCGGATGTCCTCGGCGGTCACGGGGTGTTCGTCGTCGCAGACGACGTACGCCGCCAGAGCCTGCTCCTCCGACGGTCCGCGCACCGCCAGCGTGACCGCATACTCCACGCCTGGTAGTTGGCCCAATGCGGTGTCGACCTCGCCGAGTTCGATGCGGAAACCGCGGATCTTGACCTGGAAGTCGCTGCGTCCGAGGTACTCGATGGTGCGATCACTACGCCAGCGCACGACGTCGCCGGTGCGGTACATCCGCTCCCCCGGCTCGCCGTAGGGGTTGGCGACAAATCTTTCGCTCGTCAGCGGTGAACGCCCGTGATAGCCACGCGCGAGTCCGACTCCGGCCACGTACAGTTCCCCGGGAACACCGACAGACACCGGTTGGAGTCTGCGATCGAGGACAACTTCACTGAATCCTCGGTTCGGTGGCCCGAGATGGACCTTGTCGCCGGCTGGAATGGGGTCACTGAGATTGCAGGAGATGGTGGTTTCGGTGGGACCGTAGACGTTGACGAATGATCTTCCCGGAGCCCAGGTGCGCACCAGGTCTGCCGAGGGCGCTTCGCCGCCGACCGTGATGGTGGTCAGTTCGTCGATTCCCTCGGGATCCACCGATGTCAGAGCTGCGGGCGTGATGAACGCGTGGGTGACGTGTCCTTCCCGGAGAACGTCGGCAAGTTCGGTTCCTCCGTAGACGGTGGTCGGAGCTACGACCAGTTCGCCGCCGACGGCAAAAGCGAGCAGATATTCGAGAACGGACGCATCGAAGCTCGGTGAGGCGAAGTGCAGTGCGCGCGAATTCTCCGTGAGACCGTAGCGATGGCGCTGCTCGTCGGCGAAGTTCTCGAGGCCGGTATGGGTGACGACAACACCCTTGGGTCGGCCGGTGGAGCCCGAGGTGTAGATGAGGTAGGCGGTGTTCTCCAGCCGTGTGGTTCCGCGGCGCTCGTCCTCGCGGAGCGGTGCCGTGGACACTCCGGCGAGCCGAGCGATGCTCGTCGGGTCGTCGAGTTCGAGCCACTTCGTCGCGCCGCCGCCGCGCGGTGCGTGTGCCGCCGTGGTCATTCCCAGCGCGGATGCCGAATCTTCGAGCATGAACGAGATCCGGTCACTCGGGTAGCGCGGATCGATCGGCACGAAGGCGCCGCCGGTCTTGGTGATCGCCCAGACCGCTGCCACGGAGTCGAAGGAACGTTCCACACAGATCGCCACCCGTGAGTCCGGGCCGGCACCTTCGGAGATCAGCACGCGTGCCCACTGATTCGAGGCCTCGTCCAGTTCCCGGTAGGTCATCTTTCTGTCACCACAGGACAGTGCGATCCGTTCGGGGAATCTGCTCGCCGTGTCCACGAAGATGCGATCGAGTGTTCTGACCGAGCGTCCTTGCTTTCCTCGCGCGGGAACCAATTGCTGCACTTGCGAATCCGGCATCAGACGCAGTTTTGCCAGCGGAAGATCCGGTTGTGCGGTGATCAGTTCGAGGGTGCGGAGCAGCCGGTCCGCGATCGCGTCGATGTCGTGATCGCCCAGGACTCCCGGGAAATACTCGAACTTGAGCCGCAAGCGTCCGTCTGCCGCGGAAGCGACGATCGCGAGCGGATAGTGCGCCGCATCCTCGGCATCGTGGACGTCGAGGACGTGCATTCCGGCGATGTCCGTGCCGGACGAGAGTCCACCGCGGTCGACGGGATACGACTCGAAGACTGTCAGGGTGTCGAATGATGCAGCACCTCCCACTGCCGATGTGATGTGGGAAAGACCCACATGGTGGTGATCGGACAACCGTGCCTGCTCGGTTTGGACACGAACGCACAGTGCTGCCAGGGACTCTCGCGGGTCGAGGCGAACTCGCACGGGGACGGTGTTGATGAACAGGCCCACCATCGACTCGACGCCGGGAACCTGCGGCGGGCGTCCGGAGACGGTTCCGCCGAAGACTACGTCGTCGCGGCCGAGGAGTTCGGCGAGCACGATTCCCCAGGCCACTTGGATCAGGGACGCTGTCGTCAGACCGCGGGAGCGGACGAATCCGCGCAGGAGTTCCGTCTCACGTTCTCCGAGCGCCGTGGTGGTCGAGCGTGAGGTTGCACCGTCCTCGTCGACTACGTGGGTTCCGGTGAGCAGTGTCGGATCGTCGAGTCCGCGAAGTGCTTCGTCCCAGGCCTCGATCGACACGCTCTCGTCGCGAGTGCTGATCCAGCTCAGATAATCCCGGTACGGATGCACGCGCGGGATGGCGCTGTGATCACTGTCCGTTGCGTAGAGGGTGAGTAGATCGCGGACCAGCAGCGGCATCGACCATCCGTCGAGGAGGATGTGGTGGTTGGTCAGGATCAAGCGATACGCGTCGTCACCGGTTCGCAGAAGCAGGAACCGCAGTAGGGGCGGTGTGTCCATGTCGAAGCCGCGCACCCGATCCGCATGGAGGAGTTCGCGTATCTCGGTCGCCTGTTCGGTGGGTGCCAACGGGGAAATATCGATCTCGGTCCACGGCACATCCACGGCGGAGCTGATCACCTGTACCGATCGCCCACCGGTGTCGGTCGTGAACGCAGCGCGTAGGTTCTCGTGTCTGTCGAGCAGCGCCTGTGCGGCACGGTGCAACCGGGACGCGTCGACGCCGTCGAGTTCGAGTGCAAGTTGGACGGTGTACGCGTCCACGGTGTGTTCTGCGTAGCGGGCATGGAACAGCAGTCCGGATTGCAGCGGTGAGAGGGACCAGACGTCGGTCAGCGTCGGGAACTCGAGCTCGAGGCGATCGATGGACTCCTGGTCCAGGTCGATCAGGTCGATGTCCGACGGTGTGAGTCCACCGCGTTCGCTCTGCTCGGCGTACGTGGCCAGAGCGCGCAACGCCTGCACCCAGAGTTCTGCGATGGCGCGCACATCACCGTCCGCCAGCACGGCGGTGGGATAGGCGATAGTGGCGCCGATGTGCGGTGCACCCGAGATTTCGGTGGTGACGACATTGACGTCCAGAACCGAACCCACGGGCATGTCGGACTGAGCTGCCGCTTCCAGATCGACGTCACGGGCCAGTGCCCAGTCCCCCAGCGCCTCTCCTGCTTCGGTGCCGGAAAAACGCCCCAGATAGTTGAACGAGATCTGCGGTTGGCGGAGGTCTTCGAGTGCCGCTCGACCTACCTCGTCGAGGTAACGCAGAACTCCGTACCCGATACCGCTGTCCGGAACACCCAGTAGCTCTTCCTTGACGCGCTTGAGCACCACCGCGGTCTCGGGGCCGCTGCTCATCACGTTCGCGATGTCGATGTCGGCGAGGTCGATCCGCATCGGGAAGACGCTCGTGAACCAGCCGACGGTGTGCAGCACATCCGCGCCGGGGACCACGTGAGCTTCGCGTCCGTGGCCCTCCATCGAGACGAGCACGTTGTCGGTTCGTATGCCCTGTGCCTGCCTCCACTGCGTCAATGCCAGTGCGAGGGCAGCAACGAGGCCGTCGTTGACGGATCCACCGAAGAGCGCCGGAAGCGTTGTCAGGACTGTTTCGGACAGTTCGACGGGTACATCGGCGACGACTCGGCCGACCGAGTCGAACGTGTCGAGTCGCGGGTCCAGTGGGCGGGTTCCGATCAGGGGGTCGGCACCTTCGAGTATCGAACGCCACCTGGGCAATTCGACTCTTCGGCCGGGCGCGATGTCTCGGAGCGCGTACGACCAACGACGAACCGACGTGCCCGAGTACGAAGGCTCCGGTTTCTCGCCTGCATCGATGCGGTGGAACGCCGACGCAAGTTCCGGCACGAGGAGGCGCCAGGAGACACCGTCGACCGAGAGGTGGTGGATCACCAGGAGCAACCGGCCGGTGTTGCGCACGCCGGCCAACCAGACGACACGGACCATCACACCCCGGCTGGGGTCGAGTTCTCGGCGTGCACCGCCCAAGGCGTCGACGATCGCCGCGTCGAACACTGCGGTGCCCGGCTCGGCCTCCACCTCGAGTACCTGGCAGATGTCCTCGGCTGCAACAGATCCAGGCTCGTCGACGACGAGCCTGCGCTCGTCACCGAGCTCGAGGCGAGCCCGAAGGATGTCGTGACGATCGAGTACGACTTGAAGCGCTGCGGTCAACTGCTCCACACTGTGGAGTCCTTGCGGCGCATTGAGAAGGGTGGCCTGAGAGAACGAATCGAGCCCTTGGTGGTCGGCGCCGAGCCGGTCGAGCCACCACTGCGCTACCGGCAACAAGGGCACGTGGCCGACGCCGCCTCCGGGAAGTTCCTCGAGCACCTCGGGTTCGTCGTCCTTGGTCGACGCCAGCAATACCGCAAGACCGGCGACCGATTTCACCTCGAAGACGTCCCGCGGGGTGAACACGAGTCCCGCGTCGCGGGCGCGGGCGACAAGCTGAATCGACATGATCGAATCGCCGCCCATCGAGAAGAACGAGTCGTCGACGCCCACCGATTCGACGCCCAGGACATCGACGAACAGGGCGGCCAGCGTGCGCTCGGTATCGGATTCGGCAGCCCGCGAGCGTGCCTGGGTTACCCGGAAGTCGGGAACCGGCAGGGCTCGGCGGTCGAGCTTTCCGTTGGCAGTCATCGGAAGTTCGTCGAGGACTACCACCACTGCGGGAACCATGTACGGGGCCAGAGCCGAACCCGCGAACGCAATGACGGCCTCGGGATCCACAGTCTGAGCGTCGCTGGCAGGCACGACGTATCCGACGATCCGTGCGGCGCCGCCGTCACGTTCGTGCGTCGTCACCACGGAATGTGCGACGCCGGGATAGCGAGCGAGAACTGCCTCGATCTCGCCGAGTTCGATGCGGAATCCGCGAATCTTGACCTGGAAATCCCCGCGGCCCTGGTATTCGAGTTCTCCGTTCTTGTTCCACCGGGCGAGGTCGCCGGTGCGGTACATCCGCGTGCCCGCATCGCCCGCGGGATTGGGTACGAACCGTTCGGCGGTGGTGCCCGCGCGATTGCGGTAGCCGCGGGCGAGTCCGTCGCCGCTGACGTACAACTCCCCCGTCACTCCGACCGGGACGCGGTGTAGGCGATTGTCGAGAACCCACGCGGTGATGCCTGTCGACGGCCGTCCGATGGTTACCCGATCGGTCGGTGACATCGGCTCGGTGATGCTGGCTACGACTGTCGATTCGGTCGGCCCGTAGGCATTGATCATGATCCGGTGATCACTGACCCAGGCAGCCACGAGATCGGGCGGGCAGACGTCGCCGCCAGTTCCGATGCAGACCAACTCGTCCAGTCCGCTCGGATCAACTGTGGCAAGAGCGGCTGGGGTGATGAAGGCGTGCGTGATGTGCTGATCGGCGATCAGGCTCGTCAGTTCGGTTCCGCCGATGATGCTCGGTGGAGCGATGACCATCGTGGCCCCGGCACCGACCGCCATCAAAAGTTCGAGAATCGAGGCATCGAAGCTCGGTGAGCTGAAATGCAGCGTGCGGGAAGTCGACTCGACTCCGAAGCGACTGCGCTCCTGCTCGGCGAGCGCCGAAAGCCCACGGTGAGTGACCATGACACCTTTGGGGACGCCGGTGGAACCGGAGGTGTAGATGACATAGGCCGGATTGTCGTGCGACGCAGTTCCCAGCAGTTCCGAAGCCTCTATCCGGTGATCACCGATCTGTTCGAGGGTCGCGAGGATCTCGGCCTGATCGAGCAGAATCGCGTCCGCCTCGTTCGGGACGACACCGGCATGCTCGGCAGTGGTGAGGACGACGCCCGATCCCGAGTCGTTGATCATGTGGTGTACACGATCGACGGGATAGGCCGGGTCGACGGGTACGAACGCGGCGCCGGTCCGAGCAACCGCCCAGATCGCCACCACGGATTCCAGTGAGCGCGGCAATGCCAGGGCGACAACGGATTCCGGGCCGGCCCCGCGGCTGATCAACAGTCTCGCAAGCCGGTTGGCGCTGCGGTCGAGTTCGGAGTACGTCAGATGTCGGTCGCCGAAAACCAGCGCGGTTCTCTGCGGTTCGCCAATGTACATCCGCTCGAGTAACGTCGAGAAGTGAACCTGCTCGGGAAGTTCCGGTGCGACGGTGCGAATCGTGTCGAGGTCGCTCACGAGATCGATGTCGCCGACCGGTGTGTGTGGCGATTCCGTCACGGCATCCAGAATCCGAATCAGATACCGAGCAAAACCGTCGACGGTCTCCTCGTCGAAAAGCGCACTCGCGTAGGTGAACCCGGCCCCGATTCCCGCCGGCTGACCGTCCTCGTCGAAAGTCTCGGCAAGAGTGAGTTGCAGGTCGAAATTCGAGACGGACGATTCGAGTTCGAGGACTTCGACGTCGAGATCCGTCAGACGAACGACTGGTCGAGTGGTGTTCTTGAACTCGAGCATCACCTGGAACAGCGGTGAATGCGACGTCGACCGCTCCGGAGCCAGCGCATCGACGACGCGCTCGAAGGGGACGTCTGCGTGAGCAAAGGCGTCGAGGTCGGTGCTGCGAACCCTGGCCAGGAGATCGGTGAACGAGGCTGCGGGGTCCACGTCGGCGCGCAGGACCAAAGTTCCGACGAACATGCCGACCATCGGATCGAGCAGGGCATTTCCGCGCCCGGCGATCGGTGAGCCGATCGTTATGTCTTCCATGCCGGACAATCTGGCCAAGAGCGCTGCGTAGGCGGCGTGAATCGCCATGAACATACTGCTTCGATGTTCGATCGCGGCTTCGCTCAGACGACGGTGGATGCCGGCATCGATGTCGAACCGGACGACGCCGCCCGAGAGATCCTGCACACGCGGCCGCGGACGATCTGCAGGAAGCGCAAGAAGCTCGGGCACACTTGCCAGCTGACGTGTCCAGTACTCGAGCTGACCGGAGAGCGTACTGTCCGGTTCGTCGATCCGGCCGAGCGCCCGTTCCTGCCAGATCGCGAAGTCCGCGTACTGGACGGGGAGCGGAACCCACTCAGGGGCCTCACCTCGATGTCTGGCCGAATACGCGCTCATCACGTCGAAGGCCAACGGTGCCATCGAGAATCCGTCGGCACAGATGTGATGGACGACGACGGTCAGGACGTGATCTTCGGCGTCGACCTCGATCAGTTCGGCCCTGATCGGCGGAGCCTGCGTCACGTCGAAGCCCGTCGAGGTGACGCGCTCGATCTCCGTGAGTGCCGCTTCGGCGTCCGCGACGACAATCGGCATCGTGCCCAACGCTTCACCAGGTTCCACGATCACCTGCGCCGGCACTCCCTCGATCATGGGAAACAGCGTGCGCAGCGATTCGTGTCGAGCGAGTACGTCGGTGATCGCGCTCTCCAATGCGGCAACGTCCAACCGGCCTCTGAGCCTGATCGCTATGGCGACGTTGTATGCCGCGGACGTGACGTCGAATTGATTGACAAACCACATGCGCTTCTGTGCCAGCGAGAGCGGAATCGACTGTGGCCTCGGCAACGCCTCGAGCGGAACGACGGCCGGTCCCCCTCGCGCCGTGGCGCACTCGACCGCCAACTGCGCAACGGTCGGGGCGTCGAACAACTCTCTGATCGACAAGTTCAGCGACAGCGAATCGTTCACTCGCGCCACGGCGCGGGCAGCGACGAGACTGTTTCCGCCGATCTCGAAGAAATTGTCGTGAACACCGACGGCACCGGATTCCAGGAGCTCCTCGAAGATCGACGCCAGCTGGGCTTCGACCGGCGTTCGCGGCGCCAGATACGTCTGCGAGCTGTCGAAGCTGGGCGCGGGCAGGGCCTTCCGATCGAGCTTGCCGGTCGAGCCGAGCGGGAACACGTCGAGGTCGATGACCACTGCCGGAACCATGTAGGCCGGGAGGAGTCCTCTCAACTCGGTGCGCAAGCCGTCCGTGTCGATCGAATTCGCTGCTTCGGCGATGACGTAGCCGACGAGGCTGTCACCGACCACGTTGTCGTGATGGACGAGAGCAGCAGCTTGCGCGACACCTGTGAGCCTCAGCAACGCTGCTTCGACCTCGGCGAGTTCGATGCGCTGGCCGCGAATCTTGACCTGAAAATCGCGTCGGCCGACGTAGTCGAGTAGCCCGTCGGCGCGCCATCGGACGACATCGCCGGTTCGGTACATTCGTGTGCCCGCCGGGCCGTACGGATCTGCAACGAATCTGTCGGCAGTGAGGTCACTGCGCCCCAGGTATCCGCGCGCCAATTGCACTCCCGCCAGGTACAGCTCACCGTGTACACCGACCGGGACGGGGTGCAGCCGTCCGTCGAGTACGTAGAGCTGCGTGTTCCAGACGGGCGCACCGATCGGAACTGTGACGGTCATGTCGGGGGTGAATTCGGCGGCGCTCACGTCGACGGCCGCTTCGGTGGGTCCGTACAGGTTGAACAACCCCGCAGGACTCAGACGAGTGAACGCCTCCGCTGTGGTGGGTGGAAGAGCTTCACCGCTGCAGAACACCTGACGCAAGCTCGCGCACTGCTCGGGAGTCGCGACGGCGACGAATTCCGCGAGCATCGACGGTACGAAGTGCGCCGTCGTGACACCCTTTTCGGCGATCAACGACGACAGGTATCCAGGATCACGGTGACCCGCCGGTTCCACGATCAACAACTGCGCGCCGGTCTGCAGGGGCCAGAAGAGTTCCCACACCGAGACGTCGAACGTCACCGGAGTCTTGTGCAGCACCACGTCCGACGCGTGAAGTGGGTACGCGTCCTGCATCCACAGAAGGCGATTGACGATCGAACGGTGGGATACTGCAACACCTTTCGGTCGACCGGTCGATCCCGACGTGAAGATCACATATGCAGCATTGTCCGGACGGAGGGGCCCGACCCGATCAGCGTCCGTAATCGGCGCCGTCGTGGACACCGGATGATCGACATCGACGTCGACGATCGGCACTTCTGCGGGAAGAGCGCCGCGGTCCTGGGGTCGGCTCAGCACGCAGATCGGTTCCGCGACGTCGAAGACGTAGGCGATGCGCTCGGCAGGATGGTCGGGGTCCACCGGGACATATGCCGCACCGGCACGGATCACGGCGTGGACGGCGACGAGCAGTTCGGGTGATCGGCGAATCGACACCGCGACGCGCATGTCCGGGCCGACTCCTCGGCCGATGAGGGTTCTGGCAAGTTCGCTCACCCTCGCGTCGAACTCCGCATACGTCAGTGTTCGCTCACCGAAGATCAGCGCGGCCCTCTCGGGTGTCCGGGCTGCCTGCTCCGCCGACAGATCGGCCAGGGTGGTGATCGGTACGGCGCGCTCGGTGGCATTCCAACGCGCGAGGACCAGTTCCGCCTCGCCCGGGGCTGTGAGGTCCACGTCGCCGACGACGGATTCAGGGTGGGCAGCTACCGCGTCGAGGAGCATCGTGAAGCGATCGGCGAGGCCCGACATGGTGTCCGAGTCGAACAGTTGGCTTGCGTAGTTCAACTGGCCGTCGAGATGGTCGCCGCGGTCGGTGAGAATGATCTGAAGGTCGAACTTTGCTGCGCCCGTGGAGAGTTCGTGAACGGTGACGTCGAGCTCGGGTAAGGTGACCTCGGTGGGAGCGGCGCCCTGCATCACCAGCATGACCTGGAACAGCGGCGCCTGGTTGTCCGCGAGGGATTCGACGAGTACGTCGTACGGCACTTCGGTGTGCTGCAAGGCCGCCACGTCGACGTCGCGCACTCGGGTGAGAACTTCGCCGAAGGTGAGCCCCCCGTCGAGAACCGTCCTCAGCACCACGGTGTTGACGAACATTCCGACGACCTCGTCGAGGGCGCGCTCGCTACGTCCGGCCACCGGGGTGCCGACCGTGATGTCGTTCGCTCCACATTCTCGGCTGAGCAGGACGGCCAGCGCGGCGTGGATCACCATGAAGACGCTGACATCGCTGCGCGCCGCGATCTCGCCGACCCGGCGGTACGTCGCGGAGTCGATGCGGAAATCGAGATCGTGACCGCTTAGCGAGACACCTGCCGGCCGCGGATGATCCATCGGTAATTCCGCAAGCTCGCCGCGTTCGGTGAGCGTGTGCGACCAGAACCGCAACTGCTCGGCGAGGATCGAATCCGGGTCGGACGCTTCGCCGAGCGCTCCGCGTTGCCATTCGCTGAAATCGCCGTACTGCACTTCGAGTGGCAGCCACGCCGGTACGCGTCCGCTCGCCCTCGAGGCGTACGCGACCATCACGTCACGGGCCAGCGGCGCCATCGACAGGCCGTCCGCTGCAATGTGGTGCACGACGAGGACCAAGGTGTGCTCGCGTTCGTTCACCTCGAGCAGAGTCGCGCGGATCGGCACCGATTCGCTGACGTCGAATCCCACGCGCGCCAGTTCGCTCGCCCGCACCGCAGCCGCTGCCGCCGGCACAGTTTCCACCTCAAGGTGATCGAACATCTCGTCCACACCGAGAACGTGCTGTACCGGACCGCGAGCACTCTCGGGCAAAACGGTCCGCAAGACCTCATGTCGAACGATCACGTCTCGCAGGGCGGCGAACAGGGCATCGACGTCGAGATCGCCTGTCATCCTCACCGCGATCGGAATGTTGTACGCGGGTGAGTTCGGATCGAGTTGATTGGTCAGCCACATTCGCTGCTGCGCCAGAGAAACCGGTATCCGATCGGGGCGATCGATACGCGTCAGTGCAGGCGCTCGCGTATTTCGCGAGTCCGCCAGGTCGGCGCGTGCAGCCAGAGCGGAGACAGTCGGTGCCTCGAAGAGGTCGAGAACGCTGAGCGTCGTCCCGAGCGCTCCGTTGACCCGCGACACGACGCGCGTTGCGATCAGCGAGTCACCACCGAGGTCGAAGAAACTGTCGTCTGCTCCCGCCCGGGTGATGCCGAGCAGATCGCAGAACACCGCCGAAATTCGCTTCTCGGTCGAGGTCTCGGGTGCACGGTATTCGGCCGAGCCGCCCGCTGAATCGATGTCCGGCAACGCCTTCCTGTCGATCTTTCCTGCCGGAGTCAGTGGAATGGAATCGAGTACGACGATCCGCGACGGAACCATGTGGGCTGCCAACGAGGATCCGGCGTGGGCGATCAACTCGGAGTTGTCGATGTGTGTGCCCGCAGCCGCCGTGACGTACGCCGCCAACAGTGTTTCCCCGCTCGGGCCCGCAACTCCGGCGGTGACGGCCTGCGCGACGCTCGGATGTCGGCGCAGTACGTCGTCGATCTCACCGAGTTCGACGCGGAAACCGCGGATCTTGATCTGGAAGTCGCTACGGCCGAGGTACTCCAGTTCACCGGCGCCGTTCCACCTCGCCAGGTCGCCGGTGCGGTACATACGTTCTCCCGCAACACCGTTGGGGTCGGCAACAAATCGTTCGGCCGTGATCGTGGCACGCGCGTGGTAGCCGCGCGCCAGACCGATACCGCTCACGTAGAGCTCGCCGGCGACACCGATGGGCACCGGTTGAAGCCGCGAGTCCAGAAGGACGGCCGCGGCGCCGCGCATCGGCTTTCCGATGGTGACGGGAACATCTATGCTCAGCGGTCCGGTCAGGGCGGCGACGACGGTGGTTTCGGTCGGTCCGTACGCGTTGAACATCGAGCGCCCGTGTGACCACTGATCGACCAGTGCGGGCGAGCAGGCGTCGCCGCCGGTCACGACCACCCGCAGATCCGGAAGGCCGGCGGGATCGACGGTTGCCAGCGCGGCCGGGGTGACGAAGGCATGTGTCACCCGGCCGACGCGCATCACCTGGGCCAGTTCGTCGCCGCCGTACACGGTGGGTGGCGCGATCACCATCGTTGCCGCGCCGCCGAAGGCGAGGAGAAGTTCGAGGACCGAAGCGTCGAAGCTCGGCGAGGAGAAATGCAGTGTGCGATCTCCTGGTTCGACTCCGAACCGGACTCGCTCTTCGTCGGCGAAGCTGCTCAGCCCGCGGTGACTGACCACAACGCCTTTGGGGACACCGGTCGAACCGGAGGTGTAGATCAGGTACGCCGGATCGTCGTAGCGCACGCGTGAACGACGTTCGGCATCGTGAACCGGTGCATCCGAGCAGTCGGCGTTCAATTCGTCGAGAAGGAGCCAATCCACCGAATCGGCGAGCGCTGCATGGTGCTCCCCCACGCTGATTCCGACAACAGCTCCCGAATCGGTGAGCATGTGCCGAATACGGTCCTCGGGGTAGTGCGGATCGATCGGGAGGAAGGCTCCACCGGCCTTGGCTACCGCCCACGTCGCGGTCACGGATTCGATCGACCTCGACAATGCCAGGGCGACATAGGTGCCGGGGCCAACTCCGCGGGCGATCAGTTCGCGGGCGAGCGTATTCGACTCGGCGTCGAGTTCCCGGTAGCTCACCTGACGATCGCCGAACACGAGCGCTGGGGCATCGGGATTCACAGCCGCGGCGCGGCGGAGGATGTCGGGGAGGGTCAGCGGGTCGGACGCGACCCCTCCCCGTGCCGGCACCAAGGACTCACGCTCGAACGCGTCGAGGAGATCGAGGTCTCCGATCGGCGTTTGTGGGGCTGCGGCTGCGCCGGCGAGAACCCACACCAGTCTCGAGAGGAAGGCGCGGACCGTGGACTCGGCGTAGTGCTGTGCGGAGTACGCCACCTCGAGGGCATTGGCGTCCGCGTGGACGTCGATCGCCACGTCGAGGCCGGCAATCGTCGTCTCCTGCGATCCGTCGTTGAGATGGACATGCAGCGCGGGCAGCTCGGGGACACCTGTCGCCGATCGGAGCAGCAACGTATCGTGTTCTTGCGCAAGAGAACCCACGAATTCATCGAACGGCGCTGCCGGATCGACCTCGCAGCGCAGGGGCAAGGTCCCCAGCTCGGTCCTCGTCCCGATCAACACGTCACGGCGCTCGGTCGATCTCGACAACAATGCGGCAAATGCCGCATGGACAACGGCAAAGAGCGAAGCACCTTCCGACCGTGCGAGTTCGGCGACCGCGGGATCGAGCGGGACGCTCAGCCGATTCGTACCGGTCGGCTCCGATTCGGCGTCGATTCGCTCGAGATCCAGAGTCGAGCCCTCGTCGGCGTCCCCCAGGTATCTCGCCCAGAACCGCTCGTGTTCCCTCCGCTGTGCACTGCGCGCCCCGGCCTCGGCACTGGCCGGATGAATCCGGCTCATCGGTGTACCGGTCGGCGCTGCTGTCAGTTCAGCGACCAACTCGGTGAAGGCTCGGTGGTGATCAGCCAGTTCGTCGTGACCGTAACGATTGGGGTTGCCACGAAAGTCGATCAACGTCTGGGCCGGATCGCCGCTCTGGTACACGTTGACCAAGAGATCTTCGACCGGCCCCGACGTGACGATGTGGAACTCGCCGGTCAGTGATCCCAGCGTGATCTCCTGCCGGAAGAGCATCACATTCATCATCGGACCGGACAGACGTGCGTCGCCGACCGCCAAGCCGGCATCGCGCCTGATGTCTTCGAGACTGCACCGTTGATGACGAAGCGCGCCGAGGAGTTCGAGTTGGACCCGCCCGACCAGATCGTCGACGTTTTCGTCCGGGTCGACGTGAATGTGAAGTGGGGCGACGTTGACCAGCATGCCGCCCGACCGTTGCAGCGGGGCTGTGGTCCTCGCCGAGACCGGCAGGTTGATCAGAACGTCGTCATAGCCGGTGTTGCGGGACAAATAGCACGCCAGTGCCGAAATCAGCACCGCAGCCGCAGTGGCACCGGAACGTGAATTCCACTCGTCCAACGCGGCAAGACTGTTCGCCGACATCGCGGCGCTGACGAGTTCACTGTGTGCAGTCGGCGGTCCCTCACGCGTGGCCAACGTAGAACCGTGTTCGACGCCGGACACGCGCTGGGCCCAGTATTCGCGGTCGGCTTCGAATCTGCTTGATTCGCGGTACTTCTGGTCGAGTTCGGACAGTGTCGTGACGTCGAGCGCCTTGTTCACCGCAGGCCCTCGACCCTCGACGGCCGCGGTGTAGATCGCCGCGATCCGATTGACGATCGTCATTCCACTGTATCCGTCGAGAGCAACGTGGTGAATTCTGGTGTACCACAAGTAATCTCGATCACCAGTTTGGAGGATTGTCATTTCGACAAGACGATCGCGCGTCAAGTCGAGCGTCGTCGCGTAGTCGTTGTCCATCCACTCCGACGCCGCGAGCCTCGGATTCTCACGCTCACGGAAGTCGAAGTAATCGATGCCCGGATCGATCGTGAAGTCCACGATCTGGCACGGTTCCCCATCCGGGTACATCAACCGCAGAAATGGCGACTCGAACTCGTGGGCAGCCTCCACTGCAGCGCGGCTGAGCAGTTGCATGTCCAGGTCGCCGTGGAATTCGATGTACTGCGCGATGAAATACGGGACCGTCGGGTGAAGTTGCTGCGCGAACCACATGCTGCGCTGCACGGCCGAGAGAGGAAATGCCCCGGCCGGCAGACTCCGTGATCCGGTCAGCGGATCGATCCTCTTGTCGGTATCCATCACGACCACCCCCACACAGCGGTGCCACGATCGGCGTTGCCACAATCAGCGCTGGGAACTGTGGTTCGGGGATTGAAGAGAAACATCGCACCGCCTCGATATCGAGTGGAAACCATGTGGCGATCCTGCGAGAGCGCAGCCGAAGGTCATCGACCTCGACGAAGGGTCGCTTCGAAGTCCGAACCTCCCCGAAGGTCCGAACTCAGGATCAGAATTTGTCGTCGTCAGGCGTCAGGCGCACCGCAATGCTGCGGTGCTCAACGCAAGGCTAGAAACCGGTTGCCCACACCTGCTTCACCGGAAACGTTCGGCTTCCCGGGCAAGTTCGGTCAACCGTTCACACAACTGTGTCAGTTCCGAACTTTCGGCGCCCTCGGCTACAGCTGTCGCCACATCTTCGGCGGCGCAGCGGACCTCGAACATCCGATCCACGAGTTCGACAGCCTCGACGGCGGTCAAGATGACGGCGTCAGCCGGGATGGACGTGCCTTTGACGGCAGTGCGTTGTTCGTAGGCGCGCTGGCGACAGGACTGGCTGCAGTACCGGCGACGACGACCCACTCCCGTCACCGCGACCTCGCGGCCGCACCACACGCACGGGTTTCCGGAACGCGCAGTCTGCGGTGATCCGACGCGTGTGCTCTCAGCCATGAGTCGACACTGTACTCGAGATTCGGACGCCTTCGATGAACGCGCACGGTACCCGGTAAGATGGAGAGGTTGCGTCTTCTCGCCACACGGGAACCAATCGGGTGCTCGTGGCGTTGTAGATGAGTGTGAGCGTCTACTCCCCAAGTCAGGGCGCCCACCAGCGGTGACGAACGAAGAGAGGACACCACCATGGCAGATCGCGTACTTCGAGGTAGCCGACTCGGAGCTGTGAGCTACGAGACCGACCGTGACCATGACCTCGCGCCCCGTCGTATGGCCAAGTACAAGTGCGAGAACGGCGAGATCTTCGACATCCCGTTCGCGGACGAAGCCGAGATCCCCGGCACCTGGTTGTGCCGTAACGGCCTCGAAGGCAGCCTCATGGAGGGAACTGCTCCCGAAGCCAAGAAGGTCAAGCCTCCCCGCACCCACTGGGACATGCTTCTCGAGCGTCGCTCGGTCGAGGAACTCGAAGAGCTCCTCAAAGAGCGTCTCGACTTGCTGAAGGCCAAGCGTCGCGGCGCATGAACTAGCACTTCGATCAAGACCGTCCGGTTCTGCACCGGGCGGTCTTTCTCGTTCTTCGGGGAGTGATCGTTCACAAGTCGACGTCATACTTCGGCCCTTCTTCGACGTTGCAACTCCAGATGCTTCGCCGTACTGAAGGATATTTCAGTACAACGTCATTCAGCATCCAGGCGCACTCGCGAGCCGACAGTGCGCGAATGCGGGATTCGCGCTGGAGAACCATCGGCACTGCTTCGTGCACCAGTGTCAGCTGTATCCCCAACCCTGCGACACACCAAACTTCGGTACACCAAACTTCGCTACCGCATGAGGACCTCGAATACAGTGCCGGAATGAAACCGTCAGGAATGTTTGTCGGCGCGAGCGCACTGCTTCTCCTTGTGAGCTGCGGAAGTGCCGAGTCCCCGGTGCGGGGCTTCGCCCCTGCTCCCCCGACAGTCGATCTTTCGATGCTCGAGCCGGCGACCTGCCTCGCCGACAATCTCGTCGCGTCGCTCGGTACAGGAGTGATCGTTTCCGAACCGAAATCGATCCCTGACGGATTCACCCCCACCCAAGTGATCACTTGCGACTTCGGTGCAAATGGCAATGGCGATGTCAGTGCCGATCACATGGTCGGTTGGGTTGAGCAGCATCATAGGGGCGATCTGTCGGCGGTTCTGTCCGCCTTCAGAGTGCCCTCCGACCTGCGGGATCCCTCTTGCATGACAGACCAGCCTGTTCCGCCGACCGTGTGGCTTGTCGACGATCGGGGGTACGGCATGCGCCCCCACGTTCCCCAGGGCACATGCGGCCAATACAAGTGGGATGCTATCGAGGCGGTCAACGCTCTGCCGGTCGCCGACACAATCGTGCACCAGGTTCCCGTCGGCGCGCGATGACTGCGAGCTTCTAGTCGACCGTGAATCTTCGCATCGCCAGATATCCGAAAACGCCGACCAGGATCAACGTGACGCCTGCAGTCACGGAAACGGAGTCGGTCACCAGCCCTGCGATTCCGGTCACGGCTATGAACACCGGCAGAAAGTCGAACAGCCTGAAAATCGACTGCGGCGGTTCGGTGTCGAGGCCCTGCGCCTGAGCGGCCTTGTTCGGCGCGTACTCGGGGTACCACTCGGTGAACGAGATCGCGAAGAAGGTTCCGAGCAACTGCAGAATCCATCCGGTCCAGAAGTTGTCACTGTCGTGCAGCCGTGCATCTCCGAACAAGCCCACCGCAGCCGACCAGGTGAAGGCGAGCGCCCATACTGCCGTGATGACGTAGTTGATGCGCAGAAACAACGGTGTCGTCCAATACTCCTCGGGCGTAGACTCTTTCGCGTACTGCAAAGTGAAAGGATTGCGGAGCAGGATCGAACCGAAGGCGAAGACCACCAGTGCGATGTTGGTCAGTTCGCCTCCCCAGAGTTCGAACCACCGAATCGTGTTCGCCGACGCGAGGAGCCCGATGGCCGCCAGAACGCCGAAGAACGCGACGTCGAAGACCTCCAACAGCTTCACGGTGCCGCCGCGCCGGTGACTGGCCGCCAAAATCAGCAGTGACAACCCCAGCGCGGCAGCTGCGGATTCCTCGAACCTTCCCGGCCCGGAGAGTAAAGACAGCAGAATCCACGGCGACAGGCCCGCGAGCGGTGATTGCAGAACCGCATCGACCACGCTCGTTTTACGAACTGCATTCTCTCGCTCGGTCTTCTGTGGCTGGGTCTTCTCGGGCTCGGTCACGGAACGCCGCCTTTGCGCTGGAACGGGTGGCACAGCGAGTACCCGCGAAGACGGCCCCCGAAGCGTCAGGACGAGTCGCGGTAGCTTTCCGCCACTGCGGCGGCGCGGCTCGACAGGGCAATGCGCAGTGACTGCGGGGTCAACGCCTCCGCATCGACGCCAAGCTGCCACAGCGCCCATTCGGCATGTCGCGAATCTTGGAAGGTAACCTCCATCCGCAGCCATCCGTCGTCTCCGGCACTTTCGGTATGCACGCCCAGCGCCGTCTCTACCAACTCCTCCCTGCGTGCCGGATCCAGCCGCAGCCTCACGGCGACCTGGTCTCCGCCCGCCCGAAAGCGCGTACTGCGTTCCTGCCAGATCTGTTCGAGATCGACACTGGCCGGCCGCTCAGCGAGTTCGGCGAGTTCCTCTGCGGCCAGAATCCGAGACAACCGATAAGTCCGGTCAGCGCCCGAGGTCACGGTCAACAGGTAGCCTTTGCCGCGCACTGTGACCAGGCCGACCGGATCCACCGTGCGCCACTTCGGCGCCCGGTTCACCGCTGCGTAGTGGATCCGCAGCTTGTGCCCGGCAAGTACCGCACGCCGGACCTCGATCAAGACCGCGTCGGGCACTTCCTCGGTGACCGATCGCCGTGAGAGCAGATCCTTCTCGGGGTCGATCAGAAACCGCTGGGCTGCAATGTCCGCGACAACTCGATTGCTTTCGGGTAGCGCGTCGACGACCTTGCGCATGGCTGAAGCGAGCTCCGAGCCGAGTCCGAAAACCTGCTCGCCACGCGCCGATCCCGCGGTCAGCAGTGCGAGTGCCTCGTCGTGGTTGAGTCCGGTCAGTTCGGTTCGGAAACCGGGCAGCAGCGCGAAACCTCCGTTTCGACCGCGTTCGGCGTAGACCGGCACCCCGGCTGCAGACAAAGCCTCGATATCGCGCAACACGGTACGTGTGGACACCTCCAACTCACGTGCCAGTGCGTCCGCGGACTGACGGCCCCGTTGGCGCAGTATCAGGACGAGCGAGACCAACCGATCAGCACGCATTCCGAAAATCTACCGAAATACATGACAGAGGGTGTCGTGATTTATTGACAGGCTTCTTACACGACGGTGGAGACGGCGGCTGTCGAGCCCCCGGCCATACGTTTTTCGAACAATCGAATGGAGTCGACGTGGCAATGGAACGAACGGCAGTCAACCCGGTGACGTGGTCGGCGGAAATGGGATTCAACCAAGGTGAAATCGTCTCCGGGCAGACTCGGACCCTGTTCATCTCGGGCCAGACGTCTATGAGCGAAGACGGTCGACCTCGGAATGAAGGCGACATGGCAGCGCAAGTGGCGCTCAGCCTCGACAACATGGAGGCAGTGCTCGCCGAGGCCGGCATGAGTCTGGCAAACCTGGTCCGTCTCAACGTCTACACCACAGATGTGGACGCGTTGTTCACGCACTACGGCATGTTGGCCTCACGGCTGGCCGCCGTCGGGGTCACACCGACCACGACAATGCTCGGAGTGGTTCGGCTGGCAATCCCGGGTCAAATGGTCGAACTCGAGGGGACCGCCGTCGCATGATGCGCCTTTCCCTGCTGGTGGGGAGTGATTCCCGAGGCTCAGGTTGCTGCCGTCTTTTCGGCAGGTAGCTCGGTCCGGTCTCGGCGCCTGGCGATCACTGCAATGGCAATCGCGCCGACAGCGATGATGCTGAGCACGATTTCCGGTGCCGGGCCTACTCGGGTGGCGAGGGTGGTGCTGGTCGAGAGCGGCACCTTCGCCACCAGTGCGGCAGGCACGAACAGTTCGGTCTGCGAGGTCACCGCGCCGTCGGGACCGATGATCGCGCTGACGCCACTGGTCGCAGCGACGACCAGCGCGCGACCGTGCTCGACTGCCCGCACGCGCGACATCGCCAGCTGCTGATACGTCATCTCGGTGTCACCGAAGGTGGCGTTGTTGGTGGGTACCGCGAGAAGTTGTGCACCGTTGCGGACCGACTCCTGGAAGGCCCGGTCGAACGCCACCTCGTAACAGGTTGCGACGCCGACGGGTACGTTCGCTGCGTGGACGACCCCGTTGCCCTCGCCGGGCACGAAGTTGCCCGCGCGATCGGCGTAGGACGAGAAGTTCCGGAAGAAGCTCCGGTAAGGCAGGTATTCGCCGAACGGCTGGATGATCTTCTTGTCGTGTTGTTCCTGAGGACCATCGGCGCTGTCCCACACGATCACCGAATTTGTGGTCGTGCGATCGGCATTCACGAGTACGGTGCCGACAAGAATCGGCGCTCTGATCGCTTCGGACGCTCGGGTGATGTCGGCAGCTGCATCGGCGTTTCGCAGGGGGTCGATGTCCGAGGCGTTCTCCGGCCAGATCACGACGTCAGGCTGATCGACGCGGCCCGCGTCCACCTCGGCGGCAAGTTTCAGGGTTTCGGTGACGTGGTTGTCGAGGACCTGCTTGCGTTGCGAATTGAAGTCCAATCCCAAACGCGGAACGCTTCCCTGAATCGCGGCGACGGTGATCGTTCGCTCGCCGGAATCCATGGTGGCCAGAAACGGCGACACCACAAGAGCAATGATCACGGGTACGAGGGCAGCGGCAATGGCGCCGAAGAATCCTCGGTCCCATCGCTTGGCTGCGACAGCGAGGGCAACTGCTGCCAATCCGGTACCGGTCAGGGCCACCGCGAAGCTGAGCAGCGGCGCACCGCCGACACTCGCAAGAGGGAGGAGCCACCCTTCGGATTGACCGAATGCGAGCCTGCCCCAAGGAAATCCGCCGAAAGGAACGCTGGAACGAAGCCACTCGGTCAGCGTCCAGGTCGCGGCAATCCACAACGGTGCCCACGGCAACCTCGCCACCAGGACCGCGAGCAACCCGAACAGTCCGATGAACAGCGACTCCACCGCGGCCAACGCGATCCACGGGACCGCGCCTACGAACACACCGATCCACGGAAGCAGCGGCACCAGGAATCCGAGACCGGCCAGGTACCCGTAACCGAAGCCGGCACGCAGGCGAAGTCCGCCGCGGCCGAAGTTGGTCAACACACACGTCAGAAGAGCGATCCCGACGGGCGCCAAGAACCACAGCGGGCGGGGTGGGAACCCGGCGAAAATGAAGAATCCGCCTGCGGCTGCGTACAGCGAACGCAGCCATGCCGAACCGGTGAGCACAGCGTTCACGCGGGAGCGATCGTTGCTGGGCGCCTCGGCGCTGCGCTCACTCACTCGTCGAGCTGCGCTGATAGACGACGCGTCCGCGATGCACGGACTTGGTGCAGAGCGGAATCGGTGCATCTTCCGCCAGCCTCGGCAGAGCGGGTACTCGCGAGCGTGGATCAGTGGACCATCGCTGAACCGAGTCGGCCGGTGCACTCACTTCGAGGTCGCCCGCCTCCCACAACACGTAGGACGCCGGTGCGCCTGGATTGAGCGTTCCCGCGGCGCCGTCCCGCACGCCGCCCGCGCGCCAGGCGCCGCGTGTTGCTGCGGAGAAGGCCGCACGGGGCGAGATCCCACTTCCGTCGGTGCGGTGCTGAACAGCGGCGCGCAGCATTGCCCACGGCTCGATCGGGGTGACCGGCGCATCGGAACTGAAGGCGAGCGAGACTCCCTTACCGGCAGCGGGTGCAAACGGATTCAGCGCTGCCGCGCGGTCGATGCCCAGACGCGTCGCGTACAGGCCGTCGGTACCGCCCCACAATGCGTCGAACACCGGCTGGACGCTCGCGATGACGCCCAAGGCGGCAAAGGTTTCCGCGTCGGCCATCGACATCATCTCCGCATGTTCGAGGCGGTGCCCCAGCGCGGCGACCTTGGGACCACCCAGTTCGTCGGCCACTTGCCGGAACGCGGCCGCTGCCGACGACACGGCGCCGTCACCGATGGCGTGGAATCCGGCCTGGACACCCGCGAGGGTGCAGGCTCGGATGTGTGCGGCGATCGCGTCGACGTCGAGGTAGGCGTTTCCTGTCGAATCAGGTTGGTCTGCATAGGGTTCGAGCAACCAAGCGGTGTGTGAACCGAGAGAACCGTCGATGAAGAGATCCCCGCCGAGTCCGTGTGCGCCGGTCTTGTCGAGGAGTGCGCGAGCGTCCTCCTCGCTGTCGACGCGTTCACCCCAGTAGCCCCGAACCTCCACGCCGTGATCGTGGGCCAGGAGTTCCTGAAAATCGGTCAATCCCGAGATGTCCGGTCCCCCGCACTCGTGAACGGCAACGATTCCGCGCGAGGCGCAGAGATCGAGCGCAGCGGTACGAGCAGAAGCGCGCTGAGTTTCCGTCAGCAGATTCCGAGCGGCATTGCGCGCCAGGTGGTGTGCGTCGAATGTCAACGGGCCCTCGGCTGAGTATCCAGCGGTGTCGGCGAGGCCGGAGATGCCGTCGCGCAATGCGCTCGAGCACGCGGCCGAGTGAACATCGATCCGCGAGAGATACACCTTGCGGCCAGGGGCGGCCGCGTCGAGATCTGCGGTCGACGGCGGCGTCTGCTCGGCCCACTCGGTGTCGTCCCAACCGTGTCCCCAGATGACTGCGTCCGGATGGGCAGTTTCGGGGTTCGCGGCTGCGAATGTTCGTACTCGCGAGAGGCATTCGTCCAGCGAGTTCGCGCCTACGAGATCGAGGCCGACGAGATTGAGTCCCAATGCGGTGATGTGGACGTGGGTGTCGACGAACCCCGGAGTGACAAACGCACCGCCCAGGTCTTCGATCTCCGCGCCGGGGTGCAACGCCCGTCCGGCGCGCTCGTCGCCCACCCACACGACGGTGCCGTCGGTGATGGCGATCGAGGTCGCGTCAGGTGCAAAGGAACTGTAGATCCGGCCGTTGACCAGCAGACGAGTAGTCACGAGCACCCAGTCTGCCTGTTACTACTGCGGCCCCCGCGAACGGGTGGGTGTATCCGTGTCCAGAATCTCACCCTCGAGGACCAGTTCCTTGCCGTTGCTGGCCACGTACTCGGGGGTTTCGGGTGTCTCGACGATGATCTCGCCGTCGATCACCTCGCCGTTTCCGCGCATCCGCGCCGCGTAGCCGACGGTTCCGGCGAAGGCGTCACCACCGGCAGCAAATGCTGCTGCGCGCTTGCCTGCCAGGAGAACTGCAAGCGGGCGCAGTGCCCAGCGGGTCGGCGGAATCAGAAGCAGCAGGCCCAGAACGGAAGTCACGAGTCCGGGTACGAACATCAATGCGGAGCCCGCCGCGACCAAGGCGCCGTCGGCGACCGCCAGTGACGGCGATCCCTCACCCCGCGTGGCCTTACGGAATCCGTCCATGACCCGTCGCCACTGCGAACGCATGAGGATCAATCCGACAAGCGATCCGGCAAGAAACAGCAGCACGGTCCAGGCGACACCGATGGCGTTGCCCACGATGACCAATGCGGCGATCTCGACGATCACGTAGAGGAGGAATACGGCGGCGATCATGACGTCCCCTTTCAGACGGTCTACCCGTTCAACGCTCGAGGGGCCGGTTTTTCTCCCGACAACGATGCAGACCTGCAAAACAGGCGGGTGCCGTGAGTCACATGGGGCCTCCGCGGGCCGCCGTCGACTTGCCTGGCGTTAACTAACACTCCGCTAACGATTCTAAACCTCAAGTTGACGTTGAGACTCTGGACGTGGTCAAGTCACTTCGGGCCGCATTTCCCGGCCTCATGAAATGAAGGAGCCCGACATGAGCCCACTCCCCGGCAAGACATTCGCCCGACGCATCCCGGCTGCCCTCGCCGGCACTGCCGCCGTCGTGGCACTCACCGCCGGCAGCACGATGACGAGCGCCGGAACCGCCGCCGCAGAACCGGTTGCACCCGAAGGTATTGCCGCGTTGATCGCCCAGGCCGCAGCCATCTCCCCCGAAGCTTCTGCCGCTGTCCAGCAGTTGATCGGTACGGCAGGCGCAGACCAGATCACGGCCGCCCTCGATCTTCCGGACATCGGCGTCACGAAGCCTCAGTCGTTCATGTACCCGGCACCGACGATCGGGTGCGGCATCGCCGGCGAGCCTGTCACCGTCACGCTCAGCTCCGCGCAGGCCGGTCCGAACTTCCCCTTGCCGCCGTGGGTCGAGGCCGATCACCTTCGTTTCCAGGCAATCCCGGGTTACGTGGGCATTCCCAAGACATCAGGGTTGAGTGTTGCCTGGATCAATGTCGGCACGTTCAAGGGCGGCATCGTCCCGTTGGACGAGAAGTTGCCGGTACTCGAAACGCCGTTGCTCTCGAAGGTCGTCGACACCGGTGACGGCAAGGTATTTGCCGCACTGTTCGGCAATGTCGATTACGCGGACGGAAAGTCCTGCATCGTTCTCCCCACCGTGGGCGCCTTCGATGCGTGATCAGAGCGGACCGCTCGATGCGTGATCAGAGCGAACCGCTCGCGGCTTGACCCGTGGCCGGCCTACGCGCCCGGAGTCACCAATCCGGTCTCGTAGGCCAGCACCACTGCCTGCACACGATCGCGCAGGTCGAGTTTCGTGAGAATGCGTCCGACGTGCGACTTGATCGTCGATTCGGACAGGTAAAGCTGCTGTGCGATCTCGATGTTCGACAGGCCCGTGGCCACGTGTCCGAGGACTTCGCGTTCGCGTTCGGTCAGGACGTCGAGAACAACCGGATCGCGTCGCGGCGCCGGACCGTCGACAATGAACCTCGACAGCAGGCGTCGTGTCACCTTCGGGGAGACAACCGCATCACCCGCTGCCACGCTGCGGATGGCCGACACGAGATCCTCGGGCGGGGTGTCCTTGAGGAGAAAGCCGCTGGCCCCGGCTCGCAGGGCGCCGAGGGCGTGTTCGTCCAGGTCGAATGTCGTCATAACCAGGACTCGCGACTCGATCCCGGAAGCAAGAATCTGCTCCGTGGCTTTCACTCCGTCGACAATCGGCATCCGCACGTCCATCAACACGACGTCAGGCTTCAGCGCCACCGCCGCAGCGACCGCTGCGGCTCCGTCGCCGGCCTCACCGATGACCGAGATGTCCTCGTGTGCTTCGAGCACCATGTTCAGGCCCATCCGCATGAGTTCCTGATCGTCGACTAACAGCACGGTGATGGGCACGGCGTAAACCTATCGGGCCTGAGTCGTCGGTGCCAACGCGATTGCTCCGACACCTGGTTACAGGGACATCGCCTGGATCAGTCGTGGATCTCGAGTGGTAGTTCCGCATAGACACGCCAACTGCCGTCTGGGCGTCGTCCGGTCTCGAGTGTCCCGTGCAGTACCGCCACCCGCTCACGCATGCCGACCAGTCCGTTCCCCGAACCGTGCGCGAAGGTCGAACTCGACGTTCCGTTGTCGACCACCTCGAGCAGCACCGCGGTCTCGGTGCGGCGCACGGTGACTCGTGCCTTCGGATTTGCGCCGGCGTGACGGAGGACGTTGGTCAGTGACTCCTGTACGAGTCGATGAATGCCCAGGCTGACCGACGGACTGACGTCGTCGAGCTCACCGGTCAGTTCGAGCCGCACGCCGAGTCCCGCGGCACGCATCATCTCGACGACCTTGGCAATGCCGGCAGTTCCGTGTTGCGGCATGGCATCGCTGCTGACCTCGGTGCGCAGAAGTGAGACGGTCCGGCGAAGTTCGGCAAGGGCGTCGCGTCCGGTGCTGGAGATATTGCCCAGCGCTTTCTTTGCCAACGCCGGATTGGATTCGACCGTGTACGAGGCGCCGTCTGCTTGAACGATCATCACGCTGACCGCGTGGGCAACCACATCGTGAAGTTCGCGGGCGATACGGGTTCTTTCCGTGGCCACCGCATCCTCGGCGCGCCGATCCCGTTCGTACTCGGCCACTTCGAGTCTGGCTGCCACTTCCTCGTCGTAAGCGCGTCGCGCGCTCAAGAACTCGGCGGTGATCCAGGCGAGCGCATAGAGCAGCGTCGCGATGATGATCGTGAGGATCACGTCTTCGCGGATCACGAGCAGTGAGAGCGTCATGTCCAGGGCCAGGAAGCACGCGAAGATTGCCCCGGTGCGCCGATCTACGTACGCAACGAGTGTGTAGAGCGAGACGCCGAGTGCCAGCAGTCCTGGATGTTCGGGAGCCGGGTCACCTGTCGCCCACATCATCAGGGTCGCGAAATACGACATGGACAATATGGCCGCTGCGGAGGTGCGGGGAAATTTGCGACGCCACACGACCGGCAGGCAGATCAGAAATCCGACGACGAGCTGAGGCCATCGTTCCTCGCGAGGTGAGCTCACGAACGTGACAACTTCGAGCGCGAAGAACACGAGCGCCAGAGCGCTGTCCGCGATCATCGGCTTTCCTCGCAGCCACAGGCTGAACCTCCGCATGTGCTCAAGAGTGTCACAGCTGTGAAAGAGTCACCGCCGTGGATATTGCTGATTGGGGACTGCTGATGACGGCAGCGACGGCGGCGGGTTGGGTGGACGCCGTCGTTGGCGGCGGCGGATTGATTCTGCTGCCCGCGCTCTTTCTGGTCGCACCCCAATTGACTCCGCAAGCGGCCCTGGCCACCAACAAACTCACGGCCTTCACCGGGACGAGTGCCGCGGTGTACACGTTCTCGCGTCGAATCCCGATGGAGTGGCGGCAGCTGGCGCCGGCAGCTGCGTTGGCCGCGTTGACGGCCGCGTGCGGAGCGGCGGCCGTTTCACTGATCGACAAGAAGTACTTCATTCCGATCGTGATGGTCGTCCTCGTCGCCGTCGCCGTCTTCGTGACAATGCGTCCGACGCTGGGCACCACCATCGCCACTCATCGTCCGACGCAGCGCAAGACCGTCCTCGTCCTGCTGCTCTCCGCCGGACTCATCGGCCTCTACGACGGTCTGCTCGGACCGGGCACCGGCACGTTCCTCATCATCAGCTTCGCGACATTCCTCGGAACCGAATTCGTCCGCAGCGCTGCTATGGCGAAGGTGATCAATCTCGGTTCCAACTTCGGCGCGCTCGCGTATTTCGCCGTCACCGGACATGTCTGGTGGAGTTTGGGTTTGGCGATGGCAGTCTGCAACGTTCTCGGCGCGGTCATCGGTTCGCGAATGGCGTTGAGCAAGGGATCCGGGTTCGTGCGAATCACGCTGTTGGTTGTCGTGATCGCCATGGTGATCCGCCTCGGATGGCAGCAGTTCGGCTGAGATCGGCGGTCGTCGACTAGCGTCGTGTGCGTGACCGTCACCCGAGATGTCGATGCAGATTTCCTCGCCCTCCCGCTGCGAGCCGTCTCTGACGCGGCGCTGTCGGCAGCAAGAACCGCCGGAGCCCAGCACGCCGACGTTCGTGTCCACCGCGTGCTCACACAGTCGATCAGGTTGCGCGACGGCGTAGTTCAGGCCGTATCCGACGGAGACGAGATCGGGGTCGCCGTCCGCGTGATCGTCGACGGCACCTGGGGGTTCGCCTCCCACGCCGAGGTGTCCCCCGACGTCGCGGCTGCGCTGGCGCGCCAAGCCGTCGAGGTTGCGAAGGCATTGCGCTCGCTCAATCGTGATCCGGTCACCCTCGCCGACGAGCCCGTCTACGCCGACGCGACGTGGGTGTCGCCGTACCTCGAGGATCCTTTCGCGACACCGACGTCCGACAAAGTAGCCCTGCTGGTCGACTATTCCGGACGGCTTCAAGCCGCTGACGGCGTGGATCACGTCACGGCGAGCGTCCTCCAGGTCAAAGAACAGACCTTCTACGCGGATCTGGCCGGTTCGTCGATCACACAGCAACGGGTGCGTCTGCACCCTGAGTTCGAAGCGACAGCCGTCGACAAGTCGGCCGGCAGCTTCGAATCGATGCGTACCTTGGCTCCGCCGGTAGGGCGCGGATGGGAGTATCTCGGGGCGGAGAGCACGTGGAACTGGGGCTACGAGCTCGCCCGGATACCGGAGTGGCTGGCCGAGAAGACGAAGGCACCGACCGTCGAAGCGGGGCCGACCGACCTCGTGATCGATCCGACCAATCTGTGGCTCACGATCCACGAATCCATCGGACATGCCACCGAATACGACCGGGCAATCGGCTACGAAGCGGCCTACGCCGGTACGTCGTTCGCGACGCCGGACAAGCTGGGAACGCTGAAGTACGGAACATCGCTCATGCACGTGACCGCCGATCGAAACCAAGAGCACGGCCTGGCCAGCGTCGGATTCGACGACGACGGCGTCGCCGCTCAACGGTGGGATCTGGTCGCCGACGGAACGCTGGTCGGGTATCAACTCGATCGCGTGTTCGCGCCGAGGTTGGGACTGACGCGTTCCAACGGATGCTCGTACGCCGACTCCGCACATCACGTTCCCATCCAGCGCATGGCCAACGTCTCGCTCTCCCCCGACCCCCACACGGACACTTCGACCGAAGACCTGATCTCGCGGGTCGAGAACGGCATCTACGTCGTCGGTGACAAGTCCTGGTCGATCGACATGCAGCGCTACAACTTCCAGTTCACCGGTCAGCGGTTCTTCAAGATCCGTGACGGAAAGCTCGACGGTCAGGTGCGTGACGTGGCGTATCAGGCGACGACAACAGATTTCTGGGGCTCGATGGAAGCCGTCGGCGGCGAGTCGACGTGGCGCCTGCAAGGCGCATTCAACTGCGGCAAGGCGCAACCCGGTCAGGTTGCGGCGGTCAGCCACGGCAGCCCGTCGGCTCTGTTCCGCGGAGTCAACATCCTCAATACCCGTTCGGAGGCTCAGCAGTGATCGATCCGCAGCAGGTCGTCGAGCGTGCACTGGCCGCGAGGACGGTAGACGAATCGTTGGTGATCGTGACCGACGCGAGTGAGGCGTCGCTCCGGTGGGCCAACAATTCGATGACCACCAACGGAGTCTCACTGTCCCGGACGTGGACGGTGATCTCGATCGTGCGCGAAGGTGACATCGCGAAGGTGGGCACTGTCAGTTCCAGCAGTGTCGATCCGGAGCAGATTTCCGCGCTCGTGCAGGCAAGCGAAGAAGCTGCTCGCACAGCCACTCCCGCTGACGACGCATCCGACTTGATCACCCAATCGGCGGCGGAGACCGACTGGGACCTGCCGCCCGCCTTGACCGACATCGGTGTCTTCGCTCAGTTGGCTGCCGATCTGTCGAAGGCCTTCGACGGCGACGACCAGTTGTTCGGCTTCGCCCACCACCAGTTGCACACCACCTGGCTGGGAACTTCGACGGGCGTGCGACGTAGAACGGCTCAGGCCACCGGCTCCGTGGAGATCAACGGCAAGCGCGGCGACGCGAGTGCCTGGGTCGGATCCGGAACTGTCGATTTCAGCGACATTTCAATGCCGAAGCTCTTGTCGCAGTTGACTACTCGACTCGACTGGGCCGGTAATTCCGTCAGCCTGCCCGCCGGCCGCTACGAGACAATTCTCCCGCCGTCTGCTGTGGCGGACCTGATGATCTATCTGATGTGGACGATGGAGGGTCGCGGCGCCGAAGAGGGCCACACCGCACTTTCCTCCACCGGTGGCACCCGGATCGGCGAGAAACTCGGTGCCTTGCCACTCACGCTGACCTCCGACCCCGAGGCAGAGGGCTTGCAGTCCGCGCCGTTCGTGATCACGACGTCGTCGAGCGAATCCGTCTCACTGTTCGACAACGGCATGGAGATCGAACCCGTCGACTGGGTCCGAGACGGGGTTGTCAATGCGCTGGCATACCCGCGCCACGCTGCCCGAGAATTCGGTCGACCCGTCGCAGTTCCCGGCGACAATCTCATCCTGACCGGTGGTGACGACACCTCGATCGAGGACATGATCGCAGGTACTGAGAAGGGGTTGCTGCTCACGACCCTCTGGTACATCCGCGAGGTGGATCCCACGACTCTGCTGTTGACCGGGCTCACGCGCGACGGTGTGTATTTGATCGAGGACGGCAAGATCGTCGGCGCCGTCAACAACTTCCGATTCAACGAGAGTCCTCTCGATCTCCTGCGGCGGGTTACCGAGGCGGGTCGCACAGAGATCACGCTCCCCCGTGAGTGGAAAGACTGGTTCACTCGAACAGCTATGCCGCCGATGCGGATTCCCGATTTCCACATGTCCTCGGTCAGTCAGGCGCAGTGATGACGAAGGTCGTGATCGCCGGCGGCACCGGCGCTCTCGGCCGCCGGATCAGCGACGATCTCGCCGACCGCGGGTATGGCGTCGTGATCCTGACTCGGTCACCGAAACCCGGCAGGCACAGGCAGGTTCAGTGGGACGGCGTCACTGTCGGCGACTGGGCAGGAGAACTCGACGGCGCCGCGGTGATCAATCTTGCCGGCGAGTTGGTCGATCGCCGACCGACACCGGCAAACATCGCACTGCTCACCAGCTCCCGAGTCGATCCGACCCGCGCACTGGTCGAAGCGTCGAACCTACTGGCGCGCCCTGTTCCGGTCTGGATCCAGGCGAGCACGCTCGCGATCTACGGCGACGCGGGTGAGTCCCGTCTCGACGAGGATTCTCCCCTCGCTGACGGGCCACCTCAGATGGCCGACGTCGCAAAGGATTGGGAGGCAGCAGTCGAGGGCGCAAACACGTCACGAGTAGTGATCCTGCGGACCAGCGTCGTGTTGGAAAAGGGCACGCCGGCGCTCGAGCGACTACTGTTGCTGGTGCGTTTCGGTTTGGGCGGACGCGTTGCCTCGGGTAGGCAATGGACGAGTTGGATTCACATCGACGACTGGCTGTCGATCGTGCGCTGGGCCCTCGAACCCGATTCGGCCGCCTCGGGGGTAGTCATCGCGACTGCCCCGGATCCTGTCCGAAATTCAGAACTGATGGCCGGGTTGCGCAAGCACCTTCACCGGCCACCTGCCCCGCCGACACCCGCGTTCATGGTTAAACTCGGCGCATTCCTCTTGCGCAGCGACGCCGCCCTGGGCCTGACCGGCCGACACGCCGTGTCGAAAGTGTTGACGGACAACGGCTTCCCATTCACCTATCCGAAGTTCGACACAGCCTTGGGTGATCTGCTCGGCAACTGACGCGCGGTCAGGCCGCGGCGATGGCAAGGCCGATCGTTCCGGTCTTGCCGCGGCGAAGCAGACTGCCCTTCATGGTGATCCATCCGAGGATTCCGTACCTACGGGCGATCGCGTCGCGAGCATGATCCGTGCCCGATCCGTCGAGGATCTCGGCGACGGCGACAACCGGTTCACCCTTCGGATTTCCCCGAGCGTCACACGCAGCGACGGTGACCGACGGGTTTCGCCTGATGCGCTTGACCTTGTAGGAATCGGTGACGGTCCACATCAGGAGCTTGTCGCCGTCCGGCGCGGCCCAGAGCGGAGTCGCCACCGGCGTTCCGTCCTTGCGGAAGGTCGTGAGTAGGACGTACTTGGCCTCGGAGACACGCTTGAAGTCGGGGTTCACCCCTCGAGGATAGGTGTGAGCGCCTCTCGCTGAACACCGACAGGCTTCCGCGAATATCTGGCGACCGTTCATCCTGGGCTGAAATTTGCCACCTATGCACGTTTTATCCGTTTTCGGCGCACATTCAACACGCCGTTTCGTCCCCAAACTCCCCCTCGAGTTATTCTGAGGCAAACTGTCGAATTGGGGAGTCGAACTTACACATGCAGTGCCGTGACATGCAGCGTCGTGACTTTTTCAAAGCGGCCGGGGTGGGGGCGGCAGTTGCAGCCGCGACACCGCTCATGTCGACGTCGATCAGCCACGCCGGCCCCGCACCTCTGCGTGCGTTACCGATGGGTGCTGATCACTACCGCGCGCTCGTCCCCGAGTTGTTCGTACCCTCGCCTACTCCCCCGGAGCATTCCGAAGCCATCGTCATCGGGTCCGGATTCGGCGCCAGCGCCACCGCCCTCAGGTTGGCGCAGAGCGGCACCCAGGTCACCATCCTCGAACGCGGACTGCGGTGGCCTCACGATCCGCAGCGGGAGATTCACACCTCCGACATGCTGGCTGACGGGCGCGGAGTTTTCCGGCGAACGTCGTTCACCAACCTCACCGGGCTCCCCGTGGTGTGCGACTACTTCAGCGGCGTCCTCGATGCCACCGACTACGAACACATCTCGGTCTGGCGCGGTGCTGCAGTCGGCGGCGGCTCCATCGTCTTCACCGGCGTGATGATCGCCCCCGAGCGCCGATTCTTCGACGCGGTCTTCGGCAACTCCCTCGACTACGACGAGATGTCGTCGACTTGGTACCCCAAAGTGCGCCAGATGCTGCGTTTGAGCCCGTTGCCCGAAGACATCTACCAAGCCCCGAACTTCGGTCACTCGCGCCGCTGGGATCAGGACGCTCGTCGTGCGGGCTTCGATCCGCAGCGGATCGACGGGATCTGGAACTGGGACGTGGTTCGCGCGGAGCTCGCCGGCCGCACCCGAGCGTCGGCCACCGCTGGTGACAGCAACATGGGCAACTCCAACGGGGCGAAGTTCGACCTCACTCAGAACTACATCCCTGCCGCCGAAGCCACCGGACGAACCACCGTGTGTTACGGACATCAGGTGCTCGCAATCAGTCGCGAACGCGATGGACGTTACGTCGTCGACGTCGAATCGACGGATCCGACGGGCGGCGTTCTGGCGCGGAAGACTCTCACGTGTGACCGGTTGTTCCTCGGCGCCGGCTCCATCGGTACGTCCGAACTGTTGGTACGCGCCCAGGCGACCGGCGCGCTGCCGAACCTCAACGAACACGTCGGCAAAGGCTGGGGAACCAACGGCGACGCCGGAATGGTGCGCTCGTTCGGCTTCAGTGACGGCAACGCGCAGGCCGCGCCGTCTGCGTCGCGCATCGTCGACGAGTCGGGAATGCCACTCTCTCTGGAAAATTGGTACGTTCCCGGCGTGCCCGTGAACATCGGCATGCTCGGAACCTTGGGTATGACTCTCGACTCGCAGCGCGCCGACTTCGCCTACGACGGCGCCAACGATCGGGTGGTGTTGAACTGGCCGAAGAACGGCAACGACGCCACCGTCGAGGCTCTGCGCGCCGTCCAGAACAAGATGGCATTCGCCGGGACCACCCTGCCATCTGCGTTGCCGTTCGCGAAGGACGTCAATTCCTCGTTCACCGCACATCCCCTCGGCGGTGCAGTTCTGGGCAAGGCCACCGACAGCTACGGGCGCGTCAAGGGCTACGACGGCCTGTACGTGATGGACGGCGCTGCCATTCCGGGAAGCACCGGCACTGTCAATCCGTCACTGACCATTACGGCTCTGGCGGAGCGGAACATCGCTCAGATCATCAAGTCCGGACGCTGAAACACTTCAGCGCCCGGACCTGTCGGTGATCCTCGAGGTCTACTCCCCCTCGAGTTCACCTTCGGTTTCGAGGTAAACCTGACGCAAGCCGTCGAGTGTCTTCTGCTCGGGGTGCTCCCACATGTTGCGCTCTGCAGCTTCGAGGAGTCGCTCGGCGATTCCGTGCAGTGCCCACGGGTTGGATTGCGTCATGAACTTCTGGTTCTGCTCGTCCAGAACGTAGGTCTCGGCAAGCTTCTCGTACATCCAGTCCGCTACCACGTTGGTGGTGGCGTCGTAGCCGAAGAGGTAGTCGACCGTGGCCGCCATCTCGAATGCACCCTTGTATCCGTGACGGCGCATGGCATCGAGCCAGCGGGGATTGACCACGCGCGCCCGGAAGACACGTGCGGTCTCTTCCGAAAGTGTGCGTGTGCGAACCGATTCCGGGCGGGTGCTGTCACCGATGTACGCCTCGGGCGACTTTCCGGTCAGTGCGCGCACGGTGGCAACCATGCCGCCGTGGTACTGGAAGTAGTCGTCCGAATCGGCGATGTCGTGCTCACGCGTGTCGGTGTTCTTGGCTGCCACGTTGATTCGACGGTATGCACTGCGCATGTCGTCGGCTGCCGGGATTCCGTCGAGCCCACGGCCGTACGCAAAGCCGCCCCAGTTGGTGTACACCTCGGCGAGGTCGTCGTCACCGCGCCAGGTCTTGGAGTCGATGAGTTGCAGCAGGCCGGCGCCGTAGGTTCCGGGCTTCGAGCCGAAGATACGGGTGGTCGCACGCCTGGCGTCGCCATGCTCGGCGAGGTCCGCCTGTGCGTGAGCGCGCACGTAGTTCTGCTCGTCCGTCTCGTCCAATGCCGCCACCAACTGAACAGCGTCGTCGAGCAATGCGAGCACGTGTGGGAACGCATCACGGAAGAATCCGGAGATGCGGACCGTGACGTCGATGCGCGGGCGGCCGAGCTCTTCGAGATCCATGACTTCGAGGTTGACGACGCGTCGGCTTGCTTCGTCCCAGACGGGGCGAACACCGAGGAGCGCAAACACTTCGGCGATGTCGTCGCCGGAGGTGCGCATAGCGGCGGTGCCCCACACCGACAGACCCACTGAGCGCGGGTACTCGCCGTGATCGGCGAGATAACGAGCGGCGAGCGACTCGGCCATCGCCTGACCGGTCTCCCACGCCAGACGCGACGGAACTGCCTTGGGGTCGACCGAGTAGAAGTTGCGACCGGTGGGAAGCACGTTGATCAGGCCGCGCAGCGGTGAGCCGCTCGGACCGGCCGCAATGAAACCGCCGTCGAGCGCATGCAGGACCTGCTTGATCTCGTTGTTCGTCTGTCGCAGGCGCGGGACCACTTCGGTGGCGGCGAACTGCAGGATCTTCACCACGGTCGGGTCGTCGCTGAGGTCTTCGGCAGCAGCGGGGTTCCAGTCGGCGTCGTACATGCCGCGAACCAGCGCGTGCGCCTTTTCCTCGATGTCGTCGACACGGCTGCGGGACTCGTCGCCGTCTTCGCTGAGTCCGAGAGCCTCGCGTAGACCCGGGACGCTCTGTTCGCCGCCCCACATCTGACGGGCACGCAGCATCGCGAGGACCAGTTCGATCTCGGCGTCGCCCTCCGGTGCGCGGCCGAGAATGTGCAGACCGTCGCGGATCTGGACGTCCTTGATCTCGCACAGCCAACCGTCGACGTGCAGGAGCATGTCGTCGAAGACGTCTTCCTCGGGCCGCTCCGCGAGGCCGAGGTCGTGGTCCATCTTGGCTGCCCGCATCAGCGTCCAGATCTGCTGACGAATGGCCGGCAGCTTGGACGGGTCCAGTGCTGAGATGTTGGAGTGCTCGTCGAGCAGTTGCTCGAGACGGGAGATGTCGCCGTAGCTTTCGGCGCGGGCCATCGGCGGGATCAGGTGATCGACGAGTGTCGCGTGCGCACGACGCTTTGCCTGTGTTCCTTCACCCGGGTCGTTGACCAGGAAGGGGTAGATCAGCGGCAGGTCACCCAGGGCCGCGTCGGTGCCGCAGTTGCTGGACATGCCGAGCGTCTTGCCCGGCAACCATTCGAGGTTGCCGTGCTTGCCGAGGTGCACAACCGCGTCGGCGCCGAATCCACCCGCGTCGGGCGTCGCCGCGATCCAGCGGTAGGCCGCGAGGTAGTGATGGCTCGGCGGCAGATCCGGATCGTGGTAGATCGCGACTGGCTTTTCGCCGAATCCCCGGGGCGGCTGGACCATGAGCACGATGTTGTTGAATCGCAGTGCCGCGATGACGATTTCGCCGTCGGGATCCTGTGAGCGGTCGACGTACAGTTCGCCGGGCGCTGCGCCCCAATGCTCTTCGACGCCGCTGCGCAGCCCTTCGGGCAACGTGGCGAACCATTCGCGGTATTTCGCGGCCGAGATGCGGATGGGATTGCCCTCGAGCTGCTCGGCGGTGAGCCAGTCGGGATCCTGGCCGCCGGCCGCGATCAGGGCATGGATCAGCGCGTCGCCGTCCTTCGCCGCCAGGCCGGGAACTGCGTCCGGACCGTCGACCGGGCCGAGGTCGTAACCGGCAGAACGCATTTCAGTGAGCAGGTCGATTGCGCTCGCCGGAGTATCGAGGCCGACGGCGTTGCCGATACGGGCGTGCTTGGTCGGGTACGCCGAGAGCATGAGAGCAACGCGACGCTCGGTGGTGGGAATGTGGCGCAGCTTGCCGTGGCGGACCGCGATCCCGGCAACTCGGGCAGCGCGCTCGACGTCGGGGACGTACGTGGACAGCCCGTCGGAGTCGATTTCCTTGAAGGAGAACGGGACCGTGATGATCCGACCGTCGAACTCCGGCACCGCGACCTGGGTCGCGACGTCGAGAGGCGACAGTCCGTCGTCGTTCTCGTCCCAGGTCGCGCGGCTACTGGTCAGGCACAAGCCCTGCATGATCGGGACGTCGAGCGCAGCGAGTGCGGCAACATCCCAGGCTTCGTCGTCGCCACCGGCGGACGCCGTCGCGGGCTTCGTGCCACCGGCAGCAAGAACTGTCACGACCATGGCGTCGGCGCGGCGGAGACTGGTCAGAAGTTCGGCTTCTGCGGTTCGTAGTGATGCGCAGTAGATCGGGAGCGCGGTGCCGCCCGCCTCGGCGACGGCGTCACACAACGCCTGGATGTACCGGGTGTTTCCGGCCAGGTGCTGAGCGCGGTAGTACAGAACGGCGATGACGGGACCGGTCGCCGAGTCGAGATCGGGCGCGAAATCTGCGATTCCCCAGGAAGGCAGGTGAGTGGGCGGCTCGAAACCGTGACCGGTGAGCAGGACGGTGTCGGACAGGAAGTGGTGCAGTTGTGCCAGATTCTGCGAACCACCCTCGGCCAGGTAGTTGTGGGCCTCGGCAGCGACACCGGCGGAGACCGTCGAGCACTCCATGAGGTCGGCGTCCGGTGCGTGCTCGCCGCCGAGCACGACTACGGGGAGTCCGGAAGCGAGGACCATGTCCAGGCCGTCTTCCCAACTGCGACGGCTGCCGAGGATACGAACGATCACGAGATCGACGCCGTCGAGCAGCGGCGGCAAGTCTTCCGAGACCAGCAAGCGTGAGGGATTGGCCCAACGGTAGGAAACTCCGTCGCCGGCTTCCTGGCTGGCGCGGGCGCTCAGCAGATCGGTGTCGGACGTGGAGAGCAGAAGAATCACGGGTGAAGCCTTCCTGGGGTTTCGCGCCCCGTGGCACAGATCTGTCTAGGGCGGCGGTTGAGGGTCTGACTCGTGTTTCCGAACGGAAACACGTCCCGTTCGAGAAACACTCACAGTGGCGCGACCGCACCGGACTTTCACCGGTTTCCTCAACTGCCGTCACTGGTGGTGGTGATGCTACCGGTCCGCGGAAGGCACTCATGACAGGTCGTACCCTGGAGCCATGCCCACGGACCGTTCACAGCCAGACGCGTGCCCGGGTGCACTGCAAGTTCACCAAGCCGCCGACGGCCGACTGGCACGCGTGCGCCTGCCCGGCGGTCTCCTCACCCCGGCCCAATTGCAGACGCTCGCAGACGCGGCGCGCGATCTGGGCAACGGTCAGATGGAACTCACCTCGAGGGGCAACGTTCAGCTGCGCTCGGTCTCGGACCCCGAAGCCTTCGCGGCGCGCATCGCGTCGGCCGGTCTCCTACCGTCCGCGACACACGAGCGAGTACGCAACATCCTCGCGTCCCCACTGTCCGGCCGTATCGGGGGCGTCGCCGACATTCGTGAACTGGTCCACCGACTCGATTCGGCCATCCAAGCGGATCAGGCATTGGCCGATCTGCCCGGGCGAATCTTGTTCACCCTCGACGACGGCCGCGGAGACATCACTGGGCTGCGGGGCGATTTCGGACTCCATGCGCACAGCGCCACCGAGCATTCCCTGGTGCTCGCCGGCCACCACACCACTCACCGCGTACATGCGGACGACGCCGTCGAATTGCTCCTCGAGGCGGCTCGATCCTTCCTCGACGTTCGCGACAAACACTGGCGGCTGGCCGAGGTTCCGGACGGAATCGAGCGCACCCTCGACCAGTTGGGACTGGGCGCCGCGTCCATCGCCGAGGCGGACCTCACGCCGGATGCACGGCCCACCATCGGGTGGCTCGAACAGCAAGACGGAACGGTAGCCCTGGGCGGCGGCCTGCGATTCGGGCTGCTCGACGCTCGGCTCGCCGAGTTTCTCGCCGCCGTCGACAAGCCTGTCGTCGTGACGCCGTGGCGATCGGTGCACATCTTCGACCTCGAAGAATGGGCGGCCGAACAGGTAGTCCGAGTGCTTGCCCCCATGGGGTTGATCTTCGACGAGAACTCACCGTGGCTCGATGTCACCGCCTGCACCGGAAGTCCGGGATGCGAGAAGTCGCTCGCCGACGTGCGCACCGACGCGATCACCGCCGTCGAGCAAGCAGAACTGCCCGTCATTGGGCGACAGCACTGGGCGGGGTGCGACCGCAGTTGCGGACGTCCCCGCGGGGACGTAGCGGATGTGGTTGCGACGGGTGACGGTTACCGGGTGAATCAGGCCAATCGGTGATGCCTCTATCGTGTGGCACATGATCGAGTACATCCGTGACGGCGCGGAAATCTATCGCCAGTCCTTTGCCACCATTCGGGCCGAAGCCGACCTGAGCCGTTTCCCGGCGGATGTCTCGCAAGCTGTAGTACGCATGATTCACGCAAGTGGCCAGGTCGATCTCGTCGACGACGTCGCCTTCACACCCGGTGTCGTCTCGGCCGCGCGTGCCGCTCTGCGCGACGGCGCGCCGATTTTCTGCGACGCTCAGATGGTGGCTGCCGGCATCACGCGCAAGCGTCTGCCCGCCGGCAACGACGTCATCTGCACCCTCGGCGATCCGCGGGTTCCGGTGCTGGCGTCGACCATCGACAACACTCGCTCGGCCGCAGCCCTCGAATTATGGGGAGCCAAGCTCGAGGGCGCTGTTGTCGCAATCGGAAATGCACCCACCGCGCTGTTCCATCTCCTGAACCTCATCGAAGCCGGAGCGCCTCGTCCGGCCGCAATCGTCGGAGGTCCGGTCGGCTTCATCGGCGCTGCCGAGTCTAAGGAAGCTCTCATCGAACACGCCAGCGGAATCGATCATCTCGTGCTCCGCGGCCGACGCGGCGGCAGCGCGATCACCGCGGCCGTCGTCAACGCGATTGCGAGCGAAGTCGAATGAGTGCAGGCAAGCTCTGGGGTGTCGGTATCGGCCCCGGTGATCCCGAATTGGTGACCGTCAAGGCCGCACGCGTCATCGGCGAGGCAGACGTGGTCGCGTTCCACTCTGCGCGGCACGGCAAGAGCATCTCCCGCGGAGTCGCAGCGCCGTACATGCGCGAAGGGCAGATGGAAGAACACCTCGTCTACCCCGTCACCACCGAGACCGTTGACCACCCCGGCGGATATCAGGGCGCGATGGACGAGTTCTACGAAGCGGCTGCCGAGCGACTCGCAGTTCACCTCGAGGCCGGTCGAACCGTCGCGTTGCTCGCCGCCGGCGATCCGCTCTTCTACAGCTCCTACATGCACATGCACAAGAGGCTGGCCGATCGCTTCGACGCCGAGGTGATTCCCGGTGTCACCTCCGTCAGCGCCGCGTCTGCGGCACTCGGAAAGCCGCTGGTCGAGGGTGAAGAAATCCTGACGATCCTGCCCGGCACGTTGCCGCAGGCCGAGCTGACCAGGCGGCTCAAGGAAACCGACGCCGCCGCCATTCTCAAGCTTGGACGCACCTTCCCGCCGGTCCTGCAATCGCTCGAGGATTCCGGCCGCCTGGGTGAAGCCCACTACGTCGAGCGTGCGAGCACCGCACGTCAACGTGTCGAATCCGCTGCCGACGTCGACCCGGACGGAGTTCCGTACTTCTCGATCGCCATCGTTCCGAGCCCGTCGAACAACACTCGACCGGCAGCCGAGTTCAGCGGCGAGGTGGTCGTGGTCGGACTCGGGCCAGGCGACACCGCATGGACCACACCCGAAGTGGCGCATGAGCTTTCGTTGGCCACCGACCTCGTCGGCTACGGCCCTTACGTCGATCGCGTGCCGACGCGTCCGGGCCAGCGTCGCCATTCCAGCGACAACCGCGTCGAAGCGGAACGCGCCGCGATGGCGTTGGACCTCGCGAAGAACGGCGCCCGGGTAGCTGTCGTCTCGTCGGGAGATCCCGGCGTATTCGCGATGGCTGCAGCAGTGCTCGAAGTTGCCGCCGAAGACCAGTGGTGCGGCGTCCCGGTCCGGATCCTTCCCGGCATGACGGCGGCAAACGCTGTCGCCAGTCGCGTCGGCGCTCCCCTCGGGCACGACTACGCGGTGCTCTCCCTCTCCGATCGCCTCAAGCCGTGGGATGTCGTCGCACGCCGGATCTCGGCAGTTGCAGCCGCGGACATGGCATTTGCGGTCTACAACCCGGCGTCGAAGTCCCGGACGTGGCAGGTCCAAGCCATGAAGGACCTCGTGCTCGAACACCGCTCCCCCGAGACTCCCGTTGTCATCGGGCGCGATGTTGCCGGCGCCGAGGAATCCGTCCGAGTCGTTACTCTCGGTGAACTCGAGCCTTCCGAGATCGACATGCGGACTCTGCTCATCGTCGGCTCCTCGATGACGACGGTCGTCGAAACCGGTTCGGGCCGTCAGGTGTTCACTCCGCGGCGCTACCCGGAGTGAACCCCACACGGCGATAGCATGGCGTCATGCCCGTCAACCGGACCCGGAAAGCCAGATACGCGCGTAAACGCAAACGCCGAATGGATCTGGTGGAGCACGACCTGTCCGCCGAGCAGTGGTCCGCACTCAAAGCGGCCTGGGGTGGCTGCGCTTACTGCGGCGAGCTGGACGAGTCGCCGCAGCGTGACTGCGTGCTGGCGATCTCCCGCGGTGGGCGCTACACCCTCGACAACATTGCACCGGCATGCCGCTCGTGCAATGCGAGCAAATGCAACAGCGAGGTCACTCTTTGGTTGCGGCGCAAGGGGTATGACGAGAAGGCCTTTCTCCTGCGCCACGCGGAGATAGGTATCGAGATGAGGGCGCAGTTCTCGGAGCAGTCGTGACGGCCCCGGACGAGTTGAGTCCGATTCTCGACGAGCTGATGGAGTTCGAACCTCTGTTTCACCGGACGCGAGTAGCCATGTCGCGAGACGAGTTCGATGCTGTCGTCGACCCGGAGTTCCGAGAAATCGGAGCCTCCGGTGCGCGATACACCCGCGACTACGTGCAGTCGGTAGTCGAGACCCGGCGACTCCGCGGCGAAGCGAACGACGCTGCCTAACTCGGGTGGACAGTTGACCGGCCTGCGCTGAGCAGGATCGCGGCTGACACGTATCTGGTGACGTACCGTCTGGCGCAGGCGGATCGGGTAACCGAGCGATCGTCTGTCTGGCGGTTCACCGAGAATCGATGGACCGTGCTGTTTCATCAAGGCACAGTCGTCGAAAGCAGCCTGGAAGCGTGAACGAATCGACCCAAAACCCCACCATTCCGCTTTGGATGGACATCACCTTCACGGTCTTCGTTCTTGCCTGGATCTTCATCACGATTAGCGCGCTCGTGGCGATCGTGCGCACCGACTTCGACCGTTCGGGCGGCAAATTCTGGTGGTGCGCGCTGGTGATCGCCGTGCCCGTCCTCGGCGCGGCAGTCTGGTTCCTGTTCGGTCGACTCCCGCGTGAGTCCAGGGTCCAAACCTGATCTGCACCGACGGCCCGGCAGTAGTCTGAGGACGGTCCGGTGCACACGTTCTGCGCGCATCAAGGGAGATCTACGAGATGAGACCACTTCGATACTCGATCAACGTCACCCTCGACGGCTGCTGCCATCACGAGGCCGGGCTCCCACCCGATGAGGAATCGATGCGCTACTGGACCGCCCAGCTGGAACGAGCCGATGCCTTGCTATTCGGCCGTGTCACCTACGAGATGATGGAGTCGGCGTGGCGGCGGCCCGCAACGGGCACATGGCCTGACTGGATGGACGAGTGGGAGATCCCGTTCGCCGAGACTATGGACCGGGCGAAGAAATACGTCGTGTCGAGCACGCTGAGCGAGGTCGATTGGAATGCCGAACTCGTGCAAGACGACGTGGGGCCAGCGGTTCAGCGACTCAAAGATGGGCCAGGCGGAGACCTGTGGGTTGGTGGCGTGACGCTCCCCCTGGCGCTGGCAGACCTGGGACTGATCGACGAGTACGAGTTCGTTGTGCAACCGGTCCTAGCCGGACACGGACCGACGTTGTTCGCGGGCCTGCGCGAGCGCATCCAGCTCGAGCTCGTCGATCGCCATGAGTTCCGGTCAGGAGCGGTCGCCGTGCGATATCGGCCCACACGAGTACCTGCTTGACGTGGCTGACTATACGAACATTCTTCTCCCACCACCGGAATCAAGTGGTGATAGTCATCGTGGCCTTCACATTCATCGTGATGGGACGTTTGTGGTGGGCCAAGACGATCGCGTTCACCGCGACTGCGTTCGTACAGTCCAACATCGAACCGGTCCAAGCACCTGACGGCTCGACGAGCCAATATTTCATCAGCAACGTGACGTCCCCCGATGACGTATCCGTACCTTCCGAACGCCTCGCACAGGACCTCGGCGGCAATGCCTCCGACTACGAGGCCGATCTGAATGTCGCCCCATCGGACACGCGAGGGCTCGTCGTAACCGCGCAGGTGCGGGGTGTCGGTCATGGACGGGCACTTTCGGAGAGGGGTAAGTCCGCGTCGGGTTCTGGAGGATGGTCGTGGGTTTCGCCATTCCGGAGCTGCATCCAGTGCCGCAACCGTTCGGTGATGGCTCGCTCGTATCCGCCGGTGGTGGGTTGGTAGAAGGTCTGCCGGGGCATTCCGTCAGGGAAGTAGTTCGCGCCGGAGAAGCCGGTCTCGGTGTCGGGATCGTACTGGTAGCCGTCGCCGTAGCCGAGGTCTTTCATGAGGCGGGTCGGGGCGTTGAGGATGTGCGCGGGCGGCATCAGCGATCCGGTAAGTTTCGCAGCGGCGCGTGCCTTGGTGAATCCGCGGTACACGCCGATCGACTTCGGTGCTGTTGCGAGGTATATGACCGCTTGCGCGATGGCGAGTTCTCCCTCGGGAGAGCCGAGGCGTTCGTAGACGTCCCAGGCGGCGAGGGCTTGTTGGACGGCGTTCGGGTCGGCCATGCCGATGTCCTCGGTGGCGAATCGGGTGATGCGGCGGGCGATGAACAGGGGGTCTTCGCCGCCGTCGAGCATCCGTGCCAACCAGTACAGGGCGGCATCGGGGTCGGAGCCGCGCATCGACTTGTGGAGCGCGGAGATGAGGTTGTAGTGGCCTTCCTGCGTTTTGTCGTACAACGGTGCCCGTTTCTGCACGGCTGCAGCTAGGGCGGCCGAATCGACGGGTCCGGGCAGGGCGTGCACCTGCTCGATCATGTTCAGCAGGTACCGCCCGTCGCCGTCCGCCATTGCGATCAGCGCCTGGCGTGCGGCACCGGTCAGCGGTAGTGGTTGAGCGATGAGCGCTTCCGCGCGGGTAATGAGGGTGCTGAGCGCGGCGTCGTCAAGACGCTTCAAAACGAAGACCTGGCTGCGGGAGAGCAGTGCGCCGTTGAGTTCGAAGCTGGGGTTCTCGGTGGTTGCGCCGACGAGAACGATGGTGCCGTCTTCGACGTAGGGAAGGAACGAGTCCTGCTGGGCGCGGTTGAAGCGATGGATCTCGTCGACGAAGAGCAGCGTGCCCTGACCGACCTCTCGCCGGCGCTGCGCCGCGCTGAACACTTTGCGGAGGTCCGCGACGCCGGAGAACGTAGCAGAGAGGGGTTCGAACGCGAGATCGGTCGCTTCCGCGAGGAGCCGAGCGATCGTCGTCTTCCCGCACCCGGGCGGCCCCCACAACACCATCGACACAAGCCGCTGCGCGTTGACCATCCGCCCGATCGGGGCGTCCGCCGCAAGAAGGTGATCCTGCCCGACGACGTCCCGCACGGCGCGCGGCCGTAGCCGGTCAGCCAGTGGCCGCGAGGCGTCGTCGATCTCGAAAAGCGACGGCTCCTCGCTCACGACTGCTGCTTCCGTGGGCGGTCGTCGGCGAGGTCGTGGGAATCGTGCACCAGGTCCTCGATCAGCTGCTTAGTAATCCCGGCGCCGGGCCCGATGGAGATCCAGTGCCGCTTGTCGAAATAGCGCGCGATCGTGACCGTGTCGAAGTCCCGACGGAGCGCACCCCCTCGGTACGGGTCGACCTTCACTGTGACGATCTGCAGGTCCGGATCATCTTCGGTGACGATGAGGAACACCTTGCCACGGACCTTCCACACATCAAGGTGCGGTGTGAACGGGCGCCCGCTGGTGACGTCCTCGAGCGATCCCGCGGTGTCGCGGGCATACTGCTGCAGCTGCGCGCCCGACAGCATCATTGTTCCCTCCGGCCGAAGGTCTGGGGATCGACCAGGTGTTTCTGCACGGTCCCACCGGACGGATGCTCGAGCTCAGCGCCCGGAAGCTCACCGACTCGGCTCCGGGCGTGCTGTTGCAACGTGTCACCATCCATGCCCGACCTCCTCAAATCACTCGCCAGAACGTAACCGTCCCGGATGTGCGTACAAAGGTACGCACTTGGGCAGACATCGGAGGAGACCCTGCGCGATCCGCTCGAACCGAGATACGCAGACCCTGTGTGCAAGGCGCAAAACCCTGCAGACGTCGTCGACGCGCTCGTGGCCGCCACATGCGGCTCAACGGCCCCAACATTTGACGACAGCGGTTCTTCGCCGCTGCTGTCGGACGGCTCAGCTCGAGCGGTTGACGCGTTGATGTGGGGGGTGGTGGAGCTATCGCGCACTCCACGCGGACAGACCGCTTGATGAGGACATGGTGCGCAGTGCGTACCGAGCCCTTGTCAGCACCACCACTTCCGATTGTGCAGCCCCAGAGGAGCTTTCCCACGGACCATGCGGGCTTGTGCGGGAGTAGCCATTGGTACGGAAATTCCGTGAGTGCGGTGTCACCGATTAGGCTAGCGTGCTCCCAGTTGGTCAGCGCGTCGTGGGTCTAGGTGGTCACGCCATACTGGTCAACATCGTATCGGCGTCCGACTTGCGCCGGACGCCGATACGTGTTTCACGTCAGCTCACAGGAGCACCAGCACCCGCGCCGAGGTGGCGGGCGAAGAACCGAGCCGAACTGTCGCGCTCGTAGTCGGGCACCGGATAGTGCCTGCCCGAGTAGGCGTGCAGTGTCTTCTCCTTCGATCCGAAGGCATCGAACAACGCCACCCCTGACGTGCGGTCGTAATCCTTGTCGTCCCAAGGAATTCGGTACTCGACCGGGACGGTGAGCTTTCGTGCCGCTTCGATGACGGAGTCGTCCACAAAAACTCCACCGAAGCTCACGGCAGCGATCCTGGATTCGACCGGGGCCAACATCAGCCCGGTCACGACCCCTAACGACACGCCACCGAAGCCGATCGGAGCATCGGCGTCGACCTCGGGCAGCGCTTGCAGGGCGTCCAGGGTCGCCTGCCATTCCGGCACTGCACGCTCCGCCAGCGACCGGTTGTACTCGACGACGATCGGGGCGATTGGCTCGCGGGCGGCCCGGGCCTGATGGATCGCGTCGACCCACTGTTCGTCCTGTGTGTCCCGCGGCCGGTCACCGTGTCCGGGCGCGTCGATCGCGGCGACTGTGAAACCGTGGGAGCTCACGCTGTGCAGTGCACTGGCAACCAGTCCTGGTGCCTTCTTGTGCATGCCGCCGGAGTGCCCGGACAGCAGGAGTGGTGATCCGACAGATCCGGATGCGGGCGACCAGAGGACACCGGTGATGTCGTCCAGAACGAAATGGCGTTCGACGACACCGTTCGACGTTGTCTCGGAAGTGAATTCCATGGTCTGAGAATTGGATTGCATGGTGTTACCTTTCGGGATTGCCTGGTTGAGGCGCTCCCGGCGACACCTACGTCAATCGCCGATCCGTGAACACGAGTGGGAGCACCCACATGGTTACTGCGTTCATAGGTCTCACCTCCTGGCGTGTTGTCACGGTCTCGCACAAGCTATCAACCCGAACCGAAGCCCGTCCAATCATTTTCCAGCCCACCGATCCGAGGGTCATACCCGCGATCGGTCGACGCTCGCGCGGACGGCACGGATGTAGCGCCGCGTGACAAACGCTTGAACTCGGCGCCCGATCGGAGCGCCGAGACGCACCCACCACGTTCCAGGCTTGGAGAACGCGACGATCTCGATGAGAACCTCTTTGGTGGTCTCGTCGAACTGGACGACAAACAGTTCTTCGCCGCATTCGGGGTGGCCTGCGCGGGTTCCGTACGCGAAGCCTTTCCGATTGGGTTCGTCGACGACGTAGACGATCCGAACTGGGATAGCCACCGGACCGAGTCCGAAAGTCGCATCGTGACCCGCCACCGCGGTCGGGGCTGCCGTACGGACGGTCAAACCGGCTCCGCGGTGCATTCCCCAATTCGAGACGGTCTTGACGGCGACCTCGAAATCCTCACGTCCGGATCCGACCGTCGCGCTCTCGTGAACGTGGTGATAGCCGGCTGGGAGAACGCCTGACGTTGCGCCCACCTCGAGGTACGTCAGCCCGCCCGGGCTGGAAGCCATCATTGATCGCGTCGGTGGCTGAGGATGTTGATCACGTGCCCGTCGGGGTCGGCAGCGAAGAACCTGCGCACACCCCACGGCTCCTCCGTGACGGGATAGACGATGGTGTCGCCGCGCTGCACCGCGGCCTCGTACGCCGCATCAAGGTCGTCCACCTCGACGGAGACGTCCGGCACTACGGGCGCATGAGCATCGTGCGTCATGACACTGATCTGCACGGACGGATCCGTCGGCGAAGCCAACGTCACGATCCACCCGTGATCCATCACAACTTCGAGGCCCAGCACTTCGGTGTAGAAGCGCTGCGCGGCCTCGAGAGAACTACTCGACAGATCCGAAACAATCCGCGTAACGGTCATGTCCCGCAGGCTACGCCGCCGCTGGAGTCCACCGCGACTTGACGAGCCGCTCGATGTCACCGGAAAGTTCGTCGCTGACGATTCCCGGAAGCAGGAGCTGCCACATCTCGTCGACACGATCCGGAAGGTCCGAGCGTCGGGTGAGAACGTTCGAAACAAGCTGTACTCCGGTGAATGCCGAGGGCATGAACCTGCCGAACGATTCTGCGCTGACCGATTTCCGGATTTCACCTTCCGCCTGAGCTCTGGCGGTGAGATCGGTGATTGCCGAGATCCATTCGGCGTACGGTTCCACCGGTCCCTCGTACGTGCTCAGTTCCAGCGTGAGACGAATGCCCGCGCGAACTATCGGCTCGTCCACGATCTGGCGCGCCATTTCGTGCGTGAGCATGATCATTTGTTCCAACGGGTTCTTGCCCGTCGCGGAAATCGCCTGCACCGATTCGATCGAGAGCCGATGTTGTTCGGCAATGATGAATTGCGCGAGCTCGTCCTTCGACGCGAAATGGAAATACAACGCGCCCTTGGTAGTACCGGCCCCCGAGACTATGTCGGCCATGCTGGTGCTGCCGTAACCAGTCTTCTCGAACTGCGCGGCCGCGCCGGCAACGATTTGCTGCCGAGTCAGCTCGGCGCGTGCTTGCTTGACCACTGAAACCCTCTCGTCCCTCCAAAGGCCCCCACCCAGCAAACCCCACGGTTCGCGCCACACTGCAGCTATACCCAGAAACTTCGCAATTGCCCCACATTACCAGTGCTCCTTCTGCTGCTTCAATTCCGAATGCAACAAAAGTGCTGGTCAGACGTCCGATCTAGGGGGAATCTCCTCTCCCCAACGTACTTTCGTCAACGCGCGCACGGTCCACCAACTCTCCGACAAGCAGCGTCAACTCCATCATCTGGTCCGTGATTTCATCACGCAACTGCGCAGCATCTGCTTCGGAAATCGCGCGGGACTTGGTATCGAAGGACATCAACAACTCGATATTGGTGCGCAGTGCAGTCAACGGAGCCAGAAGGTCCTGACCCGCTTCGGTGATCAGACTTCTCTGGCGCGCCCGCGATTCCGACAACGTCCCGAGCATCCGATTGAAACTGACTGTCAACGACGCCAACTCGTCGTCGCCGGTTACCGGGATCGGCGCAAGATCATCCGTTTCGGCAACTCGTCGGGTCGCCGCAGTGAGTCGCGAAATGGGCCGTAATCCTGTGCGTGCCACTGCATCTCCGGCCGCGTAGGCCAGCGCAATCCCAGCCGCACCCAGTGCCGCCAACACCACAGCAAGCCGCTTGAGTACCGAACGTGTCGGCCCCAAGGATTGCGCGACAACCAGCGTCTGCCCGGCAACCGATGGCTCGACAAGAATTCGATACGCATCGACGGTTGCGATTGTCTGCGACGAGTTCCCGTCGGCGATCGACCTGATGGCGTCCGCGCTCGTGCTGAACGGCGGCAGACCTGGAGTCGCGGTCACCAAAGCGCCGTCAGCAGTGAGAAGCCCTACCGCCTGGATAACCGCTGTATCCGCGCCGGCCGTCAATCCCAGAACCGGTGTGACACCGCCGAAATTGACGGTGTCGGTGATCGCATCACTCGTACGCTCGAGCTGCCGGTCGACGTTGCCCTGCAAATACGCGTTGAACACGATGTAGACCGCCGACGCCGACACGATCACCGCGATCGCCACCAGGCCTGCGGTCAGCAATTTCACGCGGGCATGGAGCGTCCGCACATGAATTCCCGATGGTTTTCGACGGCCCATTCCGGGAACCGGCACTCTCATGCGCGGTCCCGCGGTGCGGCGTCGAAAGATCCCAACATCCCTCCAGTATGGGTACGGAACCTTAGACGAACCTGAAGCGAACGCGATGTTCGCCTCATGGCTCCGATCCCCCACCGAAAGCCGTGAGCCAGTTCACCGCAGCGGCTTCGGTGTCGAGTGCCTCGACGGTCGCCGGGATCGGTGGTCGCTCGACGACGATGACCGGGATCGACAGTTGCCTGGCGGCCGCAATCTTTGCGTACGTCTGTTCGCCGCCACTGTTCTTGGTGATCACGACGTCGATGCCGTGATTGCGCATCAGATCGACTTCTGCTTCGACGTCGAATGGACCACGTGCGAGCAGCGATTGCGAGTGAGGCGGCAATGTCCCCGAAGGCGGATCGATCGAGCGCACGAGAAACGAGACGTTGTTCACGCGATCGAACGCCGCGACACCTTGCCTCCCGATCGTCAAGAATGCGCGTGAGCCGACCGTCGGCACCAGTTCTGCGGCGTGATCGAGATCGCGTACCGGAAACCACGTGTCGCCGGGATGCTCACGCCATGGCGGGCGTCGGTACATGGCGTACGGAACGGAATTCGCGAGGCAGGCTTCGGATGCATTTCTGGTGATGCGAGCGGCAAAGGGGTGCGTGGCGTCGAGCACCGCGCGAATACCGTTGGCCGACAACCACTCCGAGAGTCCTTCGACTCCCCCGAACCCGCCGATGCGCACTTCGCCCTCCGGCCAGCGAGGATCACGAACCCGGCCGGCCAGTGAGGTGACAACGTCGAGCTCGGCTGAACCGGCCAACCGAGATGCGATCGCTCGGCCCTCGCCCGTGCCTCCGAGTAGGAGTACGCGACGACCCGTCGGGATCAGTGTGTGCTTCTTTCACGCGCTGCCGAGTAGAGGTAGCTGTCCGGAAATCCCTCCGCCGTCAACACTCGGCCCACGATCACAACGGCTGTCTTCGTGATGCCGGCCGCATGAACAAGTTCGACGATCGTCCTCAAGGTGCCTCGAACAACGATCTCCTCGGGCCGCGAGGCAAAGGCAACGACCGCGACGGGGCAATCTTCGCCGTAATTGTCGGCCAACTCGGATGCGATCTGTTCGATGCGATGAGCGCCGAGGTGGACCACCATCGTTGCGCCGCTGCGGCCCAGGGACCTCAAATCCTCGCCCTCCGGCATTGCTGTCGACAAAGTAGAGACTCGGGTGAGAACTATGGTCTGCGAGACCCCTGGAACGGTCAGCTCACGCCCCAGCGCGGCTGCTGCCGCGGTAAATGCCGGAACACCGGGGATCATGGCGAAATCGACCCCTGCGGCGTCCAGGCGACGAGCCTGCTCAGCCACCGCACTGAAGATCGACGGATCACCGGAATGCAGGCGCGCAACGTCCAGTCCGGCCGAATGCGCTTCGACAAGGATCGCGGTGATCTCGTCCAAGCTCAGGCGAGCAGTGTCCACGACCTGAGCACCGACCGGGCACCACTCGAGCAACTCCGCTGGAACAAGGCTGCCGGCATACAAGCACACAGGGCTCGCCGCGATGATGCGCTGCGCGCGGACAGTGATCAGATCTGCCGCACCGGGACCCGCACCGATGAAATGAACGGTCATTGTGTGGATTCCTCCGGCGTATCTGTGTCTGCGCCTGCAGACGGCGGACTTTTTGTGACGGACCATTGGACCACCGGGAGTTGCGGTCGCCAAACGTTGAACGTGCCCAAAGGCTCCGCGCGCTGCACCTGAAAGCGTCGCAGCGTCCCACCATGGCGACTCAGCCAGCCGAGCAGCAACGACTCGGATTCGGCGGTCACGGCGTTCGCAACCAGACGGCCACCCACGCTCAACTGCTCCCAGCACGCATCGAGCATTCCCGGTTGCGTGACGCCGCCGCCGACGAACACCGCATCGGGTCGGCGGATCTCATCCGCAAACGCCTCGGGCGCGGCCCCTTTCACGTTCAACGCTGGAACGCCGAGATTGCGCGCATTGCTGCCGATCTGTGACACGCGGCTCGCCACCTTTTCGAATGCTGTTGCGCTGCAACGCGGGTGGGTCCTCATCCACTCGACAGCAATGGTTCCCGATCCGCCGCCCACGTCCCAGAGGTGTTCTCCCGGCGCCGGAGCGAGCGCACACAACGTCAACGCGCGGATCTCTTGTTTGGTCATCTGACCGTCTCCGACAAAAGCAGCGTCCGGTAGACCCGGGATTCGAGTCAGCCGTATCGGAAGATCCACCGAGATGCACTCTACGGCGAGAACGTTCAACGCGTCCACGTCCTCGTCCGCATAGTCCCACTCGTCTGCGACGGTGACGGTCCGCGATTCATCGGCCCCACCGAGCTGGGCCAGCACGGTCACGGTCGATCGACCGAATCCCGCGCCGGACAACAACCTCGCCACCTCCCCCGGAGTCGAGCATCCGTTGCTCAGAACCAGCAGGCGCGCACCGTCGGTCACGGCGGCCAAGACCGTGGCCGAGTCTCGGTTGACCAGGCTCACGACATCGATCTCGGTCGATGCCCATCCCATTCGCGCGCTCGCCAATGCCACCGACGACGGGTGGGAGATCACTCGCACGTTGTCCGCGCCAAGCAGTCGCACCAAAGTCACTCCGATCCCATGGAACATCGGGTCACCGCTCGCGAGTACACACACTCTGCGATCGGCGCTCTCGGCGAACATCGACGGCAAGGCCGGGATCATCGGAGACGGCCACGCCAGACGGGTGTGCGCTCGCCGCGCTCCGAGATGTGTCGTCGGAACCAACTCCAGCTGACGCGGTGACCCCATCAGGACCTCTGCGCCCAGGATTGCGCCCTGCGCAATCTCGGACAGCCCTTCCCAGCCATCGGCACCGATGCCGACGATCACCACCGGGTGTGTGGTCATCGCGGCATCCGGCGCCAGATCGTCTGAGGCAGAAGCCGCATGACAAAGAACACCGGCTGAAGAATTCGCGGAACCCACACACGCGTCGCCCCGGAGTTCAATCCCCGTACGACGGCGTCGGCGACCTGCGACGGAGTACTCGACATCGGGGCCGGCGACATTCCCTCGGTCATCTTGCCCATGACAAATCCCGGCCGAACCAGCATCAATTGAACGCCCGAACCGTGCAGTGCGTCGCCGAGGCCGCTGGTAAATCCGTCCAAGCCGGCCTTTGCGCTCCCGTAGACGTAGTTGGCGCGGCGAACCCGAACGCCGGCGACGGACGAGAACACCACGATCTTTCCGGTTCCTTGTCGGCGCATGATCTCCGCGAGGTGCGTAAGGATGCTGATCTGAGCCACGTAGTCGGTGTGCACCACCGCGACCGCATGCGCCGCGTCGGTTTCGGCACGCGCCTGATCGCCGAGAATTCCGAAAGCCAGCACTGCAACCGAAATCCGGCCGTGCTCGGCGACCACGGCGCCGAGGAGGTCTCCGTGAGTGTCCACGGCGTCGGCGTCGAACTCGACGGAGGAGACGTCGATCGCTCCGGCGTTCCTGAGCAGCTGCTCCTGCTCCGACAGTTCTCCGCTGCGTCTGGCAGCCAGAACGATGTTGCGGCCCGGCGCGAGCCTGACCGCGACCTCGAGGCCGATCTCACTTCGTCCACCGAGGAGCAGCACTGTCTCGACGTCATTTACGTTCGCACCCGCAGTCACCGCTCCAGTGTCCTGGATTACCGTCGTGGCATGACGCTCACCCCCTCCACCACGCCATCGTCACAGCAGACTCTCACCGAAGACGGGCTGAAGTTCGTCGGTGAATACCACCTCGCGACACTCACGACGTTGCGTCCGAACGGCACCCCGCACGTCGTGGCGGTCGGATTCACCTGGGATCAGGAAGCCGGAAAGGCGCGCGTGATCACCAGCGGTGGTTCACAGAAGGCAATCAACGCAGCGCGTGGCGGATACGCCGCCGTCAGTTCGGTTGACGGTGGCCGCTGGCTCACACTCGAGGGGCCTGCACGCGTTCTCACCGACGCGGACTCCGTGGCTGACGCCGTTCGGCGTTACGCCGAGCGGTACCGCCAGCCACGGGTCAACCCTGCGCGTGTGGTGATCGAAATCGATGTCACACGCATACTCGGGTCCGCGGCGTTCAAGGAAAACTGATCAGTCGAGGACAGTCAGGCCGTGCGGACGGTTGTTGAACGACTCGCAACCGTCGGCGGTCACGACGACGATGTCCTCGATACGGGCGCCCCAATTGCCGCGGAAGTAGATACCCGGTTCGATGCTGAAGGCCATACCTTCGACGAGTTCGATGGTGTTGCCCTCGACGATGTACGGCTCCTCGTGCACGGACAGCCCGATACCGTGACCGGTGCGGTGAACGAACACCTCTGCAAGACCTTGCGCGGCAAGCACTTCGCGGGCGGCAACGTCCACGGATTCTGCGGATACTCCTGGCCGCACCGAATCGACGGCAGCCTGTTGCGCAGCTTCCAGTACCGCGAACTGTGCTGCAACCTCGTCGGACGGCTGCCCCATGCTGTAGGTGCGGGTGGAGTCCGAGTTGTATCCGGGCTCGACCGGTCCACCGATGTCGATCACCACGACGTCACCGCTCTCGATCACCCGGCCCGAAACCTCGTGGTGCGGATCGGCACCGTGCGGGCCCGATCCGACGATCACAAACGCGGCCTCGGTGTGCCCCTCTTCGAGAATCGCGGCCGAAATCGCCTCACCCACTTCGGCTTCCGTGCGGCCGACGATCAAGAACTCCGCCATACGAGCGTGAACACGATCGATCGCCGCACCAGCCCGTCGCATCGCCTCGATCTCGGCGTCGTCCTTGACCATCCGCAATTCACGCAGCACGCCGGTGGCGAGGATCGGCAACGCACCCAACGTGTCTGCGAGCGGGATCAAATGCAGCGCAGGCATCGCATCCGTCACCGCAACCTTGGCGCCGGCCGGGAGTTGCGCCGCCACAATGGCATACGGATCGACACCGTCGACCCAGTCGAGAACCTCCAAGCCCAGATCCCCCACCGCCGATTCCTTCAGCGACGCCAACTCCAAGCGAGGAAGCACGACGGCCGCCTTCGCCGTGTCCGCGGCGATCACCAACGCGGTCAAGCGCTCGAACGAGTCAGCCCGAGAACCCGTCAGGTACCGCAGATCCGGACCGGGAGTCACCACCAGACCGTCTAGTCCTGCTGATCGAGCCAACTCGGCGGCACGAGCGATACGTGCGCCGTACACGGCGCTGGAGAATCGGGAATCCTGTTCGGCTGGAGACGTCATGGCTTACAGGTTAGTGCCGCCTGGCAGGATGGTGATCATGAGTGGGCCATTGCTTCTCCTCGACGGTGCCAGCCTGTGGTTTCGTGCGTTCTACGCACTGCCCGAGTCATTCGTCGACCCCGACGGCAGACCTGTCAACGCGGTGCGCGGATTCACCGACATGGTTGCTTCCCTGATCACCAAACACCAGCCGAGTCGCCTCGCAGTATGCCTGGACTTGGATTGGCGACCACAGTTCCGCGTCGACGCCGTCCCGACGTACAAAGCGCATCGCGTCGAGGAAGGCTCTGACGGTTCGTCCGAGGAAGTTCCGGACACGTTGACACCTCAGGTCGACATGATCATGGACGTGCTCGCAGCAGCAGGTATCGCGACGGCGGGCGCCGTCGGGCTCGAAGCCGACGACGTGTTGGGAACGCTTGCCGCTACCGAGCGCGAAGATCTCACCGTCGTCGTCAGTGGTGACCGAGACCTTCTGCAGGTCGTCACCGACGAGTACGTGCCCGTTCGTGTCCTCTACGTGGGCCGCGGTTTGTCCAAGGCGGAACTTTTCGGACCGGTCGAGGTCGCCGAGAAGTACGGGGTACCCGATGACCGTGCGGGCGAGGCATACGCCGAACTCGCGGTACTGCGCGGAGACGCCTCCGACGGTCTACCCGGCATCAAGGGTGTCGGTGAGAAGACTGCGTCGACGCTGATGCTCCGCTACGGCTCGCTGGCCGGACTTCGCGCGGCCGCCGCGGATCCGGAATCGGATATGGCCAAGGGAATTCGCGCGAAACTCACCTCACCAGAGGCAATGGCATACCTCGACGCTGCGTTGCCGGTAGTACGAGTCGTTCGCGACGCGGACGTTCAGTTCTCGAAGGACGACCGACTCCCGGCGATCCCCGTCGATCCCGCACGCTTCGAGGAAGTGGCCGCCTCGCTGAACATCGAACGCTCGGCCGGCCGGCTTGCCGCCGCGCTGAAGGCTGCGGCGGCAGGCCGTTCCGACCAGTTGAGCGTCAGCTCGGGCGGCTGACCTCGTACGTGCCGTTGTCGTCGACAAACGTCACGGTCACGTTCGACTTGACGCCCGCGATCGAGAGCGTGCAGGTGAACTTGTTGCCTGACTTCACTTCCTGGTCCGCGGGGCACTGAACGTTGCTCACGTTCTTTGCCCCGTAGGACTCGGTGACGATCTTTTCGACGCCGGCCTGAGCCGCACTCTGATCGAGTGTGTTCTTGCCGAATACACCGAACACCAGGGCAACCACCACAGCCGCCAGAACAACGAGAACACCGATCGCACCGAAGATCAGGGGCTTCTTCGACTTGCCCGCCTGGTTTCCGGGCGCACCTGGGCTCGGGAACGGCTGAGCCTGGTTCCACTGGTTCTGCTGTCCCGGAGCTTGGCCGGGAGCCGCGGCGCCCCACGCCTGCTGAGGTGCGGCTGCAGGAGGCTGACCCCACGCCTGGGTTGCATCCGGTGCCTGCTGTTGCCCGGGCTGGCCCCACGGCTGAGCTGGAGGTTGTTGCTGGGGTTGTCCCCACGGCTGTTGCTGGCCGGGTTGTCCTTGTCCAGGCTGCTGCGGCTGACCGTATGCCGGCTGGACACCCGGCTGCCCGGGCTGGCCGTAGGCAGGTTGTCCCCACGGCTGTTGCTGGCCGGGTTGTTGACCGGGCTGCTGTGTCTGACCAGGCTGACCCCACGGCTGCTGCTGGCCGGGCTGCTGACCAGGCTGCTGTTGTCCGCCCGGCTGCTGGGGATTCTGCCCCCACTGCTGTTCGTTCGGCTGCTGCTGATCACCAGGACCCCATTGCCGATTCGGATCGTTCGGTCCGTAAGGCCCGCTCATGTTCGCCTCCCACTCGAAATACCAGTCTGCGAATCAAACCACATAGTTGCGGTCATGCTGCGTCGACAGCAACCACCCCGCGACGAATGGCAGCTACCGCCCGCGCCGCGGTCTTCGCGACGTCGGCGTCCGTCGATGTCAGTCGGACCTGATCGAGGAGATCGATCACCTGGCGACACCAGCGGACAAAATCACCCGCAGACAGCGCGCGACCTTGCACTCCGGCCGCGATCAGAGCGTCGACCAGCGAGTTTTCACTAGCCCAGTGGTAAACGGCAGTGACGAATCCGAGATCGGGTTCGCGCGTCGGCGGCAGCTTGTGGCGAATCTCGTCCGACCGCAATTCGCTCCACAGTCGTTGAGTGTCGTTGAGCGCGTGGCGAAGTGCGGCGGTCGGCACCCGATCGACCGTGTCGCCGTCTCGACGTGATTCGTAGACCACCGAGGAGACGACAGCCGCCAGCTCGGCCGGACCGAGACCTGTCCACGCACCGGTCCGCAGGCACTCGGCGACCAGAAGGTCGCTTTCCGAATAGATGCGACTGAGTCGTCGTCCGGATTCGGTGACTTCGGGCGCTGCTTCGGCAGTCATGTACTCACGCTCTTTGAGTAACGCGATGATTCGGTCGAATGTTCGCGCCAACGAGTTGGTGGTGGCCGCGGCCTTTTCCCTCATCGCCTGCGTTTCGCGGGCCAGCCGGTTGTAGCGCTCACCGATCCGGCTCAGATGTTCGCGATCGGGCCAGCTGTGGCACGGATGCGAGCGAATAGCGCGTCGCAAAGTAGCGACCTCGGCATCTTCGGACGCGCCCGCCTTGTGGCGCTTCTTCCGCCGAGGGGCGCTGATTCCGGTGCTACGCAACGCCGAAGCCAGATCGCGCCGGATCCGGGCGGTGTGGTGATCGACATGCTTGGGCAGCCGCATCTTTCCCAGAGCCTCGGCTGCTTCCGGGAAATCGCTCGAGGAGAGTCGGCCGGCCCACTGATCGGCAGTCAGAACCAACGGACGGGGGTCTTTCGGATCGTTGTCCGGAACGAGGACCACTGCCACGCCGGAATGACGACCGATGGGAATCGCGATCACGTCACCGCGGGCGAGTGCACGGAGGGACTCCACGGCATCTTCGCGACGATCCTCGCGGCCCTTACGTTCGAGCGCCCGCTCGCGCGCACTGAGCCGCTCACGCAACGACGCGTATTCGAAGTACTCGCCGTCCGCGCCACCGAGTTTCTCCTGCAAACCCTTCAGTGCTTCTTCGTTCCGCTCAATGCCACGCACCAGGCCGACCACCGAGCGGTCCGCTTGGAACTGTGCGAAGGAACGCTCGAGCAGCTTGCGTGAATCAGCCGCTCCCATGCGCTCGACGAGGTTGATCGACATGTTGTACGAGGGGCGGAACGAACTGCGGAGCGGGAACGTCCGTGTCGACGCCAAGCCGGCGACATCCGTCGGCTCGACCCCGGGCTGCCACAGGACCACCGCGTGTCCTTCGACGTCGATACCGCGTCGGCCGGCCCGGCCGGTCAGCTGCGTGTACTCCCCCGGTGTCAGTTCGGCATGCGACTCACCGTTGTATTTGACCAGTCGTTCGAGCACCACCGTGCGTGCCGGCATGTTGATACCGAGGGCCAATGTCTCGGTCGCGAAGACCGCTCGCACGAGACCTTTGACGAACAGTTCCTCGACTGTCTGCCGGAATGCCGGCAGCATGCCCGCGTGGTGGGACGCCAGTCCGCGTCGCAGTGCCTTGCACCAGTCCCGATATCCGAGGACTTCGAGATCTTCCTCGGGTAGTTCCCCGGTGTGCTTCTCGATGATGGTGTCGATATCGCGAACCTGCTCCGGAGAAGTCAGGTCGAGTCTGGACCGCAGGCACTGTGCAAGTGCCGCATCACAACCGGCGCGGCTGAAGATGAAGGTGATCGCCGGGAGCAGCCCGGACTGATCGAGCTGAGCGATGACGTCAGGTCGCGGCAAGGGTCGGAAATCGTTGGAACTCTGGTAGCTGCCACGCCGTCCGCGGCCACGCGGCTGCCAGCTCTCGACGCGTTCGAGAGCCTGACGCTGCTTGACGTGGCGAACCAGATCCTGGTCGACGAGTACGGTCTTCGGCCCAGCCGAAGGATGACTACGACTGTCGAAGAGATCGAAGATCCGTCGACCGACCATGATGTGCTGCCACAGCGGGATCGGCCGCGTCTCGTCCACGACCACGGTGGTGTCGCCGCGGACGGTTTCCATCCAGCCACCGAACTCTTCGGCGTTGCTCACGGTCGCCGACAAGCTCACCAGGCGAACATCCTCGGACAGGTGCAGGATCACTTCCTCCCACACCGCCCCGCGGAACCGGTCGGCCAGGTAATGCACTTCGTCCATGACGACGTGCGAAAGCCCGCGCAGTGCCTCGGAGTTGGCGTAGAGCATGTTCCGCAGGACTTCGGTGGTCATCACGACCACCGGCGCGTCCGAATTGATGCTCGAATCACCCGTCAGTAGCCCGACCTCGCTCGGGCCGTAGCGCTCGACGAGTTCTGCGTACTTCTGATTGCTCAATGCCTTGATCGGCGTCGTGTAGAAACACTTGCGGCCGGCCGCGAGAGCCAGGTGGACAGCGAACTCGCCGACCACGGTCTTGCCTGCGCCGGTTGGTGCGCAGACAAGGACTCCGTGGCCCGCTTCGAGCGCAACGCATGCCTTCACCTGGAATGGATCGAGTTCGAACTTCAGGCTGGACGCAAATGTGCTCAGTTCGCTCTTGTTCATAACCACCTCGTCAGGGTTTCACACGCCGCCGACGTGGTGGCACGGCGCTCAGAGAGTGTCAGTGAAATCCTGGCCGGGTGCATTGCCGCCGCCGGCATCGGATTTCTTCGCGGCCGGAGCCTTGGGCTTGGACTTACGTCCGAACAATCCACTCGATTCGGCCTTGGGTTTGGTCGGATTGTCGAAAGCCTCGTTCAGATCGGACGGAGCCGAGATGGAGGAAGCTTCCTCGTCGGAGATTGCGCCCCAGTCTTCACCGGCTCGCTTGGCCTTACGTCTGTCGTTGAGGCGAGCGATCTGGACCGCGACCTCGAAGAGAAGCGTCAGGGCCAATGCGAGCGCCAGCATCGAGAACGGATCCGAACCCGGCGTGGCAACTGCGGCAAAAACGAACAGCCCGAAAATCAATCCTCGACGCCAGGCCTTCAAACGCTCGTACGTCAGAATGCCGGCGAAGTTCAGCACGACCACGAGCAACGGAATCTCGAAGCTGACACCGAAGATGAGCAGCAAATTGATGATGAAGCCGAAGTACTCCGAACCGCTGAGCGCGGTGATCTGGACGTTGTCGCCGATGGTCAGGAGGAAGTGCAAAGCCTTTGCCACGACGAGGTACGCCAGAATCGCGCCGAGAATGAACAGGGCGGCACCCGCGGTGACGAATCCGACCGCGTATCGACGTTCCTTTGCATAAAGGCCCGGGGTGATGAAGGCCCACAATTGGTACAGCCACACAGGGCAGGCAAGGACGATGCCGGCGGTGAGCGCCACTTTGAATCGCAGCATGAACTGCTCGAACGGTCCGGTCGCGAGCAATCGGCACGCGTCGTCGGTGCTGAGGTTGGCGCGGCTCTCGGACGGAAGCTCGCAATACGGTCCGCGAAGCAGATCGCCCAGGCTCTCGAAACCGAGTATCGAATGTGAATACCAGAAGAAGCCGAACGCCGTGGTGATGATCACGCCGAGGAATGCGAACAACAAACGAGTCCGCAATTCGTACAGGTGGTCGACCAACGACATGGTGCCGTCTGGATTGACCTTCCGCTTGCGGTTACGCGGGTCTAACGGAATACGCACTGTGCATCCTGGTCTTGGTCAGCAGAGAACCGGGGTGAACGAATATTTCACCCCGGCTGGAACGCAGTGTGTACTAGAGCGGCTTGACTTCGGTCGGCTGCGCAACAGGGGCTGCTGCACCGTTTGCGACCACCGCGGTGTTGGCCGTCGGCAACTGTGCCGGAGCAGGCTGTGCGACCGGCGCGCTTGCGGGCGCCGCATCGTCGTTCTGCATTTCCTTGACTTCGCTCTTGAAGATGCGGAGGGAACGACCCAAACCGCGTGCTGCATCGGGAAGCTTCTTCGACCCGAACAGAATTACGACGACAACAGCGACAATCAGCCAATGCATCGGCTGCATTGCACCCATAACGACCTCCCATGATCAGATTCCTCGATGCTACCGGACACAACAGGCACTCGGAGGTGTCAAAGCACTTACTTCAGCTACCTTTTACCTGTTTGTTTCCTGCGAACTCACTGAAGGTGAAGTTTCCCGAAGTTTTACGAACCGATTACGTCGTACGCGTCGAGTGCCGCAACGGCCCGATCATGGACTTCGGAAACCAATTCCGGCGGATGCAGGACGCGAACACCCTCACCGAACCCGAGGACCAGCCTTGCCATCCACTCGAGAGTTCCGAAACTCATCGTCGCCTCGACTGAGCCGTCGTCGTTCACGTGCACGACGTCCATCGGGTAGTAGTCGAGCATCCACACCCACTCTTTGGTGATGAACAACCGTGCTTCCGGAAGGGAACCGTCGCCGCTGAACAACTCGAGATTCGAGTCCTCCTCGAGGGCTTGTGGCGGAGGATCGGCAGGTTCGTCGAGTTGGACGGCGGCGTCGATCCGATCGAATCTGAACAACCGCACACCCTCGGCTTGGCGACACCAGGCCTGGAGGTAGCTGTAGTTGTCGACCAACACGATGCGAACGGGATCGACGATGCGCTCGGAGACCGCGTCTCGCGAGGCCGAGTAATACGTCAGTCGGAGGGCGGTCTTGTCTGCGAGCGCGGCTCTGACCGTCGCGGCGATCGGGTCTTCGGCGATATCCGGAGCCGGCGAAGTACTGCGATCTTGGCCGACGGCTCGCGCCGCGGCCGAGCCTGCTGCGTCCTCGATCTTCGCGATAGCGCGCTGTGCCGAAGACGGATCAACCATGCCCGGCATTTCGACCAACGACCGTAGAGCAATCAGCAACGCCGTCGCCTCCGTGGAGGTGAGCCGCAACGGACGATCGATCCCGGCCGAGAACGTGACCTCGATGCTTTCTTCGGAGAAGGACAGGTCGATGAGATCGCCCGGACCGTACCCGGGCAGTCCACAGACCCACAGCTGATTGAGGTCGGTCATCAGTTGAGTGGTGCTGACACCGAGTTCCTCGGCGGCCTCGGCGGGACTGATGCCCGGATTCGCGATGAAGTACGGCACGAGGTTGAGCAGCCGCGCCAACCGAGATGACAGTCGATTGCTCATCAGTTCTCCCCCTGTCCGTCATTGCCGGTGATAGGGCGCGCCGCGGCGCGCAGCTTCGCGACGACCTCCGCACGCAAATCCGGTGGGTCCAACACCAGTGCATCCACCCCGTGTCCGGCGATCAACCGAGCGGTCCACTCCCAGGATCGGACGGGGATGGACAGCACGCTGCCGTCGCGATCGGTCAACCGCCGATCGGACGCCGACGTCGCAAGCCGGCGAAGCTCGTGTGCGCGACCGTCTGCGACCCACACCGTAGCGGTCCCGGTCACCACGCCCGACCCGGTCACCCGATCGACGACCTCGCGAAGATCGACACCCTCGGGTTTGTGGACCGATCCGGCGGGCCCGAACTCCCTGACGTCGTCACCGATCCGGGAGAGCCGGAAGGTTCTCACCGCATCACGATCGACGTCGTGCCCGACCAGGTACCACTTGCCGTTGTGCGTGACGACGCCCCACGGTTCGACGGTGCGTTCGGTGAACGGTTCGTTCAATGCCCCGCGGTGCTGAAAATGAACTGCTCGGCCGGCGTCGACCGCTGCAAGCAGCTTTCCGAGGGCGGGCTCCGAGCCGCGGGTGCGTGCGGGAATCGCAGTAACCGGTGCGGCACTGACTTCTGCGTCGACCTGCACGCCGGCCGCTCGGAGTTTGAGGAGCGCGCTCTGGGCTGCCGAAATAAGTTCCGGAGATTCCCACAACTGCACCGCGACGGCGACGGCAGCAGATTCCTCGCTGGTGAGATCCACGTCCGGAAGCTCGTAGGCATTGCGATTGATCCGGTACCCCTCGACCGTCGAGAACCGTCCTGCCAGACCGGTTTCCAACGGGACACCCAGGTCACGAAGTTCGTTCTTGTCGCGCTCGAACATGCGGCTGAACGCTTCGTAATTCGCGGAATCGTTGTACCCGGCCACACTGTCGCGGATTTTCTCCGCCGTGAGGAACTGTCTGGTGGACAGCAATGCGATCACCAGGTTCATCAACCGCTCGATTTTTGATGTCGCCACGCCGAAATCCTAGTGGCTATCCGATAACCGAACGCGCGCCGGACACTTTCGTGCCCGGCGCGTCGCCGTAAAACAGACCTGCCGTCTTGTACATCGTGAAAATCGGTGACCTACATCGAAGCGATCAAACGCTCCACACGCTCATCGACAGAACGGAACGGGTCCTTGCAGAGCACAGTTCTTTGCGCCTGATCGTTGAGCTTGAGGTGAACCCAGTCGACCGTGAAGTCCCGGCCGGCGGCCTGGGCTGCGGTGATGAAATCGCCCCGCAGCTTGGCGCGGGTGGTCTGCGGCGGATTCTCGACGGCTTCGTCGATCGTCTCGTCCTCGGTGACCCGCTTGACCAAGCCTTTGCGCTGCAGCACGTCGAAGACGCCGCGGCCACGTTTGATGTCGTGGTAGGCCAAGTCGAGCTGCGCGATCTTGGGATCGGACAGATCGAAGCCGTGACGGTCCTGGTAGCGCTGGAACAGCTTGCGCTTGATGACCCAGTCGATCTCCGTGTCGACCTTCGCGAAATCCTGAGCCTCGACGGCATCGAGGGTACGACCCCAGAGATCGACAACCTGCTCGACCTGTGGGTCTGGTTCGCGGTTACGCAGATGTTCGACTGCCTTGGAGTGGTACTCGCGCTGAATATCGAGAGCACTGGCCTGACGTCCACCGGCCAGCCGGACAGGCTTCTTGCCGGTCACGTCGTGGCTGACCTCGCGAATGGCACGAATCGGATTGTCCAGGGCGAAATCGCGGAACGAAACTCCGGCCTCGATCATTTCGAGCACGAGTGCTGCAGAACCGACCTTGAGCATCGTCGTCGTTTCGGCCATGTTCGAATCGCCGACGATCACGTGCAGACGGCGGTACTTCTCGGCGTCCGCGTGCGGTTCGTCGCGGGTGTTGATGATCGGACGCGAACGAGTGGTCGCCGACGAGACGCCTTCCCAGATGTGTTCCGCACGCTGTGAGAGGCAGAACGTCGCAGCCTTCGGTGTCTGCAGCACCTTGCCGGCGCCGCAGATCAACTGGCGCGTGACGAGGAACGGCAACAAGACATCCGAAATCCGGGAGAACTCACCGGCGCGCGCGACGAGAAAGTTCTCGTGGCATCCGTACGAGTTTCCGGCCGAGTCGGTGTTGTTCTTGAAGAGGTAGATGTCGCCACCGATCCCCTCCTCGGCGAGTCTCGCCTCGGCGTCGATCAGCAGTTCTTCGAGCACACGCTCACCGGCTCGGTCGTGATTGACCAACTGGATGAGGCTGTCGCACTCTGCCGTCGCGTACTCCGGGTGCGAACCCACATCCAGGTACAAGCGGGCTCCGTTGCGGAGGAAGACGTTGGAGCTGCGACCCCACGACACGACACGACGGAAGAGGTAACGAGCAACCTCGTCGGGGCTCAGTCGCCTGTGCCCGTGAAAGGTGCAGGTAACGCCGAATTCCGTCTCGATACCCATGATTCGTCTCTGCACACTTCGACAGTACAACCAGAATGCGAGGTTCACCCGTGTACTTCGATCGCGTCGTACGTCACGACTCGACAACGTCGGGCGGCGGCATACTGTGACGGTGTGAGCCTTATTCGCCGAAAAGTTGTCCGAAGCGACGTCAAAGTCATGGAAAGTACTGGAGCACTGCGCCCTTCCGTGCTCGACCCGACCATGCGGTTTCTCTCCAGAGCGGCCGATCACGGCGTTTTGTGGATGGTTGTCGCCGCCTTGCTCGCGATGATCGGTGGCCGCCCCAGGAGGGCAGCGGCACGTGGGATGCTCGCACTTGCCGGTTCGAGCGCGCTGGCCAACGGCATACTCAAGCCCCTGTTTCCCCGGCGGCGCCCACCGGCGCGTGTCTGGCTGAGCCCGAAGCGAGGAGTCGACATTCCGACGTCGTCCTCGTTCCCCTCTGGTCACTCGTCATCAGCGGCGGCATTCACCGCGGCAGTGGCCATGGAATCCCCGGCGGCAGGCGCGGCCCTCTCACCACTGGCCGCAGCGGTCGCGTACTCACGCGTTCACAACGGAGTGCACTGGCCGTCCGACGTGTTCGCCGGCCTCGCGGTTGGCGGCGCTATTGCCGCCGGCACGCGGCGCTGGTGGGCGGTGCGCGACGAAGAACCGGCCGAACTCGGACCCGAGTGCGTGGTTCCCGCGCTCCCGCGCGGAGAAGGCTTGCTGGTCTTCACCAATCCGGGTTCGGGATCCGAGGACGACGGGATCGTGGAATCGATTCGAGAATTACTACCGGAAGCGATCGTCTACGAGTTCGACGCGGACATCGACTTCGACATGCAGATCGATGCCAAGATCCCCGAACTCTCGCCGAAAGCGTTGGGAGTATGCGGGGGCGACGGAACAGTGGTCACAGTCGCGACTGCGGCAACAAAGCACGAGCTACCACTTGCGGTTTTTCCCGGCGGAACATTGAACCACTTCGCCCGTGACGTCGGTGCCGTGAACGTCGAGGAGACCGCACAGGCAGTCGAGTCCGGTCAGGCGGCATTTGTCGACCACGCGGTGGTGCGCACGGATTCCGGAGTGACTGCACGGTTTCTCAACACCGCCAGCCTGGGCGGATACCCGGACGCCGTGCGGCTGCGGGAGAAGTGGGAGCCGCGATTCGGTAAATGGCCGGCCGCGGGCGCCGCAATGATCCGTGTTCTCGCGGCGGCGGAGCCGATGACTGTCACCATCGACGGGAAGCGGAGCACCATCTGGATGCTGTTCGTCGGAAACGGGCGATACTCCCCCGCTGATCAGGTGCCGATGTCGCGTCCGGAGATGAACCGTGGACTACTCGACGTCCGTTACCTGCGCGCGGACAAGAAGTTCTCGCGCTCACGTCTTCTGTTTGCGGCTGCCACAGGAACATTGGGCAGCTCGAGGGTCTACGTTCGCGAACTCGTGTCGTCGATGTCGGTGCGAGTGGCCGATTCACCGGTAGCCATCGCCACCGACGGTGAGGTGGTGGCGGACGCGCGCCGGTTCGATTTCGACACCGAACCGGGCGCGGTGGCCGTCTACAGAATCACGCAATAACTCCCAGACCTACGCAGTAACTACGAGGGTGCGTCGCCGTTTGCCGGCGGCGCATCCTCAGTCGCTGCCGGAGCTGGAAGCATCTCTTCCAATGCCGTTCCGGCGATTCGTTTGAACGCGCGGCGTGGACGGTTGCTGTCGAGGACGGCAACCTCGAGCGCACTCACATCGAGTGTTCGCGGTTCCGCCTCAGTGGTTCCGGCCGGTGCCGGGCCACCCTTTTGAAGCGCCCCTACCGCGATCCGCACTGCGGATTCGAGGTCGAGGTCTCGCTGGTACGACTCGCGCATCGCCGTCACGATCGGTTCGGTTGTACCGCCCATGACCACAAATTCCTGCTCGTCCGCGATGGAACCGTCGTACGTGATCCGGTAGAGCTGAGCCGACGTACTGCTTCCGAAGCGGCCGATCTCGGCAACGCAGATCTCGACCTCGTACGGCTTGGGCTGCTCGGTGAAGATCGTTCCCAAGGTCTGCGCGTACGCATTGGCGAGGGAACGCCCCGTGACATCCCGACGGTCGTACGAGTACCCGCGCATGTCCGCGTGCACGATGCCCGCGCGGCGCAGATTCTCGAACTCGTTGTACTTGCCTACTGCAGCAAAACCGAGACGGTCGTACAGTTCGCTGACCTTGTGCAGCGCCCGCGACGGATTCTCCGCGACAAAGAGAACTCCGTCGCGGTAGGTGAGAACGACGACGCTGCGTCCGCGGGCAATTCCTTTGCGCGCCAATTCCGAACGATCGCGCATGATCTGTTCGGCTGATGCGTAGTACGGCATCGTCATAGCGCAGACTCCCCTTCCGGACTCGCGGTCGCAGTGCGAGCCGCGACGATCTCCCTGGCAATCTCGGCAGCCCGCGTCGTCGACAACTCCACCGCGCCGGCCGAGGTGATGGTGACCGCTGTCGGATAGATCCCGCGTGTCAGATCGGGACCACCGGTAGCCGAATCGTCATCTGCTGCGTCGTACAGCGCTTCGACTGCGAACCGAAGCGCAGTGGCCTCGTCGATTCCCGGGGAATACAGCTTCTTGAGCGCCGATTTAGCGAACAGCGAACCCGACCCGACTGCGTGATACCCCGCGCGCTCCTCGTATCGCCCACCGACGACGTCGTAGGAGACGATCCGCCCGGCCGTTGACGGATCGACCGCGTCCAAGTCGTAACCCACCAGCAGCGGCACGACCGCCAATCCCTGCATCGCCGCTCCGAGATTTCCTCGAACCATCGACGAAAGTCGATTGGCCTTACCGTCGAAGGTGAGAGGGACGCCTTCGATCTTCTCGTAATGTTCGAGTTCGACCGCGAAAAGCCGAACCAGTTCGATTGCGATCCCGGCCGTTCCGGCGATACCCGCAGCCGAGTAATCGTCGGTGACGTACACCTTCTGCACGTCACGGCTGGCGATGAGGTTGCCCATCGTCGCTCGGCGATCACCAGCGAGCAGAACACCACCCGCATAGCTGATCGCGACGATGGTGGTGCCGTGCGGCGCTACGTCTCCCCCGCCCATGACAACACCTCCTGTGTCGGCGAAGCGGTTCTGCGGAAGATGCTCGGGTGCATGCACCCGAAGGTATTCCGAGAATGACGACAGATTCGAGCCGAAGCTCAAGCGTGTGTCCCCGTCTGTGATCCGGGGCGCGCGATCCACCGTCACTGGCCGCCCTTCTGGACATAGGCGCGGACGAAGTCCTCGGCGTTCTCTTCCAACACGTCGTCGATCTCGTCGAGCAGGTCGTCGGTTTCTGCAGCCAGCTTCTCGCGACGTTCCTGGCCGGCACTTCCGTCGCCACCAGTGGTTTCGTCGTCTTCGCCGCCACCGGCACGCTGCGTCTGTTCTTGAGCCATCGCCGTCGACCTCCTTGTGTGAAGGGAGCTCTCGCGAGCATCCTGTTCGGCCCAGCAGAGTCGGTAACTGATCCCGCTCGGACCTTCACCCTACCGAGCGGCACCGTCAGGTGTGGAGAGACGCGACGGCGAGCCGCATCGGCTGATTTCAGTGAGTGAGCTGATCTACCAATTCTGCGGCGCTGTCGACGGAGTCGAGCAACGCTCCGACGTGCGCTTTGGTGCCTCGAAGCGGCTCGAGCGTGGGGATCCGGATCAACGACTCGCCCCCGAGATCGAAGATGACCGAATCCCAGCTCGCAGCCGCGATATCGGCACCGAACCGACGCAGGCACTCGCCGCGAAAGTATGCGCGAGTGTCGGTGGGAGGGTTCATGACCGCGTCGAGAACCTGCTGTTCGGTGACCAGCCGCTCCATGGAGCCGCGAGCAACCAGGCGGTTGTACAGCCCCTTGTCGAGCCGTACGTCGGAATACTGCAGATCCACCAGATGCAATCGCGGCGCCGACCACGCGAGTCCCTCACGATTGCGGAAACCTTCGAGCAGACGCAGTTTGGCCGGCCAGTCGAGGATGTTCGCGCACTCCATGGGATCGCGTTCGAGGAGATCGAGAACCATCGCCCACTTGGCGACGATATCGTCCGCTCGCGGATCACGATCGGTCTCACGATCGAGGAACTTCGAGACACGTTCGAGGTAAATACGTTGCAGCGCAAGCCCTGTCAGTTCACGTCCGTCGGCCAGCGCGACGGTCTTGCGCAGAGTCGGGTCGTGGCTGATGTGGTGGACAGCAGTGACCGGACGTGCCAGTTGCAGATCGGTGAGGTCGACACCTGCCTCGATCAGGTCGAGTACCAGCGCGGTTGTTCCCACCTTGAGGTACGTCGACATCTCCGCGAGGTTCGCATCACCGATGATGACGTGCAGACGGCGATACTTGTCCGCATCCGCGTGCGGTTCGTCGCGGGTGTTGATGATTCCGCGCTTGAGCGTGGTCTCGAGGCCTACTTCGACCTCGATGTAGTCGGATCGCTGCGAAAGCTGGAATCCGGCCTCGTCGCCGGACTGACCGAGACCCACACGACCGGAACCGCAGATCACCTGCCGTGACGCGAAGAACGGCGTCAAGCCGGTCACGATCGAGGCGAACGGGGTGTCACGCGAGCAGAGGTAGTTCTCGTGCGTGCCGTACGACGCACCCTTGCCGTCGACGTTGTTCTTGTACAACTGCAGCCGTGGTGCGCCCGGCACACTGGACGCGTGCCGCGCAGCCGCTTCCATGACACGTTCGCCGGCCTTGTCCCAGATCACGGCATCGAGCGGGTCGGCGACCTCGGGGGCCGAGTACTCCGGATGGGCATGGTCGACGTACAACCGTGCCCCGTTGGTGAGAATCATGTTCGCGGCGCCGATCTCGTCCGCGTCGATCACCGGTGCGGGACCGCTCATTCTCCCCAGATCGAAGCCTCGGGCGTCACGAAGCGGAGATTCGACCTCGTAGTCCCAGCGTGTGCGCTTGGCCCGTGGCACGCCCGCTGCGGCGGCGTAGGCAAGCACCGCCTGGGTTGAAGTGAGAATCGGATTCGCCGACGGCTCACTGGGTGAAGATATTCCGTATTCGACCTCGACACCGATGATCCGCTGCATGACACAAGAGCCTATGTGATTGCGGCGCGGTGCCGACAGGCGTGGCACAGTTGGAGGAATGCACCAACCTCTCACCGCAGACCTGAATCCCGCGGACGAGGTAGTCGCCGTGTACGACCGGACGGGTAATCCGGTCGGCCGCGCTTCACGCTCCGTCGTCTACTCGGGTGGGCTCTGGCACGCGAGCGCAGGAGTCCTCGTTCGCACCGAGGACGGCTCGCACATCTACGTCCATCGCCGAACCGACACGAAAGCGGTGTTCGGGGGCTATCACGACTGTCTTGCCGGGGGTGTCGTGGATCCAGGTGAGACGCCGCAGGAAACTGCGATCCGTGAAGTTGGTGAAGAACTCGGCATCTTCGGAACGGCAGATCAGCCGCTCCAACTGACGGAGATCGCTCGAAAATCCTGGGACGGCGAGTGGAACAACTCTCCGCTGCGCTGTCACCTGTTTGCGTTCGAACTCAGGTACGACGGCCCGATGGCACATCAACCCAGCGAAATCGCCGAAGGTTGGTGGTGGACGCCGAAAGAACTCGGCGCCCACCTGCAGGACCCGTCGTGGCTGTTCGTTCCGGACTCACGCGCTCTGCTGGCCGACTATTGCTGGAGCTGAACACCGCTGGAGCTCAACACCGCTGGGACTGTGATCAGCCCGGGGTGATCGCCGAGAGCCACGCCGCAAACGCACTGGGGTTGCGGGTCTGCGCGAGAACGCGTCCGGGGCCGGTGAAGTCGAAGACAAATCCTTCGCCGGACTTCATGGACTGAATGGTGCGCCCCTGAACGGCGCGTCGCATGTTGAAGGTCATCCCGAGGTCGTAGGCGACCACGTGACCGGTGTCGATCGTGATCGTCTCGCCCGGCTGCAAGTCGATGACGTCGATCGCGCCGTAGACGGCCAGGACTACCTCACCGTCGCCACTTGCCCGCAGACCGAATCCGCCCTCACCGCCGAAGAGGTTGGACATGCCTCCCCACTTGGACTCGACCGTCACGCCGTAGGAGTTGGCCAACCAGGTTCCACGGTTGAGGAAGAACGGGCGATCGGACGTGATGGTGAGCGGGATCAGATCGCCGGGAAGAACGCCCGTCACATCGACCCAACCACCCTGTGGCGGAGCGGTATACGTCGTGACGAAAAACGATTCTCCACTGAGCATCGACCGCTTGAGGCCTTGCAGGACGCCGCCCTGCGCCTTCGCTTCGAGAACTACGCCGGCGGAATGCGCGAGCATTGCCCCGCTCTCCACGCGCAGCGGTTCCCCGGGCGCGAGGTAGCAGCGAGCGACGGTGGACGACGGATTGTGTCGAAGATGTATCTGCACGGCGGGACTCTAAACCAGCGCGACCGACCGGTCCAATCGCAGCGAAGGGAACAGCAGCGACACATCGATCGGGCCGACGACTCTCGAAGAGTGGCCGGCCCGATCGGTGTTCGTTTCGCTACAGATACTGACCCGTGTTCGACTCCGTGTCGATCGCGCGGCTGGCACTGGCGTTCTTGCCCGTGACGAGAGTGCGGATGTAGACGATCCGCTCCCCCTTCTTGCCCGAAATACGTGCCCAGTCATCAGGATTGGTGGTGTTGGGCAGATCCTCGTTCTCGGCGAACTCGTCGACGATGGAATCGAAGAGGTGCTGTACACGCAAGCCCGGAGCACCGGTGTCGAGCACCGACTTGATCGCGTACTTCTTGGCACGGTCGACGATGTTCTGGATCATCGCACCCGAGTTGAAGTCCTTGAAGAACAGAACTTCCTTGTCACCGTTTGCATACGTGACCTCGAGGAAACGATTCTCTTCGCTCTCCGCGTACATGCGATCGACGACGCGAACGATCATCGCCTTCAAGCATGCAGTGCGATCTCCACCGAACTCGGCGAGGTCGTCCGCATTGATCGGCAGACCGTCCACCAGGTACTTCGAGAAGATGTCCTGAGCAGATTCCGCGTCGGGACGCTCGATCTTGATCTTCACGTCCAGTCGGCCCGGACGCAGGATGGCCGGGTCGATCATGTCCTCACGGTTGGACGCACCGATGACGATGACGTTCTCGAGCCCTTCCACGCCGTCGATCTCGCTGAGCAGCTGTGGAACGACCGTGGTCTCCACGTCGGAGGAGACTCCCGAACCACGGGTGCGGAAGATCGAGTCCATCTCGTCGAAGAAGACGATCACCGGAGTGCCCTCGGACGCCTTCTCGCGAGCTCGCTGGAAGATCATCCGAATGTGACGCTCGGTTTCGCCGACGAACTTGTTCAGAAGTTCCGGGCCTTTGATGTTCAGGAAGTAGGACTTGGCGTCCTTGCTGTCCTGGCCCCGGGCTTCGGCGATCTTCTTGGCCAACGAGTTGGCGACGGCCTTGGCGATGAGCGTCTTACCGCAACCGGGCGGACCGTAGAGCAGTACACCCTTCGGCGGTCGCAGCGAGTACTCGTGGAACAGGTCCTTGTGCAGGAACGGAAGCTCGACGGCGTCACGGATCTGCTCGATCTGACGACCGAGACCACCGATGTCGTCGTAGTGAACGTCCGGAACTTCCTCGAGAACCAGATCCTCGACCTCGGCCTTCGGGATGCGCTCGAAGGCGTATCCGGCCTTGGTGTCGACGAGCAACGAGTCACCGGGACGCAGTTTTCTGGTCGGAGAATCGGCGTCGTACGCGATGATGTCGGCTTCGGGGTCGGCGAAGACAGCCGCCAACGGTGCTGCGAGCCAGACGATGCGCTCCTCGTCGGCATGCCCGACCACCAGCGCGCGCAGTCCGTCGTCGAGTACCTCACGGAGCGTGCTGATCTCGCCGACCTGCTCGTAGGTGCCTGCCTCGACGATGGTGAGTGCCTCGTTGAGGCGAACCGTCTGTCCGAGGGCAAGTGTGTCCGTGTCGATGTTCGGTGAGCACGTCAATCGCATCTTGCGACCGGACGTGAACACATCGACGGTCTTGTCCTCGTGTACCGAGAGAAGGACTCCGTAACCGCTCGGCGGCTGACCGAGTCTGTCGACTTCTTCACGAAGTGCGATGAGCTGCTGACGGGCCTCCTTGAGAGTGTCCATCAGCTTGCTGTTTCGGATGGACAGCGAGTCCACCTTCGACTCCAGCTCACGCACCTGCTCCGGCGATTGTGCGAGTTGTCGGCGCAGTACCTGTGCTTCCACTCGTAGCGCGTGGAGTTCTTCTGCTGCCGCAACCGAATCCGGGTTCTCTGTCGAGCTCATGTGCGTCTCCTCCCAGTGCGATCCATCAACGCTACCGGCATAAGGCCCCAACTGTCGCCAGACACGGTGCGCGAGTGCGAATTCACACCCGCGCGGGGGCCGTGCCGACTGGTCTCGAGCCAGATTTTGGTCATGTTAGCCTTGCCTACAAGATGGAGACAGCGCCTGTCTCTCTTTACAACGAAAGGTAACGCTGTGATCATCCGCAAGACTCTCATCAGCGCTTGTGCCGTCGCTGCTGTCCTGACCATGGGTGCATGCAGCTCGGACGACAACAAGGATTCGACGGCTGCCAGCTCGACGTCCGCCGCCGTCTCGAGCACCACGGCCAAGGCCTCGGCTTCCGCCACGACGTCAGCCGCGGCTGCCGCAGCGGCTCCGACGGCCGACGAGCTCAACGCTTCGCTCGTCGCTCTGATCGATCCGGCGAAGCCGATCGAGGAGAAGACCGCTCTGGTGGTCGACGGAACGAAGCGTCAGGCCAACATCGAGACGATGAGTGCTGCGCTGGGCGGTAACCCGGCCTACGCGATCACGTTCACCGTGGACAACGTCAAGGTGGACGGTCAGACCGCAACCGCCGACGTCGCCGTCGTCAGCCCTCATGGCGCTGCTCCGGCAATGCCCTGGACCTGGGAGCTCGAAGACGGCTCCTGGAAGCTGTCCGACACCTCGGCTTGCGTGCTCCTGGAAATGGGCCGCGCTTCCTGCACCGCATAGGTTTCAGGCAACAGAAAGAGCGGCGATCCGGATACCGGATCGCCGCTCTTCTTGTTTTCCTGTGACTACTTGGCTGCGGTATTCGAACCCTTGCCCGCGCGCCGCTGGGGTTTCGGGGTGACAGTTCCTTCGGCCAGACGACGAGCGCTCACGAGGAACGCGGTGTGGCCCTGCATCCGATGTTCGGGGCGCACTGCCAAACCGACGACGTGCCACCCGCGCACGATCGATTCCCACGACCGGGGCTCGGTCCAGCATTCCTGCTCGCGCATCGCCTCGACGACCTTCGAGAGCTGAGTAACCGTCGCGACGTAGACGATCAGCACGCCGCCAGGCACGAGCGCCTTCGAGACGGCGGGCAGGACGTCCCACGGAGCCAGCATGTCGAGTACGACGCGATCGACCTTGCCGCCGTGCGCTTCCGGATCGAACTCCGCGAGATCGGCGATGGTCAGTTCCCAGTTCGGGGGACGCTCCCCGAAGAAGGTCTCTACGTTGCGAACCGCGTGTTCGGCGTGATCGTCGCGGACCTCGTAGGAGATGACCTTGCCCTCGGGACCGACAGCGCGCAGCAGTGAACACGTCAGTGCGCCGGAGCCGGCTCCTGCTTCGAGCACGCGCGCTCCGGGGAACACGTCGCCCTCGTGGACGATCTGAGCCGCGTCCTTCGGGTAGATGACCTGGGCACCGCGCGGCATGGAGAGCACGTAGTCGACCAGTAGTGGGCGCAGTGCGAGATAGGGCGTTCCGTTGACCGACTTGACGACGCTGCCCTCGTCGGCACCGATCAGGTCGTTGTGAACGATTCCACCCTTGTGGGTGTGATACTCACGGTTCGCCTCGAGGACGATCGTGTAATGCCGTCCCTTGCCGTCGGTCAGCTGGACGCGGTCGCCGACGCGGAACGGTCCCGATGGCCTCTTACCCGGCGCGGTGAGATCAGCTTCTGGAATCTCTTGTTCGGGAATCTCGGCGACAGCGGACTGCGCAACCTCATCCATTTCGGTCGTGACTTCTTCTGGTTGCAGCTCGTTCGCCATGCGCAGATGATCCCTGTTCGCTTGTTTCCGGTGTCCTCGCCACCGGCTCCGACGGAGTTGTCGGACCAACCGCATAGCCTGCCAGGTGTGAGCTCTGTCGAATTGCCAACCCCCACTCCAACGGGTGCAACATCACACGAGCGCCCGCGTAGTCGGCCGGCGCTCTCTCCGTCTCGGGCGGGTGACTACAAACAATGCCCCCTGCTCTACCGTTTTCGAGCGGTCGACAGAATTCCGGAAACACCGACCAGAGCCCAGGTCAAAGGCACCGTCGTACACGCGGCGATGGAAGCGCTGTTTGCACTCCCGGCCGGTCACCGGGTTCCTGATCGCGCAGCTGAACTCGTCCGGCCTGCGTGGGAGCGTGTCAGTGCCGAGTCTCCCGAGGCGGCCGATCTGATTCCGGAGGACGAGCTGGATTCGTTTCTCGGTGAAGTCGGCAAGCTCGTCGCGACGTACTACACGCTCGAAGATCCCACTCGATTCGATGCCGAGGCGTGCGAGGTGTACGTCGAGACCGAATTGGACAACGGCGTTCGACTCCGCGGCTTCGTCGACCGGATAGACGTTGCGCCTACGGGCGAGGTGCGGGTGGTCGACTACAAGACCGGGAAGGCTCCTCGCGAGTTCACCGAGTCCAAAGCGCTCTTCCAGATGAAGTTCTACGCGCTCGTACTGCTGCGCACTCGCGGAATCGTTCCCGCGCAACTGCGCCTGATCTACTTGGCCTCCGGCTCGATTCTCACGTACGCCCCGGACCACGACGAGCTGATCAGATTCGAACGAACCCTCTCCGCCATTTGGAAGGCGATCCTCGCAGCAGGTGCGACCGGAGACTTCAGACCCAAGCCTGGCAAACTGTGCGACTGGTGCGATCACAAGTCACTGTGCCCCTCGTTCGGCGGAACACCACCGCCGTATCCAGGCTGGCCGGATCTGACGAGCACCGAACCTGTTGTCGCAAAGGAGAATTCATAACATGACGGACAGTTCGTATTACCGCTACCTCGGAACGACGGAGGAAGGGCACGAGCGGTTCGCGAGCACGCAGGCAACTGTCAGCATCTGGGGCCCGACGCTGCAGCACGGCGCTCCCCCGTCAGCGCTGTTGGTACGAGCCCTCGAGCGGTGCGGTGCGCGCGACGAAACCCGTCTGACGCGTGTCGTCGTCGAGATTCTCGGACCGATTCCGATCGCCGACCTCGAACTCCGGTCCTGGATCGAACGACCCGGTCGCCGAATCGAATTGATTGTCGCCGAACTGTGGGCGACCACCACCGACGGATCTGCACGCGCTGTTGCACGAGGGACGGCATGGCGGATGGAGACGGTGGATACCGGTGACGTCGTCCACGTTGTCGATCCCCCGCTCGAACCCCGCGACGGTGGAACCCCGGGCGTTCTCGAGGGTCTCTGGAGCGTCGGGTACCTCAAGACCCTCGACTGGTCCTGGATTGCTCCGATCGGGTGCGTGGGCACCGGAAAGGTGTGGGCACGCCCCAAGCCCGAGCTGGTCGAGGGCGAGAAGATGTCTGCCCTCGAGCGCTTGTTCGCGGTGGCCGACATCTCCAACGGCGTCGGCGCCAAGCTCGACCCGGAGCACTGGACGTTCCTCAATACCGATCTCACGGTGCACATCTTCCGCGTGCCCGAGGGTGACTGGGTCGGTGTCGCCGCCGAAACCACAACCGGTCCGGACGGCGTCGGCATGTGTGCGGGTGTGCTCTACGACGAGCAGGGTGCCGTCGGCCGTATCGCCCAGACTTTGCAGATTCGCGCCCGTTCCTGACTTCAGGAACGGGCGCGAATACGCGTAAATCTGTTCAGGCAGTGATCAGAAAGCGCGTACCGAGCGAATGTTCGACGCGAGGATGGCCTTGGCACCGAGTTCCGCCAAGGCATCCATCACCTGGTTGTGTCCCTTGATCGGGACCATCGCGCGAACCGCGACCCAGTCGGGATCGGCCAACGGCGAGAGTGTCGGCGACTCCATACCGGGGGTCATCTTGATGGCATCGTCGAGAATGGTGCGCGGGCAGTCGTAGTCGATCATCAGATTCTGCTGAGCGAAGACAATTCCGCGTACGCGTTCGATGAGCTGGTTGCGTGCGGGATCGTCCTGCGGGGCGCCGGTGCGCTCGATCAGCACACCCTCGGAATCGCAGAGCGATTCGCCGAATGCCACGAGGTTGTGTTGACGGAGAGTGCGACCCGATCCGACCACGTCGGCGATCGCGTCGGCGACACCGAGCTGAATCGAAATCTCCACGGCGCCGTCGAGACGGATGACGGTGGCATCGAGTCCGCGATCTGTGAGGTCCTTACGGACGAGGTTCGGGTACGACGTCGCAATGCGAAGGCCGGACAGATCCTCGACCGTCCAATCCTTGCCGGCCGGTGCTGCGTAGCGGAACGACGAACGGCCGAAGCCCAGCGACAGACGCTCGGACACGGGAGCTCCCGAGTCGCCGGCGAGGTCGCGACCGGTGATGCCGAGATCCAGTTCACCGGAGCCGACGTAGATCGCAATGTCCTTGGGGCGCAAGAAGAAGAACTCGACCTGGTTGGCAGGATCGAGGACCGTCAGATCACGGGAATCGGTGCGTCGACGGTAGCCGGCCTCACTGAGAATCTCGGCGGCGGACTCGGACAGTGAGCCTTTGTTGGGAACTGCTACGCGCAGCATGGTGGATGTCCTTTCGGAAGGTGTGGTTGACGTGAGACGACGTGAATCGGAAGCCCTGGACCAGCGAGATGGCGAACATCTCGCTGGTCAGCTCCGATCACAGATGTCGGTACACGTCCTCGAGGGTCAGTCCGCGACCGACCATCAACACCTGCGTCCAGTACAGCAACTGGGAAATTTCCTCGGCTAGCTGCTCATCGCTCTGGTATTCCGCGGCGATCCACACTTCACCGGCTTCCTCGATGACCTTTTTGCCCTGCGCATGCACACCGGCGTCGAGGGCGGCGACAGTGCCGGACCCCTCGGGGCGAGTAGCAGCACGCTCGGTCAATTCGGCGAACAAGGATTCGAAGGTCTTCACGGGTAGACATTCTTTCACGAGGACGGAAGCGGTTTTCACACGCCCACGAACAGCGGTGTTCACAGCCCTGCGTCGAGGTTGCGCGAACTCTCGAACCTGCGGATCTGCCCGGTGATCGGATCTGGGTATTCCAGTGCCCTTGCCAGCAATCGCAATGGCGTGGAGAAGTCGCCGGGCACCGCGGGTAGGTACTCGGGGTAGTAATTGTCACCGACGATCGGGATACCGAGCGAGTTCAGATGCAGGCGAAGCTGATGGGTCCGGCCGGTCCGTGGGAGCAACTTGTATCGCCCAAGTGTCCGGCCGGCCGAGTCGGTGACCACCTCGATCAGTTCCATCGAGGTCTCACTGTTCGGCTCGCCTGCGATCTCGGTGGCCGTCATCTCGCCGTGAACCTTGTTGATGCGACTGCGCACCGTGCGAGGGAAAGTCAGGTCCGGATCGAAGCCTGCAATCGCCTCGTATTCCTTGACGATCCGCTGCTCGGCAAAAAGTTCCTGGTACGGCCGTCGTAGGTCCGGTGTCACGGTGAACACGATGACCCCCGCCGTCATCCGGTCGAGGCGGTGAACTGGCGCAAGATCCGGAAGTTCCAGGTCGCGACGCAGTCGCACTACCGCGCTTTCGACAATGTGTGCTCCCCGCGGAATGGTCGCCAGGAAGTGTGGTTTGTCGATCACGAGAATCGAGTCGTCGCGGTACAGGATCTCGATCTCGTGCGGGACCGGAATCTCGGGAGCTGGTTCGCGGTAGAAGTACACGAAACGGGTCGGCTGATAGGGCGTTTCGCCGGTGATCTTCCGCCCGTGCTCGTCGACGACATCCCCGGCGTTCACGAGATCCGCCCACAGATCCCGCTCCCCCGGATTCTCGGCGATCAGATGTTCGAGGACGGTACGCGCGGACGACCCGGCCGGCATCCGCAGCCGATCCGGCCCGAGACCGTTTCGGATCGGCAACGGAGCCTTGGGCACTGCTCAGTCCTGCTCGAGGTCTGGTGAACAACTTTCGCAGAGCAATTCGAGGGTGCGACCGTCACCGTCGATCCGATTGCGGAACCGCGGCGTCGGAGTACCGCAGTCGACACAGACGCCGAGCGTCTTGGCTTCGGATGAGAACTCGATGTTCATCCGCTTGTCGAACACGTACAGGGAACCGTCCCAGAGACCGCGGTCGCCGAAAGTTTCACCGTAACGGACGATTCCGCCGTCCAACTGGTAGACCTCGTCGAAGCCACGTGAGCGCATCAGTGAAGACAAGACCTCGCAGCGCACTCCTCCGGTGCAGTAGGTGACCACGGCTTTGCCCTTGAGATGGTCGTACTTGCCGCTGTCGAGTTCGTCGACGAATTCGCGAGTGGTGGCCACGTCCGGAACCACTGCATCTCGGAAACGGCCGATCTCGGCTTCGAACGCATTGCGCCCGTCGAAGAACACGACCTCGTCACCGCGACTGTCGACGAGTTCGTGTAGTTCCTTGGGTGCCAGGTGAACTCCGCCGCCGACTACACCGTTCTCGTCGACTTTCAGCTCGTCGGGGGCACCGAACGTCACGATCTCCGAGCGAGCCTTGACGCTCAGGCGAGGGAAATCGTCACCGAGTCCGTCCGACCACTTGATGTCAGCGGTGCGGAACGGCCCGTAGCCACGAGTACCTCGGACGTATCGCTTGACATCCTCGATGTCTCCGCCGACCGTCGCATTTATCCCGTGAGGCGAGACGATGATCCGACCCGTCAAGTTGTTCGACTCAGCGAGGCTGTGCTGCCACAGCTTGATCGCTTCCGGGTCCGCCAAGGGCGTGAACTGGTAGAACAGAACAATTTTCGGAATAGCCACAGCAAATCCAGCCTAACGTGCCGCGCTCGAGTGAACGTCGTGAAGATCGTGAATGGACAAGTCCACCAGGGACTCTCGGAACACGCGGCCAGGACCGGCCGGGACGTCGACCTCACACGGAACGACGAGCACCGCGCAACCCGCAGCGCTGGCCGACGCCGTACCGGTCGGTGAATCTTCGATCGCGAGGCACTGCGCCGGCTCGAGTCCGAGCAGGTGCGCGCCGCGCAGGTACGGATCCGCCGCCGGTTTTCCGTTGGGGACCTCGTCGCCGCATACCGAGTGGTCGAAGAACTCGCGGCCGAGCATGGCGAGCGCCCGATCGACCAGAACTCGCTCGGTGTTGGTGACCAGTGCAGAACGCAGACCACCGTCACGCACGGTCGACAGTGCATCGCGAGCGCCCGGTCGCCAGGTCACGCCGTCCTCGAACAGATCGCCGACGCGGGTGTACATCCAGTCCTTCGCCTCGGCGATGGCATCGGGATGCTTCTCCAAGCCGAGCGCGTCGAACACCGTCGCCAGGGCGAACGGGCTCGACGCACCGATGACGGCGATGCGTGTTGCTTCCGTCATCGGTCCGCCCAGGCGCAGGGATAACTCACGAAGCGCGATGTCCCACAGCTTCTCCGAATCGAGCAGGGTGCCGTCCATGTCCCACAGGACTCCACCGAGGGTCGTTTCGGATACCTCGGTCAACAACTCAGACATTGAAATACTTTGCTTCCGGGTGGTGCAGGACAAAAGCGTCAGTGGACTGCTCGGGATGCAGCTGCAGTTCCTCGGACAATTCGACGCCGATCCGCTCGGGTTCGAGCAACGCCACCAACTTGGCACGATCCTCGAGGTCCGGGCACGCGCCGTATCCGAACGAGTAACGAGCGCCGCGGTACTCGAGATCGAAGTACCCGGCAACCTCGGTCGGATCCTGCTCCGCGACGGTATGCCCCTCGGGAAGCACCAACTCCTCACGAACACGTCGATGCCAGTACTCGGCCAACGATTCCGTGAGCTGGACGCCGATACCGTGCACCTCGAGGTAATCGCGGTACGAGTTCGACGCAAACAGCTCGTTGGCGAAGTCCGCGATCGGCTGACCCATCGTCACCAGCTGGAACGGAAGCACGTCGACCTGGCCTGTGGCCTCGGCGTCCTTGCGCGAGCGGACGAAGTCCGCGATGCACAAGAATCGGTCGCGGTGCTGACGCGGGTAAGTGAACCGGAACCGTTCGGGTGCATCCGGTTTCGGCTCGGTGAGCACGATGACGTCGTCGCCCTCCGAGATCGCCGGGAAGTACCCGTACACAACAGCGGCGTGCGCGAGGATGCCCTCGGAGGTCAGGCGATCGAGCCAGTATCGAAGCCGCGGACGGCCTTCCGACTCGACCAGTTCCTCGTACGTCGGACCGTCGCCCTTGCGCTGACCGCGAAGACCCCACTGGCCGAGGAAGAGAGCGCGCTCGTCGAGCAGGCCCGAGTACTCGGACAGAGAGATGCCCTTGACGATCCGCGAGCCCCAGAACGGCGGCGTCGGAACCGCAATGTCGGTGGCAACGTCGGAACGCTCCGGCAGGATGACGGGAACCGCTGCAGCCTTACGCTTTTCGGCGATGCGCTTGGAACGCTCATGACGGGCCTTGCGCTCGGCAGCCTTCTCGCGAGCTGCGATGGCCTCCGGGCTGTCCGGCGCCGGGCCGCCGCCACGCTTGGTCGTCATGATCTGGTCCATCAAGTTCAGACCCTCGAAGGCGTCGCGGGCATAGCTGACGTCGCCCTCGTACACCTCCTGCAGATCGTTCTCGACGTACGAGCGCGTCAGCGCCGCACCGCCGAGCAGAACCGGGAACTTCTCGGCGACACCGCGTGCGTTGAGTTCCTGCAGGTTCTCCTTCATCACGACAGTGGACTTCACGAGCAGTCCGGACATGCCGATGACGTCTGCCTTCTTGTCCAACGCGACGTCGAGGATGGTCGCGATCGGCTGCTTGATGCCGATGTTGACAACCTCGTAGCCGTTGTTGCTCAAGATGATGTCGACCAGGTTCTTGCCGATGTCGTGAACGTCGCCCTTGACAGTCGCGATCACGATGCGGCCCTTGCCGTCCTCGTCGGTGGCTTCCATGTGCGGTTCGAGGAAGGCCACCGCAGCCTTCATGACCTCGGCCGACTGCAACACGAACGGCAGCTGCATCTGACCGGAGCCGAAGAGCTCACCGACCGTCTTCATGCCGGACAGCAAAGTCTCGTTGATGATGGCCAGCGGCGGCTTGATCGTCATCGCCTCGGTGAGGTCGTCGTCGAGGCCGTTGCGCTCACCGTCGACGATGCGACGCTCGAGACGATCGAACAGCGGAAGTCCCGCGAGTTCCTGTGCACGGGACTCGCGCGCCGACGCAGCGGAAACGCCCTCGAAGAGAGCCATCAGCTTCTGCAGTGGGTCGTAGCCCTCGCTACGACGGTCGTAGATCAGGTCGAGCGCGGTTTCACGCTGCTCGTCCGGGATTCGGGCCATCGGCAGAATCTTGGACGCGTGGACGATCGCCGTGTCCAGACCGGCCTCGGTGCACTCGTGCAGGAACACCGAGTTGAGGACCTGACGTGCGGCCGGGTTCAAACCGAACGAAATGTTCGAGATACCCAGGGTGAAGTGCAGTTCCGGGTAGGCGGCCTTGAGCTGACGGATGGCTTCGATGGTCTCGATGCCGTCGCGTCGAACCTCTTCCTGACCGGTCGAGATGGGGAAGGTCAACGCGTCGACGATGATGTCGGACTCGGCGAGTCCCCAGTTTCCCTTGATGTCCTCGATCAGACGCTTGGCGATGGCAACCTTGGTCTCGGCGGTGCGAGCCTGGCCTTCTTCGTCGATCGTCAGGGCGACAACCGCGGCGCCGTGTTCCTTGACGAGCGTCATGATCTTGTGGAAACGCGAATCCGGGCCGGCGCCGTCTTCGTAGTTGACGGAGTTGACGGCGCAGCGTCCACCGAGGTGCTCGAGACCGGCCTGCAGAACAGCAGGCTCGGTGGAGTCGAGCATGATCGGCAGCGTCGAGGACGTCGCCAAGCGGCTTGCCAGCTCTGACATGTCAGCGGCACCGTCACGGCCCACGTAGTCGACGTTGAGGTCGAGCATGTGGGCGCCGTCGCGGGTCTGGTCCTTGGCGATGTCCAGGCACTTCTGGTAGTCCGCGGAGAGCATTGCGTCGCGGAAAGCCTTGGAGCCGTTGGAGTTCGTGCGTTCGCCGATCATCAGGATGCTGGCGTCCTGCTCGAACGGCACCGCGGAGTACAGCGAAGAGGTGCTCGGCTCGTGGATCGGAGTGCGCTGCGCCTTCTCGACCTGACGGACCGCCTCGGCCACCGCACTGATGTGCTCGGGTGTCGTACCGCAGCAGCCACCGACGAGACCGAGTCCGAACTCGGAGACGAAGCCGCTGAGGGCTTCGGCCAGTTCGTCGGCGGTCAGCGGGTACTCGGCGCCCTTGGGGCCGAGTTGCGGCAGGCCGGCATTGGGCATGACCGACACCGGCAGCGTCGAGTACTTGGAGAGATGTCGGAGGTGTTCGCTCATCTCGGCCGGCCCGGTGGCGCAGTTCAGACCGATCATGTCGATACCGAGCGGCTCGAGTGCCGTCAGCGCCGCACCGATCTCACTGCCGAGGAGCATCGTTCCGGTTGTCTCGACCGTCACGTGCGTGATGATCGGCAACCGCAGTCCGAGTTGCTCCATCGCACGCTGACTGCCGAGGATTGCAGCTTTCACCTGAAGCAGGTCCTGGCAGGTTTCGACGAGGATGGCGTCGGCGCCACCGTCGATCATGCCGAGCGCAGCTTCGGTGTACGCGTCACGAAGGACTGCGTACGGTGCGTGTCCGAGACTGGGAAGCTTGGTTCCCGGCCCCATCGAGCCGAGTACGAATCGGGCCATTCCGTCACGGCCGGGTCCCATCTCGTCCGCTACTTCGCGGGCGAGAGCAGTACCTTTTTCCGAGAGTTCGCGGATCCGGTGAGAGATGTCGTAGTCGGCGAGGTTGGGCAGGTTGCAACCGAAGGTGTTGGTCTCGACGGCATCGGCACCAGCGGCGAAGTACGCACGGTGGATGTCTTTGAGCACGTCGGGACGGGTGTCGTTGAGGATCTCATTGCACCCCTCGAGGCCGAGGAAGTCGTCCAGGGTGAGGTCCGCGGCCTGCAACATGGTGCCCATCGCTCCGTCGCCGATGACAACGCGCTGTTTCAGCGCATCAAGCAGGGCAGAGTTAAATGGGGCAGACATGCCGTCCAGAGTAGTGGGCGCACCGACAAGCTCTGGCCGTAGGCTGGGTGGGTGAGTCCAAGTGAGTTCCCCGTCACTCCCGATGGCCCGGTCGATTTCGACGATTCCGCGGCCTTCGAGAGTCCTGACGGCTTTGCCGTCGACAGCAGCGACCGCCTCGAGGGCGACATCCCTGTCCTACGTGATCCCATCCTCGTTGCAGCTTTCGAGGGCTGGAACGACGCCGGTGACGCGGCCAGTGGTGCGGTCGAACATCTCGAGCTGATCTGGGATGCCCAGCCGCTCGCCGAACTCGATTCCGAGGACTACTACGACTATCAGGTCAACCGTCCCACGGTCCGTCAGGTCGACGGAGTCACCCGCGAAATCGTCTGGCCGGCAACACGTTTGTCGGTCTGTTCGCCTCCTGGCAGCGAGAGCGACATCGTCCTGCTGCGCGGGATCGAACCCAACATGCGGTGGCGCAGCTTCTGCGAGGATCTGCTCGAGTTGATCGACCAACTGAACGTCAAGACCGTGGTCATCCTCGGCGCACTGCTTGCCGACACTCCGCACACACGCCCGGTCCCGGTCACAGGCACCGCGTACAGCAGTGAATCCGCCGCCCGGTTCAATCTGGAACAGACCCGCTACGAAGGACCGACGGGCATAACCGGAGTCCTTCAGGACGAGTGCGTTCGTGCTGGTGTACCCGCTATTTCGTTCTGGGCAGCGGTTCCGCACTACGTGTCGCAGCCACCCAACCCGAAGGCCACAGTGGCCCTCCTTCAACGCGTCGAGGATGTTCTCGACATCGAGGTCCCCCTCGGGGAGCTCCCAGCTCAGTCGGAAGACTGGGAGGAAGCGGTCAACGAAATGACCGCGGACGACGAGGAAATCGGCGAATACGTGCGCACCCTGGAAGAACGGGGCGACGCTGAAACCGACATCAGCGAAGCGATCTCCAAGATCGACGGCGACGCCATCGCCGCGGAATTCGAGCGCTACCTCAGACGGCGAGGCCCCGGCAGCTTCGGGCTGTGAGCAAGAACACTCCAGAGGAAGAAGGCGGAAGTACACCGCGCCCCCTGCGCCTCCGACTTCAACTGATCGCGCTGTACGCCGGCGGGTTCCTCGGCCCGTTCGGCGGCGGTGTGGTTGCTTCGATCCTCCCCGAGATCGGTGACGATCTCGGGGTCGGTCCGTCGGCGGCCGCCTCCTCGCTCACCGCGTACCTGCTCCCCTTCGCCGCTCTGATGTTGGTGTCCGGGACACTCGGGACGCGGTGGGGCAAAGTCCGGACCGTGCGGATCGCGTACGGGGTCTACGTTTTCGCGTCGTTGGCATGCTTCCTCGCCCCCACTCTCGAGATCTTCCTGGCCGCCCGGGTACTGCAGGGCTCCGCGAACGCATTCACCACACCGCTACTGCTTGCTTCGTTGGCGGCCGCAACACCGCAGGCTCGACTGGGCCGAGCGCTCGGAGCCTTCGGTGCTTTCCAAGCCGCAGGGCAGTCGTCAGCTCCGTTGATCGGCGGCCTCGCGGCCGAATTCGATTGGCGTCTGGCCTTTCTCGTCATTGCAGTGGTCGCAGGCGTCCTGGGAGCCGTCGGACTCCCGAAGTCCGAAGCGCAGACAGCAACTACTCCCGCACGCCTACGGGATGCACTGCGCCCCGAAGTGCTCCGGATCGGCATCGCTGCACTGCTCGGCTGGGGCGCTCTCGGTGGGCTGAGCTTCCTGCTTGCCTTCCGCTTCGAAGACGAGTTCGGACTGTCCCCCACCGTCCGTGGCCTGCTGCTCACCGTCTTCGGTGTGGCCGGCATTATCTCGGCCCGGCGCATCGGAAGCCTCATCGATCGCATCGGAGCACGCTCCTCCGTGATGATCGGCGCCCTGGGCGGTGCAGTTCTGGTATCCATCGTCGGCCTCGCCGGCTTGGTGCCGGTGATCGCGATCGCATGGTTTGTCGCAGGCGTCGCGAGCCAGTTCGTCCTGGTAGGCGTCAACGCGGCGGTACTCGGCTCCGAGGGCCCGAACCGCGGCGGCGCCGTGTCGGTTGTCCAAGCGATGCGCTTCGGCGGCGCTGCCCTTGCTCCTCTGGCCCTGACACCGATCTACGACTCCTCGCCTGCCGCGAGCTTCCTGATCCCCGCGATACTGCTCGCCGTCGTCGCTCCCCTGGTGATGCCGAAGCAACGCTGATCGGTCTGGGCCGCTTTCGGAATTTTTGTTGTGCGAACGGTGAGGCGATTGGGGAAAATGACCGCCGTTGCCTTGTGATTGTCAGGATGAGCCATATTCTGAAAATCATATGTTTCCGTCGGCGACAGATATTGATACCGTTGGAACATGAGCGAATCTGAGTCGGAACCGGAACGACCGATCGACATTTTTCGGCGATCGGTTGCCGTCATCGAAGAAAATTTGCCTCCTACCTGGTCTTTGTCGACACAGCGCTCCCCCGACCTGTCCGAGGCGCCGCTCCGTCTCGACCTCCGCTCCCCTGACGGCGCGGTGGCCAAATTCGGTGTGTACGCCGCTCACGGTGTCCTGAGCAGCGACGTTCCCGGTATCGCCGATCGCTTCCCCACCGGTCAATCGGGCTTCGTGTGCGCAAAATATCTGTCCGAGCCGGTCCGCCGGCAGCTCGATTCCCACGCGATCTCGTACGCAGATGCCACGGGCAACGTGTCGTTGACCGCTGATCGACCCGCCGTCTGGGTTCGTGGACGCGGAGCCGATGCCGATCCGTGGCGGGGGCCCGGACGTCCCTCAGGACAGCTGACGGGCGATCCGTCAGCTCGCGTCGTGCGTGCGCTTGCCGATTTCGCGGCGCCGCTGGCGATCACTGCCTTGGTGCGCCTGGCCGGTGCGTCGACGGGAGCAACCTATCGGGTGGTTCAGACACTCTCGGATCGCGAACTGGTGACCAGGCTCCCCCGCGGCGGAATCGGCGACGTCCGCTGGCCGAAGATGCTTCGTGAATGGGCGGCTGAAGCCGGGGCCAAAGCACCGACGCCTCACGGCTTTCACGCGCCGGACGGCTTGGAAGCACTCTTCGATCAACTGCGTCAGCTCAGCGGTCACATCTATGCCGGTACCGCCTCGGTGGCCGCGGCGCCCTTTGCTCGGTATGCGCCCACCCAACGCGCACACTTCCATGCCGACAACGTCGACCAGTTCGCCGACGCTCTCGGCCTTCGGCGTGTGGAATCCGGCGGTGACGTGTGGATCACCGCTCCCCTCTCACCGTCCGCGTTCGACCGATTGCTCACTCGCGACGGCATCCGCATCGTCGCGCCGAGCCAGGCGTTCGCTGATCTTCTTGTCGGCCCGGACTCCGACGAAGCGGCAGCCGAGCACCTGCTCACGTGGATGATCGAGAACGAATCACAGTGGCGACGCGCCGCATCCCCTGCTACGGATCGCCCGTAGGAAAAAGAGGGGGCGTCTCTCGCCTACCCTGTCATGGTGGAAGAAACGAGTGCGCCCGATTACGCCGCGTACGCCGACACCAATCGACTGAAGCTGTTTTCGTTCACGATCGCGGAAAAACGGGCCGAATACCTCTGGGTGCTTCGTGCCTTCGACCATGCTCGGGCCAACTACACCGTGCTGCTGCATGCCGGAACCGTCGCGCACATCCTCGAGAAGATCGGCGGGTCGGATCCCGCTGCCGATCTGTCGGCAGCAGAGGTCACTCCCCTGTTGGATCAGCTCCACGTCTGGGAGATCCTCGAGCGCAGCTACGACGGCACCCGTGCGGCCACGCTGGCCGAGTACCGTAATCGCCACTTCGTCTACCAGTTCGGTCAGGCCGGATACCAGGTCTATCGATCAGTCGAGGACGTTCTTGCCGCACGCCTGGACTCGGCGTCGCTCTCGCGTCTCGCTCTTGCGGATCTGCTCGCAGACATGTCCGAACTCGCGGAAGCCAACCGAAGCTCCGACGGCGATCTGATCTTCCGCAAGCTCAAGCGCCTCGACTCGACGCTCTCCGACATGGCCGATCGAGCCGCGCACTTCTATCTGACACTCGGCGACTTGGTTCGGACCACGGAGATCACTCCGCAGGCTTTCCTCACGCACAAGGACGCTCTGCTCACGCACATGCGCGAATTCAGCTCCGATCTGGCGCGCTACGCCCCGAAGCTCAAGGAAGCGATCGAGCACGTCGAATCAACAGGCGTCGATCGCATGATCCGCCTCGCCGCCGCCAGTGACGAGCGGGTGTTCGTCCCGATCGCCGAACGCGAAGACGACTGGGCTGCCCGTTGGCGAGGATTGACCGCCTGGTTCGTCTCCGCGGAATCGGGGATCAGCGAGTCCGAACGCCTGCGTGAAGGCACGATGAGTGCGATTGCCGCGGTTCTGGCGCTCCTTCGCCGCGTCACGGAGACCCGTCGCGGCGGCGTCAGCCGTGAGAGCCAACTCAGGCACCTCGCCGGCTGGTTTGCCGCCACCCCGTCCGAAGACGCAGCTCACGCTCTGTTTCAAGCTGTCTTCGATCTCGGCCGACCACGCCACCTGTCGATGGTGCATCCGGACGCCGACATCATTTCGCACTCGCGTTCGTGGTGGGAGGCACCGCCGGTGGAGATCGCGCGGACGCTCGCCGAAACCGGCCGGCCGCCCTCACCCGGGTTGCCGAGCAAGGTTGCCCGCAACGATGGCAGCATCCGCCGACTGCGCGAAGAGCAGTTGGCGGCGCAACGTACCCGCAGCGCCGCCGCGCAATCTCTCGCGTCGAACGGTGTTTATCAGCGCGAACTCAACGAGCAGGAGACCGAAGTTTTGCTGAGTCTGCTCAATGCAGCATTGACCGCACGCGTTCCGGTGGTGGGACGCGTCAAGAGTTCCACCGGTAGCGAGAACGGGGTGAAGCTCACGCTCAGTCCCTCGGACGGTTCAACCACCATCAAAACTGCTCGCGGGCGTATGCACCTCGACGGTATCGAGGTCAGTGTTCGATGAGAGCTCGCGAGATCACGCCCCTTGCCCTCGATTCGTATCAACGCGCGGCGCGCGTGATTCTGTCCAATCACCTGATCACTTCGACGTATCCGGATCGAATTGCGTTGCCGCTCTTGCGCCGATGGGCCACCGAGCTACGCGACGACTTGCTCGAACTGTTCGGATACCGCCTCGAAGTGACGGAGACCACCGCGCGCCTGTTCACGGTGTCGGATCGACTCAACCCGTCGGCACCGGCCAGAACTGCCTCCGAGCGAACCTTCGATCGCACGCGCTACGCCTACCTGGCGTTGTGCCTGGCCGCGCTGGGCCGCGCCGGAAACCAGATCACGTTGTCGGAGTTGGCCGATCACGTCGCGGCCGACGCCGCGCAGGTGGACGGCGTCGAACTGTCCACCGATCGTGCGTCGGACCGCGACGCTTTCGTCGACGCAGTTGGCTGGCTCGGCGTCCGGGGCGCCATCGCCCTCGCCGACGGTGACGCAAACGGCTGGGCGTCCAATCCCGAAGCGGGAGAGGCGCTCTACGACATAGATCGTTCCGTCGTCGTGGCCCTGTTCCGCCCGCCGCGCGCCCTGCAGCACCTGCACTCCATCCGAGGGCTACTGGCGGCGGAGACCTCGAGCGCCTCCGAGGACGACGGAATCCCCGTGGACGCAAAAGAGATCGGGCGCCGGGTGCGTCGGGCACTCGTCGAGCGCCCGGTCGTACTGGCCGGCGAACTCGATCAGCACGAGTTGATCGCGTTGGCGCAGCCCAAGACCGCGTCGGAAGTCGAACTCCTGACGGGGTTGGTGGCCGAGCGTCGCGCCGAGGGAATCGCGATGATCGATCCCACCGGTCGACTCTCCGACGTCCGCTTCCCGAGCACCGGAACGATCGCTCAGGTGGCGCTTCTCCTGGCCGGCGAGATCGCCGACCGCGTACTCGACGTCGACGCTCCCGAACTGCCGAAACTTCCGATCCCGCACGTGTCGGACGATCACCTGATCGAACAACTCGATGCCGCCATCCCCGAGGCTGGAATCTTCGAGGACCTCGCCGACGAGGAAGAAGAATTCGCGCTTCCTGCCGGCGAACCGACCGAGCCACCGGAACCCGTCACGTACCCGAAAATCGACGACGACTGGCTCGCCGACAAGGTAACCGAATTGGTGGACCAGTTCGGGCGAACATTCGCGGCGCAGTGGCAGGCCGATCACAACGGGCTGCGCAAGCAGGCGCTCGGGTTGTTGCAGCGTCTACGCCTGACGCACGTGGTCGACGGCGGAGTTCTGGTCTTGCCCGTGTTGGCCCGGTACCGAGACGTCGTGGTCTCCGTGCGCGAACGCGACCCTCAGATCGACTTCGCGGTGGACAACTCCGCACCGGATCCGGTCGACGAATTCGGCCCCGAACCTTCCCCCAACGGCGAACTATCAGAGGTAGAGAACGTATGAGCAACGCCCGCTTCCGACCTACTCGGGCTGGAATCATCAACCTCTGGGATTACCGAGACCAAGAGTTCTCGTTCGCCGACGGTCGACTGGTTCTGCGAGGACCCAACGGATCCGGCAAGACCAAGGCCCTCGAGGTCTTGTTCCCGTTCGTCTTCGACGGCCGCATCGAACCGCGGCGCCTCAACCCGTTCGCCGGTGAAGAGCGCACCATGAAGTCCAACCTGCTCTACCGCGGTCAGGACAGCGCGCACTCCTACGTGTGGATGGAGTTCTGCCGCGGCTCACTCGAAGACCCCGAGTCGGTGACCGTCGGAATCGGCATGCGTGCAACACGCACCAACGACAAGGTCACTCGCTGGTACTTCGTCGCCGACGGCCGCGTCGGGGTCGACTTCTCGCTGATCGGCAACGACGATCGTCCCCTGACCAAGAAGCAGTTGGCCGAACAACTCGGCAGCGATTCCATCACCGACCGTCCCCTCGACTACCGCACTGCCATCGACGCGCGGATGTTCGGTCTCGGTGTGCAGCGCTACGACCAGCTGATCAACCTCATTCTCACGCTTCGCCGCCCCCAGCTCGCGAAGAACCTTGATCCGAAGGGCCTCTCGCAAGCGCTCACCGACGGCCTCCGTCCGCTCGACGACCAGCTGGTCCTCGAAGCTGCGCGTTCGTTCAGCGACATGGAGGAGGTCGGCCGGGCGCTCGAGGGGCTAGCGGCAGCAGATCAGGCAGCACAGAGTTTCATCGGGGTCTACACCAAGTACCTGCGTCAACAGTCCCGCGGAGAGATCGAACAGGTCAGCACCCGCCTCGCAGCGGTCACCAGAGGTGTTGCCGCCATGGACGAGTCGTCGCTCGCACAGACCCGCAGCCGCGAGGCGCGGGCAGCTGCCGAGGAGCGCTTCAACCAGGCCGAGCACGCACTCGAGAACGCGCGCGCCAATGTCGAAGCACTGCAACGCTCGAGCGCCTACGAAGGCAAGCAGCAACTCGACGATCTCGCCCAGGCCGTCGCGACGCTGAAGCTCTCGACCGAGCAGCAGGCAGACAAGTCACGAAAAGCGCAGGCCGCACTCGCACAACGCGGCGACGAAGCCGACAAGGCCGCATCGTCGGTCAAGCGTGCGGCCGAAGCACTCTCGCGCGCCGAGGACGAACTGCAAGCAGCGGCCGAGGACGCCGGCATCGTCTGGACTCCCCTGCCCGACGGCTCACGCAGTGACCAGATCACAGCGGCCGTGCGGGGGCATGCAGAGGAGCGTGACGGCGACGTGCGCGTCGTGCGCAGCGCTCTCGCGACCGTTGACAAGGCCGCGACCGAGCGAACCCGCGCCGAAAACAGCTCTCGCCGTGGACAAGAGCTGCTCGAAGCGTCCAAGGCGGCTGTGCTCGAGGGCGAAGCTGCCGTGGAACTCGCGCGCAGTCAGTGCGCCAGTGGGCTGCGCGCGTGGTGGACCGATCACTCCTCTCTGTTCTCGGCTGTCGGCGCCGACGCGTCGCTGTTCGAGGCTCTCGACTCAGCGCTCGCCGAGGTCGGCGACGAGGACGCTCCGGCGCTGTCCGCAGTTCTCGCCGAGCACACCGAGGCAGGAACCGAGACGCTGCGCGAGCGTCGTCGCGAAGCAGAAGCGGAAATCTCGGCATCACACGCCTCCATCGCGGCTCTCAAATCCGAGCGCAAAGCCGTCTCGGCGGAACACGACGACGCTCCGCCGGCCTTCCACGCACGCACCGACAACCGGGGTGACCTGGGCGGCGCACCGCTATGGCAGTTGGTGCGCTTCGCCGACTCCGTCGAACCCGACGTGGCTACCGGTATCGAATCCGCACTCCAAGCCGCAAACCTGTTGGACGGCTGGGTCTGCCCGGACGAGAAGATTCCCGATCACGTCAGCGAGCAGTTCCTGACCGCTCTACCCGTCAAGCAGCGTCCGAAGGGACGAACGCTGGCCGATGTCCTCGAGGTCGAAGGCAATGCCGACGTACCCGACACTCTGGTGCAGGAGATCCTCGCCTCGATCAGTCTGGTCGAGGCGCCGGGCGACTCCGAGGCCGGCGTCGCGATCGGCGTCGACGGCAGCTTCTGGCAGGGCGTCGCACGTGGTCGGCACGTCAAGGCCGACGCCGAGTACATCGGCACGACAGCACGGGCGCGTCGACGCGAGGCTCGGATCGCCGAGATCGACGCGGCTCTGGAAGAGCTTGCCGCGGCAGACGATGCGGCCAAGGCACTGGTGACGCAGACCAACGAGCAGCTGAGCCGGATCAACTCTGCGGCAAAAGAATTGCCGAAGACCGGTTCGATCCTGCGCGCACTCAAGACCGTCACCGAATCCGCTGGTGCTCTCCGCACTCGCTCGGAGGCCACCGAAACAGCGCAACGCGAACTCGACGCGGCGATCGCCGATCTCGCGGCGAAGGAAAAGCAACTCCGGGCGACGGCGTCGCAGCACCGGACGCCGCACGTCGGCCGTGAACTGGACTCCCTCGCCGCGGCGATCCGGCACTTCGAGAAGCAGGGTGAACTGGCGCTGCGCTGCCGGCGCGAGCACGCCAAGGAAGTCGAACTCGAGCGCGAGTCCCGCGACCGTCTCGACGAATCACGGGCCAATGCCGAGGAATTCGCCGAGGAAGCCGCCATCGCCGAGGAGAGTCTGCTCCAGCAGGTGCAGCGTCTCGAGACGCTCCGCGACACTCTCGGTGCCAGCGCCGAGCAGATCGATCTCGACCTGGCAAAAGCGCGCGCGAAGATCGAAGAATGCAAGGTCGAACAGCGTGCTGCGCGAAAGGCGTACGACGCCGCGGTGCTCCAGATCGGCACGGCAGAGGGTGCATACAACACCGCTGTCGAGACGTTGCGTCACACCCTGACCGAAACCCGCAGTGATGCAGAGCGACTCGCGCCCTACGCTCGTCTGGATCTACTGGATTTGTTGGGCGTCAAGGAGCACCTGAGCTGGCCGGCCAGTTCGGCGGCGTGGATGAGTCCCGATCAGTTGGTCTACCGCATCCAGAACGAAGATCGCAGCGAGGACGCCGCGCACCCGCCCGTTCTCCCCGAAGACGTCGACAAGTTGTACCGGGCGCTCGAGGCTGCGACCTCGGCGGTCCGGGTCACCGACGGCGCCCGCAAGGCAACCCGCACGGCACTGACCTCGGCGCTGCAGGACTTCGACGCGCAACTCGCCGCCGCCGGACAGGACTACCGCCTGCAGTGGGATGCACCGGACGGACTGACCGTCGTACGAGTGCAGGACGATCAGGGCTACTCGTCGATCGGTGAGTTCGCGACGCGGATCCACGATGCTCGCGGCGATCAGGAGCAGTTGCTCACCGAATCCGAGCGTCGCATTCTCGAAGATGCCCTGCTGACCGGATTGGCTCAGCAGATTCACGAGCGCACCGTCGACGCACGAGAGTTGATCGCACAGATGGGCACCGAGATGCGTGAGCGTCGTATGTCCTCGGGCAACACCATCGGCGTTCACTGGGTGCTCGCCGACAACCTCGACGACAGCTCGCGGGCGATCTCCAAGCTGCTGGATCGAGATGCGTCGGCCCTCGGAGTTGACGAACTGGCGACTCTGCGAGCGCATTTCGCGACCCAGATCCGCACCGCCCGCGCCGCACACCCCGAACGCTCGTACCCGGAGATCTTGTCCTCGGCGCTCGACTACCGGCAGTGGCGTGTGTTCTCGTTCACCCTCATCAGCGGTGAAGGCAAGGAAGACCGGCTGACTGTTGCGCGGCACAGCGCACTGTCCGGTGGCGAGCAGTCGGTTTCGCTGCACCTTCCACTCTTCGCAGCGGCGCACGTCATGTTGGACTCGGCCGACCCGCACGCCCCACGTCTGCTGGCACTGGACGAGGCTTTCGCCGGTGTCGACGACAACGGGCGCAGCGAGCTTCTCGGCCTGAGCGTTCAGTTCGACCTGGATCTGTTCATGACCGGCTACGACCTGTGGATCACGTACGCAGACGTCCCAGGCTGTGCGCACTACGACCTCGCGCACTCCACGGCCGAGCAGGCAGTCAGCGCCGCGCTGCTGGTGTGGTCCAACGGTGAGTTGCTCGCCGAGCACGACGGAACGGATCTGGCGCGGGCGCTGGGCTCACCGCTGCGGCGCCGGGTGCCGACCCCAGCCGAGGGTGCGCTGGACTACGCCTAGAAACCACTGTGCGCCTTTGTTAACCGCCCGCGGTTAACAAAGGCGCACAGCAGGACTTCAGCGAAGCGAAATACCCAGCAACGCATCCACGGCATCGGCGAACTCGCCGGGTGCCTGTGCGTCGGATCCGCCACCTTCGATTGCGCGGCGTGCCCAACCGTCTAGCGCGTCGAGAGCCTTCGGGGTGTCGAGGTCGTCGGCCAGGTGCTGACGCAACCGTGCGACGGTGTCGGTGACGGACTGTGCAGAACCGCGGGCCGCTGCCTCCCGCCACACCTTCAGACGCGACTGAGCATCCTCGAGAACCTGTTCGGTCCATGCGCGATCCTGGCGGTAGTGGCCGGAGAGCAGTCCGAGACGGATTGCTGCGGGGTCTACCCCCTCGCCGCGCAATTTGGAGACGAAGACGAGGTTTCCGCGACTCTTCGACATCTTCTCGCCGTCGAGGCCGATCATGCCGGTGTGCACGTAGTGCCGTGCGAAACGGCGATCGCCCGTCGCCGATTCGGCATGTGCAGCCGAGAACTCGTGGTGCGGGAAGATCAGGTCGCTGCCACCACCCTGGACGTCGAAGCCGGAGCCGATGCGGTTGAGCGCAATGGCGGCGCATTCGATGTGCCAACCGGGGCGTCCCGGTCCGAAGGGTGAGGGCCACGAGGGCTCGCCCGGACGCTCCGCACGCCAGACAAGTGCGTCGAGCGGATTGCGCTTGCCGACGCGATCGGGATCTCCGCCGCGTTCGGCAAAGAACTTCTCCATCGTCGCGCGGTCGTAGCCCGACTCGTAACCGAACTGCTCGGTCGCGTCGGCGCGGAAGTAGACGTCGGGGAATTCGGCGTCGTCGACGACGTACGCGGCGCCGGACGCCACGAACTTCTCCACCAACTCGACTACTTCGTTCACCGACTCGACGGCGCCGATGTAGTCCTTCGGCGGTAGAACCCGCAACGCTTCCATGTCCTCACGGAAGAGTGCCGTCTCACGCATGCCGAGGACCATCCAGTCCTCGCCGTCGCGATTGGCGCGCTCGAACAGCGGGTCGTCCACGTCGGTCACGTTCTGGACGTAGTGGACGTCGTGTCCGGCGTCGCGCCAGATGCGGTTCACGAGGTCGAACGCGAGGTACGTGGCCGCGTGGCCGAGGTGGGTGGCGTCGTACGGGGTGATGCCGCAGACGTACATCGTCGCCTTCTTGCCCGGCGTGACGGGACGAACCTGACGGTCGGCTGTGTCGTACAGCCGCAACGGCGGCCCCTGACCGGGAACGGACGGGAGTGCGGTATCGGACCAAGACTGCATGCTGCCGAGCCTAGTGGAGGCTGCTCTGAGGCTGGGAAGGTGCTGGCTGATCCTGCTCCGGTTCGGGCGTCGACGCGAGCTTGCTCGGCCACCAGATCTTCTGACCGATGTCGTAGGTCAAGGCCGGGACCAGCAGAGATCGGACGATCAGGGCGTCGAGCAGGACGCCGAACGCCACGATGAACGCGATCTGCGCGAGGAACAACAGCGGGATCACCGCCAACGCCGAGAAGGTTGCTGCCAGAACAACTCCGGCAGAAGTGATCACCCCGCCGGTGACTGTGAGTCCCCGCAGAGCGCCCGCGCGAGTGCCGATCTTCAGCGCTTCCTCCCGCACCCTCGTCATGAGGAAGATGTTGTAGTCGATTCCCAGCGCCACGAGGAACACGAATGCGAACAGCGGAACCACCGGATCCGCACCGGGGAAGCCGAAGATGTGGTCGAACACGAGCGACGAAATGCCCAGTGTCGCAGCAAACGAGAGCACAACGGTGCCCATGAGGAGCAACGGTGCCAGAAGCGAACGCAGCAGGAGCGACAGAATGACGAACACCACGATGATCACCACCGGAATGATGAGAGTCCGGTCCCGAGTCGACGTGGTCTTGGTGTCGAGATCGGTCGCGGTGACGCCGCCCACCAATGCGTCGGCGCCGTCCACCGAGTGAACTGCATCACGCAACCGGATAATGGTGTCTTCGGCTTCGAGTGAGTCGGCGGCGTCAGTCAACGTCGCCTGCAGGGAGACTCGTCCGTCGACAACCAGAGGCGCTCCCCCGCTCTGGACGACATTCACATCGCTGACACCATCGACGCGACTTGCTGCCGCAACCGCATCGACCTGGTCGGCATTGGCGATGACCACGGCCGGCGACCCTGAACCGGCGTCGAAGTGCTCACCGAGAATCTCCTGGCCTGCAACCGAATCGACGTCGAGCAAGAAGATGTCGGACGAAGAGACACCGCTGGCCTTGAACTGCGGCATCATCAGCGCGAAGATCACCAACACCAGCGTCGACGCCACCCAGAAGCGGCGCGGATGCCTACCGATTCGAGCAGCGAGCCCGGCCCAGAAGCGGTGATCGTTCGCCTCGTCGTGGTGCGCCAGATCGGCGTCGAACTTCGGCTTGGTCGGCCAGTAGGCAGTTCGCCCGAAGAGAACCAGTACCGCCGGTAGGAATGTCATCGACGCGAGGAAGGAAGCAGCAATGCCGATGGCAGCTACCGGACCGAGTCCGCGGTTGGAGTTCAGGTCGGAGAGCAACAGGCACAGAACGCCCGCGATGACCGTTCCGGCCGACGCTGCGACGGGTTCGAGCGTCGCACGCCACGCGGTACGCATCGCCGCGTACTTGTCCTTCTCGATCCGCAACTCCTCGCGGTAGCGCGAGACCAGAAGCAGCGCGTAGTCGGTGGCGGCGCCGAACACGAGGATGAACAGGATTCCCTGGCTCTGACCGTTCAACGCGATGACGCCTGTGTCCGCGAGCAGATATACCAGCAAGCTCGACAAACCGAGGGCGAAGACCGCCGAGAAGATCACCACGAACGGCAGGATCGGGCTCCGGTAGACGACGATCAGAATCAAGATCACGACTGATCCGGCGACCAACAACAGCAATCCGTCGATGCCCGCGAATGCTGCCGAAAGATCCGCAACCTGCCCCGCGGGACCGGTCACCTTCACGGTGAGTCCATCAGGGCTCGATTCCAGCGCCGTGCGCAGCGCTTTCACGCTGTCCTTGACCTCGAGCGTGCTGTCGACCGGCAAAAACATCTGCAGTGCCTGGCCGTCGGCCGACGGGATCGGCGGCGATGACGCGTCGCCGAACCCCTCGGTACCGACGAACGAATCGACGGTCTGGGACAGGAAGGCGGAGTCCGAGGGCCCCAGTCCACCTGATCGTTCCGCCACGATGATGGCCGGCACGAAGCGTGTGTCCGTGAAGCTTTCTTGAAGCTTCGCCACCTCGGTGGCTTCAGCTGAAGCGGGCAGGAACGAGGTGTTGTCGTTCTGCTGTACCGTGCTGAGCTTTCCGGCGAACGGCCCCCCGAACCCTCCGATTGCCAGCCAGCCGATCACCAGGAGAGCTGGCACAATCCATCGAAGGCGACGAACAGGACGATTTTGTACTGGTGTGCTCACTGGGTCTCCAGGGATCGGCAACAGAGAGGACTTACCGACTATTTTGTTCAGCATGCTGAGTAATTGCAAACGGAAGGCGAAAACATGAGCAGCGACGGCCTGGACGACTGGCCCACAGGCCGACTGTTGTCCACCGCTGCACGCCTGGTAGAGCACTCGTGGGAGAAGGTTCTGCGGTCTCAGGACATGACTCACGCGGGTCTCATCGTGCTCCACTCGATAGCTGGTGGACCGGCGTCGCAACGCGACATCGCGAAGAATGCCCGGGTCACCGATCAGACGATGAGTCGCACGATCGACCGTCTCGAACGAGCGGGTTTCGTCACCCGAGACACCGATCCGCGGGACGAGCGTCGGCGCGTGATCGCGATAACCGACGCCGGCCGACTGACGTACCAGCGACTACTGACGCTCGAGAAGGAAGACGCGGCGTTGACCGTCGGGGTCGGGGATGTCGCCGCGCTGCGCGAACAACTACTGCGATTGGTTCGCTCACCCGGATTGAAGACGGCAACTCGCGAACAGCAGGAAAATTCGGGCGACTAGAAAGCGGGCCAGGGAATCGTTCGATGGCCGTTCGGCTCAGGCATCACAGCGGACTCGGCGAACTGCATCGCCCGCACCGCCAACGCCACGATCTCTTCCTCGGTGATCAGTTCGGACAACTCGTCGCCGAGATCCCCGTCGATAGTTGTCGCGAATTCGGCGACGTCGGCAATCAAGGCACCGGGTACGGGCTGCCCGGCCCACCCCCACAACACGGTCCGCAGCTTGTTCTCCGAGTGAAGACAGATTCCGTGATCAACCCCGTACACCGAGCCGTCGACGCCCTCGAGGGCGTGACCACCCTTGCGGTCGGCATTGTTGATGAGGACGTCCAGAACGGCCATTCGTTGCAGCCGCGGATCGTCCGCATGAATGAGGGAGACGGGTTCACCCTCGGAGTCGAAGGCCTGCAGAACCTCGAACCACCCGGGTGGAACATTGCCGGGACTGCACAGGTCGACCATCTCGAGGCCGCCCGATCCGTCCGCGCGGCGATCGACGGTGTCGACCCACCGCTGCACCATTCCTGGCCCGAAAGGACCGTCCCGCAACACCGTTCGCGGAATCACTCCCCAGCCCAGCGCCTCGGACACGCGGTACGACGCGACCTCACGCCCCGCCAGGGTGCCGTCCGGGAAATCCCACAATGGGCGTTCCCCACGCACCGGCTTGTAGACCACACGCGTGGACTGCTCCCCCAGAGTCGACTCGCACACCAGAGTGGCGTTGCTCGCCGTGGTGATCTGACCGATCAGAGTCAGATCACCCTCGAGCAGAACGTCCGGCACTCCGGGTTCGGCCACGACGTCAGACCTCGTCGTCGTCTGCGTCGTCGATCGCAAAACCGAAGGACTCGCCGCGTCGGTATCCGTTGGTGCGGATGCAGACGTGTCCCTCGGGCGCCAACGGTTCACCACACAGTGGGCACGGCGCGCGTCCCGCCGCGATGACGCGTTCGGACCGCAGCGAAAATTCGCGCGCTTGCTCAGGTGTCAGAAACACACGGACCGCGTCCGGACCGTCGTCGGCGTCGTCGAGGACAACTGATTCGTCGAACTCCGTCTCGCTGACGGCAAGCAGCTCCACGACGACCGCGCCGGCATCGGCGTCCCAACCGAGTCCCATCGTGCCCACCCGGAACTCCGCGTCGAGCGGAGTGACCAACGGGCTGAGATCGGAGACGTCGTCGGCTTGCGGCGGAACCTCGGTTCCGAAACGACGATGTACCTCTTCGAGGAGTAGGCCCATGCGATCGGCGAGGACCTGAACCTGCTGCTTCTCGAGCAGCACACTCACCACCCGTGCTTCGTGCACGGCCTGGAGATAGAAAGACCTGTCACCGGGTTCGCCCACCGTTCCTGCGACAAATCGGTCAGGAGTGCGAAATACGTGAATCGCGCGCGACATTGCACCTCCTCGAGTTCGAGCAGAACATCACTGAGTACCCATTATCCGTCACAGCTCACGCACCGACCTCTCCGCCGGGGACGGACTCCTGCGCGGGAGCCGAGCCGTTGGTCGCGGCCTTCGCTGCACCGATCGCTGCGAGCACGTCTCCGGTGTCGTTGACCCGAAGTACGAACGGCAGCGTGGCCGTGTACCGAATCACGCTGACCGAAGCGGGCTCGGCGACGATCCGCTGGAACGAATCGAGGTGCATCGCAAACGCGTCGGCGAGAACCGATTTGATGACGTCACCGTGCGTGCACGCGATCCAGACGACGTCCTTGCCGTGTTCTTCGGCCAGCCGTGCGTCGTGCTCGCGGATCGCGGCAACGGCTCGCGCCTGCACCTGGGCCAGTCCTTCGCCGCCCGGGAACACGGCACCGGAAGCGTGGCGCTGCACCACTTTCCAGAGCGGTTCCTCCAGCAGTTCCTTGAGCGGACGACCCGTCCAGTCGCCGTAGTCGACCTCGATGAGGCGATCCTCCACCACCGGCGTCAGGCCGCGGTCGACGGCAATGGGGCCGACCGTCTGCTCGCACCGCAACAACGGCGAGCGGACGATCTCCGCGATGTCCAGACCGACCAGCCGATCGACGACGCCTTCGGCCTGTTTCCGGCCGTGATCGTCGAGTTCCACACCCGGCGTTCGACCGGCCAGGGTATGGGCAGTGTTGGACGTCGACCGCCCGTGCCGCAGTAGGACAACTGTCATTCCACAACCCTAATGGGGCGGTGGCCAGACGGACGGGTGGTCGACGTCGAAACGGGCTCTATGTCGCGGACACGACCCCTGTGGCCAGCAGCGCAAGGACGACTACGCCGAGAGCGATTCTGTATCCGACGAACCAGTACATGGAGTGATTCACCACGAAGCGAAGCAGCCAGGCGATTGCTGCGTAGCCGACCGCGAAGGCGATGACGGTCGCCACGAGCAACTGCGGGCCGCTCGCGTTCAGGCCCTCACCTGCCGGTTCGAAAGCGTCCGGAAGGCTGAACAGGCCGGAGGCGAGAACTGCCGGAATCGCCAAGAGGAACGAGTAGCGAGCTGCGGCCTCACGGGTGAGCCCGAGGAAGAGACCGGCGCTGATCGTGCCACCGGAGCGCGAGACGCCCGGGATGAGCGCGAGTGCCTGCGCCGAACCCATGATGATGCCGTCGCGCGCTGTGAGTGTTTCGATGGGCCGAGTCTTGCGCCCGTAGTACTCGGCAGCGGCAATGACAAGCGCGAACACGATCAGCATCGTGGCGATCAACCACAGATTGCGTGCGCCGGTACGGATCTGGTCTTTGAAGAAGAAGCCGAGGATGCCGACCGGAATGGTGCCGATGATGACGTACCAGCCCATGCGGTAGTCGAGATCGCCCCGGTGCTCGGCGTTGAACACACCCCGGAACCAGGCAGTGATGATCCTCACGATGTCGCGCGCAAAATAGATCAACACTGCCAGCTCGGTGCCGAGCTGCGTCACCGCGGTGAAGGACGCACCGGCGTCACTGCCGAAGAATATCTCCGACACGATTCGCAAATGTCCGGAAGACGAGATGGGCAGGAACTCGGTCAATCCCTGCACGAGGCCCAGGATCACGGCCTGGAGCCAGGTCATCGCTTCGCCCATCACTCACCGATCCCGGCTGATTCGAATGGGGTTACTGCACACAGGTTTCGTGTGTCGGGTTCACGTTTCACCGGCGCCACGCTACCGGTGCTCACTGCAGCGCGCCGCGCCCGGCACGTCCGTGTCCGAATACCCCGACTCGGGGCGAGCGCCCACTAGTCTGCACGTGGTGAGATCTCTCGGGTGCCGCACTTGCGCACACGAGTCAGGCGCGAGATGCAGGCGGTTATGAAGCACAGATCTGTCGGAACGAGCGGACTTCGGGTCTCGCGACTTGGACTCGGCACACTGACATGGGGACGCGACACGGACGGCGACGAGGCTGCGGCGCAGCTGCTCGCCTTCGCCGAGGCCGGCGGAACCTTGGTCGACACCTCGCCCGCGTACGGCGCCGGTGCGGCGCAACGGATCCTCGCCGAGTTGCTCGACGACGTCGTTCCGCGTGACGAACTCATCATCAGCTCGAGCGCCGGCATCGATCCCACTCCGATCGGCACCGACCGCGTCGACTGCTCGCGGCGCGGATTGCTCCGCCAACTCGATGCGACTCTTCGTGAACTCGGAACCGACTTCCTCGACATGTGGCAGGTCGCAACCTGGGATCCGCTCACGCCCGTCGACGAGGTTGCAGCAACTCTCGACTACGCGGTCTCGAGCGGCAAGGTGCGGTATGTCGGGGTGCGCGGCTACCTCGGCTGGCAGCTGGCGACGGCCGTCGGAGCCGGTGGCGCAACAACACTCGCCGCGACGCAGGCCGAGTACTCACTGCTCGCACGCGGCGTCGAGGAGGAATTGTTCGCAGCAGCCGCCCATCACGGCGTCGGAGTGTTCGCCGCAGTGCCCCTCGCAGGCGGCGTGCTGACCGGCAAATACCGCGACGGCATTCCCGTCGATTCCCGCGGCGCCGACGAAGCACATTCACAGGACGTTCAGAGCTACCTGACCGATTCCTCGATCCGGGTGGTCGACGCCGTCGTTACCGCTGCCGACGGTCTGGGTACTTCCCCACTGGCGGTGGCACTGGCCTGGGCGCGCGATCGCGGCGGGGTGGCCAGCGCCGTCGTCGGTACGCGTGATCTCGCCCAGTTGACAGGAGTACTGGCAACCGAAGAATTGGAACTGCCGAAAGCGATTGCCGCGGCTCTCGACGACGTGAGCGCTTAGTTCGTCCCGCTGATCGAAATACCGAAGGTATCGTCTTGGCGAGGGCAGGCTAACCTAGTAGGCAACGCTTTACTACAGCCTCAGGAGAATCCATGACCACGCTCGACGCAGACAGCCTTTCCGCTGACGCAGGCCCCGCCTTCTCCGAACGAATCAAGACCGAGACGGACGCAGCGCACCGCGAGACCGAGCAGTCGCGTTTCGTGGGCGCTCTGCTCGGCGGTGAGCTGACCACCGCGGGCTATGCCGCTCTCCTGGGACAGACCTACCTCGTCTACACCAGCCTCGAAGAGGCCGGTCGCACACACGCCGACAACGAGTTGGTCACTCCGTTCCTGTCCGAGGATCTGCTGCGAGTGGCTTCACTCGAGGCAGATCTCGAATTCCTGGGCGGACCGAACTGGCGCGACGAACTCGTGGCACTGCCGGCAACCGAGCGCTACATCGCCCGGCTGAAGGAGGTGGCGTTCGACTGGCCTGCCGGCTTCGTCGCACATCACTACCTGCGCTACATGGGCGATCTGTCCGGCGGACAGATCATCCGCCGCATGCTCGAGCGCGCCTACGGATTCGAGACCGACGGACTTCGCTTCTACATCTTCGAAGGCATCCCCAAGCCGAAGCCCTTCAAGGACGACTACCGCTCGAATCTGGATGCGCTGCAGATTCCCGCCGAGGAACAGCAGCGTTTCATCGACGAGGTGAATTTGGCGTACCGCCTCAACGGCGACCTGTTCGCCGACCTCGAAGGCGACATCGAGAGCTACCTCGTCAAATGATGAAGCGCTTGGCCGCGGCGGCACTGGTCGCAGCAGTCGGTTTCGGTCTGGTGGCTTGCGGGTCCAGCGATAATTCCACGACATCTCAGGGCGCTCGGACCGCGGTACTCGAAGATTCCAGCCCGGTTCCCGTGTCCGACAACCCGACCGCGACTCTGCCCGTGACGGTGAAGAGCTTCGACGGCGTCGACGTGACCATCACCGACAGCAGCCGGATCGTTGCGGCCGACCGCTACGGGACGCTCGCGACGACGACGGTGGCGCTCGGCCTCGGTGACAATCTTGTCGGCCGCGACACCGCAGCCAAGTTCCCCGCAGTCGCGGACGTGCCGGTTGTCACGGTCGGTGGCCAATCGCTCAATACCGAGGCGATCCTCGACCTCAATCCCACCGTGGTTCTCACCGACACGAGTATCGGGCCCAAGAGCGTCCAGGATCAGTTGCGCGCCGCCGGTGTTCCAGTCGTCTTCTTCGATCCGACCCGAACACTCGAGGGTGTGCCGGGGCAACTCCAGGCCGTCGCCGACGCGCTCGGCGTCCCCGCCCAGGGCGCGGCGCTGGTCGATCGGACCGAATCGGAGATCGCTGGAGCTCGTGATCTGGTCCCCACCGAGGGCGATCCACTGAAGATCGCGTTCCTCTACATGCGCGGATCGGCCATCACCATGATCGGCGGCGAAGGGTCCGGAGCAGATTCCTTGATCGAAGCACTCGGCGCCACCGATGCAGGAACCGCCTCGGGCATCACACAACAGTTCGTGCCCATCACCAGCGAGGCGCTCATCGCCGCCGCACCGGACGCCCTGCTCATGATGACGGACGGGTTGGCGTCGATCGGCGGTATCGACGGCCTCGAAAAGGTCCCTGGGATCGCTCAGACACCGGCCGGAAAGAACAAGCGAGTAGTCGACATGGAGGACGGAGTGTTGCTCAGCTTCGGGCCGAACACCGGACGTGTCATGGCGGCACTTGCCGAAGCGATCTACGAGCCCGATGGATCGTGAGCAGAGATTTGTGAGTGCTGATTCGTGAGTACTGAAACAGGCAAGACAGAGACAGGTAACACTGTGTCCGGAGCCGAGGATTCACACGACGTCAAGGGCGCCGACAAGTCGGCATCTCGCCCCGCATCGCGGTCGCGGGTGAGTGCGGTTCTTATCAGCTTGACTCTCGCTCTCGTGATCGTCGCAGTGCTGTCGGCGTGCATCGGTCAGGTTCCGACGTCGCCACTCGAGGTTTTGGGCAGCATCCTGCACCGCATCGGGCTCGACCTCGGTCCGATGCCCGCCCATCCCAGCGGTGAAGTGACCTTGTGGGAGGTTCGTTTCCCCCGCGTCGTGCTCGCCATCTGTGTCGGCGCGGCGCTGGGGTGTTCCGGTGCGCTTCTGCAAGGTGTGTTCTCCAATCCGCTGGCCGAACCCGGAGTGATCGGAGTGTCCGCGGGTGCGGCGGTCGGCGCGAGCGCTGTCATCGTCGTCGGCGGCACGTTCGTGGCCGGCTGGGCTGTAGCTGCCGCGGCGTTCGTCGCCGGACTGGTCACCACCGCTGCGGTGTATCTGCTCGCTCGGCACGAGGGCAGAACCGAAGTGGTGACGTTGGTGCTGACCGGCGTTGCGATCAACGCGTTCGCCGGCGGTCTCATCGCTTTCTTCACCTTCGTCGCCAGCCCGTCTGCTCGCGATCAGATCGTGTTCTGGCAACTCGGCTCACTCAACGGTGCTTCCTGGAACGCAGTCCTGATCGTGGCTCCGATGACCGCCGTCGGGATTGCCGCGACGATGATGATCGCCCCGCGCTTGGACCTACTGGCACTCGGTGAACACGCGGCTCGTCACCTGGGCGTCAACGTCGAGCGACTGCGGCAGTTCGCGGTTCTGATCGTCGCCCTCCTCGTCTCCGCGAGTGTTGCCTTCACCGGCATCATCCTTTTCGTCGGCCTGGTCGTTCCGCACCTGATGCGCATTCTTGTCGGACCTGGCCATCGCGCGCTGATTCCCGCGAGCGCCCTTGCCGGCGCCCTGGTTCTGCTGGTCGCCGACCTCGGCTCGCGGTCGCTGATCGACAACGCAGACCTGCCACTCGGAATGCTGACCGCCTTGGTGGGCGGACCCTTCTTCTTCTGGCTTCTCCGACGCACTCGCGCGCAACAGGGCGGTTGGGCGTGAGCAGCCTCGTACGAAACTGGCGCGAACTCTTCGGCCGCGTCACCCCCGAACCGGAGAGCCCTGGCGTCGGTGATGTCACCCTCGAGGCGTGCGACATCACCGTCGAGCGCGGTGGTCGGCACATTCTCGAAGGTGTGTCCCTCGAAGTCCGGGCCGGGGAAGTCGTCGTCCTCGTCGGACCGAACGGCGCCGGTAAGTCGACACTTCTTGCGGCGTTGGCCGGTGATCAACCCGTCATCGCCGGGCGGGTGGATGTCGACGGCACCGACCTCACTCAGTGGTCGCCGATCGACATGGCGCGCAGACGCGCGGTGCTCCCCCAGAAACACACGATCGGATTTTCGTTCAGTGCTCGCCAGGTCGTTCGCATGGGACGCGCACCCTGGGCGGGAACTCGCCGAGAAGACCGCGACGGCGCTGCCATCACCTCGGCGATGAAGACCTGCGATGTCGAGGGGTTCGCCAATCGGCCGTTTGCCGTGCTGTCCGGTGGCGAGCAGGCGCGAGTCGCGCTTGCCCGGGTACTGGCGCAGGAGACGTCGACCATCTTGCTGGACGAACCGACGGCAGCACTCGATCTCGGACACCAGGAGGCGGTGATGTCCGTGGCGCGCGCCCGCGCTGCGGACGGCGATGCCGTCGTCGTCGTATTGCACGATCTCGCGTTGGCAGCGGCGTACGCGGATCGGATCGTCGTACTCGAAAATGGGCGAATCGCCGCTGACGGTCCCCCGGAATCGGTGTTGCACGAAGAGCTTCTGACCCGCGTCTACGGTTATCCGGTCGAGGTGTTCCCGCATCCGAAGACCGGAGCAACCCTGGTGATCCCGCGCCGAGAATTCACCGAACAGAATCGATGATCGATCCCAGCCTGTTGAGTACGGCTCTCAACGTCGGCAGGCTGCGACCGTCGCCCTCACGAACACCGTCACCGGAACCGGGATGTGACCAATCAGTCTCCGTCGACAGCACTGCGTCGCGGACCACACCGGCGATACTTCGCTCGTCCGTCAGATCGATATCGGTTACCGATCGCTCCGCCGTAGCGATGACATCCGACGGGGTCGGCACACTGTGCTCGCAGTACTCGCCGTAAACCTCGACGAACAACACGCTCTTACGCACGCGGAACGCGAAAGTCCGACCGTCGGACCTGCCGAAACCATGTGCATGAGCGCCGATGCTGAGGTCCTCGATCTCGAAGCCCGGCCGCGCCGGTTCGGGCGGCTGTGCGCCGGAATCGGTGGGTTCTGTGGGAATCACAATGATCTCCTCGGTGATTGCAGCGTCAACCGCAATCGCTGTTCGTACGGTATCGCGTCAAGGGTGTGAGCGGAATGGTCAGTGGTTCCTCGACGCGATGAATGGCGCCCGACTGCGATCAGGGATGATCGATGACAGTCGCACTGCGTGAAGAACAGATGACAAGAAAAAGAGGAACTACACATGGCTCGCCTAGGGATCCGCACCACTGCAGCAGCAATGGGGGCGGCGGTTCTGCTGGTCACAGGATGTTCTTCCGGAGATGGCGGAGACGACCTCATCACGATCGATCCCGCAACGGCCGGGGTCTCGCCGGCCACCACCAGCACCCCGGCCGGCGTGGTTCACCCGTATTCAGGTCTGATCGATTCCATCACATTCGACCCGATCACGCGCAGCGCTGTCCTGGTCGCCAACGACCCCCGCTCGGTGCTGGTCGTTCCTTCGGACAGCTTGGCCGGCGCCGACCCGGCCTCGACAGGTCGTCCGATCACCCTGGATTCGGACGTGCGCGATGTCTCGATCGCCGCTGACGGCAATGCGCTGCTGTCGATGAATCGCCAGGTAGTGAAGCTGAATCTGACTTCGGGCGAACAGACGTCCATCCCAGTCGACGGCCAGGCGAACTCCGCGGTCGAGCTCACCGACGGCCGCATCGCGATCGGCACGGACAATGGTTCAGTTCACATCATCGACCCGAAGACCGATCAGTCACAGACGGTTTCGGGATTCGCCTCCGTTGACGAACTCGCGGTGACCGGCGACAACCTGAGCGCACTCGATCACCGTCAGACCTCGCTGACGGCGATCAATCTCGAAGACAGCAAACTCGGCGTTGCTCTCCGCGCCGGTGAAGGCGCGACCCACCTGACCACCGATCGATTCGGACGAATTCTGGTCACGGACACCACCGGCAACGAACTACTCGTCTTCACTGCCGATCCGCTCCTGATGCACCAGCGCTACCCCGTCGGCGAGTCGCCCTACGCCGTTGCCTACGACGAAACCGCGGATCGGGTGTGGGTCACGCTGACCGCGACCAACGAGGTGGTCGGCTTCGATCTGTCGTCAGGCATCCCCGTGGAGACCGGACGGTTCAAGACGGTGCGACAGCCGAATTCGTTGGCCGTAGACTCTTCCAACGGCAATCTGATCGTCGGATCGGCAACCGGTGACGGGCTGCAGGTCATCCCGTCACGGGAGAACTGATGGAAAAGCGTGCGCGCGGGATCCCCGCGCAGTGGGAAACGTCGGACGACAAGTTCGACTACGTGCCGCTCCGGCTACCGCCGAACGTTTCGCGGGTCACGGCGTCGATGCGGCTGGCGATCTCCGCCGAGTTCGGCGGGTGGGAACTCTCCCGCGTTCGTCTCTATCCCGACGGCAGCCGACGTGTGCTTCTCAAGCGCAAGAAGACGCCGCTGCACGTGACCGATCCGGACGGCATTCAGCACTGATTGTTCGACATACGAAACAGGATCCGCCGCCGTCGAAGCCGCTGACAACATCACACCACCGAAGAGCTGGAGAATCGTGTACCAACTGCTGCTGAGCCTGATGTTCCGGGTCCCACCGGAACGCATCCACCACATTGCCTTCACCGCGATGAAATTGGTGACACGATTCGCTCCCCTTCGCTGGCTGGTCTCGAAAGTTCTTGTCGTCGACGACCCGGTATTGCGCAGTCAAGCTTTCGGTCTGACGTTCCCCGCACCTCTCGGACTGGCGGCCGGGTTCGACAAGGACGCCACCGGAGTCGACGCCTGGGGCCCGTTGGGCTTCGGTTTCGCCGAGGTCGGAACGGTGACGGCCCAGGCTCAGCCCGGTAACCCCGCGCCGCGCCTGTTCCGTCTTCCAGCCGACCATGCTCTGATCAACCGGATGGGCTTCAACAACCACGGCGCCGGTCACGCAGCCAACTTCCTGCGGCAGCGCCGCGTCACGGTGCCGATCGGCGCCAACATCGGCAAGACCAAGATCGTCGAAGCCGCCGACGCCGCTGCCGACTACACCGCCAGCGCGCAGCTTCTCGGACCTCTGGCCGACTTCATGGTCGTGAATGTCAGCTCGCCGAACACACCCGGGCTCCGTGATCTGCAAGCCGTCGAATCACTGCGCCCTATCCTGCAGGCCGTGCTCGACACCGTCAGCGTGCCGGTACTGGTGAAGATCGCTCCCGATCTCTCCGACGACGACGTCGACGCCGTTGCCGATCTGGCAGTCGAACTCGGACTTGCCGGAATCGTCGCGACCAACACCACGATCCGCCGCGACGGTTTGAAGACCCCGGACGCCGAGGTAGCTGCACTCGGCGCGGGCGGGCTGTCCGGCGCACCGGTTGCCGAGCGCTCGCTCGAGGTACTTCGGAGGCTGTACGGCCGAGTGGGCGAAAAGATGACCATCATCTCGGTCGGCGGTATCGAGACGGCCGATCAGGCGTGGGAACGGATCCTCGCCGGCGCGACGCTGGTTCAGGGATACACCGGCTTCATCTACGGCGGACCGTTCTGGGCTCGCAGCATCCACAAAGGCATCGCCAAGCGCGTGCGCGCGGCGGGCTTCTCGTCGATCGCGCAGGCTGTCGGAGCTGAGAACCCTCGCTAGAAACTGCTGTGCGCCTTTGTTAACCGCCCGCGGTTAACAAAGGCGCACAGCAGGGTGATTACTCGACCTCGAACGTCCCGGTCAGGGTTGCACGCGCAATCGCGTGATGGAACACGTTGAAACCGAGGAACGCCGGCGACGAGTCAGCAGTAACCCCGTCCAGTGTCTCCACGTCGAGGGCATGCACCGCGATGATGTAGCGATGCGGGCCGTGCCCGGGTGGCGGGCCTGCACCGATGAAACCGAACCCGCCGCCGTCGTGGCGGAGTGTGACGGTTCCGGCAGGCAGGACACTGCTGTCCGCCGCGCCGGCGCCGGCCGGAAGTTCGGTGACGGAAGCCGGAATGTTCGCCACGGCCCAGTGCCAGAATCCCGACGCTGTCGGTGCGTCCGGGTCGAACACCGTCACGACAAAACTCTTCGTCTCGGCCGGAAAGCCCGACCACGAGAGCTGCGGTGAGATGTCTTCGCCACCGGGAACACCGAAAGCACCACTGGCCTGAGCAAGCTTCAGCGGCTGGCCGGCAGTGATGTCGTCACTGGTCAGCTCGAAACTCGGCAACTTCGGCAATGGTTCGTACGGATCGTGCGCCATGCGAATCCTTTCTGTGACAAGAGAGCTCGATGTGAGTCGAGCCCACGGATCTATCCACGTGCTCGTCAGGAATTGAGCAGGAAATGTTCCAGAACACGTGTCCCGAACAGTAGTGCGTCCACCGGAACTCGCTCGTCGACGCCGTGGAACAGCGCGCTGAAATCCAACTCGGGCGGCAACTGCAACGGCGCGAAACCGAAGCAGCGAATGCCGAGTTTCGCGAAAGCCTTCGCGTCCGTACCACCGGAGAGCATGTACGGAACGGTGCGGGCCTCCGGATCATGAGCGAGGATCGCCTCGTTCATGGCGTCGACGAGATGGCCGTCGAACGTCGTCTCGTACGAGTCCAGCTTGGTGATCCACTCGCGGGTCACGTCCGGACCGATCAGTTGGTCCACCGTGCGCTCGAATTCGGCCTGCCGTCCCGGCAGCACGCGGCAGTCGAAAACCGCCTCGGCTGTCTGCGGAATGACGTTCGCCTTGTATCCGGCCTTGAGCATCGTCGGGTTCGCCGTGTCACGGAACGTCGCCCCGATGATGTTGGCGATCGTCCCCAGCTTCGCGAGGGTTCCGTCGATGTCGGGTGATCCCGGATCGAAGTCCAATCCGGTCTCCTCGCCGACGGCGGTGAGGAACTCCGCGACCGAATCCGAGATCACGATCGGGAACTGGTGGGCAGCTAGCCTCGAGACCGCGCCGGCAAGTGTGGCGACGGCGTTGTCGTCGTGGAGGAAGGATCCGTGCCCGGCGCGTCCCTTGGCAGTCAGACGCATCCACCCGAGCCCTTTTTCCGCAGTCTCCACGAGGTATAGGCGGCGGTCGGTTCCGTCAGGTCGCGGAACCGTCAGCGAGAAGCCGCCGACTTCACCCACGGCCTCGGTCACTCCCTCGAACAGATCCGGGCGATGCTCGACCAGCCACTGGCATCCGTACTTCCCGCCTGCTTCCTCGTCCGCCACGAAGGCGAACACCAGATCACGCGGAGGTACGACGCCTTCCGCCTTGAACTGTCTGGCGAGGGCCAGGATCATCCCGACCATGTCCTTCATATCCACGGCGCCGCGCCCCCAGACGTAACCGTCCTGGACGGTGCCGGCAAAGGGGTGCACGCTCCAGTCGGCGGGCTCGGCCGGGACGACGTCGAGGTGACCGTGAAGCATCAGCGCACCGCGACCCGACTCGGCACCCTTCAAGCGAGCAAAAACGTTCCCACGTCCGGGTGCGCCGGACTCGACGTATTCCGTCTCGTAACCGACTTCTTGAAGCTGCGCAGCAACCCACTCCGCGCACGCACGCTCGCCCTTGGTGGTTTCGAGTTCTCCCGTGTTCGAGGTGTCGAAGCGGATGAGAGAACTGACCAGTTCGACTACTTCTGCTTCGGCTCTACTCGGATTCGGATTATTCAGGGTTGTGGTCATTCCACTTTCCTACCATCGAATCAAACGACGCGGGCGACCGGAATGCCCCGCAACCTGGCGATTTGGGGCAGATGAGCTAATCGGATACTCTTTCCCAGCACCGAGAAATCGGGGCCGAGTCCGAGTGGCGGAATGGCAGACGCGCTAGCTTGAGGTGCTAGTGTCCTATTAACGGACGTGGGGGTTCAAGTCCCCCCTCGGACACTCGAATACAGCAAAATGACCCCAGCCTGATCAGGTTGGGGTCATTTTGCTGTGCGCCTTTATTAACCCCGGGCGGTTAACAAAGGCGCACAGCAATGGGCCGATTTGGGACCTGGCGATGGCATCGGATACTCTTTCCCAGCACCGAGAAATCGGGGCCGAGTCCGAGTGGCGGAATGGCAGACGCGCTAGCTTGAGGTGCTAGTGTCCTATTAACGGACGTGGGGGTTCAAGTCCCCCCTCGGACACTCTGTGTTGAGACAGACAGGAAAAGCTCCGGTTCATCGAACCGGAGCTTTTCTCGTAATTGGCGAAGTTCCCGAACCAGGGAACAGTCCGCGCGAGCGGCGATCGAGATGGAACAGAAGTTCGAAGTGGATACAGACACCAAGAAGTCGGATGCACTGCAGGCAGATTCGCTGGAAACAGCCGATTCAGAATCTGCTCGAGCCGAACTAACCGGACTCGACCCCGCAGAACTCGAAATCTGCTTGAAGGTCCTTTCCGAAGCCGCCGAACTCGACGACGAGCATCCCGATTCGATCACCATGCAGCGCGCTGTCGGCCATCTGTTCAAGCGACTCAAGAAGAAGCGCCGCCTCGCTTCGCGCGCAGCCGTCAACGAAGCCGATCGCCAAGTGGTCGCCGCGACGGCCACCGGTTCACCCGATCGCATCGACGACGAGACCGCCGGCATTCCGATCAAGTCGAACACCGCAGGCGCTTCCGCCGGCACGCTCATCAAGGCGCGGCCGTGCTACATCTGCAAGCAGCGGTACACCGCAGTCGACGCCTTCTACCACCAACTGTGCCCCGATTGCGCTGCCACCAGCCGCAGCAAACGTGATGCCAGCACTGATCTCACCGGCCGACGCGCACTACTTACCGGCGGCCGCGCGAAGATCGGTATGTACATCGCGTTGCGCCTGCTGCGTGACGGTGCACATCTGACCATCACGACGCGATTCCCCAACGACGCGATCCGCCGATTCAAGGCGATGGAAGACAGCAACGATTGGATTCATCGTCTGCGCATCGTCGGCATCGACCTCCGTGACCCCGCCCAGGTTGTTGCACTCGCGGATTCTGTTGCCGCACAGGGTCCGCTCGACATCCTCATCAACAACGCCGCACAAACAGTTCGACGCTCCCCCGGCGCCTACGGCGCTTTGGTCGACGCCGAGTCCGGCGCACTGCCTGCCGGTGAACTGCCCGATGTCCTGACCTTCGGCAAGACGAGCGACGCTCACCCCGCTGCTCTGGCCGGATCGCTGTCGGACGTCGCGAGTATCACCTCCGGAAATCTCTCGGCCGACGCGGTCAGTTCGCTCGCTCTCGTCGCCAAGTCGGCTTCACCCGATCGCATCGAACAGGGGATCGCCATCGACGCCGGCGGACTACTTCCCGACCTCGCGCACACCAACAGCTGGGTTCAGACCGTCGAAGAGGTCGATCCGATCGAGCTTCTCGAAGTGCAGCTCTGCAACTCGGTCGCGCCCTTCATCCTCGTTTCGCGCCTGCGCCCGTCGATGGCCGCGGCCGCTGCTCGACGCAAGTACGTCGTGAACGTTTCCGCCATGGAGGGTCAGTTCAGCCGCGCGTACAAGGGCCCTGGCCACCCGCACACCAACATGGCCAAGGCAGCACTGAACATGCTGACCCGCACCAGCTCCAAGGAATTGCTCGACGACGGCATCCTCATGACCGCCGTCGACACCGGCTGGATCACCGACGAACGCCCGCACTTCACCAAGATGCGGCTGGCCGACGAAGGTTTCCACGCGCCACTCGACCTCGTCGACGGTGCAGCCCGCGTCTACGACCCCATCGTTCAGGGCGAACTGGGCGTCGACCTACACGGCTGCTTCCTCAAGGATTACCAACCCTCACCGTGGTGATGGCGGCACCGCCGCAGTGATGACAGGCGGCACCGCCGCAGTGGTGACAGGCGGCACCGCCGCAGTGGTGACAGGCGGCACGCCCGCGCCCCGATGTGGCGATCTCGTCACCCCCAAACCCCCGTGTCGAGTAGCTCATTTCAGGTAGAGCACAGCATTGCAGGCGATAATGGACTGCGAACCTGCTCACCGACTCGGAGGAACCATGACGATCGCCGTCGTACACAAGGACAGCCCGGAAGGCCGCGCCGCAATCGTGGCCGCTGCACGGGAATCCGTGGGTCGAAGCGATGAACTCCTGGTTCTGCACGTCCTGGACGACGTCAACATCGGAGACACCGTCAACATCGGAGACTCCGAGGAGGATCGGGTCGCTCTTCGCGGCGAGATCCAGTCGGCGCTCGACGCCGGTGGATTCTCGGAGACGAAGTGGGACCTGCGCACCACCGAGCACGACGGCGATCCGGTAACCGCGCTCGTCAACCTGGTGCACGGCGCGGGTGTCGATCTCCTGATCGTCGGAACGCGCCGGATGTCCCCCATCGGCAAGTTCCTGCTCGAACGCCCGCTGCAACGCCTGTTGCTCGAAGTCGAGGCTCCGATCCTCGTCGTCAAGGAACCCCTCCCCGTCGAGTGACCGCCGTCACATCACTTTCCGGTACTCGTTTGTAGGCTGGCTCCATGACTGGAACCTCGCCCGCCCGAGAACTCGACATCATCGTCTACGGAGCGAGCGGCTTCGTCGGAAAGCTGCTCGCCGACTACCTGGTCAAACACGCGCCCGAAGGCACGAAGATCGGCCTCGGCGGCCGCTCACTCGAGAAGTTGGCAGCCACCCGCGCGGATCTGGGTACCGCGGCTGCCGATCTCCCCCTGATCATCGCCGACGCCGACGACGCAACCGCGCTGAAGGCACTCGCACAGCGAACCCGAGTCGTCGCCACCACGGTCGGTCCGTATGCCAAGTACGGCCACGCTCTTGTTCACGAATGCGCTTCCGCCGGAACTCATTACGTCGACCTCACCGGCGAGGTACTGTTCCACCGCGAGAGCATCGACGCCAACCACGACCTGGCGGTGTCGACCGGCGCCAGGATCGTCCATTCCTGCGGATTCGATTCCATCCCTTCCGATCTCGGAGTGCACGTCCTACACGAGAAGGTCGCTGCCGACGGCGCCGGCGAACTCACCGACACAACCCTGGTGGTCACCGCGCTCCGCGGTGGCGTGAGCGGTGGCACCATCGATTCGCTTCGCAATCAGATCGACGTGTCGAAAGACGATGCGCGCCTGCGGAAACTCGCGGCCTCGCCGTATTCACTGAGCCCCGATCGTGATCGGGAGCCCGAACTCGGACGTCAGAGCGACGTGAGCGTGGTCGACGGCAAGAAGATCGATCTGTCATTGAAGGGGTGGAAGGCGCCGTTCGTGATGGCGTCGTACAACACCCGCGTCGTCCGTCGCAGCAATGCGTTGCGAGAGTGGACGTACGGCAAGAAGTTCAAGTACAGCGAGGTGATGAGCGTCGGTTCGTCGGTGGCGTCACCGGTGATCGCGGGCGGAGTGGCGGTCGGCCTCGGCGCGCTCGTCGCCGGACTCGCCCTTCCCCCGACACGCTTCCTTCTCGACAAGGTATTGCCTGCTCCCGGCGAAGGTCCGAGCGAGAGCACCCAGAAGAAGGGTCACTTCACGCTCGACGTGTTCACCACGACCACGACCGGCGCTCGATACACATCACGAGTGAAGGCGAAGGGCGACCCGGGATACAGCGCGACGGCGGTGATGCTCGGCGAATCTGCGTTGTCATTGGCGAAAGACCAAAAGGATCTTCCACCGGCCGCCGGCGTCTTGACCCCGGCGACAGCGCTCGGCGACGTCCTGGTCGAGCGTCTGCGCGCGGCTGGTTTCGAGATTTCCGCGCGCAAACTCTAGACAGAACGAATTTCACTTGATCGTTTCAGCTCTTCGCGCCCGATTATCGCAGCTCAGGGCGCGGACAGCGGTGGGAATACTCCCAGGTAACATTGGTGTTGGTTCATGGCATCCATATGTGGTGCTCCGCTTTCGGAAAAGTGAGGCTATTCATGACTGAGCGCGTTCAGGTCGGCAGTCTTCAGGTTGCCAAGGTTCTCTACGACTTCGTGGTCGAGGAGGCTCTTCCCGGCACCGGTGTAGATGCCGAAACGTTCTGGGCCGGCGCCGACAAGGTCATCACCGAGCTCGCACCGAAGAACCGCGACTTGCTTGCCAAGCGTGACGATCTGCAGGCTCAGATCGATCAGTGGCATCGCGATAATGCCGGCGCTCCCATCGACGCCGCCGCATACAAGGCCTTCCTGCAGGAGATCGGTTACCTCCTGCCGACGCCGGCCGAGTTCTCGGTCACCACCGCGAACGTCGACACCGAGATCACCTCCACGGCGGGCCCGCAGTTGGTCGTCCCGATCCTCAACGCGCGCTTCGCACTCAACGCGTCCAACGCCCGCTGGGGTTCGTTGTACGACGCGCTGTACGGCACCAACGCCATCTCGGAGGAGAACGGCGCCGAGAAGGGTTCCGGCTACAACAAGGTCCGCGGCGACAAGGTCATCGCCTGGGCGCGTGAATTCCTCGACGCCGCAGCACCTCTCGCGTCGGGATCGCATGCAGATTCAACCAAGTACATTGTCGACGGCAGTGAACTGAAGATCACGTTGGCAGGCGGTACGGTCACCACGCTCGCCCAGCCGGAGAAGTTCGTCGGATACCTCGGCGAGAAGGACGCACCCACGAGCATCCTGCTGCTCAACAACGGACTGCACGCCGAGATCCAGATCGATGCATCCTCGCCGATCGGCAGCACCGACGCCGCCGGCGTCAAGGACGTCGTTCTCGAATCCGCCGTCACCACCATCATGGACTTCGAGGACTCGGTCGCCGCCGTCGACGCCGACGACAAGGTTGTCGGCTACCGGAACTGGTTGGGCCTCAACCGCGGTGATTTGTCCGAGGAGATCAAGAAGGGCGCCAAGTCCTTCACTCGTACGCTCAACGGCGACCGTAAGTACACCGCCGTCGACGGCAGCGAACTCAGCCTGCACGGTCGTTCACTTCTGTTCGTCCGCAACGTCGGTCACCTCATGACCAACCCCGCGATCCTCGACGCCGACGGTAACGAGGTTCCCGAGGGCATTCTCGACGCTTTGATCACCAGCACCTGTGCAGTGCACGGCCTGTCGATCAGTGACGCCAACGGCCCGCTCGACAACAGCCGCACCGGCTCGATCTACATCGTCAAGCCCAAGCAGCACGGTCCCGAGGAAGTTGCCTTCACCACCGAACTGTTCGGCCGCGTCGAGCAGGTCCTCGGGCTTCCGGAGAACACGCTCAAGGTCGGCATCATGGACGAGGAGCGTCGTACGACGGTCAACCTCGCTGCCTGCATCAAGGAAGCCGTCGACCGCGTCGTGTTCATCAACACCGGCTTCCTCGACCGCACCGGCGACGAGATCCACACCTCCATGGAAGCCGGCGCGATGGTGCGCAAGGCCGAGATGAAGAAGCAGAAGTGGATCGGCGCCTACGAAGACTGGAACGTCGACACGGGACTGGCCTGCGGTCTGCAGGGCAAGGCTCAGATCGGCAAGGGCATGTGGGCAATGACCGAGCTGATGGCTGACATGCTCGAGCAGAAGATCGGCCACCCCAAGGCCGGCGCCAACACCGCGTGGGTGCCTTCGCCGACCGGCGCAACGCTGCACGCGACGCACTACCATCGCGTCGACGTGTTCGCTGTTCAGGACGGGCTGAAGGGTAAGCCGCGCGCGAGCGTCGACGACATCCTGACCATCCCGCTCGCTCCCAGCACCGACTGGACCGACGCGGAGAAGAAGGAAGAACTCGACAACAACTGCCAGTCCATCCTCGGTTACGTCGTCCGCTGGATCGACGCCGGCGTCGGCTGCTCCAAGGTTCCCGACATCCACGATGTCGCGCTCATGGAGGACCGCGCCACCCTGCGCATCTCGAGCCAGCTGCTCGCCAACTGGCTGCGTCACGGCATCGTCAGCGAAACCGACGTCGTGAGTGCACTCGAGCGCATGGCACCGGTTGTCGACCGTCAGAACGAGGGCGACGCCGAGTACCGCAACATGGCACCTGATTTCGATTCCAACATCGCTTTCCAGGCTGCCAAGGAACTCATCCTGGAAGGTGCGAAGCAGCCCAGCGGATACACGGAGCCGATCCTGCATCGCCGCCGCCGCGAGTACAAGGCTGCCAACGCCTGATTTCACCTCGCTGAACTCGAAGCTGAACCCGAACAGCCTCGGCACCGCTCCCGGTGTCGAGGCTGTTCGCGTAGGCCCCGAAGATTCGTCACTAGACTGGCCGAGGACACAAGTCCGTTCAAGAGACATTCTTCGAGTGACCGAGTTAGGGCAAGGTACGTGGGCGAACATCGCGGCGGGTCAGGCGCCAGAGGTATCAGCAAGGGGCCGATTCTCGTCGTCGTGCTGATCGCCTTGATCGTGGCAGGCTTCTTCGGGTGGAAGGCCCTCAGCAACAGGATCGACGATCAGGGGCAGCAGGCAGCAGGTACGTGCGTCGAAGGTAACAAGACACTCGACGTCACCGCGGATCCGTCCATCGCGCCGCAAGTCGAGGAATTGGCCAAGCGGTACACCCAGACCTCGCCGGTGGTGCGCGATCACTGCATCGCCGTCGCGGTACACGGTGCACCGTCCTCGTCCGTCTCGACGGCACTCGAAGCCGGTCCGGAGGCACCCTGGGACGACGCAGCCCTGGGACCGCGTCCCTCGCTGTGGATCCCGACGAGTTCGTTCGAGCTCGCGCCGTTGGTCGGCAAGGCCGTGATCAACGGTGATCCTCGCTCGCTTGCGAGTTCCCCGATCGTTCTGGCCGTCAGCCCCGAGACCGCTGCAGCATTGGACAGCGCAGCGTCGGCGTGGAAATCGCTGCCGTCGGATGTGACACTCGCCCTGCCGGTCGGTAGTACCGAAACCTCGATGGCTGCACAGGCAATCGCCGCCGACATCGCCGACGCGGGTACCGGTCCGGTCACGACGGATCAGGCAAAGTCCGCTCAGGTCAACAGTGCGCTCAGTGCGCGTGCTTTACAGTTCCAATCCCTGCCGACTCCTCCCGCATCCACAGCCGAAGCCCTCGGAGCCTTGAGTGCCGGAACTCCGGATTCGGTGAAAGCCGTTCCGGCAACGGAACAGTCGATAGCGCAGAGCGCGAACCCGGCGATGACGACGTACTCCCCTGCCGGCGCAACGCCCGTCGCGGATTATCCGGCGGTCATCACCTCGGGGAGCGGGATCGATGAAACCGCGTCGCGCGCAGCGGCGCAGTTCGCCGATTTCATGCGCGAGTCCAGCCAGTCACAGTTGTTCGTGGGCGCCGGTTTCCGGGTCGAGGGTCACGAACTTCCCGATCTCGGCGGAGTGTCCGCAGCCAAGTTCTCGTCCACGTTGACACCGGCTTCCGCCGAAACCGCAGCGGCACTCGGTGAAATAGTGGCCAACCCGGTCTCGCCGCGTAGTGCCACCATTCTGATGGACACGTCGGAGTCGATGGGCACCGACGACGGTGGCAATACTCGCTTGGCGAATGTTGCTGCGGCATTGAATACTCAATTAGGTCGCAGCCCTGACGCTTCCGACATCGGCCTTCGCGAGTTCAGCACCAACACGGACGGAAGACCTTCCGAGCGTGTCCTGGTTCCGGGTGGTTCGCTGTCCGAGCCGAATCGGCGCGCCACGATCACCGATTTCCTCAACGGGCTTCGCGCCGGCGGAAAGACCTCCAAGTATCCGGCGCTTGCCAGTTCGTACAAGGCTGCGGTGGACGGTTTCGACGCGGGACGGGCCAACTCGGTGTTGCTGATCACCTCGAGTACACCTGACGAATCCACCACGACGCGAACCGAATTACTCAGCGCGATCGCCGCTGCGGGTAATCCGTCGCGTCCGGTGCAGGTCGACGTGATCGCAGTCGGTGCAGGCAACGACGTCTCTACGCTCCAAGACGTGTCGGATCGGACGGGCGGAACTTTGGTTCGCGTCGATTCGACGTACGACCCGGCGCTCGCCGCCGCAGTGACAAAGATGCTGTCCTGATGGGGCGCGTCGCGGTTTTCGCGGTTCTCCTCGCCCTTCTGACCTGGTTCCTGCACCGCAGACTCGTTCGTGCCACGGGCATGCCGAGACGATGGGCTCGCCTTGCCGACACTGCGCTTGTCGTCTTGGGGGTCTCGACGCTCATCGGGGTCGGTAGCGGCGAAATCTTCCCGACGTCGTGGGCGCGACCTATCGGATTCCTCGGATGGGTCTGGCTGGCCTCCTGGCTGTACCTGATTCCAGGACTGCTCGTGATCGGCCTGTTTGCCGGGATCAGTCGTCTGCGTGCACGTCGCACGGACACTACCGCCGAAGTCGACCCGTCCAAGCGTCGTACGCTGCAGTTGGCCACAGCGGCAGTCACTCTCGCGGCGTTGGGCACCGCCGGGTACGGCGTCTACGAGGCGTCGAACCCGAAGGTCTCCCGAATTCGGGTCCCCGTGGCACGCCTGCCCGAGGGCTTCAACGGATACCGGATCGCCCTGATCACCGACCTGCACGTGGGTCCGGCCCGCGGGGTCGAGTTCACTCGTAAGGTGGTCGAGATCGTCAATGCGCAGAACGTCGATCTGATTGCGATCGGCGGGGACCTCGTCGACGGCACCGTCGCGAAAGTTGCACCCGATCTTGCTCCGCTCGCCGATCTTCGGGCGCCGGACGGAATCTTCGGAGTCAGCGGCAACCACGAGTTCTACGCCGACGACGGTGGCAAGTGGCTGGACGTGTGGGAAACCCTGGGGATCACCACCCTTCGCAACAGCCGAGCCTCGATCCAGCATGACGGCGACACCATCGACATCGTGGGCATCCACGACTACACCTCACCGGCCCCGTACGAGCCGAATCTGACAGCCGCCCTCGTAGGCCACGATCCGAATACGTTCGCCTTGCTTCTCGCGCACGAACCGCGCCAGGCGATCGAAGCGTCCGAAATGGGTATCGATCTGCAACTGTCCGGGCACACCCACGGCGGGCAGATGTGGCCGCTGCGCTATCTCGTTCCGCTGCAGCAGCCGTCGGTGCAGGGTTTGGACAAGATCGGAAACACCGTGCTGTACACGACGCGTGGCGCCGGGGCCTGGGGCCCTCCGGTACGCGTCGGCGCACCGCCGGAGATCACCGTTCTCGAACTCGTACTCGAGAACTGATGATCTCCGGCGGCTGGTGAACTAATTACCTGCGAACTAGTTACCTGCGAACGCTTCGATCGGCGGGCAGGAGCAGACCAGGTTGCGGTCTCCGTGTGCACCGTCGATACGACGCACGGACGGCCACACCTTGGGGCGAGCCTTGCCACGCGGGAAGACTGCGATCTCACGCGAGTACGGGTGATCCCACTGCGCTGCAATGCTTCCGGCAGTGTGGGGAGCACCGCGGAGCGGGTTGTCCTCCACCGTCCACTCGCCGGCGCCGACGCGATCGATTTCGCCGCGAATGGCGATCATCGCCTCACAGAACTCGTCGATCTCTTCGAGGTTCTCGCTCTCGGTGGGCTCGACCATCAGTGTGCCGACCACGGGGAAGCTCATGGTCGGAGCGTGGAATCCGTAGTCGGCCAGACGCTTTGCCACGTCGTCGACGGTGACGCCGGTGTCCTTGGTCAACCCGCGTAGATCGAGGATGCACTCGTGCGCGACCATGCCGTTCTCGCCGGTGTAGAGAACCGGGAAGTACTCGTCGAGTCGACGCGCGATGTAGTTTGCCGACGCGATGGCGGTCAGGCTGGCGCGGCGCAAGCCCTGAGCTCCCATCATCCGGATGTAGGTCCAGGTGATGGGCAGGATGGACGCACTGCCGTACGGCGCTGCCGAAATCGTGCCTCTACCACCGAGTTCGGGGGCCATCGGGTGTCCGGGCAGGAACGGCGTCAGGTGTGAGCGCACACCGATCGGGCCGACACCGGGTCCACCACCGCCGTGCGGGATGCAGAAGGTCTTGTGCAGGTTCAGGTGGCTGACGTCGCCGCCGAAACGTCCCGGACGAGCAAGGCCGACAAGCGCGTTGAGGTTGGCACCGTCGACGTACACCTGGCCGCCTGCGTCGTGTACCGCTGCGCAGATGTCGGAGATCTCGTGCTCGTAGACACCGTGGGTTGACGGGTAGGTGATCATGATCGCGGCGAGGCGCTCGGCGTGATCGGCGATCTTCGCACGCAGATCGTCGACGTCGACGTCACCGTTGGGACGGCACGCGACAACCTCGACGCGCATCCCGGCCATGACAGCCGAAGCCGCGTTGGTGCCGTGAGCACTCGAGGGAATCAGGCAGGTGTCACGGTGATCGTCGCCGCGGCTGAGGTGGTAGTTGCGAATCGCGAGCAGACCCGCGTACTCCCCCTGGCTACCGGCGTTGGGTTGGAGACTGACGTTGTCGTAGCCGGTGACCGCGACCAGCCAGTCTTCGAGATCTTTGATGATTTTCAGCAGACCGGGTGCGTCCGACGTCGGCGCGAACGGGTGGATCGCGTTGAACGCGGGCCAGGTGATGGATTCCATCTCGGCGGTCGCGTTGAGCTTCATGGTGCACGAGCCCAGCGGGATCATGCTGCGATCGAGCGCAATGTCTTTGTCGGACAGCGCACGCAGGTAGCGGAGCATTGCCGTTTCGGTACGGTAACGGGTGAAGGCTTCGTGCTGCAGGTAGTCGGAGGTGCGCTCCTGAGCAGCGGGAACCGAGTTGCCCTCTGCTTCGATGGCGACAACAGCGTCTTCGATGCCGAACGCGTCGAGCACCGCGAGGACGTGGTCGGCGGTGGTGGCCTCGTCGCAGGAGATGCCGACATGGTCAGCGTCGACCAGGCGCAGGTTGATCCCGGATTCCTTGGCCGCAGCGACAACGTCGGCCGCCTTGCCCGGAACCTGCGCCAGTACGGTGTCGAAGAACGAATCGTGGACAACGGTCACGCCGCCTTCGCGCAGGCCGTTTGACAACGCGTGTGCGCGGGCAGCGACGCGCAACGCAATCGCCTTGAGTCCCTCGGCGCCGTGGTAGCTCGCGTACATCGCGGCGAGGATGGCGAGGAGCACCTGAGCGGTACAGATGTTGGACGTCGCCTTCTCGCGGCGAATGTGCTGCTCACGTGTCTGCAGCGCGAGGCGGTATGCCTTGTCTCCGTCGGCGTCGATCGAAACACCGACCAAGCGCCCGGGCAACTGACGCGCATGCTTGGAGTGCACGGCCAAGTAACCGGCGTGCGGTCCGCCGTACCCCATGGGAACACCGAAACGCTGGGTGGTGCCGAAGCACGCGTCCGCACCGAGTTCACCCGGCGAGGTGATGAGCGTCATCGCAAGGAGGTCGGCGCCGACGGCAACAAGTGCGCCGCGCTCGTGAGCTTCCGCGATGATCGAGGTGTAGTCGACGACCCGTCCCGAGGCTCCGGGAACCTGGGCGATGACGCCGAAGAAGTCGCCTTCGGGAAGACCGGCGGTGAGGTCTGCGGAGACGATCTCGATGCCGAGCGGCTCGGCGCGAGTCTCGATGACGGCGAGGGTCTGCGGGAACAGATCGGTGTCGACGACGAATCGCGGGGACTTGCTGCGGTTCGCGCGGCGCAGGAGCGTCATGGCTTCGGCGGCTGCGGTGGCCTCGTCGAGCATCGACGAGTTGGCCAGTTCCATGCCGGAGAGATCGGCGACCATGGTCTGGAAGTTGAGGAGGGCTTCGAGGCGGCCCTGGCTGATCTCCGGCTGGTACGGGGTGTACGCGGTGTACCAGGCCGGGTTCTCGATGATGTTGCGCAACAACACCGGCGGCGTCAACGTGTCGAAGTAGCCGAGGCCGATCATCGATGTCGCGACGGTGTTCTGGGCGGCGAGAGCGGTCAGTTCGGCGAGTGCCTCGTGCTCTCCGACCGGAAGGGGCAGAGCGTCGAGTCCGGCAGCGATGCCATTCGGTGCAGCGTCGAGGATGACGGAAGGAACGGCCTTGGTTGCCAGTTCGTCGAGTGAATCGACCCCGACCAGTTCGAGGATGCGCGCGAGTTCCGCGGCGTTCGGACCGACATGGCGGTCGGCAAATATACGGCTTGCAGCGTCGATCACGACAACTCCCAGACAGATCGGAGGATCAGGACACACACCGACCTGCGGTGTGTTCCTCCCCCTCTGTCGCATGCTCGATTCCCGAGCGCCTGAGAGATTCGGTAGTGATCCGCCAATCGACGGAAGCCACAGCCTTTCCCCGTCGGCGGGTGGGTTGTCCCACCGCTTTCCAGAGGCGTCGGAGCCCGTACGGTCCTTGGTGCCTGAGAGATTGACGGGGAGGTATTGCTCCTTCGGCGCCCTGATCCCGCTCACCACTGGCCTTTGAAGCAAAAACTGAAACAAAGACAAGTCGGTGAATCGGTATCCGAGGCTCTCCCGTACGCCGGCGACGCAGGCCCAGTCTAGTAGACCGAGGCGCCTACCTGCACCGTGGCATCCTCCAAAGAGATGTGACGTAGGTTATCCGGTTTTGCGGCTGGCGCGATTCTTACGTCGTGAGGCCAACTCGTCTTCCGGGTTGGGATCACTTTCACCGCCGTCGGCGCGCTCGGCCGGGAAGTCGGCGATGGTTCCGGTGAGTTCACGCATGGCGCCGCTGACCGCGATGCCGAATACACCCTGCCCACCTTGAAGAAGGTCGACGACCTCTTCGGGAGACGTGCATTCGTAGACGGTGGTGCCGTCGGAGAAGAGCGTGATGTTGGCAAGATCGCGCACGCCGCGCTTACGCAGGTGATCGACGGCAACGCGGATGTTCTGCAGTGAGATTCCGGTGTCGAGCAGACGCTTCACGATCTTCAGGACGAGGATGTCCTTGAAGGAGTACAGACGCTGACTACCGGATCCGGCAGCGCCGCGGATGGACGGCACGACCAACGACGTCCGTGCCCAGTAGTCGAGCTGGCGATAAGTGATGCCGGCAATCTGGCAAGCGCTGGGTACTCGGTATCCGACCAGATCGTCAGGAATGGAGTCGTCCGGGAACAAGCCGGGCTGCAGCTCTTCGGAAGACATTTGTGCAGTCGGATCGGCACTACCGGTTATGCCCGTTCCGCGCTCATTCGACTGTTCTTCCACTGCCGTCTCCCTCTCGCTTCGCCATCATGTAACCAACCTGTGCTATCAGCAGTCACGAGGATCCCGTGCCGACCGAACTTTCAGATGTGAATCCAAGGCAGGTAATTCCATGAGTGGACTTACCCAGAGTACGCCTCGATCGACAAGGCGAGAAGATCTCCACCGCACGCAACGCTAAGACCAGGAGGGTGCGCGGTCAACGCAACACGCCGACCGAGACTCAACCTCTACTTGAGAGTTGAAGACTAAAGTCCGTAACCGGTCAATTCACGCTAGCCATCGGTGGCTTTGAAATCGTCCGGCGAGATGGTGTCGAGGAATTCCTTGAATTTCTCGACCTCGTCCTCGCGCTCGTCGGGAATGACGAGACCGGCTTCGGCCAGGACGGCCTCCGATGCGAAGATCGGAACTCCGATGCGCAAGGCCAAGGCAATCGAATCCGACGGACGTGCCGACACGGTGGTCTGCTCGTCGAAGACCAGATCCGCGTAGAACGTGCCCTCTTGCAGGTCCACGATCCGCACTTCCTTGAGACTCCGACCGAAAGATTCGATCAGAATCTTGATCAGGTCGTGAGTCAGCGGACGCGCCGGCTCAACTCCCTGTTGTTCGAGAACAATCGCGGTAGCTTCGGTTTGCCCGATCCAGATCGGCAGGTACCGATCGCCGTCGGACTCCCGCAGCAACAGGACCGGCTGATTCTGAGGCTGCTCGACACGAACTCCGATCACACGCATTTCGCCCATCGAGCTTGCCTCCAACCTGACGTGATCCAGTCGACCGACTCCGATGCGGTCGTACTGAAATTCTATTCGAGTGAGCCCCGCTGATCGAGGAACTCAGCGATCGAGACTTCCCCGAACCGCCGATTTGACCAGACACGTGTGCAAAGTCAGTGACAGGGCAGCCAGTTCCCGGACCATTTCCTCGGCGCGATCACGCGCTCCGGCGTCACGACCCTTGGCAACCGGTCCGGCGATTTGAGTCACCAGTCCTGCTTCGCGGTCAGCAGCCAACTTGAAGGCCCGCAGATGGCGGACCTCCAAGCCGTACTCGGACATCGCTTTCGCGGTGCGCGCCAATGTCACGGCGTCCTCGTCGAAGAAGCCCGCCGCGCCGGGAACGACCAAACCGGTGCGGATCAGATCGGTCAGAAACCGATCGTCGATGTCGGCGCGCGCGAGAAGATCCTGACGACCGACTCGAACTTCGCGGTCGACACGGAAAGCCTCGGGCGAGATATCGCCCGTAGCGATCGACAGGACGCGCGCACGACGAGGCGGAGGAACTTCCGCACTCACCGTCGCAGCGCCACTGTCGATCGCTTCGAGTTGTTCTTTGATCACTTTGAGCGGCAGGTACTGATCGCGTTGAGCGGTCAGCACGAAGCGAAGACGCTCGCAGTCCTCGACAGAGAATCTGCGGTATCCCGACGGCGTCCGTTGTGGGCTGATCAAGCCCTCGGACTCGAGGAAACGGATCTTCGAAATCGTCACGTCGGGAAAATCTGGACGCAACCGATCCAGCACGGAACCAATCGACATTCCGGGCTGGCTCTGCTGCCGCACTGCCGTCATTAGCTACCCGCACCTGCTGACGACTCGCCGACCTGCGAACCGCCGGCACGAGGGCCGGTGAGGAACACCAGACGGAACTTGCCGATCTGAACCTCGTCACCGTTCGCGAGAACTGCCGAATCGACAGGCTCACGGTTGACGTAGGTGCCATTGAGGCTTCCGACGTCGACGACGTGGAAATCTGTATCTTCCTGACGGAACTCGGCGTGACGACGGCTGACGGTCACGTCGTCGAGGAAGATGTCGCTGTCCGGGTGCCGACCCGCCGACGTCGTCGGCTGATCGAGCAAGAAGCGGGATCCTGCATTCGGTCCCCGCTTGACCACCAGAAGGGCGGCTCCGGCGGGAAGACCTTCCACGCCCGAAACCGGCTGCTCGGCGGCCGGTGCTGCAGAGGAGGTGTTGTCGAGCTCATTGAGGAAGTCCGCACGGAAAACCGAAGTGGTCTCCGCCGGCGACTCCCCATAGCCCGCGTCGTTACCGTTCTCGCTCACTGTTTCTCCTCCTGGGTCAATCATCCAGATCATGAATCACTGGACTACGCAGTGCACTTTCTTCACGAGCATCTTTCACAGTCACGTTCGATACGGCCCTGCGCCCCGACTCGGCACATGCGTACCTAACGACCGTACCCTGCGCAGACCGCCGTGTGCAGCGAGACAGGCCGCGACACAACACGAGTTGGCCGGTCCACGCGTAGTTTTCTACTCGGACGTGAGTCCGTTGTACGCCTCCGCGTCCAGAGTTGCCGCGAGCGCGGCATCGAGTGTGGCTTCGTCGGTAACCTCGAGCTCGACCAACCAACCCTTGTCGTACGGATCGGTGTTGACGAGGTCAGGCTGTCCGTCCAATTCACCGTTGGCTGCAAGAACTTTCGCAGTGAACGGAGCAAAGATGTCGGAGACGCTCTTGGTCGACTCGACCTCACCGAGGGATTCACCGGCGGTCACGTCTTCGTCGACAGCGGGAAGCTGGACGAACACGACGTCACCGAGCTGCGACTGAGCAAAGTCGGTGATACCGACTCGAACTGAGGTCGGGCCGGTCCGCTTCACCCACTCGTGCTCCGCGGTGTAGCGCAGATCGGTAGGTGTATCGAGCTCACTCACAGTGGCTTCCTTTCACAGGCCGTCCGAAAGTCGGACGCAAAAGATCAATTTCCAGGTTGAGCGTATTGGCGCGGATTCAATTGTCGCAAGACGGAGATCGTGACCTGCTGCGATTGCTCGACCGAGGAAGTTCCGCCGTTGCGTGCGACGTTGTCGAAGACGCCTCCGGGAATGTTCAACGCTGCTGCCAAAGTCGGCGGATCCCCGATCGCGGTCACAGTGTACGGCTGCTCGATCCTGGTTCCGTCCAATTCGATTTCGCCGCCGCGCCCACTCACCCACGAGTTCACGCCGATACGTATGGGTTCGCCGTTCGCACCTGCGATCGAGATGGCTTCGGCACCGGCAGCACGCAATTCCTGGATGAGATCGAGAATCACTTCGGAGCCGACGCCGCCCGCCGGATCTGTCAGGGTCATCGTCACACCCGGTCCGGTAGCCGGAGCGGTCCCCACTTGAATGGAGAGCGAGGTCAGCCGCGCCCGCGCCTCGTCCAACGCTGCTCCGGTGTTGCCGCCGGCTTCCAAAGTGGCAAGCGATTCCTGAAGATTGGCAACGTCCTGCCTCAGCGCGGCTTCGCGCCGATTCAAGTTGTCGAGAACGACCAGGAGGTCGGCAGGGCGCGCGGCGTCGAGTGAATCTCCGGCCACGGTGCTGCGTACCTGTGTGGCAATCGCGACACCGAGCACGCCCAGGAGCACGGCAGCGAGGATGGCGAAGACGACGTTGGTGCGGTGTTTCGACGGTGAACGCAGCTCGTGACGACCTTCACCCGCAGTGGTGACGGGTGGTTCTTCGGGTTCAGTCGTGGAGTGTTCCGCCATGACTCACGCTCCGAACAGTCGGCGTCGCAATGCCGCTGCGTTGCCGAAGATCCGGATACCCAACACGACGACGATTGCCGTCGAGAGTTGAGTACCCACACCCAACTGATCACCGAGCCAGACGATCAACGACGCGACGAGCACGTTGAAGACGAAGGAGACCACAAACACCTTCGCGTCGAAGATCTCGTCGAGATACGCGCGTAGTCCGCCGAAGACGGCGTCGAGCGCCGCAACGACCGCGATCGGAAGATACGGCTGGATGACGTCGGGCACCTGCGGGCTGAAAACGACGCCCAAGACGATGCCGACGACCAGTGCTGCGAGTCCGTACAGGGCGGAACCGGCCTTCATCGAACTCCTTCTGTCACTTGGGTTCTGTGGGTTCTGTTGCCACCCGGACCGCGCGCGGCGTCGCGGGCGGCAGTGTCAACGAATCGTCTTCGGCCACCGCGAAACCGACCCCGTAGAGTTGCGAGACGCTCGACATTCTCACGTAGGCGTCGCTGACGACGAACTCTCGCTGCAGTGCGCGCGTGTCGCCGATCGCCTCGACGCGGTACGGCGAGAAGACAGGTTGGTTGTCGACGAGCATCGCGCCGCCCGCCTGACGGATGGTCACGGTCGGCCCGATTCGCACGCCGCCGACGGCAATTGCCTCCGCGCCGCCCGCCCACAACGCGTTGACGACGGTTTGCAGATCACGATCGAGGACGACGGTCTTGCCGCCGACGCTCCGCTGCGACGCGTCCGAGAGGTTCGGGCGTCCGGCCGGGTCCGTCAGCGTCACCACCAGTCCCTCACCGTGAACAGCTTCGGCCCCTGCACCGGATTCGACCGCTCGCAGTTGGTCGAGGACGGCGCTGCCGCGTGCATCGCCTTCGAGCGCCACGCCTCGGGCAGCATCGACGTCGCCGCCGAGCGAATCGCGGGACGCAGCCAGCGAATCGATTCGATCCTCCGCGTCACGGACCTTTGCCACCAACTCGCTTCGAACTTCTTCGGTGCCGGTCACCTGCTTTGTCGCCTGAACTGCAGAGACCGTGACGATGAACCCGATCAACAGTGCGCCGAGAGCCAGCCAGGGCCCCGTCTTCGAGGACGTGTTCTTGGTGTGCTCGTGTTGGCGTTCGAATGCAGTTGCTTCGTAGCCCGGGTCGAGATGTTCGGTCATCAACGACCGAAGCAGCGACGGTACCGGGTTACGACGGACGTCCTCCCCGGTCGACTTCATCGGGGCACGACCTCGTGCGTTCGCGCCACGTCGGCGGCCTTGAGCACGTAAATCGCTGCAGTCCACACGTACAGGACGGTTCCCCAGATCAGGAAAGCGAAACCGAAGGCATGGGTGAACGGTCCGATGACCCAGTCTCCGTGCCCGGCAAGGATCAACGGCAGCGCGAACATCAGCAAGAACGTCGCGGCCTTGCCGAGATAGATGACCTCGGGAGGTGGCAGTCCACGCCTGCGATAGATCGGCAGTGTCAACGCGAGCAGAAGGTCACGGCCGATGAGTATCGCCGCGACCCACCAGGGAATGAAATCGCGGGCGACGAAGGTGACCAGCGTCGTCACGACGTAGAGGCGATCGACCAACGGGTCGAGAAGAGCTCCCAGACGCGAGGTCTGTCCGAGCACCCTGGCCAGCTTGCCGTCGAGCCAGTCGGTGAACCCGCTGAGCATCAGCAGCGCCAACGCCCACCCGTCCGCGTGGGTGACCAGCAGCAGGTAGGCGAACAGCGGCAGAGCGAGTAGACGCACGATACTGAGCACGTTGGGAACAGTGAGAATCCGATCCGTGGGGATCGGTTCTTGTTCGCCAGAGTTCACTGCACACACCTCGCGTCGTTCGATTGCCGTGCGGCCAGCTTTCCACAGCGCGACGCACTATTCGCCGAGGCACCGCGGCCCGAACTGTCCCGAGCGTGTCGAGCTGCTCTCATCGCCAGGCGAACACCGGCTGCTCGAGGTTGTCGATGCGCGTGTGTCGGCCGTTCAGCACTTCGCGGAACTGATAGATGACAGCTCCGGTCGGCGCGTGGATCAGGCTCGTCCGGAACGGCCATTGGATCACGGGATTCGGTGATTCCTCGATAGTGACGAATCGCGAGTCGACGTCGAGTTCCTCAGACGTCACGGCGTACACCTGAGCCACCTCGTCCGGATTGGGTACCAGACCCGCGATGTCCTCGCCGGACCAGACGACAAACGGACGGATCACGAACCCCGAACGGGTGACGTAGTCGTCGAGTCGGCCGATGATGTCCGACTCAGGGACTTCGACGCCCAACTCCTCGGACAGTTCTCGAACCGCTGCTCGTTCGGACGTCTCACCCGGATCGACGCTTCCGCCTGGCAACGCGAACTGACCGGGGTGAGCTCGCATCTTGCTGGGCCGCTTGGTTACCGGAAACACCGGTGTCCCGTCCGCGGTCCGCATGACGACGATGACCACCGACGCAGAACGCCTTCCACCCAATTCGACCGATCGAGGTTCGAAAGCGGCAAGTGAAGTGACAACGTGGTCCCGATTCAGTAAATCTCCGTTCACCATGGCTCGACAGTAGCGCCACGAGTCCGAGCCCCCCAGTCAGTCTGGTCCATTATGACCGCTTCGCCTGATTATCGGTCGGTATTCCTGTCATGCTGAACAGGCAGAATCCACCGTGCGGCATGGCGAGAAGAGAACCTCGATGGCTGAGCAGTCCCAGACCCCCACCCCGCAGACCGAAGAGAGCGCACCGGGTGCGTCGAATCGGGCCTCTCGCTTTGCTTCCGACGCACTGAGCGTCCTGCGGCGCGTGCCGTTCACTTCGATCGTTGTCCTCACCATCACCGTCGTCGGGATTGCGACCGGCGCTTTGTGGAATCACGTCCGCACCTACTCGTGGTTCGACGACATCGCCTACGGAGTCCCTGCCTTGCAGGAAGGCAAGTGGTGGACACTCGTCACGGGGTGGTTCTTCGGATTGACGCCGGGCCAGTATGTTTCGCTCATCGTCGTTTTCGCCTTCGCGGTCGGCTGGTGCGAATGGCGCCTGGGAACGAAGAACGCGGCCCTCGTCACGATCAGCGGGCAGTTGGCGGGCGAACTCGGCGCTTCGCTACTCCTCTGGGCCGGCAGCCACACCGACTGGGATTGGGCCCGCAACCTCGCCACCCACCGCGACGTCGGTGTGACCACCGCAATCATCGCCGCTCTCGCCGCGACCACAGCAACACTCCGCTCGCCCTGGCGAATGCGAGTCCGCGCCATTCTGTGTGCGTACATTGCGATCGCGTTCCTCTTCGAAGGCCGCCTCGCCGACGTGCAGCACCTCATCGCGGTCGCGATATTCCTGCCGGTGGGCGAGAAGTTCTTCGGCATCGGAGAGCGCGGGTTCATCCCCCGAACCCGACGCGAGATCCGCCTGCTCGGATTCATCGGCCTGCTCCTGATCGGCGTGGTCGAGATCGCCGTCTGGCTGTTCCCCGGAAGCGGACCGTTCGGACCGACGGAAGCCGAAACCGGTTCGGGCTGGACCGCATTGATCGACGTGGTCATCGTTGCACTGATCGCGGATCAGTTGCGACGAGGACGCCGCTGGGCCTGGTGGGTTGCCGTCGTGTTCGGTTCACTGACGGTTTTGGCCACCGCCCTCGTCCTCGGTTCGGTCATCTTCTTCGACTACGAGAGCGCCGGCGCCGTCACGGTCGGAACCGCGCTGCTCTGGCTTCTCGAACTCATCTTGTTGATCAAGGGCCGTCACGCTTTTCACGTACCGATGCGGCGCAAGATTCGAGGCGGGCCGTTGTCCGGGAACGATCCGCGCGCTGCCGCTCGGGAACTGCTCAAACAGCACGGCGGCGGAACCATGTCGTGGATGACGACGTGGGACGGCAACAGTTACTACTTCGGCGAGTCGGGTGACAGCGTCGTCGCATTCCAACGGCACGTCGGCGTCGTCGTAGTCCTCGCCGATCCGATCGCGAGCCCCGACCGACTTGCCGTAGCGGTCGACGAGTTCACGACGATGTCCGAATCCAACGGCCTCACTCCCTGCTTGTTCTCCGTGGGGAAGGAGACAGCCGATGCCGCCGCGCGGCGGGGCTGGCGCACCGTTCAGGTCGCCGAAGACACGATCGTCGACCTGCCGGAATTGCAGTTCACCGGTAAATCCTGGCAGGACATCCGCTCGGCGCTCAACAAGGCCAAGAAGGACGACATCACCTTTCGGATGACAACACTGGCCGACGAGCCGTTCTCCGTGCTGGCTCAGGTGCGCGCCATCTCCGAGGAATGGGTGGGCGACAAGGGACTACCCGAGATGGGGTTCACCCTCGGCAGCGTCGAGGAGGCGCTCGATCGCGACGTCCGGGTCGGTTTGGCCGTCGACCCGACCGGAAGCATTCACGGCGTCACCTCGTGGTTGCCGGTGTACGGCGAAGGCGGAGTGGTCCAGGGTTGGACGCTCGACGTCATGCGTCGACGCCCGGACGGGTTCCGTCCAGTGGTCGAGTTCCTCATCGCATCGTCGGCCCTCGAATTCAAAGAACAAGGTGCCCAATTCGTCTCACTGTCCGGAGCACCACTCGCCCGCAGCGACGACGGCGCCGACGCCGCATCCATGGACCGCCTGCTGGACATGCTCGGAGCCGCGATGGAACCGCTCTACGGCTTCCGGTCTCTTCACGCGTTCAAGAAGAAGTTCAAGCCGAGGTACGAACCCGTTTTCCTGTGCTTCCGCGACGAGGCCGATCTGCCTCGGATCGGAATCGCGCTGACGCGTGCATATCTTCCCGATGCGACGGCTCCCCAGCTGATCAAGCTCGCTACCAGCAAGAGTTGACGCCGTGCGGTCCTGGTTCGAGCACACGGTCGTCGACACCGGCAGGCTCCCGCTGTTCTTCCTCTTACTCGCCTTTGTCCTGACGTTCCTGTTCATCCGGTTCAGCGTCCGAATGATCCGAGCCGAGGTCTCGTGGTGGCCAGGCAATGTCACGCCCGGTGGAATGCACATCCACCACATGGTTTTCGGCTTGATGATGATGCTCGTGTCCGGCTTTGCCTTCATCGCTCTGGCTGACTATCACACCCCGATCGCCAATTGTGTTCTCGCGTCGGTCTTCGGTATCGGCAGCGCGTTGGTCCTCGACGAGTACGCGCTCGTGTTACATCTGCGCGATGTCTATTGGGCCGAGGAAGGTCGCTCGTCCATCGACGCGGTGTTCGTTGCCATCGCGATCTCGTTCCTTTTCCTTCTCGGAGTCCACCCGATCGGATTCGCGGGAGAGTTCGACCCGTACGAGCAGGACCGTAGCCTTGCGACGCTGATCGGTATTGTCGTCGCAATCGTCATCCAACTCGGACTCGCCGTCATCACCCTGATGAAGGGCAAACTCTGGACCGGCTTGATCGGGCTGTTCTTCACCCCGCTTCTGTTGGTCGGGGCAATTAGGTTGAGTCGCCCGGGTGCGCCGTGGGCGCGCTCGCGATACCGCGACAGGCCGGCAAAGATGAGCCGGGCAGTCGCCCGTGAGCAGCGCTATCGCGAGCCGATGATTCACGCGAAGATCTACGTTCAGGAAACGGTGTCGGGAAGTTTCGGTTCCACTCCCCCGCCCCCACCACCGCTCCCAGTCGTCGACACCGCAACCCCCACGTCGAAGGTCGGATTGTCGCGTCGGCTTTCGGACATGATTCGCTGGCGTCGAACTCGCCGACGACTACGAACAGTCCCCGTCTGGCGCCTCCCCGTGATCCTCGTTGTCCTGTCCGTCGTCACCGCGAACATCCTCGTCGGGATCGACGGAGATCTCGTCAGCGACGGCGACATCGGTGCCATTTCCGAGGGCGTGGACGCCGGGGCCACCGCAACATTGCTCAGCGTCATCGCCGGCGGGATGATCACTCTCACCGGTTTGGTGTTCACCGCCATCACTCTCGCCATGCAGTTCGGTGCCTCGCAGATTTCAGTGCGGGTCGTCCCGATGCTCGCGCAGCAGCGAGTGATGCGGTGGTCGATCGGCATGTTTCTGGCCACGTTCGTCTTCTCCTTGATCATTGCGCTCGATCTGGCGCTTGATTCGGAAAATTCTTCTCCGACCATCTCCACGGCGATCGCACTGCTTCTGGCGTTGGCCAGTGCGATCCTGTTCATCGCGTTGGTGGCGAAAGTCGGGTCGATTCTCAATTCCAGTCGGCTACTGCGTTGGATAGCGGCCCAGGGTCGCAGCGCGACAATCCGCGCCTATCCGTTGTACGAGGACTTACCCTCCGGCGCAACGAAACCCAGCCGGCAACTCCCCTTGGTCCAGCCGAGCGACTCCGAAAACTCCGAGAACGCCGACGCACTGGTGATTCGGCTGCGCCATCTCTCTCCCAACGGCCGGATTCTGCTGGCGATCGATCTCGCACGATTGCAGCGGTTGGCCGGTCGATGGGGCGTCGCTGTCGAGGTGGTGCCCAGCATCGGCGAGTTCGTTGCCCAGAACGCGCCCCTCTTCGAGGTTCGCGGGCCGTCGCTGAAGGTTCGTCCGGACACATTGATGTCGTGCTTGATCTTCGGCGACACGCACAGCCCGGTCGTCAGCCCCGGTGCAGCGCTGCAGTCGATCGTGGACATCGCACTCAAGGCGCTCTCACCTGCCATCAACGATCCGGGTCGAGCAGTCCAGGCGCTCGATCACATCGAGGATCTTCTGGTCCTCCTAGCCCCGAGAGTCCGCTTCGACACGGCCACCTCGGATCTCACGCTGATCCGGGGGCAGCAACGCACGTGGACCGACTACGTGTCGGTCGCCACCGACGAGATCCGCCACTTCAGCACCAATTCGGCGCAGGTCCAGCGTCGTCTACGCGCGGTTTTCGCCACCCTGCTGGCGGCCTGCCCGCCGGACCAGCACCCGCCACTACTCGAGCGCGTCGACGCTCTCGATGCGCAATTGACCCGTGAATGGACCGGCGCACTCGACCTTCGGCTCGCAAGTGTGGCCGATCCGCAGGGGTTGGGCTCCGAAGCCGGGGCGACCGGACGAATTCACCCGCTGATCATCGGGTCTTCGGGACTCCCGGACGATCGTTCACCCGGGCAGACCGAGTCGCGTTCCCAGCCAACCTAATTGACTCGCCAAACCGGCGGACCACACCTGGAAGCTGTGTCCACCGTCGACCTCGGCGTACTGGACATCCATCCCGGCAGCCTTTGCCGCTTCGTAGAGCGTCTGGAGACCTGGGCGGTAGTCGTTGTCCTGCTTACCGACCACAAACACTCCGGCGCTGTCGGGGAACTTCTTCTCCCGGAGCAGATCCTGCGGATTCACTGCCACGAACGCGGCTTCGTTGCCGCCGAACGCGGCATCGACCGTCTGTTTGCGGTCACCGAGTGTGGGTTCGATCTGACCGGACAGGTCCAGGAAAGTCGGATACACCGCGGGGAAGTTCGTCGCCATCTGGAACGCGCAGGTACCGCCGTAGGAAAGCCCCCCGATAGCCCACTTCCTCGGATCGGGATCCACCTGCAGGTTCCCGCGGACCCAGTCAGGCACATCACGCGAAAGGTACGTCGCGACGTTCCCGAGTTGGGAATCGACGCAGAGCGGATTCGCCAGTTCCGCTCCGGTCCCGTCAGCTACGACGACAACGGGCGCCATTCCCGAATGCGCAGCGGCGTAGGCGTCCATCGTCTGGACGAGGCGGCCACCCTGCAGCCAGTCCTCGGGCGCGCCTGGTTGACCGGCAAGCAGTACCAACACCGGCAACTCCGGTCGTGGGTTGGTGAAATACGCGGGCGGCAGGTAGATCTCGGCGTCGCGGGCGCTGAATCCGGAGATCTTCCCCGCAATCGTGACCGTGCTGACCTTGCCGGCCGACGGCATGTCCGCCGGCGCCTTCCATTGCGAGACCGGAACTGCACCGTCCTTGCCGTCGTCCAAGTCTGCAAGCGAGACCTGCTCCGCGTCCGAGAGTCCCAACGCTGTTCCCACTGTGGGGTACGACTGGAACTGCAGATTCACGTGAGCCGCGCTCGAGACCACCACCAGCAGCACGGAGACCACGGTGAGTACACGGCCGTCGAGCCTCGTCGCCGCAAAGATCCTCGAAACACCCAGCAGCACACCCAGAATGCCCAGCCCGATCCACACGTAGACCGGGCGAGCAATCGGATCGGGGAACGGATGCCACACCTTCTCGATGAGCCAGTACAGCACGAGGGTGATCGCGATCGCCGCGACGATGCAGACGGGAATCGAAATCAGGACGTGACGCCTCGACCGCGAAAACATCAGCCACAGAAGTGCCAGAATTCCGAGCACCGTCACCACGGGCGGGACGGGGCCCGTGACCAGCGACAGATCCGTGATCGTGTGCACGTTGTCTCCCGTCGCAGCCCTGCCTAGACAATATCCAAGAACAGGACATTTCGGAGCTGATGGCCTCAGATCACCGCGTTCGACGCCTGTGCACGCAGATCCCGGGCAAGGTGATCTCGCCGCTCGAGAACCAGCCTCCGCAGCGATGCGGGCGCGCCTTCATTGGCCCGGATCCAGGAATCGACCGCAGAAGTATCTTCAGCTGCCGGGAAGAGTCCGTTCACCAACCGTCGCGCAATCTCGATGCTGCGTTCCGACCACCACTTCCCCAAAGACGAGAAGTACTCGTCCGCATATCCCTCGATCAGTGACGCGTCCGTGCCCGAACGGAATCCGGCGATCGTCGCATCCAGGCGGTCGTTCGAGAGTGCAACATCGGTGGTCGCCGACGCCCAGGCAGCGGCCTTGGTCCCTGTGTCGGGTAGCGACGCCACGGCGCGGACGTACGCCGTTCGACCCGCCGACGTGCTGTCCTTGCTCAGCTCACCGTCGAAGTCGCTCACACTCGCGTGGCCGGTCGCGGACAGGGCGATCCACAACGCCCACCGCAGATCAGGATCGAGAGCCAGCCCGACCGGTCCCGGGCACGCGCCGTCGAGTATCGACCGCAATTCGTCCGCGCGGGCGTCGTTGACCGTTGCAGCGACCGACAGAGCTCGCGCCCAGGCCAACTGTCTGCCGGACTCCGGTTCAGCTTCGAACACCGTCTTCCAGGTCGTTTCCAACCAGCCTGCGCTTACATTGGGCCGCAAGCTTTTCGGAACGTAGTGAAGCACCGCGTATTGGGCATCGGTCAGGATCGAGCTGAGAATCGCAAGATCCGTCTCCGCGGGGGCGAATCGTTCCACCATGTCGAGGTACCGGAACACCGAGAGCTGCGCATCACGCACCGAGTTCCACAGCGATGACCAGATCACCCCACGCGCAAGCGGATCACTCACGCGGTCCAGGGAATTCTCGACAGTGGACAGTGATACCTCGTCCAATCGGACCTTCGCATAGGTGAGGTCTTCGTCGTTGAGCAGTGTGAGCGCTCCAGGTGGAAGGTCGACGGAGGTGCGGGATTCGGCGATGTCGAGTTCGACGCGTTCTGTGCGAACAAGATCTCCGGAGTCGTTGTAGTCGTAGATCCCGACTGCGAGCCGATGAGGCCTCGGGTCCGTCTGGACCACGTCGGTTCCGTCGAGCGACAGCGTGGACACCCCGGTGGTCTGCAACCAGATTCGAGCCCATTCGCGCACGTCACGGCCGGAAGTCTCCGCGAGCACGTCGAGAAGATCGACCAGCGTGGTGTTCCCGTAAGCGTGGGCCTTGAAGTACCGGCGTGCGGCTTCGAAGAACGCGTCACGCCCGACGAACGCCACAAGTTGTTTGAGGACACTGGCGCCCTTGGCGTAGGTGATTCCGTCGAAGTTCAGCTTCGCAGCTTCGAGGTCGACGATGTCGGCGACGATGGGGTGCGTGGTCGGCAGCTGATCTTGGAGATACGCCCACGCTTTTCGCTTGATGGCGAAGGCCACCCAGGCATCGGTGAAGCGAGTGGCTTCGGCGCTGACCAGCGATCCCATGAAATCGGCGAAAGATTCCTTGAGCCACAGGTCGTCCCACCAGACCATGGTCACGAGATCGCCGAACCACATGTGCGCCATTTCATGCAGGATCGTGTTGGCGCGGCGCTGATGCTGCTCGTCGGTCGCGGTGCCGCGGAACACGTATGCCTCGGTGAAGGTCACCAATCCCGGGTTCTCCATCGCACCGAGGTTGTACTCGGGGACAAAGATCTGGTCGTATTTGCCGAACGGATACGGATAGTCGAAGTGCTCGGCGTAGAAGTCCAGCCCTTGACGGGTGATGTCGAAAACGTTCTCCGCATCGAGATGAGGAGCCAACGACGCCCGGCACAGCGCACCCAACTCGACAGTGAGTTCGCCGCGACTCCACGACGACGCCACACGGTGATACGGCCCGGCTGCGATCGCGGTGATGTAGGTCGAAATCGGCAGCGTCGGGGCGAAAGTGACGCGTTGTGCACCGTCCACGGAGAGGGTCTGGGCCGCGGGCTGATTCGACAGGACTTCCCAGCCGTCTGGCGCTGTCACCTCGAACGTGAAGGGCGCCTTGAGGTCCGGCTGCTCGAAGCAGGCGAAAACACGCCTTGCGTCGGCCGGCTCGTACTGCGTGTAGAGATACGTCTGATCGTCGGCGTCGTCGACAAATCGGTGCAGCCCTTCGCCGGAACGGCTGTAGTGGCCGTGAGCTACCACCCGCACGACGTTCGATCCGCCGAGTCCGCGCAGCACAATCCGGGATCCGTCGTACTCCACCGGAATCGACACACCGTCGATGTCCACGGAATCGACTGCAGCACCGATGAAATCGAGCCACGTGGACTCCGCCGAGGACGTCAGATCAATCGTCGTGACCGTCGAAAAGGTCGTCTCGCCAGAGTCCACCGCCGATCGCAGATCCAACTCCACCCGGTAACCGGTGACGTCGATGGTTCGAGATCGTTCGGCGACTTCGCTTCGATTCAGGTTCGCGGTACTCACCTGACCCATCCTGCCAGGTTTCCCCCTCAGCACCACGGGTGCAGTAGGTCAGTTGGACACACCCGTCGGGCAAGACCGGGGAAGGGCTGCAAGGACTTGGAGAAAAGCCGCACGTGAGGCCTCACTGCTGGCAATTCGCCAGTCTGTCTCCTTGTTGTAGTCGAACCAGATGAACCCCGTGATCTCGGGTGTCTGTTCGAAGTAATGCCCGAGCTGCTTGATCCACGTCGCCTTGTCGCCGCCCAGCTCTGTGGAACCGACCTCGGACAGGATGATCGGCCGATCTGACAAGTCGTGAACCTGATTCACCGTGGCCTCGAACACCTCGGCCGGAATCTGCCACGACTTCCCGGGCTGGGAAGTGCCCCAGTTGTAACCGTCGATACCGACGACGTCGACGGCGGAATCGCCCGGATACACGTCCGCAAGTGCGGTCGCTCCCTCGTAATCGACGTTCGGACTCCACATCCACTCGACGTTGTCGACGCCGACACGATCGAAGATCGCCTGTACATGTCGCCAGGTTCGCACGTAGTCACCGGCCCGATTGCCGTTCCTCTGCTCCGACCACGGATACCAATCACCGTTCTGTTCATGAGCAAATCGAACGAAAACCCGCCTGCCCACCGAACTGACGTCCCGCGCCCACTTCTCGATGTAACTGTCGAAGCTTCCGCTCAGAATCTTGTCGAGCCGAAAATCGGGTTGCTCTGTGCCACCACTGGAATCGAACGGTTCCCAGGTGATCACGGGAGTCAGCCGAGGTGGAAGGGCGAGGAGAGATGTCACGTCCAAGTCGGATCGAAAGTCGGTGTACCACATGATCATGTCCGGATCGCGCGTCTCCCCGATGGACGCGTAGGTCCTCATGACCACCGCGGCGCCCGGCAAATCACGTTCGGCTATACCTACACACATGCGGTTGCGGCTACCGTTGGTCGCGAAAGTATCGATTTTCGATATCGCCAGGCCAACGGTTATTCCCAGACCAATCGCGGCCAGGAGTGCTATGACGCGGGTTCGCTGCCTCACGGTGCGAACAGCAACCAAGACGGGAGAAAACGCCTGAACGCCACGCGGGTGTCGAACTCGTCGAGGACACCCCACGGGATCGGAGCAGGTGAGAAATCGGCTTCGACCTTGTGCTGCTCGAACCAGTTGACGAGCTTGATCCGCGGAAAACGCTCGTGGACTTCGTCGGAAAGCACCTGCGACCACCAAGCCTGTTTGATCGCGAAGTTCGATTCTCCGTCCGGATTCGCCGGGTTGTAGACGGCAGCGGTTTGAGAGATAGCGAGCGGCTTGTCATGCCCGTCGGCGTAGGTCGAATAGAAATCGGGTACGTCCCGTTGGTCGAAGAACATGTTGGAGTAATTTCCGGTGAGCTTCTCGACGAATTTCCCTGGCTCGGGTACTTCGTTCTGCCCCCACGGATACGACGGCCCGAAGTGGTACAGCGACAACCCGACCCAGTCGACGGCGTCGTCTCCGGGATAGTAGGGGGCGTACGGATCGTCCGCCTCGGTAATCGTGCCGTCGTGATTGGTGTCGAGTATCTCGAAATCCTCCGAACCTGCCGTCGCCTGGTACTTGCCGCCGTCGAACGGGTACCCACCGCCGTCGTTCGGGGACCAGACAATTGCCGAATCCGGTGCGGCGTGAACAGCTTCCGCGATCTTCCTGAACGCCGGCACGTAGGTGGTCGGTTGCTGCGACCACGGGTACCAACTGCCGTTCATTTCGTGCGCAAAGCGAACGATGACCGGTGTTCCAGCCTTGTTCCACCGTGTTAGATCTACGGTCAATTGTTCCGCAGTCGCGTCGGTGACCGTGCTCAGGCCGTCGTACGGCTGCAACGTCACGAAGAGGATTCCGCCGTGACGCGCGACCTGTTCGCAAGCCGAATCCAGCGACGCCCGTCGTTCGGCGTTGAGCGGAAAGTCGAGGAATTTCCCGTACACGTAGGGTGATTTCCCGAGCTCTGCCGAGTAGCTGTCGGGGCTCTGATCTTCCCAATCGATCTGTGCTCCGAACATGACCCGGTCACCGTCACCCCCGTCGTGTACCAACGACGCTGCAGATCCGTAACGCAGAGATTCGACCGGCCCACTCGTCGCAACGGTGAAGCCCACGAGTGCAGCACACCCGACCAGAAGCACACCCAGCACAGCGGTCATCACACGTTGGCCGTCTCGAAATGTCCGTCGGCGCTCGGAGGTCAACGGTTCACCCTCCTCTTTCCGGATTTGATCCTGCGTACGAACAGAATTCGACGCAGCACCATGCGGATGGCGAGTATCGCGGACAGGAAGAGCGCCAGCGAAATGACGAGAGCCCGCACGACACTTTCCACGAGCGGCAGAACGAACATGGTCATGGGAATGACGATGTAGATGAATCCCACAACGGATGCGGCCGCGTACAGCGCTACCGCCTTGAACCAGGATGCGGAAAGTCGCTCCGGTTCGTCGCCGGGCAAGAGCATGGCCTCGTAAACAACCTGCTCATTCGACATATTCGTTGTCATTCGATCACTTTCCTATCGCGTTCGCGTCGGCAGACAACGTCTTGGGGGTAGGAATCCACGCGATTCCACGCTTGCCACGGGCCCAGTCGAACAGAGCAGACAGCCCCGCACTGCTCTCGAGAACTCCGGCTACAGGAGCGATCGCAATGGTTCGCGCGATTTCGAGTTCTCGCCGCACCCCGGTCATGTTCGCATCACGCACATTCAGCCAGGCGCCGATCATGACGGTGCCGAGCCACAGGCCTCCGACGATCGTCATCCACAAGGTGAGGAGAGGGCTGAACGGCGACGGTTCGCCGGTCACCAGGCTGTAGCCGGCGGCGATCGACATCAGCGGCAGAATCAGAAACGACAGAACTCCGACGACCGATCCCGCAGCAAAGGTGAAGGCTCTGAATCGGGTGCCCCACACGAAGCGAAACCGAGTCATCCATGGCAATGTCCGAAAGTCCGCCGAGCCCGAGGCGGCCGCCAGCCCCTGCAGAACACCGAAGATCCACCGATGACGCTGGCGGAATGCACTCTTGAACGAAAACGGCGGTTGTTCGAGAATCACACATCCGTGCCAGCCGAATATGTCACTCCCGTACCGAAGGTAGTTATTCATTCCGAACACAAAATCCTCGGCAATGAAATAGTTATCGTCGAGTTGACCGATGTCCCATCCGACTTCATTCTCGAGCTGCTCCTCGACCACCAGATTCGATCCATGCAGATGAAGGGGAACTCCCTTCTCCATCACTACACGGCATTCGAAGCATCCGGCTGGCCGGTTGGCTTCCATCGATTTACAGATTGCGCTGCTGTGCTGATATTCGAGAGGATAATAGATGGGACCTTCGAGAATCTTCTTGTCCGTGGTCGCGAGCACGTGCATCAATTTTCGCAATTCGGCAGGAAGCATGATGCTCTCCTCGTCGAAATGTACGACAAATACTTTTCCCGGTCGGTAATTCCATCCTTGACGTCTAGCCTCCACGGCATAGTGCAAACCGCGCGCCTTCAGTCCCGTCCCGTTCGGCGTGTCGTACCCGGCAGGAACCTGCAGGCCGGTTACCCGTATCGGGGAATGTGCATACGTTGATTCGAGCAGGTACACCTGCTCGGCAGACTCCGTGACGACCTCGACAGAAATATACTGCGCCAGTATCGGAGATTCCTCAGCAAAGCGGACAATCCCATTTATTCCACGCAGAATCACCTCGGTACTACCTTCACTACCGCGTGTTGTGATCTGAACCTTGAGGTGTGGAGGATTCATTCCGACGATGTCGACATCGCTTCTCACAGTGCGCTCGCGGTATCTGCGCCACCCGAACACGAAACTGCTCCAATAGGAAAGTAGTCGAAGAGAAATTACGCTCACCAGTACCATTTGGACAATTCCAATAATGGCAGCTATTCGACTTATTCCATCAGGTAACGCAAACATCTATCGGTCCCCCCCGAGCCAAACTATTCATTTTCTCGCAATAAACTCTTACGTACTGGACACCCGCGTCATCGCAACCAGAGGCTCAGCCAATACTTGGTTACGCATATAACGAACGTATCACGAATGCCGAGAGTCCACTCTCGGCCAAGAGGGTCGAACACACCATTTTGTCGCTATTAGCCGCTTCGGGACGAGATAAAGAATCTTTGGTCTCGAATTACCAACACATAAAATGCCGTGGGTACGTTGCGCAGACAACGCACGCACGTTCCGGTCATCGGAATAACTACAAGGTGCCGGACTAGTGCGGTGTTCTTGAATTTTTTCGACGGTCAGCGTTCGTGAATATCTGCTCCGCGGTTTTCGTCCAGACGAATGGCTGTGCCCGCGGGTTCCACCCGTTCATGAACTCCCGAATCTCGCTCGTGAGTTCACGAACATTGCGGAGTCTGCCGTTCCGGGATCCTGATCTGCGTCGGCGGCGTTCGATCGAGTGCTTGGATCTGCGATTTTTCGTCCACGCACAGCACGATCGCGTTCTCCGGCGGCTCCAATAACAAACCGACGATGTCGGTGTCCTTCGCGACCAGCTCGGGATCGGTAGAGAACTTGAATGTCTCACTGCGCCAAGGCTGCATACCGTACTCACGCCAGATCCGTGCGACCGTGCCGTACCCGATCCCCAAATGTTTCGCGAGCAGTCGGGAACTCCATTGTGTGACACCGTATTCCTTCGGCGGCGGCATCAAGGTCGCGGAGACAATCTCGCGGTGATCGAGGCTCCGGGGCCGGCCCGAACGCGGATCGTCATCGAGGCCGGCCAACCCGTCCGCGTCGTAGCGGGCGCGCCAGGAAATCACCGTCGGCCGCGACACCCCGACCAATTCCGCGATCGAGGAATTCGACTCACCTTGAGACGCGAGCAAGATAGTTCGTGCCCGCTGCGCCGCACCGGGGGGATCGATCTCGACCGCATCCGCCTGGCCATCTCGAGATCGTCACCGTCTCGCAAGCGTAGGGGCTTAATACGCTTGCCTGAAGTATCTCAAACCGTACTGTCACAGCACTTTAGGCGCGAGACATTACGATGAGATGTACTTCTTGCTTCACGTCCAACCGAAGAGAGGGCGGACCGTGGCATCTACCGAATCGCATGTCATCGCCGAATTGGCAGCGAGACAACAGATTACCGAATTGCTCTTTTAATACTGCCGTGGACTCGATCGAATGGATCGACCGCTGGCCGACCGTGTCCGGCACCCGGACGGCACGGCTGATGACGGCCCAGGGCACTCACCTGACCACACCCAAATCGTCTACCCGACCGTGTCAGCCTTCGACGGCCAGGCCTTTACCGAACGAACGCGCCCTGCCAGACGGTGTCGAACGGCGTGTGCGCCGAGACGCGGCCTTCGATGCCCGCCGTCACGAACTTCTTGGCCAGAGCGACGGCTTCTCCCACGTCGGCGCCCTTCGCCAGCTCCGCGGTCACTGCGGCAGCCAACGTGCAACCGGCACCGGAGACGCGCTCTTCGCCGACCTTGGGAGCGGAGAGAACAGTCACGTCGGTGCCGTCGAACAACACGTCGACAGCGTCGCCACCGGCAAGTTCGACACCTCCCTTTGCGAGCACGTACTTGGGCCCGAGGTCATGGATACGACGTGCGGCCTCGATGAGGTCGTCGACGCTCTCGATGCTGTCCATTCCGGCGAGGGTGCGTGCCTCGAACAGGTTGGGTGTGACGACAGTGGCGAGCGGAAGGATCGAATCACGAAGTGCCGTATCTGTATCGAGCGCCGCACCGGGCTCCTGGCCCTTGCAGATCAGGACCGGGTCGAGGACGACGTGGCGCCAGGACTGCCGACGCAATCCCTCCGCCACAACCTCGATCGTGGCGGGCGTGCCCAACATGCCGATCTTGACGACGTCCAGATCGTGAGCGGCAGTGGCAGCCTCGATCTGATCAGCGATCACATCAGGAGCGATCGGCACGAAGCGATGACCCCAGTTGTTCTTGGGATCGAACGAGACGATGCACGTGGTGGTCGCTACGCCATAGACGTCCAATGCCTGAAACGTTTTCAGATCTACCTGCAGGCCGGCACCGCCAGTCGCTTCGGACCCAGCGATGACATAGGCGAGGTCAACCACAGCACAATCTCCTTCTTCGGACTTTCGAAACATGCGTGGATCGCCACGAACGCAGGGCCCAGTTTATCAACCGGCCCGACGTCGATTTTTCGCCTATGCGGCCACCGGGGTCCCCCACGCGACGTCGTTGTCCTCGTACCCGAACGGCGGACCGACGAATTCGCCACCGCAGGTGATCAGAGCGATGGTTTCGGGTCCGTCGAGGCTGTTCAATCTGTCGACCGGTAACTCGCCGTCCTTGCCGTAGTGATCGACTGCATCGATGCGGTAGTTCCAGACCTGTCCCCCGATACCCGTCATGGTCACGATCGAGCCGATGTCCAAGGTAGAGAACTTCTTCCCGAAACCGTCGCCCTGATAGATGTCGTTGATGTGGCCGGTGATCACCACGGTGCCCACGCCGGAACCGGGCAAGGCCGAGTCCGCCCACCACCCGATCTCGCTGACATCCTCGGGCGGAACGAGCGAGCCGTCCGTCGTCGTTTTGATCGGCAGAATGTCAGCGGTGCTGTCGACTATGCGCAGTGTGGTCGGGACATCCGGACTGTCGACTGCGGCGCGAACTGCCGGCGGCAAATCTTCTTGGCCGGTCGCGAGGACGCGAGTCGGCGAGTTCCCGTCGTCGGAACATCCGCCGACCAGGAACATCGTTGCCAGTACCACAGCGACCCATGTCCGACGGATCACAGATCCGGGTGTCGCTGTCACGGACGAGAAGTCGGGCCGGACGGGACCTGGGAAATCGGAACGCGGTTTCCGACGTCGCGACCGGGAAGTGCGCCGCCGTTGTCGCCGTCACCACCGCCGGAACCGTTGTCGCTGCCTCCGTTCCCGCCGCCTCCATTCCCGCCGCCTCCGTTCCCGCCGCCGCCATTCCCGCCGCCGCCATTCCCGCCGCCGCCATTCCCGCCGCCGCTATTCCCGCCTTCGCCTGGGCCGGGTCCGGGGCATTCACCTCCCGGATCGGTAGTGTCGCCACTCAAAACGATCTTGACCGCAGAGAGGTTGACTGTCTGGTTCTGCGCTACCTGCCCCGGAGTGGTGACATCGAAGGCGAGCTTGGCACGTACAGGGATGACCGAACCGTCGTCAGCGTCGGTGACCGTTGATCCCGACCGACCGAGATCTTGGGTCAATGTCATTCTGGCGATCAAATCCTGATCTCCGGTCAGGCCGGCTCCGTCGATCCGAAGCGTGCCTCGGACGGGACTTCCGTGGGCTCTGATCGTCACCGATGCGCGAAACTCGAGGATGTCTCCCGGCACGGTTCTCCATGCCTCGATCGAGTTGATTTTCGTTCCCGGTGAACCAGTGGAGATGTCGTACCAGCCGTCGATCACGGCCGGATCGAGCGACATCGAGTTGTCGTTGATTTCAGAGTTGCACGCGCGGGTGAGCGCGACGGGGGCAGCCGATCCCACGGCGGGGAGTGCCGTCGACACAACAGTCGCCAAGACGAAGGCCGTCGCGGTGATGCCCGCGGAACGCCTGCCGAAGATCGTCATGCTCTCGCTACTCTTTTCCGCGGACCGTAGCTTCCGGTCGCTTCCGTCGAAATGCCAGTACAGCTGGACAAATAGATCGAATTCCGTGCCGAATTCTTCTCGTTTTCGGTGAACTTCGGTTACGAGCAATTTCTCCGCACACGCACTCGGTCAGGGGGTACATCGCATTTACAGGGGCCCGACGTTACATTTCGCCCTCACACATCGGAGCAGAACATGCTGATTTCTCACCGCATGGACAGGCATTTCCGTTTCACTGCGGTCAGCCGGTGGAACAACGATCACTACAACGAGCGTGCCGGGCACGTGTCCGGTCGCTCCCACCGAATCAAGGGAAACCGTCATGTCGGATAGAACGTCAGTCAAGCAGGGTTTCGCGGTAGGAACATCGATCGGGGCAGCCGTCATCTTGGTGACGGTCGGCATCGTGCAGTTCTTCCAAGGACTCGCTGCCGTCGCCGAGAACGAAGTGTTCGTAGTCGGTATCGACTACGTCTATCAATTCGACCTGACGACGTGGGGTTGGATCCATCTCGTGCTGGGGGCGCTCGTCGCTCTCGTCGGGCTCGCACTGTTCACCGGAGCGGCCTGGGCACGGGTGTCGGCCGTCGTGATCTGCGCGATCTCGATCATCGCGAACTTTTTGTGGCTGCCGTATTACCCCTGGTGGTCGACTCTCATCATCGCGCTGAACATCGTCGTGATCTGGGCTGTGTCGACCTGGAAGCCCAGCCATTCGACAAACGCCGCGGCGCACGCATCGTCAACGCCGCCGCAATCTGCTTGAATTGAAAGTATGTGCAGGTGGATGGCATATTCGGGAGAACCGATACTGGCCCATGACTTGCTGTTCCGACCACAGCACTCGCTGATCGACCAGAGCCTGCATTCTCAACTCGGGGCCACGACGACAAACGGCGACGGCTTCGGAATCGGCTGGTACGGGGAAGGCCCCCAACCGGCAGTGTTCAAGAGCATCGAACCCGCGTGGAACGACTCGAACCTGCGCGAGGTCACCTCGCAACTGCGTACCCCTCTACTGTTCGCCCACATCCGCGCCTCGACAGGAACAGCAGTGCAGCGCAGCAACTGCCACCCGTTCCGGCACCGGCAGTGGTTGTGGATGCACAACGGTTCACTACGCGGATTCCACGACATGAAACGGGAATTGGTGACCGCCGTTGATCCGTCGCTCTTCCCCGACCTCGAAGGATCGACGGACTCGGAAACTCTCTTCTTCCTCGCACTGACGTTCGGCCTGACCGACGATCCGTTCGAGGGTGTCGCGAGGGCCGTCGGATTTGTCGAGCACACGGCTCGCTCGCAGGGAATCGACAATCCGGTCCAGATGACCGTTGCCACGTCGGATGGCACCTCCACCTGGATCTTTCGCTATTCGAGCGAGAACCAGTCGAGGTCGCTGTTCTTCTCCACCGAGATCTCCACGCTACGCAAACTCCATCCAGAGGTGGAAGCCCTGCACCAGCTGAGCGAGGAGACCCGAATCGTCGTCTCCGAGCCTCTGCGTGACCTTCCCGGCGCGTGGAACGAGGTTCCCGAATCTGCCGCAGGCGTTATCCACCCCGGGCGGGACGAGATGCGGATCTTTTCACCGATCACACCCACCTGAGTTTCTCACGCGGCCAGACGTAGCTATGAAATAGCTTGTATTCGAAGCGCTTTCACGACATCGGAGAAAACGGAAACCCTGCACACTAGTCACGCGAGAGGATGAGCCGGAACGCCAGGCGAGCCTTCTCTGTATCCGGAGTGCCACCGGTGAGCAAATCGTTGTAGATGAACGACTCACCTACGCGAACCAGCAGATATGCCATGTCCTCGACGGGCAGGTCGGGCCGAATCTGCTCTGGTATTTCGGCTTCGATCAGCCTTCGCACGGATTCGACCATCGTGCCCTGAATCGGCCCCAGTCCAGTTGTGAGTATGCACAACGCCTTTTGCGGTTCGCGAGTCAAATACGTCCGGAAGAATTCGGTCTCGATCGTCGCCCGTGCATGGTAAGTGAGGACGTCGACGACCCTTGACGCTCCGCTTCCAGTGCACTCCTCGAGGCCCATTCGCCACGTTCGACGCGCCAGAGAATCGAGCACGTCACCGGTAAGTGTGTCGCGATTCCCTGCACGCCGGAACAACGTGGTCCGATCCACGCCCAACTCGGTAGCCAAAGCGTTCACATCGAGCGGTTTTCCGGCTGCGAACTGTCGGCGGGCAGCACTCAACGCTTCCGCGCGGATGTCACGTGTCTCGGCCATTGAGTGAATGTATCGCTGACGACGTGCTGGTCGGTAGCCGGAGACGATCGGCCGGAGCCGTCGACGGCAATCGTTGCAACATTCATTGACTTTGTTGCAGGTGGGTGTTTATGGTTCCCCGGTACGTGATTCCAGTCACAACAATTCAGTTGTTTACGGAGGAATGCGATGAACGATCACACGTGGACGACTCGACGATGAGCCCACTTCTGCAAGTCCGAGACCTCACGGTTGACATTGGGACGGAATCGATTTCGAACAGAGTCCTCGACGGAGTGAGCTTCGAGTTGGGGGCAGGCGAAGTCACCGGCCTTGTGGGCGAGAGCGGGAGCGGAAAGACACTGACCGGTCTCGCACTGCTCGGTCTCTTGCCCCGCGCGGCTACGACCAGCGGAAGCATCCGTTTCGAAGGACGCGAACTTGTGGGTCTGCCCGCCGCCGAGTTGAGGAAAATACGCGGTCGCGACGTCAGTATGGTGTTTCAGGATCCGAGCTCGGCTCTCAACCCCTCCGTCAGCATCGGTCGCCAGATCATCGATGTATTGAAGGCGCACCGTGACATCACGAAGGTCGACGCAGAGGGTGTAGCAACAGATCTTCTCCACCAGGTCGGTCTGGCCGACCCGAGCAGAACCCTGAAATCGTACGGGTACGAGCTATCCGGTGGGATGTGTCAGCGGGTGATGATCGCGATGGCCCTCGCATGCGGTCCGAAGTTGCTGATCGCGGACGAACCGACGACAGCGCTCGACGTGACCATCCAAGCCCAGATCGTCGATCTCCTTCGAGAACTGGCCGAACAGCGCGATCTTGCCGTGTTGTTGATCAGTCACGACCTAGCAGTCGTCGCCGAGGTCGCAGATCGAGTCATCACCATGTTTCGCGGCGAGATCGTCGACGTCGCGCCGCGAGACGCGTTGCTTCGCCGGCCAGCGCATCCCTACACGTTCAGCCTTCTCGAGGCCGCGCGCTCGACATTCGAAAACATCTCCTCCCAATCACCCAAGACGCGCGGCGATTTCACCACCAAAGCCCCTTCTCCCAGTGAGGGTTGCCGATACCTCGCCCGGTGCAACTACTCCGATGAACGCTGCGTATCCGATCATCCACTTCTGATCGGATCACCGGAATCGGCAACGAGATGTCACCGCAGTTCCGAACTCGAGTTGCTCGGACTGGTGAGCTGATGAGCAACACCGACATCATCGTCGATGTTCGGAACCTGGCCGTCGAGTACGGACGAGGGCGCAAAGCTCTTCGAGCGGTCGACGACATCAGCTTCTCCGTGCAGAGGGGTGAAACCCTTGCGATCATCGGTGAATCAGGGTCGGGAAAATCCTCGACGGCTCACGCTCTGGCCGGCCTGGTCGGTACGGCAGCAGGCTCCATCACGACGAACCTCGACGGCCCGGCATTCGGCAAAGGCGGATCTTCCCACCTCATCTTTCAAAATCCCACGTCGGCTTTGAACACTCGGATGAGCTCTTGGGCGTGCGTAGCCGAGCCGATGGCGCCAGGACGCGTACGAATCCCGCAGTCGTTGCGGCCGAAGGCCGTCGAGCTGTTGCGTCGGGTCGGTCTCGGCGCCGAGCTTGCCGACCGCCTCCCGACCCAACTCTCCGGCGGCCAACGCCAACGCGTGACCATCGCTCGCGCCCTTGCCTCCAAGGCGCCACTGATTCTCTGCGACGAACCTGTTGCTTCCCTCGATGTTTCACTGCAGGAAGAGGTGTTGCAACTTCTTGCCGATCTCCGAGAAGAGCACGACCTCACGTACATCTTCATTTCGCACGATTTGGGTTCGGTGGCCCGGATCGCCGATCGCGTCGCAGTGATGTACCTCGGCCGAATCGTCGAGATCGGGCCGGTTGCCACGGTCCTGACAACTCCATCGCACCCCTACACGCAGGCACTGCTCGCCGCGGCCCCGCATATCGAACTCGAGCGTCGCAATCGTCGGAAAGCATTGGTGCGCGGAGAGTTACCCGACCCGCGGAATCCACCCTCGGGCTGTCGATTCCGCACCCGCTGCCCGTTTGCGATGGATCGCTGTGCGTCGGAATCGCCGGCGCTTCGCGCGGCCCCGAATTCCGCGCACAGCTCCGCCTGCCATCTGTCCTCCCCGGCCACATCGACCGGAATCTCGAACCCGCCGCAGTAAATGCGTGCCGCGTCAGTCTCCCCATTCCGGCAAGACCAAAGCGAAAGTCCACCATATGAATCCACGTCTGTTTTCGCGATCTCGATATCCGATCACCCACTTCCAGAATCATGGGAAAAGTCGCCCACATGCGCTGGTGGCTGCGTTCGCACTTTCTGCCCTCGTGCTCAGTGGCTGTTCGAGCAGCACCACAGGTACCGCCGGCGGTACCGGACCTGTCGATCCGAACGCCGAACTGAAGGTCGCGACATCGCACGTGCCGGCTTCGCTCGACCCGTGTGCGGGAAACATCGGATACGACATCGACTACCTACAGTTGATGTACGCACCACTGATCGATGCAGAACCTGCCACCCAGAAACTGCGGCCGGGAATCGCTACCGAGTGGGGTTTCTCCGGACCGGACAACCTCACGTTCGAGATGACGTTGCAGAACGGCTTGACCTTCCACGACGGTACAACTCTCGATGCAGCAGCAGTCAAAGCAAGCATGGAACACTGCTTGAGTCTCGGAATCGTTTCCGTCCCGACGATCAAAAGCATCGAAGCAACGTCCCCGGATCAGATAACGATCTCGTTGAGCTCACCTACCTCTGGCTTACCAGGGTGGCTCAACGGCAGATTGGGGATGGTCGTCTCCCCCACTGCGCTGGCAGCAGCAGGGGCGGACTTCGCCAACAAGCCTGTAGGTGCCGGCCCGTACACGTTCACCAGCGCAGTCCCGAACAGTTCATACACATTCAGTCGATTTGACGACTACAAACCGGCGGGTCCACCCAGCCCTCAGCTCGCCAAGATCCAGATCCAGGTGATCTCCAACCCCACAGCGCTGACAAATGCCCTGACATCGAACGCCGCGGATTTTGCATACGGGCTCACACCGTCGAGTGCTCCGATCCTCGAACGCAATCCCAACCTGAACGTCAGTCACGACCCGAGACTCGGAGTTGCACTCGTCGTGATCAACAACAAGAACCCAATAGTCAACGACGTCCGAGTTCGTCTGGCAATGCAATATGCGCTCGACCGCAAGGCAATTGCGCGAGCCGCGCTGGACAGCTCGGAAGGAACTGCGGCGTTCGGTCAATATCCTCCCGGCTCACAGTTCTACGACGAGCAAACAGAAGATGCATGGCCATACGACCCGGAGAAGGCCAAATCGCTGCTAGCCGAGGCGGGTTATCCGAACGGAGTCACTGTGCGCGGATTGGCAGGCAATTTACCGCCGTACTCGACCAACGCAGTCCTTGTCGGAGAACAATGGGAGAAGGTCGGCATCAAGGTCGACTTTGTCGAAATGAGTGGACCTCAGGCGATTACGGAGTTCGTCGCACACAACAGCGCGGACGTCTTCAGCGTGGGATGGCCCACGCGAGCATCCGCACCACTCAATTTCGAAGCCTCACTGGGTTCGCGATCGTACTTCCGGCAGAATTCAGTACCCAACGAGGAGTTGGAGAAGCTGATCGCAATGTTGAACAACTCATATGACGAAGCCGCTCAGCTCGACATCGTCAAACAGATCAATCAAGTCGTGATCAAGTCCGCTGAGTACGTACCGTTGTACTTCACTCCCGACGTGGTCGCGTACACGAAGAACGTTCATGGGGCCGTTCCTGCTCTGAACGGATCCCCCAATCTCGCATACCTCTCGAAGTCATGACAGCGACCGTCGTATCGCGCGAGAATTCGGTGATGCCAGGGCCTGAGAGCGTTCCAACTCGAAGCCCTCACCGATCGCCCGTCAACCCCTACGTACGGATGATCGCCGTCCGGTTCGCGCAAATAATTCCGACCGCGGTTATCGCCAGTTTCATAACCTTCGCCCTCATTCGGATCATTCCAGGTGGACCAGCCGAGGCCCTTCTCGGTCCGAACGGCACCGATGAATCGATCGCGGCGCTCAACGAGCGCCTTGGATTAAATCAACCCTTACTGGTCCAGTACTGGAACTGGGTGGTGTCAGCGCTGCACGGAGATCTAGGCACGTCGCTACAGAACAGCGCCCCAGTAGGCCCACAGATCCTTGCGCGTCTGCCGGCAAGCGCGGAACTCGTTGTTCTCGCTCTGTTGCTGTCCGCCGTCGTGGCCGTGCCTCTCGGTGTGTGGACCGCAACGCGGGTGGGGCGACGCAGCGATGGTTTGACTCGCACGGTTTCAGGGATCGGACTCGCGGTGCCGGACTTCTTCCTCGCTATCGTGCTGGTCGATGTCTTCGCCCTCGGCTTGGGACTTCTACCGGTGCTCGGCTGGGTTCCTCTGGGCGACGATGTGATCGACAACCTGAGCCATCTCGTCTTGCCTGCAACGGCACTCGCTGCCGGCGCAGCATCGATTGCGATTCGGCAGACCAGGGCTGCGATGATCGAGACACTGTCCGGTGACTACGTGCGAACCGCGCGTGCAATGGGTATCGACGAGCGGAAGATCCTGTGGCGCTATGCGTTACGAAACATCGTTCCCACCATTGTCACGGTCTACGGTTTGCTCGCCGTGGCGATGCTGGGTGCGACGGTCATCCTCGAGCAGATCTTCGTGCTGCCGGGCCTCGGCAGCGCTTTGGTCATCGCGATCGACACGCGAGACTATCCGATGCTTCAAGGCATCGTGTTGCTGTTCGTCGTGATCGTGCTTCTCGTGAACATCCTGGTCGACGTCGTCAACACCATGATCAGCCCGCAATTGAGAAAGGGAACGATCTCGTGAGCCAACTCGTAGTGACCACTGCAGGCGAGTCTCGTCCCAAGCGGCCTCGCCCTCGCCTGACGCTCGGATTATGGCTCAGCTACTGCTTTCTCGGAATACTGATCGCGGCGTCCGCCTTGGCCTCCTTCGTGGCCCCGTACAGTCCGACCGATCAGAACCTGACCAACACGTTCGCCGGACCAAGTGCACAGCACCTGCTGGGTACTGACGGCTTCGGCCGCGACGTGCTCAGTCGGCTCATCTGGGGAGGACGCTCCGCCTTCTTCGGCGTTGCGATTGCGGTCGCTGTCAGTCTGCTGTTGGGAATTCCGTGGGGACTGATCGCCGGATACTGGCCACGCTGGATCGGTGCGTCGCTCCTCCGGGTGGCAGACGCACTACTGGCATTCCCCGGTTTGGTTCTTGCAGTGGCAATTACGGGCGTTCTGGGGCCGAGCCTGATTACGTCGATGTCCGCCCTCGGAGTTGTCTACGCACCCACGATTGCAAGAATTCTGGCTGCCGGGGTCAGCGAAACGAGGAACCGAGACTTCGTCCTGAGCGCGCGACTCTCGGGATGTCCGCCGCACGTAGTGCTTTTGCGTCATCTCCTACCGCACGCAATCGGACCGGTTGTCGTTCAGGTGACTGTGCTCACCGGTCTGACTTTTCTCGCGCAGGCCGCCCTCTCGTTCCTCGGACTGGGTATACAGCCGCCCACCCCGAGTTGGGGCGGTGACTTATCCGATGCGTACCTGCACATCTTGAGCGCCCCACAACAGATTCTCCCCTCCGGCATTCTGATTTCACTGGTCGTCCTGGCCGTCTACCGAGTGGGTGATGCCGTCCGGGACCGCATGTATGTCAGAGGGAGATAGCTTACGAACATCCCGCACCCAGTCCGACTTCTCGACCACCACACCACCCGTATGAAGGAATACCGATGACTTCTATAGCACCAGAAACCGCGCGCCGCGTCTTCCGTGGAGCCGAACCGATACACGGCATGATCTACTTCACCCCCTTTGGCACGGAAGCATATGCTGCACTGGGCTTTACGCATCCTCGAATGGGGTACTTCGCTTCGCGGTCCGCACCCATGGGCGCGGTAGCGGCAGAAGTCACCATCGCTACCTTCTTCAACTTCAACCCCGAACTGGTACACGCGGTCCTGCCGGAAGCCTGGACGATCGCCACCCCCGAACAGATCTTGGCCGCTCGACTCGACGCTGTCGACCGTTCGCTGCGCAAGGCATGGGGAGAACATGTCGACGGCGCCGAGGTTCGAGAAGCTGCCGAACTCGCACGCGGAGCAGCGGAACGCGCATGCAACAGACCACAAGGGCGACCCTTGTTCGGTGGGCACGCATCATTGCCGTGGCCTGAGGAGCCTCATCTCGTGTTGTGGCATGCCCAATCCTTGCTCCGGGAGTATCGCGGTGACTCTCATGTCGCCCTACTTCACACCGAAGGGCTCAACGGTGTCGAAGCACTGGTAGTTCACGCCGCAACCGGTGATGTTCCTGCTGCTGCTCTGCAAATGAGCCGGGCATGGGACAACGATCAGTGGGTGGAAGGCGTCGAAAGTGTGCGGGCGCGTGGATGGCTCGAAGACGGCCCCGAGCTTCACCTGAACGAGGTGGGTCGCGATCGCCGGCAGAGGGTTGAGCATCAGACCGATGTGCTGGGGTCGTACCCGTACGAGGCGATCGGCGAGACCGGATGCAGTCGACTGATCGAAATCTCGGAACGTCTCTCCGGTGAAGTGATCGATGCAGATCTCGGATTTCCGGCAGCACTGGCAGCACGTCGCCGATTGCGTGCGTGACAGCAGGTCGTGAGCGTCGGACGTGGCTGGTGGTGATACGACGAGGGTGTCACCACCAGCAGCTTCACACAATTATCGCCGAAGTCGGCTGCGCCCCGAATCTGCACAGTGAGAAGGCATCCGGATGAGACTGCCGTTGTGCCGAATTCCCGCTCCGTTTAGGTGATGATGGCTTGATGTGGAAACAGGCATTCGGGTTTGCTTTGTTCGGGGCGGCCGTTGCCTTGGTCGCCGCGTCGCTGACACAGGGGTCTTCACAGGCATCGGCCACCATCACCCTCTTTTCGGGTGGCACGACAATCTCGGGCTTCGCGGGTGAACCGCAATGGAACCGGCCGATAGAGGCTGCGGTGATCGGCGCCCTTCTGGGCGCGCTGACCGGCTTCGTGCTCCGCCTCGCGGGCGTGCGAGTCTCCGGAGGCCAGGACATTCGAATGGTCCGAACTGTGGTGGCAGGCCTCGCAGGCGTCACGCTTGGGCTGACGCCCCTGTTGGTCTTGATCAGCAAGGCATTCACCGGGTCGGTTGATATCGGATGGCCCCCGCTCCTGGTCTATGCCGTAAGCGGTCTCCTGGCTTATGGCCTGTCGGTCGCCGCCGTGTTCGGAGTCCTTCGCGCTGCCGGGGATCGACTTACTGTTCGCACGACGCGAGCGGTGGCGGCGATGCTTCCGGTAGGGGCGTTGGCGGCGACTGCTGCGGGTGTCGGAACTGCCTGGAGGCTGGGCTTCTCCACCGCCGCTCCCACCTGGATTGCAGTCGTACTGCTGGTGGTGCTCGTATTGGCTGGAACATTCGTTGTTGCCCGAGCGTGGGCACTACGGATGCAGGCTCGTGACTTTCCAGAAGTTGCATAGGCGGTGGAACGATTGATTCGGACGGTCGCATCGACATGAGGGGCGAGCGAATCTTCGCGGGACTCGTCGTTGGCTTTCTGCTGGGGCTGTTCGGCTATCTGCCGTTGGTACTCCTGTGGCAACACTTCGCAGATGTCCCGCAGCCGCAGCTTTATCCGAACCGTTCGTTCACGTCGTTCGGCCCCAACCCGCCACCGCTCACCTACTGGATTAGTTGGGCGGCGCCTGCCGTTGTGTTCGTCATTCTCGGACTTATCACTATTCCCAGCCGCACCGGCCGGCAATTTGCGTTGCCATTGGTTCTCGCGTTCCTTCCGGTCGCGGCAATGGTGGCGTGGTTTTGGATCTCGATGGAACTGTTCTTCAGCCCCGACTGATCACCCACTCGATCGCGTATTGCGAACCCCGCCGCGAGCACGCGCAGTGGCGCGCTTGTTCTGCAAGGCGATGCCCTGATGCACCGCAGCAAGTACCAATGCCAGCACTGCCGCAGGGAGGCTCCCGACCATCGACAGCAGAGACGGCATATCAGAGCTGAAAGCGGTAACGAAACCCACCACTGCAGCACAAAGCATTGTCGCCGAGACGATCCAGGAAACGAATGGTCGCGGGATCACGGCTGGAATGACGCACAGGGCCACCGGTAAGGCGAGCACCAAGAAGAGCTCTCGTCCGAAATAGTCATGAATCGAGCGGTAACAATCAGCAGAACTGAGCGGGCCGAGGCCTATTTCGCAATCGGTGATCTCATACAGCGGCCACTGTGCCGTCGCGGATCCCAGAATCCCGGTGGCGACCGCCAATACAACCCACGCGATCCGAATCCCAGTCATACGAAGAGATCATGCCAGTAACGAACATTGCGCTCCGCAGCAGAAAGCGATTACAACCCGAAAATGCACGAAGGGGCGATAACGTCGACGGTAATCGAAGAAGGGATCAACGATGTTGATCGGATTGGGAGCACTGATGCTTGCTATTGCTGCCCATGTCTACGGCGCGCGCCTCGCGGCTCACGGAAACTACGGGCGAAGATTACCTCTCGCGGTGGGACCGTTCTCAACGCGAGCAGCACAACATGTACGGCGTGCTCAACTCGCGGGTTGGGCATTGAGCCTGATCGGGACATTCCGCGTCGTCGACAACTATTGGGAGACAGCACCTCTGTTGAGCACGGGTATCGCGGTAGCTGTACTCGGCGCAGTTAACGGCATGCCGAGTTTGATTATCACTGTGATGCACAACCAAAGTTTGCAGCGGGGTTGAGGTCTTCGACGCGGTTTGTGGGAGGGTGCTTGCATGGCAACACAACCACATGGCCAGTCGATAACCCCGGCGTGGAAAGTTTTCACGGCCATCGGTTTTGCAGGTGTTGTAGGCGCTGCCGTGACGTACTTCCGAGGCGGGTCCACTCTGGCAATGATTGGCGGGATGGTCATCCTCGCGATTGGTGTGACGCTTTCTGTCTGGTCTATTCTGCGAATGCTGCACGAGAATCGAGGACATCGCCTCCATTGGTGGAGAACGCCACCGGTCAATCCGAGGAACGTCGATCTTTCTCGTGCTGTGGGTATTCCGACCACAATCTTCGGAGCACTGACAATCTGGCTGAACACAGCAGGCTCGGCGCCGTGGTGGTTGGCAGCAGCCTTTGCCGCAATTCTGATCGCACTCTTTGAAGCGACAGTGGCCATCCACAACATTCGTCTGAATCAACGGGTTCAGGGAGCAGAATCGTCGATCAGTGGATAAGTGCCGTAGAAATAATCGGCTTATCCGCCGGTCGACACCACGAACTTTGCAAGCTCTTGTGCCCGTGCTGCTAACCTTCCGCCCATGCCGGTTTCTGCGGATGTTCGCGAGCGCCTTCGGTCTTACTTGGATCCAGAGGACGAGATCCGGTACGTATTTCCAGCGGACGTTCTGATGAGCGCGAAACCGAGTGTGTTTGTCGTGGTGAGCCGAAAGGCGATCACCGTCTTCTCGACGAGCTTTCGGTCCAGAAAATTGCCGAGATCGATCCTTACCCAGTTTCCGAGAACGACCGTTATCGGCCCGGTCGACACTGCGTCCACGCCGTATTTCGTCGTTGCGGGCATTACGTACGAGATCGACGAAGAATATGTTGCAGTCGTGAACGCTGCCGACGCGGAGATCACGTCACCACAGGACTTCCCACGAGATCCGTTGCCGAACCTGTGAGGCACATACAAAAAAGGCAGTTTCCCATTTCTGAGAAACTGCCTTTTCGATCTAACTTCGGTCGGGCTGACAGGATTTGAACCTGCGACCACTTGACCCCCAGTCAAGTGCGCTACCAAGCTGCGCCACAGCCCGTCCCACGCCCCTGTTTCGGGCGCTTGGAAAGATTACATCAGGGACGGGCCGAAGTACCAATCGGCTGGTCAGAGCCGTTTCAGTACCGAATTGGACGCAGAATCAGCGGCCCTTACGGTCACGCTTCTCGCGCACTCGAACGGAGACGCGGATCGGGCTACCGTCGAAGTTGAACTCTTCACGCAGACGCCGCTCGATGAAACGGCGGTAGCCGGCCTCGAGGAAGCCCGTGGTGAAGAGAACGAATGTCGGCGGGCGCGTGCTTGCCTGCGTCGCGAACATGATGCGAGGCAGGCGGCCACCACGCATCGGCGGCGGTGTTGCTGCCACAACTTCCTTGAGCCAGGTGTTCAGGCGACCCGTGGGGATGCGCTTGTCCCAGGACTCGAGCGCAGTGTCGAGAGCCGGCACGAGCTTCGCCACGGCGCGACCGGTGTGGGCGGAGATGTTGACTCGCTGAGCCCACGGAACGCGGACCAGATCACGGTCCACTTCCTTGTCCAGCATGAGTCGACGGTCCTCGTCCACGAGGTCCCACTTGTTGAATGCGATCACCAATGCACGACCCGTGTCGGCCACCATGCTCAGAACACGCAGGTCCTGCTCGGTGATCGGCTCGTGTGCGTCGATCAGCAGGATCGCGACCTCAGCGGCCTCGATCGCGCTCTTCGTACGCAGCGACGCATAGAACTCCGCGCCGCTGGCATGGCTGACGCGCTTGCGCAGACCAGCCGTGTCGACGAAACGCCAAGGGCGACCACCGAGTTCGACGATCGAGTCGACCGGGTCGACGGTGGTGCCGGCAACATTATGCACGACGGACCGCTCGTCACCGGACAGCTTGTTGAGCAAGCTGGACTTTCCGACGTTCGGCTTTCCGACGAGTGCAACACGACGCGGACCGCCGCCGGGGATACCTTCGCGAGGGGTTTCCGGCAGCTTCTCCAGAACCTCGTCGAGCAGGTCGCCGGTACCGCGGCCGTGCGTCGCACTCACGGAGTACGGCTGACCGAGGCCCAAGGACCACAGCGCTGCGACCTCGGACTCGGTGCGTCCGTCGTCCACCTTGTTGGCAACGAGGATGACCGGAGTCTTCGAGCGGCGAAGCACGCGAGCCACAGCTTCGTCCGTCGCCGTAGCGCCGACAACGGCATCGACGACCAGGAGAATGGCGTCAGCCGTTCCCATCGCCAACTCGGCCTGCCGGGCAACGGCCTGCTGAAGACCCTTTGCGTCGGGCTCCCATCCGCCGGTGTCCTGGACGAGGAAGCGTCGTCCGGCCCAGTTCGCCTCGTACGAGACGCGGTCACGGGTAACGCCGGGGATGTCCTCGACTACCGCTTCACGGCGGCCGATGATGCGGTTGACGAGCGTCGACTTGCCGACGTTCGGTCGACCGACAACAGCCAAGGTCGGGACGGCAATGTGCGCTTCGCCTTCGCCGTCCGCTTCGAGATCGGCGTAATCCCACTCCGATTCCTCGGACCAAGTTCCGTCACCGGCATATTCGGTTACCAGATCGTCGCTCACTGCACTGCTCCAGTTCTGTCGCTGACCACCAACAGCAACTTGGCGATCACATCTTCAATTCCCAATTCGCTCGTATCCACCAGAATGGAATCCTCGGCAGGGCGCAACGGCGACACTGCCCGAGTCGAATCGAGATGGTCACGGCGCTGCACATCAGCCAGCACCGCTTCGTAATTGTCTTCACGGCCTTGGCCGATGTTCTGCGTATTGCGCCGTGCCGCACGGGTTTCCGCCGATGCGGTCAAGAAGATCTTGACGTCCGCCTCGGGGAGTACAACGGTTCCGATGTCGCGACCTTCCACGACGATCCGCTCTGCACCGGCCGCCAACTCACGCTGAGTGGCGACCAGCAAGTCGCGAACCTCGGGTACGGCCGACACCGCGGAGACAGCCTTGGTGACCGCGTCGCCGCGGATCTCCTCGCTGACATCCGCGCCGTCGAGATGCACCTGCTCGCTGCTCGGATCGGTACCGATGGACCACGGCAACGCCGCAACGGCAGCCGTGATCGCGGCGGAATCCGTCAGATCGATTCCCTGACGAAGCACGTGCAGGGTCGCGATCCGGTAGATGGCTCCGGTGTCGAGGTAGCGAGCGCCCAAACGCTGCGCCAACGCGCGAGAGACGCTGGACTTGCCGGTTCCGGACGGTCCGTCCATCGCGACTACCAGCGGCATGGACGAATCGGTCACAGGCCGACCGCCTCGTACAGTCCACCGACCTCGCTACGTCCGAGGACGCGCTGCGTTCCCGGACGCTGATCGCCGAGCGCGACAACTCCGACGTTGGTGCGAACCAGACGGACAACGGGGTGACCGACGGCATCGAGGAGGCGACGCACGATGTGCTTACGGCCCTCGTGCAGAACGAGCTTGACGAGAGTCTTGCCCTCGTTGATCTCGAGCACGGTGAACGCGTCCACCTTGGCCGGACCGTCGTCAAGAGTGACACCGTCACGCAGCTGCTTGCCGGTGCTGCGCTCGACAACGCCGTGAACCGTGGCGAGGTACGTCTTCGGAACCTCGAACGACGGGTGCATCAGGCGGTGAGCCAGGTCGCCGTCGTTGGTGAAGAGGAGCAAGCCTTCGGTGTCGGCGTCGAGACGGCCGACGTGGAAGAGTCGCTGACCCGACTGAACGCGCTCGGAGACGATGTCACCGACGCACGGACGACCGAGATCGTCGGACATGGTGCACTGCCATCCACGCGGCTTGTTCATCGCGAGGTAGACGAGGTCCTTCTGCACGACGACGCGGACGCCGTCGACGCGAACCACTGCGTTCTCGGGGTCGACACGCAGACCCTGCTCGACCACAATGCGGCCGTCGACCTCGACGCGCCCCTGGTCGATCAGCTCTTCAGCTGCACGGCGTGATGCGACGCCGGCCTGAGCCAACACCTTCTGCAAGCGGACGCCGTCACCCTTCGGCGGGCCGTCGTGCTTGGTGACCTCGGCGTGCTGATGACGAGCCGGCTTGGCGTTGGACACCAACGGGTTCTGAGAGACCACGCGCTGCGGCTTCTCGGTCTTCGGCTTGCCGCGCTTGTTGGTTGCCGGCGGCGTCGGGGCTGCCGGGCGCTTGCGCGGGGGTCCGTCGAACTTGGATCCGCGAGGTGCGTTCGACCACGCACCGCCGCGAGGAGCGTCGGGGCGTGCGCCGCGCTGATCGTCACTACGACGGTCAGCGCCGCCACGCGGTGCGCGACGGGCGTCGACGTGGGGTGTACGGCGGTCATCGCTGCGGGGTCCGCGGCGGTCGTCAGTGCGCGGGCCGCGCCGATCGTCGTTGTAACCACCACGACGGTCGTCGCTGCGCGGGGGGCGGCGGTCGTCGCTGCGCGGCGGGCGCCGGTCGTCACTGCGCGGCGGGCGACGATCATCACTGCGCGGCGGGCGCCGATCATCATTGAATCCACCGCGGCGGTCGTCCGTGCGGGGACGGTCGGATCCGGCATTGCGGTCGTATCCGGAACTGCGGTCGTATCCGGAAGTACTGCGGGAAGTGTTGCTGCGTCCACCACGGGGCGCTTCGCTGCGTGCGCCGCGGGGGGCGTCGCTGCGACCACCACGGGGGGCGTCGCTGCGTCCACCACGGGGGGCATCGCTGCGTGCGCCGCGGTTGTCGCGGGAGTTGTTACGGTCCGGTGTGCCATCTCGGCGAGCGGGATTGTTCACTTTTTTCCTGTCAGTTTTCTACTGTTTCCCGAGCGTGGTCGGGTCTTTCTCGGTGCTGACGAGCGCCGGAGTTCCGGTCAGTCGTCGACTTCGGTGTCCACTACGTCAGCGGGCACGTCTGCCTTGTTCATTCTCGCAAATCGCGGATCGGATTCCAGGCTTTCGCTGATGTCGTCGATGAGATCGACATCAGGCAAGAGCGGGGCCAACTCCGGGAGCTCGCTGAGCGAGGCCAGACCGAGCCGTTCGAGGAACAGTTCGGTCGTGGAGTACCGTGTCGCGTTGGTGTCCGGGTCCGGCCCGGCTTCCGCGATCAGTCCGCGGGCAAGGAGGGTGCGTACCACCCCGTCCACGTTGACGCCTCGTACCGCACTGATCCGCGCACGAGTCAACGGTTGACGGTATGCGACTACGGCCAAAGTTTCCAATGCCGCCCTGGTCAATTTGGTGCGTGCGCCGTCCAATAGCAGCTTTTCCACGTACGGGGCAAACTCTTGTCGTGTGTACAGACGCCATCCGTCGCCCGCGTAGCGAAGGTCGATTCCGCTGCCGCGAGCGGTCAATGCGGCCGACATCAACGTCAGGCGTTCTTCGACACGCTCCGGTGCCGTACCGGTGACAGATGCGAGTTGGTTCACTTCGGCCGGTGAATCCACGACGAGCAGAAGCGACTCCAGCACTGCGTCGAGTTGGTCGTCGCCGAGATCGAAATCGGGGGCAGAATCTTCGGAATCCGCAGCGTCGTCAGTAGGCTCGATCATCTCGTCTAGCTGCGAAGATTCCGATTCCGTCGGCTCGTCGTTCATCCGTAGTCCTCCTCTGTGACCGGCGCGGCCGGGTCGTCTCCGGTCCAACTCACCATCAGCGGTCCGAGGGCTTCGGGTTGCTCGAACACGATGACCTGCCGGCGATACAGCTCGAGCAACGCGAGAAATCTTGCGACTATCTCGACGGTGATCTCACACTCGGCAACGAGGTCCCCGAAGGGTGTCCACTCCCCTATGCCTCGTTCGCGCAGCAACTCGAGAATTCGCTCGGCCTGCTCGGGTATCGAGATATTGGACACATGGAGGTGATCGAGGCCCACTGTCGGCACCGGACGCGGTGTGAACACCGTCGCCGCGATCTCCGCAAACCGCTGGGGGTCGACGCCCAACAACACCTCGGGCAGGAGTTCGGTGAACTGATCCTCGACGGAAACCGAACGTGGATAGCGGCGCAGTGCCGCTTCCTCCAACTCACCGAACAGCGCCGCAACTTGTTTGTACGCCCGGTACTGCAGCAGCCGCGCGAAGAGAAGGTCGCGGGCTTCGAGAAGCGCCAGATCCTCGGCGTCCTCGACCTGCCCGGCGGGCAACAGCCTTGCGGCTTTCAGGTCCAGAAGCGTGGCCGCGACGACCAGAAACTCCGTCGTCTGATCGAGGCCCATCGCACTGCCGAGTTCCTTGGTGTACGCGATGAAATCGTCCGTGACGGTGTGCAGGGCGACTTCGGTGACGTCGAGCTGCCGTTGATTGATCAGGTTCAACAGCAGATCGAACGGGCCTTCGAAATTCCTGAGAGTGACTCGGAAACCGGCGGCCTTGGCTGCGGTCTGAGCGTCGGTCGGCACGTTCAGGTCGATCGAATCCGGCTCGACTTCGGCCGAATCTTCTTGCGATGCAATCAGTTCCACTAACGACCAGACCGGTGAATGACCTCGCGGGCCAATGCCCGATATGCCTCGGCCCCAGCCGATTTCGGCGCCCACGTCGTGATCGGCTCACCGGCGACGCTGGTTTCGGGGAATCGAACGGTGCGGTTGATCACCGTGTCGTACACGACGTCGCCGAACACCTCGACGACGCGCGCCATCACCTCACGAGCGTGCAGGGTCCGGGCATCGAACATCGTGACGACGATACCGGCCAACTCGAGCTTCGAATTGAGACGGTCGTGCACCTTTTCGACGGTGTCGTTGAGGAGTGCCAGGCCGCGCAGGCTGAAGTACTCGCATTCCATCGGAATGATGACCGAATCGGCGCAGGCCAGCGCATTAACGGTCAGCAGGCCAAGCGACGGCTGGCAGTCGATGAGGACGTAGTCGTACCGATCGAGAACAGGGTGCAACACGCGTCCCAAGGTCTGCTCACGCCCGACCTCGGTGACCAATTGGATCTCGGCGGCCGAAAGGTCGATGTTGCTGGGGAGCAGATCGAGGCCGTCGACCCGAGTGCGCATCAACACGTCGTCGATGGACACACGCGGTTCGACCAGGAGGTTATGGACGGTCAGTTCCAGGTCGTGATGCTGAACGCCCAGTCCGGCGGACAACGCGCCTTGGGGATCGAGATCCACCAGGAGCACTCGACGACCGTATTCGGCCAACGATGCTCCCAGGTTGATGGTCGACGTCGTCTTGCCGACGCCACCCTTCTGGTTGCACATCGCGATGATCATCGCGGGTCCGTGGTGCGCCAGCGGTGTCGGTTGCGGCACCTCGCGGACCGGTCGGCCTGTCGGGCCGAGTTCTTCCGCGGAAACGGTAAGGGTTTCCGCAGGTGGAGAGGCTACTGGCGTCGTATCTATTTCGAACATCGCCTCTGGTTCGGAGGGTACAGCTGGTGCTGATTCGTTCACGCGCTCGAGGAGTTGGGCATTGACATGCGGCGGCGCGGACTCCGCCGCTGGTGGCTGCGATGTCGACACGGTCCGATGCTCCCCTACTCTTTCGGCGGTTGCTCTCGGCGCCGGCAAACCCCCGAAACTGCGGTGGAGGCCGCTCGCGCTCCTTGAACGCTACCGCTTACATCACCGAATGGTCTCGCAGACACGCATGAGACAACCAACCCCTAACGGGCACGCGGGTGTGCCTGAGCCCACACTTCGCGCAACGCGGTGACGGTGACCAATGTGTAGATCTGCGTCGTGGTTACCGAGGCGTGGCCCAGTAGTTCCTGCACGACACGTACGTCTGCGCCTCCGTCGAGCAGGTGTGTGGCAAACGAGTGCCTGAGCGTGTGGGGTGAGACGTCCGCTTTGATTCCGGCCGACGCCGCCGCATCCTGAAGAATCTGCCACGCGCTTTGACGCGAGAGGCGTCCCCCGCGAGCGTTGAGAAAGAGGGCAGGGACACCGCGCGTCGCCAGGCTGGGGCGCCCACGGACGAGATACGCGTCTACGGCGGCGATCGCAGGCCTGCCGACGGGGACGATCCGCTGCTTGCCGCCCTTGCCCTCGAGCAGCACGGAACGGGTTTCTGTGTCGATGTCGTCGACGTCCAGATCGATCGCCTCGGTGATGCGCGCTCCGGTCGAGTACAGGAGCTCGAGCAGAGCGCGATCCCGCAAGTCGCGGGGCCCGTCACCGGCCGCACCGCCACCCGAAGCGTCGAGTAGGGCGATCACGTCGTCGAGTGGGAGGGCCTTGGGCAGCTTGCGTCCGGGCGTTGGCGGCTTGACCGTTCGGGCCACATCAATGCCGACGAGACCCTCGGCGGCGGAAAACTTGTGGAACCCGCGGACCGCGATCAGGGTGCGTGCTGCCGAACTGGCCGCCAACGGTACGACGCCGGCCTCGGCGTCACCGAGCCGCAGATGTGTGACGAATTCGGTGACGTCGTTTTCCGTCACGCCCGCGACGTCGTTGATACCGCGCCCGTTCAGGTACTCCGCGTACCGATTCAGGTCGCGGCGATACGAAAGTAGAGTGTTGCGCGCCGATCCTCGCTCGACCGCTAGATGGTCGAGATACGAGTCCACCTGTCGGGCAAGCACTTCAGGCTCGCGACTTGCGTTCTCCGAATGCGCGAGGACGATCGGGCCACGGTGCGTCGGCGGGGCGAAGCGGCTTTCCCGTCGCACGTGCGGTGGCGATCGCGAGTATGCCCGATACCGCTGTGGCATTGACGACGTCGCCGCGCAGCGCCATGTCGACGGCGTCGGCGAGCGGAACTCGCGAAATCTCGAGATCGGCTTCTTCGTGTTCGGGATCGTCGCGCTCCACTTCGTGCAACCCCTCGGCGAGGAAGACGCGAACCGCCTCGTCCGTGAACCCGGGTGAGAGAGCTACATCGACCAGCACCGACCATCGATCGGCGCCGAGTCCGGTTTCTTCGCCCAGCTCGCGTGCTGCCGCCTCGACCGGGCTCTCCCCCGGAGCGTCGAGCAGACCGGCAGGAATTTCCCACAACCGGTGCCCGAGCGGGTGACGGTACTGGTGAATCAGCACCAGATTGTCGTGCTCGTCCAGTGCCACGACGGCAACGGCGCCGTGATGCTCGACGACTTCCCGATCGGCACGCTGACCACCAGGCATCGCAACGGTGTCGACGCGCAACGCGATGATCGCGCCGGTGTAGACCGTCTTGGAGCCGAGGGTGTCGAATTCGTGCCGACCGGGATCGCTCATCTGTGGCTAGACCTTTTCCACGTTCTCGACTGCAGCGTCGAGCGCCGTCTCGGTAGCAGCGGTGTCGATCTTCTCGTCACCGTGGACGTCGACGGGCAGGCGCTCTTCGAGCTTGTACGTCAACGCTGCTTCGACGAAGGCAGCGAACAGCGGGTGCGGGCGCGTCGGGCGGCTCTTGAGCTCCGGGTGTGCCTGGGTGGCAACGAAGAACGGATGCTGCTCACGCGGGTACTCGACGAACTCGACCAGGTGGCCGTCCGGTGAGGTTCCGCTGAACTGCAAGCCGGACTTGGCAATCCGATCGCGGTAGGTGTTGTTGACCTCGTAGCGGTGACGGTGACGCTCGGAAACGTCCTCGGTTCCGTAGGCCTGAGCGACGACGGAACCCTTGGTCAGCACTGCCGGGTAAGCACCCAGACGCATGGTGCCACCGAGGTCGGCGTCACCGGCGATGACGTCTTCCTGATCAGCCATCGTGGAGATGACCGGGTACTTGGTGTCCGGCTCGAACTCAGCCGAGTTGGCATCGTCGAGGCCGACGCTGCGAGCAGCTTCGATGACGACGCACTGCAGACCCAGGCACAGACCCAGCAACGGCAGCTTGCGCGATCGTGCGAAACGGATCGCGCCGAGCTTGCCTTCGATGCCGCGGATGCCGAAGCCACCGGGAATCAGAACACCGTCGACGTCACCGAGAGCGGCCTGCGCTCCGGCTTCGGTCTCACAGGCGTCCGACGGGACCCAGGAGATCTCGACCTTGGACCGGTTCGCGAATCCACCGGCGCGCAGTGCCTCGGTGACGGAGAGGTACGCATCGGGCAGGTCGACGTACTTGCCGACCAACGCGACACGCACGGTCTCACGCGGCTGGTGAACACGATCGAGGAGGTTGCCCCACACGGTCCAGTCGACGTCGCGGAACGGGAGACCGAGCTGGCGAACGACGTAAGCGTCGAGGCCCTCACGGTGCAGAACCTTCGGGATGTCGTAGATCGAGGGAGCGTCGGGCGTCGAGATGCAGGCGTCGACGTCTACGTCGCACATCAGCGCAATCTTGTTCTTGAGGCCCTGCGGAACGTCGCGATCACAACGAAGGATCAGCGCGTCGGGCTGAATGCCGATGCTGCGCAACGACGCAACCGAGTGCTGCGTGGGCTTGGTCTTGAGTTCTCCGGACGGACCGAGGTACGGCACGAGGGAGACATGCAGGAAGAAGACGTTGTCGCGACCGACGTCGTGGCGGACCTGGCGAGCGGCTTCGAGGAAGGGCTGCGATTCGATGTCGCCGACGGTTCCACCGATTTCGGTGATCACGACGTCCGGGCGGTGTCCCTGCAGATCCGGACCGCTCATCTCGAGGATGCGACGCTTGATCTCGTCGGTGATGTGCGGGATGACCTGAACGGTGTCACCGAGGTACTCGCCGCGGCGTTCCTTGGCGATGACCGTCGAGTACACCTGGCCGGTGGTGACGTTCGCCTGACCGGAGAGGTCACGGTCGAGGAACCGCTCGTAGTGTCCGACGTCGAGGTCGGTCTCGGCACCGTCTTCGGTAACGAAGACCTCGCCGTGCTGGAAGGGGTTCATGGTGCCCGGATCCACATTGAGATAGGGATCGAGCTTCTGCATGGTCACGCGCATTCCCCGCGCGGTCAACAACTGTCCCAGGCTCGAGGCGGTCAAACCTTTGCCGAGCGAGGAAGCTACACCTCCGCTGACGAAGATGTGCTTGGTGGCGGTACGCGTATTACTGCGTGACTGTGGCAAAGGGGCTCCCGTGACGACTGTGCAGGGCTTGGTCTGATGAAGCATGCTGGGGCCTGCCGACCCACGGGATTTCACGGTAACACCTATCGGGGGTCGGTGCCTACAACGCGCCGACTTTCCGCCCCCGATGTGACCGGCGTATCAATACCGGGGTGTCAGTTGGTGGGCGCGCCGACGGTAACCGCCGCCGCTCCCGGTCCCGTGCCGTAGCGGCCCGCGCCGCCGTTCAGCTGTTCCTGCAATGCCAACGGCGTCGTGATCTTGCCCGACTCCCGATCGATGTTGTCGATGGTCGTCAAGCCCGCTGAGAGCGCCGCATCCGCACGGGCGACGGCAACCGGACCACTGCCCTCGGCCGAGCCGGGACGACCCGCGAGAATCGTTCCTGCGCCGCGTCCGTCGAGAGCACCCGCAAACCGGGCGATCACGGCGCCGCGGTTACCCGTGGCTGCGTCGGATTCGCTCTTGTTGTCGCCGGTGAGAACGACCGCGAGCTGAGCCGGCTTGACCGCGCCGTCGTCGTAGCTGATGAAGCCGGCGCTGCGCAGCGAGTCGAGCGCGAGATTCATCTCGTCCGGAGTGCTCTGCGGTTCGCTGCTCTGCCCGTTGAGAAGCAGAACCGAACCGAGCAGATCGCCCGCAAGACTGCCCTGATCGACCGCACCGGTCTTGAGGGTGATGCCCGCAGGAATGACGTTGGTGACGACGGTTCGCAAGCGGTCACCGCCGGTGGCGTCGACAAACGAATCGGTGAGCGAGACGCGTCCGGTCACGGCGCCGCCGGCGGCAGTGACGAGTCGGTTGACACCGTCGAGATCACCGGGATCGGCGTCCGGTGCCGTGATGACGACGACGGTGCGACCAGCGAGACTGTCACGCACTACGCGACCACCGACAGCGGCATCGAAGCCGTCCGCGGAATTTAGTTGCTGCTGAAGCTGATTGGACTGTTGATTGAGGTCTTCGATCTCGTTCTGCAGGTCTGCCTTGTCGTCACGCAGACCCGAAAGCAATCCACTGGACAGCATTCCGGAACCCAGCACCACGCCGATCGCGAGTGCCAGGAAGATTGCCGCTATGGAAATTGCATGTTGACGCATCGAAATCACTTGAAGAGCCCCTGAACCCACAGCGCGAAGCTGTTCCACGTTGCGACTGCCCAGTCGAGAACTTCACTACCGGCATTGGACACGACCAAGGCGACGATCACTGCCACCAGGGCAGCAAGCACCAGGAGCGCGATCGCGCCGCCGGACACTCGACTTCGATACAGCGTTGCGACGGCCTTGGCGTCGACCAGTTTCGGTCCCACCTTGAGCCGCGTCATGAACGCCGACGGATTGCTTTCACGGCGTCCGCGGTCGAAGAATTCGTCCAAGGACACCACGTTGCCGACCGTCACGATCAGCGAGGCCCCGTGATGATCGGCAAGGAGCAAAGCAAGGTCGGTCGGTGAGCAGGTCGCGGGGAACGTCATCGCCCCGATACCGAGATCCTGGATTCGGGAAAGTCCTGCAGCATGACCGTCCTGGTCTGCTGGCAGAACAACTTCGGCTCCGGACTTGAGGGTGGAACTGGTGATGTCTTCCGGGTCGCCCACGATCAGATCGGGGCGGTATCCGGCCTTGCTCAACACGTCCGCACCTGCGCCGACACCGATCAGAATCGGCGAATACTCCTTGATGAAGGGCTTGAGATTCTTCAGATCGGCCTCGTGTTCGGGGCCGTCGGAGACGACCACCACGTGGCGATCCTTCAAATCGATGTCGATGTCCGGGACACCGATTCCGTCGATGAGCAACGGACTTTCGGTGCGGATGAACTCGATGGTGTTGCCCGAGAACGCTTCGAGGTGATCCACCAGGCCGGTCTTGGCCTCGATCATCCGGTCGGAGATCTCGGCCTCGGTCTGCTCTTCACCCTTGACGAGACTCTTCTCGCCGTTGAAGACCTCGCCCTCGTGCAGGCGGATCTTGCTGCCGTCCTTGATGTTCTTGAAGACGTCACCGTCAACAGCATCGATCAGAACGATGTCGTTGGCGACGATCACTTCCGGCCCGAGGTTGGGGTACCGCCCCGAAATCGACGGCGACGCGTTGACCACGGCCATGACTCCGGCTTTCACCAGAGCATCAGCGGTCCGGCGATCGATGTCGACTTCGTCGAGGATCACGATGTCTCCAGGACCGACACGGCGCAAAAGCTTCGCCGTGTTCCGATCGGCCCTGGCGATGCCACTGATCCCAGGCAAGGATTCGGTGTTACGTGAGAGCAATCCGGGCATCTTCATGGCTTCGATGATGAACCTGAAACCGCCTTGACCGGTGGAGGCGCGCCGACAACTACCACATCAGTCACACCAACACCACAGAACCATCAATCTGTGACGCGGGCCGCATTCGCGATCTCGAGCAGTTCTTCGGCGTGTGCACGCCCGGTCTCGGTGTCGTCCAATCCTGCCAACATACGGGCCAACTCGACCACCCGATCCGAATCCGACAGAGTCCGCACGCCACTGCTGACCACTCCGCCTTTGTCGTCCACCTTGTCCACCACGAGGTGGGTGTCGGCAAACGCAGCGACCTGCGGAAGGTGGGTGACGACGATAACCTGATGCGTCCGAGCGAGTTTCGCCAATCGGCGGCCGATCTCGACGGCAGCACGGCCACCGACCCCAGCGTCCACCTCGTCGAAAACCATCGTCGCGCCGGTGTCGCTACCGGCGAGCACCACCTCGAGCGCAAGCATGACGCGCGAAAGCTCGCCGCCGGAAGCGCTCTTACTGATGGGCAACGAGGGCGCCCCACTGTGCGCGGACAGACGAAATTCCACCTCGTCGACGCCGGCAGATCCGGCATGCAGGTCTACTCCCCCGACACTGAGTGGCGCCGAATCCTGCGGGCCCGCAGGCTGCGAACGAACCGTCACCTCGAGGCCCGCACGTCCCATCGCCAGACCGGCGAGTTCCGCACTGACAGCCTTGGCGAGCTTTGCCGCCGCCTTGACTCTGGCGGCGCTCAGCTTGGTAGCTGCCTCGGCGGTCAGTCCAGCCGATTCCTCGACCTGCTTGGACAACAGCGACAACGCATCCGAGGACACGTCGAGTTTGGACAGACGAGCGCGAGCGGTATCCGCCCATTCGAGAACACCGTCGACATCGGCGGCATACTTTCGAGTCAGAGTCTTGAGTTCGGACTGCCGCGACAGCAGCGAGTCCAGAGCCCCCGGATCGGCGGGTAACCCGGAGAGATAGGTGTTCAGGTCTCCGGCAACATCGGTGACGACGGCAATAGCGTCGGCCAACCGGGAACCGAGGCCGTCCAGATCGGCGTCGGTGACCGACTCGATACGCGCCCGTGCTTCGGACATCAGGTCGAGCGCCGGCATGACCCCGACGTCACCGCTGGCCATGTCGTCACTACCGGCGAGGGCAGCGTGCGCCTCTTCGGCAGCGGAGCGGAGCGAATCGAGTTCGCTGAGTCGACGCACCTCGGCAACGATCGCCGTGTCCTCGCCCGGCTCGGGTGCCACGCCGTCGATTTCATTGAGCGCGAAGGTCAACTGGTCTGCTTCTTGCGCCAGTTCACGAGCCTTCGACGTGCGCTCGATCAACTCCGCACGAGCATCCAGCCACTCACGACGGTGTTTGCGGTACCTCGTCAGGAGCGTTCCGATTGCCTTGTCCCCGAAGCGGTCCAGTGCGTTGCGTTGTTGGTCGGGACGAAGCAATCGCAGCTGATCGTTCTGTCCGTGAACCGTCAGAAGTGGATCCGTGAATTCGGAGAGAACTCCCGCCGGCACGCTTCGTCCGCCGAGATGAGCACGTGAACGCCCGTCGCTGCCGACGGTGCGGACAGCGATGATGGTCCCATCCTCGTCGCGCTCGGCGCCGGACGATTCCAGAATTCGGACGATCTCACGCTCGGTGGCCGGTGAGACGTCGTCAGCGATGAATCGTCCTTCAACGACGGCTCGCGACGCACCCAAGCGCACTCGACCGGCATCGGCTCGCGCTCCACTGAGGAGGTGCAAGCTCGTGACGACCATGGTTTTACCTGCGCCGGTTTCACCGGTCAGGACGGTCAGGCCCTCGTGAAACTGGGCGCTGGCCTCGGAGATCACGCCAAGACTGTCGATTCGGATCTCTGCGAGCACGATTAAGGCTTCCTTCCTCGCCATCCGGTAACCGGAAGCTCGAACTTGCGAACCATCCGATCAGCGAAGGGCGCAGAGTCCAACCGGACCCACTTGACGGGAGTGGCGCCGCGAACGATCTCGACGCGAGCGCCGGCCGGCAGCTCCAACGTACGACGGCCATCGCAGAAGACCAGGCCGTCGTGGCTACCGGCGACGGTCTCCACCGCGATGATCGAATTCGGGCTCGTGACCAAGGGTCGTGCGAACAGCGCATGCGCGTTGCTGGGAACGACGAGCAACGCTTCGAGTTCGGGCCACACGACGGGGCCACCTGCGGAAAATGCATAGGCTGTCGAGCCGGTCGGAGTGGAGACGAGAACGCCGTCGCAACCGAAGGCAGATACGGGTCGGCCGTCGACTTCGAGGACAACTTCGAGAACGCCGAGACGCGAACGGTTCTCGATACTGGCCTCGTTGAGCGCCCACCCGCGGTCGATGATCTCGTCATCCACCCGAATGACGACGTCGAGTGTCATGCGGGACTCGACGCGATACTCCTTTCGAACTACCTGTGCGAGAGCCTCGTCGAGATGCTCGGCCTCGGTCTCTGCCAGAAATCCGATGCGTCCGAGATTGATGCCCAATACCGGGATGGACGCTTCTTGTGCTAGTTCGGCGGCGCGCAAAAATGTGCCGTCGCCACCGAGAACCAGTACCAACTCGCATCCGACAGCAGCATCGGGGCCGGGATGAACAACCGTGACGTCGAGACCCGGCGCAGAGAATCCCGCGGGTTCCGTCATTGCTTCGATGCGCGAACTGTCTGCTTCGTCGACGAGGACTCGCAGTCCGATTCCCGCGCGCTCGAAGATCTTTCCGACTCGCTTGGCGGTTTCCGTGATGTCGCGTCGGCCGGGATGTGCGACAAGAAGGATCTCTCGCGACTCGCCGTTCGTGACCGCGTTCACTGGGGCCCTTCCTCTACAGCCTTGCGAATCATGTCCTCCACCGTGGGGACTTCCGCGGTGTCGGTGTCCGTCTCTTGGTCGCCGGGCACACCTGTCTTCCGAAGCCACAGGAAGTACTCGACGTTTCCCGACGGACCGGGCAATGGGCTAGCCACCACACCTAACGTCCGCAGGCCTACCTTTGCAGCAGCCTCCGACACGTCGAGCACAGCGGAGATTCGCAATTCGGGATCTCGTACGACGCCGCCGGCACCAACGCGGTCCTTGCCGACCTCGAACTGAGGCTTGACCATCGGAACCAGGTCCGCACCGTCAGCAGTACAGGCGACAAACGCCCCGAGTACGAGTTTGAGAGAGATGAACGACAGATCTGCCACAACCAGGTCGACGGTTCCGCCGATGGTCTCCGAATCAATTGCACGAACATTGGTTCGGTCGATGACGTGCACCCGGTCATCGGACTGCAGGCGCCACACTAGTTGTCCGTAACCGACGTCGACTGCGACAACTTCCTTCGCACCGCGCGTCAAAAGAACATCGGTGAACCCACCGGTGGATGCGCCGGCGTCAAGGCAGCGTCGGCCTTCGACCGTCAATCCTTCGGACCCGAAAGCGTCGAGGGCGCCGATCAATTTATGTGCCCCTCGCGAAGCCCATGAGACTTCCAGCTCCACCTCGACGACCCGAAGCGGAGTACCGGCTTCGATCGCCGTCGCAGGCTTGGTCGCAACCGCTCCCGAGATGAGAACTCGGCCGGCGGAAATCAGTTCTTGCGCATGATCTCGCGACCGTGCGAGTCCGCGACGGACCAGTTCGGCGTCCACCCGTGCTCTACGTGCCACGTCAAGCCCTGTCCACAGAGGCGAGTGCCTGGACGAGCACCTCGTGTGCCTGTTCCAAAATATGTGCCTTCTGCGGAATCACACCTGCTCCGTGCTGATCGTTCGGATCCTGCTCGATGCCGCCGAGGCGCGCCAGCAAACCGTCGACGTCAGAACGTATGCGTTCCGGATCAACGGTAGGGCGTGGCCCGGGCAACGGAGATCCGTTACTCGTGTTTCCAGGGTGCGGTGTCGGCGTGCTCATCGGGCACAACGTTAGTGCATGACTCTCGGTTACGCATACACCCGCACCCCCGCGAGTCGAACACATTTGCGAGAAATCAAACGAGCCAGGAAGCAAACAGATCCGCTACGCCGGCGTCGGACGCTTCCAGGGTCTGGAACGACGGATTCGCCCATGCGACAGGCGCAACCGCACGTAGAAGTGACATCTCGTCCCCGACAACCGGGCCGTCGACTACCAGCGCCGACCCGTTCACCGAGACGGACCACTTGGAGTCCGCACCGACCAGCGACTCGGCGGCCGTCTGATTGAGCGAATCCAGAGTTGCTGCAATGTAGGTGGGGCGCTGCTGAATCGGAGCCCGCAGTACGTCACCCGGCGTGCTCACACCGGTGAGAACCAACAGCGAGTCGATCGAAACAGCATGTGCACCTTCGATATCGGTGTCCAAACGATCGCCGACCACCAGAGGACGCGAACACCCGCTGCGAGCAAGCGCATCCTCCATCAGAGGTGCAGCAGGCTTACCTGCGACCAAAGGTTCCTGCCTCGTCGCCGCACGCAGAGCTGCCACCATCGAGCCGTTGCCGAGAACCAAACCCCGTTCCGACGGCAATGTGGTGTCCAAGTTCGCAGCCACCCACAGCGCGCCGGCCCGGATCGCCAGGCATGCTTCGGCAAGGATCGACCAGTTGGTCTCCGTCGAATGTCCTTGAACGACAGCAACCGGAGAATCCGCGAACTCACGAACCGGCAGCAATCCGACGCGCGTCACCTCGTCGGCAAGTGCGTCGGTGCCGACGACCAGAACAGCGGCACCGGGTTCGAGGCGCTCCGCCAACAGACGGACGGCAGTCTGGGAACTGGTGACCACACGATCGTCTTCGGAATCGAAACCGAGTTCGGTCAGGTGCTCCGACACTGCCGAAGGTGAGCGACTTGCGTTGTTGGTCACGTAGTATAAAGCCTGCGAGCCCTGACCCAATGCAGCCTGGGTACCGGGAATCGCATGAGCTCCGGCGTACAACGTGCCGTCGAGATCGAGCAAAAGTACGTCGTACTGGGTACGAAGCACGGTCACTGATCTTCTCCGGTCAACTCGGCCACCCGTTCTTCAGCATCCGTGTCACCCTCGAGATCTGCAGCCGCAGCGTTGAGGAACCACTTCAGACCGTCTTCGATACGACCAGCTGCGACGAGGGCATCGGCGTACGCGTAGAACAAGCGAGCCGCAGCTTCACCGGTACGCGCTGCATCAAGATCCTTGGTCTGCAGTGCGACAACTGCCTGATCGAACTGTCCGAGATCCATCCGAGCACCGGCGACGACGATCCGCAACTCCGAAGCCTCGTCGCCCGAGAGCAGCGCAGCCTCGTCGCTACGACCCAGTTCGATCGCGCGTTCGGGTCGACCCAAACCGCGTTCGCAGTCGGCCATGACAGCGATCAGGCCCGGTCCACCAGCCATCCGACGGGCCGCACGGAGCTCGGAGAGAGCTTCAGCCCATTCACCCGCGTGGTAAGCAGTGATTCCGGCAGCTTCACGGACGACGGCAATACGGCCGGCGCGCTGACGAGCAGCGCGAGCGTGGAGTAGTGCAAGTTCCGGGTCTTCGTCGACGAGCTTGCCCGCCATGACGAGGTGACGCGCAACTGTGTTGGCGTTGTCCTTGTCGAGGCTGAGCAGATCCCGACGAACAGCCGGATCCAACTCGGTCGGCTCCACGTCGTCGGGCAAATCTGGTTCGTCAGGTCGAGCTTGCTGACGGTTACGGTCGCCGTCGCGCCCACGAGGGGAGAACCCACCCTCGCCGCCGCGACGCTGTCCGCCGCTGAATCCGCCGCCGCGGTTGCTGTTCCCAGCCCCGCCACGGTTGTTGTCTCCGGCACCACCGCGGCGGTCTCCGCCTGCAGCGCTGCGTGATCCACGCCCGTCGTTGTCACGACGGGGGCCACCTGATCGAGGCGCTCCTCCCCCACGGAAGGACCGACGCTCGTCGCCATTCTCCGACACAGTCATTCCTTTCATACAACGCACGAAAGGGGACCCAGTATGTTGGGTCCCCTTTCGGTTAACGGGTGTTCGGCGGTGTCCTACTCTCCCACACCCTGTCGAGTGCAGTACCATCGGCGC
>NZ_JASHKN010000050.1 GCF_030056735.1 Rhodococcus sp. IEGM 1409
GGTCAGGATGCCCGCGAGCGTTTCCATCGCACTCTATGGGTTGCGATCATCGCCGGCTTGCTCGGCTTCGTGCTCGCACTGGCACCTCCGCTGCTTCCCGTCGTGCAGACGACGGCGACGGTCAACTGGCCGCAGACCGGCGTGATCGGCGACGTCGAGGCACCTCTGATGGCGCAGGTTGCCATCGTCGTCAACGCGTCGATCCCCTGCAC
>NZ_JASHKN010000051.1 GCF_030056735.1 Rhodococcus sp. IEGM 1409
TAGTGCGTGGGGGTGGTCCTCATGGGTCCGCGGAGTCGGGGTATCATCGAACTGGCATGGGTGGATCCCGCTGGGGCGCCGCGTTTTCGATACAACTACGTCGCGTCGTCGCACGATCGAGCTGCCATGATGGAAGGGATTCAGATCGCCGAGAATCTTCTCGTGTCGATCGCAGAGACCGTTTTGATCGACCGCACCGTTGTGGAGTACGC
>NZ_JASHKN010000052.1 GCF_030056735.1 Rhodococcus sp. IEGM 1409
CGGGAGTATGGCCATCGGATTCATGCTGTCGATCCTGGGTGTGCTGAGCCTTATCTTCTCCTGGGCGCTCGTCGAGAACAAGGATCACGCGCTGTAAACACTGTGAGCCTTAATAAAACGCCGGCGGTTAATAAAGGCGCACAGCCGGCGGGTGGGGGGGCCGCACTTCAGACCGTTACGGGCACCCCGCACCGGGCAGGATGTCGTGCAT
>NZ_JASHKN010000053.1 GCF_030056735.1 Rhodococcus sp. IEGM 1409
CCCTTCTGGTAGGCATCGTGTGCGCGGTCGTCTCCCCCCCGCTCTGTATCTTCGTCGCGATCTCCCTGGTTGAGTACGCCGACCGGAAGTCGAAGCTCGGCAACCTCACCACTGTCATGGTCGACATCCTCAGCGGTGGCCCGTCGATCGGGGACGCGCCCTTCATCGACGCCCTGTCGATCGCGACCTTCGGCTCCCCCACGTCCGCGT
>NZ_JASHKN010000054.1 GCF_030056735.1 Rhodococcus sp. IEGM 1409
CAATTGCAGGGCGCTGGTCTGACACGCAAGACTGACATCCTGTACGACGCCCGCGACGCCCCCCCAGGCCCCACCCACGCGCCCCCAAGCGCGGGCCGCCCCTCGCGAGCTCCCCTGCTAGCACCCACCACGCCCGCCCCCCCCGCCGCCCTGGCCGTCCTTCCCGCCCATCGTGCAGCCGACCCGGGCCAGCATCAGACCGAGCAATAC
>NZ_JASHKN010000055.1 GCF_030056735.1 Rhodococcus sp. IEGM 1409
GGAATTGGGGTCGGTTGTTCTCGTCCACCGCGCACGTCACCGCATTGTCCGTCGACGTCGCAGCGCTCAACGCGTCGACTGATTCGGCCTCGATGTGTGGTAGATCGGATGCCAGCACGACCACGAGGGCGTCTTCAGCTAACCCTGTCGCGGACTACCACGCACAGATCGCCGCAACAGGTCCAGCTCCGACCGGAGATTCCTGGGAC
>NZ_JASHKN010000056.1 GCF_030056735.1 Rhodococcus sp. IEGM 1409
GTTCTCGACCCCGAGTGCGCGCGCCGACAGGATTGAGGCCATCCCCACTCCGCCCAAGCCGACCACCATCACCCTGTCGGCCGGGCGAGGCCTGGCCGCGAAGAGCAGTCCTCCCCCGCCGGTCAACACCGCGCAACCCAGGACGGCTGCGATCACGGCCGTGATGTCGTAGTAGACGGCAACTACCGACTTTGCGTTGACCACCTTA
>NZ_JASHKN010000057.1 GCF_030056735.1 Rhodococcus sp. IEGM 1409
GGACTTCAGCACGCCGTAGCAGCGAAGGATAGCGAAATGACACCTGTCCGGGTCACTATCGAGCGTTCTTCGACTCCGGTAGAGGCATTTCTGGCACAGCGCCCACATATCGACGCCGGGAGGGCATAGACACGGTCACGTGGAGGAATCGAGATTGTCGTACGCCGTCTCAACGGCCTCTGTCGAAGGGGCGACGTAGTAAAGTC
>NZ_JASHKN010000058.1 GCF_030056735.1 Rhodococcus sp. IEGM 1409
GCCCGGTCCCATTCCGAACCCGTAAGCTAAGCCCTTCAGCGCAGATGGTACTGCACTCGACAGGGTGTGGGAGAGTAGGACACCGCCGAACACAATTAGAGTAAGCCCCCCAACCATTCGTGGTTGGGGGGCTTTCTCGTACCCAAAACACACCACACCACCCGCCCGGGATCGAGCGAACGACCCTGTCGTCGCCTCAGATCGAG
>NZ_JASHKN010000005.1:0-100012 GCF_030056735.1 Rhodococcus sp. IEGM 1409
ACCGTCCAGAAGGTCATGACACATGAAAGTGTCCACGATGTCCTGACACTTCACAAGTAGTGGGAACTACCAAAAAGGCGCACAGGGGTTTACCCCATGTGGACTGCACCCTCGGCGGGCAGATCACCCTTCTTGGCGCGGACCAGTACCAGCACTACCGGTGCGATGATCGCCAACAGGATTGCCGCCCAACCGAATGCGGCAGAGTATCCGGATACCTCGGCGCCGAAGAAGTAGTCCGTCATCGAGGCGACGAAGTCCTGCACTGGCTGGGGGAGTAGCGCCAATTGGTCGCCGGTCGGGACGGTCGCGTTCGACATGTCGACGGGCATGCCTTCGGGAGGCGTCGGCATCGCGTTGTCTGCACTGAAGGCGGACTTGGCCGAAGCGTAGATCGTGGTGAACAGTGCGGTGCCGAGCGCGCCGCCGATCTGCAGGGTGGCGTTGACCAGGGCGCTGGCAGCGCCGGCGTCGTGGTCGGGAACACCGATCAGTGCGAGGTTCTGCATCGGCACCATCAGCAGGCCGAGTCCGAAGCCGAAGATCGCGAGGCCGGGGAACACATGGGTCCAGTAGGAGCTGTGTACCTCGATCTGCGTGAGCATGAGCAGTCCTACCGCCGCCACCAGCGGTCCGGCGACCATGAGCGGCTTGGGGCCGATCTTGGTGGACAACTGTGCTGCGATGGTCGACGCCAAGACGATGAAGAACGCCATCGGCAGTGATCCGACGCCGGCCATGACCGGGCTGAACCCGAGCACGATCTGCAGGTAGAACGTCAGGTACAACGTGCCGCCGAGCAGGGCAGCGCCCACCAACATGGAGCCGATCAGAGCAGCGCCGCGATCACGATGCCACGGAACGCTCAGCGGCAGAAGCGGATTCTTGCTGCGGCTCTCGACGACCACGAAGATCACGAGGAAGACCAGGCCCAGTGCGATGAACAGCAGAGTGTCAGCCTGACCCCAGCCGTGCTCGGCACGGGTAAATCCGTACACCAGTGAGCCGAGGCCCAGGGCGATGAGAATCGCGCCGGGAAGGTCGTAGCTCGTGTCACCGTGCGCCTTGGTCTCCTTGACGATCGGGACGGCTGCAGCGATGGCGATCAGAGCGATCGGGATGTTGACGAGCAGGCACCAGCGCCAGTCGACGTACTGCGTCAGCACTCCGCCGAGGAGCAGGCCGATGGCAGCGCCACCGCCGGAGATTGCGCCGTAGACCGCAAAAGCCTTGGCGCGCTCCTTCTCTCCGATGAAGGTGGTGGTGAGCATCGACAGTGCTGCAGGCGCGAGCAGGGCGGCGAAGACGCCCTGGCCGGCGCGGGCGATGAACAGTTCGATACCGCTCTGCGCGATGCCGCCGATGCCGGAGGCAACCGCGAAGCCCGCCATGCCGACGATGAAGGAGCGCTTGCGGCCCCAGTAGTCGGCGATACGTCCGCCGAGGAGCAACAGCGCACCGAACGCCAGGGCGTACGACGTGACCACCCACGCGCGGTCCAGGTCACTGATGCCCAGTTCCTCCTGGGCCGCTGGTAATGCGATCGAGACGATGGTGCCGTCGAGCACCACCATGAGTTGAGCGAAGGCGACGATGCAGAGCACCAGCCAGCGACGTTGATGATTCGGATTCTCGGAGGCGGCCGGGATCGGTGGCAGAGTGCCGCCGTCGACGTGGGACGTGGTGGTCATTCGAAAAAGGTATTCCAGCCCTCTCGGGTGAGTCAAACGAAATAGTTCGTTCGGTTACCATCATCACTATGGCTCCCACTGATGTGACCGCGACGAAACAGCGAATCCTCGACGCTGCGCAAGAAGAATTCGGCACCTACGGGCTTGCCGGTGCGCGCATCGATCGGATCGCGAAGAACGGAAACGCCAGTAAGGAGCGCCTCTACGCCTATTTCGGCGACAAGGTCGCGTTGTTCCACGCGGTGCTCGACGTCGACTTCGAGCAGGCGATGGAGTCCATCGAGTTCACCGGTGAAGACATGCCCGAGCATGCCGTCGAACTGTTCGACGCCATGCTCGGCAAGCCACAGATTCAACGGATGATGATCTGGGGCCAATTGCAGGGCGAGGCACCGAGGATGAAGAAGCTGGCCGAGGAACATTCCAGTTGGGCTCCGCGAATGGCCATGATCCGCGAGGCGCAGGATGACGGCATCATCTCGAAGCACTGGGATCCCCAGGACTTGATAACAATGCTGTTCGGCCTTGTGTTCGGCTGGGTGGTGGCACCCGGCGTGGCTGACAACCAGAACGTCGATGCCGACGAGATTGCGCGCCGACGCGAAGTGTTGCGCGAGGCAGTCACTCGAATCTGCAAGCCCTAGCTGTCAGCGAGAGAGGTATGCAGCCCAACCGCCGTAGTCGGTGATGTCATTCGCGCCGACGACGGCGTCATGAGTGCAGCTGAAACCGACTGTCGTTCTGCCGTCGGATAATTCGACGCTCGTGAGCGCCATCGGCGCAGGCAATTCGGCGAGGAACGTTCCGAGACCTGCCGGTGAGATCCGGAAGATCTCGCCGACGACCGGTGCGCCGAGGCCAGGACCGCGGCGCACCAGGCCGGGCTTCGGTGGCGTCGTGTCGAGGGCGAAGAGTCTGTAGGCATCCGAGGTTGTGACGGTTTCGACGTACCGAGCGCCGAGGTCGACCAACTGTCTGTTGAGTGGTTGCCCGCGCAGGTGAGCGCCGAACACCGCGAGGTCGATTCCGGTGTTCACGAGGGTGGGTGAAGGCACACCGCCGAGTCGCGCAGCGAGGTCGATCGCGATCTGGTCGCCGAACGCGGGTACGACGAACATGACGCCGAACGGGTGATCTTCGGCAGTGCGGTGCCCGGGCGCCGCGACGGCCGCCATGTCGAGCAGGTTGCAGAAGTTGGTGAAAGTTCCCATCCGGCGGTTGATTCCGAACGTATCTTCGGCCACGGCGGCGATCGTCGGATGTTCGGTGGTAGTGGGAAGCAGTAGGGCGTCGAACCCGGCGAGGAGTGCCCGGGCAGCGGCCTTTGCGCGGGTGAGCGCGTCGAGATCGTCGACCAACTGGTATCCGGTGGGGTGCTTCGCGCCGAGCACGATGTCGGAAACCGCGGGATCGGCTCCGGCAGGATGAGTTTCGAGGAACTCGCCCGCAGCCGCGTACCGCTGCGCCACCACCGCGCCGTCGTAGAGCAATCGGGCCGCGTCGAGCAGCCCGGAGATGTCGACCGTCTCGGTCTCGGCGCCGCCGGCGACCAGAGCCGCCACGGTGTCCTGGAACGCTGCCAGGTACGACGGGCTCAGTTGCGCCAGATCCTCGATTCGGGGCACTGCGACACGGGGATTCGGCGCCGCCGCGAGACGAACATCCGAAGGCCAGACTCGGCTGCGGGGATCACGCGGTTCGTTGCCGACCATGAGTGCCGCGGCCGTGGTGGCCGATTCGAGGTCGCCGGCGAACACCGTCAGCGCGTCGTAGTCGATGCAGGCGGGAATTACTCCGTGGACGGGGATGATGCCGAGCGAGAGCTTGAGTCCGTAGATCCCGTGGAACGCTGCCGGCACCCGGCCGGAACCGGCGGTGTCGGTACCGATTCCGATGTCCACGATCCCCAGTGCGACGGCGACGGCGGATCCGGAACTACTACCTCCCGAGATCAACTCTTCGTTCCAGGCGCAGCGAACCGCGCCGTACGGGCTGCGCGTTCCGACCAGTCCGGTGGCGAACTGGTCGAGGTTTGTCTTCCCCAGGACAACGGCGCCGTGCTCGATCAACCGTGCAACGGCACTGGCCGTTTCATCCGGTACATAGGCGAATTCGGGACACGCCGCAGTGGTCGGCAGACCGGCAAAGTCGACGTTGTCCTTGACGGCGACGAGACGCCCGGCCAGGGGAAGCTGTTCGCCCGCAGCGAGTCTGGCCTCGACCGAGGCTGCGTCGGCAAGCGCATCTTCCTTGCGGCGCAACGTGATCCACACTTCGGGGCGATCTACTTCCTCGATCCGATGGAAAGCCTGCTCGACCCGGGCAGTCGGGGTGAAAACTTCTGCTGCGTTGGTCATGTGTGTGCTGCTCCGATCAGTCCGTGATGTGGGCGAGTGAGAGCGCGGTGATCGCACGGGTCACTCGGTCGAGAACGACGTCGAGAGACTCGCCGATGTGTTGGTGCAAAAGCGTGCGGGCCTCGGGCAGGTTGCCGGCAAGTAGTTCTTCGAGGATTCGAATGTGCTCCGCGATCGAGGTGTCGATGCGGCCGTTGACCATGAAGTCGTACATCCGAACGTGCCGGATACGGGAGTTCACCGACAACAGTGATGCGACCAGTTCGTTGTTGCCTGACGCCCTCAGTACAGCGACGTGGAACTCCTCGTCCAGTTCGACGAACCCGGGTTCCTGAGCCGGAGGATCGAGAGCAAGGGCACGCCACCGCGCCAACTCGCCGTCGAGAATTGTTCGATCGTGTCGGATTGTCGGATCTGCGATCGCCCGGGTAATTCCTTGTAGTTCCAGAGTGATTCGGAGTTCGTACAGATCTCGGATCCGCGGGATGCTCGGACGCACGGCGGAGAATCCGTACTCTTCCCGGCGCAGGAGTCCATCGGCGCACAGCATCGTCAGCGCCTCCCGCACAGGAGTGCGAGAGATGCCGAAACGCGTGGAGAGCTTCGGTTCCGTCAGACGCTGATCGAACCCGATGGTCCCGTTGACCAGTTCGGTGCGTAGTTCCCGGTAGACCACCTCACGAAGTGGCTCCGGTGCCGTATTCATCCCTGTCGACATACCTGTATACGCTATTGATCAGGTGTTTCGTACAGATGTCTTCGGGTTAGAGCTGAGTTACGACCGCCGTACGACTTCAGAAGAAGTCGCGCTGAACCCGCAAGGTTCCGATCGTGGTGGCCAGGCCGTCGTACTGGGTGACCAGCAAGGTGAATTCGATCAACCGACGATCGTCGAGATGCTGTGAAAGCGTTCCCCACGTGGTGTCGGTGATGTCCTTGTTGGCGACCAACTCGTCGACTGCAGTCAAGATCGCACGGTGACGTGGACTCAACTCGGAAGCGCCAGGGCCCTCGACGATACGGGCCAGTTCTTCTGCGTCGATTCCGGCTTTGCGGCCGAGCCTGATGTGGTGATCCATCTCGTAACCACAGTCCCGCAGGTGCGCGACTCTCAGGATGATCAGTTCGGTGTCGTGGCGAGAGATCTTGCCGCCGGGCATGAGTGAGCCGGAGTAGTGCAGCCAACCGCGGAAGAGTCCGCCCGTGCGCCCCAATGTGCTGAACAGATGCGCATCGGGTGCTCCGGCAGCCTTCGACAGGACACGCCAGATTCCCCAGTTGATCGGACCGAGGTCCTTGAATCGGCCGGGCGGGATGCGGGGGTTCATGCGACTCCACGGATGTGAGAGGGACGGAGGTCGATAGCTCGTTGCGCGATGTGGCGAACAGCAGCGCTGCGACGGGGTGCGTGTACGCGCGACTTCCGGCCGACGATACCGCGCTCGAACGCATCGACGGCGTCAGCGATGGTCGTGGTCCCGGAGCTGGCGAGAGTTCCGCGTGCTCCGTCGAACGACAGCGCGGTGGTGTCGGTGTCGATGTCCCCGATGTACGCGACGCCCACCTTGGTGCCGAGGTGTTTCATTTCCAGGCGCAACGCGTCTCCCAGCGCTTCGACGCCGGAGCGCGAAGCACTGAACGGTCCGCGAAACGGGTGCTTGGCGGCGCCGTGGGCCGAGGCGACAACCAGGGCGTAACCGTTTTCATGACTGATGTGGGGACCGGCTGCGCGCAGGGTGTAATACGTGCCCATGAGATTGACTTCGACCGCGCGGCGCATGTCAGCAGGGTCGCCACCGAGGATCGACGAGTTCGCCTCGACGCCGGCATTGGCGACGACGACGTCTATGCCGCCCAACTTCTCGGCTATGTAGTCGACGCCGCGAGATACCTGCTCGAGGTCGGCGACGTCGCACAACTGCCAGGGCGCGCGGCCGCAGGATGTGGCGACTTGTTCAAGAAGTTCCGGCTCGAGGCCGAGGAGTCCCACGGACGCACCGCGGTCGTACAGGCGTCTGGCGAGCGAAGAACCGATATTGCGGGCGGCACCGGTGATCAGAATGCGCCGACCCGTCAGGTCGTCCGCACTACTCTTGGCCGATTCGGCCTTGCCCGCCTCGCTCTTGCCCATTGCTGTGTCCCTACGCAGTTACCTTCTGGTCCTCCGACGCTAACACCGCCGAGTAGCTGCGACTGCAAGTACCGCCAACTCTGTCCGAATGGACGCTCAGACCGATGTGGCTTCGAGACGCGGATGTGACGCGGAAGCCTGTGTCGACCGCAATCGGCGGAAACGGATCACGGCAACGGCGGCCGCAACAGCAGCCAGGATCACCAACGGTAGTGACGGACCCATCGTGGGTTCGATGACGACCAGCAGCACCGGTAGTCCGAATCCGAGATAGGTGCCGACGTAGAAGATCCCGGTCAAAGCGCCCCGAGAGGCCGGGGGAGCGAGCGACTCGAGATCGAGTAGGCCTTCACGCAGGCACAGTCCGTAGGCCGTACCGAGGACAAGCGCGCAGACGATGAACAACCCGAGCGCGGGGTGCGCCCCACCGACCGCGACCAGGCAGTATCCGAGCGCTGCGAGTGCGGCGCCGACCGTGCCCGCCTGGGGACCCCAATTGCGATGGCGCGCAACGGTTTGAACCAGGATCCCGGCACCGAGGGTCAACGCCGCGGCGAAACCAGGAAGGAGTGGCCCGGAGTAGCGGTCGCTGAGCCTGGTAGTCATGGTCACGAAGGAGACTGTTGCACTGGCAAAAACCCACGGAGCCAACGGAAGTGCCCAGAACAGAGCAGATGCGACGGAGCGCTCCGCGCCGTCTGGCGCAGATGCGAGGGAGCGCTCCGCGCCGTCTGGCGCACATTTGACCGACTGCTCAATGTCGTCGGGAACGGGTGTGAAGGTTGCCGCTTTTGCGGGAGCAGGAGTACGACTCCACACAGCCGCCGCGGCAACCGAACCAACCGACAACACGGCCGAGACGACAAAGGGCGTGGCGAGCGGGAAGGCGGCAAATTGCGCCAACAGACCCGAGAATAGCGGTCCCAGTGCAAAACCCGAGGTAAGTATGACGCCCGCCATCACGGTTCCGGATTTGCCGCGAAGGTCGGCCGCCCACGCGGTACCGGCGCCGATTGCCAGACCGGCACCGATACCGACAACGAGGCGTCCGACCATGAGTCCCGGCGCGTCGTGCCAGAGAAGAAGAACCAAGGTTCCGAGCGAGGCTATGAGCGCACCGGGCAGGACAACGACAGCTCGGCCTACGCGGTCCGACAACGCACCACCGGTCAACAGGCCGGGTAGGAGTCCGAGCGCGTAGATGCCGAAAACGCCGTCGAGCACGGTGTGTGAGAGGCCTTCGTCCACCCGGAGAACCGGGATGAGCGAGGCAAAGTGGTTGGCGGCCCAACCCGTCGAAAGTAGAACGGCCAGTACCGAGATGAACCCGCGACGGGAAGGATCGCCCATACCGGCAGCTTAGGCGGGCACCAGATCGCTCACGTCGGCGAGGAGTTCGAACGTGCGCAACCATGCCTCGCGGTTGGTGCCGGTCGACACTGTGATCAGCTCGTCGGCCTGCGCATGCTCGGTGAACTCGTCGAGGTAGGCGCGGACCTCCGTGGGCGTGCCGATGGCGCTGTACTTGGTCATCTGCAGAACCTGCTGGCCGGCGGGGGAGTCGAGCAGCATGTCCGCTTCATCGTCCGTGAACTTGCGTCCACGTCCGAGAAGGAGGCTGACTCGCGAACGCTTGGCCGCGAGAAAGTCTCGCTGAGCCTGCTCATGCGTGTCGGCGGCGATGACGTTGACGCCGGCGATGACGTACGGCTCCGCCAATTGCTCTGACGGCTTGAACTCGCGTCGGTAGATCGCAACGGCATCGCGCAGGGCGTTGGGGGCGAAGTGCGAGGCAAATGCATACGGCAGGCCGAGCATCGCGGCGAGCTTGGCGCCGAACAGTGACGATCCGAGTATGTAGAGCGGAACGTGAGTGCCCTTACCGGGAACGGCGTTGATTCCGGGGACGCGTGACGTGTCGCCGAGGTAGCCCTGAAGCTCCAGTACGTCCTGCGGGAAGCTGTCCGAAGAACTCGGGTCGCGTCGCAAAGCCTGCATCGTCTTCTGATCACTGCCGGGCGCACGGCCGAGGCCGAGATCGATGCGACCCGGATGCAGAGTCTCGAGCGTGCCGAACTGCTCGGCGATCGTCAGCGGTGCATGGTTAGGGAGCATGATCCCACCGGCGCCGAGGCGGATTTTGCTGGTGTGTGCGGCGACGTGGCTGATCAGAACACTCGTAGCCGAGGACGCGATGGAACCCATGTTGTGGTGCTCGGCGTACCAGATTCGCTTGTAGCCCCACTCCTCGGCGCGCTGCGCCAACGTCACGCTGGCGTCGAAGCTGTCTTTGGCGGTTTCGTTGTCGCCGATGTGGGCGAGGTCGAGGATGGAAAGTGGGACGGCCATGAATGTGGTGCCTTTCTCAGCGAATAGAACGCAAGTGTCGTTGGAAGGTGCAACCATCTGGCCGGCTTTCCTATTTCCGCCTGGTCAGCGCCTACGGAAGGCTGCGAGGCGGAGAAAGCGTCAAGCCTTTGTCACAATTTCGGTCATTTCGGATATTTCGGGTGAAAGTGGGGGCTAGATTTCCCGAATCGGAGGTTCTTTCGCATTCCAAGTGAATCGAGACCAGCATGACCACTGATCGGAAGGCCGTAAACAAGCGCAAAGTACGTGCATTACTTGCCGGAGGACTTGTCCTCGGTATCGGCGCCGCCGTCACCTTGGCGGCGTGGACAGACAACGTTTTTGGTGACGCTCAGTTCCAGACTGGAAGTTGGAACCTCCAAGGCAGCTTCGACGGACTGACGACCTGGGGTGAGTACCAGGTCGACGCCTCCGCCGGCCACTTCGCATTCAGCACTGGATTCGCCGCACTCTCGCCAGGAACGACGGTGTATGCACCGGTAGCGCTTCGGATCGGTCCCACCGCCAGCACTCTCGGTGCGACGGTACAACTGCTCGGTGCGACAGGCGGCGATGCCGTACTCAAACCTGCCCTGCGGTACTCGGTGTATCGAGGTGTTCCCTCCGCGACCTGCACTGCGGCGGGAATTGGGGCAGGCACAGCATGGGTGGGCACGACAGCTAGTCCCGTGGCCTTGACGGCAGGTTCGGGTTCGGATGTCACCTTGCTGGGCACGGGTGTGCCGGTCGAACTGTGCTTCGCGGTCACGCTGCCTGCCGGAGTCGACCCTTCGATCGTGTCGGGCACGGACACCGGGCGCTTGCTCTGGCAGTTCACCGGCCAGTCCACCCCCTGACGCCTGAGTGGTCACACGGCGAATGCGTCAGGTGTACGCACTGGCGGCCTCGGGGATCGTCCTGGGTATCGGTGTAAGCACCGTGGCTGCAAGTTGGGTGGACAGCACGATGGGAGATGCATCGTTTCGCACCGGAACATTCGGAATCGAGTCGAACGTCGGCGGTGGATGGTCCTCGCATTCATCGAGTGCCCCTGGCGTTTTCACGTACACACCATCGGCGCTCCTGATTCGCCCCGGTGCGTCCTCGTACGGCCCGATATCTCTTCGAACGGTGCCGGTCTCGCCGGCAGCATCCGTCACTCTGCAGGCGGCCACGGTTGCCGGCGACTCCACTCTGGCGTCGGCGCTGCGGTATCGGGTGGTCAAGTCGACCACCTGTGATGCGTCAGCCTTCTCTACGGGAACACCACAATTCGTGGTGGGAAGTGCGACGGTGTTTCCGTCGCTCTCAACTGGTTCCGCAGTCGGGGCCATCGCGCTACCCACCGGTGGAGCGTCCCCGGGCGCTGCGGTGGCGCTGTGCTTCGAGATTTCACTGCCCGGTACCTCGGTCAATTGGAGTAACTCGGCGTTGATCGGTAAAACGGCAACTCCCACTTGGCAGTTCAGTGCAACACCCTGAAGGAGCTGCAATGCCAACACGTGCCCGGACAACACATGCCCGGACGAAGAAGCGTTCGGTCCCGACGATCATAGGGGACTGCATCCTTCAGGTTCTCGCGGCCGGTGGGGTCGCTTGTATCGCTTTGGTGATCTGTGCCTTTGCATTCGACATCACACTGATCATGTTCAAGACGGGCTCCATGTCGCCGACCATTCCGACGGGTTCGCTCGCCGTTGTGCGCGAAGTACCTGCGGATTCCGTCGAGGTGGGCGACGTCGTCACCGTCGATCGGGGAGGGTCCGAACTGCCGGTGACCCACCGGGTCGTCTCCGCTCGTACCCAGGACAACGGCATCACGATTCTCGATCTCAAGGGTGATGCCAACGCCTCGGCTGACCCCGCGGTTTACGAGGTCACCACGGTTCGGAAGGTGCTCTGGCACGTTCCGGGATTGGCGCGCGTGATCGTCTACTTCTCGAATCCTGTTGTTCTGGGGGCGATCACGCTGACCATGGCCACTTTGGTGGTCGCGGTATTCTGGCCGCGCAATACCGATGACGACGCTGATGCCGACTCGGCCGACCCGAAAACCGAACCCATTCAGGTTCTTCTACCGCCGGGCGGCGGTAGGCAGTGAAGCGTCGCCACCTGTTCTCAGTCGTCGTATTGGCAGTTGCGGTATTTCTGGGCTCCGGATTTTCGGCTCACCCACTTCTGGGCGAGACCGAAGCGGCGTGGACCGACTCGGAGTACGTGACCGGCCCGATTTCCACCGGAACCTGGACAACCAGCGGGTACGGCAGATCGACGTCGGGCAAAGGAACAGCGACCGGCGGATTGATAACTCTCGGAGGAAATCTCGGCGGTTCGTTGATCGAACATCCGACCGTGCAAACTCAACTCGCGCCGGGCAAAACCACGGGGACCGTTTCGTTGGCGGACAACTCCGGTGTATTGCTGGGGTTGCCCGCACTCAGCCGCACGGGTAGCGCCGTTCAGTGCGCCGCGTATCTCGTAGGAGCGTCGGCATCGACCCCTTGTGGAGCGGCCGGGTCGGATGCGGACGCGGAAACTACCTCTACATTGGGTTTGCAATTGAATCTGCTTTCGGTACTGGGGATCACGTTGATACCGGCGGACGCGATCACGAGCACGAGCGTCAAGACAAACGCACGCTGTGCGAGTACGTCGGCGGCTACTGACCAGCCGACGGGAACCGTGAAAGTCGGCGGCGCCGCGGTTGCCATCCCGGCGGTGGGTGCAAACGGTTCGGCCACGTCGACGTCGCCGACTACTGCCACCTTCGTGATGGCGAATGTTCCACTGCTCGCGCGGGTAGAAGCGCGCTTCTCGAACATCAAGGTCACCAGTACCCGAGCGGCATCCGGTTCCGCGCCTTTTGTTGCTTCCTCCGCTGTTTCGGTGAGTTTCACTGTTGAGGCCGTAACCGTCGCATTGTCGATCTTGGGTGAAGGACTGGTCACAGTCATCCTCGGATCGACGAACATATCCGTTAATCTGTCGGCCGCTCAGTGCGGACTCGATTCTTCACCCCCGGTGACGCCGCTGAGCCTTGTCACCGGACAGGCAGCGCGAGTCGCCGAGCCGACATCGACAACATCGACAGATGTTCCCCTGTCGACCACGCCGCCTACGGGAACGACGACTCCTGAACCTTCGACGCCTGAATCTACGACGCCTGAACCTACGACGGGTGAACCCACCAAAACATCTGCGCCTACGGCCACAACCACCAGTACGGCCACGACCACCACCGCTGCGGCAGCGACCACGATGCCGACCAGTCCACCGCTCACCACGTCGACGCAGGTGGATCCAAGCGGGACGGTAATTCACGGGCCCGTCGATTCGAGCATCTCCGCCTTCACTACGGATGACGGACTCACCTGCGAAGTTGCGCCTGATGCGGACTACGCGAGCGAAGTTGCAGTCGAATGCTCGGACGGCACAACGGGTACGGTCCCAGGCTCTGAACTCGGTCCGAAGCCAACCGTACCGGGGGAGTCTCTGCTGATCCCGCTGACGAGAGACCACGTCACCGAAGTCGTCACCCTCGAGTCAGCGACACGAACCTGATCAATTCCGCACGGCATTGGCCATAGCGGCTAACGAGAGGGCTTGCCGAGCACGGTCGAGTACAACCGTGCGAGAAATGTCGATGTGCGACACCAGTGCCTCGTGTGCTTGCGGAATCTTGCCGTCCAGAACCAGTTCGACGACGGAGATATGTTCCTCCACGGTGGCCTTCATACGGTCGGGAGTCAGGTAGTCGAACATCCGCACGGGGCGCAGCTTCGAGTTGACTGCCTGCAGTGCGTCGACCAGTGCGTGGTTTCCGGACGAGGCGAGGAGCGCTATGTGAAACTCCTCGTCGAGCGTCACGAAACCGGCGTCCGGCGACGGCATCTGTTTGCGAAACGCGTACCACCTGTCGAGTTCGGAACCGAGCTTGTCTCGATCATGGACGGGGGCTTCACCGTCGAGCACCCGCCGAAGCCCGTGCACCTCGAGAAGTATGCGCAGCTCGTAGAGGCCACCCAACTCGTCGAGGTGCGGTCGGTACGGAAAGAGGCCGTGTTCGTCGCGTTCGACGAGCCCGTCGGATTCCAACTTTGCGAGCGCCTCGCGGACCGGTGTTCGCGAGACGCCGTAGAGATGAGCCAACCGTTCTTCGCCGAGTCGTTCGGATGGCGCAATCCGACCCGACATCAGATCGTTCCGGATCGACCGGTAGACCTGCTCGCGCAGCGGCGGCCGCACACTCATGTCAGATTGCCATCGCTCGACGAACCGCTTCGGTGGACGTGGTGCCGCCCTCACCGGTCGAGGTCACGTGTCCGGCCGCGAGAATGCTGTAATGCTGCGCTGATTGGAGCGCGAAACCGATGTGTTGCTCCACGAGGAGGACACCGAGATCGCCTCGCTCGGTGAGTTCCATGACGGTCCTTTCTATCTCGGCGACCACGTTGGGCTGAATTCCCTCGGTCGGTTCGTCCAGGATGAGGATCTTGGGTTCGGTGATCAGTGCGCGAGCGATGGCAAGCTGCTGTCGCTGCCCACCGGAGAGAAGCCCGGCCCGTCGATCGAGCAGCGTGGTGAGTGCGGGAAACAGATCCAATGCCTCTGCGATGAGTGCTTTTCCGCGTTTGCGCCCGTCGGCGACCACTCGAAGATTCTCGGCAGTCGTCAGTTGTCCGAACGACTGCTGACCCTGCGGTACGTAGGCGAGTCCGCGAGCGACGCGGGCGCTCGGTCGTAGACCGGTGATGTCCTCACCGTTCAGAAGTACCTTTCCCCGTGTGGGTTTGATCAGTCCGACGGCGGCGCGCAGCAATGTGGTTTTACCCGCACCGTTGTGACCCATGACTGCCGCAACCCCGTCGCCGGGAACCAGCAGGGAAACGCCGTGGATCACTTCGGTACGTCCGTAGCCGGCGCGGATGTCGACGAGTTCGAGCATGATTCAGTCCTCCGGGGTCGGTTCGGTGTCGGCGCCGAGATCGGTTCCGGCAGCGGCTGTGCCGAGGTAGACCTCTTGCACCTTGGGATCGGCTTGGACCTCGGCCACGGTCCCTTCGGCGAGCACTTTCCCAGCGGCGAGCACCGTGACGGACGTGGCGAAGGATCGCATGAAGTCCATGTCGTGCTCGACTACGACGACGGTTCGCGCACCGCCGATGCGCCGCAGAAGGTTTCCGGTCTCCTCGCGCTCCTCCAGGCTCATACCTGCGACGGGTTCGTCGAGCAGAAGTACGGAACAGTTCTGTACCAACAACATTCCGATTTCGAGCCACTGCTTCTGGCCGTGCGCGAGAATGCCCGCGGGAGTGTCCCTGAGGTCCTCCAAACCGGTTGTCTCCAGTGCCTCTTCGATCTCGGGAAGCACACCTTTGCGTTTTCTGAGCAAGTTCCACGGTGATCGGCCGGCTCCGGCCGCGATGTCGAGATTCTGGAGCACCGAGAGTTCTTCGAAGACGCTTGCCGTTTGGAAGGTTCGCCCGACGCCGAGACGGGCGATCTTGTGAACTTTCTTGCCGAGTAACTGCTCGCCGGACTTCGTGATTGAACCGGTAGCGGGAACCAGTCCGGTGATGGCATCGACCAGCGTCGTCTTTCCAGCCCCGTTCGGACCGATCAGAAACCTCAGGTCGCCCTGCATGAGGGTCAAGTCGACGCCGTCAACTGCTTTGAAACCGTCGAAGCTGACGGAAAGATTCCGAACTTCGAGGTATTCGGACGACATTCCGGCGTTGCCGCCCAGTGCGGGTGCGGGCTCGCTGGTGGCGGTTGTGTTGGTCATGACGACACCTCAACTGGTTCGGGTTGGGAGACCTTGACCGGCGGGCCGATCGGTGTCTCACGCTTCTTGCGGTGGCGCATCAGAGCGAACAATCCGGCCACACCTGCCGGGAAGAACCCGACCACGACGATGAACATAAGCCCTTGTGCGTAGATCCATCCCGATGGGAGTCTCTCCGAGAATGCCGACTGTGCCCATGCGACGCCGATCGCACCGAGTACCGGACCCAGAAGCGTTGCGCGGCCACCGATCGCGACCCCGATGAGGAATGCGATGGACGGCACGATCCCGACGTCGGCGGGGGAGATGATGCCCACGATCGGAACGAAGAGCGCGCCGGCGATACCGGCGAGGAACGCCGCGGTCACGTAGGCGACCAGTTTGATGTTCGCCGGATCGTATCCGAGGAAACGTACGCGCTCCTCTTGATCGCGGACCGCGACGAGGAGTTCGCCATATCGGGAGTTCATCAGCTGGCGAATCAGAGCTACCGACGCGAGAAGAACGCCGGCGGCGATGAAGAACAACATCTGCTTGTTCGCCGGATCATTGAGGTTGAAACCGAAGAACGTACGAAAACGGTTGAGGCCGTTGCTGCCACCGATCGACTGTTGGCCGATCAAGAGGATCGCAAAAGCCGCGGCAAGTGCTTGCGACAGGATCGCAAAGTACGCGCCCTTGACTCTCCGCTTGAACACACCGAGTCCGAGGAGAAAGGCAACAGCGGCCGGCAGGAAAAGGATGGCGAAGATCGCCACGAAAGGTGAAGCGAACGGTTGCCAGTATCCCGGAAGTTCAGATTTGCCGGCGATGGACATGAAGTCCGGGACCGCGTCGCCCTTGAGTTCGGCATCAGCGATCTTGAGGTGCATCGCCATCACGTATGCGCCGATTCCGAAGAACACGCCCTGGCCGAGCGTGAGCATTCCGCCTCGGCCCCAAGCCAAGCCGATGCCTACAGCGACTATGGCGAAGCACAGGAATTTGGCTAACAGTGACAGCCTGAAGTCCGAGAGTACAGCCGGAGCGATGGCGAACAGCACGATCGCGGCGAGTGCAAAACCGCCCCAAACCCGCATTCGGGAATTGTTCAGGATGCTCATACGAGGCTCCTCGTCTTGACTGCGAACAGGCCCTGTGGCCGGACTTGAAGGAAGACGACGATGATGACGAACACGATCACCTTCGCGATCGACGCCGTCGTCGAGTACTCGATGAACGAGTTCAAGATGCCGAGGGCGAAGGCGGCGATCACGGCTCCCTTCATCTGACCGAGACCGCCGACAACAACGACCAGGAAGGCGTCGATCAGATACGACTGGCCGATGGTCGGGCTGGTGGAACCGATGAGCGTCAACGCCACACCCGCGACACCGGCGAGTCCGGATCCGAGGAAGAAGGTCGTGATGTCCGTACGACGAGAAGAGATTCCGCTCGTCTCGGCCAGATCGCGATTCTGTACGACGGCGCGGATGCGTCTACCCATCGACGACTGCTTCAGCGCGACCGAAAGCGCGATCACCGCAGCGATCGCCAATACCAGAATGAAGATTCGGGTCTTCGGGACCACGGCGCCGAAAATGTCGACCCCACCCGAAAGCCAAGTCGGTGCCGAGACATTGACGGCCGGCGCCCCGAAGATGTCTCGTGCCAACTGCTGAAGGATCAATCCGACGCCGAACGTCACCAACAGGGTGTCGAGGGGACGGTGGTACATCCGCGATACCAGGACCATTTCGAGTACGACGCCCATCAACCCGCCGACGACAAAACCGACGAGCAGAGAAATGATCAACGATCCCGTTGCATTCGAGATCACCTGCTGCACTACGTATGCGGTGTACGAGCCGGCCATGATGAACTCGCCGTGTGCCATGTTGATGACACCCATCTGCCCGAACGTAAGAGACAATCCCAACGCTGCCAACAGGAGAATCGATCCGATACTCAAACCCGTGAACAACTGTCCGATCACAACATCCATGACAGGCGCTCCACCTCTCTACTCGTCGATTCCGTCAATTCCGCCTTTCGTCGATCAGCTGCCGAGTCCCTCGGCCCAGGGGTAGTTCTTCAAGTACGGATCCGGCTCGATCGGCTGTCCCGAATCCCAGACCGTGTAGATGAGTCCGTCGGAACGGATTTCGCCGATCCGAGCAGTCTTGGTGATGTGGTGGTTGTCGCCGTCGATGGTCACGAGTCCTTCGGGTGCTTGGAAGGTCACACCGTCGGCGTTGTCTTGAATATCCTTGACCGCAAACGAGTTGGCCTTCTCGACGGTGTTCTTCCAGAGGTAGACGGAGGTGTATGCCGCTTCCATCGGGTCGGACGTGGGCTTGTCCTGGCCGAACTTCGCCTTGTACGCCGCGACGAACTTCTTGTTCTCGGGGGAGTCGATGGTCTGGTAGTAGTTCCACGCCGTCAGCTGACCTTCGACGTTCTGGACTCCGATACCGCCAACCTCTTCTTCCGCGATGGAAACGGAGACGACGGGCATGTCGGCGGGCTTCAGGCCGACATTCGAGTATTCACGGAAGAACGCGACGTTGGAATCGCCGTTGAGTGTGTTGAACACGGCATCCGCGTCGGCGGTGCGCACCTTGTTCACGATGGTGGAGAAGTCGGTCGAGCCCAATGGCGTGTAGTCCTCACCCTTGATCTCGATACCGTTTGCTGCCGCGTACGCCTTGATGATGCGGTTGGCGGTTTGCGGGAACACGTAGTCGCTGCCGACCAGATAGAGCGACTTGACCCCCTTCTCCTTCAGATAGTCCAGAGCCGGGATGATCTGCTGGTTGGTCGTTGCACCCGTGTAGAAGATGTTCTTCGAATCTTCGAGTCCTTCGTACTGGACCGGGTAGTAGAGCAGGGAGTTGTTGTCTTCGAACACCGGCAGCATGGCTTTGCGGCTCGAGGAGGTCCAGCCACCGAAAACTGCTGCAACGCAATCGCTGCTGATCAGTTTCTCGGCCTTTTCGGCGAACACCGTCGGCTCCGACGCGCCGTCCTCTGCCACGATCTGAATCTTCTTGCCCAGCACACCGCCGGAATCGTTGATCTCCTGCACCGCCAACGAGATGGAGTCGCGGACCGTCACTTCACTGATGGCCATGGTGCCCGAGAGTGAATTCAGGGAACCGACCTTGATCGTGTCCCCAGAGGTGTCGACGCACGACGTAGCCGTCGATTCTCCTGCTGCGGTGTCTGTTGCCTTGCTTCCACAGCCGGTGAGAACCAAGCCCAGTGCGGCTAGAGCGGCCGGCGCGGCAAGGGTGCGCTTCGAGAAGGTTCGCATGTACGGGCCTTTCGTTATCGATGGCTCTGACAGATATGTATCCGGGTTGCGTATACAACGCTGTATTCGTCGAGTGCACACAGTAGGTGGAAGTTGTTGCGGTGGAGTGACTGTCGGTGACAAGTGTGTGTCCGGTGTTTCCATTCGATGTCCGGGACCTCACACCGCAGGTCAGCGGGGGTGCGGTGTTAGCATCGACGAGAAATCGATCAAGCACTCGCTTGACAATCGGAACGTCGGAAGGAACTTCTCGTGCGCTCGACCCGACGGGACGAAATACTCGCTCATGCGGCCAAGCTGTTCAGCGAGCGGGGAATCGCCGCGACGACGGTACGAGACATTGCCGACGAAGTCGGGATCCTTTCGGGGAGCCTTTATCACTACTTCGACTCCAAGGATGCGATAGCAAACGAGATCGTCGTCCGGTTCCTCGAAGACCTCAACGTCCGGTACGAGGACTCGATCGAGCCGGAAGGTTCGGCTCGCGATCGCCTGGCCACGATGGTTTCGGTGTCATTCGCCTCCGCGGTGGATCACCCGTACGCCACAGAGGTGTATCAGGGCGAGGCCATTCTTTCGTCGCAGCCGGCTGACGCTCCCATCACCGTCCTGGTGCAGAAGGCGCACAGTTATTGGCGATCGGCCATCACGCGCGGAATCGCCGACGGGGAGTTTCGGGAGGACATCGACCCTGAGCAGTTTCATCGGCTCATGCGTGAATCCGTCTGGTCCACAGTCGCGCAGTATCGCCCGCAGCTTTCCGAGTTGGCCGACGATCTGCAGCGCAATCTGATTTCGGTGTTTCTGGACGGCTTCGCCGCGCGTTCGGGCGAAAGCGAACCCGTGGCACGGGTTCGCCGTCCCGCGGGGAAGAAGGACGCGCAGACCGAATCTCCCGACTCTGAACTTGCCGAACTCCGTTCGGACTCCCAAATGGCCGAACTCCGCTCTGATGTCGATGAATTGAAGTCCGTCATTCGCGAACTCAGCTCCTCGATCCGGCAGCTGCAGAAGCCGTAACACCGCAGTTCCCGCGCGTGTAATTCGGATTTTGACTATCGGTGTGACCCAGGGCATACTTCTGTCCACCGTCGTAAATCAAGCGCTTGTTTGATACACCAAGCAGAGTTTGGACGGGAGTTTGATGTGATACTCGGAAAGGCGATTGCGGTCTGTGCGGCAGTGGTCTTCGGGGCGAGCGCGTCGAGAATGCCTGCGGGGATCTGAGTTTGGGCGCGCAGCGTCTGGTCGAGGTAGCGCGCGCGATGGCGACCGAACCCGATGTCCTCCTGTTGGACGAACCGTTTGCCGGTGCAGATCACGACGGCATCGCCGCGGTGCCGTTCGGTCGATTGCTGCGCAGGGCAAGGGAGTGGTGTTGGTCGATCACAACGTCGATCTCATCGCGGCGCTCGCAACCAGGATCGTTCTGCTCGATTTCGGATCGGTGGCGTTCTACGGACCGCCGCAAGAGTGCTTGCCAGCGAGGCGATGCGCGAAGTCTATTTCGGTTCCGACTACGAGGAAGGTGCCTGACGATGCTCGAACTCGACAGAGTCACAGTTCGATACGGCTCCGCGATTGCCGTCAGGGACGTCTCCTTCACCGCCCTGGCCGTTGTCCACCGCGGGATATGTCATGCAACGCGGCGAACTCGTCCGCGAATGCGATTCCGCAGCGACACTGGACAACGCGTACAAACAATCGATGGGCGTACTCAGCGCCGACGGGAGATGATCGACGATCATGCTTGAAACGAAGACACTCGACTTCACTGTCGGTGAATTCGCCACGAATCCGGCCCGGTTCGCCGGTGTCAGCATCAGTGAGATGGTCAGGCATTGGTCTGAGACCATCCCGGACGAAACTGCCTTTGTCACCCCGGAATCGAGGGTGTCGTGGAAACAGTACGACGCCGCTGCCGATGCCATCGCGTCGGCACTGGACCTAGCTGGTGAGGGATACGGGCACGTGGCCGTGTTGCTTCCCGACACCGCTGTCTTCCATGCGGCGCTCTGCGCAGCCTTTCGTACCGGCCGCGTCGCCGTCGGAATCGGTTCGCGCTCCGGCATTCGCGAGATCTCTCATCTGATCGCCCGCTCCGAAGCCTCTGTTCTGGTCACCGCACGCACGCTGCGAGGCGTCGATACCGCCGAACTCGTGGCGAGTCTGCGGGCCGAGTATCCCGGACTGGACGTCGTCTTCGCCGACGAACGCGCCAACGTGATGCTCGAACGCGCAGGCGCGGGTGGCGAACTCACTTCGTTGCCGGTCGAGATCAAGCGTTTCCCCGCAACCAGCCCGTGTTTTGTCACCTCGGGCGTTTCGATGCTGAACTCGACCTCTGGCACAACGGGCCTGCCCAAGCTGGTGACACAAACCGAGGATCGTTGGGTTGCCTTCTCCGAGATTGCAGCCGAGGCGGCGTCGATCGGTGCAGATGAGGTGTTTCTCGGCGCGGTCCCGGCACCTTTCGGATTCGGTCTCTGGACTTCGCATTTCCTGCCGGCGTTACTCGGTGCTCGTAACGTCGTCATGGAACGCTTCGACGTTTCGGTGATGATCGAGTTGATCGAGCGCGAACGGGTAACTGCTTTGAATTGTGTGAGTACACAATTCAAGATGCTGTTGCACTCGCAGGCTGCGGAATCGGCCGATCTCTCGTCACTTCGTTTCATGTTCACCGGTGGTGAAGCCGTGCCCTATTCGGAGGCACTGGCTTTCGAGCAACGTACCGGTGCGGCAGTCCTGCAGTTCTACGGATCGAACGAAACCGGCGCCGTCTCGGTGACGACGGTCTTGGACGATTCCGACACCCGGCTGAAGACGTGCGGCCACGTCATCGATCGCATGCACGTTCGTGTATTCGACGATGCGGCAAGCGAAGTGACCGAAACCGTCCGTCGAGGTCAGCCTGCGGTCAACGGCCCACTGATGTGCCAAGGGTACTGGGGTGACGTCGATGCGAACGACGAGTTGTACACCGACGAAGGTTGGATGCTTCTCGGCGACATCGTCGAGATCGACGAGACTGGCCGGGTGCGTGTGGTCGGGCGCAAAGCCGACATCATCATTCGAGGCGGCAAGAACATTTCCGCGGTCGAAGTCGAGGAGTGTGTTCGCGCGCACCCCTCGGTGGAACTGGTCGCCGTGGTGGGAGTCGACGATCCGCTGTTCGGTGAGAAGGTCTGTGCCGTCATCGTGTCCGCCGATGACGATCTGAGTTCGGACGACCTGACCGCGTGGCTGCAGAGCCGAGGAGTGACCCGTGAGTACATACCCGAGTACGTGACGGCGGTCGCCGAATTGCCGATGGCAGCCGGCGGCAAGGTAGCCAAGGGTGAAGTCAAGGCGCTCGCGCAGAGGCGGATCGCAGAACTCAGCTGATCACGCCTGGCGGTATCGGCTTCGCGTTACGCTGATTCGGACATTTTGCCGAGAGTGAAGGAAACCCGATGACGAACCCTTCACCGTCCCGATGGCGAAAGCGAGCACTGTGGACTCTCGGGGTAGTGATTATCCTTGTCGGAGCCGTGGTTCTGGCTTTTGTTCTGAGCCCGAGACCCGGCGCGCTCGCCGTGCGCTGGGTTTTCGATCGCGATGCTGTGAAAGTCACCGAGGCGCTCGAGAAGCACGCACCGGATGGCGTCGACTCGATCAAAGACCAGCACTATCGCGCCGATGACGACGACGCATATCTCGACGTCTACTTTCCTGCAGCGACGACGACCGCGCTGCCCACGGTGATCTGGACTCATGGCGGTGCCTGGATCTCGGGAAGCAAGTCCAACTACGCGTCGTACTACGAGCTGCTGGCTTCTCACGGATACACCGTTGTCTCCCTGGACTACTCACTCGGGCCCGAGCATCACTATCCGACCGCGGTGCGACAGCTCAACGACGCACATGCGTACGTCGTCGCGAATGCGGAACGGCTGCATGTTGATCCGACGACGATCGTTCTCGCCGGTGATTCTGCGGGAGCGCAACTCTCGAGTCAGCTCGCCACTCTCGTCACTGATCCTGCGTATGCGGACCGCGTGGGCGTGAACCCGTCGCTACGGCCGGATCAGTTGCGCGGAGTAGTCCTCAACTGTGGAATCTACGACGTCGGGAACATGGTCGGCGGGCCCGGCATCATCGGTTGGGGAGTTGATCGGTCCCTCTGGGCGTATACCGGTGTGCGTGACTTCATGAGTACCGATGCAGCGGATCAGATGTCGACCTTGACCTTCGTCACCGATCGATTTCCGCCTGCCTATATCAGCGGCGGGAACGCGGATCCGTTGACCGATTCTCAGTCGAAACCGTTGGCTGAGAAATTGACGGGGTTGGGAGTTGCGGTCGACACACTGTTCTATCCGGCCGATCACATTCGGGCGCTCGGTCATGAGTATCAGTTTGATCTGGACACGGCCGACGGTCTCACGGCGCTCGATCGTACGGTTCAGTTTCTCGACGCTCACACCGGCTAGATGTCGAATTATGTTGAACCACTGCGAAAATGGTCATTTCAGACAAAGTTTCGGGGGCGTGTTCGCAGGGAATTCCCAGTTAGTCCTTTTGGTCTAGCCTGGGTAGATCCGATCCGACACCAGGAGTTGTTGTGCGAGCGTCTTCCCCCGCCAGACGGCGAAGACGCCTTGTCGGAATCATGACGGTGTTCGTCGTCATTCTGTCCGGCATAACCGCTGCGCTCGTCAGTCCCTGGCCAGGAGTTCTCCTCGTACGGTGGATGTCAGCGGGCGGCTCCGAAGCGACTCACGCACAACTCGACAGGCAAGCACCGCCAGGAATCGTCTCGATCCTCGATCAGCCGTACCGCGACGGCGACGACGATGCGCAACTGGACGTGTACTACCCGTCGGAGTCCACTTCGGCGCTACCGACGGTGGTCTGGGTGCACGGCGGTGGCTGGATCTCGGGATCGAGAACTGATGCCGACGGTTACTACAAACTGTTGGCACATCAAGGTTTCACTGTGATTTCGGTGGACTACTCACTGGGGCCGGAGGCGTATTACCCCACCGCAGTGAATCAACTGAACGACGCGTATCGCTTCATCGTGAGCAATGCGGACAGGTTGCATGTCGATTCGAACAATCTGTTTATTGCGGGAGATTCGGCAGGCGCGCAATTGTCGAGTCAATTGGCGACCGTCACGACCAGCCCTGACTACGCGTCGGAAATGGGGCTGGAACCGGCATTGCGTCCCGAGCAGATACGCGGAGTTGTCCTCGACTGCGGGGTCTTCGATCTGAAACCGCTACTGTCACAGGGGAAGTACTTCGGTTGGGGCGTCGACAAGCAGTCGCTGTGGGGGTACCTCGGAACGAAGGACTTCGACGGGTCGACTGCAGTGGGTCAGATGTCGACGCTGGGCCATGTGACCTCGGACTTTCCAGCGACGTTCATCACCGGCGGAAATGTCGACCCACTGACCGCCAGCCAGTCGAAACCCATGGCAGAACGGCTCACCGATCTGGGCGTCGAAGTAGACGCACTGTTCTACCCCGACGATCACGAGCCTGCACTCGACCACGAATATCAGTTCGACCTCGATACGGTGGACGGGATGATCGCGTTCGATCGCACAGTCGCGTTCCTACGCGCGCACGTGCGTTAGCGCTCAGCGAATCACGTAAGGCGAAATAGAACTCCGGTGCTCGCTGATGTCGAGGTCTTTACCCAACGGAGGGAAGGCACGCTGCGGACAGTTGAGGCGTTCGCAGACGCGGCAGCCCGAGCCGATCGGCGTTCCCGGATTCGACTCGTCGAGATCCAGACCGTCGCTGTAGACGAGTCGATGCGCGTGGCGAATCTCGCATCCCAATCCGATGGCGAAAATCTTCGCGGGCTGTCCGTATCGAGCCGCTCGCCGTTCGACTGTGCGTGCAACCCACAGGTATCGGCGACCGTCGGGCATCTGCGCGATCTGCGGCATGATCTTGCCCGGATAAGAGAACGTCTCGTAGACGTTCCACAGCGGGCATGTGCCTCCGCTGGTGGAGAAGTGGAATCCGGTGGCGGACTGACGCTTCGACATGTTTCCGGCACGGTCGACACGTACGAACATGAAGGGAACCCCGCGAAGTTTGGGGCGCTGCAGGGTCGAGAGGCGGTGGCAGATCGTCTCGTAGCTCGCGGAATAGAAGGCAGACATGCGCTCGATGTCGTAACGGAAGTCCTCGGCAACCTCGTGAAACTGGCTGTAGGGCAGCACGGTGGCCGCGGCGAAATAGTTGGCCAAGCCAAGCTTCGCCAGGGAGACCGACGCTTCGCTGGTGAAGTTGCCCTCGGCCACCAACGAGTCGAGCAGGTCGCCATGCTCGAGGTACGCGAGTTCTGTCGCAAACTTGAAGACCTGTTGCCCGCCGGAGAGCCTTGCGGAGATTTCCAGGACCCTGGTGTCCGGGTCGTAGCGATGAAGTATGTTCTCGCCCAGATCGACTCGTCGAACGATCTGCACGTCATGGACGGACTCGAGGCGTCTGGCGATCTCGCCGGCGACGTCGCCGCGATGAAAGCGCATTCGAGCGGTGAGTTCTTCGGCCGCGGTGTCGAGATCGTGAATGTAGTTCTGCCGCTGATAGAAGTAGTCGCGCACTTCCTCGTGCGGCATGGTGATCGAACCGCTGCCGCTGCCGTCCGAGAAACGGTCCTCCGTGGCTGCGGCGAGCTGGGCCGTCGTGTTGCGGAAGCGGCGATGCATGTTCACCATCGCCTTGGCGAGGCCCGGGTGCGTGGAGACCATCTCCGCGATTTCGTGGGCGTCGGCGTCGATACCCATCTCCTGATCGAGGGCGACTTCGCGCATTTCCGCGATCAGGCGCGTGTCGTCCTGTGGGGAGAAGAAGGTGGTGTCGACACCGAAGACTTCACTGATTCGCAGGAGGACCGGCACGGTGAGTGGCCGGACGTCGTGCTCGATCTGATTGAGATAGCTTGCCGAGATCTCCAGCGTCTTGGCCAGCGAAGCCTGACTCAACCCGCGCTCGGTCCGCAGTTGGCGGAGCCGGACACCGACAAAGGTTTTCGACATTTTCCCAGGATACGAGCGACGGTCCGGCTTCGCAAAGGTGGGTTCGCAGTCTTCGCACAGGGGCTCCGCCCCCGTGAGTGGTTAAGGAGCCTTGGCACTCCCTAACCACTCACGGGCCGAAGGCTTAGACCCTGTTCTCCGAACGTGGGGCGCCCATTCCGGGATCGATCTGGAACGGTCCACTCGACGACGGTGCGAGCGGGAAGTCGAAGATCGCGGTCGGGAGATACACCGTCGAACACGAGTTGGGGATATCCACGACGCCCGACAGGCGGCCCTCGATCGGTGCCGCACCGAGTAGCAGGTACGCCTGCTCCGGTGCGTACCCGAACTTGGTCAGGTATTCGATCGCATGCAGGCACGCACGCTGATACGACAGATGTGAATCCAGGTACTTCTGTTCGCCGTCCAACGTGACAGAAGTGCCCGAGAATGCAAGCCACTCGGAATACTGCGGATCAGTGTTGCCCGGCATGAAGATGGCGTTCTCGGAAACGCCGTAGGTATCCATGCCGCCCTTGATGATGTCCACACGAAGATCGATGAAGCCGCCCATTTCGATGGCACCGCAGAAAGTGATCTCGCCGTCGCCCTGGGAGAAGTGAAGATCGCCGACCGACAGGTTCGCACCGTCCACGAACACTGGATAAAAGATTCGGCTGCCCTTGGTGAGGTTCTTGATGTCCTGGTTTCCGCCGTTCTCACGCGGGGGAGCAGTGCGAGCCGCCTCGCCGGCCACGCGTGTGTACTCGTCACCTGTCAAGGTTCCCAGGACGGCATCGCGGGGCTCGGGCGGAAGTGCAAGCGGGGGAACCCGATTGGGGTCGGTGGCAATCAGGGCACCCTCGCGGGCATTCCACTTGGCGAGGAGGGCTGCCGACGGAGCCGTGCCCATGAGTCCCGGGTGGACGATGCCCGTGAACGAGACGTGCGGAATGTGACGCGACGTCGCCGTTTGTCCGGAGAAATCCCAGACAGCCTTGTACGCGTCGGGGAACTGTTCGGTGAGGAAGCCGCCGCCGTTGTTCCGCGGGAAGATGCCGGTGTATCCCCAGCCTTGGCCGGCCAACGGACCCGAATCCTCTTGGGGAATAGGCCCGATATCCAAGATGTCGACGATCAACAGGTCGCCGGGTTTCGCGCCTTCGACGGCAAAGGGGCCGGACAGCGTGTGGACCGTGGTCAGTGGTGCATTGAGAATGTCGTCGGCTGAGTCGTCGTTGTGGATTGCGCCGTCGAACCATTCGCGGCAATGGACACGAAACGCATCACCGGGTTTGACCGTCACCGCTGCCGGGATGTCCGGGTGCCACCGATTGTGGCCGACGATCGCCTGTTCGGTGAATTTCTTGGCGGAATCGAGTGGAAACAGCAGTTCAGGCATATGCACTCCTCATTCTCGAAGAAACGGAAAACTCGTGGCGGCAGGACTTTCGTGTCGGATCGTGACTCGCGGCGAGGGTGCTCAGGGGCGAGGTAGCTTGCGGTGCAACGGATTGGATGTGGTCGGGGCAGTTTTTCTGCCGCGGCCGGGTAGTGACCCACTGACCACGGCAGGCTCGTGAGCCGATCGAGCAGTGCTGTCCAGCAGACCCATCGCGGCCGACGACGCGTGACTCAACCGGGGAGACGAGACCACCCGCCTCGACTCGAGACTGCACTGGGGGCAACTGATCGACTGGGGCACTTCGGCCATCGCGAACGACCGCTCGAGCGGGCCGCAGCCGGTACAGCGAAACTCGTACAGGGGCATGCGGTCACGCTATCGGAGGATCCGTCAGTACGACACTGGAACGAAGAGCACCGGGTTGCTGCCGCCGCAAGTGCGCACGTCAGCGCAAGTACACAACCGCGTTGTCTCCGCCGGTGCACGTGACGATTCCGGAGGCCACCTTGCACGCCATCGTGTACTCCTTGCCGGTCACCGGACTACGTGCGGAGACCGAGCCGGATCTACCAGCGGCACCGGAGTTTCCGTAGGCGATCCGAACTGCTTCGGCAAACTCGCACGATGTTTTGCCCCCACCGGTCGCGGATTCCTTGTAACTTCCGGCCGGCTGCCCGCCGGGGCAGGCGGACGCACCTGCTGGAAAGTTCGCGGCGCGTGTGGTCGTCGGGGAACTCGTGCTGGGAGCAGTTGTCGTGGCACCGGTCGTGCCAGGTGTGTTCGCGGCGGCGGTGGTGGTGTGGGCGGCTCCACCGGCTGTCGAGTTGGGGACGTCCTTCGGCCACAGAACCCATGCAAGCCCGCCGAAGAGAGCCAACACGGTGATGACACCGATGACCGATACCGGAATCACCCAACCGGGTCGACGTGGCGGCGGATTTCCACGTGGCGGACCAGGCGGGAATCCCTGCGGTGGGGGATAGGACTGCGGCGCGGCCCGGTATCCCAACTGCGGCGGTTGAGGCCCGGATTGCGACCATGCCTGGTTGTTCGGTGGCTGCTGATAGTTGTCCGGCACAGCTTTATCGCCCGGTCAGTGGTGTCGAGGGCGTCGAACGACAAGTCATGGTTCGACAGCATATTGCCGGCGAACGGGTTGTCGGGGGCTTTGTGAGACCTCCATCTCGGGGAATCGGCCGAGTGATGGCTGTTGCCACTGAGTGATTGCGGTCACGTACGGGTGTCGAAGTTGGCTCCGAAGTAGCGGACAGGCCCGTTCCGTGCGCTGCGCGAACAGGCGTAATTCACCAGTGGCGGAGTTGAGTGCATTTCGTTCACAGCCTGCGGTTTCATTGCTACTCGCCAGTACGGAACCTGTCCGAATGGGTAGTGCTCGCCGTGTAGGAATCTTCACAGACTTAGCAAAGTGCGTTGAAAAGGTAGCGAAGATTGGCATTAGCAACAGGTAGACGGCACTTTTTCGATGTGCCATTCTCGATAAGTACACAAGAAGGGCCTGGCAAGTATGTGAAGTAGTACGCATGTACTGCTCGCAACAGGCCGGACCAGCAGATCAAAGAGATGGAGTCTTGATGTCGACCACCGGCACCCCGAAGACCGCAGCTGAGCTTCAGCAGGATTGGGACACCAACCCTCGCTGGAAGGGCGTTACTCGTAACTACACGGCCGATCAGGTCGTCAAGCTCCAGGGCACCGTCGTCGAGGAGCAGACCCTCGCTCGCCGCGGATCCGAGATCCTGTGGGATCTCGTGAACAACGAGGACTACATCAACTCCCTCGGTGCACTTACCGGCAATATGGCTGTGCAGCAGGTTCGCGCCGGCCTGAAGGCCATCTACCTCTCCGGTTGGCAGGTTGCCGGCGACGCGAACCTCTCGGGCCACACGTACCCGGACCAGAGCCTCTACCCGGCCAACTCGGTTCCGACCGTCGTCCGTCGCATCAACAACGCACTGCTGCGCGCCGACGAGATCGCCAAGACCGAGGGTGACACCTCCGTCAGCAACTGGCTCGCTCCGATCGTTGCCGACGCCGAAGCCGGCTTCGGTGGCGCTCTCAACGCTTACGAGCTGCAGAAGGCCATGATCGGCGCCGGCGCTGCCGGTGTCCACTGGGAGGATCAGCTCGCTTCGGAGAAGAAGTGCGGCCACCTCGGTGGCAAGGTGCTCATCCCCACGCAGCAGCACATCCGCACCCTGACCTCGGCTCGCCTGGCTTCCGACGTTGCGGACGTTCCGTCCGTCATCATCGCCCGCACCGACGCTGAGGCCGCAACCCTCATCACCTCCGACGTGGACGAGCGTGACCGCCCGTTCCTCGACGGAACCCGCACGGCTGAAGGCTTCTACGGCGTCAAGAACGGCATCGAGCCCTGCATCGCTCGCGCCAAGGCTTACGCACCGTACGCAGACCTCATCTGGATGGAGACCGGCGTGCCGGACCTCGAGGTTGCAAAGAAGTTCGCCGAGTCCGTTCGCAGCGAATTCCCGGACCAGCTCCTGGCCTACAACTGCTCGCCTTCCTTCAACTGGAAGGCGCACCTGGACGACGCGACCATCGCGAAGTTCCAGAAGGAGCTCGGCGCAATGGGCTTCAAGTTCCAGTTCATCACGCTGGCCGGCTTCCACTCGCTCAACTACGGCATGTTCGACCTGGCCTACGGCTACGCCCGCGAAGGCATGACGGCATTCGTCGACCTGCAGGAGCGCGAGTTCAAGGCTGCTGAAGAGCGTGGCTTCACCGCCATCAAGCACCAGCGTGAGGTTGGCGCAGGCTACTTCGACACCATCGCCACCACCGTTGACCCCAACACCTCGACGGCAGCTCTCAAGGGCTCCACCGAAGAGGGCCAGTTCCACTAAGAACTGACTTCGGGTGGGGGAGAGGCTCGGCTTCGGGTCTCTCCCCTGCTTGTATCACCGATCTACTTTCTCTCGTCTTCAAGGCAGTTCCGATTGCATCGGCCACCAGCGTCGACGCAGTTCGAAGTGCTTTCTTTGCAACACCTTCTTCAGACTGCAACACCTTCACCAGACAAACTCCACGAGACAAACAAGGAGCTGACGTGACCAGCGAAAAAATTCAGCGCGTCGGCGTTATCGGCGCCGGAATCATGGGTGCCGGAATCGCCGAGGTGTGCGCCCGCGCACATGTCGATGTTCTGGTCTTCGAGCAGACTCGCGAGCTTGCAGCAGCCGGGCGTTCACGCATCCTGCGTTCGCTCGACCGCGGCGTGAGCAGCGGAAAAATCACAGAACGCGAGCGTGAGCAGGCCGCATGGCGTCTGCGTTTCACCTCCGATCTGGGAGATTTCGCGGACCGCCAGCTCGTCGTGGAGGCCGTCGTCGAAGACGAGAAGATCAAGAGCGAAATCTTCGCCGAGCTCGACGCGGTCGTGACGGACCCGGATGCGGTTCTCGCGTCCAACACGTCGTCGATCCCGATCATGAAGCTCGGCATCTCGACCAAGCGTCCCGAGCGAGTCATCGGTATGCACTTCTTCAACCCGGTGCCGGTTCTGCCGCTCGTCGAGTTGGTGACGACGCTCAAGACCAGTGCCTCCGTCTCGCAGCGCGCCGAGGCCTTTGCCAGCGACATCCTCGGCAAGCAGGTCGTCCGCAGTGCCGACCGCTCCGGCTTCGTCGTCAACGCACTCCTCGTGCCGTACCTGCTCTCGGCGATCCGCATGGTCGAGTCGGGCTTCGCAACCAAGGAAGACATCGACAAGGCAACGGTTCTGGGCCTGGCGCACCCCATGGGTCCGCTGGCTCTGACGGACCTGGTCGGACTCGACACCGTCAAGTCCATCGCCGACTCCATGTACGAGGAGTTCAAGGAGCCGCTGTACTCCGCTCCGCCGCTGCTCCTGCGTATGGTCGAAGCCGGATTGACCGGCAAGAAGTCCGGCGCGGGCTTCTACGAATACGCCGACAACGGTCGCTCCACCAAGCAGGCAAGCTAAGGCCCAAAGCCCCCTGTGCGCGTTTGTGGAGAGTAGAGACTCCATAAACGCGCACAGGGCGCTCGCGCCCCTCGGTTAGAAAGGTCGACCGCATGTCCAGCAGCACTGCAGCATTCGGCTCCAGCGTCCTGGGGTATCCGCGCATCGGGCCGCGCCGTGAGCTCAAGCGCGCCCTCGAGTCCTACTGGCACGGCACTTCGGACAAGGACGCACTCCTCGCGGTCGCCAAGGAACTCCAGGAATCGACCTGGAGCGAATTGGCTGCGACGGGGTTGAGCCAGGTTCCCGGCAACACCTTCTCCTTCTACGATCACGTGCTCGACAATGCGCTGCTTTTCGGCGCAGTGCCGGAGCGTTTCAAGCCGCTCGAGGGCGCACTCGATCCGCTCGATTTCTACTTCACGATGGCCCGCGGTCGCCCGGACTTCCCGCCTCTCGAGCTGGTGCGCTTCTTCGGCACGAACTACTACTACCGTCAGCCCGAAATCGACGCGAACACGGTGTTCTCGCTCAACTCGGAGGCACTGCTCGACGAGTTCGAACGTGCGAAGGCGCGCGGCATCGAATTGCGCCCCGTCATCATGGGGCCCGTTTCGCTGCTTCTGCTCTCGAAGGTCGGGCCTGCCACCGAGAAGTCCGATCCGAACTTCACCCCACTCGATCTGTTGGACGCGATCCTGCCCGAGTACGAGAAGCTCTTCGAGCAGCTCGCCAAGGCCGGTGCCACCTGTGTTCAGTTGGACGAGCCTTCGGTGACCGAGGACCGCACCGCCGAGGAACTCGCCGCTCTGGGGCGTGCATACGAGAAGCTTTCGACGGCCCCGCTGCGCCCGCGTCTGTTGGTGACGGGTCCGTACGGCAAGTTCGGCGAAGCCCTCAACATCTTGGCGCCCACCAAGATCGAGGCCTTCGGTCTGGACTTGGTGCACGGCAAGATCACGGCCGAGGAACTGGCCGCGGTGCCGAACATCAAGCGCAAGCGCATCTACGCAGGCGTCGTCGACGGTCGCAACGTGTGGCGCGTCGACCGGTTCAACACCTTGACGTACCTGAACGAACTCAAGGACGTCGTGCCTGACCTCGTCGTCTCCACGTCGTCGTCGCTGCTGCACGTGCCGTACGACGTGCTCTCCGAATACGACATCCCGGGAGACGTCGCAGACCGTTTGGCTTTTGCGAAGCAAAAGGTCGGCGAGGTCGTCTCACTGGCAAAGGCGCTCACCGAAGGTCCTTCGGACAAGTGGCGTAAGCGTCCGACGAAGGTGCACTTCAAGCTCAAGCATGCAGTCCGTGCTCGGGTCAACGCGATCAAGCCCGAAGATCGTGTGCGTGCACCGTACGAGGAGCGTCGTAAAGCTCAGCAGGAACGGTTGAACCTGCCTTTGGTGCCGGCTCAGACACTGGGTTCGTTCCCGCAGACCGACGCGATTCGCCAGGCTCGTTACGAACTCGGCCAGGGTCGTTTGGAGTGGGACGACTACTACAAGCGCATCCAGGAAGAGATCGAGCGCACAATCCGCTTGCAAGAGGACATCGGTCTCGATGTTTTCGTGCACGGTGAGCACGAGCGCAACGACATGGTCCAGTACTTCGCCGAACTGCTCGAGGGCTATGCCTTCACGCACAACGGTTGGGTTCAGGCCTACGGATCTCGTTGTACGCGTCCGCCGATTCTCTACGGCGACATCGCACGTCCGAAGCCGATGACGGTCGAGTGGATTGCGTACGCGCAGTCGCTGACCGACAAACCGGTCAAGGGCATGCTGACGGGTCCGGTCACCATGATCGCTCGTTCGTTCGTGCGTCAGGATCAGCCGCTCTACGAAACGGCAGAGCAACTGGCACTTGTCATTCGAGACGAAATCGCGGATCTCGAAGCCGCCGGAATCGCCATCATCCAGGTGGACGAGCCGGCAATTCGTGAACTGCTGCCGCTGCGTGAGGACGGCCGGGAGGCCTACCTGGAGTGGGCCGTCGACGCGTTCCGTCTGGCAACAGGTGGAGCGAAGCCGGAAACACAGATCCACACACATCTGACGTACTCCGCTCGGTCGTCGGTGGTCGACGCCATCGAACGGTTGGACGCCGATGTGACGGCTATCGTCGCGACCCGCTCCATCACGTGGGTTCTCGAAGCACTCAAGGAAGGCGCGCTCACGCACGGCGTCGGCCCCGGTGTCTACGAATCTCGTTCGGCTCGGATTCCAGATATCGACGAGCTTGACGAATTGCTCACGCAGGCAAGCGAATCGATCTCTCTCGATCGCTTGTGGGCCAATCCGGACGGCGGCCTCAAGACCCGCCATCCTTGGCAGCTCGAGCCTTCGCTGCGCAACATGGTTGCAGCCGCGAGGCGCTTGCGTCGTCGCGCCGAACAAGCCGAGCGCGACGCCGGGTAAGTCACGTAAAGAACTAGTCATGGAGGGACCTGCAACTTGCAGGTCCCTCCATGCACGGGTAGGCATGTGTGCATGGTTACTGCTGCTGCTTACGCCGCGACGTCCGCTGACGGTCCGCTCGAGAAGACCACCGTCGAACGTCGTGAGCTCGGTCCACTGGACATTCTCATCGACATCAAATTTGCCGGCATCTGCCATTCCGACATCCACACCGCCCGAAACGAGTGGGGCGGAGCCAAGTACCCGATCGTTCCCGGACACGAAATCGCCGGCGTCGTCGCCGCCGTGGGTTCCGATGTCACCAAGCACAAGGTCGGCGACCGCGTCGGCGTCGGCTGCTTCGTCGACTCGTGCGGGGAGTGCGACGCCTGCACCGCCGGCGAAGAGCAGTACTGCCGCAAGGGTGTGACGGGTACGTACAACGCCACCGGCCGCGACGGCGAGCGCACTCAGGGCGGCTACTCGACGCACATCGTCGTCACCGAGCATTTTGTTCTCTCGATCCCCGAGGGCATCGAACTCGACGTTGCCGCGCCGCTGCTGTGCGCAGGCATCACCTTGTACTCACCGCTGCGGCACTGGAACGCCGGTCCCGGCAAGAAGGTCGCCATCATCGGTTTCGGCGGCCTCGGTCACGTGGGTGTGAAGATCGCCCAGGCGCTCGGAGCGGAAGTCACCGTCCTGAGTCAGACGCTCGGCAAGAAAGAAGACGGGCTTCGCCTCGGCGCCGATCACTACTACGCGACCAACGACCGTGAGACGTTCAAGGCACTTCGCGGCGAGTTCGACCTGATCCTCAACACGGTCTCGGTCAATCTCGACATCGACGCCTACATGTCCTTGCTCGCCATCAACGGCACTCTCGTCGAATTGGGCCTGCCGGAGAAGCCGATCGAAGTTCGAGCATTCTCGCTCGCAGCAAACCGTCGTAGCCTCGCCGGCTCCATGGTGGGCGGTATCCCGCAGACACAGGAGATGCTCGACTTCTGCGCCGAGCACGGCATCGGCGCAGAAATCGAACTGATCCCGGCGAGCGACATCAACGATGCTTACGAGCGCGTGATCAAGAGCGATGTGCGATACCGATTCGTGATCGACACCGCAACAATCTGACCCGCTCAGTCGAGTTGTTCGCGGAGCTCAGTCGAGTTGCTCGCGGAGATTACTCAGTGTCTTCGCGAGCAATCTCGACACGTGCATCTGGGATACACCGACTTTCTCGGCGATCTGTGTTTGCGTCAGGTTTCCGAAGAATCTGAGCATCAACACCGTCCGCTCTCGTTCGGGAAGCTTGTCGAGAAGAGGACGCAACGCCTCGTGATTCTCGACGTTCTCGAGTGCTGCGTCATAGTCGCCGAGTGTTTCCACGAGCGGGAGATCATCGGTGTGATTGGACGCGGCACCGTCGACCGAGACGGTCTGGTACGCATTGCCGGCGATCAACGCCTGGGCCACTTCTTCGCGTTCGATGCCCAACGTCTCGGCCAACTCGTCGACGGTCGGCGCGTGCCCGAGTTGTTGAGACAGCTCGCTGATGGCCTGCCCGAGTTGGAAGTGCAACTCCTTCATCCGACGCGGAACTCGTAGCGCCCAGCCGGTGTCGCGGAAGTGTCGCCGAACCTCACCCATCACGGTGGGAACTGCGAACGAAACGAAATCGGAGCCGCGCGTGGAATCGAAACGGTCGACGGCGTTGACCAGACCGAGCCGCGCCACCTGAACCAAATCGTCGTGCGCTTCGCCGCGCCCGTCGAATCGCCTGGCGATGTGCTCGGCCAGCGGTAGGCATCTGGTGATGAGTGCAGTACGCACTCGTTCGTACTCGGGGCTGTGTGGTTCGAGGGTCCGCATTTCCTCGAAAACTGGTATAACGTCCCGATATTCGTCGGTGGACCGCCGACGCGGGCGTGACGGGCCGTCTGCGGAAGCGGTCACAGGCGCCCGCTGAGGGCCTTGGTGAACTTCATGGTCGTGGTGTAGCCGGCACCGCCGAGGTTCTCTTCCTGGTCGAGCGAAATCGAATCGGTGAGTTCGGTGAGGATGTGCCACCCGAACGAGCGCTGACTGCCGTCCTCGTACTCCGTGGTGGTCGTCGAAACGGACACGTGCAGTTGTGGGGGAGTGAAGACGAACCGACACACCAGAACAGAATCGGGTGCAGTACGAACAATCAGATGCGTACAGATTTCGTCCATGGCCAGCTTGATGTCGGCGATGGCGTCGAGATCGAAGTTTTCCTGAATGGCAACGGTGGCAGCCAGTGCACGCAAAATCGACAGCTGATCGAGAGTCGCTTGAATCCTCAACTCCACGACCGGTTGAGTCTGATCCTGATCGGGCTCGAGTGCGCTGAGGTGTGCCATAAGTTCTCCGGATCGTCGTACCAGGGGTCGCCGTGAAGTCTGGTGCCGAGAACGATACCCATCTCGACCTTCACAGTGACCCCTGAACACGAAATTTTGTCGATGGTGGTGCCGGGGTAATCGACACAGTTCTGCTCACGACCGTTGGCGGTCGCAACATCGGATTACCTCGCGGAACCGCAGACCAAACCACATTTTTGTTCGGAACACCGAAACGAATGGTCGCAACGCACTTGTGACGTCGGTCATGCTGGCGTACTGTTTCAAACCGAGGTTGAGCACACAGCCGATGAGGGATTTATCCGCAATTCTGGAGACCCGTTCATCGTGCGGCTCCTTCGGAGGTCCCTTCTCTTTTGCAGAGTGTAAACCGTTGCGGGATGGGAGAACCATGACTGTTGTTCCAGGATCATCTATTTCAGGCTTTACGAACGCGGCGAAGGGATCGGTTGATTACGGACCTCCCGCGACCGGGACAGCGACCGCATCATTTCACGCGCACCGCATCAGTGCACAGACCGCTGTGATTCAAGTTCGTGGCGAGATCGACCTGATGAGCGCCAATGCTTTTCGTGACTACTTGACGTACCACGTGGCCGCGGACCGGACACTAGTCGTTGATCTCTCCGAACTCGAATTCATGGGAACGTGCGGCTTGTCCGTGCTGTCGGTGCTGTCGACGCGATCGCGCGACGTGGGCGGCACACTGGCGCTCGTCTGCGCCCGCCCGGTTCAAAGGCTGCTCAAAGCAGCTGGTCAGGAGTCGATGTTTGCCTGCTACGAGTCGCTGGATCACGCGATCGGCCTCGAGGAGACCCGACGCTTCCCGGCTTGATTTCGCCGTGTCACCCACAGCTCCGTCACCCACAGCTTCGTGAAATCAGGTTCGTAGAGCCCGTCAGCGTCAGTGCACTTCACTTCGGTGAGTGCCCTTGTGTTGGCGGGCTCTCGGCGGTGCTGTGACGCATCGGCCGTAGGTTCGGACCACTTCGGTGGCGACGTGATCCCACGAATACGATTCGCACGCGCGGGCCCGACTCTGCCGTGCAAACGCCGCGCCTTCGTCCTCGTCGTCGAGAAGATGCCGGACTGCCCGCGCGGTTTCCACCGGATTGTTGACCGGGACCCGCCGCCCGGTGAGCCCGTCGATCACAGTATCGCGCAGTCCGCCAACAGGAGTCGCGACGACAGGTACTCCGCACGCCATCGCCTCCAGAGCCGCGATTCCGAACGGTTCGTATCTGGGGGTACAGACGAGGGCGTCGGCCGATCGCATCAATTTCGGTAGTTGGCGGTGCGGAACCCGTCCCAATAATTGGACTCGATCTGCGACGCCGAGTCGCTCGGCGAGCTTGACCAAGCGGATTGCCACCTCGTCGGTGCTCAGTTGTGCGACGGGCGGCCCGCCGATCACCACCAACTCCGTATCCGGCAGCGAAGCCAGCGCGGCGACGGCAACATCGAAGCCCTTCTGCTCCACCAGCCTTCCGACGCAGATCAATCGATGCGGTGCGGTCTTCTTCGCGGCGGGTCCCTCAGGGGTGAACGCTTCGGTGTCGACTCCCGAGGGCACCATGGTGGTCCGTGATCGTGGTGATCCCTGCCGAACCAGATCGAAGATCTCGTCGGAACTGGTCGCGATGACATGGGTTGCGCCCCTGGCGATCAACGGTTCCAGGTGAGTCCGCTCCGAGGGACTGTCGTCGGCTGCGCCGAGGTGGCGGTGCGCCGCAGATCCCAGGGAATGGAATGTCTGAAGTACGGGGATGCCGAGCGAGCGGGTCGCGAGTTCCGTTGCTACACCAGACATCCAGAAGTGCGAGTGCACCACATCAGGTCGGTCGGTACTCCACTGAGCGCGCAGAATGCTGGCAAAGATTCCCAAGTGAGGAAGGATTTCGGCATCCGGGAGAGCCTGTGTCGGGCCGGCCTCGAGATAGTCGACGCAGTACCCGGCGCGAGCGCGAACGCGGTCTGGTCCACCGACATGTGCCCTACGAGTGAAGACAGTGACGTCGTGTCCGGCGCGAACCAAGGCCGCAGACAGTTCGTCGACGTGAAGATTCTGTGCACCAGCTGCCGAGCAGCCCACCGGTGCGAGTGGATCGGCGTTCACCGACACCATGGAGATCTTCAGCATTCGTCCGGGAGCCATAGCGGGCGAGTACTTCATCGGGTCCCCTCTCCACTTGATCGGTTCGTCTGGGGATACCCGGAGTCCATGATCTGAACCGGGTTTCGGTGCGGTCGGCGCTGGGCACATTCCAAACACGATGGCGAGGAGTGAGGTTCGATGACAGAACAAATGCTGGTCGACGCAACCGTCGGACTCGGGTTCGAGCGGTACGTACAACGTGTGGCGGTCGGCGTGGGAGCCGGCATCGAGCAATGGTGTTGCAGGCGCGAGCACCCTCTGGAGGCCTACATCGCGTTGGACCGAACGGTGCCGCGTTTTCCCGGGCGTGAGGTGGCGTTGCTCTGGGAGGAGACGTGCGGTTGGGCCCTGGCCGTGGAGACTCGTTCAGGGGAGGACCTCATCGTTCTCGGATATCTGGGCGAACACGCGGTGCCTGCCCCTGACGCCGTTGCCGACTTTGCCGCGACACTGGGCACCCGCAGCCCGCACTGGGTCATGAACAGGCCGCTGGCGGATTCGGACGAGACCGCGCGAGAACTGCGGAGCTATTCCGGAAGTACTTACGCCTGAACAGTATTCGGATTCGATCAGCTCAGTTGACCACGTCCAGGATGGGATCGAGAACGGGCGTCGAGGCAGCTTCGACGCCCGGATCGTCCATGAGTCGAAAGACGATGTGACCGCCGAGCGCACCACCGACGCCGACCGCGGCGAGTCCCAGCGCCGAGAGAACTCGCGCCAGCGCCAGTGAATCCTTTCCGCGTAGCCGGTATGACGCGGCAAAGGACCAGATACCCACTGCATTCGACACAGCGTGCACCAGTCCCACACGGCGGGCGACGTCGCCACGTTCGGACCAGTCCAGCCAGCCCGTCAGCAAAACCGGTGGCGTCGAGACCAACCCGAGCCCGATCAATCGTCGTGCGGTCCGCGGGTCGCGGAGAACGGTGTCGAAGATCAGCGACGCCGTCCAGGCGCCCGCCGGAACGGCCACGAGGGCGGGATGGATGGGGTGCCCGACTGCAGCGCCGCGGAGAAGCGCTGCGACAGCACGTGACTTGTCGGATCGCTCGGTGATCGCGAGGATTCTGCGCCTCATGCCAGTGGACGGACCGTCCAGTCCGCGCGCCGATTCGATTCCGCCGTAAAGAGTTCCGATGTCCATGTAATTCGGCTACCCGGCGTAGTCGTCGGGAAACCTCGCGACGAGCGTGTCTTGTCGACCGTCATGCTCCGGCGTACGGTCGAAACGAAAGAGATCCGACCGGAGGAGCGAACGATGAAGCTCAATCTCTTTGCAGCGTGGGCGTCGTATTTCCTGGTGTTGGCCACAGTGGTCTGCCTCGGCAGTTTCCTGGTGGCAGCAGGCTCAGGTCAAGGTGGTTGGGCATTGATCGCCGGGCTCGCCGGCGTCGCGTCCATCGGCCTCGCGGTGGCCCTGTACGCCAGCACCGTGCGTCACGACCACAAAGTGCACCGCGAATCCCCGCACCTGTTCTGATTGTTCCTGATCAGGACTGCTTCTGATCAGGACTGCTTCTGATCAGGACTGTGCGAGTCGCGCCTTCTCCGCCTCGATGTCGAAGTTGGCAGGCGGCCAGTCGAGATCGAGCTTTTCGAGAGCGTCGATCAGTAGCTCCGTGACCGCAATTCGGCTGTACCACTTGCGATCACATGGTACGACGTACCACGGTGCGTGCTCGGTCGACGTCGTGTCGAGCATTGCCTGATACGCCTGCTGATAAGCCGGCCACAAACCGCGCTCGGTCACGTCTCCCGGGTTGTACTTCCAGTACTTGTCCGGACGATCGAGACGTTCTTCGAGTCGCTTCTTCTGTTCGTCGAGCGAGACGAACATCGCGACCTTCACGATGGTGGTTCCGGCGTCGACGAGTTCCTTTTCGAACTGGTTGATCTCGTCGTAGCGCTTGCTCCAGACGTCCTCCGGGACAAGATCGTGAACGCGCACGACCAGGACGTCCTCGTACTGGGAGCGATCGAACACGCCGAGATAGCCGCCGCGGGGGAGTTCCTTCTTGATTCGCCAGAGGTAGTGGTGTTGCTTCTCCTCTTCGGTCGGGACACCGAATGCCGCGTGCTGAACTCCCGAAGGATCCACGTGACCGATCACGTGTCGGACCATGCCGCCCTTGCCTGCGGTGTCCATTCCTTGCAAGACCAGCAGGATCGAGCGGCTGTCCCCGGACCGGCCGTTGGCGTACAGCAACTCCTGCAGGTCGGACAGAACCGCGCCGCGCTCCTCGAGCAGACGTTCGCCGTCAGCTTTGTTTCCGGTGAATCCCGGAGTGCTGTTGCGATCGAGTTGATCGAGTTCGAACCCGGGCTCTGCCCGCAGGGTCTTGGCGGCCGGTGTTTCCCACAGCGAATCTTGTGCCATGCCGAAAGAGTGCCACAGGATTGACCCCTGTGGCTCGAAAGTTCGGTCTCGGGCGAGTCAGTTCTCGGCAGGCTTGACGAGGGGGTGCGGAACCGACTTGAACTTGGCCGGTGATCCGTTGACCGCCGCAATACCGGTGATGCCGCCCCACGTCATCATCGTGAGGTAGTCGATAAGCGATTCTGCGGACATCGACTTGTTGGAGATCCACCAGTGCGTCGCGAGCTGAATTCCGCCGACGATCCCGAATGCCCACGGCAAGGAGCCGCCGGAATCCATCTCCATCTCGCGAAGACGATTGCCCAACACCGTGGAGAGCAATTCGGCGATCATGCGCTCGGAGTCGGCAACGACGTCGCGGTTTGCGCCGGCGCCGTTGGCCATCACGTAGAGGTAGATGTCCGGGTCTGACGCCACCGTCTCGACGTATGCGGTGATGCTGGCCTGAGTGAGTTCGAAATCGTCGAGATCACCACTGATCGCTTCGTAGATACGCGGCGAGAGGATCGTCTCGACGTACCGCATCATCGTGGCGGTGGTGAGGTCGCTCTTGTCGGCGAAGTAGCGGTAGAGGACTGTCTTGGAGACACCGATCTCGGATGCGATCTCGTCCATGCCGATCTCACGGCCGCGCGCCCGGATTGCGGCGATGGTGCCGTCGACGAGTTCCTCGCGGCGAGCGATCTTGTGCTCACGCCAACGACGCTTGCGACCGTCGGATTTCTCGGGCTTCGCATCAGCAACGCCTGTGCCGTCTACCTGCTCGTTGTCCTGCACGGCATTCTTGGCCACGAGTCATCTCATATCTGTGGTGCGAGCCACGTCCGATCGGTCTACTTTTCCGTTCCAGCTTAATGTCCGTGCCTTTGTCTCGGGCACTCACATCCGCAGTTAGGGGGATTAGGTCCTGCAGAATCAGACATCGTGTCGCTCGCGCTACGCCGCGTCACACCTTTCGGCACAATGGCGAGGGTGCAGCAACTGAGCCTCTCCGCCTTCGACGACGCCGCGAAGCGTCGGGACCTTCGCAAGATGAAGGTCTTCGCCACGGGCCTCCTCGGCTTCGCGACGGTGGTCTACATCTTCTGCCGGTGGCAGGAATCCCGCGGTGCCGGAGAGTGGGTCGGATACGTCCGGGCCGCGTCGGAGGCCGGCATGGTCGGCGCACTCGCCGACTGGTTTGCCGTCACCGCACTCTTCCGTCATCCAATGGGGCTTCCCATCCCGCACACCGCGATCATCAAGCGCAAGAAAGACCAGCTCGGGGCCAGTCTGAGTTCGTTCGTCGGACAGAACTTCCTGGCTCCCGAAGTTGTGTCGGCCAAGGTGCAGCAGGCGCAGATTCCGCTCCGACTCGGCACGTGGATGGCTGAACCTGCCAATGCCGCTCGCGTCGCCGCCGAAACGTCGACGGTCTTGCGCGGCATGGTCGAGGTTCTTCGCGACGAGGACATCGCCCAGATCATCGACAACACGATCGTGAAGCGTCTCGCCGAGCCGATGTGGGGACCGCCGATCGGCCGAGTGCTCGGTGAGCTTCTCAAGGACAACAAGCAACTACCGATCATCGAACTGCTGGCCGAGCGCGCGCATCAGTGGGCTCTCGGCAGCCAGGAGACGATCGACCGCGTGATCGTTCGCGATTCGCCGGCATGGTCGCCGAAGTTCGTCGACGCCATGCTGGGGGAGAAGATCTACAAGGAGATCGTCGAGTTCACCTGGAAAGTTCGTTCCAACCCCGAGCACGAGGTGCGCCTCGCTGCCAATCGCTTCCTGATCGATTTCGCGGACGATCTGCAGAACGACCCGGAGACCATCCAGAAGGCCGAGGGGATCAAGGCCGAGATCATGGGCCGCGAGGAAGTGACCGGTCTGGCGTCGTCGACGTGGCAGGTGGCCAAGCGGCTCATCATGGAGTCCGTCGACGATCCGAACAGCACCCTGCGGACCAAGGTCGCCGAGAACGTGGCCGGCTTCGGAGTCAGGCTGCGTGACGACGACTCCATGCGCGCGAAGGTCGACGGCTGGCTGGTGCAGGGCACCAAGTACATCGCGGAGAACTACACCGACGAGATCACCGGGGTCATCAGCGACACGGTCGAGCGGTGGGATGCCGACGAAGCAAGCGAAAAGATCGAATTGCAGGTCGGCCGAGACCTTCAGTTCATCCGTATCAACGGCACCGTCGTCGGGTCGATCGCCGGTCTGCTGATCTATACGATCTCGACGCTCATCTTCGGCTGAACTGTCCGGTATGTGACGTCCGCCACGAGTGCTAGCAGTAGTGCTTGCAATAGTTAGCACCCTCTCCTATCCTGGGAAATGTCCACTGGAAAGGGAGGACGCAATGCCAGCGAAGTCGACGAACTCCGATGACGGAGATCGTGAATCATCCGGTGCCGCAGCCGGAGCAAGCGACTTGGCAGCTCGCGTCGTCAGCTCTGCGGCACACGACATCGGGGGGTTCATTCGTGCACAGCGGGAAGCCGCCCAAGTTTCGATGCGCCAACTTGCCCAACTCGCCGGCGTCAGCAATCCGTATCTGAGTCAGATCGAACGCGGATTGCGTAAACCGTCGGCAGACGTACTGGCGCAAATTGCCAAGGGCCTTCGAGTCTCCTCGGAAGTTCTGTACGTCCAAGCGGGATATCTCGAACAACGCCCGCACAGTCCCATCAGGGACGCGGTGTTGGCCGAGACGGCCATCAACGAACGGCAGAAGCAAGTACTGCTCGAAATCTACGACTCGTTCTGTCGCGAGAACGAGTCGTCCAGACCAGCCGCAGCGCCCGATTCCGCTGAATCGGCCGCAATTCCAGACACCGAGACTTCACTAGGAGAAAAAGATGACTGACAAGAACACCATCGACAGCGTCAAGACCTCGCTCTACGCCGCCGTCGGTGCAGGCGACCTCGTTGTCCAGGCCGTAGCCGACGTTGTTGCTCAGGTTCGTGAGCGCGCCGAGAACACTCAGGGCGACGTCAACGGCCGTGTCGACGGTGCCCGAGAGAAGCTCGCTTCCGTCCAGGGTGACGTTGCCGAGAGCGTCGAGGCACTGCGCGAGCGTCTCGCCGGCCTGCCGTCCGAGCTCCCCGAAGAGCTTGCCGAGCTTCGCGAGAAGTTCGCACCCGAGGAGCTCCGTAAGGTCGCCGAGGCATACCTCAAGGTTGCCGGCGATCTGTACAACTCCCTCGCAGAGCGCGGCGAAGACGCAGTCGAGCGCATCCGCAAGCAGCCCGCAGTCGAAGAGGGCATCGCTGCTGCAGAGTCGGCACTCGGCGACGCCGTCGAGCTGACCGAAGACGCACTCGGAACCGTTGCTCGTCAGACGCGCGCCGTGGGCGAGCAGGCTGCCAAGCTGGCCGGCCGCGCTGCCGGACGCATCTCCGACACCGCAGAAGAGGTCGGCGAGAAGATCGCTGACGCCGGCGAGAAGATTGCCGACGCCGGCGACGAGGCTGCACTGAAGGTCCTCGACCTCGGTGACCAGGCTGACGAGGCTTCCAAGGAAGCTGCCGCTCGCGTGACCGCTGCTGCTTCCGACGTCCAGGAGCGCGCAACCACCGCCGCCAAGAAGGCCGCTCCGGCCAAGGCTGCTCCCGCGAAGGCTGCACCGGCCAAGGCCACCGCGCCGGCTCCGGCCAAGAAGGTTGCTCCGGCCAAGAAGGCCTGATTTGCCCAGCTCCAACTGACGAAGGCTCCCGCGCTCAGCCGAGTGTGGGAGCCTTCGTGTTCGTCGGGAACCGGATGAGAACTTAGGATGTAGTTGTGACTCAAGTCGATGGGCTAGTCGGTCTGATCTTTCTCGCACTCAAAGTGCTCGCGCTGGTGGGTGCTGTCTACGCGATCGTTCATGCTGTCAGGCAGCGCCCGGACGCCTTCACCGCCGTCAACAAATTGACCAAGCCGATCTGGCTGGGAATTCTGATCGTCGCGGCGTTGATCCTTTTGGCGACGTCTCCTGTCGGTCTGCTGGGCATCATCGCGGTCGTTGCCGTGTGCGTGTATCTCGTGGACGTTCGCCCGCGCGTGGATGACATCCAGCACGGCGGTTCTCGCTGGTAGTGTGCCGCGGTTCTCGCATCGTGTGCTGTCCCACTCTTCGCTCCAACGCTGACAACGAGCGTTGTTCGAGTGATAGTGTCAGTTAACGGCAGTCACACATAGATTGAATCCGTCTGTCGTCAGTAGCGGTCAGGGGTAAATGCATGTCCAGTCGTTCGCGTGCCACAGAACTTCGAGTACTGGCCGGCGCCGTCGGAGTGGGAGCACTCGTCGCGGCGGTCGCTGGGATCCGTCATCGCCGATCCACGCGCGGTTTGACTCTCTCGAGCGACGTCGAGCCCAACGCACTCCTGAAGACTCCGACGCTCGAAGCCGATATCAGCGAACTGACCACCGACGACGGTGCGATCATCCATGTCCGGGCTTACGGTCCCGTCGACGGCGATCCGATCGTTCTCAGTCACGGCTGGACGTGCTCAACCGAATTCTGGTACCCGCAGGTCAATGCGCTTGCCGGCGAATATCGCGTCATCACCTACGATCAGCGTGGTCACGGCCGCAGCACCGTCGGCAATCTCCCGCTTGGTCCGGACGTCCTTGCCGACGACCTGTCTGCCGTGCTGGCAGCCACGGTTCGCGAGGACAAGAAGGCAGTCATCGTCGGTCACAGCATGGGCGGCATGAGCATCATCGCCTGGGCTGGTCGCCACCCCGACGAGGTCAAGAAGTACGCGTCGGCGGTCATGCTCGCGAGCACCGCGAGCGAGAGGTTGATCGCCGAGACCACGGTCATTCCACTGCCCAATCGTTTTCCTCGGGTGCCGGTTCCGGTGGGCCGCGCCCTCCTCAGCTCGCCCGTTCCGTTTGTCTCGTCGGGCGCGATGACGAAGGCGATCCAATACTTCTCGATGTCACCGAACGCGACCAAGGCCGAGATTCAGTTCTGCGAGAACATCGTTCGCGAGTGCGAGCCCCACATCCGTGGCGGTTGGGGAGCAGTGCTGAGCACCCTGGACATTCACGAGGGACTCGACAACCTCGAGGTGCCCACCACCGTGCTCGTCGGTTCGCTTGATCGGCTCACTCCGCCGGTCCATGCGCGCAAGCTTGCGCGGGTCCTCGACGACGCCGGCAACCTCGAACGGTTGATCGTGTTGCCAGGCGTCGGTCACATCTCCTCGATCGAGAACATCGACGAGTTCGACAAGGAAATCGTGCGACTGCGCAACCTCTAGCGCATCGCTGCTCTAGCTGAAGACAACCGTCTTCCGCCCGTGGACCAGCACACGATCCTCGAGGTGCCAGCGCAGTCCGCGTGAGAGCACGAGCTTTTCGATGTCTCGACCCTGACGAACCATGTCGGCGACATCGTCGGCATGGTCGACGCGGATCACGTCCTGCTCGATGATCGGACCGGCATCGAGTTCAGCGGTCACGTAGTGGCACGTGGCGCCGATCAATTTCACACCGCGCGCGAAGGCCTGGTGGTACGGGCGGGCACCGATGAACGACGGCAAGAAGCTGTGGTGGATGTTGATCGCGCGGCCGGTCCAGTGCTCGCACAGTGATTCGGGCAGCACCTGCATGAAGCGTGCAAGAACCACGGCGTCGGGGTTGTGAGCGTCGACCAGGGCGCGGACCTTCTCGAAGGACGGTCCGCGCTCGGCCGGGTCCTTGGCGAACGGAACGTGATGGAAATCGATCCCGTGGCGCTCGGTGACACTGCGCAGATCCTCGTGGTTTCCGATGACGGCGCTGATTTCTGCCGGAAGTTCCCCGCCCGCAGCGCGACCCAGGAGGTCATGCAAGCAGTGACCTTCCTTGCTCACGAGCAGCACGATCTTCTTGGGTGCGCCCGAGTCGTGAAGCGTCCACTCGGTTTCCGGACCGATCTCGGCCGCAACAGCTTTGAACCGTTCACGAAGCTCGTCGATGCTCACGCTCACCGAAGACGCACGGACCGCCTGACGCGTGAAGAACCATCCGGTGTCGGCATCGGCGTGATACGCCGCTTCCACGATCCATCCACCGACGTCGGTGAGAAAGGTCGAGATGCGTGCGACGATGCCCGTGGTGTCGGGGCAGCCGAGGGACAGAACATAGCGACGATCGTCGATCGAAGGCGCAGCGGTCATGCGGCCTAGTCTCTCAGGTGCGGCTGCGGCGACGGTCGAGTGGTGGTGTGCCAAGCTTTCCATCATGTCTGAAGCTGCGCTCACTCGTTCCCAGGTTGCCGCGATGGTGGACCACACTCTCCTCAAACCCGAAGCCACCGCGGCCGATGTGACCGCCCTGATCGACGAAGCACGCAGCCTCGGTGTGCTGGCTGTCTGTGTCTCGCCGTCGATGTTGCCGATTCGCGCCGACGGACTGGTGACGGCGGCCGTCGTCGGATTCCCGTCGGGGAAGCATCATTCGCTGGTCAAGGGCGCTGAAGCGCGACTGGCCGTCGATCAGGGCGCAGCCGAGATCGACATGGTCATCGACGTAGGAGCGGCGGTTGCCGGCGACTATAGCGCTGTGCTCGCAGACATCCTCACCGTCCGTGAGGCGATGGGGGAGAGTGCGATCCTCAAAGTGATCCTCGAAACCGCAGCGCTGTCCGACGAGGCCATCGTCGAATGCTGCCGCGCAGCTGTGCGTGCCGGGGCGAACTTCGTCAAGACCTCCACCGGATTCCATCCTGCGGGCGGGGCAACCGTCGAGGCCGTCGAACTGATGGCGCAGACGGTCGGTCCGGGCGTGGGAGTCAAGGCCAGCGGCGGAATACGTACGACGCAGGCGGCACTCGACATGATCGCGGCCGGCGCCACCCGCCTCGGATTATCCGGAACCCGAGCAGTGTTGGACGGTCTGACCGACTAGGTCAGCAGGCCGCAGCTGTCCGGCACCGCCGAGGTGTTCTGGTTGTTCGCGTCGGCGACGGGCATGGCGTAAGCGCCGCCCTCGAGCGAGATCTCGATAGCGTCGTCGGTGACGGTCAGCTTGGTGGGCTTCATGTCCAGCGGGTACGTCTGCAGGCTGTCGGTGAGTGTCTGGACGATGCCGTCGACCAGGTCGGTCGGCAGACCCAATCCGAGAATCTCGGCGCCGACGGTCTGAACGTCGACCACACCGTTCGTGACGGTGGGCTTGACCGTGAGCTTCGCGAGCCCGACCGGTCCGACGTCGAATGCGAGTGTTCCGGCGCTCGAGTCGGCGGTGACGCCGGAGACGAGGCCACCGAAGGTCTGCTCCTGCAACGTGGCGAGAATACCTGCGGTAGACCAGGTGACGTCGGCGCTGGAGCTGCCGATGGTGCCGCTGTTACCCGCCGAGGGCTGCAAGTTGATGTCGTTCACCTTCGCGTGAACCTGCATTCCCGTTGCGGGACCGAACGAAGAGTCGTCACTGTCGATGCTGATGTACGGCACCTTCTTGTCGACTGCCTGCAGGAGTACGGGCTTCCAGCTCAACCCGACATCGACCTGGGATCCCAGTTCGCTCTGGAACTGGTCGGCCATGCAGGTCTTCACCTGGTTGCGTACGTACAGTTCTCCACCGACGAGTGCCGCGACGAGTACGGCGATCACCACGAGAAGGATGATGAGCACTCGATTGCGCGGACGAGGGTTGTTCGCTGCGACAGTCATTCGCCAGATTCTTCCCGACGAGTCTGAACGAACTCTGTGAATACGTACTTCCTCATTCATGTGATGCGCGACACAGTCGCCCGTAGTCTGTTCGAAACGGCGTTTTCGACGGTCACCGGAGGTGGTCATGGCTTCGGACTACGAATCACTCGAGCTGCTGGCGCTGCGACAGTGCGGATTTGTCACGGCTCTCCAGGCATCCGAACTGGGTTTCGGTCTGGCCTTGATGGACGAGATGGCGGAATCGGGAGCTTGGACGTGTGAGTGTCGCGGACTCTTCCGTCTCGAACGCGTCAGACATACTGCCTTGGACGAGTTTGCGAAGTGGTGCACGTGGTTCGCCGGTAGCGCAACTGTCTCGCATTACAGCGCCGCAGATCTACATGGCCTCGGGCACCTGCAACCTCGCTTCATTCATCTCTCCGTTGCGCACCCTCTCGCAGCGCCGACCCGCCAGGTCGCTCTGCACCGACTGCCGCTCGCAGACGACGAGTGTGAACAGATCGGGCCCATCCGCATCACCACACCGCTGCGTACCGTGCACGACCTCGCTTCCGGTGGAATTTCTCAAGTTCTGCTCAACGAAGTAGTCGCCGATGCGGTGGCGATAGGCCGACTCGACGCGCACGAGTTGTATCTCTCGTGTGAAAACGCGAGTGTCGACGTTGCCGTTCGGGTGGAGTTGGCGCTCGCCGCAAGCCTGTAATCGAGATCGATTTTGATGCCGCTGCGACCTTCCGGCATCATGCCGGAAATCGAACATGACGCCGATATCAGAGATTTGAAACGCGCTACTTCGGGGCGAATGTTTTGTCTTTCGCGCAGGTAGGACAATATCTAGTCCGGCGGTTCGGGACTTTCCGCCTATGGTTATCGCAGCTCAGCGATGTCGCCTATGAACCAAATCTGCGAAAAGCGTAGTTACTTTACAGTCAATGGGATAACGTCACGGCATCAAAGCAGACGGACGCTTGTCCTGGACGGCTGTCTGCCCCCGTTGTCGAGAGGGTTGTGGATGTCCGTGAGTGGTGTTCGTCGTGTTATCGGTGGTTTGAGCGTGTTTGCTGTTGCTGCGGGATTCGCGGTGGTTGCGGGTGTCGGGGTTGCGAGTGCGGCTCCGGTGACGGCTGAGTTCAATTCGAGTGGTTACAAGATCACGCGAACGATCAGTAACGCGACGCCGTCGGAAGGTGATGTGATCACCTCTGCGACGGTGTTCAAGCGGACCGACTTTCTGGTCAATTACCTCTACGCGGTTCGGGATTTTCATCCGTCGTGCATGACTTATGTCGAGGGTTCGGCGAAGGTGAACGGGAAGGCGTATTCCCCGGAGATGCCGGTGAGCGCTGATTCTGTGCGTGTCAGTGCGAGCATCACCGATTGGCCGTTGTATCAGAACAATACGAAGTCGTTCGAGTTTCAGTATCGGGTCGGTGCAGGGTGTGAACGCGGAGCGGACTTGGTGAGTACCGTTCATTTCGACGGTTCGGCTTGGGTGAATGACACGACAAACGGCCGTGGTCCGTCGGTGCAGGTTCAGAAGAACGTGTCGACGACGACGCTTGCTCCCGTCGGTGGCGCTCAGGTGGGACAACCGGTGACGTTGAGTGCGACGGTAACCGGTGGTGCCGACGGTGATTCGGTGGAGTTCTTCGACGCGGGTTCCAAGATCGGTGCGGGCACGCTCGCCAATGGTGTTGCAACACTGGCCTGGACGCCGACCACCCGTGGAGATCATTCGATCACAGCGAAGTTCGCCGACACGGCGCGCGCCGTCGGTTCGACTTCGGCACCGGTGAACGTGAACGTTTCGCAGGCCGATGCTCAGTCCAGCACGGCCCTGACGGCGATCTCGGGCGCGCAGGTCGGCAAGTCGACCACTCTCAAAGCGACTGTGTCCGCGTCGGGCACCGGTGGAACAGTCACGTTCAAGGTCGGTGGAACGGTGCTGGCTTCGGTACCGGTGGCCGGCAACGGTGAAGCCACCTACGCCTGGGTTCCGACGGTTGCAGGTGCGCAGACGGTGGAAGCTGTGTTCGCCGGCCGATCCGGTGTCACCGGGTCGAGTACCACCGCAAATGTGACAGTCGCCGAACAACCCGCCGGAACAACAAGCTCCACAACAGATCTCAGCGTAGTGCCGGGGCAGGTGGGCGTAGCGCAGACCATCTCCGCTCAGATCAGCCCCGCAAATGCAGGTGGCACAGTCACCTTCAAGGACGGCGAGTCGGTCATCGGCACGGCAACGGTCGATTCGTCCGGAAAAGCCAGCCTTTCGTGGAAGCCCGCAACTCAGGGTCAGCGCGTTGTCGCGGCGGAGTACTCGGGCGCTGGAACCGTGACGGCGTCGTCCGATCAGGTCTCAGTCCAGATCGCCGCACCCGTCGACGGTGGAGAACCCGGCAACGGCGGAACCGGTTCGCTCAACAGCCTCGGCAACATCTTCGGGTCCTAGCCCGACGCCTGCACAAAGACGCCCCACCGCGGAGAGCACCTCCGCGGCGGGGCGTTTCCCGTCTGTGAGGTCAGGGGTTAGGCGCCACGACATGCCAGGGCACGGTCAAGATGCAGTCACGAAGGCGTCGACGCGCGGGCTGGACGGGAATTCCTTGCGCCCGAAGAATTTCCAAGGCGGCGGCCCAGCGGTGGCGAGGGCCGAACGAGGCGTGCGGCGCAGCAGTGGCCCAGGCTCGATCGGCAGCGCTGAGCAACGCATGGATCGGCTCGCCCGGAACATTGCGATGGATGAGAGCCTTCGGCAGTCGTTCCGCGATGTCGGACGGTCGCTCGACGTCGAAGGGGTCCCAAGCCAATGTCAGAGTCAAAGGACGATCGGCGTCGAGAAGTACCCAGGCGCAACGCCTCCCGAGTTCGTCGCAGGTGCCGTCGAGTAACAGTCCGCCCGGTGCGAGACCGGACTGGATGTGCGACCAGGCCGAATGAACCGCGTCCTCCGGGTACTGCCGGAGAACGTTGAATGCGCGCACGAAAATGGGTGTGAGACCGGCCAGTTCGAATCCACCGCGGGCGAAGCTGACACCGTCACGACTCTCGACCACGCGGGCGGGGTCGATCTCGAGTCCGATGACGCGTCGGTCCCGCCGGACAGCGGAGAGGCGGCTTGCCATCTCGAAGGTGGTGTCCGGCCTCGCCCCGTATCCGAGGTCGACGATCAACGGATCGGCAGCGTTGTCGAGGGCGTGCGCGATCGTGCGGTTGTGGAGGATCCACCGGTCACTTCGTCGCAATCGGTTGATCCCCGTCGTGCCACGGGTGATGACCCCCTCGATCTTCGGGGGTGGAGCCTTCTTCACGCCGGCTTCAGCGAGCGGCGAGCCAGGTCGCCGTGACCTGAGCTTCGGTACGGAAAAGATCGACGAGGTTGATGAGCATGAGCTGTTCCAACTTCGCGCCGATGAACGGTATGAAAACCTTGGCCTCGGACGTGGTTCGCAGCGTGGACCCGGTATCGGTGGCGAACAACTCCATGGTTCCGGACAGACTTCCCGGCCCGGCGGGGATGGAAGCCTCGTATGTTCCGGTCACTGTGTCACCGAAGGCGCCGTACGACTCCTTACGAGTGATGACCAGGTCCTTCTTCATCACAGTCTGGGCGATGTCCGGCAAATCGGTACGCGGAAGAATGTGGTGGAGCACGAGATCGATTCCGGAGTCGGTGACCTCGAAATGTTCAACATGGTTCTCGGAATGCTTGCGCATCTCGTCGACGCGGGCCTCCCAGTACGAGCGGTCCGCCAGCGCCGCGTAGACCTGCTCGGGGGAGTGCTGATAGCGGGCGGAGTAGTCGATGCGGCGAGCCATGATCGAAAAGAATACCGGTTACGCGCTGTGACAAGGCAAATTGGCTGTATCCGCAGACGAGGCAAATTGGCCGCATCCACAACTATCGCCGCCCGCGGGATTTTACTTCGCGGTCCACTCCCGGGTGAAGTCCTGTTCGGCCTGGATGAGCCGGACAACCTCGTCGACTATCGCGCTTTCGATCTTTCCGCCGAGGAACGGGATCTTGACTTCGACCTCACCGTCGATCTCGAGAGTGGCGGAGTTCTCGTCACCCGTCAGGACCTGGGTGCCCTCGATACGGGCGGGAACGCCGTCGACGTGGGCGGAGAAGGTGCCGGTGGCCTTGCCGTCCTTGAACGGCGCCATCGTTTCACTGCGCTTGATGACGATGTCGCCGTTGACGACCTTGGACACCATGCTCGGGAGGTGCTCGGCGGCAATGATCTGCGACATCGTGACTGCGACGGTCTCGTCGCGCACGGTCAGCTCTTCGATCGCTGCGCCGGGACCACCGACAGCGACGATTCGGTCGCGCCAGTACTGCTCGGAGGTCACCGCCTCGTGGACCTTCTCGGCGGGGACTGTGTACTTCGACAAATGCTCGATGCGACGGCTCACGATTGTGGAGGCTACCGTTTATCGATGTGTGGGACGTAACCATTGGCAGACGCGTCGTGGAATCAGGCGCTTTCGTGTCCGAGAACGTTGACTTGTCAGGATTGACGACGCTCCGAATCGGGGGACCGGCGCGGCTGCTCGCAGAATGCCCGACGACGCAGTCGTTGATCGACGTCGTGACGCTGCTCGATCGCGAGCAGATTCCGACGCTGATTCTCGCCGGCGGATCGAATCTCGTGATTTCCGACGCGGGATTCGACGGAGTTGTCGTTCGTGTGGCCAACACCACCGTGAGCCTCGACACGGACCGCGTCGTTGCCGAAGCGGGCGCGGTCTGGGACGAAGTAGTCGGGCAATCGGTCGCCGCGGAGTTGGGCGGCCTCGAGTGCCTCTCCGGCATTCCGGGCTCCACTGGTGCGACGCCGGTACAGAACGTCGGCGCATACGGCGTCGAGGTTGGTTCGCGGCTCCGGCGAGTTCAATTGCTCGACCGACGCAGTGGCGAAGTGTCGTGGGCCGAACCGTCGAAACTCGAGTTGGGTTACCGGTCGAGCGTTCTCAAGCATTCGGATGCAGCAGTGGTTCTCGCCGTCGAATTCGATGCCTCGACCGACGGATTGAGCGCCCCGCTCGCGTACCGCGAACTGTTCACTGCACTCGGAGCCGAGGAAGGCGCGCGGTTGCCTGCGTCGCAGGTCCGCGAGGCAGTTCTGGGGCTCCGGACAGGCAAGGCGATGGTCCTCGATCCGTACGACCACGACACCTGGAGCGCGGGTTCCTTCTTCACCAACCCCGTGGTGCCCGACGACAAGCTGCCCGTCGTGCTCTCCGCCATCGCCGAACAACTCGGAGACGTCACCGTGCCGCAGTTCCCCGGCAGTGGTGGAACCAAGCTCTCGGCCGGATGGTTGATCGAACGTGCCGGGTTCTCGAAGGGTTATCCCGGCGAAGATGCACCGGCCAGGCTGTCGACCAAACACACCTTGGCATTGACCAACCGAGGGTCCGCAACGAGTGCGGATGTGGTCTCGCTCGCGCGGACAGTGCGCGACGGCGTCGAAGCCGCGTTCGGCGTCCGACTGGAACCAGAACCGGTAACTGTGGGCTGCACCGTCTGATTCCTGACAGAGCCCGCAGGTAGCCTGTTGAAGTGCATGAGCTGGGTGGTCGGAGAAGTCGTTCGCGTCTTGTTGCGTTGGTAGCTGTATTGCTCGCTGTGATGGTGGCCCTCGTCGGCTGCACGATCGGCGGCAAGGACGGACAGGGCGGCGCGGCGGCCGCCGAACCAGCACCGGTGGCGACCGTGGTCTCGACGCCGGCGCCCGGCACCAAAGATGTCAGCCCGGTCGCCCCCGTCTCGGTAGCGGTGACCCAGGGAACGCTGTCCGACGTCAACCTCAGCAACGCGGCCGGCAAGGCCGTCGCCGGACAACTGTCGCCCGACAAGACATCGTTCACCGTCAGTGAGGCACTCGGCTACGGCACCACGTATTCGTGGTCGGGCTCGGCAACCGGAACCGACGGTAAATCCGTGCCGGTCCAAGGGAGCTTTACGACGGTTGCCCCGGAGTCGACCACCGTCGCCACCCTCAACATCGCCGACGACCAAGAAGTTGGCATCGCGGCACCGATCACGTTGCAGTTCGACAACTCCGTCGTCGACAAGGCTGCCGTCGAGAAGGCTCTTGTCGTGACCACAGTGCCGCCCACCGCCGGATCGTGGGCTTGGCTGGCTGACGACAACGGCGGATCTCGGGCCCATTGGCGCCCGGCCGATTACTGGGTGCCAGGAACGACTGTCCATTTGGATGCCAAGCTCTACGGCTTGAACTACGGCGGTGGCGCCTACGGCGACCAGGATCTCACGCTCGATTTCACGATCGGTCGCAGCCAGATCGTGAAGGCGAATGCACCGAGCCACCGCATGCAGGTGGTGCGGGACGGCCAGACGATCATGGACATTCCCGTCAGCTACGGCGAGGGCAACGAACCCCGAAACGTCACGCGCAGTGGCATTCACATGGTGACCGAGAAGTACGAAGACTTCATGATGTCCAACCCGCCGTTCTACGAGAACGTGCGCGAGCGTTGGGCGGTGCGCATCTCCAACAACGGCGAATTCATCCACGCCAATCCTGAAACCACCGGGGTGCAGGGCTCGTCGAACGTCACGAACGGTTGCATCAACCTGTCGACGTCTGACGCGCAGGAGTACTTCGGAACGGCCCTCTACGGTGACCCCGTCGAGGTGACCGGCACGTCGATCGACCTGTCTCCTGCGGACGGCGACATCTACGACTGGGCGATCGATCTGCCGACCTGGAAGTCGATGTCCGCACTGGCATAAATTTCTCCTGCTGTGAACCGAGAAATCGGTCGACGAAGGGAACCGTCCGGGCCCAGGGTGCGTCAGTACAGGTAAGTGCTGTCGGCTCGGGGGAGCAAGGCGGGTTTCGGATTCGGGGGACAACGGTGGATATTCCAAATCTGGGCGACGTGTTCGGCAGGATTTCCGACGTGGCGCAGGGGGCAGCGGCGGCCTTGCCCGTTGTCGGCCCCATGGTCGGCGTATCCGCCCTGATTCAATCCGTGACCGACGACCGCGGCGCGTTCGACGGCGAGATGGTTGCTGCCACCGCGGACGCCGATGCAGAGCGCGCACGAGCCTGGGGCGAGCGCGATGCCCTCTCCGCCCAGACCTCCTCGCTGGAGTACAGCGAACATGCAATCGTGGACGACGATCCGTTCGATGCGATGTCGCACTCCGAAATCTTCGATCACGTCAACGAGATGGATCCGGCAACCCTGAGTGCAATCGGTGAGGCCTGGAAAGCCATTGCCGGCCGGGTGGAAGCCGGCATCGGGAAGTTCCAGAACGACGTGAACGGTGCGATCTCCGAAGGCTGGCAGGGGCGCGGCGGCTCGGCTGCGTTGGAAGCCGTGCTGGGCTACTCGGCGGACGCGGGTGAGCTGAAGGTGCGGGTCGATCTGATCTCGAACAAGATCGAAGAGGCGAAGATCGCACTCGACGAGGCAAAACGCTCGATTCCGGCACCTGACGGCGCCTCGACGGTCGAGCAAATCCTCAGCCTGGTTCCAGGTTCGACCTGGAAGCAGGCCCAATACGAAGCGGAAGAAGCCGAACGTCAAGCGCGCCAGGTGATGAAGGACGTGTATCTGCCGTACATGAAGCGCGCGGACGACCAGGTACCGATCCTTTCGGCCGCGTTCAATCCGGTCACCGGGAGCGGCGGTGCTGGAAGTGGCGGCGCATTCGGTGGTGGTTCCGGCGCCGGGAACACTTCGGGCTCAGGGAACGGTCTCGGCGCGCCGTTCACATCAGGTGGCGGAATTGGTGGAGGGGCGGACGGTGGACACCTCGGCGATGCAAACCCGGCCGGAGACAGTTCTCGCCCGGACAGTGCTGGGCAGGACGGTTCTGGTCAGGGGTTTTCTGGGGACGACCCCCGGAGTGGGGTAAACGGCAGCGATCTTGACGGCCAAGGGAATTCGGGTGCCGATGCAGCCCGGTCCGCAAACGTTTCCGGCCCGGCCGGGACCTCCGCTGCAAGTGTCGGTCCACTGCCGGCCGGTGCAGCGCCAGGTGGCCTGGCAGGTGCAACTCCGAATGGTGCTCAGCTCGGTTCCGGAGTGCCGTCAGGCCTCATGGGTAGCGGATCGGGTGGTGGTTCCGCAGGTGGAATCGGTACCGGCGGCTTCGGGCCAGGCGGCACCGGAGGTGGTGCTCTCGGCCCTGGCGGCGTGGGCGGCCTCGCCGGCGGCGGGCGTGGGGGCGTCAGCGGAACTGGCGGTACCTCGGCGACGGGTGCGCAGAGCGGTCGGGGCGCGATGGGTGGCGTCGGCGGCATGGCACCGGGACGCGGCCAAGGGCAAGACGAAGACAACGTGCACGACACCCCCGGCTACCTCGTCACGGTCGAGAACGGCAACGCCCTGATCGGCGACCTACCCATGGTCTCCCCGGCGGTGCTGGGCGAATGACAACCAAGCAGTGGCAATTCACCGGCCTCGAATTCTCGATCCTCTGGGAAGCGGTCGGACGTGACCGACTCCCGTACCCGCTGCGGTTTCGTCCGACGGCCGAAACAATGAACGAGCTGACAACGGAGCGCCGTCGAGCGGGAGCGCGTCTGTCTTCCATGCTTGACGATCGGCTGCATCACGTTCTCGGAGCCCTTGCGAATCCCGCTGCTCGCGTGGAGGTTTCCGGTTTTCACGGACAGAACATGAGTACAGTGACGCGATTGCACGGGGTTGTTGCCGGCGACCTGGGCGTGCTCGCAACCCAACTGCCCGGCAGGGCTCCGGACTGTGGCTCCGACGTGGTTCTTACTGTGTCGCGTCCGTCGGCAATTCCGAGGATGCTGGTCGATCGGCTGCCTGCCTGCTCCGCCGGATCGGAGCGTGGTGTGAGCATCGAGAGATCGAAACCTGCCGGGGCACAGAGCTTTCTGAGCAGCGCAGGCAGTGCACGCGGGAGCGAGGAAGTGCGCCGGTTCTTCGGCCGAGCACGGACCTCGATCGGTGAAGTCACCGCATACCCGGGCGGAGCCGTCGACAGCAGGCCGACCGACGCCGGAATAACGTTCCACTGGTACGACTATGCCGGTGACGGTCGGTACATCATCACCGCGGGTGAAACCGTGAGTGCCCGCGGCGCTTCCGCGGAAATGACGGAGGCCGAGATTGCACGCAATCTCGGCCTGGTCCTGCACCGGGCGATTCGTACTGGTTAGTCAGAACGATTCGACCTAGCTGGTGGTGCGGTGGAACCGACCGGGGCTTGCCTGATCCCTCGGCTTGACGATGATCTGATCGAGGTTCACGTGCGACGGCCGCGACGCGACAAAACCGATGATTTCGGCGATGTCCTGCGCCACCAACGGCGTGATTCCCTCGTACACCTTGTCTGCCTTGTCCTGATCACCCTCGAACCGGACGAGTGAGAACTCCGTCTCGACGGCTCCCGGCGCGATTTCGGTCAGACGAACGGGCTTGCCCAACAGTTCACCGCGCAATGTCCGATGAAGTACGGCTTGAGCGTGCTTGGCGGTGGTGTAGCCCGAACCGTTGTCGTATGCCTCCAGGGCAGCCACCGAGGTGATGGTCACGATCAGACCATCACCCGAATCGATCAGCTTGGGCAGCAGTGCCTTCGTCACACGTAACGTGCCCAGGACATTGGTCTCCCACATCCACCGCCAGTCGTCCAGATCGGCGTCCAGGACCGTCGCCAGACCCTTTGCACCACCCGCGTTGTTGACCAACACGTCGACACGGGGGACCACGGCCGCAAACGCGTCGACGGAATCCTCGTCGGTGACGTCGAGTTCGAGAGCAGTACCGCCGATTTCCTCGGCGATCTTCTCTAGACGATCGACGCGGCGAGCACCGATCACGACGTGGAATCCCTGGGCTGCCAGGGTGCGGGCGGTGGCCTCACCGATTCCGGAGCTGGCTCCGGTGACTACGGCGATGCGGGCATCGGAAGAAATGGTCATGAGGCAATCGTAGGGCTAGTCGGCGGCATACTCTGCTTCCCGTTCGATGGATTCGATGTGACGACGCGGTACTTGTATCCGGCCGGGTGAGTAGGTGACGGCACGCAGAGAGCCGCTGTACCGGAACGGTCCGTGGCGTCGGCGCACATCCCACGACACCGGCCCTCTTGCGTCGACTCCGACTGAAATGCCGGTCCACGGCGCCATCCCGACCAGTTGTACCTGCCCGAGTAGTTGACCGGTATGAGCTCCGTCGACGCTGACGTGGAGATCCCAACGCAGCCGCGGTACCACCGTCACGGACACGTCGATGCGCTTGCTGCCGGCAGCCAATGGGCCTGCGTCGACCACGGAGTAGGAACCGAATGCGTTGTATCCGAGATGTAGGTGCCCGTCCTCGACGTAGAGAAGATATCCGCCCTGTGGATCACCGTGAGCGACAAGGACACCGGCGTCACCGGTGCGGTAACCGTCGAGTTCGACGGTGATGTCGAAGTCGCGGAACCCGATCAGTTTGCTCGACCGGTAGCGCTCCAATGGAGGTGTTCCGGCAAGCAGGCGGACCGTGCGCGAGAGTGCCTCCTCTGCCGGCCGCCGGACTGCGCCCACCGAGTTGCCGAGTAGTGGAAAGACGGTGTTCGCCCACGCCGAGTGGTCCCAGGCTTCAGCGAGTTCACGGACCTTGTCGGGAAACCGTGGTGCGAGGTCGTCGAGTTCGGTCGGGTCGGTGCGGACGTCGAACAATTGCCACTGTGGTTGGTCGATACTCTGTGGTTGGTCGATACTCTGTGGTTGGTCGATACTCTGCGGTTGGTCGAAGTTGTCCGGCGCGAGCGCCAGCAGTTTCCAGCCGTCCTTGTAGTAGCCGCGGTTCCCGGTCATCTCGGTGTATTGCTCGGTGTGGGTACTCGGAGCGGTGGACGAACGCAGAACCGGTGCGGTTGACACCCCGTCGAACTCCTTCACCGGGAGCCCGTTTCGCACGCTGGGTGCGTCGATTCCAGCCAGTTCGAGAAGCGTGGGGGTCAGGTCGGTGACGTACGTGAACTGGTCGCGAATCCCGTTGTCGTCTGCTCCAGGGTTCAATCCCGCGGGCCACGACAGGACGAAGGGAACACGAATTCCGCCCGCGAAGGACTGCCCTTTGTAGAGCCGGAAGGGGGTGTTGGACGTCTGCCCCCATCCACGTGGATAGTGGACGCCCAACTCGGGTCCGCCGATGAGGGCTTCGTCGTGGGGGACATCGCCGACCCAGTCCGGATCCTGGATATGCGCGAATTGTGCAAAGTAGCTTCGGGTCCCGTCCGAACCGCCCTCCGCGGTGCCGCCGTTGTCCGAGGTGAAGACAATGATCGTGTTGTCGAACTCGCCCAGCTCGTCCAGGGTGTCGACGATGCGTCCGACGCTCTGGTCGATCGAGTCGACCATCGCCGCGTACACCTCCATGTAGCGGGCGAAGCGAGACTGTACGTCCGGGGCGAGTGAATCCCATTCGGGGACGTCGAAGCCGGGCTCGGAGTTTCGCGGTGCCTGCCGTGTACCTTCCGGAAAGAGTCCCTGCAGGATCTGAGAGGCGAACCGCGACTCCCGGATTCGATCCCAGCCCTCGTCGTAGCGCCCGCCGTATTTTGCTTGATCGGCAGGCTTGGCCTGTAAAGGTCCGTGCATCGCGACGTGTGCGAAGTAGAGGAAGAACGGCTTGTCCTGATCGTGGGCGCGCAGATCCTTGATGTACCCGACGGCCTTGTCGGTCAGATCGTCGGTGAGGTAGTAGCCCTCGGGATACTCGTCGACGTCGACCACTGAATTGTCGGAGATCAGTTGATTGGGATAGTAGAAGGAATTGAGGCCTTCCAGCGAGCCGTAGTATCGATCGAATCCACGCTGCGTCGGCCAGGAGTCGCGACTTCGCCCCGGGGCGAGATTTGCGTCGCGCACGAGATGCCACTTGCCCACCGCATAGGTCGCATAGCCTGCGCCGCGCAGGATTTCGGGGAGTGTCTGTACGTCGTCAGCCAATTCCAGACGCAGTCCAGGGTATCCCGGATCGGCGTTGGCGACGAAGCCGTACCCGGCGCGGTGCGGATTGAGGCCGGTGAGAAGCGCGGCGCGTGAGGGTGAGCAGAGGGGTGTCGTGTGATAGTTGGTCAACCGAACACCCTGCGCGGCAAGACGATCGAGGGTCGGAGTTTCGATCTCGGAGCCGAACGGCCCGATGTCGCTGTATCCCATGTCGTCGATCAGAACCACGACGATGTTGGGTGATCCGGGAGTCGGGGTCGTGGCGGTGGGCCACGACGGGGCCGAATCGGCTGCGGTGCGGCCGATTCGGCCCTCGAAGCCTTCGTAACCGCGGGCATGCGGAGGAAGGGCGGAATCCGGTGAAGTCATGGGAGAGTCGAGGCACCTTCGATAATCGAGTATTCGGAAGCGTCACCGGCGATGCTGCTGCTTCGTTCCCCGTGGATGTTGACCGGGATGTCACCGGCAAGTGTGATTCGCTCCAGACGGCGGTACTGATCGTCGTAGTCGGCGATCGCGTAGTGCTGGGTGGCGCGGTTGTCCCAGATGGCGACATCACCCGCCGCCCAGTTCCAGCGCGTCGTGTACTCGAGTTTGACGGCGTGATCCTGCAGGAGCTTGAACACACCGTTCGACTGTTCGGTGCTCAACCCGACGAAGTTCTTGACAAAGTGTCCGAGGACGAGCGTGCGTTCTCCGGTTTCGGGGTGGACGCGTACCACCGGGTGTTCCGTCTCGAAGTACGTGGACTGGAACTCTTCGCGGTAGGCGGCCGTGCGATCTTCGGTGAGCCGCTCGGCGCTGGTGGCCGCGTAGTCGTAGACGTTCGTGTGGCGGGCCCAGAGGTTCTCCGCGAGCACCTTGAGCGGATCCGGCAGTCCGTTGTACGCGGCTACCCCTGACGCCCACGTCGTGGAACCGCCGTATTCGGGGAGCTGCACCGCGCGCAGGATCGACGCCTTGGGGATGCGATCGACGAAGGTGACGTCGGTGTGCCAACTGTTGGCTTTGCCGAGGTCCGAATCGATGGGGAGGACTTTTGCACCGTGCGACTTCACCGTGGGGTGGGCAGTGGTCGGGGTGCCCAGCAGCTGGGCGAATTCGTACTGCGAATCGTTGTCGAGGTGGTCTTGCCCGCGGAAGAAGATCACCTTGTGTTCGAGAACTGCCTGTCGGATGAGCGAGATCGTCGCCGGGTCGAGGTGCCCGCCGAGGGTGATCCCGTCGATTCGGGCGCCGATATGCGCGCCGAGGGTGGTGACAGTGCCGCGAGCGGCGTCAGCAGCCGCTCCGTTCGTTGACGCCGCATTGGTGAGGGTCGGCTTGGCGAAAGCTGTAGACATGGTGCACCTTTCGTGGGGAGTGTGCCCACCCAAACACGCGAGATTTCGCCACGACAGGGTTGTGTTCAGTGTGATCGTTACCGCACCTGATTTGTGAATCTCGGTGAAGCTGCTACTTTTGAAGCCATGTCGACCGACCAGCCTGCCGCTTTGCGGGTCACCTATGTGACCGCTGCGCTTGGTTCGCGTCTGCCTCTGGCGCGAGAGCTGTGTTGTCGCCGCCGTTCTTTCTGCAGCTAATTTCTGCGCCTTTTCTGTCTACTTCTTCGTGTGACCAGTGGAAACGCTGATTTCTCGGTCGACAGAGATATGCGCCTTCTCCTCCTTCTGCAAGGGACAGCCATGTCGACACCCACCATCTCCGCCATTCCGAACATTCGATCGCGAACCGCACTCTCGGGAACCCGGACCCGTACCCAGATTGTTGCGCCCGAACTGCGCATTGCCGACGGTCCGTCCGCGACTGTGTTGCGCATTGCTCGATCCCGTGGACCGCTCTCTCGCGATACCGCCGCGAAAGCGTCCGGGCTGAGTATTGCCACCGTGAACCGGCAGGTCACGAGCCTGCTCGACCTCGGAATCCTGCGCGAACGCGCAGACCTGACAGCCTCCGGCGCCATCGGGCGTCCGCGGGTTCCGTTCGAGGTCAATCACGAGCCGTACCTGACCGTCGGCATCCACATCGGTGCCGTAGTCACCAGCATCATCGCCAGCGACATTCGTGGCAAGGTGCTCGGCGCCGTCGAGATTCCGACGCCCGCCACCAATTCCGCTGTCGCACTTGCCACCATTGCGCGGTCGGCCAAATCGTTTGCCTCACGGTGGCACAAGCGTCGCCCGCTCGCCGTCGGCGTGGCAATCGGCGGTCGCGTCGATTCAGCGACCGGAGTAGTCGATCACCCGCGCCTGGGGTGGAAGGGCGCCAAGGTGGGATCCATCATCGGGGCCGGCTTGGACCTCCCCGTTTCGGTTGCCGCACACGTCGAGGCGATGGCCGCGTCGGAACTTCTGCTCAGTAACGACCGCGCCGAGGCTCCGACACCGGGAACCACCGGTCTGTACTTCTACGCCCGTGAAACTGCCGGTATTGCAATCACTTTCGAAGGACGAGTGCACACCCCGTCCAGCGGTCCCGGTTCGATCGCGCACCTTCCCACCGGTTCGTCGGCGCGGTGCACCTGCGGCGCGGTGGGTTGCTTGGAAGCGACGATCAGCGACCGCGCGGTCGTCGCGCAGGCGCTGTCTTCGGGCGCAGTGATCCAGGGCAGTGAGCGTGTCACGATCGCCGATGTCTATCGTGCTGCGTCGGCGGGTTCCATTCCGGCCCACGAACTTCTGGTCGATCGAGCACGCGTGCTCGGCCGGACAGTGGCGATGTTGCGTGACCTGTTCAACCCGGATCGGGTGATCCTCGGTGGCCAGGCGTTCACCGATTATACGGCCGGCGTGCCGCACGTCGCCGAGGCTTTCTCGTCGGCATCCTCCTTGGAGCGCAAGGACATTCGCATCACCGGTTTCGGCAATCGCGTTCAGGAATACGCCTCGACGGTCGTGTCACTGAGTTCGCTGTTCGCCGATCCGGCGGCGGCCATGCGGCGTGCATCGGCCGTCTGACTGCGAAGAAGGCAGTCAGAGTTCCGGTCGATCGAGCACCCGCAACCACGAACCGTCGGGCTGGCGGCGCGCCACCTGTGTGCGTCCGCCGGTTCCGTCGGAAGGTTTGGTCGAGGTCATGGCGAGGTCGTCGCTCATCACGGTCGGTAGGGCTTCCTCGACGGTGAATGTCGGTGCCGCTGCGAGCATCTGAGAAATCACTTCGCGGATAGCCTGCCGGCCGATCGTGAGGGATCCGGGTGGGAAGGCCATCACAGCGTTTTCCTCGTACAGTCCGGCGACAGCGTCTGCGTTTCCGGCGTTCGCGAACTGGACGAAGAGTCGGGCAATGTCTTCGGGGGTTGCGGCCTTCTGAACTTCATTTGTTGTTGTCATGCTTCCATCGTGCAAGCATAGTTTCAATAAGTCCAAGATCTAGTTTGTCTCAAAGCTAGAATCAACAGTTATGGAACTTCGGCAGCTCGAATACTTCGTCACGGTAGCGGAGGAAGCCAATTTCACTCGCGCCGCCGAGCGGCTTCACATAGCGCAGCCGGGTGTGAGTGCGCAGGTCAAAAGACTGGAACGTGAGCTGGGGCAGGAGTTGCTCGATCGTAGTGGTCGAACCGTTCGTCTGACCGACGCCGGGCGAGCCGTCCTCCCACACGCCCGCGCTGCACTTGCTTCCGTGCAGAGCAGCCGCGACGTTGTCGACGCCCTGAGCGGACTGGTTCGGGGCTCCGTTTCGGTCGGGATGGTCACCGCCTGCGCTTCCGCCGATCTGACCGATCTGCTCAGTCGTCTACACACCAGGCACCCAGGTTTGGAGATTTCGCTTGCCGAGGACGATTCGCGCAGCCTGCTTGCCGGAGTGGTGGACGGAACCTTCGACATAGCCGTCATCGGGGTTGCGGGCGAGCTGCCGGAAGGCCTCGAATCGAGGGTGATCACCGACGAACGACTGGTGGCCGGAGTGGCGGCGGATCATCCGCTGGCCGAGTTGTCGTCTCTGCCTTTTGCCGAACTCGCCACGCGATCGGTCATCTGTCTTCCGGAGGGAACCGGTATCAGGACGTGTCTGGACTTCGCGTGCGCCGCGGCCGGCACGAAGCCGACGGTTGCGCTCGAGGCAAGCAACCTCGGCATCATCGTTTCCTTGGCCGCGCAGGGGCTGGGAATGGCTGTGCTTCCCGAGTCGGCGGTGGGGGAGTTGCATCGGATCGATCTCGAGCCTGAAGCTCGATCTCGGTTGGAATTGGTCTGGCGTTCGTCGGGCGGCAAGAACCCGGCGGCTTCCGCTCTCATCGATCTTGCGAGAGCTGTTCCCGCCGAGTGAGTTCGGCCTGAGCCCGATCCAATCCGCCGTGCTCGAGAGCGGCCAGCCGTGACCTGTCCTTCCAGACGATCGTCCCGCGCCGCCGGACGATGACCGACATGGTTCCACCGAGATGCTCGAGCGCTCCGGGTACGTTTCGACGCTCGGCGGGAATGGGAACCGGAAGTATGTGCGCGTCGGCGATGGGAGCGGTCCCGTCGATGTCGACGCGCCACTTTCGGCTGTAACCCCGAAGCGTCCAGCGATCGTCGGACACGGTCGTCTCCACCTGTGAGGTCAGCGGATTGCCCAACCGCAACACCGTGCCGTCTGGCAAGGCGACCACCACGGCGGTGACTTCGGTGCGCAGAGGCCCGGCGCTGACCTGGCCGCCGGCAAAAGCCACGCAGGCCCGTGGATCGGTGAATCCCTGGGCCTGACCCCACCACCAGGATTCCGGGAATCCTCCCTTTCCCCAGTTCTTCTCGCCGTACACCTGTGCTCCGGTGAGATCCCAGCTCTGCCCGTCGATGACCGCGCTTCCCTCGACCCGGCCGCCGAGAAGCCACGGATGCCAATACTGATTGAGTGCGGGAACGGATTGGAAGTAGCTCGATCCACCGAAGCGGCGGTGCGGCCAGAACCGCTGATTGCTGATCCGCACGTCGAGATGGCTGTCGCCGAATTCCGCCTGCAGTCGATCGGCATTGCCGCGGAAAGCGTTGTCGGCGTAAGCCCCCAGGATACGGGAATCCGCCGATCCACTCGGATGTTCGGCGGTCCGGAGGAATCCGCCCGGATGCGCCGCGAGACCGAGCGTGGACCAGTTGCCACCGTCGGACTGGTTGATTCCGGCGAGCGCAATCACCACCCGTCCGCTGTCCGGCATCGTGAATCGCCAGAAGTAACCCTCCATCGCAACGTCATGGGAGGCAAGCAGATTGCCGAACGGCAGGGTGGCACCCGAGGCGCGGTACGCGGGAAGCTTCACGGTCCCAGTACTGCCTGTGATGCGGTGATCTGAGCGACGAGGCGGCCCTCGTCGTCACGAATCTCGGTCACGACCGCGATGGTGCTGCGCCCCGCGTGCAGTGGTCGGGCGGTTGCGGTGACCGTGCCCTTACGAACCCCGCGGGTGAACACGGTCGACGAACTGGTGGTGGACGTACCAGCACCGGGCGGAAGGTTGAGGAATGCACAGACGGCGCCGACGCTGTCTGCCAGCGTCATCAAGGCGCCGCCGTGCATTCCGTTGCCGGCGGTGGTGCGGTGACTGTCCCAATCCAGATGGCCGACAACCTGTTCGGGTGCCGCGCTGTCCAACTGAATTCCGGTGTGAACTGCAAAAGGCATGCTCGCGACAAGTTGTTCGAGGTCCATGCCTACCGATGGTAACGAGCCGCCGAAACCTCCGTCGGGACTTCGGTTTATCGAGGGTGAAGACTCAGAGGGGAAGGGCGGTTTCCGACAGTCCCTCCGGCGCGTTGCGGCGACGGAACCACTCGGTGCCGAATGCCGCGGCGAGTTGCTCCGTCGGCATTTCGAGGAACGGGCCGAAATCGCCGACCTGCGTTGCGTGCGCGTACATGGCCGCACGCTTGGACGAGATCACCGAACTGACATCGACGGCGGTGGTGAGTTGGTCTGCCGGAAGCCCGAACGATTCGATGTCCGGCGGCTGCGCCTCTTCGGTCCACTCGGGGTTGGCCTGCATCAGCATCTTCATGTGATCGCGGTTGGTAGATGCCTCGTAGACGAACGGCGTGCCCGCGAGTTCCGCAGCCCGAACTCCGACGTGGTGAACCTGGACGTGATCCGGGTGCCCGTATCCGCCGTTGGGGTCGTAGACGGTCAGGACATCGGCGTTTTCCTCACGAAGAACCTCGGCCAGACGCTCGGCTGCCTTCTCGACGTCGACGTTGCAGAACGCTTCCGGATTCTCGTTCTCGGGCGTACCCACCATCCCGGAATCCGGGTAGTGCAGGGACACGACGCGATTGGCTCCCAGCGCGTCGGTGGACGCCTCGAGCTCACGGCTGCGGCGCTGAGCCAACGTCTCGTACTCGTCCAACAGTCCGTCGGGGAATTCACCGAGAGCACCGTCGGTAGCGGTGACGACTACGACGCGGTGACCTGCGTCGGCGGCCATTCTCATCACGCCACCGGTAGTGAAAACTTCGTCATCGGGATGGGCGTGGAAACACACCAGGACACTCATTCGCGCAATCGTAAGGCAAGTTACCGACAGGTCAACCCGAGCGCACAGTGAAAACGATTTGTCGAGTCGGCCTCGGCTCTGTGAACCTTGTTCAGTGCACGAGAAGCTGACATGAGCGAATTCACCAACAAAGGCCTGCTGAGCGCCTACCGCGAGATATTCTCGGCCCCCGGATCGGTCGCCTTCTCGGCCGCCGGATTTGTCGCAAGGCTGCCGATGGCGATGATCGGCATCGGAATCGTGACGATGATCTCGCAACTTCGTGGTGACTACGCGCTCGCCGGCGCGCTGGCCGCGGTTTTTGCGCTCTCGTCTGCGATCATCGCGCCGGCAGTCTCGCGTGCGGTCGACCGCTTCGGACAGCGTGCGGTCCTGCCGATCGCCGCAGGCGTCAGCGTCACCGCGATCGGGGCTCTGTTGCTCGCAGTCCGGATGGAAGCCCCCGACTGGCTGCTGTTCGTGCTGATTGTGCCTGGCGGCGCCACCCCGACGATCGGCGCGATGATTCGCGCCAGGTGGGTCGCGATCTACGTCGGAAAACCTCAGATGCGCACCGCATTCGCATTCGAATCGGTGGTGGACGAACTCTGTTTCGTGGCGGGCCCCGTCATCTCGGTGGGCCTGAGCATCGGCCTCTTTCCCGAGGCAGGACCGCTGGCAGGATTGATTCTGCTGGTCACCGGCACCCTGCTGCTGGTCATTCAGCGCGGAACAGAGCCGAAGGTGCATCCGCGTCGACCCGGCCGCGGACGATCGGTACTCGGTAATCACGTGATGTGGATCGTCATCGTGATCATGGTGATGCTCGGAACGATCTTCGGTGTCATCGATGTCGGCGCCATCGCGTTCACCGAGGAACAGAATTCACCTGGCTCCGCGACGCTGGTCCTCGCGCTGTTCGCCGGCGGTTCGGGAATCGCGGGACTGATCTTCGGGTCGATGCACCCGGCGCGATCGCTGCGTGGGCAATTGATGATCGCGTCCTCGGCGGTCGCCCTTCTCAGCGTCCCACTTCTCCTGGTCGGAAACGTGGCCGCACTAGCGGGCGCGTACGTCCTGGCCGGCGCGACCATCGCACCGACCCTCATCATCGCGACAGCCCTGGTCGAGCAGATCGTCCCACCGGAAAAGCTCACGGAGGGAATGACCCTGACGGTCACCGGCCTCGGCGTCGGTGTGGCGCTCGGGTCTGCGCTGGCCGGGCAGCTGATCGACCGTTACGACGTCTCCTCCGCCTACATGCTCGCCGTCGGCGCCGCAGTCGCAGCCTCTATCGTGACGGCATGTCTATTCGTGAAGCCGTCAGCGTCGACGGCACGTCCATCGTCTATCGAGTAACCGGAAGTTCGGCTGGGACCCCGCTGGTGCTGCTGCACGGCTGGGCTCAGTCGTCACAGTGCTGGGGCGAGCAGGTCCTCGCGGACCTGGCTGCGGACTACCGCTTGATCGCCGTCGATTTGCGCGGCCACGGTTACTCCGATGCTCCAGAATCCGGATACGACGACTCCGCGAACTGGGCCGGCGACGTCGCGGCGGTTCTCGCTGCCGAAGGCGTCACCGAGAACGCGATCCTGCTCGGCTGGTCGTACGGCGGTCTGGTGATCTGCGATTACCTGGCAGCGCACGGAACCGGAGCGGTGGCGGGTGCGGTTCTGGTCGGTGCGATCACCAGCATCGGGCGCGGTGAGAAGGGCGGCAAGGTCGGCTCGGCGATGCGGAGTGCGGTTCCCGGCGCGATGTCGGAAGATCCCCGCGAGGCGATCCGGGCTCTGGGTGCTTTCGGCAACGCTCTCACCGGCCCACCCGAGGGCAAGGGCGCAGCTTCGCAGGCGTTGTTCGGGTACAGCCTCTCGACGCGTCCACGGGTGCGCGCAGCACTGTTCAACCGTGCCGTCGGTCACGACGACCTGCTCCGCAACCTGGACATCCCGGTCCTCGTTCTGCACGGAACCGAGGACTCCGTCGTCGACGTGAGTGCAGGTAAGCACGCCGAGGAATTGATTCCCAAGTCGCAGGCGTCGTACTGGGAAGGCTGCAATCACGGCCCGTTCGTGGAGGATCCGACACGATTCGTGTCCGAAGTCCGAACCTTCATCTCGAGCCTCGGTTAGAGTTCGCGCCCGGTGAGGGGGCAGTATGGAGTGGTGACGCCCATGCACATTTCGCGCCCTCGCCGGGTGGCCGTTCTCTCGGTCCACACCTCGCCATTGGCGCAACCCGGCACCGGTGACGCGGGTGGGATGAATGTCTACGTTCTGCAATCCGCCATTCAGCTCGCCAAACGTGGCGTCGAGGTGGAGATATTCACCCGCGCGACGTCTTCCGCGGACGCTCCCGTCGTGGACGCCGCTCCCGGGGTGCGGGTTCGCAACATCGCAGCCGGCCCCTTCGAAGGACTGGACAAGGCAGATCTGCCGACTCAACTGTGTGCCTTCGTCGCGGGAGTTCTGCGGGAGGAAGCGCGCCGCGAACCCGGGTACTACAGCCTGATTCACTCGCACTACTGGTTGTCCGGGCAGGTCGGCTGGCTGGCCCGCGACCGTTGGGGCGTGCCCCTCGTCCATACCGCCCACACCCTGGCGGCAGTGAAGAATCTTTCGCTGGCCGAGGGGGACACCCCGGAGCCCGCAGCGCGGCAGATCGGCGAGCAGCAAGTTGTCGCCGAATCCGATCGGTTGGTCGCCAACACCACCGACGAAGCCAAAGCGCTGCACGAGTTGTACGGCGCGGATCCCACGCGTATCGACGTTGTTGCTCCGGGCGCCGATCTGACCCGCTATCGACCAGGTGACCGCGATGCTGCCCGCGCGTTGTTGGGATTGAACCCCAGCGAAGTGGTCGTGACATTCGTCGGCCGCATTCAACCGCTCAAGGCGCCGGACGTTCTGCTGCGTGCTGCAGCCGAAGTGATCAGCCGCCGGCCCGGTTTGCCCCTGCGCATCCTTGTTGTCGGTGGGCCTTCCGGAACCGGCCTCGCGCGGCCGGACGTGTTGATCGAACTGGCACGTTCACTCGGCATCACGGCGCAAGTGACGTTCTTGCCGCCGCAGGCACCGGAGCGTCTCGCCGATGTCTACCGTGCCTCGGATCTGGTTGCGGTGCCGAGCTATTCGGAGTCCTTCGGGTTGGTCGCCATCGAAGCTCAAGCCTGCGGAACCCCGGTGATCGCCGCCGACGTCGGCGGACTGGGAGTGGCTGTACGCAACGGTGAGACTGGATTGCTGGTTCAAGGACACCGCACCGAAGACTGGGCCGGCGCCCTCGAATCTTTGGTGGCAACGCCGACGCGCTTGGCCGAACTCGCCGCGCAGGCACCGCGTCACGCCGAGAATTTCTCGTGGGAACACACCGCGGACGGTTTGCTCGAGAGCTATCGCAAAGCCGCAGTCAACTACAACAACGGAACCGGTCCCAGCGACTTCTCGCCCCGCCGCGCGCGGGGTCTGTGGCGTCTGCGCCGGACCGGGGGAGTGCGTACATGAGCAGCATTTCGGACATCATCGAGCAGGCGCTCACCGAGCGCGAACTCGAATTCACCAGAAAAGACGACGCGCATTTCATCGTCGAACTTCCCGGCGAGCACAAACTCAAGACGTCGACTCTGCTCACCGTCGGTAATCACGGCGTGCGGGTCGAGGCCTTCGTGTGCCGCAAAGTGGACGAGAACTTCGAAGGCGTCTACAAGTTCCTGCTCAAGCGCAACCGTCGTCTGTACGGGGTGGCGTACACACTCGACAAGGTCGGGGACATCTACCTGGTCGGCAAGATCGCCGAGCATGCCGTGAGCGGCGATGAACTCGATCGAGTGCTCGGTCAGGTTCTCGAAGCCGCCGACGGCGATTTCAACGTCATCCTCGAACTCGGTTTCTCTTCGTCGATCAAGCGGGAGTGGGCGTGGCGGGTGTCGCGAGGTGAGTCGCTGGCGAACCTCGAACCGTTCAAGCACCTCATCGAGGAGGAGCCCGCGCAAAGCTGACCGAGCGGGGTGAGACACATCGCTGATGTGTCACGTAAAGTGGCCTTTACTTGTGACTGCAGTCACGGAATAATACTGTTCCTGTGAGTCACAGTAAGTTGGTCACACCACCCTGCCGCGCAACTTTTCGAGGAGCACAGTGAGCTTCAAGAGTCCGTTCCCCGACGTTGAAATCCCCAACCTCAGCGTCTACGACTTCCTGTTCGGAAACACCGACCCCGCAGACCTCGACAAGACGGCATTCGTCGAAGGCAGTTCTGGCGCGGTCACCACATACGCTTCGCTGATCGCACAGATCAACGGCGTTGCGGGCGCTCTCGCTGCGCGTGGACTCGCAGTCGGAGACGTGGTCGGGTTGCATTCGCCCAACGTCCCGGCCTTCGGTTCCGTCTTCCACGGCATCCTTCGTGCCGGCGGTGTCGCGACCACGATCAACGCTCTCTACACCGCCGAGGACATCGCCAAGCAGCTCACCGATTCCAAGGCCAAGTTCCTCTTCACCGTCTCGCCGTTGCTGCCGCAGGCCAAGGCAGCCGCCGATCAGGTCGGCATCCCTGCTGAGAACGTGTTCGTGCTCGACGGCGCCGAAGGCCACCTGTCGCTGCGAGATCTGCTCGGTGAGGGCGCTGCGGCGCCCGAGGTCTCCTTCGACCCGGCCACCCAGCTCGCGGTGCTGCCGTACTCGTCGGGCACCACCGGCCGGCCCAAGGGCGTCATGCTCACCCATCGCAATCTCGTGGCCAACGTCTGCCAGATCATCCCGCGGATGGGGATCGAGACCGACGACAAGATCCTCGCGGTCCTGCCGTTCTTCCACATCTACGGCATGACGGTGCTGCTCAACGCCGCGCTGTATCGCCGCGCGAGCCTCATCACGATGCCGAAGTTCGATCTCGTCGAGTTCTTGCGGATCGTCGCCGAGCAGAAGTCGACGTACATCTTCGTCGCGCCGCCGGTTGCCGTCGCGCTGGCCAAGCACCCGCTGGTCGACCAGTACGACCTCTCGAGCGTGCACACCATCTTCTCCGGTGCGGCCCCGCTCGACGCGGCGCTCGGCAAGGCCGTCGCAGACCGTTTGAACTGCCACGTCCGCCAGGGCTACGGCATGTCCGAGATGAGTCCCGTCTCGCACGCGATCCCGTTCGATCGTGACGACATTGCACTCGACACCTGCGGTCCCACCATCGCCAACATGGAATGCAAGCTCGTCGACCCGGGAACGGGCGAAGAGGTCGCGTACCCCGCGCTCGGCTCGGACGGCGTCAGCGAGCCTGGCGAACTGTGGTGCAAGGGTCCGAACATCATGCTGGGTTACCTCGGCAACGACCAGGCCACCAAGGACACCCTCGACGACGACGGTTACCTGCACACCGGAGACATCGCGACCGTCGACGGCGACGGTGTCGTCAAGATCGTCGATCGCCTCAAGGAACTGATCAAGTACAAGGGTTACCAGGTTCCCCCGGCCGAACTCGAGGCTCTGCTGCTGACGCATCCGCAGATCGCCGACGCCGCTGTGATCGGTGTGCTCGACGCCGAAGGCGAAGAGGTTCCGAAGGCATTCGTCGTGCTCCAGAACGGCGCCGAGTTGACCGAAGCCGACGTGATCTCGTTTGTCGCCGAGCGCGTCTCGCCGCACAAGAAGGTCCGCCAGGTTTCGTTCATCAGCACCGTGCCGAAATCTGCGGCCGGAAAGATCCTCCGCAAGGATCTGCGAACTGCGGAAGTAGCCTCGAGCTGATTTCCAGACAGGGTTGATCAAGAAGGGTTCCGGTACTCGTGCCAGGATGAACGCCATGAGTATCGGAACCCTGGTCCTGCTCCGCCACGGCGAGAGCGAATGGAATGCACTCAATCTGTTCACCGGCTGGGTGGACGTACACCTGACAGACAAGGGCATGGCCGAAGGCAAGCGCGCCGGCGAACTGCTCGCCGAGCACAACCTGTTGCCCGACGTTCTCTACACGTCTCTCCTGCGCCGCGCGATCAGCACCGCCAACCTCGCACTCGACGCCGCCGATCGCCACTGGATCCCGGTAGTTCGCGACTGGCGCCTCAACGAGCGCCACTACGGCGCTCTGCAGGGCAAGAACAAGGCTCAGACCAAGGAAGAGTACGGAAACGAGCAGTTCATGCTCTGGCGTCGTAGCTACGACACCCCGCCGCCCGCCATCGAAGCCGGCAGTGAGTACAGCCAGGACACGGATCCCCGGTACGCGAACCTCGACGAGGTTCCCTTGACCGAGTGCCTGCTCGACGTCGTCGAGCGCCTGATCCCGTACTGGGAGGACACCATTTCGCAGGAGCTGCTCGCCGGCCGGAACGTGCTGGTCACCGCGCACGGCAACTCGCTGCGTGCATTGGTCAAGCACCTCGACGGCATCTCGGACGAGGACATCGCGGGCCTGAACATTCCGACCGGCATCCCGCTGCGCTACGACCTCGACGAGAACCTGTTGCCCCTCAACCCGGGTGGCACCTACCTGGATCCGGAGGCCGCCGCTGCCGGCGCCGCCGCGGTGGCGAATCAGGGCGGAAAGTAGCAACCCGATGATGTGCGTCGAGGCCCCCCGAACAGTGTTTTCGGGGGGCCTCGGCCAACAACAGGTGAACGACGAACCAACGCCGTCCACCTGGCGGATTACGCGGGCGGGAACGTCCGAACCCGCCGCAACCGACACTTCGCGCGAACGTACGATTGCGCCGTGAGTGTCGTGATTGCAGTGCTGCTGGTCGTGGTCGCCGGCTTGGTCGGCTACCTCGTCGGCGGGGTGCTGGTGCCGAGGCTGTCGTCGCGCCAGAGTCAGCGCTCCGACGAACAGACCGGGCTCACGATGTCCCAGGTCCTCGACCTCATCGTGCTGGCATCGGAAAGCGGCATCGCCGTCGTCGACGGTTTCCACGACGTCGTTCTCTTCAACCCTCGCGCCGAAGAACTCGGCCTGGTCAAGAATCGTCTGGTCGACGAGCGAGCGTGGCGGGCAGCGCAGGAAGTCCTGCGGACAGGTCAGACCGTCGAGGTGGATCTGACGGCGCAGACCGCGCAGCGCGGCCGCGACAAGATTGCAGTTCGTGGCACCGCTCGGCTGCTCAGCAAGGACGACCGCAACTTCGTGGTCCTGTTCGCCGACGACGATTCCGAGCAGGTCCGCATGGAGGCGACACGACGCGATTTTGTCGCGAACGTCAGCCACGAACTGAAGACTCCGGTCGGCGCGATGAGTTTGCTCGCGGAGGCACTGCTCGAATCTGCTGACGATCCGGAGTCGGTGCGCCACTTCGGCGAACGGGTGCTCGGTGAGTCGATTCGTCTGGGCAAGATGGTCACCGAGTTGATTGCTCTCTCGCGTCTGCAAGGTGCCGAGAAGCTGCCGGATCTCGACGTGGTCGACGTCGACACGGTGGTGTCCGAGGCGCTGTCGCGGTCGAATCTGTCGGCCGAGGCCGCCGGGATCACCGTCACCACGGACCATCCGAGCGGGTTGGAAGTGCTCGGGGATCAGACCCTCCTCGTGACAGCACTGTCCAACCTCATCGAGAACGCTATTGCCTACTCGCCCAAGGGTTCTCCGGTGTCCGTCAGTCGGTCGGTGCGCGGCGACAATGTCGCGATCGCGGTCACCGACCGGGGAGAGGGCATCGCGAAAGCGGATCAGGAGCGAGTGTTCGAGAGATTCTTCCGCGTGGACAAGGCGCGGTCACGGCAGACCGGTGGAACTGGTCTGGGGCTGGCGATCGTCAAACACGTCGCGGCCAATCACAACGGCTCCATCGAACTGTGGAGCAAACCGGGAACGGGGTCTACCTTCACGTTGCAGATACCGGCACACGTGGAGTCGGACGACGACATCGACTCTGACGACGCGGGAACCGCCGGTTCCACGCGGATCGGCAGACGAGAACAAGGCAGTAGAGAAAACGGCATGGAGGCCAAACGATGACGAGTGTGCTGATCGTGGAGGACGAGGAGTCCTTGGCGGACCCGCTGGCGTTCCTGCTCCGCAAGGAAGGCTTCGAGACCACCATCGTCAACGACGGACCGTCGGCGTTGGCGGAATTCGATCGCTCCGGAGCGGACATCGTCCTGCTCGACCTCATGCTGCCCGGCATGAGTGGCACGGACGTCTGCAAGGCGCTGCGATCGCGCTCCGGCGTTCCCGTCATCATGGTGACGGCGCGCGACAGTGAGATCGACAAGGTCGTCGGCCTGGAACTCGGTGCGGACGACTATGTGACCAAACCGTATTCGGCGCGCGAGCTGATCGCCCGCATCCGTGCGGTGCTGCGCCGCGGAGTGGAGAACGAGGCAGACCTCGCCTCCGACAACGGCGTGCTCGAGGCCGGACCGGTACGGATGGACGTCGAGCGTCACGTCGTGCAGGTCGCCGGTAACCCGGTGACGTTGCCACTCAAGGAGTTCGACCTCCTCGAGTACCTGCTCCGCAACTCCGGCCGGGTGCTGACCCGCGGACAGTTGATCGACCGCGTCTGGGGAGCCGACTACGTCGGTGACACCAAAACCCTTGACGTACACGTGAAGCGGTTGCGTTCGAAGATCGAATCGGATCCGGCCAAGCCGGAACATCTGGTCACCGTCCGCGGGTTGGGCTACAAGCTCGAAGCGTGATCGAACTTCGTCGAGAAAGATTTCAGCCGCTCACACGATCGTGTGAGCGGCTGAAATCTTTTGGTTTACGTGGAGTCAGCTCTGAGCTTTGTTCTGAGCGATCGTGGTCGCCGGGTGGACTGCTATGAGGCCGAGGCCGGCGCGACGCCTGCAGAGGCGAGCCAGCTCGTCGTACGCGCGCTTTCCGAGAAGCTCCGTCAGTTCCGGCCCGTAGGACTGCCAGACTTGCCGCTCCCCGACATGAGCGTCGGGGGAACCGGAGCAGTACCAGGCGAGGTCGTCGCCGCCCTCACCCCAGCCCCGGCGGTCGTACTCGGTGATCGTGGTCTTGAGGATCTGGACGCCGTCCGGCCGGTCGACCCAGTCCTGGGTGCGGCGGATGGGTAGCTGCCAGCACACGTCCGGTTTGACCTCGAGCGGCTCGATGCCTTTCTTGAGCGCCATGGAATGCAGAGCGCAGCCTTCGCCGCCGGCAAAACCCGGCCGGTTCAGGAAGATGCACGCGCCTTTGTAGCGGCGGGTGCGTAGTGCGGGCTCGTCCTCGAGGTCGTCTTCTTCGACGTAGCCCTTCTTGCCGAGACCCTTTTCCATGAACTGCCAGTCTTCGGCTGTGAGCATTTTCACTGACGCATCGAGCTTGTCCTGATCCTCCTGATCGGAGAGGAAAGCGCCGTGCGAGCAGCAGCCGTCGTCCGGGCGGTCGCCGATGATGCCCTGACATGCCGGCGTGCCGAACACGCAGGTCCAATGCGAGAGCAGCCACGTCATATCAGCGGAAATGAGGTGTTCGGAGTTCTCCGGATCGACAAATTCGACCCATTCGCGCGGGAAATCGAGATCGACCTCGGGGCTCGGAGTCATCTTGTGGGACCGGTCTGGGTTACCTGCTGTCACAAGGGCCGACCGTAGACCCAGTAACGTGGCGATGTGCGACTAGGGGTACTCGACGTCGGAAGCAATACCGTCCATCTATTGGTTGTGGACGCCCATCGGGGCGGCCACCCAACACCCATGAGCTCGACCAAGTCCACGTTGAGGCTGGCAGAGAACACCGACGAGAGCGGCGATATCACCTCGTCAGGAGCCGATCGGTTGGTGTCGACGGTCTCCGAATTCGCCGGTATCGCCACGACGTCCGGTTGCGAGGAAATGATGGCTTTTGCCACTTCCGCCGTCCGTGACGCCAACAATTCCGAAGCCGTGCTCGCCCGCGTTCGCGCGGAGACCGGAGTCAATCTCGAGGTTCTCTCCGGGGTCGACGAAGCCCGCTTGACCTTTCTGGCCGTGCGCCGCTGGTACGGCTGGAGCGCGGGGCGCATCCTGAACCTGGACATCGGCGGCGGCTCGCTCGAACTCACCGCAGGTGGTGACGAGGATCCGGATGTCGCCTTCTCACTGCAACTCGGTGCAGGACGATTGACGCGCGACTGGCTCCAGGCCGATCCGCCGGGCAAGCGCCGGGTCGCTGTCCTGCGCGACTGGCTCGACGCGGAGTTGGTCGGACCAGCCAAGGAACTGCGTGCCGCAGGCGACTGGGACCGCACGGTCGGGACGTCGAAGACCTTCAGATCGTTGGCTCGGCTCACCGGCGCGGCCCCCTCTGCCGCAGGCCCCCGGGCAAAACGGACCCTGACTTCCAGCGGACTCAGGCAACTCATAGCCTTCATATCCAGGATGACGGCAGCGGACCGTGCAGAATTGGAAGGAGTGAGCTCGGATCGGTCACAGCAGATTGTGGCCGGCGCGCTCATCGCAGAGGCAACCATGCGGGCGCTCGGAGTGGACGAACTGGAAATTTGTCCCTGGGCACTGCGTGAGGGTCTGATTCTGCGAAAGCTCGACACAGAAATGGGCGGTGAATTGGTGGTGAGTGCTTGATGACCGAAGACAGTCAGCAGATTTCCGTAGCGGAACTGCTCAAGCGGAACGGTCAGAGCGTCGAATCCCGAGGTGGACGACGCCGGCGCGGCGTAGCCGGTGGCATCTCCGTCGCCGAACTGACGGGTGAGATCCCGATCGTTCGCCAGTCGGGATCGCGCGCGGCCGCCGAGCCCGAGTCGGCTGAACCAGCAGCGTCCGAGCCGGCAACCGCAGCACCTGAAACCGCTGCACCTTCTGCGCCGGCCGAGGCTGTTGCGGAAACCGCAAAGCCCACCGCGCCGGCACCGAAGGTTCCCGCCGACCGCACCGCCGCCTTCGCCGTCTCGTTCGATGACGACGACGATGACGAGCCGCAGGCACCCAAGGCCGAGTCGAAGCCGGTTGTCGATCGGCCGGTCACCACTCCGAAGCCGACTTCCACACCTTCGCCTGGACAGACTTCGAAGTCCTCGCCAGGACAGACCTCGAAGTCCTCGCCAGGACAGTGGGTGAGCCGGGCACCGCTCAACTCCTCGTCGCCGACGCAGGTAACGCAGGAACCAGCACTGCTGTCAGGTCAGACCCTGGCAGGCGACCTGATGCGTCAGGAGCGTGCCGCAACCCAATCGCCGTCGTTGCGTCCGCCGATCCTGCCGCCGCGTGTCCCCACTCCCGTCGCCCAGACACCTGCTCCTGCTCCGGCCGCTCCGGACGACAGCACCGAACTGATCGACAAGATCGCAGACGCGGATTCCAGCGAGGCCGAATCGACCGCCGTGGTCGATCTGGTCAAGGCGCCGGCAGTCGCTGACAGTTCGAAAAAGTCCACTGCCGTCGCTGGGCCCGAGACTGATGTCGAAGCCGAACCGGCAAGGGAAGAGGCCGGCGAACGTAACTCGATCCGTGAATGGGCAGTGCTTGCCGGTCAGGTCGTTGTTGCACTGATCGTCGGCGGCGCGATGTTCAAGGGCTTCGAGAAGCTGTGGGACATGCTGCCGTGGGTGGCGTTGGTGCTCGCGCTGATCGTGATCGTCGGCTTGGTGGCCGTCGTGCGGGTTCTGCGCAAGACGGACGACATCACAAGTTTTGTGATCGCGGTGGTCGTCGGCATGATCGTGACGCTCGGTCCATTGGCGTTCTTGTTGACTTCGGGTTGATCGGACGATGATCGGGGGATCGCAGCGCATGATTCGTCGGCCGATAGCCGTCGGCTTGTCGACGGCTTCGGTGTATCCGGAGAACACGGAAGCGGCATTTCGTTACGCCGCCGATCTCGGATACGACGGTGTCGAACTGATGGTGTGGGCCGAATCCGTCAGCCAGGACGTCGGTGCTGTTGCTGCCCTCGTTCGCAAATATGCGATCCCGGTGCAGGCTGTGCATGCGCCGTGTCTGCTGATTTCGCAGCGCGTGTGGGGTTCAGATCCGGTCGAGAAGCTCGAGCGTTCGGTTCGCGCCGCCGAAACCTTGGGTGCGACGACGGTGGTCGTGCACCCACCGTTCCGGTGGCAGCGTAAATACGCCGAAGGATTCGCCGAACAAGTTGTAGACCTCGAATCGAAGAGCAGCGTCGTGGTGGCGGTGGAGAACATGTTCCCCATGCGTGCCGACAGCTTCTTCGGCGGCAAGGACAAGTCTGCGGAGCGTCTGCGTAAACGTGGCGGTCCGGGCGCGGCGCTGTCTGCGTTCAGTCCGTCGTACGACCCGACCGATTCCGATCACGCTCACTACACACTCGACCTGTCGCACACCGCGACGGCGGGCATGGATGCCTTGGAGTTGGCCTCCCGTATGGGCAGGGGACTCGAGCATCTGCACCTGGCCGACGGTCGCGGGGCGTCGATGGACGAGCACTTGATCCCGGGGCATGGTTCACAGCCGTGCGCGGAGTTGTGTCAGCAGTTGGCCGCGAGCGAATTCAGCGGCCAGGCCGTCATCGAGATCAACACTCAGAACGCGCGCACCCGGCGGGAGCGGTCGTCGATGCTGGCGCAGGCGCTCGCGTTTGCACGCGAGCACCTGGCACGTTCAGCGATGGCCGGCAAGTAGCGCAGCTTCGAACTGCGCGCGCACCGTCTCGACGTGCGCGTCGAGGTCCTTCGTCTCCCAGCCTTCGGTCGAGATGGGATCGAGCACCGAGACGTAGACCGGGCCCGGATGGGCGACAAGCGAATTGCGCCACATCCTTTCGCCCGCGTTGTGAATCACCACGGGCACGATCGGCACACCGGCCTGGATCGCCAAGTGGAATCCACCCTTCTTGAAAGGGCCCAGGCGTGGCGTCGGAGATCGGGTGCCCTCCGGAGCGATGACTATCGAGACACCGTTCTTCAACTTGTCGACCGCCGGTTGTAATGCAGCCTTCGCTTTTGTGGTGTCGGTGCGGTCGATGTAGGCGACGTCGAGCAATGCGCCGACCGGCATGAACCGCGGATCGCTTGCCGCCTCCTTCTTCGCGACACCGGTCACGTCACGCTTGATGACGGTGCCGAGAACCAACATGTCCAGGGAACTCTGATGATTGAACATGAACACCGCCGGGCGGTGATCCCACACGTTGTGCTCGCCGTCGATCTCGACGTCGATGCCGAGCAGCGAGAGCGAGATGTCGGGGCCGTACGTTCCGACGAGGTTCGCGCCCAGTTGTCGGTTGCCGGTGACGATGCCCGCCGACGCGCCGAGGGCGGCGGTTGCCGCCAGCGCACCCATGGCCGTTGCCGTTCGGATCGTGGAGATCGGCGTTGCGCCTCGTTGCGGTTTACGCAGGCTGACCGAAGGCCAGTGATTGCGCAACGCGATCTTGGCCAGACCACGATCGGGATTCAATGCGACAGGTCGCCCGACGGCCTCGAGCATGAAAACATCTTCGACACCGTTGGAGTACGCAAACGCGTTCTTCAAGTCTGCGCCCATCTTCTCGGCATATCCCGCAAGGGCATTGGCTTTGGCCGGACCCCACAGAGCGGGTGAGGACAGTTCGCCGGTCAGCATTCCGTCGACGACTTCGGGTTCGGTGCACAGCACGTCTTCGATGTCGAGATCTTCGGCGACGTACTTGGCCTGGAACGGAGTCGCCGACGTGGCCATCACGATCGTGTGGCCGGCGCGTCGGTGCGCCGCCAGTAGTCCACGGGCTTCCGGGTAGATCATCGCGGCGATCTCCTGCTTGAACAGCCGTCGCCCCCAGTCGTTCAGTTCGTCGACGGTACGTCCGCCCAGGGCACGGACGCCGATGTCCATCAATGCTCCGACATCGGCCCCACGGAACTGGGTGTCGATCGCGGCGCCGGTGGTGCGCAACAATTCGCCGACGCTGATATCCAAGCGTCGCAGGCGGTCTCGGTAGACGACACTGGCCGAATATCCACTGATCAAGGTGCCGTCGAGGTCGAAGGCGGCGATCGTTCCGGGCCCGGGAGGCGCGGCTTCGATGGCGGAGTGCAGACGCTCGAGTCCGGTCACAGTCCTACTTCCTCGTTCTCGGCGGGCGCTCGGTTTGCTTCTGGAACGGTTACTACTGCAGCGGCGTCGGGCACCGGCATGGCCACCTGATCGAGCCGTGCATGCGCGAGTGCTCGAAGGTGGCGCAGACGCTCGACCTGAACCTTGATCTCCGCGGCAAATGCCAGGCGCCGGGCCCGGACTCCGTCGTCGTCGACTTCGATCAAGTTGCGGTTGCGCGCCAAATTCAGTGCAGTGGCGAACAATTCACCGGAGACAGATTCATTGCTGGCGATCTGCTGCCGTAGGCGACGCTGATGTGCGACATCGATGCAGTTGCTGATGAAGGACTTCTCGTCGAATGACGTCGAAATCGGTTCGAGCACAAGCTGATCGGCGACAACCTGGTACGCCTCGAGAAACGGTTGCAGCACACGGTGCGCGAGGTACGGCCGGACCGTCTCGATCATGTGCTCGGTTCGTTTGTCGTCTGCCATGGCGGTTTCCCACTCGGGGTCGATCAGGGTCAGTTCGGTCCGCATCTCCTGCTCGAAGGTGTCCCGATCGCTGAAGAAGAACTCGAACTTCAACAGATCACGGATGCGCTTGGCCTCGGCCCAACCGTCCCCGATGGGATCCTGGAACCGTTCTTCGACGGCTGCCTGGAGTACGAGTTCGGTGATGGCACGCACGACGAGAAAGTGAATTGTGTTGTTGCGGTAGAAGGCAGCGACAAGATGCTGGTCCTTGCCGAGGTAGAAGACTTGCTCGCCACCGCGATCGAAACGCTCGAGCACATTGGAATCGACGTGTGTCTGCAATGCCTTCTCGATGACATGCGGATCGGACAGTTCGACGTCGCCGGCGATCGGAAGATCGCGCGCGGTGATGTACCCGAACAGCGGCGTGAGAATCGCCGTGAGTTCACGAACGGTCAATGCCCGGTCCTCGATTCCGAGGAACGCCAACATCGCCAGCGACGACACGGTCACCGGTGTGACCTCGTTGATTCGGTGACACACCTCGATTCCGGCCTTCTGAATGGCGAGACGCTGGTCGGTTTCTTGGCTGAGTGCGTCCGCGAGTGAGAGTGGTCGACCGATGGTCACGTGCGCGACGCCGTTGCGTTTCCCCTGTGCGCGTACGTAACCCACCATCCAGCGCAGGCCTTCCGGTGTCTTCTCGGCGCCGAGAGCCTCGGCAGCCATTGCGCCGACTTCGTAGAGCTGGTCGTAGCTCAGCGCGACCGGAACGAGGTACACGTCGGATGCGCCGCTTACCTGAAATGCCTTGGTCAGGTAGGTCAGGAGACCGAAGCGCGGCGGGCGCAGTTTCCCGGTGCGCCCGCGTCCACCTTCGATGTACCACTCCAGATTGAAGCGCTTGGTCAGGAGATAGCGCATGTACTCGTGCATCGACCACTTGTAGACCTCGTCGTTGCCGATGCTTCGACGAATGAAAACAGTGCCGCTGCGCTTGAGGATCGATCCCATGGGCCAGAAGCTGATGTTGAGACCGCCCATGACGTGATTGAGCGGCAAGCCGTTCGCGATCAACGCCGGACGCAGGACGAGGGGATCGAGATACGAACGGTGACTGGGGAGGAAGACCAGTGAGTGTTCCTTGTTCAGCTCACGGAGCTCCTCGAAGCGGCTCGTGTCCACGTCGAGTTTGTACGCGCGAGCGAAGTAGCGGCCCAGGCGATCCCACACCGCGATGGCCTGGCGACTTTGGGTGGCAACCATTTCTTCGAGAGCTTCACGCGCACGGCGATCGACGTCGGCGACGGCGATGTTCAAGCGGTCGGCCAAAGCCATGACCTCGGTGGCGAACCGGCGGGTGTCGGTGATCTCGTCGACGACGAACCGCGACACCTTGTACTGGCCACCCAGAAGGCCCAACTCGGCGCGCTCGAGCGCCAGCGCGGCCTGACGACGGATGAACTCGGGTAGCGAACCGCCACCGCTCTTTTCGAGTCGACGCTCGAGATCGCTCAGTGGCGCGGGTTCGCCTTCGATGACTTGGCACCGTGACGGGTCGGTGCGCAGGGTTCTGCGCTGCGCGCCGCGTCCGGGGTGGAGGGGATCGCGTGGTGCCAGTGCATCGCGCAGCCGCACCGCGACGTTGTGTTTGGTGTGGTTGTCCGGAATCCACACAACGCGAAGCGGCGCGAGCATCGGGTCGTCGGTCCGCGCCGCCAGTTCTGCCAGGGTCTTGTCGGTGATATTGATGGTGACCGGCCGCGTTTCGGATGCGGTTGCCTTGTCGGCAAGCCACTTTCGCAGCACGCCGGCTTCGGCCTCTGTCATGGTTTCGGTGAGGTACACGCGCGGGTTGGTCGTGTTTTCACTCATGACTCACGCACCTTCCGTTGGAACGCCGAGAGCCACGATCTCGTCCAGGCTCTCCTGCAAGCACTGCATCAGCAAGGCGGGCTTCGTGATCGCAGCGGTGTCCAGATTGATTCCGATACAGCACATTCCGACATGGGAGACCAGTGTTGCCATTGCCGCGCAACCGGGCGCCGGGCCGAACGGGAACATCCGCTCGATCTTCGCGCCGGCGAGATACACCGGCACCGGTACGCCTGCGACATTGCTCGCCTGCAGATCCAGTCCAGTCGACTGGGAGAGATACCAGTTCGCGAGTAGATAATTTGGTAGGCGGGCGAGGATCGGGGCAGCGACGTCGAGAGCGTCCAACGCCGGTTCCTCACGCAGACCCAGGACGATTTCTCGTACCTGCCTGATGCGTTTGGCCGGATCGGTCTCGGCGACCGGGCCGTTGAAGCGGACTGCTGCAAACCGGTTGCCGCCGTTGGCATCCGCGCCGGTACGCATACTGATCGGCATGCCCATCGGAATGCTGTCGACGGATTGTCCGAACGATTCGTGGTAGCGACGGAACCCGCCGAGCAGGGCAGCAACGTACGCGTCGTTGAGTGAACCGCCGGCAGCTTTCGCGCCGGCCTTGAGTTCGGGGACACTCACTTCGAGAGTTCCGAACCATCGTCCGAGACCGCGATCGTGGAGCAGCGGGGAACCGGAACGAGCTGGGGGAGTGACGATCTTGCGGAGTGAATTGGCGTACCCGAGGACCTCGGAAGCCGTCGTGATCGGACTCGAGATCGCCGTGGTCGCAATATTGGTGGCGCCACGGACCAGCTTGGCGATCCGCGAGGGCGCCCGCCGGATCTCGCTGACGACCTCCTCGCCGAAGGCGCCTACCGAAGACAGGTGCTCAGGCGCGGGCGGCGTGCGGTCGGGCTTGTTCGGGGTGGGATCCGGGCGCCTGCTGTGCAGGAGCGTCATCATCTGGATGCCGCCCATGCCGTCGGTGATCGAGTGGTGAGTCTTGACCACGAACACGGCGCGACCGTCGTCGAGACCTTCGATGAGCAGCGCGCTCCACGGTGGCCGTGCCTTGTCGAAGGGTTCGGTGGCAAGGTGCCGACACATGCGCAGCGCGTGATCGAAATCCGCGGGTGCAGGCAAGCGAACGCGTCGTAGGTGATAGCCGATGTCGAATTCCGGATCGACGGACCACACCGGATTGCCCAATTGCATCGCCGGTTCCACTGCCCGCATACGAATGCGCGGAACCACGTGCGATGCCCACTCGACTGCGTCGAGCAGACGGTCCCAGTCCGGGGCACGATCGAGAACCTCTACCGCAACGATCGGTGAGCGCAGTTGTGGCTGCGCCTCTTCCATCCGCCACATTCCAGTCTCGAAGTCGGACATCGTGCGGTTCGCCCCCCAGGCGACCGCGGAAAGGTCGACGTCGACCGCGCTAGGAGGAACAAATGGATTGCTGTTGGCCATACGTCAAGAACTCCCTCGGTCTGCGGATCACCCCGCGCATCTCTGCTTCTCAGTGTGGACCCGTGACCGTGGGCGCGTCCCGGTTTCGGCGTCAGCCGGGATGTGTGACGTTCGTCAGTCAAGGGCTAATCGGACATGACGGTGTTTCGGGCATGACAGTGGTTCGGACGTCACGAGGCGACGCCGACGGCTTTCAGGGCTATTTCGCGGTAGAGGACACTGACTTCGCGTGGAGTCTGCGGTCCGTCGAGTCGATACCAGAGCACGACGGACTGGCACATGCCCAGCAATGCGCGGCCGGTACCCGTGATGTCCGCGACCGTGAACTCACCGCTCTCGACGCCTGCAGTCAGTACATCGACGAGTAGGTTCTCGAGCTTCTTTCGCTTGGCCGCGTAGCTCTTTCGTTCTGTGTCCTCGAGGTATCGGAGTTCGGAATCGAGGAAAGCAATGTCGGAGCGACTGGTCATGTGAAGGACGCAGGCCTCGATGAGATTGCCGAACTGTGTCGTCGGCGACGGTCCGGCAGCGTCGACGGCAGCGCTCGCGCGCGCGGTGACGTTCTCGATTCCCGGTTCCATCAGTGCGACGAGGATGCCCTGTTTGTTGCCGTGGTGGTAATACAGCGTCGGCACGGTGACGCCGGCGCGTTTGGCAATGTCACGAACCGAAGCTCCGTGGTAGCCGAGTTCGTGGAACACCTCGAGTGCGGCGGTAAGCAGGGGAGTCAGCGTCAGTGGTTCGACGATGCGCCACTGTTCGTCGGGCTGAGCCTCCGACTGCAAATCCGTCATTCCGCCTGTTCGCTCCGTTCGGAAATTTCTGGTGGTGTGCGCAAAGAAGGTTCAACCCTAGCGCAACGCGTGCCCTCTGTACTGGCGTGCCGCAGCCATTGGATAGCATCACTATCCAATGGCGCTCAGGGTGAGTCGAGGGATGGAGGAACGGTGAAGGTTTCCGAACTGGCCGCCCAGTCCGGCGTCGCTCTGGCCACGATCAAGTACTACCTCCGTGAAAGTCTGCTGATGCCGGGGGAGCCGACCAGCGCAACGGGAGCGAGGTACGGCGAACAGCACGTCCAGCGACTCGCGTTGATCAGGGCCCTGGCCGGGGCGGGACTCGCGATCCCACGAATTCGCGCGGTGCTCGAACTGGTGGAGAGCGACGAGCGATCCGAATTCGAGACTTTCGGTCGCGCGATCGCGCAGCTACCGCCCTACGTCGATCCGGTGCCGGATCAACAGTTTCCCAGGGCTCGCAAAGTTCTGGAGTTTCTCGGTCAGGTCTACGAGCCGAGGTACGTGGCGGTTGCTCACCTCGAACGTGCACTGATCGGTCTCGAGGATGCCGGATTGAGCCTCTCGGACGAGCGATTGCGCGCCTACGGCGAGCACATCCGAGGGATTGCCGAAGTGGAAATCGAGCTGATGCCCACCAGCTCGACCGAGGACGGCATTCGCTATGCAGTCCTCGGCACCGCCATGTACGAACCCGTCCTGACCGCTTTGCGACGCTTGACGCACCAAGACCTTGCCGCACGACATTTCCCACAACGCCGAGACAGTACCGAACAGGAAAATCGATGAGCACCAGCCCCTTTCAAGATCTCAATCGCCTCACCTCGCTAGGCGACGGGCGATACACCGCAACGATCGACCCGATCTGGACCATCGGGCCGAAGGTGCACGGCGGCTCCATGATGGCGGTGTGTGCTGCTGCCGCGCGTCAATGCCTGCGAGACGGCGCAGGCGAGATCGACTCGCTTCTGACCATGCAGCCGCTGGCCGTGAGCGCCAACTATCTGTCCGCTCCCGACCCCGGTGAAGTCGACTTGGAAGTGACCGTCCGCAAGCAGGGACGCCAGGTCGCGTTGATCGACGTCGAATTGAGCCAGGCCGGTCGCAGCGCCGTTCGCGCGGCGGTCACGCTCGGATTCCCGGACGACGGCGACCCGACATTTGTCACAGCCTCGTCGATCGACGACATGTCACCGGAACCGCCGGAGAATGCGGTGGCAGTCATCGGTGATCATCCGATGGCGCAGGTCGTGCACGTCGGGCAGGGCTGTGACATGCGAATCGACACCACCTCGGCGCACTTCCTCACAGGGAGCCAAGGCGAGGCCGAGGTCAGGATGTGGGTCCGCCCCCGACCCGAGGACGAGAACGATCTCGATACCGCTGTGCTGTTCGCCATCATGGCGGGTGACATCAGCGCGCCGGTGACAATGAACCGCGGCTTGTTCGGGTGGGCGCCGACAGTGCAGTTGACGACGTACCTGCGCCGACTGCCGACGCCGGGATGGCTTCGTGTGCGGGCAAGCTCGGATGTGCTGGGCAGCACGTGGTTCGAAGAGGATCACGCCGTTCTCGATTCGACGGGAGCGGTTGTCGTGCAGAGTCGTCAGCTGGCGATGATGCCCCGCTAAGGTCGACCGCTGCGGTCGTGGCAGGCTTGTCTCATGACAAGAATTGCGATTATCGGTGGCGGCAAGATCGGCGAGGCGCTGATCTCCGGGCTGTTGCAGGCCGGCCACGCCATCAAGGATCTGGTTGTCGCCGAGCAGTATCAGCCTCGCGCAGACGAATTGATTGCCGAATACTCCATCCGAGTCAGTTCGGTCGCCGACGCCGCGGAAGGTGCAGACGTCATCGTCATCGCGGTCAAGCCCAACGATGTCGAATCAGCGCTCACGGCGTTGACGAAGGTCGATCTGGACGGTGACCTCGAGCAGTTGATCGTTTCTCTCGCGGCGGGAATCCCCACCGGGTTCTTCGAAACGCGTCTGCCGGCAGGGTTCCCGGTCGTCCGCGTCATGCCGAACACCCCCATGTTGGTGGGGGAGGGCGTGAGCGTTCTGTCACCCGGACGCCACGTCAAGGCCGAGCATCTCGAGCTTGTACGCGGCATCCTCGGCAGCGTCGGCAAGGTAGTCACAGTTCCCGAATCGCAGATCGACGCGGTCACGGCTGTCTCGGGTTCCGGGCCGGCCTACTTCTTCTTGGTTGCCGAAGCGATGATCGACGCGGGAGTCGGTCTCGGCCTGACGCGCCCGGTCGCTACCGAATTGGTGGTGCAGACGATGGTCGGTTCCGCAGCGATGCTCGATCGCACCGGCGACAGTGCGACGGATCTTCGCGCCGCGGTGACGTCACCGGGCGGAACGACGGCTGCGGCACTGCGTCAGCTCGAAGCAGGCGGCTTGCGGACGGCGTTCTTCGATGCCTTGGATGCCGCCAAGTCGCGCTCGGCCGCGATGGGTGCAGCTGCGGAATAGTCGTCCGTTTAGCCACACCCGTCGCTTTAACCCCACCAGTACAGCTAAGCTCGACTTAGTACGTACGTGTCTGTTCCGCCGGAGGGGAAGCCGGCGGCGCGAGTCGTGCTGGAGGTATGTGGATTAATGGTGTCTGCAAACAAGCCGTCCATGGGTTCGTCCCACGACGGAAAGCCGGCAGTGGCCGGCACGCAATTCCTCACTGTTGCTGAGGTAGCAACTTTGATGAGGGTGTCGAAAATGACTGTGTACCGGTTGGTACACAGTGGCGAATTGCCCGCTGTACGAGTGGGCCGTTCGTTCCGTGTACATGCGAAGGCAGTACACGATTACCTCGAAACCTCGTACTTCGATGCCGGCTGACCAGCCGGTTCGAAGAGGATGACCTCGGCGTGAGCCGAGTCGCGGGCACAGCAGTTGCTGCGGCCGAGGCTCGGTTTATGCCGAGTGACTCCACACCGGTACGATGAGTCACTGTCGTACCAGCAAGCTGGTGTCGTAAGGCGCTGAGCTAGTTAAAACGAGGGCCAGGCGCCAATTGCTTGGCGCAGGCGTACGTGACCGGCGTGCGCAGGAACGCTAGAGAAGAACGTGAGGGACACCCGCTATGGGTTCAGTGATCAAGAAGCGTCGCAAGCGCATGTCGAAGAAGAAGCACCGCAAGCTGCTTCGTCGTACCCGAGTACAGCGCAGGAAACTCGGTAAATAAGCAATACCTGTCGATGCCCGCCACCCCTTCCGGGGTGGCGGGCATCGATGTATTTCAGGGGAGGGCGATGTATTTCGGGGGGAGAGATGTGGGGGCCGTCTCATTGGCTGGGCGGTTTGTCTTGAATGGCCGAAATTTGGGTAGTCAGCGCGGGACCCCCTCTGCCCGTAAAGTGGGGGAAAATCGCGGGAGGGACGCTTCGGCAGAGCGCGTTTCTACTGGATATGGGGGTACTTGGTGGTTGAAGGTGACAGCACTTCAGGGGGCACTGCGCCTCGCGTCGTACTGGTGACCGGGGCGAGCAGATTCCTCGGCGGTTACCTGGTTACCAGGCTTGCGCAGAATCCGTCGATCGAGCGTGTCATCGCCGTCGACGCCGTCAGTCCGAGCAAGGACATGATGCGCAGAATGGGCCGCGCCGAATTCGTGCGAGCAGACATCCGCAATCCGCTGATCGGCAAAGTGATCCGAAACGCCGAGGTCGACACCGTCGTGCATGCGTCGACACTTCAGAAGGCCCCCAAAGCCGGCAGTCGCGCCGCGATGAAGGACATGAACGTCATCGGCGCCATGCAATTGTTCGCGGTCTGCCAGAAAGCTCCGATGGTTCGCAAGGTGATCCTGCGCTCGGCCTCGGTCGTCTACGGGTGCAGTGCCAAGGACCCCGCTCAGTTCACGGAAGAAATGAGTGCGCGCCGCCGACCGCCGGGCGGATATGCCCGCGACAGTCTCGAGATCGAGGGATACCTCCGCGGGATGGGGCGTCGGCGTCCCGACATCTCGGTCGGGATTCTGCGGTTGGCGCCGCTGATCGGACCTCAGCTGACGGCAACTGTCGGGCACTACGTCACCGTCCCGCTAGTGCCGACCATCGTCGGGCGCAACGCGCGCCTGCAATTGCTCCACGTCGAGGATGCCCTCGCAGCGTTGGAGAAGGCGACCATCGGACACGCGTCGGGTACGTACAACATCGCCGGCGACGGAGTGGTGATGATGTCGCAGGCGATCCGCCGGGCAGGCAGGGTCGAAGTTCCGATGCCGCTCGCACTGTTCCGCAGTGTCGGGAGCGCGTTGGTGGGATCGTCCATGAGGTTGTACACCGACGAGCAACTCGAGTACTTCCGGTTCGGCTGCGGACTCGACACCACTCGCATGCGCAGCGAATTGGGGTTCGAGCCGCGATGGACCACCATGCAGGCACTCGACGATTTCATGCGTGCGACGCAGACCCGCCGGATCATCAAGTCCGAGTGGATCGATCGGGCAGAGAATGCGCTGACCACCATCCTCGGCGGTGACACCGCCGATGCGGCAGCAAGTGCAGACGTGATGCACATGCCGTTGTCGGGACGAAGTGCGGTGAAGGGGTGACTGACGTGGCAAAGGTAATTCCCCTGAGGTCCAGCGCAACTCACACTGGAAAGTCGGCAACCTCTCGCTCGCGTGAGTCCGTCACCGGCACGGAGCGTGACATCCGTGAACAAAGTGAGCGTCGGCATCCGTCCGGAGTTTCGTCGGCGGCCGACCATGGCGGTGAGAACACGTTCGTCGATGCGGCCAGGTCCGCGATCGTCGACCAGATCGCCTCGGCGGCAGAATTTTTCCGACGCCGGGTGTCCGGTGACTACGAGGTCGACGAGTTCGGATTCGACCCGCATTTCGCGGACAACGTCGTCATGCCGATGTTGCGGCCGTTATTCGAGAAGTGGTTCCGCGTCGAGGTCAGTGGGATCGAGAACATTCCCCTCACCGGGGGAGCGCTTGTGGTTGCCAATCACGCCGGTGTGATCCCGCTCGACGGCCTGATGACGTCGGTTGCAGTGCACGATCATCATCCGGCGCATCGTCCACTGCGAATGTTGGCTGCGGACATGGCTTTCGAGATGCCGGTGGTGGGCGGTCTGGCGCGCAAGGCCGGTCATACGTTGGCGTGCAACCCCGACGCCGAGCGTCTGCTCAACGACGGTGAAGTCGCGGCGGTGTTCCCCGAAGGATTCAAGGGCATCGGGAAACCGTTCAGTGAGCGGTACAAGTTGCAGCGGTTCGGGCGCGGTGGCTTCGTGTCAGCCGCAATGCGTACCGGTGTTCCGATCATTCCGTGCTCGATCGTGGGTTCGGAGGAGATCTATCCCAAAATCGGTGATCTGACCACGCTCGCACGCGTTCTCGGTTTGCCGTATTTCCCGGTGACACCACTGTTTCCGCACTTCGGGCCACTCGGCCTGGTTCCGTTGCCGTCGAAGTGGTACATCGAGTTCGGAAAACCCATCGTCACCGATACCTTCGAGAGCGGTGCCGCCGACGATCCGATGGTCCTGTTCGAGGTCACGGACCACGTTCGAGAAACTATTCAGCAGACGCTGTATCGGCTGTTGGCCAAGCGTCGCAACGTCTTTCTCGGCTGAATTCGGTCCGGATCGCCAGGCGATCCGGACCGAACCCGCTCAGGCGTTCTGTTCTTTGCGCCTGGCAAGAATTGCCGCGAGCGCCCCGCCGACCGCTCCGAGCACCAGCGCCGTCGGTACGCCGATCTTGGCTGCTTTGCGTCCGGTGCGGAAATCGCGAACTTCCCAACCACGGTTCTTCGCGAGTTCACGAAGATCTGCGTCGGGATTGATCGCCACGGGCGTCCCCACCAACGAGAGCATCGGTACGTCGTTGTGGCTGTCGGAGTATGCGGAACAGCGCTTGAGATTGAGTCCTTCACGTACGGCCAAAGTCCGCACGGCGTGCGCCTTGCCCATACCGTGCAGGATGTCGCCGACGAGTCGGCCGGTGAAGACGCCGTCCTCACTCTCGGCGACGGTGCCCAAGGCGCCGGTCAGTCCCAGTTTCTCGGCGATGACCTGAGCCAGTTCGACTGGAGTTGCCGTCACCAACCACACCTGTTGTCCGGCGTCGAGGTGCATCTGGGCCAACGCCCTCGTGCCTGGCCAGATCTTGTCGGCGATGACCTCGTCGTAGATCTCCTCGCCGAGGCGGGCGAGTTCGGCGGTGGATCGACCGGCCACGAAGGACAGTGCCTTCTCGCGGCCTTCCGCGACGTCGTCACTACTTTCTCTGCCGGTAACGCGGAACTTGATCTGCTTCCACGCGAAATCGACCAGATCCGAGGTCTTGAGATACTTGCGAGCAGCGAGACCACGGGCGAAGTGGATGATCGATGCACCCTGCACCATGGTGTTGTCGACGTCGAAGAATGCGGCGGCCGTGAGGTCGCGCGGAACGGTCGGCGGCTCTTCGCCAGTTTCGGGTTCTGTGGGGTTGGCAGCTTCGTGCAACGCCAGAGCTGCATCAGCACTCGCCTCGCCGGCGAGATTGGCTCGAACTTCCGACTCACTCGGGCCCAGCGGATTCTTCACCTGGCGACGCCCGGGGAGTATGACCCCGGCCAGCCCTGATCCGAATCCGGAGCCGTTCGGTAGTGATCGCGCAGGCACCCGCACCTCCCGTGTTGCACTCTCGAGCAGAGAACTCTTCGAGTCAGCCTATCCTCCGCGATGAGGCCCGATGGGTTGGATGGCGACCTTCCCTGTGGTGTGTGACGTTCCTCTCCGCCGATTTGGTATCGAGTGGGGCTCTGGAGGCACACTCGACCGATCAAGTAGATGGCATCCCAGCTGAAGAAAGGTGTGCGTCGATGACTGCAGCTACGCATGAAGTAACCCTGTTGACACGCGCAGGATGCGCGTCCTGTGTCGGCGCGGCGGAGGTACTACGACGGGTCTGTTCCGAGTTCGAGCTGGAATTGACGTGCATCGACGTAGACGATGCTGCCGCGACGGATCCAGAGCTGAGAGCGGAGTACGGAGACAGATTGCCGGTCATTCTTCTCGACGGACGCGAGCACGGCTATTGGGAAGTTGACGAAGAACGCCTTCGCGACGATTTACGCAAGTAAGGCAACCCTCAAAGTTGTCCGCGGAGCCGCTTTGCAGGTGAACGGCACATCGAACCCGTCTGGAGCAACTTTGTGCATGGGTTCACAAGCGGTTACCGTGGTGTGAACATTCCCCCGGAGCATCGTGGAGGTCGACAGTCGTGTCGACCGGACGAGGAGCCAGCGACGTGACCGAACCGCACCAGACGCATGAGCCTGTGGCTCAGCGCGTCACCGGCGCTGCGGGCTCTTCTGTCACCGACGCTGCCAGCGCCTCGGTCACCGACTCGATCGCTCAGGATCGCGTCATCCCCCAGGCTACGGTGACGCGCTTGGCCGCATACCTGCGGGTCCTCGGAGTGATGTCGGACCGGGGTACCTCCATCGTCTCGAGCGAGGAACTTGCCCAGGCGTCAGGCGTCGGGTCAGCGAAATTGCGTAAGGATCTGTCGTTCCTCGGACCCAACGGCGTCCGCGGCGTCGGGTACGACGTCAACAGGCTCCGCATCCGCATCGAGCGCGCACTCGGACTCGATCGTGGGCACAAGGTCGTTCTCGTCGGAGTCGGAAACCTCGGCAAGGCGCTGGTCGGCTACGGCGGATTCAGCCGCCGCGGTTTCGAAATGGTCGGACTCTTCGACAGTGACGCAGATCGAATCGGAAGCAGAGTCGGCGACCTCGTCGTGCGCAGCACCGAGGAACTGACCGTCGCCTGCCGTGAACTGAACGCGACCATCGGCGTCATCTCCACCCCGGACGAGGCCGCGCAGGGCGTGTGCGACCAATTCGTCAGCGCCGGGCTGCGCTGCATCATGAGTTTCTCGCCGATCGCCCTCGACGTTCCCGATCACGTGGAACTGCGGCGCGTCGATCTAGCCGTCGAGATGCAGGTTCTCTCCTTCAACAGTGCGCGCAATGCCGATCAGGCATCCAGCGCGCCGCGAGTACGCGTGGCTCACGCCGCATCCGCTTCGTCAGTTCCATCCACCAGTTCACCCGCTCCGGTCGGAGCAGGTTCGACAAGAAACGGATCAGTGATCGCGCCGTGAGTGTTCTGCTTGTCGGGGTCTCGCATCGAACTGCGCCCGTCCCGGTGCTCGAGCGAGTAGCTGTTACCGACACCGATCGTCCGAAGCTGATCGACAAGCTTCTGGCGTCCTCGCACATCTCCGAAGCGATGATCGTCTCCACCTGCAACCGGGTGGAGGTCTACGCGGTGGTGGACGCGTTCCACGGTGCTCTCACCGAAGTCGGTGAAATTCTGGCCGACCATTCGGGTCTCGACCTGACGGCGCTCCACGCTCACGCTTACGTCCGCTACAGCGAAGCAGCGGTCGAACACCTCTTCGCGGTGGCCAGTGGCCTCGACTCGATGGTGATCGGCGAACAGCAGATTCTCGGACAGATCCGTTCGGCCTACGCATCTTCGGATGCGCAGCAAGCCGCTGGACGCGTCGTCCACGAACTGGCTCAGCAAGCGCTTCGCGTCGGGAAGCGAGTGCATTCCGAAACCGGAATCGACTCCGCCGGAGCATCAGTCGTGTCCGTGGCTCTCGATCGTGCAGCCGGCATCATCGGCGAGGGCGGCCTGGTCGGCCGCACCGCCGTGGTTGTCGGGGCAGGCTCGATGGGCGGTCTGTCGGTTGCGCACCTCACCCGGGCCGGAATCGAACGCATCGTCGTCGTCAACCGGACGCAGGAACGCGCCGAGCATCTCGCCGAGACGGCACGCTCCAACGGCGTCGACGCCGACGGTGTTGCCTTCGAACAGCTTTCGGCCGCGATGGCGCAGGCAGATGTCATGGTCACCTGTACCGGCGCGGTCGGGGCAGTGGTCACCCTGGCAGATGTGCACCGCGCACTCGCCGAGCCCGATCGCGACAACACCAAGCACCTGGTCATCTGCGACCTCGGACTGCCGCGCGACATCGATCCCGCCGTCGCCGGCCTGCCGGGTGTCACCGTTCTCGACATGGAGACGCTGCAGCGTGATCCGGCGGCAGGCGCCGCCGCTTCCGACGCAGATGCCGCACGCACGATCGTTGCCGGCGAGCTTGCGACGTACCTTGCGGGACAGCGTCTCGCCGAGGTCACTCCGACCGTCACGGCTTTGCGTCAGCGCGCCGCCGACGTCGTCGAAGCCGAACTGATGCGGCTCGATTCGCGTCTGCCCGGCCTGGACGATCCGCAGCGAGACGAGGTTGCACGCACCGTGCGACGCGTCGTGGACAAGCTTCTCCACGCCCCGACCGTGCGCGTCAAGCAACTGGCGTCGGCCCCCGGCGGCGACTCCTACGCAGCAGCGCTGCGCGAACTCTTCGAACTCAGCCCCGGATCTCCCGCGGCCGTGGCCACACCCACCGATCTGGTGGACGGCGACCGCACTGGAAGGGACCTGCAGGCATGAGCGTCACCACCCCGCAATCGGGGAGTCCGCTGCGGATCGGCACTCGCGGAAGTCTTCTCGCGACCACCCAGGCGGGAACCGTGCGCGATGCCCTCATTGCCGCCGGGCATCCCGCCGAGTTGGTCATCATCAAGACCAAGGGCGACCAGTCCACCGATCCCGTCCAGAAGATCGGCGTCGGAGTATTCACCGCTGAACTTCGAGAAGCCCTGCTGGACAACCGCGTCGACGTCGCTGTGCATTCCTACAAGGACCTGCCGACCGCGCAGGATCCGCGTTTTGTCATCGCTGCGATTCCGCCTCGTGAGGATCCGCGTGATGCATTGGTTGCCCGCGACGGTCTGGTCCTCGGTGAGCTTCCGGCCGGTTCCAAGGTGGGAACCTCTGCGCCGCGACGGGTTTCGCAGCTGAAGGCACTCGGGCTCGGTCTCGACATCGTGCCGCTGCGGGGCAACCTGCAACGTCGCCTCGGTAAGGTCGAATCCGGTGAACTCGACGCCGTGATCCTCGCCCACGCCGGCCTGTCCCGGATCGGTCTGCTCGATCTCATCACCGAGAACATCGAGCCCGTACAGATGCTCCCCGCGCCGGCGCAGGGCGCCCTGGCTGTCGAATGCCTTTCTGCCAATGCGGAATTGGCGGCGATCCTGGCCGAGCACGACGACGCGGGTACCCGAGCGGCAGTCACTGCCGAGCGTGCACTTCTCGCCGAGTTGGAAGCCGGATGCACCGCGCCGGTCGGTGCGATTGCGGAAATCGTCGAATCCCTCGACGACGACGGCAGAATCTTCGACGAACTGTCGGTACGCGGCTGCGCAGCCGCCATCGACGGCTCGGACGTCATCCGTACCGGCGCCGTCGGTGCGCCGGACAAGGCCGAGGAACTCGGCCGAGCGGTAGCGCGCGAGTTACTCGAACTCGGCGCCCGAGAGTTGATGAACGTGACTACAGGCGAGGCAGCCGATGTTTGACGCCCCACTTTGCACTTGCACCAAGTTCCCATTTCGATACAGCGCACTGGAGAATCACCGATGACCCGAGTCCGAAAGAACACTCCCGGACGGATCCTGTTCGTGGGATCGGGACCGGGCGACCCCGCCCTGCTCACCGTTCGCGCACGTGACGTCCTCACCGGCGCCGCAATGGCATTCACCGATCCGGATGTCGACAAGGGCGTCGTCGCGCTCGTCGGCATCGACATGGGTCGCGACGAGGAGACCGGCGAGCTGATCGCGGACGTGCGTCCGGCACTCGGTGAGCCGGCCGAGGTTGCAAAGACATTGGTGCACGAGGCCAAGAACGGCCACGACGTCGTGCGTCTGGTCTCCGGTGACCCGCTGACCACGGATTCCGTGATCGCAGAAGTCACCGCAGTCGCTCGCACGCAGGTTCAGTTCGAGGTCCTCCCCGGTCTTCCGTCCGGTTCGGCAGTGCCGAGCTACGCCGGTATGGCGCTCGGCTCGGGTCACACCGAGGCCGACGTTCGCGGTGAAGTCGACTGGGCTGCTCTGGCCGCTGCGCCGGGACCGTTGGTTCTGCACGCGACGTCCGGACATCTTGCCGAGACTGCCAGCGCGCTGGTCGAGAACGGCTTGGCTCCGCAGACGCCCGCCGCCATCACCGTCCGCGGCACCACTCGTCAGCAGCGAACCGTCGAGGCAACTCTCGCCACGCTCAACGAAGCCGGATCCGAACTGGTGGGCTCGCTCATCGTCACCGTCGGCAAGGTTGTCGCGCAGCGCAACAAGATGTCGTGGTGGGAATCGCGCGCGCTGTACGGCTGGACCGTTCTCGTGCCGCGAACCAAGGATCAGGCCGGCGAGATGAGCGACCGTCTGGTCACTCACGGAGCCATCCCGATCGAGGTTCCGACTATCGCCGTCGAGCCGCCCCGCAGCCCGGCTCAGATGGAGCGTTCGGTCAAGGGCCTCGTCGACGGTCGTTACCAGTGGGTCGTCTTCACTTCCACCAATGCTGTTCGCGCAGTGTGGGAAAAGTTCGAAGAGTTCGGCCTCGACGCTCGCGCCTTCTCCGGTGTGAAGATCGCCTGCATCGGCGAAGCAACCGCAGCCAAAGTTCGCTCGTTCGGCATCAACCCCGAGCTGATCCCGACCGGTGAGCAGTCGAGCGAAGGACTGTTGGCCGAATTCGCCCCGTACGACGACGTTTTCGATCCGGTCAACCGGGTTCTGTTGCCGCGCGCGGACATTGCGACCGAAACCCTCGCCGAGGGCCTGCGCGAACGCGGTTGGGAGATCGACGACGTCACCGCCTACCGCACCGTCCGGGCAGCGCCGCCGCCGGCCGAGACCCGCGAGATGATCAAGACCGGTGGATTCGACGCCGTCTGCTTCACCTCGTCCTCGACCGTGCGCAACCTCGTCGGCATCGCCGGCAAGCCGCACGCCCGCACGTTGGTCGCGTGCATCGGCCCGAAGACGGCCGAAACCGCTATCGAGTTCGGTCTGCGCGTCGACGTGCAGCCCGAGACCTCGCAGGTGGGACCGCTGGTGGAGGCTCTGGCCGAGCACGCAGCTCGTCTGCGCGCCGAAGGTGCCTTGCCGCCCCCGCGTAAGAAGTCTCGAAGGCGCTAGCGCACCCGTGAGTGGTTGGGGAGTCTGCGGACTCCCCAACCACTCACAGGTCCCGACGAAGGAGGGCCCCTTCCGTGTTTCCCGCTCATCGCCCTCGCCGGCTCCGGCGCACGCCTGCGCTCCGGCGACTCGTGGCAGAGACCTCGCTCGAACCCCGGCACCTCGTGTTGCCGATGTTTGTCGCCGACGGCATCGACGCTCCGCGTGAGATCAGTTCCATGCCAGGCGTTTTCCAGCACACCCTCGATTCACTGCGGTCCGCCGCGGTCGAAGCGGTGGAAGCCGGCGTCGGTGGCCTGATGTTGTTCGGTGTCCCCAAATCGGAGGACAAGGACCCGCAGGGTTCCGGCGCCTCCGATCCCGACGGCATCCTCAACGTCGGATTGCGCGCTCTGGCAGACGAACTCGGCGATTCGACGGTCATCATGGCCGATACCTGCCTCGACGAGTTCACTGATCACGGCCACTGCGGTGTGCTCTCTGCCGACGGTGCCGTCGACAACGACGCGACCTTGATCCGATACGTCGAAATGGCTCTCGCACAAGCTGAATCGGGTGCTCACCTGCTCGGACCCAGCGGTATGATGGACGGTCAGGTGGCCGCAATTCGAGGTGCGCTCGACGCATCCGGGTATGTCGAGGTCGGTCAGCTCGCCTATGCCGCGAAGTATGCGTCGGCGTTCTACGGTCCGTTCCGTGAAGCCGTCGGATCCTCCTTGCAAGGTGACCGTCGTACCTATCAGCAGGACGGTGCCAATCGCCGCGAGTCGATGCGCGAAGTAGACCTCGACATCGCCGAGGGCGCCGACATGGTGATGGTCAAGCCCGCAATGTCCTACCTCGACATTCTGCGTGAGACCGCAGACCGGTCTCCGGTTCCCGTCGCGGCGTACCAGATCTCGGGGGAGTACTCGATGATCACCGCCGCCGCGCAGAACGGGTGGATCGATCGGGATGCTGCGATTCTCGAATCGCTCACCAGCATTCGCCGCGCCGGCGCCGACGTGGTCCTCACGTATTGGGCGTCGGAAGTCGCCGGATGGCTGTGACGGTGTCACGCATGGTGGCTGCGCCGGTATCGACCGATACGCTGGTGTCATGACCGAGCAGTGGCCGCCGTCGCGCCAGGAACCGCCCCGCCGGGAACCTCCCTACGAGAACCAGCCCTTCGAGAATCAGCCGTACCGGGAACTCGGACCTATGCCTACCGGTCAGATCCCGGGATACGGGCCGGGATACCAGGGATACCCGGGGTCTGCGCCGAAACCTGAGCCGCCCACGGACGTCGTGACTGCGATTCAGTTGTGGTGGGCTGTGACGGCGCTGGGGTTGGTCCAGGGCGGCGCGATGATCTGGATGCTGCTCGGGCAGAAGTCGATGTTCGTCGACGAGATGCTCAAAAACCAAGCGGCTGTCGACGCGGGCCTGACGCGTTCCGACGTGGACGGTATGTTCCCACTGGTCATCGTGTTCTCCGCGGTGCTGGTCGTGATCGTCACCGCGGTGTTCCTTCTGTTCGTGCGCTCGATGAGTCGCGGCAAGAACTGGGCTCGGATGTTGCTGACGTTCTGTGGCGTCTTCATGCTGGTCTCCGCGATCCCGGTGATCTTCGGGCTCGGCGGTGACGGCGGCGCAGCCACTCTGCTGTTCGGTGGCGCGGAAATCTTGCAGGCTGTTGCTGCTGTCGGCGCGATTGTGATGATGCACCGAAAAGAGTCCAATCCGTACTTCCTTCGTTTCCCCCCGGCGGGGAACCGGTAGGTAGCTCGGGTACTGTGAAACGGGTCACTGCAGTAGTAGGGGAGAGGTCGCACGCGATGAGTTCTCAGGAAGCCCTGCGCACAGAAAGCACCCACGACGCGCCACTGCGCCAGCGTGGTTCACGCACCGAAGTGATCTTGTTCGCGATCCTCGGCGCCTCTGTTCTGGTGACACTCCTGGTGCTCATGATTCCGGGCATCGTCAGCGGATAGCGCACACTTGAACCCGTGAGTATCTCTACGAAGGTCAGGCGCCCGACGGCTGTCGAGGCAGCATTTTGGCTGTGGATCGCCAGCGCGTTCCTACTCATACTCTTCGGCCTGATCAACGTCACCAGCGCGTCGTATTCGCTGCGTGAGCAGTTCACCGATCAAGGGGTATCGGCCGGAAACATCGACATCTACGTCACCTTCGTACGGGTGTCCGGGTTGGTTCTGTTGTTGACCGGTCTCGTGACCGGCGGCCTCGCCGGTCCCACGCGCGCCGGAAAACCTCTCTGTCGACGGATCCTGGTGATCGTGTCCGGAGTATTCGCGGTGCTGCAGATTGCGCTGGTCGTGGCCGGGATCAGTACCGTGATCGCGCTTGTTGTTCCCGTCATGTTGATCTGTGCCTGCATTGCGATCTACCGAGACACCACACGAAGTTGGTTTGCCCGTGGCTGACCGTGCTCCTGAAAGCGGCCCGGACGTTCTCTACTACGAGCCGGGTTCGCGGTGGTGGGCCATCGCGTTCGGTCCTATATTCTGCCTGGTCGCCTTGGTCATCGAGCTGTTCACCGGCCCGGTTGTTCATTGGTTCGGTCTGGCGATGTTCGCTGTGATTCTCACCGGATTGGTGTACGTGCAGGTGATTGCCGCGCGCCGACATGCGAGCGTACTTCTGACCGCGACTACTTTGCGTCAGGGAACCGAAGAGGTGCCGCTCACCGAGATCGCCGAGGTGTTCCCAGAGTCCGACGACGCGGCCTACGAGGACGAAATGGAACCGTGGGAAACGGCACGCGCACTCGGTGAGCTGTCCGGAGTGCCCCGGCGTCGGCACGGTATCGGCATGCGTCTGACCACCGGGGGATTGGTGCGGGCGTGGGCCAAAGATGATCAGGCACTTCGCGACGCGTTGAGCCAGGTTGTCACGGTTGGTGTGGAACCGGACCGGTCTGCCGATGACTGAGTCGCAGCCATCTCCGCTCGTCGACGTGAAGACGTGGATCGGTGTCCTCGGTATCCTCGCCGCCACGATTCTGGGGATCGTGTGCTGGCGAGCGGGTACGACGACCACCGACTTCGGCCCGATCTTGGAGGGCGCTCCGCCGTTCGAAAGCACGCACTACGACGGCCTCTGGATCTCGGGTGCCGGGCTGTCGATTCTGGTTGCGGGGCTGATGACCATCGATGTCGTGCGCCGAATCCGTATGGGCTTCGTCGCATCCCGGTAGCCCTCATACGGGTAGGGGGTATAGTTGCAGTATGAGTAGTTACAGCCCCGAGCAGGACGATCTGCTCAAACGCCTTCGTCGTATCGAAGGTCAGGTAGCCGGAATCTCGCGCATGGTCGCAGACGACCGGTACTGCATCGACGTGCTTACCCAGGTGTCCGCCGCGACGAGCGCGCTGCAGTCCGTATCCCTGAAGCTTCTCGACGCCCACCTTGCAGGTTGCGTCGTCGAAGCTGCCAAACAGGGTGGTCCGGAAGCGGACGTCAAGATCAAGGAAGCTCAGGCAGCTATCGCTCGCCTCGTTCGTTCATAAAGAGCACGGTTCGTTCGGCGCCTTCGGTATCAACGCCCCGCCGACGGGTGTTCGTGATCGCGATTCGCTTCGACGGTTCGCCGACGAGGTCATCGCTCAGTACTGATCGATCAGTGTCTGCATCGCCAGACCGCAGAGTTTTGCGGCGATCTTTGCAGTGTTGACGGTGCTGGTCTTCGTCAACTTCCCGAGTTCGGGCGGTGCCATCCCGGTGTCGTTCCTGCCGGGATTCTGGCAGCACATTCATTCGTTCTGGCTCGGATCGGCGGCCATGGAGCCCATCCGCTCCGTCATCTACTTCGGTGGCAACGGCGCCGGACCGCACCCGCTCGTTCTGGGCATCTGGTTGGTTGCGGCACTCGGCCTGCCCGGGTGGGTTGCCTCCCGCCAGTCGAAAAAGGCAGCAACGCACTAAGTGTGGTGGGGGGGGGGGGGGGGGGGCCCCCCCCCACCCCCCCCAGCAACCGCCAGCCGGCCGGCCCGCGCCCCACCAACAACCCCCCCCCCCCCCCCCAG
>NZ_JASHKN010000005.1:100022-356260 GCF_030056735.1 Rhodococcus sp. IEGM 1409
GGTTGGGTGCCCCCCCCCCTGAAAAAACTCCCCCACCCTATTTTTGTGGGGGGGGGGGGGGGTTGCCCCCCCCCACCACACCGCCTACTTCAGCCGTACTGCGTCCGTACCCGGACCATCCAACATCGCCGACCCCAGCAGGATATCCGGAATGCCGAACCCGTCGATCAGCGTCTCGACGTGCGGACGCAGGGTGCGGCAACGCTCGTTGATCCCGCGCGTCACGGCCTTCGAACGCTCCACCGACAGATGCCGGTGCTCCATGAACCAGGCCTTGTTCTCCTCGATGACCGACAGTGCGTAGAGGTCGCACACCTCGCCGAAGAGTTCCTTCGTGGCCTCGTCCTCGCACGAGTCGATGCCGGCGACGAAAGCCTCCAGGATGACGCGCTCGATGTGCGCTTGCGCGGCTTTGAGCACGTGGTCCTGCACGAAATTGAACGCGTCGAAGGGGTTCTCCTCGCGCTTCTGTGCGGCCTGCAATCGCCTTGCCGCAGTGGAGAGTAGGTATTCCTCGCGGTCCTCGAACATCTTCATCTGGGTGCCGCGGTTGAAGAGGCTGCCATCCTCTTCGTTGTCCTGGCGGGTGTCGACGATCGTCTGCAGGATCTGCTGCGCCGCCGTGCGCTTCTTGACCACGTCGGAGACCGTCGTAGCGGCGAAGCGCATCCAGTCGACCGGGCTCATGCCGCGTACTTCGTCGGCGTAGGAGGTGAGCAGTTCCTTGGCAACCAACTGCGTCAGAACGTGGTTGTCACCCTCGAACGTTGTGAACACGTCGGTGTCCGCCTTGAGTGCGGTGAGACGGTTCTCCGCGAGATAGCCTGCGCCGCCGCAAGCTTCGCGTGCTTCCTGGATAGCCCGGGTGGCATGCCACGTGTTGGCGGCCTTGAGTCCGGCGGCGCGACCCTCGAGTTCGCGCTGCTCCTGCGGATCCGGGTTCTCGCTGCTCTGGATGTCGTGCATCGCCGCAACAAGTTCGTTCTGTGCGAACTGCAGTGCGTACGAGCGGGCGATCAACGGCAGCAGACGCTTCTGATGGACGAGGTAGTCCATGATGAGGACCTCGTCATCACTCTTCGGGGCGCTGAACTGCCTGCGCTGCAGGGCATATCGACCGGCAATGGCCAATCCCACGCGGGCGGCAGCTGCTGCCGAACCTCCGACGGTGACACGTCCGCGAACCAACGTGCCGACCATCGTGAAGAAACGACGGTTCGGGTTCTCGATCGCCGAGCTGTAAGTGCCGTCCTCGGCGACATCGGCGTAACGGTTGAGTAGGTTCTCACGCGGGACGCGGACCTGGTCGAAGACGATGCGGCCGTTGTCCACGCCGGGTAGTCCGCCCTTGAGTCCGCAGTCGGACGTCGTGACACCGGGGAGGTCGTTGCCGGCGTCGTCGCGGATCGGCACGACAAAACAGTGGACGCCCTGGCTTTCGCCACCGGTGATCAACTGAGCGAACACCGCCGCGACGGTGGCGTGCTGTGCAGCGCCGCCGATGTAGTCCTTGCGCGAGGACGGAGTGGGGGAGTTGACGACGAACTCGCCCGTCTCGACGTCGTAGGTTGCCGTGGTCTCGAGTTCTTGTACGTCGCTGCCGTGGCCGGTCTCGGTCATCGCAAAGCAACCGAGCAGGTCCAGATCGATCAGCGGTTTGACGTATGCCTGGTGGTGACGCTCGGTGCCGAGGTTTTCGATGGCGCCGCCGAACAATCCCCACTGGACGCCCGCCTTGACCATCAGCGAGAGGTCGGACATCGCCAGCATCTCGATGCTGGTGACGGCGCCGCCCGCGTCGCCCGTTCCGCCGTGAGATACCGCGAAACCGTTTGCGGCGTAGCCGAGATCGGCGAGAACCCGCATCTGTTCGAGAGCCTTGGAACGCGCTATGGCGGTGTTGGGTGTGTAGTGCGGAGCAAAACGTTCGTCGTTCAATTCGCCGCGAACGCGCTCACGCACCTCCCGCCAGCGTCCGTCGAGTGTTGTCCTGAGGTGGTCCGCTGTGGTGGCCATGGAACCGACGATAGCGCGTAGCGCACCGCGGGCAACCCGGTTCGATCCCAACCCTCACATTCAGCAGGAGCCTGCGGCGCCCGCTTCGATTCCCTGACGGAAGAGTTCCTTCTCGCTCTCGGACATAGCCTGGTACGAAGGGTCGTTCTCGACGATCTTCAGGAAGTCGGCTCCCGCCGTCTGTGTCGACGTGTCGCCGCTCTGAACACGCTGCTGAACGTAGACGGACACGGCCGAACACCCGCCGAGAAACGCGGGCTCGGTGCTCGTTGCCGCGGTCGTTCCAACCGTCTCCGTGGCACTTGGCGGCGACGAAATTGTCGCCTTGTCGTCATTGGAAGCGTCCGAACCACATGATGTGAGAAGAATCGCAGCTGAGACCATCAGCGTCGTCAACAGTCGCTTCATGCTCGAAATCGTCTCACGTGAGGTCCGGTTCGACCGGAAAACTCGCCTCGAGCACCGAAGTCCTACACCCTGTCGTTGTCAGATTCGACAGAACTGGGACACTGGAAGCCGTGACTGTGTCTTCCGGTGATCCCGACGTGCATGCAACGAACTCCGCTCGGCTCTTCGAACGTGCCGGCAACGTGATTCCGGGTGGCGTCAACTCGCCCGTCCGTGCGTTCGGTTCGGTCGGCGGAACACCGCGATTCATCCGCGAGGCGTCCGGCTACACCCTCACCGACGTCGACGGGAACAACTACGTCGACCTGGTGTCGTCCTGGGGTCCGATGATTCTCGGGCACGCTCACCCGGCAGTCGTCGAAGCCGTTCGCGAAGCCGCTCTCAGCGGTCTCTCCTTCGGTGCGCCGACGGAAGGCGAAGTTGCCCTCGCCGAGGAAATCGTCGCCCGCGTCGCGCCCGTGGAAAAGGTTCGCCTGGTCAACTCCGGAACCGAAGCCACGATGAGCGCAGTCCGCCTCGCCCGCGGATTTACCGGACGCACCAAGATCATCAAGTTCTCCGGTTGCTATCACGGCCACGTCGACGCCCTTCTCGCCGACGCCGGATCGGGCCTCGCGACGTTCGGACTGCCGACCTCGCCCGGCGTGACCGGCGCTCAAGCCGAAGACACCATCGTCGTCCGCTACAACGATCTCGACGCAGTGGCCGCGGCGTTCGACGCCAACCCCGGCGCCATCGCGTGCGTCATCACCGAAGCTGCCGCCGGAAACATGGGCGCCGTCGCGCCGCTTCCCGGTTTCAACGAGGGCCTGCGTCGCCTCACCCGTGAGCACGGCGCACTCCTGATCATGGACGAGGTGATGACCGGATTCCGCGTCAGCGCCTCGGGTTGGTACGGCATCGACAACGTCGCCGGCGACCTCTACACCTTCGGCAAGGTCATGAGCGGCGGACTGCCCGCTGCAGCATTCGGTGGCCGCGCCGACATCATGGGTCACCTCGCACCCGACGGTCCCGTCTACCAGGCCGGCACCCTCTCGGGTAACCCCGTGGCCGTCGCCGCCGGACTCGCAAGCCTGCGCGCAGCCGACGCCGAGGTGTACGCCAAGCTCGGCCGGAACGCGACCGTCCTCGGGGACCTCATGACCGAAGCGCTCACCGCCGAAGGCGTCGAACACCGCGTGCAGTACGCAGGCACCTTGGTCAGCGTGTTCTTCACCGAGAACACGGTGACCAACTACGACGAAGCCAAAGCCGCGCAAACCTGGCGATTCCCCGCCTTCTTCCACGCGCTGCTCTCCCGTGGCGTGTACCCGCCGCCGAGCGCATTCGAAGCGTGGTTCGTCTCCGCAGCACTCGACGATCGAGCATTCTCGATCATCGCCGACGCCATGCCTCACGCAGCCAAGGCCGCGGCGGCTGCCGTCAAGTCCTGACACGTTCAAGCCCGAGCAACACCCGCACGCTTCCGACATCCATCATCTTCAGCGAGGACCCTCGACTGTGACCGACGCCGATCACCCCGACCACACGTCCACCCGCACTATCGTCCACGTCCTTCGCCACGGCGAAGTTCACAACCCGCGCGGGATCCTCTACGGACGGCTCCCGGGCTTCCGGTTGTCGGTGGCGGGCGAAGCACAGGCTCGTGCGGTCGCGTCCGTGCTCGCCGATCACGACATCACCCACGTGGTCGCGTCGCCGCTGCAGCGCGCGCAGGAAACCGCGACTCCGATCGCCGAGGCACACAAGCTCGACATCGTCACCGACGAGAACCTCATCGAGGCAGGCAACGAGTTCGAGGGTCTCAAGGTTGCCGTCGGCGACGGTGCGCTCTCCCGTCCGCGTCACTGGTGGAAACTGCGTGACCCGTTCACCCCGTCCTGGGGCGAGCCCTACTTGCAGATCGCACATCGCATGCTGGCAGCCGTCAACGCCGCACGCGTCGCGGCAGTCGGACACGAAGCCGTCGTCGTCAGCCATCAGCTTCCGGTCTGGACTCTGCGTCGATTCCTGCAGGGTGAGCGTCTCTGGCACGATCCCCGTCACCGTCAGTGCGGTCTGGCCTCGTTGACGTCACTGGTCTACGAAGGCGACACCTTGGTCGACATCGTCTACTCCGAACCCGCCGGCGCCTCCGACCCGAGAGTGACAGGAGCATGACTCCGCTCCGCTCCGGTGGCATGATTTCGCGCCGCATCGCCGCAGTACTGGCAGTCGCTGCGTCCGCGATGCTCCTTCTCTCGTCCTGCGCGACCGGCGACGACGCCGTCGCACAGGGCGGAACTTTCGACTTCGTCTCACCGGGCGGACAAACCAAGATCTTCTACGATCCGCCGTCCGACCGAGGCACCATCGGCAACCTCTCCGGGCCCGACCTGATGAACGAAGGCCAGAAGGTCGGCGTCGACGACTTCGAAGGCAAGGTCGTCGTCCTCAACGTCTGGGGTCAGTGGTGTGGACCGTGCCGGGCCGAAGCCGACGATCTTGAACAGGTCTACGAGCAGACCAAGGATTCTGGCGTGCAGTTCCTCGGTATCAACGTCCGCGACGACACCAAGAACAAGGCGCAGGACTTCGTGGTCGACAACAAGGTCTCGTACCCGTCGATCTACGACCCGTCGATGCGCTCGCTGATTGCCCTCGGCAAGGGCTACCCCACGTCGGTCATTCCGACGACGATCGTCCTCGATCGCCAGCACCGCGTCGCCGCGGTATTTCTCCAAGAACTTCTCGCCGAGGATTTGCTGCCCGTCGTCCAGCGAATAGCTCAGGAAGACGCGCAGTAGACATGACAACCACGACCACCACGCTGCTGGCCGGCAGCGAAACACTGAGTGCCGGTGTGGGCGAAGCGTTTCAGAACGCGGCGTCGTCCGGTCCGCTTCTGCTGGCCCTCGGTGCCTGCGTTCTCGCCGGTCTGGTGTCGTTCGCTTCACCGTGCGTCGTGCCGCTCGTTCCCGGCTATCTTTCCTACCTCGCCGGCGTCGTCGGCGCCGACGCCCCCGCGATCACCGCCGACGAGGCGAGGACCCGGACGATCACCCGGAGCAGCCGCCTGAGGGTCGCCGGTGCGGCCGGACTGTTCGTCGCCGGCTTCACCGTTGTCTTCGTTCTCGCCACCGCGTCGGTGTTCGGCGTGATCTCGACTCTGCTCGTCAACCGCGAGGTCCTGATGCGCGTGGGCGGTGTGGTCACGATCGCGATGGGTCTGGTGTTCATCGGACTGATCCCAGCGCTGCAGAAGGACGTTCGTTTCGAACCGCGTCGTGTGTCGTCACTGGTGGGGGCGCCGCTGCTCGGGGGAGTGTTCGCGCTGGGGTGGACGCCATGCCTCGGACCGACATTGGCAGGCGTGATGTCCGTAGCCGCGGGAACCGACGGGATGACCGCCGCGCGTGGTGTCACGTTGATCGTCGCGTACTGCATCGGACTCGGCCTGCCGTTCATCTTTCTGGCGCTGGGGTCGGCGCGTGCGCTGACCGGCGTCGGCTGGTTGCGTCGTAATGCACGCACCATTCAAATTTTCGGCGGAATCATGTTGGTGGCAGTGGGAATCGCCCTCGTCACAGGCGCGTGGGACCAGTTCGTCGGCTGGGTTCGCGACGCATTTATCTCGGAGGTGACGCTGCCGATATGACAGCTGACGACAATAACGACAACCCGACACCCGTGCTGCCTAAGCAGTCGGTGATCGGTCGAGTCGTTGCACTCGGGCGCAACACCTGGCGCGGGCTCACCTCGATGCGGACCGCGCTGGTTCTGCTGTTTCTCCTCGCACTCGCTGCGATCCCCGGCGCCCTGCTGCCACAGCGAACCCTCAACGAGGGCAAGGTCGCCGACTACATCGCCGCGCGACCGACGCTCGGTCCGTGGATGGACCGCCTCGAACTGTTCGACGTGTTCAGCAGCTTCTGGTTCACCGCGATCTACGCATTGCTCTTCATCTCGCTGGTCGGCTGCATCCTGCCGCGTTGTGTGGAGCACGCAAAGGCACTGCGCACGCGTCCGGTGAATGCGCCGCGTAACCTCGCTCGTCTGCCGCACCACACCACGAGCGTCGTGGACGGCGAGACTCCCGACGAACTTGCTGCCCGTGTGTCGAAAGAACTGCGTGGTTGGCGCGTCGAAACGCGCCTCGGCGATACGAAATCACGACGCGAAGGCGAGATCACCATCTCGGCGGAGAAGGGATACCTCCGCGAATTCGGCAACCTCGTGTTCCACCTGTCGCTGGTCGGGCTGCTGATCGCGATCGCCGCGGGCAAGTTGTTCGGCTACGAAGGCAATCGCATCGTCATCGCCAACGACGGCCCCGGGTTCTGCACTACGTCGCCGGCGGTGTTCGACTCGTTCGTCGCGGGCCTGAGCCTCGACGGCACCGGCATGACGCCGCTGTGTGTCCGTGTGAAGAACTTCCAGGCCGACTACCTCGAGACCGGTCAGGCCGAGATGTTCACCTCGGACATCTCGTACCAGGCAGGCGACGACCTCGACTCCGATACGTGGCGGGACACGACCATTCAGGTGAACCACCCGCTGCGGATCGCCGGCGATCGTGTGTACCTGCAGGGACACGGATACGCGCCGACCTTCACCGTCACGTTCCCGAACGGCGAGACCCGTACCGAGACGCTTCAGTGGCGTCCGGACGACGCCACGACGTTCCTGAGCAGTGGCGCGATGCGTTTCGACCCGCCGGGCGGCATGTATCCGGATGCGGACGAGCGTCGGAAGAATCAGATTGCCATCGAAGGATTGTTCGCGCCCACCGCGCTGTTCCACGGCAACCTTCTGTCGTCGAGTTACCCGGCGATGAACGATCCGGCAGTCGCGATCGACATCTACAAGGGCGACACCGGACTCGATACCGGTAACCCGCAATCGCTCTTCGAACTCAACACCGAACTGATCAATCAGGGTCGACTGGTCAAGCAGGACCGAGTCAACCTTTTCCCGGGGGAGAGCGCGACGCTTGCCGACGGAACCCAGGTGCGATTCGACGGTGCCGTCGACTTCGTGAACCTTCAGGTTTCGCACGATCCCGCTCAGGTGTGGGTGTTGGTTTCGGCGTTGACGATGATGGCGGGTCTGCTCGTCTCGCTCGTGATCAAGCGTCGCCGCGTCTGGGCACGTATCTATCCAGATGACGAACGACGTACTGTAGTAGAACTTGGTGGGCTTGCCCGCACCGACCACGCAGGCTGGGGCGACGAGTTCGACCGCCTCGCCGACCGCTTGCTGAAAAGCAATCCGACCACCGCGGTGACCGAACCGCACGCGCAGGAGAACGCCCGATGACAACCAACGAGACACTCGCGCAGTACAGCGACTGGGCCTTCAAGTCCGCCTTCACCGTGCTCGTTCTGGCGTTTGTGCTGCTCATCGTGCAGTACGCGTCGGCCAGAGCCAAGGCGGTTCAGGACAAGGAACTGGTCTCGGCCGGGGGAGTCGACGCTTCCGTGCCGGGCAGGGTCGCTGAGACTCCGACCAAGTCGCTCTCGGAGCGATTCGGCGGAATGGGCCGAGCTGTCCTGGTCGTCGGAACGGTACTGATCATCGCGTCGATCGTGCTGCGCGGATTTGCGACGGAACGATTCCCGCTCGGCAACATGTACGAATTCGTGGCGATGGCATGTGCGGCGTCGTTGCTGGTCGGGCACGTCCTGTTGATCAAGCCGGCTTACCGTCCGATGTGGGTCTTCCTGCTGGTACCCGTTCTGATTCTGATGTTCCTCGCCGGCACGGTCCTCTACGCCGACGCGGCTCCTGTGGTTCCGGCGCTGCGCTCGTACTGGCTTCCGATTCACGTGACGATCGTCAGCGTCGGCTCCGGCATCTTCATGATCGGCGGTATCGCGAGCCTCCTGTTCCTGCTGCGACTGAAGTTCCCGCCCGGTGACGAAGGCACGAGCATCGGCGGCCGGATCGCAGAGCGACTGCCGGACGCCCAAACTCTCGACCGCTTGGCATACAAGAGCACGATCATCGCGTTTCCGCTGTTCGGCGCAGGCGTGATACTCGGTGCCATCTGGGCGGAAGCTGCATGGGGACGCTTCTGGGGTTGGGATCCCAAGGAGACGATGTCCTTCATCGCCTGGGTGATCTACGCGGCCTACCTGCATGCGAGGGCAACGTCCGGGTGGCGGGAGACGAAGGCTGCTTGGATCAACATCGCCGGTTTCGTTGCGATGCTGTTCAATCTCTTCATCATCAACATGGTCGTCTCCGGCTTGCACTCCTACGCGGGACTCAACTGATCCTCTCGAGGTACCGTGGGTGGCTGCCGACCGGTTTGTAGGTATTACCGGTAGGTAGGTCAGGGGCGGCACCAGCTACGATGCAGCTCGGTCAATAACTAGCTGTCTGGTAGCTGCGGGATCGACGAGGGGGAACGGCGAGATGGCCGACAAGATCGAAGACGCCGGAGCAGGGTTGTGGGAGCCGGTGCGCCCTGCCGAGCCGACGCGGCGCGAGCCGCGCGCATCCGCGCCCGAGCCGTCATCCGACTCGGTTCCCAGCGACGTTCGCAGTCTCTTCGTGGCCCCGGTCGACTCCGGTCGGCTCCAGGAAGTAGCCGGCCAGGCGCCCAGTGCACCCGCCCAGCCGCCGCTGACGACCCCGGCGACTCCGGCGGCAGGAACAACTCAATCTCCAGGATCAGCTCAAGCCCCGGGCCCGAAGGCTCCGGCTTCTAACACTCCGGCTCCTAAAACTTCGGGCCCCAAAACTCCGGTCATCCAGTACCCGGCGGCGCAGCCCGGTCCGATCGACGGCCAGTTCTCGACTTCGCCCGCGATGCCGATGCAAACCTATGAACCCACGAATCGTGCAGGATCAGTCCAGAACTCGCAGCCCGTCCAGAACCCGCAGCCCGTCCAGAGATCGCAGCCCGTCCAGAACCAACCCGGTCCGACCGCGCACCCATCTGCGAGACCGCTCCAGCAACCGCAGGCACCTTCGCCCGGCATGCATCAGCCCAATCCCGTGATTCGGCAGTTCGGTCATCCCGGCTCCTCGCCGGTACAGAACGGTCAAGCGTTGCAGAATGGTCACACTCTGCAGAACGGGCAGGCGATGCCGGTTTCTCCGCCGCCGGCGGCACCGGTTCACCCTCCGATACAGCAGGCCGGATTCAACGCCGCTCCCGGCAATCGCCCCGAACCGGCTCTTCCGATGACCGCGCAAGACCTCTCGGCTGCGCTCCTCGTCAAGCCTGTCCGGCCAGCCCCGGCCGGAGGCTGGCGCAAGGCGCTGTACACGATGTCCGGCCGATCGGTGAACCTCGGGAACGGCGCGAAAGATCAGCATGTCGTCGAGTTGACGCGCCAGATCAACCAGCCGCTGCAGGGCTGCTACAAGGTTGCGGTGCTCAGTCTCAAAGGTGGCGTCGGCAAAACCACGACAACTGCGACGCTGGGATCGATGTTCGCATCGATTCGCGGCGATCGCGTCGTCGCAGTCGATGCAAACCCGGACCGGGGAACCCTGAGTCAGAAAATCCCGCTCGAGACGCCGGCGACTGTGCGTAACCTGCTGCGTGACGAGAACAGTATCGAGAAGTACAGCGACGTCAGAGGCTATACATCGCAGAACCACCACCGGCTCGAAGTGCTTGCGTCCGACAGTGATCCAGCAGTGTCGGAGGCATTCAGCGGCGTGGACTACACGCGCACGGTCGACATGCTCGAAAAGTTCTACAGCATAGTTCTGACCGACTGCGGCACCGGCTTGATGCACTCGGCGATGCAGGCCATTCTCGAGGGTGCAGATTCGTTGATCGTCGTCAGTTCCGGATCCGTCGACGGTGCGCGTAGTGCCTCCGCGACACTTGATTGGCTCGACGCTCACGGTTACAGCAGGCTGGTCGCCACGTCCGTAGCCGTCATCAACGCGGTGCGGCCTCGCTCGGGCAAGGTTGATCTACCGCGGGTCGTCGAGCACTTCGAGCAGCGCTGTCGAGCGGTGAGGTTGATTCCGTTCGACCCGCATTTGGAAGAGGGCGCGGAAATCGATCTGGACCGGCTGCGTCCAGGTACTCGGGAAGCGGTGCTGGAATTGGCTGCAGTGGTTGCGCAGGACTTTCCGGCCTCCCCGTTCGGGTTGCCGGGGCGGTAATCGGATAGCCGGGTGAGCCCGGACGCTACGTCGACGCGTCAGTCGGCGGTACGTCCGGCCCTTCCGTGCGCTTGCGTCGTGTTTGCTGGTTCACATTCCATAGGAATTCGGGATCGTCGTCCGGTCCGCGCACGCCGCTCACCGGGGCACGCGTAGACGGATCGGGCCCGAATGCCTTCCACATCAGAACGATCAATGTCACCAAACCCACCAACGCCAACAGATACAACACGGCGCACCTCCTCAGGGAACTGAGGTCGAGCCTACTCAGTCTCTGGCCCGCATCACCAGAAGTGGTGGGGACAAGTGTTTCGGCTCAGTGCGTCAGTGCTGTATCTGTCGGGTGCTGCAAGATCTGTCGGGTAGTGCAAGTACTTCGAAGTGAGCTGAGAATGCTCAGTTGTGGTCCGCTTCCGTGGTCAGCGAGCGCAAAAGCTGCATGACCTCGGCCTCACGGAATCGACGATGTCCCCCTGGTGTGCGAAGCGAGCCAAGTCGTCCTGCGTGTGCCCAGCGGGTCACGGTCTTGGGATCGACATGAAACAATGCCGCTACCTGTCCGGGCGTCATGAGTGCGTCTGCGGCGGTATTGAAGGTTGATGCGCTCATTGTGAGGTCCTCCATGTTGATGTCGAACGTTGACGAACAATGACTCTGAACAGTGATACCGAACCGGTGTGTCGAGCAGTTGCCGAAAACCTGCGTCGAGTTTGTTTCGAAGTCCTTCGCTCACATTCGACCGTTTTCTGAGTGGTAGCGCAATGTTTGCACAAATATAGCCAGGTAGTCGATCTTTCAAGAAAAAGTAATGTTTAAGTAAAGGACAAAATGGATAAGGCGGGCTCAGTCCCACCGGTATCCGGAATGGGTAACCTGAGAGGGTGAGTCAGTTGTCTGAAAACCCCGAAAATGTTCCTTCTGAGCCGGTCAAGGCCAGTAAACCCTCCGCAACCTCTGGGCAAGCAAAGTCAGCTGCTGAGCCGGTGACCAAGGGTCAATTGGCCCGCGACGTGGTGCTGTACTCGGTCGCTCGACTGCTGCTTGTCGTCGTGATCGGTGCCATCATCATCGGCGGCGGAAAGCTCGCCGGCACTGACGTTCCCCTGATTGTCGCGGCACTGTTCGCAGTGCTGATCGCGCTGCCGCTGTCGTTGCTGCTCTTCGCGAAACTGCGCAAGCGTGTCAATGCAGGCATCGCGGCGGTCGACGCCCAGCGTCGGTCCGATCGTGACGATCTCCGCTCCAAGCTGCGTGGAGACGGCCGGTGACCACGGAGTCGCTCGACGTCGACCGTCGGACGTCTCGTCGGTGGGTCGACAACGCGGTGCGGTTGATCGAAGCCGATGCGCAACGCAGTGCGGACACTCACCTGCTGCGGTATCCGCTGCCGAGCAACTGGACCGTCCAGCTCTATCTGAAGGACGAGTCGACACACATCACGGGGAGTCTCAAGCATCGACTCGCACGGTCGCTTTTCCTTTACGCAATCTGCAACGGCTGGGTTACCGAAGAGACCACCGTCATCGAAGCGTCGTCCGGTTCGACGGCCGTCAGCGAGGCGTATTTCGCGAAGTTGCTCGGCCTGGATTTTGTCGCGGTGATGCCAGCGAGCACGAGTCCCGCCAAGGTCGCGTTGATCGAGGCGCAGGGTGGGCGTTGTCATTTCGTGAGCGATCCGTCCTCGATCTACTCGGAATCGCATCGGCTCGCGAGCGAGTTGAACGGCCACTACATGGACCAGTTCACCCACGCCGAGCGCGCGACGGACTGGCGCGGAAACAACAACATCGCCGAATCGATCTTCACTCAACTCGAGCACGAGGAACATCCGATTCCCGACTGGGTGGTCGTCGGAGCCGGGACGGGCGGAACCGGCGCCACGATCGGCCGCTTTCTTCGCTACCGGAAATTCGATACGGGACTGTGCGTCGTAGACCCGGAGCACTCCGTGTTCTTCGACGCGTGGCGAGCGAGCGATCCGTCGATCGTCGGTACTCGAGGCTCCCGGATCGAGGGCATCGGCCGTCCGCGCGTCGAACCGTCGTTTGTCGGTCAGGTGGTCGACCGCATGATCAAGGTGCCGGACGCAGGCTCGATCGCGGCCGCACGGCACGCCAGCGCCGCCCTGGGGCGCAAAGTGGGCGGCTCGACGGGTACGAACCTGTGGGGAGCTTTTGCGTTGATTGCGGAGATGATGGCCGCCGGACGCAGCGGTAGCGTCGTCACGCTGCTGTGCGACGGCGGAGAGCGCTACTCGGGCACCTACTACAACGACGAATGGGTGGCGTCGGAAGGGATCGACCTGCTCGGCCCGACGGCAGTGCTGGACGAGTTCGTACGTTCGGGTGCGTGGACCGCCAACTCCTGAACCGCGTACTCCTGCACCGCGTACTCCTGTACTGCCGACACGTGACCGCGGGCGGGGCGGCTCATCGTCACACGCGGCCAGGCGTCCAGCCCGGACGACTGCTCGACCATTCTGATGCGGATCAGGCCGGGGGAGAGTGTGTTCTCCGCTAGGCGCACGAATCCGAGTCGCTCGTAGTACGGCGCGTTCCACGGGACGTCGACGAAGGTCGTCAGAGTCACGAGATCGTGCTGGTGGTCCGCCGCCCATTCGGTGACGGCGTCGATCAGCTGGGCTCCGAGGCCTCTGCGGGCATGGTCGGGGTGAACGGAAACTTGCTCGATATGTGCGCCGCCGTCCACGATCTCGACGAGTGCGTACGCAACGGGTACGTCGTTTGCGTCGGTCTGAACCCAGATGTGTTCGGCTGCGAGAAAATCGTTCAACTCGTCGAGCGTCGGCGGTGGATCGTCTGCGATGGCGTCCATCCCGATGTCTCGGAACGGTTCGCCCGCGGCGATCTCGATCTGTTGCAGTGCGGGTAGGTCGGTGGATATGGCCGAGCGGATCACAGAAACCGTTTTACCTCGAGAAGTGCGTTTCTCCCAGTGCTACGCCATGTGAAACACAAACCTACGCAACCAAAGGTGCGCCATAGCCTTGCGGATCGGCAACCTAAGAGCTCGGGTCCGAGGTCGGCATCGCTGCTATGCGAGAAGACCGTTCGGCGGCCGAAGTCCGATTCATGACAAACGTCCTGAATGTCGCCGATAACGTTTATCGGAACGGTCGGTCTGGCGTAGAACAGGCAATGACCACAGATCCAATTTCCATGCACCTCGGCAACCTTCGCCTGCACAACTCGAGCCCGACGACGATCAAGCACCGCCTCGACAACCTGCAGCGCATCCAGGCAAAACTCGGAAAGCCGCTCATCGAAGCAACCGCCGATGACCTCGCCGCCTGGCAGACAAATCTTCGAATCTCGCCGTCCAGCATCGCCACGTATACGGCTCACGTGCGAGCCTTCTATCGCTGGGCGCAGCTCAATGAGTTGATCACAGTAGACCCGACAGTTTTCCTCGTGACCCCGAAGCTGAAGCGTCGTATGCCTCGGCCGATTCCAGAGCGGGATCTGTCGGCAGCACTGACAACATCACGCCACGACCACCAGCTCTTCTGCGTATTTCTGCTCGCCGGCTACTGCGGTCTACGGTGCGGCGAAATCACTCGCATGACTCGCAGTGATGTGCGCGAGGACGAGAACGGCAAGGGTGCGTATCTCGTGGTGCACGGCAAGGGCGGACACGAGCGCATCATCAGGATCGCGCCCGACATCTACGCCGAGATTCGATCGCTCATGTACCGCACCGGCCCGCTCTTCATCTCGAAGAGCGGCAATGCCTACACGCCGAACAGGCTGACGCAGATCACATCCTCGCACCTGAAGGCCATCGGTTTGCCGTACACGCTGCACACGCTTCGTCACCGGTTCGCCACTCGGTTGGCCGACCTCGGCGCCGACGTGCGCGACGTCCAGGCCGCTCTCGGTCACGCACACCTGTCGACGACGACGCTCTACCTCGCATCCAACACCCGACGATCCACGTCATCGGTCGACAGACTCGGCCGAGGGCTGGCAGCCATGGCCAAGCGGCAGCCGTCGAATCGTGGCACATCACTTGACGATGGTTTGTAAGGCCTCGAATCCCAGTTGATCCGTAAGTGCTGAATGTCCCCGCTCTCACCCGAGGGCGGGGACGCAGTGAACAAGCAAAAGGCTCGCCGAGAGCTGTAACTCTCGACGAGCCGCTGTCCGACTATTGAGGAGTCGAACGTGCATCAGCTTACCTTTGCTCACCCCCAGGGCGGTATCCGTCGCGGTCCGCGACGAGCCGACAAGTTCACCATCCTGAGCAACGAGGTCGTCAACGACACTCGGCTCAGCTTCCGAGCCCGCGGCGTTCTGATCTGGCTCCTGTCCAAGCCTGTCGATTGGCGCACGCGGTCGGAGTCGATCGCTGCACAGTCGGACAAGGACGGCCGAGACGCTGTCCGGTCGGCGATGCGCGAGCTGGCAGACCTCGGATACCTCGTGCGCGTAAAGATGCAGGATCCGGAAACGGGCCAGTGGGCGACCATGTCCACGGTTTACGAGATTCCCGCCGACCGAGACGATTCCCCGACGCCTGAGAATCCGGTCGTCGGTGACCCGGTCGCCGGAAGTCCAGGCGCTCTACCAAGGATTGATCTACAAAGGACTAACACCAACCAACCGTCATGCAAGGCGAGCCTCCGACGTGCCGATGCGGTGCCAGAGTCGGTGGTGGTGGTCGATCCTCCGAAGATCAAGCAACCCAGCACCGAGCAGTTGGCCCTCGTCGACGAGTTGGCCGCAGCGAGCCAGAGGTCAGGCCTGACCGCGACCTGGCGATACCTGAAGCCTCAGAACGTCGCTGCGATCGCCGAGCTGGTCGAGACCCACGGAGCGGGCAAGCTGCTCGCGCATGCCAAGGGGCTGCACAACCCCGTAAACCCGACGCGCTTTGCGTCCGGGTGGATTCCGATGTGGAAAGAGATGCCGCGACCGCACAGGTCGACCGAGACCGCTTGGGCATCGTGCGGCGACTGCGACCCCAACGGATGGATCGAAACCGGCGGACAGGTCCGACGATGCGCCTGCAAGGCCCGCGGACACCGAACCGTGCGCGAGGAGTGCAACGCATGAAGGTCACACGATTCGACGCTGCTCTGACCTATGCGCTCGCGGCGCTCGGCCTATGGATCAGCTACACCGCTCTCGCCGACCTCGCGTCGCGCGCCGGACTTGGGCCGCACCAGGCGGCCGCGTGGCCTCTCGTCGTCGATGGGTTGATCCTCGCCGCGACGCGCGCCGTCGTGACCTTCGGTCGGCATGACGCGCGTCGGTACGCGTGGACTCTGCTCGGGTGCGCCGCAGCGGCGAGCGTCGTCGGGAACGCGGCGCACGCGCTATTGCCGGCGGGGCCAGTGCACCCAGGCGTCGCGGCCGTTGTGGCAGTCGTGCCCCCGGTCGCAGCACTCGCCATGACGCACCTCGCCGTTGTTCGCGCCAGAGTGCGACAGGACGCCGAGCGGGCCGACGCACTTCATGCGTCACCGCAGGTAGACGCTGCGCCATCCCCCGACGCATGCGACCCCGGCGACGCAACTCATAACTCTGAGTTATCAGTTGCGCCAACTGGCGACGCGTCGGATTCCCCGATGCTTGCACAGCTCGTCGCGGTCACTGCGCCGACCGACGCGCCCGATCCGGAGGCTGACGCGCAGCCCGACGTCGACGTGCGTCAGCGAGTGCTCGACCTACTCGCCGAGGGCAAGCTCAGCGGCCGGGCAATCGCACAGAAGGTCGGCATCAGTGAGGCGACCGTGCGTCGATGGAAGCCCGCAAAAGATGCGACTGCCGCATAATCCGACCGATCTTCCCGTTACGTCCGGTCCGTCTGGTTTGATATCTAAACACTCGCCAGGTAACGCGCGAGCAAACAGACTTGAAGGAACGCACAATGACACAGCCGCCGCAGGATCCGAACCAGCCATACGGTCAGGATCCCAATCAGCCCTACGGCCAGCAGCAGCCGCAGCAACCCTATGGACAGCCTCAGCCGGGACAGTATGGTCCGCCTCCCGGTGGTTACCAGCCGCCGCAGCAGCCCGAGCCGGTCAAGAAGAAGGCGAAGAAGTGGCCGTGGATCGTTGGCATCGTCGTCGTGATCTTTGTGATCGCTGCGATCGCTGGCGGTGGCGACAAGGACAAGAAAGAGGACGCAGCGTCAGCTGCATCGAGCGCCACCAGTCAGCCTGTTGCCACAGTGGATGTAACCACCCCTGTGGAGGTTCCCGCACAAGCGCCCGCGACCACTACGACGGTTGCGCCCGCACCGGCCGCCCCCCAGGTCAGTGCGAGTCAGAAGAACGCCGCAAAGTCGGCAAAGCGATACCTCGACATGACCGCCTTCTCTCGCAGCGGCCTGATTGAACAACTGGAATTCGAAGGCTTCTCGACTGAAGATGCAACCTATGCGGTCGACAGCCTCGATGCGGACTGGAACAAGCAAGCCGCATTGAGCGCCAAGAAGTACCTCGATATGACGTCGTTCTCCAAGTCCGGCTTGATCGAACAGTTGGAGTTCGAGGGCTACACGCCTGAGCAGGCAGAGTACGGCGCAAACGCAGCGTACTGAGCCGGTTGACCAACCTTTCGAAACGACAAAAAGCCCCCACCTCGCGCAGGTGGGGGCTTTTTGCTGCCTGAAATAGAGAACCCCCGAGGGCTGCTCGGGGGTTGGTGTGTGGCTGTCTCTCGTTTCTACCGTGATCCCGGGTCATTACCCTCATGACGATCTGCCCGCGTCTGACGCTCTGTCGGCTTGCTCGGTGAGTCTGTGAGCCAGTCTCTGAACTTGTGCCGAAATCGTAACATCGTAAACTGCTGCGACACAAGCGAAATCGAGAAACAATTTCCCGTTCGAAACGGTTGTATTGTCCCGTTCGATGCGGTATATTAATTCTTGTCAGGCCGAGAGGCAAGGCAACAACTAAAGAGAGGAGGTTCGATGAGGACCGATGTGGTCGCTCTCGTCATCGCAGGTGCGAGTCTCGTGCTCCAGGCAATCCAGACCTGGCAGGATCGCAACAAGGACGATGACTAAGTGAGAGGGAACCTGCCCGAAGGTCGCGGGCAGGTTCCCCACCACATCATCTCACCGATCCACTCAAGTCGAGAAAGGGAACATGATGAACGCATACATCGCAGATCGCGGCGTGCAGGCAACTGCAGCATCGGGCGTGATCTTGGGAGTGCTCACAGTGACGGCGTACAGCACGCCAATGCTCGCCATGTGGGCAATCTGGGCAGGCATCGGGGCATGGTCGATCAACAACGCGAGGCGTCGACATGGCACCGCGTAAGACTGCTCGGTACCTGTCCAAGCGTCAGATCGCTGAACGTATCGGCGTGGCAGATCCAACGCTGAGCGGATACAACCTGCCCGAAGCGGACGTGACGATCGGACCGATCAACGACGACGGGACGATCCCACGCGGGACGCACCAAGGATGGTCCGAGAAGACGGTTGACGAGTGGCAGGCGGAGCGGCCGGGGCATGGCGGTCGGCCGCCCCGGTCTCGCTGAAGGTGAGGAGTGTGCGGGTGAACAGGTTCGATCAGCTTGTGGGGGCGTTCGATCGCTTGAAGGGCGGTGTCTTCTGGTTGTGGTTCGCGCTCTGCACAAGTCTGATCGGCCTGCTCGGTTGCCTATCGCAAACCCTGTACATGGGCTCGCTCGTCTGGATTGCAACGGGCGGATCGACGGCGTTCATACTTGTTTGGCGTCGCCAACTCGCGACCCGTGCGCGTAGTGCCGAGATTGCTGCCCGAGCTGACCAGCAGAACCGCGACTACCTCGCTGGTCTGCCTTCGGGAGTGTACGGGCAATTCGGCCCGAACTGAGTTTGTCGGTGCCCACGCCTACAGTCTCTCGCGCGGGGTCGGGAGGGTAAGGGAAGACCAGCTCGGCCCCGCCCTGCACCTCGATCCCGATCGGCAAAATTTTGATCGGCGCGTGAAGCAGAAATGCCCTCGACTTCGGTGTGAAGTCGAGGGCATTTTCGTTGCAGATATTCGCGGGCTACTGACTGTCGGACCGAGCTTGAAACTCAACCGTCGCTTCAGCGTCTGCCGCCGAAATGCTTATCCGGTAGTGACCATGGAACGGGATGTCTACCGCACCGAAATCCGCGACCAGTGGCACAAGTGCGCCAAACGAGTCGCCTCGCGCGGTCGAATTAAGTGTGGGCTGGAACTGACCTTTCAGGTGCGCCACCCGAAGACCGGGCTTGGCAACGTCGTCACTATCGACTGAACGAATCTCGATTTCCATCTCCAGGGTGCGTTCGTACTCTTCCGGCGTTGCAGCCAGAAGGAGCGCGAGATAGAGGTCGAGCGGCGCTGGGTATGTTGGCCTGTCGATCCACGTCACGCCGGCATCGAGGACGTTGAGGATGCCGGAACCCTCGGGCATTGTCACGTGCGTGGCAAGGAACGCGGCAGCAATCCTCATACGGCCAGGAGTTCGTGCGAGGATATCTGCGTAAACAGCCGATTGGGTCGACGCCTCGGCGCAGACACTTTCTTGATGGCGCGATTTGAGAACGCATCACCGGAGTGGAAACTGTTCCAGTCCACCGCGAGGTAGATCAGTCCATGCTGGTCAAGAACCTTGGTCACACTTGCCGTTCCCACGAAATCAGGATCGCCGTCTTCACCTCGCTGAACAGCCAAGACCTCGTCACCTGGATTGAGCGCTCCGTTTGCATCCTCGATTTCAGCAACCGTGATTGCCGGATCCGAGGGATGAAAACTGTTGGGGTCGATCGCGACGGTCACAGTGGCAGGAAGCGCGAAGACGCGAGTCCGCAGGTAGGCGTTCACCCTGGTCATCTCACTCATTTCGGCATCCTCCTCCGGTTGTACGTCCCAAATACGCGCGACAAGTCATCCACGCGAAGACTATCTTCTTCTGATCCTACTGGTATGTCGTAGTGGTCCTTCGGAGGTTCGTTGAGATTGATCCGAAAGCCAGCGTCGACCAACTCCTCTTCTGGAACCAGTGCGACCCACTTCGCGACACGATACTCACGGATTTCTTCACAAACGCGATCGAGGAAGCTCGAAATCGACTCGCCCGGTGCGCGCGTTTTGGCAAATACCGAGACCGCATACCCTGTGGGATCCAGACCTTCGGCTGCTTCAGCCTTGAACCCCTTGCGAGCATTGTCTCTCAAGGCGTCAGGGGTCCAGTTCCACAGACGGGCAACTACTCGCTGATCGACTTCAAGCCGAGCATCTTCTATCTCCAACCGAAGCCACCCTCACATTTCCTCGTTGCGGTCCGCGAATGTTATCAATCGCGCTCGTTCATGGACTGATTAGTGCAAATTTCACAGACAACGAAAAGCCCCCAACCTCGCGATGAGGTTGGGGGCTTTGTCGTGGTGTCAGGCGATGCGGACGTAGGTGTTCACACCTGCCGCGATCGTGCCACCAGTACTGCCGCTCGGAGTGATCCAGATCGTGAACTGATCAGTCCCGACAACGTCAACCGCCCGCGTGGGAATGGTCAATATTGCCGTCGCCGCCGAGATAGTCGAAACGGTGACCGTGCCGCCGGGAACGAGTGTGCCGTTCTTGCGGAGCTCGGCGGTGATGCTGGACATGAAGTTGGTGTTCGAGATGGCCACCTGGGCATTGACCGGTGCGCCCGTCTTCGACCCGTTTGGCGTTAGCGCACTACCTAACAGGGTGGATCCGGACTCGGCGACCATGCCAGTCACCTGAGTCGTGGCGGCCCCGGTCCAGTTCTGCGCCGAAGCATTCTTGGTCATCCCGGAGGGCATGAACGACGAGTAAATCGTTTCCCATGCCGAGCCTGTCCAGCGATGCGACGACTTGATGTCCTTCCATGCGCTCCCGGTCCACATCGTTTTGCGCAGAACCTTCTTCCATGCGCTGCCAGTCCAGCTGTATCCAGGCATTGGCTACTCCGTCACGTGGTAAATGACGCCCGTGATCTGGCCTGTCGTCGGTAGGACGGTCACGAACTGGTTCGCGTCGCCGCGCATCGCCGTCGACGATGTCGTTCCGATCGCAAGATTGGACGACCCGTTGCCAGTGCCCGCACCGATCGCAGTGCGGGCAGCGGCAGCATCGGCAGCCTTCAGGACGTTGCGCCCCACCGTCGTCGCATCGGTGATGTCCGCCGAGGATGTGTCGACCGCACCTGTCCTGCCGTTCACCGACGAGACCGGGGAAGCGGGGTAGGTCTTCTCGCGCCAGTTCGCCAAGGTCGACGAAGGTTCTGCGATGAGCTGCCAGTCGGTGCCGCGATCCGTGCGCGTGCACCAGTCGCCGCGCTGCCCGGTCAGAGCGAGCATTGCGGCCTGGGTTCCGACTGCGCCGAGGAAGTCAGTCAGTGCGACCGCGGGAAGCTGTGCGGCGAGCACTTTGCCGGCGCCGTCGAGATCCGCCTTCGTGGCGAGCTTCGCGGTCAGGCCGGTCACGTCACCCTCGGCGTGTGTGTGCGATGTCGGTGCTTTGCCGTCGAGCACACCCTGCAGCCCGGTGACGTCCGCGACTGCGTGGGAGTGAGCGGTCGGCGGGCGAGCGTTCGTCAGACGCGAATCACCCTCCTGCACCGACATGTCTGCTTTGTCGAGCGAGGTTTGCACCGCGGTCGACGTCTTCTCCTTGATGACCGCGCCGTTCTGAATCTTCACCGTCGAGACGGCGTTGTCCGCCACCGCGCCGGCCGCAATGTCGTCCGCTGCCTGCTCTGCGCGATCCGCTTCGGACTCAGCCCGGTTGGCCTGGGTTGTCGCGTCGACAACGGCTTGCTGTGCCGCATTCTTGTCCGCAGTGAACTGCGTGCCGTATGCGTCCAGCGTCGCGTCGATTGCGGTCTTGGTGTTGTCGACCGCAGTTTTGGTCTCAGCCGCGCCATCTCGAGCATCTTCGGCGCTGCCCTGTGCGGCGAGTGCGCCATTCTTTGCATCGACAGTCGCCTGTCGACCAGCAGCGACGGCAGTTCGGTCATCTGCGACTGCAATCCGATCGGCAGCAACCTGGGCGGCGTCGGCTGCGACATCCTGGATACCCGCGGCTGTCGAGACCGCGAGATCCGCTGCAGTCTCTGCATCTTCCTTGTGTTGTGCAGCAGTAGTTTTCGACTCTTCTGCTGCTGTCGCACTTCCGGAAGCGGCGCTTGCATAGCCTGCTGCGCCAGTCTCGTGCTGACCCGCGAGAGTGGCGGAGTCGCCGGCGGATACTGCCGCCGTCGCAGCGAGTCCGCGTGACTCGCTCGCATTGCTGGCGAACCCTTGAGCTGCATCTCGAGCCGCTTCTGCCGCCGCTCGATCTTGTGCGATCTGCTCCAGGTCCTCACCCACGCCAGCAACACCTTCTGCGGCTGCGACTGCGATGTCACGCGCCTCTTGGGTTTCGTCTCGGTATTGCTTGACGAGTGAGACGACCGGCGGGTCGGGAGTCTCGTAGTCCTCAAGCAAATCCCGCAGTCGATGCACTCCATCGACCGGAAAGACGACGTCATAGGACTGCACCCACGAACCGGCCTCGATAAGAATGCGCCCAGGTCCGCCGTCCAGGGCTGGGGAGGCCAATTGGCCATTGACCGCCCGAACGGCAACTGGTTTCGGGGTGATCAATCCGGTAGTGCCCGACTTCGGACGCACCGGAACGGCGGAGAACGACACGACAACCTCGACACCAGCGACCGCGATATCGGTGAAGTCTTCTTTGATAATCGAACCCATCAGTTCACCTGCCCTATCTCATCACTCGCGTCGGCGAGTAGTGGGTTGATCTGTTCGTCGCACGCGCGTTGCCAGTCGCCACTCCACTGCGCGACCCAATCGGGTTCTGGACCGGTCATCAGCAGCGCCCAGCCATCCGGCAGATTGTCGTAGTCAGCGGATCGAACTACCTGTGTTGCGCCGGTAGACAATTCGATCAGCCAAAGGTGTGGTGCGATCGGGCCGAGATCTGGAGTGAGCGTAGGTGCGGCGAACTCCGCTACTTCTTCAGCGGAGACACAGAGCTTTCCATCGATCATCATGATGTCGATGCCCCTAATGCGGCCCACATCAGTCGGCGTTTGTCGTACTCGAATGCGCTCATGGAAACTGCTGCGGGGAGAGAAGATTGGTTGCCCAACCGTGCATGTCGCGCCTGTGGGACCGTTCCGGCTTGCTCGGAGATGTTGGTCAACTTAATCGCACCATGCCCACGGGTCTTCTGCGCCAAACCTGGCGCGATCTGCAGCGATGCGACTGCAAAGAGCTGGTCGGGCTCCGCCATGAGATTGAGCCCTGTCGCAATGTGATAGCGCTTTCGCTGATCAACCAGGATCGCTTTGATGTCGCCGGAGTCCCAGATTTTGAGCATTCGGTTGTTCGGCTGGTCGTAGCCGTATATGCCGAGATACCAGGCATCGATGCCGAATAGACCTGAATCCGATCCCGTGATGATTCGTAGGACTTGCAGTGGGGTTGCCCTGTCCAAACCACCTCGCATAAAGGCGAACTCGGCTGCGCGTTTGTCTGGGTTGTATGCAGGGACGGTCGAGTCCCAGTTACCGGTATCGGTGTATGTGTCGACGATCTGCATCATCGCATCCGGGAACGAGATCAGGTCGCGACCACCGGCCGATGCGTAGGACGGGGTCGTCACTCCGGTGCGGGTGACGTTCTCGAGGTCTATTAGTTGCTGGCCGTAGACCTGGATGAGTTCGCCCTGGTCCTCGACTTGCTGCTTGACACCGAGGATCTCGGTTCCGTACGCATTCGCCATATCGCCCATGTCGCCCCAGCCTGTGTTCGGGGTGCCACTGGACCAGCCATCGGGTGAAGTCACGTCAAACCTCCCTATTCATCCATCTCGGGCGGGCGGGGCGGGGGCTCGTGACCGAGGTCGACAACCCTGCGGTTCAGTCGCGCGATATGGGTTCGCATGACGAGGACCAGGCGGTCGATCTTGTTGATGGTGCGATCTCGTGCGTCCAGCTGCCCGGTCAGCGTTGCAACGCGACCTTCGAGGTGGGCGATTTCGGTGTCATGTCGAGCCTGCTGCGACGCCCGGTCGACGGCGCGGTCCTGCCGTTCTTTGGCGAGATCGGCTCGGGCTTCGTCCAGTTCGTCGTTCAGTCGGTCGATATCGTCGAGCTTGACCTTCGACCTGGTGCCGAGGATGCCGGTGAGGACGAGCCCGGAAGCGGTGATCACGCCACCAATCGCCGCGATGAGATCAGGGTTCATCTGAGCCCCCGTTCGGAACATCCGCGTGCTGTTGCGACATGCCAGAGTGCGACGAATGACGCAATGGTTCCAGCGAGGACGGGCACGGGCGGTTCGGTCAGTAGGGCTGAGATCAAGATCGCTCCTCCGTACAGTCCCCAGATACCTGCGGCTGCAATATGTCCGGGGACGAAGCCCTTTTTCCGCACCGCGGCACCGATGAGGTAGAGCCCGGTGATGACGAAGGTGACAGTCCACACGGGTCCGATGCCCTCGATGTAGACCACTGCCGAGACTTGCCCCGGTAGCAGTGGTCTACGAACGAGTTCTTCGGGGCCAATATAGAGGAGACCGACAGTGACATGCATTATCCCGGTTGTCGCGGCAGTCAACCGCGCACCGAGCACGGTCAGTTCCCGTCGGTGCGACGATGCTGGCCGGCAGTGTCCTCGGCGTCGTATGCCACATTGCCGCTTGGGATCTCGGTATCGGTGACCTGCTCGGGCGTGCCGTCGATGGCGATCGGCTCAGGTTTGACGGGCGCGAGGGATGGTAGCCCCTTGGTGGATCCGAAGTTGCTCGAGGCTATCGAGGTCAGTGCGGAGACGAGCGCCGCCGTTGCTGCGAGGGTCAGTGCGTCGCGCCAGTTGATATCCGAGAGTGTTCCGGTTGCGGGTATAGCGCCGACGAGCGCACTGACGAAGGTGCGCCCGACGCGATCGGCCAGGTCGATGACAAAGTTCCCAGAGGTGAGCGCCGTCGACGTCGACAGTGCGATCAGGAACGAGACCAGCGCTGCGAGTGCGGCCGAGGACATTGCGGTTGTCCACGAGACGGATGCGATGGTTGCCCCGCCGGCGAGAAAGATGAGCAACGTCTGGATAAAAGTCTTTCCGGTGCGATCGAGGAGATCCAGCCAGAAGGCTTTCGAGTTGATCGTCCGGACGCCCACGATTTCGGCGCCGACGGTGATGATTGCTTTCGATTCAGCCATGATTCAGCCTTCCTGCGCAGCGGTGGGCTGCTGACGGGTGTCGCCCGATGCGAACCGGGCTTGGAGTGATGCGAGAAGTGCTTTGGACTCGAACGCCTCGCGGTGAGCTTCGAGCACCCAGAAGATGAGGGAGCCGGTGCGATCGTCGTTCTCGACGTGGGACTTGTATCCGTCCCAAACGGTTTCGTTCCAGACGTCGGCAAGGCCGGCGCGGGGCCACATCTCGCCCTCTTTCACCTTGACGTTGTCGGGATGAACGATCTGCCGAACGGGTTCGGACTGACCCCACTGCAGGGCAGTGTGCTGTTCGTACGAGAGTGCCACGGGGCCTCCTGGATTCGGTGTGGGCGTCGAGCCCAGGCGCATGATCAGCGCCCAGGTCTTGGGTCCGACAGTTCCGTCGGGTGTCAGCGCGGGATCGGTGCGCTGAAGGGCTGCAATCGCAGACTGCGCATCTCGCCATTTGCCCGTCTGGGGGATAGCGAGCTTCGCCTGCATGTGCTTGATTCCGGCGATCTGATAGGCCGGTTCGCCTGCCTCGCCGGATACCGATTCCTCGGGGCCGTCGAGTGGTCCGTAGAACCAGCCGGATGACAGAGGGAAGGCGTCGGGATCGCCCGCGCCAACAGTCGCGTCGAGGTACCAGAAGTCATGGAACAGTGTGTCGTTCCATGCTCGCGCGGACGCTGCGACGACATGTCCGGAGCGGCCCATGTACATGCCGCGAGATTCGAAGTTCAAACCATCGAATGTGCCTGCGACGTGCGAGTCGTACCCGCCCCCGCCGTGCATGAAGCCGAGCTTGAGTAGTGCGTTCGGCGGCACGTCGGCCTTGTTGCGGGCGTGGATGAGGCCCAGTCTTGTGGCGTCGCCGGTGGCGGATGCGCCGAAGGCTCCAGGGCGGTTGCAGTTCTCAGTGGAGCCGTAGCGCCGATTGGCCTGCATGCCCTGAATATGGGCGGCGACCGCGAATGCGAACCAGCTGCAATCTCCGCCGGGATTGCCCGAACCGCCGTACGCGTAGGGAAGCCAGTCTTTCGTCCAGATATAGGCGCGGGTTGCGTCGACCTGCGCGCGAGTGAAGGTGCGTGTCACGATTCCTCTTCGGGTTGTTCGGCGACCATCCGTGCCACGACTTGGGCGCGCTGATCTTCGGGTAGTTGGTCGAGCTGCGCGACGATTCGATCGGCGACCGTGGGTAACGGTTTCGCGCGCGGTTTGGTCTTGGGCACCCACTTGCTCGGGTTGTGTGGATGAACCGGGCCACTGGCGGGCAGTTCGTATCGGATCATGCAGTCGGCGACGGGACGAAACCCGAGCTTCTCGAGATGCACAGCGAGATCATTCATCTCGTCCGGTTCGAACTTCGGTTCAGTGTTCTGCATTGTCGGGTGCATGAACACGTATGCGTAGGGATGCATGTCCGCGGGAAGTGCCTCGTGCAGTTCAGGACTGAGATTCTGTGACGTGTCCACTGATGTCCTCTCGGGTCAGGTGGCGCTCGAAATCTGACGTAGTGCGCCCATGGTTGTTTCCATGTGTCGGAGTGCTTTCGTGCCGTTCGGCTCGGCCGCGCGGTAGTCGCCGACCGAGAGGGCCCAGAACGGGGCGACGGTGCGTGACCATGACTGCTTGCCGGATGCGATGTTGGACAGCCAGATCCGATCACCGATCTCGAATCCGCAACGAATCCCGATCTCGATGTGACGTCCCATGTAGAAGCCGCCGCTGCCGTCGTCGAAGTCGGCAGCGAAGGAGACGTAGCCGCGGGCCTTGTGTAGTCCGACGCGGCCGGTCTGCAGCCCTGATGGTGAGACCGCCACGCCGCCACCGGTTTCGAATCCGGACTTGTGTGCGTACGGACCCATGGCTGCTTTGCGTTCCTGGTCGGTGAAGATCGCCCAGGCGAGGATGACGTCTTCGACGGTCTTGTCGAAGATGCCGAGGGTGAGCCATGGGAGTCCGATCAAGCTGCCGAGCAACCCGAGCAGGATGTTCGAAACGAGCTTTGCACCTTGGTTAATTGCGTCCGGGCTCTTCCCGCCCGTGGTAATCGTGTGCTCGAGCGGTTTGTGGATGGTCATCTTCGATCGCAGGCCGAGATACTGACCTTTGCGGAGGATGATGTACGGATCGTCCGGGCCGATCGTGCTCGGGTTGTTGTTCGGGTCGGCGATCGTGACGGTCTCGGATGTACCGTCCGGCTTGATGATCCGGAGCAGATCGCGAATCGGATCCAAGATCGTGCCCGTAATACCTGCGGCGACGGAGCGGCGAATGACGTCGAAGACGATAGTCGGGCGGTTGAGCGTGAAGTGTGTCGGGCACGGTTGCGGGTCGCCGGGAAGCCACAGCTTTGCCGTGAGTTGCAATCCGCCGTCTTCGAGAGTCAGCTTGATCAGGTCGTAGAAGTTGTCCATCCTCGATCCGAGGGCTGTCCACTCTGCGACGCCGTCACGTTCGGCGATGTACGGGATCATCACCATCGGCCACTTCGAACTGTCGAAGTTCGCGCGCCAATTCGCCGCGTTCCAGATATCGAAGTGCGGAATCCAGCTGCGTTGCTGCTCGCGCAACAGGTTCCGGTGTGCGAATCCCTTGATGACCTTGATGGAGTTGCCGAACTGTAGGTCAACCTTCGGGGTCTGCACGAGGATCGTCGACATCGTGTTCGGCCAGCACTGCAGGTGCTTCGTCTCGTCGAAGATGTGCAAACCGACGGGGCGAACGAAAGTGATACCCGTTTCGTCGGTTTCGAGCTCGATGTCGAAAACCTTGTAGCACTCCCGCTCGTATTCAGATTCGAAGACGAGGAAGATGTCGGCGTCCTTGGGCTGCTCGATCAACCACTGCGCGAGTTCATCCTCAGCGGGGATCGTGACCGACGCTTCGCCGGCTTCGTTGCAGATCACCTCACGAGATCCATCGTCCTCGCCCCACACGTCCCCGACCAGTTCGAGGAACTTGTCTCGAATGCTGACCCGGGGACGTGCGTTTGCTTGAGCGAGGTCATGCTCGTACTGGTCGTCGATGACCTGCAGGCCTTCGTCGAGGTTATAGACCGGCATGACTCACCCCCAAGGCATTTCGTGATAGCGAGGCATGATCGCCCGCAGCGTTCCGGGCACCGCCGCCGTGATCTCTACCGGCAGCAGTGTCGGCGGTGTGTTCGGCGGGATCTCGTATAAGAAACTCAGACCCTGCAATGTCTTCAGCTCGTTCGTGTGATTGGACGACGAGAGCTGCTCGATGCCGCCGCGCGTTCTGACCTTCCACACGTTGGATTGCGCCTTGATGGGAACCATCCGGCCGGACAACGCATCCGGAAGTTTCGCCGCGGTCATCGGCGTTCCGCCCCACTCCATCCACAACGGCACGTCCGTCGGATTGTGGATTTCGAATTGGTGCGTATTGGTTCCGGCCGGGAAGTTCCACTCAAGTGTGTCGATACCGGATTTGAGGAACGGCCAGCAGGCCACGACGACCATTTCGATTTCGATCTTCGTGGACTGCATGGAGTAGTGCTCCATGTCCGGCGCCATCACCCGATCGAGCCGCACCTTGAGGCTGCGTGTTCCGAATACTTCCGACTTGGTGAACAACTCGGTATCGGCGTACATCGACCACGAACGTTTCCACGCCGCGAACAACTCTTCAAAGTCTCGCCGGGTGAGTCCCTCCAGACGAACCCGGAAGTCCAACAGGCGTTCCTCGATCTTGACCATCCGAGGTGTGGACCCGATCTCGTACGCGCGCGACGTACGAGTCGGGGTCCGGGGGGCTTCCTGGAACAAGCCATTCAGCCCCCCGGTGATCCACGCGTCCTTGGCGGTTCGAGCAGGCCCACCGAGTGCCCAGTCCGCGCCATTGACACCACGGATCGAGATCGACTGCCGAAGATCGGTCATCGGTTCCTCGATCCGTACGTGCGCGAGGACTGGCGCTCGTGAATACCTACTTCGCTCATGGTTTCTCGATCCACCCTTCCCGTGATGTTGTAGGTAGGACCGCCCCGCATTGGTGCCAATTCGAGTGCGCTGCGTGCCGATTCGGGCATGACGTCACCCGGTGCGGTTGTGGCGAGTTGCAGTCGGTTGAGCATCGGGGCCAGCTCCTCGAATGCCTCCGTTTGCCGAGGCGAGAGGACTCGCTCGGGATGGATGACGTTCTTGAGCATGAAGCCCTTACCGAATGCGAGACCGCCCTGGTCGTACCAGTTGTTCTTCTCCCAGAAGGACTTCGCCGCCATCGGATCGCCGTAGCGGTCCTTGATGTACTTCGCACCGGCCTGTCCCTGGATGTAAGGATCCGGATTCTCGTCCGGAAGGTACTGATCCTTGGTCGAACCGAGGAACTGGAAGAGACTGAATGCTCCCGAAGATGGGTTGCGTGCGAGCGGATTCCAGCTCGATTCCTTGCCGATGATCCAGTCGGCAGCGGCCCATTGCTCGCCGCTGTCCCATCCGTACGGCTTGAACGCAGCCTTGACCTTGTCCACGACCGTCATCGGCGCAGCCGGACTCGCCGGGGTCACCTGTGCGGGCGGCTGCGGTGCGGTCGGAGGCGTAGTACCTCCGGTCGGCGCAGGTGCGGACTCCTCCGGTGAGGTCGGGGTGTCGTTGAAGCTCGCTTCGTTACGGTCACCTGCCTGATCGGATCGGCGCCCGTACTCGTCGACGAGTTTCATCCCCTCGAACTGCTTGGAGATCCCAGCCATACCAAGGAGGTCGTTACCCCATTCCGCGAGAAGCGAGGTCCCGATCTGTGCGCCGACTCCACCCCAGTCGACAGGCCCCGGATCTTGACCGGGCTCGGCAACCTTGTCGGTGTTGCCGAAACCGATGCGGCCGAGGACGTCTCGGATCATCTGCAGCTGATCCCAGTTCAGCACCGCCTCTGGCTTGCCTGTCTCGTTCCGAACGACAGAGAGCCCGTTCGGGATCCAGCCACCGGTGTCCCGGAAGAGGGCGAAATCCTTCGCCTTGTCCCAGGCCGAGGACAGCATGTCCCCGAGGTCGAGGGTCTTGTCCGCGAGATACCCCGCGGTCATGTCGCGACCCTTGTTCAGGAATGACGTTGGGATGCCCAGCGCTTCGGGCGGTGGGGTTCCGATCGCCGCGGCGATCCCGTCCTTGATCGGATTGAGCACCCAATCGAAGGTGTCCGCGATCTTGCTCTGCAGGAACGAGCGCTTCTGATCAGGACTCGGCCCACCGCCGCCACCGGGGCCGGCCGACTCGAACGAGCCGTCCGGGCCGATAGCAAGGTGGTACTGACCCGGACGGACGCCGACGAACTGGCTACTGTCCGCGCCCGCTGCCGGCCCGCCGTAGGCGACGTAGTTGTGCGCGCCACCGGATTCGACGTTAGTGGTGGCGTACTGCCCGATACCGGTGAGGGTGCCGGCAGTGTGTCCACCACCAGGTCCGCCCGGGTTGTCGTGCACACCGACCGAAAAGCCCTTGCCGAGACCCGGCACGAATGGTTGACCATTCGGGAAGGAACCGGTCGCCCAGGTCCACTTACCGTCACCGCCGTTGAGGATGGCGTCGGCGATCGCAGACATGTAGCCCGAGCAGTCCTCGAAGCCCCACGTGTACGGATTGCCGTTGCGCATCTTCGCGGCACGGTGACCGTTCTCGAGTGCCTTCTCCCACGGTGCGCCGGCACGAACTTCGCCGCCGTCCTTGTACTTCGGGAGAAGCCAGTCGAACATTCCCTGCGGGTCGACGTTCCCGAGACCCTTCGCAGCCACCTGAGCGCCGTAGGCGTTGAGGTTGTCGCGACCCATCTCGCGAATGAGGTTGCCGCCGTCCCACGTGAACGGGACGCCGCGCATGATCATGTCGCGGATCGCGTAGACGACGTTGTGTCCGCCTGCGCGCTCGACCTCCTTTGCGGTCACCATGTGCTCGCTGTTCGAGCCCCACATCAGGACGTCGTCGGAGGTGCCTGTGCCCGGCCCCTTGATGCGCCCGCCAGTGGCATGTTCCGGAATCGACGGAAGCCGTGACGTTGGCTCCATCCCGAGCAATCCCGATGCCATGTTCCAGGCCTTGAGGATGCCGTCGTTCCACACCGTGTTGATCATGAAGTTGATCGGCTTGGCCAAGAGACCGCGCAGGCTCGACCACTTGTTATCGATTCCTTCGACGGTGCTGGAGAAGAAATTTCCAACACTGCCGAGGGCGTCGGTGAAGGCGGAAAACGCGCGCTTCGCCCCGTCGACCACCGTTGAAATCACGGTGCCGACGAGCTCGAAGTACGGTTTCACGACGTTGTCGTAGAAGAACGACACGACGCGTCCGACTTCGCCGATCTTGTCGCCGAAAAATCCGAGGACGGGACTGATGATGTTGTTCCACGCAAACGACACAGCGTCTTGGATGCCCTGCCATGCTGCTTGCACGATGCCCCGGAAGGTCTCAGAGTTCTTGTACGCGAGCACAACTGCCGCGACCAGTCCCGCGAGAACGGCGATGACTATGCCGATCGGGTTGGCCGTCATTGCGGCGTTGAGAGCCCATTGCGCTGCCGCTGCGATGCCGGTAGCTGCCGAGCTCGCAAGCATTGCGACGCGGCTTGCAATGAATCCCGCGGCGGTTCGCGCTGCCGCGATGATGCCGAGGTTCGTGACCGCGTTCCACGCCCCTTGTGCGACTGCTCCCGCAATCAACGCGACTCGATGCGCAGCGAGAGCGATCGTGTTGCCTGCGAGCGACAAACTCGACCGCCCCGTTGCGGCAGCGAAGATGCCCTGCGCGACCGACGCGGCGAACATGATGCCGTTCCACACCGTCACCGCGACACCCATGAGCTTGACGGCAGTAATGATGCCGAGAAGCAAGGGCGCGAACGGCACCAGTTTCTCGATGACCGTCGCCAAATGCGGTGCGACGAGAGCGAGAATGTCCGCCCACGGTGAGAACGCATCCACCAGTCCGGGAAGGACTGGGGCGAGGTTGACGAGCGCCTGACCGAGTGCGGGCATCAGCTCGCGCGCCATGTCCATGAGTCCGGGAATCGAGTCTTGGATCGCTTGACCCATAGCCGAGAATCCCGGTGCGAGACCGGATGCCGCTTCCGAGCCGAATCCTCGGAAGAGATCGAATAGCGGACCGGCGATCACGCTGATGTTCTGGAAGATCTGCCGGACGCTGTCGAACGTGCCCCGGAGATCGTCGGCGCTGATGTTCCGTAGCTTCTCCCCGAGGTCGAGCAGCCAGGCATTGATGCCGGCCCCGCTGTCTGCGAAGGTCTGCGCTGCCGTGCCCAGGACTTGGATCAGTCCGGAAAAGACAGAGCCGATACCGTTTTCGCCCTGCGAGAGGCTTTGGAAGAACCGGTTCGATCCGTCGATCATCCGATCCCAGCCAGCCAGTGCGGCCGGACTCGAGATCGACGAAACGATCTGCGAGCCGAGGTTACCGAGCGTCGTGGCAAGGCCGCCGAGACTCGGCTTCAGATGGTCAAGCAGTCCACCGAGTTTGACGAACGCACCGGACATCGCCCCACTGAAGCGATCAGTGATCTCCTCCCGGAGGTTCTTCAGTGCCTGGAGCAGCGGTGCGAGTCGTTGCCCGATCATCGCGGCGAACGGATCATCCCCGGATGCGGCCGACTGCTGCGATTCGGCCATGCTCTCGTACGCATCCGCAACCGCCTCTGCGGCGTCGATGTTGGCTTGCGCCACATCCTTCTGCGTCTGGGCTAGATCGGACTGAGCCTCTTGCAGCTGCTCCTGCGCATCGACCTCGCGCTGCTTTGCCTCGACAACACGGTCGGATCCTTCGATACCCTTCGCCTGCGCGTCGGCGATCTCCCCGCGCTGCTGCGCGTTCGATGCCTTGATCTCGTCGTAAGCCTGCTGTGCCTCGCGAACACCGAGGTTCGCTCGCCACATGTCGAGGCTGTCTGCATCGGGGTCGGCCTTCGTCTCGCGGAGAGTTTTCTTGGCTTCGGCCAGCGCCAGCGAGGCACTCTCCTCGTCGAGAGCGAGGCCGGCGAGCGTGCGGGCGTAGCCTTCAGCGTCTCGCTTGGCTTCCTGCCTCGCCTTATTGACCTCGTCCTGAGCCTCCTTGACGTCCTTCTGTGCTTTGACGACCTGCTTTTCGGCGGAGACGATCTGGCGCGCACCCTGCTCGGCAGTGCGGGCCTGCGACTTCTTGGCGCTCTCGATGGCCTTGAGTGCAGACGCACCCTTGGTTGCCGAGGCACCGACCGCATTCTGAGACTTGTCCCAGGCCTTCGCCCCAGCGGACAGACCTGCGAATGCCATCTTCGCGACGCCGATAGCTGGGCCGAGGATGCCCGCTGCAGCCGCGGCGACAGTGCCCATCGCGCCGGCCACTGCGGTCAGACCTGCTACCAGGGGCCCGGTGACGAAAGACGACACAACCGAACCCAGCGCCGACATGGCGCCGAGGGCAACCGCAGACCCGACAGTGACCATCCCGAGGGCTTTGCCGACGCGTGTCAGGATCCCGACCAGCCTGGCAGCTGCTGCCATGAGCAGGAGAGCGGAGGTCACGCGTGCGATATCGCGGGCGAGGATGCCGGCGGCAGCTGCGGCGAGGCGCAGTACGCCTGCAAGTCGTGCGATGCCGGCGCCGGTCATGACCCGCAGCAGTGAGGAACTGACGAGCAGTCCCGCGCTGAAGACCTTCAGTGCTCGTGCCGCTAGGCCGACACCGGTGGCCACCATGCCGACATTGCGGATGACCGAGCGCGCCCCGTCGTTGACGAGCGTGAAACCGACAGCAGCCATGCGCATTCCGCTACCGAGTGCCGAGATGAACCCGGCAGCGAAACTGCGGCCCTCGTCGTTGCCGCGCGAGTGCGAGTTCATGGCTGCACTGACGCCGCCGGCGAACTTCGAACCCGCCTCCTGGCCGCCTCGTTCGAACTTCGAAGTAATCCGCTGGAGGAGAGTTTCGCTGTCAGCCTCGGCTCGCCTGCTGTCGAGCTTGGCCTCGATGCGAGTGACGCGAGCGCCCGCCGTCGAGCGCTGTGACTCAGCGGCATTCAGTGCATTGGCAGCAGCTCGACTATTGGTCTTCGCCTTCGCAACTTTGTCTTCTGCGGCGGCGAGTCGGCTCGCGTCGGTAATGCCTTTGTTGCGAAGGGCCTGCAGTTGACGCTCTGCGGTGACCGCCTCGCGAGTGGCCGCAGATTCGCGACGTCTCGCGTCGGCTGCGCTTTTTGCAGCGGTGTCGAGATCGGACTTCGCCTTCTTGAGCTGACGCTGATCGAACTCGACATCGACATGCTGAGTAACCCTGTTGCGCTTGACTTCTGCGGAGACCCTTTTGAAGTAGCCATTCATGGAAGGCATGACGTTGATGTACGTCTCGGCACCCTGCATTGCGGGCATGAAAGACCTCCGTAGGGGTTATGCCAGGATCGGTTTGTAGCGATCGCCGAGCACTTGGGCGCCGATTTCGTCGTGATCGGCGAAGCTGCGCAATTCCTTTGCGACGTCGCGCGCGGTGCGAGGCCGGAGAAAGTTCTTGGGGGCTTTGCCGCCCTTGCCTTTGAACTTCGGACTCGCGGCATAGGTGGCGTGTTCGATTCGACGCGCAGTCTCGACGAATTCGGTGAGAAGTTCGCGCTGCGCGGTCCACCCGATGATCGACGGGCGTGGCGACGGCTTGGGCAGTTCGCCCTTCTCTTCCTTCTCGAGCATTTTCTTCGCGCGATTGATGTCGCTGCTCACTTCGCCGATGTAGTAGCCGCCGTCGATCGGGTGAGACAGGATGCGAAAGAGCTTGTTCCACGGAGTGTTCCGGTGATCGCGCACCCAGTCGTAGAGGTTGAGGCGGTGGTCAATCAGCTCGCGCTCGATCGCCACGCCGTAGTTGTTGAGCTCGTCGACCAGGTACGCCCATCCGGCATCCGGGGCGACGAGGATCCCGAAGTGCTCACGGATGTCGTCCACGAGGTCGACGAGATCGCTGATCGGGCGTCGCGCGTACGCCTCGGCGATGGTGTCTGCCGTCTCTTCTCCGACGAGGGTGTCGAGCATGGTGTGCACGGAGACGATGGAGTCGAGTTCCGCGACACTGTCCGCCAGCGGCACGTCGAGCACGAGGTCGATGCCTTTGCCGACAGTGACGAAGAACGGGCCGACGGCCTCGTCGAGAAGAATCTCGAAATAGGAGTCCGTCGGCCCGTTTTCGTTCGCGGTCATCGTCAGCGGCGAGAGCCGCCGCGGCGAGCGCGGCTACGCTTTTCGGCGCGATTCATCGCGATATCGGCGTCGAAGAGACCGAAGTATCGCGACATCGCGCGCGTGATGTCGATCAGGTTGTCCGGGTGCTGCGGCCCGAGGAAATCCGCGACGTCCTCGTACTGCTCACCGAGGAACAGCTTGAGCACCTGCCGCGTGGTCCGGGCCTCCTCGATATCCATGACAGTGTCCGAATCCGGCTCGGGGACATGGAAGGTGGGGGAGTCGCCGATCTGGAACTTGAACGGCTTCTTGGACTCTCCACCGCCGAACTTGACGACATCGGAGTCGTCGTAGTCGGGCGTGCGATCAGCGTCGTATGTGCTCACGGGAATACTCCTGGGGTCGATGACAGTGCGGTCGGTGTCGAGGTCGCTCACTTGGTTGCTCCCTTGCCGCGTGGTGCAGCGGCGACGGAAGTGGCGGAAGCGGTTGTGGCAGCAGCGGGACTCGTCGACGGCGCGGCGGTCTCAGCGGTCGCCGGGGCGACTGTCTGCACGTCGCCGGACGATGCCTCGGCGGGCGACGGCGTCTCGACAGCTGCGGGCGCCGACTCTTCGGGGACCGCCGGTGCGATGCGGTATCCGAGGCTGATGAGTTCGTTGTGTTCGCGACGAGAACTGGCAGTGAAGCCTCGGCCGTCTGGGGCGATGAGCCTCGTCGGCTGATAGTTCTTCGGATCGTCTGCGCTTTGCATGGTTCCCATGAGATTTCTCCTTGAGGTGGTGGTCGGTGGGGCGGTCTGGAAACACCGGGCAGGCGGTCGACCGCCAATCCCCGCCTGTCCGGTGCGTGTGAGGGTCAGGCGGTGACGGTGACCGTCAGTGCCTTGGTGACCGAGGTGGCGCCGCTGTCGGTGACCTTGAAGGTGACGCTCGGTGTGCCTGCGGCCGTCGGTGTTCCGGAGATGACGCCCGTGCTCGAGAGGGCGAGTCCGGCCGGGAGGGTTCCGGAGTTCACGGTCCAGGTCTTCGCGCCGCTGCCGCCGGTGGCGAGCAGGGTCTGCGAGTACGGCGTGCCGACGACGCCCGCGGGGAGCGATGTCGTGGTGATCGTCAGGCTATTGGCCAAGGGGCCACCCGCGAATCCGGCATCTTCGAGGACGCGCTGCCAGCCGGGACCAGCGAAGTGGTGGCGGATCGAGACGCCGAACTCGGTGTCGACCATGCCGTTGACGACGGTGGGCCACGTCAGCGCACCTTCTCCGTCGGTGATGGTCTGCTCGCCCATCTCCGTGACCTCGCCGCAGTAGAACTGGCGACCGATGTAGATGGTGTCGACGCCGGAATTCGCCTTGGAGATCAGCAGGTATCGCAGCTGACGAATCTGCGCGATGGCTGCCTGGTCGAACGCAATCTCGCCGGTGACTGGGTCGGCGACCATCGCCGAGAGGTCCATGCCGAGGTTGTTCTCGATGTTGTGGCGGTTGGTCTCGAGGCCGGTGAAATTGATACCGGAGATGTCGGAAGTGAAGTCAGACTTGACCGGGTTGGAGTAACCGATCGCGTTGATGTCGGACTTCTCGACCTCACGAGAGAGCGTGATCGCGTCTTCCTTGTTGAGGAGTCCAAAGTCGAACGCGCCGACGGGCAGCTCGGCGAGCTTGCCGTCGACACCCTCGGTGATTTTCTGAACCGGGGCCACGGACATCGGGAAGCCGAAGATGTGGGCCTCGTTGGGCTTGAGGATCAGCTGACGCTGATGCCGGGCGATTTCGAGTTCGCCTACTCGTGTGCTGACCATGAGTTGCCTCCTCGGCAAATGAAAAAAGCCCATGGCAGACGCCGATGGGCTGGAAAGTGTTTCGGTGATTTACGGACGCGGGCGTTGCAATCCGAGGACGTAGTACGCGACCTCGGTGCGCTGGTCCGGGTTCTCGTACGGCTCGGATTCCGGCGGGGTGTCGGTGCGGCAGAAGTCGACGCAGATCGGTTTCGGTTCGTCCTCGACGTCGATGTCGATGCCGGAGATGTTTGCCATCCTCTGTTGCACCTGGCGCGCGAGTTTCGAAGCGCCGCGAGGGTCAGGGTGATGGCACGTGATCACCACTCGCGGATAGTCCGTGATTCCGTCGTCGCTGCCGCCGACCCTGTTTACCTGTATTCCGATTCCGTCGTCGTCGGCCGGCGGCTCGGTGTCCGTCTCGGCCAGCGATGCTAGGTAGGACATGAGGACGTCCTCGACGTTCGGATAGAGCGTCTCGTCGACTTGCACAACCATCTACCGACCTCCCCGGTTGATCGCTTGCACTGCCGCCGCGATCGCCCGAACCCTGCGCGAGCGCCGCGTGCCGAGCAGCGCTGGAGCATTGCCCTCGGAGTAGGCGACGAGGCGCTTGCCCGGGCGACCGTCCCGCCCGACAGCAGGTTCCTTGCGGACCTTCGCCGCGAGGTTTCCGGTACCACCCGGGACGCGGGCAGCTCGGCGGAACGCAGCCATGCCTCGATCTGCGCCGCGACTCGTGGCAGCCTGGACGGCTTTCGATTTCATGATCGCCTTCGCATCACGCGAGGTGAACTTGAGTGTTCCTGGCTTCGGATCAGCCATTGCCAGCGCCTTTCCACTTCACTAGATGGCCCCAGACGTGGTCCGCGATTCCGTCGTCGTCGAACCACGTCTGAAGATCGCCGTCGACGTGTAGCCGATCGCCAATGCCGTCGACGGCGAGGACGTTTTCGTTCGACTCCGGGAACCCGAGCGGGGCGTAGATGACCCACTTTTGCGACTTGGCGATCGGAACGCCGTCGGTTGATGTCACGGGCTGGACTGAGCAGCCAGGAAACTCGGCATCGGTGACATCGCTCATGACTCCGCGCTTGAGTCGAACTCGCTTGATCACGCGAACTGTTTGGTTGCCAAGCTCATCCATCATCGCCATCTCCGAACTTCCACCGCGGGACAGCGACTTTCGAGATTCCGAGCAGCTCCTTGTGGAAGTCGGTGATCACCAACGTTCCACCCGGGTCGACGAGGGTTCCCGATCGGGTCACCCCGCCGACAGTCCGTGAGTAGGAACTGTGGCCGGCATACTTCGCCGTACCCAGCGCGAACCGGACGACGTCGACCACCACATACTTTGCTTGCGGATGGTCGGTCGCCAACTCGGGTTTGCGTTCCCGAATCCAGTGCGACACAGCGGCGATCTTCGCGGGAACGTCGATCTCCTCGGCGGGAGTGAGGGCGCGCCAACCGTTCGAGATGTCATTCTTGTCAGCGAAATCGGTCATGTCGCGCCCTCCCGCTACTTCGCGTCGAGAGCGTCGACAGCTGCGATGATCTCGTCCTTATCGAGGCCGGCGACGTTGATTCCGCGCTCGGTCGCGTAGGCCTCCCACAGCGGTTTGGTCGAAGCTGCCTTCGGGCGGACCAAGGGCTGTGCTGCCGGGGGCTGTGCGGATTCGGCCGTCTTGGTGGACTGCTGCTCGGTCCACTGCGTTTCGGCGGAGAGCCAGGCTTTGATCCGTTCCGCCTCGGCCGCAGCTTCGACCGCCTCTGCCGTCTCCCGCTCAGCGTTGGTGCCCTCGTCGTCGTCGTCGATGGGGACGATGGCGCCGGCTTTGAGTAGGCGCTCAACTTCGGAACGGTCGAGGCGCGAGATGATAGAGCCGGTGCGGTGTTTGACCACTTCGATGGGGCGACCTTCGCTGTTGCGCTTGATCACCTGATCGAAGCGCAGTGCAACGAGTTGGTATGCGGTCATGGTGTGGTCACTCCCGTCAGCCACAGGCCAGCCTTGGGCTGATCGAGTGCGGCGCCGCGTTCCTGCGTGGCATCGGAACGCCACGTCTCGCGAGGTCCACCGTTCGGACCGTTGCCTTCGGCGTAGAGCTCGGTGAAGGTGAGGGGCCGTGCATCGCCGTAGAAGCCGATGGTCTGGCGCTCGAGCAAGAGAACCTTGTCCTTGGGCCACGAGCGGGATTCGATGATCCGCAGTCCCGAGATGGACTCGGGGAGCGCGCCGACGTAGGCGATGTTCTTGTCGGCGATGTTGCCCTGGTAGACCTTGAGCAGGTCGTCGTTGTCCAGCAGGATCGGCTTGAGCGCGGGATTGATGACGATGGTGTCGGCCGCGAATTCGTAGCCCTCGTCCTCGCTGCCGCCTTCGTCGATCGTCGGCGCAGCGCTGGCGATCTCGAAGATGCCGTCGGCGATATCCCGACGCGGTCGGCTGTTCGCCACGTCCCATGCGGTTGAGACAGGAAACGAGGGAATGCTGTTGAACAGCATCTTGATCTGGCGATCATTGGCGCGGATGAACGAGTTCTTCAGCGCGGTGATCTGCTTGTTGACGTCGTCGATCTGATTCTTGCGAATCATGTCGAGGGTGACACGAATTCCCTTGCCCTTCTTGGTCGAGAACACGACCTTCGGGATGCCGCGCGCTGCAGCACTGACCGGAATCTCGGAGAACTCGGCGAGATCGTCGATGTCGTCGAGGAGGAACGTCGGGTCGCCCTCGTTGTAGGTGAAGATGCCCGAGACGTTCGCACCGGCGTTGCGCAGGAGCGCCTCCGCGATGAACTGATTCTCGAGCAGCTTCTTGAGCTTGGTGGGAATGAACATTGGGTTCGCCTGGAAGTCGGCGACTGTCATCGCCGCGCCATCCGACGAACTCACGACAGTTCTTGGTGCCATGTTGATTTTCTCCTGTGTGAGGTGGGTCAGGCGATCCGGATGAGGCCGACGGCGTTAGCCGCGACTCCGGCGGGCTGGGTGCACTTGCCGACGATGGTTCGGGGGTCCGGGTCGGCACCGGCTGGCCCGACCTTGCCTGCGCCGGTCGAAACGAGGTGCTCACCGAACTTGGCTGCGGCCGAGTATTCGACCTTGACCTCGGTACCCGAGTAGGCCACAGAGATCACGGTGGGAATCGGCATCGCGTTGATGACCGGTCGACCGATCGCGTCGAGTGTCGTTCCGCCCTGTGCGGTCTCGGGACTCTGACCGTCGGTGACGGATACGCCAAGGACTCGCAGACTGTTGGCGGCGGCGAGGCCGACTCGGCCGTTGTCGCGGCCCTCGACGAGTTTGCCGCCGAGGATGACCTCGGTGGGCGTGAAACTCTTCGGGCCGCCCTGTGTTACCTGTACGACTGCGGACATTTCAGGCCTCCATCCAGCTCTTGAACTTGTCGTTCTCTTCGACGTTGTCGGTGGTCTCGGACTCGTTCTGGCCGTGTCCGAGTTCGGCTACAGGCACCAATCCCTTGGCAAGGCTGTCGATATCCTTGGTTGCACCGTCGCGGTCGGTCGCGAGCGCTTTGAGCCAGTCGGTGCGGCGTGCGGGACCGAACTTGCCGTCGCGGATTGCGTTGGAGACCAGCGTTTCGTCGGCGTCGCGCAACTGCTGTGCTCTCGCGCGCACGCCCTCTTCGGCATTGCGCGTCAGTTCGTCGAGCGCGGTTGCGTCGATCGCGACAACTCCCTCGGGCAGACGTGCCGTCGTGGTGCGGGTGGCGGCGTTCTCCGATTCGGGTTCGCTCTCCGCGGGCGCAGTGGCCAGTTCCTCGACCGCCGTCACGACCTCGTCGGCGGTGGCACCTTCCTCAAGCCCGAGGGCCTCGAGGACGGAGGTTTCCTGCTCGTCAGTCAGTGTCATTGCCACTGTCGAGCCTCCTTTTCGTGTAGACCCGACCGAGCTTGCGGCTGGGGTTGTGGGCGCCCGACGCGATGCGTTCGGGCGAGATCCGGCACGGTCTGCGTGGCGGATGATTTGTGGCGGCGCCGGCGCTTCACGGCGACCCGCATAGTTGAAGAGCGAAAGGTCGAACGAGTTCTTCGCCGAGTCCTTGTCGTCTTTCTCGGGCTCGTCCTTCGTATCGACTCGATTGGCGAGGCCAGCGTCGACGGCTTCCTGTGCGGAATACCAGGTTTCGGCGAGCATGAAGTCGCGCCATTCTTCGGTAGTTCCGCCAGTTCGTTCGGCGTAGATCGACGCGATGTTGTTGCTGACGCGGTCGAGATCATCTGCGCGCTTGCGTAGGTCGCCCGCATTGCCGGCGCCGAAGCTGGACGCGTCGTGGATCATCATTTCGCTGTTGCGCCGCATGACAACCTCGTCGCCCGCCATTGCAATGAAGCTCGCCGCTGAGGCCGCGAGTCCATCGACGTAGACGGTGATGGTTGCTTTGTGCGAGCGGAGCGCGTTGAGGATCGCGATGCCGTCGAAGACGTCGCCGCCGGGGGAGTTCAGGCGCACGGTGATCTCGTCGGCAGTGATGGCGCCGAGATCCTTGGCGAAGTCCTGTGCGCTGACGCCACCCCACCAGCCGTAGCCAATCTCGTCGTAGATCAGGATCTCGGCAGGGCCATCGTCGTCGTCCGCTGCGTTGCGGATTCGGTACCAATCACGCTTGTTGGCAGCGGCATTGATTGGGACGCGCATGCCGTTGCGTATGGATGCTCGGCTCACTCTGCCCCTCCTTCGTTGGGATCGGGTGCGCCCTTGGCGCTTTGGGAGTCGGGCGTGGTGAGGCCGAACTTCTGACGGAGCATGATCTTGAGCTCGTCGTCGGGCTCGAGGAGTCCGTTCTGGACGAGGATTCCGAGGGCGGCAGCGGTTGCGTCCTGCCGGGAACCGATCTCGTCGAACACGATTCGCGGAGCGGGCTCGTCTTCACCGAAGTTGATGTCGACGAGGTCCTCTACGACATGGGCGTTCGAGGTGTCACGGATGAATTCGCCGAGTGCCTGTACCGACTGCACGAATGGATCCGCAAGGACTGACGCCAACGCATACGACCCGCCTCGGTCGAGGTTGAGAAAGTGGGCGAGGCCAGCGAGCGCGATCGACTTGTCGTGGAAGTTGATCGCGGGTTGCATATCGAAAACCGTGCCGGTGGGCGCGAGAAGGTCGAGCTTCTGGCCTTTCGCGAGTCCGACGCCAGAGTTCGAGCCGCCCCTGTAGTTGGAGGCGACCGCCTGCATGTGGTCGACCTCTTCCTGGTCGTCGTCTTTCGACGCGGTGCCAACGGGAACACCCATGCCGTGGCGCCTGGCGGCGCCTGCCTGGATACGCATGAACTCGTCCTTAAGCAGCCAATGTTTATAGGCCGGCCGCAGGATCGAATTGCCCCGCCAATCTCCTGGCTCGGGATCGCGGACATATGCCACAAGGCGCGAGACGGGAATCTCTACACCGCCAATGCCATACATGACACGTTCAGTGCTCGCCGGAGGGTGCTGCCTGATGGATTCCAGGCCACCGTCGAGCGCGACGTTGATCTTCGAAATTGTCTTTTGTGGGCGCGGCGCGAGCTTGTGCAGCATGGCGCGCGTCGCATCCTCGTTGATCGAATAGACCTGCTCGAAAATGCTGTGCCCATACGGGAGCATCAACAGCACGTTCTGCAGATGCTGCGCCCACGAGAAGCGACCCTTCATGCGCGGCTGCGTGTCCGGCTCGGTTCCGAGGATCGGCAATCCGAGATTGCGTGAGACGAACTCGGCCACTTCGTCGCGCGAGCCATTGGGATCAACCCACCAATGTGCGCTTCGAATCGGCAATCCGATTGCTGACAAGACCGATGAAACGCGGCCGTCCTCTTTCATCATGCGGCTGTAGACGTGATTGCATTGCGGCCACTGCAGTTCCGGCACTCGCTCGTCGGAATCCCACTGCTGCCAGTCGGTGTTTTGCCCTTGGGTAGTGACGTAACCGATTTCGTTCCGGGGCACTGCCGTCTTCTTGAGTTCGACCACCGTGCACCTCCCTTCAGAATCCCGCTGCGAGAGCGTCGAATTGACTTACATCGGTCTCGTATCCGCGACTCCCGGACCATGCGCCGATCGAATCCAGCGATTGTTCGACCTTCGGTGCGGCAGTCTTGGTGGAAACCCGAGATCCAAAGGTGAGCAGCCCCCACCGTGCGATTTGCACCGCGTTGAGCGGTGCCACGACTGCGTCAGCTCGCTTGTCGAAGACGAAATCCCCACCGGGTAACGTGCGTTCGACGGCACCTTCGACAGAATCGTTGAGAGCCTTCTGATTCGAGTGACTGATGACGGCACCTTCGGCGTCATCGACGAAAGCACGACACGATGTAGCCATCTGATTCGTCGTCATCTTGATCAGTTCGAGTCCGGCCGCTGTCAGGTGCGGCTCGAGCACTGCGGCATGCGATCTCGAATCCGTCGCAATGACGCACGGGTTCCAGGCGGCAACCACCGCCAGCAGGAGCAACAAGATTTGCTCGTGTGTGCCCGCCTGGTAGTAGCCGATCTCGACGTGAATCCGACCGAGTTCTGTCCGTTGGGCGGCGGCGATGACCCACAGTGAGCCATCCATCGTCCGGTCGATCGACACTGCGACAGGACCGGTCAGAGCAGGCGCTTCGTCGTGGAGGTCATGCCAGGCGGTCCGGCCGATCACAGTCCAGGTTGGGACGTCGCTGGCAAGTTTGGGCCAGTCTCCGCGGCCGAGGTATTCGACGTCGAAGCTCTTCTTTCCCGCTGCGGTCGAGAACTTCCTGAGTTCTGCCGTGAGCTTCTTGACCGTCTGGATCACCCCGAAAGACGGGTTCGCCCATCGCCAGGTCTCGTGGTCGGTTCGGTCGAGTCCGTCGGGCGCCATCCATTCGGCGAAGAACAATCCCTCTTCGCCAGCAAGGCCACGTTCACGGACTGCAGCGAGGACGGATCCGTTCGGATGCTGGTCCTGATTGACCGCCGACGAGGTGTAGATCGTCTGCGGATCCTCGGCGGCCATCTTGGTCGGCGAGAGTGCGGCCATGTCGGCTTCGGTGAGGTCATATGCCTCGTCGTAGATTTCGAGATCGACGGTGTCGAGACCGCGGCCGGCGTCTTTCGATCGGGTGGTGAACACGACCTGGGCGCCGGACTTGAGAACGATCGTGCCGCGGCCTTGCGAGCACGTCTTGGACTCGACCAGTTCACGCAACCACGGCGTGCTCTTGACGATCGCCCACGTGCGCTTCCACAGCGACTTCGCCGTTTCCCACTGCTGGGCGGTGAAGACGATGTTCTCGCCGAGTTTGTACAGGCCGTACAGCACGCGGATCGAGAGGATCAGCGATTTGCCGTTCTGGCGGGGGACGATCAGGCAGCACTCGGGATGAGTCCATGTCCCATCTGCCGACTTCGACATGATCCGTTCGAGAGACCAGGACTGCCACGGCATCGCGCGGATGCGCGAGGATGATCGGCGCGCGAGTTCGGCAGCCTTGAGACCGAGTTGCATATCGCCAGGCGTGTAGGCCAGCGAGTTCGGTGTCTGTCGGCCTTCGAGTTTCGGCCACTCGGTGGCGATGATCTGCGCGAACTTCTCGTCGATGTCCTCGTCACAGATCGTCGAGGGGATTTCCGTATCCGCCAGCACCGGGGTCGACGTCATCGGCACGCCTCCTCTTGATCTCGGCGAGCATCTGGCGATACAACGTCAGGAGTTGTCGCGCTTCCTGTGCCGCCGAGTCGATCCGCACTTCGAGGACCGTCGAATCTCCACGCGAGGGAATCAGGCGCATCCATAGCGCGTTCTCACCACTCAGCACGCGGTGACAGAAGTCGAGGCGATCCTTGACGCGGCAGGTCTCGAGAATCAGCGTTGTGAGCTCGTAAGGGTCTTCTTCGAGGGACATTTCGTCGAAAAGTTGGCGCCCTCGCGGTCCGAGACTGTCCGCTTCGTCGTCCATCTCCGCCCCCTTGCACGAAAGTTTTGAGGCCGAGCAAAAAAATCGTCCTGACTAGGGCGGCCAGTCAGGAGACCCCCACCCCCTCGAATATTTTCGGGGGCGGGGTCACGAGCCTCTGACCTGCGACGATCAGGGTTCGATATTGAGGATCTCGACTGCGAAACGCTCGCGGGTCAACGATTGGTGAAGGCGACGCAGGATTGCGATGGTCGTCGTGATGCCGACGCCAGGATGAACTCGCTTCCAGACGTCCTCATCGTCAATGTCATCACCGCGGTTGGCACTGATCCGGAACGTGGGGACGCCAGAATGCGTCGACCCAAGTCCTGCATAGAGGATGCGGTCGGTGTTCATGAGTGCGTCGTCGATCGAATACCCTCGGTAGTCGTCACAGACGGTGAGATCGAAGCGCCCTCGAATGCCTCGCGAACCGTAAGGCGCGAAGTGAACGCGCCCACCGTTCGTCAGCTCAACCTCACGGGCGCCATCAGCTTTGCGTACGCGGGCCAGCACGTGTGGGTCATTCAGCTTGAGCGGATGAACGAAACGAGACATCGCGTCCTTCGACTGTTCCCATCCGTCCGTCAAGTACAGGACACGATCGCCTCGGACTGACGCACGCAGTGACGCGTCGAGGGCGACTCTGGTTCGCCCACTCTGCCTGGGTACCGAGATCGCACTGGACTCGCTCAACTCGACCATGCCAAGGGCGGCCGAGTGCCAGGGCATCTCAACTTCGAGTGTGGTCATGGTCCTCTTCTGTCGGTCATGGCCAGGGCATCACGCGGACGCCGAGGAGTTCATGGTCGGCCTGAGCCTGTGCAATTGGCTTTCCAGTGACAGCGGGGCGCAGGTGATCTCTCGACCCATCTCCGCGTTCCTTGTTGCACTTGCCATGCAACAGGCGGTCGGCCTTGAGTCCGCCGTGCGCTCTGGCGTGGGAGTGATCGGCGGCGAGTGAACCCGAGGCAGAGTCAGGCGATGACGGGTCGTAGTCCCAGTTGTGCACGCGATCGCGAAACATCGGACGCGTGCACCACCAACAGGGCGTGCCGTCGACGTGGGCTCGGATCAGTCGCTCGCGCTGCTTCTGGTGATCCCATCCGAGACCGCGCTCGGTCGTGGTCCTGGTGACCATTCACGACCTCCACATCCGAACGAGTCCCTCGATGACCCAACGGATCAGCCGGAAGGTGGGCATCCGAGCACCCAGAACCGGAACAGCGACCAGCCAATCAGCACGACGTCGATCAGTTGACAGATCATGCTGCCGCCAGGTGATCGAGCTGCACCGCGTATCCAGTCGCAATGTCGTGCGCCATGTTGCAGGCATCGAACGGCGCCAGCACCGACCGATTCATCTCCACGAGTACGTCGAGCAACTCGCAGCGATTCCGATACGGCATCGTCCGCAGCCACGCCGAGAACTGTTGATGCTCTTCCGGTGTGAACTCACGCTCTGCAAGAGACACGAGGGTATCGCTCATCGCTGTCACCACCTTGTGGTTGAGTGTCCGTCGGCGGGGCCGGTGTTTCTTGGGTGAATGACTGGCCCCGCCTTCGCCTGAGAAAGATTCAGGGACGGTCACTTGGTCTGGACTTAGAAGCGAGCAGAGGCTCGACCTGGAACGGCAGTTCCCCTGGCTGGATTCGAACCAGCACCTTCACCCGATCATGGCGGGCAGCTCTGCCTTTGAGCTACAGGGAATCCCTATTCAGTTGTTCGGCTACCTCGGCACATCAGGCCATTGGATCGCCGCGTACCCCACTGAGAGCGGGGACGAAGGTCCGCTGCAGGCAGCAACTCGGCGCCCGGGAAAGGGCTCGACGCCATTGGGAGTTGCTTGGATTCCGTGCCCTGTCACGCATTAGAACAGGGTGGGCGACTTACACCTGAGCGGAGGTCTATGTGCACCCAGCCCCGGAGCGCACAGCCGGCGAGGGGCGGCACTCTGCAACAGGGCTGGGTGGCTTTAATGGGGCCTAAACGAAAACAACCCCCGACGTTGGCCGGGGGTGTCGTTTCAGTATTTGGGGTGCACGATTGCTCGCGCGAGGTCAAGTGTTGCACGCAGGTCAGAGCGGTTTCAAGTCTGGGGTTACATCAGGCGTGTCTTGCCGGTTGGGCGATCCGGAAATATCGACTCCACTTTCGCGTAGTCCGGGTGATCGGAGTACGGGATCGCGAGTAGCTCGGCGGCTTTCCATAACCCGGGAAAGAGCCTCAGGTCACCATCTTTGAGTGCGGCAATGATCGCTCGTTTAGCTGCGACCTCGCGGAGGATTCTTGAGGGAGTGAATGTCTGCATGAATCCCGAATCGACAATGACCATCTTGTCGTGCTTAGACCAGGCTAAGAGGCGGTCCCCGTCAGCCTCCGTGGCGTCAGCCTCATCCTCATCTAGACGCGCTTCGAGGAACTCTACGATGTCCATAGCGTCGATCTTATTCACGCTTCACCCCGGTTTCGTACGTCTCGCACTTCACTGAACTTGTACATCGGCGGATCACTCCTTCTCATCCAGTATTGAGAGACAGTGCCGTCAGCCTGTTTCCATGCGTGCGGCGCGATCACGTCGCGACTGTGCCATGACCGGATCGTGCCTGCAGGAATAGGTTCGCCGAGTTCGCGCGTGAGACGTTCGATCTCCGCAGCAGTGAACAGGCGATCGTCGATCTCGCGCATCATTGCGCGCTCGAGGTCCGAAATCCGGTGATGCGTCCAGCAGCGCGGGCAGCTCACGTAATCCTCGCCGCGTTCGACGTACAGGTCGGCCGAGCAGGTGAACGGTTGCCGCTCCTCGTCGTAGCTCACGTGCGGGCACGGTCCCTTGTACGACAACTCGGGAAGGCGGTCGATCGCCTTGCGGCACCGAGCAATCGCGTCCTCGATTCCGTCGAACAGTTCGGCAACGGCAGGGTGGCGGCGCAGCTCGTTGGCGTACAGCGAGAGCCAGATCGCCGCGAGCTCGGCGTCGAGTGCACCATCCTGCGACAGTGATGCCGGATCCGGCCGGCGACTGTGCCGATGACGATGAACCATGTCGCGCAGCCCTCGCGAATCCAGGGCCGCATCCAGTTCGCCGCCGATCAGCGCGTCGAGATCACGCGCCCACGTGACCAACTCATTCGTCAGTGCATCGAAGGGGCGTTGCGTCGGACGCTGGTCGTACTGATCCAGCCGGATCGGTAACGCGGTCTCGGCACTCTTACCGCGAGCAAGGTTGCTGCTCATGCGATCCTGACGCGAGCGTGTAATCAGGATGTCCGAGACGAGCCCTGGCACCCGCTCCAGATTCTTGACGAGCGTGGCCATGCAGTCGTGACACAGGTCGAAATCGTCGGCCACCGTGCGCCCGCAGTTGTGACAATCCGTAGTCATGATGCCGCTCCGTTCGCGAGTTCGAGCAGAACGTCTACATGGCAGGGGGAATCGAGCGGGCACCAGCAGGCCAGATCCTTCCCTGCAAGTTCCTTAGGCGCCATGGCGATTAGCGGGGGACTTACCAGCAACTCGGTGATGTCCAATCGGTACAGCCGAACCGCTTCACTTCTTGCCCAATTCAGCGCCCCTGGTAGTCGCAGGTCCTTCCACTGGTTCGCGTGCGCCCAAGCATGGTCAACCACGTAAGCCGAACCATTGTCGTCCACGACATCCCAGGTGGGGCAGCATGACGACTTGACTACACGAAACGGATTTCCCCACTTCGTCGGACGGCCGACGTACACGGCATTCTCGGGCATCTTCCAACCCTTGGTTCGCTTGCGCTGGATACGCTTCGGCTCGCTCATCGTCCGCTCTCCCCTCGGAGGACTTTTGCGGCACCGCGCGCATTAGTCTCCGGCCCTCTGCACGGGCAAGTCTCATCGCATGCGAACCCACCATGTTTGTGAGGTTCTGGATAGACGCACCAAGGATTTCCGTTTGTGCAATCAGTCCCGAACTCGAAGTTCAGATCAAGGGGAGTGTGGTCGTTCATTGGACGCTCCCGTTCGCAATTTCGAGCAAAACATCTGCATGGCACGGCTCGTCGATAGGGCACCAACATGCGAGATCCTTGCCAGCCAACTCAGCGCGGATCTCGGCCAAGCTCGGGTAAGTCCAAGTGACGGGACCGCGGCGTCCGCCAAGATATCGCCAGTTCGGAAACGACAGTCGGCCCTTCCGTGCGAGTACACGAAAGTCCTGATTGATCAGATTGCCGACCTGCGCCATGTCGAGACTGGGGTACTGCGCGCCGACGTCGGAGAAGGTTATCGGGCATTCCCACTTCGAATCCTGGCTTACATACACAGTGCCGGCCGGCGTTGGCAGGCTTTCGCATTCGACCCGCTTCGGTGCGTTCATCGGTGCCTCCTTCGTGAGTTGGTGCGAGACCTGCGCTGCGTTCCGGCATCCTTGGCCCAGAACGGTGGTGTTGTGCTCGGCCGAGGTAGCGCGCGCTCTTGCGGAGTGCGGGTGTCGGGTTCGGGCTGTGGCCCATGTTGAGGCTCTGCGTTCAGGAAGGGGTTCGGACTCCTAAGCATGCGCAGGGTTGCCTCGATGAAGTCCGGCCATTCCCGTGGGAACTGCAATTCAGGCGGGATCGGCCCAGAATCTCGGAATCGGGACGTAAGGATGGACCACTGTGAGTCGTCGAACATGTGCGTCTCGTCCACGATCGTCTGCGAGACTTCGGCGCCCCGGATCTGCGCTTCCCTAGCCGAGACGCGCTCACATGCCAATGCATCGCGAAGCTGTTGTGCCCGTGCGCTGTACCGCGGATCCTCGGTGACAAACGAGGTCGTGCCGTCGTCATGCTCGACGATGTCGACAATGACCGCGAATTGTCGACGACCGCCAGCCAGGTCCATGGCAATCACATCGCCCCGCGTCAACTGGCTGGGCTGCCAGGCAGGTTCGCGGCGGCGTAAGTCCTCGACAGGGCCCAATCCAAACTCGGTAACTCGACCAATTTCGCTCCACCCGTGCTCGTCGCTGTTTGGCAGCGAATATCCCAACGGTCGCACCCGCAGTTCACCATTGCGGCGAGAGAACGGATTGTTGCGGATTCGAGGTGCACTCCACGGCGTGCTTTCGATACCGCGATCGCCGGGCTCGCGTATCCGCGTGTACGACACCGACGGAACGCCACCGAGGAGACGAGCTGTCCGAATGGCTTGTATCTGACGGTTCGTCGCCCAGGGTCCAATGAAACTCGAACCAGGGCACAGAACTTCGCTGTCATCATCGGCGTAGCGATAGTCCTCGTCGTAGGCGACCTGCGCAGCCATGCCTTCGATACGCCTGGTGATTTTCAGCCCATGCCATTGGCGCTCGCAGTGAGGGCACCGCTCTTGATTCACGTTGTAGTCGTAGCCACTTCGGTTGTGGTAGCCGCCCAGCTGCTCGTCAACCAGCGCGTCGATTTCGTCGATGATGTCGGTCATCGGTTCAGTCCTGTCCAGTTCACATTCGGTGAAAAGTGGTGCATCAGTTCGGGTTCGTGCCAACCAAGGTGCATCGCGCCCATCGTTCCCAGGGTCAGTGCATCAGCTTCGTTGTCGTTGCGGACCTTCGCATGCGGCCACAGTTCGCGCATCGAAGCGACCACATCGCGTTTCTCGGCCTTGCCATCTCCTGTCGCGAATTTCTTGAGCGTGGTCACTCCCACCTCGACGACAGGGATCTTCCGACGCGCCAGGAACTCGACGAGCGCGTAGTAGAGCGCGCATCGCTCCTGATAGAGACCTGCGAACTTCGGAGCGCTGAACGGCAGCGCCTCGATGACGACAAGGCGGACGCTCGGAGGCATCGAACGGATGATGCGATCGCGTTGGTCGACGATCCGGATGCTTCGCTCGGCAAGGGTCGCCGATTCGGACCCACTCATGCCAACGGTGGCGAGTTTTGGGACGTTGGGTGTCTCAGCCGCTTTCGGATGGCTGAGAATTGCCACTCCGGCGGCCGTAAGGCTCGGATCGAGTCCGACGACGGTGGTCACGGTGTGACCTCCTGGCCGCAGTCGATGCACTTGACCGGCAGGCTGTATCCGGTCACCGTCTGCCCGTCGAAGCAGACGAGTGCGGTGAACCATCCGCTTCCGCAGGCGCAGATGAGCGTGGGCGGTTCAGGGGCCTTTCGGTTGATCGAGATCACTTCGCCGCTCATCGTCCACGCCCCTCGGTGTCGATTCCGACCGGCTGATCGCCCTCAGGAGCGATTGAAACGGTTCCCGAAGGGGTTCGGTCGGTCTGGAAGGTCTTCGAGCGCTCAGCGTCGAGCTGGTGCAAGCGCTCCAGGCGATCGACGCGCTTGAGTCGGGACAGGTGCGCCGGGAAGTTCTTCAACGGCCAGCGATCGCCCTTGATGTCGATCCGAGTGCACACCTCGTCAACCTTGGCGCCGCACTCCTGGCACGAAACCGTGAGCGCCTTCTCGTGATTCATCAGATCCTCAAAGTTGTTCATCGTCAGCCTTTCGCTTCGCAACTTCGGCGAGTGCTTCGCGGACACGTGCCGCGCCTCGCCGGTTGGTCTCGACTCGCTCGGGGTTGTGCTCGCAGACGGTCGTGCCGAAGTAGCCGTTCTCGTCACAGAGGCCGCACTCGTCTATCGCGGCTTGGATCAGCTCGGCTCGACGCTTGGCTTCGGAGGACTGAGCGCGCTTGACGGCGTGGGCTTCGTTCCGGTCCCAGACTTCGCGAGCTCGACGGGCGTCGCCGCATGCCCGACAGGGCGCGGACGTCGGTTCGTCGATGTGCTGAGAGCAGTGGAGGGGTGGGGGTGATTTTGGGTCGCCCTCGTAACCTTCCGCGCTTACTTCACCACCCTCTTTTGTCTTTGGAGTATGTGGAGTAGGAGTAGGAGTAGGAGTAGGGCCGGGGTTAACGGGACCCTTTCGAAAACCCTTTCCCGAGGGGTTAACCGATGGGTTAGGCGAAGGGTTTTCGGAAGGGTTAACCGAACCCTTTCCCGAAGGGTTTCCCGAGGGGTTAACCGAACCCTTTGTCCAGGGGTTCGACGCGAGGAAATCGGCCGGGTCAATCGCCTTCTGAGTCAACATGTTCACGACCTGATCGCGCTTCCACGCCGACAGATCAGGCTCAGCGGTGCGCAGTTTCGCGACTTCGTGCACGACGATTCCGCGTAGCCCCCGAGACGACAGAGCGGCTCGATCCTTCGACATTGCGACTGCCATATTGGGCTGCCTGCAGAGGCCGTCATGCTTGATCCAGGACCGCACCAGAGCCTCTTCGGTGTCCAGATCTACGGCGATGAACAGGCTCTGAGATAGCTCGATTCCGGACTCGACGACAGACTCGGGAGTGAGGTCTGCAGCGCGAGTCGCGAGCCTTCCGGGGTGCCATTCAACGGAGCCGCAGAAGCTCAGATTCGGATGGGTCCACAGCGCGAAGTAGAGGTGCTGAGCCGCTTGGGAGAGGTCGAGAAACTCGTCACTTGACCAGATGTCGCGGTTCATTCGCGTGTAGTCGCTGGGCATGGTGCTCGGGCTCCTTCCTTGGGAGTGGTTCGGTGTGGTCTCGTTCGGAGCGTTCGACGTAGCGCTTGGACATCGGGCACGAGTTGCCGGCCTTGTCGCGATGGCGTGCGAACCGCCAGTCGTCCGCGATGGGGATGGGGCGCCAGCACACGGGGCAGCGTCGCTCGGTCATGGCATCCATGGGCCGATCTCTGCCGTCTCCACCCGGGCAACGCATCCCCACTCAACGAGCTGATCGACGCGGGCCTTTGCTGCATGTCGTGCGAAGAAATGCTTGCGAGTCAGCGCGGGCACTACGAGCAGTGGATAGCCCTCATCGTCCTGCGAGACCGGTGCACCCTTCCGTTCTGGCGGTGCAATGCCGTGTTGGGTTGACGTCCAAAGGTATTCCGAGATGTCAGGCACCCAGTCGGGTGTTGTGTTTTCTGCTAGTCCGTCGTTGTGGTTGCCTACGATCTCTTCCCAGAACTCGTCTGGCTGGTCTACGAACGGCTTCCCGTCCGGTGTCGGGTAGGAGGCGACGACGACGCGGAACACCTTGCCGCGCTTCTCCGGATCGGGCGCGGTCATGAGGACACCTGATCGGGGAAAATCTGCTTAGGCTGGGTCGCTGTCAGCATCGCGACAACCTCATCAACTGCGACCGCTGCACTCTGTCGGGTTTCAAATGCGATGAAGCGCGGGTTGCCGATCCTGTCGATCTCCGTGCGCTTTTCAGCAATGGTTCCGTCTTCAAGTTCAACGCGGACGGTGATGTAGTGGCTCATAATGTCTCCAAAGGTTCAGCGGGGAAGTGTTGGGGGCAATCGGGGTTCGGCTCCGGCGCTCCACCCGGCTCGACAATCCCGTAGTAAGTCCAGGGGTTTTCGACTGGCCAACAAAGGCATTCGATTTTGTTTGTGCCCATTGTGGATAGCTCCTGTGCATAAGCGGGCCGCCGCCAATACGACGGCGGCCCGGGATCTACTGCGGGGTTTGGCTAGTCGCCGGCGGAGAACTGCGGCCCTGCGTGTCCGATGCCGACCACGTTCGACGGCGTTTCAGACTCGCCTGAATCCGATTCATCACCCTCGGATTCCGCGCCAGATTCGCCCGATTCCGTGTCAGAGTCGCCTGATTCGGATCCTTCACCGGTCTCGTCGTCCTCGTCGGATCCGCCAGCTTCGGGCGTATCAAACAGGCTCGGTTCGGGTTTCGTCTCTTCGGCAATCTTCTTGTCGACACCGACGAGGATTCGCTCGATCTTCATGTTGGCGATCTTGCGAGTACCTTCGTTCGCCATCTGCTCTTCGATGTGCTTCGTGCACTGAGCGCGAATGGTGAAGACACGGATCTCGCCGATGTCGGGGATATCCTCGAAGTCTTCGGACGAGATGCCGGTGAACTTGAGACGTGCGGAGTCGATCAGGGGCTGGTTCATTGTGAATCTCCTTTTTTGGTGGGGTTTTTGGGTTCGGGTGCGAGGGCGGTTATGTCGATGCCTTCGCCTGCTCGGCCTCGAGGAACTCCGTGATCTCGATTGTCTCGGCGTCGGTGAGATCGTCGAGGGTCTGGATTGCACGCTGGAACTCGCCGGACAGGTAACCGGCCTGCTCAGGCTCGTCTGCCTTTCCTTCGCGGACGAGCGCTGCGACGAGACGTTCGCGAAGCGTCGGTGGCGTGACCTGCGAGGGTTCCGGTTTTGCGCCCGGATTTGAGGCGGATTCCAGCTCGGACAGTCGCGATTTCCATAGCCCTTGCAGGCGTCCACGATGGTCAGCAAGGTCGAACGTCGTGAGCTGTCCGCCGATCGCGTCGAGTTCCGCGCGGTTGGCAGCCTTCGCGATGGCTGCGGCGATCTCGTCTGACTGCTCGGTGGTGATGATCGGCGCGATGTCGGGCAGTGGTTGGACGGTGTGCGGCGCCCGCTTACCTCGGGTGACCGTGAGCGACACCGTCTCCGGCTTCGTGATGTGCGACATGTGTGACACCCGAATGCCGCCGACCTTGTCGCGGCCGAACGTGATCTCGGGGTCGCGGTAGAGGGTCATGCGTCGGCCGGCGTACGCGGACGACTCTTTGCCCCAGGCGTTGACGATGATGCGTCGGACAGTCTTGCTCGGACGAAACGGACGGCCGGGGAACTCGACGAGGTGAAAGTCGAACGGCTGCTCGGCCGATCCGGCCGTGACCTTCTCGATCCGTACGGTGCGCGGACCGGTCAGCAGATCCTCGGCGTTGAGTTGGTCGGACTTCGGGGCGATTGATTCGGTGAGATCCATTGTCACAACACCATTTCGGGTTCGGGGTCTCCATGCTGGTTATAGACCCACGGGGGAAGGTCGACGAGCTTGATGTCCTCGCCATAGCCGGGCCAGATGCCGGTTTGCCTGCACGTCACGTAGGTTTCGATCGCGATGCGGTTGAGCTGACGACCGAGTTCGAGCGCATCGGGTGCGAGCTGAACGACATTGACCAGGTAGGGCGGTTCCTTCTCCTGGACGACGAACACAAACTCGGGGTCGGGGTGGATGCCGAGATCGATGATGCCGTCGAGATACCACGGCGCTTGGCAGTGGTAGCCGTAATCTCCTGCAGCCTTGGCAAAGTCGGTCTCGTCGGCGGATACCGCGCTCTTGTAGTCCACGACGACCATGCGCGAACCGGTCACGTTCGGGAGCCAGTCGGGGCGCGCCCGTCGCATGATGCCGGTTGCCTGATCTCGCCAGTAGAGCGACTGCTCCGCCTTGCCGTTGCTGAGCAGCGTCGCCGCGGTCTCGTGACTACGGAGCGCGTCGGCCATTTCGTGAACCTTCGCGAGATCCTTCGTCAGCAGCGGGGTTTTGCCCTCCGCGTGGATCGCAGCCTTGGTTTCCTTCGCCGCCTTCGTGCGCCAGTCGTCGGCGATGACCTCGACGATGTCCATGCCGGTACCGAGAACCTCGGCGTGGGCGGCATGTCCAAAGTCGAACGTGTTCTTGAAGACCGGGTGATCCTGTTCGTACTTGAAGAGCGCCGGCGTGCTTGGCGGGAGGAGCTTCCGTGCCCCGGACGACGAGAGCGAGTTCCTGTCTCCGTGGTATACGTGATCCGGGATGCCGTCGTAGAGGCCGGGTTCGGTGGGTGCACTCATACTGAGACCTCGCATCCTTTTGCGGCTTCGCGCAGTTTGGCAACGACTTCCGCTTGCGTGCGATCGGGTTCATCATTCCAAACAGCTACGTCTCCAACGTGTTTGACCAGAGCGTCTACCGCTTTGAAGTAGTCCCTAATTCGCCCTTCGTGTTGATCTACGCCGGTTGCGACGCGGATGGCGCCGAGTGTGCAGAGGCAACCCGTTCGGGGGTTGCGATACTCGCCCTGTCCCCACCCTTCGCGCTCGATTGCCTCGGCGGCTTCGTTGAGAACGGCTGAGATATCAAGTCGCATGCCCGCGCTCATGCCTTGACCTCGCCGTCTTCGATGACGACGCCGACCTTGCCGGTTTCGTCGACACGCTCGATCCAGACCTGGAATCCCTCGGCAGCCGCCAACTCCTCGATGAGCGCCAGATTCTCGGAGTCCAGGAGCGAGCCGTCGGTGATGCGGATGACGCGGATCTTGGGATTCATCGCCATCGCCATTGCAACGGACACGCGAAGGCGTTCAGCTGCCGACGATTGCGCGAACGGCACTCCGCGATAGGTCACGCCCTCGTCGTCGAATCCGAGGCCGTCGATGGGGAACGTCGCGGCTGCGAGTCCGTCGGTCTTCGTCTTGTCGAGTTCGGCAATCTTGTCGGTGAGTGCGTCCCGCTTCGACTTCTCGGCGTCGAGCAGGTCGACGACTTCCTGCCGCTGATGCTTCTGGCGGACCGCAGCATTGACCTCTTCGACATTGTTGATGCGGGTGCGGATCGGTTCGACCTCGGGAGGTTCCGGCAGGAGATTCCGGTGTGCCTCGGCTTTAGCCAAATCAGCGCGCATGGCAGCGAGATGTTCCTCGGCTCGAGTGACACCCTGCTCCGCATCGGCAACCGCTCGCGCGGCATGATTCGCGTTGATGGCCGCGTTCTCTGCGTCGACTTGCAGCGATGTCGCGATGTCCAGTTCTTCAATCAATGCGGCCACCGAAACGGGCTCGTCCGGTACGTCATCGCCGATCTCAGGGAATCCGGCGAGTTGGCCCTGCAGTTGCTTAACCACGCGCCCGACGTCGGTTCGGTCGTCGAATGCTGCCTTTCGCTGGCTCGCCAGCGTCGCGGGATCGAATGGCAACTCGACCAACTGGAGTAGCTCGGCCTGCTGCGCCTTCGGTGCGAGTGATGCGAACGCCAGTGGGTCGAAGGACAGTCGACCGATCAGCTCGTCGAGCATCTTCTGTGGAGAGCCGAAGCGTGCACCTTCGCGAGACTCGACCTTGAGCGCGGTCTTGTCGCCTTCCCACGTTCGGGTGACGATGATGTTGCCCAGGTCGACAGTGACGCGGGCAGTGTTCTCGCCGTCGCGGATAGGTCGGGTTGTCGCGGTGCCCTTGGTCGCCGCAGTGCCGGCGAGCGCTGCCCAGATTGCGTCGATGACGGACGACTTGCCCTGCGCATTGCGTCCGGCGATCGTCACCGTCGACGAATTCGGGTCGGGCGTGATGTCGACCGCCTTGATCCGCTTGTAGTTCTCGGCGACGAGATTGATGACGTGGTAGCCGACGGTGGTGGACTCGGTCATTTTGCTTCCTTGTCGTTTGGCGTGGAAAAGATTGCGGCGGGGTGGATTCCGCCGTACTCGTGGAGCCATTTGCCGGACCAGGAGTCGCGGCGATAGCAGTCGATGCGGAGCTTGTTGTCAGGCTCAGGGGTGACGACGACTCGGTTGTGCCCGTCGATGTGTTCGTTCATCGCCGCCGCCAATCTGGGTAGTCGTCGCGAGGATCGAACTCGTGGAAGGGGTCAGGCTCGTCAGGCGTGAAGTCCTCGAGGTCACCCCAGGCCGGGTCGGAACTCATGGCTGCGTGACGATCTCGGAGACGTGGATCAGGTGGCCGAAGATGTCGACCTTGCCGTAGACAACCTCGTCGTCGACGGGGAGTCCAGCGAAACCAGCGCGCATCGCATACTTGAGTGCGGCTGGGTTTGGGTACGCGAACATCCAGGACGATCCGTGTACGCGGTCCCACCAGTCTTCGAGGCGGTACTCCAGCGTCTCGCCTTCGATCTTGATCTCGACGGTCTGGCCTGCAAGTGGATGCGGTTCGGTGTGGATCATCCTCTGCTCCTATCGAATTCAAGATTGTCGGAGTGAGTTGGGTGAATGATCGGCGGTTCGCCGTAGTGGACGTAAACGTTCCTGTTGTCGCAGTGCGAGATGACGCCGGACTCTTTCTCTCCGGTCGACGGGTTGGTGTAGATGACTCGTCCGCCCGGATTGGATTTCGCTGCGAGGAGATTCATCAGTACGGGGGCTCCTCGCTCGGCGCGAGCCCGTGATCTCGGAGCAGCGCAGGGATTTCGGCGTTCACGTCGATGAACGTGACTGTGATGACTCGGCGGTGCGCGATAGCGATGTCGTCTGTTCTCGGCCACTCGCCGCGAAGTTCGAGGAACCCGTGCCGCGTGTACACGCTGGAGGTGTCGGAGTCGACTAGCGGGCGGCCGATGACCGCACAAGGGCGCTCGCCTGCGATGCGTTCGTATTCGACGAGCACTCGACGTCTGCGCTTAGCTGCCGAGGCTCCGGGCATTGCTGCAGGGGAGGACATCTCAGATCCCGTTCTTGTGGTCGGTCATGTCGTAGGCGTGGTCAACTGCAGCGCCGAATTCGGGGGAGTGCTGCTGTTGAGCGGGAAGCTTCTCGGCGATGAGGTGGATCATGTCGTCGTCGTCATCGGGGGTGGTGATCTCGATGTACGCCGTTGAGAATCCGAGGCGCTTCGCATTGGCGAAGGTCTCCATATCCGTCTGCTGCCAGTGTCCGTAACCCTCTACGGCAGAGAGGTTTTCAACTGTCGCGAAGATGACACCCTCGGCGTCGAGGTTGCTCATCGGTCGTCCACCACGCCGCGGCGATTGAAGTCGGAAGCGTTGATCTGCTGCTGACGATTCTCAAGCGCGATAGCCAGACTGATCGCAGTCCGAGCCTCGCGGTGCTTTCCCTTGTCTGCGAGTTCGATTGCGAGAGTGTCGAGTTTGAATGCCATCTCGCGAAGGGTGGGGTGTGCGCTCACGGCTCCACCACCAAACCGATGAGGGTGAACACAGCCGCGATTCCTCCGATGATCATCAGTGCGAGCCAGAACATTTCGTCACCGCAATTCCGGGTAGGTGGTGTACGCGATGCACATTCCGACGAAGACCGCGACGGCTAGGACAACGACGAGGAACCTGCAGATCTTCACGAGCTGCGCGAGGCGATCCGGATCGGTCGCATCGAACTTCACGTAGGGCCGAACGGTCTCGGCGCCATCGAAATCACGACGCGCGAGATCGGCCACGACAACCGCCCGAGCTTCGGGTTCGGACGGATCACCGATCAGAGCTCGCTGCGGGTGGTTCTGGATCTCGGTCGCGACCACGTTGCGCCAGACTTCGGCAGCAATCGGGGGGAGTGGTGAGGTGCTGATCATCGGCATTTGGACATGCGTCATCGCGGAGGGTCCTGTCTTGGGGGAATGAATGGGGAGAAGGTGAGCCGGTGGCGCCGACTTCCGGTCATCTGGGCCGGGCAACGGTCTTACTTGGGAGGCGCCACCGGGGCTTTAGGTAACGAAGTGGTTCGGAGCGAGGCCGTGGTCGATGACGCCGGCCTCGAACTCGGCAACGAACTGGTCGGCAAGGCTGGTGTGGTGATCGACGAGGGCTCGAGCACGGTCGGTCGGCGGGACGTTCTCGAGCACTGAGTCGAGATCGCCCTCGTATGGATGGCTCATGACGGATCTCCGTTCGCATGACCTTCGACCGCGGCAATGAAGCTGTCGAGGTCAGGCTCGGCCCAGGGTCCAACGACGCGGGAGATTATGACCGCTCCGATGTTTGTGACGCCGACCTTCGCCGCTTCGATACGGATCTGATCGAGAATCTTCATTGCGTCGGCCTCAGTGTCGAAGACTGCGGGACGTGGTTTCCGCGCGGGCACAGCTGGTCGCATGAAACTCGGCAGCAACGACTCCGGTTCCGGGTACGTGAACAGTTCACCGTTCGGGAGTTGGATCGCATACTGGCGTTCGAAGTCGTTCATGACGGTTCCCCGCTCACATGTCGGCGAATCTGCTTCTCGATGTCCAGAACCGCACTACTCGCGTCCTCGAAGCGTTTCGCAGCTACGACCTGCGTTCGCTGAGCCGAGTGGAAGACCAGCTTCCGCTCGCTCTGAAGTTCCAGGGCGTCGGCGAGTTGCTTGCCCAGCTCGTCGAGAGTGGGGTCGGCGGAAGGTGGCACGACGTCGACGGGATCGTCGAGATCGACGCGATGACAGGCTGCGATCGAACGGAGACTGTTGATCATCGGAGTTTCGACGCCAGTGTCGAATAGGAATTCTGCGACGGCCTCGAGAATCTCGGGCGTGACGTCGATTCGACGATGAGGTGACACTTTCCGCACGCCGCGATCGGCAGGCGTGGAAGCCTTATCGCTGAACGCATCAAGGCCGGGAAAGGTCATGTCACTGGTGTTGATCGTGTAATTCACCGCGGTGAACGGCTTCGATTCGGTCTGGATAGTCACAGACTGGAGTGCCTCAGTAACGGCGGAAACGATGTCGTCACGGGTAAGTGGGATGCCTGCCTCGTTGCCATCCCGAGCAGGAGACGTAGAATCTGTCATCAGAGGTCCTTTCTGGGGGTCTGCCCGTTCGGTGTTCGAGCACCGGGCGGGCATTTTTTCTGGGGATCACACGTGCGACGGCTCGCAGTGAAGATGACTGACGGGTATTTCGAGGAAATTTGCGACCGCGGTCAACTCGTTTACGTTGAAAGCAATCCGGCCGAGCATTCGCTGAGAGAGCATCTGCTGACTCATGCCGAGCGCCTTGGCGAGCTGCTTCTGGGAGATGCGTCGTCTTGCAGCTTCACTGCGAACATTCGCCGCCACTTCTTGGGCCGGTGTCATGTTCACGAGAGTGAAGTTACGTCCTGAGGAAGTGAAACACAAGCATGTAATGACCTCGATGTGATCTTTGGCAGCGCGTCAAATGATTCTGACCTTGCGGTTACAAGCTGTGCATGTAATATCCATTCCATGACGAGCGCAACGGACTTGATGGGCAACGAAGGCGAAACAGTGGCGTCGGCAGTAGCCCGACGAGTGCGCCAGGAGTTGGCGGGGAAGCCGCGGAGGATCTCGCAGGCGAGCATTGCCGAGGCAACGGGCATGACTCAGCAGATGCTGTCCTCGCGCATGATTGGCAAGGTCGAGTTCGGCGTCGAGGAAGTCACCCGCGTCTGTGCGTTCGCGGAATTGGACCTCGTCTTCGTGATGACGGGCCAGCGGATGCCACGTCAGGTGGCCTCTGGTGAAGCGCTCTCGGGGAAACCTACGCAACCGTAGGTTGTGTATCGTTTGTCCAAGGGGCACTTCTCCAGCGAGGGCGGGTCATGGGCAATCCTGAAGTTTCACTCGACAATTACGAGGCTGTGTACGAGTACTACCGCAGCCATCAACAGAACCGGTTGATGGCGAAGCTCGCCTATGCCGCTCTGGCGCTGAAATACCGCCCGCGGGTGAGGTACGCGCCGGGGGCGGAAGCTGCGCTGAAGACTCTGCTCGAACGCAAGACGCAATTGGTCGTGGCAGTCAATCATCTGACGGAGAGCGACCAATTCACGCTCGCCGCGACCGCGTGGTGTACTCCGTTGCGGCGAGTGATCGGGCGGACCAGGGTCCTCGCCAAAGACGAACTCTTCGTTGATCCTTCGCAGCGCAAGAAGGTCGACATGATGGGCAGCATTCCGGTTTTTCGCAGCAAGAACTACGGCCTTCGCGCTGTCTCGGATGCCGGCCGCGTGATGATGGACGTCGCGGCCGAGCGTCTGGGCAATGGGGATTGTCTGGCGATTTTCCCGGAGGGGACGTGCAATACCGAGGATCCGGCGCGGCTGCAGCACGTCAACAGCGGTATCGGTCACATCGTCGCCCGAGCCGAGAAGTTGGGGTGCTCGCCGGCCTTGGTGTCGATCGGCATCAACTACGGCCCGGTGACCGGCGACGTCAAGGCTGCGAGCGTCTTTGTCGGAATGCCAGTGACCGAACTTCCCGGCAAGCCGATGGATATCGCCCGAACTGTGCAGGCTGACTTGCAGTTGGCAGTGGACGGGGCGGTTGCCGGGTACTGACATGGCGGTGTCAATTTTGGTTGACAACAACAAGTTGTCAATCTAAATTGACAATATGACCGAAGCAACCTCTCTCGCCGCTGCCGCCGGCAGCCCGGATCCCGCCGAGGGATTGCGTGCCGTTCGAGCGCTGCGACGTCTACTCGAAAAACTCGAGGCCATTCAGGTCGCCAATGCGCGTCGTCATGGATGGTCCTGGCAGGCAATCGCGGAAACCCTCGAGGTCAGCCGTCAAGCCGTCCACAAGAAATATGCGTCCGCGCAATCGGAATCGATGCTGCGTTCACTGCGCGAGAAGGGCAGGTAAGTGCCATGTTCGAAAGGTTCTCAGCGCAGGCGAGGGGAGTCGTCGTCGATGCTGTCGCCGGCTCCGGTCCTGTCACGCCGATGGAACTTTTGACCGCCCTGGTCACAGTTGATCGGGGCATCGCCACCGAGGTGCTCACCGAGTCGGGTGTCACGCTCGATGCGATCCGCCACGCCGGCACCGGCTCGAACGAAGGTAGCTCGAACAATCTCGACGACGACGCCGAGATACTCAAGTCGATCGGCATCGATCTCGATGCGGTTCGGGAAAGTCTCGAGCAGTCCTTCGGTGAAGGTGTGCTGGACGAGACTCCAGTGCCGGACGGCGTCGATACTTCTCGTAAGAGCCGATTCGGGTTCCCGCGTTCACGATTCGAGAAGGACTCCAAGAAGGTGCTGGAACTCTCGCTTCGTGAAGCGCTCGCGCACAAGGACAATCGCATCGGCGCCGAACACATCCTGCTCGGCATCCTGCGTGTCGCTGACGGACCCACCCGTGAGGCCCTCGAAACGCAGGTCACGATGTCGGTGATCCGTGAGCGGTTGGAAGCGAAGATGAATCGCGCCGCCTAGATTCGGCACGGCTCCGCATGCACGGGACGAGATGTGCCAGCATTCAGACATGACATTTCTGGCACGTCTCATCATCAACGGCATAGCCATCTGGCTGGCGTCGGCGTGGGTCACCGGCATCACGATCGCCAACCACGACAACGGCACCTGGGGCACGGTTCTCGTGATCGCGGTGATCGCCCTGATCTTCACGGTGGTCAATGCCTTCATCAAGCCGGTAGTGCAGCTTCTCTCGCTACCGCTGCTCATCCTGACGCTCGGACTGTTCACGCTCGTGATCAACGCCCTGATGCTGATGCTGACGGCGTGGATCTCGTCCGGAACGTCCTACGGCTTGACGGTCGACGGCTTCTGGACGGCAGTCTGGGGCGCGCTGATCATTTCGATCGTGAACTTCCTGCTCAGCGCGTTCGTCCCCGACAGCCGTTGAGCGCGTCGACGTTCAGGCGAGACTGAGCGCAACTGCGGTCGCGGCACCCCAGACGAGCATGGCGAGTCCGGTGTCGCGCAGCGCGGGGATCAGAGCCATTCCCTGGCCGCCTGAACGCAGCGGGGCGTTGGCTCGGATTGCCAGTGGCAACGCGAGCAATCCGAGCAACGCCCACGGAGTACGTAGGATCAGCATCAGGGTCGCGACGAACGGAACGGCCAGCAGGATCACGTGCAGCGTGCGGGTCTTCGCGTCGCCGAGCCGTACTGCGAGAGTGATCTTTCCGGACTCGGTGTCGGTCGGGATGTCTCGAAGATTGTTGGCAACGAGCACCGCGCTCGAGAACGAACCGATGGCGATCGCTCCGGCCAGCCCGGCCAGATCCACCCGCTCGGCCTGCACGAACTGAGTTCCCAGCACTGCGATCAGCCCGAAGAAGATGAAAACGGCGATCTCGCCGAACCCGCTGTATCCGTACGGCTTCTTGCCGCCGGTGTAGAACCAGGCACCGATGATGCAGAACACGCCGACCGCGACCAGCCACCAGGCTGTGGTCGCCGCCAGAACGAACCCGGCTACCGCGGCAACGGTGAAGCAGCCGATCGCTGCGGCCTTCACAGCTCCGGGACTGACCAACTTCGATCCGACCAAGCGCAGCGGCCCGACGCGGTCGTCGTCCGTTCCGCGGATTCCGTCGGAGTAATCGTTCGCGAAGTTCACCCCGACGATCAAGGCCAAGGAGACGACCAGTGCCAGGAGCGCCTTCCACCACACTGCGAGGTCCAGGGACGCTGCGGCTCCGGTGCCGACCAGCACGGGCGCAATCGCGTTCGGGAGTGTGCGCGGCCTCGCGCCTTCGATCCATTGAGCAGCTGTTGCCATACAACGATCTTTGCACTGTGCAATACGATCGAACGCGGTGGATCAGTACATGACTCGAGACGTGAGTGAGCGCGCCAGGTACGCGCAGTCGGGCGAAGACCTGGCTGACATTGCCTTGCTCGGACCCGTTTCGACCAAAGTGGGCGATCGACTGGTTCCGCTGCCGGGTCCGCGAGCTCGAACTCTGCTGGTTGCGCTGGCTCGCAATCCGGGTGAGCCACGTACCGCGCAGAGCCTGATCGACGACGTCTGGGGGCTGGAGCCGCCGCGCTCACCGATGAACGCCCTCCACACTCAGGTCTCGCGCCTGCGATCTGTACTCCCGGACGGGGCCCTCGAGGTCACGGCGGCCGGCTACCGGCTCACTCTCGCCAGGGCACGCGTCGACCTGGCCCGGGCAGCGGACGCGGCCCGTCGTCTGCGCGCCGGCGGCGCTGACGCGTCCGAGGTACTTGCCGTCACGGCCGAGGCGCTGCGCCTGTGGCGCGGTACGCCCGGGAGCGACGTCGTCGGAAACGTCGCAGATCGTCTCGCGCTCGACGCGGGCCGCGTGTACGACGAACTGGAGACGGCGCAGATCGACGCGTTCCTCACGTTGGGGGAGTACGCGTCAGCAATTCCACTGGTGCGCGGACGGCACCTGGCGAACCCATTCGACGACACGGCATCCGAAGCGTTGATGCGTGCGCTCGCCGGAGCCGGCCGAGTCAACGAGGCGCTCGAGGTGTTCGCGGAGTTCCGCAACCATCTCGCCAACCGTCTGGGCGCTGATCCGTCACCTGCATTGGTGACTCTGAACGCGGAACTTCTGGGGGCGCCGACGGCAACACCGCGGGCCGCGCGTGCGATCGGTCTGCGCGCTGCCCCCAACACCCTGCTCGGTCGCGACAACGACATCGACCAAATCGAATCCTTGCTCGCCCGCTCACGTGTGGTGACGATTCTCGGACCCGGCGGTGCCGGAAAGACCCGTCTTGCACACGAATTGGGCCTGCGTGAATCCGTGAACCAGCCAGGCGTGTCGGTGGTGCTCGTGGAACTGGCGTCGTTGCGCAGTAGCGAAGATGTGATCGCGGCCATCGGCGGCACCCTCGGAATCAGTGAATCAGACCTGGCACCAGGCAAATTGACCGTCGGCCGGACGCATTCGGCTCGAGAGCGACTCAAAGAGGCGCTGTCGGCCGGTCCGATGTTGCTCATCCTCGACAACTGCGAGCACGTGATCGGCGCGTGTTCGGAGATCGTGGCCGAAATGATCGCCGCCGGCCGTCAGCTGACGGTACTGACCACCAGTCGATCTCCGCTCATGATCAGCGCCGAGGCGGTGTACCCGTTGCCGCCGTTGGCGATCGACGACGGAACCGGCTCGGCAGTCGAACTCTTCTCGGCGAGAGCCCGCGCGGTGCGGCCTTCGGTTCATCTGGACGTCGACGCGGTCGTCAAGCTGTGTACGACGCTCGACGGTCTTCCGTTGGCGATCGAACTCGCGGCCGCTCGGGTCCGGACGATGAGCGTCGACGAAATCGGTTCGAGACTGCGAGATCGGTTCGCGTTGTTGCGCTCCGATGATCCGACGTCTCCGGATCGGCATCGCACTCTGCACGCGGTGATCGACTGGAGTTGGAATCTGCTGGGCGGCGGAGATCAGATTGCGCTGCGTCGGTTGTGCCGATTCCCGGCAGGTTTCACACTTTCCTCGGCGCAGGCCGTTGCCGGGTGGGGCGAGTTGACCGATGTGGCCGGCGCCGTCGAAGCGCTGGTGAATCAGTCACTTCTTTCCGTCAGCGACGGGGAGGGTGAGCTTCGGTACTACATGCTCGAGACTGTCCGTGAATACGGCGAGGAGCAACTCACCGCGTCCGGCGAGGCGCCGGAAGTTATCCGGCGCCTGGATGACTGGGCAATCGCGATCGCCGAGGACGCCGTCGTGCGTGCACGCACGGATCAGCTGCGTCTGATTGCCGACCTCGACGCCGAGCACGACAACCTTCTCGCCGTTCTTCGCTGGGCCGTGGAGCGCGGCGACGCGGTCACCGTCGCCAACGTCTTTCCCGTCCTCGCGATTCTGTGGGCAGTACGAGGATCGAACTCGGAAATCTCGAACTGGGCGTCGAAGATCGTCGGGGCGACCGCGGACAACGATCTGCGCGACGTGAATGCGGAACTGGTGGGCGCTACGTTCATCCTGGTGGCGATGCATCTCTTCTTCGAGGAGGCCGATCGAAACCATGCCCGTGCGCGGGTTCGTCTTCGAAAGCTGTTGCGTGAGCGCGATGATCTCGGTCCTTTGCTCGCGTTCCTGATCAAACTGACGACGAGTGGGATCGCGAACCACAAACTCGCACGGTTGGTTGCAGAGGGTGTTCGCAGTTCCGACCCCGAGACCCGAATGGCTGCGCTGTCCGCGCGTTCGAACATGCGCGAGAACATCGGCGATCTTCGCGGCGCATTGCTCGATGGGGAAGCGTTGTTCGACTACGCGACCAGTGCCGGTGACGAGTGGGGACTGGCGATGGCGGCCCAACATGTCGGGTCGGTTCACAGCCAATCCGCCCGTTATGGCGAGGCCATCGAGTTCTACGCGATTGCGGCGGCGTCGATGGAACGTCTCGGTGCGCGTGACGAGGCGATGCAGCTCATCTGCTTTCAAGCCGGAGCAATGATCGCAGCCGGTGACACCGCCGGCGGGCGAACACTTCTCGATCGGGCACGCCCGGCCTTGGCGCACTCGACTGGGAGCGGTGCCATCGAAACCGATCAACGGCGCGCGGCACTGATGGCGAGCATCGCAGAGGCGGATCTCGCCGACGGCCGTATCGAGGACGGCCTGGCTCGGTATCGAGAAGCGCTGGAGCTGTTGGGTTCTGCAATCGAGAACATCTTCGGTGACCCTTTCGTCGTTCTGCTCGGTGCCGCGGCAGTGTGCGCTCACGTCGTTCACGGCCGACATGAACTCGTGGCACGTCGTGTTCTGCAGATGAAGGATTCGAGTGCTCTCAAGTTCGATCCCAACGGTTATGCGGACCTGCCGCTCGCGGGTTCCTTGGCGTCGGCGATCGGGTCGTTCGATCTTGTCACGGGCAACATCGAACGCGGGGTCGAACTGATGGCTCTGTCGTTGAAAATGCCGGGGAGACAAGACTTCGTCTCGCTCCACCATGCGCGTCTCTCCGACTTCGCGGTTGGTGTAGTCGGAGCCGACAGGTGGTGTGTGGAAACCGAGAAGGTGTCGGGCTACTCACGCAGAGCGGTCCGCGAAGCAGTGTTGGCTGCGCTTCGCGGACCGGTGCTCGATTAGAGCTGGAAAGTGCTGCGGGACTTATGTCTTGCGCATGTACATCCGGACGGTCAGAGGTGCCATGACGGCGACGATCACCGCGGCGCCGACCAACGACCAGACGACGTGGATGCCGAAGTGTCCGTCGTTGGCCAGCTCGCGAACCGCGGTCACCAAGTGAGAGACCGGGTTGATACTCACGAACTTCTGAAGCCAACTCGGCATGGTGGCAGGATCGACGAACGCATTCGACAGGAACGTCAGCGGGAACAGCACGAGCATCGAAACGCCCTGCACCGTGGACGCTTTGTTCATCAGCACGCCCATGAGGGCGAAGATCCAGCTGATCGAGAACGCGCACACCATGACCAGGATCGCGGCAGACAGAATGCCGACCACGCCGCCTGCCGGACGGTATCCCATCGCGAAACCGACGATGAACGTGATGGTCGTGGCGATGCCGTAGCGGACGACGTCAGCGAGTAATGCACCGGACAGCGGGGCGATACGAGCGATGGGAAGGGACTTGAAGCGGTCGAACACGCCCTTGTCCATGTCCTCACGAAGCTGGGTGCCCGTGACGATGGAACCGGTGATGACGGTCTGAACCAGGATGCCGGGGATGATCGTCGGCAGATACGCCGTCACGTCACCGGCGAGTGCGCCGCCGAAGATGTAGGTGAACATCAACGTGAAGATGATCGGCTGGATGACGACGTCGAACAGCTGCTCGGGGTTGTGCTTGATCTTGAGAATTCCGCGGTACGCCATCGTGAACGTGTTCGCGAAGCTCTGCTGCAGGCTGATGCGGCGGGGTGCGGCATCCGGCTGCGCTATCGGCGACCGGGGTTTGGTGAGGGTGGTTGTCATGCGACGCTCCGATCGGAGTCGTTGTCGGACTGGGCGTCGTTGCGTCCACCGTCTTCGGGCTGGTGCCCGGTGATGGTCAGGAACACTTCGTCCAGGCTGGGTTTCTGTACGTTGATCTCGTCGACGGCAATTCCTTGCTCACGCAGACGGATCAACAGGTCGGCGGTGATCGACGGGTCGCTCAACGGGGCGGTGATCCGCCCGACCTCGGGCGTGACACCTACCTCGACGCCGAGCGCCGACGCGATGAGCGAGCGAGCTTCCTCGGTGCGATCACGATCGACCAGCTTGAGCTGGAGCGAGGAGACCCCGACCGAAGCCTTGAGTTCGTCGGCGGTGCCGTTGGCGATCACGCGGCCGCGGTCGATCACCGCGATGCGATCCGCCAACTGATCGGCCTCGTCCAGGTACTGCGTGGTGAGCAACACCGTCGAACCCTCGGCGACCAATCGTCGGATGGTCACCCACATCTGGGCGCGGGTGCGCGGATCGAGGCCGGTGGTGGGCTCGTCGAGGAACAGCAGCGGCGGGCGGGCGATCAGGCTGGCCGCCAGATCCAGGCGTCGACGCATACCGCCGGAGAAGTTCTTCAGAGGTTTGGTCGCGGCCTCGACCAGGTCGAACTCCTCGAGGAGTTCGAGGGACTTGGTGCGCGCATCGCGGCGGCTCAGACCGAGTAGCCGCGAGAAGATCACGAGGTTCTCGGTTGCGGTCAGGTCCTCGTCGACGGAGGCGTACTGCCCGGTGACGCCGATCAGGGAACGGACTGCGGTGGGTTCACGGCTGACGTCGTGGCCGAAGATGCGTGCCTCACCGCCGTCGGGGCGTAGAAGGGTGGCGAGCATGCGGACGGTGGTGGTCTTGCCGGCGCCGTTCGGCCCGAGGACGCCGAAGACCGAGCCGGTGGGGACGGTGAGGCTGACGCCGTCGACCGCGCGGTGCTCGCCGAACTTCTTGACGAGTCCGTCGGCCTCGATGGCAAGAGGCGAAGCTGTGTGGTTCATGGGATGAAGCTTGGCAGACCGATCTTGCATGGACCTTGCGTGGAACTTGCGGTTACTTGCACAGCGCGCGAGGTCGGTGCTCCACAATCGGCAAACAATCCCCAGATGGGTCTTGCTTGTCGGTGTGCGGGTGCGGCGGCATCACGCTCGGTGCATGGAAATTCTCACCCGTGCACAGGCTCACCGGGACGGCACCAGCGACGAACAGTTGCAGCGGGCGGTCAAGCGCGGCGAGCTGCACCGAATCGCAGCGGGTATCTACATCCGCGCCGATCACTTCCGAGAACTCGATGCTGGAGCACGCCACCGATGCGCTGTCCTCGCGGCCGCTGAAACCTGTGGTCCAGGTGTAATCGTGAGCCATGTTTCGGCAGCGGTCATGCACGGATTGGATTGCGGCGGATTGCGATTGGACACCGTGCACATGACGCGTAACCGGTGCTCGGGTGGGCGGAAGAGTCAGACCTTGCATCTTCATCCAGCGGTGGTCCCGCCCGAGGAGGTCGTGCTGGTCGACGGTGTCGCAACCACGTCGGTCGCGCGAACGTTCGTCGACCTCGCACGTACGACGTCGTTCGAGAACGCCGTGGTGATCGGTGATTGCGCCTTGCGACGCGGGATGAGGCGCGAGGACGTCGACGCTTCGCTCGATCATGCGCGCGGACGGCTGGGGATGAGCCGGGCGCGGGTCGTGGCCGAGTTCATAGAACCGGGTGCCGAGAGTCCAGGGGAGTCGATCAGTCGCGTACGCATGCGCTCCGACGGTTGGCCGATGCCGACGTTGCAGCACGAGATCCGTCATGGTGGCCGATTCATCGGGAGAGTCGACTTCTTCTGGAAAGAGCACAGTGTGGTGGGCGAGTTCGACGGGATGGTCAAGTACCGCGGCGGTAATCCGGGTAGGGCGGTGGAGCGCGAGAAACTGCGCGAGGACGCGATCCGGGACGCGGGGTTCGAGGTGTTCCGCTGGGTGTGGGCGGATCTACGCGACTTCGAACGTGTCCGGGAAAGGTTCGAGCGGGCTTGCTTCCGCGGAGCCGCGCGCTGATTGTTCAGCCGCGGAGCTGATCAGGCCTGCGGCTGAAGAATAGTGCTGCGGCTGCTAGCTGAACCGCGTTACCAGAGCGGCGCGGTCGAGCTTGCCCGGTCCACGCAGGGGGAGCGCGTCCACGACGAACAACTCCCGCGGCGCTGCGGTGACGTCGAGTGTCCGCTGAGCATGTGTGCGCAGTTCCTCGAGCGTCGGAGCTTCGCCTTCTGGTACGACGACGGCCACCACCCGCTGCCCGAGACGCTGGTCCTCGATGCCGATCACCGCGCACTCGCGAACGGCGGGGTGATCGGCCAACGCGGCCTCGACCACCTGCGGTACGACGGTCAGCCCGCCGGTGGAGATAGCCTCGTCCAGTCGGCCGCTGATGCGCAGGACCTCGTCGACCACTGATCCGGCGTCGTCGGTCCGGAACCACCCGGGCTCGGCGAAGGCAGGGTGGTCGGGAAGCCCGCGGTACCCGGACGCGAGCATCGGCCCGCCCAGTAGCACACGCCCGTCGTCGATACGAATCTGTGCCCCGGACAACGGGATTCCGTCGTACACACAGCCGCCGGACGTCTCACTCATCCCGTAGGTTCGGACGACGGTGATGCCCGCTTCGGTGGCCTGCGCGAGCACCGGTTCGGGAGTCGCAGCGCCGCCGAGCAGGACAGCGTCGAGCGAAGCCAACGCCTCGACAGCGGCGCGATCACCGAGCGCCTTGACCAACTGCGTCGGCACCAACGAGGTGTAGCGGCGCGGTCCGCTCATTGCGGCGACAGCGCCCGGCAATGCCGCCGGGTCGAAACCCGCACCGACGTCGACGATTACCGGTTGCGTTCCGGCGAGGACACTGCGCAACAGAACCTGCATACCGGCGATGTGGTGCGGGGGGAGAACCAGCAACCAGGATCCCGGTCCACCGAGCCGTTCGTGGGTAGCGTCGCCGCTGGCCCGCAGTGCGCTCGCCGTGAGCATCGCACCCTTCGGAGTGCCGGTGGTTCCCGAGGTTGCGACTACCAGCGAAACACCGTGGTCGATGGGCTGATCGGGGTGCAGAGCATCGCTCAGGCGAGCCGTCTCGCGTGCGTCGGCCGCCGGGACGGGGAGCACGGCGTCGTGCTCGCCGCCCAGGATCTGCGCGATGCGCGGCAGTACCTCGAAAACCGCCTCCCCCTGCGGAACGGCCAGTGTGCGAAGAACGTTCACCGGACGTCCGGCCCGGCCAGCGGCCAACCGCCAGCAGCCAGATGGCTTCGCACGCGGTCGACGTCGGTTTCGAGTGGCATCTCGTTGGTGATCTTCGTGATGAGGACCTGGATGTCGGTCTTCTCGATGGGAAGATCACCGTCCTCGATCAACGCGTCGGCGACGGCGTCGACCTCGGTTTCGGAGAGTCTGCGGGTGAGAAGTGCGAAGAGAGGGATGTAGTCCTGCTCGGGGACGCCATTGGGATAGCCGGCCCGCAACCAGCCGACTATCGACGTGAGGAAGGGCGGAAGGGCCATGACGTCAGCTCACGTCTCGAACTTCGTTGTCGGATTCCACATCTTCGATGACCGGCCACCCGCCTGCACGCAGTCTCTCGCTGACACGATCGACGTCGTCCTCGGAAGGCTCCTCGTTGAGGATTCCCTCGATGATGGCGCGGATGGTGTCGTAGTCGACGTGCCGGTCCGGTACCTCGTGTGCGGACTCGATGGACATCGAAACGACCTGCTCGATCTCCTCGGCGGTCAGACGACGACGGAGAACGGCGAGCAGTGCAAAATGATCCTTGTCCGGGATGCCCTCGGGGTACCCGGCACGCAGCCAGTCGAGCACGCTGCGCAATGAATACTTGCTCAAATCCTCGGCCTCATTTTCGTTTCGGTGGTTTCAGTGGTGTGCCGCGACGACCACTCAGAAGACGTGGATTCCGAACGTGCTGGCCAAGAAGTTCTTCATCAACAACAGTATTCCGGCGAAGATCGTGACGAGCACGACCGCAAAACAGAGGTACGCACCCATTTTACCCAGGGTGGACGGTCCTTCGGTGCCATCGGCGTTCGGCAGGCTCAGCGACTTGAGTCCGAAGGCGAAGATCGCCGGCAGTCCGGCTCCGAAGAGCAGTCCGACTGCCACTACCTGCCAGAGCGAATCGAGGGTATCGGTGAGTAGATGCATTCTCTTGCGCCCCTTTCAGGAGTTGCGAGTGGGTTCGGTGGACGGAGTTGGATCGGCGGCCGGAATCTCTTGAACCGTCACATCCGGATTCTCGTCCCATTCGGCGGTCACGTTGGCCGCGTCTACGGGTTCCTTACGCGAACGCAGGTACATGAAGATCGCGAACGCGATGAGAGCGGCGAAGACGACGAGCACTCCGGCCAGTCCGCCGACCAGATGCGCGAGCGCCCAGCAGATAGCGCCGACGACGGCGGCCGACGGCAGCGTGATCAGCCAGGCGGCGGCCATCCGGCCTGCGACGCCCCAGCGGACCTCTGCGCCCTTGCGGCCGATGCCGGTACCGAGGATGGATCCGGTGGCGACGTGGGTGGTCGAGAGGGGGAGTCCGAGATGGCTCGACGTGAGGATGATTGCGGCCGACGACGCTTCGGCTGCCAGACCCTGCGGCGCGGCAATCTCGACAAGGCCCTTGCCCAGGGTGCGGATGATGCGCCAACCGCCGAGGTAGGTGCCGAGAGCGATCGCGACGGCGCAGGTGAACTTCACCCAGAACGGCATCTCGGTCTCGGCCGTGATGGTGCCGTGAGCGACCAGGGCCAAAAAGATGACGCCCATCGTCTTCTGGGCGTCATTGGTGCCGTGCGCAAGTGAGATCAGTGAGGCGGTGCCGATCTGGCCGAAACGGAAACCGCGCTCACGCTCGTCTTCCTTGACGGATGCGGTGATTCGGTAGACGAGCTTGGTGCCGACGCCTGCGACCAGCGCAGCGACCACCGGCGCGAGGATCGCGGGGACGACGACCTTGGTCAGGACCCCGCCCCACTCGACGCCGCCCATACCGATGGAGGCGATCGCGGCGCCGATCAATCCGCCGAACAGTGCGTGCGAGGAGCTCGACGGCAATCCGAGCAGCCAGGTGGCCAGGTTCCAGATGATTCCGCCGACAAGACCGGCGAAGACGATAAGCAGCAGATCCTGCCCACTGACCGCGCCGAGGTTGACAACTCCTTTGGCCACGGTTGCGGCGACCTCGACGGACAGGAACGCACCCACCAGGTTCAGGATCGCGGAAAGTGTGACCGCAACTTTGGGCTTGAGTGCACCGGTAGCGATGGAGGTGGCCATTGCGTTACCCGTGTCGTGAAAACCATTCGTGAAATCGAACGCGAGGGCGGTGACAACTACCACCAGGAGGATTAAAAGCTCTGCGGTCACAACGTGAATTGTGCGTATCGAACGCGTAAAAGTACAGCGAACGGGATGCGAACAGGCGCTCCGTGGAGTAGGTCCCCTCGCGTGGGCTGCGGCGCTGCCCTTCGTGATGTGTTCAGCGCCACGAAATTCGAACCCTGTGTGGGACCACACTTTTTGGTCTCACTCGCCGGGAAGGCACATTCGGGCCGTTTTAAACGCTGATTACCTACGGGCGCCGAGCGCACCGGAACAGGGGTTTCACCCCTGTATCTCGGTGTCTGTCAGAGAGAAGGAGAGCTCCGACCGTGAAGCCCGACAAGTCCACGAAGCTGATCACTACGCCGTCGCTGTCGGCGGATCAGGCGTCAGTGCCGACGTCGCGTCGAGCACCTCCGATCCGAAGTTCGGCACACCCGATTCGCCGTGTGGCGAAGGCGATGCCACCGGGGCAACCGCGGGTACGTGAAGTCGCCCGGGCTGAACAAGGAAATGAGCGACGCGGTGAACGCACTCATCTCGTGGTGCAACGATCAGGGTGGCTTCAACGGTCGCAAGGTCGTCGGAACCGGATACGACGCTGCGATGACGCAGGCCAACTCGGCCATGCAGGAAGCGTGCGCACGTCAGTTTCATGATGCACGATCATCGCCTCCACCACGAAGATTCGTTCGATCGCGGAGGCTGCGGCTTCAAGGTCAAGGATTGTGGCGTGACCCTCAACTACGAGGGTGAATCGAGTTACGTGCCGTTTGCCGAGAAGTACAAGGAGTGCGGCGCGAAGGGTATCTGGACGTCACGATCGGCGAGCCCGTCTGAACTGAACTTCGTGAAGGCTCTCGACCAGGTCGGGATCGACCCCATCTTCTTCGGTGAGGCCACCTGGTGCGGCGCGACGGTCTCCGATTGGAACTACATTCACGAGTGGGACGGCGGCGGACTGCACGCCGTCACCGATCCCGGCAAGAACATGCCGGCCACTTGCGGACCCATGACCTCGCTCAAGGGCAATACCCACTCGCCGGCGTTCCCGTCCACCGCGGGCGAATTCAAGTGTGATCCCAAGTACCTCGTCGCGACCGACAAGAGCACCTGGGGAACCGAACTCGGCGCCGACCGCGTGTCGACGAAGTATTAGAACGCGAACGTCATCAAGCCGCAGTCCTGATTCTCCTGACTCGGGCGGCGAGCGCCAACCGCCGCCGGGGCCTGGTGCTCATGGTCGTCGGAGTGGTCGGCGCTGCGCTCTTCCTGGCCGCATCTGTCGGTCTCGGCTACAGCAGTGTCTCGGCTACAGCAGTGTCTCGACTACACCGCCGGCGGCCGGGAATCGCGTCGGATGGGATGGTCCTCCGGAATCTGCACCATCACGATCGGCGTCCCGTCGGGGTCAGCGATCCACATCTCGTGCAGACCCCACGGTTCTTGCCTGGCCTCGCGGGCGATCTTGACCCCGGCGAGAACCAGTTCGGTCTGAACGGCAGTGAGGTCACGGACCTGCAGCCAGATCGCGCCGCGAAACCCACCCTCGCCGGTGCCGCCGTGTGCGGCGACCTCGATCAGCCCTTGGCCGGCGAAGAAGACTGTGCCGCCGGGATATTCACGAGCGATCGCCAAACCGAGGGTATCTCGGTAGAAGCTCAGCGTTCGTTCGTAGTCGCTCGGACGTAAAATCGTCCGACTGCTCAGAATTTCCACGTCCGACCTCCCCTCTCACAACTACTGTCTCAGAAATACCAGGGATATGGTGACCAGTCGGGATCACGCTTTTCGAGGAACGAGTCACGACCCTCGACGGCCTCGTCGGTCATGTACGCCAAACGTGTTGCCTCACCGGCGAACAACTGCTGACCGACCAGTCCGTCGTCCTGCAGGTTGAATGCGTACTTGAGCATCCGCTGCGCCTGCGGCGACTTGCCGTTGATCTTGCCGGCCCAGTCGATCGCGACGTTCTCGAGTTCCGCGTGGTCGACAACCTTGTTGACGGCGCCCATCTGATGCATTTCCTCGGCGGTGTACGTCTCACCCAGGAAGAAGATCTCGCGGGCGAACTTCTGGCCCACCATCTTTGCCAGGTAAGCGCTGCCGTATCCGCCGTCGAAGCTTCCGACATCGGCGTCGGTCTGCTTGAAGCGCGCATGCTCGCGGCTGGCGAGCGTCAGGTCGCACACCACGTGCAGGCTGTGGCCGCCGCCGGCAGCCCAGCCGTTGACCAGGCAGATGACTACCTTCGGCATGAAGCGGATCAGGCGCTGAACCTCGAGGATGTGCAGGCGTCCGGCGCGTGCCTTGTCGACGGTGTCCGCTGTTTCACCTTCGGCATACTGGTAGCCGCTGCGGCCACGGATGCGCTGGTCTCCGCCCGAGCAGAACGCCCAGCCGCCGTCCTTCTCGCTCGGTCCGTTGCCGGTGAGGAGCACCGCTCCCACGTCGGAGGTCATGCGGGCGTGGTCGAGTGCCCGGTACAACTCGTCGACGGTGTGCGGGCGGAACGCATTACGTACTTCCGGTCGGTTGAAGGCAACGCGAACGGTGCCTTGGCTGACGTGTCGGTGGTACGTGATGTCGGTGAGGTTCTCGAATCCGGGGACAGGGCGCCAGAGCTGCGGGTTGAAGGTCACCTGAGTCACGATAGAGGCAAGCTTCGCGCGTCTAACGGATACCTGAGGTAGAACACGTTCCCAGGCGCGCTAACGTGCAGGTCATGAGCGAACAAACCGCAGATGGCACGGAGATCGTCACAGACGGTGAGCAGCGGGGCGGATTTCCGCGGTTCCGGCACACTCCCGCAGGTCCGGACTTCGGCCGTTTCGTCGAAGCGATGCGGAGGTTGCAGGACCTTGCGGTCTCGACCAACGTGCCCGACGACGTACTCGCAGAGATCGCGACACAGGCCGAAGAGCTTGCCGATCGGTTGACGCCGTACGAGGTCCCGGAAGGCAAGTCGCCCGCGGGTTCCAACATTCAACTGCCCGGTCGCGGCAGCCTCCTCATGCTCCCGTGGATGGTCGAGCAGTTCGACACCGAAGGAGTCCGCAGTACCGGTGTCTTCCGTCGCTACCACCTCGGCGGTAACGGCGCCGCTCACGGCGGCGTATTGCCCCTGCTTTTCGACGACGTCTTCGGGATGACGGTCCACGCGGGTGGCCGCCCCATCTCCCGCACCGGCTACCTCCACATCAACTACCGCGCCATCACTCCGCTCAACACCCAACTGGTGATCGAGGGGAAGGTGGATCGGGTCGAGGGTCGCAAGACTTTTGTCAGCGCGCGCCTGACCGACCTCGACGGCAAACTCCTCGCCGACGGTGAGGCGCTCATGATCGAACTGCTTCCGGGTCAGCCCTGACATGTTTCCCTCGTTCGACGATCTGATCGCGGACGCCGTGGTGCTCGCGCTGCCGATGCGAGTTCGCTTTCGCGGCATCACGACTCGTGAGGCCCTGCTCGTTCGTGGCCCGGCCGGGTGGGGAGAATTCGCCCCGTTCGTCGAGTACGACGACGAAGAGGCGTCGCAATGGCTACTCGCCGGGATCGAGGCGGCGTGGCTGGGTCCGCCGCCGGCGCTTCGTCACGCGGTTCCCGTCAACGCCACCGTGCCGGCGATCGACGCGTCTACCGTCCCGGAATTGTTGGAACGCTTCCCCGGGGCCCGGACCGCCAAGGTCAAGGTCGCCGAGAAGGGACAGTCTCTGGCGCAGGACGTCGCTCGGGTGAACGAGGTGCGTCGGCACATCCCGAACGTGCGCGTCGACGCCAACGGCGGTTGGAGCGTGGACGAGGCGATCACGGCACTGCGAGCGATCACCGAAGGCGGTGAACTCGAATACGCCGAGCAGCCGTGTGCAAGCGTCGAGGAACTGGTCAGGGTCCGCGCCGCGGGGACCGGTGTGCGGATCGCTGCCGACGAGAGCATTCGCCGTGCCGAGGACCCGCTGCGCGTCGTACGAGCCGGGGGAGCGGACGTAGCCGTCGTGAAGGTGCCGCCACTGGGCGGAATGCGTGCTGTGGTGGCGCTGTCGGCGCAACTGGCGGACTACGGGGTGCCGGTGGTGGTCTCGAGTGCCTTGGACACGGCTGTGGGGATGTCCGCGGGATTGGCGGCCGCGGCAGCCTTGCCTTCGCTTCCGTTTGCCTGCGGCCTCGGTACGGGCGGCCTGTTCGTCCGGGATGTCGCGGTCACCGGGGCAGCCGTCGACGGCGCTTTGTCCGTTGGCGCGGTCGAGCCCGACCCTGTTCTGCTCGAGACGCTGGCCGCGCCGGCGGACCGGCGCGACTGGTGGCTGGACCGCGCTCGGCGCTGCCATCGGATACTCGGCAGTAGAGACCAGCCGAATTTCGTATAGTCTCGGGCCCGACCTGATGAACATCAGTCAAGAACGAAGGGATCGAAAGTGGTTGCAGCTCTGAACGAAACCCTGCTCGAGGAATCACGGGTTCCCGCGGTCGTCGCGGACGTGCAGACCTTGATCGACGCAGAGGTTTCGGATAAGTCGGGGGCCTCAGGGCTGGCTCTCAAGGGTGGCTACGGCGCGGTCAAGAAGGTGAGCCCGTCCATCGTGCCGGACGCCGTCACCGCGCTTCTGCCGGCTTTCGTGTCAAAACTCGAGCCGTACTGGCAGGACTTCTCGGCATCCGGCGAAGGAAGCTTCGCCGATTTCATCAGCGCCCGCGGTGACGCGGTTGCCGATTCCCTCCTCGAAGTGACGGACGAGCGTATCGACGGCAGCGACAAGGCCGTCGTCAAGTCGATGTACTCGAAGCTGCGCGGTTCGGCCAAGAAGCATGTGACTGCAGCTCTGCCCCGTCTGGGCGAACTGATCCAGAAGCACGCTGCATAGGCGAACATAAAACAACGAGCGGCCCGGGAGTTTCTCCCGGGCCGCTCGTTTTCGGTGCGTCCGTCAGTGAGCCGAATGGCCGTGGCGCCAGAAGCCGGTGAAGGTGATGTCGGTTTTGGCGAACTTCCGGTCGTTCACGAGATGCCGACGCAGCCCAGTGGTGAGTGCCTGTTCGCCGGCGACAAACGTGTACGACGGCCCCTCGGGCAGTTTGGCATCGCGGACGGTCTCGAGGGTCAGAACACCCGGTGTTGCGTGTTCGTCCTCGCGAACCAGCCAATGAACGTTGACGTTCGCCAGCTCCGGAATGTCTTGCTTGTCTTCGATGTTCGGAATCTCGACGAAGACCTCGGCACGCAGATCTGCGGGCGCGGTTTCCAGAATGCCGATGATCGCGGGAAGCGCACTCTCGTCGCCGACGAGCAGTTGCCACGTGGCTTCGGGTGTGGGGTTGTAGATGCAGCCTTCGTCCAGGAGGGCGACCTTGTCGCCGGCCGACGCGGTGTTCGCCCACGCGGATGCCGGGCCGATATCCCCGTGGTACGCGAAGTCGATGTCGATCTCCGTGGTCTCGCCGAAGAGGCCTGATCCAGCTGCGCGGTAGGCGCGAATCGTGTAGTTGCGCACGACAGGTCGCGTGTCCTTGGACATCAACAGATACTGCGCGTACCAGAGATTGCTCGCCGCGCTCGGCAACCGGAGTTCACTCTGGCCGACCTGCGGGAGGAACATGCGGAACCACTGATCGGCACCCATCGGTGCGATGGTGGACAGTTCCTCGCCCGCAATGGTCACTCGGATGAAGCTGGGGCTGATTCGCTTGTTCGCCACGACCTGCGCCGACACGATGCTGCGTGAGGCCGGTTTCACGAACTTGGCGCGCTTGGCCATGACTGGTTGCTCCCTGATTATCTGTTACTCGAACCTAATCAGGTAACCCTAACCTGATTTAGCGTCGCTGTGGAGTGGTGGGTCTGTCCTTTTCGACGACTTCGGGCGGAAGACCCCACTGCGCTCGGCCCAGGCGGCTCATCGGCGCGATAGCCGCGAAGTCCGGTAGCCCGTCGTCGGCGACAGCCTCGGGACGAACAGCGACGGCGACCACATTTCCCATCACGACAAACGAATTACCGACCTCGATGACCTGGTGGAGTGTGCATTCGATAGCGATCGGGGAGTCGGCGACCCGGACGGGTCGAACCCGCTCACTCGGCTCACTCGCGATACCGAGCTCGAGAAATTCGTCGGCATCGGCGTCGTAGAACGCCGAACTGGCATTCACGACGTCCGCGAGAGAAGCAGTCGCGAGATTGACGACGAATTCGCCGGTCGCTTCGATGTTGCGCAGACTGTCCTTGCGTCCGACCGACGTGAACTGCACGATCGGCGGCGCCGAACTGGCCACGGTGAAAAAGCTGTACGGAGCCAGATTGCCGACGCCGTCGGCCGACACTGTGGACACCCAGGCAATCGGCCGGGGGACCACCGAAGCGGTGAGTAACTGATAGAACCGGCGGGGTTCGAGCTCGGCTGGATCGAAGAGTGTGCGCACCCACACATAATGCCGCTGTCCCCGACCCTGGGCATGCTTGCGCCCGAACATCTGACACTCTTGAAGGCGTGAATCCGTCCACTGCACAAGCCACAGCCGTCGTCGACGAACTGGTTCGTGGTGGCGTGCGTGAAGTCGTGCTGTGTCCAGGCTCTCGCAATGCACCCCTCGCATTTGCCCTACAAGCTGCCGACCTCGACGGCCGGTTGCGTCTGCACATGCGGATCGACGAGCGGACCGCAGGCTTTCTGGCACTTGGACTGGCAATCGCCGGGAAACGTCCGGTCCCCATCGTGATGACCTCCGGGACCGCCGTCGCCAACCTCGGACCTGCTGTCCTCGAGGCCAACTACGCGCGAGTGCCGCTCGTCGTCCTGAGCGCGAACCGGCCGTACGAGATGCTCGGCACCGGCGCCAATCAGACCGTCGAACAGCTCGGGCTCTTCGGCAGTCAGGTCCGCGCAACCATCAGCCTGGGCCTGGCCGAAGACGACTCGACGCAGAACAGCCAGTGGCGCTCGGCAGTCTGCCGGGTTCTCGCCGCTGCCCGCGGAACCCGATCCGGCAACGCCGGGCCGGTGCATTTCGACATCCCGCTCCGTGAGCCGCTGGTGCCGGACGCGCACGTGCAGGGACCGGTTCCGGAGGGCCGTCCCGGCGGTGCGGCCTGGACCACCACGCAGAACGCGACGCTCGATGTTCCGGTCGATCTGGACCTCACCGCGGACACGGTGGTCATCTCCGGACACGGCAGTGCGCTTCGACCCGAGCTGGCCGGCTTGCCGACGGTGGCCGAGCCCACGGCTCCGATGCACGGGATCGCGCTGCATCCACTCGCTCTCTCGCAACTCAAGCCCAAGCAGGCGATCATCACCGGCCGCCCGACGCTGCATCGCCAGGTCTCGAAGGTGTTGGCCGACCCGAGCGTCGACGTCTATGCACTGACAACGGGGCCGCGCTGGCCTGACGTGTCCGGCAACGTACTCGCCACCGGTACCAGGGCAGTGGTCACCGGAACGCCCGATCCCGCCTGGATTGCTCGGTGCGCCGCGCTGACCGAACACGCCGAAACTGCCGTGCGCAAGCAACTCGACGCCCACCCCAAGGCCACCGGTCTGCACGTCGCAGCCGCCGTGATGAATGCGCTGGCCAACGGTGACCAGCTTCTGCTCGGCGCCTCCAACCCCGTTCGCGACGCGGCCCTCGTGAGCTATCCCAAGCCCGCTGTGCGGGTGCTGTCCAACCGCGGCGTCGCAGGTATCGACGGCACGGTCTCGGCGGCGGTCGGCGCCGCGTTGGCGTACGACGGTGGCCGGACCGTCGCTCTCATGGGCGACCTGACATTCCTGCACGACGCTTCCGGACTGCTCATCGGGACCGGTGAGCCGAGGCCGAGCGACCTCACCATCGTCGTCGCCAACGACGACGGCGGCGGCATCTTCGAACTTCTCGAGCAAGGCGACCCGCAGTACGCCGGCGTCTTCGAGCGAGTCTTCGGAACACCGCACGGCATGGACCTGGCCGCGCTCTGTGCGGCGTACCGCGTGCCACACGCAGCTGTCACCGTCGACGCCCTGGCCACGACGCTGGCACAACCAGCCAACGGCATCCGTGTTCTCGAGGTCGCGACAGATCGCAGTGGGCTGCGCGAACTCCACGCTTCCGTGCGGGCACAGCTGTGACACAAACAGTTCTGCGTCGCTTCCGCATCGGAGTGCTGGTGGTTGCCGTCGGCATTTCGGTGCTCGCGGTCATCCTCGTTCTCGGTGCCTGGCGCAACGATCGGACCATCGAATCGAACATGGGGACCGCAACCGCCGAGGTGCTCTCGGCGGGCTCGCTTCGGTCGGCGATCAGCTTCGTGACACCGGACGGCGCGAATCACAACCCCGAACTGGGCGTGCTCTATCCCACCAATCTGACTGTGGGACAACGTATCGAGGTGGAGTATTACAAGACGGACCCCGATTTGGTCCGGGTAGCCGGACGCAACGCGACGGTGGCGCTGATCCCGGCCGGATCCGTGATCGTGGTGACGTGGCTCCTGGCTGGACCGTCGATCTGGTACCTGCGCAAGCGGGAAGCGGGGGCTCCACGATCGGCGCCGGTCGCCTCGAGTTAGTTCGCCCGAACTTCGCCCGAACTTCACGCGAACATGACGTGGACTTATCCTGGCCCTGTCACCGTTCTCGGTGTGAGAGTAGCCATCGTTGCGGAGTCATTCCTGCCCAACATGAACGGCGTCACCAACTCGGTACTACGCGTGCTCGAACACCTCGATCGCACTGGCCACGACGCCATGGTCATTGCGCCGGACACCGTCGGATCCGACACCTCCGCCGCCACCGAACACGAAGGTGTTCAGGTGGTTCGGGTGCCCGCCGTCATGGTTCCCAAAGTCAGTTCACTCCCCGTCGGCCTGCCACAACCACGTCTGACTACGGCCGTGCGGACCTTCGCGCCCGACGTCGTCCATCTGGCGTCGCCGTTCCTGCTCGGTGCCGGGGGAGTGGCCGTCGCCAAACGCCTCGGAATCCCCACCGTCGCGGTTTACCAGACCGACGTTGCCGGATTTGCCGAAAGCTACGGGCTCGGCGTCACCAGCCGCGCGGCGTGGGCGTGGACCCGTCGAATCCACAAGAGCTGCAACAGGACCCTCGCGCCCTCCACCTCGGCGGTCGACGCCCTCGAAGAGCACAGCATTCCGCGCGTTCACCGGTGGGCCCGCGGCGTCGACGCACAACGATTCGCGCCTTCGCGTCGTAGCTCGGCTTTGCGGCAGTCGTGGATCGGCGACAGCGACCGATTGGTGGTCGGTTTCGTCGGTCGCCTCGCGCCCGAAAAGCACGTCGAACGGTTGGCGGCGCTGGCCACCGACCCCAGTGTGCAGATCGTCGTCGTCGGCGACGGCCCGGTCCGCCAGAATCTGCAGCGACTGATGCCGGACGCGATCTTCACCGGACAACTCGGCGGTACTGCGCTTGCTGACGCCTATGCGAGCCTGGACGTGTTCGTTCACCCCGGCGAGCACGAGACCTTCTGCCAGGCAGTTCAGGAAGCCCTCGCGAGCGGTGTGCCCGTCGTCGGACCGGATGCGGGTGGCCCACGTGACCTGATCTCCCATTGCCGCAACGGCTACCTCCTGCCGACGGACAGGTTCACCGAACTCCTGCCCAGCGCCGTCGACGCACTTCGCCAGCGTGACCTGCGGGTGCAGTTCGGCTCCGCAGCGAGGCGCTCGGTGCGGAACCGCACCTGGCCGGCCATCTGCGAAGAGCTGCTCCGTCACTACGAAGACGTGCAGGGCCTCGGGCGACGAACGGGTGCCAGAGCAGCCTGAACGCCCTCGCTGCCCGAGGGTTGGTAGCGTTTCGGGTGTGGCCACTACACACGGAACCCGAGCAACTCTCGATAAGCAACCGCACGAAGTCGCGTCGATGTTCGACGACGTCGCGGAGCGATACGACCTCACCAACACCGTGCTGTCCTTCGGCCAGGACAAGGGTTGGCGCAAGGCCACCCGCGAAGCCCTCGACCTCAAGCCGGGCGAGAAGGTGCTCGACCTCGCCGCCGGAACCGGAGTCTCGACCGTCGAGCTAGGCCGCTCCGGTGCCTGGTGCGTCGCCACCGACTTCTCCAAGGGAATGCTCGAGGCCGGAATCTCGCGCAAGGTCCCGATGGTCGCAGGTGACGCGATGTACCTGCCGTACGCCGACAACGTATTCGATGCCGCGACGATTTCCTTCGGTCTGCGCAACGTCTCCGACTTCGAGGCCGGACTTCGCGAGATCGCCCGCGTCACCAAGCCGGGTGGACGCCTCGTCGTCAGCGAGTTCTCGACGCCCGTCTTCGGACCGTTCCGCACGGTCTACATGGAGTACCTCATGAAGGCGCTCCCGCAGGTCGCACGCACCGTCAGCAGCAACCCCGACGCCTACGTCTACCTCGCCGAGTCGATCCGTGCCTGGCCGACCCAGGAAGAGCTGGCACGCAAGATCGGGGCTGCCGGATGGAAGAACGTCAAGTGGCGCAACCTCACCGGCGGCATCGTGGCGCTGCACTACGCCACTGCCTGAACTGCTGCGCACAGCACTGGCTCAACCGAACAGCGGTCGGGAGTCGATCTTTCTCGATGCGGCTCCCGACGCACGCCATGCCCTCGCCGTCAGATCGGCGTCGGCGTCGGTGACGAGGTTTCCCATAACCCGAACGGCGACCGTCATCAGTGCCCGTGAGCGCATCGCAATCGGACCCGACGCGGGCAGGAACTGCGGAACCGTCAGCAGACCTGCGAGTCGGCGCGCGACCGAGAATGCCTGCCCGTAATGCTCCCGCAGTACCCTCGGCCACAGTTCCGTGAGGTCGTCGGCGCCGAGCGCTTCGACCACCAAGCGTCCGCCTTCGAGGCCGTAGTCGATGCCCTCACCGTTGAGCGGGTTCACACAGGCTGCGGCGTCACCGATCACGGCCCAGTTGCGTCCGGCGATGTTGGAGACGGCTCCGCCCATGGGTAGTAAAGCCGAAGCGACGGAATGTATTTCGCTGCTCCACTGCCACTCGCTTCGGCGCTGATCGGTGTACAGATCCAGCAGAGGACGTAAGGCACCTGGTGCCGGGCGCTTGGACGTCGCCAGTGTTCCGACGCCGATGTTCACCTCGCCGGTTCCGAGTGGGAAGATCCAGCCGTACCCCGCCTGCAACGTGCCCTCGGCGTCCCGCAGTTCCAGATGCGAGGTGATCCACGGATCGGCGCTGCGCGGAGTTGCGACATACGCGCGTGCCGCGACGCCGTAAGCGGTGTCCCGGTGCCACTGCCGCCCCAGCTTCTTGCCGAGCGTCGAGCGAACACCGTCGGCGATGATCAGCGTGCGACAACGAAGGGCGCTGCGTCCCGAGGGGCCGGCTAGAACGACAGCGGCTACCCGATCGCCGTCGAGTTCGACGTCCACCGCCTTCGTGCCCTCCACCATCACCGCCCCGGATTCGACGGCGCACCGGCGAATGGCGTCGTCGAGTTCGGTACGGGGGATCGCGCTGCCGATCGGTGGAAACGACGTTCCCGGCCATTCGAGTTCGAGTTCCTGGCCGAATCCGGACAACCGCAGTCCCTTGTTCGTCGTATGTGATCGAACCCACTCGCCAAGGCCGAGGAGATCCAGCTCGGCTACGGCGCGCGGAGTGAGTCCATCACCACACGTCTTGTCCCGAGGAAACACTGCCGCGTCGACCAACACGACGTCGCGACCGCTACGGGCGGCCCACGCCGCAGCCGAAGAACCCGCGGGACCAGCACCGATGACCACAATGTCGGTTTCGGTCGGAGGTGAATCGACGACGGGGGACTGCTCTTCTACGGACACACTCACATCTTCCCAGGCTCGCGATCGCCACCGTGGCGAGGCCGTCCCGAGTGCGAACCGCTAGGTTCACTACCGTGGGAACCGAGCCGTCACTGACGACAGGAATGGGTACTGACATCGTGAGCACCGAAAAGACTGCTGCCGACGCAACCGCATCGAGCACCGTCGTTGCAGGCATCGACCTGGGCGACGAACAGCTCGCCGCAGTAGTGCGTGGTGGACTCTCCGATGTCGAGGAGTTGTTGGTCAGCGAGCTGTCCGACGGCGAAGACTTCCTCACCGAGGCCGCGCTGCACCTCGCGCGAGCTGGTGGCAAGCGCTTCCGTCCGTTGTTCACGATCCTGACCGCGCAGCTCGGACCGGTGCCGAACGATCCGTCGATCATCACCGCAGCGACCGTCACCGAACTCGTTCACCTCGCGACGCTCTACCACGACGACGTCATGGACGAGGCGTCCATGCGCCGCGGGGCGCCCAGCGCCAACGCCCGCTGGGGCAACAGCGTGGCGATCCTGGCCGGCGACTACCTGTTCGCGCACGCGTCACGACTGGTGTCGACGCTCGGGCCCGAAGCAGTGCGGATCATCGCCGAAACCTTCGCCGAGCTGGTCACCGGCCAGATGCGCGAGACGATCGGCGTCAAGAAGGAGCAGGATCCGGTCGAGCACTACCTCAAGGTCGTGTGGGAGAAGACCGGTTCGCTGATCGCTGCCTCCGGACGATTCGGCGGCACCTTCTCCGGCGCCGACGCAGCTCACATCGAGCGCCTCGAGCGCTTGGGTGATGCCGTCGGCACCGCGTTCCAGATTTCCGACGACATCATCGACATCTCGTCCGTCTCGGCCCAGTCCGGCAAGACGCCCGGCACCGACCTGCGTGAGGGCGTCCACACCCTGCCCGTCCTGTACGCATTCCGCGAAGAAGGGGCCGACGCAGATCGCCTGCGGGAGCTGCTCGCGGGCCCGGTAACCGAAGATGCCCTGGTAGAAGAGGCACTCGAACTGCTCGAGCGTTCTCCCGGCATGGTCAAGGCGAAGGCAAAGCTGGGTGAGTACGCCGTCGCGGCGAAGGCTCAGTTGGCCGAACTCCCGCAGGGACCGGCAAACGAAGCTCTGGTGCGTCTGGTGGACTACACGATCGAACGAGTCGGCTGACACCGCGACGAATCGGGGTTTCCGGGTGGGAACCCTGATAGTCACTGGGTGGGAACCCTGATGGCCCTGTCCTTCGTTGACTGAACGGAACCGGTGCACACGCCGGGGAGTTCGGGTGAGCCTTCGGCTCCGGCGAGGCAAGAGGTGAGCAGTTTGCACGGCTACGCGAACGGTGCGAAGACATTCGGGTTGTTGGTGGGGATGTCGGCGCTGATCGTCTTCATCGGCTCGCTGTTCGGCAGCCCGGTGCTTCTGTGGGGATCCGTTCTCTTTGCCGTCGGCATGAATGCCTACGTCTACTTCAACAGCGACAAGCTGGCGCTCCGATCGATGCGTGCCCAGCCCATCACCGAGGTCGAGGCACCGGCGATCTACCGCATCGTGCGCGAACTCGCCACGACGGCGCACCAACCGATGCCCCGGCTGTACATCAGCCCCACGAACGCCCCGAATGCGTTTGCCACCGGTCGTAACCCTCGTCACGCCGCCGTGTGCGTGACCAGCGGCATCATGCAGATCTTGAACGAACGCGAATTGCGGGCCGTGCTCGGGCACGAACTCTCCCACGTCTACAACCGGGACATTTTGATCTCGTCCGTGGCCGGCGCGATGGCCAGCGTCATCTCGGGCCTGGCCAACTTCGCGATGTACGCGAGCATCTTCGGCGGCCGAGGGAACGGGCAGGGAAGTAATCCGATCGCGCTGCTGCTCGTCTCCCTGCTGGGACCGATCGCGGCAACCGTGGTCAAGCTGGCCGTCTCGCGCTCTCGCGAGTACCAGGCGGATCAATCGGGAGCCGAGCTCACCGGTGACCCGTTGGCGTTGGCGTCGGCGCTGCGCAAGCTCGAGTCGGGCGTCGCGGCCGCGCCGTTGCCGCCTGAGCCGAAACTCGCGGCGCAGTCCCACCTGATGATTGCCAACCCCTTCAGAGCGGGGGACAAGGTGAGCAAGCTGTTCTCGACGCATCCGCCCATGGCGGACCGGATCGAGCGTTTGGAGAAGATGGCGGGGATGTAGGGCCTTCGGCCCCTGTGCGCCTTTCTGGTCGTCGGAACTACCAAAAAGGCGCACAGGGGCGCAGCCCCTACTACCGGTAGTTCACGAACTGCAAGGCGATCCCGAAGTCCTCACCCTTGAGCAGGGAGATGACACCCTGGAGGTCGTCGCGCTTCTTGCTGCTCACCCGAAGCTCTTCACCCTGGATCTGCGCCTTGACGCCCTTGGGGCCCTCGTCGCGGATCTTCTTGGTGATCTTCTTCGCGTTCTCGCTGGTGATGCCCTGGACCAAGGTTCCGGACAGCTTGTAGATCTTTCCGGATTGCGCTGGCTCGCCGGCATCGAATGCCTTCAGCGAGATGTCACGACGGATCAGCTTCTCCTTGAACACGTCGAGGGCGGCCAGCAGTCGCTCCTCGGTGTCGGCGTTCAACGTGATCGTCTCTTCACCAGACCACTCGATCGACGCACCCGTGTTTCGGAAGTCGAAACGCGTGGTCAACTCCTTGGCAGCCTGATGCAGAGCGTTGTCCACCTCTTGACGGTCTACTTTGCTCACCACGTCGAAGGACGAATCAGCCACTTCACACTCCCGCTTTCCGGTAGTTCACGAACATCGAGTTCCGCCCACCTTCCATACCGGTGGACACCTCGACGTTATCGGGTCGGCACCGCCCGTTACCACCCGGTTTGCAAAATGGGGGTGTGTTCGTTGTATTCTTCTCACCGCACCGAGGAAGCCGTTTTCGGCCGCCGCACGTCGCGATATACTTGCGAATGCGCCGGATCGAAGCCTGGTGCAAGCACGGCAGATTGCCCGAGCGGCCAATGGGAGCGGACTGTAAATCCGTCGGCTTATGCCTACGTAGGTTCGAATCCTACATCTGCCACACCAAGTCAGCCCCGATTCTCTTTCCGAGAGTCGGGGCTGACTTTTTTGTGCTTGTTCCGATGTCGATTGCTTGCAGGTGACGCGTATCTGCTGCGGCTCAGGGGAGGACTTCGGGGGAGTGCGGGGTCAAGCTGGTTCCCGCAAAGCCCTCGCCACAGGCCCCGATCAGTGCAAGAATGGGCTCCGGCACCATTTTTGCCCCGATGACCAGCGGATTTGGTGCTGGCGCTCGTTCGTGTGTAATCTTTCGGAGGCTTCAAGAGAGCGGCAACGCACTCCTGAGCCACGCCCCCTTAGCTCAGTCGGTAGAGCGTTTCCATGGTAAGGAAAAGGTCAACGGTTCGATTCCGTTAGGGGGCTCGCTGGATTGTGGTGCCGTGCTTTCCGCGCGACACTCGACACCGAGGCGGTGTAGCTCAGTTGGTAGAGCAAACGACTCATAATCGTTGCGTCGCCGGTTCAAGTCCGGTCACCGCTACACAATATGCATGATCCACCCTGATTGCTCGTAATCAGATACACCCGAAAGAAGGCATCCCGTGGCCTCCTCGACCGACGTTCGGCCCAAGATCACCTTGGCCTGCGAGGTATGCAAGCACCGCAACTACATCACCAAGAAGAATCGGCGCAACGACCCCGATCGCCTGGAGCTCAAGAAGTTCTGCCCCAACTGCGGAACCCACCAGTCGCACCGCGAGTCGAAGTAGTAAGTCCTTAACAGGACGACGATTTTCGCGGAAGACCCTCTCCGGGCCTGCGTCTTCGGGTCCTAGCTAGAAGAGAGTCTCACCGCGTGACAGATTTGCAAGAGAACCAGGCAGCGGCCGAGGTCCCTACGGACCCGGCCGCTCATGCCGTCCAGATGGTCGGTCACCACTATCGTGTCGAAGACTTCTACGAGGTCGGACGCGAGAAGGTGCGCGAGTTCGCTCGCGCCGTCCAGGACGCGCATCCCGCGCACTACGACGAGTCGGCAGCCAAAGGCCTCGGATACGACGGTCTGATCGCTCCCATCACGTTTGTCGCGATCGTGGGTGCCATTGCTCAGCGACGTCTGTTCGAAGAGATCGTCACAGGCTACGACTTGAGTCAGATTCTTCAGACCGATCAGCGTTTGGTGCTGCACAAGCCTATGCAGGTCGGTGACCGACTCTTCTGCGACGTCTATCTGGATTCCTTCAGGCAGGCCGCAGGTAGCGACATCATCGTGACCAAGAACATCATCACCGATCAGAACGACGAAGCAGTTGTCACCACGTGGACAACGCTTGTCGCTCGAACGGGTGGGGAAGTGGACGAGAACATCGCCCACGCAGTCAAGGACGTGATGATGCATGTCGCTTCGTAAATTCTCCGACGTGAGTGTCGGCGAACTTCTCCCCGAGAAGTCCGTCACCTTGACGCGCGGAAACCTCGCCAACTATGCGGGTGTCTCGGGAGATCCGAACCCGATTCACTTCAGTGACGAGGTCGCACGACTTGCCGGCTTGCCGGACGTGGTTGCGCACGGCATGCTCTCCATGGGCATCGGTGCCGGTTACGTTACCGAATGGCTGGGAGATCCGGGCGCAGTGACCGAGTACAACGTACGGTTCACGAGCCCGGTCATCGTGGCGGCCGCCAAGGCTGCCGAGATCGATTTCACCGCCAAGGTGAAGTCGGTCGACGAAGAAAGCAAGACCGCAGTACTGGCAATCGTGGCCAAGTCCGAAGGTAAGAAGATCTTCGGTCGTGCCACTGCCACGGTCCGTCTAGCCTGATCGCAGGGCGGATTGTGTTTGTTCCGGGGCTTTGAAGTACACTGAGATTTCTGGGATTCCTCAGCGCTGCGCGCTGCCCTGAATGTTGCAAGGCATTCACCTCGGGTAGCGCGTATGTTGTGTGATCGCAGAACGGTTGATTCAGGCAGGGTCTACCTGTCGAGGTCAACCAAAGGGGCGTAGCTCAACTGGCAGAGCAGCGGTCTCCAAAACCGCAGGTTGCAGGTTCAAGTCCTGTCGCCCCTGCCCCCGGATGCCAGCGACTGAGAGGAACGACGTGAGCGAGGAGCGCGCCAAGCGCGACGCCGACACTTCGGATGCGGAGACTTCAACGTCTGCCGATTCGACCGGTGTCGACGACACTGCAGCTGACGCGACTACGCGTTCCGATCTGTCGCTGGACAAGGACGGCGCCGAAGAGGTTCCCTCCGCATCCAGTGGGGTTTCCAACAAGCCGACCGGCAAGCGCGCTGCGCGCGGCGCCTCGGTCAGCGCGTCCACCGTGAAGACTCCGGCCCGGACGGCGTCCCGGACATCATCGGCCAAGCCGACTGCAACGAACCCCGGCAAGAAGCCCAAGGCGAAGAAAGACAACATCTTCAAGCGCCTGCGCAAATTCTTCCGCGAGGTCATCGCAGAACTCCGTAAGGTCATCTGGCCGAACCGCAAGCAGATGATCACCTACACCAGCGTCGTGCTGACGTTCGTGGTCTTCATGGTCGCTTTCATCAGCGGCGTCGATATCGCTGTGATCAAGGGTGTCACCTGGCTGTTCGGCTGATCGCCGTAGCAGTCGGGCGTCTTTGCCTGCGAGCGCGACAAGACCCGACCCGGGTCCGAGTAACGAGAGGAAGCGAGTGCCCCAGTGAGCACCCCCGAGAACGACACGAATGAGGCTTTGGCCGAAGAGCGTGTTTCTGCCGAGGCGGCAGCCGAAGTAGACGTCGTGGTTGCCGAAGGCACCGATGCAGACGTTGCCGAAGGCACCGATGCAGACGTTGCTGAAGACGCTGCCGACACTGCAGCGACCGAGGACGTCATCTCCGACGATGCCGAGAACTCCGACGAGGCCGCCCCGGCCGCCGAACTCGAGGTCGAGGATCCCGTTGCCGAACTCAAGGCTGCGCTGCGTCGCGCCCCGGGTGACTGGTACGTCATCCACTCGTACGCCGGTTACGAGAACAAGGTCAAGACCAACCTCGAGACTCGCGTTCAGAACCTCGACGTCGGTGACTACATCTTCCAGGTGGAAGTTCCCACCGAAGAGGTCACCGAGATCAAGAACGGCCAGCGCAAGCAGGTCAACCGCAAGGTTCTGCCCGGATACATCCTCGTTCGCATGGAGCTCAACGACGAGTCGTGGGGCGCAGTGCGCAACACGCCTGGTGTCACCGGTTTCGTCGGTGCCACGTCGCGTCCCTCGCCGCTGACCCTCAACGAGGTCGTCAAGTTCCTGCTCCCGCAGCAGGAGCAGAAGAAGCAGCAGGCTGCAGCGGCGGCCGTCGCAGCTGGCGAGGCACCGTCCGAGTCCTTCGGCAAGCCCCTCATCGAGGTCGACTTCGAGGTCGGCGAGTCGGTCACCGTCATGGACGGCCCCTTCGCGACCCTTCCGGCCAGCATCAGCGAGGTCAACGGCGAGCAGCAGAAGCTCAAGGTTCTCGTGTCGATCTTCGGTCGTGAAACCCCGGTTGAGCTCAACTTCAACCAGGTCGCGAAGATCTGACCACCCCAAAACTTGCAATTTGTTCGACGCAAGACACACACCCAAGCTAGAAACTAGGAACTAGAGATGCCCCCAAAGAAGAAGAAGCTCGCCGGGCTCATCAAGCTGCAGATCCAGGCAGGTCAGGCTAACCCTGCACCTCCCGTGGGTCCCGCGCTCGGTCAGCACGGCGTGAACATCATGGAGTTCTGCAAGGCCTACAACGCGGCGACTGAGTCCCAGCGCGGCAATGTTGTGCCGGTCGAGATCTCGGTCTACGAAGACCGGACCTTCGATTTCAAGCTGAAGACCCCTCCCGCCGCCAAGCTGCTCCTCAAGGCAGCCGGCGTCGCCAAGGGCTCCGGCGAACCGCACAAGACCAAGGTTGCCTCGGTGACCATGGATCAGGTGCGCGAAATCGCGAAGACCAAGGCTGAAGACCTCAATGCCAATGACATCGAGCAGGCCGCGAAGATCATCGCCGGCACCGCTCGCTCCATGGGCATCACGGTCCAGGGCTAGTAGCCCGCTCCACAGCATTACGTGGGAGGGCCGGCCAGGCCCCGACCACAACTGAACCATTCACCACTGCACCAAGTAACTCACTGCAGTGATAAGTAAGGACAGAACAAATGGCAAAGCGCAGCAAGGCGTACCTCGCCGCCGCTGAGAAGATCGACGCAGACAAGCTCTACAGCCCGCTTCAGGCTGCAAAGCTCGCCAAGGAGACGTCGTCCACCAAGATGGACTCAACCGTTGAGGTTGCAGTTCGTCTGGGCGTCGACCCCCGCAAGGCTGACCAGATGGTCCGCGGAACGGTCAACCTGCCCCACGGCACCGGTAAGACCGCTCGCGTCATCGTGTTCGCTGTTGGCGAGAAGGCAGCAGAAGCAGAGGCTGCAGGCGCTGACGTAGTCGGTGCAGAAGACCTGATCGAGCGCATCCAGGGTGGATGGGTCGATTTCGACGCCGCAATCGCGACTCCTGATCAGATGGCCAAGGTCGGCCGCATCGCCCGTGTCCTCGGACCGCGTGGCCTGATGCCGAACCCGAAGACGGGCACCGTCACGGCGGATGTCACCAAGGCTGTCAACGACATCAAGGGCGGAAAGATCAACTTCCGCGTCGACAAGCAGGCCAACCTGCACTTCGTCATCGGCAAGGCATCGTTCGACGATGAGAAGCTGGTGGAGAACTACGGCGCAGCCCTGGACGAGATCCTGCGTGCGAAGCCCTCGTCGGCCAAGGGCCGCTACGTGAAGAAGATCACGGTCTCGACCACCACCGGTCCGGGCATCCCGGTGGATCCGAACCGTACCCGCAACCTCCTCGAGGATGCTGCAGACGCGTAAGCAGTTCGCATACGAACAAGAAGGCCGGTAGGGATCGCTCCCTACCGGCCTTCTTGTCTGTTGTGGGGGTCTGCCTCGCTGCGCCAGTGGTATTCGGTCCAGCAGTGGTATCCGGTCCAGCAGTGCCATCAGGTCCAGCAGTGGCATCATCGGGTGTATGCACGAAGCGTTCCAGTTCCTCGGAAATTTCTGGTGGCTGCTGTTTGTTTTCGGCGGCACCATCGGTGGGGCGCTGAAAGGTGTCGCGGTTGCCAACGAAAGGCGGATCGAGCGCCGGCAAGAGCGTTTCCGGCTCAAGCAGCAGACCAAGGTCGCCATCGCGCAAGTCAACGCACAACATCACGCCGATGAGGAGACGCAGCGTCGCGAGTTGGCGAAAGCCATCGAGCAGCACGATGAGGTCGATGCCCGATGGTTCTCCTACGAACTAGATCCGGTCACGCTGCTCGACACCCCGATGATGACGGACATGCGCGAGGCTTTGACGGCCGATTTTCATCGAGCCAAATATCGTGCCGATCTGCTCCGACCAGGCAATCCGGAGACGATGATCGGCAACCAGCAGGTACAAACCGAGTACCGCGAGGCGGTACACGCTTACGCGATCGCATTCGAAATCGCGGAAGCGGAGGCCAAGCGCCGTAGACGCAGCGGCTTCAGCCTCGACGAACAAGAGCGTCTGGTACGAGCACAGCGTCTGCTGCGACTGGCCATGGACGAGGGCGCGACGCCACAGGAACGTCAGAGCGCGTACAAGAAGGCACACAAGGAACTCGATGGACTGCTTGTATTGCCGGACCGAGCTCGGGCGGAGATCGAACACAAGATCGCCAGGGCCATAGGTGCGTGAAGAAACCCGGGGCGTGAGGAAACCGGGCGCGTGACGGGCCCGAATTGGTGAATCGGTATGCCGTCAGGTAGTCTTCGATGCGGAGTTCAGTGCTGGATATGAACTTCACCCCAAAATCATGTTCTACCCAAGACCGTTGGTGATTGCACTCAGTAATGAGTGTGGTTGAAAGTCCGGGAGTGCCCGGCGGCCCACGTAGGTGAACGAGGTAGGGGGATAGCTTGATGTAGTGGTTCTACAGTTCGCCTGGTTATGCACTGCTTTGCGTTGCATCGTTACGCTGATTCGTAAGCCTCTTCTTCATGTTTCCTCTGTACGCCCCGTGCGCTTGCGCCGGGGCGTTTTGCATGTCGCGGACTGTGTCTTCTCGGGTTCATCCCCGATGAGGTGCAGCGGTTCCTGAGTGGGACAACGACTGTCACGAGAGGAGGCGAAGTATGGCAAAGCCTGAGAAGGTTTCCGCAGTTGCGGAAATCACCGAGCAGTTCAAGGGTTCGACCGCCGCTGTGGTCACGGAATACCGTGGCCTTTCGGTTGGCAACATCACGACACTGCGACGCGCTCTCGGAGAAGGTGCCACCTACTCCGTCGCCAAGAACACCCTGGTCAAGCGTGCCGCCGCAGAGGCTGGCATCGAGGGCCTTGATGACCTGTTCGTTGGTCCGACCGCCATTGCATTCATCAAGGGCGAACCGGTCGACGCTGCGAAGGCTCTGAAGAACTTCGCTAAGGACAACAAGGCGCTCATCATCAAGGGCGGCTACATGGACGGCGCTGCGCTGTCCGTGGAAGAGGTCAACAAGATCGCGGATCTCGAATCCCGCGAAATCCTGTTGGCAAAGCTTGCCGGCGCGATGAAGGGCAACTTGGCAAAGGCCGCAGGCCTGTTCAACGCTCCCGCTTCGCAGATGGCCCGTCTGGCCGCTGCGCTGCAGGAGAAGAAGGCTGCAGAAGGCGGAGCCGCAGAGGCCCCCGCAGAGGCTGCCACCGAGGCTCCGGCCGAGGCCGAAGCCGAAAGCTGATCCGCACCCGCGCATCACTGCTATAACCCCGCCCGGTCGCGGATCAGCGACATGGGACTTACAGGAAGGACCGCCACAATGGCGAAGCTCAGCACCGAAGAGTTGTTGGACCAGTTCAAGGAGCTCACCCTCCTCGAGCTCTCGGAGTTCGTTAAGGCATTCGAGGAGACCTTCGAGGTCACCGCTGCTGCTCCCGTCGCCGTCGCCGCTGCAGGCGCACCGGCTGCCGCAGAAGCTGCTGAAGAGCAGGACGAGTTCGACGTCGTCCTCGAGTCGGCTGGCGACAAGAAGATCCAGGTCATCAAGGTCGTCCGTGAGGTCGTTTCCGGCCTCGGCCTGAAGGAAGCCAAGGACCTCGTCGAGAGCGCTCCGAAGGCCATCCTCGAGAAGGTTGCCAAGGACGCCGCAGAGGCTGCCAAGGAAAAGCTCGAAGCTGCCGGCGCAAAGATCGTCATCAAGTAAGACGGTTTTCCCGCTGCTCTTCGCGAGTAGTAACGAAGAGGGCCACTCCCCACGGGGAGTGGCCCTCTTTTTTTGAACTTTTTTCGCCGGTGATATTTCGGAATTGGTGCAGGTGGGAGGGGCGTCCGAACTAGGCTGTGACCTGAATTATGCTTCTTCCCTACTCGTTAGTAGTATTCGCAGTCACGGGTACCACTCCCATGCGATAGAGTGACCCAACCCACACGGGTGCATGCATGCAACGGACGTCGCGGAGGTAATGGTGGGAGTCGAGGTAGCGGTACAAGGACTGACAAAGTCTTTCGGGTCGCAGAGGATTTGGCAGGACGTGTCGTTGACACTTCCCGCGGGTGAGGTCAGTGCACTGCTCGGGCCTTCGGGTACCGGTAAGTCGGTGTTCCTGAAGTCCCTGATCGGACTGCTCCGCCCTGAACAAGGCTCCATCGTCATCGACGGCACGGATATCCTGCAGTGCTCCTCCAAGGAGCTCTACGAGATCCGCAAGCTGTTCGGCGTTCTGTTCCAGGACGGCGCGCTGTTCGGCTCGATGAACTTGTACGACAACATCGCCTTCCCGCTTCGCGAGCACACCAAGAAGTCGGAATCCGATATCCGCAAGATCGTGATGGAGAAGTTGGACCTCACCGGTCTGGTCGGCGCCGAGGACAAGCTCCCCGGCGAGATCTCCGGCGGCATGCGCAAGCGTGCCGGTCTGGCGCGTGCACTCGTTCTCGACCCCGAGATCATCCTCGTCGACGAGCCTGACTCCGGTCTGGACCCGGTGCGTACGACGTACATCAGCCAGACGCTGATCGACATCAACGCCCAGTCCGACGCCACGATTCTGATCGTCTCGCACAACATCAACCTCGCGCGCACGGTGCCTGACAACATCGGCATGCTCTTCCGTCGTCAGTTGGTGATGTTCGGCCCTCGCGAGGTGCTGCTCACCTCGGACGAACCCGTCGTCAAGCAGTTCCTCAACGGAACGATGATCGGTCCGATCGGTATGTCGGAGGAGAAGGACGAGGCTCAGATGGCGCACGAGCAGGCGCTCGTCGACGCAGGTCACCACGCTGGTGGTGTCGACGACGTCGAGGGCATCGTGCCGCAGATGAAGGCCACCCCCGGAAACCCGGAGCGTCAGGCTGTTCGTCGTCGCCAGGAGCGCGTCCGGCAGATCATGCACACCCTCCCAGCTAACGCTCAGGCGGCAATTCAGGACAGCCTGGACGAAGTTAACGGAACTGGGCAGTACGATCCCCAGTACGCCGAAGCGAGCGGCTATCAGGGGGAGTGGAACGACAACTCGCAAGACACGCAGGTCATTCCTGCATACGAGGGCGATCCCTACGGAAACACGACACACGGGCAAGGGTAGGCATATCGGATGGGGGTTACCCGCAACTCGGTTCTGAGTCCGGTCAACGGAGCATTAACTCAGGCCGGAAACATCGTCGAACTGTTTGTCGACGTCGTCAGGAATACGTTCCGGCGTCCATTTCAGTTCCGTGAGTTCATCGAGCAGGCCTGGTTCATCGCCAGCGTGACGATTTTGCCGACGGCATTGGTAGCCATTCCTTTCGGCGCCGTTGTCTCACTGCAGACCGGTTCGCTGATCAAGCAGTTGGGTGCAGAATCGTTCACCGGCGCTGCCAGCGTCCTGGCGGTGATCCAGCAGGGTAGCCCTCTGGTGACAGCGTTGCTGGTCGCCGGTGCGGCCGGATCGGCCGTGACGGCCGACCTCGGTTCACGAACCATCCGCGAAGAGATCGACGCGATGGAAGTCCTCGGCATCAATCCGATTCAGCGCCTGGTGGTTCCGCGAGTACTCGCGATGGTGCTGATTGCTGTACTGCTCAACGGACTGGTGTCCGTGGTCGGTATCGCGGGTGGCTACTTCTTCAACGTGGTCCTGCAGGGAGGTAACCCCGGTGCCTACATCTCGTCGTTCTCAGCTTTTGCGCAGCTACCGGACATTTGGAGCGGTGAGATCAAAGCCGCGGTGTTCGGTGTCATCGCAGGTGTGATCTCCGCGTACAAGGGACTTCACCCGTCCGGTGGCCCCAAAGGCGTCGGTGAGGCGGTGAACCAGGCCGTCGTCATCACGTTCCTGCTGTTGTTCTTCGCCAATCTGATTCTGACGATGGTGTACCTCCAGATCGTGCCGGCGAAGGGATCTTGACCTAAATGACCATCGCACGAGGCCGCGGCGATCAGTTTCTGCTGAAGAGCCGCAAAGTTGCCAAGATTCCACTGAACGCGTTGGACCGCGCGGGCGAGCAGATGTCGTTCTACGCGCGCGCAATCGCGTGGACTCCGCGCACCCTGCACCGGTACCGGAAGGAGACTCTTCGACTGCTCGCCGAAGTGACGTTCGGTAGCGGCGCGCTCGCAGTCATCGGCGGAACGATCGGCGTCATCGCGATGATGTCGGGATTCACCGGTGTCGTCGTCGGTCTGCAGGGCTTCGCAGCTCTCGAACAGTTGGGTAGCTCGGTTCTGACCGGCTTCCTCTCCGCTTACGTCAACACCCGTGAGATCGCTCCGATCGTTGCGGCCCTTGCGCTCTCGGCCACGGTGGGCTGTGGTTTCACCGCTCAGCTCGGCGCCATGCGAATCTCGGAGGAGATCGACGCCCTCGAGGTCATGGCGGTGCCGTCGGTGCCGTTCCTGGTCACGACGCGCATGATCGCCGGCTTCGTCGCCGTCATCCCGCTGTACATCGTGGGTCTGCTTGCGGCGTACCTCGCCTCGAGAGTGATCAGTACGGTGTTCAACGGGCAGTCGACGGGCTCGTACGACCACTACTTCAACCTTTTCCTGCCACCGCAGGACGTGCTGTATTCGTTTGCGAAAGTCTTGGTCTTCGCCTTCGTGCTGATCCTGATCCACTGCTACTACGGTTTCCACGCCTCGGGTGGTCCCGCAGGCGTGGGTGTGGCCGTCGGCCGCGCTGTTCGCGCCGCAATCGTGACGATCGCCGTTCTCGACTTCTTCCTCAGCCTCGCAATCTGGGGCACCACGACGACAGTGAGGGTGGCCGGATGATCGAGGCTCCGTCAGTCCTGCGCCGCCGTGTGCTCGGACTCGTGTTCTTCGTGGTGTTGGCCTTGTTCCTGGCCTTCACAATCGGAACTTTCAACAAGACGTTCAAGGACGTCGTGAAGATCGACCTCGTGACCGATACCGTCGGAAATGCTTTGCCGCCCAACGCGGACGTCAAGGTCCGTGGGCTGCTGGTGGGGGAGGTGCGATCCGCGTCGACAAAAGACGGCCAGGTCACGTCGGTCCTCGCGATCGAACCGGACAAGGCTGATCTGATTCCGTCCAACGTCACGGCGCGTCTGCTTCCGAAGACGCTTTTCGGTGAGCGATACGTCTCCCTGATCATTCCGGAGGGAACGACCGCGACCCCGATTTCCGCGGGAACGGTGATCCACCAGGACAAGAGCGGCAACGCTGTCGAGGTCGGTGACGTTCTGGACGGGCTGCTTCCACTCCTGCAGGCCATTCCGCCGCAGGATCTGGCGAACACTCTCGGGTCTCTCGCTCAGGGCCTGACGGGACGCGGTGCCGAGCTCGGTTTGACCGTCGATCGTCTCGAAGAGATCTTCCGCGGCGTCAACACGGAACTACCTGCCGTGCAAGAGGATCTGCGCAAGTTCGCGGACTTCTCCCAGACGTACTCGGACGCTGCGCCCGATCTGGTCAACGCTCTCGACAATCTGCGGACCACGGGTAACACGGTGGTGCAGAAGCAGGATCAGTTGCGAACACTGCTGGCGTCGCTCACCGCGACCTCGTCGAACACAGCAGCATTCCTCGAGACGAACTCGTCCTCGATCATCACGCTCGCTGCGGATTCGACCGATGCGCTCCAGCTGTTGGCGCAATACTCGCCGACGTTCGGGTGCACGTTCAAGGGCTTCTCGGACACTGCTCCGGAAGCGGCCAAGATTCTGTCGACCGACGCGCCCAATCCCGGTGTGCGTGCGAGTATTCAGATCGTGAACCCGAAGGGCCGCTACCTGCCCAACCAGGACGAGCCTCGGCTGGTCGACAACCGCGGCCCGGTTTGCTACGACAATGTCACCGAGCCCGGTCGTCCGTTCCCGCAGTACCCCGGCGGGTCGTACGGTGACGGTTCCTACCAGGTGCCGTCCCGCAACCCAGGACCCGCGACCATGGAATTCATGCCCGCACCCGAGGGCTCCGGACCGCAGCTCTTCTCGACCAACAACAGTGGTCCGGCACAGCAGGCCGGCTACGCGGGCTCGCGACTCGAAGAGGATACGTTGAAGGTGATCTACGGACAGGCCAACGGTGTTGCGCCGGACGACGTTCCGGCGTGGACCACAATGGTCAGTGCTCCGGCATTCGCCGGTGCGGAGGTGAGCGTCCAATGAGAGGACTCGCAGCTCCGCTGACAAAGCTCATCATCTTCGTGGTGGTCACCATCCTGGCGACGGGATTGCTGGCGGCCAGTATCGCCAACCTCGGCGGTGGCGGAGGCACCAAGTTCAACGCAGTATTCTCCGACGTCACTTCGCTGAACGAGGGCGACGAGGTACGCATTGCCGGTGTTCGGGTCGGGCAGGTCGAGAAGATCGCCATCGTCAACGACAACCAGGCCGAGGTGCAGTTCTCGGTATCCGACCGTGACTGGTTGCCAGCGAGTTCCATCGCCACGATCCGGTTCCGAAACCTGGTGGGGCAGCGGTACATCTCCCTCTCACAAGGCGAAGGTAGCCAGGGCAAGAAGATTACCGGCGGCGACACCCTGCCGTTGGCGCAGACGCGTCCGGCGGTCAATCTCACAACGCTCTTCAACGGGTTCAAGCCGTTGTTCACGACCCTGAGCGCGGACGACGTGAACAAGCTGTCGTACCAGATCATCCAGGTCTTCCAGGGTGAGTCGGGCACCATCAGTGAGCTCGTACGCAACACCGCGAGCCTGACCAACACCGTTGCCGACAAGGACGCTGTCATCGGCGCGGTGATCAAGAACCTCAACGACGTCCTCGACACCGTCAACGCGAATGACAAGAACCTCGATTCGCTGATCGTCAACACCCAGCAACTGGTCACCGGGTTGGCCAACGAGCGTGGTGTGGTCGGTTCGGCCGTCACCTCACTCGCCGGCCTGACCGATGCGACGGCTGACCTGCTGGAGCCCACAAGGCCGTCCATCCAGGGCTCGATCACGGCACTCAACACGTTGGCGACCACACTCAACCGTCGTAGTGACGACGTGAATGCTGTGCTCGAGACTTTGCCGGTCAAGCTCGACAAGCTCGCTCGTGTCGCGAGTTACGGTTCCTGGTTCCAGTTCTACCTGTGTGGAATCGACATCGTCGCCGGTCCCGGACAGTCTGCGTCGCTGAATCTGCCCACCGGCCTGCCGACGGTCAACCAGCCGATCTACACCAACGCGGCCACGCGATGCACTCAAGACGGTATGAGGGAGTTGCAAGGTCGATGAGTAAACGTCGCAGTCCGGCAATGGCCGGAGCCATCGGTATTTTTGTGGTGCTGTTGGCCACTTTGTCAGCGTTCTTCCTCGATTCGCTTCCGTTCGTAGGGGCAGGTTCGTCCTACTCCGCCGAGTTCTCCGAAGCCGCTGGGCTCAAGCCCGGCAACGAGGTTCGTATCGCCGGAGTGAAGGTCGGAAAGGTCACCTCCGTCGATCTCGACGGAGACCGTGTACTCGTCGACTTCAAGGTGAGTGACGCGTGGGTCGGCGATCAAACCTCGGCGTCCATCCAGATCAAGACGATTCTGGGACAGAAGTACCTCGCACTCGATCCGCGCGGAACCGACAACCTCGATCCCAAGGACCGGATTCCGCTCGAGCGCACCACGTCTCCGTATGACGTCGTTCAGGCTTTCTCGGCCGCGGCGGACACAGTCGGCGACATCGACACCGACCAGTTGGCGAAGAGCATGGAGACGTTGTCTCAAGCCTTCTCCGAGACACCTGGCGACGTGCGAGCCTCGCTCGACGGTGTCAGTCGGTTGTCCCAGACGATCGCGAGCCGCGATCAGGACTTGCAAAAACTCTTCGACGCGACCGGGAAGACGTCACAGATTCTTGCTGATCGCAACAAGGAATTCACCCAGCTGATCCGCGACGGTGGACTTCTGGTGCAGGAGCTCAACAATCGTCAGCAGGCGATTTCGCAGCTACTCACCGGAACTCAGCGAGTCTCTCAGCAGCTCACCGGTCTCGTTCGTGACAACGAGGCGGCAATCGGGCCGGCGCTGACGCAACTCAACGGCGTCATCGACATCTTGAAGGCCAACAACGAGAACTTGGACAAGGCACTGAAGCTCTACGAACCCTTCATTCGGCTGTACGCCAACGTCGTCGGCAACGGCCGTTGGTTCGACCAGGTCGTCGTGAACCTCCTTCCGCCAGGTCTGCCGGATATTCCGGGCTACCGTGACCCCGTTCGTACGTTGGGAGGCAACTGATGGCTGATACTGCCGAAGCCGGAAGCGGCTCCAAGAAGCGCTCGGTCGCGATCATCGCCGCTGTTCTGATCGGGTTACTCGTAATCGGTGGAGCGCTGTGGTGGGTGTTCACGCGCGCTGGAACGACCAAGATCACCGCCTACTTCGACAAGTCGGTGGGTATCTACGACGGTTCCGACATTCGTGTTCTCGGTGTCAAGGTCGGCACCGTCGAATCCGTCGAACCTCAGGGAGATCAGGTCAAGGTCGAGTTGCGTGTCGATCGTGGGATCGACATCCCCGCTGACGCCAGTGCCGCACAGATCACGCCTTCGGTGGTTGCCGATCGCTACATCCAGCTGACGCCGGTCTTCACCGGCGGCGACAAGATGACCAGCGGTGCGGTCATTCCGATCGAGAAGACGGCAACGCCCGTCGAGGTCGACCAGTTGTACTCCAGCATCGACGAACTCGCGTCGGCACTTGGTCCCGAAGGTGCCAACAAGAACGGTGCGCTGTCCGATTTCGTCGAGACCGGTGCGGCAAACCTGGAAGGCAACGGTGAAGCGTTGGGGGACAGCATCACCAACCTCTCGGATGCCGCACGGACGCTGAACGATTCGCGTGACAACATCTCGCTCACCATCAAGAACCTCGATACGTTTGTGGGTGCGCTCGCTGCCAACGATCAGCAGGTGCGTCAGTTCAACACTCAGTTGTCGGACCTGACCGGATTCTTGGCAGGTGAACGCGACGATCTCGGTGCCGCCCTGAATCAGCTGTCGATCGCTCTCGGCGACGTCGCGAAGTTCGTCGCAGACAACCGAGATCAACTGGTCCAGACAGCCGAGGGACTGGTCGAACCGACGCAGACATTGGCTAACAACAAGGAAGGCCTGGCCAACACGCTCACCATGCTGCCGTTGGCGATCTCCAACCTGGTCAACTCTTACGACGCCGAATCCGGTGTACTCGCTTCGCGTCTGGCGTTCCCGGATCTTCAGAACCCGGCCGGAGTGCTCTGCAAGTTGATGGACCTCGGCAAACTGTTGCCCGGCGATCCGCGGTTCGAGGCGTTGGGACGGCAGATGCAGCCCGCAATCGACCAGTGCGCAAATGTCGCAGCGATGACCGACGCGGCCAATCAGGCCGCAGGCCTGAACCTTCCCTTCGGCATCCTTGCCGGTTCCGAACGACAGATGCAGGTAGTTCCGGGCACTGTGCCCGGCGTCGTGTCACCGCGGCTGACCAGTGGAAACGGGGAGGGCGAGTGAAGCGTTCACTTATAGTCGGCGCCGGATTGTGCGCCGTCCTGATCTCGGCAACCGCCTGCTCGTCCGAGGGCATCTACGCGGTCCCGCTTCCCGGCGGTCCTGATGTGGGCTCGGATCCGATGCACTTGACCGTTCAGTTCGACGATGTCCTGGACCTTGTTCCGCAATCCGCTGTGAAGGTCGACGGCGTTCCCGTCGGTCGCGTCGACGACGTGTCAGTCGGACCGGACGGATGGACCGCGGACGTCGGCATCATCCTCGACTCGTCGGTTGATCTGCCCGCCAACGCAATTGCCGCGGTCGAGCAGACCAACCTGCTCGGCGAGAAGTTCATCCAGCTGTCGGCCCCGCCGTCCGGACCGGATTCTGCGAAGCTGGCCGACGGCGATCTGATCCCGCTCGATCGCACCCGACACGCTACGGAGATCGAGCAGGTTCTCGGCGCATTGTCGCTGCTGCTCAACGGCGGCGGTGTCGGCCAGTTGCAGCCCATCGTCGAAGAACTCGGGGCTGCGTTCGACGGCCGCGAAGGCAAGACAAGAAGTCTTCTGGAGCAGGCGAACACTCTCATCGGTGGACTCAACGAGCAGCGTGACGACATCACGCGCGCCCTCGACGGACTCGACGTGCTGTCGAGTCGAGTCAACGATCAGAACGAGAAGATCGGCAAGATTCTCGAGGAACTGCCCGTTGCGACACAGGTTCTCAACGAGCAGCGTCCGCAGTTGACGCAGATGCTCGCTCAGGTGGATCGACTCGGAACAGTGGGAACCGACGTTCTCACGCAGTCCAAGGACGATCTGATCGCTGATCTTCAGGCTCTTCGTCCGACGCTGCAGGCGCTCGCCGACTCCGGTGACGACTTCGTCGGGGCACTTCCTTTCCTCCCGACATTCCCGTTCCCGGACGGCGTCGAGAAGATTGCGCAGGGTGGTTCCGTGAATCTCTTCCTGAGCGTTGACCTGCAGATCGGCAATACTCTCTCGGGTCTTGGTGTCGGACAGGGTGAACCGGAATACCGTCAGCCGAAGTTCGGCAATCCCAAGCCGGTAGTCGATCCGTCCAATCCGTACTACAACGGCAACGGACCGCGCCCGGGTTGGCCGACGGTGTCACTGCTGCCGATCGCTCCGATCCTGCCGCAGATCCCCGTCGTCGCTGGTCTTCCCGCCACAACGGCGGGTGACCCGGCAACCCCGGGTCCGGCAGCGGACCCACTCAATCCCATCCAGGGAATGCTGGAACAGTTCGGAATTGGTGGTGATGGACAGTGAGATCAGCTCTGGTCAAATGGCAGCTCGTGGGCTTTGTCTTGGTTGCGCTTCTGGGTCTCATCTACGTCGGTGCCAAGTACGTGCGTCTGGACAACCTCATGGGGTTCGGGCAGTACACGGTCAAGACCGAATTGGCCACGTCCGGTGGAATTTTCACGAACGCCGAAGTGACGTATCGCGGCGTGCCGGTCGGGCGAGTGGGTGACATGTCGCTGACCGAGGACGGAATTCAGGTAGACCTGAAGATCGACAACAGTGCTCCGGAGATTCCCGCGTCGGCCCGTGCAGTCGTGGCTAACCGCTCCGCCATCGGCGAGCAGTACGTCGACCTCCAGCCCGATACCGATCAGGGACCTTTCCTCGAGGACGGGTCGGTGATTGCGGTGGGGGACACCACAACTCCGATCCCGATCGAGGATGTCCTGACCAGTGCCAACGGCTTGGTCAAGTCCGTGCCGGTCGATGCACTCCACACCGTCGCCGTCGAACTCGGTGCTGCGTTCAACGGCAAGGGTGAGGACATTCAGGTCCTGGCCGATTCGTTGTCCGGTCTCTCGCAGTCCGGTCTCGACACCCTGCCTCAGACGCTCGCGCTGATTCGGAACAGTGAGACGGTTCTGACGACGCAGTCGGATCAGTCTTCCGCGATCAAGCAGTTCAGCACAGATCTGGATGCTGTCACGGCGCAGTTGCGGACGAGCGATCCGGACATCCGACGCTTGATCGACAACGGAATTCCGGCCAGCGATCAGATTGGCGCTCTCATCGACGAGGGCGGTCCGAGCCTGACGACCGACCTGACAAACCTGGCGGCCACTACCAAGACGCTTGCGCCGCGAACGATCGCGCTGCAGCCGTTCCTGATCTTCCTTCCTGGCCTTGCTGCTGCCGCACCGACGGTTGCTCCCGGCGACGGAACGGTCCATCAGGGCTTGGTGTTGGAGACCAACAATCCGCTCTCCTGCACGGTGGGTTATGAAGGCACGATGGCGATCCTGGACGAGATGAAGCGTCAGAATCCCAATTTCGACGACACCCAGCAGGATTTCCCGCTCAACACCGCGGCGTCGTGTGAGGTGCCGTTGGGCAGCGAGACGGGTGTTCGTAGTGCCAACCGCGTGGTTTACGCAGATCCCGACACCATCCAGCCTTGGGACTTCAAGCCGAAGGTCGATCCGGACAAGTTGAATCTCAACCCGATCGCGACGCAGTTGGCGCCGATGCTCGGAGTGACACCGAAGTAGACCGATCCGAATGTGATCGAGTTTGTGCAGTTCAGGCTACTGAGTTGTGGCAGTTGACGATTCGCGGCCAGAGGCTGGGTAAAACAGGTAAGTAGGGTAGTGAGTGTGATTCAGAGAAACAGTTCCCCGCAGTCCGGCGGGCCCGAGACCGAACAGGTCGAATCGGGAACGCCGACAACCGGCAAACCGAAGGGGCTGACAGCGTCTCTGATTGCGGTCGGTGTCTTGCTTCTGGCCGCTGTGGTTGCGCTCGGTGTGTTCGGCGTCCCGTACGTTCGGGCGCTTACCACCGACCGCACCACCGCCGAGATGCGTGACGACGCTCTGATCGGTGCGCAGCAAGTCGCGATCAACCTCAACAACGCGGACTCGGCCAATCTTGACCAGTCGATCGAAAACATGCGTTCTTCGGTGACCGGTGACGAGATGACGACGTATCTGCAGACCGTTCAGGATTCCATCACCGACGAATTGCGTAACTCCGGCTCGAAGGCTGACACCGAAGTTGTGCAGTCCGCTCTGACCGAACTCAACACCGATGATCGGACCGCCACGGCTCTGGTCGTCGTTCGAGTGACCACGACCCAGGGCAACCAGTTCGTCAAGAACCAGCTCGGGATGCGGCTCGGGATGGTCGAGGTGGACGGGGTCTGGAAGGCGCAGTCGGCCGATCCGGTCGGATCGCGGGTCGACCTCGGCTCCGGCACTCTGCCGGCCGCCGACGGCTCCACGCCGGCACCTGATGCGACGCCCGCCCCCGGCTCGGGGACCGAAGCACCCGCATCCAGTGCTCCTGCACCGACAACCGAGGGTGGTGATTCCGGTGGCCAGTAGTTCTTCGAACCTCTACACCGACATCCCTCGAAGGAGAAGCGCGTAATGCCACCCAAACGTCGTACCGGCGGACCGTCCTCCCCGCAGAACCGTCGGCCGAAGATCGCGGGAAGCGCTCGCTCGCTCAACGTCCCCGCGGGGACTCCCGATTCGGATCCGGTCGAGCCCACGATCGAGCAGCCGGAAGCAGCGACCCCGGAAGCAGCGACGCCCGAAGCAGCGACGCCCGAAGCAGTCAAGCCGAACCTGGCGAAGGCGCAAGCCTCGAGTGCCGAGCCGGCGACGACGGAAAGCGACGCGCCGGAATCCACACCAGGCCCCGATCTCACCAAGCCGGCGAAGGCCGTCGCAGACGAACCGAAGACCGTCGCCGACGAGTCGAAGGCCGACGCCCCCGCTGCCCCGGAGACAGACGCGGGGGAGTCGGCGACAACCTCCCCGCCATCCAAGGCCGGCTGGCGCCTGGTCGCGATCCTGGGGGCAGCAGCGTTGGTCGTCGCGATCCTCGCCGGCGTCGCCTTCTTCAAAGTCGGAGCGAAGACGGAGGACGTCGCCTGGGTGGACGAAGGTGCCACGGCCGAGGTTCTTCGTGTGACGCCGTCGGCGTTGGCCGCAGTCTTCACGTTCTCGCCCGACACGTTCGACGCCGATTTCGACAAGGGCGTCCAGGGCCTGAATCAGTCGATGCGTGACCAACTGACGCAGTACAAGGACACTCAGAAGGCCGGTGTCGAACAAACCCAGACGGCAACGACCGCTGATGTCCCGCTGATCGGGATCACGCGACTCGAGAAGGACCGGGCGCAGTTGCTCGCCCAACTGAACGTCAGTTCGACGCAGAACGGCGTGGCGGCAGACTCTCGCTCCGGGATGGTCATCGTGAGCCTGGAGAAGCAGGACGGAAACTGGCTGATCTCGGAGATTCGCGACCAGTAGCTCGGAGATTCGCGACCAGTAGCTCGGTGATTCGCGACCAGTAGCTCGGTGATTCGCGACCAGTAGCACCTGCGTACCAGCGCGAAGATCTGGACCGACGCACGATGTCGGTCCAGATTTTTCGTGTGCGACGCCGTTGCTCGCTACACTTCCGGTGGCAGTGTTCGAATTCAGGTGACGAATGTTCGAATGCTGCGACACGCGCTCTCGCCCTTGACGGGGCGGTCCGCAAGGTCCACTCTGATCGGTGAACATGCACGGACGAGTGATCGGCAGTCTCACGTCAGTATCTGAATCAGACCCTCAGTTACACCCGACTCGACATTTCCTGAGTAAGGGTGTACTTTTGGACGTTGCGCTGGCTGCCTCCTGTCCACCCCTCGTCTCAACCGCTGCGAAGTCAAGAACTTCTTGCTTTCTGCGACGGGTTTCGTTCGGGTTGTAACCAGCGAAATTCGAAGCAGATACAGCGGCGGTCGCAACAGTACGGAGCGGCCCGCGTGAGGTGCTGGAAGGACGCATCTTGGCAGTCTCTAGCCAGACCAAGGCAGTTTCCGGAATCCCCGGAGCCCCGAAGAGGGTTTCGTTCGCGAAAGTTCGCGAACCCCTCGAAGTTCCCGGGCTTCTTGACGTACAGACAGATTCGTTCGAGTGGCTGGTCGGCGCGCAGAGTTGGCGCGAACGAGCAGCGGCACTCGGCGACAATGCAGTGTCCGGTGGTCTCGAGGACATCCTCGCGGAGCTTTCTCCGATCGAGGATTTCAACGGCACTATGTCGCTGTCCTTCTCCGACCCTCGATTCGACGAGGTCAAGGCCTCGACGGACGAGTGCAAAGACAAGGACATGACCTACGCGGCGCCGTTGTTCGTCACCGCGGAGTTCATCAACAACAACACTGGTGAGATCAAGAGCCAGACGGTCTTCATGGGAGATTTCCCGATGATGACCGACAAGGGCACCTTCATCATCAACGGCACCGAGCGTGTGGTCGTCTCGCAGCTCGTGCGTTCCCCCGGTGTGTACTTCGACATGAGCGTCGACAAGAGCACCGAGAAGGATCTGCACAGCGTCAAGGTGATCCCGGGTCGCGGCGCATGGCTCGAGTTCGACGTCGACAAGCGCGACACCGTTGGTGTCCGTATCGACCGCAAGCGTCGTCAGCCTGTCACCGTCCTGCTCAAGGCACTCGGCTGGACCACCGAGCAGATCACGGAGCGCTTCGGCTTCTCCGAGATCCTCATGGCCACGCTGGAGAAGGACAACACCGCCGGCACCGATGAGGCGTTGCTCGACATCTACCGCAAGCTGCGTCCGGGCGAGCCCCCCACCAAGGAGAGCGCGCAGACTCTGCTGGAGAACTTGTTCTTCAAGGACAAGCGCTACGACCTCGCTCGCGTTGGTCGTTACAAGATCAACAAGAAGCTCGGCCTGAACGCGGGTCAGCCGATCGTTGCATCGACTCTCACCGAAGAAGACATCGTCGCCACTGTCGAGTACCTCGTGCGTCTGCACGCAGGTGACACCTCGATGACGGCTCCGGGCGGCGTCGAGGTTCCCGTCGAGGTCGACGACATCGACCACTTCGGCAACCGTCGTCTGCGTACGGTCGGCGAGCTCATCCAGAACCAGATCCGCGTGGGCCTGTCCCGCATGGAGCGTGTGGTTCGTGAGCGCATGACCACGCAGGACGTCGAGGCAATCACGCCTCAGACGCTGATCAACATCCGTCCCGTCGTCGCTGCGATCAGGGAGTTCTTCGGAACCTCCCAGCTGTCGCAGTTCATGGACCAGAACAACCCGCTGTCGGGGCTGACGCACAAGCGTCGTCTGTCCGCCCTGGGCCCGGGTGGTCTGTCTCGTGAGCGCGCCGGCCTCGAGGTTCGCGACGTTCACCCGTCGCACTACGGCCGCATGTGCCCGATCGAGACCCCGGAAGGCCCGAACATCGGCCTGATCGGTTCGCTGTCGGTCTACGCACGCGTCAACCCGTTCGGTTTCATCGAGACCCCGTACCGTCGCGTCGTCGACGGACAGGTGACCGACGACGTCGACTACCTGACTGCTGACGAAGAAGACCGCCACGTAGTCGCGCAGGCCAACTCGGCCATCGACCGTGAGGGCCGCTTCACCGACTCGAAGATTCTCGTCCGCCGTAAGGGTGGCGAGGTCGAGTTCGTCGCGTCCTCCGACATCGACTACATGGACGTTTCGCCGCGTCAGATGGTGTCCGTCGCAACCGCGATGATCCCGTTCCTCGAGCACGACGATGCAAACCGTGCCCTGATGGGCGCGAACATGCAGCGTCAGGCTGTCCCGCTGGTTCGCAGCGAGGCGCCTCTCGTCGGTACCGGCATGGAGCTGCGTGCAGCTGTGGATGCCGGCGACGTCATCATCACCGAGAAGACCGGTGTCGTGGAGGAGATCTCCGCGGACTACGTCACGGTGATGGCCGACGACGGAAGCCGCAAGACGTACCGGATGCGCAAGTTCGCGCGTTCCAACCAGGGCACGTGCGCCAACCAGCGTCCGATCGTGGACGAGGGGCAGCGTGTCGAGGCCGGCCAGGTTCTGGCCGACGGCCCTTGCACCGAGAACGGTGAGATGGCGCTGGGCAAGAACTTGCTCGTCGCGATCATGCCGTGGGAAGGCCACAACTACGAGGACGCGATCATTCTGTCGCAGCGTCTCGTGGAAGAGGACGTCCTGACCTCGATTCACATCGAGGAGCACGAGATCGATGCCCGCGACACCAAGCTCGGTGCCGAGGAAATCACTCGCGACATCCCGAACGTCTCCGACGAGGTCCTCGCTGACCTCGACGAGCGCGGCATCATCCGTATCGGTGCCGAGGTTCGTGACGGCGACGTGCTGGTCGGAAAGGTCACGCCGAAGGGCGAGACCGAGCTGACCCCCGAAGAGCGCCTCCTTCGCGCCATCTTCGGTGAGAAGGCTCGCGAGGTTCGTGACACGTCCCTCAAGGTTCCTCACGGTGAGACCGGCAAGGTCATCGGAATCCGCGTGTTCTCGCGTGACGAAGACGACGATCTGCCTCCCGGTGTCAACGAGTTGGTCCGCGTCTACGTGGCACAGAAGCGCAAGATCCAGGACGGCGACAAGCTCGCCGGCCGCCACGGTAACAAGGGCGTCATCGGCAAGATCCTGCCGCAGGAAGACATGCCGTTCCTCTCGGACGGCACGCCTGTCGACATCATCTTGAACACGCACGGCGTCCCGCGTCGTATGAATATCGGTCAGGTTCTGGAGACCCACCTCGGGTGGATCGGCAAGACCGGCTGGAACATTCAGATCGCGTCCGACGGCACTCGACCCGACTGGGCTGCGACCCTGCCGGAAGAGATGCTGTCCGCTCCGGCCGACTCGAACATCGCCACCCCGGTGTTCGACGGTGCGAAGGAAGACGAGCTCACCGGTCTCCTCGGCGCGACGCTGCCGAACCGTGACGGCGAGCAGATGGTCGGGCCCGACGGAAAGGCCACCTTGTTCGACGGCCGCTCCGGCGAGCCGTTCCCGTACCCGGTCTCGGTCGGTTACATGTACATCATCAAGCTGCACCACTTGGTCGACGACAAGATCCACGCTCGTTCGACCGGTCCGTACTCGATGATCACGCAGCAGCCTCTCGGTGGTAAGGCCCAGTTCGGTGGCCAGCGCTTCGGTGAGATGGAGTGCTGGGCGATGCAGGCCTACGGCGCGGCTTACACGCTGCAGGAACTGCTGACCATCAAGTCGGACGACGTGGTCGGTCGAGTCAAGGTGTACGAAGCCATCGTCAAGGGCGAGAACATCCCCGAACCCGGCATCCCCGAGTCGTTCAAGGTGCTCCTCAAGGAGCTCCAGTCGCTCTGCCTCAACGTGGAGGTGCTGTCCTCGGACGGCGCGGCCATCACGATGGCGGACGGCGACGACGAGGACTTGGAGCGGGCCGCAGCGAACCTGGGCATCAACCTGTCCAGGAACGAAGCTGCGACGGTCGACGACCTCGCGAACTAGGTTTCGGTCCCCGGGTTGCTCTTTGAAAGAGCGGCCCGGGGGCGTAGTTCACATTTGAATTGGCAGTCAGGTTGCCGGGTGACCGGCAACCGTAACCCCAACGGGGAAAGGAAGTTACGTGCTCGACGTCAACTTCTTCGATGAACTCCGCATTGGCTTGGCCAGTGCAGAGGACATCCGCAATTGGTCCTACGGCGAGGTCAAGAAGCCGGAGACCATCAACTACCGCACGCTCAAGCCCGAGAAGGACGGCCTCTTCTGCGAGAAGATCTTCGGCCCCACTCGGGACTGGGAGTGCTACTGCGGTAAGTACAAGCGTGTCCGCTTCAAGGGCATCATCTGTGAGCGCTGTGGCGTCGAGGTCACTCGCGCCAAGGTTCGTCGTGAGCGCATGGGTCACATCGAACTGGCCGCACCGGTCACGCACATCTGGTACTTCAAGGGTGTTCCGAGCCGTCTCGGTTACCTGCTCGACCTGGCTCCGAAGGATCTCGAAAAGATCATCTACTTCGCTGCTTACGTCATCGTCGGCGTCGACGAGGAGCTCCGTCACAACGAGCTGTCCACCCTCGAAGCCGAGATGCAGGTCGAGAAGAAGACCGTCGCAGATCAGCGCGACGCCGATCTCGAGGCACGTGCGCAGAAGCTCGAAGCCGACATCGCGGAGCTCGAGGCAGAGGGCGCCAAGTCCGATGTCCGACGCAAGGTCAAGGACGGCGGCGAGCGCGAAATGCGTCAGCTCCGTGACCGCGCGCAGCGTGAGCTGGATCGTCTCGACGAGATCTGGACCACCTTCACCAAGCTGAGCGTCAAGCAGCTCATCATCGACGAGCTCCTGTACCGCGAGCTGGTCGACCGTTACGGCGAGTACTTCACGGGTGCGATGGGCGCAGAGTCCATCCAGATCCTGATGCAGAACTTCGACCTCGACGCCGAGGCTGAGTCTCTTCGCGAGACCATCCGCAGCGGCAAGGGCCAGAAGAAGCTGCGTGCTCTCAAGCGCCTCAAGGTGGTTGCGGCTTTCCAGACCAACGGCAACTCGCCGATGGGCATGGTCCTCAACGCTGTTCCGGTGATCCCGCCGGAGCTTCGCCCGATGGTTCAGCTCGACGGTGGACGTTTCGCAACGTCCGACCTCAACGACCTGTACCGCCGCGTCATCAACCGCAACAACCGCCTCAAGCGACTGATCGACCTCGGTGCTCCCGAGATCATCGTCAACAACGAGAAGCGGATGCTGCAGGAGTCGGTCGACGCCCTGTTCGACAACGGTCGTCGTGGACGTCCGGTCACCGGACCGGGTAACCGCCCGCTGAAGTCCCTGAGCGATCTGCTCAAGGGCAAGCAGGGTCGTTTCCGTCAGAACCTGCTCGGTAAGCGCGTCGACTACTCGGGTCGTTCCGTGATCGTCGTCGGTCCTCAGCTCAAGCTGCACCAGTGTGGTCTGCCCAAGCTGATGGCTCTCGAGCTGTTCAAGCCGTTCGTGATGAAGCGTCTGGTCGATCTGAACCACGCGCAGAACATCAAGTCGGCAAAGCGCATGGTCGAGCGCAAGCGCGTCCAGGTGTGGGACGTCCTCGAAGAGGTCATCGCCGAGCACCCCGTGCTGCTCAACCGTGCACCTACGTTGCACCGTCTGGGTATCCAGGCATTCGAGCCGCAGCTCGTCGAGGGCAAGGCCATTCAGCTCCACCCGCTGGTGTGTGAGGCCTTCAACGCCGACTTCGACGGTGACCAGATGGCTGTTCACCTCCCGCTGTCGGCAGAGGCTCAGGCCGAGGCACGCATCCTGATGCTGTCCTCGAACAACATCCTCTCTCCTGCTTCGGGTCGCCCGCTCGCCATGCCGCGTCTGGACATGGTCACGGGTCTGTTCCACCTCACCCGTCTCGACGAGGGGGTCACTGGTGAGCTCGTTGCTCCGACCAACGACGAGGCAGAGCAGGGCGTGTACTCCTCGCCCGCCGAGGCTCAGATGGCAGTCGACCGTGGCGCGCTCTCGGTACAGGCTCAGATCAAGGTGCGTCTGACGCAGCAGCGTCCGCCGCGTGACCGCGAGACCGAGCTGTTCCCCGAGGGCTGGACCTACGGTGAGGGCTGGACCGCCACCACCACCTTGGGCCGCGTTCTCTTCAACGAGCTGCTCCCGGCGGACTACCCGTTCGTCAACGAGCAGATGCCGAAGAAGCGTCAGGCGACGATCATCAACGATCTCGCCGAGCGGTACCCGATGATCGTGGTCGCTCAGACCGTCGACAAGCTCAAGGACGTCGGATTCTACTGGGCCACCCGTTCGGGTGTCACGGTCTCGATTTCCGACGTGCTCGTGCCGCCGGAGAAGCCTGCCATCATCGAGGACTTCGAGGCTCAGGCCGACAAGATCGAGAAGCAGTACCAGCGTGGTGCTCTGGACAAGAAGGAGCGCAACAGCGCTCTGGTCACCATTTGGCAGGAAGCGACCGACAAGGTCGGCAAGGCCATGGAGGCTCACTTCCCCGACAGCAACCCGATCCCGATGATCGTGAAGTCCGGTGCAGCCGGCAACATGACTCAGGTTCGCTCGCTCGCCGGTATGAAGGGCCTGGTGACAAACCCCAAGGGTGAGTTCATCCCGCGTCCGATCAAGTCTTCCTTCAAGGAAGGCCTGACCGTTCTCGAGTACTTCATCAACACGCACGGTGCTCGTAAGGGTCTGGCCGATACCGCACTCCGCACCGCCGACTCGGGTTACCTGACCCGTCGTCTGGTGGACGTTTCGCAGGACGTCATCGTCCGCGAGGTCGACTGTGGAACAGAGCGCGGCATCGTCACCACGATCGCCGAGAAGCAGGCCGACGGCTCGATGATCCGCGATGCTCACGTGGAGACCAGCACGTACGCCCGTACCTTGGCGTCCGATGCAGTCGACGCAAACGGCACCGTCATCGTCGAGCGTGGCCACGATCTCGGTGACCCCGCGATCGATGCTCTGCTCGAAGCCGGCATCACGCAGGTCAAGGTCCGTTCGGTCCTGACCTGCACCACCGGCACCGGCGTTTGCGCCACTTGCTACGGCCGCTCGATGGCCACCGGCAAGCTGGTCGACATCGGTGAGGCTGTCGGTATCGTCGCCGCACAGTCGATCGGTGAGCCCGGTACCCAGCTGACCATGCGTACCTTCCACCAGGGTGGTGTCGCAGGAGATGACATCACCGGCGGTCTGCCGCGTGTCCAGGAGCTGTTCGAGGCACGTGTGCCCAAGGGCAAGGCTCCCATCGCGGACGTCACCGGTCGGGTACAGCTCGAAGACGGAGATCGTTTCTACAAGATCACCATCGTGCCGGACGACGGCGGCGAAGAGGTTGTCTACGACAAGCTCAGCAAGCGTCAGCGTCTGCGCGTCTTCAAGCACGCCGACGGTCGCGAAAGCCTCTTGGCTGACGGTGACCACGTCGAGGTCGGACAGCAGCTCATGGAAGGTGCTGCCGATCCCCACGAGGTCCTGCGAGTCATGGGTCCGCGTCAGGTTCAGATCCACTTGGTCAACGAGGTCCAGGAGGTGTACCGGAGCCAGGGTGTGTCGATCCACGACAAGCACATCGAGGTGATCGTGCGCCAGATGCTTCGTCGCGTGACGATCATCGATTCCGGTGCCACCGAGTTCCTGCCCGGTTCGCTCACCGAGCGCGCCGAGTTCGAGTCGGCAAACCGCCGCGTTGTCGCCGAGGGCGGCGAGCCCGCAGCCGGCCGTCCGGTGCTCATGGGTATCACGAAGGCGTCGCTCGCGACGGATTCGTGGCTGTCCGCGGCATCGTTCCAGGAGACCACTCGTGTCTTGACCGACGCGGCTATCAACTGCCGTTCGGACAAGCTGATCGGTCTGAAGGAAAATGTCATCATCGGCAAGCTGATCCCTGCCGGTACCGGTATCAACCGTTACCGCAACATCCAGGTTCAGCCCACCGAAGAGGCACGTGCCGCTGCTTACGCAGTGCCGTCGTACGACGACCAGTACTACAGTCCGGACGGCTTCGGCCAGAACACCGGTGCTGCAGTTCCGCTGGACGACTACGGCTTCAGCAACGACTACCGCTAGCGGTTAGTTCGTAGGAAATCCCCCCTACCTCGAAAGAGGTAGGGGGGATTTTTGTCTGTCAGGAGTTGCTGCCGCTGAGGTCCGGGATGACGATCTCCTGGACGGCCCACTTGTTTCCGTCGGGGTCGGCGAAGTAGATGAACCGTCCCCAGGCTTGGTCGTCGATCTGGCTGATGTCGATGCCGCGGCTCTTGAATTCGCGTTCGGCTTCCTCGATGTCCTTGACGACCACCTGCATGCCGACGACCGAGCCGGGCTCCGCGTCGGTGATGCCCTTGCCGATGCAGATCGAGCAGGCAGAACCGGGTGGGGTCAGCTGGACGAATCGCAGGTCCTCGCTGACCGTGTGATCGTGGTCGGCGTTGAAGCCGAGACGGACGTAGAAGTCCTTGGCGCGGTCGATGTCGGTGACGGGAATGGCGACCAGTTCGAGCTTGATGTCCATGACGTGCCCTTCATGTGATGGTGAATTCCGGCGACAGGTCCAGTGTGGCGGGTATTGCGGTCAGAAACGGTCCTCGTTCGGCGTCCGGATGAAACTTTCCGAATTGCTTGTTGCTCCGAGAGTGCTTCTCTCACTGCTCGACCGATCCCGAACCAGGAGCGGATACCCCGACTCCGCAGCTCTGACGCATTCGCTCGAACGCGCCACCGACGCCGACGCTCTCGGCTACCACCGGTTCTGGGTGGCCGAGCATCATGCGGTGCCGGGGATCGGGAGCGGATCGCCGGCAGTACTGCTCGCTGCGATCGGCGCACATACGCGCGACATCAGGCTCGGGAGCGGTGGGGTCATGCTGCCGAATCACCAACCGCTGATCGTCGCCGAGCAGTTCCTGATGTTGGAGGCGCTGTATCCCGGGCGAATCGATCTCGGTCTCGGCCGATCGCTGGGATTCACGGAGCCTGTTCGTCAGGCACTACGACGCAGCAAGGACGCTCCGGACACGTTTGCGTCAGATATGGAAGAGGTAAGGCGCTACCTGGACGGATCCGCCGCAGTGACGGCACGGCCGGCGTCGCAGACTGGAGTCCCGATCTTCGTGCTCGCGACGCGCACAGGTCTGAAAGTGGCAGCGCAGCTAGGGCTTCCGGTGGTCGTGGGTGGGCCGATGCTGGGAGTCGGTAGCACCGACCGGGTGGATGCATTGGACGAGTACCGCCGAGCTTTCCGGCCCACCGACACGCATCCCGAACCGTATGTGGTGGTGTCCCTCGAGGTGGCGGTTGCCGATACCACCGATGCGGCACGTGAGTTGCTGATCCCGGAGGCGTACGCGCTCGCAGAATCGTCACGGACAGGGGAGTTTCCGCCGCTCGCGTCGCCGGACGAGATCAGGCGCGCCCCGCGCAGTGATCGAAACGCCCGGCGTATCGAGTCGTTCAAGGCGTCGGCGCTGCACGGGACGCCAGTGGAGGTGAAGCAGCAGCTTCACGATCTGGCCGAGCGGACCGGTGCAGACGAATTGCTGGCGTCCACGTCGACGTACGACCGTGACGCGCTTGCACTTTCGGACCGCCTGTTGCGTGAGGTGATCTAGCGGGGTACGTGAAATTCGAGAAGCGTCGCTACGGAGTCGTCGAGTTCGGTCCACGGCACCGGTACCGAGAGGACAGCGATCGCCGAAGTCGGGAACTTGTCCCGGATACGTTGGGCGGCTTCCGAGTTTTCGTTGGACGCCAGATCGAGTGCAGTCCAAGGGATTCCGGGTTCGTGTCCGACGATCAGGAGCGTCTTGACGTGGTCGGACGTGGTCCGCGCAGCTGCGATGACGTCTGCGGGTGAGCCGCCGTAGATGGACTTCTCGAATCCAGCAGGCGCCTCGATACCCGTCGAGGCAAGTGTTTCGACGGTCCGCCGGGAGGTGGAGCACAGAACGGCGTCGACGGGTGGAACGTTTTCGCGGATCCATTCGCCGCCGATGCGGGCCTCGCGCAGGCCCCGTTCTGCGAGTGGACGCTCGTGATCTCGGATGCCCTCGGGGTAGCTGGACTTGCCGTGTCGCATGAGGACGAGGGTGCGGTGGTCGGCCATGCGTTCACGGTATCCGCTTTATGCCCGTCAGTCCGGTTACTCTGGATGGTCAGGACCTTGAAGGAGGTTTTCGATGGCCGGTAAGAAGCTCGATCGAACTAATGCCCGAACTGCACTCGAGGTGGTACGCGAAAGCCCCACCATCGCTTTCATCACTGTTGCCCCGGCAGTGGTGGTGTTCGGCGTGGTGTGGTGGCTCTTCGGTTTCTGGGCCGCGATTCTTCTTGCGTTGGTTTTCGGTGTCGCGGCCGTCGCGACCCAGAAACTGCGTTAGAGGGCGCTCACCTGCGCAACTGCGCGAAGTGCTTCGCCCACCAGGAACCAGACCGTGACGGTCTTGTCGTCGACGCGGCTGCGGAGGACGACGTCGTCGCTGGAGACGATGGGGGAGAGGTACTCGATCAGTGCTCGATGCGGCACGGTACGTAGTTCGGTGCGAGCGCTGAGGACCTCTTCGACAGCCTGCCAGTAGACGGCGTTGTTGACGTGGTCGAACGGGTCGATGTCGGTGGCGCGCAGAGCGAACGGCGTGTCGAGAACACCGGTGTCGTCCGCCTCGGGTGCGTTCTCGGCGAGGACGCGTTTCCACTTCAGGCGATGCTCGTCGGTGGATTCTTCCAACGGCCGCATGAAGTCGTCGCTCATCCGGGTGGGCATGCCCGACTCGGCGCTGATGTTGATCCAGAAGCCTTCGGTTTCCATCAGCGCGCCGTTGCTGCCGTCGAAGCGCACGCGCATATTCGCCCATCTGGTGGAGAAGCCGGAGCACCAGCGAGTCATCGTCAACTCTTCCGGCCAGATCGCGGGGCGGACGACGTCGACGACCGTACGACGCACTATCCAGAGCGGGTGTGTATCGACGGCTCCCGCGGCTTCGATGTTGTCGTTGCCGATGTCCTGCAGGTAGCGGGCGACGGCGTCGAGCCTGACCTGCTTGGCGACGTCGATGTCGCCGGTGCGTACCGGGCGGGACTTGACGAAGATCGGTCCTCTGTCCGGCTGCTGCGCGAGCGTGAGATCTGGGTTCACGTGAGATTCCTGTTCGCTGGAGTGAGCCGATTCTGTCAGGCTTTTCAGCGAGTGGCGATTATCTGCTTTCCGCAGCCGGAACCGTCGATCATTCGTGCCACGGCGGCGGTGGTGTCGGTGAGGGGATGAACCGAGTCGATCACCGGGGTGATGACACCTGCGTCGATCATTGCTGTCAGCACCTCCAGATCCTCGGCGTTCTCCGAAGCCATCAAAGACCCGAGCTTCTGAGATGCGAACGGAGACAAGCACAGTGCGCGGATTTGGCGATCGATTCCGCCGAGCCAGCGTCCACCGTTCTCGCCGCCGACGATGACGAGCGTTCCGGTGCGCGTGAGCGCTCGGCGAAGTTCTCGCAGTCGGCGGTTGCCGCCGGTATCGATGATGACGTCGTACCGATGTGACCCGTCGGTGACGTCCTCGCTTCGATAGTCGAGAACCTCGTCGACTCCGAGAGAGCGGACGGTGTCGATTTTCGAGGTGCTGCATACGCCGGTGACGTGCGCCCCGAGTGCTTTGGCCACTTGGACTGCATAGATTCCGACGCCACCGGATGCACCGAGCACGAGCACGGATTGCCCTGCCTCCACTTGGCCGTGATCGCGCACCGCTTGCAGCGCTGTCAGGGCGGAGACCGGCACCGCTGCCGCTTGCGTGAACGACAACCGGGCAGGTTTTGCGGCAATCTTCGATTCGAGCGCGCACGCATACTCCGCAAAAGAACCGACCGCGATCCCGTACACCTCCTGGCCGACTGCCACGCGGGTAACCGAACTGCCGACGGCCTCGACGCGACCGGAGACGTCCAGCCCGCGTACTCGATTCTTGGGTGCGCGCAGCCCAAATCCTGCGAGGCGCAACGAATATGGCAACCCGGTCATGAGGTGCCAGGCCCCTCGATCGACGGATGCGGCCTCGACGCGTATCAGCACTTCGTTGTCGGCGACGGTGGGGCGCCGAATGCGATCGAGGTAGAGAACGTCGGCTTCGCCGTAGCGATCCTGTACGACGGCGGTCATCAGTTCGTGTGCCATGCGAGTCTCCGTTCATCGAATACTTACACCGTAAGTATGTCACTTACGGTGTAAGTTCTGTCAACGTGGAGAAGCGCGCGAGATTGACCCGGCACGACGTCGTAGGCGGTGCCGTCGCACTGGCCGATTCCGTGGGGATCGACTCGATGACGATGCGCAAACTGGGGGCGCACCTGGGCGTCGAGGCGATGTCTCTGTACAACCATGTGTCGGACAAGGGGGATCTGCTCGACGGAATGGTCGACGCGGTCTTTGCGGAGATCGATCTGCCGACTCCGGGACGCCCGTGGCGAACGGAACTTCACGCGCGAGCAGTGTCGACTCGGAAAGTGTTGGGGAGGCACCCGTGGGCAACTCCGTTGATGGAGTCTCGAACGACGCCTGGTCCCGCGACCCTGCGTCACCACGACGCCGTCATCGGAACGCTACGCGCTGCCGACTTTCCGGTCGCCCTTGCTGCACATGCCTTTTCGATCATGGATGCATACATCTACGGCTTCGTGCTGCAAGAGGTGAGCTTGCCGTTCGAAACTGCGCAGGAGACGACGGAACTGGCGAACGCGATCATGGGATCGTTCGAGGGCGGTCAGTACCCGCACCTGGCCGAGTTGACCACCGAGCACGTGCTGGCACCGGGATACAGCTACGCTGCCGAATTCGCTTTCGGTCTGGATCTGATTCTCGACGGACTCGAACGACTGCAGATCGGGAGCGAACGATGATCTGACGTCAGTACCGGGTTAAAGTCGAGAAACCGGGTTACCGGCCCAGACTTCAGATGTCCCGAAGAGGAGCTTTCTGTGCGCGCAATGGTGGTTACGGAACTGTCCGGTCCCGAAGGAATTGTCGCGCAGGAAGTTCCCGAACCCACAGCCGAAGGTCTGGTCCTCATCGACGTGAAGGCCAGCGGGGTCTGCTTTCCAGACCTACTCATCACCTACGGTAAGTATCAGATCCGCCCGGAACCGCCGTTCATTCCCGGAGCGGAGATCTCGGGCGTCGTTGTCTCCGCGCCGGAGGGATCGGGTTTCGCTCCGGGCGATCGTGTTCTGGCGGCCGCGTATCTGGGCGGCTATGCGGAGCGGATTGCAGTCAACCCGGCGCAGGTGCTTCGAATTCCGGACGGACTCGCATTCGACGAGGCGGCGTCGCTGATCATCAATTATCAGACGATGGAGTTCGCGCTAGCTCGTCGCGCGAAGATCGTCGCGGGGGAGACGGTGGTTGTACTCGGCGCTGCGGGCGGAGTCGGAACGGCAACCATCCAGCTGGCAAAGGCGCACGGCGCCCGGGTGATCGCAGTGGTACGACGCGAAGGCGTCGAGGACTTCTTGCGTGAGCTCGGCGCCGACGAGGTAGTCGCGCTTGCCCCGGGATGGGGAGAGCGGATTCGAGAACTGACCGACGGCGTCGGCGCTCAGATCGTCGTGGATCCGGTGGGCGGCGACGCGTTCGACGACGCGGTGCGTGTTCTGGCACCCGAAGGACGACTCGTGGTGATCGGATTCGCCGGCGGCGGTATTCCCGAGGTCAAGGTGAATCGGGTGCTGTTCCGGAACATCAGCATTGTCGGGGCGGCGTGGGGCGAATTCACACGCACCAATCCCGAAGCGGTAGCCGAGGTGCACGCGTCGTTGGTCGCGCACGTTCGAAACGGCTTGCGACCCCTGGTCAAGGCGCGGTATTCACTTGCGGAGGCAGCAGTTGCCCTGGCAGATCTCGAAAGCGGCAAAGTTCTCGGAAAGGCCATCTTGCTGCAGGAATGATTCTTCGCAACGTGATGGTGGTCACCAGATAATAAGTTGCAACATGTTTTCATTTGGGCAATAGTTGCAACCGCACTACCATTTGCCAGGTGATCGCTTCCGATTCTGATGACCTGTATGGAGCACTCGACGAGTTGTTCACTCGCCTGATGAGCGCCGGTGATTCGGAGTCGATCGATGCGTTGATCGAACTGGATCTCTCGTTCTCTCAGGTGCGTGTGCTGTTCGTACTTGCACAACGTGATGCGGCGATCCCGATCAACGAGGTTGCCGACGAGCTTCGGCTCTCGGTGGCAGCTACGGGGCGGAACATCGATCAGCTCGTGAACATGGGTCTGGTCGATCGCCGCGAAGACGAGCGGGACCGGCGCGTCAAGCGGGTTTCCTTGTCGGAGGCCGGTCGTAAGGTGACGACCAACCACATCGAGTGCAAGCGCGGCCAGCTTCGCGAATTCGCGTCGCGCGTTCCTGAGCCTGAGCGGATTCGTTTGTTCGAGGCTCTCAAGCCCATTCTCGCGGGTGACTATCTGCGAGCACTTAACCAGGAGACTTCGCGATGACTTCGCCGAACGCGCCGGCACCGGCGTCCGACAAACTTGACGGAGCGGTCCTCAAGATCGCGTCCGTGGTGGTGCTCGGCGCCATCATGTCGATTCTCGACGTAACCGTGGTGAGCGTCGCGCTCACCACTTTTGCCGAGGACTTCCAGACTTCGTACGCCACCGTCGCATGGACGATGACGGCGTACACACTTGCCTTGGCGACGGTCATTCCGGTCACCGGCTGGGCAGCAGATCGATTCGGTACCAAACGCCTCTACATGACTGCTCTGGTGCTGTTCGTTCTCGGTTCGGTCGCCTGTGCGATGGCGTGGGACATCACCTCGCTGATCGGCTTCCGTGTGCTCCAGGGCCTCGGTGGTGGCATGTTGATGCCGCTCGGCATGACGATCATGACCCGGGCTGCCGGCCCGGACCGTGTCGGTCGTGTCATGGCAGTTCTCGGTATCCCGATGCTGCTCGGCCCCATCGGTGGCCCGATTCTCGGTGGTTGGCTGATCGAGGCCGCGAGCTGGCACTGGATCTTCCTCATCAACCTGCCGATCGGCATCATCGCGTTGGCAGCGGCATTCATCATTCTGCCGTCCGACAAGGCAAAGCCTTCGGAGTCCTTCGACTTCCTCGGCATGATTCTGCTGTCGCCCGGCCTCGCGCTGTTCTTGTTCGGTGTGTCGTCCATCCCCGAGGTGGGAACCGTTGCCTCGGCCAGGGTTCTGGTGTCGGTCGGTATCGGTCTGGCGCTGATCATCGCCTTCGTGTTCCACGCGCTGAACAAGGATCACCCGCTGATCGACCTGCACCTGTTCAAGAACCGCCAGTTGAGCACCGCCGTCATCACGACGTCGCTGTTCATCGTCGCCTTCATGGGCGCCGGTCTGCTCTTCCCGAGTTACTTCATTCAGGTCGGCGGTCACACCACGCTCGCGGCCGGATTGTTGATGGCCCCACAAGGTCTCGGTGCCATGGTCACGATGCCGATTGCCGGCCGACTGGTCGACAAGATCGGCCCGGGCAAGATCGTCCTGACCGGTTTGCCGTTGATTCTCATCGGTTTGGGTGTGTTCACACAGGTCGCCTCGGATTCCCCGACGTGGTTGCTGATGGGCGCGCTGTTCGTCATGGGCCTCGGCATGGGTTGCACCATGATGCCGCTGATGACCGCAGCCATTGTGACGCTCTCCAACGAGCAGATCGCTCGCGGTTCCACCCTGATGAACATCGTTCAGCAGACCGCAGGTTCGATCGGTACCGCTGTGATGTCGGTGGTTCTCACCAACCAGCTCCTCGATCGTGGCCTCGATACGACGATGGTCGGAGCGGCGTCGCATATTCCGACCGAGCCGGGTAGCCCGCAAGAGTCTGCGGCCGATTCGATTCTCAGCGCAGCGTCGGACGCATTCGGCAATACCTTCCTCGTTGCCACTGTGTTGATCGTCCTGACCCTCATCCCGGCGTTCTTCCTGCCGCGCAGTAAGACCGTCCGGCCGCAGGAAGAGGGCGCTGAGGCGCCGATCATGATGCACTGAGGCGGCGCCGATCATGGTGCACTGACCGTTTGTCGGTCGAGGCGGGGGTGGCACACGATCGGTGTGCCACCCCCGCCTCTTTGTGCGGAATACTGCCAAGTATGAGTTCTAGGGGGAGTGCCGGTTCCGGCGATATCGCGACGACCGACAGTGCACGGGAAAGTGCAGATGTTGCCGGACCTATGCCGAGGCCGGCATGGAGGCTGCCGCTGATCGGTGATGTGTTGCGCCTGGATCCGAGGCGCCCCGTTCAGCGGGAAACGCGGTTCGTGCGTGAGCTGGGAGATGTCTTCGAGATCGATATCGTCGGGCAGAAGATCGTCGTGGTCGGGGGAGGATCCGCTGCGGCAGAGGTGTTCGACGAAGCCCGGTTCGCGAAAGCTGTTGTGCCACCACTGAGTAGCTTGCGTGAACTGGCCGGCGACGGACTCTTCACGGCATTCAACACTGAACCGGCATGGGCCCAGGCCCACAACGTGTTGATGCCGGCGTTCAGCCAGTCGTCGATGCGCAGTTACCACGACACGATGGTCGAGTGCGTCGACCAGCTGTGTGGCTATTGGACGATCCAGGCAGGCAAGGGGCTGGTGGATGTGTCGTCCGATATGAATCGTCTGACGTTGGAAGTCATCGGGCGTACCGGTTTCGGCTACAGCTTCGACTCGTTCGCCTCCGGTCGTCATCCGTTTGTCGAATCGATGACGCGAGCACTGTCCTACGTGTCGCAAACAGCGAACGACCTCCCGGTCATACGAGAAATCCTCGGGCGGAAGGCGATGCGCCAGAACCCGAAGGACATCGCGTTGATGAAGCGCACCGTCGACGACGTCATCGCTGCCCGCCGCAGCGGAGCATCGCCGCGGCAAGACGATCTGCTTCAGCGGATGCTCGAGAACCCGGATCCCGATACCGGCGAGTTGTTGTCCGATCAGAGCATCCGCAACCAGGTGCTGACATTCCTCATCGCCGGTCACGAGACCACAGCCGGCCTTCTGTCGTTCGCGCTGCACTACATGTCCCTCAACCCGGAGATGGTCGAGCGCGCGCGGGCGGAAGTCGACAAGGTGCGCGGCAGTGGTGGGGAAACGCTTCACTTCGAGCAGGTTGCCAAGTTGCGATACCTCCGCCGAATCATCGACGAAACACTGCGGTTGTGGCCATCGGGCCCGGCGTTCTTCCGCAAGGCTCGGCAGGCCACGACGCTGTCCGGCTTTCCGATCGGCAAGGGTCAGACAATCCTGGTGGTACTGCTGGCGCTGCACACCGACCCGAAGTTGTGGGGCGACGATGCTGCGACGTTCGATCCGGATCGCTTCCTGCCGGAGTCTGTGCGCGGACGACCGGCGCACGCGTACAAACCGTTCGGGGTCGGTGCCCGCGCATGTATCGGACGACAGTTCGCCTTGCACGAAGCAGTGCTGGCGCTCGCGCAGATTCTGACTCGCTTCGACATCGCCGCGGTCCCCGGGTACGAGTTGTCCGTCGAGGAATTACTGACGATCCGGCCCGAGAACCTTCGATTGGAGATGCGACCTCGCTAGTTCTCGCGTGCGGCGTGCGGCGTGCGGCGTGCGGCAGGAGGAGTGCGCCTCAGCCGCGCGAGGCGCTGGGCAGCGCGGTGTCGATTCGCAGTTCTTGAAGGATGTCGAGTTCGCGGTTGATGTCGCGTCGTTTGGCCTCCAGGCGCTCGACCTCTTGGGCCAGGAGTTGTTCCATCACGCCGGTGCGCTCCTCCGGTGGCGCCTGCAGGCAGGGGAGCAAATCGCTGATCGTCGCACTGCACAGGCCTGCGGCGAAGAGGTGCTGGATCAGGATGACGCGTTCGACCATGGAGTCGTCGAAGTCGCGCCAGCCGCCGGTTGTGCGGTCGGATCGGATCAGACCGTGGTCCTCGTAGTAGCGGAGTGACCGTGGGCTGACGCCGCTAGCGTCTGCCAGTTCACCGATGCGCATGACACCTCCAGGTCGGGCCGAACTGGCCCCAGTATTGCAGTTGACACCGGTGTGAAGTTCCACCATGGACGGGTCACACCGTTCCCAGAATTCACACTCACACGACAGGACCAACCATGCATTGGTTTTACCTCGGCATCGCCGTTCTCTTCGAGATCACCGTCGCGATCGCGGCCGGTAAAGCGCGAGGCTTCACCCACATCGGGTGGACCGCCGCGACTCTCGTCAGTGGCGGCGTCGCCACCTACTTCCTCAGCCTGGCGCTGCTCACCTTCGACGTCGGGGTGGGGTATGCGATCTGGACCTCCGTGGCAGGTGTCGGGATCGTCGTCCTCGGCGCCCTGTTCTTCGGCCAGCGCCTCAACTGGCGTAAGGCTCTCGGGATCGCGGCGGTCATCGTCGGCGTCGTGGGGCTCAACATCAGTGGAATGGCATGACCCCACGCACGCAGCCGCGCCCTCAGCCCACCAGCTTGGCCAATCCTCACAGGAAGGACAGTCAGATGTCCACGGACGCAACAACTTTCCGCAGCGCCTTCTCTAGTGCCTGGCTTGTCCTACTCATGGCCGGCGTGTTCGAGGTGGGCTACGCACTCTCGGTCGGAGGCAGTCGAGGTTTCACAGTGCGCCCTTGGTCGCTGGTCGCAATAGTCTTCTTCCTCCTGACGCTGTTCGCGCTCAGCGTCGCGCTCCGCAGCATCGATGTGGGAATCGGCTATGCCGTGTGGGCTGGGATCGGCGCAGTGGGCGCCGCCGCGCTCGGACCGGTCTTCTTCGACGAGACCCTCACACCGGCCAAAGCCTTCTGGCTGGCTGTCGTCATCGGCGGCGTCGTCTGGCTCAAGATCGCGGATGGCACCAAGGGGACTGAGTCGGAATCCCTCGCGGCCGAAACTCGCGTGGAATAGACCTCAGTGGTTGAATGTTTGATCAGTTACATGCAAACGCATGGATCTAGTCCGCGGAGGAGCAACCATGCAGTTCGGAATCTTCACGGTCGGCGACGTCACCATTGATCCCACGACTGGGGTCACGCCCACCGAGCACGATCGCATCAAGGCCATGACGACCATCGCCAAGCACGCAGAGGAAGTCGGGCTCGACGTCTTCGCGACCGGCGAGCATCACAACAAGCCGTTCGTTCCGTCGTCACCGACGACGATGCTCGGGTACATCGCTGCTCAGACCGAGAAGATCACGCTGTCCACGTCCACGACGCTGATCACCACCAACGACCCGGTGAAGATCGCCGAGGACTACGCGATGCTCCAGCACCTCGCCGAGGGGCGCGTCGATCTGATGATGGGACGTGGAAACACCGCGCCGGTGTACCCGTGGTTCGGCAAGGACATTCGCGCCGGTATCCCGTTGGCGCTCGAGAACTATCAACTTCTTCGCCGGCTCTGGGACGAGGAGGTCGTGAACTGGCAGGGGGAGTACCGCACACCGCTCCAGGGATTCACGTCCACTCCGCGCCCGCTGGACGGCATCGCTCCGTTCGTGTGGCACGGGTCGATCCGCAGCCCCGAGATCGCGGAGATCGCGGCCTATCACGGTGACGGATTCTTCGCGAACAACATCTTCTGGCCGAAAGAGCACTACATCGAGCTGATCAACCTCTATCGCCAGCGTTACGAGCACTACGGCCACGGGTCCGCGGATCAGGCGATCGTCGGCCTCGGCGGTCAGGTCTTCATGCGCAAGAACAGTCAGGACGCGGTCAAGGAATTCCGTCCGTATTTCGACAATGCCCCGGTGTACGGCCACGGACCTTCGCTCGAGGAGTTCACGGAGCAGACCCCGCTGACGGTCGGTTCCCCCGAGCAGGTCATCGAGAAGACCTTGGCGTTTGCTGATTTCTTCGGTGACTACCAGCGCCAGCTGTTCTTGATGGATCACGCGGGTCTTCCGCTCGAGACGGTGCTCGAGCAGCTCGATCTGCTCGGTGAGGAAGTTGTTCCGGTTCTACGCCGTGAGTTCGCGGCCAGGCGGCCCGCACACGTGCCGGACAACCCGCCCACTCACGCGTCGATGAAAGCGGCTCGTGAGGCAAGCAGTGTCACTGCCTGACGCGCAACAGGCAGAGGCTCCGGTCAGCACCACCGAGCTCGCCACCGACGCCTGGGAAGCCTTGTTTCGCGCCCAGGTGTCGGTGATGCGGCGGCTCTCTGCCGATGACGTCTGGGATCGAGTGACGATGCGCGAGTACGACGTGCTGTTCACGCTCAGTCTGGCGCCGCGGAACTGTCTGCGCCTGCATGACCTGAATCGGGAGATTCTGTTGAGTCAACCGTCGCTCAGTCGCCTGGTGGAGCGGCTGGAAGGCGAAGGCTTGGTATCGAGAAGTGTTGATCCGCGTGACCGCCGCGGCACGATCGTGCAACTCACCGAAGCGGGTGCAGCGCTGCAGAAATCAGTGGGTCGCCGTCATGCGGCAAGTATTCGCCGCCACGTCGGACCGGCGTTGGACACGGACGAACTTCGACTGTTGGCCGAATTGTGCACGCGTCTGCGTCTCGCGCAGGCATGACTAGAGGCAGGATGGACGATATGAGCAACCTCGAAGCGCAACCCGTCGAGCAGGAATGCGAAGGCCATCCGGCCGAGAGCGAGATTCAGATTCTCACCCCGCGCGACGTGCCGCTCGGTGGCCCGCGGGCAATGCGAGTACGACGCACCCTTCCGCAACGCGAGCGTTCGTTGATCGGGGCGTGGTGTTTTGCCGATCACTACGGGCCCGACGATGTCGGCAGTGGACCCTCCGGCGGTGCCGGTAATGCACCCGGCATGCATGTGCCGCCGCATCCGCATACCGGATTGCAAACGGTGAGTTGGCTGTTCACCGGAGAGATCGAGCACCGTGACAGCATCGGTTCCCATGCGATGGTGCGGCCGGGCGAACTGAATTTGATGACGTCCGGGAGCGGGATCGCGCACTCCGAGGTGTCGACGCCGAATACGAAGGTTCTGCACGGGATGCAGTTGTGGGTGGCGCTTCCGGATGCGGCGCGCGAGACCGCACCCGCATTTGTTCACTACCGGCCCGAGCCGGTGACCATCGGCGGCGCCACGCTCAGTGTGTTCCTCGGCTCGCTTGCCGGTGACTCTTCCCCGGTGTCGACCTTCACCGAATTGTTGGGCGCCGAGGTGATTTTGGCTCCTGGCGCCGAGATTGCCCTCGACGTCGATCGTTCACATGAGCACGGGGTGATCGTCGATCAAGGATCGGTTGTGCTACGCGGAACCACCGTCGGCTGGGCTGAGTTGGGTTATCAAGCACCGGGTTTCGGTAAACTGACTCTGCGCAACCCGGGTCCCGAACCGACTCGACTGCTACTTCTCGGCGGTAAACCGTTGGGAGAGCAAGTCATCATGTGGTGGAACTTCATGGGCCGTACACATGAAGAGATTGTCGAGTATCGACGCAAGTGGCAGGCCGAACTGGCCTCCGGGTTCGACGGCAGCATCCCGGATCAGCGTTTTGGTGTCGTGCCGGGATACAACGGTCGGGCGCTGCCCGCTCCCGAGTTGCCGAACAGTACGTTGCGGCCCCGAGGTTAGTCGCGCAACGTGATGACGCTGACCGTTCCCTGAGCTGCGGCGCACAGGGTTTCGCTGCCGTCCTCGGATACTGCAAAGATGTCGCAGCGGGCGAGGGCCTGGGATCTGCTCTTGCTGTCCACGCCCGCCCGCGCCCGGAGTAGTGCTCCGCGCGCGGGACGCAGGTAACTGATGGTGAATCCTGCGGTGACGATGCTGGACCCGAGGACGCTACCGGCCGCGAAGGTCAAGTGCGCTGAACGGCTGAGCTGGCCAGGACCTGTTGCGCCAGTTCGAGTTCTGTAGACATCGATCAGGCCTGCTCGATGTCCTGGTGGGCCTTCGCGAGCATCAGGTAGCCGGCGCCGTTGGCGGTGATTCCGGCCTTTTCGCCTTCGGAGAGTTCACGTTTGACCTTGGCGGGCACACCGGCGACCAGTGATCCGGGTGGGATGTGCATCCCCTGCGACACGACGGCGCCGGCCGCGATCAGCGATCCCGAACCGATGTGCGCGCCGTTGAGCACCACGGCTCCCATACCGACGAGCACGTCGTCTTCGACGGTGCACCCGTGCAGCACCGCGTTGTGGCCGACCGAGATTCGTTCGCCCAGTATCGCGGGGAACGTCGGGTCGGCGTGAACCGTGCAGTTGTCCTGAATGTTGGTGTCCGCCCCGATGGAAATCGACTCGGCGTCGCCGCGCAGGACTGCGCCGTACCAGATGCTGGCGCCCGCAGCGATGGTCACCGCGCCGACAACGGTGGCGTTGGGTGCGATGAACGCGCTCTCGTCGATCTGCGGGGTGCGTCCGAGAACGGTGGCGATGATCGGGTTGGTCATGGTTCTCCTGTGCGTTGGAATGACGTGCTCTGACGGTACCTGGACTATTTCGGCGTGGACTTTCGATTCATGACAACAGTCCCGACGCCCGCAGTCACCACCAGTCCGATGGCGACAAGTGTGAAAGCGTCGAGCGTTTGCCCGATCACGAGAACTCCGGCCAGTGCAGCCGCAGCGGGTTCGAGGGCGATGAGGACGGCAAAGACCTTCTTGGCCAGCGAGCGCAGGGCCCACATCTCCAGGCTGTAGGGGATGACGGACGAGAGGATGGCGACGGCTGCGCCGGCAGCGAGCATTTTCGGATCCAGCAGTTCACTTCCGCCCGAGACGATGCCGAAGGGCAGCGTCAATACCGCCGCGACGATGCTTGCACCCGCCAACCCGTCGGCGCTCGGGAGGGTCGAAGCGAGATGTGAACCGGCCACGATGTAGCCGGCCCACGCAGCAGCGGCGATCAACGCGAACATCATCCCGACCGGGTCCAATCCGGATTCGCCGTGATCTCCCAACCCGAGCAGCAACACTCCGCCGAAGGCGAGCAGCACCCACGCTCCGTCGGCCCACCGACGGGAGAGCACTGCGGCCAGCGTCAACGGTCCGAGGAACTCGATGGTGACTGCGGTGCCGATGGGCACCGTGTCGAGGGCGAGGTAAAAGGCACCGTTCATGACGGCCAGCGCGATACCCAACGCGAAGATGCCTTTGCGCTGCCGGTTCGACCACCTGCTCCATCTCGGGCGCACGATGACGCCGAGGATGATCGCGGCGATCGTCAGCCGCAGCGTCGTGGCTCCGGCCGGCCCGATCTGCGAGAACAGTGTGGTCGCGAATGCCGCTCCGAACTGGAGCGAAAGTATCGAGGTGAGGACTGCGCCGACCGGCAGTAGCTGACTGCCGGCCTTCATTCTCCGGTGAACTCAGGACCACGACGTTCGAGCATCGCGGCGACGGCTTCGTGGTGATCGCGAGTGTGATGGGCGATCGACTGCATGGCGGCCGAGAGTTCGAGCAGACTCTCGAGGCTTTGGTGCTGGCCCTCACGGAGCAGTTTCTTGGTCATGCGGAGCACCTGCGGGGGATTGGCCGCTACTCGCGCTGCCAAGGCGTGCGCGGCGGAGAGCAATTCTTCGGGTTCGGTGACCTGCGAGATCAGCCCCCAGTCGAGTGCCTTGGTCGCGTCGATCGGCTCGCCGGTGAACGCCATCTCGGCGGCGCGGGCGTTGCCGATCGCGCGGGGGAGCAGCCAGGCTCCGCCGTCGCCCGGGATGAGTCCCACCTTGACGAAGCTCTCGGCGAAGACCGCCGCCGTCGACGCGATGCGGAGGTCGCACATGAGCGAGAGGTCGCAGCCCGCTCCGATGGCGGGGCCGTTGACGGCTGCGATGGTCGGCACCTCACACGTGTACAGCGCGAGTGGAATGCGCTGGATCCCGTGCCGGTAACCCTGGCGGATCTCGCCGGGAGCGCCGCCGAACATGCCTTCCTTGTCTCGCATGTGTTTGACGTTGCCGCCGGAGGAGAAGGCCGAGCCGGCTCCTGTGAGGATGACCGCGCGCACGCTCTGATCTCGGTTGACCGCGGTGACCGCGTCTTCGAGGGCCTCGATCATGTCGATCTCGGAGATGGCGTTGCGGGTATCCGGGCGATTGAGGGTCCAGGTGACCACGTCGCCGGTTCGTGAGATGAGTACGGCGTCGCTCATGGGTGCTCCTGTTTGATCGATGATGCAGGGTCGGTGATCGGTTGCGCTCAGTCTCTCACCACAAGATTTCGCAATAACAATCATTCGTGCTTGATTTTTCTAGGCACGAGTGTGATGCTGGTCGCATGGCCGAACTTCAGACGTTCATCGATGACCTGCGGGCCGAGGGCGAGAGCCTCGACGCCCTGGTTGCGGATCTGCCCGAGGAGAAGTGGGCGACAACGACGCCTGCGGAAGGGTGGACCGTTGCCCATCAGATCGGGCACCTGCACTGGACGGACAGTGCAGCGATCCTGGCGATCACCGACCCGGACGGGTTCGCGGAGCAGTTGAAGGCGGCGTTCGTGAATCCGGCGGGGTTTGTCGACGACGGGGCGGCCGAGCAGGCGGCCCGGCCGCCCGCAGAGTTGCTCGCCGATTGGCGAGCGGGGCGAATTGCTCTGGTCGAGGCGCTCACCGCTGCCCCGGCCGGTACCAAGTTCCCCTGGTACGGCCCGCCCATGGGCGGTGTCTCCATGGCAACCGCGCGGTTGATGGAGACGTGGGCACACGGACAGGACGTCGCCGACGCTCTTGGTGCCGAACGAGTTCCGACGTCGCGCATCAAGAACATCGCTCATCTGGGTGTCCGCACGCGAAACTTTGCGTACTCGGTCAACGAGAAGATGCCGCCCGCCGAGGATTTCCGGGTGGAGTTGACGGCGCCCGACGGTTCGATCTGGACCTGGGGGCCGGGAGATGCGACGCAGAAGGTGACCGGGCCTGCGTTGGACTTCTGCTTGCTGGTCACTCAGCGCGCCAATCGCGCCGATCTCGATCTGGTCGCCGTTGGTGCCGACGCGGACGAGTGGCTTGGGTTCGCGCAGGCATTTGCGGGACCCAGCGGCGAGGGACGAGCCGCCATCGGATTCAGCGGCGAGGGACGAGAAGCAAAGGTGGACAAATGAGTTCGGTACGGATCGGCAACTGCTCCGGCTTCTACGGCGACCGCGTCTCGGCGATGCGCGAGATGCTCGAGGGCGGAGAACTCGACTACCTGACCGGCGACTACCTTGCCGAACTGACGATGTTGATCCTCGGCCGCGACCGGATGAAGGACCCGTCGCTCGGCTATGCGAAGACCTTTCTGCGGCAGGTGGAGGACACCCTCGGCCTCGCGCTCGACAAGGGCGTGAAGATCGTTGCGAACGCCGGCGGTCTCAACCCGGCCGGGCTGGCCGATGCGCTGCGTGAGGTCAACACCAAGCTGGGTTTGAATGCGAAGATCGCCCACGTCGAGGGGGACGATCTGGTCTCCCGTGCTGACGAACTCGGACTCGGTTCCCCGCTGACGGCCAATGCGTACCTCGGCGCCTGGGGCATAGTCGAAGCATTGTCGGCCGACGCCGATGTCGTGGTCACCGGACGTGTCACCGATGCTTCGGTGATCGTCGGTCCGGCCGCTCATCACTTCGGTTGGAAGCGCGATGATTTCGATCAGTTGGCCGGTGCTGTCGCGGCGGGCCACGTCATCGAGTGCGGCACCCAGGCCACCGGCGGCAACTACGCGTTCTTCACCGAGATTCCGAATCTGGGCCGCCCTGGCTTCCCGATCGCCGAGATCAACGCAGACGGATCGTCCGTCATCACCAAGCATGTCGGAACGGACGGCGAGGTGAGCGTCGGCACCGTGACGGCGCAGCTGTTGTACGAGATCACGGGCGGACGCTACGCGGGCCCGGACGTGACCACACGCATCGACAACGCGGTGCTCACCCAAAAAGGCCCGGATCGGGTGCTGATCAGCGGCGTCACAGGCGAGGCTCCGCCGCCGCAGTACAAGGTCTCGCTGAACACACTGGCCGGGTTCCGCAACGAGGCCACGTTCATTCTCACCGGTCTCGACATCGAGGCCAAGGCAGATCTGGCAAAGAGCCAACTCGAATCCTGGCTCACGAAGAAGCCGGCCGAACTGGTCTGGACCCTCGCTCGCACGGATCATCCGGATTCCGAAACCGAAGAAACTGCAAGTGCGTTGCTGCGCTGCGTGGTTCGCGATTCCGATCCCAAGGTGATCGGTCGCCCCTTCTCCGCGGTTGCGGTGGAAATGGCACTCGCCAGCTACCCAGGCTTCTCGCTGACTGCTCCGCCGAGCAACGGCCAACCGTACGGAGTCTTCACCCCCGGCTACGTCGACGCGGGATCGGTGCCTCACGTCGCCGTGCTTCCCGACGGCACTCGTGTGGACATCGCTCCGTCGACGCTGACGCAGGACCTCGAACCCGTTGACGAACCCGAGCGTCCGGAGCCCTTGCCGCCTCAGTCTTCGCTCTCGGTGCCGCTCGGCACGGTCGCCGGCGCTCGCAGCGGCGACAAGGGTGGAAACGCCAACGTCGGCGTCTGGGTTCGCACGGACGATCAGTGGAAGTGGTTGGCGCACACCCTCACCGTCGAAAAGCTCAAGGAACTACTGCCCGAAGCGGCAGAGTTGACCGTCACTCGCTACCAGCTTCCGCACCTTCGTGCCGTCAACTTCGTGATCGAGGGAATCCTCGGTCAGGGTGTGGCCTCGCAGGCGCGGTTCGATCCGCAAGCCAAGGGGATTGGCGAATGGCTGCGCTCGCGCCACATCGACATCCCGATTTCGCTACTCCCCACAACTGACGAGAAAGAGGATTCACGGTGACCGTGTGGACCACACCGGAAAGGCTTGCGCTTCGCGAGACCGTACGCGGATTCGTGAACCAGGAGATTTTGCCCCACCTGACGCAGTGGGAGCGTGACGGTGAGATCCCGCGCGAATTGCACCGCAAGGCAGGCGCTCTGGGGCTCCTCGGGGCCAGTGCTCCAGAATCGGCAGGCGGTGAAGGCGGCGACGCCGTCGACTCCATCGTGATCTGTGAGGAGATGCACCAGGCAGGTGCGTCTGGCGGATTGTTCGCCTCGCTGTTCACCTGCGGTATCGCCGTACCGCACCTGATTGCCGCCGGCGACGATGCCCAGATCGAGAAGTGGGTCAAGCCGACCCTGCGCGGAGACAAGATCGGCTCGCTCGCCATCACCGAACCGGGCGGCGGCAGCGACGTCGGACACCTGACAACCACAGCCAAGCGCGACGGCGACCATTACATCGTCAACGGCGCCAAGACGTTCATCACCTCCGGGGTTCGCGCCGACTTCGTCGTCACCGCAGTGCGCACCGGCGGCTCCGGAGCTGGTGGCGTCTCACTACTCGTGATCGAGAAGGGCACACCGGGATTCACGGTGTCACGCAAGCTCGAGAAGATGGGGTGGCGCGCGTCCGATACCGCGGAGCTGTCCTTTGTCGACGCCCGGGTTCCGGTGGAGAATCTGGTGGGGGCAGAGAACAGCGGCTTCGCGCAGATCGCGCAGGCATTCGTCTCCGAGCGTGTCGCCCTCGCTGCGCAGGCGTATGCCAGCGCGGAGCGATGCCTGGAATTGACCCTCGAATGGTGCCGCGCCCGTGAGACGTTCGGCCGCCCACTGATCAGCCGCCAGGCAGTGCAGAACACCGTCACCGAGATGGCCCGCAAGATCGATGTGGCCAAGGTGTACACGCACTCGGTGATCGAGCGGTACATGGCCGGTGACGGAGATCTGATCGCCGAGGTGTGCTTCGCGAAGAACACGGCCGTCGAAACGGGTGAATGGGTTGCCAACCAAGCCGTTCAGCTGTTCGGTGGCCTCGGGTACATGCAGGAAAGTGAAGTGGAGAGGCAGTACCGGGACATGCGAATTCTGGGAATCGGTGGCGGTACCACCGAAATCCTCACCGGCCTCGCAGCCAAGCGATTGGGGTATCAGTCATGAGTGTCATCCGGTCCACTCTGGACACCAATTCCGAGGTGTACAAGACCGCAACCTCGACCATGAACACCAAGCTCGCCGAGATCGAGGTCGAGCACGCCAAGGCGCTGGCGGGCGGCGGTGAGAAGTACACCGAGCGGCACCACAAGCGGGGAAAGCTCCTGGCTCGTGAGCGGATCGAGCTTCTCCTCGATCAGGATTCACCGTTCCTCGAGGTGTGCCCCCTCGCCGCCTGGGGAAGCGATTTCCAGGTCGGCGCCAGCACGGTGGTCGGTATCGGCGTCGTCGAAGGAGTCGAATGCCTGATCGTTGCCAATGATCCGACCGTGCGCGGCGGCACCAGTAACCCGTGGACGCTTCGTAAGGGTTTTCGCGCCAACGACATCGCCATGCAGAACCGCCTTCCGGTGATCTCCCTGGTCGAGTCCGGCGGCGCAGATTTGCCGACGCAGAAGGAGGTGTTCATCCCGGGCGGGCGTATGTTCCGTGACCTCACGCAGCTCTCCGCCGCCGGAATCCCCACCATCGCACTGGTCTTCGGCAACTCGACGGCCGGCGGCGCGTACATTCCCGGCATGTCCGACCACGTCGTGATGATCAAGGAACGCTCCAAGGTGTTTCTCGCGGGCCCGCCGTTGGTCAAGATGGCCACCGGAGAGGAATCCGACGACGAGGCACTCGGCGGCGCCGAAATGCACGCCCGCAAGTCCGGACTGGCCGACTACTTCGCCGCCGACGAGCAGGACGCGATCCGCATCGGGCGCTCGATCGTCAAGCGACTCAACTGGACCAAGAAGGGGCCGGCGCCTCGCGCCGAGATCATCGAACCGCTCGAGGATCCGGAAGAGTTGCTCGGCATCGTTCCCGCCGACCTGAAGATCCCTTTCGATCCGCGTGAGGTCATCGCCCGCATCGTCGACGGTTCCGACTTCGACGAGTTCAAGCCGCTCTACGGGTCGTCTCTCGTGACCGGCTGGGCGGAGCTGAACGGCTACCCGATCGGCATCCTGGCGAACGCCCGTGGAGTTCTCTTCAGTGAGGAATCCCAGAAGGCCACACAGTTCATCCAGCTGGCCAACCGCTCCAACACGCCGTTGCTGTTCCTGCACAACACCACCGGCTACATGGTGGGCAAGGAATACGAGGAGGGCGGCATGATCAAGCACGGATCGATGATGATCAATGCGGTTGCCAACTCCAAAGTTCCGCACATCTCCATCCTGCTCGGAGCGTCGTACGGCGCTGGTCACTACGGCATGTGCGGGCGCGCGTTCGATCCGCGATTCCTCTTCGCCTGGCCCAGTTCCAAGTCCGCCGTCATGGGCGGTGCGCAACTCGCCGGCGTCATCTCCATCGTGGGACGCGCTGCCGCCGAGGCGCGCGGCCAGGTCTTCGACGAGCAGGCTGATGCCGGCATGCGCGCGATGATCGAGAACCAGATCGAGGCCGAGTCACTTCCGATGTTTTTGTCCGGGCGTCTCTACGACGACGGCGTCATCGATCCCCGAGACACCCGCACCGTGGTGGGAATGTGCCTGTCGGCCATTGCCACCGCCCCGATCGAAGGCACCGAGAACTTCGGCGTCTTCCGTATGTGAGGCACGCCGTGACAATCACTTCAGTACTGGTCGCCAATCGTGGCGAAATCGCCCGCCGTGTCTTTGCAACCTGCCGCAAGAACGGAATCGGCACGGTAGCGGTATTTTCCGACGCAGATGCCGACAGCCCGCACGTCGTCGAAGCCGACGCTTCGGTTCGGCTGCCGGGTAACACGCCTGCCGAGACATACCTGCGGGGTGAGCTCATCATCGCCGCAGCAAAGGCTTCGGGCGCCGACGCGATTCACCCCGGATACGGATTCCTCTCCGAGAATGCGGAGTTCGCGCGCAGCGTCATCGATGCGGGGCTGACGTGGATCGGCCCGCCCGTCGAATCCATCGAGCTCATGGGTTCGAAGGTCGAGTCCAAGAAGATCATGGACGCCGCCGGAGTGCCGGTGCTTTCCGAACTCGATCCCGCCGCGGTGACCGAGGCTCATCTGCCGGTGCTCATCAAGGCGTCGGCCGGTGGCGGTGGACGCGGAATGCGTGTCGTTCGTGAATTGTCGGCGCTGGACGGCGAACTGGAAGCAGCTCGGCGTGAGGCGCAGTCCGCATTCGGCGACCCGACGGTTTTCTGCGAGCGCTACCTCGAGACCGGTCGGCACATCGAGGTTCAGGTCATGGCCGACCGACACGGCGGCGTGTGGGCGGTGGGGGAGCGCGAGTGCTCGATCCAGCGTCGGCACCAGAAGGTCGTCGAAGAAGCACCGTCGCCGCTCGTGCAACGCATCCCAGCGATGCGCGACAAGCTTTTCGACGCCTCACGACTCGCCGCCAACGCCATCGGCTACGAAGGCGCGGGAACCGTCGAATTCCTCGCCGACGAAAAGGGCGACTTCTTCTTCCTCGAGATGAACACCCGTTTGCAGGTGGAGCACCCGGTCACCGAATGCACCACCGGACTCGATTTGGTGGAGCTGCAATTGCGGGTCGCTTCGGGTGACGCGCTCCCAGGCGAACAGCCGCAGATCCGCGGGCATTCGATCGAGGTGCGTCTGTACGCCGAAGATCCCGCCAAGAACTGGCAGCCGCAGAGCGGTACCGTTCACCACATCGAGTTGCCCGGTGACGTGGCAGAATTCAGTGTTCTGCGTGAGCAGGGTGTTCGCCTCGATTCGGGCGTCGTCGACGGCAGTGTTGTCGGCGTCCATTACGACCCGATGCTGGCCAAGGTCATCTCTTATGCGCCGACGCGAACGGCAGCTGCGCGACTGCTCGCATCGACGCTGGCGCGCACCAGGATTCACGGCTTGCGCACCAACCGCGACCTGCTCGTCAACGTCCTGGCTCACCCGGCCTTCATTGCCGGAGATACCGACACGGCCTTCTTCGTGACTCATGATCTCGAGAAGCTGTCCACGCCTCTGGCCGACACCGACGCCGAAAGGATCTCGGCGCTGGCGGCGGCACTTGCCGATGCCGCGCACAACCGGGCGTCGGCCCGCGTCATCGGCCGCTTGCCCAGCGGGTGGCGCAACCTACCGTCGCAGCCGCAGAGCAAGAGTTACTCCACTGCGTCGGGCGACTACGACGTCCGCTACTCCCTGAGCCGAAGCGGCAGCCTGAGTGCAGAAGGCTTCGACGACGTGAGTCTGGTATCGGCAACTGCGGCCCGGGTAGTGCTCGAGCAGAGCGGAGTTCGGCGTTCGTTCGACGTGGCAGCCTACGGGAGTGAGATTTTTGTCGAATCCTCGCTCGGACCTGTCGCCTTGACGGCAGCACCGCGCTTCGTGGATCCGTCGGCGGAGGTCGCTGCCGGTTCGTTGCTCGCTCCGATGCCGGGCTCGGTTATCCGCCTCGGCGCCGCACTCGGTGACACTGTCACTGCAGGCCAGCCGATTCTGTGGCTCGAGGCCATGAAGATGGAACACACCGTCACCGCGCCGACTGCCGGTGTCCTGGTGGAACTTCCGGTCGCCGTCGGCCAGCAGGTCGAGGTCGGATCGGTACTCGCACGTGTAGAAGAACCCGCTACAGAAGAGGAAGCATGATGAGTTTCATCGAAACCGAAGAGCAGAAGGAACTGCGGGCATCCGTTTCCAAACTGGGTGAGCGCTTCAACTACGTCGACTACGTGTTGCCCAAAGCACGCAAGGGTGAGCCGCTCACGGAATTGTGGAACGAGGCGGGCAAACTCGGATTCCTGGGTGTCAACCTGCCGGAGGAATACGGCGGCGGCGGTGCGGGTATCTACGAACTCGCGCTGGTGCAGGAGGAATTGGCGGCACAGGGTGCCGGTCTGCTCCTGGTTGTCGTCTCGCCGGCCATCTGCGGCACCATCATCGGCAAGTACGGCACGGCGGAGCAGAAGCAGCAATGGCTACCCAGCCTCGCCGACGGCTCCAAGATCATGGCGTTCGGAATCACCGAGGCGGACGCTGGTTCCAACTCGCATCAGATCACGACGACTGCTCGGCGTGACGGAGAAGACTGGATCCTGAGCGGGAACAAGATTTACATCTCGGGTGTCGATCAGGCTGATGCGGTTCTCATCGTTGCGCGCACCGAGGACTCCAAGACCGGCAAGCTCAAGCCCGCTCTGTTCATCGTCCCCACGGATTCTCCCGGATTCGCGGCGACGCAGATGGAGATGGACATCATCGAACCGGACCACCAGTTCATCTTGTTCCTCGACGATGTGCGCCTGCCGGCCGACGCTCTGGTCGGCGAAGCTGATGCCGCTTTGATGCAGTTGTTCGCCGGCCTCAATCCGGAGCGCATTCTGGGTGCGTCGATGGCGATCGGCATGGGCCGCTACGCCCTCAACGCTGCGGTGAAATTCGCCAACGAGCGAACGGTGTGGAAGACGCCGATCGGTGCGCACCAGGGCATTTCGCATCCTCTCGCGCAGGTGAAGATCGAACTCGAGCTCGCCAAACTGATGATGCAGAAGGCTGCGGTGCTCTACGACAGCGGTGACGATTTCGGTGCTGCCGAGGCCGCGAACATGGCGAAGTACGCGGCCGCCGAGGCCAGCATCAAGGCACTCGATCAGGCGATTCAGACGCACGGCGGTGCCGGTCTGACGAAGGAATACGGATTGGTTGCCATGCTCGGCGCGGCACGTATCGCCCGCGTTGCCCCGGTCAGTCGCGAGATGATCCTCAACTTCGTCTCGCAGCATTCCCTCGGTCTCCCGCGGTCTTACTAGAAGGGGAGGCCCATGACGGATCAGGACAAGCCATACGTACGGTACGAAGTATCGGGCGGTGCTGCCACGATCACCCTCGACTCACCCCACAACCGCAACGCGATTTCGACGCGGTTGGTCACGGAGTTGCAGGCGGGGTTGACGTCGGCGGCTGTCGATCCAGCGGTTCGAGCGGTAGTGCTCACCCACACCGGTGGAACATTCTGTGCGGGAGCCGATCTCAGTGAGGCTTCGGGGTCGTCCGCGTCACCGGAGGACGCCGTCAAGGAGCGCGGCCGGGGGATGCTGACGCTCTTGCGCAGCATTCTCGAGCTGCCCAAGCCGGTGATCGGGCGGATAGACGGTCACGTCCGGGCCGGGGGTATGGGTCTTGTCGGGGCGTGCGACATCGTCGTCGCCGGACCGGCGAGCACCTTCGCGGTGACGGAATCACGATTGGGTTTGGCAGCATCCATCATTTCGCTCACGGTCCTGCCGAGGCTCGACCAGCGATCTGCGAGCCGCTACCTGCTCACCGGAGAGAAGTTCGGCCAGCACGAGGCCGAATCGATCGGACTGGTCACCTCTGCGTCGCAGGACACGGGAGAGTCGATTACCGAACTGCTCGGCACCTTGCGCCAATGTTCACCGCAGGGGCTGGCCGAATCGAAGTGGATCACGACGCGTTCGGTCCTGGCCGGATTCGACCGCGACGGCGAGGAGATGATCGCGCAGTCGGCACGGCTGTTTTCCTCTGACGAGGCTCGTGAGGGCATGATGTCTTTCTTGCAGAAGCGTCCGGCGGCCTGGGCGCAATAGAGCATGCGTACTGGAACACAGGAGTAGAAGGGATGGCGGCGCGATGACTCGGGAACCCAAGCAGGACCGAAGTCGAGTCACGCGCTCCCACCTGCTCGAAGTGACGGTGGAGTGTCTCGCCGAACTCGGGTGGAGCGCGACGACGATGAGCGTCGTCGCGCAGCGTGCCGGGGTGTCCAGAGGTGCGATGCAGCACCACTTCCCGACGCGAGAGGACCTCATCACCGCGGCGCTCGAGGTGATGTTCGACGCCCGGATGGATCAGGCACGAAAGGAATCGACCGACCTTCCGGTGGGTGCCGGACGTACCGAGGCGATCATTTCGCGGCTGGTCGAGTACTACACCGGGACCCTTTTCAAGGCAGCATTGCAGGTGTGGACGGCCGCCGCCTCCGACCCCGACCTGCGTGCCCGCGTACTACCCCTCGAGGAACGGTTCGGGCGCATCGCACACCGGATGGCCATCGAGAGTCTGGGTGTCGACGACTCCGATCCTGTGACGCACCGCTTGGTACAGGCGACACTGGACCTGGCCCGTGGGTTGGGTCTGGCAGACGTACTCACCGACGACTCGCGCCGACGCACCGAGGTGGTCAAACAGTGGGCGGCGCAATTGGATTCCACGCTGGTTCGGGTACCGGTCACAGCGCCCTGAATCGGTAGCGGCGCGACTGCCACCGATGCGCGAGGCGTGTGTCGGGGGCCACCGAGAAGTACAGTCGGCTCCATGGCCGCACGCACTCTCACTTCGATCGGGACTTCGGTCTTGGTCTCGGCTGCCGTGCTCTCGGCGGTTGTCGGCTGCACCTCCGACGACGGGCCCGCCGACCGACCGGGCGACGGCACCAGTTCGCCGGTGCTCGCACCCACCGATCCCGGTCCGATGTTCGCCGAATGCGGCTCGGTGACCGACGAAGAAGTTGTCAACGCCTTCAATCTCGGCACTTTTGCGACGACGACGCGCAACGGCGTCGGTTGCCAGTGGGAGGTCGCCGGTTCGAATGGCCCGAGCGTCAGTTTCTCCTGGTACCGCGGAAGTCCGATCGGCCGCGAACGGGCGGGGTCCGACCTGCTCGGACGTCCCGCAGACGACATCACGATCGGTGGCCGCCAGGGCTTCATCGCGTCCACGGCGGGTTCTTTGTGCGAGTTGGGTATCGCGTTCGGCGGAGACTTCGTGCACTGGTCGATCACCTACGGCTTGCTGCCTCCGACCGCGGATCCATGCACGGTGGCACGGGATCTGATGGAAAAAACAGTTTCGAGGGCACAGTGAAGTTCGAGGGCAGACTGAAGCGCGTAAGGGTCGGTCTCACCCTGGCAGGGTCGATGGTTCTACTCACAGGATGCGGCTCGGTGGTCACCGGGACTCCCCGCGCGGAGGGCAGCTACCGCGGTAGTGACAGCCAGGAATTCGCGAACGTCCTCCAAGAATGCGAAGCGGTCACCGACGAGCAGATCGCCGGCGCCGTGGGTGCCGACGCCGTCGGGCGTGGGTTCTTCGGCGCTATCTGCCGTTGGGACGGCATCGGGGCCGCGGGTCCGATCAAGATCACCTTCAACTGGTTCGAGACGGGCACCCTCGATCACGAGCGCGCTGCTTTCGAACATCTGGGATACGTGGTGGCGAAGATCGACATCAACGGCAGTGCCGGGTACCAGGTTCGCCAGCCGGCCGATCCGCTGAGTTGCGGGGTGAGCGCAAGCGCACCGGCCGGGGGAGTGTTCGGGTGGTGGGTTACCGAGCCTCGAGGCGGAGCGGATCCGTGCGAGGCGGCGGCGAAGCTCGGCGGGTTGACGTTGAACCGGAGCATCTGAGCGAGGTCGGTCTGACTGCGCGGTCTGCGCATGCGGCCAGAGTGTCTGGTCAGAGCATGAGGTCACTATCACCGTGGCCTCGCTTTGACCTTGTGGCGCGCCGACAGGTATCGTTATGGGTCGTGTCCGGCATGCCCGGGCCGATCTGTGTGCCTAGCTAGGTATTGCCGTGCGCGCGTTCGAGCAGAATTTGCTGATGAACGAGCATCCGGCTGCCTGTGTGGGGGTATGCGACACGCCCGACCTCGGGGGTGGTGCAAGGCGCGAAAGCGCTGAGTACAGACTCTGAGGTGGGTGAGGAGCAGTAGCTCTCTTGCTCCAACTGCTAGATCCCTAATTTCAGAACAGCCACGTTTTCGAACGGCCCGAGTTCGCTCGAGCAGTCTGTTCGTCACAAGAAAGCCGGTAAATGCCAACCATCAACCAGCTGGTCCGCAAGGGTCGCCGCGACAAGACCGCCAAGGTCAAGACGGCAGCCCTCAAGGGCAGCCCGCAGCGTCGTGGCGTGTGCACTCGCGTGTACACCACCACCCCCAAGAAGCCGAACTCCGCGCTCCGTAAGGTCGCACGTGTCCGCCTCACGACTTCGGTCGAGGTCACCGCGTACATCCCCGGCGAAGGTCACAACCTTCAGGAGCACTCCATGGTGCTCGTCCGTGGCGGTCGTGTGAAGGACCTCCCGGGTGTCCGCTACAAGATCATCCGCGGCTCCCTCGACACCCAGGGTGTCAAGGGTCGCAAGCAGGCACGCAGCCGCTACGGCGCCAAGAAGGAGAAGAGCTAATGCCACGTAAGGGCCCCGCTCCGAAGCGCCCGCTCATCAACGACCCGGTTTACGGTTCCCCGTTGGTGACGCAGCTCGTCAACAAGATCCTGATGGACGGCAAGAAGTCCACCGCAGAGCGAATCGTGTACCAGGCTCTCGAGCAGGCACGCGAGAAGACCGGCACCGATCCGGTCGTCACCCTCAAGCGCGCCCTGGACAACGTCAAGCCTGCACTCGAGGTTCGTAGCCGCCGCGTCGGTGGCGCTACCTACCAGGTGCCGGTCGAGGTTCGTCCCGGTCGTTCCACCACGCTGGCACTGCGCTGGCTGGTGACCTTCTCGCGTGCACGTCGTGAGAAGACCATGGTCGAGCGTCTCGCCAACGAGCTCCTCGATGCCAGCAACGGCCTCGGTGCAGCTGTGAAGCGTCGCGAAGACACTCACAAGATGGCCGAAGCCAACAAGGCATTCGCCCACTACCGCTGGTGATGTAAAGCGTCGGAGCAACTGCCATCGGGTAGAGCTCCGACGCTTGTCGCCGTTGGCGACCTGATCATCTGGCCGGTTTCCGGACGCAGGTGGCCAGGTTCGCCTCGGCAGAGACATAATTGAAAGACCATGGCCTTGACGGTGGAACACACCGGATACGGCCGACACCCGAAAACCAAGCAACGAGCGGGGAAGAAACCTGTGGCACAGGAAGTGCTGACTGACCTGAACAAGGTCCGCAACATCGGCATCATGGCGCACATCGATGCCGGCAAGACCACCACCACCGAGCGCATCCTGTTCTACACCGGTGTCAATTACAAGATCGGTGAGACGCACGACGGTGCGTCGACGACGGACTGGATGGAGCAGGAGAAGGAACGCGGCATCACGATCACGTCTGCCGCCGTGACTTGCTTCTGGAACAACAACCAGATCAACATCATCGACACCCCCGGCCACGTCGACTTCACGGTCGAGGTGGAGCGGTCGCTGCGCGTGCTCGACGGCGCAGTTGCTGTCTTCGACGGTAAGGAAGGTGTCGAGCCGCAGTCCGAGCAGGTTTGGCGTCAGGCTGCCAAGTACGACGTTCCGCGCATCTGCTTCGTCAACAAGATGGACAAGATGGGCGCGGACTTCTACTTCACAGTCCAGACCATCATCGACCGTCTCGGCGCGAAGCCGCTCGTTCTCCAGCTGCCCATCGGCGCTGAGGACGACTTCGACGGCGTCGTCGACCTGGTCGAGATGCGTGCCATCACCTGGCGCGGCGTGGTTCCGACCGGTGCACTGCCGACCATCGAAGAGATCCCTGAGGACCTCGTCGAGAAGGCTGCAGAGTACCGCGAGAAGCTGCTCGAAACCGTTGCCGAGTCCGACGAAGCTCTCATGGAGAAGTACTTCGGCGGCGAAGAGCTCACGGTCGAGGAAATCAAGGGCGCCATCCGCAAGATGACGGTCGCTTCCGAGCTGTACCCGGTCATCTGTGGCTCCGCGTTCAAGAACAAGGGCGTTCAGCCCATGCTCGACGCAGTCATCGATTACCTGCCGAACCCGCTGGACATCGGCGAGGTCGTCGGCCACAAGCTCGGTGACGAAGAAGTAGAGATCACTCGCAAGCCGAGCAAGGACGAGCCGTTCGCGGCCCTTGCCTTCAAGATTGCGGCTCACCCGTTCTTCGGCAAGCTGACCTTCGTTCGTGTGTACTCCGGCCGTCTCGACCCGGGTCAGCAAGTGCTCAACGCGACCAAGGGCAAGAAGGAGCGCATCGGAAAGCTCTTCCAGATGCACGCCAACAAGGAGAACCCGGTAGACGAGGCCGTAGCCGGCCACATCTACGCCATGATCGGTCTCAAGGACACCACCACCGGTGACACCCTGTGCGATCAGGCGAACCCCATCGTCCTCGAGTCGATGTCGTTCCCGGCGCCGGTCATCCAGGTCTCCATCGAGCCCAAGACCAAGTCCGACCAGGAAAAGCTGGGTGTCGCCATCCAGAAGCTCGCCGAAGAGGATCCGACCTTCTCGGTCGAACTCGACGACGAGACCGGTCAGACTGTCATCGGCGGCATGGGCGAGCTCCACCTCGACATCCTCGTCGACCGCATGCGTCGCGAGTTCAAGGTCGAGGCCAACGTGGGCAAGCCGCAGGTCGCCTACCGCGAGACCATCACCAAGAAGGTCGAGAAGCACGACTACACCCACAAGAAGCAGACGGGTGGCTCGGGCCAGTTCGCAAAGGTCATCATCGCTCTGGAGCCTTTCGTGGGCGAAGACGGTGCTACCTACGAGTTCGAGAACAAGGTCTCCGGCGGACGTATCCCGCGCGAGTACATCCCCTCCGTGGATGCCGGTGCGCAGGACGCGATGCAGTACGGTGTTCTCGCCGGCTACCCGCTCGTGAACCTGAAGCTGTCGCTGCTCGATGGTGCTTACCACGACGTCGACTCCTCGGAAATGGCGTTCAAGGTTGCCGGTTCGCAGGCACTGAAGGAAGCCGCCCGCAAGGCCGGCCCCGTCATCCTCGAACCCATCATGGCTGTCGAGGTCACTACGCCCGAGGATTACATGGGCGACGTGATCGGCGACCTCAACTCCCGCCGTGGCCAGATCCAGGCCATGGAGGAACGCAGTGGTGCCCGTGTCGTCAAGGCGCAGGTTCCGCTCTCGGAGATGTTCGGCTACATCGGTGACCTGCGGTCCAGGACCCAGGGTCGCGCGAACTTCTCCATGGTGTTCGATTCCTACGCAGAGGTCCCCGCGAGCGTTGCGAAGGAAATCATCGCCAAGGCGACGGGCGAGTAAGCACAGCGAGCTCCCCAGCCCGCGCCGGCAAGTGACCTCGGTTTCTTCCGGCACGAAGCACGACCAAGTAACAACCAACCGCACTGCTGCATACGGCAAGCAATAACAGTCCAGGAGGACACAAAGTGGCGAAGGCGAAGTTCGAGCGGACGAAGCCGCACGTGAACATCGGCACCATTGGTCACGTCGACCACGGCAAGACCACGACGACGGCGGCCATCACCAAGGTTCTCGCGGATGCATTCCCCGACCTGAACGAGGCTTCGGCCTTCGATCAGATCGACAAGGCTCCCGAGGAAAAGGCTCGTGGCATCACGATCAACATCTCGCATGTTGAGTACCAGACGGAAAAGCGCCACTACGCGCACGTCGATGCACCGGGTCACGCCGACTACATCAAGAACATGATCACCGGCGCAGCTCAGATGGACGGCGCAATCCTCGTCGTCGCAGCTACCGACGGCCCGATGCCCCAGACGCGCGAGCATGTCCTGCTCGCTCGCCAGGTCGGCGTTCCTTACATCCTCGTCGCCCTGAACAAGGCCGACATGGTTGACGACGAAGAGATCCTCGAGCTCGTCGAGATGGAGGTCCGCGAATTGCTGGCCGCTCAGGAATTCGACGAGGAAGCCCCCGTCATTCCGATCTCGGCACTCAAGGCACTCGAGGGTGACCCGAAGTGGACGCAGTCCATCCTCGACCTGATGGCTGCTGTCGACGAGTCCATCCCGGACCCGATCCGTGAGACGGACAAGCCCTTCCTCATGCCCGTCGAGGACGTCTTCACGATCACCGGTCGTGGCACCGTCGTCACCGGTCGTATCGAGCGCGGCTCGGTCAACGTGAACGAGGAGGTGGAGATCGTCGGCATCAAGGAGACCTCCACCAAGACCACCGTCACGGGTATCGAAATGTTCCGCAAGCTGCTCGACTCGGGCCAGGCCGGCGACAACGTCGGACTGCTCGTTCGTGGCATCAAGCGCGAAGATGTCGAGCGTGGACAGGTTGTCGTCAAGCCGGGCACCACGACTCCCCACACGGAGTTCGAGGGCCAGGCATACATCCTGTCGAAGGACGAGGGCGGCCGCCACACCCCGTTCTTCAACAACTACCGCCCGCAGTTCTACTTCCGTACCACGGACGTTACGGGCGTCGTGACGCTGCCTGAGGGCACCGAGATGGTTATGCCCGGTGACAACACCGAGATGACCGTCAAGCTCATCCAGCCTGTCGCCATGGACGAGGGCCTGCGCTTCGCAATCCGCGAGGGTGGCCGTACGGTCGGCGCCGGCAAGGTTGCCAAGATCATCAAGTGAGACTCTTGTCTCGCTAGCTGATTCACAGCACTAGAAAAGGCGCTCATTCCCTTCGGGGAGTGAGCGCCTTTTCTGTTTCTGCGATCAAGTGGTCTGTGATTCTGGTGTCTGTTTGCTTCGTACCTACTTGGTGGCTTCCACCCGGTCGAGATGCAACAGAACCTGCACTGCGACGGGTGAGCCGTCGAGGCTTCGCCTGGTTGCACCGGCGATGCGTTCGGCCGAAGCGGTGAAGCCGGCGACGTCGATCGCCGGGTCTGCGGTGACGACAATCGACAGCGTCGGCAGGCCGCGATCGATTGTCGCTTTGCTCCTGGTGCTTCGCACGCCGCTCAGCTGGGCGAGTTCGGCAGCTACACCGTCGGCAACGGGTCCGAGATCCACGCTGACGTCGGTACCGGATTCGTTGTGCCGCAATGTGACTGCGCTCGTTCGGCGCCGGCGAAGGTTCAGGTACAAAAGCCCGAATCCGGTGATGACACAGAGAACAAAGGTGCCCGACAGTACCCAGTGCCACCAAGGCTCCTCCGGAAGGCCGAAGAGGACTTCCCGATCAAGTCGTGACACCCAGGTTTGAATCAGCGAGGCACCCGCGTCCCACGCGATGGCGTATGCGCCGGCCGCGAGGAGCGCGATTCCGACAATGAGGACGATGGTCCGATCGACCGCGGAGATCCAACGGTTCACGAGGCGTCCTTTCGTCGTACTGCAGCTTCTCGTCGTGCGGCGACTTCTCTCACGACCACCGAAAGTTGCAATGGCTGCTGCAGTATCGCGAGGTGAGGCCGGACTGCCGCATCGACGGCCGCGGCAAGTTGGGTGCGATCGCCACCGCTGGATTCGACGTGGACTTTGACGTGTTTGCGGTCGACGCTGGTGTGGGCCGAGCCGACGCCGGGAACGATCGCTGCGTGGCTACTGCACAGACGTGCGATGTCCGTCGGTCGCATCCATACCGTCGATGCGCTCGGGTTCCCCAGTGGGACATGGGTTTTAGCGCGGCGTTTGATCGCCGACATTATCAGGACCACGCCCGCGACGACGGCAGCGATTGCCACTGGAAGCAGCCACGGTTGCCAGTGCAGACGCGAAGTCCATTCCACGGAGTTTCGGATCCAGGGTGCCGATTCGAAAGTTCCACGGTTGATGAACCATTCGCGGGAGACCACGAACGCAAGCGCGAGTAGGCCGCAGGCGATGACGACTGCGGAGACCGCGGCGGCCGGGTTCGCGGAGGGAACTCGCGGTGGAATCGGATCCGAGAGCGCCTCCTGTGCAGGGTCTTCCGCGATCTCGACGCCGGACACACAAGAATTGTCGGTGCCCTCGGTTGCCGCGATCATGACGTTCATGTCGTGGAGGGGCAGGCCGGTCAGCGACTCGACGCTGCGTCCGACTTCCGCCCGCACGCGCCCGGTCAATTCGGTGACCGAACACGGCCAGGACACGGCGAGGAAGAGGTTGATGGCGACGGCGTCGCTGCCCATCGCGATGTCGGCTCGCGGAAGGTCACGTCCGGTCAGACGGGTCAAGCCTCCGGACTGGCGGACCACCCCCGGGACGTTCACCGCTGCGGCCGTGGCGATCTTGGCCATCGCCCGGTCCTTGATGACCAGCGAGCCGCGCAGGCCGGGATCGTCTGCCGCGCTCGGATTGGACGGCTCAGCCACGGCCACGGCTTCGGAGGATCGCGCCCAGATCGAGATGTCCGTCGCGGTGTGCTCCGATCGCCATACCAGCGGCGCCGAGCAGAACTGCGAAGACGAATCCGCTGAATCCACCCATGATTCCGGCGAGCGCGAGGAGCAGACCGACCAGCAGTCCGACGGTGGTGCTGTTCATGTCAGTTCCCTTCTCGAATGTTCGGTGCAATTTCGGTGACTACATTCTCGGAGATATCCGGCAGGTACCCCGCTGTCGACAAGTCTCCGACGGTGACGTCGACCGGTACGTCGACCAACCGTGCCACCACAGCTCGGACGCGTTCGGCAACGCTGCGAACGTCGGCCGGATAGTGAACGGAAATGTGTACCGCACAAGAGTTTCCGTCGACGACGACGCCGGTGATTCGGCGTCCTGGTAGGTAGGTTCCCACCTCGCCGAATTGCCCGCCGTGCAGATCTGCCACTTCCGGGATCGCAAGAACTGCGTCGGCGACAACCTCGGCCGCGTCGATCTCGCGGCCGGCGTCGGCGGTACTCACTGAACCCTCGGCTTGGCTTCCGGATCGGTACTGCCGCCGCTCTCTGCATCCTCGAAGAGCATGACGTCGAAGACGGTGATGTTGACCTCGGTGACCTCGAGACCCGTCATGCTTTCGACTGCGGCAATGACGTTTCGGCGGATACCTACCGCCAGTTCGTGGAGTGCGACGCCGTACTCGGCGACGATGCCGATGTCGATGGCGGCTTGTTTCTCGCCCACCTCCACCGCGACGCCCTGGGCATGGTTGACGCGGGCGCCCGGAATGCGGTCGCGAAGTGCCCCCACCGCACGCGCTGTGCCCCCGCCGACGTCGTACACGCCGTTGATCTCGCGGGTCGCGATACCCGCGATCTTGGCGACCACGGCGTCGGCGATGATCGTCTTGCCTTGGGTGCTGACTAGTTCCGCGCCACCATCGGCGCCGAATCGGACGCTGTTCTTTTCACTGGAATCGCTGGTCATGGGGGCTCCCTGCTCATGTGTCAGTGCGTGCGTCTGAAGTACTTACAACTGTAGTGACTGGTCGGTGGCCATGCGGGATGCACCACACCTACTCCGGCAATTGGTATGGCAGAGTCGGAGGAAAATAGTGACGGCGTTCATAGTGAGCGCTGCAAGTGACGTGGGTCGGACAGGGTGGTACGTGGTGGCACGGATAGTGATCGTGGGTGCAGGTTTGTCGGGACTGCGGACCGTCGAGGAACTACGACGAGCGGGTTTCGAGGGCGAGTTGACGCTCGCCGGTGGGGAAACGCATCTGCCCTACGACAGGCCTCCGTTGTCGAAGGAAGTGATCCGCGGTGACAAAGACGAGACGACGCTGCGCCCGGCCGAGTTCTACGTCGAGAACAAGGTCGATCTCAAGCTCGGTTCGCCGGCAACCTCGGTGGACACTGCTGCGAAGTCCGTGGCGTTCGCCGACGGATCCACCCTGGACTACGACGAGTTGATCATCGCGACCGGACTGACTCCGCGTCGGATCGCCGGCCTTCCGGAGCTGTCCGGAGTGCACGTTCTGCGCTCCATCGAGGAGGCGTTGGCCCTTCGTGCCGACTTGGCTCCCGGCAAGCGCGCGCTGATAGTCGGGGCCGGCTTCATCGGCTGTGAACTGGCCGCGAGCATGAAGTCTCACGGCGTCGACGTCGTCCTGCTCGAGCCCCAACCGACACCGCTGGCATCGGTGCTGGGCCCTGTCGTCGGCGCCCTCGTCGAACGTCTGCACCGGAACGAGGGCATCGATGTCCGCGTCGGCACCGGCTTGACCTCGCTGTCCGGCGAGGGAGCGGTTGCCGCCGCGACCTTGAGCGACGGTTCGGAGATCCCGGTCGACGTGGTGGCGATCGGAGTCGGTTCGGTGCCTGTCACGGGATGGCTCGACGGTTCGGGGATCGAACTCGACAACGGAGTGCTCTGCGACGGCGTCGGCCGCACCAGCACCGAACACGTCTGGGCGGTCGGCGACGTTGCGGCCTGGCAGATCGGCGATCGACGCAAGCGTGTCGAACACTGGACCAACGCGGGGGACCAGGCCAAGATCCTGGCAGGCGCGATCACCGGAACGGGTGATCCAGATGCGCCGACGCAGATTCCGTACTTCTGGAGTGATCAGTACGACGTCAAGATCCAGGCTTTGGGGACCGTCGCACCCACGGACACCGTTCACATCGTCAAGGACGACGGCCGCAAGTTCGTCGCCTACTACGAGCGCGACGGTGTGTTGGCGGCTGTCGTCGGCGGAGGTAGCGCGGGCGCGGTGATGAAGATGCGTGCAAAGATCGCGGCCGGCACGCCCATCTCGGACGTGTTGGAGTCCACACCAGCCTGAACGGATGAGGCAGGACCGGTTCCGAGGCGATAGATTTGTGCGGTGATCGTTGCACTCATCGACTCGGGACTGGGCCTGCTCCCTACCTCTGCGTGGCTCAGACGCCTGCGCCCGGATCTCGATCTGGTGCTGTCCCTGGATCCGGACGGCGCGCCTTGGGGGCCCAAGCCCGAGCCCTGGGTGATCGACCGGGTCCTCGGTGCGGTGCGGCGGAGCCTCGATTGTGGGGCTCAGGTCATCGTTCTTCCGTGCAATACCGCCAGCGTCACTGCGCTGCCGCACGTCCGCGAGCTCGTCGGGCCGCAAGTGCCGGTCATCGGAACCGTGCCCGCGATCAAGCCCGCTGCCGCCGCGTGCGATTCAGTGGCGATCTGGGCGACCGCCGCTACGACTGCCAGCCGGTACCAAGCCGACCTGATCGAGCAGTTCGGTAACGGCGCCAAGGTGGTCGGAGTGCCATGCCACGGCCTGGCCGATTCGATAGATCTCGGTGATCGCGCAGCCGCACTCGCTGCCATCGATTCCGCGGTTGCCCGTACCCCGGACGACGTCAGCGGCGTCGTCCTCGGGTGCACCCACTACCCTCTGCTCGCCGACGAAATCGCAGCGCGGCTGCCCGCCGGCGTCACACTGTTCGACAGCGCCGAAGCCGTTGCACGACAGACTTTGCGGCGGATCGACGGGCTCAGCACCGCGGGCGTGGGATCGGGAACCGTCGAGGTTTTTGTGAGCGGGCGGCCGGGCGCGCTACCGCCCAGCGCCGAAGCCTTCGACGCCGGGCGGTTGTTGGGCGCGATCAAAGCCTGACCCGGCCCTGATACAGCCATTCATCACTGGGCAGCTACGCCGCTCTGTCAATGGGCAGCTACGCCGCTCTGTCAATGGGCAGCTACGCCGCCGTGACCCCCGTGATGCATCCGCGCACTCATCACCGGCATCGCACTCACCGCGACCACGACGGTCAGGACCCCGACCACCCAGGCCGTCCACGACGCACCGCGCAGAGCGTCGAAGTTCATGACCCAAGGTGAAATGAACATCAAGACGCCGAAAACGCCCATCGCGTAATCCGCCATGGCCATGTCCGGACGAGCCATGTGCGCCAGACCCGACAGTGCAACCAGGACACCCAGGACGACGAGTGACCACATTGCCCGATCGGTGGTGTCGAGCCACATCGGCGAGAGAGCCGCAAAGACGCCGAGAACCACCGCGACGGCATCTTGCATTCGATTCCACGACTTCATGACGAGACCTCCAAAGACGAGAGTGTGTCCACCTGTAGTACACGCCCGCGGCAGATCGAGATCAACTCTCCGCCAATTGCATTCGCGTTGCAGTTAGGGTCGATACGGAGGGCCGAATATCAAGATTTGTGACCATTCGTCCGGATTGCCACGAGCCCGCGTGGCGCGCTTGCCGCGATATGTCCCGAGAGTGCCATGAGGGTGAGAGTGGTGAATGCGATAGCGGCGGTGATCATGGGTGGTCCTTTCACTGACTGCCCTCGAGTGTCGTCCGCCGACCTGTGGCCGAGCCGGGCACACGGTGTGAAAACGCTGAGAGAATCGAAGAGTCCGCAAAGGTGACCCGTGAGAAGGTTCTGGGGTGACGCAATCGAGTGCCCAGGACGTGATCGAGCAGTTGGCCGATCTCGCGGATCCCGCCGATGCCGTCCACCTTCAGCGGTTCTTCAAGACGGGGCCGGGGGAGTACGGCGAGGGTGACGTGTTCATCGGAGTGCGAGTGCCGAAGACGCGTTCGGTGGTGAAGAAGCATGTGGGCCTCGCGTTGCCTCAGATACGCCTCCTTCTCGACAGCGACGTTCACGAGCACCGGTTGGCCGGGCTGCTGATCCTGGTCGCTCAATTCGAAAAAGTCAGTCGCCCAAAATTTTTCGACGACGAGAGTCGCGCCCGCATCGGCGACTTCTATCTCACCGCTGTCGAGGACGGGCGGGTGAACAATTGGGATCTCGTGGATTCGTCAGCCGGACAGATTCTCGGCGGCTGGCTGTACGACCGAGATCGCCGGCTGATCTTCGAGCTTTCCGATTCGGGTGACCTGTGGCGACGACGGGTGGCGCTGCTGACGACGTACGGATTCATCACACGCGGCGACGCGTCGACCACGCTCGAACTTGCCGCGCAGGTACTGGACGATCGACGGGACCTGACCCAGAAAGCGATGGGCTGGATGCTCCGGGAGGTCGGCAAACGGGTGGATCGGGTTCTGTTGACCGGCTTCCTCGAGGAGAATGCAGGAGACATGGGCCGTACGGCGCTGAGCTACGCCTGTGAGCACTTGACCGCAGACGAGCGAGCGCACTTCCGAGCGGCCAGCTAGCCGAGTACCGCTCGGTAGCTTGTGGGACGATCTCGGTATGCCCGCCACCCGTGTCGAGGCGTCTCGAATTGTGACGATCGGTTCACTGATCGCTGCCGGCGTCGCAGCTCTGTGTTATCTCGTGTACTCCGTTCGAGCTGTCGAACCCGTTGATTTTCTCGTCTACCGCTACGCTGCCCAGGCATTCGCAGCCGGATCGAACATCTACGAGAACAACCTTGTCGGCTCGTTGATCGTCGACGAGGGCATGCCTTTCACCTACACCCCGTTCGCGGTGATCTTTCTCTGGCCGACCGTTCTCTTCGACTGGTGGACGGCCTATCTGCTGTGGTCGGCGTTGTGCATCGCGGCAGTCGTGTGGACGGTCGCGAGGTTCACGCCCGCTCGCGTCCCGAAGCGGCCCCTGGTCCTGGCGGCACTGGTCCTGGCCGTGTCGGTGACGCCCATCGTCAGTGCGCACATCTCCTTCGGCCAGGTGAACCTGGTGCTGATGGTGCTCGTACTGCTCGACATGACCCGCCGGGAGGATTCGAGATTCGGCCGATGGATTCCGCGAGGACTTCTGATCGGCGTCGCGGCCGCGATCAAGCTGACTCCGGCGCTGTTCGTCATCTACTTTCTCGTGACGAAGCAGTGGCGGCTCGCGATCTGGAGTTCGATCGGATTTGCCGCGTCAACTGCCGTCGCAGCACTGGTCGACCAGGCCGTCAGCTGGACCTTCTGGTCGGACGTCGTCTGGAATCTCAGTGATCGGGTGGACTTGAGCGGGCAGGCGATCGCGAGTGCCGGCAACAGTTCGCTGCAGGGCGGACTTGCGGCGCTGGGCACGCAGACGGCGGCGCTGACGATGCCGTTGACCGTGCTGTGCGCGGCGGCAGCGCTCTGGGTCGCCCGAGATGTATATCGCGTCGGGCGTGCGGTCGATGCGGCGTTGGTGATCGGATTGAGCGCGCCGATCCTGTCGCCGATCAGCTGGATTCATCACTGGGTGTATCTCGTGCCGGCGGCTGTCACGGTTCTCTTTCGGCTTCGATCGCCGCTGCAGTTCGGTGCGGCCGCACTGGGGTTGGCCGTCGTCTACTGCGGGCCGAGTATGGGACAGCAGTTCATCGAGACGTCGCCGCTCCTGCTGCCGCTGGGGGTGGTCCTGCGGGAGGGTTTCCTGATCGTGACCCTCGTGCTGATCTTCGCGCTGTGGAGGTTGCCCACAACGGCGCCTGCGTGGGTTTCGGGGCGGGACTCGGAAGATGACTCGCAAGATGACAAAGCCCCCGATTCCGCAGGGAATCAGGGGCCGTCAAGCGTCGAAGCAGGGTTCAGAACTCGATCTTCAGGTGATCGGTGACCGGCTTCGCCTGGCAACCGAGGATGTAGCCGTTCGCCACGTCCTCGGCGTCGAGGATTTCGGAGTTGTCCATCTGAACTTCGCCTTCGGTGACGGTGCAGGCACACGACCCGCACTCACCTTCCTGGCAGGAGTACGGAACGTCGAGGCCCTTGGCGAGCATGATGTCGACGAGCGTCTGCTTGCGAGGCCAGACGAGGGTGTGGGTTTCACCGTCCAGTTCGACCTCGACAGTCGCGGCGTCGGCTGCTTCCTCGTCGGAGACTTCGGCTACCTCGACATCTCGGAACGGGTCTCCGGCGAGTGAATTGAAGACCTCGGCGTGAACCTGCGTGCGGGGCATGCCGGCCTCTGCCAGTGCCTTGTGGACGGCGTCCATGAAGGGGCCGGGGCCGCACATGAAGGCTTCGTATGAGACAAAAGGCTTGGCCAGCGTCGCCAACTGCGAGACGGCGGGGAGCCCCTGCACGGTTTCGATCCAGTGGACCACGGTGAGGCGGCCGGGGTGTTGCGCGGCCAACTCGCGCAGTTCGGCGCCGAAGATGACGGACTTCTCGTCGCGGTTCGCGTAGATCAGCACGACATTGCCGTTGCCCTGTGTGAGGGCGGACTTGAGGATCGAGATCACCGGCGTGATCCCGCTGCCCGCACCGAAGAGCAGGAAGTCGTGATCTAGCGACTTGGGCGTGAAGACACCTGACGGCGGCAGCACTTCGATGGTGTCGCCGACCTGGAGCTTGTCGCACAGCCAGTTGGAGCCGTAGCCGTCGACGGTTCGCTTGACGGTCACCTTGGGGGCGTCGTCGGTGAAGGGCGAACTGGCCAGGGAGTAGCAGCGTGCGACCGAGCCGGTCTGATCGCTGGGGATGCGCAGGGTCAGGAATTGACCGGGCTTGTAGTCGAACTTGTCCTTCAGTTCTGCGGGAATTTCGAACACCAGCGACCGGGCGTCGGAAGTCTCTTCGATGACTCCGGACACGGTGAGTACCGCCGATCGCGAGCTGTGCGGTACCTCGACTGTCGTCATCGCGAAGCTAGTCCTCTCGTGAAGCTGGGTAAAGCGCAGGTCAGTGAAGTGCAACATCTAGAACGTGTTCTAGTTCAATGTTAGCAGTGATGAAAAGCTACTGGGGATCGTAGTCGCCGAGCAACACGTTCCCGATCAGCGGGAACCAGGGCGGTCTGATCCGGCCGTCCTGGCGGTCCGGGGTGGCGACTACCTGCCCGAACGGGCGGTTCGCAGGCGGCGTCCGGGCGGTTGAGCTGCCGAAGCCTGTGCACGGGCTGTTTGTCGGTACACAGTGGGAACCAGGTGAGACGCCGGTCACAAAGAATCGGCTCGAATCCCTCCCGCAGTCACATTCGTGCACATCCCCGAGGAGATACCGATGGCTATCGAGCTCAACCAGATCTGGGACTTTCCCATCAAGGAGTTCCATCCCTTCCCGCGCGCCCTGATGGGTGTGGGCGCTCACGACATCATCGGTGTGGAGGCCAAGAATCTCGGCTTCAAGCGCACCCTTCTGATGACAACCGGTCTGCGCGGTTCGGGCATCATCGAGGAACTGGTCGGCAAGATCGAGTACCAGGGTGTCGAGGTCGTGCTCTACGACAAGGTCGAGTCGAATCCCAAGGACTACAACGTCATGGAGGCCGCGGCTCTCTACCAGAAGGAGAAGTGCGACTCGATCATCTCGATCGGCGGTGGTTCGAGCCACGACGCCGCCAAGGGTGCTCGCGTCGTGATCGCACACGACGGTCGCAACATCAACGAGTTCGAGGGCTTCGCCAAGTCCACCAACAAGGAGAACCCGCCGCACATTGCCGTATCCACCACGGCTGGAACGGGTTCCGAGACGTCGTGGGCATACGTCATCACTGACACGTCGGACATGAACAACCCACACAAGTGGGTCGGGTTCGACGAGGCGACCATCGTCACCTTGGCGATCGACGACCCGCTGCTCTACTACACCTGCCCCCAGCACTTCACTGCGTACTGCGGTTTCGACGTACTCGCGCACGGCAGTGAGCCTTTCGTGTCTCGTCTCGATTTCGCGCCTTCGCTCGGTAATGCGATCTACTCGGTCGAGTTGGTCGCGAAGAACCTGCGCGAGGCTGTCTTCGAGCCGCGTAACCTCAAGGCCCGTGAGGGAATGATGAACGCGCAGTACATTGCCGGGCAGGCCTTCAACTCCGGCGGCCTCGGCATCGTTCACTCGATCTCGCACGCGGTCAGTGCTTTCTTCGACAGCCATCACGGTTTGAACAACGCCATCGCGTTGCCGCGTGTGTGGGAGTACAACCTGCCTTCGCGCTACGAGCGCTACGCCCAGTTGGCCGGTGCACTCGGTGTCGACACTCGTAACCTCACCACGGTTCAGGCCGCAGATGCTGCCGTCGAGGCTGCCATCCGACTGGCCAAGGACGTCGGTATCCCCGACAACTTCGGTCAGGTTCGCACCGATTCGTACGCGAAGAACCAGATGAACACCAAGAAGTACGAGGGTCGTGGTGATGTCATCAAGGGTGACGAGAAGACTGTGCGCGCCATCTCCGAGCACATTCAGGACGATTGGTGCACCCCGGGTAACCCCCGTGAGGTCACCGTGGAGTCGATGATCCCGGTTGTCGATCACGCGATCAACAAGTCGTACTTTTAGCAGGGCCTCCGGCCCCGTGCGCGGTTAAGGAGTCCAGAGACTCCCTAACCGCGCACAGGGGCTGTGCCCCTATCGAAAGGTGTTCCATGTCCGGTCGCAGTTTCTCCAGTGGAATCGAAGTGAAAGATGCTCTGCGAGAGCAGGACTACATTGCCGATAACGAGTTCGCGGTAGTCGTTCATCTGGCGACGGCGCTGGGGCGCCCGCTCCTGCTCGAAGGGCCGGCCGGTGTCGGCAAGACGGAACTGGCGAAGTCGCTGGCTGCGATCGGGGGACGCAAGCTGGTGCGACTGCAGTGCTACGAGGGGTTGGACGACAATCGCGCCCTCTACGAATGGGACTACGCGAAGCAACTCCTGCACGTGCAGATGCTCCGCGACCGGATCAGCGATCAGGTTTCCGAGTTCGACAGCGTAGCCGAAGCGTCGAAGTTTCTGGCCGATCAGGATTTCGGGTTGTACTCCGAGAACTTCCTGTCCGTGCGGCCGCTGCTCGAAGCGATCCTCTCACCCGAACCGGTGGTGCTACTGGTCGACGAGGTGGACCGCACCGAGGAATCGATGGAAGCACTGCTACTGGAGATCCTTGCCGAACAGCAGATCACCATTCCCGAGGTCGGTACGTTCGTGGCCCGGTCGCAGCCCTGGGTCATCTTGACGTCCAACGACACTCGCGAACTCTCACCCGCGCTCAAGCGTCGGTGTCTGCATTACCATCTCGGCTATCCGACGTCGGAGCGTGAACGCGAGATCGTCACGGCCCGAGCGCCGGAGGTCGATGCGGCTACGGCCACCGAGGTTGTCGAACTCGCTCGCATTCTGCGTGATCTTCCGCTGCGCAAGAGCCCGTCCATTTCGGAGGTCATCGACGCGGCCAGGGCGGCAACAGTGCTCGCGGCCAGCGGATTCGACACCGGTTCCGACGCCAAGGTGCGCGACATCTTGCTGACGGCGTTGCTCAAGTACTCCTCCGACGTGACGCTGGCCAAGGAACGATTCGACGGAAAGCTTCTCGAATCTCCGTCGCGTGACGGTGGTGAACCGATCGAGCGAGCAACGGTGGCAAGCAAACCCGCCAACACGACGACGGCCGTGTTCCGGGGAACCGGCGGACGCGACCCCCATCAACAGGGAATCCGCGGCGGCAGCGGAATCCGTTCGACGCGATGACGACGCTCGGTGGGCTTGCCGTGTGGCAGCCGTCGTTTGTTCTCGACGTGGTGTCCGCGAGCTTCGGCCGATTGCTGAGGGCGGCCGGAGTTTCCGCGTCACCGGCCGAGGTCGTCGAGGTTCGGCGTGTCCTCGCGATGGTCGGCGCCTCGGATCGCGAGACATTGCGAGCGTGTCTCCGGGCAGTGTGCGCCAAGTACTCTCACGAGCAAGCCGGTTTCGAGCGGGCGTTCGACGCGCTGTTCCGGCCGGCCGCGGACAAAGCGCACGCCGAGCGGATGGCATCGCGAGCCGAGGTGGCGGACGGTCTACCTACCGCGCTCGGGATCGACGAGGATCAAGAAGTTGGTCGGTACGCCGAGTACAACGAGCGTGCGGCCGAGGTAGGCGACTACTTCGATACTCCGGAAGCGGAGAAAGGCTTCAACCCGCACAAGGACGACGACGACGTCTCCATGACGTCGAGTGACGCCGAACTGTCGGTCGATACCGGTTCGGAGACCGGTCGACGCGGAGTCAGTTACACGGTCGACGTGGACCGTGCCGCATCGGCGGTGGTCGGCGACCTCAGTACCAGTGTTGCTGCAGCAGCGGTCGGTTCGTTGTCATGGGACGATCCGACGTCGATCCTGGCCTGGCTGGACGCATACGACCCGAGCAAGGCGTACGCCGACGTCTCCGACGACGGGCCGTTGACGCAGGCGCAATTGAATCGGCTCGTCGAGGCAGTCGAAGCGTTTGTGCAAGCGCTCTCGGCCGCTGCGCTGGCCGAATCCGCTCCCGACGCGCCGGACAGCGAATCTGCTGCAGGTGCAACGCACAACGACATCGAACTCGCGTGCCACGAGGTGCTTCGGCGGATGAGAGGGCCGTCCAGGCCTCGTCCTCGTGAGCGCTCCCGTGGGCATCTCGACATGCGACGCACGGTGCGTTCGAGCCTGCGCACCGACGGGATACCCTTCCATCTGGTCGTGAAAGCTCCTCGCCCCGATCGTGTCCGACTACTTCTGATCGCAGACGTGTCCCTGTCGGTGCGCCCGATCACCGCGTTCACTCTGCGGTTGGCTCAGGCAATGCATCGCCGGGCAGATCGTTGTGAGGTGCTCGCGTTCGTCGATCGTCCGGTCGACGTGACCGACACCCTTCTCGCCAGTAGTGGTGATGGTGCACTGGCCGCTGTACTCGCGCACCCGGGCCTGGATCTGGAAGCCAGCAGCGACTACGGGCGGGTGCTCACAGAATTGTCGGACGAGCACGGAAACACCTTGAACTCGCGGACTTCCGTCATCATCGTGGGCGACGGTCGATGCAACGGGTTGCCTCCGCAGGTGGACAAGCTGGAAGAGTTACGACGCAAGGTCCACCGTCTGGCCTGGATCACGCCGGAACCACAGCGCTACTGGAACCAGGCGTCATGCGCGATGCCGGAGTATTCGGAGATCTGCGACGAGGTTGTTGTTGCCCGAGATGCCGCGCAACTGATGGCAAAGGCCGCTGAACTGGGGCACGCACTTCGCTGATGTCACTGCGCGATCCGTCGTGAACTAGTTTGATCTGATGACCGAAATCAGGGGATCGATCTGGCGACCGATAGCGGCGCTGACAGTGCTCGGAGCAGTTTGCGGGCTTGTCGCGCTCGGCGTGTTTCAGTGGTGGTGGAAGTCTTTGGCGTCACCGCACATTCTCACCGGCGGAACCTATCGGGATCGATTTTCCGAACCGACATTCACCGGACCCGGATTCATGGATCTCTTTCCGGCAGAACCTGCCCCGTGGTTGTATTCGGGACTTGTCCTCGGGCCGACCGTTGTCGGCTTGCTCGCCGGGATCGTGTTTGTGGTGTTCTTCAGGCGTAATCACGCGCAGAACCGCGCGATTACACCTGACGGATCATCAGAGCGCTAGCAACGCTCGCGTGCCCAGTCGGGGATCCGCCAACGGGCGTAGCGCCAAGCGCAGCAGGACCAGGGCGTTGTCGTCGCCGGCGATCCTGTTGACTTTCAACGTATTGCACTCGACGCACTGGTGAACGAGCATCCATTCACCGTCTTGCCGGACTGTCAAGGACAGCGCGGCCATTGCGCCTCTGCACTGTTGTGCTCGGTCGCCGGGTATACGCCCGTCCACGTGTCGGCTTGCCAGACAGTTCGGGCAGCGGTTCCGATGGGCGGTCTCCGGGGCCGCGGTGGAGATGTCCAAACGGCATGTGAGACAACGGAAACTCGATCCTGGCTCGCCGCCGAATTCGTGCAGTACGTAGTTGGTGCGTTGCGGTGACCGCCGCGAGCGGGAGCCGGGATTCTTACGTGGCATCTGCGTTCTCTCCCCTCCCAAGTCGCCGAAGGCTTCGAGTGGGAAGGGCGGTTGCGCGAGTGGCCGCACTGCCATCCTCATCAACGACAACTGGTTGTCGTCTCGGCTGACGGGGTTGGAGGTGAGTTCGAGGCATTGTGCGCAGCGGTGGATGATCATCCAATCGCCGCTTCGCAGCACCGAGATCGAATTGTGTGATTGAGGCACTGGAGAACTCCTAGCTGAGTGAACAAAGCAGGTAGGAGCAGGCCGAGGGAACCTCGCGGCTGTCAGTCCGTCGTTTGCAGGATCAGGTTTCGGGGATCATCAGGTGATCTCGAGGATTGTGGACAGAGCAGGGGCGGGAGGCGTACTCGGCGCGGGTTGGTTCATAAACACCTTCTGGATCAGTACTACCGGCCGCTCTGGCCGAAACCGAAAGTACAACGGGACCCAATTGCCGCGCCATCCATTTTCCGGCGACGCCGCACCTGCCCAAATGGGTAGGTAAGTGCCTCTCCTTCGGTGGGTGTGCCGCTACTGCCGTCCGCGTAGGCTCGGGGCCAGCACTTGTAAGGTGGATCACACCAGTTGGTGCACGTGACAGTTGGTGCACGTGACAGCGACGGCTGGGCAATCCCGAGGCGGGAATCTCAGAGCCGCGAGAGGAGAGTGGGGTCGTGTCCGTGGCTTATCCGGATGCTGTGAACCACGGTGTTCATCGCCGTGGCACTGCTGCTCGACTGGTCAAATTTCACGCCCCCGAGATCGTCTTCGGCATTGGATCCCTGGTCGAGGCAGCACACGCGACTCTGAGGTTCGGCGGGTTCCGGCCGTTCCTGGTGACCGATCCCGGTCTGATCGACGCGGGATGGGTCAGCGAACTCGAAGGCCATCTCACCGAGCAGGGATTGACCGCGACGGTGTGGTCAGGGCTGACGCCCAACCCCAAGGACTTCGAGATCGCGGCCGGATTCGAGGTGTACCAGGAAGGCGAGTGCGACGTCATCATCGCGCTTGGCGGCGGTTCCGTCATCGACGCGGCAAAAGGCGTCGCCGTCCTCGCTGCCAACGGTGGCAACATACTCGACTACGAGGGTGTAGATCAGGCGACAAAACCGATACCGCCGTTGGTGATGGTTCCCACCACGTCCGGCACGGGCGCGGACGTGTCGCAATTCTGCATCGTCACGGACACGACGCGCGGCACCAAAATCACCATCATCGGCCGGGCACTGGTCCCCGATGTGACGGTCATCGATCCGCGGTTGCTCACGACGATGCCCGAGTGGCTCAATGCTGCAACGGGATTGGATGCATTGACGCACGGTATCGAAGCCTTCGTCTCGCTGGCGCACAATCCGTTGACTGATCATCACGCGCTCCGCGCTGTCGGGTTGGTGACCGAGAATCTGGTGCACACGATCCAGGACCCGATGGAGATGGAAGCGCGGTCGGTGATGGCGCAGGCGAGCCTCGAGGCTGGGTTGGCGTTCACCAACGCGATACTCGGCGCCGCGCACGCGATGAGCCATCAGGTGGGCGGCATGCTCGACCTGCCGCACGGCGTCATCAACGGAATTCTGTTGCCCCACGTCATCCGGTTCAATTCAACGACGGACGCTGCCCCCTTTGTTGCCATCGCTGCGGCACTGAGTCTTCCCGAGCAGCACGGCACTCCGGAGGAAGCAGCGCTGGCGGTGGCCGATCGGGTCGAACGGCTCGCGCGCGAGGTCGGCGTGCCGAAGGGGCTTGGGGAGGTGGGTGTTCGAGAGGAAGATCTCAGTAGGCTCGCCAGCTTCGCGTTGCTCGACGCCTGCATGTCCACCAATCCCAGGGAAGCGACGCAGGAGCAGATGGTGGCGTTGTTCAGAGGTGCCTTGTGAAGCGGGACACTGTGAAGCGGGACACTGTGAAGAGGTGCAGACGATGACCGCGGACCTGTCCCGGCTCACCGGATTACGGTCGGGTAAGAGTTCGTTCTACCCGCAGTATCGAGGTGCGGCCGAGCGACTCGAGCGCGTCGTACATGCTCTGGAATTGATTTCGCGAGCCTTGGTGCGGACCGTCGAGGGGCCGGAAACCCTGGTCTGCGCGGTCGCGGAAGCCGCCCGTGCTCATCTGAGTGCCAACTGGATAGTCTTCGCCTTGGCCGACGGGACCTTGCCCGACGCCGGGCCACGGCGATTGGTCCTCGGTCCGGATGCGACGCCGTTCCTGGTCGACAATGTGGAAGGGCCACCGCTTCCGGAGGACGTCGTCGAATGCCTCGACGACATCAGGCACGGAAGAATCGAGTCCAACTCGGTGATCGACGCTCACTACGCGTTTGTGCCGATCGTGCTCGGCGGTGGTGTGGTCGGCGCCTTTGCGGCCTGGACGCCGGTCAACCGGACGCTCGATACGACGGACGGGGCCGTGCTCAGCATCCTGGCCAGCCAGACTGCTGTGGCCCTGCAGAATTCGGCGCTCTATCAGCGCGGACAGCTACTGCTCGAACGGGCTGAAGATGCGTATGCGGAGGCCAATCGCACTGCGGCCGATCTTGCGGTGCGCAACAGCGAATTGGAGTCCACTCAGCGTCAACTCGGAGTGGCGCACCGACATCAGGTGGTCGACGACGAACGTCACCGGATCGCCCGCGAACTTCACGACAGCGTGACGCAGGCGGTGTTGTCGGCCGGCATGCAGATCGAGGTCTGCCGCAGCGACATCCCGGAAGCCGAACGTAGCGAAAGACTCGACTTGGCAAAGGATTTGACCAAACGGGCAGTCGAGCAGCTTCGCTCGGCGATTTACGCTCTCAATCATTCCTCGGACGCGGACAGAACGTCGCTGCCCGAGATGCTCGAGCAGCTCGGCGTGGTTCACATGCCGGACGAGTTGGCGGTCAGCGTTCGCGTCGGCGGTACCCCGACAGAACTTCCGGGCGATGCCGAGCACGCCCTTCTCCGGATCGCCGGGGAAGCCCTGTTCAACGCAGCGGTCCATGCTCACGCGAATCGGGCTGTCCTTCGTCTGACCTATCGGGCCGACTCCGTGTTGCTGTCGGTCTCCGACGACGGTGACGGTGACCCCGCCAGGATGCGGCTCATTCTCAAACTCGCAGCCACCAACGATGTCGACGGCCGCCACCGCGGTCTCGCGAACATGCAGGCGCGAACCTTGGAGTTGGGTGGCGCGTTGGAAGTGCGGCGGGCTCGGATCGGTGGGATACAGATTCTCGTGCGACTGCCACTGCCAGGAGCACTGCCACTGCCAGGAGCACTGCCGCTCGACTCGGGCATTGAAAACCTGTGCTCTACAACTGAAATCGAGAGCGAGGAATCATGACCACTGCCCGCCCCGTCGTCACCCGTGGAGCGTCACCGGTTCAAAGTTTGGTTCGCATAGTCCTGGTCGACGACCACGCGATACTTCGGCAGGGGCTCCGCTCGGTGCTCGAGCGCGAAAGCGACCTCGAGATCGTGGGGGAGGCGTCGTCCCTCGCCGAGGCGCTTGCCGTCGTCGACAAGGTCGGTCCGGACATCGTCCTGATGGATCTCAAACTCTCCGCCAGTTCCGATTACGAGGGACTGACCCTCTGTGGCCAGTTGTCCGCGGCGCATCCTGGGCTCGGACTGTTGGTTCTCACCACCTTTCTCGATGATCAACTGGTGGTGCGAGCCGTGCACGCAGGTGCTCGCGGCTATGTGGTCAAAGACGTCGACACCACCGAATTGGTGCGGGCGATCAGAGCGGTCTCGCGAGGCGAGAGTGCGTTCGATTCTCGCAGTGCATCGGCTGTCGTCCGTTCGCTCAACGGACAGTCGGTAACCAAGGAACGATTGACCGATCGTGAACTGGAAGTGCTGAGGCTTCTTGCAAATGGCTTGTCCAACATCAAGATCGGTGAGCGATTGTTCATCTCACCGACCACCGTCAAGTTCCACGTCAGCAACATCATGCGCAAACTCGAGGTGAGCCGGCGAGCGGAGGCCGTCTATGCCGCGAGTAAGCAAGGTCTGATCTAGCTTCGGTCGGGGACCGTCCAGGCGCGTAGTGCCTGATGCTGGACGAGGAGGACACTCGCTCCAGTCGCGCGGAGAGTCGACGCGGTCATGTCGGCAGTCAGGCCGACTGCGATTCGTAGTACCAGAACCTCACGTTGGTCGTCGGTCAGACGACGTGGGCGTTTGAATTGCCCGGCGATGTTGTGTGACTGGGGAATTGCTGCAATCCGTTGCGAGGCCAACTCGTAGGCAAAAGTCTCGATTCGTGTGTCGGCCGAGATCGAGTCGGACATTCGTGTGACGACGTCCAGAGTGCATTGGTGGGCGAGATCGTCGGCGAATGATGCGACAGACGTCCCGAGAAGTCTGGCGCGATAGTAGAGAACGACGCGAGGGTGCAATCGCGCCAGGAGTTTCGCGAGCGCATGGTGGTCGCCGGCGAATGCCTCGGCGGCGGTGCGATTCAACGAAATCGATCGTTCACAGGTTTCGGGTGAAGCGGTATGTCCGAAGGGGGGAGTCGGTGAAGTGTTCGCGCCCCTGATCGACAGCTTCATCAAACAACTCCTCGGGTACACCGCACTTCACCGTGCTGGAACGAGGATTGAGGTACCCCGCCGAAATTGCGGGTAAACCTGAAGTTACCTGCCAGGTGTCCGGTCTTTTCGCTGGGAGCGCCAGTCCGCGAGCATGCGCGGCATTTCCGCGGCCATGAAGTCGAAGAAGTCGCGCAGATCGGCCATGCGATCGCCGGCAGTGGTTCCTTCACCGAGGACCCGAATGCCCTCGTCCGCAACTGCCGAGACCTGGTAGAGCGAGGACTGTTTCGTGACAAACGCGTCGGCCCACATGTCGATGCTGACGCAGTAGTGCTGACGCCTCGATCCGGGGACGGCCACACGCTCGATCAACCCGACTTGCTGGAGGTATCTGACGGCTCCGGAAATGGCAGCGGGGCTCACTCCCAACCGAGATCCGAGATCTCCGGGTGTGGACGAGGGCGTCTCGCTGGTCATCAGCGCGGCCCACACGCGGGCGGGCATCGGCGGAAAACCCATGTCGCTCAGCACGAGTGAGAGTCGCTCGACATAATGGCGGCTCTCGTCCGGTGCAACGGTATGGCTGGTGTCGGTCATCGGAACCCTTCGATCTTTCCTCTTTTTCTATCTTCACACATTTGTGAAATCGGCGTACGGTCAAGTTCATGGGTGCGGCGATTTCAGTGAAGAACCTCGTCAAGACGTTCGGTGCCACCCGCGCGCTGGATGGCCTCGATCTCGATGTCTCGACGGGTGAAGTGCACGGTTTCCTAGGGCCGAACGGCTCCGGAAAGTCCACCACCATTCGGGTGCTCCTCGGCCTGCTCCGCTCCGATTCCGGAGACGCAACCGTTCTCGGCGGCGATCCGTGGCGAGACGCCGTGACTTTGCATCGACGGCTCGCGTACGTACCTGGCGACGTTAATCTGTGGCCCAACCTCACCGGCGGGGAGGCTGTCGACCTGTTGGCCGGTCTGCGCGGTGGCTTGGACAGAAAACGGCGAAGCGAGTTGCTCGAGCGCTTCGAACTGGACCCGACCAAGAAGGCGCGAACGTACTCGAAAGGCAACCGGCAGAAGGTTGCACTCGTGGCAGCCTTTTCGTCGGACGTCGACCTTTACATCCTCGACGAACCGACATCAGGACTCGACCCGTTGATGGAAGCCGTGTTTCAGGACTGTGTCGAGGAGGTGGCTCACGCCGGGAAGACGGTTCTGCTGTCGAGCCATATCCTCGCCGAGGTCGAAGCGCTGTGCGATCGCGTGAGCATCATCCGCGACGGGCGGACGGTGGAAGAGGGAACACTGTCCGAACTCAGGCATCTCACGCGCACGTCTGTCTCGGCGGAGACGCAGCGCCCGATCGGTGGACTCGACGGGCTCGGCGGTGTCCACGACGCGGTGATCGACGGTAACCACTTCACCTGCGAAGTCGACAGTGCACAACTCGGGCCGCTCATGACGTACTTGGTCGGCTTCGGGATCGTGGCGCTCACTTCCACTCCGCCGACGCTCGAAGAACTCTTCTTGCGGCACTACGGCGACGAGCGGGCCAGGGAGACTTCGGTCCACCTGCGAGCCGAGACCGGAGTACTGCCATGACCGTCGTTGTCGAAGCCGCTCCACCGGTACCGGCGTCGGCAAGTCAGTTCACCGGCACGCGCCGACTGGTTCGGCTGGCTTTACGACGGGACCGGATTCAGCTTTCCGTGTGGGTCATCTCGATCGTGCTGTTCATGCTGCTTGTCGTCGCCAGTGTGACCGGGCTGTACACGACACCCGAGGAACTGCGAAACATCGCAGTCAGTTCCGCGGTATCGCCGGTGGCGCTGGCGACCAACGGAATCGTGTCCGGCGATTCGCAGGGCGCGATAGTCGCCAGTCAGTCGGTGCTCGTGTTCGCTTTGGTGGCGGCATTGATGAGTACCCTTGCGGTGGTTCGCCATACGAGACAAAACGAGGAGACCGGCCGTGCCGAGATGATCGGTGCTGCGGTGGTAGGTCGGCGAGCGCTCCTGACCTCCGCGCTGATTGTCACGGTCGGTGCGAACATTGTTCTGACACTGGGAATTGCTCTGGGGTCGATCGCCGTCGGCCTGCCGGTCGGTGGTTCGCTCGCGCTGGGTGCATCGATCGGCGGTACCGGAATCGCGTTTGCCGGAGTTGCAGCCGTGACGGCACAAATCACCGACGGTGCTCGTACGGCCAACGGTCTGGCGGGCGCCGCAATCGCTGTTGCCTTCATGCTGCGCGCGATCGGTGACGTGAACAGTACGGTCGTCGACGACGGAACTCGTGTGGTGAGCGGTTGGTTGTCGTGGCTCTCACCGATCGGGTGGGCACAACAGATCAGGCCTTTCGACGACGACGCCTGGTGGATCCTGTTGTTGCTGATCGGATTTGCGGCTGTGCACGTGGTGGTGGCGTTCGTTCTCATCGACCATCGCGATCAGGGAGCGGGACTCGTTCAGCCCCGGCCCGGCCCACCGGCCGCGGCATCGTGGCTACCGTCGGCTTGGGGCCTGTCGTGGCGCATGCAGCGAATGACGATGTTCTGGTGGATCTTTGCCGTTGTCATACTCGGGTTCGCGTACGGCGCTGTGGGCAACGAGATCGACGCGATGGTGGGATCGTCGCAGCAGACCGCGGAGATGTTCGAGAAACTCGGTGGCGGCGGTGCGGATCTGGTGGACTCCTACTTGGCCACCGCTCTCGGTCTCACGTCGATAGTCATCGCGGCGTATTCGGTCCAGAGTCTTCTCCGTATGCGGGGCGAGGAAACGTCGGGACGGCTCGAACCGTTGCTGGCAACCTCGCTGTCGCGGCGGAAGTGGATGCTGTCCCACCTGGGGGTGGTTGTGGGCGGTGTGATCCTCGCGCACGTCTTGATGGGTGCGTTCACCGGATTCGCCTTCGGGCTCGTCACGGATGACATCGGCGGCAACACACTTCGGATGATCGGCGCGGCGTTGGCATATCTGCCTGCGGTGCTTGTCGTCGTGGGGTTGGTGTCGTTGGCTTTCGGACTGTTTCCGACGTATGCGTCGTCCCTCTCCTGGGGAATCTTGGCGGTATGCATCGTGCTCGGACAACTCGGTACGTTGCTGAAGCTTCCGCAGGTAGTGCTGGATCTGTCGCCGTTCACCCACGTACCCGGTGCCCCCGCCGAGCCTGTGACTGTTCTACCTCTGCTCGCGATGATTGTTGTGGCAGTAATGCTTTCGATCTTGTCGCTCACCGCGTTCCGTCGCCGCGACATCCAGATGTAGTAGAGCTGAACTCAACTCGGAATTCGGCGAAGCTGACGCGCCCGCGCAGCGAGACGTCCGGTCGAGTCGAACAATTCGGATTCGTCGACGCAGAGAGTGTCTGTCGCCCAAACAGTCCCGTGGCGCAGGCGATACCACTGCGACGGTGGCTGGGGGAGCGTCGCGATGTGCTCCGGCGTGAAGTGTGCGGTGAACTCGATGGTCGGAATGGCCACGGGCATCGTCAGTGTCGCGAACAATCCGGGAGGAAGCGCGTCGAGCAGGACCGCGGCGCGCTCCTGGGCTGTGAAGTCGAGATCGCTCAGCAATCGGATCCAGACGTCGAATTCCGGGGAGTCGCCACCGGCGAACGGTCTCGCGGAATTGATCGGCCGAATGTCGAGGTGCTGGGCGAACGGCACAAAATCCACCGGGATCTCCAGTGACGGCAGGGTTGACGGGTCGGCTTCGGAGGGACAGGGCGGTCCAGGTGCGCGGTGACTGCCAGGGGCTCGGCTCCGGACGCGTCGGCGGCCACTCGCAGCATCCTTGCCACGGCAAGCCTGCCCTGGATGCCGTCGAAACTGCGCCAGCTGGAGTCGAATTCAGTGTGATGGTGCACTTCGTTGCTCGGCGGTTGAGCCGTCACGGGCACCTGACTAGCGATTGCCATAGTCAGCACTGTGAAGGCTGACTATGGCAATGGCAAGCTAGGGTCTATTCGGGAGTGCTGGACGACCCACCGAAGAGCATGTAGATGAGGATCTGAAGAATGCCGAGAGGATTGATCTCGCCGAGGCTGCTCATGTGTGAGGAACTCCTGATTGCGGGGATGGGTATTGTTGCGTCGCAACGTCACTGAAAGTACGGCAATTCAGACAAAGAGGTGCGGAATTTACCGATAATTCACTGTCCGCGAGTCGGGCGGCAGTGCAGGTAGGCGTCGGTGACCACGTCGAGAACGCGATTGCCGTGCGCATCGACCAATTTTGCTGTGATTGTGACCAATCCTCGGGAGCGATTGTCGAACACGACGTTGTCGACGGTGACCTTTCCGCTCAGGGTGTCGCCGGGGCGCAGTGGACGGAGGAAGCTCACGTCGCGCATGGTCTTTCCGGCGATCACGTTCCATTGGTCGTAGAGACTGGCAACCACCAACTTCTGGCAGATCGACAGGGTGTGCAGGCCGCTGGCGATCAACCCACCGAAGACACCGGACCCGGCGGCTTCCTTGTCGATGTGAAACCACTGGGGATCCCACTGGGTTGCGAACTCGACGATTTCCTCTTCGGTCACCGAATACGAGCCCAATGGGATCACTTGGCCGATCTCGACATCGTCGGCGAACACTGTGCGTTTGTGAAGGGCGGCCGAATCGTTCATGGTTGTGCAAATCTCCTGCGTGTTCCGGGTGTACTCGGAACATACTCCCGCAGCGTGTTCGACTCCGTCGCGAGTCGGTCTCCGGTGTCGTCAGGTAATCCAGGGTCACTAGAATCGTCACATGGTTGACGACGCGAAGATCGAGCCGAGGGCGCTGGCAGGAACGTGGCACTTCGAGCGCGACATCGTCGACCGCCTTTCCGGTTCCACCAAGCATGTCTTCGGAGAGACCACTATCGCCGACGCCGGTGACGGTCGGATGCGCTGGTACGAGAGTGGCACTCTGCGTGACGGCGATCTGGAACTGCCCGTGTTCCGGACTCTGTTCATCGCCGAGCACGGTCTCGAGTGGGCTGTGACATTCGAGGACGGCAGAGAGTTTCACGACTGGGCACCGGGGGAGGAAGTCGAGCACCTGTGCGGTGCGGATACCTACCGCGGGCGAATCGACGTCACTGCCGGCGATCGATCGGCCTGGACTGTCGTCTGGACCGTGACGGGGCCGAGCAAGGACTACACGATGACCACGCATCTCACCCGGCCCTGATCAGAGCGCTCGCCAGTTATTCGACGCCGATCGTCACCTCGGTGGACTTCACGAATACCGTTGCAGCTTGGCCTGGTTCAAGGTCGAGATCCAGCGCGGCATCGCGGGTGATCGACGAAGTCACGATCTGGTTCCCGCCGTCCAATTTCACCTTGACCGTTGCCATGACGGTGCCGAGGTTGACCTCGGTGATGGTGCCGGTGAGTTGATTTCGTGTGGACAGTCGCATCTCTGAACTCCTGTGCTCTCGGGTAGGTGTACTTCGACCCTAAGCTGCCGGGCCCGTGGATACCCAGCGATTCCGCAGGTGCGGACATGCAGGCGAGAGAGTTGCGCGAATGGTGTCGGCCGGCCGAGGTAGATTCCGGTCATGACTGAACCTGTGAAGGGCCCGGCGTCGTACTTTCCGTCGATCGAGAAGAAGTACGGTCGGCCGATCGGCGAATGGCAAGAGCTGATCCGAAGCTCAGAGCTCACCAAGCACATGGAATTGGTGAATCGGTTGAAGTCGGAGCACGGTATGGGCCATGGTCACGCGAATGCTCTTGTCGCGCATACGTTGAAAGAAGGCTAGTTCACTTCAGGCGGCAGTAGCGTCCAGCACCAACCAGCCGCCGTGATGCTCGAATACCTCGAACGGCACACCGGTCTGCCGGCCGACTGCGTGCAGCGACTCGAGGTCGAAAGTGCGGATGTGGCCGTGGCATGCGGTGGCTTCGTCTTCGAAGGGGACGGCTATGACGACCCTCTGACGTGCGATCCGGAGTGCCTGCGCAATCACTGCTTCGCCCACTGAGTCGTCGACGTGCTCGAGGAGATGAATCGCGGTCACGGTGTCGGCGCTGTTGTCCGGAGCCGGGACTTCCCCCGCGTCGCAGATCACCGTGTCGATCTTGATGCCGAGTTCGGGGGCTACCGCGTCGAGCAGGATCATCGTTCCGGGCAGGATATCCGTGGCGGTCACGTCCATTCCGGCGCGCGCGAGCCGCAGGGGCAGGAAGCCGAAGCAGGACCCCAGATCGAGCACGGAACCGCGAACCAGTTTTTCGGCTTTGTCGTGGATCGGCGCGAAATCCGCAGTGCCGTCCAGTAGTTCGGCAAGCGAGTTCCGGTAGTAGGTGGTCCAGGATTCGAGAGCGCCGTCCACGGTGGAGCGAACCAGGCCGACCATCGTCAGCTCGAATTCGTCCTGACCGAACTCCGCGTCCTGAATCGACGAGGTAACTCCGGCGACGAGGCGCTCGCTCAGATCGGCAGGATTGAGGGAGTGCCGGACGTGGAGGCGACCGCCTCGACGATCGAGCGAGATCGGACCGGAATCGACCCGTTCGACGGTTACATGCCCGAACGACCACAAGCCCGGCGTCGACGGTGCCAGTGAATCCAGGGCCGGTTCGTTTGTGGTGGTGGACATGATCACCTTTCTCGGGTAGCTGATGCTTTCTCAGGTGCTGATGCCGGTCCGCAGGGACTGCGTACCTGTTTTCAAGAGTTCCGGTAGTTCGAGTGCATCGTCGGTGAGCCACTGCTCGTATGCCGACATGGCCACCCCGAGCAGAAGATAGCCGACCGTGCGTGGGCCGTGATCGGTCGGTTCGAGATTCATTCGCCGTGCGACGTAGTCGGCGACCACCTGCCGCCAACCTTCGTACATCACCACAGAGTATGCCTGAAGCGTCGGAACTTCGAGGATCAATTCCATCCGTTTGCGATGTACCGCAGTCTCTTCCGGCGGGAAGGTGTTGAACGTCAACAACGCCGATTCGAGCGCGTCGACCAGCGGGATGTCGGCGGGCAGTGAATCCAGGTGCTCGCGCATCTCGCCGAGATGTCCGTCGAAGTCTCCCCAGGGAACGGCGTTCTTGGACGGGAAGTAGCGAAAGAAAGTCCGACGCGCGATGCCGGCGGCGTCGGCTATCTGGTCGACGCTCACCTCGTTGAAGCCGACTGTGGAGAACAGTTCGATGCCGATCGTGCTGATTCCCTCCTTCGTTGTGGAGGGGCGACGGCCTATCCGAGCGGACGGTTTCTTGCGGCTACGCATACTTTTTTCGCTCCATGTGTGTCATTCTGCACTCGATGCCATTACAGTGGTGAACCGAGTCACAGTGAAGTCCCACTAGTGACCACCAACTCCCAGGTTGGAAGTCTGATCTACAGACTTCCAGACGGAGTCCGACCGCAGGAGGAATCCATGTCAGATCGTGACAACAAGGCGCTCGAGAACGACCTCGTCGAGGAGTCCCTCGTGGAGGAAGTTTCCATCGACGGCATGTGCGGCGTGTACTGACCGTGTCTGCTTTGGATCTCGACGCGGGGTGGAAACTCCACCCGCAGGTAGCGCTTCGCCCCGAACCTTTCGGGGCGTTGCTCTACCACTTCGGAACGCGCAAGCTCTCGTTCCTGAAGAACACGACCATCGTTGCGGTGGTCAAAGCGTTGCCAGACCATCCTGATGTCCGGTCCGCACTACGTGCGCAAGGCATCGAAGATGACGCGGCTCCCCAATATGCCCGCGCGCTGAGCACTCTCGCCGACTCGCACATGATCGTGCCTGTCTGAGCCAGACGCTCGCCCCCACGTGCGGAACAGCCCTTCTGCACGTTCGCCCGCTTCATTTCTTCGCGAGGACACAGCCATGACCTCAGTTCTTGAACAGCCCTCCCCGCCCGCCAAGGTGGGTCGCCTCGTCGATCAGTTCGAACTCGGACTCGACGCCCCGATCTGCCTGACGTGGGAACTCACCTACGCCTGCAACCTGTCCTGCGTGCACTGCCTGTCGTCGTCGGGTCGGCGTGACCCCAACGAGCTGAGCACGCAGCAGTGCAAGTCCATCATCGACGAGCTGCAGCGTATGCAGGTTTTCTACGTCAACATCGGTGGCGGCGAGCCGACGGTACGCTCCGACTTCTGGGAGCTCGTCGACTACGCGACGGACCACCAGGTTGGTGTGAAGTTCTCCACCAACGGCGTGAAGATCGACAAGAAGGTCGCGGCGCGCCTTGCCGCCAGTGACTACGTCGACGTGCAGATTTCCATCGACGGTGCCACCGCTGAGGTCAATGACGCTGTGCGCGGGCCTGGTTCGTTCGCGATGGCTGAGCGCGCTCTCGCGAACCTGAAGGAAGCCGGCTTCAAGGACGCCAAGATTTCGGTGGTCGTCACGCGGCACAATGTCAGTCAGCTCGACGAGTTCAAGGCTCTCGCCGACAAGTACGACGCGACCCTGCGCATCACTCGACTGCGTCCTTCGGGCCGCGGCGCCGACGTGTGGGACGACCTGCACCCACGCCCCGAGCAGCAGCGTGAGCTCTACAACTGGCTGGTGGCTAACGGTGAGGGCGTCCTGACGGGCGACTCGTTCTTCCACCTTTCCGCGTTCGGCGATGCACTGCCTGGTCTCAATCTCTGTGGCGCTGGCCGTGTCGTGTGCCTGATCGACCCGGTCGGTGACGTGTACGCGTGCCCTTTCGCGATTCACGATCAGTTCCTTGCCGGAAATATCGTGAAAGACGGTGGATTCCAGGAAGTCTGGCAGCACTCGGACCTGTTCGAAGAACTGCGCTCGCCGCAGACCGGTGGTGCCTGCAGCAAGTGCAACCACTACGACTCCTGCCGCGGTGGCTGCATGGCAGCCAAGTTCTTCACCGGGCTGCCGATGGACGGTCCTGATCCCGAGTGCGTCATCGGAAACGGTGAAATGGCCTTGGCCGGCGCGGGAGAGATCCCCAAGTCCAGCGTCGACCACTCACGTTCCGGTCAACGTAAAACCCCGCGTGCATCGGTGCCACTGACACTGATGATGCGTCCCCCCGCCAAGATTTGTGACGAAAACCCGCTTGCGGGAATGTAAGTAGCCTTTCCGGCCACTTGCGATACGAGAGGTTTGACTGATGGCAAAGAACGCATTCTTCGAGACCGTCGCTGAAGCACAGCGACGTGCGCAGAAGAGGCTCCCCAAGTCCGTGTATGCGGCGCTGGTGGCCGGATCCGAAAAGGGTCTGACCGTCGACGACAATGTCGCGGCCTACAGTGAACTGGGTTTCGCTCCGCATGCGGCCGGCTTGCCGAACGAGCGGAACATGGCTACCACCGTTATGGGGCAGGACATTTCGCTTCCGGTGATGATTTCGCCGACCGGTGTGCAGGCAGTGCACCCCGACGGCGAGGTAGCGGTGGCTCGAGCGGCCGCAGCACGGGGAACGGCGATCGGCCTGAGTTCTTTCGCCAGCAAGTCCATCGAAGAAGTTGCGGCAGCCAACCCGCAGGTGTTCTTCCAGATGTACTGGGTCGGCAGCCGCGACGTGCTCCTGCAGCGTATGGAGCGTGCTCGCGCCGCCGGTGCCAAGGGCCTGATCATCACCACCGACTGGTCCTTCTCGTACGGTCGCGACTGGGGCAGCCCGTCAATCCCCGAAAAGATGGACCTCAAGGCGATGTTCCAGTTTGCGCCCGAGGGCATCATGCGCCCGAAGTGGTTGTTGGAGTTCGCCAAAACCGGCAAGATCCCGGATCTGACCACCCCGAACCTTGCGGCGCCGGGTCAGCCGGCGCCGACGTTCTTCGGCGCGTACGGCGAGTGGATGCAGACTCCGCTTCCGACGTGGGAAGACATTGCCTGGCTGCGTGAGCAGTGGGGCGGGCCCTTCATGCTCAAGGGAATCATGCGCATCGACGACGCCAAGCGAGCTGTCGACGCAGGCGTCTCCGCGATTTCCGTCTCCAACCACGGTGGTAACAACCTCGACGGCACTCCCGCTCCGATCCGCGTTCTCCCGGGCATTGCCGAAGCCGTGGGCGATCAGGTGGAAGTTGTTCTCGACGGCGGCATTCGACGCGGCGGCGATGTCGTCAAGGCGCTCGCCCTCGGAGCCAAGGCCGTCATGCTCGGGCGCGCGTACCTGTGGGGCCTCTCGGCAAACGGCCAGGCCGGTGTCGAGAACGTGCTCGACCTGATGCGGATGGGCATCGACTCGGGACTGATGGGCCTAGGCCACTCGTCCATCACCGAACTGAGCCCGGCGGACCTGGTGATCCCGGAAGGCTTCACCCGCACGCTGGGTGCGAGCTGAATCTCCGGCTCTGATCGAGCTGTGAGTTGAGCCTTCACGAACACACAACCCTGGCCGGACGCACCGTCCGGTCCAGGGTTGTTTTCGGTCCGCACGAGACCAATCTGGCTCTCGGCCGCGACCTTTCGGATCGACACCGCGCGTACTACCAACGCCGCGCCGAGGGCGGTGCCGGGATCGTCGTCACCGAAGTGGCGTCGGTAGTGGCCAACGACTGGCCGTACGAGCGAGCACCGCTGGCGTCGCAGTGTGGCCCGGGGTGGCAGTCGATCTCGACTGCGTGCGCTCCGTACGGAACAGTGGTTCTTGCCGGTCTCGGTCATACCGGGATGCAGGGTTCGAGCGCATATTCACAATCGGTGCTGTGGGGACCGTCGCGGATAGCCGACCCGGTGACGCGCGAGTTGCCGATGGCAATGGGACAGCCGGAAATCGACCAGCTGATAGCGGGCTTTCGTGAAGCGGCGGCGCTGGCGATCGCTTCGGGAATGGACGGAGTGGAACTTGATGCCGGCCCTCGAAGTATTCTGCGGCAATTCCTTTCGGGCCTGACCAATACTCGACAAGATCGATACGGCACTGATCGCGCTGGCCTTCTTCGTGAGGTCATCTCGGGAGTGCGTGAGGAACTCGGACCGGACCACGTTGTCTCCTTGCGGTTGTCCTGCGACGAGGACGCACCGTGGGCGGGATTGACACCCGATCTTGCCGCAGGCTTTGCGCGTGAAGTATCTCCGCTCCTCGATCTCCTTGTCGTCGTCCGAGGTGGACTCTATTCGGCTGACCGGTACCGTCCCGACTTTCACTGCACGACGAACTTCAACCTCGACCTGTGCCTTCGGATCAAGGCAGCGGTCTCGATTCCCGTTGTCGTGCAGGGGAGTGTCGTTGATCTTGCCGACGCTCACGCAGCGCTGGAAATAGCCGAGTTCGTGGAGATGACGAGAGCACAGATCGCGGACCCTGACGTGGTCGTGAAAGCTGCGCGCGGCGATCGTCCTCGGCCGTGCGTGCTCTGCAATCAGACGTGCCTGGTGCGTGATCCGCGCAATCCGCTGGTGACGTGCGTCGGAAATCCGAGCGCGGGTTTCGAGACGGTGGACCCCGATGAGCGAGAGCAGATTTCGACACCGGGAGCCGTCCTCGTCGTGGGTGGGGGTCCCGCCGGAATGGAAGCTGCGCGGATCTCGGCGGCCGGGGGACACTCGGTCACACTCGTCGAGAGTTCATCGCAGTTCGGCGGCATGATCCGAACTTTCGCGCGAGGTGACGGCCGCAGCCGGTTCACACTCCTCGCCCAGTGGCTCGAGGACGAATGCCGTCGAAGCGGGGTGACGATGCGAACCGGGGTGGCGATCGACGCACAGGATCTCGACGACGCACGCAGGCGGGGCGAGCTGGTTGTGGTTGCCACCGGTAGTGCTGCGCGGCCACCGGCATATCCGATCGACGACTCGGTTCGATGGCTGGATGCATCGGAGGCCTTCGAGAAGTTCGCTACGGTGGGGCCGGGTCCGGTAGTGCTGATCGATCCACTCGGTGGACCGATCGCGGTGGCGCTCGCAGAAGCCCTCGCGGACAAGGGCGTCTGCGCCTCGATTGTCACCCCGGACACCATCGTCGGTTCGAGGCTCGGCGCGAGTGGGGATCTGGTCGGCGCCAACACCCGTATCCAGCAGGCCGGGATCACCCGAGTGCTCTTGTCTCGTGTCGTCGAAATCGTTGGAGACGCAGTCTGGGTCGAACACGTCTACAGCGGTGAGCGGTCTCGGCTCGAGTGCGAAGTGTTGATCGACTGCTCGCCCCGTCTGCCGGACGAAACCCTGAATGAAACCGTGTGCATCCGGGTGGGGGACTCGGTTGCCCCGAGAACTGTTCTCGAATCCATCCGCGAAGGCCGCTTTGCAGGGTTTACTACTAGAACGAGTTTCAATTCTGCAGAGAGGGCTATCTCATGACACAGGGTTCAGTTCGTTCGCTCGAAGGCCGCGTTGCTTTCATCACCGGCGCAGCGCGCGGTCAAGGACGTGCGCACGCGGTCAAGATGGCGCGCGAGGGAGCGGCGATCATTGCTGTCGACGTGTGCGCGTCGGTGGCGTCGGACAATTCTTACGAGGCAGCAACTTCCGAGGACTTTGCCGAGACGGTGCGCCTGGTCGAAGGGGAGGGCGGGAAGATCCTTGCGCGCGAGGTCGATGTCCGTGACGGCGCAGCGCTCACCGCGGTGGTCAAGGACGGTGTCGAGCAGTTCGGACGTCTCGACATCGTGGTCGCCAATGCCGGCGTCTGTAACTGGAATCGATTCTGGGAAATGTCGGACGAGCAGTGGGAGACGCTGATCGACATCAACCTGACCGGAGTCTGGAAGACACTCAAGGCCTCGGTACCGGCGATCATCGACGGTGGGCGCGGTGGATCGATCATCGTGGTCAGTTCGGTGGCGGGACTCAAGGCGCTACCCGGGCAAGCGCATTACGCGAGCGCCAAGTTCGGCTTGGTCGGGCTGACGCAGGCCGCGGCAAAGGAACTGGGGGAGTACAAGATCAGGGTCAACTCGATCCATCCCTACGGAGTCAATACGCCGATGGGTGTCGACCAGGGCGCACTCGAGGTATTTGCCAAGTTCCCGCAGTACCTTCCCAACTTCACTCCGATCCTCTCGGACATTGCTTTCGCTGAACCTGACGAGATTGCCGACACCGTCCTGTGGCTCGCCGGTGACGGTTCACGCACCGTCACGGCAAGTCATATCGCGCTCGATCAAGGAAACTCCAAGGTCTGATGACGCCGTACCCGCGCCTCTTCGCGCCACTGCGCCTGGGCAACCTGACACTCCGCAATCGGGTTGTGTTCTCCGCACACCTGACCAATTACGCGGAGAACGGGTTGCCGACGGAGCAGCACGCAAGCTACTACGAGGCGCGGGCACGCGGCGGTGCGGGTCTGATCATCACCGAGGAACACTCGACGCATCCTTCGGATCGACCGTACGAGAAGATGATTGCAGGCTATCGGCCCGACGCGATCGTGGGGTACCGGCGGATCACCGACGCCGTTCATGCTCATGGTTCGTCGATTCTCGCGCAGATCAACCACAATGGCGGTCAGGGCGCTGGAACCTATTCGCGATTGCCGCTGTTGGCGCCGAGTGCGGTCGCCGATCCGTTGTTTCGCGAGGTGCCCAAAGCGGTCGACGACGCGGACATCGCCGAGATTCTCGCAGGGTTCGCACTAGTTGCGCGCAACTGCGTCGCCGGTGGCTTTGACGGGGTGGAATTGCAGGCGTCGCAGTCGTCCATCGTGCGCGCCTTTCTTGCACCCTCGACGAACCTACGCACCGATCGCTACGGCGGGGGTGTGGCAAATCGTGCGCGTTTCCTGCTCGAGGTGCTGGGGGTACTTCGTGAGGCCGTCGGCCCGGATCGTGTGCTCGGCGTGCGCCTGAGCGGCTACGAAGGAACGCGGGGTGGGATCGAACTGTCCGACGCGGTAGCCACCGCCCAACTCATCGAAGCTGACGGTCACGTCGACTACATCAACACCACCGTCGGAATGGCCACGGAAACACTGCATCTGGTCGAAGCGTCGATGGCTGTTCCCGCCGGCTACGCCAACTTCGTCCCGTCTGCGATCAGGGAGGTAGTCGACCTTCCAGTCGTCGGAGTCGGCCGTTTCAAGACGCCGGAGCAAGCCGAAGCTGCACTCGAGGAAGGTGTGTGCGATCTGGTGGGTGTAGTTCGCGGGCAGATCGCCGATCCGGATTTTGTGAACAAGGCGCGTGCCGGTCAGTCGGCACAGGTGCGAACCTGCCTGTCCTGCAACCAGGAATGCGTCGGGCGGATGGGTCTGGGGCGTTGGTTGGGGTGCACCGAAAATCCGCGCGCTGGTCGGGAATCGGTCCCACTTCCGATGCCGCGGCGACGAGGTCGCCCCGTGGTGGTGGTCGGTGGCGGCCCTGCCGGTCTGCAAGCTGCAGCTACCGCGGCCGAGCGAGGTCATTCGGTGACGCTGTTCGAGCGTGAAGGAAGACTGGGCGGACAGATTCTTACCGCCTCGGTGGTGCCGGCCCGCCGTGAGCTCGCCGACCTCGTCCGAAATCTCGAATCGGAGTGTCGCCGAAGCGGTGTCACGATCGAGCTGGGTGTTGGAGCTGATCTCGCGATCGTGGAGGAGCGGGCGCCCGACGTGGTCGTGATCGCAACCGGGGCACGGCCTGTGCGACCGGCGTGGGCGGGCGGATCTGAGCGCGTGGTGGGTGTGCGAGAAGTTCTCGACGGTAAGGCTCTGCCGAGTGGAACGGTGCTCGTGTACGACGAGTTGGGATTCCATCAAGGTACGTCGGTGGCGGAATTCCTCGCTGATCGAGGTTGTGCTGTGACGATCGCGACCAACGGCATGGTGGTCGCGCAGGACCTGAGCATCACCCTGGATTTCGAGGCGTGGAACCGCCGGGCGTTCGAGAAGTCGATCGTGCAACGGACAGATGTGATGGTGACTTCCGTGAGCGCTGGGGCCTTGCCTCTCGTGGGGTTGGTGCACCTTCCGACGGGTGAGGTCGAGGAAGTCGCGGTCGACTGGGTGGTCTTCGCGACGCAGCAGGAACCTGTCGATGATCTTTGGAATGCGTTGCAGGGGAGTTCTTTCGAGATCTTTCGAATCGGTGACGCGTTGTCGCCGAGACGTTCGCATGCCGCGGTCATCGAGGGTCATCGGGTTGCGTTGACGATTTAAGTCGTCCGTTTTGTCTCTGGTTCTCGAATGTATGTTCGATTAAGCTTTCGGTATGGACAGTCGGGGAGCGTGGCAGCTGGATGGCGAGGACCTCGAGAGTGAGGTTCTGGATCTGGTGCGCGTCCGGCACGAGTTGCAGTCGCGGATGGTGTTGCTGATTGTGGAGATGTTTTCCCGGGAGACTGTGGTCGGGAAGGGTTTTCGGGCGATCGCGCAGTGGTTGCATGGTTCGACGAATTTGGAGATCGGTGAGTGCAGTCTGCTGGTCGGTTTGGCGAGGCTGCTGTTGCTCGAACCTGTTGTCGCGGATGCGTTTCACCGCGGGGATGTGGATGCGTTGAAAGCCCGCCAGGTGGCGTCGTTTTGTCAGCATCCACCGAAGAACATGACCCCGGCGGATGTGGACAAGGCCCGCGGAATCTTGTTGGGGTTGGCGTCGAAGAATATTGCGGATTGTGATGCGGTGCGAGCGGCGATCCGGCGGGTCGAGAGGCAGTACGGCAAACGCGAAGAAGGCGTTCCAGTTGGGGAAGATTCGGAGCGTAACGAGTTCTACGCGTCGACAGGCTTGTACGGCAGAGTCACCCTAAAAGGCGATCTGGATGCGATCAACGGTGCCCGTCTGATCACGTTGCTGTCGAGCCTGTCGGCGCCGACGCCGGAGAAGGACGGCGTCAAAGACACCCGCACTCCGGCACTACGGCGGGCGGACGGGTTCTGCGAATTACTGCGGCGGTACGAGCGGGCGGGGTTGGGTCCGATCGAAGGCGGCGTGAAACCGCACATCACTGTGACCGCATCGGCGAAGGACATGACCGATATGCAGGCTTTGAAGGACTTGTTGCCGTCGACAGAAGAGTTGGGGTTCGCGTGGGCAGATTGGGTGGGCCCGATCAGCATCGATACCGCCCGGATGTTGGCCTGCGACTGCACGGTCACTCGAATCTTGTTGGATGAGAAAGGTGTTCCGCTCGAGTGCGGCAAGGAAGTGAGAACGGCGACGGTTCCGCAGCGGCGGGCGTTGGCGGTGCGCGATGGTGGGTGTGCGTTTCCGGGGGTGTGGGACTCCGTCGGGTGGTGCGATGCTCATCATATTGTTCACTGGAGTGATGGTGGCCCAACGGATCTCGACAATCTGATCTTGTTGTGCGGCCATCATCATCGGACGATGCACCACACGCAGTGGCGGGTGGAGATAGGCCCCGATCGAAAAACGGTGTTCTACCCGCCGATGTCTGTTGATCCGTACCAACAGCCGATCGGCGGGAACAGTCCACCGACGGCCGCCTGAACGGACATAACTGAAAACGTCAGCGTGTACACCGGGGATGAACCATGCCCCGGGGTACACGCATGCTGTGTTGCGCATGCTGTGTTGCAGTGGGAGGGGCCGACACCAATACCATCGGGGGATGAGTTCTCCGCGTGACCTTGCTGCTATCCCGAGTCCGGCGCTCGAGGGCACTGCGCTCACCGTCGTGGTCCCGGTCGGTTCTTTCGAACAACACGGTCGGCATCTGCCCCTCGATACCGACACTCGGATCGCGAGAGCAGTCGCACAGGCTCTGCCTGACGTCGTCGTCGCCCCGGCCATCGAATACGGAGCGAGCGGCGAGCACGAAAGTTTTGCCGGCACTATCTCGATCGGTGCCGAGGCTATGGAAATCGTCGTTGTCGAATACGGAAGGTCCGCATTCAGGTGGGCGAAGCGGGTTCTGTTCGTCAACGGCCACGGCGGAAATGGACCCGTATTGGCCAAAGCGGTGGCACTTCTGCGGTATGAGGGGCGTGATGCCGCTTGGGTGCCGTGCGCTGTTCCGGGTGCCGACGCGCATGCCGGACACACTGAAACGAGCCTATTGCTGCACCTTTCGCCCGATTTGGTGCATATGAGCCTTGCTGAGGCAGGAAATTTGTCTCCTATCTCAGACCTGATGCCAGGAATGCGTTCGGGCGGTATGGTCGCTGTGTCGCAAAACGGCGTTCTCGGCAATCCAGTCGGGGCTACCGCCGAAGACGGCGCATACATCTTCGGTGAGTTGGTAGGACGCGTGACGGATGGACTGGCCCGGTGGGAGCCTGGTCCGGATGGGAGGCTTCGGTGACGACCACGACCGAGTGGGGGCGGACGGTCCACCTGCGACGGCTTTCGAGGCTGCGACGAGTTGCAGCACGACGGGCTACGTCCCTTACGATCATCTGATGCGACCAGCAAGACTCCCCGACGGCTTCGGCATTCGGTTGGACCCCAAGGTGCGCACGTACTCGGGTGGCCGGGTACTCATCGGCGGATCTCCGACGCGGATGCTCAAGCTGGCGCCGACGGCTGCGGCGATGATCGGTGACGGCTTCCTCGAGGTGGTCGATCAGCAGAGCGCTGCGGTTGCTCGACACCTACTCGATTCGGGTGTCGCGAATCCTCGTCCGATGTCGACGCCGTCCGCTGCGGATGTCACGGTCGTGATTCCGGTCAAGGACAACCAGGCCGGCGTCGAACGCCTGCTGCCCGTCCTCAAGGATCTGACCGTCATCGTTGTCGACGACGGTTCGGAAGTGCCGGTGGAACCTCGGCGCGCCTGCCCGGGCACCGGCACCATCACAGTGGTGCGGCACGAGAGCGCCCGCGGACCCTCGGCGGCACGGAACTCGGGATTGCATTCGGCCCAAACACGTTTCGTTGCTTTCCTCGACTCGGATGTCATCCCGCGTGCCGGTTGGCTCGAGTTGATGTTGGGTCACTTCAGCGATCCAGGGGTTGCCCTCGTTGCGCCCCGAATCGTCGCCCTCGATCCGTACGGGACGGCGCTGGCGCGGTACGAGAACATGCGATCGTCTCTCGACCTCGGACGCAAGGAAGCTGCGGTGAAGTCGGGCAGTCCGGTCGCCTATGTTCCCAGCGCGGCCGTGATCGTTCGGCGCGACGTAGCGCTCGAATGCAACGGTTTCGACGAGAGTCTCGAGGTAGCAGAGGACGTCGATTTCTGCTGGCGCCTCCAGGCAGCAGGTTGGCGCCTACGGTACGAGCCGGTAGCGCACGTCGCTCACGATCATCGAGTGCAGTTCGACAAGTGGTTCTCCAGACGTGCGTTCTACGGCACGGGTGCGGCGCCGTTGGCTGCCAGGCACGAGGGTTCGGTTCCGCCGATGGCCATGTCGTTCTCGACGCTCTTCGCGTGCATCGCCGCCGCAACACTGACACGTTCCGGTCTTGCCGGCGCACTCGGCGCTTTGCTGTTTACCGTCTACCGGCTGCGAAAGATGTTCACCGGTCTGAGCCAGCCCACCCGGATCGCGGCGATCCTCACCGCGCAAGGGTTTGTCGGCGGGTTCTGGCAACTCGCATCGGCGATGTGTCGTCACTACTGGCCCGTGACGCTCTTGGCGGTGATCGCCTCCCGTCGAATACGACGACTGGCCGTCGCAGCGGCCGTCGCCGAAGGGTTGGTGGACTGGTATCGCCACCGTGAGCCAGGCGGACTGGGACCGGTTCGGTACGTCTTCTTCAAACGAGCAGACGACATCGCGTATGGAGCCGGACTCTGGCGTGGCGCATTCGACGCCCGCGACCGCGCGGCGCTGAAACCTCGAATCACCAAGTGACAGAAGCCGACTACGCAGATTTCCTGGTTGTCGGTGGTGGCACGTGTGGCTGCGTCGTCGCAGCCAGGCTCAGTGAAGATCCATCCGCCGCGGTGATGCTCCTCGAATCGGGAAGCGGATACCGTTCGACGCTCGAACTTCCGGACGTCCTGAGTGATCCGTACCGACTGCCGGTCGGACCTGCAAGCGAATACACGTGGACGTATCCGGTCGAGCTGACCCCGCGTCGGGCGTCCACGATTGCGCGCGGGCGGACACTCGGTGGGTCCGGGGCCGTCAACGGTGCGTACTTCACCCGCGCAACCCGCGCTGATTTCGAGAACTGGCCGAGTTCGTGGCGATACGAGGACGTATTGCCGTACTTCAAGAAGTCCGAATCCGATCGCGATTTCGAGGGCGAGTTCCACGGGAGCGCCGGTCCGATCCCGGTCGAGCGTCGAGCGTGGGACCAACTGCATCCACTGAGCGGTGAGTTCCAGGCCGCAGCGCTCGCGGCTGGCTTCCCCGACGACGTCGACAAGAATGCGCCCGACTCGTTCGGCGTGGGCCGGGTTCCACTGAACGTGGCGGATCATCGTCGGATCAGTACTGCGATCGCCTATCTGATGCCGGTGTTGCACCGCCCGAATTTGCGGGTGGAATCCGGCGTGAACGTCATTCGCATCGCGTTCTCGGGAACCCGTGCGATCGGCGTCGAGGTACTCGACGGCGGTAACGTCCGGCGCATTCGTGCCGACCACGTGATCGTGTGTTCGGGTGCGGTGGCGACGCCACACATTCTATTGAATTCCGGCATCGGTCCAGCGGAACAACTTGCAGAGCAAGGAGTTTCCGTCATCCTCGACCTACCAGGCGTCGGACAGAACTTCGTCGACCATCCGGAAGTGCTTCTGCCGTGCAATTTTTCGACGCCCCGAACGATTCGATCGCAGACTCCGGTGCTGGAGACGGCCCTCAATCTCGCTGAGCTCGAAATCCGGCCGTACACTTCGTCTTTCACTGACTTGGTACCCGGTGTGCCTCGCATGGATCACGGCGTCGGGGTGGTCCTCATGGCGCCGCGCAGTCGGGGAAGCATCGAACTGGCATCGGGGGATCCCGCTGGGGCGCCGCGTATTCGATACAACTACGTCGCGTCGGCGCACGATCGAGCTGCCATGCGGGAAGGGATTCAGATCGCCGAGAATCTTCTCGAGTCGATCGCCGAGACCGGTTTGATCGACCGCCCCGTTGTGGAGTACGCCGACGAGTGGATCGAATCCCGTCTAGGAACGTCGTTGCACATGTCCGGTAGCTGCGTGATGGGGGCCGAGTCGGACCCGTTCGCAGTCGTCGATGGTCGGTGCCGTGTGATCGGTGTGCAAGGGCTCAGTATTGTTGACACGTCAATCCTGCCGACGATCCCGACTCGCGGCCCGCACGCGACCGCAGTGATGGTCGCGGAACGAGCAAGCGCCATCTTGCTCGGTGACGAGTGACCACGGGCGGCAACAGGCAGGTACCGAGAGGCGAACCGAATGGTCGTTCTCGCCGATGAGCTGTGATCGGCGTTACAGTGGTCCACGGAGCGGAGGAACGCAAAATATGGCACGTGAACAGGCTGTGTCCGGCAACCCGTGGGTGGCGGTCAGGCCAGGCGATGACGTCGCGTTACTTGCGCGGCGACTTTCCTCTGCCCATCAGTCGTTCATCGATGCCCGGGGCGTGCCCGGCCAAGGACTTACCGACGACTCCCATGTCCGTTCGGTCGTGCTCGAATCCTGGATGCGGAGCCGCAACAAGGGAGTAAATCCCGACGTTGTCGGCAACCCCGAAATGCTCGAAGGACTGGAGCTCGAAAAGTATCGATCCGCGCATCCCATGTCACTGATACGTCCGGTGATCCGGAAACTGCTGGTGGAAGATGCCGCCGAGACCGGCTTGCTGATCGCGATCAGTGACGCACACGGTCGACTGCTCTGGGTGGAGGGTGACAACTCGGCCAAGGACAAGGCGTTGTCCATGAACTTCGTCGAAGGCGCCGACTGGAGCGAAGATCGTGTCGGTACCAACGCGCCGGGAACGGCGCTTGCTCTCGATCACTCCGTACAGATCTTCGGATCCGAGCATTTCAACCGAACCGTGCACGACTGGAGTTGTTCGGCCGCACCCGTCCACGACCCCACCACTGGGCAAATCCTCGGTGCCATCGACATCACCGGTGGACCCAGGGTCGCGGTTCCCGAAGTGCTGTCGCTGATCCGTGCAACTGTTGCTGCCGCCGAATCGGAATTGCGATTCCACCTCTTGAACTCGCCCATCCCGCTCAGCGCCACGGCTCCGCGCCTCGAAACCTTCGGTGCCGGCCGGCCGACGCTGGTTCGCGGTGGCGACCGAATTCCGATTTCGCAGCGGCACGCCGAAATTCTCCTGCTGCTCTCCGAACATCCGGAGGGTCTCAGCTCCGACCACCTTGCAGTCCTGCTCGACGAGGGTGAACTCGACGCAGTGACCATTCGTGCGGAAATGTCGCGGCTTCGTAAGGTTTTCGGCGCGGACCGGCTGGCTTCGCGCCCCTATCGGATCATCACGGAGTTCACGACAGACGTCGGCGACGTGCGGGCAGCGTTGGATCGCGGAGACGCGGCGACGGCGATGAAACTGTATTCGGGCCCCGTGCTTGCAGGCTCGGCCTCTCCCGGGATCGAAGAGGTACGGGAAGAACTGCGCACCAGGGTTCAGGCAGCTCTGCTGCGTGGAGGCGACGCGAACCTCCTGGCCCGGTGGACCACGTCCGTACACGGCCGCGAAGACTCCGTCGTGTGGGAGGCCTACCTCTCCACGTTGGATCCGCAATCTCCGCTGTATTCGCAGGTCCAAGCAAGAATTGATCTCCTCGACCGCCAATTGGGCATCTGAGAATCAGCTGCGTTTCTCGCACGCAACGTACTTGCAACGTTGCAACTCCTAGTGTTGTGAATCACACCCCATCGGGGGGTGGGATTGCAGTCACCGATTTGGTGGGTGCGCCCAGGAAGAACACGTTTACATAGGAGCTTGCAATGACCGTGTACGCCCGCCCAGGTACCGCCGACGCGATCATGTCCTTCCAGTCTCGATACGACAACTGGATCGGCAACGAATGGGTTGCTCCGGTCAAGGGTCAGTACTTCGAGAACCCGACACCGGTGACCGGACAGAATTTCTGTGATGTGGCTCGTTCCACCGCAGAAGACATCGAGCTCGCTCTCGACGCAGCGCACGCAGCAGCTCCGGCCTGGGGCAAGACCTCGGTCGCCGAGCGCGCGATCATCTTGAACAAGATCGCTGACCGTATGGAGGAGAACCTCGAATCGATCGCACTCGCCGAGTCGTGGGACAACGGCAAGCCGATCCGCGAGACCATCAACGCCGACATTCCGCTCGCCATCGATCACTTCCGTTACTTCGCGGGAGCTATTCGCGCACAGGAAGGTTCGCTCTCGGAGATCAACTCCGACACCGTGGCCTACCACTTCCACGAGCCGCTCGGTGTAGTCGGCCAGATCATTCCGTGGAACTTCCCGATCCTCATGGCCGTGTGGAAGCTTGCTCCCGCCCTCGCTGCCGGCAATGCCATCGTGCTCAAGCCTGCCGAGCAGACACCCGTCTCGATCCTGCATCTCATCGGCATCATCGGTGACCTGCTGCCGGCCGGTGTTCTCAACATCGTCAACGGCTTCGGCGTGGAGGCCGGAAAGCCGCTGGCGTCGAGCCCGCGAATCAAGAAGATCGCGTTCACCGGCGAAACCACCACCGGTCGCCTGATCATGCAGTACGCATCGCAGAACCTCATCCCCGTCACCCTCGAACTCGGTGGCAAGAGCCCCAACATCTTCTTCTCCGACGTTCTCGCCTCCAACGACGATTACCAGGACAAGGCGCTCGAGGGCTTCACGATGTTCGCCCTCAACCAGGGCGAGGTCTGCACCTGCCCGTCGCGTTCGCTGATCCAGGAAGACATCTTCGACGAGTTCCTCGCGATGGCAGCCATCCGGACCAAGGCTGTGCGCCAAGGAGATCCGCTCGACACCGACACCATGATCGGCGCGCAGGCCAGCAACGACCAGCTCGAGAAGATTCTTTCGTACATCGAGATCGGCAAGGCCGAAGGCGCCAAGGTCATCACGGGCGGCGAGCGGGCCGAACTCGGCGGAGACCTGTCCGGCGGCTACTACGTCCAGCCGACGGTGTTCACCGGCAACAACAAGATGCGCATCTTCCAGGAAGAGATCTTCGGACCCGTCGTCTCGGTCACCTCGTTCAAGGACTACGACGAGGCCATCGAAATCGCCAACGACACCCTCTACGGTTTGGGTGCCGGTGTCTGGTCCCGCGATGGCGGAGTTGCGTACCGCGCAGGGCGCGACATCCAGGCCGGTCGCGTCTGGACCAACACGTACCACCAGTACCCGGCACACGCCGCCTTCGGTGGATACAAGCAGTCCGGCATCGGTCGCGAGAACCACCTGATGATGCTCTCGCACTACCAGCAGACCAAGAACCTCCTGGTCAGCTACGCCCAGAAGGCTCAGGGCTTCTTCTGATCGACCCCCGGCACCCGTGAGCCCCTCGCTGCGGGTGCCGGTGAGCACGACTGCAACACGCAAACCTGCACAACAACACGCCTGCACAACAACACGGAGGTTGGAATGAGCGCCACGGTGACACCCGATACCGGCGCCGTTCCACCCCGGTTGGTGACCACCGCTGGGGCGGCTGACCTCCTGCGCCGCCTCAGCGGGACTCACGGCGAACTGATGATGCATCAATCCGGTGGATGCTGTGACGGCTCCGCCCCGATGTGCTATCCCTCAGGGGAATTCATCGTCGGAGACCGTGACGTACTACTTGGAATTGTCGACCTCCGGCTCGCTGTCGGAGAGATTCCCGAAAACCTTCCCACCGGAACGGACGCTGTACAGGTCTGGATTTCCGGATCACAGTTCGAAGCCTGGAAGCACACCCAGTTGGTTCTGGACGTCGTGCCCGGGCGAGGCAGTGGATTCAGCTTGGAGTCTCCTGAAGGATTCAGATTCCTCAGTCGAGCAAGGGCATTCACACCGGAAGAGAACGAAGCACTCAGTGCGTCGAGCATTCTAGTAGGCGCCGATTGGGAATCGGGCGTGCGGCCTTTGCCGCCGACAGTTCCCCAGGTGGTCGCCGAGGCCGTCGACGCCTGCCCGGTGCCGGGTGCGGCCCGCCGGGCCTGAAGAAACGCGGGGGCCGACCACATGACAGCCAGTTAACAGAGCGGTCATCTCCAGGCGACCTTCTCCGTACATCGCCCACATACCGTTCACTTCACGCGACGCATCCACCGTGCGTCGTCTCATTCTTGACTGATTCAGAGGATGGACATGTCTCTTTCCGACCACGCAACCGGGAAAAACGCCGGTGCCGCGGGTGCACACCACGACGGCGCCGACTTCCATGCGGAAGACAATTCGTATCTGGAGAAACGAACACTCCGAAAGGGAACAGCAGGGTGGGTGCTGCTTGCGGGGTTGGGCGTCAGCTATGTGATTTCCGGTGACTACGCCGGCTGGAACAACGGACTGGCCGAAGGAGGCTTCGGTGGTCTTCTCATCGCGGCTGTCGTCATTGCGGGTATGTACCTGGCGATGGTGCTCGGTATGGCCGAGATGTCGTCGGCGCTTCCTGCTGCGGGCGGCGGGTACACGTTCGCCAGACGGGCCATGGGGCCCTGGGGTGGATTTGCCACCGGCACAGCAATTCTCATCGAGTACTCGATAGCGCCCGCAGCGATCGCGACCTTCATCGGTGCGTACGTCGAGTCCCTGAACCTGTTCGGGATCACTGACGGGTGGTGGGTGTACCTCGCGGTGTACGCGATCTTCATCGGAATTCACCTCACCGGTGCCGGTGAGGCACTCAAGGCGATGTTCATCATCACGGCCATCGCACTTGTCGGCCTGATTGTGTTCGCGGTTTCGGCTGTCGGCCTTTTCGATTCGTCCAACCTCACCGATATCGCCGTCGACACCAGTGCAGTCGGATCGTCGTCGTTCCTGCCGTTCGGTCTGCTGGGTATCTGGGCCGCCGTGCCCTTCGCGATCTGGTTCTTCCTTGCCGTCGAAGGTGTGCCGCTGGCCGCCGAGGAAGCGCGGGAGCCGGAGAAGAACGTCCCGCGGGGCATCATCATCAGCATGTTGATCCTGATCGTCACAGGCGCAACGGTTCTCTTCCTCGCTACCGGCGCGCTCGGTGCCGACGCCCTGTCCACCTCCGGAAATCCGCTCGTCGAGGCTCTGGGGGACAGCGGAGCGGCGAAGGCGGTCAACTACATCGGGCTTGCCGGTCTGGTCGCGAGCTTCTTCTCGATCATGTACGCATACTCACGTCAGACGTTTGCGCTCTCACGTGCCGGCTACCTGCCGAAGAACCTGTCGGTGACCAACAAGCGCAAGGCACCCACTCTTGCGCTCGTCGTTCCCGGAATCATCGGCTTCGCGCTCTCACTCACCGGTGAAGGTGCCATGTTGCTCAACATGGCGGTGTTCGGCGCGGCCGTCAGCTACGTCCTGATGATGGTGAGTCACATCGTCCTTCGTAAGCGTGAGCCGAACATGCCGCGCCCTTACCGCACGCCCGGCGGCATCGTCACCACCTCGTTTGCACTCGTGATCGCAGCAGTGTCAGTGGTGGCCACCTTCCTGGTCGATCCCGTTGCGGCACTGCTGACGTTGGTCGCCTTCGGTGTTCTGATGGCCTACTTCGGCCTCTACAGTCGTCACCACCTTGTTGCCAACTCGCCGGACGAGGAGTTTGCTGTACTTGCACAGGCGGAAGAAGAATTGGGATGAGTCGCGGGATGGCCAAGTATCACCAGCAGGTATCCGGAACCAACTACTCGTTCGACGGTCTCGTCGATCTGATGGCGAAGGCGACACCGCTGCGCTCAGGCGACGAGCTCGCCGGTTGTGCGGCAAGCTCCGACGCCGAACGTGCTGCTGCCCAATGGGTTCTGGCTGATCTTCCCTTGACGATATTCCTCGAGGATCTTTTGGTTCCGTACGAGGACGACGAGGTAACTCGGCTCATCGTCGACAGCCACGATCGCCTGGCCTTTGCGCCGGTGGCGCACCTGACCGTCGGCGGATTGCGGGACTGGTTGCTCGAGACTGCGTCGGCACCGGAAGCTTCCGCACGCTTGTCTGCCGTCAGTCCCGGGCTCACCCCGGAAATGGTTGCCGCGGTCAGCAAGATCATGCGCAATCAGGACCTGATCGCTGTCGCCAAGGCCATCACGGTCACTGCGGGGTTCCGCACGACCATCGGTCTGGCTGGACGGTTGAGCACTCGCCTGCAACCGAATCACCCGACGGACGATCCGCGCGGCATCGCGGCGGCAACACTCGACGGCCTCCTGATGGGATGCGGCGACGCCGTCATCGGTATCAATCCCGCGACGGATTCGCCCCAGGCCACCTCGGATCTGCTCCACCTGCTCGACGACATCCGTCAGCGTTTCGAGATCCCGACTCAGTCGTGCGTGCTCTCGCACGTGACCACCACGATCGGACTGATCGAATCGGGAGTGCCGGTCGATCTGGTTTTTCAATCGATCGCCGGCACCGAAGGCGCGAATTCCGGTTTCGGAGTGAATATTCCGCTGTTGCGTGAGGGTAACGAGGCCGGGCGTTCCTTGAACCGCGGAACGGTCGGCAACAACGTCATGTACCTCGAGACGGGGCAGGGGTCCGCCCTGAGTTCAGGGGCGCACTACGGCACCGGCGGCGCCCCGGTCGATCAGCAGACTCTCGAAACGAGAGCATACGCGGTGGCACGTGATCTCGAACCGCTACTGGTCAACACGGTGGTCGGCTTCATCGGTCCCGAGTATCTCTACGACGGCAAGCAGATCATTCGTGCGGGCTTGGAAGATCACTTCTGCGGAAAACTACTCGGGCTACCGATGGGAGTGGACGTCTGCTACACCAACCACGCCGAAGCCGATCAAGACGACATGGACAACCTACTCACCTTGCTGGGCGTCGCCGGCGCTGCGTTTGTTATCGCGGTCCCTGGCGCTGACGACGTGATGCTCGGCTATCAAAGTCTGGCGTTCCACGACGCGCTGTACGTCCGCAAAGTGCTCGGTTTGCAACCGGCACCGGAATTCGAGACGTGGCTCCACAATTTGGGGATGACGGACTCGAACGGTCGGGTTCTTCCGATCGATGCCGGGATCTCACCCCTGCGGGCTTTGACGGTGAACTCATGACCGAAGATCAGGCTCCGATCCTCGATTTCTGGGGTCCACTGCGCAAGACCACGCAATCGCGTATCGGGTTGGGTCGTGCCGGTGATTCGTTGCCCACCAAACGGGTTCTCGAATTCAAGGCAGCGCACGCCGCAGCTCGCGACGCAGTCCACGAGCCACTCGATTCGCAGACGCTTGCCAGCCGGGTCGAAGGGGTGGGCATCGGGGCGCCGGCGGTGGTGGCGAGCAGCGTCTCCACGCGTAGCGAGTATCTCCGGCGGCCAGATCTGGGACGCCAGCCTGCCGACCTGAGTGCGATCACGAGTTCCGACAAGGAAATCGGATTCATCCTCGCCGACGGACTATCCCCGCGCGCGCTGATGGACCACGGCGAACAACTCCTGTCCGCATTGGTCACGGTGCTGGGGGAGCGGTATTCCATAGCGCCGCCCGTGATCGCCACGAACGCTCGTGTTGCACTGGGCGATCACATCGCCGCCGCGATGGGAGTGCAGACGGCGATCGTCCTGATCGGCGAACGTCCAGGGCTCTCTGTTGCGGACAGCGTCGGGATCTATCTGACTCACCTTCCGCGCGTCGGTCGTACCGACGCGGATCGAAACTGCATTTCCAATGTCCACCCGCCCGAGGGTCTCGGATACGAGCAGGCTGCTCGTGTCGTCCTGGGGTTGGTGGCGGGAGCGCGCCAGTTGGGCCGCTCCGGCGTCGACCTCAAGGACACCTCTCGCGCCGACGCTGTGACCACAGGCGTGGTGGCTTCAGGTGAGGCCATCACGCTCGACTGAGTCTCCTGCCCTTCATATCTCGCCCGAGCGACCGGAGTCGGTCCAGACACTGCATCCCGATCCTGCAGAAAGTCGGCGTTGCGGATCGAGCGCGGTCACCCTAAAGTGATGTTCTTCATCATCAGATGATATTCGGCGCCGGGGGGCTCGATGCATGTCTACACAGTTGTAGTTGTCGGAAGCGGGATTGGCGGGCAGTGCGCAGCCAAGGCTATGTTGGAACAAGGAATCAATGACCTCGTCATCTTGGAACGACGGTCGTTTGCCGGGGGGACGTGGCGGCAGAATCGCTATCCGGGCGCTGCAGTCGACGTCCAAAGCCCGTTGTATTCGATTGCTTCCGAACCGTTCGAGTGGACCCGAATGTTCGCTGAGCAGGACGAACTCGAGAGGTACACCGAGCACGTCATCGAGTCCAACGGTCTGGCTGCACTCACTCATCTCGATACGAACGTCACCAAGGTCGAGTGGTGTGGGGATCATTGGTTCATCTCGACTTCTCGCGGTGACTACCTGGCAAGGTTCGTGATCAATGCGTCCGGGCCACTCAGTTCACCCGTGATTCCCGCATATCCCGGACGACATCGCTTCCGCGGAGCCCAGTTCCACACGAATGACTGGGATACCGACTACGACTATCGAGGCAAACGTGTAGCGATCGTCGGAAGTGGGGCGAGTGCCGCGCAGGTGATTCCGGCGATCCAGCCCGACGTGGCGCACCTGCACGTATTCCAGCGAACTCCGCACTGGGTGATGCCGCGGCCCGACCGTGACTTCACCCCGTTGCAGCGGAAGTTGTTGAAGGTGAGCCTGATTCGCCGAGCAGTGCGTTCAACCATCTACTGGAGTCTCGAAACGAGGATCGTCGGGTTCAAGTACTCGAAGCTGGGTCTGCGACTTGTTGCCGAGAGGAAGGCTCGCGGTCTCTTGAAGTCGCAGGTGACCGACGACAAGCTCCGCGCCAAGATCACCCCGGACTACACTATCGGGTGCAAGCGAATCATTTTGTCCAACAAGCTTTATCCAGCCTTGGGTTCGCCCGACGTCTCGGTGCACGACCGAGAGGACGGCATTGCCGAAATCACCGAAACCGGCATCGTGACCACGAGTGGAGCGCGTGTCGACGTCGACCTGCTGGTGTGGGCTACCGGCTACGACGCGACCGACGGTCTCATCTCCTATCCGGTCATCGGCCGCGGCCGGCGCGAACTGGCCGAGACGTGGAACCCCTATCCCCGCGCATATCTCGGTACGACGATCCCCCAATTCCCGAATCTGTTCATCGTGACCGGCCCCAATACCGGTATCGGGCATACATCGGCGATTTTCCTCATCGAGGCTCAGATGGAGTACATCGTACAAGCCATATCTGCGGTGACCGCAGCCGGAGCGGTGTCGATCGAAGTCAGAGAGGATGCAGAGAAGGCATATACCGAGAAGATTCATCGGGAGATGGAGGGCACGGTCTGGAAGGAGGGTGGCTGCCACAGCTGGTATCAGTCTCGTTCCGGTCACGTCGTAGCCATGTTCCCCGGCTTCAGTTTCACCTTCCGCCGGTGGGCGCGGCGGTTCCGCCGGAAAGATCACTATATCCAGTCTGCGGTAACAAGATTCGCTGTCGTCGACGGCGCGCAGTCGTGATGTCCATCCGAAAGCCTCGGCAGCGGCGCGACAGCGTTGTCTTCGTGACTGGGGCCGGCGGCGGAATCGGAGCGGCGGTGGCCGGCGCGTTGCACCGAAACGGTGCGTCTGTCGTGCTGGTCGACCTGAAACTGTCCGACGTCGATGCCGTCGCAGACCGCCTGGGGCCGGACCGGGTACTGCTCGTTCATGCCGACGTGACCAAGCGCGAGCAACTCGACGCGGCGATCGCTGCCACCATCGACACATTCGGCCGACTCGACATTGTGTTTGCGAATGCCGGAATATCCAGTGGTCCAGCAGCTTTGACAATTCGCTCGGCCGAAGACGGTGTTTTCGAACGGGTGATCGGCGTCAACCTTCTCGGAGTCTGGAATACCGTGCGCGCTGCGCTGCCACACATTCTCGGCTCCGGTGGCTACGTGCTCGTCACGTCGTCGACATACGCATACCTCAACGGACTGGTCAATGCCCCGTACGCAGCGTCCAAGGCTGCTGTCGAGCAGATCGGCCGGGCGCTCCGGACAGAGCTGTCCGGAACCGGAGCAAGTGCGGGTGTCCTTTATCCCGGATGGGTGGCAACTCCGATCGCCGACATCGCGTTCGGCGGCGACGCGATTGCGACGTCGCTCGTCTCGCGTGCCTTCCCAGGCTTCTTGCGGCGCCCGATAACCCCGGAAAAGCTGTCGCGAGCGGTGGTTCGGGGTGTTGGCAGGCGCGCACCTCGCATCCAGGTACCCGGCCGCTGGATTCCGGTCTCGTGGTTGCGCGGCATGGTCAACCCGGTGTCGGACTTCATATTGGAGCATGACAGCGAGGTCACCCGGCTGACTGCGGAGTTGGACCGTCGTGCAAGGTGACGTCGAGGCTTGTGTTCTGATGTAGTCGTGACCGGGGTTTCGCAGGGAGGTTTGCGATCGTACGGCGGCGAGAGTGCCGCCGATCGAGATCAGCGTCGCCGACGTCAGCTTGTGGACGCGGGGTTGCGGGTGTTCGGGACCTCTGGATATCGCGCTGCAACCGTGCGCGGACTTTGCCGTGAAGCCCGAGTTGCAGATCGATACTTTTACCAGTACTTCGATGGGATCGAAGACCTTCTTCTGGCTGTGTACGGCGAGTGCATGGAGCGCCTCACGACGACGACTGTCGAGGCGGTGGCAGGGTTGGATGTGGATACCGATGTTGCGATTGTGGCCGAACGGGGGCTGGACGCGTTCTTCAGCGTCGTGGAGGACCCGCACCTCGCTCGCGTCGTCTGGTTGGAGGTTCTTGGCGTCAGTGCCCGGGTGGAGCAGACGTATCTCAGCGCGATGAAACAGTTCGGTGCCTTGATGTTGGACTATCTCCGCGGAGTCGGTGCTGATCTCAGTCCTCACGACGGAATCGATGTCGAGTTGCTCGTGACCGCGGCGGTCGGCGGGATCAGCCACATTGCGTTGACCTGGTTTCTCGGCGGCTATGCGACGGAGCGCCCGGTTGTCGTGGCAACCACTACGCACTTTCTTGCCACCCGCGCCCCGCTGTGAACGGTGACTTCACAGCGGGGGTGCGCCGTGTGATCTGATTCTTTTCGAGCCCTATCATCGGGCCGCGGAGCCCTCGGGCGTCCGCGACGACGCTGGAGCCGCTTGCGGCACGTGACGAGGAGAATTTCGATGGCCTTTGCTGGCAATGTGGACGAGTTGGCACTGCTTCAGGCGGTACGTCTCAAGGAGCGGGTGGGTTCGGTAGTTCTCGCCGAGCACCTGGGTGTCAGTGCAGCGTCAGGTCGAGCTGCGTACGACGCGCTCGTCGAGCAGGGTAAAGCAACCGAGTCGGATGATGCGATCAGTCTGACCGCGAAGGGTCTGGCGGAGCTCGACGATCAGCTCGACGCCGAGCGCGTCTCCATCGACGAGGATTCCATCGGCGAGGTGTACGAATCCTTCGCGCCGTTGGACGCAGAGTTTGTCGCTCTGATCGGCTCGGCGGATGCGGATTCGCTTGCCGAACTTGATCGTCGGGCCGAGAATCTGTTCGACGACCTGTCCGCCTTCGTGCCACGACTGTCGCGCTATCAGGATCTTTTCGCGGCTGCTCTCGCGAAAGTTCAAGCAGGGGAGTCCAAGTGGATCTCGGAGCCGATCATCGACTCCTATGCGACGGTGTGGGCGGAAGCTCGCCAGGAGCTGTTGGGGGCCGCTGGTAAGTCCTGATCCTGTTGGGTGGGTGAGGTGTGAAACTCGTTAGAGTTGCGTACAAATCGTGACGGGAGTCACGCCTCACCCCCTTTCGGGGGTAGTGGGGGGTGAGCCACATCACTACCTTTCTTCCTATCGACGGTGAGGCCCACAGGGCGACACCACCGGACCACGGAGGAAACGAGTGACCACAGTCTCTCCCACGGGCGGAGCGGATGCCTCCGGCATCGCAGTACCCCCGACAAATACCACCAGCGTGCGGCGCGTTGCGATCGCGAGCTGCATCGGCACCACCATCGAGTTCTACGACTTCTTCATCTACGGAACCGCTGCGGCACTGGTCTTTCCGACAGTGTTTTTCCCCGCGCTCGGTGCCACCGCGGGAACTGTCGCATCGTTTGCGACCTTCGCAGTCGCCTTCATCGCCCGGCCCGTCGGCGCAATGTTGTTCGGGCACTTCGGCGATCGCATCGGTCGCAAGAAGACCCTGATCTCGACGCTTCTGCTCATGGGTATTTCGACGCTCCTGATCGGTTTGCTGCCCGGTGCGGCAACTATCGGTGTCGCCGCTCCGATCATCCTGGTGCTCTTGCGATTCGGCCAAGGCTTCGCGGTCGGTGGCGAATGGGCAGGCGCAACCCTGCTTACCGCGGAATACGCTCCACCGGGCAAACGTGGTCTGTACGCGATGTTCCCGCAGCTCGGCCCCGCAATCGCCTTCGTACTCTCGAGCAGCACCTTCCTCATCACCGGCGTTGTTCTCGGCGATACCAACCAGGCCTTCCTCGACTACGGCTGGCGTATCCCGTTCCTGTTCTCCATCGTGTTGGTCGGAATCGGCCTCTACATGCGACTCGCTATCGAGGAGACCCCGGTCTTCAAAGCGGAGCAGGCAGAGCGCGTCGCAGAGCAGAAGAACGAAGCACCTCGCACCCTCCCGTTCCTGGATGCCTGGCGGTTCCAGACCAAGGAGATCCTGCTCTCGGCCGGCGCCCTGGCTTGCCTGTTCGCGTTCTTCTACATGGGCACGGCGTTCCTCACGAGCTACGGAACCAAGACTCTCGGCTTCTCCCGCCCGTTCGTCCTGTCGGTCGGTATCGCTTCCGCCTTCGTCTTCGGTGCGGCGATCATCGTCTCCGCTCTGTACTCGGACCGCATCGGGCGTCGCAAAGTCATCATGATCTCGTGTGGTCTGGCCGTCGTCTGGGCGCTGGTGCTGTTCCCGCTCCTCGACACGGGATCGCCGATCGCGTTCATCATCGGAATGTTCGGCACGCTGATGATCTTCGGAATCGCATACGGCCCCTGCGGTGCGCTGCTTCCGGAAATGTTCCATACCCGCTACCGCTACACAGGTGCCGGCCTCGGCTACAACCTCGCCGGAGTGCTCGGTGGCGCAGTGCCGCCGCTGATCGCCGCACCGCTGGCCTCGGCCTACGGGAGTATGGCCATCGGAGTCATGCTGTCGATCCTGGGTGTGCTGAGCCTGATCTGCACCTGGGCGCTCGTCGAGACCAAGGATCACGCGCTGTAAACACTGTGCGCCTTTATTAACCGCCGGCGGTTAATAAAGGCGCACAGCAGGCGGGTGGGGTGTCCGGACTTCAGACAGTTACGGGCACCCCGCACCGGGAAGTATGTCGTGCATCACACCGAATCGAGTAAATTCGTAGATGAGAGGGTCCGCTGCGGCGGCCCCTCTCATAGGTGCCTGAACAGGTAACCGGAGAGGACAGAACACATGAGTACGCCGCTGCCCAGCTATACGTCCGGAGTATGGGACGGTCCGATGCTGGGCGACACCATCGGAGACAACCTGGATCGCACGGTTGCCGCGCACGGTGACCGTGATGCGTTGATCGACCATGCCAGCGGTCGACGATGGACGTACCGGGAGTTCGCCGAGCAGGTGAACGGGCTCGCTGCCGGACTTCTTTCCCGTGGTGTGGGGAAGGGCGATCGGGTAGGGATGTGGGCTCCAAACTGTCCGGAATGGACGTTCACGCAATATGCGACGGCAAAGATCGGGGCGATCCTGGTCAACATCAACCCGGCGTACCGCTCGCACGAGTTGCAGTACGTGCTCGAGCAGGCCGGAATCTCGACGCTGGTGTCTGCGGCGAGCTTCAAGACTTCGGACTACGCGTCGATGATCGAGACGGTGCGGCCGCAGTGCCCCGATCTGACGTCGGTGATCCTGCTCGGTTCACCCGAGTGGGACTCAGTGCTTGCAGGCGGGTTGGCGGCGCAGGCAATCGATCCGGCTCCGCTCGCCGCTGCCCAAGCCGCGCTGTCGGCCGACGACGCGATCAACATCCAATACACCTCGGGGACTACCGGTTTCCCGAAGGGCGCGACGCTCAGTCACCACAACATCCTCAACAACGGCTACTTCGTCGGTGAGTTGTGCCACTACAGCGAGGTTGATCGGGTGTGCATCCCGGTGCCGTTCTACCACTGCTTCGGCATGGTGATGGGTAACCTTGCGTGCACCAGTCACGGTGCGGCCATGGTCATTCCGGGTCCGGCATTCGATCCGCGTGCTTCACTCGAAGCTGTTCAGGCCGAAAAGTGCACATCCCTCTACGGCGTTCCGACGATGTTCATCGCAGAGTTGGCGTTGCCGGACTTCGAGAGCTTCGATCTGTCGAGTCTTCGTACCGGCATCATGGCGGGTTCGCCCTGCCCGGTCGAGGTGATGAAGCAGGTCATCGATCGCATGGGGATGGAAGAGGTGTCCATCTGCTACGGCATGACGGAGACGGCGCCGGTGTCGCTGCAGACTCGCTCGGACGATTCGATCGCGCAACGCACCGAAACGGTCGGACGGGTAGGGCCGCACCTCGAGATCAAGATCGTCGATCCGGCAACCGGATTGACGGTATCCCGCGGCGAACCCGGTGAGCTGTGCACCCGCGGGTACTCGGTCATGCTCGGCTACTGGGAGAACGCGGAGAAGACCGCCGAGGCGATCGACGCTGCCAGGTGGATGCACACCGGAGACATCGGAGTGATGGACGAGGCCGGGTACGTCGCTATCACCGGACGCATCAAGGACATGGTCATCCGCGGTGGTGAGAACGTCTATCCGCGTGAGATCGAGGAGTTCCTCTACACCCACCCCGACATTCTCGATGCTCAGGTCATCGGTGTGCCCGACGCAAAGTACGGCGAGGAATTAATGGTGTGGGTCCAGATGCGTGAAGGCGCAGACGATCTGGACGCTGATTCGGTCCGTGCGTTCTGCACCGGCAAGCTCGCGCACTACAAGATCCCGCGGTACGTCCACGTCGTGGACGAGTTCCCGATGACGGTGACGGGCAAGGTCCGCAAGATCGCGATGCGAGAACAGGCAATCGAATTGATCGGTCAGGCCTGAGAGTATGTCCGCGAACCCAGGGGAGCGTGAGCCGGTACGCCCCGAGATCGCGCTCTCCTGGAAGCGTTCTCGACTCAGTGGCCTCGATCCGTCGTCGGCTATCGCCGTGGACACCGAGGAGCAGGACGGCGAGTCTCGTCTGCTCCGGGCCGCCGCACCTGTGCTGGACGAGGTTTCGCAACAGATCGCGGGCACCGGTTTTTGCGTCCTGCTGGCCGATCGGGACTGCCGAGTGGTCGCCTCGGTGTACTCCGACAGTCGAGTCGAGCGGACGATCGAGCGGTTGGGCGTCGTCAACGGTTCACGCTTCGGCGAAGAGCACGCCGGCACCAACGCGCTCGGTACGCCGCTCGAGGTCGGACGCAGTGTGGTGATCCACGGTGACGAGCATTTCCTCGAGAGCCTCAAGGGATTGAGCTGCTACGGCCAGCCGATCCTGCACCCCGTCACCCGTCGCGTCGAGGGAATACTCGACATGACGGGCGTTGTCTCGCAGGCCAACCCGCTGTTCGCGCCGTTCCTCGCACGTGCGGCAGCGGACATCGAGAAGCGACTGCTCGAGGGCTCGAAAGCGTCGGAGCAGCGTTTGGTCGACGCATTCCAACGAGTTTCACATCAACGACACATCGCCGTCGCGGCCATCGGCGACGACATCCTGCTGAGTAATCGAACCGCCCTGGACCTGCTGGACACTGCTGATCACGTGTCGCTCCGTTCCTTGATCGCCGACCTCAACCCGGATCAATCACGATTGGTGACAGTCGAATTGGCGTCCGGTGCGCTGGCGCGAGTTCAGGCCGACCGTATTTCCGGGGCCGACGGCGGGGCGCTCTTCCTGGTCGAACCGCTCCAGCGTGAACGGGCACCGATCCGTAGAACACATGAGCGGGCCCCGTCTCCGGGTGAACGACTGCGCCGAGACTTGATGCGAGCGCGGGCTGGTTCTGCCGCTGTGGCGATCTCGGGTGAGGCGGGTTCCGGCCGAACCTCGGCAGCTTCCGACGTCGTTGGCAGCGTCGACGCGAGTTGGCTCGATGCCACGCGGATCGCATTCGACGGACGTGAGCAATGGGTTACCGATCTTGTGCGAGCCGCCCGTAAGCGTTCGGGCGTCGTCGTGATCGAACAGGTGCAACTTCTTCCCGATTCGATGTTGCCGCTGGTTACAGAGCTGATCGACGCCAGCGCCGAGGGGCCGCGGATCGTGCTGACCAGCGGCGCGATAGCTGATCTACCGCCGACCATCGCATCGCTCATCTCGCGTTGTGCTTCCAGGGTTGTCATAGCCCCACTGCGTGAGCGACAAGCAGAGATCGCCGAGTTGGCGCAGGCGATGCTGGAGGGGATATCGCCCGAACTGAGGTTGACCGCCAGTGCTACCGAAGCGCTCGCGGCGGCCAGTTGGCCGGGCAATCTGGCCGAGTTACGCGTCGTACTGCATCGCGCCTCAGGCGATCGCTCCAGCAACCGCATCGACGTCGTCGATCTGCCCGAGGACTACCGCACCACTACCAAGGTGTCGCGGTTGGCGGGGCGGGAGAAGGCCGAGCGTCAGGCGATCATCGGAGCGTTGAAAGACTGCGGCGGCAACAAGGTTCACGCCTCGGCGCAGCTCGGAATCAGCCGAAGCACTCTCTACACACGTATGCGGGCGCTGGACATCACTGTGTAGTTCGCTGTCCGATTCCAGTTGTACAAAGTTCGGACAGTTAGCACCCCCGGAAGCGCGGAAGTATGGCGTGCATCACATTCGCACCTCACTACTTCAGGGGAGTTTCCGATGACGGCAGTAGCCGAGCACACCATCAGTTCCGCGGTACAGGGTTTCCTGAACGGACCGAAGAAGCTCTACATCGGCGGCGAATTCGTCGACGCCGCTTCGGGTCAGACGTTCGCGACATACAACCCGGCTGACGGACAGAAGCTCGCAGACGTGGCACACGGACAGGCCGAAGACATCGACCGCGCGGTGCGCGCCGCTCGCACGGCCTTCGAAGACGGCCCCTGGTCACGTATGAAGGCAAACGAGCGCGAGCGGATGATCTGGCGCGTCGGCGACATTCTCACTGCCCGTGCCGAAGAGTTCGGCCAGCTCGAAGCTCTCGACAACGGCAAGTCCGTTGCCATCGCCACCGCCGTCGACGTGGCTTGGGCCGCAGACGTTTTCCGCTACTATGCGGGCTGGGCCACCAAGATCGAAGGCAGCACTGTCAACGTGTCGATGCCATTCTCTCCGGGCGGCGAGTTCCACGCCTACACACTGCGTGAGGCGATCGGCGTCTGTGGACTGATCGTGCCGTGGAACTTCCCGCTGCTCATGTCGTCGTGGAAGCTCGCACCCGCGCTCGCTGCCGGCAACACCGTGATCCTCAAGCCCGCCGAGCAGACCCCGCTCACCGCACTTCTTCTCGCAGAGGTATTCGAAGAAGCCGGCTTCCCGCCCGGCGTCGTGAACATCGTTCCCGGATTCGGCGATGCCGGTGCTGCACTGTCCGGCCACGATGACGTGGACAAGGTCGCGTTCACCGGTTCTACCGAGGTAGGCAAGAAGATCGTCGACGCCGCCAAGGGCAATCTGAAGAAGGTCACGCTCGAGCTCGGTGGCAAGAGCCCCAACATCGTGTTCGCCGACGCGGATTTCGATTCCGCGGTGGAGGGTTCGCTCAACGCGTGGCTTTTCAACCACGGACAGTGCTGCGTTGCGGGCACTCGCCTGTACGTCGAGGACACGATCTTCGATAAGTTCACCGAGGCTGTCGCGCACGCTGCGAGCCAGGTCAAGATCGGGCCCGGCCTCGATCCCACCACCCAGCTCGGACCGCTGGTCTCGCAGGAGCAGTTCGACAAGGTCACCGGCTACCTCCGTGAGGGGATCGCCGACGGCGCACGCGCACTGACGGGAGGCAACCGCTGGGGCGATCAGGGCTACTTCGTCGAGCCTACTGTCTTCGTCGACGTGAAGCCCGAATTCTCCATCGTCCAGGAGGAGATCTTCGGACCGGTCGTGGCGGCGTTGCCGTTCAACGCGGACGACGGACCGATCACTGCCGCAAACGATTCCATCTACGGCCTCGCCGCCGGCATCTGGACCCGCGACATCTCCAAGGCCCATCGCACCGCAAAGCGTCTGAAGGCCGGCTCGGTGTGGATCAACCAGTACAACGGCTTCGACACCGCAATGCCTTTCGGTGGATACAAGCAGTCCGGTTGGGGCCGCGAACTCGGCGCTTCTGCCATCGATCTCTACACCCAGACGAAGGCCGTCAACATCGCTCTCTGAGTTCATCCCCACTTTCGAACCCCCGCCCGACAATTCAAGGAGATCACCAGTGAAGACCAAAGCTGCTGTACTGCTCGAGCCCGGAAAGCCTTTCGAGATCATGGAACTCGACCTCGACGGCCCGGGTGTGGGTGAGGTACTGATCAAGTACACCGCTGCCGGACTGTGCCATTCGGATCTGCACCTGACCGACGGTGATCTCCCGCCGCGTTATCCGATCGTCGGCGGACACGAAGGCTCGGGCATCATCGAAGAGGTCGGACCCGGCGTCACGAAGGTCAAGCCGGGCGACCACGTCGTGTGTAGCTTCATTCCCAACTGCGGCACCTGTCGCTACTGCTCGACCGGTCGCCAGAACCTCTGCGACATGGGTGCCACCATCCTCGAAGGTTCGATGCCGGACGGTTCCTTCCGTTTCCACGGCAACGGAATGGATTTCGGCGGAATGTGCATGCTAGGAACGTTTTCCGAGCGAGCGACCATCTCCCAGCATTCGGTCGTCAAGATCGACGACTGGCTTCCGTTGGAGACGGCAGTGGTCGTCGGCTGCGGCGTGCCGTCGGGTTGGGGAACGGCCGTCAACGCCGGTAACCTTCGCGCCGGTGACACCGCGGTGATCTACGGTATCGGTGGTCTCGGTATCAACGCGGTCCAGGGCGCTGTTTCGGCTGGCTGCAAGTACGTCGTGGTGGTCGATCCGGTTGCTCTCAAGCGTGACACTGCTCTGAAATTCGGTGCCACGCATGCCTTTGCAGACGCCGAGAGTGCGGCTGCCAAGGTCAACGAGCTGACTTGGGGACAGGGCGCCGACGCTGCGCTCATCCTTGTCGGCACCGTCGACGAGGACGTCGTCAGTGCAGCGACGGCAGTGATCGGCAAGGGTGGCACCGTGGTGATCACGGGTCTCGCCGATCCGGCCAAGCTGACCGTTCACGTGTCGGGTACCGACCTGACGCTGAATCAGAAGACGATCAAGGGCACGCTGTTCGGTTCGATGAACCCGCAGTACGACATCGTGCGACTGCTACGTCTCTACGATGCGGGTCAGCTCAAGCTCGACGAACTGATCACCAACACGTACAGCCTCGAAGACGTCAACCAGGGCTACCAGGATCTGCGTGACGGCAAGAACATCCGTGGCGTGATCATCCACGACAAGTAACCCCAAGTGCTGTGCGCCTTTGTTAACCACCCGCGGTTAATAAAGGCGCACAGCACTATTTCTTGGCTCTCGACAAAATCTGCATCAACTGAAGGAGTGCCGAGAACTTCGCGAACACCGAGCGCGAAACCACCGGACCGAAAGCCGCGGTGTCGGTCGCATCGAATGCGTCGAGCAGATCTCGGAAGCTTTCGATCTGCTTGATCATCGTATCGAAATCGACATGCGTGACGGCATCGGCCTCACGCAGAGCGAGCAGGTACTGCGGCGCCGTCACCAAGGCGACTGCCGGGATCTTCCGCTCGAACAGTGGTTCACCCTCACCGAAATGAATGACCGGTCCTGGCGCCACGATTCGGCGATCGCCCGCCCCGATGTCGCGCCACAGCGGTGCAACGATGTCGTGTACTTCCCGACTCGTCGCGTAGAGCATTTCCGGTTCCGGAGTGGTCTCCAACGCATAGCTGCCGGTCGAGTTGTCCTCGGTGTCACCCAATGCGCCGAGATGTTCGATTGCGATCCCGGCTACTGCGCGCGCCTGACCGGCTTCGCCCTTCCACATCTCGGGGTGCGCTTCGAGCCAGGTGGATGTTGCTTGTCCGTGCTTGGACACCGCTGGAATACGAAGGTGGCCAGTCGTCAGGACAAAAACGTACGACCGTCGATGCGGCTGCGCGACGGCGTGCCGCGCCAACGCCAACATTCCTAGATGGCCGTTCTCCTCGACGCCGTTGGTTCCGTCGCTGTGAGTGATGAGCAGAATCGTCTCTTCGGGTGAGGTTCCGGGGGACACCGCCCACACCGTGTCAGTCCGGGTGTCCGGATGCAGAGTCGCATCCAGTACCAGAGTCGCCCGCTGACCGGAACGAGCTGCAGCGACAACTTTCGTGCCCTCGTCGCCGGCCACCCAGACGGCGGGGATGTCGTGGTAGGGCTGCGTGAACGGAAGATACTGTCCCAGCGCGTTGTCCGGAGCGATGTCACGCCACACCGCGATCACGCCGAGGACACCGGCCTTGCGGGCCTTGTCGAGCTTCGGACCCAGAAGAGTCGCGGAGAGAACCGGATTACGAAGTGTCTCGTCGGTGGCGATCGGGCCCCACTCGCTGACCAGTAGCTTGCGGGGAAGATCGATGTGCGGGACCTCGATCACTGCGATCGCGCCCTTGGCCGCCGACCACTTGGGACGTCGCGCGCTGACGTAGACCAGGGGAGCGGAGATTCCCTGTGGCCCGGTCAATCCGGAGTAGGGGAATGCGGACGAAACGCTGATCGGTCCCGTCGGCAATTCGATGCGAAGTCCGTCAGGTGTGGCCGGTAGATCCCAGCGTTCGAAAGTATGCGAATCACGCTGGACGTCGAGGCCCAGTTCGGTCAGTTCGTTGGCGACTTCTTCCACCACCGCGTGGTGTGAAGGCGATCCCGTCAATCGTGGACCCAGCGCGTCGAGTCGCTGTTGGCCGGCAATGAGGAGATCGCGATCGACGGCCTGGCCGTGATTCATGGGATTGCCTTTCGTACTACGTGATGTCTGCTCTGGTGAGGCGCCCGCCCGTGTCGTGTCCACGGTACCGAGCGGTCTGAAAACGGGACGAAGGCGCGTCGGATATGTCGTTTTCGCAGATATACCGGGTGCCAACGGGCCGATCGGTCCGTACCGTATGTCCTTGGCACCGAAAGACTCCGTGTTCTTCGGACAGACCAGTCCACGGCGAGAGAGGCCTACGTTGGCTACGTATCTTTACAGGTTGGGGAAGTTTGCTTTCCGCCACAAGTATCTTGTGGTGGCCGCGTGGATCATCGTGATCGCGGTGGTGGGGGGCGCAATCAGCGCCACAAATCCGACGTTCTCCAAAGAATTCAATCTTCCGGGCACTGATTCCCAACGTGCGACCGAGTTGATGAACGAGAACTTTGCAGCGGCGGCCGAGCAGCAAACTCAGGCGTCGACCAGCATTCTCATCGCGGCAGACGACGGACTTGCCGCGCACAGCGATCAGATCGACCAGTTGATCGCGCAGGCGAAGACGTTGCCGGACATCGTCGATCCCGAGAAGATCGTCAACCCGGTGACTCTCGCGGAGGCAGATCCGGCGGTGGCGTCGGCCGTTCTCGGCGACGACGGCAAGGTCGGGCTGATCCAGCTCAATCAGTCGATTCGCATCGAGGATCAGACGCAGGCCAACAAGACGGCGTTCCTCGACTTGATGGTGGAGTTCCGCGACGGCGGCCTGCAAGTCGAGGGCACTGGCTCGATGATGCAGGTGCAGGAGGCCGGTGGCGTCGCCGAGATGCTCGGCTTCGCGGTGGCGTTCATCGTGATGATCGTGGCGTTCGGCGCACTCATTGCGGCGTTCATCCCGTTGTTCACTGCAATTCTGGGAATTGCGCTGGCCACTCTGACGGTCACACTCGGCTCGGGCTTCTTCGACATCAACGAAGGCGTCACGGGAATTGTCACGATGATCGGCATCGCAGTCTCGATCGACTACGCGTTGTTCATCGTTTCGCGCTACCGCAGTGAGCTCAATCTGGGCGGAACGAGGGAAGCCGCCACCGGGCGCGCAGTGGGTACTGCCGGTTCGTCTGTCGTCTTCGCAGGCCTGACGGTTGTGGTCGCGCTGGCAGCCCTGGCGGTGGTCGGGGTTCCGATGATCACCCAGATGGGAATCTCGGCAGCGGTTGCCGTCATCATCGCCGTCCTCGGCGCAATCACGTTGATCCCCGCTGTTCTGGGTATCTTCGGCAGGTTCGCGTTCTCGCCTCGTATCCCCGGGCTTCGCCACGGTGACGAGCCCGAGACTATGGAATCCAACGGACATCGCTGGGCCAAGATAGTCACCAAATACCCGTGGCCGATCGCGGGTGCTGCGCTGGTTCTCCTGGTGATCGCGGCTATTCCGATGACCAAGCTCGAACTCGGGCTCTCCTTCACATCGGACGAGGAGAGGCCGGCTCTTGCACTGTTGCAACGCGGATTCGGTGAAGGCGTCAACGGTGAGCTGTTCGTCGTTCTCGACGCCCCGGCCGGTACGGACATCGCAACGATTGCCGATGACGCTATCGCCCACATCAAGGGCCTGGATTACGTCGCAACACCGGATCAGCTGATGTGGGTCGGAAACGGACCAGACGCGGCAAACCCGATGGCGGGCGCCAACTCTGCCCTGATCGCGGTCACCCCGCAGATGTCACCGAGTGGACCCGAAACCCACGAACTGATGAATCAGATCCGGGATTACGGATCGACGGTGAAATCGGAGGGAGCTGAACTCGGTGTAGCGGGTCAAACCGCGATCGTTGCCGACATGTCGTCGAAGCTCAGTTCCGCGCTCATCCCTTATCTGATCGTGGTGGTCGGGCTGGCGTTCATCATCATGATGGTTGTCTTCCGCTCGATCCTGGTGCCGCTGACCGCAACTCTCGGATTTCTGTTCTCCGTCTGTGCGACCTTCGGCGCCACGGTGGCGATTTTCCAGGAAGGCGACTTCGGGCTGATCGAGCACACTCAACCGATCATCTCGTTCCTACCGATCTTCATGATCGGCGTGGTGTTCGGGCTGGCGATGGACTATCAAGTGTTTCTCGTGACGAGAATGCGCGAGGAATACGTGCACGGATTGTCGGCCAAGGACGCCATCATCTCCGGCTACACCCATGGTGCTCGCGTGGTTGCGTCGGCGGCCATCATCATGATCTCCGTGTTCGGCGCATTCATGCTGTCCTCGGAGACGACGAGCAAGATGATGGGCTTCGGTCTGGCAGCGGCAGTCTTCTTCGACGCCTTCATCATCCGCATGATCGTGATCCCTGCGGTCATGTCGATTCTCGGTGATTCGGCGTGGAGGTTGCCCGCGTGGCTCGACAAGATCCTGCCGAACGTCGACATTGAGGGTGAAGCGATTCGGCGGATTCCGATCGAGCAAGATCCGGACTCCGATCCAGACCTGAATCAGGTGCCTGTCAGGGTGTAAGCACTCAGGTCGTGAAACGAACGGGGCGCCGGTTGCAGAGCAACTGGCACCCCGTTCGTTTGTGTCTCTACGGGGCTCACACCTAGGAAACCATCCGGTTGGTAACAGAAATTGCTGTGATCGCGACAGGACTTCCAGAGGCGACGCGCATCGGGGGCGAGCCGTGACGATGACTGTGAGGACTCGTGCCGAACGAGCAAACCGATTCGAAGCGGGCCGAGAAGTGGACCTTCGCGTTGACGGTCGTCTCCCTGATCGCCGGCGGCACAGTGGTTGCCGGGTTGGTGGATCGGTGGAGTGGCTCGCAGTCCGCCGGCATCTCGGTAGCTGCATCGACTTCGGTCAGCATGACGTCCATTCCGGACGAGGTGCCATCCGGCGACATGTCCGAATATTCGTATGTGACACCGACAGCGGTCTACCCGACCACCATTCCGGGATGTGAGAGCGTCGAAGCGCCGGACGACGAACACGGAATCTCGATCTTCACGTCGACAGGCGGCGACGACGCGTACGACGACCCACGTTTTCCGTGGTTCTCCGGCGCTAAGGCTGCATCGATGTCGGATGCGGTCGCCGATGCGATTCCGGACGGCGTCGAGATCAAGTTTGCCAGCCCGAGTCGATCACTCCAGTTCGGTCCGATCTCGGCACCGTCGAGCTCGGACGATTTGCCCGAGGGATGGGCGATCGAGGATTTGGCTTCCACTGACGCGTCGGCGACGCTACTTCGCGGCGAATCCAGTGGTGGGTTGACGGTTTCGGTCAACAGCAGTACGGCTCCGATTCCTCCGTGTGTTGCCGGCTCTCTCGTCGAACGCCGCTTCCTTCCGGACCGTTCAGTTGTAGACGTGCAGGACACATGGAGTGAAATCAACGGACAACGCACTCTTTCCCGTTCGGCGTTCCTTTACGGCATCGATGGCACGCGAGTTCGCGCCTATACCGATGACACTGCCGATCGGGTCGGTGCCGAGGTTCAGGCAAGCGGCGCGCTTCCACTGACCATCGACGAACTGGTTTCTCTGGTCAGCCTGCCGCAACTGCGAATCACGACGCCTGCTCCGCCGGAGACTGCCCCGCTTCAAACTGTTTGTGGCGGTTGGACGGACGAGTCATCAGGGCGGGAACTGGATCGGGGAATCGTAGACGCACTCGGTGAAGCGCTCCGATCGGGTTGGCGCGCAGCACCTCCAGAATCGCCTGACCTCGGCAGTCAGCTGGGTGATCTGGTTCTGGCCGAATACGACGACACCACCACATGCCAGGATCTTGTTGCGCGGTCGGGCAACAACGAGTCGCGTCTGAGCATCTCGATCACCAGCGGACAGCAGCTTCCCGCACCTCCGAACAAGTACGACCCTTCGTACGACGGACACCCGCTCTCGATGGAGACCACTGAAGATGGATCCGTGATCGAACGCGATGAGAGTCGCGGGGACAAGGTCCACAGATCGGTAGTCGTTACCCATCCCGGTGGGACGCGAGTAACGGTGAGCTCGTCGGCGGAGGCACCGAACGTGCCGATGACGTTCGAGCAGTTGGAGTTTCTCGCGACGATCGACGGGCTGGAGATTCGATGACCAACAGGTATTCGCCCAAGGCCCGCCTTCGGATCGCGGCCGCCACTGCCGTTGTCACCGTCACTGCCGCCGTCGCCACGGTGGTCACGTCGACGAATTCCGAACCGACAGCGGCCTCGTCGCCGTTGTGGAGCGTCGAGGCCTCCGAGATTCTCGGGCGTGAGTTCGCGATATTTCGGAGCCCACTCGTGGGAACCGAATTCAACATGGACATGGGCGGATTCATCGACGCCGGATCACTCGTGGTCACGATGATCGGTATGCCGGACCGTCAGGCGTATTCGTTGGACGACGCGGAATTGGTCGGGTTGGACGCCGAGGACGGCACAGTCCGCTGGCGCACGTCGGCGGTCGATATCGGTGGTTGTTCCGAGACTCTGCTCGGCAGCTCGGTGCTCTGTTTCTCCGGGCCGTACGTATCCGGTGGTTCGTACTCTCTGTTCGACATCGAGACGGGAGAGCGGCGAGACGTCAAGACGCCGTGGTCGCCGATCATCGCGGTTGTCTCGGGCGACACTGTCCTCGCTCTCGAAGGTGATATCGAGAGCAACGACGTTCGCGTGCACAGCGGAACCGTCGACGATCCGGAAGTGAACTGGTCCAAAGCATTCGACGTCGGCGGATCGTGGGAAGCCGGATACGTGGATCCCGTGATGTCGGTTCACGGCGACCTGGGTGTGATCGCTCTCGACGAGTCTTTGGGATTCGACCTGAAGACTGGCGAACAGCGGTGGGTGCACGGTTACTCCACCTGCTCGACCGCGCACACATCACCGGACGGCGTGACTTTGGTGTCGGACGGCGGTTGCGAGGGCAACGGCCGTCCGACAAGTGAGTACGCACTCGATCAGTACGGGCGCGAGTTCGCCAGGACGGACGAACTCCCCTCTGAGTCCTCGTATTTCGGCGGGCGATACAGCCGAGATGATCCCGCCGGAGGATCGTCTCCGATCATTCTGGGAGACAGCGGTTTCGACCGGAAGTCCGGCGAGAAGCTGTGGACCAACAGTGAGGTGTTCGGCACCGCGCAGTCGTTGGCGGTGATCGGCAACGTGGTCGCCGTGACTCGTTCCGGTTCCGAGCCCGAGGTCCAGTTCGTGGACCTGCTCACCGGTGAGGTCCTGTGGCGATCGAACGCCGAGCGCGCCGGAGAGATCGTCTGGCACGGGGATGTCGTCATCGACGAGGGCAACGTCTATGGAACGGATGTCAGCACGGGTCAACGGAGTTGGGAGGTTCACGTCGACCAGGACGGGGACGACGAGTTCACCCCCTGGGCGATGCCGCGGGAGCTGTGGGCGGGGGACAAGGTGCTGTTGCGCTCCAGTGAAGATCGGATCACGGCGTTGAAATTGTCGTGAGATCCGGTGTGGCGTGCACGTCCGTCACAGCACACCACACCGGCCACGATTCAGTCTCGAGTGAACCCGTGGCTCAACTCGTCGATCCGCGAGCGGTAGCGCTCGACCGCAGCGAGTTTGATGCCCTCGTATCCGCGGACCATATCGGGTAGCTCAGCTATTTCGACTGCAAGGTGAAGGTTTTCAGTTGTCAGTTCTTTCAACAGATTCCGGATAAGCGCCTGATACTCGACGATCAGCTCACGTTCGACTCTTCGCACGTGAGCCAACCCGAAGAGGTCGGCGCGTGTACCTCTGATGCGTCGCATCCCGGCAAGAGCGCGAAATGCCGGTGTGAACCACGGCCCCAGCACGATCTTCTTCTTCATACCCATTGCGCGCAGCGCAGGCGGGTGTAGGCGATACGAAACCTTTGCATCCGGACCGAATTGAGCAGCAATGGTGTGCCGGACCTCGGGATCGAGGGACAGTCTCGCGACTTCGTACTCGTCCTTGTACGCCATCAGCTTGTACAGATTGCGGGCAACGGACTGCGTCAACTCGTCCGAACCTGCGGCGCGGCGTGCCTCGATTTCACGCACGTGTTCGACGAACTCGGTGTACTTCGTTGCATAGGAAACGCTTTGGTAGGCAATCAGCTCGGTTACACGGATCGACATCAACCTTTCGAGTTCCGAGCCTCGCGTCGCTGCAACAGTGTGTGCAAGTGCCACGGATCGATCGTCGACAGGTGTCTGTCGTCTCGAACTACCCGCCGCTGCGCGAAGGGTGTTGTCGAAACGCAACGGGTCTGCAACGAACAAGCGGCCGTAGCGAAAGGCGCGGAGGTTCGATTCGACCTTGACTCCGTTGAGAGCTATTGCCTCCTCGATGAATTCGGATGACACCGGCAGCGCTCCGATTTGGTAAGCAACGCCGGTCAGGAGGAGGTTTGCGAACTGGTCCTCTCCCAAAAGTCTCACAGCAAGATCACGCGCGTCCACCAGCCTGTGCTGTGCGACCTCCCGAGAAATCCTCTCCGATACCTTCGCCACATCAGGGAAGTCCACCGAGGTGTCGATCACCATCTGACCGGTGGGAACCTCGGAGGTCGAGACCACCGCGGTGGTGCGTGAAGCATCCGTGGCCGTGAGATACCTCGCGTCGGCGGCGACGAGCAGATCGCAACCGAGGTACAGATCGCACTCTGCGTTACTTGCTTTGCTGCCCTGATCGAGTGGGTCGAGCGTGAACTTGACGTCGGAGACAACGGCACCACCTTTCTGCGCCAGACCAGTCTGATCGAGGGTGCGTACGTGCCTGCCGGCAAGTGTGGCTGCCGTGCTGATGATTTGGGACAGCGTGACCACACCGGAGCCTCCCACGCCGGTGATCCGGACGGTGTACGACGAAGGGAGTTCGTATCCGGGTTCGGGTAGATCGGAGGTGTCGAGCGGCTCGGAGGATGGACGGGCTGTTAGCTTCGAACCTGGCTCAACGGACAGGAATGATGGGCAGTCGCCGTCGAGGCATGAGTAGTCCTTGTTGCACGACGACTGATCGATCCGCGTCTTGCGCCCGAATTCCGTTCCGACAGGTTGAACGGAGAGGCAATTGGACTTCTGTCCGCAATCACCGCAGCCTTCGCAGACACGCTCGTTGATCACGATGCGCTCCACCGGTTCGGCAACCAGCCCACGCTTACGTTTGCGTCGCAGTTCGGTCGCGCACTCCTGATCGTGAACCAGAACCGTAACTCCCGAGATTCTCGCGAGTTCTTCCTGCGCTTCGATCAACCGGTCTCGATGCCAGAGTTCAACGTTCCGAGGTAGTTTCGCCTTGCGGTAGCGCTTGGTGTCGTCGGTAGTGACGATGATGCGCCGAACCCCCTCGGCTGTCAGTGCGGCACAGATCGCATGAACCGACATGACCCCGCCGGGTTGCTGTCCGCCGGTCATGGCGACGGCCGAGTTGTAGAGGATCTTGTAAGTGATGTTCGTGCCGGCCGCGATGGAGGCGCGAATGGCGAGACTGCCGGAGTGGTGAAAGGTTCCGTCGCCTAGGTTTTGGATGAGATGCTTCCGGGACAGAAAGGGAGCCATGCCGATCCACTGTGCCCCCTCGCCGCCCATCTGGGTCATACCTATGACTGATCCCACCTGCACCGGATCCATGAGGGATACCATTCCGTGGCAACCGATTCCGGCACCAACTGTCGCACCCTCCGGCGTTTTCGTCGATACGTTGTGGGGACATCCCGAGCAGAAGTACGGTGTCCGGGCGAGTAGTGGGAGTTCTATGCGAGCGCTCGACGGGCGAGAATCCAGTAGCCAACGATCGACAGTCGGGAACGATCCGAAGGAAATCAGTCGACCCGCCAGACGGGTGGTGATGGAGTCGGGGTCGAGTTCGCCGTCGAGTGGAAAGAACGGTCGGCCGTTCGGCAACCTCTTGCCGACGACGGTGGGCGGGTTCTCGGTGCCGTACAGCAGGTCCTTCACCGCAGTTTCGATGATCGGCCGCTTTTCCTCCACAACGATGATGTGGCTCAACCCAGCCGAAAACTTTCCGATCACCGTTGGTTCGAGGGGGAAGATCATTCCGAGGTGAAGGAGACGAACGCCACGCCGTGCCAACTCGTCGTCGTCGAGTCCCAGTGTTCGAAGTGCTTGGCGTAGATCAAGATACGTTTTGCCCGGTGCGATGATGCCGATCGTGTCGCTCGGCGTGCTGTGAGTGATGCGATTGAGCTCGTTGTCTGCGGCGTAGCGGCGAGCGATTTCCAATCGCGCTCCGTCACGGCTTTTCTCGAGCCTTCCGAGGGTTGGTTGAAGAATCTGTGCGGTTACTTCGTGGCGGTACGGTGCGCCGTCGACCACACGATCCGGAATGACGGGCTGAACTCGCTGCGGGTCGATGTCGACGGTGCCCGAGCCGTCGGCAACGTTGGTGGCGATCTTCAGTGCAACCCACAGTCCGCATGCCCTCGACATCGCGATTCCGTGGATCCCGAAATCGAGTGCTTCTTGTGGGTCCGAAGGGTAGAGCGTCGGGATTCCCAAGTCGGCCAGCAGTAACTCGGATGCGCCTGGAACAGTTGACGACTTTGCCGCGGGATCGTCTCCGACCAGCGCGAGCGCTCCGCCTTCGGGATGCGTTCCCATCATGTTGTTGTGGCGGAACGCATCCGAAGCTCGGTCGAGGCCGGGGGACTTGCCGTACCAAATACCGATGATTCCCTCGACACGCTTGTCCGGTTGCATCCCGGCGAGTTGGGTGCCCTGGACAGCGGTGGCCGCCAGTTCTTCGTTGACGCCAGGCCGGAAGACTATGTCGAACTCGTCCAGAAGTGTTCGATTGCGCTCGAGCTCCATGTCGTAGCCCGCAAGAGGGGAACCTTCATATCCGGAGATGAAAGCAGCTGTGTCGCGCCCGGCCTGACGGTCGATCCTGCGAAGGTCGATGGGGAGTCTCGCAAGTGCCTGGATTCCGGTGAGATGCAGACGTCCAGGCTCCTCACGGTAGCGGTCGGTGATGCTCAGGACCGAAGGGGTATCGGTCATGCCGTCGTCGCCTGTCTCGTAGGAGCGCCTGCTACGGCGTGCGCGAGTCCCACGGTCAACGGCACATCGGACTCGTTGCTGCGCCAGGCGATATGACCGTCCGGACGGATGAGGATCGCCGAATCGTCTTCCAGGCCAAGTGTGGCGAGTGCCAGAGGATCGGCATGTGCATCGCTACCGAACACGACTGACGAGTGTGGAACAGCAGTGCTGGATCGGTTCAACTCCTCCACCCACATTGTGCCGGCAGGACCCGCGATCAAGGTGAAGCCCACCTTTAGGAGATCGTGCGACGATATTTGTGACCCATCGCGTTGGATCCACACATGAGGGAGCCGGGCGCCTACCCGATTCGATTGCACGTGAGACTCGGCGACCGGCGCATCATACGTACTGTCGTAGGCGTAGCCGAGTTCTTGCGCCAGACAATCGAAGTGCGCGCGCTGCAGCGGAATAGAAGCGCCGAGGTTGATGCGGGCCTGCGAAGCCACCGACGGGTCGTGGCTCTCGAGTTGGCGAGCCACATCAGCGCTTCCTGGACCGATTCCGCTCTGCGCCATGGAAATCGCGTTGCGGACACTGTGCGCTGTATTGGATTCGGCGACGGGTCGGCGGTCTGATTCGTACGTGTCGAGAAGAGCATCAGAAGCCCATCCCTGCACGACGGCCGCAAGCTTCCATCCGAGATTGTCTGCATCGGCGAGCCCGGTGTTCATGCCGAGCCCGCCGGTAGGTGGGAACTGGTGCGCTGCATCGCCTGCCAGCAGTACCCGATCCTTGCGATAATTCGCCGCTGTTCGCGCCGACATCGTCCACGTCCCCACCGAGCAGACCTCGACATCGACGCTGTGGTCTCCGATTGCGTCTCGAATCAACGTGCGGCAGTGCTCGGGCGTGAACTGCTCGATCGACTCGGTAGCGGGATCGAAATTCCTGTTGAACGTCCAGCGGTTGTGCCCGTCCATTCCGATGAAAACGCCGGGCGAGAGGGAATTGATCGCCCAGACGAGAAGCGCGGGTGAGTGATCGGTCCACGGTGACAGGTCTGCATGGAAGTAGATGTTGAGCTGATGGCCGAGATCGGGTTGTCCGTTCATTCCGATCCCGAGCGAGTCGCGGAACTTGCCGGTGGCACCATCTGCCACGACGACGAACTGGGCGGTGAGAGCGTCGGTACCGGCCTGCGATCGGGTCGTGAGATGTACCTGTTGGTTCAGGTTGTCGATTGCCGTGACAGTGGTGTCGTATCGGACCTCGGTGAGCCCTGTCGCGCGGACAGCCTCGAGCAGGTGCTCTTGTACGCGGTCCTGCGCGCAGGAGGTGATTGAGACCGGAGAAGAATTCAGGCGAGCAAGAATCTGGTCTTCCGGAACTTCCAGCATGCTCACGCGGCCGAATTCTTCGCCGGAGAGGGTGCTCTTCCACAAGATGTTCATCATCCACATGGGATCCACTGCGTCGCGCAGCACCGCGTCGGCAATGCCCCAGGTCCTGAACAACTCCATCGAACGGGTGTTGACGACGTGGGCGCGCGGGTGTGGATTGATTCCGGAGTACTGTTCGCACACGATGCTCCGGACACCGTGGCGGGCAAGAACCAAGGCCGTCGCCAGGCCGACGGGTCCTCCGCCGATGATGACGACCGGCGAGGAGTCGGGCCCGGTCATGACTGCTTGACCAGCTCGGCGAACGGCACGCCGTTGTCGAAACGTCGACCGAGTTCGTCCGGATCGAACTCTGTACCAATCGGATTGGCCTCGAAGGCGCCCGAGCGGAAGAAATCGTCGAGTTCGGCTTCCGTGGCGAAGTTGTCGATCTGCAGTTCGACGTGGTTGCCGTCGGGATCCTCGAAGTACATCGACGTAGTCGGACCGTGGTTGATGCACCAGAAGGGTCGAACATCGTCCGCGGCAAGCCGACGATACGTGCCGATCAGATCTCCGAGTGTGGCGTAGGTGAACGCGACATGATGCAGACCGCTGTGATGCGGTTCCGGCTTGTCGGTCGCGCCACTGGCGATGAATGCGACTCGATGATGCTCCTCGTCGTACGTGATGAAGGCAAGGAAGTCATTTCCGAACGTGACACTGCCTTCGAGTACATGGGTATACCACTCCGTCATCTGCGTGAGTTGACCTGTTTTGAAGACGATGTGGGCGAGCTTGTCGGGTGAAGCCATGACAAAACCTCCTCGTATGGGGCATCTCTCTTGAATGCCATATAAGAGAAGGTACGGGTTCTTGATTGGAAGTCAAGAGAATGTGAAGATTTGCCTCGAAAGTCAAGGGGCTTTCGTCTTTGCCACTGCGACAAGAGCTTCCGTCAGCAAGTCGACCAGGTCGCTGGTAGGCCGGTCGAGTCGTCTGGAACTGATGAGCAGCCCCTCGAAGAGGACATGGGCAGTGTCGGCGATCAGTGAGGTGTCGGCGCCGGCAGGAAGTTGGTTGCCGATGATCGCAAGCAGGTGTTCGTCAAGCCAGTTCTGCATCTCCGCGTACGCTTCGCCGACTGCGCTGGATGACTCGATGCGCTCGTAAGCCTCCCGATGTAGGCCGCGGTAAGGCTGCATCGCAGCGAGGAGTGCCAGAAGCTCGCCGCGAGGGTTGCCGGCGATCTCCGGATCGGATTGGACTGTAAGACGTGCGTTCGTGAAGAGTTGTTCGAGCGCTGCTGCGAACAGATCATCCTTGGTGGGGAAGTACCAGTGCACGGCGGCGGGTGCAATACCGGCCGCTCTGCCCACCGCTGCCACGCTCGTTCCTTTGAATCCGTTGGTGACGAACAGCTCTCGGGCGCACTCTACGACCTCGGCCTGACGCTCGGCCTTGGGTATGTCTTGTCGATTCTTCGGCATGCCTTCGAGTCTATGGGTTCACGCCCGCTCTTGACTCTTGGCCATGAGATGCTCTTAACTATAAGTTAAGAGCATTCACTACCTGTCAACGACGAGGAGCCATCATGCGATTGTTCAGTACCGACAACGGACTTGCTCGCGAAGACGAACCCGGGTGCCTGTCTGTGCTCGATCTGCCGTTCGAAGACATCGGGGCGCTGCTTCGTGGACCGGGCATCGAGGCGGCGCATGCTGCTTCGGTTCTGCGGCGGGTGGACTTCGTCGAAGTGGAGGTGTTGGCGCCCGTGCTCCGTCCGGGCAAAGTGCTGATCGTCGGACTCAACTATTCCTCGCATGGGGACGAAGCGTTGGACATGCTCGCTTCGTTGGGTAAAACCGTCAGCAATCTCCCTACCGAACCCAATTTTCAAGTCACCGCGGGCTCTGCGGTGACGGCCACAGAGTCACCTATCGTGCTGCCGAGGATTGCCCCGGCACAGGTGGACTACGAGGGGGAATTGGCCGTCGTCATCGGCAGCGTTGCGAAGGACGTGTCGATCGAAAACGGGTGGTCACACGTTGCCGGCCTGAGCGTGGTGAACGATGTGTCGGCGCGCGACATCCAGAAGCGAGCCATGGCAGGTGACCCTGTTGCGTCCATCGGCGTCGCCAAGAGTTTCGACAGCTTTGCGCCCTTCGGCCCGTGCCTTGTGACGGCCGATGAATTCGGACCCGCGGTGGACTTGCGTATTACCACCCGCGTGAATGGTGAACTACGCCAAAATGACCGGACAGGAAGTCTCATCCACGACATCCCGTCATTGATCGCGTACCTGTCGGCATTTCAGACGCTCGAACCCGGCGACGTCATCTGCACCGGGACGCCCGCCGGTGCCGGAATCTTCAGCGGACGGTTCCTCTCTCCGGGTGACATCGTAGAGGTTGAGATCGAGGGTATCGGGATGCTGCGAAATCCTGTGGTAGCAGCACGATGAGTGCTCTCGAGGAGTTGGCGGGTCTCGAAGCTGTCGCATTGTCGGATCGAGATCTGCCGGCGAGTACTTACGAGTTGATCGAGCGATCCGCCAAACGCCACCCAGACAAGATTGCCCTGCACCTGCTGCCGGGTGGAACGGGTTGGCGAGAGCCGAATTCCTGGTCGTACTCGCAGTTGCTGAGTCGAGTGAACAAGGCCGCGAATCTCTTTGCCGCGTTGGATGTTCCGTCGGGGGGAGTGGTGGCGCTGATGTTGCCCAACTCCGGATCCGCGTACGCCGCACTGTGGGGTGCGCAAGCGCTCGGAATCGTGAACCCGGTCAACCCCATGCTCGCGCGCGAACATCTGATCGACATCTTCACACTGACAGAGGCCGAGATCTTGTTGGCCCCTGCCCCTGGCCTTGATCTGTTGCTCTGGCAGAAGGCGCTCGACATCGCTGCCGCTGTACCGACTGTGCGGATGGTGCTCGCTGTCGGAGGTCCGCCCCAGTCCGTGGCCGAGACTGCGACCGGTGACTTCGATCTGTTGTGTGCCGAGCAATCAGGTTCGAACCTGGAGTTCGAAGAACGTCGGACTCTCAACGACGTAGCGGCGTACTTCCACACCGGGGGAACGACGGGTGCCCCCAAAGTCGCCGCTCACACGCACCTGAACGAAGTCTCGTTGGCATGGTCGCTCGCGCAGCGCACAGAGTTCGTCGATGCTGTTGTGCTGAGCGGTCTTCCGTTGTTTCATGTCAATGCCGTCCACGTCACCGGGTTGGCTCCGCTATACGGAGGCAGCACGATCGTGGCTCTCGGTCCACTCGGCTATCGAGACAGAATGGCCGTCGAAGATTTCTGGCGGATCGTCGAGCATTTCGAAGTGTCATTGTTCTCCGGCGTTCCCACGGTTTTCTCGTCCCTCCCCGAGGTTCCGACCGGAGTCGACATCTCCTCGCTGAGATGCGGAATTGTCGGCGCGGCACCCTTGCCTGCGCGAGTGCGTCGGCATTTCGAGTCGAACACCGGCGTCCCGATGATCGAAGGGTACGGACTGACCGAAGCCACGTGCGCGAGTGTGCTGGAACCGCTGGGGGGTCGGGTTCCCGGCACCACCGGTCTCCGCTTGCCGTATCAGCACGTCAAGGCTGTCGACGTGGACGCAGGAGGTGCACCGATTCGTGACTGCCCGGCCGGCGAGGTAGGCATCCTCGCGATCAAGGGGCCGTGCGTCTTTCCTGGATATTTGAGACGCCATTCACAGGACGCCAGGCTGGATTCCTCGGGATCGGTTTTCGACGGCTGGCTCGTGACCGGCGATCGAGGGTCTGTCGACGGACAAGGATTCGTGAGCCTCGGCGGGCGGGCGAAAGACCTCATCATCCGGGGCGGGCACAATATCGACCCGAGAACCATCGAGGAGGTCCTCCTGCAGCACCCGGACGTCGACGCGGTGGCGGCGGTCGGACGACCCCACGCACATTCCGGGGAGGTCCCGGTCGCCTACGTCGTACTGAGCGTCGACTCCTCGCCAGACATCGACGCCCTGCTCACCTGGGCTGGAGCCCACGCGCCCGAGCCGGCTGCAGCTCCGGTCTTCATTCATGAAATCGACGAACTTCCGCTCACCGCAGTCGGAAAGGTATTCAAGGTTCCGCTGGTTCACGATGCAACACGACGGGTGGTCGACGCGGAATTGGTCGAACTCGGGCTTCGAGGCCGAACGGTAATCGATGGCGACCGCGTGTCGGTGCAACTCGCTGAGGACACGGCGGACGATCGTGCAGATCAACTGCGTGACCGTCTGCTGCGCTATCACTTCGAATCTGAGGTGAGTAATGAAACTCGATGGGCTACTGGTGAACCGGCATGATTCGACCTTGCGGCTTGGCGAACAAACGTCTGAATTCCAAGCGCTCCTGCTCGAAGTTGTAGAGGCGGTAGACGGGCCACGCGAGCGCGTGGAGCATCGAGTCGCCCCAGATTGTCAGTTTGAGGCGCCAATTCATGATGTTGTGAAGGTGCAGAACCGATTCGGATGCCTGGTTGTACTTCAGGTACTCCAACGGAGGGGTTTCACCGCGTCGACCGGACGTTTCTGCTCGCATGTCGGCGATCTGACCGATCGTCATCCCTTCCTCCCGAAGGCACAGTGAAAGGTCGATATCTTCGTGGATGTCCGGCCGGTCACTGACTTGCTCGCGGACGGTCAGCCATGCGCTTTTTCTGATCGCCATGTTTGCTCCGGCGACAGCAAGTACTTGACGCTCACAATCGAACTTTCCTTGCTTGACCTGCCGGTCCAGCGCGTAACGGTGGATTCGAGCAAATGGCGATTCGAAGAGGTAGGTGAGTCCGGCGACCGCTGAATGAGCGGTGCTGCGCTGGAAAAATCTTTTGACGGCACGAGCCCACCCCGGTTGTACCCGCGTGTCCGCGTCGATCCGACCGATGATGTTGCCGGTCGAGGCGTCGAAGCCCGCATTCCGTGCGTGTACGACGCCTTGGCGGGCCTCGAAGACATATCTGACTCTGTCGTACTTCTGGGCGAACTCCTGGATGATCGATGCAGTGCCGTCCGTCGAGTTGTTGTCGACAATCAGAATCTCATCGATTTCCGACTGGGTCAGTAGACGCTCGATGCAGTCGGAAACTGCGTCTTCTTCGTTGAATACCGGAACAACCACCGAAAGTCGATTAGTGGACAAGTGTTCAATATCCTGCATGGATGCGGTCACTGTATTCCTTTGCTGGGCAACTGGGTCCAGTCCTTCGCAAAGGTTACGATAGCAATAGGTGACCATTCGGACAATTTGAATCGATGGGCATACGATCAATCCCGCAATAGCTCATTGCGTGAAATTATCAATATAAGTGCAGGTGAGAAGGTATAACTGCATGCAGGCGAATGGTTTCGGCACTGATTGATTTTTACCCACTCAAGTCTATTCGTCGGTTGAACACCGGACTTTAGTCCTTTTAATTCCGGCAAACATAATGCTGGCAGTTCGCTGATTTCTGAATCACCGCTGCGGCAACCGGGTAGCAATATCGAGATATCGCAAGTTGCTTTTCAGTGATGTCGGGTCAGTGCAGCGCAAGCGTCATATTTGTGGATTCAACGGTCCCTTGTCGGCAAGGTTGCCGCCATCTGCAAATATTTGCCTTCGCACTTGTCCGGTCTGGATCTTCCAGTGAAGTACGCCCCCCGCGACTCTTCAGCACCGATTTCCGATGTGCAACCAGTAGTCGGCACTTACCTACCGGGTCAGGATGCCTTCCGTTTCGGGTGCCGGAACAGGTTTCCCGGTGAGCGGATCGACTTCCTCGAGCGGCGGAACGTCTTCGCCGTCGAGCACGCGGCGCATGCGCTCCTTGTCGAGCTGCCCCTCCCAATTGGCGACCACGAAGGTTGCGACACAGTTCCCGAGCAGGTTCACCGACACCCGCATCGAGTCCATGATTCGATCGGCGCCCAGTAGGAGGGCGACTGCGGCGACCGGAATTGCGCCGTGACCGATTGCGGCCACGGTGGCGGACAGTGCGAGGAACGAAGATCCCGGTACCCCGGCCATTCCCTTGGACGTGAGCATCAGTACCAGGACGGCAGTGATCTGTTCGCCGAGCGTCAGGTCCACACCGAGTGCCTGAGCCAGAAACAGCATGCATATCGACAGGTACAGCGTTGCGCCGTCGAGATTGAACGAGTACCCGGTTGGTACCACCAATCCTGTGGTCGTTCGCGAGCATCCGGCGTTGGTGAGCTTGACCATGATTCGGGGCAGAACTACTTCGGTCGACGCCGTTCCCAACGCTAGGAAGAGTTCGTCCTTGATGTACTTGACGAACTTCCACAGGTTCACACCCGCGAAGTACCTGACTATCGCGGCCAGGATGAGAATGAACAGGACGGCCGCGAGATAGCATGCGGCGATCAGCTTTCCGTAGCTTCCGAGCGAAGCAATCCCGTACTGGCCGACGATGTACGCCATCGCGCCCAAAGCGCCTAATGGTGCGAGTCTCATGATCCAGCCGATGATCGTGAAGAACAGATGGCTCAGGCGATCGACGAGTTCGAACACGATCGGTGGGCCGCTCTCGCCTGCCTTGGCCAAGGCGAGTCCGAACAGTACTGCGAAGAAGAGGACTTGGAGGAGTGCGTTCTCGGCGAAGGCTGAAACTATGGACACCGGAATGATATTGAGCAGGAACTCGACGGTGTGGGGAAGTTCGCCACTTCCAGTCTTGGCGGCCACGGCGTCCGCACCGTTCGCCAGTGTCTCCGGATCGATGTTGAATCCCGCTCCTGGTTTCATCAGGTTGCCGATGAGCAGTCCGAACAGCAGCGCGAAGGTGGTCACGACCTCGAAGTAGATGAGAGCCTTGACGCCGATGCGCCCCACCGCTTTCAGGTCGCCGACGTGGGCGATCCCGATCACGACGGTGCAGAAGATGATCGGAGCGATCAGCATTTTGATCAGTTGATGAACCCGTCGGCAAGGGGCTTGAGATTCGCGCCGAATTCCGGCCACAACCAGCCGATGAGAACACCGATGGCGATAGCGGCGATCAATTGCACAAACAGGGATCGGTACCAGGGTGGTTTGTTGGCGAGCCGCTCGAGCTCGCTGTTCGGCAGTTTTACGGAAGTGGCCATGGACGAGAACGCTAGGTCCGCTTGATTGCGAAAGAATAACTCGCGAATGTCCTGCGTGTAACACGTCCAGGTTGCAGCTCGGACAACAATTCGGTCAACAAGCGACAGTTGTGTGTGACTGTGGTTATTGTTTCCCTGAGCGGTGATCTTCCGTCCGCGTGCATGCACGACGTGTGAGAGGGGCTGTCATGGGGCAAATTATCGGAACCATCATTTTCGGCGCAGTCATCGGAATCCTGGCTCGTCTCGTACTGCCAGGTAAGCAGCAGTACGGCATGATCATCACCGTCGTCCTCGGTGTCGCCGGAGCGCTTATCGGGTACTGGGTCTGGGGAGCGATCTCGGACAAGGGCAACACAGATGGGATTGACTGGATCCGGTGGATCATCAGCATCGCCGCAGCGGCAGTGCTCTCGATCGGCTACAGCGCCGTCACAGGCAAGAAATAGCAAGCCTACGTAATTCGAAAAGTGCGCCCTCCCGAGGCTCGGGAGGGCGCACTTTTTCGGCTGATCCTAGTTTTGTGTCCCCAGTTCTGTGCGCCCAATTGTGAGCGAACGGCACTCTCGTCGCCTCAGATGCGCCGAAAGGCGCGTTCGCTCAGGGGGAGGGCGCGTAAATTCAGAGCGCCCGTCGCTGAAGATGCAAGGCCTCGAGGAACTGGGCCGGTAGATCCTGCTCGAGGATTTCGTCGTCGGGATGTGGCAAAGCCTTGATCTTTGCGAACTCGTCGTTGAGGCGTTCCATCTTGACGTCGAGTCGGTGTGCCGCGGCAGCAGCCTCGGTGAGTTCGTCGAGGAGTTCGACGGGAACCTCGCGGTTGTACTTGTAGTAGATCTTGTGTTCGAGGCTCGCCCAGAAATCCATCGCGATGGTGCGGATCTGGAGTTCGATCGGAACGTGCCGGACGCGGTCGCTCATGAAAACCGGGACCTCGACGATCAGGTGCAAGCTCTTGTAGCCGTTGGGTTTCGGATCGGCGATGTAGTCCTCGCGCTCGATCACACGAAGGTCCGTCTGGCTGGTGAGCATCTCGGCGATGCGGTACGTGTCGGAAATGAAGCTGCAGGTGATGCGTATTCCGGCGATGTCGAAGATGTTCTTCGAGATGTCGTCGATCGTGAGCGGAATGTTCAGGCGCTGAGCCTTACGCAGGATGCTGTCCGGCGACTTGACCCGTGACGTGACGTGTTCGATGGGGCTGTACTGATTGATGTGAGTGAACTCGTCCTTGAGGATGTTCACTTTGGTCATCAGTTCGGAGATTCCGAATTGGTACAACATCATGAAGCGGGAGAACTCGGTCCGCAGTTCGGCAAAATCGGCCCTGCTGACACCACTGCTGTCTTCCACGTTCGGCACCCTCATCTGTTAGCTGGTGTAACCAGTCTGCCACCGATCGTGCCGTGTCCGGTTTCAGCGGGTGCGCAGTGCGGCGAGTGTCATATCCCGCAGGACGCGCCGTGCGCATGCCGGCGAAGCGGGGTTGGCGCTGTGTGGGGTCGAGTTGATCAGACCGAAGGTGGCATGTGCCTTGATGCGTGCATCCGCTTGGTCGAGCTGAGGATCGAGTTGTTCGAGCACACCAACCCACACCTCGACGTACTTGCGCTGTGTTTGACGTACTTGTCGACGTGCGTCGGCCGGCAGGCTTTCGAGATCGCGGTCCTGGATGCGGATCAGGTCCGGCTCGCCGAGAGCGAAGTCGAGGTGGAATTCCACGAGTGCGTCGAGAGCGGCACTCGGGGAGTCAGCAGCCTCCGCCGCGGCTGATCCGCCTTCGTGCAGGCGCGTGCTGATGCCGACGAGAAGCTCCACGAGGACGGCATCCTTGTTCGGGAAATGCCGGTACACGGCCGGGCCGCTGATGCCGACGGCCGCACCCAGGTCTTCGAGTCGCACACTCACGAATCCGCGCTCGGCGATCAACCGGGCGGCGGCGTCCAAGAGCTGACGACGACGATCGGCCTTCATCTGATCGCGTCGCGTCGGAGCTGCTACCTGCTCAGAGGTCATTCTCTCGATCTTTCTTCGCTTGTGTTCTGGACAACTCAGTTAATCATAGTTAATCTAGTTTCAGTTATCGAGCATTAACTCATGGCGAAGGCGGCGGGATGACTCCCAGTGGAATCACGCAAGGATCGGGCTACCGGTCCGATCACACCGTTCTGGTGGACGAACTGAAGAAGAAACTGGCGCAAGCAGCGCTGGGGGGCAACGAGCGTTCTCGCGAGCGCCACGTGAGCAGAGGGAAGCTGCTGCCGCGAGATCGCGTCGACTCGTTGCTCGATCAGGGCAGCCCGTTCCTCGAGCTGTCCCCGCTGGCGGCCAACGGCCTGTACGACGACGAGTGCCCCGGCGCCGGCGTCATCACCGGCATCGGCCGTGTGTCGGGCCGCGAGTGCGTCATCGTTGCCAACGACGCGACGGTCAAGGGTGGCACCTACTACCCGATGACGGTGAAGAAGCACCTGCGCGCGCAGGAAGTTGCGCTGCAGAACAACCTTCCGTGCATTTACCTCGTCGACTCCGGCGGCGCCTTCCTACCGCGCCAGGATGAAGTCTTCCCGGACCGTGAGCACTTCGGCCGGATCTTCTACAACCAGGCGACCATGAGCGCCAAGGGGATTCCCCAGATCGCCGCAGTTCTCGGTTCGTGCACCGCGGGCGGCGCTTACGTGCCCGCGATGAGCGACGAAGCAGTGATCGTCCGCAACCAGGGCACCATCTTCCTCGGCGGACCGCCGCTTGTGAAGGCTGCCACCGGTGAGATCGTGACGGCCGAAGAACTCGGCGGCGGCGACCTGCACTCCAAGGTTTCCGGCGTCACCGACCACCTGGCCGAGGACGACCGCGACGCACTTCGGATCGTGCGCAACATCATTGCCACACTCGGCCCCCGTTCCGAGCGCCCGTGGGACGTCATCTCCACGGTTCCGCCCGTCGCCGACCAGAGCGAGCTCTACGACGTCGTTCCGACTGATCCCCGTACTCCGTACGACGTGCACGAGGTGATCACCAAGCTCGTCGACGGCCCCGGCGGTGCCGGAAATTCTTCCAGCGCGTTCCAGGAGTTCAAGGCTGAATACGGCAAGACGCTCGTCACCGGTTTCGCCCACATCGAGGGACATCCGGTCGGCATCATCGCCAACAACGGCGTTCTCTTCGGCGAATCCGCCATGAAGGGAGCACATTTCATCGAACTGTGCGACAAGCGCAGTGTGCCGCTGCTGTTCCTGCAGAACATCGCGGGCTTCATGGTGGGACGCGACTACGAGGCCGGCGGCATCGCCAAGCACGGCGCCAAGATGGTCACGGCAGTTGCGTGTGCGCGGGTTCCCAAGCTGACGGTTGTCATCGGCGGCTCTTACGGCGCCGGCAACTACTCCATGTGTGGACGCGCGTATTCACCTCGCTTCCTGTGGATGTGGCCGAACGCGCGCATCTCGGTCATGGGCGGCGAGCAGGCCGCATCGGTGCTCTCGACCGTTCGTAGCGACCAGCTCGACAGCGCGGGTAATCCGTGGTCGGCCGAGGACGAAGAGTCCTTCAAAGCGCCGATCCGTGAGCAGTACGAGGCTCAGGGCAATCCGTACTATTCCACCGCGCGGCTGTGGGATGACGGTGTCATCGACCCCGCAGATACCAGAACTGTTCTCGGCCTGGCTCTCTCGGTGTGTGCAAACGCACCGATCGAGCCGGTCTCCTACGGCGTCTTCCGGATGTGAGCGAAATGACTGAGTTGCGCACTATCGATACTGTTCTCGTGGCGAACCGCGGTGAGATCGCGGTTCGCGTGATCCGCACGTTGCGTGAGTTGGGAATTCGCAGCGTCGCCGTCTACAGCGACGCCGACGCGAATGCTCGCCACGTCCGCGAGGCCGATACCGCCGTCAACATCGGACCGGCCGCGGCGCGTGAAAGCTACCTCGTCATCGACAAGGTGATCGACGCTGCCAAGTCCACGGGCGCTCAGGGTATTCACCCCGGCTACGGCTTCCTGTCGGAGAACTCGGCGTTCTCGGCTGCCTGTGCGGCCGCGGGAATCGCCTTCCTCGGCCCGTCCGAGCGAGCCATCGAAGTGATGGGCGACAAGATCACCGCGAAGAACGCAGTTGCCGCGTTCGACGTACCGGTGGTCCCGGGCATCGCTCGTCCGAATCTGACCGACGAAGAACTGATCGCCGCGGCCGAGGACATCGGTTACCCGGTATTGGTCAAGCCTTCAGCGGGTGGTGGCGGCAAGGGTATGCGTCTGGTCGAGGACCCGGCCAATCTGGCCGAGGCTCTTCGTAGTGCCCGCCGCGAGGCAGCGTCGTCGTTCGGCGACGACACCCTGTTCCTCGAGCGATTCGTCTTGCGGCCCCGGCACATCGAGGTCCAGGTTCTCGCCGACCAGCACGGCAACGTCGTTCACCTCGGTGAACGCGAATGCAGCCTGCAGCGGCGTCACCAGAAGGTCATCGAAGAGGCTCCGTCGCCGCTGCTCGACCAGGTGACCCGTGACCGGATCGGTGCGGCAGCGTGTAACACCGCTCGAAGCGTCGATTACACCGGCGCCGGCACCGTCGAGTTCATCGTCTCCGCAGACAAGCCCGACGAGTTCTTCTTCATGGAGATGAACACCCGCCTGCAGGTCGAGCATCCCGTCACCGAGATGGTGACCGGGCTGGATCTGGTCGAATGGCAGGTACGTGTGGCAGCGGGGGAGAAGTTGGCCTTCTCCCAGAGCGACATCACGCTGACCGGGCACGCCATCGAAGCTCGTGTGTACGCGGAGGATCCGGGCCGTGGATTCCTGCCGACCGGCGGCCGTGTCGTCGATCTGGTGGAGCCGTCCGGTTCTGGCGTGCGCGTCGATTCGGGACTGCTCGCGGGCACCGTCGTCGGCAGTGACTACGACCCGATGCTCAGCAAGGTCATCGCCCACGCTCCCGACCGCGCCGGCGCGTTGCGCAAACTCGATCGGGCACTCGGTGACACTGCCGTGCTCGGTGTTGTGACCAACATCGAGTTCGCACGATTCCTCCTCGCCGATCCGGATGTGATCGCGGGCAACCTCGACACCGGCCTGCTCGATCGTCGCGTCGAAGACTTTGTTGCAGCCGACGCCTCCGACGAGGTTCTCATCGCGGCCGCGGCATATCGCTGGCTCTCGCGGTGGGCAACTTCGGAATCCGTTGATCCCTGGGATGTTCCGAGTGGATGGCGCGTCGGAACTCCCGCTCCGACCAGCATTCGTCTCTCCGCCGGAACCCGGACGGCGCACGTCGCGATCGTCGGAGTTCCGGCCGATGCGAAGGTCGAGGTCGAAGGCTCACAGCCGCGAGCGTTCACTGCCGCGTTGACGGAATCGGAACTGGCGGTTGTGATCGACGGACGCCGACGCACGTTTGTCGTCGCCGAGACCGACGGTGGTTTGTGGCTGGCAGGCGGCGGAACCTGGCACGTACGCGAGGTCGCCGAGGTCAGTGTTCGCGGTGAGGACAAGCATGCCGGTGACGCCGAAATCGCCAGCCCCATGCCCGGTGCCGTCATCGCGGTCAACGTCGAGAACGGCGCAGTAGTGAGCGCTGGACAACCGCTCGTCGTGGTCGAGGCGATGAAGATGGAGCATTCCTTGACCTCCCCGATCGACGGAATCGTGGAAGTGCTTGTCCGTCAGGGCGATCAGGTGATGGTGGATCAGGTTCTGGCCCGAGTTGTACCTGCCGCAGACGAAGAGACTGCCGAAGAAAAGACCGAGAACACGACGCAGAAGGAAGACGCCTGATGTCCGATTACCTTGCCACCGGAGCGCTTCCGGACGAATACCAGCAGCTCGCCAAGACGGTTGCCGACTTCGCCAAGACCGTCGTGGCACCGGTTGCTGCCGAGCACGATGCCAACCACACCTTCCCGTACGAGGTAGTTGCCGGGATGGCGGACATGGGTTTGTTCGGCCTGCCCTTCCCCGAGGAGTACGGCGGAATGGGTGGCGACTACTTCGCACTCTGCCTGGCTCTCGAAGAGCTGGGCAAGGTCGACCAGAGCGTCGCGATCACTCTCGAAGCCGGAGTGTCCTTGGGTGCCATGCCCATCTACCGTTTCGGTAACGAGGCACAGAAGGAAGAGTGGCTTCCGCAGCTCACCAGCGGCAAGTCGTTGGCTGCTTTCGGCCTGACCGAACCCGGTGCGGGCAGTGACGCCGGCGGGACCAAGACCACCGCGAAGTTCGACAGCGGTGAGTGGATCATCAACGGCAACAAGCAGTTCATCACCAACTCGGGCACCGACATCACCAAGCTCGTGACGGTCACCGCGGTCACGGGTGTCAAGGACGGCGGCAAGAAGGAGATCTCGACGATCCTCGTGCCGACCACGACGCCGGGCTTCACGGCCGAGCCGGCGTACAACAAGGTCGGCTGGAACGCATCCGACACCCATCCGCTCACGTTCGCCGATGTTCGTGTCCCCGAAGAGAATCTGCTCGGTGAGCGCGGCCGCGGCTACGCGAACTTCCTGCGCATCCTCGACGAAGGCCGCATCGCTATTTCCGCGTTGAGCGTCGGTGCCGCCCAGGGCTGCGTCGACGAGTCGATCAAGTACGCGAAGGAACGCGAGGCGTTCGGTCGCCCCATCGGACACAACCAGGCGATCGCGTTCAAGATCGCGCGCATGGAGGCCCGCGCCCACGTGGCCCGTACCGCGTATTACGACGCGGCCGCACTCATGTTGTCGGGCAAGCCGTTCAAGAAGCAGGCGTCCATTGCCAAGCTCATCTCCTCCGAAGCTGCCATGGACAATGCTCGCGACGCCACCCAGATCCACGGCGGATACGGCTTCATGAACGAGTACGCCGTCGCGCGTCACTACCGTGACAGCAAGATCCTCGAAATCGGTGAGGGAACCACCGAGGTGCAGTTGATGCTCATCGCTCGTGAGGCAGGGTTGTGACGAACCCCAAGAAGATCACTCAGCGCGGACTCTGGTTCGAGGAGTTCGAGGTCGGCGCGATCTACGAGCACAGGCCAGGCCGAACGGTGACCGAGGCGGACAACGTCCTGTTCACGACTTTGACGATGAACACGCAGGCGCTGCATCTTGATGCCGCGTACAGCGAGGACGCTCAATTCGGTGTGCGGCTGGTCAATTCGATGTTCACCTTGTCGACAATCGTTGGCCTTTCGGTCGCGCAGTTGACGCAGGGCACCATCGTCGCCAACCTCGGTTTTTCCGAGATCAGCTTCCCGAAGCCGCTCTTTCACGGGGACACCCTGTACGCCGAGACGCTCATCGCGGACAAGCGTGAGTCGAAGAGCCGTCCGGGCGAAGGCATCGTGACGCTGGTGCACACCGGACGCAACCAGCACGGTGATGTCGTCGCACTCGCCACGCGCAAGACCTTGGTACAGCTCCGCCCGGCCGAGGTGTCCTCGTGACGTGGACGCCGCCGGGGCCGGCGTGGTTGTTCTGCCCGGCGGATCGTCCCGAGCGCTACGCGAAGGCCGCCGCTGTCGCCGACGTCGTGATCCTCGATCTCGAAGACGGTGTGGCTCCGACCGACAAGGAAGCTGCGCGTGCGGCCCTGATCGACACTCCACTCGATTCGGAGCGGACGGTCGTGCGCGTCAATCCGGTGGGTACTCGTGATCACGAACTCGATCTGGTCGCGTTGGACGGCACGCACTATTCACGTCTGATGCTGTCCAAGTGCGAATCAGCCGAGGACGTTCTCTCGCTCGCTCCGGCGGACGTGGTTGCACTCGTCGAATCCCCACGCGGAGCCCTCGCCGTGGCCGACATCGCTCTTGCCGCGAACGCAATCGGTGTCATGTGGGGAGCCGAGGATCTTGTTGCCGGTCTCGGCGGTAACTCGAGCAGGCACCCGAACGGTTCGTACCGCGATGTTGCCAAGCACGTCCGATCGACGTCTCTCCTGGCCGCGAAGAGCTACGGCAGATTGGCAGTCGATTCCGTGTACCTCGACATCAAGGACCTCGTCGGCCTCGGCGTCGAGTCCGCTGACGCCGTCGCAGTCGGCTTCGACGTGAAGGTCGCGATCCACCCGAGCCAGGTCGAGGTCATCCGCGGAGCCTTCGCACCTTCGGAAAAAGAGATCGACTGGGCCACACGAGTGCTTGCCGCGGTGTCTACTGAACGTGGCGTGTTCGCGTTCGAGGGCAAGATGGTCGACGCTCCCGTTCTCCGTCACGCCGAGAAGCTTCTTCACCGTGCCGGAATCTTTCAGCAGAAGGAGAACTAACGGATGAGCAAAGTCGTGAATACGGCAGCTGACGCAGTTGCCGACATCGCGAGCGGATCCAGGCTCGCAGTGGGCGGCTTCGGGCTGTGCGGTATTCCCGATGCGCTGATCGCGGCGATCGCCGACGGCGACGCCACCGACCTCGAGGTGTTCTCCAACAACTGCGGTGTCGACGACTACGGTCTCGGCATCCTGCTCGGCGCGCATCGTATCGCCAGGGTGACGGCGTCGTACGTGGGGGAGAACAAGGAGTTCGCCCGTCAGTATCTCGCTGGCGAGCTCGAAGTGGAGTTGACGCCGCAGGGGACCCTGGCCGAGCGTCTGCGAGCAGGCGGCACCGGCATTCCGGCGTTCTACACGCCGGCCGGCGTCGGCACACCGATCGCCGAGGGCGGCTTGCCGTGGCGATACAACCCGGACGGTTCGATCGCCGTGGCGTCGCCACCGAAGGCGACGGCAGTGTTCGGTGGCCGCACGTATGTATTGGAAGAGGCGATCACCGCTGACTTCGCGCTCGTGCACGCGGACTACGGCGACAGCGAAGGCAATCTCGTCTTCAACAAGACGGCGATGAACTTCAACCCGCTTGCCGCCATGGCGGGACGGATCACCATCGCGCAGGTGGAGAACCTCGTCGAGCCGGGTGACATCGACCCCGCGCACGTTCACCTTCCCGGAGTGTTCGTCGCACGCGTCGTGCATACGGGCCCACAGGAGAAGCGGATCGAGAAGCGGACCGTCTCAGGAGGTACCAAGTGAGCGGCGCAGAGGAAGCCCGAATCGGTTGGACTCGCCACGAGATGGCCGCTCGCGCTGCTGCCGAGATGCGGCCGGGTGAGTACGTCAACCTCGGTATCGGCCTGCCGACGCTGATCCCCAGCTACCTGCCGGAGGGCGTCAAGGTGGTTCTCCACAGTGAGAACGGCATCCTCGGTACCGGGCCGTACCCCGCCGACGATCAGGTCGATGCCGACCTCATCAATGCGGGTAAGGAAACCGTCACCGTCAACCCCGGGGCCGCGTTCTTCGACTCGGCCCTCTCGTTCGGGATGATCCGCGGCGGTCACATCGATACCGCAGTCCTCGGCGGCATGCAGGTGTCGAAGACCGGTGACCTCGCCAACTGGATGGTGCCAGGCAAGATGGTCAAGGGTATGGGCGGCGCGATGGACCTGGTCCACGGTGCCCGCCGCGTCATTGTCGTGATGGAGCACACCGATCGCGACGGTAACCCCAAGATCGTCGAGGCGTGCACCTTGCCGCTCACCGGTCAGGGCGTCGTCAACCGGATCATCACCGACCTTGCGGTGCTGGACGTCACCGCCGAGGGACTCGCGCTGGTGGAGCTGGCTCCCGGTGTCACCACCGAACATCTGCAGAGCGTGACTGGCGTGGCTCTGTCCTGAAGTTTCGTACCGTCAATCAAAAGAACGCGCTGACCGCTGGTCGGCGCGTTCTTTCGTCGAAGTGTCGGCGTGCACCGATAGTCTGAATCAGCCTTCGCGGTCCGCTCGAGGTCGGGAACGACTACAGGTCCAGCCTGTAGATTGTCCGAGGTGGCTGACGCGGTTGGGCTGAGGATCGAAGTTTTCAGTTGATCGTCTTAGGGGTGGATATGTCGGGCAGGGCGTCTGAACCGTGCGTTTCGGCAAGGCGATGGGGTGTTGATGAGCTGGGCGATTTGTAACGAATTGCAGCAAAACCCTCGATACACCGGGGTATGGATTTCTCTTGTCACCTATGTATCGGAGACAATGGGTGGTTCTGGCTCGTCGAGGTTGGATGAGGTCGGTAGCTGCTGCGAATCGGACGTTCGGCTCGCACGGGTGCGCAATGGTGTGGAAGAGAGGCTGTGGGCGTGAATTCGCTGGGTAACGGAGAACTGGGGAGCGGCAAGCCGGAGGTCGGCAGCTCGCCGGAAGACGTTCAGCGATCAGACGCATTCCCGCTTTCCGCGGCCCAGCTCGGTATGTGGTTCGCGCAGCATCTTGATCCCGCCGTACCGGTCAACATCGCTCAGTACGTCGAACTTCGTGGTGCTCTGGAGCTTGACGCCCTTCGCCAGGCCTGTGCAGACGCCGGTCGCGAAATCGGGTCGGCCTTCGTCCGGATCTTCGAGATCGACGCCCAGCCGTACCAGATCATCGACCCCACACTCGATGATTCGGTCGGCTACGTCGACCTTCGTAGCGAAGACGACTCACACGACGCGGCCATGCGGTGGATGCGAGCAGATCGCAGTCGGCCGATCGACATGCTCACGGACCGACTGATCTCTGCCACGATCTTGCGTCTAGGCGAGAACCGCTACTACTGGTACACGCGAGTCCACCACACAATTCTCGACGGCTTCGGTGCATCGACCTTCGTCACTCGTGTGGCGGAGTTGTACTCGGCGCGCGTGGAGGGTCGCGAACCGGAGCCGAGCGAGGCCTCCGATCTCTGGAACGTCTACGAGGTAGACAACAAGTACCGCCAGTCGAGTCGTTTCGAAACCGATCGCAAGTACTGGGCCGACAAGATCGAGAATCTCGACGAGATCTCGAGCCTCGCAGGTCGAAGTGCCGCGCCGGCTCCAGTCAGTCGGATCGACAGCGCAGCGCTGTCCAACCATGTGGAGGCGCTGCTCGGGCGGTTCCTCGAACGCGTGGAGAAGACCACTGTTGCCGGAACGGTCGTCGCTGCCTTTGCGGCGTACCTCGCTCAGATGACCGGACGAGAGGACGTGTCGCTGAGTCTGCCCGTTTCCGGTCGAACGACAGCCGTGCTGCGCCGATCCGGTGGCATGGTCTCCAACGTCGTTCCGCTGCGACTGACTGTCACTGCAGAGACCACTGTCCAGGATCTTCTGGACGATGTCAGGAACGAAATGTCCGGCGCGCTGCGCCACCAGCGGTACCGACACGAGGACATGGTCCGCGGCGGTGACGGGCCGGGCCGGGGCGGATTCTTCGGTCCCTGGATCAACATCATGATGTTTTCCACCGAATTGGCGTTCGGGCCCCTCGTCGGCGAGCTTCACATCCTGTCCACGGGTTTGATCGAAGACCTCGGTGTCAATCTCTACCAGAGCGTCGGCGACACCCGTACGCACATCGACTTCGAGTCGAATCCCAACCTGTACGCGCCCGCGGACGCCCAGCGAAATCACTCGCGGTTCGTGGAGTTCCTCGAGAAGTTCGTCTCGGCCGAAACGAGCCGCAAGGTCTGGGATCTCCCTGTCGCAACCGACGAGGAGCGAAACAAGGTTGCCTTGTGGAACCGCACCGGCTTCCACGTTGCCTCGCAGACCATCACTGAAGCATTCGAGCGTCAGGTCGCGAGCACTCCCGATGCCACCGCCGTCGTTTTCGAAGGCAACAGCCTCACGTACGCCGAATTCGACGCCCGCGCAAACGGTTTGGCCCGTCAGCTCATCGCCATGGGTGTTGGACCCGAATCACTTGTCGGGCTGTCGATCCGCAGGTCCTTGGACTTGATGGTCGGTCTGTACGCGATCGCCAAGGCCGGCGGAGCCTGGGTGCCGGTGGATCCCGACCACCCAGCCGACCGCACCGCCTACATCCTCGAGTCGGCGCAGCCGACGTGTGTTGTGACCACCGCGCGAGACGACGTGGATTTGCCCGAGGGCACACGGGTGATCGAGATCGACACCCTCGACTACGAACAGCTCGACAGCAGGCCGATCGCCAACGCAGATCGCCTGTCTCCCTTGCATTTCTCGAACACTGCGTATGTGATCTACACCTCGGGGTCGACCGGGCGACCCAAGGGTGTTGCGGTCACTCACGCAGCGATCAACAATCAGCTTCAGTGGATGAACGCCGAGTACGGGCTTTCTGCGTCGGATATCTACCTGCAGAAGACCGCTACGACATTCGACGTTTCGCTGTGGGGATTCTTCATGCCCTTGCAGGTCGGCGCCACGCTGGTAGTCGCGACTCCGGACGGCCATCGGGATCCGATCTACGTGGCGAACAAGATTGCCGAACTCGGCGTCACGATCACCGACTTCGTTCCGTCCATGCTCACGTTGTTCACAGCGAATGCTCCTGTCGGCTCTTGTGATTCGTTGCGTCACGTGTTCGTCATCGGTGAGGCGCTCCCGCCCGAGACGTCTTCGGCCTTCCGCGAACTCTGTGGTGCCGGACTGCACAACCTCTACGGTCCGACTGAAGCCGCAGTTTCGGTCACGTACTACGAGGCCGTGCCCTCGGATACTACTTCTGTGCCGATCGGTATGCCGCAGTGGAACACTCAGGCGCACGTACTCGACGGACAACTTCGCCCGACGCCCATCGGTCAGCCGGGTGAACTCTATCTCGCCGGCGTTCAACTCGCGCGCGGATATGTTGGTCGCCCTGATCTGAGCTCGGATCGCTTCGTAGCCAATCCGTACGGCACAGCCGGCGAGCGCATGTACCGTACCGGCGACCTCGTCCGACGCCGTGAGGACGGAAACCTCGACTACATCGGGCGCACCGACTTTCAGGTGAAGTTTCGTGGGCAGCGCATCGAACTCGGCGAGATCGAGACCGTCCTACTAGCACACCCCGACGTTTCCCAGGCTGTCGTCTTGGTGACCGTCACACCGACCGGTGATCAATTGGTCGGCTACGTCGTGCCGGGCCCTGGCCGAAACATCGATGCTGCGGTGCTCAGTGAGTTCGCCGGCCGAAGCCTCCCGTCGTACATGGTTCCCGCCGCGCTGATGGTGCTCGATGCGTTGCCGCTCAACACGAGTGGCAAATTGGATCGTGCCGGGCTGCCCGAGCCGGTGTTCGCGAGCGCGAAGCAGTACCGCGAGCCTCGCACCGAAATCGAACGCATCGTGGCGGACGTGTTTGCCGACGTGCTCGGTGTCGAGCGCGTCGGTATCGACGACGACTTCTTCGAGCTCGGTGGAAACTCGCTGGTTGCAACACAATTGGTGACCCGAGTTGGCTCTGCCTTGGGAGTGCAACTCGGCGTTCGAGAGCTTTTCGAGTCCACCACGGTCGCTACCTTGGCGGCCCGTGCCGAGTCGGTGGCGGGCAACGCCAGGCAGCTCAGCCCGCTGATCGCCAAGCCTCGTCCCGAGGTCGTCCCGCTCTCGCTTGCGCAGCAGCGCATGTGGTTCATCAACCGTCTCGATCCGTCGACGCCCGCGTACAACCTTCCGTTCACGGTCCGGCTCACCGGTTCGGTGGACCCGTCCGCCTTGCATGCCGCGGTGATGGACCTTCTCGAGCGGCACGAGTCCTTGCGGACGATCTACCCTGATGCCGACGGAACCGCGCAACAGTTGGTTCTGCCGGTCGACCGTGCCGCGGTGGAGTTGAACCCGGTCAAGATTCGGAATTCGTATCTCGACGCGGCCCTGTTCGACGTGGCGTCTCGCGGGTTCGACGTGACGCTCGAAATCCCGGTACGGGTTGCCCTCTTCGAGGTGTCTCCTACGGACTACGTCCTGGTGATGGTTCTCCATCACATCGCTGCAGACGGTCTGTCGTTCCGTCCGCTCGCACGTGACCTTCTCGTCGCGTACTCGGCGCGAAGTGAGAAGTCGGCGCCGGCGTGGACGCCGCTGCCGATTCAGTACGCCGATTACGCGCTGTGGCAGCGCGAAGCATTGGGATCCGATGAAGACCCGCGCTCGGAGTCGTCTCGCCAGATCAACTTCTGGCGCCGGGCACTCGCCGATCTGCCGGATCAGTTGGATCTGCCGACTGATCGACCCCGTCCTGCTGTCGCGTCCAATCATGGTGCCAAACACCATTTTCAGATCAGTGAACGCACGACGCGCAAGTTGAACGAGTTGGCACGCTCGAGAAGCGTTTCGCTGTTCATGGTGTTGCAGGCGGCGTATGCAACGTTGTTGAGCCGGATCAGTGGTACCTCGGACATCGCGATCGGCGCCCCGATCGGTGGGCGAGGGGATCAAGCTCTCAACGACGTGATCGGTATGTTCGTGAACACTCTGGTGCTTCGCACCGAGGTCGATCCGAACGAACGATTCGACGAGTTGCTCGCTCGGGTAAGAGAATCGGGGTTGTCTGCCTACGGCCATGCCGATGTGCCATTCGAGCGGTTGGTCGAGGTTCTGAGTCCGGCGCGTTCGCAGGCTCGTCACCCGCTGTTCCAGGTTGCGCTCACTGCGGAGATCAGTGGACGACGCGAACTGGAATTCTCGGGTGTCAAGGCAGTTGCAGCTGAATTGGAAGTGCCGGTCGCCAAATTCGATCTCGAACTGATGGTGTCCGAGAATCCCGAAGGCACCGAAGACTCGGACGTCTTGAGTGCCACCTTCACCTATGCCACGGACCTGTTCGATCAGGCCACAGTGAACACTTTCGCTACCCGGTTCGTGCGCATTCTCGATGCGGTGGCTACCAGACCTGAAACGGTCGTCGGTGATATAGACCTGCTCTCACGCTCCGAGCGTACCGATCTGACGGTCGTTGCCGCGGATGAGACGATGCCCCGGCAGACTCTCGTCGACATTTTCTTGTCCGGCACGGCTGAGGCGGACTCGGTCGCAGTGCGCTTCGACGGTCGATCGATTACCTACCGCGAGCTCGACGAGCAGTCGTCGAAGCTCGCACGGGTTTTGATCGGACGTGGCGCAGGCCCCGAGACCATTGTCGCTCTCGCCTTTCCGCGCTCGTACGACATGGTCTGTGCAGTATGGGCGGTGGCGAAGTCAGGGGCGGCGTACGTGCCTGTCGACCCGAGCTATCCGGAAGATCGTGTCCGACACATGCTGGCCGATTCGTCGGCCGCGATCGGACTCACGTCGTCGCAGTTCGTCGGTCAGCTTCCTCCGGTCACCGATTGGTTGGTCCTTGACGACCAGACGCTGACCGGGGAAGTCTCGGCGCAATCTTCAGCTCCGGTCACCGACGAGGACCGAATCATTCCGATTCACAGTTCTCACGTGGCGTATGTCATTTACACATCCGGTTCCACGGGAAAACCGAAGGGCGTCAGCGTCACTCACGGTGGTCTCCGTGGGGTCAGGGACGCAGCTCAGCGTCGCTACGGGGTAGATCAGTCCTCGTGCTTCCTACATATCTGTTCACCGAGCTTCGACCCGTCGGTACTCGAATGGATGGTCGCCTTCTCCGCGGGTGCAACTTTGGTGATCGTTCCGTCGACGATTATCGGTGGACACGAGTTGTCGGATCTTCTTCATGCCGAGAAGGTCACGCACGCGATCATCACACCCGCCGTACTCGGGACCATGGAGCCTGCAGAGCTGCCTGATTTGCGCGTCGTCTCCGTCGGCGGCGACGTGACCACGCCCGAGTTGTTGGCGAAATGGGCCCCCGGGCGCGCCTACTTCAATGGGTACGGTCCGACCGAGACCACGATCATCTCGTCGTTCGGCGATCTCGCGATCGGCCGATCGATCGACATCGGGCGTCCCGTCGAGGGCATGTCTGCACTGGTACTCGACGAGCGTCTGCACCCGGTTCCAGTCGGTACCAGGGGAGAGCTCTACTTTGCGGGCGCTGCGTTGGCTCGCGGGTATCACGAGCGGCGAGGTCTCTCCGCGGAAAGGTTTGTCGCCAACCCGTATTCGCCGGATGGCGAGCGGATGTATCGGACCGGCGATGTCGTGCGCTGGACAGGCGGAGACTCGCGCGGCGACGCGGGTGTCCTCGAATACGTCGGCCGCAGTGACTTCCAGGTCAAGGTTCGCGGATTCCGTATCGAGCTCGGTGAGATCGACGCAGTTCTGTCCTCGCACGATTCTGTGCGCTTCGCGGTGACGGTCGGAAGCGAAGGCGCGGCGGGTGTCACAGCTCTCGTGTCCTACGTCGAACTGGCTGACGGTTCGAGTTTCGATCCGGACGCGCTCACCTCGTTCGTGGCCGCGACTCTGCCGAGCTACATGGTCCCTTCCGTCATCATGGAACTTGCCGAGGTTCCGTTGACGCCGGTGGGTAAGTTGGATCGCAGGGCTTTGCCGGAGCCTGTTTTCGAGGTCCGCGAGTTCCGTGCGCCCACCACGCCGGTGGAAGAGATTGTCGCGCAGGTGATTGCGGATGTTCTCGGCGTGGAGCGAGTCGGGCTCGATGACGACTTCTTTGCACTGGGTGGCAACTCCCTGGTGGCCACTCAGGTCACCTCACGCTTGGGACGGGCGCTCGACACCACCGTGCCGGTGCGGACGCTTTTCGACGTTTCCACCGTCGAGGCGCTCGCTGCACATATCGAGTCGCACGCCGGTAGCGGCGGGCAGAAAGCCCTCGTCGCGCAGACGCGTCCAGCGGAAATTCCGCTGTCGTTGGCGCAGCAGCGCATGTGGTTCCTGAACCGCTTCGATACCGACTCCGCTGCTTACAACATCACTTTCGCACTGCACCTGACTGGCCATCTCGATACGGCTGCGATGGAAACTGCGCTCGAGGACGTACTGGCCCGGCATGAAGTTCTCCGAACGGTATATCCGGACGGGGCTTCCGGACCGAAGCAGTCGATTCTGTCGCTTTCGGAGTCTTTCGTCGGATTGACCGTCGAAGCGGTCTCGGATTCGGACGAGCTCGAGAGTCGAGTCGCTGCAATCGGATCCTCGGCGATCGACGTCACCGTCGAGGTGCCGATCCGTGTCCGCCTGTTGACGGTCAGCGACACCGAGCACACCCTCGCGATCGTTGTTCATCACATTGCCGCTGACGGGTGGTCGATGGCGCCCCTGGCACGCGACGTCATGATCGCCTACTCGGCACGCAAGGACGGGGTTGCGCCGGCGTGGCAGCCGTTGGCTGTGCAGTACGCCGACTATTCGTTGTGGCAGCGTGAGGTTCTGGGGTCCGAAGACGACCCGGAATCACTGATCTCGCAGCAGATCTCCTTCTGGACCGAGACTCTGGCTGACCTACCGGATGTGATCGAGCTTCCGTCGGACCGGTCTCGACCCGATGTGGCCTCGATGCGCGGCGAACGATTCGCCTTCGAGATCTCCGGGGATGTGCACCGTCGATTGGACGCGCTGGCACGGGAGAACAACGCAACGCTCTTCATGGCGTTGCACTCGGCGCTTGCCGTTCTGATGGCCAGACTGAGCGGGACGTCGGACATCGCCGTGGGCACTCCCGTTGCCGGTCGCGGTGACGAGGCGCTCGACGATCTTGTCGGCATGTTCGTCAACACGCTTGTTCTGCGCACCGAGGTCGATCAGGCCCGGGCATTCACGGATCTGCTCGCCGCGGCGAGTGATTCGGCGCTCGGAGCCTTCGCTCATTCGGACGTACCCTTCGAGCGGTTGGTGGACGTCCTGGCTCCGGCCCGGTCGCAGGCCCGACATCCGCTGTTCCAGGTTGTCCTGTCCTTGCAGAATCTCGCGCAAACGGCATTGGAACTGCCGGGACTGGCGATCAAGGCCGCCGAAATCGACACCACCACTGCAAAGTTCGACCTCGAACTGGCGGTAACCGAGTCGATTGGAGAAGACGGGATCCAGCAAGGGCTCTCGGCCGAATTCACGTTTGCTGCAGATCTGTTCGACGTTTCGACGGTCGAGGGATTTGCTCGGCGTCTGGTTCGTATTCTCGAGACTGTTGTGTCGGTTCCTTCGACCGTCGTCGGTGACATCGACATTCTCGATGCGGCCGAGAGGGGTGTGCTGGCCGATGTTCGTGGAGGCCAGTCGGTCTCGGGAACTCTGGTCGAGATCCTCACCGAAGCGGCCGCTTCGGATCCGTCGGCGGACGCGGTTCGCTTCGACGGCGAGTCGATCAGCTACCGCGAACTCGACGAGCGGTCGTCACGACTCGCTCGTGTTCTGATTGCGAAGGGCGTCGGGCCGGAGGATCGGGTCGCGATCGCGATTCCGCGTTCAGCCGATTCGGTTCTCGCTCTGTGGGCCGTGGCGAAGACCGGTGCGGCATTCGTACCGGTCGACCCGACGTATCCGGTTGACCGTATCGCCCACATGATCACCGATTCCGGTGCGGTGTTGGGTCTTGCGCTCAGTGACGTCGAGGCTGGATTGCCGTCGGCTTTGACGTGGGTGGTTCTCGACGACGAGAAGACAGTGGCGGCGTGCGCGGCAGAATCTTGCGCGCCGGTGAGCGATTCGGATCGACGCAGTGCGATCGACGAGCGGCAGCCTGCGTACGTCATCTACACCTCCGGCACCACGGGTCTGCCCAAGGGCGTTGTGGTCACCAACGCCGGCGTGGCGAACTTCTGCGCCGAGCAGGTCGAGCGTTATTCGCTGACCACGGGTGCTCGGACGCTGCATTTCGCATCGCCGAGTTTCGACGCTTCGATACTCGAGTTGCTGTTGGCATTCGGAGCGGCGTCGACGATGGTGATTGCGCCGACGACGGTGTACGGCGGCGCGGAATTGGCCGAGATCTTGCGGTCGGAGTGCGTGACGCATGCGTTTGTCACGCCTGCTGCTCTGGCATCGGTGGATCCGAGCGGGCTTGACGCGTTGCGGGTGGTTGTCGTGGGTGGCGAAGCCAGTTCGCGGTCCCTCGTTGCCAGGTGGGCGGTGCCGCTTCCGGATGGCGGTGTGCGTGGGTTCTTCAATGCTTATGGTCCGACGGAGTCGACGGTCGCCTCGAACATCAGCGATGCGCTGACCGCGTTTGATCGGATGAACATCGGCGGCCCGATTCGGGGTATGGCCGCGCGGATCCTGGACGGCCGCTTGCAGCCTGTTCCGGTTGGTGTCGCGGGTGAGTTGTACGTGTCGGGTGTTCAGGTCGCTCGTGGATATCTGGGGCAGCCGGCATTGACGGCGGGTCGTTTTGTCGCAGACCCGTTCGGAGCGCCGGGTGAGCGGTTGTACCGCACGGGTGACGTGGTCCGGTGGATCGACGGTGGCGCAGTGGAGTACGTGGGCCGCAGTGACTTTCAGGTCAAGATCCGCGGGTTCCGTATAGAACTCGGCGAGATCGAGGCCGCGCTGATCCGTTGCGCGGGAGTTGCGCAAGCTGTTGCTCTTGTTCGCTCCGACGATCACTTCGGAGATCGTCTCGTTGCATACGTAGTGCCACAGGCCGGCGCCGAGGTGGATCCCGCACAGGTCATAGAGTCGGTGTCGACGTTCCTGACCGGCTACATGGTCCCCGACTCGGTCCTGGTGCTCGATTCGATTCCGTTGACCACCGCGGGCAAGACGGACATCAAAGCTCTGCCCTCGCCTGTGTTCGAGTCGAAGGTGTATCAGGCGCCGGTCACGACAGTCGAAGAGACTGTCGCACAGGTATTCTCCGAGGTTCTCGGAGTGGCGCAGATCGGCCGAGACGACGATTTCTTCGAACTCGGTGGCAACTCGTTGATCGCGACCCGGGTCGCCGCACGACTGGGGGAGGCGCTCGACACAAGCGTTCCGGTTCGTGCGCTCTTCGAAGCGTCGACCGTGCAGTCACTCGCGGTCCGGCTCGAGCTGCACGCAGGTTCGGGCGCCACTGCCCCACTGGTGCCGCAGCCCCGGCCTGATCGGATCCCGCTTTCGTTGGCTCAGCAGCGCATGTGGTTCCTGAACAGGTTCGAACCCGCGTCGGCAGTGAACAACGTTCCGGCGGCGATCAGGATTTCGGGCGCCCTCGATGTGGCAGCTCTCAACGCTGCCCTGATCGACGTCGTGGGCAGGCACGAATCACTGCGGACGCTGTATCCGGACGTCGACGGCATCGGGTACCAGGAAGTCCGTGAAGTTCGAGACGTTGTCGTCGATCTCAGCCCCGTGTCGATCACGGAAGATCGCCTGGCTGCAGGCGTCGCCGAGCTGGCCACGGACGGCTTCGACGTGACGTCCGAAGTCCCGTTGCGCGCCAAGCTCTTCAAGGTCGGCGACAGCGAATACGTCCTGGTGTTCGTGGTGCATCACATCTCGACCGACGGCTTCTCGATGGGGCCGTTGACCCGCGACGTGATGGTTGCCTACGAAGCACGTACACGAGCGTCGGTGCCGGCTTGGACGCCGTTGCCGGTGCAGTACGCCGACTACGCGTTGTGGCAGCGTGATGTTCTCGGGTCCGAGGAGGATCCGCAGTCCGTCATCGCGCAGCAGATTGCGTTCTGGTCGGATGCGTTGGCTGATCTTCCTGAGCAGTTGGATCTGCCGGGTGATCGTCCGCGTCCCGAGGTCGCGTCAGGGCGCGGCGCCGAGGTCGAGTTCGAGATCGACGCCGCTCTGCACGAAGCCGTTAATTCGATTGCGCACAGCAGTAACTCGACACCGTTCATGGTTGTTCACGCGGCGCTCGCCGTCGTACTCTCGCGCTTGTCTGCAACTACGGACATCGTGATCGGCACGCCGATCGCGGGTCGTGGTGAAGCGCAGCTCGATGATGTGATCGGTATGTTCGTCAATACTTTGGTGTTGCGTACCGAGGTTGATCCGTCGATGTCGTTTGCCGAGTTGTTGACGTCGGCGCGTGAGGTGGATCTGCGGGCGTTCGCGCATGCGGATGTTCCGTTCGAGCGTGTGGTGGAGGTTCTCGATCCGGTTCGTTCGCAGGCTCGTCATCCGTTGTTCCAGGTGGCGTTGACGTTCCAGAACCACGAACAGACAACGCTCGAACTGGGCGACCTCGAAGTGTCGATCGAAAGTGCCGATCTTGCGTTGGCGAAATTCGACCTCCAGCTGACCTTGACCGAACGAACCGACGAGGCCGGCGCACCCGCTGGAATGTCAGCCTCCTTGACGTACGCGACGGATCTGTTCGACGAGTCGACCGTGGTCGAGTTCGGTGATCGGCTGGTGCGAACCTTCCGTGCGGTGACTGCTGACCCCACCGTAGCGGTGGGTGATGTCGACATCTTGGTCGATGGTGAACGAAACATGCTGTCCCGCTTCAGTGCTGGCCAGATCGATCGCGGTGTGGATTCGACGTTGTCGGCGTGGTTCGATGATGCTGCTGCGCGGTTTGGTGATCGGACGGCGGTGCGGTTCGGTGGCGAGTCGTTGTCGTATGGCGAGTTGTCGGTGCGGTCTAATCGTTTGGCGCGCAGGTTGATTGCTCAGGGTTGTGGGCCGGAGTCGTTGGTGGCGGTGGCGTTGCCGCGGTCGGCGGATCTTGTGGTGGCGTTGTTGGCGGTGGTGAAGTCCGGTGCGGGGTATTTGCCGGTGGATCCGTCGTATCCGAGTGATCGTGTCGAGTTCATGCTTGCCGATGCTGGTCCGGTGGCTGCGATTTCGTGGTCTGAGCGTGAGTTGGTGTTGCCTGCTGATCTGCCGGTGATCGATATCGACACTGTGGATTTGTCGGAGTTCGATGGTTCGGTGGTCTCGGATGCGGATCGTGTTGCGCCGTTGCGGTCTTCGAATGTTGCGTATGTGATTTACACGTCGGGTTCGACGGGTCGCCCGAAGGGTGTGCAGGTTCCGCACACCACGGTGGCGAAGTTGTTCGCGAATACCGAGGGTGTGTACGGGTTCGACGAATCCGATGTGTGGACGATGTTCCACAGTTATGCGTTCGACTTCTCGGTGTGGGAGTTGTGGGGTCCGCTGTTGTATGGCGGCACGTTGGTGGTTGTGGATTATGTGACGTCGCGTTCGCCGGAGCAGTTCCTGGAACTGCTTGCTGTTGAGCGGGTGACGGTGCTCAATCAGACGCCGTCGGCGTTCTATCAGTTGGCTGAGGCTGATCGGTTGGCGTCGGAATCCGGTCGGGCGCCCGAGTTGTCGTTGCGGTGGGTTGTTTTCGGTGGTGAGGCGCTCGAGCTTCGTCGCTTGTCGGATTGGTATTCGCGTCGTGGTGACAGTGCGCCGACGTTGGTGAACATGTATGGCATCACGGAGACGACGGTGCATGTGAGCCATCGTGTGTTGGATTCTGCGTTGGCGGCGGATGCGTCGGCGAGTGTTGTGGGTCAGGCTATTTCGGGTCTGCAGGTGTTCGTGTTGGATACGCGTTTGGCTCCGGTGCCGGTGGGTGTCGCGGGTGAGATGTATGTGGCGGGTGTGCAGTTGGCTCGGGGTTATCTGGGTCAGGCTGGGTTGTCGTCGACGCGGTTCGTGGCGAATCCGTTCAATGCCGGTGAGGTGTTGTACCGGACGGGTGATGTCGCGGCGTGGAACAGTGCTGGCGATCTGGAGTATCTGGGTCGTGCTGATGATCAGGTGAAGATCCGTGGATTCCGGATCGAGATCGGTGAGATCGAGTCTGCGGTGTTGTCGGATGTGTCGGTGGCGCAGACGGCGGTGATCGTTCGTGAGGATTCTCCGGGTGATCAGCGGTTGGTGGCGTATGTGGTGCCGGCTGCGGGTGTGAGTGTCTCGGTCGACGATGTGCGTACCAGTGTGGGTTCGTTGTTGCCGGAGTACATGGTGCCGTCGGCGTTTGTGGTGCTTGATGCGATTCCGTTGACGGTGAACGGGAAGTTGGATCGTCGGGCGTTGCCGGTTCCGTCGTTGCAGGTTGCGGTGTTCCGGGCTCCGACGTCGGTGGTGGAAGAGGTTGTGGCGCAGACGTTTGCGGATGTTCTGGGTGTCGAGCGTGTTGGTTTGGATGATGATTTCTTCGCTCTCGGTGGTAATTCGCTGATTGCGACGCAGGTGACGTCTCGGTTGGGGCAGGCGTTGGATGCGTCGGTCGGTGTGCGGGAGTTGTTCGAGGCGTCGACTGTTGAAGGTTTGGCTGCTCGTTTGGGTTCTCATGTCGGTGGTGGTTCGCGTGCGGCGTTGACTGCGCAGGTGCGTCCGGTTCGGGTGCCGTTGTCGTTGGCGCAGCAGCGCATGTGGTTCCTCAATCGATTCGACACGGCGTCGGCCGTCAACAATGTCCCCGTTGCTGTTCGACTCACGGGTGCGCTTGATCTGGCCGCCCTGAATTCGGCAGTTCACGACGTTGTCGGCCGCCATGAGGTTCTCCGCACGGTCTACCCCGAGGTCGACGGAATCGGCTACCAGAAGATCCTCTCGGTAGGAGATGTCTCGATCGATCTCGGTGCAGAACGCGTCACCGACGACCGAATCCAGGCGGAGTTGTATTCGTTCTTCGCCCAGGGCTTCGATGTCACTGTCGAGGTTCCGTTGCGCGCCAAGCTGTTCCAGTTCGCCGATGACGACTTCGTGTTGTCGTTCGTGGTGCATCACATCTCGACCGACGGTTTCTCGATGGGTCCGTTGACCCGCGACATCATGACCGCCTACTACGCCCGAACGAACGGCCAGGCTCCGACCTGGACGCCGTTGCCGGTGCAGTACGCCGACTACGCGTTGTGGCAGCGTGAGGTTCTCGGGTCCGAGGAGGATCCGCAGTCCGTCATCGCGCAGCAGATTGCGTTCTGGGTGGATGCGTTGGCTGATCTTCCGGAGCAGTTGGATCTGCCGGGTGATCGTCCGCGCCCCGAAGTCGCGTCAGGACGCGGCGCCAACCACAGTTTCGCGATCGAACCGCAGCTGTGGTCCAAACTGGACGAACTGGCCAAGGCAACAAATGCAACTCCGTTCATGGTCGTCCACTCGGCGCTGGCGGTGCTGTTGGCCCGCTTGTCCGCGACGACCGACATTGCGATCGGTGCCCCGATCGCGGGTCGTGGTGAAGCTGAGCTCGATGATGTGATCGGTATGTTCGTCAATACTTTGGTGTTGCGTACCGAGGTTGATCCGTCGATGTCGTTTGCCGAGTTGTTGGCGTCGGCGCGTGAGGTGGATCTGCGGGCGTTCGCGCATGCGGATGTTCCGTTCGAGCGTGTGGTGGAGGTTCTCGATCCGGTTCGTTCGCAGGCTCGTCATCCGTTGTTCCAGGTGGCGTTGACGTTCCAGAATCTCGGCCAAACGTCTCTGGAAATGCCCGGCCTCCGTGCTGCTGCAGTCGAGTTCGACGCTGCACTGGCCAAGTTCGACTTGCAGCTCACGCTCGAAGAGGCTGAAGCCGGAATGTCTGCAACTCTGACGTATGCGACGGATCTGTTCGACGCGTCGACAGCTGTCGACTTCGCCGATCGCTTCCTGCAAGTTCTGCGAGGCGTCACCGCGGATCCGAATCTTGCTGTCGGTGATGTGGACGTACTCGCTGTCGGTGAGCTGGATCGAGTTCTCTCCTGGAGCGGGGTCGGCGCCGACAGCGGTGTGGATTCGACGTTGTCGGCGTGGTTCGATGATGCTGCTGCGCGGTTTGGTGATCGGACGGCGGTGCGGTTCGGTGGCGAGTCGTTGTCGTATGGCGAGTTGTCGGTGCGGGCTAATCGTTTGGCGCGCAGGTTGATTGCTCAGGGTTGTGGGCCGGAGTCGTTGGTGGCGGTGGCGTTGCCGCGGTCGGCGGATCTTGTGGTGGCGTTGTTGGCGGTGGTGAAGTCCGGTGCGGGGTATTTGCCGGTGGATCCGTCGTATCCGAGTGATCGTGTCGAGTTCATGCTTGCCGATGCTGGTCCGGTGGCTGCGATTTCGTGGTCTGAGCGTGAGTTGGTGTTGCCTGCTGATCTGCCGGTGATCGACGTCGACACTGTGGATTTGTCGGAGTTCGATGGTTCGGTGGTCTCGGATGCGGATCGTGTTGCGCCGTTGCGGTCTTCGAATGTTGCGTATGTGATTTACACGTCGGGTTCGACGGGTCGCCCGAAGGGTGTGCAGGTTCCGCACGTCACGGTGGCGAAGTTGTTCGCGAATACCGAGGGTGTGTACGGGTTCGACGAATCCGATGTGTGGACGATGTTCCACAGTTATGCGTTCGACTTTTCGGTGTGGGAGTTGTGGGGTCCGCTGTTGTACGGCGGCACGTTGGTGGTTGTGGATTATGTGACGTCGCGTTCGCCGGAGCAGTTCTTGGAACTGCTTGCTGTTGAGCGGGTGACGGTGCTCAATCAGACGCCGTCGGCGTTCTATCAGTTGGCTGAGGCTGATCGGTTGGTGTCGGAATCCGGTCGGGCGCCCGAGTTGTCGTTGCGGTGGGTTGTTTTCGGTGGCGAGGCGCTCGAGCTTCGTCGCTTGTCGGATTGGTATTCGCGTCGTGGTGACAGTGCGCCGACGTTGGTGAACATGTATGGCATCACGGAGACGACGGTGCATGTGAGCCATCGTGTGTTGGATGCTGCGTTGGCGGCGGATGCGTCGGCGAGTGTGGTGGGTCAGGCTATTTCGGGTCTGCAGGTGTTCGTGTTGGATACGCGTTTGGCTCCGGTGCCGGTGGGTGTCGCGGGTGAGATGTATGTGGCGGGTGTGCAGTTGGCTCGGGGTTATCTGGGTCAGGCTGGGTTGTCGTCGACGCGGTTCGTGGCGAATCCGTTCAATGCCGGTGAGGTGTTGTACCGGACGGGTGATGTCGCGGCGTGGAACAGTGCTGGCGATCTGGAGTATCTGGGTCGTGCTGATGATCAGGTGAAGATCCGTGGGTTCCGGATCGAGATCGGTGAGATCGAGTCTGCGGTCTTGTCGGATGTGTCGGTGGCGCAGACGGCGGTGATCGTTCGTGAGGATTCTCCGGGTGATCAGCGGTTGGTGGCGTATGTGGTGCCGGCTGCGGGTGTGAGTGTCTCGGTCGACGATGTGCGCGCGAGTGTGGGTTCGTTGTTGCCGGAGTACATGGTGCCGTCGGCGTTTGTGGTGCTTGATGCGATTCCGTTGACGGTGAACGGGAAGTTGGATCGTCGGGCGTTGCCGGTTCCGTCGTTGCAGGTTGCGGTGTTCCGGGCTCCGACGTCGGTGGTGGAAGAGGTTGTGGCGCAGACGTTTGCGGATGTTCTGGGTGTCGAGCGTGTTGGTTTGGATGATGATTTCTTCGCGCTCGGTGGTAATTCGCTGATTGCGACGCAGGTGACGTCTCGGTTGGGGCAGGCGTTGGATGCGTCGGTCGGTGTGCGGGAGTTGTTCGAGGCGTCGACTGTTGAAGGTTTGGCTGCTCGTTTGGGTTCTCATGTCGGTGGTGGTTCGCGTGCGGCGTTGACGGTGCAGGTGCGTCCGGTTCGGGTGCCGTTGTCGTTGGCGCAGCAGCGCATGTGGTTCCTCAACCAGTTGGATACGAGTTCGGCAGGGAACAACGTTCCGGTTGCGATAACGCTCACCGGCAAACTGGACGTGTCGGGGCTGGAACAGGCTGTCTCGGACGTTGTCGGCCGCCACGAGGTTCTCCGGACGGTGTATCCGGAGGTCGACGGAGTCGGCTACCAGAAGATCGTTGCACCTGCTGATGTCGACGTGAACCTCGCTGCAACCTTGGTCTCGGATTCGGAGATCGTTTCCGAGGTAACGAACTTCGTGGCGGCGGGTTTCGACGTGACAACCGAGGTTCCGTTGCGCGCCAAGCTGTTCCAGATCAAGGCCGACGAGCATGTTCTGGTATTCGTGGTGCATCACATCTCGACCGACGGTTTCTCGATGGGTCCGTTGACCCGCGACATCATGACCGCCTACTACGCCCGAACGAACGGCCAGGCTCCGACCTGGACGCCGTTGCCGGTGCAGTACGCCGACTACGCGTTGTGGCAGCGTGAGGTTCTCGGGTCGGAGGACGATCCGCAGTCCGTCATCGCGCAGCAGATCACTTACTGGGCGCAAGCACTGGACGGCGTGCCCGAACAGTTGAATCTTCCCGGGGATCGGGCACGGCCGGCGGTATTTTCCGGTCAGGGAGCGACATTCGAATTCTCGATCGGCCAGGAACTGCACGAGCGGCTGATCGGTGTCGGTCGTGAGCACAATGCGTCGATGTTCATGGTGGTCCATTCGGCGCTGGCATCACTTCTCGCACGTCTGTCGGGGACAACGGACATCACGATCGGCGCGCCGATGGCAGGACGAGGTGAATCCGAACTCGACGATCTGATCGGAATGTTCGTCAACACCTTGGTGCTGCGTACCGAGGTTGATCCTTCGGCCCCGTTCACCACACTTCTGTCGTCGGCTCGAGAGACTGATCTTCAGGCGTTCGCGCACTCGGACCTTCCCTTCGAGCGGCTCGTGGAAGTGCTGGATCCCGTTCGATCGAGGGCACACCACCCGCTGTTCCAGGTGGCATTGGCATTCCAGAACCTGGGGCAGAACTCCTTGGCTCTGCCGGGTCTGACGGCCGCCGAGTTCGCAATCGACGAGACGGTGGCCAAGTTCGACCTGCAGCTCACGATCAGTGAAGTGGCAGAGGGGCTGTCGGCGACGTTCACGTACGCGACGGATCTGTTCGACGAATCGACTGTCCGGGGATTCGCCGCACGGCTGATGCGAATCCTGAACGGAATTGCCGCGGACTCCACGAGTGCAGTGGGCGACATCGAAATACTCGACGAGTCCGAGCGTGAGGTTCTGACGAGCCAGAGGGCTTCTTCAGGAGTTGCACAGGCGCCGTTGGCCGAGATTCTTGCCGACGCTGCTGCGCGCTACCCGGACAACGTCGCATTGCGCTATCCCGGCACGGCGCAGGCCGCTGCCGGTCGGTCCATGACGTATCGCGAGGTCGACGAGTGGTCGTCGAAGCTGGCCCGCGTTTTGATCAACCGTGGTCTCGGGGCTGAAGATCTTGTGGCGGTGTCGATTCCGCGATCAGTCGAATCGGTACTCGCGGTGTGGGCAGTGTCGAAGACCGGGGCAGCGGTGGTTCCGATCGATCCGCACTATCCGGCAGATCGTATCGCGCACATGCTCAGTGACTCTGGTGCAAAGGTAGGCCTGACCCTCGACGTCGAACGTCCGAATCTGAGCGACGACGTCGAGTGGTTGGTCGTGGACGGACCACTCGGCGAACAGATGTTCGCCGGAGTGTCCGGTGCGTCAATCGATGCCGAGGAACGTGTCCGTCCGCTGACGACTGCTCATCCGGCCTGGGTCATCTACACCTCCGGCACGACCGGACTGCCCAAGGGTGTCGTCGCTACCAACGCAGGTCTGGCGAGCTTCAGTGTCACGCAGGCCGTGCATTACCTCGTGAAGCCCACCTCGCGGACTTTGCACTTTGCGTCACCGAGTTTCGACGCGTCGATGCTCGAGTTGTTCCTCGCGGTGGCCACAGGCGCGACGATGGTCATCGTCCCGCCTGGCGTGTACGGCGGCGACGAACTGGCTGAGGTGTTCCGTAGCGAGCGAGTCACGCACGCGTTCATCACGCCGGCGGCTCTGGCGTCGATGGACCCGAGCGGTCTGGACGACCTGGCGGTCGTAGGAGTGGGCGGCGAAGCGTATTCGCCGGAGCTGATCAGCAAGTGGACGACGGGGGAAGGCTCGGCCGTATCTGCGTCGGCTCCCAGGACGTTCCTGAATGTCTACGGCCCGACCGAGACGACGATCGTGACGAACGTCAGCGTGCCGCTTCTGCCCGGTGATCGTATGGACATCGGCGCGACGATCGGCGACATGGCCGCCTTCGTTCTGGACACGCGACTCAATCCGGTTCCACTCGGAGTCTCGGGCGAGCTCTATCTGTCCGGTCCTCAGGTCACGCGCGGCTATCATCGTCGCCCGGGCTTGAGTGCCGATCGATTCGTGGCAAACCCGCACGGTAATCCCGGCGAGCGTATGTACCGAACCGGTGACGTGGTCCGCTGGGTCGCTGGAACCGCACCGTCCACCTACGCGGTTGAATACGTGGGCCGCAACGATTTCCAGGTCAAGATTCGCGGTTTCCGTATCGAACTCGGCGAAATCGATGCATCGCTGACGGTGCACCCCGAGGTCGAGTTCGCAGCGACGATGGGCACGACCCTGCCGTCTGGTGCTCCGGCACTGGTGTCGTACGTGTTCACCGGAAAGAACGCTGCAGTCACTTCGGCGGAGTTGATTGAATTCGTCTCCAGAACCCTTCCTGCTCACATGGTTCCGGCTTCGGTCATGGTCTCCTCGGACATGCCGCTCAGCCCGGCCGGCAAGCTGGACCGAAAAGCGCTCCCAGCGCCGGTTTTCGAGACCAAGGAATTCCGCGCCCCGGTCACCGAAATGGAACAAATCCTGAGCGAGATCTTCGCGGACGTTCTCGGCCTGGATCGAATCGGTACCGACGACTCGTTCTTCGCGCAGGGCGGCGACTCGATCATGTCCATCCAGCTCGTCTCGCGTGCGAAGGCACGCGGGGTCGTATTCGCACCCAGTGACGTCTTCGAGAGCAAGACTGTTGCGGCATTGGCCGAAGTGGCGAAGTATGCCGCCGACGTCGAGGCTGCGGTCGTGCTCGAGGAGTTGCCGGGCGGTGGAGTCGGCTGGATGCCGTTGACGCCGATCGAACGATTCATGGTCGAGCGCGGTGGCAGCTACAACCGCTTTACACAGACGATGACTCTCGAGCTTCCACTCGGAGCGCAGCGAGCCGACATCGTGCGGACACTCGCCGCCGTCGTCGACCACCACGACATGTTCCGCTCGCGGTTGATCTCCGATGGTCGCGGATGGGGAATGTCGGTCTCCGAGCCGGGAACCGTGGACGTCGAGGATTTGCTCAGCCGCGTGGATGTTGATGCGTCCGCGGACGAGTCGACAATTGTTCTCACAGCTTCCAAGGGCCTCGACGAGGCTCTCGGCCGGTTGAATCCGGCGGACGGCGTGATGGTTCAGTTCGTGTGGGTCGACTTCGGTCCCACCCGCACCGGGCGCTTGATCATTGCTACGCATCACTTGATCGTCGACGGGGTTTCCTGGCGAATCATTGTTCCGGATCTGGTGTCGGCTGCGGCCCAGATGGCAGGGGCGAGCGGAGCGACGGGGAATGTAGCAGGGGCGGGTGGAGCGACGGGGGATGTGGTTCTCGAGCCTACGGGTACGTCGATGCGACGCTGGGCTCATGCATTGTCCGAAGAGGCCCATCGGGATTCGCGGGTCGCCGAGCTGGATACGTGGCGGAAGGTGTTGCAGACGCCGGACCCTGTTCTGGGTAAGCGAGCGTATGACTCAGCCGTCGATGTTGCGGCAACGGTTCAGCGGATCAGCGTGACGGTTCCCACTCAGGTGACCGAGACTCTGTTGACCACGCTGCCGGAGGTTTTCAACGGCGGCGCCAACGACGGCCTGCTCGCTGGCCTCGCACTCGCGCTGATCGAGTGGCGTCGCCGTGCGGGAATCGACTCGTCATCTGCCTTGCTACAGCTCGAGGGCCACGGCCGCGAAGAAGCCGTGATTCCCGGTGCGGATCTGTCGAGGACTGTTGGCTGGTTCACTGCTGCCTTCCCGATCAGTCTCGATCTTTCCGAGGTAGAGCTGGGTGATGCTTTCGCCGGAGGTGATTCGGCGGGACACGCGATCAAAGCAGTGAAGGAACAGCTGTTGGCGATCCCGGACAAGGGCGTCGGGTACGGACTGCTGCGCTACCTGAACGAAGACACCCGCGCAGTGCTTTCTCGCTTCGCCGGGGGACAGGTCAGCTTCAACTACTTGGGAAGAGTTGTCGCCGAGGATCTTCCGGCAGGTGTCGAGGGACTCGGGTGGCTGCCGGCCGGCGATTTCGCCAACGTGTCGGCACCCGAAGACGTCGACATGCCCGCAAACAAGGTCGTCGACATCAATGCGATCGTCAACGACGGCGCAGACGGTGCTGTTCTGGAGGCCTCCTTCGCGTACCCCGTCGGTGCCATCGACGGCGAGAGTGTCGAGACATTTGCACAGATTTGGGTCGAAGCACTGACAGCCCTGGCGGAGCATTCTCGCTCCGTCGGAGCCGGTGGACTCACGCCGTCCGACGTGCCACTGGTCTCGGTGAGCCAGCGGGATATCGACAGCTTCGAGAATCGATTCGGCACAGTGACCGACATCTGGCCGCTGGCGCCGCTGCAGTCCGGTTTGCTCTTCCACGCGATGTTGGCGGAATCCAGCGTCGACCTCTACTCGGTACAGATGATTCTTACTCTGTCCGGCAAGGTTGATGCCGACCGATTGCGTACTGCAGCACAGGGAATCATCGACCGTTACGCGAATCTGCGAACGGCGTTCACGGCCGACGACGACGGAACGCCGGTCCAGATAGTTCTCGCGGACGTTGCCGTCCCGTGGCGGAACATCGATCTCAGCGATATCGCGGCGGTCGACCGTGAGGCAGCCTTGGACGAAGTCTTGACAGCTGACCAGGCGACACACTTCGACATGGCCTCACCGCCGTTGATTCGGTTCACCTTCGTCACGATGGCGGAGGGGGACTACCGCTTGGTCGTGGCGAATCACCACATCATTCTCGACGGTTGGTCGGTGCCGCTGCTCTTGCAGAACCTGTTGGCGCTGTACGCGACGCGTGGTGACGACTCGGTTCTTCCGCGAGTGCGTAGCTATCGCAATTACCTGGCGTGGCTTGTCGATCAGGATCGCGATCGATCACTCGCAGCCTGGGCGGATGCGCTTTCCGGCGTCGAGCAGCCGACGCTGCTTGCTCAGGTCACAGGCGGACAGGAATTCACCGCGCTGTCACAGAAGCTGAACGTGTCGATGTCGTCGGAGACAACCGCGGCGCTCACAGCTCTGGCTGCACGACTCGGCGTCACCGCTAACACGATCGTGCAGAGCGCGTGGGCGGTCCTGCTCGGTGCTCTGACCGGAACAGACGACGTTGTCTTCGGGGCAACAGTGTCCGGTCGGCCGCCGGCCCTCACCGGTGTCGAATCGATGGTCGGGTTGTTCATCAACACCCTGCCGGTGCGGGTGCGCCTCGAGGCCACGGAGTCCATCGAGGAATTGGTTGCCCGGGTCCAGATCGAGCAGGCGAGAATGCTCGATCATCACTATCTCGGTTTGACCGATGTCCAGAAAGCAGCGGACGTAGGTACACTGTTCGACACGTTGGTGGTATTCGAGTCGTACCCGGTCGACCGTGAGGGCCTTGCCGCACAGGCGGATGTTCTCGACGGAATGATGATCGACGACATCTCCTCGGACGATTCCACGAACTACCCGTTGACCCTGCTGATCGCACTCGACGAGCAGTTGCACCTGACACTGCGGTACCTGCCGGACTTCTTCGATGCCGACTACGCAACTGCGTTGCTGGACAGAGTTCTTCGTCTGCTTTCCTCCGTAGCTACCGATCCTTCGGTGCGTGTCGGTGACGTTGACATTCTGGATTCTGTTGAGCGTTCGTTGGTGCTCGAGGGGTGGAATGACACGGCTCGGGTGGTGTCGGGTGTGTCGGTGTTGGATGCGTTTGATGCTCGGGTGGCGGTGTCGCCGGGTGCGGTGGCGGTCTCGTTCGAGGGGCTGTCTCTGTCGTATGCGGAGTTCGATGCGCGGGTGAATCGTTTTGCGCGGTATTTGATTTCGGTGGGTGTGGGGCCGGAGTCGTTGGTGGGTGTTGCGGTTCGTCGGTCGGTTGATTTGTTGGTTGCGGTTTATGGTGTGCTCAAGGCTGGTGGTGGGTATGTTCCGGTGGATCCGGATCAGCCGGCGG
>NZ_JASHKN010000006.1 GCF_030056735.1 Rhodococcus sp. IEGM 1409
ACCGTCCAGAAGGTCATGACACATGAAAGTGTCCACGATGTCCTGACACTTCACAGGTAGTTCGCGCTACCGGAAAGGCGCACCGGCAAGGCCGCGGCTGAGGAACTCCACCAGCTGACCCGGCTCAGTGTCGTCCGACTCGATCAGTTGGATCAGCTCTTTCTTGTCTTCTACCGCAAGCGGTTCGATGCCACCGAAGGTGCGCATCGTGGACCCTGCCGGAAGAACACGCGCACACACGAGTGTGCCTGGCTCGAGGTTCAGCGAGCCCCACTCGTCTGTGACCTTCACCAGATGCCCGTTGCGCACGTCGCTGAGGGTCACCGACTGTCCCGGCTCCGTCGAGGCAACCTTGTACACCGAGCGCGCAATCTTCAACCACTCGTCGGCCAGTTCCCGCTCGTCGGAGGGCAGCAGTTCTCCGCGGCGCTCGACAAAAGCCTCGAAAATACCTGCGTCGAACAAGGCAGCATCGACGGCCAAACCGCCTTCGACGGCCAGCGTCAGTGCTTCTTCGCTGTTGAACTGCTCGGCACGAATGAGCGCAAGATCGAATACGGCGTCGAAGTACTCCGGCGTGCGCGAGAACAACTGAGCCTTGACGTAGAGCCAGCTGGCCCGATCGTCGAAAGACACCTCGGACTTACCGAGATGGCAAACCTTGAACTTTCGACCGGAACCGCACCAGCACTTGTCATTTCGACCGAGTTCGGGGTGCTCGGCCGGTGCGTAACGCTGGAGAACTTCGTGCAGAACTTCGGACTCGCCACCCTCGATCCGGCCCAGCAAAGCCAGAGCCCGCGTCACGTCGCTTCGATCGGCCGCCAGTAGCGCCAGATCGAAGATCGCGGGAGTCCAGTCGGGATCAAGATCGTGTGCTGATTCGTACGACGCCTCAGCGGCAAGGATCTTGCCGAGACGGTCCGCAGCTTTGCCTGCCAGCCAATGCGCTGCCGGCTTGACTCGACGCGGCCCCTTCTCCGCGAGAGCAGTTGCAACAGAGTGCAATGCGGAATCATGATCATCGAGTTCGGACAACAGTTCCAATGCTGCCGCAGCCGCAGGCGGCTCGGCGATGCCGGCGAAGGTCTGCGGGTACTCCTTGACCTGCTTGCGCGCCCAATCCGAGACATCCTCGGCGCCTTCGGCTTTCGCGGCCATGACCACATCGACGAAGGCGATCACCGACGCGGCTTCTTCGGGGTGCAGGTTCTCTCGAATCTCGAGCATCCGAGCGCGATTCGCCAGGTGGTATGCCTCGAAATCGAAACCGTCCACCGCAACGTAATCACCGTCGCGGACGTAACCTGCCGCCTCGAGCATCTCGCCCAGCGGGGCGGTCGGCTGACGGAACAGCGACGGCTCGTCGAGCATCAACTGCCAGACAATGGCGTCGAGGGTGTCAGCACCGATGTCGGCAAGGACCGTCGCCAGGTTCTCGCCGAATCCGGGTGCGGGATCCAGTACCTCGGGGATGGTGCAGAGCGTCAACTCACGGTCAGCGACGAACAATCCGATCAAGTCACCTGCCGAGCACTCGGCAAGGGTGTCGGTGTCGAGCAGGAAACCTTCGTCGTGAGGGAACTCGGGGTCTTCGATCCCACGATCGGCCAACAGATCGTCGTCGATCCCGCGATGCACGACGCTGATGCCGTGGATCTCGTCGTCGTCACGATCGAGGAAAACCCGCAGCATCATCAGATCCGGGTTGGCGTCGAGAACGCCGGACTTGATCTCCGCCTCGGTGAGGCGATGGGTCAACACTCGATGCTCGAACAGCGTGTCGAGTGCGGCGTACCGCTCCTCACTCAAGTATCCGAGCAGTGGGTCCTCGACGTACTCGACAAATTCGGCCATGTCCTCGGCCGTGCCGTGCCCGGCGTCAGCCAACAGGGTGCCCCAGTCCGCCGCTGTCTGCGGGCCGTGCTCACGCAACAACTCCATCGCGGCTTCGGCGATCAAGTCATTGGCATCCATCGGTTCGTTCACCTATCCAACTTTAACGGGGTCGACTCGATACATCGTCACCGGTCATCGGTCGAGTGATCGGCGCCTCCACGCGACTCGCGCACCAGTTCGTCGGCGTCGAGATCGTCGGAAGCAAGAACCTCGAGAACCCTCGCGGCCTGCGATTCCGAAGCCATGGCAATTACGCCCACCGCAAGCGCTCCGGTGGGGGCCGGCAGGACCCGAGCACTGATCACATCACCGGGCTTGCCTTCGACCGAGTGAGCAACCGTGACGGTCTCCTTGGACCCACGATCGAGCAGCACGACGCCGGTGTCGGAAGTTTCGACCACCTCGTACACCGACCTCCTGGTTCCGAGCCACTGCGCGGCTGTCACTACTTCCGTCTCCGGAAGTAGTTCGCTGCGTCTCGCCACGAAGTCGGCAAAGATCCCACCCTCGAACAGAGCCACATCCAGTGCCGAGCCGTCGAAAATCGTGGCGGCGATCAGTTCGTCCTCGGAGAGATTTTCGTTTTCGAGATCGTCGAGCCCGGTCACGGTGTCGACGAACTCGGAGGCAAAGGCAAACAGACATGCCTTCTTGTACAACCACCGACCGTCCGCCTTCACGGACTCATCAGCCTTTCCGAGATGGCAAACCTTGTACTTGCGGCCGGAACCGCACCAACACTTGTCGTTTCGCCCGAGTTCCGGGTGATCGACTGGGACGAAGTCCTGCAGTAGGGCGTAGAGATTCTCTTCACTTCCGCCGTCGATCCGCCCGAGCAGTGACAGTGCCCGGATCGCGTCCCCGCGGTCCGACGCGAACTGAGCCAATTCGAACAAGGCAGGACCCCAACCAGATTCGGCAAGTAGCGCCTTCTCGTAGTGCGCTTCCGCATCGAGGACGCGTCCCAGGCGATCGACGGCCTTACCGGCCAGCCAATGAGCCGCCGCCCGCACCGACCGTGGCCCTCGCTCGGCCAGTTCGGCCGCAAGCGCTTCGAGAATCGCATCGGTCACCGGATCCTGATTCCGAAATCCGAGATCGAACACTGCTACCGCTGCACCCGGATCCGCGAGTGAGACAAAAGAATCCGGAGCAGCGCTCACATGACGGTGGGCCCAGTCCGCGATATCGAAATCGGCGATGACGGCGTCGGTGTATCCGCGATCCGCCAGATCGACAAACGCGACGGCTGAGACCGCCTCGTCGTGGGTCAGGTCGTAGGTGCTCGCGACCAAGGCTGTCCGAATCTGCAGATCGTAAGCGTCGAAGTCGAATCCACGGTGAGCCAGTAATTCTCGCTCGTGTTCGTAGCCTACCGCCTCGAAGAGCTCGCCCAGTGGCGCAATGGGAATCGTGAAAAGCGACGGGTTATCGAGCAGGAGTTGCCAGCACACGGAATCCAGGGCCTCGACTCCGTCTTCCTCGAAAAGCCCGTCGAGGGCGGGAGCAAGATCGGGCTCGTCCTCGATCTCCATCAGGCGAAAAGCAAGTCTTCCGTCTTCGACAGCAAGACCGACGAGATCACCCTCGGCACACTCGCCCAGGGTTCCGGCCGGGAGAACCACGACTCGTCGACTCCGGAAGGGAGTTGCTCCGCGTTCCAGCACTGCTTCTTCCGCCGCGACCACTCGGATCGCCTCGTCCTCGCCGACGCCGAATGCCAAGATCGGTTCCAGGTCGGGGCTCGCGTCGAGGACGTCGGATGCAATCTCGAGCTCACTGAGCCGGTGAGTGAACACGAGCCCTTCGAGGACCGTGTCGAGGGCGACGTACTTTCCGTTCGGCAGGTACCCGAGCATCGGTTCGGACAGATACTCGAGCACATCGGCCAACTCGGTCGCAGTTCCGTACTCCTCGAGTTGGGTCGCCCACTCGTCGAGACTCAGCGGGCCTTGCTCACGCAGAACAGCCAAAGCAGCGGAGGCAATGGAACCAGCAGCGTCGTCGTCGAAATCAGTCACCCGCCAATGGTAGGCGACTTATGGCAGTCCATTGAGCCCCTCGCCCAGCACGGTAGCACCGAGGATCGCCAGGATGACCGCCATCATCACTGCGTTGTTCGCGGTCATCCATGCCTTCGCTGATGCGAGGATCTCGTCGGCTCGCTTGCCGGAGAACACCTTCACCAGGATCGGCGACGCGATGCCGACGCTGGCGATCACCGTGAAGATGACCGCCGCAGCAATCTGGTGAGCAACGACATTCGTGGCGACCGCGATAGTTGCCGCACCGGATACCGCCAGCGCAGCATTCTTGGGATTGACGGCAGCGGACAAGAACGCCAACCCGAACGCCTTCCGCGGGGTCAACCCGTCGATGCTCTTCATCCACTTCGGAACTGCCGGCTCACTCCCGCTTCGCGGACGCGCTCGCCACTGTCGGAGCGCCAAACCGAACAGCACGAGGCCCAACACGATTCGCACGACGCTCGACCACACCGAGGTCTGCGATGACTCCGACTCCGCAAACGAGTAGTCCGCGATCACGATAGTCACCGCGACAACTGCAGATATTCCGAGCACCCACCCGAGTAAAAAGGACGCCGCCCCGCGATTCGCTCCGGCGCTGACCATCACGAGCACGATCACCGCCATGGGCATCGAGACAAAAAGCAGACCGAGGGCAAGCGGGAGTGACAGACCGATCGCGGCTAGCACCAAAAACCTCCAGTTGAATGCACGATCGTTGACCGACGCGAAATCATGACGGGGGTGGCAGCATGACCTCGATGAGATGCGGACCTGGTTCCGCCAACGCTGCGGCAAACTGCTCCGCCAACTCCTCCGCCGTGCTCGCCCGTGACGCCGGCACACCCAACCCCTCGGAGATCTTCACGTAGTCCATATTCGGAGACGACAGATCCAACATCGACTGTGCGACGACGCCGGCGCCTTCTGCACCGACTCGTTGCAGTTCGCCACGCAGGATGGCGTAAGCGCGATTGTTGAGCAGAATCGTCGTGACGTTCAACTGCTCTCGCGCCTGCGTCCACAACGCCGTGATGGTGTACATAGCGCTTCCGTCGGCTTGGAGATTGATCACCGGTCGCTCCGGCGCGGCAACCGCGGCGCCCGTCGCCACCGGGATGCCCTGGCCGATGGCACCTCCGGTGAGGGTAAGCACGTCGTGGCGCGGCGCTCCGGCAAGGGCGATCGGAATCGCCCAACCGGAAGTGGCAGCCTCGCCGGAGATGATGGCGTCGCCTGGCAGCAGGGCACCGATCACGTCGGCCCAATTTCGAACGTTCAGAGGCCCACTCGGCAGCGCTGGCCGATTCGCTTCCTGCAAAACAGGTTCGACTCCCGGTGCCACGAGTTCTGCCACCGCTTCCAGAGCACCGGCAACATCGTCGCCGACGCTCGCCAGCGTTGTCACCGCGGCGCCCTCCGGTGCCAGATCGCTCGGTTTTCCGGGATATGCAAAGAACGAGACCGGCGAAACCGCGCCGGCCAGAACCAGCTGAGTTGTTCCGCGAAGTTGTTCGGTGGCGTGCTCGGCGAAGTACCCCAATCGCTCGAATGACGGTAGCCCCGCGCCCCGTTGAAGCCTGGCCGGAAAGGTCTCGACCAGAATCTGCGCACCGGTCGCGACGGCGATACGGGAAGCGGCGCGCAGTCCGGCTTCGGAACACGCTGCGCCGCCCAGCAGTAGAGTCGCGCGGCCCTCGGCATTGAGCGCGCCTACCACCGAGTCGATCTGTGCTGCAGAAACTTCCGCCAGCGGCGGTACGTCCCGAGGCTCCGCAAGCACTCCGCCTTCGCCCCACGAGACGTCGGCAGGTAGGACCAGTGTCGCGATTCTTCCGGGCGAATCCATTGACGCGGCAACGGCGTCCGCCGCATCGCTACCGACGGTCGCGGTGGATTCGGAACGTCGACTCCACCCCTCCAGCCACTCGGTCAGCGCATCGATGTTCGATTCGAGAGGAGCGTCGAAACCGTGGTGACAGGTCGCGTGGTCCCCGACGATGTTCACGATCGGTGTGTGGGCGCGGCGCGCGTTGTGAAGGTTCGCCAGTCCGTTCGCCATTCCGGGGCCGAGATGGAGCAGCGTCGCGGCAGGCTTTCCGGCGATCCGTGCGTAGCCGTCCGCGGCACCGGTCACAGCGCCCTCGAACAGGCCGAGTACGGCTCGCATCTGGGGAACGGAATCGAGTGCGGCAACAAAATGCATCTCGGACGTTCCGGGATTGCCGAAGCACACCTCGACACCCGAGTCGACCAGACTCTGGATAAGTGACTGTGCACCATTCATTTCGGTCACCTCTTCTTCATGAAAGCCGCGAATGCTTCTTGCGCTTCATCGGATCGTCGCCGTCTCGCGAAATGATCCGTCTCCACGTCGATGGTTTCCAGCAGGGCGTCAAGATGCGGCCGACGGAGCAGCATCTTCGTGAGCGCTACCGATTCAGCCGGGGAGTCTGCAATGCGTACTGCACGGTCCAGCGCCACGTCGAGTGCGGTGCCAGCCTCCACGACGCGATTGATCAGACCGGCTTCTGCAGCCTCGTCGGCGTCGAACATATCTCCGAGCATCAGCAGTTCTGTTGCGCGTTTGAGACCCGCGATCTGCGGCAACAAATAGCTCGATCCGCCCTCAGGTGAGAGCCCCAGCGGAACGAACGGCAAGCGGAACCGTGTACCTCGTCCGGCAAACGCCAGGTCGCAGTGCAACAACATCGTGGTGCCGATCCCGACTGCAAACCCTTCGACCGCTGCGACAATCGGTTTGCGCGCGGTGACAAGTGCGATCAACAGATCCTTGGCCTCACCGCCGTCTTTCCCGGCCGTGTCCTGGAAACTTCCGATGTCGTTACCACTGGTGAAGACACCGCCGGCACCCGTCAGCACCGAAACCCGCACTGCATCGTCGCCGTCCGAATCCCGGATCGCCTCCGTGAGTTCGCGGTACGTCTTGGGGTCGAGAGCGTTGCGCCTCTCCTGGCGATCCATCGTAAGCAACCGGACTCCCGGTGCGCGCTCCTCGATCCGAACAGTCATCCGTACCTCCGTCGTAGCCGAGAGTCTCGATTCAAGCTACTCGGTCCGGAGTTCAGCGTTCGTAGCCCTTGCGCATATCGTCGACAATGCGTGGCCGGTCGAGGGTCGAAGGCTCCAACTCCCGCCTCGGGCGATCGCGCGGAAACACCGACGCCGACGCCAGCGTCGGCTCGTCGAGGAACCGTAGTTCCGGCACATCAGCGGGCAGACGAAGCTCGGGCGGGGTGGATCCTGCTTGCGCGAGTACATATCCCCAATCACCGAAGCTCGGCACGAAGACGTGGTAGGGCGAGACACTCAGTCCGACAGCCGATACCGTCGACACCGTCCTCCAGTACGCGTCCGGTGTCGAGTACGGACTGCCGGACTGGACGACCATCAACCCGCCCGGATTCATCGCGGCAGCGGCAAGTCCGTAGAACTCCATGGAATACAACCGACCCAGTGCTGGGGTGTCAGGATCCGGGAGGTCGACGATGACCGCGTCGAAACCCGGTTCCGGGCTTTCTCGCAACCACCGGAACGCGTCGTCGATAACGACGTCCACCCGCGGATCCTCGAGTGCTCCCGCGTTCAGATCGCGAAGACGGGTGTTGGCCAACTCGATCACGGCCGGATCGAGTTCGACCTGCACGATCTGCTCGACGCTGTTCATCCGCAGCACTTCCCGTGCAGCGAGGCCGTCACCGCCGCCCAGAATCAGCACCCGCCGCGGATCCTTCACCAGTGCCGGATACACCAGCGACTCGGTATACCGATGCTCGTCGACACTGGAGAACTGCAGATCTCCGTCGAGGAACAAGCGCACGTCGTTGCCTCGCTCGGTGACGACGATTTCCTGGTACACCGACCGATCGGCGGCCACCACCGGATCGGTGTACAGCCGCTGCCTCGACGTGGTCTCGATGTCCGATGCCGCGATCAGCAGCCATCCGATCAAGCTCGCCGCCAACAGCATTGCGACGACGGCGATCAATCGTGCGCGCAGGCTGAGCTGCCACCGAAGAAGGATCAGCGCCACAACCGCCGCGGCCACGAGATTGATCATGCCGGTGAGTGCGGCGCCGCGAATCATGCCCGCCCACGGCAACAGTACGAACGGCCACAGCAGACCACCGATCAACGCGCCGAGGTAGTCGGCGGCATTGAGGTTGGCCAGCACTTTTCCGGTGCTCTGTGCGTCGTTGTCGCTCCGACCAGATTGCAGGAGCGTCATCAGCAGAGGCACTTCAGCACCGACGAGGATGCCGATCAGCGCCGTTGCTGCCACCAGAACTGCTGCGCTGGAGCCGAAGAACGTGAAGGTCACGTACAGCGTGACGGCACTGAATCCACCGATCAGGCCGAGCAGTATCTCGACCGTCACAAACGAAACGGCAGCGTGCCCCAGCAGAGGTTTGGCGGCCAGCGCTCCGATACCCAGAGCCGCAACAAATCCCGCGACGATCAACGACGTCTGGGTGATGCCGCCGCCGGTCAGACTGACGCTGAGTGTCAACAGCGCCAGCTCGTAGATCAGGCCGCACGCCGCGCACGCGGCAACAGCGGCAAGAAGAAGCACACGTGCACGTGAGCCGAGCATCGTCGAACGCTCGGCAACCTTCACATCGGGATCAGCGGCAACCATCAGGTGAGCGCTGCGGCGTTCACCAAACCGATGGACAGCAAGCTCACACCCACAGCCCACGCGGCGCCACACATCTTCGGATCTTGCACCAGCGCAACCAGCTTGCCGGGAAGGAATGCGTTCATCAAACGCAGCGCGATCGCTTGCAACACGATCGCGAACAGTCCGTACACCGCAGAGTCAGCGAGCCCCTGAGCAAAACCGTCCGAACTGGTCAGGATTGCCGTCACCACGATGATCGCCAGCGCAAGATGGTTGGAAGCCAACAGAATCGCAGCGTTCGGGTTCTTGTCGACGTAAACCTGATGGCGGAGATTTCCGGGTGTCACGAGGTCGAGAACCAGGAAACCCGTGGCCAGGACCGCTACGCCGACGACGAAATAGGCGAGAGTGCCGAGAACGCCACCGACGAGCAGTGCCGGATCCACCGTTCCGATCTCGACGGAAGTGGATGCAAAGATGTTATTCACGCGAATCTCCCTGTCATTGAGCACTACCGTCATTTAGCACTACCCGAGCCGCCACTGCCGCTGCTTCCGCCCGCCGGGGATCCCGGGTTGAAACCCGGTCCCAGGTACGCGTATCCGCCGCTGCGATACGTGCCGTCGATGTCCTCCACTTTGATGGTGCTGCCACCGCCCGAAGCTGAACTGACAGTGACGATGTCGTCGTCGTAGCGCAGGTATTCGTTGCCGCCGTCAGCACTTCGCGCCGCCGGTTCGTCAGCGTCGACGATTCGCGACACCGTCGTCCCTACTGGATCTTTCGACGAGTACAAAACGACGTCACCGTTCTGAGACGACTTGGAATAGTTGTCCGCGATGAAGTCCTTGGCGCCACCACCGCACGCGGACAACACAATTGCGGCCGCCACCATCACCGGCGCCAACCACGTCCGCCCCCTCACGGCTGCCACCTGCTGCGTGTCTTCACGATCACTCCTGTCCCCTCCCCCGGGTACAAATGCCAACTCTGCCAACTCCATCCCTGTCGGTCTCGCACGCCGCACAAAGCGGTCAATGCCGTGTCGTCGCCGGGAAACGATCCGCAGATCCAACCGTCCTGACCGGCGGATTCTCTCAACGACGCAGCTTCCGAATCGAATTCGGATCGGTCCAGAACCGTTGAGGAAGACTCGAACCGGTAGTTGTCCGTGGACTCCGCTGCGGGCAACGGTTCACCGCCGGCTGCAAGAGCATCACACGAAACCTGTTCGGTCAGCTTCTTTCCCGACGCCCAGGCCGTCACCACGTGCGACGCCCCGAGTACCCCCAGCGTCAACGCCGCATCGGCAGTTTCGATCACCAACTCGGCGAGGGCCGGCGGCGCAGGAGCCCCCAGTACCAATCCCAGTGCAGCGGCATCCACGTCGGTCGGTTCCACGTCGAGTAGATACAGACTCATTCCGGTGGGCCCGAGTGGATGACGGTGAGTTCGCTGCGCGTCACCGCTCGTCCCGTGGAAACCTCCCACGACTGTCCGCGCGCCCACTTCTCGAACGCGATCAGGCCGGTCTTGTCGGCGGTTGCGTAGTCCGCGTATTCCATCGAACCGGCAGGGGCCGTACCCGTCGTACCTTCGGCAGTGAACTTCGCCGTTCCACTTTCGATCTTGCGGTGAACCTTGTCGTCGAGAATGACGTCGCCGTTCGGGACCAGGTTGGTTCCTTCTCGACGCATCCAGAGAGTCATCTCCAGTTCTCCCTCGTCGTCCTCGACCGTCAGCCAGCGGCGACCGGTCGACCCGTCGAGAAGATGCTCACGCCAGATGTACCCCTCTTCGTCGAGCGTGATGCTCCCTCGAACAACGTGGTCGATACCCGCGTACGTGATGATGTCGCCGACCCCGATCTTGTGGGGGTCGTACACCTCGGGATAGTCGGCGAGGGGGTCGACGCGGGCATTCGGCTTGCCCTGGCGTCCACGCAGGACCACAAACGCGACGGCAGCGATCACCACAAGTATCAGGACAACTATCAGCACGTTGGTCAACGGTTTCTCCGAAATCGTCTCGGCAGGGTTGCCGCGCGCCATACCCTACCGATCCGTTCTCAGCCTTTTCGGATCAGACTGCCGGCCCGTCGCCGGCCGGGCAGGTCCCGAGCACGACGGACAGGTCCCTAGCGCGCCGGGCAGATCGAAAGACCGCCCCGGCGCACCTTTGCGTTTACGCTCAGCCCGAGGAACTCCGCGCGAAAGAAAGCCGGTCGACTGACGATGAGCAAGAACACGGAGCCGTCTGCCCGCACCGTCATGCACACACCACGATTCTGGTTGACACCATTGATAGTGGTCACCCTCTTGATGTCTGCGCTGGCAGCGCTCTACATGGGTGGGATACTCGACCCCAAGAAACATCTGGACCAGTTTCCGATCGCCCTCGTCAACCAGGACGAAGGCGACACCCTCCCGGGTGGTGATCCCGCCGACCGCAAGAATTTCGGAAACGACATAGTCGCCGGCCTCGAAAGCGGGATCGACCACCAGAAGATCGACCTGCAGCAGATCGGTATCGCCGAAGCGCAATCACGGCTGAACTCCGGCACGCTGTACGGCGCGATCGCGATTCCCAGTGATTTCACGAAGAGGACGATCATCCTGGCGGAGGCGAGCGTCGTCGCCGGTGATGTAGAACAACCGATCATCACGATCTACACCAATCCCCGAGCCGGTTCCGTCTCCGCATCTCTGGTCCAATCGATCGGTACTACAGCCCTCGCGTCGCTCAACAAGAACATGGGCGAGCAGCTCACCACCCTTGTCACCGCGCAGTTGGAGGCGGGAGGCACCGGAACCCAGATCTCCGGAGCGAGCCGCCTGCTGCTCAAGAATCCGGTGAACGTACTCACCGTGGCCCACGATCCGCTTCCCGACGGCACCGGATTCGGTTTGGTTGCATTCTATTTCGCGCTGCTGTTGGTCCTTGCCGGGTTCACCGGAGCAACCGTCGTCAATTCTCTGGTGGACGGCATGCTCGGTTATGCGCCCACCGAATTCGGTCCGCTCTTCGTTCAGAACGATGTTGTGGGTATCAACAGGTTTCGGACGCTGCTCGTGAAATGGGCGTTCATGATCGTGCTGTCCGGCATCGTCTCCGCGTTGTTCCAGTGGATCAGTCGCGCCCTCGGTATGCCGGTCACTCATGGGCTTGCATTGTGGGAGTACGGGGCGTTGGTCATTACTGCGGTCGGCATCACGGCAATGTCGGTGATGGCCGCGTTCGGCTCGTTGGGCATGTTGATCAACCTGTTCGTCTTCGTCATTCTCGCGCTGCCCTCTTCCGGCGGCACCATCCCCCTCGAAGCCAGCCCCAGGCTGTATGCCTGGCTTGCCCAGTTCGAGCCGATGCACCAGATTTACATGGGCACACGGTCGATCCTGTTCTTCGGTGCGCGCGGTGAGGCCGGCCTGCTGCATGCCATCTGGATGACGTTGGTGGGTCTACTGATCGGTGTCGTACTCGGCATCGTGACCACCCGTTTCTACGACCGTAAAGGCTACGACCGTACTCATCGACCCAAAGTGGCGTGACATGGTACCCAACCGGTATGTGATCGAAACCTGTTGAGCCGATTCATTTCGATTGCGCATTTCGGGAATCTTCGAGCCCCCTCCGCACGTTGTACAACTATGGCTAATTACAAAACAGTCAATCCCGCGACAGGTGAAACCGTCAGGGAATTCGATACTTTGGATGACGCCGGAGTTGAAGCCGCACTTGCGAACACGCATCGCGGCTACTTGACCTGGCGCAACAGTGCGCCACAGCAACGTGCGGCAGTCCTGAGCAAGACCGCCGAACTGTACACAGAGCGCGCCGACGAATTGGCCCGAATGATCTCGTTGGAGATGGGTAAGCCGGTCCGCGAGGCCAAGGGCGAAGTACAGCTCTCGGCCGCGATCTATCAGTGGTACGCAGATCACGGTCCGGCGCTGCTCGAGGAAGAACGACTCGACGTTCCCGGGGCCGAGGAGTCGGTTGTGTACCGGCGACCGATCGGCGCTCTCATCGGCGTCATGCCGTGGAACTTCCCGTACTACCAAGTCGCCCGCTTCGCGGCACCGAATCTGATGCTCGGCAACACGATCATTCTCAAGCACGCATCGAACTGTCCACAGTCGGCGTTGTTGATGGAAGAGATTCTGCGACAAGCCGGATTGCCGGACGACGCCTATGTCAACGTCTTCGCGACCAACGAGCAGATCGCGGACATGATCGCCGATCCGCGCGTTCAAGGTGTGTCACTGACCGGCAGCGAACGCGCAGGCACCAGTGTCGCGGAAACTGCTGGACGCAATCTCAAGAAGGTAGTTCTCGAACTCGGCGGATCCGACGTGTTCATCGTCCTCGATTCCGACGACTTGGATGCCACCGTCAAGTCAGCAACCAAGGCGCGGCTGTCCAATGCCGGCCAGGCTTGCAATGCGGCCAAGCGTTTCATCGTCACCGAAGATTTCTACGAAGACTTCACCCGCAAGTTGGCGACCTCCTTCGAATCCGTCACTGCCGGTGACCCGTTGGACGAATCCACAGTCTTGGGTCCGCTCTCTTCACAGAGCGCGGCAGACACTCTGATCGAGCAGATCGACGACGCTGTGTCCAAGGGCGCAACGCTACTGACCGGTGGAAAGAAGATCGACGGCCCTGGCGCCTACGTTCAACCGACGTTGCTCGCAGACGTGACCCCGGACATGCGGGCCTACAGCGAAGAACTGTTCGGACCTGCCGGCGTCGTCTACAAGGTCAAGTCGGCCACCGAGGCTGTGGAACTTGCCAATTCGTCGGTCTACGGACTGAGCGGATCCGTCTGGAGCAGCGATCTTGATTCCGCGCGGTCGGTCGCTGCCGATCTCGACGTGGGGATGGCTTTTGTCAACGAGCACGGTACGACGTTGCCCGGTCTGCCCTTCGGCGGAGTCAAGCGCTCCGGAGTTGGCCGTGAGCTCGGCCCGTGGGGAATGGACGAGTTCGTCAACAAGAAGCTGATCCGCGTCTCCAAGAAGTAGCTCGACAGAGAAGTAGCTCGACACAAAGAAAGGCCCTGACCTTGATGGAGGTCAGGGCCTTCCTGTTGCAATGCCCACCCAGATAAAACCGACCTACTGGTATGGCACTTTCACGAATTGCTCGTACCACCACGCTTGCCGCCACTCTCTGCGCGAGCGCTGCTATCTGTTCCGCGACGTCAGCGTCCGCGGAGGTCGTCGACGTCACGATCGTTCCCTATTTCACCTTGCCGGCGGTTCTCGGCCATGCTGTCGCGCCGTGGACTCCGACTGCACCCGGTGAGCACTCTCTGATGGCCTACCAGACATCCGCTGGCGGGCCGGTCGCAACGGTCAACGTCAATCCGGCCACCCCGATCGGCCCGGGGGCATCGTCGCGCCCTGAACACGCCCGTCAACTCTCCAAGAAATCGACGAGCACCCGGTTCAGTTCATCGGCGGGAACCATCGGAATGCTGTGGTGTGAAGCATCTTCCAACACCTCGACGCGTGCTACGGGAACACGCTCACGTACTACCTTCGCCACTGTTGCCGCATCATGCACCCGCCCGCCCCGCGCGAAGACCACCAACAACTCGACATCAAGAGCGCTCAAGTCCTGCTCCGAAGGACGTCGAGGCACTACCAGATTGGGTCGGGGCAGATCCGAAGTGCCCAATTCCGCAAGTGAGAGCCAGTCGGAGTCGATGCTCAACTCGCCTGTCTCCCACTCCAACAGTCGCCGTCGGCGTGCTCGCGACGGCTTGAGCAACAGAGGAAGCGCACGCAGAAGGTAGCCGGCCTTCATGCCGGAGAAACTCGAATTGGGATCGAGCAGAACAAGTTTCCCGACACGATTCGGTCGATGCAGCGCAAAGGCCAACGCAATCATCGCGCCGTAGGAATGTCCGATCACATCGACGGTGTCGGCGCCGGTGTATTCGATAATCGAGTCCATCCACTCGATCAGATCGTCGACGGACTTCATCCGATCACCATTCGGAATGCTGAGTCCGGCATCGCCCAGGGTGTCGACGGCAAAAACACGCCGGGATTTCGACAGCGCCGCAACGTTGTCGAACCACACCGTCGAGGTGGCGCCTCCCCCGGACAGAAGGATCAATGGCTCCCCGTCTTCGGGTCCACAGACGTTCACATGTGTGCTGCCGAACCGACCTGCGAGATCGACACCCAGCGGTTTCTGCGGCCATTTCGTCAACACGGCGTCGTATGCCCGATTGAAGTCCATTCCCCACCCCCATTTTCTCTCGACTATCGAGATAATAGACAATCGAGAGACAACACACCAGGGCTGGGAGATATCCATGAGCGTCGGCGATACAGAAGACGAAGCGATGGCGATCGTCCACTCGCTTCGCGCGCTGACCGTCGACTTGAACGTGGCGGTTTCCGGATTTGCGACCAAATACACGATGCACTCCACCGACGTGCGCGCGCTGATCTGCCTTCTCGACGCCGAGCGCGCGAGCACACCGGCAACGCCGGGTTGGCTGGGCTCGCAGTTGGGTATCAACTCGGCGTCCGTGACTGCGCTGGTTGACCGGTTGGTCAAAGCGGGCCACGTGGCGCGGGAGCGAGACTCTGCAGACCGGCGGCGGGTGCTCTTGCAGGTCACACCAGCTGCGGTCACACTCGGCGAGGACTTCTTCGGCCCACTCATTTCACGGGCGGTGAACACCGTCGGCAATTACACGGCCACCGAGCGAGCCACCATCGCGAGATTCATCGTGGCCATGCGAGCGGACGTGGAGCGGGCTCGCATCGATATGGAGCCCTCCCGGTGACTGGCATACTTCCCGCAGGAGAACGCGCCCTCCTCGTGGACCTCGATTCCGAAGCCGACGTGCTCGCGTTCACCGAAGCGCTGACGCGAAACACCCCGGTCGGGGTAGAAGATTTCCTACCCGCAGCGCGGACCGTTCTGGTCACCTGCAGCCCGACTGCAGATCTCGCGTACGTCCGGCAGTGCTTGAACGATCTGGAGCAGTCAAAGTCCGCCGCGATCGTGGACGCGCATTCCGAGACCGACCTGCTCACCATCTCCGTCAGGTACGACGGGCCCGACCTCGACGACGTCGCACAGTCACTCGGTATGACCCGATCCGAGGTGGTTGCGGCTCATACCGGGGCAATGTGGCGTTGCGCCTTCATCGGATTCGCACCCGGCTTCGCCTACCTGACTTCAGGCGACACTCGGCTCGACGTACCCCGTCGAACTCAATCACGAACCGCAGTGCCTGCCGGTTCCGTCGCCCTGGCCGCTGGATACAGCGCGGTCTACCCGCGGGCATCGCCGGGCGGCTGGCAGATCATCGGCAGCACCGACGCCGTGATGTGGGACCTGAACGCCACACCACCGGCCACTGTTCAGCCCGGAAGACGCGTGCGCTTCGTGGACGAGGATCAACGATGAACGGCCTGGAGATACTCGAAACCGGACCGCTGAGCCTGATCCAGGACCTTGGACGGACCGGGCACCTTCGCTCGGGCGTCGGAGTTTCCGGTGCGGCAGACAGGCGATCGCTCAGACTCGGCAATCGGCTCGTCGGTAACAACGAGGACGCTGCAGGCGTCGAAATCCTCCTGGGTGGGCTGAGTCTTCGGGCGCAGCAACCGACAACGATCGCGTTCACCGGGGCCCCCGCACAGGCCTACCTCGACGCCATTCCGGTCGGGCATTCGAGCGTGATCGATGTTCGGCCTGGTCAGACTGTCCGCCTGAACTACGCACCGAATGGACTGCGGACGTATCTGACCGTCAGGGGCGGCATTGTGGTTCCCGAGATCCTGGGATCGCGCAGCACCGACACCATGTCCGGGATCGGTCCGGCGCCTGTCGAGCCTGGCGTCGTTCTCCCGATCGGACCTTTGCCGACCGTGTTCTCACTCGTCGACCTCGCACCGGTGCCGCCGATGACAAACGAGACTCTCGACATTCGAGTCGTGTTCGGTCCTCGTGCAGATCGATTCACCAACCCCGAAACACTCGTCCAGGGACGATGGGCGGTTTCGACCGACTCGGACCGCATCGGTGCACGCCTCGATCGCGTCGGCGCCAAAGAACTGCTTCGACGAACAGATGACACCGAACTGCCCACCGAAGGCGTGGCACTCGGATCGATCCAAGTCCCGCCCAGCGGCCAACCTGTTGTGTTCCTCGCCGATCACCCCATAACCGGCGGTTATCCGGTGGTCGGAGTGGTCGCGGACGCGGATATCGACCGGCTCGGCCAAGCCCGCCCGGGTCAGCACATCCGGTTCGTCGGTGCCTGAGCAGCGTCGAGCGTTGTCGTGTCGGACCTTGCCGTCACACTGATCCCGTGCGAGTTGTCCTGGTCCCCGGTAGTACGACGTCCACGGGAGCTGTGACGGCAACTGTCCTACGGACCGATCCCGGTGGAACGCCGCTTGCCGATCCCGTCGAGTATCCCGACCTGATTGCAGCGGTACGCACCATCGAGGAAGCTGAGCACCCGCGGTGGGTGTGGCCGAGTACGGCAACCGTGTACCCACCCCTACTGCGGGCAGGCGTACGGGTGCAGCGGTGCCACGACATCTCCCTGACCCGCGCGATCCTCGGGATGCGCGTCGGCAAACCGTCACCTCCTGCCGACGAGTTCGACGACGATCGCCTCGGTCTCTTCGACACCGCCCCCGTTCTCGATCCCCTCGCTGTCGCCACCGAGTTCGCCGAGCAGCGCGCAACCATCGGCACGGATGCGCGCTTGGATTTGTTGATCGCAGCAGAGTCGGCCGGGGCACTCAGCGCCGCGGAGATGACGCATACCGGTCTGCCGTTCTCGACCCAGAAGCACCGTGCCCTTCTCGAAGAACGGCTGGGGCCTCGCCCGACCGGCTACGACCTCCCCGCTCGTATGCAGGAACTTGCCGCCCAGATCAGTGAGGTCTTCGGGCGCACGGTCAATCCTTCGTCGTCGGTGGAAATCACCGAGGCGTTCGGGCGCCAGGGCATCGAACTGCCGTCGACGCGCAAGTGGTTTCTGCAGGAGATCGATCATCCTGCGGTGCCGTTGCTCCTGCGTCATCGCGAACTCGCCAAGCTGTACAGCACCAACGGTTGGCAGTGGATGGACAGTTGGGTACGGGGCGATCGATTCCGCCCCATCTACGTTCCCGGTGGTGTCGTCTCCGGCAGGTGGGCGAGCCGAGGCGGCGGAGCCCTGCAGATTCCTAAAACCATGCGCTCGAGCGTCGTCGCCGATCCCGGTCACGTGTTCGTCGTCGCCGACGCCGGTCAACTCGAACCCCGAATTCTGGCCGCCATGTCCGGCGACCGCCGCATGATGGCCGCCGCCGGCGACGACGATCTGTACGCGCTTGTCGGTGCCGAAGCCTTCGGCGGCGACCGCGCAAAAGCCAAGGTCGCAATCCTCGGCGTCCTGTACGGGGCGACGGCGGGTGAAGCCAAAGCACTACTCATCTTGCTGCGGAAGCGATTCCCGGTCGCCGTCGAGTACGTCGAGCAAGCTGCCAAGGCAGGCGAGCGCGGCGAGGTGGTTCGGTCACTGCTCGGCCGAGCCTGTCCCCCAACGTCTCCCGACTTCTACTCCCACGGCGACGCTCATGCCCGCGGCCGTTTCACGCGAAACTTCGTCGTGCAGGCCACGGCATCCGAGTGGGCGCTGTGCCTCCTGGCCGACCTCAGACGCCGACTCGCCGAAGATCCGGACGGCGAATTGGTCTTCTTCCAGCACGACGAAGTGGTCGTGCATACCCGGAACCCCGAAACCGGTACCGCGCACGTGCTGGCCGCAGCTGCTTCGGCAACTCGATTGTTGTTCGGCGACACAGTCGTCCGTTTCCCCATGGACGTCGGCGTCAGAGAGAGTTACGGCAAGGGCAGTTCCCCTCAGGAAGAGTGAAATGATGCACGCAAAGTTGCGAGAGATGTTCCCGCACTACACGTGGGCCTCCGTCACTGCTGGTCAGTCCGGCGCATCGGTGTACCGTCTGACGCCCGAACAATCCGACGCTCCTCGGTTCTACGTCTCATCGATCTCCACGAACTCGAGAACGACTACCTGGACTGGCCCGGCGAAGAACTGCTCGCCGAACTGCACCGGACACGCCCCGTCGTCGAAGACGTGGTCGTATGTCACGGCGATCTGACACCGGAAAACATCCTGCTCGACCCGACAACCTGCCGAGTAACCGGCGTGATCGATGTGGGTCGTCTGGGCCGAGCAGATCGACACCTCGATCTCGCCCTCACCATCCGTGAGTTGGCAATCGAGGACGAACCGTGGTTCGGCCCGAGATACGTGAAGCGGTTCACGAACCGATACGGCTCAGACCTGATCGACCCGGACCGAATTGCCTTCTACACACTCCTCGACGAGTTCTTCTGACTTAGCTCCATCAGGTCGGACGGCGTGATCGATCAGCGCCAAGTGGTTCCACCACGCCCGTATTGCGTGTTCTACTGGAAAACGTTGCTTTGTTGGTGCTGGTCGACTGCGTTCGAGGAGAACCATGACCAAGCTGGATACAACTGACGCAGAACGGAACGAGCGCGGAGCGGTCAAACGCCTTCGCCTGCCGATCTTCACCGTGATCGCCCTTGCGATCTTCGCCTTCGTCGCAGGCGGATTCGGTGGTTCGTTCCAAGGAAAACTCGCCGAGGTTCAAAAGAACGACAACGCCTCGTACCTCCCGAGTTCCGCCGAATCGACGATTGTCAGCAACCAATCCGCGAACTTCCTTGCCGTCGAGACAATCCCTGGTTTTGTTCTGTTCCATCGGGATTCGGCCCTCACCGAGGCAGACAAGTCTGCAATCAACTCGGCGTACGGCGCTATTGCCGGCATCTCCGGAGTAGACGCCGACGGGATGCAGCCCACCCAGTACTCCGCCGACGGCACAACTGCGTCGATCTTCGTGCCACTCGTCGCCAAAGACGGCGACACCGCCGTGGCAGGCGATGTCCTGGCGACCACCGAACAGAACGTCATCGACGCCGCGAAGCAGGCTGCCGGTGATGTCGAGGTACTTCCCGCCGGACCAGGTGGGCTACTCGTTGCCTTCATCGACGCCTTTGCCGGTCTGGACGGAGCACTGCTGGGTGCGGCACTTCTGGTCGTGATCCTCATCCTGCTTGTCGTGTACCGGTCGCCTGTCCTGTGGTTCTTTCCGCTGTTCTCCGCACTCCTCGCAATCGGCTTGTCCTCGATGGTGATCTACTTCCTCGCGAAGGCCGAAGTACTCACGTTGACCGGCCAATCTCAAGGCATCCTCTTCGTCCTGGTGATCGGTGCAGGTACCGACTACGCCTTGCTCTTGATCTCGCGCTACCGCGAAGAACTACACGTGTATCCCAATCGATTCGACGCGATGATCAAGGCCTGGCGTGAATCTGCGCCCGCAATCACGGCTTCAGCTGTCACAGTAATTCTCGGTCTGCTCTGCTTGACGTTCTCCCAGCTCAACTCCAACAAGAGCCTCGGACCCGTTGCCGCCATCGGCATCGCGTGCACTTACCTGGTGATGATGACGTTCATGCCGGTCGCTCTGGCTGCCACCGGTCGGTGGGTCTTCTGGCCACGCAAGCCCAAGGTCGATCACGCCGCAGACCTTACGACGCACGGGTTGTGGGGCAAGATCGCCGAGGCCGTCGGCAGCAAGGACCGACCGCTGTGGATCGGTGCGACAGTTCTGCTGATCATCTTGTTCGCCGCCGGGATCGGCAGTCTCAAGACCGACGGTCTGACGTCCACCGAGAGCTTCACCAATCGTCCCGACGCCGTTGTCGGACAAGAACTCTACGACTCGAAATTTGATCCCGGAGCGGGCGCGCCGGCCGTGATCACCACAAACGCCGACCAAGCTGATGCCGTCATCAAGGCTGCCAGCGGTGTCGAAGGTATCTCGCAGGATCCCGGCGCAGTCTGCACGCAGGTGGACGTCGCGAAGGTCAGCGAGCTGATCAAGACCAACCCCGCTGCCGTTGCACAAGCCGCCGCTGCGGGTTGCGCCCCTGCAGCTTTCGCCGTTGCACCGATCGACGGCCGAACCATGATCAACGCGACCCTCGCCGACTCCTATGATTCACCGCAGGCAGTCGACACTGTCAAGCGACTGCGGACGGCGGTGCACGACGTGCCTGGTGCCGACGCTCTTGTCGGCGGCAGCACGGCCACCACCCTTGATGTCCAGGCTGCCTCGATCCGCGACAGAAACCTGATCATCCCGATCGTGCTGGTGGTGATCTTCCTGGTCTTGGCCGCTTTGCTTCGTGCTCTGTTGATCCCGGTGATTCTCATTGTCACCGTGGTGCTTTCCTTCGCGGCGACACTCGGTGTGAGCGGATTCTTCTTCACACACGTATTCGGGTTCGCCGGGGCGGATCAATCGTTCCCGCTGTTCGCCTTCGTGTTCCTGGTCGCGTTGGGCATCGACTACAACATCTTCCTCATGACCCGAGTGCGGGAAGAGACGGGAGAATTCGGCACCCGCACAGGTGTTCTGCGCGGCCTTGCAGTGACGGGCGGTGTGATCACCTCAGCCGGAATCGTCTTGGCCGCAACATTTGCCGTACTGGGCATCCTGCCGCTGGTCTTCCTCGCCGAGATCGGTTTCGCCGTGGCCTTCGGCGTGCTGCTCGATACGATCATCGTGCGCAGCGTCCTGGTTCCGGCGCTCTCACATGACATCGGAAAACGCATCTGGTGGCCGTCCGAACTGGCCCGCGCCAAAGACTGATCGACTACAGAAACGCTTCTTTGGTCCACAGATGAAAGAGCGCATAGGCTCGCCAGGGTCGCCATCGCTCCGACAACGCTGCGGCCTCTTTGCCTGACGAAACCCCCAATGCACGTTTCAACACAAGATCATCGGGTACGAATGCGTCGCGATCACCGAGAATTCGAACGGTGAGATAGTCGGCGGTCCACGGCCCGATTCCCGGTAGCGCCAACAACTCTTGTCGAAATTTGACGGGATCCGCATCCCAGGTGAGTTCGAGGCCGTTCGCTGCCGCAGTTGCCAACGTGTGCACAGTTTTTGCGCGCGCGGTGGTCAATCCAACGGCTTTCTGAATGTTCTCCGGCGATTGCGCCGCCACCGCGCCCGGATGAGGGAAGGCCAGAAACTCCCCTTCCACCGACTCCCCGAATGCGCCGACAAAGCGTCCACCGAACGTCCTCGCCGCGCCGAGCGAAACCTGTTGTCCCAGAACGGTGAGCACCGCAGTCTCGAACCCGTCCACCGAGCCGAGCACCCGCAATCCCGGACGGGCAGCCACGAGTGGGGCCAACAACTCGTCGCTGCCGAACGCTTCCTCGATAGCGGTGTGATCGGCGTCGAGGTCGAGCCAACGACGCACGGTCGCCTCGAGCACCTCGGAATCCGATTCTGGTGCATCAGCATTTACCACCACGCAGTCGTCACTCCACGACACCGACACGACTGCCCGGCCGGAAGGCAACGGTATGACCCTGGTGTGAACACCGTCGTCGTGACGCTCCAAGCCGGCGACGCAGTGAGCCCGCAATGCGCCAGTGAGCGGTTCGACCGCATACGGTGACTGAAAGTGCAGCTTCACCTCGCTCACCGGTTCGATTCCAGATCCAGCAGAATCGCTTTCAGTTCGGGGCCACCCGCATACTGTCCGAGGCTGCCGTCGCTGCGCACCACCCGGTGGCACGGGACCACCAACGGCAGCGGGTTCTTGGCGCATGCTGTCCCCACGGCACGCACGGCACGTGGGCTACCCGACGCTGCTGCGACCACCGAATAGCTTGCGGTGTGGCCGTATTCAATTTCGGGGAGATGGCGCAACACTTCGCGTCGGAATCCCTTCGCGAGTCGGAAATCCAAGTTCAGATCGAATTCTCTACGCACACCGGCAAAGTACTCGTCCAGCTCCCGAGCGACGTTGTCGAGCCTTCGCGGGTAATGCAGAACTCGGGGGCTGACCGTGTCGGCCAACCGTTCCAGAACCAGATCGTGCCCTTCGACGGCAAAAGCAACCCGCACCAAACCCACATCGGTCGCCGCCAGCAGTAGCTTTCCAACAGGTGAATCGACGGTTCGATACGCCACGTCGATCAATTCGGCTTCGGACGCCTGCGCAGCGAGGCGTGCGCGTAGGCGGATCAGAGCGTCGGCGTCAACGACTGGAAGTGCCCCGAACACATCGGTACTCATGAGTGACTCCCTTCCGCAGCAGTCGCGGACAAGTAGGTTCTTCGTAAGGTGGCGATACCGTCGGCGCCCGCACGTCTGGCGGCCGCCGGAGTATTACCGAGGATGTCCGCGATCTCTGCGTACGGCAGCCCACCCAGAAAGTGATAGGCAACCGCCGCGCGTTGTTTGAGCGGTAGTTGTTCGAGTGCGTCCCACAATTCGTGATCCCACGTTCCCGGTACGCCGATTCGCGTCGGCAATTCCGGAACGTCGTCTGTCGGTACGGCCACGCGGGCACGAACCCGGGTGATGTCGATCGCCTTCCGATGCGCGATGGTCACCAGCCAAGCTTCGATGTTCGCGCCCGGGTTCAGATCCGGATAGGCCCGCATCGCTGCGATGAACGTCTCGGACCACGCGTCCTCGGCGTCGACGGGGCCGACCACCGCACGGCAGACCCGAAGGACCACAGCACCGTATTCGGTCACGACGTCTTCGAACGGTTTCAGTGTCACGATCGGTAGACGTTCCCGATCACCGAATTGTGAGTCGAGCGCATCAGAAGAGGACATCCGATTCGCCGCCGTGCTCGCGGTCGAGCAGAAACCGCTTGCGCTCGAGGCCGCCGGCGAAACCGGTCAGGCTTCCGTCGCTTCCGACCACACGATGGCAGGGAACGATGATGCTGATCGGATTCTTACCGTTTGCCGCAGCGGCCGCACGGATCACAAGTGGGTTACCCAAAGTTTGCGCGAGCTCCATGTAGGTCCAGGTTTCGCCGTACGGGATTGTTCGCAAGACATCCCACACCCGCTTCTGGAACTCCGTACCCACGGGCGCCAGCGGCACGGAGAACTCCGTGCGATCACCCTCGAAGTACTCCGTGAGCTGCGACTCGACTTCACCGAAGACCGCCGCGGAACGATCACCGAACGTGGACTCGTCCGGCTTGTGACGATGCTCCGCCATGTACAGCCCGCAGAGGTTCTCACCTGCCGCTACCAGCGTCAACGCCCCGATCGGCGAGTCGATCACGGTATGCGTCCGGATTGCCGTCATGTCTCGATCCTTCCAGGTTGCGCGGTGCAGCAGGCAGCGGGTGAATTGATTGTCCGCGCCGGCACCGACACCTCGAAGACGCCGCGCCCCTCGTGAATGTGAGATTTACCTGTACTTTGACGTCACATCAGGCAGTATCGAGGGATGGCTCTAGTTTTACCCGGAAGCTCCACCGTCGTCCGCTCCGTCGGCGACGTGGTGCACTGGTCCCTGTCCACGGCCGCTTTTGCGGTCACCCTGCCCACTCGACTCGAGGCGCTCCTCTTCGCCGTCGAGAGGTTGGTGGCACGCATCAACCAGATCGCTGACAACGTCGACCGTGTGGTCATCGGAGCCGCCGCCGTGACCGTTCGAGCGGAGACGTTGGTCGAAGCAGTCGAGCAGACCTCGGACATCGCGGGAGAACTCCTCGAGATCTACGAGCCCATTGCGTTGCAGCTCGCGCCGCTGGCCGCCAGATTCGCCGACGACCTTTCCGAGGCGGAGGTCAGCGCCGCGATCAAACTGATCGACCAACTGCCCGAGCTCACCGACCGAGTGGCCGCAGTGCTGCCCATCCTCGGAACCCTGGACTCCGTCTCGCCCGAGATCCACGAACTCCTCGGAGTGGTCAAGGACCTGCGGCAGGCGATTGTCGGAGTGCCAGGGTTCCACTTCTTCCGCAAGCGCGGCGAAGCCAAGCTGGATTGATCAGGCGGAGTAGCCGTTGGTTCCGGCCCTCGTCATGACGACCTTCGGAACCACTGCTCGAGACGAGAGCTTGAGCAGTCCGTCCACCAACTCGACGATGTCGTCGACCTTGATCATTTTGTCGGGTGTGATCCGATCGTGCGTCCACGCTGACATATCCGTGTCGACGTAGCCGGGAGCGATGGCCGTGGCGCTGACGCCGTTGCCGGATTCCTCGGCGTTGAGTGCCTCGACCATCGAAATGAGCGCAGCTTTGGTGGCTCCGTAGACGGCCAGGCCGCTCTCGGCATACACGCCGGCCATCGAGGCGAGGGCGATCACCTTTGCCCCGCCGGCGAGGTCCGCGTCCGCCGCATTGCGCAGGAGCGGCAGCGATGCTTGCAGGAGTGCGAACGGTGTCCGGAGATTGACGGCGACGGTCTTGTCGAAACGTCGCATGGGGTAGTCCGCTACTCGCCCACTGGTTCCCACTCCGGCGTTGAGGATGAGGGCCCGCATGGAGCCGAACCGCTCGCCGTGCGTGGCCACGAGTGCTTCGGCGAAGTTCTCGTCCGCCATGTCGCCGGCGGAGACTACGACGTCCGGCGACCCGGCACGCGTAAGTTCTTCGGCGACGACGGCGAGTCGTTCGGCGTCGCGGGCGGTGATGGTCAGCCCATACCCTTGCGACGCCAAGCGTGTTGCGATGCCAAGCCCGATTCCCTTGGAGGCACCGGTAACCAGTGCTGATCGACTCATTCGAATTTCCCTTGCAGTGCGTTGAGCCCAGCCGAGATCAGTTCCGGCACAGAAGATCCAGCCTTGTCGAATCCTCCCCCGACGGTGGCGCCTGCTCGGAATCGGTGATCGATACCTTGCGCCACGACTGCGAGTTTGAAGAATCCGAGCGCCATATAGAAATTCCAGTGCGCCAGTTCTCGACCTGACACGACCGAATACCGTTGCGCCAGATCGACAACGGAGGGTAGCGAGAGACTGGTCCACGCGGCGGGCTCACCCAGAACCAGGTCCAACGCGGGGTGGCGGTAGACGCACATCATCGCGATGTCGGCCAGCGGATCTCCCAGCGTCGAGAGTTCCCAGTCCACCACTGCGGCAACCTTGGTGACGTCGTTCGCCGCGAGAATCGTGTTGTCGATTCGGTAGTCGCCGTGCACGATCGACGAAGCGGATTCGGCCGGAATCATGTCCGCGAGGCTCGACGCCAATCTGTCCACGTCCGCCGAGTCCTCGGTCTTGACGCGTGACCATTGACCGGCCCACAACTTGACCTGTCGGGCCACGTAGCCGTTGGGTCGGCCGAGTTCGCCGAGACCGACCGCGTTGTAGTCGACGTCGTGCAGGGCAGCCAGGACGCGCACCAACTCGTCAGTGCACTGCGTGACCTGCTCTGCCGGAACAGCTTCCAGTTCAGTTTTGGTCCGGATCACTTGGCCGGTGACAAATTCGACCACCGTGAACGACGCACCCATCACCGAGGCGTCCTCGCACAGCACGACAGTCGGAGCGACGGGTACTGCAGTGTTCTGCAACGCCGAGGTGATTCGGAACTCGCGCGCGACGTCATGCGCCGACGGTGTGAGACCAGCAGTGGGTGGACGACGCAGAATCCACTTCGAGTTGTCGTCGAAGATTCCGTACGTGAGGTTGGATTTGCCGCCCGAAATCAGTTCGGCTCGCAACTCACCGCTGACAGTGACGTCGGAGGCTTGCAGATATTTGTGCAGCGCCGCCAGATCGAGTCCTGGAAAGTCCGTCACTTCGACTCCTCCCGCGCCGCGCGCTTCGCAGCTCCGACAACACGTTTCGCAATGGCCCAGCGATGAACCTCGGACGGGCCGTCGTAGACGCGGAAGGGACGCACTTCGCGGGACAACCGCGCCAGCGGCAGATCGCCGGACACACCCATTCCGCCACACATCTGAATGGAGCGATCGACGATCCGGAAGATCGCCTCGGCCGCATAGGTTTTGGCGATGGACGTCGCGTTGCTTGCGTGCCCACCTCGATCGAGTTCGAAGCAGGCCTGCACCAGAAGTGCGCGGCTGGCTGCGATGTCGATCTCGTTGTCAGCGACCATCTTCTGGACCATTCCGAGATCACCGAGTTTCGAGCCGAAACCTTCGCGTTCGGCAACCCTGGCCACGGCAACGTCGTGGCCGCGGCGCGCCGCACCGAGCCAGCGCATCACGTGCGTCATGCGGGCGGGGCCGAGCCGAACCTGCGCGTAGGCGAAACCCTGATCAACCTCGCCGAGAACTGCCTCGCCGGGAACGAAGAGATCTTCGAACGTGACCTCGCAGTGCCCGCCGATCATGGCCTTGTCGAGGGTGTCGATGTGTCGACCCACGATCAGGCCTGCAGTGTCCGTCGGCGCCAGGAACATGGTCGCTCCGCCGCGCTGCCCTGGTTCGCCGGAGGTGCGCGCCATGATGATGAAGAATCCGGCACCGTCGGCGCCGGTGATGAACCATTTCTTACCGTTGATCTTCCAGCCGCCGGGAACCTTCTCCGCGCGGGTGTTCAAGGCCGAGGGATCGGATCCGGCTCCGGGCGCGGGTTCGGTCATGGCGAATGCCGACCGCATGTCCCCGCTCGCGAGCGGCGCGAGGAACTGCTGTTTCTGCGCTTCGTTCGCGACGTGCGCAAGCATGTGAACATTGCCCTCGTCCGGCGCAGCGATGTTGAGCGCCGTCGGCCCGAAGAGCGAGTAGCCGGCTTCCTCGAAGACCGGCGCGCGGTCACTCATGTTGAGTCCGTGACCGCCGTACTCGATCGGCGCATGCGGAGCGAAGACACCGGCTTCTTTTGCCGCAGCCTGCATCTCGATGCGGATGCTATCGCCACCCGCAACCGCGATGTCTCCGGCATGTTCGTCTTCGATAGGGAGCACTACGTTGCGAGTGAAGTCGCGCGTCTTCTCGATCAGCGCCACCACCTCGGGCGCGTACGTCAGATCGATTGCCACCAGCCACCTCCGAAAGAACATCCCGACCGAGCGATCGCTCGGTACGAGCACTCTCGCACACGCCGACGCGTCGGGTCAACAATCCTCCAGCATTGCCTCGCCCTGATCGAGCCGGCCGGCAACCACCATGTCGCGGTACAGATCGTCCTTGTCCATGAGCTCGTCATGGTTGCCGATGTTCCGAATCCGCCCGTCTTCCATCACCACGATCCAGTCTGCGTCGCGCACGGTCGAAAGCCGGTGAGCGATGGTCACCACAGCCCCGGTGCGTGCACGTTCGTTGATCGCGTCGACTATCGCGGCTTCGGTGAGCGTGTCGACCTGGGCAGTGGCTTCGTCGAGCAGAAGTAGCGCGCTCGGCCGCAGAACTGCGCGCGCCATCGCGATCCGCTGACGTTGGCCGCCCGACAGCGAGGTGGCCGTCAGAGCGGTGTCGAGTCCGTTGGGCAGGGCCTCGATCGCGTCGTCGAGCCGGAGCAAGCGCAAAACAGACTGCACTTCTTCGTCCGTTGCGTCGGGGTGACTGAAGACGACGTTCTCCCGAATAGTTCCGGGTACCACCGGTGTCTCCTGCTCCACGTACGCGAGACTCTCGCGTACGGCGCGGTGATCGAGCGCGTCGTAACCAACTCCGTGCAGGAGAACCTCACCCGAGCTCGGTTCGACGAATCGCAGCACCGTCGAGAGCAACGTCGTCTTGCCCGCGCCCGACGGGCCGACGATGGCCATGTGCCCGCGCTCCGGAATGACGAGCGAGACATCACGCAACGCCGGCCGGTTCGAGCCGTGGTAGCTCACGGTGACGTCGCGCAACTCGACGAGTGGCGCGGCAGCGTTCGTGTTCTCGACGACGTTCACGACCTCGTCGTACTGCTCGGTGGGCAACGACTGCATCTCGCGGATCCGAATCGCAGCCGCAATTCCTGACTGAACGGAGGTCACGTTCTGCGCAAGCTCCGACACCGGCCCCATCAGGGTGAAGGCGTAGAGCAGAAACGCGATGAGTGTCGAGACTGCCATTTCGCCGTCGGCGACTCGCCAAGCACCGAAGCCGAGGATGGCAATGATCGAGCCTTGAATGGCGGTCCACGCGACAGTCCACGCGGTTGCCGACACGCGCACCGCCGTGATCGCATGCTTTTTCGCATCGGACGCATTGTTCGTCACCAGAGCGCCGACGCGATCCTCGGCGAGGGAAACCTTGACCGTCCGGATCGCACGCAAGCCACCCTCGAGAACGCCGCCGAGCTGACCGAGCGATTCCTGAGTTCGCGCTTCGGCTGCGGAGATCCGGGGCATCAGAACGGCAAAGAGTACGGAGGCGAACACGATTGCCACCATGGTCACGCCCAACAACGGCAGATCCAGAACGCCCATCAGAACAATCGTCCCGATGGTCAACGCGGCTGCGTTCAAAATATTCACCGCGGCCGACGACGCCGCCTCCCGCAGCAGCAAGGTGTCCGACGTGACCCGGGTGACCAATTCACCGACCGACCGCGATTGCAGCGAAGGTACGGTCGCGGCGAGGAATCGCCTCACCAGCGAAGATCGGGCGTCGAACACAACCTTCTCAGCGGCGGTTCCGAGAACGATCCACTGAGCACAGCCGAGCACCGCACCGACGACCAGAAGAACGACGAGCGTGAGGATCGGCCCTTGCAGCGACGCACCGGTATCGAGCGTGTCGAGAACCCACTTGGTGACCATCGGCGTTGCCAGCGTTGCCGCGGAGCCGCACAGAGCCAAGACCAACCCGAGCAGGAGAGAGGGCAGATGAGGACGAGCGAACTCCGAGAGGACGCGGAGATTGCTCCATTTCGGCGCGGGCTGAGGAGCATCGGATTCAAGCATGAATTTATGGAACACGAATGTTCCATAAAGGGCAAGAGGAATTCCGATACGGAAACACTGGATACCGAAACCGGACCCGGCTACGCTTCGAATTCGTGACAACGATCCACAGCGCACCAGAACAAAGCGCGACCCGCGAGCGCACCCGGAAGGCCATCCTCGATGCTGCCGTTTCGGTGTTCGCATCCAAGCCTGCCGCGACGCTCAGCGAGATCGCTTCGGCCGCGAAGGTCGGCCGCACCACTTTGCACCGCTACTTTCCCGAACGGTCAGACCTGGTCGACGCAGTCGCCGCCGAGGCCACCCGCGCCGTCGGTGAGGCCGCAGCGGCGGCGCGACTCGGTGAGGGCACCGGAGCCGAGGCACTGGTTCGCCTGTGCCACGAGTACTTCGAACTGGCCGACCTTTTGACGGTCCTGTTCTTCACTCCCGGCGTGTATCAAGAAGATTCGTTTGCCGAGTCCGCGTCGAACGACGACGAAGTCACCGACGCCATCGAGCGCGGACACTCCGACGGGTCCATCGACCCCGACATGGGTTCGGACTGGGTGCAGAACCTTCTGTGGTCACTGCTCTACACGTCCATGGACTACGTGAACCGCGGTTCCGGGACGCGACTACAGGCCTTGGACCTGACGGTTCGCAGCCTCCGCCGCGGAATCGCGCCCGATCCCGCGGTCTAGGTTGTCGGCTGCTTGAACAGCGGCGCGCCTTTTGGTCACACCCAATTTGCGGTAGATCGAGCGAATATGTGTCTTCACGGTGCGATAGGCAATGCCGAGATGCGCAGCGATCTCGTCTGCAGTCATCGTGGTGCGCAGAAAGATGAGGATTTCGTTCTCACGTTCCGTCAGGACTCCGGCGAGTGGGGCAGAGAGCTGGCTCGACGCACTCGCCGACAATGCCCAAAATGCTGCGGCCACCGGACTACTCATGACGGACCCGGTCGCGTACGTCGAGACCGTCAGCGGCGGCCGTGGGATCGCACAGATGGAAGAAGCGAACCGCAACTTCGTCAGCCTGCCGGCCGCACTCGACGCCCGACTATCTGGAGACGGAATACCGATCTGGCTCCCATGACGGAACCTATACTCGACTTCGCCGCCAGCAAAGGCGTTGACGCAGAACTGCTACGACCCCTCCGCGGAGTCCGTGACAGCTACTTCGACGCCGCTCTCGACGAAATGCGCACGCACTTCGGCACAGTCGAAGGCTACGCAATCAACGGACTGAAGCTCACCGCAGAACAACTCACCGCGCTTCGCGAGCGGTTCACATCCCGATCGGGCTTCGTCAGCGCGACGTGATCGGAGTTCTGACCGGGCAGGAATCCGTACTCTCGCCCCGCTTCTTCGAGCGATTGTCCACCCTCGTGACCACGACGACAGCAAGGATGCCCACCGCCAAGCCGAGCGCGGTGAACGGAGTGAAGGATTCTCCGAACATCAACGCGCCCCAGACCGCGGTGACGGGGGCGATCAAGAACATCAACGTGTTGACGGACGTGATGCCGATGCGACGGAGCAATAACCAGTACAGCCCGTAACCGCCGAAGGTGGACAGCACGACTAACCAGAGCAATGCAATCCAGAATGCGTTGACGCTTGGCGGTACGGCGACACCTGAGGCCACCGCCAGTGTCGTGAAAACTATTGCACTGGTCGAGCAGTGGATGGCCAGAGCCTGCAGAGGTGGCGTGGACGTGGGAGCGCGTTGCTGGACGAAGGTGGATGCAACCAGGCTCACCATCCCCAGGAACGGAATCGCGTACGCCCACCACGGCGCCGATGTACCAGCTCCGGCGTCGGCTGCCGTGACCATCGCGACGCCGCCCAGTCCGATCGCCAATCCGATCCACTGCATCCGCGGGACTGCGACACCGAGGACCGGACCGAGCAGCGCGGCTGCCACCAGCGGCTGAATACCGTCGATCAACGCAGTTGTCCCGGTGTTCACGCCCAGATCGACTGCCCAGTACACCGACAACAGGTAGCCGCTCTGAGAGAGCATCCCGATCACCACCTGCCTGCCGAGAGCCCGCGGTGTCGGCACCATGTTCCGGCGCCGGGCGGACAGCCAGACAATCGGGACGAGTACCGCCGCGAGCGGAAGGAACCGCCACATCAGCAACGTGGGGATCTCGGCACTGCCGGCCCCGAGTTTGGCTCCGATGAAACCCGAGCTCCAGCACGCGACGAACAGGACCGACAAGGTAGCCGTCACGGCAGATCTCGAGGTGACGATCCGAGGTATACCGATCTGTTTACTCATGGACTCGACTATACAGATCGGTATACTTTTGTCCATGGCAGAAGAATCCGTACCCGAATTGACGCCGAAAGCGCGTCGCATCCTGGAGTCTGCGTCGAAGTTGTTCTACGAAAAGGGTATTCACGCCGTAGGCGTGGATACCCTCGCACTGGACGCCGGGGTCACTAAGAAAACTCTGTACGAGCGGTTCGGATCGAAGGACGGTCTCGTCGTGGAGTACCTGAAGGACCGAGATCGGCGGTGGCGAGCCTTTCGCGACAAGAAGATCGAATCAGCCGGAGAAAGTCGCGCCGAACAGTTGAGTGCGGTATTCGATGCTTCCGCCTCCTGGTCTGGGGCGAGCGGAGGCAAGGGGTGCAGCATGATCAACGCCCACGCCGAGTTCAGTGATCGTTCACATCAGGTGTTCGCTGTCATCGCCGAACAGAAGCGGGAGATGTTGGACCTTTTTCGGCGCATTCTGGCGACGGAAGGGCAAACCGACGAACGTCTCGTCGAGGCAATAATGCTGCTTCACGAAGGTGCCCTCGTCGCAGACGGGATCGGTATCGGCACCGACCCCTTCGACGTCGGCCGGGACGCAGCCCTCGAATTGCTGAAGAACTCCGCGTGATCCCCCTACGCACATTCCGGCAGACCGTTCGACGGAATCTGCACCTGGCATCGCGACGATTCCTCGCAAGCGCTACCGATTGATCTTCAGTCCAAGCGATCAGAATCGAAGTCCATAGGCTCCATATTGATCATTCGCTGTTTTCGTTTGATCACAATAGATGTACGATTGGGTCGCGGCCACACCGGTGCGCCAGCCGCGGCCCGGGACCCCACGGCGTCGCTCTCTGTTCAGGCCCCGGCAACGAACATCGCATTGCTACAAGCAGAACTTGAAGGAGTCTCTAGTGCCCACATATTTGATCGACTACGGCGAGGTCATCTCTCAACCCCAGGATCCACGATCCATCGACGAACTGATCGCCGTCACAGGAATGGATCGAATCGACTTCACTGCCAACTACTGGGCTTTTCGCCCGGCGTATGACGCGGGCCAGTCCGCACACGGATACTGGAAAAATGTTCTAGCGCAATCAGTTCCAATCGATCCGAACACATTGAAAACTCTTGTGGAGATCGATATCGCAGGGTGGATGCACTTCGATCGAGATAGCGTCGCATGGATCGAGAATCAACACCGCCGCGGCTCGAAACTACATCTACTGTCGAACGCGCCAAACGAATTGGCCTCAGCGATTGCAGGTTCCGAGCTAGCCCGATTCTTCGATCAACTCATCTTCAGCGCGAGCCTGAAGATGGTCAAACCCAACCTGGAAATCTTCTCGCAGGCACACACCGCAATAGGCGGCTGCGCGGAAGACATCATCTTCATCGATGATAGAGCTGAAAATATATCTGCTGCAAAGCAATACGGGATGCAAGCTCACCTGTACATCGGAAAATCCACCTTTGCGAACCTTGCCGACCGCAATTAAAGCTCGCCACCGAAGGAGGATCAACTAGGAAGTTGCGCACACCCATAACCGTGCCACAGAAACAGTGATCAACCCGAACGGGAGCCGTCAGCGGCGCTTAGAGCTCGTTGCGGCCGCCAAACGCAAACCAACCAGAAACGCTCGTTCCTCCGTATACACATTCGAGCCTGCGAGATCGAGCACAGCGTCGATATCCGCGCCCTCATCTACGCCGACGAAGTCACCCAACTCACGCAGCAGATTTCGTACGCGCTCGTTGTTGGCACGCCGCAGAGCTACGCGAATGCGGAAAACCAAAAATCGTTCACTGAACCGGTCCACGATCACCACGCCGCCACCTCCGCCAAAGAACATTGGATTTGTTTCACCACAAGATAATTCGACGTCTCTTCGAAGGTCAGGTTAGGCCCGCCGACTCCACGATGCGCCCAGTCAGTCGGCATCCAGCTTCAATACAGTCCGATACTCAGACACAGAGAACCTGGATCCCCTCGTCCCTCAACTCTGCCACCACGTCCTGAGGAGCCCCGACATCTGTGACCAACACGTCGATCCGATCGAGCGCACAAACGACCGCCAGTGCGGTACGAGTGAACTTGCTCGAATCGGCCATGGCGATCACTCGCGTAGACGACGCCAGAGCAGCCCGTTTGACCGCCGCATCCTGCATGTCGTAGGCAGTAACCCCGCTCTTTCGACTCAGTCCGCAGCAGGTCAGCAAGACTGTGTCGAATCTCAGCGTAGCGAGGTTCTGCTCCACCATCGGACCCACCATGGAGGTCTCCCCACTACGGACCGTTCCCCCAGGCAGTAACAATCTCACCGTTGCAGCCTCCAAGAGAACGGGAATCGCGTGCGCCGCCAACGGCATCACGGTGACATTGCGGGACGACAACTCGTGGGCTGCTGCCAGCCCCGTCGTACCACCGTCGAGCAGCACTGCTTCACCATCGGCAATCAAATTGACTGCGGTGGCCGCGATTCGCGCCTTCTCCGCCGCCCCCTCCATCTCACGCAGGACGAACGGAAGCTCGTCACCACGCAACACTGCACTAACCGCACCACCGCGTACCCTTCGGAGCAGCCCGGCAGTTTCCAATTCGGCGAGATCTCGACGGATTGTGACCTCGGAAGTATTCAGATCGCGTGCCAGATCTGCCACCGACACAGACTCGGAGGCCTTCAGAGCTCGCACTATCTCGACCTGTCTACCGTCAATCACCATGAGCGAATGATACATTGATTTTGATCATTCGAACATCAAAGCTGATCATTTACCTTTCGTAGTCAGGCAAACGCAGGGAGCCCGCACATCACCCCGCCTGGAGATCGGGGTTCCTGGCGACAATCTCATGCAAGGCATCGGTTATCGCCCGCACACGGGCCAATCTGATCAGCTCACGCGGGACAACGAGCCAGTACGACCTCCGAATTACGAACTCGTCACGCAGCACCGGCACGAGGTCATCGTCGGTCGCGCCGATGTACGTCGGCAAGGGCGCGATTCCCACACCGTGCTTGACCGCCTCATAGTGACCAGCGATGTTATTAGTCTGGATCTGCGCTCGCCCGGTGGGCAGTATCCGATCGAGAATACGCAGAGGTTCGACATCCAAGAACGCGTCCACATACCAGACGAGCGTGTGATGTCGTAGGTCGTCCACCGACGAGATCGACTCGTGCGTCTCCAGATACCGACGCGAGGCGTAAAGCCGCAAGTTGTAGTCCGCAAGTTTGCTGACGACCACAGATCGGGGAGAGGGACGCTCCAATGTGACGGCGACGTCGAAATCCCGCCCGGTCAACACATCGTGGGTAGTCGAAGTCAGCACTTCGGTGAACAGATCCGGGTGCCGGGCACGGACAGAGCGCAGGCCTGGAACCAATACAAAGGCACCGAAGCCGTCTGGGGTCAGGATCCGGACAGTCCCGTTGAGGCTCGGCGACGCCGAGGCGGTCGTCTCACCGAGCGCAGAAAGAAGCGTCGACTCGATGCTCTCCGCATAGGGAACCAATCGCCTACCCGCCTCGGTCAGCTGCCAACCCGAGACGCCTCGATCGAAAAGTCTTGCACCCATGTCTTTTTCAAGCCTGGAGATCCTCCTGGAGACAGTGGTCTGATCGACCCCCAGCCGCTTCGACGTATCCGAGATACGTCCCGTGCGTGACAGTTCCAGCAAAAAGCGCAGGTTGTCAGAAGTGAACATCGCCATCCCCGTTCTTAGCTGCAATTTTGCATTGAGTACTGCGATCTTACTTGTTGACGACGGCAATTCTGCGGCACAGACTCGAAGCAACCCCAGCCTCAGGAGTGAATAGTCATGACTGTCATCGCACATTGGATCGACAACAAGATCGCCCCCGGTTCGAGCGGAAACTCCGCTCCGGTCACGAACCCTGCGACGGGCGCCGTCACCGGCAGCGTCGCGCTCGCCAGCATGCATGACGCACGCGCCGTTATCGACGCTGCCGCTGCTGCGTTTCCCGATTGGCGCGACAGTTCGCTCGCCAAGCGCACCGCAGTCCTCTTCGCGTTCCGCGAACTGCTCAATGACCGCAAGCACGAACTCGCAGAGATCATCACCGCTGAGCACGGCAAGGTACTCTCCGACGCACTCGGTGAGGTGTCAAGGGGCCAGGAAGTCGTCGAATTCGCTTGTGGCATCGCGCACCTGCTCAAAGGCGGTATGACCGAGAATGCCTCGACGAACGTCGACGTCACCTCGATCCGTCAACCACTCGGCCCCGTCGCGATAATCTCGCCGTTCAATTTCCCTGCGATGGTCCCGATGTGGTTTTTCCCCATCGCGATCGCCACCGGAAACACGGTCGTACTCAAGCCGTCCGAAAAAGTTCCATCTGCTTCGCTGTGGATCGCGGCGCTCTGGGCCGAGGCAGGACTTCCGGCGGGCGTGTTCAACGTCCTGCAAGGCGACAAGACAGCTGTCGACGAACTTCTGACCAACCCTGCGATCAAGGCCGTTTCGTTTGTCGGTTCAACCCCCATAGCCCAGTACGTCTACAGCACCGGCACCAGCCACGGAAAGCGCGTTCAGGCTCTCGGAGGAGCGAAGAACCACGCGATCGTCTTGCCTGACGCAGACCTCGATCTGGCGGCCGACGCCATGGTCAACGCCGGATTCGGCTCGGCCGGCGAGCGCTGCATGGCGATCTCGGCACTGGTCGCCGTCGGCGACATCGCCGATGAACTCGTTGGCAAGATCGCCGAGCGGACCCGCACCCTGAAAACCGGTGACGGCACTAAGAACTCAGACATGGGTCCTCTGGTAACCAAGGCCCACCGCGACAAGGTCGCCTCCTACGTCGACGCCGGTGAGGCCGCCGGCGCGACGCTCGTCGTCGATGGCAGGCAAGTGCAGGCGAACGGTGGCGAGGGCGGATTCTGGCTCGGCCCGACCCTGATCGACCACGTCACCACCGACATGAGCGTCTACACAGACGAAATCTTCGGCCCTGTGCTCTCGGTCGTGCGGGTGAACTCCTACGACGAAGCACTCGACCTGGTGAATTCGAGTGCATTCGGGAATGGCACCGCGATCTTCACCAATGACGGTGGCGCAGCACGTCGCTTCCAGAACGAGATCGAGGTCGGCATGGTCGGGATCAACGTCCCCATTCCCGTCCCCATGGCCTACTACAGCTTCGGCGGTTGGAAGAACAGCCTGTTCGGCGACACGCACGCTCACGGTACCGAAGGTGTCCACTTCTTCACCCGTGGGAAGGTCGTCACTACCCGCTGGCTCGATCCCAGCCACGGCGGTATCAACCTCGGCTTTCCCGAAAACAGCTGAGAAATACTGGCAAAGAGACATATTCACACCATTCGAAGGGCAGTCATGGTCGCCAACATTTCATTTCCCCGGTTCTTGAAACTTGGTCCCGGGTCCGTCGAGAGTCTCGGCGAGGTGCTGACGGATCTGAACATCGAGCGTCCGCTTCTTGTCACCGACGCGTTCATGGTCAGCAACGGTTCAGCCGATCGATTGCTGAAGATCGTTGCAGCAGCAGGAAAGAAGGCCGCTCTCTTCTCCGAGACGGTTCCCGACCCCACTACCGATTCTCTACAGGCTGGTCTCGACGCTCTGACCGCCCACGATGCCGACTCGATCATCGGCTTCGGCGGCGGCAGCCCGATGGACACGGCAAAAGCACTTGCCGTCTTGTTCAAGCAGGGCGGCGCCATGCGCGATTTCAAAGCCCCTCGGGTGTACGCGGGGCCGGCGCTTCCGATCATCGCCATCCCGACGACGGCAGGAAGTGGCTCGGAAGCAACACAATTCACGATCATCACTGATGTTGCCACCGACGAGAAGATGCTATGCCCCGGGCTTGCATTTCTTCCGATCGCCTCGATCGTCGATTCCGACCTCACGATGTCGATGCCGCCGAGACTGACGGCCGACACAGGTGTCGACGCACTTACACACGCGATCGAGGCCTACGTCAGCAAGAAGGCAAACCCCATCTCGGACGGGCTCGCACTGTCTGCGATGAAGACAATCGGGGCCTACCTCTTGCGCGCGTACCGTGACGGCTCAGATCAAGAGGCACGCGAACAGATGATGCATGCTTCCACTCAGGCGGGTATGGCATTCTCCAATGCGAGCGTGTGTTTGGTACACGGGATGAGTCGTCCGATCGGCGCACATTTCCATGTGGCGCATGGACTTTCCAATGCGATGCTGCTTCCGGCGATCACCGCGTTCTCCATACCCGGGGCGCGTGATCGATACGCTGATTGCGCCAGGCAGCTGGGCGCGGCCGATCGCGGCGACTCAGACGAGGCGGCCTCGCACAAGCTGGTCGACTTCATCGATACTTTGTGCGTCGACGTAGAGGTACCCAGTCCGCGCACCTTCGGCATCGACGAGACCCGCTGGGAGGAGCTCATTCCACTGATGGCAGAACAGGCGTTGGCGTCGGGTTCTCCGTCGAACAACCCGGTGGTGCCCAGCGCACAGGAAATCGCCGAACTGTACCGGAAAGTCTATCGATCCTGACCACTTCGGCCCGGTCAGCGTGGTCTCGTTCAGACTGTGCTGACCGGGCCTGTCGAGTTTCGGACGATCAGCTTGGTTTTGAAGATTTTCTGCCTCCGCTTGGCGCCGTCGATATTGTCGAGCAGCATGGAGGCTGCGGCGCGCCCCTTCTCCACCAGCGGTTGACGCACAGTGGTCAGATCCATGAGTTCGGCGATGGGGGCATCGTCGAATCCGACAACCGAAACAACCTCAGGTACTGGGATATTCATGCTACGGAGCACGCTCAAGGCAGCGACGGCAAAGACATCTGACGTCGTGGCTATTGCGGTCGGATTCAGTTTCTCGACCATCGAGCGAACAGCACGGACGCCGCTGTCACGATCGATACCTGAAGCCTCGTAAACCTCGATCGAGATACCGGCATCTCCCCGTGCAGTTGCAGCATCGAAGTACCCGAGGATCCGATCTCGCTGGACCCGCTCGGAAGAGTGTTCGACAACTGCCTTGGAGATCGACCCGTCGGTGCCACCGATGTTCAAACGTTCGCAGACCACACCGATTCTTCGGTGCCCGAGATCCAAGAGATGGGCCATCTGCTTGAATCCCGCAGCGCGATCATCGATTCCGATGAACGGCAAGCCGCAGTCCGCGGGCGAATCGATCGCAACTGCCGGCGTCCCGGAGTGAATCAGGGCCGCAATGATCGGATGGGTAGGAGTCACATTGTGCAGGACTACTCCGTCAACCAAACCTCTGACCGCGGGAGAATTGAATCCTTCTTCCCTACTGGAGACTAACGGCAACAAAGTGAGGGCAACGTCGGCGAGTTCGTTGACTTCGACTACCCCCTTCATCAACAGCATGGTCGACGGGTCTTCCAGGGCGTGCCCCAACGACTCCATCACCATGATGCCTACCGCTCCGACTCGGCCGGAACGGAGGCTACTGCCGACGATGTTCGGCCCGGCATAGGACAGAGACTGAGCGACTGCGTAGATGTGATCACGCTGCGATGCAGAAACTTTCGGAGAGTTACTGAACGCGTATGAGACAGCAGCTTGCGAAACACCTGCTGCCCGCGCCACGTCCTTCATCGTAACCACTGAAGCCGACTCCCCTTGCTCCTGACACATCACCCCGACATGACCCTTGACGGTCTCACGAATTCTATCGTGGTCCTATTTCAACTGAGTGTTGGCTTCGGTTGAACTGTGATCACAGTTGGTGGTGTTCACACAATCGCCCGCACTGGACTGCATGCCTCCAAGTCCGGCGGATCCCGCGGATGAATTCGATTGGGTACGGCGCCTTCGCGTTCCGCCCCAAACAGTTGGTGTCGAGCTGGCCGCAGAGATGACATCGAGCTTGTGCGCCTACCGTTTCGAACACTTGGGGCATTGGCAACGAGGAACCGATATGGCGACACGTGACACAGATGTAACCCGCTTCGTCCACAATGCGATGGCCAGTCATTTTTCGTCCGAATCCTGTCATACCCGCGAGGCTCGCCTTCTCGACACACGCCGAGAACGGCCTCGAGTTCAGTTTCTTTCAGCGTAGGACCTGGTCAAATCATGCGCGATGTGCACCAAGGGCATTTCACTCCGCCATATGTGCACACAGTGAGCATTGCAAAATCTTCAAATATCCTTCGACTTAGGTCGATACGGACAGATGTCGATTGTCGGTTCTCATTCAGCGCCTCTTCGAGAATCTGGACGAGCTGACTGCCGAGCCCTCTAGCAATTCAAGCCCCTTGACCGCCAAAAGAAGGCGCTGACGCGTTTCCGGCTCGTCGAGGGATTTGCCGAGAATCTTCGAGATCCGCTCCAGCCTGTTGTACAAAGTTCTGCGCTGGACGTAAAGCTTGTCCGCCGCTTCAGTCTTACGTCCGTCGACGCTGAGAAATGCACGCAGCGTTGGCAACAGAGCACTCGCCGACTGCGCGTCTTTCGTCAACAACGGACCCAGCTCGTCCTCTACGAAGTTCGCTAGTTCGGGCCCCTGCGCAAGGGTCACCAAGATTCTCTCGACTCCGAGTTCGTCGAAGTAGAGGACGCTGCCGGATGCACGGGCGACCGCCGCCGCGCTGCGCGCTTGAGTGAGCGCGACCGCGACCATGTCGCGTGAAACCGCCCGACTCACACCAACACCGGCGTTGACGACACCGACCAGATCCTCGATGTCAGGAGGGGAACTACTTACTTCTGGTGCCACGGTGACGATGTAATCCCCCATGTCGGCACTGATGGCGTTGGGGCTGGTCTTACGCTTCGGTCGGTTGCCGGTAGAATCATCACGAATGTTCTTGTTGGCAACGAACACTCGCATCAGGCCAGATCCGAGCCGATACCCCAGACGACTGGCCTGCTTCACGAACTCATCGCCGGAAATTTCTCCCAGCATCAGGTGTGTCATCAATGCGGTACTGCGCTGATCGTCACGCGCCTCGCGGCTACGATCGGTGAGAAGCGAGATCGCGATCGCTGCTGCTGCCCGCTCCGCCGCGAATTCAGCAGAGACCTGCACGTTCGGCGACTGGCCCTGGAGCACGTGTATCCACCCCCACGGTTGACCACGCATGACGACGGGCCTTCGGACACAATCAGTTTCATTGTCGTGGGATACTCTGGCGTGACGATTCCACTCGTCGTCGTCGAACTCGACGCCGTCGATCGAAAAGTACACGGTCACTCTGTGGGCGATATTTTCCAGGACCACCGTACTGTCAGTCAGCCCCGCCAGCGTCTCGACGATTGCAAGATGATCTGCGCCATCGAGCAACAGTCCGGAGAACGTTGCTTCTACCTCACGCTCGCGAGTTAGGCTTCGTAGTCGAGTTTCGGTCAGAATCTCGTGCACTTGTGCCGACACCCCGGCAAACGACACTTCGCGAGCCAAGGCGATTACCGGAAGCAGCATTTGCTGGGCTTCCTGCACAACAGCTTCAGGAACTCGATCGAACATGCGACCGGATTCTTCGATCACCAGTGCTGCCGCACCGGCTCGAGAAACCGCCTTCACGTAAGCGCGCTGCTCAGCTTCTGTTTCCCCTATACCGAGGCCCGCCGTCAGCAACAATTCGCCGCCGCTGAGAAATCCTGCGATATCGGGAATCTCGGACGAGTGAACCCATCGGACTTCGCGTTGATCCAGATCCGTTCCGTTGGTGAGTACGTGAGGACCGGCCGCGCGGATCAGTGAGAGTTCCAGAGCGTCCGCAACCGTGAAAGACATGTCAAAGACACTACACAAAACGTGTCGTCCAGCCGAGACATCTTTCCCGCCTTGCGTCTAGCTGTGAATGCAGTCACAGGACAGTATTTCTACAACCCCAGGGCTTCGCCAGGGGTCGTCAAACAGAGTTGAGACACATGGCGCTCCCGCTTCCTACCTGTCCGAAGATTTGTTTCAGCGCCCATATACGCCCGGCCCACCGTCCGAGTCATCGCTACCGGTTCACGAACCGAACGCGAACTGCAGGGCACCGATCCGAATCTCGACACGCACAACGCCGTGCGCCCGGACGAGCTGATTCCGCTCTTTCGACCGAACACCGACACACCCTTTTCGAGGAGTCCTCAATGCCCCTGACCGAAGACCAGCAGAAACGGCCGCCAAGCGCGGGAATCTCTGTCGATGACGTCGGCCGTTCCACTCGTTCCGCGGCACCCCAGCCGCCCCACGCCTCCTCGCAGGAATGGCTACCCGCTCTGCTCAAACGCATTGTGCCGAGCACACCGTCGCAGGTCGTTCAGCGGGTGATGCTGACTGTACTGGTCGCATCGGTGGTGATTCTGTGCATCGCCAACCCGATCTTCCGGCAGTCGGACAACCTGCTCAACGTGCTGCAACAGGCGGCGATGGTCGGAATCATTGCCGGCGGTATGCAACTGATGATTATCTCAGGTGGCTTCGATCTCTCGGTCGGAATCGTGGCGGCGGCAGCCGGATGCGCGGCAGCGTACGTCAGTCTCCAGCACGGTATAGCCATCGGAATTCTCGTCGGGTTAGTCGCCGGTTTACTCGTCGGCTTCGTTAACGGCATCCTCGTAGCCAAGATCGGCATCAACCCATTCGTGGCCACGTTCGGTACACAAGCTGTCGTCACCGGACTGCTGTACGCCGCAACGGGCGCCACCCCGATCGCTCCTCTTCCTTCCGGATGGACCGATCTGGGCTTGAAGAACATCGCCGGCATCTCCTTTGCCAGTCTCACATTCATCGTGGTCGTCCTGATTCTGTTGTTCGTCTTACGATGCACGCTCTTCGGCCAGCACATCTACGCCGTCGGGAGCAACAAGGAAGGCTCGCGTCGCGCCGGAATCCATGTCGATCGGGTTCTGATTGCCGTCTATGCCATCGGCGGACTGTGCGCTGCCATCGCCGGAATTCTTCTCGTCTCGATCTCGGGAATCGGGAGTCCGGCAACAGGTACACAGTGGGCACTTCTCGCCATCGCCGCCGTCATCATCGGCGGCACACCACTCACCGGCGGAGTCGGCGGCATCAGCTCCGCGGTGATCGGCATCCTGTCGCTCACCGTCCTCACAAACGCACTGAACCTGTACAGCGTGTCCGCTTACTGGCAGCCGGCGCTGACGGGTACGGCCGTTCTGCTCGCAGTCGGCTTCGAAGCGTTCCGCAGCGCCCGCAAACGCTGATACGTCCGATTCCCCTCGCAGCCAACCACATTCCAGGAGTGACAACATATGACCGTAAGAAGAACTTCCCGAACGATCAAAACCGCATTTGCCCTTTGTCTGGCTGCGTTCGTCGCCGTCGCACTCACGGCCTGCGGAACCGCACCTTCCTCGGGTGCAAACAAGACACTGGGCTTCGTGGTGTACGACATCGGCGTCGACCCGTGGATGAACGTAGCCATCTCGACTGTGCAAGAAGAAGCTGAAGCTGCGGGATACAAGCTCAGTGTTGTCAACGGGCACAACGACATCGCTCAGATGAGCAGCGGAATGGACCAGCTCGTCGCGCAGAAGGTCGACGCAATTCTCCTCGCCCCCAGCGACCAGGACAGCATGACGCCGTCCATCAAACGCGCCGAGGCAGCCGGAATCCCGGTCATCGCATTCTCCATGGCACTGTCCGAAGACGCCCCGATCTCCTCATTCGTCGGAACAGACGACGTTCAGGTCGGACGCGAGCAAGCGAAGATGGTCGCAGGAGCAATAGGCAATCGGGGAAACGTCGCCTTGATGACCGGCATCCTCGGCAGTGGGCCGCAGATCGGTCGGTCGGAAGGATTCCGTGCCGAACTGCAGGAGAACTTCCCCGACGTCAAGCTCGTCGAAGAGCAGCCGAACAACTGGGCGAACGACAAGACCATCAGCCTGACCCAGGACTGGCTCGCCAAGTATCCGGCAGGGCAGATCAACGCCGTTGTCGCGCAAGGACCCGAATTGGCTGCGGGCGCCCGCCTGGCCAAGTCGATGGGCCGAAGCGAAATCGTCTTCGTCGGCAACGACTATCCGGAAGAGATGCGCGAGAGCATCCTCGCGGGAGACACGTACGGAACAATCAACGGCGATCCCAAAGAGATGGCGCGAGAAGCTGTCGCCGCCATGCTGACCCTTTTGGACGGCGGCACGGTGCAACCGAAGATCTTCGTCCCGATCCCGCCCGTCACATCCGCCAACGTCGCCGACTCCCCCGCAGCGTACTGATTCGAGACGACCCCCAGATCGGAACCACCTCAATGAGTACTATCACCAACACCACCGAGCCTCTTCTCCAGACCACGAACCTCTCAAAGTTCTATGGCGGCGTCAAAGCGTTGCAAGGCGCCTCCATCAGCGTCGGACACGGTGAGCACATCGCCATCATGGGCGACAACGGCGCAGGCAAGTCCACCTTCGTCAAGATCCTTTCCGGCGCACAACCGTCGAGTGATGGCACCATCCGATTCGACGGTACCGACTGTGAATTCCAAAGCCCGATCGATGCACGCGAAGCCGGGATCGAAACCGTCTATCAGGATCTTTCACTCGCAGACGACCTCGACGTCCTGACCAACCTGTTCCTCGGGCGTGAAGAGAAGCTGATCAACCTGGGCGACTTGAGCGTGCTCAACAGACGCAAGATGGCCAAGCGTGCAACCGAATTGCTCACGGAGATCGGAGTGAACGTGCCCGAGGTACACCGGACCGTTCGGGGTCTCTCCGGTGGCCAGCGCCAAGGTATCGCCATCGCCCGCGCATCCGGTTGGGGCTCGAAGCTCATAATCATGGACGAACCCACAGCGGCATTGGGCCTGCAGGAGACCGCCCACGTCCACGACATCATCAAACGCCTCAAACAACGCGGAGTCGCGGTCATCATCGTCAGCCACAACATGCAACAGGTGCTGGAACTGACCGACCGGGTGTACGTTTTCCGGCGAGGCCAGGTCGTCGGGTGCCGAAACACCAAGGAAACCACCGCCGACGAGATCGTCTCGATGATCACCGGCGCCCGACCAGCAGAAGCCGTCACGTAAGCAGCTGTAGCTGCAAGCAGATCGACGTACAGGCCCGTCTGAAGTCACCACGACTGTCGACGGGCCTGTTCGTGTCGCGGATCCGAGACTCACTGTCTCACCGTCACCGTCGGCGTCGGACATCCGAGACCCTTTCCATCACCCATCTGGCCCCCACCGCCCCAGACGAGGCAGAACTACAGCCGCCGAGACGAAAAGTGCTCGGGCCCAACCTGATGAGGTTGGGCCCGAGCACTTTCGGTGTTCGGTTAGTTGATCTGTATTCGGCCGTCGACGGCTTCGATCAATCCGCTGAGGTGGGTGTAGCTCTTCTTCGCGGCGTCGAGCGTGCCGCACTCCACCGACAAGACGACGTCGTGGTCGGCCGCGGCGAGTGTGTCGACGATGCGCTTCCAGTCGATGACGCCTTCACCGCATGCGCATCCCAGCATGCCTCGCACTTTTCCGCGTAGACGTTTCGCGTCGTCTAACGCAATGTCCTTGGCGTGCAGGTGCGTGACCTGACCGATGATGGCTTCGAGCCACTCGTGCGGATCGTTCTCACTCAGGTAGCTGTTTCCGGTATCGAGGTTGATCGTCAGGGCAGGACTGTCGACCAATTTCATGATCTTGTCGAGGCGCTCCGGAGTCGCGGTGTACGGCCCGTGGGTCTCGATTGCGATCTTGATACCCCGGGGTTCCGCGACCAGCGCTGCTTCCTTCAGGGTGTACCGCATGAGCGTGTAGTTCTCTTCCTCCGTGGTCCAAGACGGGGTGGGTCCATCGTCGACCATGATCATCGGAGAACCTGCCTCCGCGGCGTAGCGGATGGCCTGGCGGAAGTACTCCACTGCCACCTCCGGCTTGGCGAGTGGCGCGTGGCTCGACAGCGACGAGATGCTGAGACCGCGATCTTCGGCCGCATTCCGTAGGATCAACGGATCGTCGAGCATGGAACGACTGTGGAAATATCCTGCTGCACTGAGCAGTTCACGACCCCAGTGCACCATCGGCTCGACGTACTTGTAGCCGATCTCAGCAGCTTGGTCCATGGCCCAATCGAAAGAGCCGTTCTCGTATCGCGCGAACTCCAGATTAAGTCCGAGTTTGATGTTGCCCATGACTTACAACTACTTTCCGGTGAGGGGTGGGTCAGAAGCCGCGCTGGTTCACGTAGTCGTCTCGAACTTCGCCGTGGTAGGCCGGTACGGTGATGTCCCACCAACCCATTGCATGCATCTCGGTCCAGGGCAGCTCGCGAGCACTGATCGCCTCGATGACTACGGGGCCCTCGGTCTCGAATGCGCGCTGAACAGCGGCGCCGAGCTTTGCCGGATCCTCGACACGCTCGGACTTGCATCCGAGGGACTGGGCGAACGCAGTGATATCGGCGAAGTACGGGGATCCATCCGGCAACTTCCAGCCTGAGATGATTTCCCGTTCCGCGCCGAAGAGATTGATCTGAAGGTCCTTGATTGCTTCCCAGCCACCGTTGTTCAGAACGACGAAGACGACATTGACGCCGCTCATGGCGGCAGCTGCGATCTCCGTGCCGGTCTGTAGGAACGCGCCATCGCCGACGAGCGCGAGAACCGGCTTGTCCGGTGCGCCGATCGCGGCGCCGATCGCGGCAGGTACACCGAATCCGATTCCGGAGAATCCGCCGGCAACGATGTTGCTCTTCGGCTCGTAGATCGGGAATTCGTTGAACGCCTGGTTTGCCGGGTTGCTGGAATCGGTGACCAGAATTCCGTTACGCGGAAGAACCTTTCGGATCTCGACCATTGCCCGCGAGTTGGTCATCGGCAAGTAGTCGGTCTCACGCATAGGGCGCAGGTGCTCGTCCCACTGCGCCTTCAAGTCCTGAAGTTCGGCGTAGTAGTCGGTTGCTCGGAAGTCGTAATCCGCTGCCGGTGCGCCGAGTTCGTCGATCAGAGACGCGAGCGAGGTCTTGGCGTCGCCGACGATCCCGACCTCGACCGGGTAGTTGCGGCCGATCTCGAATCCGTCGATGTCTATGTGAACGAGTTTCGTGTTAGGGATGTCGAATGTGACTCCCGGGCGGTACGAGGACGTGATGCGATCGCTGAACCGGCAACCCACTGCAAGAATGACGTCGGCGGTCTTGGTGACTCCGTTACCCGGAATCGATCCCATGTCGCCGCACGGCCACGCGTACAGATCGTGGTCTGCAGGGAATGCGCCTTTGCCTTGGAAGGAGTGCGTCACGGGAGCGCCGAGACGTTCCGCCAGTGTGAGGAGTTCCGCACCGGCCTCGGCTGCGATGACGCCACCGCCTGCGAGGATCACCGGACGCTTAGCCCCCGCCAGTAGCTTGGCCGCCTCGGCGATGGCGACGGGATCACCAGTCGCCCGGGTCTGAGCTCGGCGCGAGTACAACTCCGGAACATAGTCGCCGTACTCAGCCTGCAGATCCTGCGGGATATCCACCAGGACAGGCCCTCTGCGCCCTTCGAGCATCGTGTTGAAAGCCTGAGCCATCGCGGAAGGTAGCTGCTCCAGTCGACCGGGCTGCCACCAGCGCTTGACGACCGGCTCGACCATCCGTGGGAAATTGTTCCCGTGCGGGCGATCGATCTCCTGGAGTACACCGCGGTTCTCCATGTACGTGTGAACGGCGCCGGTGATCAGAATCATCGGCTGCGAGTCCGCGAACGCAGTCGCGATTCCGGTTACGGTGTTGGTCGCTCCCGGTCCGATGGAAGTACAGACGGCCGCGATCTTGCCCGATGCGCGGTAGTAGCCGTCGGCCATGTGTGCGGCGCCCTGCTCGTGGATGGCGGGAACCAACTCGATTTCATCCGACCGGTCGACGAACGCATCGAGCAACGCCGTATTGCCGTGTCCCGGGATAGCGAATACCTTTTCAACTCCTTCACGGATCAGTATGTCGACCACCATCTGGCCACCGGTGAGCTTTTGCACAGTCATGTTCTTCACTTTCGAATCGAAAAGAATTGGGGGTGAGCGATTTATGCAGGGATCGACGAGCCGTGCGATACACCCGCCGCGGAGTCGCCGCTTCGAGCGATGATCGAATCTGCAACACGCAACGCGTTCGCCGCGATCGACAGCGCCGGATTCATCACCGGGAGCGATGGAAAGAAGGAGGAGTCGACGACATACAGGTTGTCGACATCGTGTGCCTGGCAACTTGGATCGAGGACCGATGTAGCCGGGTCGGTACCGAGCCGAACGGTTCCGGCCTGATGCGAGTTGACCTCTATCCCTGTTCCTTCACTGATGACCACCGGAAATCCGATCTTGCGAAGCATTTTTCGCGTCTCGCGAACCAGAACCTCGTGCGCCCGGACGTTATTCGGTTCCCACGCGATCTGGATACGCCCTCCGGGAGTCAGCGTGACACGATTTTCAGGGTTGGGCAGATCCTCCGTGAACAGCCACCAATCGGTACTACGGTTCGTGGCAAGGCTCAACGCCCATTTGGGGATGTAGGGCCGTTGCCCCTTGATCATCTCCGCCTGGAGCTTCCCGATCAGTTGCACGTGACCTAGCGGATACGGATGATCGTCAGTGCCGCGCAGGTAGAAGTCGTTGAAGTACAACGTCTTTTGAAACTCGGACTTGTTCTTCTTGAGTGGGTCGATGGCCACCATGATCGAGTTCATATGCACCATGTAGTTACGACCGACCATTCCGGAGGAATTTGCAAGCCCGTCAGGATGGACAGACGTGGCCGAACGTAGCAGCAGCGCTGCAGAATTGACCGCGCCGCAGGAGATGACGACCGTATCCGCCCGTACTGTCGAGGTGACGCCACGATGAGTCACTTCGACGCCGGATGCTCGACGTCCGGAATCGTCGGTCAGCACCTTCTCCACGTACCCGTTTGTGACGATTTCGACGTTGCCCGAATCGAGTGCGGGTCTCACGCAACAGACATCGGCATCCGATTTCGCCAAGGTACGGCAAGGGAACCCGTCGCATGTCTTGCATCGAATGCATGCCCCACCCTGCCGTAGGTCGACTCCGAGAGGGAGATTGGAAGGGGTGAAACCCGCCTTACGCATGTCGTCGGCGACCTGCTGTATCGCCGGCTCGTGCCCTACGGGAGGGTACGGAAACGGTTCGTCGCGTGGCAACGTCGGGTCGTCGGTGTGGTCGCCGTGAACCTTGTACACCTGCTCGGCACGTGCGTAGTAGGGTTCGAGATCGTCGTACGAGAACGGCCATGCCGGCGATTCACCGTCGTGATGCCGTGAGGACTGAAAATCCTCTCTCCTGAACCTGACCAGCGAGCCACCGTAGAATTTGGTGTTTCCGCCGACGTAATAGTAGGTGCCGGGGGCGAACTCCCGCCCTTCGGTGTCGACCCATTTTTCGGCGTTCTTGTACCGATCTTTCTCGAACACCGCTCGGGGGTCCCAATTCTGACGTTCCTGTGGAAGGAAGTCTCCCCTCTCGATCAAGAGCACATCGAGGCCGGAATCCTTGAGAGCGTATGCCATCGTTCCACCCCCCATTCCGCTTCCCACGACGATGACGTCGTAGTTGCTCTTACAGGGGGGATGACTGTCCATTCGTGTCTTTTCGAACATGGTTTCCGTCTCCTGGCTGGCTTGACGCTGTACGTCCTTGAACCGTGCCGACTCAGCTTCTGTCAATCCTGACGCAACAGGACTGCAAGTAGTTATACGTATCACTAAACGATACCGCCCACATGTGCGGTGTCAACCGCCCTGAAGACCTGGTCAGGTCGACGGGACGAGCGGATCGAAATCGGGAGCCGACACGATCGCAGTTCGTGCCAAATTCACAGGCTCCATGATCGCGTCCAGATCCTCCTTGCCCAACAACCCGCGTTCGAGCACCAACTCCACGACGGTACGACCGGAAGCAAGCGCGTCCGCCGCCAATTCCGTCGCGGCTGTGTAGCCGATGTAGGGATTGAGCGCGGTCACGACACCGATCGAAGCCGCGACCGTTCGTTCGAGATGCTCGACGTTGGCGGTAATGCCGATCACGCATCGCTCGCGCAACACAGTGCAGCCCCGCGTGAGGAGTTCTGCAGTCTCGAACAAGCTGTGTGCAATGACCGGTTCGAATGCGTTGAGCTGCAGTTGACCCGCCTCGGCAGCCATGGTGATGGTCAGATCGTTTCCCACCACCCGGTAGGCAATCTGATTGACCACTTCGGGAATGACCGGATTGACCTTGCCGGGCATGATCGACGAACCCGCCTGCACCGCAGGTAAATTGATCTCACCCAGCCCTGCTCGTGGGCCCGAGGACAGCAATCTCAGATCGTTGCAGATCTTGGACAGCTTGACCGCGGTGCGCTTGAGCACTCCCGACAGCTGGACGAAGGCCCCGACGTCCTGGGTTGCTTCGATGAGATCCGATGCCGTCGAGATGTCGAGACCGGTGATCGACACCAGATGCTCACGCACACGTCTGGCGTACTTCGGGTGCGCATTGAGACCGGTACCTATCGCCGTCCCTCCCAGGTTGATCTCCGAGATCAACCGAGCGGCCTCTTCCAGTCTCTGAGAGTCCTCCTTGATCATCACGGCAAACGTGACGATCTCTTGACCGAGAGTCATCGGGACCGCGTCTTGCAATTGTGTCCGCCCGACTTTGAGCACGTGGGAGAACTCGGCTGCTTTCTCCGCGAATGCGTCTGCAAGTTCGTCCATCGCACCTCGAAGCCTGGTGACCGCACCTTGCAAGCCGATTTTGATCGCGGTGGGGTAGACGTCGTTGGTGCTCTGACTCATGTTGACGTGTTCGAGCGGATGGAGGAATTGGTACTGCCCCCGCTCGCGGCCGAGCATTTCGAGCGCGCGGTTCGCGACCACTTCGTTGGCGTTCATGTTCGAGGACGTGCCGGCACCTCCCTGAATGACGTCGACGACGAACTGGTCGGCGAACCTGCCCGCGCGAATCTCCTCGCAAGCTTGCTCGATCGCTGCTGCATGCTCCGGCGAGAGGATTCCGAGGTCGGCGTTCGCCCGAGCAGCGGCCTGCTTGACCGCGGCCAACGCCGATACCATGTCCGGGTGGACCGAGAGAGGAATACCGGTGATCGGGAAGTTCTCCAGTGCCCTCAGCGTATGGATGCCGTAGTAGGCCTCCGCAGGCACTTCACGATCACCGAGTAAGTCGTGCTCGATGCGCATCGTCATTTGAGGTTTGCCGCCACCGGGATCTCGCCCCACGGCAGTTCGGCTCCACCGAACTTCGCCGCACGCAGGTCACCCGAACGGGCGTGCCCTTCGAAGCGTTCCAATCGGGACAGTCGCGCAGCGATCTCGCCGATCCTGGCACTCGCCGCCGGGTCGCGCACCTCCTGGAAAGTGAGGGTTTTGAGGAACTTCCCTACCCAGAGTCCTCCGGTGTAGCGCGCAGCGCCAAGAGTAGGAAGTACATGGTTGGTCCCGATCACTTTGTCGCCGTAAGGAACACACGTTCCTTCCCCGAGGAAAAGGGCACCGTAGTTGCTCATGTTGTAGAGCGCTTCACGAGGATTCTGCGTGAGGATCTGTACGTGCTCGGAGGCAAACTTGTCCGCGAGTTCGTATGCTTCGGAGAGAGTCTCGACAACGTGGATCTGTCCGTGGTCGCGCCAGGCGGGCCCGGCGATCGCGTTCGTCTCCAGACCGGGTAGCAATGCGTCGATGTGTTTGATCACCTCGTTGCCCACAGCCTCGGACGTCGTGATCAACACACACGGTGAATCCGGACCGTGCTCCGCCTGGCTGAGTAGATCCACTGCGATAGTGAACGGGTCGGCGTACTCGTCGGCAACAATCAGTGTTTCGGTGGGGCCTGCAAAGAGATCGATTCCGACCTCACCGAAGAGTTGACGCTTCGCCTCTGCAACGTATGCGTTGCCCGGCCCCGTGAGGATCGAGACAGGATCGATCGTCTCGGTACCGAGAGCCAGCGCTGCGATCGCCTGCACGCCACCGAGCACAAAGATCTCGTCGGCCCCGGCGAGATGCATTGCGGTGATGCTGATCTGGGGCGGCAGCCCGTCGTTCGGGGGCGTCGTGGCCGCGACGCGTTCGACGCCTGCGACCTTCGCGGTCAGCACCGTCATGTGCGCCGACGCCGTCAGCGGGTACCTGCCACCCGGAACGTAGGCTGCGGCCGCGTCGATCGGAACGTTCCGGTGCCCCAAGAACACGCCGGGCAGGGTCTCGACCTCGAGGTCTGTGATGGTATCGCGCTGTGCCTGCGCGAAGTCGCGAATCTGGCGCTGCGCGAACTGCAGGTCTTCGAGGACCGTTGTCGGAACGGACTTCACGATCTCGCGGATCTGATCTTCGTCGAGCCGGAACGAATCCGGTGACCACCGGTCGAAACGGTCAGAGTACTTGCGGACAGCGTCGTCACCGTTGGCACGAATGTCTGCGATCACACCCGCGACAGTGTCGACCACCGCCGGATTGCTGGCACGCTGCGCTGGTTCGCCGACTGCTGCTTTGAGAACGAACGACATTGGCGGGTTACTCCTTCGAGGTGAGGCATGAAATCAAACTGATAGCCCTAGCTTTCCTGCGAAGTGATCCAGCGAACAGACACATAGAGGGAAGCACTTCTGTCAAATTCTGCCCAATCCGTGCATGATGTGCAGGTCGTTCGAAAGCTCACGGCCAGAGCAGGTTCAACACTCGCACCTGCTCACACTGGTCGATCAGCAGCTCACGCTTGCACGTTTTGGCGCTGTTGATATTCATCGCCACTTCGTAGGGTTGACCTACCAGATTTCATCCGCGCCGAACTCCTGACGTCGAGTCGGCCAATACCCGGAGCCGTCGCTGTCTATTCGACATCGTCGATGCCCGAGAAGGAATACTTCGATGAGCGAACAACCGCATCTGGTCTGGGGAATCGTCGGTGCGAGTGACATCGCCGAAACGCGAATGATTCCCGCACTGCGAAGGACCGGCCACCACATCAGTTCCGTGTACAGCGGAAATGCGGACCACGCCGAGCAGTACGCACAGCGGAACGAGATATCGAACCGAACGAACAACCTGAACGATCTGCTCAGCGATTCCCTCATCGATGCGGTCTACATCTCCAGTGCAAATGATCACCATCTCGAGCAGGTGTGCGCGGCGGCAGCAGCCGGAAAACACGTTCTCTGCGAGAAGCCGCTGTCGACGAGCATCGACAATGCGCGGAAGATGACCGCCGCTTGCGAATCCGCCGGCATAGTCCTAGGTGTCAACCACCACCTGCCCGCCGCAGGTACGCACCAGGCAATTCGACGCACAGTGGCGCGCGGCGACATCGGCCGCATCTTGTCGGTCAGTGTTCGCCACACGTCGCTCCTACCCGAACGGTTGCGAGGGTGGCGACTCGGTAGCGCGCCGGGATCAGGCGCCGTCATGGATCTTTCCTGCCACAACGCCTCAGTCGTGAATCCGCTACTCGGTACCAGAGCACTGACGGCGAGCGCGATCACTGTGACTCAAGGAGATTGGGTGACCGAAGCCGAAGATGCAGCCTCCTCGTCGATTCTCTACGAGAACAACGTCCTCGTACGATTCCACGACACTTTCACTACACCCTTCGCACCCACGTATCTGGAGGTGCACGGGACAGACGGCAGCCTTCATGCTGCCGACGTCATGACTCCGGAACCCATCGGCTCGGTCGTTCTGCACGATGGCCGGGGATCGCACGAGATCGACGTCGAAGACCGCCGGCACACGTACGACATCACTCTGGAACACTTCACCCGTGCCACGCGCGGTGACGGCCGACCCGTCGTCGACGGACTCGACGCGACCAACGCACTGGCAGTGAGCATCTCGATACTCGAGTCGGCCAGGACTGGCAGCCGGGTCACAGTCGACTTCTGAGGACAGTAACCGTTCACAATTCACACTCGGAGCTGGTTCGATCCAAGGTAGATGTTCATGAAACGTCCCACTGAGCATGACGAAAATACGGATTGGAATAGATTCGCCATCCCACAATTCGTGGAACTTCTGCGGTCTGGTTCAGTTGGGCGCGGCCCGGCAATCGTAGGGATCGACGGGAGGGGTGGTTCCGGCAAGTCGACGCTGGCCGCACTGTTGTCGGCAAACTGCACTGGGGTGGTCATCGTGCACACAGATGACATCGCGTGCAGTCGAACATTCTTTGGCTGGGACACCTTGCTCGCCAAGGAATTACTTGAACCGATAAGGCGAACTGGGCTTCCATTCACCTTCCAGCCGAACCACGACAAGCCTCGCGATATCGCGGTCCCTGACCAGACGACGTTGCTGCTCGTGGAAGGTGCCGGGTCGATCCGCCGTTCATTGCGGATGTTGTACGACGCGACAGTGTGGGTCGACACCGCACCGGAGACAGCGCGACAACGATTGGTCGAGCTCGGCGAGGATCCACAGGGCTATCACGACGACAGGATGATCGAAGAGAATGCGTTGCTGAACTCGGACCGCCCTTGGGCGCACGCAATGTTTCACGTGTCTGGAACCAACTCTGCGACCAACGGCACAGTCCTGGTGCGCCGAACATAACCGCGTCGACCTCGAACGGCATTGGCATCACGAGTCGTCCACGGGGTTGTCTACGACGGGTCGCTGCCCAGTTACGGCATATTCTCCTGTGCAGAGGGTCGGTGTCGCCAGCAATCGCGCGGCCTGATTCTGTACGAGTAGCAACCTGGATCAATCCGAGCCGAAACACACTACCTGGCACGGCGACCCGCAACGAAGGGTGAGATCGAGTCTCTCGGCGATGTCGTGAGGCGCGAAAAGGGCCAAACCCGAATAGTTCTCGATCTCTTCCAGAGTCCACCATCTGAAACCGTGTAGGTGCTCATCGCGCAATTCTGCATCGGTCAATGCCCCTCGTGGTTCGAATCCATGAACTCGAACCAGGAAATAGAAATTGTCGACGCCGCTGAATCCGGGAAAGTGCTCTGGATCGATGATCGTTTGGCGCCAGACGAGCGGCTGCGTCGTGCGCAGTTCGATCCCTACCTCTTCTCGAAGCTCTCGCTCGAGTGTGCCGCTTGGGGTCTCGCGTTCTTCACAACGGCCACCAGGCGTGATCCAATAGGTTTCATCGGATCTAGATCGATACTTGCACAACAGTATTCGATACGAATGATCCACTATCAGCGCTCGCGCAGAACGTCTGATCGACTCCGAAGGTCCGCCAGTGCTCATCCTGTTTCTTCCTCAAATCCCGAACAGAATTTCCTTCCGTTCAGTGACACCAGTGCGAGTACACCGGATTTCGATGTACTCGCACGTGGGCCACTCCTTGTTCGACCTCAGTGGGAGACCGTGTGATGCTCCGGCTTCGGAGCATTTCCCGTACGTTCCGTTTCCGAGTATCGCGGAACGGTTTTCATCAATACAGGACCGCCGACGGCGATGAGCAGGAGCAAGATTGCCGGCAGCGCCGGCATCCAGCCGATTCCGAATCCGTCGACGATGAGCGTGATCGCAGCCGGCCCGACGAGCATGCCGACGTAGCCGATCGCATTGACAATTCCGATGTTTCTTCCGGCGTTCTCGGGGTCACGACGGCCGGCAGCAGAGAGCATCAGCGGAGCCATGCATGCCAGCCCGAGCCCCAGGAGAACGAATCCCACCAGGGCGAACGGAGCTGACGCACCCCCGATCGCAAGCAAGGCGCCGACGAATCCGATTACACCACTGACGGCCACGATGACGCGCGCACCGAAGTACTCGGCGAGCCGGTCACCGAAGAGGCGCCCCACGAATTGCGCGCCGGAGTAGAAGGTCACAGCTGTCGCAGCCATACCAGCGCTCGTATCGGCATGGCGCCGGACGAACTCCTGTCCCCAGTCCAGAATTGCGCCTTCGCTGAGCATCGATGCCAGCATCAAGAGGCCGAATCCGGCCATGATCAGCAAAGTCGTCGTCGACGCCGATCTCCCGGTTGTCGATTGCTTCCCGATCGCGACTGCGGCGTCCGGGGGAAGCAGCTCATCGCGAGTCAACAGCCAGCGACCGAACACAGCTCCGAGAACCGACATGGTGACACCGATCGAGATGTAGGCCACGGCGGGGCTCTCGACATAGTGACGGGCGATTGCACTGGCCACCAGGCCGATGACGAATCCGCCTGCCGGATAGGCCGCGTGGAACGCAGACATGATGGGCCTGCCGTAGTAACGCTCCACCTGCACACCGTGTGTGTTGAAGGCGGTATCGAAGGCACCTCTCAACAAGCCAATCATCACGCCGAGGAACATTGCGCTGGCAATACCCTGTAAGAACGCGAACGGGATATACATCAACGGGTAGATGATCATCGTCGGCATACAGGTGGCTCGCGGACCGTACCTGTCGACGAACGGCCCGATGAGGAAGCAGCCGACTGCAGCGCCGACGCCGATCGCCAATGCCACCAGCCCGAAATTCGAGTCGCCGCCCTCCCCCTGCCACCCCAGATGAGCACGGAGCGCAGTGGTGTTCGTCGACCACGTGAGCATGACCGCTCCCAATTGTGCGAATCCGAAGAATGTCGCAACCCGGGCAAGCCGAATTCGCTGGAGGCTCAGCGCCCGCGGGTCTTCCGAAATGTTCGTAGTCATTGTGAGTCCTCAATCTGCACACGCGTGCCCCTCAATAGGGTTGCGAGGCACGTCATGTACTGCAATCAGCGTTGTCCAAATCACGTTACGGAGTCACCATCACAACAACGATGCACAGTGCGAGCACTATTTCACCATAAATATGCACACATCGTGTACATCGCAGGCCAAACAGTCCACGCAGTCGCACGCCCGCCAGGTCCACACTGCACACTGCATCATTGCGCGTACCGATACCGGGGGATACCATCCACCATGCTCGTGCGGTTAAACGTATCACCGCACGTGGAAGAGTCAATAGGGCAAGAATCAGCGCACTGGGAAACGATCGACCGAGCCGTACGCCCGAAGGCGCGCCCCGCGCCGGTGCAGACGTAGCTGGTGCGAGCCCTGCACTGCTTTGAACAGCCAGCAGCAAGCACCCCTGTGTGCGGAAATGGGCATTTCGATGTCAAACCACTCAGCTTTCGAGCGCGACGCGCACGCCGTCATGTTCCCAGCGTTCGATGCGGTCCACGTCGATAGTTGGCTCGCCGACCTACTCCGCGCCGGAACCGTTGCGGTCATACTCGGCGAATCCCGTGAAGAGTACGTCGCGCGCAGGATGACACCAGCCCGTCGCGAGAGAGAAACCAGTCGGTCACTCCGCGGGCTCACCAGCGCCCTGGAGGCGAGCACTGACACGCCGTTGCTCGTCGCGGTCGATCAGGAACCCTGGGGTATCCAGCGCCTCCATGCGCTCGTTCCCCAGTTCCCCGCAGCCGACGCACTGACGAAAATGACCGATACGGACATCGAAAATGTTGCCCGATCAGTGGCGTCCGCCGCCCGCGAGATGGGCGTGAATGCATTCTTGTCGCCCGTACTCGATCGCCTCGAAGGCAACAATCCCTGGTTGTTCGAACGCACACTCGACCTACCGCCTTCGGAAATCGCTCGCATCGCAGCGGCCTTCGTTCACGGCGTCCAGACCACTGGAGTCGCGGCAATCGCAAAACACTTCCCAGGGTTCCCTGCACTCGAACACGACCCCGCAGTGAAGGACACAGCCGTCGCCGCAAAGGACTGGAGCGCAGAAACTCTCACACCGTTCAGGGCTGTCGTCAACGCCGGCGTTTCCGGCATGATGGTCGGACCGGCCATCGTCGAAGCTGTCGATCCAACCGCTCCGGCGACGACCTCGAGCATCACGGTCCGAGCACTGCGACAGGACCTGGGCTTCCGCGGCGTCGTCGTGAGTGACGATCTGGATTCCCCTGCAACGACGCGTGGGCGGTCACTCGAAGAGACCGCACTTGCAAGCCTCCTGGCGGGCTCCGACCTCCTACTGATACCCGGCGGCGATGAAGTCACCACTGTTGCACAGTCATTGGCCGCCGAGGCCGTCCGGAATCCGATCGCTGCAGAACGCCTTCGCAACGCAGCAAACCGTGTCCGCGCGCTGGTGAATGCGACCGACCTAGGCACTATCCAAGGCAAACAAAAGCGAGGTTGAACGCGTCGTGTACCGCAGACCCACGTAAAGACGTCTATTTCCACTTGGCCGTCGATGCCGATACCAAACGCTGGCGAGCGCCTACCGCAACACTGTGCACACAGCAGTCACTCCCCCACCCACTTCGCCCCCACCATCACTCCCCCACCCGCGTCGCCCCCACCATGCGCCTCGCTATCCCCAGATACCTCTCCACCAACTCGTCCGGAGACAGCTCACCGTCCGGTCGGTACCACACAGCCACGGCGACGCACATCGTCACCACGGCCCGGCTGGCATCCTCGGGATGGTCGGCCTCGAACACTCCCGAACCGACGCCGTCGAGGACGATCCGGTCCACCTGCTTCTGCTGTTCGTCGCGCTGCGCGATGTAGCTCGCCCGACTGTCGGGCTCCATGCTGCGGATCTCGGACGAAGCGACGAACGACTGCTCGCGTCGAAACATATGGAACCGCAACAGAGATTCGATCACCGCGTCGAAGCGGTCCGAAGGATCGCCACCGGCGTCGAGTTCGGCGGCGCGGCTACGCTCCAACAACTCCGTCATCACGACGGTCGCCAAACCGATCAGCAGAGCCTGCTTGGACGGGTAATGGTGGTAGAGCCCCGGCACAGACAAGCCGGACCGCGACGCAACGTCACGGATTGACGTCCCGTGATAGCCCTGCTCGACGAACGCCTCCAGTGCCGCGGCGAGCGGTTTCGGTAGTCCCAGGTCTTCGTAATCGCGCCAGGACCCGCGTACCGGAAGCTCGTTCGTCATACCGATACCGTAGATCGCTCTTGCGCCGCCGCCGAACACGTCGGCGCCATTGGTTACAGTCGATGTTCACCGAAAGACAGGGACCAGTCATGATCCATGTTCGCCACACCGCGGTTGCTGCCGTGCCGGTTGATGTCGCCTTCGACTACATCGACAACTACCGCAACGTCCCCACGTGGATGTTCGGTGTTTCCGAGTTCACCCCGTTCGGAGAGTTCGATCAGGGGCTCGGCGCCACGTTCGACGCGGCCATGCAGATCGGGCCAAGCACGCTGCGCTCCAAGCTCGAGGTCACCGAGTGGGAGAAGAATCGCATCATCAAGCTGTCTTCGCTCGGTGGTGTATCCAACTCCTCCACGTGGGAGTTCGCCGCGATCGACGATTCCAAGACCCAGCTCTCCGTCGACTTCGCCTACAAACTCCCCGGCGGCATTGCCGGCAAAGCACTCGGCCGCTTGATCGGGCCGTTCGTCGAAAACGCCGTCAAGAACAGCGAGGAGACATTGCGCCACAGCCTCGAGGAGCAGTTCGCTGCCCGCGGCGAAGGCTGAAACTACCCGCGGTCGCCTTCGAGGCCCAGGGCGTTGGCCCACACCTGAGTAGCTGTCTTGACTACGTCCTCGAACGGGACAGGGTTACCGTCGGCGCCAGGTTCCTCCGAGACGAACGAACTGTAGGCAAGACGGCTTACCATCGCCGACAATGCTCGCGATGCCAGCAGCGGATCCAACGAGCTGTCTGCCTTGTCAGCCGCTTGCAAGCGTTCGATGGCTCGGGCATTACGCGAAATGAAGGTCTCGGCTCGGTCCCGACGCAATTTCGCGAACGCCGGATCGATGTGCGAAACCTGCTCGAGCAGACCCATCAGTTTGGCGTTGCGGCGAAACGCGGTCAGGTAGGCACGGTTACTCGATTCGAGAACCGCATACGGATTCTCGACGTCGCGAACCCGACCCATGCCGGGGTGCAGCATGTCTTCCTGCGCAACTTCGAGAACTGCGGCGAAGATCTGCTCTTTGTTGTCGAAATAGGTGTAGAACGTGCCGGTGGAGCAGTTCGCTTCCTTGGTGATATCCGTCAGACGGGCGTCGAGATACCCGGCGCGCTCGAACACCGTTCGAGCCGCTGCAACCAGAGAAGCCCTGGTGCGGACGCCACGGGCAGTCACCGGCAGGTCACGCAGAAGCTCCGTCGCAGCCATGGATGGTGGCGGACGGTCTTCCCAGTTCTCCTGAGGTTCGGCGCGAGAGGTCACCAGCTACTTATACGGCAAAGCCGTCGACATCTCGGCATCGGCGTCAGGTGATGGTGATTCCTCCGTCGACGGCGATGGTCTGGCCCGTGACGTATCCGCCTGCCTCGGATGCGAGCCACACCATGGTGGCCGCGAGCTCTTCCGGATCGCCCATCCGTCCGAGGATCAGGCGCGGAGCCATCGCGTCCAAGTAGCCGTCGTTGTATTGGTCGGTCATTTCCGACTTGAAGAAGCCGGGCGCGATCGCGTTGACACGAATGCCCTTGCGAGTTCCCCACTGCTGTGCGAGGTCGCGGGTCAATCCGACGACGCCTGCCTTGCTCGCCGCGTAGGCGGCCTGTGGCAGTCCAGCGGTCGTCAGTCCGAGAATGCTCGATATGTTGACGATGGAGCTGCCCGGGAGCATGACGCGGCCGCAGGCCTGCGCTGCCCAGTACGACCCGTTGAGGTTGATGTCGATGACGGCGCGGAACTGGTCCGGGGTCTCGCGGGTTGCCGGAACGGCGGTTCCGACGCCGGCGTTGTTGACCAGGACGTCCACGCGGCCGAACTTCTCCATCGCTGCGTCCACCATGTTCTGAACCTGTGCCGGATCGACGATGTCGGTGGCCACGCACAACGCTTCGCGGCCGGCGTCACGCACGAGCTTGGCGGTGTCTTCGAGCTTGTCGACGCGGCGAGCTGCGAGGACGACGTCCGCGCCGGCCTCTGCTGCGGCTTTCGCAAACGCCACCCCGAGGCCCGACGACGCACCGGTCACGATGACCACTCGATCGGTCAGAGAGAACTTGTCGAGAACAGACATGCGCGGTGATGCTCCTGTGTCGTCGGGTTCGGGAAGTGACGTATGGACTTCAGTGACGTATCGACTGCAGTTGCGAAATTACAGGCCGAGATCGCGGCCGATGAGTTCCTTCATGATCTCGTTGGATCCGGCCCAGATCTTGGTGACGCGGGCGTCCATCCACGCGCGGGCGGCGCGGTACTCGGTCATGAAGCCGTAGCCGCCGTGCAGCTGGACGCAGTGATCGAGGACCTCGTTCTGTACCTGCGCGGTCCACCACTTCGCCTTGGCCGCGTCGATGGCGGTCAGCTCGCCGGCCGCGTGTGCTGCGACGCAGTTGTCGACGTAGGCCTGAGTGACCTCGATGCGGGTCACGAGATCCGCGAGAAGGAATTTGTTCCACTGCAGCGACCCGATCGGCTGACCGAAAGCCTTGCGGTCCTTGGCATATTGCAGCGTCTCTTCGAGGATCGGAGCAGCGTGCGCGATGTTGGACACTGCAGCGCCGACGCGCTCCTGCGGCAGCATTTCCATCATGTGGATAAAGCCGCGGTCGATCTCACCGATGATGTTGGTGGACGGCACGCGAACGTTCTCGAAGAACAGTTCGGCGGTATCGGACTCGTGCTGGCCGACCTTGTCGAGCTTGCGTCCGCGCTCGAAACCTTCCATGCCGGTTTCGACGGCAAAGAGCGTGATGCCCTTGGACTTCTTCTCGGGACTGGTCCGCGCCGCCACGATCACGAGATCAGCGTTGTAGCCGTTGGTGATGAAGGTCTTGGAGCCGTTGATGATCCAGTCGTCACCGTCCTTGACCGCAGTGGTCTTGAGCGAGGCGAGGTCGGATCCACCGGAAGGCTCGGTCATGCCGATGGCCGTCAACATCTCACCGGTGCAGAACTTCGGTAGCCAACGCTGCTTCTGCTCCTCGGTGGTGAGCTGAACGAGGTACGGAGCAACAACGTCGGCGTGAATGCCGAAGCTCGAGGCAACAGCTGCACTGGCACGCGAGAGCTCTTCGGCCAGAACCGCGTTGAAGCGGTAGTCACCGGCTTCGCTTCCGCCGTACGCCTCCGGAACCTCGAGACCGAGGAAGCCGTTACGTCCCGCTTCGAGCCAGATTTCACGATCGATGAAGCGCTGGTCGATCAGCTTCTCTGCGACCGGAAGGATGTTCCGGTTGACGAATTCGCGGGCAGATTCGCGAAATGCCTCGTGATCGGGTCCGTACAGAGTGCGACGCATGACGAGTTGCTTCCTTTCGGCGTGGCAATGCCACACGTAACGATGTTCCTAAGCATCCGCTTAGAATCTAAGCATCTGCTTATAGTGAATCGAGAGCGGGATATTGTCAACATCGAAATCCGTCACACCTGGAGGAAACCGTGCGCGATTCACCTGACGTGGTGATCAGCCCCTCCAAAGCCGCGGCCCGTATCCGCGCGGCAGCCGTGGACGCTTTTGCCTCTGCCGGCTACGGCGGCACTACCACCCGTGACATCGCTGCGCGACTCGACATGAGTCCCGCCGCCATGTACCCGCACTACCGCTCGAAAGAAGAGCTGCTTTTCGCGATCAGCTTCGAAGGCCACACCGAAGCGTTGAAAGTGGTCGAGGGCGCCGACCGACCGGGCGAAGAACCGTCCATTCGCTTGCAGGAACTGATCAGCACCTTCGCCAGTTGGCAGGCCGGGCACCATTCACTCGCTCGCGTTGTCCAGTACGAACTCACTGCACTCACACCCGAGCACTACCGAACTGTCGTCGCGCTTCGCCGCAGCACGACGCGGGTGGTTCGGGAGGTAGTCGACGCTGGCGTCCAGTCGGGTGATTTCACGATCCCCGACGCCGAAGGCGTCACTCTTGCCTTGATGTCTCTGTGCGTCGACGTGTGCCGATGGTTCCCAGCCGGCAACTACACGGAGCCGGAAGACATCGGAAAACTGTACGGAGACCTGGCATTGAGGATGGTGGGCGCCGCCTGAATCAGGTGGCGCCGACCGCAGAAAGGAATCGGCCAGTGGCCAACCGCACCTATCTCTACACCACCCCTGTTGCCCCGTATGAGAATCCGGCTGCTGCTCGTGCCCGGGGCCTCAAGGGAGTCTCGGAGTGGTCGTACGCGATACCGCTGGTCCCCAGGATCCTTGTGTCCGTGAATCCCTTCGCTCACCAGTCGATCATCTGGGACGACGCTCCCGACCTGATCGCGGTTACCGCGCCGTGCGGTCCTGGCATCGCCCGGCTCGAAGACTTCCTCGGCCGCATCGACCACCCCGAACTCGGCGCGATGGCCGGTGAAGCGCTGCGCTTCTTGCGCAGCCACACCGAGCCCGACCACTACTTCGTCCTCGAGTGCGGCGAGATCTTCGACATGGACGACGAACCGTTCGCCGAACAGAGCAGGGCGCTGATGGCCGGTCTGGCGACCATCGACGCCGAGATGGAAGCGGCTTTGGCCACGCTCGCACCCGTCAAGCCGAGCTTCTGGGAGCGGCTGTTCACGCCGACTCAGGAGAGCATCGAGGAACCGCTACGCGAGCTCGGCCTCGGCTATTGGTCCGAGATCCTGTACTTCGATCTCGACGTCCCGCGATAGGCGAACCGGCGCAACCAAAGGTTCCAGACCGGGTGGTCCGCAAACAGGTACCCTCGGATTTCGTGTCCGACAACGCCACCGATCTGCCAATCATTGCGCCCACCGTCCTCGGCGGTTGGGGTCGCACAGCCCGAACGACCTCGCACGTCGTTTCGACCCCTGATGTAGAGGCGATCGCGAAGGCCGTCGCCCGCGTCGCAGACGACAATGCAGACAAGCCGTTGCACCTCCGACGCGGAGTCATCGCCCGCGGTCTGGGTCGGTCTTACGGAGACAACGCGCAGAACACCGGCGGCTTGGTAGTCGACATGACTGCCTTCCGTCGAATTCACAAGATCGATGCCGAGACCCGACTGGTGGAGATGGACGCCGGAGTTTCCCTCGATCAGCTGATGCGAGCGGCACTACCGTTCGGCCTCTGGGTCCCGGTGCTCCCCGGAACACGCCAGGTAACCATCGGCGGAGCGATCGCCTGCGATATCCACGGCAAGAACCACCACACCGAAGGCAGCTTCGGAAATCATGTCCGCTCGATGGATCTGCTCACTGCCGACGGCAGTATCCGAACGCTGGCGCCGCAAGGCCCGACATCCGAGCTTTTCTGGGCTACCGTCGGCGGAATCGGACTGACCGGGATCATCCTGCGCGTCACCCTCGCGATGACGCCGACCGAAACGGCGTATTTCGTCAACGACGGCGCTCTGACCGCGAGTCTGGATGAAACCGTCGCTTTTCACAGCGACGGCAGCGAAGCCGACTACACATATTCGAGCGCCTGGTTCGACGCGGTCAGTGCGCCGCCGAAGCTCGGCCGGGCCTCGATCACGCGTGGTTCGTTGGCGACCGTCGACCAGCTTCCACTGAAGTTGCAGAAAAATCCGTTGAAGTTCGATGCGCCACAACTGTTCACGACGCCGGACGTGTTCCCCAACGGCTTGATGAACAAGCTTTCGGCCTCTGCGATCGGCGAGTTCTACTACCGCACCGGCGGCAACTACGTCGGGAAGGTCCAAAATCTGACGCAGTTCTACCATCCGCTCGACCTCATCGGGGAGTGGAACCGTGCCTACGGGTCCAAGGGATTCCTGCAATACCAGTTCGTGGTACCCGTCGACGCGGTGGACGAATTCAAGAGCATCATCCGCGATATCCAGCGTTCGGGACACTACTCAGCGCTGAACGTCTTCAAACTTTTCGGCGAGGGAAACGCAGCGCCACTGAGCTTTCCGATGTCCGGGTGGAACGTGGCCTTCGACTTCCCGATCAAGCCCGGACTGGGTGAGTTCGTCGCTTCCCTCGACAAACGGGTACTCGAATTCGACGGTCGCCTCTATACCGCGAAGGACTCTCGGACTACCGCAGCAAGCTTCCACTCGATGTATCCGCGAATCGACGAGTGGATCCAGATGCGCAGAAAAATCGATCCCACAGGTGTTTTTGTGTCCGACATGGCCCGAAGGCTCGAATTGATCTGAGGCGGCGCTCAGTTGGAAACCTCACCCAACCGACGCGCCAAGTAGGCCCGCTCCGGATCGGTACCAACCAGTTTCAGGGCTTGCCGGTACGCAGATGCCGCCGCGTCGGTCCGCCCCAACCTTGCGAGCAGTTCGGCGCGCGCGAGGTGATACGGGTGGTAGTCGGCAAGTTTGGGCTCCGCTGCCAGTTCCTCCAGCGCGGTCAGCCCGGCCTCCTCGCCGTCTCGCATCGCCAACGCAACCGCCCGATTGACGGCGACGACGGGCGAAGGAGTCAGCGTGAGCAGCACTCCGTAGAGCGCGCAGATTTGCGGCCAGTCGGTTCTCTCCACATCAGCGGCCTCGTCGTGCAATGCGGCGATAGCGGCCTGCACCCCGTAAGGCCCCGGCGCTCCCCCGGTCAACGCGACCACGACGAGATCGCTGCCTTCCTCGATCATCGGCTGGTCCCAGCACCCGCGATCCTGGTCCTCGAGGAGCACGATCCCGCCACCGGCGTCGGTACGGGCATCCCGACGCGCGTGGACGAGAAGCATCAACGCAAGCAACCCGGCGATCTCGCGCTCATCGGGAAGCAATGCGCGCAAGATCCTCGCCAGCCTGATCGCCTCTACCGCCAGGTCGACGCGTTGCAGATCCGGACCCGAACTTGCGGCGTACCCCTCGGTGAACACCGAATAGATCACCTGTAGAACACCGGGCAAACGCTCCGGGAGTTCTTCGGCGCTGGGAGTTCGGAAGGGAATCCGAGCCTGACGGATCTTCTTCTTCGCGCGCACGATCCGCTGCGCCATCGTCGCCGAGGGCACGAGGAAGGCCCGAGCAACTTCGGGCGTCGTCAACCCTCCGAGGCAACGCAAGGTGAGCGCGATCCGGTCGTCCTCGGCAAGCGCTGGGTGCGAGCAGGTGAAGAACAGCTGCAACCGCTCGTCGGGAAGTTCTCCGTCGACCGTGGGCGGCGCAGGGTCGGCACGATCGGCGTCCACCTGCATCACGGCCAATCGCGCCGCATAAGCCTGATCACGACGAAGCCTGTCGACGGCTTTGCGACGCGCCGTGGTCAGCAGCCAGGCGCCGGGTTTGGCCGGCACTCCGTCCACGGGCCAGTGCACCAACGCAGCCTCGACAGCTTCGGAGGTGACCTCCTCGGCCAGATCGAGGTCACCGAAACGGCGGACGAGCGAGGCCAAGAGTCGTCCACGTTCCTCCCGGAACACTGACTCGACGGAGTTCTCAGCCTGCTCGTCCACGGCGAATCAGTCCCCGAACCCGGCCAGCGGACGCACCTCGACGCTGCCACCGTCGCGCGCGCCGGGGCACCGCGCGGCCCACGCGAGCGCCGCATCCAGATCGGGAACGTCGATGACGTCGTAGCCGCCGAGGATCTCACGGGTTTCTGCGAAGGGTCCGTCGGTGACGGTCTTTTCCCCGGACTGCGAGACCCGAACCGTCGTCGTGGTGGTCAGGTCGGCGAGGGCATCGCCGGACACCCAGATGCCGGCGTCCTTCATTTCCTTGTCGTATTGCTGCCAGTCCTCGAACGTGCACTGGGGTTCGGTGTCTCCGCCGGGTGCGGTGTAGATGAGCAACATGTACTTCATGACTGACTCCTTGGTCTGTTGTTTTTCATCAGGCTTGCTTGCCTTACAACATGACGACGAACGGTTCTCCCCGAAATCGACAGGCGACCCGAAAAAACTTTTGGCGGGTTCGTCCGAGGCGCTGCCGTTAGGCTGAGTGTATGACCGAACGTGACCGGGACGCCGCTGGGAAGCCCCTCAATTCGCGGCCCCGCGACGGGCTCGGCCGTCCACTGCCACGCGACGCAGCGGGCGGTGTCCCGCGCATTCCGGACGATGTGCGTCTGCCGCCGGACGAGTCGATCACCGAGGCTCAGCGCCTCCTCGACCACGGCATGCCCTTTCACGCACACGAGATTCTCGAAGGAACGTGGAAGAGCGCGCCGCCCGAGGAGCGCGACCTGTGGCAGGGACTGGCTCAGCTGGCCGTCGGACTCACACATCTGCTTCGGGGCAACGACACCGGCGCCGTCTCACTCCTCGGCCAGGGGCACGACCGCATCAGGCACTACGAAGTCGAGAGTCCACACGGCCTGGACATCCCCGGTCTACTGACGTGGTCCGAACACCTGCTCGCCGAAATCGATCGCCCCGGCGATTTCCCCGCCCCTCCGATTCCGAGGTTGAGAATCCCCTGATGCCCATCTTCCCCATGTTTCCGCTCGGCTCCGCTTTGCTACCGGGTGAGGTGTTGCCGCTGAACATCTTCGAACCTCGGTACCGCGCACTCGTCGAGAACGTCCTCGAAGCTGCCGACGGCCCACTGTTCGGAGTAGTGCTCATCGCCCGAGGCCATGAGGTCGGTGGCGGCGAATCACGCCACGACGTCGGCACTCTGGCTCGGATCGAGTCCCATGTCGCAATGGGTGCCGGACGGTATCAGCTGTATTGCCGGACCGAAGGCCGCATCCGGGTCAATCGCTGGCTGCCGGACGATCCCTTTCCGCTTGCCGAGGTCGCACTGTGGCCGGACGAGAACAACGGAACACCCGTCACCGCCTACGAATACGACTCACTCCTCGAGCGCATCGAGTTCATGTACGGAATGTTGGGAAAGCTCGCACTACGAGCCGGCGAACAGACTCCACGAATGCCCGTCCCACCTGATCCCTTGGATCCGTTGGGTTCTCGGCTGTATGCCTTGGCGCGAAGCATTCCGATGGGCGACGCCGATCGCCTGGCGATACTGACCGCGCCAGGCGCCGACGAACGTATCCGCACACTCTCGGAGGCAGTCGAGAACACCATCGAGGTAGCGCAGTTCAATCTCCTCTGAGCGCAACTACGCCGACTACGCCATCGTCTGACCCATGTCGATGACGATCTTCGTCCCGGTGACCGCGCGGGATAGATCTGTCGCGAGGTAGACCACGGCATTGGAGATGTCCTCGACCGTCGTGCGCGGGACCGAGGTGAGCGGCCACTTGTAGGAATTCATGTACTCCGGGTGCGCCGTGAGTACCTTGCCGACATTGGGGTCGTTACCCATCTCGGTCTCCACTGCGCCCGGATGAATGCTGTTGACTCGAATGTCGAAGCTTCCCAATTCCGTTGCCGCAGTGCGGGCCAAGCCGACGAGCCCGTGCTTGGCAGCCGAATAGTGCGCGCAACCGGGAGCTTCGGCGACGCCGGCCGCGCTGCTGACAATCACGATCGAACCACCGTTGCCCGCCTCGATCATCGAGGGAACCGCCGCCGCCATCGTGCGCCACACACCATTGAGATTGATGTCCACGAGCGTCGACCACTGCTCTTCCGGCATCTCCCAGAAACGATTCCACGTTGCGATGCCCGCATTGGCGATCACAACGTCGAGGCGGCCGAACTTTTCGACGCCCGACGCCACTGCCGCGCGGAGCGCCTCGAGATCACGGACGTCCGCTACAGCAGTGACGATCTCGCGTCCCTCGGCTCGAACCAGGCGCGCCGTTTCATCGAGATCGGCTTCGGTTGCGGCCGCGTAACCCACGTCCTCGGACACCGACGCGCATACGTCGACAGCAATGACGGCGGCACCTTCCTGCGCGAGCCGGATCGCATGATTGCGTCCCTGACCCCGCGCAGCACCGGTGATGAAAACGACCTTGCCTGCCAGGAGTTGTGTCATGGCCGGGACGTTAGACGCTGATGTGGCCCGCTGCCTGTGAGTTCCCGCTCGACGGGAATCAACCGTCCACGATCACGACGTGAAGATTCCTCGGACCATGGACGCCTTCGACGCGCTCGAGTTCGATGTCGGACGTTGCCGATGGGCCGCTGATCATGGTTGTGGGGCGCTCCGGTGTCAGCTTCGCAATCGCCTCCGGCACTCCCACTTCCACACTGCTGCGATACACGACGCAGATGTGTGTGTCCGGTACCAGCGTCAACGCACGACGTCCTTGCGATGGACCGGCGTCGAGGAAGATGGTGCCGGTTTCGGCGCAGGAGACCTTCGAGCCGGTGACAACGGCGTCGAGGTTCTCGAGTTCAGGAGCCGGTACGTCCGGGCTGTCCACCACCAGCGTTCCGTCGAACCCGGCTAACCACGATCGGTCGAGTCCGGCGGGGATGCCCAGCGTACGCAGCTCGTGTGCGCTCAGTATTCCGCTGACAGCCTCGACGATTTCTGTTGCAGCACATCGGTAGACGTGCGCTTTGTAGTCCTCGAGTCGATCGACGAACAGTTCGATGCGCTTCTCGTCGGACATGCTTCTGCCAGTCCGGTAGTTCCGCGGTATCTCGCTCTCACGGGCGGGCGCCAAGGTGATGGCGTCACGAATGCGTCCCATTACCACCTCACGTGAATTCACTTGTCCGCCTTCCTGTCACGACGAGCCTCGTCCAATGCCGCGCGGCCTTCGTCGGAGTCCCACCAGGACCGGAAGGTCTGCTTGGGTGGTGCGGGGATGTCTCTGGCAGCTGTCCAACCGTTCAGTGGCGGTGGCAACGTGGAGATCTTCCCTTTCTTGCCGGCCACGACGCGTCCGAGCCCGGCGGCTTTCTGAGCGAGCGTCCATCGACCCTCGGTCGACATCGCAAGAGACGCGGCTTTCATCGCCAAAGACTCTGCCGTGACACCGGATTGCTCGACTTTCTGATGCCGCAATTCGACCAGCAGCGACGGTATGTCGATCTTGACCGGGCAGGCGTCGAAGCACGCACCGCACAGACTCGAGGCAAAAGGAAGCGTCGAGTTGGGATCGTCTTTGCCATGCATGCCCGCGAGCTGCGGAGTCAGAACCGCGCCGATCGGTCCCGGATAGGTAGATCCGTAGGCGTGACCACCGGTGCGCTCGTAGACGGGACACACGTTCAGGCACGCCGAGCACCGTATGCAGCTCAGGGCTTCCCGTCCGATCTTGTCGGCAAGCGCGGCGGTCCGGCCGTTGTCGAGGAGGACGAGGTGAAATTCCTGCGGACCGTCATCGGGCGTCACGCCGGTCCACAGGGAGGTGTACGGGTTCATCCGCTCCCCCGTCGACGACCGCGGTAACAATTGAAGGAAGACTTCCAGATCCTGATACGTCGGCAGAATCTTCTCGATGCCCATGACGGTGATCAGTGTTTTCGGGAGCGTCAGGCACATTCGCCCGTTGCCCTCGGACTCCACGACGGTCAGTGTGCCCGTGTCCGCGATACCGAAGTTGGCGCCGGAGACGGCGACCGGCGTCGTCATGAACTTGTGGCGCAGAAACTTTCGTGCAGCAGCGGCAAGCTCGGCCGGATTCTCCCCGAGGTTCGGATCGACATCTGGCATCTCACGCAGGAATATCTCCCGAATCTCGGACCTGTTGCGATGGATCGCGGGAACCAGGATGTGCGACGGTTTGTCGTGGCCGAGCTGGACGATCAATTCTGCGAGATCGGTCTCGTAGGCGGTGATGCCCTGCGTTTCGAGATGCTCGTTGAGCCCGATCTCCTGTGTTGCCATCGACTTGACCTTGATGACCTCGTCGGAGCCGGTGGCTCTGACAAGCTCGGTCACAATGGCGTTGGCCTCGTTGGCATCCGCTGCCCAATGCACCTGCCCACCGCGAGCGATTACTGCGGATTCGAACTGTTCGAGCAGTTCCGGCAACCGCGCCATGACGTCGGCCTTGATCGCCGAACCCGCATCCCGCAGCTCCTCCCAATCGGGAAGCTCTCCAGTCACGTTGATGCGCTTGGCACGAATGGTATGCGTTGCCTTGCCGATATTGCGTCGCAGTTGCGCGTTGGCCAGCTCGTGATGTGCTGCGACGGGGAACTTCTCAGTACCTCGCAGGAACCCTGTGCCTTCGGGTGACCTCGGCGGGAAGCTGGGCAGACCCAACGTCACGGCACTCATGCGTGCACCCGGCTTTCCACCGATGCCAGAATTTCCGCGAGGTGAATGGTCTTGGCGCCCATCTGCAGTCGCGACATCCCGCCGCCGATGTGCATGAGGCAGGAGGAGTCTCCGGCGCTGCAGAATTCGGCGCCGGTGTCCGCGACGTGGCGAATCTTGTCCGCCAGCATGGCCGTCGAGGTCTCCGCGTTCTTGATGGCGAAGGTGCCGCCGAATCCGCAACAGGAATCTGCTTCGGGGAGTTCGACCAGATCGATGTCGCGGACGTTGCGCAGCAACTGAAGTGGTTTGTCTCCCACTCTCAACATGCGCAGTGAGTGACAGGTCGGGTGATAGGTGACCCGGTGCGGGAAGTACGCACCCACATCGGTGACACCGAGAACGTCCACGAGGAATTCCGAAAGCTCGTACGTCTTTGCCTTCACTGTCTGCACCTGCCCGCACAGCGACGCGGTGCCGTAGCGCTCGGCAACGATCTCGTGTTGATGACGGATCGAACCGACGCACGATCCCGATGGTGCGACAACGGCGTCGATCGACGCATCACCGAAGGTATCGGCGTAATTCGCGACCAGCGGCAGCGCTCCGGGCTGGTAGCCGGTGTTGACGTGCATCTGCCCGCAGCAAGTCTGCGCGGACGGAAACACGACGTCGTGCCCGAGACGGGTGAGCAGGAGGGCGGTGGCCTTGGCGGCGTCGGGAAACATCGTGTCCCCGATGCAGGTGGCGAACAGCGCTACTCGCATGTGGTTCCCCGCAATCTGTCGGTGTGGTCTGACCACAGTAATACATCCCCGGACAGGCCACCCCATAAACGGCGTCCACCCGGTTATGCTCTTGCCTCATGCCGACCGAGCCGAGCCCGCGAGCGTGGGAACAAGTACTGAGCCACCTCGAACGTCGGCTCGTTTCAGGCGAGGTGTCTCCTGGCCAGCGCCTGCCGGGAGAGAGAATTCTGGCAGCAGAGTTGGGCGTCGGACGGTCATCGGTCCGAGAAGCGTTGCGGGTCATGGAAGCACTCGGCCTCCTCAAGGCGCAGACTGGCTCCGGCCCGACGTCCGGCGCGATGATTGTCGCCAAACCCACCGGCGGCATGACCATGCTGATGCGGATGCAGGTTGCAGCACAGGGCTTTCCGGTCTCTGACGTGGTGAAGACACGACTCGTGCTCGAATCCGAGGTCATGCAGTCCTTGGCATCGCGGACCCCGACACCCGACCTCAGCGCGGCCGTCGAACTGCTCGACTCGATGGACGACGCAGATCTCTCGGCCGAGGAATTCCTGCTACTCGACGCACAGTTCCACGTGGCGCTCGCCGACGCGGCGGGCAATCAGGTGATCGCAGCCATGATGACCGGACTGCGCGAGTCGATCGAGGCCTACGTTCTTGCGGGCGTGCAGATCGACAGTTGGCCGAGCACCTGCACGCGGCTTCGTCACGAACACCGCGGATTGGTGGATGCGGTCAACGCGGGCGACGGCGAACTCGCACGTCAGCGCATAGTCGGCCACATCCGCGGCTACTACTCGGAAAGCGCCCACTCCGACCGCTGACAGGGGGTGGTAATTGCACCTCCAAAAGTCGTGTACTGTTGGTTTCACACCGACGCGGGGTGGAGCAGCTCGGTAGCTCGCTGGGCTCATAACCCAGAGGTCGCAGGTTCAAATCCTGTCCCCGCTACAAAGAAAAGGCCCGTAGGTTGCGAAAGCGACCTACGGGCCTTTTGCTGTGCGCCTTTATCAACCGCGGGGGTTAATAAGGGCGCACAGCAGTGGCTCACACCGCCACGTTGTGAAAATCGATCTCCGCGGCCAGCATGCCGGAGAACCAACGATCCAGGTCCTCGTCCGTCACGGACTCGGGCATGGTGTCCACCTCGCACGCCAGCACCGCCACCTGAGACACGAACGGCGGAGCGACATGCATGTCCACCCAGTCCTGCAACGCTGGTTCGCGCTCTACCTTCACGGCCGCAGCCTCCCGGCACCACGACAGATACAGGGTCTCCGCGGCGTACATGCCCACCAGGGCAGCTGCCCGGCCCTCGTCACGAGCGAGAGTCAAGGCGTGCGTGGACAGCACAGACGACTCCTCGACCAGAGCCGCTGCGTCGCCCTCGTAGGGGAATCGGGAACGCAACTGCGCAAAATACTCGCGCTGTTCGCCCACCAGGTTCGACATCGACGTCACGTGGTCGAGCGCGTCGTCGAGCGTCGGGGATTCGGCGACCACCAACCCCAACACCTTGACGGCCGTCAGTACGAATGCCTCTTCGATCACGAGGTACCGGCGAAATCCCTCGTCACTCAACGTCCCGCCGATGGTGTCCTCGATGAATGGAACCGCCCGCGCGGCAGCGAGGTTACTCTGCTGCCGCGCGAGCAGGTCTGAGGACCGACTCATTCGCCGGCGACCCAACTGATCAAACCGTCGAACAGGTCGGTGTATCCGGGCCACTGCTCACAGAACTCCGGCGGAGCCCAGTGCGGCGAACAGTCCGAGGTGAAGACGATCGACCGTCCCGCGCCGTATTCACCCGCAGCGACAAGCGGATCGCCGTTGATGGTGGCAGGAACCGCAGCACCGTCCTTCGCGACGACGCGGTTGTAACCCAGGAGTGCCGGCCACGAATCCCCGGCACCACCGAGAGCCGGATGACCAGCATCGACAACGGTGGGAACAATCCCGGCCGGCGTCTCGACGCGATCGTCCTCGGCCAGCATGGTCACCGGCAGTACCTCGGCGATCGCGGTCTGGCGGAAAGCTGCTCGTGCTTGGAATCCTGAAAACGAGAGGTAGCCACCGATCATCATCAGTGAGCCACCGGCGTTCACCCAGTCACGAAGCGCAACAAGGCGATCCTCGCCGGCGCGGAACTGGTCGAACACACCGGGAGCCAACTGCAGTGAGTTCGCTCCGATGTCGGAGAGAACGACGACGTCGAACTGCGACAGTGCTTCTGCGGTACCGGGGAACTGCGTCGGCACCAGGTGTGCGGGCATGTGTGTCACGTCGTGGCCACGCGAGGTGAGCGCATCCCGAAGTGGACCGACCCCCTCGACGTAGGAATGGACACTGAACTCGTCGACGCCCTTGACGTGCGTCGACGTCGTCATCCAGCTCTCGCCGGCGATCAGTACTCGTTTACCCATGACTGCTTCTGTTTCCTTTCGCGGCCTGCTCGAAGAGCGACCTCGGGTTGTCTCGCATCAGTGCGGACACTTGCTGGGGATCTACGCCTGCGCGCACCAACCGTGCGGCGAAGGCGAGTGGTACGTAGGAGAATCCGTTACCGCCGTGCTTTCTGAGCATTGATTTGAGGAAGAGGTCGTGACTGAGCAGGAGTTGTGAGGCGTGGCCGGTAGTCACCAAACCGGCTACCGCAGTAGCTGTTTCCGCCGGATGTGGTGAAAGGCCCTCTCCGGGGAAGTCGAAAGGCATTCCGATCATGTCGAACTCGAGGAAGACTCCGCGGTCGGCGAGCGATCGTTGGTAGTCGGCGTCGTGTCCCGACGGGTCCATGTGGCACAGAACTACGGCTTGCGGATCGACACCCATCTCGTTGACAACGATGTCGACAACGTGATGTCCGACGCGCTGCCATCCCGGAAGGTGGACGAACAGGGGCACGTCCACCTCACGCTGAGCGATGCACGCCGCCCGCAACGCCTTGGCCTCGTTCTGAGTGAAGAGCGGGGAGACGCCGATCTCCCCGATCACTCCCGGAGCCAATTCCTTTGCCGGATCGAACTCCTCGACGAGCGAACCCGCCAGATCGTCGACGCCGAGTTCGTGGACCTCCACCGGATGGGTCGTCTCGAGGTACCACCCCGAACCCATGATCACTCGCACGTCGGACTTTCGCGAGAACTCCGCCAACTTCTCCGGCGCCCGGCCCAGCCCCGGTGGCGTCAGATCTACGATCGTCCGACCACCGAGGCGAGCGAAGTCCGCAAGGTCTTCCACCACGGCCGCTGCGTCGTCGACTCGACAATTGTCGAGGCTGTAGTACGGATTGTCGTGAAGAAGCCAGGCATTCTCGGCACGTACCGGACCGGCCAACCGCTGCGCCACAACCGGATCCAGTGCCTCGGTGTATGCACCGGTGACGTCGTTATGCAGATGTTCGTGTGGGAGAACCAGTCCGAGTTCCGAGCTGTCCACAATTCCCGTGACGGTACGAACCTTGCTCATGACCGTGCAGGCCCCGACGGTGCGAACTGCAGGTGTCGCCACAGCGCGCTCAGTGTATGTCCGCGCATGTTGATCCAGATGGCCAGTAGCAGAACAACACCGGTGATGATCGGCGTCAGGAACGGGCTCACGCCGAGCAGAGTCAAACCGTTGGCGATGATTCCGGTCAGGACAGCGCCGATGACGGTACCGATCACGGTGCCGCGACCGCCGAAGAGGTTGGTGCCACCGAGAACCACAGCGGTGATCACGGTGAGCTCGAATCCCGTTGCAGAATTGGCCGAACCCGAGCCGAGTCGAGCTGCGATCAGCAGTCCCGCGATGCCGGCAGCAAGGCCGGTGAAAACGAGCGTCATCATGAGCACACGACGGGTGTTGACGCCGGACCGTCGTACGGATTCGACGTTGGAGCCGATACCGGTGACGTAGCGTCCGAAGCGCATGCGGTTGAGCGCAATTGCTCCGATGACCACGACGACGAGAGCGATCCACGCACTGGCGGAGAATCCGAGGAACTCGGCAGTTCCGAGCTTCGCGAAGTAGGTGTCTGCCGGGACCGGAACGGAGAACCCTTCGGTCCGGTACAGCGCGATACCGCGAATCACGGACATCGTCGCCAGAGTCACGATGAACGGCGGAATGCCCTGATAGGCGGCCAGCCAACCGTTGACCAGACCCCAGGCCGCACCCATCACCGGGGCGGCGACGAAGACCAGGGACGAATCGACGCCCGCCTGGATCAGTTCGGCACTCATCGCCGCGACGAACGCGACTATCGCACCGACGGACAGGTCGATCTGACCGGCCGTGATCACGAAAGTCATTGCTACCGCGATGATCAGAACCGGAGCGATCTGGGTTGCCAGGTTCGACAGGTTCGTGAACGTCAGGAACGACGACGTGGTCGCCGAGAAGACGGCTGCGACAGCAATCGTCACCGCGAGCATCGCAAGCGTCGGCTTGTTGACGCTGTCCCACAACGACGGCTTTGCGGCAAGCTTTCGCTCGACCGGTGCCTGGGTCTTCTCGAGAGTGGTCATGCCGTGACTCCCTGTGCTGCTACCGGTGTCCGTTGCGGCACCGGAGTTCGAGTGATGAGTCCGACGAGAGACTCGATGTTGAGGTCGCCGATCGGAACGTCGTCGACGCTCTGCCCCTCGTACATCACCGTGATTCGGTCACACACGCGGAACAGATCCTGCAGGCGGTGCGTCACGAGAATGACGCCCACCCCGGCCGCTGCCACGTCCGTGATCAGCTTGAGCACCGACTCGACCTCGGCGACGGCGAGCGCTGCGGTGGGCTCGTCGAGGATCAGTACGTCTGGCCGGAAAGAGACCGCGCGGGCGATCGCGACGGTTTGCCGCTGCCCGCCGGACAGCTGCCCGATCTCCTGGTAAGTAGACTTCACCTTGACATGCAGGTCGGCGAGAATGTGAGCCGCCTTCTCGTGCATGGCATGCCGGTCGAGAAAGGGACCTTTTCGCGGTTCTCGGCCGAGGAACAGGTTGCTGGCGACGTCGAGCGTGTCGCACAGAGCCAGGTCCTGGTAGACGATCCCGATCTTCTTCTGCTGCGCGTCGAGCGGCGTCGAAAAGCGTACGGGTTCACCGTTGACGCGCATTTCGCCGCCGTCGTGCTGAACCGCGCCGGCGAGAATCTTCATCAAGGTGGATTTGCCGGCGCCGTTGTCGCCGACAACTCCGAGTACTTCACCCTTCGCCAGCCGAAGGTCCACTCCTTGAAGGGACTTCACCGGTCCGTACGACTTGGTGATGCCCGAGAGTTCGATCAGTGGAGGTGCCATGTTTACTTCTCCAAGTAGTACATGTAGTCGGCGACGTTCTCCGGAGTCACGATCTGGGTGGGGACGGGGATGTTCGCCGGAGCGCCGCGGCCACAAGCCAGGTCGATTGCCGAATTCATTGCCTCGTGGCCGAATTCGAAGGTGTTCTGCTGGACCACGCCTTTAAGCCAACCGGCTTTGAGTCCGCCTACCGCCTGATCCGAAAGATCCCAACCGACTGCCTCGATGCGATCCTGCGCCTTCTGACTGTTTACCGCCGCGACGAGCCCGATCAAGGCCGGCTCACCGGTTGCATAGACGTACTTCATGTCGCCGCCGCCGGTCAGCAGATTCTCCGCTGCGGTCTGGGCGTTCTCCTGAATGTTACGTCCGTCCACAACGGTGCCGACGGTCATTCCTCGGCCGGTCACGGTCTCGGTGAAGCCCTTCTGCCGCTCCAGCTGGACCGTGCTGTTGAGCGCACCGACGATACCAACCGTTCCGGTGTCGTTCGCGACGTCGGCCAAGGTGTTTCCGATTTTCGCGCCGCCCTCGGCATTGGCCGTACCGACCTGAGTCGACAGTGCCGGATCGTCGATGGTTGCGTCGACCGCGACGACGGGGATGCCCGCGTTCTTGGCCTTGACCACCGACGGCTTGATTCCGTCCGTGTCGATCGCGTCGACGATGATCGCGTCGACACCGGCGGCGATCAGATTGTCGAAAGCATTGGCCTGTGCGACGGAATCGTCGTTGCCACTGATGATCTGCAGGTCGACGCCTGCCTTGTCCGCGACGTTCTTCGCGGCATTGTTGATCTGGTTGAAGTACAGCGCCTGAAGGTTGATGGTTACCAGACCGACCTTGAGCTTGCCGTTCGTCCCGTCACAGCTCTCGGCGACCCGGGTCGGCTGCGGGATGGACGAGCCACCCGATGCGTCTTTCGAGTCACTCGACGACGCCGAGTCACAAGCGGTGAGCGTGAGCGCGACTGCAGCTCCCAGCGCCAGAGGCAAAGCACGTTTCATCATCGAGTCTCCAAAAGGGTGTGAGGGGTCAATGTTGCTGTGAAGCTGTCCAATTCATCTCGGGTTGGGCATCCGCGGGGTCCGGCGGTGGCGCAAGCCAAAGCAGCCGAGGCTCCCGCTAGTCGTGCGGCGTCCACCGGTGAGCGCCCGGCGTCGATGAAGGCTATGTACGTACCGCCGAAGCAATCACCGGCTCCGACTGCATCGACGACGTCGACCACTACTGCCGGTTCGCTCGTCACCTCGCCGTCCGGTGTAGCCAGTGTCCAACCTCGCGAGCCGTCGGTCACCAGGAGGTGGGTGTTGTGCTCGGCGGCCAGTGTCTGCCACTGATCGAAACCGATCCCGAACTCGCCTTCCCACAGGGCACGCCCCACGACGACGTGGTCCGCCAGCGCGAACGCGCGCAGTGCCACGGCTTTGTTTTCACAACCGTCCAGATCGATTACCAGACTTACGCTTCCCGGCAATTCATCTGGGAGAAAGACCGCACGGTATCCGTCGAGGAACAGCCGTCCACCGCCGGCAGCGGCCAATCGGGTGACGACAACTCCGATGCGTTCGGCATCGTTCGGGTCGTCCTGGCTGATGATGGAGCGATCACCGTCCTGAGCGATGAGAACAACCGCCGTCGACAGGAACGCATCTCGCGGCGACCAACTGGTGTCGACGCCGTCAGCCTCGAGAGTGTCGAGAAACTCGGTGGACCGCACATCCGGGCCCACGGCACCGGCAAAGATCACCTGCGCGCCCATTCGGGCCGCGGATACCGCAGCATTCGCATTCATTCCACCGTCGATCTGACTGATGGCCGTTGCCTGCACGCGCTCTCCGAGCACCGGTACGTGTGGAACATGTACCGTCACATCATTGTTGGCGTATCCACAAAAGACAATCATGGTTACTTTCCTGCAGCCCGGGACAGTTCGCGAACCTTCTCGCCTGCGACGCGTCCCCACCAGCGTCCATTGTCCTTCACCGAAGAAGCAACTATCGCGCCGTCGCATTCCTTCATCAGTGCTGCGACGTTGGCGGCCGTGATGCCGGATCCGATGATCACCGGAAGAACCGTGTTGTCGCGGATCACGGACACTTCGTCGACCGAAGCGGCGTCACCGGTGCGCGAACCTGTCGCTATCAGGACGTCTGCGTCGAAGAACTCGGCGTCCTCGGTCTGCTCCGCGACGGTCCGGTCCGCAACAATCGCATGCGCACCGTGCTTGACGTGCACATCAGCGAAGATCCGGACGGGGTCTGCGCCGATGCGATGGCGGAAGCGAGTCGTCTTGGCGGCCTGGCCCTCGATGAAACCCTCATTGGCAATGTAGGCATTGGCCCACTGATTGACGCGCACAAAACTCGCGCCTGCCGCCCACGCCGCGGCCACTCCGCACTCGCCGGCGTTGGACAGGATGCTGACGCCGACGGCCTTGCCGAACTCGCCGACCACCGCTGCCGTGATGACTCCCATGCTGGCGGCGGTCTCGTATCCGTGTTCTCCGGGCTTCAGGAACGGTATGTCCCAGTGATTTTCGACGATGACACCGTCGAAACCGTTGTCGACGTACGCGTGTGCTTCCTCGACAGCGAAGCGTGCAATTTCCGAAACCGGCTGCCCGGTGTAGTGCGGGCTTCCCGGCAGGGCAGGGAGGTGGATGGCCCCGATGAGAGAAGGCGTGCCGGTGAACATCTCTGCCAACGCCGAGGGCTTGGGCGGAAAGACTCCGAGCGGTGATGCGGTCACTTCAGCTACCCCATTCCATGCGCAAGATTTGCGCTGTATGTCCATGCACAAGATCTGCGCACGATGTAATCGATTGCCTTGATGAATTAGCAGGTTATGCGATCAACACCGGGTTGTGTCAAGGATTTCACAATTCGAATTTGTAAACGATTGCCTCAATCGCGTTACATGCGGGACACTGGACCGTGCGGTTCGATAACCTCGGAGCCGAATCGAGCAGAAAACGGGGGACGCATGCGCAAGGCGACCATTCGCGATGTCGCGGAACTGGCCGGGGTGTCAACTGCCACCGTGTCGCGGGCACTGTCCGGATCCCGCCCTGTCTCGGACGAGCTTGCCGCGACGATCAAACGAGCCGCAGATTCTCTCGGATACTCGGGAAACATCATCGCCAGCTCGTTGCGTCGCAATCGGACGGACACTGTCGGCATGGTGGTTCCGAGTATCGCGAACCCCTTCTTCACTTCGCTGGTGGTCAACGTCGAACACGTCCTTGCTCAGCGCGGACTACAACTGTTCCTGTGCGATTCTCGTTCCGACCCCGACGTGGAAGCTCAGCGGCTCAAGTCGCTCGTCTCGCGGCAGGTGGACGGAATCATCATCAGCCCGTGCCACGGCGAATTGAGTGCCGAAGCAGTCCGAGCCAGCGCGGCAACGCTTCCGGTCGTTCAACTGGACCGGTTTGCAATGGATACGCAAACGGATTGGGTCGGTGTCGACGACGACGCCGCGCAATCCCTTGTGATGGAGCATCTGTCGGAGCGTGGCGCGCGATCGGCCGCCTTCATCAGTTCCGAGCTGACCAATTCGTCGACCGAACTTCGCCGGGCCGGATTCTTCCGCCATGCGGATCGAATGGGAATCGAAACTCGTGACGAGTGGACACAACTCGGCGAGTACTCGATCGAGTGGGGGCGCACGGCCTCCAACACCATCCTGACCGGCAAGACTCGCCCCGACGCTCTGGTGTGCGCCGACGACTTGATCGCACTCGGCGTGTTGCAGACCTGCCATACATTGGGCATCGACGTTCCCGGCGACGTTCTGGTCACCGGTTTCGACAACATCCCATTCTCTGAGTTGTGCAATCCGCCGTTGACCACCGTCGGGCAGCCGCAGGAGAGAATCGCGGAAGAAGCTGTGCGCCTTCTGGATCAGGCGATGAACAACTCTTCCGAGTCGACAGCCCACATTGCGCTTGCTCCTGAACTGATTGTCCGTCAGTCCACCGTCGGCCAAGCGGCGGCCACCGCACCGTAAGCAGCAATTGCATCGTCCAGTTCCGAGACCTTGACGCTTTCGTTGGCCGCATGCATCAGCGAGGGAGTGCCCGGACCCCAGATCACGACGGGAGCGCCGGGGGCGGCCGCGGCCAGTACCGAAGCGTCGGTGAAGTACGAAACCGGTTCGGTTGCAACAGGGATCGGCAAGGTAGCCAACCACGGATCCGACGCGTCGGTACGCACACCTCCCAGGTGAATCGACGTCTCGACCGAGTCGACCTCCGGTTGGGCGCGCCACCATGCGAGCAGGTCTGCGCCGTCTCCCACCGTGCGGTGATCGATCACCGCACGTGCACTGTCCGGCACGATGTTCGGAGCCGAACCCCCGCCGACCAAGCCCAGGTTCCAGGTTTCGGCACCCAGAAACGCGTCCGACGACAGCGGAAGCTCACATCGAGCGCGGTCGACGACGTCAAGGAGTTTGAGGACGGCGTTCGTTCCGCGCTGCGGCGTACTCCCGTGCGCAGCTTTTCCTTTGACGGACACTTCGAGCCACAGTGCACCGCGGTGCCCCAGATTGATTCGATTGCCCGTCGCCTCGGGAACGATGACGGCCCCGATCTCGAGATCAGCGACGGCGTCGGCCGAACGAACTGCACCGAGCGATCCGATTTCCTCGTCGCTCGTCAGCAGAAGTGCGACCGGGACTCCCCGTTCGAAGGCGTCGACTACCGCGGCAGTAGCGGCAACAAGACCGGCTTTCATATCCGATGTTCCTCTACCGAGGAACAATTCGCCGTCGACCTGCGCGGCATACGGATCGAACTCCCAGTCGGAGACAGTGCCCACCGGCACCGTGTCGACGTGGCAGGCGAACAGCAGTCTTGCCGCCGAGGGTGCTGCTTCGTTGGTGATCAAGGCCCAGGGGTGATTGCCGGTCGGGTCCGACTCCACCTTTGCCTGCGGCGCATGCGAGAGCACCAACGAGACAATCGAATCCATGGCTCTCCGCTGAGGAACTGCCTCTCCGGAGACCGTGTCGAGGGCTACCAGTTCCGAGAGAAGACCGAGAGAATCCATGCACCCATTGTTGCACTGTCGCAGATTCAGTGCGTTGCCAGCTGGGCGACAATGATGTAGTTGTCCTGCGTCGACTCCCCCTCGACGACATCACAATTGGCGAGGATCAGACGTCCCGGAACGGATTCGCGCAACTCGTGAGTGCCGAGCAGCGAACCTTTGTGCAGCGGCCCGACGGTTTCGACGTCGTACTCGAGCACTCCGTTCGGTGTGCCCAGCAGGACGTGATCACCTGGCTCCACTACCCGTAGCGCTCGGAACGGTGCTTCGCGAGTGGTGTAGTTGTGCCCGACGACAACAACGGTCTGTGTGGTCGACGTTCCTGGCAGTCCGCTCTCGCCCCACCACACCGGCAGTTCGTCGACCGGATTCAGCTGCTGTCCACTCTCGCCGCCACGCATCAGTTTCTCCGAGTGCAACGGACTGCTCAGATACGTAACACCGGACGCAGACCTCACTTCGATCCGGTCGGGTTCGGCCGGATCGACGCTCACCGAAGCCGGCGCAGCCGCGATGTGCGACTGCACCGGCGAGCGGTCAGGTAGCGATCCCGAGTTCTCGCCCGAACATCCGGATACGAGGAGTGCGAGGATCGCTACCGCGGACAGACCGGCGTTACGCAGACGTGTTGCCCGTACCGTCATGACGCTTGCGACGAACGACCACCGTCGTAGCTGCTGCGGCCGCGGCGCCCACGACTCCGACGCCGATCAGCACAGCCGGCAGATTGGAACTGCTGCTACCGCTGGTGCTACTTGCAGTGTCACCGAGAGCAAGCTCGACCGGAGGAAGGCTTCCGGCAAGTGCCGGATCACCGTCGGCGTCGGTGACGTAGTAATCGACGACGTCGAAGGCGCCCTTGTTGTTGTAGTAGCCGACCAGTTTGACACCGGTCTTGTTCACTACTGCCGTGGTCTCGTCGACCTTCGTGACTCCGGAACCGTCGTCTGTGTGCTCACCGATGATCACTTCACCGCCGACGCCTGTTCCGTTGTCGATCTCCTTCTCGCCCTTGGCCTTGAGCTCGTCGACGATCTTCTGCGCTGCATCCGCTTCGGCCTTTGCGGCTGCCGCAGCGGCCTGAGCTTCCTTGGCCTTTGCAGCTGCGGCGTCTGCTGCGGCCTTCGCGTCTTCGGCGGCCAGGTAGAGGTCTTGCGCCTTCTTGCTCGCCGCTTCAGCAGCTTCGGCCTTCTTGGCAGCCTCGGCAGCCTTCTCGTCGGCGATTGCTCGCTTGTCGGTGGCCGACTCGCCCGCAGCGTCGGCTTCGGCCTGGGCCGTCTGCGCAGCCTTCGCCGCAGCGTCGGCGTCCTTCTGTGCAGAAGCCGCAGTAGCAGCCGCTTCGTCTGCGGCCTTACGGGCGGCGGTGGCAGCTTCTACCTCGGTGGCTGCCGCGGACTCAGCTGCCTTGGCCGTGGTTTCGGCGGCGGTGGCCACCTTCTGAGTCTCCCTCACGGTGACTGCAAGCTGCTTGGCATTCCACGCTGCTGCCAGCGCTTCGGCCTTTGCAGCGAACGCCTTCGCGAAGTCCCAGTTCTTGAGAGCTTCCTCTGCTTCCTTGTTCTTGTCATCGACCAGTTTGGCGTTCGCATCCGCGGCAGCCTTCGCGTCATCGGCTTTGGCCTGCAGAGCATCAGCCTCGGCGCGCGCCTTTGCGGCCTCTTCGGTCTTGGCCCCCGAACCGGCGGCCTTCGCTGCTTCCTCGAGTTCCGCAGCCTTGGCTGCGGCGGCGTCAGCTTCTGCCTGAGCTGTTTTTGCTACCTCTTTGGCATCGGCCGCCGCGGACGCCGCAACCTTGGCTGCCTCTTCGGCTTCCTTGGCAGACTGTTCTGCAGCCCCGGCCTCTGCCTTGGCCTGGGTCGACTCGACTGCCGCCTTGGTTGCCTCGACGCTCGCCTGAGTCATTGCCTCGGTCGCCTTCACCGAAGTGTCTGTCGCTTCTGACGAGTCGACCCCTGCCGTCGCGGCTGCTTCGGCGGCCTTCGCTGCGGCGTCGGCTGCGGCTTTCGCTTTTGCTTCGGCTTCCGCCAGTGCTGCGGCGTCCGTCCCTGCGGTTCCGGCAGTACCTGCTTCTGCAGCGCCGGCTTCGGCCTTCTCGGGCGCGGTCTCGGTGCTTGTCGCCGCGTCGGCGTCGGTGGTGGGAACTACTTCTTCCTCGCCGCAGGTCACAAGCGGATCCGCGCTCGGGGTACACACGGTTTCCGGCTCTGCCGATGCAATTCCCGTGCCGCCCACCGCCAATCCGAGAGCGAGTACGGCACCGGCGGCCGCAGAGCGGACCCTCCGAGAATGGGCGATGGACTTCTCCGACATAGCGCTCAACCTTTCGGCCTTCTTCACGAAGACGACAATTCCGGCGTGGACAGCCTTTACTTCGTCGGCTGAGTTCCAGGCGTTACGACCGGTCGGTCCGAAAAGTTGGGAGCTTGTGTTCGATGCGCAGGAATCAGGACCGCGGAACGCGCCCCATCAGGTAGAACTCCGGATTGGGCAGCATGCCGGAAAAACTCGCCATTCGGTTGCTGAGGCCGAAGAATGCAGTGATCGCCGCAATGTCCCACGCGTCCTCGTTACCGAAGCCGTGCTCACGGAGAGCGTCGAAGTCGGCGTCGGCGATTTCGTGCGAGGCGGAGTTCACCTTGGTGGCGAAGTCGAGCATCGCGCGCTGACGATCGGAGATCTCTGCGGTGCGATAGTTGACCGCAACTTGATCGGCAACCAGCGGCTTCTTCTCGTAAATACGCAGAATCGCGCCGTGCGCGACAACGCAGTACGTACATTTGTTGGCCGCAGAGATCGTGGTGACGATCATTTCCCGATCACCCTTGGTGAGCGCGGAATCTTCCTTGAGCATGATCGCGTCGTGGTACGCGAAGAATGCCCGGAACTCAGCTGGGCGCCGCGCGAACATCAGGAAGACATTGGGCACGAACCCCGACTTCTCCTGGATCTCGAGAATCTTGGTGGCGATGTCCTCGGGCACCTCGGTCAATTCAGCCTGCGGAAAACGGGTGCTCACTGTGCCTCCTGGTCAACCATCAATGTTCGATTCAAGATAATCACGATTAACTGAGTTGTCCAGATGCATTTCCTGCCCGACTTTTTCGGGCACGGATAGTCGGGTACGAACGAGGTGATCTGCGTAGCGTGAAATCCGTGAACAGGAAGACACGATGATCGACGGACTGAACCGCGCGCTCGAGTACATCGAAGGCAATCTGAGCGGCGAGATCGACACAGCCGAGATGGCAAGGCTGGCAACCACCTCGGAATATCACTTTCGAAGGATGTTCTCGGCCCTCGCCGGCATTCCCGTGTCGGAGTACATCCGTCGACGTCGACTGACCCTGGCCGGTGCCGAGTTGTCCGTCAGCAGGTCAGGAGTCTTGGAGACAGCCGTGAAGTACGGGTACTCGTCCGCGGAAGCCTTCACACGAGCGTTCACCACATTTCACGGAGTGAGTCCCGGCGCAGTCAAACGCGCTCCCGCCGTTCTCAAATCACAACCGAAACTTGTCATTCACTTGACGTTGGAAGGAGCCACACCGATGGACTACATGCTTGTGGACAAACCTGCCTTGACGGTAGTCGGATTCAAAACCCGGGTACCGCTGGTTCACGAAGGTCCCAATTCTGCCATCGAAGATTTCACCCGCACCGTGGACAAGGTCGCGCTGCGAGGGTTGCGCGAGCTGTCCGATCAAGAACCGGAGGGAATCGTCAGTGTTGTCGACAATTTGGCGCATCCCAGAACTGAAGGCACAGAACTGGATTACTACCTGGGAGTGGTCACCGGCAAAACCTCGCCCTCGGGCTTCGACGCGCTTTCGGTCGACGCACACACGTGGGCCGTGTTCACCGCCGACGGATCGGCAATCGAGTCTGTGCAGTATCTGTGGCGAGATATCTACACGGAATGGTTCCCGGCCAACCCTTTTCGCTCCGTGCCTGGTCCCGAGATAATGCGTACCGAGTACAACGACAATTTCACCGTCGCACGGTTCGAACTCTGGATTCCGGTCGAGAGCGAACTGAACGACGACGGCGCGTAAAGCAGCCGCCGGGTCGGTTGAAAGTCACGACCCGGCGGCTGAGTACCGAGATGAAACAACCTGTCAAATAATCAGTTTCGCGCCGGTGGCAGCAACCACGTCGTCGACGCTGATGCCCGGCGCCGTCTCCACCAGACGGAGACCGTCGACAGTCACGTCGATCACGGCCATGTCGGTGATGATTCGCTGCACGCAGCCCTTACCGGTCAACGGAAGTGAGCACTCCTCGACGATCTTGTGCTCACCCTTCTTCGAGACGTGCTCCATCATCACGATGACGCGCTTTGCGCCGTGGACCAGATCCATCGCGCCACCCATGCCTTTGACCATGTGGCCGGGGATCATCCAGTTCGCAAGATCCCCGGTGGCACTGACCTGCATGGCACCGAGCACGGCAACGTCGACCTGGCCGCCGCGGATCATGCCGAACGACGCGGAGGAGTCGAAGAACGAAGCACCGGGGAGAACGGTGATGGTCTCCTTGCCTGCATTGATCAGCTCGGGATCGAGTTCGTCCTCGGTGGGGTACGGCCCCACGCCCAGAACGCCGTTCTCCGAGTGCAATACGACGGTGATATCTGTCGGGAGGTAGTTCGGAACCAGCGTCGGCATACCGATGCCGAGGTTCACGTACTGCCCGTCCTCGAGTTCGCGCGCGACGCGAGCCGCCATCTCTTCGCGGGTGAGTTTGGTGGGTAGTACAGAAGTCATGCTCGTACCGTCCGATTCTCGATGCCGACCGTCACCGGGCCGACGTGGACAACGCGCTGAACGTGAATGCCGGGCGTGTGAATCTCGGCTGGATCGAGCTCGCCTGGCTCGACGAGGTGCTCGACCTGCGCGATGGTGATGCGACCCGACGTTGCTGCAGCCGGATTGAAGTTCTGGGTACTCGCGCGATAGACGAGGTTGCCGTGCCGGTCGCCCTTCCAAGCATGAACAAGTGCGTAGTCGGCGACGATGCCGCGCTCCATCACGTAGGTGACGCCGTCGAATTCGCGAGTTTCCTTGGGCGGACTGGCAACTGCGATGCCGCCATTGCCGTCGTAACGCAGTGGCAGGCCACCGTCGGCAACCTGGGTGCCGACGCCGGCCGGGGTGAAGAACGCGGGGATGCCCGCTCCCCCGGCGCGCATGCGCTCGGCGAGCGTGCCCTGCGGCGTCAGTTCGACTTCGAGTTCACCGGAAAGGTACTGACGCGCGAACTCCTTGTTGGAGCCGACGTACGAGCTGACAGTACGGCGGATCCGTCCCTTCTCCAGAAGTACTCCGAGCCCGAACCCGTCGGTGCCGCAGTTGTTGCTCACCGTTTCGAGTGAGGTGGCGCCCTGCTTGAGGAGCGCATCGATGAGGATCTCCGGCACGCCGACGAGTCCGAAACCTCCGACAGCGATCGTGACGCCGTCCGGCACGTCGGCGACGGCCTCGGCAGCAGTGGGAATGACTTTGTCCATCATGTCGATCACAGTAGCGTGAGGCGTACGTATTGTGAACCCTCGTGCGCATCCCGAACATTTTTCGTCCCCGGCATTGCCTGGGTCACATCTACGAACTATCCTGTTCGCAGAGCGCAACACATGTACACATTGCGAACACCTTCACGTAACCGAACGACGAGGTTCCCTATGCTGCATCTACCGCCGAGGTACCAGCGGCCGGCTGGCGTCAACGCCCCGGCCGATTTCGCGGACTACAAGACCACTTCACTTCGCCACCCGAAGCAACCGCTGAAGCTGCTCCCCCAGCGCCTCACGGAGCTCACCGGGCCGGTATTCGGCGAGGACCGTGTCGGAGCCGGCGAAAACGACCTGACCATTGCCAACGGCGGCGAAGCACAGGGACAGCGCATCGTTGTCCACGGCCGTGTTCTCGACGGCGACGGAAAGCCGGTCCCCCACACACTGCTCGAGGTGTGGCAGGCCAACGCCGGTGGACGCTACCGCCACACCGGCGACAACTGGCCCGCACCGCTGGACCCGTTCTTCAACGGGCTCGGTCGCTGCGTGAGCGACGCGAACGGCCACTACAGCTTCACCACGATCAAGCCGGGCGCCTACCCGTGGATGAACCACGACAACGCATGGCGACCGGCACACATCCATTTCTCGCTGTTCGGCACGGCATTCACGCAGCGCCTGGTGACGCAAATGTACTTCCCCGACGATCCGATGTTCTTCCAGGACCCGATCTACAACGCGGTACCCGAAGCAGCACGTCACCGCATGGTCAGCGTCTTCGACTACGACGCCACAGTCCCCAACTGGGCTCTCGGGTTCCGCTTCGACATCGTCCTGCGCGGCCGTAATGCCTCCGTATTCGAGAACGAGGAAGACCACGATGACTGAAAAGCTCACCCCGGCCACATCCCCCGTCGCTTCGCTCGCCCCGGCCACATCCCCCGTCGCTTCGCTCGCCCCGCGTTACCCCGTCGTCCCCGGCGACTTCACCACCGCCCCCTTCGGTGTCACGCCCTCTCAGACCGTCGGTCCGTACTGGCACATCGGCCTCCCCTGGACGGACGGCCCCGACGCCGCCCCGACCGACGCCCCCGGACGAATCACGCTGGCCATCACGGTGATCGACGGCGCCCGTACACCCGTCGCCGACGCGATGATCGAAACGTGGCAGGCCGATACCCTCGGACGCTTCAACCATCCGGACGATCCCCGCGGCGCAGTGGACCTCACTCCGGCCGGTTTTCGCGGATTCGCCCGCAGCGCAGCGGATCCCACGGGCACCGCACTGGTCCACACGGTCAAGCCCGGTGCGCTGCCCACCGAAGCTGACGTGAGCGAAGCCCCACACGTCAACGTGTCGGTATTTGCGCGCGGCATGCTCGACCGCCTGGTCACCCGCTTGTACTTCCCCGAGGACGCCGACGCACAGGCAACAGATCCGGTCCTGTCGTCACTGAGCGAAACCGAACGCGCGAAGTTGGTTGCAACCAAGGTCGACGGTGGGTACTCCTGGACGGTCTATGTTCAGGACGAGGACGCGAACGGCGTCGAGACGCCCTTCTTCGAGCTGTAAGAGGAGTACACATGCCCACTCGCGGTGCACTGTTCGATCCGGTGTTCGGGGCCACCCGAGTAGCGGAACACCTGTCCGACCAGGCGTGGGTCACCGCGTTGCTCGACGTGGAAGCTGCACTGAGCTGCGCGATGTCCACAGTCGGATTGGCGGACGGGAAACATTGCGCCGCGGTGGCGGCTGCTGCGGCCGAACTCTCACAACCGGGTGGTCTGGACATCGTGGCGCTCGGCCGGGCGTCGGCGGCCAGTGGAAATCCTGTCATCCCGTTGGTGAAGATGCTTCGCGAAAGGGTGGGACAGGAAGGTGTGCCGGCCTCCGTGGTACATCCGGGAGCCACCAGCCAGGACATCATGGACTGTGCCCTCATGCTGTTGACGCGGCGTGCGGGCGCGGTGGTTCTGGCCGACCTGACACGTGCCGCCGATTCCGCCGCCCACCTCGCTCGCATCCATCGATCGACCCCGATGGTCGCGAGAACCCTGGGCCAACAGGCACTTCCGACCACGTTCGGTCTCTTGGCCTCCAGTTGGTTCACGGCACTCGACGCCGCCGCGATTCGCCTCGAGATCGTGCTGTCCACGTTGCCGGTTCAGTTCGGCGGTGCCGCAGGCACACTCGCTGCCCTGTATCCCGACGGACTCAGGATCGCCGATGCACTGGCCGACGAACTCGGACTCGCCAGGCAGGTTGCTCCCTGGCACACCGACCGCGTGACCATCGCAGAACTCGCGACTACCCTCGGTATCGTCGCCGGCGCTGTATCCAAGCCCGCCACCGACATCACCGTCATGGCGTCCACCGAACTGTCCGAGGTTGCCGAAAACGCTCCGGGCGGCTCATCGGCCATGCCGCACAAGCAGAATCCCGTAGCGGCCATCACCGCCCGCGCAGCAGCGCGACGTGCTCCCGCACTGGTCGCTACAGCCCTCTCGAACATGGATCACGAATTCGCTCGCGCTGCAGGCCCCTGGCACGCCGAGTGGGAAACCGTCACCGATCTCCTGCGTCTGGCAGGCGGAGCAGCGCACCAGCTTTCCGTCAGCCTCACCGGTCTGCAAGTACACACCGAGTCGATGGCCCGCAATCTCGACATCACCGGCGGCCTGATTCTCGCCGAGCGTGTCACCAAGGCCCTGTCCGCGCACACCGATCGGGCACGCGACATCGTCACAGCAGCAGCCACTTCCGGAATCAGGTTGGATCGTGATCCCGCCATCGCCGAGCACCTGAGCGAAGCGGAGATCTCCGAACTACTCGACCCCGCACACTATCTGGGCCACGCCCCCGATCTGGTCGACCGCGCCCTCGCCGAACGCCCTACAGGAGGATCTCGATGAGCGTCGCGCTCAACTTTCAACAGACCGGCAATCCTGATGCTCCCGCAGTAGTTCTCCTGGGTTCACTCGGATCCGATCTGTCCATGTGGCAGCCGCAGATTCACGCGCTGTCGAATCGGTACCGCGTCATCGCCGTCGACCATCGCGGTCACGGCAAGTCGCCGGTTCCCGCGGGCCCCTACTCCATCGCCGATCTCGCCGGCGATGTCATCGCTCTCCTCGATTCGCTCGAACTCGAATCCGTTCATCTGGTCGGGCTCTCCCTCGGCGGCGCCGTCAGCCAGTGGATCGCCGCGCACCTCCCCACCCGCGTCGAGACGTTGACCTTGATGTGTACGTCCTCGCAGTTCGCCCCGGCTCAGCCGTGGATCGATCGCGCCCAGGCTGTCCGTGCAGACGGTATTGCATCCATCGCGGCCGCTGTGGTCGCACGCTGGTTCACGCCGGGACTGGCCGAAAACGATCCGGAACTAGTCGCCCGCCATGTCGCGATGGTCGAAGCCACACCTGACGAGGGCTATGCCGCCTGCTGCGAGGCACTTTCGGTGTGGGACGGCCGCGCCGACCTGGCCCGCATCGTCGCTCCGACGCTCCTCATCGCAGGCGAGCAGGATCCGTCGACACCTCCGGTGACGTTGAGTGCAATCGCCGACGGTATCGCCGATGCGGTACTGCACGTCGTTGATCCCGGTGCACACCTCGCCAACGTCGAGCAGGCCGGGCGCGTCACCAAACTACTTGCTACGCATATTGCCTCGCACACATCGGCAGTTGCCCAACGTAGCGCCGCGGTGTCAGCAGGCATGACCGTACGGCGCGAGGTACTCGGCGACGCCCACGTCGACCGTTCCATCGCCGGTGCCACCGAGTTCACGGCCCCGTTCCAGGACTTCATCACTCGTACGGCGTGGGGCGACATCTGGTCACGCCCCGGCCTCGATCACCACACCCGCAGACTCCTCACTCTCGCGATCCTCACCGCCGTCGGCAACGAACACGAACTCGACATGCACATTCGCGCTGCGCTGCGTGCCGGGATCGATCCCGACGAACTCGTGGAAGTATTTCTCCATACCGCGGTCTATGCGGGTGTGCCGAACAGCAACTTGGCTTTTGCGCTGGGAAAGCAAGCACTCGCGGACCTCTCGGCCGAACCTGAGGAGAACGAGACAACATGAGTGAGAACAGCAGCGAGCAAGCGCCGGGACCGTCCCCGGACTACGTGCAGTCGCTGGCCCGTGGGCTTTCCGTCATCAAGGCTTTCGACGGTGAACACCCACGTCGCAGCCTCAGCGAGGTTGCCAGGCACACCGATCTCACCCGTGCGACTGCTCGCCGCTTCCTACTCACACTCGTCGAACTCGAATACGTACGTACTGACGGTTCGGTGTTCTGGTTGACGCCGCGCGTCCTCGAACTCGGCTACAGCTACCTCTCCAGCCTGTCTCTTCCCGAGATCGCCGGGCCACATCTGGAAGCCTTGTCCGCCAAGGTTCGTGAATCCACGTCAGTGTCGATCCTCGACGGTGACGACGTCGTATACGTGGCCCGTGTTCCGGTCAGCCGCATCATGACGGTTTCCATCACCATCGGCACTCGCTTTCCCGCCTATGCGACGTCCATGGGCAGGGTCCTGCTCGCAGGCCTACCCGACGACGCACTGGGCGCCTATCTCGCTCGAGTGTCCTTCGCCCGCCTGACCGGCAAAACCATCTCCACCGCCGACGGACTGCGTTCCGAACTCGAGAAGATTCGCGCCGACGGATTCGCGATAGTCGATCAGGAACTCGAAGAGGGTCTGCGCTCGCTCGCCGCACCCATCCGGGACGCAACCGGTGACGTGGTCGCGGCCGTCAACATCTCCACCCAAGCCGCCCGCTACAGCGCTGAAGCTGTTCGCGGTGAACTGGTTCCGGCCGCAGTCGCCACCGCAGACGCCATCTCCGTCGATCTCGGACGCACTCAGTCGTCCAACAATCACTCGGCTGTCACTCGCTGACCGAGCATACCCAAGGAAGAACCAATGCCTGACGTTGTCATCTGTGAACCGCTCCGCACCCCCGTAGGCCGCTTCGGCGGTGTATTCCGCGACGTCGCCCCGGAGGATCTCGCCTCGACGCTGATCACCGAACTCGTCACGCGTACCGGCATTTCCGGCGCAGAGATCGACGACGTCATCCTCGGCCAGGCCTCGCCGAACGGTGAGGCTCCCGCGATCGGGCGCATCGCGGCGCTGAACGCCGGTCTGGGCGTGGACGTTCCTGGCATGCAGGTGGATCGCCGGTGCGGGTCGGGATTGCAGGCAATCATCCAGGCCGTCATGCAGGTTCAGTCCGGTGCCAGTGATCTGGTCCTCGCCGGCGGTGCCGAGTCGATGAGCCAGGCCGAGTTCTACGCAACCGGAATGCGTTGGGGCGTCAAGGGTGAAGGTGTTGCACTCAGCGATCGTCTCGCTCGCGCCCGCGTCACGGCCGGTGGACGCGACTTCCCGGTCCCCGGCGGAATGATCGAAACGGCAGAGAACCTGCGCGCCGAGTTCTCCATCAGCCGCGAGGATCAGGACGCACTCGCGGTACAGTCGCATCAGCGTGCCATTGCCGCACAGAAGAACGGCGTCTTCGCCGAGGAAATCGTTCCGGTATCCGTTCCGCAGAGCAAGGGTGAGGCCCTGCTCGTCGACACCGACGAGCATCCGCGCGCCGACACCTCGATGGAATCGCTTGCGCGCCTTCGGCCCATGCGCGGAAAGATCGACCCCGACTCCACCGTGACCGCAGGTAATGCCAGCGGTCAGAACGACGGCGCAGCGCTGGCGATCGTCACCACTGCAGACAAGGCCCGTGCTCTCGGACTGCGACCACTCGCACGCCTGGCGAGTTGGAGCGTCGCAGGAGTTCCGCCGCGAACCATGGGCATCGGCCCCGTCCCGGCGTCGGAGAAGGCACTCGGCCGCCTCGGGCTGACCCTGGCGGACATGGATGTCATCGAACTCAACGAAGCCTTTGCCGCACAGGCACTTGCCGTCCTGCAGAACTGGAAACTCGAGGCCGACGATCCGCGCATCAACCCCAACGGCTCCGGCATCTCCCTCGGCCATCCGGTCGGCGCCACGGGTGGACGAATCCTGGCCACCCTGTTGCGCGAGATGGACCGTCGCGAAGCGCGTTACGGCCTCGAGACGATGTGCATCGGCGGCGGGCAGGGCTTGGCTGCGGTCTTCGAGCACCTGTCCTGATCAAGCTCCGACGTGTGCAACGCCGGGGTCTCCGAGTTGGCCTCGTAGACCGTCGAGAAAGACACGCAACAGGTCGGTGAGTTCGGCCTGCTGCTGCTCGGAAAGAATCGACGTCAGTTCGGCTTCACGGCCGAGAACTCGGTCCACCAATTGCTCCACCAGTTCGTGGCCGGCGACAGTGAGTGTCACGAGCACAATTCGTGACCCTTCCGCGGCGGGAGATCTCTCCACCAGACCCGCGTTTTCCGCGCGCGCGAGTCGCTGCGAGATCGCACCGGCAGTGACTCCGGTCTGCTCGGTGATCTGGCGAGTCGTCAATTGATACGGCTCGCCGGATCGCCGCAGGACACTGAGTAGATCCAGTGTCGCTGTGTCCGCACCGGCCGAGGCGAGTACCCGTCGGCGATCCTCACCCAGCAGCTTGGCGCACATCCACAGCCTGGTCACGATGCCGATACCTTCTACGGGCGTGCCTGGCCTTTCGCGAAGCCAGGCCAACGCAACCGCGTCCACCGCGTCGTCCGGGTTGTATTCGCCCACCACTACACACCTCGTTTAGATCTAAATGATACGTTCTCCGTATAGGTCTAAACGTAGCTCACGGAGGTAGGCATGACACGCACAGTTCTGGTAACCGGCGGCGGAACAGGGATCGGGCGCGCAGTAGCGGAAGCGTTCACCCGAGACGGAGACACAGTATTTGTCACCGGCCGACGCACGGAAACACTCGAAAAGACCGCCGAGGAGTTGGGCTTCAAGGTGCACGCCGTGACGTGCGACAATTCCGACCCGAAAGACCTGAAGCGGCTGCAGGATTCGCTTCCGGGAACCATCGACGTCGTCGTGCACTGCGCCGGCGGCAACACGGACTTCGACCGCGAAGCACCGTCAGATCTGGAATCCCTGGCCGCCGCGTGGCGTGCCAATCTGGATTCCAATCTCATCTCGGCGGTTTTGACCACAGCCGCAGTTCGCGATCGAATCCCCAGCGGCGGTGCCGTCATCACCATCGGATCGATAGCCGCCGACAAGGGCGCGGGCGCGTATGGCGCCGCCAAAGCCGCAGTTGCGACGTGGAATATCGATCTGGCCGCCGAACTGGGCCCCAAAGGCATCACGGCGAACATCGTCTCCCCCGGTTACATCGCTGACACCGAGTTCTTCCGAGACTTTCTGACGGACGATCGTCGCGCGATGTTGATCGAATCCACCAGCACCAAGCGCGCCGGAACACCGGACGACATCGCGGCGGCCGTCCACTTCCTGGCCTCACCGGGTGCCCGGCAGATCACCGGTCAGGTATTGGCAGTCAACGGAGGCGAGAGAACCAGTCGCTGATCATGCCAGGTGACGCTCGAAGAACGAGTCGATTCGCTTCCAAGCATCTTGCGCTGCAACAGGATCGGGACCGATTCCGAGGATTCGCTCCAACGGACGAAGTACCTTGGGGCCGGCCTCCGCGTCGTTGAGGAACGCGTGGCCGGCGGTGGGGTACTCCTTGACGTCGTTCGCGATACCGGCATTGTTCAGCGCTGTCTCCAGTTTCGCTGCCGCGCCCCGGAGCGAGAAATCCTTACCTCCGAAGCTCCCGACGATCGGGCACGAATCCACCACGGCTTCATCGAGTTTGCGCGGAAGCTGGCCGTAGTTGACCGAGGCGGCGTCGAAATCTCCGGCGCTGACCATCGCGAAGCCGCCACCCATGCAGAATCCGATGACACCGATCTTTCCGGTGCAGTCCGGGGATTCCACCAGCCAACTGCGAGCGACTTCGATGTCGGTGAACGCCTTGCCGTGCCCTCGAAGCATCGACGTCATGGTGGGCACGAGGCACCGCTTCGCCCCACCCGCGCTGTACAGGTCGACAGCGAGCGTCAAGAACCCCGCTGCGGCCAGTCGCTTGGCTTGCCGCTGCATTACCTCTTCGAGCCCGAAGGCCTCGTGAATCATCACTACCCCCGGCCACGGGCCGGGGGTAGTGGGTGTTTCGAGTATCGCTCGCAGCGGTTGCGATCCGCCGACTACTGCGGCGCGGCCCGTCAGATCTATGTCCACCATGCCTCGATGCTAGGCCGACGCAGCGTCCATACGCCCGGAAGCGAGCTCAGGCGAGCTGTTTTCCCTGACCGGCCGCAAGTCCGGTCAAGAGCTCCGCGAGTTGAGGCAATGCGTACGGGGCGCTCAGTGGACCGAAATTGTCGACGAAGGCATTCGAGAGCAGAAGTTCGACAGGCGCGTAGGCTCGCGCCTTCACCGCGGGGAGGTTCTGGAAGACTGCGAAGTTCTCCAACCTCGCCGTCGCCTCCGGATCAGACGCGAGGCTGAGCAGAATGTCTGCGGGCGCGAGTACTCCGGCCTGCTCCATCGACAGAGCAGCCATTTGATCGGCGTTGTATCCGCGATAATTGAGTCCGAGTTCGCGCAGCAGAACTCCGGGCGCACTGGCATCCCCTTGCACATACAACTGGTCGCCGTACATCGAGCCGATCATGATCGCCTTGCCACCCAAACCGTTCAGCGAAGCGGCGGTGTCGGCGATCAGAGCGTCGGTCCGGGCGATCGCTGCAGTAGCGGCCTCGTCGACAAAAGCGGCCTGCGCGACCGTGGCGATGCCATCACGCCACGAAGTGGTCCAGTCCAACGCCACGACCGGCGCGATCCGACTGAGCTTCTCAGCCGCCGGTTCGAGATAAGTCTTCATTCCGATGATGAGGTCCGGCGAGTACCGCGCGATGATTTCCGGGTTGATCTCGCCTGCGGTGTCGAAGCTTTCGAGATCGGCTATTCCAGCGGCACTCTGCCAGGGCAGAACGCCGCGGTCCCACGCTCCCGTATTGCCGTAGGCGACCGGGTGAACGCCAAGGGACAGGAGGAATTCGAGATCCGTGAAGTCGCTGGCGACAACGATCCTTTCCGGTTTCCCCGAGATCGTCGTGGTCCCGAGCGCGTTGATCACCTGGCGTTGCTCGCCGGCGTCTGCAGCGTCTGCAGCGTCTGCAGCGTCTGACGACATGGAACAACCCGCAAGGATGGCCGCCGCTGCCGCTGCGCCGACGCCGAAGAACCCACGACGACTGAGCTGATCCACAAGTTCAGCAGTCTTGGGTGATTCGCGAATCGTTCCGTACATGTGCGCACTCTCTCCTTCTCGGCGTCTGCTGCGCGCGCCGAGGGCACAGCGAATGAGAGGTTAGCCCACCCTCAGCTCGCATGGGGTCCCTACGTTGTCGACTTCGAGCGATTGGAGCGCGAGAACGCAGCTGCGCTCGAGCGAGCGGGCGTCTTCGCGCTGGTCTATGGCCGCAGACCGGCATGCGAGCCACGAATCGGGGCCTTCGGCGGATTGATCAGACAAGTGCCGAAGATCGGTATCCCATCCTCCTCGTCGGCCCCTGACAACTCGCTTCTGCACGTCGCCCACCGTTCGACTTGCGCGGCATGGGAGGATAGACATATCGAGATCGGGACTTCGATGTGAGGGCCCGGATCGAGTTTGTAGGGAGTATCGGTATGGCACAGGGCATCGTGAAGTGGTTCAACGGCGAAAAGGGCTTTGGTTTCATCGCTCCCGACGACGGAACACCGGACGTGTTCGTTCATTACTCTGAAATCTCGGGCAACGGCTACAAGTCGCTCGACGAGAACCAGCGTGTGGAGTTCGAGGTTGGCCAGGGCCAGAAGGGTCCTCAGGCCACCAATGTGCGCGCTGTCTAATCAGTGACACAAGAAGAGGGCCGTACCCGCAAGGGTGCGGCCCTCTTCTGCGTCAGGCTCACAGATGAATCACTGATCCTGAATGACGGCCAAAGCTCCCACGATGTACGACTCCGCAACCGATTTCGAGATTCCGAGATCAGCCAGAACACCTGATCCGTCTTCGAGTTCGAGTAGTGCGAGCAGGATGTGCTCGGTTCCGATGTAGTTGTGCCCCAGGCGAAGAGCCTCACGGAACGTCAGTTCCAAAACCTTGCGCGCACGAGCGTCGTACGGGATGAGTTCCGGCAGTTCGGAAGTCGGGGCCGGTAGTACGCCTGCCACCGCGGCCCGAACGGAGCCAAGCTCCACCCCCTGGGCGACAATCGCCTTTGCAGCCAACCCGGCAGGCTCCTCGACAAGCCCCAGGAGCAGGTGCTCAGGCTGAATCTCTGCATTACCGGCAGCGCGGGCTTCGTTCTGCGAGGCCACGACGACGTTCTTCGCCCGGGGAGTGAACCGGTTGAACCCTTCGTTCGGATCCATCGGCTTCTGATCACTCTGCGCCTTGGGAACAAAACGCTTCTGCGCAGCCTGCTTCGAGACACCCATGCTCGCGCCGATCTCCGTCCACGAAGCTCCCGACCTGCGCGCCTGATCGACGAAGTGGCCGATCAGGTGATCTGCAACTTCACCGAGATGATCAGCGGCGATCACGGCGTCGGACAGTTGGTCGAGCGCGTCGGTGTGCACCTTTTTGATCGCGTCGATGAGGTCGTCGAGTCGGACCTTGTTGGTCATTTCCACTGGTTTACTCATGCGTCAACCCTAGGTTGACGCATACGAAAACGTCAACCCTAGGTTGACGGGCGTTTTCGCCGGCGCCAAGCGACTAACCGGAAAAGAATTCACGCAGAGCCGGGAGAATGGCGCCATCAGCGGCGCCGTGACCCTGGCCAGGGATCTCCAAAGTCTTTGTCCCCGAGACTTTTGCGGCAATTCGCGTCGCCGAAGCAGGTGCCCATTGCCCACTGTCACCGCCGTACATAACCAACGTGGGGACGGTAATCGAGGCCAGCCAGTCGAGCGACTCACAGCCGTGATCACAGACGGCGACGTCATAGGGCAAGGTGTGCGCGATAGCGCACATTTCGGGCCAATCGGGACTCCGCTTGATCTCGGCGACCATCTCCGGAGACGCGCCGGTCAGGTCCAGAAAACGGGTCACAGCACCCTCCCTGTCGCCGGCCGCAATCAACCGCTCCAGATCACTTTGGGCAGTTTCGTCCCGCTGGTCGTCGTCCATGTACGGCGCCTCGTAGACGGCGAGCTTACGCATCGGAACAGTCTGGGCAGCGGCTTCCAATGCCAGCGCAGCACCCGACGACAATCCGTAGACCAGCGGCGTTTCAACGATGGCTGCGACGACTGCTCGCAAATCCTCCACCTCGTCGTCGATCGAGAACGCGTGACTGTCACCGCTGTCCCCGCGTCCGCGCCTGTCGTACGAATACACCGTGAAGTCCGCCGCCAACTCCGCAGCGAGAGAATCGAACCATCCTCGGTCACAGAACGCTCCGGCGACCAGGACCACTGCTGGTCCGGCACCGGAGCGTTCGTACGCGATGGTCGTACCGTCGCGGGATCGCACTAGCTCTGGGGATTGCTCTGTTTTCACGTCGATCTCCTCAGGTCTGGTCAACGCCTACCTGATTAGACCGCCCGCGCTACCGAAAATCATCGGTCGAGTCGGCACGCTTTCAGCTGATTTTGTTGTAGAGGGCATCCCAACCCTGCGCCACGTAGGAAATCGTGTAGATCGAACCGTAGAACGTGGAGCCGCCCAGACTGGTGACGTTGCCCGCCTGCACTGCCGGGAGCCGCTGCCACAGCTTGCTCGCCACCAATGCCTGGTACGCCGCACTGTCCTCGCTTTCGGTGATCATGAAGCCGTCGACGCCGGCCAGCACGTCGAGGCCCTCGAGGCTGACGCCGCCCTCGGGATCAAGCCCTTCCGAAATGGCAGTTTTACCACCGATGTCGCCGAGCGTCATGTCGCTGGGCTTGTCGCCCTTCTCGGACGTACGGATGCTCGTGACGTACAGCGTGTTCGTGTCTGGCATGAAGGAGACACTTGCGACGGTCTTGGACGCGATCTTCTCGGCATGACGACTGCGGATGTCGGAAATCAGATTGTCGTAGTCGAGCGTCAATCGGTCGAGTGTGGCTGTTCGACCGAGCCAGCCCGACAGCCGCGAGAGGTTGGTACGCCAGTCGTCGGTGAACTCTGTCGTCAGAACCGGTGCGATGGTAGACATCTCGGCCATCGGCCACCACTCGCTCTCGTAGTTGAGGCACACGATCAGGTCGGGTTCGAGCGCCAAAATCTGCTCGCGATTGGGGATCTCCGACAGGAACGGTACCGACGAATCGATCGGCACCCACGGCGTCGCCTGGGCGTACGTGTAGCCGACGAGCGGAAGTTCCAGCGCTACAGCAGGTTCGAGATCGAGCCTCGAATCGATTGCCACCACTCGCTTCGGATTGACAGGAATGTCGTAAGTTCCGAGAGGTGTCGTCACGGAACGCATTTCGGACTCACCCGAACTGCTTCCACTGTCACCGCACGCCGCCAGGAACGCGCCCAGCCCGGCGATACCGGCGCCGAAGCCGAATTGCCGACGAGTGAGGTCCGAGACGAGGCGGTTGTCGGAGTAACCCTCGGGAAGCAAGAGCGTGGATTGAGCGGGCATGCGTGTCGAACCTCCAGAAGAAATGAATCATCCACTGTTGCGAGCGGATAAGGATGCCCTAACAGCGTACGCAGGGAGGGTCGTCGCGATCGGCCCAGAAATAGTCGAATCAGGCCAAATCGAGCCCCCTACTTGTCGAGCTTGCGCATCTCGACGAAGTAGACCGCACTGAACGCGAGGTAGGTGCCGACGATTCCGAGAACCGAGATGATCAGGACGAGTGCGAGAAACATAGCCATGATGGTCTCCACTGACACGGGTAGTTCACGATGTCGATCGAGAGAAAATGGCTTCGAACTGCGGCGCTGCGACTCGAAGCGGGGCCGAAACTTTGGGTTACACACATCACGGTAGCCCCAGGCGTCTCGAGTTTCGGTGAACTCGAGGTGAACTCTCCTACGGCTGCGTCACACTTTTTGTCGAACGGTCAGTTCGGTCCGAGCACCTGCCCCGACCACTCGACCAAAGGCGTCAGTGCGCGCCACGCCGTGCGAACTTCCTTCAATGTCCTGGCGCTGTCCAGCCACGGCGGGCTCGGGTAAGTACGACCAGCGGTCAGCGACTTGTGACGCAGCAACTCGATTCGCGGGTGGTCCACCGTGTACCCGCGAGGCGCCGTCTTGAGCTTGTCGCCGCCGATCGTGAATCCGGCCTTCTCGACGGAGGCCAGGATCTTCTCGAGCTCCGCTCCCCGAACATCGTCGTCGACAGCCGCACGATAACGCGCGATAGTCTCCGAACTGCTGGCGTAGAACCCGCCGGCCACCATCAACCCTGCCGCGTCGATCTGCACGTAGTAGCCACAGCTCTCAGCGAGACCGACAAACGCGCCCTGATGCGTCTTGTACGGAATCTTGTCCTTCGAGAATCGAACGTCACGATATGGCCGAAAGAGCTTGGCCGTGCCGAATTCGTCTTCCAACGCCGCGGTCAACGACGCCATCGGACGACGAACCACCTCGTCGTACGTCTCCTTGTGCGCTGCCCACCAGGTCTTGCTGTTGTCGGCCTCTAGGTCTTCGTAGAAATCGAGTGCAGCAACGGGTATGCCAGTGAACGCAGCCATGTCGTAAGCCTAGCTGCCTGTTCGGCTTTGGACCGCCTGCCCTGCACCGATGCCCGAATCGGCCGGAATCCGTAGACTGCATGGGGATGATTTCCGAAATACAAGCATGGGAACTGACCGACACCAACCGAGACTGGCTGATTCACCGACCTGTCGAGATCGCGATCTACGTCGCGCTCGCGGTAGTGCTGCGCTTCGCGCTGATCCGCGGGATCGATCGAATGTCGAAGCCTCGCAAGTCTCCGAACGCCAAGGTGAACGAGCGCAGATCGCAGCGGGCGCGGACCATCGGTTCGGTACTCAAATCGACGGTGTCCATCGTCATCCTTGTCTGGTGTGTGCTGCAGATCCTCGGCATTCTCGGGATCAACGTCGCGCCGTTCATCGCATCCGCCGGAGTCATCGGTCTTGCCATCGGTTTCGGTGCACAAAATCTGGTGCGTGACTTCCTCTCCGGCATCTTCATGCTGCTCGAGGATCAGTACGGTGTCGGCGACGTCGTCGATCTCGGTGACGCGGTCGGCACCGTCGAAACAGTGGGCTTGCGTGTCACCACGATTCGAGATGTCAACGGCACCTTGTGGTACTGCCGCAACGGTGAAATCCTGCGAGTCGGCAACATGAGTCAGGGTTACGCCACTGCGGTTCTCGATCTCCCGATCGCCCACAACGCGAATGTGCACAAAGCGTGCGAGGTGGCGACACGAGCTGTCCTCGAGGCTGCAGAGTCCGAACCGATCAGGGCGGACATGATCGAAAAGCCGGAGATGCTGGGAGTCAATTCGGTTACTGCCGAGGCGATTACCATCCGAGTGACGGCGCAGGTGAAGCCTGGGCGCCAATGGGCGGTCCAGCGCGCGTTTGCGCGCTCGGCACTGACTGCGTTCGAAGAGCAGGGTATCGAGGCACCCTACCTGCCTGTTCTGCGATGACGGACGAGACGGAATCGTCTGCAGTCATCGGCCTTTTCCACCAATTACACGAGCCCCCGGCGCGGTCGTTACCGCCGGGGGCTCGCTGGTGTCCGAAGCGTGATTCAGACGGTGGAGGTCGAGACCTCCCGATTGGTGGAGGTACCACCAAAAACCCTGTGCAGGAACATCGTCAGCGCAATGGCTACGACGATCCCGATCAGCGGCGGGATTCCCACCTCGAACTCACCTGAAAGCCAAGCGAGGAAAGCTGCGGCGGCATAAACGGCGAGGTTGCGCCAGTGCACCGGCCGCGGGGTGTAATCCTCGGGAATGCCGCGCCGCCACCGGCACAGGAAATCAGCGATGATCACGCCGCCCAACGGCGGGATGAATGTTCCGAGCAGGCTCAGGTAGTCGACGAGATGGTTGTGCACACCGGTCAGAGCGAGTGCAGTGCCGATCACGCACCCACCGATGACGAACGGAGTCTTGCGGGGTTTTCTGAACAATTCGGCACCGGCCACCCCGAAGGCGTATGCGGTGTCGGCGTTGCTCTTCCAGAGATTCCCGAACAGCAAGACCAGACCCCAGCCGACAAGCCCGAGGTTGTAGAGAATCAACACGAAGTCACCCTCGTGGAACGTGATCGCTCCGATCGCGCCGAACAGGATCATCAATCCGTTGCCGAGGAGGAACCCGATAACGCAGGCCCACACCGCTTGTGATCCGGAACGGGCAAATCTGGTCCAGTTGGGCGCTTGCGTTCCCGCCGATACAAACGTGCCGACCACCGTGGTGATCGCGAGCGCGATCGTCATGGTCGTCGCGGGTTGAACCGAGACCAGGCCGGAGAATCCACCGACTTCTTCGAGGGACCGGAACACGACCCAGCAGGCCAACGCCAGGATCAAGGGCGTCGAGACTAGCGAGACCCAATACATCCCGCGGTAGCCATAGCAGGCGGTGATGCACATCAAGATGCTCGCCGCAATCATCACCGACGCCCGAGCGAGATAGGAATCCCAGCCCAATGCCTGCGCGGTGAGATCGCCGATCGTTCCGATGATCACTCCGTACCAGCCGATCTGCGTACCGCCCAGCAGGATCGAAGCGAGCTTGGACCCGCGAGTGCCGAAACTGTAGCGCGCCATCACAACTGTTGTCAGTCCGGTTCGGGCTCCGACGAACCCCATCATGGCGACGTACACCCCCAAGATGGCGGATCCGGCGGCGATCACCACCATCAGTTTCCAGAACGAGAACGCGGTACCGAGCGCTGCTCCGGCCAACATCGTCGGCGTGAAGATGGTGAACCCCAACAACACCACCGCGAGCGAGAAGAAGGGCTTTCGTGCATGAAGCGGAACCGGCGTAACGGGATAATCCGGATCGACCGGGTGGCCTGCACTCTCCGAATCGCCTGCGACCGTAGCAGGTTCGACGGCGCTGCTCATACAACTTCGCCGATGTCTTCGAGCCACAGGCTCGGGCGCTCGGTCAGCATGCGGTCCATCAATGCCACGCACTCCGCGTCGTCGACGACGTCGACCTGAATCCCGCTGCTACGCAACCATTCTTCCGACGACTCGAAGGAGCGATTCTCGCCGACTACGATTCGAGGGATCTCGTACAGACGAGCAGTTCCGGCGCACATGAAGCACGGCGACAAAGTCGTGTAGAGGACACACTCGCGATACACCGATGCCGGTAGCCGACCGGCTCGCTCGATGCAGTCGGTCTCCCCATGACGGATGGCGCTGTTCATCTGGACCCGACGGTTGCGTCCGACTGCAAGCACCTCGCCGCGATGAATCAGTGCCGCGCCGATCGGCACGCCGCCCTCCTCCCAACCGATCTTCGCCTGTTCGATCGCTAGTCCGAGGAAATACTCATCGGTGTCTGCCGGGTGGTTCATGTGCGCTCCTGGAGTCTGGCCAAAATCCTTGAATGTGGCTCGTGTCACAATCCGACCACGGTCGTAGTACCCCGACAAGGGACAACCTGTCAGTTCGGCAGAACTAGCTCTATGACGGAGTGCCCCCTTGGCGGACGATGAAGAAATGCTGCCTACTCTGCGACAAGTTCTTGCGATGCCCTCGTTCAAGGCCGCGGCAATCGAAGTGCTCGCGGGCGACGTCGACACCGCGGTGGTCCGCTGGGTCCATTCGTCCGAGGTATACGAGATGGGCGGGCTGTTGTCCGGAGGCGAGGTCCTTCTGACAACGGGCCTCGGCCTCCACGGGCGATCCCCCGAGCAACTCACCGCCTACATCGACCAATTGGCGGACGCGGGATGCGTCGCTCTCGCGATGGAAGTCGGCCGCTCGTTCCTCACCGCCCCTCCCGAGCTCGTCGAAGCTTCGCGCCGACGCGGGCTCGCGTTCCTGGCACTGCACGCAGTAGTGCCCTTCGAGCGGATGGTCGAAGACTTTCACGACCTCATACTCCGCCGCACGCTCGGTTCGGCGCGAGCCGGCGAGCCTGTCTGGCAAGAACTTCTGGGGATCGTGGTGGCAGGCCAAGGCATGACTGCACTACTCAACAAGGTGTCACGACTCGCAGGGTGCGGTGTCGATCTCCTCGACGCTGATGGCAGAACCGTCGAGCGCAGCGCAACCGACGCAGAACGGTCCGAGACCGAACGGACGATCCACGACGTGCGCGGGCCGACGAACTCGCTCGGTCGACTCGTCCTGAGCGGACGGGCAACCACACGCCGAACCGCCGTCGCCAACTGCGCCGCCGTGGCGGTGGCTCTGGAACTCGGTCGCCACGGCGATGTCGGCCCCAGTCAGTCACTCGCCCAGTCGGTGATCACAGACGTGGTTGGCGGAGTGCTCGCATCGCACGGCGACTTGTCCGAGCGACTGACAGCTGCCGGGTGGACGCCGCTTTCGGGGGGCCAACATGTCCTCGTCGCCGCTGTCGACGTCGATCGACAAACGCCGGTTCGAGAGCTCGCGGACCCAGTGCGCAACGCTGTGCGGGCCGTGCTCGGCTCCTGTGTGGTCGGGACTGCCGCGAATCACGTCATCGTGCTCGCACACGGGTGGTCGGCCGCATCCCCCGCACGAGTTCGGACGGCATTCACCGAAGCCGACGAGCTGCTACGCCGCGGACCCGGCGGTTCCGCAGTACGCACGCTCGGAGTCGCGACACCGGTCGAAGATCTGTCCGGCGTCGGGGCGGCAGTCGCTCAGGCTCGCGAGGTCGTCCAGATCGCGCGGCGTTTCGGCACCCGAACCGGCGTGATCCTCGCGAGAGACGTCGGAGTCCAACGACTGCTCGCCGCCGGCACGACACCCGCTTCCCTGTCCTCGTTCGTCACGGAGCAACTTGGTTCGCTGATCGCCTACGACACAGCACATTCCGCAGATCTTGTTCGAACCCTCGATGCATACCTCGCACATCGGGGCGGCAAGGCGAGAACCGCGGATTTGCTCGGGATCAGGCGCCAGTCGCTCTATGCCCGATTGACTCGTATCGAAAAGCTGATGGGAGTTTCTCTCGATGATCCGGCACAGGTGGTGTGTCTCGGGCTTGCGCTGACCGCATGGCGCATGCGCACCGGCCTTGATCCGCAGGCTGCGTTCGAGCGTCTCCCCGGGTGAGCAACTACCGTTCTGCGATGATGGACGTATGACCGGAGCAGCGGAGCTGATGATCGAGATCCCTGCCGGCGAAGTGCATCTTCGGGACGACCGCAAGGGCACTGCGTGGACCTCGAGAGTCGAATCCTTCCGCCTCGCGCGCCATCTCACGACCCGGGCACTGCTTCTCGGTGATTCGTCGGCCGATTCGAGCAAGCCCGCAGTCGATCTTTCCTGGCAAGACGTCATCGCAACCTGCAACACACTGTCCGTCGCGGACGGTCTGACGCCCGCATATCAGGACGTCGACACCGATTCTCCGCAGTGGGACCGGGCTGCAACTGGTTACCGGCTCGCCACCGAGGCGGAGTGGCAGTACGCGTGCAAGGCCGGCACCTCCGGCTACCGCTACGGCGAGATCGACGAGATTGCCTGGTACAGCGACAATTCAGAGGGTAGAGCGCATCCCGTCGGAACGAAGACACCCAACAACTGGGGCCTGTACGACATGATCGGCAATGTCTGGGAATGGTGCTGGGATATCTACGACCCCGAGGTCTACGGCGCGTACCGGATCTTTCGCGGCGGCAGTTGGGCCGAAAGCGCACGTGGTTGCGGCGCTACCGTAAGGCGGCGAAGCCATCCTACGTTTGCTATCGACGACCTGGGATTTCGCCTAGCTCAGACGATCTGAGGACAGACGGCCGAGGACTTCGAGCACAGCCTCGATCTCTTGGCGACTGCGCAGCCGAACTATCGGCAACGACGGCACATCGACAAGAACCGTGGCCATTCGCTCGGCGTTGCGTCCGTCGGTTCGCCAGGCCCACCGAACCACATGATCCGGATCGAACAGAATGGTGAGTAGGGGCGGCTCCACACCGAACGCCGCAGCACCTACCAGAGCAAAGCCGGATGAAGGTTGTTCCTCCTTATGCGTCGAATTCATGTCCCCGATCTGATCCATTCCCAATGCCTCCTTCGTCGCAGCGCATACATGTGTCTATCCATTTCGCTATACCTCTCGTACGCGGATCTAACGTCGTCATGCGCCAATGACGACGAAAACGTCGGGTTCGCTTGCACCTTGTCGAGCAAGAAGTTCACTTTCAGTTCCCGGCATCAAATGTGACTGCCCAGCAAACCACTGTTTCGGCATAACTTATGTGCAGGGTGGCTTACAGAACAACGGCATTCGTGAGAAACTGGCAAAGATAGTCGGATCCGATGCACGGACCACCCAAAAATGTTGTTGCTAAAGCGATTCCAGATAGGTCAAGACGACGATCAGTGCGATGATCGGCACGAAGATCAAAAGGGTGGTGCGGTCGATCTTTCCATCCGAATCGTCGCCTCGATCGCCACTACCCTTGTGACCGTTCATCTTCCACCCTTCCTGCTCATCTGCCAGTTCTCAATTCTGGTCATGTTCACGTCGTTGTGGCGGGCACCCACTGCTGATATCAGGGTTGTTCAGTGGTTCTTGATCGGCAGTCAATTCGACGGCGTCTGCCGCGGTGTTCTCCTCCACTTGCGCCAGACGTTTCGTGCTTGGATGGAGGCGATGTCCTCACCTTGGATCGGCAAACCATGCGAGGGCGACGAGATCGTTCACCGTTCGGATCTAGCCGTTCAGGAAGCCGGATCCTAGCTCGCGCAACGGCAACGGCAGCTCAGCCTGGGGATCGCGGGTCCACAATCAGTACTCGGTCTGCAGTGCCGCCAGCGGGTGCACAGTGTGAGCGCACCCGGATGGTGTCCGGTCTGGCTTCGGACAACCCAAGGCGGCGTACTTTCCCTTCAACACCAGATCTGCGAGGGTGCCGGAAGAATTCTTTCTTCTGCTGATCCGTGTACTTTTCGCCAGCCATTGCAAGATTTTCCAGTTCACCTGATCGGTCATACCAGGTTTACTCGCGCTGTCTCGATACCGGTGACTCGGCGGATTCTGAAGTGTCTGTGTCCGCGGGGTTGCTCATCGGGGCGACCCAACTCGATAGCAGCTGAAGACCGTTGTGGGAGGCCGATCCGGGTTCGGCCGAGAACACCAACATCTGAAGGCCGCGGTCGGATGACAAGTCCATTCCCTGGAACCTCAAATCCAGATCACCGACCACCGGGTGATGCACGCTCTTGATTCCAGTGCGATGTTCCCGCACATCATGCGCGCCCCACAGCTTCCGGAACAGATCACTGCGGGTCGAGAGCTCACCAACCAAGTCGCTCAACTGACGGTCATAAGGAGCACGGCCGGCTTCGGCACGCAGCAACGCCACGATCTGACGCGTGTTCGCCTCCCAATCCCGATAGAAATCCTGAGCACGACGATCCAAGAAAACGAAGCGGGCAGCGTTCACCGGCAACTGCGCGTCATCGAACATCGGAGCAAACAATGCACGGCCCAGCCGATTCGTCGCGACGGCATCGAGTCGGCCGTTCTGCACGAACACCGGTACGGTCGACATCGCATCGATAGTCTGCTGCATACTCACGCTCACCTGCGGTTTACGGGCCGCGGTTCGGCGCCGAGGGTGAGCGCCGGCGTTCGCGACCCGCACAAGGTCGAACAGGTGGGCATGCTCGGCCTCGTCCAACTTCAAGGCACGGCTGATGCCATCCAAAACTGCCTCGGACACACCATTCACCCTGCCGCGTTCCAACCGCTTGTAATACTCCGGGCTGATGCCCGCGACCATCGCGACTTCCTCACGGCGCAACCCGGCCACCCGCCGACGACCACCGAAGTCAGGCAAACCCACATCGCCCGGAGTCAATTTCGCGCGCCGGGTCACAAGAAAGTCACCAATGCCGTCGTGATTACCCATGACAACGAAACTACCCCCGCACATCACGCCTAGCGGGTCTCTGCCAGGGCACCTCTAGACAGGGACACGCTATGACACGGGAAGGCGGCTTGAATCGAATCATGCCTCCGTTCCCCGGAGCTGTCACCAAAATTTCTTCCGAAAGGCCATCACCATGAGCAGCAACGTCTGGTTCATCACCGGAGCAGCCCGCGGCATGGGCGTCGACCTCGCTACAGCCGCACTGTCCGCCGGACACCGCGTCGTCGCCACCGCCCGCGACGCCGCAAAAGTCACCACAGCGCTCGGCGAACACGACAACCTCCTCGCTCTCTCCCTCGATATCACCGACCCCGCCGCATCGATCATCGCCGCCGAAGCAGCCACCGAACGATTCGGAAGCATCGACGTACTGGTCAACAATGCCGGGAACTTCTACGCCGGCTACTTCGAAGAGATCAGCGACCAACAGATTCGTAAGCAAATGGAAACCAACTTCTTCGGCCCCCTCAACGTCACCCGCGCGATCCTCCCCATCATGCGCACCCAGCGAGCTGGCCACGTGATCACCATTACGTCCGCCGCCGGCATCATCGGCCAAGAATTCTGTGCCGCGTACGCCGCGTCGAAGTTCGCCCTCGAAGGCTGGATGGAATCACTCCAGTACGACGTAGCGCCATACGGCATCCACACCACTATCGTCGAGCCCGGCTTCTTCCGCACCGAACTACTCGTCGAGGGCGCCTCCTCCATCTGGCCCGAGCTGTCCATCCCGGACTACGCCGACCGCACCGAAAAAACCATCACAGCGTGGAAAAGCATGAACGGCAAACAAGGTGGCGACCCCGCCAAACTCGGCGCAGCCCTCGTCACCATCTCAGCCCTCGATACACCACCGCTGCGGTTCGTAGCCGGAGCGGACGTCGTCGACGGCGTCGAGCACAAAGCACACCTACTGCTCTCCCAGGTAAAAGCACACCGCGAACTGTCCTCCTTGATGAACATCGACAACGACTAGAAACGAGAAAACAACCGTGAAAAAATCGCTTACTCTGATCGCCCTCGCCGCGACCGCCGCGGTTGCCCTCTCTGCATGCTCGTCACCCACGCCCGACGACACCACCGCAGCATCGCCGTCCTCGTCCGCATCGGCCGCCGGCGAGGACGCATCGACGGATGGTATGCAGATAACCATCACCGCCGGTGATGAGGTCATTACCGCGACCTTGAACGACAGCCAGGTCTCGCGGGACTTCGCAGCTACCCTGCCTGTGACGTTGCCCTGGTACCGCAACGGAAGCATCGAATACATCACCGAACTGCCCGCACCGATGACGGAGACCGGCCCGTTCTACACAGACGTGCAGCCCGGCGACCTCGTCTACTACAACCCGATGGACAGCATCACCATCATCTACGAGGCAACCAGCTCCGTCCCGACCCTGACGAAGATGGGCGAGATCACCTCCGACCTCAACATTTTCGAAAGCCTGCCCGACGACATCGACATGCGCATCGAAGCCGCCTAACACTCTGTTGCCCAATGCCTTGCAAGGCACAAGCAAGCACGAACCGATTCAAGCAGCAAAGGAAACACTTCCAGCGGATGCACAGTTGACCGGAACCGTCGCCATCGTCGCGGTCATCGCCCGCCGCAAAGACCGCCTCGACACCCTCGTCGCCGAAATCGAAGCCGACGGGGGCGCCGATGTCGATGAGTGAGAGCGAACGATCGCCGTCAATCAGAAGGGCCTGCTCTACATGACCAACACGGCCCTGCCGCACCTGCTGACCGCCGCAGAGGACAACCTCCGTGGGGTCGCCGACATCGTCAACATCTCCTCCACCGCGGGCCGACAGGCGTCAGCGAACTTCGGCGTCTACAACATGACCAAGTTCGGGGTGAACGGTTTCACCGAAGCGCTGCGGCAGGAAGTCACCAAAAAGCACGTCCGGCGTCGGCGTCCTCAAGCCAGGAGCTGTGGATACAGAACTCGTCTCGCACAACAACGACACCATCAAGAACGAGCTCGCAGCCTCCGATGCTATCCCCGAGCCGCTGCAGCCTGGAGACATCGCCGACAGCATCGCTTACATGGTGACCCGTCCCCGCCGCGCATCAGTCGCCGAACTATGGAACATGCCCACATCCCAAGCGTAGGAATAGGCAACCTTCTCGTAACGAATGGAGATTCGGAAATGAAATACCGCACCCTGCCAGGAACCGGCATCAGCGTCTCGAACCTCGCCCTCGGCACGATGGGGTTCGGCACCGAAACCGAGGTGAGCGACGCGTTCGCGATCCTGGACCGATTCGTCGCCGCTGACGGCAACCTCGTCGACACATCGAATGTCTACGGTGCCGGTGTATCCGAAGAGATCATCGGCCGTTGGTTCTCAAGCCGCCCGGACAATGTCACCTCGCGGGTCGTTCTCGCCACCAAGGCCCGCTTCGGAACCGGCCCTGACGTCAATGACGTCGGATCATCCCGCCGCAATCTGGACCGGGCCCTCACTTCTTCGCTTCGTCGACTCGGCCGTGAGAACGTGGATCTCTATCAGCTGCACGGTTGGGACCCGCTGACACCGATCGAGGAGACACTCAACTTCCTCGACGACGCCGTACGGGCCGGGAAGATCAACTACATCGGCCTGTCGAACTTCACCGGCTGGCAGATGCAACTCACGCTCACCACTTCGAAAGCGATGGGTGTTCAGGTGCCTGTCACCATACAACCGCAGTACAGCCTCGTATCTCGTGAGATCGAGTTCGAAATCGGCCCGGCTGCACTCCACAACAACGTCGGAATCCTCCCGTGGTCACCGCTAGCTGCGGGATTCCTCAGCGGCAAGTACGAAAAGGGAGTGAAGGCGGCAAGCGATACCCGTGCGGGGGCGGGGAATCCGATGAACGACCACATCTTCGGCGACCTCGCCGCCAAGGATCAGAACTGGGCCACCCTCGATGCGGTCCGCCAGATCGCCGACGACATCGGTGCAACTCCCCCTCAGGTCGCACTGAGCTGGGTCACGAACCGTCCCGGCGTGACGGCCCCGATCATCGGTGCGCGAACTCTGCAGCAGATCGAGAGCAACCTGGCCGCCTCCGATCTCGTTCTGAACTCTGCCGCCACCGAGTCCCTCGATTCGGTCAGCGCGCCCCGGTCGAACGACTACCCGTACGGACCATTCGGAGTAAAGCAGCGCGACCGCTACGCCGATTCGAGCGCGCAAGGAATATCGGAACTGTTCTAGGAAGCTGCCAAGGAATTTGAAAGAGATTCGATCATGACCAGCCTCGACCGCCCTCTCGAACTGTCCCAGGTGCCGGTGTGGGCAAGTCGAGTGGCTCTCGCACACATGACAAATCAGCAGAGAGCAGAGCAATGCCGACGGCACGTTGAGCGACGGCGAGGCACGGTGGTATGTGAAGCTGAATATCAGGGGCGTTCGCCTGCGATTTCCTTACTCAACCGTTCGAGAAGGTCAGGGACTTGCGCGAGAACAGCCCGCTCATCCTCGGAAAGTACTGCTCGCGCGGCCTTTTCGATCGCGGCTGTCCGATCCGCCCGCTACCTGTCCACGAGTTCGATACCCGCCTTGGTCAGATCGATCAGAACCCGCCTGGCGTCGCCGGCGTCGGGCAACTTTGCTACCAGTCCACGCGAGTACGCGGTTGCCACGATCGCGCTCATGCTCTGATGCCGAATACCTCGACGCCGTGCCAGCTCCGCAATGCTCATCGCGCCGTCACGACGAAGGTACGCAAGCACCTCGATCTCCCCCGCGCCGCCGACATGTGCCGCAGCTAGGGCACGTCGGGTGAACGATCCACTGCGTGACACCGTATTTCTTCGGCGGCGGCATCAAGGTCGCGGAGACGATCTCCCGGTGATCGAGGCTGCGCGGTCGGCCCGAACGCGGATCGTCCGCGAGGCCCACGCGGCCGTCCGCGTCGTAACCGGCACGCCAGGAAATCACCGTCGGCCGCGACACCCCGACCAACTCCGCGATCGCCGAATTCAACTCACCTCCAGATGCAAGCAGAACGATCCGTTATCAAGACGCCGACTCCTATTCTCCGCAGTGGGACCGGGCTGCAACTGGTTACCGGCTCGCCACCGAGGCGGAGTGGCAGTACGCGTGCAAGGCCGGCACCTCCGGCTACCGCTACGGCGAGATCGACGAGATTGCCTGGTACAGCGACAATTCAGAGGGTAGAGCGCATCCCGTCGGAACGAAGACACCCAACAACTGGGGCCTGTACGACATGATCGGCAATGTCTGGGAATGGTGCTGGGATCTCTACGACCCCGAGGTCTACGGCACCTACCGGACCTTTCGCGGCGGCAGTTGGGCCGAAAGCGCACGTGGTTGCGGCGCTACCGTAAGGCGGCGAAGCCATCCTACGTTTGCTATCGACGACCTGGGATTTCGCCTAGCTCAGACGATCTGAGGACAGACGACCGAGGACTTCGAGCACAGCCTCGATCTCTTGGCGACTGCGCAGCCGAACTATCGGCAACGACGGAATCTCAACCAAGACCGTGGCCATTCGCTCGGCGTTGCGTCCGTCGGTTCGCCAGGCCCACCGAACCACGTGTTCGGGATCGAACAGAATGGTGTGTAGGGGCGGCTCCATGTTGCGGTTCCACAACACCTCTCGCTGCAGACGCCGACGTACGGTTCGTGTTATGACCTGGCGCATCACCGTCCGCCGAGGCAGATCCAACCACAGCATCAGGTCCGCACGCTCGGCCAGAAGCCGACGCACCGCACCATACTGCCACTCGGTCACCCAGGCCGGCTCACTGGAAAAGCGTCGTACTTCGGTTTCGAAACTCTCGAGTGGAATCCAGTCGGGCCCGTGGAAGAGAGAGTCCAACTCAGTGTGTTCGATCTCGAGAAGCCGCCCGATTCGACCGGCGAGAGTCGTCTTTCCGGCACCGGAGGTCCCCGCGACAAGGATCTTCTGCGGACGAATCGTCAGCGAGGAGGGGTCTACGAAAGGCACCGATACACACTAGGGGCCTTACACTTCGCAGTCCACCCATTCGATGTAACCGGTGCCGTTGATCGACGCACCGTCGAAACTCCCCCGGTAGGTGTACGCGCCGACGTATCCCTTACCGTGACCGTAGCGCCACTCCGAGTCGATCTCCGCCTCGAACTCCACGACAGTCCTGCCGTAATCGCGGACCTGCCAACGCAGTACGCGCGGCACACGCATCTCACGCCCCTGTGGGTCGATGTGCAACGTGTCGGCGTACTCGAGCACATCGAACTCGACGTCGTCGAAAACCCTTGCGCTACCGTCCACAGTTCGAATGTAGGCGAGCTTGCACGCCGTCACCCCTGACGCTCGAACATCGGTGAGCAACAGTTGATGCCGGTCGTCGAGTTGAACGATCTGATAGGTGAAGAAGTCGGCCGGGAGCTTCCACGACTCGGGGAGGGCACGGCGAGTCAACGATTGTGGTGTCATGCACCGCGCATATTCAACGGTGCACGGAGCCGAAATACTCACCGGTCCATCCGGACTCGAGATCGTCCCCGAACACTGCGCCAGGAGACTGACATGGTCGTAAACCGGATTGCGCACGAACCACGACGCTTGATCGGTTGCCACTACCTCCAGATCCACGTCGAAAGTGTCGTATCGCCCGGTGACACGGAACTTCGGATAGCTGTTCTCGATGATCAGATTGTCACCGAAGGCAATTCGCGAACCGTCTTCTTCGAAAGCGCACTCGTCGTCGGCATCGTACGCCCGATAGAAGTGGTGGCCGGGCGCAGCGGTGGAACTCAGCACGGTTGCGGTGTTTCGCGCGTCGGGTGCAGCGAGATAGTCGTTGTCGAACACCACAGTCCCCGTGGCGCCGATCAACGTCATGGTGTTGAGATAGCGAAAAGGCCCTGGCAACTCGGGAACGAAGATCCCGTAGTGCGTCCAGGCAAATTTCCGCGAGGCAAGATGCGGGCGCATCATCTCCGGTCGATCGAACGGGCGTACCGATTCGGCCATCCGCTTGTCGATCAGCGGCAGCGCGCCGTCCAGCAATGCCCGAACCGCGGGTCGCCACAACCGCCGCGAGCGGGTGGCGGAGGCAGTGTGGGAACGATCAACAGTTTGTCCGGTCACGCCCCCAAGTTAATGTAACCAACCGTAACAAACAAGTGTCGAAGTTTCCTCGACGACCTCACCCCTGAACACCCGCGTCCTGCGCAAGGGGCGAATAGCATGTGAGAATCCGCGTACCGGAACCGGTCGCAGAGAGGGCGCAACAATGCAGCACGAAGAGTCGTCGTTCACCGGGGTAGCCGGCACCAAGATCGTCTACGACGTGTGGACTCCGGACCGCGAACCCACCGGGGTTCTTGTCCTCTGCCACGGGCTCGGCGAACATGCGAGGCGCTACGACCACGTAGCCGCGCGGCTCGGCGAACTCGGTCTCATCGTGTACGCACCCGACCACCGCGGGCACGGTCGGTCCGGCGGCAAGCGCGTTCATCTGAAGGAATTCTCCGACTTCACCGACGATGTCCACACCTTGTTCTCGATCGTGTCCGCGGCGCATCCCGGCAAGGACAAGTTCCTGCTCGGACACAGCATGGGCGGCGCGATCGCACTTTCCTACGCCCTCGATCATCAGTCCGATCTCGAGGCGCTCGCGCTTTCCGGACCTGCTGTGATCATTGCAACCGGCACTCCGAAGATCGTGATGCAGTTGGGCAAGATCGTCGGCAAATATCTCCCCGACGTGCCTGTCGAGAATCTGGAAGCGGCTGCGGTATCGCGTGATCAGAAGGTTGTCGACAAGTACAACGCCGACCCTCTGGTACACCACGGCAAGGTTCCCGCCGGAATTGCACGAGGCATGATCACCGCTGCGGAAGGCTTCCCGGCGCGCCTCCCTTCGCTCACCATTCCCGTTCTGCTTCAACACGGTTCGGACGACCGTTTGACGGACCCCGCCGGCAGCAAGCTCGTCGCAGACCTGGCCGGCTCTTCGGACGTCACCTTGAAGGTGTACGACGGTCTGTACCACGAGATCTTCAACGAGCCTGAGCAGGAAGAAGTTCTGAACGATCTGATCGAGTGGCTGCGCCCGCGGGTCACCGGAGCATAGTCATGTCGACGTGCGGGATCCTGCTGGCTGCCGGGGCCGGATCCCGCATGGGCAAACCCAAAGCGCTCGTCACAAACGCCGACGGTCAGTCTTGGCTTCACCACGGGGTCACGACACTGCAGTCTGCCGGCCTCTCACCCGTCATCGTGGTCCTCGGCGCTCAGGCAGAGGACGCCGTCGAACTACTGCCCACCACCGATGTCGTTGTGGTGATATCGGATTGGCAGCACGGAATGAGCGCCTCGCTGCGCTGCGGACTCGAGGCCGCCATGCGAATCGACGACGCAGATGCGGCAGCGGTCTCCCTGGTCGACGTCCCGGATCTGAATGCCGACACCGTGACGCGAATCGCGGGTGTGGGAACCCCTGCACGAAACATACTGCGAAGAGCTGTTTTTCGCGGCAGACCCGGCCATCCCGTCCTGATCGGACGCGACCATTGGCCGACGCTTGCAGAGTCTCTCACCGGGGACGGGGGCGCCAATACCTACCTACGCGAACACGGGGTCGAGTTGGTGGAGTGCAGCGACCTCAGCAGCGGCGTCGACGTCGACTATCCCGAAGCCTGACCGCACGTCACAATCCTCCCAGGTGGTGGGTGTTCGAATTCGGTGTAAAGATGATCCGATGAAACGTACCGTCGCCGCCCTGCTCGACATCGAGATCGACGAGGCGACCAACCTGGAGTTCAAGATCGCGGTGACGCGCGCGCCGGGTGTCGAAGTGATGGAAACGATGTCGTTCGTCCATGACGGTAGTCCGCTCGAACCCCGCGAGATCACCGCCGAACACGGCACCCGCATCCACCTGCTCGACTGTGCCCCAGGAAAACTGATCGTCAGCTACGACGCAACCGTCATCGGCCGCGCAGAACCGGCGTCGGTCAGCGACTACGACGTGTCGAAGTATCTGCGCCCCAGTCGGTATGCCGAGGCGGACAAGTTCTTCGGTTTTGTCGCCGGGCAATTCGATCTCGCCACTCCCCCGGCCGAACTCCTTCTCGAAGTCACTCGCTGGGTGAGTACACATTTGAGTTATGTTCCCGGCACCAGCCGCGGTACCGACAGTGCGGTCGACACCTTGCTCGCGGGCGCCGGAGTGTGCCGCGACTACTCGCACCTGACCATCTCACTGCTGCGCGCCGTGGGGATTCCCGCTCGACTGGTGGCCGTCTACGCGCCGGGTTGCGATCCGATGGATTTTCACGCCGTAGTCGAAGCCAATATCGACAACGTGTGGCGCGTGGTCGATGCAACGCAACTGGCCCCGCGCAGCAATCTTGTGCGCATCTCGACCGGCCGAGACGCCGCGGACACAGCGTTCCTCGACAACCACGGCGGTTCGATCACGTTGCATGCGTCGGAAGTTCGCGCAATCGTCGACGGCGTTCTCGACAACGACGACTACGCGACCCTCACGTCGATCGGCTGAGAAACAGCGTCAGGCACTGATCTGGCTCTGCGAGGCCATCGTTCGCTCGAGGAACTTGACTGTGAGATCGACGATCGTCTTCCCCTCCCGAAGAGCTTTGCCGATCACCGGGAAAGCATGGATCTGCCCACTCCAGATGTGCGTTTCGACGGCTTGTCCTGCCTTGATCAGGTTTTCGGTCATGATCTCGACGTCCGGACGCATCAATTCGTATTCGGCGGACACCAGGAACGACGGCGGAATCAGGCTGGCATCGGCGTTGATCGGAGACTCTGCACCGACTATTTCGTCCGGACCTTCGAGCCACCGGTCCTTGAGCTTTTCCACCTGTGACATCGGTAGGTAGGCATCACGTTTCATGAAATCGGGATCGTGGTCCTCAAGGTTCACGTTGAGAAGTGGCGAGTAGCCGATCACGGCTGCGGGCCGCGTGATTCCGCGCAGTGCGGCAATTTCGGCGACCTTCATGGCCAGGTATCCGCCCGCCGAATCACCGGCAACCACAATCTTGTTCGGGTCTTCCGCTGTCTCGAGCAACGCCGTGTACGCGGCCATTGCGTCCTTGACGGAGGTGCCGATGGAACCTTCCGGCAGCTGACGGTAGCGCACGGAGATCACCGGCACGCCGGCCTTCGCCGACAGCAGGCCGCACAGTGCCCGGTGCGTCGCCAGACCGCAGAAGACGAAACCACCGCCGTGGAAGTACAGGATTGTGGCGCCGGCCAACTCGCCCTGCGCTTTGCGCGGATGCTTCACCTTCTCGCTGGGCACACCGCCCAGCGTGAAAGGCTCGATGTCGAGGTTCTTCGGCTTCGGCAGCTTGTCCGCCATCGCGTCGAGTCGCTCGAGTTGGCGGATACCGCGTTCGGTGGTCGGCCAGAGGGTGAACATCGGCTTCACGAACGTCCTGGTCAGGCAGAAGATAACCCGCGCTCGCGGACTCACGTTCCAATGCCATACCGTCGAATCTCGCGTCCGCATAGCGTCCTCCCAGGTCAAGCCGTTTTGTGCATTTGAGTTACACATACTTGTCGGCTGCTGATGTGAACGATAACTGACGCTGCCTCAAAATGACACGACGGGTAGGCCTCGATTGCTCGCGCGTGTGCAAGTTCCGCTCGCGATCACGGCCGGAAAAGATACGCGGTCAGTCCGCGGTGCCCTCCACGCATCATCGCTTCATGATTCCACTCGAACACCGGCTTCGCGATCCGCGAGGCCAGGCCAAGTGCTCCGGACACCGTTACTTGTTGCCGAAAGTCGGCGACACAACCAGATCCAGCGGGGCGCACCGCCCAGCTACTCCACCCTGTCATTGCCCCGGAGAGATGCACTTTCAGATGGCGGGCAACAGGGTCTTCGACCTCGCGTCGCCCAAATACCAGCAGCGTCAGAGGGACAGCGCTGCGGATGGCCATGGAGCCCGAATGCTCGTCGGTCGTCCGGACTCGGCGTATCTGAGGCCACCACTGCGAATACCTCTCGGCGTCCGCGAGAACGTCGTAGACACGGTCGGCAGAGGCCGGGAGCGTCCAGACGCTGTGGAAGTCGAAGTCGGTCACGGTTTACAACGTCCGAGCTAGCCGGTGCGCACTGTGAGATCACCGAACAACGAATACGAGACAACACGAATAACCGGTGCACCTGGGCCGGGATCCTGTCGACCCCCGTCGAATTCCCGATCTCCGAAAAGGTCGAAGCCACCCAACTCGACTGAAACCCCCTCCGGAACCCGCAGCCTCGTGTCCCCGAAGATCGACACGATGGTGATCGTCGAGGAGGACGCTGTGATGGTTGCCGACCGCAGATCGAACTTGACGTCCCCGAACAACAGCAACGCGAGTGTCTTTTTCGCCAAAGACCAACGCCCAGAGCGCTTCGTGTCACCGAAGACACCGACGATCGTTGCTTGCGGCGGCGACATCACGGCAGGCGGTGCCGCACTGAACGGCACGATCTGCTCGAGCTGCCCCCGATCCGCGGTCGGCGACCACACCACTGCCGCCTTGTCCGAGTACTCCTCGAGGGTCAAACGCCCCTCACCCACCGCGACTTCCAGACGCGCTTGGGCATCGACACGCAATTGATCGACGTCGTGGCCTTCTTCAGCAGCAGTCACCCGAGAACCGTAACCCGAACCGCGGGTGCCCACACGCCTGGCCCGCTCAGTACTCGAACGTCTCCACCCGACGCAGGATCTCCTCCGCGATCTTGGCGGGACTTCCACCCACGTCGACGACGATGGCCTGCTCATCCGGGTCGACGGCCTCGAGCGTCGAGATCTGGGAATCGAGGAGCGAGGCGGGCATGTAGTGATCGAGGCGAGCGGTCAACCGTTGGCCGATCTGATCCCGCGAGCCGGCGAGGTGCACGAACACGACGTGCTCACCGCGAAGGACGTCGCGGTAACTGCGCTTGAGTGCCGAACACGTGACGATGCCCGGCTGACCGGCATCGGTGTGACTCTTGATCCAGACGGCGATCTTGTCGAGCCAGGGCCAGCGATCATCGTCGTTCAACGGATGCCCGGTCGCCATCTTGTCGATGTTCGCCTGCGGGTGGAGATCGTCGCCCTCTTGAAGGTCCCAACCCATCGCTCCTGCGAGCATGCCGCCGACGGTCGACTTTCCCGAACCCGAGACACCCATCAGGACGAGCACGGGATACTGCTTCTGCTGTGCCGCTTCGCTGTTCATGTGCTCGCCTACCTAGATGAATGCGCTCAACACGAGCACTCCGGCCAGGCCCGACACCGAGATGATGCACTCCATCACGGTCCAGGTCTTGAGGTTCTGTACCACGCTGACGCCCAGATACTCCTTCACCAACCAGAATCCGGCGTCGTTGACGTGCGAGAGGAAGAGCGAGCCTGCGCCGATCGCCAACACCATCAGCGAGACGTGTGCGGAAGAGAGGTCGGCTGCAACCGGAGCGAGGATGCCCGACGCAGTCACCGTTGCCACCGTTGCCGAACCCGTTGCGACACGGATCAATACCGCCACCAGCCAGGCCAGGAACAACACCGGAAGGCTGCTGCCCTTGATCGCGTCGGCGATCACTCCGGCGATACCGGTGTCGATGAGGACCTGCTTGAAACCGCCACCGGCGCCGACGATCAACAAAATGCCTGCGATGGGAGGCAGGGAGCTTTCGAGTGACTTCGAGATGGCCTTGCGGTCCATACCGCCGCCGCGCCCCAGAAGCACCATCCCGACCAGAACCGCGAGACCCAAAGCCACAACGGGTGTTCCGAGGAAGTCGAGGACCGACTTGGGGAGGGCCTCGGAATCGGGAGCGATCACGTCGGCAAATGCCTTGCCCAGCATGAGAACAACCGGGAGGAGAATCGCTGCGAGAGTAGCCGCGAAAGAGGGACGTTGCTGCTTCTCTTCTTCGCCTCGATCTTCGCCTGTGACAAAAAGATCCGGGACCTTCACGTCGACCCATCGTGCTGCGTACTTACTGAAGACGGGCCCGGCGAGAACAACAGTGGGGATCGCGACGAGAACACCGAGCGCGAGGGTGAGGCCGAGGTTTGCGTTCAAGGCCGAGACTGCAACCAACGGCCCGGGGTGCGGCGGAACCAACCCGTGCATGGCCGAGAGGCCGGCGAGGGTGGGGATCGCGATGCGCATCAGGGACAAGCCGGAACGCCGCGCGACGAGGATGATGACCGGCATCAACAGGACGAGACCGATTTCGAAGAACATCGGCAGACCGATCACCGCGCCGACCAGAGCCATGGTCCACGGAAGCGCCTTGGTGCTGGAACGGCCGACCAGAGTGTCGACTACTCGGTCGGCACCGCCGGAATCGGCGAGGAGTTTGCCGAACATCGCGCCGAAACCGATCAGGATCCCGACACTTCCCATCGTCGACCCGAAGCCGGTGGCGAACGCCGCAACCGACTCGGCCGATCCGAGGCCGGCCGCCAGACCGACGCCCACCGCGCCGATGGACAGTGCGAGGAAGGGGTGCAGGTCGAGCCAGGTGATCAGCGCGATGATGACCGCGACGCCGGCGACCGCAGCGATGATCAAGCGTGCGTCGCTACCAGCGGGGACGACCTCGGCCGCCAGCAATGCTGTGGTGTTCATAGGGACTCCCAGTCCGATGAGTGATTGAGGTCACTGTTCCTTAATTAACCTACAATTTCAAGAGCAGACACTAATTTGTAGTATTTATTCGGCTTGCACCGGGCTTACTCCATACGCATGGGACGATCTACGTATGCCTTCTGTCCCGTTTCAGCAGTTACACGACTCGATGCTGGAACAGCTCGGCCAAGACATAGTCGGTGGTGTGCTCGCCCCGGGAACCACGATCTCCGCCGACGAGGTGGCAACGCGCTACGACGTGTCGCGAACCGTCATCCGCGAAGTTGTCCGCGTTCTCGAATCCCTCGGACTGGCCTCGGTTCGTCGACGCGTCGGAATCACCATCCTCGGCTCCGAACACTGGAACTCGCTCGACCCCAACGTCATCCGCTGGCAACTGGCCGGTCCTGATCGGTTCGAGCAGCTTTCGATCCTGAGTGAACTCCGTTCCGGCATCGAACCCCTGGCAGCCCGACTGGCCGCAACGCGCGCAACACCGGAGCAGTGCGGCGCTCTCACCGCAGCCGTCATCGGCATGTCGGCTACTTCGCGTGCTGCCGATACCGACGCATATCTCGGCCATGATTCCGACTTTCACCGCACCTTGCTCGCCGCTTCCGGCAACCCGATGCTGCGTGCGATGTCGCAGATCGTCGTCGAGATACTCGAAGGCCGCACTCGCCACTCGTTGATGCCCCACGAGGCCGACCCCGAAGCGATTCACCTGCACGGAGTGGTCGCATCAGCCATTCAGGCCGGAGACGCCGACGCCGCGGAAGCCGCGATGCGCTCGATAGTCGCGGAATCCGCAGAAGCGGTTGAAACAATGCGCGAAAGCCCCGAGCTGCCACCTCATCTGTAAGTCGAGCCACAGACTCGGCGGAATTGGCGCGCAACTGCTCCGCAAGTGGAACGCTTGGCGCCATGACAGCACTCGCTACGCAGAACAGCGCACTCTGATGGCCCGCCCGGTACGCGTCGTCGTCCTCGGTGCCGGATCGTGGGGAACCACGGTGGCCGGCCTCGCTGCCCGCAACACCCCCACCCTGTTGTGGGCACGAAATTCCGAAGCGGCCGACGAGATCAATTCGCAACGGACCAACTCCAAATACCTTGGTGAGCGCAAACTTCCCAATGGACTCAAGGCAACCTCGGATCTGGTCGAAGCCGCTCGCGAAGCGGACGTACTCGTATGCGGAGTGCCATCGCACGCCGTTCGCTCCACCCTCGCCGAGATCGCCAACGAAGTTCGGGCGTGGGTCCCGGTGCTGTCACTGTCCAAGGGACTCGAGCCCGGCACCCGGCAGCGTCCAACCGAAGTGATCGCCGAGTGCCTACCCGGCCATCCCGTCGGACTGCTCGCGGGCCCCAACATCGCCAAGGAGATTGCCGACGGCATGGCGGCGGCATCGGTCGTGGCGACCCAGGACGATCGCGTCGCCGCGGCGCTGCAGCCGCTGTTCGCGTCGTCGGTCTTCCGGGTTTACCGCAACACCGACGTGCTTGGCTGTGAACTCGGCGGCATCCTCAAAAACATCGTTGCTATCGCCTCGGGCATGGCCGACGGTCTGGGCGTCGGTGACAACACCCGCGCGATGGTGCTCGCTCGCGGCCTCGCCGAAATGACCCGACTCGGCGAGGCGATGGGCGCCAACCCGCGCACCTTTGCCGGCTTGACGGGCGTCGGCGATCTGATTGCCACCTGCATGGCTCCGACCTCCCGCAACCGTCGTGTCGGCGAGGCTCTGGCACAGGGCCTGACCGTCGAGGAGGCTGTCGCAAAGCTCGGCCAGGTCGCCGAGGGCGTCAAGACCGCCCCCACCGTCATGGATCTGGCCCGCGAATACGGCGTCGACATGCCGATTGCCGCGGAGGTCGAGGCCGTCATCGGCGGCCGACAAAGTGCCAGCGACGCATATCGCGGACTTCAGAAAGTTGCCCCCGGCGGCGAGCACGAAGTGGCGTGAGGGAAATCTATAGATATCTAGCGATTTAGCTAGATACCTGTAGATGGTTCGAGATCAGGAGGCTGGAGCATCGACGAAGATGTCGATCGCCAACGGTGACTGGAACAACGGATCAGAAGAGCTCAGCCACCCACCGGACGCAGGATCCACCAGCCGCCGAGCACGAGCACCGCGACGTTCACGAGCAGAAACAAACCGACCCAGACGATCGCGGGTATCGGTGAGAGCCTGGCCAATTGGTCGGCGTCGGAGTCCGGTGCCCCACCTCGTCGCATCCGCTGCCGTTGAAGTTCCACAACGGGGCGCGGTCCGGCAAAGAGGAGGAAGAGCGTCAGGAAGTACGCTGCGGCCACTTGCTGCTCCTGGGTCCCCCACCAGACGAGCCCGAACAACACTGCTCCCACGACCGCAAGTGAGAAGATTCCGTAGAGGTTTCGGATCAGGACCATCATCACCGCGATCACGAACACACCGATCCACAGCACCGAGACCGCGCGCTGCGCACCCAACAGACCGGCAGCGCCGAGGCCGAGAATCGACGGTCCCACGTACCCTGCGAACGTCATCAGAATGACGCCGAAGCCGGTCGGCTTTCCCGACGAAATCGCGACACCCGACGTATCCGAATGCAGGCGAAGACCTTTCAACCGGCGACCGACCAGGACGGCGACGATCAGATGAGCACCCTCGTGTGCGATGGTGACGACGTTGCGGGCGATCCGCCACAGGTGCGGCTCGAGAACGATGATCACGGCAATCAACGCGGCCAGCTGAACTACCCACGCCGGCGGATTGGGACTGAGCGCCGCCACCCGATCCCACGCGGTTTCGAGCGCGTTCACTCCGCTTGTCCGCGCAGGTATCGGCCGAAGTGCGGGACTGTGAATCCGATGGACCCACGTTCGGCCGAGTAGATGAGGCCCTTCTTGATCAGTCCGTCCCGTGCCGGCGACAGGGAAGCCGGCTTACGACCGAGCTCGACGGCGATCTTCGCAGTCGCGACAGGTCCGTCGTCACCGGCGAGATCGGCCATGGCCCGCATGTACTCGCGCTCCGCGGGCGTTGCTCTTTCGTACCGTGATCCGAAGAAACCGACAGCCAGTTCTTCCTCCGCCGTTGGTGCGCCGACGCGCACGTCTTCTGCCGTGATCGGACTCGATGCCGCCACATCCCACGTGGCTTTTCCGTAAGCCTGGACGAAGTACGGGTAGCCGTCGGCCGCCTCGTAAAGAGCGTCGAGCGCGGATTCGGTGAACTCGACGTCCTCACGCTCGGCAGGTGCAATCAGTGCCTGATCTGTAGCTTCACGCTCGAGTCGGTCGATCCGGTGGTAGCTGAACAGGCGCTCCGAGTAGCTTTTCGACGCCGACAGCACAGCGGGCAGATGCGGAAGCCCCGCCCCGACGACGATCAGCGGTGCCGCGTCCTGACTCAACTCGTGGCACGCCCCGCAGATCGCCGAAACATCCGCAGCCCCGAGGTCCTGCATCTCGTCGATGAAGATGGCAATCCCGACGCCGACATCCCTGGCCAACGACGACGCGTCGAGCAGCAACTCGACCAGGTCGATCTCGATGTCGCCGCTGTCCGCGCGACCTTTGATCGCAGGTGCGTCGATGCCCGGTTGCCAACGCTCGCGCATTCCTTTGTCTGCAGTGGCGCGCTGGGCAAACGATTTGAGGACTCCGAGGAACTGATCGACCCGCTCCGGATCGCGATGGGACACCGCGATCTCGCGGACTGCCATGTGCAGCGCCGACGAGAGTGGGCGTCGTAAATCCTGGTCGGGGCGCGCCTCGATCTTTCCGGTCCCCCAGCTGCGGGAGATCGCGGCCGAACGCAACTGATTGAGCAGGACGGTCTTGCCGACGCCACGCAATCCGGTGAGGACAACACTTCGTTCCGGGCGGCCACGTGCAATCCGCTCGAGCACGACGTCGAAGGCATCGATCTGCTTGTCGCGCCCGGCGAGTTCCGGCGGTCGCTGACCGGCACCGGGGGCATACGGATTGCGCACGGGGTCCATGCCCATCGACGGTACAAGCCGAGTAGACGAATATCTCGCTCTCTAGCGCGTGTCCTAGAGAGAACTAGGAACAGCAATACCGGCTCGACCTCGTCGAACCAAGCGCCGTGCCTCGTCGTCTAGCAGTCCCGGCTTGACGCTCGGGCGAAGTCCCCGGCCACGTGGGCCCCAATTGCTCCGGCCAGAATGATCGCAGGATGCGCCGCGGCCAGATAGAGCCCAGGCACGCCTTCGGCGAAGCCCAGCAGCGGGCGGCCACCACGCGGAATGGGACGGTCAGCGATTACCGCCTCGACCAGTTCCATTTGGTCACCGCCCACGAGCTGACTGCGGACCGCCTGCAGCGTCGGCTCGGCAAGCTCACGAGTATCTCCTGAGAACCCGACCGGAACATCTTCAGCCGCAATCAGTGTCGTGTCGTCCAATTGTCTGATCTCGAAGTCCGGAGTGGAGAGGATTCCGTTCACCAATGGGTGCGGCGTCGAGAATCTGATGAGGCAACACGGGGAGGCGTCGACCTCGGCGTCGACTCCCGCCGACGCCGCGAGTCCGGGGATCGCGGTACCCGCGGCGAGGATTGTGGTCGATCCGTAGACGGGGCCGTCAGTGGTCAATACACCGCGAACCCTCCGACCTTCCATGAGCAGTGAGAGCACCGAAATCCTGGAATGCACTGTGGCGCCGTATTCTTCGGCACCTCGCAATAGAGAACCGGCGAACGCAACCGGGTCAATTCCACCGTCGTCAGGCGCATATGCCGCTACGGCGGGCGCTGTGCGCAACCCCGGCTCGCGAGCAAGGACCTCATCTTCATCGATGAGTTCGACGGGATGACCGAGTGTGCGATGCGCGTCGACGAACTTTCGAGTCTCCGCTTCCGTCTGCTCCCACGTGATCGCGCCTCTGCGGCGCAAACCGAATGGCTCGGCGAGTTCGCGCTCCAGGCGGTCGAACTCCGCTGCTGCGCCTCGCCGAAACGGATCGGAGTAGGTTTCTGCGGCACTCTTCGAGAGGCCGACCCAGGCAAAGGAGTTGCCGGTCACCCCTCCTGCCACCGAGCCGTACTCCAGCACGATGACTCGGAGACCAACGCTCGCCAGGTGATACGCGATCGACGCGCCGACCACACCGGCACCGATCACCAGGATCGGACCGCCGTCTCGACCATTCGGATGCGTCACCAGTGGACCATATCTGCGAGCCGCAACCTGGATCCACTCAATTTGGATGAGAGCACTTCGGCGTTAACGAAGGACTAGGCCTCAGCGCATATCGGGACCGATACGGTGTGCTCATGCTCTGGCGTTGGTTCGCAGTCGTGATCGTCATCCTCGCTGTCGCCGGAATCTGGCGGGTGACCACCCCCGACCGTCCTGTTGCCGCAATAGTCGACGCCGAAACGCTGACGTGCGCGCCGCCGTCACGTGCGACCCGTATATCAGCGATAACGTGGCAGCCGACCGAACCGTCAGCTTCTATGCTCACCGTTGGGAGGGCGATTTCAGTCGGGCAGTGAAAATGCTGAACCGCTCGTCCGCGCACAAGACTTGGTTCCCCGGAGGCTGCGGTGACAACTACAGCCTGGCTGTGCTGGACCATTTCTGGTTGGTCGACGATCGAGGCCGAGCAACACGGCCGGGGCACCCCTCTGACTCGTGTGGACTACCGAAACCCGGTGGCCTGGCTGCCATCAAGGAACTGACATCGGCCGGCAGTACCGAACACCGAAGAGCATTGTCTGACGATCAGATCTACGAACTGTCGCATTGCTGGCCGACTTACAGACCTCCGACAGCAGGTATCACGCTGCCGACATCGCTGCCGACGGGCAGCATTTTCTGCCGATTCTCCTCCACCGAATTCGTCGGCACATCGTGGACAACGGAACCAATCGACGGTCTCCCACCTGCACCAGACTGTGACGCGGTGGCCACCGAGGTGGCATCGACGATCTACGTGGACAGCCTTACGAGCGAGGAACGATTGCTCACCGTCGAGATCGACGGCTGCCACCGCGTCATCGCCGACGGATACGCACCGCTGCAAGCGTCGGACGAACTGTTGGTGTCGTTCCGGTAGCGCTGCGCCACAACGCGGTTGACCGCCCGCCCGAATGCGCAGGTCCCGATTTGACCAGTGCCAGCACGCAATCCTGTCAGGCGCCCGGGAACTGAAGGTGCGCTTGGGTCTTTCCCAGAACCGTCTGCCCCTTGTGCATGACTGTGACATCGATCCGCGTTGTCCGCATTGTGGCGTCGATCCGCGCGATCTTCGCAGTGATGGAGAGATCAGCACCATCGACGGCATCGACTACGACGGGCCGAGTAAAGCGAGTTTCATACGAGATCACACCACTCGGATCGCCAACCCAGTCGACGATTGCCTGCAAAGCAATTCCGGCAGTGAGCATTCCGTGTGCCAGAACTCCCGGTAGCCCGGCCGAAGTGGCGGTTGCGTCGTTGAAGTGGATCGGGTTCATGTCGCCGGAGGCACCCGCGTAGCGAACAAGGTCATCTCGAGTGAGAACCAGATCGACCTTGGCGACTATGTCACCGAGGACGAGGTTTTCGAAAACCGGAAGTACGGGTCGGGTCATGCCTCTTCTCCTCGCGCCAGCAACGTCGAGGTGACCGTCGCGACCAAAGCGTCGGTCGCGTCGTGGATCTCGGAAACTGTCGACACGATCGCACTGCCTGCTCGCACCGTCACCCCTGTAATCGTCAGTGTCGTAGACAGGTCATCGCCGGCGACTATCGGACGCTGATGCTCGATCTTCTCGGAAGTATGCACCACACGAGTCGGATCGAGCCCGGTATCCGGCGTGCGCAGCAGTGCCATGATCGCTCGTTGCTGGACAACGGTTGTGAATGTTGTCGGCGCGATGACATCGACGAACCCGGCCTCCCTGGCGACACCGACATCATGGTGCAAGGGATTGCTCGAACGCACAGCCAGAGCGAACTCGCGAATCTTCTCGCGCCCGACAAGGTACGAAGACGAGGGAAACACCCGTCCGGCGAGCGCTGGGTTCACAGGAGACATCCCGGAATCCTAACGGCGGCCCACCTCGGGTTGATTCGTGGCCTGAGGTTTCGTCGGCCCGAGAATGCGATCGAGGAGGCGCTCAACCAACTGGACCGCCAATTCCGCTGTGCCGTAACCAGGAAGCATCCCCTGGGCGAGCCCCGCGACAGCCGCCAGAATGAGCTCGGCGTCGAGGTCGGGGTCCATTGACGGCACGACTGCGTCCTGATTGGTCACCCGTTGAAGCTGGCCGGAAATGAGCGCTGCCAACTCACGTGGAGCAGTTAGAGTTTCCTCGGCGGCGATTCCCTGTCCGGTCAGTGCGGCAGCGTGAAAGGCTCCGAGAACAATTGCTTCCTCTCGACGTTGTTGATCGAGCGGGAGCATGCCAACAAGGAACGCTGAAATAACCTCGCGGGGTGTCGCTTCCGTGCCCAGAACAGACAACTCCTGCATGAGGCGAGCACCCGCATCCTGACGCACGGCTTGATGCGTCGAGAGAAGGAACTCCCGCTTCGTGCCGAAGTAGTACTGCACGAGACGCACCGAAATCCCAGCCTCGGCAGCAACGGACTGAAACGTCACCGCCGCGAGCCCACCATCGACAATCACTCGCCGCACCGCATCAGTGATCTCCCGTTGCCTCACTTCGTGGTCGACCAGTCGCGGCACGAGGCTATCCCTTCCTTTCGCATGGATTTCCTTGAGTCATTGATGATACGCACGTACCGCATTAGTGATACGGTCATACCATCAAAATCAAACGCAGCGAGAGGGAGACTCATGCCGAAGATCGGACGATTCAAAAACGAGGCATCAAAGCAGGCGTACGACCGCATCTACCGAGACCTGGAGAGCACCTGGCCGGTTCCGTCGACACAACTCGACGTGCCGACATCGTTCGGAACAACCCATGTCCGCAAGTCGGGAACCGGCACGGAGACACCGATCGTCCTGCTGCACGGGGTCGGCGGCAACTGCCTGCAATGGCACATCGTCATCGAAGATCTGTGCCGAGACCGAGTCGTGTATGCACTGGACACGATCGGCACCGCTGGCCGCAGTGTCCAGACCGCTCCATTGACCGGGGAATCCGACTTCGCCACCTGGGTCGGCGAGGTATTGGACGAACTTGGCGTCGACCGAGTCCACCTGGTCGGCTACTCACATGGTGCGTGGCACGCTGTTCTCGTAGCACTCCATTCTCCTGAACGACTGGCGAGTGTGACGCTCATCGAACCGGGCGGAGTCTTCGACAAGCCCTCGTGGCGTGTGCTGCTGAAGATGGTCCGCGCCGGCATGCGCCGCACCGACGAAAATATTCGCAAGCTCAACGATTGGCTGTCCCCCGGATATGTCCTCGGCGATCGCGAGTTCGCCTTGGCTACAGAGGCATTGAACTACCGGCCCGGTATCGGGTGGGCACGAATGCTCAAGGATGCAGAAGTGCAGTCGATTTCGGTTCCCATGCTCGTAATCTCCGGTGCTGAGACGGTGGTCTCCAACCCCGAGCAGGTGGCCGCGAGGCTAGCTGACCTTCAACCTGAAGCCGAGGTGGAGATTTATGCCGGAACCGGCCACGGAATCCTGGGACACATACCTGATCAGGTAATTCCCCGACTCATGAAGTTCGTCCGCAATCATGACGACGCGAAGCGGACGTGATCTCGCAGACCAGCCTCCGACAGGGTGGCGATGAAGCCGGTCAAGCAGCTGACCAAGGAGGTACAACTGACCGATGCGAACATCAGTAGTAATCGAACGGGACTCTACGACGGGTCCCCGCGCGATACGTACATCGGCAATCGGGAAGCCTCCGACGGCATGCCTGTTCCTGCTGAAAAACTCGCGCAGATACTCGGTGGCAGTGCTTCCGACTACGAGACCGATCTGACGATCACGGGTGCGGACGTACCTGGGCTCGCGGTGACTGCCCGAGGTCGAACCCCCAGCGCCGCCCGAACATTGGCGACCGACGCCGCCGAAGCTCTCTGTTCGATCTTCGAAGTAGCCAACGCAATGACTTCCGAAGGGTTCACCTTCACTGTCGTTCCGCCTGACAACTGACGGATTTATGGTCAGTACTGATGAGATGATGCGTGATCGTGGAGGCGTGGATGGGCAGCAAGACATTGGGATTCACTGTGGAGCAGGAGAACCTGATCTGGGATCTCCACCGCCGCGGAGAATCGCTAGAAAATCGAGCAAGTTCTCGGAGTAACGATGCCCCGAATTCGTTGTTTCCTGCGTGAGTCCGGCGGTATCCGACCGGTCCCACGAGCACGGCGAATCGGTCACATCACCGCAGGTGAACGTGAAGAAATATCCCGTGGAATCGCTGCCGGTGCGATCGACCTCGTCGGGTGCTCGACTGGGACAGTCCACGCCAACGAGAAGAACGAGTGCTCGGCACCTGCGCAACCGGATGGCGCGGCCGGCCGCCGATGGCGGGTGGCATGATGATGGGCATGGCTGCCACCGGACTTGAGGGCAACACAATGTCAAGGAACTGGGCAGTTACGGTTGTCATGGTCGGACTACTCGGAACCGCGGCGTGCGGGACACCGGAAGCCACGGCCTCAGGCGACCCGGGCATCGCTCGAGCGGACCTGCTGCCCGACGTATCGGAGCTGCCCGCGGGCAGCCAGGTCGAGCGACTCGATCGCGAGGACCAGATGATCCTGAGCCTCAATATCCACGCACCCAGCGACGGGATCGGACTGGACATGAACCCGGTGTTCGATCCGGCCCAATGCGAAAAGGAGAGCCTGTACGCCGACGAAGCCCGCGCCGGCTTGATCGAGAATGGTTCTGCCAGCGGCGCACTCCTCGCAAGTGGCGGCACGTACGTGACGTTGGTCAGTGAAACAGACACAGATGTGTCCCGGGTGATCGAGGCGCACACAGGGCAGTGTTCGTCCTACAGCGTGACCTCAACCAGCTTCGCCAGCACGTCCCATCGCACGATTCAGACGGAGCGGCTCGATCTTCCCCCGGCTCTCATCAGCGAAGACGCCGGAATCCTGCATGAGGTCAGCCATCCAGACAACCCGGACTGGTCCGACACCGAGGTTCTTCTCGGGTACGCGACAGTCGACAAGTACACGGTGGTGGTCCTCGGATACCAAGGCAGGCAATCCCAGCCCGAGTTCGATGACGTATTCACCCGGGTTATCGAGAAAGTCCGGCGGCTTGGCTGAGTGGAGAACTGACAGGCAACAGACCGCCCCGGCGTCCCCGTGCCGTGATCGCTGAAACGGACTGCCAATGTTCGGCTCCGCCATGTCCGATGAGGACTTCATCGAGTAGTTCGTTCATGTCTCACCACTTTCCGTCCCCTGACGGAACTGCGGAATCAGCGATCGGACCGACGCGGGGCTGCAGTTGCGTTCTTCCGGTGGTACCACTGCCAGCCCGCGGTGATGATGACGGCGCCGGCGAGGGACCCGAGGATGCCGCTCGGGCGCAATGATATTCCGTCGCCTGCAATCAAACTCACGAGCAGTCCGCCGACCAGTGAACCGCCGATTCCGGCGATGAACGCGAAGGTCCAGTCCACGCGTGCGGCCCTTTGCCCCAGAATCAACTGGGCTCCCGCTCCGATGACGATTCCGAACAGAAGTATTCCGATGATGAGCATGTGCAAAGACCCTTTCGTGGAGTGACGACGCAAGGCGCGAACGACTTACTCTGCGCCATCTTTCCGGTACGTCCCTTATGTCGTGGTGAAATCCATATGAAAGGTCGTCGCCGCTCACTCCACACTGCTAGGACGACGCCAATGTCGTCGCCCAGCGGTAGTCTGCCTTACCCGCCGGGGTTCGCTTGACTTCATCGACCAGCACGATCGTGCGCGGCACCTTGTAGCCGGCCAACGTCTTACGGCAATGTTCCTGTACCGCTTCGAGAGTCAGTTCGGGAGACTCGGGATAGGTCGCGATCACCGCGGCAACCTGCTGCCCCATCCGCGCGTCGGGTGCGGGGACAACAAGCGCGTCGGAGATCGCCGGATGTGCGTGAAGGGCAGCCTCGACCTCTTCGGCGAAAACCTTCTCACCGCCGGTGTTGATGCACTGCGAGCCGCGGCCGAGGAAGACAATGGTGCCGTCCGCTTCCACCTTGCCCATGTCGCCGAGCACCGAAAGACGGGTGCCATCGGCGCGGGTCGGGAACGTCCGGGCGGTCTTCTCCTCGTCCTTGTAGTACCCGAGCGGAACGTTTCCGATGCGCGCGATGTATCCCACATCGTCGGAGCCAGCTGGGATCTCTTCGAGACGCTCGTCGACCAGAATCATGTTCGGCGAGGGCGGCATCCGCAGATTTCCTGCCTCGTCGATTGCGAAGGCGCCGTCGTTGCCTGACTCCGAGGCTCCGAAGTTGTCCCGCAACAGCAGGTCCGGCTTCACCGCCAGCATGCGGTCCCGAACGCTGGTGGACCAGATCGCGCCACCCGAGGTGATCGAGAAAAGGGTGCTGAAATCAACCTCGTCTTTGCGTCGTTCCATCTCGTCGACCAACGGCAGTCCCATACCGTCGCCGACGATCAAGATCACCTGTACCGAGTCCTTCTCGATCGCTTCGACGACCTTCGCCGGGTCGAATTCTCGTCGTAGAACAACCCGAGCACCGAGGGTGAGGAAGGTGAACAGCGAGTACAACGCGGCGCCATGCATCAGAGGGGCGGCAACGAGGAACGAGAGTTCCGGAAATTCCTTTGCAGCACTGGCTATCTCGGCGAGGTCCTCTCGCGCTCCCTCGCCGTACGGATTTCCGCCGGAGAGCGGCTTACGGAAGAAGTCGTCGTGACGCCACATGACACCCTTCGGGTATCCCGTTGTCCCACCGGTGTAGAGCAGGTACACGTCGTCGCCCGAACGAGAATCGAACTCCCCTACCGGTGACATTTCGTGAGCCTCGGCGAAGGAAACCACGGAAACTCCGTGCTCATTCGCGGCGGCAACCAGTTCGGCGTCAATCTCGCCGATCACGATCACAGTCTTCACCTTCGGGCATGCACCGAAGAGAGAAGAGAGTACACGCTGATGTTCGGGCAGCTCCACGACCACCGCGACCGAATCGGAGTTGGTGAAGATGTACTCCAGTTCCGCGGGCGTGTACCGGTAGTTCACGTTGATCGGGACCGCGCGGATCTTGATCAACCCGAGGATCGACGTGACATGTTCAACGCTGTTCTTCAAGAACAGAGCCACATGGTCACCACGCGAGATACCGGCTCGCGCGAGCAAGTTGGCGGTTCGATTAGCCTCCGCATCCAACTGAGCGTAGGAGAAGTTTTCTCCCTCGTAAGTCAAGGCGACGCGATCAGGTACCGAGCTGGCGACGGTTTCGAATACATCAGCGAGGTTGAACTGCATCGTCTTCCCTTTCAGAGTCTGCGCCGCGATATCGAGGCATACAACCCTGAATCTAGAACACGTTCCACGCCGCCCGAGGCAAAACGGAACGATTAGCTGACCATTACCTGGACCTGACCTTGATCGGTGCGGCGACGGCCGAGCCTGCACCGCCCGACATCCATTCGGCGAGCAAGGTCTGCCACGACCCGCAACGGCAGCGCAGGTAGGTGACCGTCCCCTCGCTGGTCCGATGCCGGGATTCGATCTCCCAGCGGTGGATGCAACTTATCGGCGCGAGCTCTGTTTTCTTCATACAACAAGCATGATGTAATGGCATTGTGCATCTCAACCCTTACGGTGAATATGCGGTGACGCTGGCAGCCGACCTGGCCAATCGACATCCCACATCCTTGGGCGAGTTGGTCGAACGCTGCGTCGCCGCGGGCATCATTCTCGATTTCCCCATCGCCGAGAAAGATCTCGACGAGACCCTCGATCTTCTGATCGAGTGGTCGAAGATCGTCGACGTCACGGACGAGGCTGCCCGCGCCGAGTTGGTGAACGTCATGCTCGAGCAAGCGTCGGCGTATCCGCGCATGACCAATCACGCCAACGACGGCTGGCATCTGCACTATCGAGATCCGCAACAGTCGCTCGCCGAGGTCCTCAAGGCCCTCTTCTCGGTAGGCACTGCGCTGCACCTCGTCGGCCGCGGAATGCACAGATTAGGTCGGTGCACCCTGGACGAGTGCACCAACATCTACGCGGACACCTCACGCAACGGCAATCAGCGGTACTGCTCCCCGACGTGTGCGAATCGCGACGCGGTGCGACGCCACCGCGCGCGCAAGTGAGCTGTACCGACTACGACGTGGGACCGACTACCTCGAAGTCGGAGCCACCTTGGTAGTCGAACTGGAAGCTGACAGCCAGTCCCACCACGGCAGCCGACGCCGCGGCAACGCTTCCGAGGGCGCGTTTGAATCCACGACTTCGCATTTCCGAACCTCCAGGCAAGTCGGTCAGATCACCAGGTACATGAAGAATTGACCGCTCAGTCGGAAAATTGGGGAGACAGACGGTGAGCTACCCGAAAAGTCCTTCGAGGCTGCCGCTGCCGACCAGGTCGCTCAGGCTGCCGGTATTGATGCCGCTGAACGGTCCGCCGACGACAACGAGGCTCGGCACGCCGGGAACGGGCTTACCCAACGTCTCGAGATCGAGAAGATCGGAGCAGGCACCGAGCACGGCGTAGGTTCCGTCCGGAACATCGGTCACGGTATTGGTGACCGTCTGCCCCTTGCCCACGGCGAACAACGAGGACGGATCGGTGATCTTGGGGTACACCACAAGGTTCGGATCGAGGAGCTTGAGCGGATCGTCAAGCACAGCAGCAGAATCCGCGGCGTTGACGACAAACGCCTGGCACAACGGGGCAATGCCCGTGTTGTTGTTCGTGATCGTCAGGGCCAGATCGTTTCCGGTCACCTTGTACGAGACGACCGGCGGGACTACCTCGGCCGACGCAGTTGCAGGATTGACCATCGCGACGCCTGCTGCGGTTGCAGCCGCGACTGCCACGGTCCCCACTACGCGACGTACTCCACTCGTGCCCAGATTCATCGAGGATCCTTTCGTACTGCGCCTTGAGTTCGGCAACAGTGCGCAGCCTAGATCGGACTTATCGCCCGAAATGGCTGAATTGTCCCGCCGGCAGGCCGTGCCCGAAAGATCGGGACAAACGTCCCCTTTTCGAAAGGTTTCTGCTCGACTCAATTCCCACTGGAAACGAAGGGCGTTCGCACCGGTCCGCCGGCAGAACCGTGCGGTGCTACCAATCCACGCTTTTCGAGGATCGGACGCACACCCTCACCGAACTGATACGCCTCTTCGAGATGCGGATAGCCCGACAATACGAAGTGATCCAAGCCGATCGCCGCGTACTCGGCAATCCGATCAGCCACTTCTTGGTGCGAACCGACCAATGCGGTACCCGCTCCCCCTCGGACCAATCCGACGCCGGTCCACAGGTTCGGCGCAATTTCCAGCGACCTCGCTCCGACGCCCTGCTTGTAAGCCGAACCGCCGCCATGCAATTCGAGCATCCGACGCTGACCCTCGGAGCCCGATCGCGCAAGACTCGCTTGAGCCTGCTCGACGGTCGCCGGGTCGAGCGCGCTGAGCAGTCGATCCGCTTCTGCCCATGCCTGTTCCGAGGTGTCTCGGCTGATGACGTGCAAACGGATTCCGTAGTCGAGGTGACGACCTTGAACTTCTGCGAGGTCGCGGATCCAGGCGATCTTGGCAGCGACAGCGGACGGCGTCTCACCCCAGGTGAGGTAGGTGTCGGCGTAACGCGATGCGACGGTTCCGGCTGCCGGCGAGGATCCGCCGAAGAAGATGGGCGGTACCGGATCCGGAATGCGCTGCAGCGTAGCTTTTTCCACGTTGACGTACTCGCCGGAGAAATCAACCGGGCCGTTACCGGACCACAGCTGGCGGATCACGTCGAGGAACTCACCGCATCGTGCGTACCGCTGGTTCTTGTCGAGGAAGTCACCGAAAGTGCGCTGCTCGTGGTCCTCCCCGCCGGTCACGACGTTGAGCAGCAGACGACCGCCCGACTGCCATTGGAAGGTCGCGGACATCTGGGCGGCCAGCGTGGGGCTGAGCAATCCCGGGCGCAGAGCAACCAGAAACTTGAGCGTCTCGGTGGTCTCGACCATCATCGCCGTCGTCAGCCATGCGTCTTCGCACCAGGCGCCGGTGGGTGTGAGGACGGCTTCGAAACCGTTCGACTCGGCGGCCGCGCCGATCTGATTGAGGTATTTCAGCGTCGCCGGACGATCACCGGACATCGAACTGCCGTGCCCACCCGCCATCAGATTCCGGGAATCACCGTAAGTAGGCAAGAACCAGTGGAAGCGCAGTGACACGGTGATTCCTTTCGTCGACGAACAGGTAGAACTCTTCTGTCATTACAACCACACGCCACCTCGAAGAACAGGGTTGAAATCACCCTGATCGCTATGGGTGCCCACTTTCAGGCACGGCGATACTTTCGTGAATTTGCACCGCTACCCGGGGGGCTCCGATGACAACGTTTGCCGAAGTCGCGCACAATTCACCGTTCTCGAACGAGACCGACGACGAGCGGCGATCCAGATTGAGAACCGTCGTCGCCGCAAGCTTGCTCGGCACGACGGTCGAGTGGTACGACTTCTTCCTCTACGCGACGGCCGCGAGCCTCGTCTTCAACCAACTGTTCTTCCCGAACCAGAGTTCCTTTGTCGGGACCATGCTTTCTTTTGCGACCTTCGCGGTCGGCTTTCTCGTTCGTCCGATCGGTGGAGTGGTGTTCGGTCACATCGGCGATCGCATCGGGCGCAAGAAGACGCTTGCTCTCACGATGTTCATCATGGGTATCGCGACGGCGCTCATGGGTGTTCTTCCGACGGCCGCTCAGATTGGAGTCGTTGCACCGATTCTGCTTCTGCTGCTTCGTATCCTGCAGGGATTTGCTCTCGGCGGCGAGTGGGCCGGAGCCGTTCTTCTGGCGGTGGAGCACAGCCCGGAGAAAAAGCGTGGCCTGTTCGGCAGCATCCCGCAGATCGGATTGGCTCTCGGGTTGGCTTTGGGCACAGGAATGTTCGCACTACTTCAAACAGTCTTCGACGACGAACAGTTTCTCCGTTTCGGCTGGCGCATAGCCTTCGTTCTGAGCTTGGTGCTCGTGATCGTGGGGCTGGTGGTCCGTTTGAAGGTCGACGAGACGCCGGCATTTCAGGCAGTTCGGGACCTCGAACAACGCTCGTCCACACCGCTCAAGGAAGTCTTCCAAGGAAGAGTTGCACGAAATACCTTACTGGGCATGCTGTCTCGCTGGGGCGAGGGCGCGGCCTTCAACACCTGGGGTGTCTTTGCAATCACCTATGCAACCAAGACTCTGCATTTCGAGAAGGTCCCCGTACTCCTCGTGGTCACTGTCGCCGCAGTCGTGATGGCGATCTTGTTGCCCTTCTCCGGTTTACTCACTGATCGGTTCGGCCCGCAACGGGTCTACATCGTGGGCATCGCCGCGTACGGACTCGCGATCTTCCCCGCCTTCGCACTATTCGGGACCGAAAACCTTCTGCTCTTCGGAGTCGCGATGGTCGTGGTCTTCGGAGTGATTCATGCCTTGTTCTACGGCGCCCAGGGAACGCTCTACGCGAGCCTCTACCCCACCGAAATCCGGTACACCGGGTTGTCGGTCGTCTACCAGTTCTCGGGTATCTACGCCTCCGGCGTCACTCCCCTGATTCTGACGGCGCTGATCGGCGCCAGCGGCGGTTCACCGTGGCTGGCCTGCGGATATCTGGTGGCCACCTCGGCGATCAGCGTCGTCGCCACTGCGGCGATCAGGAAGCGCGATCTGCACTTGTAGCGGTCGACATACAAATATCTCGTTCTCTTGCATACTCACTAGATGTCGATAGAAATACCTGACGAGAAGATCTGATCGAGATACGATCACGCATCGGATACATCGGTGTATCGTTTGGGGTCCACCCCGACGGAGGCGCCGATGACGACTGGAACGGACAACTCGCCGGCCAAGCGTGTCACCAAACGCCGTGTTCAGACCCGGCAGCGCCTTCTGGATGCGGCCGCAGACGTCTTCTCCGAATCCGGGTTCGGACATGCCACCGTCGAGCAGATCTGCGAACGCGGCGGATACTCGAGAGGCGCGTTCTACTCCAACTTCGATTCCCTCGACGAATTGTTCTTCGCGATGTGGGAGCAGCGATCTGCAGCAATGCTCGCCGATCTGCGGTTGGCGACGGAATCGATCACCGCCGGCAACACCGTCGACATCCATGCCGCCGTTGCCCGGATCGTGGCAGTGGTTCCGGTCGACCCGCAGTGGTACCGGATCAACGCCGAATTCACTGCCCACGCTCTCCGCAACCCGGCACTTCGCAAAGCCCTCGCCGATCGCGAAGACGCAATCCTTCGAACGCTGCTTCCCATCGTGCAGGCCGCACTCAGCGATGTCGGGCGAAAAATCGTCGGTGACCCTACGTCGTTGGGACGGGCGCTGGTCGCCGTTCACGACGGCACCAGCGTGCAGTGCCTCGTCGATACCGACACCAACGCAGCCTTCGCGTTGCGCCGCGATATCTTCACTCGAATTCTGCTGTCCTACAGCGAAATAATCCAGAACAACCAATCGGAAGAGGAGCTGTCGTGAGCGAACAAGCTGACGTCATCGTTGTCGGGGCAGGGCTGGCGGGACTGGTCGCCACCTACGAACTGACGCGCGCCGGCCGCAAAGTCCTTGTCGTGGAACAGGAGAACGCAGCCAACCTCGGTGCGCAGGCATTCTGGTCTCTCGGCGGACTCTTCCTCGTGAACAGCCCCGAGCAGCGCCGACTCGGCATCAAGGACTCCCTCGAGTTGGCTATGCAGGACTGGATTGGTACAGCCGCATTCGACCGCGACCGCGAAGATCACTGGCCTCGCCAGTGGGCCAAGGCGTACGTCGAGTTCGCAGCCGGCGACAAGCGTCAGTACCTGCACGATCTGGGCCTTCGCCTGATGCCCAATGTAGGCTGGGCTGAGCGTGGGCGCGGAATGGCTCTCGGACACGGTAATTCGGTGCCACGCTTCCACCTCACCTGGGGCACAGGACCCGGCGTCGTCGACGTCTTCCTGACCAAGGTCATCGCTGCCCAGAAACGCGGACTGGTCACGTTCAAGCACCGCCACCAGGTGGATCAATTAGTGTTGACCGACGGTGCGGTCACCGGTGTACGAGGAACCGTCCTCGAACCTTCCAGTGATCTGCGCGGTGTGAAGAGCTCACGCACTCCCATCGGCGAATTCGAGTTCGCCGCACAGGCCGTCGTGGTGACCTCCGGTGGGATCGGCGGCAACTACGAACTGGTGAAGAAGAATTGGCCGGAGCGACTCGGCACGGCTCCGAAGCACATGCTGACGGGAGTACCGGCGCACGTCGACGGGCGCATGCTCGAAATCACCGAATCCGCGGGCGGAAACATCGTCAATCGCGACCGCATGTGGCACTACACCGAAGGCATCCAGAACTGGAATCCGATCTGGCCGAACCACGGAATCCGCATCATCCCCGGACCGTCCTCGATGTGGTTCGACGCCACCGGCAAGCGTCTGCCCTCCCCCAACTTCCCGGGCTTCGACACGATGGGGACCTTCAAGTACATCCTGGACAGCGGCCACGAGTACACGTGGTTCATCCTCGATCAGAAGATCATCGAGAAGGAGTTCGCACTCTCGGGATCGGAACAGAACCCTGACTTCACCAATCGCGACTTCAAGCTCCTCCTCGAACGAATCAAGAAGGGCGCGCCGGGACCGGTCGAAGCGTTCAAGCAGAAGGGCGCCGATTTCGTTGTGCGCAAAAACCTTCGCGATCTGGTCGACGGCATGAATGCCCTCACCGACGAACCGCTCCTGGACTACGAGGACATCGAGCGCGAGATGATCGCCCGAGACCGCGAAGTCGACAACAAGTACAGCAAGGACTTTCAGATCACCGCCATCCACGGTGCGCGTAATCTGTTGGCAGACAAGATCGTGCGCGTCGTTGCGCCGCACAAGATCCTGGACCCCAAGAACGGACCACTGATCGCGGTCCGGTTGCACCTGCTCACCCGCAAGACTCTCGGCGGCTTGGAAACCAACCTGGATTCACAGGTCATCAAGGCCGACGGCAGTGCCTTCGACGGCTTGTACGCAGCCGGCGAGGTCGCAGGCTTCGGCGGCGGCGGAGTCCACGGCTACAGCGCGCTCGAAGGGACCTTCCTCGGCGGCTGCATCTTCTCGGGCCGTGCAGCAGGACGGGCACTGGCGCGCGACCTGTAGTCCCGAATCAGGCGAGCGAATGCGTGACCAGGATGTGGTGGGCGCGCATTCGCCGTGACTCGTGCACGGATTGATGGTGGTGATGGTGCGTCGGTCCGCGCGCGTGGCGAACCAGATCGTGAACAGTTCGGATGACGGTCGGCATTGCGACCCTCCCTCAGGAGATTGCGACTGCTGCTCTTGTCGGTGGAATCACTGTCTGGACACCGCCACTCGCGCCACCTCCTCCGGATCGATCAGGTGGGTATGGTCGTCGTCACCGACATCGATCTGCACGACGTCGATACGGCCGTTGAATGTAGTTGCGCCACTGTAATCAACACTGACAGGCATGCCGTAATCGTCACCGATGTCGGTCGTCTCGTCCGCGGGGAAGACCATCGGTTGCGTCTGCTCGACGCGACCCGAGCCCACTTCGCGACCGTCGTGATAGATCGTGACCCCGCCGCCTCTCGCGAGACCACCTCCGTCGTAAGCGAACTCAGCCCTGATCTGGTGTGATCCTGCAGGAATGGCTTCGTCGGAGCCGATGACGAACTCGGTCATGCCCAGTAGGTTGTAGACAAATTTGGCGCGGCCTTCCCGCGCGTAGAGTGCCCAGCCCCCGAACCTGCCTCCCTGCGCGATCATCACACCGTTTGCAGTTATGCCATCCGCGACGTCGACAGCTGCAGTGACGCTGAACGAGCGATTCTTGATGTTCAGCACGCTGTGCTCGCTCAGTCGCTTCATTCCGGGAAACAGAACCTGTCTGTTCCCGGACACCAACTGCGGGCGCCCCGCGATGTGAGGGTTGAACCTCTCGAATCTTCTGTCGTCGATGGGGAGCACGTTGTACTTGACCGCTTCGATCAACCACAAGCGTTGCAGTGCAGCGAGTTTCTCCGGCATATCGGCCGCCAAATCTTTGGACTGCGTCCAATCCTGAGACCCGTCGTAGAGTTCCCAGACATCGTCGTCGAGAGCGGGGAGTACCTCCGCGAACAGCCACGGAGTGCTGTGCCTGGTGACCGCACTCCAACCCTTGTAATAGATTCCACGGTTGCCGACCATCTCGAAGTACTGCAGATCGTGGCGTTCCGGGGCTTCGGCGTCGTCGAAGGTGTAGACCATGCTGGTCCCCTCGATGGGCGATTGCTGGACGCCGTTGACGAAGGTCGGTTCCGGTAGTTTCGCCGCTTCGAGGATCGTCGGTGCGACGTCGATGACGTGGGTGAACTGCGACCGCGTCTCACCCTTGGTTCGAATCCCTGCCGGCCAGTGCACGATCGTCCCATTTCGAGTGCCACCCCAATGCGAGGCAACCTGTTTCGTCCATTGGTACGGCGTACACATCGCCCACGCCCACCCCACGGAGTAGTGGTTGTACGCGTCCTTGGTGCCGAACTTGTCTTTCACTTCCGCCATGAACTCCGGCGTCTCGATGGCGGCGAGTCCGTTGAAGTTGGCCATCTCGTTGAAGGCTCCGTTGATCGTCCCCTCTGCGGATGCTCCGTTGTCTCCGATGATGTAGTACACGAGGGTGTTGTCGAGAGCTCCGAGTTCTTCGATCGCATCGACAAGTCGACCGACATGAAAGTCGGTGTGTTCGAGAAATCCTGCGTAGACCTCCATTTGGCGCTCGAGGACCGGCTTCATTTCATCACTCATGTCTTCCCACGCCGGAATGGCCTCGGGGCGCGGGGTGAGAACCGCATCCGCGGGAACGACTCCCCGCTGCTTCTGCTGCTCGAGAATCGACTCGCGTTGAGCGTCCCAACCTCCTGCGAACCGGCCCTCGTACTTGTCGGCCCACTCCTTCGGAACATGGTGCGGCGCATGGGTAGCGCCTGGAGCGAAGTAGACGAAGAACGGCTTGTCCGGGGCCAGGGACTTCTGCATGCGAACCCAGTCGATCGCGTGATCGGCGAGGTCTTCGGTCAGGTGATAGCCGTCCTCCGGTGTCTTGTCCGGCTCGACCGGCGCGACGCCCTCGTACAGCGCCGGGTAATACTGGTTGTTCTCCCCGCCGATGAATCCGTAGAAGTGCTCGAATCCGCCTTCTCCCGTCGGCCACGACGTAAACGGTCCCACCGGCGATGTTTGCCACGGCGGTACCTCGTGGCACTTGCCGAACTGCGCCGTCGAGTATCCGTTGAGTTTCAACGTCATCGGCAGTGCTGCTTTGGTATTCGGGCGTAGACCGGAAAGGCCGGGAGCCGAGGTCGCAGTCTCGGTGATCGATCCCATGCCGACCGAATGATGGTTGCGCCCGCTCAGAAGAGCGGCGCGGGTCGGAGCGCACAATGCCGTCGTGTGAAACCGCGTGTACGTGAGCCCTTCATGCTGCAGTCGCTCGGCAGTTGGAGTCTCCGCTGGTCCACCGAAGGCACTGCTCGCCCCGTATCCGACGTCGTCCAACAGGACCACCAGAACATTGGGTGCCCCGGCTGGCGGTAGTAGCGGAGTGATCGGCGGAAACTCGGTGTCCGGATCCTTCGCGTCGTACGTCACCAGACCAAGATGTTGTCGATCCGGAATCGGTAGTACAGCGCGGCTCTGGCCTGTCGGATCCGTCATGACGTCTCGCCTTCTGTCTCTCGCACGGCTCTTTCAAGCGTTTCAGGATCACGACGACGTCGACATCATCCGTTTCGGGTGAAGGCGCACCATTGCCGCAGCGCGGAGGCTTGAAGTGTGGATCAGCCCGGACGTTTCGCTCCCACCCCGATCGGGCATGCCTTCCTCGTCCCCCGGCGCCGTGTACGTGCCGGCCTGACCCAGATCCTCTGCGTCGTCGTAGGACTGGCTGCCGGACTGACAATGCCGTATATCCGGAGCGGCCCGAAAATTCCCGCCCGTCAGGTCAGCGAAATGCTCGTTGCCCTCGGACTGGGGTTACTGGGTGTAGTCGCAGTGATCTTCTCGCTGCTGTTCCTCGTCGTCCAATGGGCCGCGACCACCTTCACCCCTCGCTTGTTGTTGTTCCGCGACGACCCCATCGTGTGGCGGACGTTTGCCTTCGCGATAGGCCAGTCGGTTTTCGACATCACGGCAGCGCTCGCCATCAGCAACGAAACGGATGTGTCCGTGGTAGTGCCCGGTCTCGCAGTGCTGGCACTCTTGGCCACGTTGACGCTGATCCGGCTGCTCCAGTTGCGCGCCTTCTCGGCCATCCAATTGGCTCCGGTCCTCGCCTCCGTCTCCAGCCGTGGACGAGCAGTCTTCGACTCCGTATACCCCGACACCGATCGGGAGTTGCCGCCTCTACCAACGCTTCCGGTGATCACAACGATCGAGTGGCATCGGCCGCCCGCCGTTCTGCAGCAGATCCTCGTCGAAGATCTGCTGCACAAAGCTCGCGGCTGTCGCACTCTGGTGGTCTTCCGAGTCTCGCCGGGCAGCACTCTGCGAGGCGGATTGCCGCTCGCCGACGTCTACGGCGGACCCATGCCCGCCAACACGATCCTTGACGCCTTGGTCAGTGGGAGTGAGCGGACCTTCACCCAGGACCCCCTACTCGCGATTCGGTTGTTGGCTGACATCGCGCTCAGAGCGCTCTCACCCGCTATCAACGATCCTGCGACGGCCGTGCAGGCTCTGGACGAGATCGAGGACCTCCTCTCTCTGGTGGCCTCCGTGCGCGCAGATTCGATCCGGGCCGTCGACGAGCGTGGTGATCTGCGTGTGGTGATTCCACTGCCCGACTTCACGAGCTTCGTCAGAACCGGACTGGACGACGTCATAGCCTCGGCATCGAACTCGCCACTCGTTCTGGGCCGACTTCGCGACCTACTTTCGCACGTCGCCGCCCAATCGGAGTCTCGGAACCGCGATATTCTCACCACGCGCGCCCGCTGGATTGATCAGCTGTCACAAGGCTTCCCGCGACTCGAACCGCCGTTGTGAACCCGTACAGATTTGTTGGTGATCGCGTCAAGGCATCGTCAAGATCGGTCTCAGCTCAACGGGAAGTATCGATACTGACTCGGTGAGACATGCAGTGATACTCGGACACCGTGGAGTCATATCGTCGACCACCCGCTCCGGTGGCGAACCTGAGAAGCAAAAGCTCTCCGTTGCAACCGGACTGGCGGGTCTGTCGCTCGACGCGATGGCCTCGGTGTCGTACGGTCCAGAGGCCATCGTGTTGGTGTTGGCCCTCGCCGGCGGCGCGGGGATCGGCTTCACCGTGCCGGTGACGATCGCCATCGCCGTGCTGCTTATGGTCCTGGTGGCGTCGTATCGCCAGGTGATCGCCGCATTTCCCGAAGGCGGCGGCGCATACGCCGTCGCGAAGAAGCATCTGAGTCCTCGTGCGAGTCTGACTGCCGCCGCGTCGTTGATCGTCGACTACACCCTCAACGTCGCGGTGTCGATCGCAGCTGGTGTAGCGGCTCTGACCTCCGCCTTCCCCGCGCTTCTTCCCTATACGGTCTGGATCGCGTTGGTGATACTCGGCGGCATCACAGCATTGAATCTGCGGGGCATCGCAGATTCCGCGCGAGTGTTCATGCTGCCCACCGTGATCTTTGTCGTCAGTATCTTCACTGTGATCGGCGCCGGACTGCTAAGGGAGAACCCTGCCGCCGCGCCGACTCCCTTCCTCGCCGAAAACGCACACACGATCGGCATTCTCCTTCTGCTCAAAGCATTTTCGAGTGGTTGCGCCGCATTGACCGGTGTCGAAGCCATCGCCAATGCGGTACCCAGTTTCAAGAAGCCTCGCGTGCATAGCGCTCAGCGTGCCGAAGTCGCTCTGGGAATCCTGTTGGGCACCATGCTGATCGGCCTCGCCGTGTTGATCGAGAAGTTCTCGCTGGTCCCGGTCCCTGGAACAACAGTCCTGTCGCAACTGACTTCTGCTGCCCTCGGAAACGGTGTGGGCTACTACGTCGTCCAATTCGCCACAGTGATTCTGCTGGCGTTGGCCGCGAACACCTCATACGGCGGACTTCCCAACCTGATGCGGATCCTCGCCGACGACAACGTGCTCCCCCACCGCTTCAGCCGAAAGTCGACGCGCGACGTCTTCACTTATGGCGTCTTGTCGCTCGGTGGCGTCGGCGCTCTCCTGATCATCGGATCGGGCGGAAACATGAACACCTTGGTACCGCTGTTCGCCATCGGTGTGTTCATCGGATTCACGCTCGCGCAGTTCGGCATGGTGCGCCACTGGCTCGCCGAACGGACACCGGGCTGGAAATGGCGCCTAGCGCTCAACGGTTTCGGCGCTGTGTTGACGTCGATCGCAGCAGTGGTGACCACCGCCATGAAGTTCACCGAGGGCGCCTGGCTGATCGCTCTCGCCCTCCCGGCGCTCGTCCTCGGCATGGAACGCATCCGCGGCGCATATACACACATCGGTGCCCGACTGACCGTTCAGAGTGAGAACGATTCTCTGTCGATCGGATACAAACCAGCGGTGCTGGTACCCGTGTCCGAAATTACGTCACTCTCCACCCGCGCGATGGCCGCCGCAACAGCGATGTCTTCGCAGCCCATCGCAATTCGAGTCTGCCTGGCACACGAATCGACGACGGACTTCACCCGCCGATGGCAAGCCCGACACCCGAATTCGCGTTTGATCGTCATCGAGGACACCGAGAATTCCGTGGGGAACACCCTCGCTCGATACATCCGTACGCACTTCCCGCACCGGGAAACATTTGTTGTCGTCGCCACCATCGACCCGGCGACCAGATGGCACCGGATCCTCCCGAGCCAACGGACCGACGAGATCGCCCATGCACTGCGCAAACACACCGAGGCCGTGGTGTGCCAAATTCCGGTTCGGATCGATCCGGCTCACCGCGATCCCGCCCTGCGCGCATGAGCCGACGCTCAGCGCGAGGTCCAGAACAACATGCCAGTGCCACCAGGACTAGCCGTACCCCGAGATCCCCAACAACGCCATGGGCAAGGCTCCAATACACGAGTAGCGCGGCAAGATCACGCTCAGTCAGGTAGGCGAACTCAACCACCGAATTCCCAGGCACGCACATCGGCGATCTGACGATCACCGTGAAGGTTTCCGAGCAGATGGCACAAGTCGAGGCGAGCACGAGCGCGGCTCCCGACGTCCTGGCGCTGGGGGAAGACCTAGTTCTCCACGACCTCGAGAAGATGACGACAAACGCGGGCGGGTTGCGGGCCGAACTCAAAGAACGAATCCCCAAGGCCGGAGTGACACGTGCACCGGTCGAGAACATCCTTGCCGCCGTCGCTGCACTTTCACCCACGGCGACACCGTGGTCACCACCGCGAAGCGGGTGTTCTGCGGGCACAGGTCCACCACGCCGAGGTGGCCGCGCTGTTGGCCGGTGAGGAAATCGAGATCACTGCGACCAGCCCCAAGACCGGCAAGCCGTTCAACTGCAAGGGCACGCTCGAATCCGGAGTGATGGAAAGGGCAAGGGCCACTACCCGTTCGTCGGTTTCAAGCCTCAGTTCGAAGAGCGGACGGACCTGGTCACCGGAGTGTGGAAGGGCAAGAAGGTCCAGTTCAAGGGTCGAGGCTGGGGCGCCAACGAGCGCTGGCCCGGTAAGGACTTCACGGAGCAGGAACTGGGAAAGCTGTAGATGGCTTCAGCGATGCGGAAGATGGGGTTCACTGACGCTCGGGCGACACCAGGGACCAGACGGCAGCATCGACGTGCTGTCGTCGAGGGCGATTGCTCAGGTGAAGATGCACAAATCGCAGGTAGGGCGCCCGGATCTTCAGCGCTTGTATGGTGCGCGAGGCAGCGATCAGCGAAGATCGATGCTGTTCTTCTCGCTGAGTAGATACTCGTCCCGCGCTGACCAAATATGCTGCGGGCAACGGCATTGCATTGTTCACTTCTGACGCGAATTGTGCTGTGCAGCATTACAATTCGGCTGCCCTCTCGATATCGAAAGCCCTATCCCCCACGACTGACGGTCGGGCCGTGGCTTTGCCCTTGTCGATCTGAGAAACACGCTGGTGACTGATTCCGAGGATCGTGGCCACATCTCGCGCGGAGAGTCCTCGTTCCCGGAGTCCGTGGACGACTGCGCGGGATCGCTGAGAAGCTTCCTCGACGGCTCGCTGTGCCGCCGCGGTGCGTTCTTTGACCTCTCCGGCCTCGCGCAGTGCTGCCGGGTCTCCGAGGTCGTAGTCGAGCGTGACCTCGAACTCGGCCGCCGGCACGTCGGTGAGCAGCTCCCCTGCGTCCGCGACCATCTCCGCGATTTGATCGAGGCGCTTGGCCTGGGTGAACAGACCGTCGACCTCAGGTACGTCGACCGACCACCAGTCGCCTGATCGGACCGCGTGTGCTGTGACCTTCATTTTTTGCCCTTTACCTGACATGGCTCGGCCATTCCGAGCTGCTTGCGGGATCGCCTTGGCGATCAACTCGGGAATTTCCGAGTGCCGGGCAACGACCGTTCGTCGTCCGACCACCACTTTGATGTCGATTCCAGCCTCGGCCTAATCGATGTCGAGCCCCACGCCCGTCGCGAATGCTCGCAACTCTTTGAAAGGTTTTTCTCGCTTCGCCATCAGATTAAGTCTAACTCCCTAGCCTGAACCCGACAAAGGGGTGAACAAACCTTATTCGTCCAGTTCAGCGACCCGTTCCGGCAGCTTCCCACCACGGATTATTTACTCGACCGAAGCCAACGTGCGCCCTTGTTCTTCAAGGAACACGAGGTAGCCGTCACTGCCCCTCGGCTTCGACCGCCAAGCATCCGCCGTCCCGCCTCCGAAAGGGGTGGGCAAAGTAAACCTTGCAAACGTGGGACGGGTCACATAACGTGATCAGTCACATAACGTGTTCAGTCACGAGCCGTGACTGAAATGAACCGACTGAGTGAGGTTGAAATGCGGGTTCGCATGAGCAGAGCTGAGCAACTGGCCCAGACGCGTGCGCTACTACTCTCCTCGGCGCGCGACGAATTTGAGGATCGGGGATACTCCGCGGCGACACTCGAGCGCATCGGCGAGCGCGCTGGCTATCACCGGACAGCGGTATACAAGCACTTCCCCAGCAAGGAGAACCTCTTCCTCGCCGTCTTGGAGGAAGAGAGTGAAGAACATGTCTCCAGTGCTATTGCCTCCCTGCAGACCACCTCGCGCCCAGTGGAGGCCTTCACCATCTGGTTCGTCCGGGACATCGCGGTGGCGCGCTCGCTCCATCGCGCCAAGTCCGAGTTCTTCCTCGCTGCCGTTGACGACGCAGCACTCCGGGAGAAAGTCACGGAGATCCAGCGCGAAGTCGACGCCAGCGCGCAGTCGGTCGTCGCTGAACTTGTGGCGATTCTCGGAATAACACCATTGGTGAGCATCGGCGAGTTGACCAACGCGGTCCTTGCCCTCTCCAACGGACTCGCCCAGCGGGCCCTGGTCGACACCGCCATGGACCTGTCGGGGTCCCTCGAGCGCGCCCTCCTTGCTCTACTCCGAGGTGTAGGCATGCCCTAGTTGGACCCCTCGCGCTGAGATGCCACACCCCGTTGGCACTCGACTACCCACTAATGAAAAGGACCAGGTATGACTTCCTCCCTACAGATGAAGTTGAACGATCTTCTCGAAAAGCACGGTGTTGTCGGCGCTTCGGTCGCTGTGCTCCATGACGGCCGCATCGACTCGGCAGCCAGTGGACTTCTCAACCTCGCAACCGGCGTCGAAGCCACGACCGAATCACTGTTCCAGATCGGAAGCATCACCAAGGTGTGGACGGCCACGGTTCTGATGCAGCTTGTCGACGAGGGTGCATTGGATCTGGATCTTCCGCTCACCACTTACCTTCCTGAGCTCAAGTTTGCGGAGACAACTGCAACGGAGCAGGTCACCACAAGGCACCTGTTGGCACATACGAGCGGAATCGACGGGGACCACTTTGCTGACACTGGTCGTGGCGACGATGTGCTCAAGCGGTACACCGCTTCGCTCACCGAGCTCGAGCAGGTACACCCAGTGGGTGCGGCGTGGTCGTACTGCAACTCCGGTTACTCACTCGCTGGACGGCTTATCGAGGTCCTGACCAAGAAGGTTTGGGACGAGGCAATACGCGAACGCTTGTGCGAGCCACTAGGTTTGCAGCACACAGTTACCCTGCCGGAGGACCTGTTGCGCCACCGGGCGGCGATTGGGCATGTGCAACCACCTGGTGCAGAAGAGCTCATCCCGACTCCGGTCCCCTTCCTAACTCGATCAGCCGGACCGGCAGGACTCATCTGCGCAACCGCCACGGATCTGATCATGTTCGCGCGCGCCCACCTCGACGCTCTCAACGGACTGACCACGGTACTAACTACTGCTTCCGCGCAAGCAATGCTCGAACCCCAAGCTGATGTTCCAATAGCGAGTTCGATAATGGGCAACGCATGGGGCTTGGGCTGGTCACTGTACCGCTGGCCAGGCGGTGAGGTGATCGGTCACGACGGTGGGACAAGCGGTCAAAGCGCTTTCCTCCGAATCGTTCCGGAGGCCGGAGTCGCCGTCGCACTCCTCACAAACGGTGGACCGGCCCTCCTCGAACTGTTCGAGGAACTTGTCGGAGAGTTACTCAAGAACCTGGCAGGTGTCGAGTTCCCAGCGCGAGCGACTCCGCCCGCTGAGCCGGTCATGGTGACCGATCCGGGGACGATCACCGGGCTCTACGCTCGGCGGGGCCAAAGTGTCGAAGTAGTCGAACGCGATGGAGGATTCTTCGGCGTCATGCGCATCGAGGGGCCCGCCGCATCCATGTATGGTGCGGAGATCCTTTTCCCGCTCGTCGCTGTAGACCCTTCCGAAGGGCGATTCCTCGGCGACATACTTTCGCTTGGATGGTCGCCGGCGGTCTTTACCACTCTCGACGATGGCAGCCGTTTGTTGTATTGGGGCGGGCGCGGCCTTCCCAAGGTCGACTGAGACGCGGGAGGATTCGTCCTTCCCGCCCCTCGCCCCTGCTCGCCGGATGCTCGGACTGCCTTCTGCTGGAGTCAGCCACATCCCCGACGTAGACAAGTACGCCCATTCGCGAGCCTTCGGCGCGGCCCGAGGTTCTGAGTGCTATGCGAATGGCCGACGGGTAGAAAGTGCCGGTGCCGGAGGCCGCCGCGGCTGTTCGACGCTGCTAATTCGAGACTTCAATGCAAAACGCAAGCTGCGCACTCCGGGCATCTTGAGACTCATGATGCAAACCGTGTTAAGTCGACGTATGGGCACCTCTTAAGAAATTGTCTAGTCTCTCGCGCATGACGGCGAGCAATCGGCAATATTTTCCTCGGACTATTACTTTTAAACTATCGCAATCACGCCGAGAATAGGCGTGCTCCGCCCCTTTCCAACAAGGAGCATCAGCGTGGATATCTTCACATGCCGCCTATGGGAATCCCCTATTGGCGTGGGCACTGACAGAAACTCTGCACAAATTAGAAGTTAGAAGCTATGGAAGTGCCACGTGGTCGCAGGCGCCATCAACATGGAGAGCGACAGGAAAGAACGCTTCCAGATCTTTTGTTGATATTCGAATATCCTCCCATTTAAGGAAACACTCCATGAGGTTTCGATCCCTATCATTATTGGCATTATCGCTTTCAAGTACGCTCCTACTACTTGCGTGCGGTTCTGAGGGTGGAGGACAAAGCAGCCAGGGCACGGTGACCACTGATGGAACGCTGACAATCAGTGCCCCATCAGACCCTGGAAATTTGTTCCCTTCCAAGACGCTAAACGCCGCGACTCGTCAACTGGCGGTTTTCGGGTATGAAAGCTTGGTCGCGTTCGGGGATGACGGAAAGCTGGCACCTTGGTTGGCTGAGAGTTGGGTTTCGTCACCCACTGAAGTCATCTTCAAGCTACGTGATGGAGTCACGTGCTCAGATGGGTCCACTTTAACCGCACAGACGGTTGCAGACAATTACATGTGGATCACTGACCCTGCGAATAGCTCAGCAATTCGAGGAGTCTTCGTGCCACCCGATTTAACAGCCACAGCGGACGGTGCTGCGAATACAGTCACATTGAAAACTGCGATGCCAAACCCATTTCTGACCGAGATGGTGGGACAAGTTCTCATCGTATGTAGTTCTGGCCTTTCCAATCCGGATGAATACTCGAATGCATTTGATGGGACCGGGTTGTACACCCTCACGGATGCCAGGCCGGGAGAGAGTTACACCTTGACTCGGCGCAGCGACTACACCTGGGGCCCGGGAGGTACCACATCTGACACACCAGGACTGCCCATGACGGTTACTGTGAATGTCATTACAAATAACATTACTCGCGCTAACCTTCTCCTTTCCGGTGAAACAAATTTCGCAACAGTGACCATGCCAGATTCTGAACGACTTGAGGCTGCTGGTATGTCCGGCATATCAGCAAGTATGCTTTCTGCTCAACTGTTCTTTAACCATGACGATGCGCATGTAACCGCTGACCCAGCGGTTCGGATGGCGCTGGTACGCGCAACGAATACAGACGAAATTGCGGAGATTCTGACTGGCGGTAACGGTAGCCCCGCCCAGTCATTCCAGAGCGGCCAACCCACCACATGTGCCTTGAAAGACCTGCATTCCTCCGTTCCGAGCTTCGATGAGCAGGAGGCATCACGCATACTCGACGCCGCGGGTTGGGTCATGGAATCAGACGGCGTTCGAAGCAAACGCGGAAAGAAACTAACCGTCAATATTTTGCATTTGCAGGGCTCCGAGAGAACAGCGGCCTTCGAGTATCTGGCGAGCCAATGGAAGAACCTTGGTGTCCATGTCACAATCCAAGCGGCAGATTCCTCTGTAATTCAAAGTATCCTACTTTCCGGAAATTCTGGCAATTGGGACGTAGCAGACTTGGCTATCGGAGGTGTCTCATTCCCATCGATGATGGTGTCGTTTTTCAGCGGAGCCGGTCCACAAAACTTCGCTAAGATCAAAAATCCTGACTTCGACCTTAACGTCGCTGCAGCCATGAACACTCTGGGGCTGGAGGGATGCCCGCAGTGGCAGGAGGCAGAACGCGCCATCGTTGCCAACGCTGATGTCTTACCGATCGGTTGGTCTAGCACCGTGGCGTACACGGACGGTTTCACTGCACGTCAGGCAATTCCGATCGAGCCGTGGTCAATCCGCAAAAACAAATAGGCGCGTTTGCGGCCGCTCCTCTGACGCCGGTAACAGATTGACTGGCGAGCGAACTTTTTCGGAAGAATCGACGATTTGATGCAAGCCGATCGCCGGCCTCGGCTAATCGCGTCGACGAAGCCGCGGCTAACGGCATCGGTCCGTTTACACGATTTGTCAGCAATTGGTCTGCCGCACAGTTGATTGCCGAGTACCCGCTTGAGTACACCCATGGTGTGAACGTAGATCACTCGATCGTGCGCCTTGATACATACACACATCCCCGGATCAGTCGGGATGTCCTTCGCCATCAGCGAAGGATCGATGTGGTGCGGCGACCAACTCTTCTTCAGTTTCGCGGGGCACAGGAACGAAGCTTGGCGCTGGCGACCAGCTGCGTCTGCCATGGCTTGGCCCGATGCTTCACCGACAACCGATACGCGCACGAGACGTGATCCCCCACCGAGACGGTGGGGGATACAGATCCCGGCTGGTCGTCGAGAGCACGCGCCGCATGTCCGGCGCGTTCAAACAGATCGACCCTGTGCCCTCTAGAACCTGCAGCTGTCACTCGAAGTCCTAGCGGCCCACCCGGCAGATTGTCAACACCCATCCGGGTGAGCCCGGCGAGTCGAACTCGTAGGAGCGCGACTCACCGTCGAAGTCCACAGCGAGCGGAGAGTTTAGATCGCGGCGGACCCCGCCACTATGCCGCATATTTTTCGAATTCAATACAGGATCTTTTTTCGGCAATAACTGGATACAACGATCGACTTACCACCACGTTTCGGGTGATGCGCACCGTGCGATTCGGCAATCAGTGAGCTCGACAGCGTTCTGTTTCAAATTACGAACTGATCCAGCACATTTCGGATGCGTGTACTAATTTTTGTCCCGGTTAAGCATCTAGCCTTGGTGATGGACCGTCATTCGGATCGATCTTTACCACAGAGGGGTCACATGAGCATTCCGGCGCACACCGGCGAGACGAACTTCGATACCATCGTGATCGGCGGCGGAATGGCGGGTATCTCGATCGCTCACGAGTTGGCCAGCGACCAGTTCGTCGCGGTTCTAGAGATGGAATCAACACTCGCATATCACACCACTGGACGTTCCGCCGCCACTTATCTGGAAAGCTACGGAAATAACGTGGTTCGAATGCTGACCACCGCAAGTCGAAGTTTTTTCACGGATCCTTCCGGAGAATTCGACTCGTCGATCGCAGCTCCGGTCGAGATGCTTATAATTGCCAACGAAACACAGACGGACACCTTACGCGCGCTATATCTTGAGGTTAGCGAACGAGGCAACAATTCGCAGCTGATAAGCGGCACTGCTGCCGAGAAACTTAATCCAGCCCTTCGTGTCGGATATACGCACTTGGCTATGACCGATTCGAGCGCGATGGAATTGGATGTGCACGCTGTCCATCAGGGTTATGTCCGAGGTTTCCGTCGACGCGGTGGAACGATCGTCAAGTCGGCCAAAATCGTAGCGGGGCACCGCGAGAAGGCGTCTTGGGTAATTGAAGATGCGACTGGTCGGAACTTCAGTGCGACGAATGTCATCAACGCTGCTGGCGCTTGGGGCGATAAAGTAGCGGTTGCCCTAGGTGCGGAGCCTGTCGGAATTCGGCCACTCCGCCGTACTGCCTTCATGGTTTCAGATCCACTGAAGGATCGGGCGAGCAAAGTTCCGTTTACTCTGGATACATCGGAGACCTTCTACTTCAAGCCAGACGGAACCCAGTTCCTTTGTTCGCCAGCCGACGAAACGTATCAGGAACCGAGTGACGCGCGTCCTGATGAGTTAGAGATTGCACGAGCTATCGAAAAAATAAACGAAGCAACAACCTTCGAAATTCGACGGGTAAACTCAGCGTGGGCTGGCCTACGCAGTTTCACGGCGGATCGCAGCCCAGTCGTAGGATTCGATTCAAAATTCGAAAACTTCTTCTGGTATGTAGGCCAAGGCGGATACGGAATTCAAATGGCCCCTGCGCTTGCACGCATGGGCTCCGCACTCGCAACGGGGAGAGTGCTGCCCACCGATTTAACTGAAATTGGAATCACGAATGAGATGGTGGCACCCGGCCGCAAAGACCTGAGCATGGTAATTGACTAATCGAAATCGCCAACCTTTCTTCAGTCACGAATCAGGCGAGTTTCACCTGCGTTTCATATACACAAGATAAGGAAATTTTGCAATGGGAACGATGATCACAGATACCTCAGGGCGGCGCTATCTGAACCGGGGTGACGCAAAAGGTCCATTCCTGACCGCGATCGAGTCGAACCATACTCTGTACATATCGGGACAAGGAGGGTTCATCTCCGACGGTACAATTCCCGAAGGAATTCGGGACCAAACCAAGGCAACGCTGGAAAACGTGCGCCGTATTATCGAGGATTGCGGCTGGTCTGTATCGGATCTGGTGCAAATCACCTGCTATCTCGCTGACATTGAGGAGTGGGGGACCATGAATAGCGAATATGAAAAGTTTTTTGCGAACCAGCCACTCCCCCCGACCAGGACGGCGATCGGCGTGGCAGCGCTACCGTTCGGCCTGAGAGTGGAAATGACGTGTACCGCGAGTCGCGACGCTGACCGGTAAGTAGACGCTGGCCGTACCCAGAGCATCCATTGCAGCATCACAGAACGACAGTGAATTCGAGGAATCAAAGATGCAAGAACAGCTTCAGGAACTTATCGATCAGTGGAGGACCGAGGCGAACATCCCCGGCGTCTCGGTCGGCATCGTGCACGGCGACAAGGACATCGTCGTCACCAGCGGCATCGAAAGCATCGAAACCCAGCTCCCGGTCACCGACAAAACGATGTTCATGATCGGCTCCACCACAAAGGTGTTCGCCGCAACAGCCGCGATGGCACTCGTCGAGGACGGCTTGCTCGACCTCGACACCCCGTTGGTCGAGTACATACCCGAACTGACCCTCGCCGACGAAGAAGCCACCCGCACAGTCACGATGCGTCATCTCCTGACCCACACCGGCGGATTCACCGGCGACGCCAGCCTCTCGGCAGGCTGGGGCGAAGACGCCCTCGGCCGCTCGGTTTCGCGGCTGAAGGAACTACGACAAGAATTCCCCGTCGGAGACGTCTTCTCCTACAGCAATTCCGGATTCGTTCTCGCCGGACATGTCGTGGCCAAGATCAGCGGACTGACCTTCGAAGAGCTGGTCAAGCAGCGCGTTCTTGACCCCCTCGAAATGAAGAACTCGGCGTTCCTGCCCTGGGACGTGATGACCCACCGGTTTGCACTCGGTCACTACATTCGCGACGGTGTCCCGTTCGTGTCCAACGAAACCGGACTGGACCGCGGCATGACACCCTGCGGCGGAATGTGGTCCTCGGTGCGAGACCAACTCGTCTGGGCACGCTACACACTGTCCGGCGCACACCCCGGCGAAGGACAGCCACTCGACGAGTCCACCCGGTTGCTGATGCAGAAGCCTCAGCGTCCCGCAGCGATGACGTTCGAGGAAGTCGGCATCGGCTGGCTACTGACTCGATACGGAACCACACAGGTCGTCCGGCACGGCGGCAACGTCAGCAACCTCCAGGTCTCCGAGTTCGTGACGGTGCCCGAGAAGAACTTCGCCGTCACCGTTCTCACCAACGCACTCGGCGGCGGAATCGGCAAGAAGATCGTCGACTGGTGCATGACCAACCTCGCGGAACTACCTAAGCCCGCCTTCCTCGATCTCGTTGACCCGACTTTCGCTGCGGTGGACGCAGTCGTAGGCAAATACCACACCGGAGACCTGACGATGACGGTCGCCCACGCCGACGGGGGAATCGACATACGGATGGGAAGCTCTCAAGACCTCGGCGAATACGAGGACATCGTCTGGCCACCGGCGATCCCGATCGCCTTCGTCAACGACAGCGACTTCGCTTCGCGCGCGGACACCACCCGTGTGTTGGGCCGCTTCGTCACCGACGACACCGGACGCGTCGTGATGCTCGAATTCGGCGGCCGCACCGCCAAGCGAGTGGCATAGACAGTCCGCTTGACGACACCGCAGGGTCGGAACAGTGCAGGACGGCATATATACGTCTGTTCCTCATCGGACCTCTGCTAATGACGGACGCGCTCCTTACGGTGGCAGCACTCAATCCTGGGTAGGAGGTCGGCCCGAAGACATTGTCAAGTTCATTTCGAGCGACGACAGAATTTTGCATTCCACCCGTAATGGACGTCTTCTTCGGTAACACAGGCGGCTCAACGCGTACAACCTGTCGTGCAGTCGATCTCCACTGAACCTCACGAGGACGTTCGTCGATTCGTACAAGACCCTCCGTCGTCGACTCACTAGCGTCAGATCCATTAGTAAACCCGGATATATCTATACCGATGAAAGGGATCCTTGAATGACCGAAACTTCCACGCACACGAACAGCGCACAACAGCAGATCGCTGCCGTTCTGGCCGAGGCGAAGACCGATGCGTTCGTACACGCACGTGACGTCGATTCCGGTGAAGAGTTCGGCTACGGCGCTGACGAAGGTGTCATCCTCGCGTCCGTTTTCAAGATTCCCGTCGTGCTCGAATACGCCCGTGCCGTGGCAGCAGGCACGCTGGATCCGACCGAGTACGCCACAGTGACCTCGGAGTACCGATCCGGCGGCATCGGGATCGGCGGATGCGCCGACGACGTCACCGCCAGCTGGCGAGACCTCGCGCTTCTCATGATGAGTTTCAGCGACAACGCCGCCACCGATTTCCTCTACGAACGTCTCGGTGTAGACAGCATCGTTGCAACGATGCGCCAGCTCGGCTTGGAGAAGACCAACTTGAACCTCGACTGCCGCGGCATATTCACCACTATCTACGAAGATCTCGGACTCGAAAAAACCACCGTGTTGGAGTTCCCCGAAATCGATGTTCTCAACACAATGTCCATAATGGATCCCGCCCGCACCAACTCCAGCACTCCCCGTGAGATCACCATGTTGCTGGCCGCAATCTGGCGCGACGAAGCAGGGCCAACGGCAGCCTGCGAAGAAGTCCGAACAATCATGAGCAAGCAGGTCTGGCCCCATCGACTTTCTTCCGGCTTCCCGGACGAGGTCTCGGTTGCGGCCAAAACCGGCACCATGCCGCTAATACGAAATGAAGCAGGCGTAGTGATGTATCCAGATGGCAATCGTTACGCTGTCGGTGTCTTCACCAAGTCTTACGAACTCACCGATCGTGCCCCGAAGATCGACCTCTCGATTGGAACCGTCGGCCGCATCGCGGTCGAAGCACTCCGCAACAACTGACAAACCAAATGCTGTGGGCCACACTGTGTACACAGTGCGGCCCACAGCATTTGACGCTCGACCTAACGCGGAGCGCGCAGACGAAGCTGCATCATCAATCGCATCACCCGCGACGGGAATACGCCACTATCCCCAATCAACTGGCATCGACCAACCGAACTCAGAGCGCGGTTGTCGCCGCCGAGAATTGAACGCCGCACCCATCGACACCCACCCTGCGATGGCGAACACCGAAGCCGCACCGTCGAACACCGCCATCGCCACCCGCTGGTCGTAGGGCGGCGCATAGGTGGGCAGAATCCGTTGCGGGCCTTCTTAGTTGAGTTATCACCACTTGCTGTTCATGTTGTTCGCGAGCCATTCCGCGTCCGACTGGACCATCGGTCCTCGCAGGCAGTAGCGGCCCGCGTTATCCTCAATGAAGTAACACGTGCGCCAGCCCTGCGATCGCGGAAGCACCGGCCTGGTGCGTCAGTTCGTCGGCTGGCGGCAAGGTCGGTATCGCCGTCGTACTCATCGACGCGGGAACACTACCCCCGCCCCCACTGAGAAACTTCTGTTATCGTCGCCACCATCGACCCGGCGACCAGATGGCACCGGATCCTCCCGAGCCAACGGACCGACGAGATCGCCCATGCACTGCGCAAACACACCGAGGCCGTGGTGTGCCAAATTCCGGTTCGGATCGATCCGGCTCACCGCGATCCCGCCCTACGCGCATGAGCCGACGCTCAGAGCGAGGTCCCGAACAACATGCCGAGCAGATACGTCGCGCCGGCGGCGCCGTAGCCGATCGCAAGTTGGCGTAGCGCCCGCTTGAACGGCGGCCCGCCCGACAGCAGACCGACCACAACGCCGGTAGTGAGCAACGCGATCCCCACGAGAACGGACGCGACGATCAGAGCGGTCACGCCTTGCAGACCGAACAGGTACGGCAGCACCGGAATGATTGCGCCCGAGGCGAAGAAGCAGAAACTTGCCGCAGCTGCACCCAACCCGGTGCCGACCGCTTCATGGTCGTCGACATCGTCCGCGGTGCCGAAGGTGCTGTTCGCGAGGACCTCGGCGGCGCGCTGGTCCGCTTCCTCGGCCGACATGCCGCGGGCCCGGTAGACCAGGGCCAATTCGTTGGCGTCGACGTCGAGCAATCCGACGGCTTCGCTGGCTGCGGGGCCAGGATTGGAGGCTTCCAACAACTCTCGCTGAGAGCGGACTGAAACGTACTCGCCGGCTCCCATCGACAGGGCGCCGGCCAGAAGCCCGGCCATGCCGGTGATCAGAACGATCTGGTTGGAAACGCCGCTACCGCTGATGCCGAGTACGAGTGCGAGGTTGCTGACCAGGCCGTCGTTGGCTCCGAAGACGGCGGCACGAAACGTCCCCGAAAGTCTGTTGCGGCCCCGTGTCGCCAAGGCCCGCACCACTTCTTCGTGGATCTTCTCGTCCGCGCCCATCGACGCGGTTGCATCGGCGTCGTTCGGATAAGGGGATCGGGTCTCCGCGCGCTGGGCAAGAGCGAGCACGAACACGGAACCGAAACGCCTGGCCAGAAAGCCCAGTATCCGGGTGCGAATATCACCGCGAAGTGGTTTACCGACGTGATCGCCGAGAAGGGCCCGCCAGTGCGCCTCGTGTCGGCCCTCCGCGTCGGCCAGAGCGAGAAGGATCTCGCGCTCCTCACCGGTACGCCTACCCGCGAGATCGCGGTAGACGGCAGCCTCGGCCTGTTCGTCGGCGAGATATCGTCTCCAGCGCTTGACATCTCGAGGGTCTGGATCGGGTCGTGCGGCCGGAACTGTGGACATCGTGTTCCCCTTCCGGTGAGGCGGTCACGCTTCGAGTACGCGGTCCATCCACGTCGTCAGATCGTTGATGACGTCGTCGCGATTGGTCTCGTTGAAGATCTCGTGCCTGGCACCCGGGTAGGTGTAATAGGTGACGTCTTCGATCCCGGCCGAGTTGTACCGCTCGACTGCGACGTCAGTACGGCTCAGCACAGCATTGAGAGGATCCGAGGTGCCGACGAAGACCAGGATCGGAAGATCTTGCCGCACGCCTTCGACGTCGACGAACCTCGGCCCGGCCGCGATAAGTCCACCCATGCCGGCGTCGTCCAGGCTGAAACCACACAGCGGATCGTTGATGTACAGATCCACCTGCGCTTCGTCGCGGCTGAGCCAGTCGTGCGGAGTACGGGCCGGTTCGAATTCGGCATTGAGCTGGGCCAAGACGTCCGGACCGTCGTTGACGAGGCTCTCGATGAGTTGATCGACCGCGGTGGTCCCCGACAGTGCGACTGCGTCGATCAGGTGCGAATGATCGAGGATGTACTGCTGCGAAGCGAACGAACCGAGGCTGTGGCTGAGCAGTACGACGGGCGGGCCGGGGTGTTTGTCGCGGATGATGCTCGTGAGGGTCACCATGTCTGCCACCAAGCGGTTCCAGCCGTCGTCGCCGATGTTGCCTGGACCGGCATGCATGCTCTCACCGTGGCCGCGGTGGTCAGCCGCATAGACGTGGAAACCGCGAGCATTCAGGGCTTCGGCAACGTGTGCGTAGCGTTTTGCGTGCTCACCCATCCCGTGCGCGAGTTGAACAACCCCTCGAAGTTCCTGCTCGGTGGGCCATTCGTGGACATGAATGACCACTCCGTCGTCGCTGGTGAAGGTGAACATTCGCTACTCCCGGTGGTCACGATCCGGACAGGTCTTTTCTCATGCTAGATCCGCCGCGGCAATCCATCCGGGAAGTAGGTCCTGATCACCGGCGAGCCTGATTCGTTTCTGCACATCCGGCTTCGAATTCGGATATACCGGACGCAGATTTACCGGACACGCTTGTCGACCAGCCTGAGGAGTACAGAGCCATGAAGCCCAACCGCATGCGGAACATCGGCTTGTTGGCGGCTCCACTTGCTCTCGCCATTCTCAGCGGTTGCGGCTCGGACGAAACGGGAACGGCCGAGAGTTCTCCGGCGCCCGCCAGGACAACGACTGTCTCTACGCCGACGACCTCGACCGGTACTGCCGCACCCTCGACGACCCATACCGATCACACCCAAACCACAACCTCGACGGCGCCCAATCCCGAGGGTTGCGCGATCGGGGAACTGAACGTCACTCTCGGTCAGCCGAGCGGCGCCGCTGGTTCGGTGGAGCTTCCGGTGGTCTTCACCAACACTGGTGACCGCACGTGCACGCTCGACGGTTTCCCCGGCGTCTCGTATGTCACGGGAGCGTCCGGAAACGAAGTGGGTGCTGCCGCCGGCCGCTCCGGGTCCGGTTCACTCGTCTCCCTTGCCCCTGGCTCTGCCGCAACGTCTTTGGTGCGCGCCACGAACGTCGAGAACTACCCGGCAGATCAGTGCGGCGTGACTGACGTTGCGGGACTGAGGGTTTACCCGCCCAACAGCTACGACTCGGTCTTCCTCGCCTACCCCACCAAGGGTTGCTCGATTTCCGGCGCAAACATCAACCAGCTGACGGTCGCGCCGGTCGCCCGCTGAGTCACGGCTTGAGGCGTCGTAGACCCCTGAGCGCCGGCACGAGGAACAAGCCCGAAAGAATCAGGACGAGTGCAGCTTCCGTGAACTGGAAACGCCAGAACCGATCAGCTGAGTGGTAGCGAACTTCGTAGTGATCGACGCCGTGTTCCCGCAAACAGATCTCCATCTCTCTGTTCTGCTGCTCTGACAGCACATCCATGCGGAGGCTGTATTCGGCACCAGTCTCCTCCGGGCGCTGATCGTACGGGTTTTCACCGCCGGATCCACCCCACGTGCACTCGTCGTATCTGATGTCGACCCAGTTACCTCGGAGGTCGACATATCCCTGCGAGAGTTCCCAATTGACCGCGAGGACTCTGTCATCGCTCGAATAGTAGGAACTGGATCCGGCAATGGGTGATGTTCGGACACTCGGCTCGGCGTAATCGGGTCGTGCAACCAACTGAAATGCTGCCAGGATCGCAACAACACCGACCATCGTGATAGCCATTGCGCCGATCGAACTACGCACCAGCAAAGCCAGTGCCGCTCCGAGCATGAGCGCCATGAATGTGTACGCACCCAAGACCAGTCCGCTGGATTGAAAGAGCGGATACGACAGGTTCGACATCTCGACGAAAGTCGAACGCCCAGCAACAAATGCATACCGGGAGTTGTCCGGGAGAGATCGAGCCCATTGCAATGCAAATCCGAGCAATGCCGAAGCCACAGAAATCGGTAGGAAGACAATCAACACCCGGGTCCAGAACCAACGGGTCCGACTGACCGATTGGGTAAGCCCCAATACGTGTGTTCCTTGTTCGATATCCCGCGAAAACACGGTGACACCGATCAACACGCCGAGGAACACCGGCAGAGCCGTCGCAACCACTGTCGTCAGGGTGAGAGCAGTCTCTGCCGTGCAGATCGCGGTGATGTCATCGAAGCAACTGAGTGGCGATCCGAAGAGTTGGGTTTGTCCGCTGCTCTTGATGATCGCACCACTCGACAAGACAATGACTGCGAGTACTGCGATGAATCCCAATGACACAATGAGCGATGTGCGGTGATGCCGCCACGTAACCCAGATCATGCCGCCACCATCGTTTCTGCGCTCAGGTGCCCGAGCACCACGTCGTCGAGAGTTGCGTCGTCGATCACCCAGCCTGCCCGAGGGCTCGGACGGATTCCCTCCACCACATGAGAATTCGACCGCATCCCCTTGTCGGTATGAATGACCGCACCGGCGCCGACCACGTCCGAAGGATCGCCGTCCCCGATCAATACGTAATGGGCAGCAATCAATTCATCCAACGGACCGGACAATCTCGCATTTCCACCGCCCAGGAGAAGTAGTCGATCCGAGACATCCGCCAGTTCGGAGACGATGTGGGACGACAACAGAACCGTCGTGCCGTACTCGGCAACGTCCTCGAGCAGTGTCGTCGCCACGGACCGACGTGCCACCGGATCGAGATCCGCCAGAGGCTCGTCGAGTAGAAGCAACTGCGGTCTGCGTCCGAGTGCCAAAGCCAGTGCAACCCTGGTTCGTTGGCCTGGTGACAGCGTCTTCGCCTTTGCATCGAGAGCAATCCCAGCGCGCTCCACCAGATCCAGAGCGTACTTCGCATCCCACTCGTCGTTGGTGTATGCGCCGAATCGAAGAAGTTCTGCAACAGTGAATTTGGGGTACAGCGGCTTATGTTGAGCGAGGTACGACAGGCCTGGGCAGATGCCATCCTGATCCGGCGTGCTGCCGAGGACCGAGATCGAACCGTGGTCAGGCATCGTCAACCCGACCGCCAAGGACATCAGCGTGGACTTACCAGCGCCGTTCACCCCGACGAGGGCAGTGATGCTTCCGGTGGCCACCTCGAAAGTGCAGGCGTCGAGCACCTTCTTCTTGCCGAAGCGCTTGTCCACGTCCTGCATCGTCAGTGCCGATTCTTGCTCAGTCATGATGTCTCCCCCTGCTTTCCGGACGGATCCGATTCGATGAACGTCTTCTCGAGTTCCAAACTCACCAGTGCTTCGATGTCCGTCCGCTCGAGTCCAGCGGCCACGGCATCTGCAACCCAGCGGGCCAACTCGCGACGTAGCGCAGAGCTTTCCGCCATACCGGGCTTGGCCAGGGACTTGACGACGAACGTGCCCAATCCAGGCCGCGGAGCAACAAGTCCGTCGCGCTCGAGTTCCTTGTAGGCCTTCAGGACTGTGTTCGGGTTGATCGCGAGCGCTCCCACGACGTCCTTGGCTGTGGGCAGCCGATCCCCGACTTGGAGATCACCGAGCCTGAGCGCCTGCTTCACCTGAAGGACCAATTGCACGTATGTGGGAATGCCGGATCGGCGGTCGATACGGAAGTCGATCATCCGAACCCTTTCACTAGTTCATTAGTGGAATAGATATTTACCCTGCCTTGACCTCCCGGGTCAAGCCCGACGGCCCCTGTAAAGTGCAGATGCCCCGGTTCGCCGGGGTGCCACGCTGCTCGTGTGAAGTTCGGTGAAACCCCGGCACTGTCGACGCAACTGTGAATTCGCCCGTCACTACCCGAGGCGAACGAGTCAGGTCACCGGCCTCGTGGCGACACGATGGTTCTCGGACGAAGGACCGCTCGTGGCGCTTCGCCTCGCGGCCGCGCTGCTCGCGACCCTCGTCCACTAGCGGAGGGGTGGCTGTGAGTAGTCGGCCGACACGTAGATTCAGATCCGTACTTGCAGCGCTGACGGTGAGTACCGCACTGCTTGCCGGTGCCTGCAGTAGCTCCACGTCCGACGCACCCACAACGACAGCTGCCTCGGACGACTCGTTCCCGGTGACTGTTGTTTCCGGTCCGACGGATTCCGGCACGGACATCACCATCGAGTCACGTCCGCAGTCGATCGTGTCACTCAGTCCCAGCGCCACCGAGACCCTGTGGGCCGTCGGCGCGGGCGATCAGGTGAAGGCCGTCGACAATCAGTCCGACTACCCGGCCGGCATCCCGGTCACCGATCTCTCGGGCTTTCAACCGAACGTCGAAGCCATCCTCGGTTACGCACCGGATCTGGTGATCGCTTCGGACGACATGAACGATCTTGTCTCCGGACTGCAAAAGGCGAAGGTGCCGACGCTCCTGTTACCGGCAGCGACGAGCATCGTCGACGTCTACGCCCAGATCGAGCGCGTCGCGAAAGCCACCGGCCACGAGGACAAGGGCACCGAAGTTGTCGACACAATGCGCTCGGACATCGACGCCGCTGTCGCCAGTGTTCCTGCGCGCCAACAGCCGCTGACGTACTTCCACGAACTCGACTCCTCGCTCTACACCGTCACGAGTTCCAGCTTCGTCGGGCAGATCTACTCGCTGTTCGGCATGAAGAGCATCGCCGACGCCGCGGGGCAGGGTGACTATCCGCAGCTGTCCGCCGAATTCGTGGTGCAGGCCAATCCCGATCTCATCTTTCTGGCAGACTCCCAATGCTGCGGAGTGACAGCAGAATCCGTCGCCGCTCGTCCTGGTTGGAGCGGCATGAAAGCTGTCACCGGCAACCAGATTCATGTACTCGACGAGGACCTCTCGAGCCGGTGGGGGCCCCGTGTCGCGGATCAGGTGAAGGCCGTCGCGGCCATCGTGGCCCAAGTTCCCGCGGCCTGAGTACTCGATGATCAAAGCCGGTATCTCCCACCATCGGACGGCCGTTCTGTTCGGCGCCGCACTGATTCTGTGCGCTGCCTTACTGATCGGCGTTCTGGTGGGGCCGGCTGGATTGACACCTGATCGGACCATTCTCGAACTGCTGGACGGAATACCCGGCATCCACATCGATTCCGGTCTCACCGCAACCCAGCAGGCGATTCTCTGGCAAATCCGGCTTCCGCGAGTAGTCCTGGGCGCGTTGGTCGGAGCAATGTTGGCCGTGGCCGGCGCTGCTTACCAGGGCGTGTTCCGAAATCCCTTGGCGGATCCGTATCTGCTCGGCGTTTCGAGCGGAGCAGGACTGGGCGCAACCCTCGCCATCGTTTCGGGCGGAGCACTGGGCATGTTCGGAATTCCCATGGCCGCCTTCGTCGGTGGCGTGCTGGCGGTGTTCGCCACCTATACGCTCGGCCGAAGCATTGGCGGGCCGCAGAACGCGGTAGTCATCATCCTCGCCGGTGTCGCTGTCGCGGCGTTCACGAATGCAGCGCAGACATTTGTTCAGCAGCGGTTCGACGATTCACTGCGCGAGGTCTACTCCTGGCTGCTCGGCGGACTGTCCACCGACGGTTGGTCGGAAGTTCTGGTTGTCCTGCCGTATGTCGCGCTGGCATCCGCCGTCATCCTGGTACACCGGCGCGTACTCGACGTGATGGCAGTCGGTGACGTCGAAGCGGCCAGCCTCGGCGTCGACCCGGCCAGATCCCGCCTGGTATTGGTGCTCGCCGCAACTCTGGGAACGGCCGCAGTCGTGAGTGCAAGTGGACTCATCGGCTTTGTCGGAATCGTTGTTCCCCATGCGGTTCGACTGGTAGTCGGCCCGTCGCATCGGTTACTTCTCCCCCTGTCGCTCATGCTGGGTGCGGCGTTTCTCGTCCTCACCGACGTCGCCGCCCGCACGGTCATGGCGCCGGCCGAACTCCCCATCGGGGTTGTGACCGCGATGATCGGCGCTCCGTTCTTCCTTCTGGTTCTGCGCCGTAGTCGGGTTTCGGCATGACCGACAGCGCAGTCCGGTGCCGCGGCCTCCGAGTCGACCTCGGCGGCAAGGACGTCGTCGACGGCATCGATCTCGATGTGACACCGGGCGATTGGGTTGCCGTGGTCGGGCCGAACGGCGCCGGCAAGACGACCTTGATGCATGCCCTCGCCGGATTGATTGCGTCCAGAGGTGAGCTCAGCGTCGGGGGACTCAGTCCACGCAATTCCAGCCGCAAGGCCATGTCAGCCGTAGTCGCACTGATGCCGCAGCGCCCGGTGGTACCCGAGGGCGCGACGGTTGCCGAACTGGTGGCGCTCGGCCGTACTCCGTATCTACGACGCTTCGGAACCGAAACCGCCACAGACCGTTCGGTGATTTCCTCGGTGATCGAAAGGCTCGACCTCACCGAGTTCGCAGATCGACGGGCCACCGAACTTTCCGGCGGCGAATTGCAACGCGTGGTCCTGGCTCGGGCACTGGCTCAAGAACCGCAGGTACTGCTCCTGGACGAGCCCACCAGCGCCCTCGACATCGGTCACCAGCAGCAGGTTCTCGACTTGGTGGAGGAACTGCGAGAAGCCGACAACATCACTGTCATCGCAGCGATGCACGACCTCACTCTCGCAGGGCAATACGGTCGGCGAATCGTGTTGCTGGACAAAGGTAGCGTCGTTGCCGACGGCACACCCGCAGCGGTACTGCAAGCAGACCTCCTCGGCCGTGTGTACGGCGCACGGGTCGAAATCCTGGACCGGCCCAGTGGTCCCATAGTTGTTCCGATTCGGCAGGAAGGCACCCGCTGATGGAACTGGTGATCCTCGGCACCGGCGCTGCCGACGGTTGGCCGAACCCTTTCTGTACCTGCCCTTCTTGCCTGGCGGCATTGTCGAATGGAACCATTCGCGGACACACCGCTGCCTTGCTGGACAACCGAATCCTGTTGGACTGTGGGCCGGAAGTACCGCGTGCCGCGTCGCGATTCGGCCGCACATTGGCGCACGTTCAACACATTCTGCTCACGCATTCTCATCCCGACCATCTGGGCCCGATGGCATTGCTGTTTCGGTCGTGGGCATCTCGTACCGAACCACTACAGGTTCTCGGACCACCGGACGCCATTGAGCTCTGCCGAGACTGGGTAGGCCCGGGTGATCCGGTGACCTTCACGCCACTCGAGGCTGGTCAGGCGATCATGTTGGGCACCTATCGTGTTCGAACATTCGAAGCCGCGCACGAAGTACCCACCCTTCTCTACGACATCACCGACGCATCCGGAACCCGAATCTTCTGGGCCACCGACACCGGGCCACTGCCCGAAGCAACCTTCGACGCCCTTGCCGACGCGCGTTTCGGCGCCGTCTTCCTCGAAGAGACCTTCGGTCACAAAACTGATCACGGCACCGGGCACCACGATCTGCCGAGTTTCGCAGAGACGGTGTCGCGACTACGTAACTGCACGGCAATCACCGACCGAACCGACGTTGTCGCCGTACACCTCGGACACCACAACCCAGTCGAAAACGAACTCTCAGAAGCACTTCGCGTGTCCGGGGCGCGAGCGGTTCCGGATGGGACTGTGCTCGAGATCGGGGTAGGACAGAGCCATCGAACTCTTATCACCGGTGGCGCCCGCTCGGGCAAGTCCACCTACGCGGAGGGCCTACTTGCCGGGTACCGGCACGTCACGTACATCGCCACCGGGGATCCGCAAGACGACGATCCCGACTGGATCGAACGAATTGCGTCGCATCGCGCGCGGAGGCCGTCGACGTGGACGACACTCGAGACCTCCGAGGTGGCCGAAATTCTGGCAGGCGCAACAACACCGATCCTGATCGACTGCCTCGGCACGTGGTTGACCGCACGCCTGGACCGACATCAGGCGTGGACCACAGGAGATCTCAGCGGCGTCCACGCAGATATCGACGTCTTGGCCGACGCCTGGGCCGACTGTCCGGTACCGATTGTCGCCGTCACCAACGAAGTCGGAAGCGGTGTGGTCCCGGACACGAAGTCCGGGAGGTTGTTCCGTGATCTACTCGGTCTGTTGAACAGCCGCATCGCCAGCGCATCGGAGTCCGTGGTTCTGATGACAGCCGGGCTCCCCCTGAGCCTGCGTGTGTGACGTCAGAGCAATCCGGTGAGCTGGCGCGCACAATCGAGGAGGAAGCCGACCAACTCTCGATCGTCTTCCGTCACTCGCCCACTCGCTCCCTGAACACACAACCCACCTGCCACCAAGTCCGCGTGATCCCGAACCGGTACCGCCAATGCGGATCGACCCAGGCGGCACTCCTGGTTCTCGAACGCAAATCCTTGCAGGCGAACAGACCTCAGCTGTTCAGACAAAACATCGAAGTCACCGATCGTGAACGCCGTGACCCGGCGCAGTTCCAAGCCCGGAAGCAACAGCTCGTCATGCGCCAACAACACCTTCCCCAGCGCATTCGCGTGAAGGTTCTTCGACAGCGCGGCGATTCCGATGATCTCGTGGTCGGGATCCTTGTCGACAAAACGCAAGCGCCCACCGGTGAAGGATGCGACGTGCAATCCGAACCTCGTGTGTGTCCGCATATCTTCGACGCGCTCGTGCAGAGTCGGCGCCGGACCGCTCGCCGACGCCGCGTGTGAGAGCTCGGCAGTTCGACGCCCTAGCGCAAACCCGGACAGGTCTGGCACCCGCACCAGAAAGCCCTCGGCCACCAGCAGATTGAGCATGCGATACGCCGTGGCCGAAGGGACGCCTGCAAACGTGGCGATCTCCTTCGCAGTCGTTCCCGGCCCCAAGTGAGCTACAGCCTCGAGCATCCCGAGTGCTTTCTGAACCGCACGCGGTTGTTGCCCACTGAAGTGGGTCTCTTCGCCGATCCGTTTGCCTGATCGTGGACCAGCGGTTGCACGGTCTGCGGTCACCACCCAGGCTCCGGGGAGTTACCTTCAGCGGTATCACGATCCGGGACAAGTCGTCTTCGCCCGTCGCCGTCGATCAGCAGTGTGCCGGCACCGGGCAACAGGTCCGCCGTCTCGACGCTGTCGAAGGCGCCCACCATCAGAAGGCTCTCAGGTCTGGCTCTTCGAAGCAACGCGCTCCACACGGTCCCCGACGCAGCGACAACAAGGGCGGCGATCGGCAGGGCCCACATCCCGTGTACCGCGGCGTCGAGCACGATGTAGACCAGTAGGCTCGCCCCGGCAGCGCCCACGGACACAGTGCATATTCGGGTCATCGACGTGTGTTCCCCGATTCGGCGCAAGAACTTCCACGAAGCAAAGGCCACCAGGGTGTAGGCGCAGACCAACGCTGTCTCGACTACGCCGTCGAAGGATCCGGAATCGTCGCGAACCGTATCGGAGTAGACGAATACTCCGATCGCGCTTGCCGCGACAAAGGCAAGTACCGCAACGTACGGGGTACGAAATCGTCTGTGCACGCGAGCGAGCGGCGACGGCAGTACCCGTTCGATCCCCATCGAGTACAGCAACCGCGAGCCCGCCTGCGCACAACCGAGGGTCGATGCGAACCAGGAACACGTCATTCCGATCTTGACTGCCAGAACCACTTCCGCGCTAGCTCCGGATGCCGTTCCTTCGAAGTACGCTCCGACGATCGTTGCGCCGTGACCGGTCATCGCCGCCCAGGCCGCAAAAACGAAGAGAACCCCGCAGATGATCGGCGAAATGAGGACCGTGCGCGTGACACTGATGAGTGGTCGTTTTGCTTCCGGACCGAAGAACGCCGAGCTCTCGAAGCCCGCCATGCTGAGTACGGTCAGCATGGCGAGAAACGGCACAGCGCTCAGCGACGGATTCGGCAGGGCAACAGCAGTTGTCGCGCTAGTTTGCGTCGCGAGCATGACCACTACCATCAGAATCAGCGAGCACGCTTCGACAACGAGGATCGCTCGGGTAGCGAACCGGACGCCTCGCACTGCAATCCACGCGACGGCCAGAGCAATCGCCACCGTCGTGATCACCGTCGCCGCGGTCCCTCGAACGTCGGGTCCGACAATGGCGACGGTATCCAGCAGACTCGGAACCGCCTGGGAGAAAACCGATACCGAGATTCCGAGGTAGCCGAGCACCAAGGCGGCGCCCGCCGTCAGTGTCGCCCGGATACCGGAGCCCTGGAAGACGAAACTGTACAACGATCCTGCTGCGGCCAGTCTCCGCGTGAACTGAGTGATGCAAAACGCAACGAGAAACACCGCCGATGTTGTCGCTGCAATCGCAGCCAACCCGACGTAGCCGGGACTGTAGGTGATCATCCACAGGGCGATGAACACCATTCCTGTTGCCGGCGCGATCGTGGAGAGCGATTGCCCCAACAGGTCGATCGGGGTCAGACGTCCCCGTCCGAGACCGCGGAGCGGGGAGAACACGGGCTCACTGTGTTGATCCGCATCCTGCGCTCGCGTGATCGCTGCACGCAGTGCCGCACTCACGGCCATGTCTCACCGTCCGTCGTGTCCGGGCCCGAACCTACGAGCGAATTGTCAGAATTCGGTCAAGTTAGTCCGCTTATGTTTCGGCGCAGTTTCCACGATGGCGCGCACAGGACTGTCAAGTGAGAATCCGATCTTGTTTCCCTCCCAGCGTCATGCCGGATCAGTGGCGGCCGGTGGTATCACGCCTCGGCGGACAGCTCATCCACCTGCGGGTTCACCGATTCTCAACCGAGAACTGCTCTCTCAGTTGCACCTCGTCCAGGCGTAGCGCGGTCGACGCGGGTTCGCAGCACGGCCCGTACAGGATGTGTCCAACACACCACCGGCCCTGCCGAACAGAATGGAGGAAGCATGGACTTCGTCAGCGCCACCACTGCGGCGATAATCGGATTTGTTCTACTGCTCGCCGGCATTCCCAAGCTGAACGACCACGACGGGGTACTCAGTTCCGTTCGCGGTTACAAGGTGCTGCCGGCGCGACTCGAAGTTCCGATCGCTCGCGCCCTTCCCGTCGCGGAAACCGTCGTGGGTGTCCTCCTGGTTCTCGGCGTTGCCCATCGACTCGCGGCCTTGGCCGCTGCCGTGATGTTCGCGTCGTTCTTCACAGGCCTCACGATCAATCTCCTACGCGGCCGACGCGATCTCGACTGCGGTTGTTTTGCATTCGGAGTCGGCAAGATTCCGCATATCGGGTGGTTCCACGCCGTTCGCGCCGGAACACTTGCGGCGATATCCGTGGCCGCGTCGGTCGCTCCCAACCACGCCGAGATCGGCGTCCAGATCGTGGCGGCAACCTTCGGATTCCTCCTCGTTCTGGTTGGAGTTGCTCTCGCACAGATTCGTTCGGTCGTCCACCTCGGACGACGCCCCGTCGACGACTACCTGTCGAGCGCGTCCATCCGACTCCGTACCGCCGAAACCGCATCTCGGTACGGCTCGTGAAACATATCCACAGCCCCGAAAACTCGAAGGCAGGACTACTACGATGACCACTTTCCTACTCGTTGCGACCGTGATCCTGGTGATCGCGGTAGCAGTACTCTTCTTGATGGTTCTTGCCCTGGCTCGTGAAATCGGTCGCGTACAAGTACGTCTCGGCCCCCTCGGCGCCCGCATGATGGATACCGGGCCCAAGGTCGAACAAAGCGGCCCGTCGTTTGCCGGTCTGATCGACCAGGAGGGACGAACCGTCGGGGTCGGCGGTCACCGCGACAAGCCCCAGCTCCTGCTGTTCACGGCACCGAGTTGCTCGACCTGCAAGAGCCTGCTTCCCGGTGTAAGGGCAATGGCGCGAGCCGAATCCGACCTCGACGTGGTGATCATCTCCGACGGAACACCCGAAGAGCACCGCGAGTTTCTGGCCGGTAGCGGGATCGGTTCCGAGCTCAGTTACATCGACGCCCGAGACGTCGGCATCGCATACCAGGTGGGTACCACTCCCTACGGAGTGATTCTCGACGAGCACGGCAAGATCCGAGGAAAGGGTCTGTGCAATCACATGGCTCAAGTGGAGAGCCTGCTCAATGCGCTCGAATCCGGCACACCCTCACTCCAGCACCTTCATGCCCAGGCGAAATCCGGCAGCGCGGCCTGATCATCCTGCACAGTTCGATCCTCTTCACGAATCAGGAGAAAATCGTTGGACGACAATGAATTCCCACAGCACAACATGACGGAGAATCGATATCCCGTCGACGAGGCGACAGTTCAGGCCCAGGCCGAATGGATGGCGGGCCAGGGCGGTTCGCTCACCAGTCGAACAGGGCGCAAACTCTCCGAGCGAGTTTCGCGGCGGTCGATGATCAGTCGGATCGGCAAGTGGACCATGGGTGTGTCAGGAGTCGCACTGATCAGCACGCTTCCCGTGACTCGCAGCGCCTTCGCTCAAGAGCCCGAAGTTCCTGCGCCCGCGCCGGGGCCCGAGCCCCTTGTCCCCGTCTACGACGGCAAGGATCCAGCCGAGTGCGAGTACTGGCGCTGGTGCAACATGGACGGAACATCCTGTGCCGCATGCAACGGCGGCGGTGTCACCACCTGTGCGCCCGGCAGCAAGCCCGGCGCAGAGTTCTGGGTCGGATGCTGTACCAATCCTGATACCGGTAAGACCTATCTGATCGCCTACTACGACTGCTGCGGCGCGCCTTCGTGTTCCAACGCATTCTGCGGCGAACCGGACATGCAGGCAGTGATGTACAACCCTGTCTCCGGAAGCTACGACCAGGAAATCATCTGGTGTGTCTCCGACGAGTCTCAGGCGTACACCTGCACGATGGCGCCCATCATCGGTGAGGACTGCCAGACTCGACCGGCCGAGCGCCCCAAGGTCGGTGCCGGATCATGAGCAGTTCGCGAACCCGAAAACTGGCACGCCCAGCCGTTGCGATCATTCCACTCACCGTCGTACTCGCGCTGGCCGGATGCAGTTCGTCCGACAACGACGAACCCTCCAGCGCAGGCGATGTCACCTATCCGACAGTTCCGTTCACTGCCCCGGGCGAGGGGATCTCACTCAGGCACGACGACCAGGAAATCGGCGATACCATTCCCGAACCACTGCACGTCGGTTCGATCACGCCGATCGCAGCTGACCGCCTACTGGGCGTCGAGGGTGGATTCGGCCAGCTCGAGCTCAGTGTCAATGTGATCGATCCGAAAACCGGTATGGCCGAAAGTCGAATTACCGTCGGTCCGGGAATCTGGGATCCGGTCATTCACGGATTTGTCGGGGATTCTCCCGAGGACCCTGCGGTGCTCGCGGCCGAGGTGTGGCGTCCCCGAGGTTCCCGCGGCGCCGCAGATTTCACGGTCAGCACCTACTCCGGCAACCTGCTGGAACCCGCCGAGGTCACTCTTCCGGACGTCGCGCGCGTACATTCCCGACTCGGCTCCAACGCCGTGACCTCCGACGGCAAGTTCTTTGTCACCTGGGATGACGGGTTGTACGGCATCCGGGTGGTCGACCTCGAGAAGAAGGAAGCGACCGGTGCTCTTCAGATAGTCGGCTGCGGCCCGTTCACGTGGATGGTCGAGCACGAGTTGTACAGCGTCTGTGAGGACACCCGAGAACTGCTGCACGTCACGATCGGGGACGACGGCGTCCCGAAGGAAACCGCCCGAAGCAAGGTCCTACCCGAAGATTTTGTCTCCACGCGCAAGGTCACGTGGGCATCGGAAGCGCAAAAAGCGTTGCTGGTCAGCGAGAACGGCGATGTCTACGTTTTCGACTTCTCCAACGGACTGCCTCAGGAAGTTGTCAAACCGATCGGGAACGCCGGGCAGGATTCCGGTCGATTCTCGGAGAACGTCGTCAACGCCGACGCATCCCGACTCGCAATCGCCTACACGGACACCGCCATTCATCCGGACTCTGCTCGGGGAGGCTCGCTCGTCAAGATCGACCTGTCCGACGCCGCGACCTACGCCCCGGTGAAAAGCTTGACGCTCGCAGACCTCGGCCTGACGGACATCAAGAGCATGACCTTCTCCGTCGACGGCGCCACGTTCTACGTGCTCGGCACGGGGCCGGAAGTCGAAGGTTCTGCACCGCAGAAGATCGTGGGGTACAACGCGACCACCGGTGAGCAGGTCAGCTCCGTCGATGTCTCGGGCAACGTCGGTGATGTCAGTGGGTTGATCACACCAGAAGTACTCCGATGAGTCGTCCCGGATCCGGTGTGGTGATGGGCCGGCGCCGCTTCCTGAGTTTGGGAGCACTCGGCGCCGGAGCACTCGGGCTCGGCGCTGTGGGCACGATCACCGGATGCAGTTCCACTGCAGCAACTCCGACGTCCACGGCCGATCTCGACTACATCCTGCCCACCGACCCCGAAGTTGCTGCAGCAGAATCGGCCCGGACCTGGAATGGAACCACCGCAGCGTTTGCCCTGACCGCCGGATTCTCGACGGTCGATCTCGGCGGACGTCTGGTGAACACATGGACGTACGGCGGTGCGGCGGTGGCTCCGGAGCTTCGTCTGAAGTCCGGAGACCGTGTCAGTGCCTCCGTCCAGAACGGTCTCGATGCCGAAACGACGTTGCACTGGCATGGAGTTCGAATCCGCAACGACATGGACGGCGCGGCACCCACCACGCAGGCCCCCATCGGTGCGGGTTCGGGTTTCGACTACAACTTCATCGCACCGGATCCGGGAACGTACTGGTACCACTCACATAGCGGCTTACAAGCCGATAGGGGACTGTTCGGCGCCATGATCGTCGAGGACCCGAACGACTCCAGCGGAGCCGACGCCGATGCCGTTCTGGTCCTCGACGACTGGCTCGACGGATTGGGCACCACCCCGGATTCCGTCCTGATGGCACTGAACCCGGCAATTTCGGGCGGGCATGGCGGACACGGTGGTGGAGCAACAACTCCGGCGGAACACTCGGAAGGTGACATGTCCACCGCACAGCAGTTGGTGAGCGCCGGTCACGGTTCGTCCGAGGCACTCGGCGGAATGACCCAACACATCGCGTATCCACTGCACTTGATCAACGGGCGACCACCCAATGATCCTGCTGTCATCAGCGCTGCAGCCGGTTCGACCCTACGACTACGAATCATCAACGCGGCAGCCGAAACTCCGTATCGGTTTGCCGTGGCCGGACACGAGATGACGATTGTCGCCACCGACGGCTACGACGTGGTGCCAACTCCTGCCGACACCATCATCGTCGGTATGGCCCAGCGCTACGACGTGCTGGTCACGGTGAAGTCGGGAACGTGGCCGGTGGTGGCGAAGGTCGAGGGTCGGGACGGTTATGCGTCGACCGTCCTGCGCAGCACCGACGCCTTGGCTCTTGCGAATCCGGATGTGGGCGGAAATCTTTCGGAATTGGCCGGCCGACTGGTGCCCGAAAGCGAGCTCCGTCCTACGGAATCCGCACGGCTCGAGACGAAGTCGCCAGATCGCGACTACCACATCGAGTTGATCCAAGCCGGAGATCGATACGTGTGGGGAATGGCCGGTGCTGATGCGGGCAAGCTCGTCATGAAACAGGGCGAACGGGTTCGCATCACGATGAAGAACACGTCCACTATGTGGCACCCCATGCATACCCACGGACACACGTTCGCGGTACCGGACTACGGCGGACTTCGCCGCGACACCGTCAACGTCCTACCAGGCGCCGAGCTTGCCGTCGAGTTCGATGCCGACAATCCCGGCGAGTGGATGTTCCACTGCCACAACGCCTACCACTTCGAAGCAGGCATGACGGCAAATCTGCGTTACGTCCGCTGACAAGTTGAAGAATGGAGAGAACCCCTCATGAAGAAACTCGTTCCCGCTTTCCTCGCCGCATGTGCTGCCTTGAGCCTCACCGCCTGCAGTAGTGATGCCGGTGCGTCGTCGGACGAACCTGCCGTCGTGATCGAGGTGAAGAACATGGCGTACACACCGGCATCGGTCACCATCGAGAGGGGACAGACCGTCGAATGGAAGTTCGACGACAGCGGACTCCCCCACGATGTGGTCGGCAACGGTGAACTCGACGGGAAACTGAAGAGCGAGTTGCTCACCGAGGGGACCTTCTCCTACACGTTCGACGACGCCGGAACCTTCACCTACCACTGCACGCCCCACCCGATGATGGTGGGCACCGTGATCGTTCAATAGTGAGGAGGTGGATCGCCGGCTTCGGCGTCGGCGTCGCCGCAATGTTTGTTCCAGCCTGCGGCACAGAAGATCCCGTCCCCGATGTGGTGGTCGAGATCAGCAACGTTCAGTTCAGTCCGATGGACGTCACAGTAGAGCGTGGTGGCACCGTCGAGTGGCGCTTCGACGACGGCGGGCTCCTGCATCACGTCGAGTCGCCCGGACTGTTCGACAGCGGTATCACCGGGGACGGCGCATACCGGCACACGTTCGACAGTTCGGGCGTCTACGAATACTCGTGCTCCGTGCACCCGTACATGATCGGAGTCATCACAGTGCTGTGACATTGGCTCAACCTTTTTCGCTGCGAACTCTGGCTCACTACTTTTCCTGAACCACACACATTTTGGAGGATCTGATGACTACCGTTCTCTCACACGGCCCGCTCCAGACCGATGTGCCCGACATCCGGCCAACCCTTCGAGGCTCGGTCGGCACCGCTACTCGTGCGAGCCTCATCGCGGCAGGTGCGGCAGCAGGTGCCGGTATCGCACTCGTGGCTGTACCCTCCGCGACAACAGCTTTGACCTCTGCCGTTGTCGGAGCCGGACTGGTCACCTCGCTGGCCGCCAACTGGTCGACCTGCGGCATGTCCGTTGCCGGAGTTGTGGCCGCACCAAAGCAAGATGACCGAAAGGGATCCTCGACTCCGGTACGCCGACTCGGCTGGCACGCACTGGGTTCTGTCACGACGGGAGCAGTCACCGGCGCACTGATCGGCGCTCTCGGTGCGGCAGTGTCCGGCTACGTCCCGGTCGGCTGGGCGCTGGGCGTCTGGGCCGTCGTCGCGGTTGCGTACGGGCTGCACGAGTTGGGTGCAGTGAAGATGCCGACTCCGATGCGGCGCCAACAGCTTCCGCGCTATCTGCGCCGCACCATGGCGCCCTGGAAGGTCTCACTGATCTTCGGTGCGATCATCGGTCCGGGTTTTCTGATCTTCATCCGGTCGAGTGCGTACTACCTCTTGGCGCTCGGCGTCATCGCCTCGGGTTCACCGGCTCTCGGTGCGGCGCTGTTCACGGTCGTTTCCCTTGGCCGCTGCATACCCAGCCTCGCGGCAATCGTGCACACCAAGCGCGGTGGCTCGATGCCGGGATTCCTCTCGATCATGTGCGTCGTGGACCGTCGAGTGCAGAGCGTCACCGGCGCAGCATTGATCGCACTGGGAGCATTTGCCGCAGCATCACTGATCTGACTGTCGACCTAGCACCCTTTACCTCGAGTGAACACACGCTCCAACTCCCCGGAGCGTGTGTTCGCTCGACACAAACTGTGCGCACTCTCAGCGCGTCAGGACACCGAGAGCGCCGTCTGGACCGAATCCTCCGACGGCGACGTCACCTTTGCATCCCGTCCCCACAGCATGTCGAGTGCCGCCTTGGGTTTGGCGAGAGCCCACTCGCGGGCGGCGTTCTTGATCAGCGTCGCAGTAGCGCACCCACAATCGCTGTTCACACCGTCTGCGTCGATGCCGGCATCTCGGCACAACGCCACAGCACGAGGTACGTGATACCCCTGGGTGGCGATCAACGCTTTGGTGACACCATACGTATGTATGGCCCGAAAGCAGGTGTCATAGGTATCGAGGCCGTACGGATCCCCGACGATGCGACGCTCATCGATTCCCTGCTCCACCAGGTAGTTCGTCATCGCTGCGATCTCGTCACCCGAGCCGCCGTTCGCGTCACCGGAAACCAGGACCGCTTTTGCCTTCCCCGCTTCCATCAGCTCGACGGCTGCGTCCAGCCGTCCCTTCAGGAACGCCATCGGCTTGCCGTCCTTGATCTGCGCGCCCAGCACGATCACCACCGGCGCCTCGGGAGCGTCCGCCGCGTCCGACGTATGGCCCGCCGACGCGACGGAAATCCAGACGATCGAGCCCGCATAGACGACCGCTCCGAGCACGGCGATACCCCCAACCCAACGAGGCCACCTGCGCTTCCGCGGCGGTTTCACTGGATCTGCAGCGGCTTCGTCCATTCGTCGATCAAACCACACGGTTTCTTCACCGTTTACGCACTCGGTCGATCCTCCATCCCGCCGCGCCACTGCGCTCGGCCCACAGATCCGAATACTTTCCACCTCGCGCGATCAGGTCTTCGTGGGAACCGACCTCCCTGACGCTGCCATCTTCGAGATAGACGATGTGATCAGCTCCTTGGATCGTCGACAAGCGATGAGCGATCACCACCACCGTTCGGCCACGGGCCAATCGGTGAATCGCCTCCGTGACCGCGACTTCGTTCTCTCCGTCGAGGGCAGAAGTCGCTTCGTCGAGTAGAACGATCGGAGTGTCCTTGAGAAATGCCCGCGCAATCGAGACCCGCTGACGTTCACCACCGGACAGCAGTGATCCGCCTTCACCCACCCTCGTCTCTTCACCGCTCGGCAGACGATCGATCACTTCGTCGAGCCGGGAATCGCTCACCGCTTGGCGGACCTCCGCCTCCGTGGCATCCGATCTCGCTAACCGAACATTCTCCAGGATGGTGCCGTCGAACAGGTAAACCTGCTGCGAGACAGTCGATATCCGCGCCATCAGTGCCCGTGTTCCGATCACACTCGACCGTGTCCTCGACGGTCTCGAGGCGCGGCCGGACGCAATCAAAGAGTCACAGAAATGACGAGGGGTCGCTGTCGCACTTATGCGACGGCGACCCCTCGGATGATCTGGATTCTCGGTAGGCCTATCGGAACAGGTTCGCGACAAACGGAATCGTGTCGGCCTGCGATTCGACCAAAGCACCGCTGTGATCGGTGTTGTAGGTCTTGAACGTGACCGGTTCACCGTTGGCCACCAACGCTGCAACCAGCGAAAGTGCAGACGGTGCAGGGACATCCACGTCAAGTAGGCCTTGGCCGATGAAGATGGGGCGGTCGTATCCGCTCGTCGGCACACCCATGTAATCGTTCAGCAGACCCTGGAAGTTCGGGATCTGACTGAGCGGGCGGGAGAAGATGTCACCGAGGATCAGATCCTTGGACGCCTCGTCCAAGTCTGCGGCGCAGAGCTTTTCGGCCGAGTCGACCTTTTCCCTGCCCAAGTCGTTCAGGTAGGAATTCAAGTCGATCTCGGGGTGCGCTTCCCGCAAGCCCGCGAGGATGTAGAGCGCGTACGACGTCAATCCGCCGCCGAGGGCGATGGGAGGGAAGCCCGGACCGGCAGGCAGGAGCGTCAACTCGATGTTGGCCGGCACGCCGGTACCCACGCCACCGCGATAATCGAGAGAATCCCCACCGTATTCGGTGGCGTAGCGCGCCGTCGTGATGGCCGCGCCGCCGCCCTGCGACTGCCCGACCACTGCCCACCGATTCGAGATGGAGGGGTCGATGACCCGGGCCGCCTTGACCGAGTCGACTACGCTGTGCGCCTCCACCTTTCCATCGAGATAAGGCATCAGTCCCGGTGTTCCCAGACCGACATAGTCGGTGGCGACGACGGCGTAGCCCTCCGAGAGCCAGCGTCCCAGGTACGGGTAGTCACGTTCGGGCAGGCCGGGACCGACCAGCGAAGGGGCACAGGAATCGTCGAGTCCGGTTGTGCCGTGCGCCCAGGCGATGACGGGCCAACCACCTTCCGGTGCCGGACCGGCCGGGACGTAGTACGCGCCACTGCTCAGCGCGGGCCCGCCATTGGAACCGATGGTCCAGTACGTGAATCGCTTGGCGTCGGCGGTACCCGGAATCCACAGATCCTTCGGAAGCGGCTCACTCGACACCACAGTGCCGGTGGCTTGCGACGCGCTCGGTGCCTGTGCGGACGCGATGGGCGCAGCAACGGCGGAGCCGATCGTTGCAGCACAGAGAGCTGCGATGGATATGCGTGCGAACGACTTCGACTGGAATTTCACGTCTGACGACTCCGGTTCTGGCGATGGGCGACCTCGTTGGACGCTATCGTAGATTTTGTTTAACCGATCGGTCAAGCAAAATCTTGCAGCTTTGCGACACGTACACGTCGAGATCCCGGCCCCGACTCCGACCCAGCATCGAACCGGCACGAAGAAACAGTAGGAGGATGTGTCCATGGCACACGTACAGCGTTTCGACCACATCGGCATCACCGTCGCGGACCTCGAATCAGCGACGGCGTTCTTCGTCGGTCTGGGTCTCGAGGTGGAGGGCACCGGATCCGTGGAGGGTGAGTTCGTGGAAACCGTCTGCGGTATCCCTGGAGCCAAGTGTGAAATCGCAATGCTGCGCCCTCCTGGCGAAGGGTCACGGCTGGAGCTCTCGTCCTTCGTCACGCCCGACCACGTGCCCGGATCGCCGACGGCGATGGCCAACGAGATCGGGCTGCGCAATGTTTCCTTCGAGGTGGGCGATCTCCAGGCGGCGGTCGACGCGGTGGCAGCGGACGGTTACGGGCTCATCGGCGGGATCGGCGAGTACGAGAACAGCGTGCGCATGGCCTACGTACGTGGGCCGGAAGGGATCATCGTGTCCCTGTTCGAGCAGATCACCTGAAGCGTCACTGCAATCGGACCGTCAGATCGCCTTCCACGAGCTGACCAGAGCGCCCATCGCGGCCGCGAATTCGGCAAACGCCGCGTCGATCCTGACTCGGTCGCCGGTGGTCACCAGATCGAGTGTCAGCCCCCGAACCTGCGCCAACACGATCGTCGCGTAGCGATCAGCGCGATCGGGCGGACATCCATGCGCGAGCGCAGCATCCGCCAAACCACCCAACCAGTCCCCCACCACGTGTTCGAGAAACTCGCGATACCGCTCCGGATGCAACAACGCCTGTCCGTAGATTTCGAACATCAACCGAAAATTCGGCAACGACTCCGCTGAGGTGCGCGCGCTCCAGTAACTCGTCAACATCTCGACGACGTCAGTCCCGGATGAGATGTCGAGTGAAGAACTGTCACGGAGGGCTGCAACTACTTCCGTGAGCAGTTGTTCTTTCGATCCGAAATGATGAATGAGCGTCGCATGGCTGATCCCGAGGTCCTTGGCCAACGGCCGCATGGACAGTTCACCGACGCCGTTCGCCGTGACGTACGCGGCTACCTGCGCGAGCAATTCGGCGCGGCGATGCCGGTAACGCAGTTTCCGGCCGTCGATCGGCGTGCTGTCCTCCACCTGCAGGAGCCTACGCAGTACCGGAAACACAGCAGTACCGGAAACACAGCAGTACCGGAAACACGGCAGTACCGGAAACACGGCAGTATCGGTTACACGGTGACGTGCTGGCGATCCGAGCGGCTGATCGTGACAGCTGCGACGACAACACCGATCACCACGCCGATGAGAGTGTCCGCAACGCGAGCCACTGCCGCTTCGGTCCCGATCGGAGCGCTGAAACCGATGAGGAGCAGTGCCATCGGGGTAACGGCCAGTGATGTCAGTGCATAGTTCTTGATCACGAGCAGCTCCGCAGCAGTTTGCAGAATCACGACCACGGCAACCGCTTGCCAGTAGCCGAGCGTCAACGCGATGAGAGCAGCAGCGACGACGGCGCCACCGACGTTTCCCACCAACCGCTGAATCCCGCGCTGGACGGTCTGCTTGTAGTTCAGCCCCTGCATCGCTGCGATCGCACCCATCGACGCCCAGAGTGGATGCTCCAACCCGGCTCCCGCCGCGAGCCAACCGGCCAGAGCCGACGCTGCCACGATGCGGAGAGCATTCATCCGCACCGGGCGCGAATACAGCCGATTCAGTCCCTCGAGAAAATAGCCTTCGGGTGCGGCCAGGGTCTGTGCCGGCGCGAGATCGTGTTCGATCATGCTGGAACGCTTGAGCTTCCGAAGCTCCTTCTCGTGCCGAGCGATGCTGCGAATCAGGGTGGCGTCGGCGTGCAGCTGCCACTCCTGAACTGCCGCTTCTGCTTCGTCGAGCACTGCGACCAGTTCGCGTCCGTGATCGACGGTCGACTTGATCCGGCCACTCGACGCAATGACAAAGCGCGCGTTGGCAATCGATGCGAGTGCTGGGTCCACTCCGTCTTTGCCGGACTGTTCGAGGCGCCCCACGGCAGAGACGGCACGAGCCACTGCCAGGCGAGCAGGTCCCATCGGCAACACAAGTGCCGGAAGCATCGCGGCTACCCACCCGACCAGAACTCCGAGCGCACCGACAGTCACCAACCTCGCCAAATCATCGACGCTGGAAGCGTATCCGGCTGCACCGGTCGCCGCGAAGACGAGGATGACGGGCCCCGGCCCGGTGATCCGGAAGCCCGACATGAAGCAATACGACGCACCGGCAAGCAACGACAGGATGCCGATCTGCAACCACATCGGAACGCCCGCGACACCCATGGCGCCGCCGAAGGCAATCGAAACCACCAGTGCAGCACCCACCATTGCCAGCTTGCCGGCCAACCGTGGATACGGCTCGTACCTGCCGAATGCGGCACACAGCGCACCCAAGGCCGCGAAGCCGGCCAATTCCCGATGCCCGAGCAGTCCGCCGACCACGAGGACCACGGCGGTGGCGAGTCCGACCCTGATCGCGGGGGCGATGGTCGCGTCCGCGGATCCGATGCGAAAAGCCGCTCGCCACGTCGCCCCGGAGACGGTATGTGCAATGGCCTCACTCGAATGAGTGAGGCGGCTGGGCGTCCTGGCTGCGGTTTCGGTTCGGGTCACCCATCCAGCATACATTTACTTCACTAGTAAATTACTTGTGAAGTAATGTGAAATCTGTCGCTAAGATGGGGCCATGGGCGCGGCGAACAGATCCGAAGACGACTTCATCGACAAAGTCCGTCGCGAATGGAAGCGCGCCTACCCCGAGTTCGACACCGCCCCCGTCGAGGTGATGGGCCGGATCGCCCGCATCAACGCGCAGTCTCTTCACCAACTCGACCGGGCGCTGGCATCCAGCGGAGTCTCTCGAGCCGAATTCGACGTGATGAGCGCACTCGCTCGCAGCGACCGTCCCCTGCGAGCGAGCGAGGTCACCGCCGTCACCATGGTCAGCGGCGCCGCCACCACGAAACACGCCGACCGCCTGGCCAAACTGGGCTTTGTCGAGCGTCAGCGTTTCGAACACGACGGGCGGGTGGTTCTGCTTCAACTCACCGATGCCGGTCGCGCATTGGTCGAGGCAGAGTTTCCCCGACGAGTCGAGCGAGACCGTCAAGTACTCACCGGACTGGACGAGAGCGAACGAGCCCAATTGACGGCACTGCTCAAACGAATCTCACTCAACATCGACTCGGGGATCTGGGACTGACCTACTTCGGCAGCGGTACGTTCTGCAACCGCACCTGACCGCGCGCCACCTCTTTGCCCGATTCCGGATCGGTGATGACCACCGACCACAACTGCTGAACCCGTCCTTGCTGAATTGGGAGAGCCACGACGTCCACGCGCCCACCCGTGCGGGCGCGCAGAAAATCCGTTCCGTTGTGCACTCCGACGGCGAATTCGCCACGGTCCGCCACTGCGGTACTCGCTCCGATGCTCGCGGCCGACTCGACGGCAGTCGTGTAAACGCCGCCGTGCACAACGCCCCACGGAGTGTGGTGTGCCTCGGACAGATCGATGTGCCCGACAACCTTGGTGCCGGACACCTCGTCCAGTTGCAATCCGGCGGCACTGACAAACCCGCTTGCTGCCTCGAGATTCAATTCCGTCATGACGATCCCTCATCTGCTCGGTTGGATTTCTCGACCCACCTTCCGCCCCGAAATACGTACCGTCAAGTGCTAAGTTGGATTTCCCAACTTATATTTCCAACCAGCAAGGGACCCAGACACGATGGCGACAAAAGGACGTAACTGCTCCATCGCCAACGCCTTGGAAATCGTGGGCGAGAAATGGTCCCTACTCGTACTGAGAGAAATCGTCCTCGGGCAACGACGGTTCGACGAGATCGCCGCGGGCACGGGAGCCAGCCGCGACATCCTCGCGGCGCGTCTGCGCACCCTTGTCGACGCCGACGTACTCGCCAAGCGTCGGTACGAAGAACATCCACCGCGCTACGAATACGTCGCCACCGAATCAGGGAAGGCTCTCTACCCGATCCTGATGGCGCTCATGGAATGGGGAGACACCTTTGCGACGACGGGTCCACCGCCAACCGTCGTCGAGCATCGTTGCGGTGAAATCCTGCACGCCCAAGTTGTGTGCGCACACTGCAAAGAGCCGCTGGCCGCCAGAGACGCGCACGTAGTCGAACTCTCGCCACCTGCTCGATAGCGTCAACGTCCGGGTGGAAACCCGCCGGTTGCGATCGGACCCCACGAATCGACGGTGACACGGATCAGGCTCTTGCCCTGCTTGCGCATGGCTTCGCGGTACTCGTCCCAGTCGGGATGATCACCGGCGATGGATCGGTAGTAGTCGACCAACGGTTCCACCGAGTCCGGGAGATCGATCAACTCCGCGGTTCCATTGACCTGGACGTACGGACCGTTCCACTCGTCAGAGTGGATACACAGAGACACCGCCGGTGTCCGTCGAACATTCGCCGCCTTGGCCCGTTCCGGGTACGTGGAGATGACGATCCGCCCCTCGTCGTCAACTCCACACGTCACCGGAGAGATCTGCAGCTCGCCCGATTTCTTGACCGTGACGAACGTGGCCCGATGGCGCGGCCTGATGAATTCGAGGAGTTCGGCAAACGACACACGATCTGCGCTGGCGATCTTGGACATGACCTCAGCCTAATTCGATTTACGAGCGAACGCTCAGGGCATCTCGATGGTCTGAGCACGTGCGATTTCGCCGATTGCGCGAATGATGTACGCGCTCTGAGCTTTCTTCACTCCGGTGGACAAGCTCCCGATGACCAGGACCGCCGAACGTAGGTAGGCGCCGTGCCCGATGCGGAACGAATCGTCTTCCAGATCCGAGATCCCGAGCGCCCCGGTGTAGACCGCAGCAAGCGCCTGCACGTCCAGATCCGGCAGCCACACGATCGTGGACTTGGCGCAGGCAGTCAGCGCATCCTGCACGTCCTCGCTGGACAAGCCGTCCGGATGCGTATCCTCGAGCAATTCGCGCACGATCGCCGCGTGAACGGAGCTGACCTGCTCGAAGGAGAGCCCGCGTAGTTCTTCGACGGCGGCGAGCAATCCGTCACGATTTGCCGCCCGCACCGCGGCGAGTGCGTCGGCCGTGGCTTCGGCGATGTCGCGGGCAACATTCGGCCAAGCCGTCGGCCAGCTCTCTTCGGGCGTCCGCTGTTCGGGCATCATCGTCGTGTCTCCTCGGTCTTCGCGTTCACGCGGAAGCCTGCCACAGCCCACCGACAGGCCGGGCGTTCCGTCAGCGCAGCCGCTCCAACAAGGACATTGCGTTATGCGGCGCAAAGCCTTTCATGTCGTTGTCGAAGTAGACGTACACGTCGAGGCCCTCGCCCGTCCAGGCCTGAAATCGCTTGGACCACTTGTCCAGAGCTTCGTCGGTGTACCCACTCGCATACAGCTCCTTGTCCCCGTGCATCCGCACATAGACAAAATCGGTCGTCGGAGTGGTGATGCGGGGGTACCTGCCGGCGGTGTCTGCAACGACGAAACCGATGGAGTGCTCGCGCATCAGATCCACGGCTTCGTCGGTCTCGAAGCTGGCATGCCGCGCCTCCACCGCGTAACGGATCGGCACGTCCTGCTCGGTCTGGGCGAACACTCGATCGTCGGTCAGCTTGTCGTCGTGCTGAGCTGCCAGATCAGCTGCAGCCTTCGTGGTGCGGGGAAGACCGTCGAAGAAGTCCGCCAACCGTTGCGGTTCGAACTTCAGCGTCGGAGGTAGTTGCCACAGAATCGGCCCGAGCTTGGGACCGAGAGCGAGCGTCCCGGCGGCGAAGAAGTTCGCGAGCCCGTCGCGGGCGTCGAGCAGTCGTTTCATGTGCGTGATGTACCGGCCACCCTTGATCGCGAACACAAAATCTTCGGGCGTCTCGCTACGCCATTTGATGTAGCTTTCCGGCTTCTGTAGCGCATAGAACGAGCCATTGATCTCGATCGATGTCAATCTCTCTGCGGCATAAGACAATTCTTTGCGGTGAGCGAGGCCTTTCGGATAAAAATCTCCGCGCCACGCGGGATACGTCCACCCGGAGATACCTACCCGAATATCTGCCATCGCTTCAGACTAAGCGGCGGTCGAGTGTTTTTACACTCCGTGTTTTCAAACTCCGGCACTGAGCGCGACGGAGACCGGTACGACGGTCAGGCACACCACCGCGGCTACGAACAATGCGATCACGAGGCGACGATCCCATTTTCCGCGCGCACCACTGGCAGCCAGCATGAAAATCACGAAACCTACACACACGGACACGATAGTCACGATCACCGGAGTTCCAACCATGCCGTGATTGTCCCCTACCCATTGCCACCGAGCGCCCTACGGGTACACGATCGAAGTACCCATCCCGAGCAAGGAGTGGAAATGCCGAAATACCTCTGGCAAGTGACCTACTCGCCCTCCGGCGCCGCCGGCCTACAACAGGAGGGAGGCACTGCGCGACGCGACGCGATAACCCGAATGGTCGAAAGCATCGGCGGCACAGTCGAATCCTGCCACTTCGCACTGGGTGGTCACGACATGTTCGTCATCGGCAACCTGCCGGACGACGTCGCGGCCGCAGCGCTGAGTATTCGCACGGCCGCCGCAGGTGCAGCCCGCTCGGAGTCGATCACACTGCTCACGCCGGAGCAGATCGACGAGGCAGTCAAGCGACCGACCGACTACCGTGCGCCGGGCAAATGACGGCAGAAGGAATAGATCCCGGCAGCGCCCGAGTTGCACCCGCTGTGACGGAGACTACGCAAACACCCGACCTTGGCACCTACGGAATCTGGAGAGGAGCGGCTGGTTTACCACCCGAGTTGGGAACAGCGATCGAGAAACTCGGTTTCGGCACCATCTGGATCGGCGGCTCACCGCGGGCCGATCTACGGATCGCCGAGAAACTCCTCGACGCGACCGAGCACATCACCGTGGCAACCGGAATCGTCAACATCTGGTCCTCACCTGCAGCGGAGGTGGCGGAGTCCTATCACCGACTCGAAGCCGCACATCCGGGGCGATTCCTCCTCGGCGTAGGCGTCGGACATCCGGAGGCGACCGGCGACTACACCAAGCCGTACGCCTCGCTCGTGTCGTACCTCGACGAACTCGACGCGGCACAGGTCCCGGAATCGCGGCGCGTCCTCGCCGCACTGGGACCGAAGGTGTTGAAACTGTCCGCAGATCGCGCTGCCGGCGCGCATCCGTACCTGACTATCCCCGAACACACCACCGAAGCTCGTGAAATCCTCGGTCCTTCGAAGATTCTTGCCCCCGAGCACAAGGTTGTTCTGGAAACCGATCCGGAGAAGGCCAGAGCAATCGGTCGCCCCGCCGTCGCCAACCCGTATCTGTATCTGCGCAACTATACGAGCAATCTCGAGCGCCTCGGTTTTGCGCCCGAAGAGTTGGCGAACGAGGGAAACGATCGCGTCATCGACGCCCTGGTTGCGCGCGGTACCGCGAAGTCCATCGCGGATCGACTTCGCGAGCATGTCGCAGCAGGCGCCGATCACGTTGCGATCCAAGCACTTCCTGCCGAAGGTGATCCACTCGCGACCTACGAAGCACTGGCCGCCGAACTCTTCGGCTGACCGGACAACCTTGACTTGGATAAGTCATGTCCAAGTATATTTGGACATGACTTATCCAAGTAAGGGAGAAAATCATTCGGCCGTCGGAGAGGTCGGACTGGTTGCGCGGACGGGCGGCGACGAGTTCGTGATTCTCATGCCGGTCGAGCCACGTCGCATCGAACAAACCGTGGTGAACATCCACCACTCGATATCGCGGCCCGCCGGCCGACAGTCGATTTCCGTGAGCGTCGGAGCCAGCGCGTGGCTGGCTTCGACAATCCCGGACGCTTCGGGAACCATCGATCGGATTCTTGCCGATGCCGACAACGCGATGTATCGGGCGAAGCGACGAGGTGGAGACCAGGTAGCCTGGGCGGTAACGCATCTGAGCTGAATCAAGACGTCGACCTGCCCAACTTCTAGAGCGAGGCTTCGCTGCCCGTCGCCGGATCCAACTAATGCTGGGTTGCCGCCCAACTCGCCAAGAGTTTGAGTGCATCGGCCGTCGGCGTCCCAGGCGCCGCGGTGTAGACCAGCAGTGTCAGCCCGGGATTGGACGGCAGTTCCATCGCTTCGAAGTTCAGTTCCAGGTCGCCGACGACGGGGTGGCGGACCTTCTTGAAACCCGTCCGATGAAAGCGCACATTGTTTTTCCCACCGGGTGCGGAATACCTCACTGCGGGTGGCCAGTTCACCGATGAGCTCGGTCAGCGCCTTGTCCTGGGAATTGCGCCCCGCTTCTGAGTGGAGAAGTCCTGCGACGCCGGGTCCAGGTACACGAAGCGGGCGTTGTTCGCCGGCCTACGCAGATCAGCCAAGACCGGCGAATACAACGCGCGCGCCATGCGATTGGCCGCCAGCATGTCGTGCCTGGCATTACGTACCCACGCCGGGGCGTCGGTGATGGCGTCGAGTATCTGCTGAATCGCCGGGCTCACGCCCTTGGGCGCCGGCCGCTTTCTACTCAGTGCGCCTGCACTGGCGGCCTTCGCGAGGTCGGACAAATGGGCAGCCGCTTGTCTCATCATAGTTCTCACACTGATCGTCCCGGCTTCGAGAACGCGAAGTACCACAGAGAAATTCGAACAAGAGAATGGAACCCGAGAAGTCGCACTCGTGGACCGAGGCTGCACTGACCAAGATCGGTAGTGCCGAGGAATTGCCGATCTCCTCGTTCCGCCGCGACGGCACCGCGAGCCCGTACGTCACCATTTGGGTGACAAAGTCACCGACGAGGAATACGACAGTCCGCGCGCCAACCGTCGCTGAGACGCCCCCTCAGATACGTCGCATCACGGAAACAACCTTGCCCAAGATGGCGGCGCGATCGCCGTCGATGACGCTGTACGCGGGATTGCGAGGCTCGAGGTACACGTGACCGTCGCGGCGCCGGAGCACCTTCACGGTGGCCTCCCCGTCGATCATCGCGGCGACGATCTCACCGGAATGTGCCTCGTCCTGGCGGCGCACCACGACGACGTCGCCGTCGCAGATTGCTGCGTCGACCATCGACTCACCACGCACCCGAAGTCCGAACACCGTGCCGGAGCCGACGAGCTCGCGAGGAAGCGCCAGCACTTCGTCGGTGTGCTCTTCCGCGAGGATCGGCGCGCCGGCGGCGATGTCGCCGACCACCGGAACCGTCACGGTGTTCGACGACGACTGTTCCTTCGCGCCCACGAGGAATGGCCGCACGTCCAACTGCCGAGCCATGGCCGCTCCCCGGCGGAGGAAACCTTTCTCCTCGAGGCTCTTGAGGTGCTTGGACACCGTCGACGTCGAGCGCAGACCAACCGCGTCTCCGATCTGCCGTGTGCTCGGCGTGCACCCGTTGGCAGCCACGAGATCCCGGATGGTCATCAGGATCTGCTGCTGGCGGAGCGGCAGGGAGGAGGCGTCGAGGCCACCGAACATATCGAGATCGTCATTATCGGTCACGACGAGAATCGTAGTGAGAGGTCCCGACATCCAGGCCAGGCAGCCGGAGTACTGCCCAGATCTGCAGCCTCCATAAAACGGCGCAGACAGTTTGTTTTGCGAGCGGCATGTGGCACGCTGGGCTGATGGAGCCCCTCGAACCGATGCGCCCAGTGAGCGTCGCCGAGGATACTCGTAACTCGACGCCGATCTGGAAGTCGGCGCCGATCACTTTAGGGACGGTGGGCGTATTTGCCTACGCATTGATGTCCAGGAGAACCGGCGTCGCCGAAGTTGCACTTGGCGCGGTGATCGCGATCGCCGGCACCGCCCTCTACTTAACTTCAGTAATGCGCACGATCAGAGAAAACTCGGACAGCCGCGTACCCCTGCTCGGAACCCCACCCGTGTCACCCCGCGACGTCGACCTGCTCGCCGGGGCCGGGATGCCCTTGATCATGGCCGGATCATTGCTGGCCATACGAGCAGCGGGATGGACCTGGCCCTACCTCTACCTCGGACTGCTGGCCGTGATCATGTTCGCTGCCTATGTTCTTCCCGTCGTGGTGCACAACCGACGATTGCGGAAGTGAACTCACCGATCACCAAGCTCGTGACACGATCGGGTAGGTCGACGCAACATTGCCAGCCCATTCGCCGACGTCCGAGTGGTGCGACCGGTTCGCCTCGGGTGGAGTTGGCTAGGCGCTGGCGACCTTGCTACCAGGTTCGACAGGAATGTCGACCTTGCTGAACTGCAGCACACCATCTTCGATCTCGGCGTCGTGCATCAGCTTGCGGTCGCGGTAGTAATTGTTGACCACTTTCCACGCGCCGCGGGCACCCTGGCGCGGCATTTCTCCGTCGCCGCGCTGGATGTAGCCCGAGGTCAGGGCTCCGCCCATGAGAGATTCTTCGGCGAAGTCCTCGGGTTCGGCATGAACCTCGAAAGTCGTGTAGCTGCGCTTGCGCATGATCTTGAGCACGCGGCACAGGTAGGACGCGGCCAGGTCGGCCTTGAGCGTCCAAGATGCGTTGGTATAGCCAAGGATCATCAGGAAGTTCGGGATGTCGGAGTAGAGAACGCTCTTGTAGGCCACTGTCTTGTTGAGTTTGACCGGCTCGCCGTCAATGCTCATGGCCGCCCCGCCCAGGATCTGCACATTCAAGCCGGTCGCCGTGACGATGATGTCGGCCTCGAGTTCGCGACCCGATTCGGTCAAGATGCCCTTCTCGGTGAACTTGGCGATACGGTCCGTGACAATGTCGGCCTTGCCGCCCTTGAGCACCTTGAACAGGTCCCCGTTGGGCACCACGCACAAGCGCTGATCCCACGGGTTGTAGCTGGGGGTGAAATGACGCAGGTCCACGTTCTTGCCGAGCTGCAAGCGGATCTGGGCGAGGAACAGCTTCTTCGCCAACTTCGGATTGGTACGTGAGAGCTGAAAGCTGGCGCGTTGCAACGCGATATTGCGGGCTCGACCGATCTTGTAAGCGATCTGGTCGGGAACGCGCGCGAGCTTGAGACCTTTGGCAACTGGGTCCTCGGACGGTAGCGCCTGGATCCACGTGGGCGAGCGCTGCAGCATCGTGACGTGAGCGGCAGTGGGGGCCATCGACGGGATCAGCGTGATCGCGGTGGCACCGGATCCGATGACCACCACCTTCTTTCCGGTGTAATCGAGATCCTCGGGCCAGTGCTGCGGGTGCACGATCTGACCACGGAAGTCGTCCTCACCGGGGAAGGCGGGGCGGTAGCCCTTGTCGTAGTTGTAGTAACCGCAGGCGCCGACAAGGACATTCGCGGTCCACGTCTCGGTCTCCCCCGTCGCCTCGACCAGGACGGTCACGGTCCACTGAGCAGTGGCGCGAACGAAGTCCATTGCCACGACCTTGCGGCCGAAGTTGATGTGGTCGATGACGCCGTATTCCTTGGCGGTTTCCTCGACGTAGTCACGGATGCTGGAGCCGTCAGCGAGCACTTTGGTGCCGATCCACGGACGGAAACCGAATCCGAAGGTGAGCATGTCGGAGTCCGAACGGATGCCTGGGTACTTGAACAGGTCCCAGGTGCCACCGATGTTTTCGCGGCGCTCGAGGATCGCGTAGGTGCTTCCGGTCTGCTCTCGAATGAGGTGACAAGCCGCGCCGATTCCGGACAAGCCAGCGCCGATGATCAGTACGTCGACATGCTGTGGCATGGAGGAAACTCGTTTCGTAGGTCGTCGCGAAGCTACATCTGACGTCGGCGGTGGCCGAGAACGATCGGCCGATTCAGGCCGGGTTCCCTACGGTCAGCGCCAGCAACCAGAGTATGTGCGACTTACAGTAACAGTCAATATCTCTAGTCGACTTGGCGCGAGGCGTTTCGGGCGGCGGGAAGAACGACCGCCCCGAACTACACGACCTGCTGGATCACCTCCAGGCTGTCGACACACCGGCCGCGTGGCGGCTCGATCGTAACGGCCGAAGGTCTCCATTTGTGAGCACGTCGTTCAAATCATGAACGAAAACGATCGACACCCCGATTCCTCGCAGGATACTGATCTTCCAAATATTTTGCGCCCTAGCGGAATTCGAGAGGGAATGATCAGGAACTACAGTTTCTCTCTCCGAACTCCAGCTGCGTCGAACGCAATAACAGACGATGCGACGAAATGTCGAAGTCGCCGGAATCGGCATACACGGCGACCTGGTCCGAATCAGCGACCCCGATAGTGTGATCATTCATGACTATCGCGCCGAAAACACTAGACGATGCGCCAATCCAGGGCCTGGGCCTGATGCGATTGACTGACAACGGGTGGGGTGATGCTGACCGCGACCCCGCCGGACTGGTGCAGGCCGCTATCGACGTCGGGGTGACCATGCTGGACACCGCTGAAATGTATGGAAACGAAGGGTTGGTCGGCCGAGCGGTTGGCACCAACCGTGACCACATCACGTTGTGCAGCAAGTTCGGGGTCTATCGGGGGTCGTCAGGTCGTCCTGATGACTGGGGTGTTCGGGCGGACCCTGCAACGGTGCGCGCAGCCATCGACGGCTCGTTAAGGCGCCTCAACGTCGACCATCTCGATCTTTACTATCTGCATCACCGCAGCGAGGACACACCGATCGAAGAGACCGTCAAGGCGATGGCTGAACTGCGCGAAGCTGGGAAGATCCGAGCTCTGGGACTGTCCAACGTCACCCTCGACGACATCCGACGAGCACATGCCGTGCATCCCATCACCGCCGTGCAGGAGCAATGGTCCTTGACGCAGCGAGACGTTGAATTGTTCCTCCCAACGCTTGCCGAACTCGGGATCGCATTGGTCGCGCATTCGCCGATGGGGCACGGCAGCCTCAACCACTCCACCGGCAATCTTGTCGCTCGACCCCTCGCCAGGATCGCTTCTCGTGTCGGAGCAACAGCGGGCCAGGTCGCTCTTGCGTGGGTCCATCAGCGCGGCCGCGGGGCAGCGGGGACGGTCATTCCCCTGCCCGGAACCACGAGCATCACTCATCTGCACGCCAACATCGCTGCTTCTCGAATCGAGCTCAGCGAGACTGACTTAGCGCAACTTGATGCTGTCACGGAACAAGCTAGGGCGTAGAAAAAGGCAGTTTGCTGGAATTGCAGCCGCAGGTTAAGCGCTGTGTTGCATTTACGTCGAATGATGCACCTCGACCGCCGGATGTGCTGGTATTCGAAACGTGCAGTTCATCCAAGCCATAATGACCACGTGACGGAAGTCGAGGTCGTCGTCGCCCACAACGAGTGTGCGACTGTGCGCGTCGGCGAGGTGTTCCTCAAGAGCGACGCCGATCAGTCGAAAACCGACGTCGAGGTCGAAGCACTGGAACTGTTGATGGAAGAGGATTCGTCCGGTGGAGGCGAGGCGCGGGTCTGGCCCGTGCGTGTCCGGAACTCGCCCCGGGTGTACGAGATTTCGGCGCCGGCTGACTGGACCCGCCTGGTCGAGAAGTACCCACTGGCAGTGACGGAGTCGAGGCGTTCCGTCTGGTTCGACACCACCGGAGAGTATTGCAACTGGTTGATCCCCGATTGGGCCGCGGTCGCCGAGGACTACGACGCGGCACACCTGAGCCTCCATGGATATTTGACGACGCCGGGTATCGCAATCCCGTTGTCCGGCAACGAACGTGCGACGCTTCTGGGTGGTTGGGATCCGGATGCCACGTTCTGGCTGAACGCCGATGCTTTAGCCATCGACGATGAACCAGTGCTGTGGCGTCGAGCCGACGAGCGTTGGGAACGGTTATGACAGAAGATGTTTCAGCATGACGGATGATGGTTTCTCGTCATTGCCTTTCGGCAACGCCAATTTAGGTCTCTAACCTGGTGGCCAGGCCGCCACCGGCAGGTTAACGACGCCCGGGCGTGAACGTCATCAGCAGTTGTGGATCGTGACGGCATAACCATCGGGATCACGGAAAACGAATGTCTTCCCGAACGGACTGTCGAGGGGTTCGGTCAGGATGGTGACGCCATCGGCCGCAAGTCGGACGTGAAAAACCCTCGGCGTTATGCTGGGCAGATTGAGCACCCAACGACAAAACGCATTGCGAAAAGACCTTGACGCCATGACGCATGCATTCAGTGACCTGGACTAGACCGACCTGTCCGCGCACCGCCCCGCCTCACCGACCGAAGCCGATGAATGCGCCCACCGAACGAGAGAAACATCGCCGACCGATCGGCGGTATGGCAGCATTCGCCGCATGACTAGCGAACGGATCGAAGTACAGCGCATCATCCGTGCCGACCCCGCATCGATCTTCACGGTCCTCTGCGACCCTCAGGGGCACGTCGCCATCGACGGATCCGGAATGTTGATGGGCGCAGATGGCGAACTCGTGACCGCGGCCGGCGACGAATTCGTCGTCCACATGGATCGCGAAGCTCTGGGTGACCTGCCCATGGGACAGTACGACGTTACAGTGACGATCAAAACTTTTGTCCCCCAACGCGAAATAGCATGGACCATCCTCGGAACTGTCCGGCCTCCGATCGGGCACGTCTACGGATATCGGATCGAGCCGGCCGACGACGGCCGCAGTTCCCTCGTGACCTCGTACTACGACTGGTCTGATATCGATCCCACCTGGCGGCAAGCAGGAATCTTTCCCGTCATCGCCGAAGGATCCCTCAAAGCCACGCTCGGTATCCTTGCACGCACCGTAGCCAGAGGTTATCCGCGCTGACCCGGCCCGAAAGCCGCGGTACGACCGACAACAACCCCCTCGAGACACCACGCCTGAATCATCCGTTGCGGAAGGGATAGGAGTGCTCCCTTCCGTCACGGGCGTCTCGCCAATGAGTCCCGTCGATGAGTCAGGTAGTCGCGACTGTGTCGATCAGCTTCGCGCAGAACGCTGGTAAATCATCGGGGTTGCGGCTCGATATCAAGGTATTCGGTCCTGAAGTACAAAGAACCACTTCTTCGTCCACCCACGTGCCGCCCGCGTTCGTGATATCGGTGCGCAAACTAGGCCACGACGTCAGTGTGCGACCGGCGACCACTCCTGCTTCGACCAGTGTCCAGGGTCCGTGGCAGATCACTGCGACAGGCTTCCCGGCGTCGAAGAAACTCCGGGCGAATGCCACCGCCCCGGGATTCATGCGGAGGAAATCGGGGTTGGCTACACCACCGGGAAGTACTAGCGCGTCGTATTCTGACGACGCCGCCACTTCGACCACCGCATCCACGTCGAAGACATCAGCCTTGTCAAGATGATTGAATGCCTGCACGGTTCCGGATTCTGTCGAAACAATCGATGGCTGAGCGTTTTCCGAAACCAACGCATCCCACGGATCCGTCAACTCGACCTGTTCGACTCCCTCCTTCGCCACGAGGAATGCCACTTTCTTTCCTTCGAGTAACTGGCTCATACCTGAATATCCTTCCTCGTCTTCGTCACGCCCACTGAGCGTCTACTCAGCTGGATGCACCCTCGGTGTCGTCGAAGAACGACCATTCGCCGTCATGGCGAACCTCGATGCGCCATCCCAGTTCTGAATTGTCGGCACGGGCGTCCACGAACCAAGCATGTGCATCGCCAGCGCTCTCTATGTCGCGCGTCGCGGTGACTTCGCCTTCAGGATTGATCACTCTGTAAGTAGCCATTCAGGTCGGCTTCCCCAGTCGATGCTTCTTTAATCATCCGTTGCAACAATAACGAAACGACTTGCACCAGCGCTCTTTACGGGTAGTCCCTGTCAGCCAAGCCGGTATGAGCGCCTTGCGCAGGTCAGCGGGCTTCCCGTCGCGTCGCACACAAGAATCCTCCGAGCCGGTACCGGGCGACGAGTTCCACATTTCCAGCGATGGCACAACGAGGCTGTAATCGGATCGTCCTGGTTGCAGTCGTTCGATACCTCGCCTTTCACGACAGGAACCAGCCTGATCAGTCACGACATTCCGGTATTCCGCAGGGTGATGTTCAGCCGCCCGGACGGCAGACCGACGTCGGGACTTGCACTTCCCGCAATCACTTTCGGCACACCGTGATACGCGAACCGCGACTCTCCACCGAACACGAAGAGATCACCCGAGTGCAATTCGACGTCGGTGTACGGCTTGTTCCGGTTCTCGGAATTCCCGAACCGAAAGACACAACTCTGCCCGACGCTCAGTGAGACGACGGGAGCGTCGCAGCGCTCGTCCTTGTCTTGGTGCATGCCCATGCGGGCGCCCTCGTCGTAGAAGTTAATCAGGGCAGTATCCGGCGCGAACCTCTCCCCCGCACTCGGGCCACCGTAGGCAGCGGCAACTGCGGTGCGGCCGAGGTCGACGAGCCAGTCGGGCACCGCTGCGACAGGCACACCGTTCACGTCGTCGGCGGTGCGGGTGTACTTGTACGGCTGCCAGTGCCAACCAAGGCAGACTGTCTGCACCGACATCTTGTGCCCACCAGGGACAACAGCCGAGCGCATCGGCACGGGTGCGGTCGCCCACCGTCGACACTCGGCCACCAAGGTGCGTTGCTGTTCGACGCTGAGCCAATCCGGAACGAGGATCGCCCCCGGCGCCACTTCCAATCGTGGCCGAGGAATCAGAGCGTTCATAGTTTCCACGCTAATCGGTCCCGAGGCATTGACACCCTCCGCCTGGGCTCGTACCGTAATCAACAGATCGATTGATAAAGGAGATGGTTGACAAGTGATCGTGGATCCAGGGGCAGACGAGCGTCTCGACAAAGCGTTCATGGCGCTCGCCGACCCGGTACGACGGCGGATCATCGCCCGCCTGAGCAGCGGCCCCCAAACGGTCAACGAGTTGGCCGAGCCATTCGAGATCACCAAACAGGCCGTCTCCAAACATATTCAGGTACTCGAAGCCGCGGGTTTGGTCACTCGCAGCCGCGACGCCCAGAGGCGGCCGGTACATCTCAACGCCGCAACTCTCGAGGCTTTGACGGCCTGGATCGACCGCTATCGACTGATCCACGAACAACAGTTCCGCAAGCTCGATCACCTACTCAGCACCACACAGAAGGAGATTTAGCCATGGCTACCACCAATCCCGTCACCATCACGGCTCCTGAGGGCGTGCCGTTCATCGACATCATCCGCGAATTCGACGCACCCGTCAGTGCCGTGTTCGCAGCTCATTCGAATCCCGAACTGGTCAAGCAGTGGCTCGGCCCCAACGGATACAAGATGGAGATCGACGAATACGAGTTCGCCAGCGGCGGCCGGTACAAGTACGTCCATCGCAACCCCGAGGGCGAAGAGTTCCGGTTCAACGGCGTGTTTCACGTTGTTCGCGAGAACGACTTTGCCGTCCAGACCTTCGAATACGAGGGGTTTCCCGACGTCGTCAGCATCGAATCGATCACGTTCGAGGACCTGGGCAACGGACGCACCCGACTCTCCGGCCATTCCGTATATCCGAGCCTCGAAGCGCGGGATGGAATGATCGAGAGCAACATGGAGCTCGGCGTCACCGAAGGTTACGAACGCCTGGACAAGATCGTCGCGCAACTCTGACCGCCTGTTTGCCCGAACCTCCGCAGTGAAAGGCAGTTTCATGGACTGGACCCTCGAAGTAGTCATCGTTCCGGTCAGCGATCTCGACCGTTCCATCGAGTTCTACCGTGACAAGGTCGGTTTCGATCTCGACCACCACACCGTGAACGAACATATGACGGTTGCCCAGCTCACGCCGCGAGGTTCGGGCTGCTCCATCGTCATCGGCAACCTGCCGTCGCAAACCGAGATGGCCCCTGGTTCGTTGAAAGGCTTGCAGCTGGTGGTTGCCGACGCTGCAGCGGCTCGGCAGGAGCTCATCGACCGCGGCGTCGATGCCAGCAAAGTCACCGTCTTCGACGAGCGCGACGGCGGCACTTTCTTTGGGTTCTCGGACCCCGACGGCAATACCTGGGCTGTCCAGCAGCTGAAGGTTCGCGGCGAGAAGCCGCTCATTCCGAAGGAGCACCGCGACCGCTTCGGCGCGTAGAAGCCGCCTTCCACGCTGCGTAGCCTTCGGGCATGCAGACAGCGCAGGGGCGATAGCCGGCCGCAGTCGCGGTCGGCTCGTCCGCGAAGAACACCCGACTGGCAACGTATCCACCACGCGCGATTGCCTGCGCCGCCCCTCGACAGTCGAGCCGGCCGTAGATCTTCGTTTTCCGGTGCCCGCCAAGCGCACCGGGCCTCGAACTCTCGTATGGTTTGTTGTGGGCGTCGCGGAGAATGTACGTCCTATTCGGCATCATGAAGCACCAATCCCAATGTTCGACGCGTGCCTGAGCGCACCACGCTGACACCATGTCGCACAGGGGCTCTGGACCACCCACGCGAACTCTCGACCGGCCGATCCCGTGTGGTGAATATCAATGCGTGACCTTGTTCGAGTACCGTGACCGTCCCTTTCGACTGAGCGCGCGGCCGCTGTTCGACGAGCAAGAACTCTCCCCCGGCGTGATCGATGCGAGGTCTGTCGAGCCCGATCACCACCTGTAAGGGAAACACCAACTCTCCGTACAGGTCCCGATGCAGTGCGTTCCAGTCACCAGGGCCGTAGGACAGAAGAATCGGGGTAGGCCGCGTCTGGCCGGCGTTGTGGCATTGATCGATCCATTCTTCGAAAGTGTCCGGCCACGGTCCGCTGTTCCCCAGCTTGAAGGCCCACTCCCGCGCTACGGGTAGCAGGTGTCGGTAGAAGGCGGCTCGCATAGCCGTGACCGGCTGCGGTACCGGATCACCGAAGTACCGGTACTCCCCTCGGCCGAAGCGGTACCGAGCCATGTCGATCGTGCTTCGAAATCGGTCGACGTCCGCGTACCAGGAAGCGATTTCGCGACACTCCGATTCGTCGAGTAGCGGCGTCGTCTGAGCACACCCACTGGAGTTGATTCCCTCGATCAGCACAGGCCAATCGAGGGAATCAACTCGAGCAGACAGATCAGTGAAAAGGTCCATACGTCGTAGACGACGCGACGGTCAGGAATGTGAGAATGCCAGCAGTTGGTCAGCCAGAGCGTTGTACGTACGGGCGATCCCGGCATAACTCAGTACGGGTTCCGGATTCCAGGTGCCGATCTTCCCCGCCTTCACCGCGGGCAAGTTGGACCACGCAGGATTGGTGCCGAGGGCATCCAGTTGCAAACTGGACGGACGATCGTCGAGGAAGATCATGTCGGCCGGATAGTGGTCCGCCATCTCCCATGCCAGCTTCTCGACGTAGACCGACGATCCCTCTGCCGGATCGACGACGGTAAGTCCCAAACCCGCCAGGTCTGCGAGGATCGGGAATCCGGAACGACTGGCACGAATCGTGTCCGGATCTGCGGACGCGAACAGGATGGGTGAATTCTTCAGCGAAGAAGCGACTTCGGAGATTTGCTCACGCGCAGCGTCGTAGTCTTTTCGCTGCGCGTCCATATCCGGTTCCGCTCCGAGTTCCACGGCCAGTTCCACGATGTCCCGCACGCTTTGGTCGATGGTTCCCGCTGCCGTCTCCACGAACAGTACTGTCGACAGGCCTTTCACCGCATCCAAGTTCGCCTCGTCGAGTAGAGCCGAACCGCGCAACTGAGGGACTATGACGACGTCCGGCTCGAGGGCAGCGATCTTTTCGAGTTCCACCTGTCCCCAGAGCTGCCCGACCATGTCGGTCTTCGAGAAATCCAAGTTGCCGGAGATGCTGGTGTCCGTCGATCCCGGCGATCGTGTCAGTGCCCCGAAAATACCGACAGGCACCAGTCCGTAATCCCACAGAGCACCCGCGACTCCGGTGTAGGTGACAAATGTCCTTGGCGGTGAATCCAATTCGATCAGGGTTCCTCGATCGTCGGTGAAGGACCAGCCGGCATCGCGTGTACCGCCGGCATCTGCGTCGAAACGCGAGCAACCGGCCGCTGCCAGCGCAGCAGCCAATCCTGCTGCGGCGCCAAGGAGCCTGCGGCGATTCCAGTCCATCTCGAGGCGCCTGTGCGGTCGTGGAGTGAGCAGCGTGGTCATGTGTGTGCCCTTTCGGCGATTGGTTGAACTGTTGCAGGAGTTGAGGAACGAAAAAAGAGAAGGATCGATGCAAAACCCGTGAGCATTCCGACGCCGGCACAGAAGATCAACGGCCACATCAAGGCGAACTCGTCCGAACCGGCGAAGAGCGAGCCGCACAGAGCAATTCCGACAGCAAGCCCGAATTGGCGCGACGAGTTGGCTGTTGCCGAGGCCGTCCCGGCACGCTCTGCCGGGGCATCCGACATCGCGGCGCCCGGCAGCACTGGCGACACCATGGCCGAACCGACACCGGTCAGAATCAGCCCGACGATCAGCGCCGGCCAGATCGGCGCGACGAGAACGTACAACATGGCTACGCAACCGATTCCGCAGAGGATCGTCCCGAATCCGAGCGAAAATCGAAGATCGACTCGCTGAAGCCGTGATCCACACAGTGCCGATACGAGGATAAAAGCGAACGGTTGAATCGAGAGCACAAGTGCGGCCGTCGACGCCGACAGTTCCAGCCCGTTCTGCAGCCACAGTGAAAGAACTACGAGCGGGCCGTAAGCCGCGAGGTAGTAACCGAAAGCCGCGACGAGGACTCCGTCGAATTTCAGGGATCGGAACAAGGCCGGATCGAGCATCGGACTGCTGCTTCGATGCTGCCAGGACACAAATGCCGTCAGCGCAACGATTGCGATGAGGAAGGCGAGAGCGGTCGAGGACGAAGCCCACCCGGCGTCGCCGCCCCACGTCACGCCGAGAACCGCGGCGACGGCAGCGAGAGTGAACAAAACGATTCCTGCCCAGTCGATATTGTCGTCGCCGCGCTCACTTTCGGCGAAACAGAACACAGCCATTGCGAGCGCCACCACGGCCACTGGGATTCCGAAATAGAAGACCGCACGCCAGTCGAAGAACTGCGTCAGCAGCCCTCCTGCAACATTCCCGATTCCTGCCGCCAATCCGGCGACGGTGCCCCACGCGGCAAAAGCGACGTGACGATCACGATCCGAATACGCGTCGCCGAGCAGAGGCAGGAGCGTCGCGAACATCGCTGCACCGGCAATTCCTTGCGCGCCGCGAGCTGCGACCAGAACCGTGACGTCCGGAGCAACAGCGCACACAGCCGTCGCAACCAGGAACACGACCAGGCCGCAGATGTAGAGGCGTTTGCGTCCCCAAGCATCGCCGAGCGCGCCCATGCCCACCAGAAGCGCAGCAAGAGCCAGTGTGTAGGCGTCGACGACCCAGGACATCGCGCCCGTACTGCCGTCCAAACCGTCTGCGATGGCCGGCACCGCGATCGTCGTGATCGTGGCGTACGTGAGTAACAAGAAAGTTCCGATGCATGCGGCAATGAGCGGCAGCCATCGTCGTGCCGACATGGTCAACCTCCGAATAGGGCGGTAAGTGCGCCCTAACTATGGAGGTTCAAGTCAACTTGAAGTCAAACGCCGCATCGACGCGAATGTCGAGCTGCTCGAGCAACCACCGACACTGCATCGGACGCTCTTGCCGACACGTCAGGTGATGCTCGAGAATCAGTTTCGCTCGCGTGGCGGCGGCGATCCGTGCTTCGAGTGTCGAGACTTGATTCGCGAGAACCGTGGAGAACTGCTCGGACGTGGTGTCGGTTTCGATGAAGGAGCGCACCTGTTCCAAGGACATTCCAGTCTCGGTATACATCCTGATCAATGCCAGCCGACGCAGTTCACGCTGCCCGTACCAGCGTTTGCCGCCAGTTCGCGATCGCGCGGACAGCAAGCCTTCGTCCTCGTAATACCGCAAGGTCGACGCCGCGATTCCGAACGATTTTGCAACCTCGCCGATCGGGATCAAGTGCTCACGCATTCACCGATCGTAGGCTGAGTGCATAGGCGGTTCCGGCAGTTATGTGTGACTTGGCATACTGACTAACGGAAGGGGTCGCGCAAGTGATCTCACGGCAAAATGCTGTATGCGCTCGTTGAACGAGGGAGAGCTGTGCTGGATCCAACGCGACGACCTGTCGGGCCGTACTCGTCAGGAGTGCCCGCCGCTGCCCTCGAGGTCCGCATGCCGGACCTCGAACGCTTCGGCCTCGCCCAGTTGTGGCGCTCCGCGATCATCGCCGTCGTGCTGTCGACGTCCATCATGTTGGCGCTGATCGTGTGGCCTTTCCGCAAGCGTGCACGCACCTGGGCGGACGCTGCCTCCGACGGGATGGTCGACGGCTTCATCGCACTGGGTCCCACCTTCGTCAAGCTCGGCCAACTGGTCGCGTCGTCGTCCGGCCTGTTCCCGGCCCCGGTCGCCAATGCATGCCTGCGTTGCCTCGACGACGTTCCGTCCTTCCCTGCCGAGCAGGCCCGAAGAGTCGTACAGGAGGACCTCGGTTACTCCGTGGACGAACTGTTCGAGAAATTCGACGACGCGCCTCTCGCGGCCGCATCGGTTGCGCAGGTACACGCGTGCGTCCTGCACGACGGCCGAGAGGCAGTCATCAAGATCCAGCGGCCGGACATCTATGCGCGCATGCTGATCGACCTGCGGGCGGCATATTGGGGTGCGAACATCCTCGAGAAGTTTGTCGAGTTCCTTCGAATTGCCAATGCCACCGCCATCATTCGCGATCTGCACAATGCCACGATGACGGAATTGAACAGCGCGGTCGAGGCCGACCGGCAAACCACTTTCCGGAACAACATCAGTGCGTTCGGCGACAACAAAGGAGTCACGACGCCGGAGGTCTACTGGGATTACTGCGGTCCCCGAGTCATCTGTATGGAACGCATGCGGGGCGTTCCGCTCGATCGGTTCGTCGCCGGCCCGGACGGAATCGACGAAGCCCGCATGTTGATCCGGCGCGGCGTCAAGGTCTGGCTCGAATCAGTCATCGTTCACGGTCCTTTCCACGGAGACGTACACGCCGGGAATCTGTGGGTTCTCGACGACGGGCGTATAGCAATGCTCGACTTCGGCATTGTCGGTGTTCTTCCGGAAACGTGGCGATCGATCCTCTCCGATATGTTCCGCGCGACGCTTATCGACGGAGATTTCGCCCGCGTTGCCCGGGGAATTCGATCCTTGGGTTATGCAACCGACTACGAAGTCGACGACGCCCAACTCGGTATGCAGGTCGCCACTGCTCTAGCTCCGATCCTCGGCCGTGATCTGGGTGAACTCAAGCTCAGCGAGCTGATCATGGCGCTGATTCAATTGGGTAAACAGTGGGGTGTTGCGAGTCCCGAGGAATTGGTTCTTTTCGGAAAGCAACTCGGATACTTCGAGCGATATGCGACGGCGTTGGCACCGGGTTGGGTGATCGGACAAGACCTTTATCTGTTCAAGAACGTGTTTCCCGAGGCAGTCGCCGAAAAGGCGCAAGAACTCGGCATCACCATGCCTGACGAATAAATTTGTCCTCTATTTTCTTATTTTGCATTTCGCCTGTCGGGGTTAGCCCGTAATGACCCACCGGCCGAGGAGCAAATGTCCAGCCCTTTCTGTAGCCCTCCCGCAAGCGTCGACAGTGCAACTTGCCATTTTGGGACGCACCCCGGACGAGTCTGAAAGATACGATTCGTCCGATCAGTGAGACGGATCTCGAGCCCGTCTTGAACTCTCGAGTAGACAACTGAGGAAGCCGACGAACAACTCTTACCTCAGGAGATACCTTGCGCACTCGTGGAGCCGTCATTCGCCAAGCACCAGGCACATACGAGGTGGTCGATCTCGAACTCGACTCACCCCGCAGCGGCGAACTCACCGTCAAGATGGTCGCCTCCGGCTTGTGCCACTCGGACGACCACATCGCCAGCGGCGACCACGGCGTAGGCCGCTACCCCATCTGCGGCGGGCACGAAGGCGCCGGAATCGTCGTCGAGGTCGGACCGAACACCGAAGGCTGGTCCGAGGGCGATCATGTCGTGTTCTCTTTCCTCGCCGCCTGCGGCCGTTGTCGTTGGTGTGCAAGCGGAATCCAGAACCTCTGCGACAACGGCGCCGCCATCATGACCGGCAGCAGGCCAGGCGAAACCTCGAGCTACAGAATGTTCCTCGACGGTCAGCCCGTCGCACAAACCTGCGGCCTGTCCACCTTCAGCGAATACACCACGGTCAGCACTCTCTCCGCGGTGAAGGTCGACAAGCATCTGCCACTCGACGCTCTGTGCCTGCTCGGCTGCGGCGTCGGAACCGGTTGGGGCGCCGCCGTCAACTCCGCTCAGGTGTACCCCGGGCAGACCGTCATCGTCATGGGCGTCGGCGGAATCGGAATCAACGCGGTACAGGGCGCCGCGCACGCCGGCGCCGCCCACGTGATCGCGGTGGACCCGGTCGCGTTCAAGCGCGACAGTGCATTGAAGTTGGGCGCCACCCATGCCGTGGCCACCATGGAGGAAGCCACCGGCATAGCGCGCTCGTTCACCAACGGCCAGGGCGCCGATTCCGCCATCGTCACCGTCGGCGTCACCACCGGAGAACATGTCGCGCAGGCATTCTCGTCGATCCGTAAGGCCGGCACGTGCGTCGTCACCGGTCTCGGAAAGATGACGGATGTCGGAATTCCTGTGAGTCTGATGGAACTCACGCTGTACCAGAAGAGAATTCAAGGATCCCTGTTCGGCGCGTCCAATCCCACCGCCGACATTCCCTGGATGATCGATCTCTACACCAGCGGCAAACTCGAACTCGACGGGCTGATCACCAACCGGTACAGCCTAGACCAGATCAACAACGGTTTCGCCGACATGCATGCCGGTCGCAATCTTCGCGGAATCATCACCTTCTGAGCGAGTTCTCTCCGGACTTTCACTCGAGAGCAAGTCCGGAGAGCTCCTCACAACGCCTTCACCAGGCGTTCATAGTGTCGAGGATTTGCCCTCTGGCCATCCACAATTCAGCAGACCAGTACGGCCACGAGTGAATTCCGGCGGGCGGAAAGCTGTACGTCGCTGGGATTCCCAAGGATTTCAGACGAATCTCGAATGCACGCGCATGAACCCACGAGAGCGCCTCGAGTCCCATACCCGTCGCCGTGTGGAAGTACTCGATCGGCGCAGACGGATGGTCGTACGGTCCCGGGATGCCATTGGACGACGAAATGTACATCGACAGTCCGCGAAGCGATTCCGCGTTGACAAATGGGTCGTTGCGAAGCCAACCTGACGACCACGGCGGGCCCCACATCGAGTCGACGTTGTACCGCCCGGCATCGAACATCGCTACCCTGATCGCTTCACGCATGCCCGGCCCCGAGATGTTGATGTACCCGGAGAGCGAGCCTGCGAACTTGAACTGGTCACGATGGTGCCCAGCCAGGTTCAATGCCGCGCTACCACCCATCGACAACCCGATGATCGCGTTGTTGGTAGGCGAAACACCGTACCCTGCAAGAAAGTCTGGCAACTCACGAGTGAGAAACGTTTCCCACCTGTACGTTATCGGCTGGGCATTGAAGTTCGACGGCGCGTACCAGTCCGTGTAGAAACTCGACTCTCCACCCACCGGCATCACCAAAGTGATGTTGTCGTTGCGGTACTGATCGAGTGCGTTCGTTTCGAAACTCCAAGCATTCCTGTCATTTTGCGCGCGAAGACCGTCGAGCAAGTACAACGCGGCGTTGCCGCCCCTCGCGGCCCACTGCACCTGAACCTTGATGTTTCCCATCGAAGACGGGACCCACAACTCGTCGTAGCCACCCCATGGCGCCGAGTGAGCCGGAGTAACGCCACGGGCCGGGGCCGCAGTCGCCGCAGTTGGACCGAACATACCGCCGAGAAGGAGTATCGACAACAACGCCGCTACGAGCACCCGCACACTCCGTGTATTGCGTTCGGGCAACGTGAATTTGATTCTCTGCAAGGTTGTGTCTTTCCCCGAAACTGCGCATGAAGAAACTGCTCCGGTAAGTGCATTGTCGGTTCCACTGTCGACGTGTTTGTCCCTTTGTAGGGTCCCCGGTGTTACAAAGTCGAGGTCATCGCAGCAAACGGACAACTGTCATGCCGAGCGAATCCAGGTGGCGAAAAGCACAATTCACGAAGCACGCTGTCTGCGCTCACTCAGCCGAGCGACGAAGCGATCGCGTCTCGCCCAGCAGCAGCACAAGCTTGGTCCTGCATTCCGTCTGGAGCGCCACCGACACCGATACCGGCGATCGACCCGGCCCCAGCCTTCAATGTGACTCCACCTGCAAGGAAGAGAGTGCCGGGAAGGTCGGCGATGGTCGATCCTTCACCTTTGGTACGCTGCGAGAGGTCACTGGTGTCGGCTCCGAAAGCTGCAGAGGTGTATGCCTTCTCGCGTGAGGCCTCAACCGTGTGCTGGGCCGCGTTGTCGCCGCGCACCATGGCGATGACATTTCCCGAACGGTCGACGACGGAGACGGTGACGAATCCGAGACCGTCGGCGCGGCATTTTGCCAGCGCTGCACCGGCAGCCGTCACTGCTGCGTCGGCGCTGAGTCGATTCTGAGTGACAACCGCCGAATCTCCGCTCGCAGCAGGCTACTGCGCGTTGATCGCGTTCCTCGTGACGATCTCCGACATCGAACTACTCAATATCGGAGCCGCTTTCTGGGGGCTCGTGTTCGGGGTCATCGCCTCGCGCATGTTCGAGCGTGGCGACTACCCCTGACATGCGAACATTCGCATACCCGACTTTGACAATCATTTACATTAAGCGGTAAATCTATACCCATGCATCTCAACACCCGAATGTCGCGGCGCCTCACGCTTGCCACGTCAGTAGGCCTCTCACTCGCCCTCGTTACGGGCTGCTCGTCCGACAACAAGGACTCCGCCCAGTCCGAAACCACGACCACGACGTCGGCCGCACCCACCGAACAGGCCTCGGCAACACCACGTCTCGCAGTGTCGTACGACGGCGGCGTCCTGGTGCTGGATGCCACCTCTCTCGACGTGGTCGGTGAGACCGAGATCGACGGCTTCACCCGACTCAATCCGGCCGGCGACGGTCGCCACGTCATGATCTCTGCCGGCGAAGCGTTCAAGGTTCTCGACACCGGCACGTGGTCCTCGGCCCACGGTGACCATTCTCATTACTACACAGCCGATCCCGCGATATCCGAGGTCGAGTTCGCAGCCAACGAACCCGGACACGTCGTGCGCCATGCCGGAAAGACAGTTCTCTTCAACGACGGCTCGGGACTGGTCGAGATCTTCGACCCGATTCAGTTGGCAAAACGCCAACCTCGCGTCGAGACGTACACCACCCCGGAACCCCACCACGGCGTTGCCGTCGCACTTGCCAACGGAAGCCTGTTGACGACAACCGGAAATTCGGAGTCCCGCGACGGCATTGCCATCCTCGATGCCGACCGCAAGGAAATCCTGCGCAACGAACAGTGCCCGGGTGTCCACGGCGAAGCAGTAGCCGCAGGTGAAGCCATCGTGCTGGGCTGCCAGGACGGTTTGCTCGTGTACAAGAACGGAGCGATCACCAAGGTACAGAGCCCCGATGCGTACGGCCGCATCGGCAACCAGGCCGGCTCGGAGGACTCGGACGTCGTTCTGGGTGACTACAAAACCGACCCGGACGCCGAACTCGAACGCCCGCAACGGGTCTCCCTGACCAATACGACAACGTCGGAACTCAAGCTCGTCGACCTCGGCACCAGCTACACCTTCCGCTCACTCGGACGCGGTCCGCATGGTGAGGCCCTGGTGCTCGGCACCGACGGAGCCATCCACGTCATCGACCCGAACACCGGCGTCGTCACCAAGAAGATTTCCGTCATCGACGCATGGACCGAGCCAACCAAGTGGCAAGAGTCCAGGCCGGCACTCTTCGTAGAAGACCACACCGCCTACGTCACCGACCCTGCGTCGAAGAAGCTGATCGCAGTCGACCTCGAGGGCGGCAGCATCCTGACCGAGACCACCCTCGATCACACCCCGAACGAATTGACCGGCGTCACCGGCTGATTCCAACCCTCACGTCGGCCCCCATCTCACCGAGATGGGGGCCTGAGCCGTCCTCGTGCCTCTGACCAGGCAATCTCGATGCGCAGGTAGACTGTACGGTCCGTTAGTCCTGCTAGAGTCGCTTCAATGCATTCTTGCCGCACGTCCTGACCACCATCCGCAACAGTAGCTTGTTACTCCGCCCTGGGATGGCGATTCTGTGTGCCTTCATGGGGATTCGCGACAGCCGAGTCCCTATCTGACCACTCACCAGAATCCACCTTTGGAGTACGTACATGAGAAACTTTCTCGTCACCGGAGCCACCGGAAACCTGGGCGGCGCTGCGCTGCGCATCCTGCAGGCACATACCGGATCGAACACCCACGCATTGGTCCGAAGTACTACCCGAGCCGATGCACTCGGCCGTCAGGGGATCAATACGCGAGTTGGCGACTACACGGATCGCGCGAGTTTGCGGACCGCGTTCAGTGGCATCGACGGACTGCTGTTCGTATCAAGTCCGGCGCTCGATCCGAATGTCAGAATCGACCAACACAAAGCTGTTGTGCAGGAGGCAGTCTCGGCAGGCGTCGAGCACATCGTGTACACAAGTGCGATGGGAGCGCAGCACGATTCCGGTCATCACACTACGGAAATCGAGCTGCAAGAGATCGGTGTGAGCCACACTGTCCTCCGCAATGCGCTCTACTCGGATGCATTTGCTGCCAAGGCAATTCATGACATGAAATCAGGCCCCATCGTTTCCGCCGGCGCGGGAAGCACTCTGGTCACCTCATCCATTGCCGATCTCGCCGAAGCGGCGGTCATCGCACTGACAACCCGGCCTGCCAAGCAGTTGTGGGAGCTTCGAGGCCCTGCCTGGACTTTCGATCAACTCGCCGAATCGGTCTCGGCCGAACTCGGTAGGACGATCGAGCACCGCGAGGTAGGCGATCTCGAAACCGGACCCTTTGCTGTGCTCTTTCCGCTGATTCGCAAAGGGATCTTCAGCGAAGAGTCCGATGACCTGGCAACCCTGCTACGACGCGCGCCTCAGCCAATCGAAGCCGTTGTCACCCAGCTCTGCCAGAGCTGAGCGATGAGCAGGACCACGACTGACCGCAACACGAGTAAGCGTGGAATAGCCCTCTGTAGAGGTTCGTTGTAGAGAGTGTCGGTGTTCGATTCTTTGCCCCGGGTACTACCGAAAGAAATGCCGCTTCGAGCGGCCACTTGCCGAGAGGCGCAAGACGGGCACCGACGCGCTGGAGCCGCTGGACACCTTTCGGTGCCGGCGGCTTCGTCGTGTCCGGGGTTGGACCTCGGTCCGTGACGGTCGAGGTCCACGATGTCGACCGGCGAATCTGCAATAGCCGAAAACGCGTGGTTTTCCTACCGGAGGGTAGACAATCAATCATGCGCCAAAGCAGCCATGACCATCCCTCTACCGGCAAGGCCGATAGGGCGCTCCGATGGCTACTGCTGGCATGGGGCCTTGGCAACTCTGTGGTGTGGTGGATCCACCTTTCACGGCGAGGCAGTCGCGCAGTCGAGACGTCACTGATACAGCCGGGCCCGTTCGGGGAGCGCACCTGGCTCGATATGGGAGGTTTCCTCGCATACTTCTCGGCCGCAACCTTGTTGATCATCGCGATTTGGTACGTAGTGGCTCGCAGGTGATCCGCACCTATAAAGTCCGTGCCATGGACGCCCTTTCACAGTCCGAACGGAAGATTTCGCTAGAGACCGATCGACCTCGTGTCCCACCGCATCGTCGGATCGATTCCGATGGTCGACCCACCGTCGCAGACATCGAGGACCAGATTCGCAGTCGCTCACATCAATTCGGTCTATTGGCGGTGGAATGTAAAGGATCCCATGAGGTCATCGGCTACTGCGGCCTGATCGAGCCTGAGCACGGACCTGACGGAGAGCCTGACTGGCATTCGAATTGCTCCGCAGGACATGGCGTCAGGGATATGCGACTGAGGCCTCATGGGCGGTAATCCAGTGGGCGCAGGCATCAGGCTATCGCCGTCTGTGGGCCACAGTCCGTGACTGGAACGGTGCTTCTCGCCAGGTGCTGGCAAAACTCGAATTCGTAGAGCCCGACCGTGTGGAGCCTGACGCAATCCACGGGGACTTACTGTTCACGACAAAAGAACTTTGACTGCCTCGGCTACACAGAACTCGACGCCGCCATGACGAAGGTGCTGCGACGCGGTGACACCGCACGCGCGCCGCAGCACGGGGAGTAGCTAGGCCGGGTTTTCGCCGGCGGCGACGTCGAGGATCCAGGTCACCCCGAACGCGTCGGTGAGCATGCCGAAACCTGGGCTCCACTCCGCGGCGGCAAGCCCCTCGATGACGGATGCACCGGCAGTGAGTTTGGCCCAGTAACCCTGCACCTCTTCGAGGGTTTCACCTCGAACGGAGACGAAGAACGGTTGGTCGGTGATCGTCGTGCCGTTCTCACGGTGCGTCGAGCCTGCGTTGCCGGCCGAGCCTCCCGACTGTCCTGGGATGTCGTACGCCATCACGCGGAAGCCGTCCGCGGTGTCGACCTTGCCGAACACGACGTTCTCAGCGCCGGGCACATCCTTGGGCATCCCGAAGTCGCCGTAGGTTGCAATCGTGACCTGGCCACCGAAGACGGACTGGTAGAACTCCAGAGCCGCGCGGGCGTCTCCGCGGAAGTTGAGATGGGTCGTTGTCTTGATGCTCATGTCTGCTCCTGGTAAGAATGCCGCCCGAGTTTCCCGGACTACGTCCACTCTCACAGCCATATAGGACTGTTTTCGTCCTAGACTCGTCGTAGTCTCACGACATGGCGACCACCACTCGGCTCTTGAATCTGCTGTCTCTCCTGCAGACCCGGCGCGACTGGCCAGGCGCCCTACTCGCCGAGCGACTCGACATCAGCCACCGCACGGTCCGCCGCGACATCGACCGGCTCCGGGAGATGGGTTACAGCATTGCGGCGACTATGGGCCCCGACGGCGGGTACCGACTCGACGCCGGCAGCGAGCTACCTCCCCTGCTGTTCGACGACGATCAGGTCATCGCACTGGCAGTTGCGCTGCAGGCGGCGACCCTGACCGGCGTCGGTATCGAAGAGGACGCAGTGCGAGCGTTGACCACTGTGCGGCAAGTGATGCCGTCGCGTCTGCGTCATCGCCTCGACTCACTCACGTTCACCACGATTTCGGCCGGTTCCGGCGACGCAGGCTCCGTGTCCCCAGAGGTGCTCGTAGCAATTTCCGCAGCGGTTCGCGCTCGCGAGGTGCTCCGCTTCGATTACTCGAGCGGCAGCTCAACTGACAACGGCGAGGCAGCGCCCCCACGGCGGGTGGAGCCACATCATCTGGTGACTTCCAAGCGTCGCTGGTACCTCGTCGCGTGGGATCTCGAGCGAGGCGACTGGCGAATTTTCCGCGCCGATCGCATCACTCCACGCGCCCCGAACGGCCCACGGTTCGCACCGAAGGAGATCCCCGGCGGTGACGTAAGCGAATACGTGTCCGCGCGATTCAAGGGATCGGAACATGTCAACAGGTGGCCGTGCCACGGCAAGGTCATTCTCAATCGACCAGCCAGTTATGTTCTTCCCTTTGTCGAGGACGGCGCCGTCGAAGATCTTGGCCCCGAGCAGTGCAGCCTCGAAGCCGGATCATGGTCCTGGATAGCACTGGCAGCCTCCTTCAACCGATTCGACACCGACATCGATGTCGTCGGCCCGGCAGAACTGACCCGCGCTTTCGCGCAACTCGCCGCCCGCAATGCCGCGACTGCTGCGAGTTAGTCAGTGGTCCCTAGCCTCGTCGTTAGGCGTCGAGGTATGAGGCAGTGAGATCCAGCTCTCCAACGCAACCGTGCGCCGGAGAGTTCGTGATAGCTTTCAAGTCCTCAGAGGACCTGAGGACTTGAAGACCTGAACGAAGGGATGCCCAAGTAGATGAAGAAGGGGCAAGTTGCATTTCTCACCGGCACACACGTCGTGAACGATCTGTACCAGGGGGCTGTGCCTGCACTGTTGCCGTTCATGATGCTGGAACGCGGATATTCCTACTCCGCAGTCGCCGGAATCACGCTCGCCGCGACCGGACTATCCAGTGTCGTTCAACCCGCATTCGGCATGCTGGTCGATCGAAAGAGTCGGAATTGGCTGGTACCCACAGGTTTTGTGACGGCCGCCGCGGGCATTGTCGTGGCAGCGATGAGCACCACCTACATCGTCACTTGGCTGGCAATTGCCGTGGCAGGCATCGGCATTGCCGCATACCATCCGCCCGCTACGAATTTGGCACGCGCGGCTGGAGGTCACGCACAGAAAGCCATGAGCGTGTTCTCCGTGGGTGGCACGTTGGGCGCCTCGCTGGCGCCGCCGTTTGTCACGCTCGTGGTTGGCTCACTCGGATTGTCCGGCGGCTATCTGCTCGCAGTCCCTGCAGTGGTGGCGGCGATTTGGTGGATGGTCGCCCGATCACGATCGGCCAACACAGGCGCGGACGTCGAATCAGCCCAGTCACTGAGTGCGCAACTCGCAGCGAACGGTCCCGTGTCAGACGATTGGCGCTCGTTCACCCGACTCGTGCTGGTAACGGTCTGTTGGTCAATTCCGTACGTGACCACACTGTCGTTGGTCTCACCGTACGTGCTCAACGGACTGAACGGATCGTCCTCGAGTGCTGCAATCGTGTTGTCCTCCTTCACATTGGCAGGAGCGGCCGGAACGCTGCTGGGTGGAGTCCTCGCGGACCGTCGTGGTCGACGCGCATCCATCCGACTCGGCTACCTGCTTGCGGTACCTTCACTGGCACTGCTCGCCGCTGCCCCGAACGTGGCGATTGCCGAACTGGGAATCGTCTGTCTCGGATTCGCTATGTTCCTGCCCTTCGCGCCACAGGTGACGTTGGCGCAGGACTACCTACCGAACCGCCCCGGCACAGCAAGTGGAGTGACACTCGGACTCGCGATGTCTGTGGGAGGCATCGCATCTCCGCTGTTCGGCTACCTGGCAGATCACTTCGGACCGCGCATGGCGATCGGGGCGACAACTGCAGTGCTGTTCGCCGGCGCCGTCATCGCATTCACCTTGCGCGATCGACGCCTCGACCCGGAGGACGAGACGGAGCGCGAACTGGACGTCATCGCCCTTCGATAAGCCGACAGACGGCACCGTAGTCTGAAGATTCATCGGAGGACATGAAGTATCACTCGGTGAGCCGCTCCACTGCGGTTCACCGAGTCAGTCAGGAGCAGACACATGGCAGTGCGCCAGGTCAAGCAGCAGTCGCTGGTACAGAAAGCCGCGGACGAACTGGCTCGCCTCATCGGCGATGGCGAGTGGCCGGTCGGGACGAAAATCCCGAACGAGCAGGATCTGAGCACACTCCTCGGAGTCGGGCGTTCGACCGGCCGGGAAGCCGTGCGTGCACTGATTGCGTCGGGACAGCTCTACTCTCATCAAGGATCCGGCACCTACGTCATGTCCTCGACACCGGTCACAGAACTCGAGCGAGAGCTCAAACGCTCGGACCGCCGCGAAGTCTACGAAGTACGCAGACTTCTGGAAGTGGAAGCGGGCCGCCTGGCTGCCATGCGTCGGACCTCCGCCGATATCGATACACTACGGGCGGCGCTCGATAGCCGCGAAACTGCCTCGACACCAATAGAATTCGTTGATGCTGACATGGAACTGCATCGCGCCGTGGTGAATGCAGCACACAACAGCGTGTTGTCAATGGTGTTCGATTCGTTCATCGAGACCCTACGAAACTCGGCCCTGGACGTGATCACCGACGTCACTGCCCGAAACCCCGAATCCCTCGACGACGAAGCCGCTGCGCACAGAGATCTGGTGGAAGCCATCGTCGCGGGTGATGCCGACGCTGCCAGCGCGGCAACACGCAGGAACATGGACGGGCTCGACTGAGCCTCTCTATCGTTGTCAGACATGACGTCCACACCGCTCCCTCCACGTGAACTCCGGATCGGCCTGTCCGCCATCGCGTGACTCAACCTGATCTCCGCGGCTCATCGGGATGGCGGGCCCGACCATCGGCGGTGGAATGGGCCTGCCTCCGGAGTGGATCGAAGGAACCGTCTTTCCTTCCTGCTTCTGGCCCGGCATCGTCCTCGGCGCAGTCGTGGGCGGCGTCCAGGCCACCGCACTCTTAGCCCAGCACAACAGGTTCCGTCTGGCGTGGGGCCTGCACGCCGCCGCCGGCCTGACCATGATGATCTGGATCTTCGTCGAGATAGCCATGATCCTCGCCTGGTCGCCACTGCAAGGCATCTTCTTCACCACCGGACTCGTCCAGACGATCCTCGCCGTCCTTGCACTCGGCGTCTGGCCTCACCCTTTCCTCCGACGAACCGAGAAGTGACACCGTCGATCACGAATCAGATTGGGGCAGTATATAGTTCGGCCCCTAACTTCCGACATCCATTGGTTGAGTCGTCCAGATCCTGACGTTCGCTCGTGGTACCAATTCGATTGGCACCGTTCGAACACGGTAGGTTCGCGGTATGTCTGACGTCTGCACTGTGACCGGATCGATCGCACCGTCGACGTTGGGGAAGGTGCTCTTTCACGAGCATCTTTTGATGGTGCTTTGCGGACCGTGGCAGAGCGGTCGTCTGGTCGACCGCGAAGAGTTGGAGCAACTACAAGTCGATGCTGCAGTCACCGCGCTGTAAGGCCTTCCAGCGCTGGGATTCGGCACAGTTGTAGACCTGAGTCCCTACGGAGACGCCGGCCGCAATACCTACGGCGACAACGTACGACTGCTGCGGCAGATCGCCGAAAAATCCGGCCTCAACATCATCGCCGGCACTGCAACGTACCGTCTCGAGTTCAGCCCACAATGGGTTGTCGATGCCGGTATCGACGAGCTCACCGCTCGATTCATCGCGGACGCGCAGAGCGGGATTGCGGGATCCGGAATCCGCGCCGGAATCCTCGGCGAACAGCCCACCAGCGAGGACGCCATCACCGACCACGACGAAAAGGGGCTTCGTGCTTCGGCCCGCGCGGCTATCGCGACCGGACTGGCACTGGCGACTCACACGACGCACGGCACCATGGCTCTCGAACAAATCGAGATTCTCGCCGACGAAGGAGTCGACCTCTCACGCGTCGTGATCGGCCACATGGACAACCACACCGACCTGGATTACGTGCGGCGCGTTCTGGACCGCGGAGTCTGCATAGGATTCGATTCCATCGGAAAGCAAGTTTGGGACGCCCGTCAACCCAGGCAACTCCCCACTGCCAACGGCGAATTCAGCAAGCGCGCACTCTTTCGCTCGGACAACATCCGTGCGCAGTGGCTCGCCGCACTGATCAGCGAGGGCTACCAGGACCAAATCGTTCTGTCTCACGACCTCATCGGAGCGCAGGTACCGCTGAACCCCGAGACACACGGCCAACGCGGGTACACCTACCTCGGGACCACGTTCACTCAGATTCTTCTCGACCACGGCGTCAGTACGACCGACCTCGACTCTCTCCTGCACAACAATCCCGCTCGACTCCTGACCGTCAACTGAAGTCTGTTCAGCCGATGAGGTCTTTCGAAAAGTTCAACGAGTCGAAAGACTTGTTCGCTACGAGTTCCAGCTGTCTCTGTGTTGCACCGCCTCGGGCGCGCTGGAACATGCCTTGGATGACTACACCGATGAACTCGGCAAGGTCTTCGGGATTGGTATCAGCGGGCAAGAGTCCGTTGGCGGTCGCGTTCCTCGCCGGCCCAGTTCGGTAGGTCGACGGCCAGGTCATATACGTCAACGGCGGCGTGATCTCACGAAGCTGTCCCCTAAGGACCACACCTTGCGATTTCCGACAAAACAGTCAAATCAGTCGACTTTGGTTGTAATGTGCAAACAATGGGAAACCAGGATCGAGGGTCCGCTCGGACGTCACGACGACAGTTCATCAGCGTTGCAGGGCTGGCGGCAAGCGCCGTCATAACCCTCGCGACCTCGTCGACCGCCAGCGCCGCCGGCCCCACAGCGCCCAATCCCGGTTCGCGGGTCGGCGATCCTGCAGAAGCCCAAGCGGTACAGCGCGTCGCAGAGACACTGCTGAACAGCGGAGTTCCCGGTCTTGCCTTCGCCATCGTCAAACCGGATGAGAAGAACCGCGAGGCGAGTGTCACCACTACCTACCACTACGGTCAAGCCGACGTCGAAAACGGCGTGAGAGTCACTCCACGAACGCAATTCGAGATCGCCTCGGAGACCAAGACCTTCACCGCTGCGCTACTGGCGAAACTGATCGCTCGGGGAGACGTCGGATTGGACGACCTGGCGAGCAAGTATTCGGATGGCAACCCGCTACCGAAAGGCAGTGGCGGAGAGGAGATCACGCTTCGCCAACTGGTCACCCACCGTTCCGGTCTCCGCGACGACCCGCCCAATCTTTCGGCAGGGTGCGCCGATCCCACACAATCGTGCACGGACGAGAAGGCGAAGTACACCAGAGACATGCTGTGGGAAGGCCTCGAGGACCCCCGCGCCCTGGAGTTCTCCCCCGGTGGCCACTGGCTGTACTCGGACTTCGGATTCGGCCTACTCGGCACACTCATCGCAGACAAGATCATTCCAGGACAGGAAAAACCGCCCTTCGCGGCGGCAGTCGCCCGCGAAATCACCGACCCTCTCGGAATGATGGGTACCGTGATCGAGACCAAAGCAACCGATCTGGCCGTTCCGTATTACCTCGACGGCGCAAGAGCGCCTCTGTGGAACAACACGGGTGCGATCGCAGGTGGAGGTGGCCTGGTCAGCACCGCCGAGGACATGTCGATCTGGGCCGCAACAACTCTCGGCTACGGAAACAGTCCGCTCAAACCAGTCCTGACCTCGCTGCTCGAGCAGATCGCCACCCAAGGCCCGGAAAACCCGGCCTTCGGAATGGGCATGGCGTGGCAACTCCAACCGCCGACGCCGAACTTCCCGCAACGGTTCGCCATGAAGAACGGTGACAGCACGGGATCCAACTGCATCACCCTGTTGGTTCCCGACAGTGGCTGGTCGATCACAATTCTGGCGAACGGTGGAAACGCGGCGATGATCGATCCGGTAGCAGTGAACCTGATGCATGATCTGGTTCCGAGACGACCGATATTCGGTAGCTCGACCGGAAGTTCGTCGGGCAGCGATGCCGGCTTCCACACCGGGTCATTCGGATAAACCCCGCTTACCTACGGGCGCTACATCTTCGTCGAGCGTGCCATCACGAAGCAGTAGAGCCCGTAAGTGATGATGCCCAATCCGGCAAGGATCAGCAGGGCGACTCCGTACGGCTGCGCACCAAGCGTCTTGAACGCTCCGTCGAGGCCGGAGGCCTTGCCAGGTTCGGAGTTGTTGACCGCGAGAATAACCAGAATGCCGACCGCGGCGATGGCCAATCCCTTGGCGACGTACCCGACCGTTCCGAGTCGGCGCACGAAGTTGCTGGGGGTGCCTTTGAGATCATCCAGGAAGTTCTGGCTCGCGCCCTTGTACACGTGGTACAGACCAACGGCGATGATTGCGATTCCGCCGATCACCAATGCGATAGTCCCAAGCGTGTTCTCCATCAAACGTGCCGTGATACCCGCACTCTGACCACTGCTCGACTTACCGCTACCGCGCGCGAATCCGAATGCAGTGAACGCAAAACCGAAATAGACGAGCGAGATGCCCAGAGCTTTCGCGCGATCGAAGAACTCCTTCTTCTTGTCATCCGAGGACGGCGACGACGAGCTTCCCAACGCCGCTTCGGCCAATCTCCACAACGCCATGGCAAGGAAGGCGACGACGCCGACCCACAGAGCGAAGACGCCCCCCGGTTTTCCTGCCAACTCGGCCATCGCACCCGATTGGTCCGCAGACCCGGATCCACCGAGAGCAACGCGGATCGCGATATATCCGATCAGCAGGTGAACGACACCGCTGACGATGAAACCTGCCCGGGCAAAGCGCTCGAAGACGTTGTTTTGTGCGACGTCAGCCGCCGTCGACGCGACGCTTTTCTGGTCCTGCGGTGACGATTCTTTGTTCATCATGATCGACGAACCATATACGGACCGTCGCTACCCTCGAACGCGTGCATCAAGGGTTGCGAGGGTTCTGATCCGGCGTCGATCGCGGTTCTTCCGGATTGGGGACCTTGGGGTTGGGGACCTTGGGGTCGATCGTGTCTGCATGATCTCTTTGCTGGTTCAGTTCCTCGCGAGAACTCGTCGCCTCTTTCCGGTGTTGCGCTGCATGGTGTTGCAGCGCAGACGCTTCCGCCGCTTTGGCGTCGGCCTCTGCTTTCACCATGCGCGCCTTGGCTGCTGTCTCTTCTGCCCGCGCCTCGCGCTCGCCGACTTGCAGCGACTTGTCTGCGACGTCTTCGCGGATCTGTTCTGCCTCGATGTGTCGACGCTCGTCACGTCTGTTCCGCGCCACCCACAGGAGTGCGGCCACGATCGCTATCACCACGACCACGGCAACAATTATCCAGATAATGCTGCTGGTACTCATACTGCGAGAGGTACCCACCTGCGACTTTCTCACACACAGGCACACAAATACGCCGAATTACAGGTCGGTCGGATGTGTATTGGCTCCGCACAACACCACGCACAGTTCACCGCCGGACGGCTGCGTAACCGTTCCGTTCAGAACCGGAACCAATGCTGCTGCGGTTCCCAACTCCACCAGAATCCGGAACTCCCGCCACAGGAATGCCCGAGCCTGCCGGATCGAATCATCGTCGACCACAACACTGTTTACCGAACTCTCATGCAGTGTTTCCCAGGCGATGGCGCCAATGCGTGTGGCCCCCAAAGAGTCCCCGGCGATGCTGTTCACTTCGATGTCGACCGGGCGACCCGCATCGAGCGAGGTGTGCAAGGTGGCAGCCCCGGTCGGCTCGACGGCTGTCACTTGATCTTCGGGACGCGCCGCCGCGACGATTCCAGAGACCAAACCACCACCGCCGACTGCAATGCAATACGTGATCGGTCCGGACGCCTCGTCTTCGATCTCGAGAGCGATGGTGCCGGCCCCACTGACGATGTCGGGCAGGTCGTAGGCGTGCAGTTCGAGCGCGCCGCTCAAGCGTGCAATGTCCGCTGCAGCGGCAGCAGCGAGTGCGTAGCGGTCGCCTACCTTGTGAACGGTGGCGCCCAACTCCCCGAGCGCCTTCACCTTTGCATCGGGCGCGGTCTCCGGCACCACCACTGTGCATGTGAGCCCTCGTCGCCGCGCCGCCCACGCGGCCCCGATCGCAGCATTGCCGCCGGACGCGATCACCACGCCGGCATCGGGCATGGTGCCGTTGGCTACAGCTCGTTCCACTGCATTGAGACTGCCGCGCACTTTGAAAGAACCGCCGTGCTGGAGGTACTCGAGCTTGAACAGAACCGGCACTTCACCGTGTGCCGTCGGCAGCGCAGTTCGAAAGATCGGGGTACGCCGCGCCAACCCTGCGATACGAGTCCGTGCGGCTTCGACGTCCGAGCGCTCGATTGCCAGCGGACCTGCGTTGTTGTCGGCGGTGAGAGTCATGCACCAACCCTACGGTTCGCAACATCGACACGAAGCAGTCGGCCCACCGTCATCAAGATGTCTGTTTTTCACCAATTACTGCCTGCATCTGACCGAGACATCGGCCTTCCAGGTGAATAAATTTACTACTACAAGCACAACGACGACATCAAGGAAAGGCACACGCCATGTCGAAGATCGCAGTATTCGGTGGAAACGGTTTTGCAGGAAGCGCAATCTCGAAGGAAGCCACTTCACGCGGCCATGAGGTAACCGTCGTCGCCCGCAGTGCGCAGTCCGGAACTGACACGAATGTCGTGCAGGGTTCTGTTCACGACAACACGATCGTGGAGCAGGTCACGGCGGACAACGACGTCGTTGTCGTTGCCATCCCCGCCCGCGAGATCGACGGCAAGCGCCTGCTCGACGCCGTCACTCCCCTCGCAGATGCCGCCGCACGCAACGGTGCTCGTATTGCAGTAGTCGGTGGCGCCGGCAGCCTGTTGGTCGCCGAGAGCGGGCCACGCGTCGTCGACACCCCCGACTTCCCGGACGCATACAAGGGTGAGGCGCTCGCTCACTCCGACGTGCTCGATGCGCTCCGCGCGACTGACAGCAATGTCGACTGGTTCTACGTGAGCCCGGCCGCAGCATTCGGCGCCCACGCGGGCGTCGCTCCGAAGGGATCCTTCCAGGTGGGTGGCGACATTCTCCTGACGGACGCCGAGGGCAATTCCGCTATCGCGGGCGAAGATTACGCACACGCTTTTGTCGACGAGATCGAGACTCCGGCTCACCGTCGCCAGCGTTTCACCGTCGCACACTGAGCATGGGCAACCTTCGTAGGCGCGCAGCCTGGATGACTGTTCCCGCTGCCGCCGCCCTCCTGCTCACCGCATGCTCCACCGACGCGGAACCCGCAACGCCCAGCAGTTCTACGACGTCCACAAATGTTGTTGCCGGACAGGGCGATCAACTCGAATCCAACAAGACCATCGTCACGGATTTCTACGAACTGGCGTTCAACGGCCGTCAGGTTCAGCAAGCCGCCGACCGGTACATTGGCGATGTCTACATCCAGCACAACCCCACCGCTGCCGACGGGGCAGCCGGATTTGTCAGCGGGATAGGCGGTTACGTCGAGGCCACGCCCGGGTTGCATGCCGAGATCACTCGCGTTTTCGCCGAGGGCGATCTTGTTGCCCTCCAGTCTCACACCACTTCTGCACCCGGCGACCGCGGCCAGGCCGTGTTCGACATCTTCCGCGTCGACAACGGCAAGATCGTCGAACACTGGGACGCCATTCAGGACGTGCCGGAAACGTCCGCGAATCCGAACACGATGTTCGACGGCCCCACCTCGTCGCCGTCCAAGACGTCAGAGGTATTGGAGCGCAACACGGCCAACGCCCTGACATTCCTGCAGCTCGCCTTCAACGAAGGCAAAGCCGCCGAGGCTGCCGACCAGCTGGTCGGCCCGACCTACACGCAGCACAACCCCTCGTTCGCAGACGGTAAGGACGCGTTTGTCACGGCACTGGCCGGGATCGAACCCGTTACCGGAGACAAGGCGACCAAGTTTCCGCGAACGGTAGCCGAGGGAGATTTCGTCTTCGTTCAGACCTTCGCGTCGTCCGGTGAAGGAACGGCTGGCAGCGGCTCGATGGACATCTTCCGCTTCGACGAGAACGGCAAGATCGTCGAACATTGGGACGCCGTCCAGGACTACCCGTCGACGACTGCAAGCGGTAACACCGTGTGGGACGACGGTCGCTGAGGCTTTCGCAACACAAGCTAATTGAGCACAGGCACGATGGCGGGAGCTGACTCCCGCCATCGTGCCGTCTGCGCAGCCACATTCGACGGTACCGTTCACCCATGCCCCTGCGACCTTCGATCGCAATCGCGCTCCTGCTGTGCGTTTCCAGCGGATGCACACATGCCCGCGAGCCGGTGATCGCACGACCGCACGCCGAAATAGGCGAATCCGCAGTCTGCAATCTCCCTGCCGAAGGCCAGTATCCGGGTATCGAACCGCCGCCTGAGATCGCACAAGCGCATTGGTTTCGCAGCGGAACGGTGCCACCGGATTTCGAGCCCGCGGCGGCAGTCACCTGCGACGAATCGTTCGGCCCCTCGATCACCGCGAATCTCACGACCAACTTCTTCGAGCACCAGTGGGAGGGGGATTTCACCGCTGCCGTCGCGAAGCTCAATGCACCGTCGGAGGGTCGACGTCGGGATCAGGGCAGCTGCCCAGTTGCGAGCATGGCGCCGATCGAGGATTTGTGGTTGATCGACGCACAGGGACGTATCGTGCGCCCGTCTTATCCGGTCGACGAATGTGGCTTCCAGCAGCTGGGAGGATTGGTCGAGATCGAGAAGCTTGACGAAGTCAGGCGGACCGAGCACATCGTTTCGCTTACCTCAGATGCGGTTCTCCAACGGATCGGGTGCGGCACTGTTCGGTTGACGCCCACGATCGGTGAACAACATCTGGTCGCCGAGCGCTACTCGGTGAGCGGCGGCATCTGTCGGTACTCCGCGGAGGCAGACGGCGAAGTCGTCTTCGCGGGCGCGACACAACTGAGCGAGAGCTTCGGCGAATCGTTCGCATACCTACCCCGGGCCGACGCATGCTCGGAAGTGGCTCGAATTACTGTCGGCACCACCCTGACGCGTGCAGAGCCGGGCTATACCGAACGGATTCCGGTACTCATCGATGTAGACGGTTGCCAACGAATCTCGATCGAGGGACACGTGCCATTGCAGGCGTCACCCGAGATCGTCGAGCGCGTTGCATAGCCGACTGCAATTATCCGACGTTGATCCGTTCTACATCGCCGTCGTAGTAGTCCAACAATCTCTGATCCATCACCCGACGCCACAGGGGCGGAATCCACGCGATCACGATCATCACCGCATAGCCGGCCGGAAGTTGCGGCGCCTCGGCTGCGCTACGCAAGCTTTGGTATCGCAACTTCGGGTTGGCGTGGTGGTCGCTGTGTCGCTGCAACTGATAGAGGAACAGATTGCTCACCACGTGATCGCTGTTCCAACTGTCTGCAGGGCTGCAGCGCACGTACGAGCCGTCGGCACGCTTGCCACGCAACAGGCCGTAATGCTCGAGGTAGTTCGCGGCTTCGAGGAAGGTGAATCCGACGAATGCCTGCAGCAGCAGCCAGGGTGCGACCTCCCAACCGAAGATGCCGATGAGCGTCGCGAAGAGGACAACGCTCATCGCCCATGCGTTGAGGACGTTGTTTTCGAAACTCCAGGTTCGCTTGCCTTTCCGCTGGAGTCGAGCGCTCTCGATACGCCAGGCAGAACGCAGCCCGCCGACCACACTTCGTGGCAAGAACCTCCAAAAGCCCTCACCGAACCGCGAGCTGGCCGGGTCCTGCGGAGTAGCTACACGTACATGGTGGCCGAAGTTGTGTTCGACGTAGAAATGCCCGTACAGGGATTGTGCAAGCGCCACTTTCGCGAGCCACTGCTCGATCTTCTCGCTCTTGTGACCGAGTTCGTGTGCTGCGTTGATACCGACGCCGGCGACGACGCCCGCTGTGAAGGACATCGCGATCTTCTCCGCGATTCCCATCGGAGCGTTGATCCAGCACCAGCAGGCAAAGACCAGACCGGCGTATTGCAAGGGGAGGAACGCGTAAGTGCACCAGCGGTAGTAGCGGTCCTTCTGCAGTCCGGGGATCGCATCGTCCGGCGGACTTTCGCCGTCTTCACCGGCCAGCATGTCGATGATCGGGATGACAATGACCAACAGCCACGCGCCGGTCGCCCAGAACAATCCGAGACGAAGGTTGTCGACGAGAAACCAGGATATGAACGGGCTGAGCGGGATCAGCAATCCGAGCGGCCACAGGTACCTCTTGCGGTCGCGCCAGCGCGGGTTTTCGGCGGACGGCGAGTCTGTGTTCTGGACAGCGTTCGATTCGGTACGCCGTGCATCGGAAGTCGCTGTCATTCGCCGATCTCGCCTTTCGTCCCCTCGAGCGGTTCGCCCCACGCACCGTTCACGCTCAGCAAACCAGAACTCACGGCCGGACGGGTATGGTCCCGAACCCGTGATCACTGTGCCCGAAAGATGGCACGAACGCTTGTGCTCAATGAAAACTCCCCCGCACATCACTGTTCACCCCGACAGTGGATATGGACAAAATACACCATCGATCTGCAGGGATGGAGACCACCTCCGCGCTCAGTCGAGGGCCGGAGATCCCTGCCGCGGCAAGATCAATCCGCGTCGGCATCGCCGAAGTAACGGTAACCGTTAGTGACAGAAATCATAAGCAGAGGACGCGTTTCTCCTTGCCCCTGGCAACGAAAAAGACTGCGCGCCCTCAACTGTTCAGTTGCGGGCGCGCAGTCGAATGGTGAGCAAGCGTCAGAGCGTTGCGAACGCCTTCGTTTTCACTCGGTTCAACCAACCGCTGGCGGTCACAAAATCGGTGACGCTCGACGGCAGTCCGAAAACGTGTCGGCCAACTGCTCCATCGGATGGGACTCGTATCCGGCGTCGGTGTAATTGGTCGGAACGCCGGGCCTTACGCCAACCCGAGCTCGTTGACGACCAAATTGCCGATCGCACCGGTGGGCTGCTGAACCGAGAATGGGCCGGGTGCGTCTCCGAGTGAGATGTGAATCCACTTGTTGTTCGCGATCACGTCGGCATACTCGACACGAACACGTAGAAGTTGCATCGCGTGATGAGCCCTCGTCGCGCCGACGGCCAAAGCCTGAGCGCAGGAGTACTGCAGCGTTCGGATCTTGTTGCCGCCACCGCCGAGGCCGGTGATGTCGGAACTGAACATTCGACGAGTCTAATTCGACCGTTCATCGACAGTCTGGACTCGCCTACAGTCGGGACATGGGAACTTTCACGACGACCACACGTGACGTACCGCTCACCGTCAGCCGACCGGATTCGCCGGGTGAACCGATACATGCGGTAGTGGTTCTCCAAGAGGCGTGGGGCGTGAACCAGCATATCGAGAGCATCCTCGAGCGTCTCGCCGACGCCGGCTACCTTGCCGTGGCTCCGCACCTCTACCACCGCGGCGCACAGACGTCCTTCACCGACTTTCCGTCCGCCAAGGACGCGCTCATGGCGCTCGACGGCACAAGCATCGGCGACGACGTACGTGCCGCTGTCGACTACAGCCGATCCGGGGGAGCAGACAAGGTCGGCTCCCTCGGATTCTGTATGGGCGGCACCGCGTCACTGTGGTGCGCCGCGGTGCCCCTCGTCGATTCTGCCGTTACCTACTACGGTGGCGGCGTCGCAGAATCCCGGTGGGATGGGATCGCAGCAGGCACCGAACTCGCTGCGCAACTGCAGGTCCCATGGCTCGGCCATTACGGCGACCTGGATCCGAGCATCCCACCCGAGAGCGTCGAGCAACTGTGCGCAACCGCCTCCGACCTCGCCCGGGTGTACCGCTATGCCGAAGCCGGCCACGCGTTCAACAACGACACTTCGGCCAACCACTACGCACCGGATTCTGCTGCCCTCGCATGGACTCGCACTATGGAGTTCTTTGCCGAAACCCTGTGATTCCCAACGCGAGTCAGGGCACCCGCTTGACCACCGTGCCGGTGATCTCGTCCTGAACCTGTTCAGCCGTCACCGCTCGACTCTGTGCCCGACGTGGGCGGGTGAAGTAGTAGATGCCGATCACGGCGAGGACAAACGGTACCCCGAATACCAAGGTCATCTTGAAATCCTCGACCCACAACGTCGTGACGAGGATCGCGACCATGAGCACACCGCCCAGGATCGTGCCCACCGGGAAGAACGGAATCGTGAAGGAAAGTGTCCGTCCTTCGCTTGCCATCCGCTTACGAAAGAACCAGTGCGTCACGAAGATCAGCAGCCACGTCGCCATTGCCCCGAACATCGACAGCGAGATCATCAAGGTGAATGCCTGCTCGGGAAAGAGAACGTAGACGATTGTCGCGACGGCGATACCCGACGTCGACAACAGCAAGGCGTTGACCGGTGAGCCATTGGCCCTGACCTTGCCGAGGATAGCCGGCGCGTCACCAGCACGGGAGAGCGAGAACATCATTCGCGAAGACACGTACAGCTGACTGTTCATCGCGGACAGCGCGGCAATGATCACCACGAAGTTCAGCACACTGTCTGCGCCCGGAATCTTCACGACCTGCATCACCGTGACGAAGGGGCTTCCGCCGCTCAATATCTTGTCCATCGGAGCGATCGCCAGAATCAGGGCAAGCGTTGCGATGTAGAAGACGAACAGCCGGACGATCGTCACGCGGAACGCTTTCTTCACCGCCACTGCCGGGTTTTCTGCCTCACCGGCCGCAATGGCGATCATCTCGATGCTTAAGTAACTGAAGATCGACACGATCACCGCAAACCACATGCCGGACAAACCATTCGGAAAGAATCCGCCACCCGCCGTGTAATTGTGGAATCCATAGTCAGGGTTTCCGCTACCGAACACGACATACGCAGCCATCACGATGAAAGCCACGATCGCGAATACCTTGATCGTCGAGAACCAGTACTCCATCGTCCCGAAGGCCTTGACGTTGAACATGTTCACCCCGATCAGCACTCCGGAGAACAACACGATCCACAGCCACGACGGTACGTCGGCGAACCAGAACTGCATGTATTCACCGATCGCGGTGACCTCGGTACCGACCGCGAGGACGATGCACGACCAGTAGAGATAACGGACGAGGAAGCCGATCAACGGTCCGACGTAAAACTCTGCGTAGGCACCGAACGAACCCGATGTCGCATGCGCGACAGTCATTTCGGCGAGGGCGCCCATCAGCAGGAGGGCGATCAACCCGCCGATCGCGTAACTGATGATGACGCTCGGCCCGGCAAATCCGATGGCGAACTTACTGCCGAGGAAGAGTCCGGTGCCGATTGCACCGCCGAGCGCGATCATGCTCATCTGTTTGGGACCGAGTTCGCGTTTGAGACCTGATTCTCGTTGCTGGATGTTTTTGAAATCACTCATGAAAGCTCCTTGCGAAAGGCGGCACCTCCCGGTCCGCGGAAACTTGGAAGAAGAATCAGGTGACTGCGTCGCGCTCGCGGAATTCGGGGCGATCCCAGGACTTGCTCTCGAGGATGTCTCGCAACACGTCGACGGCGTTCCACACGTCGGCGTATCCGAGATAGAGCGGAGTGATACCGAACCTCAACACTCCTGGTTCGCGGTAGTCACCGATGACGCCCCGCGCAATGAGAGCCTTCATGATCGAATAACCCTCGGGATGAACAAAACTCACGTGCGAGCCACGACGCTCGTGCTCGCGAGGCGTGATCAACTCCAAACCGTAGGCAGCGCAACGATCCTCGACGAGGCTGATGAAGAGATCAGCCAGCGCGAGCGACTTGCTACGGATGTCTGCCATGTCAGCTTTGAGCGCGATGTCGAGACCACATTCGACGAGTGACAACGACGTGATGGGTTGAGTACCACTCAGAAACCGTCGTATTCCTGCGCCCGGTTCGTAGGCCGACTCCATCGCAAACGGTCGCGCGTGCCCCCACCACCCGGACAGCGGCTGGATTCCGGTGTTCTGATGACGACGGTTGACCCAGATGAATGCAGGTGAACCCGGACCACCGTTGAGGTACTTGTACGTACATCCGACCGCGAAGTCGGCGTCGGCGCCGCCCAGATCGACAGTCACGGCGCCGGCAGAGTGTGCGAGGTCCCAGATCATGAGCGCACCACATTCCTGCACTGCTGCAGTGACTTCCGTCATCGCATACAGGTTTCCGGTGCGATAGTTGACGTGCGACAGCATCACCACGGCGGTGTCCGGCCCTACCACCTCGGCGAGGTCGCCCGGTTGGTCGATCAGGCGTAGTTCGTATCCCTGATCGAGCAGCGAGATGATGCCCTCCGCAATGTAGAGGTCAGTGGGGAAATTGTCTCGCTCGGAGACGATCACCTTCCGGCTGGGATCCTGCGCAGCCGCGATGGACAGTGCGGAGGCCAATGCCTTGAACAGGTTGATCGACGTCGAATCCGTTACTACCACTTCGCCTTCACCTGCCCCCAGCAGCGGAGCAAGCTTGTCACCGAGACGGACGGGCAGGTCGAACCATCCGGCCTCGTTCCAACTCCGAACCAAGCCGTTGCCCCATTCCTCGCCGATCACTCTCGCGGCGCATTCCTGTGCAGCAACGGGACGCGCGCCGAGCGAGTTCCCGTCGAAGTAGAGGACGCCCTCCGGAATCGCGAACTCGCGGCGGAACTCCCTCAAGGGATCCAGTGCGTCCGCCTTGACGCAGTCTTCCAGCGAAAGGGTGGTTGTCGATGTCATGACGATTCTTCTCCTGCATGTGTCGGCGTTGAAAGCGATGAAGGCAGAGTCCGGAGCACGGCGCGTACCGGGCTGGCATCGAGGTCGAGGAACTTCAGCGGCAGTGCGATCAACTCGTAATAGCCTTCGTCGACGTCGTCGAGGCAAAGTCCTTCGAGGATCGCGACGCCACGATCGCTTGCCGCGTGGTGCCCGTCCATGGTCTTGCTGTCCATCGGATCGAACGAGGCGCCGTCGATTCCGATCAGAACTCCACCGCGGTCGGCGAACCAGTGGGTCAGCTCAGGAGAAACACCGGCGAAGTCGTTGTCCCACTCGCGCGGGTACTGCGGATAAGTCCTCAGAATCAGCCGCTGCGGCAGATGGCCGCCGAGTCGCTCCACAGTCTCTTCGACGGGCCTGATGGAGGCGGCACCGTCGACCCTCGTCATGTCGACCACTGTCATGTCAACCACCAGGGCCTCGCCGAGATAGGGCTCGAGGGGAACGGAACCAATGGTCGCGCCCTCGACGCGGGTGTGCGCTGGCGCGTCGGCGTGAGCACCGATATGCGGAGTGGTGGTGATTCGGTTGATGGTGACGGCGTCACTGCCGCCGAGGTCTGACGTGACCGCTCGGGTGAAGGCAGTATCGCCTGGCCACACGGGCGTCGATTCGGAGATCGGCGGGCTGATGTCGATCAACCGTGCCCTCCAGTCGCCCGTGTGTCGGCCGATCCTCGGAAGCATCCAGACCCCTTCGTCCGTAACAGTCGACTGTGTCGATCTCGACCGTTTGATAATTCGATGTGTTTGGCAAAAGCTAGAATCATCGACGGGCGCGGTCAATAGTTGCTGAATATTTTCGCGACGGCAGGGAGAAATCGGATGATAAATGCGATCGAACGGGCAGCTGCCGCGGCGAGGCCGAATCATGTTCGGCTCGACGACGTCGATACGGCCATTCTCCGCGAACTCGTCCGGGATGCACGCATCCCCAACAATGCACTCGCCGAAAAGGTCGGGATAGCGCCGTCGACCGCTCTGGCGCGGATGCGCGCTCTACGCGAATCGGGCGTCATCAAGGGGTTTCACGCAGACATAGACCTCGAGCTACTCGGCCTCGAGATCTCGGCGATGGTGTCGATTCTGATTCACTCCCACGCCAGGAGTCGGATGACGGAAATTGCCGAGCACCTGAGCGGATTGGATTCCGTTCAGCGAGTGTTCCTGATGAGCGGGGACCGTGATCTCCTGGTGCACGTGTCGTGTGAATCCCCCACTCGGCTTCGCGATTTCGTCAGCGCGCACCTCAACGACCCCGCCATCGCCAATACACAGACCAACCTGATCTTCAGCGAACTGCGGCAGAGCGACTGAACGGCCAGCCGCAAACAGCAAGGCACCTTCGGGCGCTCTCGAGATCGACACCTCGAAACGATGTTCTCCCCCACTAGAGTCGGAAAACATGTTGCCACTCGGGTTGTCCATGCTCTGGGAGTCGGTAGAGCCGGAAGCCGCGCTGGAGCAGCGATTCGGATTCAACAGCTTTGGCGCGGCCACCCACTGGATCTCGGCGGTGCTCGAGCAGACTTGGGGACTGGCCGCCCTCGAGTGCTCGAGAATGGCGATCAGTGACCAGAACGCGATTGTGTGGGTTGCGAGCGACCGAGGTGGGCTGGTGGTGAAGTGGTCGCGAGCCACAGAGCGCTTCGCGAATTTGGAGGCGTCGACGCGGCTGCTGAGTGCACTCGCCGGGCAGGGTGTGCCCGTTCCATCGCCGATCAAATCCCTGAACGGATTGGACCGGGAGACTCTGGAAGGCCCTTCGTGCGCAGTGTCATTCACCGTACTGCCGGAGTTGGCGGGAGATTGGTTGGACGTGCAGGACCACGCGGCGATCCGGTCGGCAGGAGCATGTCTGGCAGAGATACACCGATCGCTCGGCGCCACCCACGTCGACGGATCGGTGTTCTCGTCGCGCAGCACCGGGTTGAAGGAGCGCATCGGTGGTTGGCTGGAGAATTTCGACCGCGGGTTTGCGCCTGAGGCGTCGAGTAGGCTCGCGGTACTCCTGTTGCGGGCACCCGAGCTCGATGACCAAACCCAACTGATACATAACGACTTCCGGGCAGCCAACATCCTGATTCGAAACTCGAAGATCACCGGAGTGCTCGACTTCGACGACGTGGTGATCGAGCACCGGGTCAGCGACCTGGCCAAGGCGTGCGTATATCTGGGTACCCTGTTCACCGATTGGCGACCGACACCGATCGCGGTACGGCAGAGCCTGCGTGCCGGCTACGAATCCGTACGACCCCTCAGCCGATCCGAGACAGAATGGTTCGAGATCCTCGAGTTGTGGCACGGCCTGATGGCGATCCCGGATGAGAACGACATCGCCGGTTGGGCATCAGCATTGTGACGAAAGTGGGGACTCCGATACCGGCGTCCCCACTTCGTTCTGATCACATCAGGATCCGGCACGGATCCATTCTTCGAGATGCGGCGCCTCGGTGCCGATCGTCGTGCCGTCGCCGTGACCCGTGTGGACCTTGGTCTCGGCGGGGAGCGCGAACAGTTTGTCGCGAATGGACCCGATGATGGTCGGGAAATCGGAGTACGACCGCCCGGTTGCCCCGGGGCCACCGGAGAACAAGGTGTCGCCGCTGAACAGTTCGCCGGCCTCCGGCAGGTAGAGGCAGGTCGACCCCGGCGAATGACCGGGTGTGTGGATGGCCAGAATATCCGTGCCCGCCACAGCAATACGCTGATCATCTTCCAAGCTCAGATGCTTCACCCCGGGGTGAGTCATGTCCCAGAGGACATCGTCGGCCGGGTTCAGGTAGATCGGAGCGTCGAGCTTCTCGGCCAGCTCCGGCGCAACGGTGACGTGGTCGTTGTGGCCGTGGGTGCAGACGATTCCGACCACCTTGCGTCCACCGACAGCATCGATGATCGGCTGCGCGGTGTGAGCTGCGTCGACGATCACCACTTCGTTGTCGTCACCGATCAGCCAGATGTTGTTGTCGACGTCCCACGTTCCGCCGTCGAGGCTGAACGTGCCCGAGGTGACTACACGATCCACACGCAATGTCACAGGACCACCACCGAACGGAGGACCTCGCCGCGGTGCATCGTCTCGAATGCCTTCTCCACCTCGTCTAACTTGATGCGCTCGCTGACGAACTTCTCGAGCGGCAGACGCCCCTGCTGGTACAGGTCGACCAGCACGGGGAAATCACGCTCGGGCAGGCAATCGCCGTACCACGACGACTTGAGGGCTCCGCCGCGCGAGAAGAAGTCCACCAGAGGCATTTCCAGCTTCATGTCCGGCGTCGGAACTCCCACCAGCACTACGGTTCCCGCGAGGTCGCGGGCGTAGAACGCCTGCTTCCACGTCTCCGGGCGGCCGACTGCGTCGACAACCACGTCGGCACCGAAACCTCCGGTCAGCTCCTGGACCGCTTCGACGACGTCGTCGACCTCGGTGGCATTGATCGTGTGCGTGGCACCAAGTTCTGTGGCCCACTCCAGCTTTCGGGGATCGCGGTCGATGGCGATGATGGTGTTGGCACCGGCCAGGCGTGAGCCCATGATTGCTGCGTCGCCGACGCCGCCGCAACCGATCACGGCCACCGAATCACCGCGTCCGACGTTGCCGGTGTTCATAGCGGCGCCCATGCCGGCCATGACACCGCAGCCGAGCAGTCCGACCACAGCCGGATCGGCCGAGGCGTCGACCTTGGTGCACTGGCCTTCGTGAACCAGGGTCTTGTCTGCGAATGCGCCGATACCGAGCGCCGGCGTCAGTTCGGTGCCGTCTTCGAGCGTCATCTTCTGCTCGGCGTTGAACGTGTCGAAGCAGTACTGCGGGCGGCCGCGCTTACACGCACGACACTGCCCGCACACGGCACGCCAGTTGAGCACGACGAAGTCGCCCACCTCGACATGAGTGACACCGGGGCCGACGCTCTCGACGATGCCCGACGCCTCGTGCCCGAGCAGGAAGGGGTACTCGTCGTTGATTCCGCCGTCGCGGTAGGTCAGGTCGGTATGGCACACACCGCACGCTGCAATGGCAACCACTACCTCGTTGGCGCCGGGATCAGGGATGGTGATGGGAACGATCTCGACTGGGGCACCCTTGGATCGGGCGATGACGCCGCGTACCTGCTGTGACATGGCTTTGCTCCTGGCTTCGTGCGATTTGAGGACGTGTCGACACATGGCGCCGTGTTTTCACATTGCGATATGTGCACTCTTTCAAAGGCTAGCCCGAAGCAGGTGCCCGCAACCCTGGTCGAACTGACTGACCGACCTAGCCGAAAGGACTAGGGCGCGGGCTTCACGCCGGCCTCGGCGCCCGCAGCGGCGGCGGCACCCCGACTCTCGACACCCAATTTCCGCAGAATCCCGGCAACGTGAAACTTGACCGTGCTCTCACTGACGCCGAGTCGCTCCGAGATCGCCTTGTTTCGGCGTCCGGCCACCAAATGCTCGAGCACCTCGAACTCCCGCGGCGCCAGTTCGGTGAGGACGTCGCGGTTCGGTAGGGCGACGGGGGCGTCGAGCGGGATAGTTGCGCTGATCCGGCTCCCCCACCCAGGCGTCGACTCGGATTCGACGGTTCCACCCAAAGTCTCTACCCGCGAACGTAATTGGCGCTCCACGTCAACCACGTCGGCTTCACCGCCGCCGTCGTCGCGGATGTCGATCGAGAGCGAAGCCGCGTCGAGGGTCCACGCCACCCGTATACGCGAGAGCGCCTGCTGATCCGACAAAGCCAACACCGCGCCGCGAACCACGGCTCGGGCGCCGTGCGCAACTTCGCCGGGTAGCCCACGCCCGTCGACGGGTGGCTCCACCAACTCCAACGCGATTTCTCGATGCTTGAGCAGCGAACGCAATTCCCCACGCATCCGCGCAAAAGCCGTGGTGGTCGACTCTTCGGCCAACTCGCGGTGCACGTCGACGGCCGAACGCAACCCGATCAGAGCCGAAGCCGCAGTCTCCCTGGCCGAGGTTCGCGCACGTGTGTCGTCGAGATCCGCCGAGCGCAGCGTCGCCAGCATCGTCTCGAGGGTGGCCGCATGCACCTCGGTCATCTCCGCGACGGTGCGTGCTCGCTCGGACGACGCCGCCCGCGACTCGGCCAAGTATGCCGGGCTCGCGTTCCGCACCTGGAGCTGAATTCCGGTTGCAGTCACCGCGAACAGTGCCTGGATCAATTCGAGGGATGCCGCCTTCACCGGTCCGGGGTGCGGCGTGAGCACGAGGAGGGTGTCTGTTCGATCGAGCATCGCGAGCACTTCACGCTCGCGGCCGGCAATGGCAGACTTCCCTCGAAAGATCTGTCCGACAGCGAGTTCCGTACGGATACGGTCGAGTTCGGCGATAGTCACACGATCGACGACGGCAGGGTCCCCGGCGACCTTGCGCGGCCTACCGGTGCACTCTCGAGTGAAGATCACCAGGGAGGCGTGCGGCGCCATGTCCGCGATCAGCGTCGAAAATCGTCGGCCGATTTCGGGTAGTGGTCCCACCAACACGTCTCGAAGGGCGGTGATCAGTAGCGCGTTGTCGGTGGTGCTCACCGTTCAACGATAACCATCCGGTTCACTGGTGCAGCGTGGTCTTCATGAGCATCACGTTGTAGTCGGACCACGTGGTAGCGAGAAAGTAGAGGTCCTGCCCCTGCGACCAGGGGTGCATGTACGCGCCGTAGAGTCCCGGAACCGCGTCGGTGCCGATCACGACGTCCGGTGCGCTCCACGGTCCGGTCAGATCCGACGCCGTCCGCAGCACCAGTGCGCCCCACTCGTTGGAGTACATCGCGACGAACTTGCCGAGATAGTTGTTGTACTGCACCGACAGTTCACTGACGTCCCCGTCGAGAACTACCGCCGCGGCAGCGGGATTGTTGGGGACCCATGCCTTTCCGTCCCAGTATTCGTACGCCGCGACATCCGCGATGGAGGCTTCCTTCACCCGCGAAAGGCGCCCCTCGCCGAAACGTCCGGCTGGGGTACCGAAGTTGTAGACGTAACCACCGTCTTTGACGAAGGATCCCATCTGGAAGTTGTCGTTACCCGTCAACGGTAGATTCGGCCGGGACGAGGCCGGTTCGATCTGCCAGGTCTCACCGTTGTCGTGCGAGGACGCGATCTGCGAGAAGTTGGTGACCCACTCGCCCGATCCACCCCACGACCGAATCGACATGTAGTTGACGTATTGAACGCCGCCCACGGAGATACCCGTCGTCGGAATGCTGCTGGTTTCGACGCCGGTGACTTTCAGACTTCCGATGATCTCGCGTGAGTGATTCGGTCGGTCGGTCGGTGAGGAGTCGATGTTCATGCCGTCGGACAGATTTCCGTCCGAGCTACGGAACAGGACGTTGCTGCGCCAGTCACCGACCACCCCGGAGCACAGAGGATCAGATCCGATGCCGACGGTGTCACCGAAAGCTGTCAGGACCTGACCTGCGCCGTTGTCCCACATGATGCCGAGATCCGTACCGAGGACGTTGAACCGCTCAACGGTTTGATTGGGGCTGAGCGCTCCCGTGATGTACTCGACCGCAGAGGTGCGGCCCTGCAGTTCCGGAAGTTTCCCGTCCGTTCCGTTGAGCCAGGGAATCGGATTGGTCGGCCCGCCTGTTTGATCGAAGCTGCCGGTGACATTGCAATCCCACGGGGATGCATGCGCTTGGGTTGCCCCTAAGACCGCGGTCGACGCAAGTACACACGTCACTGCTGCTGTCGATATCTTCCGTATCCGGCGCATCGCTCCCCTTTCGCGGGGGAGATCCGGACTCTACGAGGTGTGTTGCTCGACCGGATCGGTTCATCCACCCACGAGAACACAAGGTAACAGGTAAATCGGTCAAGCTAGACAAAACGGGCTTATTTGATGGAGATGGATTTCAACCATTTCTCCATGACTGCCGCCGCTGTCTCCAACCCCTGAGCTTCGGCAGCACCCAGCTGCTGCATGAAGATGCGCGGACCGTCTGCTCCCAGCGAAGCATGCAGCGAGTCGCGATACTCGGCCAGTTCCATCCATTCGCGCGCCACCGCGGAGGACGCTTCGAGGTGAAACTGAACGGCGTAACTCTGCTTGTATCGGAAGAGTTGATTCGGATACTTGGCAGAACCAGCGAGCCGTATCGCGCCGTCCGGAATGTCGAAGGTATCCGAATGCCATTGCATTGCAGGGAATGTGGAAGGCAGGTCTCCCCACACCGGATCTTGCCGACCCTCGACAGTCAAGGTGATGTCCTCAACTCCGACTTCGGGCACCGCTCCCGTGTAGACGCGAGCACCCAGCGCCGCGGCGAGCAACTGCGAACCCAGACACACTCCCCACACCGGGACATCATTCTCGACCAGATCGCGAATGTACTCGATCTCGGACGCCAGCCACTCGACCTCGCCTTGATCGCCGACGCCCATCGGCCCACCCATCACGATCACGGCGTCGAACCGTCGATGCGCCGGAAGGGGGTCGGTGCCCAGAAGAACAGTCTGCACATCTCCATAGCTCTCCAGGACAGGCGAATACGCCGCTGGGGGTTCGCACTGCGCGTGTCGTAGTTCCAGAAAATGCATGTAGACAATTCCTCTCGAATCCGGTGCCGAAAGCCTATGGTTCTATTCGACATAAGGCACATCGAAATCGAAGCCGTGCTCTCGGCGGTCAAGATCGGCGAACCCAACCCCTGCTGATCGAGCGAGATTTCGAACTTCGCAGTTCCGGGAACGCTGCGCCTTACTTGACAACTACCTCCGACCTCCTTCACTGTAGTCAGCATTACGAGTATCCAATATATTGGATGCGAAAGGTTGGATGGCAATATGAAGGTGCAACGAATACGGCAGAGCGCCAACTCTCCGACGGCCATGAGCGAACCCGTCATCGGAATACTCGGAGGCATGGGACCCGCCGCTACTGCCGACTTCTACTCCAAACTCGTTGCCCTGACACCAGGTTCGACGGATCAGGAGCACCCCAAAGTTGTCATCTGGGCCGATCCCACCGTTCCCGACCGGACATTGGCACTCACCGAGAACGGCCCGGACCCCACTCCCTGGCTGATCCGCGGTGCGCGCGTCCTCCGAGAGTCGGGCGCGACGACGCTCGCCATCCCGTGCAATACCGCCCATGCCTTCCTGCCCGGCATCTCGTCCCAACTGGGACTTCCCGTCGTCCACATGATCGACGAAGTTGCGCGGCACATCCGGACACTCTCACCGGCCGTGACGTCCGTCGGACTCTTGGCCACCACGGGAACGGTCCGCACCGGGTTGTATCAACAGTGGCTGTCGGAATACTCGATTGACGTCCTGCTACCCGAACCGGCGATCCAGGATGAATTGGTAATGCCGGCAATCCGAGCCATCAAGAGCGGCAACGTCGGACGCGAGACCACCGACAAGCTCGTCAGGGCCGCCGATCTTCTCGCCGAATCGGGCGCGCAGGTAGTCGTGGCCGGATGCACCGAGATTCCACTCGGACTGCCTGCCGATGCCACAACCTGTCAGATGATCGATCCGGCAACAATTCTCGCCCGCGCGCTGCTCCTGCGCGTTGCGGATGCACGGATATATCCTTCGACGGCGCACTCGGGCTGACCAGCGGCAGGCGCCTGGAGAGTACGATATCCAGTATGTTGCGTGGCGGTAAACCGGTTGAGCGAGCACGAATGAGCGACATCGCTCTCGAACGCATTCGCGAAGCGATCGTCACCGGTGAACTGGCACCGGGATCGAAGATCAAGGACAGCGAGCTCGCCGAGTATCTGGGCTTGAGCAGAACTCCGGTCCGCGAAGCACTGGCAAGGCTTGTCGACACCGGACTCGTGGAAGCGAAACCCGGTGCGTACACGCGCATCACAACCCTCGACCGCGGCGACGTCGAGGCAACACTCGCGGTCATCGAGGCTCTCGACCAACTGGCCGTCGTAACCGCCGTACCGAATCTCACCGACGAGATGATCGTGGCAATGCGTTCCGCCAACAAGGACTTCGCTGCCGCCGTCAAGCGAAACGACATAGGCCGGGCCCTGATCGCGGACGATCGCCTACACAGCGTCATTATCGATGCTGCGGCAAATCCGCTGTTGAAGAAGCTGATCCACCAAGTTCACCCACAAATTCACCGCATCTACCACCGCAAGTTTTCGAGTCTTCTCGGCAGCCAGGACTCCGTCGACCATCACAACAAGCTGATCGACCTGTGTGCAGACCACGATGCCGAGGCGGCAGCGACATTGTCGGCCGAACATCGACGCCATCTCGGCGGTCTGATCGGCGAACTCTTCGACGCTGACGAGTTCGCCCTCTCGGACTGACGCCGGAGTGCAAGCTTCGGTTCTTGCCTATACTCGCCACCGTGCGCAGCGAAGGCACCGGGCGTCTCTATGCCGTCGAGCCCGCGCCATTGCAAGAAGTGGACCAATGGCTCGACGGATTCCGGCAGTTCCGGAGCGGCCCTCTCGACGCCTTGGCTACAGAACTCGCACGCGGGAAACGACGCGGCTCCGAACGGAGCGGATCTTCACAATCGAATTCTTCCGACGAAGGGGACTCACAATGACCGAGATCGCAAACCAAGACACCAGCCTCACCGCGGTGGGGCGGAGCATGGGCAACCGCGAAATCGCCGAAGGTTCGGCTCGAACAGCCGTACTCGAGCGGCGCTACACCGCATCGATCGACGACGTCTGGGACGCCATCACGACCCCAGACCGCATCAACCGTTTCTTCCTTCCCGTGAGCGGAGACTTCCAGGTGGGCGGCTCATATGCTTTCGAAGGCCAGGCGAGTGGAGAGATTCTGGCCTGCGACGCTCCGCATCTGCTGCGACTGCAATGGACGCCGCCCGGCGATCGCGGATACAGCGATCAGGTCGAGATCCGGCTGACCGCAGACGGACCCGACAGCACCTGGCTCGAGTTGGAGCACGCCTCCGTAGCCGATGTTTTCCGCAACGACCCGGACACCGGCTGCTACGGCGTCGGAACCGGATGGGAAGGCCCGATTCACTACCTCGGCGAATACCTGCGCGGCACTCTCCCCGATGCGCCGAGCACCGAGTGGTACACCTTCGACGAAGCCGAGGAGCTTCGTCTGGCCAACTTTCGCGGGTGGGAGTGGGCAAAGATCGAGGCAGAGCACGGCGCCCAGTAACGCCCAATTCTTCGAAAACGGTCACAGGATGGCCGTTTGCTTTGTATCGTGACCGAGCTGGACGTATGTCCAGCAGTTCTGGTGGCTTTCTTTCGTGCCACAACTGCTTCGGTCCACGAGAAGAGAGCTCCACATGGCGCCCCAACCCGTAGTCGACAACGCGGCCACGACGCGACGCACGCACATCATCCGGACAGTTCTCGCTGTCCTCGTCATCGCACCACTGTCGATTGCGGCGTTCTACATGTGGGCACTGTGGGATCCGGGCGACACGGTCAACCGCTTGCCCGTCGCCATCGTCAACGCGGATGCGGGCACAGAACTCGACGGAACACGTCTGCAGGCCGGCGATGACGTTGTTGCCGCGCTCGTCGAGAGCGGTGACGTTGCGTGGAAGGTCGTTTCGGAACAGGAAGCAGCCGACGGCGTCAACGACGGCACCTATTACTTCTCCGTTGCCATCCCCAAGACGTTCAGCGCGGACGTGGCCAGTGCCGCGTCGGGTTCGGGCCGTAAAGCCGAGCTCGACGTCTTGTACAACGACTACAACAGCCTGGTCGCCGGCCCGGTCGGTGAAAGCATCGTCGCTCAGGTGCGCTCCGCGGTCTCGGAGTCGATCGGTGAGCAGTCCATCGACCAGGTGCTGGTCGGGTTGGGTGAACTCGGAACAGGATTCGGCGAAGCCGCGGCAGGCGCACAACAGCTTTCGGACGGGTCCTCCGAAGCGCTTGCCGGAACCAACGAGCTCTACGCCGGAAGCCAGGAACTGGCCACCGGTATGGGTGAAGCAAATCAGGGCGGCAAGGAGCTGGCCGCCGGGGCCGGCGAGTTGGCCGCTGGAGCAAACGAAGCTGCTGCGGGTTCGGGCGAGCTGAGCAGCGGCCTCGACCAGTTGGTCGGGGGAACCGCCGAACTCGGCGCGGGTGCTCGTCAGATCAGCGAAGTGGTCGACATGGTCACCACCCCGGTACTCGATCTCGCCGGGTCCTCCGACGCCGTCGTCGGTCAGATCGACGCCCTCACGTCGATGCTGAGAAACTCGACTGATCCGGTCTCCGCCGGACTCGTCGAAGCACTCGGCGGACTGCGGGCCTCCTTGACTACCCAACCGTCCGGCGACGACGTGATCGCTCAGCTCGGTCAGCTTCGCGACGGTGCGCGGGAGATTTCGCGGCAACTCACCGATCCGAGCAGTGACTACCGCGGTGGCCTGCTCGCAGCGGCGGCAGGCGCAGGTGAACTCAACACAGGACTCGGCCAACTGTCCGACGGCGCAGGCCAACTCGCTACCGGCGCACAGGAACTCTCCACAGGCCTCGGGCAGCTGGACGTCGGAAATATTGCGCTCCGTGACGGTCTCGGTCAGCTCGCGGCCGGCGTCGGCGAGCTCGACGCGGGTAGCGCCGAACTGGCGACCGGTTTGTCCGACGGCGCCGCCCAGGTGCCGCAGTTCTCGGACGACGAACGTGCCACCACGGCCAATCTGCTGTCTTCACCCGTTGCCGTCGACGCGCGGAACAACAATCCCGCAGCTGGTTTCGGACCGGGAGCCGTCCCAGCCGTGATCTCGGTGGCATTGTTCCTGTGCGGAATTCTCACGTGGTTCGTCGTCCGTCCTCGACGCGGACGTTCCCTGAACTCGCACACGAGCGTGGTGCGTGAGGGGCTGCGCCGCTACCGCATTCCCGCCCTGGTCACCTTGGTTGCGGCACTCGTGTTGTCGGTGGTCTCACTGACCGTGGCAAACGTCGAACCACCGAGTGTCCTGGCGATGATCGCAGTGATGCTCCTGGTGGGCGCCGCCGCCGTCAGCTCGGGCAGGCTCTTCACCGTTGTGTTCGGAGCCGTCAACGGAACCTTTATCGCTCTGGGCGCCTTGATGATTCAGATCTTCGCGTTCGGTGCGGTGTACCCCATCGAACAGATGCCGACGGTCCTGCAGTGGCTGCACGCTCTGATGCCACTCACGTGGGCGCGCAACGCGATGCGCATGGTCCTTGTCGGATACTACGGCCCGAAATTCTGGCTGGCAGTCCTCGCTCTGGCTGCCTTGGTGATCGGAGCTGTCCTGTTCACCATCTGGTGGCGCCGCCGACAAGAACCGCAGACCGACGCCGACGACGACGCGCCGATCACCGAGGAGATCGTGTACCTCCAGCCAACGCAAACGTGAGTCGGCGCGAACGTGAATCGGATCAGCGTACGAGCGTCGTACGCATCAACATGACGTTGTAGTCGGCCCACGTGGTGGCAAGGAAGTACAGATCCGAACCGCTGGACCACGGGTGGATGTATGCCGCGTAGATACCGGGAACCTCGACCAGATTGACCAATGTTTCCGGTGCCGTCCACGGACCGACCGGACTGGGAGCGGTTCGCATCACGATCGAGCTGAACGCATCGGCGTACATCGCCACGAACTTGCCGAGGAACTCGTTGTACTGAACGGAGACCTCACCGATGCGGCCGTCCATGGCGGGTACGGCCGCAGCAGGATCGGCGCGGATCCAGCCACTTCCGTTCCAGTACTCGTAGGCGGAAAGATCGAGTATCGAACCCTCGGAGACGCGAGAAAGCCGAACCTCTCCGGATCGTCCTGCGGGCGTTCCGTAGTTGTAGACGAACCCGCCGTCTTTCACCATCGAACTCATCTGGAAGTTCTCACTACCGGCAACGGGACCGACACCGGCGGGAAGAACACCACCGATGTTGGGGCGCAGCGTTTCCGGACGCGTCGTCCAGGTTTCGCCGTTGTCGGACGACGTCGCAATCTGTGAGTAGTTGGTGCTCCACTGCCCAGCCTCACCCCAGTTGCGCACCGACATGTAGCTCAGATACTGCACACCGTTCACGGCGATGCCGCTGGTGGGGATACTGGAAGCCTCGACGCCCGGAATCTTCAGACCGGAGATGATCTCGCGTGCCTGACCGGTGCCGTCCATCGGCGCACTGTCGATACGCATCCCGTCGGCCAGTACCTGGTCCGAGCTGCGGAAAAGTACATTGCTTCGCCACTCGCCCACCAAACCGTCACAGGCGGGGTTGCGGCTGAGCCCGGTGGTGTCACCGAAAGCGGTCAGAATCTGACCGGCACCGTTGTCCCACATGATGCCCAGGTCGGTGCCGAGTACGTTGAAGCGATCGACAGTTTTGTTGGGACTGTATGTTCCGGTGACTTTCTCGATCGCGACCGTGCGCCCTGACAGGCCAGGCAACCCTCCGGTGTTGCCGTTGAGCCACGGCGCCGCATTGGCCGGCCCTCCGGTACTACCGACACCACTCACTCCGACGCATCCCGGCGCCGCAGCCGCCGGCGAAGCCACCGCCGTGACGGCAGCAACTGCAACCGCAGCGACTATCCCGGACACCCCCAACGATCTCCTCACGCGAAACATGACTCCCCCAAGGCCGGGATTGTTGGTGTTGTCGTCGTCGTTCCCCCCGAACCTCGGACAATCTAGCAACTGCAGTCACAGATAGCCCAATCAGACAAAGACACGAAAAGGCCTGAAAGTCATAGTAGTTCAGACTTTCAGGCCTTTTCGGACAGAGGGAATCGGTCAGTTGGTCAGCGCGTTCCGCTCGTACCGCCGTCGAGTGGGATCACCGTCCCGGTCAGATAAGCCCCGGCACGCGAAGCCAGGAAGATAGCCAGACCTGCGGCATCCTGGGGAGTTCCGACCCTACCCAACGGGACCGAGTCCGCCACAGCCTTTGCGCTCTGCTCGTCCTCGAGAAGGAAGGCCATCATTTTCGACGGGAACGGACCCGGTGCAATGGCATTGACCGTGATCTGCTCCCCCGCAAGCGTTGCCGCCAACTTGCGCGTCAACATGTGCACCGCAGCCTTACTGGCTCCGTACGAGAAGTTCTCCGAACCCGAAACCACGAGCCCGTCGATCGATCCGATATTGATCACGCGCGCGGGATCTTCCGAAGTGGCAGCAGAACGCAACTGTGGCAACAGCTTCTGAGTCAAGAGGAAGATCGCCTTGACGTTGATGTCGAAAATCTTGTCGAAGCCGGCAGCCGGAAAATCGTCGACGGGAGCACCCCACGTGGCACCGGCGTTGTTGACCAGCACGTCGAGCGTCGGCGAAATCTCCGCGACCTTCGCAGCGAGGCTCTCGATCCCCTCGTCGGTGGACAGATCGGCCGGGTGCGAGATGCAGGTGCCGAACTTGGAAAGCTCCCGCGCGGCTTCGTCACATGCTTCGGCTTTTCGGGCCGAAATGACGACCGTCGCTCCGCCTTCGACAAATCCGCGAGCGATCATGTATCCGATACCGCGTGATCCACCGGTGACCACGACAGTCTTTCCACTGACGTCGAACAGTCCCTCGATCAAGCTCATGCGACCTCGAAAAGCCCGGCAGCGCCCATGCCGCCGCCGATGCACATGGTCACGACGACGAGCTTGGCTCCGCGCCGTTTGCCTTCCAGGAGTGCATGGCCGACCAAACGAGCACCCGTCATTCCGTACGGATGGCCCACGGAGATACCGCCCCCGTCGACGTTGTACTTCTCGGGATCGATCCCGAGCTTGTCGCGGCAGTACAGGGCCTGAGAAGCAAAGGCCTCGTTGAGTTCCCAGAGATCGATGTCGTCGACCTTCAGTCCGTGCAGGTCGAGCAGACGGGGAATCGCGAACACCGGGCCGATTCCCATCTCGTCGGGAGCGCAACCGGCGACAGCCATGCCACGGTAGATACCAAGAGGAGCCAAACCGCGGCGTTCCGCTTCCCCTGCCTCCATCAGCACCGACGCCGAAGCACCGTCGGAGAGCTGAGAAGAGTTACCCGCAGTGATGGAGGAATGAGCACTGACAGTCCCGTCGGCCAGAACCGGTCGCAGACTCGCCAGCCCCTCCAACGTGGTGGAAGCGCGGTTGCCTTCGTCCCGGGTCAGCGTCACGGACTCGCTGCGGATCTCCCCCGTCTCCTTGTCCTGTACCTGCTTGATCGAGGGCAGCGGGACGATCTCGAGGTCGAACCGACCTGCGTCCTGTGCCGCTGCGGTCCGCTGCTGCGAGATCAGCGCGAACTCGTCCTGCTGCTCACGGGTGACTCCGTAGCGCTCGGCGACGATCTCGGCAGTGTGCAGCATCGGCATGTAGATCGACGGCTTGTTTTCCTTCAGCCACGGATCAGCCGCGCGGAAGTTGTTCATGTGATCGTTCTGTACCAACGAGATCGACTCGACGCCGCCGCCTATCGCGATCTGCATTCCGTCGTCCACGATCTGCTTGGCGGCGGTTGCGATGGCCATGAGCCCGGACGAGCACTGACGGTCGATCGTCATTCCGGAAACCGAGTCCGGAAGCCCGGCCCGCAGCACAGCTTGCCGAGCGACGTTGCCTCCGGAAGATCCCTGTTGCAACGCGGCGCCGAGGACGACGTCCTCGACCTCACCGCCCTCGAGGCCCGCGCGCTGCACTGCATTCGAAATGGCATGCGCAGCAAGCTCTTGAGCCTGAGTGTTGTTGAACGCGCCGCGGTACGCCTTACCGATCGGGGTACGGGCGGTGGAAACGATGACAGCTTGCCTCATCGGGGAAACCTTTCGTCGAACACGAAGTGCTGTGCGCCTTTATTAACCACCAGGGGTTAATAAAGGCGCACAGCAAAGAATCAGGGCTGGAACACGACGCGACCGACAGTGGTGCCGTCGCCGAGGCGACCGATACCGTCGGCAACGTCCGTCAACGACAATCGCTCGCTGATCAGTGGTTTGACCAGGCCGGCATCGGCGAGCCTGGTGAGCTCGACGTGGCAATCGTCGATGGCCTGCTGGTTGTAGGCCTTGTACAGCCCCCAGTGCAGACCGATGATCGAATAGTTCTTGATGAGAGCATGATTGAGAGCCGGCTGCGGAATCGTGCCACCCGCGAAGCCGATGATGACGATCCGTCCTTCGAAGGCGATGCACTTGGTGGACTTCGCGTAGGCATCGCCGCCGACCGGATCGAAGACCACGTCGGCGCCCTTGCCGCCGGTGAACTCCTTGACCGCTGCCACGAAGTCCTCACTGTGACGGTCGACGACCAGATCTGCCCCGAGCTTGCGCGCGTACTCTGCCTTGTCCGGCCCACCGACAACACCGATCACCTTGGCGCCTGCAGCCTTACCGAGTTGCACTGCAGCACTACCCACACCACCCGCAGCGGCGTGCACCAACAAGGTTTCGCCTTCGAGCAGCCGCGTGCGGCGATGTAGAGCGAACCACGCCGTCTGATAGCCGATACTCAGCGCGGAGGCTTCCGCGTCGTCGAGAGCCGACGGCGCCGGGAACGTGTTGCTCTGATCCAGCACCGAGTACTCGGCGAATCCGCCGGACGGCAGACTCGGGTTACCGATCACACGGTCCCCCACCGCGAACTTGGTCACCGATTCACCGACCGAGACCACTTCACCACACAGTTCGACTCCAGGGGTGAAGGGCAGCGGCGGCTTGATCTGATACTCACCGCGGCACATGAGGACGTCGGGGAAGTTGGCCGGAGCCGCCAGCACCTTCACCAACATCTCCGTCGCATTGGGGGTGGGATCCGCGATCTCCTCCAATGCGAGTACATCGCGGGGTTCACCGAGTTCGTTGACGCGCCAAGCCTTCACAGCAATTCTCCAGACAGATAGTGGATGAGATTCAGGACGAGATCGGGAGGTCGACCAACTCGGCGAGACGTGCCCGATGCTGATACGCGGTTCCCAGCGACAACTGGTCGCTCTTCGCCCGCTTGAGGTACAGGTGCGCCGGATACTCCCACGTCATTCCGATACCACCGTGGAGTTGGACGCATTCTTCGGCAGCATGAACCGCGACGCCGCTGCAGAATGCCTGGGCCACCGTCGCTGCGATCGCCGCATCGGCGTCGCCGCGTGCATAGGTGTCCGCCGCATATCGTGCTGCCGCACCCGAGGAACTGACTTCGAGCCAGAGATCGGCGAGGCGGTGCTTGATCGCCTGATACGAACCGATCGCCCGGCCGAACTGCTTGCGCTCCTTCACATACGCGAGGGTCGTCTCGAGGCACCACTGAGCCACGGCGAACTGTTCGGACGCCAGAAGTGCGCTTCCGCAGAGCAACGCTTCCTCAACCGCCTGAGCGGCATCGCCGTTGTCGACCCGGACCGACGGCGCCCCCGAGAACTCGACGTCCGCCAATCGGCGCGTCATGTCCAGGGACAGAACCGGCGTGACGGTAGCGTCGGCGATCCGAACGGTGTGCAGCTCCACACCGCTCTCACCGGCAACCGGAACAACAAGAACATCGGACTCGGCGACGCCGGCAACCGTCGTGACGCTGCCGACGAGTCCATCCGCCGTTGCCTTGACAGTGGGTGTGAATGTTCCCGGTGCAGTGGATAACGGGACGACCAGAGCGGCCGTCGAATCCCCCGCTGCCAATTGACCGAGCACGTCTGTCTCGCCCGCTTTCAACAACGCCGTCGTCGCCAGCACAGCACTGGTGAAGAACGGAACGGGAGCGACCGCACGTCCGATCTCCTCCATCACGACCGCCGCCTCACGCGTGGACGCACCTGCCCCGCCCAGTTCCTCGGGTACCAGCAGTCCCGCCAAACCGAGTTCCGACGCCAGTGACTTCCACAGTCCGGTGAAGTCGGCGGACACGTCGTCGTAAGCCGTGACCACGGTATCGGCGCCGGCCCGCTCACTCAGCAGTCGTCTGACGCTGGCACGCAGATCTTGTTCGGTCTCGGAATACAGCAGATCGGCGCTCATCGGGGTAGGTCCTTCCAGGCGATGTCCTTGTCGACGCGATGCTCGGGCGGCAACCCGAGTACTCGTTCTGCGATGACGTTGCGCAGGATCTCCGACGTTCCGCCTTCGATCGAATTGCCCTTGGCCCGCAGGTACCGGTATCCGGGTTCACGCCCGGTGAAGTCGACGGAATCCGGTCGACGCAGTGTCCAGTCGTCGTAACGCAGACCGGCTTCGCCGTGCAACTCGAGGTCGAAACCCGAAATCTGCTGGGCCAAACCGGCAAACGCGAGCTTCATTCCCGAGCCTTCGGGGCCGGGCTGTCCGGCGGCGAGCTGCTGGCGAAGCCGCTCACCGGTCAGACGCGCGACCTCCGATTCGGTCCAGAGCCGCATCAACTCGTCGTGCATCGCCGGGTTACGCAGCTCGGGCTCGTCGCGCCAGGCCTGCGCGACCTTTCCGATCATGCCGCCCTCACGCGGTGCGCCCGAACCGATGGCAACACGCTCGTTGTTCAGGGTGGTGGTCGCAACCTTCCATCCCTGACCTTCGGCTCCGAGGCGATTGGCGTCCGGAATCCTGACGTCCGTGAGGAATACCTCGTTGAATTCGGCCTCGCCGGTGATCTGGCGCAGCGGACGGACGTCGACGCCCGGGTCGGTCATGTCGCAGATGAAGTAGCTCAGACCCGCGTGTTTGGAGCGTGACGGATCGGTCCTGGCCACCAGAATCGCCAGCTGCGCGTTCTGCGCGCCCGACGTCCATACCTTCTGCCCGTTGACTATCCAATCGTCGCCGTCGCGGACGGCGCGGGTAGCGACGGCCGCGAGGTCCGAACCTGCGCCCGGTTCGCTGAACAGCTGGCAGTAGACCGTCTCCGCAGTCCACAACGGGCGCAGGAACTTCTGCTTCTGCTCCTCGGTACCGAAGGCAGCGATGGTCGGTGCCGCCATGCCCAGTCCGATCCCGTTCTTACCGGTGGCCGGGCCGGGTGCACCGGCGGCCTCCAGCTGAGCGTTCACCTGACGCTGAAAGCTCTGCGGTACACCGAGCCCCCCATGACCTTCGGGGAAATGGACCCACGCCAGTCCGGCGTCGAATCGTGCGCCGAGGAAATCCGATGCCGACACACTGCTCGGATCGTTCTCCGTGAGAAGCGTGTTCACCTTGTCGGTGAGGTCACGCGATACTGCCTCTTCGTCGAAAGCCATGCCCATTCCTTCGGTTCGAGCGGTGAGCGGACGGTCAGTCCTTGGGTCCACCGGCAACGTAGACGACCTGACCGGAAACAAAGCCTGCGCCTTCACTGACGAAGAACGACGCGGTGTGCGCGATATCCTCGGGCTGCCCGACGCGATTGACCGGAATCTGCGAAGCGGCAGCGGTCTTGAAGTCCTCGAAGCCGACTCCCATACGCTCGGCCGTTGCGGCGGTCATCTCGGTTTCGATGAATCCGGGGGCAATAGCGTTCGCGGTGACGCCGAACTTGCCCAGCTCGAAGGCCAATGTCTTGGTGAATCCCTGCATTCCGGCCTTCGCAGCGGAGTAGTTGACCTGTCCACGATTACCGAGAGCTGACGTGCTCGAGAGGTTCACGATGCGGCCGAACTTCGCTTCCACCATGTACTTCTGCACCGCACGCGACATGAGGAACGCTCCGCGTAGGTGGACGTTCATCACCGAATCCCACTCGGCAACGCTCATCTTGAACAGAAGGTTGTCGCGAGTGATACCGGCATTGTTGATCAGTACGGTGGGTGCGCCCAGTTCTGCCGCAACACGATCCACCGCTGCAGCGACCGAAGCCTCGTCGGAGACGTCAGCGCCGACGGCCAGCGCCTGGCCGCCTGCAGCCTTGATCGCGTCGACGGTTCCGGCACACGCTGCTTCGTCGAGGTCGAGCACGGCGACGGCAAAGCCGTCTTCCGACAGTCGCTTGGCCACTGCCGCACCGATTCCGCGTGCTGCACCCGTGACAATTGCGGTTCTACGTTCCTGGCTCACTGGCCCTCCATAATTTCGTGATTCGACGGATACCGGAAGATCTCGTCAGATCCCGGCCTGATCTGCAATTTCCCTGGCTTTGGTCACCAAGGCGTCAATACGCTCCACGGTGGGAGTTCCACTCTCGGCGGCATTCTGCGGTTCGTCGCGGGCGCGACGCATCACGCCTTCGGCGATCACGGCAATCTTCCACAGTCCCAAGGTGTGCCAGAACTTCAGCGCAGCCGGATCCCGTCCGGTGGCCTCGAGATAGATCCTCGAGATCTCCTCACGCGAAGGGAATCCGGGGAGTGCCGATGCCGGAAAATCGCCGCCCGTGTTCTCCCCAGCTGCCGGCCAGTACGCCAACAAGCTTCCGACATCCGCCAACGGATCACCGAGTGTGCAGAGTTCCCAGTCGAGGGCCGCGACAACTTCTCCGTTCTGAGCGGAGGTGATCACGTTGCGTAGGTGAAAGTCGCCGTGCACCAACGTGGTTTCGGTATGAGCCGGCTGAGCCGCAATGAGGCGTCGGGTGAGATCGTCCAGATCGGGGCATTCCCGCGTCTTCGACTGTTCCCACTGACCACCCCAACGCTTCAGCTGCCGTGCGGCGTAGGGCTTGTGGCTCGCCAAGTCGTCGAGGCCGGCCTGCTTCAGATCCACGGCGTGTATCTTCGCCAGCGTCCGAGCGAGCGAGATGCCGATTGCCCGACGACGATCTTCCGACAACGCTTCCGCGAGCGGCATCCGGTCCACCACTTCGCCGTCCACGAATTCCATGAGGAGCAGCGGGACTTCGGTGACGGCCGGGTCTTCGGTCAACCCGAATACGCGCGGAGAAGGCACCTCGGTGGATTCGAGAGCGCTCAGGATTCGAGCTTCGCGCGCCACGTCGTGTGCCGAGGCCAGAAGGTGACCCAGCGGTGGGCGTCGTAGAACCCAGCGATGGCCGCCCTGATCACGGACCAGGTATGTGAGATTGGACTGCCCCAGGCCAATTCGATCGAAGGACAGCGGCCCGCTGAAGTCGATCCCCAGGCCTGCTATCCACCCGGTGACCGCTTCGGTATCGAGTCCCACGACTCCGACGCTAGCCACCGACGGACGCACCTTGCCGGAACGGGAGTGCGTCGCCCAACAGCTGGCCACCGTCGATGGTCATGATCTCGCCGGTGATCCACTGGGCCGCATCGGAAACCAGGAAGGCGATGGCAGCAGCGACGTCCTCGGGTTCACCGATACGTCCGAGAGCGGTCGATGCAGACACCGCTTCTTCGTGTTCTTTCCACAGCGCTTCGGCGAGTTTGGTTCTCACCACTCCCGGAGCGACTGCGTTGACACGGATCTTCGGCGACAACTCGAGCGCTAACTGCTTGGTGATGTGGATCAGAGCAGCCTTCGACGCGTTGTACGTACCGATCCCGGCCTCGAATGCCATGCCACCGATCGAGGCGGTGTTGACCACGGAACCACCGTGCTCGCCCATCCAGGCCCTCGCTGCCAGGCCGGTCCACAGGACTGGAGCCCACACGTTGACGTCGAAGGTCTTGGCGAAGCGCGAGTGATCCTGATTGATGATCGGCCCGAACGACGGGTTGGTGCCCGCGTTGTTCACCAGGATGTCGAGACTGCCGAAACGCTCGATCGTCTGCTCGACGCACTTGCGGGCAGCATCCTCGTCCGTCGCGTGTGCGCCGACACCGATCGCGTTGCCGGTCACCTGTGCGGCAGCCGCATCTGCGGATTCCTGTGAGCGCGAAGTCAGTACGACGTTTCCGCCCGCCGCTGCAATCGTCTGCGCGGTCGCGAGGCCGATGCCCCGCGATGCGCCGGTGATGATCGCCGTCTTACCTGTGAGATCCAGTCCTGCCATGTCAGTTCGCCTTGACTTCGCGGTACTTGCGCAGTTCCTGCTTGGCGATGGCGCGCTTGTGCACCTCGTCCGGGCCGTCGGCCAGACGAAGAGTGCGCATGTGCGCGTATGCCATCGCGAGCGGGAAGTCGTCCGTGACGCCGCCGCCGCCGTGGACCTGGATGGCGCGGTCGATGATCTTGAGCGCGATGTTCGGCGCCGCAACCTTGATAGCCGCGATCTCGGTGCGTGCTTCCTTGTTGCCCACCGTGTCCATCATGTGTGCAGCCTTGAGGGTGAGGAGTCGAACCATTTCGATATCGATACGCGCCTCGGCGATCCAGTCCTGGATGTTTGCGTTGTCGCTGACAGGCTTTCCGAAGGTGATGCGGGTGGATGCGCGCTTGCACATCAGTTCCAGTGCACGCTCGGCCATTCCGATTGCACGCATGCAGTGGTGGATGCGGCCGGGGCCGAGACGGGCCTGGCTGATCGCGAATCCTTCACCCTCACCGGCGAGAATATCCTTGGCCGGGACGCGCACGTCCTCGAAGGTGATCTCGCCGTGTCCTTCGCGGTCCTGGTAACCGAAGACCGGCAGGTTGCGCAGGATCGTGACACCGGGAGCATCGATCGGCACGACCATCATCGACTGCTGACGGTGCGTCGCGGCGTTGAAGTCGGTCTTGCCCATGACGATCAGAACCTTGCAGTTCTGGTGCAAGGCGTTGGAAGCGAACCACTTACGGCCGTTCAGCACGTACTCGTCGCCGTCACGGTCCATACGGAGCTGGATGTTGGTGGCGTCGGAGCTGGCAACCTCGGGCTCGGTCATCGCGAAAGCGGAACGGATTTCGCCTTCGAGAAGTGGCTTGAGGTACTTCTCCTTGTGTTCGTCGGTGCCGAAGAGCGTGAGCACCTCCATGTTTCCCGTGTCCGGAGCGGCGCAGTTGGTGGCTTCGGAGGCCAGGTGGCTGCGGCCCATGATCTCTGCGAGCGGTGCATATTCCAGGTTGGTCAGGCCGGGGCCCCATTCGGGATGGGGATGGAAGAGGTTCCACAGCCCGCGGGCCTTGGCTTCCTTCTTCAAGTCGTCGATGATCGGCGGCTGGAAGTGTGGGTTACCGGACTCACGCATCTGCTCTTCGTACACCGCTTCGGCCGGATAAACGTGCTTGTCCATGAAATCGATCAGTTCGGCCTGGTACTTCTTGGTGCGATCCGAGAACTCAAACACTGACATGTGAACTCCTGACAGAGAGGGAAGGAAAATTGGGGGCTCGATGTTCGAGATGGCTGTTGACGCCCTCGACGACATCCGGGCCGTGAAATGCGTTCAGCATCAGTGATTCCGCACGCCTGGCGGAATCGGTGAAGCTCGAGTGCGCGTCGGCACTCATCTGAGACTTGATGACGGAGAGAGACGTCGGCGAACAGCTGGCCGCGATGTCCTCGGCGTAGGCAACCGCTGCGTCCAGGACGTCATCACCGGTGACCAGGTGGTCGATCAAACCGATGCGGTACGCCTCGTCCGCATCCACCATCCGGCTGGAGAGCAAAAGATCGACAGCGCGGCTGTGCCCGACCAAGCGTGGCAACATCCAGGAGATGCCGTACTCCGCAATCAGTCCCCGGCGCGCGAATGCGGTGGTGAATCGTGTTGCGCTCGAGCCGAAACGAACATCGCAGTACAGGGCCTCGACCATACCGAGGCCGGCAGCGACGCCGTTGACGGCAGCGATCAGCGGCTTACGGATGGTGGTCGGGAAATCGCGGTCTCGCGGTCGGATCAGATCACTTTCGGAGACTTCGCCGACGTTCTTCAGATTGCCGAGGTCGGCCCCCGAGCAGAATCCTCGGCCGGAACCGGTGACGACAATTGCTCGGACACCGGGATCTTCGTCTGCTGCAGCCAAAAGGTCGTAGTACTGGTCTTCGAGCACGTTGGTCCACGCGTTGAGAACGCGGGGCCGATTGAATGTCAGGACCAGCACCGCTCCTCTCTGCTCGGAGAGGACGAGCTCCTCGGTCATCGCGTTCCCGCGAGCAGCGACGCCTGGTACCGACGCATCCCGCGCAGCCAACGGTCGTAGTCGGCGCCCTTCTGCCGGTACATGTCCAGCACGTTCTTGTGCGGAAGGATGAGGAATTCCTCGGCATCTACTGCAGCCAGGACGATTTCAGCGCATTCGGCAGGCTCGAGGACGTTGCCCGCCGCCAGCACGGCTCCGGTTGCGGCCTTACCGACCGGATCTCCGGAGTTCTCGCCCTCGTAGAGAAGCTTGGTGTTGACGCCCATCGGACACAGGCAACTGACACGAACGCCCTGATCCCCGTAGGTGATCGAGAGCCACTCGGCAAACGCGACCGCAGCATGCTTGGTCACCGAGTACGCGGCGGATCCGACCTGACTGAGCAAGCCGGCCGCAGAGGCCGTGCTGATGAAGTAGCCCTCTCCGCGCTCGGTCCAACCTGGGACGAGGAGCCTGGCAGCGCGAATGTGGGCGCGGACGTTGACGTCGATCGTCGTGTCCCAGACGTCCTCGCTGATGTCGAGGCCCATGCCTCCGGTGACGCCGGCATTGGCGAAATAGAGGTCGACCGGGCCGAATTCCTTTTCCGCCTGCGCGATCAGGGCCGCAATGACCGTCTCGTCGGAGACGTCGCCACCGGCAGACACGGCCGCTCCGGGATGCTCCGCGTTGATCGCCTCGGCCACCGCTGACGCTGCCGCTCCGTCGAGGTCGGCCACTACTACGCGTGCGCCCTCGGCAGCCAGTCGCTCGGCCAGCGCACCGCCGATCCCCCCGCCGCCACCGGTGACAATTGCTACCTTCTGGGCAACCTTCATGAGCGATTCCTCTCGCTTGCGTCATACCTACGCGCTGACAGTGATCCACGTCTCCCCTCATGTATAGTTGAATCCGGCGTCAGTTTCAACCGTCGAATCGTGACGCTCACCCGAACGGCCCGTTCCGTCCTCCTGAACTGCGAGTAAAGGGATCAACGATGACTGAAAACCAATTGCCCGTCCGCCCGTCCACCTTCGCCGAGCTCGAGAAGCTCATCGGCCAGGAGCTGGGCCCGACGGAGTGGTACGACATCACCCAGGAGCGCATCAACGCGTTCGCCGAAGCCACAAACGATCATCAGTGGATCCACGTCGACCCGGAACGCGCCGCATCGAGCCCGCTCGGCAGCACCATCGCGCACGGACTCTTCAGCCTCTCGCTGGGCCCCCAGTTCTCCTACCAACTCATCCACTTCGACGGCTTCGCGCACAGCCTCAATTACGGTTACGACAAGGTTCGCTTCCCCGCTCCGGTCCCCGTGGGATCCCGGGTTCGCATGCGCGCAACCGTCGTGTCCGCGGAGCAGTTGCCCGGCGGAATCCAGGTGAAGATGAGCCAGGTGGTCGAGCGCGAAGGTTCCGACAAGCCCGTCGTCGTCGCTGAATCCGTCGCTCGCGTCGTCGAAAAGAGCTGAACCGGCACGTCCCGGCCCCCGAGCGCGGGACGGCCGGGGCGGCCCCTCGTCAGAGACGGTCGGGAAACTTGAGAGCGTTCGCCCACAGATCGGTCACCGTGGCGACAATCTGATCGAACTCCGGCAAACGCCCGTCCACCTCACCCTCACGGAGGGTGAACAGACTGTAGGCGAGTCGACTCACCATGCCGGAGAGGGCAATCGACGCCGTCATCGGGTCCAGCGTCGTGTCCGCGATGCCACGCGATTGCAGATCGGCAATCCCCCGAGCGTTACGACGGATGAACGCATTGGCGCGCTCGCTGCGAAACTTCCGGAACTCGGGGTCGATGTGGGCGACCTGCTCCATCAGACCCATCAATTTTGCATTGCGTTGATACGCGGCCAGATACGCCCGATTGCTCGCCTCGAGCACGGCGTAGGGATCGTCAGCCCCGTCAACACGCCCCATACCGGGATGCATCATGTCGTCTCGCGCAACCTCGAGGACGGCGGCGAACACCTCTTCCTTGTTCGCGAAGTACGTGTAAAACGATCCCGTCGCGCAGCCGGCTTCTTTGGCAATGTCGACGAGGCGGGCGTCGAGATAGCCACTACGCTCGAAAACCGTACGGGCAGCGGCTACTAAAGCTGCGCGCGTGCGAGTTCCCCGCTCGGTAGTGGGCCGATCCCGGAGCAGCGCGGGTGGAGCCACCGGTAAGGCGGCAATTCGCGATTCGTCGTCGAGCACAGTGCGCTCCCCGTCCTTCCGGGCCAACATCATTTCGGGACAATCCCAACAGACTCGATGTTGACGCCGGATTCAAGTGTACGCTCTGGTGAGACCCAGGACACACAATCGGTCGATTCCTCCCGAAAGGCAGAACCATGGTTAGCGTTCTCGACCCGGTGACCCGTCACGCGGAAGCCACTCCGGACAATATTGCAATTCGCGGCACGGACAATCACTGGACTTACCGACAGCTCCACGACGCGTCTCTGGCGTTCGCCGGCCGCATTCGCGACGAAGGGTTGAGCGTCGGCGACCGAGTTCTGCTCGCGGCGCCGTCGGTGCCGGAATTCATCGTGGCGTACATGGGGATTCAGGCCGCAGGATGTGTCGTGGTGCCCATCAACACGATGTCGGCGCAACCCGAAGTCGAGTACGTTCTGGACGACGCGGAGATTTCCCTGGCCATCGCCTGGCATCAGCTCGGCCCCGCAGTCCAGGATGCAGGGAGTGCGCGCGGCGTCCCGGTATGGACGCTCACCGAAGAATCGGCGAAGGCCGACCATGCACGGGGAACCGTGGTCGACCGCGACGCAGCAGACACCACGGCCATTCTCTACACCTCCGGCACCACCGGACGCCCGAAGGGCGCTCAGCTGACCGTCGGGAATCTGTTGTCTGCCGGTGAGATCGGCACCGAGAGCAGCCGCGGAAATCCCTCGGACCGCACCGGAACCGGACTTCCGCTCTTCCACATCTTCGGCCAGGGTTCGGTCATGCTGGCAACCTTCACCGGCGGCGGATCACTGTCCCTGCTCGCCCGGTTCGATCCCGCTGCCATGCTCGATCTGGTGCGTCGGGACAAGCTCACCATCATGGCCGGCGTCCCCACCATGTGGAATGCAATGCTGCACGCCGCCGCCGACGTGGACAGCTCCGACTTCGAACAACTGCGGATCGCGATCTCCGGAGGCGCATCACTTCCCGGTGAAGTCGCTCGCGCCTTCGAAGCACGTTTCAACTGCACGATCCTCGAGGGCTATGGCCTGACCGAGACGAGCGCGTTCGGAACTTTCAACAGTATCGACCGCGTTGCAAAGATCGGTTACACCGGCCGCGCCGTACCGCGCACCGAGGTCGAGGTCCGTGATCACGACGGAAATGTCTGCGAGGCAGGCACAGTGGGTGAGGTATTCATCAAAGGACCGACGATCATGAAGGGATACTGGAAGCGCCCTGACGACACGGCCGCCGTTCTGTCCGACGACGGATGGTTCCGCACCGGAGACCTCGGCGCGACCGACACCGACGGGGATCTTCGCATCGTCGACCGCGTCAAGGACCTCATCATCCGTGGTGGATACAACGTCTATCCGGGCGAGGTCGAAGAGGTGCTCTACCAGCACCCCGACATCATCGAAGCCGCGGTGATCGGCATCCCTGACGACTACTACGGCGAGGAGGTCGCTGCAGTGGTGGCCGTGCGCCCAGGCTCCGACCTCGAAGCAGCTGCCGTCACGTCGTGGGCTCGGGAACGTCTGTCCGCCTACAAGATTCCCCGGGTCGTCCAGTTCATCGACGCACTCCCCAAGGGTTCGACGGGAAAGATCCTCAAGCGATCGATCGACCGGTCCGAACTCCTCGCCCAGAAGCAGAACTGAAATCACAGGTGAGCCCCCGGCGAGATTTCGCCGGGGGCTCACCTGTTCACGAGCTCAGAGGGCCCTGTCCATGTACTTGTACTCAGAGATCTCTGTCCATGCGCTCAGAGTGCGTCGAAGTACTCGATCTGTGGGGCACCGGCCAGGAAGGGCGCCATCGCTTTTCCTGCAGCCTGGAAATGCTCGGACGTTCCGTGCGCCTTGATGGCCGCGCCGTCCTGATACAGCTCCATGAACTTGTAGGAATTCGTATCCGTCTTCGAGCGGATCAGTTGATACAGAACCGTTCCGGGCTCTTCCGTGCGCACCTTCTCGGCGAGTTCGGCGACTACGGCTTCGAACTGCTCGCCGCTTCCGTCCTTGACGGTGATATCCGCGATGACAGCAATCATTCATTCCTCCAAAAGTGTTCCAGCAGTATTCGAGTATTACCGAGCAACCTACAGTTTCACTGCGTGGGCAGTAGTCCGAACGTCGATTCCAATTGCCTGCGAGTACTTTCCGCGTCGGTGTGGAGAATGCCCGCAATCCCCAACCGGGCCGCACCGTCGAGGTTCTGTTGCAGATCGTCGATCATCACGGCATCTTCGGGCGCGACGCCCAGGCGCTCGCACGCGATGGTGTAGATCTGACGAGAGGGCTTACGAATCCCGACTTCCGACGAGATCACAACCTCGTCGGCCAGGTCCTCGAGGACAAATCCCGCATAACAATCACGCCCGAAAGCGTTGGACACGAGCGCAACAGGGTGGCCCGCCGCCCGCACGTCTGCGAGCAGACGCACCATCTCCTCGTCCCGAATCAGCCCGGCCTGCATCCGGTCGACCAGCCCCACACTGTCGACGACGGCGCCGTGCGCGCGTAGACGTTCCCCGAATCCGGCCTCGAATGCTTCCTGGTCGATCTTTCCTGATTCGTGGTCGGAGAGCAGCCTCTTCGAGACGTCGTCGCGGGAGAGCAGGGTCAACGGAAGTCGTGGGTCACCGCCGAGCGAGGCTCCGAAGTCTGCGAAAGCCTGCAGAACACTGGAGGTGAGAACTCCACCGAAATCGACGAGCACTGCCGTACGCGTGGGTGTCATTCTCCCATCAGACACCAAACATGAACCCGGCGTCAACATCAATTTTGCTGTAGCGAGAATTGTAAAGTGTTGATCCACAACCGGTTGACCGTATCGAGCAGACCGTCGAACGTCACTCCGGCGGCGCCGTCCTCGCCGCCGCGGGATACGAAGTAAGCGAACGCAAGTCGACTGATCATTCCGGAGAGTGCCCGAGACGTCAGCAGCGGATCCAGATTCGCGTCCGCCAGACCGGCTTTCTGCAGCTTCTCGATGCTGCGCGCATTGCGACGTACAAACGCGTCAGCGCGCTCGATGCGGAGAACCCGGAATTCCGAATCGATACTTGCGACTTGCTCGAGCAGACCCATCAGCTTCGCGTTCCGTCGGTACGCCTCGAGGTACGCGCGGTTACTCGCTGCGATGACCTCAGCGGGATCCGCGCCTTCCGGAGTGTGCGGCATGCCGGGATGCATCATGTCTTCGCGCGCCAGCTCCATCAGTGCCGCAAAGATCTCTTCCTTGCTTGCGAAGTAGGTGTAGAAGGTGCCGGCCGAGCACTGCGCTTCCACCGTGATGTCGATCAGACGCGAGTCCAGATAACCGGTCCGCTCGAAGACCGTGCGAGCCGCATCGATCAACGCTCGACGCGTACGCAAACCACGCTGAGTGGAGGGAAGCTCCCGTGACACTGTCGACGAAGCATCTTCGGAGCCTGTGCGTGCTGCAGCCATGCTCCAGTTATACGTCAGTCGCCCGCTACCGGTGACCGGTAGCGGGCGACTGTTCGAGATCGAAGGCGTTACTTGGCGTACAGGTGCGCGCCGGGAATTGCGTTCGGATCGTCCCGAACTTCCTTCGGGTTGGTCTCTTTCAGCACCCAGGCACTGAAGAAGGTCACCAAGCCCATGAGTGCTACGAACGCGGCAACCCACGTCGTGGTTCCGGTCTTCGCGACAAGTGCTGTCATGATGAACGGAGTGCCGCCGCTGACCGTGATCGCAGCCAATTGGTAGGCCAGCGATGCGGCCGAGTAACGCACGTTGGGCGCGAACAGCTCACCCATGTAGGCCGCGATCGGCCCGTAGGTCATCGACTGGAACACGCTGCCGACCGTGACTGCGATGAAGAACAGCGGCAGGGACTTGGTGTTGATCAACCAGAAGTACGGGAACGCCCACACCACGATCGCCGCAGCGCCGATCAAGATCATCGGACGACGACCGATCTTGTCGGACATCTTCCCGGACCACAGCACCACTCCGACGGTCAGCAACGCACTCAGGAGCGAGATGATGAGCAGTGAGTTCCGCTTCAACCCCAGTTCGGTTGTGCCGTAGCTGAGCACGCCTGCGATGCTGATGTAGAACAGCGCATTGGTGGCAGCGAGCAGTCCGCAGCCGAGCAGAATCTTGCGCCAGTGATCCTTGAGTGCCTGGGCCAACGGAGCCTGAACGACGACGTCCTTTTGATTCTTCTTTGCGTCTTCCTGCAGCTCGAGGAACTCCGGCGTGTCCTCGACCTTCGTCTGGATGTACAGAACAACGGGGAAGAGCAACGCGCTGGCGAAGAACGGAACCCGCCAACCCCAACTCAGGAACGCGTCGTTGGAAATGGTCGCGGTCGCGACGAGAAAGACCAGGTTGCCCAGGACAACACCGAACGAGACACCCATCTGACCGAAAGTGCCTGAGAAACCACGCTTCTTGGGACTCGCGGATTCGGTGAGAAGAAGGACGATTCCACCCCACTGTCCACCGCAGGCAAGACCTTGAATGAATCGCAGCGTCACAAGAAGGATCGGAGCGACGACGCCGATCGCCGACGCACTCGGAATCGCGCCGATCAGGAAGGTTGCGACAGCCATCAGCAGCAGGCAGGTGACCACCGCGGGCTTGCGTCCGTACTTGTCACCGTAATGCCCCGCGACCAACCCACCGATGGGACGAGCTACGAACCCGGCCCAGAACGTACTGAACGAGAGCAGTGTGCCCATCAGTGCCGAGGAATCGGGGAAGAACACATGCGGAAAGACCAGTGCTGCAGCCGTTCCGTACAAGAAGAAGTCGTACCATTCGATGGAACTGCCGAGCAGTCCCGCGCCCAGAAGTTTGCGGTGTGCTCGCTTCTTCTTTCGGTCCTGATCGGACAGGCCCCCTGCCTGCGTGCTCGAATCCACTGCCGATCTCGTCATGGGTTACTCCTCGATGGGTCGGACACTCGTCGCGCCGGGAGTTGAGAAGTCGAATCGGAGCCAGAAGTAGAAACTGACACCAACTTCAACTCTATGGCGTTGCGATCAGTCTGCGACACAAAAAGAGTGATGTCAATCACTGAAATGCTTTGCCGCATAGGGGACTTAAACCCCTATCGATTCCCGGCAGACACCACGACGAATGGCCGGCTCACCTTGTCGGCGGCCGGCAATTCGTTTGTCAGGTAGATCTAGTTCGGAACCCGCAGCTCGCGACGAAGAATCTTGCCGCTCACCGTTTTCGGTAGGTCATTCATGATCTCGACGATGCGCGGATACTTGTATGCCGCAAGCCTTTCCTTGCAGAATTCGACCAGATCCTCGGTGGTCGCCTCGGACCCGTCTTTGAAGGATACGAAGGCCTTCACAGTTTCGCCGCGATACGGATCCATGACACCGACGACGGCAGCTTCCCGCACCGCAGGGTGTTCGTAGAGAACGTCTTCCACTTCGCGCGGCCACACTTTGAAGCCCGAGGCATTGATCTGATCCTTCATCCGGTCGACGATGTAGAACCAGCCGTCGCCGTCCATGAATCCGATGTCACCGGTGTGAAAACGCCCGCCCGGCATGGCATATGCGGTTTCCTCCGGCTTGTTCCAGTAACCGAGCGCGACCTGTGGACCGGAGACCACGATCTCGCCGTACTCCCCGATCTGTACCGGCTTGTCGTTCTCGTCCACTACCTCCGCGTACGTATTCGATACCGGCACTCCGACGGCGACCGCTCCCGACGCCGGATCCACCGGTGCTTCACGAGAGTTCGGTACAACGATTGCCGGGCTGTTCGTCTCGGTCAGCCCGTAGCCGTTATGAATGTAGTGACCGAACTTCGACCGGAACGCTTCCAACGCCGCGTGCGGAATCGGCGCGCCACCCGAATACACCGACTCGAGACTGCTCAGCGATTCCTTCGAGACTGCGGCGCTGTCCGTCCACGCGATGAACACGGTGATCGCACCGATGATCGCGGTTGCCCGATGTTCCGAAATCGATTCCGCTGCAACGATGGGATGGAATCGGCATGTCAGAATCGTGGACGCACCGGCCAGGAGTGGGGCCGCGACGTGCCCGATCAATCCGGTGATATGGAACAGTGGCGCCACCGCGAACATCGCGCCACCGGGTCGCAGCTCCAACCAGTCCCGATAGATCTGCGCCGCGAACACGACATTCGCGTGCGTGTTCATCGAACCTTTCGGCGGGCCGGTCGTTCCCGACGTATAGGGAAGGTAGGCAAGGTCTTCCGGTCCAAGCTCGACCGGCCCGGGCTTCTGTCCTCGATGCGCCTCGATCAATTCCAGCAGGTCCGGAAATCCATCGTGGCGAATCCTGGACGCCGAACCGAAGATCCGTTCGTCGTCGCGCGACTGAAAATCCAGTTCCGACGTGGTGATGACCCGTCGTACTTCGGTGCCCTCAGACGCGGTCACAACCGTCTCGGCCGAAGACTCCAGACAGATGACCGCTACCGCGCCGCTGTCGGCGAGAACAGTGGACAGTTCACGGTCCCGGTACATCGGATTGACCGGAACGACGACGGCGCCGAGTTTCCACACCGCGACCGTCGCGATCACGAACTGCGGAACATTCTGCAGGACAAAGGAAACTCTGTCTGCAAACCCGATTCCGTCCTCGGCGAGGGCTACGGCAAGCGCGTCCGACATCTCGTCGAGTTCGGCAAAGCTGACGGTTCCGTCGAAGTACCGGATGATCGGGGCATTGCGATCGCGCTCCAGCGATGCCCGGAACATCTCGAGGGCGTTGACGTGCTCGATGTCTACGTTCGGCGTTGTGTCCGCGTCGTAATTGGCGAGCCAGGGCTTGCTCTCGTACACGTTGGTCATAAGTCAGCTCTCGAAGTACCGACGTGGGTTGTCGACCAGCATCGCCTTGACCTGGTCTTCGGTGACACCACGTTCGAGCAGCGCCGGAATGACGTCATCACTGATGTGGGTGTAGTTCCAGTTCGGGAGTGCCACTTCTCTTGCAGCGCTGGGGAAGTAGTCGATGAAACACGACGCATCGTGTGCCAGCACCATCTTCTCCGCGTAGCCGCGACGGGCCATCTCCACCACGGTGTTGACACGGTCCTCGAACGACAGGAACGGCTCGAGTCCGAAACGGTCCATCCCGAGTAGCGAACCGGCATCGGCAAGCGCACACAGATAGTCGAGATCGGTGGTGTCGCCGGAGTGCCCGATGACCACCTTGGTCAGATCCGCGCCCTCTTCGGCCAGAACCTTTTGCGCAACGAGGCCCGATTCCGTATGTGGATTGGTGTGCACCGTGATCGGCACTCCCGTTTCCACCTGCGACTGTCCGACCGCGCGCATGACCCGCTCGACGCCGGGGGTTAGACCCGGTTCCTCGATGGCGCACTTCAGGAAGGAGGCTCGGACACCGGTTCCAGCGATTCCTTCCCTGATGTCCTTGACGAACAGTTCGACCATCGGCTCGGGACCGTCGAACAGCAATCCCGGTCCTGTGTAATGGAATTGGAAGGGAATGTCGTTGTAGGTGTAGATGCCGGTGGCAACGATGATATTGAGATCGACCTGCTCGTTGATACGGGCGATTCGCGGAATGTACCGGCCGAGGCCGATCACCGTGGGATCAACGATCGTGCTGATTCCGCGGGATTTCACCTCGGTCAGCTTCGCTACTGCGTCCGCTACCCGCACCTCCTCATCCCAGGGTTCGGGGTAGTCGGGGTAGTTCTGGCGCAACTCCTCACCCAGAACGAAGACATGCTCGTGCATCAACACCTTTCCCAGATCGGCTGTGTCCACCGGCCCACGAACGGTTTGTACTAAACTCATCGATCGAACCCCTGACTGTGATCGCCATCACTAACATGAGACAATGAGCTAGTGTGTCTCACGTGGCGAGGTTCGTCAATAGGCTCGATCCCCCGAGGCTCACCGTTTTTCAAAGGCCGAAATTGTGCAGTACCGGACAACCGGAGAGAATGTCCCGATGCCTACCGACCTCGAACGCCGACGCGCGATCGACACCGCCGCGAGCATGTACCTCGCGGAGGAACCACTCGACATGTCACTGCTCGCCGACCGTCTCGGGGTAGGCCGCGCGACGCTCTACCGCTGGGTCGGCAACCGCGACGAACTGCTCGGAACAGTGCTGGCCGAGGCCACCGAACGGACATACCGCAAAGCGATGTCACAGGCGTCGGGGAAAGGTCCGGAGTACATCCTCGACGTTTTCGGCCGCGTCATGCGCTCGGTGGAATCATCGACCGAGCTGCGCGCGCTGACCAAACGTGAACCCATGGTGTTCATCAAGCTCGCGATGATGCCCGGTTCGATCGAGTCGATCTCCGCCTCCATCACCGCCGAGATACTGCAGTCCCAGGTCGACGCGGGCCAGTTGACCATCACACTTTCGCCACAAGTGCTGGGCGAAGCCCTCGTTCGTATCTGCGACGTACACCTCTACGCGCCCCTACTCGGACGAGAAAAGGCCGAGATCGAGACGGCCCTCGACCTGATCGCACTACTTCTCGGCGTCACCCGCAACTGACGGGACCGACTGAGGAACGCTGCTGCGACACACTCGCCAACCCGAGTCCTCAGACGTCTGATGAGTTGCTACCCTGTCGGTACACCCACGAGAGGCAAGCCGTGTCCGACGACCACACAGGATTCACACTTCGCAGTGGTCCCCTGGTACCGCAACTCGAACAGTTGCTGCGCGGGCGAATCATGCAAGCGACGTGGGCGCCGTCCGAGCGCATCCCCAGCGAGGCGGCCCTTGCCGTCGAACTCGGCGTCGGACGCTCCTCGATTCGCGAGGCCATCCGTCTCCTTGCTCGCGACGGACTTCTCGAGGTTCGGCACGGCGTCGGAACCTTCGTGGCTGCCGCATCCGAACTCGAGCATGTCGACGAATTCACCAAGCTTCTTCGACGCTCACGCATCCTGGAGGTCTTCGAAGTGCGTCGCGCACTCGAAATCGAGGCCGCCAGGCTGGCCGCGGAGCGGGTACAACCCGAAGACCTCGACGGCCTGAGGCGACGACTGACCATGCGACACAGCCATTTCGAAGGTGATGTCGAGAAGTTCGTGGACGTCGACCTCGACTTTCACACGGAAGTTGTTCGCCTCTCCGGTAACGCGGTTCTGCTCTCGCTGTTCACGTCGGTGCGTCCGCTCCTTCGTGAGTCCCTCGTCGAGATGATGGCCCACGAGGCCGGCGTCCCCGACACCTCGCATGCCCATGATCAGTTGGTCGAAGCACTTCAAGATGCCGACCCCGAAGCCGCGGTAGCGGCAACACGAGCGAACATCGACACCGTCCTACGACGCCTGCGTGTGCTCGACGCCTAAGAGAGGTTGGTTCTCGTGCAACACCCCACCGGCACAGTTCTGTCGACCGAACACGTGGATCTCGTCCGCGACGGCCGATACTTGTTGAAAGACATCAACATTTCGATCGAACCCGGACAACACTGGGTCCTCCTCGGCGCGAACGGCGCGGGCAAGAGCACGCTTTTGAGCCTGCTCGGAGCAACCGCCCACCCGACTCGCGGTTCCGTTTACGTCCTCGGCCACAAGTTGGGCCGCGTCGACATGCGCGAATTGCGAATGGACATCGGGCACGTGAACCCTCGTCACACGATCGGGGTTCCGATCACGGTCCGCAACGTCGTGATCACCGGTCTCACCAACACCACCGAGGTGATGCCGCGGTGGTCACCGACTCCGGAACAAGAAGCTCATGCCGACGCGCTGATCGATCTCCTCGGCATGCGCCCGCGTTCGGACGCACTGTGGCCCAACCTGTCCCAAGGTGAACGGGGACGAGCCCTGATCGCCCGAGCACTCATGGTCGAACCACGCCTGCTTCTGCTCGACGAGCCGGCGACCGGGCTGGATCTGGCTGCACGCGAACAACTCTTGACGGCACTGGACGACCTCCGCAATCAGAACCCCTCACTTGCCAGCATCCTCGTGACGCATCACATCGAAGAGATTCCGAGCACCACGACGCACGCTCTCCTGATCAAGGACGGCGTCGTGACCGCCGGCGGCCTCGCCGAGAATGTGATCACCACCCAGAACATCAGCGAGTGCTTCTCGCATCCCATCGAGATCGAGCGTCGCGGTGGTCGGTGGAATGCGCAGTCCCGGCCACGCGAAAGAGTCTGACCGACAGGAGTTTCAGAGACGTCTGGCGCCGGGCCCCTCCCGGCCCAGTTCGTCTCCGGGGTTGAGCAGGTTGCATGTCTTGAGTGACAGACACCCGCAGCCGATGCAACCTGTCAGTTCGTCTTGCATCCGGTTGATGGCCTGCTTGCGATCCTCGAGCCGTTGATTCCACTCCGTCGAGATCTTGCGCCAGTCCTTCTTCGTCGGAGTTCGCCCCTGCGGCAACGACCCGAATACTTCGGCAACTTCGGCAAGCGGTATCCCGAATCTGACTGCCAGCTGGATCAATGACACCCGCCGGATCGAGTGACGCGGGAACTTCCTCATGTTTCCCGCCGTCCGCTCCGCAGGAACCAGACCGAGTGTTTCGTAGTAGCGCACCGCCGACACGGCGACGCCGGTTCGTGCCGATACCTCACCGATCGAGAGAAGTTCGTCACTCTTGCGGATCATTTTGCCTCCCAATGGCTGCACGACATTGACCTGAAGCGCACTTGAGATTCTACCTTCGACAACATGCACTCCCCCACCGATGCTCCCGCCGGAACCTGGCGGCAGCTACTGAGCGGTCGATACCTCGGCACCGCTACCGTCCTCGCAGGCGGCGTCGCGCTGTATGCGACCAACGTCTACCTGACGACCAGCCTGCTTCCGACCGCCATCGACGACATCGGTGGCCAGCAGTACTACGCCTGGACCGCAACGGTCTTCCTCATCGCTTCCGTCATCTCCTCGATGCTGGTCACCAACGTCCTCGCAGCCAGGGGACCACGCGGGGCTTACCTGATCGGCCTCGCGATCTTCGCGCTCGGCACCGTCGTGTGTGCAGTCAGCCCGACCATGGAACTGCTGTTGGTCGGCCGCACGATCCAGGGGTCGGGAGGTGGCCTGCTGGCCGGTCTCGGTTACGCCGTCATCAATGCCGCGCTCCCGAGACATCTATGGACGCGCGGAGCTGCGTTGGTTTCGGCGATGTGGGGAGTCGGCACCTTCGCCGGGCCCGCGATCGGCGGTGTCTTTGCTCAATTCGGTGCCTGGCGATGGGCTTTCGGCGTTCTGGTCATCGCGACGATTGCAGTTGCCGCTCTCGTTCCCGGCGCCCTGCCAGCGCATGAACCGGGAAGCGCCACCCGTAGTCAGGTGCCGGTCCTCTCACTGGCACTGCTGACCGCGGCAGCATTGTTGGTCAGCGTCGCCGGAATTCTGTCCAACCTCGCAGTGACCGCCGGGATGGTCCTCGCCGCTGTGCTGCTACTGATCGCTTTTGTCGCCGCAGATCGCCGCTCGGGCCACGGCGTACTGCCACCGTCGACGTTCAACGCGTCGTCTCTCAAATGGGTGTACCTGACCATCGTCGTCCTCGCTGTCGCGTCGACCGTCGAGACGTTCATTCCACTCTTCGGCCAACGACTTGCCGGACTGGCACCGCTCGCCGCCGGATTCCTCGGCGCCGCACTCGCTCTGGGCTGGACTCTCGGCGAAATCCCGAGCGCCTCGGCCACTACCCCTCGTATCGTGCGACGAATCGTTGTCAGCGGTCCGATCCTCGTCGCGATCGGGTTGGGCATCATGGCAGCATTTCTCACCGAGCGCGCCGGCGCCGGTGCGATGGTCGCGTGGGTGATCGGACTGCTGGTCGCCGGCGTCGGAATCGGCATCGCCTGGCCTCATCTTGCAGTCGGTGCGATGACCTCGGTCGCCGATCCCGGGGAAGGGGCGCGGGCCTCGGCTGCCATCAACACCGTGCAGTTGATCGCCAACGCTTTCGGCGCAGCTCTGGCTGGAGTGCTGGTGAACATCGGCGAACCGTCGACGCTTCGTTCTGCACAATTGCTTCTCTTCACCTTCGCCGCTGTCGCGATCATCGGCATTGCCGTGGCCGGTCGCGCGCTTCCGCGAACCCTCGACAAAGTCGACAGACCCGAAATCGTTCACGACGCTCGCTAAACTGTGGAAAACCCACACGGAGGAGTTGGCCAGTGACCGAACCGGATCCGGACACAGTGGAAACCGACTTCCCGAAAACGGGCGCTCCCGCACAGCGCGCGCTGATCGGCGCGGGTTACACCCACCTCGCGCAGCTGACGTCCGTGTCCGAGAAGGAACTCGGCACCTTGCACGGGATGGGGCCGAAGGCCCTGAGGATTCTGCGTGAAGCACTCGCCGAACGTGGCCTGAGCTTCGCCGACTGAGCTCTCACATCAGACCAGGCTCGCGCGAACCTGGTTGCCACCTTCCCGCTTCGCTTCGTACATTGCCGAATCTGCAACGCGGAACAGTTCGGCAAAGGCTTCGTCGACTGACTCGTCCAAATTCCGTGGCGCGGTGCGGACCGCCATTCCGACGCTGGCACTCGTCGGCGGATCATCGGCCGCCCCGTCCATCGCCGAGCGGATCTGTCCTTCCAGCCTGGAAATCATGCTGACCGGTACCCGCTCCACCACGACGAACTCGTCACCGCCCGTACGAGCTGTCAAGGCGGACTGGGTTGCCCACAGACGGATACGCAGTGCAGTTCGCATGATCGTGCTGTCTCCCACGTCATGGCCGTGAACGTCGTTGATCGTCTTGAAGCGGTCGAGGTCGATCACCACTACGAGTAGTGCATCCGCTTCGGTGACCGGAGCTCCCATCACGTCGTTCACCCGACGCGCCAGTCCGCGACGGTTGAGCAGACCAGTCAACGGGTCGATGTCGGAGGTACTGGCGTCCGAACCCAAGACCGCCAGAACAATCTGTGACACACCGGGAATCACGATGATCGTAGCCAGCACAACCGAGATCTTCGCCAGTCCCAACCCGACGTCGGCCGTTGGGCCGAACAACAAAGTCCACCCCGAAAGCATCGTGACGATCGAGGCGAAGATCAGGTGACCGACTTGGAGTTTCGGATTGTGGAAGAACGCAATGTAGCCACCGATCGACGCAAAAACGACGCACGCGATGAGCCGCCCCAGCGGTTCCGTGTCGGTTGCCGCTGCTGCCGCAATCGCAGCGTCGGAGCCCACGACAAAGGTGTACGACCACAGCGGCGTCGGCGGAAACAACCACCAGATCAGAGCCGCGCCGAAGCACAGCACGATGACTGTCAGATTGACCGCTCGCCAGAACGCACCTTGCGGACCGACGTCACTGAATCGCGCCGACAGCAATACCAACCCCATCCAGAACGCAGTTCCGCCGACCAGTGCCCGGCAGGAAGTCAAGAACGCATGGTCCTCGAGGTAGCGACTGAAACTGTGAAACTGGTCCGGCAACCGCCACCAGCGCAAGACAACTTCGACGCGACCGTTCATCACTGGTCAGCCAACGCAGGTCTGCAACTTTCGGGCACACTTCGACGTAGCGGACACGCTGATTTCCCCCCGGAACACACTGGCATATCCGGCAGCATAGTCAGCGGAGACAGACAAAAAAACCGTTCTGCCGGATTAAGGATCAGAACCTACACCCAGCGCCCTGGGCTACTACTCAGCAAGGATTTGATAGCGCTCCGCCCTCCCTGTCAGATCGATCAACCCTGTCATGCCGGTCAACGCTGTCGTGTCGATCAGCGCTGTCGTGTCGATCAATTCAAAGCGTCGTAGGCGGCCGATACGTACTGCGCCGATCGCTCCGAACCGAGCAGACCCGGACCCATCTTGTTCATCACGTACGAAAACGTCATGCGCTTCTCGGTATCGATGATGATCTGCGAGCCGCCCCAACCACCCCAGAAACAGATTCGCCCCTCCGGAATGAACGGGACGGACTCGGGCGTCGGCAAGCCGAATCCGACGCCGAAGCGGACCGGCACACCGAGGACGAGGTCGACCCCGGACGACTGCTCCTCGAAGATCTTGTCGATGGTTTCCTCCGACAGCAGACGGACGTCACCGACCTTGCCACCGCATGCGATCACCGACTGGATGCGTGCGAGCGCCCTCGCATTCGAATGGCCGTTGGCCGCGCCGATCTCGGCGGCGCGCCACCCGTCGGTCCATGAACCTGTCGCGTCGGCCGGCGGTGCGGTGAAGGTCTTCACCATGATGTTGTCCATCCCGAGTGCCGCGATGTCAATCGGCAACGGCGGTGGCGCAATCACATTCGAGACTCGCCGGTACTCGGACTTCGGCAAGCCCAGGCGGAAATCAGCATCGAGCGGACCGGCTATTTCCTCGTCGATAAAGCGGCCGAGGGTCCTTCCGTCGAGGCGCCTGACGACCTCACCGATCAAGTGACCGTAATTGAGGGCGTGATATCCGGATGCCGTACCCGGTTCCCACCAGGGGGCCTGGGTCGCCAACCGGGCGGTGGCGTAGTCGTCGTCGCAGATGTTCTCCAAGGTGAAGGGTTGATCCCACCCCGACACACCCGACGTGTGCGACAGCAGTTGCCGGACCTTAATACGATCCTTGCCTGCTGCGGCGAACTCGGGCCAGTACTGCGCGACCGGGGCATCGAGATCCAGCAAGCCGCGGTCAACGAGCATCAGTGCGGCCAGTGCGGTCACGGTCTTGCTGCAGGACCAGACGTTGGTGACGGTGTCGCGGACCCAAGGCGCAGTGTGCTCGACGTCGATCCAACCGCCCCACATGTCGACGACGGATTCGCCGTCGATCGTCAGTGCTATCGCCGCCCCGACGTCCTCGCCGGAATCGAGATTGCGTGCCAGCGCCTCCTTCAAACCAGAGAATCGCTGGTCACATACGCCTTCGATGTTCGCCACTGACAGCCTCCACAGGAATGATGAAACTTGACGTCAACTTCAACTATGTTGAGTATGTGTCCGATTTACCTGTGGTGTCAATCACATCAAGTCTCAGAGTCGGCTCAGACCAACGGGATTCCCTTGGCGATACGCCGACGCAGATCCCAGAGATAGAAGTTGTAGGGGAACATCCGCAGAACCTTCGGACTGAACCGATTGACCAGCGCGGCGACGCGCATGGATCGGTCGAAATTGCGCTGCCGACGCACCGACCACGGGAGTCGCATTTCGTCACGAAAGGCCTGGGGAAGGAACCCGGTGGTGACAAATCGATTGAAGGGGCCGACCACGGGATGCAACAACTTCGGCGTGAAAGTCGCCGACGCGATCCCGTACAGATGCTCACGAATCGTCTCGTCGATGGCCACCTTGTCGAGGTTCTCGTTCCAGTAGACCTCGAACGCATCCCGGTCCGCCGGCCACATGTCGCGGCGCATCTGAAGGGTCGTACCGAACGTGGCGCTGCGCTGATAGAACGCGTCCTGGGTCACCGGATCGAGATCGCCGTACAGAATTTTGTACACGTCCTCGAACCCGCGATACAGGCAGGCTGCGACCCATAACTGCAGTTCGGGATCGAACGCGTTGTACTCGACTGCACTGTTCTCGTCGGAGCGAACGTGCTTGTGCGAGCCGTTGACTGCGCGTCGGTACAGCTTTTTTTCTTCGTCCGTCGCCAGGCTCGCGACCGCGAGATACGTCAGCGTCGTCCGGGTTCGCTTCACCGGGTGTCGGTCCAACCGGCCTGTCTCGACCTTGCTCTCGTACACGCCGTACCCCACCGCCGGACGCGCCAACTGCATGATGACGTTCGCACCGGCGGCCAACAACCCGAGCCCGGACATCGCCTTTTCGACTTCCGCATCGATGTCGACCGTGTTGGTGTCGACCGCCTTGGTGCCGACCGCTTCGATGTCGACACCTGCCACCGTTTCCCCGCGCCCGTCTATCGAATCCCTACTCACCGTCATGGCAGAACCCCTTCGAAGTCATATCTGCGAACGCACGTTCTCAGATGAGTGAAACGCTGAAACGCCGAGATGTCAAGCAACGCCGAGATTTCAAACAACACCGAGATGCCAAGATGGTCTTTATGAATGACCAACCGCGTTCGTACGGTGGCGTCGACGGCGTGCTCCGCGTAGCCCAACGACGGGAGACGCTGATCGAGGCCGGTCTGGAACTCATGGGTTCGGCCGAACCCGAACTGACGGTCCGCGGAGTGTGCAAGCAGGCCGGTGTAGCGGCAAGGTACTTCTACGAGAGCTTCACCGATCGTGATGCTCTGATGTCGGCCGTCTACGACACCGTCATCACGGATATCGCCGTTTCAACCCAGACTGCAGTCGACTCCGCCGAGACCGAACGCGGCAAGGCGCTCGCCGGAATCGCGAACATCGTCCGCACTATCGCGAACGATCCTCGTCGCGGACGTCTACTGTTCTCCAGCGCCCTGACGAGCCCTGTCCTGGCCGAGAAACGCCAAGCGTCGACGACGATATTCGTCGGTCTCCTGGCTGCCAACGCCAAGACCTTCTACCGATTGAACGACAGCGGTCATCTGACCCTGACGGCAACGTTCCTGGTCGGCGGCCTGGCGCAGACCCTCAGTGCATGGCTCGACGGGTACATCGACGTGACGGAAGAAGAACTGGTCGCCGAGTGTGCAGCGATCCTGCTCGCTCCCGCCCTACCGCCGCCGTGAGCTCCTGATTCAGTCCCAGATACCGATGTTGTCGAGGTGCGCCAGCAGTCGAGCAGCGCCGTCGGAGAACTGCAGGCCCATCTGCGCGTCGACCTGCTCACGATCACCTTTTTCGAACGCTTCGATCAGGCTGTCGTGGCTCGATACCGCAAGCTCACCCCATCCGGGATCGGTCGCGTAGAGACGAGCTGGGGTGTACCGAATCGCGCCGAACAGGAACCATGCCAGTTTCGCACCACCTGCAGCGCGATTGATCAGGCGATGGAACTCGAATTCGCACTGCTCGATCGCAGCTGCATCCGAGGCGTCGACCGCCGCGCGCAAATCGGCATTGAGTTCCGCGAGTTCTACCAGTTGATCAGCGGTGATGCTGTCCATCGCCCGCAAGGCCAGCTTTACCGCGATCTGCCCCTGCAACCAGAAGATGTCTTCGATGTCCTGGCGACTGAGGGGCGAGACGAGATAGCCGCGATGCGGTACCAACTCGACCATCCCCTCGCCGCGTAATGCGACGAGGGCTTCTCGCACCGGCGTGACGCTGACACCGAGGTCGGCTGCGGTTTCGTCCAGCCTGACGAACTCGCCCGGACGGACCGAGCCGGACATGATCAGGTTGCGAACGTGGTTGGCCACGTCCTCCGACAACTGTGGCCGTCTCCTCAGCTCAGATGTCGCCCTCCGAGTGCGTGCAGACGTTGCCACAACCGATCCTCACAGTCCGTACGTTTTGCCGATGATGTCTCGCTGAATCTCGTTGGTACCACCATAAATGGAGGACACAAGAGTCTTTCGCACATGATGCTCCATGTCGAACTCAGTGGCGTAACCGTACCCACCCATCATCTGCATCCCCTCGAGCGCGACCTTCTTGGCGGTCTCGGTCAGCTTGAGCTTGGCCATCGACGCTTCCCGCGGGAACATCTTGGTCGGGTTGGCGTCGACCATCCGGGCCACGCTGTAGACCAACAGACGGCCGCATTCGATCTCCGTGGCGAGATCCGCGATCCGGTGGCGAAGTGCCTGAAACGATCCGACCGGACGGCCGAACTGCTTACGCGTGGTGACAAATTCGAGGGTGTCGTCGAAAGCGCGCTGCGCGGTCCCGAGCATCATCGCCGCGAGGATGAGGCGTTCGATGTTGAGTCCGGCCATGAGTTGACGCCAGCCGTTGCCGACTTCCCCGACCACCGCGTCCTCGGGCAGCAATGTGTCGGTGAAGTACAGATCGTTGACCTCCTTGCCGCCCATGGTGTCGATTCCACTGATCTTCAATCCGGAGATGTCCGCCGGGACGTGGAACATCGTCAGGCCCTCGTGCTTGCCTTCACCTCTGGACGTACGAGCCACCAGAAGGATGTTCTCGGCGAAGTGCGCGTTGGAACACCACGTCTTCTGGCCGTTGATCAGCCAACCACCGTCGACCTTCTCGGCGCGGCAACTCAAATTGCCCACGTCGGAGCCTGCTTCGGGTTCGGACATCGAGATCGACTGGGACGCGCCGCGGACGATCCCGCCCAGCACTGCCTCCTTCTGCTCCGGACTTCCGAACTTCTCGTACGCGGCCCCGGTGATGACGGTCGGGCCGAGTCCACCGATCGGTGCCATCCCTTTGGCGGCTTCCTCCAGGAAGATGCACAGGTCAACCGTGCTTCCGGCCGATCCGCCGTACTCCTCCGGGACGGTCAGCCCGAGCCATCCCAATTCGGCCATTTTCTCGTAGAACGCCTGGTTGTGATTGTGGGCGCCATGATCGGTCAGCAGATCTCGCTGCTCACGGGTCCCACTCTCCTTCTTGCAGAATGCCGCTACCGACTTGGCGAAATCAGACTGCTCCTGCGTGAAATCCATGTACATCGAAAACTCCCGAGTGAGATGAGGCTGGAGGCTTGTCGGAGCTCCGTCCGACGCATACTGTGACTACCAGCACAGTAAATCACATCACATATATGTGATGCACCGACATGTGGAGGATCTGAAGAACATGACAGAACAGCTCGGCCGCCAGAGCACGTCTAAAGATCCGAAATCGGACGATCACACCTTCGCGAGCCTCGACCCTCGCAACGAATCCGTGGTCGCGCAGCACCCCATCGCCGATCAACAGGCGATCGAGAAGGCGGTCGCCGCAGCTCGCACCGCATCGAAGTGGTGGGATCAACTCGGATTCCAAGGCCGCCGGAAGGTGCTCGGTAATTTCCGCGCTGCGATCGCCACTCACGCCGAATCAATGGCGGCGATCATTTCCGCCGAGACGGGAAAGCCCAGCGACGACGCACTACTCGAAGTCATGCTGGCCGTCGAACATCTCGACTGGGCGGCACGCAACGCACAGAAAGTGTTGCGCCGCAGACGCGTCGGTGCAGGACTGATCAGCGCCAACCAGTCTGCCTCCGTCGGATACCGGCCGATGGGCGTCGTCGGCGTGATCGGCCCTTGGAACTATCCGCTGTACACACCGATGGGGTCGATCGGCTACGCGCTGGCCGCGGGTAACGCCGTCGTGTTCAAACCGAGCGAACTCTCACCAGGCGTCGGCGTCGAATTGACCCGGTTGTGGAACATCGCCGCACCCGGACATCCTGTCCTGCAGACCATTACCGGTGACGGCAAAACCGGCGCACTTCTGTGTTCGTCCGGTGTCGACAAGATCGCATTCACCGGTTCGACGGCTACCGCCAAGCGGGTGATGGCCGCCTGCGCGGACACCCTCACTCCCCTGGTCGCCGAATGTGGCGGCAAGGACGCCATGCTGGTGGACTCCGACGCCAACCTCGATGCAGCCGTCAGCTTCGCCGCGTTCGGGGCAGTGGGCAACGGCGGACAGACCTGCGCCGGCGTCGAGCGAATCTACGTCGTAGCACCCGTGTACGACGCCTTCCTGTCCAAACTCACGGCCGCGCTACGGGACGCCCACGCCGGCGCCACCGACAGCTCGACCTACGGGCCGATGACGCTGGGAAAGCAGACTGCGATAGTCCGGGGCCAGATCGAAGACGCCCTCGGACGCGGTGCGAAAGCTGTACTCGGCGGACTTGATTCGTTCAACGGTCCGTTCATCGATCCGATCATCCTGACGGACGTTCCGGAGGATTCCACTGCGATCACCGAGGAAACGTTCGGCCCGAGCGTCGTGGTGAACAAGGTGGCCGACATGAACGAGGGGATCGAGCGCGCCAACGCGTCGAAGTACGGTTTGGGCGCCTCGGTGTTCACCAAGAGTTCGTCGAAGGGTCGAGCGATTGCCGAGAAGCTCGAATGCGGTGTCGTCACGGTCAATTCGGTTCTCGGATTCGCCGGAATCGCCGCCCTGCCATTCGGCGGGGTCGGCGATTCCGGATTCGGACGCATCCACGGAGCCGACGGACTGCGTGAGTTCAGCAGCGTGAAATCACTTGCCGTTCAGAAGTTCAGCGCTCCGCTGGACCTGCTGACCATCGAGAGAAAAGCTCGGGACATGAAGATCTCTCGTTGGATGCTGGCGAAGCGCCACGCGAAGTCCTGAGAGGTCAGGCAGTCAGCCGGCAGTGACGAGCACCTGTTCGGCACTGTCGGCTGCTTCGAGTTCGCGAACCAGCGGAAGCACCTTGGCCCCGAAGTACTCGATCTCTTCCTGGAAGTGGAGGAACCCACCGAGAATCAGATCGACACCACGACGGCGGTATTCGACGATCCGATGAGCGATCTGCTCCGGCGTGCCGATCAGTTGCGAGCGGAAGCCGTCGTTGTACTGAACCAAGTCCTCGAACTTGGAATCCGCCCACATACCGTCCTTGGACGCGGTCGATGCGCCTGCCTGCTGAACTGCATTCTTGAATCCCTCGACCGCAGGGCGGTTGGCTTTGGCGATGATTTCCCGCAGCGTGTCTTTCGCTTCGGCCTCGGTGTCGCGGGCGATGATGAACCCGTTGAGCCCGAACTTCACCTCCCGATCGTTCTCGCGAGCAACACGGCGAACGTCGACCAACTGTTCGGTGACTCCGTCGTAGTCCTTGCCGTTACTGAAGTACCAATCCGAATAGCGGCCGGCGTTCTCGCGGGCAGCCGCCGAGTTACCACCCTGGAACAGTTCGGGATTGGGACGCTCCGGAGTATTGAGAGGCTTCGGCTTCAACGTGAAGTCGTGAATGCGGTAGAAGTCTCCGCGGAAATCGACGTCGTCCTCGGTCCAGATCTTGCGAAGGACCTGAAGGAACTCGGCGCTACGCCGATAGCGCTCGTCGTGCTCGAGCCACGGCTCACCGAGGTGAGTGAACTCGTCCTTGAACCAACCACTGACGACGTTGACGGCAAATCGACCGTTCGACAGATGGTCAGCGGTAGCGCCCAGCTTCGCCAACACTGCCGGCTGCCAGAGCCCGGGGTGTACGGCAGCGATCACCTTGAGCTTCTCCGTTGCCAAGAGTAAAGCGAGGCTGAAGCTCGTGGATTCGTGCTGGAACTCGGCCCCATAGCTCGCCTCGTAGCGAACCTGGCTCAGGGCGTACTCGAAGCCGTTGTTCTCGGCAGTTTGCGCCAGCTTCTTGTTGTACTCGTAGTCCCAACTGGTTCGCTGCTCGATGTCGGAGGTAACCAGACCACCACTGACATTAGGCACCCAGTAGGCGAACTTGATCTCGTCGGCGATACGTTCAGTAGACATAAGGTCCAGCAAACATGCAGTTCCCGGCTATTTCCAGGATGGCGATCACACAGGTTGTAAGTGTTGGATGGGTGCCGCGACCGTGAAACGGTGGCAGCATGACTGCTGTGGATATTCAGGAGATCGCGCACCGCATCACCAGTGAAGACGAGGCGCTCTCGGTAGCCTCGCGGCTGTCCGCCGAGTTCGCGGCAGGTGCCGGCGTCCGCGATGCGCAGCGCCTTCTTCCCCACGACGAGGTCCGCGCCCTGGCACAGTCGGGGCTGCTCGGACTCTCGGTGCCGAGGGAGTTCGGTGGTATCGACGCGAGCACCGAGACGTTGACCGAGGTCTTCCGTCTACTCGCCGAAGGTGATCCCAGCATCGCGCAGATTCCGCACAGCCACTTCACCTTCCTGGAAGCGCTTCGATATCAGGGGTCGAACGAGCAGAAGCAGTTCTTCTACGCCGAGGCTTTGTCGGGTAAGCAGTTCGCCAACGCCCAGAGCGAGCGCGGCAACAAGACCATCGACATCGACGGCACCACTCTCACCTCCGACGGGGAGAACTTTGTGCTCGAAGGTCGCAAATTCTATTGCACGGGAGCGCTCTTCGCAGATTGGATCGTGGTGCGTGCGGCCAATGCGGATCAGTTCACAGAGACCGGTGCGCAAGTGAAATCCGTGGTCTACCTACCTCGGAATACCCCCGGACTGACGATCGTCGACGACTGGGACGGCATGGGGCAGAAGACAACTGCGAGCGGAACCGTGACCCTGGAATCCGTGTCGGTGCCGCGGTTCAACGTCGTCCCCTTCACGTCGCTGTTCACTCACCCGACCACCTACGGGGCACAGGCCCAGATTCTGCACGCCGCGATCGACACCGGCATCGCGTCGGCCGCACTGCGCGAATCCGTGGAACTCGCCGCGAAAGCGCGTCCCTTCTTCGAGGCGAAAGTCGATACGGCGGTGGACGATCCGCTGCTCGTTCAACTCGCAGGCGAAGCGGCCATCGAGGTTCGCGCTGCCCGATCACTCTTGGCGGAGGCGGCTCGATCGATCGACGTGGCGCGTCGTGATCCCACCGAGGACTCCACGGCCCGAGCATCCATCGACGCCGCAACTGCCAAGGTGGTCGGCGCCAGGGCGTCATTGGCGGCTACGAGTACGCTGTTCGAAATCGGCGGTACCCGAAGCGCGGGCGAATCGGCGAACCTCTCACGATTCTGGCGTGACGCACGCACGCATACCCTGCACGATCCGACCCGATGGAAGGTCCAACACATCGGCCGCTGGACGCTGTCCGGGACAATTCCACCGAGGCACGGCCTGCTGTGAGCGCCAACTAGTCGGGAATACTCACGTATCCGCTGATCAAGACCTCGAGACCTTCCAGGTAGCTCTCAGTCGTCGTCCCTCCCGGCCAGTCCTCGAGCACCTCACTGAGTATCGGCAGTTTCTCGGGGCCGATTTCTCGGATCTTGACCGCAAGAGGCGACACACTGCCTTCCGGCCGCGTCGTGGTGTCGTAGATGTTGAGCAGCGCACCGAGCGTGTAGTTCCACAGCGCTCGATAGACCAACAGTGCGCGACGCGGCGACATACCGAGTTCGACACACGCGGCCATGGCCCGGTCCACCAAGACCACAGCGCCGCCCCCGCCGCGCCCTCCGCGCTGAAGCAACTCGATGATCCAGCGCTCCGACGCCAGCTTCCCGAAGATCGCGGAGAAGATCATGCGAAGCCGTTCGACCTGATCCTCTGGCAGGACCAGCGAACCGAGGTCTTGTGAATACACATCGAGAACCGCACTGATCAGCTGTTCCTTGTCGCCCACGTGCCGGTAAAGAGCCATCGGCGTGGTGCCGAGCGACTTCGCCAACGCTCGCATGCTCAACGCGTCGGCGCCACCGGATTGAAGCTGCCGTTTCGCCGCGTCGATTATCTGCTCCGACGTGATCGTCGGAGGACGTCCGAGCCGCGGTGATCTCGGTTCCATCTTTTCGGCCATCCGTCGATTGTGCGCGCCCCTGCTACGACGCTCGCGCCCGGGGAACCTCTTGCATCTCAGTCGACAGCAAGGTAAACCTAACTACTTATGAGAACGCGTATACAAACCAGGTACCTGCAATGACAACAACAACCCGGGCGGTAGCCGCGCCTGCCCTGGTCCTCACAGCCGCCGCGACAGCACAGTTCCTGGTGGCCTTCGACATGTCAGTCATCAACGTCGCGCTGCCCGACATCCAGAAATCACTGAACTTCTCCGACGCCGGGTTGTCCTGGGTCGTCAACGCGTACGCCCTCGCCTTCGGCGGACTGCTGCTTCTCGGCGGCCGTCTGTGCGACGTGATGGGCACTCGTCGGGTTCTGGTTTCCGGGCTTCTGCTGTTTGCCCTCGTCAGCATCGTCGGCACCTTCTCCGTGTCCGCCGAGATGCTTGTCGGAACTCGGGCGCTTCAAGGCGTCGGCGCTGCGATGATCGCACCGGCCGGACTCGCCGCCCTCAGCCAAGCCTTTCCCACCGGACGCGCCAGAGCCAAGGCATTCGGCATCGGAGCAATGTCATCAGCGCTCGGCGGCGCACTCGGTGTCTTACTGAGTGGCATCTTGACCGAAGGGCTCAGTTGGCGATGGGTGATGTTCGCCGGCGCACCGGTGGCCCTGATCGCCGCAGTTGCCGGCGCCCGTGGCCTGCCGGCCGGCCAGGCTGCCAGAGGCGGCTCCCTCGATCTCCCCGGCGCCATCTTGGCGACGACCGGCATCACCGCTCTGGTCGGCACCGTCATTGCCACCGAATCACATTCCTGGACTTCGGGTTACGTTCTGGGCGGATTTGCACTCACGATCGCTCTGCTCACTGCCTTCGTTGTGATCGAAAGCCGCTGCGCCACACCACTGGTACGACTGTCCACCCTGCTTCGGCCCCGAATCGGGCTTGCCAACGCCATCATGTGCCTGGTGTGTGCGGCACAGTTCAGCGCGTTCTTCTTCGTCTCGCTCTTTCTTCAGCGCGGACTGGGCTATTCGCCGACCACCACCGGTCTGGCGTTCCTGCCCTTCTGTTTCGGCCTGGTCATCGGCATCCTCGCGTCCACCAAACTCCTTCCGCGCTACGGGGTTCGACCGCTACTCGTAATCGGAACAGCACTCGCAGCAATCGGAACCTTCATCTTCTCGACCATGAACCTCGACAGCCCCTTCTGGGCCGTCATCCTGGTGCCTTCGCTTCTGGCGAGCATCGGCATCGGCCTGTCGTTCATGCCGCTCAGCAACGTCGCCACCGCCGACGCTCCTCCCGAAGAAGTCGGCATGGCATCCGGGCTGCTCAGCACGTCACGTCAGATCGGCGGTTCACTCGGACTAGCCGTTCTCGTGAGCGTCGCTGCTTCCTCGACGGCGCGCTCGGACAGCGCGCCGACCGAAGCACTGGTTTCCGGATACTCCCAAGCCCTCTTCGTCTGCTCCGGCCTACTTCTGGCCGGCACCCTCCTGTCCTTCTTCTTCCCACGAATGGATCGTTGACCTCAGATGTTCACCACCCGAACCGCATTCGGTATCGTCTCGGCGCTTCTCCTCACCGTTGCCGGTGCAAGCGCGTGCAGCAGCTCCGCCGAGTCCGACACCGCTTCTGCAACTCGCTCCGTCACACACGAACTCGGCACCGTCGAAGTCCCGGCATCACCGCAGCGCATTCTCGCGCTCGACGAGTATGCGGGCCTGAGTGCACTCGCACTCGGCGTGAAGCCCACCGTCGTCTACAGCACCCTGCGATCGGACGTCGCCAAAACGATTCTGCGCGAACAGGGCGTCGAAGTTCTCGACAAACCGACCTTCTTCGCCAACCCGGCCGTCGAGGAGATCGCGTCGGTCGAACCCGACGAGATCTTGATGAGCAATGCCGGTCCACTACCGAGCCTGTTCGCTCAGATCAACGCCGTGGCACCGACCTTGGTTCTCCCTTACTCCGCCCCGTGGCGTGACGTGCTCGAACAGGCTGGGGCACAGCTTGATCGAGACAGCGAAGCAACCGCGATGATCGAAAAGCTCGAATCCGGTCTCGAAGACGTCAAGACCGCGGCGGCCGGGCAGAGCCTTGCGATACTTCTCGGCTACAGTGGAAACCTGTTCACCGTGCCACCGACCACTCCCATCTCCACACTTGTCACCGAAGCCGGATTCACCAGGCCGGTATCGGAAGCCAACGCGACCAACAATCAAGACACCGGCACGATTTCACCCGTCTCCCCGGAACTCCTGCCCGAGCATGCGGCGCAGACCGTCGCCGTGCTGTCCGGCCAGCAGTACGACGCATCCATCGTGCGAAACACTCCGCTGTTCGACAACCTTGCACCCGACCCGACACACGCTCTGGACGTCAGTGGCGATCTCTGGTTCGGCAGCCATCCGTTTGCGATCTACTGGATCATCCAAGACCTCGACGGTATCGCGCACGGCAAGGGGCAGAGCAGTATCGGAACCCTCGACAGTGCCGACGCGCGATGGGCGGCATTCAGCGCGCTCTGACGTCCTGACGGAAGGTCAGCGGAGAAACACCCACCCGGGTGGCGAAGAATTTCGTGAAGTTCGCAGAATCGTCGAACCCCAGCTTCGACGCCACCTGGGTGACCGTGTCCGTACCGAAAGACAGCAGACGTTTCGCTTCGAGCACCACTCGCTGATCGATGTACTGCTTTGCCGTCATTCCGGCAGCGGCTCGGGTAGCCCGCAATACAGTCTTCTCGGAGTACCCGATCTTGTTGGCGTACTCCGAAACCGAACGGACCGTGGCGAAGTCACGTTCGACAACGGCATGAAACCTTTCGAATACGTCATTGTGCGCCAGCACGGAGCTCTGCTCCTGTCCACCGAGATGGGTCAGTTTCAACAGGATTGCTGTCAGCGTGTGCCGCAGAATGGCCGCGCGAACGACCGGCGCAGAAGTATCCGGGCAGCCGTAGTTCAGGTTCAGGTGTTTCATACCCGTGCTGATGGTCTCGAGGTTCTCTCCGGACAACTGCCACGCTGCCTGCCGACTGCGAGCGTTCCCGTCCAACAACTGCTGGCTGACGGCATCGAGCGACGAGGGCGTGAACAAAACAACTGTCGCCTCGAAATCCTGGATTCGACCCCACTGTTGCACCTGCCCGGTCTGACCCAGAACACAGTCCCCTGGCTGACCGCGTAGTTCACGAAGTCGATGGTGTGTAGCGCCGATCCCTCGGTCACCAGCGCGAGTAAGTGAAACTTCGGACGTTGAGGGCCGACGAACTCGGCACTACCCCCGTTGACGCGAATGGTGTCCAGGCTGAGAACCTCGATCTCGGTTGCGTCAGCCACCGAAGATGCGTACCCGACGTCTCGGACGGGTACTTGTCTGTTTTTCACTAGTTCGGGACTCATCTTCACCGTGACCGAATACCCGAATGCGACATACCGTCAGAGTATCAATCAGTTGGCGCTCGGACAGGAATCGACAGTGAAATCAGCAGGCCCGAAAACAGCAGGCAAGACACAACTCTCCTACGTCTTCGACGCCTATTGCGGATGGTGTTTCGGCTTCGGCCCTGCATTGACGGAGTTCGTCCGTCAAAACGCCGATTCCATCGACTTGTCCGTAGTCAGCGGCGGGCTGTTCACCGGTGAGCGCGTCGCACCCATGTCTTCGGCTCCGTTCTTGAAATCGGCCAATGCCACTATCGCGGCCCAGACCGGCGCCGTCTTCGGTGACGGATATTCACAACTGGTGGCTGACGGACGGTTCGTCATGGATTCGACGGATGCCGCGATCGGACTCGCCGCGCTGCGCGCTCAGGACCCGACACGCGCACTCGACATCGCGGAGGCCATGCAGATCGCGTTCTACCGAGACGGTCGCAGCCTGTCCGATCCCGAGACCTACCGAGCTATTGCGCAATCGCTCGGACTCGACCCCACTGCCGCAGTGTCTTCCCTCTTCACCGCTGCTTCGAAGGACGCCGCCCGCGCCGATTTCGTCCGAGGACGCAGGCTCGGCGCCACTTCGTTTCCGACACTGTTGTTCCACGGGAGCGACGGGTCCGTCGTGAAATTCGGTTCTCCGACCAGTACAGCGGCCGATCTCACCCGCGACCTGAACACGTGCGTGCGGGCGTATGCGGTGGCTTGACCCCCCTTCCGAGCGAAAGGTACACCGAATTCACGCACCTCCCCGTTCTGGTTTGATGAACATCGGAACAAATTGCACCAAGGGGAGGAAAACCTGTGGTTTCAGATCCGATCACCGGCCTGGAGATGGAACTTACCGACATGTGGCAGAAGGGACGTGCGCGCTCGCGTGACGACGCACGCGCGATTCATCCCAAACTCGACCCCGCTCTGTACCCCGTTCTCGTGATCCTGAGCCGGTCCGATGCCGTTCGGATGGCAGACCTGATCTCGACACTCAACATCGAGAAGTCGACACTGACCAGGCAGATCGATGCAGCGGCCAGGCTTGGTCTGGTCGAACGCATTCCCGATCCCGACGATGCCCGCGCAAAGTTGGTCGCACTGACGCCCGAAGCCCGAACGAAGCTCACGACCTACCGCACCCAGCAGCTCGAACGCTGGCGTGCTCGTTTGGCGCAGTGGGACACCGATGACATCACCACTTTGACCACCCTCTTGCGTCGGCTCGCCCAGGCCAAGGACTGACACGGGGATCATTCGATCCTGCTCTGAAACCTGATACCAACTGGGCTTCCCACGCCATGCCGGTTTCCCGGATTCTCGACCTTTCTTCGTCCAGATCCTCAGAGCGTGGGCACGAGCGGACGGATCGAACGGCGGATGGCTGACCGCAGCAATGGACCCACGAATCGGGCAGGCGCTCGAGGCTGTCCACAACGACCCGCCACGCAACTGGACCCCAGACGCCCGGCGCTTACATCACCGAGCGCCGACTCGGCCGCGCCACCGAACTGCTGGTGCAAACCACAGAGCCGGTCGGAACGATTGCAGTAACTGTCGGCTACGAGTCCGATGCCGCATCCAGCCGCGCCTTCCGGCGACGGTTCGACGCATCACCGTTGACCTGGCGAAAATCCAACTCCCACAATCGCTGACGTCAGGTCGCGGCGATCACACCTGCGACCGGGATCCGGCCGAGAACTGCAACCCGGAAGTCCACCATTGCGCGCTCCACGTGATTGGCGCTCGAGACCACAACCACGCCGGTCGCTCCTCGATCGCCGAGAATCCGCGCAGAGTTGAGCGCGTTCTCCACCGTGGACCACGACGTTCCTTCTTCGGTGATCCGGCCCGGGTGAACGCCGTTGGCAACGAGCCATTCGCGCATCGCCCTCGCTTCAGTGACACCTGACTTCGGTGCTCCTCCACTCGTGATGATCGGAGACTGCGGGTATTCGCGTGCCAATTGCAATGCCGCCTGAAGTCGGTCGACCAGCATCGGACGCATCGTGCCGTCGTCGAAGAGTCCTGCACCGAGGACGACGATGTTGGTGCCCACCGGATTGAGGTCCAGCAACACCGGCGACTGGCGCGTCAGCGTCTCAGCGCCCGTGCACGCAAGGATGAGGGACCGCACCGGCGTCTGGCAGCCGCCCACTGTCGAGAGGATGCCATTGACGACCGTTGTCGGTGTGATGTCGGCACTCGCTGTCGCGGGCGAAAGGCCTACTCCAGCTGCAGCGATCACCGAAGCAGCAATCAATCCCTTCGTCACAGACCTGCGAACATTTGCCATGTAGCCGAACCCCCAGATTGTCAGTTGTCCAGCACACGGTAACGAACATTTCGCCGTAATTGCATCATTTGACTCAAATTTACTGTTCACTGACCGTCACACAGACTAGACATAAATATTGGGCAACAATTTGGCTTCGAAAGCATCATCTACCAGCGTCTCGAATCGACGCACCCGCCGCATTTCCCGTCTGAGCTGCAGCATCCCCGAGCAGGTCGACAACACTGAACGGCAACAATTCATTGTCACAGATCACAATGTTGCATCCCGGTGTTCCTGCTCGCCCTGTCCCGACCATGGTGTCGAAGATCAGTTCGGGATTCGCGAATCCGACCAGCTGTGACGGATCGTCGATCAGCGGACCGCCCGAACTGTGTGCGGGAGGCCCGACGTACAGCGGCGGCGGAACGTCGACGATCGAAGCTACGACAAGCCGCAAGAATTCCTGAAGATCAGGATTCGATTCACCGGTCAATCCCGCCGACGGGTCAGCAGGGTCGAAGTAGCTTGTCAATCCGCACCGCGTCCGCGTAGTAGCCCGCAATATCAGCGCCCCACGAGAAGTCGAGCCCGGACGATTGAGTCAACAGCTGCCGCACCGTGATGTCTGCATGTTCCTGGTCGAGTCCCCCGATGTACTCACCGACTCGATCGTCGAGTCCCAACAACCCGAGCGTGGTGGCCCTGCCGACGGAGAGAGCAACGACGCCTTCGACGACGAAGCCAACGGGAACGGAATCGCACCGGCGACGCCGTCGGCGTTGGACGCCGCAAGACACCCGTGCCGCAACACGCGTATGGACGTCGACGCTTTGGCTGTGCCGAAGTCGACGGCTTGCTGCAGCGCCGCAGCATCGAACCCCAGTTCTGCGGCAGGCCACTGTGTGAATTCCCCAGCCGTAGCGGGGTTCTCACAAGAGGCTGGGGAAGCTCCGGCAGGTGCCGCGACTGAACCGGCAATCAATGCACCGAACAGGCGAATCAAAGATGCGCGGCGAAACCGCGAGAATCAGACACGTTCACAGAGAACCACAGACGCGTCACGTTTGGGAAGTGTCCGCCTCCATTCCGATTGCGCGACGCGCTCCCAGCGCCATGGTGACCTGCACAAGATCTTTCGGCGACGACAGGTCAAGTCCTGTCAGGGAACTCGCTTTACGCAGGCGGTACACCACCGTGTTCGGATGTACGTGTAACTGCCGGGCGGTGGCGGCTCGATCGAATCCGGAGTCGATGAAAGATTCGAGCGTCTCGAGCACGGCAGTATCGGACTCCAACGGCGACAACACATCTGCGAGGATCGGCAGCGCAGCGCTGGGGCGGGTCAGTTGATACTCGACTGCAAGGTCCTCGAGACGGACGACCCCACTGGTACGTCCGTACTTTCGGGCAACGTTCAGCACCTCGCGCGCCTGGGTCACCGCTGCGGGAACTGCCGCTGGTGCCGCGACGTCGACGGCGGCAACCGTCGATGCACCGATAACCTTCTCGAGATCACCCAACCGTCGACACAGAGTGAGATACTGCGGACTCGATGCCCAGTTTCCCTCTGCGGGTTCCGATTCCACAATGGGAATCAGGACGGCTCCGCCGCTGCTGCCGAGCACCCCGAGGGCTTTGTCCCTCCCCACCTGATCCAACTCTCGTTGCAGGTGGCGCACCTTTCTTCGCTCGGCAACGGCAGTGTCCACCTCGGTCGAGGACTCGTCGTCGTTGCGCTCGACGTGCAGTGCCACCACCCAGTACAGGCGCGCCAACCTGATGCCCACATCGTCGGAGACCCGATCAACATCGACACCCGTCGAAAGTGCTACGAACAATGACCTTCGCGCAGAATCCTCGTCCGTCTGGGTGGCATGGTCGGAACCGTAGCCGGCAAGAACCGCCGACGCGGAGGCCGCGGTGTATGCATTCAAGAGTCGTCCGGTGTGGGCAAGTGCAACACCGTCTTCCGGGACCGCCCATTCGCTGATCGTCTCCCACCACAGCCCTGCGGCCAGGTGATATGCACGCAGCACCTCACCGAGCGGAACCAATTCCTGTGCCCGTTGACGAGCCGATTCGCTGATGTCGGCGAGCAACTCGGGCGCCAGATCGGCACCCGTCCGCAGCATCGAAATGAACAGTTCCAGATTGCGCCTCACGATGGTGGTGACGTCGTTACGCAATGCCTCGTCAGGGAGCAACCGGTAGAAGGTGACGTCGCGGTGGACCAGATCGACCGTCGCAATGACCAGCGGATGGGTGCGTTGCGCCAACCGGTCGGCCAGAGATCTGCCACCAACCACGATCGGCTCGAACGGCAGATCTTTGTTTCCAGACACAAAACCCTCCACAGAATTGAATTGCCACCACAAGGCCGACCTGCCTTTTTCCTATCACTATGTAACCCACGCCACTCACGAATTCACAATCAGTGGCATGACTGGAAGTCTCACCTTCGACCAATAGGAGCCCCGAGTGACGTGGAAGACGCGCAGCGCAGTCATTCTGGCAGGCGTCGTGACTGCCGGTTCGATCGCGGCTCTCGGGACCGGCGTGTCAAGCGCCGAGACACCTGTCAGCACTATCCAGTACGTCGCACTCGGCGATTCCGCGGCGGCCGGCCCACTGGTCACCCCACAGGACTCGTCGTCACCGGGCTGTCTACGATCACTCGACAACTACCCGTCCGTGGTGGCGCGAGAACTCGGCGCTCAACTCACGGATATGACCTGCTCGTCGGCGCGATCCGCCAACGTCACGGACACCGCACAATCGACGTTCTCCGGTCAAGTATCGCCGCAGGCAACAGCATTGGGGCCTGATACCGACCTCGTCACCATCACCATCGGTGCCAACGACATCTCGTTGTTCCCGACAGTTCTGAGCTGCGTCAATCCACTCCCCGAACCCACCGGAACGTCCTGCCGTGACAAGTTCACCGCGGGTGGCGTCGATCAACAGCGACAGATGATCGAAAACGCCTCCTCAGGTTGGAGTTCCATGATCGAAGCGGTTCGCGACCGGGCACCCTCGGCACGCATCGTCGTGATCGGATACGGGACGTACATCGCCAACAGTGGATGCCCCGGCACCCAGCCGTTCTGGCCTCGTGACGCGGACTATCTCCAGAGTGTCATCGACTACGGCAACACGGTGATGGCAGCCACCGCGGCGAGTCACGCTATCGAGTACATCGATATCACCGAAGCCACTGCCGGACATGACATCTGCACGGACCCCGCCACTGCGTACTACACCGGAATCATCCCAACCCAGCCGGCGGTTCCGCTGCATCCCACCGCAGCCGGAATGCAGGCGATCGGCGACGCCGTCGCCGACGCTCTGTCCTGAGCCTCTCCCCCAGCACAATTCATTCAGCACTCGCGAAAAGGGTGGAACAACCATGTCAATTCAACGAGACGCTCCACCGCTACCGTCCGTCGACGGCGCCCCTGTCGGAACGCGTGACAAACTTCTCGGCGGCACACTCGTCGCACTGTTTCTCGCAAACATGCTCAACTTCTTCGACCGGGCGATCCCCTCGGTCGTTGCCGAGCCGATCAAGAACGAGTTTTCGCTCAGCGACTTGCAATTGGGGCTGATCACCTCTGCCTTCACCCTCGTCTACGCAATCGCCGGGCTGCCGCTCGGCCGGTTGGCCGACACCAAGAATCGTCCCAAGATCATCGGCATCGGCCTGCTGGTGTGGAGCGGCTTGACAGCGGCAACCGGTGCTGCCGGCAGCTACGTGCTGTTCATCCTCGCGCGCTTGGGTGTCGGCGTAGGCGAAGCGACCTTCACACCCTCCGCCAACTCGATGATCGGTGATATCTACCCGGCGGAACGACGCTCACGTGCTCTCGGCGTCTTCATGCTCGGCTTGCCGATCGGCCTCATGCTCGCCTACTTCACGGTCGGCAAGATCGCCGAAGCCTTCGACAGCTGGCGCGCACCGTTCTTCCTCGCCGCGATTCCCGGTGTCCTTCTGGCAGTTGTCCTCTACCGCATGGCCGATCCGGTTCGCGGTGGTTCCGAAAGTCCGGAGGCTCGCGCAGCCGCTGTTTCACAGGCCCCGATCACCCGGCCGATTCGTCGTCTGCTCGCAATTCCCACGCTTCGCTGGCTCATCCTTGCCGGACTGACCTTCAACTTCGCTGCCTACGCGGTCAATTCGTTTGTCGTCCCGCTTCTGATGCGTCAGTACCACCTGAAACTGACTGCTGCGGCATCGGTCACCGGCATCATCGTCGGAATCACGGGCCTGATCGGATTGCTTCTCGGTGCACGCTATGCCGACAAGGCCAGCGCACGCTCGCCGCGGGCACGTTTGATGATCGGCGTCGGAACCTCGGCATTGGCAGCACCTTTCACGGCATTGGCGCTGTTGCAGCACGGCAATAACGTCGTGATGTTCACTCTCCTGTTCTCAGCCGGCTGGTTGTTGGCCTACGGCTTCTACATCAGCGTCTACCCTGCCATTCACGACGTCGTGGTTCCCAGGCTCCGCGGCACTGCGACGGCGTTGTTCTTCGCGGCCATGTACCTTCTCGGCGGATTCTCGGGACCGGTTGCCGTGGGTGCGATCTCGGACTGGTTTGCCAAACGTGCGCTTGCCGACGCCGGTACCGGGAAGTTGGCTCAGTACGCCGGCGACGGGTTGAACTCGGCCATGTATCTCGTGCCGATCATGTTGGCACTCACCGCGGTATTCATCTACCTGGCTACCCGCACTGTCGGCAAGGACTCCGCGCGCATGCAAGCGGAGCTGAGCCAGGCCTGACCTACGATTTCACGGACGGTGGCGGGGCTCCCGAAAGCCCCGCCATCGAGGTCAGTTCACCGTGATCGCCAGAATCGACGTCATGGACCGCAACATGTCCGGCAAGCGAGCGATCATTCGCTGCTCGGTTATCCGGACGGAGACTGGCGCCGCCAGCGTCGCTCGCCACAGTTCCGGCCGATTCTTCATCAGGTTGTTGTAGACCGGGAGCAGCTGACCGGCGATGTAGGTCCAACGACCGTCACGGTCCGCCCAGTGGACGTCCGGAAGCGGTGTTTCCACAACGGCATTGCCCACCGCGAACGAGAGCAGGTTCGACGAGACGATGATCGGATAGACGACGCCATCCGCTCGGGCGCGTGGCCGGTATGTGGCGCTTACCTCGGTTAGGGCGGCACCACCCCTGATTCGACCTCCCCGACTCCATCGCCGGTAGGTTCGGCCGAAGCTCTCCAAACGGCGCTGATATCCACATCCGCGCAAGACGCTCCGGCCGCAGCCGCACCTGGCGCAGCGGGCGACACGATGACAGTCACCTAGGGCGATACGTTGTTCCACCTTGCTTCTGCGAAAGAGATTCGTTGGCAAGATGTTTGGGCCAGGAATGCCTGGATTGCCGATCCCGACCGGATCTTCGCGGGTGATGTGATCCAATTCTGAAGCAAATCGGCCGACAGGTAGACCCACGAATCGAGAACATTCGTATCGGGCCGGTGACTGGTTGCGCCATCTATTGTCGGGAGTGTGACGGAATCCGACGCCCACAAAGACTCGGCTGAATCGACGACGGCTGATCGCCCGAGAAAACGCCTATTGTGGCGTGAGATTCTGATCCTCGTTGTCGTCGCACTTGTGCTGAGTGTTGTCATTCAGAACTTCGTCGGACGCATATTTCTGATCCCGTCGGAGTCCATGGAACCGACGCTTCACGGATGCACCGGCTGCACGGGAGACAAGATCCTCGTCGACAGGATCAGCTATCGATTCGGGGATCCGCAACCTGGGGATGTGGTCGTGTTCAAGGGACCCGAATCCTGGAACGACGAGTATCAATCCATTCGATCCGACAATTCGGTGGTTCGCGCGTTTCAGGGACTCGGATCCATCGCCGGCTTGGTCCCGCCGGACGAAAACGACCTCGTGAAACGGGTAGTCGCGGTTGGAGGCCAAACCGTACAGTGCCTGTCCGAGGACGAAGGGCTCAGAGTGAACGGCAAACCGCTGGCGGAGCCGTATATCGACGATCGCATCCCCGGCAACGGCATCCCCTGCCAAGGAAAGTATTTCGGTCCGGTCACCGTTCCCGACGGGAACCTGTGGGTAATGGGTGACAACCGCGCCCATTCGAAGGATTCACGATTCCATCTCGAAGACGAACACAGTGGAACTGTGCCGATCGACAATGTGATCGGCAAGGTTCAACTGATCGTCCTTCCCTTCTCGCGGTGGGGAACTGTGAGTTCGTTCGACCCGCAGTAACCAACGAAATCAGCCAGTTGGAAAGCATCTTCGGACTACACGGTCGACACGACTCCGCATTCGGACGATCATCGAGCACATCTGTTGCCGAAGGTAGGAGAACCGCATGCGTGCACGACGCATCACCGCCAATCTCAAAGTCGCCGATGTCGGAACCGCCAAGAGTTTCTACTCCGACTATCTCGGCCTGAGCACCGAAGAGTTCAACATGGGGTGGGTCGCTCGCTACACCTCACCCGACACCGGTGCGCACGTACAGCTCGTCACGCACGACGCGACGGCAGCCGAGGACTCGGTCATCTCCGTCCACACGGACGACGTCGACGGCGCCTACGAAGAGGCCCGCAGACTCGGCTACGAAATCGTGCACCCCATTACGACCGAAGAGTGGGGTGTTCGCCGATTCCTCGTCAGGGCGCCCGACGGCAACGTCGTCAATATCGTGCGACACCGGGACTGAACAGACACCGGGACTGAGCACTGAAAAGACTCCGTTCGACGTTTTAGGTCATTTGACCTAGAATTGAGTGCATGACCGATTCTTTGCAGTATTCAGCCGACGGCCCGATCCTCGTAGCCGGCGGGTACGGAACCGTGGGCAGCGCCCTGACCGCCCTGCTCGCCCCCGACTTCCCGCTGCTCCTCACCGGGCGTACCCCCGAGCGCGGCAACGAACTGGCGCGCCGTCACGGTGCCTCCGTCCGCCGCTGGGACCTCCTCGACCCGACACCCTTCGATGCGTCAGTACGCGCGGTCGTATCAACGGTCAACGATCCCCACGATCGCGTGCTGTCTGCTGCCGTCGAGGCCGGGATTCCCTACGTGGACATCACTCGCTGGACAACCCGCGTCGCTCGCGCCGCAACTTTGGCGGGCCAGATGTCGCCGAGCGCACCGGTGTACCTCTCGTCCGGCTGGATGGGCGGAGTCACCAATGTCGTCGCCGCAGCGTTGGCCGAGGAACTGGGTGGCGCGAGCACGATCGACGTCTCGATTCGCTACGACGTCAACGACATTGCCGGGCTCGACTCCGTCGACTTCATCGATCGTCTCGGCCAGGATTTCGAGGTGATGCAGCACGGCAACCCGATCACCGTCAGCCCGTTGACGGATACACGCTGGATCGACTTTCCCGGATCGCGCACCAAGGTCGGAAGAATCGACACTCCGGAACAATTTACGTTTCCCATGACCCTGGGCGCCGAAACTGCCAGTACTCGAATTGGTTTCAGTTCGAATGCATCCACTACTGCCCTGCTCGCCGCCAAGAAGGTGGGCCTGTTCCGCTGGGGTCGCGGCGACCGCTTCACGCCGCTACGACGCGGGCTCCTGTACTCGCCCGGCAAGGGCGGGAGCGCGCAAGTACGCATCGATGTCACCGGCCCAGACGCCGCGGCAAGCGCAACGATCGTCGATCCTCAAGGTCAAGCCCACCTCACTGCGGTGGGCGGCGCGCTGGCCGTCAGACACGCTATGGCCGACGATGCTCGGCCGGGAGTTGCTTTCCCCGAGTCGCTTCCGAATCCGCGCAGCACCGTCTCCGAGTTGGAGAACTTCGGGGTGGCAGTATTGCGGGCATGACCCCTTCCAAGGGTGCCGCCCGCGCAGCAGCACTTCTCGACGCAGCAGAACAGGTCCTCACCACGCAGGGCAATGCCAACTCGGCAATGCGCGATTTCGCGGCCGCGGCCGGGGTGCGGGTGGGGCATCTGCAGCACTACTACCCCACCCGTGCAGACCTGATCCGCGCAGTGATGTCACGCGCATTGACCCGTTCACTGGATCGCCTCGCCGCCATCACCGATACAGATCAGAGTCTTTCCCGCGAGGAATCCGAGCACTTCATCGCAGTCCTGCTCGGAGAACAGGATGACCACTCCACCGTGCGTCTGTACGTCGAAGTGTGGGCGATTGCTGCGGCAGACGTGGAAGTGGCGGTGGTGGTTCGAGACTTCTACGCGCAGTACATCGCACACGTGGAGCGCGCTGTTGCGTGTGCACAACCGGATCTGGATGCGGCGGGCCTCGGTGCAACGGCGCAGACCATCGTGAGTCTGCTCGAGGGTTCCGCCGTTCTCCGCTCGGGCATTGCCGGCCGAAAGTCGCAGGCTTCGGACCGAAAGCTGACGAACACGCTGCAGTACCTGATTCACGGGTCCTGACTCGGACGTATCGTAAGGCCCATGAGCGTTGCAAACGAATGGAGCCGAATCGAAGCGTGGTGCCGTACACACGCACCGGTGACGGCTGCAGCGTTTCAACCGGGACTCGGTGACACCATCATCGAGGAATTCGAAGCGTCGACCGGCGTCACGTGGCCGGAGGAACTTCGCGACCTGTATCGGGTGCACAACGGCAGCCTGACCCACGACGACCGGACTGGACTCTTTCTCGGCAGCGTGCTTCCCGACAAGTTCTTCTACCCCATCGACGTCGCAACCGAAGTTCGCCTCACCCTCCTCGAAACGTGGGACGAGACGATCTACGAGAATCCGGACCTCTACGCCGAGGACGAGATGGATCGACACGGTCAACGCGACGCAGGCACTGCCGCAACCATGTTCATCCCCTCGTTCGTTCCCTTTGCCGGACTGGACGAGTACCACTACTTCGTGGACACACGCAGCGGTGCACTTCATCATTGTGTGACCGAATATGCGACGGACGCCACCGACAACGGCGGCCCGATCTGGGCGTCCATCTCGGTCATGTTGGCCGCCCACGCCGCTGCGCTGGAAACAGGATCCACGATAGGAGTGTGGAAACCCGTTGTCAGCAAGGGTGTTCTGGAATGGGAAGTCGACGCATGACGTCAGAGCGCAATCCGACCCGCCACCTCCTCGCCGACGGTCGCCAGATTTTCTACTTCGACGACTCCGACCGTTTCCGCGCCCACACTGCGCGAGATACCCGCGAACTGCCGGCGCTCGACCACTCCTCTCGAATGAGGTTCGACGTTCTCACCGGCGAGTGGATCACCATGGCCTCACATCGCATGACGCGGACGCACCTCCCCTCAGCCGCCGATTGCCCGCTGTGCCCGACCAACGAAACACGCACGCCCACAGAGATACCCGAATCGGACTACGACGTTGCGGTGTTCGAGAATCGGTTTCCGAGTTTTGCGTCGGTGCCGAAGGAGGCCGCCCACGGTTCCGGAGACGGCCCGGGCGATCGCCCAGCTGTCGGCCACTGCGAGGTGATGTGTTTCTCGAGCGATCACACGGCGTCCGTCGCCGAACTTCCGCTCGAACGCATGCGCACGATTGTGGGTGCCTGGATTTCTCGGACCGAGGAGTTGTCGGCGGATCCGGTTGTGGAACAGGTGTTCTGCTTCGAGAATCGCGGCGAAGAGATCGGGGTGACACTCACCCATCCGCACGGACAGATCTACGCATACCCGTATGTCACACCACGCACCCGATCGATGCTGACGCAGGCGGGCAAGCACTTCGAGCGCACCGGTCGCTCACTACTCGCCGATGTTCTGGCGTTCGGGCGCAAAGACGAGTCTCGGTTGATCTACGACGGTGATCACTGGAGCGCCTACGTTCCGACAGCTGCACGATGGCCCATCGAGATTCACCTTGCGCCGCACCGAGACATCCCGGACCTTCCGTCGCTGAACGACGAAGAGCGCGAGGAGCTTGCGGTGGTCTACCAAGATCTCCTACGTCGTATCGACCGCTTCTATCCGGGCGTCGACCGGGTACCGTACATTGCGGCCTGGCACCAAGCCCCGGTGCGCATGGACCGAGCTCTGGGTCGACTACATCTTCAACTGTTCTCGATCCTGCGTGCACCCGGCAAACTCAAATACCTCGCCGGGTCCGAGTCCGCGATGGGCGCCTGGGTGAACGACACACTTCCCGAGGCAGTCGCGGCCCGCCTGCGGGAGTTGAAGTAGTGAATCCGGTCTCGAAAGAATCTGTGCTCCAACAGTTCCACGACACCTACGGATATCCGGCAACCGGGGTCTGGGCGGCGCCCGGTCGAGTCAATCTCATCGGCGAACACACCGACTACAACAACGGCTTGTGCTTGCCCGTCGCTCTCGAGCAGCGAACACTGGTAGCCGGCGCACTGCGCAACGACAGGACCGTACGCGCACACAGTCGCCAATCAGATAAGACATACTCCGGGTCCCTCGGCGACATCGCAGCAGGATGGGCCGCCTACCCCACGGCCGTGATGTGGTCGCTGGCGCGCGAAGGTCTTCCCCTCAGGGGAATCGATCTGGCGGTCGACTCGTCGGTACCGGTCGGAGCCGGGCTGTCGAGTTCGGCTGCCCTCACCTGCTCTGTGGCGTTGGCCGTCAACGATCTTCACGGTTCGCCGTTTTCCCGAGATCAGCTGGTGAAGATTTGCATCCGAGCGGAGAACGAGGGCGTCGGCGCACCGACCGGCGGGATGGACCAAACCATTGCCCTCTTTGCCAGACCCTCGACTGCGTTGCTGCTGGACTGCAAGGACAGATCCACCGAATCCATTCCATTCGACCTCCACAATGCCGGCTTCGAACTCATCGTTGTCGACACTCGGGTCGAACACTCGCTCGCGGACGGACAGTACGGGTTGCGCCGCTCCCAATGCGTCAACGCTGCAGAGGCTCTCGGCGTCGACAGTTTACGAGACGCAACGGCAGATCAGGCCGAATCGTTGCGAGATCCGATTCTGCGAGCACGGGCGCAGCACGTCGTGGCTGAGATCACACGAACACGGCAAGCAGCAGAACTCCTACGCAACAGCAGATTCAGTGACGTCGGAAAGCTCTTCGACAAATCCCACGCGTCGTTGCGTGACAACTTCGAGGTCTCGTGCGAAGAACTCGACGTCGCCGTTACCGCAGCACGACGCGGCGGCGCCATCGGCGCCCGGATGACCGGTGGCGGCTTCGGAGGTTCAGCCATCGCATTGGTTCCGGAAGGAAGAGGTGCGGACGTCACCGCGTCGGTGAGCCGCGACTTTGCAGCGCGAGGTTGGCGAGCGCCCCACTTTCTCACCGCCGTCGCCGGGGGTTCGGCCACCCGGCTGTGAGCGAACGGTACGTTCGGCGCACTGACGGCGCCGAACGTACCGTTCGCTCCGGTTGGGGCACCTCGAGATCCCCCTCACATAAATACTCATCTCAGATGCGAATTATGTAGGTTCAGGTCATGCAACTGACGCAGTTCACCGATCTGGGATTGCGCGTCGTAATGCGGTTGGCCGTACTCGACGCGGATGCCTCCCCCAGTACCCGGGATGTTGCGCAACAGCTCAACGTGTCGTACTCCCATGCCACCAAGGTGGTTACACGGCTCGGCGAGTTGGGCATCGTCACAACCAGGCGCGGCCGCGGCGGTGGACTTTCCATCACCGAACTCGGCCGCACCGCCACCATCGGCTGGCTGGCCCGACGCCTCGAAGGCCCCGGCGAGGTCGTCGACTGCGAAGGCGACAAACCGTGCCCACTGCGCGGCGGTTGCCTCCTTCGGAGTGCATTGCGTGATGCTCAGGAAGCGTTTTTCGTCTCACTCGACGCGGTCACGATCGAAGACGTCATCCGTCAGCCGTCCAAAACTGTTCTGCTTCGCCTCACCACTCGGAGCGACGAAGCAGGCTGATCAACCGAATTTCGACCGAACGGAGCAGCTCATGCTTTCCCCACAGTCAACCGAGGTCATTCGCGCCACCCTTCCCGTGGTCGGCGCTGCCATCGGCGATATCACAACCCTGTTCTACCGCAAGATGTTCGACGCACATCCCGAACTCGAACGCGATCTCTTCAATCGAGGCAACCAGAAGCAGGGTGAACAGCAGAAAGCACTCGCGGGCGCTATCGCGGCATTCGCGGCACTGCAGCTCGAACCCGACAGCGCCAAGGTTGATCTCATCCTTTCGCGTATCGCTCACAAGCACGCGTCGTTGGGCATCACCCCTGACCAGTATGCGATCGTCCACGAACACCTTTTCGCCGCAATCGTCGAAATCCTCGGCGATGCAGTCACTCCCGATGTCGCGGCAGCATGGAACGAGGTCTACTGGCTGATGGCCGAAACCCTCATCACGATGGAACGGGGCCTCTACCAGCTCGCCGGAGTCGAAGCCGGTGACGTGTGGCGAACTGTCAAAATCAGTGAGCGCGTCCTGCAATCCGCCGACACCGTCTCACTGACACTCACCTCGCTCGACGACAGCGCACTGCCTACCTTCGCTCCCGGACAGTACCTTTCGGTCGGTGTGGTGCTTCCAGACGGCGCTCGCCAGATACGTCAGTACAGCCTGTGTTCGGTGCCGAGCAGCGCGGACTGGCGGATCAGCGTGAAGCGAATCTCGGGAACTCCCGATGGTGAGGTGTCGAACTTCCTCTACAACAACGCATTCGAAGGGCACAAGCTCTCCGTCACCACGCCGTTCGGTGATCTCACCATGCCCGACGACGACTCACCACTGCTACTCGCGTCGGCCGGAATCGGTTGCACACCGATGATCGGCATGCTCAATCATCTTGCGGACACCGGTGCACAGCGTTCCGTCTCCGTCATTCATGCTGATCGATCCATCGCCGATCACGCTCACCGAGCAGAACTCAGCACGCTCGTCGAGAAGATTCCCGCCGCAACCTTGCACCGCTGGTACGAGGATCTCGGCACGCATGTGCCGTTCGGATCGGTTCACGAAGGCCGAGCGGATCTGCGCGATATCACTGTCGAACCGGACACCCAGGCGTTCCTCTGCGGGCCGATGCCGTTCATGTTGGCGATGCGCGCATCGTTGCTCGAACGGGACGTCCCGGCGCAGAATATCCACTACGAGGTCTTCGGACCGGACAGCTGGGCCAATACCTGAGCGGAGCCGACATGACGGAAGAGCAACCGGCGGAGAGGAAGTGGACCGGCTGACGTCGTCCGATCCCGATCTCCTCGCGTGGATCGGTGACCGCTCCAGCAGCGAGGACTGACCGGACCACTGTCTGCGAACTGGACCTTGGCGCGCGACCGCAACCCCTTGTGTACTCGACGAAACATTCATACCGAGTAGTGGGAGACCGACATGATCACGTCAGCGTCGATGACGGGAGTCACGCTGATCGCCCTCGCGATGGTTCTGACACCGGGCCCCAACATGATCTACCTGGTGTCCCGCAGCATCAGCCAGGGCCGCCGAGCAGGTTTGATCTCACTCGGCGGCGTCGCCACCGGTTTTCTGGTCTACCTCGCCGCCACGTGTGCCGGACTGACAGCGGTTCTCTTCGCCGTACCCACTGTGTTCACCGCGGTGAAGATCGGCGGCGCCCTGTATCTCGCCTATCTTGCCTGGTCGACGCTACGACCGGGTGGGAAGTCCGCCTTCGAGGTGGGCGAAGTCGATCGCCACGGCAGCGGTCGTCTGTTCGGGATGGGGTTGACCACCAATCTGCTCAATCCCAAGATCGCTCTGATGTACGCGGCGCTCATCCCCCAGTTCGTCGATCCCTCTGCCGGCCCCGTCTGGCAGCAAGCGCTGATACTCGGCGGAGTGCAGATCCTGGTGGCAGTCACCGTCAACGCGTTGATCGTGTGCAGTGCGGCAGCCGTGTCGACCTTCCTCGTGGCACGTCCGGTGTGGATGCGCGCTCAGAAGTGGCTTGCGGGTGGCATTCTCGGAATCTTCGCCACCCGCATGGCGCTCGAGTAGTCTTCAGTCCTTCGGACGCTGGTCGATCAGGCGACGCGCCTTGCCGATCGAGCGTTCGAGTCCTCCGGGTTCGAGAACATTCACCTCGACCGTGACACCTATCTTGTTCTTCACCAGCTTCTGCAACGCGGAAGACGCTGCCGCGTGGTTCGAGACCGCTGAGTCAGGGCGGGCCTCGACGCGCACCGTCAGGGTGTCCATTCGGCCCGGGCGGTCCAGTACACACTGGAATTGGGGCGCCAGGGCGGGGACGGTCAGGATCAGTTCTTCGATCTGCGTGGGGAACAGATTGACGCCGCGGAGGATGATCATGTCGTCGGTCCTGCCGGTGACTTTCTGCATCCTTCGCATCGAGCGCGCCGTGCCGGGCAACAGTCGGGTCAGATCCCTGGTGCGGTAACGAATGATGGGCAGCGCCTCCTTGGTGAGCGAGGTGAAAACCAGCTCACCTTCCTCGCCGTCCGGCAGCACCTCGCCCGTGACCGGATCGATGATCTCCGGGTAGAAGTGATCCTCCCAGATATGTAGCCCGTCTTTGGTTTCCACACATTCCATTGCCACACCCGGGCCCATGATCTCGGAGAGTCCGTAGATGTCGACTGCATGCATGTCGAGTTGCTGTTCCAGCTCGGTCCGCATCTGTTCGGTCCACGGCTCCGCTCCGAAAACTCCGACCCGCAGCGAGGTTTTCGAGGGATCGATCCCCTTCTTGATCATCGCATCCACGATGGTCAGCATGTACGACGGAGTCACCATGATGGCGTCGGGTTCGAAATCCTCGATCAGTTGAATCTGCCGCTCGGTCATTCCCCCTGACATGGGAATGACTGTGCAGCCCAATCGCTCCGCGCCGTAGTGGGCTCCCAACCCTCCGGTGAACAGGCCGTATCCGTAAGCCACGTGCACCTTGTCCGAGGATCGCACCCCGCCGGCCGAGAGACTGCGGGCGACGAGATCGGCCCAGTTGTTCAGGTCGTTACTCGTGTATCCCACCACCGTCGGGCGCCCGGTGGTTCCCGACGACGCGTGAATCCGCGAAACCTGGTCCTGGGGCACCGCAAACATCTTGAACGGATAGTTCTCGCGCAGATCCGCTTTGGTGGTGAAGGGGAACTTCGCGAGATCGCTCAGATCCTTCACGTCACTCGGGTGAACGCCGGCGTCGTCGAAGGCTTTGCGGTAGTGCGGAACATTTGTGTACGCGTGCATCAGGGACCACTGCATCCGCTCGAGTTGCAGCGTCGCGATGCGGTCTCGGCTGGCGAATTCGATCTTCGGCGCGGTAGCAGGATCCGATGAAGCGGTAGCGAGTTCGGTCATAATTGTCTCCGGTGGGCTCAGTCAGTGCGCAGGGTACGGGCGGTCAGGCGTCGAAATCGACTGTTATCTGTTCACCGACAGGAAAGGTTTGGCAGGTCAGCACGAAACCCGCGTCGACTTCGTAGTCTTCGAGTGCGTAGTTCCTTCGCATCTCGACGTCACCGCAGGTGACCTTGGCACGGCAGGTGCCACAGACTCCGCCCTTGCACGCGAAGGGTAGATCCGATCGGTACTGTTCCGCTGCATCGAGAATCGACTGGTCTCGCGGCAGTGTCGCGGTGGTCGATCGACCGTCGAGCGTGATGGTGACCTCACTGCCTGGTCCGACTATTCCGGGCTCACGATGCACGGCGACCGGCGGCGCGACGTCGTCGACGTAGAACAGCTCGTGATGAATGCGGTACTTTGCAATTCCCAAGCCGGCCAGCACTTCCTGGGCGTCGTCGATCATCCCGAGCGGGCCACACAACCAGAAGCCGTCGACCTGGTCGCACGGAACGAGAGATGTGAAGATCTCACGCAACCGGTCGGCGTCGAGACGGCCCGAGAACAACTCGACCTCCCGCGGCTCGCGCGAGAGAACGTGAATGACGTCGAGACGCGCACCGTACCGGTCCTTCAGGTCGGCGATCTCTTCGGCGAACATCACCGAGCGCGTACGCCTGTTCCCGTACAACAGGGTGACATCGGCGTCGGGGTTCGCCAAAAGTGTTGCAGCGATGGACAGCATGGGCGTGATGCCGGAGCCCGCCGCGATCAGAACGTGCCGCCCACCCAATGCGGGATCGGCGACAAAATTGCCCGAAGGGCCCTGGACGTCGATTTGATCCCCGGCCTTCACGTCGTGCACCAGCCAGGTGGAGAAGAGTCCGTCCGCTACTTCGCGGACCCCCACCCGGGGAGACGCCCCTACCGGTGCACAGATCGAGTACGAACGACGGTGCTCGACGCCGTCGATCATCCGCCGCAGTGTCAGCGACTGCCCGGCGCCGAAGTCGAATTGATCGGCGATGTCGGTGGGCACGTCGAAGGTGACGGCAACTGCGTCGCCGCACAGTGATTCGACATCTGCCACCGTCAACGGGTGAAAGGGTTTGTTCCGGTTCGTCGTTGCGGTACTCATCTGTTCAGATCTCCTTCACATGATCGAACGGCTCGAGGCAGTCGAGGCAGCGATAGAGCGCTTTGCACAGGGTCGCACCGAATTCCGAACTCAGTCTGGTGTTTGCCGAACCGCACTGGGGGCACAGGATGTCCCGCGGCTTGGCCGTCAAGGTCAAGGCGATCGGGCCGGAGGTGCGTCGCGGCGCGGCCCCCGGCACCGAGTACCCGGCCGTCCGCAGTTTCGCGAGTCCCTCCTCGCTGATCCAATCCGAACTCCAGGGCGGCGACAGTTGAGTCTTGATCTGGACGCTGCCGTACCCCGCGTCGGTCAGTTTGTGCTCGATGTCGTCTCGCATCGTTGCCATGGCGGGGCACCCGGAATAGGTGGGAGTGATTGTCACACAGACGAAGTTCGCTTCGACATCGACCGATCGGATGACGCCGAGATCGGCCAAGGTCAACAGTGGCATCTCCGGATCCATCACCGAGGCGACGATCTCCTGCGCGGAAGAGACAGTAGCGGAAGAGACGGTGGTGGCAGTCACGGTCACCACACCCCTTCCGGGTGCTCCCGAGCGACGCTCTGCATTTCGGCAAGAAGCAGCCCCAGCGCCCCGGTGTGCAGTCCGGCACGCCCGCCGCGGCCGCCGACGAAACCGGAGAAACGTGCAGGGGGCTCTTCCATTTCGGCAGCGTGCAGGACCTGAGCAAGTACGGCGTCGAATTCCGGCCGAACAGTGCGCGGATCTACTCCGACACCAACTTCCGCCAAGACCAGTTCGTCTTGCGTGGGAACAAAGAGCTCGTCCACGAAGGGGAATATCTGGAGCAGGGCGGCAGCTGTCCGACGCTTGGACTCTGCGGTGCCGGCGCCCAAGGTGACGACCCATCTTGCCGCGTAGTCGCGGTGGTAGGTCAGTTCCTTGACGCCTTTGTTCGCCACGGCCGCGAGGACCGGGTCGCGCGACGTGCGGAGCCGATCGAACAGCGCCAGCCGCCAGGTCGAGAACACGAGTAGCCGAACGACCGTGTGCGCAAAGTCGCCGTTGGCAAGCTCCACCAGTCTCACGTTGCGGAAGCCGAACTGATCACGAAAGAAGGCGAGCGCATCCTCGGCCGGCACCGGCGACGTGTCCGAGATGAACGGAACCACAGTGGAATCGGCTGCTGCCGCGCGGGCCAGCAGCAGCCTGGCCTGTCCGATCAGGTCCAGGCCGACGTTGGCGAGAGCTACCTCTTCCTCTAGTTCCGGTGCCCGCGTCGACCATTCGGCGAGGCGCTGCGAACTGACGAGCGCGTCGTCGCCGAGCATGAGGCAGTAGCGCGCCAGAGCACCGAGATCGACGTCGCCTGGCACCGTGGTGTCGACTCCGGCGAGGGGGTCGTCGAAGCTGGTTCCGAACGCCCACTGGCCGTGGCCGTCGCCGTCGACCAGGCCGTCGTAGGCACTGTCGTGATCGTTCATCTGTTGGTCCTCGAAGTCGAAGTGGTTTCTCACATGTGGGGGACGGAGTCCGGGATGTCGTAGAAGGTCGGGTGCCGGTAGACCTTGTCCCCGCTCGGCGCGAAGAACGGATCCTTTTCCGCCGGACTCGAAGCCACGATGTTCGCGGAAGGCACGACCCAGATGCTCACGCCTTCGTTACGTCGGGTGTAGACGTCGCGCGCATGGCGTAGGGCCATCTGATCGTCTGCCGCACGCAGGGACCCGACATGCACGTGGTTGAGTCCGCGCTTTCCCCGCAGAAACACCTCGTACAAAGGCCATTCGCCCCGTACCTGATCGCCCTGTACCTGATCGTTTTCGCTCATGATGTCTCCCCAGTCGTGAGATCGTGCGCGAGTCTCTCGCGCTGTGCAAAGGCGTAGGCGGCGTCACGGACCCAGGCCCCGTTGTCGTGGGCCGCTTTCCGATTGGCGATCCGCTCGACGCTGGCCGCTCCGTTACCGCGGACCACGTCCATGAATTCACTCCAGTCCGGCTCACCGAAATCGTGTGCACCACGTTCGGGGTTCCAGCGCAGATCGGGATCGGGGAAGGTCACGCCGAGTACCTCGGCCTGCGGTATCGACATGTCGACAAATCGCTGCCGCAGTTCGTCGTTCGTGTGCCGCTTGATGCGCCACTTCATCGACTGTTCGGTGTTCGGTGACTCGTCGTCCGGCGGTCCGAACATCATCAGGGCGGGCCACCACCATCGGTCGACGGCTTCCTGCACCATCGCGCGTTGAGCGTCCGTGCCTCGCATCATCGTCGCCAACAACTCGAAGCCTTGCCGCTGATGGAAGGATTCCTCCTTGCACACACGGATCATCGCGCGCGCATATGGCCCGAAGGAGCTGCGGCACAGGGGAACCTGATTGCAGATTGCGGCTCCGTCGACCAGCCAGCCGATCACTCCCACATCGGCGTAGGTCAGTGTCGGGTAGTTGAAGATCGAGGAGTACTTCTGCTTTCCCTCGATCAGTTTGGTGGTCAGATCGCCGCGATCGGCGCCGAGCGTCTCGGCCGCGGAGTAGAGATACAGACCGTGCCCGGCTTCGTCCTGCACCTTCGCCATCAGGATCGCCTTGCGTCGCAGCGACGGCGCCCGGGTGAGCCAGTCTCCTTCGGGCTGCATCCCGATGATCTCGGAGTGCGCGTGCTGGGCAACCTGACGGATCAGAGTCTTGCGGTAGCCGTCCGGCATCCAGTCGCGAGGCTCGATGCGCTGGTCTGCCGCAATCGTCTCGTCGAACAAGTGCTGCAGGTCTTGTGGAGCTTCCACGTTGGTCATCGTACCCACCTTTTATTACCGAATGATCGGTTGGTAACTAGTATGCACCGAGGCGTCCCAGCGCACAAGAGAATCTTTCAGCGCAATCGAATCAGCGGCCCTCGAAAACCGGCTTCTGCTTCGTCAGGAAAGCGGCGACAGCGCCGTGATGATCTGCCGTGCAACCCAACTCCACCTGCGCACTCGCCTCGGCCTCCAGCGCCTGGGGAAGCCCAGGAGCGACGGCCGTGATCAGTGATTTCACGTGCGCGAAGGCGGCGGTGGGTCCGTCGGCAAGTCGACGGGCAACCGAGCGAGCCTCGGCCGCAACGTCCTCGTCGGCCACCACCCGATGGACCAATCCCCACTCCAGTGCACTCTGCGCATCGAACTTGTCGCCGAGCAACATCAAGCCACTGGCGCGGCTCGGCCCGAGCGCGTGCACGAGCGCATGACTGAGCCCCGAGTCACTGGCCAAACCGATGCCGGTGAATGCCGTCGCAAAGCTCGCATGAGCCCCGACCACCCGGATGTCTCCGGCCAACGCAATTCCCAACCCGGCCCCGACGCAGGCGCCGCCGATGCCCACCACCACCGGGGCAGAGAGCGTCGACAGCGCCGTGACTATCGGGTTGTAGTGCTCCTCGACGGTGTCCATCGCGTGCGCGGGATCAGCGTTCAACGCTGCCGCGTGCTCGCCAAGATCCTGGCCGACGCAGAAGTTCTTGCCTTCGGCGAGAATCAACAAGGCTCGCACGTCCGCATCCGCGTGGACCTGCAGCAACGCTTCGAGCAGCTGAGCCTTCATCTCGCCGTTGACGGCATTGGCGGCCTTCGGCCGGTCGAGAGTGATTGTCGCCAGACCTCGCTCGATCTCCAGTCGGATCACGTCAGTCATCGATGTTCCCTTCGCAGGCGGTTCGGTTCAGTTCCACGTGTGAAAACCCTGTCCTGTCTTGCGCCCCAACTCACCGCGAGCGACCTTCTCCCGCAGCAGTGCCGGAGGAGCAAATCGATCACCGAGCGTGCTCGCGAGGTGTTCGGCGATCGCCAGGCGCACATCCAGCCCGACAAGATCCGTCGAACGCAGCGGCCCCATCGGATGCCGGTACCCCAGTTCCATTGCCCGGTCGATCGACTCCGCGTCCGCCACACCCTCTTCGAGCATCCGGATGGCTTCGAGCCCGAGACCGACACCAAGCCGGCTGGTCGCAAAACCAGGTGAGTCGTTGACGAGAACCTCTGCCTTGCCGAGCATCGACACCCACGCTCGCACCGAGTCGATCACCTCGGGGCGGGTGTGAGGTGCCCGAACGATCTCGACCAACAGCGACGCCGGGACGGGATTGAAAAAGTGCATACCGATGAATCGTCCCGAGTCCGTCAGTGCTGCGCCGAGTTCGGCGATCGACATGGAACTGGTGTTGCTGGCGATCACAGTGTGTTCGCCGGCAACGGTTTCGGCAGCGGCGAGAACCTCGACCTTGAGGGCCGCGATTTCCGGGACCGCCTCGACGATCAGGTCGAGCGACGCCGGCAAGGAGGTCACTGCGTCCACGACGCCCACGCGCGCCAGCACCGTCGCGGGGTCCTGGCCGTCGAGCTTCCCTCGCTCATGGGCTCGATCGAGGCCGGTGGACACACGCTGCACCGCCGCTTCGGCGTCTCCACTCTCCGCGATGGTGACCGACCCGCCGAGCGCGGCGAACACCTGGGCGATACCCGCTCCCATGCGTCCACCGCCGATGACGCCGACGGCCTTCGGCGCAACTACGTCAGTCATGATTTCTTCTCCAGGAAGGCCGTCATGCGATCACGCTTGTCCGAACTCTCGAACAGGACGGCTTGGGCGATGTCGTCGGCAAACGGATGGGATCCTGGCGCGTCGACGATGATCTTCGTCAGCCGCAATGCCAGCGGGGACAGTCGGGAAATACGGTCGAGCAGCCTATGTGCGGCATCGACATGGCAGTTCGGTTCGGTCACCTCGACAACCAGGCCCGCTCGTAGCGCCTGCTCGGCGTCGAGGTTCCTGGCACCGAGGAGCACCTGCTTCGCGATCGAGACGCCGACGAGCTTCGGCAGCCGATAACTCGCGCCGGCGGCCGCCATTATCCCGAGATTGGGCTCAGGATTACCGAAGACCGCCGTCGTCGTCGCGATGCGAATGTCGCAGGCATAGGTCAGCTCGGCCCCACCGCCGAGCGCGTACCCGCTCACCGCGGCCACGGTGGGAAGCGGGAGCTTTCCGATGCGGTCGAACAGCGTGCGGTTGATACCCGCAAACGCTTCGTCTCGGCCGCGCTCACGGAGCTCTGCGATGTCGGCACCACCAGCGAAGTGATCTCCGCGCCCGGCAAGCAGGAGCAGCTTCGGATTCTGTTCGAGGTGCCGACAAACCTGGTGCAGTTCGTCGATCATTTCGGCGTTGATCGCATTGCGTTGCGCGGGCCTGTCGAGGGTGACCACGACGCGATCCTCACGCTCGTCCACGTGCAGGGTGTTCACATTCACTCCTTCTCGCTGTCATACATTAATAACCGAACATTCGGTCGTTTGGCAATAGCGAAATCGAGGATGATGCACAGCTTTGTCCGAACTGAGAAGATGGGGACATGACTACGGCACGCCCTACTCGACGCACCGGCCTCCCCGGACGTCCCGGCTACGACCTCGATTCACTCCTCGCCGTGGCCGTGAAGGTGTTCAACGACAAGGGCTACGACGGCGCCAGCATGGAGGTGCTCGCCAAGAAACTCGGCATCACGAAGTCCTCGATCTACCACCACGTGTCCGGAAAGTCGGAACTCCTCGAACTTGCCCTTTCCCGTGCACTCAACGCACTGTTTGCGGTCACGACCGAAGAGGGCGCCACCACCGGCCCCTACATCGACCGACTCGAATACCTGGTCCGGCGCAGCGTGGAGGTGCTGGTAGCAGAGCTTCCGTACGTCACCCTGCTCCTGCGCGTCCGCGGCAACACGACGGTCGAGCGGGCCGCGCTCGCCCGTCGGCGCGAATTCGACAACTTCGTCGGAGGCCTCGTCTCGTCCGCCGCAGCGGAGGGCGACCTGCGTCCGGACATCGAACCCGCCCTCGCCAGCAAGCTGATGTTCGGCACCGTCAACTCGCTGATCGAGTGGTACAAACCCCGAGCCGGTGAGTCCGTCTCCGACATTGCCGACGCGGTCGTCGCCGTCACTTTCGACGGACTTCGCAAGGCCTGACTCCAGGCAGTTCTGCCGAATCCTTGACAACGCGGCGTTACCGGGCGATCGTAATTACCGACCGAACGTACGGTGAGATGGAGATGTCGTGAGCAGACTGTTGGAAAGCTATGTGGCCGGTCGCTGGTACGCCGCACCGGACGCAGGTACCGCGTTGCCGAGTGCAGTGGACGGATCCGAGGTGGCCCGGATCTCCGCCGCCGGCGTCGACCTCGCCGAGATGGTTGCGTACGCACGCGAGGTCGGCGGCCCCGCACTGTCAGCGATGACCTTCCACGAACGCGCCGGCGCACTCAAGGCTCTGGCTCTCACGTTGATGGCAGGAAAGGCCGAGTTCTACGCGCTCTCCACCGCCACCGGTGCGACGACGCGAGACTCCGGGGTGGACATCGACGGCGGGTTCGGAACGCTGCTGAGCTACGCGAGCAAGGCTCGGCGCGAATTGCCCGACAGCACAGTATTTCTGGACGGCAACGTCGAAACTCTGGGCAAGGGCGGAACTTTCCTCGGGCAACACATCTACACGTCACGTCGCGGTGTCGCCGTGCAGATCAACGCGTTCAATTTCCCAGTGTGGGGATTCCTGGAGAAACTGGCGCCGGCATTCATCGCGGGTGTGCCGTCCATCGTCAAGCCTGCCAGTTCCACGGCATATCTCACCGAACTCGTCTTCCGGCGCATCATCGAATCAGGCTTGCTCCCCGAGGGTTCCGTCCAACTGCTCTCCGGTAGCGCACGCGGACTCCTCGATCACCTCGGCGGGCAGGATTCGGTGGCCTTCACCGGATCCGCCGATACCGCCGCAACACTGCGCGCTCACCCGAACGTCGTCGGCAAGGGCGTCCACTTCAATGCCGAGGCCGATTCGCTCAACGCGTCGATCCTCGGCGAGGATGCCGTACCCGGAACTCCCGAATTCGATTTGTACGTCAAACAACTCGTCACCGAGATGACGGTCAAGGCGGGCCAGAAGTGCACAGCGATCCGGCGCGCGCTGGTCCCGGCCGCCCTGGTCGACGCCGTCGTCGATGCCGCATCCGAGCGACTGAGCAAAGTGATCGTCGGGCACCCCGATACCGACGGTGTCACGATGGGGGCGCTCGCCAGCATCGAACAGCGCGACGAAGTCTTGAAATCCATTCGCGGCCTGACGAAGTCGGCGACCATCGTGTTCGGAGACCCGGAGAACCTCGACGTGGTCGGTGCTGACGCCCGGTCCGGAGCCTTCCTTTCACCGATTCTCCTGCGTGCCGAGGACAATGCGCTCGAGGTGCACGAAGTGGAGGCATTCGGGCCTGTCAGCACCGTCATCGGTTACAACGGCATCGATCATGCGATCGAGCTCGCGGCCCGCGGTGAGGGCAGTCTCATCGCCTCGGTGGTGACTGCCGACACGGACGTCGCACGTCGACTGGTACTGGGCCTGGCAGCTTTTCACGGCCGAGTTCTCGTCCTGAACCGCGACGACGCCAAGGAATCAACCGGTCACGGCTCTCCCCTTCCAGTGCTCGTACACGGCGGCCCAGGCCGCGCCGGCGGAGGTGAGGAGTTGGGCGGCATCCGCGGAGTTCTGCACCACATGCAGCGCACCGCGGTTCAAGGCACACCCGACGTACTCACCGCGGTCGGCGAGCGCTGGTTCACCGGGTCTCAGCGCACCATCGGATCCGAGCATCCTTTCCGAAAGAGTCTCGCCGAGTTGAAGATCGGCGACACGATTGTCGGCGGTCCGCGCCAGGTTACGCTCGCGGACATCGATCATTTTGCGGAGTTCACCGGTGACACCTTCTACGCGCACACCGATCCGGTTGCCGCCGCCGCGAATCCACTTTTCGGTGGCATCGTCGCGCACGGATATCTGGTTGTCTCGCTCGCTGCAGGCCTGTTCGTCGACCCGGCTCCCGGCCCGGTTCTCGCGAACTTCGGCGTGGACAGCCTCCGATTCCTGACCCCGGTCAAAGCCGAAGACAGCCTGACCGTCACCCTCACAGCCAAGACCATCACACCCCGCAGCAGCGCCGACTACGGTGAAGTTCGTTGGGATGCCGTCGTGGCGAACCAGGACAGCGATCCGGTCGCAACGTACGACGTCCTGACGCTGGTAGCCAAGACTCTCCCCGAAGGGAATTGAAAGCACATGACCTATCGCGTAGCAGTGTGTTACGGACGCCCCACCGATCCGGAGGCATTCGACAAGTACTACAACGACATCCACATCCCACTCGTCCGCGCGGTACCAGGGTTGTCGGGCTTCACGTTCAGCACATGCTCGTCCATGGATGGCTCCGATCCCGTCTTCTACGCCGTCGCCAACCTGGTCTTCCCCGACCTCGAGACCATGCAGAGCGGTCTGAAGTCACCGGAGATGCGCGCTGCCGGAAAGGACGTCGCGAACTTTGCCACCGGCAAGGTCGACATGTACGTCCAGGAAGTTGTCTCGGTTCTCTAGACCCCTGCAGTTCTCTGATCCCACAGGAGTTGTCTGATGAGTACAGGAAGCATCACCGCCAGAGAGATGTTCGACGCGGACCAGGCGTCTCGGGCGCTCGGTATCGAGATTTCCGAACTGGCGCCAGGTAGCGCAACCGTGACCGTCACGGTGGGGGAGACCATGGTGAACGGTCACGGAATCACACACGGCGGCTATGTTTTCCTGCTCGCGGACACCGCGTTCGCGCTCGCCTGCAACGGTTACGAGGATTCAGCCGTTGCAGCGCGCGCGGACATCCGATTTCTCCGTCCAACACGTCTAGGTGACACTTTGACCGCCGTCGCGTCCGAGAAAGCACGAGGGGGCCGGAGCGGGATCTACGACGTGACGGTTCGCAGTGGCGACACCGTCGTGGCCGAGTTCCGCGGCGACAGTCGAACCATCTTCCGGTGATTTTCAGCCCACGACGGGAAGCTCGAGGGGACCGGACCCGTCGGCGAAGATCGTCACCGGCATGCCTTGCAATCCCCCACGGAAACTGATGTCGCCACCGGTGATTGCCAGGCGAACAGAATGCCCCGGCTCGAACCGATGCACTATCGCCGGCATCGTCACCGGTACCGGCTGCGACGGATCACTGATGCGGACAGGTGCGATAAGCCCGTTGATCAGTGACGACGTCCCGTCCGGTGCCACGTCGTAGAGCTTCGCGAACACGACCGGCTGCCCAGGCGCCGCAACACGCAGCGTCACGGTGGGAGCTCCCACCACGTCCATCGCCTCGGACATCGGCGCAGTGGTCCACAGCGCCTCGGTCCCCGGAATCTGTGCATTCGGAATGTTTCCGGTCGGATTGATATTGAGCGGCTCGACGCCCGTCGGGAGCCCACCCGGTGCAGTGACAATCGTCTTCGAACCAGGTACCACCGGCGCACCGTCCGGCAGCAGTCCCCCGTCAGCGGACAGTTGGAAGGCGCGGGCGGTCCCGACATCGACGGTGTCGGACGTCGCGTATGCCGGCGCCGCGTTTCCCTCGTAGTCGATCCAGTTACGGAAGTACGCGAATTCCGGGCCGGTCTCCGTGTTCTCGTCCTTGAGGTAGTGATCGAACCAGTCCATGAAGCGACCGGTTTCGTACTGGGCGTCTTCGTCGGGTGCGGAAAAGCTGAATTCGCCCGGCGCAGCGGCCAAGTGGCTGTGTCCCCACGAATGCCAGATCATCTTGGCGTCGACGCCACGCGCTGTCAATGCGTCGTAGGTCGCGGTTGCCTCGTTCAGATCGAACAGGGTGTCTTGTTGTCCTTGCGCAAGCAGCACCGGGATATTGATCCGGTCGACAAACGACGACACCGACGACGCTCGGAGCTCACCTACTACTGGCGGTCCGATGTCGCCCGTCACCACCGCCTCGGCGATCGCGTTGCACATGTACGGCACGTAGTTCGGGCAGCCGGGAAGTCGTGAGGGGTCGGCGATGTAACCGTCCACACCGGGGTTTGCAATGCCGGCGCCGAAGAGCAGCGATGCAAAGAGCACCTTCGCGGCTCCCGGTTCGACAGTGGATACACCGGAGATGATCCCGGTACTGTTGGGCGCCAAGGAATACGAGAGGTCGTTCCAGGTGATCATGGGGATGATCGTGTCGATGCGGGGATCGACACTCGCGGCGGCGAATTGAATGCCACCGCCGTAAGAGCCACCCGTCATGCCGACCCGCGGGTCGTTCGTCGACGGTGCACCGTTGTGATCGACGGGGTCCTGCACCACCGCGGTGAGCGCCGGATAGGGCTGCGTCAGAGCCTGATCCATGTACGCAATTCCCTCTTGGCCGCCGAGGAAACTGACCAACTGCGAAGCCGCGACGCCGTCGTATGCGGGAGCGTCGAGTGTGATCTTGCAACTCGAGCCGCCGAAGCCCAATCCCGAATACGTCAGTCCGACATACCCGTTCTCGGCGAAGTTCTGCAGAGCGGGAATCTGATCCTTGTACGAACCACCGAACCCGTTGGTGGTCAGGATCGCGGGAGCTGGGTTGTCTGCATCGACGCCGTCGGGAACAAAAAGTTCACCGACGACGGTGCACGGCGTCGAGAACTCAGGCCCGACATCGACCGAGAAGTACAGTAGCTGTGACGAATACGAGCCGTTCGGTGATTCCGCGAGCGCCGACGGCGAAAAGCCGAGGGCACAAACCACGAGCGTGACGACACTGATCGCTATTCTCCGGCGCACCTGAAAACCGTACACCCGGATCTGTTCTCCACCAGTCTAATCGGGTACGTGGCGCCGAAGTTTCCACAGCAACAGTTACGCCAGGCCGGATCGACGTCTACTTGACCGTCAAGGTGCCATGCATGCTCGGATGATAGGTGCAGTGGAACGTGTACGTTCCCGGCTCGTTCGGCACCGTGATGGTTTCCGTCTCACCAGCTTCGATGTCCTCGTTGAACAACCCCGCGGTATCGGACGTAACCGAGTGCTCGACGGTGTCGTTGTTCTGAATGGTCAGTACTTGTCCAGGCATCACCGACTCCGGCGTCGAGTATTCGAAGCCGCTGATCACGATTCCCATCGACGACGCTCCCGGCGTCGACATACCCAGAGGCATGCTCGGCATCGACATGCTGGTCGGCTTGCTCGTCATCGTCATGCTGGTCATCGCCATACCGTCGTGATCTGCCGAATCGTTGTCCGACGAATCGCTGTTATCACTGCACGCGGTCAGTGCGAACACCGCCAGGATCAGCGCTGCGAGCACTGCGAGAATCCGCTTCATTGCTTCGCCTCCTGCTCGTTCCCCCGCAGTCTGCTGATTACCCGCCGCCTAGAGGGCCAAACAGCTCCGATGTGGTGCCTGCGACGCTGATAGTGCACCATTTCTGCACCAGCTCCACTCGCGGACCGACACTGAAGGACACAGCACAGATGGCCAAGATCAAAACGTCGAAGGCAGCCAAGACGAAGGCGCCGGTAGCTTCAAAAGCACCCGTGGCGAAGGCGCCCGCAGTCCTCTGGAAGGACCTACCGGACGAGCACGACTACCCGGCGGCCCGCGATTACCTCCAGTTGGGCGCGACACCGGTCCATGTCCAAGCTCTCGTATACGCCCTCAAAACGGCGACGCTGGTCTCGAAGAAGGCCAAGGACATCCTGCGGGCTGCTGGGCTCCCTCTGCTTCCGGTCGACAACCCACACGTGGCTGCCGACCTGAAGAAGATCCGTAAGGGGATCGCGCTGTCACCGATCCTGCTGGTGCAGGGAGACTTCCACGCCGGCGTACCGGCGCAGATCGCCGACGGCTATCACCGTGTCTGTGCGAGTTACCACGTGGACGAGAACACCGCCATCCCCGCGAAGATCGCGCCCTCGACAGTTACCTCGTAGGTCGTCGATGACCTTCGGCATCCTTGCCCTCGTCGCCCTGGCCGGCATTCTCGGCCCGCTACTCGGCGCCCGCGTCAGCTGGCATGTCCCCGTGGTGGTCGGTGAACTTGCCGCCGGGGTCGTCTTCGGTGTCACCGGTTTCGGGCTGCTCGACTCCTCTGACCGGACGTTCACATTCCTGGCCGATATCGGGTTCGCGCTCACGATGATGGTGGCCGGCTCGCACGTCCCGGTCCGCGATCCGGCAGTTCGGGCGGCAATAGGCAAGGCTGCTGCTCGCTCGGTCGTCGTCGGGCTCCTGTCGGTTGTCGCCGGCTACGGTGCGGCGACGGCATTCGGCACCGGTCACGCCGCGCTGTACGCGGTCCTGATCGCGTCGTCGTCCGCAGCGTTGATTCTCCCCATCGTCGATTCGCTGGCGCTCGGAGGAACCTCGATTCTGCAGATGACGGCCCAGGTCGCGATCGCGGATACTGTCTGCATTGTCGCGCTGCCGTTGGTGATCGATCCCGACAATGCCCCTCGCGCCGGTATCGGCGCACTGGCTGTGGCCGCGGTTGCGGTTGCCTTGTTCTTCGTACTGCGAGCTTTTCATCGTTCCGGCCATTGGCGAAAACTCCACAAGTTCTCCGAGAAACGAAAGTTTGCACTCGAACTCCGGATCAATCTCGTGATCCTCTTCTCTCTGGCGGCGCTGGCGTCGAGCACCCACGTGTCGATCATGCTCGCGGGCTTCGCCTTCGGGCTCGTTCTTGCCGCGATCGGTGAACCCCGCCGCCTCGCCAAACAGCTCTTCGCGATCACCGACGGCTTCTTCGCTCCCCTCTTCTTCGTCTGGCTGGGAGCGACGATCAATCTGCGCGACCTCGCGACCCATCCGTCCGCCATCTGGCTCGGATTGGCTTTGGGCGGCGCAACTCTCGTAGTTCACGCAGCGATACGAATCCTCGGCCTACCGCTCCCCTTGGGAGTGCTGTCCGCCGCACAACTGGGGGTGCCCGTTGCCGCAGTAACGGTGGGTACCCAGCTGGGGGTGATGGGCGACGGTGAACCCGCTGCCATCCTCCTCGCCGCCATGATCACGATCGGTGCAGCAACGCTGGCGGGTGCTGCCGCGTCGAAAGCTGGTCTCACGAAGCCTGCTTGACCGCGGCCCTCTCCACCGTCAGCAAGCTCTCCTCCGAATGTTCGGCGTGATATGCCGCGCCGCCGCCGCGGGTACCGAAGAGTCGCTTGCTCCAGATCAGCCACACGACGGCAGCGATGTTCACCAGCAGTAACCCGGCCCTCAACCACGTGATCTTCTCAGTCAATTCGTAGATTTCGAGGGGCAGGAACAGGCCGGTTGCAATCACCGCGAAGTACTCGCCCCAGCGTTTGACCATCCACAGTCCGACAGCCTCGATCACTTGAAGGCCTGCATAGACCAACAGCCCGACCGCGATCCAGGTGAGCGTCGTCGCCGACAAGGAAAACGCCTGCTCGATGTGATGGACCAGTTTCGAATCGTCGATGTTCCAACCCAATTGACGGGCCAATGGCCTGATCAACGGTAATTCGTTCTCGAAGGCGTCCTCGACGCGTCCCTTCGACGATCTCAGTTTGAACACACCGATCGCCAGTAGAACCAACCCCAGAGCGCGAAACATTCTCTCGGTGGCGAGAAGTCGCATGATCAACCTGTCGCGAAGCAGCCGTCCCCGCGGAACCTCGGGGGCGGCGTCCGCCGGTCCGGATGCTCGGGGCGCTCCCGGGACGAAGTTGCCGCAACGTAGGCACCGCCACGCCTGACCCACCGCAGTATCCACATGTAGCCGATCCCGCAGTTCCAATTCGTCCGGAGCGTAGATCTCGTGACCGTGCCAACTGCACGAGCGCAATGCGAAGTCCACAGGTGAACTCTATGCCGCATATGCCCGGTAGCGTGGATACCCGCTGACCGTGCACTTCGAACGACGAGGATTCCGATGACTACCACCAAGATCGAAACCCGGCATGGCGTCATGGCTGTCGACGACAGTGCCACCGACGGTTTCCCGGTTGTCTTCATCCACGGAAACTCGGCCAGCCGCTCCATCTTCCGCCATCAGGTCGACGCCGACTGGGCCGGCGGCTATCGCATGATCACTCTGGACCTACTCGGTCACGGCGATTCCGAGGACGCGAGCGATCCCGAAGGCGCGTACACACAGAACGGCTACGCCGACGCCATCGTCGATGTTCTGACCGAACTCGGCGTCGAACGGGCCGTGGTTGTCGGTTGGTCGCTCGGCGGACACATCGCCCTCGAGTTGATCGCGAAGTTCCCCGGGCTCGCTGGAATCGTCATCACCGGTACGCCGCCGGCCAATCCCGAGACGCTGGGCGACGCGTTCAATGCCGGCGACGGATTGTCCATCGGCGGCACCGAGGTCATCACCGAACAGGAAGCCGAACTTTACGCTCGGATGACCGCAGTTCCCTTCGAACAGGCGGCCCTCGACGCCGCGATTCGCACGGACGGTCGCGCGCGCAAGATCATGTTCGAAGCATTCGGCGCGGGCCGCGAATCAGATCAGAAAGCTCTCGTTGCAACAGCGGCCGTGCCGCTCGCGGTGATTGACGGTGCCAGGGACCCGTTCGTGAACACGTCGTATGTCGCGTCGTTGACCTTCGCGAACCTTTGGGAGGGCACCTATCACCTCATTCCCGGAGTCGGGCATGCAGCATTCTGGGAAGCCCCCGACGTGTACAACCCACTGTTGCAGCGCTTCCTCGGCAGTTTCGCGCGATAGCCGAAATTCTGAAAGTCGGCTGTCTGTCGCGGCCGGAATGGTCCAATACCTCGTCGCGCTGGGCGTCGTTCTCGGCGCTTACGGTGTGAAAAAGTCTCGCACGCCAAAAGTCGGATCGTTCGTGACTGTCTCGGACAACGTGCACAGCAGTTCGGTCAACGCTTGAAAAAGGCTTCGAGTGAACTCCCTGCTCGATCGGTTGCACTCTCGCCCAGAAAAATCTTCAGACGGTAAAACCGATCGATCAGAAATTTTCTCTTTATCCGAATTCAGGGCAAAATAGACAGCATGCCGAGAACTGTCATCGCCTCCGAAGGGCACAGTTCTTGGCGAACCCTCCAGGAATGGTTCAACGAACCACACGACTACGAGTGGATAAAGCACCAGAGATCCGGCCGAGCGATCATTCCGATCTTCCGGACCTTGCTCGGAATTATGACGATGATCTTCGGGCTTTCCGCTTTCTACAAATTGATCGGACCGGATACACCGCCGACCACACCTGGCAAAGCACTTTCGGTTTTCATGATCTGCATGTGTGTGGCAATCGCGGCGTGTTGGTTCACTCAACCGTTTCCAGGTCGCCGGGGCCTGCTTGCCTTCGGGATATTCGCAGATCTCGGGATCGCGGCCGCGGTACTTCTGGTGCCGGATCGCTCGTCCGGGACGTTCGGTTGCATCGTCTTTGCGGTCACCGGAACCTTTGCGACGCTTTTTGTCAGCGCAAGATGGCTTGTCGCTCATGTCGTCTGGTCGACGACTGTCACGACTGCTGTATTTGTTCTTGCATACCTACAAGGCGAAGTCGATATCACGACGCTTCTCGCTCGCGGCACCGTCCTTTTCGGAGCTGTCACACTTGTTCCCATTTTTGCGCACCTGACCTGGCGGACTCTGTACCGCGATGCCCAGTATTCGGATCGTGATCCTCTTACCGGACTGTTCAACCGTCGGGGGCTCGAGGGGGCAGTCGGCGACCTCTTCGAGAGCGCCCGAGATGATTCTTCTTGTCTCGCTTTCATCGTCGTCGATATCGACAAATTCAAGACGGTGAATGATCTTCACGGTCACGCCGAAGGCGATCATGTCATCAGAAGAACCGCGAACCGGTTGAGCACACATCTCGGGGAACGCGGCGTTATCGCTCGAACAGGCGGAGAAGAATATCTGGCTGTCATCGCCGGAGAACCCGAATCTACGACCCTGTTGATCGAAGGGATAATCGCGGCGCTGTCGGATCACTCCGACGACATCCCCACCACGGTGAGCGTCGGAGCTGTGATCATGGCCGCCGAATCGAAGGCGTGGAGCGGCGGTGCTTCCGCAATCCTGGCCGCGACAAATGTCGCGGATTCGATGATGTATCAAGCAAAAGCGGCAGGCGGCAATACCATCCGCTCGGCTCAGATCTGATTCACAGCCACGTCAACGGGTGAACGCTCCGACCGGATTCGGTGTCGGTTGCCGCCAGATACACATCGACGCGCTCAGCCGTCAGAGCCTTGCTGATGTGATAGCCCTGGACCAGGTCGCAGCCGACCCACTGAACGCGGCGAAACTGCTCGATGGTCTCGACTCCCTCTGCCAACGACTTCATGCCCAGCGCCGCGGCCAATTCGACGATGGATTTCACCACGGACATCTTCGGATCGTCCGAGTCCGTGACCAGCATGCGATCGATCTTGAGAACGTCGATCGGAAGTCTCTGGAGCGTGGCGAAAGACGAATAGCCGGTGCCGAAATCGTCGAGTGCGACGGTGACACCGAGTTCACGCAGGTTGTAGAGATCCCGGATTGCCCGATCGTCCACAACACCCGTCTCGGTGATTTCGAGTTGCAGCAGATGCGGAGGCAAACCCGAATCCGTCAGAGCCTTCTTCACCATCGCACCGAACTCGCGCGACACCAACTGCACAGGTGAGACATTGACCGAGACGCCGATTCCACTCGGCCACCCCGCAGCAGCAGCGGTCGCCATCGCCATTGCCTGCGCGCCGAGGGGGATGATCATTCCGGTTTCCTCTGCCACCGAGATGAACTGACTGGGCCCGATGAGGCCGCGACTGGGATGGTTCCACCGAAGAAGAGCCTCGAAGGCCACCACTTCACCGGTCTGAGTGTCGACCTGGGGTTGGTAGTGGAGATCGAACTGCCCTTCCTCGATCCCTCTGTCCAGCTCGTGCAGCGCTGTTGCCCGCGCTGATGCCCGCGCTCGCAGTAACGGCGAGAACTTGCCTACTCGATTCCGTCCCGTCGACTTTGCTTCGTACAGAGCCAGATCCGCCAGCATCACCAGTCCGTCTGCGTCGGTGGAATCCTCGGGTGCGCTGGAGTAACCGATCGTGGCCCGCACCTCGATTCGATTGCCTTCGACGAAGAACGGCTCATGGAGCACTGCCAGGTACCGATCGAAGATGACACCGGGATCGTCGCCGGCCGAGGTACAGACGATAAGCCCGAATTCGTCGCCGCCCATCCGCGAGCACATGTCCGAACCGATGACGTCCCGCAGACGTTTCGTGACTTCGAGAAGTAATTGGTCCCCGATCGGATGGCCGAGGGTGTCGTTCACCGATTTGAAGTTGTCGAGGTCGAGAATCCCGACGAGAACCTGCTTCTCCGGCACCCGAGATTCGATGGCCTCCTCGAGCGCCACACCAAAGGCACGACGATTCGGCAACCCCGTCAGCGAGTCGGTGGCGGCAAGTCGAAGGATCTCCTGCTCGTGGACATATCTCTCCGTGATGTCGGAACCGACACCGCGCCAACCCAGAATCACCCCGGATTCGAGGACTCGGGGATTACCGGAGAGTGACCACCAGCGTCGCTTACCGTCGACGTGCACCGGAACGACGATGTCCCGGAAAGGCGCACCCGATTCGAGTTTGTCGATCATCTGGGCCGCGGCCGCACGCCCCTCCGGACTCGACGCGATCTGGAGTCTGGTGAGGAGTTGTCCGAAGGTGAGTTGCTGTAACTCGTCCACCGTCATACCTGCGACCTCGGCGAGACGTGCCGAGGTGTGGGAGAACCTGCCGTTGGTGTCGCACTCCCACAGCCAGTCGCGGGAACCGCCCTCGAAACCGTCGAGCAAAAGTGCCACAGTCTGACGCTCGGATTCCGCCTGAAACTCTGCGAGACAACGTCGCTGGAACGAGGCCGACAGATATACCGCCCCCACAGTGAGCGCAAACATGTAGATGCACAACTGAATCGCAAGTACGCGAAAGTGAGATTCGGCGTGGACGATGAGAACAGTGAATACACCGAGGCCGTGAATGAAGATCCAGGTCAGGCTCACCGATCTCAGACTGGAGAACGTCACGGTCCCGGCGCCCATGATTCCTGCCATCGTCGAGATCAGAACCAAGTCGCGGAAGACGTCCATGTCGTGGAAAAGCAGGGCAAAAAGTGCGACGTCGAGGCTCGCGACCACGATCACCTCGAGGAGCAGACCCGCGTAGTCGTAGCGCGGTGTGTGTTTCGACGGTCGCCAGCGAAGGGGAATCCAAACTCGAATCGAATTCGCGAGGACAAGAAAGATGAGCGCGCCAACCAGCCACCTGAGCGTCTGACGTCCGGGCGGAACGGTATACGCCAGAATCACCATCAAACTCGCCATGTACGCAAGATTGGCGAACGGTGCGACGGCCGCAGCTTCGTCGAGCCGACGGCGAAACAGGCTGTTACAGTCGGCCTCCGAAGCAGGATCTTGCCTACCCAATCGACTCAGACGGTTCATCAGCGAGGCATCCTCACATCTGCGCAGGCGCCATCAGCGGGCGTCGAAACCGCTCGCCTGCCCATCCGAACCTCCCCTGGCTCCCCACCGAACCCTTATCCGGCGAAACGTCAGTGTTTCAGACTCGCTGCCTGTTTCTCCACAACGGTAGCCATCTGACGAAACGATTTTGTGCAGATCACTCTATCCCGAGGTCGATTGACCGATATTCCAGGACGACAAATGATTGCTGACTATTAACTCGATGCGCGCTTGGCGCCGACCGCGACGCGGGGAATACGAGCGGTGGGGAACAAGGCTGCGATCGCGAGCAGCGCTGCCACGGCAAAGGCGACACGCAACGCGTCCAGCCTGGCATCTTCGTTCACATCCACGATCGCGTCCGCCGTGGATTCGGCGACGCCGGCATCACCGAGAGCTGATCGAAGTTGCGTCGTCGACAAGAAGGGCACGCCCGAGGCCAGGTCGGTGCTCGCTTGCTGCTGCACCGAGGTCGGAACTGCCGGATTGTCTTCGATCCCGGCAATCGCTGATGTCGTGAGAGTGGCGAGGAGAACCGATCCGATCAGCGCGGTCCCCAATGATGCGCCCAGGTTCGTGGCAGTGTTCTGCAGCCCCCCGACCTCGGTACTGCGGTCGTCCGGGACCGCCGACACGGTGACCGCTCCGAGCTGCGAAGACAAGCAGCCCAAGCCGAAACCCATGAACAGCATGGGGATCATCACGACCGCCGGGTTGGCACCGGGGTCCATGCCCGCCACGAGCATCAAGATGCCGAAGATCATGACCACCAATCCGACTCGAACCACCCGCCGCGGGTTCGCCGTAGGCAGCAACTTCGGAATACCGATCGCAGCCAACACGAGCGCCGCCGACAACGGCAGGATGCGAACTCCCGTCTCGAGGGCGCTGAGTTCCAGAACTACAGACAAGAACAACGGGACCGCAAAAAACACGCCCGCCTGGACCAGAAACTGCGCGAAGAACATGGAAAGCCCGCCACTGAGCTCGCGGTTTCGCAGCATCGCCGGATCAAGCAACGGCTCCTTCCCCGCAGCGGCCAGGCGCCCCTCCCAGCGCAGGAATCCGTATACGACAAGAAGGCCGGCGATCAGCAGCCACACCACCGGGGAAAGCCCCACCAGCTGTGGCCCGTCGGGTTTCGCCTGGACCCAACCCCACTCGCTCGAACGCAGAACAGCGAAGACGATCATGCCCAGGCCCACCACAGACAGGACCGATCCGAAGTAGTCGAGGCGCGACTTCGACGGTGGGACGTCGACCACCTTGCTGAGCACCAGCAAGATCAGGACAACGATTACGACTTCACCGACGAACACGTAACGCCATGACGCAAATGTCGTCGCTGCGCCGCCGATCAGCGGGCCGACAGCCACAGCCATCGCGCCGGCCGCAGCAACCAGACCGTAGGCCGCCGGACGCTTCTCCGCAGGAAAGTTAGTGGCGACAAGCGCGACGATCGCGGGCATGATGAGCGCCGCACCGACGCCTTCGAGGAACGACCATCCGATCAGCAGGACCGCGAGATTGGGAGCGAGCGCCGTTGTCAGAGAACCTGCGCCGTAGATGACCAAGCCGAGCGCGAAGGCTCGGCGACGACCCATCATCGACCCCACCTTGCTGCCCGTGATCATCAGAGTCGCCATGACCAGGGTGTACAGCGTAATCGCGGTTTGAATGCCGGTAATGCTCGTGCCGACGTCCTCGGCGACGGTTGCCATCGAAACGTTCATGACCGAGCTGTCCAAGGTCATCAGGAATTGGCTGGATGCCAACACCGTGAGAACCAGTCCCGAACCCGCCTGCGTAGTCGAACCAGCAACCTGTCCGTCACCCATCGTGCGGGTGTACCCGATGCTCAGGTCTCCGAAGCAGACCGGTCAGTGCTGTTCGAGAGTGAGCTGATCCGCCCAGGCCGATACGTCCCCGCGTTCCAGAGCCACCGCCAGCAGATCCGGAAACTTGTCCGGCGTGCACGCAAACGCGGGAATGCCGAGGGCACTGAGCGCCGCCGCATTGTCGTGATCGAACGACGGTGCCCCGTCGTCCGAGAGCGCCAGTAGAACCACGACTTGAACGCCGGAGTTCTTCATGGCGGCCATGCGGCGCATCATTTCGTTGCGGATACCGCCCTCGTAGAGGTCGGAGATGAGGACGAACATCGACTCGGCGGGACGCGAAATCAAGGACTGGCTGTACGCGATCGCGCGGTTGATGTCCGTACCCCCACCGAGTTGGGTCCCGAACAGGACATCGACCGGATCGGACAGTTTGTCTGTCAGATCAACGACGGCGGTGTCGAAAACGACGAGCGAAGTCTTCAGTGCCTGCATCGATGCCAACACCGCGCCGAACACTGATGCGTAGACGACGCTGGACGCCATCGAACCCGATTGATCGATCGCGAGGACCACGTCGCGCTGCACGGATTTCGACTTTCGGCCGTATCCGACGAGCCGCTCCGGGACGACGGTTCGATACTCCGGAAGGTAGTGCGACAGATTTGCTCGGATGGTTCGGTCCCAGTCGATGTCGCGCAGCTTCGGATTCGAAGTTCTGGCCGTCCGATTGAGTGCGCCGGTAACTGCAGCCTTCGTTTTCTGCGCGATTCGCTCCTCGACTTCGCGAACCACCTTGCCGACGACCATCCGAGCAGTTGCCTTGCTGGCCTCCGGCATGACCTGATTGAGGCTGAGGAGGGTCCCGACCAGGTGCACATCGGGCTCGACCGCGTCGAGCAGTTCCGGTTCGAGCAGCAATTGGGCCAAACCCAGGCGATCTATCGCGTCCTTCTGCATCACCTGCACCACCGTGCTGGGAAAGTACGTCCGGATGTCACCGAGCCATCTGGCGACGGACGGCGCAGACGCCCCCAATCCGGCTGAGCGGCGCCGCCCCTTGCTGGGGCCGGACGAGTCGTAGAGCGCTGCAAGAGCTGCGTCCATTCGACGCTCGCCCGGCAGACCGAGACCACCCGTCGACTCTTCGGCGGACTCCCCGAGCATCAATCTCCAGCGTCGAAGGCGCTGATCGTCGCTCATGCGCCCACCCCCAAGATGTCCGCAACGACCGCCATTGCCGCTCTGCCGCGTCGAGCATCGGTCTCCACTGTCGTTTCGACGCGTCGGCCGCCGCTGACCGCCTGACCGATCGCCCGACGTTCCCCGGCTTCGAAAGCTCCGAACGTGCGTCGAAGCAACGGAAGCGTGTCGATGAAATCCTGCTCACGAAGTTGGCGAACCCAGGTGTCGATCAGCGTGAGCAACGCTCGATCGTGAACGAGCACAAGTCCTCCTCCGCCGAGAAACCCGTCGACCCACCCAGCCTTGGCTGTTGGCGCGCTTCCCACCGAAAGGGCCCGAGACAAACGCTGAGCCGCAGCGGTTTCCGTAATGGAACCGCTGTCGCGCAGTAGCCGCACCATCCGGCCGACGAGAAGTCCGTTCACGTCGTCACGGTCGATCACCCCGGCCATCGCCTGCAACCACCGTGCGCTCGCAGCGCTGTCGTCACGGACCATGACTGCCGAGTGCACCTTGTCGAGGTGATCGCGAAACTCCTCGGCGCTGGGATCGTCCAACCCGGTGACGGCGACTGCGAGGCCGGTGCAAATGCGGATCAGCAAGCTGTCGGCGACGTCGATCAACGCCGACGCATCGGTTCCGCGCACGTCGCCGTATCGCAGTGTTCGGGTCAGCGTGGGCAGCGCGGCCATCAGATGTGACACGTCATGATCCAGTGCTGCAACCGTTTTCACGCTTTCCAGCACTGCGGACAGAGCGGCGGGAAGGTTTGCCAGCAGTGAGTTCTCCAGCAGTTCGATGAGTGAAGCGAGAGTGATTTCCGGTTCGTGAATCTTCGAGACGACGCGCGAGGCCGCCGCTTCAGCCACCGTCGTACCCCACAGCGACGCCTCGATCACCGACACCGAGAATTCGGGTTTCCATTGCAGTGCCCAGGTTTCTCGGAAAGTTCCGGTGGAACGGACTTCACTGTCGGCCGGAGTCCCCCAATCGATCTCGAGAATTCCCAGTCGGTGCAGGAACTGGGAACGCTCGACGTCGATGTCGCGTCGCAGGTCCAGATCGAGATTCTTTGCCCCCGCTTGTTGTTTGAGCCGCAAAGTCTTCGAACGCGCGCGCAGGTCTGCTTCGAGCGGGACTGTCGGCGTCTCCTCGGGCACCGCGCCCAATGCTTCGCCCACGACGAGTCTCCGCGTGATCAGATCCAGGAGAACATCGTTGCCGTCGCACATCACCGACCTCGTGGCCTCGGTGACCTCCGACAATCCCGCCAAGGGGCGAGAACGCAGTGCCGCCAACGTGTCTGCCAACCGGACAGCCTCGATGACGTGGGCACTCGAGATCGGAAGGTCCTCGTCTCTGAGCACCCGGGCAACTTTGGTGAGCCACCGCGTGATCGTCTTGTCGTTCGCGGTGAACAGGTGGTGGTACCACCCCGGCGAGGTGATTCCGGCGCCGTAACCCGACGCCGACGCAAGGCGTGAATGTGTCCAGGGAACCCATGTCAGCGAGGTCTTGACCTTGGACATTCCTTTGAGAATGCGGGCATCGGGGGCCGCGGGACCCAAGGCTCCGACCAACGCCGGCGCGTGCCAGGCACCGCAGACGACGGCGACCCTCTCTGCGCCTTCTTTCAACGTCTTTCGCAACACTTGGCGCATGTATGCTTCGCGGTGCGCTGTCTCCTCGTCGATCGGCACGGTTTCACGCAGCGCCTCCATCGCCTCGGTGATCGCATCGAAAGAGTCTGCACCCAAGCTTGATTCGATCACCGAATCCCACCAGCGTTCGGTATCGTCGAAACCCGCGGCCGCGGCCAGTTCCGCCAGAGGGTCGCCGTCGCGCGTAGTACGAATCCCCTGATCCGCCAACACGTTGAACGCGGGCAGGTCACAGAAACGTGCCTGCACACCGTTGTTCGCAGCCCACTGCAGCGCTTGCCATTCGGGCGAAAACACCGCAAAGGGCCAGAAAGCCGCCTTCGACGGTTCGCCAGTGGCGTACGCGAGCAACGCAATCGGCGGTTCCATCGACTCTGATGCTGCCAGCATCACCAACGGGTCTGCATCCGAAGGTCCTTCGATCAGGACGACATCGGGTGAAAACTCTTCCAGGCCTTGCCGAACCGAACGGGCAGATCCCGGGCCGTGGTGACGGATACCGAAGACCTTGACACGGAGGTCCGGAATGGCGATGGTCACCCGGTGACCTCGCGGCATGCCCGGTAGAAGTCGGACCACTCTCCGCGTTCACGCACGACGGCCTCGAGATACTCGTTCCACACGACCTTGTCCGCGACCGGATCCTTGATCACCGAACCCAGAATTCCGGCAGCGACGTCGGACGCCCGCAACACGCCGTCCCCGAAATGCGCGGACAGCGCCAAACCATTGGTGACTACCGAGATCGCCTCCGCCGTCGAGAGGGTTCCCGACGGGGACTTCAGCTTGGTGCGGCCGTCGGTGGTCGTTCCCGATCGTAGTTCCCGGAACACTGTGACGACCCGGCGAATTTCCTCAGCCGCTGCGGGGGTCGTCGGCAATTCCAATGCTGCGCCCAGCTGTTCGACTCGGCGCGCCACGATAGCCACCTCGTCCTCCTCACTGGCCGGCAACGGCAGGACAACGGTATTGAACCGTCGACGCAATGCCGACGACAGATCGTTGACACCGCGATCACGATCGTTGGCGGTTGCGATCAGATTGAAGCCCTTGGCTGCCTGCACCTCGATGCCCAGTTCCGGCACCGGCAACGTCTTCTCGGAGAGAATGGTGATGAGCGCGTCCTGCACGTCGGCGGGAATACGCGTCAACTCTTCGACGCGAGCGATCTTCCCGGTTTCCATCGCGGTCATCACCGGAGAATGCACCAACGCACCTGCCGTCGGTCCTTCCGCGAGTAGGCGGGCGTAATTCCAGCCGTAGCGGATAGCTTCCTCGGGAGTACCGGACGTACCTTGAACCAGGAGCGTCGACGCGCCCGAGATTGCCGCCGAAAGATGTTCGGAGACCCAGGTCTTGGCCGTTCCCGGCACACCCAAGAGCAGTAGGGCCCGATCGGTGGCAAGAGTTGCGACGGCCACTTCCATCAACCGCCGGGGACCGACGTACTTCGGCGAAATGACCGTTCCGTCATCGAGAGTGCCACCCAACAGATACGTCACCACGGCCCAGGGCGACAAGTTCCACGACGGCGGGCGCGGGCGAGTGTCCTGTGCGGCCAGCGCCTCGAGTTCGAGCGCGTACTCCTGCTCTGCGTGGGGCCGCATCAGCTTTGCCGGTTCCGCGGCGGGCACGGTTACGCTGTCAGTCACTTGAGCTCCTCGAGCAAAGTCTTGCGGTGGGTGATGGCACTGGCCGTTCTGGCGAAGGTTTGCCGCCAGTCCGGGTCACGAGCACGCTCCGCCGCCCGGTCCAGCAAAGTTACTGCGCTGTAGGGAAATCGAGTCTCAGCCAGGCGCAGCGAGGCCACGTACTTGTAGCGTGAGAATTCGCCGGCCTTGGCGCCCCCGTCGGCGCGTCTGGCCGCAACTCGTTCCCACTGGCCCACGACTGCCCGAGTGATGTCCTCAGGCCATGCACCTCGCAGAGCGTCGTAGATCGCTGCCCGACCCGGGTGCAGAACATTGGCGTCCCCGTTTCCGGACCGCAACAGATCTGCCAGCGCCTTCGCGGGCACCAGCGGGAGAAGTCGACGATCGGTGGCCACACCGCGCGTGCGAAAGAGTTCCAAGGCCCATTCCGCATTATTCTGCGCCACTGCAGCATTGGACCAAGCGTCGTGAAGGATCCGCTCCCAACCTTCGTCGACACTCATCCCCAAAACCTTGTCGGGTCCACCGATCATGTTGTTCCACAGAGACAAAGGCGCAGAACTGATCGCTTGACGGACGTACTCGGCGCGATAGTCGGTGTGTGGATTCGGCCGGTCTTCGATGCCGTCTCGCTTCGCCGCTGCATCGACTTCCTCGGGCGGCACGATGACAAGCGTGGACCGAAGGAGTTTCCGTTCCACCCGCACCCATTTCCGAACCCGAGCAGCCATTCTCTCCCCGAACTCCGATTCGGAAAGTCGTCCGAGTACCTCCACCGCTGCGCGTCGCACGTCCTTGCGACGGTCGTCGAGGGCTTCCTCCAACAAGGGTTGATCATCCGTGCTCAGTCCGTTTGCCAGCGCCGAGACGAACGCAGCCTTCTGTTCGCCCCGCTCGGTGCCCCACGACTTTCGGAGTTCGGCCAGCGCCAGCGCGGGATCTGTTCGACGAGTGTCTATCAGCCACTGCGTGCGCTGGGACGGACTTCCGTGACGCCACACGTCCGGGTTTGCATCCCTGGTTCGAACGAGCTTGCTCCACTCGGGGTTTTGCGCGGCAAGCCAGCGACCCCGCTCGCCGACTAGCTGAAGAATACTCTCGCGGTGAGTCTCGCTCGCCCGAGCAAAGGAAAGCAGTTCGGCAACAAGATGATCAGGCGCACGGTAGTTGTGCCCCAACGCGACGGTGAACCATTCGTCGAGCAAGGTCGCCTTGGCAGCGAGCATCGACAGCAGATGTGCGGATGACGATTCCGGCAGGGTGAATCGCACATCGTCCGAAGCAGGCGGCGGCACCGTGGCCGTGGTGGAGCCCGCACCGCCACGGCGGTACGCCCGCTCCAGCGCGGCTGCTGCGAGAAGCAACTCGGCAGGATCTCCGTCGAGTTCGCGAGCGCAGGCGCGGACGTCAGCCGGAAGGTCCTCGAATGTTGTTGCCGTTCTGGCCGTCCCGAGAAGCGCAGCCGAGATCAAGGTGCTCACAGCACGATCACCTGTCCTCCCGTGAAAACCGAGATCGGAGTAAGAGCCTGCGCATTCCACGTTCCGCAGACCGTGACCGTGTAGCCACCGGAAATGCCGAGCAATTTCCACAGTAGGCCCGAATCGCCCTCTGCCCGAATCGCTGTGCCCGATTCGTCGACGAGAAACCAGGCACCGTCGACGAACGAGGGGACCACCGAACTGATCACTGCCGGCCACGAGCGCAGCCATGGATCTGCCGCGAGCGCATCGGTAAACTGCTGCAACGCAGCGTCGATGCTTCCGGACGGCATGGTCGTGAAGGGCTCCGGTTCGCCATGCGTTGCCCCCAACCGGGCGCGCAAAGTCGACGCACCGGGATAGAAATGAACATCGGCGTCGACCAGAAACCCGACTGGCGGCGTTTCAGTGGAAAAGTTGGGTGACCCGTGGGAGAAGTCGAGCAGCATGGCCCAACGTCTCGAATTCCTGCCGAGCATCCACACCGTTCGAGTGAACAGGCGCTTCTCCTCGGTGATCCCGAAACCGAGAACCATCCAGTTCTCTTGCACCGGAGTCGATTCCATCACGCTGTCGGTGGAGACGGGATAGCCGACGTGCGCTTTCACCGAATGGGCAAGATCTTCCGGCAGCTCGCGCAGCTTCTGATGCGCAGCGACCAACAGGCGCAACCGAGCCAACTCGTCGAGGACTTTCTCGGGCCAGTTTTCGTTAGACGCAACGGTTCCCGCCAATGCTCGAAGCGTGCCTGCAATACCGGGCGCCTGAGCATCCACCATTCGAGCGGCGACTGCGTCGAGGCCCGCCCAGGACGTGTCCATCGCCGCCAGACCACTCCGGATCTGATCGGTGATCCACAGGTCCAATTCGACGAGACCACTCGCAACGCGGTCGGCGCGCTTCTGCGCTGTTGCCGGGTCGAGAGTCTTCTTGGGTGCCTCGTCGCCGGTGGTCTCGGCGCTGGTATCGGCCTTCTCCTCACGGCGCAACAACCACTCGGCAGCGAAGTCGGCCGGCTCGTCCGCCGAAGGCACTCGCCCTTCCGACCATTCCACCAGCAGCCCCAGGGCGTGTTTGCACGGAAACTTCCGACTGGGGCACGAGCACTTGTATGCAGGGCCGCGCAAGTCAACAACAGCTTGATACGGCTTCGAGCCGCTTCCCTGGCACAGCCCCCAGAGCGCGAGACCCTTGTTACCGGCGTGGCTCCACGATCCAACCAACTTGCGCGCAGCTGCCAGCGATGCGGCGTCGGGAGCTACCGATGCCACCTGCCCAGCTGTCCACGGCGAAGTCACTCGACCACAGTATGACAACCCGCTGACATCGCAGAGTCAGGTCGATTTTCCACAAAAGAAGCCTTGACTCGAACGCATGTTCGAGTATGCTTTGGGGAGGGGATCGGGGGATTCAAT
>NZ_JASHKN010000007.1:0-236091 GCF_030056735.1 Rhodococcus sp. IEGM 1409
GTTCTTCTCCACAGCGCCCATGTCCGCGAACCCGTGCCACAATGCCGAAGCCATCGTCGTTCTCTCCCAACTGGATACGTCCGAAATAGATAAGTCAGTTCACGCGGAGCGCGGGCGGAAGCACCCGCTCGACCCACTTGGTTGCCTGCTCGAACGCGTAGGAGAGTTGGAGAACGTCCAAGTCGGCGCCGTGCCGACCGATGATCTGGATACCCATGGGAAGCGAACGATCATCGAAGCCGACCGGCATCCCCGCGACCGGAACCCCGGCCATCGTCCAGGGAACAACCGTCTCCATCCACCGGTGATACGTGTCCATCGACCGGCCGTCGACGACCTCGGGCCAGTGAGTGTTCTTGTCGAAAGCAAACACCTGGGCACTGGGCGCGAGAATGTAGTCGTAGGTTTCGAACATCTTGGTAATGGCCGACAGCCAGCCGTTGCGAGCCTCCGCGGCCTTGGTCACGTCGAGAGCCGAGAGTGTGACCGCGTGCTCGAGTTCCCACAACAGTTCGGGCTTCATCAACTCGCGCATGCTCGGATCGTTGTACTGATCGATCAAGCCGAGCTGTGCCCACCAACGCCATCGCAAGAACAGTTGCCAGATGTCCTCGGGTTTGAAATCGGGAAGTGCTGCCTCGACGTGGCACCCCAACTGTTCGAAGACCTCGAACGAGGATTCGCACAACTCGAGGACTCCAGGTTCCGTCGCCAGATAACCGTTCCAATCACCGACCCATGCAATCCGAGAGCCCTTCAGATCACGGGCGAGGCTCTCGGTGAATACAGCGGGATCCTCACGAATCCCCAACGGTGCATAGGCATCCGGCCCCGCCATGGTGGAGAGCAGGTGAGCCACGTCGGTGACGGTTCGGCCCATCGGGCCCACAACCGCGCCCTGCGCAATGAATCCCGTCTCCGGCACGCGGCCCCAGGAAGGTCGAAATCCCACGACATTGTTGAACGCCGAGGGGTTTCGGAGCGAGCCCATGTAATCGCTTCCGTCCGCCAACGGAAGCATTCGGAGCGCCAACGACGCTGCGGCGCCTCCACTGCTACCGCCGGCCGTGCGCGAAGTGTCGTACGGCGACACCGTAGTACCCCACACCGGGTTATATGTCTGGGAGCCGAGCCCGAACTCCGGCGTATTGGTCTTGCCTATCACGATGGCGCCGGCAGACTTGATCCGCTTGACGAACAGTTCATCCTCTTCGGCGATTCGATCCGCGAACATCGGCGACCCGGACGTGAACGGCAGACCCTTTGCCGCCGAAAGATCCTTCACCGCATGCGGAAACCCGTGCATCCAACCAAGATATTGCCCATTCGCCAACTGCGAATCACGCTCGCGCGCCTCAGCCGTCAACGCTTCCCGATCCCGCAATGCAACAATCGCGTTCACTGCCGGGTTATGTATTTCGATCTGGTCGAGGAATCTGTCCATAACCTCGACACATGACACTTCACGCCGGCGTATCAGACCACTGAGAGTTACCGCATCGGCCATGACGAGATCGCCACTCTCAGCCACACCGGAATCGCTCTCGTCGACAGGGTCAGCAGCATGAACCATCGTGAATCCTTTCAAGCAGTGAAGTGGGGTGCGCCGGGGGAAATCTCGACCTGGGACATACACCGGGCGGACGCGCCGCCACCGGCAACCGATTCGAAGCGCGAATTGCCGGTGGCGGCGTGCCACTGTCGAAGTTTCCAGCGAGGATCTTGCTGGCTACTGACCGAGATCGACGATGGCAGCGACAGGGCCGCCGCCCTCGGGACCCTGGTGCGCGGCCGACACCGACACGAACACCGCAGGATCACCGGTGACAGCTGCCGTGACGCCACCTACACACGACTTGATCTGGCGGTGCCAGTGCACGTCGGAGTCGTCGAGCATCGCATTGCGACGACCGCGGACCGTTCCGTCCTGACTGGCCTCGCACTTCAAGAACACGTTGACGAGTTGACCATTCAGGTCGCTCGAGTGCGGCCGCTCCGGAAGTTCGAGTCCGGCGTCACGGATCGCCGCCCAGATGCCGTCCTGGTCGAGAGCATCCTTCATCACGCTGTGCCCGATGCGGTAGCGTCCGCCGACGCCACGTGCATTGCCGACGACGACGATCTGGGCGCGGTCCAACTCGACGCCGGACGAGCAGGATGCAACAGAGGAGAAGAGCTCGCGGCTGTGCATGACATCCTCGTCGGTCGGCATGTCGATTTCGCCGAGCGCGACCGCGATCCCGAGAGCCGTACCGCCGTTGGACAGGTCCATCGATTCGTGAGTCTGTTCGGTCCATACCGTCTTGCCGCGGCTCTTGGCGTCACGGATGGTGTGAATGGTCAGCAACGGAGTCTTGGTCTGTACGTAGTGCACGTCGGCAGGATCGGTGATGCCAGCGTTGGCCATTGCATCTTTCACTGCCGCAGCCACTTTGGTGATCATCGCCGTACGGCCGATGTCCTCGGGCAGCAACTGCTCACTCATGGCAACACCCACGGTCAGTCGCGGCTCGTCGGTCTTGGTGACCTTGTCTGCCGGCACGGTCGCGAAGATCGTCGCGTGCGGGCTGATCACGCCGTCCGTTCCGCCTGACCAGACGATCGGCACCTGCGCCACCTCTTCGAGGCTGCGATTGCCCTTGGCGGAGAGAACCTCTCGAAACGCTCGGTCCGCGATGATGCGCGTGTAGTCGTTGACGCCGCCGTTACCCTCGGTTTTGCCGATGACTGCAATGACACGGTCGGCTTCGAGGACGCCGTCGTCGATCAGCTTGGCGAGCTCACTGGCGTCGGAGACGCTGTGGAGCGGAACCTTACGGACCTCGATTGCTTCGGGCATTGGCATCTCCTTGTATAGGGAATCGTGGAGGCAAAATTGGGCCTTGACAGCTCCGCGCGTCCAGTCCAGCCGAGCGGTTCGGAACTGCCATGCCGACCACGCTATGACGACTCGAACCCTTCGGCATCGTCAATACTTGCCCAAACGAAAACCGTGATTGGTTATTTCGACTCCGGATTCACCGGTTGTGCGCCGCCCCATCGGTTCTCACTTACGATTCGACCATGGACACCACTGTTGTCGACCACCCGCTGGCGGCATCTCTGCTCACGACCATGCGCGACGCTCGCAGCGACAACGCAACATTTCGGTCCGCCCTGCGCAGACTCACGCACATGTTGGTCTACGAGGCCACACGCGGCGCAGAAGTGGAACAGTTCGACATCGAGACGCCAGTTGCTCCGACGCAGGGAGTGCGACTGTCGAATCCACCGCTCCTGGTACCGGTCTTGCGTGCCGGCCTCGGCATGGTCGAACAAGCGAGCGCCCTCATTCCGCAGGCAGGAGTCGGTTTCGTGGGAATGGCGCGAGACGAGAAGACACACCAGCCGGTTCCGTACCTGGAGTCCCTGCCCGCTGATTTGTCGGGCACCCCCGTCTACGTCCTCGATCCGATGTTGGCAACCGGCGGATCCATCATCCGCACAATCGATCTGCTCATTGCACGCGGAGCAACCGACGTGACTGCAATTTGCGTCGTCGTGGCCCCGGAAGGGATCGAAGCATTGAAGAACTCCGGACATCCGGTCCGACTCCTCACCGCGAGCATCGACGACGGCCTGAACGAAAATGCGTTCCTGGTACCTGGACTCGGAGACGCCGGCGATCGTCAATTCGGGCCACGATAGTTAACAGACATACGGAGAACCACTCATTTCGAGAGGATATTTTCGTCAACTGTTGACAATGTTCACTGTGTGATCGAGCGTAGTCTCGCGACATGGATAGATCTGCCAAATATTCGAGCGAAGAGCTTCAACATTTGCCAGAAGGTGGCGACTACAGACTGACGGTTCGGGATGTCCTCGAGCTGCCCAGTCTGCGTGGAGCCGAAGTCCTTGCCGGGCACGGGGGCTTGCGGCACCTCGTCCAGTCGGTGAACGTGATGGAAGTTCCGGACATCCTGGCTTGGGTGAAGCCGAACGAACTGTTGGTGACAACCGGGTTCCCGCTGCGCTACGGGCGGACCGGAGAGCTTCTCGACGACACCGATCTCAGTGACCTCGTCGACGGTCTTGCACGTCGAGGAGTCGCGGCACTTGCCGTGAAAACGGGCCGTTATCTCGACGAACTGCCGGAGGCGATGCTGCACATGGCGGAGCAGCGAGGCCTGCCGCTATTGGTTCTTCCCGTCACCGCAGGATTCGACGAGGTGATCTCGGAGGTCTTCACCAAGTTGGTGGCGAAGCAGTCCGCGGCACTCGACATCGCCGATCGACTTCACCGCTCGTTGACGTCGATCGTCTTGGAAGGTGGCGATCTACCTCAGATTGCCGCAGAATTCGCCGCGCTTTTCGACGTCAGCGTTCTGATCTGCTCGCCGGACGGAAGGGTATTGACCGAGGCCGGGGATTCAGCCGCACTGAACGCGCTTCCGTTGTTCGAAAGCACCGGTCGGTTCTTGACCGAGCGGGTCGCTGTCGGTTTACAGAACGCACCCAAGGGATTTCCCGGTCAGTTGGCGCTCACCCGAGTGGTGGCCGGCGGCACCGACCACGGCCGAATGGTGGCGTACGCCGGTACCCACGAACTCGGCGCAGTTGTCGTACAAGCGTTGGAGCGAGCGGCCACCGTTGCTGCGCTGGCCGTCACCAAGCAGCTGGCAGTTGCGGCAGTGGAATCCAAATTTCGCGGCGACTTTCTCCGCGACGCACTGATCGGCGAAGCCGGCTCGCCGGCGGAAGTGAGCGCGCACTTCACCCAGTTGGGGTGGGACGTTACTCGTCCCCTTGCCGTTGTGGTTGCAGAACTCGATGTCGACCACCCGGAATCCCAGCACGCGAATTCCACTCGCACAGACCAAGATCGACTCAGTGACGGCTGGCAACAAGTGGTGCGTACCCACGAGCGGACGGCACCGTCCGTCGGGTTTCGACACGAGGTGGTCACGCTTTTCCCGACCAGCACCGACCGCGCAGTTCGGGACATCGAAGGGGTGGTGCGCAAGGTTGCCGGCGATCGCACCAGCGGCCGCCGCTCCTTCAGCACAGGAGTGAGCCGGGTGATCTACTCCCTGGCCGACCTTCCTGCAGCCTACGACCAAGCCTGCACAGCCGTAGTCGTCGGCCGACGCATCAACGGGCCGGGGCGGATAGCGCACTTCGACGAACTCGGCGTACACCGACTCCTCTCGCTCCAGACAGACAAGAGCGAACTGCGTTCGTTCACCGATGACGTTCTGAAGTCGCTGTCGGCGGACAACGCCGAAGCCGCAGACTTGCGTCTCACACTCCAGACTCTGCTCGACTGCAATTGCAATGTCGCCGAAGCGTCCCGGGCACTGCATATGCATTACAACACTTTGCGATACAGAATCGGGAAGCTGGAGAGCGTCGTCGGATCGTTCACCGACGACCCAGTCCTCCGGTTGAACGTCTCACTCGCCCTGCAAGTCATGAAGATGCACGAGATGAGCTGACAGAGCGCCCCGATTAAGGTTCGACACAACCGTAATCGCGCCATGCGGTGAACGTTCGTCACTTCTTACCCACCACTGATACCCGTCATCGGCAAGGTTACCCATGTGCCGTTCACCGGTGCCCGCTTACGGTTCGAAAGACGGGCCGCACATACCTCCTTCAGTGGCCCTGGCCGGTTTCTCGGTCCAGCGGACCGGAGTCGACCGAACTACGGAGGCCTCAACCACCAACTGGCTCAGCCAATTACACCAGAACACGGCGGTGCGACATGAACTCGACTTCGAAGCCTCACAACACAAGTGCTCGTAGTGGTCCACTACACGACGTGATAGTCGTCGACCTCACGCGCGCACTCGCGGGTCCTCACGCGGCAATGATGCTCGGCGATCTGGGTGCCGACGTGATCAAGGTCGAATCACCTCACGGCGGCGACGACACCCGAGGGTGGGGCCCGCCGTTTGTGGAACCTCCGTTGGAAGCACCGTCGGAACCACCGAACACACAACGGGAATCGACGTATTTCCTGTCCACGAACCGGAACAAGAAGTCGATCACGCTCGATCTCAAATCCGACAGCGGGCGAGCGACCCTCGAAGATCTCGTCTGCCGCGCCGATGTTCTCATGGAGAACTTCCGCACCGGAGTGCTCGATCGACTCGGATTCTCCACCGAGCGACTGGCCGAACTCAATCCTCGACTGATCGTCCTGTCCATCAGCGGTTTCGGCCACGACGGTCCGGAAGGCGGTCGCGCCGGCTACGACCAGATCGCCCAGGGTGAAGCCGGACTCATGTCGCTGACCGGATCGAATCCGGACGACGTCCAAAGGGTCGGAGTTCCGATCGCCGATCTTCTCGCCGGGATGTACGGGGCCTTCGGCGTCGTCGCGGCCTTGAAGGAACGCGAGCAGACGGGGAGAGGCCGCGTTGTTCGAACGTCGCTCTTGGCCAGCGTGGTCGGTGTTCACGCGTTTCAGGGAACGAAGTGGACCGTCGCCGGCGAGGTAGGCACAGCGCAAGGCAACCACCATCCCTCCATTGCACCGTACGGGCTCTTTCGTACCGGCGATGGCGCAGTACAGATTTCGGTCGGCAGCGAGAGCCTGTGGAGAAGATTCTGCGAAGGGTTCGACCTCGATCCTGACGCCCCGGGTATGGCAACAAACGCCGAACGCGTCGAGAATCATTACCAGGTCGTCGAATTGATCGAACGTACATTCAAACCGTACTCGCGTGACGAGCTTCTGACCGAACTCGACCGCATCGGAATACCGGCAGGACGGGTTCGGACGATCTCCGAGGTGTACGAATGGGAGCAGACCCGATCACAGGGATTGCTCGTCGATGTCGACCACAGCACGCTCGGCAACATCACTCTGCCCGGTCCGCCGCTGCGATTCTTCGATCCGGACGGAACCGAAGTGACGGAGACCCGCCACACGGCACCGCCGGTACTCGGTGAAGACACTGACGAAGTCATGTCGTGGCTACAAGGATTCACCCGATGAACCGCCTGACGGCTCGCGACATGCTCGACCTGGTGATCGATGCCGGCACCTGGGAGTCGTGGGATACCCCTCCGATACCCGTCGCGACCGACTCCGACTACACCGAAGCACTTCTTCGGGCCCAGGAGAAGACCGGGCTCGACGAGTCCGTTCTGACGGGCAGCGCCTCCGTCAGAGGCCGCCGAGTGGCAATCATCGTCTGCGAGTTCGGTTTTCTCGGCGGATCGATCGGCGTAGCCGCTGGCGAACGCCTAGTCATCGCCATCCGACGCGCCACGCAGGAGCACTTGCCCGTTCTTGCGCTTCCTACGTCCGGGGGAACGCGCATGCAAGAGGGGACGACGGCGTTTTTGCAGATGGTCAAGATCACCGCGGCACTCATCAAGCACAAAGAAGCGCACCTGCCCTACATCGTCTATCTCCGAAACCCCACCACCGGAGGCGTATTCGCATCCTGGGGATCACTCGGCCACGTGACGATCGCGGAACCGGGAGCCCTGGTCGGATTCCTCGGCCCCCGAGTGTTCGAGGCCTTGTACAACTCACCTTTCCCTGCCGGTGTCCAGACAGCCGAAAACCTTCACGAGCACGGACTCATCGATGCGGTGAGGCCGCCAGACCAGCTCGCCGAAATCGTCGAACGCGCATTGCGCATCATCACCGGGGCGCGTCGTGGGTACTCACTGCCCAGTGACCCGTGCTCGTACGACTGCCCACCCGATACGTCGGCGTGGGAATCCGTCGTCGCATCCCGACGCGAAGACCGCCCTGGGATTCGTGAAGTGCTGCTCAATTCCGCTTCGGACATGCTCCCGCTCAACGGAACCGGCCAGGGTGAGAACGATCCCGGCATCATGCTCGCACTCGTTCGCTTCGGCGACATGCCCTGCGTCCTTCTCGGACAGGACCGACGCGGGCAGACTCCTCACTCTCCACTCGGCCCCGGCGCTCTGCGGGAAGCTCGGCGAGGAATGCGGCTGGCCGCAGAACTCGACCTGCCGTTGGTGACGATCATCGACACGGCGGGCGCGGCACTGTCGAAGGAAGCCGAAGAAGGTGGATTGGCCGGCGAGATCGCTCGGTGCATAGCCGACATGATTTCACTCGAGGTCCCCACCATTTCCCTCCTGCTCGGGCAGGGCACCGGCGGCGGCGCCCTGGCACTGATTCCGGCCGATCGAGTGCTGGCGGCCCACCACGGTTGGCTCTCGCCCTTACCTCCCGAAGGTGCGAGCGCAATCATGTTCCACGACATCACGCACGCTCCGGACATGGCTGCCAGTCAAGGGATACGATCCTTCGATCTGCTTGCGGGCGGCATCGTCGATCGGGTCATCCCCGAATTTCCCGATGCCGCAGACGAATCCGCCGCATTCTGCACACGCATCGGAGCGGTACTGCACTACGAGCTGAGCGTGCTCACCGCTACCGATGCGACTGAACGGCTCATCACCCGCACCGAACGCATCGATCGTATCGGCCTGGTCGAGGCCAGCACCCCCGCCTGATCGTTCAGTACCCAGAACACCGGAAAGGCCGGACATCCTCCAAGGAGGATGTCCGGCCTTCGTCAATCGAGCACACTCAGCCGAACGTCACGTGAGCTGCGGGGCGGGTTCTTCCCGATCGCCGCCGGGAGCCTTCGAATCAGGCTTGTTCGGTTCGGGATTCTTCGCATTCAGTTCTGGATTTTTCGCATTCAGTTCTGGATTTTTCGAACCGATGAACTGGCACAGGTGGTACATCCCGATCACGACGATGGTGCCGAGCGCGATGCCGCTGAGTGAGAACGTGTCACTGAACTTCAGAGCCGTGTCGCCGATACCGATGATGAGGCCGGCCGCGATCGGCATGAGGTTGAGCGGATTCCCGAAGTCGACACCGTTCTCCTTCCAGATCTTGGCGCCGAGAAGGCCGATCATGCCGTAGAGCACCACGGTGATTCCGCCGAGAACGCCGCCGGGCGTCGCCGAGATGACGGCTCCGAACTTGGGGGAGAAGCCGAGCATCATGGCGACGATGCCGGCAACCGCATAGGCGGCGGTGGAGTACACCCGGGTCGCTGCCATGACACCGATGTTCTCGGCGTACGTCGTGGTGGGCGAACCACCGACGCTGCTGGCGATAGCGGTGGCGAACCCGTCGCCGGCGAGCGCACGTCCCATGTACGGGTCGAGATCGTCCCCGGTCATCTCGGCCACGGCCTTGACGTGGCCAGCGTTCTCCGCGATCAATGCGATGACACCCGGAAGGACCAGGATGATGAATGTCAGGCTGAAGGACGGGGCGTGGATGCCGACGATTCCGTTGGCTTCGTCCGAGAACGGGGGCAGCCCGAACCACGACGCCGAGTGCACCGAATCCCAGTTGACGCGGAAATGCTCGGTGATTTCACCGGTGCCGGCGTCGTACGAGGTGATCGTGCCCGAGACGCGGTCGAGGATCCAGGAGAGGGCGTAGCCGAAGATCAGCGCCAGGAAGATGGCGATGCGGGCCATGAAGCCGCGTAGCGCGATACTCATGACGATCAGGGCCACCATGACGATCATGGCCACCCACTGGTCCTGCGGCCAGTACAGCCCCGCGACGACGGGTGCCAGGTTGAATCCGATCAGCATCACCACTGCGCCGGTCACCACTGGCGGAAGAACCTTGAAGACGACCCGGCCGCCGAGGAAGTGGATCGCGATACCGATGGCCGCCAGGACGAGTCCGGACACCAGGATCGCCCCGGTCACCTCTGCGGACGTTCCGCCTTGGGCACGAATGGCGGCGATACCACCGACAAAAGCCGCCGACGTTCCGAGGTAGCTGGGAATGCGTCCCTTGACCACCAACAGGAAGAAGAGGGTACAGAAACCCGACATCATCACGGCAAGTTGAGGATTGAGGCCCATGATGATCGGGAACACGAACGTCGCTCCGAACATCGACACCACGTGCTGGCTGCCCAGCCCGATGGTTCTTCCCCAACTGAGCCGCTCGCCCGGCGCGACCACTTCACCCGGTCTGATGTTCTTTCCATCTCCGTGCAACGTCCAAATCGGCATGATGGGACCTTTCGTGCAGAGGAAGGTGTCCGAACGCTGAGTGTGCTCCAGCTCACAAAACACCGTGACTGGAGTGAAACGCTATTACAGCGCGGGGGTGTGGACGTGATGACAATCTGCCAGAACCCACCGACCCGGATTGGCAATATTAGTGATTGATGCCGCGCATCGCGGTTATCTTCAGTGCTAGAGACAGATCCAGCCGGAGTTCGGGTTGTGCTGTGAAGGGTCCCAGCATTTTCTCCAGCTTAACGACCCTGTAACGCAGTGTGTTGTAATGGAAGTGGAGCTTGCGCGCCGTCTCGGCAATGTTGATGTTGGTCGCGAGCAAGACTTCCAATGTCTTGCGCATGTCCTGCGCTTCGGCAGTTTCCTCCGTCAGTTCCCGCAGCGTCTCGCGGGCGAACGTCTCCAGCTCGTTTTCGTCCTCGACCAAACTGAGCAGTCTGTACACGCCCAGATCGTCGAACTGAGTCACCGTCCACGGACCGGAAATCCGCCGGCCGACGGTCAGTGCGGTGCGCGCCTGGCTGTAGAGCGCAGGCACGGCTTCGATCGCAGCTGTCGGCCTGGACACCCCGACACTGAACGGCCTTCTCCCGCCGCCACCTTCACCACGAACGACCGTGACGAGGTCCCGCACCAATGCCATCGTGTCGGTGCCGACACCCATCACGATCACCGTCTCGCCTGTCAGCGCGGTCACCGCCGCACCGGGATCACGGTGAGCGATCGCGCCGGAGAACGCCATCGCCTGACGATCGACGACGGGCAGCCGAGCGGGCGCCGCGGAGGTCGGTTCGTCCACCGGGTCCGGTTCGATCGAGACGATCACCAGCGGGCGGTCGAAGTCCCACCCGAACGTCTTGGCGTGGGAGACAACGTGATCGTGGTCCCCGGCCCGGCCGAGGAGCAGGTCGTGAACGAAGTTGGCGCGATGGCGTTCCTCCACCGACGCCACGGCCTGTTCGCGGGTGATGACCAAGGCGCACACCGAAGCGGCACGCTCGACCAGGTACTGGTCGTAACTCGTCATCACGCGCTCACCGGTGAACAACGCGAGACGCCCGTGGTCGATGTGATTGGCGGAAATCGCGGACACCGCGATGAATTGACCGTCGAACTCGTGCAGACCCAACCCGCCCTCGACAGTGTCGGTCCGCAGACGACCGGTGGAATCGACGGCCGGGCAGGCTGACAGATGCTTGCGCTCCGCGGCATCCCCGGCGCGGCAGATCTCGCGGCCGTCCGAGGTGGTCACCAGAGCCGCGCCCTTCATCTCGCGCGCGATGACTTCGGTCAACTGCGGGAGTCCGCCGCCGCCCATCACGACGTCGACCAGTAGCCGCCGCAACCGCTCGGCCCCGAACATGGCGTCGATCTGCGCCGACTCCGTCTGATCACGGTCCCGCGCCGCGGGGTGATCGCATGCGCCGTGAAAAACCAAAAGCGGAAAGTCGGCGCCCTCGGCTGCGTCGACCAGTTCCGGTGCGAGAGTGTCCCCGTCGGCACTGAATTGGACGGCGAGCGCTGCAACTCCGCGCGTCGACAACCGTCCGACAAATGCTTTGAAGGGTTCGGTGACCCGGGCGAGGGTTTCCGGGGTGGTGATCAGCAACTGCCCGCGTCGTAGCCACGGCCCGATGTCCGGAACCGCCATGAATCCCACCCGCGCAACCGTCGGATCCTCGCAGCCGCCGGCAACCTTTCGAACACCAGGAAGGAGTGGGGTTCGAAGAAGTTCGGAGAGAACAGCATTCACCTCGGATGCCGGTACGGCCGGGTTTGCCACTTGGCAGGCACCTCGATTTCATTCGGATCACGGAAGATGGTTCACGAAAGAAACGATCCTATCCCCACCGAACACAAGATGTCCGAATTCAGCGCAGTCGACTCAGGCCGTTCGATGCAGGGCGGTCGGATTCTCCTGAGGTGGCGGGTGGATCGGCCCCTGCAGATCCCGCAGTTCCAAACCGGAGGCATTGCGCAGGGTCTTGGTCATCTCGGCCAGGATCGACACTGCGGTCTCCTCCGGCGTCCTGGCGCCGAGATCCAACCCGATCGGCGAGTGCAGACGCCCCAACTCGGCGTCGGTGACGCCACGTTCCTTCAACAGCGCCACCCGACGCTCGTGCGTCGCACGACTTCCCATCGCGCCCACGTAAGCAGCGTCCGAACGCAGCGCGATCTCGAGCAACGGGATGTCGAACTTCTCGTCGTGAGTGAGCACGGCGAGGACGGTTCGGTTGTCGATCGGGGCGGTTTCGAGGAACTTGTGTGGCCACATCACGACCAGATCGTGGGCGTCGGGAAAGCGTGCACGTGTCGCGAAGACCGGCCGTGCGTCCACGACGGTCACTCGGTAACCCGCAAAGGCGCCCAACGTACACATCGATGCCGCAAAGTCGATGGCCCCGAACACGTACATCCGCGGTAGTGGCGCGAAGATCTCGACCAACAGGTCGTGCTGTGAATCGATGAGAGTTCCCGCCGGTGAGACAAAAGCTACGGACTCACCGGTCTCCATCGTGCGCAGCAGGATGGAGACTTCTTCCTGCGTGGCATCCAGATCCCCGCTGCGGCGTCCGTGCTCGACGACGAGGTGCCGCGCCGGCGCTCCCGGACGCACTTCGGTGACCACGACGACGGGCGTATCCGCCTCGATCCGTTCACAGACCTGACCGAACTCGGCGAAACCTGCTCCGACGGCCTGGACAAACACTTCGATGGTTCCGCCGCAGGTCAGACCTACTCCGATGGCGTCGTCGTCGGAGACGCTGAAGACCTCGACGCGGCTGGTGCCGTCGGCGAGAACCTCCTGGGCGATCTCGTACAGGGCACTCTCGATGCACCCGCCCGAGACGCTTCCGACCACCTCACCGGAGCGCGAGACGGCCATCGAAGCACCGGGCATGCGTGGTGAGGATCGCCAGGTACGGACAACCGTCGCCAGTGCAAAATCCTCGCCGCGGGCGTGCCACTGCGCCAGCTGAGTGGAAATGTCGCGCATCGCCTCGCCTCCCGCTTGCATTGCCGTCCGTAGAGAGTTCACGGTATCGGCCCACCGCAATCCTTCCTGTCACACAATGCGCCTAAATCCGGGCCCTGCAGTTGTGCAATGTCGCCGTCGCATCACCTTGCGCTCTCGACCAGTGTTGTCACCGAGCCCAGCCGAAAGCAGGCCTGACCTTCATTCTTCCCCTCTCCGACGATCACTGCAGCGGTAACTCACGCAGATGGTGCCGACGGATCGAGTGGGCGACGTTGCACACCACAGAACCGAGGTTTCTCCGATGGACCAATTACTCAGCGGTATCAAAGTTCTCGACCTCACCCGTGCTCTCGCGGGGCCTCTGTGCACGTCACTACTCTCCGACTTCGGCGCCGACGTGGTCAAGGTCGAAACCCGTGGCTCCGGCGACAGTTCGCGTCAGTGGCCGCCGTTCGACGGCGATCAAAGCCTCTACTTCGCTTCCGTGAACCGCGGCAAACGGTCGATCGCCATCGACATGCGCAGTGAACGCGGACGGAAACTGCTCCGCAGCCTCGCCCTCGACGCGGATGTGCTGGTCGAGAACTTCCGTCCGGGAGTGCTGGCCGACATGGGGCTCGATCCTGATTCGCTCGAGCAGGAGAATCCGGGGCTCGTCGTGATGAGCATCAGTGGTTTCGGCCCGGTGGGCCCGGATCAGTTCGCGCCCGGACTCGACCAGGTGGCCCAGGGGATGTCCGGGCTGATGTCGGTCACCGGCGCCGGGGAACAGACCCCGATGCGGGTCGGTATCCCCATCATCGACACCGTCTCGGGCATCTACGCTGCGCTGGGAATCACAGCGGCACTGGCCTCGCGCGGACGCGACGGTCGTGGGCACCGCGTGCAGACCTCGTTGCTGGAATCCGCGATCTCGATCATGACCTTCCAGGCGCAGGACTACCTGAGCACCGGACGCGTTGCGACGCCGAACGGCAATACGCACCCGACGATCACGCCGTACGGCGCTTTCGACACCGCGGACTTCCCGATCAACATCGCCACCGGCTCGGACAAGCACTGGATCGCGCTGTGCTCGGTTATCGGCGACCCCGACCTCGCCTTCCGTGCCGAATATGCCACCGGTAAGGAACGTTTGGCACACCGAGACCAACTGACGAAAGAACTCGAGGACCTACTGACCACAAAAGGCGCGGCGCAGTGGATCGCCGAGATCCGCGGTGCCGGAATCCCCTGCGGCCCGATCCATTCGATCGATCAGGTGTTCTCCGACCCGCAGGTCGAGGCATTGCAGATGGTCGAGCAGACACACAGTGCCGACGGGACGTCGATTCCCGTTGTCCGCGGGCCGTTCTGGGTGGACGGCAAGACTCTTCCCGTCAGGAATGCACCACCCATGACTCTCGGCGGTGACGCCGACGACGTACTCGCCGACTTCGGCCTGCGTCCGGAGGAGATCGAAGACCTTCGCGCGAATTCGGTGATCTGACCACACACCAGTAACAGAGCAGACGCTCTGTTACTGTGCGTTCATGCCTCGGCCACGCGTTCACGACCTCGACACGCTGCTCGACGCTGCCGAAAAACTTGCCGCCACTGCCGGGCCGAGTGCTGTCACCGTCCGGGCTGTCTCCGAATCCACCGGTGTGTCCAACGGAGCGATCTACCACGCATTCGGCTCTCGCAGTGGACTGGTCGGTAGCGCGTGGCTGCGTGCCGCGCAGCGATTTCTCGCGCTTCAGCAATCGAGAGTGGACGGCGCACTCGCCGACCCGTCGCCAACTTCGGCGGTTTCCGCCGTCGTCGCAGCAGCCGAAGTTCCCGCTGTCTTCGCTCTCGACTACCCACAATCCGCGTTGCTGCTGCTGACGATCCAGCGCGACGAACTGCTCGGCACCGACGTCCCTGCCGACATCACCGAGCAACTCACACAACTCGACCGGTCTCTGGTCGAGTTGTTCATCCGGTTGTCGACCGCGCTCTGGGGCCGCAAAGACGGCCGAGCCGTCGAGGCAATCGAGGCCTGCGTTGTCGGCCTGCCTACCGGACTGCTCATTCACCCGGCCAAACGCGCCGACGGTTGGCGAGCCCCCGACGCAGCAGCACGCGCGCGGTTGGATGCCGCCGTTCGAGCGGTTCTACATCTTGACCCACCACTCCCCAAGTCCCGCAACAGGAAAGGCCAATCATGACCGCAACTCTTCGCTTCGAAGACAAGATCGCCGTTCTCGATCTCGGCGAGGACGAAAATCGTTTCTCCCCGGATTGGCTCGATTCCGTCGACAAGCTGCTCGACCAGGCTCTGAGCGAAGGCGTGCATGCCCTGGTCACCACGGCGACAGGCAAGTTCTACTCCAACGGACTCGACCTCGACTGGCTGGGCGCGAACAGCGACAAGGCAAATTGGTATGTGCAGCAAGTGCAGTCGCTGTTCGCTCGAATACTGACGTTCCCCATGCCCACCGTCGCTGCGATCAACGGCCACGCCTTCGGAGCGGGCGCAATGCTCGGTATCGCGCACGATTACCGCGTCATGCGCGATGATCGCGGCTACTACTGTTTCCCGGAGGTGGACATCAACATCCCTTTCACCGAAGGAATGGCAGCTCTCATCCAGGCCAAACTCAGCCCGGCAGCGGCGATCGTCGCCATGACCACGGGTAGGCGATACGGCGGAAGTGACGCATTCGCAGCCGGTTTGGTGGACTTCACCGCACCCGTCGACGCCCTGACTACCAAGGCGATCGAATTGGTTGCACCGATCGGCCCGAAGAACCCGGGCACACTGGGTGCCATCAAGTCGACGATGTTCGCTTCAGTGGTCACTGCCCTGAGCACTGAGCAGTAGCGCTGGACAGCGTTCCCGCAGAGCGGCTTCCAAGTCGTCGGCGACACTTTCAGGATCGCGCCCTTCGGTGCTGAGAACCACGTCGACCCCGCCGAGCGACGGCATCGAACCGGCCAGCAGTTGTGACGCCTCCACCAATTCGTCCAACCCGGCCCAGCCCGCCGGTTCACGCTCGATGATTCTGGTGCGCAACGTATCCTGATCAGCCTCGAGGCGTGCCAGCAGGTGCCCCTCGGCGCCGGTCCCGGCCAGCAGGGCGCGCCCGTAGTCGTCGTCTTCGACGGTCGCTGTGAGGAACAGGAGTTCGTACCCCGCTTCCCGGTACGACGCACACAGCATCCCGACGTGTGCGATTGCCCGTTCGGTCCCCAGCGGCGGGTAGCAGCACTCGAGTTCGTCCACCTCGATCATCGCGTTGCTCACGCCGGCCTCACCGAGTCGATCGTGAAGTGCGGTCAGCACGGAACTCTTCCCCGCGCCAGGCGGGCCTGTCAGTAGTAGTACGAACACGTCCTCAACTATTGCAGAGCCGTGAGCATGTCCAGAACCTTGTGCAGGCGCGGGGCGGCGAGAAGGCTGGAGAGGACAGCTTGACGAGTACTACAGCCCTGATCGGAGCACAGCGATGACCACCACGATCACCGAAATCGCGCCGGACATCTATCGACTGTCGACGTTTGTGGCCGAAGCGAACCTCACGATGAACCAGTTTGTCGTCGACGGCGAGGAACCTCTGCTCTTCCACACCGGGCAGAGAGCGTTGTTCACCTCGGCTTCCGACGCACTCTCGACGTTGATCGACATCGACCGCCTGAAATGGATCACGTTCGGTCACGTCGAGGCCGACGAGTGCGGATCCATGAACTCCTGGCTTGCGGCAGCCCCCGAAGCGCAAGTGGCCCACGGCGCGATGGGGTGCTTCGTTCAGGTCAACGACCTGGCCGATCGCGCGCCGCTTCCCTTGCAGGACGGCGATGTACTCGAAACCGGGAGCCGCCGAGTTCGCCACATCGACACCCCGCACGTCCCGCACGGTTGGGACGCGGGCCTGATGTTCGAGGAGACTACGTCCACGCTGTTCTGCGGAGATCTCTTCACCGCATTCGGGCACCACCCGGCGACCACCGAGCACGAAATCGTCGGTCCCGCTTTGGAAGCCGAGGACTTGGGCCACGCCACCTGCCTCACCCCGGATCTCGAACCCACGATCCGTGCCCTGGCCGACCTCGAGCCGCGGATTCTGGCCACCATGCACGCACCGACGTACTACGGCGACTGCGTCACCACGCTTCACGATCTCGCCGACTCGTACGCAGCACGTTTCGCAGCCGAAACCGAAAGATGGAAGTCAGACTAAGGCCTGCGCGTTCGACGTGATTCGCGCCGCCACGGACAGCGCAACATGCTCGCGGAACGGCCGCGCCACCACCTGCACCCCGATCGGTAAACCGTTGCGGGAGAGCCCTATCGGAACCACCACCGACGGCAGACCGAGCACACTGATCGCCCGGCAACTCGCGAGCGCATCCATCCATGTGAGTTCGCGACCACCCACCTCGAAGCTCTCCACACCGAGCGTCGGAGCGAGCACCGACGCAACCGGCAGAATCAGGACGTCGCCCATCTCGCCGAGGAATTCGCTGATCAACACCGCACGATCCGCCCAGAGCGCTTCCACTTCGGCGGAACTCCGATCATGCACTGCCGCAAGCATGGCGGTGATGTCCGCGTCGAAAGAATGCGCTGAACCTTCGGCGAGAGAATGAATGTCCGCGTGAGTCTCGACCGATCGCAACGCACCGAAAAGCGTGTTAGCCCGCGACAGGGCCAGACCGTCGTACTCGCTCGCGTCCAGACTGATCGCCGCCGTCCGAACCGCCGCCAGGATTTTTTCGTCGACGGGCATGGTTCCCTCGCCGGGCGCCCAGCGGATGTCGAGGTCGTCGACGTCGACCGAGGCAGGCTCGGTCCACGCGAGATGCGGCATCGACAGAACGCGCAGCGCAAGCGCCGCATCACCGAGGTTGCGGGCCAGTGGGCCGATGGTCTGGATCGTGCCGTGCATCGTTGTGGGGTTGGCGAGCAACCGCCCATCCGAAAGCACGCCTGGATACTGACCTTCCGGATCGACACGTCCGAGCGTCGGGCGAACCGAAGTGAGCCCGGTGCAGTGGGCGGGCCAACGCACCGAACCACCAAAATCCGTACCGAGTCCGAGCACGCTCATTCCGGCAGCAACCGACGCGGACTCGCCGCCACTCGATCCACCGGGGGACCGGACGACGCCGTCCGGTCGCACCGGACTGGCCGTGGTTCCGAACAGTTCGTTTCGAGTCAGGCCGCACGCGCCGAATTCCGGGGTGTTGGTCTTGCCGATCAGAATTGCGCCGGCAGCCTTGAACGCCGCAACGGCCGGGGCGTCGACGGTCGGGACGTTGTCCGCAAGAGTGCGAGAACCCGCAGTGGTGCGCACGCCGGCAGTGGCGATCAGGTCCTTGACCGTGAACGGAACCCCGGCAAGGGGGCCGATCGTCTCGCCGAGAAGGCGTCGCTCGTCCAGGGCGTCCGAGGCCGCGCGAGCCTCCTCGGTGCACACGGTGACCAGTGCGTTGAGTTCGCCGTTGCATTCGTCGACCCGTGCGAGATGGTGTTCGACGACGGTCCGCGCCGACACCTGACCCGACTGCACGGACTCGGCGATGGATCGAGCATCGCGGCCCACCCAGCTCTCACGACTCATCGCACGCCTTTCCTCGCCAGACTCCTCTGCCGAGCGTAAAGACAGCGAGTGAGTCGAGAAACGACCACAGTGCACATACCGACGGCTCCGGCGATGTGAGGTTTTGCCACAACGTCTGCAGCCCTGGAGGGATCGGTCAGGTGATGGTATCTACAAACCCTGCCTGATGAATGCAGCAAGCTTCTCGATCTGTTGCTCGTTTCGTTTGTAGTGCCTCCACTGGCCGATTCGTGTGGTGGTCACCAGATCCGCAGCCTGGAGTGCGGCCATGTACTGAGACGCAGTCGATTGCGATACCTTCGCCCGCGCCTGAATGTGCTTGAGGCACACTCCGACCTCCTCGGCAGGCTCGAGCTGAGGGGGAAAGCTTCCCGGGTCTTTCAACCACTGCAGGATTTGCACACGCATCGGGTTGGCCAGCGCCTTGAACGCCGTTTCCCACTCGGTTGTTGCGTCTTCCATGTGCGTGAGCATACCGCTAGATCGCGAAATCCCGATATATGTGGTTCACTTCTCATATCGCAACATCGCGATATGCCAATGGGAGGTTGGAATGGTGCAGCACGACAAAGTGGCACTCGTGGTCGGAGCCCGAGGTGTGATCGGTGGAAACTTGATCGATCACCTCGAGTCGACCGGCGAATGGAAGATCATCGGGCTCTCGCGCCGAGGCGGCACGGACACCGACCGGGTCGAACACATCGCAGTCGACCTGCTCGATCCTTCCCAGACCGCGGCAGCGCTGAGCGGACTGGACGCCGTCACCCACGTCTTCTACGCCGCCTATCAAGACCGCCCGACGTGGGCCGAGCTCGTTCCGCCCAACCTGGCGATGCTGGTCAACACTCTCGACGCAATCGAACCCGTTGCCGGCGGACTCGAGCACGTCAGCCTGATGCAGGGCTACAAGGTTTACGGGGCACATCTCGGACCGTTCAAAACTCCCGCTCGTGAGAGCGATCCACCGCACATGCCACCCGAGTTCAACGTCGACCAACAGCAGTTCCTCGAACGCAGGCAGCTCGGCAAGGCATGGACGTGGTCGGCGATCAGACCCTCCGTGGTCTCCGGATTCGCATTGGGAAACCCGATGAACCTCGCGATGGTCATCGCCGTCTACGCAACCATCTCGAAGAAGCTGGGTGTCCCTCTCCGATTCCCCGGCAAACCCGGCGCCTACACCAGCTTGATCGAAATGACCGACGCCGGACTCCTGGCCGAAGCAACGGTCTGGGCCGCTACCAATCCCGAGTGCGCAAATCAGGCATTCAACATCAACAACGGCGACCTGTTCCGCTGGCAGGAAATGTGGCCGAAGATCGCAGCCTTCTTCGACATGGACGTCGCACCTCCGCTCCCGATGTCCCTCGATGTCGCAATGGCGGACAAGGAGTCGGTGTGGGATGAACTCGTCGAGGAACATCATCTTGCTCGGACCCCGTATTCCGATGTCTCGTCCTGGGGGTTCGGTGACTTCGTATTCGGATGGGACTACGACTTTTTCGCTGACGGATCCAAAGCTCGGCGGTTCGGATTCCACCGCCACGTCGACACCGAAGCGATGTTCCTGGACATCTTCGCCAATCTGCAAGCTCGGAAGATAATCCCCTGACCAGGAACACGGTCACGTCGGAGCCTATGAACATCGGCACTGTCGGACCCCACGACTAACGTCGTAGGCGCGGTTTGAAAAGCAGGGGTTTCGGCGAGTCGTCGGGTAGGGCCCCATGCACCCCCGGACCAGAGGAGCGACGATGTCGGACAATACTTTCGATCTGGAAATCCTGAGTGCCTGGACTACTTTCGAGACTCATCTCGCTCGCTACATCTCCGTGATGGAGGACGACGACACCCTCGTGGTGGAGTCGCATTACGACAGCATGGACGAACTGGCCGACGCACCCGCATGCATCCAGTTCTTCGCGTGGAACCAGACCTCCGTGCGCTGCGAAGTTCCGTCCAACAGGTTTCTGCATCCCCTGCGGATGCTCGAACCGGAAGACCACACAACGTTGCTCGACATGGGGTTCAACGCTCCGGACCTGTGCGAGCACGAACCCGAGGGCAACGGGTCCATGTCCTTCTACATCGACGTCGACCGCGCTCAACCCGAGGAACTGGTGACGAAGGTACTGCGCGTCTTCCGCGAGATGTGGAGCATTGCGCACCCGTCGTTCCTGCGCGCCAGCACCAGTGGGCGCGAGTCGACGCCGGCCTTCGCCACGACGCCGTCGCACGCTCCCTCGGGTTCGGGCGACATGCTGCGGATCCTGGTCGACGGGGCCGTCGAACGCCTCCTCGGTCATCCACCCAAGCGTGACGACGACGGCGACATCCCGTTGGTCCGCGGTGAGCAGGTCACCTATGTGCGCGTCCTCGAGGACGACGAGTACGTGGAGGTGTTCTCGCGGGTCGTGCATTCGGTCGAGAACCTCGACAACGCTGCTGTTGTTCTTGCACAGCTCAATCGGCAGTGGCCGACCATCAAGCTCATTCTCGTCGAACAGAGTGTGCTCGGCGTGGTCCGCGTGGACGGTGCACCCTTCGTCGCCGAGCACCTGCTGCGGGCTCTGCGCTCGTTTGCAGAGTTGGCCGAAGCATCGGACGAACTCGCCGAAGAACTGGGCGGGCAACCCATCCGCGCAACTGGAGACACCGCCCTCAACGACGGGATGGCCTCCGAGCACGAAGATCCCGGTGCCGAATACGAGTCACACGAGTGCCACGAATTTCCCCCGGCACTCATGGCCCTCCTCGAACTCGACGCCGACGGAACGGGTGAGCTCAGCGCCGAAGAGGTTGCCGTGATCTGTGAGCACGACCGCGACACCATTCTCGACTACCTGCGGATCAGTCAGGAGCAGGAGACGGCGTGGCACGAGGCGTTGACCGAGTCCATTCGGCGCAAGGACGACGACACCGACCTGTGTGCGGGCGAGAAGCGCGCCTGGACGCACGCGATCCGCAACCTCAGGCGCGGACTGCGCGTCGTCGTGCTTCCCGCCAAGGACGCGGCGCCGACGCAACTCGGCCTCTTCGACGATCAGGCCTGAGAGCCGGAAAATCGAGCGCTGCTTGTCAGCCCGGTAGCGGGATGACGATGCCAGGCAGGATCTCGATCTGACGCGGCAACTGGGGAACCTGCGGCACTTCGATCGGCGGTAGGCCCGGCACCTCGATGGGTGCTGGAGGAGCGGCCGCGCCCGTCGTGGGCGTACCCGTCCCGTCACCTGAGGTCACGCCGGAGTTGGCGGGGACACCGGCCTGACCACCGATCGGGTCCGGCCACGGGAAGCTCTCCCAGTCGGAACCCTTCAACGCGCCGTCCATCGTGCTCTTCCAAATATCGGCAGGCACTCCGGAGCCGTAGATCAAGCCGCCGTAGGAGTTGGTAATGGCTTGCGCGTCGGAGGTTCCGATCCATACCGCAGTAGACAGCGACGGCGTGTAACCGACCATCCACGCATCCTTGTTCTGGCCCGTGTCACCGAGCTGCGCGGTGCCGGTCTTGGCGGCAGACGGGCGTCCACCGGCAAGCGCGTGACCGTTCGAGTACGACGCGATCGGCAGCATCGCCTGCGTGATGTTGTCCGCAACAGCCGCATCGAGACGACGCTCACCGGGAGACACCGGGCGATCGAGCAGGACTTCACCTTCGGCCGTCACGACCTTCTGGATGAAGTGCGGCTGCTGGTACACGCCTGAGTTGGCGAGCGTCGCATACGCGGACGCCATGTCGATGACGCGAGACTGATACTGGCCGAGCACGATTCCGTTCTCCGGCGGACTACCTTCTTGCGTGAGCGTCGGGTAGTCGAGTCCGGGAATGCGTTCGGGTAGCCCGGCCAGGTGAGCGGCGTCGGCGATCTTCTGGGGGCCGTTCTCCATCGAGAGCATCAACCGGTAGAAGCTGGTGTTCAGCGAGCGCTTGAGTGCCTCGGCGATGGTGCAGCGGCCACAGGACTCGCCGCCGACGTTTCCGATCGTCACACCGTTGATCGTGAGCGGTGAACTGTCGAACCGTGCGGACAGCGGAATGTCTTCCATCAACGCCGCGACCAAGCCGAAGACCTTGAACGCGGAACCGGTCTGCAACGGCGCCTGGGCGTAGTCGAATCCGGCTCCGTCGTCCCCGCCGTAGTAGGCGTCGACGCCACCGGTCTTCGGGTCGATCGACACAACGGCGGTCCGCAGGTCTTCCGGCTCGCCTTCGAGATTCCGCCTGACCGCGTTCAGCGCAGCTTCCTGCGCAACCGGGTCGATGGTTGTCGTGATCTGCAGACCAGCGGTGTTCAGCGTCTGATCGCTGATACCGGCCTCGGCCAGTTCCTTGAGCACCTGGGTCTTGATGTGACCTTCGGGTCCGGGCGCTTGGTTCAGATCGGTCGGCCGATTGGCGGGGGCGACGGCAGGGAACTGCATCGCGTCGCGATCCGTCTTGGTCAGGCTGCCCAGTTCGACCATGCCGTTGAGAACGTAGTCCCAGCGTGCTTGCAGCGCGGACAGATTGGTCTCCGGGTCCAGGAACGACGGGCTCTGGATGACAGAGGCCAGAACTGCGCCTTCCTCGACGCTCAGCTCACTGACCGGCTTGTCGAAGTACGCGTTGGACGCCGCGGCGATGCCGTACGCACCGCGGCCGAAGTAGATGGTGTTGAGATACGCGGCAAGGATGTCGTCCTTGGACCACTCGCGCGCCATCTTCGCGGAGATGACAAGCTCACGCAGCTTTCGGTCGATACTGCGCTTGTCGCCCACCAAGACGTTCTTCACGTATTGCTGCGTGATCGTCGAGCCACCGCCGGCGCTTTCCTTGCCCATCACGTTGTCGCGAGCAGCGCGAGCAAATCCGGAGATCGAGAAGCCGGGGTTGGTGTAGAAGTTGCGATCCTCCGCCGAGAGCACCGAATCGCGGACGTGAATCGGGATGGCCGACAACGCGACCTCCGTCCGGTTTCCCTCCGCCGGCACAACTTTGCCCAGCACCGTCGTGCCGTCTGCCATGTAAATGGTGGACACCTGATTGGTCTGCATGTCAGAGGGCCGCGGGACATCGGTCCGGCTGTACGCGACAGCAAAAATCGACGCGGGCACGATGACCATCAGGAGCACGAGGACGTAGATGGTCCGGCGGACATACAGCCACTTCGAGCGCTGCTTCTTCACGGGCATGGCCGACTTGCTCGACCGGGGCGAATTAGCCGACTTGCCCGACCGAGCCGACGACTGATCGCCACCCGTCGCACTCGATCTGTTCGATGGACTCACTCAACACTCCCGGTCGTGGATCCGGACTTACCGGCACCATTCCACCAGGGTGATATCTCGATCAGATAACTCCCGGCAACTGCGATACCGAAATGTCACCCTACCGGGCTGGCTACTCGCGACGTTCTGCTCGGACCGCGTTCCGATATCCGCGGAACGCCAGCCCGAGAGCGACGACGCAACCGAGCAGCACCAACGACGGCATCACGCCGGGGTCGCCCTTGACTATCGCCACCACAGCGCCGATCAACGCCATGAGGGCGAAGACCGAGATGAAGCCGGCGATCAGCTCCATTCGCTGGGCGCGCGAAGCCCGCCTCATCGGAACCGTGCGCGCGAAGCCCGCATCACGACTTGACGCCGCCTGCGGTGAGACCGGCGATGATGCGTCGCTGGAAGATGAGAACCATGATGACCAGCGGGACCATCACAAGGGTGCCGCCGGCCATGATCGAGGTGTACGGCGTGACGAATGGGTCCGTTCCGGAGAACTTGGCCATCGCCACGGTGACGGGCGCAGTCTTGTCACTCGAGAGTTGGAGCGAGAGCAGATACTCGTTGACCGTTGCAATGAAGGCCAGGATCGCGGTGGTGAACAGTGCCGGCGCAGCGAGCGGCAACATGATCAGGCGGAAGGCCTGGCCACGGGTGGCGCCGTCGATACGCGCCGCCTCTTCGAGTTCCCACGGAAGTTCTGAGAAGAACGACGTCAGCGTGTAGACCGTCAGCGGCAGCACGAACGAGATGTTCGGGATGATCAACGCTTTGTAGCTGCCGATCCAGCCGATGTCGGTGAACAACTGGAACAGCGGAGTCACAAGTGCGACGACCGGAAACATGGACGCGCCGAGGATGATTCCGGTGACGAAGTATTTGCCACGGAAATCGAAACGCGAAAGCGCGTACGCCGTGAACACGCCGATGACCAAGGCGATCAGCGTGGTCGCGCCCGCGATGATGAGGCTGTTCATCAGTGCACGAGTGAAGTTCACCTTGGCGTCGGGATCGAGCGCCGCGGTGAAGTTGGACAGCGTGAGATTTGTGGGCCACAGCGACGTCGAGAACGTGTCCGCCGGGTCGCGCAGCGCCGTCACGATCATCCAGTAGCAGGGAGCGAGTCCCCACACGATGATCAGTACGACGCCGATGTAGGTGCCGATCTTGCCGCGTAGTGCCTTGTTCATACCGGCTCCCCCTTCCGCTGCTTTTCCTGCGTGCTGACCGCATTGGCTCCGAGGAATCGGACCAGGATGAAGGCCACAGCGAAGATGATGAGGAACGTGATGGTGGACAGTGCCGACGCCGAATTGGCGCCGACGCGCATCTGATCGACCACCAGAACCGAGATGGTGGAGGTGGCCGGGTTGGATCCCATCATGATCGCGGGCAGGTCGTACATCCGCAGAGCGTCCATCGTGCGGAAGAGCACCGCCACCATGAGTGCGGGCTTGACCAGCGGGAGCGTGATCATGCGGAAACGCTGCCACGCCGTCGCGCCGTCGACCTTGGCTGCCTCGTAGACGTCGGCGGGAATCATCTGCAGACCCGCGAGGATCAGCAACGCCATGAACGGCGCTGTCTTCCAGACGTCGGCGACGACGATCGCGAATCGTGCCGGCCAGGGATCGGCCGTCCACAAGATGTTGGTGCCGAGAATCTTGTTGGCGATGCCGTCGTTGGCAAAGATGAAGAACCAGAGCTTCGCGGTGACGGCCGTGGGGATGGCCCAGGGAATCAGCACGGAGGCGCGGAGCAAACCGCGTCCGCGGAACGTCTTGGCCATGATCAGCGCCATCGACAGACCGATCACCGTCTCGAGTAGGACGGTGACGACGGTGAAGCCGAAGGTATTTCCGATCGACTGCCAGAACTGCGATCCGAGTGTGCCGGGCGGGCAGGGAATCGAGCCGTTGGCGGTGTTGCAGGACTGGGTGATCCAGTTCTTGTAGTTGTCGAACCACGTGAACTGGCCGGTGACGAACATGCCGGTCTCGGGATCGAGCTTCTTGCCGTCGCTGTGCATCGACATCCAGATCGCTCGTCCGAGCGGATACAGAATGATGACGGCGAGAACGATCAGTGACGGTGCGACGAACGCCCACACGGGAACTCGTCGACGCTTCTTCGGCTTGTCAGCCGACGCCGGCGGAGGCGAGGTCGGTGGGGGTGGAGTAGCTGCAAGGTCAGGCAGAACCTTGGTCAGGGAAATTCCTGCTGCCTCGGATGCCGACGGCTCTTCTAGCGGTTCCGGTGCACGGTGTCTCCCACCAACGCCCGAACGGTCGGGACCGGTTGAACCGGCCCCGACCGTGGGGTTGGTAGGCACAGCCGCGGAAGGATCCTGCGGTACTGCCATTGCTTATTGCTCCTGGTAGATCAGTTACCGGCGGTTTCGATGCCGGCCTTGGTGTCCGCCAAAGCCTGCTCGACGGTCTTCTCGCCGCGAATAGCAGCGTAGGTGTTGTCGGAGATCGACTTCGACACCTGCGTGTAGTACGGCGTGACGGGACGCGGCTGAGCGGTAGCGAGTGCTTCCTTCAGGGTCGCGAAGTACGGGAACTGAGCGAGCACTGCCGGGTCGTCGTAGACAGCCGAGAGGACGGGCGCGCCGCCGACCTCGGTGAAGTACGTCTGCGACTTCTGGGTCTGCATGAACTCGAGGAAGTCACGAGCGGTGGCCGGTGCGTCGGAGTACGCGCTGATGCCGACGTTGTAGCCGCCGACCGTCGAAGCGCCCGGCCCGTCGACACCCGGAAGAACGGTGTAGCCGTACTTGCCGGCAACCGAGGTCTTCTCACCGTCGACCGAGAAGCCGGACCACGTGCGCATGAAGAGTGCCTTGCCGTCGCCGAATGCGGTCTGCGACTCGCCCTCGGAGTAGGTCAGTGCTTCCTGCGGGATGGTGTTGTCGGCGAAGTTGTCGACGATCGACTGAACGCCTGCCTTCGTCTTGTCGTCGATGGCCGGGGTGAGTCCGTCCGGGCCGACCCACGGGCCGTCGAAGGCGTTGGTGATCTCGGTGGTGTTGACCGTCAGGCCCTCGTAGTTCTTGAACTGACCGATGTAGCAGGAGATGCCGGCTTCGACAGCCTTCGGGCAGTTTTCCTTGAGCTCGGCCCACGTGGTGGGAGCCTTCTCGACGAGGTCCTTGCGGTAGTACAGGAACGCGGCGTTGGTGTTCTTCGGCGCTGCGTAGAGCTTGCCGTTGTATGTGCCCGAAGCGACGGTCGACGGCAGGAGGCCGGACTCGTCGATCGCGAGGTCACCCTCGAGCGGCAGCAGCCAGCCGTTTGCGGCAAACTGGGCGGTGTTGACGACGTCGACACCGATGAGGTCGTACTCGTCGCTCTTGGCCTGCATGCGCTGGGTGATGTCGTCGACCTGCGCGTTGGCTTCCTTGGCCAGCGGCTTGAGCGTCACCTTCTCGTCCGGATGCTCGGCATTCCAGTCGGTGATGATGTTTTCGAGCGCCTCGTTCAGGGCATCCTGCCCCTCGACGATCGTGATGGGTCCGCGGCCTTCGCTCGAGGACGATCCCCCGGATGCGGCCGTGGTGCTGGTTCCGCTGTCCTTGTCCGAATCGGACGAGCAGCCCGCCAATACCAGCATGGACGCTGCCGTGGCTGCAATTGCAGCGCGGCGCATCGCCTTCGAGTTCAGAACCATGGATTCGCTCCCCGTATGTGTATGACAAATAGACGGTCACCGAGAGCCGGCTCACGGCATGCGCCATGGGTGCCGGCTCCCGGCGTCGGCCCCTACTGTGGCACGAGACACCCGTACTTGTGGGTATTACGCCGAACCTGAATCGGTCATGTGTCGTTTGACAGGTCCGCCTAACCCAGGCGACGCCCGTCGGTGGTGGCAAAAATGTGCACCTTCTCGGGGTCGACGCGCAGATTGACGCGCTCGCCCTTCTGCGGCGGATTGCGCCAGTCACCACGCGAGACGATCTGCTGCAACCGTCCACCGATCGTGGTCCGGCCGTAGACGTAGGCGTCCGAGCCGAGTTCCTCGACGACGTCGACCTCCATCTGCAGACCTTCGGCAGCGATCTCGAGGTGCTCAGGGCGAATACCCAGAACAACCTCGGTTTCGACGACGCCGTTCATCGTCTCGCGCGGAACCGGAACGATTCCGTCGCCGAAGGCCACGCCGCCGTCGACGACGGGGAGAGTGAAGAGGTTCATCGCGGGCGAACCCATGAAGCCGGCGACAAAGACGTTCTTGGGCTTGTTGTAGAGCTCGCGCGGCGAGGCGCACTGCTGCAGGGTTCCCTTTTCGAGGACGGCGACGCGGTCACCCATCGTCATCGCCTCGACCTGGTCGTGGGTCACGTAAACCATCGTCGTCGCGAGGCGTCGTTGCAGCTGAGCGATCTGCGTACGCGTCTGCACACGGAGTTTCGCGTCGAGGTTCGAGAGCGGCTCGTCCATCAGGAAGACCTGCGGCTGGCGGACGATGGCGCGGCCCATCGCCACTCGCTGACGCTGACCACCGGACAGCGCTTTGGGCTTGCGATCGAGATAGGGCTCGAGATCGAGCATCTTCGCGACCTCTTCGACGCGAGCACGGATCTCCGTCTTGTTGGTTCCGGCGAGCTTGAGCGCAAAACCCATGTTCTCGGCCACCGACATGTGCGGGTACAGCGCGTAGTTCTGGAAGACCATCGCGATGTCGCGCTCTTTCGGCTCCTGACCGGTGACGTCTCGGTCGCCGATGAGGATGCGTCCGCTGTGGACGTCTTCGAGCCCGGCGAGCATGCGCAGGGTTGTCGACTTTCCGCAGCCGGAGGGTCCGACGAGGACGAGGAACTCGCCGTCCTCGATCTCGAGGTCGAGCTTGTCCACTGCCGGAGTGTTCGATCCGGGGAACAGGCAGGTGGTGCTCTCGAAAGTCACTGAAGCCATGACGGGGTTGATCCCTTCTACCGGCAGGAACGTGCCGGACGATCCAAGTTGAGGGTGAGCGTGTGCGCTAGCAGCATAAACGTCCGTGTCGGCGCGCGAGCGTAGTCTTTCACGGTGAGTTCGGAGAAGATGCTGACCCGCATCGGTGCGCTGCTTCGCCAAGCGGAGTCCACCGACAATCCACACGAAGGTGAAGCCTTCATGGCCGCCGCGCAGCGGTTGGCCACCAGTTCCGCCATCGACCTGGCGGTCGCGCGTGCGCACACCGCATCCTCGGAAAAACGTGCGACGCCCACTCAACGGCTCATCACCATCGGCGAACCGGGCAAGCGCGGACTGCGAACGTATGCCCAGTTGTTCATCGCGATCGCCGCTGCCAACGACGTGCAATGCGACATCGCTCAGACGTCGGCCGTCATCTACGCCTACGGCTTTACCGGCGACATCGACGTGTGCGAGGCCCTGTACTCGAGCCTGCTCTTCCAGATGGTGCGTGACTCCGACGCGTACGTGCGCTCCGGGGCGTACCGCGACGAAACGTCCGTGCGGACGGTCGTCGAAACTCGTGGGCGACGACGCGTCAGCACACAGGTTCGCAAGCCGGTAGCCGGAGTGACGGCGCGCCTGAACTTCCAGATGGCGTACGCGTCCCGCATCGGCGCTCGGTTGGCCGAGACGAAGCAGGAGACGGAGAAGGCGGCGATCGCAGAATCTGCTGCGTCGTCTTCGGAAACCGCACTCGTGCTGCGTAACAAGGAAATCGAGCTCAAGGACTACTACTCGTCCAACTCCCAGGCACGCGGGACGTGGCGGGGCGGTGGCCGCGCGAGTGCCGGGCATTCCTCGCACGCTCGACGAGCGGGTGATCGGGCAGCGCGTTCCGCACGTCTGGGTAACCTTCCGGAGATCGGCAGGGTGCGCGGGCAACTCGACTCATGAGGGATACGCAGCGCAGCGCGGTCTACGAGGCAGAGACGTTGGTACGCACCATGTTCGATCGCGCCGACGAGCGCGGACTCCGGAGCGTCGAGGTCATGGGTTCCACCATCACGCTGCCAGTCGAGCGCAAATTCGGCTCCGTGGAGTCGGTACAGACGTACTGCGATCAGCTACTCGGGCTGAACTGGGTACGGGAGACCTGGCCTCGCGCAACCGTTTCGGTGTCCGTACGCTCCCGAGCCGGCAACGCTGCCGCCCACTATTCGAATGACGTCATCGCCGTTCCGGACGACCGTGACGGTAGGTGGGCACTGCGCGAATTCGTTGTCCTGCACGAACTCGCGCACCACCTCGGCGACCCCGCCTCCGACGAGGCTTCCCACGGACCCGAGTTCGTCGACCGCTATACGCGCCTGGTCGGCGAGATCATCGGGCCCGAGGCGACCTTCGTTCTTCGCGCGATGTTCCTTGCCGGTGGTGTCCGGACAAGTTGACGGTTATCAGCCCTCGGCGAACCCGGTGGTGTACGAACCGGTCGGCTGGAATACTCGGCCTATGGATGCGCCGCGCAGATTAGTCCTGGTCAAGGATGGGTCCGAACATCCCGATCCAGCTGTTACCGTGCGCAAACCCCCACTGATTCGTGAAGCTTACGGACGAGTGTTGCGGGAGGTTCGACGCGATCAGGACCGAACCTTGGATGACGTCGCCGCAAAGGTCGGGATGTCGAAGCAGTACCTGTCCGAGGTCGAACGGGGCAAGAAGGAACCGTCGTCGGAAATTCTGCGCGCAATCTGCGAAGCGCTCGGGATGCCGCTCGAGCACCTGCTCTTCCGAGCGGGCAACAGGATCGTTGCACTCAACTCCCTCACCTTCGGGCACTCTCCCGCACCGATCTCGGGTCCCGTCCTGATGGCGGCCTAGTCAGTTCCCTTCGATGAGGGTGTCTGCCAGTCCGTAGGAGATCGCGTCGTCGGCGGTGAAGATCCTGTCGCGATCGGTGTCCTTGCGGAGTCGCTCGACACTCTGACCGGTGTGCTTACTCAAAATCGCCTCGGTCTGCTCCCGGATTCTCAGGATCTCGGCTGCTTGAAGCGCGAGGTCCGAGATGGTGCCGCTGCCCTGCGTCGACGGTTGATGCAGCAACACCCGGGAATGGGCGAGAACATGCCGATGGCCGGGAGTACCGGCGGCCAGAAGCACTGCAGCAGCCGACGCCGCTTGCCCCATGCAGTACGTGGAAATTGTGGGTTTCAAGAACTGCATGGTGTCGTAGATCGCGAGCATCGCGGTAGTGGAACCGCCGGGAGAGTTGATGTACAAACCGATTTCGCGATCTGGATTGTCGGCCTGCAGATGCAGCATCTGAGCCATCACGACGTTCGCAACGCCGTCGTCGATCTCCGTGCCGAGAAAAACGATGCGCTCGTTCAGTAACCTGCTGAAGATGTCGAAAGACCGCTCACCTGTTGGTGTTCGCTCGATGACATTGGGAATCGTGTACTGGGACATGACGTCACAATCCGATCTTGGGGAAGGTGGCTTGCGGTGCGATCTCGGCGAAGGACGTCACGACGCGGTCGACGATTCCGTATTCGCGCGCCTGCTCCGCGGTGAACCAGCGGTCTCGATCGCTGTCGGTCTCGATCTCTTCGACGGTCCGGCCCGTTTCGGCGGCAAGGATTTCCTGCGATTGACGCTTCATCAGCTCGAGGCTCTCGGCCTGAATCGCGATGTCCACCGCAGTACCACCAATACCGGCCGAAGGTTGGTGCATCATGATGCGGCTGTGCGCCAAGCTGATTCGCTTACCGTGTGTACCGGAGCAGAGGAGCACCTGACCCATGCTGGCCGCGAAGCCCATCGCGACCGTCACGACGTCATTGGGGATGAGCTTCATGGTGTCGTAGATCGCCAGACCGGCAAACACCGATCCGCCGGGTGAATTGATGTAGAGCACGATGTCGCGCTTGGGGTCGGTGGTGGCGAGGAGTACCAGTTCCGAACACACGCGTTCGGCCATGGCGTCGTCGACCTCGCCGGTGAGCAGAATGGTTCGCTGCCGGAAGAGCCTGTCTGTCAACAGGTCACGGTAGCCGGTATCGGTGAGCGCTTCGGTAGTCATGAATCCATTCCTACCGGCACGGCGGTGCCGGACCTCCACCTGTCTGCTGTGGGCAGACCACCCCTGTTTGTGCCCGCCCTGCTTGAGCGAACGGCACGTTCAGTCGATCTAAGGCGCCGAACGTACCGTTCGCTCGAAACGGGGTGGGAACAAAGCAGGCATAACCGTCACCGACTGCGGCAGTAGCGGTACCGCGCACACCCAGCCATGATGGGAGGAGACAACCATTCCTCTCGTCAGGAGCGTGGCATGACTCGTCCGGTACGCATCGGTGTTCAACTCCAACCTCAGCACGCACCCGACTACGGGTTGATACGCGACGCCGTCTTGCGGTCCGAGGACGCCGGGGTGGACATCGTCTTCAACTGGGACCACTTCTACCCGTTGACCGGCGATCCCGACGGAGCCCACTTCGAATGCTGGACCATGCTCGGAGCCTGGGCCGAGCAGACCGAACGCGTCGAAATCGGCGCCCTGGTCACCGGCGGCGGCTACCGCAATCCGGATCTGCTGGCCGACATGGCGCGAACCGTCGACCACATCAGCGGCGGTCGTCTGATCCTCGGTATCGGTGCCGGCTGGTTCGAGAAGGACTACGACCAGTTCGGATACGACTTCGGCACTCCCGGCTCACGGCTCAAACTGCTGGGCGAATACCTCCCCCGCATCACGGGCCGTCTGGCGAAGGGCAACCCGCCGCCGACGCGCAACATCCCGGTTCTCATCGGCGGTGGCGGTGAGAAGAAGACCCTGCGCCTGGTCGCCGAGTACGCCGACGTCTGGCACAGCTTCGGCGACCGTGAGACACACCTGCGCAAGTCGGACATCCTCTCCGACCATTGCGCCGACGTGGGCCGGAACCCGGTGGAAGTGGAGCACTCGGTGCCGTGGCCCGGGCTCGAGAATGCTGCCGACCTGGTCGCCGACGGCGTCTCGCTCTTCACCGTCGGCGTCAGCGGACCTGACTACGACCTGACGACGCTTGTCGAGGCCATCGGCTGGCGCGACGACAACACCGCACCGGCGTTGAGCGGGTTGGCCTGAGAAGTACCCAGCACCTCGTCGTTGTCGGCGCCGAGAACGGGCGGCGCCGACGTCAGGCGCGGCCTCTGTCCGGAGAAGTTGACCGGAAAGGCCACTTGCTTCAACGGACCGAGCGTCGGATGGTCAACCGTCCCGACCATGCCGAGCGCGGCGGTGTGGGGATCTGCGTAGATCTCGTCGAGGTGGCGTATCGGTGAAACCGGCACAGCGCGATCGGTGAGAAGAGCGCACCAGTGTTCGACGGTTCCGGACGCGAAGGCACTGGTGAGTTCTCGTTCCAGACTTTCGCGGTTCTCCACCCGCTCGCGGTTGTGCACAAAGCGAGGATCGGTGACGAGTTCGCCTCGACCGATGGCCTCGCACAGCGACGCCCACATCGCGTCGTTGCCGACGGCGATGACGAAGTACCCGTCGCTGGCAGGAAATGCTTGGTAGGGGGCAAGATTCGGGTGACCGGAGCCCAACGCCGTAGGGCGCTCACCGGTGGCGAAGTAGCTGGTCGCCCAGTTCACGTGCATGGCGAGTTGGCACTCGTACAGGGACGTGGTCACGTACTGTCCACGTCCGGTCCGGCCTCGCTCGACCAATGCAGCCAGCACCCCGACCAGTCCGAACAGCGCTGCACCCAAGTCCCCCAACGCAAATCCGGACTTCATCGGAGCGCCACCCGCTTCACCGGTGAGCGACATGAGCCCACCCGCGGCTTGCGCGATCATGTCGTACCCCGGTTCGTCGCGCAACGGCCCTTCCTCACCGAATGCAGAGATGTGCAGGGTGATCAGATGTGGGTATCGCTCGGACAGTGCCTGGTAGTCGAAGATCTTCTGTAATCCACTGCCCGGCTTGAAGTTCTCCACGACCACGTCGGTCTCTTCGAGCATGCGGTGGATGATCTCCTGTCCTTCGGTGGACTTGAGGTCGATCGTGACCGACTTCTTGCCGCGGTTGATCGCGAGGTAGTAGGCGGCATCGACCCCGACGAAGGGCGGTCCCCACGAACGTGTGGGGTCGCCGCCCTCGGGGTGCTCGATTTTGGTGACGTCCGCTCCGAGATCGGCAAGCGACATGGTTGCGTACGGTCCGGCAAGGATCTTCGACAGATCGAGAACACGGACACCGGCGAGCGGTACGGGGCCTTGTGGAGAATTCACCGGTGAACTCCTGCCACAGAGAGGAACTCGACTACGACGTCACGTGCGTCATCCAACTCCACGTCGCCGCCATCGGTAATCACGTCAAGATTGCCGAGCGCAGCCGACGGCACCTTCCCGGCAAGACCTGCCAGGTAGGAGTTCGCCACCAGCAGTGACCGGTACCCGTAACCTTCTCGGATGCCGTGATCAGCAAGGTCGAAAAGCAAGGTCGCCATGACGGTACGAGCCAACTCGTCGGCATATTTTGCACTGGCAGCCTGGGCGGCATCGTCAGATCCGGCGATCAGACGATCTCCCTCCTCGGCCAGTTCCTCCCAGCGCCGCAACAGAACTCCGGCACCGGCGTCACAGTCAGGTCCGACGCTGGACAGGATGTCCGTCATCGCTCCCGCGACCGCGCGGTGCGAGCCGAACTTGCGTAGGCACCGAAGTACATCCAGCGCAATGACATTGCTCGAGCCCTCCCAGATCGAGCCGAGGTGGGCGTCCCGCACGAGCCGCGCGTTGACCCATTCCTCGATGTAGCCGTTGCCACCGCGTACCTCCATCGCTTCACCGGTGACCACCCGTGCACGTTTGCAGACAAAGTGTTTGGCGATCGGCGTCAGCACCCTGATCAGTGCTCGCGCCTGATCGTCACCGCCGTCTGCAGCCTGAAGACACTGCGCGCTGTACGCGACCAGAGCCAGCGAGGCCTCGGCGTCGAGCGCAAGCGGAAGAAGGGTCGCCCGCATCAGCGGCTGATCGAAGAGCTTCTTACCGAACACGACTCGACTCTTCGAATGTTCGACGGCTTCGCGGACTGCTCGGCGCATGAGAGCGCTCGACCTCATCGCATTGGACAACCGCGACGTGTTGACCATCTCCGCCATCTGGCGGAACCCTCGATCGAGTTCACCGACCTGGAGTGCGTGCGCGCGGTTGAGTGTCACCTCGCCGCTGGGCATGGAGCGCGTGCCCAGCTTGTCCTTGAGTCGATCGATCGTGATGTTGTTGCGTTCGCCGGATACCAAAGTCTTGGGAACCATGAACATTCCGACTCCACGCGTCGAACCATCCTGTCCGCCTGGGAATCGTGCGAGGGTGATGACGACATCGGCGTCAGGGTTGGAGGCGAACCACTTCTTGCCGGTGAGGACCCATCCGTCACCGTCGCGCTCGGCACGCGTTTCGGTGCAGGCGATATCGGTGCCGGCCTGTATCTCGGTCATGAACATCGCACCGGTCTTCGCATGCTCGGGGCCCGTCGACGTCAACGCGTCGATCCAGGGCGAGAACACCACTGGATCACCGAACATACGCAGGGTTCGCGCAGCCGCATCGGTCATCGACACCGGGCAAGCAAGCCCGAACTCTGCCTGCACGAAGATGTACGACGCGAGGTACTTCGCGAGTGGAGAGGGCACGGAGTCCCATCCGTGCAACCCTTTTCGGTGCGACATCGCGGACAGGCCGTACTCGCTGTACGCCGCCCGGCACAGTTCCAGGTAGGCCGGGTGGTAGGAGATGCGGTCAACGCGATCACCAGCCTTGTCGAACTGCTGCAGCACAGGCGGGTTCTGGTCTGCGATGTCGGCAAGCTCGGACAACCGGCCGGCTGCATCTCGGCCCAGTCGGTCGAGCAAGCCGTTCAACGTCTCCCGGTCCGCCCCGACGGTCCATCTGTCCACTACCGCTTTCAGAGCGGGGTCGGTGTGTGCAAAGTTCATCAGTGGTCAACGCCTTTCAGGGTGGATGCGTCGGTCATGTTCGAGGAGTCCATCGCCTCGGGTCCCGGAGCTTGCGAGTACAGCGCACTTCTGCGCAGTAAAGCCGTCATACAGACAAGGGAGAGAACGACATAGACGAGCCCAAGAGCCACGACCGGCCAGATCGAGTTGGTTCGCGTCAGCAGATACTGGCTGACCATCGGGGCCGTTCCGGCGAATACGGCCGTCGAAAGTTGGTACGACAGGGAGATGCCCGTATACCGAACGTTTGTGGGGAATATCTGCGCCAGAATGCCGGCCAGCGCGGCGTAATACATTGCGTGAGGTGCCGTCGCGAGGACCATACCCAGAATCGCCAAGGGGACGGAGCCGGTCTGAACCAGCAGGAACATCAGCGGTAGGAGCACGAGTTCCGGTAGCAGCATCCAACGGACAGCTTTCGACGGATCGATTCGCGTGGCCAGCACAGCGCCGAAAGGTTGTACGAGTGTCTGGGCTACCAGTGCCACGGTGATCACGAGGAGGAAGTCGCTGCGCTCGAATCCGAGATCCGTTGTCGCCCAAGAGAGCGCAAAGGTCGTCTTGACGTACGTGATGGCGACGCCGGCAACCACGGCGCCGACGCCGAGAGCAAGTTCGACGGGATGCGAACGAAGAACCTCTACCAGCGGCATCCGTGTACGTTCTTGTGCTGCAACGGCCTTCTTCATCTCGGGCGTCTCGGAGATGTGCAGTCTGATGTAGAGGGCGACGATGACCAACGCTGCGGATCCGAGGAACGGCAGGCGCCAACCCCACGACTCGAACACGGAATCCGACATCAGGGTCAGGCCTAGGAATGCCAACGTCGCGAGCAGATTGCCGACCGGCGAACCCTGCTGCGCAAACGCGCCGTAGAGCACCTTCTTCTTCGGGGGAGCGAACTCGGTGGCAATCAGTACGGCACCACCCCATTCGCCACCCATGGCAATGCCCTGGAGAACACGAAGTGCAACAAGCAGTATCGGCGCCCAGATCCCGATCTGGGCATACGTGGGCAGGAGGCCGACACCGACAGTTCCCAACCCCATCAACGCGAGGGTGATGACCACGGCGTTCTTGCGGCCGAACTTGTCTCCGAAATGACCGAAGACCACTCCGCCGACCGGGCGAGCCACGAATCCCACGGCAAAAGTCGCGAAGGCTGCGAGTGTTCCCACAGCCGGCGACGCGTCCGGGAAGAAAAGTGGGCCGAGTACCAAAGCGGATGCGGTTCCGTAGATGTAGAAGTCGAACCATTCGATAGTCGTTCCGACAAACGCAGTAATTCCGGCCTTGCGCGCTTGCTCGGTGCTGTATGCGGGCGGATTGGTGTCGTGACCTGGGTTTTGATCCACGGTTCTCCCTGATTCTCGCGTCGAGCATCACCAAGGATGCAATGTGAGGCGTGAATCACTATCGTCCGAAATCCATGTAGAGTCCAAGACTTAGTTCGACTCATTTATGTGGGCAAACCACATAATGAATGACGGGAGTAGCGACGTGGAACTGCGTCAACTGCGCGCGTTTCTCGCAGTCGCCGACGAACTTCACTTCGGCCGCGCTGCCGAGCGACTCCACATCGGGCAGTCCCCGCTCAGCCAAACCATTCGGGCGCTCGAGCGCGAACTCGGAACCGACCTTTTCGTCCGGACCACCAGATCAGTGCAGTTGACCGCCGCCGGCGAAGCCTTGGTCACGCCAGCACGGATCATCGAAGCGCAGCTAGCCGTCGTACGAGATATCGCTTCGGCCGCGTCGACCGGGGAAACTGGCCGTGTCACAGTAGGTTTCGGCGGTACTGGCGGCTACACGGTGCTTTCGGCCCTCACACGATCGTTGGCGGACTCCCATCCGGGAATCGAACTGGATTTACGGCCGCAGATGTATTCGGGTGAGGTGCTCGACGCTCTCCGACGCGGAACCCTCGACATGGGCATAGTCGGTCTGCCCATTCCGCGCGGATTCGAGACTCACACGGTGCGGGAGGAAACCTTGATGGTCGCGGTTCCGGCCCGGCATCACCTCAGTACCCATGACTCGGTGTCACCGGAAGACCTCGCGACCGAGAGATTCGTGATGTATCCCGCCGAGCACGGCTCGGTGGTGCGCGATGCGACATTGTCCTTTTGCGCCACAGCGGGTTTCACGCCCATCGTCGCGCACGAAGCCCCCGATCCGTACAGCCTGCTGGCCATGGTCGGAGCGGGGGTCGGGATCGCCGTCGTCGTGGAGTCGACGGCGCATCTGTCCATGGACGGGGTCGTGTACCTGCCGATCGCCGGGGCCACGCCCACGCTGAAAATCGCAATGACGTGGCGACCGAACAATCCGACGCCGGCAGTACACACCGTCACTCGGGTGCTGAGAGAGCAGCCTTAGGCCCTGGCGAGGATTCCCGCGAAATCAGTTCCCACAGGCAGAGTTCCGTACTCGTGACCACGATCGGCACCGAGGCGAGCGGCAATGAACGCATCGGACGAAGCGGCCGGGGAGTGGCGAACCATCAATGACGCCTGCAGCGCCAAAGCCATTGCCTCGACGACGGTCCGAGCGCGGAACTGCGCGTCGGCAGGCGGCATCGTGGCGAGCTCACCGAGTTGGCGCCTTACCCGATCGAGGTGCTGATCGAGGACCGGGTTGTTGCCGCGAGCGAGGTTGACCTCGTGGTCGAAGGCGGCAACGGAATCCGGTTCACGGGTCATCGCGCGCAGGACGTCGAGCGCGATGACGTTGCCCGACCCCTCCCACACGGCCATGACGGGCTGCTCACGGTAACGACGGGCGAGCGGGAAGTCCTCGGTGTAACCGTTGCCGCCCAGGCATTCGAGGGCTTCGTAGGAGTGGTGCGGACCGCGCTTGCAGATCCAGTACTTCGCAACGGCCGTCGCGAGTCGGCGGAAGGCCTTCTCCTGCTCGTCCGCGTCCTCGTCCTGGGCGCGCGCCAATCGCAGGGCGGTGATGGTTGCGGCCTCGGATTCGAGAGCCAGATCGGCAAGCACCGACGTCATTGCCGGCTGATCAGCGAGGACGGCACCAAAAGCACTGCGGTGCCGTGCATGCCACACTGCTTCGGCCACCGACTGACGCATACCTGCCGTGCTGCCGAGGATGCAGTCGAGTCGCGTCTGAGACACCATTTCGATGATGGTCCGCACACCGCGGCCCGGTTCACCGATCATGGTGCCGACGGTGCCGTCGAGTTCGATCTCGGACGATGCGTTGGACTTGTTGCCCAGCTTGTTCTTCAGACGCTGGATGCGGAAGACATTGCGTGTTCCGTCGGGCAGGATGCGGGGGAGAAGGAAGCAGGAAAGTCCCTCGCCGGCAGCACCTTCGGCCTGAGCGAGAACCAGGAATGCGTCGGACATCGGCGCGGAGCAGAACCACTTGTGTCCGGTGAGCAGGTAGTCCGCACCCGGCCCGCCGCGGCCGGCCGGCTTGGCGATGGTCGTGTTGGCTCGCACGTCGGAGCCACCCTGCTTCTCCGTCATCGACATTCCGAAGATCGCGGATGCCTTTCCCGGAGCATCCAATTCGGGCGTGTAGCTCCGCGAAAGCGCACGCGGGGTCCAGATGGCGGCCACGTCCGGCTGCAATTCGAGTGAGGGGATCACGGCGTGCGTCATGGAGATGGGGCATGCATGGCCCGGCTCGACCTGGGAGAAGAGCATGAATGCCGCGGCCCGAGCCACGTTGGCACCCGGCTTCGGATCGGCCCAAGCAGAAGTATGGGCACCGTGGGCAACTGCGGCAGAAATGATCCGGTGGTACGACGGATGGTATTCGACCTCGTCGATGCGGTTTCCCCAGCGATCGAAAGTCTTCAATTCGGGGATCACCGTGTTGGCCAGCTCGGCGTCGTGCTGGAACCCGGCACTGCCGACCAGTTCACCGATGTCGGTGAGTTCACTGGTGGACCAATCGGCGTCGTGGCGCGCGACGCCTTCGACGAGCACCGTATCGAGCTGGAACTCGTTGACATCCGTGCGCGGTACCGACTGGTTGAGCACAGCGTGGGTGCGATGCGGAGCGGGGTGGGTGACGATCTTCTCGGAAATAACGGTGTTCTCGGAAATATCAGTCATGACAGGCCTTTCAGCTCGCTGCGCGGATGAGATGCTTCTGGATCTTGCCGGTCGGCGTACGCGGAAGAACGGTCGCGAACACCACTTCACGCGGAATCTTGTAGCGCGCTAACTTGTCCGAGAGGTAGTCCTTGATGTCGTCGGCGCTGATGACATCCGGTTCGCGCCAGACCACGTGTGCGACGACGGTCTCGCCCCACTCTTCGTTGGGTTTTCCGACAACGGCGACGTCGACAACGTCCGGGTGCCCGGAGATCACGTCCTCGACCTCTTTGGAGTAGACGTTCTCGCCGCCCGTGATGATCATGTCCTTCGCGCGATCGACGATGAAGAGGTAGCCGTCCGCATCCTTGCGCGCCAGATCGCCGGTGCGATACCAACCTTCGTCGGCGAAGGCAGCCTTGGTGGCAGCAGGGTCGTCGAGGTAGCCCTGCATGACGGTGTCGGCGCGCAGCCAGATCTCACCGATCTGACCGGGCTCCGCGTCGGTGCCGTCATCGGCAACCAGGCGCAGGTCGACGCCGGCCAGCGCGACGCGCCCGATCGATCCCGCCTTGCTCAACTGCTCTTCGGGGTACAGAACAGTGCCCACGGGTCCAGTCTCGGTCATGCCGTATACCTGCCGGAATTCGGTGGTGCCGTACGACTCCACCAGTCGCCGAGCGACATCCGCACCGATCGGTCCACCGCCGTACAGCCATGCGCGAACGCTACCGAGGTTGTAGTCGGCGAAGTTCGGCACCAGGTTGAGCGCGGTGGTGTAGATGACCGGCGGTCCGAAGCAGAGGGTAATGCGTTGTTCCTGAACAGTTTCCAGGAACTTGACGGGATGGTACTCGCGCAGCAGCACGACGGTTCCGCCCATGTAGAGCGTGGACATGAACCAGTTGTTGAGCGGGGAAGCATGCCAGATCGGGACGGCCATGAGCAGTCGCTCGTCTCGAGTCGTCGACACGGCGAGGGCCGCCGTGACCGCAACGCCGACCACGTTGCGGTGACTGTGGACGCAGCCCTTGGGCGAACCGGTAGTTCCCGAGGTGTAGAGGATCTCGGCCGGATCGTTCTCGTCGATGTCGATACCGTCCACGCCCTCCTGGCGGGTGATGGCGTCGTCGAAGAAGTCGAAACCGTCTGCGACAGAGTCTGTGCTGACCAGTTTGGCTGTTGTCTCCAATCGACCGACAACTGGTGACAACTCACCGTCGAAGACGCACACGGACACCTTCGCGTGCTCCAGCACGTAGGCAACTTCGGGCGTTTGCATCTTGTGATTGATGGGGACCACGACGGCGCCCAAGCGCCAGGCACCGAGCATCGCGTACACGAATCCCGGAGTATTGTAACACATCAGCGCGACGCGGTCGCCCGGCTGCACGCCTAGCGACTGCAAATAGCCTGCGACACGGCGACTTCCGTCCTGAACCTGGGAGTACGTGTGATCGTGACCGCCTGCGATCAGAAAGGGTTTGTCCGGGGTCTTGGTGACGTTGCTGTCGAATACACGAACGATGTTCATCGAAGTCCTTGTCGGAGAATCACGCTCGAAGAGAGTTCATTCCATCGAGCTGTTGAGTACGGCGTCGGGTATCTGGAGGGTGGCGAAGATGACGGCAACCGCCTCCTCGAGGGAGTAGCCGAAGCTCTCGCCGGTGGCAGTCTTCTGGATGACGAGGCCGAAGATCGCAGACCAGAAGGCCTTGGACTCGACGTCGATGCCCGCGCGCAGCTGCCAGCCGGTGCGGACCAAAGTACGGAGGAGGGCGGTTTCGCCCGAGGAATGCAGAGTGCGAAGCGTTTCGGAGATCAGGTCGCGGAGTTCACCACGACGACCCGTCATCATCATCGCTTCGACGAAGAGTTCGACGCTGGGAGCCCCCGAGCCCAGGAGGGATCCGACCAGCTTCTCGGTGTAGTCGCCGACCGTGTCGGCGTCGGCTGCATCGACCTCGGCGCGCTTGCCTGCGCGCAGAACGGCCGCGCATGCCACCTCGACGAAGAGCTTCTCTTTGGAGCCGTAGTAGTAGGTCACCTGGTTGGGATGGGCGCCGGCGGCGGTGCAGATCTGCGCGATGGAGACGCTGTCGCCGTGCTCGAGAAAGAGCTCGGTAGCGGCGTTGAACAGCGCCAGACGCGTCTGCTTACCCGACTCACGCGTCGCACGCGCGGCGGGAACTGCCTCGGTGACCATTGCGAACTCCTACTTGTTTGCCATACAAACAATAACTCGCCATTGTTTGTATGGCAAACAAATTCTTCCCGACCCGATGACGTGTCGATTCCTATCGACATGTCCGATGTGCGGGGATTACTCTCTGACCATCGAGCACCCGAGAACTTCGACTTTCTGCGAGGAGGCGCCCTGCAATGCTCGCGCGATCCGGCTTCTCCCAGCCCACACGCACGACGCTCACGGGCGACTGGGCAGACTTGCTACGCGAGCATTTTGTCGCGCTCGACATCTCCGATATCGAAGACAGCGATCGGTTCAGCGGGGCCGTCCGCTCGGCGCAACTCGCCCACGTGCGGGTGTCCGCAGTTCAGTCAATGGAACAACGAATAGTCCGTAGCAACAGCCTGATCAAGAGCGACAGTGCGGACTATCTGCAGATCGGGATGATTCGTCGTGGTAGCGCTGTAGTGCGCCAAGACGACCGTGAATGCGTGCTGCGACGGGGCGACTACGTCCTGTACGACACCACGCGCCCCTTCGATTGGCAGATCGAGGGCCATGCCCACGACGGCATCTGGGGACTCGAGGTGTTCACCTGGCCCCGGTCATATCTGTCGCTCACCGAGGCCGAGGTCACCAGTTTGACCGCCATTGCGTTCGACGGACATGCCGGCCTGAGTGGGCTTCTGGGTCGCTTTCTTCACGATCTTGCTTCCGTCCGTATGACGTCAGACGCGAGCGGAGACGAAGAGGAAGTCGTCAACGAGATCGGCAGCCTGGTCAAGTCGGTACTTCACGCCACAGCGCGCCCGACGATCTCGCGACGAACCGGCCTGTACGAATCCGCTCTGTCGGTCATCGATACTCGCATCGCGGATCCGTCCCTGTCTCCGGTGGACATCGCGGGAACAGTCAAGGTCTCCATTCGGCAATTGCACAGAACCTTCGCCGAGCATGGCACTACGGTGTCGCGTTCGATTCGCATCCGTCGACTCGACGGATGCCGTCGTGAGATCGTCCAGCGCCACGGACCAGAACGGTCACTGACCCAGATTTCTCACCGCTGGGGATTCGCCGACCTGGCCGCCTTCAGTCGCGCATTCAAGGCGGAGTTCGGGATCAGCCCGCGGCGATACCGGTCGCAAGCAGCGGCCCCCACAAGTACTGCTCGCTGATCTGTAACATCTTCGGACACTTGCCCATTCAACATGGTGGTCAAAACATTCTGTCGCCGAAGCTTATCCACAATTCTTGGCACGGTGGGCCAAGTATCGGGCGCTGACGGCCAAGTTTGCTCGGCTGAGCGGGCGTAGATTTTCGGCACGGAGTTGCCAAGTGCCAGGCACCCGATCCGACCACCTACATCACATGGAGCACTCATGGAATCTGCAATCGGTGAACACCTTCAATGCCCGCGCACGCTGACCAGGCGCGTTCCGGATACCTATACGCCACCGTTTCCCATGTGGGTAGGGCGCGCAGACGACACATTGCAACAGGTCGTGATGGGCTATCTCGGCGTGCAGTTCCGCGGCGAGGATCAGCGCTCGGCAGCACTGCAGGCAATGCGGGATATCGTCGCCGGCTTCGACTTGCCGGACGGACCGGCACACCACGATCTCACCCATCACATCGACAGCCAGGGCTACGAGAACCTGATCGTGGTCGGATACTGGAAAGATGTTTCTTCCCAACATCGTTGGAGCAAGTCGACTCCAGTAGCATCCTGGTGGGAGTCCGATGACCGCCTGTCGGACGGATTGGGATTCTTCCGAGAGATCGTGGCACCACGAGCCGAACAATTCGAAACGCTCTACGCGTTCCAAGACGACCTCCCCGGGGTCGGAGCCGTCATGGACGGCACCAGTGGCGAGATCAACGAGCACGGCTACTGGGGTTCGATGCGCGAGCGATTTCCGATCTCCCAGACCAACTGGATGCAGGCCTCGGGCGAACTACGGGTCATCGCCGGTGACCCCGCCGCGGGCGGACGCGTAGTAGTGCGGGGGCACGACAACATCGCACTGATCCGGTCCGGGCAGGACTGGGCCGACGCGGAAGCCGACGAGCGCAGCCTCTACCTGGACGAAATTTTGCCCACTCTTCAATCGGGCATGGATTTCCTCCGCGACAACGGCCCTGCCGTCGGGTGTTACAGCAACCGATTCGTACGCAACATCGACATCGACGGAAACTTCCTCGACCTGAGCTACAACATCGGCCACTGGGCCTCGCTCGACCAACTCGAGCGGTGGTCGGAATCCCACCCGACCCATCTGCGGATCTTCACGACATTCTTCCGAGTTGCCGCGGGTCTGTCGAAATTGCGCCTCTACCACGAGGTCTCGGTGTTCGACGCCGGCGATCAGCTGTACGAGTACATCAATTGTCATCCCGGCACCGGAATGCTGCGCGACGCGGTGACCACCGCCGAGCACTCAACATAAACGCCAGAACATTCGGCCACGTTCTTTCCCTCGGAGGCAACTCGAGATATGTTGACGAGTGTCGACATATCCCAGTAGAGGCCATCGAGGAAGCGCGGACAGCAGACAGTGACTACTCAACGAAACGAAGAGTTGGCATTTGCTGTGCTGGCCGACCAAGTGCGTCGACAGATTCTCGACACTCTGGCTACCCACGGCGAGTGCAACGCGGGCTTCATCAGCGATCAAATTTCGACAGTCGGTCGCACCACGGTATCCACACATCTCAAGGCGCTGCGGCTGTCCGGAGTGATCGTCGAACGACGTCAAGGACGACATCGCTTGTTCTCGATCGATCCGTCGGGGCCGGCCAACGATGCACTCCAGTTCCTGCGCGACGTCCTCGGGCGAGCATTGGAAGCCGGTTCGAACTCCTCCGACTCACCGACCACGGCGACTGAGGATTCCGACGTCGCGTCGGTGCGTCGCCGGGCGTGAGGCCCTGTTTGAGCCCCAGCATCTATTTCAGGCAGGAAGTAGAACGTGCCAGGTCTCTCCGTAACGGCACAGATCGTGACGACCGACCCACCAGGGTCAGCCTTCGAGCGCCTCGAAACGGGGCAACTGCTCGAACTCGAATGTGAGCAACTGACGGTCGGGGCCGCTGTCGCCATCTCCCTTCCCGTAGGCGACGGCGCACGCGCAGATCTAGCCGGAATGCCGATCACGCTGTTGGGATACGTCGCCGGCGTGAAGCGGGGCCGATCGGTAGTGATCGTGCACCACCAACCGTGGCGCGGCCGCCTGACGATCCGGTTCTTTCCCGACGGCACCGGGACCCGGATCGTTCTCGAATCCAGCCTCGATCAGGACGGCATTTCCTGGCTTGCGAACAAGCGTGGATTTGCCCCGCCCGAGCCGCCGCGCTCCGACCGCCATCGCATTGGACTGCTGGTCAGCAAATCCGGCTCGGCAGCTGTATTCGCTCAGGCCACAGAGACACTCGCCGCCCTGGCTGTCGAACAGATCAACGCCGACGGCGGTATCGGGGGTGTTGTCGTCGATTTGGTGATAGGCGACGATGCTTCCGACTCCGCGGCCGGAGCGGCGACCGCACTACGACTGGTGAAGAGCGGATGCCGCGCAGTTTTCGCGTGTGTGACCTCGTCAACCTTCAATGCCGCTGCATCTGCCTTGCAGAACACCGGTGTGCTGTTGGTGCACACAGTTCTCAACGAAGGAGGTCGATCGCGTCCAGGGGTTCTTCGCTTGGGGGAGCGACCACTCGACCAGACGCGAGCGGGCATACCCGCAATGATGTCCGAAACTGATTCTCGCACTTGGTTCCTGGTCGGTCAGCAGTACTCTTGGTCGTTCGGAGCACATTGGGCGGCCCGGCGCGTGATTGCCGAATCCACCGGCTCGGTAGCCGGTGAAGCCTACGTACCGTTGGGGACAACTGACTTCTCACGCGTCATCGAGTCGATAGCCGACTCCGGCGCCGAACTGATACTTTCCTCCCTGGTCGGCCACGACGAGGTCTTCTTCGAAAGACAATGCGCCCAGCAGGGACTGCGGGCCACCACGCGGACCTTTGCACTGGTCCTCGACGAAGCCACTCAACAACTCATCGGCAATTCCGACGCCGACGGAGTCTGGGCGGCATTCGGCTACTTTCAAACCGCAGCCGGCAATCACGACCTCGAAAAGCGATACAGCGCAAGCTCGAACGACCTCCTACCTCCGCTGAGCTCTCTGTCGGCGACAACGTACGAAGCGATCGTGGCTTACGCCCGCGCAGCCCGGACAACGTCGATCGGCGATCCCGAAACCGTGCTTCGGCAGCTCGTCACTACGTCGAAAAGCTCTACAGACAAAGAAGTTCCACTGCATCGGCCGATTCTGATCGCTGAATCACGCCGCGGGCGCCTGTACCCCCGCTCTCTCTGAGCGCGCGTAACCCGAACTTAACGAGTCAATATGTCGATACCTATTGACGCAATTGCAGATCTGGCCCTAGTCTGAGCAACAAGTGAAGCCGATCACATCAGGAGCACACTTCTCATGGCGACAATCCGACCGGACGACAAAGCAATAGACGCCGCCGCAAGGCATTACGGCATCACCCTCGACGAATCAGCCCGGCTCGAGTGGCCGGCACTGATCGACGGAGCACTGGGCTCCTACGACGTAGTCGACCAACTGTATGCCGACGAGGCAACCCCGCCGACCACGTCACGCGAGCACGAGGTGCCAACTGCAAGCGAAAACCCCTTGAGCGCTTGGTATGTGACCACCAGCATCCCGCCGACGTCGGACGGCGTACTGACCGGCCGACGCGTGGCGATCAAGGACAACGTGACCGTGGCCGGAGTTCCGATGATGAACGGATCTCGGACGGTAGAGGGATTCACTCCGTCTCGCGACGCGACTGTGGTCACTCGACTACTGGCGGCCGGTGCAACTGTCGCGGGCAAAGCTGTGTGTGAGGACCTGTGTTTCTCCGGTTCGAGCTTCACGCCGGCAAGCGGACCGGTCCGCAATCCATGGGACCCACAGCGCGAAGCAGGTGGATCATCCGGTGGCAGTGCAGCTCTCGTCGCAAATGGTGACGTCGATTTTGCCATCGGCGGGGATCAAGGCGGATCGATCCGAATCCCGGCGGCATTCTGCGGCGTCGTCGGACACAAGCCGACGTTCGGGCTCGTCCCGTATACCGGTGCATTTCCCATCGAGCGAACAATCGACCATCTCGGCCCGATCACACGCACGGTCCACGATGCCGCACTTATGCTCTCGGTTATCGCCGGCCGCGACGGCAACGACCCACGTCAGCCGAACAGTGTCGAAGCGAGTGACTATCTGTCCACCCTCGACGCCGATGTGCACGGCCTGCGAATCGGGATCGTTCGAGAAGGTTTCGGGCACGCGGTCTCACAACCCGAGGTCGACGACGCAGTCCGCGCAGCGGCACACAGTCTGAGCGAAATCGGCTGCACAGTAGAGGAAGTAAGCATCCCGTGGCACCTGCATGCTTTCCATATCTGGAACGTGATCGCCACGGACGGTGGTGCCTACCAGATGTTGGACGGCAACGGATACGGCATGAACGCCGAGGGTTTGTACGATCCGGAACTGATGGCACACTTTGCTTCTCGACGCATTCAGCATGCCGACGCTCTATCCGAAACCGTCAAACTAGTGGCCCTGACCGGCCACCACGGCATCACCACCCTCGGCGGCGCGAGCTATGGCAAAGCCCGGAACCTCGTACCGCTCGCCCGCGCCGCCTACGACACTGCCTTGAGACAATTCGACGTCCTGGTGATGCCCACACTGCCCTACGTCGCATCCGAATTGCCGGCGAAGGACGTGGATCGTGCAACCTTCATCACGAAGGCTCTCGGGATGATCGCCAACACGGCATCATTCGACGTGACCGGACATCCGTCCCTGTCCGTTCCGGCCGGCCTGGTAAACGGGCTTCCGGTCGGAATGATGATCACCGGCAAGACCTTCGACGATGCGACGGTCCTCCGGGTCGGGCGCGCGTTCGAAAAGCTTCGCGGCGCGTTTCCGGCTCCTGCCGAACGTGCCTCCGGTTCGGCACCACAACTCAGCCGCGCCTAGTTCTGACGCGCTGTCAGGCAACGAATTCCACCGATTCACACATGATCAGCCCACATAAGAAAAGGTGAACCAGATGTCAGTAACGATCGACCACAAAACGGAGAACGCGGCACCGGCCCAGGCGCCGGTCTCCGATCGCGCGTGGGCGCTGTTCCGCGCACTCGACGGCAAGGGATTGGTACCCGACGGTTACGTCGAGGGATGGAAGAAGACCTTCGAGGAGGACTTCAGTCCAAGGCGCGGAGCGGAATTGGTGGCGCGCGCATGGACCGACCCCGGGTTCCGGCAGCTGCTTCTCACCGACGGTACCGCCGCGGTTGCCCAGTACGGTTACCTGGGTCCCCAGGGCGAATACATCGTGGCAGTCGAAGACACTCCGACGCTCAAGAACCTGATCGTGTGCTCGCTGTGTTCATGCACCGCGTGGCCCATCCTCGGTCTGCCGCCGACCTGGTACAAGAGTTTCGAATACCGTGCACGCGTGGTCCGCGAGCCACGGAAGGTTCTCTCCGAGATGGGAACCGAGATCGCGTCGGACGTCGAGATCCGCGTCTACGACACCACCGCCGAAACTCGGTACATGGTCCTACCGCAACGTCCCGCAGGCACCGAAGGCTGGAGCCAGGAACAACTGCAGGAAATCGTCACCAAGGACTGCCTGATCGGCGTCGCAGTCCCGCAGGTCCCCACCGTCTGACCACCCCGACAAGAAAGAAGCACACCATGGATGGAGTACACGATCTTGCCGGAGTTCAAGGCTTCGGCAAAGTCCCGCATACCGTCAACGCCGACATCGGCCCCACCTTCCACGCCGAGTGGGAACACCTGCCGTACAGCCTGATGTTCGCCGGTGTCGCCGAACTCGGGGCCTTCAGCGTCGACGAAGTTCGATACGTCGTCGAGCGGATGGAGCCCCGCCACTACATGATGACCCCGTACTACGAGCGGTACGTCATCGGCGTCGCGGCTCTGATGGTCGAAAAGGGAATCCTGACGCAGGAAGAGCTTGAAAGCCTTGCAGGAGGACCGTTCCCACTCTCGCGGCCCAGCGAATCCGAAGGGCGACCGGCTCGCGCCGACACAACCACCTTCGAGGTCGGTCAGCGAGTTCGTGTGCGAGACGAATACGTTCCCGGGCATATTCGAATGCCTGCTTACTGCCGAGGTCGGGTGGGGACCATCGCTCACCGGACCACCGAGAAGTGGCCGCTCCCCGACGCAATCGGTCACGGCCGCAACGACGCCGGCGAAGAGCCCACCTACCACGTGACCTTCGCTGCGGAGGAATTGTTCGGTAGCGACACCGACGGCGGAAGCGTCGTTGTCGACCTCTTCGAGGGCTACCTCGAGCCTGCGGCCTGATCTTCCAGCATTCCAGGCGGCGGTCACGTGATCGCAGCGGTTCGCGTGACCGCCGCCTGATCTCAACGATTCACTCATTCGGAAGGACACTGGAAATCATGGTCGACACACGACTTCCGGTCACGGTGCTGTCAGGTTTCCTGGGCGCCGGGAAGACGACGCTACTCAACGAGATCCTGCGCAATCGGGAGGGTCGTCGGGTTGCGGTGATCGTCAACGACATGAGCGAAATCAACATCGACAGTGCAGAAGTCGAGCGTGAGATCTCGCTCAGTCGCTCCGAGGAGAAACTGGTCGAGATGACCAACGGTTGCATCTGCTGCACTCTGCGAGAGGATCTTCTTTCCGAGATCAGTGCCTTGGCCGCCGATGGCCGATTCGACTACCTTCTCATCGAATCTTCGGGCATCTCCGAACCGCTGCCCGTCGCGGAGACGTTCACCTTCATCGATACCGACGGCCATGCCCTGGCCGACGTCGCCCGACTCGACACCATGGTCACAGTCGTCGACGGCAGCAGTTTTCTGCGCGATTACACGGCTGGGGGTCGCGTCGAAGCCGATGCCCCGGAGGATGAACGAGACATCGCGGATCTGCTTGTCGATCAGATCGAATTTGCCGACGTCATCCTGGTGAGCAAGGCCGATCTCGTCTCGCAACAGCACCTGGTCGAATTGACCGCGGTCCTACGATCTTTGAACGCAACTGCTGCGATAGTTCCGATAACTCTCGGCCGTATCCCACTCGACACGATTCTCGATACCGGCTTGTTCTCGCTCGAGAAAGCTGCTCAGGCCCCCGGATGGCTACAGGAACTTCAAGGTGAACACACCCCCGAAACCGAGGAGTACGGAATCGGTTCGGTGGTGTACCGCGAGCGCGCCCTTCCACCCCCAACGCCTGCATGATTTCCTGAGCAGCGAGTGGACCAACGGAAAGTTACTTCGGGCCAAGGGCTACTACTGGAATGCCTGTCGGTTCACCGAGATCGGGAGTATTTCTCAGGCCGGTCATCTCATTCGCCACGGATACGTCGGCCGTTGGTGGAAGTTTCTACCCCGTGACGAGTGGCCGGCCGACGACTACCGTCGCGACGGAATCCTCGACAAGTGGGAAGAACCTGTCGGTGACTGCCGACAAGAACTCGTCTTCATCGGCCAATCCATCGACCCGTCTCGACTGCACCGAGAACTCGACACGTGTCTACTCACCACAGCCGAGATCGAACTCGGGCCAGACGTATGGACCAGCTGGAGCGACCCCCTGGGCGTCGGCTATACCGACCAGACCGTTTGATATTGGTCCGGTTTGCCGTAAGTTGTGCGCAATGGGAGTATCACGCAACCGAACTCGGGCGTTGTTGATCGTCGCGGCGATCGCAGCCGGGACCGTGGCCGCAGCTACGCCGGCGGAGGCCACCTGGACAGCCGCGCCGATGTGCGGCGAGTGGCGGGTCGAAACCGTAGCGCAAGGGTTGGAGCAGCTCGAAAACCTCGAGCCCGATGACAACGGCGGGTTCTACCTCTCCGGCGAGTCGAAGATCTATCACGTCGACGCCGCAGGGCAGGTGCGAACTGTCCTCGACGGCATGGCTGCCCCTGGCGGTTTGCAACTCGACGGCTCGAGGCTGTCCTTCCTCACCAGACAGGACGGCAAGCTGTGGCACCTGGACACCACGACGGATCAGCTGTCCGCACCCGTCGACTTCGCAGGCAACGGCCTGCTCCGCCTACCCGACGGCGATCTACTGTCCACGTGGGTCGGAACAGAAGGCGGCCAGTCGAAGGGCGTGTCGCGCTATGACCACGACTCCGGAACCGTCGTACCCAATTGGTCGACAGTGCCGCGTTCGGAGGGGCTCGCGCTCAGTCCGGATCATCGAGCCGTGTACACAGACGATCTGTTCACCGGTCAGATCATCCGGGTCCCCTTGGATATCCCTGACGCGTGGACAGTTGTAGCGACGGTCCCGAGCCTGATACCCGGCCTCGACGATTTGACCATGTCGCAGGATGGAATGCTCTACGCCGCTGCTCACGTCGAAGGCTCGATCTATCGCGTCGACCCTGATACCGGCGCTTCGTGCGTCGTCGCTTCGGGCCTCTCGGGTGGATGGACCGGGCCGAGTTCCGTGCGTATCGGCCGGGACGGCGACGGTTGGGCGATCTACGTCACCAGCTTCGACGGGACGCTGCGTCGCCTGGTACCTCCGTCGGGCGTCGAACTCGCACCCATCCGCTGACGCCGATCTCTTCGGCACGAGATTCTCCGACCTGGCGATACTTAAAATCACGCTGATTTGAATGCATGCCCGCAGCACAACGGCCGCTTGTCGGAAAACTGTCAACAGTTCTACACGGAGAAATGGCTACCCTTAGGTTTACGCTGCACGCATGTTTTCTTCCGTCGCAGCGAAGATCCGCCTGGTGGTGGCACTGCTCCTCACTGCCCTCCTGGCGCTGACTCTGTCATCGTGCTCGAGTGGCTCGGATTCGTCGGCAGCCCCCACAGACCTGTGTGCACCTCCAGGAGTGGGAGCCGCAACCGCGGCGCCCACCAACCTTGATGCGGCAGCGGGTGCGGGCGCCGAAGACCGCTACACCACGGCCACCGCCACCCCGGTCGATCAGATCGACACCTCCAAGCTGAACCTGATCAAACCCGGGGTCATCACGGTCGGCACGCTCGGCGACGCGCCCCCGAGCATCTGCGTCAACTCCGAGAACCAGTACACCGGATACGACAACGAACTGCTCAAGGCCGTCGCGGACAAGCTGGGTCTGAAGGTCGAGTTCGTCGGCACCGAGTTCGCTGGTCTTCTCGCCCAGGTCGCCGGTCGACGCTTCGACGTCGGCTCGTCGTCGATCACCACCACCGACGACCGTCGCAACACCGTCGGCTTCACCAACGGTTACGACTTCGGATACTTCTCCCTCGTCGTCCCCAACGGCAGCGCGATCACCGGCTTCGGAGACCTGGACGCGTCCAAGCGCATCGGCGTCGTGCAGGGAACCGTTCAGGACGACTACGTCGTGAACACGCTCAAGCTCGATCCCGTGAAGTTCCCCGACTACGCCACGGCGTACGCGAACCTCAAGTCCGGACAGATCGACGCCTGGGTAGCTCCGTCTCAGCAGGCCGAAGGCGCAATCGCTCCCGGTGATCCGACCTCGATCATCCAGAACACCTTCTCGGTCAACAACTTCGTCGGCTGGGCGGTGAACAAGGAGAACCAGCCGCTGATCGACGCCCTCAATTCGGGCCTCGACGCGGTCATCGACGACGGAACCTGGGCTCAGCTGTACGCCGACTGGGTGCCGCGCCAACTCCCCGAAGGCTGGAAGCCCGGATCCAAGGCCGCGGCCACTCCGGAACTGCCCGACTTCGCAGCCCTCGCAGCAGAAAACGCAGCAAACGGCGACGGTGGAGATACCGCGTCGTACCAACCGAAGTCGACGCTCGAACAACTCAAAGACACGTTCTTCGACTGGGATCTGTACAAGAAGGCATTCCCCGATCTCCTCAAGACCGGTCTGCCCAACACGCTGATCCTCGCGCTCGCGTCGGGCATCATCGGCACGATCCTCGGCATGCTGCTCGCTGTCGCCGGTATCTCGCGAACCCGTTGGCTGCGCTGGCCTGCCCGCGTCTACACCGACATCTTCCGTGGCCTGCCCGCCGTCGTCATCATCTTGATCATCGGGCTCGGCGTCGGACCGATCGTCAAGGGAATCACCGGCAGCAATCCGTACTGGCTCGGTGTCGCGGCGCTGTCGCTGCTCGCGTCGGCGTACATCGGTGAGATCTTCAGATCCGGTATCCAAAGCGTCGAATCCGGGCAGCTGGAAGCCTCCCGCGCTCTCGGCTTCAGTTACCGAAAGTCCATGTCGCTGGTCGTCATCCCGCAGGGTGTACGACGCGTTCTGCCGGCGTTGATGAACCAGTTCATCTCGCTGATCAAGGACTCGTCGCTGATCTACTTCCTAGGCCTCCTCGTCACTCAGCGGGAGCTCTTTGCCGTCGGACGCGATCTCAACGCCCAGACCGGCAGCCTGTCCCCGCTCGTCGCGGCAGGCTTGTTCTACCTTGCTCTGACCATCCCGCTGACGCACCTCGTCAACTACATCGACAACCGACTCCGGACCGGACGCGCCGACACTTCAGGCACGTTGGATCCGCTCGAGCAGGCCATCGTCGTGGAAAGGGGCTGAGGACATGACCACCAGCTCTGAACTGAAGTCCGTATCGCTCACCGGCAAGGACCTGCATCTGTCCTTCGGTACCAACAAGGTGCTTCGCGGCGTCAACCTGCACGTCGACGCCGGAAACACCGTCACCGTCATCGGACCCTCCGGTTCGGGCAAGTCGACGCTCCTGCGGGTGCTGAACCGCCTGCACGAGCCTGAGCAGGGTGACGTGCTGCTCGACGGGAAGTCCGTCTTGAAGGACAACCCCGACGAGCTTCGGCAGCGAATCGGCATGGTGTTTCAGCACTTCAACCTGTTCCCGCACAAGACCGTCGCCGAGAACATCGCGCTCGGGCCGAACAAGCTCAAGGGATTGTCCAAAGAACAAGCTCGGGCTCTCGCGCTCGAGCAGCTGGATCTCGTGGGGCTCAAGGAGAAGGCCGACTCGCGGCCCGGCAACCTTTCGGGTGGTCAGCAGCAGCGCGTCGCCATTGCCCGCGCCTTGGCGATGAAGCCCGAGGTCATGTTCTTCGACGAGGCGACGTCGGCTCTGGACCCCGAACTGGTCAAGGGCGTTCTGGCATTGATGGCCGATCTCGCGAAGTCCGGCATGACCATGGTCGTCGTGACGCACGAAATGGGCTTCGCTCGCTCGGTGTCCGACAAGGTGCTCTTCATGGATCGTGGCGCCGTCGTCGAAACCGGAACTCCTGAGCAGCTTTTCGACGATCCCGAAACCGATCGACTGCAGGCGTTCCTGTCACAGGTTCTCTGACTCGGGCGTGCTTGCGCGAGATCGACGGGCGTTGATCCTGGACGCCTGAAGCATCAGATGGTCACGTTCGGCGAGGTTGGATGCCTTGTGCGCTGCATCGGCATACAACCTCGCCGCCGTCTCCAGGTCTCCGTCGCGTTCACGGAGATAGGCCTCGACGGCAACATAGCGTGGAAGTGAATCGTCCAGCGCTGCAAGAGCTGCCAAGCCGGCGCGTGGTCCGTCCGCCTCGCCGACGGCCACCGCCCGATTGAGCCGGACGATCGGGCTGTCGGTCAGGGCTGCGAGTTCGTCGTACCACTCCACTATCTGCACCCAGTCGGTCTCGTCTGCTGTGAGAGCGTCGGCATGAAGTGCGGCAATCGCGGCCTGGGCCTGGAACTCGCCGAGCCGGTCGCGAGCGAGAGCTGCCTGGAGGATCACGACTCCTTCGGCAATCGACTCGGTGTCCCACCGTCCGCGGTCCTGCTCGGCAAGCGGAACCAGGCTGCTGTCTGCGGCAGTGCGCGCGGCGCGGCGAGCGTGGTGAAGGAGCACGAGCGCGAGCAACCCTGCGACCTCGGGGTGATCGATCGCGGCGGCGAGCTGCCGGGTGAGCCTGATGGCCTCGGCGGCGAGGTCGACGTCACCGGAGTAGCCCTCGTTGAAGACCAGATAGAGGACACGTAGAACGGTGGCGACATCGCCGGGTTGCTCGAACCGCACGCCGGAGACCGTGCGCTTGGCTCGGCTGATGCGCTGAGCCATCGTCGCTTCGGGCACCAGGTAGGCCTGCGCAATCTGGCGAGTGGTCAGCCCGCCGACAGCGCGCAGCGTGAGTGCGACGGCGGACGACGGCGTCAACGACGGGTGAGCGCACAGAAAGTAGAGCTGGAGTGTGTCGTCCACGCCCGGCACTGACCCGCTGACCGGCCGCTCGCCTGGCTGCTCGTCAACCAGAAACTCCCGCTTGCGACGGGCCGCATCCGACCGGATCCCGTCGAGGAACCGCCGCCAGGCCACTGTGACCAGCCAGCCCTTGGGGTCCCGCGGCGGGTTGTCCGGCCAGGCCCTGACCGCCTCGAGCAGAGCGTCCTGCACGGCGTCCTCGGCCAACGCGAAATCTGCTCCGCGGCGGACGAGGATGCCGAGCACGCTCGGAGTCAGACTTCGAAGCAGCGCGTCGTCCATGAGAGTCGTCAGTCCGTGATGGTCGGCGGCTCGGTCAGGAACGGGCGCAGTTCGAGCCATTCGTGAATCGGCTTCCCGCCTGCGCCGGGCGCGGCCGAAAGCTCCCCGGCCAATTCGACGGCACGGTCGTAACTGTCGACGTCGATCACCATCCAGCCGGCAATGAGGTCCTTGGTCTCCGCGAATGGGCCGTCGGTGACCGGGGGGCGCCCCTCACCGTCGTACCGGACGAAGGTGCCCTCCGGAGCGAGAGCCTGACCGTCGACGAACTCGCCCGCCTTCTCGAGCCGATCCGCGAAGTCCTGCATGTACTTCACGTGGTCCGTGATCTCGTCCGGTGTCCACTGGTCCATCGGCACGTCGTTGACTGCAGCCGGAGCGCCGCGGTAGTGCTTGAGCAGCAAGTACTTGGCCATCGTGAATCTCCTCTGTGTCGGTGCCACCCATTCTGGTCGCACGTCACTACAGGGACGAAGCAAGTCGGGGATTCTCGACATCTCGGGGCTATTCTCGAGATCGCGGGGCTTCGGGCCCTAAATCCACCCTTGCCGGCGGGCGATCACCGCGGCCTCGTGCCGATTCGCAGCACCGAGTTTGGTGACAGCTGACGACAGATAATTCCGCGTGGTTCCTGCAGAGAGATGCGCGCGGGACGCGATCTGATCGATGGATGCTCCGTCCGCCGCGTACTCGAGTACGTCCGCTTCACGCGGAGTAAGCGGTGAGTCGCCGGCGCCGATTGCCTCGGCCGCCAACGACGGATCGACGTACCGCCCGCCGGCATGGACGCTGCGGACCACCTCGGCGAGCGTCGCCGCGGGCGTCGTCTTCGGCAGAAATCCGCGGACGCCTGCTGACAGTGCCTTCTTCAGGTACCCGGGACGCCCGTGGCTCGTCACGATGATCGAGACGCACCCCGAGACCGTCTGCGCAATCTGTTGCGCTGTCTCGATGCCGTCGATACCCGCCATCTGAAGGTCGAGCACGGCTACGTCAGGCTGATGTTTTACAGCAGCGATCACGGCATCCTCGCCGGATTCGGCTTCCGCCACGACAACGATGTCGTCCTCGAGCGACAACATCATGGCCAGAGCCGAGCGGATCAAGTTCTCGTCGTCGGCCAGCAGTACCTTGATCGGCTCGGTCACCGAGACTCCTTCGTTCGGGACGGAAAGTGGGCGGTGAGGGTGAAGCGATCTTCGTCCTGCACAGTTTCGACAGTTCCTCCGACGGCGCTGACGCGCTCGCGCAATCCGTTCAAGCCGGTTCCGTCGCTAGGCGGTGCGATACGTGCGCCGTCGTTGACAATTACGACGCCGTCCGCGAACACCTCGATGCCGCAATTCTGAGCACTGGAATGCCGGAGAATGTTGGTCACGCCTTCACGGACGACCCACGCGGCGGCCTCGGCCAGTTCCACCGGCAGCTGATCTGCCGATCCACGTATCGCGGTGGAGATTCCGGCAGCCTCGAGCAGAGACTGCGCGCCGGCCAGCTCGGACGCCAAGGCGATGGACCGGTATCCACGAACCAGCTCGCGTGCTTCGTCGAGCGAATCTTGCGCAAGTTCGCGTACTTCGTCCATCTGCGCGGCGGCACGATCGTCGCCGCGCCGTGAAAGTGTGGCTGCAAGTTCACTTTTCACCGCAATTGCAGACAGTGCCCGCCCGACGACATCGTGGAGATCGCGCGAAAATCGCAACCGCTCCTCGGCGACGGACAGAGCGGCGGCAGCTCCGCGTGCCTCGTCCAATTCGGTGACCATCCGCAACAGCCACACCGACATGTAAACCGTCAGCCCCATGAAGGCAGCAACGATTCCGACGGACACGCCGCTTGCCGGACCTGCAAGCAGTCCCAATACAACCCCGGCGGCCACCGAACCCAAGATCAGCCAGCGCAGCGACGTCAGCCCCGCAAGGGGCACAACTAGGATTGCCGCCAGCCAGAAGTACGGGCCGTTCTCGGCATTGCTTCCCAATGCAATTCCTGCCGAGCAGAACGCCGACAACGTCATCACGGCAAGAGGAATCTGGACGGGCTTGGCCACGATCCCGCCCAGATCAGGCATCCGGGACACGGCTATGGCGCACGCAATCGCACTGATTCCGAGGAACGCCCCCGACAGATACCGATCCGTCACGATCTCGGTGAACGTACCGAAGCCACCGAAGACGAAGGCGAACATGATGAACGACTGCCGCGTGTAGAGGCGAACCTTGTCGAGGTTCGACGCGGTTCGCCACGTCCGTCTCGGATTCCAGCGTCCGAAGTTCTGCGCGATCATGCTCACTACCTTCTCAGAGTTCTACGAACGCGGTTCCCAGCGGAAGTGGACGTTCGCGATCAGAACCGAACCGACGATCCATGCCAGCATGACCAACAGCGGTTGCGCGGCCGAACCGAAGGTGTCGACAAATCCAGCCGCCGCACCAGGTGCATCGCCCAGATCACCCAGTTCGGCAGTGGTCCGCCCCAGCCATCCGAGATTGAGGAGGTCGACCACCGCGGCCAGCGGAGTGAACTCGAGAACACGAGCAACGTTGTCCGGCACGACATTCCTGATCGAAGACATACCTGCCGTCGCCAGAATCAGAATCGGCATGCAGGTTATCTGCGCTGCCTCTGCGTTCCGAGTGACAGCCGAGGTGATCAACGCCAGCGCGGTGAAGAGCGCGGCGCCGCCGATCACCGCAGCCAGCACCAGCACCGGATTGACCGGTGCGTGGCCACCGAGAACCATCACGGCGATGCCGATGACCACCGTCAGCAGCCCGGTGAGAACCCACGAGGGCACCGCCGGACCGGCCAGGATCTCGGCGTCGCTGCATTCCCCGGTCCGTAGTCGCTTGAGAACCAACTCGTCACGCCGTGTCGCGTAGACCGACAGCAGGTTGTAGAAGACCACGAACACGAGAAGGAAGAGTGCAAACACCTCGAGCCCTGCCGACACCGACTTGTCCGACAGTCCGCCGTCTCGCGACAGGTACAGCATTCCCACGGGAAAGATCAACGGGAGAACTATCGCGTTGAAGAGCAGCAGTCGATTTCGTCCCAGGAGCGTGAACTCCGAACGAGACAGGGTTGCGATGCGGTTCATGCCGACGCTCCTTCGAGAGTTGCGTGATGATCGAAGTGGTCTGCAATGGAGAGGAATACGGTCTCCAGGGATGCCGCGCGAGCATCCAAGCCGGTCAGCGAGACATCATTGTGCTGCGCCCACAACAGCAGTTCCGTCAGCGTCTCCTGGACGGTGCGAGTGGTGATCAGCACCAGATCATTTTCGACGCGTACCTCGGCGCCGGCCAAAGCTGGGAGCGGAAGACCTGGGCGGTGCAGTTTGATCTGGGCGGGATGATCCGCGACGACATCCGCCACGGTTCCGCTGCGCACCACCGATCCACGGTGCATGATCGCCAACTGGTCACACAAGGACTCGGCTTCGTCCAGGTAGTGCGTCGTCAACATGATGGTGACGCCCGACGCTTTCAAATCAGCGATCAATTGCCAAGTGTTACGACGACTTTCGGGGTCCAGGCCGGTAGTCGGTTCGTCGAGAAAGAGGACGAGGGGACGGCCGATGATCGCGCACGCCAGGTCCAGTCGGCGCGCTTCACCCCCCGAGAGGAACTTCACATGGGTATCGCCTCGGTCGCGCATGTCCACGCGCTCGAGCACCTCGTCAACGGGAAGTGGATTCGAGCAGGTTCCTGCCCACATCGCCAAACTCTCGCGCGCAGTCAGGTCTTGGGGAAGACCGCCCTTCTGGAGCATGATGCCCAGGGACGGGCGAATCTGCTTGCGGTTGCGCACCGGATCCATCCCCAGAACGCGCACCGTGCCGGCACTGGCACGTGAAAGTCCCTGAATCACCTCGAGAGTGGATGTCTTGCCGGCACCGTTTGTTCCGAGGAGGCCGAACAGCTCGCCTTCCCGGACACTCAGATCAAGATTGCGGACAGCATCGAACGCATCCTTGCCCGAGCCGTAGCGGCGCGACATTCCGACAACGTCGATCACGGGATCGCCTTTCATCGCTGCGCCTCCTCTCGGTTCCAGCCGCGCAGTCCGATCACGAATCGGATACCCGCATAGACAGCGAGAGCGGCAACAAGTATCCAGAACACGGGATTGGAGCCGATGATCGCGAACAGCACTCCGATGATCGCGATATTCACGACGATCACAACAAGTTCGCGGCCCATCGTGGGTGCGGGTCCGATGTCCATCAGGTCCGTCAGGAGGCTTCCCTCATGTGGTTCTCTCATGCCTCCAAGCTTCGCGAGAAGTCGGAGCCGAAAACAGTGCACAGCGTCATCAGCTGCGGTGACACCGTCACGGATCAGCGATGACAAATGTCATGCGACGTCCCCGCGGGGACGCCTCCTAACCTGCAGGTAAGGGTCACCTCGTTGTTTTGCCGTTCATTTTTACGTTCCTTTACCCTTGCTTCGAGCTTCTACGGTTCCCGAAGTCCGTACATCGAAACTCGGGAGTTCACGGTGGCTATCAAGCCTTTGGCCTTGTTCGTCAAACACGACGGCGTGTCTGCACGCGCGTCGATCACCTGCCAGTACAAGTGCGGAAATGCGTGCTCTCACGAGGTCCCCAACACCTCGGGCGGCGAGTACTTCCGCGACATCGCACGCACGGCACTGTCTCGTCGCGGCATGCTTCGGGGCAGCGGCATGGCAGTCCTCGCGGTGGGAGCCGGCAGCGCCCTCGTCGCGTGTTCGGACGAATCTGCAAGCGCCGAACCGGGAACCGGTTCGACGAGTGGCAGCAGCAGCGGATCGACACCGGCGGGAACGAACTACAGCGCTGTCGCTCCCAACAAAGAAGACAAGGTCACCGTCCCTGACGGATACGATCAGGCCGTCGTGATTCGTTGGGGTGACGCCGTTCTCGCCGGTGCCCCGGCTTTCGACTTCGACAAGCAGACTGCGGCAGCGCAGGAACTGCAGTTCGGATTCAACAACGACTTCGCCGGATTACTCCCGGTCGACGGGCAGCCCAACACCTACCTACTCGTGGTCAATCACGAATACTCCACCGAGCCCGCGATGTTCCGCGGCTACGATGCGGAGAACCCGACCGAGGAACAGTTCAAGATCGGCCTGGCCAGCCACGGACTGTCGGTCGTCCAGGTCAAGGGAGAATCCGACAACGGCAAGCTGGTGCCGGAGATCGGATCGAACAACCGCCGCATCACCGGAACCACGGAGTTTGTCGTGACCGGCCCCGCTGCAGGTAGCGACTTCCTCAAGACGAGCGCCGATCCCACCGGAACCAAAGTGCTCGGCACCCTCAACAACTGCGCCGGCGGCGTCACACCCTGGGGCACAGTGCTTTCCGGCGAAGAGAACTTCAACCAGTACTTCGCAAACGCCGAGGGTGTCACCGATCCCACGGTCGCAGCGCGGCTGAAGCGCTACGGTCTTGCCGGCGCCGCTTCCGAGCGCAAGTGGGAACGCTTCGACAAGCGGTTCGACCTGGTCGCAGAACCCAACGAGGTCAACCGATTCGGATACGTCGTCGAGATTGATCCCTGGGATCCGTCATCGACTCCGATCAAGCACACAGCGCTCGGACGTTTCAAGCACGAAGCCGCCACCATTTACATCACGTCGGACGGCACCGTCGTCGCCTACAGCGGCGACGACGAGCGCTTCGACTACATGTACAAGTTCGTCTCCAGCCGAAAGATGCAGGACGGCAAGAGTCAAGCAGCCATGCGTCACAACATGACTCTGCTCGACGCCGGAATCCTGTACGTCGCAAAGCTCAGCGGCAACTCTGCCGGCGAGATCGACGGCAGCGGCAAGCTCCCATCGGACGGCAAGTTCGACGGAACCGGCGAATGGGTAGCCATCCTGCGCACCGGCGAAGACGGCAAGGGCGAATCGCTGGTCGACGGCATGAGCGCCGAAGAGGTAGCCGTCTTCACCCGCCAGGCCGGCGACAAGGTCGGGGCAACGAAGATGGACCGCCCCGAGGACTTCGAGGCAAACCCGAAGAGCGGCAAGGTTTACGTCGCACTGACCAACAACACCAAGCGCGGAGTCGACGGCGGCGCGGCGGCCGACGAGGCGAACCCGCGCAACAACAACAAGAACGGCCAGGTCCTCGAAATTTCGGACGATCACGCCGGCACCACCTTCGGCTGGAATCTCCTTCTCGTCTGTGGAGATCCGGCTACAGCCGACACCTACTTCGGTGGTTTCGACAAGAGCAAGGTCAGTCCGATCTCGTGCCCGGACAACCTTGCCTTCGACCCGCACGGAAACCTGTGGATCTCCACCGACGGCAACGCACTCAAGTCCAACGACGGACTGTTCAGTGTTGTCCTCGAAGGCGAAAATCGTGGTGAGACAAAGCAGTTCCTCACCGTCCCCGTCGGCGCCGAAACCTGCGGACCGATTGTGGACGAGAAGCGCGTCATCGTCTGCGTCCAGCACCCCGGCGAGACCGACGACGCCAGCATCGAAAGCCCCGCATCCCATTGGCCCGACGGTGGTTCCTCCCAGCCTCGCCCGTCGGTAGTTGCAGCCTGGAAGAAGGACGGATCTCGGCTCGGCTCGTAGAGGTCAGCTGCTCCCGAACCCCACGCTGTTGGCATAGCGATCGAAATCGCCCTGGGCTCCGCTGTAGACGTTGATGTCGGTATTCCCGGTGATACCGGGGATACGTCCGGTGCTGGTGTACTGCCAGAAGGTCCAATTGGACCAACCACCGGGCAGCGGCCCCGGGGCGTTCTGCCCGTTGTAATCGGCGATCCACAGCGGGTAGTGGTTGAACTCAGTGGTGTTGGCCATCTGAGTGCGCCAGAAGTTGGGGTACGTGTAAATGATGGGCTGCCGCCCGGTGAGTGCCTGGACAGTATTGAGGTAGCGATGAGTCCAGTCGATGACCTGTCCGGCGGGCAGTCCCTTTGCGTCCTCGAGATCCAGAACGGGTGGGAGGTCACCAGGTCCGTTGATACCCAAGACGATCGCCGAGTAGAAGGCGGCCTGGGCTTCGGGGGACTGGCGAACGTCTGCGTAGTGGTACGCCCCGCGCGAGACGCCGGCAGCACGCATGACCAGGCAATCCTGGATGAAGTACGGATTGACGTAGTTGAGCGACTCGGTGGCCTTGACCATCGCGAACTCGTGCCCTGACGCCTTGACCTGGAACCAGTCGATTCCGGTTCCGTCCACGTGCTGCCACGAAGAGACGTCCGGGCCGCGTGGAGCGTCGGCCGCGGCGAGGCCGGGTGCCGTGATTGCGATGGCAGCAGCCATCGCAATCGGGGTGAGCTTGCCCAAAGTCCTGACGATCCGTCGCTCGGCCATTTCCCGAGGGTAAGGTCGATTGGTCCGTTTTGTCCGCTAATTCAGGAAACGTTCACTCAACCGAGCCAGTCGAGAACGGCCGCCGCAGTCCACGACTGCTGCATGCTCCCCAACGGCTCTCCGGTGAAAGGCTCGTAGTACTCGGCAAATGTGCCGTCGCTGGCCTGCCTCAACCCCTCCGAACGCAAGACATGTGATCGCTCGGCCCATCCCCGACGCGCGAACGCCCACGAGAACAACCACGTGATAACCGGCCACACCGGGCCACGCCAATACTCACGCGGGCGAAAATCACCGGAAACCGGCGACGTCGACGGCGGGACGGCAAAACGCATGTCCGGGTGGCCGCAGAACTTGGGCCCCTCGAAAGTGCGCAACAAAGCGCGCTCGGCTTCGCGGTTCAAACCACCGCAGAGCAACGGCGCAAACATCGCGATGGTCTCGGTATGAACCCACCGTCCAGTGCGCAGGTCGAAATCCTTTGCCGCACCGGATCGCTCATCGGTGGTGGCAATCACGCCCCGACGGAAGCGATCTGCCCACCCACGCAGATCTCGAACGTCGGAGTTCGGACGCGAATGCTCCTCGCCGATCGTCGCCAGGACGTCGCACGCCATCGAGAAGACGGCACTGACAAACACGTCCTCGACGGCAAAACTCATGGCCGTTGCAAGCTGCGAGTCCTCGTACCGCACGGCCTTCATCTCTTCGAGAAGCCAAAGGTAGCGGTCGTATTCGTGATCCGTGGGCCGCTGAGACAGGTCGGTCACCACCGCGAGATCCGCCCTCTGATACGCAGGTACCTGTCCTGCAACAACATTCGCGTAGGCCAGATCCCAGCGCGGAGAATTGTCCATCCCCGATTCCCACCCGTGGTAGAGCGCGATTCGGCCGTTACCGTCGAGATCCCGCGCCTCCGCCAACCACCGGTGCCACCGAACAAGATCGCTCCAGCGACGGTCGAGAAACTCTTCGGCCACCGCACGCGTCGTACGTCCGTGCCGACGCGAATGATCGAGAATCCGCTGTACCGCGATCGCGTGGACGGGGGGTTGAGTGATTCCCGATGTAGCGGTGCCCAGAGGCGCGTGCGCTGCCAAGGCGTTGACGTCCCACCGCGTCGGGCCGGGGAAGTAGCCGTCGACACCGTTTGCGAACACGATGTGCGGAATCATCCCGTTCTTCCACTGAGCCGAGAGCAAGGTATCGAGCTCTACTACCGCCCGTTCGACGCTGAGCGGCGCCAAACCTACCGCGACGAACGCCGCGTCCCAGCTCCACATGTGGGGATACAGCTTCGGGGCGGCGCTGGTCATCGTGCCCAGGTCGTTTCCGCGCAGCAGGTAGGCAGCTCGGGCGGCGAGCTGAGTCGGGGTAAATCCGCGGTCGGCCATAGATGTCTATTTTGCGACGCGTCGAGCCTTTGCGCTCATCGAACACGAATCAGGCGCTGCAACCGCGCTAGGGTGGCATCACCGTCAGGCGATCTCGGGGTGGAGGCCTTGTGCGCGAGAAGATCAAAGCACTGCTGTTCGACGTCCAGGGCACAGCAACAGATTTTCACAGCACTCTCTGTAGAGAGGCCCGTCGAATCACCGACGCCGACGTCGACTGGCCGCGACTCGTCAATCTCTGGCGCGCTGAATACTTCGCGAACACCTCCGAGGCCGGCGACGCTACAGACGAGTGGGTGACAGTACATTCGGTGTACCGCGAGGCCCTGCGCAAACTGTCAGCCCGCGAGAACATCGAACTTTCCGACGCGGAACAGGAAGAACTCACCGCCGCCTGGAAATTCCTGGACCCGTGGCCGGACACCGTCGCTGGTCTGACAACCCTGCGTCAGCAGTACACCGTCGCTGCCTTGTCCAACGCTGACGTGAACGCTGCAGTCAGCATCTCGCGGCACGCAAACCTGCCCTGGCATGCCGTCTTCACCGCCGAGATGGCCGGCGTGTTCAAACCCGATCCGAAGATCTACCACCTGGCTGCTCGATACCTCGGGTACGACCCGGCCGAGATCATGATGGTTGCCAGCCACAAATACGACATTCGGGCGGCCAAAGCTCTCGGATTTCGCACCGCCTTCATCGCCCGTCCCCTCGAATTCGGAGCCAGAGGCAATCCCGATGTGTCATTCTCCGAAGAGTTCGACATCAACGCCGAGGACTTTCTCGATCTGGCAGCGCAATTGGTGCTCTGATGCCGCGGCTGCGCGTCGTTGCTGGTATCCCTACGTGAAGGAATATCGAAACGGACAGGCGGTTCGGAATTCATGGGCACCAAGGAAGACAGCGCTACCCGCGAACGCAAGGCCCTGCGGTACTCGCTCGTGGTCGCCACGGCGTTGGCTGTGCTCGCCGCATTCTGGGGCTGGATCTCGCAGTCCCAGGTAATCCTGCTCGATGGTGTGTACGCCCTCATCGGAATGGTGTTGACCGCGCTGTCGCTGCGGGTCTCGCGGATAGCCGACTCGGGCCCCACCGCACGCTTTCCTTTCGGCAAAGAGGCGTTGATTCCCGTAGTCATCGCCGTCCAGGGCATGGCACTACTGGCGACGCTCGCCTACGCCGCAGTCGAGGCAGTTCGTGTCATCCTCGCGGGCGGGGCGGATGTCACCGCCGGGTCGTTGGTCGCGTACGGCGCTGTCAGCGCAGTGGTGTCGATCATCATCTGGCGCTACGTCGGACAAGTCGACCGCACGTCCGATCTGCTCGTCGCCGAAGCCAGGCAGTGGGGAGCGTCGGCTGCCTTCAGTGCGCTGGTCGCCGTCGGTGCTGTCGTCGCAATGATCCTGGGCCGCACCGACTTCTCCGACGCCGACCGATATGTCGACTCCGTCTTGGTCCTCCTCGGCTGCGCGATGCTGGTCCCACAACCGTACGCACTACTGCGAACCGCACTGATCGAACTCCTCGAGGGTGCCCCCGGAGAAAACGTTCAGGCTCGCGTGCACGAAGCCATCACCGCCGTCCGCGACGAATTCGGTTTGGACGAACCGACTCTCACCATGAGCAAGGTGGGCCGCAAGCTGTATATCGAAGCGACGTTCATGGTCGCACCGCACAGCTGGGACATCGACGGCGAAGACGCAGTACGACGCTCGTTCGCCACCAGCCTCGCCGACCTTCCATACGAACCATGGCTGAACATCGAACTGACCACAGATCCGGCGCTGATGCTCTAGCGACGGAATCTGCTCTCGAACAACAGAATCACGTCAACTCAATCCTTTTCGCCTTCCAGAAAAAGTCCTTGACTCGAAAGTTTGTTCGAGTATGATGGGAGGTGGAACGGGGGGTTCTCATGACGATCAACATCATCGATGACGCTGTCACTAGCGAAGATGCTGTCGCCGACGTGGTGAACAGCTCCGCAGTGGGCGTGCGCGCACGATTGTGGCGACTGCACCCCACCGACGTCCGCGAGATCGCCATCACCGCATCAGCGGAAATCCTTCGCCTGGAAGCTATTCGAGTAGCCGCCGTCGACACCTTGACGTTGAACCCGGACGAACAAGTGCTCTGCTACCGCGGGACCGGAGAATGGCTCGCGAACCACACCATGCTCCAAATCTCAGCCGGCAGAAGAATCGCAGCCTTGGGAAAAGCCCTACGGTCATTTCCGGAGATCGAGAACCAATTCGACGCCGGTGAACTCACTTTCGAGCACGCAGCACTGATCGTGGCGTTCTGCGAATCCCCACCCAAGGGAATGCCCGATGCCGCACTACCGTACTGCCGCGACACACTCCTCGCCGCAGCATCCGGAACCGAAGCAACCACCGTCAAACTGCGCTACGCCATCAGCGTCCTCGAGCACATGTTCGAATCCGACGACACACCACCAAGCGAAGACACCGACCGCAACGAACTCCGCATCTCCCCGACCCTCAACGGAAGAATCGCCGTCCGAGGCGATTTCGACGGCCCAACCGGCGAAATGCTGCTCTCGGCCCTCTCCAGTCTCTCGATGCCCACCCCCGCCACAGACGGCACACCCGACAAACGACCCGCCGCCAAACGCAACGCAGACGCCATGGCAGAGCTCATCCGGCGCTACCTCGACAACGCGGCCACGGGCATCGACGGCGGCCAACGCCCGCACCTGAACGTGCACATCAACGCCAAAGACTTGGCGTTCCATCGTGAGTGCGCCGGGGCCATCAGCCCCTCAACAGGTCGCGCCAGGACTACCGAAGCGTCCGACGATGACGACCTCGACACCCTGGACCTCGACATGCAACACCTCGATGTCGGTCACATGCCCTGGATGGGGCCACTGAGCGTCGGCCGCACCCGCATGATCGCGTGCGACTGCATGCTCGGCGCCGTCCTCCTCGACGAGAACGGTGCCCCGCTCGACGTCAGCCCACTGAAAAGGCTTGTCACCGCGGCACAACGAACCGCATTGATCGCCCGAGACAAAGGGTGCGCCTTCCCCGGCTGCGACTGCGTCCCAGCCTGGACCGACGCACACCACATCAAACACTGGGCCGAAGGAGGGCCGACAGTCATGGACAACCTGGTCCTGCTCTGCCGATCCCACCACACCCTGATGCACCGAAAACCCGGATTCACCGGGCAATGGGAAATCCGGATAGGCGCCGATCACCTGCCCTGGTTCATCCCACCGCCGGGCATCGACCCGGACCAGAAACCCCGCCGCTCCACCACGCGGCTTTGAACCCGGAGGTCACCGAGCAAACGCCTCGGTGACCCATTCCGGCGTGCTCGGAGTGCACTCACTTGCCTGTGCTCTCAATTGCCCGCCCACTCCAGAAGGTTTTCGGCAGTCCAGGTATTGATCACCCGATCCGCTTCGACGCCGCACTTTTCGGCCCGGTCACAGCCGTAGCCCTGCCAGGCCAGCTGGCCAGGAGCATGGGCGTCGGTGTCGATGGAAAAGAGACAATCCAGATCGCGGGCCAACTCGATCAAACGCGATGGCGGGTCACGACGCTCCGGTCGGGAGTTGATCTCGACGGCGGTGCCTGATTCTCGGCAGGCTTCGAACACTTTCTCCGCATCGAACTGCGACTCGGGACGGGTTCCGCGAGCACCCTCGACGAGACGTCCGGTGCAGTGTCCGAGAATATCGACACGCGGGTTTCGCACTGCAGCAAGCATTCTGCGAGTCATCGCCTCGCTCTCGGACCGCAGCTTCGAGTGCACGCTCGCCACCACGATGTCGAGTTCGTCGAGTAGATCGGGATCCTGGTCGAGTGAACCGTCTTCGAGGATGTCCACCTCGATTCCCGTGAGGATGCGGAAGGGCGCCAGCTCCACATTCAACCCGGCTATCACGTCGAGTTGAGAACGTAGACGCTCCGCGGACAGCCCGTTGGCAACAGTGAGGCGAGGCGAATGGTCGGTGAGTGCGCAGTAATCGTGGCCAAGTGCTGCTGCGCGTCGCATCATCTCTTCGATGGGGCTTCCGCCGTCGGACCAGTCGGAGTGTGTGTGAAGATCGCCGCGCAGGGCTTGGCGCAACGGGCCGTCTCCGATGGGCTCGGCCTGCTCCCGCAATTCTGCGAGATATTCGGGGATGCCGTCGTACGACTGGGCGATGATCATTCCAGTCTTGGGGCCGATGCCGGTGAGAGCCTTCCAACTGTCGGCTTTCCGGCGAGACTCCTTCTGCTCGTCGGACAATCCTGCAAAGACCTCCGCAGCTCGGCGATAGGCCTTGACGCGGTGCGTTTCGGCGCGCGATCGTTCGAGCCAGTAGGCGATCTCCCGAAGCGCTTCATCCGGTTCCATGAGACCACTGTTCCGTCAGCAGCGGCATGCGGCAACCCTTGATCCACTTACGCTGTGGTTATGGACGATCCGAGAACACGATTTGAAGCCGCGCGGGTGGCTCGCCTGGCGACGGCTGACGCGGCCGGCGTTCCGCACATCGTGCCGCTTGTATTCGCCTTGGTCGGCGGAACCGTCTATTCCTGCGTCGACCACAAACCGAAAACCACCACCGCGCTTCGCAGGCTCCGGAACATCACCGAGACGGGGCGCGCAAGCCTGCTGGTCGATCATTACGACGACAACTGGTCCGCACTCTGGTGGGTCCGCGTCGACGGACACGCGGAGGTTCTCGAACCCGGCACCAAGGAATCCGAGAGCGCAATCGATGCTTTGGCCGCAAAGTATCCGCAGTACGTAGATCACCGACCGCGCGGACAGGTGATAGCTGTCCGCGATGTGAAGTGGTCGTCTTGGTCCGCAGCAGCCTAAGGTTCATGGAGCGAAAGTGATTGCAACACTCTCAATTCGGGCAAAATGGCGAGGGCTCGATGAAACGACGACAGTTACTTCAGCGCGCAGCCACAGGTCTGGCGCTGGTAGCGGGACCCCAGGTGATCGACATGGGTAGCAGTTCCGGAAGCAGCCAAGACGCAACAACGCCGGACGAGCTGTTGTCAGTTGTTTCGCTCTCACACGTGAACGACCCCGCGACGACGCCGGTGTTTCCCGGCGATCCCGAGTTCACTCTCGACACAGCGGCAACCATCGCAGACGACGGCTACTACCTCCAGTACGTCAAGGAGGGCGAACACACCGGCACACATTGGGGCGCGCCGGCGCACTTCCAGGAAGGTGGACTCACCGCCGACCAACTCGATCCGGCGGACCTCTTCCTCCCCGCGGTGAAAATCGACATCCGGGACAAGGCTGCCGCCGATTCGGACTATGCGCTCACCGTCGCGGACATTCAGGAGTGGGAGACGCGCAACGGCAAGATCCCCGATGAAGCGGCCGTAGTTCTCTGGACCGGATGGGAGTCGCACTGGGGTAGCGAAGAATATGCCAAGGCCGATGCCGAGGGTGTCACCCACCAACCCGGCTTCTCGGTGGAAGCGGCGCGGTGGCTGATAGAAACCGGACGTCTGGGCACCCGCGGAGCATTGGGAACCGACACGTTCGGTCCCGATCTCGGAAACGACGAGACCTACCCCGTCTCGACGCTCCTGTACGACAAGCATCGAATCAGCCTGGAGAACCTGAACAATCTTGCCGCCCTGCCAACCACCGGGGCGAGCATCCTTGTCGGGGGCGCGATCAACAAGGCCGGATCGGGTTCACCGGCCACGATCTTCGCACTCCTACGGCGCTAGTCATTTGCGGCGATCGCGGTATACGACTACAGCGCCCTTCCCACTTCTCTTCGCGTCGTACATCGCCGCATCGGCCTGGCGAAGAAGAGTGTGCGCGCTGAGCGGTTCGTCCCCGAACTCGAACTGCGCGGACTCGAACTGCGCGGACCCGAACGACGCGGACCCGAACGACGCGACACCGACACTCGCACCTACCGATACCGATATGTCGCCGCCTGCAATCCCATCACTACTGAGGGCGTCGACGATCCTTCGAGCTACGACGACGGCATCGTCGATCGAGCCCTGCAGGAGCACTGTGAACTCGTCGCCACCGAATCGAGCGACAAACGCACTCTCGGGAACCGCTTCGCGCAGACGTGCTGTGAGGGCAACCAACAAACGATCACCGGCCGGGTGCCCGTACTGATCGTTGACCTGCTTGAAATCGTCCAGATCAACAAGCATCAGCACGCGTTCGGACTTCGTGTGGCGATAGTCGTCAATGGCACTTGCGAAGTGCTCGTCGAACGCGGCCCGGTTGGCGAGCTCGGTGAGTGGGTCGTGATGCGCTCGGTACCGGAGCTCGTCCTGGGCAGCGGAGATCTGTTGGAGGAGCGCGTCGTTCTCGAGGAGAGTGAGTATTTGACGCACCAGCGCGAGAACGAGCACGACGACGCCGACAATCACGACCACGGCATCGAGGTTGCCGACGATCAGTGCCTGAACCGTCACTATCGTCGCGATGACCGCGATCAACAGGTACGGCAGCAGCAATTGAGTCCGATCACTTCGCCGATGTTGCTCCGCGGTGCGCGGCCGGGGCTCAGCTCGCTCGGTCGACGCCGCCAACGCGATCAACGGCGGGCCTGCGATGAACCCCGCGTCGGCGATGGTCGGCATACTCTCGGCGCCGATCGCCACCGAGTACGCGTACAGGCAGTTCGAAAGGCAGAGCATCACCAACCCGCACCCGAGGAACGTCAGCGGTTCACGGATCTGGGCTACGGCCTTCGGTCCGATGACCATCAACAAGACCATCGCGATCAGAACGAAGTCGGTGATCGGGTACATCACCGCGACGAGAAACCCGAGAGAGCCAGTCGGACCGGTGTGCACGACGGTACCGAGGGCAGTCGTCCACGTGAGGATGAACAATCCACCGACCACGACGAGACCGTCGAGCGTCAGCACCATCCAGAGGTGAATCGGACCGATCGCTTCACGTCGGGGCGACTGGCGCACCAACGACAGAAGCGCCGGCACGGCAAACACCGGGAACATGAGGAAACCGATGTCCGCGATCGACGGCGACGGAAGTGGAACGTGGAGAACCGAGCGGTAGAACGCCCAGAAGAACATCCCGAGGGTCAAGCCGGCCATACCGAGAGAAATCAGAGTTCGGCAACGACGCTCGACTCCGTGATGGCGCCGCGATATCCACCAACAGACCGCAGTGGCGGTGGCGCCGCCGACGAGCTGGGCACTATCGTCCACCAGAACCGAAGTTCGTGGGCTGAGCAGCCCGGATCCGGCGAGGACGATGACCGCAACAACGACGCCGAGAACCAGCCACGTGCGTCGCGCTCGGAACTGCGTCATCGAAGAACCCATCGGTGTTCAAGGCGTCACCACCGATTGTCTTGCAGCCGGCCTCGTTTGCGGCCGGAAAGTTTGTGGTGACGAATGCCTGTACGAACCTACCCGATTTGGTAGCGGATTGTTAACTACATGGACGATCAGGACCGCTCGCTACGCCACGGCGCTGTATTCCGCCCGGGCCTTACGCCGCTGCGGAGTCCATTTCGCAACAACCCCTTGCGACGGGCTGAACAGGTATACCAAGGCAAACACGATGCCCTGCGTCATCACGACCATGCCACCGGAAGCTGTGTCGAGGTAGTAGCTGACGTAGATACCGGTAATCGCGCAGATTGCGGATACGACGGGAGCTATCACCAGCATCCGTGAGAACTTGTCGGTGAGAAGGTAGGCCGTCGCCCCGGGGATGATCAGCATCGCCACCACCAGCACAACTCCGACAGCTTGCAGCGCCACCACTGACGTGAGTGCGAGGACTCCGAGGAGTAGGGCGCCGAGGCGCTTGGGGGAAAGACCTATCGCGTTGGCATGGACCGGGTCGAACGCAAACAACGTCAGATCGCGACGCTTGATCAACAGAATGCCCAGCGCCAATGCCCCGAGTATCGCGACCTGCAGAAGATCGGACGAGCTCACACCCAACAGGTTGCCGAAGATGATGTGATTGAGATCGGTTTGGCTGGGGGTCACCGAGATGAGAACCAAACCGAACGCAAAGAGCGTCGTGAAGACGATGCCGATCGCGGCGTCTTCCTTGACGCGACTGGTGTTACGGATCAGCCCGATCAGGGCGACGGCGATCAACCCGAAGATCAAGGCCCCTATGGCAAATGGAGCGCCGACGACGTAAGCCAGCACGACACCGGGCAGTACGGCGTGCGACACTGCATCACCCATCAGTGACCACCCGATGAGCACCAACCAACAACTGAGCACCGCGCAGACAACTGCCGCCACAACCGCAACGGCCAACGCGCGCACCATGAATCCGTACTGGAGAGGATCGAGTAACAGTTCTACGATGTTCATCGATCAGGTCCTGTCCATCACGTCGAGACCGAAAGCCAGGGCGAGGTTCTCCGGTTGAAGCACGGTGTCCGGGTCGGAATGCACCAGGACCTTGCGCATGAGCAGTACCGCCTCGTCGCAAAGTTTCGGCACCGCGTGGAGATCGTGGGTCGAGACCAAGATCGACCGACCGTCTGAAGCCAACTCTCGTAGCAGCGTCGAAATCGTTGCCTCGGAACGCTTGTCGACACCCGCAAACGGCTCGTCCAGCAACAGTATCGACGCATCTTGTGCGATACCGCGTGCCACGAAGGCGCGCTTCTTCTGACCGCCCGAGAGCTGTCCGATCTGGCGATCCGCGAATTCGGTGAGTTCCACTCGCTCGAGCGCCTCGGCCACCGCCTCGCGATCTGCACGTCGCGGACGCCGCAAAAACCCGAGATGGCCGTACCTGCCCATCATCACGACGTCACGGACGCTGATCGGGAAGGTCCAGTCGACATCTTCACTCTGCGGCACATATCCGACGCGCCCGTTCTTGCGCGCAGCGGCTGCGTCGAGGCCGGCAATTCTCACAGAGCCGTTGTCCGGCTTGATCATTCCCATGATGACCTTGAACAAAGTGGACTTGCCTGAACCGTTCATGCCGATCAGTCCGCAGACGCTTCCGGAATTCAACGTCAGATCGACGTGGTCCAGTGCGTGGACCTCGCCGTAGTGAACGCTGACATTTTCGACGCGAATGGCTTCATTCATGATCGACCGCCGGTGAGGCCGCCGAGGATGACGTCGGTGTCGTGACGAATCATGTCCAGGTAGGTGGGCACGGGCCCGTCGGCCTCAGACAGCGAATCGACGTACAGCGTTCCACCGAACTTCGCGTCGGTCGCCCCGACAACCTGCTGCATGGGAGCATCCGAGACCGTCGACTCGCAGAAGACGGCGGGAACGGAATTGGCCCGGACGAAGTCGATGGCCGCGATGATCTGCTGCGGCGTCGCCTGCTGCTCGGCGTTGACCGGCCAGATGTATGCCTCGCTGAGTCCCGCGTCCCTGGCCAGATAGGAGAATGCACCCTCGCAGCTAACAAGTGCCTGCTGACCTGCGGGCAATGTCGCCAGGCCACTGACCAGTCCGTCCTGCACCGCTTGCAGTTCCGCCTTGTACTTCGCGCCGTTCTCCGAAAATGCCGAGGCGTTGTCCGGGTCGAGGTCACTGAACGCCGTCACCATGTTGTCGACGTAGATCTGCGTATTCAGCGGAGACATCCACGCATGCGGATTGGGCTTGCCTGCATAGGCATCACCGGCGATCGGGATGCCTTCGACGCCATCGCTGACCACGACGTGTGGCACATCCAGTCCGTTGACGAACTTGGCGAACCACGCTTCGAGGTTCATGCCGTTGTCGAGGATCAGGTCCGCCTCATTGGCGCGGCGAATGTCTCCGGGCGTCGGCTCGTAGCCGTGAATTTCCGCCCCTGCCTTGGTGATCGACTCGACGCGCAGGTGCTCGCCGGCGACGTTCTGGGCGATGTCCGAGAGCACGGTGAACGTGGTGAGCACTACCGGGCGGTCGTCGCCGGAAGCGGAATTCACTGCCGAACAGCCGGAAAGAAGCAGGGCGGCGAGGGCAGCAATTCCCAGGCGGCGGAAATTCTTCGCGTCGCGAGTCGTCATGGTCGAACTCTAATATGTGGGTAAACAAATACACAAGTTCGTCTAGCCGAACATTCCTCACTCGATAGGGTCGGATCATGCGTCCTTCTGCCTTGATCACCGGTTCCAGTCGCGGCCTCGGAGCTGCCATCGCACGCGAACTGGCGCCGACACACGACCTGCTGCTCGGTGCACGATCCGCGCAGGCCCTCGAGCCGATCTGCGCCGAACTGCCCGGATCGACGCCCCTCCCCCTCGACCTCACGGACTACGACGCCGTCGCGGTCGCCGCCTCCTCCATTACGACGCTCGACGTACTGGTACACAACGCCGGCGTGGCCGACATCGGAACCATCGAGGAATCCTCGGTCGATCAGTGGCGCCGCACCCTCGAGGCAAACGTCATTGCCGTCGCCGAACTCACGCGTGCACTCCTACCTGCCCTTCGTGCAGCCGGAGGTCACGTCGTGCTGATCAATTCGGGTGCCGGGCTGCGCGCCAATGCCGGCTGGGGGTCGTATGCGGCCAGCAAGTTCGCCCTGCGCGCTTTCGGAGACGCCCTGCGTCTGGAAGAGCCGTCACTGCGGGTCACGTCCATTCACCCTGGTCGGATCGACACCGATATGCAGCGCGACATCGTCGCCGGTGAAGGCGACGAGTACGACCCGGAACGCTTCCTGAAGGCCTCCACTGTGGCCCGTGCCGTACTCACTGCCGTCGAGACACCGTCCGACGCACACCCCACGGAGATCGTGCTCCGACCTACCGGCCGGTAAATCCCCAGTTCGCCGGTAACGGAATGGTGACGATGACCATCCGGATATCGCTTTCCCGGGCGCTGGCCCGATACTGACATCAGTTGTCGGACAAAGAGACTGGACCTGTTCTCAGAAGTTCATCGAGAGGTGGTGTGCGATGCATAATCATACGGATACGTGGGGAATTTCCACCGAGGCCTTCCTCGGGTGGTACATCGCCGCCGCCACCGGAGCGGTGGTGATCGCGCTGGCGATCAGAGGCGTCGCCCTGCGCAAGCCCACCCCTGAATTGCGTACGCTCACACCACCCGAGATGGGTGTACTGACCAGCGACGAGCGTGCAGTACGCGCCGCCATGGCAGAACTCGAGAGTGCTGCACAAACCTCCGGCCAGGGTCAGCATGGCCGCTTCACCCGCATCGTCCGCCAGCGGATCGACGACGCCGGTGGAACTGCCGTGCCCTCGCAGCTCGTGCCGACACTCCCGCTGCCGCTGTTGGAACTTCGTAGCAACCTGGTGCAGGCCGGCTACCTGAACGGCAATCGTGAACGCACTCTGACGCGGTTGACCGTGGTACCGGTCCTGATCGTCGCCGTGGTCGGCACGATCCGGGCAGGATTCACCGTCGTGAACGAGAACCCGGTGGGATACCTTCCGCTCGTTGTCATCTGCCTCACCCTGGTTGCCGTAACCCTTCTCCGCCTGAGCCGACGCACTCGTGTCGGCCAAGTCGAATTGCGCCGACTGAAGGACGAATACTCCTACCTGACACCGAGTTCCCGACCATCGTTTGCCACCTACGGGGCGGCATCTGTGGGTATTGCGGCGGCACTATTCGGTCCGGGTCGCGACGGCGGTTGGGCACCCGGATGTGGTGGCGGGTCTTCACCGTCCAGTTGCTCGGCCTTCTCGAGCACCGTGAGCTGTGGGGGGTGAGTGCTGTGAACAACTACTACTCAGCTGACACGTGGGGGATCCCCAGCCAGACCTTCCTTCAGTGGTACCTGGTGGCAGCCGCCGTCGCGATCGGGCTCTCGCTCTACAGCCGAATGTCTGCGCGCCGGTCACCAGTGGTCGTCGACGCGGTGCGTCGGCCGCTCACTCCTCCCGAGATCGGCGCTTTGACCAGTGACTACCAAGCGGTGCTGGCGTCGATGGCTATTCTGCGCAGCGCAGAGCTGATCAGCCCCGAAGGAAAGACCAAGCTGGCGCTCACTGCGGAGGACAAGAGTCGTCTCGACTGGTTCACCCGCACGGTGCACAAGCGGCTCGGCAACGGAAAAGTCCCGCTGCGCCAAGTGCGTCTGATGGGACGGCTGAACATCGCACTCGCACAACTACGTACGACGCTGATCGACGAGGGTTACCTTCAGCGCCCGCAGGACGGTCTGACTGCTGCCCTTCGGACCGTTCCGATCGTGGCGATAATTGCTCTCGGCGTTATCCGACTCATCGCCGGGATCGCAGGCGGAAAGCCGGTCGGGTTTCTGCTCCTGACCATCATCGTTCTCGCGCTGATGATTCCGCTTCTACGAATCAAGCGTCGCCGTACGACGTTGGGCGACAATGAACTTCGACGTCTCAAACACGAAAACTCGTACCTCTCGCCGAAACTACGGCCCTCGTACACCAGCTACGGTCCGTCGCTCGCCGGACTCTCGGCGGCACTCTTCGGCTCGGGCGCTCTGGTTCTGATCGATCCGGCGCTCGCTGGGGCAGTGGCTGCGGGCGCCGCGTACAGCCCGGGTGGTGGCAGTTCGAGCTACTACAGTTGTGGCTCCTCATCCGGTTCATCCGGCTCTGACGGCGGCGGCAGTGGTAGTAGTTGCGGCGGCGGCGGGTGTGGGGGATGACTGTGTGGGGGATGAGCACTCACGCTGCCGACACCTGGGGGATCCCCAGCAAAGAGTTCCTGTACGGCTATATAGCCGTTTCAGTCACCCTCATGGTTCTGACTCTGGTGTGGCGTCTGATGATTCGGGCACGCCGGTACGACGGGTATTCCGCCGAGCAATTGACGCCTCCGGAAGTCGGAATGCTCACCGGCGAGTCACGAGCCATCGCTGCGTCGTTGGCGATCCTGCGTAGCGCTGATCTGATCACCACCGACGGAGCCGTCCTGCGCCCGTTGGGCCCTGGCGACGAGACCCTGGACTGGTACACCCTCACCGTGTACCAGCGCCTCGCCCAGCAGGCCGTACCCCATCGTCGGAGGCAACTTGCCGAGCGCATGACGGTGGAAACAGCCCGCCTACGAAACTCGTTGGCGGACCGGGGATACCTGACCTCCGACAGCACCAGGCGTTCGGTCCTCCTCGCGACACTTCCGCTGAAAATCCTGGTGGCCGTGGGTATCGCCCGCATTGCATTCGGACTGCACAACGACAAGCCTGTCGAGTTTCTGATTCTCGCCGTGCTCGTCACCGGGTTCAGCATCCCCCTGCTCGGGCTCAACTTCGATCGCACCGCTTCGGGAAATGCAGCACGCTCGGAGCTGACCAAGGCACACGCCTACCTGGCTCCGCGCAACAAGCCGGCCTTCTCCGCCTACGGACCGCGCTTGGCGGGGATGTCCGCTGCTCTCTTCACCGGATCGGCGATGCTGATGATCAATCCCGCCCTGGCCTCCGCCGCCGGAATCGGTACCGACGGCAGCGGAGGTAGCGGGGGTTCAGATGGCGGGAGCAGCAGCTGCAGTGGTGGAGGTGGCGGATGTGGCGGCGGCGGGGGTGGATGTGGCGGATAGGCGTGCACGGGCGAACAGGAGCGCGGCGGCCTCGGTAGTGATGCCGCGTTCCTCGCTCAACGAATACACCTCGTCCAACGTTCGACCGATCCCTCGGGTTCGCTCCACGACATCGTCTTCGTTCCACCCCAGGACTTCTCGCCCCACGAGGTGAAAGGCTCCGCCCGCATTGGCCACAAAATCAGGGGCACAGAGAACCTCGCGGCTTCGCAGAACCTCGCCGGCAGCCGCATCGGCCAAGATGTTGTTCGCTGCGCCGGCCACTGCCAGAGCCGGAATCGACGCAGCAGCAGCGGAATCGATGATGCCTCCCATCGCGCAGGGAGCAAAGAGGTCGCACGGCGTTCGGAGTACCTCATCCGCAGGAATGACCGTGTGCCCCGCGAGCGAAGCCGCCTCGAGGCGCTGCGGGTCCGTATCGGCAACCAGCAGACGTGCCCCAGCGTGCGCCGCAAGGCGGACAACGTCGCCGCCAACGGCGCCGAGTCCCTGCACGAGTACCGTTCGGCCGTCCAGTGTTCCGAGTCCACGGCGACGCGCCGTGGCTTTCATCGCTTCGAACACGCCCAGAGCCGTGGCGTGCGCGCTGGAACCGCCGCCACCGTTGTCGACCGACCGCCCGAAGACGTATTTGGTGGTGCGACTGAGCTGATCCATGTCCGAGGAGTTGGTGTTGACGTCAGGACCGGTCCAGTAGTTTCCTTCGAGCTTGTCGATGTTCTCGGCATGGATGTCGAGGATACGAGACCAGGTTGCGGAGTCGATCTGATTGCGCGGTGCGGGTAGCGCTATCACCGACTTCCCGCCACCCATCGGCAGGTCGGAGACCGCCATCTTCAAAGTCATTGCGCCGGCCAGCTTCCCGGCGTCCGCCAGAGCGTGACCGATCGAGGGATAGTGCGCGGCCCGCGTACCACCCGACGCCGGGCCCAATCGGGTTGAGTCGATTCGAATCACGAATGTCGTGCCAGTCTCCCGATCGTGTCGGGTGACGGTCAGTTCACCGTCCCAGCGCAGTTCGTCGTCGATACTCATTCCATCTCCTTTTCCTGTCTCCGGGTCAGCTGTGCGCGTGCAGTGGAGTTCCGGCGAGTGCGAGCATGGCCTCACCCAACGCTTCGTTCTGGCTGGGGTGTGCGTGGATGAAACGCCCCACTTCGTCGGGAAGTGCTTCCCAGGCAACGGCCAACTGTGCCTCACCGATCAGTTCGCCGACGCGATCTCCCACCAGGTGCACCCCGATAACAGGGCCTTTCGTTCCGCTGCGAATCACCTTGATTCCTCCGGTAGTCCGCAGGATCTGACTCTTGCCGTTACCCGCCAGGTCGTAGACGACGGTGGAGATGTCTCCGTACTGCTTGCGCGCCGCCTCTTCGCCGAGTCCGACTGATGCAATTTCGGGATGCGAGTACGTCACGCGGGGGGTCAGATGTTCGGCCACCGGAAGAGGATCCTTCCCGGCGATCTGTTCGGCTACGAAGATTCCCTGTTGGAATCCGCGGTGCGCCAATGCAAGACCGGGCACGATGTCGCCGACCGCGTACACACCGTCCACGGAGGTACGGAGTCGTTCGTCGGCGACGACGAATCCTTTCTCGAGGCTGATTCCGTTTTCTGCGAAACCGCTACCGTCCGTGCGGGGTCGGCGGCCGACGGCGACCAGCAGTACGTCGGTATCGAGTATCGTCCCGTCACCTAGTTCGACACGAACGGAATCAGCTGCTTCTTTCGCGGAAACCATCTTCGTGTTTGTCCTACAGACGATTCCGCGTTTCCGGTAGGCCCGTTCGAGCTGCTTCGAAGACCACGGATCCTCGGCCGCGAGGAGTCGGGGGAGTGCCTCGACAATCGTCACTTCGGCACCGAAAGAGCGCCAGAGGCTTGCGAACTCCACGCCGATGACACCGCCGCCCAGCACTGTCGCGCTGGTGGGCACCTCGTCGAGTTCGAGTGCCTGGTCACTGGTGAGGATCCGTCGGCCGAGTTCGATGCCGGGGAGCTCCCGCGGATACGAGCCGGTGGCCAGAACGAGTGATGTTCCGGTGTAGCGGGTTCCGTCGACGTCGATGCTTCGCCCACCGACATAAGTCCCGTATCCGTGGACGATGGTGATCTTGTGTTGCGCCAGCAGCCCGTGCAAGCCGCTGTACAGCCGCTCGACTGTCCTGTTCTTGTAGTCGTGCACCTGTGCGATGTCGATGCCGTCAAATGTTGCACGGACTCCGAATTGTTCACTGGTGCGTGCAGAGTCGGCCACCTCGGCGGAATGCAGCAGCGCCTTGGTCGGGATGCATCCGCGGTGCAGGCACGTTCCGCCGACCTTGTCTGCCTCGATCAGCGTGACCGACAACCCGAGTTGGGCGGCGCGGATGGCGCAGGCATAGCCACCCGATCCTCCACCGAGGACAAGGACTTCACTGTTCTGTTCGTCAGTAGACATCAGAGCCTTGGTCATCAGAGTCTTCCCAGGACGCGGATCGGGTTCTCGATGTAGTCACCGAACAGCCGTAGGAATCCACCGGCTTCGCCTCCGTCACAGACGCGGTGGTCGAAGCTCAACGAGATCTGAGTGACCTTACGAATACTCAACTCGCCGTTCACCACCCACGGCTTGTCAATCATGCGTCCGATGCCGAGGATCGCCGCCTCGGGGTGGTTGATGATCGGAGTCGATCCGTCGACGCCGAATACCCCGTAGTTGTTGAGTGTGAAGGTGCCGCCGGTCAGGCGAGCGGGTTCGAGTTTGCCGTCGCGGGCGAGTTCGGTGGACGTCCGAAGTGCTTGTGCGAGTTCGACGGTGCTCAGGGAATCGGCATTGCGAATGACCGGGACCATCAATCCCTTCGGTGTCTGTGCGGCGATACCGAGGTGGATGCGGGCGTGTCGAATGATCTCGCCGCGAGCAGTGTCAACCGACGAGTTCAATTCGGGGTACTGCGCCAACGCAGCGGTGGTCAGCCGGGCCAGCAGCGCCATCAGGCTGATCTTGTCGGAATCGGGCAGTGACTTGTTGATCTCGGCGCGCGCCGTGAACAGTTCGGTGGCGTCGACGTCGACCCAGGTTGTTGCGTCGGGGATCTCACGGCGGCTGGTGGACAGCTTGTCGGCAACCACCTTGCGTAGTCCCTTGATCGGGATTCGTTGGTCGGTCGCGTGTGGCGTTTCCGAGCCGATGTTTGCCCCGACCTCGACGTCAGCTCGCGTGATGACCCCGCCAGCGCCCGAACCGGAGATCGTGGCCAGGTCGATACTGTTGTCAGAAGCCAGTTTACGAACGATCGGCGAGATCACGCGTACCGACGGAGCAGCTCTGCGGCGGCGCAGAGGTGCGTCCTCGCTCGTGCCGTAGCCGATCAGGACATTGCCCGAACCGGCGCGTTCCTCTTCACGGTAGCGCTCGTGGTCAGCCGAGACGCCGTTGTCGACACCGTCGTCTGCCCGTCCACCGCTACCGCTCACAGTGATCAGCGGCGTGCCCACCTTCAGGGTGTCGCCGTCTTTGCCGTGTAGTTCGATCACGGTCCCCGCGAACGGGATGGGCACATCCACAGCAGCTTTCGCAGTCTCGACCTCGACGACGATCTGATCGATGGTGACCACGTCGCCGACCTTGACGTGCCACTCCGCGATATCGGCCTCGGCCAGACCTTCACCCAGGTCAGGGAGCATGAATACCTGATCGGTCATGCCGTCACCGCCCAGCGGGTGTCGGGAGCGTCGTTCCACTGCAAACGGTCGACGGTATCGAGGACGCGGTCGACGCTGGGCAGGTGGTGACGCTCGAGCTTCGGAGCGGGGTAGGGGATGTCGAATCCGCTGACCCGGAGCACCGGGGCGTGGAGATGGTGGAAGCACCGCTCTTGCACGCGGGCGGCAATTTCCGCACCCACACCGGCAAAGCCTTGCGCTTCCTGGATGACGATGCAGCGTCCGGTCTTTCGCACCGATGCGGTGACCGTCTCGTCGTCGAAAGGCACTATCGAGCGGATGTCGATCACCTCGATGTCGCGGCCCTCGGCTGCAGCGGCCACGGCGGACTTCAGTGCAACATCCACGGACGGGCCGTAGGCGATGAGCGTCGCATCACGACCGGGGCGCCGGACAATTGCGCGACCGATCGGCTCACGTGCGTTCAGTTCGACATCAGCTCGCGAGAAGTACAGCTTCTTGGGCTCGAGGAAGATCACCGGGTCGGGGTCCTCGATTGCCGAACGTAGCAGCGAGTACGCATCTTCGACCGTGGACGGCGCCACAACCTTCAGGCCGGGTGTGTGCGCGTAGTAGCCCTCGCTGGAATCACAGTGATGCTCCACCCCGCCGATACCGCCGGCAAAAGGAACGCGGATGACGATCGGGATCGACAGCGCACCCTTGGTGCGGTTGCGGATCTTCGCGACGTGGGAGGCGATCTGCTCGAATGCCGGATAGGCAAACGCGTCGAACTGCATTTCCACGACCGGACGAAAACCGGCCATGGCCATCCCGATTGCGAATCCGATGATGCCGGACTCGGCGAGTGGAGTGTCGAAGCATCGGTCGTCGCCGAAGTCACGGGTGAGGCCGTCGGTGACGCGGAAGACGCCGCCGAGAGTGCCGACGTCCTCGCCGAAGACGACAACGTTGTCGTCCGCGGTCAACGAGTCTCGCAGTGCGGTGTTGAGGGCCTGAGCCATCGTGAGCATGGGCATTGTCAGTTTCCCCCTGTGCCAGCGGCTTCGGCGGCAAGTTCGGTCTCGAGTTGCGCTTGTTGCTGACGCAATTGCGGCGTCGGCTCGGCGAAGACGTACCGGAACAGATCGAGCGGATCGTGCGGGCGGTCGACATTCATGCCGGCGCGCAGTGTGGCGGCCTCTGCCTCGGCCTCTGCGGTCAGCGATTCCACGAATACGTCGTCGATCAGATCGTGTGCGCGCAGGTATTTCTCGAGTCGTGACAACGGGTCTCGCCCGAGCCAGGTTTCCACCTCCGCGCTGTCGCGGTAGCGGGTGGCGTCGTCGGCATTGGTATGTGCGTCGATGCGATAAGTGTGTGCCTCGACGATCACCGGTCCGTTGCCGCTGCGGACGAAGCGCGCTGCCTCGTCCATGACGGCCATCATCGCGACGGGATCGTTGCCGTCGACCTGCTCGCTGCCGATCCCGTAGCCGACGCCCTTGTGCGCCAACGTCGGTGCTGCGCTTTGGCGCGACAGTGGCACGCTGATCGCAAATCCGTTGTTCTGCACCAGAAAGATCACCGGCGCCTTGAAGACGGCGGCGAAGTTCAGCGCCTCGTGGAAATCACCCTCACTGGTGGCCCCGTCACCGCAGAGCGCGAGCGCGACGGTGTTCAAGCCCCGTCGTGACTCCCCGTAGGCCACCCCCGCTGCATGCAGCAATTGCGTTGCCAGCGGGGTGCACTGCGGCGCACTGCGCAGCGCTACCGGGTCGTACCCGCAGTGCCAGTCGCCGGCAAGCATGCTCAGAATCTGCACCGGATCGACACCCCTGGCAGCCAACGCCATCGAATCCCGATAGGTGGGGAAGAGCCAGTCACTCGGCTTCAGGCTCATCGCCGCCGCGATCTGACATGCCTCCTGTCCTCGCGAGGACGGATACACGGCCAGGCGCCCCTGTTTGGTCAGCGCCGTCGCCTGCTGGTCGAAGCGTCTGCCCAGGAACATCTTTCGATACATGTCGATCAGGCGATCGTCGCTCGGTTTTGCGTAGCGGGCCTCGCTGCGCGTCAGTTCTCCAGCAGCGTCGAGGTACTGCACCGCGGAATCGGCCGGCAGGAACTTTTGATACCGCAGTTCCCCCAAGGGCTCGACAAGAGTCACTTCTACCTCCAGAAGACGTTGTGTCCATCAGTATTCGCACTTGGGCGACGTAATGGCAGAAGGCGTCGAAGATTCAAGACAAACGGCCTATCATGAGGATTCGGGCAGCAATTTGTCCATCAACCAACTCGACTACCGAAGCAGAAATGGACAGATGGCCACCGAACCGCACACTCTCGATGCGATCGACCGCCGCATCATCGCCGAACTGGTCGCAGACAGTCGCATCTCCATGCGCGCGCTGGCCGAGAAGGCACACATTTCCCGCGCTCACGCCTACGTCCGCATCGAAAGGCTCGAGGACGCCGGAATCATCACCGGATTCACGACGCGGATCGCCCACGAGAAGGCCGGGCTCGGCTCCTCGGCGTACGTGGCGCTCTCGATCAGGCAGCACTCGTGGCGGGGTCTGGCGGCGTCCTTGAAGGCCCTGCCGTTTGTCGAGCACTTCTCCCTCCTCGGCGGCGACTTCGACGTTCTGGTGCTGGTCCGCGCCCCGGACAACCGGGAACTACGCCACACCGTTCTCGAAGAACTCCAGGGACTCGACGGGGTTCTTTCAACCAAAACGTGGCTGATCTTCGAGGAAGGCAACGGACCGGGACCCAACTGGCTGCCCGCCTGATCCGTCTATAGTCGCCGTTAGCAGTTGCACACGGGAGGTGACTCGAATGACCCTGCACGGATTGGGAATCGGATGGCGTCCCGAGGTCTCCGGAATCATCGCGCAACTCGACGGCTTGGCGTTCTGCGAAGTCATTGCCGAATCCATCGGAAACGAGATACCTCAGCACCTCGGCTCGCTGGGAGTTCCGGTGATACCGCACGGAATCTCGCTCTCGCTTGGTGGGGCCGAGGCGGTCGATCAGGCCAGGATCGATCACCTTGCGCATGCATCCCAGCTACTGGACGCCCCCTTGGCGAGCGAGCACATCGCATTCGTGCGTGCGGGCGGCATCGAAGCCGGGCACCTGCTCCCGCTGCCACGCACCTACGAAGCCGTCGACGCCCTGGTACGCAACATCACCCGGACTCAGGATGGTCTACCGGTGCCGTTTGCCGTCGAAAATGTTGCCGCCCTTTTCGACTGGCCGGACGACGAGTTGACCGAAGGGGAGTTTCTCGCGGAGATCGTCGAGCGCACCGGAGCCCTTCTGGTTCTCGACATCGCGAACGTCTATGCCAATGCTCTCAATCGCGGGCGTGATCCGTGGACCGAGCTGAGCCGGCTGCCACTCGAACGAATCGCTTACTGCCACATCGCCGGTGGCAGCATCAGCGACGGTAAATACCACGACACGCACACCGATCCGGTACCCCAAGCAGTGCTGGAATTGCTTACGCGATTCACCGCGGCCGGACACCATCCCGCGATCATGCTCGAGCGCGACGGCAACTATCCGCCCGCACTGGAATTGCTCGACGAGCTCGATGCCATCGCCGACGCAGCGGGTCTGGATCGCATCACCGCGGGCACCGATTGGTCACGCACATGAGCACGCTCGGTGAGCGTCAAGAGGCGCTGATTCGGGCTCTGGTGGCGGGCGGCGAACTACCCGAAGGCTTCGACAAAGACGATGCTGCCGTTGTCTCGACGGCACTGCTCCGAAAGCGCGCAGGAGAAGTGGCGCAACACCTTCCGGTGGTGCGCCACACTCTCGGCGATCGTTATCTTCAGTTGTTCACAGCGTGGGCGGACGGGCGGCCGAAGACGTCTTCGTATGCGGACGCCCAAGCATTTGTCGCCCATCTCCAGGACATCGGCGAACTGCCTCGCCCGCCCTGGTATCAGAGATTTCGAAGGCTCTTACGCCAGTGAGACAACAGCTTCGCTGGTGTACATGAGGAACGTCATCGATTCCTGGAAGTACAGCTCGACGGAGTTCGCATCATGCGAGAGATAGCCGATGGACAGGTCCTGACCCAGATGCAGTTCGTAGTCACCGCCACGCGTCGAGAGCAGGAAAGCGCCGTCGATGGCCGGGGCCCAGATGATCTCGCCGTCGAGGACGCGTCGCAGGTGCTCACGGATGGGGTAGCCGTGATCGGAGGTCTCGTTGATCGCGGTGAACGCGTCGGCGTTCAGGAGCAGTGAGTACGGTCCGTTGACACCGGCCAAGCGCAGCGACGTGATCGCCTGGCTGATGACCTCCGGATAGTCCTTGGCGTCGATCGGCAGCTTCAGTTCCGGGTTGGAACCGCTGGCCCGCACGCCGGTGATGCTGGCTGCGGGGTATCCCTCGAAGATGGCGCGGTCCTCGGCGAAAGCGATCTGCTTGGCCGCGTCCTTGACGGGCTGCCAGTCGGAGTCCTTGGCGCCGCGCTCGACGTCGTCGATGGCCTGACGGCTGATGGTGAACGGAACCCGCAGTTCGATGATCGGCTGCGACTGACGAGCATGTGCGATGACACCGTCGGCCAGGGGATTGATCGGCACCTGGTGCCCGAGCGGAATGGCCGCGAGATCGTCACCCGACGGTCCCTCCACGTCCACGACACGACGACCGGCGACGTGACGCTTGAAGGTACGGCTGGCCTCTTCCTCGATCTCGGCCCAGGCTGCTGCCGAAATGGGTGCTAGGTCGCGGTGCAGGTTTGTCATTGCTGGGCACTCCTTTTGAGGCTGCCGATTCCGAGAGAACCGTCAGAGATGGGCGCTGTGAACGTCGCTTCGGGAACGAGCCTGGTCGGCAAGTCCGGGGGATCGTCGAGAAAGTCCGCCGTCGGAACGAAGAAGTTGATTCCGGTGACGGCGGTGGAGAAGTCGAGAATGCGGTCGTAGTTCCCGACGGGATTCCCGATGAACATGTTGGTGAGCATCTGCTCGGTGACCGTCGGCGACGCCGAGTAACCGATGAAGTAGGTACCCATCTCAGCGGAGCCGACGTGTCCGAACGGCATGTTGTCGCGCAGGATCTGGATCTGCTCACCAGATTCGTCTTCGATGACGGTGAGTGCGGTGTGGGAGTTGGCCGGTTTGGTGTCGTCGTCCATCTCCAGGTCTTCGAGCTTGGATCGTCCGATGACGTTCTCCTGCTCCTCGACTGGCAGGGAGTTCCACTCCGACATGTCGTGGAGGTACTTCTGGACGATGACGTAACTGCTGCCCGCGAAGTCCGGATCCTCGTCGCCGACGGTGACCGCGACGTATGCGGCTTGGCCGGACGGGTTCTCGGTGCCGTCGACAAAACCCATGAGATCGCGTTGCTCGAAGTACTTGAACCCGTGGACCTCGTCGATCACCGACGCGGCCCCGGCCAACCTGTTGGTCACGACCGTGGCGAACTCGAAGCACAGGTCCATCTGACGGGCCCGGATGTGGAACAGCAGATCGCCCGGCGTGCGCGGGGCGTGGTGTTTGTCACCGGTCAACTCGACAAAAGGATGCAATTCCGCGGGGCGTGGACCGTCGAAAAGCCGGTCCCACGCATCCGAGCCAATGCCCACGACGGGGGCCAAGCCACCTGCAGGAACCCGGAATCCGATCGAGCGCTGCAGCCCGGAAATATCCGCCAGAACGTCGTGAACAGCCTGCTCACCACCCTCGTCGATGGTGAATACCAGGAAGATCGCAGCTTCCGTGAGCGGGGTCAGCAACGGCTGCGGTATCGCGGGAAGGGCCACTTCGGCCTCGTCGATCTCACTCGTTTCCGCCATGCAGACCAGTATGGACGATTCCGGCAGTCCCGGCATCAGTAGTGGGTAAGTCGAGGCAGGGTGTCGCGTTACGGTGTTGCGGCCTGGGCGCCCGCGTCGAAGCCCGCCGGAATCTCGAAGATCTTTCCGTCGAACCCGGCGCGGTAGAGATGCCCCGCCGCGAAACCGGAATTGCCGCGCCCGTAGGTCAACACGCTCGACGCCTGTAGTCCACTGGTGAGCGAGCAGTACTGGCCGGGTCCGTCGATCCGCCACACCTCACCACTGATGTCTGTGGGAACGATTGCGCGATCTCTCGAGTCCAGGGTCAAACCATCTGGGGCAGAGACGGTTTCGAGACCGCCGAGATCGACCAACGATTCCGAATACCCTGGATTGTCGACGGAGATACGGCTGACACCCGGGTTTGCGAACGTGCGCGAGACGTAGAGCCAGCGATTATCGGCGCTCAGGGCGGCGCCGTTTGCACTCGGGAAGGTTGCCCACGCCGGGTCGACGGCGCCGCCTGGGCTGACCTTGCCGATCAACGAACCGAAATCGTTGGTGGCATAGATCGTTCCGTCGTGCGCGACGGCGAGGCCGTTTGCAGCGCTCAGACCACCGGCGATCGGCGTCACGGCACCCGAGTTCACGTCCACCCGCGCGACCGACGCAGCACGCGTCAGATCGCCGATCAGCACGCCGGCGTTTGCTCCGGTTCCCACCAGCAGTGAACCGTCCGGGCTCCACGCGAGTGCGCCCGCACCGCCGGGAACCGTCGCGATCGGAACCGCTGCCTGACCAGGCGCGTCGACGCGGAAGATTCGACCACTCACCAGGTCTGTCGTGTACAGGCGACCCTGCCCGTCCACGGTGACACCCTCGAGGGCTGCGCCCGGAATTTGGGCGCTGAGGATTGCGGGGGACGATCCCGGGCAGGGCGGCGCGGCCGCGGCACCGGACACACCCAGAGCCAGAAGCGAACCGGCAACAAGAGCACCGGTGATACCTACCCGAATACCGCGATCGAAGATCCTGGTGCGCATCTGCGCAACGCTAGACCTTCGGCCCGATTTCGCCTAGAGCGACCGAAGGAAAGAGATCAAAAGTTCATTGACCTCGGTAGCACGTTCCTGTTGTACGAAGTGCCCCGCGCCGCTGAGAAGGTGCACACCCCGCAGGTCGGGGACGGTGTCCTTCATTCGGACCAATGCCTTGGGGCCGCTCATCGCGATGACCGGATCCTCGGCGCCCGCGACGAAGAGCGTCGGGACGTCGATGTGCGCTCCGTCCAGATCCGCGCTGCGTTCCCAATTGGCGTCGTACGCTCGGTACCAGTTCAGCCCACCGGTGAAACCTGTTGCAGTAAAGGTTTTTACATAAACATCCAGGTTGTCCTCGGTGAGCCACGACCAGGGCAGCGCAGGCGCCTCGGGCAGTACGTCGAGGTAGCCGTTGCCTTCGGACGGGTTCTTCCAGACGTCGAGGTACCGGTAAGCCCCGGACAAAGCGTGAAAGAGCCGTTGAAGGAATTCACGTGGACGGGCGTCGAGTTCGCGCTCCGCGACACCCGGTTCCTGGAAATAGTGAATGTGCAGAAAGTGCTTGCGCGCCATGGCGGCGTAGATCGTCGAGGGCTTGGCCGGGAACCTGTCCGGCGCATACGGGACTGCCAACGAGACAAGTCCCGCAACACGATCCGGGTGGCGCAGAGCGGTGGTCCACGCGACCGGAGCGCCGAAATCGTGACCGACGAACACCGCTTTGTCGATTCCGAGAGCGTCGAGTAGGCCGATCAGCCGGTTCGCGACCGCGTCGTTGGTGTAGTCGTCGACGGCCTCCGGGCGGGTGGTGCCGCCGTAACCTGGCATGTCGAGTGCGATCGCTCGAAAACCCGCTTCCGCCAACGCTGTCGACTGATGCCGATAGCTGTACCCGAGGCCGGGAAAGCCGTGGCACATAACCACAGCTGTCCCAGAACCGGAATCGTCAATCTGCCAACGGAATCCGTCGACGTCAATCGTCTTCACCGTCATGTCAGGAGGTGATCATGTCTTCCTGGTTCCAAAATGCGCGCATCGACAGGATCTTGCCGTCGTCGTCAAAGGTCATGACGTCGATGGGTGCGATGGTCAGCGTCTGCTCGCCGAGCTTGGTGATCAGCGAGAAGTGGAATGCCGCTTCGTTTCCGGCAATGCGGAGGGTCTGAAGGTGAGCTTCCTGGTCGAAGTTCTCGATCACGGAGTAGAACTCGAGAATGGACTCACGGGTGGTGCGCACGTCGGTGCCAACCGGGTCTTCGACCGTTGCACCTTCGGCATACAGGGCCACAACCTGGGCGGCAGTGCCCGTGGCAACTGTCTCGATGTAGGCGTCGACGGTCTTGCGGATTACCTCTGCGGACGGTGCCATGGTCTACCCCTCGTAGTTAGAACAGGTTCTAATTCTGAGGATAACCTACGTACCTGATCCTCGAGTCAGGTTTCGATCACCTTGCGTAGCCGGGCCTTCTTCCGGTTCTCCCGCACGATCCAGACGACATCGGCGTCGTCCGACGCCTCAAGGGAGACGAACGCCGGCAGGGCATACTCCGGATCCGCTGCGACCGCGACGCTCCAGCAGTACCCGAGCGCCTGCCGGAGAGTGCGTGTGTCGGCTTCACGACGGGCATCAGCTGGTTGCGAGACGATCCACTCGGTAGCGTCTCGGCACACCTGAACGGCCAGCGCAGCGTTGGCCTTGTCCTTCAGCAACCTCGGCTCGCAGATCCCGGCGGCCGCTGCGCGCAGCGTCAATGGATGGGTGGAGCGTGCCCACTTCTCGATGATCGCCCGCAACAACTCCGTATCCGCGTCACCAACCTCTTGAACAGCCATCGCGGCAGCTTCACGTGCACGCCACGAAGCACTGGTGGTTGCCTCCGTCAGACTGTCCAGAACAGCCTCGTCGCGCGAACGAACAAGAATGAATCCGAGCCCGACGATCCCGCAGCAGCGGATGTATTCGTCTTCGGACTCCGCCGCCTGCAGGATGTCGTCGTTATCGGCGCCGCGCGCGAACTCGAGCATGAGCGCGAGGTTCGCACGCGGGCCGGGCAGTCCTGAACGCTCCTTCAGGTAACTCCACAGTTCATTGCCGTCCAGATCCGCGAACGTCATGGGAGTCCTTTCGTCGGTACGCCCAATCCTGTCATCGCGGATTTACACGCGCAGCATTTCCGATCAGTGAGCTGGTAGGAGGGACGTCTCCTGCTGTACTCCGTCTTCTGCGCCGATCTGGACGATGTTTCGCGGCAGGAACACGGCTGCGATCGCGCCGAGAACTGCTGCAGCAGCACCGATCAGGAACGCGATGCGCATTCCCTCGTCGGTGTAGAACACAGCGCCCTCCATCGCCATCGCGATGTGCGAGTTCAAGACCGTGAAGGCGATGACGGGAAGCACAGCGGGGAAGATGCTCTGGAAGACCGCAACCATGCTCGCCGTGGTTGCCTGCAACTGCGGCGGCACCGCTTCGATGAGCAGGTTCGGAATGGAGGCGTAACCCATACCCATACCGACACCGAAGATGCCGGCAAAGAGGATGAGCAGCGGCTTGTTGTCGTGAATGGTGGCCGTCAAGGTGAATCCGACTGCCATGAGGATCATTCCGATGATCATCAGCAGGCGGGGTCGAATGCTGCGTCCCACGAGGAAGCCCACGATCAAGCCACCGACTACCACCATGCCGCCAAGCGGCGCCTGGAAGATCGCGAATCCCTCTGCCGTGACGCCGAATCCGTATCCCAGGCCGAGAACTGCGGGGGTCATCACCATCATCGGCAGCAAGATCGTGAAGACTCCCGACGCGCCGTAGCAGAACCCGGCACCGACGGCGGTGAGCATCACCGAACGCTTGCCGAAGTAGCGCAGGTCGATCAAGGGCTCACGGATGGCACGAGCAGAGGCAACCCAAGCCACCAGCAGTGCGACGCCGCCGATCAGATAGGCCAGTGTCGAGCCGTTCTTCCAGCCCCAGGTCGGTCCGAAGCTGACGCCGATCAGAATTCCGGCGATGCCCGATCCGAGCAGTACCGCACCGATCAGGTCCAGCGAAGAGCGCAGTCGCACAGCTGATTCCGCCGTCGAAGCGAAAATCATGCCACCGAGCAGAACCAAACCGATGACGAAGAACCAGAAGATGCTCCGGAACCCGTGGTTGTCGATCAACCAGCCGGTGAGGAACGGCGCTGGGATCGCGATCAAACCCATGCCGGAGGTCGCGATACTGACAGCCAAGGCAACAGTTTTCGGCGGAAAAACATCTCGAATGAGGGAGTAGCTCAGGAACAGGCAGGGAACGAGCAGACCCGTCAGCGACCGGCCCAGAATCAGGATCGCGTAGCTCGGCGCTATCGCCGAAATGAAGGAACCGACCGCCGCGCCGGTGACCGCAAAGAGCAAGACTTTTCGTTTGCCGTACATGTCGGCGAGCTTGCCGAGCAAAGGAGACGCGACCGCGCCCAGCAGCAGGAACGACGTGAGCAGCCAGGCTCCCTGCGTCGTTTGATAATGCACCGAGATTGCGGGGAGAGCAGTGGAGATCATCATGTAGCTCACTGCGAGCATCTCGAGAAGTAGAACAATCGACGCCAGGGAGAACACCAGTCGCGGAGTCCACCGCTCCGGTATCGATGTCGGTTCGGGCAAACTGGGAGACGAACCGTCGCTGTGGACATGAGACGTCATGGCTGGAAGATCCTTTCGGGACACCTGCGAATTCGATTGACACCCTGTCGAATACCGCCGACGGGGGCCTTGCCGGGAAGTGCAGTGGAACGACAGCTACCGTTGTCGGCAACGTGTTACCTGCATCACAGCCCTCACTTCGAACGCGCGCTACGGAATGTTCCGCGGAGCGGGACATTCAGGACAACGACTGATTGGCGTCACGAACTCGAACCCACCTTTGGATTATGAGCCAAGGCAACGAGTTTGGCATCCAGCGAAAGGTCAGCGGCTACTTCGTGCTCGGGTCAATGCCTTCACGCAATCCATGCGTTCAGAAGCGGTTGCCACAGACGTTGAGTAGCTTGGCCGGAAACTCGACATGTCGGAACTCGACCGATCGGTTTTCCCTGCATACAACTGTGCGCCGTTTCGGTAGCGGTAACTACCAAAACGGCGCACAGGGGCCGAAGGCCCTACAGAACGATGTTCACCATCTTGCCCGGCACAACGATCACCTTGCGCGGTGCGTTGCCCTCGAGCAGAGCGACGATCTTCTCGTCGGCCAGCGCGATCTCCTCGACAGCCTTGCGATCGGCATCCGCCGGGACGCTGATGCGGCTGCGGACCTTGCCGTTGACCTGGATCGGGTACTCGACGGTGTCCGAGGTGAGCCACTTCTCCTCCACTGTCGGGAAGGGACCGTGTGCAAGGGATTCCGTGTGACCAAGCCTCGACCACAGCTCTTCTGCAAGGTGCGGTGCCAAGGGAGCAAGCATCAGCACCAGCGGCTCGACAGCAGCACGCGGCGCACCGCCGGGGAACGCCTTGGTGAGGTGGTTGTTGTACTCGATCAGCTTCGCGGCCGCCGTGTTGTCGCGCAGGGCCGTGTAATCCTCGATGACACCGGAAATCGCCTTGTTGAGCGCACGCAGAGTCTCTTCACCGGGTGCTTCGTCGGTGACACGGGGCTTGCCGGTCTCCTCGTCGATGACGACGCGCCACACTCGCTGCAGGAATCGCGCAGCACCGACGACGTCCTTGGTCGCCCACGGACGCGAGGTGTCCAGCGGACCCATCGACATCTCGTACACACGCAGAGTGTCTGCACCGAACTCGGCGCAGATCTCGTCCGGCGCAACGGCATTCTTCAGGCTCTTGCCCATCTTGCCGTACTCGCGGTTGACCTCGGCGCCCTCGTAGAAGAACTTGCCGTCACGCTCGACGACCTCTTCTGCGGGCACGTAGACGCCGCGGGCATCGGTGTACGCGAATGCCTGGATGTAGCCCTGGTTGTACAGGCGACGGTACGGCTCGCTCGAGGACACATAGCCCAGGTCGAACAGAACCTTGTGCCAGAAGCGCGAGTACAGCAGGTGCAGCACTGCATGCTCGACGCCGCCTACGTACAAGTCGACTCCACCGGGATCGTTGGGGCCGTGCAGTTCCGGACGCGGGCCCGTCCAGTACGCCTCGTTCTGCGGGTCGCAGAAGGCGTCCTGGTTGGTGGGGTCGATGTAGCGCAGCTGGTACCACGAGCTGCCGGCCCACTGCGGCATGACATTGGTGTCGCGGTGGTACGTCTGCAGTCCGTCGCCGAGATCGAGCTCGACGTTGACCCAGTCGGTCGCCTTGTTCAGCGGGGGAGAGGGCTCGGAGTTGGCGTCGTCCGGATCGAAGGACACGGGCGCGTAGTCCTCGACCTCCGGAAGCACCACGGGCAGAGCCGAATCCGGCAGGGCGTGTGCGTTGCCGGCCGCGTCGTAGACGATCGGGAAAGGCTCGCCCCAGTAACGCTGGCGCGCGAAGAGCCAGTCGCGCAGCTTGTACTGGATGGTGCCCTTGCCCTGGCCGCTCTCCTCGAGGCGGCTGATGACGGTCGCCTTGGCCTCGGCCACGTCCAGACCGTCGAGGTAATCAGAGTTCACCAGCGGGCCGTCACCGGAGTACGCCGCCTCCGAAACATCGCCACCGGCAATAACTTCGAGAATTTCCAGACCGAACGCGTTCGCGAACTCCCAGTCACGATGATCGTGTCCCGGAACTGCCATGATCGCGCCGGTGCCGTAGCCCGTCAGAACGTAATCGGCGATGAAGATCGGAACCTTGTGTCCGTTGACCGGATTGACCGCATAGGAACCGAGGAAGACGCCCGTCTTCTCCTTGTTTTCCTGACGTTCCAGGTCGGTCTTGGCGGCAATCGACTTACGATATGCAGCAACAGCTTCCGCAGGAGTCGTGGCGCCGCCGGTCCAGCGCGCGTCAACACCTTCGGGCCACTCGTCCGCAACGAGCTTGTCCACCAGATCATGCTCGGGAGCCAGCGTCACGTAGGTGGCGCCGAACAGCGTGTCGGGGCGCGTCGTGAACACATCGACACCGTCTTGGCCTGCGGCAAAGGTAACTTCGGCGCCGTACGAGCGTCCGATCCAGTTGCGCTGCATGGCCTTGACCTTGTCCGGCCAATCCAGGTACTCGAGGTCGTCGACCAGGCGGTCGGAGTACGCGGTGATGCGCATCATCCACTGCTGGAGGTGCTTACGGAAGACAGGGAAGTTTCCGCGGTCACTACGACCGTCGGCGGTGACTTCCTCGTTGGCCAGCACCGTACCCAAACCGGGGCACCAGTTGACCATCGAGTCCGACTGGTAGACAAGGCGGTACGAGTCCAGAACCTTGGCCTTCGCGGCCACGTCCAACGAAGCCCACTCGCGTCCGTCTTCCAGAGCGCGCTCTCCGGAATCGAACTCGGCTTCCAACTCGGAGATACGACGCGCCTTGCCGGCTTCCTTGTCGTACCAGGCGCCATGGATCTGCAGGAAGATCCACTGCGTCCAGTGGTAGAAGTCGACATCCGTCGTCGCGAGACTACGACGCTCGTCGTGGCCCAGGCCCAGGCGTCGCAGCTGGCGCTTCATGTTGGCGATGTTGGACTCGGTGGTGGTCCGCGGGTGGGTACCCGTCTGCACGGCGTACTGCTCGGCCGGGAGCCCGAAGGCGTCGTAGCCGAGGGTGTGCAGGACATTGCGACCCTGCATGCGATGGAAGCGCGCGAAGACGTCCGTAGCGATGTATCCGAGCGGGTGACCGACGTGCAGGCCCGAACCCGAGGGGTACGGGAACATGTCCTGAACGAAGAGCTTGTCGGCGGGAACACCGTCGGGCGAGGAGAGCGGACCGACCGGATTGGGCGCGTTGAACGTGCCGTCCTCACTCCAGCGGTCCTGCCAGTGCTGCTCGATCTGGCCGGCGAGCTCCGCGGTGTAGCGGTGCTGCGGAGTTGCGTCGGCTGGTGAATCGGGGGACTGCGGAGACTCGGTCACTGTGGTCGCTATCTACTTGGCTGACGGAAATACCGATAACCAGGGTAGAGCCTGCACGACCCGGGCATACCATCAACTCCACCCGCGCCTATCCTGTATGGGTGATCGTTGTCGCTGTGGTGCTGTTCGTGCTCGCCGTCGCCGTCGGTGGAGTTGCTGTCGCCGGACTGATCGGCAAACTCCCGCGCAACCGCTGGGCCGGTGTCCGCACCGAGGATTCCCTGCGGAGCGAGGAGTCGTTCGCCCTCGCGAACAAGGTGGCCGGTCCGACCATGCTCGCGGCCGCCGGAATGTTGGTCATCGGCGGAGTCGCAGCACTGACCATCGGCGGAGTCTTCGGTGTCGCAGTCGCGATCATCGCCGTCGTCGTCGCCGTCCTCACTGCCGGTTTCGGTGGAGGCATCGGCGCCCGCGCTGCCGCCGCACTCCCGCAGCAGAGCGGATGCGGTAACGACTGCAACTGCGGCGGCCACTCCGGGCCTGCTGTAGACGAGCCGGTGGCGGAGACCCCCGAGGCCAAGGCGAACGCTGCCGCTTGCGGCACCGCTTCCTGCGGTGCCTGCGCGCTCAAGGATGCTTGCCAGCCGGCTCATTGATTCACGTGAAACATCGCGTGGTCGACCCGGCCGGGGTCGTATTCGGGCTAGTGGTTCCTCTGCTGTGTGCGGTCTTCGGCTTCGTCCTGACAAAAACTTGGGAGCCTCGCCTCCCGGAACAGATCGCGACTCACTGGACCACCACCTCACCGGACGGCTTCTCCACCCCGTCGGCCAACGCATGGACGGTTGCACTTCTGACCCTGCTTTTCGGTGGCGGTCTCAGCGCGATTGCCGCTCTTGCGCCCGCGATGTTGATGATGCGTCGCTTCATGTTGGTTGTCGGGCTGAGCGTGGTCGGGCTCATCACGACAGTGAACTTCGCTTTGCTCTACACCCAACTCGATGTCGCCGATCCGTCCACGACGTCACTCCCGCTGTGGTCTATCGGTGTCGGCTTTGCCGTCGGCGGGGTGCTGGGTTGGATCGGCGCCTCGTTCCTGCGTGACTACCGCGTCCGCGCGCTTGCCGCGACCACACCCTCGGCTGGGTTGCCGCGCAGCAGCTGCCCTCTTCCCATCTCCGACGACGTCGGATTCAGCACCAAAGGGTCGGTGATCCTCACCGCGATCACTCTGGCGCCCGGAGTTGTCATGGCACTAGGGACGCGGTCGCTCTGGCCGCTGTTCATCTTCGGGGCACTCGGCCTGCTCGTCGTCAGCCTGGTTCGCTTCCGGGTGATCGTCGACGAACGGGAAATCCGAGTGATCAACATGGGGATGGCTGCGATGACCTACGACATCGACGAAGTTGTCGGAGCCGACGTCGCGGAGATCAAACCGTTCTCGGACTTCGGCGGCTGGGGACTCAAGACCAAGGGTCGTCGCAACTACGGCGTCGTCACCCGCACCGGGCCAGCGGTGGTCATCACGTTCGCCGGTGGCGACCGGCTCACGATCACGACACCGAAAGCCGAAGACATCGCCGGGACCTTGAACCGATTGGCCGACGCCCGGGCTCAGTAACCGCCGAGACTCAGTGAGCGTCGAGACTCCCAGCCGAGCCCGAACCGATCGCTTCCTGAGTTTTCTCCAGGTATCCACACGCCGCCGCCCGAACCCACGCCCGCGAGAGCCACGGCGGAGTTCTGGCCGCGTTCTTCACCGTCAGCTACGCGGGACTGGCGATTCCGTCGATCATCGCGGGTATCGCCATCACCATCCAGGGAATGCAGACTGCCATCATCGAACTGTCGATCGTCGGGACGCTGCTGTGCCTGACCGTGATGGGCTTCAACCTTCATGGGGCTCGAGAGCCCGCTCGAGCACGCCGTTATCCTTAGCCAGGTGAAGTTTCTCAGCAGGTTTTACATCGACGGGTTCATCCTCGGCATCATCATCGCCGGCGTGCTCGGAAGTGTGTTCCCGGTATCGGGTACCGCGGAGAGCATTCTGAACTGGGCCACCAAGATCGCCATCGGCTTCCTGTTCCTGCTCTACGGCGCACGGCTCTCGCCGCAGGAAGCGTGGAAGGGCGTCAAGCACTGGCGACTGCACACCGTCGTCCTTGCCGCGACATTCGTGCTGTTCCCACTGATCGGCCTGGCACTGCGATTCCTGTCGCCGACCCTGATCAGCGACGAGCTCTACACCGGCATCCTCTACATGTGCCTGGTTCCGTCGACGGTTCAGTCGTCGATCGCGTTCACCTCGATCGCCAAGGGGAACGTCGCGGGCGCGATCGTCAGTGCGTCGTTCTCCAACCTGATCGGCGTCTTCATCACACCGCTGCTTGTGGTTCTGCTGATGAACACCACCGGTCAGGCCACCGTCGACTTCTCGTCGATCCTCGACATCGTCGTGCAGTTGCTGATCCCGTTCATCGTCGGCCAGTTGATCCGCCCGCTGGTGATCGGATGGCTGCAGAAGTACGCCGAACCCACCAAGTATGTCGATCGCGGATCGATCCTCCTCGTTGTCTTCGCCGCCTTCAGCGAAAGCATGAAAGAGGGAATCTGGAGCACCATCACGATCTGGCAGATCGTGATCCTCACAGTGGTCTGCTGCCTGATTCTCGCTCTGGTTCTCGGCGTGACCACTCTCGCGGGGCGCAAGCTCGGGTTCGATCTTCCCGATCAGATCGTCATCATCTTCTGCGGGTCGAAGAAGTCCTTGGCAACGGGCCTACCGATGGCGGCTGTGCTGTTCGCGGGCCAGCCCGTCGGCCTGATCGTGTTGCCGCTGATGATCTTCCATCAGATCCAGCTGATCGTCTGTGCTGCGATGGCGCAACGCTTCGCGAATCGGGATCCGGTCAGCGTCAGCTAGCGAGCAACTCGTCTCGGGTCGCCTCGACACAGCCACAACCACCCTGCAGTTCAGCACAATCGATGGACAACGCATGGCGGACCGATGCCAGATCGACGCAGTCTGCACCGGTGCACTCGAGTGATCCGTCGGCATGTCGCAGCAGTGCATCGTGGCAGTGATCGACATCCGAAACACACTCCGCGCACTGGATCTGACGATCAACGATCATTACTGCCACCTCTCTCGAAAACGATGACTCAGGAATATCATCGACCTCCGACAGGTCAGTTCCGTTCAACCTCTCAGTTCCGTTCAACCTCGATGGGGTGACTGGCCAGCATTGCCACGGGTAGCGGTTGGCGTCGTAGCACCCGTGCCCAGACGTCGACTCGGGGTGGCGTCAGCACATCCGACGGGAGTGAGCTGATCACCATCCAGTCTTCACGCTCGAGCTCCGAATCAAGCTGCCCCAGAGTCCAACCCGAGTATCCGGCAAAAATGCGGATTCCTTCGACCAGGGGAGCGATGACTGCCGGGTCCGAGTCCAGATCCACCATGACAACTTTGCCGTCCACCCGCCGCAGCCCGGCGACGCCGTCGATCCGTGCACCGTTACGAGCGATGCCCAGGCACAACGCCGAGTCACGCTTGACGGGTCCACCGATGTACAGCGCCGAAGGATGCGCGGTCAGCGGCGACCACTGCGGCAGCACGTTCTGCACGGCCGTCTCACTCGGCCGATTGACGACGACGCCCAAGCTCCCGGCGTCATTGTGCTCGATCATGTAGATGACGGTGCGGCGAAATGCAGGTTCCGTGAGATCAGTCGACGACACCAACAAACTGCCCGGACGAACCTCCGGTTCTATCCAGGCCATTCGATCCTCGGGTTCTTCTGCGTGCGCCACAAAGACATCATCTCACCGACGACTGTGTGCGGTGGAACGCAGACACAGGCGTGTTCAGGTCAGACCCGCCACATCGGCAAGTAGTGCCAGATGCCGCTCGAAAATCTCGCTGGCGTCGGTGAACGTATCGCTTCCGTACTGCCCGAACACCTCGAAGTTCACCGAACCGAACAGCGATACCCAGACGAGAACTGCGCGCACAGCGGCATCCGGCGGCAAGTCGGTGCCCAGTTCTTTACGCACTCCCTCGAGGTCCGTGGCCAGCGTGAGGCTCAGGTCCGGGCCCTCCCGCACCGTGAGTGCGCCCGCTTGGTGGGCGCCGTCGATGATCGCGATCAGTCGGGTCACGACGCGGGTGCCAGGGCCGGTGGTCTGCTCGCCCGGAGCGTCGTAACCGGGGACAGGGCTGCCGAACAGCAAACCGTAGCGGGCCGGTTCCCGGATCGCCCAGCTCCGGACGGCGCGCCCGAGAGCAATGAACTGCCCGCGAAAGTCTTCTGCTGCAACGGCATCCAAGGCAGCATCCACCTCCGCGCCCAACTCGGTGTATCCGTCCACCACCAGCAAGGTCAGCAGTTCGTCGCGACTGGCGACATAGCGGTACACCGCTGAGGACACGACTCCCAGATCACGTGCGACAGCCCGCAGGGACAAAGCAGCGGCGCCGACGGCAGCAAGATGCTCGCGCCCGATCCGGGTGATGTCCTGCAGCGTCTGTTCGCGCGCCCGCTCTCGGGGAGTTCCGACCATGAGTCCATCTTGCCCCATCTCCGAGAGCAGTATCAACAAAAGAGAGCACTGCTCTTGACAGCACTGAAACCCGGGTGCATTCTTGAAAACGAGAGCAGTGCTCTCAGTTCACCTGAAACGAGAAGGAGCACACCATGTCGAACCTCGAAATCGTCACCGGAGCAGGACCTGTCGGATCCGCCGTCGCGCTACAGCTCGCCGAGCAGGGAATCAACGTCCGCATCCTGACCAGGTCCGGCAGCGGACCCGAACACCCGCTGATCGAACGTCGACGCGTCGACGTCTCGGATTCCGAGGCCCTACACGCCGTCAGCGAAGGCGCCACGGCGATCTACCACTGCATCCACGCCGCCTACAACGCAGCCGATTGGGAGCGGGAACTCCCAACTGCCGAGAAGGTCGTCCTCGACGCGGCCGCATCGATCGGCGCCGTCGTGGTCTTCCCCGAAAGCCTCTACGCCTACAACTCCGACACCCTGATGACCGAATCCGACCCACGCAACGCCACTGGCGGCAAGCGCGGAGTGCGCACCGCACTGCTGCGTGCTCGCGAGGCCTCGGCAACACCCACCGTCAGCGTCGTCGCTTCGGACTTCTTCGGCCCCCATGTCCGGACCGCTCACGCCGGTGAGCGCATGGTTCCGAAGGTAATGGCAGGTAAGAAGATTCGTGTCATCGGTTCCGCAGATCAGCCACATTCCTTCACCTACATTCCCGATCTCGCAGCAGCGATGATCGCAGCAGCACACAACCCCGAGCTTTGGAACTCCGTCCTCCACGCACCCACCGGTCCCGCGCCCACACAACGCAAGATCGCCGAGGCCTTCGCCCGCGCCGCCGGAGCGTCCCCCGCCAAGGTAGGCGTCCTGCCCGCCTGGGTGCTCGACGCCGTCGGCAAGATCAACACCGACAGCCGCGAACTCGCGGAGATGAACTACCAGTTCACCAAGCCGTTTGTCATGGACTCGAGTGCCAGCGAAGTGCTGCTCGGACTCTCGCCGACGCCGCTGGATCAGGCCGCCGAGGAGACCGTCGCGTGGTGGCGCGCGGAACACGCTCGCGCCGCTGCTGCCTGAACCTGCAGGTGGGTGCTCTTGACGCAAGAACGGAACGGGTGTTCACTTCTTCACATGGCCTATCGCCGCACCCCGGCAGTACAGGAACGATTGGACGCCCAACGCGCCCGAGTGCTCGATGCCGCCACTGCGGCAGTGGCAACCCACGGTTATGCGGGATGTTCCGTCGCCGCGGTGGCCAAGACCGCCGGCGTCGGCACCGGGACGCTGTATCGACATTTCGACGGCAAGGGTGAATTGTTCGCCGAAGTGTTCCAATCTGTCTGCAGCCGTGAGGTATCCGCGGCCCGGGAGGCCGGAGAAAGCGCCCGAAGCGTGGAAGGCAATCACCGCTCCGCGGTATCGGCGTCGGTTCGCACCTTCGCCGAACGTGCCATGCGTGCACCTGTTCTCGCCTATGCGCTGCTGGTGGAACCGGTGGATCCACTCGTCGACGAACAGCGCCTGATGTTTCGCGAATCGTTCCGCGATTGCCTGGCCACCGCAATTCGCTCGGCAGTCGACGCCGGTGAGATACCGCCGCAGGACGCCACTCTGACGGCAGCGTGCATCGTCGGGGCAATCGGTGAGGCCCTGATCCTTCCGCTTCGCGGCGGCACCACCGATCCCGCTGCGATCGACGCCATTCTCACCTTCACCCTTCGATCGTTAGGGAGCTTCGATGACACCCACGCATGAAGTCACCAATCAGGTTCCGCCCCTTATCGATTACGACGCAGCCGAATACGCGCCGATCCTCGAGGCACTACACCGCGAAGGAGCTTCGGACGCACTCGAGGAGGTCCATCGCGTCGGGATACGCGCCGGCAGTGCTCAGGCCCAAGAGTGGGGCGATCTGGCCGAGGAACACCCACCCGTACTGAGAACCCACGACCGCTACGGCAACCGCATCGACGAGGTTCGCTACGACCCCGCCTATCACCAACTCATGAACGCCGCAGTGCAATTGGGACTGCACGGCGCTCCGTGGGTTGACCCGAATACACACGCACATCTCGTCCGCGCGGCGAAGATGGCCGTGTGGGGTCAAACCGACGCCGGCCACGGCTGCCCCATCTCCATGACGTACGCCGTGATCCCCGCGCTGCGGCACAACGCAGATCTGGCAGCGCAGTACGAACCCCTCCTGACCACGCGGCACTACGATCCGGCACTGAAAGCTCCCCTCACCAAGCCCGGATTGATCGCGGGTATGTCGATGACGGAGAAGCAGGGCGGTTCGGATGTTCGTGCCGGAACCACAAGAGCAGTGCCACAATCCGACGGAAGCTACCTGCTGACAGGCCACAAGTGGTTCACCTCCGCGCCGATGTCGGACGTGTTCCTCGTCCTCGCCCAGGCACCGGGTGGCCTGTCGTGCTTCTTCCTTCCTCGGGTCTTGCCGGACGGCTCGCTCAACAACATGTACCTGCAGCGCCTGAAGGACAAGTTGGGGAACCATTCCAACGCGAGCAGCGAGGTCGAGTACCGCAACGCTCTCGCGTGGATGGTCGGCGAGGAAGGCCGGGGCGTGCGCACCATCATCGAGATGGTCAACATGACCAGGCTGGACTGCACGATCGGCACGGCCACCGGCATGCGCGTCGGCACCCTGCAGGCAGTTCACCACGCGACTCATCGAAGTGCGTTCGGCGCCAACCTGATCGACCAACCCTTGATGCGCAATGTTCTGGCTGATCTGGCGGTGGAATCGGAAGCCTCCACCACCGTCGCGATGTGGCTGGCTGCTCTGACCGACCGCGCAACCGCAGGCGATGCCCACGCCACCGCACTACGACGCATTTCATTGGCCGTGAGTAAGTACTTCGTCTGCAAGCGCGGACCGATCCACGCCGCCGAGGCACTCGAATGTTTGGGCGGAAACGGGTACGTCGAGGAATCCCGGATGCCGCGCCTCTATCGCGAGGCTCCGCTGCTCTCGGTGTGGGAAGGGTCGGGCAACGTCGCGGCGCTCGACACACTGCGGGCGATGGCGAGGCAACCCGAAACGCTGCAGGTGTTCTTCGACGAATTGAAACAAGCGAGTGGAGTGGACAGTCACTTCGATCAGGCAGTGCGGGATCTCGAGGCGGCGTTCGGCGATTTCGACGACATCGAATACCGGGCGCGAAAGATCGTCGGTGACATGGCACTCGCGCTGCAAGCCTCGCTGCTGCTCCGCTACGGGTACCCTGCGGTGGCCGACGCGTTCTGCGCGAGTCGGCTCGGAAATAGCTGGGGAAGCGTGTTCGGAACGCTGCCGAGGGGCGTCGACATCGCGCCGATCCTGGAGCGGGCCACCGTCAAGATCGGCGCCTGACCCACCCACTACAGTGACCGCTTATGAACCGAGCCTCGAACCGCCGCGAGGCCTGGCAGCGCGTACTGCACACACTGCGTGAATCACCCGGCCTCGGAAGGCTGGCGCTCGTCCGCTTTTCCAGCCAGTTCGGCGACGGAATGTTCCAGGCCGCGCTCGGCGGCGCAATCCTCTTCAACCCGGAACGCGAAACCGATCCGGTGGCGATAGCGGCCGGCTTTGCCGTACTGCTCCTTCCCTATTCGGTGATCGGGCCCTTTGCCGGGGCTCTGCTGGATCGCTGGGACCGCCGCCTGGTGCTCCTGTGGGCGAGCGTGCTCCGCGGGCTCTTCATCCTGACCACAGCGGTGCTGCTGGTCGCCGGCGGCGGCGACACACTTTTGTTGACGTGTGCACTGGCGGCCATCGGAGTCAGCCGCTTTGTCGGGGCAGGCGTATCCGCAGCCCTACCGAAGGTCGTCCGACAATCGTGGCTGGTGGCCACCAATTCCGTTCTCACAACGGCTGGTTCGGTGGTAGCCGCCCTGGGCGCTTCGGCAGCGGTGGCGATCATCGGTGTGATCGGCGCGGGCGATCGAGCGTCGGGCGCAGCCGTGGCCGTCGCAGCACTGGGATCGGTGATCGCAGCCCTCGCCGCGGCCAGGTTCACCGCCCGCTCACTTGGCCCAGTGGCCGACGAGGTAGTCCGCGCCAGCGCCGTGCGTTCGGTAACAGCCGGACTGCGAACCGGTGCGACCGCAGTCTGGGAGGCGCCCGGCGTCACCACGGCAATGATCGGAATCGGAGCGCACCGCATCTGCTTCGGCATCAACACCCTCATCATGGTGCTGGTCCTACGCGACACCTCGAACGGCTCCCAATTGCCTGGCGGGATGGCCGGATTCGGCGTCGCCGTCGGCGCAACGGCAATCGGAATGCTGATCGCGGCATTGATCACACCGTTCCTCATCCCGCGGATCGGTCGCTCACGGACGATCACGTACGCCCTGGTGTGCGCGGTGCTCGTCCAGCTCGTCTTCGTCACCGCCCTGACGCAGGGATCGCTGCTGATCGCCGCGTTCCTGCTCGGCATCGCCGGGCAGTCCGTGAAACTCAGCGGTGACGCGGCCATGCAGATCGACATCGACGACGACCGTCGTGGCCAGGTATTCGCCTTGCAGGACACCGTGTTCAACGTCGCGTTCATCGGTGCGATCGCGGCAGCGTCGACGGTGATCGCACCCGACGGCAAGAGCGTCGGCCTGGCCCTTGCCGGTGCGGGCGTCTATGCCGCCGGCTTGTCAGCGGTGCTGATCAACCGTAGGAAACGAGAAACTAGCCCTGCTGGGTAGCCCACCACTTCAGCAGTTCGGCCTCGGCCTCGTCACGATCGAGCGGGCCGCGATCCAGACGCAGTTCCTTGAGGAACGTCCATGCCTTGCCCACCTGCGGGCCGGCCGGGATGTTGAGCAGTTCCATGATGGCGTTGCCATCCAGATCCGGACGCACCCGAGCAAGGTCTTCCTGCTCCGCGATGCGCGCGATCCGCTCTTCGATGTCGTCATATGTGGCCTGCAACTGCGCGGCGCGACGCTTGTTACGCGTGGTGCAGTCGGCCCGGACGAGTTTGTGCAACCGGGGGAGCAACTCGCCCGCGTCGGTGACGTACCGCCGCACCGCCGAGTCGGTCCACTGCCCTTTGCCGTAGCCGTGAAAACGCAAGTGCAGGAACACGAGCTGCGAAACGTCGTCGACCATCTGCTTCGAGAACTTCAAGGCACGCATGCGCTTGCGCACCAGCTTGGCACCGACCACCTCGTGGTGGTGGAAGCTGACGCCACCGCCTGGCTCGTTGCGCTTGGTATCCGGCTTTCCGATGTCGTGAAGCAGTGCGGCCCAACGCAATACGAGGTCCGGATCGCCTTCTTCGAGATCGATCGCCTGCTGGAGCACTGTGAGGGAGTGCTGGTAGACGTCCTTGTGCTGGTGATGCTCGTCGATCTCGAGCTTCATCTGCGGAACCTCGGGCAGCACGTACGCGGCCAGCCCGGAGTCGACCATCATGTTGATGCCGTCCACCGGGTACATGCCCAGCATCAATTTGTTCAGCTCCACCTGCACACGCTCGGCAGTGATCCGCTCGATCTGCGACGCCATCTCCTTGATGGCCTCGAAAACGCGATTGTTCAACGTGAAACCAAGCTGCGAGACGAACCGGGCTGCGCGCAGCATCCGCAGCGGATCGTCGTTGAACGAGTTTTCCGGCGCCGACGGCGTATCGAGCTCTCCGGCGAGCAGGGCGTCCATGCCGTTCAGCGGATCGACAAAAGTGAAGGAACCGTCCGCGCCGATCTTCATCGCCATCGCGTTGACGGTGAAATCTCGGCGCACCAGATCGTCGGCCAACGTCGTGCCGTACTCGACTATCGGATTACGTGAGACACGGTCGTAAGCGTCGGCCCGGAAGGTCGTGATCTCGATCTCCTGGCCGTGCTTGATGGCGCTGATGGTCCCGAACTCGATGCCGGTGTCCCACTGCTTGTCCACCCAGCCCTTGAGCAGAGCCTGGACCTTCTCCGGCCTGGCGTCCGTCGTGAAGTCCAGATCGCCGCTGAAGCGGCCGAGAATCGCGTCGCGAACACTGCCACCCACCAGGAACAGCTCGTGACCGGCCGCAGCAAAACGCTCACCGAGCGGGTTCAACACGTCGGACAACGTGCCGAGCGTTGCAGTGGCGTCGGCAAGCAGTCGTAGGCGGCGATCAGCGTCGGAGGTAGGGACAGTCACGTGAAAGGAGCTTACTTAAGGTGCGCAAATAGCAGAACGCGCATACGAACGCGATAGACGGCTTTGCGCGGGTTACCGGGCAACGCTGCAAGGCCAACTAGTATCGATGAGGTGTCTGGTGCCGAACGAACAAACAGGAGTCGCCGCAACCCGCGGCGTCGACCTGCCGTCGGCAACCCCGATAAACCTTTGATGCGAACCGTCCGTGAAACTTCTGCGGGCGGCTTGGTCGTCGACGGCTGGGGCGGACCTCCCGAACGCCTCTGCGCTGCACTGATCGGCCGAACCGACCGCCGCGGACGCCTACTCTGGTCGCTACCCAAGGGCCATATCGAGCAGGGTGAGACCGCCGAGCAGACCGCAATGCGTGAGGTCGAAGAAGAAACCGGTATCCAGGGAACCGTCCTGGCACCGCTGGGCAGCATCGACTACTGGTTCGTGACCGAAGGTCGACGCGTCCACAAGACCGTGCACCACTATCTCCTCCGCTTTCTCGGCGGTGAACTCTCCGACGAGGACATCGAGGTCACCGAAGTCGCCTGGGTGCCGCTGACGGAACTGCACTCGCGACTCGCGTACGCCGACGAGCGCAAACTCGCGGAACTCGCGTCGCAGATGATCGCCGAGATGCCGCGACCTGAAATGCACCGACCTGAGATTCTCCGAACACAGCACCCGAAGGAACCGGACGCCGGATGAGAAGGGCTCTGCGGCGGGCCGGTGTGGCCGCTCTGGTGATGGCCGCTGTCGGTTTCGGGCCTGCAACGACGGCTGTCGCAGGTGCAGCGCCGTCCAGCCAGCCCAGTGAGCGCGCTCCGGCGCGAAACACCAACGATGCCAAATTTCTGCAGCTGACCATCGACTCCACCGCACCGACCACGGTGACGACCACCAGCGACCGCAATGTCGTGGTCAAGGGCACGGTGAAGAACGTCGGGGACCGTCCCGTCGAGGACGTCGGAGTCAGACTGCAACGCGCTCCCGCGATCGACTCCAGCTCCGACGTGCGCGCAGCACTCGACTTCGACCAGGCTGTTTTCGACACGGTCGGCGAATTCGACACCGTCGCCCCCACCCTCGACACCGGCCAGTCCAAGCAGTTCACACTTACCTTGCCGCTCCGGAGCACAACCGGGTTGTCCCTCGACATCACCGAACCCGGCGTCTACCCGATGCTCGTCAACGTGAACGGCACCCCGGAGTACGGCGGTGCCGCCCGACTCGACGACGCACGCTTCCTGCTCCCCGTCCTCGGCGTGCCGGCCGCAGCCGAATCGAACTCCCCAGCCGGAACCCCCAGTTCGTCCGCCACGGCCGTCGTTCCCCCCGACACATCCGCCCCGATCGGCGTCACGCTGATGTGGCCGCTGGCCGACACTCCCCGACTCGTCGGCGGAATCCCGGGCGCGGTCAACGAGCCCGTACGGCTGATCGACGACGAACTTGCCACCGAACTTTCCGACGGCGGACGTCTGGACGCGTTGGTCGATGCGGTGGAGAACGCCACCAAGCCCGAAAGCGATACCGATCGCCGCGTCACGGATGCGCTCTGCCTGGCAATCGACCCCGACCTTCTGATCACCGTCGAGAACATGACTCGCGGATACCTCGTCGCCGACAACTCGTCCGATCCCACCGGGCCTTCGCACGAAGGCCGTGGCAGCGACGCCGCCAACCAATGGCTCGGCCGGGTGAAGACCCTCGCGTCCTCGATGTGCACGACGGCGGTTCCGTTCGCGCAGGCCGATCTCGCCGCGGTCACCTCGGTGGCCAATCCGGAGTTGACGGCTACCGCGCTCGCACGCCCGGCGGACATCGTCGACAACATCCTCGGCGTGACCTCACTGCGAGATTTCGTCTGGCCCGATTCGGGTGTCCTCGACTCGGCCACTGCGGAGGTGCTGAGCGTGAATCCCACCACAGCGATGGTGGCTGACACCTCCGTCGACTCGGCAGCACCGCAGCTGTCGTCACGGATAACCGGCTCACTCGACGCGCTTGCCTTCGACACCTCGGCAGCCGCAGCCTTGGCCGCCACCGGCTCGGAGCCGCAGGTCCCGTCGTACATCCCCGACGACACCGCGCCGTCCATCGACATCGAATCGCGCAGCGCCCGGCGTCAGGACGCGGTGGGAGCGATGGCCTGGGCCGCGCTGACGCCGACCTCGCTGCCGCGCAATCAGATCTTCGCGCCGCCGCAACTGTGGACCGCCGACAGCAACGACGCCACCGCGGTGCTGTCGATGCTCGCGACCCTCATCCGGTCCGGGCTCGCCTCACCTCAGGCCCTACCGGCACTGCTCGGCAGACAACCGGGCGCCACGGACGCCGCCACCCTCGACTACCCGGACCGGGCTACCCAGGACGGTCCGCAGACGTCCGTCGTCGAGACCGCAACCACCCAACTTCCACGTATCGACGGGCTCGAAGCATCGCTCGTGGACGATCCGGCGGCTTCGCTCACCCCCCGGGGATTCACGGCGCCGCTCCGCGAAGATCTACTCCGCTCGATGACCTTGGCCGATCGCCGCAACGTCGACTCCGCATCGGTCAATCGGGCGGAGCGCGCTGCGACCATCCGCGCCGACAACGTCACCGAAGCCGTCGACGGGATGTACCGGGCCGTCAGTGTCGTGTCGCCGGGCGGCGTCTACACACTCGCGTCGGGGCAGAGTCCGCTCCTGCTGGTCGCGCGCAACGAGCTGCCCATCGCCATCAACGTCGACCTGCGTGTGGAAGCCCCACCCGAAATGCAGATCAGTGACATCGGTCCCAAACAGCTGCCGCCGCGAGGTAGCCGACAGTTGACTGTGCCCGCAGAAATGAACGATTCTCGCAAGCTGGAAGTCAACTTCTCGCTGACCACGACAGATGGCCGCCAATTGGGTACGCCGACCAGCGTGACCGTACGGTCGAATGCGTACGGTCGTCCCCTGGCCGCCGTGACGGCGACAGCGGGTGGGTTGCTGCTGTTCCTGGCAGGGCGACGGCTGTGGCATCGATTCAAGGGTCAGCCGGACCCAGCAGATGAAGGGTACGAACGCTCATGACCGGGAATCCACCCGAGGAGGGTCGCCGCTCGGCGATCACCCGCAAGAGTGCCACGACCCGTTCGCATCCTCGGATGCCACCGTGGGAGCGCGGCTACCCGATTCAGCCGGTCAACCCGGACGCACGTTTCGACGACGCACCCACCATGACCATCCCGGTGATCCGCGACTACCCCAGGTACCGCGAAGCCGAGATGGAGTTCGCGGACCGGCAGGCGACCAAGTCGGGCGAGTTCGACACCGACGCGCACGCTCTGGTCGCGGAGCGCAAGGAGACGAACTCTCGACTCCTCGCGGCAACCGGTTCCATCGCCATCGCGACGCTGACGAGCCGCATCACGGGGTTCGCCAAGCAGTTGATGATCCTGATGGTCCTCGGCCCCGCCATCGCCAGTTCGTTCACCGTCGCCAGCCAGATCCCGAACATGATCGCGGAACTGGTTCTGGGCGCCGTGCTCACCGCGATCGTCGTTCCCGTTCTGGTTCGCGCCGAACGTGAGGACGCCGATCACGGCGAAGCGTTTGTCCGACGCCTCTTCACCGCGTCGCTTGTCCTACTCGGCATGGCCGCGCTGCTCGCGACCCTCGCCGCACCCGTACTCACCAAATACGTCTTCCTGTCCGAAGACGGCAAGGTCAGCACAGACCTGACCACGGCGCTGTCGTATCTGCTTCTGCCGGCGATCCTGTTCTACGGTCTGTCGGCGCTGTTCACAGCGTTTCTGAACACCAGACAGATCTTCAAACCCGGAGCCTGGGCGCCCGTACTCAACAATGTCGTCGTCCTCGTGGTGCTCGTGATCTATCGCTTCACTCCGGGTGAGATCTCGCTGAATCCGGTCTCGATGGGCGACGCAAAGCTGCTCACCCTCGGTATCGGCATCACCATCGGCGTCATCGTGCAGGCCGCCAGCCTGATCCCCGCGCTTCGCCGCGAGAATATCTCGCTCAAGCCGCTGTGGGGTCTCGACGATCGCCTGCGCCAGTTCGGCGGCATGGCCGTCGCCATCGTCTTGTACGTCCTGATCAGCCAGATGGGCATGATCTTCGCGACCAAGATTTCCTCACATGCCGACGAAGCCGGCCCTGCCATCTACAGCCAGGCCTGGTTGCTCCTGCAGCTCCCGTACGGCGTGCTCGGAGTGACGGTTCTGACGGCGATCATGCCGCGCCTGAGCCGCAACGCAGCAGCCGACGACACCCCGGCCGTCGTGGACGATCTGTCGGTCGCGACGCGTCTGACCATGATCACGCTGGTTCCGATCATCATGTTCCTGACCTTCATGGGTCCGCAGGTCGGTGAAGCGCTCTACGGTTACGGCCGCTTCGGACCCGAACAGGCCGAACGACTCGGCACCGCCGTGAGCTGGTCGGCATTCACGTTGATTCCGTACGCGCTGGTCCTGATCCAACTTCGAGTGTTCTACGCCCGCGAACAGGCCTGGACGCCGACGTGGATCGTTCTCGGCATCACTGCAGTGAAGATCGCTTTCTCGGCGCTGGCTCCGGTCTTCGCATCCAACAGCGATCAGGTCGTGATCCTGCTCGGTGCGGCCAACGGTCTCGGCTACATCACCGGCGCCGTGATCGGCGGATACCTCCTGCACCGCAGCCTCGGAAACCTGCAGATGGCCAACGTGAGCAAGACGGTCTGGTCCGTAGTACTCGCCTCGCTGGCCGGGTCGTTGACCATGCTCGCGGTCGACCGAGTCCTCGGATTCGATCAACTCACCGAGCGTTTCGGCGGACCTGGCTCGATGGTTCGCGTCGCCGTCGGCGGCATCCTGATGCTCGCGATCACCTTCACGATTCTCTACTTCAAGAAGGTTTCGGAAGTTCTGTCGGTAACGGTGGCGGTCTCCCGCAAGATTCGTTCACTGACAGGTCGCGCGGAACCGGACACACGTAACAACACCGACGACGACGACGTCACCGAGCTGATTCCTGCAATCAGAACGGAATCAAACGAGCACGAACGACCGGGTGCGCTCCCGTACCCTGGTCATGGGCGTACAGGATCGCAACCCGCGCGTATTCGGGGACGGGCTATCGATGGAGAAGGAGCGAGGGTGAGCGACGACAACGTTTCCGGCAACAAGAGTGCCGGGACTTCTGCCGTGAAAGCGTCCGAACAGAAGTCAACGGCATCGTCGGGCACACCTGCATCCACGAGTTCCTCCGCATCTGCCGGCCAGAAGCCACAGCAGCCCGCGCAGCGGCCGGTCCAGAAGCCACAGCAGGGTCAGAAGCCACAGCCGCCGGTGCAGAAGGCCGCTCCGCCGGTGCCTCCGGTCAGTGTGTCGAAGACACCTTCGGCGCCCGTGTCGAAGACACCTTCGGCGCCCGTGTCGAAGACACCCGCACCGAAGACGCCTGCTCCGGACAAGACGGCTGCCGCTCAGACACCACCGCCCGCTGCGCCTCGCGCACCTGCCGCCGGATCCGTATCACGACCGGCACAGCGACCGATGCCCCGTGGACCCAAGCTCATCCCCGGCGCTTCTGTAGCCGGCGGACGCTACCGTCTGCTCGCCCCGCACGGCGGAACCCGCGGACTGCAGTTCTGGGAAGCTCTCGACGTCAAGCTCGACCGTGAAGTAGCCCTGACGTTCGTCGACGCCGATCAGCGCGGCGACGACGACAGCCAGTCCGGACCGCAGGCCGTTCTCTCACGCACTCTGCGCCTGGGACGAATCAACTCGCCCGGTCTGGCTCGCGTCCTCGACGTCGTCCGCGGAAGCTCGGGCGGCATCGTCGTCGCCGAATGGACTCCCGGTCGCTCGCTGCGTGAAATGGCCGAGACGACGCCGTCACCGATCGGTGCAGCGCGCGCAATCCGCGCCCTCGCGGCCGCTGCCGAAGCTGCTCACCGCACCGGCGGTGCGCTGTCCATCGATCACCCGGACCGCGTACGCATCAGCATCAACGGTGACGCCGTACTGGCGTTCCCGGCGACGCTTGCCGACGCCGATTCCACCAGCGACGTCCGCGGCCTCGGCGCCATGCTGTACTCGCTCATCACGGCGCGCTGGCCGCTCGCCGAACCGTCCGCCGGTCCCGTCGGTGGTTTGCTTCCCGCCGGCCGCGGCGCCGACGGCAACATCGTCGAACCTCGGGTCGTCCGTCCGGAGGTCCCGTTCGACATCTCGGCGGTTGCAGTTCGAGCTTTGCAGTCGGAGAGTGGAATCCGCACTGCGGCCACCGTGCAGCACATCCTCGATCAGGCGTCCGTCGTCAACGACAAGACGGAAATGATTCCGGCACTTCGTCTCGGCCACCGCGAACAGGGAGCGTCGGGTCATGCACTGAACGACCCCGAAGCCATCGAGGCCGAGAAGAAGAAGTCGACGCGGATGCTCGCGGCACTGACGGCGCTCGGCGTCTTCACCGTGATCGTCTTGATTCTCCTTGTGGTGTGGGTTGCGAGCTTCCTTTCGGGCGGCAGCAACGACACCCCTCTCAGCGAGCAGAGTTTCGGATTGACCACCGAAGCCACTGCGCCCGAGAACAATTCACCCGCGCCTGCGCCTGCGGCGGCAACCGTGCCGGTAGCCGCCTCGGCCGTAACGGTGTTCTCACCCCAGGGCACGCCGGATCAGCCGGCAACGGCGAAGAACGCCATCGACGGCAATCCGGCTACCGCGTGGTCGTCGGACTCGTACTTCCAGCCCTTCCCGTCACTGAAGAACGGTGTCGGCCTGATGGTGACGCTTGCCGATGCGGCCAACCTGAAGAACATTGCGATCACGTCTGATTCGCCCGGAACCGTCGTTGAAATCCGCTCTGCCCCTTCTGCGAATACCTCGCTGGATCAGACCAAGGAAATCGGATCCGGTGTACTGAAAAACGGTGTGACCGACATTCCGCTCTCGTCGGACGGCTCGGGTCAGTATGTCCTGGTTTGGATTACGCAGCTCAGCACCGAATCCGGACAAAACCAGACATCCATCTCGGAGATTGCATTCACTGCTGCAAAGTGATCGCCCTTGGCCCTTCTGAAACCTACCGACTGGGCTAATATCCGCCCGTGCACAGTTATCGGGGGGGCACCGGGGGCGGAGCCGGGAAATTCGAATCCAGGAGTTTCGAGAACACAAATCTCGAGAAGACGGATTTCGAATTGTTGACTGCTCATGTGGCGGGCGATCGGCATGCGTTCCGTGAACTTCTGACCCGGCATCAGGACCATCTATGGCACGTTGCCCGGCGTACGAGCTACTCGGACGAGGACGCGGCAGACGCGCTCCAGGAGGGTCTGCTGTCCGCGCATCGCAAGGCGGCGAAGTTCCGCGGCGACGCGGCGGTGCGCAGCTGGCTCCACACCATCGTGGTCAATGCCTGCCTGGACCGGATCCGACGCAACAAATCACGGGCCGCGTTCTCACTGTCTTCCGAGAATGCGGAGGAACCCCGTGATCACCGCGACTATGCGGCGGCAGTGGACATGAGCCTGACCGTCGAACAGGCACTGGCATCGCTGCCCCCTGAGCAGCGTGCTGCCGTCGTCGCCGTCGATGTCGAGGGGTATCCGGTAGCCGAGGCCGCCGAGAGATTGGGAGTGCCTGTAGGGACCGTGAAGAGTCGCTGCGCCCGCGCGCGCAAGCGCCTCGCCGCCCAGTTGGAGGACTTTCGCGAAGGCGGGAACCATTCGTGAACCGGTCGCGTCCTATCTTGTAAGCGTCCTGCAATCTTTGCAGGCGTCGACACCGACTGCCGAGGGAGGGTTCATGACAGGTCCGTCTGTTCGCGTTCCGTCTCCTCCGTTTTCGGAGGACTTCTTGGCGGATCTCCACGCCGGGGTTCTCGATCCCGAAACCAGTGCAACTCTGTGGCCGCTGGTACACGCCGACCCCGCCGCCCATGCATTTGTCACCACTCTCGACGGCGTCACAGCATCACTCGCGGCACTGAACTCGCGCGAGGCCTCTCACGAACGGATTCCGAATTTGCTTGCCGAACAGATCAATTCGGCACTGGATCTACAGTTCGAACAGGTTGAGCCGTCAACAAAGACAACCGTCGTACCGTTCCGGCGGCGCCCACAAGCGTGGGTTCTCGGTGCCGCAGCAGCCGTAGCGGTGGCCTTCGTGATCGTTGTGATCGGAACCCGAGATTCCGAACCTGCCGAAAGCGTTGTCGCTCAACCGAGCACACCGGCGACGTCTGCTGTCGAGGCTCCGGATTCGGCGTCCGTACTCTCACTCATCGGATCCAAAAATCTTGGACCACTGGATGATCCGTCCAAACTGGCCGGCTGCCTACGTGCCAACGGCATCGACGAGGGCAGGCCTCTGCTCGGTTCGGGTGAAGTACGCATCGACGGGGCACCGGCGATAGTCCTACTCTTCACGGGATCGCAACCGCGTCAGATCACTGCTCTGACTGTCGGCACCGACTGCAGCGACGGAAATCCGAATACGTTGTCGATCAAGAACATCGGCTGAAGTCGACGGTCAGCGCGGTGTTGCCGCCGGTAGCAGGAGTTCGAGAATTCTCCCGCGCAATGCATCCGTATCGTCCTCGACCGCTATCAGACTCGAAAACATCGCTGCTCCGGCCGCCAGAACCAGCACGGCCTTGGCATCGAGCAGTGCCGATTCGGGATCTTCGGCATTGCGAAGGAAGAGTTGCGTACTCGGTCCGCTGAAGCCGCGCCACAATTCGTTGCGTAGGTCGTCATGGTCACGCAGTGCCGCCAGCAGTCCCGGCGACGCGGCGCGAACCTCGGGCCGCGAGAAGAGCTGAGCACTTCCCTCCACCACCCAACGGATCCAGCCGTCGCGATCGGTGCCCTCGAACGGTGTCAGGTCTGGTGTTGCGCCCAGGATCGACCCGAGCACAAGATGTGCCTTCGACGGCCATCGCCGCGACATCGAGGCCCTGCTGACCCCTGCTCGTGCCGCGATCGCCCGGAGACTGAGTTGCTCCCAACCGACCTCGAGGAGCATCGCTCGGGTGACCTCGAGGACTGTGTCGTCGATGCGTGGGTCTCGTGGGCGACCTGATCCTGTGGCATTCATCGTGTCGAATTGTCGGACAGATTGAGAGAAGGCGCTATATCGTCATATATACGAGTCCACTGGCATCGTAATGATCAGGCCGCCGCAGGAAGCAGAAAATGACCACAGCGCCCACACCGTCGATATTCGAACCCGCACGTCTCGGCCCTCTGACCTTGCGCAACCGCATCGTCAAAGCTGCCACTTTCGAGGGTGTCATGCCCAGGGGAGCGGTCTCCGACGATCTGATCAACTTCCACACCGAAGTGGCCCGCGGCGGAGCCGCGATGACCACCGTCGCCTACTGCGCCGTCTCACCAGGTGGACGAGTCCACCGCGACACCCTCGTCATGGACGAGCGCGCACTGCCTGGGCTGCGCAGACTGACCGATGCCGTCCACGCCGAAGGCGCACTGGCGGCGGCGCAGATCGGCCACGCGGGACTGGTCGCCAACACGCTTTCCAACAAGACGAAGACTCTGGCGCCGTCGACCAGGCTGAGTCCGCCCGCAATGGGCCTCGTCAGAGGCGCGACACTTGCCGAACTCGACGGTGTTGTCGCCGACTTCGAACGGACCGCCCGCGTCGCCGTGGATGCGGGATTCGACGCCATCGAGGTCCATCTCGGTCACAACTACCTACTCAGTTCGTTCATGAGCCCCAATCTGAACAAACGCCACGATCGATACGGCGGCAGCGTCGCCAAGCGCGCCGAGTATCCGCGTCGAGTCATCGAAGCGGTGCGACGAGCTGCTGGATCCACCGTGGCAGTCACCGCGAAATTCAACATGTCCGACGGGGTTCCGAAGGGTCTGTGGCTCGACCAGAGCCTGCCGATCGCACAGATCCTCGAAGACGACGGGCATCTGGACGCGATGCAATTGACCGGTGGCAGTTCACTTCTCAACGGAATGTACTTCTTCCGCGGTGAGGTCCCACTGGCTGAATTTGTCGCTTCCCAACCCAAGCTCGTCGGGTACGGGCTCAAGTTCTACGGCCCCAAACTCTTTCCGACGTACCCGTTCGAAGAAGGCTTCTTCCTTCCCTTCGCCCGTCAGTTCCGGCAGGCGCTGAAGATGCCACTGATCCTGCTCGGTGGCATCAACCGTGTCGACACCATCAACCACGCGCTGGACGAAGGGTTCGAATTCGTCGCCATGGCGCGAGCGCTCCTCAGGGACCCACAACTGGTCAACAAATTTCAGGCCGAGAGCGCCGTCGAGGGTCTCTGTATTCACTGCAACAAGTGCATGCCCACCATCTACACCGGAACGCGCTGCGTGGTTCGGGACGCGCTGGTGGTTCGGGAAGTACGCCCTGCGCTGTGAACCCTGCCGCCGGGCGTTGTCCTCCCTGACTGTGAGCTGCGGACTGTGAGCCACTTTCCAGCCGGGTGCGGGAACAACACCCCTTATCCTGGTGTTGATCGGTACGGCTCTCCAAGAAGCGGAGGGTCTGCACTCACTATTGGAAGGCTCGCATGACCACCCAGCTGGAAAACACGCCCGCGGTCCATGACGTCATCATTGTCGGTTCCGGACCGGCCGGTTACACCGCTGGTGTCTACACCGCGCGTGCTGAGCTCCAGCCCGTGCTCTTCGAGGGAACCCAGTTCGGTGGCGCCCTCATGACCACCACCGAGGTCGAGAACTTCCCCGGATTCCGTGAGGGAATCATGGGCCCGGACCTGATGGAACAGATGCGTGAGCAGGCACTGCGCTTCGACACCGACATCCGCACCGAGGACGTCGAGGAAATCGATCTGAGCGGCCCGATCAAGACGGTTGTCGCGAACGGCGAAACCTACGCCGCGCACGCGATCATCCTCGCGATGGGCGCCGCAGCCCGTTACCTCGGGATTGAAGGTGAAGAGCGTCTCCTCGGCCGCGGCGTCAGCGCCTGCGCCACCTGCGACGGCTTCTTCTTCCGCGACCAGGACATCGTCGTGGTCGGCGGCGGCGACTCCGCGATGGAAGAAGCAACCTTCCTCACCCGTTTCGCTCGCTCGGTCACCCTGGTGCACCGCCGCGAGGAGTTCCGCGCCTCACGGATCATGCTCGAGCGCGCCAAGGCGAACGAGAAGATCCGCTTCCTGACCAATGCGGAGCCCGTCGAGGTGCTCGGTGAGAACAGCGTCGCCGGCCTCGTCGTGCGCGACACCGTCACCGGTGAAACCTCCACACTCGAGATCACCGGCATGTTCGTCGCCATCGGCCACGACCCGCGCAGCGAGCTCGTCAAGGGCCAGGTAGACCTCGACGACGCCGGCTACGTCCGCGTCGCCCCCGGTTCTACCGCGACCTCCGTCGACGGCGTCTTCGCTGCCGGTGACCTGGTCGATCACACGTACCGTCAGGCGATCACCGCTGCCGGCACCGGATGCTCCGCAGCAATCGACGCCGAACGCTGGCTGGCCGATCGTGGCGACATCACCGCCAACACGCTCGACGCTGCCGGCCACACGGTCGACGTCGTCGGCGCTCCCTGATTCATCAAGCTGTCGTACCCAACCCTCGAGGAGTAACAGTGTCGAATACCGTCACCATCACCGACGATTCCTTCAAGCAGGACGTCCTGGGCAGCGACAAGCCCGTTCTGGTCGATTTCTGGGCAACCTGGTGCGGCCCGTGCAAGATGGTCGCCCCGGTCCTCGAGGAGATCGCCGGCGAGAACAGCGAGAAGCTGACCGTCGCGAAGCTCGACATCGACGCCAACCCGGCGGCCGCCCGCGATTTCCAGGTCATGTCGATCCCGACGATGATCCTGTTCAAGGACGGCAAGCCGATCAAGACGATCGTCGGCGCCAAGGGCAAGGCTGCACTGCTCAAGGACCTCGCGGACGTTCTCTGACGACTGGTTGAGCATCGTGGATTCTCGCAATCCACAGAATTTCTGAGATAATCGATCGATGTGCCTGATCGGGTCTACGACCAGGCACATCGATCGAATTCGTTAACCGATCCGAGAGGCTTTCACGCATGCACAGACTCCGACACGGCGATCACGGCCCGGCCGTCGCCGAGATTCGGGGCACATTGACGAAGCTGGGATACCTCCATCACGGAACTTCCGGCATTCGACGTGAAAGCGCCGACGGTGCCCACTGGGTTGCACCCGACGCCATCTTCGATCATCAACTCGACAGCGCCGTTCGCGCCTTCCAGCAGCAGCGTGGGCTCCTTGTCGACGGCATCGTGGGTCAGGCAACCTATCGCTCACTTCGTGAGGCCTCGTACCGCCTGGGTGCCCGTACGTTGATCTACCAGCTGTCAGCACCGCTGTACGGCGACGACGTCGCAGCTCTGCAGGCAAAACTGCAGGACCTCGGCTTCTACGCGGGCCGGGTCGACGGTTTCTTCGGTCCGCAGACCCACGAGTCTCTCTCGTCTTTCCAGCGTGAAATCGGTATCGCCGCCGACGGTATCTGCGGTCCGCAGACACTGCGTTCGCTGGAACTGTTGGGAACCCGCGTCACCGGTGGTTCCCCGCACGCCATCAGCGAAGAAGAATTGGTGAGGCGAAAGGGCCCGCAGCTGGGCGGCAAGCGCATCGTCATCGATCCAGGCCTCGGTGGGCCGTCCACGGGCACTATCGTCAACGGCATCTCCGAAGCCGACATCCTCTGGGATCTGGCCATGCGCCTCGAGGGACGGATGGCGGCGACCGGGATGGAAACTTTCCTCTCCCGCCCGCACAACGCCGATCCGACCGAGGCCGAGCGCGCGCTGACGTCCAACGCATTCGACGCTGATCTGATGATCTCCTTGCGTTGCGACAGCAACTCGAGCCCGTCGGCAAACGGTGTCGCGAGCTTCCACTTCGGTAATTCGCACGGTTCGGTCTCGATGATCGGGCAGGTGTTGACCGGTTTCGTTCAGCGCGAGATCGTTGCGCGAACTCCGTTGCGGGACTGCAGAACTCACGGACGAACGTGGGAGTTGTTGCGCCTGACCAATATGCCGACAGTGCAGATCGATCTCGGCTACCTGTCCAACGCGTCCGACGTTGCGGTACTGACGAATCCGCGGATGCGTGACACCATCGCCGAAGCCATTTTGATCTCGGTCAAGCGGCTGTATCTGTTGGGTCAAGATGATCAGCCGACCGGTACCTTCACCTTTGCCGAGCTTCTCGCAGAAGAACTTTCGGTAGCCGACCGCATTTCGTAGGTCCTACGGTCGGCACCTGCTCACACTCTGGCGAGCTCGCTGATCTCCACCATCTCGAGAGCTGCGGCCTTCAGTAGACGGTCGAGGGCTTCTTCCACGTCGACTTTCCACTCGTGGTCACGATTGAGTTCGAGACGAAGCCTCGGATAACGATGGTGCGGAGCCACGACCTCGAAACCGTAGTCCTCGAGGAACTCGGCACTGATCATGCATTCTGCGGGTGAACATTCCAGAGCTGCCGTTGCGCTGGCCACATCGGACGCGGGCCCCAGGCCGTCGCTGCGGATACCGAATGCCTCCAGCGCACGAACTCCGCGTCGAACCAGATCTGTCACGACAGCGGCCAGCAGGCTCGGCCCAAGTTCTTCTTCTATGCCCGAAGGCTCGAGGCGAAGGCTTGTCAGGAGCACTGCGTCCGAACTGACCGGACTGGTCGGAAACAGCTGCGCGCGCGGGATCGTGCGGGGAGGGGCGTACAACGCACTACCGAGCGGCTTGCCGTCTCGGACGGCGACCTGTCCGCACGAACCCCACTCGAGCATGACCATCGACAGCCACGCTTCCTTCTCGAATTCCTGATCGCAGAATCCTCGGGCGTCGTGAAGCGCGCCCGGATCCATCTCCCAGAACACGCAACGACGCGCATGGGCGGAAAGCTGATCGAGGGTGTCGAGCGTGAGCGAGGTGATGACGTGAGTCGACACTGACTAACTCACTCTCCGTAGGTCCCCGAAGCGGTTTTGATGCTCGCCCGCCGCTTTTTTCTTCTCCAGGATAGGCCAGCTGCGCCGAGTCGGCAGTGGCACGAGAGTTGATCGCTCTAATGTATTGTTGTTCAACATCTTTCGTCCCGGTTGAAGATTTCGAGGAGCTCGCACCACCTAGATTTGTCACAGTGACGAAAATAGGTGGTGCGCCCGGTCATCGTCATTACGTCACCAAACGGGCTTCCGAGTTCACTACGTGGATTTCTGCGCTTCCATCATTCCGACGATGCGTTGCAGGTCGTCGACCGAGCCGAATTCGACCACAATCTTCCCCTTCCGCTTGCCCAGACTGACAGTCACCCGGGTGTCGAACGAGTCCGACAACCGCTCGGCCACATCCTGCAGACCCGGCATCACGATCGGCTTCCGCTTCTGTGGGGGAGCGATCTCATTATCCGCCCGGTTGGCGAGAGTGACTGCTTCCTCCGTCGCGCGAACAGACATTCCTTCCGCGACGATGCGCGCCGCCATGACTTCCTGAGCGTCGGCACCCGCCTCGAGGGACAGCAGTGCGCGAGCGTGGCCGGCCGAAAGTACACCGGCCGCAACGCGGCGCTGAACCGCCACCGGCAGCTTCAGCAGACGAATCATGTTGGTCACGACGGGACGCGAACGTCCGATCCGATTGGCCAATTCTTCGTGGGTGACTTCGAACTCCTCGAGCAACTGCTGATACGCCGCTGCCTCCTCGAGGGGGTTCAACTGCACACGGTGAATGTTCTCGAGGAGCGCGTCGCGCAGCATCGAGTCGTCATCGGTTTCACGAATGATCGCCGGAATCTTCTCCAGCCCGGCTTCCTGGCTCGCGCGCCAGCGACGCTCACCCATGACAAGCTGGTACTTGTCACCGTGACGACGGACCACGATCGGCTGCATCAAACCGAACTCGCGGATCGAGTGAACCAACTCCGCGAGTGCTTCTTCGTCGAAAACGCTGCGGGGCTGCTTCGGGTTCGTCTCGATCAGGCTCGGTTCGATCTCGAGGTATACCGCGCCGGTCGGCTCGAGTTCTGTCGCCGGCTCCGCTTCGACAGGAGCCTTCGCAGCCGTCCCCTTGGTGGCTTTCGACGTTTTCGGCGCCGCCTTCGTCGGCGGGGGAGGGGAGGGGTTGCGCTTGTCGACGCCGATTACGACGTCCGCTGCAGCCGATCCCAGACCCGGCGCCGTGGCCGGCCCGGTGGGGATGAGAGCAGCCAAGCCGCGGCCCAATCCACCCTTGCGTGCTTGACTCATCTCACTGCTCCTGGGGCGTCGTGGTGGCAGAGCGGGCGGCAAGTTCACGGCCGGCGTCGAGGTAACTCATGGCGCCACGTGAACCCGGGTCGTAATCGAGAACTGTCATCCCGTATCCGGGAGCCTCGGACACCTTCACGCTGCGCGGAATCACAGCGCGCAGGACGGCCTCACCGAAGTGCTTGCGTACCTCTTCAGCGACCTGGTCGGCCAGCTTGGTCCGTCCGTCGTACATCGTCAGTAGGACGGTGGAGACATGCAGATCAGGGTTGAGATGAGCCTGGACGAGCTCGATGTTGCGGAGCAACTGACCGACCCCCTCGAGGGCGTAGTACTCGCACTGGATCGGGATCAGAACTTCCTTGGCAGCGACCATTGCGTTGACGGTCAGCAGTCCCAGCGAGGGCGGGCAGTCGATGAGGACGAAGTCGACGTCGAGCTCCGCGAGCACCTTGTCGTTGAGCGCGCCTTTGAGGCGATTCTCGCGGGCAACCATGGAGACCAATTCGATCTCGGCTCCCGCCAAGTCGATCGTTGCAGGGATGCAAAGAAGGCGCTCGCTGTGCGGGCTCGTCTGAATCGCCTCCGGGGCCTTCACTTCGCCTATGAGCAGCTCATAACTGGAGGGGGTGCCCGAGGTGTGGACGACACCCAGAGCCGTGCTGGCGTTGCCCTGAGGGTCCAAATCGACCACCAGGACCGTGAGTCCTTGAAGAGCGAGCGCCGACGCAAGGTTCACCGTGGTCGTCGTCTTACCGACGCCACCCTTCTGGTTGGCGATGGTGATCACGCGGCGGAACGCCGGCTTCGGCAGTGTCACCGAATGGGGATGAAGCACTTGGCTCGCTCGATGCGCGGCGGCCCCGATGGGCGTTTCCTCCGAGGAGATTGCCGCATAGGGAGCGGTGAAATTGTCGTCGTCGTTGACGATCTGATCCGCACCCGCACTCGTTTGCTGCTTCGGTGTTTCACGTGAAACGGCGGACTCAGATCGACCCGACATTGACTGCTCCTTCGATTGGGAATCGATCACTAGGTGCTCTCATCATCTGTACATTGCTCTCGATTGCATGCGTGTAAATCATCAACGCTGGCGACGCTTCGGGAGACGTTCGGCCTTCACCACCACAGTGGGGGTGCGGAGAATCTTGGCTCCACATTCGAGTATTTCCAACTTACCTGCGCCCAACTTGGTGAGCGCCGTACGGTCCCGCTCGATCTCCTCGGCGGCGCTCGAGCCCTTGAGTGCAAGCATCCGACCATGCTCGTGGATGAGTGGAAGGGACCAACGCGCGAGCTTCTCGAGGGGCGCCACAGCTCGCGAGGTGACCACGTCCGCGCCGCCCGCTTCCTTCACGACACCCGATTCCTCGGCTCGCCCTCGGACAACCAGTACGTCTAATCCGTTGGACTCGATGAACTCCGCGAGGTACACCGAGCGTCGAAGTAACGGTTCGACCAGAGTCACCTTCAAGTCCGGGCGGGCGATTGCGAGAGGGATACCGGGTAGACCGGCACCGCTTCCAACGTCGACAACCGACTCGCCTTCGGCGATCAGTTCGCCGATGACAGCGCAATTGAGAAGGTGACGCTCCCACAGCCGAGGAACTTCACGGGGACCAATCAGCCCGCGCTCGACACCATCCGTCGCCAGGGATTGGTAATACCGTTCCGCGATCTCATATCTGTCACCGAACACTGCGCGCGCAGTCTCTTGTTCGTCCCAGTCAACCGACGCCGCACCATTCTGTTCCACGTGAAACATCCTCCCGCGTAAACCGCGAAATCAACAATCAAGACCTAAATCATTATCCGCTCTGGAGCCGACATGTGTTCGCTTCTGCACACCGACTCGCTGTGAGTCTGCCGACTCGTTCATTCTTTGGGAAGTATTCAGCTCAAACTTCAAGCGGGGGAGGGGAGGGGTTCACGTTTCACGTGAAACATAGCAGGGCGATCGAATGCAGATAGCAGCGTCATTCTTAGTATCATCACTGTGACGAAACTGCCTTGGGTAGTTACATGGATGGAATTCTGACCCAAAATGGGCAATTTTCAACAAAAAATGGTTGCAGAAAATCGTTGCCGTCGGACTGCCAAGGGGGCTCGGTCAGTCAAACCCAGTCTGTTCTTGGACGCGAATGTTCTTCGATTCCAGGTCTCGGACAGCCTCGGAATCTCATCGCTGGTTGCCGCGAACCAATCATCCGTCGACTTGACTCTCCTGTTGCGGGAGACCGGAGACTTGGCATCACAAACCGAAAATCAATCCAAGGAGCTTCGCACCACATGATGCGCATCGGAGAGTTCGCCCTCGCCTCTGGACTGACAGTAAAAGCACTCCACCACTACGACGCCATCGATCTACTCAAACCCGCACGAGTGACCGCGAACGGTTACCGCACGTATTCACCCACACAACTGCGAGAGGCAGCGACGATCCGGGCACTCCGCAACATCGGCCTCGCCCTCGACACCGTTGCAGAAGCACGGAGCAACCCGCACCACATGAATTCCTTCATCGAACGACACCGAGCACATGTCGCTGACGAACGCGCACGGCAAGATGCTGACGCAGCACAAGGGTCAGCGTTGATCGACTCACTTGAACTCGACTACACCGTGCACCGTCGTTCTATGCCGGCTCAACACTGGGTTGGACTCCAACACGAAATTCGTAACCGCGAACTCGAGCAGGTTGAGTCGCCCCTGGCGACCCTGCAAATGGCCCTGACAGAAGCAGGCCACACGATCTCCGGTCCCTGGTGGACAACGCTGCGCCAAACCGCAGAAGCTGAGGTTGTCGAAGTTCTGTTCTGCTGGCCGACTGCCCAGATCCCCGCCGAGCCAGTTGGCATCTCCGGAAAGATCGTCGAATCCGGCACGCTCCCAGCGCGCGACGAACTGTTCGTGACACTCGAAACATCCGAAGACGATTCCGATCTAGGCGATCTAGGCGCCGAAGCCGCACAGATCGCGATGATCGAGCAAGCAAACGGTGACGGACTGAAGCTAGTTCACGGCAGCATCCGTCAGGTTGGGGTTCTCGCTGACGACGGCACACCAGAAGCCATTGAACTCGTCATCGCCATCCAATAGGCGTCCATCGCCAACCTGGGCTGGAGATCGAGAATTCGGGGAAACAACCCATCGATGGGGTTTCACGTGAAACGAAGGGCTGACATTCGGTCTGGGGGAGGGGAGGGGCTCACATGTAGTACGGCATGTTGTCGATCGAATACCCGAACGCGCACAGTGCGCCCCCGACAGCCAAGAAGGCAACCGTGAAGCTGAGCATGAACGCTCTCCCGGATCGCCATGCCAGAGCAAGCGGAATGAATACGACGGCGACTACTCCCAGCGGCAACAACCAGCAGAGCCAATACTTCAGACCGCCCGGCGGGAAAGACTGGACTTCCATTTTCTGCTGCAGTTCGAAGACCAGGGGCCAATAGCTCAGGCCGCACACGAGCATCCCGATCAAAGCACCCAAGACCATCAATCCGAGAGGGAATCCGGAACGCTCGGGGGACATGTCGACAACGATAGGCACCGAACCTTCACCGTGCCCCCAGATTCGGTTTCACGTGAAACACCTCGTGGACACAAAAGCGGGCCCCGGGAAATCCGGGGCCCGCATTCGTTCAAGGGGAGTGTCAGTCCTTGAGGACAACCACTCGGCGAGAGGGCTCAGCGCCTTCGCTCTCGCTGGAAACACCGGCGACCTTGGCGACGGCGTCGTGCACGATCTTTCGTTCGAACGGCGTCATCGGAGCAAGCTCCTCGCGTTCGCCGGTCTCGAGAACACGCTGTGCGGCTTCCGCACCGAGAGCACTGAGTGCCTCGCGACGGCCTGCACGCCAGCCGGCGACGTCGAGCATCAAGCGGCTGCGTTCTCCGGTCGACTGCTGAACTGCCAGACGAGTCAGCTCCTGGAGAGCATCCAGAACCTCGCCCTTACGTCCCACGAGCTTGGTCAGGTCGTCGCCGCCGTCGATGCTGACGATCGCCCGATCGCCCTCGACGTCGAGGTCGATGTCACCGTCGAAATCGAGAACGTCGAGCAACTGCTCGAGGTAGTCGCCGGCGATCTCGCCCTCTTCGATCAGGTCGTCATCGGAATCGTCGATGTCTACATCCACATCGGTAACCGGCGCAGTGGTCTCGGTGCTCACGTCTGCGTTCTCTCCATCCACAACGATGTCAGCTTCACTGGACATTGGTCGTTCTCTTTCCTGGATCAGCGCCGTTTATTGCGCTTGGGGGAGTTGCCGCGGTTGCTCTGTGGCCGGTTCTGTTTGGGTTTCGACGTGGAACCACCACCGGAACCCGAAGGCTTCGGCTGTGGCTTCTCGAGCGAAACTTCCGGGGCATCGCCGTCGTCGTCGGCTGAATCCGCGGTCTTCAGCGCAGCCGGGGATCCCTTCTTCTTATTGGGATCCGGACGGGCACCGGGCTTGGGCGCATTGTCGTTACGGCGAGTGATCGCTTCCTGCTTCTTGGCTTCTTCTTCCGCATCAATCTTGCGGAAGACGAGGTGCTGCTGACCGTAGGTCCAGATGTTGTTGGCCACCCAGTACAGGAGGATCGCGATCGGGAGGAACGGTCCACCGACGAGGACGCCGAGCGGGAAGACGTACAGCGCGAGCTTGTTCATGATCGCGGACTGCGGGTTCGCGGCAGCTGCTTCGCTCTGGCGGGCGACGGAAGCGCGGGAGTTGAAGTGGGTCGCGATGCTGGCGATGATCATCAGCGGAGCGGCCACGAGAATGATGTTCAGGCGTGACGGAAGCTCGGGCACGTTCTCGGTGACGTAAGCCTGAAGCTGCGCAACCGGCGTCGTGATCGCGGCCGAGATGGGCGCGCCGAACAGACGAGCATCCAGGAACGACTGGACGTCAGTGGCCGAGAAGACGTAGTTCGGGGTGTTGAGGTTGTCCTCGGCGCTCATGCTCAGCTGGCCCATGCCGGTGCCGGTGCGGTTGAACGAGCGCAGGACGTGGAACAGACCGATGAATACCGGGGCCTGAGCCAAGACCGGAAGGCAGCCCATGATCGGGTTGAATCCGTGCTCCTTCTGGAGCTTCTGCATCTCGGTGGCCTGGCGCTGACGGTCGCCCGAATACTTCTTCTGCAATGCCTTGATCTGCGGCTGCAGTTCCTGCATCTGGCGGGTCGTACGGACCTGCTTCACGAACGGCTTGTACAGAACCGCACGCAAGGTGAACACCAGGAAGACCACGGAGAGCGCCCAGGCTATTCCGTTGTCCGGGCCGAGAATGAACCCGAAGACCTTGTGCCAGACCCACAGAATCGCGGATACCGGATAGTAGATGAAATTGAGCACGGCTCTAAGTACTCCTCTGTTCGTCCGTCGGACTGTGACACGCTGCGCGTGCTTCCGGACAGCTATGGCGGCTACCCGCATCACGGTCACGACGGGCAGGGACAGGGTCCCACCCTCCAGAATGCCAGGGGGCACACTTCGCCAACCGCACCACAGTCAAGAAAAGGCCTTTGATCGCCCCGTGAGTGCGCAGCGCTTCGACCGCGTATTCACTGCAGGTGGGGGTGAACCGGCAGGTCGGCATCCTCAAGGGCGACACATATGTCCGGTACAACTCGATACAGAAGATGAGAACAGTGGCGGGAGCGCGACGCACAGCCTTCAACACCGTGATGACACGGGAGGCTCTGGGAGTCTCGATCTGCTCAGAGAGCGGAGTACTCATGGCTCTTCACTTACCGACACCAATAGGTTCATTTTGGTCAGGCCCCCACGCAACTGCTTGGCCAGTTCGGCTGAACTGGCGGTAGCTGCGCCCGGAAGTGCGCGGATAACCACGTCTGTCTCCGGCGAAACCTGTCCGACGAAATCTGCACAGATATGACGAAGCCGGCGTGCGACTCGATGTCGAATCACCGCCGGCCCGACAGCCTTGCTCACGATCAGCCCGAATCGGGGACCGTGATTTGTTACTACCAGCGCCTCTACTTGCTCGCGATCGAACGCGTGCACGACAAGGTCGCGTCTTCCCATACGACGTCCGCGTCGCACCGCCACGGAAAAGTCCGAGTGACGGCGCAACCGGTACGGCTCAGGCAACACCCCGAGCTCCTGAACTCGAAATCAGATCAGGCGGTGAGGGAATCGCGGCCCTTACGGCGACGAGCCGAAACGATTGCACGACCCGCACGGGTACGCATACGAAGACGGAAGCCGTGAACACGCGCGCGGCGGCGATTATTCGGCTGGAACGTCCGCTTGCCCTTGGCCACGGTCAACACTCCTCGAAGTTCATTGACGCCTCCCGGCGTCATTCAGTGATCGACGCCTTACAGCGCCTCTGGATCCAACAGGTACAGAACAATCAACTTCACTCGTTGTGGCTTGGAAGACCGATCCGACCTGACATATGTAGCCAGCACGAAGCGATCACCACCAGCGGGTGACCGTTCGAGGTTACTTACCACCGTTGCCAAGGTCAAACCAGCCCGATTCGAAGCCCTTCCGCGGCAACTGCGACGACACGCCGACAGTTGCATTATTCCGCAGATTCCGATTCCGGTGTGCATATGGCCGTGACCTCGAGCGAGGCGACAAGTGTGACCTTGGCAACAGTCCCGCTACGGACTACAGGTGAACCGAAGGCAAGCCGGACAGTTCCACCTGCGCGTGCTCTCGACAAGGCCTCATCAGCACATACGGGCATGAGCGCCGGACATGACCCCGAATCCCGAGTTTCCACATTCATCCACAGGGCTGTGAGTGTTGACGCATCCCCGACACCAAGTGGCGAACGCCTCGAGTTCCGACAAAATTGCAGGTAGATCAATTTCTCGGTCACTTCAGCGAATTTGGTTGACGAAAAAACCGACTCGGTGCAGGTTTGTCCACATCTGTGGATAATTGTGTGGAAACACAGCCCAGGTGGCATATTCGTAGCCTGTTACGGGGTTCTCACCCCCGGGTGGTAATCCACCGAATCATTCGACGCCGCAGCCATACGCTCGGCAGCTGCAGCACACCCACTGTCGGCGAAACAAGGGAAGGAACCACGTGAACGACGATCCCAACGCGCTCGCACGGGTCTGGGTCGACGTGGTTGCAGAACTCACGAGTGATGACCCTGGAAGTAATCTTCCGGCTTTGAGCAGCAAGCAGAAGGCGTTTGTCCGTCTGGTGAGGCCTCTCACACTTGCTCAGGGTTTTGCACTCCTCTCGGTTCCATCGCCATTTGCTCAAGAAACGATCGAGCGCGATCTACGCGAGCCGATCCTGCAGGCACTCGGACGCCATCTCGGCGGCCAGGTCGAAGGACTCGGTGTCCGCATCGCACTCGAAGACGATGCCGACGCACCCGCCGAACCAGTCGAGGAGCGCACGGGCAGCCGTCAGTTCGAGTCGGTCAACAGCTCGGGCGCATACCGTCGTCGCAGATTCACCGAAGGCGACGGCGAACCCTCGGACTCCGAGACCGCCGAGACCGAAGAAGTCGACGACGATCGGGAAGCACTCGCGAGCGTTCACGAATCGTGGCCGTCGTACTTCACGAAGCCGCCCGCTACTCCTTCTGCTTCGGGGTCCGGCGCCAACAGCCTCAACGCGAAGTACACCTTCGACACTTTTGTGATCGGTTCGTCCAACCGATTCGCCCATGCCGCTGCCGTCGCGATCGCGGAGGCGCCGGCACGTGCCTACAACCCCTTGTTCATCTGGGGAGCTTCGGGACTGGGAAAGACGCACCTTCTTCACGCCGCCGGCCACTACGCACAGCGACTGTTCCCCGGCATGAGGGTCAAGTACGTCTCGACCGAAGAATTCACCAACGACTTCATCAACAGTCTTCGTGACGACCGCAAGGTCGCGTTCAAGCGTCGCTACCGGGAAACGGATGTCCTGCTGGTCGACGACATCCAGTTCATCGAGGGCAAGGAAGGTATCCAGGAGGAGTTCTTCCATACCTTCAACACCTTGCACAACGCGAACAAGCAGATCGTCGTTTCCTCGGACCGTCCGCCCAAGCAGTTGGCAACCCTCGAGGAGCGTCTGCGGACGCGCTTCGAATGGGGCCTGATCACCGATGTTCAGCCGCCTGAGCTCGAGACGCGTATCGCGATTCTGAGCAAGAAGGCGAGGATGGATCGCCTCGAGGTCCCGCACGACGTCCTCGAGCTGATCGCCAGCCGTATCGAGCGCAACATTCGTGAACTCGAGGGCGCGTTGATCCGCGTCACCGCTTTTGCCTCGCTCAACCGTCAGCCGTTGGATCTGACGTTGGCCGAGGTGGTCCTGCGAGATCTGATGCCCGATTCGTCGAGCCTCGAGATCAACGCGGCGACGATCATGGCGGTGACGGCCGAATACTTCAACATGTCGATCGACGACCTGTGTGGGCCGGGTAAGGCCCGGCCGCTCGCTCAGGCCCGCCAGATCTCGATGTATCTGTGCCGTGAGCTCACTGATTTGTCATTGCCGAAGATCGGTCAGACGTTCGGCCGTGACCACACGACGGTCATGTACGCCGACAAGAAGATCCGTAAGGAAATGACGGAACGCCGCAAGGTGTACGACCAGGTTCAGGAGTTGACCGCAAGGATCAAGCAGCGCTCCAAGCGCTGACCTGCGCTTATTTCGATCGATGCCGCTCGAGGGAAACCTCTGCCTCGAGCGGCATCGGTGTATTCGAAGGGTTCCACGTGCAGTCCCCTCGAGGGAGGTTGTCCACCTCGAGGGACGACACGCCGGAGTCGGACACGCCGGTGAGAACAAACTCTTCGTTTCTTGCGAAAAGTATTCACACCTGTGGATAACTGTGTTGATAACTCCTGAAGTCTGTGGAGTTCTCGAGGAGGAATCCGAAAACTTTCAGAGAGTGCACAGAGGGGGTCGATTGGTCCTCGAGTCTGTCCTCGAGAAGTGCACAGGCCCTCGAGGGGACCTACCAGCGTCGACAACCCTTGCTCCACAGATTGCACAGGACTTATTACTACTACTGAGAATTTCCTAGGAAAAGCTCTTTGAAAATAGTTCTGGGGACAACTCCTGTTGAGAACCTCGCCTCAGGCTGCGCTCGTCCCGGCTTCGGCTTTCCACTTGCGCCCTCGAGGGCATACGGTGGGCATCGCTTGGTCTGTGTCAGACTTCAAGTGAGCTGATGCAGATCCGCAGCAGACGAACATGCCTACCGAGAGGAATAACCCGGCGATGGAGCTTGGAAGCCTGAAGTTTCGCGTTTCCCGGGAAGAGTTCGCTGATTCAGTAGCGTGGGTTGCTCGTAGCCTGCCCTCGAGGCCGCCCGTGCCTGTTCTCGGCGGAGTTCTTCTCGACGCAACCGAAGCCGGCCTCACCGTTTCCGGGTTCGACTACGAGGTATCCGCGCAGGTCCGCGTCTCGGCAGATGTCACGACTGCAGGTCAGGCACTCGTCTCCGGACGCCTCCTTGCCGATATCACCAAGTCGCTTCCCAACAAGCCTGTCGATGTGACCCTCGAGGGCACTCGCGTGCTCATCTCCTGCGGAAGCGCCAAGTTCTCCCTGCCCACGATGCCGGTCGAGGACTACCCCCAGCTTCCGACACTTCCGCAGCAGTCCGGGTCCATTCCCGTCGACCTGTTCTCCGAAGCCATCAGCCAGGTAGCCGTTGCAGCAGGCAAGGACGACACCCTTCCGATGCTCACGGGTATCCGTGTCGAGATCGAACAGAATTCGATCGTCCTCGCCGCGACCGACCGCTTCCGTCTCGCCGTGCGTGAACTTGAGTGGACTCCGGCCAATCCCGACGTCCAGGCTGCTGTTCTCATCCCGGCCAAGACTCTGTCTGAGTCCGCGAAAACGCTTGCCGGCAACGCAAATTCGCCGGTCGAGTTGGCTCTCGGTTCCGGTACGACCATCGGAAACGACGGACTCCTCGGCATCGTCAACGACGGACGCCGCACCACGACGCGTCTCCTCGACGCCGAGTTCCCGAAGTTCCGCCAGCTGCTGCCCGCTCAGCACACCGCGATGGCAACGGTCGAGGTCACGCCTCTCATCGAGGCCATCAAGCGTGTAGCACTCGTCGCCGAGCGTGGCGCACAGGTTCGCATGCAGTTCTCCGCTGACGGCCTGCTCCTGTCCGCTGGTGGTGACGACGCCGGCCGCGCAGAAGAGACGCTCAACGCGTCGTTCCAGGGCGAAGCACTCACCATTGCGTTCAACCCCGGTTACCTGATCGACGGGTTGAACTCGCTTCACAGCGAAAACGTTCTGTTCGGCTTCACCACTCCCAGCCGTCCTGCTGTTCTTCGCCCCGCGGCCGAGGAAGAGCCCACGGCAGACGAGTCCGGTAACTTCGCTGCGCCCTCGAGCGAATACACGTACCTGCTGATGCCGGTTCGCCTTCCGGGCTGAGCGGTACCCCGCACTTCAGTTCGCGCCTGACCAGGGAGAACAGTATGAAGATCGGACTCGTAGGTCTCGGCAAGATGGGTTTCAACATGCGTGAGCGCTTGCGCGCGCATGGTCTCGAGGTAATCGGATACGACCCTCGACCAGAAGTCACCGATGTCGGGTCACTTGCCGAACTCGCTGCTTCCCTCGAGGGACCGCGAGTCGTCTGGGTGATGGTTCCGGCTGGTGAAATCACCCAGAGCACCATTGCCGAACTGGCGGATGCCCTCGAGGGCGGCGATCTGGTCATCGACGGTGGAAACTCTCGCTACACCGATGACGCTGTCCATGCCGAGATGTTGGGCGCCCGTGGGATCGGTTTCCTCGATTGCGGTGTCTCAGGTGGCATCTGGGGCCGTGAGAACGGCTACGGGCTGATGGTGGGCGGATCCGAGCCCGACGTGGCGAAGGCAATGCCGATCTTCGACGCTCTGCGCCCCGACGGCGACGCTGCAGACGGTTTCGTCCACGCCGGCCCGGTCGGTGCTGGTCACTACGCGAAGATGGTGCACAACGGCATCGAATACGGCCTGATGCAGGCATATGCCGAGGGCTACGAGCTCCTCGAGGCGGAAAGCCTGATCGCGGACGTTCCCGGTGTGCTCCGAGCGTGGTCGAAGGGAACCGTCGTACGTTCGTGGTTGCTCGATCTGCTTGTCGACGCCCTCGAGGAGGATCCGGAGCTTGCGCAGATCACGGGCTATACCGAGGATTCCGGTGAGGGCCGCTGGACGGTCGAGGAAGCTATCAAGCACGCTGTCCCCGCTCCCGTCATCTCCGCTGCCCTGTTCGCGAGATTTGCTTCACGACAGGATGATTCACCGGCCATGAAGGCGGTGTCGGCCTTGCGTAATCAGTTCGGTGGTCACGCGGTCAAAAGCGCTTCGCCCAAGAATTCGGCTTCTGGAAGCTAAGTGTTCGTTCGTAGATTTTCGCTGCGTGACTTCCGATCGTGGGATTCGCTGACGCTCGATCTCACTCCGGGAACAACCGTGTTCCTCGGCTCGAACGGGCACGGTAAGACGAACGTCCTCGAGTCGCTCGGGTATCTGTCGACGCTGTCGTCTCATCGAGTGTCCGCGGATGCACCGATGATTCGCAGCGGTTCCGCCAGTGCCTTTGCCGGTGCAACGGTGGTCAACAACGGGCGCGAACTGACCATCGATGTCGAACTGATCGAGGGAAAGTCCAACCGTGCCAGGATAAATCAGTCTCCGACGCGTCGTCCGCGTGAAGTGCTGGGGATTCTGCAGTCGGTGATGTTCGCGCCGGAGGATTTGTCGTTGGTACGCGGCGATCCTGGTGATCGTCGACGCTATCTCGACGAGTTGTTGACGTCCCGGATTCCCCGAATGGCCGCTGTCCGTGCGGATTACGACAAGGTGCTACGCCAGCGGTCGGCTCTACTCAAAACTGCCGGTGCGGCTTTGCGTCGAGGTTCGCGTGGTGGAGAGTCCGACAACGTCCTCTCGACCCTCGAGGTGTGGGACGGGCATCTGGCCGCTCACGGCGCACAATTGTTGGCCGGGCGCCTCGAGTTGGTCCACGATCTGGCGCCGCACCTGGCGGAGTCGTATCGTTCCATCGCACCCGAATCCCGGCCGGCCTCGATTCGATACAAGAGCAGCCTGGGTTCGTCGTTGGATCCCGAATTCACCGACCCTGCAAGGATTTCCGGTATCGACGACGTTGCGTACCTCGAGGAGCGATTCCATCTCGAGTTGGCGCAGATGCGTTCGAAGGAAATCGATCGTGGAGTGTGTCTGGTCGGTCCGCACCGGGACGATCTGGAGCTGATTCTCGGCGACAGTCCGGCGAAAGGCTTTGCAAGCCATGGTGAATCGTGGTCTTTCGCGCTTTCGCTGAGACTGGGAGGTTTTGCCCTCCTGCGGGCAGACGGCAGTGACCCGGTCCTGATGCTGGACGATGTCTTCGCGGAATTGGACCGTCGTCGCCGTAGTGCGCTCGCCACTGTCGCCGCCACCGCGGAACAGGTACTGATCACGGCTGCTGTTCCCGAAGACGTGCCGGACGAACTCGAGGCGGCCAAGTTCGGCGTCGAAGCCTCCGATACCGCAGACGGTCGGATATCCCGGATAGTGCCCGTAGGCTCGACTGATCAGGAGGTCGAGTTCGATGACTGAAGACAGCAGATGACTGAAGACAACAAGGGAGCTCCGGAGCCCGAGCTCAAAGGGGTCGATCTGGCGCGCCGTGCCCTCGAGGAGGCGCGCGCGACGGCCAAGGCCAACGGCAAGGCCGTCGGGCAGGGGCGTTCGTCGCCCAAATACGGAAGCGGCCGCCCGCGTCGGCGCAGCGGTTGGTCCGGCCCCGGTCCGGATGCGCGGGATCCTCAGCCGTTCGGCGCTCTCACCAGTGCGATCTCCAAGTCGCGTGGGTGGTCCCCCAGGGTGTCCGAGGGCACGGTCCTCGGACGGTGGCCGCAGGTCGTCGGTGAAGACATCTCTGCCCATGCCGAGCCGATTTCTCTGAAAGAAGGTGTTCTCAGCATCTCCGCCGAGTCGACGGCGTGGGCGACCCAGCTGCGCATGATGCAGTCGCAAATTCTGGCAAAAATCGCCGCTGCCGTCGGTGACGGCGTCGTCAAGACGCTGCGCATCACCGGACCGAGCGCGCCGAGCTGGCGCAAGGGTGAAAGGCATGTGAAAGGCCGCGGACCTCGCGATACGTACGGCTGAGGAAAACTCAACCAGGCTCTGGTTCTACCTATTACTTCGTGTTACAGTTAAAACTCGCTAGTGAGTGAACTGTGTCACAAGGCTGTCGTTCCCCACCGTTCGGCAGGCATGAAGGAGTAGCCAGATGTCGCAGAAGCTATCGACACCCGCTTCGTCGTTCGCCGAGCCGGATCACATCCTGTTGCAGGCTCGCAATGTCGAGTTCGACTGGTCCGATCTGCCCATGCACTGGATTCCGGGCGATCCGTTCAGCACACACGTTCTCAACGTGCTTCACCTTCTCCTCCCTGCCGGTGAGGAATGGTTTGTCGAGACCTTCAAGGAAGCTCTTCCCCTGATCGAGGACGAGAAACTCCGCGAAGACGTCGTCGGATTCATCGGCCAGGAGGCAATGCACTCCAACGCGCACTCGGGCGTCCTGGTCCATCTCAAGGAGAACGGCCTCGATCCGACGCCGTACACGCAGCAGATGGAATGGACCTTCTCGAAGCTGCTCGGTCCGCGCCCGATGACGGGATTGCGCGCCGAGAATCACCTGGTGGAGCGCTTGGCGATCATCGCAGCCATCGAACATATCACCGCTTTTCTCGGCGACTGGGTGCTCAACGCCAAGGGGCTCGACAAAGCCGGCATGCACCCGACCATGCTTGATCTTCTTCGCTGGCACGGCGCCGAAGAGGTCGAACACCGCTCCGTCGCTTACGACGTGATGCGCTACTTCGACAAGCGCGAGACGCGCCGCATCCGAACGCAGATCGTCGTCACGCCGGTACTGGTGTGGCTGTGGATTCGTGGCACCAGGTTCCTCATGCGTAACGATCCCGAACTTGCCGCTCAGGCTCCCAGCCGTCGACGCCCCCACCTGTCCGATTTCATCGCGGCGGGTAAGCGAGGCACGGTTCCCACGTCGTTCGAGCTGGCCAAGCGAATGTCGACGTACTTCAGCAAGTCGTACCACCCCAGCAAAGAGGGCTCGACCGCCCAGGCGGTGCAGTACCTGGCGTCGTCACCCGCAGCGCAGGCGGCTGCACGGTGATTTCACTCTCGAGGGTCAAGGACGTCATCTCCGGTCACGACGGGTTGCCGCGTTTTCCGGCGCCGCCCGATCTGTCCGGCAAGAACCGTCCCGACCGCGCCATGCGCATCACGGAGTTGTTGGCGGACAAGTACCTTCGGGTGTTGACGGCCTACGACTACAACCCCGAGATCGCGGGACACAACCCCGACACGGCCATGAACATGGTGGTCAGCACGCGTGAGGTGGTGGCCACCGACGAGAACGTCGTTCGCCTGCGCTTCGAATCCGCCGACGGCTCACCGATTCCGCCGTGGCATCCGGGTTCGCATCTGGACTTCCATCTACCGTCGGGTCTGCGGCGTCAGTATTCGCTGTGCGGCGACCCTGCCGATCGCACGGGATACAGCGTTGCGGTGCGCCGGATCCTCGACGGCGGTGGCGGTTCCATCGAGATGCACGCCCTGCAGCCCGGTGAGCAGGTCACTGTCCGCGGCCCCCGCAACGGCTTCCCGTTTGTCGGAGAAGGCAGCGCGTTGTTTGTTGCCGGCGGTATCGGCATCACGCCGATCATCGCAATGGTCCGTGCAGCAAGGGAATTGGGGATGGACTGGTACTTCGTGTACTCGGGCCGCTCTCGTGAATCCATGCCGTTCCTCGACGAGATCGCCACCTGGGATCCCGAACGTGTCTTCGTGCGTCCGGACGACGAGTTCGGATTGCCCACCACCGCAGATCTTCTCGGACGAGCGCCGGTCGGCGGCGCCGTGTACTGCTGTGGCCCGACGCCGATGCTCGACGCCGTCCGCCGCGGATTCAGCGATACACCCTCTGCCGCTTTGCATTTCGAGCGGTTCGGGGCTCCGCCGGTGATCGACGGCAAGGAATTCGAAGTGCAGCTGGTCAATTCGGGTCAGGTACTCACCGTGCCGGCCGACGGGTCCGCTCTCGATGTCATCAAGAAGACGTTGCCCGGTGTCGGGTACTCGTGTCAGCAGGGTTTCTGTGGAACCTGTCGGGTGAAGGTGCTCGCGGGTAAACCCGATCACCGCGAAAGGCGTCTGACCGACACCGAGCAGGAAACGGAGATGCTCATCTGCGTATCTCGTTCCGACGGTGGACGTCTCGTTCTCGATCTCTAGATTTCCCAGTCCGAAGGATTCAAAGCCGAAGGGTCAGTCAATGTCCAAGCACTCTCCTGTCCATGCCGTGACCGCGCGTCGGGTGACCAACGGTTCCGTCAGCCTGGCCGTGTTCGAGCAGGGAAAAGCGGACGGCGAGACCATCGTCCTGGTGCATGGTTGGCCCGACACCCATGAATTGTGGAACCGAGTCGTGCCTTTGCTCGCAGACGACTTCCGCGTCGTCAGCTACGACAGCCGCGGGGCCGGGGATAGCACGATCCCCTCGAGGGTGCAGGACTACCAACTGAGCGCACTGGCCGGCGATCTGTTCGCCGTCATCGACGCGGTCAGCCCAGGCAAGCCGGTGCACGTCCTGGCACACGACTGGGGATCCGTGGAAACGTGGGAAGCGGTCTGCGAGCCGGGGGCCGAGGAGAAGATCGCGTCGTTCTCTTCCATCTCGGGCCCCAATCTCGATCATCTCGGTAAGTGGATCCGGGCGAGCGCGTCCAAGCGTCGTTTCCTCGGCCCGGCCGCGCAGGGAATTGCGTCGGCCTACACCGTTCTGTTCCAGATTCCCGGCCTGTGCACTCTTCCGTTGCGTCTGTGGTTCGCCAAGCACTGGCCGGCTTTTCTGGGGTTCTTCGACGGTCTGGACCCCCGTGTGGTCAACACCGCGCCCACCATCGCCGACGACATGGTGAACGGACTCAAGCTTTATCGCGCGAACATCCGGCCGTCTCTCGGCAAGCCGCGGGATCGGTACACGGACGTGCCCGTTCAGCTCATTCTGAACAAGTACGACAAAGCCGTTCGTCCGGTGGGATACGAAGACACCGAAAAATGGGTCTCCGACCTGCAGCGACGTGAAATTGCCGCGGGACACTGGTCGCCGTTCTCGCATCCGGGCGAGGTTGCCGAACATGCGCGGGCATTTATCGCGAGCCTGAGAGAGCGTCGCTCGGAGAAGCAAAGTTCCTAGCGTTTCACCTTCAGGGGATCGTAAAAATTCGTCTGCGGCGCAGCCAGGGGTGTCATTGGCCGCTTCTAGTCGGTGCTTACCAGTAAGATGGTCAACGGTAACTAGCGGCAACATTCTCGAACCCGCTCCGACGACACCCGCAAGGGCTTGCTGACGGCTGCGCTCGAGTATTGACGGAGAAGGAGAGCTACCCACCCGTGGCTGCCCAGAAGTCAGATACAAGCACTTCCAGCAAGGACTACAACGCGTCCTCCATCACTGTCCTCGAAGGACTTGAGGCGGTACGCAAGCGTCCAGGCATGTACATCGGTTCCACCGGTGAACGCGGCCTGCACCACCTCATTTGGGAGGTCGTCGACAACTCGGTCGACGAGGCGATGGCCGGACACGCCACCAAGGTCGAGGTCACCCTCCTCGAAGACGGCGGAATCCGCGTCATCGACGACGGCCGTGGCATCCCGGTCGGCATGCACGCCTCCGGAGTTCCCACCGTCGAGGTCGTGCTGACCCAGCTGCACGCCGGCGGCAAGTTCGACTCCGACTCCTACGCCGTCTCCGGTGGTCTGCACGGCGTCGGTATCTCGGTGGTCAACGCGCTCTCCACCCGGCTCGACGTCGACATCAAGGTCGACGGCTACCGGTGGCAGCAGACGTACACCGATTCCAAGCCGGGAGAGCTCGTACAGGGCGATCCGACGAAGGAGACCGGCACCACCGTCAGTTTCTGGGCCGATCCCGAGATCTTCGAGACCACGCGGTACAACTTCGAGACCGTCGCGCGGCGTCTGCAGGAAATGGCATTCCTCAACAAGGGTCTGACCATCACGCTCACGGACGAGCGCGCCGAGGTCATCGACGACGAGGCAGCCGAGGTAGCCGAGGCACCCAAGTCGGCTGCCGAAGAAGCGGAAGAAGCCGCCAAGTCGACCCCCCGCAAGGCCAAGACCCGCGTCTACCACTACCCGGGTGGCCTCGAGGATTACGTCCGTCACATCAACAAGTCCAAGAGCCCCATCCATAATTCCGTCGTCGGATTCACGGCCAAGGGCCCCGGCCACGAGCTCGAGGTCGCGATGCAGTGGAACTCCGGCTACTCGGAGTCCGTGCACACCTTCGCCAACACCATCAACACCCACGAGGGTGGTACGCACGAAGAAGGTTTCCGCGCCGCCCTCACCACGGTGGTGAACAAGTACGCGCGCGACAAGAAGTTGCTCAAGGAAAAAGAGCAGAACCTCAACGGTGACGACATCCGTGAGGGTCTGGCCGCGATCGTCTCCATCAAGGTCGGTGAGCCCCAGTTCGAGGGCCAGACCAAGACGAAGCTCGGCAACACCGAGGTCAAGTCTTTTGTGCAGAAGGCGTGCAACGAGCACCTTCAGCACTGGCTCGAGGCAAATCCCGCCGACGCCAAGACCATCGTCAACAAGGCCGTGTCCTCGGCGCAGGCCCGCATCGCTGCCCGTAAAGCACGCGAGCTTGTCCGTCGTAAGAGCGCAACCGATCTCGGTGGCCTGCCCGGCAAGCTTGCCGACTGCCGCTCCAACGATCCGGAGAAGTCCGAGATCTACATCGTGGAGGGCGACTCCGCAGGCGGCTCGGCCAAGTCCGGCCGCGACTCGATGTACCAGGCGATCCTCCCGCTTCGCGGAAAGATCATCAACGTCGAGAAGGCGCGTATCGATCGCGTCCTCAAGAACACCGAAGTCCAGTCGATCATCACCGCTTTCGGCACGGGCATCCACGACGAGTTCGACATCGCCAAGCTGCGCTATCACAAGATCGTGCTCATGGCCGACGCCGACGTCGACGGTCAGCACATCGCAACGCTGCTGCTCACGCTGCTGTTCCGCTTCATGCGACCGCTCGTCGAGTCCGGCAAGGTCTACCTGGCGCAGCCGCCGCTGTACAAGCTCAAGTGGCAGAAGGGTGCGCAGCCGGAATTCGCGTACTCCGACCGCGAGCGCGACGCGATGGTCAAGGCCGGCCTCGAGTCCGGCAAGAAGATCAACAAGGACGACGGCATCCAGCGCTACAAAGGCCTCGGCGAGATGAACGCCAAGGAGCTGTGGGAAACCACGATGGACCCGACGGTGCGCGTTCTGCGTCTCGTCACGCTCGACGACGCGGCTGCTGCCGACGAGCTGTTCAGCGTGCTGATGGGCGAAGACGTCGAAGCGCGACGCAGCTTCATCACCCGCAATGCCCGGGATGTTCGTTTCCTCGACGTGTAGGGCCTTCGGCCCTGTGCGTGGTTAACGAGTCCAGGGACTCCTTAACCGCTCACAGGGCGCTTGCGCCCCCTCTTCTTCATAAGAAAGTGAGCTCATGACCGACACCACGTTGCCTCCGGACGGTCCGCAACACGACCGGATCGAACCGGTCGACATCCAGCAGGAAATGCAGAACAGCTACATCGACTACGCCATGAGCGTCATCGTCGGTCGCGCTCTGCCGGATGTGCGCGACGGTCTCAAGCCCGTGCATCGCCGTGTGCTGTACGCGATGTACGACACCGGCAATCGCCCGGACCGCGGATACGTGAAGTCTGCGCGACCGGTCGCCGAGACCATGGGTAACTACCACCCCCACGGCGACTCCTCGATCTACGACACGCTGGTCCGTATGGCCCAGCCGTGGTCGCTGCGCTACCCGCTCGTCGACGGCCAGGGAAACTTCGGTTCCCGCGGTAACGACGGCGCGGCCGCCATGCGTTACACCGAGTGCCGGCTCACGCCGCTCGCGATGGAAATGCTGCGTGAGATCGACCACGAGACAGTCGATTTCACACCGAACTACGACGGTAAGACGCAGGAACCGACGGTTCTGCCCAGCCGTGTCCCGAACCTGCTGATCAACGGTTCCAACGGTATCGCCGTCGGTATGGCCACCAACATCCCGCCGCACAACCTGCGTGAAGTTGCCGAGGCCATCTACTGGGCGCTCGAAAACTACGAGGCCGACGAGGAAGCCACCCTCGCCGCCGTCATGGAGCGGGTCAAGGGGCCGGACTTCCCGACGCACGGCCTCATCGTCGGCGGCCAGGGAATCCAGGACGCATACAACACCGGTCGCGGTTCCGTTCGTATGCGCGGCGTCGTCGAGATCGAAGAAGATGCCAAGGGCCGCACCACGATCGTCATCACCGAGCTGCCCTACCAGGTCAACCCGGACAACCTGATCACGTCCATCGCGGAGCAGGTTCGTGACGCCAAGATCGGCGGCATCTCCGACATCCACGACGAGTCCTCGGACCGAGTCGGCATGCGCATCGTCGTCACCGTCAAGCGTGACGCCGTCGCCAAGGTCGTGCTGAACAACCTCTACAAGCACACCCAGTTGCAGACCAGCTTCGGCTGCAACATGCTCTCCATCGTCGACGGAGTGCCGCGCACGCTGCGCCTCGACCAGATGATCCGTCTGTACACGACGCATCAGCTCGAGGTCATCGTTCGTCGTACCAGGTACCTGCTTCGCAAGGCCCAAGAGCGCGCCCACATCCTGCGCGGTCTGGTCAAGGCGCTCGACGCTCTGGACGAGGTCATCGCCTTGATCCGTGCGTCGCAGACCGTCGACATCGCCCGCGCCGGATTGATGGAACTCCTCGACGTCGACGAGATCCAGGCCGACGCGATCCTCGGCATGCAGTTGCGTCGTCTGGCCGCCCTCGAGCGTCAGAAGATCGTCGACGAGTTGGCCGAGATCGAACTCGAAATCGCGGACCTCGAAGACATTCTGGCTCGCCCGGAGCGTCAGCGCGCGATCGTTCGTGACGAGCTCAAGGAAATCGTCGACAAGTACGGCGACGACCGTCGTACCCGCATCATCGCCGCTGACGGAGACGTCAACGACGAGGATCTGATCGCCCGCGAAGACGTCGTCGTCACGATCACCGAGACCGGCTACGCCAAGCGCACCAAGACCGACCTCTACCGCTCGCAGAAGCGCGGCGGCAAGGGTGTTCAGGGCGCCGGACTCAAACAGGACGACATCGTCTCGCACTTCTTCGTCACCTCGACGCACGACTGGCTGCTGTTCTTCACCACGAAGGGCCGCGTCTACCGCGCCAAGGCTTACGAACTGCCCGAGGCGAGCCGTACCGCTCGCGGTCAGCACGTGGCGAACCTGCTGGCCTTCCAGCCGGACGAGCGCATCCAGTCCGTCATCCAGATCAAGACGTACGAAGACGCGCCCTACCTGGTGCTCGCCACTCGCAACGGTCTGGTCAAGAAGTCCAAGCTCACCGACTTCGACTCCAACCGCAGCGGTGGCATCGTCGCCATCAACCTGCGTGGTGAAGACGAACTGGTCGGCGCTGTTCTCTGCTCCGCCGACGACGACCTGCTTCTCGTCTCGGCACAGGGCCAGTCGATCCGCTTCTCGGCCACCGACGAGGCACTGCGTCCGATGGGCCGCGCAACGTCCGGCGTCCAGGGCATGCGCTTCAACGGGGACGACGAGTTGCTCTCGCTCAACGTCGTTCGTGAAGGCACGTTCCTCCTCGTCGCCACCTCGGGCGGTTACTCCAAGCGAACCGGCATGGAGGACTACCCGGTGCAGGGTCGCGGCGGCAAGGGCGTGCTCACGATTCAGTACGACAAGAAACGTGGCACTCTGGTCGGTGCGCTCATCGTCGACGACGACGACGAGCTGTACGCGATCACCTCGGGCGGCGGCGTCATCAGGACGGCTGCCAAGCAGGTTCGTAAGGCGGGACGCCAGACCAAGGGCGTGCGTCTGATGAACCTCGGCGAAGGCGACACACTGCTCGCGATTGCGCGCAACGCCGACGAGCCCGAAGAGCTCGCTGCAGAGACCACCGACAACGCAGACAATGCCGATGGAGCTAAGGAGTCCTAGTGAGCACTCCCAACCAGCCGGGCAGTGACCAGAAGAGCGAAAGCCCTTCAGGTGAGGTGCCACCGAAGCCGGAGCAGGCAACTGCTCCGGCGGGGCCGCAGACGTCGAAACCTGCAGCTCCAGCGGACGGCGGACCCAAAGCTTCCGAGGCAGCTCCGGCGCCCGAGGCACCTGAGCCGCCTCGTGGCCCGTCGGCTCAGAAGCCGGCGGGTGGGGCTTCCGACGCTGCAGGTGCGGCCAAGGGTCAGGCTCCTTCTGTGGCTCCGGCTGCGCCGGTAACTCCGGCGAAGGGTGACGGTCAGGCTCCGCCGCAACCGGTTGCCAATCAGGCTCGTGGCAGCCAGGCACCGCCGTGGCAGCGGGGACCCCAGCCGTCAGGTCAGCCGCAGGGGCAGCCAGCTCAGAACCCGGCTGCTCAGAACCCGGGGTCCAAGGCTCCGGCACCGCAGAATCAGGCACCGCAGAATCAGGCTCCGCAAAGTCAGCCGCAGACCAACATCACGCGACCCGCCGGTGCTGGTGCTCCTGCGGGTCGACCGGCAGGCCCTGCCGGGAGTAAGCCACCTGCGGGTCCGCAGCGTCCTGCAGCGGCCGGCCCTGCACAGGGTGGCCCGGCCAAATCTCCCGCACAGGGTGGTGCACCGAAGGGACAGCCTCAAACGGGTCGCCCTGCCGGCAACCCGTCGGCACGTCCCGTCGTGACGGGAACGGCGGCGGCCGCAGCTACCGGTGGCGTCGCTGGTGCGGCAGCGGCCAAGAGCAACGCACCGACCGTCGCAGCCAGGGCAGTTGCACCCGCGGGCGCGAATCCGACGGCTGCAAACCCCAAGGCTGCAAATCCGAAAGCAAAAGCTGCTGCGATCGACGGGCCCACTCGGCACATCGATCGCAAGGATTTGCCGAAGGACATGCCTGACCTCTCCGAGGCCAAGCATCCGTTGCCTGCTGCGGTGAAGGGTGAGAAAACTCACGCCGTATCGGCCTCGGTCGTCGACGGTGCGCCGCTGCGCGCAACGGTTCAGATCCGTCGTATCGACCCGTGGTCCACGCTCAAGATCACGTCCGTGATCTCGGTGTCGCTGTTCTTCGTATGGATGGTGGCCGTCGGACTGCTCTACGTCGTCCTCGACGGTATGGGCGTCTGGGATCGCTTGAATAACGCGTTCACCGACATCGTTGCCGACGGCGGCTCCGACGGTCTGGTGACGGCCGGCCAGGTGTTCGGCTACGCCGCGCTGATCGGTATCGCGAACATGGTGCTTTTCACGGCACTCGTCACGATCGGATCGTTCATCTACAACCTCTGCAGCGACCTGGTTGGCGGCGTAGAGGTAACTCTCGCCGACCGCGACTGACCTGCGAAAACATTGCTCCGCCGGGCCCGTTTTGGTGTCAGCGGCCCGGTGGGGTAATCTTTGGAATCGGTTCAGGGGCCTATAGCTCAGGTGGTTAGAGCGCTTTACTGATAATGAAGAGGTCGGAGGTTCAAGTCCTCCTAGGCCCACTCCCATGTGCCGAAGAAGGGTTGCTGGAATGAAGGTTTTCCTGCTTGTCGGGGCCGGAATTCTGGTAGCTCTCGGGGTCACCAAGCTGATCAAAAGTCAGCGCGGAGACAAGGTTTGGCACGATTTGGAAACAGGATAGAACCTAGGTACTCTGACTCCGGTCAGAAACCGAACGGGGCCTTAGCTCAGTTGGTAGAGCGCTGCCTTTGCAAGGCAGATGTCAGGAGTTCGAATCTCCTAGGCTCCACAGTAAGAAAACACCCTCCCGGGATCCGGGAGGGTGTTTTTTTGTATGCCGATGTACCCATGTCCGTCCCACCCCCCGTTTTTGAGCGAACGGCACTTTCGGCGCACTGAAGGCGATGAACATGCCGTTCGCTCGGAGTGGGGTGGCCAGAACGACGCCCACTATGGTCCGTTCGTCCCGAATTCTCCGGAAGGTCTAGTGGTCATAACCAGCCGGGCGTAGCGTGAGGAGAACCCAATTTCAGGAGGTTCGTAGTGCTTCACAACGACATTCCCAGCCACGGTGAAATTGCCGCACTCGCGGAGGTGGAAGGGCCCACCTGCATCACCATCGTGACTCCGACTGAAGATGCGCCGCAGGATTACGACAAAGCGCGCATAGCCTTCAAGGACAAGGTTCGCTCAGCACTCGCATCGGTGGAGGATCCCGCCGAGCGCAAGCAGTTCGAGGCCGAATACGCAGAGCTCGACGATGACGACGATTTCTGGCGCTTCCAGTCGCGCTCATTGGTCACGTACGCGACGCCGGAGCGTCTGGTGACCTTCCGCCTCCCCAACCGTCTGCAGGCGCTCGAAACGGTCAGCGATCGGTTCCACCTCAAGCCACTGCTCCGTTCGGTGACCTTCCCCCAGACGGCGTTTGTTCTCGCTCTGGCAGAGGGTTCGGTGCGACTGATCGAGATCGCTGCCGATCAGCCGGCCGACGAGGTCCGTGTTCAGGGAATGCCGAAGAACGCTGCGGATCACGCGGGCAAGTCGTCGATCAACAGCCGTACCGAGGCGGGTCGGCTGTCGGGGTCGGACAGCCGAAAGTTGCGCGTCAATCAGTACGCCCGCGCAGTCGATCACGAGGTACGCGGTGTCCTCGCCGGCCGGGATGTCCCGTTGATCCTGGCCGCTGCCGAACCGATTGCGTCGGTGTATCGCTCCGTGAATTCGTACCGCCACCTGGTCGACAAAACCGTCGAGGGAAACCCGGAAGCCTTGTCGACGCAGGAAGTCGCGGATGGTTCGCGTCCGGCGCTCGACGATTTCCACGCCGAGCAGCTGGCGGCGGTGCGTGAGACCTTCAATGTGCGCACCGAACAGGGACGCACTCAGACCGACGTCGCCGACGTGGCAACAGCCGCGACGTACGGACAGGTCGACACCGTTTTCATCGACATCGATTCCGTCCTACCCGGAAGTCTCGATCCCCGGACGGGCGCTCTCACGACCGGGGAGTCGACCAACGGAAGCACCTACGGTGTCGTCGACGAGATCGCTCGTCGTTCGCTCTTGACGGGTGCTCGGGTGCTCGCTGTTCGCGCGGAGGACATTCCGGGCGGCGGCGCAGTTGCCGCGATTTTGCGCTTCGCTCCGTAAACAGACTGGACGCGTGTGCGCCTCGTGACCTGATTCGGGCACGGGGCGCATACGATTCCGGCATGAAACGTGTGTGGGAACGGCTGCGCCTCTATTGCAAGACGCTGCATCCGGTCGGGCTTGCCTTTGCTCTGGTCTTCTTCACCTGGTCGATGAGTCCGTCCCTGTTGCCGCGCGCGTGGTACCTGCAGGGCGTTGCGACAGGCATCTCGCTCGCGATGGGATACGCGCTCGGCGTGACGGTTGCCTGGATGATTCGAAAGTGCGGCGTCGAACCGCAGTGGTCGGATCGCACCAAGAAGATCGGATGGCGAATCCTGTTGGCCGCGGCCGTCATTCTGGTTCCGACGTTCTTGGTCCTCGGTTCGTGGTGGCAGCAGATCGTTCGTGATCTGGTCGAGGTTCCGCGCACTAATCAGGCGAATTACCTTCTGGTGCTGATGATTTCGCTCGGAATCTGGTTCATTCTGCTCGAGGCCGGACGTGGTCTTCGTTTCACCACCAACAAGCTCACCGCAGTCGCACTTCGGTTCGTTCCCCTCGAAGCGGCGAAGGTCGGCAGCTTGATCGTCATCTTCGCTCTCGGCATCTTCATCGTGAACGGTGCGCTGTACAACGGGCTGATCGCGTTCGCGAACTGGAGTTTCTCCGGTGCCGATCACGAAACTCCGGACGGCATCGAACAACCATTGATCGCCGAGCGCAGTGGTTCACCGATGTCCGCCGAGCCTTGGGATTCGCTCGGCCAGGAGGGGCGCACCTTCATGGGCAGCGGTCCCACCGCCACCGAGATCTCTGCATTGACCGGACGTGAAGCGAAGCAACCGATCCGCGTGTACGCCGGACGCGAATCCTCGGACTCGATCAACGGTGTCGCACAGCGCGTCGTCGACGAGTTGGAGCGCACCGGCGGATTCGACCGCGGAACCCTCGCAGTCGTGACGACCACCGGCCGCGGATGGGTGAACGAGGACGTCGCGTCGGCGTTCGAGTACGTCGAGGGCGGCGACACGGCGATCGCGTCGATGCAGTACTCGTTCCTTCCGAGTCCGTTGGCCTTCATCGCCGACCGCGAGACGCCGATGATCGCCGGGCGTGCGCTCTTCAATGCGGTGTACGCCAAGTGGATCGACCTGCCCGTGGAGACGCGACCCGAGCTGGTTGTCTTCGGTGAGAGCCTCGGCTCCTACGGTGGCCAGGCCGCATTTGCCGGCGCTCAGGACATGATGACGCGCGTCGACGGCGCACTGTGGGTCGGAACCCCCAACTTCACTGCTCAGTGGCAGGAAATCACGAACAGTCGTGACTCGGGTTCGAAGGAAATTCTGCCGGTGATCGACGGCGGACGGGCAATTCGTTTTGCCGGTGATCCGGAGGATCTGGAGCTGAAGGCCGATTGGGACGACGACCGGATCGTGTACTGGCAGCACGCCAGCGACCCGATCACGTGGTGGTCCTTCGACCTGCTGCTCAACAAGCCGGATTGGCTCAAGGAACCGCTGGGTCGCGACGTGGATCCGGGAATGAAGTGGGTGCCGCTCGTGACGTTCTGGCAGGTAACCCTCGACATGGTCTTCTCGGCTGACGTCCCGTCCGGGCACGGTCACAACTATGGCGAGGATGCGGCAGACATGTGGGCCGAGATCCTGCATCCCGGGACGTGGACCTCGTCCGATACCGACAAGCTTCGTTCGCTGCTGACCTCGAATCTGGAGCCCACGAAGTAGTCGTAAACGCTTGTAATTCAGCCTGTTAAGGCGAAAACCTCACGAAAAAGTATTACGTGATGTATGTGTTACTCTGCGTTCGCTGTGTGCCAAGCCACAGCGCAGGCGAACGTGGGGAGATCGAAACGTGAAGAGCAGAGCATGGTGGGCGGCCGGGGTCTCCGTCGCAGCACTGGTCATGGGTGCTGTGACGGCCCCCGCCGCAATGGCGCAGCCGGCGGACTTCTACACGCCGCCGTCCGAGCTTCCGGCAGGTGCCAACGGAGATCTCATCAAGAGCGAGCCGTCACCACTGCTACTGAGCGTGCCCGGATCGAACGGTGCATGGCCGGCGACCGCCACCAAGATCATGTACCGAAGCGAGGACGCCAAGGGCGCCCCCGTTGCAGTGACGGGCACCTATCTCGAACCGTCGAATCCGTGGACCGGGCAGGGGGCGCGTCCACTGGTTGCCGCAGCGGTGGGAACGCATGGACAGGGCGATCAGTGCGCACCGTCCAAGCTGTTCAACACCGGTATCGAGTACCAGTTCCCGACGGACGTCATGGTCGGCTACGAGTCCATCTGGGTGAATACGTTGCTGCTCAACGGCATTGCCGTCGTCGTCACCGATTACGAGGGTCTCGGAACGCCGGGCGATCACACCTATGTCAACCGCGGCGCCGAAGCTCACGCGGTTCTCGACTCGGTGCGCGCCGCTCAGCAGCTCCCGAACACGAGCATTCCCGCCGACGGCCCCGTCGGACTGTGGGGTTACTCGCAAGGTGGTGGAGCTGCCGCTGCGGCAACGGAATTGAAGCCGTCGTACGCTCCCGAACTCGATCTCAAGGGCACTTACGCAGGTGCACCGCCCGCCGATCTGGCGGCGACGCTGCAGCAGGTCGACGGCACGTTCCTCACCGGAGTGATCGGCTACGCGCTCAACGGAATACTTGCGCAGTACCCCGAGGTTCAGCCGCTGCTCGACGCCGAGATCAACGATCGCGGCCGACAGATGTTGGCCGCCACCAAGAACCAGTGCGTCGCCGAAAGTGGTCTGCAGTTCGGCTTCCAGCAGTCGTCGAGCTTCACCAATTCCGGTGAATCACTCTCCGCGGTTCTGGCCCGTCTGCCCATGGCGCAGGCAATCCTCGACGAGCAGAAGATCGGCAAGCTGACGCCGGAGTCGCCCGTGTTGATCCAGCACGGCCGCTCCGATGACATCGTTCCGTTCGGCCAGGGACAACAACTGGCGCGAGACTGGTGCGGCAAGGGTGCGACGGTGCAGTTCTCCGTCAACGAACTGCCCCCGATCATTCCGGGACTGGCAATCAATCACGCGACGCCGTATCTGGTGGGTACCCCCGAATCCGTCGGGTACATGATCGATCGCTTCAACAACGTCCCGGCACCGTCCAACTGCTGAACGTGAACATCGAAAAGCCCCGGAACACAATCTGTTCCGGGGCTTTTCGTATGTCGACTAAGCGGTCTTCTCCGCCGAGTTCTCCTCGAGACGAGGGGGCGCGGAAGCGACCGGCGGATGCTCGCGTCGGCGGCTCTTGAAGAAAACGGCGCCACCGATCACCGCAACACCGGCGATGACGAACACGGTGACGCGCTTGCGGCCGCGAGGCTTCTCGGCGCGTTCCGCGGACTTTGCCGGGATGGCCTTGGCGCGCTCGACGCCCTTCTTGGCGAGGACTTTGCCCTGACGACCCAGGAACAACCCGACCTGCCCGGCGCCGCGAGCGACCGACGTCGCGACCACCGCGGCGATACGGCGAGCGTTGTCGGCTGCCTCGGACTCCTTGATACGAGCCGCTGTTTCTTCGAGGTAAGCGGCGGTCTCGTCGAAGGTGTCCTCGACGCGGGCGCGCGCGTGATCGAAGGTGTCGGGCAACTGCGTGCTGAGGGACTCGGTCACTCGTGTCATGACTTCACTGTGCCATAACAGCGAGGCGGGGACAGGGAGAGTTTTGCGGGGCGACATCCGCGAGAACGCCGGCAATGGCACGATGGTGGTGTGACTTCAACTCATCAGACCGCAACCGCAACGCTGCACACGAACCGCGGCGACATCAAGATCGCTCTGTTCGGCAACCATGCGCCGAAGACCGTCGAGAACTTCGTCGGCCTCGCCGACGGCTCGAAGGAGTACACCACCGCAAACGCCGCCGGCACCAAGACCGGCCCGTTCTACGACGGTGCCATCTTCCACCGCGTCATCGACGGCTTCATGATCCAGGGTGGCGACCCCACCGGAACGGGCACCGGCGGCCCGGGCTACAAGTTCGGTGACGAGTTCCACCCGGAACTGCAGTTCGACCGCTCCTACCTGCTGGCCATGGCCAATGCAGGCCCGGGAACCAACGGCTCGCAGTTCTTCATCACCACCGGCCCGACGCCGCACCTGAACCGTCGCCACACCATCTTCGGTGAGGTTCTCGACGACGATTCCAAGAAGGTTGTCGACGCCATTTCCTCCACCTCGGTCGATCGTGGCGATCGTCCGGTCGAGCCCGTCGTGATCAACAGCATCACCATCTCCTGAACAGGTAAAACAAGCAGATGACGAACCCCGGTTGGGGCGGCGGTGCGAGTGAGGGCATCCCGCCCCAGCCGCGGTGCGTCCGCCATCCAGATCGACCTACCGCACTTTCCTGTAATCGTTGTGGACGCCCGGCGTGCCCGGACTGTCTCCGCGACGCGGCGGTGGGATACCAATGTGTTGACTGTGTAGCTGCCGGTCAGCGTGATGTCCGTCCCGTTCGGGGCGTCGCCGGAAACACCGTGAGCTCCACCCGCGCGGTCCCGGTCGTGACGTACACCTTGATGGGGCTCAACGTCCTGGCGTTCCTCGCGACCTTCGCGCAGTCGCGAAGCATCATGAACAATCAGGTCGGCTCGTCGATCTTCGCCAACTGGGCACTCAATCCGGGTCTGGTCGCCAGCGGTGACTGGTTCCGGCTCATCGGCTCCGGGTTCCTGCACTTCGGCATCCTGCACCTCGCGGTCAACATGTACGCCCTCTACATTCTGGGGCGCGACACCGAAATCGTGATGGGCCGTTCGAGATACATCGGCATTTACCTGGTTTCGCTTCTCGGCGGATCAGCATCCGTGATGGCGTTCCAGCCGGTGTTCTCTTCGCTCACGGCTCTGTCCTGGACTGCCGGGGCGTCCGGCGCGATCTTCGGCATCATGGGCGCACAAGCCGTCCTTCTGCTGCGTTTGCGCCGAAGCCCGGTCCCGATCATCTCCGTGATCGCGATCAACGTGATCATCAGCATTTCGCTGCCCGGGATCTCGTTCTGGGGCCACGCGGGAGGTCTGGTGGCAGGTGCCGCAACAGCCGCTGCCTTCCTGTACGCCCCGCAGTGGTTGGGCGCCGGTGAGAACCGCGTGAAAGCCGTACGTATCGGCTGGATCGCTTTTGGTGCCGTCACCGTGGTGACGTTGGGAGTCATCGTGCTGCGCGTCGTCCAACTGCGCGAACAGCTGGGAATCAGTTAGCAAGAATCGTGCACCCGAGTACAGGTGCACGATTCTTTTGCTTCTGCAGCTCAGCCGCCGATGACGGACTCGCAGGCGAACGTGATCTCGAAGCTCGACGTCTCCGTCGGGTTGCCCTTGTCCCGGGCGCCGATTCCCTCGCCCGTCACCACGAAGGTATTGCCGTCCTGCTTGGCACTGGCAGATCCGCCGGGCAGTCCCGGTGCGAATCCGGCGGTGTACGGCAGACCGTTCGATCCACCCTCGCTTCCGGCGATTCCAGCAGTCTGAACCGTGCCGGATTCATCGATGATGGCTGAGACGGTCAACATGCCGTAGGTGGCATTTTCCGCGTCGAGCAGTGTCATAACTGTCGTGCCGCCGTCCTTTGCGCACTTCGTCTCGAATTTGGCGTCGAGCGTCTTCCCGCCGACGGTGGCCGAGGATGTAGCGGACGAGGCGCCGGCAGCGCTCTTGTCGGAGTCGGTCTTGTCGGAGTCGCTGCCGCAGGCGGAGGCGAATAGAGCGACCGCCGCGAGGGTGGCAGCGACTGCGGTGGAAGACCGGCCGGTCAATGTGGTCCGAACCAACTTCGTCATGTTCTGTCCTTCAAGTCATGCGGTGCGTGTGCACTTGCTCCGGCTATTTCGCCGACAACAGTAGCCAGTGAGGCGATGCTTGTAGCTCTAAACCCCCAGCTCAGACGGGTTTGTCGCCTTCGACTGTTCAGGGACGTTCGTCAGGCTGCCCGGGATCATCTTCCGGATTCTGGGAGTAAACGCACATGCCGGGACGGCTTCTGTAGAGATTGTCCACATAGGTTGAACTCGGTGGTGCTTCTACTGTGGCTTGAGTCACTTCGTAGATAGCAACGCTGACCTTTTCCGAGGAGTACCCCTGCCATGACCTCCACCGATAGCACTACCACTGACGGTGGGGTTGCGCCGAGCGAGATCGAATCTCGCGTGGTGAAGAAGGTAGCGCGACGGCTGATCCCCTTTCTGATCCTGCTATATTTCGTGAACTATCTGGATCGTACGAACATCGCGTTCGCGAAGCTCACCATGAGCGCCGACCTCGGGATGACCGAGACGATGTTCGGCCTCGCCTCCGGACTCTTCTTCGTTGGCTATCTGCTGTTCGAGGTGCCGAGCAACCTGGCCCTGCACCGCTTCGGCGCCAGGCTGTGGATCGCGCGCATCATGCTCACCTGGGGCATCCTCGCCGCTGCGTTGGCATTCGTGCCGAATGTCGGCAGTCTCTATTTCCTGCGCATCCTGCTGGGAATCGCCGAGGCCGGTTTCTTTCCCGGAGTTCTTCTCTACCTGACCTTCTGGTTCCCGAAGAAGTACCGCGTACGCCTGATGGGCCTGTTCCTGCTGACGCTTCCGCTTTCGTCGGCGCTCGGCGCCCCACTCTCGGCTGCCATCATCCAGTACGGCGACGGTCTGTTCGGCCTGGCCGGATGGCGCGTGATGTACCTGATCGAGGGTCTGCCCGCCGTGATCTTGGCGTTTGTCGTCTGGTTCTACCTCACTGACCGTCCCGCCGACGCCAAGTGGTTGACCCTCGAGGAGCGCACGTGGCTGATGAAGTCCATGGCGGACGAGGAAAAAGAACTCGGCGACGCCGGTCACCAGTCGGCTGGTAAGACCCTGCGTGATCCCCGCGTCATCGGTTTCGGTCTGGTCTACTTCGGAATCACGTACGGGCTCTACGCTTTGAGTTTCTTCCTGCCGAGCATCGTCGCGGGATTCAAGCAGACATTCAACACTGATTTCTCGCTCGTCGAGACCGGCCTGATCGTGGCCGTCCCCTACGCTGTCGGCGCCGTCGCGATGGTGCTGTGGAGCCGCCATTCCGACAAGACCGGTGAACGGATGTGGCACGTCGCAGCGCCGACGCTCTTGGGTGCGGTATCCATTCCGATTGCGCTGTACCTGGATTCGCCGTTCACCGTCATGATCGCCGTCTCGCTCACCGCCGTCGGCGTGCTGTGTGCACTCCCCGTCTTCTGGTACTTGCCCACTACCTTCCTGACGGGCGCCAGCGCGGCGGCCGGTATCGCGATGATCAACTCGATCGGCAACGCGTCGGGCTTCGGCGCTCCGTACCTCACCGGCTGGCTCACTGATGTGACCGGAAATGCCAAGGCAGGCCTCTGGGTGGTGGGCGCCGTGATGCTCTGTGCCGCAATACTTGTTGTGGTGCTGGCTAAACGATCGAGCAAGCCCGCTCAGATCTGACCGAGTTTCCCCGCACTGGCACGCAGCCGGATCAGGAGCGCAAGATCGAGCGCCTGATCCGGCTGACGCCACTGTGTTCCGATCAACCGGTCGATCGATTCAAGGCGTTGATACAGAGTGTTGGCGTGAATCGCGAGCGCGGCGGCGGTCGCGGAATGCTTGCAATTGTGCGAGAGGTACGACGCCAGAGTGTCCAATAGTGGAACCCCGCGTCGTTGCTCCTCCTCGAGGAGGGGGCCGAGGGAACGCTGCGTCAGCGCGTCCAGTTCGTCGCGGCCGGTGCGGCTGAGGAGAATTCGGTAAATGCCGAGTGAACTTGCCGGTTCGACATGTGAGGCCCGTCCCAGCGTCTCGAGGACGTCGACGGTGTGCTGAGCCTCGACGTAAGCCCGAGCCAGTCCTTCTGCTCCAACGGCCGGATCGGCGATTCCGACGGTCGGGTTCTCCGCCGGTTGCACCCATGCCGCCGCAACGTCTGCCGGTGACATTCCGGGGATCAGTGCGATGACCCGTGAACCATGCTCGGCTACAACGGTTCCCGACGGGAATGCAATTTCCTCGATACTGCGACGCGTGCGGTCGACGGCGTCGGCCGGGCGGGCCACCACGACGGTGTACGAGCGGTCGGGGTTGAGCCCGGCCAGGCGGAACTGCCCGGTGACTTCGGCCGGCGTCGGCGCAGGCCTGGTGATCAGATCGACGAGGAACGCGTCGCGTGCTCGACGGGTGGCTTCCCTGGCTGCCCGTTCGCCGACCAGGGCAAGCGCAATGGCGGGAGCAGACCTTTCGAGTGCCAACCTCATGGCGGCGGTGGGTTCTCGGCGCGAGAGCAGGAACAGAACTCCGAGTTGGTCACCGGCACTGCGTACTTCGGTGGCAAAAAGGAACTGCTCGCCGACGATGAGCGTCACCTCCTGCTCGCGTCGGTCGGCAGCGAGGATGTCGAAGACCCGGTGAACGCTCTCGCTCACCCGTTGCAATCCCGGTGGGATCTCCGATGTTCCGGTCACGAAGAACACCGGCGAGCCCGTCGACGCGGAGGTTTCCTCCACGAGTTCACGGACTCCACCGCCGCGCAGAACCACCTGAGTGAGCGAGCGGTCCCAGGTCAGTGTCTGTTCGAGAAGTGCTGTGCGTTCGGCAAGTTCGGTGTTCGCGGCATTCACTTCCGCAACCGTCGCGCGATAGCGTTCGAGGGAGCGGGCATTCTCGATAGCCACCGAGGCATGAGCTGCGAGAGCGGACAGCAACGCAACTTCCTCGTTGCCGAATCGACGCTCCTGACGCTTGCAGGCGCACAGCGCGCCCAGGATCTTGCCGTTCAATGTCAGTGGTACGGCCAGCAGGCCGCGCATGTTCTCGGCCCGTGCTGCGTCGTCAGCCGGTCCGATGTGTGCAAACGAAGGATCGTTGCGGTAGTCGGGAGACCAAGCGGGAGAAGAATTCTCGACCACCCGACCGATCAGACCTTCGCGGAATGGAACCGTGAGGCCGAGGAGTTGGGAGGTGTACGCCCCGCTGGTGACCTCGATGATCAAGATGTCCTCGTGAATCAGAGCAAGGTACGAAAGATCGACGCCCAGTAGTCGTTTGGCCTGGTCCACGATCTCCTGCAGGAGGGCATGGTGATCGTGCATCGTGGTCAGCAGCGACGCGATGTCGTTGAGCGCCCCGAGCTCGGTGGCGCGCTGTCGGCGCTGAGCCAGAAGACTTCGTAGTTGAAGCGCCGATCGGGCTTCTCGCTCGATCTCGGCAGCGGCCTCGGGGCCCGACCCGGCGGCCAGTTGATCGCGATGCTCGATGAGTTCCTCGGTGGATGCCTCGGCCAGGAGAAGCTGTAGCCAGTTCTCGTGCATTGGCACTCCCTCGTCAGATCAATCGTGAGTATGGAGAGAATGCCCATACAGTCTCCGGTTTCTCGGAGTAAACCTACATGGGGTGGTGTAGTCGCCGTCACTATCGTGGAGGCATGACACTCCTCGAGGCGCTCGGCTCGCAGATCGATGCGGATCGACTGATCACCGACCCCGACATCATGGCGAGCTACATCCACGACGACGCCGAGTGGGCTCCCTATGAGATGCCTGTCGCAGTGGTCCGTCCGCGCACAGCCGAGCAGGTACAGGCCGTTGTGCAGGCGTGCATCGCCCACGGTGCTCCCGTCGTGACGCGCGGCGCCGGTACCGGGCTGTCGGGCGGAGCCAACGCGGTCACCGGTGGCGTCGTGATCGCCTTCGATGCGATGAATGCCATCAAGGAGATCAACACCCTCGAGCGTTTGGCTGTGGTCGAACCCGGAGTGGTCAACGATCACCTCCGCGACGCCTGCGCCGAGCACGGCCTCTGGTACCCGCCCGATCCGGCCAGCGCGCCCTGGTCGACGATCGGCGGCAACGTCGCGACCAATGCCGGCGGCTTGTGCTGCGTCAAGTACGGCGTCACCAAGGACTACGTGCTGGGCATGCAGGTGGTCACCGGAACCGGCGAGCTGGTTCGGCTCGGGCGCCGAACTGCCAAGGGAGTGGCTGGGTTTGATCTATCGGCGCTCATGGTCGGCTCCGAAGGCACTCTCGGGGTGATCACCGAGGTGACCGTCAAGCTTCGTCCTCAGCGCGATCCTGAACGCACCATCGTCGGATACTTCGACTCCATCGTCGCTGCGGGCAAGGCCGTCGAAGCCGTCGCTGCCGACGGTCTCACGCCCTCTGCTCTCGAGCTGATCGACCGGCAGTGCCTGCTTGCCGTCGACGCCTGGAAGAACATGGGTCTCTCGGCCGACGCCGAGGTGGTCCTGCTCGGCCGCATCGACACACCCGGCGAGATAGGCGACGCCGAAGCCGAGCGAATGTTGGCTTGTTTCAACCGCTCCGGAGCAACCTGGAGTGCCAGGTCCACCGACCAGGAGGAAGCCGACGCGCTGTTCTCCGCCAGGCGACTGGCGTACCCCGCCCTCGAGCGGCTCGGCCCGGTGCTGACCGAGGACATCTGTGTTCCCAAGGCGGCGGTCCCGGAGATGCTGGCACGCATCGAAGCCATCTCGGCCCGTCACGACACGCACATCGCGAACATCGCGCACGCGGGTGACGGCAACCTGCATCCGCTGCTGATCACGCCTCACGACGACGAAGCGGCGCGACGACGCGCTCAGGCCGCTTTTGCCGAGATCATCGACAACGCCCTCGAGTTGGGCGGAACCGTCACCGGCGAGCACGGCGTCGGCCTGCTGAAGATGGGCGGCCTGGCGCAAGAACTGTCACCGGCAGTTGTCGCGATGCATCACGCAATCAAGGGGGCGCTCGACCCGCACGGAATCATGAACCCTGGCAAGGTGATTTGAAGGGCCGTGTGATTTGAAGGGCAGTGTGATTTGAAGCCCTGCTCCGTAACCGAATCGGTTTCCGGAGTTACGCCGTCGAAATGACGAGTTCCTACGCTCGAGTTGAACCGTTTGGCCAACTCGACGTATGGAGTCATGAATGTTTTCTTCCGAATTGACGCTGGCAAGTGTTGTTCCGCGGCGTGTGGAGACGGTCGAGGCCGTCCGGGCGGCGATCGCTCTGGACGGCGCCGCGGTCTTCGGTGGGCTGCATACGGAGGATGACGCCATTGCTTTCGCGTCGAAGTTGCTCGGTGAGAAGTGCATTCGCGTCGGCCGCCAGTTCGAGGCGAGCGCCAAGAGTCAGGATGCCGAAGCAGCTGTCGTCGACACGCAACCGGTGGACGAACGCGGGCGCAAGCGCTCGTTCGGTATCTCCGGCGAGCGGATGACCGCCCACAACGACGGTTTTGCTTTCGGCGATTACGCGCCCGACTATCTGTTTCTGTGGTGCAAGCGACCGGCGTACCCGAGTGGCGGCGACTCGTTTCTCATCGACGCGGTCAAACTGACGCGATTGCTCGCCTTCGATCCCGCAACAGCGGGACTGGCCGAATTCTGTTGGAGCACAGACATCGATCATTCTGAACCGAACTTCCCGCAGAACACATTTGCGCCGATCGCCCGGACGGTGCCGAGTGGACGCAACCAGGTTCGGTATCACCCATATCTCGCGCCGATCGCCGGCGAATCGGAAGAAGCGCAGTGGCCGCTGGTGAAGCAGTGGAGTGAAGCCGTGATTCACGTGCGAGACAGTGGGCCGATGTTCCGCGCCGACGCCGGCGAGATGATCTGCATCGACAACTACCGGGTACTGCACGGCCGCGACGGATACACCGATCCAGGCCGTGAGCTGTACTCGATCTGGGGATGGTCGAGCGACGCCGTAGCAGTGCCGCAACAGGCTCTCGACATCGTGCAGCCGGACCTCGCGGCACTGGCCATGTAACCCGCGCTTACTTCTCCGGCGGCACCAAACCATGGACAGCGAGCACGTCCAGGACGTCCTCCGGCGACGTACCGAGATCCCAGCGTCCGAAGATCAACAGCTTCTCCGTGTCGGTGGGCCGGTCGACGATGTCGATCTCGAGCATCGGGACGCGTCGACCCAGACGCGGGTAGCGGACAAGCCGCACGCGGTCGATCTGTTCGCGAGTGAACGTGTGCCGGGCGCGAAGTCGCTGCACCGCGATCGATTTGGTTCCCCCGTCTTCGATCACCGCCAGCCGGGGACGCTGACGCAGAGCGAGTCCGCCCATCACGAACAGCCCGATCACCGCGAGGGCGAGCAGGAAGCGTCCGGCAGGCTCCGTGGGCGCGACGATCGAGGCGATCGCGAGGGCAACTCCTCCGCCGAACATCGCATAGACAACACCCATCGGAGTGGCCCACGAGACGACCTCCGTGGCGTTGTCACGAGGCTGTGGATGAAATTCATCCTCGAGCATGTGGATAACTTCCTAGGTTGTCCACAGGAGTTATCCACAATGGGGATGAATGACACCCATGTAATTGAAAGACGGTCACGATCCGAGCCGAATCAGATACTCGCCGGTCAGCGCCATCTCATGGTCATGACAAGGCCGACAACCATGAAACCGAAGCCGACGAGGAAGTTATAGTTTCCCAAGTCGTTCATCCACGTGATCGAATCCGCGGCCAAGTAGTACACAATCAACCACGCCAGGCCGACAAGCATGAATCCGAGCATCACGGAGACATACAAAGTGCTCGACGGACCCATCTTCACCTTCACCGGAGTGCGGTTTGCCGGGTTGACTGTGTAGTCGTTCTTCTTACGGACCTTCGACTTGGGCATGACGTCCTCGCTCTACGGTGTGACCTGCATGTGTTACCTACACGCTAACGTAGCTGTGTCCAGTTGGTCACCGGCCGACCTGCACAATCCGGGAGGAGCCACGTGTCTTCGGGTGAATCTTCACGAACCGTCTGGCACATCGGTGTACTTGCCGTCTGCCTGGTAGCCGGTCTGATGGTCGCCACGGCGCAGAGATCCGCCGAGGAAAATCAGCTGCAGGTCACCGAAAGCACCAGGCTCTCCGATCTGGTCCGCAGTGCCCAGGCCAATGCCGAAAAAGTTTCGGCCGACCGGGACGAACTTGCCGCTCAGCTCGATTCGCTGCAGGAAGACGCCGCTCGGTCCGACGCCGGAGTGGCAGCAGCCCTCGGTGACATCAAGAACATCTCCGCCGACGCGGGACTGACGGAGATGACCGGCCCGGGCGTCGTGGTCACGATGACGGACGCCCCGCGCAATGCCGACGGCAAGTATCCGGTCGACGCCACCCCGGACGACCTCGTCGTGCATCAGCAGGACGTCCAGAGCGTCCTGAACGCACTGTGGGCCGGCGGGGCCGAAGCGGTGGGCATGCAGGACCAACGGATCATCAGTACGTCGGCGCCGCGGTGCATCGGAAACACTCTCCTTCTTCACGGCCGTACCTACAGTCCGCCCTACGTGATGAGTGCCATCGGCGACGTTGCACGCCTCGAGGCGGCACTGGCCGCCGAACCGGGTATTCGGATCTACAAGCAGTACGCGACCCGCTTCGGCCTCGGGTACACGCAGGCAACCCCGTCGCAGATCACGGTCCCCGCCTATACCGGCGGATAGCACGGGCGTTTACCCTGCTCTCATGAGGATTCTCGTCGTCGACAACTACGACAGCTTTGTGTTCAACCTGGTGCAGTACCTCGGCCAGCTCGGAACCGAAGCCGTGGTCTGGCGCAACGACGATCCACAACTGACGGCCGACCTCGAGGGTGCAGTAGCGCAGTTCGACGGCATTCTCCTGAGCCCGGGCCCCGGAACTCCGCAGCGCGCGGGAGCGACGATGGATCTGGTGAAGGTCTGCGCCGACACCAAGACCCCGCTGCTCGGCGTCTGCCTCGGGCATCAGGCGATCGGTGCGGCCTTTGGTGGAACCGTCGACCGCGCGCCCGAACTGCTTCACGGCAAGACGAGCCTGGTGCACCACAAGGGCGTCGGCGTCCTGGCCGGCTTGCCCGATCCGTTCACCGCTACCCGCTATCACTCGCTGACGGTTCTCGAGGACACCATTCCCGAGGAACTCGAGGTGACCGCACACACCGAGAGCGGCGTCGTGATGGCGATGCGTCACCGCGAACTGCCGATTCACGGCGTCCAGTTCCACCCCGAATCCGTCCTCACCCAGGGTGGGCACCGGATGCTCGCGAACTGGCTCGCAGTCTGCGGTGAGGCGCCGCCGGAAGGGCTCGTCGCAGCCCTCGAGGCCGAGGTCGCGTCGGCGCTCGGTGGAGCCCTGCCCGCAATTCTCTGACACCTGTCCACAAAAAAGTGCCTCCCGGAAATCTCCGGGAGGCACTCTTTTTCGCTTTGTCTAGCGGCCGGGGATTCCGAGCGCTCCGACGCTGACGGTGATGACCGCGTCCTTGGAGATCTCCGAGCCCGGAGGCTGCGTCTGCGAGACGATCTTGCCCACCATTTCCGGGGTGAGCGTCGTGCTCTGGTTCTGCACCAGCTGCGATGCGGTTCCCGCCCAGCCGGCGGCCCGAAGCGTGGTCAACGCCTCCGACACCGTCTTGTTGGTGAGATCAGGCATCGCGACCTGGTTGCCGTTGGACACTCGCAGCGTCACGGTCGAACCCTTGGTTGCCGATGTGCCACCGGTCGGGTCGGTCGAAACGACCTGCCCCTTCGGCAGACCCGAATCGATCTCCGTGATCTGGACGGCGAACCCGGCACCTTCGATGTTGGGCCTCGCCACCTCTTCACGCTGGCCGGTCACATCCGGGACGCGAACCTGCTCCGGGCCGGTGCCGACGGTGATCGAGACCGCGGAATCGAGAACAACCGACACTCCGACGGCCGGGTCCTGATTGACGATCTTGTCGACCTCGGCAATGGTCGATGCCGCCTTGCCGATGGTCGGATCCAGTCGGAGACCGACGGAGTTGAGCTTCTTCTCGGCGTCGTCCTGGCTCAGGCCGGTCAGGCGCGGAATGGCTACCTGCTCGGGTCCGGTGGACACGTCGATGGTGACGGTGCTGCCCTTCTCGATGCGCACCCCGGCAACCGGACGCGTCGTGATGACGTTTCCGGCCGCGATCACCTTGTCCGTCTTCTGCTGACGCTCCACTTGGAATCCGGCGTTCGTCAGTGTCGCCTCGGCGACGTCGGCGGGCTGGTTGGTGAGGTCACCCGGAACTGTCACCATCTCGACCTTCGGCGAGTTCACCCGGATCAGGAAGAACGTCACCAGACCGATCACCAGAAGCGCCGCGATGCCCATCAGGGCGTAGCGTCCGCCCTTCTTCTTGGCAGGCGGCTCGGCAGCGCGAGTTGTCCGCGCAGCAACCGGCTCGACCGGATCGGGAGCAGTGCGGTAGTTCCCGGTGTCGGAGCCGACGGCGCCGAGGATGGTGGTGCGGTCCTCGTCGTTCATCACCATCGGAGCACTCGGACGCTGACCGCCCAGGACGCGTACCAAGTCGCTGCGCATGTCGCCGGCGCTCTGGTAGCGGTTGGCCGGGTTCTTGCTCATCGCCTTGAGAATGATCGAATCCAGCTCGCGCGGAATGTCGGGATTGATTTCCGACGGCGTCTGCGGATCCTCACGAACATGCTGGTACGCCACGGCGACCGGTGAATCACCCTTGAACGGCGGCTCGCCCGTCAGAATCTCGAACAGCACACAACCGAGCGAGTAGACGTCCGAACGCGCGTCCACCTGCTCACCCCGCGCCTGCTCCGGCGACAGGTACTGAGCGGTGCCGATCACGGCAGCCGTCTGCGTCATCGGGCTCGACGCGTCGGAAATGGCACGGGCAATGCCGAAGTCCATCACCTTCACGGCGCCGGCACGGTTGATCATGATGTTGGCGGGCTTGACGTCGCGGTGCACGATGCCGTTGCGGTGGCTGAAGTCCAAAGCGGCACAGACGTCCGCGATCACTTCCATCGCCTTGCGCGGAGCCATCGGCCCGGTGCCGCGAACGATGTCACGCAACGTGTCGCCGTCGACGTACTCCATGACGATGTACGGCAGCGGCCCGGCGTCGGTCTCGGCTTCACCGGTGTCGTAGACGGCCACGATCGCCGGATGGTTCAGCGCGGCAGCGTTCTGCGCCTCACGACGGAACCGCAGGTAGAACGTGGGGTCGCGCGCGAGGTCTGCACGCAGCACCTTGATCGCGACGTCGCGGCTGAGTCGGAGGTCGCGCGCCAGGTGAACCTCGGACATTCCGCCGAAGCCGAGAATCTCACCCAGCTCGTAGCGGGAGGAGAGATTGCGGGGTGTCGTCATTGGTCTTGTCCTAGCGGTTCTTCAGCGTCTCCGGGATCCGCCAACGGCTCAGTGGTCGTTGTGGTCGTCGTTGTCGTCGTGGTGGTGGTTGTGGTCGTCGGAGTGGTTGTTGTCGTGGTCGGAGTTGTCGTGGTGGTGGTGGTCGGCTCGGTCGTGGTTGTGGTCGGCCGAGTCGTCGTGGTGGTCGGCTCGGTGGTCGTCGTCGTCGGCCGAGTCGTTGTCGTGGTGGGCTTGGGCGTCGTCGTAGTCGGCAACGTCGTGGACGTGACGACGGGCGGCGTCGGGTCGCTCGGACCGTCGGTCGCGATCCAGACTCCGCCGATGATCAACGCCAACAAGATCAATCCACCTGCGGCCCACGCCACGGCTTTCTGCCCACTGGTCATTCCGCCGGCTGCCGCGTCGTCCGCAGCAGCTGCGCCCGTCGCCGGGCCCGCGTACGTCGGCGGCATGACCTGCGTGGCGCCCGTCGCCGGCAACGCGCTTGCGGCACCGGTGGCGAGCAGACCGGGCGGCGGTGGACGCCGACCCGCGCGGACAGCTGCGACGGCGTCGGCGAACTCGCCACCACTGGCGTAGCGGCCGGCCGGATCCTTGGCCAACGTGATGTCGATGAGCTCGCGGATGTTCGGCGGCAGGTCGTCCGGCATCGGCGCCGGGGTTTCCTGCACGTGCTTCATCGCGACGGTCAGGGCGCCGTCACCGGTGAACGGGCGTCGACCCGAAAGTGCTTCGTATCCGACGATTCCCAGCGAGTACACGTCACTCGCCGCGGTCGCGTCCTGACCGAGAGCCTGCTCGGGTGCGATGTACTGGGCAGTGCCCATCACCATTCCCGTGCGCGTGACAGGTGAGTTCTCGACGGCCTTGGCGATGCCGAAGTCCGTGATCTTCACCTGGCCCGTCGGCGTGATGAGGATGTTGCCCGGCTTCACGTCCCGGTGCACGACACCGGCGTCGTGTGCGACCTGGAGGGCGCGGCCGGTCTGCTCGAGCATGTCGAGGGCATGCGGAACCGCCAGGCGACCGACGCGCGCCAGGACGGCGTTGAGCGGTTCCCCGTTGACGAGTTCCATCACCAGGTACGCCGTGGAATCGCCCGAGCTGTCGCGGGTCTCGCCGTAGTCGTAGATTCCGGCGATACCGGGATGGTTGAGCTGCGCGGTGGTGCGGGCCTCGAAGCGGAAGCGCTCCAAGAACTCCGGATCGGAAGAGAACTCGGACTTGAGTACCTTGACGGCGACGCGACGGTTGAGCCGGGAGTCGGTGGCTTCCCACACCTGACCCATCCCGCCGGTGGCGATGAGACGGATCAATCGGTAACGATCGGCGATCAAAGCGCCGTTGTTCAACGCCACGGTTCAGCCCCCTTGGATTCCGGCTGCGATGACTGCACGACCGATCGGCGCAGCAACCGAGCCACCGGTAGCGGCGAGTCCGCGGTCACCACCGTTCTCGACGATGACGGCCACGGCGACCGTCGGATTCTGCGCCGGTGCAAAAGCGATGTACCAGGCGTGCGGCGGGGTTTCCCGCGGGTTCACGCCGTGCTCGGCGGTACCGGTCTTGGACGCGATCTGAACCCCGGGGATCTTGCCGTCGCCGCCGGTGAAGTTCTCCGAGCCGATCATCAGATCAGTCAGCGTTGCCGCCACTGCCGGCGAGATCGCCTGACCCATCGACACCGGTGACGGCGTACTGAGATCGGTCAGATCGGGTGCCTGCAACTGGGAGATCAGGTTGGGCTGCATCCGCACACCACCGTTGGCGACGGTCGCGGCGATCACTGCATTCTCGAGCGGGGTGACCGCAACGTCACGCTGGCCGATGCTGGTCTGGCCGAGGGCCGCGTCGTCGGAGATGTCGCCGACGGTGCTGTCCGCAACCGGCAGCGGGATCGCGGGAGTGTTGGGTCCGATGCCGAAAGCGCTGGCCTCGTCCTTGATGGCGTCCGCGCCGTCCTTGATACCCAGTTCGACGAAGGCCGTGTTGCACGAACGCGCAAACGCTTCACGCAACGACGCCGTCGGATTGGGACCGCAGGTGCTGCCGTTGTAGTTCTCGAGGGTCGTATTGGTGCCGGGCAGCGTGATCTGCGGCGCCGCGGTCAGCTGGTCGTCCGGGGTCGCACCGTTGCCCAGAGCTGCGGCCGTGGTGAGCACCTTGAACGTCGAACCGGGAGGGTAGGTCTGCGAGATCGCGCGGTTGACCAGCGGATCGTTGGGATCGGCGTTGAGCTCGTCCCACGCCTTCGTGGTTTCGGCGCCGTCGTGGCTGGCAAGCAGGTTCGGGTCGTAGCTCGGGGTGCTGACCATTGTCAGGATGCGCCCGGTGCTCGGCTCGATGGCGACGACGGAACCGGTGTAGCCCTTGCTGGTCAACTGGTCGTAGGCCACCTGCTGCATGGCCGGATTGAGCGTCGTGACGACGTTGCCGCCGCGCGGATCGCGTCCGGACACCAGGTCGAAGAAGCGCTGGCTGAACAGCCGGTTGTCCGAGCCGTTGAGAATCGGATCCTCGGTGCGCTCGAGGCCGGCGCTGCCGTACTGCATCGAGTAGAAGCCCGTGACCGGTGCGTACGGGTACGGATTCGGATACTGGCGCAGATACTTGTACCGGTCGTCGGTGGCCTGGGAGGCCGCCAGTACCTGTCCGGCCGCCGAGATCTGACCTCGCTGGCGTGAGTACTCGTCGAGCAGCACCCGTGAGTTGCGCGGGTCGGCTCGCAGGTCGTCAGCTTTGATGACCTGTACGTACGTGGCGTTGGCGAGGAGCGCGACGACCATCACCATGACGGCCATCGCGACGCGGCGCAGTGGAGTGTTCATACGCGCGGCATCATCTCGGTATTGGCGTCAGCGATTGGGGGCGGGCCTTTCTTCTTCGTCACTACCGGCGCACGAGCCGCGTCCGAGATCCGGACGAGGATGGCCAGCAGTAGGTAGTTCGCGAGCAGCGACGAGCCGCCGTACGACATGAACGGTGTTGTCAGACCCGTCAGCGGGATCAGCTTGGTGACGCCGCCGACGACGACGAAGATCTGGATCGCGATGGTGAACGACAGACCGGCGGCGAGCAGTTTGCCGAAGCTGTCGCGCACTGCCAGTGCCGTACGCAGGCCGCGCACGATGAGGAGCAGGAACAGCATCAGCACAGCGGCCAGGCCGATCAGGCCGAGCTCTTCGCCGATGGTCGCGATGATGAAGTCCGTCTTCGCGAACGGCACCTGGTTGGGCCGTCCACTGCCCAGACCTGTTCCGGCGATACCGCCGGTGGCCAGGCCGAACAGCGATTGCGAGATCTGATAACCGGTATTGGCGTAGTCGCCGAGCGGGTCCAGCCAGGTGTCGACGCGGACGCGCACGTGTCCGAACATCTTGTAGGCGAAGAAGAATCCGATGGCGAGCAGTCCGCTGCCGATCACCAGCCAGCCCACACGTTCGGTCGCGATGTAGAGCATCACCAGCACGGTGCTGAAAAGCAGCAGCGACGTGCCGAGGTCGGTCTCGAAGACGAGCACGCCCACCGAGACGATCCAGGCGAGCAGGATCGGGCCGAGGTCGCGGGCACGCGGAAAGTCCATGCCCAGGAAGTGTTTACCGGCCGAGGTGAACAGGTCGCGCTTGGCGACGAGCACTGACGCGAAGAAGATGATGAGCAGGATCTTCGCGAACTCACCTGGCTGAATGCTGAATCCGGGCAGGCGAATCCAGATCTTTGCGCCGTTCACGCTCGAGAACTTCGCCGGCAGGATCGCGGGAATCGCCAGGAACACCAGGCCCGCAAGGCCGAGCGTGTAGCTGAAACGCGCCATCAGGCGGTAGTCCTTCAAGAACACGAGCAGCAGCACAAAACCGGTGATCGCCAGTGCAGTCCACATGACCTGCTGGTTCGCATCCGGTGACGGTGCCTCGACGCCGTTGTAGAGCGCTGTCTGTTCGTCGGCGAGGTCGAGTCGGTGGATGAGCACCAACCCCAGGCCGTTGAGCAGGGCGACGATCGGCAGTAGCAGCGGATCGGCGTACGGCGCATACCGCCGAATTGCCAAGTGCGCGATCAGGAACAAGCCCGTGTACGCGAGCGCGTACTTCGCCAGATCGAGAGTGATCTTCTGTTCCTGGCTCGCCTCGACGAGTAGGAGCGAGACCGTCGTGATGATGACGGCAAAGCCCAGGAGCAGTAGCTCCATGTTTCGGCGGGTCGACTGGACCGGCGCCGGGGCAAAACCTCCGGGCGGACTCGGAAAAGCCGTCCCCGCAGCTGCGTTGGACGACATCAGTTGACCGTCCTGCAAGTCTGACCGGGAACTTCGGTCGGCGTAGGCGTAGTCGTGGGTGTCGCCGTTGTCGGCGCGGCCGGCTCCGCGGGCGGCGCAGGAGCCGGGGTGGTCTCCGGTGCAGGCGGGGGAGTGGGCGTTGCCGTCGTCGTCGGAACCGGCTCACATCGAGGCAGCAGATCGCCGCCGATGAGACGGATCATCTGGCTCTGCGCATCTTCACGCTTGCCGGACGGCAGCCCGGCGCGCACCTGTTCCTGCGCCGACGGCTGCAGATCGGCGACCTCGAGGATGTTGCAGTCGCTGGGAATCGCGTCGGGGGAGACGAGGGTGAGGACGTCGTCGTCGCCGACGCAGCCCACCAGGTCCGCGTCCTGCAGCGAGTAGCCGAGCACAGAACCGGGGATGCCGCGCAGCACCGTCACGCGGCCGTTGTCTTCGCCGACGTAGTAGTTGTTGCGGATGACGGCGCGGCCGATCACAGCTCCGACACCGACAAGCGCGATCAGCACCACGGCGAGGACCACCCACCACAACCGGTTCCGCTTCTTCTTCGGTTCCGGTTCGGGCTGGGAGACAACTCGCTTGGGCGTCGCGCGCGGCGGGCGCATGGCTGCGGCGCGGCCGGCAGCGGTGTTGGGGGGAGGGGCGTCCTCTTCCTCTTCCGTCGACGCGGCGCCCGCGACGATGGGATGCGACTGGCCGTAGTCGAGGTCGATGACATCGGCGACGACGACGGTGACGTTGTCGGGACCGCCGCTGCGCAGCGCCAATTCGATGAGACGATCGGCGCACTGCTCCTGCGAGCCCTCGCGCATCGTGTTCTCGATGGTCTCGTCGCTGACCACGTCGGAGAGGCCGTCGGAGCAGAGCAGGTAACGATCGCCGGCGCGAGCTTCGCGCACGGTGAGCGTCGGCTCGATCTCGTTTCCGGTCAACGCCCGCATGATCAGGGATCGCTGCGGGTGCGTGTGTGCCTGCTCGGCGGTGATCCTGCCCTCGTCGACCAACGACTGAACGAACGTGTCGTCGCGGGTGATCTGCGTCAGATGGTCGTCACGCAGCAGGTAGGCGCGCGAGTCGCCGATGTGCACGAGACCGAGCTTGCTGCCGGAGAAGAGGATCGCGGTGAGCGTGGTGCCCATGCCGTCGAGTTCGGGTTCTTCCTCGACGTGATCGGCGATGGAATCGTTGCCCTCGCGGGTGGCTGCCTCGAGCTTGCCGAGCAGATCCTCGCCGGGCTCGTCGTCGTCGAGATGCGCCAGGGCGGCAATCATCAACTGCGACGCGACCTCACCGGCAGCGTGTCCGCCCATACCGTCGGCCAAGGCCAGCAGGCGTGCACCGGCGTACACGGAATCTTCGTTGTTGGAGCGCACGAGACCGCGGTCGCTGCGCGCCGCGTAGCGGAGAACAAGGGTCACGGGCGTAGCTCGATTACCGTCTTGCCGACGCGAACCGGAGTGCCCAGCGGGACGCGCACCGCGGTCGTGACCTTGGCGCGGTCCAGATAGGTGCCGTTGGTTGAACCGAGATCCTCGACGTACCAGTCGGCGCCACGCTGCGAGAGCCGCGCATGGCGCGTCGACGCGTAATCGTCGGTGAGAACGAGCGTCGAATCATCGGCGCGGCCGATCATGACGGGCTGAGAGCCGAGGGTGATGCGGGTACCGGCCAGAGCGCCCTGCGTGACCACCAGGTACCGAGGCACCTTCGCCTTGCCCAGCGAGGGAAGGACCTTTCCGGCGCGGGCGTACCGCGGCGGAACCCTGACCCCGGAGCCGGCATAGATGTCGGAGCGGAGAGTGCGGAGGACTGCCCAGACGAACAGCCACAGTAGGAGCAGGAAGCCCGCCCGTGTGAGTTGCAGAATCAGGCCCTGCACGGCTGTCCACCTCCTTCTATGGCTCGAGCCCCGCCGCAGCGGGGTTCGAGCATTGTCGACTGGCAGCATCATAGGGGGCTCTGGGCCCCGAAGATTACGATATGACAGCCGCGTGACGGCGGCGCGCCGACGGACCGCCGAATGTTCGATTGTTATCGGAAAAATCCTGGCGTCCGTTTCTCAGCTCAGAGAATGCGAACCAGAATCTCCGAGTGACCTGCACGAATGATGTCGCCGTCTGCCAGCTGCCAGTCCTGGACGGGTGCTCCGTTGACGGTGGTGCCGTTCGTGGATCCCAAATCGGACAGCATCGCGGTGCGGCCGTCCCAACGGATGTCGATGTGGCGACGTGAGACGCCGGTGTCCGGGAGGCGGAACTGAGCTTCCTGGCCGCGGCCGATGACATTGCTGCCGTCGCGAAGCTGGAAGTGGCGTCCGCTGCCGTCTTCGAGCTGCAGGGTCGCCGTCAGGCTCTGGGCCGTCGGTGCGTAACCGCCCTGCGGCTGGGCGTAGCCCTGCTGCGGGTAGGCCTGCGTCTGCTCGAAGTTGCCGCCCTGCTCGTAGCCGGCCTGCTCGTACGGCTGCTGTGTGTACGCCTGCTGGTCGTAGCCGCCCTGCTGGTAGTTCTGCTGGTCGTAGCTCGGCTGATCGTAGGACTGGCCGTTGTACGGCTGCTGGTAACCCTGCTGGTCGTAGCCGCCCTGCTGGTAGCCCTGTTGGTCGTACCCACCCTGGTACGCCTGCTGGCCGTAGCCCTGCTGGTCGTACGGCTGCTGCTGGTAGCCCTGCTGGTCGTAACCGCCGCCCTGCTGGTCATAGCCCTGCTGCTGGTCGTAACCGGCCTGCTCGTACGGCTGCTGCTGGTTCGGGTGCGCCTGCTGGTCGTAGCCACCCTGCTGCTGGTTGTAGCCCTGCTGGTCGTCGCCCGTGCGGTAACCGTCGCCGCGGTCGTAACCGTTCTGGTACGGCGCTTCCTGCCCCTGCGGAGCGGCGTAACCGCCGTCGTCGTGGGAGTACCCGTTCCGTGCCGGCTGCTGCGGTTCGGGCTGGCGACCCGCCGGTTCGCGGCTTGGTTCGTAGCCTGAGTTCTGCGTCATGGGGCCGGCTCCTGGTTGTGACGGGACTGGATTGGAAACAGGGGGAACAATCGGTGCGGGTCGCTGAGGCGGCCGTTGTGGAGGCCGCGACGAAACCTGCGGAACATGCGACGGCGGCGATGCCTGCTCGGCGTCACCATCCGGGTCGACGGTTCCGCGGGTGCGGAACTGACCGGTGTGGAGCGTAGGCGAAGGCTCGAAGGTGACCGAGATGTCGCCGTACGTCTGCCAACCCTGATCGCGGATGAAATCCTGCAGGTGTCGGCTGAAAGCTTTTATCGTCAGTTCGCGATCGGCTGCCAACTCTTCGTGATCGGAGTTGTTGATGGTGATCACGTAGTTGTTGGGGGCGAGAAGGATTCCGCCGCCGAGGTGCTCGACGCGGTCACGTGCCTCCTGCTGCAGCGCCGCCTCTACTTCCTGCGGCACAACACCACCACCGAAGACCCGCGCGAATGCGTCGCCGACAGCTCCTTGGAGCTTTCGTTCGAATCGCTGCACGATGCCCATCGGGCCCTCCTCTCGCCTCGCATCTACGACGGCAAAATGCTCGGCAAGTAGCGCCGGCACCGCCTTGTCGCGTGTCGTCCAAACTGCTGTACAGGTTCCACGGTACTGTCAAATGTCGCTTCGGCAGTACCTGGCCGCTGTTTCAGCATGGTATCGGTTCTGGGCTTTTGGGTGTTCGGTGTTCATCGATTCGTGCCCTGATCTGCACGAATAGAACTTTCAAAGTTTGTCGTGATAATGTTTCGGCGTTGCTCGGGCGAGTGGCGGAATGGCAGACGCGCTGGCTTCAGGTGCCAGTGTCCTTCGGGACGTGGGGGTTCAAGTCCCCCTTCGCCCACCACAAGACGAGGCTACAAACTCTAGCGAGTTTGTAGCCTCGTTTTTGTTGTCGGCTAACTGGCCGCAGCCTGGATGAAGCTCAGAATGAAGTCCAATGCGGTGCCTGCAAAGGAGTCGTTGACTGGTTGAGTGGCCGCGGCGGGCGCAGTGATCTGAGGGTTCATCATCCCTGGCGGCAGTGTGCCGGGCGGGAGATTGATGATGGCGTTGATGTCGTAGATGGTGTTGTCGGGGCCGTTGGTCACCGAGAACGAGATACTGCCGAGGTCGACGATCGGAGTGTCGGCTGATGCAGTACCCACTGCGCTGCCGAAGGTGATCGCGGCAGCGAGTGCGCCGACACCGAGGGCCGCGGTGGTCCGGGACAAACGAGTAGGCGTTGCGGGTCCATTCACAGATGTGCTCCCTTTCGTGGTGACAGCATCCGTGCGCGGGATGCCAAGCAGCCAGGAGATTGCAACCACTACCGAGGAAGATAACGGACATTCACCCCATGGCGGGGTGGTTCGGCACGAAGTGCTCCGTCCTTCTGGAGCTACCGGAATGGAGGTTGCCGGCGGACTGCTAGTGTCGGAATTCACAATGACGTGTCCGGTAGTCACCGCTTTGGTCGGTACGGCGGCTAAGAAGGATGCGGCACCAGTGGCATATTGAAGAATCGATTGGCGAGGTCAATGAAAATCGCCTCGGGCGGCTGCCGGATCTGCGGCCCCATCCATCGGTGCAAGTGGTTCGCCTGATTTCCCCTTGTCGTACAACTGTTTTCGAGGGCGGGGGCTCGCCTCGCTAATTTCCGGGTCAGACAACCGCCTCTAATGTCCGTTAAGCCGCTGACCGAGATCGGACGTCGAAGATCCAGCCTTCGGATGGCGACGCGGACCGGTTCATAGTAGGTCCGGTATCCGGAATATCACTGTCCGCCAAGGTTACTCAAACAGCATCGGGGTAGCGCAGCAAATCGCCGTCCGAACCTGGCCGTGGTCGCGGACAGAAGTAGGCCAGTCGAGCACCCGCACATCCTCTTCGGAGCGGGAGCACTCAACCGACCGCCTTCTGATCGATTGCTGACTCGTAGAAGGCATCCGCTAGCGCAACGATGACACCGTTGATGCCGGACCCGTCGGTGAAGAAGTAGTCGGCCATAGTGTTGTGGGCCTCCTGATTGTCGACGACCGCCTCAGTAACCGCCGCTTGGAAGTCCTGCGACTCCATGAACTGCTTCTTCGAGTTCACCTTGGTCTGGTTGACAAGGTCCGGATAGGCGAGGAGTCGCTGTACCAGCCCCAGTACGAACTCACGGATCTGCGACTCGGCGAACGCATCGGCGCCGAAGAGGTCGTTCATCTTGTCGATGACGACCTGCAAGGCAACGTATTTCGGTTCCTTCCGAGCACCGGTGCCGGCGGCACTGATGCCCTTGAGTTGGCCGTCACCTGTCAGCGAGATGTCGACCGCAGCCGCCTTGTTGTGTTTGACCCCGACCAGGACCACGTCGGAGAGATCGACCTCCGCGGCCCAGGAGGAGTCTGCTATCACCCTGTCGAGGAGCCGCAGGAAGATCGACAGCATCTCCATGTATGGATCGCCATAGTCGACGATCTGGCTCATGAAGTCGTATAGCCGGACGTAGGTGGAGACGTCCTTGCGGAACAGGTCGAGGGTGTTGAGGGTGACTTTGTCGTCGGCTTCGAGTGCCGCTGCGTACCGGCGGGCGAAGTCATGCTTGGCCGGGCTGATCGCGGCCGAGAGCGCGTTGTTGCCTTTGCGGGTGACCCATAGTTCGGCGACCTCGCGCACCTGCTCCGGTGTGTAGATCCCGGCCTGGGCGAGCTTAGTGGCGAGGTGGGCGACGACGTAGGGGTCGGTCTCGGTCTCCAGGGTGGCACCGGTGAAGTATGGTTCGAACGCCGCCCGGATGTCCTCGGGTTTGTTCACGAAGTCGATGACGAATGTATTGCGCTTCTGCTCCCCGCTCGCGGTGCGATGGGTGCGGTTGAGCCGGGACAGCGTCTGCACGGCAGTGACCCCGGAGAGCTTCTTGTCGACATACATCGCAGAGAGAAGTGGCTGGTCGAACCCTGTCTGGAACTTGTTGGCGACCAGCATGATCTTGTACGTCGTGCCCTTGAACGCGGCGGCTAAGTCCGAGCCCGCGCCGGGGTTCAGGTTGGCTTCGGTGAACTCGTCGTCCTTGCTCGGCTGCGGCCCCCACTCCGAAGCCCACTGCTCGTCCTCGTCCATCGTCACCGAGCCGGAGAAGGCGACCAGGGCCCGGTAGTTGTACGAGGCGTCCAAGGCGGCCCGCTTAGTGATGTAGGCGTCGATAGCCTTCTTGTACTTCACCGCGGCCTTGCGCCCGTCGGTCACGACCATCGCCTTCGCCTTGCCCTCGAGCAGGTGGGCGACGTTGGTGTGGAAGTGCTCGACGATGATCTGCACCTTCTGGCTGATGTTGGTTGGGTGCAGTTTCACCCATCGCATCAGGCCCTTGCGCGCCGCGGCCTCCTCCACCTCGCCACCGTCGCCGCTCTCGGCTTTGCCGGCGATCTTCAACGCAGTGTCGTAGGTTTGGTAGCCCTTGAGCACGTCGAGGATGTAGCCCTCCTCGATCGCTTGGCGCATCGAGTAGAGGTGGAACGAGGTCGGCTTCCCGTCAGGCCCCATACGGCCGAACAGCTCGAGGGTCTTGTTCTTCGGCGTCGCGGTGAACGCGAGGTAGGAGATGTTCTCCGACTCAGCCCGCTCGGTCATCTCCGCAGCGAGGTGCGCCTCGACGTCGACCTCACCGCCATCCTCGATTGCTTTGACCTCTTCCGCTGTCAGGACGGCTTTAAGCTTGGAGGAGATCTGGCCGGACTGCGAGGAATGCGCCTCGTCGGCGATCACCGCGAACCGCCGGCCCTTGAGCGAGGAGTCCTTGCTGATCTCGTCGAGCGCGAAAGGGAAGGTTTGCACCGTCACCGCGATGATCAACTCCCCGTTCTTCAACGCGGTTGCCAGCAGCCCGGATTTCGACTTCGCCCCCGCCTTGCGGACGTCCTCCGGGCTGATCGTGGCCACGATCTTCCCCGATCCGTCGATCTGCCGGATCGCGTCCTGGAGTTGCCCGTCGAGCACGGTGCGGTCCACGACCACGACCACCGAGTCGAAGACCTTCTCGTTGTTGACGTGCAGCCGCGCAAGTCGGTGTGCGGTCCAGGCGATGGTGTTCGTCTTCCCCGACCCCGCCGAGTGCTCGATCAGGTACCGCTGCCCCACCCCCTCCTCGCACACGGCGGCCACGATGTTTGTCACGGCTTCCCACTGATGGAACCGAGGGAAGAGGATGCTCGTCCGCGACACCGATGTCCCGGTCGCGACGTCCCATTCCTGCTTGGTCTCGACGATCATCAGCCGGCCGATGATGGTGAGCCAGGCGTCCTTGTCCCAGATTCGCTCCCACAGGTACGCCGTTGCCGACTGCCCGCCCTCGGCCGGTGGGTTCCCCGCGCCGCCCTTGCACCCAATGTTGAACGGCAAAAAGTGGGTCTTCTCGCCCTCAAGCCGGGTGGTCATCGCAGCCAGGTCGTTGGAGACCGCGAAGTGCACTAGCGCCCGATGCCCGAACGACAGCAGCGGCTCCGGGCGGCCGTTAGTCAGCGGATGCCGGTCCTTGCGGTACTGGTTGATCGCCTCGTCAACAGACTGGGTGAAGTCGGTCTTCAACTCGACAGTGGCGACCGGGATCCCGTTGACGAAAAAGACCAGGTCGATGCTGCGTTGGTCGGCGGTGGAGAAGTGCACCTGCCGCATCACCCGTACCCGCATCGCCGCGTACTGCTCGCTGGTGGTCGCGTTCAGGCTGGTCTCGGGGCGGAACTGTGCCATCTTCAACCGGCCACCGCCGATGTACTGCACCCCGTTACGCAGGATGTTCAGTGTCCCACCGCCGTGTTCGAGGGGCTTGTCGAGGGCCGCGGTCAGCACGTCGAGGAACTTCGCCTGCGACCCCGCGGCCTTCAACGCCTTCTCGGACGCCACCTGCTGCGTCTGCTCCAGCCAGGCAACCATGTCCTCGGGGAAAAGCGCCCGCTCCCTGTCGTAGCCGGCGTCGCTCGCCGAGTACAGCCACCCGTGGGACTCCAGATACGCACAGATCTCGGACTCGAAGACGACTTCGTTGTGATCGGACATCACACCATCTCCCGTACGTCGATTTGCCCCGCCACCGCTGCCGTGATCAACGCCGAACGACGCTCTTTCGAGAGCTCGATCAACCGCTCAGACTCTTCGATGAGCGTGTCGTTCTTCGCGGTCTGCTCGTCGAGGTACGCCGCAATCTGATGCTGCTCATCGGTCGGTGGCAGCGCCACCCGCATCTGAGCAAGGTGGGTCGGGCCGAAGTGCTGGATCGTCGAACCGGTCTTGAGCGAATCAACTTGGTCAATGAACTCTCCCGACACGACGAACCAGCGGATGAAGTCCTTGTGCATGCGCCCAGGCTTGATCCGGATGATCCCTGTGTAAGGTACCGCTCCGGCTGTTTCCTCAGTTACCTCGGAGACGGTCCCCATGCTTGCGCTCGCGCTGATGAGTAGATCTCCGCGATCGACCCTGAAGTGTGACCATCGACGGTCAACCTCGTCGGGATCGAGGTAGTTGCAGCCTTCGAGCGTTGATTGAGCCGCTCGCACGCAACTCACCCGTAGCAGCGGGATGCCCTCGTCTCGGAAGTCCACAGCCATAATGCCCGGGCCCTCTTGGAACGAGATAGTGTAGCGGAGGGGCATTACTTCCCAGTGCGTCGGAACTGGTCCAGCACCGGGGAGACCGGAATCCTTGAGCGAAGCGGTCTTGTCTATGCCCCGCGCCACGGCACTTGAGATCGCCGCGCCTCTCCGCTCGCGGAGCATCTCGATCAAGCGCTGTTGCTCCTCGATGAGCGTGTCGATGCGAACGGTCTCACGGTCGAGGTAATCGGCGATGGTGCGCTGCTCGTCTGCCGACACGACGGGGACAGTCATCGACTGCAGGTCGCTGATGTTCAGCCGAGGAGTTCGGACATTCCCGGCCTCCGTGCCACCGATTCCCCGAACCAGGCTCGCCATCGTAGCCACAGTGAACCCACTGGTGAGGAAATAGTTCAGCCACCGCTTGTCCACTCTCGGGTCTACTCGCAGCACCGCGTAGTCCGGACTAACTATCCCATCCTCTGGGGCGATGCCGAGCGCGCCCTGGAACGCCCGCATCCGGTTGATAACGAGATCGCCCGCGCGGCAGAGCTTGTATTTGGACAGATCTTCGGACGCCGCCCGGGTGGTCACATGTGCCGCCTCCCTGCGTCGGACACCCCAGCTGATCGAGACTGACAGGAGCGGAAGGACTCCGGCTTCCACCCCCGCTCGGATGTCGGATTCCGAGAGCAGCCATTTGAGGCGAACCGAGTCGGTCATCCCTCAATCTCCCGCAGTAGATCGAGGATTGTGGCGACCTGCTTCTCTAGATCGGCGTCGATCTCGGCGAGGGCGCGAGGCGGGGCGTACTTGTAGAAGTGGCGGGTAAAGGGGATCTCGTAGCCGGTCTTGACCTTGGTCCAATCGATCCAGGCGTCGAGTACGTGAGGCTTCACCTCCGTGTCGAAGTAGGCCTGGATGACCTCGACCTTGCCCGCGGCGCCAGCGGTCGAGCCGCCGTAGATGAACGGGACGTTCTCGGTGTCGCGCTTCTTCGGGTCCGGCTTGGGCTTACCCTTGCGGTCCACGACCGGATTGCCGTTCTCGTCGAGGAGGTGCCGCTCGACAGTGATGGTCCAGTGGCCGAACTCGTCGTTCCGCAGCACCTTGGAGTAGTCGGGGTCGGCGTCGGTGAAGTTGGTGTACAGCTTCACGATCTCGGCTCGGTCGGCGTCGCTGATCTCGCGGCCCTTGGAACCGAGGTTCTTGCGCATCTTGGTCCAGAACGAGGTGCCGTCGATTAGCTGGGTCACGCCCTTGCGGTCGGTGTGCTTGGCGTTGTCGAGGATCCAGATGTAGGTGGAGATGCCGGTGTTGAAGAACATGTTGGCCGGCAGCGCGACGATGGCCTCGACCAGGTCGTTCTCCAGTAGCCACTTGCGGATGTTGGAGGGGCCGGACTCGGCGGCGCCATTGAAGAGGGGCGAGCCGTTCATCACGATGCCGACGCGGCCGCCGCCGTCCTCGGGGGCGCGCATCTTGTGGGCCAGGTGGAGAAGGAAGAGCATCTGCCCGTCCGACGTCGACGGGAGGCCAGGGGTGAACCGGCCGTAGGGGCCTGCTTCGTCGCGCTCTTTCGTGATCGCCTTGGCGTACTGCTTCCAGTCGACGCCGTAGGGCGGGTTCGACATGCAGAAGTCGAAGTGGCGGCCCTTGAACGCGTCGTCGGTGAGGGTGTTGCCGAATGCGATGTTGGTGGCGTCGTGGCCCTTGGCGAGCAGGTCGGACTTGCAGATCGCGTACGACTGCGAGTTGTATTCCTGGCCGTAGAGGCTTAGCTTCGCGTCGGGATTCTGCTCTAGGAGGTGTTCCTCGGCCAGGGCGAGCATGCCGCCAGTGCCTGCGGTGGGGTCGTACAGGCTGCGGATGATTCCAGCCTCGGTCAGGTCTGCGTCCTTCTCGGCGAAGAGCAGGTCGACCAGCAGCCGGATCGCATCACGCGGGGTGTAGTGATCCCCGGAAGTTTCGTTCGCAGCCTCGTTGAACTTGCGGATTATGTACTCGAACGCATCACCCATGTCGGCGTTGGAGACGGAATCCGGATGTAGGTCGATGGCCTTGAAGGACGTGAGGACCTCGCGCAGCAGTTCCGACTTCTCCAGAGCGAGGATCTCCTTCTTGAAGTCGAAGTACTCGAACACATCGACATCGGGCGAGAACCGGTCAATGTAGTCGGCCAGGTTGTCCGCTAGCCCGTCGGCGTCTTTGAGGAGGTTGGCGAACGAGTAGTTCGAGGTGTTGTAGAACGGCCGCCCGGTGGCCTTCTTGACCTCGATCTTGAGCCGGTTGGGGTTGTCGTACTTCGCGGCCAGCGCGCGCACCGTATCCCGGTCGGGCTCGATGATGCAGTCGAGGCGGCGCAGGATTGTGAGCGGGAGGATCACGTTGCCGTACTGGTTGGGGCGGTAGGGACCCCGAAGTTGGTCGGCGATCGACCAGATGAAGCTACCGAGGGTGCTCACAATGCTCCTTTACGAGGCTCACTCAACGACGAATATTGGACGCGCAGCGCGAGCCCGTGCATGCCGTCCGAACAGGCGGCGCACAGTCTGCGGCAGCAGTCGGTGCGTCACACGAACATCATTGCGCACCTCGAGGCCCGCGCGTGCCGCGCGGTCAGCAGGTTCAGCGAATCCGTCGCGGTTGCCTTCCTCGCAGTGAAAGTTCCCTGGCGCCCCGGTCCGGATACCCGGAGAGTGTGTCTCATTTCCTTGGAATTGAACACCCGGCCGTTCGGGTGTGAGATCGAGATTTGCCCCAGCTCGTCGTGTCTCAGAAGTACGTACCAAAACTAGCGTCCCAGCATTGTGCAATGTGCCGACTTAAGAGACCGTTCCAGTATGAGTACAGCGACCCACACCGCACACCTCGTAGGTGACGCCATCGTCACTATGCGATGCGCTCCAGGATGGCGAGTCCAGTGGCCGAGCTCGGCACCACGGCCAAAGACTTCTCGGGTCATGGCCGCCTATGTGGTGTGGACCATCTTGCGGACTTTATGCAGATTGCTGATTTCGGAAAAGACCATATGTGGCCGAAGTAATTAGACTTCCTGGAACGCTCAAGACAACTACCTTCCCAACGGCTGGCCCGTCACCGGGGCGCTACCTGCCGATGTGAAAAAACCCGGCTTGATTCACTGAATCCACCTGATGTCTAAAAACTCCTCCGGCCACCCCGGTCACCCCCGGTCACTAGTTGGACCCCTGCTGCGAAGGCCGATGGTTCGAAGCATTCGCCCCCTGCTTTCCGTCTACGCGTGTCCGAAATGTCGTCCCCATCGGGGACGCCTCAACCCCGCGCCTTCAGCGCCGCCCGCGCGGCATTGAACCCACCCATCCCGTGGACCCCGCCGCCCGGGGGAGTTGCGGACGAGCAGAGGTACACGCCAGGGACCCCGGTGGCATAGGGGTTGAGCCCAAACCGGGGGCGCGCGATGATCTGCCGCGCAGTGTTCGCCCCCGCGGAGATGTCGCCACCCACATAGTTGGGGTTGTACGCCTGCATCTGCGGCACATTGCGCACGTGGACGCCCACGATCCGGTCCCGGAATCCCGGCGCAAAGCGTTCGATCTGACTCGTGATCGCATCGGTCGCGTCACCCGGATAGCCATGCGGCACATGCGCATACGCCCACACGGGATGGATGTCTCCGACGGAACGGGAAGGGTCGGCCAAGAATTGCTGGCCCAACAGAATGAAAGGCTTGTCCGGCATCTGACCCCGAACGGTCTGACGTTCGACAGCAGCAGTTTCCGAAATCGTCCCGGCCAGATGCAGGGTGCCGGCCTTGCGGGCATGCGGATTCGTCCACGGCACGACGCTTCCGTCGGAATCACCACGCACGGCGTAGTCGACCTTGTAGGCGGCGGTGCCGTAGCGGAATTTGCGGTAGGCCCGGGCAATGCGATCAGGCTGCCGACCGTCGAGCAGACGCCCGGCCGCGTCGGGGGCGATGTCGAGCATGACGATGTCGTAGTCGGCGATCTGGGAGTAGTTGGTGACCCAGTTCCCGGTTTCGATGGTGCCACCGAGGCTGCGCAGGATCGATGCGAGCGCCGCAGCAATTGACCCCGAACCACCTTGCGCCACAGGCCAACCGTGAGCATGAGCGGCCGCGGTGAGCATCGAGCCGACAGCACTGGAGAGAGGAATGGTCAGCGTCCCGAACATGTGCGCCGCGACGCCACCGAACAGCGCCCGCGCCTGTGGGGTCTTGAACATCCGAGCGAAACCCGTCGCGGGAAGCAGAGCACCCGTCCCGAAACGGGCGAGCATCAGCGGGTGCTTCGGGACGTGCACGATCGGCTGGAAGACGTCCTGCACCAACTCGTCGAAGTTCTCGGCGAGGTATCCGAAGACGTCGAGCCAGCGCTTACCGTCGACACCCAGTCCCTCAGCGGTCCGGTTGATATCGCGCCAGAGAACCCCGGCGGTGCCGTCGTCGAGTGGGTGAACCAGATCGATCTCGGGCCACAGCCACGTCAGGCCATGCTTGGCGAGCCCGAATTCGCGGTCGAGTTCCTTGAAGTAAGGAGAAGCCAAGGCGGTGGGATGGAAGGCGGAGCAATCGTCGTGGACGAGTCCGTCGACTATGTACTCGCTGCTGCGGGTGCCGCCGCCGATCTTGTCCGCACCCTCGATGACATGGACGTCGATTCCGGCGCGGGCGAGTTCGATCGCCGCCGCGAGACCGTTGGGGCCACTGCCCACCACCACTGCTGTCGTCATTTGCTCTTCGCCACCCGTCTTCTCAGGTGTGAGCCTACGGAAATTACAGCGATGGCATTCTGCGAGCAAACAATTCAGGCCTAGACCTTGGTTGATCGATCAACTTTTGTTACAGTTCGAGGCGCACTGGCCGCAGCTGATTCTTATCGCTGCGGCCAGTTGTTGCATTCATCGCCTGTCGCGCCTGTTTCCTGCGGATTCGGTATCCTGTGAATCGGAACTTCTCTGCACAGACGCAGCTCCGAAATCTGTCGAGGGGCCTTCTGGCTCCCTGCATCGCCGCAGTTCAGAGCAATTATAGGGCTACCTTAGTTGCGCCCGTGCCGGGGTTCTGAATTATCGTTTTCGTTACACGGTTGACTCACAAAAGTTTCAACCGACCGAAGACTCATGTCGCCGGGTGCCAGAACGCACACCATCGCGTCTGCGCAGGGCGGCTACTTCGGTGGTACCGATCACATCGTCGTGTCGGTGCTTTGAAGGACTTGCATTGCAAGTTGATGGCCATCAGCGCTGCTGGTCGTCGGTGCATCTTTATGGCATACGAAGGCTGGGTATGAAGCAACTTCCAGGCCCCCAGGGCCTCTATCACCCGTCCAATGAGCACGACTCCTGTGGAGTCGCATTTGTTGTCGACATGCATGGTCGCCGCAGCAGGGACATCGTCGAAAAGGCGATCACCGCTCTGGTCAACCTCGAGCATCGCGGCGCTGCCGGATCCGAACCCAACACGGGTGACGGTGCGGGCATTCTGCTGCAGGTTCCCGACAAGTTCTTCCGAGCTGTCGTGGACTTCGCGCTGCCCGCCGAAGGCGCGTACGCAACCGGTATCGCATTCCTCCCGCAGGGCGAAGCCGATGCACACGAGGCTGCTGCTGCAGTCGAGAAGATCGTCGTCGAAGAGGGCCTGAAGGTTCTCGGCTGGCGCGAGGTCGGAACAGACGACTCCTCGCTCGGCGCACTGGCGCGCGACGCGATGCCGACGTTCCGTCAGATCTTCATCGGCTCCGAGGGTGACAAGTACACCGGCATGGACCTCGAGCGTCGTGCATACGTAGTGCGTAAGCGCACCGAGCACGAACTCGGCTCCGAAGGCGCCGGCAAGGGTGGCCCGGGTAGCGAGACCGTGTACTTCCCCAGCCTGTCCGGCCAGACGTTCGTCTACAAGGGCATGCTCACCACCCCGCAGCTCAAGGGTTTCTACCTCGATCTGCAGGACGATCGTGTCGAGAGCGCACTGGGCCTGGTCCACTCGCGCTTCTCCACCAACACGTTCCCGTCGTGGCCGCTGGCGCACCCGTTCCGCCGGGTCGCTCACAACGGTGAGATCAACACCGTCACCGGCAACGAGAACTGGATGCGCGCTCGCGAGTCCCTCATCGACAGCGACGTCTTCGGTGGCCGCGAGAACCTGGACAAGATCTTCCCGATCTGCACCCAGGGCGCCAGTGACACCGCTCGTTTCGACGAGGTGCTCGAGATGCTGCACCTCGCCGGCCGCAGCCTGCCGCACGCGGTTCTCATGATGATCCCGGAAGCCTGGGAGAAGCACGAGAGCATGGACCCCGCTCGTCGGGCGTTCTACGAGTACCACTCGGCACTCATGGAGCCCTGGGACGGACCGGCGTCGGTGTGCTTCACCGACGGCACCGTCATCGGCGCCGTGCTGGACCGCAACGGTCTGCGTCCGTCGCGTCTGTGGATCACCGAAGACGGCCTCGTTGTCATGGCGTCGGAGGTCGGCGTTCTGCCGATCGATCCGTCCACCGTGGTCCGCAAGGTCCGCCTCCAGCCCGGCCGCATGTTCCTCGTGGACACCGCGCAGGGCCGGGTCATCAGCGACGACGAACTCAAGTCCGAACTCGCTGCCGAGCACCCGTACCAGCAGTGGATCGACGAAGGTCTGATCCACATGGACGACCTGCCGGACCGCCCGTACACGTACATGTCGCACGAGCGCGTCGTCCTTCGCCAGCAGCTCTTCGGTTTCACCAGCGAAGAGGTCAACCTGCTGGTCAAGCCGATGGCACTCTCCGGTGCCGAGGCTCTGGGCTCGATGGGTACCGACACTCCGATCGCCGTGCTCTCGTCACGTCCCCGGATGCTGTTCGACTACTTCTCGCAGCTCTTCGCTCAGGTCACCAACCCGCCTCTCGACGCGATTCGTGAAGAGGTTGTCACCAGCCTCGGCGCGACCATCGGCCCCGAGGGCGACCTACTGCACCCGAATGCGGACTCCTGCAAGCAGATTGCGCTCCCGCAGCCGATCCTGCACAACGACGATCTGTCGAAGCTCGTTCACGTCAACGACGACGGCGAATTCCCGGGCTTCCGCAGCGTCGTGATCCGCGGCCTGTACCCCGTCAAGGAAGGCGGCGACGGTATCCGTCGTGCGCTCGAGGGCATCAAGTACCAGGTCTCGCAGGCAATCGAGGGTGGCGCACGCATCGTCGTGCTCTCGGACCGTGAGTCCACCGAGGATTACGCGCCGATCCCGTCGCTGCTCCTCACCTCGGCTGTGCACCACCACCTGGTTCGTGAGAAGTCGCGCACCAAGGTCGGCCTCATCGTCGAGGCCGGCGACGCCCGCGAGGTGCACCACATGGCGCTCCTCATCGGCTTCGGTGCCGCAGCGGTCAACCCGTACATGGCTTTCGAGACCATCGACGAGTTCCTGCAGAACGGCGAGCTCGAGGGTCTGACCCTCGAGAAGGGCATCGCGAACTACATCAAGGCAGCCGGCAAGGGTGTCCTGAAGGTGATGTCCAAGATGGGCATCTCGACGCTCGCGTCGTACACCGGTGCTCAGCTGTTCCAGGTCATCGGCCTCTCGCAGGAGCTGACGGACGAGTACTTCACCGGTCTGCAGTCGCAGCTCGGTGGCATCGGCCTCGATCAGATCGCGGCCGACGTCCAGTCACGCCACTGCATTGCATACCTGGATCGCCCGGAAGAGCGCGCTCACCGCGAGCTCGAGGTCGGTGGCGAGTACCAGTGGCGTCGTGAAGGCGAGTACCACCTGTTCAACCCGGACACGGTCTTCAAGCTCCAGCACGCAACTCGCTCAGGCCAGTACGAGGTGTTCAAGGAGTACACGACCATGGTCAACGACCAGTCGGAGCGCCTTGCTGCTCTGCGTGGTCTGTTCGACTTCAACATCGGCAAGCGGCCGTCGATCTCGATCGACGAGGTCGAGCCGGCGAGCGAGATCGTCAAGCGTTTCTCGACGGGTGCGATGAGCTACGGCTCCATCTCCGCCGAGGCTCACGAGACCCTCGCCATCGCGATGAACCGTTTGGGCGCCCGCTCCAATTCCGGTGAGGGCGGCGAACATCCGTCGCGCTTCACGCCGGACGAGAACGGCGATCTGCGTCGCAGTGCCATCAAGCAGGTCGCGTCGGGACGCTTCGGTGTCACCTCGCACTACCTGAGCAACTGCACCGACATCCAGATCAAGATGGCGCAGGGAGCCAAGCCCGGTGAGGGCGGCCAGCTTCCGGCTCACAAGGTGTACCCGTGGGTGGCCGAGGTTCGGCACTCCACGCCTGGCGTCGGCTTGATTTCGCCGCCGCCGCACCACGACATCTACTCGATCGAGGATCTCGCTCAGCTGATCCACGACCTGAAGAACGCCAACCCGCAGGCCCGCATCCACGTGAAGCTGGTCTCCGAGGTCGGCGTCGGAACCGTCGCGGCCGGTGTCTCCAAGGCACATGCCGACGTCGTTCTGATCTCCGGTCACGACGGTGGCACCGGCGCCACCCCGCTGACCTCCGTCAAGCACGCGGGCGCACCGTGGGAGCTCGGCCTCGCCGAGACCCAGCAGACCTTGCTGCTCAACGGTCTTCGTGACCGCATCGTCGTGCAGGTCGACGGCCAGCTCAAGACGGGCCGCGACGTTGTCGTTGCTGCCCTGCTCGGCGGCGAGGAGTTCGGTTTCGCCACCGCACCGCTGGTGGTCTCGGGCTGCATCATGATGCGCGTCTGCCACCTCGACACCTGCCCCGTCGGTGTCGCGACGCAGAACCCGTTGCTGCGTCAGCGTTTCAGTGGCAAGCCGGAATTCGTCGAGAACTTCTTCATGTTCATCGCCGAAGAGGTTCGCGAGCTTCTCGCGGAACTCGGTTTCCGCACGCTGCTCGAAGCCGTCGGCCAGGTCGACATGCTGGACACCAAGCGCGCTCTCGATCACTGGAAGGGAAGCAAGGCAGGCAATCTCGATCTGTCGCCGATCCTCACCCAGGTCGAGTCCGCGTTCATGGACCAGGACGTCCACTGCACCGGCACGCAGGATCACGGTCTCGACAAGGCTCTCGATCAGCAGTTGATCGTCTCGGCCCGCAACGCACTCGACAAGGGTGAGGCGGTCTCCTTCGAGTCCGCGATCACCAACGTCAACCGCACGGTCGGCACCATGCTCGGCCATGAGGTCACCAAGGCATTCGGTGGAGCGGGCTTGCCCGAGGGCACCATCGACATCACGTTCACCGGTTCCGCCGGTAACAGCTTCGGTGCTTTCGTGCCCAGCGGTATGACCCTGCGCTTGCACGGCGACGCCAACGACTTCGTCGGCAAGGGCCTCTCGGGTGGACGCATCGTCGTACGCCCGCCGCTCGATGCAGCGGAAGGCTTTGTCGCCGAGGACAACATCATCGGTGGCAACGTCATCCTGTTCGGCGCCACCAGCGGCGAGGCTCTGCTTCGCGGTGTCGTCGGCGAACGCTTCGCAGTCCGTAACTCCGGCGCCACTGCCGTCGTCGAGGGTGTGGGCGATCATGGTTGCGAGTACATGACGGGTGGAAAGGTGGTCATCCTCGGAGCCACCGGACGTAACTTCGGCGCCGGCATGTCCGGTGGCGTCGCGTACATCTACAACCCCGACAAGGCATTCGAGAAGAACCTCAACACCGAACTGGTGGACCTCGAGGATCTTTCGGGCGACGACTTCACCTGGTTGAAGAGCGTCATCGAACGTCATCGCGACGAAACCGGCTCCGAGGTTGCCACGCGCATCCTCGGCGACTGGTCGCAGCAGGTGGGTCACTTCGCAAAGGTGATGCCCCGCGACTACAAGAAGGTTCTTTTGGCCATCGCGGCCGCAGAGAAGGATGGCAAGAACGTGGACGAGGCAGTTATGGAGGCAGCTCGTGGGTGATCCAAGCGGCTTCCTGAAGCACACGTCGCGCGAACTTCCGGTTCGCCGGCCGGTGCCGTTGCGCCTGCTCGACTGGAAAGAGGTCTACGAGGAGTTTCCGAACGAAACCCTCAAGACTCAGGCCAGTCGTTGCATGGACTGCGGAATTCCTTTCTGCCACAACGGTTGCCCTCTCGGAAACTTGATTCCCGAGTGGAACGACCTGGTCTACAAGGACCACTGGCACGACGCCATCGAGCGTCTGCACGCGACCAACAACTTCCCGGAGTTCACCGGTCGTCTGTGCCCCGCACCCTGTGAGGCGTCCTGTGTCCTGGGCATCAACCAGGATCCGGTCACCATCAAGCAGGTCGAGGTCGAGATCATCGACAAGGCCTTCGACGAAGGGTGGGTCAAGCCGGTTCGCGCCGCGCACGCCACCAACAAGAAGGTCGCAGTTGTCGGCAGTGGTCCGGCCGGTCTGGCTGCAGCGCAGCAGCTGACCCGCGCCGGTCACGCAGTGACGGTCTTCGAGCGGGCAGACCGCATCGGCGGCCTGCTGCGCTACGGCATCCCCGAGTTCAAGATGGAGAAGCGGCACATCGACCGCCGTCTCGAGCAGATGGAAGCCGAAGGCACCGTCTTCAAGACCAACGTCAATGTCGGCGTGGACATCACCGCGGACGAGCTGCGCGAGCAGTTCGACGCAGTGGTTCTGGCCGGCGGCGCCACCGCAGCTCGCGATCTGCCGATCCCGGGCCGCGAACTGGACGGCATCCACCAGGCGATGGAGTTCCTTCCGATCGCCAACCGCGTGCAGTTGGGTGACCTCGACGCTCCCACCATCACCGCTGAGGGCAAGAAGGTTGTCATCATCGGCGGCGGCGACACCGGAGCGGACTGCCTCGGCACCTCGCACCGTCAGGGCGCGACCAGCGTCCACCAGTTCGAGATCATGCCGCGTCCGCCGGAGACTCGCGCCGAGCAGACCCCGTGGCCGACGTACCCGCTCATGTTCCGCGTGGCCTCGGCTCACGAGGAAGGCGGCGAGCGTCTGTTCTCCGTCAACACCGAGAACTTCGTCGGTGAAAACGGCAAGGTCACCGGACTCAAGGCTCACGAGGTCGAGATGAAGTCGGGCCGGTTCGAGAAGGTCGAGGGCTCGAACTTCGAGCTCGAAGCCGATCTCGTGCTCCTGGCGATGGGCTTCGTCGGCCCCGAGAAGCCGGGTCTGCTCACCGATCTCGGTGTCGACTTGAACGAGCGCGGCAACGTCGCCCGCACGTCGAAGTGGAACACCAACGTCGACGGCGTGTTCGTGGCCGGCGACATGGGCCGCGGTCAGTCCCTGATCGTCTGGGCCATCGCCGAGGGACGTTCCGCAGCAGCTGCTGTGGACACCTACCTCGAGGGTGTTACCGCCCTTCCGTCACCGATCCACCCGACAGCGGCTCCGCAGCGCTAGAGGCTCTTACAAAGCCGCACCCCACCGCATTCGGTGGGGTGCGGCTTTGTTTCTGCAAGTAATTCGCACGATCTGTAACAAACCTTCATCGATCGTGCATCGGACAGACATAACGCCCAGACAGTATGATTCCTGGCATCGATAGTGGTGTATGGGTTGCTTCAGTTAAATCAGGGGAGTTTCATGCGTGCGAGACGTCTCGTTGCGGTGTTGTCGGCACTTGCTGCGGCAGTAGTGGTACCGGTTGTCAGTGCTCCCGTGGCGTCGGCTGATCCCTGCCCCAGCCTGTACGTCGTGGCCATCCCGGGAACGTGGGAGCCCTCGGGCACCAGGCCCGGCGCCGGCATGCTCGCCCCGGTCACCAACGGCCTTCCCGGTTCCGTGCGCACCGATTACGTCACGTACTCGGCGACGGCATTCCCGTGGGAGTCCAACGTCTACGCCAAGTCGAAGCAGCAGGCTGTCGACAACGCCCGCGGCATGATCGCCGCGATGGCCGCCTCGTGCGGTGACACTCGCTTCGCCATCATCGGATACAGCCAGGGTGCCGACGCGGCAGGCGATCTCGCCGCCGAGATCGGAACCGGCATCGGCGTTGTTCCCCCGACTCGCGTGGAGGGCGTCGGCTTGCTGTCCGATCCCCGTCGTTCCGAGTCCGACGTCCTGATCGGCCCCGCTGTCGGCGGTAACGGTGCCAGTGGTCCGCGAATCGGTGGGTTCGGTTGGCTCTCAGGCAAAACGGTGACGCTGTGTGCGGTCGGTGACCTGTACTGCTCGACGCCCAAGGACGATTTTGTGATGCGTCTGGCCGGATTCATGGCTCAGGCGTCCGATCCCACTCCCGCAAGTGCGCTCGCGCTGCGAGACGAGGCCGCCGTGATCGTCAACGATCTGGTGACCGCTGGCGGGCTCCCCGCACTGATCGCTCAGCTCGATCCGGGTGCGAATTCGCGGCGCGTCGATCAGTTGGTCGACTTCTACGGCTCGCAAGTCCATACCGACTACACGCGTTACGTCGTTGACGGCGCGGGCAATTCGGCTACATCCTGGCTGCACGGCTGGTTGGCCGGCAAGGCCTGATCACTGAGCTGGTCAGCAGTACGTCTGCTCCGCGGTGTCGACGTAGATCTCGGCGATGCGCTGCGAGGACATCGGCGTGATCTGCGAGTACACCTCGCCCACGGAGTTGAACTCCGCCAGCACCTCGGACCGCGGCATGCCGTCGGCAAGAGCCTTGCAGGTGCCGTCGGCGTAAAGGATTTCTGCGGAATCCATTCCGGCGGGCGGGATCCCGGCCAGACGCAGAGCGGCGATGTACCGCTGGCCCCTCTCACCCGCGTTCGCGACGATCTCTTCCGGTGAGCGGGCGTCGATCGGTGCGTTTGCCGGTGGCGCTACCGGTAGTGACACCGGCGGTGGAGTCGATTCGGCCACGCTCGGCGCTGCTTCTGGAGTTGCGGCGGGTGGGCTGGTCGCCAGCGCCGACAGTGACTCGGGGGCAGTTGAACTCGACGTCGCCGCCACCGTGGTGCTGGTGGCGGCCGAAGTGGATTCTGCTGTTGCACTGTCGGATTGGCTGCTGCAGCCGCTGAGGAGTAGGCCCACTGCCGCGACGCAGAGGACCAGTCTGTTCTTGTTCATCACCCGTGAGTGTTACACACCGTATCGCCTATTTTGTCCGTTTTAAGGAAACTCCCTTTTGCCCTGTTTTTAAGTCGAAGTCCTGTGATATACATCTGTTCAGTTGTTACTTGTGAGTAGGAGCACACCGCGAGACCTTGTCGGCGGCGGTCGAAACACAAGCAATGACTGCGAGTTTCGTCCCCCATCACATAAACGGCAGGGAGAATTCAGTGCAGAAATCTCACAAGAACGGCAACAGACGTCTCGGCACGCGCGTGGCCGTTATTGCAGGTACCGCGGGCGCGGTCCTCGCTTTTGCGGCACCGATGGCCTCGGCTCAGGATCCGGTCGACAATTCGGTACCCGGTGCCGCAGTGTGTCCGGCTACTGCCGAATCCTGTGTGTCGGTTGTGGTTCAGAGCGGAACCTTCGACAACAACGGCTTCAACCTTCCGATCGGAAAAGGCGACATGATCATCGCCGCCGAGGCCGGCTCCGGTGAAGGTGAGTCCACCGTCCTTCTTCCGCGCGACGACGGACATAACGGTGTCTACTCCAAGCCGTTGACCGTTCCCGGTGGAGTTCTCGGTATCGATCTTCCGTTCGGCAATCTCTTCGGCCTGGCCGCCGTCACCGCCGAGGTGGAGGCAACGGCAGCGCCGACCCTCAACGGCATCATCACCGACATGGATCTGAGCATCCCAGTGCGGATGAAGATCAACAACGCATTCCTCGGTGACAACTGCTACCTGGGTTCCGCGGCGGCGCCGGTGAATCTCCGTCTCTCGCCGGACCCGTCGGTGGTCCCGACCTACACGGTGCTGCCGTCGACTGCGCTGAAGGTGAGCCCGGTCGGGAACGAAGCCACCGGCTTCGCGCTGCCCGCCGCCAGTGGTTGCGGACCGTTCGGCGTGCTGAATCCGATCGTCAACTGGCGAGCAAAGGTGCCGGCCAGGTCCGGAACCTCGCTCAGCACGATCTCCGACGCCTACCTGTACCCGGGAGGGCTCACCGGTAGCGATCCTCTCGACGATCTCGGCGGCGGAACAGGTTCCAGCGGCTCGAGCGGTTCGTCCGGAAGCTCCGGTTCCTAGAAATTCGGATGGCCAGGCGCAGCGGTGGAGACGGAATGTCACCACCGCTGCGTCGTCCGACCTGTAATAACCTGTGCCTCAGGGTGGGCGAAAGCGGCACTCCATCAGGAGGACCTGCGCGGCCACGAAATCACAGGGGAGTCCTCAAACATGTTTCGAGACAGCGTTCTTGCCAGTCCAGTCCTGCGTCGGGGTATGACGGCACTGGCAGTGGCGGCCGCAGCCACGATGTTTGTCGGTACTGCAGCAATGGCAGAACCCACAGCTGTTGCCGGCGAGGTGTCCGCGGACTCCATCGCGGCGGCGCGCACGCAGGCTATCGGAACGGTGGTCACCGTCGTGGGTACCGCGACTACGCCGTCGGGAGTGTTCGAATCCAGCTTCTACGACAAGGGCTTTGGTCTCCAGAGCGGCAATTCCGGCATTTACATCAGCGATCCGAACAATTCCGGTATCGCGCTCGGCGATCAGGTTCAGGTCACCGGTGTTCTCGCGGATCAGGAGGGCTTGCTCGTCGTCCGCCCGACTGCCGTCGAAGTAATCGGCACGACCACCCAGATCAGCCCGGCGCGACTGCCCCTCAATGCAATCGGTGAGGGCAGCGAAGGTCGTCTCGTGACGGTGTCCGGAATCGTGAGCGGACCCGTCGTCGACGATCTGCCGTACGGTCACAAGATCCTGGTGTCCGGCGCCGAGGGAAACACTGTCATCTTCGTCAACACCCAGGCCGGTATCGACGTCGACGCCATCGCGGTGGGACGCCCGATCACCGTGACCGGTTTCAGTGGTCAGTACGCCAGCACCTACGAGGTTCTTCCCCGTTCGGAAGCCGATGTGCTGCAGGGTTTCACGGGCAGCCTGAGTTTCGGCAGCTGACCTAGATCTCGAACCGAGCTCCGACGCGCATCGATCCGGGAGACAACCGGCTGATCGTGCGTCCGAGCTTGGCTTCGACGGTGACGGGTACGACGGCCTTGTTCGTGCGAACTGCTTTCACGATGGCGCTGGCCACTCGATCGGGCGTGAAGTTTCGCTTCCGGTAGAAGTTGTCGACCTTGGTCTGGTTCTCGAGCTGCTCTTCGGCGGTGGTCCCGGCGAACTCGGTGGTCTTGAGGATGTTCGTGTGAACGAGGCCGGGGCAGATGGTGCTGACGCCGATGCCGTGTGGAAGCAGTTCTGCCCGTAGGCAATCCGAGAGCATGAATACCGCTGCCTTGCTGGTCGAATATGCGGTGAGGGCCTTCTGAGGCGTGTACGCGGCGGCCGAGGACAGATTGACGACGTGCCCGCCGGTTCCTCGGTCGATCATCATCGGGGTGAAGGCTCGGCAGCCGTAGACAACTCCCCAGAAGTTGATGTCCATGACGCGCTCGAACTGGCGTTGCTCGGTGTCGGCGAACGTTCCGGAGAACCCGATTCCGGCGTTGTTGACGACGATGTCCGGCACGCCGTGATGTGCCGCGACCGTCTCCGCGAAACGAATCACGGCCTGTTCGTCGGACACGTCGACCTGGTAGGCGTGCGAACCGCCACCGAACACCGCTTCGGCTCCGCTGGCCTGAGTGGGTGTGTTGATGAGCGCCGCGGTGTCCTGCGCGCTTTCGAGGTTGATGTCGGAGACGACGACGATTGCTCCCTGGGCCGCGAAGGCGAGGGCCGTTTCACGCCCGATGCCGCTGCCCGCACCGGTGATCACCACCAGCGTGCCGGTGAGATCGCGCAGTCGACGCTGCAACTTCGTTCCGCGTCGCCAGCCGGTGACGTCCTTCAGTAGCCCCATTGGTTGCCCTTTTCGTGTGTACGTTTGTGGCGTGTGTCTCTAGCTGACTTCCCCTCTGCGAAAGGTATCCGATGAGCGAGCTTCGTGTAGTTGCAACCATCCCGGCTAAGTCCGGTTCCGAGGACGACGTCCGATCGGCTCTGACAACTCTCGCGGAGGCGAGTCGGTCCGAGGACGGCTGTGTTTCGTACGAGCTGTTCGAGTCAGCGGCTGCGCCCGGCACGTTCGTCACGATCGAAACTTGGCGCGGGCAGGAGGAGTTGGACGCTCACATGCAGTCTCCGCATTTGCAGGCTGCGCTTGCTGCTGCCGGTCCGCTCCTCGACGGCGCTCCGGCGATTCATCCGTTGAAAGGCGCCTGAATCAGAATGAATTCCTGACCTTCGCTAAGGTCCTGACCTGCGAATGTCGCTGGAAAACTGACCAGTCGTCGCACTTGATTCCACTGAGCGGGACCTGCGACTAGTACCTATGCCTTAAGTCACAAACTGTCTCGACAATGCTTCACATCACAGTTTCTGACCTGGAGGTTTTGAATGAGTCGCAGTTCTCGGCGCGGTCACCGCAAGGTTGCCGCCGTCGCGCTGGCAGTCTCCGCCGGCCTGTTCGTCTCGTCGTGCGCTGACAGCGGGAACGGGGGTGGGAGCGGCGACGCACCCGACTCCGGTTCGGGGTTGTCCATCGGCCTGGTCAACGAGCAATCCGGCGAGGGTGACGCGGTCAAGGGCGGCACGCTCACGTTCAGCGGGTACTCCGCCGTCACGAATCTCGATCCCGCGAAGACGCAGATCGCCGGTTCGGTCGCCGGTTCGGAGTTGGGTGCCATCTACGACACGCTTCTGCGATACGACCCGGCGTCCAAGGAATTTGTTCCGAAGCTCGCCGAGTCGATGGAGCCGAGTTCGGACTTCAAGACGTGGACCCTCGCGCTGCGGGACGGTGTGAAGTTCAGCGACGGCACTCCGGTGGATTCGGCGGCCGTCTCGGCGAGCCTGAATCGCTACGTCACCAACAAGGGACCGCAGTCGAGCCTGTACGCGTCGAAGGTTGCGTCGGTCGACACCCCGGATGCGTCGACGGTCGTCTTCAATCTTGTTGACCCGTGGACCGGCATCGAGTCACTGCTCTCCACCGGCCCCGGCATGATCGTCGCGCCCAGCGCCCAGCAGGGTGATCAGTTCACCCCCATCGGCGCGGGTGCGTTCACCCTCGAGAAGTTCGCTCCCAACGAGGAATTGATCCTCGACGCTCGGGAAGATTACTTCGACGGTGCCCCGAACGTGGACAAGTTGCGGTTGATCAGCATCGTCGGTTCGCAGTCCACCACCGAATCGCTCGAGAGCGGCGGCACCGACGTCGCGTACATGCGTTCGCTTCCGAACGTGCTGGATCTGATCGACTCCGGCTACCCGGGCTTTGTCGACATCCCGTCGCTGTCGTACCTGTCGCTGGTCAACACGGCTCCCGGTCGTCCCGGTGCCGACGTGCGGGTGCGTCAGGCGTTGGCGCTCGCGACCGATCCCGTCGCACTCGACAACCGGCTCAACGAAGGTAAGGGTTTGCCCGGGCAGGTCATCTTCCAGGACACCTCCCGCTGGCACAACGACGTCGCTCCGATCGGTGTCGACACGGCCAAGGCGAAGCAGCTGCTCGACGAGGCCAAGGCCGACGGTTTCGACGGCAAGATCACATACCTGACGCTGCAGGAGAACTCGGCGCAGGCGATGGCTCTGGCACTGCAGTCGATGGCCAACGCTGTCGGTTTCGATTTCCAGATCGAGTACGTCAACTCGGTTGCCGACGTCGTCAAGCGTTTGTACGCCGACCGCGACTTCGACATGGCAACAGGTTCCGCCAACCTCGCGGAAGCCGATCCGTTCGAGCGTCTGTACTCGAACCTCAAGACCGGTGGGCGAAACAACGCCGCGAGCTTCTCCGACCCCGAGATGGATACGCTGCTCGATCAGTTGGGTGTAGCGACGTCGAACGACGCCAAGACCGAGGTGCTCGCCAAGATTCAGGAACGCGCCAATGAGGTTGTGCCGTGGCAGGTTTACGGCAACACCCCGTGGCTCGGTGTCTGGGGGCAGAACGTCCACGGCATTCAGCAGAGCCTGGACGGAATCATGTTCTTCGACAAGGCCTGGAAGAACTAGACACCTGAAGAACTGACTGGACCCGAGAAGCGTCCCCGCGGGGACGCTTCTCGGCATCAGAGAGTGTGATTGATCAAGAAGTGAGATCGAGGGCGGCGCGGACGATGCTGTCGGAGTCGAGTCCGTGGTATCGGTAGACGTCCTCGAGCGAACCGACCTGACCGAACCGGCTCACTCCGAGCGCAGCGCCCGGGACGTTGTTGATTCCCGTCAGGAACGCGAGGGTGTGCGGGTGTCCGTCGAGGACTGTCACCATCGGCGCGGACCGACCACTCGGAAAGACCTGATCCAGGATCCACGACGGACCGTCCGCGAGGCCGCGCCGAGACTGGAGTGCTTCGAAGAGCAAGCCCGGGCTGGTCACGCACACGACGTCAGCGGAGATGCCTTGTTCGCCGAGTCTTTCTGCGGCGACCAGTGTTTCGGTGACAGTGGCACCCATACCGACCAGAGTGACGGCGGGATCAGGGTTGTGCCGCAGCGTGTATGCCCCGGCCACCACCTGACGTCGACGACGTTCTCGCGCAGCTGGATCGATCGGTACCGCGGCCAGGGCCTGATCGACCGGACGGGTCGACAGACGCAGATACGACGAGCTGCCGTCGGGGCGGCCCAGGCGTCCGATGCTGTCGAGGAGTGTCCATTCGACGTCGACGGCAAACGCCGGTTCGAAACTGACGCATCCCGGCTGTTCCAGTCCGATGGAGGGGGTCTTGATCGACTGGTGCGCACCACCTTCGGCGGCCAAGGTGACTCCCGATGGTGTCCCGACCATGATCGACTGTCCACCGGCGTAGATGCCGTACGACCACGGTTCGAGAGCCCGCTCGATGAACGGGTCGTACATCACGCCGATGGGGAAGAGTGGCTGGCCCCAGCGACTCCACGTCGCACCGAGTTCGCCCATCAGTCCGACCAGGTTGGTCTCGGCGATACCGAGTTCCATGTGCTGACCGGTGGGCTTCTCACGCCAGTGCATGATCGTTTCGGCGTCGTCGGCAAACCAGTTGTGCCGTTCGTTGGGGGACCACACCCCGACCTTGTTCAGCCACCCCGCCAGGTTGGTGGTGGAACTGACGTCCGGGCTCAGTGTGACAACACGTTTCGCGGCGTCCGGTGCTTCGCGGCTGAGGTCGAGCAGCACCCGACCGAGAGCTGCCTGAGTGGTGGACGTGCCGGAGGGGGTACGGCCGATGTCTGTCGGAACTGCCGGGGGCACCAGATGCTCCACCTTCGGGCGAGCCAGGCGCCCAGCGGTTTCGGCGCAGATGCGGCCGGACGGGCTGTCGGCCTCGAACCGTTCCCAGGGCTTCGACGGGTCCATGCCGAGTTCCGCCGCCAGATGTTCGTACTGCTCGGTGGTGAGCAGCGACGAATGGTTTTGCGGATGGCCCTGCGTCGGCAGGCCCCGGCCCTTGATCGTGTACGCGATGATCACGGTGGGACGGGTGTCGTCGATCTGCGCGTACGCCTCTCGCAGAGCGTCGAGGTCGTGGCCACCGAGATTGCGGATGGCCTCGAGCACCGTGGCGTCGTCGAGGCCGTTGATCAGCGCAGTGATCGCGTCGGCGTCCGCCGCGTCGCCAGGCAGTCTCAGACGTACCTCGTCGGCCGTGCATCGCAGCAGACGCTGGTACTCCGGATTCGGCATGTCCAGGATTCGTTCGCGCAACGCGGTGCCGCCGGGCCGGGTGAACAGTGATTCCAGCAATGCGCCGAATTTCACGGTGATGACCTGCCAGCCGGCGCCCGAGAACATGCGCTCCAGGCGGGTTGCGGCGATGTTCGGCACCACCCGGTCGAGTGATTGGCGGTTGAGGTCGACGATCCACACGATCTCACCCAGTTCGGCAACCGAATGGTCGAGAACTGCTTCCCACACAGCGCCCTCGTCGAGTTCGGCGTCACCGACGAGGGAGTACTGACGCCCGGTTCCGGCGCCGCCGAGGGAGGCGTCGACGTACCGGCGTGCAATGGCGCCCCAGATGGGAGCCGTCGCGCCGATGCCCACCGATCCGGTCGAATAATCCACCGGATCAGGATCTTTCGATCGACTCGGGTAGCTCTGCAAGCCCCCGAACTCGCGCAGTGTGGTCAGGTACGACTCGTCGAGTTCACCGAGCAGATAGTTGATGCCGTGGAGCACCGGAGCCGCATGAGGCTTGACGGAAACCCGGTCGCCGGAACGAAGTTGACCGAACCACAGAGACGTCATGATCGAGACCATCGACGCGCACGAGGCTTGATGGCCGCCGACCTTGAGCCCACTGGGATTCGGACGGACACGGTTGGCGTGATGGATCATCGCGGTCGACAACCACAGAACTCGCTTCTCGATCTCCGCCAGTGACTCGGGAGCGTTCTGGTTGATGCTGGGGCTGTTCACGGCCGGTCCTGCCTTCAATAGTTGACATCGAACACCGCACCGCCTGTACCCCAGATCGTGGGGCCGACGATGTGGTTGTGATGTTTGGCAGGACTTTCTCCAGGCCGAACCGTTCGGTGCGGCAAAGTCCAGCCGCACCTGTCGATCTGTTGTGCAGATTCTGCGTCAAAGTCCATCATCGGCATACAGATTGGGCAATAGCTACCCAGTGGATTGAGCAATGTGCGCAACACCGAGGGCTGTGCGCCGTGACAGGTGGGCACTATGCGCAGTCCACTGTGAGTCGAGCGCGGTCAATCCATCAGATCGTGGACGTAGCACCAGCGCCAGGATTCGCCGGGCTCGTGCGAGCGCATGACCGGATGCCCGGTGTCGCGGTAGTGGTTGGTTGCATGCTGGTGAGGGCTGGAATCGCAGCACCCGACGTGGCCGCAGGACAGGCACATGCGCAGGTGAGACCAGTTATCCTCGCCCAACTCGGCGCACTCCTGGCAGACGCCGGGCGTCAGGGCCGCAGGGTCCGGTTCGGGCGCATTGGTTAGTTCCTCGCAACCGGTCGGAGCGGGTGCGGGCTGCTGTGTGCGAGCTGCTGCTCGCTTCAGGATTTTCTTCATCGCCTTCCATACTGCATGCTGCCAGGGTGAACGGCATATTACTGGGGGTTGTAGTAGCGGCGTTGCTGGTGGCGGCGGTCGCGCGAAGGTTCGGACTGTCTTCGCCGCTGATCCTTGTCCTGGTCGGTTTGATCGCCTGTCAGATACCGGGTGTTCCGGAGTTGGAACTCGATCCCGACCTTGTCCTGTTTGTCGTGCTGCCCCCGCTTTTGTACTCGGCAGCGCTGGACAGTTCATACCTGGCTTTGCGCTCGAATCTGCGTCCGATCGGATTTCTCGCAGTGGGGCTTCCCCTGGCGACGACGGCCGCGGTGGGCTTTGTCGCCTACCTGATCGTGCCGGAGTTCTCGATAGCGGCCGCACTGGTTCTCGGCGCCATCGTGGCGCCGCCGGACGCGGTGTCCGCGAGCGCAATCGGACGCAAGCTCGGTCTGCCACGCCGAATCATGACCCTGCTGGGAGGCGAGAGCCTGCTCAACGACGCCACCGCTCTGACGGCGTACAAGGTCGCTCTCGCCGCGGCCGTCGGTACGGGTGCGACGCTGATCGGCGGTTTCGAGACCTTCCTCGTCGCGGCGGTCGGTGGAACGGTGATCGGCCTCGCGGTGGGGTTTGTCATCTCGAAGGTTCGCGGCAAGCTCCAGGATCCGGTGATGGAGAGCGGAATCGGATTGGTGGTGCCGTTCTTCACCTATTTGGCTGCCGAAGAGATCCACGCGTCGGGCGTCATCGCCGTCGTCGTGGCCGGATTGTTCCTCGGTCAGCGCTCCACCCGTGCGAGCTATGCGACGCGTTTGCAGGACACGGCAGTGTGGAAGGCCGTCGACCTGATCCTGGAGTCGTTCGTCTTCCTGCTGATCGGGCTCCAATTGCCCAGTGTTGTCAACGGATTGCAGGGGTACAGCACCTCGATCGTCGTCTGGGCGTCGGTTGGCGTTCTCGTGACCGTCGTGGTGGTCCGGATCGCCTGGGTGTTCCCGTTCACGTATGTACCGCGCTGGCTGTCTCCCCGCATCAGGGCGAGGGAACCGGAGATTTCGGCTCGGGCGGTATTCGTCGTGTCGTGGGCCGGTATGCGAGGGGTCGTGTCACTGGCGGCTGCCTTCGCGATTCCGTTGACGGTCAACAGTGGGGAGGACTTCCCCGGCCGTTCGCTGATTCTCTTCCTGACATTTGTCGTTGTGGTCGGCACGCTACTGCTGCACGGCCTGACGCTGCCGTGGGTCATCCGTGTCCTCGGCGTGCAGGGCAACGAAGCGCAGTCCGACGCACGCGCTGAGGCGGCAGCACAGGACAAGGCTGCGCGGGCCGCTGCGGCGCGGCTGGACGAGTTGGTCGGAGCCGACGCCGATGACGACGTTCCTCAGGTCCGGAATCGCGCCGCAGACATTTTGCGAAGCTGGAACACCCACCGCGCCAACTCGGCGTGGGAGCGGCTCGGACGCAGCGACGAGGATCTGGGGGAGAGCCCCTCGAATGCTTTCCGCTCGCTACGCCTCGAGATGATCGATGCCGAGCGAGGTGTCTTCATCGCCGAGCGCGATGCCGGCCGGATCGACGACGAGGTTCTCCGAAAGGTCCTTCGAGAGCTCGATCTCGAGGAAGCGACGCTGGATCGAGACTAGATCTGGACTAGACCGGCAGGTCTGATCTCGGTGAGGGTATTCGCTGGCCAGGGTCGGTTTACCTGACCGTTGAGGCCTGCAACTTAACCGATTCCACTGAGCGAGACTCGATCCAATTTTCTGTGCCTCCCATCACAGACTGTTCCGTGTTCAACATCACGTCATGGTCTTACCCCGCCTTGGAGGCATTCGAATGAGTCGTAGTTCCCGCCGCGGAAGTCGCAGATTGGCTGCGGCTGCGCTGGCGATCACCGCAAGTATGTTCCTGGCGTCGTGCGCCGACAACGGCTCGAGCAATGGCGGCGGCGAATCCGCTGATTCCGGCTCCTCGCTGAAGATCGGCATGGTCAACGAGCAGGCCGACCCCGGCACTCCCACCAAGGGCGGCACGCTGACGTTCAGCGGCTACTCGGCGGTCACGACTCTCGATCCCGCGAAGGCTCAGGTTGCCGGCGCCACCGGTGGCAGCGAGCTCAGCGCCATCTACGACGTGCTCATGCGTTACGACCCCATCGGGCAGGCGTTCGAGCCGAAGCTCGCCCAGTCGCTCGAGGCGAGTTCGGACAGCAAGACCTGGACGCTGAAGTTGCGTGACGGTGTGAAGTTCAGCGATGGAACAGCTTTCGATTCCAAGGCCGTCGCCGACAGCATCAACCGCTACGTCACCAACAAGGGGCCGCAGTCGAGCCTGTGGGCTTCCAAGGTTGCCTCGATCGACACCCCGGACGCGACGACGGTTGTCTTCAACCTCGTTGATCCGTGGACGGGCATCCAGTCGATGCTGGCCACCGGGCCTGGCATGATCGTCGCCCCGAGCGCCCAGCAGGGTGACCAGTTCACCCCGATCGGTGCCGGCGCGTTCACCCTCGAGAAGTTCGCTCCCAACGAGGAACTGCTGTTGGCTGCTCGCCCCGACTACTACGGCGGCGCACCGAACATCGACAAGCTCAAGCTGATCAGCATCGTCGGCGCTCAGCCCACCGCTGAAGCCCTCGAGACGGGCGGCATCGACGCCGCGTACATGCGTACGCTCACCCCGATCCTGGATCTGATCGAGTCGGGTTACCCCGGCTTCGTCGACATCCCGTCGCTCGGCTACATCGCGAACGTGAACATGGCCCCGGGTCGCCCCGGATCGGATGTCCGTGTCCGACAGGCGATGGCGCTGGCCGTCGATCCGGAGACGCTCAACACGCGCGTCAACAACGGCAAGGGACTGCCCGGCCAGGAGATCTTCCAGGACACCTCGCGCTGGCACAACGACGTCGCACCGATCGGCGTCGATCCCACCAAGGCGAAGGAACTGCTCGATCAGGCCAAGGCCGACGGCTACGACGGCAAGATCACGTTCCTGTCCATCCAGGAACCGTCGGCGCAGGCAACGGCTCTGGCCATCCAGGCGATGCTCAACGCAGTCGGCTTCGACGCTCAGATCGAATATGTCACCGGTGCAGGCGATCTGGTCAAGCGGATGTATGCCGATCACGACTACGACATGAGCACCGCAGCACTCAGCCTCGCCGAGGCTGATCCCTTCGAGCGTCTGTACACGGGCATCAAGTCCGGTGGCCGCAACAACGCGACCGGCTACTCCGACGCCGAAATGGATGCTCTCCTGGACAAGTTGGGCGTCTCAACCACCGACGAGGACAAGAAGGCAGTCCTGGCGCAGATCCAGGAACGCGCCAACGAGACCGTGCCGTGGCAGGTGTGGGGCAACGTCGCCGCACTCGACGTGTGGAACCAGAACGTTCACGGACTCGAGCAGAGCCTCGACGGAATCGTGCTCTTCGACGGAGCTTGGAAGTCCTAGAGGGCCTGAAGTCCTAGTTCTCGGGTGCGAACGAAGAAATGAAATCAGAGGAACTGCTGTGTATTGCGAGCTCGCTGTCCGAAGGAGACGAAATCGATGAACATCGGCGCAATAGGTAAGAAATTGGGCCAGCTCGTCATTGTGATCCTGATCGTCAGCTTCGGAACCTTCGTGCTGGCATCACTGATCCCCGGCGATCCCGCTGTCTCCGTTCTCGGTGAAGGCCGAACACCTGCCGAGTACGAGGAAGTTCGGCAGCAGCTCGGGCTCAACGACCCACTCCTGGTTCGCTATTGGGACTGGCTGACCAGCGCTCTCCAGGGCGACCTCGGCAACTCGCTCGTTCCCCCGCAGCAGGACGTCCTCACCGCGATCAGCTCCGCTCTCCCCGTCAGCGTTCAGTTGGCAGTGATGGGTCTGGTCATCGCCCTCGTCGTCGCAGTCCCGCTCGCACTCTGGTCGGCACACCACGAAGGCGGCGTCATCGACCGCGTCATCAGCGCCGCGACGTTCGGTGTTCTGTCCATCCCGAGCTTCCTCGCCGGCCTGTTGCTGATCATGGTCACCGTCAACTGGCTCGGCTGGTTCCCGCGATCACAGTGGGTGCGCATCGGAGACAGCCTTTCCGGAAACCTCTCACACGCAATACTTCCCGCGATCACCATCAGCCTCCTCGAGATGGCGATGTTCACTCGCGTTCTCCGCTCCGACCTGGTGACGACGCTCCGTGAGGATTACATCCTCGCGTCGAAGGCCAAGGGAATGCCCACGCTGCGAGTGCTTTTCAGTGACGCACTGCGGCCGTCGTCGTTCTCGCTCATCACGATGATGGGCCTGGCTCTCGGCGGCATGATCGGCAGCACCGTGATCGTCGAGACCCTGTTTTCACTACCCGGAATGGGCACGCTCATCGTTCGCGCAGCGCAGCAAGGTGATTCACCGATGCTGCTGGGCGCGGTGGTCGTGATTGCCGTCATCTACGTCCTCGTCAACAGCGCGATCGATGTTCTGTACACCTATCTTGACCCGAGGAGTCGTCGTGTCCATGTCTGAAGTGACGCCAGACGGAGCGGCCCCGTCGCCGGCTCCGTCCGAGGTGATGACATACCGGCAGCAGACAGTCCTGCTGGCTCCCGGTCCCGTCGAGACGCTGGAACAGCCGAAGAATCTGGTCCTGATCGGGTCGATTCTCACGGTGGTCGGGATTGCGCTCCTCGGTACCGCACTCTTCGGTTCGGCCATCATGATGACCGTCCGTATCGTGCTCGCGCTCGTTGCCCTGGTTTGCCTCTTCAGGGGTCTCGGCAAGCTCGGTACGTCCAAGTGGGGCAGCCAGTTCGATCTGTCGTACTGGTTGGCGTGTATCTGGCTGGTCGCTCTGATCCTGGCCGCGATCTTTGCACCGCTGCTGCCGCTCGGTGAGTACAAGGACACGGTCAAGACCTTGGCCGAGCCGGGCTTCGCCTCGCCGAGCCTGCTGTCCGATCACCCGTTGGGTACCAACAATTTCGGCCTAGACCTCCTCGCCCGTGCCCTGTTCGGTGCCCGCGCCTCCTTGACCGTGGCAATCTGCGCCGTACTGATCGGCATGATCATCGGTGGCACCATCGGCGTCATGGCCGGCTATTTCCGCGGCAAGGTCGACGCCGTGGTCGGAATCCTGACCAACTCGCTGCTGGCCATTCCTTCCCTGGTCCTGTTGATCGCACTGGCCGCGGTGCTCACGTCGAACCTGCGCAACATCACCCTCGCGCTGTCGATTCTCTGCATTCCCAGCATGGTTCGAATCGCGAGAGCCAACACCGTCGTTGTCGCCCAACGGGAGTTCGTGCTTGCCGCTCGTGCCATGGGCGCCACCAAATGGCGTGTCATCTGGCGCGAATTGGTCCCCAATGTTCTCGTTCCCGTCGCTGCGCTCGGCCTGGTGGCCGTCTCCGGTCTGATCGTCGCGGAAGCCTCACTGAGCTTCCTCGGACTCGGTATCGCACAACCCGATCCGACCTGGGGCAACATGATTGCCGAAGGTCAGGGCGGGATCGTGGAGAAGCATCCGTTCATCGTCCTGGTACCAGGTGTCTTCCTCTTCCTGACGGTGTTCTCCTTCAACCTCATCGGCGAGAAGTATCGGAGTAAGCTGTGACCACTTCAGCTCAGAACGGCGTTCCCCTGCTGCAGGCGGACAACATCAGAACCGTATTCGCTACTCCGCGTGGCCAGTTGAGAGCAGTCGACGGTGTTTCGATCCACGTCTCCGCCGGTGAGACTCTCGGCATCGTGGGCGAATCCGGTTCCGGCAAGTCGGTTCTCGGGCGCACCATCATGGGCTTGCTTCAGAAGGGTCCGGCCCTCGACATCACCGGAACGGTGACGTTTGCCGGCCGCGACATGTCGACGATGAAGAAGTCGGAGATGAAGCACTTCTGGGGACCCGAGATCGCCATGGTCTTCCAGGATCCGATGACCTCGCTCAATCCGTTCAAGCGCATCGGTACGCACATCACCGAATCCTTGAAGTTCCACCTTGGTCTGAAGAAGGACGCGGCCCGTGATCGCGCTGCGGAACTCCTGTCGATGGTGGGTATCCCCGAGCCCAAACGTCGGCTCGATCAGTACCCCCACGAGCTTTCGGGCGGTATGCGACAGCGTGTGGTCATCGCGATGGCGCTGGCCTGTGAGCCGAAACTGCTGATCGCCGACGAGCCGACCACCGCTCTCGACGTGACGGTGCAGAAGCAGATCCTCGATCTGCTCGCCTCGCTCAACGACAAGCTCGACATGGCCGTCATCCTGATCAGCCACGACCTCGGTGTGGTCTCGGGTCGATCCGATCGTGTGGCGGTCATGTATGCCGGTTCCGTCGTGGAAACGTCGGCAACCGAAGAGCTGTTCACTCGTCCGCGTCACCCGTACACCGAAGCGTTGATGGCCGCGATTCCGCGACTCGAATCGCCGACGCACACAGTGCTGCAGACAATTCCGGGTGGACTCCCGGACATGACGAAGCCGATCACCGGTTGCCGCTTCGCTGCTCGCTGCCGGTACGCCCAGGACGACTGCCTGACCGGGGACCCGGCTCTGGCCCCCGGCGGCCCGGGAGACAACACGACCGACAGTCACACGTTCGCGTGCCACTACCCGGTCGATACCCCGGAAGGCACAACGGCATTGGTCGCCAACGAGAAGGCCGGCACTACCGCAGCGGGCCTGACGCTCGCGGTGAAGGAGATGGTCTGATGACTGCATCAGTGGATACCGGAAAGCCCGAGACGGTGGACGCGGCCTTGACGGTCGAGGACCTGGTCGTCGAATTCAACGTCGGCAAGGGTCAGACGGTTCACGCCGTGTCCGGGATCAGCTTCACCGTCGCTCCGGGTGAAACCTTGGGCGTGGTCGGTGAATCCGGCTGTGGCAAGTCCACGGCGGGCCGGGCGATCATGCAGTTGCCATCGCCGACGTCGGGCTCCATTCGCCTGGGTGAGACGGAGATGACGGCTCTGGGCGCGGAAGAGTTGCGTCGCAGTCGTACTCAGCTGCAGATGATCTTTCAGGATCCGATCTCCTCGCTGAACCCGCGCCGTAAGGTCAAGGCTCTCATCACCGAGGGTCCGTCGATCTGGGGCGGAAAAGACAAGGCCGCCATCGAAGCTCGGGCGCGCGAGGTTCTTGCCGAGGTCGGGCTGGACCCAAACATGGTGTGGGACCGGACCCCGCGCGAGCTCTCGGGCGGACAGTGCCAGCGTGTGTGCATCGCCCGCGCGTTGATGCTCGACCCCAAGGTCCTGATCTGTGACGAGCCGGTCTCGAGCCTCGACGTGTCCGTGCAGGCGCAGATTCTGAACCTGCTCGAGGACGCGAAGAAGCGTCACGGGCTGTCCCTGCTGTTCATCGCGCACAACATGGCCGTCGTGAAGAACATCAGTGACCGCGTGATGATCATGTACCTGGGCCGCGTGTGCGAAATCGTTCCCGCGGAAGACATGCAGAACCGCGCGCTGCACCCGTACACGCAGCTACTGCTGGCGTCGATTCCCGATCCCGACGCCACGGTCACCGCGGCGCAGAACGTCGAGCAAAAGGTCATCGAACTGCCGTCGCCGCTCAATCCGCCCAGTGGCTGCCGCTTCCGCACGCGGTGCCCGCTGGCCACTGATCTTTGCGCCGAGGAAGTGCCCGAACTTCGTCTCGTCGAGGGTGGCCATCAGGTGGCGTGCCATCACGTATGAGTTGAGCTAGACGCGCAACATGTTGCGCACGTGACCTGTTTCGTTGATCGACCCGACTCTTCGGCTTCCATTCCGGGAAACAAGAATTCGCGTGACGGAGACGTACTCGATCGGGAAGGTCAACGGACGCTCCAGCCCGAGGAGGTCCTGCAAAACGATGTTGACGACGCCGCCGTGGCAGAAGATCGCCACGGTGGCGTCGTTGTCGGTTGCCGCGACTGTCTCGTCGATCGCACCGAGGACTCGCGTACGAAAAGCGTCGCCGTCCACCGACTCCGGGAGCCAGCCGGCTTTGATGCGCGCATAGGTTTCCGGCGCCCGCTCCAGGACCTCGTGCATCGGGATGTAGTGGGGCTGCTCGTAGTCGTACTCCGCCAGACCTTCATGCTGGGTCACCGGAAGGTCCAATACCTGCGCTACCGGGGCCGCGGTCTCGAGTGCGCGCTTCTGCGGGCTGCTGAAGAGTCCGGTGATCCGGTACGGTGCCAGTGCTGCGGGCAGCCGAAGCGCCTGGGCACGGCCTTCGTCGGTCAGCGAGGGATCGGCGCGGCCTTCGGTGACCTCGGCCAGTTCGGGGAGCGCGTGTCGGATCAGGAGTAGTTGCACCTACGTCACCTTGCCATGTAGAGATCGAACGCCACCACGAGGTTTCGTCCTTCGCGCTTTGCCTGGTACATCGCGTTGTCGGCAATGTCGAGCAAGGTCTCCATGTCCGGCATCGCACGGTCGACCCAGGCGACGCCGATACTGACGGTGCCCGCGAAACCGCGAATCGATCGTGAGTGCGCCTCTTGCGCCTCTCTGATGCGCTCCGCGAGCTGGACGGCTTCCTCGAAGGTGCAGTCGGCGACGGCGACGGCAAATTCCTCACCACCCAGGCGACCGGAGAGTCCCAGCCCTTCGGTGGTGGCAAGGATGGTGGTTCCGAACTGTTCGAGGACCGAATCGCCGGCGAGGTGGCCGAGGTTGTCGTTGATCGATTTGAAGCGGTCGAGATCGAGCATCATGACGGCGATCGATCGCTGCGCTGTGTGCTGGGTGTCGAGGAGTTCCTGCGACCGGGTCCAGAACGCGTGTCGGCTCAGCGTTCCGGTCAGGGCGTCGCATTCGGCGATGCGTTGGAGTTCTCGCTCAGCGCGCCGCTGCGCTCCCGTGGCGACGGCCACGGCGATGGGGGAGAGCGCCATCAAGATGACGGAGATCCGGGTGGTCACGCCCTCGCTCAGTAGGTGAACCGGATCAGCGAGTGCCAGGCGTCCCCTACCCGCCATGACCAGGGCCCACGCGCTCCATCCGGCTGCCAGGAGCGAAGTGCTGAACAGCGAGACCCGCATTGCGCACCACAGGAGCGCCGGCATCGGCAGCAGCAGCGCAAGGGCTCCCTGAACTTCCAAGGCGAGTGGCAGACAGACCAGCAGTGCGGCCAGTGGTGCGAGGATCTGTGCGAGCCGTCTCAGTCGCAGACTCTGCCGCACGGACGGCCCGAAAGTCCCACGAATGTGTTCGAGCACCGGTGCTGAAAGAACGATCGGCAACACGATCAGATACGTACACAGGTCGGCGAAGAACCACCCCCCCAATTCCGTTGCCGCACCGCTTCCTTCGTGGAGTTGAGTGCGAAGTGCACTGGCGGACCCGGCCGTCAGAGATGCCAGAACCGAGACGAGGACGATTCTGGTTGTGTACTTCGTCTCGGGGATCCGCCTCGGAACGCAGCCGAGCAAGTTCGCGGCGATCAATCCCGTCGTCACCCCGACCAGATTGATCGCATTCAATTCGAAGGCCCGCTGCACCGAACTTCCGGTCGCGAGATCCGCCGTCAGCAGCGCGGCGCCGCCGACAGCCCGTCCGATCGGCGCAAACGAGCGTGGGTTACGAAGGAGAACGCCCAGAAGGATCGCGTTGGCGGGCCAGAAGGTCGACAGAAACCCGGGCGGACGGGCAGCGATGCCCGCCAGGGCGACAACGAGGATCGCCACGAAAATCAGGCACGAGCGCACCCGACGTGTCGAACGGTCCATGGTCAGCCTGTCGTAGAAAGCAGAAGCTGTCCGAGACTAGCAATGATCCGGCTACTGTCCGAGTTGTACGTTGAGCGTCATTCTCGACGGCTCGGGTGCGTGAGACGCCGAATCAAGTCCGCCAACTCCTCGGGCTGATCGATCATGGCGTGGTGATGCGCCGGACGCAAAACGTGAAAACTCCCGCCGAGGTAGGTGGCGAGTTTCTGCTGCTTCGCCATCCAGGCGATGGACCAGGGAGTGGTGTGGCCCGTGTGAGCGGCAACGACGCTGAGGTCGATGTCGGGCAGCGGGTGTGTGCTCGACCGTCGTAAAGCGGTGAGCTCCAACGCCATATCGGTGTATGCGACGTATTCGATCATCGCCGCTTCCAGATAATGAGGTTCGCGGTAGATTTTCCGGACCCATTCGAGCGTCGCGTCCGAGGATCCGCTCGGTGGCACCGACTGGTTGAGAATCTTGCGCGTCGTGGTGCCGAGGAGTCGTTGCAACCCGGTAGTGCTGAACGAGGCCGCGGCGGCCCGGGAGGCGATCAGCAGTAGGTCGCGCGGGAAAAGGCGTTTCGGCTCCTTCTCGGCACTGGAATCGAGGAGAAGCATGCCCGCTGCCCGATCGGAGAACAGGCGCGCGAAGCCTTCGACGTAGAAACCGGCGATGGAGTGGCCGACCACCACGGCCGGCCCCGCCAACCCCAAAGCGTCGAGAACATCGAGGATCCGCTGAGCTTCACCGTGCACGGTCGGCACTTCGGAAGACGGCTCACTGAGTCCGAAACCCGGGCGATCGAACCGGACAACGGTGTGGTCCGACTGGAGATGACGTGCGCAGTCATCCCAGTCGAACCAGTTGCCCGCCAGCCCGCCGCACAGGACGACGACGGGGCCGTCGCCTTCGGCAAGAACATGCAGTCGGCTCTCGCCGACCTGCAAGATCTCGCCCGGTGGTTTCACGTGGAACAATTCCGGCACGCGAGAATCCGGACTACTGGCGCGGTTTCGCGAGGGGGAAGGCCAGCGTCTCGCGGATGCTGCCACCCGTGATCAACATGACGATTCGGTCGACGCCCATCCCGAGACCACCCGTCGGCGGCATCGCGTGTTCGAGAGCCTGGAGGAAGTCCTCGTCCAATTCCATCGCCTCGGGGTCGCCGCCCGCCGCGAGCATCGACTGCTCGGTGAGCCGGTTGCGCTGATCCACCGGGTCCGTCAGCTCGCTGTACGCGGTTCCGAGTTCGACACCCCACGCCACCAGGTCCCACTTCTCGGCGACGCCGGGGATGCTGCGGTGCGGCCGGGTGAGCGGCGACATCGAGGTGGGGAAGTTGGTGTAGAAGGTCGGGAACTCCGTGTAGTCCTCGACCAGGTGCTCGTACATTTCCTGGGCAATGGCGCCGGTATCCCAGCTTGACTGGTACGGGATCTCGTGGGCGTCGCACAACTTCTGTAGGTCTTCGAGACTCGTCTCGGGGGAGACGTCGACACCAAGTTTTTCGGCGACGGCGCCGTGCATCGTCTTCACCGGCCACTCACCGGAGATGTCGACCTCGACCAATTCGCCGTCCGGGCCGGGTCGCATGATGATCTCGCGACCGAACGCTGCGACGGCCGCTGCCTGGATCAGTTCGCGGCACATCCGCATCATGCCCTCGTAGTCGCTGTGTGCCTCGTAAGCCTCGAGGATCGTGAACTCGGGATTGTGTTTGAAGTCGACGCCCTCGTTACGGAACACTCGGCCGATCTCGAACACCTTCTCCATACCCGCAACGCACAGCCGCTTCAGGTACAGCTCGGGTGCGATGCGGAGATAGAGGTCGAGGTTGTACGCGTTGATGTGTGTCAGGAACGGAGCGGCGTTCGCGCCGCCGTGCACCTGCTGCAGGATCGGGGTCTCGACTTCGAGGTATCCGCGACCACCGAGTGAATCGCGCAGCGACTTCACGACAGCGCTTCGGGCCTCGAGCAGTTCGCGGGCCTTCGGATTGAGAGCGATGTCGAGGTACCGCTGGCGGACACGGGTCTCGGGATCCGAGAGGCCTTTCCACTTGTCCGGCAGCGGGTGCAGGCACTTGCCGTTCATGCGCCATTCGACGGCGATGAGCGACAGCTCGCCCTTGCGGCTGCGTCCGATGGTTCCGCTGACTTCGATCAGGTCACCGAGATCGAACTCGGCGGCGAACTCCGCCAACTTCTCGCGGCCGACGTTGTCCTGGTCGACCAGGACCTGAATGTCGCCTGACCAGTCGCGTACGTCCGTGAACACGACTCCGCCGTAGTCGCGAACTCGCAGGAGGCGTCCCGCGATTCGCACACGGGTGCCCTCCGGTGACTTCGCTGCGGCAGCGATCGTGTGCGTCGGCGGATACGCGACGGGGTACGCGGCGATTCCTTCGTCGGCCAGTTGCGCGAGCTTGTTCATGCGCACGCGGACCTGCTCGGGTCGACGCGGACCGTTGGTCGTGAACGACGGCGCCGAGTCCGGCGGGCTGCCGTCGGCATGCAGTCCTTCGGACGTCACCAGAGCTGCCGGCACCGCCACATGCGTGCCGGTGTGTTTGACGACCTGGCTCGACTTGCGCCCGAAACTGGGCAGCACCACAAAGCCTTCGGCGATGGCCGACGCAAATCCGACGCGCGGCAGTTCGCGGTTGTCCTCGAAGCACAGGAAGCGTGGCTCCCAATCAGGCTGGTACTTCACATTCGAGCGGTACAGCGCCTCGAGCTGCCACCAGCGCGAGAAGAAGACGAGCACCGAACGCCAAATGCGGAGGATCGGGCCGGCGCCGATGCGCGAACCTTCCTCGAACACCGAGCGGAACACGGCGAAGTTGAGCGAGACCCGTACGACGCCGATCTCGTCCGAACGTGTGGCCAACTCCGAGACCATCAATTCGATGACGCCGTTGGGCGCAGTCGGCTTGCGGCGCATCAGGTCGAGTGACACCCCGTTCGGTCCCCACGGCACGAGCGAGAGCATGCCGACGACGCTTTCGTCCTCGGTGCCTTCACCCATGACGGCTTCGACGAGGAGGCAGTCGCCGTCGAGGTGATCGCCCAGTCGGCCGAGCGCCATGGAGAAGCCGCGCTCGGTGTCGGTGTCGCGCCAGTCGTCGGCGCGGATGATGACGGCCGCCATGTCCTCCGGCGGGATGTCGCGATGGCGTCGCATCCGGACGGTGACGCCATGGCGCCTCACGCGGGTGACGGCCTGACGGACCGGCCGCATGTCGCGTCCGTTGAGGTTGAACTCGCGGGTACGCAGGATCGCTTCGTCGCCGAGTTGCAGGACGCTCAAGCCGGCCTTCTTGTATGCCGTCGCTCCGGTTTCGCTGGCGCCCATGACGGCAGTCGCCCAGCCGTACTGCGACGCGAGCCCCTGCCACGCTTCGATGGCGTGCGGCCAGGCTTCGGGATCGCCGATGGGATCTCCGCTGGCGAGGCAGACGCCGATCTCGACGCGGTACGTGATCGCGGCCTTGCCGCTCGGCGCGAAGATGACGGCCTTGTCGCGGCGGGTGGCGAAGTAGGCGAGCGAGTCGTCGGCACCGAAGTTCTGGATCAACCCGCGGATCGCGGACTCGTCGTTTCCGGTGAGGGCGTTGTTGGAGCGTTGCGCGCGGAAGAGCGTCATGACGGCGGCGAGTAGCGCGATGGCGCCGAGGAGACCGAGGATCGTGTTGACGAAGACGCGTGGATGACCGTCGAACACCTCGTTGTCGACCGATGCCGCGGCGGTGACGCGGTTCAGAGCCCACAGGAATCGTTGGTTCTGCGGCAGGTCACCTGGGAAGAGTTCGACCAGGCCCCAACCGATCAAGGTCGCGACAGCCATGCCGCCGATCAGTACGCCGAGAGCTTTCCAGCCGGCGCCGCGTCGTACGCGTGTGTAGAACTCGGGCCTCGCGGCGATCAGGATTCCGATCACGATCAGCAAAACCACAACGGCCACGGCGTTGTTCGGGTTCTTGTCGACGATCGCGGAGGCGATGTTGGTGAGGGTGATCAGTGACAGGTAGATCGTCAACAGCCACCAGGCGATGCGCTTGCGGCTCGCGAGGGCCGCGGCGAGCAGGGCGACGACGAGCGCCCACGACAGGCTCGTATCCGGTGCGTCGAAGTAGTAATTGTCGATGTATTCGCGCGGAACCCGAACGATGTGACGCAGAACCGGCGAGATGCTCCACAGGAACACCATTACGGAGAAGACTCCGAGGATCAATCCCGAGATATGAGGGACCTGACTGAACCGCCCTTTGCGGAATCGACGCGCCTGGCGCGGATTTTCGGGTGGCGATTCCACCAACTCTGCAGTGGTGTCCGATACCTCGGTCAATGGTGCCATCGAGCTTCCTCTCCTACCGGTCGATCAGATCCTCACGCCAAGTGTGGTCTGTCGTGTCCAGTTTTGTGGCAGGAGGAAGATGATTGACATGACCGACAACATTCCAGCAGTACCCATCCGCGACGAAATGATTCGGCTCGGTCAGTTTCTCAAGCTCGCGAACCTCATCGAATCGGGCGCGGAGGCCAAGGAAGTGATCGCCGACGGCATGGTTTCGGTCAACGGTGAGGTCGAAGATCGCCGTGGCCGTCAGCTCCGTGACGGTGATGTCGTCGAGATCGGCGGGATGGCCGCCAAAGTGGAAGCCCCCGCCTGATCCCGCGACCCGCTACTAGCTTTCGCGAACTACGACGCCGTCCTGGTCGCTGTAGACAATCTCGCCGGGGTTGAAGGTGACGCCGCCGATTTCGACCGGCACGTTCTTCTCACCTGAGCCGGTCTGAGTGCTCTTGCGCGGGTTGGTGCCCAGTGCCTTGACGCCGATGTCGAGGGTGCGCAGGATCGCCGAGTCGCGGACAGCTCCGTTGACGATGACGCCGGCCCAGCCGTTGTCGACGCCGCGGCCGGCGATGATGTCGCCGACCAGAGCGGTGTGGATGCTTGCGTCACCGTCGACGACGAGGACTCCGCCGTTGCCCGGTTCGCTGAGGGTCTGCTTCACGAGCAGGTTGTCCTGGAAGCACTTGACGGTGGTGATGGGGCCGGCAAAAACCTCACGTCCACCGAACTGGGTGAACTGCGTGTCGCAGCTACGGATGTCGGGTCCGATCTCGTCGGCAAGGTCAGCGGTCGCTACAGGCTCGGTCATGCCCCACAGGATAGTCGGCGGGGTTCGCGCCTAGTTGTCGTCGGGGGAGGGTTCTGAGGCCCGTACGCCTGACGTGGGGACGTCTACGAGTTACGCGTCGGCGTGATCGAAAACCTTTCCGCACCACACGTCATCCGGTAGACATCGACGGTGGACACATCGCGTTGGTACCGATCGTTCGCGGAAGTGGAGGCTCGAGGGAACTCCGCGATCTACGAAGAATGGGGCCTCGGCGTGTCGGAGGATCCAGCAGTCCTCGCTCTGATCGATCGACTTCCAGAACCCCGCAGGCAACCCAACCTGATATTCGGGGCGAGCCGCCACCTCGGTGCCCCGGTCGCGCCGTACGCGTCGTTTCGCCGGTGGCTGAGCGAGAACTGGTCCGAGGTGGAACAACTCGCGCGGACCCGGACTACGCAGACCAATGAAGCAGGCCGCGCTGCCGTGTTGCTTCCCGTCCTCGGGTTGTTGAAGGGCCCACTCTCGCTTATCGAAGTCGGTGCTTCGGCGGGCCTGTGCCTTTATCCGGACCGCTACAGCTATCTCTACGACGGCGAAAAGTACCTGCATCCAGTCGATGGTCCGTCCACCGTTCTGCTGGAGTGTGCGACGACTGGCAGTCCGCCGATTCCGGAGAGAGTCCCAGACGTGGTGTATCGGGCGGGCATCGACCTGAATCCACTCGGTGTAGGCGACACCGACGACATGAGATGGTTGGAGAGTCTTGTGTGGCCGGAACAGGACCACCGCCGTTGGCGATTGCGCGACGCAGCTGCCCTCGCCCGTGTGGATCCGCCTCATCTGGTTCGTGGAGATCTCACGTCTGCTGTGGCTGATCTCGTCGAGCGTGCGCCACTCGGCACAACGATCGTCGTCTTTCACAGCGCCGTCCTCAACTATCTAACCCCCACTGCCAGGGCGGAATTCGTCCACACAGTTCGCGGTCTGCCATGTCACTGGATAGCCAACGAAGGTCTTGGTGTTCTGCCCGAAATCGACGCCCAATTGACGGAATCACCAGAGGTGCGCCGCGGCAAGTTTGTTGTCTCTCTTGACGGCACACCCCAGGGACTAGCCGGTGGACATGGGCAGTTCCTCGGCTGGACGAACCAAACCTGCACGGCATCAGATTGATTGATTCGCGATCCGATCTCCGGGCAGGGCTTGACCTTCACATTGATGTGAAGGTTGACAATCGTTTCATGGCAGACGACATCGATTCAGAGCACCACACATCAGGAGTGAAACAGGGCCTTACGGAACAGGATCCCGCGCAACAGGATCGTAGGGCCACACTCCCGTTCGTTCCCCTGCTGGCGTTGTTCGCGTCCGTCTTCATCACCAGCCTGACGGAAACCCTCCCAGCGGGAGTGTTGCCGGCAATGAGTGAAGGTCTCGATGTCAGTGAATCAGCCGCCGGGCAGACGATCATGATCTACGCGCTGGGGACGGCCCTGACGACAATTCCCCTGGTCGCAGCGACGGCGTCTTGGTCGCGAAAGGCGTTACTGCTGAACTCGATTCTCGGGTTTGCGTTCGCCAACACGGTCACTGCATTTTCTTCCGACTATCTTCTGACGATGACCGCCCGGTTCATTGCGGGAGTTGCTGCAGGTATCGCCTGGGCATTGCTCGCCGGATACGCCAGAAGTCTTGCCCCGAAACATCTCGAGGGTCGCGCCATCGCGTTCGCGATGGCGGGAATTCCGCTCGCTCTCGCGCTCGGCGTTCCGTTCGGGACATACTTGGGCAACGCTACCGGGTGGCGGGCACCGTTCTATCTCATGTCGATACTGGCTGTTGTGCTACTCGTTGCAATCGCGGTGTCGGTTCCCGATCGTCCAGGTCGGCCCCGCGACCGTAAACAGCGAAGCATGTTCGAGGCGGCGCGCATTCCCGGTGTCGACGCAGTTCTGATCGTGACGTTCACCGTGGTGTTGGGCCACACCATCCTGTATGCGTACATCGCTCCGTTCCTCGAGTCGATCGGAATGGGAGATGACAATGACCTCGTTCTTTTGACCTTCGGAGTGGCATGTCTGATCAGCATTGTTGTTGTGGGCAAACAAATCTACACGCGACTACGGACCTTTGCCTTTGTCGGCGCCGTCCTGATTTCGGTCGCCGCAACTGTACTGGCAGTCATCACGAAGGATGCGCTGCTCGTCTACATAGCAGCTGCCGTATGGGGATTGGGGTGGGGTGGAATTCCGACTCTGTTGCAAACCTCGGCAGCGGTTGCTGCGGGCTCACACGCAGACGAGGCTCAAGCGGTTCTCACGACGTTGTGGAACGGTGCCATGGCAGCAGGTGCAGTGATGGGTGGAGTTCTGTTGTCTCTCAACGGTGCTCGATCTCTCCCGTGGTGGACGGTCACACTCGCCCTGCTCTCAGTGGTGATCATGTGGACCGCACGCGGCGACGGGTTCCGATCACCTGCCCAAATCCATCAGGAAGGTCAGGCACACGCATGAACGCAACGCCGTCGATCCAAACGCCGCCGATCCATCGGTCACCGGTCATCGGTATCGCGCTGGAACCAGCCGGCTGGCATCCAGCGGCATGGCGATTGCAGGGGCATGCCCCGTCCGATCTCTTCACTGCTCATTACTGGTCGGAGTTGTTGCGCGACATTGATGCATCTGTTGTCGATTTTGTCACTTTCGAAGAATCGATTGGGTTACAGTCGTCGGACTTCAGGAGAATCGATGACAAGGAAGACCAGGTCCGTGGTCGGTTGTCGCCGGTAGCGCTGACGGCACTGGCTGTTTTCGGGACGCAGAGACTCGGCGTGATCGCCGCGAGAAACCTGACTCACAGTGAGCCGTACAGTATCGCCACCGAAATCGCATCGCTCAATCTCTTGAGCGGGGGCCGAGTCGGCCTCCGCGCCCAGATTACTTCGCGAAGCATCGACAGACGTCATTTCGTTCGCCCGCAACCCGTGCCGGAGCTGAGAGAGTCCGACATCTACTTCCCCGAACGGATTGGAACCCGACTGGAACCGGTCTTCTCGAGCGCAACCGCGTCGATCGAAATACTCCGAGGATTGTGGTCGACATGGTCGGAAGGTGCACTCCAAGAAGGCGCCGATGGCCGATTTGTCGATATCGACAAGATCTCTGACAAGTCGATTGTGACAACGACTTTCGAGGTCGCCGGGCCACTCGCCGTCCCTGTCGCCGAAGGTTTGAAACCTGTCGTTCTCGCGCTCGCGCATCACGCCCAAGTTCCTTATCGGTTGGCGGCTGCGTCGGCTGATGCCATCCTGGTGACACCCACTCCGAGTGTAAATGGCGTCACCATCGGCGATGTTCTCGACGCTGTCAATGCTGAATGTGTTGCAGTGCAGAGAAATTTGATCGATGAGCCGCTGGTGATCCTGGTGGATCTCGTGGTTTTCCTCGGCACGACCCACTTCGAGGCCGTGCAGCAGAAGCGTGCCCTCGACAAGTTGTCAGGAGCACCGTATTCGTCCGACACCGACATTTTTGTCGGTTCTGTAGGTGAATTGATCCACCGGATCGACGAACTCGTATCCGCTGGCGCACACGGTGTGCGACTGCGGCCGGCGGTGAACGGCTGGGACATCCCACTTGTCCTCGAACAGCTTGCCACTGTCTTCGGGACCAGCACCCGGGTGCGCACGTTGCGAGAGCGACTCCAGACAGCGTCGCTCGAAACATCGGCGACCACATGAAGATCGGCGAGCTGTCAGAAGCGACACGGGTGTCCCGCCGACTCTTGCGGTATTACGAGGAGCAAAGCTTGATTGCTCCGAGACGATCCGAAAACAGTTACCGCGACTACGACGAACGAATGGTTGACCGGGTTTTTCAGATACGTGGGTTGTTGGACATGGGTTTCCCGACGCGAGTGATCCGGCAGATCCTTCCTTGCCTGGACCAGGAACGCGTCATTCACATGAGCGATGTGACACCGGAGATGCTGTCGATGCTCGAGGCGGAGGAGTCGGGACTTGACGAGAAGATCAGCTTTCTCGTGAAAAACCGCGACGCCATCCGTGAATACATCGCAGAAGTGAGGCAGCGACAGGCTGTCCCACTCGATGGATGGACGTCGATGGATGAACACTGAGCGAGCTGCCAGTTGGTCCAGACCATGCCTATGTCCATCGTTCCGTGTATGGCAGAGCAAACCAACGGTTCAGTGGTCGTCGGGGAGTATGCCGTTCAGCACTATGTCGGCGAGTGAGTCGGCGAACGGTCCCGGGTCTGGGACGTCCCGAACCGACATCGCGAAGATGGCCGCACCCGCCATGATGTCGAGGAGAGCGTCGGCGTCGACGCCGTTTCGGATGTCGCCTCGCTCCCTCGCCGCTTCCAGTCGACGGTTCAGCTCGACGCGGACACCGGCCAGTTGCCGCACCACCAGAACCTCACGCAATTCCGCGTTTGTTCGCACCTCGCTCATCAGCCCGGGTGCAGCGGCCCGCGTGGCAGGAGCTGCGAACAGAGCAACCGCGCCGTGCACCAGCGCGCGGATCTGATCCGCGATCGTGCCTTCGGTGCCGAGTTCGGTGTCGATGTCCGCGCCCTGTTCGACGTCGAGTACCGGATAGATCGCGTCGTTGACGATGTGCGCCTTCGACGGCCACCGACGATAGATCGCCGGGCGCCCCACTCCCGCACGGGTGGCTATGGCGTCGATGGATGTGCCTGCATACCCCTTTTCCTCCAACAGTTGCCTGGTCGCGTCCAGTACTGCCTCGTCGATTGCAGGGTTTCGCTGCGGGCCCAGGCGGTGCTGAGTTTCGGAATCTTTGGACATTTTCGGCAAATCCCTTGCGGTATCGCTGTTATGGCCGTTACATTCTGTCACGGCTTTAGTCGATACATATTGTATCGACTATCGGCACGTGCGCATCGGCGCCACCGAACCACGAGGAGTGGTGATGAACCTTCGAACCGAAACAGAAACTTCAGGCGAGAATCCCGACTACGCCGAATTTGCCAGACCCGGCGAATCCCGCAACGACCCGACCGAGATGCGGCGCAACCTCGAAAGCTGGCTCGCAACCGTGCTGTGGCGAGGCTCGAAACCTTCCGTGACCTCGGTCGAGGTGCCGGCCGCGAACGGCATGTCCAACGAAACTGTGCTCTTCGATGCGACGTGGATCGAGGGCGGGATTCGGGGCGAGCACCGCCTTGTCGCCCGTATCGCCCCGCGAGACAGTGCGGTACCGATCTTCCCGTCGTACAATCTGGACCAGCAGTTTCAGGTCATGAGCGCCGTCGCCGCTCACACATCGGTGCCGATCCCGCGGGTGTACTGGTCCGAGAGCAACCCGGACGCGCTCGGCGGCGAGTTCTTCGTGATGGAGCGCCGCGACGGCGAAATCCCGCCCGACGTCATGCCGTACACGTTCGGATCCTGGCTCTCGGAAGCTTCAGCCGACGACTGTTCTCGACTCCAGCAGTCATCGGTCCGCGTGCTCGCGGAGTTGCACGCTATGGCTGATCCGCACCTGGCTCTCCCCGAATTGTGCCGCGACGGTGCCGAACCGACTGGCACAGAGGCACTTCGCGCGCACCTCGAAGAGCAGCGACGCTATTACGAGTGGGCAACCGCCGACGGACCAGAATCCCCGTTGATCGAGCGCGGTTTCGACTGGATCGAGACGAACTTTCCCGCCGATGCCGGTGCAGCCGTGCTCAGTTGGGGTGACTCGCGGATCGGAAACATCATCTACCGTGACTTCGAACCGGTGGCGGTCCTCGACTGGGAGATGGCTACCCTGGGGCCGCGTGAGCTCGACCTCGGCTGGATGATCTTCCAGCACAGGTTCTTCGAGGATCTTGCGGCCATGGCCGGCCTCCCCGGAATGCCGGACTTCCTGCGTCGCGAGGACGTGGCCGATGCCTACCGGTCTCTGACCGGCCACCAAGTTGTGGATCTCGATTTCTACATCGTGTACGCCGCGCTGCGGCATGCGGTGATCATGTTCCGAGTCCAAAGCCGCGCAGTGGCTTTCGGTCAGGCCGAACTCCCCGAGAACCCGGACGAGATGATCCTGCACCGAAAGACACTCGAAGCCATGCTCGACGGCACCTATTGGGAGTCGCTCACAACAGCGCCGCTCACAACAGTGCCGGTCGCAACAGGAGAAGCACGATGACACTGTCCCCGCTCGACGACTACCCGGTACATCAGATCGCCGAGACCATCCGCCACGTGGGCACCTCGGATCGAAACTTCTACGATCGCTACTACTTCAACTGCCATGCCGGCGTCGACGGCGCCGCCGAGCCGCTGTTTCTCATCATCGGTCTCGGTCAGTACCCCAATCTCGGTGTGTGCGACGGCTTTGCGGTTCTTCGGCGCGGTGAGGACCATATCGTCTTCCGAGCATCCCGCGCCTTGGGTGACGACCGAATGGACCTGTCCGTAGGCCCGCTGCGAATCGAAATCATCGAGGGTCTGCACCGCCTACGTGTGATGTTGGACCCGAGCCCCGAGGCGCCGGACTTGAGCTTCGACCTCACCTTCGAGTCCGACGGTCCGGCCAATCTCGAGGCCAGACATTTCCATCGTCAGCTGGAACGAGTCACCTTCGACACCCAACGATTCGTGCAGACAGGCACGTGGTCCGGATCCCTCACCGTCGACGGCGACGTCATCCCCGTCAATCCGGAGACGTGGCGGGGCAACCGCGACCGATCTTGGGGTGTTCGGCCGGTCGGTGAAGCGGAACCTCCAGGGCGCAAAGCAGATCCGACGATAGCCGGCAGTCAGAACTTCTTCTGGATCTACTCGATCATGCAATTCGGCGACTTCACCGTCGTCACAGTCGTTCAAGAAGATCAGCAGGGTCGCCGAATCCTCGAGGATGCGACCCGCGTCTGGGCGGACCGCTCGCGGGAGCCGGAGTGGTTGGGTCGACCGGATCACCAGCTCACCTTCATTTCCGGTACACGCGAGGTGAAGAGCGGCACTCTGTACTTCCGGCGCCCCGGTGCACCGGGCGAGCCTGATCACATTCTGGAGATCACCTGCGAACCGATTTTGCCCAACTACATCGGTGTCGGCACGGGCTACGGACTCGAGCAGGATTGGCGCCACGGGATGTGGCAGGGCGAACTGGTGGTTCAAGGCCTGCGAGAGAAGGTTTCGGACATCGAACCGTGGAAGAAGATGCTGTGCCCGGTCGACAACTTGGCCCGGTTCACCCTCGTTGAGGACGGCGTAACCCGCACCGGGGCCGGTCTGTTCGAGGTAGCAGTCATCGGACCTCACCAGCGATACGGATTTACCGGCATCGGTGACGTTGCGCCCTGACTTCAGATCACCGAACTACAGATCACCGAACTACAGATCACCGAACTACAGAGAGAGGTACTGCCACATGTCCACACGCACACGAATGTTGTTCGCTCGCACTGCGAAGGCCGCCGCACTTGTTGTCACCGGAGGTCTGTTGTTTGCCGCTCCCGCTACGGCAATCCCGCTCGACGTGGGTTCTCTGAACACGGGATCAGTCGATCTCGGCTCACTCGATCCGGTGCTCGCGCCGACGCCGAACTTGGCCTCCGTAGCCAACTTTCGTGATATTGCAGGCAACGAGGGTAGGGGGTATGCCACCGCAGACGGCTCGCACCTCAAGCGCGGCGTCATCTACCGGTCCAATGCGCTGACCGCGACCAGCGACGCCGACAAGACGACACTCACCAGCCTCGGACTAGCCGATGCCTATGACCTGCGCGGTGCAGCCGAGATCTCCAACCCGTTCATCGGTGGCGCAGACAAGCTCCCGGACGGCGTGACGTACACGAACATCCCCATCGAGTTCAAGGATCTCACGCAGCTCGCCACAACGATCAAGTCGCCGGAAGAGGCCAAGCAGTTCTTGGTCGATACCAACCGCAGTTTTGTCACCGATCCCGTGCGCCGCGCCGGCTTCAAGCAGGTTCTCTCGGACATCGCTGCGAGTGACGGCGTGCAGTTGTTCCATTGCACCTCGGGCAAGGACCGCACCGGATGGACCGCGATGCTGCTGCAGTCCATCGCCGGTGTCCCCGCGCAGACGATCATGGACGACTATCTGTTGAGCAACACGTACCTTCAGGCGACCAACCAGAAAATTCTCGCGCAGATCTCTCAGGCATTGAGCCCGCAGGTGGCGACCAATCTAGAGCCCGCTCTCGGTGTCGACGCGTCGTACCTGGAGGCAGGTCTCGCGCAGATCGTCAGCGACTACGGAACCGTCGACGGTTATCTTACCGAAGGTCTCGGACTCACTCCGGACACGATCGCGCTTCTGAAGGCAAAGCTGGTCGGCTAGTTTCACGCTGTTAAAACCGTTGAACAAACGAGTACCAGTCGCCGTCGAACTCCTGGTAGCCGATGTCGCCGTCATGGCGGGGCTTGCCGAGATATGGTGCGCCGTCCGGTAAATACGCCAATCCGATCGAATCGATGAGGCCACCCTCGATGTGGAAGCGGCACCCGTTGCCGTCGGGCCAGATCTGTAGGACCCGGTAGACGCCAATTGTTCGGTCGTCCATCGACTTCTGGCAATCCGCGGCCACTGCTTCGAGCGAATCTTTCGACAATGCAAACGCAACACGCGAAGGGACGGACAATGTCACGAGCGCGCCGGTGACGAGGACTATCACCGGCGCGATCGTGCTCAAACGCAGTGTTTTGTACTTCATCCAACCAATCAGGCTGAGTATCAACCACACTCCACCCAAGCCGAGCAAGACTGACGCGGCGAGCGCAAAGAATGGAAAGTACACAACTGGCGGCATGAAGGACCACACGATGACGCCGCACGTGAGGGCGACAAGCACTGCGGTGACAATCGCTGTCACCTTCCACCAAGATGCCGGGCCCCCACCGTCCGTCATCGGATCACCCTTAGTCATCGGATAACCTTTGCACAATGCAGTAACTGCGGAGCGGCAACGAATGGAATTGTTCCCGCTGATTACGTCGGGGCCGTCATGCGTAGATTCGCGAATTGGTCACTTTCGGCGCCAGCAAGTGCTCTGATGGCGGAGGGTATGGTCGGATTGTGAACCAGGATCTGATCATTCGCCGTTACCAGCCCTCGGATGAGGATGTGGTCGTCGACCTGTGGTCCCGTGCCGCCCGCGAAGCTCATCCGTTCCTTGCGGGTGAGGGAACGGGCGAACGGGAGCAGAAGATGCGAGAGGTCTATCTGATTCAGGCCGATAATTGGGTGGCTGAGCACAGCTCCGAAGTCGTTGGCCTGTTGGGAATGATCGGCTCCGAAATCGGGGGACTGTTCGTCGCGCCGGCATCACAAGGGTTGGGGATCGGGCGGGCGTTGGTCGAACATGCCACCACCATGCACGGCGAGGTGACACTCGAGGTTTACACCCTCAACGATCGGGCCCGCAGGTTCTATGCGCTGATGGACTTCGAAGAAGTGGGGCGTCGACACGACGCCGAGACAGACTACGAATTGATCACCCTGCGTCGTGCGGGTCGAGACTCCTCCCTCATTCAGGCATGAGAAAGGCGATTCAGCTCAGCACAGGTCTGACATTGTGCACCGATCTGGCGGCTACCGATTGGCTGGTCGATCAGGATTTGCCTTGGTATCAGTTGGCAGGGCGCGGCCCGATCGGATTTCCGAAGTATGCGCGCTTACGGTTCATCCCAGATCCGAGCTTTCCCGGCCAGAAATCCAATGACGTCGATTTCGATCAAACCGGGCCGGAAGAGAAAGTGCTGATCGGCTTTGCCTTGGATGTGTTATCCAGTTACACAACCACACCCGACGAGTGCTATTTCTGCATGTGGACAGGGTTGGGGTCGGCAGTCGGTGATGATGTTCCGCGGTTCGAGATCCCCAATCGTGACTACTGGCTCTTTCGTGGAACGCTTGCCGACTACGCCGATTGGAGCGTGGAAGACCCAGCTCGTTGGCCGTGGGGTTCTTCCCCTGATCCGGCCTTCATCTGGCCGGCTGATCATGCGTGGTGCATAACCAATGATGTCGATCCACATTTCGCGATTATCGCCGCCCCCGAGGAAGCGATCATTCGAATTGTGGCCGATTCGCGGATCGACGCCGTGCTCGACGACCCGGATATCGTTCCGCCGTATTGGCACTGACGCCCGATCACTTTCAAGTCTCGAGTTCGACTACCAGCGTGTTCCAGCGGACGCCGAAATCTGTGGGGACCTGACCCGTCTCGCAGTACACCGTCGGCCCGTCGAAGACGACGTTGAAGAGACCGGAATGAATTGTCGTCAAGAGTGTTTCGTGTTGAACGAGGTAGCCGGGCCGCTCTTTCGCCCGCACGCGCCCGGTTGGCTGAGTGCGGTATCGAGTCCAGAGGTAGCGATCCCACACCAGGCAACCTCTCAACCGCGTCTCGCCGACGGTTCCGACATCGTCGCCGATCAGTGTCGTAAATCCGTGCCCGAGTTGGGCTATGTGCTCAGTGCGGCCGTCGATTGTCACGGTCTCGATGCGTGCGTCGATTTCGCAGCACACCTCGGCGGGAAGGTCCAACATTTCGGGACTAGCCCAGTAGGTCGTCGGTTCGCAAGTATCGCCAGGCATGGGGGTGTCGCGTCACGGTTCGAGATCCTCGAGCATCCAGAGTTGCGCCACCGTGCAAGTATCCCAGCGCGATTACGCTTTGGCTTGCTGGTCCGCCTGGAGGTGCTTGACCGGACAACCGGCGGGGAAGGTGCCGAGGTCTTGGACCTTGTATCCGTTCGGGTAGCTGCGGATGTTGGGGAGTTCGCGAGCGAATTTCCGCTTCGTTCGCACCGGGAAGAACCGCAGCAGACGTGCGCGGACCTTCAGGGCTCCGCGTGAGACGACGCGCATCGTGGTGCTCGGGTGCTTGTAGTGGAAGGCGTCGAGAAGGTGATCGTCCATGAGGGCGAATGCGAATCCCTTGACCAGAGCCTTCGGTGCCAGGTTGTTGGGCGGGAAGGTACACATCAGTTCGAGGGTGGAATCGGCGACGGCCCGTGCGCCGGGGTCGAATGAAAAGTGTTCGCGCTCATAGTCGTCGAGAAGTTTGACGAACCCCTGGTAAGTGTCAGGCGTGTCCTTGATGTTCATGTACCGACCCAGGTGGCGATAGTAGTTCGTCGACCCGAGGATCTCGTTGTCGGTCATCTTTCGCCAGCCGTATGCGTCGAGCCATCTGACCGGCGTGACGACGAAGGTGGCCAGGACGTAGAGCATGTCGTCGTTGGAGATGTCGTACGAGCCGTGCATCTGATTCATACGACGGACGCTCTTTCGGCCTTCGGTGCTGCTGAGTCCGTGCTCGAGGATGGCGTCGAGGATCAGGCTCGTGTCGTCGTAGCGCTTCTGAACCTTGTCGGTGAACTCACCCGTGGAGAAGAGGAGCTTGCCGATGGAGGGGACTGCATACGTACGAAACAGCGCGAAGCTGAGCGCTTGATTGATGTCCCAGGGAAACTCCTGCGCCGCGAGAATGCGCGACATCTCTTCGTAATCGGATTCGGGATCGAGTCGATCCGTACGACTGCGGAGGTCGTAGCGCTTCATCTGAACACTCCCTGGGACTGGTCTGCGCGCGGCAGAGGTAGGTGTGAGCTGCACCACCGACTGTAGTTCTGACAACACGCGTTGTCTAGTGGGCCTGAATAGTCGACTCTCCTTCGTTTCGGGCGTTGTACCAGGGGTATCCGGAAAGTGTTGTCGACCCGAGGAGCAGCTATGAGCGTCACACGCACGGCCGGGGTTTTCGCGGCCATCGGACTACCGATTGCCGCGAGCGTCATGTTCGCCGGAGTCGCCTCGGCTGATCCGCCACATCCTTTCGGCGGCGCCGCCGTCACCATCGGGTGTCCGAATCAGGGGTCGCTGGCTTCGTTGACCGGTCTCACCGGCCAGTCCGGACCAGAGGCCAATCCGCCCATTGCCAAGGGCGACATTCGCTTCGATTCGTTCCCGGCAGCTGCGCCTGTCCCGGCGGCCGGACAGGTCACTGTTGCGTGGGTCAACACCGACACCGGCAAGTCCGGAATCGTCGACCTGGTGGGGACGTACCCGTACCTCTCCGCGACGGTGAACACCGGCGTCGGCAATGTCGTTGCGACGGCGTTCGGTTCGATCAACTGGGGCAGTAGTCCCATCTGCCAGTCGAATCCGACGATCGGCAGGTTCATAGCCTGATCGTCACACCTTGAACAGGCACGAGGTTGGCGGTATCGCGTGATTATCTGTCATCTCGGAGATACCGCCGTGCCCGTCCCATCCCATATTCTGAAACATGTTAGGTGAAGGCATATTTCAGGGATGGAAAAGGGTGGCGACGTGAACGGGTCTAGCGCGCGTCAGTTGATGAGTCAGATGCTCGTCGAGAAACGAAACAATCTTGCGCCCGAAAAGGTCGGCATGCGATGCGAGGGTGCTCGCCGCATGCACGGCCTCAGTCGGCGTGATGTCGCGCAGATCGCCGACATCAGTTTCAACCACTACCAACGGTTGGAACAAGGTACGTCCGTTGGTGTTTCGGCTCCGGTCATTTTGCGTATCTGCGACGCCTTGTTGATGAAAGACGAGGAGAAGGCGCGCATGCTGGCATTGCACCAGGCATGGGCGCGCCCTCGTCGTCCTCAGGCTGAATCCCGAGTGGCCGGATCTCAGGCTGCCGGTGAGATCTCCGGTAGGCAGCGGGTCAGTTCGTCAGGCGTGTAGAAGAAACTTCCTGCGCTCACCGGAGCGCACGGGGACGCGAAGGCTGTCTCCCGCTCGTTGTAGAGCATTCGGACGAGGCGCTTACCGTCCGGTCCGGCGAACACATCCCACTGAACATTGGCGGCCATCGGGCTGACCTGCGCTCCGCGCCAAGGATTGTTCGCATAGGTGTACAGATCACCCTCGGCCTGTGAGACGGTGCTTCCCGGCAGTTTCAAGAGCGCGGCGAAGGGGATGATCGTTTCTGCGTGTGCAAACCGGAAGTCCGCTCCAGGTACGACGGCGTCTCCCGCATGATCTCGCAAGCCGCGCAGAAATTCGTCGCGGAGCACGGTAGCCATCCGGTAGGTGACGTCTTCACCGTTGAAGCCAGGGCCCTTGGCGTAGAAGTCTTCGGCGTCGTTCGTGTACGCGAGCCACTGCGCGTCGGCGGGTTCGATGAACCGCTCGAAGTTCCACTTGCCTTCCTCGGCCATCCCGGGAGTGATGATGTACGTGTTGTACAGCATGTACGCGGCGTCGACCTCGTCGTCGATCGTGCTGGAACCCTTGCCGCGGTCGACGAGTGAGAACTCACCCGCGCTCAGGCGGTTGACGAAGTCCTCCGAGTAGAGCCTGAGCATCATGTGCCGCGAGACCTCGCGGGTGGGCGGCAGATCGGCGATCTGGTCGTCGACGGCCGTCAGCCGAGGATCGGACTCTTCGTAGTCCTTGTAGTCGGCATTTGCGTCGGAGTCGTGGAAGTAGAGGAGATCGGCATTCGTCGTCACCGGGGCCACATCGCCGGCGACGGCCGGAAACGCACCGGTCAGGCCCTGCGCGAAGTTCTCGGCGCTGTCCACGGCACGGTCTACACCCGACGAGGTCAACGTGATGGTGCCCTGTTGCGCTGCGATGGCGTCGAACAGTTGGGGGAGGCGTTCGGTGACTCGCGCTCCGAGTTGCCGATGTTCGGTGACCCCGAGTCCGCTGAGGTTGCCGTATCCCAGCTTCTTGTTGGCGGCCATGAGATCACGAAGCGCCGGGCCGAATTCCTTGCCGACGGGAGTCAATGCGTTCTCGGCTTCGGCGATTTCCCACAGCTGCAGGCTCAGGTCGTCGTACTTCAGGCTCGACAGTGCCCGGGAGCCGTGGCGCGCAACGCTTTCGGTGTACACCGGGGAGTATCCAATCGGCGGAGCCTGATAGTCGGCGATGCGTTGGCCGGGGGAGTACGGCGTCTTGGACGTGAAGCCGCCGTCGGTCGACGCCGGGGCCTCGGCCGAGCCGGAACTCGAACCAGCGTCGAGCGAGCTGAAGGGCGACGCCGTGGCGATGGACTGAGCGCCACTGGTGACAAGCACGAGTCCGAGCGCGCCGGCAGCCGCCAGCAAACCGAAGCGTGGGCTTCGCATGGTGTGTGAGTCCTCTCCGTCGGTGCCGAGGTGGCACGACGGAAGGAAAGTTAGAACAGCTAAGCGTCCGAATTGCACCTATTTGTCCATGTGTAGATGGACGCAGGGTTACAAGTTTCGGATCCGAGGAGCCTCAGGAGGGTTTGGCGGCGATCCCGATCGAGACGGACAGCGACAACGCGATGAGTGTCATGGCCAGCCACTGGTAGCTCTTGGGCGTCGGCTGCTTCTTACGTCCGAACTTGCTCACTGATGCCTCCCGTTTCTCCGTGGGTACTCAGCACATATTACTGTTCCATTACCCCGATGGCGCGGCCGACCGGAAACTGTGCGCGATCAGACAGCAGGCGGGCCGAAAGTAGCCCGCCCGCCGTTGTCGATCAAGAGGTCGTGCGCAGTTCCCGTCGCAAGATCTTGCCGGTGACGGTCTTGGGCAGTTCCTCCACAAGCACCACGGATCGGGGGTACTTGTACGCCGCCATCCGCTTCCTGCAGTGATCGATCAGTTCGTCCGGCGTCACCGAGGCGCCCGCGACGAGGCTGACAAACGCCTTCACGGTCTCACCGCGGTATTCGTCGGCGATCCCGACGACTGCCGCCTCACGGACCGCGGGGTGCTCAGCAAGAACGTCCTCAACCTCGCGTGGCCACACCTTGTAGCCGGAAGCGATGATCATGTCCTTCTTCCGGTCGACGACGTAGAACCAGCCGGCTTCGTCCATGAACCCCACGTCGCCGGTGTGGAACCACCCGTCACGGATTGCCGACGCACTCTCCTCCGGCTTGTTCCAGTAACCGCGCACCACCTGTGGACCACGGACGACCAGTTCGCCGATCTCTCCGATCGGCAGTACCGCACCGCCCTCGTCTTCGATGCGGACGACGGTGTTCGGCACCGGAACCCCGACGGACAGTGCCCCGGACGTGGGATCGACCGGCGTATCCGCGCCGACAGGAACGGCATGGGTCGGCGACGTCGTCTCGGTCAACCCGTAGATGTTGTGCAGGGCAGCACCGGTCATGCCGCGGACGGCCTCGGCGGCTGTCGGCGCGATGGGTGCCCCGCCCGAATACAGCAACCGCATGGAGGTGAAGTCTTCCGGCGCGCAGCCCGGAGTGTTGAGCAGTGCGGTGAACGCGGTGATGGCGCCGACTGTGAATGTCGGGCGGTGCTCACGAATCGCGTCGAGCATCACCTCGGGCTGGAAGCGGTAGGCCAGCACCAGCGGCATTCTCGCCAGGACGGACACCGCGATGTGACCGATCAACCCCGTGATGTGGAAGAGCGGTGCGACGCCGAGAACCGTGTCTTTCGGGGTGAGCCCCAGCCAGTCCCGGTACACCTGGGCGTTGAAGGTCATGTTCGCGTGAGAGGTCATCGCCCCCTTCGGCGGACCCGTGGTTCCCGACGTATATGTCAGTACCGCAATGTCTTCCGGTGCAACGTCGGTGGTGATCGGATCGCCGAGACGATGTTCGTCGATCAGCGTCGCGAGATCGTCGGTGCCGAGGTCCTTCTTCACGATTCCGTCGAAAATCCTTGGATCGTTGCGACTTTGGTACTCGAGTTCCGAGGTGGTGATGACTCGCCTGACCGGTGAGTCGGAGACGACACTGCGGCCGACGGACTCGTAGAGTCCCTCGAGTGCAATGAGAACCACAGCTCCGGAGTCTTCGAGTTGGTACCCGAGTTCCCGTTCGCGGCTCATGGGGTTGATCGATACGGCGACACCGCCGGCTTTCCAGATTCCGGCGAGGGCGAGCACGAACTGCGGAACGTTCTGCAGGAAGAGTGCGACGCGGTCACCCTTCGCGAGTCCACCGGCTCGGAGTGTGCGGGCCAGGGCGTCGCTCTGCTGATCCAGCTCGGCGAAGCTGAGTTGGCCGTCGAAGTACTTCACAGCCGTGGCCTCCGGGTCGGAGCGGACCGTGGAAGCCAGCATCTCGAGCATTGTGGGATGTTCTACGTCGATGTCGGGGGGAACGTCGTTGCGGTACAACGCCAACCAAGGGCGATCTTCGTATCTCATTTGATGGCAACCGGATTCACGGGAGAGCCGCTGGCCTTGGCGACCTTGAGTGGTGCGGCGACGTACAGGAACGTGTACTGGCCGTCGGACGCACAGTCTGCAGCCAGCTTCTCGAGATCGCAGATCTCGGTGAACACCACGCCGAGGTTGCGCATCAGAGCGTTGTGGAGCACCAGTGCCACACCGTTTTCGGGGTCGGTGGTGACCTCGTTGGCGATGGTGTCCGTCACCAGGTTCGGGATCTCCATGTCCTGGAACCACTGGACGAGTTCGGGGCTGTAGATCAGGCCGGGCTCGCAGAAGCCCTCGTAGAAGGCTTCGCCCTGGTCGAAGAACAGCTTGAGGAAGTTGGTGCGGATGACGAGGATGTCACGCTTCTCGATGGTGACGCCCTGCGCTTCGGCACAGGCCAAAAGATCATGATGCGTGAATGTTTCGGCCTTGTCGAGGTTTTCCTTACCGCGGAACTTCGCCATGTCGAGCAGTACCGCGCGTCCGACGACGCCGCGGTCGGCAATCGGTTCGACGCTGGCCTTCTCCAGGCCGCCGACAGTCGTATCAGCGGAGTATCCGTTCCACAGGGCGCCGTCGTACCAAACGTGGCCGAGCGCGTCGTACTGCGTCGAGCCCTGCAGGAAAGCGTCGATCTTGTCGTCCGCGTAATGCAGACCGCCAGGGAAGTTGGGGGCGTCGTCGCCGTCCCAGCTGCTCTCGTCGAAGATCTGTGTGCGCTCGGCAGGGCTGCGTCCCGGCCAGACCGGATCTCCCTTGGGATCGCCGATAAGCCGTTGAAGTGTGAACACGGAACCCTGCTTGATGGTTCCGACGCCACGAAGCACCTGCCCGGCGTCGAGGTAGTTCAGTGAACCGACCTCGTCGGACTCTCCCCACTTGCCCCAGTTGCTGGGTGCGTCGCGCAGGAGTTCTCCAAGATATGGCGCCTCGGTCATGGTGATTCGATCCTCTCGCTACCGACACCGAACGATCGCTCGGGCGGACCTGGGTCTTTGTGATCCACATCATGTTCAGGCTGATAACCAGTAGTCAACAGGTTCGGCGATTGCCGTGGTTATCGCATTGTTGGAAATCGAATGTTCGGCAATACTGAACGCTATGTCCGAATTCGAGAATGCCGTACTGATCGGAGCGTCGATCCGGCAAGCCCGGCGTGACAGCGGGCTCTCGCTGCGCGAGTTGGCCAGGCGTCTCGACGTCAGCGCGGCTACCCTCAGCGCTGTCGAGACCGGGAAGACCAGGGTCAGCGTCGACAGGTTGGCGGCGATCGGGGGGATCCTCGGAGTGCGTTTCGACGCCCTACTCCCGGCCGCGATAGTGCGTCCGCCGGAACAGCCGCGATGGGGTGGCGACGACGCGGACCCGAACGCATATTTTCGTCCGAACGAGTGGCGAAGGTTCGGACCGAGTTCGTTCGATCCGGTGTTGGCGGCCGCGCTCGCGGAAATGGTGAAGACCGGGTATCACGGCGCTGCGATGCGTGAGATCGCGAAACGCGCGCAGATGAGTGTGCCGGGTCTGTACCACCACTATTCCAGCAAGCAACAGATGTTGGCCGAAATTCTCGACCTCACCATGGCCGAACTCAACACGAGATCGTTGGCGGCTATCGACGAGGGCGAAAGTCCCTATGAAAGGCTGGCTTTCCTCGTCGAATGTGTGACCTTGTTCCATATCTATCGCCGTGATCAAGGTTTTCTCGGTGCCAGCGAAATGCGCAGTCTCACAGACGAGAACAGGTTGCGTATCACGGAATCACGCAACTACCAGCAATGGTTGATGACGAAGCAGGTCGACGACGGAATCGCCGCCGGTGTGTTCGGGACGGATCGGCCGCGACAGGCCGCGCGTGCAATCGTCGTGATGTGTGTCTCTGTCGCGCAGTGGTATCGGCCGAACCGGCCACAAACGCCCGAGGAAATTGCACGCGACTACGCGCGTTTTGCGCTCGATCTGGTGCGCTGTCGGCGACCGTGACGGACGTCATCCGGTTCGGGTGATGCGCCTGCGGGCAATCAGGTCCATGCTTGGAAGGTATCCGTACCGCGACTCGAGTAAGGAACGAAACACAATGTCTTCCAAGCTGTCTCACAGGGCCTACATGATCGGCGCCGGCATCGGAAACCTCTCGGCTGCCGTCTATTTGATTCGAGACGGTGAGTGGAACGGTGAAGACATCACCATCATGGGCCTGGACATGCACGGAGCGAACGACGGCGAATCTGCCGCTTCCTTCCAACACCAGTACGGTCATCGCGAACTCGGAAACGACGCGGGTTTCATCAACCGTGGCGGGCGCATGCTCAACGAGGAGACCTACGAGAACCTTTGGGACGTACTGAGTGCGGTTCCGTCGCTGGACAACCCGGGAAAGTCGGTGACGGATGACATTCTCGATTTCGACCACGCGCATCCGACGCACGATGTTGCACGGTTGATCGACCGAGACGGCATTCGCAACAAGGGTGAGAACGACTACAAGCACATGCAATTCGACAACAAGGATCGCTACTTGTTGACGAAGCTGATGACGTTGCCGGAATCAGACGAGGCGAAACTCGACGACATCAGCATCGAGCAGTGGTTCGAAGACACTCCGCACTTCTTCACCACCAACTTCTGGTACATGTGGGAGACCACATTTGCTTTCAAGCGGGTGAGTTCGGCGATGGAGCTTCGCCGGTACATGAACCGAATGATTCTCGAGTTCAGTCGCATTCAGACGCTCGCCGGTGTCACCAGATCGCCGTACAACCAGTACGAGAGCATCATCTTGCCGATGCGGACCTTTCTCGAAGGCAGGGGCGTGAAGTTCGTCAACGAACTGAAGATCACCGAGTTCGTGTTCAAGGACACCCCGCTCCGGGACGAGATCATCGTGACGGGGCTCGACTACGAGAATGTCCGCACCGGTGAGAAGGGCCGAATCGACGTAGCGGAAGGCGATTTCGTCTTCGACACCAACGGCAGCATCACCGACAGCTCGTCGATCGGTGATCTGGACACCCCGATCGTGGAAGACATGAGGTACGCGCCGAGTGCACTGCTGTGGAAGCAGGCTACCGAGCATTTCTACGACCTCGGGAATCCCGACAAGTTCTTCGGGGATCGCGAGCAGAGTGAGTGGACCAGCTTCACCGTCACCACTTCGTCACACGAGCTCATCAACGAGATTTCCCGTATCACCAAGCAACTCCCCGGAAATGCGCTCAACACTTTCGTGGACTCGAACGTCCTTCTGTCGATCGTGGTTCACCATCAACCGCACTACCACGCGCAGAAGGAGAACGAAGGGGTCTTCTGGGGCTACTGTCTGTTCCCGCGCAAGGACGGCGACTACGTGAAGAAGCCGTTCATCGAGATGACCGGCCGGGAAATGATGGAAGAGACTCTCGGGCATCTCGAGGCGCTCGACGAGAGCGGTGCGCTGGCTGCGCGCAGACAAGAGATCATGGACAGCGTCGTCAATTCGATTCCCAGCCACATGCCATACGCCAGTGCGCTGTTCAATCGGCGCGCAGTAGGTGACCGGCCGCTGGTGGTGCCGAAGCACTCCAAGAACCTGGCATTCATCAGTCAGTTCGCGGAGTTGCCGTTCGACATGGTGTTCACCGAGCAGTACTCGGTGCGCTGCGCGCAGGTGGCCGTCTACAAGTTCCTGGGGATTCCGGAAGACAAGCTCACCAAGATGCACCACTACGAAAAGGACCCGAAGGTCCTCGCGAAGGCCGCAGTGACGATGTTCCGCTGAGAGGTGCTCAGCGACCGTGCCGCTTCTCGTAGTCCTCGCGAGTGCGATCGGCGCGGCGCTGGGCCTTCTCGTCGAGCAATTCGGGATCGAGGCCGTGGCTCAGTAGGCGGTGACGGCGGTAGATGGTGCCGAGCGCCACGACGAAGTACGCGAGCGGGATGAGCAGCAAGGCCATCATGGCCAAGGGGATCCAGATCGGTCCGGGAATCAAGAGGAACAGCAAGAGAATCAGCGTCGCCGGCACTGTGAAACGAATGATGTAGCGGGCCTGGGCACCCGGGCCGACCAGATCGTTCCGAACCCAGTCCTGGTACCGGTCGGGGAGCGTCTTCCCCAGGAGGTATCCGCAGTACTGAGGAAAGTTCGGGCGAGTCTGTTCGGCCATGGCCTCCAGGATAGTGCCTGGTACTGCCGCTTACACCGGTGCCTTGAACGTGCGGCGGTACGCGCTCGGTGAAACGCCGAGGGCCTCGTTCATGTGTTGACGCATCGATGTCGCAGTCCCGAAGCCGGTTCGAGCAGCAATTGCATCGATCGACAGATCGGATTCCTCCAAGAGTTCCCGTGCGCGATCCACGCGTCTGCTGGTCAACCAGCGGTTCGGTGTCGTTCCGACTTCGTCGCGGAATCGACGACTGAACGTACGGACGCTCATGTTGGCGCGTGTTGCCAGGTCCGCCAGGGTGATCGGGTCGTCGAGATGTTCGAGGGCCCAATGCCGAGCGTCGGCAGTCGACTCCGAGGGTTTGTCGGCCAGTGGGCGCCGGATGTACTGCGCTTGGCCACCGTCGCGCCACGGCGGTACGACGCAACGCCTCGCGACGGTGTTCGCCACTTCCATGCCGTGGTCGCGCCTGACGATGTGCAGGCAGAGGTCGACCCCTGACGCCACCCCGGCCGAGGTCAGGATGTGGCCTTCGTCGACGAACAGCACGTCGGGATCCACGTTCACCTTGGGGTAGACACGCTGGAAATGGTCGGTGTTGCGCCAGTGTGTGGTGGCGCGGAGTCCGTCGAGTAAACCCGCCGCGGCGAGGATGTACGAACCGGTGCAGATCGAGACCAGCCGAGTGCCCGGCCGGATGTGTTGGAATGCTGTGGCCAACTCAGGGGAGAGGTAGCCGTCTTCGTAGGCCGGACCCAGCTCGTACGACGCGGGTATGACGACGGTGTCGGCGGTGGCGAGCAGCTCACTCCCGTGGTCGACCGAGATGCTGAAATCTGCGTCGGTCTGCACGGGATTGCCGTCGACGGTGCACGTCAGGATCTCGTACAGCGGCTGATCCTCGACATCGAGGGCACGTCCGAAGATGCGCGCCGGGATGCCGAGTTCGAAGGGGATGACTCCATTCAGAGCCAGTACGACTACGCGATGCTGACCAGACATGGCTCGATTCTTTCATATATTGGCAATCTGGCCACTGTTCTCGATTGAATCCGAACTGCAGAATTCTCTCTGTGACTTCTGAGACCGCTCTCCCCGAATCAGGCCCACAGCAGGTGAGCCCGCCGCGCTTTCACCGCGCCTGGTCCGTCGCGATCGTGGCGTTCCTGGCATTGGTCGGTGCAGCGAGCTTCCGTGCTGCACCATCGGTGCTGATCGATCCGCTACACGAGGATTTCGGTTGGTCGCGCGCCAGCATCTCGGCCGCAGTCTCGGTCAACCTGATTTTGTACGGGTTGACCTCGCCTTTCGCTGCTGCCTTGATGGAGAGGTTCGGTATCCGGGCGGTCGCCACCTCGGCGTTGGCGCTCATCTCACTCGGCAGTGGTCTCACGATTTTCATGACCTCGAGTTGGCAGCTCATCCTGCTGTGGGGCGTCTTCGTCGGCCTCGGTACGGGTTCGATGGCGCTGGCGTTTGTCGCCACCGTCGTCGATCGCTGGTTCGTCGAGAAGCGTGGACTCGTGACCGGCATTCTCACCGCCGGTGGTGCGGCCGGTCAGCTGGTGTTCCTGCCCGTCTTGGCGAAGATCGCCGAAACTTACGACTGGAAGAGCGTCGCCTTCACGGTCTCGTTCGCCGCACTGGCCGTCGTACCGTTCGTTTTGCTGTTCCTCCGCAACTATCCGTCCGACGTCGGAACGACGCCTTACGGCGCCCCCGCCGATTACACCCCACCCGCCAAGCCTGTCTACCAGCGTGGCGGCGCCGGAGCCCGCGCGATCTCGGTGCTGGTCATGGCGTCGAAGACCAAGGTGTTCTGGCTTCTCGCCGGTACCTTCGCGATCTGCGGCGCGAGCACCAACGGTCTGATCGGCACGCACTTCGTTCCGGCGTCGCACGATCACGGAATGCCGATCACCACGGCCGCGTCACTGTTGGCGTTGATCGGAATCCTCGACATGGTCGGCACCATCGCTTCGGGTTGGTTCACCGACCGCATGGACTCGCGAAAACTTCTCGGCATCTACTACCTGTTCCGCGGAATCTCGCTGCTGTTTCTGCCGTTGTTGCTCGCCAACACCGTGAATCCGCCGATGATCGCCTTTGTCATCTTCTACGGGCTCGATTGGGTGGCGACGGTTCCGCCGACCGTCGCGTTGTGCCGTCAGCACTTCGGCGCCGACGCTCCCATCGTGTTCGGGTGGGTGTTGGCATCTCATCAGATCGGTGCGGGTCTGGTGGCCTTCTTGGCCGGCCTCGTTCGCGACCAGATCGGCTCGTACGACGCCGCGTTCTTCGTGGCCGGCGCGCTGTGTGCGATCGCTGCAGTCATGTCGTTGTTGATCGCAAAACGTCCGAAAGAGGCAGTATTGGTTGACTCTGTCTGATTCGGCACTGTGATCGGTACCACCGACGGGGTAAGTTGTGTGTAACTCCAAGAACTACTCACCAGTAGGGGTACTGAAATGCCTGCTCCGTCCGCTGCGACCTTCTCGCGGCTCGCCGATCTGATCGCCATCGACAATGTTGCCGATCGCCCGACGAAGTCCATCACCGAGGTGTTCACCGGCAAGGCGCTGGCGACCATCCCCGTCGGCACCGCCGACGACGCACTTGCGGCCATCGCCCGTGCGCGCGTCGCCCAGAAGGAATGGGCCAAGCGCTCCGTCCTCGATCGCGCTGCCGTCTTCCACCGCTACCGCGACCTCATCCTCGAGAACCGCGATGCACTCATGGACATGGCTCAGGCCGAGACCGGAAAGTCGCGTACCGCAGCTCAGGAAGAAGTCCTCGACATCTCGATGACGTCGCGTCACTACGCACGCGTGGCGCCGAAGCTGCTGCGTCCGCGTCGCGTCTCCGGCATGCTCCCGGGCCTGACGAAGACCGTCGTCCGCTACCAGCCCAAGGGTGTCGTCGGCGTCATCTCGCCGTGGAACTACCCGATGACGCTGGCCGTGTCCGACGCCATCGCTGCGCTGCTCGCCGGTAACGCCGTTGTCCTCAAGCCGGACAGCCAGACGCCGTACTGCGCGCTCGCCTGCGTCGAACTGCTCTACAAGGCGGGTCTGCCCCGCGACCTCTTCGCCGTGGTTCCGGGACCGGGCTCCGTCGTCGGCACCGCCCTGGTCGAGAACACCGACTACCTCATGTTCACCGGTTCCACCGCGACCGGTCAGCTCCTCGCCGAGCAGGCCGGCCGTCGACTGATCGGCTTCTCGGCCGAACTCGGTGGCAAGAACCCGATGATCGTCGCCGCCGGCGCAGACCTGCGCGAGGTCACCGACGCCGCTGTGCGAGCGTGCTTCTCCAACTCCGGTCAGCTGTGCATCTCCATCGAGCGCATCTACGTCGAAGAGTCCATCGCACCCGAGTTCATCCGTATGTTCGGTGACCGCGTCAAGAAGATGAATCTCGCCGCCGGTTACGAATTCGGAATCGAGATGGGCAGCCTCGTCTCCGAGGCACAGGTCAAGGCCATCTCCGCTCATGTCGACGACGCAGTCGTCAAGGGCGCCACCGTCATTGCCGGCGGCAAGGCTCGCCCGGACATCGGACCGCTGTTCTACGAGCCCACGCTGCTCACCGGGGTTCCCGAGGACGCCGAGTGCTACCGCGACGAGACCTTCGGGCCGCTCGTCTCGATCTACCCCGTCAAGGACGTCGAAGAGGCCATCGCTCAGGCCAACGACACCGAGTACGGCCTCAACGCCAGTGTGTGGGCGGGAAGCAAGGCCGCCGGTGAAGCCATCGCAGCGCGCATCCACGCAGGCACCGTCAACGTCGACGAGGGTTACGCACCTACCTGGGGCAGTACCGCTGCACCGATGGGCGGCATGGGTGTCTCGGGCGTCGGTCGTCGTCACGGCCCCGAGGGTCTGATCAAGTACACCGAACCGCAGACCGTTGCTACCACTCGCGTCATGAATCTCGGTGGACCGCGCGGACTTCCGGCCAAGGTGTGGGCAAAGCTCATGCCTCACGCCATCAAGATCATGTCCTGGGTTCCGGGCCGGTAACGGGTGGAAACCGCCAGCGCGTATATCGAGGCAACGCCGGTATCGGTGTGGAAGGTTGTCAGCGACATCGAGGGTATGGGTCGCTTCAGTCCTGAAAACACCGGCGGCACGTGGACTTCCGGAACTCCGGGCACGGTGGGTGCAAAGTTCAAGGGCACGAACAAGCACGGTCTGATTCGCTGGAGCACGCACTGCACGGTGGTCGACGTGGTCGACTGCCGGAAGTTCTCCTTCGAATCGGATGAGCCGAAAGCGCGGTGGACCTACGTGCTCGAGCCTTCGGGAACGGGCACTGTGCTCACCGAGACTCGTGAGATCTATGCGACGCCTGCGCTTTACGTGCGCATGATGTCGGGTAGCGGCCTACTCGGTCGGGGGCGAGATCAGCTGATGCAGACCGGAATGGAAACCACGCTGGCGCGCATCAAGGCGTTTCTGGAGAGCTAGAAACTTACACAAGTGGGGCTGCACTCGATTCGAGTACGGCCCCACTTCTGTTGTTGGCGATCTAGTTTGCAGTGCCGATAGGCGCGGTGTCGATGAGCGCCGCGTCGATGAGCGCGGTGTAGACACGCTCCGGTTCTTCGGCGATGCGATTGAGCACATACAGCCACCACTGTGTTCCGAAGATGACGTACTCGCGTGTGGTGAAGCCCGCTGCTCGGAGGGTGTCCAGCTGCTCGGTGCCGAGGCCGAGCAGCATCTCGAACTCGACGTGCTCGGCTCTGAGCTTCGAATCATGCTCGGCACGTAATGCTTCGAGGATGTCGCGGTCATGCGTCGCGATGGAAACCTGGTGGCCCGAGTCGACGATCCGGGCGGCGTAGTCGAGATACGTGCCACGCAGTTCGGCACTTCCGCGCGGGTAGGCGACGGACTCGGCTTCGAGGAAGGCGCCCTTCACCAACCGGATGCGACCGGGTCGGTCGAGTAGAGCAGCGAGATCCTTTGCGGTGCGGTGCAGTCGGGCCTGAACGGTGATTCCCACGTGAGTGAAGCGCTCGGCCAACCGCGCGTGCATGTCGAGGACCAGGTCGGTGCGGTCGGACGCTTCGGCGGAGATGATCAGCTCGGCACCTGCGCGTTCGGTGGTCTCGGCCAGGCGCACGACATTGCGAAAGCATTGCTCCGGATCGATCACCAAGCCGATGTGCGAGAGGTCGAACGACACGGTGCTGTCGACACCCGACGTTCCGATCCGTTCCGCCAGTTCCACGAATACATCGGTTTCGGCGTTCGCGAGTTCGGGATCCCGGACGCTTTCCCCGGTGTATTCGATGCTCGCCTTGTGTCCTCGCGCGAAGATCGAGGGGAGTCGGTCGAAAGCGTCGTCGATGGTTTCGCCGCCGATGTAGCGAGCAGCGATTTTCCGCGCGAGTGCTGCCGTCGCAGCGTCCGCCATGGTGCGTTCTTTCAGAGATTCGTCGAGTGCGAGGCGGCGTAGGACGTCCGCGGCCTCGGCTAGCAGATCCGTGTTCACCGCTTCAGCGTATCTGGACGCGGGTGCGGGAATTATTCTCCGCACCCTTGCGTTCGATCTATTGTCGATATATCGTCGATACGTCAAACAAACACAGACAGTCCAGGAGGACAACATGTACGCCCCACACAACAACCCAGAAATGCAAGAACGTCGCGAGCATGGCCGCCGAGGCCCGCATCGTGGACACGGTCGGCCCGACCA
>NZ_JASHKN010000007.1:236191-323890 GCF_030056735.1 Rhodococcus sp. IEGM 1409
GCGTGGATTCGGTCGGCCCGACCAGCGTGGATTCGGTCGGCCCGACCAGCGTGGATTCGGTCGGCCCGACCAGCGTGGACACGGCCGCCCTCACTTCGGTGGAGCAGGCGCGACTCTCCGTCCCGCGATGGGTCTACTCCGAGGTGCCGCTGTCGCGGTAGCCGCAGGTGGGACCGCTGAGCAGGTAGCCAAGGCAGAGGCAATCCTTGCTGAGGCACGCCGAGCACTGTTCGAGATGCTGGCGGAAAAGCCGGCCGATGTAGAGCCGGCCGATGTAGAGCCGACTGACGCAGAAGCTACAGCCGCAGAATCTACCGACACACTGCCGGCAGAGTGATCACGGCGCTCAGGCGCCGACGGTGACTTCCTCGCTGTTCATGCCGGAAACGTGGCCGTCGGCGCCCTCTCGCCAGTACCCGACAACATTGTGCTTGTCGCGAGCAATTCCTCGAACTTCCCTCAGATGCTTACGAATACGGCGGCTGGTTGCGCTTTCGCACGCCACCCACGCGTAGACGTCGGCGGTTTCGGATTCGGGAAACTCGACCTTCTCCACAGCTTCGAAGAGCGCGCTCGGCGCCTTTCCGAGGCCACTCCCCACGAGCCACGTGTACGTGACATCGCCGCGAGTGACAAGTTCCTGTCGATCCTCTTCGGTTTCGACCTCGATGATCGCTTGTGCGACATCGCCTTCACGAAGTTCTTCGACAATCCTGCCCAGTCCGGGGAGACCGGTGGCGTCTGCGACCAGCAGCTGCCAGCGAGGACCCGCCGGAGCTTGGTAATGGGAACGCGAACTGTCCGACCAGAATACGCCGAGTAGGTGACCTGGTTCGGCCCGCAGGGCCCAATCCGCTGCAATACCGCCAGGGTGCACGACGAAGTCGATGTCCAGACGTCGGCCGCCGTCGTGCACCTTGCGCACGGTGTAGTGCCGCCACGGTGGCTCGGTTCCGAGGTCGGCCTTGCCGTAGTCGGGATTGTTGAAGTAGTCGTATTCTGCTTCTGTTTCACCGGGTTTCGGGAACGCGAGGTCGATGCGCTCGTCGCCCTGTCCGCCGGTCGGCCAATGCCAGTCGCCCTCTGCCTCGATGCTGATTCGCCGCATGTGCGGGGTCAGGGACGTGACGGTGACGACGCGGGCGGGTTCGCAGAAAGACATGCCTCGACCCTATTGGTCCGGCGTGTCGAAGTGGAGACAGATGCTGTCGCAAGACGGACATCGAGCGCAGCTGAAAAGGCCAGCGTATGCCCCGGGGCATGATACTTCCCCGGGACACACGCTGGCCATTTCAGTTATGTCGGTTCAAGCCGCAGTCGGTGGACTGTTCCCGCCGATCGGATGCTGGAACGGGTCGATCGACATCGGCGGATAGAACACTGTTTTCCGATCCGGGCCGATCTCCACCCGCCATTCCGTGTGGTGCATCGTCCGATGATGATGGCCACACAACAAGATCAGATTGTCGAGATCCGTTGGACCACCATCACTCCAGTGCACAATATGATGAGCATCGCACCACCCCGATGGTGTCCCGCACCCCGGAAATGCACACCCACCATCGCGCACCGCCAACGCCCGCCTTTGCGGAACCGTCGCCGTTCTCACTTCCTTGCCGCACTCGAGCGGAACACCGTTCTCATCCAACAAGATTCGCGTGACCGTGCAGTCGCAGGCCAACATCCGGGCGGTATCGATGCTGATCGGGCCCACCCAATCTGCCCACGCGAACCCCAACTCTTCTGTCGACGGCAACAAGTCCTTCAAAGCCTGCATATCGGTCATGTCCTTCGCCGATGCGGTCACAGTGATGTGCGGTTTCACGCCGCCTTCGATCGGACCCAACCCCGCCCGCTCGTACCGGCGCAGCAGTTCGCAGAACCCGTCCGCCCGCCGTAGTGCCGGAGTACGAGTGTCTTTGACGCCGTCTTTCTCCGGCGTCGGCGCCGACAGGCTCGACAGCAACGTGATCAGACGGGCACCGTTTACGGCATCCAAATCGCCTTTCACGGTGACTCTGCCGTACAAGCCTTTCGAGGCGTAGAACTCGTTTCGTTCGGAATCCTCGCCCACCGGAACCCCGTCTTCACGCTTGCCGTACTGCTTCTCGATCCGCCGGATCGCCGCCCGCACCGCATCACAATCCGCAATATTCTTCGACGCCAACCCCAACAAGATTCCGCGGGCCTTGTCCACATCCGCTGGCGTCATGTTCTTCGGCGGATGCTGACAAAACGACGCCACCTGCCGGGCCTTCAACGCATCAACCTCCCCGCGGTGAAATGCATCCGCGACAACAGGTTCGAGCAACAGTAACCGCGCCAAGCTGACCAGCAGACTGCACTCACCGATCTCCAAATTCGTCGAACCATGCAACCACTGCGCGATCGCCCGAAAACCCTTCCCGACCACAGTCTCCCGGGAAAACATCTCCACGATCAGCAACACCATCCGCGACTGCAACTCGTGCCGGACGCGCACCAGATCCAGAACCTCACTCTCGAGATCCTCACCATCCAGCTGCCACGCTTCCCGACTGTCCATACCGAGAGTTTAATCGAACATACTTTCGAAATCCAGGGACATAACGGACAACTTCAATAACACTCATCTCTCGAGAATCGTTGAAATGCAAAGCTATTCGAGTGTCCCCTTCATCAGGGGCCGCGTGTTCCCCTTCTGGAAGGGCGGGAGTCGACATGGTCGACCGAATGGCGGATCCGGTAGGTGCGCGGGGTCTCACCTACTCGGTCGGAGGGTAGATCCGTTGAAGACGTTGACCTGTCTTGTGTCTGCCTGGCGCCAATCAGGTTGGCCGACGATATCGGGTATGTCCCGCCCGTTTGTCGGTTGGCCACGTCAGATCGAACCCAACTCCCGCGCACGGGCGACGGCCGACGTCCTCGACTTCACCCCCAACTTGCCGAAGATGTGGACCAGATGCGATTTGACCGTGGTCTCGCTGAGGAACAGTTCTTTACCTATCTCTCGGTTGGACCGACCCGCCGCAACCAGCTTCAGCACTTCGATTTCCCTTGGACTGAGGCTGGTTTCGGGCTTACGCACCCGAGTCATGAGCTTCGACGCGATGGCGGGGGAGAGAACGCTGTCCCCGCTCGCAGCGGCGCGAACGGCTGACAGCAACTCGACCGGTGGAGTGTCCTTGAGCAGGTATCCGCTGGCTCCGGCTTCGACAGCGCTCAAGATATCTGCATCCGTGTCGTAGTTGGTCACGACGAGTACGTGCGGCGGATTCGGCAGCGCGCACACCGCGCGGGTGGCGTCGACACCCGTCTTCCCGGGGCCGAATCGCAGGTCCATGAGCACGAGGTCGACCGGCGTGGTCGCGCAGAAGGCTATGGCTTCCTCGGCGGTGCCTGCTTCGCCGACTACCTCGATGTCGGCTTCGCTTTCGAGCAGCGCTCGTAGCCCGGCGCGCACGATCGCGTGATCGTCGGCGAGCAGCAGGCGGATCACTGTTCACCGGTTTCGAGGGGAAACGTCACTGCGACGGCCGTGTGTCCCGGCTCGGACTCGATGGAGAAAGTTCCGCCCTGCAGTTCGACGCGTCGACGGATTGCGTTGAGACCAAAAGATTCCGCCGGCCCACGTTCGAGAACTGCCACGTCGAAGCCGCGACCGTTGTCAACCACGTCGAGGCTGACGGTGTCGTCGGAATAGGTCAGTGTCACAGCCATTCTGGTTGCATCCGCATGGCGGAGAACATTGGACACCGCACCCTGAGCGATGCGTACCAAGGTTGCTTCGAGGGGCATCGGCAGCCGGACTGCCTCGCCTTCGACCACGGAGCGAGCTTCCAGTTCCGGGCTGCTCGCGCGTTCGCAGATTCGACGAAGCGCGTCGGCGAGTGACTGACCGTCCAGAGCTGCCGGCGTCAATTCGGCTATGAGTTGGCGGGTTTCGGCAAGACTGTCTGCGGCGGTTTCCCGTGCGAGGCTGATCTGTCGGATGGCCGGGCTGCCCGGATCAGCGCGCTCGGCAGCGTGAAGGAGCATCTGGATGCTCGAAAGTCCTTGGGCCACAGTGTCGTGAATCTCGGCCGCGAGCCTTTCGCGTTCTGCGAACTTTCCCGCATCGCGGGACGTCGACGCCAATTCTTCACGGGTATTCATCAATTCGTCGATGAGACGTCCGCGCTCAGCTGCCTCGCGGTACAGCGCTTGATATCCGAGGCCGATTGCCACGGCTACGGCGGCGCCGATGATCGGACCGACGGCGCCGGCAATCGTCCATCCACGATGCAGGCCGGTGCCGATCACGGCGACAGCCGTTGCCGCGGTGACCACCAGCAGGCTCCAGGGGCGGCGCAGAAGATGGAGATAGAGGAAGAAGAGCCCGAACGCGAGGTAGGCGGCGTCGGCGGAGACCGCCATCGTCGCGATCCAGACGAGTGTCAGCACGGCCAGCCACCAGCGGGCAGCGTTGCCGCGCAGCCTTTTGGCGACCCCGAACAGATAGACGGCAACAAAGATCACGGCCAACGCGGTGATTGTTGCGGTCAGGTCGGATTCGTCGATCAGCGCTCGGAGAAACACCACACCGGCCAGCGCCATGACAAGGACATGCAGGCCCAGTTGTAGGCCGGCGAAGACAGGCGTGAGCGGAGATCGGTGCATCTCGCCCAGCTTAGCGAGGTTCGGGCCTGGTTCATCCATCAAAAGTTGTAAACCGGGATGGTTCTTTCGAGCGCTGGAATGTCGATCCGAGGTGCGATGGAAAGAGTCTGCATCCGCGGGAGCGTAGAGGCAAGCACAGGAAAGGATTTCACAGTGTTTGTCGCAATGAGGGACTTACGGGCAGCGCGAGGTCGATTCGCGTTGATCTCCGTGGTGGTTCTGTTGGTTGCACTTCTGGTCAGTTTTCTCAGTGGATTGACTGCGGGACTTCGCCATCAGAACGTATCGGCCATCGAGGCCATGAACGCCGACACGGTGGTGTTTGCCGACACCGGAGCAGGGGCGTCGTTCGACGAGTCGGCGCTGACGCAGGACCAGGTCAACGCCTGGACCTCCACATCGAAGGACGTCGATCCCATCGGAATCGGCCGCGGGAAAGCAGGATTGGCCGGCGGAAATCAGAAGTCGGTCGCCCTGTTCGGTGCTGATGGCGGTTTCGGGGACGTGACGCCGTCGGCACCAGGCACGGTGGTGTTGAGCGAAGGTGCCGCCCGCGATCTGACGGCGAGCGCCGGCGATCAGGTGAGCGTCGGTACGCAGCAGTTCACCGTCAGCGCCGTTCGCGGTGACGACTGGTACAGCCATTCACCCGTCGTCTGGATGACGCTTGACGACTGGCAGGCGGCCAATCCGCGCGGCGGAGTCGCGACGGTACTGGCTGTCAGCGGAGCCTCTGACGCTTCCGCAACCGACAAGTCGGCCGCGACGACGTCGACGACGGTCAGCGGTTCGCTCGACGCGATCGGTTCGTACAAGTCGGAGAACGGGTCGTTGACGTTGATGACGCTCATGTTGTTCGCGATCTCGGCCCTGGTGATCGGTGCGTTCTTCACGGTGTGGACGATCCAGCGAACCCCGGACATCGCGACGCTGAAAGCACTCGGTGCGACTACCGGTTCTCTGGTGCGCGACGCATTGGGTCAGGCACTCATCGTGCTGATCGCCGGAGTCACCGTCGGGATCGGGCTGACGGCCGTGGCCGGTTCGCTGATCGGTGACGCCATGCCGTTTGTCCTGGACGCATCTACGACCGTCGTACCTGCCGTGGCATTGATCGGACTCGGTCTGCTCGGCGCGGCCTTTGCACTTCGATTCCTCTCGACCACCGATCCACTCACAGCATTGGGGAGCGCACGATGACCATGACTACCGGCACCACGGTTCTCGACATCCAGAACGTCGACCTGACGTTTCCCGACGGGCAGTCGCGGGTGACGGCGCTGGACGACGTTTCCCTGCGGCTGCACCGCGGCGAGATCGCCGCGATCACCGGGCCCTCGGGTTCGGGTAAGTCCAGCCTGTTGGCGGTGGCGTCGACCCTGATCCGTCCGGATTCCGGTCATGTCTACCTCCGGACGCCGGAGGGCAGCACCGACATCGCGGCGCTGAGCCGGCGGGCGGCGTCGGAACTGCGACGCTCGTCGATCGGGATCGTCTTCCAGCAGTCCAACCTGGTGTCGTCGTTGACGGCACTGGAGCAGCTCGAGGTGATGGCGCATCTGGGGCAGTCCGTGTTCACGTCGCGGGCCCGTCGCAAGGCCGCGAAATCAAAAGCGATGGATTTGCTGGACGCTGTCGGGCTGGCGGATCAGAGCGGAAAACGGCCGTCCCAGCTGTCGGGCGGGCAGCGGCAGCGGGTCAATCTCGCGCGGGCATTGATGAACGATCCGCAGCTTCTGGTGGTCGACGAACCCACCAGCGCGCTCGATCAGGAGCGCGGTTCTGCCGTCATGGATCTGATCATCGGAGTGGTGCGGGAACACGAGGCGGCAACCCTTCTCGTGACACACGACCGAAGTCACCTGTCTCGGATGGATACTGTCTATCGTGTTGTTGACGGTTCCTTGGCGGAGGATCGGGAGGCGCTCGCGGCGTGACTCAGGTGGGCACGATTCGGGCATTCGTCACTGCATCCGGGCGGGAAGTCAACCCGCGATTTGCTGGGCAGTTAGACTGTTGTCGACTCGGGCAACTTGAGAGGACGTGTTATGGAACGCCGCCGCAACGTTGCGCAGCCGCCACGATCGCCGATTGCGGATCTGGAGCAGATGCCTGCCCTGATTCTCCTCGACAGGCTTCCGGTGCCGGTCATGGCCGTTCACCGCGACGGCAGCATCGTTTTTGCCAATCCGTCCTTCGCTGACATGCTGGGATACCCCAAGAAGGCCGTCTCGGCGTTGCGTTTGCAGGACATTCTTTACGACAAGGATGCCGACGACGTCAGTGCCGAGCAGGCCCATCGTGAACTGAGTTCCGAACCGGGCTCGGTCAAGGAGTTCGTGCACTCGGACAGCACATTGGTGCGGGCGACGGTCAGTCAGTCGCTGCTTCGCCGGGACGACGACACGATCACCCTTGCCGTCCTCCACGATCTGACGGAGCGCCTGTGGAACAACCCACGGCACATCGACGACAAGCCCACCAAGTAGTTCGAGTTACTTCCTGGATTTGACGGTTCGGTCCAGGCCGAGGGTTGCAGCAAGGGTGTTGACCACCCATTCTTCGTACTGTTGGCCGGTCCAACCCGCGCCGACCACGAGGTCTGTGTAGGTCTCGGGGCTGAGCAGCGTGAGTGCCACGTTCACTGCTGTTTCGAGGTCGACCGTCGGTGCTTTTTCGACAATGCCGACCATCAGATGTTCCTGCACCGTGCGTCGCTGCGTGCGGTTGATTTGCCACAAACGGGCGGCGTCGTCGTCCGCGGAAGCGGCGGCCCGCAGTGCCAACAGGATGTCCGCGGTGCGCTCGAGGATGAGTCGTCCGTGGTGAACCTGAATCCGGAGTTGCCCGAGGGGATGTGGGGCGCCGAGTGCGGCCGCCACCCACGGCCGGTCCAGAGTTGCCGTCTTTTCCTCGTCGCCTGCCACGGCAACGTCGAGCAGTGCTGACAGCACGCTCGGCTTGTTGCCGAACACGAAATAGACACTCTGCACCGACACGCCCGCCGCCGCAGCAAGCTGTTTGATCGTGGCGGCTGCGTAGCCGGGATCGACAAAAACCTCGCGCGCTGCCTCGATGATCTTGCGCCGCGCCGACGTGTCTTCCCGAAGAACCTCAGTCATGATTAGAGTTTAACTCTAGAGTCGAACTCTAGCGACTCGGGAGGCGAAAAAATGACGAAGGTTCTTGTACTCGGTGGCTACGGCGCCGTCGGGATTTCCCTGATGAGACGACTCGCGGAGGTCCCCGAAATCTCCGCGTTCTCCGCCGGGCGCGATCCTGGCCGCGCTGACGTCGTCGTTGATCTTAAAGAACCAGGCGCGTATTCGGCTGTGGTTCGAGACTTCGATGTCGTGGTGAATGCGTCGGGTTTCGAGGACGTGCGCCTGGCCGAAGAAGCGGTAGGTAGTGGGGCGGCATTTGTCGACATCACGGCGACCTCGAGCTACTGCGAAGAATTGGAAGGGGTCGACGGACCCGTTCTGATCGGCGTCGGCTTGGCACCGGGGTTGACCAGTGTCCTGGCAGCAGCGGCGCACCGACTCGGCGACGGACCCGTGGACATCGTGATCGGCCTCGGCGGCGGAGAACTACACGGGCCGGCCGCGACAGCCTGGACCTACGGGATGTTGGGCACCAGGTTTCCAGACCCCGACGGTCGATCGATCCGGAACTACACCGGGATGAAGACGTTTCGAATGCCGGCCGACGCGACCGGGTACCGCACCGGTCCTGCTGTGCGGGCGGATTTTTCGGACCAGCATGCCTTGACGCGCGACCTCGGCGTGCCGGTCAGGACGTACCTGCGATTGGACACGTCCGCTGCGACGCTCGGGCTCACCGCAATGACGTGGGCACCCGCGCTCCAGAAGGTAGTACCGAAGAAGCTGTGGGGCTCGGATCGTTGGATCGCTATGGCCGGAACGGACACCGGTCCGGCGCTCTGGGTTTCGGGACGGAGCCAGTCGGCCGCGACGGCAACCATCGCCGCACGAGCCGTGCAGGTGCTTCGCGAGGCGTCGATCTCGAAGCCGACGTGGTTCCACTCGGTGGAGACCGCCGAGTCGTTGCAAGCGGCGGTTCCCGAACTGTCAGTGCGGCAATGGGATGGTGCGAGCCGGACGTCCGGCAAGACTGTCTACTAGTCGGGACGAGCCGGGAAACGGCAATCCGGCGGCCGCATTGGTGAGACAACCGGGAATGACGACGCGGACGACATGCAGGCCGGCGCGGAGAACATCAGGTGTGGTGAGATCGACGCATGCCGGCCTGAAACCGGCTGCAGTCAGCGCGCTTTCGGTGTCCGTGTGTGAAGTCAGAAAGTCGAGTTCCACCTCGCCGAGGACGGCATCTGCCAGCTCACTCTCGAATCGTGTTTGGATCTCCGGGTCAAGGTGGAGCTGCAAGTGACACCCGTAATCCATGACGTCGGCAAAGTCCGATCGGTAGGCCTCCGCATAGCTCCGTCTGCGCGTCTTCGTGGCAAGCGGTACCCATGGTCGAGTATCCGGTCAGTCGGTCGCAAGCCAGGGCGCCCAGGACGGGGATCCCGAAATCACTCTCGAATGAAAGCCACCTGGTCGAGAGGGCGTCGTGATTGCCCAGTCGAAGAAGCGCCTCGGGCATGCCCGTGACGATCCGAACGCCGCGTCTTCCAGTCCAGGAGAGCGTCATCGCGTCGCGCTCGACTATCTCGCGCAATGCATTCCGTATCGCGAATTCCGTCGTGGGCCCGGCGGCGAGACCCGCCTGAGCCACTGGCGAGATCACGGGCCCGGTCCGGGCGACATAGTGAGGATACGAACACCAGACGAGTTCGGCCGGTACCCAGATATCGGAACCCCCGATCAGGTCGACTCCGCGAGTCCAGTCGATCTCGAGATTCTCAGTTGGTTCGACAAACGGGAACGCTGGCCGCGCGCCTATCGCAGCTGCAGTGGGCCGAGCACGGTTGCCGAGGTCGAAACAGTATCCGGCGCTGGCCGAGTCACTGGACCGGGGTGAAAAGCGTGCCGAGTCGCAGACATACGAGTAAAAAGCTTGAACTCGGGCGGAAAGTGCTGGGGAACAACGGCGTCGACCAGCTCTCGAACGATCCCGGTCCGGCGGTCCACGAGCGAAGACGTCATGCGAGGGGGACCGGCAGGTGCAGACAGGTGCCCGTGTACGCGATGCGGCACTATCGCACGATGCACGTGGATGCCGGTGTGCTGGTTCAGAATCTCTACCGCGTGACCGAGGCGATGGGTCTTGTGGGCTGGGCCTCCCGTCATGGCTTTTGCACTCGGGCGGCGCAGCCAGGAGTCGGCAGTTCAGGCGAGGATGCGCGCCTTCTGCGTCTCGAACTCGGCCTCCGTCAACACGCCGGCGTTCTTGAGTTCGCCGAGCTTGGTGAGCTGTTCGAGCTTTGCGTCCATCGACGCTGTCGGAGCTGCCTGCGGCGGCAGGGGTGGTAGATCGGGAATCGGTGGCACCGGCTGGGCCTGTGCTGCGCGGGCCTGGTCTTCGGCGGCCCAACGCGTCCGCTGACGGCGCTGAACATTGCCGTGAATGGAGCTTGCGACGGCTACCCGGCCGGCTCGCCTCAAGAAACTCATGCGTCCTTCTCCGTAGTGTCCGGTGCGGTGTTGTCCAGAGCAGCAGCCAGTTCGTCCAAGGTCAGATGACCATCAGTGACAACCTTTGCGCCGCTGCGGGTCCAAGCGTCGATGACCGGCAGTATGGCCAGTTCCTCGTAGACGAGCACGGCGGCAACACTTCCGGCGGCCAACTCGTCACCAACGGCGGTGATGTCTGCGGCGTCGAGCAGTCCGGAGGCAGCGCCGTCGAACTGCGCCAAGTCGAAATCTGCAAGCTCGAAGGTCGACGCTGGTACTACGGCCACCGATCCGTCGGCGGCTTTGGTGACGAACTCGAGGTCGAGGATGCGGATCACGCCGGTGTCGACGAGAGTGAGCAGCTGTTCGAATCCTGCCGAAGTCGGTGCACCGCCCGGAAACTCGACGGCTACGTATTCGATCGGGCCGAATTGGTCTTGGTTGGACATCGGTTACTTCTTGCCCTTCGTGGGTTTCGGTTCTTCCAGAGCAGGTACTTCGTTGGGCATGCGGCCGGCGGGAATGATGGCGAGCAGGGAGAGTCCGGCGAGAACGAGTAGCGATGTCCGCAGCGCACGCAGGCGGGCTTCGGTGTTGATCCGGATGGCTTCGTCGATCTGTGCCTGAGTTGCCGACGTGTTTTCGAGCGTCACGACGAGTTGATCGTTGGGGACGAAGTTGACCTGGTCGAGGTTGATCCCGGACTCGACCTTGAGTGACGCCGGGATGGTGGGGTTGTCGATCAGCTGCGAGCTGACCAGGGAACCGAGGATTCCGACGGCGAACACGCTGGCCACCGCGATGCCGACACTGCCGGACATGTTGTGTACCAGTCCTCGCCAGGCGCCGACGTCACCGGCGAGTTCCTTGGGGGCTGCGGTGAGAAGGGTGTTGAACACCAATGCGACGATGGCACCCTGTCCGAGTCCGAGAGTGATCAGGCCGATGACAACAAAGATCTGATGCCAATCGCCGCGAATGGTGAAGGCCAACAGGATGAGTCCAGCGGCCACGACGACAAACCCGGCTCGTGCGATCAGACGCGGGGAGTACGTCTTGTACAGGCGCGCGACGACGGTGCTCGCGATGAAGATCGAGAGTGTGTACGGGATGATCGAGAACGACGTCTGCAAGCTGCTGCGGCCCTGGATGATCTGCATGTACAGCGGGATGAGGAAGTTGGCCGCAGTTCCCACGAACATCATCGTGGCCATGCAGATCGTGGTGGCGCGCTCGGCGCCGGTCTTGAGAACGTCGAGGTTGAAGAGCTGAGGCTTGTTTTGCGCCTTACGGTTTCGCGTCCACTGGAAGAAGCCCTGCGCGCAGATGGCGCCGAGGACGATCAGGATGGCCGCGGGTGAAACACCGATGACCGAGAACGGCGCAGCGTCGGTGGCGAGGATGACGCCCCACGAGTTCAGGCCGCTGAAACCGAAGCTGAGCAGGATGACGGCAACGGCAGCAATGGCGGCGCCGGCCCAGTCGATGGTGATGTCCTTCTGCGGGGGAACAGGTTTGACCCGAAAGCTCAGGATCAGGTTGACCACCGCGAGAGCCACGACAAGGGCGAAGGAGTAACGCCACCCGATCGTCGTCGCAAAGGAACCGGCGATCAGGAGTGCCAGCACTCCGGCCGCGGGGATTGCTGCTGCCAGGTAACCGATGGCCTTTGCCTGCTGATCGCCGCTGAAGTTGGTTGCGATGAAAACGGTCAGCGCAGGAGCGATGAGAGCGATCACAGCGCCGGATGCAGCTTGCGCGACGAACAGCATGGCCGGACTCTGGCTCAGAGCGACCGCGGCCATCGCGAGGCCGTGAATCGCGACGGCAATCTGGAAGACCAAACGCGTTCCGTAGCGGGCGCCGATCTTGGCTCCCAGCAGAATGAAGGCCGCCATGGCGAAGGTGCCTGCGGTGATCGCGGTGCCGACACTTGTTGCGGGCGTGTCGAGATCGGTGGTGATGCCGGCCATCGAGACGGTCAGAGCATTGACGGCGAACGACGCCTGAATCTGGGTGAGGACTACCACGACGAGTGGTAGCCAGGAGGCGGTGCTCACGGCGGCCGATGTGGCGGCCGCGCCAGGCTTTACGGACATGATGGGTCACGCCTTCCTCGACACTGCGTGTACTCGCGACGTGCCCGGATCAGCCACGCACGGTTACATTAGCCGGAATTGTGCTGAATGGTCGCCTGCGGGCGGTTGGTTTCTTCGCGGTAGACCACCATCTCCCGTTGCAGGGCGCGTCGGAAGCGTGGTTGGTCGGCCAGGAGTACCGCCAGGACGGTCAGCAACAGCCAGGTCGCCGCCGCGCTCGCGAGGAGCAAGAGGACCGGAATCCACGGCCCGCCCATCTGCTCGAGCAGCGTCGTCTTGGCCCAGACTCGCCAGTAGAGCATCAGATTGACGATCAGTCCGACACCGTACGAGATGACAAAAGACAGCAAGAACTGCTTCCACGTGCCGTCGTGGCGCCGCGCTGTCATCGGTTCGGCCCGCAGCGGCAGGCTCACCGACATCACGTTGGCGACCCCCAACCAGAGCAGGATCATGGTCAGCACCTGGCCGCAGGCTTTGACCAGATCGGTACTGCTTCCGGAGCGCCACGCGAGGATAACGCTGAGCAGGAACCCGGCGCTGCCGACGAGGAGCACCATCACCGCGTTCTTCGCGACGAGCACGTGCCAGAGCCTCGTTCCAGCGGACAGCGCGGCACGGACCCGACCGGCGTCGAAGCTGAGCGCGTTGGTGCACACGACACTTCCGACGACTCCCGAGAGTGCGTACAGCGCCAGGTAGGGCAGTCGATCTTCCTTTTCATCCCACTGGAAGAGGCGGATGAATGCCAGGTACGCCAAGCCCATTCCGAGGCTCAGGCCCAGGCGAAAGGCGATCGACCGGGGCTTCCCGCCAACGACGTGCTTTGCTTCCTCGCGGATGCGCGAGGAGAGATCCTGCAGATGCCGGACGAATCGGTTGCCGGAGTTCAACGAGACGTAGCCGTGAATCGCAGCGGCGACGGCCGGGAGGCAACCTCGGTCAGATCCTCCACCGCTGTCACTCTTTACTCCACTCGGTTTAGGTTGGTTCATGACCACCAACTCGGAAAAGGCATATCTCCAGCGGTACCTGCAGGCAGCGCGCGACGCGCTCGTCTGGAAGCTCGACGGGCTGTCGGAGTATGACATTCGGCGTCCGATGACCCGGACGGGGACAAACCTGCTGGGTCTGGTCAAACACATGATCGGCGTCGAGCTCGGGTATTTCGGTCCGACGTTCGGCCGCCCGGTTCCCGATCTACCTGCGTGGTTGCGTTCGGAGGAACTCAACGTCGACATGTGGGCCCGCGCCGACGAGTCCAGCGCCGACATCGTCGAAACCTATCGCCGCACCTGGGCTTTCGCCGACGCCACGATCGAAGAGCACGATCTGGATTCGCCTGGCTTCGTGAAGCCGTGGCCGGAGGATCGGCGCGACGTCACGCTGCATCAGATACTCGTTCACGTCGTCGCCGAGATCCATCGGCACGCCGGTCACGCGGACATCGTGCGGGAATTGATCGACGGCGCCGCGGGGATGAAAGCGGGCGACAACAATCTGGCTCCCGGTGATCAGGCGTGGTGGGCCGAGTACACCGACCGTCTCGAGACGGCGGCACGCGAGGCCCACGACGCCTGAACTATTCGAATACTGCTGCCGCGCCGATCACCACGACAACGATCACGAAGTTGATCAGCAGCAGTGGCCAGACGAAGCGCAGGAACTTGTCGTAGCCCACCTTCGCCATGGCCAGCCCGCCGACAACGACGACGTTGGTCGGGGCGACCATCAGCATGAGGCCGTGGCCCATCTGGAAGGCGGTGATGACCAGTGCTCGACTGACTCCGGCGAAGTCGCCCAGCGGTGCGAGCAGCGGCATCGCCAGGGTGGCGTGACCGGAGCTGGACGGGATCAGGAACGCCAACGGGATGTTGACGAGCATCACGAGAATCGCGAAGGCTCCGGCCGAAGCACCGCTGACCAACTGCTCCATCGCATTGAGGATGGTGTCGAGGGTTTCGGTGTTCGTCATGATTACGGAGACGCCGCGGGCGAGCAGAATGACGATCGCCGGGCCGACCATGTCGCCGGCTCCACGCGTGATCAGGGAGACGATTTTCTTCTCGCCCATCTTCGCGACCACGCCGACGAGAACGGCGGCGAGGATGAACAGCATCGCCAATTGCGGGAACCACCAATTCAACTCGAACCAGTAGGGCTCGGTGGTGGTGACGTGGTACGCGTCGTACTCGGCCGGTCCGGTGGTGGCGCCGAAGATGCTCGACCACGGGATGACGGAGAAGATCATCAGTCCGAAGGTGAGTCCGGTGATGAGCAGTACCAGCTTCTGAGTTCCGGTGAGCTTGCCGTCTATGTCCACCGGCGCGGCCGGTTCTTCGTCTTCGTCGTCCCCGATGTCGAAACCGACAAGCGACTTGGCCGGATCCTTCTTCACCTTCGCGGCGTAGCGGAGAACGAACACCACTGCCACCGCGGTCAATACGATCCACAAGATCACGCGCAGCACGATGCCGTCACCGATGGAGACGCCTGCTTCACCGGAGGCGACGCCGATCGAGAACGGGTTGACCGTCGACGCCATGTTTCCGACCAGAGCGCCGAGGATGATCATGGTGGCCGCGACCATGCGGTCATAACCCAGTGCCGTCATCAGCGGTATGAGCAGGGCGTAGAAGCCGAACGTCTCGACCGAGAAGCCCATCGTCGAACCGAGCAGCGAGAACAGCACCATGATGACGGTGATGAGCAGCCAGCCCTTGTTGCTGAGCTTGGTAGCAAGTTGGGAGACAGCGGTTTCCAGGCTGCGGGTGGCGAAGCTGACCGAGATGAACGCACCGAGCGCCATGATGAAGAGGACAACGCCGACCGAACCGAAGAGTCGTCCGATGTTGTCGGTGTCGACAAACCCGGTGATCGAATCCTGCACGCCGTACAGGCCGTTCACGGGGGAGAGGATCAGTTGCTGGATTCGTTCCCAGAACGAGAGCGGAGACGTGACTGTTTCGAAGCTGCCGGGAACGGGTGAGCCGTCCACGTCGACGCCGAAGCGTCCGGCCGGAATGAACAGTGCCGCAATCCAGACCAGAATGGTGACGATCGCGAGCATCGTGACCGCACCGGGGAACTCGAACTTCTTCTTGGCCGGCGTTTGCGCGGATCCCGTGTCGGTCTCGGTGCTCATTTCTTCCCCTCGAAGGTGTGTGCGTACTCCTGGAAGAACAGTGCTTTGGCGACGACGGCCTTCTCGAGCTCGTCGAGCAGGACACGTTCGTTGGGGCCGTGGATGTTCGCGTAACCGTCGGTGGCGCCGAACAACAGCTTCTCTGCGGTGGGCACGGCGGTATCCAGAGCCATCACGAGGGGGATCGAGCCGCCGCCTGCCATCAGTCCGGCCGGCTCACCCCACGACTGCGAGAGTGCCGACAGCGCTGCGTCGAAGGCCGGTCCACCTTCGGCTGCCGCGAATCCGTCGCCGGTTTCTCCTGCGGTGACGGTCAGTTGCAAACCGAAGGGGCGCAAGGCTTCCAGGTGCCGTACCAGGGCGGCTTGTGCCTCCGCTGCCGGCTGACGCGGATGCACGCGCAGATTGATCACGGCGCGGGCTGTGCTGGCGACGGCGTTGACTGCACCGTCCACCGGGGGAGCGTCGATGCCGGTCACGGTGATTGCCGGGCCCGACCAGATGCGTTCGCCGATGCCGCCGGTTCCGAGAAGGGGGAGCCCGTCGCGGATCTCGGCGAGGGTGCGGAACTCTTCCTCGGTGTACGAACTACCGGTCCACGGTTCGCGCAGGAGGCCGTCGACTGCCACGTCCCCGTTGTCGTCGTGCAGCGACGCCAGTGCACGGATGAGCGCGAGGCGGGCGTCCGGTGCGGCGCCGCCGTAGAGGCCGTTGTGCTTGTCGGCGCCGAGGGTGGTGAGTTCGACGATCACCTGGGCGGATCCGCGTAGCGCGACGGTCAGGGTCGGTGATCCGGGGCGAACGCTGCCGACGTCGGCGATGACCATTGCGTCGGCCGCAAACAATTCGGGGGCTTCCGGCGGATAGTTGTCGAAGGGGCTGCCGAATTCTTCCTGGCCCTCGATGACGAGCTTGACCGTCACCGGCGGCTTTCCGTGGAAGACACGAAGTGCGCCGATCATGCCGATGACATTCGCCTTCGAATCTGCCGTACCGCGGCCGTAAATCGCGCCGTCACGCTTGGTCGGTTCGAAGGGCGGAGAATCCCAGAGTTCGACGTCGTCGGCGGGAACCACGTCGTAATGCGAATACATCAATACCGTCGGGGATCCGGCGGGACCGGGAACTGTTGCAATGATGACGGGCGCGGTTTTACCTGTTATTTCGAGTTTCTCTATCTTCGTGACTCCGGATTTTTCCAGTAGAGAAACGATCAGATCGTGAGCCTCGAAGAGGGGCTCGCTGGGGAAACCCTCGGTCGCTATCGACGGGATGCGAACAAGTTCGACTAGTTCCGACTCCAGAGTCGGCATCAAACCGGCAACTGTTTCCTTGATCGTGGAATAGGAGGGTGACGCGGATTCTTCCGGCACGGAACTGGCTCCTTCTGGGAAAGGCGAAAAACATTAGAGGCAGAGTCTTGCACCCGATATACGGGCTGTGAAAGGGCGACCCGAAAAAAGGCCGAAGTCGGACGTCGGGTCCGCGATTCTTGACATTGACGTCAACGTCAACCCACACTGTGACGGTGACCACCAGTGAAACGCAGGAGCGAGCGCGGACAGCCCGCAAGCTCGGGGACGGTCCACGCCGTGCCGGCCTGCTCGATACCGCGGCGCTCTGTTTCGGCGAACTCGGATACGACGCCGTGACGGTCGAGACGATCACGACCAGGGCCGATGTGTCCCGGGCGACCTTCTACGCGTACTTCTCGTCCAAGGACGAGGTCTTCCGCGCCGTCGCCGAAATGATGTGCCGACGCTTTCTCGATGCCCAGCACATGGAGGGGCCAGCGGCCGAGGATCTACGCGAAGTTCTCAGAACGACCACGTCGGCGTTCATCACGGCCGTGTACACCTATGGGGACCTGCTCGCGGTCATCGAGCACCGGGCGCGGGTCGATTCCGAGGTCGAGCGCAGTTGGTCGGCAGTTCTCGAAAAGCTCGTGAGCCGCTACGTGCGGTTCGTCGAACGTATTCGACAGGTTCACGACGTAGATCCCTGCGTTTCGCCCCCGGTGCTCGTGCAGATGATCTCGGACGCGCAGATGGCCGGTGGAGCACGATTGAGTAAGGCGAGTGCTGACGAGCAGAACCAGTTCATCGCAGATATGACGACGATGTCCGAGCGGTTGATCGGGTTCGCAGAGTCGAAATAGATTTCTTTTACGAATGGAGTGATCGGTGGCAGAACAAGACGTGCTCGAAGCGGCTCTGGCGGAAATCTCCGCGCTGCAACAAGCGCATTGGCCCGCCGGCATTCCCCGCGCCGTCGAGTATCCGCTCGAAGGCGGGGGACTTGTCGACTACTTGCGGCATTGGGCGGTAGAGCGGTCGGATACTCCCGCAATCGTCTTCTACGGCCGGGTCATCACGTATTCCGAATACGACGAGCTTTCGGATCGTTTTGCCGGATGGCTGCTTTCACTCGGCGTCAAACGTGGCGATCGCGTCGGCGTTCACCTGGTCAACTGCCCGCAGTTCCATATCGCGATGCTCGGCATTCTGAAGGTCGGTGCGGTTCACGTGCCGATCAATCCGCTCTTCCGTGAGCACGAATTGATTCACGAACTCAACGATGCTGGCGTCACGGTTCTTCTGACGCAGAACACTTTCTCGAAGTTGGTGAAGAAGGTTCGCTCACAGACTCCACTCGAACACGTCGCGAAGACCGCAGTATCGGACATGCTGACCGCGATCCCGACCGTCGAACTGCCCTTCGAGGTGGACGATCCGCGCCTGAGCGACTGGCAGTCGATCATCACCAGTGAGCGAGCGACTCCCGTTGCCACCGATCTCGATTCCCTTGCTGCTCTGAACTACACGGGCGGAACGACGGGAATGCCCAAGGGGTGTGAGCACACTCAGCGCCACATGGTCTATACCGCGGCCACGGCGACGCTTGCCGGTGGTGACCAGGTGGGCGCCAATCCGCCGGTGTCCCTGGTGTTTCTGCCGATCTTCTGGATCGCGGGTGAGGACTTCGGCATCCTGGTTCCGCTCGTCAACGGCGGCACGGTAGTACTGCTCAATCGTTGGGATGCGGAGACCACGCTCGACGCGGTCGAGACCTACGGCGTTACCTCGCTGGTCGGAACCGTCGACAATTACGTCGAACTGATGGACACACCAGGATTCGCGGAGCGGAATCTCTCGACACTCCAGAACGCCATGGCAGTCTCGTTTGTCCTCAAACTCGATCCGGCCACGCGCCAGCGGTGGCGCGAGGCTACCGGCGGTGTTCTGCGCGAAGCGAGCTACGGCATGACCGAAACCCACACCGCGGACACGATCACCCTCGGCTTCCAGGACGGTGACTACGACCTCAAAAGCGAGCCGGTGTTCTGCGGAATACCGGTACCCGGCACCGACGTTCTGATCGTCGATCACGACGGAAGGCCGGTTCCCGTCGGCGAGCACGGACAGATCATCGTGCGCAGTCCGTCGATCCTGACCGCGTACTACCGCAACGACGCTGCCACGGCCGACGCCATCCGTGACGGATGGTTGCAGACCGGTGACATCGGAAAGTTCAGTGAGCGTGGTGGTTTGCACTACCTGGCGCGGAACAAGGAAATGATCAAGACCAACGGTATGAGTGTCTTCCCGTCCGAGGTGGAAGCGCTGCTGATGCTGCACCCGGCGATCGAAAAGGCTGCGGTGGTACCGAAACCTGACCAGGACAAGGGGCAGGTGGCTTTTGCGTTTGTCCAGTTGGTCGAGGGTTCGGGTGTCACGGCCGACGAGATCGTCTTGTGGGCGAAGGAGAACATGGCCACGTACAAGGTGCCCGAAGTGGAAGTGCTCGAGGCCCTTCCGATGACTGCGACAGGAAAGGTGCGCAAGGGCGATCTGTTCGAGCGCACTCAGGGGGACAAGTGAGACTGCTGATTGCGAACCGCGGCGAAATTGCGCTGCGGATCATTCGAACTGCCCGTGAGCTCGGCATCGAGACGGTGTCGGTTTACGCCGAGGACGACGCGTCCAGTCCGCACGTCGCGGCGGCCACGGAGTCGGTACCGCTCGGAGCTTCGGGCGCTTCCGCCTATCTCGATCAGGGCGGCTTGCTGAAGATCGTGGCCGAAGCGGGCGCCACACACGTGCACCCCGGGTACGGATTCCTCAGTGAAAACGCTGAATTCGCGCAGGCGTGCGCCGACGCGGGCATCGTCTTCGTGGGCCCGGACGCCCAGGTTCTCCGGACTTTCGGAGACAAAGCCAGCGCCCGTACTGCGGCTGTCGACTCCGGCGTGCCGGTGCTGCCGTCGACATCGGCGGACGCCGACCTCGACGAGGTGCGCGAATTCTTCGAGCGCAATCCCCGCGGCATCATGATCAAGGCGCTCAGCGGCGGCGGTGGCCGCGGCATGCGCGCGGTCCGTGACCCGAAAGCACTCGACGATGCGTACCGTGTGTGTGCGGCCGAAGCCCAGTCGGGATTCGGCAGTTCGGCACTGTTCGCCGAGGTACTCAGTGAGCACGCTCGGCACATCGAAGTGCAGATCGTGGCGGCACCGGGGCGCGGCGGAACCCATTCGCTCGCTCTGGGTGACCGTGATTGCAGCGTCCAACGTCGGCATCAGAAGTTGATCGAGGTTGCGCCCGCCCAGGGGCTGTCGGGGGCCCTGCGCGAGCGTCTGCACGCTGCGGCCGCGAGGTTGTGTGCCGAGGTCGGCTACCGCGGAATCGCGACGGTCGAGTTCCTCGTCGAGGAACGCGGCTTCGTCTTTCTCGAAGTCAATCCGCGAATTCAGGTGGAGCACACGGTAACCGAGGAGGTCACCGGGGTAGATCTCGTCGCCGTGCAGCTCGCGATCGCGGACGGAGTTCCGTTCGAGGACCTGGACCTACCAACCGGCATCACCGCTGTCGAGAAGGACTCGGAGACAGTCGGATCCGTGGCAATCGCATCGGGAATCGCGATCCAGGCCCGCGTCAACATGGAAACCATGACGCCGGACGGCAATGCGTTGCCGTCGTCGGGCACCCTCGGCAACTTCACTCCTCCGGGCGGGCCCGGTGTGCGAGTGGACACCTTCGGCACTGTCGGGCTCTCGCCGAGTGCACGTTACGATTCGCTGCTGGCGAAGGTCATCTCCCACACGCGGCGATCGGATTTCCCTGCCGCGGTGCGTAAGTCGATTGCTGCTTTGAATGAGTTCACCATCGGCGGTGTAGCGACCAACATCGAGTTCCTGCAGGCAATTCTGTCCGACAAGGACTTCCGTGACGGCTTGGTCGACGTCGACTGGTTGGGTTCGCGGTTGGCGGACCTCGTTCCCGAAGCCGGCCCACAAACGCCTTCCTCGAGTGTGGACGTGGCACCGGACGAGGATGTGGTTCGTGCGCAGATGGCTGGCATCGTCGTCGAACTCGCCGCAGTCGGTGACGGCGTCCATGCGGGTGGCCAGGTTGCCGTCCTCGAAGCGATGAAGATGCAGCATGTTCTCGCGGCGCCCGGTGATCTCGAAGTGGTCCGGGTCCTGTCGTCACCGGGGAGATCAGTGAGTGCGGGGGAGCCGTTGCTCGTCGTCCGTAGTGCAAGCGCGGGATCGAAGCTCGCAGAGGTCGACGAGGTGGACCTCGACGACGTGCGTCCCGACCTCGCGGAGATCATCGCTCGCCACGAGGTGACCCTGGACGCGGCCCGGCCCACTGCAGTGGCCAAGCGTCACAAGTTGGGACGCCGGACTGCTCGCGAGAACGTCTACGACCTGGTCGACGACAACAGCCTGGTCGAGTACGGCGCTCTCGCGTTGGCGGCGCAGCGCAGTCGACGCAGCGAGGAAGACCTGATCGCCAACACTCCCGCTGACGGTTTGATCGGCGGAGTGGCGACCATCAGCGGCGGCGAGAGCGTCGTGATCTCGTACGACTACTCGGTGCTCGCCGGCACCCAGGGCATGCGTAATCACGCCAAGACCGACCGCCTGCTCGAGATCGCAGACCGCAAGCGAGTTCCGGTGGTGCTGTTCGCGGAAGGCGGCGGCGGTCGCCCGGGTGACACCGACGCGGGGGCGGGCGCGGGCCTCGAACTGGGAACCTTCCGTGCCATGGCGGAGCTGAGCGGACGGGTGCCCATGGTCGCTGTCGTGTCCGGTCGTTGTTTCGCGGGCAACGCGGCTCTGGCCGGCGCTTGCGACGTGCTGATCGCAACACCGGACGCCAATATCGGTATGGGTGGTCCGGCGATGGTCGAGGGCGGCGGGCTCGGAAACTTCCGCCCCGAGGACATCGGCCCCATCGACGTGCAGCGCCGCAACGGCGTCGTACACCTGGTGGCTCACGACGACGCTCATGCGGTGGCCCTGGCCAAGCAGTACCTCGGCTATTTCCAGGGTGCGAGCCCGGAGTGGTCGGCTCCGGATCCGCGGCTCTCCCGGCATGTGGTGCCGGAGAATCGCCTGCGCTCGTACGACGTTCGTGGAGCGATCGACGCAATCGCGGACGTCGACAGCGTCCTGGAACTGCGTCGAGATTACGGACGCGGTGTAGTCACTGCACTCGTTCGTGTCGAAGGAGTTCCGTACGGTGTGCTGGCCAACAGCAGTGAGCATCTCGGCGGAGCGATCGACGCGGAGGCGTCGGACAAGGCTTCGGATTTCCTGGAGCTCCTCGAAGCGCACCGCATCCCTCTGGTGACCCTATGCGACACACCGGGTTTCATGGTGGGCCCGGATTCGGAGGAGGAGGCGACGGTCCGAAGGTTCGGCAGGTTCTTCGTGGCCGGTGCTCGCCTCACCGTGCCGTTCGGAACGGTCATCCTGCGCAAGGGTTACGGGTTGGGCGCCATGGCGATGGCCGGTGGTTCCTTCCACGCGCCCGAGTTCACGGTGGCCTGGCCGACCGGTGAGATCGGGCCGATGGGTCTGGAAGGTGCCGTGCGTCTCGGTTTCCGCAAGGAACTCGAGTCCGTCGAAGATCCGGTGGCTCGAGAAACACTGTTCGGTCAGTTCGTCGAACTGGCCTATGCGCAGGGCAAAGCCCTGATGGCGGCCACCACTTTCGAGTTGGACGATGTCATCGACCCGGCCGACACCCGCGGATGGATCAGACAGCTCGGCAGAAACAGTTGAGATCCTGCTGATTCGAGCTGTTGCCGCACGTGGGCAGGGCAACTAGCCTTGCCCACGTGTCGGCTGCGCGAGATAACGTCCTGATCATTCATTGGCACGACCTGGGGCGGCACCTCGCGAGTTACGGTGTCGCCGGGGTCAACAGCCCCCACCTCGACCGGCTGGCGGCCGAAGGCATCCGGTTCACCGACGCACACGCCACGGCGCCGCTGTGCTCGCCTTCGCGCGGTTCGCTCTTCTCAGGCAGGTATCCGCACACCAACGGTCTGATCGGGTTGGCGCACCACGGTTGGGAATACCACGCGGAGGTGCAGACGCTTCCGCAGATCCTCTCCGACAGCGGTTGGTACACCTCGCTGTTCGGTATGCAACACGAGACTGCATATCCGAAGCGATTGGGCTATCACGAGTACGACGTCACGAACTCGTTCTGCGACTACGTGGTTCCACGTGCCCAGAACTGGTTACGACGCTTCCCGCCCGAGCCGTTCCTGCTCACCACGGGGTTCTTCGAAACGCATCGGCCGTACCCGGCAGATCGCTACACCCCGGCGAACTCCGCAGCCCTCGAGGTCCCCGGATACCTTCCCGACGTGCCGCAGGTGCGCGAGGATCTGGCCGAGTTCCACGGCAGCGTAGAGGTGGCCGACGCCGCGGTGGGTGATCTGCTCGCGACTCTCGAAGAAGAGGGGCTCGACGAGAACACGTGGGTTTTCTTCCTCACCGATCACGGCGCGGCGTTCCCACGCGCCAAGTCGACGCTCTACGCACCCGGCACCGGCATTGCCTTGATCGCTCGGCCTCCCGCCCGGTATCGAAGCGGCGGAAAGGAATACGACACCTTGTTCAGCGGTGTGGATCTTGTTCCGACCATTCTCGATCTGCTCGGAATCGACGTCCCCACCGAGGTGGAAGGGCGCTCGCACGCCGATGCCCTCGTCGATCGTGGAACTGAACCATCCGAACCCGTCCGGACTTCCCTGTTCACGGAGAAGACCTTTCACGACAGTTTCGATCCCATTCGCGCGGTGCGAACCAAGGACTACAGCTACATCGAGAATTACGCCGTCCGCCCGGCTCTGGATCTACCGCTCGACATCGAGGACAGTCTTTCCGGAAAGGCGCTGGGCACCGAGCATCTGGCGGTACGCGCACCTCGGGAGCTGTACGACCTACGAACCGATCCCGACGAGAAGATCAATCTGATCGATCGACCGGAAGTCTCGGCGGTACAGGCGGAATTGTCTTCGCAGCTTCACAACTGGCGCGCCGAAACCGACGACCGTCTTCCCGACGAGGCATTGGGAAGCGCGATGGCCGTGCACCGCATGGCGGCGTACCTCGAGAAGATCGGTGTCCGGCCCAACGTGCGGTCCGCCTACAGCGCGGATCGCGGATATCTCGAGTCGGACACCGAAAACCCCTAGGTTTGAGCGGTCTCTCGCTCCTCCAACAATGCCATGACCCGCTCGACCAGTTCACTGATGTCAGCGCCGGTCGTGTCGAAAGCCAGGTCCGGAGCTTCCGGCGTTTCGTACGGTGCGTCGATTCCGGTGAGCCCCTTCAGTTCACCGGCCCGCGCACGCGCATACAAGCCCTTGGGATCTCGACGTTCGCATTCTTCGACGGGAGTGGTGACGGCAACTTCCAGGAAAGTGAGTCCGGCAGCTTCGTTGAGAGCACGCGCAATTGCTCGGTCCGAACGCAGCGGCGAGACCATCGACGCGATGGCCACTACGCCGGCGTCGGCGAACAGTCGAGTGAGATGCCCGACGCGACGGATGTTCTCAGCCCGGTCTCCCGGCGAGAACCCGAGATCGTCGGAGATGCCGTGGCGCACGTTGTCGCCGTCCAGAAGATACGCGGTGCGTCCGGCCTCGACCAGCGCACGCTCGACAGCCACGGCGACGGTGGACTTTCCGGAGGCAGGCAGGCCGGTAAGCCAGATCGTTGCACCCTTCTGGGTAGTCGACGCCCACCGTCGTTGACGCTCGAGTGAGGACGGGTGCCATTTGATGTCGCTGCGGGTCTGCTCGCCGGGAACAACGACGCGGGGTTCGAGAATGGTGCCTGCACCGACGGTGTCATTGCTCTGCTCGTCGATCAGAATGAACGCACCAGAGTCTCGATTGTGGTCGTAGGTGTCGGCGACGACCACGGAACTGGTTCGGAGCGTGACCGTTCCGATGTCGTTGAGCCCCAACTCCACCGGGCTGTCCTGCTCGTCGAGTGTCTCGGGATCGAGTCGGGTGTGCAGTTCTTGAACGGTCGCTCGCACGGTTCGGGACGTGTGTTTGAGTGCTATCCGGTCACCGGCGCGCAACGGGGTGTTGGACAACCAGCAGATCGTGACGTCCAGTTCTCGGGCCAGCACCGGCAAATGGGCCTGTGCGCCGCCACTGACCAGAACGTCGCCACGTCCGACGTCGATGTCGTCGGCCAGTTCCACCGAAACCGACAGTGGTGCAACGGCAGTGATGCGACTTTCGTCAAGAGTGTCCAGCCCGATCACGGTGCTCTTCGAGCCGGACGGCAGAACCACCACTTCGTCTCCGACACTCAGCGTGCCTGCTGAAATTCTGCCGGTGTATCGGCGACGGTTCTGCGGATCGGGGCGCGAAACCCACTGCACGGGAAGCCGGAGCTCTTCGGTGCGAGTCGCAGGCGCATGGAGTTCGACGCCTTCGAGGTACTCGAGGAGCGTCGGCCCGTCGTACCACGCGGTATTCTCCGAACGGGTCACGACATTGTCGCCGGCTTTCGCGGAGACCGGGATGGCGAGTACGTCTTCGCGTCCGACTTGTCGCGCCAGGGCCCGCAGTTCTTCCTGTACCTGAGCGAATCGCGCTTCGTCGAAGTCCACCAGATCGATCTTGTTCACCACTGCCACAAGGTTCGGAACACCGAGCAGCGCAGCGATTCTGGCGTGCCGACGCGTCTGACGCAGCACTCCGGTCCTCGCGTCGACCAACAGGACCGCTACGTGTGCGTTGGATGCGCCGGTGAACATGTTGCGCGTGTAACGCTCGTGCCCCGGAGTATCCGCGAGTACGTAACTTCTTGTGGGAGTGGAGAAGAACCGGTAGGCAACGTCGATCGTGATTCCCTGTTCACGCTCGGCGCGCAGTCCGTCGGAGAGTGCGGCCAGATCAGCGACACCATTCTCGTCGGTCACGGAATCGAGGTGATCGGTGGGCAGGCTGCCGGTGTCGTGCAACAGCCGGCCGATCAGCGTGCTCTTGCCGTCGTCGACGCTACCCGCCGTTGCCAGCCGCAGGAGTTGGCGAGTGATGGTGGTGGTCATCAGAAGTAGCCCTCACGCTTTCGGTCTTCCATCGCGGCGACCGACGTTCGATCGTCTGCGCGAGTCTCGCCTCGTTCGGATACCGTCGCGGCCGAGATCTCGGTGACGACGTCGTCGATGGTGGTGGCATGAGATCGAACAGCGCCCGTGATGGTCAGATCGCCGACGGTTCGATACCGCACCCATTCGGTTGTAGCCGAAGCATTCTCGGCATCGGTGCTGAATTCGGAAGCGGCGAGGAGCATTCCGTCGCGCTCGAATACCCTCCGTTCGTGCGCGAAATAGATGGACGGCAGTTCCAGTTCCTCCTGGGCGATGTAGCGCCAGATGTCGAGTTCGGTCCAGTTGCTCAGCGGGAAAACACGAACGGACTCGCCGCGTCTTATCCGCCCGTTGTAGAGCGACCACGGTTCGGCCCGTTGCGCCCGTGGGTCCCACTGGCCGAACTCGTCCCGGAAGCTGAGCACTCTTTCCTTGGCGCGCGCACGTTCTTCATCCCGGCGGGCGCCACCGAACGCGGCGTCGAACCTTCCGCCTTCGAGAGCGTCGAGCAGGGTTCTGGTCTGCAGTCGGTTTCGTGATCGGCTGGTCTCGGTCGACTCCTGCACTCTGCCCTGGTCGATCGAATCCTGAACGGAGGCAACCAGAAGTGTGTGTCCACCCTCCTTGATTCGGCGGTCGCGAAATTCGATGACTTCCTCGAAATTGTGACCGGTGTCGACGTGCAACACCGGGAAGGGGAGCGGCGACGGTCGAAACGCCTTCTCGGCCAGCCGAAGCAGGACTATCGAGTCCTTGCCCGCCGAGAAGAGTAGTACCGGTCTTTCGAGTTCTGCCACCACCTCTCGAATGATGTGAACCGCTTCGGATTCGAGAACTCGGAGTTCGTCGACCACATCGGTGACGGTGCTCATGTGACGGGGTATCCGTTCTGTTCGGCGTCGATGCGGTAACGCTGCACCCATTCGCGGGATCGTCCGTCGCTCTGACGACGCAGCGGCGGGGGTGGGGCCAGTTGTCCGTCGAGACCGAGGGAGATGAGGGTTTTTGCGACCACGGACTGCGGGTCTTCGGTGAGATCGCGGAACCCGATCTCGATGGGAGAGATGTCCTCCTCCTCGAACCAGCGCTTCCACTGTCGTTCCTGCTCACCGAGAATCGTCACCAGGTGTGCAATTCCGAGTGCGTTGTAATGCGCACCGTCCGAGAGATTCGGCGGGGTGGCGTCGTCGCGCCAGACCTGCGTCTGCACGGCGCGCCACATCGACACAGCCTGAGCGACGACATCTTCTCGATAGACGTGGATGAACTGCAGTTCGTGATCGAGGGTGTCATGGAGTGCGGAACGTAGATCAGTCCCACTGCGCCACGGCAATCCGGCCGCGCGATCGAGCAGGAGCGGCGTCTGATTCCACATCAGCTTGCCACCCCAGACTCCGTTGGGTGTCCGGCCGAGTTCGAGAAGTTGTGTGCGCCACTGCTCGGAGGTGCGAGTGTCCGGCGTGCCCGGGTGGAACGGGGCGAGCAGACCCAGGACGGACTCGTCCGTGACGTCCTCGAACCACTGCCTCGGTTGCGGCGATCGAGAGGTCTCGGGGAGGTATTGGAAGAACTCTTCCGGCTCACCTGCGACCCCTGTTGCGCGCAGGGATTCGACCAGCAAAGTACTGCCGCTGCGCTGCGAAGCGCAGACGAGAAACGAGCGATGGGCCTCCGTCATGCGAGCAACGCTAAGGGTGGCCGGAAACCGCCGCAAGCTGGGAAAATAAACTCACGTAGAGGTTAAATCTCGACGTGAAACGTTAAATGTGCGGGTCGCGAAATCTTGCGCTACGGCATGTCTTACGCAGTTGTCGCAAGGGCTGCGGCGAGCCCGAAAGCGATGGCCATGAAGACAACTTCACCGATGGCGCGGCGCAGGGATCCGTCCGCGCTCATGCGGTGTGCCGCACTCGCGACTACCCACGTCCGACGCCACCACCACCCCAGTGCGACGAGTAGTGAGATCGCCACGATCTTGGCGAGGATCACTCGGCCGTATGCGGTGTCGTAGAAGGCGGAGAGCGAGTCGAGTCGCACGACGGCGTTGACGATACCGGTGACGACCAACGCGAGGACGCAGCGCCAGGCGAGGGCGGAGTACTTGGGCAACCAGAGCGCCCACGCACCGCGCGACGGTGCGGCAAGCGCGAGTGCGGCGAGCACGCCGAACCACAAGGCCGAAGCGAGGACGTGAACGGCGTCGAGGATCGATCCGAAGCTCTGCTGGGCCATGTGGCCGGTGATCGGGCGGGCAGCGAGGGCCAACGCGGAGACGACCAATGCCGGTGCGACGGGAACGGTCTCGGGATTGGTGAATCCGTAGACGCCGTAGCAGACGACGGCAAACGCGCACGCGATGATCGCGACACCGACGCGGCCGACATTGACCTCCGAGACGAAAGCGCCGAAGTGCCCGATGGTCAGCGAGGCGACCGGGGCGCCGTCTGCCGCTGCGGCATTGAGTACGAGGAGCGTGATCTCGGCAACGAGCCAGACCGCCGCCGCCGCGGTGAGCTGGGTCCACATGACAGCGGGGGTTGTTGCCGGGCGGCGTTCACCGCGGCCCATCCAGCCGAGCGTCGCGATACCCAGTGTCAACGAGCCGCATCCGATTGCGAGAACGCGGACAGTGCTCGACGATTCGGGTCCTGACGGGCTCGCGAGGCCCCAGGCGATCAGGACTCCCAGCAGAGCTGTGGGTACGGCAAACAGCAACCACCACCTGTTTGCCGTACCCGTCACGCGATCAGCTCGACTTCGGCTTACGGAGCACGAAGAACAGCGCACCGCCGAATACGACGACGCCGGCGACGATGAAGATCCACACCGGCATGCTGCCGGACTCCGACTCACCCGTGCTCGACGCGGCGGCAGCGCCGGGAGTTCCCGACCCCGCTTCGGTGAGGGTGAAGGTCAGGGTTCCGTTGACGGGGTGGCCGTCGGCGGAAGTGACGCGGTACGCGATGGTGTAGACGCCGGTCGGTCCGAGATCGCCGAGGTCTGCACTGACAGTGGGACCTTCGACAGACGGATCGCTCTTGGTCCAGAGGTTGCCGTCGGGACCGGTGACGGTCAGTGCCGCGAACTGCGCCTGCAGGGCCTCGTTGAACGTGACCGAAACCTTGTCAGGCGCAACTTGAACGGACGCACCGTTTTCCGGGTTGGAGCCGACCACCGCGGAGTGTGCACTTGCAGTGCCCATTCCGAGCATCGTGGCCAGCATCGCGAGCATGCCGACGGCGATGACCTTGATCCGGGTACTCATCAGCGCTTGCTCCTGACCAGTGCGCCGAGGCCGAGTGCTGCGCCGAGAGCGCCGAGCACCAGGCCGACGCCGCCGAGCCAGCGAGCAGTGTTGTCCGACGAAGAAGATTCGGATGCAGCGGAAGTCTCGGCAGCAGGCGCTCCGTGGGCGTCACCGGTGGACGCGGCGAGACTCAGCGTCGGTGCGGGCTTGTCCGGCTCACTGCCGTCGGCAAGTTCTTCCTGATCCCAGTTGACGACGTTGCCGTCGCTGTAAGTCTGGACGGCCTTGAACTCGACCTCTTCCTGCTCCGGCAGTGGGCCGGCGGAAAGGACGAACTGCTGGAACTGGCCGGGTGCGATTCCGACGCCGGGGTCGGCCGTCCACGTCACGGACTTGGCGACCAACGAGGTGGGGTCCTTCTCCACGACGGCGGTCCAGCCGGGCAACGGTTCGGTACGTGCCGACTTGAGGTCGGGGAGCGCCACCGTCAGCTTGGTGGTCGAAGCGGTGTCGGATTCGGTGGGCACACGGAACGTGAGAACGGAGTATCCGCCCTGCGTAGCTCCTGGTGCGACGACGCTGACGTGTGCTGAAGCAATTCCGGCGGCCAGCAGCACGGCGCTGCCGGTAGCGACGGTCGTGACAACCGCACGCGAAATCAGGGTGTTCTTCATGTCGGGAAGTGTCCTCTTGGTTTGGTGAAGGGCTGGGGAGTTCTACGAATCTTCAGACCAGTGCAGGAGGACCGCGCCGCGAGATGCTGGCGCGAAGAAGAGCGTCGACGGGTCCGTGATGGATTCCGGTCGAGACGGTGTGGCCGCGGGAAGTGACGGCGGCGGGAGCCAGGGACGCCAGGACGACGTGTAAAGCGTGGGTGACAACGCGGTAGAGGCGCTCGGCGGCCAGGACCGCCACCGCACAGGCGACGGTGGCACCGGCATGAGCACCGAGCATCACCAATCCCGGAGCGGGCGAATGAGCGTGCTCGGAGAGCGTCATGGTGGTGTGCGCGGCCAGCTGACCCAGGCCCAGAGCCAGGATCAGGGCAGCGGGCCCCCGAGAGAAGGCGGGAAGGGTGGCCGTCACGGCGCCGACGGTTGCGCAGACGGCGAGCAACAGGGTCAGCGACGACGACTGTGGCAGCTCGCCTCCGCCGATCCCGTGCGCGGCGACAGCGAGAGCAGCCGAAGCGGAACCGACAGATATCCCCCGGAGGGTCGCGGTCTGCTCGGCTGCTCTCACTGTTCTTCTCAGGTCTAGCGGACGCCGAGACGTGCGAGCAGATCTGCTTCGACGCCGTCGAGTTCGGAAGAAATCGCCTGGTGAGCTGCTTTGCGGCGTGCCTGCGGCATCTGCTCCGCAGCGCGAACTGCCGTGCTGAGGTCGCCGAGGCGCTCACGGATGGAGGCGGCGAAACGCTGCGTCTCCGCGTCGTCGGGCTTGCGGCTGAGGATCTCGGTGACCGAGCTCTCGGCACCGGCGATACGAGCGCTCAACTTCGCGCCGTGACCGGTGTAGTCACCGAGCTGGTCGACGGCGATGCCCATCTTCTGTGCGCGCGTGGTGTCGAGCTGGGCGCGCACAGCCGTTGCCGCACGGTAGGCGATCGGCAGGAGAACCGGGGCAAGCAGACGTGCCACACCCAGGTACTTACGCACCTTGGCGACGGTCAGGCCCTGATTCGCAGCCGCTTTCTCCTGCGCCTTCAGGGTCGCGATCTGCGCCTTTTCGATCTTGTGCTGTGACTCGATCTCGGCTTTCTCCAGCTTCTTGAGCGACTTGGTCTCGACCTTGTCGCGCTTACGCTGGCTCTTGGCGTTGAGCTTCGCCTCGACCTCAGCCTTGTGCTTGAGAGCCTTTGCCTCCGCCTTGCGGGTGGCACGAGACTTTCGCTTCTTGAACAACCCCATCGAAAAGGACCCCGTTTCCAGGTGTTTGTGTGTTGCCAGGTACCTGCGCTTCGGCTTCAGCCTAGGGGAGCACATAATCTTCGTCATCGTGTGTTCCGTTAACAACCCCGCGCCCCAGCTCCCGATCATCGATTCGGGGGCGTTGACCCGATGCCGCCATCGGGTGCGTCTGGACGGGTTGTTTCCCGGGAAATCGGCTTCGGAACCCGTCGACACCGGAGTGAAGCAGCGCCAGGATGCCGCGATCGCGAAGCGCGCGGAGATCGCCGACCTGGTGATCGGTGCTGCTCCCGAGCGTTGGGTGAAGATCAACCCCGATCAATCGGCGTCGGCTCAGGCTCGCGACACTCTGGCTGCCTGTGAGGCCGGCGCGGACCGGATCTGGGGCGCGGTCTTGCCGGTCGAGCGCGATACCGGCCGCAAAGGCCGATGCGAAATGCTCATCCGTGACGACGAGGGCGGCGGGTACATCCCCGTCATCGTCGTCAATCACAAGGTGACCGATCCCGGCCAGGGCGCGATCACCTCGGGGCTCTTCGAATGGGAGCCAGCGGTCGATCCCAAACGCAAGGTCCGCAGTCAGGTCCGCGATCAGATGCGTGTCGCGCAGGTCTACCGGATGCTCGAGCGTCGCGGGCTGGCGAGCCCGTCGCTGACGGCAGGCGCGATCGGATACAACGGAGACTGCATCCTCGTCCACGACCTCAGCGCCATTCTCGACGATTACGACGAGCGTTTCGCCGACCGTATCGCTGTTGCCCGCGGTGAGGTGCTGACGTCTCCTTCACAGGTGAGCGAGTGCAAATCGTGCCCGTGGTGGACCGAATGCAAGCAGGAGTTGGTCCGCAACCGCGACGTCAGCCTCGTGGCTGTCGGATCGCGAGCCGAGCTTCTGCGCGACGTCGGCTGCAACACGATCGATCAGCTGGCCGCCTGGGAAGGTGAGCCGCTCGAGGATTGGCCGCACGGAAATTTCGACGACGCAGTCGTGATCGCCAAGGCGTGGTTGGTGGATGCTCCGTTGGTGCGGCGGTTCGAGAAGATCTCGGTGACTCGGGCGGACATCGAGATCGACGTCGACATGGAGAGCTATCAGGAGCACGGCGCATACCTGTGGGGAACGTTGCTCAATGTCGGTGGCTTCTCGATGTATCGAGGATTTGCGACGTGGGATCCGTTGCCGACGCGTGACGAGGCGCGGTCGTTCGCGGAGTTCTGGGGTTGGCTGACGGCGGAGCGCGCCGCGGCCGCGGCTTCGGGCAAAACCTTTGCTGCATACTGCTATTCGCGTTCGGCCGAGGACAAGTGGTTGTTGGACTCGGCACGTAGGTTTGCCGGTGAACCCGGGATTCCGAGCAAGGACGAGATCCGCGAGTTCATCGACAGTCCACAGTGGGTCGACATCTATCAAGCGGTGAGTGATCAGTTCATTTGCCCAAACGGTAAGGGACTCAAGAAGATTGCCCCCGTCGCCGGGTTCAACTGGCGTGACGCCGAAGCGGGTGGTGAAGCGTCGATGGCGTGGTACCGCGAGGCGGTCGGCTACGACGGTGAGCCGGACGAGACGCAACGGACACGCATCCTGCAGTACAACGAGGACGACGTCATCGCCACCAAGGTTCTTCGTGAGTGGATGACGGACCGCGCGGAGAAGGAAGTTCCACTCGCATCCGAACTCTGAGGACTTGATATTTTCAGCCCTGAATCGCCCAAATGTCTGAATTAAGTGAGCAATAGGGGCTTCTTCGGTTGCAATTGTCGGCCTGTCTGCGACACTGAGTCACATTGACGTCGGCTTTGCGTGCGCGGGAGGCATACCGAATGCTGAGCAGGTTAGCTGCATTGAGAACCGACGCGGATCTGTCGGAACTCGAGCGGCGAGACCTGTTTGCTCGCCAAATACTTCAAGTGTCGACCGTGTCGCCACTCGCGAATTTGACCAACGTCTTCAGCACGATTGCGTTGCTCGTCTACGTTGTCCCTCCGGGGCATGGGAAATTCCAATTGGTGTGGGGCACTGTGGCCCTGGTAGTAATTCTCAATTCAGTGCGCATGTGGATGCCCCGTGTGATGCAGCGGGACAGGTACTCTCCGAAACGCTCGACCTCGCACGACTACTGGATAATGATGGCCGAGACTGTTGTTCTCGGTGTGCTGCTCACCGTATTTGCTGCGGCCATGCTTCCCGTGATCGACAGCTCCCGGAAACTTGTGCTGATTTCCTCGATCGCCGGAGTGATGGGCGCCGGCTCTGTTGCACTGTCGACCCTTCGCTCCCTGGGATTGACCTGGATTTGGGTGCACAGCATCGGGCTTCTGATTGTCATCGTGCCCCAATGGACTGTCGGGTACCTGGTCCTGTCCTTTCAGCTCGTCACCTATTCGGTGGCCCTTTCGATCAGTGTCGTCTACCTGTCGTCGACGTTCCGAAGCCGTTGTCTGGCCGAATTTGCTGCGGCAGCCGAACGTCAAACAGTCGAACTGCTTCTCGACGATTTCGAAGGCGGGGCGCGGGACTGGCTGTGGGAAATCGACGTTGACCGCAAGCTGTCCCACGCTTCACCTCGGCTGGCGCAGGTCACCGGAATTCCCCTGGCGGACTTGCGCGAACGTCCGGTAGAGGCAATTCTGGGCCGGCTCGAGGTTCAGAAATCCGCGGTCGGCCGCGATGCGATTGCCAGGATCAGCGGACACTTGGAGGGAGTGCTTCCGTTTCGCGACATCGCGGTGCCGGTGCGGGTGGCTGGGGCCGATCTATGGTGGTCCCTGTCGGGGAATCCGAGGCTTTCGGCAGATAATCTGCTGCTGGGTTGGCGCGGGGTGGGTTCCGACATCACCGAAAGGTACAAGTACGAGCAGCGGATACTGTGGCTGGCTGCAACGGACGCTTTGACCGGGTTGCCGAACAGGCGATCATTCGGTTCGGAACTGCAATCCGCCGTCGAGTCCGTCAGGGAGGGGCTCAGGTGTATGTCGGAATTCTCGATCTGGACAACTTCAAATCGGTGAACGACACGCTCGGACATCCGGTCGGCGACAAGCTGTTGATTCAGGTCGCAGCGAGACTGAGCCGAGCCCTCGAAGGTTCGATGTGCGCGCGGATCGGTGGCGACGAATTCGGGTTGATCGTGCGTCGACGCGACGCGACGGCATGGGCCAGGGGCGGGGCGATAGGGGAGCGGTATTCGAGCGCTGCATGCAAGCCTTACGGGATCCGTTTCACATCAACGGAAATCGGATCGAAATACATGCGACCGTCGGGTATTGCACTGCGCCTTCCGACTCGACTGACGTTGATACCCTGGTGATGTTCGCCGACCTGGCTCTGTACGAAGCGAAGGCCGCGGGAAAGCGTCGTGTCGGACGATTTTCTCCTTCGTTGCGGGCTCAGGCGAACCAGCGAGCTTCTGCGTTGCAGGAGCTTGGTCAGGCAATCGACTCGCGGGAGTTCGAACTGTACTTCCAGCCCCAGGTACTGGCCGCGTCCGGTCGAATCATCGGTTTCGAGGCGTTGGTGCGGTGGAATCATCCGACACGAGGTTTGCTGTCACCGGACCAGTTCATCGGTGTAGCCGAGGAAACCGGCTTGATAGTTCCACTCGGCATTCAGGTACTGCAGATGGCATGCGACGAGGCGATGCGTTGGTCCTCGGATATCTTTGTCGCTGTCAATGTCTCGCCAACGCAATTGGTTTCGTCCGGGTTCGGTTCGGCTGTCTTGGCGGCGTTGGAAATATCTGGGCTGCCGAGCAGACGCCTCCAACTCGAAATCACCGAGACCGGTGCTGTGGACGAGTTGGAGATCGAAGAACTGGAACAGCTTCGTTCCGTGGGAATTGCCATTTCCCTGGACGACTTCGGAACGGGCTATTCGTCATTCGAGAGCTTGAAGAAACTGCCGTTGGACATCCTCAAGATCGACAAGTCGTTCATCGCCGAGTGGAACGACGACGACTCGGCAGTGGTGAAGTCGGTGGTAGAGGTTGCCAAGGCGCTGGGCATGCAGTCGCTGGCGGAGGGGGTGGAAACGGCGGAGCAGTTGCAACTGCTGCGCGACGCCGGGTGTGAAGTGATCCAGGGTTTCTACATCAGCAGGCCTCAGCCGGCCGTGCACGTTGCCCAGTACTTGTCCGCTGCCGTCCAGGCATCGGGCGAGTTCGTGCATTCGTTCGGCGGCGCCAGTACGCGGGACGGACACTGACGAGCGAAGGGCCGCTGCAAGAAATCTGCAGCGGCCCTTGCTATTCGATCTCTAGCGCGGAGCCATACGGAGAGCGCCGTCCATGCGGATGGTCTCGCCGTTGAGGTAGTCGTGCTCGACGATCATCTGAGCGAGCTGTGCGTACTCGGACGGCTGACCCAGGCGTGACGGGAACGGGACGCCGGCTTCGAGGCCCTTGCGGTACTCGTCGGTGACGCCCGCGAGCATCGGGGTGTCGATGATGCCGGGAGCGATCGTATTGACGCGGATGCCGAACTGCGCGAGGTCACGGGCAGCCGGAACAGTCATGCCGTGCACGCCGCCCTTGGATGCGGAGTAGGCGATCTGGCCGATCTGTCCTTCGAAGGCGGCAACGGAAGCGGTGTTGATGACAACGCCACGCTGGCCCGACTCGTCGACAGCCTCGGTCTTCGAGATAGCGTCGGCGGCCAGGCGCATGACGTTGAAGGTGCCGAGCAGGTTGACGGTGATGACCGTGCGGAACAGTTCGAGGTCGTGCGGTCCCTTCTTGGACAGGATGCGTCCGGCCCAGCCGACACCGGCACAGTTGACGACGATGCGCAGCGGGGAGCCCGACTCGACGATCTGGTTGATCGCTGCTTCTACCTCTTCGCCGCTGGTCACGTCGGTGGGGATGAGGGTGACGCCGGCGGGGACGTTGTCGCCTGCGCGCTCGATCGACGCGGGCAGATCCAGGCCGAAGACGGTAGCGCCGGCGTCGGCGAGGCGCTTGGCTGTTGCGGCGCCTAGGCCTGATGCCGCTCCGGTGACCAGTGCTGCGGTTCCCTTGATTTCCACTTCGTGTGCTCCTCGAGTTAGCGATCGGTAAGGCGGTGGTACGTGTCGAGAACCATAACGCGAGGGTGTATGTGAGGGCGAACGCGCGAGACCTGCGACGGGCTGGGTACCTTGGACGCGAGGTCTGAGAGCAAAGCACCGGACGAGAGGGGACCTGCGTGAGCAAGGCGCCTGTGCGTCCCGCCGCTTCTGTCGAGAATTTCGAGCGGTTGCAGCGCGACCCGCTCTTCGAGGATCTGGCCGAGCTGATCGCGGAGATCCTCTCCTACGCATTCGACGCTCCGGCTGACGTCGAGATCGAACAGTGGACGATCAGTTGCCTGCCTTCGACCAATCGATCGGCGGAGCGCCATCGATTGTTCACACTCAACATCGGTCCGATGGAGATTCTGAGCGTCGAGTGCCATCTTGTCCGCGGTGAGCCGATCGAGCACGTCATGTCCGTGTACGTATCCAGTTCGGCATTGGAATCGCGAACCGGCTGCAGCATCGAAGAACTCGATGCCAAGCACGATCTGGTCGCCATCAGGCGCACGGAATTGGCGTCAGCCGACGGCGACGGGACCGTGATCGACTGCAGTCTCGAGGACTCGGATGCGTTGGAGCAGTTTGCCCTACTGCCGGTCGACGTGACGACGGTTCGTCCACTCGCGGAGCATCTTGTTGCCAAGGGCAAAGGGCCTTTCCGGCAATATCACAACTCCGGATTTGCCAAGTATGTATTGGAAAGGTCGCTCGACCATGGTTGATCAGTTGCCCATCCGCCTCCCGCGTGTGCTGCGTGACGGGGACGATTCCGGCGCGCTCGACGTGTTGGAGGAATACTTCACGCGACCGCTCCGCAAGACGGGTTATCTGCGAACCGGCGCACTGTGGGATTCCTGGGATCCCAGTGGCAATCGCGATCGTGATGCAAACATCTTCACCGCGGAAGACCTTGTTGCGGTGACGCTTTTGGCGGTGCAGGTTCCGGCTCAGGGAGCCTTCTTCCTGCTCGGCGAGAACAACGCCGAATTGAACCGCCTTCTGGCCGACGTCGGGCCGGATCGCGATCTGTCGAACGAACCCGACCCTTTCACCCCGGAATCTCCGGTGTGGTGTTTGGAGACGGCGCTTCGAGAGATTCACGGCGTCGGACGCACCATGGCGTCCAAGCTCATCGCCCGCAAGCGTCCGAGGTTCTATCCGATCTACGACGACGTCATCGGTCGAGAATTGGGAACGAAGTCGGCCCACCTGGAGCCCGTTCGCGCAGCCGTGCGGGAAGACGAGTTGCATAGTCGACTCCTCGACCTACGTGCACGTGCAGGACTCGGCGAATCCGTTCCGGTCATCAGGGTGTTGGACGTGCTGGCGTGGATGCAGGGGAAGGGATACAAACCGGCGCTCTAGCTTTCTTGTCGGTAGGTGGGTCTAGTATCGAATGTATGTTCGATAATGGATTGACGGGCGGTGTGGGCACATCCGTCGATGACGGCCGTCCTGTCGTAGATCCACTCGTGCTGCCGGACATGCTCTTTGCCACGGCGCAGAGTGAGAACATGCTTGCCGCGCAGAAGGTGCTCGGCGCATCCATGTTGTCGGAGTCGAGATTCAATGCCGAACTCGACGTGTCCGGTGATGTCGACAAGGCGTGGCGGATCGCATGCAACGAGATCGCGGTCATGCTTACATGTTCACGTCGTACTGCCGAAGTCCACATCGAGATCGGTGACGCCCTGCGCGAGTTCCTTCCGCTCACCAAGGCCGCCTTCGCCGCCGGCGAGCTGGACTATGCGCGTGTGCGCAAGATTGTCGACGGACTCACCGGGGCCGACCCCGAGGCGATCGCAGCACTCGAGCGCCGGGTACTTGCCTCGGCGCACCGTCTTCCTCCCGGGCAGCTGGAGCGCGACATCGAACGTCAGCTCTTTGCCTACGATCCGGACGCTGCCGCCGAACGTCGACGGAAGATGCTGGAACACCGCGATGTTCGCACGCGTGCCGACCGTCACGGGCTCGCGCAGTTGCAGGCAACTCTCAGTGCTAACGAGGCCGTCGAGGCGCTTGGCCTGATCAACGACGCCGCCGGAAGTGTCTGCACTAGCGATCCGCGAAATGTCTCGACCCGTAGGGCCGATGCGCTGGTCGCTCTCCTGCACGGTGAGAACGGGCTTCGTTGCCAGTGTGGCAGCGAAACGTGCGAGGCTGCATCCACGGAAGCCCAATCAGCTACGTCCTCACGTCGGAAGCCGTTGTTGCACATCGTGTGTGATCTGGCGACGCTCCTCGGATTGACGTCAGATCCCGCGAGCATCGACGGGTACGGACCGATCGATCCTGATTTTGCTCGCGAACTTGCTGCTGATTCCACCTGGCAGGCTCTGTTTGTAGATTTCCGCGCCCAGGCCGCCGGGAATCGACCACGTCGACAACATGCTCCGATTGTCCTTCCGCCTGTCACCCGGCCTGATCGCCCGAGCCGCGAACCGAACGGCTGCGGAGATCGAATTCGGGCAATGCAACTGAAGGTGGCGAAAGCACCGGACATAGTTCGAAGATCGGATGGGCATGGCGCCCAGCCCGATCCATCTCCCGGTGCGCTGACCTATGCTCCGGGAGCGGCACTGGCCGCGTTGGTTCGGGCCGTCGACGGTCACTGCCGATTCCCTGGCTGTTCGGTGCCCGCGAACCGGTGCCAACTCGACCACATCACCGAATTTGATCCATCCGATCCGAGACGTGGTGGGTGGACCATCGCGGGCAACCTCCAGTGCCTGTGTCGTCATCACCATCAGGTGAAGACATACAGGCTGTGGACGCCGGTAATGCTGGAGGATCGTGCCATTCACTGGACCGACAGCACCAGCGGGTTGACGGCCGTCACGGTTCCGGAGGGGCGCTGACTTCGAAGATGATCTCCAGACCGTCTTCTTCGTCCCACTGCTCACCGACTTCGTTGAAACCGTACTGGCTGATCAGATTTCGCGATGCAATGTTGTCCGGACTGATGGTCGCGCGAACGATGTGTACTTCGGATTCGCGACTCGCGACGTCGAGAAGTATCTCGAGGGCGGTTCGTGCGTAGCCCTGTCGTCGAAACGCCGGGTCGATGCGATATCCCATCTCGACCATTCCACGCGCGTCTGGGCGGCCGTGAAATCCGGCCAACCCCACCGGCGTCGACGTCCGCGTGTCCACGGCGATGCGGGTGATCCAAGCGCTGTCGTGAGGGTTCTCAGATATCTGCTTGCTCCGGTAGCGCCATAAGCCCTGGCATTCCTCGCCGAGGAGATAGGGGGTCAGGATTTCGGGTGCGAGTTCCATTGCGAGAGTAGCGTCATCGTCACCCAATGCGTGGAGGACTGGTGATGGGACGCGGATCAGTTGAAGTCCGCGTCCGTCGAGTGTCCAGGGTATTTCGGTGACTGTCACAGGTCGGCGATCGGGGTCGACAGCGTTATGTCGACGCCGATGCTCCGGAGATTGCCGTCGAGAACCTGCCAGATGGAGCGTTCGAGGAATTCGGCGAATTCCGTGCTGGTCACGTCGGAACCCGGTTGGCTGAGCCAACGGTTCACGCTGACGTCGACCAAGCCGATCACGCCGAAAGCCAACGGCTCCCCCATCTTCGACGGTTTGCCGCGGCTGGCGAGAATCGCGCCCAACAGGTTTCCCAACTGGACGGCGATGGCTGTCTTCGTTCCGGTCACCACTTTCGAACCGGTAGCCCGGGTGCTCGGGGAGCCCTTGCCTAAAAAGTGGTGCAGTCGTGGGTATTTCACAATCCAGCGAAGGTACGTGTCGACGGCCCGCGAGATGGCCTCGCCGACGGTGCCCTGGGGCGTGAGGGTGGGGGTCAGGTCGGTCATCATCATCTCCAGGATGCGGACTCGCAGCTGCTCGTCGAGGTCGGCTCGATCCTTGAAGATCCGGTAGACAACGGAACGGGGGACGTCGGCGCGCTCGGCGATTTGTTGGACGCCGACGTCGGCGCCACCTTCGTCGACTGCGTCGAGGGCTGCGTCGAGGATCCGCGCTTTGCGCTGCTCCTTGTGATCGTTCCAGCGAGTGCTGCGCCCGTCGGGCTGCGCCGACTCGGCTGTTTTTGTCATAAATCGAACGATACTCACCCCGCCATTGACTGGACAAGATGTCTCACATACTTTGGTGGGACAGCGTGTCACACACAGATACCGTTCTCTTCAGGAGTGGCAATGAGTAACAGGGTTTTTGTCGTCGGCGTCGGCATGACGAAGTTCGAGAAGCCGGGATCCCGCGAGTGGGACTACCCCGACATGGCACGCGAGTCGGGTACCAAGGCGCTCGAAGACGCAGGTATCGACTACTCCGAGGTCGAGCAGGCATACGTCGGCTACGTCTACGGCGAGTCCACCGCAGGTCAGCGGGCTGTCTACGAGCTGGGTCTGACAGGTATCCCCATCGTCAACGTCAACAACAACTGTTCGACGGGATCGACCGCGCTCTACCTCGCCGCGCAGGCAGTCAAGAGCGGTCAGGCCGACTGCGCATTGGCGCTGGGCTTCGAGAAGATGCAGTCCGGGTCGCTCGGATCCACCTACGACGACCGCGAACAGCCACTCATGCGGCACCTCCTCGCTCTCGCCGAGCTGCAGGAATTCGCGATGCCGCCCGCCCCGTACATGTTCGGAGCGGCCGGCCTCGAGCACATGGAACGCTTCGGAACCACCGCGGAGCAGTTCGCCAAGATCGCCGTCAAGAACCACAAGCACTCTCTGAACAACCCGTACGCCCAGTTCCAGGACGAGTACACCCTCGAACAGATCCTCGAGGCGCGTCAGATCCACGGACCGCTGACCAAGCTTCAATGCTCGCCTACCTCGGACGGATCCGGCGCGGCCATCATCGCCAGCGAAGCATTTGTCGAGAAGCACGGACTTGCCGCTCAGGCGGTCGAGATCGTCGGACAGGCCATGGTCACCGACATGAACAGCACTTTCGAGGACAAGAGCGCCATCAGCCTCGTCGGCGCAGACATGACTCGTAAGGCCGCTGAGAAGGTATACGCGCAGGCCGGCATCACCGCCGACGACGTCGACGTCATCGAACTCCACGACTGCTTCTCCACCAACGAGTTGCTGACCTACGAGGCGCTCGGGCTGTGCGCCGAAGGTGACGGCGGCAAGCTTGTCGACGCCGACGACACCACCTACGGCGGACGCTGGGTGGTCAACCCGTCCGGTGGCCTCATCTCGAAGGGTCACCCCCTCGGAGCGACGGGTCTCGCGCAGTGCGCCGAACTCACCTGGCAGCTTCGCGGAACCGCCGACAAGCGTCAGGTCGACGGCGCGAAGGTTGCTCTCCAGCACAACATCGGCCTCGGCGGCGCAGTTGTCGTGACCGCATACAAGCCCTACGCACGCTGAATCACACCCTCAACCCGCTAGCTACCCACTAGGAGTTCCATCATGGCTTCCGTTTCCGTCTCCGCTGTACTGCCCGCGCCCCCCGAAAAGACCTGGGATGCGCTCTCCGATCTGTCTCGCTGGGAAGAGTGGCTCACCATCCACCAGGGCTGGAAGAGTGAACTCCCCACCGAGGTTGCGTTGGGCGCCAAGTTCACCGAGGTCGTCTCCGTGATGGGTATGGCAAACAAGATCGAGTGGACCGTCGAAGAGGTCGAGGTTCCGAAGATGGTCAAGATCGTCGGAACTGGAATGGCCGGCGTCACCGTCGAATTCATTCTCTCGGTCGAGGCCGATGGTGCGGGCTCGAAGGCGACCGTCGACGCCAGTTTCAAGGGCACCATGATCGTCGGGCCGATCGGCAAGGCAGTCGCCAAGAACGCCAAGGCTGATCTCGAGGCTTCGCTGGCGAAGTTCGCCGAGCTGGTCGGGTAACGGTTCAGTGACAACACCGAAGTCGACGACACCGAAGACCAACGCGGTCGAATTCGATACCTCCGGACTGGGCGTGTGGACCGATCCGGAACACTTCGAGGTGACAGCCGAGCGCATCGCCGAATATGCCGCTGCCACCAACGATCCCATCGAGCGACATCTGAAGGGCGAGATCGCTCCGCCGGTCTTCGCGGTGGTACCCGTCTTCATGTCGATGGCACCGGCTGCCCTGTCGGTGGCACCGGTGGAACTGCTGATGAAGCTCGTTCACGGTGAGCAGGATTTTCTGTTCCATCGTCCGATCTACCCCGGTGACCATCTGGTCGCTCGCGCCAAGCCCATCGGTTTCGAGGGTCGCGACAACGGTTCCACCGTCGTCATCTACGTCGAAACCAAAACCGACAAGGGCGAATTGGTCAACGAGCAGTGGATGACGGCGTTCTTCCGCAAGGTCGACGCGGGCCCCGGCCTGGGTGAGAAGGCTCCCGAACACCGATTCGACGACGCTCTTCGCGCGGGCAGTCCGGCAGCGGTGGTGAATCAGCACATCGACGAGGACCAGACGTTCCGGTACTCACCGGCGTCCGGCGATCCGATGCCGATCCACCTCGACGAAGAGATCGCTCGCATGTCCGGGCTCCCTGGAATCATCAACCACGGGCTGTGCACCATGGCGTTCACGTCGTGGGGAGCCCTGACCGAACTGGCCGGCGGAGAGACCGAGCGGTTACGCCGTCTCGCAGTGAGATTCGCGAAGCCCGTACTCCCGACCCAGGACATCGAGACGGTGTTCTACAAGGCGGGTTCGGCAGACGGAGCCACGTCCTACTCGTACGAAACCAGCGCGGTCGGTGACCTGGTCATCAAGGACGGCCTCGCTGTCATCTCCGACAAATGAGTCTTCATATCCGACAACTGAACTGATGGGAATCTGAACTGATGGGAAGTCTCGACGGTCGCGTAGCGATCATCACCGGAGCAGGACGCGGCATCGGCCGTGAGCATGCGTTGCTCTTCGCTCGTGAGGGTGCGAGCGTCGTGGTCAACGATCTCGGCGGAGCAAACGACGGTTCCGGTGCAGATGCCGGCCCCGCGCAGCAGGTAGTCGACGAGATCGTCGCTGCAGGCGGCAAGGCCGTTGCCAACACCGACAACATCGCCACCTGGGACGGCGCCGAGGGGCTCGTCAAGCAGGCCGTCGGCGAGTTCGGCCGACTCGACGTTTTGGTCAACAACGCCGGCATTCTTCGTGACGCCTTCATTGCCGGCATGGACGAGAGCCAGTGGGATGCAGTCATCGCCGTGCACCTGAAGGGGCACGCAGCGACGCTGCACCACGCTGCTGCGTACTGGAAGGACCAGAGCAAGGCAGGGGAGACCGTCAATGCTTCGGTCATCAACACCGCCTCGGCTTCGGGTACCTTCATGCCCAACGCGGGCCAGGGCAACTACGGCGCCGCCAAGGCGGGCATCGCGGCCCTGACCTTGGTGGCCGCAGACGAGCTCGATCGATACGGCGTGCGTGTCAACGCAATTGCGCCGATCGCGCGTACTCGACTGACGCTGGCGACACCCGGTATGGGTGCGCTCTTCGCGGCCGAGGTCCCCGAGGGGGAGTTCGACGCGTTTGCGCCGTCCAACATCTCACCGTTGGTGGCATATCTTGCGGCAGCGGACTGCAAGCTCACCGGCAAGGTGTACGCCGTTCAGGGCGGAGCCATCACGGAACTCGCCGGCTGGCACGGCGTCAACACCATCGAGAGCGAGGGCCCCTGGACCGCCGCCGACCTCGCAGAACGTCTGTAATCACATGGCACGCAACGCATACGAACTGGGCCTCGGGCTGAGCGAGGAGCACACGGCGCTTGCAGATTCGGTGCGCTCCTTCGTCGAGCGCACCATCACCACCGAGCAGGTGCGCTCGGCCGTGGAGTCGAGGACCGAGGACAAGTTCCCGCAGTTCTGGACGGCGCTGGTCGGGCAAGACCTTCTCGGGCTCGCGGTTCCGGAAGAGCAGGGTGGTCACGGCGCCGGTCTGCTGACCTTGGCCGTGGCACTGGAAGCATTGGGCCGCACTGTCTCTCCCGGCCCGTTTGTTCCGACGGTATTGGCAAGCGCCGTTCTCGGTGCCGCCGATTCCAAGGCGGGTCTGGAGTTCCTGCCCGGTCTGATCGACGGAAGCCGTACGGCAGCAGTCGCCTTGGGTGCACCGTTGGCGGCCGAGGCGTCGGACGGCGGGTACAAGGTCATGGGCGCACTCGACGGTGTACTCGGCGGAGAACATGCCGACGTGCTGCTGGTTCCGATCCAGTTGCCCGAGGGCGTTCGCTACGCGGTGCTCGAGAGCAGCGCAGTCTCGATCACCGTGCAGGACAGCATCGACGTGTTGCGCGGTAGTGCGCGTGTCGAAGCCGACGGTGTCCTCGTCGGCGCCGAACGGGTACTCGACGGTCTCACCGAGGCGCGGGTACGGTCCATTGCCGCAGTCGTTCTCGGTGCTGAAGACGTCGGCGTCATGTCCTGGTGCGTCTCCACAGCCTCGGAGTACGCCAAGACGCGTGTGCAGTTCGGGCGACCCATCGGCCAGTTCCAGGGCGTCAAGCACAAGTGCGCGCAGATGGGCATCGCGCTCGAGCAGGCACGCGCCGTTGTGTGGGATGCGGCAAGCGCATTGGACAAGGGCGACGACACGGCAGATTTTGCCGCCGACATCGCCGCAGTCATCGTTCCCGACGCTGCAGTGCAGGTTGCGCAGGACTGCGTGCAGGTCCATGGCGGCATCGGCTTCACGTGGGAGCACGACGCACACCTGTACTACCGCCGCGCGCTCTCGATCCGTGGCATTCTCGGCACCCGCGAGGATCGTGCCAATCGTGTTGCGCAGCAGGCGCTTGGCGGTGTCAGCCGGGCTTCGGTTCTCGAACTACCGCCCGAGGCGGAGGAGATCCGCGGCGACATCGCGGCCGACCTTGCCAAGCTGGTCGATCTCGACGAGGACGATCAGTTGATCGCACTCGGTGACGGCGGCTGGGTTCAGCCGCACCTGCCGAAGCCGTACGGGCGCAGCGCTGCTCCGCTCGAGCAGATCGTCATCTCCCAGGAGATCAAGGCTGCCGGGATCGCGATGCCGCAGCTCCTCATGGGCGGATGGGCTGTGCAGGCGGTAGTTGCTCACGGCACGGACAAGCAGAAGCAGGAACTGGCAGTGCCGACGCTGCAGGGCGAGCTGGTGTGGTGCCAGCTCTTCAGTGAGCCCGGTGCGGGTTCCGACCTCGCATCACTGTCGACGAAGGCCGAAAAGGTCGACGGCGGTTGGAAGATCACCGGTCAGAAGATCTGGACCACGGTTGCTCAGTTCTCCGACTGGGCAATGCTGATCGCCCGCACGGATGCCGCCAAGCCGAAGCATCAGGGCATCACCTACTTCGTGCTCGATATGTCGACACCGGGCATTACCGTCCGCCCGCTGCGTGAGATGACTGGCTCGGCGCTGTTCAACGAAGTCTTCCTCGACGACGTTTTCATCCCCGACGAGAACGTGGTCGGCGAGGTCAACGACGGTTGGAACGTCGCACGTACGACGCTGGCCGGCGAGCGCGTCGCGCTCAGCCAGAAGATGGAGGCGTACGCCTCGGACTCCGATCTGCTGAAGTTCGCGAAGTCAGCAGATCTGAGCCCGATCGGTCGCTACCGCGTCGGCGAGCTGGTTGCCGAGAGTCAGGCGATCGATCTCATCGGCTCCCGCGTTGTGCTCAAGCAACTTTCGGGAATCGACGTGAGTACGACGTCGAGCGTCGGCAAGCTGTTGGCGATGAAGATCAGCCAGTCGATCGCCGAGTTCGTCGTCGCCGAACTGGGTGCTGCCGGAGCGGTCAGCATCCCAGGTCAGCCCAGCGACAAGGCGATGGAGCAGCTCATTTCGGGCCGGGCCACCACCATCTACGGTGGCACAACGGAGGTGCAGCTCAACGTGATCGGTGAGCGCATGCTCGGGTTGCCGCGAGACTGACAGTTTCTACCGGGTGGGGCTCAGTCCTGGATTCGTCTCCAGGGCTGAGCCTCTTCCAGTTCGAAGGCCAATTCGAGGAGCGTGCGCTCGTCGCCGAGATCGGCGGAGAAATGCGAAGCCAACGGCAAACCATTGCTGGTCTGGTGCATCGGTAGCGAAATCGCGGGACCCCCGGAGATGTTGTTCAGCGGCGTGAACGACGTGTACGCGATCAACTTGTCGAAGAGTTCCTCGAAAGGCTGAGCGGGAGAGAGGTATCCGAGTTCGGGGGTGGTGTGCCCCAGGGCCGGCGAGAGCACGACGTCGTACTTCAAGAACATGGCGCTGTACTGCTGCTGGAGGCGTCGCAGGCGGTAGAGCACGCGCGGCGTCTTCACGAGGTTCTTCCGGTACAGCGTGTAGAGGCCCTTGGTGAGATTGTCGGTGCCGGACTTGTCGAAGTCGGGCCCGAGCATTTGTTTGCCACCGGTGGAGATGGCAAACGACAAAAAGCCCCAGTAGATGCTGAAGTCGTCGATGAATTCCGGGCCGACGGGCAATGCCGCGTCCTCGACATGATGGCCAAGGCTTGCAAGGAGTTCGGCCGTAGCTTCGACGGACTTGCGGGTCTCGTCGTCCGTCTTGGTGACGGTCACGGAATCGGCGATCACGCCGACGCGCAATCGGGTTGAGCTGGGCCCTTCGATCAGGCGAACCGGTGCGAGTCGCGGATTGCGGTAGTAGTTCTCAGCCGCAGACATCCATCGTGCAGTGTCGCGCACAGTGCGAGTAACGGCGCCCTGAGCGATCAACCGGATCGGCATCGACTTGTCGGCCGGATCGGCGACAGTACGACCGCGGGTGGGCTTGAGCCCGACCAGTCCGCAGGCAGCAGCGGGGATGCGAATCGATCCACCGCCGTCGTTGGCGTGCGCAATCGGGAGTACGCCGGCAGCAACAAGCGCGGCCGCGCCACCCGAGGAGGCACCCGGCGAGTACGCCGGATTCCACGGGTTGTGGACGGGTTCTTCCGTCATGTATTCGGTGGAAGCGCTGAATCCGAACTCGGGTAGTCGAGTCTTGCCGATCGAAATGGCCCCAGTGGAGAGGAACTGTTTCGCGAAATCGCTGTCAGCTTTGGCGGGGACCGCGGTGAAGGCGGTGCTGCCCTGCTGGGTGGGAAGGCCGGCGCTGTCGGTGTTGTCCTTGATTGCGGTGGGGACACCCGCAAACACGCCCTTGGCGGGCCGGTTGCTTCTGACGAGGGCACGATCGAAATCAGTGCAGGCCAGACCGTTCAATTGCCCCTGCACTGCCTCGGCGCGGGCGATCGACGCCTCCATGACTTCCCGTGCGGTCACCTCGCCCGATTCGATCCGGGCGGCGACGCCGGTGGCGTCGAGGTCGTCCAGGGCGTCGTCGGTGAAGGCGTGGACGGGGGTGTTCGCAGTCATGGGGATCCTTGTCAGGCGGAGGCACTCAGGTCGTCCGTCCAGCATATTGGACGGACGACCCCTGAGTGGCGCTATCTGTGGATTGCGGTATCAGCTACCGAAGATCGTCACTGCTTGCTCGGCCGCCTGCGGCGCCTGCTGGAACACGCCCTGTGGGATGAACTGCTGCGGAATGAACTGCTGGGGGCTCAACTGCTGGAAGTTCGTGACCATCGGGTGGATGACGTTGTTGAATACATCGTTGAACATGCGTTGTGTCCTTCGGTTACAGCGTTTTTCGAACTTCTGACTCCATCGACACTAAGCAAGGTTCTGGCGAGTTTCAACGAAAATTGCTGATACACAGTCAAGTTCAAGTTCATTGCCAGCTGGGGGCCAGGAACCGACGTTTCTTCACAGCTTCGACGCTGCGCCGTGCAGGTTCTTCGCTGTCGGGGATGTCTCGACGGACTTGGGATCGGGGTACGTGCCCAGTACGCGATCGGCAGTTCCCGCGGTGGTGACGGTGAACCAGTAGTGCTCGTTCTTGAAGTGGTGGTTGCGGTGATTGCGCCAAACCGACCGGTAGAGAGCAGTTTTCGGCTTGTAGTCACTGTGGATGAGGAAATGTGTCCACTCGTAACCGAGGCCGAGTACGGAAATGCAGGTCAGGAACGTCAGACCGAGTTCGACGCGGGGAAACGCCAGGAGGGCGACGGCCGTCAGAACCGGAATCACGATCAGGAGCGTCTGCCACGGAATGAAGATGAGTGAGACGGTTCGCGGCGCAAAGTGGTGCTCCCGATGGCTGCGCGCCAGCCGTGAATCGAGTGTCACGCCGGCAATGGTCCGCGGCTTCCAATGTAGAACGAAGACGTGAATGATCCACTCCACGAACGGGAATGCGGCGATCATCACGAGCGGAACAAGTGCGTCGGTGATCTGCCAGTCGCCCAATGCGATGCGCGCCGTTGCTGCGGCCAGCAGCATGGTGCCGATCATCCACGGCGTCGGTGACTTACGAAACGTCCGTGCGGCATCGGCCAGAGTGAGAGGCTTGCTCATGGTTTCAGTCCTTCCAGGAAGGTGAGAGCGTCGCCGATTGCCGTCGTGCCGGTGTGGAGCAGCTTCGCTGCCAGGGCCTCGGCGGCGGGCTCGTCGTGTGAAGTGATGGCGGAGGACAGTTTTCGATACAGATCAGTTTGGCCGACTTCGGCCACCATGACGGAGGCAAGTGCCGTCATTGCCGGCTCGTATGCAGCTCGAAGGCTGTTGAAGATCAAGCGGAAGGCTATGGAATCTGCGCTGTCGACGACGACGTCCCAGAAGGCCAGGGCGCGGTCTTGCAGCTCTACTGGATCTTCGGTAGCGCCTAGTTGATCCACGGCCGTGTCGAGTTCTCGGGCGGATTCCGCGGAGATGCGACGAGCCGCCAGCACCGCGATCTGCGGTCCCATCAACTCGCGAGTTTCCAGGACGCTGCGCACCACCGTCAGGTCGGGGACACCGTCGCGAACCAGCAGCTGGGGGAGAAGTTCTGGTCCGGCCTGGCGTCGAAAATCGCGCACCGACGTGGACTCGCCCTGGCGGACCTCGACGAGTCCGGCTTGGGCGAGCTTCTGAATTGCCTCTCGGACCGCCGGCCTCGAGACACCGAATGCCTCGGCGAGTTTGCGCTCGCTGGGTAGTGCCTCACCGGCAGCCAGCTCTCCGGCCAGCACCTTCACGGAAATCTGGTCGAAGACTGCGCCGGAGGCCGAGGTACGTGCAACGGGTTGGAACATGTACCGACCATAAACGCTTACTGGTTGGAGGTCAAGTGGTATTACCAGTTTGGGTAGCGGCGCAGGTGCTCTCGGGCAGGTGGAAGTGCCCGCCAACCCGCAACGAGTGGTCAGTGCCGATTACTACACGGGCCCCGCGATGTTCGACGCCGGATTAACCTTATCTCCCTGGGGAAGCATGTGCAGGAATCACGCGCTCCGTGCAAGGGCGCCCAATGCGGCCGCGGTCATTGCCGTGACACCTTCGGGTAGAGCCGCGGCGGGATCGGGGGCGAAGCGCGGCGAATGATTCGACGGCGTGCCGGGTGGTATCCGTCCCTCGGCGAGCGCCGCAAGAGCGTTTCCGTCGAAATTTTGAAGTGCAGTTCCGCCGAAATGCCAGAACACGGAGGGGCATTGGGCCGCAGTGCCGAAGATGCCGAAGTCCTCGCTACTCGAAAGTGGTTGTGACAGAGTGTGCATTCCCAAGCCGGCCTGTCGCAGGTCAGACATCACTGTGGACGTTGCATCCGGAGTGTTGACCGTAGCCGGAAATCCGTTGTACGCATGAACGTCCGGTGGCTGGACGGCGCCGGCCCCGTCCGCTTCTGCACGGGCGATCCGGCGTACCGATTCGAGCATGTTTTCTCGTGACGAAGCGCTGAAAGTCCTCAGGCTGAGCAGTAGTTCGGCCTCATCGGCGACGATGTTTGCAGCCGTGCCGGCGTGCAAGGCTCCGACGGTGAGCACAGGTGCCGTCGGGGTTGCCGCTTCGTGAGCAACAAGACTTTGAACGCGAAGCGCGAACGACGCTGCCATCAACAAGGGGTCGATGCATGCGTACGGAGAGGACGCATGTCCACCACGGCCGTGAAAAACCACTCGAATCGTGTCGGATGCTGCCATCAAGATGTCGGGTCTGCTGACCAACATCCCAGCAGGAGTCGGGCCTACGTGTTGCCCCAGGCAGAGGTCCGGTCGCGGGAAGCGGTCGAAGATTCCGTCGTCGACCATCGCACGAGCGCCGGAGCCGGTCTCCTCGGCAGGCTGGAAGACCGCGACGATAGTCCCGGTGATCGATGTCGGATCCGCGGAAAGCGCTGCGCACGTGGCAAGTAGCGCGGTCACGTGGACGTCGTGGCCACACGCGTGCATCACCCCATCCGTCTTGGAGGCGTAGGACAGACCGGTGTCTTCTGCGACCGGCAGCGCGTCCATGTCGGCGCGTAGCAGGACCACCGGACCACTACTCCCTTCGAGAACACCGACGACACCCGTACCGCCGACTCCGACCGTGACGTCCCAGCCGCCGATCCGCCGAAGTTCTTCGGCAACAATTGCGGCAGTGCGAGTTTCGTCGCCGGACAACTCGGGGTGTGCATGCAGGTCCCGGTACAGATCGAACCAGTGCGGCTCGACGGTTCGCAACCGTGACGGGTCTCCGAACTCGAGATTCGAAAGCAGTTGGTTCATGGTCGATCTTCTTTCGGTTGGTGAGATCAGTTGGCGGTTTTCAGTTGCACCAGATTCAGCATCTTTTCTCGGGTTTGCGGCGCTGCCATTACCGCGATAATCGCCACGACGGGCCCGAGCGCGAGCGAGACGAACGCTGCTGACCAGGAGAGATGGTCCACGATGAATCCGAACACGAGCGGTGCGACTATTCCGGCGACCATGCCGCCGAAAATGATCATCGACGAGGCGGCCCCGACCACCGACGAAGGCAGAGCTCGCAGTGGCAGTGCAAAACACGGCATGAAAGCGAAAGAGGCAGCGGCAGATCCGAGGGTGACGAGAACGACGAACAAGGCCGTGTTGGAGACGAAAGGAATCGAAACGAGCATCACGATGCACGCGAGCATGGGCGGCACCACGACGATACGGCTGTTGCCTGCAAGTCGATCCGAGATTCGCCCGCCGATGACGGTGGTCACGGCCGCTACCACGGTTGCCGGGATGAGAAGGAGGCTTGCACTCGAAAGGGCGATTCCACGTTCGTCATGCAGGTAGGACGGAACCCAGGACGACATCCCCCAGATCACGAAGTCGTATCCGAAGAACATCAAGGCGAAGAGCCACATAGCGCGGGAGTGAAGTACGGTGTGCATGTTGTCCCAGGAAGAATCCGGACCGTGGTCGATCTCCGCTGGAAGTGCGGGAGGGAGCCACAACTTGATGCTGACGAGCGAGAGTACGCCGAGCGCAGCGACGGCCAGGAACATCCCACGCCAGCCGATCAACGGGAGGAGCGCTGCCGCAACAACAATGGCGAGCAGCGTGCCGACGGCATTGGAGCTGTTCATCCAGCCTGTGGCTGTGGCACGTTGCTCCGGGATGCTGCGCTCGGCGACGAGCTTTACAGCAGCGGCCGGAAACACGCCCTGCGCGAAACCGAAGACAAAGCGAACAACGAGAAGTGAACCGAACGACCACGCAAGCGCTGTGAGGCCGGTGAAGACACTCCACGCCACCAACCCGATGAGGGCCATCCGGACTGCGCCGTATCGATCGGCGAGCAGTCCACCAGGCAGTTGGGCCAGCGTGTAGGCGATGAAGAACGTGGAAATGATCAACCCGCGCTGGGAGTAGTCGAGATCGAACTCCTCACCGAGCAAGGGGAGGGCGAGGTTGATCGCCAGCCGATCTATGTAGTCGATCGCATAGGCGACGAACAGCAGCGCGACCGTGACTTTGGTGGAGCGAAGCACTGGGCCTCCAAGTGGTGAACCTGTGAAGTGATTCACACATCTTTGGCAAACATGCAGTGGTCACCAGCCGGAATGCAGCAATCCGGCAATAATTAGCCCATGAAGCCGGAATCCGACGCATTTGTCATCGCGGAATCTGATCTGGAGATCATCAACGCACTCCAACTCAACCCCCGCGCCTCGTGGACACAGTTGTCGTCGGTACTCGACATGGATTCGACGACGATCGCCCGCCGGTGGCGTCGACTCGTCTCGAACGGTCATTCGTGGGTCAACGCGGTCGCAATCGGCCGAACCCACATCTTCGGTTATCTCATGATCAGGACGACTCAGGATTCGGTTGCCGACGTGGGGGAACTGTTACGTCAACTGTCCTGCGCCTATCTGTTGGCCAGGACGGAAGGTGAGTTCGAGTACTTCGTCGGTGTAGTGTCCGCTGACCAGAAGAGCTTGGACACCTTGGTGTGTGAGCACCTTGCCGCCGACCCTGGAATTCTGTCGATCAGAAGTCGGGTAGGGGTGAAGGTGTACCGCGACGGCTTCAGTTGGGAACCGGGCGCTCTGGGGCAAGCAGGTCGCGCGCGGCTGGCAACGGCATCGACGCAGGTGGCTGCGGCGCCGGCAGACCCGACAGAGTTCCGCGAGTCCGACGGTGCACTGTTGGAAGCTCTCGGCCGCGACGGACGTGCCAGCTATGCGCGCCTCGCCGCGATTTGTGGAACGAACGAGACTGCGATTCGCCGGCGCTTGGCGCAGCTGACTGCGTCGCAACAGTTGATTTTTCGCTGCGATGTCTCGCAACAGGCTGTCGGTTCACCGTTCGAAGTGATCTTCGACGTCGCTGTGGACGGTTCCACCGACGAGCTCGGCCAACTTGTGTCGAGTTGGCCGGAGATCAGATTGTTGGTGGCGACCACCGGAACGGCGAACATGTTGATCAGCGTGTGGTTGAGCAGTCTCACCCAGAGTCTTGTCGTTGAGGATCGACTACGTCGAATCGGTAGTGTGCGCATCCTCGATCGGCGCGTCTCGCTCTACCCGATGAAGCGATTCGGGCAGCTACTCGGCCCCAGCGGAGTGGCAGAAGGTCATGTGCCGGTCGCGATTTGGGGTGCCGGCGGCATTCTTCGTTGAGCGTCAGTCGATCGGGGTCCGATTCTCGTCGACGAGTTGTGGATCAGAGTCGGTCGCGCGGGAGCGCTTCCACGCCATCCGGGCCAGCGCACCCGCCACGGACACTGCGAGGACAACGCCACCGCCGATGATGCCGGCCGCCGAGTCCGGGAAGATGCCCTCGAGAAGCAGCCAGACGCCGAAGACGAAGAACAGCACCGCGGCACCGATCTTGATGAATCCCTCCGGAAGGTGCTTGCCCAGCACCGAGCCGACGATGATGGCCAGAGCGTCGGCTGCCACCATGCCGACGGTCGATCCGATCCAGATACCGATCCAGTCGTTGTCGGTGGCAAGAGTGATGGTGGCGAGCATGGTCTTGTCACCGAGTTCGGCCAGGAAGAACGCCGACGCGACGGCGATGAAGGCGGACCGCGTGACGCGACCGGCCTTGTTCTGTTCGTCGTCGGTGAGATCGTCACCGCGCAGGGTCCAGAGGCCGAAGATCAGGAATGCGATACCGCCGACGATCGATATTGCCGCAGTCGGAAGTGCGACGCCGACGTAGTGGCCGACGGCGACCGAGACCAGGTGAACAAGGGTGGTGGCCACGGTGATTCCGCCGAGAACGACCCACCAGCGATAGCGCAAGGCAAACGTCATTGCCATCAGTTGCGACTTGTCGCCGAGTTCCGCGACGAAGATGACGCCGAAACTCAAAAGTATTGCGGCAAGCAAGATTTACTCCTCCGGTCGGTGTAGGTCGGAGGAAAAATGCGAGCCTCCGGCCTGGGCAGGCGCAGCGGGTGCGCTTGTCCGGCCGAAGGTCTCGCCCACCGGGGCCGCAGGACCTTCGGTTCGCCAGGCCGGGTGCTTCGCGATCCGCACATGACGGAGCGCGTCGAACCAGTATGTCGACACAGGCGATTGGGGGCTACTCCCCTTCGTTGCTACCCACGTTAGCGCTCCTGAAGCGAATTGGCAAAGCGCACAGCAAGTTTGGGAGTCCGAACTTATCGCTTACCGAGGCCGTCACGAAGCGAGGAGCATGGCCAAAACAGCGGTGTCGGGATCGCTGATCGGGTCGATGCCGACGCGGCTGATCATGGAGACGACTGTGCCGTCCGGCTCTGCCTCGACCCAGGCTGCACGATGCTCCAAGCCCAGGTAGGGAAGGCCTGGCAGTAGTACGCACCCCGACGCGCTTCCCTCGCATTCCGGCAGGCTGGAGGTGGTTTCCGACGGCGGGTGCAGCATGATCAGGGCCGGTGGCTGGTGGTCGGAGAAACGGCCGGGTGTCAGGGCAAAATCGCCAAGCACCGGACCTTCGGCAACCACCAGACCGACAGTGCCCGGCTGCGGGTCCTCGGGAACGTCCTCACGAACCCCGAAAACCGTCGTCGTCGGCAACAAACCCGGCATCGAGGCCACTCGGACAGCCAAGGCGAGAAGCTGCGCCCACTCCTGGGTGGTGTCCGGCCACCGACCCGAAATGACGAACCCCTGTAAAGACCCAGCGGCTTGGAACGGAGAAATGCCTATTGCTTCGTTTCTGTTCATTTCTGTTCCTCCCTCGGTGCTGGGGCAAATCTCGGGCAGACGCGCATGCGTCGGTCCGGCACACCTCGTTGGGTAATCGAAATATGCACCCATTCGGTACTGGCACACAAGACGGGGAGAGTGCCAGCCAGGTTTGCGCTGGTGAGGGCGGTGGTATGCGCAGGCATGACTCTGTCGAAGAACCGTTCTCGGCTGGAAGACCTGGCAACGCAGGCGTGGATCTTCGGATATCCCCTGTTGATTGCGGCGGTATCGCGTGACGTCATGACGGCGACGCCGACCCCGGTGGCGATGAAAGCCCCGCTCAACCAGTTCGCTTACGCGCGTACAACGCCCGACGCGACCTTCACCGATGTCGTCTCACCCAATGCGGACACTCTCTACTCGTCGGGGTGGCTGGACGTGTCGACGGAACCGCAGGTGCTCTCATTGCCGGACTTCGGAACGCGGTACTGGCTGGTGCCCATCCTCGACGCGTGGAGCGACGTGTTCACGGTGCCAGGATCTCGGACGGTGGGACGCACCGGGGGGCCGTACCTGGTGGCCGGGCCGAATTGGAAAGGCAACGTGCCCAAGGGGTTGACGCTGCTGCGTTCTCCGACGGCAATGAACTGGATAGTCGCCCGCTATGCGACGTCGGGAGGAACGGACGTGGCTGAAGTGCACAGCCTGCAGGACCGGACGCGACTCACACCGCTGTCGGGGTGGACGGGTGACCCGCAGGACTACACGCCCGGTGACGTGCCGGTGAACGCTGCCGTCGACACCCGGACGCCGCCGGTGGACCAGGTGGCCGCCATGGACGGCGAGGCCTTCTTCACCACCCTCGACGCACTTCTCGACGACAATCCTCCCCGCCCGGAGGATACCGAGATGATGAAACAGCTGTCCGACATAGGAATCGGCTCCTCGCTGCCCTGGAAGTCTCGTCCGCAAGAAGTGCGCGATGCCCTCGACCGAGCTGCGCGAACCGGAATGGACGTGCTGAGCGAGATCGCCAAAGAGGCCGAGGGAAGTCCGAAGAACGGCTGGACAATGCACCGCGGCCTCGGTCACTACGGAACCCATTACGCTCAGCGGGCTTTGATCGTCTGGCTCGGTTTCGGGGCAAACCTCGACGCTGATGCCGTGTATCCGCACGCCACCACGGACGTCGACGGGAAGCCGCTGACCGGCGCGAAAAAGTACGTACTGCACTTCGAGAAGGACGAGCTGCCGCCGGTCGAGGGCTTCTGGTCGCTCACGATGATGAACGAGCGGCAGTTCTTCGTGGACAACCCGATCGACCGATACGCCATCGGCGATCGAAGCGATCTGGTGTTTGCCGACGACGGTTCCCTCGACATCTACCTCCAGCACGAATCCCCTGGTGGCGAGAAGGAGCGCAACTGGTTGCCGGCTCCGTCCGGTGACTTCAACGTCTTTCTGCGCCTGTACTGGCCGAAGGCCGCAGTGCTGTCGGGATCGTGGACCGCGCCCGGTATTCGGGAAGCAGGTATTCGGGAAGCAGGCTGAAGGTCCTCCCGCTTCGTACCCGAAGAGCACAACTCGGTATCAGCCGCGCGTTTCGATGGGCGGAAAGGTCACGACAGCCATACGATCTGTCGGTATTGCCCTGTTTGAAGAGCTGTTGAATCGGTCAGAGACACCCGCTTGCTTCGGAGGCTACTGATGGTCACGCAGAACCCGTTCATGCAGTACGGCAAGGAGATCTGGTGGATGATCCTGATCCGCGGAATCTTCGGCGTGATCTTCGGAATCATCGCACTGGTGTGGCCGGGAATTACCGTGGTGGCCTTGGTCTTCCTGTTCGGTATCTACTCCATTGCCGACGGCTTGATCACGATCGTTCGAGCCATCCGGGACCGCGAACACCTGAGTTCCTGGGGATGGTGGGTCTTCACGGGCGTCGTTTCGGTGGGAGCCGGTGTGGTCGCGCTGGTCTGGCCGGGCATCACGGCGCTGGTGCTGCTGTACATAATTGCCTTCTACGCCATCATGTTCGGAATCTTCGGAATTGTCGGCGCCTTCAAGATGAAGGCGCTGCCCGGATCCAGTTGGGGATGGTTGCTCGCAGCCTCGGTGCTCGCTGTCATCTTCGGCATCATTCTTCTCATCGCGCCCGGCGAAGGCATCACCAGCCTCATCTGGTTGTTGGGTTGGTACGCAATCTTTTTCGGCCTCTTCATGATCGTGGGAGCATTCCAGATCAGGAGCCGGGCAAAGGAAGCCGGTGTTCTCTAAGAAGGGAAAGCCGGCCGTCGCGGCTCCCGCTCCGATCCCCACGCTGTCCGGTAATGAGAACTGGTCGATCCCTCGCGGTTTGATCGTCCTTCTCGGTATTGCGGCCACCGTGGTTGCCGTCGGCGGAATGAAGGCGTTCGGGGGGATCCTCGGGCCGGTGTTCCTCGCACTGGTACTGACGATTGCCGTTCAGCCCATTCAGGATTGGGCGCAGCGACGAGGGTGGCCCAAGTGGGTCGGGATGTTGGGCTCGCTTGTCACCGTCTACCTGATTCTGCTCGGACTGGCCGCGTCGTTGATCGTGTCGACGGCGCAGTTGGCGACGATCCTGCCCCAGTACTCCGAGGAGATGACCAACCTCCTCAACGAGGGTCGCGACAAGTTGGCCGACTTCGGAGTCAGCACCGACCAGATCCAAAGCACGCTCAGCAGTATCGATCTCACGAAGGTAGTGGGTGTACTCGAAAGCGGGCTGGAGGGACTGCTCGGCATTCTGTCGGATCTGGTGTTCATCCTCGCGCTGTTGCTGTTCATGGCCTTCGACGGCATGAGTATCCGCTCGCGGTTGCACGTGCTGGCCGATCAGCGTCCCGAAATCTCCTACGCGCTCTCCACCTTTGCCGCAGGGACTCGCAAGTACCTGGTTGTCTCGACGGTATTCGGCCTCATCGTGGCGGTACTCGACGGTGGCGCGCTGTGGCTGATGGGCATTCAGCTACCCGTTCTGTGGGCGCTACTGTCCTTCATCACCAACTACATCCCCAACATCGGGTTCGTCATCGGCGTCATCCCGCCGGCGCTTCTTGGGCTCTTGCAGGGCGGACCCTGGCTGATGCTGTGGGTGATCGTCGTCTACTCCGTCATCAACTTCGTGATCCAGTCCATCATCCAACCCAAGTTCGTCGGCGACGCCGTCGGACTGTCGGTGACGATGACGTTCCTCTCACTTGTCTTCTGGTCGTGGGTTCTCGGGGCGCTCGGAGCGCTGCTGGCGATCCCGCTTTCGTTGTTGGTGAAAGCAGTCCTGCTCGACATCGACCCAGCCACACGCTGGGCCGACGTCCTGATCAGCGGGCCCCGGGACATGCCGAAGGAGAAACCCGAGGAGCCTGAAAAGCCTGCAACGCCCACACGCTAGGGCTCTCAGTGTTTCTACAAGTTGTTGCTTTATCGTCTCGCCCATGAGCGCCGAGAACACCACCGAGAACACCCACCGCCAGCCGTCACGCCTCGGTCGACGGTTGGCGGTGAGTGGTGTGGCGGCGATAGTCGCAGCTGCGGTCGCGGGGATCGGCTTCGTGATCTTCGCGGGCGGTGGTGCTGACAATTCGCGCACCGTCGCGATCGTGAACGCCGATGCCGGAACCACGCTCGACGGCAAGGAACTTCGGGCGGGTGACACGCTGGTCGACACCCTGGGCAAGAATGAAGATTTCGACTTCCAAGTGGTCGACAGCCCGGACGGCAACTACTTCGCGACGTTGACGGTGCCGGAAGACTTCAGTGAATCCGTTGCGTCGATGTTCGGCACGGATCCCCGCCAGGCGAGTGTCGAGCTGGCGGTGAAGGGCTCGGATCCGGAGAGGTCGACCGAACTGACTCGGGCGGTCTCGGCGCAGGTCGGCGCCGACGGAATCAAGGGTTTGTTGGCTCAGACATCGGCCGCCAGACGCTCGATCGATCAAAACCTCACCACCGCACAGATTCTGGTCGCCGGAACCAACGAGGCCGTAAAGTCCATCGATCAGGTGAAGGCAGGCGCCGGCACACTGCTGCCGTATCTCGAGACCGCACGGTCCGGGGCGTTGGAGCTGATGAGCGTGGCGGAACAGGTATCCGGTGTTGTCGATCAGGCGTCGGGATCGGCGGAAGAGTTGGCCACGCGCGCTGATTCGCTGGGCTTGACGCTGGGGGAGGCGTCCTCCTCGACCGCGGAATTGAAGGCACGAATCGACACGTTGCAGACTGCGTTGAACGGCCTCCCGATCCCGCCTGACGTGACAGCGCAACTGGCCGGTGTGAGTTCGGATCTCGGTGCGCTGAATGCGCAATTGGGCACCGTTCCGGCGCTGTTGGGTGGTTCGGTCGGACCCGATACGGAACTCGGTGATCTAGTCCGCACCGCCGTCGGGCAGCTGCAAGGGGCGAGTGATCAACTGAGCAGTGCTGCCGGACAATTGAACGACGGACTCATCCCCATCGCCGATCAGGCGCCGCAGATGCTCGGTGACGTGACCGACCAGATCACCCAGGGATTCACGACGCTGCAAGGGATCGCCAAGTCATTGGTCACGGGCCTCGACGGCGCAAAATCCGGCATTCCCGCGATGACCACTCCGCAGCAGGTTCAGCTGACCTCGGTGCTGTCGGATCCGGTGGCCGTGAATCAGACCACCGCGAGCAGCGGTGACTCCGGAACTCGCACACTGGCATTGGTCTTCGGAGCTACGACGGTCCTGCTCGGTGGTGCTCTGCTGACACGAACGGCGGCGCCCCTGGTGAGGCGCCGCCGTTCGCAAGAAAAGCGTGACTAGACGATCAGTCCTGCGGTCTGGGTACGTGCACGGTCGAAGCGAGCCGAGACGTCGTTCCAGTTGACGATGTTCCAGAATGCCTTGACGTAGTCGCCCTTGACGTTCTGGTAGTCGAGGTAGAAGGCGTGCTCCCACATGTCGAGGAGCAGCAGCGGCGTGAGGCCGATGGAGATGTTGCCCTGCTGATCGTAGAGCTGGACGATGATCAGACGCTGTCCGATCGAGTCCCACGCGAGGATGGACCAGCCGGAGCCCTGGATGGCGTTGGCATTCGCGGAGAAGTGAGCGCGGAAGAGATCGAACGAACCGAAGTTGTCGTCGATCGCTGCGGCGAGTTCGCCTTCGGGCTTGTCGCCACCGTCAGCGCTGAGGTTGTTCCAGAAAACGGTGTGGTTGGTGTGGCCACCGAGGTGGAACGCCAGGTTCTTCTCGAGCAGGTTGGCCTGCGCTGCGATGGTGTCGTTCTCACGAGCCTCGGCCAGCTTCTCGAGTGCAGCGTTGGCACCTGCGACGTAGGCCGCATGATGCTTGTCGTGGTGCAGCTCCATGATCTTGCCCGAGATGTGCGGCTCGAGGGCTGCATAGTCGTAGGGGAGTTCCGGCAACGTGTAAACAGACACGAGGGTCCCTTCTTTGCGGGCTGGTGAGCCCTGGTGCTTTAGAGTGCGTCGATCACCGGTCACGGCGTGACGTCACTCGCGTATGTGCAAATCATTGTTCGGGTTTCCACCCAATAACATTCGTACACCGTCCGCAACAGTCCGGCTCAGGTAGTAATCACCAAAGAATAAAGTTCGGGACACCGAACTTGGTCGTATCTAAGGGCAAGCTAATATGCGCAAATTCGTCGTAAAGGTGAACGGAACCTTAAACTTGCGCGATGCCCGCACCAGTTTTCCTCCCGGAATCACCAGAGGCGGCCGCGCCTCGGGTGAATCTTCCGGGCGCTGACCTGCTGCGAGCCCTGGCGGTTGCCGCCGTGATCTACTCCCACATCTCTTTTTACGTCATCGACGATCTCGGCTCGGGTTGGTGGGTGATCGACGTCGTGTACGGCGTTTTGATCGAGCCGGCCGAACTCAACCAGCACCTCTCTTTTGTCGGCGTCGCAGTATTCATGATGCTTACCGGCGCTTTGGTGACGCGGTCCGCGATTCGCGACCGCCCCGGAAAGTTCTTGACCAACCGATTCAGTCGACTGCTGCCCGCATTCTGGGTGGCAACCGCGATTGCCATTCTTCTGGTCCGCCTCGGAATCAACGGAATGTTCAGCGGTCAGGAAGGTATTTCCGATACCGAAGCGTTGATGAGCTTTTTTCTCGGCGGATTCTTTCTCAAGCCCGAGGTAGCAGTTCTCGGAGTGACCTGGACGCTCACAGTCCAATTCCTCTTCTATCTCGCGTGCGTCGGGGCTCGTCCGATACTGCGGCTGCGCCCGATCGTCATGCCGCTCGCCGGTGGTGCGCTGTGCTCACTGGTTCTGCTCTACAACGTCTACGCGCCGCTGCCGTACACCGTGCCGATGCTGTCCAAGATCGCAGCGACGTTGCCGGCCGTCTTCCTCGGCCAGATCATGTACCTCGCGTGGGCGAAGCTCGCTCCCGGCCGCTGGCTGATCGCGGCCGTCCTCGTCCAGATGCACGTCATCATCGTGGCGACCCAGTTCCGCGTGTACTGGGCCGGCGAGCACTACCTGTGGACCATTTCGGTAGTCGCCGCAGTGGTTGTCCTCATCGGCCGTTACGACGGCGTCCCGACGCGCTGGTCGGTCGTGAAGTGGCTCTCGACGCGTAGTTACGTCATCTATCTCGTGCACACCCTGATCTTGTACCGCGTCGTCGAGAACACCGTTTTGTACGTGGGGCCGACGCTGGCTTTCGCTCTGTTCCTTCTCCTCACGGCTGCGATAGCAGAAGTCGGCTACCGCTGGGTGGAGCTGCCCGGTGCCCGCGCGGCCACGGCGTGGCGAAACAGCCGCTCGCGCGTAGCATCGAAGCATGAGCTGGTACGACGACATTCTGGGACGAGCGTCCGCAAAATCCACGCTGATCGCGCCTGAGGACGCCCTCCCCGGGCGAGAGCAGAAAATGCCGGTACCTACCGCGCACTACGTCAACGGGCATCCGTTGACGCCGCCGTTTCCGGCCGAAATGCAGACCGTCGTCGTCGGTATGGGTTGTTTCTGGGGTGCCGAGAAGGAGTTCTGGCAGCTTCCCGGTGTGTACACGACCGCTGCGGGATACGCGGGCGGCTTCACTCCCAATCCGACGTACGAAGAGACGTGCTCCGGACGTACCGGTCACACCGAAGTGGTGCTGGTGGTCTTCGATCCCGCAGTGATCTCCTACGAGCAGATCCTGGCTCACTTCTGGGAGAACCACGATCCGACGCAGGGGATGCGTCAGGGCAACGACCAGGGCTCGCAGTACCGTTCGGCTCTCTTCACGACGTCCGCGCAGCAGGAAGAAATCGCTCACGCGTCGGCCGTCGCTTTCGGTGAAAGGCTTGCCGAAGCGGGATACGGCGCGATCACCACCGAAATCGGTCCGCTGCGTGACTTCTTCTATGCGGAGGATTACCACCAGCAGTATTTGGCGAAGAATCCCGGCGGTTACTGCCCGGTGCATGCCACGGGCGTCAGTTGCCCGGTGGGATTGCTCCGTCAGGATCAGGTTCCGGCGCAGACGGATATCCTTCCGCCGAGCGAATAACTGGGAACAGGTGTTGGAGGACACATGTGATTCAGCTCGTTAACACTTGCAACTAGATCGAAACAAAGGGAATCTCGAAGTAAGAGTGTGTCGTCGAGAGAACTGAGTTCACAATGTCAGGTAGTACGCGAGGAACTGCGTCGCTGCTTCGACGCACCATTCACGTAGGCCACGATCCGATGGTTCGCCGCAGTGATCGGATCGAAGGGTTCATGTCCTTCGGTCTGATCATCTTCGCGATTCTGCTGCTGCCTCTCGCAGTGTGGGCCGGCGCCGCGACGGCTTCGAGTCAGAACGCACTGATCGCCGAACAATCCTCGGAACTGCACAGCATTTCGGCGACGACAACGGCAGATTCGACGCAGACCACCGTCTCCAACGCCGATTACATTGCGCCGACGACGGAAATGGCGAGCGCGCAATGGAACTGGAACGGTCAGGTTCACACGGGCGACATCACCGTCGATTCCGCGACGCCTGCCGGCACCGAGGTCGACATCTACGTCAACGATCAAGGTGACAAGACCGTAGCCCCGATCACTCAGAGCGCTGCCGACGTCGCAGCCGTGGTGACCGGGGTTTTCACCTGGTTCAGCGTGATGTCCTTGCTGGTCATCGCATTCATGCTGGTGCGGGTCTTTCTCGACCGTTCCCGCTCGGCCCAGTGGGACCGGGACCTACGCGCGTTCCTCGACGCGAACGCGCTGTAGACCCCAGCCCTTTCTCACTGCCGCCATTCTTCACCGCAGCTCGGGCATGACCTCGCTTGCGACGAGTTCGAGATGATCCAGATCGGCGAGATCGAGAGTCTGCAGATACACGCGCTGTGAACCGGCTTCGGCGAACATTCCGATCTTGTCGACCAGTTCCGAAGGCGTTCCGGCCAGACCGTTCTCACGTAGCTCGTCGACGTCTCGTCCGATGGCCTCGGCGCGCTTCTTGATCTCCGCCTCGTCGCGGCCGCAGCAGAGAACAAGAGCGTTGGAGTACACCAATTCGTTCGGATCCCGCTCGATGTCGACGCAAGCCTGACGAACCCGCGCAAAGATGTCCTTCGTCTCCTCGAGGGACTTGAACGGGATGTTGAACTCGTTCGCGAACCGAGCGGCGAGTGCCGGAGTCTTCTTCTTGCCCGTGCCACCGATCAGGATCGGCGGACCGTCGACCTGGTGCGGCTTGGGAAGCGCGGGAGAGTTCTTGATCTGCACGTGCTTACCGTCGTAGTCGAACGTGTCGCCCACCGGCGTACGCCACAGACCGGTCACGACATCGAGAGTTTCCTCGAGCAGTTCGAAGCGATCCTTGAGCGCCGGGAACGGAATGCCGTACGCCTGGTGCTCTTCCTCGTACCAACCGGCACCGATGCCGAGGTCTACGCGGCCACCACTCATCTGATCGACCTGCGCGACCGAGATGGCCAGCGGGCCGGCATGACGGAACGTAGCCGACGTCACGAGGGTGCCGAGGCGGATGGTGGATGTTTCACGGGCGATCCCGGCGAGCGTGATCCACGCATCGGTAGGTCCGGGAAGGCCGTCGGAATTCATGGCGAGATAGTGGTCCGAGCGGAAAAATGCGCCGTAGCCGAGTTTTTCGGCGGTCTGGGCAACAGTCAGTAGTTGTTCGTAGGTAGCGCCCTGCTGGGGTTCGGTGAATATACGCAGCTCCATGGCTTCTACTCTGCCACTATTTTGCGGAGGTCGGGACGACGGCACCGACTTGTCCACCGCCGAAACACAGGGTCAGGTCCGGCGTTGTCGGCGTGATTTTCACACTGTTTCCGTGGCCGACCAGGCGTACGAACGCTGAGTGCAAACCCTGCGTCACGGGTACTGATACGGCGTCGCCGGACTCCAACGCAACGTCGATCGTTCCGTCGGTGCTCGCGAGGTAATTGAGCTGAACCGTCCATTCCCAGCCGGTTAGGGGGCCGTCGAGTGGTAGCTCGGTCGGACCTTCGGCGCGAGTGTCGCAGTTCGATGTCCCCTCGGGAATCCTTCTCGTCCAGGTCACTTCGGCATCGACAATCTGTCCGCTGTCATCGATCGTGAGCAGAATCGGAGTGCTGGTAGAGAATTCGGGTCGATCAGGCAGCGGCGCGAGAACATTGCTTGCCAAATTGTTCGGAAAGGCGACGGGAAGAAGTACCTGGATCGCGACGGGTTGCTCGAGCAGTGAAGCGTCCTGATTCTGGGACAACGACATTCGTGCGTTGGCGAGGTAGTCGCGAGTCGGGTTTTCGCGCCAGATGTCGACGAACGTGACAGTCGAGACGAGCGAACTGACAACGAAGAGCACTGACAGTCCGGCGGCGACTGCGACGGGCATGCGGGCCGGACGTCGCCGAGGTGCGGCGAGAATCAGGGTGGCGGCGAGGGCGAACACCGTTGCCGAATCCGTGAAGTAACGCAAGGTCTGCGCCAACTCGTAGGTGGTGTCGGCGTCGGATCGGGTAGCGGTCATCGCCACGACGGAGGCCAGGAAGTACAGCGCCGCGCCGGCCCAGATCCAGGCAGCGCCACGTCTGGCACGCACTGTCATCACGACCGTCGTCAGTAATGCGGCCCAGGCCGCGACCACCAATACCGTCGGTGGGTCGGCCCATGCGGGGCTGGGGATCCACCGCTCCCAGCGCCAGGGGCCGCCGAGAAGAGTGGGAAGCATCCCCAAGGACGTGCCGTGATGCAGCAGTTCGGTGGACATGGAACGGCCGTAGCCGGTGACCGGAGACTCGACGGTGGTCAGGTACACCGGGATCCAGATGGCGAGGACAGCGGCGCCGGCCGTCCACAGGAGCCGGCACTTCGTGATCGCACTCCGGACCGGCGTTTCCTCGCCTTGCGTCCGCAAGTACAGCACCAGAAAAGCGAGGGCCACGAACGGAACGAGCACCGCCTTCTCGAAGAACAGCAGAGAGACGACAAAAACCGCGGTGCCCGAGAACACGTAGCGCACATGCCCGGTGCGGTACAGCTTGATTGCGTCCCCGCACACCCAGGCAAGTGCGATCTGTAGTGGCAAAGCATTGAGCGCGGCCGCCCACCACGAGAACGCCGGAAGTGTCAGCGGGACGAACAGATACAGGATCAGCGGAATCAACAGCGCCGGTCGCCACCCGAGGACCAACCGAAGAGTGCGGAGAAGCGCCAACGACGCCACGGCCTGACCGATGACGAGCAGTGTCGCCGACAGCGCCCAGTTGTACGGCGCGATGCGGGTGATCAACCCGGTGAAGAAGAAGGCCGCGGGCATGAAGTGACCGTCATGGTCGTAGAGCAGGAGTTCGCGCGAGAGGAGGGGGAAGCGTGCGCCCCGGCCCATCAGGATGAGGTCGTCCCAGTAGAAGTAGTTGCTCGCGGCAATCCAGGCGCGAATGACGAGCTGACATCCGATCAACACGAACGCGAGCTGCGTGACCCGTTTAGGGGTGAACGTCAGGGTTGGCTCGGGCTGTGGAGAAGTCATCGACGGAGAAGTCATCGACGGTCATGCTTCCAGGTGTGTCAAAAACCGGCCTTCGACGGAAAAAGGGGATAACGGTCTTTTCTGTCCTTTCGGGAGCAATTTCTGAATGGATTGTGAACTTTGCCGGGATAAATGACGCCGACGCCCAAAAGTTCACTGACCTGCGGTGTCAAATTCATCCTCGAGCCTGTGCATTGTTCGCTAACACCTGTCAGCAAATTCTCAGGGTCTTGGCCGTGACCTGTGGATAAAGCCCGATTCATTCATCCAGAACTGTGGATAAACCTGTGGAAACTGTGGATAACTCGAGCTTTTAAGTGGTGGAGGTCACATTATTCGAACAATGCAGGTGAAGGCGGTGGAGGTTCGATCACAAATCGGGAGTGAATCCATTTGCTGCCGTTACCGATACGGCGTGACAGAATCGAAGTTGTGAGTGTCGTTCAGGTCTGCGCCCGATGCGCCGCACGCTGGCCCGTCGTCGGTGGCCCGACGCAGAGCAATGGAGTCGGCGGCCCGACGCAGTGGTGCCCCCGCTGCAGCGGGGTCCTACTCATCCCCACCCGCACCGAGATCTACCAACCGCCGAACCGTCGAGGCTTCCGCTGGATCGCGCGCTCACCGTCCGACCCACGCGGCGTGGGGGACGCACCAGTCCGTCGTAGCCCCTCCACCCCGCGATACGACGCGGTCCCGCAGTGGGGACTCCAGGACGTCGTCGACACCTCACCGATACCGCCCTCGCGTGCGGACCGAATGGCGGACCGAGTCGGGCCGTTGCTGACGCTCGCGACGATCCTCTACGGACTGGCGGTGTTCGCCGAACTGGGCAGATACGCGATCCTGGTCCGCAACCGCACCAAGCTGATCCCGCAACCGCTGCTCACGGTCTCCGACGCCGCCGTGTACTTCACTCAGTTGGGTGGACTGCTGATCTCGGTCCTCGCCGCCGTCGCCGCTGTGTGCTGGCTGCTTCGTCGGCGTCGTGAACACTTCGCACGCGCCCGCGAATCCGATCCGCGTACCGCCTCGGAAGTGGTCGTCGGCTGCGCTGTGCCGATCCTCAACCTCGTGATGCCGGCCGTTTATCTCTTCGAGCTGGTTCGCCGCGATCCGCGCGGAACCCTGCTGGTCAAGATCTGGTGGGGCTTCTGGGGATTCAGCGCTCTGCTGCTGGTGGTCAACGCGTACTGGCGATCACGCCCGGGTATTCAGGCAATGGCCGACGGGGTCCTGATCAACGCGTTCATCGCATTGGTCGCTGCCGTCACCGCGGCGTTGACGCTCATCGTGATCCGACGGATCGAGCGCAAGAGTTGGCGCGGCGAACCCGAATTGGAAACCCGGTGGGTGCCGGTGCCGCGCTCGGTGTTGGAAGAGAAGACGGTGCTGGAAGAGGAAGAGAAGGAAACCGCAGCCCTGTGAGCCCAGATCGCCGAGGTCCACTCGTCGTTGCGCACCGAGGTGCGTCGGCTGCACGGCCGGAGCACACCCTCGCCGCATACGAACTAGCTCTGGAGGAGGGTGCCGACGGGCTCGAATGCGACGTCCGGCTCACCCGCGACGGACACCTGGTCTGCGTGCACGACCGCAAGGTCGACCGCACCTCCAGCGGGACGGGGATCGTCAGCGAGATGACTCTCGATTCGCTGACCGCTCTGGACTACGGGTCGACGAGCGAACCGGCCGAACTGCTGACTCTCTCCGATCTCATCACCCTCGCCCTGGATTTTGCGCGCCCCGTGAAGCTGTTCGTCGAGACCAAGCACCCCGTGCGGTTCGGCGGCCTGGTCGAAGCCAAACTTCTGGCGGAACTGCACCGCTTCGGGATCGCGTCGCCGCCGTCTGCCGACCACTCACGCGCAGTGGTCATGTCTTTCTCGGCGAGTGCGGTGTGGAGAGTGCGTCGTTCGGCGCCGCTGCTGCCGACGGTCCTGCTCGGTGACGCGTCGCGCTACCTCGGCGGCGGTGCGTCGACGGCGGTGGGCGCCACGGCGATCGGGCCGTCGATCAAGGCGCTGCGCGAACATCCCGATCTGGTCGATCGGGCTGCCGCAGCGGGTCGCGCGACGTACTGCTGGACCGTCGACGACAAGGCGGATGTGGACCTGTGTCGTGAGCTCGGGGTCAGCTGGGTGGCCACTAACCATCCCGGGCGCACGAAGCAATGGCTGGGCAGCGTGTAGATTTTGCCCTCGTGGCCAAGAAGAGCAAAAGAAACAGTGGACCGAAGCAGGGCAGCGCACGCGCAGAGAAGCTGGCGGCACGCCAAGCAGAGCGTGAAGCCGGTGCCGGCGTAGTGAACCGCCCGTTCGAGGGCCTTGCCGCCGAGTGCGATCTGGTCGCGCTGCGTGAATTCGTTCCGTCCGCCACGGCTCCGTTGCCGGTCATCGGCTCCGACCGTCCGGTCACGTTGGCGACGGTCCTCCCCGGTGCTGTTGCCGCACTCGTCCGCGACGAGGGCGAGGCGGCCACCGGATTTGTCGGTGTGCAGGTTCAGGCGCACTCGGCCGACCTCGGCGCCGACCTCGCAGCCTCGGTGAACTGGATCAAGGACGCGGCGCCCGGCGACGCGCTTTCAGCCGCGAACCCCGATTCCGAGACTCCTGCAGTCACCGCTGTCGTCGATCCGTCGGCGCTGCTCGACATCACCGTGCACCAGGACTTCAACTGGTGGATTCCGGAAGGCGTCGAAACCGATCCCGAGGTTGCCGCCACCGTGCAGCACGCCAACTCGGCGATCATGCCGTCTGCACGCCTCGAAGGTGACGGCCTCGTCGCCGCGTGGTGGGTCGACGCCGGCGAGAAGGCGCACCTGCGTTGGGTTCGTCCCGAGAGCGAGGACGACCTGATGCTCGCGCTGGCCCGCGTGCACGCGACCGGTGGACTGCACTTGGGTGAGGGCTCGCGTTACGCAGGCTCGTTCCGCACCCACGGCCTGTTGGTTCCCGTCTTCGACCTCGACCGCGAAAAGCATGCAAACGAGTGGGTGGCGGCAACCGTCGAGCTCGGCGAGCGTCTTGCCGAGGCTCTGACCGTCGATGCTCCGCTGACCTCGGCCGAGCTGCGCTCGCGCGACGGACTTCGTGGTCGTCAGGTCACGCTGCGCTGATTTTTTCGCCTGAACTATAGGCGTTACGCAAAGTTACGGTTAATGTTGACGGCATGACTTTGTCGCATGACATCTCCGGTAGCGGTCCCACGCTTGTTCTTGTCCATGGCATCGTCCATCGACGGCAGGCGTGGGATTCGCTTTTGGACCAGCTGACGCCGTACCGCCGCGTCGTCACCGTCGATCTGCCGGGTCACGGAGAGTCACTGCTGCCCGAAATCGGTCCGGACGTCATGGGACAGCTGATCGACGACGTCAGCGAGTTCGTCAAGGAAGTGACTCCGGCAGGGGAGCGCGCCCACGTCGCGGGCAACTCCCTCGGCGGCTGGATTGCACTCTCGCTGGCAGCGCGCGGAGATGTCGCGTCGGCGACAGCTCTTTCGCCGGCCGGGTTCTTTGTCAATCACCTCGATCAGGTGCGAGCGATCAACACGTTCCGTGCACTGCGCGGCACGGCCAAGCTCATGGGCGACGGATTGCCACGCGCATTGCGGTTCAAGCTGATTCGCTATCCGGCGCTCGCCGCGTTCTTCGCTCATCCGAGTCATGTCGGTTATGCGGCGGCGTTGGCCGACTGCCGTTCGCTCGTGTCCAACGAACTCGTCGACCTCGGTCTGGAGATGGATTTCGTGCTGCCGCCCATCGTGGATCCCACTGTGCCGGTGACGGTTGCGTGGGGTCGACGCGATCTCATCCTGCCCGTGTATCAGGCACGGCGCGTGAAAAAGCCGTTCCCGCAGGCAAAGTTGATGGTTCTGCCCGGTCTGGGGCACGTACCGATGACAGATGCCCCCGAGCTGATCAGTTCGATCCTGCTGGCAGGAAGCGAACCATTCGGCTCGAGGGCAAAATCTGTGAGTGCTGCAGGCTAGATGGTTCCGCCCGCTGCGTTCGGAGCACCGGTGGTGTCACCGACGGTGCTCATCTCGCGGGACACGAAGTCTTCGAGGTCGAACAGGTTGGCGCCTGCGCGATCCGCGATGGTGAGAAGTGTTGTCATGCTTGCCACTTCCTCGACCTGCTCCTTGAGGAACCACTGCATGAACTGCTCGCCGAGGTAGTCGCCTTCTTCGCGGGCAGTGCTCGCGAGCTGGACGATCTGCTCGGTGACCGTCTTCTCCTGCGTCAGCGCGAGAGCGATGGGCTCACGGGCATCCTTGAAGTCGGCCTTCGCCGCGTCGACGCCGGTGAGTTCGACGTTGATGTCGCGATCGAGGAAATACTGAACGATCATCATGGCGTGGTTACGCTCTTCCACAGCCTGCTTGTAGAAGTGCTTTGCCAGCTGTGGCAGATCCGCATTGTCGAAGTAAACCGCTGTCGCGATGTACTGATGCGAAGCGTTGAACTCGTTGCGAATCTGGTCCCGGAGTAGTGCGTGGAATTTGGTCATGTGAGTCTCCCCAGAAGTCATGAATTCCAAGATAGTGCAGGTCAGAGGCCCTGTCATCCCAGTCTGACCTTATTGTGGTAAGCGTTCCCAAACTAAAGAAGACCTAATTTTTTTTCGAATTCGGTGAGGTTATCGAGCCCGGTGAGATCGAATGTTTCATTTAGGAATGTCCTTTTCACCAGGCGAGTTCCGCGCATTTACCGTCACTTCCCTGTAGTTCCACCTGTACGGTGGCGTGCTCGAGTTCGAAGGCGTCGGCAAGCAAGGTTTGGGTGGCCGCGAGCACCGTTGTGGGATCGGCGTCACTGGCCGCAGTGACGTGAACGGAAGCAACTTCCATCCCCGAGGTGAGCGTCCAGACGTGCAGATCGTGCGCGTCGACGACGCCCGGGAGGGTGTTGATCTTCCCGATGATCGAGGTGACGTCGATGCGATCGGGGGCCTGCTGGAGCAGGATGCGGACGGCATGGCGGCCCAGGTTGAAGGCGCGAGGCAGGACGAAAAGGCCGATGGCTACGCCGATGACGGGGTCGGCGTAGCGCCAACCGAACGCGAGCGTGACCAAGCCGCTGACGAGGACGCCGATGGACCCGACCATGTCCGCCATGACTTCGAGGTAGGCGCCGCGGATGTTGATGCTTTCCTTCGCGCCGCTGCGCAGCATCAGGAAGGCGATGACGTTCATCGCCAAACCGACGACGGCGACTATCGCGACGGGGAGGCCGGGAACCTCGGGCGGATCCGAGAATCGGCCGGCGGCCTCGTAGAGCACCCATCCGGCCACCGCGAAGAGCAGGATCGCATTGGCCAGTGCCGCAAACACTTCCGTGCGATACATGCCGAAAGTACGGTTAGGGCGCCGAGCGGCACGCTGTGCGACGAGGATCGCGGCGAGCGCCATGAAGATGCCGAAGATGTCGGTGAACACGTGCGCCGAGTCCGAGAGCAGTGCCAGCGAGGAGGTGAAGAGTCCGACCGTCACCTGCAGCACGAACGTCACCAACCCGAGGCCGGCGGCGATCCACAGTTTGTTGACATGCTTGCCGCTGTTGCTGGTCGCAGCCTCGGCGGGGGAGATTCCGTGCCCGTGTCCGTGTGACATCGAAGATCCTTTCGTTGACGCCAGCCTAGACACATATGCATATATGCGCAATAGTGCATGTATTGGACGACGTGACGCCCGCCAATAGTTTGGCGGGCGCCCGTGTGAGTTTCGTTGAGCCGGTGGCTCTCAGGCGCCGCCGCCGGCGGGCGTCGGCGCCATTGCGTCGACAGCAGCCGGGGTGTTCATCTCGCGTGCGACAAACGTTTCGAGGTGGAACAGGTTGTCGCCGGCGCGGTCGACGATGGTGAGAAGTGTTGTCATGCTTGCCACTTCCTCGACCTGCTCCTTGAGGAACCACTGGATGAACCGCTCGCCCGGGTAGTCGCCGGTATCGCGTGCGGTGCGCGCCAACTGTGTGATCTGCTCGGTAACCGTCTTCTCCTGCTCGAGTGCCAATTCGACCGGAGCCCGGACGCCGTCGAACTTCGTCACGACGTCGTCGATACCGGGAACTTCCACGTCGAGGTCGTTGTCGAGCAGGTACTGGATCATCATCATCGCGTGACCGCGTTCCTCGGTGGCCTGGCTGTAGAAGCGCGCGGCCATCTGCGGAAGATCGTGTGCATCGAAGTGCACCGCTACCGCGATGTACTGCTGCGATGCAGTGAACTCGTTACGGATCTGCTGACGCAGCAGAGTGGTGAATTCGCTCGAGTTCTTCGCCTGTGTCATCCCAACAGGTTACTGGGTCGTCGCCGCTGAGAGGGAGCTACTTCTTGTCGAGCTGATCGATGATGAAGCCGACAGTTTCCGGTCGATACCCGTAGACGAACGAGTCCTTTTCGCCGACGTACCAGTCGCCGCACTGGAACGAGCTGCTCTTTTCGATCCCCGCCGGCCACCACTGAGCAGACAGAGACGCCGGGCGCGTTTCGGCGGTGGGAAGTGCAGTGCAGATGTTGTGATCCATCTCCGCGACGTTCGCTTTCATTCGCAGGATGCGTTCGTTGCCGGTGGTGCGGATGATCTCGTCGATATCCGTCGCGCCGGCCGGAACCCAACTCGGCAGCGTGTCGATCCCGTTGGATGTTCGTGCAAAAGAGAAGGTTTCGGTCTTCTTGTACGCCTTGGAGTCGTCGAACTTGTCGAAGGTTCCGGAGCAGGACGTCACGAGTGCAGCAGCTCCGACGGCGGCGGCAACTACGGTGAATGTGCGGTACCTGTGGTGTGTTCTATTCATACCTTCACGGTATTTTTCGGCGGCCGATTCCGCGTCCTGCCGAAAAGCGATTTGTTCGCCCGGACTGTCCTCCCTCGGTACGACCGGAACTCAGGGCGATCACCCGGTGGTGATCAGATCCTGCGGAATCTGCTGATCGTTGGCGAGGGCATCGAAGAACTGTGAAGCGCGTGTCTTGTCCCACAACAGGACGTTGCCCGAACCGTCCACGTCCTCGAAACCAGCGACGGGAACCGTCGTGGTGGTCATCCCTCCCCGAAGCGCCCAGGCGAGTGACGCCAGATTCCAGATGTGATCGCTCTTGTCGACCTGTAGGGACTTGGCGGTATCGGAGACGAGTGGCCACAACCGGAACGGATTGAGGAACGTGGTCGGACTCGTCGCCTTCGACAGCAACGCCGACATGAACTGGCGCTGGTTGTTCATGCGGTCGAGGTCGGCGAGTGCCGTCGCGCGAGTTCGCACGAACCCGAGTGCGTCCGAACCCTTCAAGTCCTGACATCCGGCGGGGAGGTTGATCCCGGCCAGCGGATCGTCGATCGGCTGCGCCAGGCACACGTTGACGCCGCCGACAGCGTCGACGATGCCGGCGAACCCGCTGAATCCGATCTCGGCGTAGTGGTCGATGCGAAGCCCCGTTGCCTCCTCGACGGTCTGCACCAACAAGGGAGCGCCGCCGAAGGCGAAGGCGGCATTGATCTTGTCCGAGCCGTAGCCGGGAATCGGAACGTACGAGTCGCGCGGGATGCTGACCATTGTCGTCTTCCCACTCTTGGGGACATGGACCAAGATGACGGTGTCAGTGCGCTTGGGGCCGGTGTCGCCGCCCGTCGCAAGGGCTTGCTCCTGCTCGGGGGTGAGCCCTTCACGACTGTCGGAGCCGACGATCAGCCAGTTCGTTCCCGGAGTATCGGCGACGCGTCCTGCATAGTCGGGCAGCGCGTCGATTCGATTGAGCGAACTGTCGACGTAATAGACCGCGCCGGCCAGAGCGAGCAGCAACACCAACAACGTGATGCCGATACGTTTACCCCAGCTACGACGCTTACGTGGGCGTCGCTGCTTCGGTGGTTCAGGAGGGCGCGGCGGGGCGTTCGGTGGGGTTCGGCGCGGCGGAGCGGGTGCGTACTTCGCTTGACGCTGCGGATCCTGACGCTGCCCACCCTGACGGCGGGGGTCGTCCTGGAACGGCTGCGGACGCTGGGTCGGTGCCCAGTCCTCGCGCCTGGGTTGCTGCGGCGCTTGTTGTGGGGCCTGTGACCAGGCCTGATCAGCCGGATTCTGCTGCGGCGGGCGTCCGTCGCGGCGAATGACTGTCGGACCTTCCGGCGGCATCGGTGGACGCCGCTGCGGGGGTGGGCCCTGACGGGGTGGATTCTGGCGTGGAGGGTTCTGCCTCGGAGGCATCGGTCCACGCGGAGGTGGCCCTGGCGGCTGGCGCCGCGGAGGGCGCTGAGGATATTCGGAGTCGCCGGTCACCAGTTCACGGTACCGGTCACGGCAGCCAGGAGACGTGATCGCGCAGGAGGGCGTAACCGATGAACGCCACCATGTCGATGAGAGCGTGGGCGATGACCAGTGGCCAGAGTTTCCCGGTGCGCTGCCAGTATCGGCCGAACACGAGCCCCATGATCACGTTTCCGACGCCGCCGCCGAACCCCTGATAGAGGTGGTAACTGCCGCGCAGGAGTGACGATGCGAGCAGTGATTTGTTCTCGCTCCAACCCAGCGTTCGGAGGCGAGTGATCAGGTAGGCGACGACCAGTATCTCTTCGGCGCCGGAGTTCGCGATCGCGGACAGTACGAGGATCGGCACCCGCCACCAGTGGTCGTCGAGCGCGCTGGCCTGGACGGTGAGGTTGACGCTGAGCGCCTGAGCCACGAGGTAGAACAGCAGGCCGGGGAGACCGATCACAGTGGCCAAGCCGAATCCCGGGGCTATGTCGCGCCGGAAACGAGGTTTGGGAGTCAGTCCCGCAGCACGCGGACCGATCCCCGAACGCCACAGTAGATAGAGTCCCAGCGATGCCCACGCGAGAAGCTTCGCGACACCCAGTAATTGGCGCGCCAGGTCGATCCAGTCGATGGCGGCCCGCGAGGGATTGAGTGCAACCGTCTGATCCGAGAGCGCAACCGGCGTCGCCAAGGATTCGGCGAGCGAGAGGATCCCGGACAATCCGCTGAGCCCGAAGGTGACCAGCAGGACGATCGTGATCTCGATCCAGACTCCGCGTCTGGCAGCGGGATCGAGCGCCGGGCCGGCCGGAACGGGAGACGGCGGCCGTAACCACGTGCGGACGGTTTCGCGGGCATTCACCCGCGCAACGCTAGCCGTTTGCGACGCCGCCCGATCGGAGGCCGTTGAGGAAAGGGCACCCGACCAGCATGCGGATGGCGCGGCTCAGTGCGGGAGCGTCGTCGACGGGGTTGGCGAACGGCATCCACACGTCGCGGTCACCGGTGTGATCCTCGACCCGCAAGCGCAGGCCGTAGCGATCGATGCCGAGCGGCCGAACGCGTCCGGAGCGCATGTACGGGGGAAGCTTGCGCACGAGCAGGTCCACTAGGTCGCGGTGGTCTTCGTCGAGATGCTGCAGCCACGCCGTTTCCATTTCCCAGAAGGGATCGGGGCTGGCGTTCAGCAGTTCGTCCACGGCGACGGGTTCTGCCCCCGTCGAATCAGCGACTACAGCCGAGGCCAGGCTCAAGCGAAGAAGGACAGAGGTGTGGCCGAGGTCGAGGAGTCCCGGATGGGGATGTTCGGATGCGACGTCGTCGGCGAGAACACGTGCCTCGTAGTCGGGCACCGCGTGCAACGTGCCGCGAAGCCACACGAGGGAGCGCACCGGCTCGCGCAGCCGCAGTGGTGCGTGATCGGTGATCTCGAGGACGGCGGGCAAGCCGCCGCCGCCGGAGTTCCAGGCCAGAGCCGCAGCCGCGGAGGCATGTGGGACTGCAACGACGACGTCACCGTTCGAACGCAGGTGATGCACCGAAGTGACGGTGGGATCGCTGCCTTCGATGGCGAGAACTGCGTCCTGTGCGCGCACGCAGGCGCTACGGACGCGTTCGGCGGTGGACGGGCCGGTGCTGGTCTTGGTTGCCATGCTGCCCCCTTGGCGGGTGTTCTCTCGAACTCCATCGGATGATGAGGTAACCCTAACCTAAGGTGCTCCGGTGTGAATCGCAAGACTTTTACGCAACTCGCGTGGAATCCGTCGCCTTCGCCGGGGTTACGGTTTGTCTGTGGCCATTCCTCTCTCACTCGGGCTGCCCGCCCCGAGAAACTCGCGCGGACTCCTCGAAGCACTCTTTCCCCCGGTCGTTCCGGCGTCCGCCCTGATCGGTGCCGAAGCCGCAGGCCGGGTTGTCGTCCGTCTCGACATCGATCCCGAGAAACTACGTGCGGACACCGGTGCGTCATACGAGGCCGTGCGTTTCGACCTCGACGTCACTACCGACCAGATCGACGACGCGATCGCGCTGCGTCTGCCCGCTCCGCTCGCGGTGTACGTCGACGGCGGCGAGGAGGAACTGACGCCCGCCGAAGCGGCATTGCGTCTGTGTGAAGGTGGACGGATCCCCGGACTCGCCGCCGGTCGTACGCCCACCGAAGTGGCTGATTTCCTGGCGGTACTCGCGCACGAGTCCGTCGGTTTCGTCGCTCGCGCAGCCGACGCCGGCGAGGTGATCGCCCTGCTGTGTGGCACCGTCGCTGCACTGCGCGGCGACGACGTGCGCGCCGCGATAGTCGATCCGAAGCCGGAAAAGCTTGCTGCTCTGATCCCGGAAGCCACGTCCGCGATGCGAGAGGTGCTGCTCACGATCGAGGTCGCGGATCCACCGGCGGTGGAAACGGCTCTGCGTGCCGCGGGTTTGCAGTGACCGGTGCGGGTCGGTGCGTAATCTCGTAGGCGTGCCAAGAATCGCGTATTTCGGTCCGTCGGGAACCTTCACGGAGATAGCTCTCGCCCAGTTGGAGGCTGAGGGCGCGTTCGGCGAAACCGTCGAGCGAGTGCCGGCAGGCAGCCCGCCGGCGACGCTCGACATGGTTCGCGACGGTTCAGTCGACGGCGCCGTGGTTCCCTTCGAGAACTCGGTGGAGGGCGGCGTTGCGCCGACGCTCGATTCACTGGCTCTCGGTTCGCCGCTGCAGATCGTGGCCGAAACCGATCTGGACGTGAGCTTCTCCATCCTGGTTCGGGCCGGGACTACCGCCGATCAGGTCCGCACGATCGGGGCCTACCCACATGCGGGCGCACAGGTCCGCGGATGGATCGCCGAGAACCTTCCACAGGCCGAGGTAGTGCTGGCCTCGTCCAATGCCGGTGCGGCCCTGGATGTGCAGGCCGGAACCGTCGACGCCGGTGTGTCCACGGCGCTGGCCGGTCAGATGCTCGAACTCGACAGCCTGGCGGACAACGTCGCCGATGTGGGCGGTGCCCGCACACGCTTCGTGCTGGTCACCAAGCCGGCCCCGGTTCCCGCACGGACGGGTGCCGATCGCACCGCGTTGGTGCTTCACCTCGACAACGCTCCGGGCTCCCTGGTGCGTGCACTCTCCGAATTCGCAGCTCGCGGTATCGATCTGACTCGGATCGAATCGCGGCCGATGCGAACGGAATTGGGCACTTATCGTTTCTTCGTGGACTGCGTCGGGCACATCGAGGACTCGTTGGTGGCCGAGGCGATGCGTGCACTGCATCGCAAATCCGGAGTCCGCTTCCTCGGATCGTGGGCAACAGCGAACTCGACTGGGCCACAACCACCTTCGGACGAAGAAGCAATCAGTTGGATCGACGAACTCAAGCGGGGAGAGGGAGAACGATGACCGGAAGGCTCATCCTCGTTCGGCACGGTCAGACGGAGGCGAATGTCGCCAAGCGTCTCGACACCGCCTTGCCTGGAGCAAAACTCACGCCGGCAGGGTTGGCGCAGGCCGAAATGTTGGGCATCGGCCTCGCTTCGGCCCCGCCCCTCGCGCTGGTTTCGTCGTTGGCTTTGCGTGCACGGCAGACAGCAGGTTTCGTGGAGCAGGCAGCCGGCGTCTCCCTGGACGTGCGGGACGGACTGCACGAAGTGCAGGCCGGGGATCTCGAGGATCGCACCGACGAAGCCGCGCACCGACTGTTCATGGAGACGTTCCATCACTGGCACACCGGGAACCTCGGCGCCCGCATTCCCGGCGGCGAAACGGGATACGACGTCCTGGAACGGTACGTCCCCGTTGTCAACGTGTTGCGGGAAGAATTTCTCGAAGGCTCACGCGACGGTGGAGACATCGTCGTGGTCAGTCATGGTGCTGCGATTCGTCTTGTTGCCGCCCAACTTGCCGGTGTCCCCGGTTTGTTCGCCGCCAACAACCACTTGGCCAACACCGAGACCGTCGAACTGTTGCCCTCAGCTGACGGCGGCTGGGAGTGCCTGCGCTGGGGAACTGTGAACCCACCGTTCGAGCATCGGCTCATCCCCGGCGCCGACGACGTGATGGGCTGAGTGCCTGCTTCACCACCAGCCGGTCTGGACGCTCAGTTGGCGCCCGAGTTCGGTGGACAGGGTGCTCACATAGCTGGCGGTCAGGTGGTGGGAATCGTGATACACCAACACATTTCCCTCCACGACGCGGCACACCTCCGGTCCGCACACGCCGTCGCTGAGGTCGAGTAGCCGGACGTTGGTCAGATCGGCAATTGCCGACGGCGCCGGATTGACGTCGCTGAGCATTTCCGACCGTGGCATCGCGCAGTGATCGGGTGACGTGGTGGTCGCCAGACAGTCGATCGCGCGGTAAGCGACGCCGTCGTGGTGCAACCACGGGGTATCGCGAATGGCGAGCACGTCGATACCGTCGCGCCCCAGTTCCTCCCACACGTGCACGTACGACTCCGGCGTCACGTCGCCGGGACCGTCGGAACTCGGCCTGGTTGCCGTCGTGAACACGAAATCGGGTGAGGCGTCGGCCAACTCGGTCAGCACTCCACGTGACCAGTCGACGCAATCCGGATAGTCGTTGTCCGACAACGTCTGCATGGAGTCGATCGTGAGCGGGCAGCCCATCTTCAGATACGTGTCGACGCGGAAACCGTGGCTCTTGCCGAGTTCGTCGAGCGCAGTGAGCCAGTGTTCGGAGTGCGAACCGCCCGCGAGAGCGATGGTTCTGTCGGCATCGGTGTCGCCGTAGGTGCAGTGGACGACGTCCCGCTCGAGAAAATCGGCGATACAGCCGTCGAGCGTGCTGGCCGGAAGGTCCAGCGGCGCATCGAAGATCGAGGGAACCATCGACGCTTTGGGTACATCGGCGCCGTCGGTGAGGGCGAGCGCGCCGGGATGGGTAGAAAGGTCGAGGGTGTCGACCGCCCGTTGGCCCGTCGTCTGGCTGCTCGCGTACGACTGCCAAGCGACCGAAGCGGCGAGGACCACGGCAGAGGTGACGACGCAAGCCATAACGGTGTATCGGCGCGAGCGGCCTCCGCGCTCCACCGGAACCTCGACCAGGCGCCGGAGTGCGAGCGCCCCGGCCACGGAGAGGGCGATGATCAGAGCCCCGCCGAGTGGGCCGGCTTCGGGGCGTCCGGTGATCACGAGTGCAAACACCAGGATGGGCCAGTGAATCAGGTACAGCGCGAACGCGAACGAGCCGAGCCACGTCAGGGCCGGATGGGCGAGCGTCTTCGACGTCCAGGGTGTGTCGTCGCCGACCCCGGCCAGGATCAGCGCAAGAGTTGCCAATACGGGTACCAGCGCCCAGGGACCGGGGAACTGCGCTGCGCCGTCGAGAACGACGCCGCACAACAGGATCGACGAAAGCCCTGCCCAGCCGATTGTTGCCCGGATCGAGAACGGCAGCGACGCGATCTGCCTACTGCGCGTGCTGGTCATCAGAACTGCGAGCAGTCCACCGAGAGCCAATTCCCACAACCTGGCACCGGAGTCGTAGTACGCCCAAGCTTGATGGCGTGACGATTTGGCGAACGCGTAGAGGAAAGATCCGGCGGCCAGAACGAAGAGGGTGACCGCGAGCGACGGGCGGAAGTAGTTGGGATTCACGCGCGAAGCCAGGTAAGCGATCACCGAGACGAGTGCGATGGCCAGGAGATAGAACTGACCTTGCACGGCCATCGACCAGAGATGCTGCAGGGGAGTGACCGAACCATCGGCGGCCAGGTAATCGCTTGCGGTGCTGGCGAGCTGCCAGTTCTGGAAGAAGCCGAGCACTGCGATCAGTTGATCACCCAGATCTGCCCAGCGCGTCCGCGGCAACAGCAGAGCGGTCCCGATTGCAGTCACGATGCTGACCACTGAGATCAGGGGGAACAGCCGCAGAAACACTCGCCGCAGTGCTGGGAGCGGGTTCAACGAGCCCCCGGCTTCGGCGCGTCGAACCAGTGAGCCGACGAAGAAGTACCCGGACAGAACCAGGAAGACATCCACCCCGCCCGATACCCGTCCGAACCACACGTGGAACACGACCACCAAACCGATGGCAAGGCCACGCAGTCCGTTCAGATCTTGTCGGTGAGGTGTTGTTGCCCGTTCTTCGGTCGGCCGATCGATCGTGCCCAGCGAGCCTTGTTCGCCCGGTGACGACGGTTGACGCGAGAACTGCATGCTGAAGTGAGGCTCCGGGCGTTGAAGGGACGTCCCGAGGTTACCCGGAAGTGTCCGGCGTCGATTCCTCGAGTTCGGTTACCAGCCCGTTCACGGCTTGCCGAAGGCGATGGGGTGATCCGGAACTGATGGATGTCCATTCGGTGCCGTCGGCAGCCCGAGTGGTCGAACCCACGAGCCGGCCGGCCAAGGTGTCGTACACCGTCACCGCGCCGGTCATGAGCGTCGTTGCTCCCAAACTGTGTGGTATTCCGACCAATTCGGCGAAGGCGGTACAGGTGACGATTGCGCTACCCAGTTGGTGCGCTTCATCTTCGGGTATCCCGGCGTTGATCAAGGCCGAGGTCACGCTGTCTGCATCCGAGCCGGTGCCGAATGCCAGGCTCAGCATCTCGGTCGGTGCGTTGATCACGGCGATCGGCATTGCTTCGGCGCTGCCGAGCGCGGTGACAACGGGTACGGCCGGTTCGGACGTGACACTGCGTAGTGCGAACGAAGATTCGGTTGAAGTTGCTTCGACACAAAGGAATTCGCCCTGCGCGACGCAGAGGCGTGAAATGTTTCCGCCGACATGCCGACGCAGCGCCAACTCCCACTTGGGGTGAGTCAGGACGCGCAGGCGGGCACTGAGTTCGTGATGGATCTCCCCGCCGGGGAGGAGATCGCGCTCGGAGAGTGAATCTGCCGCAGACTGCATCGCCGTATGGTGAGCGCTCGCACTGCCGTGGACCGACGCGCCACCGAGAACCACGGGAAGCGCGTCGAGCCCGAGTCGCTCACGTACATAGTCGATTTCGTCCTGTGACACCGTGACGACAGGCAAATTCCAGCCGTCAGGTGAGGTGCCGAGATCCACCATCAACGCTCTGCAGTTTCGAGTACGCCACCGATCACCGAAGGGATGACTGTCCGGCCGTCGGCGAAGTGCTCGAAGTGCTTCAGATAATCGGGTGTGCCGCGCTCGGTCTCGTCTTCCGATTGGGCCGCATGACGGCCGCCGGCGATCGGCGCAGATCCGCCTGCGGTTCGGGCCGGATCCGCTCTGACGGTATCCGCGGTGCCCTGAACCGGCGCGGTCACGGGGTTCTGGCGTGCGGCGCTCTGGCCGGTCGAGGGATCGGGAAGAGCGTGCCGGCCGCTGATGCTGCTCGACGACGAGCCTGCAGTTGTTCCGGCTCCGGTAGTCGCGGATGCTGCGCTGACCTGTGCCGGTGTCCGGCCTGCCGACGGGTAGCCGAACAGCGATGGTGTGGAAGCGCCCAGCCCTGCGCCGCCCAGCCCTGCGCCGCCCAGCCCTGCGCCGCCCAGTCTGGTGATTCCTGCTCCTGCCGTCGCGAGAGCTGATGCGGCACTGGTGGCGCTCGTGACTGCGGTGGTCGTGGCCCCGGCGGCAAATACCGGGCTGGAAACTACGGATGCGACAGCAGCGGCTGCGGCGCGCACGGGATCCGCGATTACGTCAGCGAGCGTTGATGCCGCTTGCACGACGGACTGTCGAGCGGCACTGCCTGGGCTTTCGGCCGAAGCGGATGCCCCAGCCGTGGGTTCCGCGATGGGCGGTGGTGAGTCGAAGTTCTGCTGCACGGCCAGATGGGCCGTTGCGGCGTCGTACGTTTCCATCGTCACTGCCGCTCGAATTTTGAGAGCTTCTTCGGCAGCCTCGGCTACAGCGGCCCCGCCGGCCAGCGCCCCGCCGATGGAGTACGCGGCGACCTTGGCCGCTTGAACTGCTGCAATCTCGGCCAGGGACGGCATGGCGAGAGTGGCGACGGTGTACGAGCCGGACTGCACCTGGGCCTTACCTGCAGTTTCTCCCGCGAGTAGCGCAGCAGCAGCAGCCCACTCCTGGAACGGTGCGAACTTGCTCAACGCGGCATCGGCTGCTTCTCCTGACCACCCGGTGCGAAGGTCCGCCATCACGCGAGAGATGGACGCAGCGGTGTCGGTCAGTCCGGACGAAACGGTGGACCACGCCCCGGCCGCCACACCGAGAGGGGCCGGCCCGGCCCCGGCGACCAGTGCTGCAGAGTTGGGTGCTGCGCCCCGTGGATACCAGATGACGCCCGTGATGCCGACCATTGTTCTTCCCCCCAGGAAGTGTGACTGTGTTGTCGAGTTCGAAGTTGTCGAGTTCGAAGTTGCCGAGTTCGATTTCTGTCGATCAGATCGGTGTGGCGGCCAGGCTGGTCTTGGTGAGCTGGTCTTCGAGCTCGTAGGCAGCTGCATTCTTGCGCAGAGCTGCCGCGGCCGCGGTGAGCTCCTCGATTGCCCGATCGGTGGACGAGGCAAGGCTGCCCGAAACGGTGTTGAAGTAATTTGCCGCGCTACCGGACACTTCTTCGGATCCTGCTGGGAGGACGCGCAGCGTCGGCTGCGCAGTGGAGACGATTCCGCGCAATCGCGTCGCCGCAGACTCGAGTTCCATTGCGGCGGCAACTAGGGCTTGAGGATCGACGTACATAGCGCCGAACTCCTTCCTGACCAGGGCGGATAAGTGGTCGGGAGGTCGTGCACACAGCCGTCGAAATCCCCCCGCACCTAGTTTGATGCATGCCGGTCGCTTTCGGTTCCCCCCGAAATCGGACGACTTTGCCCTCAGCCCCAGCCGAGTTCGTGCAACCTGTCTTCTTCGATACCGAAGTAATGCGCGATCTCGTGGATGACGGTCACTGCAACCTCGTGAACAACCTCGTCCTCGGATGCACAGATGTCGAGTATCGAATCGCGGAAAATGGTGACCGTGTCCGGCAGGTACCCGCCGTAATGAGAATCCCGCTCGGTCAGAGCGACGCCCTGATACAAACCGAGCAGCCCCGGTTCTTCCTCGTCACGTGCTTCGACCAGCACCACGACATTGTCGATGGCCTTCGCAAGTTCTGGCGGAATCAGATCTAGTGCCTCGCCGACCAGTTCCTCGAACCGGTCGGGCGTCATCGTCACCGTCATGGCTTACGACGGCGGAGCTGCGCCGGGCAACGGCGTCGGCAACGACCGACCTTCCGGTGCAGCGGGTGGCGGAACCGGAGCCGCGCCGTTGATCAGGATCTCGCCCTTGGCGCTTCCGGTGATCGCGGCAAACCCGCCGGTTTCGACCTCTTTGCCGATCGAACAATTGACTCGGCGGCTACCGGCCAACCAGCTTTCCAGAGAAATGTTGTCCCAGAACAGCGTCAGCGTCTTGTCGCGAAGTGCGTCTGCGGAACCCAGGTATTCGTTGGACGCCTGAGTGCAGACGCCTTCGAGATAGCGGTCCTGATCTTCCACCGACGGCATTGCGCCGGGGAACTGAGTTCCGAGGTCGATCACCGAAATAACCTCGTATGCATGCGGTTTCGCACAGTCGACCGGATCGGTCGGGAGGTTCTGGTTGATGCCGATGCACGTGCCGACGTCCCACACGTTCGACTGGTCCTGGTCCGCCACGCGGCCCGCGAACGGTTGTAGTTCGCCGGTCGTTGTCGAGAACTGCAAGCCGCAACGCAGTGCGCGCTCGCCCGAGGCCCAACCAGATTCGCTCGGGAACATCAGGCCGACGCTGAACTTGCCCTTGGGATCGAATTTCGAACCGAGGTAGGACATGACGATGGGTGTGCAGTGTTCGTCGCGGAGTTCGGCGAATCGAAGGGCTCCCGGGTACCGGGAACCGGGGCCGAACTCGGCGCCGGGGAACACCGACAGGTCGAGTGGACCGGCGACCTCGAAGCGGTGCTCACTTCCGCACTGAACCTTCGACATGTCCGTGCGGTCCCCGCCCGACTCGGTCGCAGGCGTCCAGTTGAGGCAGTCGCCGGCCGCAGCCGCGGTGAAAGCGTCGTCGCGAGCAGAGCCCGTCGCTGCTGGACCGCCGCCACTGACATTGACCGAGGACGAGTCGTCCTTGTTCAATCCACCGGAAATCGCGATCGTTGCGATCGCGGCGACCACCGCACCCACCGCGACAGCAGCCAAGACCCGACGGGTGCGACTCGCGGAGACAGTTTTCTTCGCCGGCGCCCCCTGGGGATCTGCCGGATCTGGCGACTTCTCGATCTTGTCTTCGGACATCGATTCCATCATGCCTGTTGCCGTGGCGATATCGAACCTTCACTACAAAACTCACAATCGCGTCTGTGAGTATTTTGTAGTCATGAGCGAAAACACCCCACTCGATCCCGAGGCTGTCGAGCTGGCGGGCCGGCTCTTCGACATGGCACGAACCGGCGACGCGGACGGGCTGGCGTCGTACGTCGATGCCGGAGTTCCCGTCAATCTGACCAACGAGAGTGGCGACACGCTCGTCATGTTGGCGGCGTACCACGGTCACGCTGACGCCGTCGTTGCCTTGATCGAGCGTGGCGCCGACGTCAACCGACCCAACGACAAGAATCAGACACCCCTCGCCGGAGCCGTGTTCAAGGGCGAGGATGCGGTGGTGAAAGCGCTGGTGAGCGGGGGAGCCGACCCGAAAGGTGGACACCCGACTGCCGTCGACGCGGCTCGGATGTTCGGACGCGAGGACTACCTGAGCCTGCTCGAATCGTGATCTCCCCCTCGCCGACGTGGACGTGACCGTCGGCGACCGGTGGTGAGTGGGTAAAGTTCGAAGTCGTGATTGACCTCAAGTTTCTCCGTGAGAACCCCGAAATCGTCCGCGAGTCGCAGCGCACCCGTGGAGAAGATCCAGGACTGGTCGATGCTCTGCTCGAAGCCGACGCGTCCCGACGCGCTGCCGTCCTGACCGGAGACAACCTTCGCGCAGAGCAGAAGGCCTTCGGCAAGAAGGTCGGACAGGCATCTCCGGAGGAGCGTCCCGCGCTGCTCGAGGGTTCCAAGGAACTGGCAGCAAAGGTCAAGGAAGCCGAGGCCGCGCAACACGAGGCGCAGGCCGCGCTCGACGCCGCACACCGCGCGATTTCCAACGTCGTGCAAGAAGGTGCGCCGGCCGGTGGCGAGGACGATTACATCGTGCTCGAGCACGTCGGTGAGATTCCGAAGTTCGACTTCGAGCCGAAGGATCACCTCGAGTTGGGTGAGTCGCTCGGCCTGATCGACATGGAACGCGGCGCCAAGGTTTCTGGTTCACGCTTCTACTTCATGACCGGCTATGGGGCCATGCTCCAGCTTGGACTGCTGCAGTTGGCAGCGCAGAAGGCGATTGCCAACGGATTCACGATGATGATTCCGCCCGTCCTCGTACGCCCGGAAATCATGGCGGGTACCGGCTTCCTCGGCGCTCACTCCGACGAGATCTACCACCTGCAGGATGACGACCTGTACCTCGTCGGAACTTCCGAGGTGCCGATGGCCGGCTACCACTCGGGCGAGATCCTCGAACTGAACGAAGGCCCGAAGCGCTACGCCGGTTGGTCCTCGTGCTTCCGCCGCGAGGCCGGCAGCTACGGCAAGGACACCCGCGGCATCATCCGTGTCCATCAGTTCGACAAGGTCGAGATGTTCACGTACTGCCGTCCCGAGGATGCCGACGCCGAACACCAGCGTCTCCTCGGTTGGGAGCGAGACATGTTGGCCGCCATCGACGTTCCGTACCGCGTGATCGACGTCGCCGGCGGAGATCTCGGTTCTTCGGCCGCACGTAAGTTCGACTGCGAGGCGTGGGTTCCGACGCAGGGCACATACCGCGAGCTGACATCGACGTCCAACTGCACCACCTTCCAGGCCCGTCGCCTCGGAGTTCGGTACCGCGACGAGAACGGCAAGCCGCAGACGGCTGCCACTCTCAACGGAACCTTGGCTACGACGCGCTGGATCGTGTCGATTCTCGAGAACCATCAGCAGGCCGACGGCTCGGTGCGAGTGCCCGAGGCATTGGTGCCGTTTGTCGGCACGGATGTGCTTCGCTGACACGCTGAACCAACACAATCAGGGCCGCGACGGACTCCGTCGCGGCCCTGATTCGTACTTTCGTACTGGTAGGTTTGGAACTTTTTCTGAACTGACGGAGAATCAACTTTTTCCCGACGATTGACGAATTGACCACCAAAAGCGTTGTCGATGGGCTGCTTTGGCGATAGTTTTGCGTTCAATCGGGTTTCTATACCCAGCTTTTACATCCCCCGTCAGGTGATGTGAGGGTGAGTCCGGGGTGAATTGGACAAGCGTCTTGCCAAAAGTAGTACACGTACTAGTTTTTTCGTTATGTTGTGACGGCGCGCACACGTTTTGTCCGAATCCACTGCTCATGTTTGCCCTTCCGAAGGAAGTGCCCATGCCCCAAATCTCTCAGTTGCGGCGATTCGCCGTGCCCATAACCGGAACCGCCATGGTCGCCGGAATGCTGCTGGTCGGCACGCCCGCGTCAGCGGCTGTCTCGACCACCGGTTTCAAAACAGCGTGCGTTGCCGGATCGATCATCGGAGACGTCCACAAGGTCACCGACAACCTCATCACGGTCGACGCCCCGGCGTCTGTCCAGCCCGGCGAGACTTTCACCTACCGAATTCAGACGAGCGGAACGTCGTATCCGGACAAGGACTCCGGAGCGACTACCACCAACCTGTCACGTCTGAAAATCGACTACGCCATACCGAGCAATGCGACGTACGTTTCCGCTACCGTCGTCGCAGGTACCTCCGTCGGACTCGACAGCGTTGCACCGAACGTTCTCAGGGTCAACGATTCCGGCAATGTCGACGGCAGTGGCGGGATCCTGCGGTTGTCAGGAAACAACCAGGTGATCGGCAACAGTCCGACGACGAGCACGAACTCGGAGGGCGGAATTCGAGTACCGAAGTCCAAGAAGAACCTCGATGGATCGACAAATAGCAACGGAGACACCTGGTTCCGGCTTCCCGCAGTCGACGTGACCATGGTCGCGGGTGCGACGGGAGTGATCCAACCGAAGGTGAGGACCGCGGGTACGGCCGGCAACCTCGGTGCCAGCGAGAACTTCAGCACTCAGCTCGCAAAGGCGAGTTTCCTGGGTACGCAGTGGGCGCCGACCCGTTGCTCACCCCGCGAGAACAAGGACACCACACCGCTCAATGCCGGCGCGGGTCCGCTCGCGACAATCAGCATCGCTTCGGCCCCGGTCGATGTGGAGACGACGACGTCGTTGTCGGTTCCGGCTACGGCGATCACGGGTGCTGCGGTTGATTTGACGGCGACGGTGGCTCCGAACTCTGCGGTGGGCACTGTGCAGTTCAAGTCGAATGGTGTGGCGATCGGTGGCCCGGTGACTGTTTCCGGTGGGTCTGCCGTTCTGTCGCATTCATTTGATGTTGCTGGTGCGCAGAGTGTTACGGCTGATTTCACTGCTGGCGCTGGGTTTGTGAGTTCGTCGGCGTCGGCGCAGACGGTGACGGTGTCGGATCCGGCTCCGGTGGATGTGGAGACGACGACGTCGTTGTCGGTTCCGGCTACGGCGGTTACGGGTGCGGCGGTTGATTTGACGGCGACGGTGGCTCCGAGCTCTGCTGTGGGTTCGGTGCAGTTCAAGTCGAACGGTGCGGCGATCGGTTCCCCGGTGACCGTGTCTTCGGGTGTTGCGACATTGAGCCATGCGTTCGATGTTGCTGGTGTGCAGAGCATTACGGCTGATTTCACCGCTGGCGCTGGGTTTGTGAGTTCCTCGGCATCGGTTCAGACGGTGACGGTCTCTGATCCGGCTCCGGTCGATGTCGAGACCACGACGACGTTGTCGGTTCCGGCTACGGCGGTTACGGGTGCTGCGGTTGATTTGACGGCGACGGTTGCTCCCTCGAACGCGGTGGGTTCGGTGCAGTTCAAGTCGAACGGTGCGGCGATCGGTTCCCCGGTGACGGTGTCTTCGGGTGTTGCGACTCTGTCGCATGCGTTCGATGTTGCTGGTGCGCAGAGCGTTACGGCTGATTTCACTGCTGGCGCTG
>NZ_JASHKN010000008.1 GCF_030056735.1 Rhodococcus sp. IEGM 1409
GTCCGTAAACCTTGGTCAATCCCCTCAGTTCAATCATGAGGAGAACTGTGCCCTATCGGCAATGACCAGCACATCGGCCACAGGTCTAGTTCCGAGTGGTACTCAGGTAGGACACGAAGTCGGGCAATCCGGGCATAACCCTGAGAAAACACCCGGGAATGGTCCGTCAGGACGACGCTTGGGCCCAGAACCGCTTCGGGATTCGGCCGGCGTGACGCGCCTCGAAACCGGCTACCACTGCGTGCCGCATCGCCGACGCCATCAGCGCGGGATTCTTGGCGCGCGTCACCGCTGTCGCAAGTAGGACGGCGTCGCAGCCCAACTCCATGGCAAGGGTGGCGTCACTGGCCGTTCCGATTCCGGCGTCGAGGATGACGGGCACGCCGGCGCGCTCGACGATCATCTCGATGTTGTGCGGATTCGCGATACCAAGCCCGGTGCCGATAGGTGAACCGAGCGGCATGACTGCCGCGCAACCGACCTCTTCGAGGCGGAGCGCCAGCACCGGGTCGTCTGTCGTGTACGGCAGGACGGTGAAACCGTCGTCCACCAATTGTTCTGCGGCGGAAACTAGTTCGATCGCATCGGGCAGCAGTGTCCGCTCTTCGGCGATGACTTCGAGTTTCACCCAGTTCGTCTCGAGTGCTTCCCGTGCCAGCTGCGCCGTCAGCACTGCTTCAGCGGCTCCGCGACAACCGGCGGTGTTCGGCAACGGTTCGATTCCGAGGCGTCGGAGCAGGTCCAGTACCCCCGTGCCGCCGGCCGCGTCGACTCGCCGCATCGCGACGGTGGTCAGTTCGGTGCCGGAGGCAACCAGCGCTTCTTCGAGCACCGCGAGGTTGGCGGCGCCACCTGTCCCGGTGATGAGCCGGGAACCGAAACTACGGCCCGCAATGGTGAGAAGATCCTGCTCAGCCACCCTGCACCGCCGTGAGGATCTCGATTTCCCAACCACGTCCGACGGATTCGTCCCAACGCCCGCGCGGAAACAGTGCACCGTCGACGGCGACGGCGATGCCCTTACTGGGCAACTCGAGGTGCGTCAGTAGTTCGGTCACCGTGACTGCTCGATCGAACTCGAGATCTTCGCCGTTGACGGTGATCCCGATCGGGACCTGCTCACTCATGAATTTTCCTTAGCTGCTGCGAACCGCTCGGGTTCGGTTCCTTTTACCTCGACCAAAGATGTGCCGTTCAACAACGCGAGCGTTGCATCTGCGGTGACGGGCGTCAGTAGAACGCCGTTGCGGCCGTGCCCGGTGGAGACGACAACACGATCGGACACGCGCCCGATCAACGGCAGGTTGTCCGGCGTCATGGGACGCAGGCCTGCCGCGCATTCGTAGAGTTCGTATTCGCCGATGGCGGGCATCAGCGCCTCGGCGTCGTTGATCAGGTCCCGCACTCCCGCCAGGGTGACCTGTGTGTCTTCACCGGACTCGTATTGTGTTGCGCCGACGACGATTCCGTCGCCGCGCGGGACGAGATACGCGGGTCGTCCGTGGACGCTTCCGCGGATTGTGCGGCTGGGCGCCGGGGTGACTCCAGGTCTGCTGCGCAGACGAAGGATCTCACCCTTGACCGGCCGCACTGGCAGCCCGGGCCACAGCTTGGGTGACGCGATACCGGCGGTGAGCACTATCTGATCGGTATCCAGTTCGGCGAGGTCGTTGACGGCACGCGCGATCAATTCGACGCCGGATTCCACACAGGCCTTCTGCAACGCCTCCAGCAGCAGTCTGTTGTCGACGGCGGACTCACCGACAGCCATGAGTCCCGATCTGATGCCCCGGCCGAGCATCGGTTCGAGTTCACGGATGCGAGCGCGGCCGAGGATTTCGAGTTCATGGCCCTGCGAGCTCACCCATTCGGCGATGGTCTGCAGGTCCTGCGCGTCGGCAGCATCGAGAGCGACCGTCAGCGAGCTGTCCGCAGTGAAGACCGAGGGCCCGAATTTTCCGAGCTCTTCACCGAACGTCGGCCACCGCTCCAGGGAGGCCGCGCCGACGGTCAACGCTGTTTCCTCACCCGGCCAGCCTTCGGACAGTGGGGCAAGCATTCCGCCCGCCACCCACGAAGCCCCTGATCCGATGGACGGGTCGTACAACCGAACGGACCAGCCGTCGCGGGCTGCGCGCCACGCTATGGCGAGACCGATGACACCGCCGCCGACCACCGACACCGTACGAGCGTGTGTATTCACGAAACTCCACCTCCACTTCCTGCGCCGGCATGATCCGGGTCAGGTCTGACGGTCGGGATCTGGTCGCGATCCCCTCTCAGCCCTACGAACCTCGCAGTCACGACCAAAAAGTGACGACGACGTTTCAGGACTCCCGTGTCGAACCTTGCTCCCTAGAGGCTACCGTTTGCTCCGTGCACCCCACACATCCCAGTAACGTCATCGACCGGCGCGAGCGCCTGGCAGCAGCACGGCTGTACCTGTGCACCGACGCGCGCCGCGAGAAAGGCGACCTCGCGCAGTTCGCCGAGGCAGCATTGTCCGGCGGAGTCGACATCATCCAATTGCGCGACAAGGGCTCTGCCGGTGAGCGCGAGTTCGGTCCGCTCGAGGCCAAAGACGAACTGGTAGCGCTGGGCATTCTCGCAACTGCAGCGCGACGCCACGGCGCGTTGTTGGCCGTCAACGATCGCGCGGATCTCGCCATGGCTTCCGGTGCCGACATCCTCCACCTCGGCCAGAACGACATTCCCGTCCCCTACGCGCGAGCTGTTGTCGGCGAAGACGTCGTCATCGGCCGTTCGACGAGCAGCCGCGCGCAGGCGAGTCTTGCCGCCATCGAAGAGGGCGTCGACTACTTCTGCACCGGGCCGGTCTGGGCGACGCCGACAAAACCGAATCGAAGTGCTTCCGGCCTGGAACTGGTTCGATCGACTGCCGACGCCGCACCGCCGCGCCCCTGGTTCGCGATCGGCGGCATCGACGAGGAACGCCTGCCCGAGCTGCTCCATGCCGGTGCCACTCGCATCGTCGTCGTGCGTGCAATCACGCAAGCGTCGGATCCCCAGGCGGCCGCGCAACGCCTCGCCGCGGCAGTCGCCGGACGCTGAAAACCGGTAACTGGCGACTGTCAACTGTTTGCCGGGACAAATCCGCACAGTTACGGGTCAGCACGCCTCGCGTGAAACATGAACGGAAGTTGTCCGATCAGACAACAAACCCCCAGTTCCTAGGTGTGATTGAATATCCAATATGCCCCATTGAGTGATTTTGATCACACTTATTTCGATTGCGTGTTTCATCCCATTCGGTTTGTTGTAGTTTACTCCCAGTTACTAACCGAAACCTAGGAGTTTTAAATGGGATCCCTCGACACCGGCTCACTCAGCACCGAATCGCTCGAAGACCTGAACCTCGGCAAGGTCAGCGAGCTGCTCAAGCTCGGTATCACCGCGGTCAGCTTCATCACGGCGCTGAACTCGCTCAGCTGAGCCTCGTTTCGGTCGACGACCGAAACACAGAAGGGCCGGACTCTTGAGGAGTCCGGCCCTTCTGCTGTGTGTGAACTGTTGAGACTCGAGTTGTTACGACTGGGTACTGCTCACCTCAGACAGGTTCTGGTCACTGTCCTCGGTGGAATTGCCCGACAACCATCCGAATCCGCCGCCTTCGAATACGACGGTGTGCGGGGCTGCGTTGTGCTGATCGCCGGGCTGCTGGTCTCCGGTCTCGGTTGGAACAGGCGCAGTCCGGAGTTCGGGCCACGAGGAACCGAATCCCGGATGCAGTGGCAGCGAGTCGACGTCGGCTTCACGGACCCACCGCAGCTCGGTGCTCTCACCGTTGGCAACCGTCGACAGTGGATGCGCCGCATCAGCTACGACGGTGGTGTAAGTCCACCCGCTCTCGGCGCGCATGGTGACTACCTCCCCGCGAACGCGGACGGCGTCCTCGGCGATACCTGCTTCTTCGTGTGCCTCGCGGACAGCGGCGTGCGTCGTGCTCTCGTGTGAGTCCCGCGCTCCGCCGGGCAGTGCCCACGTTCCGCCCTGATGGCTCCACGCAGCACGATGCTGCAGCAGGACCATGGGCGATCCGTCCGAATCGGGGGCGCGCAAGAGCAGCCCGGCGGCACCGTGTTTACCCCAATGCCGCGTACCGTCCGACCCGATGGACCAACCGTCACCGTCACCACGCATCGACTACCTCGCTCCGCCTGCACTCGCCGTTGTCCCACACTAACCGTTTCAATCTGCTCCAGGTGTAGGTGATGCTTATATGCTCGCGAAGATGCCCTGAATCATTTCTCGGCGGCATCATTTCTCGGTAGCCCGACTACAGCAGCGAAGTGAGGTGCTCGATGGTCGACCGTGTCGTCCCGTCCATCGAACCCCGGTCGCTGCCGCCCTCCGAAGCCACGTCCGTGTCGCCGCAGGACGAGCGCGCGCTTCTGAGGCGCGAACTCCAGGCATTCGTGTCGTCCACACCTGGTCGGCTGACTGTCGTCGGACTGATCCTGATCGCGATCACCCTGATCGCCGGACTTCTCGCCACTGCAGCGATCGAGAACCGTCAGGCAAATCTCGACCTCCTCCTCGTCGAAACCGAACCTCTCGCCAACTCCGCTCAGAATCTCTACAGCGCGCTGTCGTTGGCAGACGCCGCCGCGGCCACTGCCTTCATCTCCGGCGGCCTCGAACCCGCCGACGTACGCGACCGCTACACGCAGTCGATCGGTGAGGCGTCGGCCGAGATCGTGCAGGCATCGGCCGGCCTCGACTCGACGGATCTTGCCGGCCACAGCGCGTTGACCACCATCTCGACCGACCTGTCCGTCTACACCGGGCTGGTAGAAACCGCACGGGCAAACAATCGCGTCGGAAACCCGGTCGGGGCAGCGTACTTGAGCGAGGCCTCGCAGTTGATGCAAACCTCGCTGCTGCCGATGGCTCAGCAACTGCACGCGTCGCAGGAGACTCTGGTCTCCCAGGTACAGCGAGATTTCGAGACTCCACCGTGGTGGCCGATCGTGGCATTCGTCCTTGTCCTGTGCGCGTTGGTCGCGGTGCAGGTGTACTTCTCCCGCAAGAGTCGCCGACGCTTCAATCTCGGGTTGATCCTCGCCTCGCTCGCGGTCGCGGCAGCGCTGCTGTGGCTGCTCACTGTCGGACTGGTCTCCGCGCTGGCCACCGGACGCGCTCTCGACGCGGGCGCCGAGCCACTGCACGAACTGACCGAAGCACGAATCATGGCGCAGCAAGCACGCACCGTCGAAACTCTCACCTTGGCGAGACGGGATTCAACCGCCGAGGACAACGTGACGTTCACCCGCAAGGTCGACGCTCTGCGCGACATCCTCGAGCGCCTGCAAGACGATGATCGCGCCCGAGTGAACAGCGAAGTGCTGACCGCCGCACTCGACTCGCGCCAGCAGTGGGTGGCTGCGCACACGCGCATGTACGACCGTCTCGGAAACGGCGACTTCACATCCGCCGCAGCCATCACCATCGGCGCCGGAGAACAGGATTCGGCCGCGGAGTACGGAAAGCTCGATCACGAACTCTGGCAGGGAATCGTGGATTCGCGTACAAATCTGCGATCCGACGTCTCGTACGCCTCACGTGTGTTGGCGGCCTCCGCACCGGGCATGACTGTATTGGCAGTTCTCGGTGTATCCGGAATCTTCATCGGGTTCTGGCCCCGACTGCGGGAGTATCAGTGACAAGAACAGCGGTGACAAGAACAGCGGTGACAAGAACAGCAGGGGTACAGCGGAAGCGCCCGGTTGCATGCATCGCGATTCTTGCCGCGACCGTGCTGCTACTCGCTGGGTGCGGTGCGGAACGAGTCGAAGACCTGAACAACGCAGCCGCCACGTCGTACACGGAACCGCCACTACCCGCCGAGGCCACGATCGCTCCCAGCCCGACGCCGACGACCACCACCGCGTGCACCAACCTCACTGCAAGCCTGCGGCCCACCCCCGCGGACGCTTCGCCGCAACCACCCACACCGAGCCTCGACGCCATCCGAGCCCGCGGGCGACTGATCGTGGGCCTGGACACCGGTTCCAATCTCATGAGCTTTCGCGATCCCGCCACCGGACGCCTCGAGGGTTTCGACGTGGACATCGCCCGCGAGATCGCCCGTGATCTGCTCGGCGACCCGGAGAAAATCGAGTACCGGATCCTGACGTCGGACGACCGGATCGCTGCGCTTCAGGAATCGATGGTCGACGTGGTCGTCAAAACCATGACCATCACGTGTGACCGGCGCGAGAAGGTCGACTTCTCGACGCAGTACTTCTCCGCTGAACAACGAATTCAGGTCTTGCAGGGGTCACCCGTCCGCGGCATCGACGACCTCGCAGGCAAACGGGTCTGCGCTGCCCGGGGAACGACGTCGGCCACTCGAATCCAGCAGCTCCAACCGGAAGCCACCGTCGTGACCGTCCCGATGTGGTCCGACTGCCTGGTCGTCCTGCAGCAGGGTCAGGTGGATGCGATCAGCACCGACGACACGATTCTCGCCGGCCTCGCCTCGCAGGATCCGTACCTGATGATGGTCGGCGGATCACTGGGCGTCGAACCGTACGGAATCGGCGTCAACAAGGACAACTCCGATCTGGTCAGATTCGTCAACGGAACACTGGATCGGATCCGGGGCGACGGGACCTGGAACCGCATCTACGACCGCTGGCTCAGTGTCCTCGGTCCGTCACCCGGTCCCCCGCCGGCCGTCTACCGGGATTGAGGCTGACATGACCGAAGAGACCGGCCCCGAGCCCGACGCCACCCAGGCCGCCCTACGCCCCGAGCCCGATTCCACCCAGGCAGTTCACCGCGAGCCTGACTCCACGCAGGCAGTTCACCGCGAGCCTGACTCCACGCAGGCAGCCCTACGACCCGAACCCGAAGCCACCGGCGCCTACGAGCGTCTCGAACCGACTTCGGCCCAGATGCGGGGAACCACGCCGTCTGCGTCCTCCTCCCCCACCGGCCGTTCCACCCGATCCCGCCGCAGCCGGTCGGGACGCAAGCTGCGCCTCGGCGGCGGTCTGGTCGAGGTTCCCCCCGTTCCCCAGATCGACCCGGCATCCGCGGTGATGAGTGACCCGACGGTCCCCGAACGAAAACGGTTCTGTTGGAAGTGCAACGAACCTGTCGGCCGTAAGAGTGCAAGCACCAAGGCAACTCAGCACGGAACGTGCCCCAAATGCGGTTCCACCTTCGACTTTCGCCCGCTCCTCGAAGAGGGCGAATTGGTGTCGGGCCAGTACGAGGTTCAAGGACCGATCGCGCACGGCGGTCTGGGATGGATCTACCTCGCAATCGATCGCAATGTCAGCGACCGATGGGTTGTTCTCAAGGGACTCTTGCATTTCGGTGATTCCGAAGCGCAGGCCGTCGCGGTGGCCGAGCGTCAGTTCCTCGCCGAGGTTGCCAACCCCAGCATCGTCAAGATCTTCAATTTCGTCGAGCATCCGCGCCCGGACGGCACACCCATGGGGTACATCGTCATGGAGTACGTGGGCGGACGATCGTTGCGCGAGGTGCTGGCCGAATTCCCCGACAGCAAGCACATGCCGATCGAGCAGGCGATCGGCTACGTACTGGAAATCCTTCCGGCGCTGAGCTATCTGCATTCCACCGGCCTGGCGTACAACGACCTCAAACCCGAGAACGTGATGGTCACCGAGGATCAGTTGAAGTTGATCGACCTCGGCGCCGTGTCCGGAATCGAAGATTACGGATACCTGTACGGCACTGCCGGTTATCAAGCGCCGGAGATTATCGAGACCGGCCCGACTATCGCGTCCGACATCTTCACCGTCGGAAGAACACTCGCGGTTCTCACCCTCGACATGCCCTCGAAGCACGGGCGGTACCTCGAGGGCCTCCCCGAACCCGAGGACGAGCCACTGCTGCGAGACCACGAGTTCTTTCACCGCCTGCTGCTGCGCGCCACCGACCCGGACCCGAAGAAGCGATTCCAGTCCGCCGAGGAGATCGCGGGCCAGCTCACCGGCGTTCTGCGAGAAATCCTCGCGGAGCAGACCGGGCAGGAGAATCCCGGACTCTCGCTCGTGTTCAGTAGGCAGCGAACATCTTTCGGCACCGACGAATTGGTCGGACAAACCGATGTGTACGTTGACGGCGTCAGCCACGACGCCGCTCTCGATCCGCGTGAAGTCGCGCACGCGCTTCCCATTCCACTGGTCGACCCCACCGATCCCAGTGCGCCGTTGCTGGCGGCAGCCGTGCACAGTGAACCGTCTCAGACTCTCGATGCGCTCAAGCACGCCCGCGAGAACGGCATCGACCGAACATCCGGCATACCGGCGGCTTCCATCTCGGGCGAGGTTCGGCTGGCAGAGGCCAAGGCTCATCTCGATCTCGGCGATCCGGAAACCGCACTGACTGTTCTGGATGAACTCCAGCAGAGCATCGGTGACCACTGGAAGATCGAGTGGTATCGAGGACTTGCGGCGTTGCAGTCAGGCCGATTCGAGCCCGCTTTCAGTCATTTCGAGACAGTCCTCACCGCGCTGCCCGGCGAGGCTGCACCCAAGCTGGCGTTGGCAGCGACGGCAGAACTGATTCTCCAGCACTGGGAGAGCGACGACCCGGACCAGTGGTGCCGCTTTTCCGAAAAGTACTACCGCACCGTCTGGCGGACCGAACGGAACTACGTGAGCGCTGCGTTCGGGCTCGCTCGCCAACTCGCCGATCACGGCAACAAGAAGGCCGCGATCGCCGCCCTCGACGAAGTACCCACGTCATCTCGGCACTACAACGTCGCACGGATGTCGAGCGCGCTGACGATGCTGTCCGGCGTTCCGATCGCCGAACTCGACGAATCGACTCTGCGGGAAGCCGCCCGGCGCGTTCGGGCGCTACCGGCCGAGGAGAGCCGAAGCCTGCAGATGCGAACCCTGGTGTTGGGCACGGCACTCGATTGGATTCGCTACGGCAACCGCTCGCACACCGAACTCGAACCCATCCTCGATCTCCCCTTCACCGAGCAGGGTCTGCGTACGGGAGCCGAGGCCTGCCTTCGCGCCCTCGCTCGCGCCACGACTTCCCGCACGCACCGCTACGCCCTCGTCGACCGGGCGAATGCGGTGCGTCCCCGCAGCAATTTCTGACGGACGCCCCGAGGTTTACAGCGCGACCACCAAAGCCTTTGCCGCGCGGGCGATCGCCAATTCCTCGTTCGTGGGGACCACGAGTACCTCGACGGCCGACGAGGACGCGGAGATACGACGCTCGCTGCGACTCTTCGCCTCGTTGAGAGCTGGGTCGACCTCGATACCGAGACGGGAAAGGCCGGCCAGGCTGTCGCGTCGTACGTCGATGTTGTTCTCCCCGACGCCGCCGGTGAAGGTGATGACATCGACGCCGCCGAGTTGAACGATGAAGGCACCGATGTACTTACGGAGCATGTGTACGTAGACGTCGTACGCAAGTTTTGCGTCTTCGTCGCCGCCCTCGATCAGTGCGAGCAGAGCACGGAAATCGTTGACTCCCGAGAGACCTTTCAAACCGGAACGACGGTTGAGGAGGTCGTCGATCTCGTCGACCTTCATTCCCGAGTTGCGGTTGAGGTGCAAGATGATGCCGGGGTCGATGTCGCCGCTACGGGTGCCCATGACAAGACCCTCGAGCGGGGTGAGACCCATCGTGGTGTCGATAGCCTTGCCGCCCTTGATCGCCGAGGCCGAAGCGCCGTTTCCGAGGTGCAGAACTATCTGATTCAGCTCGGCCGGATCCTTGCCGAGGAAGTCCGCGACGCGTCCCGACACGTATTCGTGTGAGGTCCCGTGGAAGCCGTATCGGCGAATCTGGTTGGCCTTGGCCACGTCCCGATCGATCGCGTACGTCGACGCTGCCGCGGGCAACGTATGAAAGAACGCTGTGTCGAACACGGCTACGTGCGGAACATCGGGCAGTTCTTCGCGCGCCACCTCGATACCGATCACGTTGGCCGGATTGTGCAGCGGCGCAAGGTTCGACAGATCCGCGATGGCTTTCACGACGCCGTCGTCGATGAGCGTCGGCGAATAGAAGATGTCACCACCGTGCACGACGCGGTGACCGACTGCGATGATTCCGGCCTCGCTCAGCGGCCGTCCGACCTCGGCGACGATGTCGAGCACCATCTTCAGACCCGCGCGGTGATCGGCGATGGGAAGGCTTCGATCTTCGACTCCGGTGCGGTGGTTGTAGACGATGTGTCCGTCGGGTTCACCGATGCGTTCGATGAGACCGTGCGCCACCGATTCCGCAGTATCCGGGTGCACAAGTTGAAATTTGATGGATGACGAGCCGGAATTGATGACCAGTACGGTGCCGTCGCTCACTCTTACGCTCCCTGTGCCTGAATTGCCGTGATAGCCACGGTGTTGACGATGTCCTGGACCAACGCACCACGCGAGAGGTCGTTGACCGGCTTGTTCAGTCCCTGCAGAACCGGGCCGACGGCAATTGCGCCGGCGCTACGCTGGACTGCCTTGTACGTGTTGTTGCCGGTGTTCAGGTCCGGGAACACGAACACCGTGGCTTTGCCCGCCACCAACGAATCCGGCATCTTCTTGTCCGCGACACTCTGCTCGACAGCGGCGTCGTACTGAATGGGCCCTTCCACTAACAAATCCGGGCGACGCTCGCGCACCAGTGCGGTCGCGCTACGAACCTTGTCGACGTCAGCTCCGCTACCCGAATCGCCGGTGGAGTACGAGAGCATCGCGATACGCGGATCGATCCCGAACTGCGACGCCGTCTGTGCCGACGAGATCGCGATGTCCGCCAACTGCTCCGACGTCGGATCCGGAACCACGGCGCAGTCGCCGTAGGAGAGAACGCGGTCGGCCAGGCACATCAGGAAGATGCTCGAGACCGTCGAGACGCCGGGGGCCGTCTTGATGATCTCGAAGGAGGGCCGGATCGTGTGAGCGGTGGTGTGGGCGGCACCGGAGACCATGCCGTCGGCAATACCCAAGTGCACCATCATCGTTCCGAAGTACGAGATGTCGGCGATCACCTCGCGGGCTCGTTCGATGGTCATGCCCTTGTGTGCACGAAGCGCGGTGTATTCCTGTGCGAAGCGCTCGGTGTACTCGGACTGCGCAGGTGCGAGTACCTGTGCGCCACTGATGTCCACACCGAGTTCCGCTGCGCGCCGACGCACACTGGGTTCGTCGCCGAGGATCGTCAGGTCGGCAACCTGGCGTTGCAGCAGTCGACCGGCAGCACGCAGGATCCGGTCGTCGTCACCCTCCGGCAGGACGATGTGCTTGCGGTCGCGTCGAGCACGATCGATCAGCTTGTACTCGAACATCTGTGGGGTCACGACCGACGGAATCGGCAGCGCCAGTCGGTCCATCAGGACGTCGGCGTCGACGCGCTGTTCCATCAAGCTCAGCGCGGTGTCGACCTTTCGCTGCGAACCGACTGCCACGCGTCCGCGGGTTTGGGCTGCGGCGCTTGCGGTGTCGAAAGTGCCGAGGGTTGTCGTGAGAATCGGAAGCCGCTGCTTGAGGCCGGCCATCAACGCCGCGATGGCCGGGTGCGGTGTGATCCCGCCGTTCATGATGATGCCCGCGAGCGACGGAAAACCCTCCGCCTCATGAGCATTGAGCAACGCGAGCAGGACGTCCGAGCGGTCGCCCGGTGCGATCACGACCATGCCCTCGACGAGACGCTCGAGGATGTGCTCGGCGGTCATACCGCCCACCATCACCTTCAGGGCCTCGCGGTGCAGCAGTTCCGGGTCACCCGAATACAACTCGCCGCCGGTGGCTTCCATCAACTCGGCCATCGTCGGTGAGACGAGTAGGGGAATCTCCGGCAGGCTCCACGTCGGAACACCGATGTCGGACAGCGCTGCGGTGACCTCGTCGAGCTTGTCGGGATCGCAACGGTTGGCGACGACGGCGAGCAGATGAGCGTGGTTGGCTGCCAACTCGGCGGCGCACAGGTGCGCGAGTTGGGCGACTTCCTCGACGCTGCGCCGAGCGCCGCGTACCGCCAACAGGACCGGGGCGCCGAGGTTCACGGCGATGCGGGCGTTGAAGCTCAGTTCGCTGGGGCTTGCGACGTCGGTGTAGTCACTTCCGATGATGACGACAGCGTCGCACTGCTCTGCCACGGTGTGATACTTCGCGACGATGTCGGCCAGAGCGGCTTCAGGGTCAGCGTGAACCTGCTCGTAGGTGACGCCGAGTGCGTCGGTGTAGGAGAGATCGGCGGTGGTGTGCTCGAGCAGCAGTTCGAGGATGTAGTCGGTTTCCTCGGTCGAGCGAGCAATCGGGCGGAACACACCGACCCGGGCGACGGTCGCGCACAGCATCTGCAGCACGCCCAGCGCGATGGTGGATTTTCCGGTGTCACCTTCAGGAGAGGCGACGTAGACACTCGACACGGCAGCGGGCGCTTCTGGCATGCCCAACAGCCTAGTGTGGGCCGCCGCCCACCTTGCCACTGATCGTGGCCACGCTCACGCTCGTGCCGATAACCGGCAGCTACGAGAAAGACGAACGGTGCCTGCCACACGTCGAGTGGCAGGCACCGTGATCAGCTTCTGGGTTACGTCAGCCCAGTGCGCGGAGCCGCGGCGCCAGGTCGCGCTCGAACAGTTCGAGGAACCGGCGCTGATCGTGGCCCGGTGCATGGAACACCAGGTGGTTCAGGCCGGCGTCGACGTAGGCCTTGACCTGCTCGACCGCGTCGTCGGGATCGGAAGCGACGATCCAGCGCTTGGCCACCTGCTCGATGGGCAGAGCGTCGGCAGCAGCTTCCATTTCGATCGGATCCTCGATGCTGTGCTTCTGCTCCGGTGTCAGGGACAGCGGCGCCCAGAAGCGCGTGTTCTCGAGCGCAGCCTCCGGGTCGGTGTCGTAGCTGATCTTGATCTCGATCATCTTGTCGATGTCGGCGACGTCGCGCTCGGCCTTGGCTGCGCCCTCGGCGACCGCCGGAAGCAGCTTCTCGGTGTAGAGCTCCATGCCCTTGCCCGAGGTGCAGATGAAGCCGTCGCCGGCACGTCCCGCATACCGGGCGACAACCGGTCCACCGGCCGCGATGTAGACGGGAATCCCGCCCTCGGGAACGTCGTAGATCGAGGCGCCGCGAGTGGTGAAGTACTCACCTTCGAAGTCGACGCGATCGCCGAGCCACAGCTCACGCATCAACCGCACGGACTCACGCAGCCGCGCGAACCGTTCCTTGAACTCGGGCCACTCGCCCTGGAAGCCGGTCGCGATCTCGTTGAGAGCCTCGCCGCTGCCGACGCCGAGCATGATGCGTCCCGGGTAGAGACATCCCATCGTCGCGAACGCCTGAGCGATGACCGCCGGGTTGTAGCGGAACGTCGGCGTCATCACGGACGTGCCGATCTGCACACGCTCGGTGCGCTCACCGACGGCCGTCATCCAGGCGAGCGAGAACGGCGCGTGCCCACCGTTGTGGCGCCACGGCTGGAAATGATCGCTCACCGCAACGGAATCCATGCCGTGCTGCTCGGCCAGAACTGCCAGCTCTACCAGTTCGCGAGGGCCGAATTGCTCAGCCGAGGCCTTGTATCCGAGCTTGAGTTCCTGCGCCACCGTGCACTCCCTTGTCGTCTGTTTCGTTTACTTCTCTGACATGCTTCTCGTTCTTTGCAGACTATCCAGACACCGCAAGGACTTCTCTGCGTATATCAGCGAGCGAGGCTGGTGACCACCGTCGCGATACCGGCTGCCACGGCAACCCCCGCCAACGCCAGGGCAAACAGCCACAGTGCGTGCGGTTCCGGCATCGCGGCTCCGTCCTCGAGCGCCTTCTTCACCTGTAGCCAGCGTCGCATACCTACCAGTGCGGCTGCCGCCGAGAGTGCGATCAGGATCAAACCGAGCGCCGTGCGGACCCACCCGGTGCTCCACTCCGGCACCAACTGGACAACGGCGATGCCGCCCGCCAACAAGGCAAGTGAGCTACGCATCCAGGCGAGGAAGGTGCGCTCACTGGCGAGAGTGAAGCGCTCGTCCGGGCGATTGGGTTCACTCATGCGTGCTCGCCTCCGTGCGGTGCCACCAGATCCGGGTCCTGACGCCAGTCGTAGACGACCTCGGTGCGCAGAACGATGTCCTGCAGCGATCGTCGTCGTCGATCGACCGCCGACCACAACAACCCGAAGGCGAAGAGTACGCAGAGCACCGCGCGGACGAACGCCAACGGCCAGCGCACGAGGCGATGCCCGGACGTGATCACCCGCAGCCCCATCACGAGGGAGCCGACGGTCCGGCCGGTGGTCGCCCAGCAGGCAGTCAGATAAGCCACCGAGACACCGAGAAATGCCGTCGTGGACAGAAAGATTCCCGGTTCCGAGAAAGTGAAACTCTGCGGTGAGAAGAGCAGTCGTACGAAGGCGAAGCCCACGTACACGGAACCCATCAGGAGCAGGACGACGCCCAGGTCGATCAGTCCGGCAAGTCCACGGGTGACGATGCCGGCCGGGCCGGAACTCTCCTGGGCCACTAGCGTTCGCCTGCGTTCGTGTCCGGATCGGTCTCTGGTGACGGCTTTTCTGGCGACGGCTTTTCTGGCGACGGTGCGTTGTCGCGGCCGAACAGCCGCCCGACGAACCCGGCGACAGCGTCGTCCGCCTGCATGCCCTGCACCCGCGCTCCGTGCACGGCTTCCGTGGAGAGTGAGCCGGTCGATTCACGAATCATCTGTGGGAGGTCGACTCCCTCGATGACCTGGTCGGCAATCTTGACGAGGTCGATGCGATTGACCTGGCGTTCGAGGTCGACCGTGTCGACTATCCCGTCGAGATCGAGGCGATCGATCACCGCTTTGACGTCGAGACGACTTGCGATCTCGTCCACGTCGACCCGGTCGATGATCGGTTCGAGCGAGACCCGCTCGGCAATCTTGTCCACGTCGATGTTTTCGGCGATCCTGTCGATGTCCACGTGGTCGACGACGATCTTCGTGATGTCGACTTCGGCCAGAGCAGCGTCGACGACTGCTTTGATCACCGTCCGCAAGGCGGAGTCGGCGAATTCCGCGGTCGAACGAATCGCTTCGGTGCCACGGGTGGTGACCTGGGTGATCGCGTCGTCGAGAGTGCCGCCGACTACGGGGATCCGCTGCACGGAATCAAGGGCGAGACCAGCGGTTCTGCGCGCCGCACCGGCAGTGATCGCAGCCAGCCCGAAGGCCAGCCGAATCACGTCGGATTCGGGGTGATGCGACTGCGGTCCCACGCAATTGTCTCCATCTTCTTATCGGACTGTTACCCGGACATTCGTCACTCTTCTTCGCATTGTGCCACTGTTGGAAGGCACAAATACGCTGTCCGGCTTGCGCCTGGGGGGAAATATGAAGACACGTCGTTTCACGGTTCGGCTGACGATGGCGGTGGCCATGGCTGCCGGCTTTCTCGGCCTCAGCGCGCCGACCGCGAGCGCGGATTCCGTGGTCAGTCGCATCGACGTCTACTCCCCCTCGATGGACCGTTGGATCGCCAACGACGTGATTTCCCCGGCCGGCGGCGGCGCTGCCCCGACGTTCTATCTGTTGACCGGCGTCGGCGGCGGCGAGGACGGGATCTCGTGGTTCAACAACACCGGAGTTCGTGACTTCTTCAACGACAAGCACGTCAACGTGGTCATGCCGGTCGGCGGCAAGTTCAGCATGTACACCGATTGGAACGCCGACGATCCGGTGCTCGGGCGCAACAAATGGCAGACGTACCTCACCAAGGAACTACCGGCAGCAGTCAACGCTCGGTACAACACGACCGGCGTCAACGCGCTCGGTGGTGTGTCGATGGCCGGTGGACCGGTTCTGGACCTTGCGATCCAGTCGCCGGGCACCTATCGCGCCGTCGGCTCGTACAGCGGCTGCCCGCGCGCCGGCGACCCGCTCGGTCAGGCTGCGGTGCGTTCGATGGTCGAGATACTCGGCGGCGGTAACGCAGGAAACATGTGGGGGCCGTGGGGTAGCCCGCAGTGGGCTGCGCACGACCCGCTGATCAACGCCGAGAAACTGCGCGGTACAACACTGTTCATCTCGACCGGCAACGGACTTCCCGGCCCGGTGGACGGAATCAACTCACTGGCGATGGCTGCCGGGGTCGTTCCCGGCGCTGTGCTCGAAGGCATCACCAACATGTGCACTGCCGCGTTGCAGGGTCGCTTCGGTCAACTCGGAATTCCCGCGACGTTCAGCTTCCGCCCCGAGGGCACCCACACCTGGGGACTCTTCGAAGCTGATATGCGTGCATCGTGGCCGATGATCGCCGGTGCTGTCGGGGCGTGAGCTTCGCGGTCCTGATCTTGTCCGCAAAGCGCGGCAAGCTCATGCTGCCAGCAGCGCGGGCAGCCCCCATTCCTTGGCGAGCAACTCATACGAGCGCAGGCGATCCTCGTGTCGATAGGTCACTCCGGTGATCACCAATTCGTCCGCCCCGGTGAGCTTCTGCAGACTGTCGAGCCTGTCGGCGACGGTAGTGGGCGAACCGACGAACTGCGTGATCAGCCGGTCCTCCACCACTGCTTTGTCGGCATCGGAGAGTGGGAGCGCTGTCTCCGGATCGGGGTACGGGATGGCGCCGTGCCCGCTGCGGATGCTGTACGTCCAATGCCCGAACGTCGACGCCAACTCTCTCGCCGTCGCATCGTCCTCCGCGGCAACAACATCCGCGGACACGACAACGTATGGCTGGGAAAGAACTGCCGACGGCCGGAATGCCGCACGGTATGCCTCGACCGCGTCGAGCGTACTCGACGGCGCAACATGGTAATTCGCACCGAACGGCAATCCGAGTCGACCGGCGAGTTCGGCACTGGGGCCTGCACTGCTTCCGAACACCCACAATTCGACGTCGGCGTCCTCGCCGGGACTGGCGTGCAATTCGATACCGTCGCGGGTGCGGTGGGTACCGTTCAGGAGCGAGAGTATGTCGTCGACCTGCTGCTCGAAATCGGGAGCCTGCGCGCCCGGAAACGCCAATGCCTCGAATGACGCCTGCAACCTCGGTGACGTGAGGAGCCCGGTCGGATCGAAGGGCGCCGGGATCACCACGCCCTCACGTACGGCGTTCTCCCGCTTCGATTCTGTGGGGGCAGGCTTTCCGGCAGCGACAGCACGAAGTGCCTCCACCCGACGCTGACCGCTGCGCCCGATACCCAGATCGATTCGCCCCGGATACAACGCTTCGACGGTACCGAAGGCTTCCACCACCTGTGCTGCCGTGTTGTTGCCCAGCAGCACGGCGGCCGAGCCGACCCGAATGGTGTTGGTGGCGGCCGCGATCAGCCCGACAAGCACTGCCGGTGACGACGAGGCGACACCGACGAAATGGTGTTCGGCGACCCAGTACCTCTTGTATCCCCAGGCCTCGGCAGAGCGCGCCAGATCCAGCGAATTCCGCAGAGCCTGGCGGGCGGTTCCGCCCTCACTGATCGGCGAGAGGTCGAGTACGGACAGCGGCGCGCTCACCTCGGTGCGCTTTCAGAGTGGGCGTCGGGTGTCTTCTCGCCGGCTTCCACCGCGAACGTCAGACGATTCTCGGCGGGGGCCACGGGGCACGTCGCGTAATCGGTGAAGGCGCAGGGCAGGTTCGACGCCCGATTGAAATCGAGGGTTACCGCGCCACCGGGTTCCGGTGCGCTCACGTGCAGCGAGCGTGCTGCCGGGTAGGTGGACACCCCGCTGGTCGCGTCGGTGAACAGGATGTGAAAGCCGTTGTCCTTGCCCGCGAACGCGATCAGCGTATGCGTTTCTCCGTCGTAGTCGAAGCTGATGGTTCCGCGGGCGTCGTGATGATGCTCGAGGCGCTCGACGACCGCACCCGTCGTTACCGTGCGTGCCTCCTCGAAAGCGGTGAAGACACCGTCGATGCGCCACTGCGGGTTCGGCTCGAAGGTCGGGATACCACTGAACTGCGCCAAAGCCGGGGCTGACGAATCGTGGATCCGCAGGGCCACCTCGCCGGTGCGGCGGATGACCTCGACCAGCCGCGCGCCCTGCTTGACGATCAGGCCGGGCGCGCCCTCGATCGGATTCAGGGTGGCTGAACCGTCCACTGCGACACCGTCGATCGAGAGATCGTCTGCCTGCGTTGCGGTGACGACTACGGCATTCGCGTCGGCGCGCCATGCACCAGGTAGGTCTGCGAACGTGGAATCGGTGTCCACCAGCCAATGCAACGCAGTCAGGCTCAGCCAGCCGAGTGGTTCGCTGAAGGTCGCGTCGCGCGAGGCATGCCAAGCATTCCAATCGCCGGCGAAGGTGCTGGTGGACGTGTCGGTAACGGTCATGATGCGCGGACTCCTTCAGCCTGCTCGTGCGGGTGGCGCAGCCCGAGATGGCTGCGCAGAGTGGTTCCTGAGTATTCGGTCCGGAAACTGCCGCGGTCCTGCAGTTCTGGTACGACGGTGTCGATGAACTCGTCGAGGCCCGCGGGAGTGAGGTGGGGAACGAGGATGAAGCCGTCGCTCGCGTCGCCCTGGACGTAGCTGTCGATCTCGGCAGCCACCTCGGCGGCACTGCCCACGAACTGTTGGCGGGCAGTCACTTCGATGATGAGTTCACGGATGCTGAGGTTTCCGGCCTCTGCCTTCGCTCGCCACTGATCGGCGACCGCTCGCGGATCCTTGACGTGACGGACGCGTCCGCGAGTGATGTTGACGTCGTCCGACGGATCTTCCTTCGGCAATGGGCCGTCGGCGTCGTACTGCGAAAGGTCCCTGCCCCACACCTGTTCGAGAAAAGCGATGGCAGTCTGGGGTCCGACCTGCTGCCGCCGGATGTGATACGCCTTCTCCTGTGCGTCCGCTGCGTTGTCCCCGAGGACAAAGGTGGCGGCGGGGAGAATCTTGAGGTCTGCGTGCGTGCGTCCGTACTTGGCCAGGCGCCCCTTCACGTCGGCGTAGAAGGCCTTGCCCGCTTCGAGGGTTCCGTGCCCGGTGAAGATGGCATCGGCCTTGGCCGCGCCGAACTCGCGTCCTTCGTCGGAGTCACCTGCCTGCAACAGAACTGGGTGCCCCTGTGGACTCCGTGGTACTTCGAAGCGTCCGGCGATGTCGAACTGCTTACCGGAGTGTTGGAACTGTCCGACCTGCTGGTCGGTGGCAAAAACACCGCGCTCACGGTCGACGATCGGACGGTCGATGCTCCAACTGTCCCACAGCGTCCGTACTGCGTCGACCAACTCGTTGGCGCGTGCATACCGCTCGGAATCCTCCAGATACCCGCCGCGGCGGAAGTTCTCGCCGGTGAAGGCGTCCGAGGATGTGACCAGGTTCCAGGCGGCGCGGCCGTCGGAGAGATGATCGAGCGTCGAGAACTGCTTGGCCAACTCGTACGGCTCGTTGAACGTGGTGTTGATCGTCCCGGCCAGGCCTAGATGTGTTGTCACACCGGCAACCGCATTGAGAATACTGAAGGTGTCCGGGCGCCCGACCACGTCGAGGTTGTGAATCTTGCCCTGATGCTCGCGTAGGCGCAAACCTTCTGCGAGGAAGAAGAAGTCGAACAATCCGCGTTCGGCACTGCGTGCGAGATGCTCGAACGAGCTGAACTCGATCTGGCTCTTGGACGCCGGATCGGTCCACACCGTGGTGTTGTTCACTCCGGGAAAGTGAGCGCCCAGATGAACTTGCTTGCGAATCCTGTTCTGTGTCATCGGTGTTCCTGTTCTTTACTCGCGCGACGCGAACTGATTGACGGGCAACTCGAAGCCCAACCGCTCGCGCAGTGTCGGGGCGGTACTCGGTCGCGGATTGAGAGTTGGCACCACGTCCGTCGCGATCTTGTCCACTGCGGCGGCCAGCGCCAGGGGACGCAGAACCACACCGTCGATCCCGGCGAGCCCACCGATCTCACGCAGCAGCGCAGTCAAACCCGCGCTGTCACCGCGATAGAACAGCGAGTGCGGTGCATACGGCGCTCCCGCCCATTCCTCGAGTTCCGCCAAAGCGTCGTCGGCGGCTCCGCGATCGGCCCCGAGAAGCACGTCGACATCGAGGAGAACTCTGACGCTGCGCCCGAGAGCAGCCGCACTCGTGTGGACCAGCTTGCCCGTGGCTTTCGCCTCGCCGAGGTCGGTTGCCGAAATCCGAATCAGATCTCCGCGTGCAACAGCGAGTTCGCGGGCCTCCGGTCGACTCGCGTCGACGGCGATCAGCGGCTGACCCTGTGGCGAGCGCGGCGTGATCGACGGACCCTTGACGGAAAAGTTCTTTCCCTCGAAATCGATGTAGTGCAGCTTGTCCCGGTCGATAAATCGTCCGCTCGCAGCATCACGTATCTCGGCGTCGTCCTCCCAGCTGTCCCACAGCCGACTGACCACCTCGACCGCCTCGGACGCTTCCTCCCACGCGGATTCCGGACCCTGCACTGTCTTTCGGCCGAACAACGCCGTCTGCTCGGCGGTGTCGGACACCGCGACCTGCCAACCGGCCCGCCCAGCGGACGAGTAGTCGATACTCGCGACGGCCTTGGAAATATGGAACGGTTCGGTGTGTGTGACCGTCGCAGTGGGGATCAGGCCGATGCGCGAGGTCACAGCACTCAGCCTCGCCGCAGTTGCCACCGCCTCCAACCTGCCCCGCACAGCGTGCTGGCCCTCGGATTGGAGCCCGAACGAATCAGGGAGGAACGCCAGATCCACCCCACCCCGATCCGCGGCGGTCACCAGGTCCACCCAGTACGACGGCGTGAACAGATCTTCGGCGCGCGAATCCTCGCGTCGCCAGGAGTACGGATGAGCTCCGGTGCCCTCGAATTCGAGGCCGACCAGGAATGCTCCGGAACTACGCTCGGACATGTTCGGCCTTTCCTGTCGAATGATCCCGCCCGGGGATCGCGTCGAGAAGTGTGCGTGTGTACTCGTTTCGGGGATTGTCGAAAATCTCGGTGGTAGTGCCGATTTCGAGCAATCGCCCAGCTTGCATGACGCCGACTACGTCACTGATCTGGCGAACAACCGCAAGATCGTGGGAGATGAAGAGATAGGTCAGGCCCAGTTCCCGCTGCAACTCGTCGAGTAGCGCCAGGATCTGCGCTTGAACCGAGACGTCGAGAGCGGACACCGGCTCGTCGAGAACGAGTAGATCCGGCTTCAGAGCGAGCGCGCGAGCGATCGCCACCCGCTGACGCTGGCCGCCCGAGAGTTCGGCCGGCTTGCGGCTCAGGAACTGCTCGGGCAGTGCAACCTGATCGAGCAGCTCGGCGGCACGGCTCTGTTGCTGACTGCGTCCTCCAACCTTGAAGGCCCGCAACGGCTCCGCCACGATGTCTTGGACGGACAATTTCGGGTCGAGTGATGCATAGGGGTTCTGATACACGAGCTGAATCTTTCGACGCAGCTCGCGCAGGTCTCTGCCCTTGACCTTCGTGATGTCCTGTCCGTCGAAGGTGATGGTGCCGGCGTCCGCCTGCTCCAATCGCACGGCAATGCGCGCGGTGGTCGACTTGCCGGAGCCCGACTCCCCCACCAGTGACACCGTCTGACCCTTCGGAACAGTCAGCGATACTTCGTTCACCGCGGTGATCGAACTCCCGCGGCCGACGTTGAAACGCTTGGTGATTCCGGTCAGCGTCAGCAGCGGTGTCGTACCCTGACGGACCGGGCGATCAACCGGCCCCGAGGACAGGCTCGGCGCAGAGTTCAGCAGCTTCTTCGTGTACTCGTCTCGCGGGTCTCCCAGAATATCTGCGGTACGGCCGGATTCGACGATCCTGCCGCCCTGCATGACCAGGATCCGATCCGCGCGGTCTGCGGCCACACCCAGGTCGTGCGTGATAAGGAGCACGGCGGCACCGGATTCGGCGATTCGCTCGTCGAGATGGTCGAGAATGCGTCGTTGAACCGTGACGTCCAGAGCACTGGTCGGCTCGTCGGCGATGACGAGGGCCGGGTTCGCCACAAGAGCGATGCCGATCAGAACTCGTTGCCGCATACCGCCGGAGAGCTCGTGTGGGTACTGGCGTGCCCGGATTTCCGGGCGGTCGATACCCGCGCGCTCGAGCCCGTCGACGGCATCCAACCGCGCTGTGCGCCGGTCGGCGAGGCCGTGGATCCGCAGGACTTCTGCAACCTGGTCGCCGATCCGGGTCACCGGGTTGAGTGAGGTCGTCGGATCCTGCGGCACCAAACCGATACGAGCGCCGCGGATTCGCTGCCATGCTCGGTCCGAGTACGAATCGATTCTGTCATCTTCGAACTCGACGCTTCCGCCCGTGACGTGGCCGCTGCCGGCGAGCAGGCCCAGTATCGCGTGGGCTGTTGTCGACTTTCCCGAACCCGATTCCCCCACCACGGCAACCACTTCGCCGCGGCCGACGGTGAAACTGACCCCGGATACCGCGGGCTCGTTGCCGTAGGAGATCTGCAGATCGGTGACGGAAAGCAACTGTTCCTCGGTCGTGCTCATCGCCGGTTGCTCCTTTCGATCTCGTGGCCGATACGGTGTGCCGAGATGACCACGGCGACAATCGCGAGACCGGGAAGTGTTGTCATCCACCAGGCATTGGCGAGGAAGTTGCGCCCCTCGGACACCAGCGATCCCCATTCCGGGGTAGGCGGAACGGCGCCGAATCCCAAGAAGCTCAGTGCCGACACTGCAAGAACTGCCTGCCCGAACTCGACTGCGGACAGCGCAACCACGGGCGCGTACGAGTTGGGCAGCACGTGCCGACGCAGGACACCGAGCCACTGCACACCCGAGCTGAACGCGGCCTCGACGTACTGAGCGCCGCGCACCCGCATCACTTCGGCACGCATCACTCGCGCAAAATTGGCGACCATACTGACGCCGACCGCGATGGCGACGTTGATGGTGCCGAAGCCGAGTGCGGTCACCAACGCCAGCGAGAGCAGCAGTGCCGGAATGGACAGCAGGACATCGACGATGCGCATCAGAACGGCGTCGACGACTCCGCCGACAAAGCCCGCGAGCAGACCGATGATCGATCCTGCTACCAACGCGATTCCCACCGCTACCAAAGTCGCGGTCAGGGACAGTGCAGCGCCGTGGACGAAGCGTGTGTACAGGTCACGCCCGAGGTTGTCGGTTCCGAACCAATGCGCCAGGCTCGGGCCCTGCAGTTTTTCCGCCGGGACGCCGGACAACGGATCACCGCTGGCGAAGAACCCGGGCGCGACGGCAAAGCCGATGGCAAGCAGCACGATCAGCACCGGAATGACCAGACCGGGCTTACGGATAAAGCCGATGGCAGTCGACCTTCGGCGCGAAACAACTGGCGCCTTGGCCTCGACGCGCGGATCGAGGAGTAAGGGTTCGATCAATGTGTCAGACATGGGCCGGCTCCAGATCGGTCGAGCTTTCGGTATTCGAGCTTTCGGCACGTGTCTTCTTCGCCTGGATGATTCGTGGATCGATCAGGGGGTAGAAGAGGTCGACCACGAGGTTGACGAGCACGAAGACCAGGGAGGCGAACACAACGACTCCCTGCACCACCGGGATGTCCTGCGCCATCACCGACGTCTGGGTCAGACGGCCGACGCCCGCGCGGGAGAACACCGTCTCCACGACCACCGAACCAGCCAGCAGAGTTCCGACCAGTACACCGGCGATGGTGAATGCCGGAATGCTCGCCAGTCGCAACGCGTGACGGGTCTGCACGCGCCAACGGCTGGCGCCCTTGGCATAGGCGGTCTCCACGTGCGGCGAACGCAGCGTCGACTGCAGGCTGGTCGTGAGCACCTGCGCGATAACGGCGCCGGTCGGGATCGCCAGGGTGATCGCGGGGAGAATTACCGTTGCGAATCCCTTGTCCCCGAATGCCGGGAAGATGTGCAGACGGAACGAGAAGAGTTGCAGGAGGATCAGACCCACCCAGAAGGTGGGCACTGCCACACCCAAAGGTGGCAGCGAGAACAGCAGGTTCGCCAGCCACCGCTTGCGGGTGTAGGTAGCGAAGAACGCGATCGCCACTCCGAACAGCACGGCGAGAACCAAAGCCGTAGTTGCCAGCACCAGGGTGCTCGGCAATGCCGAGAAGATGGCATCCGTCACCGACTGACCGGTGGAGATCGACGTACCGAAATCGCCGCGAAGAGCGTTGGTCAGCGATGTCCAGTACTGCACCCACACCGACTGGTCCAAGCCGTATCGTGCCCGAAGCTGATCGAGCGCAGCCTGATCCACTGCAACACCCTGCGCGGACGAGTCCGCGGCCATGCTGACCGGATCGCTCGGCAGGAGGAACAGAATCACGAACGAGATGGTGAAGGCGGCCCACAGGACAACCGCGGCCTGGCCCAGTCGGGTGAGTACGTATCGAGTCATGATTACTTACCCGACAACCATGCGTCGTAGAACTGCAGGCGTGACGAGGCTTCGAAGTTCAGATCCTGAACACTCGATCCGGCGCCGATGGCCTGCGAGAGCTCGATGGTGGGGATGGAGAGCCCACGGTCGAGGATCAATTCCTGTGCGGTGGAGACTAGTTCGCCGCGCTGGCCGTTGTCCGTGGCGGCAAGCTGGTCGGTGAGGACCTTGTCGAGCTCCGGGTCTGCGCCGCGACGGTTGAGGTTGCGGCCCTCGGTGCTGAACGACGCCCGCAGGATGTCGGCGTCGGCCCGAGTGCTGTTGTAGTACAGCGAATCGTAATCACCCGACACCCCCTTCTCGGTCCATTCCCCGTTCGAGACCAGATTGAGCTGCAGGTCGACGCCGACCTTCTTGAGCTGCTGCTGAACGAGCTCGAGAATGGCCTGATTACCCGAGAACACCGGGCTGAACGTGACGCTGAAGGTGAGCTTCTGCCCGTCCTTCTCGCGGATACCGCCGCTTCCGGTCTTCCAACCGGCTGCGTCGAGAAGCTTCGCCGACTTGTCGGCGTCATACGTCACGACACTGGATTCGTCGCTGTAGAGCGGAGTGGTGTGAGCCAACGGGCTCGTGGCCGGGAAGAACGACGGATCAAGAACGGTGTCGACGAGCTCTTGGCGGTTGATCGCCGGAATGATGGCCTGGCGGACTGCCTGATCAGCGAGAACTCCACGACTGACGTTGGGCTGGAAGAAGAAGCTCACACCCGGGTTCGGCCGGGTGAGGATGCGTCCACCTGCGCCCTCGATCTGCGGTGCGTCCTGCGGGAGCGCATCGCTGACCGCATCCAGCTGAGCGGAAGCCACGCTGCCCGCGCGCACACCGGATTCGGGGACCACGGTGAAGTCGACGCCGTCGAGGTAAGCCTCGCCCTGGTGTGCGACCGCGTCCGACGCCCAGTTGTATCCCGCACGCTTGGCGATCTTGACGCTCTTGTCCTGCTGCCAGTCGGTGTAGACGAACGGGCCGGAGGCGATCACCGCTGCACCGGGGCAGCGCTGCTCGGATGCCAGGGCGGTGGTGGAATCGGCAAGGATTCCGAGCTGCGGCGTCGAAGTTGCCTGCAGGAACTGAACATTGGGTCCGGAGAAATTGATCTTCGCCGTGTGTGCGTCAACGACGTCGGTACCCGTGTACGAGGACAGGTAGCTCTTCGCCAACGACGCGTTCGGCCCGAGGTTCTTGACCGAGTCGAAGGTCTTCTTCACCGAATCCGCCGTCACCGGTGTGCCGTCACTGAATGTGGCATCGTCGCGAAGGACAAACGTGAAGCTCGCGGCGTCGGGGCTGATCTCCCAACTCTTGGCGAGCCACGGGGTGATCTCTCCGGAGTCGGGATTTTGATCGGTCAGCGAATCCACCACGGTACGAGTGACATACACGGTCTGGTTGCTACCGGCCTGGGCCGGATCGGCGCACGTCGGCGCCTGCGAGAGTCCGTAACGAAGGGTTCCACCGGACTGCGCGGGACCCGCGTCGGCACCGCTGTCACTTCCGTTGCTGCTGCAGCCGGCGAGGACGGTTCCGAGAACCGAGACAGCACCGATACCGGCGATTACGGTGGCGCGTTTGCGGGCACCGAATGAGGGCGAGGACACCAAGAACTCCTAAAGAGGCATGCCGAAGAGCGCACCCGACGCCTTGAAGCAAGAAACGAACAGGAAGCTTCGAGAAAGGCGATCGAGCACGAATCACTTGTGCAGAGAAGAGAAAACAGACTTGTCGACGACTCGCCTGAGTGTGAATGACTGACCGAGGTCAGTTGGTACAGAAAGATCCCGCGGTGCGGCACAGGTCTACGTGACGACGTGACCAGGCGGTATCGAAACCGCCTTCGACTGCCTTCATTTCGTGTTCCTCCATCGGTCCTGGCGGTAGCACCCGCACCCGATCACTCGGGGGGTTGCTGCGACTTCAATGAGCCAGGTCTCTCGGTCGCTCTGGATGGTCGTTCGCAAGTGTACGAGGTCAAACCCGGGTGTTGTCAACCCGGTCGGTAGGAATTGCTGCTCGGGTCATATTTTCGAGCACCCGAAGTTGTTTCTCGAACGGGTGGACGCCCACTTCTTCGGGCGAGAGTGAAGCGTCGTAAAGCGGTGTGTATCCGCTGGACAGATACAGCGCGAGCGCCTCGGGTTGCCGAGGACCCGTCGTGAGGAACACCCGGTTGTATCCGCGAAGCTCGATCTCTCGTTCCAACTCGCGAACGACGACCTTGCCGAGGCCGCGCTTCCGATGGTCGACCGATGTCCAGATTCTCTTCAGTTCGGCAGTGGTGGAATCGAATTGGCGAAACGCACCGCCCGCAATCGGTACATCCTCGTGGGTGAGCACAAGTAGTGCTCCCTGCGGATACGCAAATTCTTCTGCCGGGTACGTGGTGAGATCCTCGAGCATCGCTTCGCGAGTTCCGCCGTAGCGCGAACTGTATTCGAGCGCCAACTCCGCGATCAGTGGAGCTGCCAAGGGATCGTCCTGCGATACCGAGTAGACCTCTACCGCGCCGATACCCTCGACCTGCCGAGTCCCGAGCTCCAGTGCCACAACACTTTCCTCCATGAATCTGGTCAACGCTCCCCCAGCCGAAAAACTTCCGGAGCTAGAGCGGTTCCGTCGACGAGGTCCGACACAAGTTCACCCAGGGCTGGACCGAATTTGAATCCATGACCCGAGAATCCCGCCGCGACCGTGACATTGCCGACTCGGTCGATGACGAAGTTACTGTCCGGCGTGCTCGTGTACAGGCACGTGATCGACTCGACCTGGGTGGAATCGACACCGGGCAACCACGACTCGGCGTACTCCACCAACCGCTGTTCTCCGTCGACATCAGGGGTGTAGTCGCGGGTCCGTGGAGTCACGACCGGCCCAGTCGCATGTTCGCCGATCTTGATGCCTTCCTCGGAACCGAGTCCGTAGATCCCCGCAGTCTCCAATTGTGCACCCGGGTGGTGAACGAAACTCGGCCACTCGACTCCCGGATCGAGCGGTGCGAAGTGCGCCGGCTGTTCCTGCGTCGTGCGCAGTGTCGGGAGCACGATCTCGGAGCCGGGGCCGCTGTCTGCGGTCAGGCCTGCAGTCCACGCACCAGCCGCGATCACGACCTGACGAGCCGCCAGCGTTCCACTGTCCGTCACCACGTCCACGCCGTACGACCCTCGCGCGAGTGCCAACACCCGAACGTCGTGACGGACCTCGGCCCCGGCGAACACCGCTCCCGCTTTCAGTGCGGTCACGGCGCGATCCGCGTGCAACCGGCCGGCATCGGGGTGATGGAGCACGGTGGTGTCGAACCGCAGCCCCGGCCAGCGGGCGGACGCCTCGGCAGGAGTGAGGATCTCACCCTTGATGCCCGCCTCGACCAGTATCTGCGCCTTGGACTGCACTGCCTGCGGCAGACCGTGATCGACGGCACCGGTCAGTTCCAGGAACCCGATGTCCGTCGTGGTCTCCAACTCCCGCCACAATGGCAGCGCGTCGGCCGCCAACCCCGTGTACAGGTGATTGTCGTAGGCCTGACGGTAGATGCGCGAAGTACCGTGCGATGCACCGTGCTTGTGCCCGGGCCCGAACTGTTCCAGCTGTACGACGCTACGTCCGCGCGCCGCGAGCCGCCATGCGGCGGAGGACCCGACGAGTCCTCCGCCGATGACGATCACATCGAGAATCTCACTCATGGACGAGAGCTCACTTGGCCTTCGGAAGGCCGGGCGGGTTGATCAGGGACGCGTCGACGGCTTCATTCGTGATGTTCCAGCGCTCGAGGATCTGCTGGTACGTACCGTTCTCGATCGTGTGGTTGATCGCGTCGTTGACGGCCTTGATCAATCCGTTGTCCTTCTTCACCAGCACCGCGATCTGTCCTTGCAAAGTGTCGCCGGCACCGGAGAACTCACCGACAACTTCGGTTTCGCCCGACTGCTTGGCGTGGAACTGGGACGACGGGTTCGGGCCGAAGTAGGCGTCGATTCGGCCGGACTGCAAGGGGAGGTAGTAGTCGGTGGTGTTCTGGTAGTAGGAGATGTCGGTAGGCGCCAGGCCGGCCGCGACGTTCTGCTCACTCCACTTGACCAGCAACGCTTCCTGATTGGTGCCGGATCCTACCGCGATCTTCTTGCCTGCGACGTCCTTGGGTTCCTTGATGGAGATGCCGGAGTCCTTCTTCGCTTCGAAGGCGAGAGTGTCGAGTCGGTAGGTCGCGAAGTCGTACTTCTCCTTACGCTCCTCTGTGACAGTCACATTGGAGAGGAAGGCGTCGGCTTCTCCGGAGTCGACGCGGACGAAGTTCTGCGCCCAGTCTGCTGTCTGCAGGTCGACCTTCAAACCGAGAACGTCACCGATCAGGTAGGCGAAGTCGGTCTCCGAGCCGATGAGGGTGGTGTCGTCGTCGGCGTAGAAGCGAAGCGGCGGAGCGGCACCGGCACTACCGGTGACTCGCAGCGTGCCGCGGGCGCGGATGTCCTGCGGAACCTCGGCGGCGATGGAATCCACCTTGTCGGTGGTGATGCGATTCTGGTCGGCGGTGAGGTTGTAACCCGCGGCATCGGTGACCTGGGCGCCGTCGGATTCGGCGTCAGCACTGCTGCACGCAGCGCTGAGCAGTCCGACTGTGGCGATAGCCGAGATCAGGAAAGTGGCGCGGCGGGATGGGGAGAACATCAATTTTTCCTTTCGGGAATGTGTCTTGGTCGCGTCAGAGAACGCGGGAGAGAAAAGCCTTGGTGCGTTCGTGAATCGGGTTGTCGATCACCTGCGAAGGTGGGCCCTGTTCGACGATGACGCCGCCGTCCATGAAGACCGCGGTGTCCGCCACTTCCCGAGCAAAGCCGACCTCGTGTGTGACGATCACCAAGGTGGCGCCGTCACGGGCCAGCTGAGCCAGGACTTCGAGAACCTCGCCTACCAGTTCGGGGTCGAGCGCCGACGTCGGCTCGTCGAAGAGAATGACCGCCGGCCGCAGTGCCAGTGCTCGCGCTATGGCGACGCGCTGTTGCTGGCCACCGGAGAGTTGGCGGGGATACTCGTCTGCCTTGTCCCCCACTCCCACTCGCTCGAGCAGTGCACGAGCCTCGCGGTACACCTCGTCACGGTCTCGTTTCTGGGCCGAGAGCGGTGCTTCCACCACGTTTTCCAGCGCAGTCAGGTGCGGAAACAGGTTGAAGTTCTGGAACACGAATCCGATGTGCGAACGCTGTTTCAGGATCTCGCGGTCACGCAGTTCGTGAAGTCGATTTCCCTTACGCCGGTATCCGATCAGTTCTCCGTCGATCCGCACGGTCCCACGGTCGACCTTCTCGAGGTGATTGAGGGTACGCAACAAGGTGGACTTACCGGAACCAGACGGACCGAGAATGACGGTCACTTCACCCTTGCGGACCAGGAGATCAACGCCGGCAAGTACTTCCAGCGCGCCGAACGACTTGTGGATTCCGCGCGCTTCGACGGCGTACACCGTCTCTTCGGCCAGTTCTGCGGTCATCGGGTCGCACCTCTCGGAATATCGAGACGCGCATCACGAATCTCTTCGAACTTCTTGCGCGCCTTCTGTATCGGAGTCAACGGAAGGGCACGGGCGGATCCGCGTGCGTAGTGGCGCTCCACGTAGTACTGACCGATCGAGAGCAACGTCGTGAGGATGATGTACCAGATGGTGGCGACCATCAGCAGGGGCACAACTCGTCCGTTGCGGCCGAAGATGACCTGTACCTGGTAGAACAGTTCTGCGATCGCCATGGTGGAGACGATGGACGTTCCCTTGAAGAGCCCGATGACCTCATTGGCGGCATTGGGGAGGATCGCCCGCATCGCCTGCGGGAGAACAATCTTGAAGAACTGGCGGCTGCGCGGAATACCGAGCGAGTGAGCAGCTTCGATCTGACCGTGATCTACCGAGATGATTCCGGAGCGAATGATCTCGGCCGAGTAGGCGGCCTGATGTAATGCCAAACCGATGACTGCTGCGGTGAATCCGCCGATCACGCCACTGACCTGGAAGGTGAAGTACTCCGGCCCGAAAGGTATTCCGAGAGAAAGCGTCTGGTACAGGTACGTGATGTTGAACCAGAAGAGCAGCTGCACGATGAGTGGAATCGAGCGGAAGGCCCAGATGTAGGTCCAGGCGATCACCTGCAGGACCGGGTTCTTCGACAGCCGGCCCAGTGCCAGGAAAACACCGAGCCCGAATCCGAGGATCGTCCCCCACAGGGTCAGTTTGATCGTCATCCACAACGCGGCGAGCACTGATTTCGCGGTGAAGTACTGCGCGAACGTCGGCCAGTCCCAGCCGGGGTTGACAACGAGCCCGTGTATGAACTGAGCAAGCAATACCAGCACAACTGCGCTGATCACCCAGCGCAGCGGGTGCCAGGTGCGAGCAACGACAAGCTCCGAGTCGGGAAGTTGCGGCTCGGCCACCGACTTTTCGGGGCGGACATCGGTGGGCGCGCTCACGGCGCACTACCTGACGGAGTGGACATCACGAATAGACCTTTCGGGGAATGGGAACGCAGCTGTGTTCTCGAGGTGGCGTACTCGAGTTGCGAAGACGACGACAGTTCGGTCAGTGACAGTGAGGTCAGTGACAGTGAGGTCAGTGACAGTGACAGCGACACGAAGCGGTGCGGCACAGATCGATGTGACGACGCCTGTGCGCAGCGTGCGAAGTGGAAACCATGTGATGCCTTCCATCGGTCCTGGCGGTAGCACCCGCTCCCGATCACTCGGGGGGTTGCTGCGACGTCGACGAGCCAGGTCTCTCGGTCGCTCTGGATGGTAAGCAAAGACTAGACGCGAAATCCCGAGTCGTCAAATGTTGTATTTCCCTGCGCTGCAAGGGAAATGAAGGTATCGCCATGCTGAAATCGCACTGATTTCAACGGTGTTCGAAGCTTTGTTCGCCGTGTTCAATGGAGTGTTCGAATCAAGACCGGGACCGCCGTTCGGACTGACTTTTCCTCTGCCGTACCGTCTGCGGAGTGAGTGGAATCGACGCTTTCTTCATCTTGTTGGCCGGCATCGGTGCGGGCGCGATCAATGCCGTCGTCGGCAGTGGAACGCTGATCACGTTCCCGACACTGGTCGCCTTCGGTATGCCGCCGGTGACCGCGACGATGTCCAACGCTGTCGGGCTCGTCGCCGGCGGGGTTTCGGGGACGTGGGGCTACCGGCGTGAGTTGTCGGGACAGTGGAATCGACTGAAGTGGCAGATTCCGGCGTCGCTCGCCGGCGCGCTCCTCGGTTCGTGGTTGCTCATGCATCTACCCGAGAAACTGTTCGAGACCATCGTTCCGGTGCTGTTGATCCTGGCTCTCGCACTTGTCCTCCTCCAACCACGTATCCAGGCGTGGGCGAAGAAGCGTTCCACCGAAGAAACGACGCTGTCCACCAAGAGGCTCATGCTTCTGACCGCGGGCACCTTTGCAGTCGGCATCTACGGCGGCTACTTCACCGCCGCGCAAGGCATCCTCCTCATCGGTGTGATGGGCGCCATCCTCCCGGAGACCCTCCAGCGCATGAACGGCGCGAAGAACCTGCTCTCACTGCTCGTCAACATCGTCGCAGCCGGGATGTACATCACTCTGGCCTTCGACCAGATCAATTGGGCAGCAGCCGGTTTGATCGCTGTCGGCTCACTCGGTGGTGGCGTTCTGGGCGCCCGCTACGGACGTCGCCTGTCCCCCACTGCACTGCGCTACACGATTGTCGTCGTCGGTCTGATCGGGCTGTGGCGTCTTCTCGCTTGACCGCCCACATCGGGCGACACCCGCACATACTGGAGATATGACCAGAACAGACGATCAGACCGGTTGGACCTACCTCATGGACATGGACGGGGTTCTCGTCCACGAGGAGCACTTGATACCGGGAGCGGATACGTTCCTGGCAGAACTGGCGTCGAACGACATTCCGTACATGGTGCTCACCAACAACTCCATCCGCACCCCGCGTGACCTGCGAGCACGCCTGCTCAACTCGGGACTCGACATCCCGGAGAAGTCGATCTGGACGTCAGCACTCGCTACCGCGACGTTCCTGGCCAGCCAGCGTCCGGGTGGCAGCGCCTACGTGGTCGGCGAATCGGGCCTGACCACTGCACTGCACGATATCGGCTACGTCCTGACGGACAGTGACCCCGACTACGTCGTCCTCGGCGAGACGCGCACGTACTCCTTCGAGGCGATCACCACGGCCATTCGCCTGGTCGAGCGTGGATCGCGGTTCATCGCCACCAACCCCGACGCCACCGGACCGTCGCGCGACGGCTCGCTACCGGCCACCGGCTCTGTCGCGGCCCTCATCACCAAAGCGACCGGACGCGATCCCTACTACGTCGGCAAGCCCAACGCCTTGATGATGCGGTCAGCCCTGCGGTCCATCGGCGCTCATTCGGCCAACACGTTGATGATCGGCGACCGCATGGACACCGACATCGTCTGTGGCCTCGAAGCCGGACTGCAGACGATTCTGGTGATGACCGGCATCTCGACCCGCGCGTCGGTAGAGCTCTACCCGTATCGCCCGACCGTCGTCCTCGAATCGGTGGCAGACCTCGTCGGAACGACAACCGATCCGTTTCGTAGCAATACGAACAATTGATGCGATTGCCCAGTAAGGCAGATACGTCGGTAATTAGCCGATAACAACAAACCATTCGCTGTCGCGTTGCTCATACTCCAGCTCAACCGAACAAATCGGACATTTTTTTCGAGACGAACTTACACCCCTGTAGTTCGATGCAGGTCAGAGATCCTTTCTGTACCGGTTACAGTTCGACCACTGTCGTAAATCCCATTTTCGAAAATTAGTAACGAATCGTTTGCCAGAGCTGATACTCATGTCTGAAGGACCTTTTTACGGATCCCAGACATGAAAAGAGTGCGACATGAAGAAGCAGACCAAGGGCGCAATCGCGGCCGCAGCGGCAGGTGCCCTTCTCCTCGGCGGCGCGGGCTCGCTCGCGGTGTGGAGTGACTCGGCAGACGTCGGCGGTGGCGGACCCGTCACCTCGGGCGCACTCGACCTGAGCACCTGTGCACCGGTCGGTGGGGGTTGGAATTCACTCAACCCCGCCCCGGTCCCGATCAGCGATATCGCCGCGTACCGCATCGTCGACACCGAGAGCATCCAGTACACCTGTGACGTCACGGTCACCGCAGTCGGTGACCGTCTGGCCGCAAACCTCACCGCCGACACCGCAGGCGTCGTTGCCGGTCCGGGCAGCGCCGAGCTGGTCGCCGCTGTGCAGGTAGTCACGACGATCAAGGACGCGGGCGGCGCCCCGATCACGCAGATCACGAAGGCTCAGAACGGAACCGTCGTCCACGTCGGTGTCCGTCTGAACTTCAACGAGGTCAACAATCAGGTCGCCCAGAATCAGTCGTTGAATCTGTCGGCAATGAAGTTGGTCGTCACCCAGACGCCGCTGACGGCGGCTCCGTAATTCCATGAGAAAAAAGGTCTGGGGGGCCATTGCAGTCGCAACGGCAGCTGTGGCGGTGTTCGCATCGTCACAGCAGTCGTTCGCGCTGTGGTCCGATTCCGCGAGCGCCGCGGGTGGAGTCGCGACGGCAGGCAACGTCAACCTGACGGTCGGCACCTCCGCCGGCACCAGCGCTGCGTACACCCTGTCGAACTTGACCACGGGTGCCACACCTCTGGTCCCGGGAAACACTGTCCAGGCACCGGTGACCGTCAAGAACTCCGGAACCGACCCGTTGGTGTGGCGAATGCAGTCGACGACCCAGTTGACCGGTTTCTCGTTGACCACCTACGCCGCAGCCAACGAGGCAGCGTGCCCGGCCGGAGTAAATCTGGCCGCTCCCGCGTCGGCGGTCGTCATGGCGACCGCATCGATGGGAGCTTCGCTGCAGTACCCCGTCTCGCCCGCCTATATGCCGGCAGCGCTGGCCGGCGGCGGAAGTTACGTCCTCTGTCTACGGCTGTCGGTCGACGGCACTGCCACCTCGACCACTGCACCCTCCGGTGCAACCAACACGGTGACGCTCACCTTCCAGGCAGGTGCGGTATGAGCACTCGTGCACAGGCTCGTGGAGAACGCACCGGCCCGATCTGGTGGGTCACATCCGTCGTCAGCTGGGTTCTACTCCTGGCGGTCAGCGCAGTCATCGTCGCGACGATCGTGGTTCCGTTCTTCGGCGGAGCCCAACGGTTCACCATTCTCACCGGATCCATGCGGCCGAACTACAACCCCGGCTCCTTGGTAGTGGTCAAGCCAGTGGACCCGTCCGAGCTCGGGATCGGAACGCCGATCACATATCAGCTCGAATCCGGGGAGGCGGCTGTAGTCACTCACCGCATCATCGCGACGAGCGAAAACCAAAAGGGCGAAAGAACTTTCGTCACCCAGGGCGATGCGAACAACATTCCGGACGAGAAGGAAGTCCGGCCGGTGCAGATTCGCGGCAAGGTCTGGTACAGCCTGCCCTACCTCGGACACGTCAACACCTGGCTCACCGGCCGACAACGAACAGTCATCGTCGCAGCGGTCGTCACCACGCTGCTGCTCTACGCAGCGTTCATGGTGGTGAGCGGAATCCGTGAGGGACGAAGAAAATCTCTCGAATCCCGTCCCGCCGACGACCTCGGATCCAGCACGGCCGATGACGAAACACCGATCGCGAAAGGCTCGCACGATGTCCAAGTACTCTGACAGTCCGGTCACCCGGATACGCCACCTCGTGGCCAGCACACGATTTCGTGCGCTCCTCGCGGTAGGGATGGTGCTCGGTGTCGGCGGGGTGACCACCCTGGCAGCGTTCACGTCCTCGGCAACTGCAACCTCTGGCAACATCGTCACCGGCTCGATCAACCTGCAGCTCAACAGCGTGGCCCAGACAACGCTGACGAAGAGTCTGAACTTCAATGAGCTGAGCAAGACCGGCATGATCCCTGGCGATTCGAACTCGGCCATCCTGAAGGTGAACAACACCGGTGCCACGGCGACGGTCCCGCTCAAATACACCATCACGTCGACCAGCAGTGGCGCGCTGACCACCTACTTACGCATGACGGTCTCGTCCGGCGGAACTGTCGCGAACAAATGCGCCGACGGCACCAACGTCGTCTCCTCGCTGGCTCTGACGACCGCCGCGAATCAGGCTGTAGGAACCGGCAACCGGCCACTTGCGGTGGGCGCCACCGAAAATCTCTGCGTGTCCGTCCAGCTACCGATCACCCCGACACCGCCGACGAGCACCACGTCGAGCATCGTCCTGTCATTCACAGCGCAGGTGTGAGCCTCATGTTTGAACATCCGAAGGACTCAAAGGCGCCCGCAATCGGTCGTCGTGTCAAAGAGCTGGCACTTACGCTCGGAGCTCTCGCCGGGCTGGTATCGATCCTGCTATTTGTCGTCGGCCTGGCGTTCGGCGTCACTCCCCTCATCTTCCGCAGCGGTTCCATGTCACCGGCGATCGAGACCGGTGCTCTTGCGCTGTCACGGACCGTGCCGGCATCTCAAGTTCAGGTCGGCGACATAGTCAGCGTCTACGACATCCAAGGCAATCGGATCACTCACCGCGTCGAGGCAATCGAGCAGCAAGGTAACTCACTGGCGGTCGCGACCCTCCGCGGCGATGCGAACCCCGTGGCCGACCCCGACGCTTACGTGATCACCGAAGCCGATCGAGTCTTCTTCAGCATCGATCGACTTGGATACGTCGCAGCGTGGCTGTCCGGCCCCAGGGGCGCTGTCCTGGGTGCAATCGCCGTCGGTGGACTCCTCTACATCGCATTCCGTCCGCGAAAGAAGTCCGACGACTCCGACGGCTCGAGCACTCCCGATGTCGAAACAGTCCTCACCACAGTGGATCACACGCCCGAACCCAAGGCCGATTCCCGCGCCACGCGATCGATCGTCACACTCGCCGCCGTCGGATTGACGGTGATCGGCGCGTTGAACATCGGCGGTACGCAGGCCGCGTTCGTCGACTCCGCAACGGCGAATTCCATCCAATTCGGCACAGCGGCAAGTTTTTCCACGCCACCTGCGACAGTGTCATGCACGTCGAACATATCCACCGTGACTCTGAGTTGGCCTTCGACCGCAGGACAGACTTTCCGAATCATCGTGCGGAATGCAACGAATACGGGCCAGACGCCGTTTGTCAGAAACGTCACCGGCGGATCTACGACGCTGACACTTACCGACCTACCCAGCGGAGGGATCCTCCTGGCGAACACCAACTTCGACGTGGAGGTACACGGCCTTAACGGAACGACGGTGACTCCGGCCTACACGGGGTACCGCATCAGCAGTTCGACACTCTTCTTCTTCAGTACGATGGCCTGTGTATCCGGACCTACGAGCGGAACCACGGCCTCAGCTCTGGCTGCACGGTCTGCACTCGCTGCAGTGGCGCCGAATTCGTCTGCCGCCACGTCCACCACCACTCCGGTAAATACGACCACCTCTGAGGCGACGACAACGGCCCCAACGACCACCACGACTACGACCCCGGCCGCGGCAACCACCACGGCGCCGACAACCACCACTTCCACTACTTCGCCAACCACCACACCCCCGGCACCTACCACGACCAGCGTGCCGCCGATCACGACAACCCCTCCGAGCGAAGCCCCCATCGGTGCCCCGGTGACAACGACCGGCCTCAGTGCCCAGAAGCTCTCGACGGCCACTGGAACTGTTGTTTCCGTGTCGAATTCGTCAGGTACCGAGGTGTATCGAGGTCCCGTCGACAGCACTGCGGTACTGCATTGGCTGACTGGCTCCAATGAGCTGTACGTGATCACGACCTCGGGCGTCACCGTCATCGACACGTCGACTGGCATCTGGGCCGAATCGGCTGCCCCGAGCGAACTTCCGGACGAGATCAAAGCACTGGTGCCATGATGAAAAAGACAACGAAAGCTGCCATGGCAGTTGCCGCGGCCGGAGCCCTGCTACTGGGTGGTTCGGGCACTTTAGCCAAGTGGACGGACAGCGCGACGCTGACGAGTGCACCCGTCCAGTCCGGCACACTCGATCTGGGTCCTTGCGTAACCACGAACGGCGGCGGCTGGTTCTCACAGATTTACACCGGTTCGGGCAACAATCCGAACCCGCTCGTGCCCATCCCCGACATCACTACCTATCGACTCAAACCTGGGTTCAACTACACATATTTCTGTGATGCCACGGTGTTGGCTTCCGGTCCACGATTGAAAGCCAACGTCACGGTCGACAAGGCCAAGTTGAGTGGAGGACTCACGACTGCCAACGTCGCACTTCGGACCTCCGTCGTCGATCAGAACGCAAACGTGCTGTACGACAGCAGCGCATCAACACCCAACGTCGGGGTGGTCACCTCGGCATCGAACAACACTCGTCTGACGGCGCGGGTTCTGTTCACGATCTTCCCGGGCGACACGACCAGCTCGGGACTCACGCTGAATACGACAGCGCTGACGATCGATGTCAAACAATTGGGCCTGGCACCTGCGCCATAGGGCGCCCTGTCCCCTTAGGGCGCCCTGTCACCGCGCAGGAAAGGCCTCCCACGACGGGTCAGCCGAGAGCGCGTGCCAGATCAGCCAACAGATCGACTGTGTCCTCGAGTCCGACGGACAGACGCACGACGCCATCCGTAAGACCCACTGCTGCACGGCCTTCCGGACCCATGGCCCGGTGCGTCGTCGTGGCGGGATGGGTGATCAAGGACTTGGAGTCACCGAGGTTGTTGGAGATGTCGATCACGCGCAGGCCGTTGAGAACCTCGAATGCCCGCTTCTTGCCCTCACCGTCGGGGGCGTTGAGCTCGAACGTGACAACGGTTCCACCGCCGCTCATTTGAGACTTCGCGAGCTCGTGCTGCGGGTGCGAAGTCAGGTACGGGTACTTGACCCACTTGACGCCGGAGTGCCCTTCGAGGAATTCGGCGATCTCGAGGGCCGAAGCCACGGAGTGCCGAATGCGGACCGGCATTGTCTCGAGACCCTTGAGCAGCGTCCACGCGTTGAACGGACTGAGCGCAGGTCCGGTGTGCCGCATCAGCTCTCGAACGGGACCGCTGATGTACTCCTCGGTTCCGAGGATCGCGCCACCGAGCACGCGACCTTGACCGTCGATGTGCTTGGTACCGGAGTACACAACGACGTCGGCGCCCAGATCAAGGCTGCGCTGCAGCAGCGGTGTCGCAAAAACGTTGTCCAGCACTACCTTTGCCCCGGCTGCATGAGCAAGCTCCGACACCCGCCGAACGTCGACGAGGGACTGCATCGGGTTGGACGGCGTCTCGAAGAACACCGCCGTGGTGGGCACGGACAGCGCCTCTTCCCACTGCGCATTGTCCTCGCCGTCGACAAAGACGACCTCGACGCCCCAGCGCGGGAGGATCTCGTTGCACACCACGAAGCAGGATCCGAAGAGGCTGCGCGCCGCAACCAATCGGTCGCCGTTGCCCAACAGCGCACCCAACGCCGTGAAGACGGCCGACATTCCGCTGGCCGTCGCAAAGCAGGCTTCCGCGCCTTCGATCAGACGCAGACGCTCTTCGAACATCTTGACCGTCGGGTTGCCGTAGCGGGAGTAGACAAAATGATCCACCTCGCCGGTGAAGGCTTGTTCGGCGGCTTCTGCACTCTCGTAAACGAATCCGGAGTTGAGGAACAGCGCTTCGGACGTCTCCTCGAACCCGGTGCGCATCAGCCCACCGCGAACACCGAGAGTGCCGAGACCGACGTCGTCCGGCAGCGCTCGTTGAAATGCGCCACCCTGGGGAATTCCGCTCACTGCTGCCTCCATGGCAGACCGATGGCCCGCCAACCTACAAGTCCGCGATGTCCGTCGGCACCCAAAGCGCCTTCGAACCCGTCGAGCACGTTGAACGACGGGCCGATGCCCGCCGCAGTCGCAGCTTCCGCCGCACCGATGGAACGCTGCCCGGATCGACACAGGAAGATCACCGGACGCTCCGACCCGGAGGAATCGGCAGTGATGCCGGCTTCCTTCAACTGGTCGACGAAGTTGTCATTGCGCGCACCGGTCGGGTGGCTCACCCATTCGATCAGTGCGGCCTGCTTCCCGAGGGACGAGACATCGGGGACACCGACGTACTTCCACTCTGCATCGGTCCGCACGTCGACCAGCACGGCGTCGGGGTTTTCGCGGAGCAGCTCCCAGGCTTGCTCCGGCGTCAGATCGCCTGCGTAACTCACGTAGTCCATGTTTTCACAAGAGCGCCGTGAGCGCCTGAGCGGGCCGTCAGTTACAGACGACCCAGCGGTTGCCGTCACGGGTCAGTGCCCAGGTCGAGACTCGATCGCCCGCTCCGCCGCCGGTGATCGCCACGTCGGCCCGGGCGCGATCGCCGTTGACCTCGACCTTGTCCACACCTTTGATTTCGACGGTTCCGTCCACGCCTGCCAGCGGACCAGTGCTCGAATTGAAGCTCGCGCAGGTCAGGGTCTTGATTGTCTCCGCATCATCTCGGTTCTCGGCATCGACGTAGTCGGTGACGGAACGGCTCACACGGTCGGACTCGGTGACGTTTTCCTCGGCCGGCGAAATCCACGACGCGACAAAGATTCCACCCAGAATCAAGGCGACGATGGCGACAGCCAAGAGGAACGGCCCCGCAGACGCCTTCTTGCCATCGATGTTGTCGGATTCGCGAAGCTCGTCACTCATATGGCCAATACTCCCCCACAACTTGAAATTGTGGCCCGTCAAGGATCAGGCCCCTACCCCGAATACCCGAGACAACGGGAGAATGGGAAGAAAGAATAGGTTTACCCACAACCGATCGAGTGAGAGTGTGGATCCGTTCGGCCGCAACCGAGGCACTGTGCTTAGGTTCGGCTAAATTGGATACTTGTCGATATGTTGTCCGAACTTCGAAGAAGGTAGCTGTCCTCACGATGACTGACTCCAACCGCCCACTCCGGGTCGCGATCGTCGGCGCCGGCCCCGCCGGCATCTACGCCGCCGACGCCCTCATGAAATCCGACACCGCAGTTTCAGGCCGCGGCGTCAGCATCGACCTCTTCGAGCGCATGCCCGCTCCCTTCGGCCTGATTCGCTACGGCGTCGCGCCCGATCATCCGCGCATCAAGGGCATCATCACCGCCCTCCACAAGGTGCTCGACAAGCCTCAGGTACGCCTGCTCGGCAACATCGACTACGGCACCGACATCACCCTCGACGACCTGCAGTCGTTCTACGACGCGGTCGTCTTCTCCACCGGCGCCAACGCCGACCGCGCGCTCGGCATCCCGGGTATCGAACTCGACGGCAGCTACGGCGCGGCCGACTTCGTCTCCTGGTACGACGGCCACCCCGACGTCCCGCGTGCGTGGCCACTCGAAGCCGAGAAGGTCGCCGTCCTCGGCGTGGGCAACGTTGCACTGGACATCGCCCGCGTCCTCGCGAAGACGGGCGACGAGCTGCTGCCGACCGAGATCCCCGCCAACGTCTACGAGGGCCTCAAGAACAACAAGGCCGTCGAGGTTCACGTCTTCGGACGCCGCGGTCCGGCCCAGGCCAAGTTCACGCCTCTCGAACTGCGCGAACTCGACCACTCGCCGACCATCGAGGTCATCGTCGACCCCGAGGACATCGACTACGACGAGGGCTCCGAGCATGCTCGCCGCAACTCCAAGCAGGTCGACATGGTTGCGAACACCCTGCAGGACTGGGCAATTCGCGACGTCGGCGCCCGTCCCCACAAGCTGTTCCTGCACTTCTTCGAATCTCCTACCGAGATCCTCGGCGAAGACGGCAAGGTCGTCGGCCTGCGCACCGAGCGCACCCAGCTCGACGGCACCGGCAACGTCAAGGGCACCGGCACGTACAAGGACTGGGATGTCCAGGCCGTGTACCGCGCCGTCGGTTACCTCTCGCAGAACGTCACGCAGCTGCCGTTCGACGACCAGGCAGGCACCGTTCCCAATGACGCCGGTCGCGTTGTCGCCGACGACAACGCCGAAGGCGCGGCCCGGTTCATGCCGGCCACGTACGTCACCGGCTGGATCAAGCGCGGCCCCGTCGGCCTCATCGGCCACACCAAGGGTGACGCCAACGAAACCGTCGCGAATCTCCTCGAGGATTCCGTCAACTTCGCCGGCGCCGCGAATCCCGACGAGAACGCCGTCATCGAGTTCCTCGAAGGCAAGCAGGTGCCGTACACGACCTGGCAGGGCTGGTACCGCCTCGACGCCCATGAGCGCAGCCTGGGTGAGCCCGAGGGCCGCGAGCGCATCAAGGTTGTCGAGCGTCACGACATGCTGAAGGCTTCCGAGCCCGACCGCACCAACTGAGCGCACAAAAGTAACTGAACAGTAGCCATCTACCGGCCCGACGCGACCCAAGTCACATCGGGCCGGTGGTGTGTGCAGGCACCCAGGGCAACAGGGCAAAATAGACTTCGTGTTTGACGCCCATGTGCATATCATCGACCCGCGCTTCCCGCTGGTCGAGAATCACGGGTACCTGCCTGCGCCCTTCACCGTGGCCGATTACCGGGCGCGAGTTGCCTCGCTGAAGGGCTTGAGTGTGGACGGCGGAGCGGTGGTGACGGCGTCGTACCAGGGCAATGACCAGGAATACCTGAAAGCCGCGCTGTCCGAACTGGGCGAAGGCTGGGTAGGCGTCACTGCTTTGCCACTCGATGCGACGGACGAAGACATCGTTGCTCTGGACGCGTTGGGAGTGCGCGCCGTCCGGTTCAACCTGCGCCGCGGCGCCACCGACCTGCGTCTGCTCGCCGATCTCGCCAACCGCGCATTCGATCTGGTCGGCTGGCACGCCGAGTTCTACGTCGATGCCACACTGTTGCTGTCGCTGGAACCTGTTTTCGCCAAATTGCCTGCGGTGAGCATCGACCACTTGGGAATGTCGACCCGCGGACTGCCGTATCTCCTCAACCTCGTCGACCGCGGGGTACGCGTCAAAGCCACCGGGTTCGGCCGCACCACCATCTCCGACGTCGGCGACGTTCTGCGACAGATCCACGCGGTCAACCCCGCTGCGCTGATGTTCGGCACCGACTTACCCGGCACACGGGCACGTCGAGCTTTCGAGGTCCACGATCTGGACGTGATCGCCGAAGCGGTCGGCGACGACCTGTCCGCGGTCATGGGCGACAACGCCCGCTCCTGGTACCGGCGCGGTCAGGTGAATGCGACGGCGCCCAGCCACAGCCCCGCCGCGATCAGTGCTCCGAACAGTTCCACCAGCATGGACAATCCGACCGCCTTCACCGCGTGAAGCGTCGACACCCAGGCGATGTCGTAGCGGCGAAGTCGCGCTAGTTCGGCGAAGTACGTTCCGACGATGAATCCCAGGAACAACCCCACCACCGGGATCACGAAGAACCCGATGATGCCGACGACGCCGCCGACCACCACCGACAGGTTGGGTACTCCCCCGGACTTCATCCGCTTGCCGGGCCACGTGTACTTCACGATCCCGGTCACAACCAGCGCCAACGTGGACAGTGCGAACACCGTCCACGCCGTCGCGCCACCGGTCATGATCGCCCACACCAGAATTGCGCCGAAAACGAGGAGTGTCCCCGGGAGGATCGGAACGACGACTCCGATCAAGCCGACCAGGATGACCAGCCCGACGAGGATCTCGGCCGCTGGACTCATCCGACCGGACGCACCTTCGACGCGGCTTCGCGGGCACGGGCGCGTGCAGTCGGGACATCGGTGGCCGTCGACACGGCAACACCCATGCGACGACGCGTGAAGCTCTCCGGCTTGCCGAAGAGCCGCAGATCCGTCTCGGGAACCTCGAGAGCCTCTGCGACGCCGTCGAATCCGATTCCCTTTGCCTCAGTGCCGCCGTAGATCACCGCCGACGCTCCTGGAGCCGTGAGTGTCGTGTCGACCGGCAAGCCCAGGATCGCGCGGGCATGCAGTTCGAACTCGGAAAGTCGCTGCGTACGCAGAGTCACCAATCCGGTGTCATGCGGACGTGGGCTCACTTCGGAGAAGAAGACGTCGTCGCCCTTCACGAAAAGTTCGACGCCGAAGATACCTCGCCCGCCCAAAGCCGTGGTCACCTTCTCGGCGACGTCTCGGGCCGATGCGAGGGCAACCGCGGACATCTGCTGCGGCTGCCACGATTCGATGTAGTCGCCGGCCTCCTGCAGGTGCCCGATCGGCTCGCAGAACGACGTCTCGACCTCACCGCTCTCACCGACGGCGCGAACCGTCAATTGGGTTATCTCGTAATCGAAATCGACAAAACCCTCGACGATCACCCGGCCATGATTCACACGACCTCCGGCCATCGCGTAATCCCATGCGGCGTCGAGATCTTCGGCGGATCGAACCGTCGACTGTCCTTTCCCCGACGAGGACATGACGGGCTTGACGACGCACGGGAAACCGATCCGGTCTGTCGCTGCCTGTACTTCGGCAAGCGAGTCCGCGAAAGCGTACGGCGAAGTGGGCAGACCCAACTCTTCGGCTGCGAGTCGGCGGATTCCCTCACGATTCATCGTGAGCTGAGTGGCCCGGGCAGTGGGAATGACCACTGCGCCTCCGCGCTCTTCGACAAGTGCAAGCGCATCCGTCGCGATGGCCTCGATCTCGGGAACCACGAAGTGGGGCTTTTCCAACTCGATGACGGCAAGCAGCGCTTGCGGATCGGTCATGTCGACGGTATGAGCACGATGAGCCACCTGGTGCCCAGGGGCGTCGGGATACCGATCCACCGCAATCACTTCCACGCCCAGACGCTGCAACGCGATGACAACTTCCTTACCCAACTCGCCTGATCCCAACATCATCACGCGGATGGAGTTCTCGGTCAGTGGAGTCCCGAATCGGAGTGGAAGCGTCGGCAGGTGCGAAGGCGTCGAATCAAGCTGCATGGGTGCGACTATATGCCAATCCCGATGCAGGTCAGCGCAGTTATCGACCGTCCACCACACCTTCGCGGTCAAAACCTCGCCTGATCGTTCGTGGTACGGCAGGCTTGCGATAGGTGCGGGTGACCGTCTCCGGCTCGGAATTCTGTTGCGGCAACGCATCGTTGCCGACCTGGCGCACTTTCACAAGGTTGCGCCCGGCGCGCTTGGCGTCGTACAGAGCCTCGTCCGCGACACTCATGAGGGTGGTCAACGTCGGCGTCGCATGATCGACCCACGCGACTCCGACACTGACGGTGCTCGTCACATCTGATTCGGCGGAGTACTCGACTTGTGCGCCGCGGACGGCCTCGGCGACGTCGACTGCTCGCGTGAAGCTGCAGTCCGGAAGCAGAATGGCGAACTCCTCGCCGCCGAGCCTTCCGATCAGATCGCCGTCGGACAATCGGGCAGCGGCCCGTTCGGCGAAGTTCGCGAGAACACTGTCACCGGTCATATGTCCGTGAGTGTCGTTGATGCTCTTGAAGTGGTCCAGGTCGAGCATCAGCAGGCCGACCGGGGACTGTGCGCGGGCCGCGTCGGCAAGTTCCGATTCCGCGTGTCCGAGAAAGGCACCGCGCGAGAGGACCCCGGTCAAATGGTCGAATTCCACCGCGAGAAATAGTTCGCGCTCGGCAGCACGACGTTCCTCGGTCGCACAGGCCACCGCGATCGGCCCCAACGCGATCAACGTGACCGCAATGGACGTGATGACGTCCTCGTTCCAGCTCGAGGTGCCCTGGTCCCCGATATCGAGTCGACCGCTACCCGCCATCATGAGTGACCACACCGACCAGACCACGGAAACGAAGGCAGTGCTCGGGACCGAGATACGAGTGGCACACCAGAGGAGAGCTGGAATCGGCAGGACCAGCGCGATCGGCCCTTCGATGTTGAGGGCGATCGGCACGCAGGCTGCAGTCGCGAGCAGGGGCACGCTCATTGTGGCGACGGTTTTGACAGTCAGTGTGCGGCGGAACTCGGCAAGGCTCGCGGGGATCGTGAAAGTGAGGATGAGGGGTAGAACCAGCAGGTACGCCATCACCTCGGTACTGCCCCAGTGCACAAAGGTGTCGGTGAACGACTGCCCGCGCAGCACTCGATCCAAGGCTCCCGCTGTGGCTGCGGTGCCCGTCGCCGCCGCGAACGAGACGAAGACCATCCACATCAGCGACTGCGAATCGACCAATCGGAACGGAGTGCGCTTCAAGTAGTGCAGAACAAGGACTCCGACCGTCACTCCGGCGAGATTCGCCCCGTTCAACTGCAACGCGAGCGGCAGGGAGTTGCCGGTTACCAGGTCAGCGCAGACGTATCCGACCGCCGCGGCGATCCACGTCGGCCACTCGATCAGAACCGGCCACCTGACCATCATTCCCAGCAGCAGAGCGTTCGCGCACCAGAACGTCGCGAGCAAGCCTGGTGGGCGCGTGAGGATGCCGATCAGCGAAGCCGCAAGCACAACGGACAGCACGAGGAGAAGACGCAGTAAGCGACTTGTCCTAACCATGTGTCACCTCGCGGTCTGCTACCTCTGAAAACAGGAGCACTGGACGTCGCGACACGTTTGCATGCCGTCGACGGTATGTCGATGTCGTCGATCCATCGTACGCAGGTGCGCCCACCCGCTGGCCTTCGTTCAATCGCCGAAAACACCAACTACGAAAGCCCCGCAAATACGGGTGCCCTCCGACCACGAGAGTGGACAGAGGGCACCTGCAACGCACTTCGAAGTGCAGAGCCGAATGGATCTGCCGGAAAGGAATGACTATTCGGCGGATCCGCTGGAGCGACCTGAAAGAGAGCTGGTGGACGAGCCCTCGCCCTCCTGTATGTGAGGTGGTGTGATGTTCCAGCGCCAGACCGGCCGCAGGCGGTGACCGGAAACCAACCTCAAACTCAAGCGTGTTTGACATCACAGTAAATCGGGACAAAAGGACGCAATCGTCAGAGTCGGTGCCAACCCCGACCGCGATCTGTCATACCGTGTGCGTGTGATCAATCGCGAACGAGCGGCAACCCACGCAACTCACCGGGAACCGTCGTGTTAGCAAAACTCCTCAAGGCGTACCTGCCGCCGTACCGCTGGTTGCTTGCCGGAGTCCTCGCACTTCAACTCTTCGGGGCTATCGCGTCGTTGGTCCTCCCCACGCTCAACGCGCGGATCATCGACGACGGCGTCGCCCGCGGCGACACCGGATTCATCATGTCCACCGGCGGGATCATGCTTCTGGTCTCGCTTGCGTCGATCATCGCGTCGGTCGCATCGACCTATCTGGCCGCAAAATCGTCGATGGGCTTCGGCCACGACGTTCGAGGCGCCTTCTACAAGGCCGTCGGCGGTTTCTCGGATCGCGAATTCAACAGTTTCGGTGCGCCGACGCTGATCACACGAAACACCAACGACGTCCTGCAGATCCAGGCCCTGGTCATGCTGACGTCGTCGATGCTCGTCAGTGCCCCACTGATGTGTATCGGCGGCATCATCATGGCGCTGCGCGAGAACCTGCAGATGTCCTGGCTCCTGACGATTTCGGTACCACTGCTCGGCATCACCGTCTCGGTCGTGGTCGCCAAGCTGATCCCTCACTTCCGGACGATGCAGACGCGGATCGACAACATCAATCGATCACTGCGCGAACAGCTCACCGGTATGCGTGTCATTCGCGCCTTCGTTCGCGAACCTGACGAGACGATCCGCTTCGACAAAGCCAACAAAGAACTGACCGACACGGCACTCCTCATCGGTCGGTACCAGGCGATTCTGCTGCCCACCGTCATGTTGATCGCCAACCTGTCGAGCGTCGCGGTGCTGTGGTTCGGCGCGCATCTGGTCGACACCGGAGACATGCAGATCGGTCAGATCAGCGCCTTCCTCGCCTACGTCATGCAGATCCTGATGTCGGTGGTCATGGCAACCATGTTGGCCGTCGTGATTCCGCGCGCGGCCGTGTGCGCCGACCGCATCACCGAGGTGCTCGACACCGAGCCGACCGTGCCTGCGCCCGCCCAACCCCTGCGCCCGACCAGTCCCTATGGTGTTGTCGAGTTCGGTGGAGCCGGATTCACGTATCCGGGAGCAGAAACGCCGGTCCTGTCGAATGTTTCGATGCGATGCATGCCAGGCACGGTCACCGCGATCGTGGGAAGTACCGGTAGTGGCAAATCGACCCTCGTCTCACTTATCCCCCGACTCTTCGACGTCACCGCAGGCGCTGTCCTGGTCGACGGCTTGGACGTCCGCGGCTGGGATCAGGACGAACTCTTCGCCAACTTCGGATACGTGCCTCAGAAGGCGTACCTGTTCGCCGGCACGATCGCGAGCAATATCCGCTACGGAAACCCGACGGCCACCGACGACGACATCTGGGCAGCCCTCGCCATAGCCCAGGCAGACGACTTCGTCCGGGAACTGTCCGACGGTCTCGAGTCACCCATCGCCCAGGGCGGCGGCAATCTCTCGGGCGGACAAAGACAACGTCTCGCCATCGCCAGAGCTGTGGTCCGCCGACCCCGGATCTTCGTGTTCGACGATTCGTTCTCCGCACTCGACATGCACACCGACGCTGCAGTCCGGCGCGAACTTCGTACCGTCTCGACGCATTCGACTGTCATCATCGTCGCGCAACGCGTCGCGTCCATCATCGATGCCGACCAGATCATGGTCCTCGAGGACGGCGCTCCTGTCGGCCTCGGCGACCATCAGTTCCTCCTGGCGAACTGTCCGACCTACCAGGAGATCGTGGCTTCCCAGATTCCCGCGGAGATGAGCGCATGACCAGCCCGCAGGACCCGACATGGGGCAGTCCCAACAGCCAGTACTTCGACGATGCGCCGACCGTAGTGTTCGCCAAGATCCCGAGCGAACCGGAATCCGCAGACGGCGAGGCGAAGTCGAGTAATCCCGACAAAGAGCCGAAGCCCGCGCTGACCGCGACGGACACCAAGCCACGCCACTTCAAGGCGACGATGAAGCGGCTTCTCTCGCTTCTGCAGCCACACAAGTTTGCAGTCTGCTGTGTCGTCGTTGCGACGATCGCCAGCATCGCACTCTCCGTCGCGGTGCCGAAGATCCTCGGTCACGCGACAGACCTCATCTTCGCCGGGTTCATCGGCAAGAGCCTGCCGGCCGGACTGACCCGCGAGCAGGCCGCAGACGCCATCCGGGCATCAGGAAATTCGACGTTCGCCGACCTCGTCGCCAACTCGACCGACGTCGTACCCGGTGTAGGTCTGAACTTCGACGCCATCGGCAAGGTCGTCATGCTCGCGATCGGCGTGTACTTGCTCTCGTCGCTGCTGGCCTGGTTGGAAGCATTCCTCCTCAACATCATCGTCCAGAAGACCATCTACAACCTGCGTGCCTCGGTCGAGGCGAAGCTTCATCGCCTGCCCCTTCCGTACTTCGACAAGACACCGCGCGGCGAGATCCTCAGCCGCGTCACCAACGACATCGACAACATCTCGTCGACGTTGTCGTCGACGTTGACCTCGCTCCTGACGTCGGTACTCACTGTCCTCGGTGTCCTGACGATGATGTTCGTCATTTCTCCGATGCTCGCCCTGATCGCGCTGATCGCCGTGCCGGTATCGGTACTGCTCGTTGCCAGGGTCGCCAAACGCGCACAGGTGTTGTACAAGGCCCAGTGGGCTGAGACGGGCAAGATCAACGCACAGATCGAGGAGAACTACAGCGGTCGCGATCTGGTTCGCGTGTACGGGCATCAGGCCGAAGCCGAGCGTGAATTCGCCGCGCAGAACAAGAAGCTGCTCGACGCGTCCTTCGGCGCACAGTTTCTCTCCAGCCTGATCATGCCGGTCATGAACTTCGTCGGAAACATCACCTACGTGCTGCTCGCGGTGGTCGGCGCGCTCAAGGTCGCCAGCGGCAACATGTCGCTCGGTGACGTTCAGGCGTTCATCGTCTACTCACGCCAGTTCAGTCAGCCGCTCACGCAGATCGCGTCCATGTCGACGAGTCTGCAGTCCGGAGCAGCCTCAGCCGAGCGGGTTTTCGAGCTTCTCGACGAGCCCGAGCAGAAACCCGACATCGACGTGCCGCTACTCCCCGAGCCTGCCGGACGCCATCGCAACGTCGGTCACATCGAGTTCGAGAACGTCTCGTTCCGTTACCAGCCGGACAAGCCTCTGATCGAGAACGTGTACCTGACGGCTCGGCCCGGGCAGATGGTCGCCATCGTCGGACCTACCGGCGCCGGCAAGACCACCCTGGTCAACCTGCTCATGCGCTTCTACGAAGTCGACTCGGGCCGAATCACTCTCGACGACGTCGACATCTCGCAGATGCGTCGCGCAGACCTGCGCAAGCACGTCGGCATGGTTCTGCAGGACACGTGGCTCTTCGGCGGCACGATCCGCGACAACATCGCCTACGGCCGACTCGACGCCAGCGAATACGAGATCCACGAAGCAGCACGCGCAGCCTTCGTCGACCGCTTCATCCACACGCTCCCGAACGGGTACGACACCGTGCTGGACGAGGAGGCGTCGAACATCAGCTCCGGAGAGAAGCAGCTCATCACGATTGCCCGCGCCTTCCTGTCGGAGCCGTCGCTGCTGATCCTCGACGAGGCGACCAGCTCGGTCGACACACGTACGGAACAACTTGTGCAGCAAGCAATGTCCGCGTTGCGCGTCGGGCGTACCAGCTTCATCATCGCGCACCGACTGTCCACCATCCGCAACGCCGATCTGATCGTCGTGATGGAGGCGGGCAAGATCGTCGAGCAGGGCACACACGACGAACTCATCGCAGCAGCGGGCGCGTACTTCCGTCTCTACAACGCCCAGTTCGAGGGTGCCGCCGTCTAGTGATCGGCGCCTCCCTCGGCGGACACAGTGCCCCGGAGCACACCTGGTCGATCCGACAGGTTACCGTCGGGTCAGAAGTGTTGTCACCGTCTGAATTGGGAGTGCGTGTGTCTGCAGAAGCTGTGGAGAAGAAGGGCCCGCTCGCGGGCATTCGGATCGTGGAATTCGCTGGATTGGGACCGGGCCCGCACGCCGCGACGCTGTTGGCGGACATGGGTGCCGACATCGTCATCGTGCAGCGCGCAGGGCAGATTCCGCAGGACTCGAACGCAACCGACCAGATCAAGCGCGGCCGCCGCATCATCGAGGCCAACCTGAAGGACCCGGCAGACGTCGCCAAGGTGCTCGATCTCCTGGGTCGCGCCGACGTCTTGATCGAGGGTTTCCGCCCCGGCGTGATGGAACGCATGGGACTCGGACCCGACGTGGTGTCGGAGCGCAATCCGCGTCTCGTCTACGGCCGCATGACGGGCTGGGGTCAGGAAGGCCCGCTCGCCAACGCTGCCGGTCACGACATCAACTACATCTCACTGACCGGTGTCCTCAACGCCATCGGACGCAAGGGTGAACGCCCCGTTCCGCCGCTCAACATGGTCGGCGATTTCGGCGGCGGTTCCATGTTCCTGATCTTCGGCATTCTGTCGGCTCTCGTCGAACGCTCGACGTCCGGTAAGGGCCAGGTCGTCGACGCAGCGATGGTCGACGGTACCCTCGCGCTCTCACACATGATGTGGGCATTCCGAGGTCGCGGCGTGTGGTCCGACGAGCGTGGCGTCAACCTCCTCGACACCGGCGCCCCGTTCTACGACACCTATGAGACCTCCGACGGCAAGTACATGGCCGTCGGATCCATCGAACCGCAGTTCTACGCACTGTTGCTCGAGGGCCTAGAACTCGATCCGGCGACCCTCCCCCACCAGATGGACACGTCCAAGTGGGACGACATGAAGAATCTCTTCACCGAAAAGTTCTTGTCCAAGACTCGCGACGAGTGGGCCAAGATCTTCCTCGGCACCGACGCCTGCGTCTCGCCGGTCCTGACGTTCGCCGAGGCTCCGTCGAACGAACACATCGCGGCCCGCGGTTCGCTCATCGAACTCGACGGCGTCACCCAGCACGCACCGGCACCGCGCTTCTCGCGCACGCCCACCACGACGCCCGCCGCCCCGGCGCGTGAGGCAACGGATATCGACACGGTCTGGACCTAGGGCCTTCGGCCCCGTGCGTGGTTAAGGAGTCCCGAGACTCCCTAACCGCGCACGGGGCGTCAGCCCAACCTGTAGAACCTGAACATCTCGTGCTCGATCGGCAGCACGTCCACCCGCTCGAAACCTGCTGCCTTGGCATAGCTTTCGAGTGTCGAGTGCCTCATCACCGTCCCGGTAGCAATGCTCCCCGGATGCGAAAGACTGTCCGGCAAGCAACAGGTCAGCGAAAAGCCGTACAGCAATTGCTCGATCGGGCCCGCCTCGGGATCGAATGCATCCGCCGTTCGTTCGTCCATCACGATCACCGGAGCGCCCGGCTGGGCAATCGCCCGAGCCGTGGACAGAAATCCCACCGGATCCGGTACATCGTGGAGGCACTCGAAAGCAAACACGGCATCGTAGGTCCCGGCATCGGCTCGGCCGGTCTCCGGAGCTTGGCCGGCAACGTCGACCAAAGAGAAATGCACGCGGTCGTCCACCCCGCGATCGTAGGCGTTGCGACGGGCAGCGTTCACCGAGGCTGCGTCGACGTCGAAGCCGTGCACCTCGATCTTCGGGTACCCGAGGGCGAGCGCGATCGACGACCAGCCCTCCCCCATTCCGAGATCAGCGACCTGTCCGCCGCCGACAAGAATGGCGTGCAGGTCGGTGATTACAGGCAGGAATTGCTGACAGAGCTGCTGGAGATACAACGGCCGGTTCAGCAGTGCCTGGCCCTCGCGAGCGTCCGGTCCCATCGATTCCCACGTGACTCCGCCGCCATGACGATAGGCGTCCAGTAGACGTGGCATCGACCCTGTCGTCGCGACGAACAGCCTCGCCAGCGGTGTCAGGAACAGCAGGTTTTCGTCGTCGACCAACACTTCGGCGTGGGCCGGCGACAGGCTGTACCGACGATTGGCATCCGAATTGACGTCCACATATCCGGCCACGGCCTGCTGCTCGAGCCACTCCCGCGCGTACCTTTCGACGGTCCCCGTCCGGTCCGCCAGCTCCGTCGACGTGAGCGGGCCGTGATCGCTCAGCACGCGGTACCAGCCCAACCGGTCGCCCAGATACACAGCCTGCAGCTCCGACGCGCCGAGTGTGGCCGCGAACAATCGTTCTGCCAGCGCCTCCGCCGCACTGGTTCCCGCTGCGCCTGTACCGTCTACGACCGTCATGCCTGACCTCCTGGTTTCACGCCTCTTTCAGTGTGTGTACCCAGATCTCAGACGACGACCATTCGTTGATCGGCCGTGTCGCGATCCGTCGCGAGAGTGTCGTATGCAGCAGCGATGGATGCAACGCCGCGAATGAGGTCCTCAGGAGAACGCGCGTACGGCACGCGGATGAATCGTTCGAACGCGCCTTCGACGCCGAAACGCGGGCCGGCAGCGAGGAGCACTCCGAAGTTGGGTGCCACCGCCGCCAATGCCGTCGAGACGGGCGCCGACATACGCATCCAGACCGACATACCGCCGGAGCCGATGGTGGGGCGCCAGTCCGGCAGACGCTCGGCCACCGCACCGAGGAGTACTGCGCGCTGTTCGCGCAGAACTTCGCGACGCTGTTCGAGGAGCGAGCGGTCGTCGGCTAGTAGATAGGCAGCCGCGAGCTGATCCATGACGGGAGTACCGAGATCGATCGCGGCACGCGCACCGACCAACTGTGTGATGAGCGCGGCGTCGGCGCGAATCCAGCCGACACGCAGTCCACCCCACAGCGACTTCGCCGTCGAACCGATCGTCACCACTTCGGTTTTCGCAGCGCCTCTCCCATACGAGGCGACCGGCGCGGGCGGTGGTGCGTCGAGCCACAGGTCCACCATCGTCTCGTCGACGACCAGAGTCATCCGCGTTTCGTGCGCGATCTTCGCAAGTTCGGCGCGCCCGGCAGAATCCATGCAAAGTCCGGTCGGGTTGTGGAAATCGGGAATCAGGTACGCCATTCTGGCAGCGGTTTGCCTTGCTGCACTTCGAATCCCGTCGAGGTCCCAGGCTCCGGCTGCCGCGAATTCCGGCCGCACCGGTGCCGGGACCGGTCGGGCACCGTTTCGCCGAATTGCTTCCAGCGCATTGGGATACGTCGGATGATCGACCAGCACTCGCTCGCCGGGCGAGGTGAGCACCGACAGCAACAACCGAAGCGCGTGCTGCGCGCCCGAGGTCACCATGATCTGTTCGGCGGTGGTGGGCAGACCTCGGGCCGTGTAGCGCTGCGCGATCACGTCACGCAAGTCGCCGATTCCGACCGGCTCCATCCCGTGCGTGGGCAGGTAGTTCGGAAGTTCCTGCAGCGCAGACGCATACGCAAGTTCGACCTGGGCGGCGGGAGCTGCCATCGCCGCGTAGCTGAGGTCGACGACGGGTCCACTCGGCCCCGGTTGATGGGATCGGAACATCAACCCGTTGGGCCGCGCGCCGGCTGGCAAAGCCACGGTGCTTCGCGAGCCCTGCCGGCTGATCAGATACCCCTCGTCTCGCAGCACCGAGTACGACGACGTGATCGTGGTTCGGCTGAGTTCGAGCACCGTCGCAAGTTCGCGCTCACTGGGCAGCGCGACGCCGAGCGGAACGCGACCGTCGTGCACGAGCAGGCGGATACCGTCGGCAAGCGCGCGGTACGCGGGCCTGCGTCCAGACTCTTCCTGCCAGGACCCCAGATCGCGCGCAAGCGAACGGGCACCGAGAACTCGAGTCATCATGCAGTCCAGTATCGACAACTTGGCTATGTATTTCAATACCAGTCGAGTTGATCATATGTCCATGACTACCTTCGCAACCCTCATCGGCATCGGCCTCTTCGTGGCACTCGTCTACTTCTTTGCCCCCGCCGAAGGTGAAGGTACCTACATTCGCCTTGAGCAGTTTCGCCTGGCAGCACCCCTCGGCGGCATCTTCCACGACGCGACTGCAGACTGCGAGAACAACTCTGTCAGAACTCGGTGCGATTGTGATCAAGGGGAAGAATTCACTGATCTCAGTCCAGTTCCATAAAACTGGACTCTTTGCGTACCTAGAAAATCTCCAGACGAGGCGCCGCACATCTTCTCTCGGATGGACCCACTCGACGGTGCTATCGACGCCTACCACCAACTGGCGCAGCAATTCGACACCTACATCCTCTCGACAGCGCCGTGGAAGAACGCCACAGCCTGGCACGACAAGGTTCTGTGGGTCCAAGAGAACCTCGGAATGGAGGAGGGCAGCGCCGCTTGCAGCGACTGATCCTCTCGCACCACAAGCACCACAAGCACCACAACCGAGGCGACTTCCTCGTCGACGACCGCGGAGCAAACGGCGCAGACCGATTCGAGGGTGAGTGGATCAAGTTCGGCAGCACCGAGTTTCCCGACTGGAAGACCGTCACCGCACACCTGTCGAAGCTGGCTTGAAACACGAAATCCCCGCTCCTGCTTGCAGGAACGGGGATTTCGAAGAAACGAACTAGCGGACGATCTCGCGCCGGACGATCGTCTCGTCGCGGCCGGGGCCGACACCGATGCAGGAGATGAACGCACCCGAAAGCTCTTCGAGTCGAAGCACGTAGTTCTGCGCATTCTGCGGCAGTTCCTCGAAGGTGCGAGCCTCCGAGATGTCTTCCCACCAGCCAGGCATCTCTTCGTAGATGGGCTTGGCGTGGTGAATGTCGCTCTGCGACATCGGCATTTCGTCGTGGCGGACACCGTCCACCTCGTACGCGACACAGATCGGCACGGTGTCGAGGCTGCTCAGCACATCGAGCTTGGTGAGGAAGTAGTCGGTGATGCCGTTGACGCGCGTCGCGTAACGCGCGATGACAGCGTCGAACCATCCCGTACGACGAGCGCGTCCGGTGGTGACACCGACCTCGCCGCCCTGCTTGGCCAGGTATGCGCCGTGATCGTCGAACAGCTCCGTCGGGAACGGGCCGGAACCGACACGCGTCGTGTACGCCTTCAGAATTCCGAGGACGGTGGTGATCTTGGTGGGACCGATTCCCGAACCGACTGCCGCGCCACCCGAAGTGGGGTTGGACGAGGTCACGTACGGGTACGTGCCGTGGTCGACGTCCAGCAGAGTGCCCTGCGAACCTTCGAGCAGAACGGTCTCGCCGCGCTCGAGGGCAAGGTTGAGTTCCAGGCGCGTGTCCGAGATGCGGTGCTTGAAACCCTCGGCCTGCGTCAGTACCTCTTCGACGACCTGCTGCGGGTCGAGTGCCTTGCGGTTGTAGATCTTGACCAGCACCTGGTTCTTGAATTCGAGTGCTGCTTCGACCTTCTGGGTCAGGATCTTCTCGTCCAGGACATCCGCGGCACGGACACCGACACGGGCGATCTTGTCCTGGTAGCACGGGCCGATACCGCGGCCGGTCGTGCCGATCTTCTTCGCTCCCAGGAAGCGTTCGGTGACCTTGTCGATGGCCACGTGGTACGGCATGATCAGGTGCGCATCAGCAGAAAGCAGCAGGCGAGACGTGTCCACGCCGCGCTCTTCCAGGCCTGCCAATTCGGTCAACAACACACCCGGGTCCACGACGACACCGTTACCGATGACGTTATTGACGGCGGGGGTGAGGATTCCGGACGGGATGAGGTGCAGTGCGAACTTGTCACCGTTGGGCAGAACGACGGTGTGTCCGGCGTTGTTACCGCCCTGGTATCGCACGACCCACTGAAGCTGCTCGCCCAGTAGATCTGTAGCTTTGCCCTTACCTTCGTCGCCCCACTGGGCGCCGATCAGGACGATTGCCGGCATGACGTTGTCTCCTACGGTCGACGTGCAGCAGTTGTCCCGCCGCATTGGTACTGCCTGGCTTCCGCGCACATGATGCAGCGCCGAACTGTTGCAGTGACCGAAGGAGCAGTCTAGCCCAGAGCACCAGACCAGACCTGACGGTCCAGAATTTGGCCGGTGACCATCACGATTGCGAGTCGACACAGGCACTCGCACTAAGATCGTCGGCAGTGATTCGGACGGCCATTTCGGGGACGGGTGGCGAGGTCCCACTACCCGAGAAGAAGTCTTGATCGAGCTAGGAGTGGCCTTGACCCCTGTGGTGCTCAAATGTGGCGATTCGCCGGTTCCACTCCCCCTGGGTGAACTCACGTCGTTCACTGTCCCGGAACTTCCGGAGAAGCAAGACTTCGACGAGGCCCTGTCCCAACTGCGGGTCGTCACGGAGCCGCGCTTGATCGTCGTCGGTAACGACGGCGCGTTCGCCGCGGCATTGACGCGGTTGATGCGACTGGAGCGACTCCACGTCGAACTCGCCTACGTCACCGAGAACAGGTCCGACGCAACCGACGCGTACAAACTCGCAACTGGTGCACGAGCTGCGCGCACGGCGTTGAAAGGCACAGTCCACACCGTGCCGCTGATTCGTGACGACGCCGGAATCGCGCTGGTCGGCGCAGCAACCGTCACGGGTCCAGGCGATGCCGCCGAACTGATCGGCGAGTCTTACGTCGACGACAACAAACTGTTCTCCGGCACAGTCCCCGGTATCCGGATCGTGCCGAGCCCCAAACTTCCCGGCATCAAGGCATCTGTCGATCGTAAGAGTTGGTGGAGCGGACGACGCTGGCTGGAAGGCCGAGCGATTCAGCTGGGCTCGCCCGCGGCGCATCTGGTTCGCGACGGTGTGCCCAACCCGCGTGATCTCAAGCGTTCGACCTTCTACCGGCACGACAAGACTTGGTTGTTGGTCAGGTGAGAACCGGAGCAGCACGGTCGGCGGTTCGACCCAGCCCCGTCTTCCTCGGTGTAGTTGCCGTCACCGTCATCGCCGGAGTCGTCGCTTGGAACTCGACGTGGGGTTCCATCGCGGGCCGCGCAGGTGTTTTTGTCCTCGTGGTTGCCGGCTGGGTGGTCACGCTGTGCTTGCACGAGTTTGCCCATGCGTATCTGGCGTGGCGTCACGGAGACACCGACGTCGAGGCTCGTGGCTATCTGACGCTCAACCCGCTCAAGTACAGCCATCCGATGCTCTCCATCGGACTGCCGGTGCTGTTCATCGCGTTAGGCGGCATCGGGCTTCCCGGCGGCGCCGTGTACCTGCGCACCGGGATGTTCCCACCCAAGGTGCAGGCGCGAATATCGCTCGCCGGTCCTTTCACCAACGCCGTCGCCGCGGTGGTCCTCCTCGTCGTCATACGTACGTACGGCTCAGGGACCGAGCACCTGACCTTCTGGGCCGGCCTCAGTTTTCTGGCGTTTCTACAAGTCATGGCGACTGTGTTGAATCTGCTTCCAGTCCCCGGTCTGGACGGTTACAACGCGCTGGAGCCGTACCTCGCGCCCAACACGCGGCACCAACTCGAACAGTTCAAGCCGTACGGACTGCTCCTGCTGGTTGCACTCCTGTTTGTCCCGCAGATCAATGTCGTCTTCTTCGACGCGATCTACTGGATCTTCGAACTGAGCGGTGTGTCCGACTACTACGCCATGCTCGGTAACGCCCTCATGCGTTTCTGGACGTGATCGAGTGCGCTGGAGGAGACTCGTGAGAGTCTGACATTTCAGATATTTCTTCTTCAGGGGAGCATCGATGATTGCGACGTCATTTCAGTCCGGCGGAGTGGAGTACACCCTCACGCGGGCCGAGATTCGACACGTGGAGGCACTGATCGACTTGCTCGCCGACGACCCGATCGGGAGCACTCGGGAGACGACCAACCCCGAGGCCCGAATGATCTACGAGGACGCGTTCAAGCGAATCGACGAGGATCCGGCACAACTCCTCGTCACCGTTCTGATCGGCGACGCGGTAATCGGCACAATGCAATTGACCTTCATACCGGGTATGAGCCGGATGGGCGCGACGCGACTGCAGATCGAAGCCGTTCGCGTGCACGAGGATTTCCGCAGCAAGGGCATCGGCAGTTCGATGATCCGCTGGGCCTGCGAAGAAGGTGCCCGGCGGGGTGCCTTCCTGGCGCAGCTCACCTCGGATCAAACTCGCAAGGAAGCTCACGACTTCTACGAGCGACTCGGATTTGTCGCCTCCCATGTCGGGTTCAAGAAGTCACTGAGCTGAGGCTCATCTACGAACGGATCTGAACGCAGGAACGCAGCACAAGCACCGGGGCCTGGTGAAGCCCCGGTGCTCGCGTATTCAGTTATGCCCGTTCAGGCGGCCGTCGGTGGACTGTTCCCGCCGATCGGATGCTGGAACGGGTCGATCGACATCGGCGGATAGAACACTGTTTTCCGATCCGGGCCGATCTCCACCCGCCACTGCGTGTGATGCAGCGTCCGATGATGATGACCACACAACAAGATCAGATTGTCGAGATCCGTTGGACCACCGTCACCCCAGTGAACAACATGATGAGCATCGCACCACCCCGACGGAGTCCCGCACCCCGGAAACGCACACCCACCATCACGGACGGCCAACGCCCGCCGCTGCGGAACCGTCGCCGTTCGCACTTCCTTACCGCACTCGAGCGGAACACCATTCTCATCCAACAAAATCCGAGTGACCGTGCAGTCGCAGGCCAACATCCGGGCAGTATCGATGCTGATCGGGCCCACCCAATCTGCCCACGCGAACCCCAACTCTTCTGTCGACGGCAACAAGTCCTTCAAAGCCTGCATATCGGTCATGTCCTTCGCCGATGCGGTCACAGTGATGTGCGGTTTCACGCCGCCTTCGATCGGACCCAACCCCGCCCGCTCGTACCGGCGCAGCAGTTCGCAGAACCCGTCCGCCCGCCGCAATGCCGGAGTACGAGCGTCCTTCACCCCGTCCTTCTCCGGCGTCGGCGCCGACAAACTCGACAACAACGTGATCAGACGGGCACCGTTCACGGCATCCAAATCGCCTTTCACGCTGACTCTGCCGTACAAGCCCTTCGACGCGTAGAACTCGTTACGCTCCGAATTCTCACCCACCGGAACCCCGTCCTCGCGCTTGCCGTACTGCTTCTCGATCCGCCGAATCGCCGCCCGCACCGCATCACAATCCGCAATATTCTTCGACGCCAGATCAAGCAAAATCCCGCGAGCCTTGTCCACATCCGCCGGCGTCATGTTCTTAGGCGGATGCTGACAAAACGACGCCACCTGACGAGCCTTCAACGCATCCACCTCACCCCGCTGAAACGCAACCGCCACAACAGGTTCAAGCAACAGCAACCGCGCCAAACCGACCAGCAGACTGCACTCACCGATCTCCAAATTCGTCGAACCATGCAACCACTGCGCGATCGCCCGAAAACCCTTCCCGACCACAGTCTCCCGAGAAAACATCTCCACAATCAACAACACCATCCGCGACTGCAACTCGTGCCGCACGCGCACCAGATCCAGAACCTCACTCTCGAGATCCTCACCATCCAGCCGCCACGCTTCCCAACCGTCCATACCGAAAGTTTAATCGAACACACATTCGATTCCTAGGGACATAACGGACAACTTCAAAAACAAATAACACTCGAGACCCGTTGAAGTACATCAACATTCGAGCGTGCCTAAAACCTACCGCCCGCGCGATTTGTTGACAGAAACGCGCAACTCCCCCAAAGGCACTTCACGTCCCGACTCACTCCGCACCTCGACGCGAACGCGCTCACCGGTAGCGTCGTCCGCCACCTCCAACGGTCCACCTTTTCCGCCGTGCAGATACTTGTCCCCCCACTGCATCAGCGCAAGAACTGCCGGCAGCAGGTCACTGCCCTTCTCGGTGAGCACATACTCGTGCCGCGTCCGCTTTCCAGGTTCCTTGTACGGCACACGCTCGAAGAGGCCCGCCTCAGTGAGTTCCTTCAGCCTCGCCGACGCAACCGCCTCGGTAATTCCGACTCGCGACGCGAAGTCGTCGAAACGAGTTGTGCCGTAGTAAGCCTCTCGCAGAATCAGCATTGCGGAGCGAGTGCCGACCACTTCCATAGCCCGTCCGATCGAGCAGTGCGTGGCCCGCCAGGCGTCGCGATCTTCGAGCACCCCGGTCAGTCGCACAGCGTCCATGGGTTTCACCATACCCCCTGGCTTGCCATAACCATAGCCAGAGTCTAGATTGCTGACTATGGAACTTCATAGCCAGCCGGTGCGGACCTGGCCCCTCCTCGCCGTACTGTCGGGGGCGCCGTTTGTCGCCAGTCTCGATCTTTTTGTGGTCAACGTGGCCTTTGGCGACATCGCCAAGAGCTACCCGGGTCACTCGCTCGGCGAGTTCAGCTGGATCCTCAACAGCTACGCGATCGTCTACGCCGCGCTGTTGATACCCCTCGGACGCTGGGCGGACAGGATCGGACAGAAGCGAGCCTTCATCGCCGGCCTCGCGCTGTTCACCCTCGCCAGCTCCGCCTGCGCCTTCAGTCCGTCACTGTGGGCACTGGTGGCATTCCGCATCGTCCAGGCAGTCGGCGCCGCGGCGCTCACCCCGGCCAGCCTCGGCCTCTTGATCAGTGCACTCCCGGCTGCGAAACGTCAATCCGGCGTACGTATCTGGGCGGCAGCCGGCGCGGCCGCTGCGGCATTCGGCCCCGTCGTGGGCGGCATTCTCGTCGAGGCGTCGTGGCGCTGGGTCTTCTTGATCAATGTTCCAGTCGGGATCGTATTGCTCTACTTCGCAGTCCGACTCGTCCCGGATACAACACACAAGGACCCCGATGCCGGGATCGACTTCGTCGGCGCCGCCCTCCTCACCGTCGGAATCGGCTCTCTCGCGCTGGCACTCGTCCAGGGACCTGATTGGGGATGGACCGACAACCGCGTTCTGATCGCCTTCGCCGTCGCCGCCGCGACCCTACTTTCGTTCTGGTGGAGCAACTCTCGCCATCGCACTCCGTTGATTGCTCCCGATCTTCTGAAGATCCGCTCCTTTGCCTGGTCCAACGTCACCGCCATCTTGTTCAGCGCAGCATTTGCTGCCGGACTGCTCTCGAATATCTTCTGGCTGCAAGAAGTTTGGGGATACTCGGCATTGCGAACCGGCTTCGCCGTCTCGCCGGGTCCGCTTCTGGTTCCGCTGTTCGCGATCGCCGGAGGATCGCTTTCGCGCAGGTACTCGGCCGGCCGCGTCGCTGCACTCGGCAGCATTCTGTGGGCCGTCGGAACGGTATCAGTCCTCGTCTCGGTCGATACGACGCCCAACTACGCGACCGGACTCCTGCCAGGCTGGATCATCGCCGGAATCGGTGTCGGCCTTGCCCTCCCGACCATCCTGTCCCAGGCCACCGCCGATCTGGCGCCGGCCCGATCAGCCACCGGAAGCGCAGTCGTCAGCATGAGCCGACAGATCGGAACCGTTCTCGGCGTAAGTGTTCTGATCGCGGTTCTCGGCTCCTCCGTCGACCCTGACACCTTCCGTCAGGCCTGGTGGGTGATCTTCGCTGTCGCGCTCGCCTCCGCACTGGCATCGCTGGGAATGACCCCAGCGACTGCACCCACCCCAGTTGTCCCCGTTGAATCCGCCGTCCCTGAAAGGAATTTGTCATGAGAGACGCAGTTATCGTCGAATCCGTTCGAACTCCGATCGGCAAGGGAAAAGCGAACGGCGCACTGCACTGCATCAATGCCGTCGACCTCCTCGCCCACAGCCTGAAAGCGGTAGTCGAGCGCACCGGAATCGATGCCGCACTGATCGACGACGTCATCGGCGGTGCGATCAGTCAAGTCGGCGAACAGAGCCAGAACGTTACTCGCACTGCCCTTCTCGCCGCCGGATACCCCCGAGTCGGTTCCGGGGACCACCGTCGACCGACAGTGTGGAAGTAGCCAACAAGCGGTTCATTTTGCCGCTCAGGGCGTCATCGCCGGGGCATACGACATCGTCGTCGCTGCCGGAGTCGAGTCGATGAGCCGAGTGCCGATGGGCTCGAGCAGCGTCGGGCGCGAGTCACTCGGGGTAGGTTTCGAAGAGCGTTACCCGGACGGTCTGGTACCGCAGGGCATCAGCGCCGAATTGATCACAGCCAAGTGGGGACTGAGCCGCACCCAACTGGACGAGTTCTCGGCATCGAGTCATCGAAAAGCCGCGCTGGCAACCGAAAGTGGCTACTTCACCAAGGAAGTCGCCACTCTCCCGCAGCTCTCGATCGACGAGGCGATCCGCCCCGGCACCACGGTGGAAACCCTTGCCGGCCTGCGGACTGCTTTCGAATCCGACTACTACGCACAGCGATTCCCGCAGATCGACTGGTCCATCACCGCGGGTAACAGCAGCCCGCTTTCAGACGGCAGTTCGGCGGTGATGATCACGACCAGTGAGATCGCCGCGAAACTCGGTCTCACTCCGAGGGCAAGGTTGCACAGCTTCTCCGTCGCCGGCGACGATCCGCTGTACATGCTCACAGCGGTCATCCCTGCCATCCAAAAAGTCCTGGCCCGTGCGGGGTTGACGGTTTCGGACATCGATCTGTTCGAGGTCAACGAGGCCTTCGCTCCCGTCGTCCTCTCGTGGGCAGCGGATACCGGCGTCGACCTGTCCACGGTGAACGTCCACGGCGGCGCCATCGCGCTCGGCCATCAGTGTCTGAGGGCCGTCCCTTCGGACATCAGTGTCTGAGCGCCGTCCCTTCGGACATCAGTGACCGAGCGCCGTCCATTCGGGATCCGGCTTCCGCGCCACCACCCGAAACACGATTCCACCCCGTCCGCTGCGCTGCACCTCGTCGATCAGGAAGCCTGCGTTTTCGAGGTATCCGACCGGTTCGCGGGTGAGGTGATCAGCACCGAACCGAACGAACAGCGGTTCCACGGCCTTCATCAACGTGCGAGCAACAGTGTTTTTGCTCGGCCCGTGCTCCGCGAGAACGAATCGACCACCAGGCACCAGGACCCGAAATGCTTCGCTCGCAACTCGGTCCGGATCGGGGATCGTGCAAAAGGCGTACGTAGACACCAACGTGTCCACGCACTCGTCGGGAACGTCGAGTGCTTGCACGTCTCCGAGGCGTAGGTCGACTTCGGTCTTCACCCCCTCGGAGACCTTGACCCTGGCCTGATCGAGCATCGCACTCGAGATATCCACGCCGATGACGTAATCGACGTCATCCCCGTAGAGAGGCAGGTTCAGCCCGGTACCCACAGCGATCTCGACCACGCGGCCATGCGCCTGGTCCACAGCCCATTTCCGGGCGTCACCGAGCACAAAGCGTTCGAAGCGCCCGATCTGTCGGTCGTAGTGCGCCGCCATTGCGTCGAAAGTCTTGGCGACCTGTGCAGTGTCTGGTTCACGCATAGTGCCCCGTTTCGATCGATCTTCTGTGCAGTCTTACATGCGAGCACCGGGTCGGGAAGACCTTTCGTGACGAAGGCCAACCGACCGAGCGAGGTCGTCCCTGACGGATGCCCCCGGTATCGTTCCAGGTGACCTGACCTCACCTACGACGATCATGGATAGAGACCTCGTGCGATCAAGTAACTGCGTCACCGGTTCGGTCCGGCCACCTTTTTCCACTGATTCCACTGGAGGTCTGTGATGGCCGGAGGACTCTTCGCCCTGCTCGACGACGTCGCAGCCCTGGCTCGTATGGCTGCCGCCTCGATCGACGACGTTGCCGCCGCAACCGGTAAGGCGACCGCCAAAGCTGCAGGCGTCGTCATCGACGACGCAGCCGTCACGCCGCAGTACGTCCGTGGGCTCGCGGCCGAACGCGAACTGCCGATCATCAAGCGCATCGCCATCGGATCGCTACGCAACAAGCTGCTGATCATTCTGCCGATCGCTCTACTGCTGAGTCAGTTCCTTCCCTGGCTGCTGACTCCCCTGTTGATGGTCGGCGGCTGTTACCTCAGCTACGAAGCAGTTCACAAGATCTGGGGTGCAATCTTCGGCCACGGTGACCACCACGAAACGGCCGACGAGCATCCTCGCGACGAAGAGGCTGTGGTTTCGGGCGCCGTGCGCACCGACCTGATCCTGTCCGCCGAGATCATGGTGATCGCACTCAACACCATCGCGGGCGAAGGTTTCTGGAGCCGGTTGGTAATTCTTGCCGTCGTCGCCGTCGTCATCACCGTGGTCGTCTACGGCGTCGTCGGACTGATCGTGAAGATGGACGACATCGGCTTGAAAATCGCCGAGACGTCGTCGGGCTTCACCCACAAGGTCGGCCGAGGCCTGGTTCGCGGCATGCCTCACGTGATGTCAGTGCTCTCGGTGGTGGGTACCGCCGCGATGCTGTGGGTCGGTGGCCACATCCTGTTGGTCGGCATCGACGAACTGGGCTTCCACCCGCTGTACGACGCCGTTCATCATGGCGAAGAAGCAGTCAGTGACATCGCCGGAGTCGGCGGGGTACTGGCGTGGATCGTCAACACACTTGCGTCGGCAGCGCTTGGCCTCGTGGTTGGCGCGATCATCGTTGCAGCTCAGCTAGGCATTACCCGTCTGCTGGCAAAGCGTTCTGCGACGGCTTAGTTGTTGTACCTGTGGCGGAGCACCATCTGCTCCGCCACAGCGCGCATCCGTTCACGCAAGGACGAGGGTTCGAGCACTTCGACGTCCGATCCCAGCCCGATCAACTGCGAGAGCGCGACATCTTCGCTCTCGAGTTTCAGCTCGGCACTCACCCATCCGTCGTTGTCCTCTGGTCCCACTCCGACAGCAGCGGCGAGCTCGCCCACCACATCGGGGAGTCGGCGCCTTCCCTCGGGCGACACCCGCACTCGGCAGTGGAAACGGAGCAGCGACCGGTCGAACTCGGCCATCGACGCCGCCCACCACGACGCCAGGTCGAAATCCACCGGCCGGGCGAACGAATCATCTTCTACCACGGCGTTTTTGATGCGGCCGACCCGGAACGAGAGCGTACGTCCGTTCAAACCCGCCACGAGGTACCAAACGCCGGCTTTGATGACCAACCCCAGCGGTTCGACCGTCCGCTCCCGATCGCGATAGATGAAGCGCAGCCGACGCGAGTCGAGCACAGCAGATGTGACGATCGGAAGCGCAGAAATGTCGTCGACGCCGCCGAACCAGCCTGGGACGTCCACCAGGATTCGGTCCTGCCACAAGCGCGCGCTCTCGCGCAGCGGACCGGGCAGGGTGCGGAGCAATTTGGCCCCCGCCGAACCGACGGCGTCGGATCGCCCGAGATCCGCAGCGATGGACGGCACACCCAACAGCATGAGTGCGGACGTCTCGTCGTCCGTCATGCCGGACAGCTTGGACTGCCAACCGTCGAGCAGACGGATGCCACCACCCGGGCCGCTCTCGGTCCAGATCGGCACGCCGGCAGCCGACAACGAGGCCACGTCGCGGTAGATCGTTCGCACCGAAACACCGAATTCGTCGGCCAACTGATCGGCAACGGCGCCACGGCTGCCCTGCAAACGCAACATGAGTTGGAGCAACCGCGCGGATCTCATGACGCGAACATTACCGAGAATCACTGACAGAAGTTGTCAAGAATAGGGGTGCACAATGACCGTCATGGTCACCTGGAAGCAGTTCTCCGAAGAAGTTCCCGCCCTCGCCGACGCGGTCCAAGCGCGATTCAAGGCCCACAAGCATCACGTCCTCGCAACGCTGCGCAAGGACGGTTCGCCGAGGGTCAGCGGCACCGAAGTCGAAATCCTCGACGGGCGTCTGGTGCTCGGTTCGATGTTCGGCGCAATCAAAGCGAAGGACCTCATCCGTGACGGGCGCTACGCCCTCCACAGCAATCCCGGCGAGCACACGATGGAAGGCGGCGATGTGAAGATCGCCGGAATCGCACGCGAGGTGACCGGCGACGAGTTCGAAGCCGTGCTGGAAAGCTACCCCTACGAGGTTCCGAAACCCCTGCACCTCTTTGTCCTCGACATCGACGAGGTGGTGCACACGACTGTCGACGACGAGCACATGTACGTAGACCTCTGGAAGCCGGGCAAGGAGATCACCCGCTTCACCAAGTGACGTTCTTCTCGCAATGCTCGCCGTTGGCACATGATTCCACCTGGACAGTGGCGTGGGAAAGACCGTGACTCTCGAGGACGGTGCGCGCGGATTCCAGAACGTTCGACGAATTCGCGTCACTGGTCAGGTGTACCGTCGCGACATCCATTCCGGTGGTGAGTGTCCAGACGTGTAGGTCGTGAACGCCCATCACGCTCGGCAGCGCAGCCAGGTCGGCCTCGACTGCTTCGACGTCGACGTCGGCCGGCGACGCCTGCGTCAGAATGCGCAGCGATGCTGCGGCCAATTTCATCGCACGCGGCACCACCCACAGCGAGATGAGAACACCGACGACGACGTCCGCCCACGTCCAGTTGAACAGCAGGACAAGGCCACCGGCGATCAGAACACCGACGCTACCGACGGCGTCGGCAAGCACTTCGAGGTAGGCGCCGCGCACGGCCAGGCTGTCCTTGGAATCGCCGCGCAGCATCAGCATCACGACGATGTTCGCGGCCAAACCGGCGGCCGCAGTGATGATCAGGGCGCCGCCCGGGATCTCGGGTTCATTACCGATCCGCCCGATTGCCTCGTAGAAGACCCAGGCCGCGACGGCCAGCAGCATCACCGCGTTGGCCATGGCGGTCAACACTTCGGCGCGGTGCCAACCGAAGGTCCTGGCCGCGGTGGTGCTGCCCTTCTTCGCGAGTAGCAACGCCGTCAGGCCCATCGCCATACCCACCACGTCGGTGAGCATGTGACCGGCGTCGGCAAGCAGAGCCAACGAATTGATCAGGATGCCGACCGTGGCTTCGAGTACGAGGAACGCAACGAGGATCGCAAGCGCGATCGCCATTTTTCTGATGCGCTGCGGTGAAGGCCCTACGCCGACCGAATCTGCTGCCGAGTGGCCATGTGAATGACCGTGCCCTGCTCCCATTTGTCCTGTTCCCTCCCGAGTCCTTCTCAGAGCATATGCATACATTCGCATACATACAATGAGTTGCTCAGTGAGCGGGAAAGGGCAGAGGTCAGTGATCCGGCTCGTACGCCGGGTGCGGCACAGTCGGCGGCAGAGTGGCGATCGACGAGATGCGCTTCATACCTGCGACCTGCAAGAGGTCGACCGCCAACGATCGAATCTGGGCGAACACCACCGTCGAGGACAGGCCCGCGTTCTCGACTATCGCCGGTTTCAGTTCCTTGGCCACCGAGCGCAGGACACGCGCCGCCTCGGCCTGATCGGGTTGCTCCCCCGGCTCCGCCAGGATCATGTCCTTCAGAACTTCGACGGCTTTCGACAAGCGCTCGACCTGAGCCACCAGACGTGGATCGAGAATCTCGTCGTCCCTGACCAGCGTCAGCGAACGACGCGCGAGCACTCTGATATTGCGCAACGCATTGTCGATGGGATCGGCTGTCGCCATGAGCCTTTCGAGGCGCGGTCGACTGTTCCAGTACAGCGGGGAGATCCGGCTGATCTCGCGCCCGCCGAGGAGGTTGGTGCGCAAGCCGTCGATGGCACCTTGGGTTGCGCGCGCCTTCTGGAGCGCCTTCACGATCGGGTCCGGATCGTTGGCAACAAGGCCGTCTGCAACCAATTGCAGTACCTCGGAAGCTGTTCCGAGAATCGATGCAGCATCCTTGCGTGCGCGTCGCACCGGATGGGTGGGAATGATCGCGACAACCGCGATGCCCACCAGACCACCGACCAGGGCATCGATCATGCGATCGGGCCCGCCGCTGCCACCCGGTGGGATCAGCGTCGCCACCAGCACGGCCGAGTTTCCGGCCTGCATGGAGAAAATCGGCCCGCTGTTCAGAAGCACCGCGACGGACATCGCCAGCACGACGACCAAACTGATCTGCCACGGCCCGCTCCCGATACCGGAGATGATCAGGTCACCGATTCCGATACCGACCGTGACGCCCGCAACCAACTCGAACGAGCGTCGCAACCGGGCGCCCAACGACAGACCGAGCGAGACCACGGCGGCAATCGGCGCGAAGAACGGCGCATGGTGCCCGATCACCGTAGTGGCAACCCACCACGCCAATCCGGCCGCCAGGGCACATTGAATGATCGGTAGCGCCGACGTCTGAAGCCGACGCACCGATTTGCGAGCACGGTCCTTGATGCCGGCCCGGCTCGGGCGGAAACTGCTAACCGAGGCCAAGCGCTTCGGCGGCGTTGGGATCGCAGTCTTCGAGCAGATCGAGGCAACGCGCGTACTCGTCGGCCTCACCGATCGTCTTCGCAGCCTTGGCCAGGACAGCAACGCAACGCAAGAAGCCACGGTTCGGTTCATGGCTGTAGGGCACGGGACCGAAACCCTTCCAACCGTTACGACGCAGTTGGTCGAGTCCGCGGTGGTAGCCGGTACGCGCGTAGGCGTAGGCAGTGATGGTCTCGCCCTTGTCCAGGGCAGCCTCGGCGAGGTAGGCCCACGCGATGGAGGCAGTGGGATGGTCGGCCGCGACCTGGGCCGGGTCAGCGTGGTTGAGCAGTGCCGATTCCGCGTCTTCGTCGCCGGGAAGCAGAGTGGGCTTGGGTCCGAGCAGGTCACCGAATTGGGTCATGCGCTCATTGTGCCCGCTACACCTTTCCGCCACAGGATCGCCTCGCCGACGGTCGGAGTTATGCGGGCTACATACCGGTCGTTACCCTGACATGGTCATTGCTGCATAAGACCGAAGGGTTACCCGTGCCGGACTCGAAAGACGACAACTCGAAAAAGAGCGCAGCCCCGAACGGTGCGCCGGAGAAGTCGGTCCCGACCGAACCTGCGACTGTGGCGATTCAGAAGGCAGGCCAGGGCTCGACGGCACCGAAGGCGGACGCCGGAGTCAAGGCACCGAAGGCGGACGCCGGAGTCAAGGCACCGAAGGCGGATGGCGAAGGCACGGCAGCGAGTGCGCCAACAGTCGCGATCCCCAAGGCAACTCCGGCACCTGCAGCAACACCGACACCCCAGCCGAAACCGGAGCCGGCAACCGTCGCGATTCCGAAAGTCGCGCAGCCGACACCAACACCCCGGCAAGCTCCGGCACCCCCTCGAGCTCCGACACCACAGCCGCAGCGCGCCGCACCTCAACGAGTAGGCGTCGCGGCAACCCCACCTCCGGCCCAGCCGATGCCGACTCGCATCGAACCCGCGGCGCCGGAAAAGATCAAGCGCAGCGGCAAGGGCTGGTATATCGCGGCAGCAGCGGCCGGCGTCGCCGTAATCGCGGCAATCGGCATCGCTGTGTTCGTCTCGTCCAACAGCGGTAGCGGCGAAAGCTCACCCGAGGCGCAGGTTCAGACTGCCATCTCGACGTACGTCGACGCTCTGCAAACCGGCGATCTGGCGACGTTGCGAACGTCGACGTGTGGAGCGCTGGGCGAGTACTACCGCACCATTCCCGACGCGGCGTTCGCTCAGGTCCACGACAATGCCGTCGCACAGAAGACGATTCCTCAGGTCGGAGCCGTCGACGCTGTTCGCATCACCGACGACACCGCAATCGCTCAGGTGCAGGCAAGTTTGCCGAGCACCGGCGAGCAGTCGTGGCGCACGTTCGACCTCGAACGCCAGGACGGCACGTGGAAGGTTTGCGATCCCAGTAAGTAAGCACCTGAACAGAAAATGCGCGCCGGCGAGAATTTCGCCGGCGCGCATCTTGTTTTCTGAAGCTGAGTTGTGAAGCCGATCAGCCTGCGGACACCGAACGTCCGGCCGACTTCAGGTCGTTGCACGCCTCGACGACGCGAGCCGTCATGCCTGCTTCGGCCTTCTTGAGGTAGCTGCGCGGGTCGTATGCCTTCTTGTTTCCGACCTCGCCGTCGATTTTGAGGACGCCGTCGTAGTTGGAGAAGAAGTGTCCGGCGATCGGACGGGAGAACGCGTACTGCGTGTCGGTGTCGACGTTCATCTTCACGACGCCGAAGTTCAGCGAATCCTCGATCTCCGACTTCAGCGATCCCGATCCGCCGTGGAAGACGAAATCGAAGGGCTGTGAGCCGGCGGCCAGGCCGAGCTTGGCAGCAGCGACCTTCTGGCCCTCTTCGAGAACCTCGGGCTTGAGCTTGACGTTGCCCGGCTTGTAGACCCCGTGGACGTTGCCGAAGGTGGCAGCGAGCAGGTACTTGCCCTGTTCGCCGATGCCCAGAGCGTCGACCGTCTTCTCGAAGTCTTCGCTCGATGTGTAGAGCTTGTCGTTGATCTCGGCCTCGACGCCGTCTTCTTCGCCGCCGACAACACCGATCTCGACCTCGAGGATGATGCGTGCAGCCTTCGAGAGGGCGAGCAGTTCCTTGGCGATGGCCAGGTTCTCGTCGATCGGGATGGCCGACCCGTCCCACATGTGCGACTGGAACAGCGGGTTACGGCCGGCGTCGACGCGCTCCTGCGAGATCGCGAGCAGCGGACGCACGTAGGTGTCCAGCTTGTCCTTCGGGCAGTGGTCGGTGTGCAGCGCGATGGTGACGTCGTACTTTGCCGCGATCACGTGTGCGAACTCGGCGAGCGCAACAGCGCCGGTGACCATGTCCTTGACGCCCAAACCGGAACCGAACTCGGCGCCGCCCGTCGAGAACTGGATGATGCCGTCACTGCCGGCGTCCGCGAAGCCCTTGATGGCTGCGTTGATGGATTCGGAGCCGACACAGTTGATGGCGGGGAAGGCAAAGGAATGCTCCTTGGCCCGACCAAGCATCTCGGCATAGACCTCGGGAGTTGCGATAGGCACGGCGGGAGTCCTCCATTTACGTGTCGTTCGGAGCGCTCGGCGATGTGAAAGCGCTTCGTGTGGTCCTAGCAGTATGGCAAGTCCTACTCGCCACGTCTCTTTGCGGTCTCGGCCGCCGCACAACCCCGGCATCAGTCACCGAGACCGACGCGATGACCTGCGGTGGTGGGAAACACTCAGATTCGGCCGGTACTCTGGCCTCCGTGAATGTGCAGGCAGCAACTGAATCCGTGACGAACCTGGCCTTGCTGCCCGGCTTCCTCGATCCCGTGAACCTCTTGAATTCCTTCGGAACGTGGGTTCTGGTGGGGTTGCTTCTGGTGGTCTTCATCGAATCCGGCCTGCTGTTTCCGCTCTTGCCCGGCGATTCTCTCCTCTTCACCGCAGGGCTGATCGCGGCTTCCAAGTCGACTGAGATCGAACCGTTCGCACCGTTGTGGGTGCTCTTGGTGACAATTCCGATCGCCGCGATTCTGGGTGACCAAGTCGGGTTCTACATCGGAGCCAAAGGCGGAACGGCCCTGTTCAAGACGGACGACGCGAGGTTCTTCAAGAAGAAGTACATCGACGAGTCGCACGCCTTCTTCGAGAAGCACGGCCCGATCACCATTATTCTGGCTCGGTTCGTGCCGATTGTGCGTACTTTTGCACCGGTTGTCGCCGGAGCCTCGAAGATGAAGTACTCACTGTTCCTGACCTACAACATCGTCGGCGGCATCCTGTGGGGTGCCGGCGTGACTATGCTCGGCTATCTCCTGGGGCAGATCGAATTCATCCGCGACAATGTCGACTACATCTTCATCTTGATCGTCCTGGTGTCGGTTCTGCCGATCGTCTTCGAAATCGGAAAGCGAATTCTGGCGTCGAGACGTGGTGAAACGGCGAATACTTCCACTACGGACAATTCGACGGTGACAGTCCCCGAAGACCCCACCCCCTGATTGCAGAACGAGGCGAAGAACTGACGACGATGACGCTCGCATCCGGCAGTTTCTCCCCACTCGAGACTGCCGGGCCTCTGTTGGTCTGGATCATCGTCGTCACGTTCGTCTTCATCGAGTGCGCGATCATCCTCGGATTGTTTCTCCCCGGCGATTCGCTACTGATCACAGCCGGAATCGTGCTTGCCGGCCACGAATCCGGTGCAGGTCACGTGTGGGCGTTGTCGGTAGGCGCGATGATCGCCGCCATTGCCGGCAACCAGGTCGGGTACGTCATCGGTCACCGGACGGGCAACCACATCAAGGCCCGTAAGGGCGGCAAGTACTTCACCGAGAAGAATCTGCATCGCGTCAACATCTTGTTGGAGAGACACGGGTTCTGGGCGGTCCTGATTGCCCGTTGGGTTCCGTGGGTGCGCACCTTGTGCCCAATGGTCGCGGGCGCGGCCAAGATGAACCACACGCGATACACAATCGCGAGCACTATCGGCGCGATCATCTGGGCGCCGGTGCTTTTGCTGCTCGGCTTCTACGGTGGCTCGTTCCTCGATCGTGTTCCGTGGTTGCTGCCCGCCGTACTGATCGTGATGATGGTCAGCTTGGTCATCGGTACCGCGTTGGGAATCTGGCAGTACCGCAAGGAGATGGCCCGGCCGGCCGAAGACGTCGAGGTCGAAGAAGTCCTCGACTAGGAGCTGTCTGCTCAGTGCAGGTGGCTCTGGTCCCACGCCGGCAGCGGGTCCTCGTAGCGAGTCCAGGCCCGCGGTCCTTCGCGTAGTTCGTCATCGGTCAGCAGAGCTGGATCGAGGATTCGTGACGGCGCCGCCGGGTCGAGTTTCACTCCGATGAACACGATCTCCTGCCCTGGCACCTCCGCGGCCGACGCCCACAGTTGAGCCGGTTCGATGACGAGGTTGGGGCCTGCCTGCGACCAGATAGCGGCGAATTCGGGCCGGCTGGCGATCCAGCAGAAGCCTTTGCTTCGCAGGAGTCCGGCGAACTGACCGAGCGCAGCCTCGAGCCGCGCCGGATGAAAGGGTCGCGAGGCGCGATACGTGACGCTGCGTATTCCGTATTCCTCGGTTTCCGGGGTGTGCCCACCGGCCAGTTCCTCATCCCAACCGGGGACCTGCGCAGCCAGTTCCGGGTTGTAGAGACCGGTTTCGAGGACGCGATCGAGAGTGACTTTTCCGTGGTCCGTCCGTATCAGTTGAGCGGTGGGGTTGAGCCTACGGAGCGTTGCCTCGACGGTTCCTGCCGCCCGCGGGCTCACCAGGTCGGTTTTGTTCAGCAAGATGACGTCGGCGAACTCCGCCTGATCGACCAGGAGATCGGAGATGCTGCGTCCGTCCCCCTCCCCGGCTTCGAGGTTGCGCTCGTCGAGTCGTTCGCCTTTTGCCAGCTCGCCGAGGAAGGTCGACGCATCCACCACGGTCACCATCGTGTCGAGCTTCGCGAGCGAGCCGAGGCTGAAGCCGTCCTCGAATTCCCAGTCGAAGGTGGCTGCCACCGGCATCGGTTCGGAGATGCCGGTGGACTCGATCACCAACTGATCGAACCGTCCTTCTCGCGCCAGAGCGCGGACGGCGTCGATCAGATCCTCACGCAGCGTGCAGCAGATGCATCCGTTGGTCAGCTCGACCAACTTCTCCTCCGTCCGATCGAGGTGGCCCTGGCCCGCGACGAGGGCCGCGTCGATGTTGATCTCGCTCATGTCGTTGACGATGACGGCGACGCGTCTACCGTCGCGGTTGGCGAGGATGTGGTTGAGGAGTGTGGTCTTGCCTGCGCCCAGAAATCCGGACAGCACGGTTACCGGCAGCTGCTTCATTCCTTAATGGTAACCGTTGTCATTATCGACAACGCGAAGCGGGTCTACTGCACTGCGGAAGCACTAACCGCGAACTGGCTCTCGGGCCTCGGCAAACCGAAATGATCGCGAAGCGTCGTACCCGAGTATTCGGTCCGGAACAGACCGCGATCCTGCAGGATCGGGACCACTCGCTCGGTGAAGATCTCGAGCCCACCCGGGTAGTACGGCGGCATGACGTTGAATCCGTCGGCAGCACCGCTGGTGAACCACTCCTCGATCGTGTCGGCCACCTGCTCGGCGGTTCCGGCGAACACCCGATGTCCGCGCGCGCCCGCCAATCGATGAAGCAGTCCACGAACCGTCGGACGCTCGCGCTCGACGATCCCGGCGATCACCTGCAATCTGCTTTGTTTGTTGTCGGTGACATCCCCTGCAGCCGCGAACAATTCGACGGGAACCGGTGCATCCAGTTCCAGATTCCGAACATCGGTCCCGGTAAGTGCACCGAGTTGCGCGAGCCCGTACTCCGGCGAAGTCAACTCGTTGAACTCCCGCTCGAGCGCCTTGGCCTGCTCTTCGGTGTCACCGATGAACGGGCTGATTCCGGGCAGGACCTTGACGTGATCGGGGTTGCGGCCGAACTGAGCAGCCCTCGACTTGATGTCGGTGTAGAACGCCTGCGCATCGGAAAGTCTCTGGTGCGCTGTGAAAATCGCCTCCGCGTACTGACCGGCAAACGCGCGACCGTCGTTGGACGCACCGGCCTGCACCAGCACCGGGTATCCCTGCGGCGTTCGCGGCGCGTTGAACGGTCCCCGCACCCGCAGATGCCGGCCGACGTAGTTGATCTCGTGAATCTTGTTTCTGTCCGCGTAGATTCCGCTCTCGCGGTCCAGACTGATCGCGTCGTCCTCCCAGCTGTCCCACAGCCGCACCACCGCGTCGACGAATTCCCGTGCACGCGAATACCGGTCACCGTGGTCCGGATGCTTGGCCAGCCCGAAGTTGGCTGCCGCCAGATCGGTGCCGGTGGTGACGATGTTCCACCCCGCGCGTCCGTTGGAGATGTGGTCGAGCGAGGCGAACAGCCGAGCCAGGTTGTACGGCTCGTAGTACGTGGTCGACGCCGTCGCGATCAGACCGATCCGCTCGGTCGCCACCGCAATGGCTGTCAACAAGGTGATCGGCTCCAAAGTCCCTGCGGGACCGTGCTCGACGTCGCTGCGCAACGCCGGACCGTCGGCGAAGAAGATTCCGTCGAACTTCGCAGCCTCGGCGGTACGAGCGATCTCCTGGAAGTACGTGACGTCGAACAGACGTTCCGGGGTTGTCCACGGATGCCGCCACGCCGCTTCGTGATGGCCGGCGGGGTGAATGAACGCGTTGAGGCTCAGTTGGCGCGAGGAATCAGACATACCTGAATGCTGGCAACAACCACCACGCTCCGACAGGGTTACGGTTCGTGTGATTCCAACTCCGAGTGGGCGCTCGGTATCGTCACATGGGTGCCCTGTGTAGTTGTAACCGAGTTCGTACCGTCTGGAGCGACAGCACCTGTTCTTCACCAGTGGTGTGAAGTGTTCTCCGAAGGCCAGCGCCACCTCTCCGGAACGTCGCCGACAACGACTGCGCTGGTGGAAATGATCGAGGCCGAAGATGATTCGACCGACGTGTGGCGTTGGATCGCACGCGACACCGGGACCGACGAAATTCTCGGCATCGCCCAGGCGCGAAAAAATTCAGCGGAAGCCGATCTCGCAGAGTTTCGGATGTACGTGACACCCCATGCGCAACGACGAGGAGTGGGACGAGCGCTTGCCGAACTCGTCGAGGTCGACATCGCCGGGTTCGGCGTGCGGAGAATCAGGGTGACTGCGCTTGCGGGAAGTGCAGCCGAGCATTTTCTGCAAAAGTTCGACAGCCATCGCGTGCTGCTTCGACTGGCAAACCAAGTTCAGCACCTCGACCCTTCCAATGCAGAAGTCGCCCGGGCTGAGACCCGCCCCGGCTATCGAATCGTCAGTTGGCGCAACCGAACCCCGGACGAGCTTGTCCGCTCCTTCTCGGACGCATTGAACCGGCTCCTCGACGCACCGGGCGCCGATCTGCAAATTCCCGAACGTAATTGGGGAGTCGACGAGGTCAGATCGTGGGAGCAGAAGATGACCGGCGGCTCTCAGACACTCCTGGTGTGCTGCGCAGTCGACGACGGCGTCGGCGAAGTAGCCGCAGCGACAGTAGTGACAGTGGACTTTCATGACAGCACCCACGCTTCGCAGCACGACACCGTGGTACTTCCCCAGCACCGCGGGCACGGTCTCGCTCAGTGGGTCAAGGAGCAACAAGCGTCTGTGTTGGCAGCTGAATTTCCTTTGCTGCGAGCGATTTACACAACGGTGAACGCGGAAAACCACCCGATGCTGACCGTCAATCGGAGACTGGGATACCAGACCGTCGCGGAGCGAATCCTGGTGGAGATTGCATCGCACATGCCTCGGTGACGATCTTCCTCCACAGGTCCGGGTGAGACTGCCAGAAGTTATGTGCGACACCGTCGACGACCCCGAAATGACCGTTCGGCACGAGCGCGGCCAATTGATGCAACGGCCACGACGGGCGAATGTCGTCGGCCGCCGCGAGAAATGTCATGGGCACGGGTGAGTCGGCCAACTGCCGAAACAGCTGTGGCTCATGAATCCATTCGATGAAAGACTCTTGAAGCGATTGCCAGACAACAGGTTCCCAGGGTATCTGCAGATCCGGCTCGATCCCCGCTTCGTACTGCTTCGACCATGTCCGGTCCTTGTGGAGGCCGTGCCCCGCGATTCCGACGACACTGGACACCGATTCCGGGCAGTCGAGCGCGTACCGCACAGCCAAGTCCGATCCCCACGAGTGCCCCAGTACTACCCAGCTGTCGATCCCGAAGGTGCTCCGGACCAGTTCGAGGTCCGCAACGGCCTCCGCCATCGTATGAGCGCCGCCACCGGACCGGCCGACTCCGCGCGGCTCAGGGCACCACGCGCGCATTCCTTCAGGAAGCAGCTCGTCGTGAGCAAGATAGTGAACGCATCCCGGGCCGCCGGAAAGGACCAGAATGTCCGCCCCTGACCCTCCGACATCGATGTGAAGACGTACGCCATCGTTGTCGATCACGTGCCGGGATTCCATGACGGAAAAGCCTAACGCTTACGGGGGTATCCCGCCGCCGAGACGACAAATGCCGCTTCCATCAGCATCCACCCGCCCACCTGTACCGAGAGGTCTCGCTCGGGGACGCTCGACGAGCGCACCGTCCCGGCGGCGAAGGTGGCGATGTCGCCGGACAGACTCGGCAACTGGGCCTCCTTGGTCCAGTCGTGTCCGAACAGCGGCAGGCCTTCGATCTGCAGTCTGTTGTTCCAGGCAGCTTCCGCGGAGGACAGAACGATCTGCGCTGCAAGTTCTCGCGCTCGCAGGTCCTCGTGGGTCTCCCAGGACAGGTTCACCACCACGAACGCGAGGTAGCGAGCCAGGATCGCGTTGAACAATCCGCCGTCGCCCCCGCCACCGCCCGTGATGACTCCGTACTCGGTCATGCCGTCATACACGGCGTCGACCAGCTTGTGGACTCGCTCGCGGTGACGCGGTTCGCCCAATCGCGTCGACAATTCGGTTTCCAACCCCAGCGTGACGCCCTGACAGTACGAGTAGATCGCGCGCTCGAGGGTGCCGTCGCGGCGGATGCCGTCGAAGATCAGACCGGAGTCCGGATCCCGCAGCGTCGCGTCGATCCAGTCGGCTGTTGCCTGCGCACGCCAGAGTTTTCCGGTGCGCGCCAGCATGATTCCGGCGGGTCCGTTTGCCGGGGTGTTGTAGAAATCGGAGCCCTTGCACCACGGAATGCCGCCGCCGTCGGCCGGGGACCACGAATCGAAGAGTTGCGATTCGAGCGCCTGGACCGCAGTCCGGTGATCGACCGAGAACATACGTTGAGCACGTTCGAGGGATAGACCCAACCACGCCATGTCGTCGTAGTAATTGTTGGTCCACGCCGAGACGTTGCGGACCCGAACACTGCGGGCAACCTTCGCGACCCGACGACGACGCTTGGGCGTCGGGTCACGTTCGAGTGCGTCGATTGCAGTGTCGAGCAGGTGTGCTTGCCACCAGTAGTGCCACGGCTTGAACATCCGCTCGCGCCGAACTGCAGGCCAGGCAACCACGCCGAGTGCTGTCCGGGGCATCCCCCACAGGCGCCGAAGGTGACGACTGACTATCGCGCCCTCAGCCGCATCGGCCCGCTCTGCCCACACTTCCTGCATAACTACCTATCCTGTCTGGTCGAGGCGCTACGCGCTAGCCGGAATACGTCAGCGGGAATCAGCGGGAATCGGCGAGATCGGCGTGCTCACGTACCCACGCGTGCATCGCGATGCCGGCCGCGACGCCGGCGTTGATGCTGCGGGTCGAACCGAATTGTGCGATCGAGACCGTCATGGACGCAACCTCTTTCGCATGATCTGTCACACCGGGTCCTTCTTGGCCGAACAGCAGGATGCACTCTCGCGGCAGGCTGGCAGTCTCCAGCGGCACCGACCCCGGAGTGTTGTCGACGGCCACGATCGTGAGTGAATTCTCACGGGCGTACTCGACGAGCTCGCCGATGTCGGCATGGTGAACGATGTGCTGGTATCGATCGGTCACCATGGCGCCCCGCCGATTCCAGCGCCGACGCCCCACGATGTGGACGGCGGCTGCGGCGAACGCGTTGGCCGTGCGGACCACCGTGCCGATGTTGGCGTCGTGCGCGAAGTTCTCGATGGCGACGTGCATGGTGTGACGGCGCGAGTCGATGTCCTCGACTATCGCTTCCCGGGTCCAGTACCGGTACTCGTCCAAGACGTTTCGACGATCACCCTCGGCCAGAAGTACCGGGTCGTAGCATTCGTCGGTAGGAGGTTCCGTGTCGTGCTCCTCGGTCCACGGCCCCACGCCGTTGGGGTTCTCGCCCCATTCGGTGGGCCCCGGTTCGCCGGCCCCGCCGGAAACGTCTTCGGCAGCGACCTCGGTCATCAGAACACCTCGTTGGAATTTGCAGCCACCGTGAAGCCGTGCGTGGTCTGATCGTTGACACACGAGACGTCTGTCGCGGTGGTCGTGCAGGTGAAACCCAGTTTGCTCAGCGGCTGACCGGCCGCCAACACCGGATCGGCGTCGGGGCCGCCCGAGGTGTACACCTCACCGCCCGAACACATGAAGGCGCCCTCACCCTCGTCGGTGACGCGAATTCCGTTGCCCCAGTTGACCATGCAGCTCTCCGGTCGCGGCGGAACCGGGGTGGTCGTTCCCTCGCACCCGGCTTCGATTCTGGTGGGCAACTTGATGATGCCGCACTGGAAGTTCCCGTCGGGAGTGGTGAAGTAATACGACTCGTTGCGCTCGAACTGCACGTCCGTGAGCGTCGTCGTCGGCGGCAGTGTCGTGGTCGGAGGTTCGGTGGTCGTGGTCACGACGGGTGCGACGGTGGTTGTTGTCGTCGGCACGGCTGTCGTGGTGGTCGAACTGGGCTGCGCCGCTACCGTCGGCGCTGAATCCGCCTCGCCGCCGCACCCTGCAAGCAGAAGCGCGAACCCGACACCGAACAACACGAACCCCACCCGAACACGAACCACCCGAATACCTCCACACACGTCACCTTGGCCCTGCAACAGCCGACAGTGCACTCTATCGTGTGGCCGACTAAGTGCTGGTGACGCGCTTGTTCATCAACCGTGAGAGCCACGCGGGCGAGAAACGCGACGCACTGAGGAAGAGCTTCGCCTGAGTTCCGACCGGGTAGTGAACCTTGTGTATGCGTCCGGCGCCGCGCGTGGCCGCCCACAGCTCCTGAGCGACGTCGGTGGCAGTCAGCTTGATACCCAACGATCTGGTGGCACCGGTGTCCATTCCCGTGACCATCGCCGTCTGGACGAACAGGGGCCAGAGCGCGAGTACGCGGATGTCGTGCTGCGCCCATTCCAGATCGAGCGCCTCGGTCAAGCCGCGGATCGCGAACTTGGTGGCGCCGTAGGTCGCGAGTTCGGGTTGGCCGTAAATCGCCGAGGCGGAGCACAGATTGACCACCTGCGCCCCTGCGGTATCGCGGAGGTACGGGAAAGCCGTGTGCGTGCCGTTGAGAGTGCCGGTGACATTGATGTCGATCATTCGGCGATGCGACGCAAGAGAAATATCCTCGAATCGTCCTGAGGAGAGCACACCCGCGTTGTTGATCAGGATGTCCAGACGCCCTGACTTCCCGGCAAACTCGGCCAAACACTGCGCCCAGCCGGCCGGATCGGTGACGTCCAGGACACCCGTCACGACACTGCCACCGAAACCGTCGATCTCGGCCTTCAAGGAGGCAAGGCCGGCGTCGTCGATGTCGAACGCACCGACGCGGTATCCGTTGCGCGCGAACAACAGCGACGTCTCCCGTCCGATTCCCGCCGCAGCACCGGTGATGAAGACGTTCGATTCGCTCATGCGGTCAGGCTATCCTGGATGTGGAGGAAATCTGATGAATCACCGTCGCGTCGTACACACCGTGTGTTTCATCGCGGTGGGGTATCTGATCGTGCTCGCGGTGTGGCTCGGATGGCTGGTCGAGCACACTCCCCCTGGCACTCTGCCCTATCAGATCGGCGGACTGCTCGCCGCTTTCGGCTCGGTTCTCGGATTCGGAATGGCCTGGGCCAACCGCCCGACCCGCGCCGAACGCAAACTCGAAAAGCACGGCCTCGAAGGATGGGCACGAATAGACACGGTCACTCCCCTGCGCCGAACCGTCGACGGTGAATGGGCCAAACTCGCACTTCACCTCACGGTTCCGGGTTCCGACTCGTACTCGGGCCGGATCGAGTACGAGATCCGACCCGAGTACAAAGACAAGATCACTCCCGGATCTACGGTCACTGTCCTGGTGGACCCGAAGAACCGAGACCGAATCATGCTGTGCCCGTGAAAAACTAGACGCTCTTTTTGCGTCCCAGCGCCAACATGCCCTCCACCAGCATCAACTGTGCGCCCGCGTACGACGCCAAGATCACACCCTCGGCAGCGGCGCGGCCCGCAGTCCCGCGAATGAACAGTCGACGAACCACGATCAGCCCGTCGGACGCGGTGAAGAGCACTCCGCCCAAACCGAGCCAGGAGCGTCGATCCTTGTTCGGAACGACCACGTCGAGCACAGCCTTGGACTGCGGCGCCAAAGCGGGGTCTGCCGACAACGTCGAGGTTGTTCCCAACATCAATCCATATCCGGTGAGCGGCGTCGACACGCTCGGCGCCTTGGCGCGGAGCAGACCGGACGCCGTCGACCAACCGCTGATGCGGGGCCGCAGGGCAGCGCGGGTCGGGCGAGCGCCGCGGCGCAGCAGGAGCGCCGAGTAACTGGCCTGCATCACCGCGAACGAAGACGCGCCCTTGATCAGGCGCGCATCGTTGTCCGGGTCGATCATGAACACGTCGCCGACGGTTGCGGCGGCGAGACCGGCCAGAAGCAGTGCGGTATCGGCAGTTTCCGTCTCCGAACGCTTGCGCAGCACTCGGGCGGCCAGAGCGGGTGCGATCAAGGGCTTCGCGATCTGCTGAACCCGCTCGTTACCGACTACAGCCCCGACCACGGTCGCTGCCGTCGCCGCCACAAAAACTGCGTGCTCGATGCCCCACTTGCCCGCCATCACAATCCTCCTGTTGGTTACACGTCCAACAGCGACCGTACTGGGTCACTCAAGCGGCATCGCCGGATTTGACGTCCGCGCCGTAGACATCGACGTATTCCTGCCCGGATTGCTCACAAAGCACCGTCATCAATTCGTCCGTCGCCGCGCGCACGACGGCCTGGTAGCCACGAAGTTCGCGGTACCGAGAGAAGTCGATCGGCTCCCCTACCGTGATCCGGACCTTACTGAAGCGCCACATCCGTGTACCCGGCGGGTTGACGGCGTCGCCGCCGTGCACGACGACGGGAATGACCGGCGCCCCGGTTTCGAGGGCGACACGAATCGCTCCGGTCTTTCCCTTGTACAGGCATCCGTCGGGTGATCGTGTTCCCTCGGGGTAGATCCCCCAGACGCCGCCCTTGTCGAGAATCCCGATGGCCGTGTCCAACGCCGCACGGGAGGCGTCGGCGCCGCTACGGTCGATCGGCACCTGACCTGCACCGCCGAAGAACCAGCGTTGCATCGCGCCCTTCACACCGGTCCCGGTGAAATATTCGCTCTTCGCGACGAAGGTGATGCGTCGGCGAACCATGAGAACCAGGAAGAACGAGTCGACGACTGCCCGATGGTTTCCGGCGAGAATCACCGGTCCCTTCTTGGGGATGTTGTGCTGGCCCTCGATCGTCGGTCGCCCGAACACCCACAGGACTGGGCCGATCAGGACGTATTTGAACAACCAATAGAGCACTGGGCATCACCTCTCTGCACATCACCGAGAACCGTCTCCACACGCGGGTAGACGCTGTCTACGTTCGCAATAGTAGACACTGTCTTCTATGACCGTCATCAGCCTTCGCGAAACGCTCGTCGCCACCGGCGTCGAGATTCTCGATGCCGACGGCCCCACAGAACTGACGCTACGGGAGATATCGCGTCGGGCGGGCGTGTCGCACGGAGCCCCGCGGAGATACTTTCCGACGCACAACAGCCTGCTCGCCGCGATCGCCTTCCAAGGGCTTGTCGACCTCACCGACAGGCTCGATCCCATCCTCACCGGCAAACAATCCGCTCGCGACCGATTGATCTCGGCCGCAATCGAATACGTGTCATTCGCCCAGGAGCGGCCGGCGATGTTCGAGTTGATGTTTCGCCACGACCTCCTCGAGGGCGCAGGCAGCAACCTTCGAGAGTCCTCACTCCCTCTCTTTGCGGCTCTGCACACGCTGACCGAAGCGGCAAAGGCGTCCGATCCCACCACTTCTGCACTGAGCATCTGGACGGGAACCCACGGCGTCGCAGTGCTGGCGGCAAATCGAAGCCTCACGCTCGTCGCTCCAGACTTCGACATCGCCGCGCTGGTCGCCACGACTGTGACGGATCATCTGCCACACACTCGTTGATTTACATAGTTACCCTATGCAATAATATTTCTCGTGGCAGATGACCAGCAGCAACTGCATGAACTACTCGTCGACCTCGTGAGCAACACGCACCGCTTCGCGAAGCTGGCAGGCTCGTTCGCGTCCGATCAGTACCCACGCGCCTGGCTGCGCGCGCTCTCACTCCTCGAGGAGTACGGCGAAATGCGGATCAGCGATTTCGCCCGCCTCGACAGATGCTCGCAACCCTCCGCTACCGCGCTACTGCGCAAACTCGGTGAACACGGTTACGTCGAACGCCGCGCCGACCCGGAGGACGCCCGGGCAGTGAGAGTCGTCATGACTGACAAGGGGCGAAAGATCCTGAACGAAGGCCGAAACGAGATCGCCGACGCTCTAGTCCCCCACTTCGCAGAGCTCGAGCCCGAACAGATCAAGAAGCTGACCGAAGGATTGGCCGAATTACGGTCCATCATCAAAACTTCCGACCCCAGCTGAAACACCCACCACTGAAAAAGGAGGTGGCCGTGAGCAACACGACCGCGACATCAACGCACCAGAATGAGGCTCCGCCGAGCCTCCTGAAGCAACCGAAAGCTGTGTGGGCGGTAGCCTTTGCCAGCGTCATCGCCTTCATGGGCATCGGTCTGGTCGATCCGATCCTCAAGCCGATCGGTGAACAACTCGACGCCACACCGTCCCAGGTTTCGCTCCTGTTCACCAGCTACATGCTCGTCACCGGCGTCGCGATGCTCATCACCGGTGTGGTCTCGAGCCGCATCGGCGCCAAGAAGACGCTTCTTGTAGGCCTCGCAATCATCATCGTGTTCGCGTCTCTTGCAGGCGCTTCCAGCACCATCGGGCAGATCGTCGGATTCCGCGCAGGCTGGGGACTCGGCAATGCGCTCTTCATCGCAACGGCACTCGCGGCCATCGTCGGCGCGGCCAGTGGCGGTGTCGCTCGTGCGATCATCCTCTACGAGGCTGCATTGGGAATCGGCATCGCCGTCGGACCGTTGGTCGGCGGCGTTCTCGGTGACATCAGCTGGCGCGCACCGTTCTTCGGCGTCGCAGCCCTGATGGCGGTTGCCTTCATCCTCATCGTCGTGATGCTTCCCAGCGCACCCAAGCCAGAACACCACACGTCCATCGCTGCGCCGTTCCAGGCGCTGAGGCACCGCGGACTACTCACCGTCGCCATCACCGCGCTGCTCTACAACTACGGATTCTTCACCCTGCTCGCGTACACACCGTTCCCTCTCGACATGGGGGCGTACGCGATCGGATTCATCTTCTTCGGCTGGGGTCTGATGCTGGCGATCTCGTCGGTCTTCCTCGCCCCACGCCTGCAACGTCGCTTCGGCACACTCCCGATGATGATGCTGGCACTGACACTGTTTGCACTCGACCTGGGCATGATGGCTCTCTTCACCGAGAACAAGATCGTCCTGATCGTGGGCGTCGTCCTCGCAGGGTTGTTCCTCGGCGTGAACAACACACTCATCACCGAAACCGTCATGATCTCGGCTCCCGTGGAACGGTCGACCGCCTCAGCCGCTTACAGTTTCGTTCGATTCGTCGGCGGCGCCGCAGCCCCGTGGGTAGCCGGCAAGCTCGGCGAATCCAACGTCCACATGCCGTTCTGGGTCGGCGCGGTTCTCACCCTCGCCGCCGTATTCGTCCTGTCGAGCGGACGCAAGATTCTCGCTCACGTCGACGACCACGATCCCGCGCCACACAGCGTCGACGAAGCGCTCGCCGTCACCGTCGGCGACTAACCCCCTGTGAGTGGTTGAGGAGCCCCCAGACTCCTTAACCACTCACGGGCGTCAGCCACTCACGGGCATCAGCTCAGATTCAGATCTTCCAGGCCCAGCAGCGAGCGGTACTCGACGCCCTCGGCACCGATCACCGCGTCCGCACCCGTCGCGCGATCGACGACCGTCGCAACTCCGACCACGGTGGCCCCCGCTTCGCGCAGCGCCTTCACTGCCGTCAGCGGCGAATTGCCAGTCGTGGTCGTGTCCTCGACAACCAGGACGCGCTTGCCGACAATGTCCGGGCCCTCGATCTGACGCTGCATACCGTGCGCCTTGGCAGCCTTGCGGACGACAAACGCGTCGATCGGGCGTCCGGGAGCATGCATCACCGCCATCGCAACCGGATCGGCGCCCATCGTCAAACCGCCGACGGCGTCGAAATCCCAGTCCGCGACCAGTTCACGCAGCAGCGAGCCGATCAGCGGCGCTGCCTTGTGGTGAAGTGTCGCGCGGCGAAGGTCAACGTAGTAATCGGCTTCCTTGCCCGAGGACAACGTCACCTTTCCGTGTACAACAGCCAATTCGCGCACCAGCGCAGCCAAATCCTCACGATCGCTCATGAGTGCTCAGCCTACCGACCACCGCCTTACGTTCGGCTTCTGCCTCTGGGCTACGTTCGGCTTCTGCCTCTGGGCTACGTTCGCCCGCGGCCTCTGCCGACGATGTTGGTCATCCGGCGAACCAGCCCCTTGGGAACCAGACGCCCGGCCGTCGTGAGGACCTTGTACTGGATTCCCGGAATGCTGATGACCTTGTCGTCACCGAGATCCTTCATCGACGCCGCAACCACCTGGTCGACGCTCAGCCACATCGGCTTGGGGATCGTGGACATCTCGATGCCCGCACGCTCGTGGAACTCGGTGCGGATGAAGCCAGGGCACAGCGCCTGCACACGCACTCCCGTCCCGGCCAACCCGCCGGACAGCCCTTCGGTGAACGAAATGACATATGCCTTGCTTGCCGAATACGTCGAACCACGCCCGGACAGCAGGCCCGCGACGCTCGCCACGTTGACAATCGTTCCGTGCGCCGACGCGATCATGCTGGGCAGCGCCGCGCGAGTCAGCCGCATCACGGCGGTGACGTTGACGTCGAGTTGCGACTGCAGAAGCGCCGGATCTGCGGTCCAGAATTCGCCGGAGGTACCGAATCCGGCGTTGTTCACCAACACCTCGACGCCCTTCTCCAGGCGCAGCGCGACCGAATCGCGTCCAGCCTCCGATGCGAGATCGGCAACCAGAATCTCCGACTCGGTGCCGAACATCGTCTTCAACTCGGACGCAAGGTCGTGCAATCTGACCTCGTCACGCGCGACGAGAACCAGGTCATATCCGAGGGAGGCGTATTTCTTGGCGAAACCGGCGCCGAGACCAGAAGTAGGTCCGGTCACCAGGGCAACGGGGCGCACAGGGCGATCCGAGTGGGAAGTCGACATACCGGCCACGCTAGTGGTTATCGGGACGGGACGGGCACCTTAAGGGTCAGTCGACCGGACGAATTGTGCCCGAGCGCTGCGACGCCGGACGCTGAGCCGGCTTGTCAGCCGCCTCGGGCTTACGCAGCGATTGGTCCTGACGCGGTGCAGACTCACGCGGTGCAGACTCACGGGGCGGCGGCTCCTGACGTGAACGGGGCTGCTCTACCGGATCCGGAGTTGGGCGAGACTTCTCGGCACCCGGCCGCGGTCGGCTCGGATCGTGATCGACCTCGAGTTCGTTGGGATCGGTGACCGGGGGCAGTACGTGCAAAATGCCGGACAGGCGCGCAACCGACTCGATTGCAGCGTCCCAATCCCGGCCGTTGCTGGTCACCGGGAGCGAACCGAGCGTCCACTGCCCTTCGCTCCACAGCATGCTGATCGACGGCGGAACGGATTCGGTGAACGCCACCATGCGCTGATCACAGACGCGACGAGCAATCTCGAGGTCCGTTGCAAAAACCACCCGGGAACCGATCGCACCCAGCAGGTTCAGATCGCCGTCCTTGGGCGGAGCGGTCGACTTCAACCGAAGATCGATGTCGACGTCCGACCCGATCTCGCGGCGAACGGCCACGATGGTTGCGGTCTCTTCCAGGTCGAACAGCACGAACTGCTCTCCGCGACGGCGTCCGCGGACGACGTCGGTGGCAGTCAGGTAGTCCTGCTTGGCCATGACCGCGCGGTGCCATTCGCCTGCCAGCAGATCGTCAGTGGCCGTGTACGTGTAGCCCTGCGCCTTTGCCCAGATCTGACGCACTCGCCCCGATTGATCTCGCCTCGTCCTGTCGACGTACAGAAGCGCACCCGCGCCTGCGAGTGCAATTACTGCCAGTCCGAACCACATTCCAGTCATCACCCTCCAGGGTAGCGACTCACGGCCTCAACCTCCCGCGACACCCTGGTGGACTAGCCCGATGTGTCGTGAACGACTCAGTTGCCGAACTTCGGCAAGGACGTACTCAGAATCGTGTTGGCGGTCATCGTGCCGTTCTCCACCGGAGTTCCGTCGACGACGATGTTGTCTCCCGGTTGCAGATCCGCGATGGTCGCACGGTTGAGCGCGATGAGCGTGGTGTCCGCAGTGGTCAGGACCGTCACCTGCGAGCCGCCGATCGAATCGATGACCAACGTGCCGCCGTCGTTCGACTTGACGGTGCCGACGGCTCCCCCGGCGTCACCGATGACTTCGCCGAGCCCGCCCGGAAGCTGGCTGAGCGGGGAATCCGTCGTCGGAGTCGGCGCCGTGGTGCTCGCCTTCGGCGGTGTGGTGGTCGGCGCCTGCGTCGTGGTGGTCGGGGGGACAAAAGCGGTCTGGGTGCCCTTGTCGTTCGAGCCGAACGCCGAGAACGCGATGATCGCGATCACGGCGACCAGGATCCCGACCACGCCCGCGGCCACCCACATCGCGAGTTTGCGCTTCTTAGCGCCTCCCGACGACCCGTCTTCGATGAACGGCTGTTCCGGCGGAACCCCGCCACCGCCACCGGCAACCGGGTACTGCTGCGTGTTCCCGTACTGCTGGGCCGTGTACGGCGGATAGGCCTGGGTAGCACCGGGCGGCGCGGCCTGCGGATCGAACTGCGGGTTGTAGGCAGGAAAGGCTTGAGTGGGATTCGGCTGCTGACCCTGCTGGCCCAGGTACTCCGTGTTCTGATCCGGACCACCATAGGGATACTGCTGTGCCCCCGGCGGTTGACCGAAATACTCCGTCGGCTGGTTCGGATTCGACGGGCCCGACACCGTCCCGTATTGCTCCGTCGGCTGGTCGGGCGCACGCCCCCACACCTCGGTCGCCTCGGGATCCTCACGGCCCGGCCCACCCGAGTTACGCGGATCGTTCTGATCGGTCATGCCTGGCTCACCTTCGGTTAGGACGAAAGAGCGTCGAAGTCGTTCGGAGAGGCGCGGGTGCAGACATCCCCAGTTCGAGCATCCAGCCATCCAGGGTAGAACAAAAAGCGAATGCCCCGCCGATCCACTTGGATCGACGGGGCATTCCGCTTACCGAATCAGGAGAGAACCAACTGATCCGCGTCCTCGCTGACACCGACATGCACGGTGTCGCCGTCCTGGACCTTGCCGGCCAGGAGCAGCTTGGCGAGCTGGTCGCCGATCGACTGCTGAACGAGTCGACGCAGAGGCCGAGCGCCGTACAGCGGGTCGTAGCCGCGCACTGCGAGCCACATCCGAGCCGCACCGTTCACCTCCAGGGTGAGACGACGCGCAGCCAGACGCTTCTGCAACTGCTCGAGCTGGATGTCGACGATGTGCTCCAACTGCTCTTCCGAGAGCGAGTCGAAGACAACGACGTCGTCGAGGCGGTTGATGAACTCGGGCTTGAACGCGTGGCGCACCGCGTCCATGACCTGCTCACGTGTTCCACCGGATCCCAGGTTGGAGGTCAGGATCAGGATGGTGTTGCGGAAGTCCACCGTGCGGCCCTGACCGTCGGTGAGTCGACCTTCGTCGAGCACTGCGAGCAGGACGTCGAACACGTCGGGGTGCGCCTTCTCGACCTCGTCGAAGAGGACCACCGAGTACGGGCGTCGCCGAACTGCTTCGGTGAGCTGGCCGCCGGCTTCGTAGCCGACGTATCCCGGAGGGGCACCGACGAGTCGAGCCACCGAGTGCTTCTCGCCGTATTCGCTCATGTCGATGCGGATCATGGCGCGCTCGTCGTCGAAGAGGAAGTCCGCCAAGGCTTTGGCGAGCTCCGTCTTACCGACGCCGGTCGGGCCGAGGAACAGGAACGAACCGGTGGGCCGATTGGGATCGGCGACACCTGCTCGGGCGCGGCGGACGGCATCCGAGACGGCGACCACGGCGTCGGTCTGGCCGACAACGCGCTTGCCGAGCTCGGACTCCATGCGGAGCAGCTTCTCGGTTTCGCCTTCCATCATCCGGCCGGCGGGGATACCGGTCCAGGCTGCGACCACGTCTGCGACGTCGTCGGGCCCGACCTCCTCCTTGAGCATCACGTCACCGTCGGAGGCAGCTCCGGAAGCGGCTGCTGCTTCTTCCAGTTCCTTCTCGAGCGCCGGGATGCGGCCGTAGCGCAACTCGGCTGCCTTGCCCAGATCGCCGTCACGCTCAGCGCGTTCGGACTCTCCTCGGAGGGTTTCGAGCTGTTCCTTGAGCACGCGCACCGAATCGATGGCCTGCTTTTCGTTCTGCCAGCGGGTACTGAGCTGGTTGAGCTTTTCGCGGTCGTCGGCGAGTTCCTGACGCAGCTTCTCGAGCCGTGCCTTGGACGCGTCGTCGGTTTCCTTCTCGAGTGCCACTTCTTCGATTTCGAGTCGGCGAACAGTGCGTTCCACCTCGTCGATCTCCACGGGTCTCGAGTCGATCTCCATACGAAGTCGCGATGCGGCTTCGTCCACGAGGTCGATGGCCTTGTCGGGCAGGAACCGCGACGTGATGTAGCGGTCCGACAGCGCGGCAGCAGCCACCAACGCGGAGTCGGTGATGCGCACGCCGTGGTGCACTTCGTAGCGCTCCTTGAGGCCGCGCAGGATGCCGATGGTGTCCTCGACCGAGGGTTCACCGACGTACACCTGCTGGAAGCGACGCTCCAGTGCTGCGTCCTTTTCGATGTACTTGCGGTACTCCTCGAGCGTGGTGGCACCGACCAGCCGCAGCTCACCGCGGGCGAGCATCGGCTTGATCATGTTGCCTGCGTCCATCGCGGATTCACCGGTGGCTCCGGCGCCGACGATGGTGTGCAACTCGTCGATGAAGGTGATGACCTGTCCAGCGCTGTTCTTGATGTCGTCGAGGACAGCCTTGAGGCGCTCCTCGAATTCACCGCGGAACTTGGCGCCGGCGACCATGGACCCGAGGTCCAGGGACACGACGGTCTTGCCTCGCAGCGATTCCGGGACGTCACCCGCGACGATGCGTTGGGCCAGGCCCTCCACGATCGCGGTCTTGCCGACGCCGGGCTCACCGATGAGTACCGGGTTGTTCTTGGTACGACGCGAGAGCACCTGAACGACACGGCGGATCTCGGTATCGCGACCGATCACCGGGTCGAGCTTGCCGCTTCGTGCGGCTTCGGTGAGGTCGGTCGAGTACTTTTCCAGCGCTTGGTAGGTGCCTTCCGGCTCGGGGCTGGTGACGCGAGCGCTGCCGCGGACGGTGGTGAAGGCTTCACGCAGTGCGTCCTGGGTGGCGCCGTGGCGCACGAGCAACTGTGCGACGTCGGAGTCGCCGCCGGCCAGTCCGTAGAGGACGTGCTCGGTGGATACGTACTCGTCGTCCATCTCGGTGGCGAGGTGTTGAGCAGCGGTCAGTGCCGCGAGTGCCTCACGCCCGAGTTGCGGAGTGGAGCTTGCGCCGGTTGTCTTGGGCAGGCGATCGACGATTGCCTGCGCTTCTCGGTGTACGACGGTGGGGTCGACGCCTACAGCTTTGAGTAGTGGGGCAGCGATGCCGTCGGTCTGGTCGAGCAATGCGACCAGCAGATGGGCAGGCCGGATATCAGGGTTACCCGCCGACGACGCCGACTGCAGTGCAGCCGTCATCGCAGCCTGGGTCTTGGTTGTTGGTGTGAACGAGTCCACTTGTCACCTTTCTGGCGAAGTCGAACGGGAAGAGCCGCGACCGGTTGGTATTGCGACTGTGTCAATATGCTCAACGCGGACAAACTTGAGTCTATTCCGCTCAAGTTTGTTTTCGCCAGGCCGAGTTGGTTTCGTAGGTCACATTTTCGGCCGTACTAGAATTGTGGCGAGAGTTGCAGCTGGTGCGAAAGGGGGATGGATTGGATCCGACAGTGATCGCCCGTCTGCAATCCAGCCTCGATTCTCTGACCGACGACGAAGAGAGCCGTGCGCACTTCTCGGCAGTGTTCTACACCGGCCTCTTTGCGGAACATCCTCTGTACCGCTCATTGTTCCCCGCCGGGATGGAATCCCAGGGCCACCGTTTCTTCAGAGCCGTCGAGTTCGTCGTGAAGAACCTGCCCCAGCATCGCCGAATCCGAAAGTTCCTCACTCAACTCGGCCGCGACCACCGTCGCTACGGCGTCGAGCGTGAGCACTACGAGGCCGCCGGCGTCGCACTCGAACGCGCGGTTCGGTCGATGTACGGAACCAGCGCGCACAGTCGCTACAAGTGGACGCCGGAACTGGACGAGGCCTGGTCGCAGTTCACCGACCTCGTCGTGAGCACGATGGCCGACGGCGCCGAATCCGATACGTCCCCGGCGCTCTGGGGTGGAACCGTGGTCAGCCACGAACGAGTGCTCGACGATCTGGCGATAGTGCGCCTCGAAGCCGACCCACCGATTCCGTACGGGGCGGGGCAGTACCTCGGCGTTCAAATTCCCCAGCGCCCGAGAATGTGGCGGTACTACTCGCCGGCGATTCCGACCAACCCTTTCGGCCAGCTCGAGTTCCACATCCGCAAGGTGTCGGGAGGATGGGTCAGCCCGGCGATCGTCGGTGAAACCAATGTCGGTGACCGCTGGGTCATGTCCACTCCCCTCGGCGGCTTGGAGGTCGACTTCACCAGCGACCGCGACGTTCTGATGATCGGCTCCGGCACCGGCATCGCCCCACTGCGGGCCCAGGTGATGGAGATGTCTCAGCGCGCGAACAATCCGCGCGTGCACCTGTTCGTCGGCGGCCGATATCCGTGCGACCTCTACGACCTCGAAACGCTCTGGCATATCTCGCTCAGCAACCCGTGGTTGACCGTCGTACCGGTATCCGAAGAACCCGAAAACCCTTGGTGGCACAACGGACCGGTACTCGAACCCCCCTTCGGAATGCACAGCCGACTGATCGGACCGATCGGAAAAGTAGTCTCGCAGTTCGGCTCATGGGCCGACCGCCAGGTGCAGATCTCGGGTTCACCGTCGATGATCAAGACGACCGTCTACGCCTTGCGTGCCGGCGGAACTCCGCTCGACCAGATCCGGCACGACCCGCTCTACTGACTACAGGAGAACTTTCATGGCCCAGCGAACCTGGTCGAGCACAGTGATCGAACATCACCGTCTCCGTGAGGATCTGGCGGTTGTCCGTCTGGTCGGCGACGTCGTCCCGTTCCGCCCCGGCCAGTACGTCGACGTCAGCGTTCCACAGAATTCGCGGTTGCTCCGCCGACTCTCCCCCGCCCTGCCTCCCTCACACGACGGGAAGTTGGAGTTTCACGTCAAGACTGTTCCCGGCGGTTGGGTCAGCGGTTCGATAGTCAAGGACACCCAGCCTGGTGACGTCTGGCAGATACTCGACCCGCGCGGCAATCTGTCGGTCGACGAGAACGGCCCCGCCGTCATCATGGTCGCGGGCGGAACCGGTTTGGCCCCACTCCGCTCGATCATTCTCGATCTGGCTCAGACCCCGAACCCGCCGCAGGTGTACCTCTTCTTCGGCGGCCGAACGCTTCGTGATCTCTACGCAGCGGACATGCTGTGGCTACTCGCCGACCAGTTTCCGTGGTTGCAGCCGATTCCCGTCGTCGAAGATCTTTCCGACGGCGGCCCGCCCGACGGATGGTTCGACCGTTTGAACGTCGACATCGGATTCGGCGACGACCACCTCATCGAAGGCACGCTCGCCGACGTCGTCGCGTCGTACGGTGCGTTCACCGAACATCAGGTCTTGGTGTGCGGATCCGCGGCCATGGTTCGATCGACGCGTGATCGGTTGATCGAGGCCGGCACCCCGGCCGACGTCATTCAGTTCGATCCGTACTGACGGTCAGTAGGTCGGGTCATTGCGGACGGTGTCGACGTCGATCCCCACTGCACGAAGCCTGAATTTGGTGCTGTTGACCATGGATTCGCTGCCGACGAGCTGGATGTCGTAGCCCGCCCAGTCCCCGAACGAGGTCACGACCTTGCCGACCTTGCCGGTGATGCGCCGCTTCATGCCGATCGGCGGCAGTGGTTCCGATTCGGTGTGCCACCACGGATTCTCGTCCTCTTCGGAGACGGGGACGATCGTGAGCCACGGGTGCTTCTCGGCCAACTTCCACAGGTGCGGAAGGTCGTAGAGATCGCACGGATTCTGACCGGAATAGAACAGATGAACCTTGCGGGTGTTTCCGCGTCGGATCAGCTCGAGTATCTGCGCGCGAAGAGGCGCGACACCGGTTCCCGACGCGATCATCAGCAGGTCCTTGGAGTTCTCCGGAATCCCGAGAGCACCGATCGGCGAGCCGACCACCCAGGTGTCGCCGACAGCGGTCTGGTTCACCATCGCCGGGCTGACCCAACCGCCGGTGACCTGGCGGATGTGGAACTCGAGGAGTCCGGTTCCGTCGTACGGCGTCGCCGGTGACAGGTAGCGCCACATCCGCGGCCTCGCTGCGACCTGCACGCTGACGTACTGACCGGCGCGGTACTCCATCGTCTGGTCGAGTTGCAGCCGGACGACGGCGACGCCCTTGATGACCGGGCGGCATTCGATGACAGTGGCACTCCAGGCGGGCGGACCGTCCTCGGCGTTGGCGGCATCCATCATCGCTGCCGAGATGATCGCGAGCGTGTTACGCCACGCGCTGTCGACCTCGTCTGTCCACAGTTCGACGCCACCGAAGGACTCGAGCGCTTCGATCAAGGCATTGCCGACTGCCGTGTAGTGCTCGTCGGTGACTCCGTACTTACGGTGATCGCGGCCGAGCTGCGCGAGGTACTCGAGTATCGCGTCGGACTCGTCGAGACGTTCGACGACATGAGCGATAGCGCTGACGAGCCGATCCCGCTGCACATCCATCGCTGCCGGAAAAAACTCACGGGTTTCGGGCGATCGAGCGAACAGAATCGAATAAAAGGTACGGGCGAGCCGTTCCGGACCATCTTCTACCGCAGCGACGGATTTGAAGCTCGACCGGACCAGAGAAATTGCTTGCGAATCCACGCTCATCCTCGTCCCGACTAGACGCGGCAAGACCCGCCGCGGAATTTCGTCTGCAGCTTATGCCACAAATGTCTGACTCGTAAATCATTCTGGACAAGTGTCACAATCGACCCCATTTCGCGGTGTGACCGTCCCTTTCTTATTCTTGCGTGCAAGATAAACAAGAGCTTCGACACTCTCGATCGCCGAGCTAACGTTCAGCGAAATCTCAACCAGCCAAACAGGAGTCGTGCCGTGGATTTTGTTCGACAGGACGAATTGCCCACCGATAGCGGGCTTACGTCCCAGATCGCCTCCACTACCCCGACGCTGACCGAGCTTCAACGTCGGGAACTCGAGTGCGTCGAATTTTTCGACTCTCCGGAACTGGGCCACCTCCCGACCTCTCGGCGGCGCGAAGCCTTGCGTGAGCTCCACCGGACCGGTACCTACACGCACACAGCGGAGGAATTGCTCGTCGGCGCCAAACTCGCCTGGCGAAACCACGCCAGATGCGTTGGTCGTGCGCATTGGCGGACCCTCAAACTCATCGACGCGCGCGACGCCGTCACGGCTTCCGCTCTCGCAGAAGCGTGCTGGGAGCACCTGCGACTGTCGACCAACGGCGGCGCGCTGCAGTCGGTCGTGACGGTCGGGCCACTCCCCCGCGAGGACGGTCAGGAGTACCGCATCCTCAGCCCGCAACTGATCCGCTACGCCGGCTATCGTCAACCGGACGGCAGCATCCTGGGCGACCCGTGGCACGTCGATCTGACCGCTCAGGTCACCGCGATGGGATGGAAGGGTGCCGGTACACCGTTCGACGTTCTCCCCGTACTGATTTCGGTTCCCGACGAACCCCTGCAGTACTTCGACGTCCCGACCGACCTCGTTCTCGAGGTCGAGATCGAGCATCCCGAATACAGCTGGTTCGCTGATCTGGGGCTTAAATGGCATGCCGTTCCCGCGGTCTCGGACATGAACCTCGACATCGGCGGAATCGTGTATCCCTGCACGCCGTTCAGCGGTTGGTACGTCAGCACAGAGGTCGGCGCACGTAACTTCAGCGACGGCGATCGCTACAACATGTTGCCCACTATCGGAGCGATGATGGAGCTCGACATGAGCCACGACCGCACTCTCTGGAGGGACCGCGCACTGGTCGAACTGAACCGCGCAGTTATTCACAGCTACCGCAAGGCCGGCGTCATCATGGTCGACCACCACACTGTTGCAAAGCAATTCATCGATCACATCGCGCGCGAGGACAAGGCCGGGCGCAAGTGCCCGACCGACTGGTCGTGGGTGAACCCGCCCATGTCCAGCTCGCTCACCCCGACGTTCCACCGCCTGTACGACGAGCCAGATCTCGACATCCGGCCCAACTTCGTGACAAAAAAGAAGAAGGGCACCGACCAAGGCCGGTGCCCCTTCCACAACTGATCGCGCTCAGAAGGGGATCTGCCCCAATCCGACGCCGACCACGAGCATCGTGATCGAGATCAGGCCGGCTCGCCACAGAACCTTTTTGTGGTGATCCGCCAGTGACACACCGGCGAGTGTGACCAGGAGCAGGATCGCCGGGACCAGCGGGCTCTGCATGTGCACTGCCTGCCCGGTGATCGAGGCACGTGCCATTTCAACCGGCTCGATGCCGTACTGCGCTGCCGTCTCGGACAGCACCGGGAGCACACCGAAGTAGAACGCGTCGTTGGTCATGAAGAACGTGAGCGGAATGCTCAGGACGCCCGTGATGACGGCGAGGTGCGGGCCCATCGCGTCGGGAATGACCTGGAGCAGCCACTCTGCCATTGCCTCGACCATGCCGGTTCCCTGGAAAACGCCGGTCAGCACGGCTGCTGCCAGCACCATTGCGACAACCGAGACGATGCTCGACGAATGGCGTGCGATTGCTTCACCCTGATCCTTGACCGCCGGGAAGTTGACCGCGAGTGCGATCGACGACGCGATCATGAAGAGGACCGGAATGGGCAGGATGTCCATCACGAGCACAACGAGAAGGATCGTCGTCAGCGCCGCGTTGAACCAGAGCAGCTTCGGTCGCAAGGTGTCACGCCCGGGGGCAAGTCCGTCGATGAAGCGTCCGGTGTCGCCGCCGTCGTCTTCCGGGTCGTTCGAGCCGCCGGTGCCGGCGCTTCCGGTGCTGGAACTTCCACCTTTTCCGACCTTTTCGAGGATGCGCTCAGAAGTCAGGACCAAAGTCCCGATCCTTCGGCGTTCCATGATCCCGAGGTGAATCGCGAACCCGAGCACCATGATCAGGCCGACGATCAACGACGGCACCATCGGGACGAAGACGTCGGAAGGTGAGAGTCCCAGCGCGCTCGCGGCCCGGACGGTCGGGCCACCCCACGGAATGATGTTCATCGTCGCGTTCGACAGGCCGGCGATCACCGTCAGGACGACGGGACTGACACCGAGTTTGAGGTAGAGCGGTAGCAGCGCGGAGGTCACGATGATGAAGGTCGTCGAACCGTCGCCGTCCAGGGAGACCACCATCGCGAGCACTGCGGTTCCGACCACGAGCCGCATCGGATCGTCACGCACCATCCGCAGGATGAGCTTGACCAGCGGATCGAAGAGGCCGACGTCGATCATGATTCCGAAGAAGATGATCGCGAAGAACAACAGCGCTGCGGTGGGTGCGAGCGACTTGATGCCGTCGGTGATCATGTCGCCGATTCCGAGGCCGGCCCCGGCAAGTAGTCCGAAGGCCACCGGAACCAGAGTCAGTCCCACCACCGGAGTCGCGCGTTTGGTGAGGATCAGGAACATGAACACCGCAACCATGAGGAAGCCGAGTGTGACGAGCATGATGAACTCCTTTTGTGCTGAATTGCCGAGAAAAACGGCACGGCAAATCGAGCCGGTGACCTTCGTGGAGGTGAAACGAAACTTCGGTTGTGCTTAGTTGATGCCGGGCGGATCGAGTGTTGCGTCGACGAACCGGGATTGATCGGTGAGGAATGCGGAGAACTCGGGTTCGGTGAGAACTGCACTGTTCCAACCGTTTCGGCGAGACAGCTCGTTCCACCGCGGGCTTGCCGCCAGATCCCGCACCAAATTCTGCAAGTGCTGACGCTGATCGTCCGTCAGGCCCGGCGGCGCCATGAGACCGCGCCAGTTGGTGAAGGTGACTTCGACGCCCGACTCCGCCATCGTGGGCGCATCCACCGCCGGGGTGCGGGCGGGCGAGCTGACCGCAAGGACCCGAACCGTGCCTGCTGCAATCTGATCGAGGTACTCACCGATACCAGTGGCAGCGACGTCGACCTGCCTGGTGAGCAGTGCGGGAAGCAGTTCTCCGCCGCCGTCGTAGATGCGATAGGGAGAGCGCGACGGATCGACACCGACCGCGCGGGCGAACAGAAGGCGGAACAACCCGTCCGGTCCACCTTCACTCGAACCGCCGCCGATCGAGATCGACGACGGATCCGCCACCCAGGCCTGCGTCAGATCGGCAAGAGATTTGTACGGTGAATCTGCTGGAACCAGTAGCGCTTCCGGTTCTTCGACCAGTCTCGCGATCGGCGTCACGTCGGCAAGTGTGTGCTCGGACGGCAGAATCTCGAGCGAACCGAGAACGCCGAGTCCCATGACCATGAGTAGACCGGAATTTCCGCGTTCGAGAGCCAACCGGTTGAGTCCGACGATGCCGCCCGATCCGGGCAGTACAACGACGTCGGCGTCGACGGTTCCCTCGTCGGAAAGTGCCTGCACCATGGTCCGGGCGGTCAGGTCGTAACCACCACCGGCCACCGAGGGCACCAGTACGCGCAGTTCTTCGGAACTCTCACCCGCTCGGCCATCGGCGAAGAAGGACTCGACCGGAGTACATCCGGTCGACAGCACGAGAGTCATCGCGCAAGCACCGAGCAAGGCGATATGCCTGCTCAGCAGCTTCGATGTGCTCATGGCCTTGTCCTTGTCTATTGGCTGTCTGCTGGTAGCGATGTGTGAACAGGTTTCATACTGACTCACTTTGTGACTGGGGTCACCATTGGGAAAGCAAATTGATTTGTGCTCATTGTGCTCACGAACGGCCGCTTTCCCGGCATCGAACTGAAGGCTAGGGTCTGGCTGGTGTCCTCAGGAAACGAGCAGGCGGAGCGAGAGCGCAAGTCGCCTCTGCGTGCGCGCCTGCGTCGACGCCGGCACACTCTGGCGACACAACTTCTCGAACTGCAACTTCTGATCGTCGTTGCAGTTCTCGTGTGCGTCACTGCACTCTCCCTCGCGCAGTCGTCTGCGAGTTTCCAACGCGAGGAAGGACGTCGCGCACTCTCGGCAGCGGAATCGCTCGCAGCCAATCCGGCAGTACGTGAACTGCTCCCCCAGGCTCAGACCCGCCTCCGATCCGGACTACAAGGTTCGGTCGACTCGGTGCGCGCCATCTCGGGCGTCACCTACGTCTCGCTTGCCGACGCCGACGGCGGTGTCGTCATTTCGACGCGTCCCGGCGATGTCGGCATCGACGCACGTCAGACACAGGATCGCTCGTGGACGGGTTTGGTCGACACACCCTCCGGCAAGGCCGTGGAGGCGCACGTTCCGATTCTCGGCAATGAAGGAGCGATTACCGGAACTGCGATCGTCGGCATCGAGTACCCCTCGATCTGGACGCGGTTGCTGCAGTCGGCACCGAACCTCCTGGTATACCTCGCGGTGGCTTCCCTTCTCGGCGGCGTCGGTTCGATCCTGTTGGCCCGCAGGGTCAAACGGCAGACCCTCGGCATGGAGGCCGGCGAGATCTTGGACCTGGTTCGCCAACGTGAGGCAATGCTGCGCGGCCTCAAGGAAGGCGTCATCGCATTCGACGCGCAGGGAAAAGTGGTGCTGATGAGCGACAGTGCCCACCAACTCCTCGACATTCCACGCGGAAGTGCCGGTAGATCTGTGCGGGACCTCGGTCTCGACGACCGCCTCCAGAGTGTACTGACCTCCGGCACAACCGAATCCGATCAGTTGGTTCTCGTCGGTGATCGACTACTTGTCCTCAACACCGTCTTGATCGAATCGAAGGGCCGCACCATCGGGTCGGTCACCACCTTCCGCGACCGCACCGAATTGCGCTCCGTGGAAGAAGAACTCGACGTGACCAAAACCAGCACCGACGCACTACGCGCTCACATCCACGAGTTCGACAATCAACTGCACACCATCTCCGGCCTCATCCAGCTCGGCGAATACGACGAGGTGGTCGGCTACGTCGAGGGTCTGACAATGGAGCGCGCGCAGGTCAGTGCGACCGTGACCGAGAAGATCGCCGACGTCGGCACCGCCGCACTCGTGATCGCCAAGATAGGCGCCGCTGCACAGGGATTGGTCACAGTCGAATTGGCGCCGGACACGCATCTGGAGACGGTGGACCGCAGACTCGGACGAGATCTCGTGACGGTGGTCGGAAACCTCGTCGACAATGCCGTCGACGCCGTCGGTGAGATGCCGGAAGCTTCGCGCCGCAAGGTTCGGTTGTCGATTCGCGACCGCGGCACCGCCGTCGAAGTGCGTGTCGAGGACGCCGGCCCCGGTATCGCGCCGGAGAATCGCGAACGGGTTTTCGGCCAGGGTTGGAGCACCAAGGGACAATCGAGTGACGGACACGGTTTCGGTTTGGCGCTGGTACGCCTGACGTGTCGTCGGCGGGGCGGCGACGTCACCGTGAGCACTCGTTCGGCAGAAGGCATCGAGTGGACTGTCTTCACCGCAGTCCTACACGACGGAGAGGGCGCATGATCCGGGTACTAGTGGTCGACGACGACTTCATGGTGGCGAAGGTGCACAGCGGATTCGTCTCGCGGATAGACGGTTTCGACGTGTGCGGCGTTGCCCATTCAGCCGAGGCCGCGCTGACCGCGGTCGGCGAGCTGCAACCCGACCTGGTTCTTCTCGACGTTCACCTGCCCGGCACCACCGGACTCGATCTGATCGCCCCGTTTCGCGAGCTGGCACCGGAGCTGGATGTTCTTGTCATCACGAGTGAGCGCGAGGCGGGCTCGGTCAAGAAGGCTCTGCGCAGCGGCGTCGTGCATTACCTGATGAAGCCATTCACGTTCGAGGTTCTACGTGAGCGTCTCGAGCGGTACCGATCGACGTACGCGAACCTCGACAGCATCGGCGAAGCAGAACAGGGAGCGGTAGACGAGGCATTCGGCGTGGCCGGTGGCGCGACAGGAGCGTCGTCCCTCAAGGGGCTACCGAAAGGACTCAGTCCCGAGACCCTTCAACTCGTCGAGACAGCACTGCGAGACGAAACCGAACCCGCCTCGGCAACAGACATTTCCGAGAGGGTCGGTATCTCACGCGCGAGCGCGAGGCGCTACCTCGAGTACCTCTACGAAACCGGGCGGTCCACCACTTCGCTGAAATACGGAGTGGTGGGCCGCCCGGAGCGTCGATACGTCTGGAAACGCTGAGACTGCGCCACTGATTCGGCCCGATTCACCAGGGGTTGACACGGTTTTTGCGAAGTGAGCAGCCCTTGCATCCCGCTGCAAGGGCTGCTCACTCGAGGGAAACTGTGCTCACTCCCAGGGTGTGTTGCAAATCTGATCCGGGAACTGGAACGCCTGGGTTGACGCGCCTAGACCGCGCGGGCGCTGGTCTCCCAGTACCTCGCGCGCAGTGCCTTCTTGTCCAGCTTGCCCAGCGGCGTCAGCGGAAGGGAATCCACGAAGTCGATGCTCTTGGGCGCGTGAACCGAACCCTTGGCTACTTTCACTTTCTCGACCAGTTCCTCGAAGTCGACGGTCAGTCCGGCACGAAGCACCACGCAGGCCTTGACGGCTTCGCCCCACTTGTCGTCGGGCACACCGACTACCGCAACCGACGCGACAGACGGATGCGCCGAGATCACGTCCTCGATTTCGCGCGGGAACACGTTGAAACCACCGGTCACGATCATGTCCTTCTTGCGATCGACGATGGACATGAACCCGTCCTTGTCCTTACGCGCGATGTCGCCGGTGTGCAGCCAACCACCACGGAACGCCTCGGCTGTCTCGGCCGGCTTCTTCCAGTACCCCTTCATGATCAGCGGACCACGGACACATATCTCACCGAGTTCTCCCTGCGGCACCTCGTTCAGGTCGTCGTCGAGCAACCGGACGTCGAGCCACGGCACCGGCCGTCCGCAGGTGGCGAGGCGGGCCGGATCGTCGGCGAGGTGTTCTTCCTTGCGCAGCACCGAAATTGTCATGCCGCACTCGGTCTGACCGTAGAACTGGAAGAAGATCTGACCGAACTTCTTGATGCCCTCCTGCAACCTGGCCGGAGACATCGCGGACGCTCCGTAGAACAGAGTCTGCAAACTCGAGACGTCACGCTTGGGCAGATCGGGGTGATCCATGAGCATGTAGATCATGGTGGGCACCAGCATGGTTGCCGTGATCTTGTGCTTCTCGATGGCCTCGAGCACGGCTCCCGGCTCGAATGCGGGCAGGACGATCAACGCGCCGCCGCGCAGCAATGTCGGAATGAAGAACGCTGCACCCGCGTGCGAGAGGGGCGTGCAGATGAGGAAACGGTTGTCCTCGGGCCACTGCCACTCCGACATCTGGATCTGATTGAGCGCTGCACCCGAACGGAAGGATCCCACAACACCTTTGGGCTTGCCGGTCGTTCCACCGGTGTAGACCATGCTGCTGGCGTCTTCGGCGTCGACGTGCGCTGCCTTCAGCGGCGCGGGCTCGAACGTGGCAGCCAGCGCGAGGATGTCGATTCCCACCTCGGACGGCCCCATCGAGAGCACGCTGGTCAACGAGGGTGACGACGCCTTCAACTCGGCGGCGCGCTCTTCGAAGGCATTGGGATCGAAGATGAGGGTCTCGATCTCGGCGTCGTCGACGATGTACTTGTGATCGTCGAGCGATCCCATCGGGTTCAGGGCGCTTGCCCGGCACCCGGTGATCATGGTCGCGCCCATGCTGATCAGGACCTCGGGGCGGTTCTTCGACAGCATTGCGGTGCTGGTGCCCTGAGTGATTCCCAGTGACGCGAGCGCCTGGGCGAAGCAGCTGATCTGATCGCGCATCTGACCGCCGGTGAGGATCACGTCGCCGAGGTAGAGCGCGGGCTTGTCGTGATTGCGTTCCAGAGCGGTGATGAGCAGGTCCGGACCGTATACCGGTCGGTGCAGGTCAGCGAACTCGTCTGTCATCTGGTCTTCCTTCTGCTCGGCGCGTGCAGTCATCGAGATGTGCTCCCGGTCACGGATACGATATCCAGAATTGCACAAAACTGGAACAGGTTCCACCTCTTCGATCGAATCCGAGAATGCTCCCGATCAGCGGGAAGCCCGTCGTCACCCGCGAGAGCGGTGGTTAGCGTCGATGTACCCACCGAGACGACAGCGTCTCGGTCGCGTCCAACGGAGAGTGTCATGACTACCAACCTCGGTACCGCCCACTTCACGGCAACTGCTCCCCGTACTGCCACCACGCTCCTCTCCGATTTCGACTCGTTGTACGGCACCGTGCGCTCCGCACCCGACGGGTCCGTCGTCGAGCAGGACGTCGTGTTCTTCGGACGCCCCGATCCCGGCGCACTGCTCACCGGATCCGTGAGGTCGCTGGGTTCGGCGCTCGAGCGGATCACCGAATACCACGATCAGACCGGGCACCTGGTGGCCGAGGTCTTCGTCCGGAAAGTCCCGACGGTTTTCGTCCGGGAAGCCCCGACAGCGGGCGCCGGAACCGATTCCGTTGCTGCCCTTGCTGATTTCGCCGCTGGGCGCTACGGCTCCGCCTCGCTACGCCGGTTCCGCGGACGCTGCACAGCGACCTCCGTGGGAGTAGATCTGAACTGCTCCGTGACGGTGCTCGCCACGTACGAGAAGGACCACGAGAGCGTCACCGACGTAGCTCTGGTCGCCACCGATCCCACTGGAGTTGTCACCGCTCGCGCTTGGGCGACTTACGCGATAGACAATGCGGCGACTCTCGCGAGCTGAATCTCGGCAGGTCACCGAGTAGGTGTTCCATCCAGCGGGAACTGCCGTATCTCCAGCGGACGCTTCGTCGTTGTATGAGGCGGATCACATCACTGGAGCGTCGCAAGACGCGGCTCGGAGGAAGACATGGCACTCGGAACCGGCCCACTCACCACTACGGACGCCCCGACGCAGTCGGGCGCCGGCGAGGAAATTCGAGAAATCGAAGCGGCAGCGCCTCCCGCGCGGTTCGCGCGTGGATGGCACTGCCTCGGACTCAGCAACACTTACCGCGACGGTCAACCCCACCAGATCGACGCATTCGGCACCAGCCTTGTCGTCTTCGCAGACAGTAAGGGCGACATCAAGATCCTCGACGCCTACTGCCGCCACATGGGTGGCAACCTGGCGCAGGGCACGGTCAAGGGCGATTCGATCGCCTGCCCGTTCCACGACTGGCGTTGGGGCGGTAACGGAAAATGTACGGCGATTCCCTACGCACGACGGGTTCCGCCGCTGGCCAAGACGCGGGCATGGACCGCCCTCGAGAAGAACGGCCAGGTCTTCGTCTGGCACGATCCCCAGGGAAATCCCCCGCCTGCCGACGTCACGATTCCCGACATCGAGGGTTTCGGAAGCAGCGAGTGGAGCGACTGGAGTTGGAACACCCTCACGATCGAAGGCTCGCATTGCCGCGAGATCGTGGACAACGTGGTGGACATGGCTCACTTCTTCTACGTTCACTACTCGTTCCCCAAGTACTTCAAGAACATCTTCGAAGGTCACGTCGCGAGCCAGTACATGGAATCGGTGGGACGTGAGGACGTCATCAGCGGTACCAACTACGGCGATCCCAACGCCGTACTTCGTTCGGATGCATCGTATTTCGGTCCGTCGTACATGATCGACTGGATCAAGAGCGAAGCCAACGGGCAGGTCATCGAGACCGTCCTGATCAACTGCCACTACCCGATCTCGAACAATGCGTTCGTGCTGCAGTACGGCGCGATGGTCAAGAAGCTTCCCGGTATGGACGACGAGTCCACTGCAGCGATGGCAGCGCAGTTCACCGAGGGGGTCGAGATGGGATTCCTTCAGGACGTGGAAATCTGGAAGAACAAGGCCCCCATCGACAACCCGCTGCTCTCCGAGGAGGACGGTCCGGTTTACCAATTGCGGCGCTGGTACAACCAGTTCTACACCGACGTCGAGAACGTCACGGAAGACATGACGAAGCGCTTCGAATTCGAGATCGACACCACCCGCGCGGTGGAGAGCTGGAAGCGGGAAGTCGCCGAAAACGTTGCCGCACGCGACGCCCAGGCGCTCGAGACAACCTCCTGATCCGCAGTCGAAACCACAGCTGAAACAACCTGACCGGACGCAAGGAACAACATGACGTACGAAGTGCTTCAACAGATCAACGCGATGGCCGACGACATCTTCGCCGAAGGCATCGAGGCCGAGCGGATCGGCCGGGTGGCCGACGACACCGCCAAGAAGATGAAGGCAATCGGTTCCATCCGCATGCTGCAACCCAAGGAACACGGCGGCATGGAGGCGCATCCTCGCGAATTCGCCGAGACCGTCATGCGCATGGCTTCGCTGAATCCTTCGGCCGGCTGGGTACACGGGATCGTCGGAGTTCACCCGTGGCAGCTTGCGTTCGCAGACCCCAAGGTGCAGCAGGAGATCTGGGGATCGGATCCCGATACCTGGATGGCCTCGCCGTACATGCCCGGCGGAATGTGTATCCCGACCGACGGCGGCTACAAGTTCTCCGGTCGCTGGCAGTTCTCTTCCGGCACAGACCATTGCGACTGGGCATTTCTCGGCGCGATGGCCTGTGACAAGGACGGCAACATGGAGATGCCGCCGCGCATGCTCCATGTCATCATTCCGCGCACCGACTACGAGATCATCGAAGATTCGTGGGATGTCATGGGACTTCGCGGCACCGGCTCCAAAGACCTCGTGGTCAAGGATGCGTACGTCCCCGATTACCGCGTCATGGACTGCGACGAGGTCATCGACGGCACGGCAGTGCGCAAGTACGGACGCACCGAGACGCTGTACCTGATGCCGTGGTCGAACATGTTCCCCCTCGGTATCACCGCCGCCACGATCGGCATCTGCGAGGGAATGCTCTTCCACGCCAACGAGTACCAGGCCGATCGCATCAACGCGCAAGGCACTGCGGTCAAGGACGATCCGTACACTTTGTTCGCCATCGGTCAGGCAACTGCCGACATCCGGGCAGCGCGCGACACTCTGCTCGCCAACGTCGACCGCATGTGGGATCGAGTGGACGCCGGCAAGGAAGTGACCTTCGAGCAGCGCGCCGAGGGACGTCAGACTCAGGTGCAGGCCGCCTGGCGCGCGATCAACGCGATCGATCAGGTCTACCCACGCTGCGGCGGCAACGCACTGCGGATGGACAAGCCGCTCCAGCGATTCTGGCGCGATGCTCACGCCGGGCAACATCACGCAATTCACGTACCGGGCACCGTATTCCACGCCGCCTCACTGAGCCGCCTCGGCGCCGACCCGCAGGGTCCGCTGCGGGCGATGATCTGATCAGACTTCGACACAAGAAATCGACAGGAACAAGACACGATGACACACACTGACATCAAGGGACTTGGCTACGTCAAGATCTCGACCAACGACATGGCACGTTGGCGCACTTTCGCTTTCGACGTTCTCGGCTTCGCCAAGGGTAGTGGGCCGGACGAGAATGCACTGTACCTGCGGCTCGACGAGCGCGCTGCGCGCATCGTCGTCGTCGAGGGTGAGCGCGACGAGATCGTCAACATCGGCTGGGAGGTCGCCGATCACGCCGCACTGCGCCGCGTTCAGGAAGTGCTCGAGAAGAACGGCACCGAGGTGGAGCAGCTCTCGCTCGCCGATGCCGACGCTCGACGGGTCGAAGAGGTCATCGCCTTCACCGATCCCGGCGGAGCAGCCATCGAGGTCTTTCACGGAGCGATCCTCGATCACAGCCCGGTCGTGACGCCCTTCGGCGCTCGATTCGTCACCGGCTCACAGGGTCTCGGCCACGTTGTGCTCCCGGTGATGGACAGCGCTGCGAGCTTCGACTTCTACACCGAGGTGCTCGGCTTCTACCCGCGCGGCGCTTTCCGTCTGCCGGCCCCGCCCGAATTCGGGCCGCTGCGAATCCGTTTCATGGGCGTCAACGAGCGTCACCACAGCTTGGCCCTGTGCCCGGCACCGCACGGCGGCGCACCCGGCCTGATTCACATCATGGTCGAGGTGGACACCCTCGACGCTGTCGGCCAGGCACTCGACCGAGTGATGAAGGACGGGTTCTCCGTGTCGTCGACCCTGGGTCGTCACACCAACGACAAGATGATCTCCTTCTACGTCCGCGCTCCCGGCGGCTGGGACATCGAGTTCGGTACCGAAGGCGCGAAGGTGGATCAGGACTCGTACTCCTCCGAGGAAATCACCGCTGACAGCTACTGGGGCCACGACTGGTCCGGAAGCGAACCGCTGGCAGCTATGTAGTACCTGCCGGCGGCGATGTAGTACCTGCCGGTGGCGATGTAGCACCTGCCGATAGGGGAACAGAGGGGGCTTGCGCGAGCATTCGCGCAAGCCCCCTTCCTCGTTTCCAAGGTGACGCGCCCGAAAACAGACCGGTGATCCACTTCACAAATAGGCAACTCTATGACACTATTTCTAATTGAAATAGCCAGTTCACTGGTTGTGGAGCTCTAAGAGAAGTGAGGTACACGATGACACTGCAGGCTGTGGATGCTTTAGGCGGCGATTCGGCCCCGACGGCAATTCTCGATCGCGTCTCGCTGGTTCTCGACGCCTTCGACGGTCCCGGCAGGTTGACGCTCGCTCAAGTTGTTCGGAGCACGGGCCTTCCCCGCTCGTCTGCCCACCGCATGCTCGAACGTCTGGTCTCGATGCGTTGGCTGCGTCGCGACGGCCGCGACTACGAACTCGGTATGCGCCTCGTCGAACTGGGATCGCTCGCAGTTCATCAGGACCGCCTCCACGCTGCAGCCATGCCGCTTCTCCACGAGCTCTACCGCGTCACCGGTTTCGTGGTTCACCTCGGCATCCTCGACGGGCCCGATGTGGTCTACATGGAGAAGATCGGCGGACGCCTCGCAGCCGCGGTGCCGACGCGTGTGGGTGGTCGACGCCGGGCCGAAACCACTGCAATCGGTCAGGCACTGCTCGCGTTCGGTTCGCCGAAGTCCTCGGGCTACGCACTGCCGCACCTCGCCAGAATCCGCGAATCCGGGGTCGCATTCGAAACCGGAAACGGCCTACCGGGATTCAGCTGTCTCGCGGCACCGATCGGCCCTATCGGGCGCGCTGTTGCCGCGGTATCCATCTGCGCGCCGTCGAAGGCTCTCCGCCTCGACCACGTCAGCGCAGCACCGGTTCGGATGGCAGCCGCTGCCATCTGGCGAGGCATCGACGGCGGATCGCTGAGCGTCACTCCGACATTGCAGCGTCGTCACCTGCTGCGCAACATGCCGACCGCAGCCGGGGCCTGACTCAGATACTCGAGCCGTTACCGGTGAGCCCGGCCTGCTCGAGCGCCAACACGTACTCCTCGACGTTCTTCCATCTGCCAGGCGTCGAGGGCAACGGCGATCCCAGTCGATCGTGCTCGGCGACATTCGCGTACTCGGCGGACGCACGATCGATGTCTTCGAGAAGTTCGCGAGCAAGTTCGATCTCTGCTCGGAAGTAACGCTCCGACCAGCGCAACGTCATGACCGGGAACGACCAGGCCGGCTCGTTCTCGGCATGATCGGCGTGGAGTTTCGCACGTCGAATCTGCTCTTCGACGTTGGCGATGTGGGCTTCCACCAGGGCCTTCAGCCGCTCGGGCTCGTTGAGGTGTCCCATCCACAGACGCAGCATCACGCCGTGCTTGAGCACCGGAACTTCCACCGGCGCCTCGCGTGACCACGTCCGGACGGCGTCGGTTCCTGATTGGGTGATCGAGTAGAGGCGCTTTCCCCGTACCCCCGGCTCGGAGACGACCCGGGACTCCACGAACCCGATGCTTTCGAGCTTCTTCAGCTCTGCGTAGACCTGACTGATGGACGGGCTCCAGTAGAAGAAGCCGACACTCCAGTCGGCCCACTTCTTCAGATCGTTTCCGGTCAGTTCCTCCCCGAACGTGAGCATTCCGAGCACTGCCCAGCTGGTAGCGGGAAGTCCTCGGGACACGTCATCAGGTTCGGACATGCCCGAAGTCTAACAATCACTGGTGATTTGCTGGTTCGTAGAATCCGAACGGACCGCTGAGCGGGATCAAATTTGTGTGAGACCCCTTCACGTGGCACTCGGCGGTCCGATTCCGGGCAGAGACGGCATTACTGCCATTGAGTGGGACTGCCGCTGGATTACGGCCGCGACGCCACACATCGTTGCTTCTGAAGTTGTTTGCAGAGTTTGAACAAGGAGACGACATGTCCGTGGAAAACGCCGAGCCGCCAGTTCTGGACGGGCGCACACTTCGCAACGTGATGAGCAATTTCTGCACCGGCGTCACCGTCATCACCGCTCACGACGGAGATTCACCGCTGGGCTTCACCTGCCAGTCCCTGGTCTCGGTATCGCTCGATCCCCCACTGCTCTCGTTCTGCCCGGCGAAGACGTCGACGAGTTGGCCGAAGCTTCGTGAATCCGGAACTCTCTGCATCAACGTTCTCGCCCACGATCAGCAGGACATGTGTTCCGCCTTCGCACGCGGAGGAACCGACAAGTTCCTCGGCATCGAGTGGGATGCCGCCGGCAACGGTGCTCCGGCGCTCAGCGGCGCGCTCGCCCGCATCGAGGCGACGGTCGAGCAAGAGCACGACGCCGGTGATCACACGATCGTCGTCGCACGCATCACCGATCTGAACGTGCTGCGCCACGACGGTCCGCTTCTGTTCTACCGCGGTGGATTCGGACGCTTCGACGCCTGAGTTTGTTGCGTCCGTCCCGCTGCGTGGGAGATTGCGGCGCCGAATCGAGACAGCACCGATAGCGTCCGAAGTAGTTGTCAGACCCTGAACTTCTCGACTGATCGGACTAACTCGATGACCACTCTCGAACCAGACACCACGGCCGCGATCACGGCGACGGTTATCACCTACCTCGACGCCGTGGCTCGCGGATCGTCAGCGGACATCGCCGCCCTCTACGCCGAGAACGCGACGCTCGAAGACCCGGTCGGCAGCGAACCCCGCGTCGGCAAGGCTGCGATCACCGAGTTCTACGGCGCTCTCGAGGGCGGTTCGCAAGAGACGGAACTGCTTACCCTGCGGGTGAGCGGATCCAGCGCGGCCTTCCACTTCCGCGTCGTCACGCCGGTGGGCGATCAGGTCTACGAGGTCGAACCCATCGACGTCATGACTTTCGATGCGGACGCAAAGATCACGAGCATGCGTGCCTTCTGGTCACCGGCCGATCTGATTGCACGCTGATGCTGCAGGTCAGTTGCCGCAACTGCGGAAATCGTGTCCTGGTCGAGAAGTACAGCGACGCGCACACCAGCGTCCAATGGCTCGAAGAGTCGCAGGAAGTGTGCCCGGAGTTGGGGCGCGCGAACAGCCGTGCCAACGCTCAGCGAACGTGTGGCGCTCTACGTCAGACGATCAACGACCTTGCCGACGCCGGAGAGCTCGAGATGAGCCTTCGCAGTTACCCGGTGCCGGGCAAGCTGTCCTGAACGCTTCCGCGTAGCACTTCGGCGAACGTGCGCGCCGAATCCAAGTCGTCGGCGTTCGGCCGCCCCTTCCGGATACCGCCGAACGGCTTGAACGGGAAATACGTATCCCACGCACGGGACGAGAAGGCCGCGACCACATCGAAGCCTTTCTGCTCGAGCAACTGAACCAGCGGACGCGAGAAGCGATGAATCCCCTTGTCGGGAAAACCACTGGTGGCGAAGACAAATGCCTTGGATCGGCGTTCTTCGGGGAGCGCCCCGATGAACGAACGTAGGTCTTCGTGGTACGAGCGTAGGTAGATGCCGGAGCCGAAGCCCACGAGGTCGTAGTCGGCGAGCTCCCCGGCGTCGATGTCGCCAGGTTCGACCACGCGAGCATCGAGAACTTCGCCGATGACGTCGGCGATCCGCCGAGTATTGCCGTGGGAGACAGAGGTGCACACGATGATCGTCTTCATCGACTTCTTTCTTTCGTCGTTGCGTCTCCGGCGCTCTCTTCGTTTGCGCGTACGTAGATCCAAGTGATGAATCCACCGCAGATTGCAAAGATCGCGGCGACAATCGAATACGCATCGAGGGGAAACCCAGTCCAGATCAAGCCTGCAACAAGGACCATCGCACCAACAGCCAGACCTGCCGATACTGCCTTGGACATACTCATCCCTTCCTGGTTGTCATGAGACTTCTCGAGGATATGGGACGGAACACGATCGACAAACCTCTCGTGAGGAAAAATACCCTTCATGTCAGCACGATTGAAGGGGCGAAGACGTGCGGTGAATGCGCTGCTCGTCGAAGTCGCACGGTGGGCCGATGAACATGACGGCGTCAAGGCTGTAGTGCTGGTCAGGTCGTACGCGCACGGCAAGGAACGTATGGCGAGTGATCTCGATCTGATGATCCTGGCCGAAAACCCGGAGGCACTCGCCAATGAAGGCTGGTTCGTGCAGATCCGTCCCGACGCGCATTTCGTCCGAGCAGCGAGCTGGGGTCCGGTCCGAGAGCGACGCTTCCGCCTGCGGTCCGGTCTTCTCGTCGAACTGAATTTCGCGACCGAAAGCTGGGCGGACGTTCCGCTCGACGGGGGCACGCGGCGCGTTCTCGAAGACGGCCACCGAGTTTTGTACGACACGGGGCCTCTTCGTGTAGCTGCGAGTGCTGTAAGAACTGATCGATGAGTACTGCGTCGGTCCTCGAAACCTTAGCCGCCGAAATATCGGCGTTGCGCGGCTCGCCTCTCGTCGCGATCGACGGCGTCGACGGGAGCGGGAAGACGACCTTCACGAAAAGCCTCGCGGCACAGCTGAATGCACGCCCCGTCATCGTGATTCACGTCGACGACTTCCTCAATCCGCCGGAGATTCGTCATCGCAGAGGTCGGCAATCCCCGCAAGGCTTTTGGCTCGACAGCTACGACTACGACGCCCTCGAACGCCATGTTCTCGACCCACTGACGCCGGGAGGAAGCCGGGAGTACAGACAACGGCGGGACAGCGAGGCGGACCTGTACGCAGCCGACGATGCGATCATCCTCGTCGAAGGACTCTTCCTACTCCGCGACGAACTTGCTTCCCGATGGGACTATTCGATCTTTCTCGATGTGCCCTTCGGGATCACCGCTCAGCGTATGAACCTTCGCGACGGAACAAATGCAGATCCGGATCATCCTTCGATGAACAGATATGTCGGCGGCCAGGGACTTTACTTCGCCGCTGCAAAACCCTGGACCCGAGCCGACTGCGTCATCGACAACTCGCACCCGAACGTGCCGGTCATGCTCTCGCCCGATCACGTTGGAGACCGCTTGCGATAGCGGTACGCACTCTGTGCCGAATCACGTTGCTGAACAGTACGTTTCTCGCTCACCCGGCAATCCGATTGCTGGACTGTATGCGGCGGGCGCCGTCAGTTCCACGTACAGCGCGGCGAAGGGCGGTGGATTCCATATGGCCGATGCCTTCGCATTCGGCCGGGTTGCCGGCGCCCATGCTGCCGCGCGCGCCAATTCCGACGGCACAGGCCCTTTGTATCAATAACTACTGAATCAATAACTACTGAATCAATAACTACGCACGATCAGATGGCTCGTCAGTTGCGGTCGGTCGTCGCGCAAATGAATTCGCTGGGCAGGATGAAAACGTGACTCGTAGCGGGACGCTATCGCCTCGGCGGTCCCGTAATAGCTCACATCGCGCGGGCGTACCTTCGCACGCCGCAAGGACTCGTCGAAGCTGGCTTCAACCCAGATTCGTAGGTCGAACTGATCTCGCATCAGTCCACGAAAAAGCAGCACTCCCTCGACGACCACGATGGCACGATCGGGGACTCGGGACTTCGATACCACCGCTTCGTCTGTCTCCGGATCAGTCGAGACGTAGGAAATACCAGTGACTTCGGCCAACCGCAGCGGCACAAGTACACGACGGCTGAGGTTCGAATAGTCGTACGCATCCTCGAGGTAGCCACGCACCGCGTCAGGATTGTTGTTTCGTATGGCTTTCGCAGTCGAGAACTCGTCGCCACGGATCGTGACGACGTCATGGCCCGAAGTCGAGATACCGTCAGCCAACTCATCTGCAATCGTCGATTTTCCGGACGCCTCGATTCCCGAGATCCCGACAATCGTGCGTCCGACGCGATCTTCGTGGCACCGTACGACGTGCTCGATGAGAGAAATCGAATCATCGGCCCCGAAGGTTGTCTGTCGATTCACACCCGAGCGGCCTTGACCTCGTCGAAGAACGCGACGACGGCGGCTTCATTCTCCGGCGGAACGGTGAGCGATGCCCGTGGACCCGCTACCGCGATGGAGTCGTCGGCGAGCCGGTTTCCAATGGTGAGCTTCAATCCCGATTTCGACGGTTTCGCCTTCACCGCAATGTGTTCGACGTGCCAGCGAGCCACTTCGCTCGTGCTGGCGGCGGTGCGGTCGAAGACCTCCACCGTGCGGTGGTCGAGGACCATGACGATGTTGGTCCCGACGGTGACTTCCAGATAGCGTCGTTCCGCCACGGTGTGCGCCTTTCGGTTAGGTGAAACCGACGCTACACACCGTGGCGGAACCCAGCGCGACAAACCTCAGCTATTCAAAACTTCAGCGGGACGAACTCCCCGCATCCACCGGCAGGGCGACCGACGTGATGTAGCGGGCCTCGTCGGACGACAAGAACAGAGCCGCATTCGCTACGTCCACCGGTTCGATCCACGGAATGGCGAGCATGTTCATCGTCATCGCCGCGGCAGCAAATTCCTCGCGGGTAGGGTTCTCGAGGTCTGGGCGGAACTTGCCGCGCACCAACGGGTTCTGGATCATCGGGGTGTCGACGTTGGTGGGATGGACGGTGTTGACCCGCACGTTGTACGGCGCCAATTCCTTTGCCAGCGAGCGCATCAGACCGACTACACCGTGCTTGGCCGCTGTGTAGTGCGCAACCCCGACCAGTCCCCGCAGTCCGGCGATGGAACTGGTGAGTGTCATCGATCCCCCACCTCGCTCGATCAAGTGTGGAGCCGCAACCGTCGTGGTGTGCCACACCCCGGTCAGGTTCACGTCCAACATGGTCTGCCACATCGTTTCCGACATCGTCAGAGCCCCGTCGGAGGACGTGATACCAGCTGTAGCGCACACGATGTCGAGTCCACCGAGCGCTTCGACCCCCGAGTCCACCGCGCTGCGTAGTGCCTCGAGATCCCGAACGTCCACTACCGCAGATTCGACCTTTCGCCCCAGTGCCTCGATCTGGGCTACCGTCTCGGCGAGATCGGATTCCGACGCGGGCGGGGTGACTGTCGTTTCCACCGACGCGCACACGTCGATCGCGATGATGTCCGCACCTTCTTCGGCGAATCGCACGGCCTGAGCCCTGCCGATTCCTCGTGCCGCACCCGTGATCAGCGCGATCTTGCCTTCCAATCGAGAAGTCATCAATTCACACTTTCTGGGTCAGGCCGGCGTCGACCACCAACTGACAGCCGGTCATGTAGCGGGACTCCGCGGATGCGAGAAACAGGACGGCATTGCTGACATCCACCGGATCGACCCAGGGAACGGGTAACAGGTTGCGTGCGCTCAGTACTGCAGCGGCGTCTGCTTCCGTGGGATTCTCGATGTCCGGGCACAGGTTCGCGAACACTCGCTCGTTGATGATCATCGGGGTACGTACCGAACCCGGATGCACGGAGTTGACGCGAATGCCCTCCGCGCCCAACTCGTTGGCCAGCGTTCTGGCCAGACCCACCACGGCGTGCTTGGCGGCGCTGTAATGACTCGCTCCGGCAATACCTTTGATTCCCGCTGTCGAGCTGACCAGAACGACGGATCCACCGTCGCCGAAGTGCGGAACACAGGCCTTGACGGTGTGCCACGCCCCGGTCAGATTGACGTCGAGCGAGCGGTTCCACACCGTAGGATCGATGGTCCACGACGGTCCCGGCGTGTCGTACACGCCTGCATTCGCGACCACGACGTCCAACCCGCCGAGTTCGGCGACACAATCGGCGACTACCGCGGCGAGATCTTCGAAGTCTCGGATGTCCGCGACGCCGGTGACCGCCAAGCCTCCACGCTCGCGTACCGCCTGGGCGGTCTCCTCCAGCTCTGACTTTGCCTGCACGACATCCAACGCGATCACGGACGCGCCTTCTTCGGCGAGACGCTCGCAGTGTGAGCGACCCATCCCGCCGGCCGCACCTGTCACCAGTACCCGCTTACCCTCCAGCCGGCTCATGCGTGCACCGCACTGTTCAGCTCGAAGCCTCGGTATCCCGTGGCTGCCACGTCTGCACAGATGTCGGAGTAGACACCAAAGCCTCCGATGAAGGGCATGAATATCCTCGGCTTTCCCGGGATGTTGGCTCCCATGTACCAGGAGTTCGCGGACGGAAACAGCGTTGCCGACGCCCGACGCGAGCATTCCTCGAGCCAGTTGTCCACAGCTTCGGCGCTCGGTTCGATGGTGTCGATGCCGTTGGAATCGAGATGGTCGATCGCGTCGGCGATCCAGTCGACGTGCTGCTCGGCAGCAAGAATCATGTTGGACAGCACACTCGGGCTACCCGGCCCGGTGACGATGAACAGGTTCGGGAAGCCGTGCATGCCCAACCCGAGGTATGTTCTCGGGCCTGCGTGCCAACTCTCTCGCAAGGTCTCGCCGCTGCGTCCACGGATCTCGATGCGGTCGAGTGCCCCGGTCATCGCGTCGAAACCGGTGGCGAACACCAATGCGTCGAGTTCGTAGTGTGAGTCGGTCGTCTTGATCCCGGCCTCGTCGATTGCCTCGATCGGTGCGCTCTTGAGATCGACCAGGCTCACGTTGTCGCGGTTGTAGCTCTGGTAGTAGTCGGTGTCCGTCACGATTCGCTTGGTCCCGATGGGGTGGTCGTTCGGGATCAGCAGGTCTGCGATGGCCTGATCTTCGACCACCGATCTGATCTTGGCCTCGGCAAATGCTGCCGCCGTCGCGTTGGCGTCGATGTTGCTGGTCTGGTCTGCGAAGGTTTTGGCGAACAGAACACCGCCGAGCTTCCACCGCTCCTCGTATGCCGCGTTTCTCTCGGCCTCGGACACCTCGAGTGCACTGCGCGGGTCCGAGACGAACGGTGATCCGCCGCCACTGCGCTTGGACTGCGCTCGACGCTCTGCGTAGTCGGCCTTGATCTCGGCGCGTCGATTGTCATCGAGAGGCGTGTTTCCGGCCGGCACACTGTAATTCGCGGACCGCTGGAACACAAAGAGGTGATCGGCCTGCTCGGCGATCAGAGGGACGGACTGGATGCCCGACGATCCGGTGCCGATGACCCCGACTCTCTTGCCGGTGAAATCGACGCCCTCGTGCGGCCAGAAGCCGGTGTGGAACACCTCGCCGCCGAAACTCTCCCGACCTGCAATGTTCGGGACGTTCGCGGTCGAAAGGCTGCCGGTGGCGCAGACAACGAAGCGCGAGGTGACGTCGTGACCGCCGTCGGTTTGCACTCGCCACGTCGACGAGCCCTCGTCGAACTGTGCCCTCTGAACACGAGTATCGAAAGTGAACCCACTGCGCAGGTCGAAGCGATCGGCAACGTGATCGAGGTAGGAAAGGATCTCGGGCTGCGCCGCGTACTTCTCGCTCCAGTCCCAATCCTGTTGCAGCTCTTCGGAGAACGAGTAGGAGTAGTCGAAACTCTCGACATCGCATCGTGCGCCCGGGTAACGGTTGAAATACCACGTTCCGCCCACTCCGGAGCCCGCCTCGAAGCCGTGGACACGCAGCCCCTGCTGACGAAGTCGGTGCATGGCGTACATGCCGGCGACGCCGGCGCCGATGACTACGACGTCGAGTGGTGCGGTGGAGAAGTCAGGATCGGTCATGGTGGCCACGCTACGAGTGGGTTGGTTGGCAGAGGAACGGGTTCTCCCGCTGGGTGGGCGGAGCCTCCACCCCATGACACTGGGTGGGCGGAGCCTCCACCCCATGACACTGGGTGGGCCAGAGCGCTGCTGTCCACCGATCGGGGGACATCGATGTCGTCCAGCACTCGGACCGGTAGGCGGACAGACCCGAAGGGAATTGGGGGCCATAGTTATCTCATCACCGAAACACACGGTCACCGAGACCGACAAAACCGAGGAGAAACATCATGAGCACCAACACAATTCGACCCGAAGCAGCTACCTTTTCCGGCCTCAGCATGGCGGCTCTGGTCGCCCGCGCCGCCGGTGCGAACGCTGTGAAGTCGATAACCGACACGTCCGTCACGACGGCGATGATCAGCAATTCGGGCCGCGGAGCGCTGTATCTGGTCGACGCATCGAACCCGAACGGCGACTGGGTCGTCCCGCCGGCCGACTACATCCTCCCGAACATGAACGTGAACGTTGTCGCCACCAGCAAGAACCAGAACGACTTCCCCATCGTGCTCACGTACCGCTCCGACGACGGTGGAGTTTTTGTCTTCAGCGCCACCAACTCGAAGACCAGGGCGGATGCCGGCGGAACGTATGCCCCCGACGGCCACGACGTCACGGTGACGATGACCTCGGGTTACCCGGCCATGAACGTCACGTACGTGCTCCGGTGACGCCTGCTCACTCCAACAGACCCTGCCGCATCGCGGCGGCGACGGCGGCGCCTCGATCGTTGACTCCGAGTTTCTCGTAGAGGCGCTGCACGTGGGTTTTGACGGTGGAGGGCGCGAGAAAGAGCTGAGAGGCGATGGCTGGGATGCTGGCGCCCTGCGCGATCAATCCGAGGACCTCACGTTCGCGGGCACTGAGCGTCGGGCCGGACGGTTCACTGCGACGCCGAACCTCTCCCACCAATCCGGCAGCGATGCTGGGCGGCAACACATCTCGACCCGCAGCACAGTCGAGCACGGCGCTCACGATCTCGGCGCGGGTGGATTCCTTCGGCAGGAATCCTGCAGCACCCGCTTGCAGAGCCTGATAGACGACAGATGACTCGTCGTGAGCGCTGAGCAGTAGCACCCGCGTCGGAAGCTCGTCTCGAACCACTGCGGCCGCGACCTGAGTTCCATCCAGGTGCGGCATCCGGAAATCGAGCAGCGCGACCTGCGGGCGTAGTTCGCGGATCATTGCGAGCGCAGCTGCGCCGTCGTCGGCCTCGCCCAGGACATTGATGCTGTCACTGCCGGTCAGAGCCCGAACCACGCCCTCACGAAACAACGGATGATCGTCGCCGACCACCACGGAAACCTTGCCGGCCAGCGGCTTCGCGCCTTCTCGCATTGCTCACTTTCTCACGCCCGTACCAGCAATGCGAGCACTTGCGCCTCCCCCGATCGGGGGACAGACGATTCAACCCCGCCAAGGCCCCGTCGGCGGACATACAGCAGCACTCAATCGCGACAAGATTGATTCATCGCCGAAAACGGCAACCACACACCATCCCAGGAGCAGACATCATGCGTACCAACACCACTCGCTTCGTAGCAGTCACCGCGATCGCCCTCGCTGTCGGCGGAACCGCACTGGGAACCGCAGCGGTCGCCAACGCCGGCACCATGCCGACCGACGGCCCGACGGTTGCCATGACGATCACCAACAACACCGACAACCCGATGCTGCTGGACAGCGCGTCCAACCCCTACGGACAGTGGATCAACGGTCCTCGCTCCTACCTGGCCCCGCACACAACCGAAATCGTCACCGCCTACAGCAGCGATCCCCGCGGTATCGGCGTCGACGTCACCTACAACGTGGCCGACGGTGTACAGACCGTCATGGCGGCCAACAACTACGCCGGCAACCCCACTCTCGACGGGACTCGCATCATCGGCGACCCGACGCACGTCATCCTCACCGATTACATGGCCACGGGCTACCCCACGATGAACGCGTCGTACGACGTCTTCACACAGAACTGAACCAGATCGGCTGAATCAAACACACTTGTTTCGCTACGGCCCACGACCCGGTATCCACATGGATGTCGGGACGTGGTGTGTGCCGGCCCCTAGACCCGCTCGACCAACACGCAGCGGGCGCCACTGAAGATCGTGGGCATGCACTTGTTGCAGTGGATGCACAGTGAATGAGTATCGGGTTCGGCTGCGATCCGATTGACCAGATCCGGTTCTCTGAGCAGCGCCCGCGCCATGGCGACAAACTCGAATCCCTCCGCCATCGCCGTATCCATACCCGCTTTGTCCGTGACACCGCCGAGGAGCACGAGCGGCAACTTCACCGCAGCACGGATCTGTCGAGCCTCTTCCAGCATGAACAGCGGCTTGTAAGGATAGGTATGCAACATGCTCTTGCCCACCAACTGCACGCCGAGTCGAACTGGTTGCGGCATCGCGGCGGCGAACTCGCGGATCGGCGCATCGCCTTTGAACAGGTACATCGGGTTGAGCAGCGAGCTACCCATCGTCAACTCGAGCGCGTCGACGCTTCCGGATGCTTCGAGCCACTGCGCCACCTGGATTGCTTCGTCGACCCAGAATCCGCCTGGCACACCGTCGTCCATGTTCAGCTTGGCCAAGATCGCGATCTTGTCGCCAATGGCATCGCGTACGCTGCGCGCAGTTTCGAGTACGACGCGAGCCCGGTTCTCCAGTGACCCGCCGTAGGAATCCTTACGACGGTTGAGTTTCGGGCTCAGGAACGAACTCGCAAAATAGTTGTGACCGAAGTGGATCTCGACGGCGTCGAACCCTGCCTCGACGGCAAGTTGCGCGGCGCTGCCATGTGCCGCAGCAATTCTGGCGATGTCCGCTGTACTGGCGCTGCGAATCATCTTCATGCTCAACGGATTGAACGAACTCGACGGCGCCAGCGCAGGCAGACCTGTCGACTTCTGATTTGCCACCGGACCGGCATGCCCTAGCTGCGCCGACGCTGCTGCCCCTTCGGCGTGAATGGCATCGGTGAGTCGTCGCAGTCCGGGGAGGGCTTCGGGCCGCATCCACAGCTGGCCGTATTCGGTGCGCCCTTCCGGTGCGACAGCGCAGTATGCGACGGTGGACATCCCGACTCCGCCGGCGGCTGGGCGACGATGGAACTCGATCAGCTCGTCGGTGACCAGGGCGTCGGGAGTTTTGCCTTCGAATGTCGCGGACTTGATGATTCGATTTCGAAGGGTCACCGGGCCGAGCTTCGCGGGGGCGAGCACGTCGGGAGCAGTGGTCATCGAGTTTGCCTCTCGCGGGAGTTGTTTGCAGGACGGTAGATCGATGGACCCGAGCCGGCTAGTACCCGTGCCACGGAGCGGGAAACGACTTCAGCCCGGCCGAGGCGGCCGGGCTGAAGTCGTCACTGCTGTTCAGATGCGTCCGAAGTACGCGTCCTTGAGAACCGCGAGGTCGTCGATGTCCTTGGCGTCGGCGTCGAGAACCACCTTGCCGATGTCGAGGACTGTCACGTGATCGGCGACGCTCATCGCGGCCTCCACTGCCTGCTCCACCAGCAGGACCGCCAGTCCGGTTTCCTTGAGCTGTTGGACGCGGTCCATCACCTCGCCGACAATCACGGGAGCCAGCCCGCCCGAAGGTTCGTCAAGCAAGAGCAATCGGGGCTGCGCCATCAATGCTGCACCGATCGCGAGCATCTGCTGCTGACCGCCCGACATGGAACCGGCGGGAAGCGAACGCTTCTCCCCCAGGATCGGGAACATCTCGTACATGGACTCGACGGACTCCATGAGCTCGCTGCGCCCCACCTTGCGGGTGTACCCGCCGAGCAGGAGGTTCTGCTCGACGGTCTGCTTGTGAAAGACCCGCTTGCCCTCCTGCACGTACGCCATCCCCTGCCGCACCCGCTTGTGCGCGGGAACTCCGGTGATGTCGGCGCCGTCCATCTCGACGGTCCCCGAGGCCACTTTGTTGAGCCCGGACAGTGCGCGCAGCGTGCTCGTCTTGCCTGCGCCGTTGCGTCCGAGCAGAGCGGTTACCTGACCGGGATAGACGTCGAACGACACATCCCAGACGACGCGCAGATCGCCGTACCCGGTCTGCAGGTTCCGGACCTCGAGAATCGGTTCCATCACTTCACCTCGCTGGTCTGATGGTCTACTGCGCCGATTTCTTCGAGAAGCGCTTCTTCGTCACCGGACTTGACTCCGAGATACTCTCTCAACACGCGCGGGTGATGTTCGATGGTCGCTGCATCGCCGGTGGCGATCACCTGACCCTGTGCCAGCACGACTATTTCGTCGGCCAACGAGAGCACGAGGCGGAAGTTGTGCTCCACCAACACCACTGTGGCCCCGGCATCTCGCAGTACCCGGATCAGATCTGCCAGGCGTTCGAGTTCGTCTTCGTCGAGCCCCGACGCCACCTCGTCGAAGAGGACGACCCTCGGCTCGGCGATGACGGCGCGAGCAACTTCGAGCATACGACGCATGCCCAGGGGCAGCGAAGTCGCGATCTCGTTGCGCAAGTGCGACATCCCCACGAGTTCGAGGACACGCTCGGCCTCGACTAGGTCGGCCTTCGCGATCTTGCGGAAGCTGGGCAGGCGAAGCACGGCCGACGCCATCGACGCGCGGTGCACCGAATAGCGTCCGGATGCAACTGCTTCGAGAACCGTGATGTTCTCCGGAATCGTCGGAGTTTGGAACGTCCGCGCCACACCCACGCGCGCCACCTTGTGCGGCGACGACTGCGAGACGACCGTGTCACCGATCGTGATCACGCCCGCATCCGCGGTGTAGAAACCGCAGATCATGTTGAGCATGGTCGTCTTGCCTGAACCGTTCGGCCCGATCAACGCGGTGACCTTACCGGCTTCTGCAGTCAGAGTTGCCGCATTGAGTGCCTGGTTGCCACCGAAGGCTTTGGACACTCCCTCGACCACCAACCGCGCACCGTTGATCGGTGCCAGTTCCGGTGTTCCACCGCTGTTTTCCTTCGCAGCGACAACGCCCAAGCCGGCCTTGCGATCGAGTTTCGAGACGATCGCTCGCCCAACCTTGGTCAAACCACCGGAGAGCAGCACACCGCCGATGATCAGGAAGCCGCCGTAGAAGATCAGCGAATACTCCTGGAATGCCGTCGACTGGTTGGGACCGAGCTGCATGATCGCGGCACCGACTACTGCGCCGTACACACTTGCCGCACCGCCGAGGATCGACGCCGCCAGAACGGCTGTGGCAAAGGTGAACCCGAAGGCCTCCGGTGAGATGAACAGGTCGGTGTTGGCAAACAGCGCACCCGCCAGACCGGCCGGGAACGCGCCGATGGCATAACCGAGCAGCTTCATCCGGAACACCGACACACCCTGCGACGACGCCAGAACCGGCGACTGCTTGAGTGTGCGGAACGCGATGCCGTGGCGCGAGACCACCAGGTTGCGCATGACCGCGAACCAGAGGACCGTCACGACGACTACCACCATGTAGTACTGCTGGGTGTCGAGTTCGGAACCGAAGAGCGTCGGCGGCTCCATGCCGGTGAGGCCGTTTCGGCCGCCGGTCTTGCCGCCGAAGATCGCCAGTACGTCCGGTACCAGCAGCACCAGGAAGAACGACGTCATGGCCAGGGACCAGTTGCCCAGGCGCAGACCGGGAACACCGGTCAGTATGCCGACAGCCAGTGCCACCGCACCGGAGGCAGCAAGCTGGAGCAGAATGTCGGTGTGACCGGCCTGGGACATCAGACCTGCGGTGTAAGCACCTGCCGCGTACATAGCGGCCTGGCCGAGGGCCAGTTCACCGGCAAAGCCGAGGCTCAGGTTCAGGCCACTGACGACAAGCGCCAGGATGCAGGCCAATTGAATCTGCCGTGATGTCGACAGATCGAGCCCGAGGATCGGGAGCAGCAAGATCACCACGGCCAGGACCAGCGGGATGATCCAGCTCGGAAGGGAACGGAAAGTCCGCCACGCACTTACCATCTCACACCACCCGTTCTCGGACATTGCCGAACAAGCCGGCAGGTTTGACCATCAAGATGACGATCAGCACCGTGAAGACGGCGATATTGCTGTACTGACTCCCCGCCCACAGGGCGGTGAACGATTCCACCAGACCGACGGTCAACCCGCCGATCAAAGCGCCTGGCAGAGAGCCGAACCCGCCGATCGCCAACGCCACGAACCCCTTGAGCGCCAGTGCGGCACCCAACGTCGCAACCGCAAACGTCTTGGGACCGACCAGCAGTCCGAGGACTCCGGCCAAGGCACCCGAGAAGGCAAACGCACCCAACGCCAACCGTCGTACGTTGACTCCGCGCAGCATCGCCGCTTCACGATCCTCGGAGATACCGATCAGAGCCAGACCCGTCATCGTTTTCTTCGAGACGTAACTCAACCCGATGACCAGTGCGATCGCCGCAACCAGCAGAGCGATCTCGACCGGGTAGGTACGGCCGCCGAGCAAGGTGATCGGTTCGTTCGATCCGAAGAACGGAACGGTGAGAGGTTCACTACCCCAGATCAATTGGGTGGCGCCGTTGAGCAGAGTCGCAACGCCCAACGTCGTCACCAATTGGTTCTGGTGATCAGCCACCGGTCTGATCGCGACTATCTCCTCGACCGAGGCGAGGAGCATCACGGTCACGGTCGCCATGACGGCCACCACGAGAACGGGGAGTTTCAGTGTCACCAGACCGGTGTAGGCGACAAAGGTGCCCACCATCATCAGCTGAGCCTGAGCGAAGTTGAAAGTGTTGGAGGAAACGAAGACGATGTTGTACCCGATGGCAACCAGCACGTAGACCGCGCCGAGCGCCAAACCGGACCACAGAATGGTCATGACGCAGCCGGGTTTCCGAACTGACCGTTGAGGATCTTCGTCGGACTGATGAACTTCAACTCACTGGTGTCCGGATTCGGGCCGTGGTTATCGGAGCTGAAGTTATATCGCGAGAGGAAGGCAGTCTTGGCATTCTCCTGGACCTCCGAGGTTTCCAGCGCCTCGGCGAGCTTCTTCGGATCGGTCGAACTGCCGACCTTCTCCGCTGCTGCTGCGACGAGGGGGAATGCGTCGTAGTTGTCAGCGAGGATGAGTGTCGACGGGATGGAGCCCAGCGACGCCATCGTGTCCACCATCGTGGTGACGAGCGCGTTGTTCGGATCGAACACCGTGCTGGTGAACACCTGCGTCACAAGATTCTTCACCTGGGGCGTACCAAGCACACCGGCCGGCGGGTCGTTCGCGATCAGGTTGGTGGCAGACACCGATGTGTTTCCGACCAGCGGCACATCCCAGCCGAGACGCTCGAGGCTCTGCAACACGTATCCGAGAGGAGCACCGTACGCATCCAAGGCGATGGCCGCAGCACCGGCATTCTTGAGCGACTGCAACTGAGCCGTCATGTCCAGCGCTGCAGCGTCGTACTCCTCGTTGCCGGCAGCCTTCAGACCGACCTTCTCGAGTGCACTGGTCATCTCTTCGCCGAACAGTTCACCGTAGGCGGTGCTGCCGTGCAGCACTCCGACGCTGCTGTAGCCCTTGGTCTTTGCATACTCGGAGATTCCGCGAGCTGTGTCGGTTGCGCCCGGAGCCAGGTCGAAGTTCAGGGGGAACTTCGAGGGGTCCGTCGAATCAGGCGATGGTGCCATGCTCAACGAGAGGATGTTGTTCTGCTTGAGGATCGGGAGAACCGCAGCAGCGATCGACGAAGGACCCGAGTTGAGGTAGAGGTCAGGCTTGTTGCCCGAGTTGATGGCTTCGCGCAGCTTGGTGACGGCGATGGTTGCATCACCCGCATCGTCCACCGTGGTGAGCTCGATCTGGCGGCCACCGATTCCCCCGGCCTCGTTCTGGACCTGAACGCCAGCCTTGGTGGCCAGCAGCGAGGTCTGCGAGTTCGCGGCGAGGACTCCCTGTGCACTGATCCCGCCGGTCAGCAGCACTCGGTACGGCGAATCCGTGCCACCGTCGGACTCCGAGGAACCACTACACCCTGCAAGAGCCAGAGCCGTCACGGCTACTGCCGCAACAAGAATGGGCCGACGATTCATGTCTGCACTCCTAGAACACATGTATGCACCGAACGTCAGGCGAATACCTGACGAAAGAAGGGGCGGCCGGTGGACGCGCCTGATTTCGAGCACCAGCCAACCAAGCGCCCGCTTGATGATCTAGCAAGCAGTTGCTTGGGTTGGAGCATAGAATGTGATCTGGATAACGTCAAACGCACTGAAGTGGAGTCATGGAAGCGGACGCTATACACATTCGGGCGGCCTCGACAGACCGATTCCCGCTGGGTGGAAATGCCAAAACGGCTCCACTCCCGGCCGGATTCGATGAAGTGAATCCGACAGGGCGTGGAGCCGTTTGTGTAAGGTCCGACTACCGCTGGTTGCGGGGCTTCCAAACCACCAACGCGTTGTTGCGCGGGATCGGCACGAGGTCCCGGCGATAGCCCGCATGGACTTTCGCGATCTCCTCGGCCAATTCGCGGACGCGATGCTGCAGAGCCTCGACCTGGTTGGTCAGTTCGATGATCCGTTTGATTCCGGCAAGGTTGACGCCCTCGTCCTGCGAAAGCCGTTGCACTTCACGAAGAAGCGCAACATCACGAGGGGAGTAGCGTCGTCCGCCACCGGTGGTTCGGTGCGGGGTGACCAAACCGAGTCGGTCGTAGTTACGCAAGGTCTGCGCATGCATTCCGGCCAACTCGGCTGCCACCGAGATCACGAAGATCTGAGCGTCAGGATCGACCGTCGCATCCCATTGATTCTGCGGTCGCTCGGTCATCATGCACCGGCCCACCCGGCCCGTGGATCGAACCCGCTCGCCTTCTCGGCTTCGAGATAGGTTTTCAGCGCTTCGATCGCCGGGTCGTCCAACTTCTGCGGGACGGATACCTTGACGGTGACCAGAAGGTCACCAGCTCCCTCGGGACGCTTGGGGATGCCACGTCCGCGAACTCGCAGAATGCGCCCGTCCACCGTTCCGGCCGGAACCTTCACTCCGACACGGCCGTCCAAGGTCGGCACCGACAGTGTCGTTCCCAGTACCAGCTCGCCGTAGCTCACCGGAACCGTCAGTGTCAGGTCGTCACCGTTGCGGCCGAAGACGCTGTCCGGCTTGACGCGGATGTTGACGAACAGGTCGCCGGCCGGAGCTCCGCGGAGTCCCGCTTCGCCCTTGCCCTTGAGTCTGATCTTCTGACCGTCGCTGACGCCCGCAGGCACCCGTACCGTGATGGTCCGTGTGCGATTGGTGACGCCGCTACCGTGGCAGTCCTCGCAAGGCGAATCGATGATCGAGCCGGTTCCCCGGCAATCGTCACACGGCTCACTGAATCCGAAAGCGCCCTGGTTCCGGCTCACTACGCCGGTTCCGTTGCAATGCGGGCACACTCGCGGGCTGGTGCCTGGCTTTGCGCCGCTGCCGTGACACGTGGTGCACGACGTCGGGCTGGTCAGACGAAGTGGGACGGTGACACCGAGCGCTGCTTCGCGGAAGGCGAGCGTCGTCTCGGTCTCGAGATCCTTGCCTCGACGCGGACGGTTGGGCGCAGCTGTTCGCTGGCCCGCTCCCCCACGGTTGAACAATCCGCCGAAGATGTCTCCGAGACCCGAGTCCTGTCCACCGGCGCCGCCGCCGAACAGATCGTTGATGTCGAAACCACCAGCGCCGGGGTTGAATCCACCGCCGCCTTGTGCGCGGGGGCCGAAGCCGCCGCTGGCAAACAGACGCCTGGCTTCGTCGTACTCCTTGCGCTTTTCCGGGTCGGACAGCACTGCATGAGCTTCGCTGACTGTCTTGAAACGCTCTTCGGCCTTCGCGTCGTCAGGGTTGGCATCGGGATGCAGATCCCGGGCCAGCTTGCGATACGCCTTCTTGATCTCGTCGGCCGTGGCGGTGGACGAGACGCCCAGCTCCTTGTAGAAGTCCTTCTCGATCCACTCCCGTTGACTCACTGGGCGTCTCCTCCTCTCACTCTTACTTCGCTTCTTCCTCTGAACCGTCAGCAGGCTTGTCGCCCACCCGGTCCGTCACGGCCACCATCGCGGTCCGAAGGACCCGGTCGCCGAGCTTGTAACCCTTGCGCATGACCGTCCCGAGTACGGGGTCGTGGCCTTCGCCTTCATGCTGCACCGCTTCGTGGAGCGCGGGATCGAAATCGTCACCCTCGTTACCGAAGTCGATCAAACCCAGACCCGTCAGGGTCGTGTTGAGCTTGTCCGCGAGCGCACGCAACGGACCTGTTTCCAGGTCACCGTGTGCCCGAGCGCGATCCAGGTCGTCGAGAATTCCGATGAGCTCGGTGATGACCGAAGCCCGCGCGGTTTCCTTGATGACCTGCTTGTCACGCTCGACGCGACGACGGTAGTTGGTGAACTCCGCCTGCAAGCGCTGCAGATCCGCAGTTCGTTCGGCGAGCTGATCGGTGGCGGATGCTTCCTCCACGATCGACTCTGCTTCCTGAACTACCCCTGTGTCTTCCGAGTCGAGCGGCGGCAGGGATTCCCCCGCCGCCTCTCCCTGTGCACCGGTCTCGGGGTCGACCGGGTTGTTCTCGGAGTTGTCCGAGGTCACTTCTTGTCCGAGTCGGTGGGCTCGTCGACAACCTCGGCGTCGACGACGTCGTCGTCATTGCCAGCGCCGTCGGTGTTTCCGGCCTCGTTTGCAGCGGAAGCCTCGTAGATGGCCTGGCCCAGAGCCTGCGACTCGGTGCCCAGCTTCTCCACTGCGGTCTTCACTGCAGCGATGTCGGTGCCTGCCAGGGCGTCGTTGACGTCCTTGACCGCTGCCTCGACCTTGGTCAGGATCTCCTCGGAGACCTTGCCCGCGTTCTCACCGTCACGCTGCTCCTTGACGAACTTCTCCGTCTGGTGGACCAGCGACTCGGCCTGGTTGCGGACCTCTGCCTCTTCGCGACGGGCCTTGTCTTCCTCGGCGTGAGCCTCGGCATCCTTGACCATGCGCTCGATCTCTTCCTTGGACAGACCGGAGCCGTCCTGGATCTTGATCGTGTTTTCCTTGCCGGTGCCCTTGTCCTTCGCCGTCACGTGCACGATGCCGTTGGCGTCGATGTCGAACGTGACCTCGATCTGCGGGACGCCACGCGGGGCGGGCGGCAGATCGGTGAGCTCGAAGGAGCCGAGCAGCTTGTTGTGCGAAGCGATTTCGCGCTCACCCTGGAAGACCTGGATCTGCACCGAAGGCTGATTGTCGTCAGCCGTGGTGAAGGTCTCGGAACGCTTCGTGGGGATCGTGGTGTTGCGCTCGATGAGCTTGGTCATCACGCCACCCTTGGTTTCGATACCGAGGGAAAGCGGCGTGACGTCGAGGAGCAGAACGTCCTTGACCTCACCCTTGAGCACGCCGGCCTGGAGTGCGGCGCCGACGGCGACGACCTCGTCCGGGTTGACACCCTTGTTGGGCTCACGGCCACCGGTCAGTTCACGAACCAGATCGGAGACGGCCGGCATACGGGTGGAGCCACCGACGAGCACGACATGGTCGATGTCCTTGACGGCGATTCCGCTGTCCTTGATCACTGCCTGGAACGGCGCACGGGTGCGATCGAGCAGATCGGAGGTGATCTTCTGGAACTCGCTGCGGGAGAGCTGCTCGTCCAGGAAGAGCGGGTTCTTGTCCGCGTCGACCGTGATGTACGGGAGGTTGATGGAGGTGCTCTGCGAGCTGGAGAGCTCGATCTTCGCCTTCTCCGCAGCCTCACGCAGACGCTGCAGGGCCATCTTGTCCTTGGTCAGATCGATGCCGTTCTGAGCCTTGAACTTGTCGACCAGCCAAGCGACGACGCGCTCGTCCCAGTCGTCGCCACCGAGGTGGTTGTCACCGGAAGTTGCACGAACCTCGACGACGCCGTCGCCGATTTCGAGCAGGGAGACGTCGAAGGTTCCGCCACCGAGGTCGAAGACCAGGATGGTCTGCTCGGTGTCACCCTTGTCCAGTCCGTACGCCAGTGCAGCCGCGGTGGGCTCGTTGACGATACGAAGGACGTTGAGGCCGGCGATCTGGCCGGCTTCCTTGGTTGCCTGACGCTGTGCGTCCTCGAAGTACGCGGGGACGGTGATGACGGCGTCGGTGATGTCTTCGCCGAGGTAAGCCTCCGCGTCACGCTTGAGCTTCATGAGCGTGCGGGCGCTGATTTCCTGCGGCGTGTACTTCTTGCCGTCGATTTCAACGTTCCAGTCAGTGCCGATGTGGCGCTTGACGGAGCGGAGGGTGCGGTCGACGTTCGTGACTGCCTGGTTCTTCGCGGGCTGACCGACGAGAACCTCGCCGTTCTTGGCAAATGCGACCACCGAGGGGGTGGTACGTGAGCCTTCGGCGTTGGCGACCACTACGGGCTCGCCGCCCTCCAGCACTGCAACTACCGAGTTGGTCGTACCGAGATCGATACCGACTGCACGAGCCATAGTGTTCCTACCTTTCGTTCTGCGGTTCTCTGCCCGAGTGGTTGATCTCGAACATGACCGCGAGCTTTTCGCTTGGTGAGCGTCCTCCGCTCAAGTTTGCCTCCGACCGTGGCCGGGAGTCAACTTGAAGTTGAGCCGAGGGCACTCAAGCTTGTCGAAATGGTCAACTACAGCCCACGTAGATTTGTTCCCGCCTTCCCCGAAAAGCCGGAAAAGTGCGCCACATCACTTCCGTATCTCTCCAAATGGCTACGATCGGCCGGTGACCGATCCCGACAATTCTCCCGCTCGACCTGCTCGACCTGCTCGACCGGCGCCACCGCCGCCGCGCCCGGCACCCGAGCGACCCGACGTCTCGGTTCGGCCACTCCGACCTGCAGCGAGCGACGAGACGCCCAAAGCCGTGACCTTGTCTGCTTCTGCCTGGGTCGGCTCGTTCGTCGTTCTGGCCGGAATCGCCGGAGTGGTAGTCACCAACCTCGACGACGTCCGATCCGCTCTCGAAGAATCGACTGCGCGCGACAACCCCGGATACTCGTCTACCGACATCTCCGACGCCGTGACCGTCGTGCTGGCGGGCAGCGGCGGCGGCGCTCTCGTCCTGGTCCTGCTCGCACTTTTGAGCCTTCAACTCCTCCGCGCACGCAAGAACGCCGGGCGGGTGATGACGGTGATCGTCGGAGCCCTGAGCATCGCGGCCGGGCTCGGCTTCATGTCCCTGGTCGACGGCGCAGCGGATATCGGCGCCGGAGTCCTGACGTGGGGTCCGATTCTCTACTGCATCCTTGTTGCAGTGGCGGCGATCGCGCCGTTCGGTCCCGGTGTCAGCGACTGGCTGCGAGCACGCCGATGAAGGTTCACGTTCAACTCGACTCCTCGCCTGGCGCAGGCGCTGTTCGCAGCCGTGAACTCGCGGAGACCGGCGCCGGCGGCCTGTTCACGTTCGAGGGGCCGCACGACGTGTTCTTCCCACTTGTCGAAGCTGCTTCGGCCGTCGAACTCGACCTGATGACCAACGTGGCCATCGCGTTCCCCCGCAGTCCCATGCATCTGGCGCATTCGGCCAACGACCTACAGTTGCTCAGTCGCGGCCACTTTCGGCTGGGTCTCGGATCGCAGATCAAACCGCACATCGAAAATCGCTACAGCGCAACGTGGTCGCGTCCAGTGGCCCGCATGAAGGAGACGGTCGCAGCGGTCAAAGCGATCTTCACGGCGTGGGAGAACACCTCGACGCTGAACTTCCGCGGCGAGTTCTTCACCCACACTCTGATGCCGCCGACATTCGACCCCGGACCCAATCCCTATGGACCGCCGCCCATCCTGATGGGGGCACTCGGGCCGGTGATGACCCGTACCGCCGCGGCGGTGGCCGACGGACTCCTCGTGATGCCGTTCCACTCGGAGCGACACTTCCTCGAGCGCACACTTCCGGCAGTCGATACAGGCCTTCGCGAATCCGCGCGCACCCGAGACGAATTCACGATTATCCCGCAGGTCATCGTCGGCGTCGGCCGCAGCGACGATCAACTCGCCGCGGCCACCCGCGGTGTCCGAGCCCTGCTCTCGTTCTACGGTTCGACACCCGCATACCGTCCGGTGCTCGACGTCGAAGGGTGGGGCGAGATCCAGCCGGAACTCAACGCCCTGTCGAAGCGAGGCGGCTACGCCGACATGGCATCACTGATCACCGATCCGATGCTCACCACACTCGCCGTTGTCGGCACCCCCGACGAATGTGCCACCGAGATTCGGCGGCGGTTCGGCGAGCATGCCGACGAAGTGTGTTGCTACTTTCCCGGTTACGACGCAGAGCCGACAGACGTGGCGTCGATGATCTCGGGTCTCGCCTGAACCTGGTCAGACCCCTGATCAGGCCCCTGATCAAGCCCCCTGATCAATCCCCCAAGGTACGGACCAGCTCGACGAGCGATTCCCGGGCAGCGCGCAGGCTTGCCTGAGCCTGCTCGATCAGCGGTGCCATCGCCGGAATGCGCTGCGCCAAGGTCAGTTCCGCGGTGATGACGGAGACATCCATTCCCATCGACACCCCCAGTACCTGAACGAGCGGCGGGACGGTGTGATCGTTGGCCTCGTTCCCCGAACCCGGCGCATAGGTGTTTCCGCGGCTGGACACGATCACCACGGGCTTGCCTGCCATGGGCTGAGTACGCGTGTCGAAAGGCACCGTTGTGCCCAGGACGTGTACGTAATCGATCCACGCTTTCAACGTGGACGGGATCGACCAGTTGTACATCGGTGCACCGATCACGACTACGTCCGCAGCGGCGAGTTGCTCGATGACCCGAGCCTGCAATGCTTCTGCGTCGGCATCCGGACTCTCTCCGTCGACGCGCAAGCGTGGTGCGTAGTGCAGGGCCGCGTCCGCGAGGTGCGGCAAGGGATCTCGGTGCAGGTCCAACGTCACCGTCGTGTGATTCGGGCTGATCTCCGACCACTGCTGAGCGAACAGTGCGGTCAGGTCACGCGAGGTCGAGTTGCGGAGTTCGGCAGACGAATCGATGTGAAGTAGTTGTGGCATCCCTCATCAGTACCAGAGCGTGCTCAACTCTTCTCCGCGGCGAGATCGGATTCCGCCGCGTACTGCGCCAGCAGGACACGCTCACGCTCGCGATGCGGATAGAAGAACGTCACCACTGCGGCACCGGCGCACACGATGATGATTGCCGCGAGGTAGGCATGTGTATCCCCGTCCAGGAAGGCATTTTTGGCGGCGGTCATGATTTGGTCGGCGTATTGCGGGTAGCGTTCTGCCAGAACTTCGGCGCTGGAGAAGGATTTGGTGAGCGCGGCTTGAGTTTCGGGAGTCACCTCGGATGCGTTCGGCGAGGACGAGATCGCATTCCCCAACGATTTTGCGTACCCGGCAGTGAGTATGCCGCCGAGAATCGACTGCATGATGGCGCCGCCCAGGTCGCGTTGCAGGTCCGAAGTTCCCGACGCCATACCCGCGCGATGCACGGGAACGGAACCGGTGAGGGACCGAGATGCCGGTGTGCCGGCCAGCCCGACCCCGATGCCGACAAGTGCGTAGGCCAACGCAACCTGCCAGTATTGTGTTTTTTCGTTCCACATGAACAGCGCGACAAACAACCCGAGAACCACAAACAGGTACCCGGAGAGCAGAGTGACTCGGGCGCCGTACCTTTCGATCATGGTCGCCGAACGCGGCGCAACGATCACCATCGCCAGAGCCGCCGGAATAATGGCCGCACCAGCTGCCAGCGTCGAGTAACTCAGTACGTTCTGCAGGAACTGCTGGCCGATGAACATCGCGCCCATGAGCGATCCGAACACCACCAACCCGCCCACGGCTGCGACCCAGAAAGTTGGGCGCGCAGCTACGTGAAGGTCGAACAGTGGATTGACCGCGCGTCGTTGCTGCAGGAAAAACCCGACGCCCGCGACGAGCGCGATCGCGCCGAGCACGAGTGCCATCGTGCCCGAACCCTTCACCGGCGCGAAGTTGATGGACAGCACCAGCGCCCCGATGAAGACGATCGAAACTATGCCGCCGAGGTGATCAACTCGTTCGGTCGTCTCGTTGACGTGAGCGGGCACCAACATCAGTGAACAGATCAGTGCGACGAGAGCCAACGGAAGGGTGACGAAGAAGACCGAACCCCAGTGAAACTGCTCGAGCAGCGCCCCCGAGACGATCGGACCCAGTGCCGAGATCGCTCCGCCGATGGCCGACCACATGGCTATCGCCTTGGTTCGTGCCGGTCCTGCCCACAACGCCGTGATGATCGCCAGCGTCGTCGGGAATGCCAGACCTGCCGACACGCCTCCGAGTATTCGGGCGAGGAAGAGAACTTCGAAGTTCCCGGCGAATCCCGCCACGATCGACGCCGGAATGGACAGCGCCATGCCGGTGACCAGCAGCATCTTGCGCCCGTACCGGTCTCCCAAGGCCCCGAGGTAGAGCACCGTTCCGGCCAGGCCCAGCGAGTAGCCGACCGCGATCAGATTCAGTTGCGTCTGACTGGCGTCGAAAGCCCGACCGATGTCGGGCAGCGCGACATTCGCGACCGAAAGATTGAGGTTCGCGACCGCAGCCACCAGGATGAGCGTCCCCAGGACGAAGGTGGCTCGATCCGGTGATGCGGACTTGATGTCACTCGCCATGCGCGTGCTCCCATCGAGGTGGGACCCGAACCTGGGAGTTATGTCCGGATCATCCCGAACTCAAGATAGAACCCTCTTCCGGCGCTCGCATAGTGAACGGGTCCCTATTCGGGCACAATTTCGGCCAAGACGCCCTCGGCGCTGCGGGCAGCAACCAGGCAGGCGCGCGAGGTGAATCTGTCGAAGAGCGGATGTCTGGACAGTTCGCGCCATCGCCGGACAGCCGCCGTAGCCCGCGCACGCTGCACCTCCGACGATTCTTCCGGTTCGCAGCCCAGCCGATCGCTGGCCCGGATTCCGTAGCCACCGATCAGTCTTTGCAGTTGTGCCAGGTCGTCGGGGGGCAGATCTGTGTGTACCGAACGAAGACGCCCGAGCAGGCGAAGTTCGTGGAAACCGTGAACATCGGCGAGCAACCGTTGCGCCTCCGCCGCGATCTGATCGCCTTCCTCACTCGGATCGGCTTCGAGGATTCTTCCCAGCGTCACCAGTGCTGTATGCGATTTGAGCTGATCTGCCCGTTGACCGAATTGAACGTCGATCACCTGACGCAGTTCGTCCAGGCCGCTGCGCTCCAACAATTCGGCCGCCAGGGACGGTGAATCAGTGGCCCCCAGCTTGATCGACGTCACAGCGAGGCGAATTCCGAAGAGCCCGAACCGATCGGCCAATTGCGCCCGCATGGCCGCATCGACCGGCAGCGGACTGTCTTGCCTGGCAAAGCGATCCGCGGACAGGAGCGCCAGGCTCAGATCCTCGGCCGGAACCTGCGCGAGTGCCGAGAAGGCCGAGAACTCGCTCTGTCTCATCGTCCGAGCAGCGAGCGCGAGCAGACCCGCCACCGGAACCACCGACTGGCACAGGCCAGTTCGCTCCAACTCCTCGGCAAATCGTGCCGCGACGTCCTTCGCAGAAGACAACGCGTCGAGCCTGCCCGCGCCGACCTCGTCGGCACGCGAGAGAACACCGATCACTCCGAGCGGCCCGGATTCTCCGCCCACATGATCCGCGATCTTCCCGAGGAACTGCATGTCACTGGCGTTCAGGGCCCGCAGGAGATAGACCACTGCATCCGCGCCCGGTGCCCCGCCGTCAGGAACAAGCATGTCCCAGGTGCGGGCCGAAACCTCGGTCGAGAGCGACGAGGTACCCGGTGTGTCGATGATCGTCGTGCGAGCCAATGCCGAAGACGGCCAGTCGACGTCGATGCGGTCCACCGAGTCTGCGGTGTACTCGCCCAGATCGAAGGTGAGTCTGCCGTCGCGGCGCGTCACCGGCACGTTGAACTCGGCGCCGTTCTCGGCCGTCGCGGTCACCTGCGGCGTTGTCCCGTTCCGATACCAGGTGACGACGCGCGTGCACTCCGTCGCATCAGTGGGCGCTATGTCCTGTCCGACAAGAGAATTGAGCAGCGTCGACTTACCTGCCTTGAGGGAGCCGGCGAGTGCCACCCGGAGTGGCTCGTCGAGCCTGGCCGCACATTCTTCCAACTGGGCGCGCGTCCGTGGCTGATCGACGTAGACCCTCCTGGCGTGGTCGATCAGTGCGTGTGCCGACTCCACAGCGGTCACGGTGGTCGTGGCATTCATGCGTTGGTCACCTTTGCCGAAGCGAGAGCGGGACTTTCACCGATCAGCGTTCCGGCAACGGCGTCGAGCTCCGCGACGACGCGCATGTCGGTCTCCAGACGCTTGATACGAGCGGCATGTTCGCTCGACTCCAGCTGCGCGGCTTCCTGCGTAGCGCGGAGGGATTCGTTGATCGAGCGCAGCGCCTGCTCTGCGATCTCGGTGAAGTGATCACGCAACAGCCGCTGCACCAGGCGGAGGCGATCCTTCGACTCCTTGCCCACCTGGAAGCTGACGTCGTCGGCAAACCGCCGGATAGCCGCTTTCGCCTCGGCTCGACGCTTGAGTACCTGAGCCTGCTTGTCTTCACGATAAGCCTTGGTACCCAGCAGGACCCCGGCGCCGATGGAGATCGGATTGACCAGAGCCATGCCCATCATCGTGGTGATCAAGCCGAACATCAGCACGCCGCCGTACGAGCCGCGCATACCGACCAGGACCTTCTGAGTGATGCCGATTCGACCGGATTCGAGATCCGACAATGCGCCGACCGGTTCCAGGAAACCGTCGGTGTCGGCGACGTCGAGATGCGGCAGCGCGACGTCGCCGGTCTCCGCAAAGTGCTGCGCCACAACTTCTGCCAGCCATTGAGCACGGTCGTGAGCCCACACGAAGTTGTCACCGATCGCGGTGGCGATCTCCTGTTCGAGCCACTCCCCCACGACGTCCCAGTCCTTACCCGGATCGCCTTCGTCGACCGTCTCCTCGGCCTGGCGGGTGACCCGGCGCAACCGGTCCCGGAGGTCGTGATCGATGTCGGCTGCGAGGTCTGCGATGCCGTCGCCGAGGCTCTGTTGCCAGAGTGAGGTCTTCTTGTGCAGTTCCTCGGCCGCTGTCCGGGCGCGCTGCAAGCCGGCGACCGCTGCTTGAGCGGTCGACGGATCCTTCAGCGCCGCAAGCTCACTGCCCATCTCCAACGTCAGATGCGCTGCCGCGGAGCGCACGTCCATCGCGACCGCGCGTCGGGTGTTCGATTCGGCACGTGCAACGACGTTGTCTCGCAAGAACTGATAGAGGTCCTGGAAGCCGGATTCCGCTTCGAGTTCTTTGTCCCCCAGCCTCAGCGCGTGCGACCGCAGTACCGAGGAGATCGGGATGAGCGGCAGGTCCAGCCCGGCGCGCTGGAGGTGTCCGCGGTCGGCGTCGAGGATCTGCCTCCAGTGCGGGTACAGATCGGTCTTGCTGATCAGCCCGGCTACCGCAGGGCACAGATTGACGACCTGGCGGATGAATCCCAACTCGGGTTCGGTGAACTCCTGGCTGGAGTCCGACAGAACCAACACGGCATCGGCCGCGGTGATCAATCCCAATGTTCCTGCAGCATGCGGATTTCCATGACCGCCGACGCCGGGGGTGTCGATCAGTACCAAACCGTCGGCCAACAGTGGACTGGGCACACCGACCTCGACGCGCAGAACTTCGCGCCCTTCAGCGCGAGGTGTGGCCGGGGTGATCCCCATGAGTTCTTCGAGCGGAAGCGGTACCCGGATGGGCGCCGCACCCGGATCGGCGAGAATCAGTTCGGCGACCGCGGTCTCCGCGTACTGCACGACCGTCGCCACGGCCGTGGTCTCGTCGTCACCGACCGAGCAGACGTCGATGCCGAGCAGCGAATTGACGAACTGGCTCTTGCCCTGCTTGAGAGGGCCGACCACCACGATGCGAATACGCGGGTCGTTGACTCTGACCTGAGCGTTCTCGAGTCGACGCACCAGATCCGTGCGCCCGAAATCCTTCGCCACTACAGCTGTTCGTTCGAGCAACGACGCCGTCGACGACGCGACGCGTGCCTTCCGACTGCTTACCTGACTCGCTGAATCACTCATGAGCTACGTTGACCCGCAATTCTTCCCGACTCGAATATCCGGCCCTGCGAACGCATAGCGCACACAGGGCCGGATTTGTTACATCAGGTCATTTTGACCGATTTCAGTTCCTGCGTCAGCAGATCAGGGATGCAGGTGATCGACAACCGCAACCGGGTCGATGTGATCGACCGGTGCTGCAACCGAATCCTCGGCGAAGAGCGAGTGTTCGGTATCGGCGCTCAGGCCCGAAGCGGAACCCGAACCGAAAGCGTCGGTCGCATCGATCGACGACCACGGGTTCAGCGCACCGGTCAACGAGCTCGTCAGGTCGGACACACCGCTGACCGCTCCACCGAGAGATCCACCCAGGTCAGCGACCCCACCGCCGCCAACGGTACCGCCACCGTCGACGGTGCCACCGGCAGCAGCGGTTGCGTCTGCTCCGATCGAACCGGTCACGTCGGTCACTGCTCCGCCGGCTCCGACGGCTCCGACGGCTCCGACGGCTCCGCCGAGGGATCCACCCACGTCAGTGACACCATTCAGTGCACCGCCTAGCGACCCGCTCAAGCCGGCCACCGCATCCGTGGCTGCATCGAGACCTGCGGTTGCGTCGAGACCTGCTGTTGTGTCCAGAGCACCGCCCACCGTTGCTCCGAGGTCACCGGTCACACCGCCGAGGTTCAGGCCGTCCGCCGCGATGCTTCCGAGATCGACGGAAGGCAGTTCAGCGGAGATCGGGCCAAGGTTCACTGCGCCGAGGTCGACGGAGGGCAGGTCGGCGCCGATCGCACCGGTGCCGATTCCGCCGATGTTCAGTGCCGTGTCCAGCGCGCCACCGAGGGCACCTTCGGCACCGAGAATGCTGTCGAGAGAGCCGCCCAATCCAGCCCCGAGGCCGGCGCCCAGTGCACCGTCGAGTGCGCCGGTGAGGTCCGTGCCCACAGAACCGACAGCGCCCAAGCCGCCTGCACCTGCCAGAGCGGTGTCGAGAGCCGCGGCCACACCGGCAGCCAAACCTGCTTCGCCGCCCAGGCCGAGTGCACCACCGAGGTCGATTCCGGTAAGTCCGCCTGCGCCCAGCGCTGCATCGAGTGCGCCGCCAAGGCCGCCCGCGAGCCCGGCATCGACACCGAGTGCCGAACCGAGGACGCCTTCGAGGGCAGTCGACAGGTTCGCGCCGCCGCCCAGAGCCGCCGCGAGGTCGGCGCCGAGTCCGCCTTCGATGTCGAGTGCTCCCCCGAGCAGTCCGCCGAGTGCGCCGCCCAGGTCGGCTCCGACCGTTCCGCCGGCACCGAGAGCGCCGGAGAGTGCCGCGCTGAGCTGCGCGCCGAGGTCTGCGCCTCCGCCGAGCACTGCGTCGAGGTCGAGTCCTCCGCCGAGGCCCAGCGCTGCGTCGAGTGCACCGCCGAGTGCAGTTTCCAATCCGCCACCGACGCCGAGTGCTCCGCCGAGGGCGCCGCTGAGTGCAGCACCGAGATCGAGCCCTCCCGCGATATCCGTGAGAACACTGACGTCGGTGATCGCGCCGAGAACGCCGCCGAGCGATGCACCCAGGTCGGCGCCGATCGTGCCGCCGGCTCCCAGGACGCCGGAGAGCGCGCCTGACAATGCCGTGCTGAGGTCACCCGTCAGAGCGCCGGCCAGGTCCAGGCCGCCGCCGAGGGCAAGGGCGGATTCCAGTGCGCCGCTCAGGCTTGCACCCAGTTCGCCGCCGATGTCGAGAAGACCACTGAGGTCTGCTGCGCCGCCGAGGAGTCCGCCCAGAGCCAGTCCGAGATCGGCTCCGAGGTCGCCGCCGATGGCAAAGACGGGTGCGAGGGCTCCGCTGAGCCCTGCCGTCAGGTCGAGTCCGCCGACTGCACCGATTGCTGCGTCGAGCGCTGCTCCCAGTTCCGCGGTCAAGCCTCCGGTCACTCCGAGCGCGCCGCCCAGAGCCGCGCTGAGCTGTGCACCGAGGTCGAGTGCGCCGCCGAGATCGAGTTCGCCACCGAGGCCGAGGCCGGCTTCGATGACGGCGCCGAAGGCTGCGCCGAGGTCGGCACTGATCTCGCCCCCGATGGCAAGCGCGGCACTGAGGGCTGCTGCGAAGTCGCCGACCAGATCGAACTGGCCGCCGAGGGCGCCTCCGACTCCGAGGCCCGCGCCGGCGCCGAGACCCAGGCTGCCGCCGAGGCCGCCACCGAGACCACCGGTGAGTCCACCACCGATTCCGAGGCCGCCGCCGATCGCACCGGCAGCGGACGCGCCGGCGTTGACGATCGCGGACAGGTCGGCGCCGCCACCGGCAAAGAGTCCGGACTCGGCGACCAGCGGAGCAACAGCGACGATGTCGGCGGGGCTGACGTCGCACAGGCCTGCAGCGTTGAGAGCCTCGGTCGGGTTGGCGCAGTAGTTGGCAGCTGCCTCGTCGTCACGAAGTAGCCCGAGGATGAATTCGAGTACGGCGTTCGTTGCCATGGCGGGTTCTCCTGAAGTTCGTTGACCGTGTTGTTGCCGGTGGTCCGGAAACTGGTGCGCTGCCAGAGGTAGCGAGTGGAATCAACGCTAAGAACTTTGGCGACCGGGGCCAACGGGGAGCATCCCCCTCTTCTACGGGGGCGGAGGGGGAAGTCCCCTACGGGCTACGACTGGCCTGGTTAGGGGATTTGCCCCGATTAGGGGATCGACCCCCTACTTCGTCGGGCCGCCTCCAATCCGGTAACGATCTTGGTCCTGAAACCGACATCGCAGACAACCGCGACAGTCCTTCTGTCGCCCACGACCAGGGGAGTTCGTTCATGGCGGCAGGGCTCGGCATCAGCATCGGTTCGGCCACTCTCGTAGCTGTCAGCGACGGTTCGACCGGTGAAACGCAACAGGTCCGCTTACCCAGTGCACTGCAATTGGACGACGGATCCGTCATCACCGGATTTGTCGAGCGCGTCGGCGATCCGATTCCGATACTTGCCGCCGACGGCACCGAGTACCGCGGCGAGGATCTCGCGGCAACAGCGGTAGCGGCGCTCGTCGGCCAGGCGGGCGGAGACGAAGGGCCAACTGTCGTCCTGGCTCACCCTGTGGGGTGGAACCGCCACACAGCACGCACCATGGAGTCTGCGCTGGACGACGCCGGGGTTCACGGGGCGACTCTCGTCACCGAACCCGCGGCGGTCATGGCGTGGCTCGCCGCTTCCGGAACTGTTGTCAACGACGGTCTGACCGTCGTCTACGACCTCGGCGCCCGCTCGCTCGACGTCACGATGATGTCCACGACCGGCGGACGGAGCGAGATCTTCGGCAAGCCGCTGCGCAGCGAGGACATCGGCGGCGACGAATTCGATCACCTCGTCACCGTGCACCTGCTCGACGCGGTGTCGGATCACTTCGCAGCCCTTGATCCCTTTGCTCCCCAGACGATTGAAGCGCTGGAAACTCTGCGCGAGCATGCCCGCGCAGCCAAGGAGGAACTTTCCACCGAGACGGAAACCGTTGCCCCCGTGGCACTTCCCGGTGCCGTCAGCGACGTTCGACTCGTTCGTTCCGAGCTCGAGGATCTGATCCGGCCCGCCCTCACAGAATCGGTGGCCTTGGTTCGCGAAAGCCTGCGATCTGCCGGCGTCGAGTCCAGTGACGTCAATCAGGTTGTTCTGGCCGGCGGAAGCTCGTCCATTCCCCTTGTCGCCGAACTATTGTCTGCGGAGCTTCGTGTCCCGGTGATCGCCGACGCCGATCCCGCGTCGTGCGCGGCGTCCGGCGCTGCGACGCTGGCCACAGAATTGACAGCCACCTCGGCACTCGCTGTCCCTGTTGTCCCCACCGAACCGACCCGCAAGCCCGCACCAGTTCCGGCCTTCTCCACTCCGTTGCTCGCCGAGCCGACCGAGGAAGAGAACACGGCGACTCGACGCTCGTCGAGGGTGGGCGTCGTTGCTGCAGTGGTTGGTGCGTTCATCGTGCTCGCCGCCGGCGGGCTCGGAATCGGAACAGCCATGGACAAGATCAACGTCCCGTCCAGTTCGGCGAACACCACCAGCGAGTCCACCTCCTCGACTGCATCGACCACCGCAGGCTCTACTCCGGGCAGCACCACGGCAGCCGAAGCAGCAGGCACCGGATCCACGACTGCGAACAACGGAACTCAGAACAACCAGCCCGGTTCTCCTGCTGCCGCAGGCGGTTCGACGACGGCACCAGGGGCAGTTCCGGTTGCCGGCGCACCGGCTGGATCCGCGCCGGCACCGGGCGAGACCGCCCAGTCGGCGCCTGCACCTACCGCACCCGGCGCCCCGGCACCCGCTCCCGCCCCGGCACCGGCACCCGCACCCGCACCCGCACCTGGAGCAGGCGTCGGAACCGGTATCGGTGATGCTGCGACCGGCGTCGGCAACGGAGTCGGCGGCTTGGTCAACGGCGTCGGGGACGGTGTCGGCGGCGTGGTCGGAGGTCTCGGTAACGTCGTCGGTGGTGTCGGCAACGTGGTCGGTGGTGTCGTCGGCGGCGTCACCGCGCCGATCCGCTGACCGGTGGGCTTTCGATGAACCGTGACAGCGTCGCCGAATCGTCTTACATCGCAGGACTTTTGCGCGGGATCGTCCTGACTGCAACGCCACTGCGCCTGTTCGTCACCGGGACCGACGCCAGCGCCCGTCTCCAAGTCACGAGGGCGCTGAGGAAGAGAATCGAATCGGGTGACAAACCCGTGGTCACCACGCTCGCACGTGACGCCCCGGCCGATGCGATTGTGGTGATCGCGGACGCGCAGGCTCTGACCTCCGATGAAATCCGTGCCCTGAACGAGCTTGTTCAACGCGACGACCTCGGAGTTTTCGTCGCCTCCGATCGGATCGATCCTCCACTCGCACCGATCTACGCGAACATCTCGAGTTTCGGTACCGCCCTTCATCTGAACCTGTTGAACCGATCCGATATTCGGAAGATCGCCGCAGAGCGAAGAGTCCCGCTCGACGACCGTGCCGTGCTGACGCTCGAGCACCTTGCCGGTGGTTCCTTCGGGGCCATCGAAGCGTACTTCGCCGCCGCCTCGGCGGGCCGCCCGGAAATGGCGACAGCCGTACGCACACACTTCCTTCATCAGGTCACCGCTCTACATCCGATCGAGCGTGAGATCCTCGAAGTTTCACTCACCGTCCCGGACATCGACGCCTTCGAACTCGATCTGGGACAGGAGAAGTTCAGCCTCACAGCGGCATTCGACCGTGCACTGGCGACCGGTCTGTTCGGTTCACGATCTCCTCTCGTCGCGAGCGTTTTGGCAGAGTCGACGAGCACAAGGCGTATCCGCAGCGAGCTGATCGGAATCGTCGAATCACGCGCGCACGCGCGAACTCTCGACATCGACACTGCACGAAGACTTTTCGACTTCGGTATCCGCCACCGCGATCTCACGGCCGTGCTACGAGACGCAGTCGACGGCAGCACGCCGGCGGTCGCGGCAGATCTCTTTCGTCGTGTGCATTCGATCGAGCCTCTCGACCTGGCCGACACGCTGCTGTACGCCCAGGTCTCAGCTCGGAGTGGTGACATCGACACCGCGTGCCGCCTGGCAGATTCCGTCATCGCCGAACCCGATCTCGACAACGCGAAACTGGCGGCGGCAGTGCGGGTCCGCGCAGCTTCGTCCGCGGCGTGCGGTCAACTCGGCGCCGCTGCAGATCTCTACGCCTGGCTCGGATCAGAGCGCACCGGAACCGAATCCCCCTTCGCCGCAATCACCTTCCTCGGCCTCGGCAAGGTCGACGAAGCGAACGCGGCGCTCACCGGACACATCGGATCACCGTCGAGCTCCACTGTCGGCGCTGCCACGCTGGCCAACGGACTCATGCAATCGGTAACGGGGAGTGCACCGAGTGCTCTCAACACCATGTCCCGCGCACTCTCCCTCCCCGGCGGCGCCGACACATCGCAATTCCAGCCTGATTCCGCGCCGGCACTGGTCGCTCTGGCGCTCCTGCACAACGGTGCCCATGAACGCGCCGCCGCTGTTGTCACCGCCGCGATCGCCGCCGACGACGCAAGCAGCCACACGTGGGCACGGCTTCACATTCTCGGCGCCTGGATCGCGATGGTGCGCGGGCAGGACACTGCTGTCGAAGACCTACCGGAAGAGGTAGTCCGCGGTCCCCTCCGCGAACGTGACGCACTGTTTCTGCATGCTCTGATCGTGGGTCTCGCTCGGCGCTCCGGCGATCTCGCTCAGTTGCGTCGGGCTTGGTCCGGCGCGGCAGGCGCCCTCTCGTCCTGCAGCGTGGATCTCTTCAATTTGCTTCCCATTGGCGAACTGTGGCTTGCGGCAGTACGGCTCGACGAGGCCGAGCAGGTCGAGTATCTGGTCGACGACGCGCGCTCGCTCCTCCGCGCACTCGGCGAGCCGCCACTGTGGTCGTCACCGCTGCATTGGTACGGCGTCCAGGCGTCGATCCTCTCGCAGTCACCGGCCGACCTCCTTCCACACGCTCACGCACTCGCAGAATCGGCCAAAACCCACACTTACGCAGCCGGTTTGGCGACCGCCGGCCGCCAATGGCTCCTGCTCATGCAAGGCAGCGTCGACGCAGACGAAGTCGAAGCCGCTGCGCGAACACTCAGTCGCATCGGACTCCCCTGGGACGCTGCCCGCCTCGCCGGCGAAGCAGCGCTGCGCACCCCGGACACCAAATCGGCGACGGCCTTGCTCCACGTTGCACGCTCGCTACGCACAACGTCGACGGCCGAGACGATTGCAACCGATTCGGCCGACAGCGCGACACCACCGTCGGTACTGACCGAGCGCGAACAAGAAGTTGCCGAACTCGTCGTCGTCGGCCTGACGTATCGGGAAATCGGCGAACGCCTCTACATCTCCGCCAAAACCGTCGAGCACCACGTCGCACGTATCAAGCGGCGCGTCGGAGCGCAGTCTCGTTCGGAATTGCTCACAATCCTTCGAAGCATGACACCGGCGAACAAATAGTTAGCTGAATATTGTCCGCAGGGTTGCGTATATCCATTCAGGTGATTGTTTTCACGGAATCGGGGCATGTATGCCGAGCAAAGTTCGGTAACTGCAAAACGGGGATCGCTGCGAATTGGGGAGTCGGACTCGCTGTCGGCAATAAACGAAGCATTGCTGCGATCGCGAAACCTGACTCGGAACCAGTGATCCTCGAACGCAAATCGGTGCTGCACCGCGCCCCTGACGGCACCGTGCAGCCAGGTGGAACCGCGACGGGTTCCATGCAGATCGACCCACTTCGGATCGAAAACCTGCCGCCGGTCGTCAGACCGCTGAATCCGGTCGATCTGGTCGATCCGGCTACCCCGGACACTCCCACCGTGACCGACCCCACTGATACACAGACGACGCCGACGCAGCCCTCCAGCCCGACCGACACAACCGATCCGATGGTTCCGAATCCCGACATGCCCGTAATGCCAACGGCTCCGAGACCCGGAATGCCAAGCTAGACAGATGGATTCAACCGGCCGACAGGAGGTGCACATTCCTCCTCGAAACTTTTCCCCTATGGTGGGTGCCGTACCTACCGGCTCGGTGCCGGGGACTCGAAGGGATTTCATGCGTAACTCGTTGGCGATCCGCACCGCTGTGGTCGGCGCCTCGGCACTACTGCTCGCAGCTCCATTCATCACGACGGCATCGGCAGGGCCCGCCTCCGACACGCATGTCGAACAGCTCGACGCCGACCAGCTTCCGGCTGAGCTGGTCGAGGCGATCACACGCGATCTGAAGATCTCCCCGCAGGAGTACCTGGACCGCGCTGCCAAAGCTCAGGAGCTCGGTGCGTACGCCCAGGATTTCAAGTCCGAGCGCCCCGGCGACTACGCCGGCTCGTGGATGGGACTCGACGGTCAACCCGTCGTAGCCGTCACCACCACCGAAGCTGCACGCATCGCCGCCGACGACGGTTACCGCACGCACGTCGCCCCCGTCTCCGCCGACACCCTCGAGAAGACGCTGGCCGACGTCAACGGATGGATTGCCGGGCTGCCCAAGGAAATCTCACGCGCAGTCAATTCGGCGACGATCGACGTCCTGAACAACCAGGTCGTCATCGACGTCGCGAACAGCCCCGTCGGGCAGGCACTCAATCTGCCGACCCTGCTCGAGAACACCAAGATCGTTCTCAGCCCGGACGCTGGCGGATCGGTTGATCCCCGAGCACTCGGCGGCGACACCTACATCACGTCGACGGGCCCCATTCGCGAGACGCCGACCGAGAACATCTCGGTCTGCTCGTTCGGGTTCAACGCCGTCGACGATCAGAACAATGCACTCAATATCAGTGCTGGACACTGCAATCCGGCCGAGGGTTCGAAGTCCCCGGTCTACCTGCCGAATCACGTGAACGTCGACGACAGTCAGTTGATCGGCGCCTTCTCACAGTCTTCGGTCGGCAACAACGCCGGCGATCTCGATTACTCGGTCATCAAGTTCGACCAGTCGGGCATCGATGCGGGCCTCGATCGCGCTGCCGTCCGCGGCGCCAACGGCACCACCCTCGCGATCACCGGAACAGCACGTCCCGTGATCGGCGCTCCCATCTGCAAGTCGGGCCAGACGTCGTCCTTCACCTGTGGCGTCGTGGCGGCGGATCGAGTCGAAACACAGCTGGTCATGGCCGACGGTGATTCGCGAACCGTCCGCGGATTCGCCGGTACCGCGTGCACCCTCGCCGGCGACAGCGGCGGCGCCATCGTCTCCGGAACCTTGGCGTTGGGCATCACCAGCGGCTCGAACAGCAGCGGCGCCCCGAGTTGCAACGAAGCGAACCTGGTACTGGCGACCTCGGGTGGAACCTCGAATCTCGGTATTCCGGTCGGAGACATCCTCGATGCGGCAGATCGCGCATCCGGTGGCGGTGTCGGTTCCGGAATCCGCGTTCGCACTGCGGGTTGACCAACCCCGATCCACTCACTGTGCCCGCCGATCCGTTTCTCGATCGGCGGGCACAGTGCTGTTGTCGGCCGGGGTCAGCGCTGCGTGCTCGTGTAACGGGTGGGATTAGCGCGTTCGAACCCATATAGTCATGGTCGACTGTGATCGGCTCACCACAAGTCCGTGAGCCGTATCCGTGTGCTCCCAGGGGGGTGGTACGCGGTCAACGAAGTGGAAAGGCCCTCATGCGAAGCTCCATCGCACGTCGTGCCGCAGTGTTCGGTTCGGCCGCGCTGCTGCTCCTCGGACCGATTACCGCGGTCGCGAACGCAGAACCGAACGAATCCGGGGTATCCGATCAGGCAGCCCATCTGCCCGTCGAACTCGCCGAAGCCCTACAGCATGACTTGGCGCTGACGCCCGACCAGTTCGTCTCGCGTTCCGAACTCGCGCAGAAGCTCGCGGAGTTCGCCGCAATCGCGCGCGTCCAGTTCCCCGACTCTTTTGCCGGTGTGTGGCTCGACGACCTCGGCAAGGGCGTCGTCGCTCTCGCTGATGGTCGCGACAAGGATGCTGCCCGCGAGGCCGCCGAAAAGGCAGGCTTCGAAGTCAAGGACGTCGCTCAGAGCGAGCAGGCTCTGCAGGGCCAGCTCTCGGCGCTCAACACTTGGCTCGAGTCGCAGCCTGCCGAGGTCGCAGACCTCGTGCGTGGCATTGCCGTCGACGTAGTCGGCAACGGAGTCGCCCTCACGGCCGATCCTGCCGCCGGCATCGAATTGCCTGAATTCCTGAAGCGGACAGTTGTACACACCGCTGCTCCGCTGCTGGTTCCCCCGATCGTCGCGGACCTCATCCCCGCAACCGGATCCGCAACCGGCGACGCAGCACTGGGCGGAGATGCATTCGGCGCAACCTCCGGTAACACCGGACTGCGTTGTTCGTTCGGATTCAACGGCACCGACGGTTCAGGACGCACGGTCAACATCAGCGCCGGCCACTGCGATCCCAACCGCGCCGCTGCCGGCACCTCGAACTCCAGCCAGGTCTTCCCGATGGTGAACAACCAGACCGGCCCCCGCGTCGGATTCTTCGCCAAGAGCAGCTTCGACGGACGCGACTACTCGATCATCAACATCGACGACAACGCGAAGTACCGCTTCGAGAACAACAGCGTGCGGGTCCCGTTCAACCGCTCGGTCAACATCACCGGTACCGCCGATCCTGTTGTGGGCGCCCCGGTCTGCAAGGCAGGATCGACCACCGGCTTCAGCTGCGGCGTCGTCACCGGCGTCAACCGCGTCGCCAAGGTTTTGGATCACACGCTCGACAACGGCTTCACCACCAACATCTGCGTCCTGCAAGGTGACAGCGGTGGCCCCATCGTCTCCGGAACACTGGCAGTGGGCATCACGAGTGCCTCCAACGTCGCCACCTCTCCCCTGTGTGAGATCGCACAGGCCGAGACATTGTTCGGACAGGAAGCACCGACGCAGTACGCGACGCCGATCAACGACATCCTCGCGGCCAATCCGGGCCTGAAGGTTCGTGACTACTGATCGCATGCTTTCCCTGAGATAGCAATACGGGACATACAAAACGGGCGCCACACCTTTCGAAGGTGTGGCGCCCGTTTCGGCGTGCGTGATGTCTTTACTGGAAGAGCTGCCTACTGGAAGAGCTGCTTACTGGAAGAGCGTCGTTCCGGCCGGAGCGTTCAGAACCTTGATCAGGTCCATACCCGCGACGATGGCAGTTCCGCCGCCGGCGAGGATCGTACCGGCGACTCCACCGATACCGGCGCCGGTGACCATGCCGGGGAGGCAGCCGATAACCAGACCGGGCAGACCCACGATGCAACCGATGACTGCACCGACGATCGTGCCGGTGAGGCTACCGATCTGCGTGGCAAGCCCGAGCTGTGACTGGAACTTCTCGATGGCCTTCTGATCCTCGTCAGGCGAAGCAACCGGGGTGAACTCGGCAGCGACCGGCTTCGGCTTGGAGCTGGCCGGATCCAGGTTCGGCTTGAGGGTGAGGGTCTTGCCGTCCTCACTGACGGTCTCGTCGAACGGGAACTGAACGTCGCCGAGGTTGAACGCAAGCGGCAGGCTCACCAGAGTTGCGCCCTGGCTGTTCTGCAGGTCGACATGTGTTCCGTCACCCGATACCCGGAATGCCCCGGCATCGATGGTGGTGACAACGGCCTGGTCGACGACCTCGGCGGTGTACGAAACGTCGGGTGACGTCTCCGGAGCTGCGTACGAAGTACCTGCAGCGATGCCCGTAGCGGCAATGGTCATCGCTGCGACGGCCGCAGCTTTACGAATGAACATTTTCAATCCTCCCCGGGATCGGGCGGGTGCAAGTCGATGACTCACACCACCCGTTTCCCCTGTGCGTGACGGGCGTAACGATAACAGCCGGTCGGTTGTCCTTACCTGCTCGGAACCCGAGTTAGGGCTGCCTGACAGATGGACACCTGACGGGTACCGCCTAACGTGACCACCAGACATGTCTGCGTCTGGCCAAGCCCGTCCGACGCAGAAGATTGATCTCTCCAGGCCACGAGCGGTTACCAGCCGGTACCTACAGGTTGATAATGCTAGTTACTGGCGGGTAACATAACGCAGGTTAGTATCAGTGGGCTGTCCCGAGGTGGCCGACGCGTCGCCCTGAAACGAAAGGCCGCGACATGAATGCCCTGACGATTACGTTGGGCACGATTGGTGCACTGCTGAGCTTGGTGTGTTGGTACATCTTCCTCTCAGGTGCATTGAGGATGTTCAACACCGTGCGCATCGGCCAGTCGGCACCCGATCGATGGCGCCCGTTCTTCCCTCGCTTCAAGCAGATGATCATCGAGTTCATCGCGCACACGCGCATGAACAAGTTCCGCAGCGTCGGCTGGGCCCACTGGCTCGTCATGGTCGGCTTCCTCGGCGGATTCCTGCTGTGGTTCGAGGCTTACGGACAGACGTTCAACCCCGAGTTCCACTGGCCCATCTTCGGTAACACGTGGGCGTGGCACCTGTGGGACGAGATCCTCGGCCTGGGCACCGTCATCGGCATCACCACGCTGATCGTGATCCGTCAGCTCAACCACCCGCGTCTGCCCGCGCGCCTGTCCCGGTTCGGCGGCTCCAACTTCAAGGCTGCCTACGTCATCGAAGGCATCGTCCTGCTCGAGGGCCTGGGCATGATCATGGTCAAGGCCGGCAAGATCGCAACCTACGGCCACGCCAACCCGTGGACCGACTTCTTCACCATGCAGGTCGCGAAACTGCTTCCCGCCAGCCCCGTCATGATCTCGGTGTTCGCGTTCGTCAAGCTGATGACCGGCATGATCTGGCTCGCGATCGTGGGCCGAAACATCACCTGGGGCGTCGCCTGGCACCGCTTCTCGGCGTTCTTCAACATCTACTTCAAGCGTGAAGACGACGGCACCGTCGCCCTCGGCGCCGCCAAGCCCATGATGTCCAAGGGCAAAGCCCTCACCATGGACAACGTCGACCCCGACACCGACACCCTCGGCGCCGGAAACATCGAAGACTTCTCCTGGAAGGGCTGGCTCGACTTCACCACCTGCACCGAGTGCGGGCGTTGCCAGTCCCAGTGCCCCGCGTGGAACACCGGAAAGCCGCTCTCCCCCAAGCTGCTCATCATGTCGCTACGTGACCACGGCTATGCCAAGGCCCCGTACCTGCTGGCCGGTGGACGCAAGGACATGGGCGGCGACGAGATCGGTCTCGTCGACGCCGAAGGCAACGTCAAGGAAGCCGCCCTCGCCGCGATCCCGGAGGCCGCACGCCTCGAGGCCGACCGCAAGCTCGTCGGTGAAACCGTCGAAGGGGAGATGGCCCCGGTCATCGACGCCGAAACCTTGTGGAGCTGCACCAACTGCGGCGCCTGCGTCGAACAGTGCCCCGTCGACATCGAACACGTCGACCACATCATCGACATGCGTCGCTACCAGGTCCTCATCGAATCGGAATTCCCCTCCGAACTCGCCGGCCTGTTCAAGAACCTCGAGAACAAGGGCAACCCCTGGGGCCAGAACTCCAAGGACCGTCTCAACTGGATCAATGAGATGGACTTCGAGATCCCCGTCTTCGGCAAAGACGCCGACAGCTTCGAGGACTACGAGTACCTCTTCTGGGTCGGCTGCGCCGGTGCCTACGAAGACCGAGCCAAGAAGACCACCAAGGCCGTTGCCGAGCTCCTCGCCACCGCGGGAGTGAAGTTCATGGTCCTCGGCGCCGACGAAACCTGCACCGGTGACTCCGCTCGCCGCGCCGGCAACGAGTTCTTGTTCCAACAGCTCGCGATGCAGAACATCGAGATGCTCAACTCCGTCTTCGACGGTATCGAGCAACGCAAGCGCAAGATCGTCGTCACGTGCGCGCACTGCTTCAACGCTCTCGGCAACGAGTACCCGGAAGTGGGCGGCGACTACGAGGTCGTGCACCACACCCAGTTGCTCAACCGTCTGGTGCGCCAGAAGAAGCTGATCCCCGTTGCATCCGTGAGCGAAGACGTCACCTACCACGACCCGTGCTTCCTCGGACGCCACAACAAGGTCTACGACGCTCCCCGTGAACTCATGGAAGCCTCCGGCGCCAAGCTCGTCGAAATGCCGCGTCACGGTGAACGTTCCATGTGCTGTGGTGCCGGTGGCGCCCGCATGTGGATGGAAGAGAACATCGGCAAGCGCATCAACGTCGACCGCGTCGACGAAGCGCTCTCCACCAACCCCAAGAAGATCGCCACGGGTTGCCCGTTCTGCCGCGTCATGCTCACCGACGGCGTCACTGCCCGCCAGGAGCAAGGCCAGGGCGAAGGTGTCGAGGTTGTCGACGTCGCGCAGCTGATGCTGAACTCGGTCACCCGCCTCGAACCCGCCCAGCTCAGCGAGAACATCAAGGTGATCCCGCGGGAGAAGGCACCGGTCGCTGCTGAGGCAAAGGCTGAAACTGTCGAGCAGGATCGGGTCGCCGAAGTCGAGGAAGCAGCTGCGACTCCGGAAGCCAAGGCCGCGCCCGCTGGTAAGGGTCTGGCCATGAAGGGCCTCGCCAAGGCACCCGGTGCAAAAGCTCCCGGCGCCAAGGCGCCCGGCAAGGGACTCGGAATGGCAGGTGGGGCAAAGGCTCCCGGCGCCAAGAAGGCAGCTCCCGCTGCAGCCGACGCAGCTCCCGCTGCCGAAGCACCCGCTGCACCGGTCGCAAAGCCGAAGGGCCTCGGTCTTGCGGGCGGAGCCAAGGCTCCCGGCGGCAAGGGACTGCAGATGAAGGGCGCCGCCAAGGCACCCGGAGCGAAGGCTGCGGCCGCACCGGCAGCGGAAGCTCCCGCTGTTGAGGCTGCTTCACCCGAAGCTGCTGCACCTGTCGCCAAGCCGAAGGGTCTTGGCCTGGCGTCCGGCGCCAAGGCTCCCGGCGGCAAGGGACTGCAGATGAAGGGCGGAGCCAAGGCACCTGGTGCGAAGGCAGCCCCTGCTTCTGAAGCACCTGCCGCTGCGACGGAAGCACCCGTCTCTGCACCTGCTGCACCTCCAGAGGCTCCGGCCGCCGAGGCGGAAGCCCCGAAGGCTCCACCGGTCGCCAAGGCCGGCGGACTCGGATTCAAGTCGGGCGCAAAGGCTCCCGGTGCTCGGAAGGCAGCTCCCGCTGCAGCCCCGGCACCGGCTGCGGAGGCACCGGCAGTGAAGGCCGAACCCGTGAAGGCGGAAGCATCTGCCGAAGCACCTGCTGAGGCGTCCGCACCCGCGGAAGCTCCGGCACCTGCTGCCGCGCCGCCCGCCCCCAAGGCAGGCGGACTCGGATTCAAGGCCGGCGCAAAGGCTCCCGGCCGCAAGAAGTAGACGCACCACCCGCGAATGCCCTCACCGTCATGGTGGGGGCATTCGCATTTGTATGGGAGCCCTAGCCGACCGAGCACCCTTTCTCTCGACCCAGCACACCGTGCAGCACGCGGAAACCGGTGCTCGCCCTACGCAAGTGGTGCTCGCTCCCCGCCCTCTGAAACCCGGCGTGTCAATCTGCAACAAGCATCGCCGCACCGCGCGCACGCCCGACGCCTCTTTCCTGCTGCCGTCCGATGACGTAACGCCCCGGAGCGATGCCAGTCGCGCCGTGCTCCGGATGGATGAGGTACGCGGTCACTCGGGTGTCGAGCACACCGAGCGCAAGGCGCCGGGCATCTTTCACCGGCGTCGACCACGTGCACTCCCCTGCGTCCGCAACCAAGCTGTGAGGGTTCCCGCCCGCCGCGCTCCGCAGCAGTTCCACTCCGGAGAGCGGAACGTTCACGGATCGAGTCCACGGTAACGGCGCGACGATGTTTGCAAGCAGTGCAAACGGGATCACGATGAGATCGCCCTGCGCCTGAAGACCGTCGACCACAGGAATGGACACTTCCCTGTCGAGATAGTCGAAGACATCGAGGCCGGTGAGGGTGGTAAGAGCGGACAAGGTCATGTTCGAGTTCATATGTATCACCTGGGGTTTGAGGATTGGCGGTTCGGGTTCGAGGTTCAGGTTCGACGAACGAGGCATGCATAGTCGGCACCGGTGATGCCGTAGGTCCAGCCGGCGGCATCCATCGCGGACGTGAACCATCCCGGCACGTGAAGTCCGTATCGCCGCCGATGCCCATCACGTTCGAGAGAGCCGTTGACCGCGAGCAAGATTCGCCCACTTCGGCCCCAGCCTTCCGGTGACGCGTAGAGCTGTAGCAGACAACCCGCATTGCCGGGATCGTCAGTTTCATCGACCAGTGTCAGTCCGGCAATCTCGATGTAGGTATCCCAGCCGATACGCTCGATCGCGCATCGGCGGATCTCGACATTGCGCTCCTGCGCGATCCGTTCGGCGGTCGGGTCGAGCACCACCCAGTCGGGAACGATCGCCCCGTGCAGAACGAAGGCGTTTGTGCCGTCTTCGAATTCGATTGCGGGGGAATCAGAATGGTGCAACCGTCGTTCTCCCTGCGCGCTGCCCGGAATCGGTTCGGCATGCAAGGCGGTGGGTCGTTCAGCCATGATGCACACGTTGTCGAACGCCCACCACCACCCGGTCGAGTCAGCCAGTGCCGTTTGCACGTCCAGAAGCTCACGATCTTCCGAATCGAATGTCGAAAGACCGTATCGACGGAACATGTCGTAGTACGCGATTCGATGGGCTTCCTGCTGTCCGTACCAGGTCACCCCGCCGGCCACCGGGGTCAACATCGTTCGTATCGCAGCTGCGACGCCGTCGAACAGCGTGGTGTGCAACGATTCCCAAACGGCTGCTCTGATGAGCCGCTGGGGACTGATTCCACGCCGAGCCGAATCATCGGATGGCAGGTCACGCACGGTCCCGACTGCTCGGCGTCCCCTCTGCCAGTGTTCTATCTGCCAGTCAATTCTCCGACGTTCGATTCGCGCATCCATACGTCGGCGCGATGCCGCAAACATGCTCGCGATATACCCAGAAGCGCAGTCGAGTCCGGTGCCGTCGAAGGACATCTTGGTCGACAGTCCTTCAATGACAATCAGGTCCGAACCGGCACGGGGAGACGGGACCCAGACGAACTCCGGTTTCGGGAGTCCGGATCGCCGATATAGTTGCGCGACAGAGGATTCTGCGGTGGATCGATCGGCAGGACGAGTACACAATCCGCGTTCGAGCCATACGTTGCGGATCGTTTCCAGGGCCAGGCTGTCTTCATCGAACAGCAGCTTGCGTTCATCGAAGAGATCGATGTTCTCGGGCAATGTCGCTCGACGTGATGCCGACGAGCGAATCGGTGCGGCGCTCACGCGACGGTGGCGGTGTCCGCCTTTCCTGTAGTCATAGTTCTACAGCGTGGCACGCAAATGCTCCGAACGCAAGGAACACCCGGTCGCAACGCCGAGAACCGGACACCGTTTCCGTTTACTCAACACCCCCTCCAGCGAGGCGAAACCAGTTCGCACTGTGGACAAGTGGTGTTCACTCGAACTTATCCACAGCCTCCGGATCACCACTTCCCTCTCGTCGCCACGTGCACCAAAATCGATCGACATGGGGGAACAGACACGTATCATCCGCAGGCCGGACCAGCTGTCGATCGGTCGCACCGATGCCGAGATCCGACAGGCCTGCGCCAGTGGGACCTGGGCCAGAATCCATCGTGGTGCATATGTAGACAGCGACCACCTGTCCCGCCTCGACACAGACGGACGACATCGATTGCGGACCGAGGCCGTGGCCTGCGCCGCTTCACCCGGTGCCGCTGTCAGCCACATCTCGGCTGCGGTGCTGCACGGTTTCGAACTCTGGAACACTCCGCTCGAGGTCGTCCACCTGTCCCGGAACCGGCGAGGTGGTGGCCGAAAGTCCGCTCGACGTCACGTGCACTCGACATCGCTGACGGACAACGAGGTCACCGAAGTCGATGGTCTGCGCGTCACGACTCCAGCTCGCACTGTTGCCGATCTCGCCAGAGTTCTGCCTTTCGAACAGGCTCTCGTAGTTGGCAATTCAGCGCTGCACCGGTCATCTTTGACCACGGAAGCGCTTACGAACTCGATTGCGCTCAGCCCGAACCACCCGCGACATCGACACGCGCTTCACGCCCTCGCTGCGATGGACTTCCGTATCGAAAGCGTCGGCGAATCACGCAGTCTCGCACTATTCATCCGAGAGCACCTTCCGCTCCCCGAGCCACAGGTCGAAATCCACGACGCTCGCGGGCTGGTCGGTCGCGTCGACTTCCTGTGGCGTGAACAGCGCACCGTCGGAGAGTTCGACGGCCGCATCAAGTACGGCCGACTGGTGCCCGCCGGTCGCAGCGCCGAGGACGTGCTCTGGAACGAGAAACTCCGCGAAGACCGGCTCCGTGATGCAGGCTGGCAGGTCGCGAGGTGGACCTGGTCCGACCTGGCGACTCCGTCGCTCGTGGCAGGTCGGATCACGGCGGCCTTCTCGCGCATCCGCGGGCCGGTCAGGTACTGATTGCCTGCTCCCACAGCTCGAGCGCCGGAATGCCGGGTGGGGTGAATCCGAGCACCTGCCCGTAGAAGGACAACTCGGCGTTACGTGAGCTGATGATGGTCGACTGCTTGCGGAATCCGTGAGATTCACCCTCATAGGCCAGGTACGCATGCGGAATGCCCTTGGCCACCAGGGCATCGCGGAATCGCTCCGCCTGCGAGGGTGGCACGATCGGATCGTCGAGACCCTGGAGCAGCAACACCGGGCAGTTCAACCCGTCGACGTTGTTGAGCGGAGCACGTTCCGCATACAGGTCGGCGGATTCCGGCAGCGGGCCGATCAAACCGTCGACGTAGCGCGATTCGAAATCGTGAGTTTCCTGCACGAACAGGTCCAGTTCGGCCACGCCGAAATAGGAAGCACCACAAGCGAACACGTCGGAGGTCGTCAGTGCGGCCAGGACGGTCCATCCACCGGCAGATCCACCCTCGATGGCAAGGCGGTCCGGATCGGCAAGTCCCTGCTCGGCCAACCCGGTGACTGCGGTGACGACATCCTGCACGTCGACGACGCCCCACTGTCCGCGCAGTCGGTTGCGGTACTCACGTCCGTAACCGGTCGACCCTCCGTAATTCACATCGACGACGCCGATTCCGCGGCTGGTGAAGAAGGCGTAGACGAGGTTCAGTGCCGGTGCAACGTGTGCCGTCGGGCCACCGTGAACAAACGCGACGTACGGCGGCAGTTCACCGTCGAGACCTTTGTATCGCGGACTGCGCGGCGGATACGCGACGGCATGCACTTCTCGTCCCTGTCCGTGGGCGACGACGGCTCGCGCTTCCGGAAGATAGGCGGACTCGGGCAATTCTTCGACCGACGATCGGATTTCTTCGAGTTCACCGGTACCGAGGTTCAATTCACGTAACGCACCCGCCAGCTTTGCTCCGCCCGAGGTGAGCAGCAGCCGGTCTCCACGGACCTGCATGAGGCCGATGCTGGTGACGCCAGGGATCGCGATGTCGCGCAGTTCTCCCGACGCCGGGTCGAGTACCGCCAGTGTGTCGGTTCCCACGGTGCGTGCGGTGAGAAGGTGTCCGTTGTCGAGTTCGACGAACCAGCGCGCGCCGAATCGCCATTGCGGCCCACCGAAATCCGCATCCGTCGGGCATACCGGGGTGATCTCGGCGCCGACACGATAGATGTTCCACCAGCCGCTGCGATCACTGATCGCATAGAGCTCGTCGTCGGTGATCCACTCCGGTTGCAGGACAGACTCTTCGGGTCCACCGACCAGCACGGAGTACGCCTGCGCGACGCCGTCGACGAGTGGAGCAACCCGTAGTTCGGTACCGTCCCAGGGCATTTGGGGATGATTCCACGCGATCCAGGCGATCTTGGTTCCACTCGGCGAAAGCCTCGGTGAGGAGAGGAAATCGGAGCCGCCGACGATCGAGCGAATCTCACCGGAACCATCCAGCGGAATCGCACAGATGTCGCGCGTGATCGTCCCGTCAACAGCGTGCGCTTCCCGAACCGCCCACACCTCGCCGTTCACGATCTGCAGGTCCGCGTACCGCAGCACGGCCGGCGACGCCGGTTCGGGCGTCAGAGCCCGCGGAGTGACGCCGTCGAGGACGTACACACGCTGATCGGAGAATTCACTGAAGACCAGTTTCCCGGACTCCGTGACGGTCCAGGCGCCACCGCCGTACTCGTGAACCCTGGTCCGCGCGTTCCACGGCGCGGGGAGAATGTCCACGGGTTGGTTGTCGAGACCAGACCGACGAATCGACGTCCGACCGCTCTCGGTCGGCCGGAGTTCGGCCCACCAGATCTCGTCGCCGACGTATCGTCCGCCCTCGACGGGGTGCCCGCCTGCAGCGAGATCAGCTGCTGTGATCGGCGACGTCCACGATCCGTACGGGGCTGCAATCTGCTCGCTCGGGGTCATCGCTCGACAATAGCCAACGGGTCGTGCGACCAGGTCCCCGACAATGCACTTGCGCGGTCCCCGACAATGCACTTGCACAGTGGTGGGATCATGTAACTCGTGAGCACACCAGAACCCGTCCGCCATCGTCAGCCGCAGCGCGAGCTGGAGCAGTCGTCGAAGCTCCAGAACGTCCTGTACGAAATCCGTGGACCGGTGCACGCGCATGCCGCCCGGTTGGAGGCGGAAGGGCACCGGATCCTCAAGCTCAACATCGGCAACCCGGCACCGTTCGGATTCGATGCTCCCGATGTGATCATGCGGGACATGATCGCTGCTCTGCCCTATGCGCAGGGCTATTCGGAATCCAAGGGCATTCTGTCGGCGCGGCGCGCGATCGTGACGCGATACGAGCTGGTTCCCGGCTTCCCCGAGCTCGACGTCGACAACATCTACCTCGGCAACGGTGTTTCCGAGCTGATCACGATGACCATGCAGGCCCTCCTCAACAACGGCGACGAGGTGCTGATCCCTGCGCCGGACTACCCGTTGTGGACCGCGATGACGAGCTTGTCCGGGGGCACACCCGTCCACTACCTCTGCGACGAGGCCAACGACTGGAATCCCGATATCGCCGATATCGAATCCAAGATCACCGACAAGACGAAGGCTCTCCTCGTCATCAACCCGAACAATCCCACGGGTGCGGTGTACTCGATGGAGGTTCTGCAGCAATTGGTCGATCTGGCGCGCAAGCATCAGCTTCTGCTCCTCGCCGACGAGATCTACGACAAGATCCTCTACGACGACGCAAAGCACATCTCGCTGGCGACGCTTGCCCCTGATCTGCTGTGCCTGACTTTCAACGGCCTCTCGAAGGCCTACCGCGTCGCGGGCTACCGCTCCGGCTGGGTGGCGATCACCGGGCCGAAGGATCATGCGGCCGGCTTCCTCGAGGGGCTCGATCTCTTGGCGTCGACGCGACTGTGCCCCAATGTCCCCGGACAGCACGCCATTCAGGTCGCCCTCGGCGGACACCAGAGCATCGAAGACCTGATCCTGCCCGGCGGCCGTCTCCTCGAGCAGCGCGACGTCGCCTGGGAGCGACTGAACATGATTCCTGGCGTCTCGTGCGTGAAACCTCGCGGCGCGCTCTACGCGTTCCCTCGTCTGGATCCGAACGTCTACGAGATCCACGACGACGAGAAGTTGGTTCAGGACCTCCTTCTCCAGGAGAAGATCCTGATGGTTCAGGGCACCGGGTTCAATTGGCCGAACCACGATCATCTTCGGATCGTTACGCTTCCGTGGGCTCGAGATCTTGCCGTGGCCATCGAACGATTCGGCAACTTCCTCACCAGTTACAAGCAGTAGATTCTCCGGCCGAATCCGGGCGAAATCGGGTAAACAATTCGTTGTACAAATGCCCCGTAAACGTAAAACGGCGGGGCATTTGTGCGACCTTGGTCACATCTTTCGCAAACCACCCGGTTTGATTGACACTTTAACTATTTAGTGACCTGCCCTGATGTGAAAACGGTCCACCCGGTACGTGATTCGTTGTGAAATTGATAGTTGGACAACGCGCCAAATCAGTTTGAAATTGGGTACATTAGTTATCAGCACTTCGGTGCCGCGAGCACCTGGTATCCCTCCCCCCCCTGTGGATACCAGGTTGGTGGCGGGGACAACCCCCCCTGTTCCCCGCCACCCAGCTCGACCAATCTCAGTTTCACACTCCGGTATTTATCTCCCGGATAATTCCTGTGCCGACACTGTCGTTGATCGACCCTGTCTTCAGACGTTGATCGACCTTCAGACGTTGATCGACACTGTCTTCAGAAGCTGACCATTCGCTTCGAAGCCGATAACATTGCAGCGGTGCAAATCCCCAGTCCGACACTCAGTTTCCGATGAGTCACGGCCACGGTCACGGCGGACCCATCCAGATCGGGCCCACCGCATCCCGCGTCGTCATCGGCTTGCTCGTCGTCATCGGCATGGTCGTCGTCGCGGCAGCAATCGCACTGTGGCCCGACAAGAACTCTTTTCCCGTCCCGCTCCCGTTTCAGAACGCCGACGGCAGTTCGGTGGAAACCGAGGCGGGCACTGTCACGATGCAGGATCTTGGCGACTGCGGAAGCTCTTCCGCCGGAAGGGTATTCGTGGGTGCACCGCAACCACCACCCACCTCTGCATATCAGTGTCAGCGAAGTATCGTCGATATCGAATCCGGGCCTAATGCCGGAACCAAGACATTGCTCGAGGTCATTCCGGGTGCCGGTCAGCCGGACCTTCGCGTGGGTGACCACATTCGCCTCGTGCGTCAGACGGACCCGAACGGCAATACGCAGTACTCCTTCGAGGACTATTCGCGTGGGCTCCCGCTGGCGCTGATCGTCGTCGCGTTTGCCGTCGTCATCATCGCCGTTGCGCGGTGGCGCGGATTGCGCGCACTCGTCGGCCTGGTGATCGCCTTCGGCGTTGTCGTCGGATTTCTCCTCCCCGCCTTACTGGACGGCAAGCCTGCAATACCCGTTGCACTGGTCGCCGGGGCGGTGATCTTGTACGCGGTTCTCTATCTGGCGCATGGCGTCTCATTGAAAACCAGTTCGGCATTGCTGGGCACCCTTGCCGCGATGGTGCTCGCTGCCGTTCTCTCATACCTCTGTATCGAACTGACTCATCTCACCGGACTGTCGGAAGAGCAGAACACCAATGTTCAGACGTACATCGAGCACATAGATATCACCGGCCTGCTGTTGGCGGGATTCATCATCGGCTCACTGGGCGTTCTCAATGACGTCACTATCACCCAGGCATCCTCGGCTTTCGAGTTGGCCGAACTCGACAAGCATGCGTCGCGCCGAAAAGTCTTCAGCGGTGCGATGCGGGTCGGACGCGATCACATTGCCAGCACGGTCTACACCTTGGTTCTCGCGTACGCGGGCGGGGCGCTGCCGCTGCTGCTGCTCTTCAGTGTCAGCGGGCGCCCGCTTCAGGACGTTTTGGTCGGTGACGCCGTCGCGATCGAGATCGTACGGTCCGCGGTCGGCGGAATAGCTCTGGCTCTTTCGGTTCCGCTCACCACTGCCATTGCCGTGATTCTCGCGCGGCCACCCGGCAGTGCGGTCCAGGCCGGTTCGACTTCGGGTGGACGCCACTCCAAACGTTGAGAACGGGGCCTCAGAGTCCAGGAATCGGCGGGAGGACCGGCAACAGAATCGGCGGCAGTCCGGGAATGTAGATCGCGGGCGGCGGAGGCGCAGGTGCGGGCGCCGGCGGCACGTAGGTGTCCCGTACCACCGGCGGTGCCTCGACGACGGGTGGGGCTTCCTCGGTCGTAGTCGGAGGCGGCGTCGTTGTGGTCGGCGGCGGAGTAGTCGTGGTCGTCGGGGCCGGGGTAGTCACCTCGGTTGCCGCAGGTCCAGCTTCTTCGGAGTCTCCGAAGACCTTTCCTCCATAGCCCAACCCCAGCCCGACGATGACGACTGCTGCGATCACACCGGCGCCGAGGCCGGCAAAACGCAGTGGATTCCTCGGCTCTGTGGACATGGTTTCCACAGTCTGGGTTCCGGAGAGCCACGACGGGTGTGCGGTTCCTGCTCCGACTCCCTCGTCTTCGCGCACTGCCGAGTACGCCTGGGCGTCAACCATCACGGCCTCGGTATCGGCGTCCCGCTCGGCCCCGAACCCGTCCGTGACCGGTTCACTGTCAGCGACGACAAAATCTGCACTCTGGTCGAATCGTTGCTCGTGCCGGTTCGGTCGTGGCTGCGGCAGTTCCGCGGCATACGGACTCGACATCCGTTCCTGCGGAACCGACTTCGCCTCGACAGCAACCTCCGGCACGGCTTTCGGTCGCTCCGATTCGGGGAGCGTCGTGACTCCTCCATAGCTGAACGCCTGTACCGGGACGGGCACCTCTGCCGGTGTGTGAATCGGATAAGGCGCGAAGATCGGCGCCACCGCTGGGACCTGAACCGGCACGGCGACAGGGCGTGACGACGGCGCCATGGACAACTCGGCGATCAGCGCGGCGCCTTGCGCTGTCACCAGTTCAGGCTGCTCGGGCGCGATGACGGGGGAATCCAGCCACGCCGCGAGAGTCGCTCGCACGATCGGGATGCGCGCGCCGCCGCCGATGAGGACAATCACGTCCGGGTTACGGCCGGACGTTGCGATGACCTCTCGTATTTCTCGCGCAAAAGCCTCCACCGACGTGATGACCAAGGAATCGAAAACTTCCCGCGACAACAAGAGAAGTCCACCAGGGCCGGGCAGGCACACTGCGCTCCGTGTGGACAGCTGTTCCTTGGCAAGTCGGCATCGCGCCTGCAGTTCGGAGTCGCCACCCGGGTCGGCCGGCGTCGCAATTCGGCGACGCACGGTCTGGTCGGAGTAGACGAGGTCATCGAAGTGGTCTCCACTGGCCCGAGTCGACCGAGCGGTCACGACGGTAGATCTCGTATGCCTGTCCACAACGCTGATCGTCGATCCCGAACTACCCATGTCGACGACGACGAGCGTGCTCTGATCGGTCAGTGCACCGGGTTCCTCGAGCATCCGGAGCGTCGCTGATACTTCGGGCACCAACTCGAAGTTGTCGATGCCTTTCTGTTCGAACGCGGACTGGAGTGCACCGGCTTGCGCTTGATCGCGGTAGACGACGACCGTATGGCTGCTGAGTTCGGCGTTCTCGGTCAACGCCACTCGAGTCGCTTCTGCAGCGATGTCCTCCGGGACGTCCCGCCCCCGATCAACCGATCTCGATCGAAACACCGGACCGCTGTGGTCGGGCGTCCCCGGGCGCGCCAAACGCACAGCGCTGGCTCCCACCGTCACGCCCAATACCAAGTTCATGATCCACCTTCGTCGACCGTGGACGGGTCCCGTCAGCAGACCCGTCATTCCCCGGCCGGAAGTCTACCCACTAGGGATGGGCTGCGAGGTTCGCGCATCGCATCCAACGCTTAAACGCAGCTACTATTTCGCTACCTGGACGCTCAACCTACCGCCCTAAGCCGCGATAGTTCCAACCGGCAGCACGCCAGAGTTCCGGATCGAGGCAATTTCTGGCGTCGACGATCACGCGTCGACGAACGAGGGGTTCCAGATCGGCAGGCATTAGTGAGGCGAACTCATCCCATTCCGTCGCGATCAAAACGACATCGGCATTCTTGCAGGCGTCTGACGTGGAGGTTGCGTAGTGCAGGGTGGGAAACAGTCGGCGAGAATTGTCCATCGCCTTCGGATCGAAGACGGTAACTGCCGCCCCGTGCAGCTGCATCATTCCCGCAACGTTCAGCGCAGGCGAATCGCGCACATCGTCGGATTCGGGCTTGAATGCGGCCCCGAGCACCGACACGTTAGCTCCCAGCAAACCGCCATCGCAGGCTGCCGTCACCAGTTCCACTGCTTTTGTTCGTCGTCGCATGTTGATGCTGTCGACCTCACGAAGGAAGTACAGCGCTTGGTCTACACCCAACTCTCCGGCGCGTGCCATGAAAGCCCGAATGTCCTTCGGCAGGCAACCACCGCCGAACCCCAACCCCGCATTCAGAAACCGCCTGCCGATCCGAGCGTCGTATCCGAGAGCGTCGGCCAAGATCGTGACATCGGCGCCGGTGGCCTCACACACCTCCGCAATCGCGTTGATGAAGGACACCTTGGTCGCGAGAAACGCATTCGCAGATCCCTTCACCAACTCGGATGTCGCCAGATCGGTCACGAGAAACGGCACCCCCGCGCCTAACATCTCGGCGTACACCTCACGAAGAACACCTTCGGCATTTCCCGGTCGATCACGATCAACCCCTAGAACCAACCGATCAGGGCTCAGGGTGTCCGCGATGGCGTGCCCCTCACGCAGAAACTCCGGATTCCAGGCCACCTCAACGGCGCTACCCGCGGGCGCAGTGGCCCTGAGTCGCTCGCCGAGAGCCGCAGCCGTCCCTACCGGAACGGTCGACTTGCCGACGATCAGCGAAGGCCGTCGAAGGAACGGCGCCAACATATCGATCACCGAATGAACGTGACTCAGATCCGCGGCGTACTCCCCCTTCTTCTGCGGAGTCCCCACCCCGACAAAATGGATGTCGGCAAAATCCGCGGCGTCGGCATAGGACGTCGTGAACCGGAGCCGACCCGACTCCAGATTCTTCTCGAGCATTTCGGTCAGACCCGGCTCGAAGAACGGGACCTCCCCCCGGGACAACTTGTCGACTTTGGACTGGTCGATGTCGACTCCCAGCACGTCGTGACCCAGTTCCGCCATACACACTGCGTGGGTCGCCCCCAGGTATCCCGTTCCGAACACGGTCATTTTCATGTGTTGTTGGTATGCGCCCGAACTTTCCGACACGCGTACGCCAGGTGGGCGCGAAACCAACATCGGGCGTACGACGAGTGCGTCGCGCCTGCGACCTATGCTTCTGCCATGCACGTTCTCTTTGTCTGTACGGGAAACATCTGCCGATCACCTACCGGTGAACGCCTCGCGCGTGCCTACGCCGCCGAAGCCGGGGCCACCGGCTTCACCGCTTCGAGTGCCGGCACCCGGGCGATGGTCGGACACCCGATCGAGCCGACTGCAGCACGGGTTCTCGCGGGTCTCGGCGGCGACCCCGGAGAGTTTCAAGCCCGACGTCTGACGACGGTGCTGGCTGCCGATGCCGATCTCATTCTCACGATGACCGAAAGTCACCGGGACAAAGTCCTGGCGATGGCTCCGACGCGACTGAAGCGCACCTTCACCCTTCGAGAAGCCGCACGGTTGGCCACGCTCGCCGACGCCGGCAGTGTTGACGATCTGGCCGCCGCCAGACCGCGTTTTCGTGCCACCGAGCCCGAGGACGTCACAGATCCGATGGGTAAGGAAGAGAGACTCTTTCACGAGATCGGACTTCAGATCGCCGATCTCGTGGGCCCGCTGCTCAGCCGACTTCGCTTCGGTGAGGGCTGAGCGACGTCACCGCGGTCAACTGCGGTAGCGACTTGTCCGATTCGCAGGAGTAGCTGTACTCGTACGCATTACGCCCTCGAGACGGCGTCGTTATTCACCCTCCAAGCAGGCAAGTACGCGCATGCTTCACCATTAGCATTGCGTACCTATAGTTTTCATTGCCTGACCAATTGGACTCCACGTTTGAGCGGAAACCCGCACGCGGTTGATAAACCCTCTGCAAATCGAACCATCGCCCGTCCGGCTGCACGGCAATTCCGAACGATCGTCCGACACTTCGCCGCTGGGTGCGCCACGCGATATGTGAAGACGAAATCTTCGACGAATTGGGGGCATACCTACCAAGCGATTAGCCCGCATATCGGAAAAGATTGCAGTACAACATCATTCGCAATACTTGACAGACCACCGACCCGAAGCTGCAATGCGCGGAGGCTGCTACCGCAAATACCTGGCCCGTTGCCATCGGCCCTACAAAAAGAAGGGCACGTCGGCTGATTTCGTAAACTGCTCGGTCCCAACGTCATCGCGTCTCGACGCAACAGGAATACCGCGCCGCCAAGATTGCGGACACGCGGCACCCTCCAAGTACGGAATGGGGCCGACACCGGCATCCCGGCAAACAGACAAAAACGGATCCGAACGCCGACGACCCGACCGGCGATACTCTCACGGGCATCTCCAGTCGGGTCCGGTTCGAAGATCGAAGTATCTGCGACGGGTAATCGCCTCCCGTGCCAACACGGCCGGGGCTACCGGAGTCGCTGGAAAGCTAACGGGCCCCCGAGCATTTCTCGGGGGCCCGTTAGCGCGACGCGAGTGAAACAAAGGTCAGTACTCGACCCGTTCAGTTGACTGTCGACGGAGCCCGCACTTCGTTGACTGCGCTGGCACTGGCGCCGGACGAACTTCCTACAGGTATGTCAGCCACAACAGGATCGGAGTCGTAGTAGTACTTGTACTCGTAAACCCCGCGACCGTTCAGCGGGGTCATCGTTATGACAGTGCCGAGAATCGTCGCACCCACGCTGTGGAGGTTGCCCACCGCCCTGCTCAACTGTTCCCTCTTCGTCGAACCATGACGAGCAATGACGAGTGCGCCGTCAGCTAGAGCAGACAGAACTGCAGCATCCGTAACCGGAAGCAACGGCGAGGCGTCGATGATGACGTAGTCGAACCTTCTGCGGAGATCAGCAAAAACTGCGTGGGCAGTGTCAGTCCCCAGCAATTCGCTCGGGTTCGGAGGAATCGGACCCGAGGCAAGAACCGTCAGGTCCGCATTGCTCGTAACTTGAAGCACGTCGTCCAGATCTGCTTGCCCGGCCAGGACCGAACTGAGCCCGACGCTTCCGATTAGTCCGAGGTACTTCGACACACGAGGCTTACGAAGGTCCCCTTCGACGAGACATACCTTCTTGCCCGCCTCGGCCAGCACGAGTGCGATGTTGACGGCGGTCGTAGTCTTGCCCTCCGAGGGAAGCGAACTCGTGACGACGATGACACTCGGGGGGTGATCCACTGCCAGGAACTGCAAATTGGTTCGTAGTTCACGGTATGCCTCGGCACTGGCGGAGTTGCCTTCGTGGAAGTTGATCGCTTGATGAACTTCACGTTCCTTGTCGAACGGAATTGTTCCCACCATCGCCGCACCAACGACGTCCTCGACTGTCTTTCGTTCTTTGACAGTGTTGTCCAAGCGGTCACGCACCACCGCTAACCCGATCCCCAGCAGAAGACCGATCGCGGCACCCAGTGCCACGTTCCGCGACGTCTTCGGCGAGACCGGTTCCGCGGGAGTTTGTGCTCGCTGCTCCACAACGACGCGCGCAGGCGCCGTGCCACCGTTGGCGGGCGTACCCAGATCTTTGACCATGACGACAAATTCGTCCGACAGCGCATTGGCAATTTCTCGAGCCAGTTCAGGCGACGCATCTTGCACGCTCAAGTCGAGAAGTACTGTCTCCGGTGCCGATGTGGCGGTCACCTTCGACGAAATCTCCGCAGCGGAAAGCCCGCCGAGCCGATCCGGCCCGACTGAATCGATCGTCCTCTGTGCCAGTGTCTCGCCGGTAAGGAGCTTGGCGTAGGAAGTGACCAACTGCTGCGAGAGCTGGTTGCCTTGGTAAGCCTCGTTCACGGTTGTTCCGGTAGAAGTCGACACGAACAGGCGTGTGGAAGCCTGGTAGATCGGTGTGGCAATCAACGAGGCGCCCAATGCACCCAAGATCACGACTACAGTGACGACAGCAACTATCTTCCACCGTGCCTGCAGAATCTTCAGGTAGTCCCGTACATCCATCGTCGAATCTCCTTCGGCTCGAACACGAATCACGTCTTCGAGTAGTAATCGACAGCCGCTTGTCGAGCCGCTGCACTCAATCCAGGCTGAACGAGGCAGCCAATCTTCTATCGCACACACATAGTGTGATTTTGTGTTCGGAACGAGCAGGTTCGCGTTCCTTCAAGGCATGTCACGACGCGGCCGACACATGAAGGCGTAGCGACGGGCTCGAGGCAGTGGACATCAGGGCCCTCTCCCACGTCTCCTGTACCAGCCTTGCTCGCCGAGACCGCATTGCGGCGACCCCAGCGCATGCATTCAGTCCGAGTTGGGAGCAAATACTACGAACAGCTGTGCTGAACTCTACTGTGTCATTAACCTTTTCACCACCGCAACAACAATTCGGCGCAGCTGTGCAGCCACATTCGATCTCGCCGTCCGAGCGAGGATCGCCCACGGCCAATTGACGGTAAGGACCAAAGTCCACCCAGGTGCATTCACGGACCACTAGATCGAAAGCTGCTGCGCACCAGTAGAACAAGGCTCTATTCCACACCACGGCACCATCGGCCGGACGCAAACTCAGTGCCGCGCCGACACAGCTCATCTATTGACGGACCTTGGTCCCGATCCTTGGCGAATCCACCCGAGGGTGGACTCGCACCAGGCTTCGCCCACTGATGGTTTCGACGATTTACGGCTGGTTTCAAAGATTTACGGTCTTCCGAGCCCTCGATAGGTCCACCCCGCGTCGCGCCAGGTGCTCGGTTCCAGGCAATTGCGCCCGTCAATGATCGCCTTCTTGCGCACGATTGCTTCGAGGTCCGACGGCAGCAATTTTCGAAATTCGGTCCATTCGGTCAGGACCAGGACGACATCAGCCCCTGCGCACGCTTCAAGTGCGCTCGACGTGTAGGTGAGGGTGGGGAACAAAGCCTTCGAATTTCCCATTGCCTTTGGATCGTAGACATTGACGGCAGCGCCTTGCAGTTGAATCTGACCCGCGACGTTCAGTGCCGGCGAGTCACGAACGTCGTCGGAGTCAGGTTTGAACGCGGCACCGAGAACCGCCACACGGGCTCCGAGCAGCGAGCCACACGCTTCACGAGCCAGTTCGACCATCCGTGTACGACGGCGCATGTTGATATTGTCGACTTCGCGCAGGAAGGTGAGTGCTTGGTCTGCCCCCAATTCACCCGCGCGTGCCATGAAAGCACGGATATCCTTCGGCAAGCAGCCGCCACCGAAACCGATCCCGGCATTGAGGAATCGCCTGCCTATTCTCTCGTCGTGGCCGATGGCATCGGCAAGAACGGTGACATCCGCACCCGAGGCCTCGCATACCTCCGAGATCGCATTGATAAACGAGATCTTCGTCGCCAGAAAGGCATTGGCTGATGCTTTGACCAACTCCGAAGTGGCAAGGTCGGTGACAACAAAGGGGATACCTTCGTTCAAGAGCTGCTCGTATACTTCACGCGCAACCGATTCTGCACGTCCAGGTCGATTGCGGTCTACCCCTAGCACAAGCCGGTCCGGGTGAAGCGTGTCCTTCACCGCGTAGCCTTCCCGGAGGAATTCCGGGTTCCACGCCACCTCGACGTCTCGTCCTGCAGGCGCCAGCTCACGCGCCCGCGCACCTAATCGCTCGGCAGTACCCACTGGCACAGTCGATTTTCCGAAAATGACGGCCGGCCTGGTCAAGAGAGGTGCGAGGGACTCGATCACCGAATCGACAAAGCGCATGTCGGCCGCGAACTCCCCCTTCTTCTGAGGCGTACCGACGCCGAGGAAATGGATGTCCGCGAACTCTGCGGCCTCCTCGTAGGAAGACGTGAACCGAAGACGTCCCGCGGCTATGTTGCGGCGCAACACTTCCTCGAGCCCTGGCTCGTAGAAAGGAACCTCCCCAGCTTCGAGCATAGCGAGCTTGTTCGGATCGACATCGACGCCGAGAACCTCGTGACCCAACTCGGCCATGCATGCTGCGTGTGTCGCGCCCAGGTAGCCGGTGCCGAATACCGCAATACGAGAAGTCATAACGATGTCTGCCTGTCGAAGTCGGTTTTACGTCGAATAATGCTGTAGTACTTCATGTCCTGATCGAATCGACGTTCTGTCGATACCACTCCACAGTCGATGCGATCCCCACACGCAAGTCAATCCTGGGCTGCCAACCCAAATCTCGAAGCTTCCCGATGTCGAGCAGCTTCCGCGGCGTTCCGTCAGGTTTCGTGTGGTCCCATTCGATCTCGCCGCCGAACCCGACCTCGTCCGCCACGATCGCGGAGATCTCCGCGATGCTCTGGTCCTCGCCAGTACCCACGTTGACGTGCTCAACTCCGTCATAGTGGTCGAGCAGATGAAGACAGGCATCCGCCATGTCGTCGACATGAAGAAACTCACGCCGTGGGGTCCCGCTACCCCAGTTCACAACTGACGCCGCTCCCTCACGGCGCGCGTCGTCGAAGCGCCTGATGAGTGCTGGCAGCACATGAGAGCCCTTGGTAGAGAAGTTGTCACCAGGGCCGTAGAGATTGGTCGGCATCGCGGAAATCCACGGACGCCCGAACTGCTTGCGAACAGCCTGCACCTGCAGGATTCCGGCGATCTTTGCGATCGCATACGCATCGTTGGTCGGCTCCAAATGACCGGTCAGCAGATACTCTTCGCGAATCGGTTGGGGAGCGAACTTCGGGTAGATGCAGGATGACCCGAGGAATAGCAGGCGCTCGACATCGAACTCGGCCGCCGCATCCATCACGTTCACCTGAATGCGAAGGTTGTCGGAGATAAAGTCCACCGGCAGTGTGCTGTTCGCCAAGATCCCGCCCACTCTGGCTGCCGCGAGAACCACGTTCTTCGGCCTCTCCTCGGCGAAGAATTCGAACACTGCACCGCGGTCACGAAGATCGAGTTCGGCGGACGTGCGACCGACAAGGCGATTGAAACCGTCGGCTTCCAAACGACGCCAAATCGCTGAACCTACGAGCCCACGATGGCCCGCGACGAACACACGCTCGCTCCGATCGAGCGGCCGCTGCACGTTCTCTCCTGTCATCGAGCGTGCTCCCAATCCACCAGGTTCGGACGATCGATCCAAGGCTTGCCCTCACATGTCAACGCCTCGATGTCCGCGTCGACCATGATTCGAGCCAGTTCGGGGGTATGCACTGTCGCCTTCCAACCGAGCTTCTGCTCGGCCTTTCCGGCGTCCCCGATCAACGCATCGACTTCCGTCGGGCGGAGATAGCGCTCATCGAAGCGCACGTGATCTTCCCAGTTCAGCCCGGCATGCTCGAAGGCCACCGTCAGGAAGTCCTTGACTGAATAGTTGCCGCCAGTCGCGAGAACATAGTCGTCCGGTTCGTCGGCCTGAAGCATCCTCCACATTCCCTCTACGTACTCCGGCGCATAACCCCAGTCACGAATTGCATCGAGATTGCCCATGTACAAGTTACTTTCAAGGCCCGCTTTGATTCGAGCGACTGCTCGCGTGATCTTGCGGGTCACAAACGTCTCACCACGGCGAGGGGATTCGTGGTTGAACAGAATTCCATTCACCGCGAAGATCCCGTATGCCTCACGATAGTTCTTCGTGATCCAATATGAATAGACCTTCGCAGCGCCATACGGCGACCGAGGATAGAAGGGGGTCTGCTCGTCCTGCGGAGGTGGTGTCGCACCGAACATCTCGGAACTGGACGCCTGGTAGAACCTGCATTCGAGCCCTGCCATTCGAACTGCTTCGAGCAACCGGATCGACCCGATTCCCGTCGTGTCACCGGTATGTTCAGGCTCGTCGAAGCTCACCCGTACATGGGACTGCGCCGCGAGGTTGTAGACCTCGTCCGGGCGTATCTGTGCGAGAAGGGTGACCAAACGCGCCCCGTCGCTGAGATCTCCGTAATGGAGGAACAGTTTTGCATCCGGGGTGTGGGGATCTACATACATATGATCGATCCGAGCTGTATTGAACGTGGACGACCTACGAATGAGTCCGTGGACCTCGTATCCCTTGCTCAACAACAGCTCGGCCAGGTATGAACCGTCTTGGCCTGTAATTCCGGTAATCAGTGCGCGTTTCACTTGAAACCCCGTCCTCGAAGCAGATACTCGTCTGCGGATAGTCATCGGCCGAAATGTGTTGTGTGGGAGTACCGACCCCACAACCAGAACTGAGAAACCCTCACGGCATTACTGCCCCCTTGATCCGCGACCTCAAATCCTCCAGTTCCGCGGCAGCGGAATCCATTCCGTGAAAGATTCGGGCAGATTCGTCGTGCCCGAGATTCAAGCTGCCACCCGTCGAGTCGTCCATCCACGATGCCTGCGGCGCGAGTACCGGTTCCAGCGAATCCCTCAGCTTCGGTACCGAACTGCTGCCCGACATCACCGGTATCGATCCACGTCGAGCGCTCAGGATCAAAACATGGAGTCGGTCACTGATCGTCACAGCCGCGCGCTCGTACAGGGCACGGAGCGCGAGCTCCTGTTGCCGATGGGTCACGTCATCGTCCCATCCCACGTAGGGAATTCCGAGCGTCGCAGCAACTTCACGGTTGTGGTTGTCGTCCTCGACAACCTGGCAACAGGCCATCAGATCCAAACCATTTGCCTCGACCTGAGTGTGGATCGACCGAAGGGTCGCGTAGTTCACCGGACGGTCATGCCGAAGCGAAAGCAATGCTATTTCTCGGCCCGCAGATCCTTGGCCCGCCAACTTCGCTACGTCAGATGCGCTGCCCCGGAACGCGAGATCGGGATAGAACCGGCTCTTACCTCGCAGATACTCGCACGTCCGTTTGTCACGTGCCGCGTAGACGTCGGCTATGCCGACGAGGATCTTCTCGGGTACTGCCGCGAAGGAGCTTCGCACCTCGATCGATCGCCCCAAAACGAGGATTCGTGTACCGAACATGCGAAGCACCGCAAAGACTGTCACCAGTAACGAGTGTTTGACGACGCTCGCGACCGAAGCTCCCAGAACTGCAGGCCCAGGCGCCATGACGATCACTGCCCGCTTGCGGCGCACCGTATCGGCCAAAACTGCTCGCCAGAAGCGAAAGCCCGAATTCATGACCTCGTCGGTTGGTTCCCAATCGAAGGCATCCACGTACTCCGCGCTCATACTGCCCGAAAAGACTACGGGACGGAATCCCAGGCCGCGCATGTAATCGACTGCTGTTCGGCGTATCTCGATGTCGCCCAGATTTCCCTGGGCAGCCGCAATACTCATGAAGAACCTACGCATGGGGATCCCTCCTCATTGCAACGACAACGACGCAGGTCAGGAATACGGTTTGAAGTACATAGCTGAGCGAGAGCGACCATCCCGCCCCGAGCGCCCCGTAACGGGGAGCCACCAGCACGATTCCGACTAGGCAGATCAACGTGCTCAAAACAGTTATGTACGAGACAATTTCAACTCTGCCCGTACCTTGCAGAATTGCGTTCAACTGCGACGAGATCGCTGCGAAGATCAAACTGAAGCAGACGACCTGCATTACCGGTACCGCGTCTACATATGCAGCGCCCAAAACCGGTGGAACGACCACAGGTATGACTGCCGCGATCACGCCGAAGATCACCGCGCTGGCAAGACACACATACATCGCGGGCCGCAGAATGCTCTGGGTAATTCGCCCAGTCGTCGAGCGCGCCGCTGCAGGCATAAGAACTGCCGCAAATGAAGTGGGAATCAGCCGCAGTGGAGTGGTGATACGACTAGTCACGCCGTAGATTCCGGAGACGGCCGGGGATGTCACGAGTCCGACCAGCAGTACGTCGAAGTTACGCGTCTGAGTGGCCACGGAATTCAACCAAAAGTGCGATGACTTGCGAAGAATCGACGTATACGATCGCCTCGATCTGATACGGGTGATTACCGGTCCGAGCCGAATGGCCACGAAGACAGCGATCATCGAAGAGAACGCGAGACCCACTGAATACCAGAGCACTGCATCGACACCCGAGAGCCAAGCGGCCGCGACAAAGACGAGGGCAAGTGCTCGACGAAGGAGCAACGATACGGCGTTCTGCCAGGTATTCCCGTCAGCGAGTGGTAGCGAAAGCAGCGTCTCGACGTAATTGTCCAGGACAACCCACACTGCCAATGGCACAACGAACCAGAGCCTCGGCTCGAAGACCGAGGCCACAGCCGCGATCATTGCCAGCAACGCCCCAACGGCCAGATTGGCGCGGCGCGAGAACTCCAAAGTCGAAGCGATGAGAGTTTCCTGGTCACCCAACGCACGGATTCGAACCAGAAATGGGGTGAACCCGAAGTTCAGAACGGTTTGAAGCACCAGTCCGACGCCATATGCCGCAGCGAAGATTCCAAAGCCGGACGGACCGGAGATGCGAGCGAGGAGAACCATGCTCAATGCCTGAATCAATGCACCGACGAGACGTCCGCCGGCGATTCCGGTGAACTGCACCACCAGGGGGTTTGTCATCACCTTCACGTGGCACCAACCAGGTGGTAGAACGACTGTGCGACTCCAGCGCAATGCGGCCGTGCGCTTCTCATGCTCGTCCGATCGCCGAGACCGGGGCACGGACAATTGCCCTCGCCGGAACATCCGATATGACAAGGCAATTCGCGCCAATCACCGAGTGGTCACCGATCGACGTACCACGGAGGACGGTGGATCTGGCCGCAATCCATACGCCATCACCGATGACGATCGGCCCGTTGTCGAACTCGAAAGTCCGTGATTTTCTGCTATGACTGCCCGCGCACAGGAAAACGTCCTGCGAGACGCAACTGTTCGACCCGATGCTCACCGGTTCGAGATTGAGGATCCACGCTCCCTCACCCACCCAGGTGTTATCGCCGATCGACAGCTTCCACGGCCAATGGATCTTCACGCCGTGCCGTATCAGGACTGCCTCGCCGATCCGAGCGCCGAACAGTCGGAGAATGGCGACCCGCATGCGTGCCGGCACGAACCAGGCCCGGAACAGTGGTGCTACCGCGAGCCAGGCGATCTGCACTGACGCCGGACGTCCCTTGTCATATCCTGCCCCGGTGAATTCGCCGAGGGAGAGCTGTGGGTGGGTCACCGCGCTCGGGCTTCCGTCAGTCGAGTCGGCGAACTCGCTCGGTTGACAAGTCTGTCGAACAGTTCACCGAACGCGATAGTGGCAGAACCGGGAGACAGTACTTCGTGCACGTACGCCCTCCCGTTTCGCGCGAGTTGCTCCGAACGGGCGGGGTCAGACACCAACATCTCTATTTCACGAACCAATGCCTCCGGATTGCCGGCGTCAACGCGTACTCCCGCCTCTGACAGGGCGATCTCTTCGCCCGACGCACTGTCCGCAGACGTAGCCGCGACGACTGGCACCCCTGAGGCGAAATACGATGTGAGTTTGCTCGGAACAGCCATGCTGCGAAGATCGGCCAACTCGTTGAGAAGTAGCGCATCCGCCGCACGTAGCACGTCGGTGAAGTCCTCGCTGCCAACAGGATCCATGAATTCGATCCCCGCGCATCCCTTGGACAACTCTTCGAGATGGGCTCGCTGATTCCCGTCCCCCATCAACACGAATTTGATGTCGGACTGCCGTGCATCGAGCAAACGCGCGGCGTCCACCACGTTTTCGAGCCCTTGCTTTGCACCCATGTTTCCGGCATGCAGAACTATCTTCTGTTCCGGCGCCCATCCCAATCGTCTTCGCGAATCCTCTCGGGCACAAGCCGACTGGGAGAGGTCGAGATGGGTCCAGTTTCTGATTACCGTGATGCTGCTCGAATCGACGCCGAGGTTCTCCTGGGCATGCTTCGCAAACCGCGGATGGATCACGACAACGTGATCGGACTTTCGCAAGATCCAAGATTCAACTCGATCGACGAGAGACGACAAACCACCGCTCAGTTGGCCGGTCTCGGACGCGCCCAGTCCGTAGAAGTCCTGCACCCACAGCACCACGGGTGTGCGCGACCGAAAGAGCCTGGTCCTGATGACAAATGCCGCTGAGGACAAAAGCGTCGGGCTTACACACAGAACGAGGTCCGCTCGGTGGAAAAGAGTCGCCCAGGACGCCCTCAGGGCGAAGCTCGACTCCATCAGGATTCTTCTCAGGAAACTGGGATTCCGAGGGATGTAGTGACGGAGTCTGTGCACTGTCAGATTCTCTGACTTCTCGACCGAAGACAGTCCTGAGAAACCATCCATCTTTCGCCAGAATGGATAGTGCGGATACCCCGTCACCATCCTGACGTCAGCACCAGCGTCCGCTATCGCATTTACCAAGCCCTCAGTGTAAGGAGCGATACCGGTTGGCTCAGGAGAATAGTTGATTCCCACGATCAGGATTTTGTTTCCCCGATTATCCATCGTGCTCATTTCCCTTTTCAGCTCGCTGAGGACGACAGTCCATGCACAGCTTGCAGGTGTGCACTTCTCTGCGTTTCACTCTCGAATCGTTCGCCGACTTTCCGTGCGGGAACTCCGACATTCACAGAGAAACTCTCGACGTCACTCGTCACGACTGAACCTGCTCCGATCACGGCACCGTCGCCTATCGTCACACCGCTCAATATCACCGAACAAGCGCCTATCCATACGTCTGTTCCAATTTGGACAGAATCGCGAGCGCCAGGCTCTCGGTCCCCCACCCACGTCGACGCGAGCATCGGAATACCCACTTCGTCGATCGCGTGGTCTTCACGCCCTACGATGTAGACATTCATTCCGATCATGACGTGGGATCCGATCGAACCGTCTACTTGGATAACAGTCCGAGGCCCGACACTGACATTATCGCCGATATTCAATCCGTGAGGCGCACTGATGATTGCCCCACGGCCGGCGTTGAAGTCGCGTCCTACTGAAACATTTCCGTTCGATATTGCGAGCCCGTTCATGATTCCTCGAAGGGCTCGCCTAACCCCTGATGGGAAGCGGGATCGGTTACTCATCGTGCGACCATCTCCTTAGGCCATCCGTCTTTGTCGAATTCAACGACCTGACCTCTCAACGCAGCAGAGATACCCGATGCCATCGTTTCAGCGGAATAGAGTTCTCCAACCTTCGTTGATATTTCCCTTGCCGATACGGGATTGGAGACCAGATACAGAAAGTAATCTCGTAGTGCCACGGCCAGCGATTCCTCGGTCGTCGGCGAGTAACTCTGCATCGGACCGACTACGGCAAGCTCGATCTCAGGAGCGTGCGGGGCATCCTCGGGGTACAGCATCGGGACTCCGAATCCCAGGCTCTGAGTGACACTCAATCCGACGTATCCTGGAGAGACCGACATGATTGATCGTGCGTAGATTTCAGCAAGTTCGACGGGACTTTCGATACGTCCGTGCAGAACAACCGATTCTTCGAGACCGAGATCTGAAATTTGCCTCTCTATCGTTTCCGTGGCATTTCCGAAACCTACGATTTCCAACACGGCACCCTCGTCTTTGAGGCCCGATCGATGGAAAGCCGGAACCAATTGATCCACATTCTTCTCGGCAACCAATCGACCAACATAGACTATTGACTTACGCGATTCAGTGGCGTTCTCGGCGTTGATATCAGTGCGCTTGTACAAAGAATTCGGCGCTACCCAAACTGGCTGGCCCGGTATCTCACCCCTGGCCGGGACTACGCTGGCGTACCCGTAAAGAATAGTTCCCTGAGACAACCGGCGCATCGTCCGTCGAAGAAATGCCGTCTTCGACGAAGAACCTTCTCTGGGATGAAGATGACCCCAGACCAAAGTGCGGCGTCGCAAAATTCGTCGAAGGGCTAAAATACCCCACGCTGTGAGACTCCGAGGGTTCAAATCCAGGATGGTCACGGAAGCAGAAAGCGGATTTCTCCAGGAGCCAACCTGTAGAAGAACCTTGTCACCGAAGATTCCGATCCGTCGAACTCGCTCATAGAAATCCTTGTCGATACCAGTTCGAACCGTAGGATCCAATCCGTAGTCAGAAGCAAGAATACGGAGATTGCCATTTTCCATCTCGCGCAACACTTCGATGCACGGATTCCGATATGTTGGAATTACCGCCAAGTACATCGAATATTTCGACGATGACATCGAAACGGTTCCCCCAAAGTTCTCATCGAGTATGACCGATTGGTCAGTGTGCATTGCGCAATTCCCTTTACTTCGGATCCCAGGCTGCATTCACCGGGACTGGCGAATCGGATTCGCGATTTGAATACGAAAGACTGACAGAACCGATCAGTAAGCGCCGTCACTTGCCATTACGGCTTTGAGCGTTTTCACGACGATCATGACGTCCCCAACCATCGACCAGTTGTCGACATAGGACAGATCCAGTCGAACGGTTTCTTCCCACGAAAGATCCGAGCGCCCACTCACCTGCCACAAACCGGTGATCCCTGGTTTGACCAGCAGTCTCCTTTTCACGGCCCCGTCGTACGCCTCTACCTCACGCCTCAACGGCGGCCTTGGGCCAACCACACTCATCTCGCGACGGAGCACGTTGACGAACTGGGGCAACTCGTCTATCGAAAACTTTCGAATGACACGCCCTACCTTGGTAACCCGAGGATCGTCACGCATCTTGAACAGGACGCCGGCGCCCTCGTTGTCCGACAGGAGACTGTCGACCTGAGCGTCGGCGTTTTGAACCATCGATCGGAACTTCAGCATTGGGAAAGGAACACCGTCCAATCCCATTCGCTCTGACCGATAGAGCACAGGACCCCGACTGGTGAACTTCACTGCCAACGCCGTCACGATCAACACCGGACTGATCAGGATGAGAATGACAGACGCGAAGACGACGTCGAATGCTGTCTTGGCGAACCGTTGCGCACCGTGGTAGCGCGGACGTTCGACGTGAATCAGTGGAAGACCGGCCACCGGCCGCATCGAAAGTCTGGGACCGGAAACGTCCAGGATTCCAGGTGCCACAACAAGATCAACGTCCTTGCACTCCAGATCCCAGGCCAGTTTCCGCATACCGTCGTACCCGAGGTGTTCCGTCGCAGTGACCGCCACCGCATCGGCACCGACCAAGTCGAGCGCGTCGGTCACGTCGTGCTCGTCCCCGAGGACCGGTATTTCGTTGCCGTCGACGACTATGACTCTGTCGCGACGACCTAGTTGACTCGGTTGGCAGACGCCCACTACCCGGTAACCGTCGCCGGGAGCTCGTTCGAAGGTTTGGGCCAGTTTCTTGACTGCAACGGGGCTCCCTACAACCAACACGGATGTCTGAAAATCACCTCGAGACCGCTTCCGCGCGATGACCTTTCGCCAGATCCAGCGGCTCGCCATCAGCGCCGTCAGGCCAACCGGGAATGCAAAGGCCAGATAGAGCCGCGCGATGTCCAACTGCAGCAGAAGACTGACAATCGCAATGAGTCCGAAGAGGCGCACTGTCGCTACGAAGATTCGTCTGTACTCTTCGGGGCCGCTGCCGATCACACGGATCGATCGAGTGCGGAAGATGCCCAGAGACGATAACCACATTGCCGCCAACGCAATTGACACACCGGTGTAACTCAGTTGCCCGAGGATGCCGGAGCTCACCGCACGGCCGTCTCCGCCGAACCGTAGCCACTGAGCCAGGAAAACTGTCCCCACGATGATCACCGAGTCGCCCAGGAACAGTCTCCTGCGGTATGCCGTTTCCCATTCCCGCCGTGAAGTCGATCCGCTGCGGAGGTCGGGCACTGCACGGGGAAGCGTGTGCTTGTTCTTGCCCAGCGTGGACACGTCGAGCGCCGTCACGTGATCAGTCCCTTCCTCATTCGTGGAATCTGTGCGTCATTGAATTCGTATGTCGTTGACAGGTGTTGAGCGTGATTCATCAGATCTGAGCAATACGCTGGAACAGCAAATTGCCCGCTTCGATCCGAAAAGTGCAATTCCTCGAGAATCGGAACGCTCTCACGCTCCGAGTGGATTACATTTCAGCACTGTCCGCGCGCAGGATCAAACGCAAAGTCGCCCCAGTTCAGGCCCGTAGCCGCGTACACCCCCGACCATTCCAATCTGACCGCAGCGCAAGCGCTTTGCGTCTTGCCCTTCGGACGCAGCTCGACCGGAGTAACGGGGCGAAAGATCGATTCAGAAGCAACTTTCGCGTTACTTCGTCGAAAGTGCATCAAACAGAAGGACCTTACTCACCAGTAGGCGGTTGCCACGGTGCATCCCATTTCAGATACCGCCTGGATAGAGGATCATTTCCATCGGTAGCCGACGCAATGACTTTCGCCGACAGAAGGTGCCTGCGCCGTTGGGGACCTACGTCCCCGGCAGGGATCTTGGTCCCTACTGCCGATTTGATGTGCAATTCGAAGGCGAATAGCCATACAGCCCTTGCTGATACAGGTAGCACCCCTGAAACAAGATCAGGTCGCTTGTCCAGTTCGCGACAAACCCACTTCTGAAATGAATTTTTCATTCGTCCCACTATATGAGATTTCTACCCGGCTTCAGTCGTTCCGCATCGGTGGGTGTTCGGATTCGCACCTTGTGACCGATCACGTAAGGTCGACAAAAGTCGTGTTCGTTGACACATGCTCACACCAGCCGGCACGGCCGGCACAGCCCGAGTAGACGACCAGTTCGAATAGGACTACATATCTTGAAGATTCGCGACATACGCACGCAGTCGGGAATTATCCCCCGCCTCACAGTCCGTTGGCTGATGATTGCAGCCGCGACAATCTTTGCTTTCTGGCCTACCTGGACCAATTTGTGGAGGAGCACTGCGAGTGGTACGGCCATCGGATACGTTTTCGCCCTCCCCCTGCTGTGCCTGATAGCTGCCGTCGGAACAGATTTACGACGAGGCCCGGACCTCCCGATCCATGATCGTGAGACGGACAAGATTGTCGGCGGTATCGGCTTACTGGTCTCTCTGGGGTTGCAGGCACTCCTCATGCCACGTTTTGCCGAGAACTACGAATTGATGCATATCGATGTAATCGCGGCTTGGGTATTTGTCTGGAGCGCAGCGGTTCTCATGTTCGGGTTACGTCCAGTGAATCGTTACTGGGCAATATGGGTTGTTCCGATCCTCCTGGCTCCGCTCATCTACCGCACGTTGGCGACTGGACTCGGCGGCACACGATTCGACTACAGCATCATCATGGTGCTGGTCGCTTCGGCCGCCACGACGATCGCCGTCAGCCGAACGTGGAGAAGGGGATTCGCCGGGTTCGTCGGCTCGTCCGTCTTGGGTGCAGGCTTGGTCTACTACCTCTCACGTCAGTACCCGACTGCACCGTTGTTCAGCGTCCAGCTGCTACCGGCATTAGGTAGCGCATTGCTGGTAGGCGGGTTCTTCTACCTCTACGAGCGACGCGGAAAGTCGTGGAAGCCGTTCGAGCGTCCGCTCCGAAATCCTTCGACGTCAACCAGCAACTGGACGATCCTGGTGGTGTTCGCCGCAGCGATTGTGATGTTCTTTACGCCAGTACCCACCGCACAGAACGTTCCGGTCTCGGTAGGCCCGCCGGCGACGTCTGATCCACGACTCATAGTCCCCGCTGGCTGGCGCGAAATCTCGACCAACGAATACGACTGGCCTAGAAAGTACTTCGGTTCCACTTCGGCACTCACTCGCCAGACGATTCGTGCTGACACGCCCAACCCTGCATGGGACAGTCAAATGCGCCCACGCACCGTCCAAATGGACGTTGTTCAAGTGCGTCGCCCATCCACTTTGGCTGTCTATCCGAGCAACACAACCTATGATCTCCAGAATGCACGTGTCAGCCCAACGGTACGAGTTGAGTTGAGCCGTGGGGTGGTCGCAGAAATGTACACCGTTGTCGACGACTCCCTCCTCCTCACCTGGAGCAACCTCAATTTCGTGTGGACACGTGGCGACGGCGCCGCACAGCGCGTCACTCTCTTGACGGTGGATAATCATGAACCGAATGCCTTGTTCCCCGAACCGAAACCATCGATGGCGTCGAATGGAAGCAACACCTTGGCCGTTCTACTCAGAGGCCGGATATCGACGGTGGACAGTGAATCTCAGTACAAGGATCTAGGTATGCTCCAGTCACTCGGAAGGCTTGTCGTGGAGGCACAGAAGTGGTAATTCCCAATCTCTCGGTTGAGAACGAAAGCTCCGAGGAATTCAAACGAGCCGCACTCCACGAAGCTGTGAACGGATTGCGTGAACGCAAACCGATTTCATCGGCATCAGTTGCGTTCTATCCATGGCAGCGCAACATCCTGCTCGCGATTCTCGCGATCACAATCGCGTGTCTTGTCTTCTTCCTGACTCCCACGCTCATCGTTCTCACATTGGTGTGCACGCTCGGGTACGTGTGGGCGATGGTGGATCGACTTGTGTTGTTCACACGAGGTTTGGATGCTTCCTCGATTGTGACGATCAGCGATCAAGAGGCAAGCGCACTTTCGGATGAAGATCTCCCGCACTACACAATCCTTGTTCCGGCGTACAACGAACCGGAAGTAGTCGGGGACCTGATTTCCGCCATGCGCGCGATCGACTACCCCTCGGACAAATTGCAAGTGCTGTTGCTCCTCGAAGAGGATGACGCTGTCACGATCGACGCTGCAACTGCCGCCGGAGTCGATGAAGTGGTGAGCATCTTGAAGGTCCCCGCTGCAGATCCACGTACCAAACCCAAAGCCTGCAACTACGGATTGCACTTCTCGACCGGCGAGATAATCACCATCTATGACGCCGAAGACTCTCCGGATCCTCTTCAGTTACGCCGCGTAATAGCGACTTTCGCGAAGCTTCCAGCGAATACTGCGTGTGTGCAGGCGAAACTAGCGTTTCACAACGGAACTCAGAATCTGTTGACTGCATGGTTCACGGCCGACTACGCACTCTGGTTCAACTTCATCCTCCCCGGTCTGATGCGAAGTCAATCACCAATTCCTTTGGGTGGCACGTCCAATCATCTTCGCCGAAGTGTGCTCGACGAGATCGGCGCCTGGGATCCCTTCAATGTCACCGAGGATGCAGACCTCGGAGTCCGCATCGCCGAGAGCGGTTACCGGACCGCAGTTCTGAACTCGACGACGCTCGAAGAGGCCAACAGCGACACGATCAACTGGATCCGCCAACGCTCACGCTGGTACAAGGGTTACCTGCAGACTTGGTTGGTTCATATGCGTCAACCGTTGAAACTATGGCGCGGACTCGGCGCAGTCGGATTTCTACGCTTCACCATCTTGATGGCGGGGACACCCATTGTGGCGACACTGAACATGGCGTTCTGGCTGATCAGTCTGGGTTGGATTCTCGGCCAGCCCGAGGTCATCCACGACGTGTTTCCCAACTACGTCTATTTTCCCGCCCTCGTGTCACTCGTGTTCGGTAACGCCGCAGTCCTTTACATGAACCTGGTGGCATGCCGAGAGACGAGAAATCCTATGCTGCTGATAGCTTGCCTGACCGCTCCGCTTTACTGGGTCTTGATGAGCATCGCAGCCATCAAAGGCACATATCAGTTGATACGCAACCCGTCTTACTGGGAGAAGACCTTCCATGGCTTGAACACGTAACCTCAATTCCCGATCAACGCTTGTTGCGCGGGTTGAGCTTTGGAGCTTGCGGTCCGATCACTCTCCGTCGACAAACATGCAAAGGCGAGTACGACTGGTAGCCAGTAGTAGGCCTGCTCGAAGAACGCCGATGTCAGAGCGAATGTCATCATCGAGACCAGCACGCCGGCCGCGGCAGCGTTCTTGCCGGACTTCATCGATCTGAACGCGACCAGGACCGTCGCGCAGATGATCAGTGCCACGGCAAGGGCAAGCACCACCCCGCCTTGGTACCAGGATCGTAGGAAAACATTGTGAACGACTGTGACGTTGTCGAACGAGGCAGCATTCGCCGAGTTCAAACCGACTCCGGACAGCGGATGCGCACGAATCGCGTCCCACGCGAATCCGTAAGTGTCGTTACGGATCTCGAGTGTGCTGACCGCTTTGGTCTGGCCGGTGACCTGAAGGTATCGATCGGCCGGCGTCTCCAGGTGCTTGCCGAACTCGGTGTAGGTGATTGCGATCCAGAAGAGAATGGCGGCACCGACAAAACTCTTGGCGATGGTGGTGATCTTCACTCGCGAAGAAATCGCCACGACGATCAATCCGATCGCGCAGGCCGACAACGAACTCAAACTACCGGTCGCCAGCAGTCCCACCGCGTTCACGATCGAGATCAGCACCAGAACGAGCCGATTCTCTACCTTTCGCACCGCAGCCCCCAGGCAGAGAATCAATGCAAGTGAGGACATGATGCCCAGAACGTTCGGATGGCCTGCCAGACCTGGAGCACGACCGTTCACAACACCGAATCCGAAGACGGATGAACCAGCCAGTTGGATGGCGGCGACCAGAGCAGAAACCGATTGGCTTGCGATGAACGCAATACAGACACGCCTGACAAAAGCCGGATCACGCTGGACATTGGCGACCATCACAAATATCCCGAGCCCGAGAACAATGAAAAGTTGGACTCCAACATAGAGATTTCCGGTGACATCACTGCCACGCGTCGCCGTTACAGTCGCGACGAGGGCTGCGTAGCCGGCCATCAACCAAATGCTGACAAACTGCGGCCGAGCGACTCGTCCCAGCGCTACTGAGGCCACGATGACCACAAGCACCGCCATCGCCCATAACTGTGTGACGGTGCCGGGCAGCGAGCGGTATATCGGAACTACGATCGCAATCGCCATCCAAATGGCGGTGGTCGGCGAAAATGGAATTCTGGCTGTTCGCCTTGCCGTCGGAGCGACACCATCACGAAGGCCTTCAAGTCTGAGTTGACTCGGAGTTGTCATTGAGTTCCTGCTTCCGACAATCGAATTTTTTGCATTTCACCCTCAATTTCACCCTTCACCAACGGCCGACTGAATAATCCCCGCTCAGAGAAGAAGTCAGTCCCCGTCAGCGACGTCGCGTAACTGCAAATAAGCGAATCGCCGGCGAAAAACTTTGCCACGACATGGCAGATATCCAAATGTCCTCGACTTGTAGCCGAAAGGAAGTGGCATATACCTCTCGGCTCAGGCAATATGACCGCTATGAGTGGTTTTTCCGCATGGGTCGAGCAACAACTGGAACTTCGCTCGTTCAGCGACATCCAGGAAGCTGCGCGTGCGCTGAAGATTCGACCTTCCGAACTGAGTCGATGGCTTTCGGCCAAGCGCCCTCCCACGCAGGACACGATGCGGACGGCATGTCAGGTCTTCGACGCTCCGATTACAGAGGTGCTCGTAGCCGCCGGTTATCTGACTCCTGAAGAAGCGCGGCCGGGAACGACCCCACCGTCGGTTCTGAAGACGATCGCGACGCAGGCCCTGGTGGACGAACTCGCCCGCCGCGGTATAGATCAACACAGCGGTATCGATCAACACTGAGCTGCCAGAATCGCATCTACCTAGAAGCGGGAATTGATCGCGGGCGTGCCCGAATGAGCCTGGGCTATTGACGTTCACATGCGCGCACGCAGAATCGGTGCGGATTCTCTTGCACCAAAACATATTTCGACCACAGGTGTCATGGGCGGCCTCTTCAGTACGTCAGCTGCGGATCGGGCTGATCCAATCGTTCCTTGAGCCAGACTCGCAATTCCGGCCCGTACTCGGTGCGACTGAGCGCATGGTCGAGAGAAGCTCGCAGAAAGCCGCCCGGGTTGCCCAGATCGTGGCGGGTGCCGTGATGGACGACGACGTGAACTGGATGCCCCTCCGCGATCAACAGCGCTATCGCATCCGTCAGTTGCAGCTCACCACCTTGACCTGGCGAGATTCGCCGGAGCGCATCGAACACGGCGCGATCGAGAAGATAACGTCCGGCTGCGGCGAGAGTGGACGGAGCATCCGCCGGGTCCGGCTTCTCCACCATGCCGACGACCGCGAGCACATCGGGATCCTCGCCTTCCACAGGCGCTTGCACGTCGAACACTCCGTAGGCACCAACACGATCCGGCTCGACGTCGAACGCGCACAGCACGGAACCACCGCGCTCGGCACGCACCTTCGCCATCGCGTCGAGAACGCCGCAGGGGTGGACCAGATCGTCGGGAAGCAGCACCGCAAACGAGTCCTCGTCCGCATCCAGCACCGATTCGACAAGACCGACAGCGTGTCCCAATCCCAGCGGAGACTCTTGTACAACCGGCTCCACCGAGATCAGGCCTGGAGCCCGACGCACACGCTCGAGTAGATGATGCTTCCCGCTGGCGGCGAGTTTGCCCTCGAGCACCAGATCCTCGACGAAATGGCCGACCACCGATGCCTTGCCCGGCGCAGTGACGATCACCAGACGTTCCGCACCGGCCTGCGCCGCTTCGCTCGCGACAAGCTCGATCCCTGGTGTATCGACAACGGGAAGCAACTCTTTCGGAACCGTCTTGGTGGCCGGGAGGAAACGGGTCCCCATCCCGGCAGCCGGTACCACCGCAGTCTTGAAAGGTCGTTCAGAGTATCCAGTCATCGTTCACCTCTCCGCTCACGCGATGCTCCACACACTTACCGTTACGCGCATGCAGCGGTCGTCCCCTCATTTCGACGACCGAAAGCTCACATCGCATGTACAGCCTGCGCACAAGGTCTACCGGGCGACTGATGCTGTCGCAAGTTGACTCGAACTCGGAATTCGTTGCGCGCGAGAGCTACACACCACCACGCATTGTCACTTCCACGAGGGTCGCACCAAACTCCGCTCACTACCCGTTACCACGGCGAACGGTCGCGCCCGTATTTCGACGTCAATCAGAACGGGACCGCCCTGTCAACCAAAGGGGCAGGTACAGCACAACTTCCGACCGCAGCGGTCCGATCGGACCGTCCTCGTGCTACCGGACGTAGGTCCTGCGGGCGCCGCGTCGATGGTCCCGCCCCGCCGCACCGGCTTTCAAGTTCGGCTATCCGCAGGTGAATGCCACTGAATGCCATTGAATACAAACGAAATACGATCATCACATCACCACGGAGGGTTCAGGTTGTTATCAAATCGTGATCAAATATCGGCTGTGCGAATAGCCGAGAGGTCGACCGGAGACCGCGCTAACCTGCCAGTGAAGTGATCACGTCGAAGAGTGGATCGCCAGGCCCGATGTCCATTGTGCATTCGTTCGGACGTGGATCCGGAACGAACGCCCACAGGAGAACCCCTGCCGTGCCGGCCGCTTTCTGCCCCGTCAGCTTCGTCTCGATATTCGTGGCTCTGGTCGCCAGTGATTCACAACTGCCCGCCAATTCGCCTGTCTCGGCGACCAACAACGGCTTCCCGACGGTCGTCGCCTGTTCGATGCGACGTGCCAGTCCGTTCCACTGATCGCCCGGAAGTGGTACCCCGTCCGCTCCGTAGTCGTGATATTGCAGAACGTCGACGAAGTCGGACTCGCTCACGTATCGGTAGTCGTCACCCGCAGTGCCGCACTGACCGCCCCCGACGTATCCCGCCGTGATCAGGGTGTTCGGATCAATCGCCCGAAGCTCGGCGCCTGCCGTGTCGAAGAACTCCCGCAACACCTGCGCGGAATCGGACGGACACGTTCTCGTCCACCAATTGCAGGCCCCGTCGGTACACAGACTTGGCTCCGGCTCCCCCACCAATTCCCACGCCGCGACGGAAGGCTCGTTCTTCCATCGGTCGACGGCGGTGTGCATCCAGTCCTGGAAGCTCATGGTGGCTCGACCCGGGATCAGGTTCGCGACCTTCCAATCGTCGGTGTACCAATCCCTGGATTTGAACTGCCCGTCATCGCACCCACTGTCCTGGGGTGAGAGCACCGGAATCGTGAACTGGTTGTGTCGCGCCGCAGCGTCGAACACCGCGTCCATCGGGCCGAAATCCATATCTCCGGAGAACTTGTTCACCGCAAGAGCTTGGAAGGCGTTGAAGCGCGTGACGGAGTTCGGTGGCAGCGAACCGAAGTACGCGTCGAGGTCGACCATGGCGCCGCAGCCGAAGTTCACCGACCAATCAGTGGCCAGCTGATAGGCATTGAGCCCGGTAGGCCACCACGGCTGACCGTCGAGCGTCAGTCCGTTCGACGACGCTCCGACCCGAACCTGCTTGGGAGAATCGGCGCCTGCGGGCATCGTGAACACGCCCACGACCGCAGCGACGGTCACAACGGCGGCTACAGCGGAAGCGACACGGCGCCGGACTGTGCCACGCTCACGCGGACGCACTTCTTCAGAAGACATCTGCAACCATCCACGTCATACGGACAATCCTCCCACACGAATTGCCTCATCGACCCGTTTGGCGTTCACCGGTGATGCGGTACAAACGCCAGGCCGACGGGTCCATACCGCCGTCGTTGGGTACTTCGAGCACCAGCGCTCCGACCCCTCCGGCACCGGTGTCGTACATCGTCGGATAGCGCCGATTGACGGCGTCCGACACACCACGACCGGTATTCGGAACCGACAGAATGTACTCGACGTGATATTCGGCCGGGTTGTTCAGTACGCGCACGAAGTCCGCATCGGAGGGCACGACGAATTGCCGAGGGTTGTTCGACGACGCGACGACGGCATAGCTCTCCACGGTGTCTAGCAGAACCGAACCCTGCGGCAGATCCAAGTCGTCCAGGTATTCGGCGATGCGGCGCTCGGCCGCAAACGTGCGTAGATTCGTCTGCTCTTCCAAGTTCTGCCGCCCCGGAATGATCGCGCTGGCAATGGAATGCTCGAGCACTGCGAGCCGCGCATTACCCATCGCGACAAACGTGACCAGTGTCGACCCGACCAGCAAGCACAGGGAGATCACCAGAGGCAGAGACGGTCCCACCGGCTCGGGGTACGTCGTCACCGAGCGCGACGCAGCAGCACCCGGTCGACGCGTGACAACCGGAACGCCGCGTGGCGCGATCAGCACGACCAGCACGAAACACAGCGGAATGATCGAAATATAGAACCGCAGAAGGGGAAACGTCGAACCCATCACGTAGAGCAACGTCTGGGCGCCGAGGATCGCGCCGAACAGCACAAGAGGCACAACCACTTCGGTGTCCCGCCGCCGAAGTGCGTAGATGACGGCCAGGACCGCGAACACCGGGAGCGCCGGCCCGAGTAGGGCCATTTCGGTAATCGAGAAAGCAAGGCGCGCAATCGGTGAGCCGGTTCCGGCACCAGCCTGCTCCAGGATGGAACTGTTCCCGTACACCGACGAGAACTGTTGGAACGCTTGACCCGTGATGAGCCAGCTGGCAAACGACCACAAGACGAACGCCAGGAATCCCGGCATCATCACGACAGCACCGTCGAGTGCTGCTGCCCAGAGCCGCAAGCCAGGTCCGGTGCCCTCGCCCCGCTCCTCCGCGGTCGGTTGAAAACGAAGCCAACTCACCACAGTCACCAGCACCACCGCGACAAAAAGCGGTGCCAGTGCGTCGTATCGGGTGAGGTACGCCAGAGCAAATGCGAGGCCGGCGCCGATGAGGTCGTGTACGTCGTCGCTGCGCATCCACCGAATCAGTCGACGTGTCGCCCACAGAACGAAGAAGAGGAACGGGGCTTCGCTCATTCCGCTCGCCGCGTACATGACGATCATCGGATTGACAGCGAACAGCACGGTAAGGACGACGGTGACCCATCGCGCACACCCACGGTCGCGGCTGACCCCGCGTATCTGAATCACTGCACCAGCCATGAACGCCGCGGACATCACGACCGCAGTGATGTTCCACCGCAGCAGGTCCGGCCACCAATGGCCCATCAGACCCATCGGAATCTGGACGGCCGCCGTCAACGGGGTGAACACGAATCCGATCGCCGCGAAGTGCGGATCACGGCTGAGCAGCATTGCCGACACCGCGGCAACACGGCTGAGCGAGTCGGTGAAGATGAAGCCGATGCCGGCGTTCATCCACACACCCAACGCGCTGTAGATCGCGAAGAGGACAACAAACATCCGCCACGGCTTGCGACCCGGCAGATCGTGGACCGCAACGGACAGGGCCGGGCGATCGGTGACGGTCACTGTCCTCGACGCCTCGCCACGAGCGCACCGCCGACGGCCACAGCGATCAGAACCGCGGTCCCGAATCCGATCCAGCCGATCGTGACCGCACTCAGGCCGGTCTCCTCTTCGGCGGATGTCGCAGTGCCCAACGGCGCGACGTTGACTCCGATGTCGAACGGCTCGCCGCCTTCAGGCGCTACCAGTAGATCGCCGGTCAATTCTGCGAATCTGTCCTTCCCGCCTTCCAACCAGTTGAGCAGACCGTCGGCGTCGGCCGCATTACCCTCAGACGTCAGCGCTACCACTTCGTTGTGCGAACCCGAAACCACCTGCAAGGCACCGTATTGCCCACCGAATTCCAGGCCCTGCAAGCGCAGAAGCCCTTGATCTGCCGTGTCCACGGGTAGAGCAACCGGAGTGGGCAGGGTTCCGTCCGCCGCGATCAACAACGCCGGCAGAGAACTGGTCGCGGCGTCGCCGAACGGGAGCACACGCGGTTGCATCGGCAGGTAGCTCAACCGCTGCATCGCGACAACGAGGCGCTGAGCTCGAATGAGATCTGCAAAATCACCTCGACTCAAACCGACGTCGAGTGTGGGCAGCATCGACTGCGGCAAGGCCTGAAATCCTCCAGGCGTCGGCGGAAATCCGGTAGAGGAGGTGATGATGCTGGCCGGATCGACGGTGAGGGAAGAAGGACTACTCGTGCCGCACTGGAAGTCGCCAGTCACGTCCATCGAGACCTCGAACGTCAACTCACGCCGCAGGAGTTCGTTCGGAACATCGACCCCGATGTCGAAGCGCCCGGTCTCGTTCACCGTTTGCGAGGCAAGTCTCGTATCCCCGAGCGAGATCGAAAGCTCTCCGTTGCGCGAATTCGGCAGCGGCACATAGGAACCGATTATTCTTACCGATACGTCTTTCATCGGACGCCCCAACTGCGATTGACTGAACGGGACATCGACCTCGATGTGATTGAGACCGGAGGCTGTCAACGTTCCGAGCTTCAGTTGACCGACGGTGATCGCGTCCTGGGAAATCTGGGCGACTGTGTTGTCCGGCGACGCAAGCGCTCTGCTCGCCGCCCAGTAGCCGTCGAAGTTCGCCGCCAAGAGACTGACTTGGGGAACCAAGGTCTTGTCGTCACCCGAGATCCGAAGCACAGGTGAGCCGTTCGGAGTCGACGCGAGATCGATGCCGGCGTCCCCACTGGTGCCGAGCACAACAGCTCGCTCGAAGAGTCCCGGCTCGGCGGACGGTAGGCTCTGACCGTTCGGCAGCTGCTCCACCACCACGGCATCGGGCTGACTTCCGTATTTGTTGACAATCGCTGCGCTCAGTTGCAATGCCGCACTCTGCTGCGACCCCGACGAGCCGTCCGTGACGTAGATGGTTGCCTTCCTCAAAATCGGAGGAAAGAAAGTTGCAACAGTTGTCGGCTGCTGCTCGCTACCGTCGTAGGTGACAAAGGCATCCCTCAGCGCGAGGGGCAGGTATCTCGTTCGGTCGTAGCAACGGTCGTCGACGGGAACGAGGTGAGCGATCATCGACACGGTCACGCTACGGTCGACTACTTCGAGCCCTTCCAACGGAACCGAAATCGGTAGACCGGTTCCGGCTTGCCCTGCGTCGAAATCGACGCGGCTCACCAGCCGGCCGTCGGCAGTCACTTCGAGCCAACCCCGACTGAAGTCGGTCGGGGCGGTCAGGATGCCGGTCACGGCAGTTGCGGTCAGTCCGTCCGGCACCGGCACGGTCACCAACACGGGCGCGTCGTCAGAGGAGAAGACGATGTCTGTTCCCCGCCCGAGTTCGGTGAAAGAGATCGGGGTAGCGGCTGGGGCGACCACCGAAGTGTCAGAGTCGTCCTCGAAGTCCTGGGCCGAAGCCACACTGCCGAGCGGAAGTAATACAGCCACCGCGACAGCCACCGGCATTGCCAGCGCGCGCGTCAGCCAGGTTCGAGTGTGGCCCATCAGTGTGTCTCCTCGACATCTTTTGTTTCCGCGCAATCACCAAACACAAATCACGAGTAGCAATCTCGCCAGTTCGCGACGGCGAAGGTCCGATCGCACCGCTACGGACAAACAGACCATAACGACCAATTTGTGCCTTTGGCTAATTATCCCGACCGGCGAGACTTTTGTTACGGCGCGTCACATGATTAGCAATCACTGCCACTGGGAAGCCGCAAGAAGCCGCCCGAAAGCCTGTCAATACGCCTGAACGTCCGTCCAGTCTGGGCGTTTCGCAGGCGGAAAGTTATCAGATAAGGATGCCGTGACGATCAATTCGATCATTCCCGTCGGCAAGAGCGCGATCGGAACACTGATCGGCGCACCGTTCCAATTCGCATCATCGCTGCGCAGGGCCAGGGCTTTCCACCCTTACGGGCTCGAACTGAAGGGAACATTGAAACCGGCCACTCCCTGGTGGCCGGTATCGGAGTCGTCGACGATTACCGTCACCGCTCGAATGTCGAAGGCACTCGGAACACCGGGGGACCTACCAGACGTACTCGGCCTGGCTCTTCGGTTGCATGATGTCGGCGCCGATGAAATCCCGTGGGACATTCTTCTCGCAACATCAGGACTTTCTACCTTCTCGAAAATGTTTCCAGCTCCGGCATTCTCGTGGAACGGCGCGAGATACAGCACGCTGGTTCCCTACTCACGCGCGGGCGGCGCCGCGGCGTGGCTGATCGTGACACCACGTGGCGTCCACCCGACCGGCACTTCATTGCCCGCATTGAAGGCGGCCGTCGATCATTCCCCCCTGCACTTCTCCGTCTACCTTGCGAGAATTCAACTTCAGTTGATTCCGATCGGACATCTATGCCTCGACGAAGTCGAGGACCACCCGGATTGTCTCCAGCCGACCTTCGATCCGATTCTGAACAGGCCGACCCACATGCGCATGCTTCCGGAGTGGCTCGCGGAAACCCGGAAGTTCGCGTATAGCGGTAGCCGCAACGGCCGAGGAGACACACAAAAGCGCGGTTGACCGGACTTACCGGTCAACCGCGCCGAAACTCACTCAGCTGGTGAACTTGTCCTTGATATCCGAGACCTTGTCACTGACAGCGTCTCCGGCCTTCTTGATCTTTGCCTCGCCCTGATCGGCAACACCTTCGGCAGCCAGATCATCGTTGCCCGTAGCATTTCCGAACTTTTCCTTCGCCTCGCCGATGAGATCCTCAGCGCGGTGCTTTGCCTTGTCGATGAAGTCAGACATGTATTTCTCCTTCTTGGATTCGGCCGTGGGATTCGGTCGTGGATTTAGTCGAACTCGAACACCTTGGAAAATGTGTGTCAGCGTTTTCCGGTGACTGCCTTGACCAAGAACAGCAAGATGACGGCACCGAGCAGGCAGGTGAGGAAGCTGAAGATCCAGCCCGCGCCCTGAACGTCGACGCCGAAGATCCGCAGCAGGAAACCACCGATCAGGCCGCCGATGACACCGACCACGATGTTGAGGAGAATTCCCTGCTGGGCATCGGTTTTCATGATCTTACTGCCGATCCAACCCGCCAGTCCGCCGATGATGATCCAGGCGATGATTCCGAGTGAGAGCATTGTGACTCCTTGAGGTAAGGGACGGCGCAATGAGAGACTGCCGGCGAAGGGAGAGTTCCGCGCGATCGGCCCGCGCAACTAGACCGTGATCGCGGGTTGCGTTTGCACACAACCGGACTCTCCGCCGCACGACGCGGGAGATCGTGCACTCGGTAGCAGCCACATTGTCTGCTTACCTTTCTATCAGGTGGTCACGACAGAACCAAAACGACTGGCTATTCAACACATACGACGAACAACACTCGCCGACCCGCACATGATCAGCATCACGACGATTGCGATCACCATCGACGTCGCAGTCGCTACGAGAACCGTGACACACAGTGCCACAGCAACATCCATGATTCTGTGCGCAATTGGGAGGTCTACCAATACCCGGTCGTCAGGTGGCTCAAACCTCGATTGATCAGAGAGTTCTCGGCTCATCGTGTTTCGCACTTTCCACGGCGATGCGAGTTCTGGTCGCCACGGACGGATCACCGACTACCGCCTGGACTTGATCGCCAGTGTTGGCGACCCGAGAAACCAACTCGGGCAGCGTTTCCGATCCGGATACGACGCTCCGTCTCAAGGTCACCCGCAAATCGATTGTTCGAACTCCGCGGTCGACCAACGCTTTTCCTCGGACACGCGATACTTCGTCGAAGTCCTCCAATGATGCACTCGCTCCTTCGGCCACCGCACCCAGATCCGCGGTGATCGAATTGTGAGAGTTCGACCCCTGAACCGTGATCTCCTTCACCCGCCGAAGTGGCACGTGAGAGATCAACCACCGCAACGCGAGGAGCGCAAGCAGAGCTCCCCCTACCCCGACGGCCCACGGCCACCACGAGCGGTCGCCGAGATCTTCAGCCCACGGGATGTCGATTCGCGCCGGCAGATCCTTGATCACGTCGAGATTCCAGAGGATCGCTGCCACTCCCAGCGCCATCGCGAGTAGTCCTGCGATGCACGTCGCCACACGATCGATCACCGTCGCCGTTCGGGTCATGATCTTTCCCCCGTCTGGATGCGAATCTTGATTCGAGGGGACGGTGACAGCGTCTGGGCCAAGTGCCCCAGCACGGCACGGATTTCCGTTTCCGCGGTCGCAGCACCATCGGGTGTGACCGAGGCCCTCACTTCGAGCTTGCGCCGAGTCGCGTGTGACGAAGCGGAGCGAACGTGGACCAACGACTCGACGCGTACCGACGCTATCGCCGCCACATCGGCGGGATCGATCCACGTATCAACGACCCCGACCAAGGCATTGGCAGTCTTTCGCCGCGGTTTGAGTCCGAGGATCACGAACCACAGGCCGAGGACGACGGCCGCGATTCCGGCCGGCAACATCCAACCCCGGTAGGCGAGCCCGTCCACATATTCGAAAGCACCTGATATCCACTGCGACCCGGTGATCGCGCCGGTGTCCACAAGAACGTCTCGGATCCCGACCACGCCGAGCGCAAGTACCGCCGCGGCGATCAGAAATCCGGTGAACGCCGACCCTGGCGTCGCCAAAGGAACCGGAGCCGCAACCCTCGAGGCGGCGGGTGGTACGACCTTGTCCGAAGTCATTGCACTTTCCTTCCCGCGTCACCGTTGGTCGATGCCGGGAGAACACTCACTATCGACACGTCCACGCCGTCTACGTCCAGTCCCGAGACCGACTGCAACTGGGCCGTCACGTTGTCTCGCACCGCGGTACCGATGACCGACAAGGATCCGGGCCACTCGATCGCGATGTCCACCTTGGCTCGTACCCGCCTGCCGGACACCAGCACTCGCGCCCTTGGCAATTCGCGCCCGGTCAGTTTGTCCATGCCGCCGGCGTGATGACGCACCCCCGGCGTTCCGCGAGTCGCCTCGAGCACCAACTTCTGCGCGACTCTGTCTCGAATCGTCAGCGTTCCGCGTTCGCCCGGCTCACCAAGCACAGGCTCCGACAGAGCTGTCTCAGCCACGACCGCGACCCTTCAACATCACACCGAGGTCGAACTCACCGTCACGCTGACCACCGACGAGGTAACCGACCACGCCGAGAACCAGCGCGATGAGGAATCCGGTGAAACCGCCTGCAGCAGCTGCGACTCCGAGAAGTAGTCCTGCCAGAAGGCCGACAGTCGAGGTGGTCATGTGAATCCTCCGTTGTGGATGATGTTCAAGTGTGCGAGTCAGATCTCGGTATAGGTCTTGGCGCCCGGTAACCGAGCGCGCACCCGGGTGTACTGGGCCCGAACGGGTTTGACTATCTGGCGCATCGTGCCGCGCAGCGTCGGACGGACACCCACATCTATCAGGGATGCGAAGTCCCGGTCGATGCGTTCGAGCGCTCGATTGAGCGCGTCGGCCGATCCCCCGGCATCGGGGTGGTGCTTCCTGATCGCCGCTCTTCGTGCAGAACGGCGATCAGGCTCTGTACCGCGAGAACGCTCAGGCATTGCGCGGGCGGCCTACTACGTCTTCCACTGTCACGTTCACGGGACCAGGAACGAGTCCCGAAATGGCTTGGCGAATACGTAAGGCGGTCTCTCGAACAGCGGCGTCGGCGAAGATGCAGACGTGGACGTCGGTCGACGACTCCGTCACCCGCACGCCGACGACGCGACGACCGGGAAGGTAGGTGCCGACCTCGCCGAACATTCCGGCATGAAGCGATGCGACGCCAGGTATCGCCGTCACGGCCGCAGCGACGGTGTCAGCGATTTCGGAACTCACTGCACCCGTGTGGTCTTGGGCTCGCCTGTTTCGTCGTCGCTGCCCTCGTCGAGGTGAACGTCGTGAACCGTGATGTTCACCTCGGTCACCTCGAGACTTGTCATCCGTTCGAGCGCTGCGATGACGTTGCGGCGAATGCCGGTGGCCAGATCCGCGAGCGATACGCCGTACTCGGCCACGATGTCGATGTCCACCGCTGCCTGCTTTTCGCCGACCTCGACCGATACTCCCTGGGAGTGGTTGACACTCGCGCCGGGAATCCGCTCCCGCAGTGCACCGACCACCCGGGATGCTCCGCCGCCGACGTCGTACACACCGCTCACCTCTCGGGTGGCAATGCCGGCAATCTTCGAGACAACGGTGTCGGCGATCGACGTCTTTCCTTGCGAGCTCACCAGAGCCGAGTCATTCGATGATGCAACATCCTTCGTAGATGCTGTCGCAACCTGCGTGCTGACCATTGTCATCTCCTCCTGTTGATCGATCTACCTGTGTAGTCGTGACTCGAAGACAAAACCGAATGTCCGAGTCGGGTGACGTGCATCACTGACATTTATTAGTTACGGTCCGTAACATTCAACGCCCCGGCCGGACGAACGATCTTCGAACGCAGCCGAGTTTCCGCATTTCCGCGAGAGGAGCGACTGTGGCGTTACCGCACACACAGGGGCTCACGGGAGCGCCTGACGGCTTGGATACCGCGACAGTGGACGCTGCGATACTTGGCGACCGAGAAGCATTCGAGTCACTGGTGCACCACTACGGACCAGCGCTCCACCGCTATGCACGTCGAATGCTCGCGGACGAAGGCGACATTCTCGAGGTAGTCCAGGACACATTCGTGGCCGCGTGGCGTCAACTCGATTCGTTTCGTGGTGAATCGTCGATGCGAACATGGCTTTTCGCGATCTGTTCCCGAAAGATCGTGGACAGCTATCGAATCAAGAGAGCTCAACCGATCGACGACAAGCTGCTCGACCCTCTTGTACCGTCTCCCGAGGCCGGTCCATTCGACACGACCTCGAACTCCGCTTTCCTGGAGGCGCTGGAAGAAGCGTTGGGGGAATTGCCTTATCGCCAGCGTGCGGCCTGGACGCTGCGAGAGGTGGAGGGGCTCACGTTCGTTCAAATCGGAAAGATTCTTAGACTCACTCCGGATGCGGTGCGTGGGCATCACCATCGTGCACGGGCTAACCTGAGTGAACGAATGACGAGGTGGCGATGACCGAATCACGAACCGACGCATTGATGGCGCACGCATCCGAGGTCCTGCGAAATGCCCCGGAACCAGGGTGGGATCGAATCAGCGACAAGGTGATCCGGGCGCTCCGCTCGACCTCGGCAACGGGCTGGCCACTGAACGCACACGCGTCCGAGGGTCCACGTCTCGGCACGGTGTCGGTAAGCGATCACGTACTCCGCGCCCACCTCGCCGCAGAGATACGTTCTCGACACCACTGCTCACCGAGCATCATCGAATTCTTTGTCGACGGCCACGAAATACGTTCACTACGTATCGAACTGGCTGCGCCCTACGGAGTCGATCTGGCCGAGCTGTCGGATCGGGTGCGGTTCACGGTCGTCGATGTCGTTCACATGATCCTCGGCAATATGGAACCACCGGTCACTGCAGAGAGCGTCCACATCGCCATGACCGACATCGTGGAAGATTTACCCGCCGAGCAAAATATCAAAAGCCGTTCCGAACACTAGGTGTTTGTTCAGCACGTGTTTGGGAACCCGGCACTTATGACCACTCCCCCACCCCCGGATCCGGGACCTGTTCCCGACCCGGGGTCGCCGACACCACCCGCGCCGACACCACCCGATCCGCTGAATCCACCACCCGTGCCGCCCACTCCGACGCCACCGAACCCGTATCCCCCGGATCCGATCCCGCAGATCTGAAGTCGGCTTCTGCAGAGTTCAGCCGCCGAGTTCGGCGATCATCTCGCTCAACGATTCTGCGGCGATACGCAGTTCGCCTTCGTCAGGATTGTCGGGCGAGGAAGGCAGGCGTTCGGCCAACTGCTCGCGAGTGACAAGCGAGATACCCTCGAGACCGAACCCTTCTTCATCGGGGACGTAGATCTCGATCTCGCCCCCGACCGCTACCAATTCCGAATGGGGGCCGCTGCCCAGCAGTGCACGCAGGTGTTCGGTCGTCACGGTCATATGGTTCACGTGAAATCTCCTGCTTCGGTGACAGCTGACTTCGCTGGTTGTCGATTCGACCTGACGCACTGCCCCCTATTGAGTACCCCTCGCGGGTGAGCAGGAAACGACGAGTACATGAACAACTACTTCCCGAAGGGAACGCAGACACCATGAGCGAACAGAATCCCACCGACCACACCGATCAGACGGACGAGCCGCAGACCACCGGCACCGGCACCGGCACCGACACCGCACACAAAGACGTTCAGACCGATCCGTCGGGCGAGCGTACGTGGGCCGACGAGGGCGGTGCCACAAGCACCGGCCCGGCGACCGACACCGACTGATCTCGCCCGACCTGAATCATCGGGACCAAGGTCCCGTGAGCCCTCGCTCACGGGACCTTGAATTCCTCACGGATCTAACGCTTTTCACCTGGGGTTTCGTGATGCGGTAAGGTAAGCACTCAGCACGGTTGAGCACCCAGCCGTTGAAGACGTGCACGGTTCGCGTGTTGCTTCCCGTGCCGTTTCCCGGTTTCGCAAGAAACCGTTTCGAACTAGGCCGTTTCGAACCAGACCGATTCGAACGAACCGTTTCGAGCAATCCGTCAGGAGTTTCGATGAACGAGTTTTCGAGAACTACAGATGAGCGTGCCGACAGTCCCCCGATTTTCACCGTGACGTCTGCGGAAAACATTCAGTCACTGGTGGTCAGCGGCGAGATCGACGTCCAGTCCCGAGCTGATTTTGCTGCCTGCGTCGATGATCTGATCAGCGAGCGTCACCCGTTCGTAGTCGACTGCTCGGACGTCCAGTTCATCTCCGTCGGAGGTCTTTCCATCATCGAGACTCTGTCGGCCAAGGCTCGAAGGCTCGGTGTGCCGTGGACACTGATCGCAGCGCACCCCGTCAGGCGCCCGCTGGCTCTGTTGAAGATGGATGCCGACATCGTGTTCACCGACTCGGTGGCCGAGGCGGTCACGTACTTGTCCACGGCCGCCATCATGGACGAGACCCTGGCGGAGCCGATGTCGGCGTGAGTAACGATCTCGAAAAGCTCTCCGAATTCGTCGTTGTCGCCAACCGACTGCCCGTCGATCTGGAAATCGACGACACTGCAGCCGACGAGGATAAAAGCAAGACCTGGAAGCGAAGTCCCGGTGGGCTCGTCACCGCGCTCGAACCCATCCTGCGACAGCGAGACGGCGCTTGGGTCGGCTGGCCGGGCGTCGCAGACGAGAAGGTCGATCCCATAGTCGTGGACGGCCTCCGCCTCTTTCCCGTCGAACTGACCTCTCAGGACCTCGCCGAGTACTACGAGGGGTTCTCCAACGACACGTTGTGGCCGCTCTACCACGATGTTCTGGTTGCCCCGACGTTCGAGCGGTCGTGGTGGCACACATACGTCGCGGTCAACCAGCGGTTCGCCGAGGAAACCGCGCGTTGCGCCGCGGACGGAGCTACCGTCTGGGTGCAGGACTACCAATTGCAACTCGTACCTGCAATGCTGCGTGAGCTGCGGCCGGACCTGACTATCGGGTTCTTTCTTCACATTCCGTTTCCTCCGGTCGAGCTCTTCATGCAGCTTCCGTGGCGCAAGGAGATCGTCAAGGGGATGCTGGGCGCCGACCTGATCGGCTTCCACTTACCCGGCGGCGCAAACAATTTCCTGTTCTTGGCACGCAAACTACTCGGATTGAAGACGACAACCGCAGGCGTCGGTGTGCGAAGTGCGCTGGGGCATGTGGATTTCGATTCTCGCGTCGTCAAGGTAGGAGCATTTCCCATCTCCGTCGATTCCGCCGAACTCGAGCGCCAGTCGAAGAGCGAATCGGTGTTGCGCCGCGCACGCGAATTGAAGGAAGAGCTGGGAAATCCCGAGAAGATCCTGCTGGGAGTCGATCGCCTCGACTACACCAAAGGCATCGACCTGCGGCTGCAGGCCCTCAAGGAACTTCTCGACGAGGGTCGCTTGGACCCGGAGAAGTACACGATGGTGCAGCTCGCTACGCCCAGTCGTGAACGCGTGCAGCACTATATCGATCTACGCAGTGTCATCGAGGAACAGGTGGGTCGCATCAACGGCGACCACAGTCAGATCGGCCGCCCCGTCGTTCACTACCTGTATCAGCCGGTCGACCGAGAAGAATTGATCGCGCTGTTCGTCGCTGCCGACGTCATGCTCGTGACGCCGATGCGCGACGGAATGAATCTCGTGGCCAAAGAGTACGTAGCGTGCCGCGGCGACCTCGGTGGCGCTCTAGTTCTCAGCGAGTTCACCGGCGCTGCAATGGAATTACGACAGTCATATCTGGTCAACCCGCATGATCTGGACGGCGTGAAGAATACAATCCTGACCGCAGTTCATCAGGATCCGATGCAAGGCCGTCACCGCATGGCTGCCCTGCATCGCCAGGTCATGACGCACGACGTGCATCAATGGGCCGAGTCGTTCCTGACCGCCCTTGCCCCGACTGAACGGCGCCCGGAAGGTCAGTTCGTCACGGAGCGTGAGTCCGACTTTGCGCGCAACAACTGACCCCCGCGGGCTTGCGTCGAGGATGAGCAGATACTCGAGCTAGGATTGGTTTCAGTTCATCGTCAAGCAGCGGCTGCGAACTGATCTCCTCGACATAGCCGTGCAATGCTGCATCGGCCCAGAAAGACAGGCCGACCATGCCCCTCACGATGAAGTACTCCGAGACCTACAACGACGCTCTCATTGCGCTCGCTGCCGCCACTCATCGACCGGCCAATGTGGTGAATCTGTTCGGCGAGTACGCAATTCGTGTTGATCTCGAGTACAACCGATACCTACTCGCCACCAATACCGTTGCCGGGCTTTCAGATCAGCCTGATCTGGGCGACTTGTGGCTGGTGAGATTCTTTCAGTCCGAACTGACGGGCACCCCCGATCAACTGCTCGCAGAGGCGTCGCATCAATGGCTGGTCGATGCCCTGGATTCAGCGCTGGAGCAGATCGAACTTGCCGGCAACAAAATCGTCGCTGATGCAGATTTCGGCGCCCCTGCCCGCACCGACATGCCCCACGGAAGCTAGTCAGCTTCCGCAGTCAACTGACTGATCCGAGCCGCCAGAACGGCATTCTCGGCTTCGAGAGACAAGATCGAACGGATTCCGACAAGATTGACTCCGTCGTCGATCAGCGCGGTAATTCGTCCGAGTGTGTCCAGATCAGCCTCGCTGTACCTGCGCGTACCGCCATCCGTGCGCGTCGGAGTGAGCAGGCCCCTTCTCTCGTAGAGGCGCAGCGTTTGAGGTCCCACTCCGGACAGTTCTGACATCACTGAGATCCCGTACACGCCACGCAGCGCCCGGGTCTGAGATTCCGACGTCACTGGAACCTCCTAGTTCGGTGTCGACTGCCTTTGCCCGCGTCATCCGACCTTATCACCTCCACGCAGTGAATCTGATGTGCCCGGCATAGATTCAAAGGTGTCCAGGACCACTGCCGGCGCAAATCGCAGAGTACAAGTAGCACGTAAAGGCAGGTGAGGTGTGCTTTCGACGAGAATCGGCATACAACTTCCGCCCGCAGCTGGAACGACGCAGCCTTGCCAATTATCTACATCGGCTGATATAGATTTTATAGCACCCGAAAGCGCCATAACCGGCACTCGAAGCTGCAGAACACCCAGACGTCGGAGTTGGTGGTTCAGCTGACTCCCTCACGGCACACTCTTCACCGGGAGCAAGATGACGACGATCGACATCCCGCCCACACAGGGCGGGAGCAACACCGGCATCGGAATCACTGCCGCAAGCACGACTTTGACGACCGTAGAGGTCAAGCGCCGAATCGCGATGATGTTCGGCGACCCGGTGACAGAGGAACCAGTCGCACTCGCGCACTGAACCTGACCGACCCGCGATCCGATTGACGATGGCGCGCGACCGCCCCATTGGAGGGCGATCCCCATCATGACGAGAGGAAAACATATGTCCGAGTTCACCGTACCGGGGCTGAGCAGCGCAGACGGCTCGACCGTCGCCGACACCCTGCAGGAACGCCTCAGTGCCTACAACGATCTGCACCTCACGCTCAAGCACGTCCACTGGAACGTCGTTGGACCCAACTTCATCGGCGTGCACGAGATGATCGACCCGCAGGTGGAACTGGTTCGTGGTTACGCCGATGATGTGGCGGAACGTATCGCGGCACTTGGCAACTCGCCCAAGGGCACCGCGGGAGCGATCGAACGCGACCGGACGTGGGACGACTACTCCGTCGGCCGCGACGACGCTCGCGCTCACCTCGCGGCGCTCGACCTTGTCTACACCGGGGTCATCACAGACAGTCGCGCCGCAATCGAGAGCGTCGGAAAGATCGACCCGATCACCGAAGACATGTTGATCGGCCAGACAGCACAGTTGGAAAAGTTCCAGTGGTTCGTTCGCGCGCACCTCGAGAACTCCGGTGGCAGCCTCGTACACGAAGGCGCGACCACCGAACAGGAGGCCGCAAATGAGGCGCGTCAGAACTGATTGACCGTCCTCGATTTCGGCCGATCGGGGGTCGGCCGAAATCGCCCTCCCCACAACCGGAAAGGGCAGGAGCATGTCTGCGGACTCGCGCGGCACGTCGGCACAAACGCGTCGCGAGTATCAGATATTCGTACTGCAACAACGCTTGTTGTTCGGATCGATCGTGGCAGGCACTGCTCTCGGGGTCCTCGCAATCAACTACTTCTGAATCACCAGGCGCCGCAGCCGTTGAAGACAGGACAGAAACGACACAATCATGAGTTCGAGCACTCTCCGCTCGATCGCCCGTAGCGATCGGTTTGCGGCAAGCACCTCTTCTCTTCTCCTCGTGGACAGCAATTTTCGTGTCCAGGGAGCAAACGGAGAATACCTTGCCATGTCCGACCGCAGTTTGGATCAGCTGCACGGAGTGGAAGTGTTCGAGGCCTTTCCCGACAATCCTGCCGACTCTTTTGCCGACGGAATCTCCTCTTTGACAATGTCGTTCGACCAAGTGATGCGAACCAAATCTCGTGATGCGCTGCCGACTCAACGGTACGACGTGCGCGACGAGCGAGGTTCCGGGCTGTTTGTCACGCGCTATTGGAACACGGTGAATTCTTCGGTCACCGATGACGACGGCCAGGTGATCGGGGTGCTTCATCGTGTGTACGAGGTTCCACGACCGCAGGCTCAGCGGTCCAACTCGGCGCCAGACGTACTCGCCCGCCTTCGCGCGGAAAATGACGAACTGAGAAGAGCTTTGGATTCTCGGCCCGTGATCGAGCAGGCCAAGGGATTACTGATGGCCGAGCGTGAGTGTTCAGCCGACCAAGCTTTCGGCCTACTGGTCGAGATGTCGCAAGAGTGGAACGTCAAGGTGCGCGACATCGCCGGCGGTCTTGTCGCCGCAGCAGAAAAACGAGCCGGCAGTCTTGTCGCCGCAGCAGAAAGACGAGCCGGCGATCAAAAGAATTCCTGACCACCCGGATTCAGAATTTGTACGGCTGGGTAATGACCGACCAGAGGTACCCCCGAAATCCTCCCTCGCGAGGGAGGAGCCTCGAAGGTCCCGCCGGTACAGACCATGTACCGGCGGGACCGATTTTTGCACTAATGCCCGACCCGGGCCTCGATCCGAGTCGAGTTCGTCACGCAGCGAAGGGAACGTCCATGTTCATGCGCTCCTACACATCTCCCAGGCCCCTTGCCGACGAGTGGGACTGGCAGCTGTCCGGCACCTGCCGCGACACCGACCCGGCTCTGTTCTACGACGACACGAACGAGCGCGGCTCGAGACGGGCGAAGCGCGAGAGTTCGGCGAAGCTTGTGTGTGCCAGATGCCCCGTCGTGCAGAGATGCCTGGTGCACGCCATCCAGACCGGGGAACCACACGGCATCTGGGGCGGGATGACGGCCACCGAGCGGGAATCGTTGCGTAAAGCGCGAACTGGACCACTGGTCAGTGCTGTATCGAGCCCAACCGCGCAATAATTCGGGTACAGAACTCGTGGTGTGGAACTCAGGGCCGCGCCTCGTGGTGTCGATGCCCATGCGTGCGTCGACGCTCCTTCATCTCGGCTTCGAAGAGATGGGGCACTCCGCCGGCCAGCCGGTCGCGCACCACCTTCTCGCACTCGCGGAAAAACGACCAGTAGTTCTCGTCGAACTCCTCGACCAGCTGGAATGTCCAGCGCCCCTCGACCACGTTCCGGCCCATCAACTCGCCCTCGACTTGATCTGCCAGTTCGTCGTTGCCGCTGGTGCGCAGTAGCTCGACGACCTCGTCGAGCATCAAATCCGCGTGCCCGATCAGCTGATGGAAGTCGTACAGAGCGCCGCGCGCACGCTCCACGGTTTCGAGAGCATTCGACAACACCCCGGCCGCTTTCACTCCCTCGTCCGTCACACCTTCCGGCCGTACGTGCACGGGGATCTGCCTGTCCGCATGGGTGTCCATGAAGCGGAAGTACCCGAACGAGCCACAAATGAAAGATGAGATTCGGTACGAGCGCACCACAGGTGATGTGTCTCACAATTTCCCCTCCAGTTCAGGTAAAGAGGATTAGTTCGCTGGGCGAAGGGTAATCGAAGGGCATGAACACCTCTGGGGTCGAGATGGTCGGCACGCATGGCCGTTACCGGTCCTTGCCTCGTTCTGCCGGAATACCGCCTCATCTACCTACAGGAAGTGCCTTGATCCCTCTGTCGAGTTCGACCGAAGCCGAACTTACTCACGACTCCATTGCCTCGCTCCGCGTCCGAGCGTCGTACTCTCAACTTCCGACTCTGCGCGGAATCACCCGCACGGTTGCAAACAACACCGGATTGGATGTCGACGGGACAGCCGATCTCGCTCTGGCGATGGACGAAGTCGCGAGCATTCTCATCGGCCATGCGATACCGTCCAGCGACTTGACCTGCCGATTCGAGACCTTCGGTCGCACACTCCGCACCGTCGTGTCGGTGATTGCGCACTCCGAAATACCCGACAAGTCGCACAGCTTCGGATGGTTCGTTCTCGAAGCACTGGTGGACTCCGTCCGTCTGGAACAATCGCAAATCGACGCGGACGGACACATCACCCTGGCGATGACGCTTGAAAAGGGCTTGCTCCAGGAGCGTGCGTGACCGCTGTCCCACCGGACAAGAAGGACCAGTACGAACTAGCGGTCGAATTGTTCGTCTCGATGGCTTCGCTTCCGCCGGATGATCCGACCCGCGAGAAGATCACCAACTCGATCATCGAATTGTGCCTACCTCTCGCCACCCACGTCGCACGCCGCTACCAGGGGCGCGGCCAGCCTTTCGAGGACTTGGAACAAGTTGCGCGCGTCGGGTTGGTACAGGCCGTGCAGCGATTCGACGTGGAAAAGGGATCGGATTTCCTGTCGTTCGCCGTCCCGACCGTAATGGGTGAGGTACGCAAGCATTTCCGCGATCATGGCTGGTCTGTGCGCGTCCCGCGAAGCCTTCAGGAACGGCACCTTGCACTGAACCGGGCGCTGACCTCGCTGTCCCAGACGCTCGGGCGGGCTCCGACCGTCGCGGAACTCGCGAAAGAACTCGACATCGAGCCGGACGAGGTCGAACAGGGGTTGACGGCCGGCAACTCGTATCGGACCACACCACTCGACACCGCGTCCGCCGGCGACGGGAGCGGACTGACTCTGATCGACACATTGGGTCAGTACGACGAAGCGATCAGTCGGATCGACAATCACGAAACATTGCGGCCCGCGCTCCTGGCATTACCGGAGCGCGAGCGCACGATCGTCGTTCTGAGATTCTTCGGTCATCTCACCCAGTCTCAGATTGCCGAGAAGGTCGGCCTTTCCCAGATGCATGTCTCCAGAATCCTTACTCAGACACTGAAGCAGCTACGCACCGAAATGGGCGAAATCTTCTGACGGTACGTCTCGAGGATCAGATGTACTCCTGCGCAAGACGTTCCATCTCGGCTCGGTCGATGAGCCCGGGCTGGCCGATGTCGAGAGCCTCGAGATACTTGTTGGCGAGGCGGTAATCGTGACCCCACGTGCCGTGCTCCCCGTCCTGCTCGGTGCGCTGAGCACTGGAACCGGGCGGAACCTCGTCACGCAGACCGTTGGTCTCCGCTCCGATCAACGTGTCGAGCTTGGTCGAGATGGCCGTAAGTGCATCGCGGTCGTTCATCTGAATCCCTTCGTCCGGTGACGCTGATCCCCCACCCTACCGAAGCGTATAGCCAAAAACATTGCACCGCTTAATATTCGACTCCATGCCTGGACCGATTTCCACCCTCGAGCTACACTGAACGGTACCGAGGTTGAGAATACAGCCGGGGTTGAAGCCACTGGCGCTCGGTTCGCATCAAGGCTCTGGATCAGGTGAGTACGTTCTGCGCGTATCCGCCGTGCGCATATCCATTGAGCTCTAGAGCTTTCCACGCCTGGACGCATTCACTTTCCGCGCCGCCAGATCGGTCGTCAGCCTTTCGATGAAAGCACACAGACCGGATCTGCCATGAATCTGAATGAACTCGACCACACTTCGATCGATTCCATCGATCCCTCAACACAATTGGGTCCGATCGTGGAAACAGAAGGCTTCGCTGCCTGGCGGGTCGCACCCTCGACAGTCCTGGTCCAGGTCAATGTCGACCTCGATAGAATCTCCGCGCCCGAACTACAAGAACTTCTCAGCTCATACGCTGCGGAGTGGACTCGCGTCATCTTCGACCTGTCCAATTCGCTGTTCGTCGGTGCGGTATGCCTCGAACTGTTCGCCGAGCTGAACTCCCGTTCGCAAACCCATGACTTCCAGTGGTCCGTTATCGGGTCACACCCACTTCGACGCTTGCTTCGGGCAGCGCGGGCGGAAGAAGAGTTTCCGGTTACGAACTCTGTCGAGGGAGCCATGCGCGCACTCCGCGAAGCAGAGAAGTCGCTCGAAGTCTCCTGACGGCACGCCCGGCACCTACGTCGAGCGCCGAGCGCTCTGCGCTCGCAGCGACTAAGGTTCGTCGGGCTGTCCGACGAGCTGAGAGAGACCGAGAATGACAATCGCCAAGCGCCTAGATGCACTGCAACAGAAGCATCCGGCACTGGGGTTCCCGATAGCGGTCCTCTACAAGTTCCTCGACGATCAAGGTGTTTATCTCGCCGCGCTGATCGCTTACTACGGCTTTGTCTCGCTGTTTCCGCTGCTTCTCCTACTCTCGACCATTCTCGGCTTCGTGCTGTCGGACAACCCCGAACTTCAGCAACAGATCTTGGACTCGGCACTGCATCAGTTCCCGGTTATCGGTGACGACCTGGGCAACGCGCAACAGATCGGCGGCGGCGTCACGGGTCTGGTGATCGGAATCGTCGGCGGCCTCTACGGTGGCCTCGGTGTCGCTCTGGCTTGCCAGAATGCGATGAACACGGTGTGGTCGGTGCCCCGAAACATGCGACCGGATCCCATCCGCGGGCGTCTTCAAGGGTTACTGCTGCTCGGCACCATCGGTCTCGCGGTCCTGGGGACCACCGCTGTCTCCAGCATCGGCGGCGCGCTTCATCTGGGCGGTTCGTTCAGCTTCTTACTGACCCTCGCGGCAGTCGTCTTGAATGCGGGCATCTTCATCGTCGCTTTCCGGCTCACCTGCGCGAGGCCGCTGTCTGTGGCCGATGTGGCACCCGGAGCGATCGCCGCTGCTGTTCTCTGGCAAGCACTTCAGTCCTTCGGTGCCCTCTACGTGACATCCGTGGTGCGGGGTGCCTCCACCACCAATGGCGTCTTTGCCATCGTTCTGGGTTTGTTGGCTTTCTTGTTCCTCGCTGCCGCCTCGATCGTCATGTGCACGGAAATCAACGTCGTGCGAGTCGACAAACTCCATCCGCGGGCCTTGCTGGCTCCGTTCACCGACAACACCGAGCTCATCGAAGGCGATCGGCGCACCTTCGCCGATCAAGCAAAAGCGCAACGCGCGGTTCCGCACGAGAACATCCACGTAACGTTCGACGGGCACACCAAATCCGACGAATCGGACTGATCTCGACCCCGATCGAGTTGGGTATTTGGTCCCGTCCTGAGCATCGGGGTGACATTCTGCGCCGCGAATCCAGATTTAACACAGGTGTTGTCATTTCGCGCTGTGTCGAAGCGACGAATACATCACAGCAGGTAAACGCGCATAGTTGAACAATCACCTGCTTCCGGTACGGCCCCGGAACGGGACAAATCCGTCAAATACTGCAACTCGCCATGCATGTAATTGGAGACAGAAAAAGAAGAGCATGGCAGGATCAGGTGTGAGACCGGACTCTCGATGGGAGGGCTCGGCTCGATGGATCCAGGAGAATTTGGTTATGGCTCAGGGCAGTGTCAAGTGGTTCAACGGTGAAAAGGGCTTCGGATTCATCGAGCAGGAAGGTGGCGGACCGGATGTGTTCGTTCACTACTCGGAGATCCAGGGCAGCGGCTACAAGTCCCTCGACGAGGGCCAGAAGGTCGAGTTCGAGATCGGACAGGGCCAAAAGGGCCCCCAGGCTCAGAACGTTCGCGCCATCTGAGTTCGATCCCAGTCTGAATTCAGACTGAAAAGGCTGGACGCTGCACCGCACGGTGCCGGCATCCAGCCTTTTCTTGGTTTCTGGGTCTCCTTGGTTTCCGGGTCGGGCGCGTGCCGAGTTCGGTGCCGGTTAACTCGCTCGCACCCGCTTCTTCTTGTGGGAGCTGTCGCAGAACGGCGCGATGCCGGTCCGTCCGCATCGACACAACGCGACCGTGGAGCGCTTGTTCTCTATCGGAGTGCCGTCGTCGCGGAGCAACTCGAAGTCACCACGCACCAGCAGCGGTCCGTCCGAGCAGGCGGTTATGGTGGTGTTGCACCCGGAATTATCCGGTGTTTCGGCAGATGACGATTCGGGAAACGCGGTCATATGTCCTCTTCACTTCTCAATTCGGCCACTGGCGTGCCTACTTCCATGCCCGTTCCGCAGGCTCGCGGCCCGCTGAGCGCCACTCTCGTTTCCATTCTGCGCTCCTCCGCCGATCCGAGGGAACTGAAGACTGCCGCTGACGCGTACGAAGATGCACGGTCCACCGACCTCACCTACGACATTCTTCGAGACGACGACGCCCAGTTGACGCTGACGCTCCTCTACGAGCTTCATCTGCAGGGAATCGAGAACGTCTCGGACAAGTGGGAGTGGAATCCGGACCTGCTCGCGGTGCGGTCTCGTCTCGAAACGCACTTCGAGTCCGCCATCGCGCAACTCGTGGGGACTGTTCCGTCGTCTGGCGACGTGGTGGCCGACCTGTGGGCGCTGACGGCGCCCAGTGCCGGACCCGGTCTTGCATCCTTCATGGCGAAGGACGCCACGGTCGATCAGTTCGCGGAGGTGCTGATTCACCGTTCGCTCAATCAGCTCCGCGAAGCGGATGTGCACACCCTTGGAATCTCGCGACTCTCCGGTGCTGTCAAGGCAGCCCTCGTAGAAGTGCAGAGCGACGAGTACGGAGGCGGCCGCGCAGAGCGTATGCATTCGCGTCTGTTTGCCGACACGATGCGGGCCGTCGGTCTTTCGGACCGCTACGGTCACTACATCGATGCGGTTCCCGCAGCAACTTTGGCGTCGTTGAATGCTCTCTCGCTCTTCGGTTTTCACCGCCGACATCTCGGAGCCCTGGTCGGGCACCTGTGCGCCGTCGAGACCACATCGGCGCTGCCGAGTAAGCGGTACAGCGCCGGACTGCGCCGACTCGGATTCGGTTCGGACGTGACACTGTTCTACGACGAGCATGTGGAAGCGGATTCCGTCCACGAACAGATCGCCGTTCGGGAGCTTGCCGGCGGTCTTGCTTCGTCACAGCCACACCGCGCCGGCGACATCTTGTTCGGCGCCGCAACTTGCCTCGCGTTCGACGATCTTCTCGGCGAACACCTCACATCGAGTTGGGACAAGGGTGAGACTTCGTTGCGCGAATGATCACCAGTTGTTCGGTTTCCTGACCGGTGGTGATCAACCCTCGCGCTTCGAGCATCGTGCGTCTCTCACGCATCACGGGCCCGAACGGAATATACTTCCGAGCCGAAATCTCCACGGCCATACCGTGTTCCTCGAGTATCGCCTCAGTCTTGTCGACCCCACACAGCACCGACTGCAGGAGAAGAAGTGTGCCACCGGGGACGAGTACGTCGTGAACGGTCGCCGCGATCCTGTCAATGAGGGCGCGTCCGTCCTTGCCTGCGTCCCAAGCACGTTCGATTCCAGTGGTAGGGAGATCATCTGCAAGCGCAGGGACGTACGGCGGGTTGGAAATCACCAGATCGAAGAGTTCGCCGTGCACCGCCTCGGTGAGATCCCCACGACGGGAATCGATCAAGGTTCCGTTGAGGATTCCGTTCAGACGAGCATTGGCGCACGCTCGGCGGGATATGTCGACCGCGACAACGTGGCCTGCACCTGCCGCAGATGCCGCGACAGCGAGGGCGCCGGTCCCCGTGCACAGATCCAGCACCCGGCTGCGAGCGGTCAGGTGCTCGAACAGCAGAGCATCCGCGAGTAACGACGTGTCGTGTTGCGGTGGATACACACCGGGTAAACGCAGGATCATCATCGGCTCCTCTTTTCAGGCGACATCGCACATCGCTGCATGCGGCTACCCAGGAACCTCGAATTTCATGCAACATTGGAGTATCGACCGCCTGGAACGGTCACATCACCGCAGTTTGCGGAGTAGACCTGAGTCATGACAGGCAATGCGGACACTCCACAGGGAGCCGCGGCGTTTGCTTCCGCAGCAGATTCGCTCGACACCCTCGCCGAAGCGATTGCCGGACTCCGGTCCAGTCTGAACACGGACGAGCACCTCGACTCCATGCTCCAACGTCTGGCCGAGACGGCGGTCAAAGCACTGCCGGACGCCGACGCAGTCAGCGTGACCGTGTTGTCGGCCGATGGCCCGCGAACTGCCGCATCTACCGCGGACTATCTCTCCGAGATAGACGACGCCCAGCATTCCGCCGATCGTGGTCCGTGTGTGGACGCCGCACGCACAGTCTCGTCAGTCCGGGCAAAGGTGGGTGATCACGAAGCCGAATGGCCGGAATTCACCGTCGAGGCCCGCAAACAAGGCGTCCGGTCCTACTTGTCCGTGCCGATCACCATGGGCGAAGGGAGCACCGAACTTCTCGGCGCTTTCAACGTCTACGGATTCGCATCGACCGAGTTCAAGGCCTTCGACGAAGAGTTGATGAAATTGTTCACCGCCGGTGCGGGGGCGGCGATCGCAGATTCACGACGCTGGCGACAGGCACACGAGCACATCGAACAGTTGCACTGTGCCATGCAATCTCGGGCCGAGATCGAACAGGCCAAGGGCGTCCTGATCGCCGTCCACGGTATCGACGCCGAGGAAGCATTCAGCCGCCTCGTGCAGCGATCACAGCACACCAACGTCAAACTCCACGACGTTGCCCGGATGCTCATCGACTCGGTGCGCCACCGCCGGTCCTGAAGATCATTCAGTCGCAAAACCCCGGTTTGTACCCCGCAGGCACAGCTCTCAAACGTATCCAGAGATGTTTCACCGAGACAGTTTTCGACCTGCGCGACTGCCGGTGGTCGCGCGGCGGCACTCGTCTGAAATGTGGTTATCTGTTGAGAACCGGGACGAAAGAAAGCCCGACCGTACCAGGGTGAGGAAAGGATCGTCACTGTGCCAATCGACCAGGTTCTTGTCGTAGTTCCCGCCCACAACGAAGCCGAAGACCTTCCCAATTGCCTTCGTGCACTCGCAACAGCGGCGTCGGCTTGCGTTGTCCCCGTCCGAGTTGTCGCCGTCCTCGACAACTGTTCGGACGGAACCGCGGGGGTCATCCCCGAAGGGGTGGAAGTGCTCCGCGTCGAGCACCAGAATGTCGGTCGTTCGCGAGCGACGGGTTTCTCCGAGTTCGGCCGAGATTTGGGTCCGTCAGCGTGGTTCACCACCACCGATGCTGATTCGGTGGTCGGACCAACCTGGATTGCGCGCCAATTGGAATATGCGCGTACCGCGGACGTGGTCGCGGGAACCGTTCGCATCGCAGATTGGGAGGGCCAGCCGCAGTCCGTCCGCGAACGATACGAACGTATGTACCACGCACATCCATATGGTCGACACGGTCACATCCACGGTGCCAACCTCGGTGTCCGCGCCGATATGTACTGGAGCATCGGAGGATTCTCGGATCTCGAGGAAGACGAGGACGTAGATCTCGTTCGGCGATTGAGCGAGGCGGGTGCGTGTATCGCGTGGGCAGAAGACATTGCGGTCACCACGTCTGCGCGTCTCGACGGCCGAACTCCGGGCGGCTTTGCCGGACATATCCGTAACCTGGGTGGTACGACCGCCGATAACGAAGAAGCGGAGCTGGCACGATGAAACGACTACACACACTCTTGGATGCAGGCGGACTGTATTTGCCACTGCCCGGAGGCGGCGCGACGGCCGCACGGTGGACCTCCCTCGCAGAGCTCACACGGGAGAACGTGGTTCTCGGCCGGATGGCTGAGGCTCACACCGACGCCGTCGCGATACTCACCGAACTCGACGGCCCTGATCCCGAACCGGGTCAGCTGTGGGGCGTGTGGGCATCCGAGCCACCCTCACCGGTGGTGAATGCGTCTGAGCACGTGGGGATCTGGACGCTCACCGGTCGCAAGTTGTGGTGTTCTGGCGCTAACACGTGCACGCATGCACTGATCACCGCCTTGGTCGAGGGAGTCCCCTCTCTCTTCGCGGTTGAGCTCGGTCTACCTGGAGTGCATCCGGTTCCCGATTCGTGGAAGGCCGTTGGTATGGCCGAAAGCGACTCCAGCGCAGTCGACTTCGACATGGTTCCGGCCATCCCGGTCGGGACGGCAGGCGACTACCTGAGCCGGCCAGGGTTCTGGCACGGGGCGATAGGCGTGGCTGCATGCTGGTACGGCGGTGCCTGCGGAGTCGCAGATCCGTTGTACGACAAAGCTGCAAGCACCGAAGATCCCTACGTCCTCGCACATCTCGGTGCAGTCGACGCAGCGTTGGCCGCGGCGCGCAACGCGCTCGCAGTCGCGGCAGCAGAGATCGACGCGGATCCCGCTGACAAGAATGCAGAAGCCATGCAACGGGCTCTACGCGTTCGTGCAATCGTGGAGCGTGCCGCGACGGAAACCCTCGATCGAGTGGGACGCGCTCTCGGAGCCGCACCACTCTGCATGGACGCCGAACATGCCGCGCGGGTAGCCGACCTCACCGTCTACTTGCGGCAGAGCCACGCCGAGAAGGATCTCGCCGAACTCGGCCGGATTGCGGCCAAGGGGAAACGGCCGTGGTGAACTCTGAACTGTTCGCGCAAAAGCCGGTCCACGACGGCGGCACCCCTGAATCGACGTGGCGGGAGTGGGGACGCAGTTTTCCGGAACTGGACCTCACCGGATGCTCACGATTGATCGTCGTCGCTCCCCATCCCGACGACGAAATACTCGGGGTGGGTGGAACCGCCCTTCTGGCAGCACTTTCCGGAATCGAGGTTCAAGTGGTGTCCGTCACCGACGGCGGAGCTTCACATCCCGATTCACCGACTGTGACTCAGCCCGAGATGGAACGACTTCGACGGTCCGAGTCAGATCAGGCAGCGCGTGTACTCGGAATTCCTACGCCCGTTCGACTGAGCATTCCGGACGGGAGGATTGGCGAGAACCGGCAGGAGTTGACCGACCGCCTCAGCTCGATTCTCGGTGATTCCTCGGCGGAAACCTGGTGCGCCTCGACGTGGCGCGGGGACGGCCATCCGGACCATGAGGCCAGCGGAGACGCAGCTGCGAAGGCCTGCCAGGACACGGGATCACGGTTGATCGAGTACCCCATCTGGGCTTGGCATTGGGCCGCGCCGGATCATGCGGCAGTCCCGTGGGAACGAGTCAGACGAGTGACCTTGCCCTCCGACGTTCAGGCTGCAAAATCTGCTGCTGCCCAAGAGTTCACATCACAGATCGCACCACTCTCCGATCACCCCGCGGATGCGCCCATACTCCCCCGACACGTGATGGAACGCCTACTGCGACCGTACGAAACGGTGTTCGTATGACCGATCGTGAACTTCCCACGGATTACTTCGCCAAGATGTATGCCGCACAATCCGATCCATGGGACTTCGAATCCCGTTGGTACGAGCAGCGAAAATACGCGCTCAGTGTCGCGATGCTCCCGAAAACTCGATACCGTCGCGCGTTCGAACCTGGGTGCTCGATCGGGGTTCTCACCGAGAAGTTGGCCGAGCGCTGCGACAGCATTCTCGCCACCGACATCGTCCCGGCCGCACTCGAGAGTGCTCGTGCGCGGCTTGCCGGTCGCGACGCCGACTTCCGCCTCTGGGCGTTGGGTGACGACTGGCCCGGCGAGACCTTCGACCTCGTCGTCATCAGCGAGGTCGGCTATTACCTGACCTTCGAAAAACTCGTCGAGGCAATGCTGCACGTCGTCGAGCATCTCGAGCCTGGCGGCACGCTGCTGTGCGCCCATTGGCGTCACGTCGTACCGGAGTATCCGCAGAACGGTGACGCCGTTCATTCGGCTGTGCGCCAGACGCCGGGGTTGGCACAGTTCGCGTCGTACCAGGACGAGGACGTGCTGATCGATGTCTTCGTGAAGGGTCCGCCGTCACCACCGTCGGTGGCTCGTTCCGAAGGTCTGATCTAGCCGACCGGCGTGTGAGGGGTTGCGATCGCGTCGTTGTCCGCGGCCCCTCGAGCCAGGGCAACGGTCGCCGCAGCCATGGCCGCGAGCGCAAGGACGAGCACGGCGGCGACCTTTCGATTCGCATCGAAATATTCGCCGAGCACCACGAATCCGAGCAGCGACGCCACGACCGGTTCCATGATCGTGGTGGCCGGCAGCGAAGCCTGGAGATCCCCTGCCTGAAAAGCCGACTGCTGCAACGATGTCGCGACAGCGGCAACGACGATCAGTGCGTAGAACTCCAAAGACGTCAGAACCGCGTGCGGTCCGAGGCTCACCAGATGAACAACGCCCTTGGTCAATACCGCTGCTACGCCGAAGAGTGTTCCGCCGGCGAGGCCGAGTAGGAGGGCTCGGGCGGAGCCTGTTCGACGATGTGCCCCGAACAGGCAGAGCGCGATGAACGGCAATCCGATCGCAGAGATCACGATCCAGTGGTGTGTTTCGGCTCGGGGCTCACCCGGCCGCGGATCTCCCACAATCACCAAGACTGCGACAGATGTGGTGAGTGCCGCGGCCCACAACCACTCGCGAGGGCTGATACGGCGTCCACTGAACCGGGCACCCAGCGGCAGTGCGAACAACAGCGACAGCACGAGGAGCGGTTGAACGAGGAGCAACGATCCGAGACCGAGTGCCGACGCTTGCAGGGCATATCCCGCGATTCCGACCACGGTGCCGAGCCACCAGACCGGGCTGTGGACGAGCGTCGTTGGGACACGCTTTCACTTTTGCACAGCCCCCCACACCTGTGCGCGGTTGAGGAGTGTGGGGACTCCTCAACCGCGCACAGGGGTCAGTCTCGCTCCTCCAGCGCGAGGTCCGTATCCGAGTGCAGTTCACCGACTTCGGTCTTGAGGATCCGCATCGACCGGCCGAGGCCGCGGGCCGCGTCGGGCAGCTTCTTCGAACCGAACAACACCACGAGCACTACTGCGACGATCGCCCAGTGGGCCGGGCTGAGCGCGCCCATCAGGCGGGTTCCTTGCCCTCGGGGTACACCGCGTCGACCTCTACCTCGACGAGCCAACCGGCTACGGGCAGTCCGGCCACTTCGAGAGCGAAACGGGTGGGCCTGGCGCCGTTTCGTTCGATCGGTCCGATCGGCTCGGCAGTGCCCATCGGCACCAGCTCGGTGTCACCCGAATCGAGATTGGTGTTGGCGAAAAACTGGCGGTACGCGCGATTCCATCCGCTGTAGTCGGCCTTGTCAGAGCCCGGTGCATTGTCGAGAAATACCCGCATTGTCACGACGTTCTCCAGGCTCAGTCCCTGCGCCTCGAGGTTGTCCCGAATCTTCTTCAGGACGTTGATGCCCTGTGCTTCTGTGACGGTGACTCCGGCAGGTAGCACCCCGCCCGTGAACTGATCGTCGATGTACGACTCGGGTGATCCCTCGGGCGCAGACTTGTTTCCGGCCGACGGGCCGATACCGCTGGTCTTGTAGATCGATGTGTCGCCGCCGATGGCCACACCCTGAGCGATCATCGGATTTGCCTGTCCCGCCTCGAGTACCGACCTCGAGATGAACGCGCCCGGCGTGGTTTCCGCGTCGGCGGTATCGGATGAGCAGGCAGTCGCGGTGCCGAGCAGTGCAGTGGCGGCAAATGCGGCCGCAAGAACCTTGGTGCTACGAGATTTCATGATGTGACCTCCAGAGAGAGTGATGGAATGCGAAGCACGTCAGGCAGTTTGTGCGACTCGCTGGTGTAGGTGAGTGACGACGTCCTGTGCGGAGGTGAATGCACCGTGCTGCCAGGCAATGGCGTTGGAGAGGTGATCGCCGGCGAAGTAGATCTTGTCGACCGGCTCGAGCAGCTTGGTGTACTCGGGAGTTGCCATGCCGCCGTGCGAATCTCCGGCTCCGGCCCATGATGCCCACGCCGATTCCGAATACTTGGTACGACGCCAGCTTCCCGAGAAGGATGACGAGATGTCGCGAGTGTATTTGTCGCCGTGGATCTCTGCGCCTTCGGCGATGGCCTTGGCCAATCGCTGGCGGTGCGTGAGTGATTCGAATGCTTGCTGACGCTTGCCGGTGCTGTAGTAGGCCACGACAACGCCGCGGTCGGAGTTGTAGTTGTCGTACGGGAACATGATCTGAGAGATGTCACGGTCGGTATTGGACGCGCCGCCGTAGATGCGGTCTTCGGTCTCCCACCACCGGCGTGAGTATTCGATACCGAGCTTGCCGGACGACGTGGGCTTGGCGCCCTCCAGCGCAAGGAGGATGTCGGCGGGGAGGTTGTTGTCGAGACGCTTGATCAGGTGCGGCGGGATGGTGCAGATCGCGAAGTCGGCGGTGATCGACTTGGGCTTACCGTCCACAACGTAGTCGACGGTCACACCCTCCGAAACATTCTTCATGCCACTGACTTCAGCACCGAATTCGATGTTGTCCATGCCGATCGCGTCCTGGAACTTGTAGTAGATCCGATCCATACCGCCGACGGGAGTCATCATCGTCATCGCCTGGTCGTGGCCGAATTCGAAGGAGAAGGCGCGTCCGATGCCGCCCTGGATGACATCGCTCATGCCGAATGGTTCGATCTCGGTACCGAAGTTGAGGCCCGCGCCCGGCTCGGCGGAATGTCCACGGCGCGAGGAGCCGACGTAACGACCGTCGCTGGAGAGATCACCGAAGTCCTTGAGGAACGACGACAGTGCTTCCTTGTCTTCCTTGCTCAACATCTGATCTAGAGCGCCCTGGTTGGTCGCCTTCTGTAGCAACTCCGACATGTACCCGTAGGTGTCGGCCTTGGCTGCCCGGTAGGTGATCGACTGATTGGCCAGTGGCTTGTTGCCCTTGTAATTGACGAAGGTGTTGGCGTTCTGGTTTCCGAACATCTGCAGCTCGACGCCCAACTCGCGGCAGTAGTCGATGGTGATGTGATTCTGCGGAATACGCGTCGCACCGAGGTTGTAGAAGTGGCCCTCCGAGAAAGTACAGGTCTGAGTCTCACCGTTGAGATCTGTCTCCTGCGTACCGTTCCGAATCGAATACACCCGGCCACCCGGACGGTTACGCGCTTCGAGGACGGTGACCTTGTACCCGGCTTTCTGCAATTCGTAGGCGGAACACAGCCCGGACGGTCCGCCGCCGAGGATCACGACGGAGTGATTTCCCTTGACCTTTCCGATCAGGTCGCCCGCGGCGGGGGCCTGGAATCGTCTCGGCGTCGACGCCACTGCCGGCGCCAGGCCGATGGACGACATAGCACCGAGTGCCAGGCCCGCGCCGCCGGTGATTCCCAGGCTGCGCATAAAAGATCTACGTGTGTATGGCATTCGAGCTCCCCAGTGTGCTCCCGGTGACCCGGGTGGTTGGTGTTGAACACAGACTTCAGGAGCGTTGGGTCCGGAACTTGACGCGCAGGAAACAGTCGGTGGGGACCGAGTGAGAAACGTCCGAGCGTTCGCATCTTGCTCTCTCACCCGAGTGCGATCAGCGGAAGCATGTCCGCAATATCCGCGTTACAGAACCGGACTAGCGTGACGCGACATGTCCGCTCTCACCGAAGCCATCGCGCGGTCGTTCACCACGCGCGAGAAGCAGCCCCCGGCGCGATCGCCGCTGCGCGCGTTGGGCCGTCGGCAACTCTCCGGTGCCGAGGTGCTGGCCCAGTCGGTGGCGACCACTGCTCCCGCTGTGTCGATGGTCGTTCTGCCCGTCACCATGCTGACGCACGGCCGATTGTTGAGCGGCATGATCACCATCATCGCGGCCACCGTGCTGGTGACGCTCATAGCGTTCTGTGTTTCGCAGTTCACCCGCCGAATGGCGGCGTCGGGCGGACTGCACAGCTTCGTATTTCGTGGCCTTGGCACCCGGGCAGCATTGACCACCGGCATCGCCATGATGGTCAAATACGTCGGCAGCGCGGTCATGACGCTCTATCACGGCGGGCAGGCGGCAATCGCGTTGCTCGGCTTCGCGGGTGTGCACGTGGACAAGACTTTTCAGGTCATCGCGCTCTATCTGGGGATAGCCTTGCTGATTCTCGGCGCCCTCGTGCGAAGTGTCAGATTTGCCGCGCTCGCGATCCTCGTCGTCGAAAGCTGTTCCCTTCTGTTCATCGTCGGGCTCATGATCCTGGGCGGTTCCGGAAGTCAACAAGCACAGATCGTTCCGCCCACCTCCGGCCACGGACTACTGCTCACCGCTCTGGCCGCGGTGTTCGCTCTCGCCGGATTCGAGAGCGCGGCCTTCTTCGGCCCCGAAGCTCGTCGGCCGCTGGTAACCGTCACCCGCACAGTCCTTCTCACCCCGATCATCTGTGGATCGCTCTTCATCTTCGCCGGCTGGGCTGCTTGGTCCGGGCGCAGTGACACCCTCGTCAACGCCTATGTACACGGAACTGCGACGGGCGTGAGCCCCGGTGTCGTGATCGCTCTCAACGTCGGTCTGGGTTGCTCGTGGCTGGCGTCGTCGATGGCATCGTCCAATGCTGCGTCACGCCTGGTCTATTCGTTCGGTGTCGAGCGCCTACTCCCCCGCCGGTTCGCCTCGGTTCACAGCGCATTCCGAACGCCCTACTTCGCATTGGCTGCCGTGGTCTGCACCGTCTTGCTGGGCGGCGGAACCTTTGCCGTACTGGGGCGCGGAGAAATCTTCGACGACGTTCGACTGACTGTTCGCGGCGCCGTCATCGTGGCCTATGCACTGGTGGCGATCGCATCCGTTGTCTTCCTGACACGGATCGGTGAGCACACTCCCGGCGTTCTCGCGGCCGCGTCGTGTGGAAGTGGCGCCGGCGCGGTAGCCCTCGGATACCTGGTCTATGCCAACACGATCGACCACGCGTACGTTGCACCGATCGCCGTACTCGTCATCGTGACCTCGGGAACGCTCTGGCAGTTCTACCTGCGACGCCGAAGCCCCAAAAGCCTGCTGCACGTCGGAGCCTTCGACAGACCCGAAACCGAGGACGTACTACCAGGAGCTGGGGTGTTCGCCACCGATGCAGCCGGAAACATCGTGTTGGTGGGCGAGCCGACTGCCGGCGCCCGCTGATGGTGGGCCGACCCCGCGATCTCGGTGGGCACGAACCCCGAGCCGTTCAGCGCGCCCTTGCCCTGCTCGAGGCGGCTGCCCGGCTCGGATCAGGTGCCACCGCCAAAGACATCGCCGCCCTGGCCGATATTCCACCCGCCACTGCCTACCGGTTGCTCAACATTCTTGTCGCCGACGGCTACCTGGTTCGGATCGCCGATCTCTCCGGATTCGCACTAGGTCGACGCACCCGCGAATTGGCCGGCGCTGCCGCCGAACCCACGCCTGTCGACAACTCGGTGCTCCTCGAGGAACTCCGCGAACAGCTACGGTTCGGCGTCTACCTCGCGTCGTTTGCAGAGAATAGAATTCGACTCGTCGATCGCGATCCCGACCACGAACTCAGCGGTGAACGGACACTGGTCACGGCCGTTCACGCGTCGGCTATCGGAAAGCTGCTCCTCGCCAACCGACCCGAATTGGCCGAGACCCCACTGCGAAAGGTCACCGCACGCACCATCACCGACGGCGATGCGTTGGAACTCGAACTCTCGCGGATCCGGCGCGGTGAGCCCGCCCGTGAGGTGGACGAGATTCGTGTCGGACGCTCCGCCGTCGCCGTCCCGATCCACGACGCGGAAGGGTGTGTCGTCGGCGCCTTGGCTGCGATAGGTCCGACCGGCAGACTTTCCGTGGACGACGCAGAACTTGTGGCGCTCTTGCGGGAGTACGCGGAACGCATCGTTGCACCGACGATGTCGAAGGCAAGCTGAATTCAGAGGCCGAACACTCGTTTGGCGAAACTGAGATGCTCATCCGCCCACCCGATGACGCCGAGTGTGGAATCGAGGTTTTGCGGCGGCGTGCGCACCAAGGTGTCGCGTCGGACGAGTCGGTCGAAATCGACCTGCGCGCGGTCGAACTGGACCCCGGCCGTAACCATGATGTTTACCAGTTCCTGCGCCATCACCCCGTACGCGACTGTCGTGGGATGAACGCCGTCGAGCGAGAAGAGTCCGCCGGAAGCGCGGCTACCGTGACCGTCGGCGGAGAGGAACAGCGAGTCCGGCACGGGTTGCAGGTCGGTCAGTGCCTTGGGGAGGGGATACGGCGTCCACCATGACGGCCGCGCGTTGACGTCGGTGACGTAGCGCCGTGAAGCCACGCGCTCGAGCAACCCGGCCACATCGCAGAGGTACCAGTCCTTCCCTACCCGACGTGCGTTTGCGACGGCCTGCTCGATTCCGTCGTTGTACATGTCGATTGCGGTGTCGACGGCCCATGCCTGCGCGCCGGTGATGTGTTGATCGCGCTGTGGGTCGAAGTCGGTATCGCGCACCCACGGTCGCGCGTAGTACGGGAAATAGCGGGATCCGATTTCGATCTTCCCACCGAGCCCGTGGGCGATCGGTGCGATGGTCACGTGAGGGACGGTGCAGAGGATGACGTGCTGCGCGTTGATCTTCCGGATCGCAGCGAGCACCTCGACATACTCCGACGCGAAGTGCTCGGGCTGCCACACCGTGTAGTCGCGCTTGCCGTCCGGGTCACGGAAGTTGTTGCCGCTCCATTCGACTCGGAGTTCAGTGACGGTGCGGAGCGCGTTGTTGGCACCAAGGAAGACGATGAGAGTTTCAATGCCTTCCTTGCCCAACTCCACTGCTGCGTCGAACGCGGTCATGCGCTTCTCGGCGTCGGAGCCTCGCGGTAGAACTCGCAGTGCAGCGCGTTCGCCGTTGTTCTCGACGATCTGGCTGATCAAATCGTCATGCGGTTGATGAAGAGCCTCCTCACAACCCTGCGCTGTCTTGGTCAGAGCGTCACGAAGATCCCACCCGTACACCGAGAGATTGTGGTTGATTGCCGAGAACGTCGGCGCCTCACTGCCCGGCCCGCGTTCCCAGTAGTCCTCCACCTGGTCCATGAACGCACGTGCAGCGAAGAGTGCGAGCGGAACCTCCCAGAGGTCGAGCCGTGGTCCGAAGCGCTCCTCGAGGGTGCGGAGCAACAGTTCGATGTTGAGCGGAAGCCCGCCCGGACCTCCGTAGCGGGGAAGGCGGAACTGGTCGAGCCAACCCAACTGGTGAGCAATGATCGCCGGATACGACAGATCGGTATTGAAGATCGCCCCACTCTGAAATCCCTGCGACAGCGAATCCCCGATGACCACCAACCGGTGGGGAGCATCGCCCCCAGGCGGAACTACCGGAATCCCCACTGTGGGGTCGAACTGCGGAACCCTGGGTCCGCCGGCGGCCGCGGCCACGACGTCGTCGGGAGCATCGGATGGAAGTTCCATGCCCACTCACCTCCGGAAAAGTCCAGCTGGTCAGCTGATCAGTGGTGGTTTACGCCGATCGGCAGTGTCCTGATCCGATTGCTTCTCGATCGACCTGACAACGTCGTCGGCCCACTGTTGATTTCGCCCGTCGAATTCTGCGCGGTCCCGGCGCGCGATACCCCGTCCGAGAAGGATGGCAATCGGAATGGAACACACGACCCATACGAGTAGTACGCCTCCGACAATCCACCACATAACCAGTAATTGTGCCCGATTCGACGACTGTTGTGCTCCCAGGTCGAAACATCTGTCCGAATCGTGACGGTCAATCCAGGCGAGCGTGCAGGTCAGAAACGATCTGCGTCGACGTTTTCACGGACTTTGCGTACCTGATTCCAACCGCGGACGGCGATGCCGAAGGCAACAAGCGACATCAGATCCGAGACCGTCAGACCGTGTTCTCTGTTCAACGACCACAAGACCTGACCTTCCAGCGGCCCGTTGAAGAACAGCCAAGCCACTCCTGCACAGGCAGCAGCAACAGCACTGGCTTTCGACGGCTTCAGCAAACATACGGTGCTGGTCACGAACAACAAGTTCATGAAAACCAGACCGTAGAAAATCCCGATCATGCGACTCCCCCCGAAGATCGTTCGTTTGTTCAGCTGCGGTTGAAGTTCAGGTACGCCTTCGACGGTGTCGGGCCGCGCTGGCCCTGATATTTGGATCCGGCCTCGGAGCTTCCGTACGGGAACTCTGCAGCGCTCGACAGCTTGAGCAGGCAGAGCTGTCCGATCTTCATTCCCGGCCAGAGCGTGATCGGCAGGTTTGCGACGTTGGACAACTCCAGTGTGATGTGGCCGCTGAATCCCGGGTCGATGAAACCGGCGGTCGAGTGCGTCAACAGGCCGAGGCGCCCGAGGCTCGACTTACCTTCGAGGCGGCCGGCTAGGTCGTTCGGCAGCGAGCACACTTCAAGGGTCGAACCGAGTACGAACTCGCCGGGGTGCAGTACGAACGGCTCGCCCTCTGCCGGTTCGACGAGGCTGGTCAGCTCGTCCTGACGAAGTGCCGGGTCGATGTGCGTGTACCGAGTGTTATTGAAAACCCGAAACAGACCGTCCAGGCGCACGTCGACGCTCGACGGTTGCACCATGGAATCGTCGAAAGGGTCGATACCCAGACGTCCAACGGAGATTTCGGCACGGATGTCACGATCGGAGAGCAGCACAGGTAGAGGTTACCGGTTCTGCGAGCAGTGCCGACCCATCGCCGCGATGATCACACTGCGCTCAGCGAACGCGATGGGCGGGTTCCGCGACTCGCCCGGCGGAGCCCAGCCCCACCTGTCTCGCGTTCTCCATGCCGAAAGGCTCTCCCGCGCAGAACTTGTGGACAAATCATCCACCTATGGCATCGACTTCGACACGCGCCATCTGATCAATGACGGCCAGGGATACGCTGCTTGAAAGCTCGTCTGATAATGTTCGGAACGCACGTTGATCGGCGGTGAAAACACGCCCGGTCAGCTGCGACGCCGATGTAGTTCAATGGTAGAACATCAGCTTCCCAAGCTGAATACGCGGGTTCGATTCCCGTCATCGGCTCCACAGAAAAGCGGTTCTGAACAGCATCGGAGCCGCTTTTTCTATGCCATACAGATGTTCGATCGCCGCGAAATGTCACCGTGATGGCACTGCGCCCCAGAATCCATGCCGCGATGTTCCGCACGCCAGCGCTTTCGAAACCCGAACCCGGTTTCGCGAGAGCGCTTCCACGTTGTATCGCGCCCCCGACTCATTGCTCATCGCGAATTCGCCTCATCCACAGCCTGGCCCGGGCGCCAGCCCACCGTTCACATCGCCGAATGAGACCACGCTGCAAAAATTTCCATCCCGCACCTGAACAGAGCTCACGTGGGTTGCCAACATGCCCCTCCAAGTTCTATGGTTCATTACATGAGTAACGAACCAGTGAACACCGAGCGCCGATCATCGTGATCGACGACGGACGACCACTGTTCCAGCAGATCGCCGAGCAGATCGAGAGCTCGATCATCGACGGCTCACTACCCGAGGACGGGCAGGTGCCCTCGACCAACGAACTGGCGGCGTTCCACCGGATCAATCCGGCCACTGCAGCCAAGGGCCTCAATCAGCTCGTAGGCGAGGGGATCCTCTACAAGAAACGAGGAATCGGAATGTTTGTCACTGTCGGCGCCCGCGATGCACTCAGGTTCAGACGCCGAGAAGCGTTCGCGCGCCAGTACATCGAGCCGCTGGTCGCGGAGGCCGACCGCCTCCAGATTTCCCTCGACGAACTCAAATCCATGCTGAACGACAGGAAGGCGGACTGATGAAAGCAAGCACGACAACGACTGAGTCCCACGTCAGGCGTTTCGACGAAACTGAACTCGTCGCCTCGATGCGCTCAGTGGACAGAAAGTTCGGGGACGTCGACGCGCTCGCGGACGTCTCGTTCGAGATCAGCCGAAACAAGATCTACGGCCTGCTCGGTCGCAACGGCGCAGGCAAGACGACGATCATGCAGATACTGACCGGGCAGGACCTGCACACCAGCGGCGAGGTGGAGGTATTCGGCGCTGCCCCGTTCGAGAATGCCGACGTGCTGGCGAACGTGTGCTTCGTCAAGGAAAGCCAGACGTACCCCGAAGACCTCAAGGTCAAGCACGTACTCGTCGCCGCCGGACATCTTCTCCCGAATTGGGACCACGCGTTCGCCGAGGCATTGCTCGACGACTTCCAACTTCCCCTGTGCCGCAAGGTGAAGAAGCTTTCACGCGGCATGCGGTCGGCGTTGGGGGTGATCATCGGACTTGCCTCCCGCGCGCCGCTGACCCTTTTCGACGAGCCGTACCTCGGTCTCGATGCCGTTGCGCGCCAACTGTTCTACGATCGCCTGCTTGCCGACTACGCCGAACATCCTCGCACCGTCGTGCTTTCGACTCACCTGATCGACGAGGTAGCCAATCTGCTCGAGCACGTAATCGTCGTCGATGCCGGCCGGATTGTCGTCGACGAGGACGCGGACGCACTGCGAAGCCGCGCAGTAGTGGTCACCGGCCCCCTGGCTGCGGTGGATGCTGTTGCCGCGTCCGGTACGGTTCTGCACCGGGAGACGCTGGGCGCCCACAGCCGAATCACGTTGCAGGCCTATCTGACAGACACCGACCGCAACCGACTGCGGGAGGCGGGTGTCGCGGTGGAACCGGCATCTTTACAGGAACTAGTCATCGCGACCACGACTCAGCGCAAGGAGGTCACCGTATGAGCATCACAACGACCGCGTCACGGACGGTCCAGAAGGCGCCCACTCGGTCCAGGATCGGCTCCGTCCTCCAACTGCACACGGTCGCGTGGCCGTTGCTGATCGCCTGGCCGGTGGGGATTCTGTTGATCTCGTTCTTGATCAGCTTCACCATCTACGCGATCGTCGGGAACGAGCAGGGTGAGGGATTCACTGGCAGTGTGTTCTCCGTTTACGGTTTCGTGTTGGCGTTCTACCTCCAGTCGATGACCCAGACGTTCCCGTTCGCGCTCGGACTGAGCGTGACTCGCCGCGAGTTCTTCACTGCCACCACGGTAATGGCGCTGGCACAGTCGACAGTCTTCGCAATCGCGCTGCAACTGCTGTCAGTGGCGGAGTCCGCCACCAACGGCTGGGGTGTGCACATGCGCATGTTCGGCATCGCACGCTATTTCACCGACAGCGCGGCCGTACAGTTGCTCGCGCTGTTTGCGACGCTGCTGCTGACCAGTTCGATCGCAGTGCTGACTGGCGCGATCTACCAGCGGTGGCGGATCACCGGTCTGCTCGCTTCGCTCACCGGACTCTTGGGCACGCTCGGCCTGTCTGCGATCGTGATCACGTGGGCGCACTGGTGGCCGGCGATCGGTACGTGGTTTGCCGATACTCCCCGAGTAGTGCCAATGGCACTACTCCCCTTGGCCCTTGCGATCGCGTGCATCGCCGGAGCCTGGGCGACGTTACGTCGCGCAACGCCGTGACCGCGTTAAGTGCGACGCCACATGTCGCACCGTCTCGGAGTGCTCCTCGGATCAAAACCGTCTAGGCAGCTCGTCCCCCTCCCTGAGCCAGGAAGGGGGGCGAACGTCGCAACAGGGCGCTATCTCGTCCCCGATCGGGTGGTCCGCTCTACTGCCGAGCCACCCGATCGACAAAACTCGAAGCCCGCAGCACCAGTTGATCTTTCCGATCCTGGCGCGCAGCGGCGGCATCGTAGCCGGCATAAGGGAGCGGGGGTTCGTTGCGAACGTTGGCCGAGCACTGGAAGTCTCGGCAGATCAGTGTTCCGACTGTGCTGCCGCGTCGACCAGCAGGCCCGGCCACCTTGGCGCCGTAGAAGACGACCTCGTTGGGAAGTCGCGTGTCTCGGCACCAGGAACACTGTGCGCGCGACCGCGGAGTGGCCTCCGCTTGAACGAGCAAGACTCCGATGGTCTCCCCGTCGAGTGTCGGGACGATCGCGTAGGCGCGTCGGCCCATTTTCGGATCTCGCCAGCCCAGGTAGTCGAGAGCGTCGAAGTCGATGGTGTCGAAGCGGTCCGGCAGGGTGAGATCGGACTTCTCCTTACGACTCGCGTTGACGAGGCTGGAACGGATCGATGAATCGGTCAAAATGATCATGGGTGTATACCAATCGTGGCTCGGTGAAGGTGGGTACAGCTCATGGCCCGATCAGCACCAAGTGCTGTCGGGTCCGAAATGCGCTATCTGTCGCCGGCGAAGACGACGCCGACAACCCCCTCACGCCCATGGGGCCTCACCGTGTATGTGTCCACACCGCGATGGTAGCTACAGGTCTGCGTCACGGGCCACTCGATTTAGCACTTCATGCCTGCCATGGCGGAGTGCCAGAACTGAAGAATGGCGCACTGATCTTCGCTCGAGATGTTTCGTCAGTACCCCATTCCGGACCCCATTCCGGTCGCTGTTGTGGGGTGCGTTGCCCTCTTCGGACGAGGGCAAGCGGCGCCCCGGTCCGAAGAGAAACATCAGTCACGCCAGACCGCCGTGAACTCGTACCAAGGTCCGCCGAGGTGAGTTGCGGAGAAGTCATCGAACCCCGATGGTTCGCCGCTGGGCGATATCGAACTGTCCGATCTCGAGCTCTTCGACAGCAACGATAACGGCTATCGGAGAGGGCAGGATCCACCACGACCACCGTCGGTCCTGACCAAGGACATAGAGGGTGCGGACCGCCCACACCAGACCGACCACGATCAAGAGGAGCAGAGCCGCAGCGGCGGCAAGAAGGGGATCTATCCCTCCGAACTCACCGAACGGCGAAGGCCACCAACCTGCGGAGTGGGCTGCCAATTCTACGAAAGCACTTGCAGGACAGTTTCTCCAGTCGTCAAAGAACTCCCGAACACAGCGATCGGCACTCTGCGCCACGACCGACACACATAGACAATCCGCACAATCCGTAAAACCAACGCGAATCGTGCGACAATCAGACTGTGAACGACACCAACAGTGGAGTTTCGCAATCGCGCCGATCGCGACTACTGAGCGTCGGTATCCTCCTCTCCGCCGCCCTGCTGTGGCCCACCCCCCTCTCCTCGGCCGTGCCCACCGAGCCCGGGCCGGCCAGTTGCATACCATTCGGAACTGCCCAACTCCCGCCAGGTGCGCCCTCCGGCGGAGGCCGAGTCGGGTTGGCGACCCTACCGACGTTCACCGGCTCGACCGCCCCCACCTCTGTCGAGATCCGCACGCCAACTACCCAATTCAATCGTTTCTGGGACTTCGCGCTCGTCGACCGCGACTTACTCACTCGCCCGCGAGAGCCAGGCGCATCGACGGCGGAACCGTGGCGTTTCGCGCCGATACCCGAGTGCCTGCGTGGCCGATTGGGCGGGATATCACTGGACGACGACGAACTCGTCGCGGTCGACGACAGCGGCTGGATCTACACGATGGACAACGCATCCCAGGACCCACTCGTGTGGAACTGGACCTCAGCGTGGGGTGCGCCTCTGTGGAGCGGTCCGGGCCGACAACTCCCCGGGGACCGCCCGAACGGGTGGGCACTGAGCGTCTCGTCGCCGTGGGACAACCAAACTTTCACCGACGTCGCAGGACGGATTCACTTCGTCGGACTCGCCAAGATGACGATGATCCCCACGTTGACCGGCGACGGCAGCCGAATAACCTACGCGGACCCGTGGCTTCCCAACGACGACAGCTACGAGATCGGCGGTCCGCTGGGCGGACGGTTCCAGGCTGACTCACTGTCGGCGGCCGGATCAACCACCTTCGTGATGAACAAGTACGGCGACATGTGCACCCGCACATTTGATTTCGACTCTTCGGGTTCTGACTCGATTTTCTTCCGCTACAGCTGGGATGACCAGTCGGGCAAGCCCAGCGCGCCCAACCTCGTCGCCGAAACCCTCGACCGTAGTACCGCCGCGATCCAACTACCGGCGCCGGACTGGGTGCACCAACCCAAGATTCCCGGTGAAATCACATCCGCGATCAGTGTGCACTCCCTCGGTCCTGGGCCGAATCGGCGGGAGCTGCGCGTCGAGGGCCTCCGCGGTGCCGAATTAGGTTTCTGGCACAAGGATCTCGTCGGCGACGACTGGGAGTTCACACCGACCGGCGCACCTCTCCTCGGCGTGCCGATCGAGAACGCGCCGAGAGACCGTTCGACCGACACTCTGGCCCCCGCCGCCCCCTGGCACCTGTCCACGACCCTGCCCGCCCGCGACGGCGCCATCGACGGTCAGGCTCTGATCGACATCGGGTTTCCGTACTCTGTGGTGGACCCGCGCCTGCTCGACGCGATCGGCCAGCACGCACAGCCCTCCGGATACCGACTGGACGTGGACCACTTCGACCCGGTCGCCACTACCCGGACCGCGACCGTGACTGCACCGGATGGCACAGTTCTTCCGGTCCTCCTACACACCGCCGACGGGCTACGGATGACTCCCCGCACGTCCGGCCTCGACGCCGATCCGCGCCACCTCGTCGGGGCTGTCGAGATCCCGTCGGACGCCTACGCGGATCGGGCATCGAACCCCCCTCTGGACGCGTTCGTACAGGACTGGATGCGCGGCAATCACATTGCGGCGATCACGCTCAGCGCCACCGACCACGACTTGGTGATCCGCTAACCCGAAACAGCGTCGTCCGATACACGCCGCGTACCCGGACAGTCTTGTCACGTGAGCCGAGATTCAACCTGATGGAAGTCACGTCCCCAACCCGTGCGATCACATCACCCGACCTATTGCGTCGATCAGGCTCAGCAGATGGTCGAAACCATGCGCGACGTGCCGGTCACCCGTCGACGCTGCGAGATGCAGAGTATCTCCCTCCGGCAAACAAGATCGGCAAGCCGTCGAGCGGACTCTCAACGAAATAGCAAGCACCGCAACCTGACTGGTCCTACATCCACGCTTTCGTTCGAGGCGGATACCCGAGGCGTCCGTGGCTCGGAATGTGTCCTCGAGCCACTATCCGATTTACCCCGCCGCGTGGGCAACCGATACTGTCGAGAGGTCTCGACTACAACTCGACTGAGTCGAGCCTGCAAGCCGGGGTCATCACGACACGATCGTCACGAGGGAGGCGAAAGATGTTCACACCCGAAGAATTCGGCAAGGTCTCGGTATTGGTTCCCGAGAACGGTGGTGCCGTCCCCTACGGAAACACCGTGGTGGTGCACGGATCCGAAAGCACCCTCGTAATCGACCCCTCGCTCTCCCTCGATCGAGATCCTGTGGGCGCAGACCTGGCGTTCATCAGCCACGGCCACGAGGATCACATCGCCGGACTCCATCATTTCGACGTGCCGACGTTCGCACACCACCTCGACGCGTCCTCGGTCGCGTCACTCGAAACACTGCTCGACAACTACGACCTCCGGGCAGACGAACGAGCAGAGGTCCAACAATCGATAGCAACGCAGTACGGCATACCTCCGACGCACGAGAATGTGGCGGGGATCGCGGACGACCACGTCTTCGAGCTCGGTGACCGCACTGCGACGGTCATTCATCTGCCAGGGCATACCCGCGGACACTGCGGTGTACTCGTCGAACCCGACGGCTTCTTCTACGTCGCCGACATCGACCTCACGTCCTTCGGCCCGATGTACGGCGACCTGGGTAGCAGCGTCAACGACTTCCTCGACTCCATCGATCACGTCGCAACGATCGACGCACGATGGTACGGGACCTTCCACCAGAAAGGCGTGGTCGAGGGCAGCGACGAGTTCCGACGCCGGTTGTCCGCCTACCGCGACAAACTGCTCAGCCGTGAAGAACGTCTCGTTCAATTCCTCAGCGAACCAAAAAGCTTGGAAGACATCGTCGCCCATCGACTCGTCTACCGCCCCCACGTCACGGCCCCGTACGTCGACGCCGTCGAACGACGGACAGCACAACTGCACCTCGAACGACTCATCGTGTCCGGCGCCGTCACCACAAACGAAGACAAGGTGTTTCGACGTGCCCGCTGACGTTCGAGCAGGCAGTCTGTCGTTCAAAGATCACTCGTAGGATAATCGTCGACATGAATTGGAACAGTTCCACAGAAGCCGGGTGGTCCGTAAATCTTGCCGAAGACGGCTCTGCCATAGTCATTTTCGATCCATCGGGAAGTCTGTACAGCAAACTGTTCCCCACGCACACGGACGAGAGCGATCGAACTCCCGGTAGCCGGAAGCGGGAATCGTCGGTAGCCGATCAGGATCGACAGGTACTCACGTTCCGCAAAGGTCATCCCGCAACACTTCACTTGGCCGACGGAACGATCGGAACCGTGACTGATCAGAAGCCCGGGGCTATGCGCCGAAAGAACAAGCGATGTGAGGTCGCCATCTCCGGCAGGACGTACACCTTCGCGCATTCCTCGAGCCGGAGAGCGACAGCCCTGCGTGACGGAATCGTTCTGGCACATATGGCCCGCGGCCGCTGGTCCAACCGGAACACGGTCACTCGGAAAACTGTGTCGGTGACCGACGCCCTCGACGAGTGCGTACTGACGATATTCCAGAAAGTAGTCACACCGGGCCGTACCGGCGCACTGGATCAGGTGATGACCGACCTCAGCAACGTCTGAGACAGCGGTGCCGCCAGGGGTTGACCCCGCCCTCGCCCGCTGTGACTCGAAGTGAACACAATGGACGGAATGTGCCGTACGCCACATTCAGTGGATCTCAACCGCACTCGAGACACTAGCTTCAACCACGAGGTCCACTCGCATACCCGGGATGAAAACAAGGCGCCCAGCCACATTGACGATGTCCACGCGGTCGGCGGGTGACCGACCATCGGTACCCCTCAGGTTCAACCTATTTCGGTAGAACATCTCGGATCGGAAGGCTGAAATTCGAATCATGGCCAATGTCGACGACTTGAATCTGCTCACCCAACGATTGTCACAGGGTGCGATGACCACCGATCCGGATCTACTCCAATCCTACCGACAGGACTGGAGTTTCGACCCCGCAGCAGGCACACCGGTGGCCGTCGTACGTGCATCGACGGCATCCGACGTCCAAGAAACCCTCCGATTCGCCGACAGCCGACGGATTCCGGTCATCCCACGAGGCGCAGGGACCAGTGTCGTCGGCGGATCCACAGCCATCGACGGCGCGATAACCCTCAGCCTCGAACGAATGCGATCGATTCGCATAGACGTGTCATCACGCACCGCAATCGTCGAACCGGGAGCCCTCACCAACGACGTCAAAGTCGCTGCCGCAAAAGAGGGTTTGCACTATCCGCCGGACCCGTCGTCGTTTGAAATCTGCTCGATCGGCGGCAACGCCGCAACCAATGCAGGTGGCCCTTGTTGCGTAAAATACGGCGTTACCAGCGACTACGTCCTGGGAATGACCGTTGTGCTAGCGGATGGGTCCATCGCTGAATTCGGCGGAGATCGCATCAAGGACACCCCGGGCCTCTCGTTGACGAAGCTGTTCGTGGGCAGCGAAGGCACACTGGGCGTGATAACCGAGTTGACACTTCGTCTCATCCCCCAGCCTCCGACACCTCACACAGTTGTGGCATTCTTCCCGTTGATGTCCGGAGCCGTCGCCGCAGCGAAAGACATCACAAATCTCGTGCGCCCTTCAGAACTCGAAATCCTCGACAACGCTGCCATCAAGGTGGCTGAAGAGTTTCTCCGCATGGAACTCGACACCGACGCCGGGGCACTCCTCATCGGGCGGTCCGATGCGGGCAACGCCGCAGAGGCCGAGATGGAACTGATGCGCACGCACTGCGAAAAACGGGGAGCCTCAGCTGTATTCGTCACCGACGACCCTCACGAAGGTGAGCTGTTCATCCGTCCGCGCTACGCCGTCTACGAAGCCTTCGAGCAGAAAGGCGTGGTTATCGGCGACGATGTCGCCGTCCCGATCGACAAGCTCCCTGCGCTCACCGACGGTATCGCCGACATAGCAAATCGCAACAACACCACTGTCGTCAGCTACACCCACGCCGCGGACGAGCTCACTCACCCCGTCCTCAACTATCCCGTCGGAGACGAAGCGGCCGCAGCATCTGCCGCCGCGGCGAGACAAGAGATCTACGAACTCGTGAGAACTCTGGGAGGAACCGTGACTACAGAATATGGCGTGGGACAACACAAACGAGGAGCCCTGTCGAATGCCTTGGACCCGGTCGTGGTCAAGCTGAACAGGGCAATCAAAAACGCCGTCGACCCCAACAACATCTTGAACCCGCGCGTTCTGATCCCCTAGAGGCCCCAAAGGTCGAGTAATCGGCGACCTGAACTCGCCTCACATCCTCCCGAATCTCGGCCTGAAGTCTCAGCCGAAAAATCTGGCACTCGAGGTTGCAGAGTGCCAGATTCACTGGTTATCATGTTCTCGCACAGTGAGTTCGGTCGCCGTCGAGGTGACGGTGACCTTTCTTCGACGATACGGGAGGTGTGTTGCTGTGCTTCGTTTCGATCCTTTCACCGACATCGACGCGATCACCAAATCCTTGCTTGCTACCGGAACCGGCAGCAGCCGAAGTCCTCGCTTCATGCCGATGGACCTCTACAAGATCGATGACCACTACGTCTTGCATGCCGATCTTCCCGGCGTCGACCCGGGATCGGTGGACGTACAGGTAGACGGCTCGACTCTGACCTTGACCGCGCACCGTAGTGCCCTCTCCGAAGAGGGAGTGACGTGGCTGGCCGGTGAACGTTTCACGGGAACGTACAGAAGGCAGCTGTCCATCAGTGAGGATATCGATTCCGAGCGGATCGTCGCCTCGTACGACAACGGCGTATTGACCGTGAGCTTGCCGATCGCAGAGAAGGCGAAACCGAGGCGAATCGAAATCTCGTCGGCGGCTCCTACCCGATCTGCACACTCCGAGGCCGAAGCTCAGGGACAGATCGAAGCCTGACCTGATCGGTCTGTAGCGCTACCCACGCCTGGATCACACTGCAGAATTCTGCAGTGCTTGGCGCGAAATCGCCTGCACAAGAACCTTTCACCCCAGGAGGTCTACTATGTCCGCGACAACCACGGTCCCCGCACCCACTCTCGCTGAACCGGTCGTCTGGAACGAAGACCCGCAGCGGCAACGGTGGTGGAAGCGCATTCTCTCGGCCAACCCGCCGGAAAATCCAAACAACGAAGAGTTTCAACCCTGACAAGGCGACACAAGTTTCGCCAAATATGCTGTCCAGCAAATGGCACGATGCCTTCCGCCCGGTCGACCGGACGGAAGGCATCGTGCCAGAGTTGGATTCTCTACTTTTACAGGTTGATGACGTCACCGACGAAGATCTGGTCGGGATCGACGATCTGAGGGTTCATGTCCCAGACCTGCTGCCAGGAAAGCCCACGTTCTGCACCGAGACCGGACAACGTATCACCGGCCGCGACGATCACCTCTTCGCCCGACACACGAGGTTCAATCTCCGGAATACTTTCTGCCGGTGCAGATTCGGATGACACGGGTTCGACAACCGGAGCGGAAGCCAGCTCTTGTGCGGATTCGATTGCCGTTTCCAGTGCAGGTGCAGGTGCAGGTGCAGGTGCAGGAACAATGCTCGAACCGGTATCGCACGCACCGACCGAACTCAGGAAGGCCATCGGATCGACGGCCCCGCCACTGTGGATCCGCAGATGCAAATGCGGACCGGTTGAGCTACCGGTGTTGCCGGTTGCCCCGATCTCATCGCCGACCTCGACGTGCTGACCCACTCCGACCCAAGTGTCGGAAAGGTGTCCCATCTGGATCTGCTCGCCGGTGTCTGCTTCCAATTGGATGTAAGTCCCGTATCCTCCTGGATCATTCGGCCCTGCAACAGAAATCGTTCCCGACGTCGGTGCATGGAGCGCAGTACCGACGCTTACGGCGAAGTCGACGCCGTCATGGCCCGCGTGGTAACCCTGCGAGAGTGATCCACCTACCGGCCACTCCCAGCCGCAACTGGCCGACCAGCCTTGTGCACCGGCGATACCTGCGTTGGCTACTGCTCCGGCACCCACGAGGGCGCTTACTCCCGCAGTTAGGGCGATGAATCGTTTTGTGTTGGAGGGCTTGTGTTTTCTGTGCTTACTCATTGTTTCCTGACTGGATATGGACGGTGAAGGTGCAGCCTCTGCCGGCTGACAGCACTCGAAACGTGCTGACTCATGGCGAACAGCACCGACTCCGTTGTGTAGAACTTTGCGAATGCGCCCAGAGCGAGGCGCGTAAATGACGACTCTCGCGATCGAGGGCGCCTGGCGATCAAACGGACCGATCAGACTCTGATGAGTTCTGACTTCGCGGCGGTTCGCTCTGCCGTGCGCTGTGAATGTTGCCGCACCGAACTTCAAGTTTTTCGGCAGACCGATCGAGGCGGGTGTCTACCCGGACGGTCGAGAAAGGGGTGGAACATGCAGATCCTTGCGTTGCGGATGAGGAATCACCTCATACGCTGTCGCTTCACGACGCTGCACGCGACGGTTGAACTACCTGGGTACGTACCTGTTTCTGCACGTTCGACCCGACCGGTCGTGACATTCTCCCGGGCTGACAACGCCGCCACCAGCAAAATGCCGAACGGGAGACCAGCGCACGTTCCGGTATCGGAAACGCGCGCTGATCTCCCGTCAGGTAGATCTATTGTGTGGTCGAGCTACCGCTCTGCGGCGTGATGGGCAGCGATGTAGCCGTAAACCAGCCCCTGGCCAATCGTCGCGCCGGCGCCCGGATAGGAGTGACCGAATGCGTTGGCCGCGGTATTGCCGATCGCGTAGAGGCCGTCGATGATGCTGCCGTCCTCACGAAGCACGCGGGCACGCGCGTCGGCCTGTACGCCACCGCAGGTGCCGAGGTCGCTCAATGTCATCTTCACCGCATAGAGTGAACGACCGTCGACCGGCCTCAGGTTGGGGTTCGGAGACACTGTCGGGTCACCGTAGTAGCGGTCGTACGCGCTGGCTCCACGGCCGAATTCCGAGTCGCTACCTGCTACTGAGGCCTCGTTGTACGTCCGGAAGGCCTCGGTGAACGCGTCCTCCGGCAGTCCGACCTTGCGAGCGAGTTCTGCCGGGTTGCTCGCTTTGTGCGCGATACCGGACTCGAAGAATGCCGGCGGAAGTGGCTGACGCGGGAAGATGCCGCCGGCGAACACGTAGCTGTTGCGGTACTCCTGGTCGAAGACAAACCACATGGACTCGGCCGGGTCGCCCGCCTTCTCCCTCTCGAGCACCCGCTGACCGAAGGTCATGTAGTCGGTTGCCTCGTTCACGAATCGACGGCCGGTGTGGTCGACGATGAACGAGCCAGGCAGCGCACGCTCCGCGAGCATCACCATCGGCGGCCGTCCCTTGATGCTCGCGACCGCAGGGAACCACCACGACTGGTCCATTGAACCGATACCGGCGCCCAGCTCCTGCGCGGCCTCGATGGCTTCGCCTATGTTGCCCTCGGCACCGAGGCTCTCGTGCTCTCCGAGGCTCTCCGACTGGTACTTGTGGCGCCACTCCATGTTGTGGTCGAACCCGCCGGCGGCCAGAACGACGCCGCGCCGGGCCGTCACCGTCACCTCGCGGCCGTCTTGAACGACGACTGCACCGGTCACGCGGTCGCCCTCGGTGACGAGCCGAACCAACGACGTCTCGGTCCACACCGGGATACCTGCTTGCACCACACCGGCGAACAGACCTGCTGCGAGCGCCTGACCACCGGCGATGTATTCACGATTGAGGACGTATTTACCGTAAACGCCCTGCGCCAATCGGCGAATGATGCGCGGAAAAGCCTTGGTCGGCTTCTTCACCATCAGGTTCATCCATTTGTAGTCCGCGCCGGTCACCGGCATCGGCAGCCCAGCTTCCATCAAGCCGGGACGCAGGCGACCGCGTTCCGCACCCAACACCGACGCGTCGAACGGCTGGCACTCACAGGTGCGGCCGGCGGCGCTACCGCCCGGCAGTTCGGGGTGGTAATCGGAGTATTCCTTGGCCCAGAAGAACTTCATGGGCGTCGTGCGGTGGAGCATGTCGACCGTGGCGGCACTGTTGTCGACGAACGCCTCACCACGTGCGGCGGGTGCCGTATCACCGACCGCCGCATGCACATACGTCTTCGCGCGCGCAATGGTGTCGCCCGCACCGGCTTCCGCCAGTACCGGGTTGGCAGGCATCCAAAACGCCCCACCGGACCGCGCCGTCGAACCGCCGACGTACTGCGTCTTCTCCACGATCAGCGTGGACAAGCCGAGCTCGTTCGCGGTGAGGGCCGCCGCCATGCCGGTGCCGGACCCGATCACAAGCAGGTCGACAGCGATGTCATGGGCTCGTGTCGCGGGGGGTGCCTGATTCTTAGCCATTGAACGAATCCCTTCACGTGGTTTATCGACGCAAACGCTAGGGCAGTCGCAGCGGAGTAGGGTCCGGATGCCCATTCAGCGGGACACTGCGAGCGGGTTGACTCGAAGAGCATCCGGTCGGAGTTGGCGCAGTGCGGCCGTCACCGCAGGACAGCCAGGTCCGTGAGTGACATGTTCGCGGCGGTTGATGCCGGGCGTCGGGAAGAACCGCGAGTGCGTTTGATCGTTTTTCGGCATTGTCGATCAGTTCGCAGGCCGATCCACCATCACACCAGCGCGGCCTCAATCCACGAAATTCTTCTATTCGAGCGGATATGGTGAGTCCGTCCCTTCGCTCACGACCGTGGTGGAAAGTGGTAACCACAAACGACATTGCCGGATACTGGAGGTCTCTCGTGGTGAATCTCGTTCGTCGACTCAGCGTCTGCGCATCCGTCGTGATCGTTTCGGCTCTGACGCCGGTAGCGCTCGCATCCGCGGCGGTAACCGTTCCATTCCAGATCAACCCTGCGCCCTACGGCAACCCGAACGGCAGTTTCGACGCGCCCGCAGTCCGCTGTGTGGCTGTAGTCGGCGAACAACCTGGCACGGTGACTATCACCGGCGGCAAGGAGGACCGCTGGGGATGCCTGCTCTCGTCCGAAGTGCGCTGGCTTAACCTCTCGACCGGGGCCTCGGGTTCCGCCCGGCTCTCGGACGGTCTGCACGGATTCCCGGCAGAGGCGGTCGTCCAGACCGGAACCGGCCAAGTCGCCGTAGCCGTCTTGTCTGTGGCAGGAACGATCACCCCAGGCGTCGCATCGTTTTACGTGCCCTAGCACCCGAAGTCCGAATCACCCGCACGGTGGGACCTGAGGTCCTGTTTGCCGGCCCGTCATCCCGGTTAGCCTGAAAAGACGCTACCGAGAGGACTCTCATGACTGCGTCTGTATACGAAACAATCTCCGTCGCTCCAGACCTGATCGACGTTTACAAGGATCTCCACAGCCACCCGGAGCTCGGGTTTCACGAGGATCGCACGTCCAAGATCGTCGAAAAACATTTGCATGCATTGGGATTCGACATCACAACCGGCGTCGGAACTACCGGAGTCGTCGGAGTCCTGAAGAACGGATCAGGACCCACTGCGCTGCTGCGTGCGGACATGGACGCCCTCCCGGTTCGGGAAGAAACCGGATTGGACTACGCCAGCACCGTGACAACGACCGACGATCAGGGGAAGTCCGTCTCGGTCAGCCACGCGTGTGGCCATGACCTGCACACGAGCTGCTTACTCGGTGCGGCTCGGATCATCTCGCAGGACACAACGACGTGGTCCGGCACTGTTGTCCTCGTCTTCCAACCGGCCGAAGAACTCGGCGCGGGTGCCCAAGCAATGGTCGACGACGGCCTGTTCGAACGATTTCCGAGACCCGACATCGTCCTCGGACAACACGTAGCTCCGCTACCAGCAGGCACGATCGCTGGGCATGCCGGCCCCTCGTACGCGGGATCGGATTCATTGCGCGTGCGACTGGTCGGAAAGGGGGCCCACGGTTCGATGCCGGAGAACTCGGTCGATCCCGTAGTCATAGCAGCCGAAACCGTGTTGCGTCTGCAAACTGTCATCTCACGCGAGGTGCCGAGCACTGCGACGGCTGTCCTCACCGTCGGCTCCATCCATGCTGGGGATGCCGCCAACGTGATTCCCGGCGAGGCAGAACTGCAACTCAACATCCGCAGCTACGACGCGGCTGTGCGTCAACGCATCCTCGACAGCGTCGACCGCATCGTCCGGGGCGAAGCGGCCACCGCCGGCGCACCCACCCCACCTACCATCACCGAGACAGAGCACTTTCCGATCGTCGTCAATGATCCGGCAGCGCTGGACAAGACCCTCGATGCTTTTGCCGAATGGTTGGGGACAAACAAGATTCTCGACCCCGGTGCGGGAGCAGGTAGTGAAGACGTCGGCATTCTCGCGACTAATGCCGGTGCGCCACTGTCATACTGGCTGTTGGGCGGCACCGACCCTTCACTGTTCACTACAGGTGGCATGACCGATCCGGCCCTGCGAACCGTGCCGTCGAACCACTCTCCGCACTACGCTCCCGTGATCGAGCCGACCCTGACAATCGGTGTGAACGCTTTGGTCGTCGCGGCCAGGACGTGGCTCCCAACTCCCTAGTGCGAGACGGGTCCGCAATCGATCGATCGTCCACACGATCAATGCTGCAAACGCGTAGGCACCGCCGAGAATGCTCGCAGCACCCCACCCTGCCGCGTCGAAAACCATAGTGGCGGAAACCGCTCCAGCCGCGCTGCCCAACGAATAGAACACCATGTAACTGCCGATGATCCGCCCAGCCGATTCCGGTTCGTCCGCGACGATCAGATTCTGGCTCGTAACATGAACAGCCTGTACGGCGAAGTCCAACGCGACAACACCGACTACGAGCAGGACAAGCGAATGCGTCGCCTGCGCGGTCAATACCCACGACAGTAAGAGAACGACCAATGACACCCCGGTGACACGTTGTGCCTTCCCCTGATCGGCCCAACGTCCGGCGCCGATCGCGCCCAATGCTCCGACCAATCCGGCGATTCCGAAGAGCCCGATCTGTGTGGTCGACAACCGCCACGGTTCCTCGCTCAACGGCAGGGCCATTCCGCTCCACAACGCACCGAAGGACGCGAACAGGAACAAGGTGATCAGAGCCCTCGTGCGAAATAGTCGGTCTGTAATCGCCAATGTCACGACCGACCCCATGGCACGCGCATACGAGCACCGATTCGAGTGCGAACGAATGTCTTTCGGCAGCATCGTCAACGCGACAGCCGCGATCACGACCGAAATCAAGGTGGATCCCGAGTAGACCGCACGCCAGCCTGCCAGATCCGCAACTGCGCCTGCGACAGTTCGAGCGAGGATGATGCCGACAACAACGCCGCTGGTGATTACACCGATGTTTGCGCCCCGCTCGTCCGGGTCGCTGATTGCCGCAGCGTACGCGACTATGACTTGAACGACGACGGAGAACGTGCCTGCGACAGTCATGCCGATCAACAGTTGCACATTCGTGGTGGCCAGAGCAACAACCATCGTTCCCGTTGCAGCAGCGACGATCTGGAGTGCGATCAGTCTCTTGCGATTCACGAGATCACTCAGTGGCACCAACACGATCAACCCCGCCATATAGCCGAGTTGGGCGAGTGCCACGACGAAGCCGAGACTGGCCGGAGGAATGGAAAGATCCGAGCCGATCTGTCCGAGTAGCGGCTGCGCGTAGTAGATATTGGCTACCGAGACCCCGCAGAGCACGGCGAGCAACAGGCGAAGTCCGCGAGGCATTTTCGGCTCTACCGGTGTGATCGCGACTGCATGACGTTCGGACACTTCCACCTCAACTTGGTTGCGTTTTGATACCATTCGAAGACTACGACAGTTCGGTTTCAAAACGCAACCAATGGGGGATCCAATGCCTGATCGCACACAGTGGACGGACTCGCGCTGCCCAGCGGCCCGAGCAGCCGACATCATCGGCGACCGATGGTCGTTGTTGATCGTGCGAGACGCCTTCGATGGAGCAACCAGATTCAGTCAGTTTCAACGAAACCTGGGCATCGCAAAGAACATTCTCACGGACAGGCTCAAAGTCCTTGTCGAGCAAGGAATCTTCGAGGTTCGATCAAACGCGCAAGGGACCCGCAACGAGTACGTCCTGACCGAACGTGGCATGGATCTGTTCGTGGTGATCACGAGCCTGCGACAGTGGGGCGAACGCCACGCTTTCGATGACGATGAACTCCATTCGACGTTGATAGACGACACCACGGGAGATCCGGTACCCAGACTTCGACTGGTCAACGCACGGAACATCGACCTGAATCCGACCAATACACATGTCGAGAAGGTCGTGGAAGGTTGAACGGCAACTCGGCACATTGAATGGTGGCCGCGCTGGGTTCGAAGTACGCGCATACTCCAGTCATGACAGTCGATCTCGAGTTTTCTTGGCCGCAGTTTCTCTGGAGCGTATTCATCTTCGTCGGCGTGCCCACGGCTATCGGTGCGAGCATCATCTGGACGATCTGGCGTTCGGAACGAACTGGCCTGGAGCACTCCACGACCGGCCCCGGCGCCGGGCACACGGGGTCGGGCTCACTCGGACTGTGGCGCACCGGTCTGTTGGCTTTTACGCTGGGCGTTCTGTCTTGCGTGGGCTGGCTCAGCTGGTCAGCCGACTACAAAGGCGGATTCCGCGGCCCCAGCCTGCCTGCCCCGACGCAGTTTCCTACCTGGCAGGTGGTTGCCTGTGGACTGACGGTGATTCTGGCGTGTTTCGTTTCCGCGCATTGCTCGCGATGGATGACGGCGGGCGGTCTGACTGCGGCCACAGGCACTGCTGCAGGATTCACCACAGCCTTCAGTATCGACGCCAGCACCGATGTCACCGGCCAAGCGGGCGTGGGCGTCGCGCTGTCCACCATCGGATGGGGGCTCACCCTTACCGCACTGATGCTTCTTCGCGGCAAATGGTCGCGACGACGCTGAATCTGGCCCTCAGTGCTGTTCACCCACGGCGCGATTCAGTGGCCACGACAGCGTCGTCAAGGCGACAGTCGAATCCTGACGAAGGAATGGAGGTGATGTCCAGACGGATCAGTATCGCGAGTAGTGCTGTATTTCCTCGCGATCAGCGGCGCAGATGCACTTTCGGTCGAGACCGCGGTCGGCAGTCACTGCGCAGAACCGAACTCCGAGCGGATCGTGGGATTCCATACTGTGCCGACACGCCGGGCAGATGGACGGCGTTTTCTGATCCGCGTCAGTCGACTCGGCTTGCCCTCGTGCATTCGAAACATCGGACGGGTTCGACGCCATACAGGCGCTCCAGTTCTCGGCCGTTCGACCACAGACCGGGTTGGCGCCGAGGACGACATGGCTTGACCGCGCATATTCGAATGACCCTCGACGTACCCCACGCTACTCGCTTCGGCGCACCGGTTTGTACCAATTTCTGCCCACGCGACAATCCCGGTCGAGCAGGATAGAACTACTGCACGCAGTAATTCCGTGCAGGATTCGATTTCGTGCAGCAATCGATGTGAAAGGGCTTCTCGTGAACACTTTCCAACGTGTATCCGCCGCCGTGAACGTAGTGGTCCAACCACTGATCGGCGCTCCGATCGTAGGCAAGCTTCTCGGCCGTTCGATGACCGTCATCACCTACGTCGGACGCAAGTCGGGACGCACCTTCAGCGCGCCCGTGTCCTACAAGCGCAAGGGCGACCATGTGACGATCGGCGTTGCCATGCCGGACAAGAAGAGTTGGTGGCGCAATTTCTATCCGGAACAAGGTCCGATCGTTCTCCAGCTGGACGGTATCGATCGTCCTGGTGAGGCGCTCGCACACCGAAAAGGCAAGGGTGTCTACGTCTCCATCGAACTCGCTCCCGTCGACTGAACGGTTCGAACAGCTACCGGCGCAACCACATTCAGCTCGCGCCCACCACCTCGCGAGATCGCGGTGATTCAGATCTCGTGACGGTCGGGACCTTTGGCCCTGTGCAATCGACACTCGCTCTCGCACCCTTCGACGCGGGTTTCTTGTCGATCATCGGTCGAACAATCCGACCCTGTCGGGACATTACCGTCCGGTAACATCGATGGCAGGCGTGAGATGGAAGAGGTGACCACCGTGACGATCGGCATCTATCTGGTCGACGACCACGAGATCGTCCGTCGTGGATTGGCAGACCTGTTGAATCAGGTATCGGGATTCAACGTTGTGGGCGAGGCGTCGTGTGTTCGCGAAGCCTCGGTCGGAATACCCAAATGCCGACCCGACGTGGTTGTCATGGACGTCAGACTTCCCGACGGCAACGGTGTGGAACTGTGCCGAGAATTGGCGTCGACCTACCCGGACGCGGCCACCTTGATGCTCACGTCGTACTCCGACGACGATGCACTGCTCGACGCCTTGATCGCCGGCGCACGTGGATTCGTCCTCAAGAACATTCGCGGCCATGACCTGGTTTCGGCGATCCGTACGGTTGCTACCGGGAAATCGCTGTTGAATACCCAGGCGGTGATCGGTTTGGTGCGGCGCATCCGTTCCGAGCAGGAGTCGGGTACTGCGGCAGCACTGTTGACCGATCAGGAATTGTTGATCTTCGAGTTGATCGGCAAGGGGCTGAGCAATCGAGAGATCAGCACGCACGCGGAACTCTCGGAGAAAACAGTCAAGAACTACGTCTCACGCATCCTCGAAAAACTGGGCCTCGAACGTCGAACTCAGGCTGCAGTTCTGGCGACGAAGCTTCGTGCGGGCACTGCTCACCCGGATCCTTCAGGACAGGCGACCACTCACCTACTGACACCGTCCGGTTCGCCATTCTCCGCCACTACGGGCACACACCATGCCAGGTAGCCGCGACGCGCTCATGCTCAGCCTTTTCGGCGACATCGCCGCAAGCGCCGAAGTCGCTGCTCTGAACCCGACTGCGATTCCCAAACTGCTCAGTGCCGTATTGACTGTCGGGTCCACGCTCCAGCTCGACGAAACCCTGCAACAGATAGTCGACGTTGCGCGGCATCTCCTCGAGGCGGATTACGGTGCCCTCGGCGTGAAGTCCCCCGACGGCCGCTTGTCGCGATTCATCCACTCCGGTTTGGATCAGGGTCAAGTTGCCGAGATCGGGCACCTTCCCGAAGGCCACGGGCTACTGGGCCTGGTCGTTCAAGAACCCTGCCCGGTTCGAACCGACCGCATCTCCTCCCATCCGTCCTCGGCAGGGTTTCCAACCAATCACCCACCGATGGACACGTTTCTCGGTGTTCCGATCTTCGTCAGGGGCGAGGTGTTCGGGAGCATCTACCTCGCGGACAGCTCGGACCGGACTGCATTCGACGACCGCGACGAGGCGGTACTCCAGATCCTGGCAAATGCTGCGAGCATCGCAATCGACAATGCGCGCCTGTTCGAGGAATCCCGCACGCGGGAAGCCTGGCTCAAGGCCGTCGCCGCCGTCAATGCCCGTCTGCTCGGCGGCGGATCCCGCGACGAGACGCTAGCCGAACTTGTTCGGACGACGCGGCATCTCACGGATGGAAATCTTGTGTGCGTCGTTCGCTACGACCTCGGCAGAGAGCCGGTAGTCCACGTCGCCGATGCTGCCGATTCCCAGCCTGCCGCCACGACCGGCTCAGCCGTCGATCTGTCCGGGACCGTGGTCGACGACGCTGCGCGCAGCCGGCGGCCGATCTCTGCCCTACGTGGCAGTTCCGTTCCGGCACTGAATGTTTCCGACGACGAATCGGTGATCGCACTCCCCCTCTCCGGGACTTCGTTCGGCGGCGGAGTTCTCTTCGCGTCACGCCGCAGCGACCGACCGTGGGGCGTCGAGGAGATCGAGCAACTGACGGCAATGGCAGACATCGCTTCTGTCACTGTCGAATTCGCAGAACAGCAACGGAAAGAAAGACTGGTCGACGTCCTCGAAGATCGCGACCGAATCGCGCGTGATCTCCATGACCACGTCATCCAACAGCTGTTCGCCACTGGATTGAGTTTGCAGGGGGTATTGCAACGTCCAGGCGACGAGGACACCGTTCGAACCGTATTGGACACATCTGTAGATCAACTCGACCGGACAGTCCGCGAAATTCGCACCGCAGTCTTCGACCTCCACACGAGCGAAATGTCCACTCCCGCAAGTCTGCGGCGGCGACTACTCGACGCGGTTAACGGCCTGTCCGGCCACTCGTCGATCACTCCCAGCGTCACTTTCGAGGGAACCATCGACAGTTCCGTCCCGGCTCGACTTGCCCCGCACGCCGAAGCCGTTGTGCGCGAAGGCTTGAGCAACGCTCTGCGACATGCGCATTCCGACGCCATCGACGTCACCATCCGGGCCACCGAGGAGCTTGTCATCAGCATCGTCGACGACGGTGTGGGTATCGACCAGGCAACCAGAATTCACGGACTCGACAACCTTGCGACCCGCGCTCGTCAGTGCGGAGGCTCGAGCAACATCACCAGCGAGAACGGTGTCACCGAATTGGTCTGGCGTGTTCCGCTGAGCCCCAAGCGAAGTCCGATACCGAGCCATGGCCGTTGAGCATCAGAGTGGATCGAGTTGAGCCTTCAGCAGGCAGAACTCATTACCCTCGGGGTCCGCGAGGACATGCCACTGTTCCTGCCCTGTCTGGCCGATGTCAGCCGGGCGAGCACCGAGACCCAGTAGGCGTTCGAGTTCGGCCTCCTGATCGCGATCGGTAGCATTGACGTCGATATGCAGGCGAGGCTTGCCCTTCTCCGGTTCATCTCTGCGACTGAGGATGATCGTCGGCTGTGGACCACCAAAGCCTTCGCGTGGGCCGATCTCCAACGAACCATCGTCCATTCGATCGAGGACGACGAAGTCCAGAACCTCGCACCAGAACCGCGCCAGCACCTCGGGATCCCGGCAACCGAACACCAGTTCACTGATACGACACGCCATGACAAACTCGCTTTCTTTCCGCCTGTGAAGACAACTCTCTCGACCGTACCGGACCACGTGATCTACGCCATGCCTCTGTTCCGATCCTAAGGACCTTTTCCCCTCGTCCGAGTTCCCTGCCGCCACGATCATTGCGTTATGTTCCACAGTCCCAGGCATTCTCGGTATTTCGTCACGTCGATTCGCGTAGGCGGCCGTCGTGGTTGATCTAGCACCCCGGCCGGTCGGTGAGGTCGATTCCCACGCCGATGCAATCCCCCGAACCGCTCCGAAGGGTTCGAAACTGGTTGAGATTCTCAGGACCACCGATCACAAGATGATCGGCCTGATGTACATCGTGACATCGTTTGCCTTCTTCTTGGTCGGCGGACTGATGGCGCTGCTCATGCGCATGGAATTGACCGTTCCGGGAATGCAATTCCTGTCCAACGAGCAGTACAACCAGTTGTTCACCATGCACGGCACGATCATGCTCCTGCTGTACGCGACCCCGGTCTTCTTCGGATTCGCCAACTACCTCATGCCACTGCAGATCGGGTCGCCGGACGTGTGTTTCCCGCGACTCAATGCCTTCAGCTACTGGCTGTATCTCTTCGGCGGCCTGATCGCCTCCGCCGGATTCGTAACACCTGGTGGTGCGGCGGATTTCGGCTGGACCGCCTACGTGCCACTCACCAGCGAACTTCACTCCCCCGGCATGGGCGCCGACCTGTGGATCATCGGTCTCGCGCTCGGCGGCGTCGGCACCATCCTCGGCGCAGTCAACATCGTTTCGACGATCGTCTGCCTGCGCGCCCCCGGAATGACGATGTTCCGCATGCCGATCTTCACGTGGAATGCGCTGGTCGCCAGCATGCTGATCCTCCTCGTGTTTCCGCTGTTGGCTGCCGCTCTGATCGGCCTCTGGGTGGATCGTCACCTGGGAGCGCACCTGTTCGACCCCGCCACCGGTGGAGTCATGTTGTGGCAGCACCTGTTCTGGTTCTTCGGCCATCCCGAGGTTTACATTCTTGCGCTACCGTTCTTCGGCATAGTCTCCGAGATCTTCCCCGTCTTCAGCCGCAAGCCGATCTTCGGGTACACCGGATTGGTCTACGCAACACTGGGAATTGCGGCACTGTCGATCGCGGTGTGGGCGCACCACATGTACGCAACCGGTGCCGTTCTCCTCCCGTACTTCTCGTTCATGACCTTCCTGATCGCAGTTCCCACCGGAGTCAAGTTCTTCAACTGGATCGGAACGATGTGGAAGGGGCAGTTAACCTTCGAGTCCCCCATGCTGTTCTCCGTCGGCTTCCTGGTCACATTCTTGTTCGGCGGACTCTCCGGCGTCATTCTTGCCAGCCCGCCCTTGGACTTTCATGTCACCGACACGTACTTCGTCGTCGCACACTTCCACTACGTCCTCTTCGGAACAATCGCCTTCGCGACGTACGCCGGAATATATTTCTGGTTCCCGAAAATGACCGGCCGGATGTTGGACGAGAAGCTCGCCAAGTTTCACTTCTGGTTGACCCTGATCGGCTTTCACGCAACATTTCTCGTCCAGCATTGGCTCGGCGCTCAGGGTATGCCTCGGCGGTACGCGGACTACCTGCCGTCGGACAATTTCACTCTACTCAACACGATCTCGACCATCGGCGCGCTTGTGCTCGGAGCCTCGACGATTCCGTTCATCTGGAATGTTTTCAAGAGCTATCGGTACGGCCGAATTGTGACCGTCGACGATCCCTGGGGATTCGGAAACTCGCTCGAATGGGCGACGTCTTGCCCGCCACCTCGACACAACTTCACCGAACTTCCCCGAATCCGCAGTGAGCGGCCCGCATTCGAACTGCACTACCCCCACATGGTCGAGAGAATGCGCGACGAGGCGCATGTCGGACTGCTTGGCCACAAGTCGGTTTCCGAGGTAAGCACTGAGGTGAAACAACATGAATGACGGCACGAAGTACCGAGCCTGGGCAAAAAACCAGCATCTCGAACGCCGAGCGAAACCCGGCCATCTTCTGGTGCCGTTGCTCATCCTCATGTTCGCGGTCACGACGCTCGTGTGGTTGCCCCTGACGACTGCCGCGTGCTCGATAGTAGTTGCAGGAATGCTGTTCGGCACTGTCCTGCAAGCCAGTTCGCGTTCGACAGACATAACTCGAGGAGTTCACGGAGAACACCGCAATCACTGCGCTGACAGCTGAGGCCGCCTTGATCGTCAACCCACAGGGCGATCTCGCGGCACCTGGCCCGACATGTTCGTTCGCAAGAGTTGGAACACCGCGTGAAAGCATGGCTGCGGCAGCCTTGCCGGTTGTCGTCGGTTTGGACGGAAGCGCCTACAGTGAAAGCGCTTTGGCAATTGCATTCACGGAAGCCGACGCCGCTGACGTGGCAACTGTCAGAATGGGCCACGCTCTACCCTGGCGTCGCCATCCAAAGCTCAGCGCCCGGTCATCGTTGCGAGCGAAGCCTGAATTCGTTTCTCACTCGGTCAGAATCCGTAGCTGTGGATGGGTGCGAGCTGACCGGCGTGGTGGGCTTCGATCACGAAACGCTCGTGGTCGACCAGCTTCTCCGGGAGTTCGTCAACCGGCCACCACCGCAGATCTGCAGATTTCAACGGCTCCATCCGGCGTGGTTCACCCGACCACGTACGGCATTCGTAGAAGAAGTCCACTCGATGATCCACCGGTTCGCTTCCTTCCGCGTGGCGGCGATGCAACACGGTCAGCGGCTTCAGTTCCGAGGAAAGCAACTCGACGCCAAGTTCTTCCGCAGCCTCCCGAACGGCAGCGTCGAGTGCCGACTCCCCCAGTTCGACGTGTCCCGCAGCAGCGTGAGCCCAGTATCCGTCCATGAATCCCGTACCCTCGCGCAGTTGCAACAGCACCTCCGGCCGTTGTACCGGGTTGCTTCGACAGAACATCACGTACACCGCTGGTACCAGCGCAAATTGATCGGCCACACGACCACGCTATCGTGGGCATGAAATGACGGCGCCCCGCGAGAACAAAGCTCGCGGGGCGCCGTCGACAATCTGCTGGATCAGTTGACGTCGAACCGGTCGAGGTCCATCACCTTGGTAAAGGCGGCGGCGAAGTCCTCGGCGAACTTCTGCTTGGCGTCCTCGCTGGCGTACACCTCGGAGAGTGCGCGCAGTTGCGAATTCGATCCGAAGACGAGGTCCACGGCAGTTGCCGTGTACTTCGGATCGCCAGTCGCACGATCAACCCCGTCGTAGACGTTTTCGTCCGTCTTCGACGGCTTCCACTCGGTACCCATGTCGAGAAGGTTGACGAAGAAATCGTTGGTCAACGTCTCGGGACGATCGGTGAACACCCCGTGGCCGGTCTTGCCGAAGTTCGCGTTCAGCGCGCGAAGTCCGCCGACCAGCACTGTCACCTCGGGCGGGGTCAGAGACAGCATGTACGCGCGGTCCACCAGCAGAATCTCTGCCGGAATCTTCTCCCCACCCTTGAGGTAGTTCCGGAATCCGTCGGCCCGAGGTTCGAGTACCTCGAACGACTCGACGTCTGTCTGCTCCTGCGTTGCATCCGTACGTCCCGGCGTGAACGAGACCGTGATGTCCTGTCCCGCGTTCTTCGCAGCCTGTTCGACGGCCGCTGTGCCACCCAGAACGATCAGGTCGGCAAGTGAAACCTTGGCTCCACCAGCCTGGTTGAAGTCCTGCTGAACCCGATCGAGAGTCTGAAGCACCGCCGACAGAGCTGCGGGCTCGTTGACTTCCCAGTTCTTCTGCGGCTCCAGTCGGATTCGCGCACCGTTGGCGCCGCCGCGCATGTCGGTGCTGCGGAAGCTCGCAGCCGACGCCCACGCGGTCGACACCAACTGCGAGATGGACAGCCCGGAGTCCAGAAGTCGACTCTTGAGGATCGCGATGTCTGCGTCCCCGATCAGTTGATCATCGGCCGAGGGAACCGGGTCCTGCCACAGCTGCGGCTCGGGAACCCAAGGCCCCAGGTAGCGCGTGACCGGTCCCATGTCACGGTGAAGGAGCTTGTACCAAGCCTTGGCGAACTCTTCGGCGAATTCTTCCGGATGATCGAGCCAGCGCCGGGTGATCTTCTCGTACGTCGAATCCAGGCGTAGGGAGAGGTCGGTCGTCAGCATCGTCGGTGTGCGTCCGGCCGACGAATCGAACGGATCCGGGATCGTGCCCGCCCCCGCACCGTCCTTCGGTATCCACTGCCAAGCACCCGCTGGGCTCTTGGTCAGCTCCCAGTCGTAGCCGTACAGAATTTCCAGGAAGGTGTTGTCCCACTTCGTCGGAGTGGGAGTCCACACGACTTCGAGACCACTGGTGATCGCGTCCTTACCCACACCCGTGCCGAAGGCACTCTTCCAGCCCAGCCCCTGCTGCTCGATGGGTGCGCCTTCGGGTTCCGGTCCGACGAGGTCGGCCGGTCCGGCTCCGTGTGTCTTGCCGAAGGTGTGGCCGCCTGCGATCAGCGCGGCTGTCTCCACGTCGTTCATCGCCATGCGCGCGAACGTTTCTCGGATGTCGCGGGCGGCCTCTACCGGATCCGGTTGCCCGTTGGGTCCTTCGGGATTGACGTAGATCAGGCCCATCTGCACGGCGCCGAGCGGTCCGGACAGCTCACGGTCTCCGCTGTAACGCTCGTCGCCGAGCCAGGTGTCCTCAGGGCCCCAGTAGATCTCCTCGGGCTCCCAGATGTCTTCTCGACCGAAGCCGAAGCCGAAGGTCTTGAACCCCATCGACTCCAGGGCGCAGTTGCCCGCGAACACCAGCAGGTCGGCCCAGGAAACCTGCTTTCCGTACTTCTGCTTCACGGGCCAGAGCAGGCGCCGCGCCTTGTCGAGGCTCGCGTTGTCCGGCCAACTGTTGAGCGGGGCGAAACGCTGAGCGCCTTGACCGCCACCACCGCGACCGTCTGCGATGCGATAGGTGCCGGCAGCATGCCAGCTCATACGCACGAAGAGTCCGCCGTAGTGCCCGTAGTCGGCCGGCCACCAATCCTGCGACGCCGTCATCAACGCGATAACGTCGCGCTTGAGTGCCTCGACATCGAGTTTGGCAAATTCCTGGACGTAGTCGAAGTCGGCACCCATCGGGTTCGACTTCGACGAATGAGAATGCAGGACCGACAGATCCGGCTGATTCGGCCACCAGTCGCTGTTCGTTCTCGGACGATTCCCACTGGGTGTCGGCGACGGGATTGCGGGGTTTTCACTTTCGCTGGTGCTCTCGGTGTTTCCATCGTGAGCAACCGGGCAACTATCGGACACGGTAATCCCTCCATGAGCAAGTAGAACGGACTTCGATCACGTTTGTGATCGCAAACTCTGAGTTGTCGAGCAGTCGGGACACAGCCCCCAGTAAATGACCTCGGCTTCGTCGAGAACGAAGCCGTTGTGCGCCGACGGCGTCAAACACGGCGCTTCGCCTACGGCGCAGTCGACGTCCTCGACTACGCCACACGACCTGCAGACCACGTGATGGTGGTTGTCACCGACGCGAGACTCGTACAGCGCCACCGATCCGGGCGGTTGTATCCGCCGTATCAATCCGGCGTCGGTGAGAGCGTGCAACACGTCGTAGACCGCCTGCCGTGACACCGCCGGCAGAACAGCCCGCACAGCATCGAAGATTGTCTCGGTGGCTGCATGTGGGCGTGTATGCACAACCTCGAGCACCGTGACTCTGGGACGAGTCACGCGAAGCTCAGCGGTACGCAGTTGGGCTGCATAATCCGGCGTCGAAGGCACCTTTCCACTATTGCGCAATCTTCTGGACTGAACCCAGACTTTCGCGAAAATCCTCGTCGACGCAGATTTACCGACCGATTCGTCTACGCTCCGACCGGGACGAACGGGCCTGGGAATCATTGGAGATGAAATACGCCGCCTCGTCGGTGCGCGCGAGGTTCCTGAGCGTTCGAGATCAGCGTTGCGTAGAGGCTGCCACCCCCTGGTTCCACAAACTCCAACAATCTCCCGTTTGTCCAACTACCGTGAAAGAGAGAATCCGCCGAGGTCAGGAGTGATCGTGCCCAAATTGGAGATCAAAAGGAAGTCAGAACTCTCGCGGCAGGAAGTCGCCGAACGACTCATCGCCCTCGGCCAAGCCCTCGCCAGTGGATCGGAAGTGGAACTGGGATCGGGTGGGGACTCGATCGAAATCAGTGTTCCGGAACAGGTTCGGTGGGAACTCGAGATCGAAGTCGACGGCAATGAAGTCGAGATAGAAATCGAGATCCACTGGCGCGACGCCCCTCAGGAAGAATCAGAAGAGAAGTCTCCGCCTCCCGCCAAAGCCGTTCGTCGCAGCCGACCACGCAAGAGCACTGCCAAATAGGCCAACTCGAACACGGTTGTCAGGCAATTACGGAGACGCCGACACCTCGAGGGACACAACGCGTAGCAGTGCTCGGAGATCTCTTTCGATTCGTCGAAACAGTTGGTAGACAACGATGAATCCGGCGATCCCGCCCAAACACAGCGCGCGGACGGTTGCGTTGAGTTCTTCACCGGCACCCGAACCGACAAAACTGAGCCCCGCGATTCCCACCAGGGGAACCGAGGCTGCCACCGCGAGGTACCGCGTGCTACTCCGACCCAGTGAACGAATATCGCGGCCGTCGTCGCTTCGTAACTCTCCGTGTGACAACAAGATCGGATACAGACATCGAACCGAGTAATAGGTCAGGATGAAGAACGGATAGGCGACTGCGACGGCACCACACACGGCCAACGACGACATCAGGTGCACGTAGGCTCGCTGCGGAATGCCTCCGGCCGCAATCTGCAATGCAACTGGATATGCGATGCCGGCCAGAACCCACAGACCGAAAGCGATCACCACTGCGCGGTGTCCGACGTTCAGCGTCGCGGTACGCGCCTTGTTCAAGACCTCCGCGCTGTACGTCTGACCGTTACGCAGTCCGTGAGGCACGGTGAGCGCGAGCCGACACCAATACAGGATCGCCGCGGCGCCGAGAGAGAACGCAGCCACCCCGATGACCAGATGAACCTGCTCGAGATGCTGTTGAGCCTGCGGCGAGAGCTCCGAGATGATCAGCATCTTGTTGTAGTAGTAGTTGTAGCCCGCCGCCAGTAGATTCGGAATTCCGATCGCGGCCAGCAGAATCGGCAGTGCCCACTTCCACAACGTGGAACGTGGGCTCCCTTCCGGTGGGTCCACCAGATTACGGGCAGACCGGTCCAGACACAGTGCGAATTGACGGGCCAGCTTTCGGCCACCAGACCACCTTCCGTCTTTCTCCGGCGAGAGAGACTTCACCAGAACTCGGCGCAGCGCCGGTGGACAGTCGTCAGGTAGCCGTGCCTCCGCCGCGGGATCCACTCCGCGCCGGCGGGCCTCGAGCGCCTTCTTGGGCGACGGTGGGTTCTCCCCCGTTCCGTCGTCCGCGAAAGGCCGACTCCCGGTGAGAAGTTCCCAGAGCATCACGCCGAGTGCGTAGATGTCGCTGCGAGTGTCCAGGGTGCCAGGCACCCCGACGGCACAGGCCTCCAACTGCTCCGGGGACATGTAGGCAAGCGAGCCACCGACAAAACATGCAGCGTCCTCGGTCGAGACCTCCTCGCTCGAGCTGACGTTGAAGTCGGCGAGTTTGGGGATGCCTTCGACGCTGAGCAGTACGTTCGCCGGCTTGATGTCCCGATGCAGAACGCCGTGCTCACGCGCGTACTCCAGGGCGTCGGCCAGTCTCATTCCCATCCAGGCCACGGTCTCCGGCCACGACATCGCAGCGATCTCGCCCCGCAAACTCGTCTCGCTCGGCTTCATCTCTCCCTTCTTCGCCAAAGTCTGATCGATGGCGTCGAGAAGAAGCTGTCCGGAGCGCTGGGGCTGCGGTGTCACACGGACAAGTTTGACCACGTCGAGCAGAGTTCCACCTGGCACGTATTCCATGAACAGGACTCGCAGCGCGCGTTCCTCGAGCAGTCGCTGATCGAAGACCCGGACGATGTTGGGATGGTCGAGCTGGGCGAGAGTTTGCGGCTCGACTCCGACGTTGCGCGAGATTTTCAACGCAACCCACCGCTGCATCGAGAGTTGCCGAGCGAGGAACACTCGGGCAAACGCGCCGTGCCCGAGTTCCAACACCAGTTCGAAATCGTCCAGGTGCTGCCCGATTTCGAACTCGTCGAAACCCGAGAGACCCAGCATCATGACGTCTTCGCGACCGGCCATCGAATCACGGTCGAACATCTGCTCGAAACTCTCTGCCTGCAAAGGGAACTCGGTGACGTACTCGGCCGCCACGACGTCCTCGCCGCCCTGCTTCCGTAGCCGGAACTCCTCGTACAGGAGCTCGGCCGGTAGTGGTTCTTCGAGTAATTCCGGATACTCGGCGCAATACTCCGTGAGCCGCTTGAGGCGATCACTTTTCAGCCAGCGGTACTCCATGTCGATTCCGACCAGTTCGATCAGCGCGGCCCGACGAATCTTGGCGGGATCGGGCAGATAGTCGCTCAGCTCGGACGGGGTTCCCGCCTCCCAATCTCCGACCAGGCGCCCGAGCCCGTCGGCACCGTTGCGCCCGTCTTGCCCTACTGGCAGTGTGGACGGGCGCAACTCGGTGACGGTGCCCCGTTCGGTCAGGGGCCCGCTCGCGATTGTCGCGTCACTGGCCTGCGCACCACGTTCATTCATGACACTTCTGCTCCGCACCTCGAGCACGATGAATCGAGGTGACTCACTTCAGCGTAACCCCGGCGGTACCCCAGACCCCAGCGAATCTATTCGGGGTGAACCGGCAGATTCGTGCCGATGCGGACCAGGTCTTCGCGATCTTTGATCTTGACGCGATCACGCCCGTGCCTGACACCGAGGTCACGTTCGGCGGCATCGATGCGAAGCCATCCTTCCCAATCGACGGGCAGCAGATTTCCGGCCGCGAGGAGTGCAGCGATCGGGCTACGGTCTATTCGACGTTCGCCTACCGAATCCAGCTGTCGCAGCATCGTTTCGACAGTTTGGCGAGCATCGGGCCGCGCCGCACCGATCAGACCGACGGCACCTCGCTTCATCCATCCGGTCACGAACAGGCCGGTGATCGGTAGGCCGCTCTCGTCGACCACCGCGCCGCTCCGGTGCGGAACGATGCCGCGTCCGTGATCGAAGGGCACCCCGGCAAGCGGTGTGCCGCGAAATCCGATTGCCCGGTACACAGCTTGAACCGGATAGTCGGTACAGGCCCCCGAAGCGGTGACGTGACCGTAGCCGTCAGGGTCCGTGTGCTCGACGCGCAGTGCTTCGACTTTCCCGTTACCCAGAATCTCCGCAGGCTGTCGGTAAAAGTGCAGGTGAACTCGGCGCTGGGCAATTCGGTCGGCAGAAACAGCGTCCGCGAAAGTGCGGAGCGTTTCGACAGCCAGTCGGGTGTGGACCAACTGTTTGGTCATCCGCTCGATATGCCGATCCGGTGCGACATCGGCAGCGTCGACGACAACATCGACACCGGGCAGTTCACCGAGAGCGCGCAACTCGTTCGGGGAGAATCGAGCGTCGGCGGGTCCGCGCCGGACGAAGATGTGCACCTCCCGAACGAGACTGTCGGCGATCCCTTCCTGAACCTCGGCGGATACGTCCGTGGCCCGTAGCGATTGTGCCTCGGCGAGGAGCATCCGCGTGACATCGAGTGCGACGTTGCCACCTCCGATCACTGCAACCGATTCGGCGTTCAGCGGCCACTGCGGCGAACTGTCCGGGTGATCGTTGTACCAACCGACAAAATCGGCGCCACCGAAAGAGCCTGGAAGCTCGACGCCGGGAACGTCGAGCGGCGCATCCTTCAGCGCGCCGGTGGCAATGATCACGGCGTCGTAGGAAGAACGTAGATCCTCGACGGAAAGGTCCTTTCCGATCTCTACGTTGCAGAACAGCCGGAAGTCACTGGCGCCCAGCGCGGTGTGCAGAGAATGGGCGAACTTTTCGGATTCGGGGTGCCCTGGCGCGAGGCCGTAACGCACCAGTCCGTACGGCGTGGGTAGACGCTCGAACACGTCGGTCTTGGTGCCGGGCGCCAGTTCAGCGAGGGCGCCCGCAGCGTAGATTCCCGCCGGCCCCGCTCCGACGATCGCAACACTGCGCGGAGGTGAGAACACCCGGGGCGACGCAAGCGGGGATACCGCTCTCACACTGATCATGCACCGAGGCTAGGAGCTCAACTGCGCTAGAGATCAAGTCCTCCGCTTTTCAGTAACCCTGCGATGCGGGCTTGTGCTCGGTTGTGTAGCGGTAGAACTCCGCGAGTTCGAGTTCACCGGCAGCTGCCTCGTCGACGATGACGGTCACGTGTGGGTGCAGCTGAAGCACTGACGCCGGGCAGAACGCCGAGACCGGACCTTCGACCGCCGCCCGGACCGCGGGCGCTTTGCGTGCGCCGTTCGCGATCAGGACGAGATGCCGTGCATCACTGATGGTTCCGAGACCTTGTGTGATCACATGATGCGGCACGTCGGCCGGGTCTGCGAAGAACCGTGCGTTGTCGGCGCGGGTCCTCTCGGTCAAGGTCTTCACTCGGGTGCGCGACGCGAGCGAGGAGGAGGGCTCGTTGAAACCGATGTGTCCGTTGAGGCCGATGCCGAGGATCTGCACGTCGATGGGACCGTTTTCGGCAATGGCAGCGTCGTAGCGCCGGGCAGCTTCACTGGGATCCGAGGCTCCGCCGTCAGGGCTGAACACTCGCGCATTGTCGATGTCGAGGTGATCCACGAGTTCCGTGCAGATGGTGTGCGCGTAGGACTGTGGCTGATCGGACGTGAGACCTACGTACTCGTCGAGAAGATACGCGCTCATCGCAGCGAACGACACTCCCGATTCCCGATGCCGCCTGATCAGCTCTCGATACGTGTGCAGCGGTGACGATCCCGTCGCGAGGCCGAGCGTCCGCGCTCCGTTTTCCATTGCGCCGCAAACAATATCGGCAGCGATTCGCCCGCCGTCTTCCGGACTGGGAACTATGACGATTTCCATTCAGGCTTCCTCTCTGCTCTTGCCGGCTCCGACGATGGCATCTCGTACCGAACCCGAAGCGCGAGCCAACAATTCGGTTGCTTCGGCGAAGTCGCATTCGGCCAACAACATGACGACCGCTGCCTTCACATGACCGTCGGCATTCTCGATGGACTCCGAAGCGATCTCGGTATCCACTCCGGTGGCTGCCGCGACGATCCGGTTTGCACGATCGACAAGTTTGGCATTGGTCGGCCGAAGATCGACCATCAGATTGTGGAATGCCTTCCCGGAGCGGACCATACTGGCCGTGGAGAGCATGTTGCACACCATCTTCTGCGCAGTCCCGGCCTTGAGCCTCGTCGAGCCGGTGAGGATCTCGGGGCCGGTCTCCACTTCGATGGCCACGCCGGCGTGAGAACTCATTGCCGCACTCCGATTGCACGAGACTGCCACTGTTGCGGCGCCGAGTTCGCGGGCATGATCCAGTCCCCCGATGACATAGGGGGTACGACCACTAGCCGCCAAGCCCACCACGACGTCCGTGGCGTTCAACGAGATTGCGTCCAGGTCGCCCCCAGCCGCTCTCGGATCGTCTTCTGCTCCCTCGACTGCGTTCAGAAACGCTCCCGGGCCACCGGCGATGATGCCGATCACCTCGCCCGGATCTGTCCCGAACGTCGGAGGACATTCCACTGCGTCGAGAACTCCCAGGCGCCCACTAGTCCCGGCTCCCAGGTAGATCAGTCGACCACCTTGTGCCCGTGCGGCGACGATCAAGTCGACTGCGGCTTCGATGGCGGGTAGTACCGCCGCGACCGCGTCGGCCACGATTGCGTCCTGCTGGTTCATCACGGTGAGCAGGTCCGACACCGACATGACGTCGAGATCGCGGGTGAGAGGGTTGGGTCTCTCGGTGGAGAGCATATCCAATTGCATTGTGGCGCGTCCTCCTCGATCAGATTTCACTACGAAGACTCCTCGTCAGTATTCACGGTGACGACTCCTCGTCAGTATTCACGGCGACGACTCCTCGTCAGTGACGCTTCGAAGCAATGGCATCATGGCTTCGTTGTAGAGCAGAGAGTGCGCTGGGCAGCGAGTGCGCCACCATCGCAAAAATTGTGTCGACTACCAACAGCTGACCGGTGCGGCTTGCCATCGCAGCCGATCGGAATCCGAATTCTCTACCGGCAGTGAGTAGAACGTGGTGTGACTGCACGGCGAGCGTCGATCGCGCCCCACCGGTGATCGCAGCGGTCGACGCCCCGGCACGACGGGCAAGGGCAAGTGGCTCGACAACATCGGAAGTCTCACCTGAATGTGAGATTCCCACTGCGATGTCGTCCGGTCCGAGCAAGCTGGCACTGACCATCGCCGCGTCTCGGTCGAGATGAACCCGGCAATTGACGTCGATACGCGAGAGCTTCAACGTGAGGTCTTGCGCGACGATGCCTGACGCACCGATGCCGTACACCTCGACGCGGCGGGCGGATCGAATCCGGGACACAACTTCTTCGAGCGCAGCAGGATCGGTCAATTGCGCCGTGCCCTTGAGCTGTTCGGATTCGAACTCGGCGAGCTTGGCCATCACCTCGCCGGCCGAGTCGGCGGCAACGATGTCCACACCGAGCGGGATCGTGTCCCCTGCGCCAGACCCGCTGATCGCCGCCAGCGCGAGACGAAGCTGTGGATAGCCCTCGAAACCGAGCCGTTTGGCTGTGCGGACCACTGTTGCCGTGCTTGTCGACGCTCGCTCGGCGAGATCGTTGACCGTCAGGGTGGAGGCCAGACTGGGGTCGGCTTCGATGATTTCGGCGATCCGCAGCTCGGCAGGCGAGAGGCTGCTCAGTGATGCGCGAATACGAGCAAGCAGGTCGACGGACGCCGGAGCACTCCGGTCCAAAGTCATAACGCCTCGATTCGCATCGTTTTCGGAGCTGACGGCACCGATGTGATTCTAGGCAGCCCACGGCTTCCTGGCGTCAGAGATCCGAGCACACTGGCGTGACGTGCGCCGGTGCACGAAGCAATGCTTCCGGGCAATCCGTGTGCGGTGAGGAAGCCGAGAACCGCGAAAGCCAATGCTTCCTTGATGTCGGAGGTGACGCCGAGTTCGTCCGAAGAGACAAGCGCGATGTCGCCCAGTTCGTCACGGAGCATCGCCATCAACGTCGGGTTCTTGGTACCACCGCCTGACACCACCACTTCGGTGGCTGCCAGTCCTCTGACGGAATCGGCGACGGTCCGGGCGGTCAGTGCAGTCAGTGTCGCGACGATGTCGGCCAGAGACAAGGATTCGTAGCCCCGCAGAGCGGCGAGTAGATAGTCCCGATGGAACAATTCCTTGCCCGTGCTCTTGGGAGCGGGCTGCGCATAATACGGTTCGCTCAGTAGATGTGCGAGCAGATCGACGTTCGGTGTGCCGGCCGCGCCCAGAGCGCCACCGAGATCGAACCACTGCTCCCCCGCGGTGAATTCGCTTACCGCAGAGTCGATCAGCGCATTTGCGGGGCCTGTGTCGAAGGCAATCGGTACTGCGGCACCATCTGCCGTCGATGTCGGGGCGCCACCCGGAGCAGTGACGTTCGCGATGCCACCGAGATTGAGCGCGACGGAACCCGAAGTTCTTCCGTTGAGCCACAATACGTCGAACGCGCTGACCAGTGGTGCACCCTGACCACCTGTCGCCACGTCGCGCGAGCGCAGGTCCGACACGACCGTGCATCCGGTCTTCTCGGCTATCCAGGCCGGCTGCCCGAGCTGAAGAGTGCCCTTTACCTGCGCTCCTTCGACCCAGTGGAACATCGTCTGACCATGTGAGGAGATCAATTCCGCACTGCCACCGCACAGTTCCGCGTTCGCCCGCGCAGCCACGGCCGCGAATGCCTGCCCGATCTCGGTGTCGAGTTGGCAGATCTGACCGACAGTGGTGGACGCAGGCGGTACCGCAGCCGCCACCGCAGCCCGCAACTCACCGGAATATGGTTCGCTGACCATCCCCAGTGGGGTCAGCACAAGAGTGTCCCCGTCGATCCGGATGTCTGCCGCGGCAGCATCGATAGCGTCGTACGAAGTACCGGACATCAGACCGATGACTCTCATGAAATATCCCTTACTCGGATCGTTTCGGCATTCGGAAAAGCTGCGTTCAGTCGACGAGTGCCCGCTTGTGGGCATTTCCTCGCAAGGTACTCAAGGCAATCGCGCTGACGGCACACGTTGCCATCACGAAGTAGGCCGGAATATCGAGATTGGAAGTTTCCTTGATCAGCCACGTGATGATCAGACCGGCGCAGCCCGAAAAGACCGCGTTGGACAGGGAGTATGCGAGTCCCAATCCGGTGTACCGAACCGACGTGGGGAACATCTCGGAGAGCATGGCGGGTCCGGGTCCGGCAACAAGTCCCACTGCAGCGCCGGCGGCAAACACTGCAAATCCCTTGGCTGTCAAAGATGTCTGCTCGTTCTGCAGGACGTTGAGCAGCGGCAGAGCCAGGACCAGAATTATCAAAGTGCCGGTGAGCATGACCACGCGTCGTCCGATGCGATCGCTGAGTCCACCCGCGATCGGAATGGTCACCGCGAAGCCAGCATTGGCGAGTACAGAAGCAACAAGTGCCTGATGGAAAGTCGCGTTGAGCGAACTCTGAAGATAAGTAGGCATGACGACGAGGAAGGTGTAACCGGCAGCAGACCAACCCATCAACCGCCCGATTCCGAGCAGAATCGCCCTGGCTGTCTCGCCGACAGTCGGCTGCACTACCGGCGCCGCTGCATCAGCCGTCGGTTCGGACTGAACTGCGCGGGAGCGCTCGAACGACGGCGTTTCTTCGAGCCGGAGCCTGAGCCACAGAGCGACCAGACCCATCGGAAGTGCAAGGAGGAACGGGATGCGCCAGCCCCAGTCACTGAGCTGTGACGGGTCGAGGACAGTAGCGAGGAGTGCTGCGATACCCGCACCGGCGAGCAGTCCGAGTGCGACGGTGAACGACTGCCACGAGCCGTACAGCCCACGTCGTCCGGGCGGAGCGAACTCGGTCATCACCGACACTGCACCGCCGAACTCACCACCGGCCGACAATCCCTGCAGAATTCGGAGGACCGTCAAGAGCAGCGGTGCCAGAATTCCGACACTCTCGTAGGTGGGGAGCACACCGATCAGGGTCGTCGCACCCGACATCAGCAGAAGAACGATCACTAAGGTGGGGCGTCGGCCGATGCGGTCACCGAGTCGACCGAACAGCGCGGCACCCACTGGGCGGAAGAAGAACGCCAGCGCAAACGACGCATAGGTCTTGATCAGGCTTTCGAGATCGCCGGAGCCGTCGGCGCTGAAGAAGTTCGACGCGATGATCGTCGCGAAGAACCCGTACACGCCGAACTCGTACCACTCGATGAAATTTCCGACGGAGCCGGCGACGAGCGCCCTGCGCCGTTTGAGCTGCACACCATCGTTCCGTGTCTGCACTGTGATGCCCATGCCGTCCTCCGTTGACGAAACCCGAATATGCAACAAAGTTTCATCTGTACGGAGTGTAAATGTCAAGAAGTTTCACGATTGGATCTTTGTGGCCCCGGAATCCCTATGCTCCCGCGAACGTGAATGCCTCCGCCTGTTCGAACTGGCCAGTGGAGTCACCGGAATAGACGATGCTCTCGTTCGGGCCGAGCCCGAGCTTACGGACGGGCGTCCCCTCCGCGAGATCCATCGACGCCACGTCCACCCAGAAAGTATTCGGTGTCATCGCCGACTCGAAGAAATAGAGCGTGCGTTTGTGATCGACGACCGTACGCCAACGGGTCGACGAGATGTTGGGCTCGTCGGGAGTCGAAATACCCAGGGGCACCGATACATTCCGAATAACGCTGAAGGTGGATGCCAATGCCGACCGCGGATCGTCCGTTTGCGGTATCGCATCCACATAGAACGATGCCCGCGCGAATCGGTCAGCGGCACGGTTGGTTCCGGGCAGCATGACGGTTCCGTTGATCTGCTTCCAGTACTCGTTGACGGCGAGTTGCTGATCGAAGATCGGCGAATTGGTCATCACTTGGTACTCGCGGCTGTGATGAATCGTCGGGCGTCCGCCGATGTACTCGATGATCGCGCTGTCTCCTCCAGCATCCGAGAGCGACATGTGCAGCGCCGCGAGGCGGTCTTCGCCGGGAACGGCAGCGGTCACCACGGTGAACGGTTCTGACGCCAACACGTCGACCGCTTCCTGAACTGTCGCAAAGCAATCCAGGACGTATTGTGCCCACGCCGCGATCGACAATCCAGGGCTCGAACCGTCGTAGGTCGGGTACTCGGACTCGACCAACCACAAGAGATTGGCAGACAGCCCAGCCTCGTTGACCCCATCGGTCGTGCACATGTCGTACGCCGTCGCGACAACACTTCCGTATTTCGACGTCCACTGTATCGAGTTCGGACCCGCGCAGCCCTCTCTGGTCATGCCGCGCGGGAATGCCCAGAGGTTTGTTCCGAGGTCGACCTTCCAATCCATCGATCGAGCAGTGATCACAGTGTCGTTGGGCCCCAAGTAGACCAAGCGTGTACACATCGAAAACTATCCCTTCTTTACGGCGTGACGATATTGAAGCTGGGATCGAAAGTGTCCAGCACCCCTCCCAGCGTCTCCAGCGCCGATTCGTCTCCGTCGAGCGAAACCTTCCCAGCCTTGGCCAGTTCAGCGGCCGCGCCCAGCTGTAGAAGCGCTCCCGCCAGTGCAGCTTTCCCACCCCATCATCTGTATCGGTTGGGCATGCGCTTGGAATCACCCGCGCAGGGTGAAGCTCGCACGGACACGCGAGGTGGTCAACCGGGGAGTTCCTCGGAATTACGAGATACGAGTGCAATTGCCAGGACTGCGATCCCACATCCGGCAACCAGGATCCATCCCGGCCTCGATGCTTGCGCGACATCTACCGGTGCACTGCCGCCGATAATGCCACCAGCCAGCGCCACACCGAGAGCGGCACCGAATTGGCGTGCACTGGAGGTTATTCCACCTGCAAGCCCCGCCTGCGATCTCGGCAGCCCGTTGACGGCGGTGTTGGTGATGGGGGCATTCGAGAAGCCGAATCCGATACCGAGAAACAGGTAAGCGGCCAACAGCATCGGAATCGCCGTGTTGTTGTCGAGCGAGACCAGGCACAGCCCGCCGAGTGTCGTGAAGCTACCAGCGATCAGCAGCGGCCGCCGCGGGCCGAAGCGTCCGACGAGTATTCCGGACAACGGCGCGCAGACCGTTGCCGCAACAGCCATCGGGAGGGTGATCGCGCCGGCCAGGGCCGGACTCATACCGCGGGAGTGCTGCAAGTAGAACGTGCCGAGCAGTAGCGTCGCGTTCAACGCTACGAACACCACGACGGCGCCGACCACAGCCGACGAGAACGGTCTGCGGCGAAAAAGAGCGAGATCCATCAGTGGCTCGCGCTTGCGTGATTCGACGCGAATGAAGGCGGCCAACGCTGCAGCAACAACGACGTACCCTGCCGTCGCCGCAGCAGAGAACCATCCGATTCGCGGACCCTCGATCAGAAGGGCGACCGCACCGCCGACAAGAATCACCAGCAGCAACTGACCGGGAAGATCGAGACGTCGCGACTTCTGCGCTCGGGACTCCGGTACAAACACAGCAGTCAAGGCGAGCACGGCCAAGATCACCGGCACGTTGATCCAGAAAACCGATCGCCAGCCGAAACTTTCGATGAGCACCCCGCCGACTATCGGCCCTGCCGCCATACTCAGGCCGAAGACCGCGGCCCACACCCCGATTGCCTTGGCCCGCTCCTTCGGGTCGGTCATCACGTTGACCACGATCGCCAAGGCAACCGGGCTGAGCATCGACCCGCCGACGCCTTGGAGGATCCGCGCCGCGATCAGCACCCCCACGGACGGAGCGAGTGCGCAGGCAATAGACGCCACCCCGAAAACGACGAGACCGATCTGAAAGACTCGTCTCCTGCCGAAACGATCGGCCACCGCGCCGGACGAGATCAGCAAGCTCGCCAAGACAAGTGTGTACGCGTTGACGATCCATTCGAGACCACGGGTTCCGACGCGAAATCCCTCACCGATCGTCGGCAGGGCTACGTTGACGATGGTCGTGTCCAACCCGACGACGAACAGGCTCGTGCAGCAGATCACCAGGATGCCCCATCGCCGCCCTGCATCAAGTCCGATCACTTGCGATTCGTCGATCCCGCTCGAAGGTTTCATGGTCGGACTCCATCTCTCGAAGTGCTCTGCCGTACTCGACTGCCGAAAGGATCGTTGCCTTCCAGCGTCCGAAGCCGGTAGAAAATTTGCGGAAACTGCAAAGATGGGCGGCATGGATGCTGAATTCGAGCAGTTGATCACCGGTATCGGACCGAGGCTGCGCACGCTTCGACGCGATCGTGGATTGACTCTCGAGGCGCTGTCCGAGTCCACCGGCATCTCCGTCAGCGCACTCTCACGCCTCGAATCGGGTAAGCGTCGTCCCACCCTCGATCTGCTGTTGCCGCTCGCCCGAGCGCACCGGGTCGCGCTGGACCAACTCGTCGGCGCTCCCGCTACGGGCGATCCCAGGGTCCACCTCACCCCGAGCCGACGCAAGAACGGCAGTGCCGTTGTTCCGTTGACGCGCTATCCCGGCCGCGTGCAGGTCTTCAAGCAGGTGATCGGTCCGCGTCCACCGAAGCTCGTCACCCATGCCGGTTACGAATGGCTCTACGTCCTCGCCGGGGATCTGCGCCTCATTCTGGGTGCGAACGAGGTTGTCCTGCACCCAGGTGAAGTCGCGGAGTTCGACACTGCCGAGCCCCATTGGTTCGGGCCTGCCGATGAACAGGTGGTGGAGATCTTGCATCTGTTCGGCCCGCAAGGCGAGAAGGCACATGTGCGTACGAAGGTAAAGCATGCTCCTGCGCAAGGCATGGTTCCCGAAAGTTAGTTCACTGCATGTGTTTTCAGTCGGTTCGACAGTGTATGAGCGTACTCGAGGAGTAGCGTTCCCAACTCGGCATGACGCGCAGGCCGGAAGCGTGTTTCCACTCCGGTCAGGCTCAGCGCCCAGGCTGGTCGACCGTTGCGGTCGAACACCGCGGCACCCATCCCCCAACTTCCCTCGACGATGAGAGCTGGATTGACGGCGTAGCCGGTGACACGCGTCGACTCGATTCGTTCGCGGATTGATGTCTCACTGTGGATCTGACCCCATTCCGATTCCAGATTCACCCGGGCGAAATAGTCGTCGACGTCCCGCGCAGGTAGGTGGCTCAAGATGGCAAGGCCGGCCGACGCGACTCCTAGAGGGAAACGCTTCCCCTCGTGCAGAACGTGAGATCGCAGCGGAAAACTGCCTTCCTGACTCAGGACGCAGACGGTCTCGTCACCGCGACGTGCCGACAGGAATGCGCTCTCCCCCGTGACCCGGGCAAGTTCGTCGACGACGTCGCGAGCGCGGTCGGTGATGTCGTACCGATTTCCGGCCGCCGCCCCCAGGAGGTACAACTCCGGACCGAGAGACCACCGACCGGTTCGTGCGTCACGGTCGACCAGTCCTTCGGCAGCCAAGGACGTGAGCAGTCGGTGCGCGGTGGGCCGAGCGAGGCCAGTGACCTTGCCCAATTCCGTGGTGGAAGTGCCCGTTGGTTCGGACGCGCCGAGGGCTCGCAGAAGTGCCGCCACCCGCGCGACCATGGCCGGCGATTGCTCGTGAGTTGGCATGTCTTCATCCTAGCGTCCACTCAGTGAACGAAATTCCTTCAGATGGTCAGTAGTCGATCAGTTCCCTGTCGATGTTCGAGATTGCTTGAACCTGTGAACTGGAGATAGTTCACTGGATACAGAAGTGAGTGAGTGTCTACTCAATGAACGCCTGGCAGGGAGAGAACATGACAGCAAAGGTGTACGAGTCCGCAGCGGACGCGGTCGCCGACATCGTCGACGGCGCAACGCTGGCAGTCGGCGGATTCGGTTTGTGCGGCATCCCCGACATATTGATCGACGCGATCGCAGCTACGAGTGCAACCGACCTCGAGGTGTTCTCCAACAACTGCGGCGTCGACGATCACGGTCTCGGAATTTTGCTGAGCGCGGGACGTATCCGACGGGTGACCGCGTCGTACGTCGGTGAGAACAAGGAGTTCGCCCGGCAGTACCTGGCCGGCGAACTCGAAGTGGAACTGACACCGCAGGGCACGCTCGCGGAGCGTCTGCGCGCCGGCGGCACCGGAATCCCGGCGTTCTTCACACCGGCCGGAGTGGGTAGCCCGATCTCCGACGGCGGAATGCCGTGGCGTTACGACGCCGACGGCTCGATCGCAATCGCCTCTCCCCCGAAGGAGACTCGCGTCTTCGGAACCAAGCGTTACGTGATGGAAGAGGCGATCAACGCCGACTACGCACTCGTGCACGCTGTTCTCGGAGACACCGACGGCAACCTCGTGTTCGACAAGACCGCGATGAACTTCAACCCCCTCGCCGCAATGGCCGGTCGCATCACGATCGCACAGGTGGAGCGCCTGGTCGAGCCCGGCGCGATCGATCCGGCGTCAGTGCATCTGCCTGGGGTGTTCGTCCAGCGCATTGTTCACACCGGACCTCAGAACAAGCGAATCGAAAAGCGAACCGTCAGCGCTTCGGAAGGAACCACACGATGACCGCACCAGTGACAGTGACGGGTTGGACGCGTCAGCAGATGGCAGCCCGGGCGGCCGCAGAGATGATCGACGGCGAGTACGTCAATCTCGGAATCGGCCTTCCCACACTGATTCCCGGATACCTGGGCTCGGACGTTCGTGTGGTCCTGCACTCGGAGAACGGAATTCTCGGCACGGGACCGTATCCCACCGAAGACAACGTCGATCCTGACCTCATCAACGCCGGCAAGGAGACGGTTACCGTCAATCCCGGTGCGGCATATTTTGATTCGGCCCTCTCGTTCGGGATGATCCGCGGCGGCCACATCGACACCGCAGTCCTCGGCGGTATGCAGGTGTCGAAGACGGGCGACCTCGCCAACTGGATGGTGCCAGGCAAGATGGTCAAGGGCATGGGCGGCGCGATGGACCTGGTCCACGGCGCCCGACGCGTCATCGTCGTCATGGAGCACAACGACCGCGACGGCAACCCCAAGATCGTCGACGCCTGCACCCTGCCGCTCACCGGCCAGGGAGTGGTGAATCGGATCATCACCAACCTCGCCGTCATCGACGTGAGCGAGGACGGCCCTCTCGTCCTGCGCGAACTTGCCCCCGATGTCAGCGTCGAAGACGTTGTCGCCGCCACCGGCACCGAACTGAAAGTAGAACTGGCATGACCGACACGACCACTGTGATTGTTGCGGGAGCTCGTACCCCGATGAGTCGACTCCTCGGATCGTTGAAGGACCTCTCCGGGTCCGACCTCGGCGCCGTCGCCATCAAGGGCGCCCTGGACAAGTCCGGAGTCGCACCCGAACAGGTCGAGTACGTCATCATGGGACAGGTCCTCACCGCCGGCGCCGGCCAGATGCCCGCCCGCCAAGCCGCCGTCGCCGCCGGCATCCCCATGAACGTGCCCGCCCTGAGCATCAACAAGGTATGCCTGTCCGGCATCGACGCCATCGCCCTCGCCGACCAACTCATCCGCGCCGGCGAATTCGACATCGTCGTCGCGGGCGGGCAGGAATCGATGTCCCGCGCACCCCACATGCTCGAAAAAAGCCGCGAAGGCTTCAAATACGGCGACGTCACGATGCGCGACCACATGGCCTACGACGGCCTCCACGACATCTTCACCGACCAGGCGATGGGCCTGCTCACCGAACAGGTCAACCAACACGAGACCGCCCACATCACCCGCGCCGAGCAGGACGCGTTCGCTGCGGCCTCGCACCAGAACGCGGCCCGCGCCTGGAAAGACGGCTACTTCGACAACGAAGTAGTTCCCGTCTCCATCGCGCAACGCAAGGGCGACCCCATCGTCTTCGCCCAGGACGAAGGCATCCGCGCCGACACCACCACCGAGTCCCTCGGCAAACTGCGTCCCGCGTTCAGCAAGGACGGCACCATCACCGCCGGCTCCGCGTCCCCGATCTCCGACGGCGCCGCCGCCGTCGTGGTGATGAGCAAGACGAAGGCCGAAGAACTCGGCCTGACCTGGATCGCGGAAATCGGTGCCCACGGCGTCGTCGCCGGACCCGACTCCACCCTCCAGTCCCAGCCCGCGCGTGCCATCGCCAAGGCCTGCGCCAAGGAAGGTATCGACCCCACCGACCTCGACCTCGTCGAAATCAACGAAGCGTTCGCCGCCGTCGGGATCGCCTCCACCCGCGAACTCGGCCTCGACCCCGCCAAGGTCAACGTCAACGGCGGCGCCATCGCCGTCGGACACCCCCTGGGCATGTCCGGTGCCCGCATCGCCCTGCACCTCGCCCTCGAACTGCAGCGCCGCGGCGGCGGCATCGGCGCAGCCGCACTCTGCGGCGGCGGCGGACAAGGCGACGCACTCATCGTTCGCGTCCCCAAGGCCTAGGTCCACAAGGCTTAGGTCCCCAGGGCGTAATCACTTCCTGCCTGCCCAGACAGGTCGCCGAGCCCTCATCGCGCTCGGCGACCTGTCTGTTTCACGCCGGAGGTTACGTCGGATCGCGTGTCGTCAAGCGGTTGCGCAACAACTTCTCGATCTCCGACCGTCGGTATCTCCGATGTCCGCCAAGCGTTTTCAGAGTTCCGACTTTGCCCTCCCTCGCCCATCTGGATACCGTCGTCCGGTCGACGTGGAACAGTGCCGCAACCTGTTTGGTCGTCAGCCACTCATCGACAGGTGCTGTGTGCTCTTCTTCTCGGCTCATTGACAGACATTCGTAGCCGCAGCCCGTATGGACGGGTCCGATGCCGAATTGGCTACCCCCAGTGCGCTGTGAAAGTCTCGCTACAAAACTTTACTATTCCGTGGGGAAACTATGTCGAAGTCGGTAACTCTGATCCGTTCCACATCACTCTCGTCAGTCGCTGAATATGCCTATGCAGCAACGGCTCCTGCCGAGGCCCGACTGATCTTCCTCGCAGGATCTTGCCCGTTGAACGAGGACGGCTCTACCGCCGCCGTCGGCGACTACGCGGGACAGGCAGCCAAGGCCGTCGACAACCTCAGAACAGCTCTCTCGGACGCCGGCGCGTCCATCACCGATGTGACCAACACCCGCGTTCTGGTGGCGTCGAGCAGTCAAGCCGACCTCGTTGCGGCGTGGGAGGTAGTCCGCGACGCGTTCGGCGATCATGACGCCCCGAGCACTCTGATGGGCGTGACCGTTCTCGGCTACGACGATCAGTTGGTCGAGATCGAGGCAATCGCGGCCGTCGTCGACTGAAGTCGAACCCGGCTGGACGTTCCTACCGTGGATCTTCATGAGCAAGGGCCCGGTAGCCCTTTGCCCCCGCACGATCCACTGCGGCTCGCACAACGGCGAAGATGGCTCCCTGCAGGGCAGCGGCAATCAGGACTTCCCTACTCGACCTGCTCAAGTCCTTGGGCTCGGGCGCATTCTTGTCGTCACCGATGCGCTTCCACACCTGTTGGAAAACAGCGCCGGCCAAAATGCCGCCCAGAACGCTCGTCGCCAGTGAGAGTGGCTTGTACATCGCTTTCGATACTGCGCTCATTGCGCGGATCCTCCGTAGTTCGACACGTACCGCCTGAGCGGCTGACCGACTCTCAATACCCCGCAGGTGAGTTGTTGAAACATCGCAACGGCGAGGCGCGAAGTCGACTGTCGCACGTTATGTTCCACGGGTTTGCCACTTCTCGAGCCGGGTAAGATCGTCTTAGCGAAAGAAGGTTGTGTAAGTCATGGAAAACTACAGAATCGAACTACCGGACGGTACAACGGTGATGGAAGATTTCGTCTCGGATCGCGCCGCGATCGCATACGCGGTCGATTTGAATCACGGTTGCAGCGAGAAAGTATCGGTATTCCGTATCACCGACGAAGGGGAAACGATCCCGACTCGGATGTGCCCCAAGCCGAACCCTGGTTCGCGGCGTCACGCGCGAGCCGTCCGATAGAAGCGAGTCAAGAAGCGTCGAGCCGAGGGAAGAGAGTTTCCCTTGCGAGCAGCAGCAAGGCCGCAGCGACCGGAATCGCCAGCAACGCACCGACAATACCGAGCAACGCTCCGCCCAACAGAACCGCGACGACGGTCACCAGTGCCGGGACCGCCACCGTCTTCCCGATGATCTTCGGGACGAGAAGGTAGTCCTCGAGCAGGCGTAGTGCGACGAAGAACGCAACTGTCGCCAATGCCGTTGGGACAGAGACTGTCAGGGAGACCAGGGCGACGATAACCCCTGCGATGGTGGAACCGACTATCGGGATCAAATCGAGCAGAGCGACCAGCAGTGCCAAGATCAACGGGTACGGCACGTCGAAGATCACCAACCAGGCGAAGGTGCATCCTGCGGTGATCACAGAGATCAGAACATTGCCGAGGACATACCCGCCCACACCTGCCAGTATCTGGTCACCGATGGCGATTGCTCTAGGCCGGCGTGAATGTGGCACCAGCCGATACAGATTCGTGCGGATTCGTGGATAGTCGATCAAGAAGTACGTCGTCAGTACAGCAACGATTCCGGCGTCGGCGATTGCGCTGAACACCGCCCGCCCCGCACCGAGCAAACCCGTCGCGAGCGCAGAACCCGAACCATCCATTTGTGTGGTGAGGTGCTGCTCGAGGTGATACTTCTCGTCGAGGTCGCTGAGGATCGGATACCGGTCACGAATGTGTGTCAGGAGTTCGGGAGCGTGCGATGCGAACTGGCGTCCCTGCTCGACCAGCGGAGTGATCGCTGCAACGAGAAACAGCGCCAACATCACGGCAATCGCAAGGAGCACCACGGTGACTGCGATCCAGCGCCGGAAATTTCTCCGCTCCAGCCAGACGATCACCGGTTCTATGCCCACTGCGAGAAACAATGCGACCACGATCAGGATCAGCATGCCCCGCGCCGCAAGCAGCACCTCGATCACCGCGTAAGTCACGGCAACTCCGGCCGCGGCCGTCAGACCGATGAAGAACGGTGAACGACGATCGAATCTCGGTCCGGGTTCGCCCAGCGGCCGGACGGGCGTCGCCAATGCTGCGGCTTCGCGTTCGGCTTCCGCTATCGGATCTACCGCTTGAACTTCGCTTTCGGAATCCGGTGATGTGTCCGCGGAACTGGGATCCATCCAAGCCACCTCACGATCCGCGCGACTTCCCGGCTCGAGGGTGAGTACCCGTGCCGTAGTCGGATCAACCTCGAGGCTTCTCCGCTCCGCTTCGTGTCAGCGCAAGCCCGGTTCCCACAACTCCGATGATCGACACCGCGATGGCGATGCTCGGCCAACCGTCGCTCTGCCAGTAGACGTCGTCGAGAGTGATCAGTAACGCGGCCTCGTCAGCGATGAGTCCGAGCGCAATGCCCAACGCGATACCCATCCATGTTCTTGCGCGAGGACTTCGATCTACGAGTCCGAAGATCGCTACTCCCGCCAACAGGAGAATTCCCCACAGGTAGTGATGCAGATGAGTGCCACCGGCGCTGATATCGCCGACATCCCTGGTGTCGATCTGGATCAACCAGGTCACCAGACGTGCTCCACCGAACGTCAGTGTGAAGGCCACCCACGCCAGCACCAAGCCGCGGCGCGATTCGTCAACTTGATTCCATCTGCGAGGGAATCCGAATCTCTCTGCAGATTTCTCTTCGTCATGATCTCGAGAAAGCATCCTTCATGTTTACCCGACGCCGCTCAGAGTCAGGTTTTGGGGTGGATGCACCAACACGTAAATCGAGAACAAAAAAGCGGCACTCGATCTCCGAAGAGATCGGGTACCGCTTTCTCAGCTACTCACGCAGTATCGATCAATACCAGACTTTTCGTCCGCCCACTGCACGCCCGGTAGCACCGAGGATAGACAAAACTGCACCTACGACGACCAAGATGATGCCGACAGTGGTCAGAATGCTCAACCCCGTGAAAAAGCCGATCAACGCCAGAATAATGCCGAGAACAATCATGTGAGAACCTCATCCGGTATGCGTATAAAAATGATCTACTCAACTGACGCTACTACAGAAACTTCACAATCGATAAATCCGATAAAAACATTCATAAATACGAAACTCGTATTACTACCCAATAATGTCGCCGTTAAAACATCAGCTTTTCTTCTACTCCTCCGCACCCTTTTCGCCGAACCGTGCCGGTGTACATCTGAGGGTTCGAAACAGTCCGAGACAGCCGGGTACAGCCTGGTTCTCAGCACCGTCCGGCGGTGAACACCGCACTAGATCGCAGGACGGAAAGCGTCTTCAGCTGTCTTCGTGGGTGAGTGAGTTGGCGATGCGTTCGGCAACAGCACGCCGCAGTTCGGGGGTCAGTCGCTCGCTGGTCAGGGACTCGTAGAGCCACAGTCCGTCAGCTGCGAGACGGGCGATGAACTGGTCCAGCGCTCTCGGATCGTCAAGGTCTGTGGTCGGGGGCAAAGCCCACCGTTCCAGCACTGCGTCCCACGGCGCCGCGTGCTCGGGGTTTGTCGAGCCTTCGAGCATGAAGAGAAGTTCGGCCCGTGTGGCGCTGTGGGCCGCGACGCGGGTGTAGGCGGTGAGCCGTTCGGTGGGGGTGGTCTCGGAAGCGGACTTTCCTGCCGCTGCGGATAAACCCGCTTCCCACTCGTCCGCGAGGTACTGATGGATCGCCTGCACGAGATCTTCACGAGATGCGAAATGGTAAAGAAGTCCACCTTTGGTCATGCCGGCTTCGGCCGCGACGGAATCAAAGGTGACGCTCTTGACACCTTCGCGTTCCACGACTCGAGTTGCCGCTTCGAGGATCTGGGTTCGTTTACTGGTTCGCACGGGATTCCTGGGTCGAAGTGTCAGTGGTGAGGCGCAACGGACAAGGCCGATCCGGGTCCGTGGCGACGTAGCAGAAAACCGGTCACAGCTGCGCCGACTGCCATGACGGCGGTAATCACGATCATCACGGCGAAGTAGGCGCTGTCGAACGCTTCCGATGCGGCGGCGATCAACGAAGGATTACCGTCACCGGCCAGACCGAGCGCCGCGTCGAGGCTATCGCGTGCGGAGTCCGGCACGCCGGCAGGCAACGAGATTGTCGCGGTGTAGATCGCGGTCAGGAGACTTCCGAGCAGTGCGACTGCTATGAGACTGCCGAATTCGTAGGACACTTCTTCAACGGAGGATGCCATTCCCGCCCGACGAGCGGGTACGTTGCCCATGATCGCGCTGGAAGCGACGGCCATGGCTGCTCCTAGACCGGCGCCGGTGACGAGTAGTCCGGCAACAAGCAAACCCATGCTGGTGTCGAAGGTCGTCAGAACCAGCACGGAGCCCACCGTGCTGAGAGCGAGGCCACCCGCGATGATCGGAAGAAGGCCGACCTTGTGCAGAGTCGCACCGGCAACCATGGCAGTCGGCAGCGCTCCCAGAGCGACTGCGGCGACGAGGAGGCCGGCATGTAGTGGTGAGAAACCTTCTACGAGCTGGAAGCGCTGAGTGGTGATCAGTTGGATACCCGCGATGGCGAACATCGAGAAACCGGCGGCCAGGACTCCGGCCAGGAAGGCTCGATTGCCGAAAATCGCGAAGTCCAGCAGTGGGTAGGGCAGGCGGCGCTGCCGTCGCACGAAGGTCCACCCGCCGACGACGGTGGCGAGCAGAGCGATGGAAATGACGAGGGACGAGGAGTCGGTTTTTGCTGTCTCTTTGATCGCGATCACGAGACCGACCAAAGCTACGAGTGCGAGCAGCGAGGAGAGAAGATCCCAACGTTTTGTGGGGTCCGCGTCGTTGGGTGGTGCAACGACCTTTGTGGCGATGAAAGCCACGATGACAACAGGGACGTTGACCAGAAACACCGACCCCCACCAGAACCAGTGGAGCAGAAGGCCTCCGATGATCGGACCTAGCGCGCTGCCCACAATGGCCAGGCTTCCCCAGACCGCAATGGCGACGTTGCGCTCACGCTCGTCCTCGAAGGTGACGCGGATCAGGGCGAGCGTGGCAGGCATCATCGCAGAAGCACCGACGGCCAGGAGCGCTCGCGCCGCGATCAAGGCTTCGGGCGTCGTGGAGAACGCGGCAGCGAGTGAGGCGACCCCGAAGAACACCAGACCGATCAAGAACATACGTCGATGCCCGACCCGGTCTCCGAGCGTGCCACTGCCGAGAAGCAGCCCGGCCATCACAACCGGATAGGCGTTGATGATCCACAGTCCCTCAGAACTACTTGCACCGAGGTCCTCCACCAGCGTCGGCAGCGCGGTATAGAGGATGGAGTTGTCGAGGGTGATGAGTAGAAGTCCTGCGCTCACCACGGTCAGCAGCATCCAGCGCCGTGTATCCGTAACCATTCCGAAGCCTCTCCAAAGTTGCCGAGACTCATAACTGTACCTTACGAAAGGTACAGTTATGGGTCTCGGCGTCCGAAGTCGACTTTGATCGGGACTTCTCGGTGACGTGCGTTCAATCGAAGTCGGAAGCACGGCACTGATGACGCATCCCCGAGAAACTTCTTGAAATGTTCAGCCGCACAGGGTTTCCGGTTCCTTCACGGTTCGATGTCCCCGATCTTCGCCTCGACCGCCGGCGTGATGTGGCTCAACACGCAGCGCCAACGACCGTCTCGCCGGGCGAACACGTCGGTGGTCCACTCGTCGGCGTCGTACTGCTTGCCTTCGTAGTGCGCAGTATTGGTGATCCGCGTGGTGAACAGTGCAACGTCACCGAAGAAACGCACGCGAGCGCTCCCGACACGGTCCATCGCCGAATGAGTCAAGTCACCCGAGGCCACGAAGCCCAGAAACTCCGCTTTGGTCGACAACCCGGATTCCGAGACGATCACCCAGTCGTCTGCCATGAAGTCGCCGATCCGTTCGGCGTCGTTCGAGCACATCGCGACGTTCCACTCGTCTGCGACAGCGATCAACGCCGCACTCTCCTGATCCGACATGTCTTCTCCCTGTCGTCGGGGCGTCCCCCCTGGCGGACAATGCCCCGACGACAGGGTTCCCGCAAGGTGGACTTCGAACCGACGTGAACGACGGGACGGCAAGATGACCGACGACAGTCGCACCGAGCTTGCAGCTCAGGCGTATATCTACGGATTTCCCCTCGTTTTCAATCTCGACCAGGTCCATCGGCACCTTCACGACGGTGTCGAAGCGAACCCCGCCGCACCTTTCAACACCTTCAGCCACGCCCCACACTCGCCGGCCCGGCAGACACTTTTGTCCCGAAGGCAAACTGGCTGACCACACCGCGCGGAGATTTCCGACCGGCACTGAGAATGTACGAACCTTCGCCCGCCGTACTCGATCGGTCCTACGTCGTCCCCGCCATCACTCGCTCGCGAGAATGACGGCTCGCGTCTGACGGCCTGTCTGGGGGTAGGCCGTCAGACGGACGCAGAATCAGGCGTGTGTGCCGCCGTCGACGCGGATCTCCGTGCCCGTGATGAAGGCACCATCGTCGGATGCCAGCATCGCGATAACTCCCGCAACACTTTCCGGCCCGGCCATGGGGGCACCACCGGACTCCAGATCAGTGCTCAGAATCGGTGACAATTTGCCGAAGAGCGACCAGTCGGTGTCTTCCGGCAAGTACGACGCAGTGGTGTCGGTGATCCCGCTCTTCACGCTGCCCGGAGCCACCGCGACGGCACGCAGACCCTGCTTGCCGTATTCGAGAGCCAGTGCGTGAGTGAAAGACTGGATTCCTCCCTTACTTGCGGCATACGCGGCCATGTAGGGGTGCGCGAAGGCAGCGGAGGTGGAACTGAAATTCACCACGACTGCGTTGCCTGTGGCCAGGAGAGCCGGCAGTGCCTGACGAGTGACGAGGAAGGTGCCCGTCAAGTTCACGGAGATCACCTGATTCCACAGGTCCAGCGAGGTCTCGTGGGTGTGCCCGCCACGCAGTATCCCGGCGGCGTTGACCAGTACGTCCAATCCCCCGAGAGCCGAAATTGCCTGACCCACAACCTCGATGACGGAACTCTCGTCACCGATATCGACGACGACGGTGTCAAGGCCACCCTCCGTCGAGGCATGTTCTGCCGATTTCCGGGTGTCCGCCAAACCCTTCTCGGAGATGTCGGCAGCGACCACTCGGCCACCTTCGGCGAGCAACCGCAGCGCGGTGGCCTGCCCGATTCCAGATCCTGCGCCGGTGACGAGAACACGACGACCTTCGAAACGATTCATTGCTGTGTACCTTTCACGAAAACGAGTTGGTTGGTAATCCAGGCTCGGCGGCGCCGACACTCACAACTCACCCGCGAGAAACTTCAGGTACGGAAAAACGCAGCACTGCAACAGGTGTGGCACTGCGAAGTCTCAGCGAGGCAATGCCCGCCGAAGTGGCGAATGTCAGACGGATCCGGCCGGTGCGGCCAAGGCTCTTTCGATCCAGACGAGACCAGAGGGGCGGCGGTCGATCGCCTTGCGCCCCCGCCGGAAAGTCGCTACGCCGAATCGGGCCGTGCGCAGTGCACGGCCGGAAGCGAGAGAACAGCGGCGTATGGACATCACAAGCACGGTAGCAGCGCCGTCGGACTCGACAAAGACGACGTTGCGATATTCGGATACTGGAAGCAGGGCATCAGCAACACCGAGATCGACCTCCGACCTGACCGGCAGTGCACTGCGGTGATAAGTTCCTCTGTGCCAGCAGACCTCCACACAGGGGGTCAGGGAATCCGGTGTGAATCCGGAACTGACGCGCAGCGGTGAGGGTGACCGCCCGGGCTTACGCCACTGGATGAGAATCTGGGAAGGCGCTCGGGTGGGGCGATCTCGAGTCCGAATACCGGCTGGCAGCAGGGGTCAACAGACGCCTGTTCACACGGTAACGGGCTCCGCGAACGAGCCCCTACGAGAACGAGATTCCATGCGTCTGTCCAGACTTCGCCTACCCGCCGCTGCCGTTGCAGCCCTGTTGGGCGCATCGTTGGTTGCCTGTTCCTCCGACGACAGTTCTGCCGAACAATCCGGCGCCTCAGTCCAGAACTGTGGCCGAGACGTCACGGTGGAGCGACCGATCGAGCGGGCGATCGCGGTAAATCAGCCTGCGGCCGAGATGCTCTTCGCGCTGGGAGTGCAGGACCGGATGGCCGGCTACGCCATGAGCGATGACGATGTCCTCCCCGAGCTGCGCGAGGCGCGTGGTCAGGTGAAGGCCTTCGACACCGAGTTCCCGTCATTCGAGAGTGTCCTCGAACGCGAACCGGACTTGGTCTACACGACCTTCAACTACACGTTCACCTCGGAAGGCATCGCCGACCGGACCAAGTTCTCCGACCTCGGGGTCGCGACGTATCAGTCGCCCAGCGAGTGCACCGGTCAGGATGCCGAGCAGAGCAAGGCCCTCACGCTCGACGACCTTTACGCCGAAATTGGCGATGTGGCAACACTGTTCGATGTCAAGGACAAAGGTGTCGAGCTGACCGAGAGCTTGAAGGATCGCGCGGCCACCGCCACGGCGTCACTGGGAGCCGAAAACGTGACGCTGGCGTGGTGGTACGCAGCCACGAAGACTCCGTACTTTGCCGGATGTTGCGGCGCACCGGGAATCATGACCGACGCGGTGGGTGCGAAGAACGCCTTCAACGACAACAAGCAGTACTGGCCCGAAATCGGTTGGGAGAGTGTGCTCGATCGAGACCCGACCGTGCTGGTGCTCGCTGATCTCGACCGCGGCGGAGACGGCGACAGTGCCGCAGACAAGATCGCGTTCCTCGAATCGGACCCGGTCGCCAGCAAGCTCACCGCAGTGAAGAACAAGCGTTACATCATCCTCGAAGGCACGACGATGGATCCCTCGATCCGCAATGTCGGTGGCATCGAGCAGCTCTCCGACGGTCTGCGCCAGTTGGGTGTGGTCTAGATGTCCGCGGAGATCAGTGAACTGGTGCGGCAGTGGGACGAGCAGCAGGCGGCATACATCGCGGATCGCGAGAAGCGCTTCGACGTGATTCTCGACGTTCTCGAATTGCAGTACGCGCACAGTCCGTTCACGGTCGTCGACCTGGCCTGCGGGCCGGGTTCACTGAGCGCCCGGATCCTCGAGAAGTTCGAGCACGCCAGCGTTGTGGGGATCGATTACGACCCGATGTTGCTGGAAGTCGCCCGTCAGTCGTCGGCTCGTTTCCGTGACCGGCTGGAGCTGGTCGACGCAGACCTGGCAGGAGCCGATTGGCCGGCTTCGGTGACTTCGCCGGTTCAGGCGATCGTGTCGACAACCGCACTGCACTGGTTGCAACCGCAGCAGCTCGTAGAGGTGTACCGGCAGTGCCGCGAACTGCTGAGCCCTGCCGGAGTCCTGCTCAACGGTGATCACTTTCGCTTCGACAGCCGCTCCCCCGTCATCGGTCGGTGGGCGAAGGCTCACGACGAGCAGACACAACGCTCCGCTTTCGCTGCCGGTGCTCCCGAGTGGGACAGCTGGTGTGACGGGTTGCGGGCCACTCCCGGTATCGGGGCACTGACCGACGAGCGTGAGCGCAGATTCGCCGGACGCGACGCCACCGCGCCCACTGCCGTCGACTTCCAGTTGGCGGCGCTCGCGCAAGCAGGTTTTCGGGAGTCGGGAACAGTCTGGCAACTGTTCGACGACTACGTGGTCTACGGCGTGAGATGACGACAAGAGTTCGGCTGCGTGACAACCCGAAAGCCGTCACCCTGCTGTGGGTGATCGGTGTTGTCACGCTGGCCGGGTCGGCCGCCGTGGCGATCACGTTGGGGCCGGCCGGTCTGTCGGTCGGCGAGGTGGCCTCGATCGTCGTCGGTCATCTCGGCGGTACCGCGGCGGACGTCACCCCTATACGCGACGGCATCGTGTGGAATCTCCGTCTGCCGCGTACCTTGCTCGCCGCGCTCTGCGGTGCGGGCCTCGGGTTGTGCGGAGCGATCATGCAGTCTCTGCTTCGCAATCCACTGGCCGATCCCTTTGTCCTCGGTATCTCGTCCGGCGCCTCGACCGGTGCGGTTCTGATCGTGATCCTCGGAGTGGGGTCAGGGGTGATCGGATTGTCGAGCGGCGCCTTCATCGGCGCGGTGATCTCCTTCGCCCTGGTGCTGCTGCTCGCCCATGCAGCCGGCGGCACGCCGGATCGGGTGATCCTGGCCGGTGTCGCCGCGACCCAACTGTTCTCCGCGCTCACCTCGTTCATCGTCATCACCTCGGCCGATCCCGAGCAGACCCGCGGTGTGATGTTCTGGCTTTTGGGCTCACTCGGTGGCGCCGATTGGCTCGATGTCGCGCTCTGCGCTGCGGTGGTGACAGTCGGCCTCGTGGTCTGTCTGACTCACTCCCGTGCACTCGACGCCTTTGCCTTCGGTGAGGACGCGGCGTCGTCGCTGGGAGTGAACGTGTGGCGGGTGCGCGTGACCTTGTTGTTGGCAACAGCTTTGATGACCGCAGTGATCGTGAGCGTCGCAGGCGCCATTGGCTTTGTGGGCCTCGTCCTCCCGCACGCGGCGCGGGCTCTTGTCGGTCCGAGCCACCGGCGACTGCTGCCCGCGTCCGCACTGATCGGCTCGATCTTCCTCGTCTGGGTCGACGCCGTGGCACGCACAGCCATTGCGCCGCAGGAACTCCCGGCCGGTGTGGTAACCGCGCTGGTCGGCGTGCCCGCGTTTGCCGTCATCCTCTGGAGACGGAAGGCCCAGCCATGACACTCGAAGCAACCGGTATCAGCTGGCGAGTCGGCGGGGCACTCATCGTCGATGACCTCGACGTCTCCCCCACAACCGGCAGTACGGTGGGGCTTCTCGGCCCCAACGGTTCGGGAAAGTCGACGCTGCTCAAACTTCTTGCCGGACAGAATCGTCCGACAGCCGGAGTGGTGACCCTGGACAAGACTCCGTTGTCCGACTGGAAACGCCGCGACGTCGCGCGCCGGATCGCCACCGTCGACCAGCACAGCAACACCGAGATCGATCTGACTGTTGCCGAGGTCGTCGAACTTGGACGCACACCGCACCGCGGACTGTGTGGCGGGCAGTCCGGTTCCGATCGTGACGCCGTCCGCGCAGCGATCGAACACACCGACCTCGCCGGCATGCTGGACCGGTCGTGGCACACCCTGTCCGGCGGAGAGCGCCAACGCGTCCAGATCGCGCGCGCCCTCGCCCAAGAACCTCACGAACTGCTACTCGACGAGCCGACCAATCACCTCGACATCAATCACCAACTCGAATTGCTCGCGCTCGTGCGACGCCTGCCCACCACCACGATCATGGCATTGCACGATCTGAATCTGGCCGCCATGTTCTGCGATTCGATAGTGATGCTGAACGGTGGATCCATCGTTGCCCACGGAAGCCCGACCGAGGTCCTCACCGCCGACCTGATCGCCGAGGTCTACCAGGTCGACGCCGAAGTACGCCTGGATGGTCCCGGGGGCGTACCCACCGTGAGATACCTTCCACCCGGCTCGGATTAGACGCGCTCGGAACTGTCATTCACGCGAGAGCATCGCCACTGCTTCGCGTTCGAGGTCGACGTACGGTTCACCACTGACGTCGATCGCCACCCGGTTGAGTGTTCCACCGGTAAACGCCCATGGTGACGCCCCCGGGTAGTCGTCGGTGACGGGCTCCCCGCTGTCACGGCCTGCATTGAGCCCTTCGCCGCCGCCGATGCTGAACTTGCCCGGCTGAGTGCGGATTCTGCCCTCACCGACTTTCCGGTCGCCGTAGTAGAGGCCGAGGACCCCGTGCGCAGTGCCCGGCGGATCCTCAGCTTCTTTGTCGAAAGTTGCTGCCAAGATCACGTTTTCACCGATCGGCAGGTCCTCGGTCGCATCGATCTTCTGCTGTTCACTACCGAGGAAGTTGTACACGTAATGCAGTCGGTTGTCCTTGACGTACAGCGAATGACCACCGAACCTTCCGCCATGCGAGAAGAGCACACCGGTCGCACCTGGTTCGGCCAAGTCGACAACTGCCCCGATCGAGAAGGAACGATTGCGAAGGTTGACGGCAACGGCCTCCGGTACCTCGGCTCCCCCCGGACGGTAGACGTACCGGTTGCGCGGCGGAGCCAGCTGGGGGCGAGGCGTGGTGAGAAGTTCGACACCGGACCGATCGTCCAGTGGCAGAGCTTGATTGGCACCGGCCTCGTGGAACCACAACCCCACCAGCTCGGCCAGCCTGCCGGGTTCTTCATCCGCAAGGTTCCGGAGCTCGGCTCGGTCCACCTCCGTGTGGTAGAGCTCCCAGGTGTCTTCCGGGAAATGACCCCACCCGCTCAGAGTCGGGTGCGTGGTGACGGCCTTCCAGCCGTCATGCCAAATCCCCCGTCCTCCGAGCATCGAATAGAACTGGGTGTGCTTGGCGGTGGGGATGTTGCCGGCGTCGAAGCTGTACCGCATGCTCACGCCTTGGATCGGGTGCTGGGTGTATCCCTTCACCGTGTCGGGCAAGTCGACGCCGACGCAGTCGAGCAGAGTCGGGACGACGTCGATGGCGTGGTGGTACTGATCTCGAATCTCGCCACGGGCGTCGATGCCCGCCGGCCACGAGATGATGCATGGGTCGCAGGTTCCACCGTTGAACGAGTATCGCTTCCACATCTTGAAGGGCGTGTTGAACGCCATCGCCCACCCGTTGGGATAGTGGTTGTATGTCTCGGTGCTGCCCAACTCGTCCAGCTTTGCCAGGTTCTCGGCGAGGTCGTCGGGTACGCCGTTCGCAATCTTGTTCTCGTTGACAGATCCGTCGGGTCCGCCCTCACCGCTGGCACCGTTGTCGGAGACCACCACGATGATCGTGTTGTCGAGCTGCTCGATTTCTTCGAGGTATTCGAGCAGGCGTCCGATCTGATCGTCGCAGTGCGAGAGGAAGCCCGCGTACACCTCCGCCATCCGTGAGAACAGTCGCTGCTCGTCAGCGGAGAGAGTGTCCCAGGGGCGGGTGAAATCCAGCGGCGGGAACGGTTCGCCGTCGGGTCCGGTGCGGGTGTCAGGAGTGCCTATCGGGTTGAGTGAGGGCAGAGTCGTGTCGTTCGGGACAAGTCCCATTTCCTTCTGCCTGGCCAGAATCTCATCCCGCATGGCTTCGTACCCTGCGTCGAACCTGCCTGCGTAGCGATCGGCCCATTCGCGGGGCGCGTGATGCGGAGCGTGTGCGCACCCGGGTGCGTAGTAGAGAAATACAGGCCGGTCCGGAGCTATCGACTTCACGTCACCGATGTATTCGAGCGCTCTGTCGGTGATGTCGACGCTGAAGTGATACCCCTCTTCGGGCGTCGACGGCTGTTCGACGGGGTGGTTGTCGTGGACGAGGTCGGGATACCACTGATTGGTCTCGGCACCGAGAAAGCCGTAGAACCGCTCGAATCCGCGGCCGACCGGCCAATTCCGTTTCGTGGAAGCAAGATTCATCTCGTCTTCTGCGCACAGGTGCCATTTGCCGACCATCGCGGTGCTGAATCCCTGCTCGACCAGAACCTCGGCGAGCGTGGCACATTCGGGAGGAATGTGACCGTTTCCGCCGGGAAAACCGACCGCGCACTCGCTGATGCAGGCCATGCCGTTGGTCGTGTGGTTTCGCCCGGTGAGCAGACACGATCGCGTCGGGGAGCACAGCGCTGTGGTGTGCCACTGCCCGTACCGCAATCCGTTGCCCGCGATGCGGTCGATGTTCGGCGTCTCGATCGGTCCCCCGTAGCAACCCAAGGCGCCGAATCCGACGTCATCGAGAACGATGTAAAGAATGTTCGGTGTACCGGCGGCAGCCTTCGGCTGCTCGTACGGGCTCCAGTCGGGAATCGAATCGCGAATATCGAGGTTGACGACGCCTTTGAATGCGTTGGCCATGACCTGGCTCCTTGTAGGTGATCTGATTTCCGGCCTCTACGGCCGCATGGTGAATCGCATACCCCGATTGTGGTCACCGAACCTCTGTCGCCCGAAATGGGCGATGCCATCTTCGGCAAGAGATCCGAGGATGAGAGTGCCAGGTTTGTCATCGTCTCACTGAAAGCCAGGGAACCGCATGAGCAGTCAATTCGTCGAAGCCTCCAACTCCGATAACCCCGACCCGCTTCCGAGCTGGCAAGACGGCATGCCGAAACAAGCCATCAGGCAATTCGTCGAACGCGCCACGACTGAGGGAAGTCCGGACGAAATCGCACCGGACGACAGGATCGCAGTCTTCGACAACGACGGAACCCTGTGGTGTGAGAAGCCGATGCCGATCCAACTCGACTTCATCTTGCGCCGCCTCGTCGAGATGACCGCCCAGGATCCGTCTCTTCGCAACCGTCAACCGTGGCAGGCGGCGTTCGAAAAGGACTACGCCTGGTTGAACGATGTGATCTCGAAGCACTATCGCGGCGACGACAGCGCACTGAAGGTGCTCGCGGCCGGTGTCCTGGCGGCATTCGCCGAAATCACAGTCGACGAATTCGAAACCCACGCCGATACTTACCTGCGCACTGCTTCGCATCCCACTCTCGGTCGCGAATACCTGCACTGCAGCTATTCACCCATGGTCGAGTTGCTCGATTACCTTGCAGCCAAAGGATTCTCGAACTACATAGTCTCTGGCGGCGGACGTGACTTCATGCGGCCGATCAGCCAGGAGGTCTACGGCATCCCCCGAGATCGCGTCATCGGCAGCGGCGTGGCATTGACGTGGAAGGACGACGGTCACAGCGGCACGGTCCTTCGTCAGCCCCAATCTGATGTCGTCGACGACGGGCCGGCCAAGCCCGTACAGATCTGGAACAGAATCGGCCGACGACCTGTTCTCGCGGCCGGAAACAGCAACGGTGACCTACCTATGTTGAAGTTCGCCGAACACCCGAACGTTCCGACACTTCGTCTTCTGGTGCTCCATGACGATCCGGAACGCGAGTTCGACTACGCGGACGGAGCCGAACACGCACTCGACACCTCGCGCGCAAACGGGTGGACAGTGGTGAGCATCAAGAACGACTGGAAGACAGTCTTCGAGCCACTCGCCGAATGACATTATGGATACGTGACCTTCGATGATGTCGCCGACGAACTCTACGGCCTCGACCCCGGCGAGTTCGTCGAGGCGCGTACGAATCATGTGAAGGCTGCCCGGGAGGACAACGACCGCGCACTGGCCGCGGAGATCGGAAAACTTCGGAAGCCGACCACCGTGGGATGGTTGGTCAATCTCATTTCGCGCGATCTACCGGAAGATCTGGATGCACTTCTCGCACTTGGTGAATCGCTACGCGACGCCCAACGCCATCTGTCGGGCCCGGATCTGCGCCGACTGACGACACAGAGGCAGCAGGTGGTGCGAAGTCTCGCCTACAAATCCGGTGAGATCGCGGCCTCACGGGGAAAAAGCGTCGGCGAGGATTCGTTGCGTGATGTCGCGCAGACGCTCAATGCCGCCCTGGCCGACGAGGAGACTGCCGCGCAGGTTCGACTCGGACGGGTTGTGACCGCTGCCAGTTACAGCGGTTTCGGCCCCGCCGGGCTCGCAGTGGTGAAAGAGAAATCACCGCAGCACGCCCCAGCTGAAGAGCCGCAGACTCCGGAGTCGAAAACTCCGGACCTGAAGGCCGAACGTGCCGGGGTAAAAGCAGAATTGAAGGAAGCCAGGGCAGGCGTCGAGAAGATCCGACGCCGGGTGAAGGCCGAGACCGCCCAGTTCGAGGATGCCAGGTCAAAGCTGTCCGACCTCGACCGTCGCATCGAAGAACTCCGCGCCGATCTCGAACACGCAGAACAGGAACGACAGTTCGCCAAGAACACCGAGAAGGCGGCCGGCGTCGCGGTTCGAGAATCCGAGGAGAAACTTCGCGAGGCCGAGCGCCGGGTCGATGAAGCAGAAGAGGGCCTCGACTAGATGGAATGAGTTGTACGTTCGGAGATCTTGACCTCTACAGCAGTTCAGGTTCTAGCGTGTTTTCATGACATTCACCCGAATCGAACTCGACTACCTGGCCACACAGACTCTCGGACGCCTCGCAACGGTTCAACGGAATGGAACGCTGCAAGTCAGTCCGGTCGGGTTCCACTTCAACCCGGATACAGCCACGATCGATATCAGCGGTTACAACATGACGGGCAGCCGTAAGTTTCACAATGTCGCGGAGAACGGGCGGGTCGCGTTCGTCGTGGACGACATCGCATCTGTAGATCCATGGCGGGTCAGGTGCATCGAAATCCGTGGACGGGCAGAGGCTTTGGATGCTACGGGTGCTGCCACGCATGGTCTCGACGCGCCGATCATCCGTGTCCACCCCGAACGCATCATCAGCTTCGGCCTCGACGACCGAGAGTTGGACGTCCACCAGTTGGTCGTGAACGGACGTGACGTCTGAATGCCCGAATCGAATTGATCAGCCTGCGGCGGCTTCGAGTTCACTCAGTGATTCCTCGAGGTGACCAAGGAGTCGCTGCAGGTGAGGGACGTTACGGCGGCAGCCGACGAGCCCGAACTGCATGGTATCCGCGTAGCCGATGACGGTGATGTTCATTGCCTGCCCGTCCAACGGAATCGACGCCGGATAGCAGCTCTCGAGCTTCGCGCCGTTCCAGTATCGCGTTGTCGTCGGGCCTGGGACGTTGGAAATCACCAGATTGAACACCGGACGCCCAGTGATCAGTCGGGAGGAACCAGGGATCAGCGGTAACCCGAGACCCGCGACGTTCAATGCACTGAGCGCTGTGATCTGCAAAGGCGTCAGGCCTGACATCAGGGACTTAGCGCTACTCATCGAGTCGTGAACTCTCTGAAGTCGGGCCGCCGGATCCGCCAATTCGGTTGCCAGATCGCACAACACCGCGCCGACGGCATTGCCGGAAGCCTCACCTGTTTCGCCTTTACGAAGAGATACCGGCACCATCGCGATCAACGGTTTGTCCGGCAACTCGTCCAGTTCGATCAGATAGCGCCGTAGCGCGCCCGCGCACATTGCCAACACCGCGTCGTTGAGCGTCACGTCTGCAACGCAACTGACCTTGCGCAGGCGCTCGATCGGCCACGACTGCGCGGCGACGCGCCTCGCTCCGGTGATCGGGACGTTGAAGATCGATTTCGGAGCAGCGAACGGCAACGGCGCGACGTGGTCCTTCACTGCCGAGGCAGCGGCGTTCACTATCGCAGGGCCCACCCCGACCACATCTTGCACGGTGTCGATCACCGAGCCCACCCGCCTTTGCAAGTCCAGCCCGCGACTGGCTCGGACCCGCCCCGAGGAAGGTCGCTGCGCCCACGGCGGCATCGACTCTCGATCGAGCGGATCCGACGAGAGGCTGCGGTACCACGCCTGAACAGCAGACACACCATCCATGAGCGCATGGTGTGTCTTCATGTACACGGCAACTCGGCCGTCGGCGAGGCCTTCGATCACATACGCCTCCCATAGCGGCCGATGCCGATCTAGCAGCGTGCCGTGCAGCATCGAGGTCAGCTCCAGCAGCTCGCGAACTCGACCGGGCCTGGGCAGCGCAAGCAACCGGACGTGATATTCGAGATCGACGTCCTCGTCCTCCGTCCAACGCACCGGCGCGAAGTTCGACAGGAACTGCACCGGCTTGCGGCGAAAGAGGGGGCGGATCGACTCGACGTCGGTGAGCGAACGGTAGAGCGACCTGGCGAATTCGCCGTCGTCCTCTTCCGGTGGAACGAACAGTGACAGGCCTCCGACATGCATGGGGTGCTCCCGTGACTCCATCAGCAGGAACATCGAGTCGAGCGGCAGCATCAGCGTCATGGCGATCCGTTCTCTCGGGCAGCTGTCCGGAGAACCTGTCAGCCGCTGTTCGACAAGTTACTCGCCCTGACTCCCCGCATTGGTGACTCCGACCAAACACTGCCCCCTCAATCTCGGCGAGAGTCAAGATGTTCCCGTCGCCAAGCGCCTTTTCGGGCGAAGCGCTTCACCGCGATGCGCGCGTGAAGCATGAGACACAGAGCACTGCAACAAATTTCAATGCTCACGGCTACGAGTAGCGACGAGCCGATCGCAGTACTACTTTTGTCGGAATTATTGAGAATTATCTGTACATACAAGTCACACGTGACTACCGTCACTCATCATTACAATCCCGACTGGTCGCCATGTTGCGACTCGCGAGGTTGCACCCCAAAGGAGAAATTCATGTCCCGACGTTCAACGTCGCGTGGGCGTTTCGGCGCGCTCGCCACCGCAACTGTGCTCGCCACCGTCACCGCGATGGGAACACTGTCAGCAGTTTTGGCAGGAGCCGCCCCCGTAGCGGCGATTCCCTTCGGCGGTTGGGATTCATGTCCGATCGACAATCCCGAGACCAGCACATGTATGGACGTCACGGTCACCAGCGGAAACATGAAGATCGGCAAGCTCTCCGTCAGCATTCCCGCCGGGGCGATGCGCATCGCCGGCGGAGTTGCCTACCGGGAGAATCCGGAGGCCGAATTCGGATTCGACCAAGTATTCATCCCGCCGAACGACAACAGTCGGGGGATCTACGCCAAGCCCATCGAGATCCCCGGCGGCGCACTCGGAATCGACCTACCGTTCAACAATCTCTTCGGACTGAACAAGGCCTCGGCCACCGTCGAGTCGACATCGGCACTCCCCACAGTGGATGCATTTCAGCTGGGCGTGAAGCTACCCGTCAAACTGAAGATCGCGAACCCCCTCCTCGGCGGCAAATGCTACTTGGGCTCGGACAGCAACCCCGTCCAGCTCAACTTGGATGTGACCGAATACGGTGTCCTCGAGGAAGTTCCAGGTTTCCCGGACACCGCCGTCGTCCGAAACACCGGACACACCGGACAGCCCTTCGCGGTCCCGACAGCTTCGGGATGTGGCCCGTTCGGCGTTCTGAATCCAATCGTCAACTGGCGCGCCGGTCTTCCCTCGTCCACCACGTCCAACTCCCTGACCACAACGAGTGACGTCTACAACATCGGTGCCGACAGCCTCAGGCCCAAGCCGGCCGGCTCACCCGAACCCGCCGCCGTCATCGCCGAACGTGGCGCCAAGTAGCAAGTACAAGCTTCATTCATCTTCTAGTTCGGTGGCGTCGAGTAAGGCACCGAGGGCGCGGTGGAGTTCGGCAAGCTCACGTCCGCCGGCTTTCGTCAGTACGCGAGTGTTGGCCGCGTCCAATTCACGGACAATGTCTTTGGCGAGCACGATAACCCGTTTTCCCTCATCGCTGAGATCGAGGCGAACGGCGCGCGCATCGCGACTGTCACGTTCACTGACAACAAACCCACCCTTCTCCAAAGCTCGCACGAGCTTGGATATGTAGATGCGCTGCAACCCTGTCTGTTCGGCGAGCTCTCGCTGGCAAGGCCTCTCCCCCGCACTCACGAGCTCATGGAGGGACGCAAGCACCGAATACTGGGCATGAGTCAGTCCGAGATGCGCGATCGCTCTGTCTACGCCCGCCCGCCAGCGCAAGGCAAGGTGCCACACCAGCGACCCCGTCGTCCACGTTTCTCGATCTTGCATACATATAGAGTACATGGCTACTATCTCAATTAGAGTATATGGAAACTAATTGAGGAGTCGCAATGCCCACAATTTCCGTGCTCGACTCGACCATGGCTTACAGCTCGTGCGGCGAAGGCACACCCTTCGTGCTGATCCACGGAAATCCCACATCCTCGTATTTGTGGCGAAACATACTGCCACACATAGGAAATATCGGCCGTGCACTTGCTCCCGACCTCATCGGAATGGGCGCGTCCGGCAAGCCGGCAATCGACTACGGTTTCCTCGACACCGCCCGCTACCTCGATGCCTGGTTCGACGAGATGGAGCTCGACGACGTCGTACTCGTCGGGCACGACTGGGGTGGAGCACTCGCCCTCGACTGGGCTACCCGCCACCCCGATCGCGTCCGAGGTGTGGCACTCTTCGAAACGATCCTCCGTCCGATGACCTGGGACGAGCACTTCCCGGGAGACGCACGAGCACGGGTCGAGGCCCTGAGAGCCTCCGGCACCGGCGAGACGAAGGTACTCGATGAGAACTTCTTCCTCGAAATCTCTCTTCGCAGAACAGTTCTCGGCAGTCTGCCCAAAACAGACGTCGACGCCTATCGTGCCCCTTACCTCTCGCGTGAGAGTCGCCGGCCCCTTCTCGAGTGGCCACGATCCTTCCCCATCGAAGGAAGTCCCGCTGAAGTGAATGCACGTGTGTCGGCGTACAGCGAATGGCTCGCGGAAAGCACCGAGGTACCCAAACTCCTTCTCACCTTCAGCGGCCCCGCCGAACTTCTCATGGTCGGACCCGACGAAGTCGCGTGGAGCCGATCGAACATCGCAAACCTCGAGGTGACTGAGTGCGGTCCCGCAGGGCATCTCGCCCCCGAGGATCAGCCCTCGGCAATCGCCGCGGCGATCACCGAATGGACACACCGGCAACACCATTTCAGCCGCAAGTGACTCGACTCCGTCGCCAAGCGCTCTGAGCGCCGTCTCGCCAACGCGTGCGGTAGCGCCCCAGACCTTGCTCCGAAATATGGGACCAACACCACCTCCGCCAGATTTGTCCGATATAACTAACTGGCGAGTACGCCGGTTGGGACGAGGTCGAGAACGAGGGGGCGTGGGTGGTAAATGAAGACGGGCTGGGACAGACCTCGGAATCGGGGGCTCCACACAGAGTGGGCGGGTTTCTCTATCACCGCAGTGGCGACCGATGGGAGTGGTCGGACGAAGTTGCGCGGATTCACGGCTACGCACCCGGACAAGTAGACCCCACGACTGAATTGATGCTCTCGCACAAGCATCCTGACGACCGAAGACACGTTGCACAGACACTGCTCGCCATCCGCACTTCGGGCGGCCCGTTCAGCAGCCGACACCGCATCATCGACACTGCCGGGGACACGCACTCGGTAATCGTCGTCGGAGACAGCGTCGTGGCCGAGTCAGGTGAAGTGGTGGGTAGCTCCGGCTTCTACATCGACGTCACCGAAACCCTGGACAGCACCGTAAAAGCATCTGTCGACGAACTGGTCAACGAAATCACCGTCTCTCGCGGAGTGATCGAGCAAGCCAAAGGCATGCTCATGGTGATCTACGGAATTTCGGCCGATCGCGCCTTCGACATCCTCGTGTGGCGCTCTCAAGAGACCAACGTGAAACTCAGGGATGTTGCCGAGCAGTTGATTGTTCGGACGCTGGATGACTTCCGGGTTCCGACACCACTGCGGACCCGGTTCGATCACTTGCTGTTGCAGGGTTGAATGACAACAGGGTTGAGGGATCTGCTTAAGGCGGTTCCCGTGGCTGGCTGCTCAACCTCGAGGAACCTCGCCCGCATTGATTCCGGGACGGTCCGATGCGGCCTATCCCCGTTGTTACCCAACACGGAGTAAAAGGAAACTACTCGTCGCCAGACTTCTTGTCGGAGGTCTCCTCGACCAGTTCAGGTGCCTGTTCGCGAGTTGCCATTCCGCCGTCGCCGCCCTTGTCCACGGGCCCTGGGTGCCCGCCCTTGGGCGACTGGTCGTTGTTGTCTTTCTCGGTCATGCGGTCATCCTCGTCATCTGGTCGTGTCAGTCATACGGCGCGCGGCCTTGCAAGAACCTCAGCCCACCGTCCTCTCAATCTAACGCTCTCAGGACTTCCCGCAACCCTCACCGATTTTGTTTGCATTTCAGCACTTTCGGGCAGGTGACTGCGAACAACATTTCCACGATGAGAGGGCCGATCCCAGTGCGCGCAGTGACTTGGCAAGGCAAACGGAAGGTAAGCGTCGATACGGTTCCGGACCCCACGATCATCGACCCCACCGACGCGATCATCAAGGTCACCACGACGAACATCTGCGGATCGGATCTGCATCTGTACGAGACTTTGGGCGCCTTCATGAATGCGGGCGACATTCTCGGTCACGAACCGATGGGCATCGTCGAAGAAGTCGGACCGGAGGTCACGAATCTCGAGATAGGCGACCGCGTCGTGATCCCGTTCCAGATCTCGTGCGGCAATTGCTTCATGTGCGATTCGAGTCTCTACACCCAGTGTGAGACGACTCAGGTCCGCGATCAAGGCACGGGCGCAGCGTTGTTCGGCTTCTCCGAGCTGTACGGATCGGTGCCAGGCGGTCAGGCTGAATACCTACGAGTCCCGCAGGCACACTTCACACACATCAAAGTTCCCGAAGGTCCGGCGGATTCACGATTCGTCTATCTCTCCGACGTACTTCCCACTGCCTGGCAGTCGGTCGAATACGCCGACATCCCGCCGGGTGGATCCGTGACAATCCTCGGCCTCGGACCGATCGGTGACATGGCTGCTCGCATCGCGCACCACAAGGGATTTCGAGTGATCGGTGTGGACCGTGTACCCGAACGCCTTGCGCGCCTTGCCGAACGCGGTATCGAGACCCTCAACCTGGACGACTACGGCAGCAAGATCGGCGATGCCGTCAGAGACGCGACACACGGCCGCGGAACCGATTCGGTAATCGACGCTGTCGGTATGGAAGCGCACGGGTCTCCGATCGGAAAGCTCGCGCAGCAGTTCGTCGGACTCCTCCCCGACGCTCTTGCCGCGCCTGCGATGCGCACCGCAGGGATCGATCGCCTAGGTGCTGTCTATTCGGCCATCGACATCGTTCGGCGCGGAGGAACCATTTCACTGATCGGTGTATACGGCGGAATGGTTGATCCCCTTCCTCTGATGACTATGTTCGACAAGCAGATTCAGCTCAGGATGGGCCAAGCGAACGTCAAGAAGTGGGTAGACGACATCATGCCCTTGCTCACTGACGACGACCCACTCGGCGTCGACACCTTTTCCACTCATCAGCTGCCGCTTGATCAGGCGCCCCACGCCTACGAGATCTTCCAGAAGAAGCAGGAAGGAGCGGTCAAGATCCAACTGAAACCGCGCGGGTAGTCCAACTCTGCAGTATCGTCGCCCGATATGCCGTATTTGGATCGCGCCGGAGAAGTATTTGTCCTCCACCTGGGTAATGAAGGCGAGCCGGATACGCCGAATCCGTTCAATCCCCGGTGGCTCGACCAGGTCGAGGAGCTCCTCACCGAAGTCGAGAACTTCGACGGTCCGGGAGCGCTGGTCACGACAGCTGTGGGCAAGTTCTATTCCACTGGGCTGGATACAGATTGGATTCTGTCCAACGCCGATCAGGTCAATGGGTACATCGACCGCGTTCAAACCTTGTTCGCGCGAATGTTGACGTTTCCGATGCCCACCATCGCCGCGATTCCGGGACATGCCTTCGGCGGTGGTGCAATTCTGGCCACCGCGCACGATCACGTCGTGATGCGCGAAGATCGCGGTTTCTTCTGTCTGCCAGGGATCACTATCGGCGCGAGTTACGCACCCGGAAGCATCGCCCTACTGGCGTCACGTCTTCCCACACGCGCAGTCCACGACGCACTCGTCACAGGTAGGAGGTACGGCGGAATCGAAGCATTGTCAGCAGGATTCGTAGATCAAGTCGCGGCTGCGGACGATGTGCTTTCGACAGCTGTCGACTACGCACGCACGCTGACTCGAACCCGTGGACGCACGCTCAACGAGATCAAGGAACTGCTGTATGCCGAGCCGTTGGCCCTCCTACGAACGCCAGTAGTCGGAATCGACAAGCAGGTGATACTGAAAGACAACTGACCGATTACACCGATCGTCATACTCACTTCACACACGCTCGACAGAAAGAAACCGAAACCGAAATGGCTCGCGTACTTACCGTCTCCGACAGCATCGTCGTCAACGCCGACGCTCTGTCCCTCTACGAGCTCATCAGTGATCCCACTCGTATGGGTGCCTGGAGTCCCGAAAACTTGGGCGCAACTTTGCGAGGAGACCGCGAAAGCGCTTTCCTGGGCATGGAGTTCGACGGGCACAATAAGCGCGGGCGCGCGCAGTGGACCACGAGATGCACGGTCACCGCTGCCGACGCCGGGAAGCTCTTCGAATTCCGTGTTCACAAGATCGGCCTCAGCACTCCTCGGATCCCCGCCTCCATCGCAACCTGGCAGTACCGATTTTCACCTGTGCCCGACGGAACCCGAGTTACCGAAACGTGGACCGACGACAGGCGCGGCTGGCCGGACTTCGCCGCCGACATGTTCGACAAGATTGCCACCGGAGGAAAAACGTTCGCCGACTTTCAGCGCGGCAACATCCGCAAGACGCTCCTGAACCTCAAGAACGCAGTTGAGCAGGAGGTTTCCGGCATCGAAGGTAGCGCCGGCTGACCAGCCGACACCATTTGTGGCAGTTTCTGCCACTTTTGGTACAGTGCGGATATGGCAACAGCCCGCCGCACCGCACTACTTCTCCGCGTCTCGCAGAGTTGTGCTGCCGCTTTCGTCGAACGCGGTGATACTTCGACAACCATCGCCGAACTCGCGGAGCGGGCGGAGATCTCCGAGCGCACGTTCTACCGCTGCTTCGCCACCAAAGAGGAGAGCATCTGGCCGATGCTCGACGACGGGAACCAGAGCCTTGCCGCTGCACTCGGTGAGCAGCCACGCGATTCCGGACTGGCGCCGGCCGTCCGCAACGCCTTCGTCGCCTCGGTCGGCGAGTCTTTCGAACCCATGACACGATCACTGATGCCGATCATCTTCGGTGATCCTGCCCTCCGGAGAGTCTGGGAGTCAGCGACTTTCGAGACGATGGAGCTCATTCGCCCCGAAGTGGCCCGGCTGATCGATCGGCCTGAAGCCTCACTCGACACCACCGCCGCTGCCGGCCAGGTGACACTTGCAGTGGTCGCGGCACTACGGGAAATGGCAGACCACCGAACACCGGCACCCACGGCAATCAACCACGCACTCGACGCATTTTCGACGTCGTATCTCGCGCACCCAACAGGTAAGGAACAATCATGACTCGAGATCTCTCCGGAAAAACCGTTCTCGTCACAGGTGGCGCCCGCGGCCTCGGCGAAGCGTTTGCGCGCGGCATCGTCGCAGATGACGGACGCGTGGTCATCGGCGACATTCTCGACGACGACGGCCGAGCGGTGGCCGAATCTCTCGGCGAGGCAGCGCGTTACGTTCATCTCGACGTCACCGACCCACGGTCGTGGAAGTCTGCCGTCGAGTTCGCCGTGTCCGAGTTCGGCGCCATTAACGGCCTGGTCAACAACGCGGGAATCTCCGCTTCCGGCCAGACAGTCGCCGAAGAGCCCCTCGAAATGTTCCAGCGGATCATCCAGATCAACCTCGTGTCCGTACACACCGGCATCCACACGGTGGTCCCGTTCATGAAGGCCGCCGGCGGCGGATCCATCGTGAACATCTCCTCGGCCGCAGGCCTGATGGGCATGGCTCTGACCAGCGGTTACGGCGCAGCCAAGTGGGGCGTGCGGGGGCTGAGCAAGATCGCCGCCGTCGAACTCGGTCGCGACAAGATCCGGGTCAACTCGGTTCACCCCGGCATGGTCCTCACGCCCATGACTGCACCGACAGGTATCAGCCTCGAAGAAGGCGCATTCCCCAACAATCCGTATCGACGCGTCGGTCGCCCGGAGGAGCTGGTCGGTGCGGTCACCTACCTGCTTTCCGACGATGCTTCGTACACAACAGGTTCCGAGATCACCGTCGACGGCGGTTGGACTGCCGGTCCGTCGATCGAATACATCGCCGGCCAGTAAGGTCGGGTTCCGTTTGCTCATGAATCTGCGCACTCCGAGTACCCTCAGGTGGACACCAACATCTCCCTGATTGCATTCGGAGAAGGCAACTTTCGCAGTCGCTGCAGCGCCCGATGCAGGTCGAGTGACACCTGATCGGTCGTACGGGCAAGCGATGTTGCAGTCGCCTTGGTATCGAGGCCGACGATCAACCGCAACACCAGGACATCGCGTTCGACAACCGGAAACGCTGTTGGAGGCGGGAGCGGCCCACCGCTGAACCCGTCGGATGCCGCCCGAGCGATCGCGACGCTTGTACTCGCGTACAGCAGGCGCAGGAAAGGCTGATACGTCTCCGATCCGTCGCACACTGCCGCGAGAACGGCGACGCACGCGGCGTCCGCGGCGGAATCGGAAACGGCCCGATCAAGCTCGGCGCGACACCGCAGCACAACCATCGGACGAAACGCCGCATACAAACTGGTCATGGACTCACGGCTACCGCTCCGTGCCGCGGTGGCCAGCACCTCCAGCGAGTCTTCCTGCAACAAGGGCTCACATTCTCTCTTTCTCGACGGGAAATTCGTTGTGCGGTCCGAGAGATCAACTGGAACCGAATAGTCCGGCGAAGGGGTTCACAGTTGGCGCGGGTGCCTGATCTTGCCGGCCTTGCCATTGGTTCTGGTTGTCCCGACCCCAGCCGTCGCCCTGATTCCAGGTACCGCCCTGCCCGCCGTTTCCACCATGGTTCCAATCGTGGGAGTGATCCCCCACCCTGATCGCCAATCCAGCTGTTATCCACTTGTGCGACATCGTGATTCAACGCTTCTGCCGAAGCTGGTGCCGCGAGCACCGCCAAGGGCACGGTCAACACCGCACCCGTCACGGCGAGCTTGGCCAAGAATTGCTTCTTGCGTAGTTTCCGGTGCGGATAGTCGTGTCATGATCAATCCCTGCTCCGTAGATTTCTCGAGACTCTCTCAGTCCTGAATGGGGCACACACCAGTGAAGTCCTGCATCCTTGCCGCCCACTGGCACTAACCTGGCAAATTCCTGGCAGGGACATGATTCAAACCGAACGCCTTGCACTGCAAAATTTTTCGACCTCGTCGGCTTGACTTTTCGTCTTTGCTGCTTCAAGTCCGACCGTTCCGTTCCAGTCGGCGAGGGGCCGCACGGGCGTAAAGTCGAGAGAGTTCGGCTCAGTCGTCAAGAGCGGAAGGACACCCAGACAATGCGGAGCGATGGAGATACGTGGGATATCGTCAGTAGTGTCGGTCTCACCGCGCTGGCAGTCGCAACGTTCCGCGCATTGGAAAGCACCCGCCCGGACGCGATCATCGAAGACAAGTTCGCATCGTGGTTCGTAGAAGCCGCAGCGGAGCCGCATTTCACAGCTCTTCTGAAAGATCCCGCGCTCCTCGGCGACACTCCCTTCGGCGGTTTCATGGGGTTGCGAACCCGGTTCTTCGACGAATTCTTCTTGTCGTCAACCGAATCCGGAGTCAAGCAGGCGGTAATCGTTGCAGCGGGGTTGGATTCGCGCGCCTACCGACTGGACTGGACCTCCGGATCGACAGTCTTCGAAGTAGATCAACCAAAGGTGTTGGAGTTCAAGGCTGAAGTGCTCGCGGCGCGCGACGCCCAGCCGAAGACCGATCGACGCACAGTGCCTACCGATCTACGCAACGACTGGCCGACTGCGCTCGAGAGCGCTGGTTTCGATCGCAACGACCCCACTGCCTGGTCGGCAGAAGGCCTGCTCGCGTACCTCCCCGGCGCGGCCCACGATGCCTTGTTCGAGCGGATCGACGAACTCTCGGCCACTGGTAGTCGATTGGCGGTGAACGACTTTCCTGCCGGCACCGACCCGAGCAAGCTGGCGGCCATCAGGTCCAAGCACTTTGCCAAGAACCCGTTCGGCGATCTAGACATTTCGCAACTGTTCTACAGCGACAAACGATCCGATCCGGGCCAGTGGCTGACTGAACACAATTGGACCATCCGACGCTTCAGCTCGGTCGAGTTGGCAGAACTGTACGATCGTCAGATTCCTGATCTCCCCGAAGAGATCGCAGCACTGTCGACGAAACCGTCTTTCCTCGCCGCGACCAAGAACTAATTCTCGCGGTCTTCACGAAAGTTCCTCGGGTGCAGCATTTCTCCCATCTGTCCAGCTTCAACGTGCGTGTCACCACTACAAGTGGTTGACGGTACTCGAGGATGAGCAGATTCAGTACTTCAGGCGGAGTATGTCTACACCTCAGGCGGACGCGCGCCGAAGAAAATGCTGATGAAATCAGTCCATGAAACTCGAACACACACGAAGGAAGAGTCGCCCGCTCACGCTGGTGGCACTTGCCTCCGCAGCGGTATTCGCCCTCGCCGCATGCACTTCCGGATCTGATTCTGCACAAACCTCCGATAGCAGCACAAAGGTCTCCACCACCGAGGCACCCGCAACAGTCAAAATCCCGGACAGCTCCGTCGGCAAGCAGGTCACCTGGCTTCTCGATATGTTCAACACGAGTACGCCGTTGACCCAGGAAGAAATCGCCGAACATTTCGTACCCACCGCACCCGTTGTCCTGACACCAGCGGACTTCGACTCCATCCGGGCCGGACAACCCTGGACAACAGTGAATTACAAGGGAGGCGACACCGATGGCACCGTTTCCATCACCAGCACCACCGGCGGTGCGTTCGACATCAACGTCGTCGTCGACGGCAACGGGTTGGTCCTGGGAATGGCGATCACACCGACCAAGGACGATCATGTCCCGGCTGCATCGTGGCAAGAACTCGAGACAGCTGTCAAGGCGCTTCCCGCGCCGACCAATCTGACCGTCACCGAGGTCACCGGAGGAAAGAACGCCGAAGTCTTCAGTGTCGGCGATACCTCACCCCAGCCCACAGGGTCAACGATCAAGCTGTACGTTCTCGGCGCGGTCGCGACGGCTGTCGAGAACGGGACACTCTCGTGGGATCAGAAGCTCACCATCACCGACGACCTCAAGTCGATGCCCGGCGGGACCATGCAGGACCTGCCGTCGGGAACCGAAGTCACGGTCCGGGAAACCGCCGGCAAGATGATCTCGATCAGCGACAACACCGCCACTGACATGCTGATCGCTGCGGTCGGGCGCGAGCAGGTCGAAGCCGGGTTCGTCCCGATGGGCATGGCGGATCCTTCGCTCAACATTCCGCTGAAGCCGACCCGCGCACTGTTCCAACTCGGCTGGGGCAACGATGGCGCACAACGTATTGCCTGGCGCGACGGAACCCCGGACGAGCGTCGAGCGATACTGGCGGCACTACCTGGCGGCCTGGTGAACATCCCGGTGTCCGCATTCACCACCCCCGCATGGCCTTTCGACATCGACTGGTTCGCCTCGCCCGCCGACCTGCGTGCCGCGTTGGTCTCGTTGCAAGAGATGGCGAAGACCGAGAGCGGTGCACCGGTTCGAGACATACTCGCCGAAGATCCGGCGCTCAGTGACGCTTCCGCGAAATGGTTCACCTACGGCGGATTCAAGGGCGGCAGCTCCATCGGGGTCCTTGCGGGTGCCTATTATGTGGAACACGACGATCGTGCCTGGGTTGTCACCATGCAAACTCATGGTGACGAGGCTGCACTGGTTGCCGACCCGGCTCTGTACTTCGATCCGGTCGACGACGCGATGCTCTTGATCCAGAAGGATGCGACCAGCTAGAGCGCACGTCCCAGCTCGAGCACATATTACCGAAAGGCCTGTCCCGACAAGCGAATCGTTGGGGCAGGCCTTTGTCATCCCTCAGGAAAGTACGACGCTCTCGAGTCTGTCCGCAATCGCTTTGCCGACGCCCCAGTCGAGTGCTGCGCACCCGACCGACTTGAACACCGTGCGACCGTGACGCTCCACGCCGGATTCCATTACCGCGCCCAGTGATCGGAGGTCGGAGATGGGGAACTCCCGCTCGATTGCCGACCGGACTTCACCCGACCCCTCCAGACATCCGGCAACGTCGTCGAGGACGGTGACCGTCGAAGCATCGATGAGCCCGGCAGGGAGTTCCGTCATCGACGGTCGGAAAGATCCGACTGCATTGACGTGGACGTTCGCCGGGAGTGCCTCCAGGTCGAACAAAGGTGACGTGGCGCCGGTCGCGCAACACACCACGTCAGCATTTTCGACACATTCGTTTGCCGACCCTGCTACCGAAAACCGGAGTCCTGGATGCCGCACTTTTGCTTCGTCGACAAATCGTTGCGCGTGTGCGAGAGTCCGGCTGTATACCGAAATCTCCTCGAATTCCCGCACTGCGCAGCAGGAGTCAAGTTGTGTCGCAGCCTGGGCGCCGGAGCCGAGGATCGCCAGACGCCGGACCCTTTCTGGCGCCAGTACGTCCGTTGCCACGCCAGAGACCGCACCGGTTCGCAGCGCGGTGAACCGGTGGGCTTCCACGCTGAATCGCGGAAGTCCGGTGGCTCCGTCGTACCAGAGCACAGTGCCTTCGATGCGCCTGCTTCCGTTGATGTCGTAGATCGTCAACGTCTTGACAACGGCGTCGCGGGTGGTCCGATGCAGTGCAGACATCACGAGCAACTGGCCGTCCGCCACGACCGTGCGCGGCGGTTGTTCGAGCCGCCCCTCGTGAAGTTCGGTGATGGCACCGGCCACCGCTGCGACGGCGACCCCGACCGGAATCAGCGAGTCGAGCCTGGCGAGGTCGATGTGTGGTGCCACTGCATGATCTTCGATTTCCATCGTTTTTCGATTCCGTTTCTCGGGGTGTACTTCAGGGCTAGTTCACTGAAATTCCTTGACATCCAATCGGTAAGGTATTACACCTAATGCATCCTCGCAAGGCTCCGTACGAACCCGCCGTTCCGAACGAACGGCCCGAAGGTGGATCTGATGGACAAAACAATGACGCGGTTCTCGAGGCGTACCGCTCTGGTCGGAACTGCAACTGCACTCGCACTGGTTCTCGGTGGTTGTTCAGGCGCAGCAAAGGACGCAGGCGCCTCGTCCGGGCCCGCCGGCGAGCCGCAGCGGGGCGGTGAACTGCGAGTTTCGATCGGCGCAGAACCGATTGCACCTGCGTTCGACATGGGAACAATGGCCGTCACCTCGGTGGGCACGGCATCGATCGCCACCCTCGCCTACAACGGATTGGTGGACTTCCATGACGGTCAGCCGGTACCCGAACTCGCTACGGCGTGGAAGCAGACCTCCCCCACTCAATACGTCTTCACCCTTCGCGATGATGTGAAGTTCACCGACGGAACGCCGTTCGATGCCGAAGCCGTCAAATTCAATCTCGATCGATTGCTCGACCCGAACGGAACGGGTGCGAACCTGCCTCCGTCTTTGGAATCGGTCGAGGTCAGCGGACCCAACGAAGTAACCATGAATCTCTCCACCCCGGCCGGCGGATTCGTCGCCTCGTTGCGCCGTGGACGGGTGATGATGATGTCCCCCACCGCCGTGACGCAGTACGCCAAGACCGATCCGTTCAAAGCTTCGGTGGGCACCGGTCCGTACAAGTTCGAGGAGTACAAGACCGGTCAGTACATCAGGCTCGTCCGCAACGACGACTACTGGGCTGACGACAACTACCTGGATTCGATCAAGATCTCGATCCTTCCGGACCCGACCACCTCGATGCAGGCATTCGTCAACGGGGAACTCGATGTTCTCGGTGTGACACCGGCCCAACTCGCACAAGTCAAAAGCCGAGGCAACTCGGTCATCAAGACGTCGATCAGCAACACGTTCAACTACGTCAGTTTCAACCAGGCGGTCAAGCCTTTCGACAACGTCGACGTCCGCCGTGGATTCTCTGCGGCGATCAACCGTGACGGTATCGCACAGGGCATTTACCAGGGATATGCCGATCCGGCGAGTGGGCCACTCAGCCCGAAAATCGGCGATGCATACTCGGACCTCTCCGGCCTTACCTCGCAGACGTTTTCAACAGACAAGGCAAAGGAATTCCTGAAGACCGGAAACTTCGACTTCGGTACGACGATTCCGTTCAGCACCTTCACACAGGTCCCGTTCTCGACCGAAGCTGATGCGGTTGCCGAACAGTTCCAGAATGTCGGCGTCAAAGTCGACATGAGCAAAGAGGAGTTCGGATCCTGGGCTCAGAAGATCTACACAGCAAAGAATTTCACGGTCATGAACAGCGGCCAGACCACGGCCACCGTCGATCCCGACGAGATTCTCTACCCTTTGTTCCACAGTAAGGGTGATCTGAACGCCTCCTCGATCAACGACCCCGAACTCGACAAGCTGCTCGACGATGCTCGCGCCGAACAAGATCCGCAGCGACGGGCACAGATGTACCAGCAGGCGTCCAAGCTGATCGCGGACAAAGCCTACGCAGCGTTCACCGTGTACCCGCAGAAGATCGCCGCAACCAGCCCGTCGGTCGGCGGATACGAATTCACGGAGGGTGGCACCAATCCGCTCTCGAGGGTTTGGCTCGCCAAGTGAGCGTGATCGAAGCGGTACCTGATTCCGATATTCCTCCGAAGGAGAGAGAGCCCGCGCCTTCGTCCGGCCGGCTGCGTCGAATCGCGCGCACCCTGTTGATCAACGCCGCGCAACTGGGAATCGTCGGACTCGCCGCGACTTTCCTGATGTTCGTGCTTCTTCGGACAATCCCCGGTGACCCCGCTCGCACAGTGAGCGGGCCCGGCGGGTCTGTCAGTCCTGAGCAGATCGCACGTATTCGTTCCGAACTCGGCCTCGACAAGCCGGTGGTAGTGCAGTACTTCGACTGGCTGTCCGCAGCCGCTCGTGGCGATCTCGGAAAGTCGTTGGTGCTCAACGACTCGGTGACGACCTTGCTATCCGACCGAATCGTCGTAACACTCCAACTGGGCATGTACGCACTTGCCTTCGCATTGTTGGTGGCGGTACCACTGAGCGTCCTCGCTTCGAGGTTCACCAGCGATCGCGCGAACCGGAGTGTGCGACTGGTCGGAACGCTGGGTATCGCAGTACCCAGCTTCTGGTTGGCTCTCCTGTTGATCATCGCGTTTCAGAACGTCTTGCCGACGTTTGGATACTCGTCGATCAGCGACGGTATCGGTGCACATTTCCAACACATGATTCTTCCGACCATCGCGCTGGGTGTCGGTATGTCGACTCTGCTCTTCGAAACCACGCGTGCGTCATTGATCGGCACACTCAACTCCGATTACGTCCGCACGGCCCGGTCATTCGGGATCCCCGAGCGCCGCGTTTACTCTCGATACGCACTACGGAACGCACTGCTTCCCACCGTGACCATCGCCGGACTGGAGATGGGCGCGCTGATGGGTGGAGCGCTACTCGTCGAAAATGCTTTTGCCGTACCCGGTATGGGCCGACTCCTCGTTCAATCCGTCTTGGCTCGCGACTACACAGTGGTGCAAGGTTGCATCCTCGTGCTGGTCATCGTCGTCGTATCTGTCAATCTTCTGATGGATGTCGTCTATTCCTTCATCGATCCCAGAGTCAGGACCGACAATGACTGAGTCATTCGGGGCTGCGTCTTCCCCAATCGCGCCGAGCACACGTCAGCGGCGCCGATTCATGGCCCGCATTCTCTCCTTGCCCGGCCAGAAGGTGGCATGGAGCATTCTGTTCGTACTGGTATCTGCGGCCGTGCTCGCGCCTCTTCTCGCGCCGCACTCCCCCAACGTCCAAGATCTCACGTCGACCCTTGCCCCACCCAGCGGTGAGCATCTCCTCGGAACCGACGATCTGGGTCGAGATCAGTTGAGCCGTCTACTGTTCGGACTCCGCACGTCACTCACTATCAGTGCTGCCGTGACGTTGGGTGTCATGGTCATCGGGCTACCGCTGGGAATGCTGGCAGGTTTCACCCGAGGAATTGCGAACACCGTCATCGCTCGGCTCATCGATGTCGGGTTGGCTTTGCCGTCGTTGCTGCTCGCACTAGCGCTCATTGCCGCGATGGGAGCCGGGGTCACCAGCACGGTCATCGCTCTCGTTGCGGGCTACACGCCGTATCTCGCACGGGTCACCCGCAGTGTCGTGCTCAAGATACGTGAAGAGGAATACATCGACAGCGCAGCCGTGAGCGGAGTTCCGACCTGGCGCATCATCGTTCGGCACGTCACGCCGAACATGATCGAATCAGTGTCGGTTCAGCTCACCCTGATCTTCGCCTTCACCGTTATCGCCGAAGCCGGGCTCAGCTTCGTCGGCCTCGGTATCCAGCCACCGACCTCGTCTCTGGGCAACATGCTCGCCCTCGGGTCGACCCACAGCATCGACCTGCCTTTGATGTCGATAGTCCCCGGATGCACCATCGCCCTCGTCGTCATCACTCTGCTGGTCTGTGGAGACGGCCTTCGCCACGCGCTCGACCCGAGGAGCAACCGATGACGATACCGCTACTGTCGATCACGGATCTCCGTGTAGCACTGGTCGACAATCCCGCACTGCGACCGGTCGACGGAGTCAGCTTCCACATAGATTCGGGTGAGAGCGTCGCCCTGGTCGGTGAAAGCGGCTGCGGCAAATCAGTGACGTCGTACTCCGTACTCGGTCTCCTCGAAGGCTCGCTGGCGGCGCATGGAGAGATGGTCTTCGACGGGCGACAATTCGACATGTCCGACCGTGGTGCGCTGGCCCCGCTTCGTGGCACCGACATTGCGATGATCCCCCAGGACCCCGGAACCTCGTTGAACCCAGTGGTGAGCATCGAACGACAGCTCGGCGATCTCGTCCGCATCCACCACAAGCTCACCAAACGCGTTGCAGCCAAACGAGTACGCGAACTGCTGGCCCGAGTCGGGATTCCGGCCCCGGATCGGGTGGCCGGTGCGTTTCCTTTCGAACTGTCCGGTGGCATGCGCCAACGTGTACTCATCGCAATGGCTCTGGCCTGCGAGCCGACGATGCTCATCGCCGATGAGCCGACCACCGCACTGGACACAACAGTGCAGGCGCAGATCATGGATCTGTTGCAAAGTCTCATCGCAGACGAGGGGATGTCGATGATGTTCATCTCCCACGATCTCGGACTGGTTGCACAACAATGCAACCGGGCGTACGTGATGTACGCGGGCAAGATCGTCGAATCCGGATCGGTCGACAACGTACTGCGGGAACCGCAGCACCCGTACACGCATGCGCTGGTCGACTGTTTGGAAAGCATGAACTCGGGTGCTCGACGCTTGAAGACGGTACGAGGGATCGTGCCGCCGTTGCCTGACCGAAACCACGGTTGCCACTTCGCCCCACGCTGCGACCGCGCAGGCAACGAATGCCTGTCCAGCTCACCTGAACTCGAAAGCAGCGGACACAGTCTCGTGGCCTGTCTGCACCCGATGACAGGCTCACATCAGCGCGTCTTGGCAAGTGAGGTGGCTCGATGACTACACACCAGTTCGTTTCCAAACACGAAGTTGCCCGCTTGGAAGGGATCACCCATTCCTTCCGCACACGTCTGGGCGGCCGCGCCGTGCAGGCACTCCGGGGCGTCGACCTGTCGATCCCGGCAGGGCGGTCTCTTGGACTGGTCGGTGAAAGCGGAAGCGGCAAGTCCACTCTCGGTCGGGTTGTGACCGGCCTGCTCGAGCCGTCCGGCGGCAGCCTGGAAATACTGGGGCAGCGTGTCACCGGCAAAACCTCTCGCAAGCGAACCCCGGGATCTGTGCAGATGATCTTCCAGAATCCGCGCGCATCGATAGATCCGAAGCTACCGATCTGGCGTGCCGTCGCCGAACCACTACGCATAGGCGGGCATTCGGCGCGACGCAAGGACGTCAACGACTTGCTCGACCGCGCCGGACTGAGTGCGTCGTACGGAGACATGTACGCGCACCAGCTTTCGGGTGGGCAGTGCCAGCGAGTGGCGATCGCACGCGCCGTCGCGGCGAAACCGCAACTCATCGTTGCCGACGAACCTGTCTCCGCCCTGGACGTTTCGGTGCAGGCACAGATCCTCAACCTCCTCAAGGATATTCAAGAGGACTCCGGAACATCCTTCCTTTTCATCAGCCACGATCTAGGCGTCGTTCGATTCTTCTGCGACGAGGTTGCCGTCCTGTATCTGGGTCAGGTGCAGGAGTACGGTTCGACCGAGAGCATTCTGACCGAACCTGCACACCCATACACGCGGGCATTGGCCTCGGCATCGCCGACACTGTTCTCCGAAGCTGCGCGAGAGCGAATCATCCTCGCGGGCGAGCCTCCGAAGCCTGACAACCCGCCGAGCGGCTGCGTCTTTCACGAGAGATGTCACCTGCGCATCGGCGCGATCTGCGACACGATCTCGCCCCCGACCTATTCCACGCCTTCAGGTGAGGCGCGTTGTCATCTTTACGCCCCGACTCACTCCGCGAGTTCACTGCTTTGATCAGTTTCACCGCTTTGATCAGGTCACTGCCTTGATCGAAACATTCGCCTTTACAACAACTACCCGGAACGGAAGACCATGAGCACCAATCCCCTCAGGATCCTCGCCTCCATCGCCGACGTGTGCGACGACGCAAACGCCTCCGTCGCGTTTCACGTCCGAAGTCTCGACGGGAAATTCGAAATCGGTTCCGCCGCTGATGCGCGTTCGGTGACCGCCTCGACCTACAAAGTTCCAGTCATGCTCGAGGTCGCCGCCCAGGCATCCGAGGGTCGCCTACACCTGGCTGACCGAATCAAGGTCCCTGCAGACAGGCGCACCATCGGGCCGTCCGGGATTTCAGCGATGACAGACGACGTCGAAGTATCCATCCGAGACCTGGCGCTACTCATGATGCAGGTCAGCGACAACACCGCCACCGACATCCTGCAAGAGATGGTCGGCACCGAGAGCATCATGAGTCGACTCCGCGCGCTCGGACTGAACTCGACCGACATCACCACCGACTGCGAAGGCATCATTTCGCTTGCTCTCCAGGAACTCTCGACCGAGAAATACACAACCTTGCAGGACACCTCGACCGGTAACCCGTTCGGACTGCCCGAGGACGAGTTCGTCGCGGCAATCGCAGCGGGTGAGTCGTTGAACGCGCGCGGCGGCAATACCAGCACCCCGCGCGAGATGACCGAACTGCTCAGTCTCATCTGGACTGACAAGGCTGCAGACGCCGAAGCCTGTGCCGAAGTGCGGCGGGTGATGGGCCTGCAGTTCGCGCCTCACCGCCTCTCCTCCGCCTACGTCGACGGCCCGACGATCTCCGGCAAGACCGGCACCTTCCTGGCCGGCGTTCGCAACGAGGTGGGCGTCGTCGACTTCGGCGACGGGGACGTCTACGTTGTGGCAATTTTCCTGAGAGACAAGAACAACAACATGCGTAACAGCAAGGTGGACGCGGCAATCGGAAAGATTGCCGCACTTGCGATCGACAGTCTTCGGAACGCAAATCGTGACGCCGCAGCGACGGCGGTAACAGCCTGATGACCCCTACGCTCGTCGCACCCCCCTCGATGGCAGAGATGACGTGGACCCAGATGCAGGAGGCGATGAACGACGGGATCCGCAACGTCATCTTCGCGGTGGGAGCGACCGAACAACACGGCCCGCACCTGCCCCTGTCCACCGACACCCTGATCGGCACTGCCACTTCGCGTGCCGTCGCCGCACGGATCGGGGCGACGATGGTGGCGCCCACCATCGCGTTCGGGGTCTCCCCGCACCACATGTCCTTCCCCGGAACGGTCTCTCTACGCGAGGCCACATTTCTCGACGTGGTCGAAGACTACGTTCGCAGTCTCGCCGCTCATGGGTTCGACAATATTCTCGTCATCTCGAGCCACGGCGGTAACTTCGAACCCCTCGCGCATCTGATCGAGCGAGTCGGACCCTGGATCGGCGAGACACGGCTTCATGCACACACCGATCTTCTCCAGTTGCTCGCAGCTTTCGAAGCAGTGGCTGAGGAGGATTCGATCTCTCCCGAGGCATGCGGTTCTCATGCCGGCGATTTCGAAACATCGATAGTCCTCGCACTTCGACCCGACCTCGTCGACATGAACGCCGCCGAGCCCGGATTCCTCGGACGCTTCGACAAGGACACTGCCACCGCGTTGTTCGACGGCGGGACAAAAGCATTGTCGGTGAACGGTATTCTGGGCGACCCCGTCGCCGCACTGGCGTCACGCGGCGAACGGTACCTCGAATCACTGACCACCGTTGTCTCGGAATACTTTTGTACCGAGATCGCCAAGCACGAAGGACGCGAAAGATGACTGCCGACGTACAGCGGGTGGTTCAGGCTGAGCTCGACTCAATGGTCACCGCAGACACCCAACTCGGCATCCAGGTTGCGGTGTACCGGCATGGTCAGCTGATCGTCGATGCCTGGTCCGGGCACACCGAACCCACTCGAAGTGCGTCCGTCCGAAGTGACACCTTGTTCCCGATCTTCTCGTGCAGCAAAGGTCTGATGTATACGACCGTGCATCTGTTGGCCGAACGCGGCGAACTCGACTACGACGCACGGATCAGCGACTATTGGCCGGAGTTCGGACAGAACGGCAAGGGAGAGGCGACCATTCGACAGGTCCTCGTACACACGTCCGGAATCCAAGACGTCACACACGACTTTCACCTCGACGACTGGGACGGCACCTGCGCTCGCCTGGCCGAGTCCGAGGCCATGTGGATTCCGGGTAGCGAGACCGCGTACCGCGGACTGTCTTCCGGATTCGTTCTCGGCGAGGTAGCAAGTCGCGTGTACGGAAAGCCCTTCGGCCAGATCGTCACCGAACTGATCTGCAAGCCTTTGGGTATCACGGATCTGTTCTTCGGCGTTCCCGCTTCGGTGAAGGACCGCATCGCGGTTCTCGCGAACGACGAATCAGTTCTGACCGGTCCCGCGTCGAGCCCCGATACTCGGATCATGGCCGAACTCTTCAACACCCCGTCGATTCAGGCATCAACTGTACCTGCCGGAGGTGCCATCACCTCCGCCCGATCCTTGGCGAGACACTACGCGTCGTTGATCGGAGACGGTGTGGACGGAGTGCGTCTACTCCCGCTGGCGCGGACCACTCTGGCAACGACGCTGGAAACCGATGCGTACGATCAAACGCACAAGGCGCCGGTCCGCAAGGGTTTGGGTTATCTGCTGGGTGACAAAGGAATTGCGATGGGCGGCCGATCGAATTCATTCGGCCACAGTGGGTTCGGCGGTTCGTACGGGTTCGCCGATCCGGACTACGGTTTGAGTTTCGCGCTCACGAAGAATCGACTGGTTGCCACGACGCCTCCCGAGTTGCCGGCCTCGGTCGTCCTGGCGAATACGGTACGAGAAGCTTTGTCCATCCCGAACGGCTGACCACTCTGGACCGAGTCGTCACGAAGGCAATCGACAAACGGAGAGTCTCACTATGCACGTTTACATTTCGGTGGACATGGAAGGCATCGCAGGAATCGCGACGCTCGACCAGATAGTTCGCGGAGGCCACGGATACCAACGTGCGCAAGCACTGATGACAGCCGAGGCCAATGCGGCAATCGCCGGAGCGTTCGACGCAGGCGCACAATCGGTGCTCGTCAACGACAGTCATGGAACGATGGACAACCTACTGCACGCCGAACTGGATCCGCGGGCGCGGGTTCTGTTCGGATCACCGAAACTGCAGTGCATGGCAGAGGGTCTCACCGCAGAACACGACGTGGCCCTATTCGTTGGCTACCACGCTCCTGCAGGTGGTCCGGGTGTGCTGGCACATACGTTCTCGGCTCTGTTCACTGATGTCCGTCTCGACGGCAGGACCGTGTCGGAAAGCGATGTGAACTCGCTCTACGCGGCTACCCACGGCGTGCCGGTCGGCTTGGTCACTGGAGACGACGTGATCTGCGGGTTGGTCAGCGCTACGTATCCTTCGACCGAAACCGTTGTGGTGAAGCAGGCGCACGGGTGGTCTGCTACCAACTCGCTTCCGCCGAGTCTGGCGTGCGCAGCCATTCGCGATGCATCCAGACGAGTTGTGCAACAGTGTGACTCGTTGAAGCCGACGGAGTTGCGCGACGAGTGGGTACTCGAAATCGTTCACCCGACAACAACTGCTGCGGAGATGGCGGAGGGCGTCCCCGGTTCTCGGCGAACGTCAGATCGAACCATCGAGCATCGCTTGAACACCGTCGACGACATCATCGGACTGATCACCGTCAACTATCAATTGGCATCTGCCGGTCTCCGCGGACAGATGACGATCGCCAACCGTCAGTAGAGGGCAAATTTCCATGAGAGTGACCGTTATCGGTGCAGGTTCGATCGGGTTGTGTTCGGCGCTGGCTTTAGCTGCCGAAGGAGCCGAGGTCTGTGTCGTCGACGCGCGGACTGCAGGAGCCGGCGCATCGCGACACAATGCCGGGTGGGTCGTCCCGAGCATGTCAGCGCCCGTTCCCGCGCCCGGAGTGCTGACCCAATCGCTGAAGTGGATTCTGCGTCCTGACAGCCCGCTGTACATCCGCCCCAGCTGTGACCCTCGCTTTGTCTCCTTCATGATTGCGATGCTTCGCAACTGCACTACAACGAAATTCGAATCCGGTCTTCGAAATCTGATGGCACTCAATCATCGGACTTTCGAGCTTTTCGACGAACTCGAGCGCACCGGGCTGCAGTTCGAAAACCACCGATCCGGATTGGTGCAGCTGTTTCGTACACAGAAGTCGCTCGATTCTCACGCCGAAGAAATGACGCTGGTGCGAGCACTCGGCGGTGACGAATTCGAAGTACTGACCAGTGCCCGAACGGCTCAGATGATGCCGGGACTCTCGAACTCGGTCCTCGGTGGGATCGTCTGTCCCAACGAAAGATTCCTCGATCCTGCAGCTTTCATCGAAAGCTTGATCACGCAATGCAAGATCCTTGGAGTCGAGATCGTGGAAGGCACCGAACTCACGCTGTCGTCAGACTCCACAGGTAACGTGACGGCGTCTGGAGCAGACAGGCCGATGACGTCGGATCATTTTGTGGTCGCGGCGGGCGCCTGGAGCGCAGACGTGGTGCGAGCCCTCGGGTACACACTCCCCGTCCAATCGGGCAAAGGCTACGGTTTTGATGTTCCACCGATGTTCCCCGCTGGAGTTCGGGCGTCGTATCTATCGGAAGCCAAAGTTGCCGTCACGCCGTTGTCCGGCGCGACCCGACTTGCCGGCACCATGGGATTCGGTGGCCGAAGTGAACATATCGACAAGCGAAGGGCCGGAGGAATACTGACCTCGGCGGCCGACTATTTCGACAACTGGGAACGCCCGCAGAACGTAGTCCCCTGGTCGGGGCTACGTCCGATGACACCGGACGGAATGCCCATCATCGGTCGCCTACCTCACCATCCGAATGTCACCGTCGCGACCGGCCACGCGATGCTGGGCATAACCCTCGGCCCCGTCACCGGAGAGTTGGTCGCTCGCAGCGTGTTCGGCCGAAGCCTCCCTGCCTATGCCAGTGCGTTCGGGCTGGACCGCTTCAGTCGGACTTTTCGGAACGTCCGGCCCATAATCCGCTGACGTGGTGGAGGTGTGCAGTCATGACAGCTTCGGCCGCAACCGGGTCTCGTGACTCCAACGCCTTCAAGAGTTGATCGTGCTCTCGAGCGGACCCGACCAGGTCCTTGCTGCCCGCAATGCCTTTGAGCCCGGACAGGCGGGTCTGATCGCGCAACTGCTCCACCACCTTGACCAGCCGTGCGTTACCCAGCGCAGCCAACAGTTCCAGGTGAAAGTCCTTGTCGAGGGTCAGGAAGGAGACCAGATCACCTTCGGCTGCGGCATTCTCGACGCGCTTGCTCAGAGTCCAGAGATCGGTGAGATCCAACGGGGGTTCGAGCACTGCAACCTTCGCCATTGCAGGTGGTTCGAGCATCAGCCGGACTTCGACGATCTCTTCGAGCTCGTCATCCGTCAGTTCGACGATGCGAAAGCCGCGGTTCCTCACCATCTCGATGAGGCCTTGGCTCTTCAGATCGAGTAGAGCCTCGCGTACCGGAGTGGGCGAGACCTCGAGCTGCGCAGCGATGTCTCCAATCGCGTAGAGCCGACCGGACTCCAGTTCACCGCTCGAGATCCGTGCCCGAAGCAGCCTGGTGGCATCGCTGCGCAAGCTGGTCCGTGCCAGCGGCTGGAACACGGCACTCTGCTTTTCGTCGCGGGTACTACGCTCTGCGCTTGAACCGGTCGGCTGCTTCGTCCCCATACCTGCACCCTAATACCGATCGATGTCCAATATGTAATACCTAACATTTTATGTGACAAAGATCGTTCCGGCTCGCGGTTACGCAACCTCCGATCACGGCCGGACGACAGAAGTTGGAGTGTCGGCGCCGGTGATGGCCGACATGACGAGCGCAGTCTGCGGCTGGATGGCAGATGAGGGCCGGATACAGAAAACCGCTGCACATCCGGGGATACCGGGATGCGCAGCGGCTTCAGTAAGTCTTAGCCCGTGGGAGGTTCAGTCTCATCCGACGAGAATCCGTCGAAGAATGCGATGACCTTCTGGAGAAGTGCCGCGATGTCGAAATCTTCCAAGCTACCCATTGCGTTCGTCCTTTCGTTTAACACTGAGGATGAAACGTGCATCTTGCAATTCCCAATGTAAAGCATGAAAAGCATTATTTCTCTCCCACGCAACACTTCGGTTGCAGATACCCAACTCAGCAAGATACGAGCAAATTACCCCAAATAACGGTCCCACCCGCAGCATTTCTATTATCCACGACCTACGAATTGTTCCCAATTCGCAGGTGGGTAAATCTTGAGAAAAATTTCCGGCGCGTCGATTCCGATAGATATTCCCGGCGAAAAGCCGCAATCGGAGACCACAAGGTAGACGAAGTTTCGACGCAGTAGGCACGCATTTTTTACAGCCTCAGAGTAACGCCGGTCCACCTGCATATTGGACATTCGACCGCGATAACGAATCGATTGCACCAGCATCTTCGGCGCCTCTCCCCAGCTTCAGCATTCACATGTAACCACTAACGATTTCCGCTGATCGAACGCAATACCAGTTCAAAAATTCGAGAGCTTCAATTGATACTGCGCACGCAATAACTGGTCACATATCGGCCGTCCGCCGCGCCGCTCGAACTTCGTCAAAACTTCAAACAATACTAATGTTGGACGAGGTAACGGAGACTGCACCACGGCAATCCCTCGGGACACGATCCGCGCCTCGACCACGGGTGGGCGAGCAACCTCACCCGAGGGTGAAATAGGGGGTGAGACATGCCTGGGGGTCTCGTTTTACCGAGTCCCGCACAGTACGTTTTCCCAGGCACGCCAGTCCCCAGATTCACACGGTGTGCAAGGGCTCGTTGACGCTTCCGAGATGTTGGCAAGACCGACCACAGGCCCCGTTCTCCCGACGAGAACGGGGCTTCTCGTGTCTGTTTCCGCCTTCGACCGACTGGGTAGACGCGAGCATGAGCGCCACCCGCTCGACCGGATCCACCGCTGGCCGCTACGAATCGAACCCCCCGTCTGTCGGCGTCGAGGAAGAATTCATCCTCGTCGACCCGACATCGTGGTTGCCGTCCACCGACAATTCCGCGGTTGCGGAAACCGCATCGACACTTGGTTTGGACCTTCAGCTCGAACTGTCCCGCTGCCAAGTCGAGACCAACTCTCCCGTGTGCCAGGGCATCGACGAACTCCGAACCCACTTGATCGACATGCGTCGGCTCGCGGGGAAAGCGGCCGAGTTGAACGGCTGCAGGCTGTTGGCGGTCGGCGCACCGCTTTCGGGGCCTTCGCGTTTCGAGATAAGCGACTCGCCTCGCTACCGGCAGATGGGACAACACTTCGGCGCCCTCGCTGCCGAACAGAGCATCTGCGGTTGCCACATCCATGTAGGCGTCGCTGATCAAGCAGAGGCAGTGCGGGTGTGCAATCACGTGCGCATCTGGTTGCCGGCCTTGCTTGCCCTGAGCGCCAATTCCCGTATCCACCAAGGAGTCGACACAGACTTCTCGAGTTGGCGGGCGGTTCAATGGTCCAGGTGGCCCGTCGCCGGACCGCCGCCGTACTTCGAGACCGCCGAGGACTTCGACACCACGGTCGCGATGATGGTGGACTGCGGAGTGATGCTCGACAAGCGGATGGCCTACTGGGATATCCGACCGTCCTGCCACCTACCGACCGTCGAGATCCGGGTCTGCGACGTTCAACCGACGGTCGACGACGCCGTGCTGCTTGCCACCCTTGTGCGCGCCCTGGTCGCCACTGCGCTGCGCGCTGTGGACAACGGCGTCCCAGCACCACGCGCTTCTCTCGAGAGTCTTCGCATCGCGACATGGGTGTCTGCAAAGGAGGGCATCCTGGGAACACTGATCGATCCGGTTACCGCACGCAGAATTTCGGCCACGGAGCTGTTTCACCGACTCCTGATTCATCTCCGCGACTCACTCGACGAGACAGGTGAGTACGCGAGTGTGGAGGCGGCGCTGCGCCACAAGTTGGTCACCGGTAGCGGCAGCGACTGGCAACATCGAACGCTTCGCCAGGTCTGCCTTCGGGAACTGATCGCGCGTGCCGTTCAACGCACCCTCCCGACCGAGCCGGCGGGCATGGATACGCTTTGCGGGCCGACTCCGGATCAGTAGTAATGCCGCCGACCACCGACGGCATGCCCGGCCGCGCCCAGCGCGTACAGGATGATTCCGATCACCAGCAAGACGACACCAATCGTCCACAGGATCGGAATGTTCACCACGAAACCGATTATCAGCAGGATTACGCCGAGGATGATCATGACAAGCTCCTTCAGTGCGTTCACTCGGGCGGATACGCCCGCCTCGAGCCGCATACACCACGGATACCCGTCGGCCGAGCGTTTCATACCCACTCTGACCGGGTATTTCGCTGGGCACCACAATATTTGAAGAATCGAGCACGCCATGATGAGAATTGTGACTCTGATCGTTCTGATCTGGCTGATCGTCGGGGCCGTCGCGGCCGGCCAGCGCGGTTACTACAGCAGTTCGCCGACCAATTGTGCCGGGGTCGGGACCATCGCGCTCACCGTCATCGCCGGCCCGCTGAACTACTTCGGCGTCAATCCCAAGGTTACGGATTGCACGCTTCCTCAACCGACCGAATGAACTGCCGAAAATCCACGCTAAACCGACTAGTCGTTACCCTGGAGGTGAGTCGACACACATCGAAGTGAGGGGCCACCATGACCACTGCACCAGATCGCACCCGAATCGCGTTCCCGGACATCAGCTCGCGTGCGTGGGAACACCCAGCCGATCGGGCTGCTTTGGTCACGCTCCGGACGCTTCGGGGGTTCGACACCGTTCTGCGGACGTTGTCCGGCCTGCTCCAAGAACGTCAGCATCGCCTCATGTATCTCGCCACGTCGGTGCGAGTCGACGAACGTCAGTTCAGCGACCTGAACGATCTGCGACGCGACTGCGTCGACATTCTGCAAGCCGACGAGACACCAGAACTGTTCGTGCTCCAAACCCCGATGGTCAACGCCTTCACCATCGGCATGGACAAGCCGTTCATGGTGGTCACGACCGGTCTACTGGACGTGATGAACTACGAGGAGCAGCGGTTCATCATCGGCCACGAGCTTGGCCACGCACTGTCCGGTCATGCGGTGTATCGCACCATCTTGATGCATTTGATGCGACTTGCCGGAACCATCGGCTGGTTGCCCGTCGGCGGGTGGGCGCTGCGCGCGATCATCGCGGCGCTCATGGAATGGCAGCGCAAGTCCGAGTTGTCCGGTGATCGCGCCGGACTGTTGTGCGGGCAGGACGTCCACACCGCGATCCGCGTCCAGATGAAATTGGCGGGCGGATCCCGAGTCAGTGAAATCGACATCGACGCATTCTTGGCCCAGGCTGCCGAGTACGACGCCAGTGGCGACCTCCGCGACGGTGTACTCAAGCTCCTCAACATCGAACTGCTCTCGCACCCGTTCTCGGTACTTCGCGCCGCAGAACTCAAGAAGTGGGTGGACAGCGGAGACTACGCCGCAATTCTGCGCGGAAACTACCCGCGGCGAGGAGAAGACGACGGAGCGAAGATCAGCGACGAGTTCAAGAATGCGGCCAAGACCTACAAGCAGAACTTCGACGAATCAGAGGACCCTCTGATTCGAATGGTGCGCGACATCGGCAGCGGACTTGGCGGCGCGGTTGGTGCCGTCGGAAACGGCGTTGGCGACGTGGCGTCGGACATCAAGGAACGATTTACCCACTGGCGCAAGAGTTCCGACAGATCAAAGGGCGCCGACGACGCCGAGTGAGCAGAATCGGGGCCTGCCACCGAAGGCAGTCGGCGGCAGGTCCCGAGTTCTTGGCGTGAAGGTGATGCAGGCTTCCCTCTGCACCACCCTCACGTTCACAGACAGTACCAGTAGTCGAACAAACGTGCGAACTGAAAGCGGTCGTGTCGAATCACCAGTTGTCGGGTACGCGGCATAGGACCACTACAGAAGGGAGCCGACATGCATGCTGGGCGACTGAAGAAGGTCGGTTCGAGTGACGGCCCGTTTGCCTCCGTGTACTTCGAGGACGTCCGCAACCGGGAGGATGCGCGCGAGCGCTTCGAACTCGAATGGCGCTCGATGCGCAATCAACTCTCGAAACAGGGCGCATCCGAATCACTGATCGCACGGCTGGACGAGGTGAAGGACAACCATCACGGAATCTCGGGACGCGCCGGGCGGGCGATCGTCGCCACGCCGGAGTCCGTTCTGATCGACGACATTCTGCTCGAACCTGCCGGATCAACCATCGCAACCTTGGGCGAGCTGCCCTACCTGATTCCACTGATCGCACACGGATACGACACCGAACCGTTCCTCATCGCCAAGGTCGACCACACTGGCGCAGACCTGTGTGTACGTGATGCGCGCGGGCGTGACGTGTACGGCGAATCGGTCGACGGCGACGGCTTCCCGGTCCACAAGGCACACGTCGGCGGCCAGGAGCGGTACACCGACAGCCAAAGCCTCGTGGAGGAGAACATCCGGAAGAACCTGACACAGGCCGTGGAGCGCGCGGCGACGCTCGCCCGTGAACACAAGGTTGCACTGGTAGTCGTGATCGGAGAAGTACAGTCACGCAAAGCTTTTGCTCAGCTCCTACCGTCGACGCTACGAGTGGTGGACGTCGAAAAGGGTTCGCGTTCAGTCGGTTCGACACCCGCCGAGGTGTCGAAGTCGATTCGTGAACTGATCGACACGCAGCGGCTGCGCAGAATGGATACGGAAACCGAACGCTACGTCGCAGAGCAGGGACGGGACTCCGGCCTCTCCATCGACGGGACCGCACGCGTCCTCGACGCACTCGAGCAGGGCAAGGTCCAGACGCTGCTGCTCACCGACCCCGACGACAAGGAAGTCACCAGTGGAAAGTTGATCGGGCCCGCCGATCGTGTACTCCCCTACATCGCAATCGGGACCGGCACCGAACTGGTACAGATCGACGAACGCCTGGTTCTCGCCGACGGATACGGCGCGATACTTCGGCACCCCTGAACACCGACCTGCTGATCAGATTCGGGGGCGAGCACGTTCAGCGCGAAGCGTGCTTGCCCACCGAGTCCGGAAAACCATCGGCAATCGCTGCCACGAGCTCCAGATATGCCCGCGCAGTGCGCTTGTTCAACAGCTTCAAGTCGATCGGACCGCCCTCGCCGAGGTGATCGTCGTAGGGCAAAGTCTTGACCGCGCGCACTCCCCGCTGAGCGAAAACGTCCTCGAGCTGGTCGAGATCGAGCGAAGACGAACCCGGCCGCGTCGAATTGATCGCCACAACCGACCTGCTCACCAGATCTGCGTATCCGTGTTTGGTCAGCCAACTGAGCGTTGCTGCTGCACTACGGGCACCGTCCTGTGCCGTCGGGCTGACGACAACCAAAGCATCTGCTTCGTCGAGAATTCCGTACATGGCCGAGTGCATGATTCCGGTGCCACAGTCGGTGATCACGATGTTGTAGTGCACCTCGAGAATCCGCAGGGTATCGAGGTAGTCCTGCTCGTTGAACGACTCCGACGTTTCCGGATCTGCTTCACTCGCAAGGATTTCGAGCCGACTGTCGCCTTGCGACGTGTAGTAGCGAACATCGCTGTACGTACGAATGTCGCCGTCGGCCAACAGATCACGAACGGTCAGATGATGTTCACGTCGTTCACGATCAGCCAAAGTTCCTAGGTCAGGATTGGCGTCAATGGCTACGATTCGATCCCCACGGATCGAGGCGAACGTCGAACCGACCGTCTTGGCCGCCGTGGTTTTTCCCACTCCGCCCTTGAGCGAGATGAAGGCAATCTTGTACACGCCGCGCACCGTGCGGTTGGCTCGGCGCACCAGAGCTTGGTGTTCGAGTTCGGCTGCTGACTGCCCCGTATTGATGCGACCTCCGGTGAGTTTGAACAGCACACTGCCCAAACCGCGTTCAGGTGGACGCTTCGCCCGCTTGATGATGTCCAGGTCGTCGACAGATGTCATGGCCCTGGGCGTCGAAGTTCGAAAATCGGTCGGCTCTTCACGACGTTGCTGGCGCATCCGCTGGCTGGGCAACGGCTTTGCCGCTGGTTCGTCGAATTGCGGTGTGAACGTGACAGTTCGAATCGACGTTGAGTAGCCGTCGTCAGACGCGTCGAAAAGGCCGTCGCCTCTAGTCGTTCCGGAGTTGTTCCCCAGGACTCCGCCATTCGAACCGTTGTTATCGCTGCGCACCGTTTTCCTAGGTCGAGGTCGGAATCAATTCGGACATAGCCTCTCGGACGCTATCACTCTGTCGGGCTTGCCGTTCTCTGCTCATTACCGTCACGGCACAACAGACCGTTACACCCGCCTTTCGATGACTTTGGTCCCCACACTGGCCCCATTCTCAGCAAATACGAACGTCGTAACGATATGCGGCACATATATCTTCATCTGCCGTTGAAAACAGCCCTCCGCAATGTCAGGGCAAATCCCTTGGTACCCAACGAGAAAAGGGAGGCCGATCGCCTCGGTGACCACCCTTCCTTCATGGACAAGTGTTCAGCTGCTGCTGAATTCCGGGCTCCGAGAACTTCCGGGAATCGTCGACAGATCCATCCTTGCGAATGAACCGCTCGTGTCGCAGTGGTTGATGGTGGGTGCCTGGTCAATGTCGGTGACTTCTGCCGCCCTCAGGTTCACCGGAAGTGTCCGCGGTTGTCTTCGCATTTTTGTGCCGGCGCCGAGGAGGTTCCGAATGCCCTGGCCGTCGACCCGGTGCCGCGGACCGAGGGTAAGCCAACACCGGAAACGACCAGAAATCTTCACGACTTCCGACGCCTCACAGAACTATCGAATCGGACAAATTGAACATCGTGCTCGGTCGTCAGTCGCCCCCACAGCCATCGCGACCCGGTCACCTACTAAGCCCGGTAGTAGGCGCCTGTATCCTTTCGCGTATGACGCCGGGTCCGAAAGATGTCGCGCAGCTGCGCGGCGCCTTCGTGGGCGGTACATCCGGCGCGGTCTCGGTCGCGGCCCACGCCCTCGGTGGCGGCGGCATGGCTCCCTCCGAAAGCGCAGTGGTGTTGTTGATCCTCGCGTGCGCGAGCGTCGGCGCGGTGGTCACGTCCATCGACAGCCGTCGCTCCCCCGCGCTGTTGCTTGCCCTCATGCTCGCTGCGGGTCAGGCCATCGGTCACGCGACTTTGACCATCGCTTCGGATCACCAACACGGACTGCTCCTGTCGCTTCCGATGCTTGCGGCGCACATCGCTGCCGTCGGAGTGTGCGCAGTGCTGATTCGCGGCGCAGAACGCGGGTACGTCGTGGCGGCGTCGACGGTGGCCGCCATCGTCGCAGTGCTTCTGCGCCCGTGGGCACCTGAACCCTCCCCGTTCACTGCGCGGACTCGATACCGCGCCAAAGTTGTTCTGCGTCAACTTCTGACCTCCGGCCTGGGCACTCGCGGCCCACCGGCATTCGTGTAACTCACCTTCCCTTTTCACTTCACGCACGTGAATACGTGCGCCACTTTGCTGTGCGCCTTTGTTAACCGCCCGCGGTTAACAAAGGCGCACAGCGGGATCGAGTACACGCATGTCCGCACCCGAATTGGAGCGCGCACAGACGCGCGCGTCCAACGACAGTTCTCCCCCGAAGAAGCAGGTTGGCGGCGCCAGACCACTGATCCTGCGCCTGCACTTCTACGCCGGCATCCTCATCGGACCGTTCATTCTCATCGCCGCGCTGAGCGGTGGCGTCTACGCGATGGCGCCCACCATCGAGAAGTTCGTTTACGACGACTACCTCCAGACCGACACCACCGGACAGATCGCGTCGCTGAACGACCAGATCCGTTCCGCTCAGCAGTACCGCCCTGACTTGACTGTCTCGGCAGTACGTCCGTCCCCTGGCGCCGGAGAAACGACCCGAGTCCTGTTCACCGATCCGTCACTGGGCGAATCGGAGAGGCTCGCAGTTTTCGTCGATCCGGTGCTCGCACAGCCGGTCGGCGAGTTGGCGGTGTACGGAAGCAGTGGTTCACTGCCACTACGCACCTGGATCTCCCAACTGCATCGTCACCTTCATCTGGGCGAACCCGGCCGCCTCTACAGCGAATTGGCCGCGTCGTGGATGTGGGTTGTCGCCCTCGGCGGTGTCTACCTCTGGTTCCGTCGATATCGCACCGCCCGGAACGCTCGACTGCTCACGATCGACCGAGCGTCCACCGGACGAAGCCGGACCCTGAACTGGCACGGCGTCGTGGGCATCTGGATAGCAGTTGCATTGGTCTTTCTCTCGGCGACCGGCCTCACGTGGTCGACATACGCCGGAGAGAACGTCAGCAATCTGAGAACCGCATTGAGTTGGACGACGCCCTCAGTCGTGAAAGCTCTCGGCGACGCTCCCCCACCGGCTGCGGGCGGGCACGAAGGTCACGACATGACCCCCGCCGCCACCGGCACGCTGACAGACACCAACGTCGGACGCGTCGACACCGTCCTCGGCATCGCCAGGTACAACGGGATCACCGGTCCGGTCGAAGTATCGATACCCGCGAACGCCGAGACAGCGTTCACCGTCGCCCAGACACGTCAGCCCTGGGTGTACAGCAACAACACCATCGCAATCGACGGAGCGACGCAAAAGGTCACCGACGAGTTGTGGTTCTCGGATTGGCCACTCGCAGCCAAACTTTCGGCCTGGGGAATCCAGCTCCACATGGGTCTGCTGTTCGGCCTTGCCAACCAGATCGCACTCGCCGCACTGGCACTCGCACTGGTCAGCGTGGTGATTCGCGGCTACATCATGTGGTGGCGCCGACGCCCCACCCGAGGCTACGACTGGGCAGTCGGCCGGGTTCCCGCCCGCGGCGGAATCCGTAACCTCTCCCCAATCAGCCTCGTTGCGCTCGTCGCGATCACGGCGTTGGTCGGCTGGTTCGTGCCGCTACTCGGCATCAGCCTTCTCGCATTCCTTCTGATCGACGTGTGCATCGCGGCGTTCAAACGCCGTGCCACCACCTGACCACTAACGAATTACGGAGACACACATGACTGTTCGCACAAAGATATTCGCAGCTGTTGCACTGACCGCAGCTCTCGCTCTGACCGGCTGTTCTTCCAACTCCGACAAGGAAACCGAAGCTGCACAATCGATCACCGTTCAGGATCAATGGGTCAAAGCAGCGCCTGAAGGAATGAGCGCGGCGTTCGCCGAACTCGTCAACTCCAGTGGCAAGGACGTGCGCGTGGTCTCGGCAACCAGCCCCGCGTCGTCGCGACTGGAACTGCACGAAGTTGTGACCGGCGACGGAGGAACGATGACGATGCGCCCCAAGGACGGCGGTTTCCTCGTCCCCGCCAACGGTTCGGCCTCCCTCTCGCCGGGCGGTGACCACCTGATGTTCATGGACCTGTCCGCGCCGCTGCTCCCCGGCGCAGAAACCGACCTCACCTTGATCTACGACGACGGTTCCAGCACCACGTTCACAGCCCAGATTCGCGACTTCTCCGGTAATCAGGAGAACTACGACCCCAATCACGGTGGCTGAGAACACGAACCCGCCCAGCCGAGCTCTCAGCCGGCGGCGCCTTCTCGGAGGAGGCGCCGCCGCGCTCGGCGTCGCGGGAATAACCTGGGGCGCAACCACAGTGGTCGAGCGCAGCGAACACGAGCAGCAAGCAGGCAAGCTCGTGGAACCGTTCTACGGAGTCCACCAAGCCGGCATCGACACCACGCCGCAAGCACACGGCACCTTCATCGGGTTCGACCTCTTGCCGGGAACCGATCGAGCTGTAGTCGTCGGAATCATGAAGATGTGGTCCGAGGACGCGTCACGGCTCACCGCCGGCAACCCGGCGTTGGCGGACACCGAACGGGAACTGGCTGTGGATCCGGCCCGCTTGACGGTCACCGTCGGCTACGGCCCTGGCCTGTTCTCCAAGCTGGGATTACAGGCACGTCAACCGGATTGGTTCGAACCGTTGCCGAGTTACGCGATCGACCGCCTTGACGATCGATGGGGCGGCTCGGACCTGTTGCTGCAGATCTGCGGCGACGATCCGGTGACCATTGCTCACGCTGTGCGAGTCCTGACCAAGAACGTCCGATCATTGACGACCATCCGATGGACGCAAAAGGGATTCCGCAACGCTCGCGGCACCATGCCTGAGGGAACCACGATGCGCAATCTCATGGGCCAGGTGGACGGGACGGTCAATCCTGCTCCGGGAACAGTGGATTTCGATTCGCTGATCTGGCACGACGGCGCCGGTCAATCGTGGCTGGCGGGTGGAACCTCGTTGGTACTGCGACGCATTCGTATGGAAATGGATACCTGGGACGAACTCGACCGCTCGGGGCGCGAACTCACCATGGGGCGCACGTTGTCCAATGGCGCTCCGCTCAACGGAACCAGCGAATTCGACGAAGCGGATTTCACTCTCACGGACAAGTTCGGCATTCCGGTGATCCCGCCAGGATCACACATCGCCAGAGCTCACCGGACACACGAGAAGGAGCAGTTCTTCCGTCGGGCGTACAACTACGACGACGCACCCGAGAGCGGGCAGACCTCGAACTCGGGATTGATCTTCGCAGCATTCCAACGGGACATCGCCGAGCAGTATCTACCGGTCCAACAGCGGTTGAGCGACTTCGACGCACTCAACGAGTGGACGACGCCGATCGGTTCAGCGGTGTATCTCATTCCGCCGGGATGCAGCGAGAACGACTATCTGGGAAGCGGATTGCTCGGATAGCGACGCCAGGCAAGGACGGCAACAGTACTGTGGGGGGGGGGGCGCGCGGGTGCCCCCCCCCACCCCAGTTGGCGGGCGGTC
>NZ_JASHKN010000009.1 GCF_030056735.1 Rhodococcus sp. IEGM 1409
AGCAGCACCCGCGACCGGCGAACACCACCTTCAAAACCTGAGAACAGCTTCTCAGACACAACAGAACACGGCCAGGCTCCGCATCGGACATCAGCACCCGATACGGAGCCCACAGGCCGTGACGCATCCACAACTTACGGCGTTCACGCGGGGCGCAAGACCGATCTACCCAACAACTCACAAACCTGCAGGGCCAGAGCGAGATCCAACTTGTCTCGGCCCGCAGCGACAGGATCACCGAGAGCCTTGTTGATGCGATACTTCACCGTATTACGGTGCAAGTTCATGTAATTGGCCGTGTGCAGATGACTTTCTCCATGGGCGAAATACACGCTCAGCGTCGTCCGCAAGGATGCAGCAGAAGGCGTGTCTTCCGCCAACGGGCCAAGTACCTCCCAGACCCACGACTTCGTAGAATCGATGTTCTCCGAAAGGAGAGACACCACGGCTACGCCTCGATCCCCGAAACTCACCACGGGGCGCTGCGGCGTATCCGGCACGGCAGCAACGGAATAGGCGGCATTGGCCTGTTCGTGAGATCGTTTGAACCCTTCGACCCCTGACCCTGGCAGTCCGATTGCCACCCGCGCGCCACCGTCCAACGGCACTGCCGCCGCGAGAACTTCCGGATCCGCCGCAGGCACCCGGCGACCGAAGGGCAGCCACGCCCACACCGTGCGTCGATCGATGGCGGTGATGATCGGCGGCTTGTCTGCTCCCGCCGCCGCGCCGAGATCGCGTACGAGTCGGTCCAGCGTGTTGATGCCCATGACGTCGGCATCCCACGTCGACCAGACCACCAGGGCGACGTGGTTCTGACCAAGGCGGTATCCGGTCTCCGCTTCGAAAGCAGCGGTATCTGCGTTGGTGCCGGACAAGAGCGCGTGGATCGCGGCCGAATGGAGGTTTCCCTGCGCCGCCATCCATCGACTGCGTTCCCGCTCGTATGCGTCGAAAACATAGAGCGTGATCCAGTCGATGTAGCTGTAGACCACGTCCGAAGTGTGTTTCAGGACAGCCAATGTGAGTCGTGCCGGAATGTCCAGTGTGCTGATCTCGTCGTGACAGATCCGCATCAGATCGCCTTGGCCCATGTGGTAGGCGCGAACGAGAGAGTTGGACGGAACGTCCCGCTGCGCCAGCCGCAGAGCGTATTCCACTGCGGCAGTCGTGGGTTGGAGATGATCGATCGGAATGTCGTTGGCCAATACGTGGATGATCGTCGTGATGTTTCCCTGAACGCTCGCTTCGAGCATTTCGAGCAAATTGGCATCTGCGTCCAACTGGTCGATTTCGTGAGCCATCATGATGGCCATCTCACGCGCGATATCGGCGCTGCGCGCGTCGAGTCGTCGGGCCAATTCGGCCACCACGGCAAGCACTTCCGGCTCCGCGGCTGCAGGCACCCGGGCGAGGCGCCGCATTGCTCCGGCGCCTCGCTCCTTGTGCGATGGGCTACTCACAGAACTTCCGCGCCCTTCCTCCGCAGGTACTTCAGAGCCGATTCGGCCGCGTTGTACCCACACATTCCATGCGCTCCGGCGCCCGGCGGGGTCGAGGCCGAACACAGGTACGTGCCCGCGATCCCAGTGCTGTACGGATCGACTGCAATACGCGGACGCAAGACAACTTGCAGCTCGGTGTTGGCACCTCCGATGATGTCGCCGCCTACCTGATTCGGATTGTCCTGTGCCAGATCAGAGGTACTTCGACTCGACGTCGCGACGATCTGTTCCCGGAACCCCGGTGCGAACCTCTCGATCTGACGAATTGTCGCCTCCGTAGCATCGCCGGCGTAACCGTGAGGCACATGGGCATAGGCGTACAACGGATGAATGTTCCCGGCAGAGCGGGTGGGATCAGCCAGGTATTGCTGACCGAGGAGTACAAACGGTCGGTCCGGCATACGGCCTGAATTCGTGTCGCGCTCAGCTGCCACGATCTCCTCGAAACCACCTGCCAGATGGACTGTTCCGGCCCGAGCGCAATCCGGATTGGTCCACGGCACATGGCCTTCGATGGCGAAATCAACCTTGAAGGCCCCGGGGGCCTGCTTGAACTTTCGGTAGGCCTTCGCCACTCGAGCGGGAAGACGATCGCCCAGGATTTCGAGCGCACTCCCCGGATTGACGTCCAGCAGAACAACATCGGCGTCAGGAATCTCGGAGGCCGTGCGTATCCGAACGCCGGTGTCGATCTTGCCGCCGTGATCGAGGAGCATCGCGGCCATGGCGTCGGTGATCGAACGCGAACCTCCCTCGGCGACCGGCCACCCGTAGCGGTGACCAGCCGCCGTGATCATCAGCCCCACTGCCGACGTAGCCGGACGGTTGAGCGGATAGAAAGCGTGCGCGGCGACCCCGCCGAACAATGCTCTGCCCTTCTCCGTCTTCCACAGTTTCGCGGTGACGGTTGCCGGAAGTAGTGCTCGCGGGCCGAAAGCCGCAAGCCGCAACGGATGGCGCGGAACGTTGACGATCGGGCGCATCAGGTCGGACGCCAGAGCGTCGAACCCCGCCGACAAGTCACCGAACATTCGTTGCCATCGCTGCCCGTCCGGGCCCAGCCCCGCCGCGGTCTGCTCCAACGAGCGGTACAGAACACCCGCGTCGCCGTTGTCGAGCGGATGCGCACAGTCCACCTCTGCCCATCGCCAGATCAGCCCGTATCGCTCGAGGTCCAGTTTTGACAGGTACGGCGAGCCGATGCCCATCGGGTGAAACGCCGAGCAGTGATCGTGGATCAACCCCGGCACGTCGATCGGACCGGAGCGGGTGCCTCCGCCGATCTGGTCGGCGGCCTCGAGCACCTGCACGTCCACACCGCTACGTGCAAGGTGTACCGCGGCAGCGAGCCCATTGGGCCCGCTGCCGACGACTACGGCCTTTGTCACTTACTCACCTCTTGCTCGCTACCGCTGAGCCTCGTACGCATCTTCGGTTCGGAGACAACCTGCGGATCTGTTGCCGCGCGGTCGGCCCGTACGTCCAGTGTCCACTGAACATCGAACGGAATGGGCCCGTTCGGCAACCACGGTTGTTCGGCAACTGCGTCGGCGACCTTGAACGTCCCCCGTTCGACGACGCCGAGAGCCGCATCGATCACCTGGTACTCCTGCGTTCCCTTGTGGATGGGCTGCGATTCGATCCAGGTCACCAGGAACTCACCGGGTGCGAAGTTGCAGCGACGCTGAATGGCGGCGATCAGCTTCGCGTCGTGCAGGTGGCCGTCACCGAAGTTGAAGGCGACGATGGAGTTGCACATGAACTCGGCTTCCCGCAGCGAGTACGTGTTGATGTCCTCGCCGAGGTGCCTGATCATCAGAGAGAACAGCGCACGCCCTTGGCTGTGCATGGAACGCCAGCCCAACAACTGATGCAGAACGACGTCGGACACGTCCTCGGGGTACATCGTCATCAACTGATTGCGGGTATCCGGCGACGGACGCTTGATGTACTGGTCGATCTTGGCTTCGGCGCCCGGCGCGAAAGCCCACGTCGCAGATGCCCAGTTGCCGGCGTACTGACGCATCGACGGCAGGAACGACACCAGATCGGGTCGAAGGTTTCCGAGAATCGGGAAGAAGGCAAGGGCTGCAACAATTCCCGCGGTGATCCACGGTGACGACATGGCGCCGAGTCCGTAGCCGTCCCACGCCGGGAATCCGAGGAACAGGAAGACCGCGGCGTAAGCGAACAGAAGATTCCATTCGAGTGGGACGGCAAGCGGGAAGGTCGACGCGATGAACAGGTGGAATCCGACCATGAGGATCACGGCAAGGATCGTGAGGGTCTTGTTCGTCGAGAACAGCAGTATCAACGGGGTGACGATTTCGACCATCGTTCCGGCCACGTGTGCGACGCCGCCGCCCAGGTGCGAAGGCCGCAGATCCTCCGGGAAGTTCCGGTAGTGCGCACGCTTGATCTTCTTCGACGGGATCCACGGCGTGTTGCTGAGCATCGGGGGAACCACCAGCGAGAAGTGGCGACCGAACTTCGAGACACCGGCACCGATCCACACCATGACGATCAGCAGTTTGAGTGCCAGGATCATGTCGACGAAGGGCAGGAACGTGAAGAACAAGATTGCCGGCAGGTACTGCTCGCTACGTGCAGCGATGAAGGGCACCTTGTCACGCAACCCGAGAATCACCATGAGTACCAGGAAGGAGTACAAGACCGTCGGGCGTACCAGTCCGGCACTGTCAGCGAAGGCCGAATCGATTCCGGCGGTCTGCACGCCCGGAAGTACTGCCGCAACAAGAAGATTCGCAACTGCGGCAACGTAGATGAATACGTCGAACATCGTGCGGGTGTCACCCGAGGTGAGCGGCACCTTGCCCGGCCACGGTGGCAGGCGAATGGTGCCGGGGCGGGTCCAGTAGAGAACTCCACCAGTCATCGGTTTGAAGTGGCCGGCGAGCGGGCCCCAGGATCCTGCCAAGCCCAGCATCTCGAGCATCATCGTCCAGATGATGAGTTTCTGGTAGATGATCGGCTGGTTCCACCACGATCCGATGTCGAACCACGAGAGGCCGGAAGTCAAAGTGGCAACAGCGGTTCCAGCTGCCAGGTAGAGAAACAACAATTTCATGATGTAGACGGTGTGGACCATCTTCGGCGTGCCGAAGCCGTAATCCACCCAGTGCGTGGACATGTCACGCAGACGCTCGAGAAACGGCTTGTCCATGAACGTTGCCGGATCGACGGGAGGGAAGTTTCCTTCTTTGAATCCCATGATGTGCTCCTGAAATACGGAATGTGGGCATGACGGATCGACTCGACGGACGTCGTCGAGTTGTGCTGGTACTACTGGGAAGGGACTAGTGAGCGGGAGTTGCGCTCAATGCTCGTCTCATTCCAGGTTTGTCGATCTTGCCCACCGGGTTTCGGGGAAGCGTGTCGACGACGTAGATCGCCACTGGCACCTTCACTCGGGTGAGCAAGGCCGTGACATGTTCGAGCAGTTCGTCTTCGGTGACGGGTGCATCAGGGTAGGCAACAACATAGGCAACTGGCACCTCTCCGTAGACCTGGTGCGGGGCCCCGATGACGGCGGCTTCCAGCACGGAAGGATGTGTGGCGAGCGAGTTTTCGATCTCCTTGGGGTAGATGTTCTCGCCCCCGCGGATGATCATGTCCTTGATGCGGTCCACCAGCGTCAGGTAGCCGTCCTCGTCGAGGACACCGACGTCACCGGTGTGCAACCAACCGTCCTTGACGGTCTTCGCGGTCTCCTCCGGCTTGCCCAGGTAGCCGCGCATCACGTTGTCGCCCTTGATGACCACCTCTCCGGCGGTGCCGACGGGCGCAAAGGTTCCGTCCTCGGCGAGAATCGCAATCTGCTGGCCGGGCAGCGCCGGTCCGACCGTGCCGAGTTTGCGCACACCCTCGACAGGATTGCAGGCCGACGCACAGGTCCCTTCGGTAAGTCCGTACCCCTCCACGATCACGAAACCGAAACGCTGCTCAGCGCGTTCGAGGAGTTCCTTGCTGATCGGGGCCGCACCACACACGGCGAACCTCAAAGAGGACGTGTCGACCGACGCGTCTTCCGGCTGTGAGGTCAGCATCGCGTAGATTGCCGGCACCGCCGAGAAATACGTGGGACGAAGCCGCGCAACGTCGCCGAAGAATCTCGACACCGAGAACTTCCCGGTGACACTCACCTGTCCGCCGACGAGCAAGGGCGTCAAGACGCTGACGCAGATCGCGTTGACATGGAACAGCGGCAGGATCAGCAGGCAGTGATCTGCGCCGGTGACACCGATGTTCTTGCCCATCGACGAAGCCATGGATTGCAGGTTGGCATGCGAGAGCATGACACCCTTGGGCCGTCCGGTGGAGCCGCTGGTGTAGATGAGCAAAGCCAGATCGTCTGCTGCAACATCGATTCCGGGCCGGGGATCCGTCGGCGGCACTGTCGCCAAATCGTCGACGACCAACACTGCACGGCCACCCGAGGGCGCGTCGGCAGTGGCGGTGATGACCAACTCGGCACCGGAGTCCGCGATCTGGTAGTCCGCTTCGTTCGCAGTGAACATCGGATTGATGGGTGTAGCTGCAGCACCGATGCGCCAAGCAGCCATGATCGCGATCAGCAACTCGACGCGATTGGGCAGCATGATCGCCACCACGTCACCGAGTCCGATTCCGAGTCCGGCCAATTGCGCGGCAACGGCTTCCGTGCGATCTGCGAACTCCTCATACGTGAGTTCGACGTGGTCGTCCCGCAGGCACGGCTTCTTCCCGTACTTCTCTGCAAGATCCCAAGCCAGATATCCGATGTCCGCCACGAGAGTCAGCACCTTTCATTCGTATGTGACTCAAAACACTATCGGTGTCCCGTGGTCGAAGAAACGGTCCCAGGAGATCAACTTGTCCAGGTTCTTTGTTCCCGGAGCACAACGCCGCATGTGCGGCGCACGTCAGATCAAAGGCTGATGCAACACCTCGTGAGCGCGTCGGGTCACCACCTCGGAGATCCGGCGCAAGACGGGCGACGACAGTTTCCACTGCTGCCAATACAGCGGAACGTCGTCCACGAAGTCCGGATCGAATCCGATCAGCTCCCCGGAACGCTCGTCGTCGCCTCGCTGCAGGTCCGGAATCAACCCCCAGCCGTATCCCCGCCGAACCGCGTCCGCAAAATCTGCCGACGAAGGAACAAGATGGCGGGGCGGATCGACGGGATGGCCGACTTTTTGATCGAGATACCGATCCTGCAAGAGATCCTTCCGATTGAACACCACCAGCGGCGCGGCCGAAAGAGATTTGGCCGTAACACCATCCGCAAACCAACGACGGCAGAACTCCGCGCTCGCCATCGGCCGATACCGCATTATTCCGAGCCGACTGGAAGAACACCCTTGAATCGGCGACGCGACCGACGTGACAGCGGCCATGACCGAGCCGTCGCGCAACAGTTCGGTGGTGTGGTCTTGATCGTCGAGGTGGAAGTCGAAACTGACCTCGTGCGTGAACTCCGCCAGAGCACCCAGAACCCAGGTGGACAGCGAATCGGCGTTGACCGCGATAGAGACGCGGGCGAATGTTCCCGAACCATTTTCAAGGCCGAGTTCTCGCACGGTATCGCGCGAGAGGGCATCTATCTGACGGGCAAGACGCAAGACTTCCCGTCCGGAATCGGTAACCCTGATGGGTTTGGTGCGCTGCACCAGGATCCGGCCCACAGAGGTCTCGAGAGCTTTGATCCGTTGACTGACCGCGGACGGCGTGATGTGCAACTTTCGCGCCGCCGCGTCGAAGGTCCCTTCGTCGACCGCAGCGTGCAATGCCCTCAGTTGCTCGAAATCCAGCATAATCTGAAGCTACCCTGATGCATCCTAAGAATCATTAGCTGGACTGATTGACATCTGGGCGGCAGGCTCGACAACATGCTCAGCACCACCGACCCTGCGTCGGCCCTCGTCGGTTTCGGAGTCGGACTCTCTCTGATCGTCGCAATCGGCGCACAGAATGCATTCGTTCTTCGCCAAGGCCTGACGCGCTCGCACGTACTCCCGATCGTCGCAGTCTGCGCCGTCTCAGACGCAATTCTGATCCTTGCAGGCATCAGCGGAATCGGGGCCCTCCTCGAACACGCACCGTCACTGATCACGTTCGTTCGCATCGCCGGTGCCCTTTTTCTTCTCAGCTATGCAATCTTCGCCGCCAAACGAGCACTTCGACCGCAGACGTTGGCACCGGATCAACATGGCAACGGGTCGAGGCTTACCGCCGTCACGATGGCATTGGCACTCACCTGGTTGAATCCACACGTCTATCTCGACACCGTTGTGCTGATGGGTTCAATTGCCAACGGTCGCGGCGAGATCGGGCGGTGGTGGTTTGCAGTCGGCGCCGTCACCGCAAGTGCAGTCTGGTTCAGCGCCCTCGGTTACGGCGCGCGTCTACTTACACCGCTTTTTGCAAAACCCAGCGCCTGGCGGGTTCTCGACGCTCTGATCGCCGTGATGATGACAGTTCTCGGAATCAGTCTGCTCACCGAATTGTGACGCGGCGGTACAACCCGCGATATAACCCTCCCGGAATCGGGATGGGTTACCGTCCAAGGTGAGGAAGGCTCAATTCACCTGCCGAAAGTTGTGACCATCAGGTAGGGCTGATCACGATGACCGAGGACGATGTCGCCGCCGAACCGCGTGACTCCAAGCGCGGGCTAGGTTTGCTGTGTCTACTCGCTGCGGTCGCCGGCGTCGCGGTCGGATTTGTCGGCGGCGCGTTCCGATGGTGTCTGATCCGGGCCGACGAACTTCGTCAGACGATCGTGAACTGGGCACATCACGTTCCGTATGTCGGGTGGCTCGTGCCGGTCGTCCTGGTGGCCTTGTGCACCGCCCTTGCCGTGCTGATCGTCAGACGAGTACCCCTCGCAAAGGGGAGCGGTATCCAGCACGTAGAGGCGGTGTCCCGCGGTGAAGCGAGACCGCCGGGAATCGATCTCGTACCCGCCAGATTCATCGGCGGCCTCTTGGCGATCGGCTCGGGTCTGGTTCTCGGCCGCGAAGGCCCTACCGTCCACATGGGTGCGGCAATCGGAGCAGAAACGGGACGATGGGCCCGCCTTACCGAACCTGACATCGCCATGCTGCAAACGTCCACGGCCGGAGCAGGACTCGCCGTCGCGTTCAACGCGCCGATCGCCGGCGCACTGTTCGTCTGCGAGGAGGTGACGCACTCGTTCCGGCTGCGTACCGTTCTGCCAACGCTTTTCGGTGTTTCGGTCGCGGTGGGTTGTGCACGACTTGTCATCGGCGATCAACCCGATTTCGAGGTCGGCACTGCGCCCACACCTCAACTCGCACTCTTGCCACTGTTTGTCGTCTTCGGAATCCTCACGGGACTACTGGGTATCGCGTACAACCGCTTGATTCTGGGACTACTCGATATCGTTGCACGACTCGACAGGATCCCGCCGACAGTCATCGGCGCAACGATCGGCGCCGTCATCGGCCTGACGCTGTTCCTCGACCCACTGGCCAGTGGGGGCGGCGACGTTCTTGCACAGACAATCGTCGGCGGAAGGACCTTCGTTCTGCCGATTCTGCTGCTGTACTTGGCAGTTCGGTTCTTCACGGGCCCGCTGTCATACGCCGCTGGAACTCCCGGCGGACTCTTTGCTCCCCTACTCGCACTCGGCGCACTGTGGGGGTCGATCTTCACCGGACTGTCGAGTTTCGTGCCCGGAGTAGGCGCCGGACTCACGATCACCATGGCCACCGTAGGCATGGCCGCGTTTTTCGGCGCCGTAGTACGCGCACCGTTCACCGGCATCGTGATCGTGGTCGAGATGACAGCGGTGACGTCGACGCTGGTCCCGATGCTCGCGGCCACGGCCGCAGCGGTATTCGTCGCTACCTTGGCAGGGTCGGCCCCCATCTATGACAGTCTCCGAGAACGGATGTTGGAAGCGTGGCGCCGACCTCTGGGATGATCACGATCGACATCGTGCTCGCCGTAATATGTACACAGAGGAGCATCCATGACCCCACGAACCGACGTCGGGGAAGTCCTCGCCCTGGAGCGGGAATTGCAAACTGTCGAATGCAGGCGCAACCGCGCACGTGTGCTCGCATTGCTTGCCGACGACTTCATCGAGATAGGCGCGTCGGGCAGCGTCTGGGACCTCCCGTCGACCGTAGAATCACTGCGGAACGAACCGATCGACGGCGACGGCATCGAAGTTCACAACATGACCGGTCGAATCATCGACGACGGATACGTTCTCACGCAGTGGGATTCAGTTCGTGGCATGCGTCGCGCGCGGCGCACATCCTTGTGGCGTCGAGCACCGAACGGTTGGCAATTGGTACACCATCAAGGCACCCGCTCCCCTGATTGCACACTGTTCAACCTGCGAACAGCCCTCTAGGTCAAGGGCGTTCCGACATAGTTCTCGGCGATCAATGTTCGTCCGGCCACCGAGCGCGTGACCATGTCCAACTCAGCCAACTGACGACGATGCCCGAAACCGCTGTCGTCCGGCAAGCGATGGAGCATCGACGACATCCACCACGAAAAGTGCTGCGTCCGCCACACACGCGGCAACACCGTTTCGGTGTACCCGTCCAACATCTTTCGGTCGGACGAGGCGAAGAAACTGTCCATGGACTTTGCCAGGGCGTAGACGTCCGCAATCGCGAGATTCATTCCCTTCGCGCCGGTCGGCGGCACAGTGTGCGCCGCATCTCCTGCAAGAAACAGGTTGCCGTGCTGCATCGGCTCACACACGAAACTGCGGAACTGTAGGATCGACTTCTGAAAAATCTTGCCGTCCTTGATCTCTGCGCCCTCACCGTCGACCCGCATGTGCAGCTCGTCCCAGATTCTGTCGTCGGACCAGTTGTCCACGGAGTCGTCCGGGTCGACCTGAAGATAATGACGCTGCACCTCGGGTGTCCGTGTGCTGATCAGTGCAAACCCACGCTCGTGGTTGGCGTAGATCAATTCTTCCGATGACGGCGGCGCCTCGGCCAGGATGCCGAACCACGCGAAGGGATACTGCCGGAAATGATCCGTGCGGACCGACGGTTCGGGAATCAGCTTTCGCGATTCGGTGCGTGACCCGTCGCAACCGGCCACCAGGACGCACTCGAGCTTCTGGTCGCTTCCGTCCGAGTCGACGAAAGTAATACTCGGGCGATCTGACTCGTGATCGTGTACTCGCGCGTCGGACACCCCGAAACGAATGTCCCCGCCGTCGGCGAGGCGTCGCGAAATCAGATCCTTGAGCACCTCGTGCTGCGGATACACCGTGACTGCGCGCCCGTCGGTCAGTTCGTCGAACGCGATACGGTGCCCTCGCCCACCGAATCGCAACTCGATTCCGTGATGTTCGAGACCCTCTCGCTTCAGTCGGTCACCGAGTCCGGTCTCGACCATGAGATCAACGGTGTTCTGTTCGAGCACACCCGCACGAATGGTGCCTTCTACCTCGTCACGGGTGCGGCATTCCAGGACGATCGAATCGATCCCCTTCAGATGCAAGAGATGCGAGAGCATCAACCCGGCGGGACCACCACCGACGATTCCGACCTGGGTGCGCAACGAAGACATACAGAGAACTCCTGAGGTGAGTGGCGATTGAGACCACCCTCAACCACGACCGCTCCCCTGAACAGCTGCAATTTCACTCAGTGAAAGACCGAAAATGACTAACGAAGCCCGCCGCCACCAAGCCCGCGTGATATTCCGCGAGCAGCCGCGGCCAAGGCCGGTAGTAAAGGAGCCGGATCCTGCTCCACCGGAACAACTGTCGATACCGCTGCGACAACATTGCCCCCGGCTTCGCGGACCGGAGCGGCGACGGCAAGGGTTCCGACGTTCAGATACTCACGACACACCACGAAACCGTTGCGTCTGATCTCGTCGAGAGTTGCTCTCAAAATCCGCTCGGACGTAATGGTTTTGGGAGTGAACGCCTCGAGACCGGCTCGGAGGACGTCGTCGAGAAGCTCGGTTCCGCCGTGCGCCAGGAGAATCAATCCACCACTGGACGCATGCAACGGCAACCTACCGCCGGCGCGGCCGACCACGGTGACGGCGCTACGCGAGGACAAGCGCTCGAGGTACAGAGCCTCGGTACCCTCACGGACAACCAACTGCACGTTCTCCCGGGTGACCTCGTACAGGTCTTCGAGGAACGGCAACGCCACCTGCCGTAGGCCGTGAGCGCCGGGAGCAAGAGCGCCGATCTCCCACAATCGGACTCCGACCTGATATTTGCCGTCGCTCCGACGCTCGAGGGCGCCGGCAGCCACCAACTGCCCACACAGTCGATGGACGGTGGGCAGCGGCAGATCGGTGCGGCGACTGATCTCCGATTGAGTCAACCGAGGAGACGTCGCATCGAAGGCACCGAGCACCACAAATGCCCGGCCGATCAACGAACGGTCGCCTGATGCCATTCACACAGTGTGACTGACATCAGGCGAAACGCGTTCAGGCGGTGCGGAGCTACGCGGAGTGCGCCAATTCCGGTTCGCGTTCGGTCACCGGCGGCGCGGCCTCGATCTTCATCGGCTCCTGCGCGTAATGGAAGTGCGGACGACGGTGGCCGATGAACGAACCGAACCACGACATCACAGCGACGTACCGGTTGCGGAAGCCCACCAGGTACATCACGTGCACGGCCAGCCACATGAACCAGGCGATCGTGCCCTTGAACTCGACCTTGCGGACGCGACATACAGCGCTGAATCGGCTGATGATCGACATGCTGCCCTTGTCGAAGTACTTGAAAGGCGTGCCGGCCTTGACCTTTCCGTTCACAGTCTTCGCGGCGTGACGGCCACCCTGCATCGCGACGGGCGACTGGCCCGGAAGACCGTTCAGCGAAGTCATGTCGCCGATGGCAAAGACATTGGCAAACCCGCCGACGGTCAAGTCCGGATTGATGAGCAGACGACCTGCGCGGTCACTGTCACAACCGGTTGCCTCGCCGAGCACTGCGGCGAAGTCGTTGGCGCGAACACCGGCTGACCAGATGACGGTCTCGGCGTCGATGCGCTTCTCTTCCTTGGTCTTTGCCGAAGAGACGGTGACACCGTGCTCGTCGATGGCGGTGACCATGGTGTTGAGGACCACCTCGACACCCGACTTCTCGAGCGAGGCCTGCGTGTACTCACTGAGCTTGCCGCCGAATGCCGGAAGCGCAACGCCGGCGCCTTCGACCATGGTGACCGTGACCTCGTCGGCACTGATGTTGTTGATGGCCTTCGCAAAGTAGCGACGCGCCAGTTCCTTGATCTGTCCGGCGAGCTCGACGCCGGTCGCGCCTGCACCCACGACAACGAAGCTGAGCAGGTTGCGGCGAACCAGCGCGTCGTTGGTGGTGTGGGCTTCTTCGAAGCAGCGCAGGATCTGCTTGCGCAGTACCTCGGCGTCCTCGACGGTCTTGAGCTTGTAGGTGACCTTCTCGAACTCGTCATGACCGAAGTACGCCTGCGTGGCACCGGTGGCTGCGATGAGCGAGCGGTACCCGAGCGTATGGCGGGTGCCCGAGGCTTCGTAGACGACGGTGTTCTCTTCGGCGTTGACCTCGACGACGCGGCCGAGGCGCACGTCGGCGTTGGGGTACTTCTGCAGGATCGTGCGGATGGGCGGAGCGACCTCGCCGGCCGACAGAACACCCGTCGCCACCTGGTAGAGCAGCGGCTGGAAGAGGTGCTCGGTGGTGGCGGAGATGAGGACGAACGGCGTCTTGGACTTCGCGAGGGTCTTGGCCGCGGCGAGGGCTCCGAATCCCGAACCGACGATCACTACCTGAGTCTGCTCGTGTCCAGTCGCGTCGATGTCTGCGCGACCCGCAGCTGTTCTATCCACAACAAGTCTCCTCAACCAAATTGAAAGTATGACTATTACGGTATGGACTGATCATGGGTCCGGTCCAGCTAGCTGGAGTATTCGCAAGACTGTTATCTCGATTGCTCATAAGTAAGCTGTCCTCATGGACTTCCGCCAACTCAAGTACTTCCTCGTCGTGAGCGAGGAACTGAGCTTCAGTCGAGCTGCCGAGCGCTGCTTCATCTCGCAGTCGGCGATCAGCCACCAGGTCGCGCGACTGGAGAAGGAACTGGGCGCGACGCTCTTCGAACGCTCCACCCGAGCTGTTCGCCTGGCCCCGGCAGGATCGCGGCTGGTGCCCATCGCGCAGCAAGTCCTCAGCCTCGAAACGATGGCGTACTCCGTCGCACGCGACCCCAGAGCCCGGATCCGGATCACCGGAAACATGAGCTTTGCCACTCAGACGCTGGACGCCATCGCGCACGTGCGCGAACTTCATCCCGACCTGGACGTCGAGTTCGTCATCAAGAGTTTTGCCCACCGCATGGACGCCGTAGCCTCCGGTGACGCGGACATCGCACTGATTCGCGGCGGCGTCGACCGCCCCGGGCTCGAGCCTTTGGACCTCGGCGTGGAGGACCTCTTGGTCGTCATGTCGAGCCGGCACCCCTTGGCCGGTCAGCAAAGCGTCGACCTCAACGATCTGGCCGCATATCCCCTGCTCTTGCCGCCACGCCAAAGTCAGGTGCTCATCCACAAGGTGGTCGAGGACGCGTTCCGCGAAATCGATCGACGCGTACAACTGGGCCCCGCAATTCCGAGCGATCACACCGCCACGCTGGACGTGATCACCAACCCTCGCGCCTGGACCCTGCTGTATTCGATCACCGCAGGCGAATCTCCGCGTGCTGGAATCAGCTTCATGCGAGAATCGCACGGCCGCTTGCGAATTCCGGTGTCCGGGGTGACCCGCAGCGGTATTACCTACTCCACCGAGTTCGCCGATCTGATCCAAGCACTCAAGGACGCGATGAACCCGTCTTTCACTGAATGAAAGTGTGATGGCGATAGGCCTCCTCACAGAGCAACGTGGTGGGTAACCATGTGATGCGGCGCGCAGTCGCATCCCTTTCCCGAGGAGCGGCCATGTCGAGTTTGTTGAGCGAACCTGTGTGGGAATCGAAGATCTTCGACGGTGAATGGGTCCGCGGTAGCGCCGACGATCGCATTGTCGTCGAACCGGCCACGGGCAAGCAGTTGACGACAGTGGGCATGGCAACCCCCGACGACGTGGCAGCCGCTGCAGCAAAAGCGACTGCAGCTCAGAAGGATTGGGCAGCACGCCCCTACACCGAACGCGCCGCCGTTCTTCGCCGCGCCGGTCACCTGTTCGAGCAGTACGCCGACGAAATCGGCGAATGGGTGATTCGTGAGGCCGGCAGCATCCCGGCCAAGGCCGGACTGGAAACCCATACCGCTGCCGAAGAGTGCTACAACGCCGCAGCCCTGGCCGCACACCCGGTGGGTGAGGTACTGCGCTCGGAGCAACCTCGGCTGAGCTTCTCTCGTCGCGTACCCGTCGGAACTATCGGCGTCATCGCACCTTTCAACTTTCCGATCATCCTGTCGATTCGTGCAGTCGCTCCCGCACTGGCACTGGGCAATTCGGTGATACTCAAGCCAGACCCGCGCACGGCGATCTGTGGCGGTGTGGTTCTCGCTCGCATCTTCGAAGAAGCCGGCTTGCCCGCCGGGGTGTTCAGCATGCTGCCGGGCGGCGCTGACGCCGGTGAGGCAATCGTGGTTCATCCGAGCGTTCGCGTCATCGCATTCACCGGGTCGACCCGGGCAGGACGCGCTGTCGGCGAACTGGCGGGCCGTCACCTCAAACGCGCGCATCTGGAACTCGGCGGCAACAATGCGCTGATCGTCATGGACGACGTCGACCTCGAAAAGGCTGCATCTGTCGGCGCTTTCGGATCGTTCATGCACCAGGGGCAGATCTGCATGACCACCGGCCGTCAACTGGTCCACGAAAGTATCGCCGCCGACTACACCGCACTCCTTGCCGAACGCGCCGACAAGCTTCCGGTAGGCGACCCGTTCACCGGTCAGGTCGCACTCGGCCCCATCATCGACGCCAAACAACGCGACCACATCCACTCCCTGGTCACCGGAAGCATCGCGGCCGGAGCAAAACTGGCTGCCGGTGGTACCTACGAGGATCTCTTCTACCGGCCCACTGTGCTGGCCGACACCCCACTGACCGCGCCGGCTTTCGCCGACGAGGTCTTCGGGCCGGTCGCACCGGTGACCTCTTTTGCCACCGTCGAACAAGCCGTCGCCATAGCCAACGATTCCGAATACGGATTGTCGCTGGGCATTCTGACCTCCGACGCCATGCGCGGACTCGAACTCGCCCAACAGATCCCCACCGGCCTCGTACACATCAACGATCAGACGGTCGGCGACGAAGCCGTCATCCCGTTCGGCGGCATGGCGTCTTCGGGTAACGGTGGCCGCGTCGGCGGTATCGGCGCAAACCTCGACGCCTTCACCGAAACGCAGTGGGTGACGGCCCAGAGCACACTCCCGGTCTACCCCTTCTAGTCCGACAAACACCGAGCTAGTCCGACAAATACCAGGCGCATCCCAGGGGCTCACTGACCAGCATTGACGGGATCGATCTCGCGGACTTACCATCCAGAGAAAATTACTTCGCCACATTAAGCATTTTCTCTTGTAATTCCCGAGAAGGACCCACTTGACGAATTCAGTGACGACCGACAGTGCTACGCAGCCAACGGTCTGCGACACCCCGGATGTATCCGTCGTAGCATCACCGCGCCGCGAGGCCATCATCATCGGGGCCCTCAGCCTGGCCGCGATGATCGTCTCGATGATGCAGACGCTGCCCGTTCCGATTTTGGGACGCATTCAGTCCGATCTGGGCGCATCGTCGGCTGGCATCAGCTGGGTGACGACGGCAACCCTGCTTTCCGCTGCCGTCTTCACTCCCCTGTTGGGCCGCTACGGCGATCAGCACGGCAAGAAGCGCACGCTGGTCGGCGTTCTGATCGTCATGGTCATCGGTTCGATCGTCGCCGCGCTGGCACACAATCTGCCACTTCTCATTCTCGGACGCGTCCTACAGGGAACCGCCACCGCCATCTTCCCGCTGGCTCTTTCGGTCCTACGCGAAGAGGTTCGCCCACACAAGCTTCCCGGCGCGATGGCATTGGTCAGCGGAACTCTTGCATTCGGCAGCGGCCTCGCCCTCGTGGCCACCGGACTGCTCACATCGGCTCCGGATGCCGACTACCGCAACGCCTTCTGGATGGCAACCGGGTTCGCGTTGCTGGCCTTGATCGCCGTCATCACGCTGGTGCCGGCAACCAAGCACAAGAGCGGCGGCCGCGTCGACGTCATCGGTGCACTGAGCCTGGGCGCTGCACTCCTCCTGCTCTTGTTGTCGATTTCGCAAGGCCACCAATGGGGTTGGTTCTCGCCCTTGACCATCGGTGTTTTCCTGGCCTCGATCGTGATGTTCGCAGTCTGGGTCTGGATCGAGAGGATCGTCGACGAACCACTGGTCGACATGCGGATGTTCGTCCACCGGCCTGTGATGATGGCGAATCTGGCGGGGGTCATGGTGGGCTTCGGAATGTTCGCCAACTTCCTGGGCATCTCCTATCTCGCACAGCTTCCCCGCGCCCTCACGGGATACGGATTCGACGCCAGCATTCTGCGTGCGTCGGTGGAATTCCTACTGCCGGGAGCGATTGCCTCGCTGATCGCAGCACCGATCGGTGGGCGCCTCATCAGAGTGCGCGGGCCACGCTTCGTCCTGGGACTCACCGCGATCTGTGGTGCGGTGCCGTTCGCCTGGCTCGCGTACGACCACACGCACACCGCCTCGGTCATCGGGGCCGGCATCGTGATCGGCGCCGCCGTCAGCCTGGGTTACGCGGCCATGCCCGCGATCATCATGTCGAGTGTTCCGCATCGCCAGAGTGGAATAGCCAACGGCATCAACTCGATCTCCCGTTCCACCGGTAGCGCCATGGGCAGTGCAGTGGTGACCACGATTCTCGCCTCGATGACCATCGCGAACCTGCCCGAGGGTGTAGCCGCGCTGCCCAGCGAATCCGCCTTCACCGTGACGTTCGTGACCGCCGCCGTGGCCTTCGCCCTCGTCGGTTTGGTCGGGTGGCTTGGTCTGCGCCCGGCACGTTCCCCAGCCCCCGCAGAACAACCTCCCGCTGCGTGAGATCGGTGGTACCGCAGGGTGTTAGGCGCACCGTAGCCTGCGCAGATGGCAGGTGAGACGCTCTACGTGATCGACCGGATAGTCACGAATCCCGGATGTGGGAAGAAGTTTGTCGACGAATTTCGCGCCGGCTACCTGCCGAATGCTAGTCGCCGCAACCTGACTCTCGACAACATACTTGTCAGTCCGCCGCTGTGGTCCGCGGACGAGTCCAACATCGTCACGATCACGTGGACCGTCGAAGGGACCGCCGGTTGGTGGGCGATGACTCGTTCGAGCCGCGGTGACACCACTTTTAGGCGATGGTGGGACGCAATGGCTCCGCTCATTGCCGAACGAAGCCGCACCATGGCTGCCACTGCCGACGACGTCGAGGGACTGGTCGATGTATAACGTCACAAGGGTGGTTTTTGCTGCCGACAGCACGGACTCGGACGGCTGGGCCGATGCGATGAACACCATTGCAGCCATGGCAAAACTTTCGGGATCAGTTCGCCATCTCGTCACCGCCACACTGCCCGGCGTCATCAACGGCGGAGATCTGATCATGCATCTCCAGTTCGAGGACGAAGCGTCATGGCAGGCCGCTCGAGGGGCCGTTGACGCCGGGCTTCACCACGACGCCGTCGAGCGCTTTCACGGCGCCGAGTACGCTTCCGGAACCGAGGGTCGCTCGCGCGCCACCGGACCGAACGGGGTGTACCGAGCGCTGCTCATTCGCGTTGCACCCCATACCCCCGAGGACGCGATCGAACGCTTCGAAAGTGACTTGCTGAAGATGCCCGGGCATATCTCGTCAATCACTGCCTGGCGTCTCAGTCGAGTGAGCGCGGCGACCGGCGCAACATCTGCATGTGACGAAGCACCGTGGACCCACGTGTGGGAGCAGGAGTTCACCGATCTCGAGTCACTGCAGACCCAATACCTCGACCATCCGATCCATTGGGGCGTCGTTGATCGATGGTTTGACCCCGAATGCACCGAAGCCATTGTGCGGGAAAGAATCTGTCATACCTTCGGCGAATTGAGCGACGAGATCCTACCGAGTGACGGCTGACGCCTCGCGGATCATCGCCCAAACTTTCCGGCGTGCCGGTTCCGTGAGCGACAACGACGGAATAGTGAGGAACCCGTGAAACAGCCCGTCGAAGCGATGATGCTGCACTGGGACGCCGGCCGAGGCAAGCAGTTTCGCGTACTCGTCGCCGGACGAGCACGGCGGATCCAGCTCAGCTGTCACGATGACGGCCGCGGGAAGATCGGCGAACGACTCTGCCCGAGTAGGTATCACCCGCACGTCATCTCGGCGCTCGGGCGCATATTGGTCCCAGTACCACTTCATGGCAGTGGTGGTGTTGTAGTGATCGGTGCCGTAGAGACGGTAGGACTCGGTCTCGAAATCGTCGTCGACCACGGGATAGATGAGAACTTGCGCCGCAACCGCCGGACCTCCACGATCGCGGGCGGCGATGGCAACTGTCGCAGCAAGATTGCCACCGGCGCTGTCGCCGGCAAGCACGATCCTGCTCGGGTCTGCGCCGTACTTTGCCGCGTGCTTCGCTGCCCACTCCACTGCGGCATAGACGTCGTCGTGTGCTGCCGGTGCGGGATGTTCAGGGGCCAGACGATAATCGACGGAGACCACAACGGCGCCGACACCTTGCGCCATGGACCGGCAGAATTCGTCATGGCTGTCCAGGTCGCAGAACACGAAGCCTCCGCCGTGAGCGAAGACGATCAGCGGAATGGCGTCGGAGGAAGTGTGCGGGCGGTAGACGCGCATCGACATATTTCCCCCGGGGCCGTCGATTGCGAGATCTTCGACCGCACGCATATCGGGAAGCCGTTCCAGCGGGACTCGTCGATTCCGAAGCAGAGCACGTAACTCCGACGGCTCGAAGCTGGTGACGTCCGGAAATGCGGCGTTGAGCGTGGCCAGCATCGTGACGACTTCCGCGTGAATTGTCATGGGCACTCCTGATCTCGGACGTCGGGCATTCGCCAAGGTAGATCGCCCCCGGCCGAGTGAGAACACACCTTCCCGATCAGTGGTCTGTTTTATCGCGAGAGTCGTGAGAAACGAGAAGGGAGACCACACCTCGTTGTGTGGTCTCCCTTTCCGATTCGGTTCAGCCGATCAGGTGTCAGCTCCTACTGCGAGCATCCACCTTGTCGTCGTCATCATCGCGATCGCCGGCCGCGAGTTCGATGCCGGAAGCCTCTGCCGCGGCATCACTTCCTGCCTTCTCGAGCTCGACCGGAGTGTCACCGGACGCAACCTCCTCGGCGTCAGGCGCTTCCGGTAGCGGTTTCTTGAGGCTCAGGATGATCGAGCCTGCCAACACCACGATGATTACCGCGAGGCTGACCAGTGAGGGAATCTCGGGGATCGACGTGCTGATCACCTTGTGGCTGGCCTGCATGATCAGCTTCACACCGATGAAGGCGAGGATGATCGACAGACCCTTGGACAGGTAGTGGAACTTCTCGAGCAGACCCGAGAGCAGGAAGTACAGGGCACGCAGACCCAAGATCGCAAACGCGTTGCTGGAGTAAACGATGAACGGATCGTCACTCACTGCCAGCACTGCCGGGACGCTGTCGACTGCGAACACGAGGTCGGCGGCTTCGATGGCGACGACGACGGCGAACAGCGGTGTTGCGACGCGCTTTCCGGCTTCCTTGACGAAGAACTTGGTTCCTGCGTATTCCTCACGGACCGGCATGATCTTGCGAAGCAGGCGAACTGCCAGCGACGTTCCCGGATCGAAGCTCTCGTCGTCGTCCTTGAGCAGCTTGTATGCGCTGTAGAGCAGGATCGCGGCGAAGACGAACAGCACGGCCGTGAACTTGCTGACCACGGCAACGCCGGCGGCGAGGAAGATGCCGCGGAAGATCAGGGCGCCGATGACACCGAAGAACAGCACGCGGTGCTGGTACTCACGGGGCACCTTGAAGTAACCGAAGATCAGGGCGAACACGAAGAGGTTGTCGACGGAGAGACTCTTCTCCAACAGCCAGGCTGTAGTGAATTCGACGCCCGAGTTCACCCCCAAGGTCAGGGTGACAACCACCGCGAACACGAGAGACAAACCGACCCAGAGTGCACTCCACCAGGCTGCTTCCTTGAAGCCGATGACGTGCGCGCCGCGGTGGGCGAGCAGATCGATGAGCAACATGACGACGATGACTGCGGCGAACGCGGCCCACGCCCACATGGGAACGTTCATCGCTGACCACCTACCCGAATGGCACTGATGACTGTGGTCACGGGGCGCTCCTTCACTGGGTTCGGACGGCCGTCTCGCCGTCTCCTCCAGTGTTCCTTGCCGACTTCTATCCATCCCCGTCGAAATATCGACGACTTTTACACCCAAAATTGCCGAAACCATGCAATCTGAAAGTGCCGGGGTCGAAAGCGCCATAGGAAGGCATCCTGTTCTAGCCTGGCAAGCATGAGCACCTCGCTGTACTACTCCGCCGTCCGCACCACACCGCTGACCGACGACGAGAAGGCCGAAGTCGACCGACTCGTCGCCGTCCACAACGACGAATTTCCGTTCGACTACGAGGTCCTGGACCTCTACCCGTCGGATATCCCCAACACTTTGCTCAACGGTTCGACCAAGATCTCGAGCGATCCGACCGAGGTAATCCCTTCGCTCGTCTACTGGTTCAACGCTCTGACCGAGCTTCGCAGAGCAGTGCCGGATGCAGGCTGGGACGTTTCACTCGACGACACCCCTGCCGATTGGGATGACAACTCCGGCTACTCACTCCCCGGACTCGACGAGATGCAGTAGCGAATCACCCGGCCGGCAAGATGCCGACCCCGTAGCTCTCCAGAGCGATGAGAGCCAACTCCGTCGGCAGGCGTCGATCGTCGACGCTGCGACCTAGTAGCGTTTCGGCCTGATCGAGTCGATACCGCACAGTGTTCTTGTGCAAGCCGAGCGCCGCGGCCGTAGCGGCTGCGGTGCAATTGTTCTCGTAATAGACCCGGACGGTGTCACGGAGACGCGTCGTGACGCTGTCCGCGCCGGCCAGGCCCTTCAGTTCCCGAGCCACCAACGCACGCAATTCGCCCAGATCTTCGGTAAGCAGACAGGGAACCTGAACGTCCTCGTAGACGGTAACGGGCGAAGAACCCGTCGACCGGACTGCGACGCGCTGCGCGGCGAGCGCCTCGCGATGACTGCGAGCGAATCCCTCCATTCCGTAACCGCTAGCCCCCACTGCGACACGAAGATCCGCATTCCGAGCATGATCGAGCGACGCCCACTCCAGGTGGTCGAAATGCGCGACCCACGACCACACTTCGCGCGCACCCGAAGGTAGCGTCAGCACACGCTCGCCGTTCGACTCATCCACCAAGGAACGTGCATACGAGTCCAACCGGGCCAGTACGTCTGCAGCCGGGTCGGTGTCGTCCGTCCAGAGAACAAACGCAGTGTGGTGGCGCCGCATCGGGTAGTCGAGAATCTGCGAAACCTCTTCGGAGTGAAGAGCTTCGCCGGCGACAATCGCGTGCACCGTCTCAGATCGACGCGCAAAAGCGCCGCGCGCCAAGCTCTCCCGCTCCTTCGCGTAAGTGGCCACCAACAATTCGGTGGTCACCTCCAGCCATCGCATCGCCGAACCCCACACCCGAACGAGAAGTGCGCGTTTGAGTTCCGGACCGATCGGGAGTGCCTCGATCGACTCGTCGACGAAGCCCAGCATCGCGAGGCGTCCGGCGCCGTAGATCTTGAGCAGGACTCGAAGATCCATACCGCGCCTGGCAACGGTGAGCGCAAGCGCAACCGACTCCGCCGGCGGCGTGACCTCCTGGGAACCGCCCGCGATCGCGGCCACGATGACGCGGAGCTGCGCCGCGGTGCTTGCATCCACATCGCGTCGTAGCTCCCTGTCCGCTGCGACTTCCGGATTGGCCACGGCAATGGCGTCGTCGATGCGTTGGACAAAACCATCGATCACCTCCGGCTGGAGATAGATGGGTGCGAGATTTGCAATCCAGCCGTCCAACTCCGATGTGTCCATATCCGCCTCTCCGATTCGTGACACCGATTCGCGGCCCCAATTGTGACTTTGTCACAAACCTGGCGTTTGAGTTCGGGCATGAAGCCCTAGTAACCCGGTTTCGGCTGGTCCACAATCACATCTCACTGCAGATTCACCTCACTGCAACCCCACCCCCCTATCTTTTGGAGACACTGGAGCAAATGAACAAGCCTTTCGACGGTCAGGTAGTGGTCATCACCGGCGGCGCCCGGGGCATCGGGTACGCCACCGCGAAGCGGCTCATCAGCCTCGGTGCGACGGTCGCGATCGGCGACATCGACGAAGACACTTCGACGCAGGCGGCGCAGGATTTGGGCATCCGCACGTTCGGGCGCCTCGACGTCACCGATCCCGCCTCGTTCTTCGACTTCCTCGACACCGTCGAAGGTGAACTCGGCCCGATCGACGTACTGGTCAACAATGCGGGCATCATGCCCGTCGGCCGGATCGTCGACGAGGACGACACCGTGACCAGACGCATCATCGAGATCGACGTCCTCGGCGTGATCACGGGAACCAAGCTCGCGTTGCGGCGGATGCTGCCGCGGGAGCGCGGGCACGTCATCAATATCGCTTCGCTTGCCGGCGAACTCCCCTGCCCGGGTTTGTCGACCTACTGCGGCGCCAAGCATGCAGTCTTGGGATTCACCGATTCGGTCCGCAAGGAAGTTCGTGGCACCGGAGTGCACGTCTCGTCCGTGTTGCCGACGCTCACCAACACCCAACTCACCTCGGGCACTTCGGGAATGAAGGGATTCCGCGAGGTTCAGCCGGAAGAAATCGCCGAAGCCGTCGTCGGCTTGATCACCAAACCTCGACCACGCGTGCGCATTACGCGAGCGTCCGGACTACTCGTCCAGGCGCAAGGGTTCTTCCCCCGGCGACCGTACGAGGCATTGAGCCGCCTGTTCGGCGTCGAAACGCAGTTTCTCGGCGACGTAGACACCGCAGCGCGCGCTGCCTACGAGGAGCGTGCCCGCGCAAGCTGATCAGATCAGCTCGGCGGCAGGCCAATCGAGCAGCTTCGCGCCCAGTACAGCTGCGTGCAGCGCGAAGCTGTCGTTGGGGTCGTTGACGTTCTGGCCGGTGAGTTCGCGGATGCGGTCCAAGCGGTACGTCACCGCGCGGACAGACAGATGCAGGTCTCGGGCGGTCTTCGCCGTGTTGCCGCCGGCGGAGAAGTACGCAAGCAGTGTGTCGATCATCGGCTCAGCGCCGCCGCGCGCCTCGAGCAGTGGTGTGAGAAGCGTCTGGATCAGGTCGGTGACCGCTGGTCTGTCGTTGACCAGGACGCGGTAGACCAACAGATCGCGGGCGTCGATGATCGGTGCGTTCAGCGACAGTCGCTGCGCCAGGTCGAGTGCGTCGAGTGCTTCCCGGTAGGACGCCACCACGCCCGAAGCGGTGGCGCGCGGGCGCCCGACTGCGATCTGCCAAGTGCCGTCCAATGCGCGTCGCTGCAACTGCACTCGCCCGTCGTCATCGGTTACGGGTCCGAGAGCCGACCGAATGCCGGCCAACACATGGTCGACGGCATCGCGGTCCGGCGCCGCGAAAACGACGACCAGTTTGCCGCTCTTGCTGGCAACCAGCGCGTCGGCGTCACCCTTGCTGCCCAGAACGGCACGTTCGACAGCCCGAACCAAGAGGTTGTCGTCGGTGAACTCGCGAGCAGCGTTCACTACCGCCACGGCATGCGGACCACTGAGGTGGAGACCGAATCCTGAAGCGCGACCCAACAATCCGACGACGTCAGCGCCGCCGGTCAACAAGTCGTCGACGAACTCGCGGCGTGCCGATACCTGCGAGCGAACCAGCGATCGCCTGGCCAACTGGAATCCTTCGGCCAATTCGGCCACGGCATCGTCGACGGCGCGCAACATGACTTCGCCGGCCGCCACGACGGCATTCGGATCCGATTGTGCCGCAACAACAGCGGGAAGCTCACGCCACAGGCGCCAGGCCGAGGAGAGATACAGATCGAGCAGGGCTCGCAGAGCCACACCCTGCTGCGCTGCTTCTTCACCGCGGGCGCGGAAACGGTGCAGCTGACGACGCTGAAGCGGTTTCCCATCACAGACAGCTTCGCTGAGCACGTCGAGGAAGTCGCCCAGCAGTTCGACGGGGAGGCCACCGGCATCGTCCGCCCCTGCAGCAGCGACTCGGCGTATGGCGTCGTCAGGTACCCCGGTTCGGCTCACCCTCGCATTCTCTCACTGTGCGCGGCCTTGCCTGGCGTCAGGAAAGCCGCATCGAACCCGTGTCGATGTAGCGCTGATGAAACGCGAATACCTCACCCAGAAGGTGCGGCGTCTGCCCGGCACCCGGTTGAGCGTCGGCGCGAGCGATGTAATCGTGGAGGAGTGGCCGGAACTCCGGGTGAGCACACTTGTCGACGATCAGGCGTGCGCGGCGCCGCGGTGACAGGCCTCGCAGATCCGCCAGCCCCCGCTCGGTGACCAACACCTGAGTGTCGTGCTCGGTGTGGTCGACGTGCGGAACCATCGGCACGATCGCCGAGATCTCACCACCTCGGGCCGTCGACGGGCTCAGGAACATGGACACGTAGCCGTTGCGGGCGAAGTCCCCCGAGCCGCCGATTCCGTTCATGATCTTCGTCCCCATGACGTGCGTCGAGTTCACGTTGCCGTAGATGTCGGCCTCGAGCATCCCGTTCATGGCGATGATTCCGAGTCTGCGCACGATCTCGGGGTGGTTGCTGATCTCCTGCGGACGGAGCGTGATGTGGTTGCGATAGAAGTCGATGTTCGCAGTCAGTTCCTCGATGCCTTCTTCGGTGAGCGCCAAAGCCGTCGACGACGCGTGCGCGACGGTGCCGTCCTTGATCAGCTTCAGCATCCCGTCCTGGATAACCTCGGAGTAGCAGGTCAAGCCGCGATACGGGCCGCGATCGAGACCTCCGAGCACCGCGTTGGCGACATTGCCGATGCCCGCCTGCAGCGGAAGCAACGTATCGGCCGGCATCCGTCCGGCGTGCACCTCGAAGTCGAAGAATTCCAGTACGTGCCCGGCGATCGCCTCGCTGACGGCGTCGGGTGCAGAGAGTGGACTCGCGCTGTCGCGGCAGTTGGTCTCGACAACGGCCACCACTTTGGTCGGGTCCACTCGGAACGTAGTCTGGCCGATCCGGTCCTCGACGCGAATGATCTCGAGCGGCTTGCGATGTGGCGGCAACGCAGTGCCGTAATAGACGTCGTGAATACCCTCCATCGCCTCGGGCACCCAGGAGTTGACTTCGAGGATGACCTTGTCGGCGACGTCGAGCCAGGTCTTGTTGTTGCCGATCGACGCGGAGGGAATCAGTTCACCTGATTCGGTGATACCGGCGACCTCGACCACCGCGACGTCGACATTGCCGTAGTAGCCCTCCCACACCTGCTGAGCCACGTGGGAGAGATGGATGTCGACGTAGTCCATGCGACCGTCGTTGATCCGGCGACGTGCGGTGGCCTCGGACTGATACGGCATGCGCAGCGCGATTCCGTCGACTTCGGCGAGCAGCCTTTCGGTCTCGGTGGACACCGAAGCGCCGGTCAGGAGATTGATCGTGAAGTTCGATCCGGTGCCGCGGGTCTGGTAAATGCGCTCGGCCAGGGCCGGAATGACAACCTTGGGTGTACCGGCGCTTGCGAAACCGCTGATCGCGACCGTGTCGCCCGGGTGAATGAACTTCACAGCGTCGGACGCGGACATCACCTTCGACGCAAAGGCTGTGGCGCGAATGCGGTTGGAGGTGGCTTTGTGTCCGGTCTCACCGAAGGTTGAACTCACGCCACCAGATTAAACAGGGCACGTCGAAGCGATTTACGGGGATAACCCAGACAGAATCACTCCGACGTGCTATGCGATCCGATCAGCTGACGACGCCGTACACGCCCTCGCCGACCAAGCTCGCGATCCGATACTTCTGGATCTTGCCCGACCCTGTCAGTGGGAACGCCTCCGCGCTGAACCATTCCTTGGGCGCCTTGTGGCGCGCCAGTCGTTCGGTGCAGAACTCGACCAGTTCGGCGGCAGTCGGTTGGTCGGACTCGTCCTTCCAGCGGATCACGGCAACCACCCGCTCACCCCACACCTCGTCGGGAACACCTACGACCGCCACATCGAGGATCTTCGGATGCGTGAAGATCACGGACTCGACCTCACGCGGATAGATGTTCTCCCCGCCGCGGATGATCATGTCCTTGAGTCGACCGGTGACCCGGACGTATCCACGTTGATCCATCGCCCCCAAGTCGCCGGTATGCAACCAACCGTCCTTGTCCACGGTGGCGGCCGAAGCCTCGGGATTGCGGAAGTACTCGGTCATGACGAGGTACCCACGAGCGCAGATCTCACCCTGTTCGCCGAGTGGGACGCTGTCCCCGGTCACGACGTCGGAGATCTTCACCTCGACCTGTGGCAACGCGAGGCCTACCGTCTCCGACTTGTCTTCGGGGGTGTCGGCCGGACTGGTCTGCGTGATCACGGGGCTGGCCTCGGTTTGTCCGTACACGATGCTGAATCCCGCACCGAATGCCGACTCCACCGTGCTGACGAGTTCGGGCGGTACCGACGATCCACCGGATACGACCACTGAGCACGCCGAGAAATCGCGGCTCGCGAAGGTGTCGTCGTTGACCATGGCGATCAGCATCGTCGGTACTCCACTGACGACGTCAGCGTGAAAGCGTTCCGCCGCATCGAGAACCGCAGTCGGATCGAAGTACTGGATCAGGCCGATGGACATTCTTCGCTGTGCGGCACCGAGAACCAGGATGCCGCATCCGGCAGTGTGGAACAGCGGCATGGCCGAGACAACCGAACCCCGTTCGGGGAATTGACCTCTCCGACTGACAAAATCGGCATTGTTGACCAATCCTCGATGATGCAGCAATGCACCCTTGGGCACACCGGTGGTTCCCGACGTGTACTGAATCTGCGCGTTGTCGTCAGGAGAGACTTCCGGCAGTGCGCCTCGCTCGCCCGTCCAACCTCGAACCTGACGATCCCAGTCTTCGAAGTTGACTGCCAGAACCTCCTGTCCTGCAATCGAAATTGCCTCGGATGCAACCGCTGCCATGTCACCGCCGCGGAACTTTCCGGCGTGGAAGAGCCCGCGGGACTGGGACTGCGACAGGACGTACGCCAGTTCCTCCTCTCCCAACGCCGGATTGGCAGTCACCAGAACCATTCCGGCGAGCGCGGCGCCGTATTGCAGAATCATCCACTCCGGAACGTTCGGAGCCCAGACGGTGATCCGATCTCCGCGATCGAACTGTGACAAGAGGTAGTGTGCGCACCCCTCCGCTTCGTCCAGTAGTTCCGCAAACGTCCACGTGCGATCGGTTTCGGCAGCCCCGGACAACGAATGCGATTGCACCGGAACTACTTCTCTGATTGCCATCAGATTCGGAGAGTCCGCGGCGCACTCTCGCAGCAGCCCGCCCACCGTTTGCTCCGCAATCGGGTCCGACATGTCAGCGGGGAAGTACGACGTTTCGAGAACACTGCTCATCTCACATCCACTTTCTATCGAGGAGGGGTGTCGGACGCGGGGAGCGGCCCGCCTCCGTCTGGAATCTTGCGCCCGGAATCGCGGTACTGCACCGCGGCGTGAAATCCGTCGCGCTCGGCAAAATCCTTGAACCAGCGCCCTTCTGGAGAGTGACGCGTAATTCCGTCGAACAGGGTTGCCAGCACCTGGGTGCCCTGCAACCCCATGTTGTCGTACGCCTGATTGATCATCATCTTCTGCATAGCCAACTGATTGAGCGGGACGCCGGCGATGCGATCCGCCAAAGCCTCCACCGCCGAGTCCAATTCCTCAGCCGGCACCGCTTCGAGCGCCAAACCCCACTCGGCCGCAGTGACACCGTCAATAGTGTCTCCCGTCAACAACATTCGCTTGGCGCGCTGGGCTCCCAGTCGGTACACCCACATCGCCGTAGTCGGACAACCCCAGACGCGTGCAGGCGGGTATCCGATGCGGGCGTCGTCGGCCATGATCAGCATGTCGCAGGACAGCGCGATGTCGCTCCCGCCTGCGATTGCGTAACCCTGAACCTTGCAGATCGTCGGCTTGAGCGATCGCCAGAGCGTGAAGAAGTCGTCGGTATTCTGCTTCATCCCCCGAAAGTCCTTGATGGGGTCCCATACCGGGCCCTGGTTCCACTTTCCGTCGAGGTCTCCTTCGGCGAATTTCTTGAGGTCGTACCCGGCACAAAACGCCTTGCCCGCACCTTGCAAGATGATCACGCGAACATCGTCGTCGTCGTTGGCTGCTGCCACTGCATTTCGAATGTCCGACGGCATCCGGTCGTCGATCGCATTGAGCCGATCGGGGCGGTTGAGCGTGATATACGCTTTACCACCCGAGGTCTCGTACTTCAGGGTCGCAAAATCCGTCATCATCGGTCCTGTCGACAGAGCACACCTCGATCGGAACGAGTTGCGCTAGTTCTGGGTGAGGAGCAGGCGAACTACGCCTGCCCATTGACTGATCGAACGACGTGCAGAGGCGTCGCTCTTCTGCACTGCCCGGGACAGCGCCAAACCACGGAGCATCAGCACCGTCAGATCTGCAATCTGCGAATAGTTCTCGGAAGCAACAATTTCGGGACCGAAAGCGTCGTGGACAACTCGCTGCAGATCCCGTCCGGCGACGCGCTCCGATTCTCGGAGAACCTCTGCCAACCCCGGATCCGTCCGAGCTGCGGACCATAGTTCGAGTTCCGCTTGAAACGGCGGCCGAGTCAACGCCGAATACAAAGCGGAGATCGAGTTCTCGATCGTGTCCACCGACGGATCCTGCCGAGACATCGCCGCTCTTACCGCCGCCTCGTTCCGCACGACGATGTTCGACACCAACGCCGCAGTCAACTCCTGCATGTTCGGAAAGTGGTGCAGCAGAGCGCCACGACTGACCCCAGCAGCGGTCTGCACCGACTGCGTCGTCAACGACGAATACCCGTCAGCAATCAGTAAATCCGTTGCTGCGTCGAGAATTCGGTGGCGTGTCGCTTCGCGCTGCACATCACGCAGGGTCACCGTCACACCTCCAGCTTCTCGAGTGGCATGGCTCACAGTTTCACAGTCCATTTAGACTGTCAATAGGTCTCGGCTCCGCGCGTACGCTCGGGGAACCCGACCCGCATACAGGATGGAGCTTCGCGTGGAGACCACTCCGCCGACCGTCTCACTGACGCTCGATGAACTTGCCTCACGAGCTGATTCCCTGATCACCGACAACCGCCGGCACATTCTCGGCATCACGGGAGCACCGGGAGCCGGAAAATCGACGGCATCACAGGCAATTGCACGGAAACTGGGTTCTCGTTGCGCCATCGTCGAGATGGACGGTTTTCATCTTGCCAATCGGGAACTCGACAAGCTGAGCAGGCGTGAGCGCAAAGGCGCTCCGGACACCTTCGACGCCGGCGGATACGCGGCTCTACTACGCCGACTCCAAGCCTCGGATACCACTGTTTACGCACCCGCCTTCGATCGCGAGATCGACGAATCAATCGGCAGTGCAACCGCCGTCGATCCACATACACCGTTGATCGTCACCGAAGGGAACTACCTCCTCCTACCGGCCGATGGGTGGCCGGAAGTGCGTGCGGCACTCGACGAGGTCTGGTATCTCGACGTTCCGGAGGCAACTCGCACGGAACGCTTGGTGAAACGCCACAGCCGCTTCGGAAAGAGTTCCGGAGCGGCTGCCGAGTGGGTGAGACGGGTGGATCAACCGAACGCCGACCTGATCAGGGCAGTCAGGTCACGTGCGGATCTGATCGTCGAGATCGTGCCTGCACCTTCTCGTCAACCAGCTCGCCATCCTGCATCACCCCGAAAATGACCGTGCGCAGGGATGAAGACGCAGTTCACGCACGCTTTTCAATGACAATACGTACGTTCGTATTGAACTCGTTTCGTTGAGGATCCTGTCAATTGTTTTTCACGTTGAAGCTCGAGAGTTGCGCAGCACCGAGCCACCGATGTACTGACGCCGAGGCAGGGACTCGCCACCATGGAACAACTCGGGCAGCATACGATCTCGGCCTGTCGATTCCTGGAAGCGTCTTGATTGCGCAGGACAGCGACGAACCTGCCCTGCTGATTTCCGATCCCACGATCACCGCACTCCATTTCTTTCCCCAAGAGCAAGCGGCATTGGCTGTGAATGCGCTGCTGACCCTGATCGACGGCGACGAACCCGCAGCACAGAGCCATGCACGTAGCGAAGTACGCGTGCGAGCAAGCACGCCAATTTCACTGACACCATGAATTCACTCGGCACCGATAGACTGATTTCCGAATTATCGTCCGTCACACGCCGAGAGGAATCAGGTCATCGCGCACCGCTCCCGCGACCGCTTGGCCGGGTACCTCGCCGTAGCACTCGCCTGTGTTCTCACTCTCCTCCTGTCTGTCAGCAGTGCGGCAGGTCTCGACCGAGAAGTCGCTCCCGTACGCATCGCCTACTCCGCAACCGCAGACACGTTCGGCGATCTGTATCTTCCAAGCGGATCCGACGGCGACCTGCCGGTCGTAGTCCTGATCCACGGTGGCGGTTGGGCTCAGAAAAGCAATCTCGAATACGCGGGCGCTTGGGCAAAAACCTTGACCCCGTATGGAATTGCGGTCTGGAACATCGAATACAGGCGTGTAGGCGGACAAGGCGGTTGGCCGACCACGCTCTCCGATACCGTTGCTGCAACCAACGCCCTGGCCGGTGTTGTTCAGGAAAGAGCTTCCGGGCGACTGGATTTGAGCCGTGTACACATCGCCGGCTACTCCGCGGGCGGACAGCTTGCCGCCTGGGTCGCGTCGCGATCACAACAGGGTGCAGACGCTCCGGAACCAGACCTCAGCGTGGCGGTTCGCTCGGCAACGATCATGGCCGGTGTCTTCGACATGACGCTCGCCGCAACCGCGGGCAAAGATCGATTTGTTCGAAATCTTCTGGGCGGCATGCCCGTCGATCATCCGGACCGTTACCGCATCGCATCACCGATCGAACACCTCCCCACCGGTCTTCCTGTCACGGCGATCCACGGACTCGGTGACAAGGTCGTGTCGATCGAACAGAGCCGACGCTATGCCCGTGCCGCCCGAGCAGCAGGCGATGTGGTCGATCTGATCGAACTACCCGGCGTCGGCCACGGCGAATTCGGGAACCCGACAACCAACGCCTGGGCTATCACCAAGCAAGCAATAATCGACCACGTAAACGCCTCTTGAGCAGGTAAAAGCACCCCTTGTGATCACGATCGCCCGATAAGGAATTAGCTGAAAGCGCATCGATGACGTACGGTGGGGTTATCAGAGGGCAGCCGTCAGTCAGGCAGCCGGTCGCTTCGCCCGGAACAACAGTTCCAGTATTCGTTCCAGGGGCAGACTTCCAGTTCCGTGCAAATCCGCGCCTTTGATCACTACGCACTTTCATCAGTCCCGCAGATTGTTGACCAGGCCGAAGGCTCCGACGGGGTCCGCCGCCAATCGCGTACCGACTGCACCAGTATCAACTTGCGCTACACACCGCACAGGTCCAAAACCTGCGTGGTTCAAAGGAATACCTTGATCAACACCATGATTCACCCCGACAACACGAACAACCAGACGAACAGCAACACGACAAACGGTCTACGGATCCCGACAACTTCGGGCCGGATCCGCGAGCGTGGGATCGAAATCGTCTGCACCCTCTACCGTTGCAGCACCGACGAAGCTGCCGACCTGCTGGTCCGACATTCTCAGACCAACAACCTCAAGGTCGCCAGCCTGATCAAGGCGCTTGTCGCCCTGATCGACGAAGACACGTCCGGCACCGGATATGGAAGCAACAATGCGTTGGCGTCTCACTTCTGGCTGCGTGAGATCAGGAATCTCAGCCAGGCACACCGACGCAGCGATCACTTTCATCGCCATCTCGTCGGCGCGTAACCGGCGCTGAACGACAACTGAGCTGAAACGACAACTGGGGCAGTACACGTTTTCCGTGTACTGCCCCAGCGTCGTGTCTGCAGTTGTCAGGCGGAAGCCGATTCTCGGTAGTCAGGCGGAAGCCGATTCTCGGTAGTCAGGCGGAAGCCGATTCCTTGTTCAGGCCCTGCGGTACACCGTCGGTATCGGTCGCCTCGTCCACATGCTGCGGAGCGAAGAGCAAGCAGACGATGCTCAGGATGCACATGCCGATCAGCAGTGCGATGACCGGCCAGATGCTGCCGGTGGCCTTGTACATCAGCGTCGACACCAGCGGTGACAATCCGCCGAAGATAGCGCCGGCACCCTGGTACGCCAACGAGATGCTCGTGTAGCGCGCCTGCGGCTTGAACATCTGCGACAGAACAGCTGCAATCGGGCCGTACGTGGCAGCCAGCACCAGTCGCATGACAGCGAAGGTCAGGAAGATCAGGAACACGGATCCGGACTTCAGCACCAAGAACTGCGGTGCGGCGAGTATTGCGACCGCGGCAAGACCCCAGATGACGACGCGGACGCGTCCCACCTTGTCGCCGAGCCACGCCACTCCGAGAGTCGCGATCAACTCGACCACCGCCGCGACACTGAGCGCGTTGAGAATCAACGTCTCGGACAAACCGACATCGGGGTCGGTTGCGTACGCCGTGATGAAAGTCGTCACGAGGTAGTAGCCGCCGACTGCGACGGGCAGAATGCCGATGCCCAGGATGATCGGGCGCCAGTTGGTCACCAGCGCGTACTTGAGCGGCAGCATTTCCGGTACGTCCGCGGACTTCACCTCGGACTCGAAAACCGGGGACTCTTCGACCTTCAGGCGAACGACCAAGCCGACGAGAATCAGCAGCGCCGAGCAGAGGAACGGCAGACGCCAAGCCCACTCGCGCAGTGCGTCATCGCCGAAAGTGGAGAGAATGCTGAAGAAACCGGTGGCCAGAAGCGCGCCGGCCGGGTTGCCCAGCTGGGCGAATCCGCCGTAGAAGGTCTTCTTGTCCTCGGGAGCATGCTCGACGGCCATCAAGACGGCACCGCCCCATTCGCCGCCGACGGCAAAGCCCTGGACGAAGCGAAGAACAACCAGGAGCAACGGCGCCCAGAATCCGATCGACGCGTAGGTGGGCAACATGCCGATGAGGAACGTGCCTGCGCCCATCAGCGTCAAAGTCACGACAAGTGCGGTGCGCCTGCCCATCTTGTCACCGACATGGCCGAACACGATTCCGCCGAGCGGGCGAGCGAAGAAGCCGACGGCGTACGTCGCGAACGCCGCCGCAACACCGGTCAGGCGGTCGGTTCCGGGTGGGAAGAAGATGTCACCGAACACCAGCGCGGCCGCCGTGGCATATACGTAGAAGTCGTACCACTCGATAGTTGTACCGACGAAGGCTGCAAATCCCGCCTTGCGAGCCTTCACGATCTGTTGCTCTCGGTTCATTACTTTTCCTCGGTGGTCGAAGTGCTCGACAATAGGTGGTTATGACCTGAATGTGCGAGTTCGCCGTCGATCCAGGTCTCCCGGACATCGATCTGCGCAATCGCGTCGGCCGGAACCTCGAGAGGATCCGCGCCCAGAATCACGAAGTCGGCCCGCTTGCCGACCGAGATGCTGCCCAGTTCCGCTTCACGGCCCAGCGCACGCGCACCATTGAGCGTGTGAGCCTGCAATGCCTGGTCAGCAGTGATACGGAGTGCATCGGAGCCGAGCTGATGGCCCTGACGCGTCACACGAGTGACGGCTGCCTGAATTGCCTCGAGCGGCTTGGGCTCTGCGACGGGAGCGTCGGAGCTGATGGTCACGGGGACCTCGGCAGCGATGAACTCACCGAGCGGGTTGAACCGCTCACCCGGAGTACCGATCGCAGCGGTGACGCCCTCGCCCCAGTTGTAGTAGTGCTGCGGCTGGTTCACCGGGTAGACACCGGCCAGGTTCATCCGGGCGATCTGCTCGGCCGTCGGCAGTCCGCAATGCTCGATGCGGTGACGCGCGTCGGTGTCGGGATGAGCCTTCTGCGCAGCTTCGATGGCATCGAGCACCATGTCGATGGCCGTCGGCGACTGAGCGTGCGTCGCGGTCTGCAGACCCACCGAGTGCGCCTTGGCAATCAGCTCCGAGTAGTCCGCCGGCTCGTGGTAGAGCTGCCCGGTGCGGCACGGGTCACCCACGTAACCGTCGGGGAAGTATGCGGTCCAGCCACCGAGAGTGCCGTCGGCGTAGAACTTGATGCCGCCGAACGCGAGCCGCGAATTGCCGAAGGCGCCGTGCATTCCCGTGTCGATGACGTGATCGAGGAGGTGGCTGAGCATGTACATGGAGACCCGGGTCTTGAGCTGATCCTGCTCGGCCAGACGCAGGTACATGTCGAATTCACGACGGGTCACCTGGCAGTCACCGATGGTGGTGACGCCACCGGCCAGGAACTTGTCCTGAGCGACCGACAGCTGGCGGAGGTGCTCTTCGGGCTCGTCCTCGAGATGGAAGTTGGGTCCGTGATGACCAACCTTCACTCCGTTGACGCCGGTGAGGATGTTGCACGCGGCGTCGGACAGCTCGCCCGTCAGCTCGCCGTCTGAATCTCGGAAAAACTCTCCACCGGCCGGGCTCTCGGTGTTCGCATCGATGCCGTGCTTGTCGAAAGTGAAGGAGTTGACGACGCCGCCGTGACCGCTCGCGTTCATGAGGTAGACCTCGCGATCGGTGGCGACCTGGTCGAGCTCTTCTTTGAGCGGATGACGCCCTTCGATCAGGTTGCGGTGCTCGTAGCCATATCCGCGAATCGGGACACCCGCGGGCGCTGTGAGTGCCGCTTCCTGAAGCAGCGCAATGATTCCGGGGATCGAGTGAGCCTTCTCCGGACCGCAGTCCACCCAGCTGAGCATCTGCCCGTACATCAGCGGGTGTGCGTGCGGATCGACGAATCCGGGGACGACGGTGGCACCCGCGAGTTCGACCACCGCGATCGTGCGAGTGCTCAGGCGACGCGCCTCGGTGCGGCATTCCTCGAGTGTTCCCACCGCTGCAAAGCGGTTTCCGAACACCAAGAACGCTTCGGCTCCCGCCGTGCTGTCGTCAACGGTGTGAATCTTGGCGCCGGTGAAGATCGTGGCGGTGGCGTCGAGCGGCGAGGCTTCGTGCGTGTGCAACTTGCGCATGGTGGGTCCTTCGTCGAGATGGTGGTACGCGTGGTGGTGCAGGTCACTGCGTGTTGAGCGAAAACTACGCCCTGACCTGGAGCGATGCAATGCATCAAAGTTTCAGACCAGGCGGTATACAACTTTTTTGTAGTGGTTTTCGAGCATTTCTGCACTTATTCGCATCCTCCATGGCCGCATGCGACTGTTCTAATAGGAAGCGAGTACAGAAAAATCTCTGGAAAAGTTGGGACATTCATGACCGTCGATCTCGATTCCAAGCTCATTGCCGCACTTCAGCGCAATGGGCGAGCGACGTACCGCGAACTGTCCGCGGCGGTCGACGCACCACGCGCGGCGGTGTCCACCAGAGTCCAGGCACTGCTCGACTCGGGAACGGTGTCGGTGGTTGCCGTCGCACACCCCGAACTTCTCGGACTGAAGGCACTCGCGCACGTCTCGATCGCAGTGTCCGGACCGATGACTCCGGTGCTGAACGCGTTGATCGAATCCGAGGCCGCCGTGTACATCTCGGCAGTCAGCGGGCAATACAACGTGATTGCCGAACTTCGGGTGCCCAGTCACGACGATCTGTACCGCGCCATCGCCGAACTCCGCTCACAGCGTGGCGTTCGATCCGTGAGCACGCTGGTCTATGTCGACGTCATCAAGGGAATCTTCATGCCCGAGACCGCTTTACAAGCCGACATCCGACTCGATTCGACGGACGTCGCCTTGATCGAACTACTCGAGCGCAACGGGCGCATGCCATTTCTCGAGCTGGCCGAACACACCGGTCTGTCGCCGAGTGCCGTACGCAACCGCGTCAATCACCTGATCGCGAGCACGGCACTTCGCGTCGGAGCCGTCGTCAAGCGGCGAGGCGGTGGCCGAACATTGGCGATGGGCATCGGCGTCAACCTGGGCTCACGGGACGACAACGCCGTGTCGGAGATCGAGTCGCTGCCCGGAATCGAATTTCTCGCCCGAACCCTGGGGCGGTACGACGTGATCGCGACCGTTGCCGCCAACTCCTCCAACGACCTTCATGCCCTGTCCGAGCGAATCCGCGGAATCGACGGTGTCAGCGGCTTGGAATCCTGGGCGCACCTCGAGGTTTTCAAGGAGCACTACGCCCGCAGCCTGGATGTACGCGGGTAGACGGCAAGTCAGGATAGATAGAGAGTCATTGACCCACTTGACCGAGCGCGCTAACCTCGAACAAGTCATTGACCCACTCACCAGAGGTGGCATACATGTCCGATTCCGGACGCAAGGTAGACACCGTCGCCGCGACGATCGAGGAGGCCATCGCGTCCGGCCGATGGCCCGTCGGATCAAAACTCCCACCGGAGACCGCACTGGTCGAGGAATTGGGAGTCGCCCGAAACACCATGCGCGAAGCAGTGCGGGCGCTTGCACATGCCGGAGTTCTGTCCGCTCGTCACGGCGGCGGCGTATACGTCACGGCGGCGTCGCCGGTCGAAGGACTACTCGGGCGACGACTCGCCAGAGGTGACGTCCTCGACGTACTGAGCTTGCGACGCGGACTCGAGGTCGAAGCCGCGCGACTCGCAGCGCAGCGCCGCACCCCCGAAGACCTCGCGCGGATCCACGCAGCCTGGAACGCCCACCCCGATCACACCGGCGGGTTCGGCACTACCGAAGCCGGGATGGCCCTGCACCTTTCGATCGTCGAGGCGTCACACAATTCCGCGCTGATCGATGTCTATCGGGGAGTTCTTGCCGCCGTGGCGGATTCACTGTCCGCCGTGAGCGTCGGTCCGGGATTCCACGTCGACGAGCATCGACCCTTGATCGCAGCCATCGAAGAACGCAACCCCGATGAAGCAGCGCGCGCGGCAGGCGCAGCGCTCGATACGGTCATCGACGCAGTCGAGAGTAGCTTGTCGTGAATCGGGGAAACTGGAACGGTGCCACGTATTCAACTCTTGCCGAACAACTCTCACCGGCATCGATGGAGGCACTGCGTTCGATCGGACACGTGAACACGGTGTACGACGTCTGCGCCGGAACCGGGAACTTCGCACTACCGGCGGCCCAGTCCGGCATGACGGTCGACGCACTCGACCTCTCCGCCGGCCAGCTCGAGGTCGCGCGCGAACGCTGGATTCCCCGCCCCGGTACCACCGAACCCACCTTCACGATTGGCGATGCACAATCGTTGCCGTGGCCGGATTCGAGCGCCGACGCCTGCGTCAGCATCTTCGGGATCATCTTCTGTCCCGACCCCGCGATCGCTCTCGCAGAAATGATGCGGGTGACCCGGCCAGGCGGAAAGATCTGCGTCGCAACGTGGACGGAAAACGGGTGGGCAGCAGCACTCCGCAGAGAAGCGGCCTCAGCATGGCAAGACATCACACCACTGCCGACCACATGGCCGAACTCCAGCGAATTCGAGCAGGCAGCAGCGGGATTGGAATCGGTGAGCTCGGCCTCTCACTTGCTCGAGTGGCACCTACCAGCCGGGTCGGATCCCGTCGAGGAACTGTGCGACCAGGCGCCGGCCTTGAAGAACTTTCGCGCGGCAGTCAGAGAAACAGGAAGCTGGGCTTCGATGTCAGCGCACCTACGCTCGACGCTTGCGCCCTATCTCAGGTCGAGCGCGACCGGACCCATCGCCACCAGTGACTACGTCCTGCACGTCGGCACCGTCCCGAACCCCAGGACCGCGCCCCTTCGAACGCGCGGGTAACCCGTGGGGCCGGATACGGTCTCTTCACCGTCCACCGACCCGAAGAGGCCCGCTCGATGTCAGAATCGAACTCCCTGCCCGAATCGAAACAAGCATCGACGCAAGCGTCGAAACACACCCTGTCCATGACCGTCCTCATGACACCGGACATGTCCAATTTCTCGGGCAACGTGCACGGCGGAACGATTCTGAAGTTCCTCGACCAGGTTGCCTACGCGTGCGCGAGTCGATACGCCCAGACGTACGTCGTGACCCTGTCCGTGGATCGTGTGGTGTTCCGCGAACCGGTGCACGTCGGCGAACTTGTCACCTTCACCGCTTCCGTCAATTACACCGGACGCACGTCGATGGAAATCGGAATACGCGTCGAAACCGAAGACATTCTTCTCGGAAAATCTCGACATACCAACAGTTGCTACTTCACGATGGTGGCAATGGGCAGCGACGGAAAACCCGCTGAGGTACCCCAACTCCGACCGACCGGAACAATCGCGAGGCAACGGTTCGAGGCGGGTCGAAGGCGTCGTGAGCTGCGAAGAGAGAACGAGCGTCGGGAACAGTCTATCCGGGCCGCAGTTCGGGACTTAACGCCCGAACACGATGACTAAATCTTGTAACAATTAAGTTATAACTTAATGCATTAAACTGTTCGGTGTGACTTCGAAAGCGCAGGAAAAATATGACGTCGTGATTGTCGGCGCGAGCATCGCTGGATGCGCCGCCGCAATCATGTACGCCCAGCAAGGTCTGCGAATAGCGCTTCTCGACGCTCGCTCCGACGCCCGGGCCCACAAGGTTCTGTGTACTCACCATCTACAACCGTGCGGCGCCCCGATTCTGCAAAGGCTCGGCGCTACGGAAAAACTGCTCGCCCTGGGAATGGTGAAAACCGTTCCGAAGTTCTGGACCCCGTGGGGATGGATCACCCCGGACGCCACAGACGTCTCGTCGCCACCTGGATTCAACATCCGAAGGGAGACGCTCGACCCGCTCCTGCGGCAACTCGCGAACGACTACCCGAACGTCGACCTTCTTCTCGGACATCGCGTTTCCGGGCTGCTGACCAAGAACGGCACCACGGCCGGCGTGTACGGAACCGCAGAGGGCTCGGCTTTCACTCTCGAAGCGAGCTTGACCGTCGGAGCGGACGGCAAGGATTCGACAGTCGCGCGATCCGCGCGATGCGACTCGGAGACCGTGACAAACGGTCGCTTCAGCTACTTCGCCCAACTCTCCGGACTCGAACGACCCGACGGAGAATCCTCACTGTCGTGGTTCATGGATCCCGACGTCGCCTATCTGCTCCCCAACGACGGCGGAATCAGCGTGCTGGTCGTCTTCCCCGCCCTCGACAAGCTCGGCTCGTTCACTGACGACCTGCCTACCGCTTTCCTCGAATACGTCAACGCACTACCCGGCGCTCCGCTGATACTTCGCGAGCACATCGTAGGGAAGATCGTTGGTACCAAACACTTCTCCACAACCCTCACCGAACCGGTAGGTAACGGGTTCGCACTCATCGGCGACGCCGCGGCGACCAACGACCCGTTGTGGGGCATCGGATGCTCATGGGCACTCGAGACCGCGCAGATGCTGGTCGACGCAACCGCGCGGATGCTGATGGAGACGACGGCACACACACTCGATTCACATCGAAACGTGAACGCTGCATTGACCGAATACCGCAGTGCCAGAGCGAGTATGACGAGTCACATCGACTACATGAGCGGTTACGCCGGTGGGCGAAAGTTCACCGTATTCGAACGCCTGCTCATCTCCGCAGCCACCCATGACCAAGACGAAGCCCAAAGGTTCTACTTGTTCGGTTCCCGGTTGATACCCGCCGAGCAGTATCTCTCGGCTCGCTCGGTCGCTCGGGCAGCACAAAAACATCTCAGGCACCGTCTGCGTCGTAGATCTGTGGCCGGGACGTAATCTGCCAAGCGTTTTTTCGGCGCCGGCAATGGGGAACCCTCCGATCGCAACCGAGCCGGAGGAGCGACCATGCGTGCACACATCGCCATTCCGAGTGAATCGACTTGTCACAGGTACGTAGTCGCTGTCGCCAGCTCCACCTTCGCCGAGTCGGTGATCTGGTGCGACGGTCCCGCGTTCGACGCGGTGATCGTGCTGGGCAGCGAAATTCCGCAGCACAGCGGCCACCGAGCGGTACTCGCCTGGAATCACTACTTCGGGTGGGCTCTTGGCGTGGAAACCACACCGGATACGTCATTCGCCGTTGTCGAATGCCTCGGTATCGGGAGAATGCCGGATCCGGAACTGTGCGCCGACCGCGCCGTCGAGTTGATTGCCCAGGCAGGTAGTTAAGGAACTCGTCGCGCGGCGCTCAGTCCCGCGGGCATAAGATCGAGCGCGAGTTTCGCACGCCCGACGAAAGAGAGCCCGACATGGACCCGCTGAGCAGGCCTGCCGGTCAGCTGGCTCTCGAGAACGAACCAGACGGCAGGGCGACTTTGCGGGCGCGTCAAACACCCCGCACTGAGCGTCGCAAGATCGGGAAGGGCCTGCGCAAGCGAGTGGCACGATCGTCGCTCGGTGATTGGACGCCACCACCCACCCGCCGTGATCCGGTCGATCAGGTCAACACAGCACACGAGGGAAGACTCGACTGGTTGGTTCCGATCCGTGTGGGCCGCATGGTCGCTTCACCGTACGGATTCCTTCGCGGTACTGCCGGTTTGATGGCCGAGGACATGGCCCACCTCCCGTCCACCAGCATCACACCCGTCATCTGCGGAGATGCGCACGTCGGAAACTTCGGGTTCTACGGATCCCCGGAACGCGAACTTGTCATAGACCTCAACGATTTCGACGAAGCGCATCCCGGCCCCTGGGAATGGGATCTGAGAAGGCTGGCCGCGAGCATCTGGGTGGCCGGTCGGCAGAACGGTCTCACCGAAGCTCAGTGTGAAACAGCAACAACCTCGTGTGTGTCCGCATATCGCCTCCACCTGGCAAAGCTGTCCGAGCGTCCACTGTTCGATCGTTCCTTCGACCGGGTCGACCTAGACGGACTCACCGATCACGTCACCGATCCCGGATTGCTGGCCGAGATCCGCCGCGCCGCGGAGCGGGCACGACGGCGTACGAGCGATCACGCGGTTCCCCGGTTCACCGTCGAGGATCACGGCCGACGCCAGCTACTCGAGAACCCACCGCTCACAACGCGACTCACCCCACAGGACACCGACTTCCTCCTGGAGGGTCTCGACGAATATCTCGAAACCCTTGCACCACACTGGCGTCGAGTTGTCTCGGGATACAACGTCATCGACGTGGCGCACCGAGTCGTCGGAGTCGGAAGCGTCGCCCTGCGAGCCTATGTCGCTCTGTGCGAAGGGAGTATCCCGGACGACGTCATCTTCTTGCAGCTCAAACAGGCTCGCAGATCCGTAGTTGCACCCTTCGTCCACGGTGACTCGGCCTGGCACGACCACCAAGGACGGCGCGTCGCGGAATACCAACAAGCACTCCAGACGGTCAGCGATCCGCTACTCGGTTGGTGCACCGTCGACGACCGTCAGTATTACGTCCGTCAGTTCCGGAACATGAAAGGCTCTGTGGACCTGAACAATATCGACGCAGCAGCGTTGACCGACTATGTCGCGATCTGCGGTCGCCTCCTGGCGAAGGGACACGCCCGAACCAGTGGCGCGTCACTGATTTCCGGTTACCTGGGAACCTCGGACGCGGTCGATACCGCCCTCACCCGGTTTGCTCGGCTCTACGCCGATCAGACCGAACGTGACCACGACGCCCTGTGCCGAGCGGTATCTGCCGGCACGATCGCCGCGGAGCCGGGAATCTGATCCCTCACGCCGCGACGATCCTGCCCTGCTCGAATTTCACTCCACCCCAGATTCCGGTCTGGCCGGTGGCAGAAGCGAATTCACGACATGAATCCGCAATCGGGCACCTGCTGCACACGTCGGTCGCGTAGTCGTACCCCTCGGACGGAAAAGGAAACCAGCGGTCCGGCTCCGGATCCCCTCTGCACTCCGCATGCCACCAGGTCCGGTCGTCCGAAATCGGCAGAAGCTCAGCCAGATTCGAGATCTCGTCTGCGTGCATCACTTGCTCCCTTCGACCGTCACGTCCGACTCAATTCACGCCAGATCTTCTGCTGCACTTTCTCGATGCGCCGAGGCGCCTTTGGTTCCCAGAGCAGCCGCATACCGGCCTCAGCCGGTGTGCGATCCGCTTTGCGCTGATTACAGGAACTGCAGCACGCCACCAGATTTCCCCACGTGTTCGGGCCGTTACGGCTTCGTGGCTGGACATGGTCGATTGTCGTCGCCCGGGCGGCGCAGTATGCGCACTGACGACCGTCCCGGTCGAAAACACCGGCAAAAGTGGCCCGACTGGAATCGGTGACCGTCACCCGGTGAGCAACGTACACGTACTCGGTGAGCAGGATCGTCCGAGGCAGTGGGATCTCGATGTGCTTGGAGCGCACCGGAAATATCGGGATCACGTCTTCGGTGGACTGCGCGGAGCCGGTGGCGATCAGGACGACCGCACGATCGGAGCTCACTTCACCGAGGTACTCGTACGTGGCGTTGAGTACGTGGACGGACCGGCTCATCCAACTGTGAGAGGCGGCGGCAGGCGCGCGGTTCGGATTCCGCATGAGAGTTCTCAGTTCGTGTCGAGGAGTGAAACTCCTGGACACGACGACGGGTCAGGAGCAAGTGCGATAAATGGGGAACGGCATATATTCAGCGCCACTCTGTACCCCGAACGCGGGATGGGAAATGCCGCGAGGTGAGTGCCCGCGCAGGTGCAACGCTTGCTTCCAGTCGCGCATGCCTGTCCCTTCCACTTCTTGTTCTCTCTTCACCGGCGATTGCCGGCGCCCATCATCACACGGAAGGCATCCTCAGCGATATTGATTTATCAGGTCGGAGAAGTCGACCTGGAAATACCGCGGTTTGACGCCGGAACGCGCGGCTTGATCGAATGAGCCATGACTTCGTCGTACATCGACCTACGCTCGGACACCGTCACCAAGCCTGACGCGGAGATGCGCAAGGCGATGGCCGACGCAGAGGTCGGCGACGACGTCCTCGATCACGACCCGACCATGGCGGCGCTCGAGGAAGATGTGGCGCACACTCTGGGGTTTCCGGCGGCACTGTGGGTGCCGAGCGGATCGATGGGCAACCTGATTGCGCTGATGCTGCACCTTCGCCGCGGCGATCAGTTCCTGGCACCGGAGCACTCTCACGTCTTGGGTTCCGAATTGGGCACCGCCGCCTGGCTCGCCCAGGGAATGCCGATGGCACTGCCGCACGACGGCGGACCCGGACGCCCCAGCCCCGAGACCGTCGTGAAGGCGGCAGGCTCCCCCGGCCCGTATTTCACGTTGAACACCACGCTGCTCTGTCTCGAAAATACTCACAACTTCGCCGGCGGTGCCGTGATGAATCCGACCGAGTGGACGACACTGGTCGACGCGGCACGATCACGCGGCTTGAAGATTCACCTCGACGGCGCCCGTCTCTGGAATGCCGCTGCTGCACTTGATGTTTCGCTCACAAAATTGACTTCGGGCGCCGATACCGTCCAGGTGTGCCTGAGCAAGGGACTCGGTGCGCCGGTCGGCTCGATATTGGCCGCATCACCCGAATTGATCACCGAAGCCCGAAGGATCCGCAAGATGCTCGGCGGCGGTGTTCGCCAGGGCGGTGTGCTGGCCGCAGCCGGCATCGTCGCGCTGCGCTCACAATCTCGCCTGTCCGACGATCACGACAATGCGCAGCGCCTCGCGTCGGGGCTTCGTGAACGCGGTTGGGCTGTCGACGAACCCGCCACCAACATCGTTCTCGCTGCCACGGCCGATCCGTCGGCCACCGTTGCTCAGCTCGCCGCTGTCGACGTCGGCGCGGTCACCGTTGCCGGGAAGGTTCGGTTCGTGACACATCGAGACGTGAGCACTGCCGACATCGACGCGGTTCTGTCCAGGGTAACCTTCTGAGCTATGCCAACAGGGGTTGAACCTCCTGTGCGACAGAGCGAATGAACTCTCGGACATCCGGTTCGTCAACGGTCGGTTGGAGTACCACGGTGGTTGCACCTGCGTCCACCCATCGCCCTGCTGCTGCCGCAACTTCGGCCGCGGTGCCCGCGGCAATCGCCTCCTCCGGAGACTCGCTACCGGACGCCGCGGCCTCGGCAAGGGCGCGCTCACGACCGCCGGAACCGAAAGCACAGATGACGTAAACGACCACCTCGTGATCCTGCGCTCCGATGTGAGCGATCGCCCGACGCACGCCTTCCGGGGTCGTCCCACCCGAGAGCACAGTGCCCTGCGCCAACTCACCACTGAGCGCCAAAGTCTTTGGCCCCGTAGCACCGACGAGCAACTGCGGCACCTTCTCCGGCGGCCACGCCAGCTTGACGTCCGTGAGATTCACATATCGACCGGACACCGTCACCGACTCACCGCGCAGTAGCCGCTCGACTGCTCCGAACTGCTCCCGGAGGAGAGTCAACGGCGATTCGGCCTTGGCGCCGATCTGCCGCATCCAACTCTGAACGCCGTGACCGAAGCCAACTCGCAGTCGATCCGGATGAACTCTGGCCAGCGCCGAAATCTCCATCGCCGTGATCGCGGTGTTGCGCATCGGGGTCGGCAGCACGCCGATCGCTACTCCCAGACGCTCACTTGCAGCCAATACAGCTGCAGCAGTGGCTATTCCTCCGCCGAAGAAGCAGTCCTCCCACAGCCAGATCTCACCGATACCGCTCTCGTCGGCATACCTCGCATGCCGGACAAGGTCCTCCGGGGGCTGTTCCGGGCGCAGGACGACGGCAATCCGTGCGGTGCTCATGCCGTCACCAGAAACGCGGTGATCTCGTCGGCGGTTCGACGGCCCTGATCGCGGCCGAGTTCAGCTGCGGGACGCCTGGTTGTCGGCGAGAGCGAGTTCGTTCCGATCGCTTCGACGACGGCGCGGTCGGCGAAGATCGGCAGCACGCGCGCGGGCGCCATCACATCGATTTCCTCTCGTAGACTGCCGCCCAGAAGATTCGGGGCGGGGTCGGCTGCGGGTGAAAGAACCACGACCACATCGCAGTCGGCAGCCAGATGAACATTCGAGCCACTCGCCATTCCGCCGTCCATGTACCGGTCACCGTCGATCGTGACTACCGGCCACACCCCGGGGACGGCGCAACTCGCTCCAACTGCGTCGATCAGTTCTACGCCGTCAGCATTGCCGAACACCCTCAACTCACCGGTCTGTGCGTTGATCGCCGGGATGCGCAACTCCCGGTCGGGCCACGAACGATTGGGCAGCCGCGCCTCGATGACCGCACGACGCACAGCGGGTTCGACGGTATCGGCTCCCATCGCTGCCTCGCCGAGCAAACAGAGTTGCTCGGCCCGGTCCTGCGATCCTGCGATCGCGTCGACGAACATCTGACCGAGTACCTCGACATCGACCTTCGGATCGATCTCGCCGGTCGCCTCCGCTGTTTGTGCGGCGAAAAGTTCTTGCAGTGTTGCACCGCCTGCAATCTGAGCGCTCACCGTGGAACCTGCGGAGGTGCCGATCAACACGTCCGCCGTCAGCAGCGATGCTGCAGTGTCAGGCGATTTGTCCTGAACGCCCAACAGAAAACCTGTTTCCCAGGCGATTCCCGCAACGCCGCCACCGGCAAGTACCAACCCCAATTTCACGCCGTCCACCTCTCGTCGATCACGATCCGTGCCCGAAGTCGACGTTAGACCTACTCTGAAGTGATGTTCATGCGCAGCGCAAAGACATTTGTTCCCGACGCACTCCGCGGGTTGATCGCATCCACCGACGACATCGACTGGAATCCCGACCCGGGATACCTCACTCGCGCGACGCCACTTCCACGCGGACGGGTCGCGCTCGTCTCCGGTGGCGGCTCCGGTCACGAACCCATGCACGCCGGATTCATCGGCGAAGGAATGCTCACAGCCGTCTGCCCCGGGTTGGTCTTCAGCTCACCCAATGCACTTCAGATCCACGAGGGATCCAAGGCTGCCGATGCAGGCGGCGGCGTCCTGCACATCGTGAAGAACTACACCGGCGACGTGATGAACTTCGGTATCGCGCGAGAGTTGCTACGCGAGGACAAGATCGATACCGACGTCGTACTGGTGGACGACGACGTCGCGACCGAACGCGCAGACGGTAGCGGCCCGGGGCGACGCGGTACTGCGGCAACCATCGTGGTGGAGAAGGTGTGCGGTGCATCCGCCGCCCGCGGTGACGACCTTGCGGAGGTGACCCGGATCGGACAACACGTCGCGCACTCCGCACGAAGCATGGCCGTCGCTCTGCGCCCTTGTACTTTGCCGGGTGCTGACGAGCCGTCGTTCGACCTACCGGACGGCCAGATGGAACTCGGTATCGGAATCCACGGTGAACGCGGCACAGAGCGTGTGGACGCCTTGCCCGCACCGGAATTGGTGCGCCGGTTGACGGATCCGATCATTGCGTCCCTGAGTCTTGCCGAAGGTGATCGCGTCCTCGCCGTCGTGAACGGTCTCGGCGCCACCCACCCGCTGGAGTTGCAACTACTCTTCGCCGAACTCGGAGATTATCTGGACGAACAGGGAATTCACATCGAGCGAACATTGATCGGAACGTTCATCACTGCATTGAACATGGCCGGGGCATCTATCACTCTTGTTCGCACAGACAAAGAAATCCTCGAATTATGGGACGCACCAACAAAAGCGCCCGCCTGGCCGAATGCTATGGCGCGTGAGTACACCGGCATGGGCAAGCGCGAATCATTCGGTCCCACATTCACACCCGACATCTCGCGCACTGCCGAAAGCAGCTTCGTCGGCGGCTGGATTGCGGACTGGGCCGAGAAGGTATTGGAGCAAGAACCGGCTCTTACCGATCTCGACAGACGAGCGGGTGACGGCGATTTCGGGACCAACATGGTCGCCGCGCTGGATCAGCTCGATATCTCAGCGATCCGTGACACATATTCCACTGCAACGGTATTCGACGCAGTCTCGCAGGCATACCTCGGCCACGCCGGCGGCACCTCCGGCGCATTGTTCGGCATCTGGTTCAGGCATTTCTTCCGCGTTGCCGCAGACTCGGCGGACTCCGAACTCGACCTCGGCGCGATCGCGGCCGCAGCGCGGGCAGGGCTCGACAACATCACTTCGCTCGGCGGTGCACGCGTCGGCGACAAGACAATGGTCGACGCGATAGTTCCGGCGGTCGAGTCGTTGGAGCAATCCGTGAGCTCGGAAGCCGATCGAGATGCTGCGCTGGCGAGCGCAGCGGAAGCCGCAGCGGGCGGGGCGGAGTCGACCGAAACCATGCTCGCAAACCGCGGACGTGCAAGTTATGTGGGCGAAGCCGCTCGCGGAGTGGTCGATCCGGGAGCGCTACTCATAGCGTGGTTCTTCGCTTGTGCAGTGGGGCACTAGCGAGCACTTCTGTGCTGTGACTAATCTGGCAGCCACAGCACATCGTTTGTGACGGCCCGTGGGCAAAAGCACCGGTCTCACACACCAAACAGGAGCAGCCCATGCTGAGCACAATGCAAGACGCCCCCCTCTCCATTGCTCAACTTCTCCGCCACGGTGCCTCCGTTCACGGGGCCTCCGAGGTTGTCACGTGGACCGAGTCCGGCCCGCGCCGCGTGTCCTACGCAGACGTCGGCAAACGTTGTGCACAGCTTGCGCACGCCCTGCGCGGGCTCGGCGTCGAGGGTGACGAGCGAGTCGCCACGTTCATGTGGAACAACTCCGAGCACCTCGAGGCGTACCTGACGATCCCCTCGATGGGTGCCGTGCTCCACACGCTGAACATTCGTCTGTTCCCCGAGCAGTTGATCCACGTCGCCAATCACGCCGAGGACCGCGTGATCATCGTCGACCCGTCCCTGATTCCGCTTCTCGCTCCGCAGCTTCCGTCGCTGACGACCGTCAAACACATCATCGTCACCGGCTCCTCCACTGCAGGGCTCGAAGCTCCCGAGGGCGTGCAGGTTCACACCTACGAGGGCTTGATCGCCGATCAACCCACCGAGTTCGACTGGCCCGAGGTCGACGAACTCAGTGCTGCTGCAATGTGTTACACGTCCGGTACCACGGGCGATCCCAAGGGCGTCGTCTACTCCCACCGTTCGATCTACCTGCACTCCATGCAGGTCTGCATGAGCGACGGCCCCAACCTCGCGCAGGGCGATCGTGCACTCGCGGTGGTGCCTCAGTTCCATGCCATGTCGTGGGGACTTCCCTACGCCGCGTTCATGATCGGCGCCTCCCTGATCATGCCCGACCGCTTCCTCCAGCCTGCCCCGTTGGCGGCGATCATCGCCAGCGAGAAGCCGACGTTCGCCGCGGCTGTACCCACCATCTGGCAGGGCCTGCACCTCTACCTCGAGCAGAACCCTCAGGACATTTCCTCGATGCGTGAGGTTCTGATCGGCGGCTCCGCGGTACCGCCCGCCCTCATGCACGCATTCGAAGCCGATCACAACGTCTCCGTCCTGCACGCCTGGGGCATGACCGAAACCTCCCCGCTCGGATCCGTTGCCCGCCCGCCGGCCGGTGTCACCGGCGACGCGATGTGGAAGTACCGCTACTCGCAGGGTCGATTCCCGGCATCCGTCGAGGCGCGTCTCATCGACGACGACGGCAAAGTTGTTGCACACGACGGAGTTTCCGTCGGCGAACTCGAAGTACGCGGCCCTTGGATCACCGGGTCGTACTACGGCGTCGACGCGGAAGACAAGTTCAACGACGGCTGGCTCAAGACCGGCGACGTCGGATCCATCACGGCCGACGGCTTCCTGAGCCTGTCCGACCGCTCCAAGGACATCATCAAGTCCGGCGGCGAATGGATCTCCTCGGTCGACCTCGAGAACGCCGTCATGGGCCACCCCGACGTCACCGAAGCTGCCGTCATCGGCGTGCCGGACGAGAAGTGGGACGAACGCCCGTTGGTTGCGGTTGTTCTTCGCGCCGGTTCCGAAACCACCATGTCCGAACTGCAACAGTATCTTTCGGACAAGGTTGCCAAGTGGCAGCTCCCCGAGAACTGGGCTGTGGTTCAGGAAGTCCCGAAGACCAGCGTCGGCAAGTTCGACAAAAAGCGCTTGCGAGCCGACTACCACGAAGGTGGACTCGAAGTCACGCGACTCTGACACGCATTGAATACTGAAGGTGGGCAACAGGTTTTCAACCTGTTGCCCACCTTCGTTTACGGGCGAGATACTTTTACGGTCGATACCCGACCGTATGAAAAGCGATGTCGACGTACTTCTCCGCCAATTGCGACGGTGACATCGGACCGCCGGTCTGGAACGAACGCGGTAATGACTGAGCCATTCCGAGTACCGCCCGGACGGTCTCTTCGGTATCGGTGACCGAAAAATCTTCTGATGAAACACCGTCGTCGACGATCCTGCGCATCAGCAACTCGAGCCGTTTACGGCTGGCGGCGTATCGACTTCGGCTTTCCGGTGAGACATGCCGGATCTCGGTATCCAACGCAGCATGCCGCGACCGGTGGGTCATGTAGAGAACAATCGCTTCGACTACCAAAGCAAAGCGTCGCACCGGATTTTCGCCGGCTTCCACTTCTGCCGCTTCGGTTCTGGTATTCAGTTCACTCATCGAGATCTCGAACAAAGCGGCGAGGACGGCTTCTTTGTTCGCGTGGTGATAGTAGAGCGCGGGAACGGTCACCCCGACACGGTTGGCAATCTGCCGCACCGTCGTGCCGTGGTAACCGTTCTCGTCGAAAAGCTCGAGCGAAGCCGTCAGGATGTCGGTCATCACCAGCGGCGGGAAGGACCTCCAGTCCACTGCCCCCGAATTCACCGACTCGACCTCTCCAGACATGTAATAGCCGAAATTAACGCGGTGCCATACGGATTGCTCCGTCGAGGCGGATCGTCTCACCGTTGAGCATGGGGTTGGAGACGATGTGCGCAGCAAGCGCGCCGTATTCGCTGGGATCACCCAGGCGTGAGGGGTGGGGCACCTGCTGGCCCAACGATGCCTGAGCTGCTTCAGGCAGTCCGGCCAGCAACGGGGTCTTGAACAGGCCAGGAGCAATGGTGTTGACGCGGATCAGCAGCGACGCGAGGTCGCGGGCGATGGGGAGCGTCATACCGACGACGCCACCCTTCGACGCGGAGTACGCAGCCTGCCCGATCTGGCCGTCGTACGCTGCGACCGAGGCGGTGTTGATGATGACGCCGCGTTCACCGTCGATGGGTTCGGTCTTCGAAATACGCTCCGCGGCAAGACGAAGGACGTTGAAGGTGCCGATCAGGTTGACGTCGATGACCTTCTTGAACGCATCGAGGGGGAAGGCGCCCTTCTTGCTGACCGTCTTGACTGCGTTGCCGATTCCGGCGCAGTTGACCGCCACCCGCAGGGGTCCGAGGGACTCGGCCACGTCGAGTGCAGCGGTGACCGCAGCCTCGTCGGTGACGTCTGCCGCCGCGAAGCGGACCCGATCACCGAGCTCCTTGGCGATGGCTTCACCGTTCGACGATGGAAGGTCGATGATCACGACGCTCGCGCCGTCGGCAAGAAGGGCTTTGGTGGTGGCCAAGCCGAGGCCGGATGCTCCACCGGTGACGACGGCGACGCTGTCGTTGACGATCATGAGAGTTCCTTTCGAAAGGTTATGTGTTTCAGATGCGTTCGATGATGGTGGCGTTGGCCATGCCGGCGCCCTCACACATGGTCTGCAGACCGTAGCGTCCGCCGGTGGCCTCGAGGTGGTTGACCATCGTGGTCAGCAGACGAGTACCCGAGGAACCCAGGGCGTGGCCGAGAGCAATGGCGCCGCCCCACGGGTTGAGCTTTGCCGGGTCGGCGCCGAACTCGTGAGCCCAGGCGAGCGGCACGGGAGCAAATGCCTCGTTGACCTCGTACGTGTCGATGTCGTCGATGCTCAGACCCGCGCGCGCGAGCACCTTGTGGGTAGCCGGGATGGGCGCGGTGAGCATGAAGATCGGGTCGTCGCCCGCGACGGAGAAGGAATGGAAGCGTGCTCGCGGCGTCAGCCCCAGCTTCGACGCCATTTCTTCACTCATGATCAGGGCCGCCGACGCGCCGTCGGTGAGCGGCGACGAGTTACCGGGAGTGATCGACCACTGTGCCTCGGGGAAACGCTGCGCGTACTTCTCCGAGTAGAACGACGGCTTCAAGCCGGCGAGGCCCTCGGCGGTCGTGGACGCGCGAACCGTCTCGTCGACGGTGTGCGAGACGGTCTCACCGGCGGCATCGGTCACCGAGATCGGCAGGATCTCCTTGTCGAAGAGCCCCTTCGCCGCTGCCTCCGCTGCCCGCTGGTGGGACTGCGCAGCGAATGCGTCGAGAGCCTCGCGGTCGAACTTCCACTTCGCGGCGATCAACTCCGCGGAGATGCCCTGATTGACCAGGCCTTCGGGGTAGCGAGCCGCGATGCCCGGACCGGAAGCGTCCTTCCCCATCGTCGTAGTACCCATCGGGACACGACTCATCGACTCGACGCCCGCCGCGATCACGATGTCGTATGCACCGGCGATCACGCCCTGCGCCGCAAAGTGCGCAGCTTGCTGACTTGATCCGCACTGGCGATCGATCGTGGTGGCGGGTACCGACTCGGGGAATCCGGCCGAAAGTACCGCGCTGCGGGTGATGTTGAGAGCCTGCTCACCGGCCTGTCCGACGCAACCGCCGATAACGTCGTCCACCAAGGCGGGGTCGAGGCCGTTTCGATCGACGATGGAACGCAGAACGTGGGCCATCAGTTCGACAGGGTGCGTCCCGGACAGAGCTCCGCCCGGCTTGCCCTTGCCTGACGCGATCCGGACTACATCGACGATCACTGCCTTGGTCATCTTCGTTCCCTTCGAGGACGTGCACTGCTGGGGCGGTCCGGCACCCGAGTTTCGTGGCACCGAGCGCCGGACCGAGATCGAGGGAGCGCCCTGACTTAGCGCTCGCTAAAGGATTACCATCCCGCCAATACACCCGTCAAGGAGAAGCCACGGGCACGAGGTCGGAATTCAGTACTGAAGTCGCCGAGACAACAAAAGTCGCCCCACGCCTGGGCAGGCATGGGGCGACTTCTCATCGAGCATTGCGAAGCTGCATGTTCAGCGCACGCTGGAGATCACATCGACTCGGCGTGCGGCACCAGCGCCGCCAATCATGGGTGTAGGTTGGCCGCGCCGCCGTTCGGCGTCAGAACCGAACCGATATTCGAGTCGGTTCGCGGCGTGACATCCGTTGCCGAGCACATCGTAGGAGCGTACTGAGTTCCGAACAATGACGCCTTCGACAGGAACGTCATGTAGTTCTTCGGGTTTGCGTACTTCCCGGCATCACCGTCGGTATTGATGTAAACCGCCGGGTTGGGGGAAGTCGTGACGACCTGAACCGAAGGCAGCGTGAAGGTCGCGCCGGCGAGCGCAGTCAAACCCGCATCAGAGGTATTCGAGCCGCCCGGACTCGCACCCGCAATCGTTGTTCCGACTCCGCCGTTGAGGGAAAGATACGACCCCGTAGCGTCGGCAGCACCACTTGCGTTTACTCGAGTGACAACCGGAGTGCCACTGAATCCACTACCCGTCCCGGAGACTATGGACGCAGACGTATAGGTCGCCGGATCGATCTTGAATACGAGGTTCAATCGATTCAGATTGATGACAGTGGCACCGCCACCACTTGTCGGAACAGTTTGCGAGCCTGGCTGAATCGTGTAGGTGCCCGGTGTCGACGACGAGTGCGCAACCGACATGGAGTGAGCCTGCAGCGGCTGGTGAACATTGCCGGCAATGAGCGAAACGGGATCACCCATGCAGGCATTGTTGTAATTCGTCGTCACATTGTGGGCCGATGCCGGCACAGTTGCCGCCAACACCAATCCACATGCTGCCGCAGAGATCGCAGCAGCAGTTCCGGCACGCCGAGCGAGAGATACAGTCATTTTGAACCTTTTCTTTCGTTGAGAAACGATTGACGTTCAACAAGATGAAATGTCGCAACTGATTTCGAATCGCGGCATCATCGCAAAGAAAATCTCCTCCTCCCTACCCGTGGACAGAACGAACTCGGATACAGCGCCATTCCGGGAATGGCGTTTCCCGGAGGCGAGACAGATTCGAATACCGTTGCAGGACAGTTGAGAGTAGATTTCAGCTCAGAAAGTCCACACATGGTCGGCGGTAGAAAATCGATATAGGGGTAAGCCTCCGCAGCGATGCAGAACAATCACATCCTGCGTCCAGTGCCGGCGAGAATTCTCGCATCCCGAAACCCTAGAACAGGTACCAGTTTTCTCACTTTGCCGACAAAGTCAAGGAAAGGCGAATAGTTCATACTTTAGACGCAGCGCCAGGGCCCTTCGCCTCAACTGGAAGTTGGAAAACCGGTCGAGCAGTCGAAAAATACTGGCAGACAACGCAAATAGATTGGCTCCACGAGAGTTCGATTCTCTCCACGCTCATGTTGCCAGGTGACAATTCGCGGGATCGCGCAACTCAACCTGTCCACCCGGCCATCCCTTAGTACTTTTGGACGATAGTTTGCAAATTTCGCCCGAAATGTCCGAAATCGGATACTCTTCCGCCACAAGCAATCCAAGCCACACGGGGATTCGGACGTGGCACGAATTGACTACCAGCCGCAGGGGGACTTGATCGGGAGGTTAACCGTTGGACCTGCGATACGTCGCCTTCACGCGTGCCGACCCGCATTACTACGACCGCATCAGAACAGCGGCTCGAACTGACTCACCGCCCAACCAGCACTTCACTCCCGACAGGTCAGTGGATTGGTCGCTCTGGCGACGCGGTCCCCAAGACGGACCGTGGAACTACTTACAACCGCCTGGCGCCCCGCTACCCGAGCAGGGATGGAAGATTCACTGCTCCGCTACCCAAGCCAATGCACAGGAACTGCTCGATACTGTTTCCTCGTATTGCGGCCATAACCTGGTGCCGTTCAAATTTCTTCGGACAGCGACAGACCTCATGTTGTCCAACAGCAAGCAGGCCAATCGGACCTCCAGCGGAAAATTCATCACGATCTATCCGTCGGATGGCGTTGCCACACAACGAGTCATCAGCGACGTGGAGAAGCTCGTCGGGGGTGCCGACGGGCCGTACATCCTCAGCGATGTGCGATGGAACCGGGGACCGCTCTACCTTCGATACGGCGCGTACCTGCCCCTGGAGACCTACGATTCACTCGGCGATCGAGTTCCGGCAATCAGACGTCCTGACGGTTCACTCGAACCCGATGTGCGCGGCACCTACTTCAGAACACCCGACTGGGTGAAGATCCCGGACTTTGTTCGTACGCAACAAGACAAACTCAAATCACCAGGCGAGTTCCCCTTCTCGGTTCGAGAAGCCCTGCACTTCAGCAACAGTGGAGGAATCTACTCTGCGTTCGACAGCAACGGCGTCAATGTGGTCATCAAAGAAGGCCGGCCCTTCACCGCCCCGGACGCCAACGGCCGGTACGCGATCGACCGCATCCGTAACGAGTACGACACGTTGACTCACCTTGCCGACAACCCGTACTCACCTTCTGCGATCAGCTTGTTCGAGCGAGAGGGACACCACTTCCTTGTCACCGAGCGCGCTCCCGGCACTCCCCTGAATCAGGAAATTGCGCTCCGCTACCCGCTGATACGTGCGGACCAGACACTCGGTTCCCGAACGGAATACAGAACCTGGGCGCTCGACATCGCAAAACAGTTGACCACCGCAGTCGAGAGCTTCCACAACGCCGGAATCGTTCATGCCGACCTTCACCCCGGCAACGTCATGTGCTCACCGTCTGGTATTCGGATCATCGACTTCGAGATGGCCCACAACATCGACGAGCAGCCGCCCCGTTCCACCGGAGCCCCCGGGTACACCGCACCACCAGAGCTGACCGGGATCGAGGCGGATCGATACTCCTCGGGATGCATCGAGTTGGGACTCTTTGTCCCACTTACTATATTGTTCCCCCTCGATTGCAGCAAGATTCCCGAACTCATCGACTTTGCGGTGTCTCGATTCGATCTTCCTCGCGCCTTCCGTGCCTCGCTCTACTCGATGCTCGGCGTACAGCCGCCGGGATCGGAGGATCACCAGCATCGTTGGGACGCGTCGTCGCGGGAGACCTTGCTACGTACGGGCGCTCTCTTACGCTGCGGAATCCTCGCCTCGCTCGATCTCTCCCGCTCTGATCGACTCTTTCCCGGCGACATCGCCCAGTTCGAAGTGAACGGCTACGGCATTGCTCACGGCTCGTGCGGAAACCTACTCGCCGATAATCTTCCCACCGACACCTTGGAGTCAGTTCTGGAATGGACTGAACATCAAGTTGATTCGGATACGCAACCACGGTTCGGCTTCTTCGACGGGCTCGCGGGTGCGGTACACACCTTTCGGCATCTAGGACGACATTCGACTGCCGACAGATGGGTCGAGACTTTGTGCAGAGCCCCACTCGACGAGCTCGACTCCAGCCTCTTCAGCGGCCTTGCCGGAATCGGTTGCCTACTGCTCGAGGAATCGGATTCACGACCGATGGTGTCACCCGCTCTCGCTGTCGTGACAGAAACTCTGCGCGAACGAATTTCGTCCGCTCGCACGCATGTCCGCGACACCGACGGAACGCCTTGGGCAGTGGCCGGCCGAGGTGGGCTGATGCGGGGACCGAGCGGACAAGCGCTGTTCTGGACTCGCCACTACGAACTGAGCGGTAATCCTCGATCGCTGGAACACGCACGCCAGCTCGTCGACATCGATCTGTCTGTGATGCAGATGTGCCCTGACGGATCGATGCAGCTGAGAGAGGAGCGCCGGACAATGCCGTATCTCGGATCGGGATCCGTCGGTGTCGGGCTTGTGCTCCTACAGCTTCTGCGCCATGTCGACGAACCGCGTTACGCAGCTGCGGTACGTGCGATATCCCGCGCCACCACAGTCGAATTCACCGCTCAAGCTGGGCTGCTCAACGGTCGAGCTGGATTGATTCTGTTCCTCGGCGAGCTCTCCACGACCCCCTATGCCGACGCCGATTGCGAAAGCACATTGGCCCAACAGCTACAGTTTCTGGGCTTGCACTCCGTCAAACACCAAGGAAGCCTGCACTTTCCAGGTGAGCAGAACCTGAGACTCTCGACAGATTGGGCAACCGGATCTGCAGGAATACTGGCATTGCTCCGACATACCGGATCGACAGCTGCCCGACAGTCGTTTCCACTGATGTGCGCGTCAAACTGCCACATCTCCTAATTGTTCGGAAGTTATCACCCCCGGAAGATTGGAGCACAGAATTATCAGGCCAAGAACCTGAAATGAAATCAGCACCGCAAGAAAACTCGATCGACAAATCCATCGGCAAAAACGCCGATCAACAAAGGAACTGACAATGGACGCTATCCTCTCCCTTCAAGACCTTTCAGTCGCCGCCGGCAACGTCGGAGATGCCGGCCAGCTCGATCAGAACGCGGCTATCAGTTCGCTCAGCTTCTTCTGCTGAGCTCAGGCCGATACCTCGGATCAAATCCGGGGTATCGGCTTTTTCGAATCTTTATCGCAACACAAAATGCGGGCCGTCTCGTCACCTATCGACGAGCCGACCCGCATCATCAGGTTATTCCGCGCTGAACGAGGGAATCATCATGCTTCCCATCACCGCCAAGCCGCTGACATCTCGAAGCGAACCCAGAGCATTACTCAAGAAGGAAAAAAGCATTAGATACTCACCTCCTTAAGTCGCGAGTAGTCGGATCGGAAGGTCATCCCTTGACCCATCCGTCACTCGACAATGCAGTCAGCATTTCGAAGAGGCTGACGTGGATCGATAACAGCGACCCGGTGAAAAGAACAAAGACGTCTTCCACGGAACCCATTTTCACTCTCCTATCTATTTGAACGGATTGAACGGGACGTCGAGACCGAAGTCCACAGAGAGTGCAATCGGCATTGTGATGATGGACTTGAAAGCAGTCAGCATCATGGGCAAGAGGGCCGAAACCGAACCCAGATCAGATGAATTCATCTCACATCCCCCTATTCGCTCGAGATTCCGGTGAGCCCGTCGATGACGGCCCCACCCGCATCTATTGACCCGTAGGCGAAATTCATAATCGCCTGCAAGAACGGAACTAACATTTCCCACTCCTTCGCAACGGACAGTCGCATGTCGTCGGTAAGAATTTCCTTCACCCGAATGACGGGATCTGGGGCCGAGCGATCACGATGTGGGTGTAACCGTAGACAAAGTTCTAGAACGCGTGCCAGTTTTCGCGATTTATTTCAATTTTTCCGTCTTAAGTCGGAGATTCGACGGCTAACTCATAGGTGAACTAGTCCTTAAGTTCTAAACAAAATGCCGAAAATCGGGGTTTCGCTTGTCGCGCCCATTACAGAATGAACGGTATTGTTTCATCATGGGACGCATACACACTTCACCGAACTTCATCCCCCGATGATCTACGCGACCTGGAGGCAATGCCGAGGGCAGATCGTATGGTCATTGGCGGTGATATTCCTGCTGATCCTGACAGCCACGATTTCACAGTGGTTCGTCCAGCGTTCGGGCGAGAGTTGGGTTTCAGGGGGCATCTGCTCACGCTGGTACGACGGAGGTGGCGGTTGCCGCGCCGACACCGCTCTCACCTTGACGACGCTTCTCGCACTCCTACTACCGTTCGTCTCAGGAATGCTGGTCGGCGTAACTACATTCTCGAGAGACTTCGAGCAGGGGCCCGAGAATCTCGACCTTCGGGAATCCACCAACCTTGTTCGGTGGTATTTCTCGCGGATCCTGGTGGTCTTCGTGCCGGTCACGCTTGCGATGACTCTCCTCGGTTTGGTGCTCGGCTGGACCCATTCGCTGGGCCGCGGAGCAACCACAACAGATGAAATGAGCTCGTTCTCCTTGATGGAGTTCCCCAATTTTCATACGACAGGAATCGTCGTCGGCGCCTACACCTTTGTCGCCATGGTCACCGGCAGCGCGGCCGCATTGCTCGTGCGCAACACCGTCGTCGCGATGGTCACGACTCTTCTCGTGTTCTTGATCGTGCCCGTCGCGTTGAGCGCAATGGTCCGCGAGCACTACGCGTTTCCCGACATTGAAGTCCAACCCATCGACGGACGGGCACGTGCCGCGGAATACGCACCGTCTCCGTATCAAAATCTCGACTCGAGGTGGGTCATCGGTGCCGGCTTCGCCGATACGGACGGCAACATGATCGACGCCGACTACTCAATGTGCAGGGGCTCAGACAATTCCGATCAGACGCAGCAAGACCGTGAGATCGACGACTGCCTTCGAGAGCAGGGAATCGATCACTACGCCTTGACCTATCACTCACAGAGCCGGTACTGGCTATTTCAGTTCATCGAGACTGCCGTGATGCTGTTGTGCGCCGGGGTGATGATGATGCTCGCACTCTTCGGTGCGCGTGGACTACGTCGACAATCCGCCGAGTGCACGATGTCCGAAATGTTGAAAGTCGCTGAACAGTAGTAAGTTTCACTTCGACATCCCTTGTATTCGAAATTTTGTTCGGATGTGATTGCTTCATGGACAGTCGGGAAGCGTGGCAGCTGGATGGTGAAGACCTCGAGAGTGAGGTTCTGGATCTGGTGCGCGTCCGGCACGAGTTGCAGTCGCGGATGGTCTTGCTGATCGTGGAGATGTTCGCGGTTGCTCCTGCTTGAACCTGTTGTCGCGGATGCGTTTCACCGGGGTGATGTGGATGCGTTGAAAGCGCGTCAGGTGGCGTTGTTTTGTCAGCATCCGCCGAAGAACATGACCCCGGCGGATGTGGACAAGGCCCGCGGAATTCTGCTGGGGTTGGCGTCGAAGAACATTGCTGATTGTGATGCGGTGCGGGCGGCGATTCGGCGGATCGAAAAGCAGTACGGAAAACGTGAAGACGGCGTTCCGCTCGAGTGCGGCAAGGAAGTGCGGACGGCGACGGTTCCGCAGCGGCGTGCGTTGGCGGTGCGCGATGGTGGGTGTGCGTTTCCGGGGTGCGGGACACCATCGGGATGGTGCGATGCTCGCCATCTTGTGCACTGGAGTGACGGTGGCCCGACGGATCTCGACAACCTGATCTTGTTGTGTGGTCATCATCATCGGACACTGCACCACACCGAATGGCGGGTGGAGATAGGCCCCGATCGGAAGGCGGTGTTCTACCCGCCTATGTCGATCGACCCGCACCAGCACCCGGTCGGCGGAAACAGCCCACCCACAGCAGCCTGAACGGGCACAAACTGAAGACGTGAGCACCGGGGACGAACCACGCCCCGGCACTGACGTGCGTTGACCCTCAGATCCCAGCCCTACGCACTAGAGCGTCAGTGGCAGAAGGGGATACAACATCAATCGCCCGGAGAAGCCCCGCATATCGCGGATACATCTCGGCGGGGCGAGTATTGATCGCCCGCAAGATCCACGACGCAGCTTGATCGGCTGTCAGCGCCGGCTGGCTCACGTAATCCGCCGTCGGCGCGATCATCGGTGTTCGTATGAGCGGGAATTGCACTGTGGTGACATCGACACCGGTGCCGTGACACTCCGCCCCGAGGCTTCGGCCGAAGGCACTGAGAGCAGACTTCGACGCGTGATAGGCGCTGAACCTGGGCATGACCCCGGCAGTAACTCCCCAGGTTCCGACGTTGATGATGTGCCCGGACTTCGCCTCGAGCATCGCGGGCAGCAGACGCAACGTCAGTCGTGTAGGTCCGAAGTAGTTCAGTGCCATGGTGCGCTCGTAGTCGTGGAATCGGTCCACCGAATCCAACGCGGTACGCCGGATCGAGCGACCCGCATTGTTGACGAGGATGTCGACCGACCCGAATCGATTCGCGATCGTCTCCGCGAGTTCGTCGACGGCTTCCCGCGGGAGAGGTCCGCAGGCACGATGTGCGCCCATCCTCCTCTGCGGTGAATCTCGTCCCGCACGTGTTCGAGGTTTTCCTCACCGCGCGCGACCAAGATCATCTCTGCTCCCCGACGAGCCAAGAGGTGGGCAGTCGCCTCACCGATCCCCGAGGAGGCCCCCGTCAGAACGATCGTCTTGTCGGAGAGCGTGACGCCACGCGACGGAACAAGTGAGCGCAGACGCGTCGGCGGACTCAATGCAAGATTGCTGAGAATCGATCTGATCACGTCGGCCTCGGTTCGATCTTCGCGTGCGATTCGGTGCGAACCCGTCCCTGAACAGCCCACTTCGGACGCACCGCGGAAATTACTCAAAAGTAAGTTATGGCGCCGTTTCGGCCGTGTCAAGAATTCGTCGAGATCCAGGAGTACCTGCCACTAGCTTTTCCTGATACCTCGGGTTACATTAAACCCAGACCGAGTGCCAGCGATCACACAACCGGCCCTCGATTCCACCGAATACCGCGAGAAACACCAGCGGTGACCGAAACGAAGAGGAGACGCCATGACGCTCACATCGCCGCTCGACAAGCGCGCAGAAGCATCCGACGACTCGTACAACGAGACGCTTCGACTCCTGTCCGAGGGCTCGGTGCACAAGCACTTCGACCCGTACCTCGACATCGATTGGGATTCCCCCGAGTTCGCCGTCGTCCCCAACGATCGCCGCTGGATCCTGCCGGCCGAGACAGACCCGCTGGGTGCACACCCCTGGTACCAGGCGCAGTCCGAGGCCAAGCAGATCGAAATCGGTATGTGGCGCCAGGCCAACGTCGCGAAGGTCGGTCTCCAGTTCGAGAACATCCTGATCCGCGGCATGATGCAGTACGTCTTCACGCTGCCCAACGATTCGGCCGAGGCGCGCTACTGCACGCACGAGTCCGTCGAAGAGTGCAACCACACGATGATGTTCCAGGAGATGGTCAACCGCATCGGTGCCGACGCTCCCGGCATGAGCCGTCCGATGAAGATGCTTGCACCCTTCATCCCCCTTGCTGCGGGTCCGTTCCCCGAACTGTTCTTCGTCGGTGTCCTCGCCGGTGAAGAGCCGATCGACCACATTCAGAAGAGCGTCCTGCGCGCCGGCGGCCAGATCCACCCGATCATGCAGTCGGTCATGGCTATCCACGTAGCCGAGGAAGCACGCCACATCTCGTTCGCGCACAAGCTTCTGAGCCGTCGCATCCCGCTGATGTCACGCCCGAACCGGTTTGTCCTCTCGCTGCTGTTCCCGATCGTCATGCGCATTCTCTGCGACGCCATCGTCATCCCGCCGAAGTCCTTCTGGAAGCAGTTCGACATCCCGAAGTCCGTGAAGAAGGACCTGTTCTGGGATCTGCCCGAATCGCGTCAGACCCTGCGCAACTACTTCGGCGACGTCCGCATGCTGGCCACCGACACCGGCCTGATGAACCGTGCCTCGCGCTTGGTGTGGAAGGCCTGCAAGATGGACGGCCGCGCATCACGCTTCCGTAGCGAACCTCACCGCAGCTCGCACAACGCCGCCGCGTAGCTCCCGGACAGTCGAGATCGGACTCATAGCGCCATGCCACACGTAGTCACGCAGTCCTGTTGCAGCGACGCCTCGTGCGTCTACGCCTGCCCGGTCAACTGCATCCATCCGACGCCGGACGAGCCGGACTTCCTCACCGCCGAGATGCTGCACATCGATCCGCAGGCCTGCGTCGACTGCGGGGCATGTGTCTCGGCCTGCCCGGTCGACGCCATCGTCCCCGAATCGAAGCTGACCGACCCGCAGCGAGTGTTCCTGTCCATCAACGCGGACTTCTACAAGGAAGAGCGGCCACGGCCGCTTCTCGCCAAGGTCATCCCGGCAGCTCACGTCGACGAGGGCCGACCGCCGTTGCGAGTTGCGATCGTCGGTTCAGGCCCGTCCGCGATGTATGCAGCGGACGAGTTGCTGACGCAGCCCGACGTGCAGGTCAACGTCTTCGATCGACTGCCCGTGCCCTACGGCTTGGTCAGAGCCGGAGTTGCTCCGGATCATCAGAAGACCAAGCAGGTCACCCGCTTGTTCGACAAGATCGCGGCGCAAAAGGGTTTCGAGTTCTACCTCAACGTCGAGATCGGCAAGCACATCTCGCACAGCGAACTGCTCGAGAATCACCATGCGGTGCTTTACGCGGTCGGCGCTTCGTCCGACCGGGGTCTCGGCATTCCGGGTGCTGATCTGCCCGGCACGGCCTCGGCCACCGACTTCGTGGCCTGGTACAACGGCCACCCCGATCACGCCGACGACGTCTTCGACCTCTCGCATCGCCGCGCGGTCATCATCGGAAACGGAAACGTCGCACTCGACGTCGCTCGCATTCTGACGGCAGATCCCGAGAAGTTGGCGGGTACCGACATCTCGGCTCACGCACTCGCCGCTCTGCGGAAGAGTCGCGTCGAAGAAGTTGTCATCGTGGGTCGCCGCGGAATCGCGCAGTCCGCGTTCACCGTTCCCGAGTTCACCGGTCTGATGGCACTGCCGGACATCGAACTGTCCGTCGGACCCGACGACATGGTTCTCGACTCGGCAACCGAAGAACTGGCAAAACGCGGCGAGCTTCCGCATGCCGTCGAGCAGAAGTTGCGGCTACTCGAAGCCCTGAAGAACCGCGATCACGTCGACGTCGGCAACAAGCGCATCACGTTGCGCTACCTGCTCACACCGACGTCGATCACCGGCGACGACCAGGTCAGTGGAATCGAATTCGCTCGCAACGCCCTTGTCGACGTCAACGGAACGGTGCAAATCGAGGCGACCGGCGATACCGAGACCATCGACGCCGGGCTGGTTCTCACCTCGATCGGTTACCGCGGAGTGCCCATCACCGGCGTCCCGTTCGACGAGCGTGGTTCGGTCATTCCGAACGAGAACGGCCGCGTCCTCGAGGCTCCGAACGGTGATCCCGCCACCGGCGTCTACGCAACCGGATGGATCAAGCGTGGACCGAGTGGGTTCATCGGCACCAACAAGTCCTGTGCGCAGGAAACCATCAGGATGCTCGTCGACGACTTCAACGACGGCCGCCTGACCAACCCTGTCGCCGACGACTCCGCCGTCGATCGTCTGGTCCGGGCGCGACAGTCCGACGTCGTCGACCGCGAGGGTTGGCACGCCATCGACAAGGCAGAGTTGGAACGCGGCGCTGCACACGATCGCGTCCGCGAGAAGATTCTCGATCAGGTGGAGGTCACGTCGATCCTCCAAGCCGCAGCTCGGGTGAAGCCGACTCGTCGATTCGGTCGACCCGTTCGCGCTCGCTGATCCACTACAGGTAAACAGCTACTTTCACGCACACCGCCCCGCCTGCAGACTCGTCTGCCGGCGGGGCTGTCTGCGTTGAGCCGGCGTCCCACTCAGCGAAAATTTATGCCCGTCAGCGGCGAAAATCGTGTAATACTGCAACCTGTTCCAGTAAGCGGCACAGCGGGCCACGATCTCAGGATCCGGCGCGCCAACCAGATGAGGATTGCATGAGCGAGACTGCAACGCCGGCGCCGAACGGGAGTGTGACGCCTGCAGTAGAGGGTTGGTTCACCACCGGCGACGAACCTGCTCTGATCGGCACGAAGTGCCAATCCTGCGGCACCATTTCCTTCCCTCGTGAGGCAATGTTCTGCAAGAACCCGAGCTGCTTCAGCGAAGAGTTCGACGACGTGGAACTCTCCCGCCGCGGCACCGTCTGGTCGTACACCGACGCGCAGTACCAGCCGCCGCCGCCGTACATCCCACGCTCGGATCCGTACGAGCCCTTCGCTCTCGCAGCAGTCGAGCTGCCTGAGGGCATCGTCATCCTCGGCCAGGTGGCCGACGGATACGGCGTCGACGACCTCAAGGTCGGCAATATCGTCGAGTTGGTTGTCGAACCGCTGTACACGGACGAAACCGGAGTTCGTACGACGTGGCGCTGGAAGCCTGTCGCCGCCGATCAGGAGTCGCAGTCATGAGCAAGGACGTCGCAGTACTCGGTGTGGGCATGCACCCCTGGGGCAAGTGGGGCCAGTCGTTCGTGAAGTACGGCGTTGCCGCCGCTCGCGCCGCGCTCGCCGATTCGGGTGTTGACTGGCAGGACGTCGACTTCATCGTCGGCGGCGAGACCGTCCGCAACGGTTACGGCGGATACGTCGCCGGCGCCACGTTCGCACAGGCACTGGGCTGGAACGGCGCGCGCGTCGCCACGTCGTACGCCGCGTGCGCAACGGGTGCCCAGGCACTCGACACGGCGCGCGCTCGAATCCTGGCCGGCCTCAGTGAGGTTGCGCTGGTCGTCGGCGCCGACACCACGCCCAAGGGTTTCCTCGCTCCCGTTGCCGGTGAGCGTTGGGACGACCCGGACTGGCTGCGCTTCCGCCTCATGGGTATGACCAACCCGGCGTACTTCGCGCTCAACGCGCGTCGTCGCATCGACCTCTACGGCGCAACCGCTGAGGACTTCGCCAACGTGAAGGTCAAGAACGCCAAGCACGGCCTGGGCAACCCGAATGCGCGCTACCGCAAGGAAGTCACCGTCGAGAACGTGTTGGCCTCCCCCGTGGTGTCCAATCCCCTGCATTTGCTCGACATCTGCGCGACGTCCGACGGCGGCGCTGCCATCTTGCTGACGTCGATGGAATACGCCCGCAAGACGGGCATCGCGGAACCTGTTCGGATCAAGGCTATTTCGACGGTCACGCCGACGTTCCCGCAGACGATCATGGACATGCCGAACTTCTCCACCGATTCCAGCTCCGCCGTCCCCGCTCCGGAGCGCACGTTCAAGGAATCCATCGGCTACGCCGCGTACGAAGAAGCCGGGATCTCTCCCGAGGACGTCGACGTCGCCGAGGTCTACGACCTCGCCACCTCGGTGGAACTGGACTGGATCGAAGACCTCGCCCTGTGCAAACGCGGCGAGGCCGAACATCTCCTGCGTGCGGGTGACACCAGCATCGGGGGCCGCATCCCGGTCAATCCGTCCGGCGGCCTCGCATGTTTCGGCGAAGCCGTTCCCGCACAGGCACTTGCGCAGGTCTGCGAGCTCACCTGGCAGCTTCGTGGACAGGCCGAAGGCCGCCAGGTCGAAGGTGCTCGCATCGGCATCACCGCCAACCAGGGCCTGTTCGGCCACGGCTCCTCGGTGATCGTTTCCGCCTGACCCGGTTCTGCTTTCGTGGCGGTCGCTCACTCAACCGTGAGCGGCCGCCACGATCACGTCTGCCACTGCCCCTGGCTGTGAAACCAGTGATGCGTGCGAGGTCGGGAGTTCGCTGGTGTTCGCGCCCATCCGGTTTGCCATGAACCGCTGCGCCGACGCTGGGATCACGCGATCCTCACCGGCGACCAGATACCAACTCGGCGCGTTCGCCCAGGACGGCGGCCCGCCGAGTTCGAGGTTCGCCCACAAAGCCGCGGACTTCTGATGCGCCAACATCATTGCCGCTGTCTCGTCGGAAACGTCCTGAGCAAAGACGGAATGAAAATACTCGTCGGTGACGTAGCCGTCGACGTTCTTACCGCCGATCGCATGAGGATCGTCGACGATCTTCAATCCCAGAGCCGGAGGAAGCAATTGGCTGCCAGGGAATCGAATCGGATCGATCGTGATCTGCACCGGCTCTCCCTGAACCGGAGCAAACGCCGCGATGTACACCAACGACTGCACCTTCGGGTCGTGGATGTTGGTGATTACCGCGCCGCCGTACGAGTGCCCGACGAGAACGACGGGGCCGTCGATGTCCGCCACGGTCTTCTCGATCACGGACGCGTCGTAAGCCGGCCCGCGCAGAGGATTGTCCGGCACCACGACGCGATAGCCACGCGAGCGTAGGTCGGCGGCAACGCCGTCCCAACTGGTCGCGTCGGCAAAGGCGCCGTGAACGAGAACGACAGTTGGCTTGGGGCTTGCCACCGCGGCACCAGAGCCGAAGATCAATCCGGCCGCAACTGTCATGAGCAATGCCAGAACTGCTGTGAATACACGTGAGATCTTCATGCGTTCCCTTCACTCTCGTCGAAAAGCGAGAAACTGCGGTAAGCCGGGACACGCCCGTTTCGATCCTAGAAATACCTGGTGCGACGGACGTGACTGTCCGTGCAGACTTCTGGGCTCACACTGCACAAATTCTGGTTGAGCGTCCGCATCGCGGGGTATCAGGGCTGCATGGCTTTGCTCCTGGATACATCCGTGTTGGAGCCTGACCAACGCACGGACGCCTTTGTCGACGCGATGGGTCGTGCCTCGGTTCCGTGCGCAATCCACTTGGAGACCCCGGAACGGGTGAGCGCGAGAATGAACGTGTGGAACCTCGGTGCAGCATCACTGTTCCGCTCCGAGTCGACCGGTATGCGTTTGACCCGAACACCACATCACGTCCGGTCCGCATCGATGCCCGTTCTTGCGATCGCCCTGCAGGAGAGCGGAATTGGCCATCTCGACCAGTATGAAGCACAACGTAGAGTCCCGGCCGGTGAACTGCTGATGACAGACCTGACGTCGACCTACGATTTCTCCTGGCCGGGAACGGGCGCTTCCCAGTGCCTCTACATTCCGATGGATCGGCTGGGACTACCGATCGACACCGTGCGAGACGCAGCTACCCGGCCTCATCACAGCAATCTGTACCCCGTGATGATCGCGCACGTTCGTGAATTGTTCCGCAGCGCCGCCCTGTTGGAGACCGATCCTGCCGCCGAACAATTGGGCGAGGCCTCGATCGAACTTGCGTGTGCTTTGGTCGCTTCGATAGCACATGCGAATCCCAACGCCTCCGCTCCGAGATCGGCCCTTGCCATGACTTCGATCCGTCGATACATCCGTGAACACCTTCACGATCCGACGATGAATCCTGCACGAATTGCTCACGCCCACAACATCTCACTGCGACAGCTGTACAAGATCTGCTCGGACAACGGCTTTCGGATCGAACAGTGGATCATCACCCAGCGCCTGCAGAAGGCTCGGGACGAACTGGCTCGACCCGCTACCGTCGATCTGCCGATCGCGACCATTGCGCACCGCGCGGGGTTTGTCGACGCCGGACATTTCAGCCGACGCTTTCGGCAGGCCTACGGGCTGAGCCCGACTCGTTGGCGTCAGCTCCGCGATTGAAGCAGCGCCACAACGTCTGACTGACCACGACTTTCGGCATTATCCAACGCGGTCTTTCCTGACGCATCCCGGATCGAGGGATCTGCCCCAGCGTCGAGGAGCTGAGTGATCACATCGATATAGCGCGCCGATCCGTCGCCGTAGACAACGGCTTCGAGTAGCGCCGTCCACCCAGGATCATTGACGTGATTGACCGGGACCCCGGCAGCGATCAGCATCCGGACGGTGTCGACATGAGCGTGTTCACTCGCGGGAATCAGAGCCGTACCGCCGTAACGGTTCACGCTGTCGACGTCCGCGCCGTGGGTGAGCATGAGCGCCAGAATCTCGTTCAATCCCTCGGCTCCGGAATACAGGAAGGCCGAATCCTGCATGGAATCCTTCGCATTCACATCTGCTCCAGCAAGAATCAACGTGGACGCCGCAGCAACGGCATTGTTCTTGGTGGCCTCGACGAGCGGAGTGCGATCGTCCCGGTCGCGGGCTTCGATATTCGCACCGGAAGCCAGGGCAGCGGTGATGGCTGCCGGATCATTGCGGTCCACCGCATCGAAGAGTGCCCGTTCGGATTCCGGCGTCGACGGCGGCTTGGCCCTTGCAGACGGTGTCGTCGCTGACGACGACGCGGTGGTCGGCGCCACCGAGGTGTCGGAAGAACTGCAACCCGCCAAGGCCCCCGTCACCGACGCCGCGATTATTCCGCCTACGAGGACAGTTCTCGACATCCGCTTCATGGAACCAGTCTTCCACAGCCGGCCGAATGGCCCGAGAATCACAGATAGGGCGACATCTTCAACATCGATCGTCTCACCAACGGTTTGATCGCCGGAATGATCCACCGTTTCCAGCCGAGCGTGGCTGCGATGTCGGCGATGATGTCGTCGAAGCTACGGCTCTGATACCGCAACAGCCGCTGACTCTCCTCGGTATCCACCCAGTCGGTCACGTACTCCTTGCCGCTGAAGGCTCTCTCGGGCAACGGTTCCAACCTCATGGCGCACAGCATCCTTGCCAGATAGTCACGGTAGGTCACCTGACATGACTGACCACCACCGACAAAGAGCACCCGGCCCCACACCTGCGGTGTCTCCAGTGCGTTGGCGAGAGCGACGGCCGCGTCGCTTGGGTGCAGCACCTCGATCCTGTTGTCCAAGCCGATCTCGAACATGATGGGATCGGCCCCACGTGCGGCGATGATCGGAACGTCGGCGAACCGCGGGATGAACCACGTCAGACCGGACTCTCGCACTATCCGTTCGGCTTCGATCTTCTGGGCAGTGTAGCCATCCGTCGCTTCGAGTGGATCATCTACTCTACGAGGCGGTTTCCGATGCATCGTTCGGCCGTGAACATCGAATGTCGACGTAAAGAGAAGTTTTGGTGGACCGCTCTGCGCCAGCGCTGCCGTGACAACGTTACGAGTTCCCTCGACGTTGACCTTCGCCGCACGAGCAACGTCGAGTTCACTGGCAGGCGGAATGACTGCGGCCAAGTGAACTACGACATCTACCCCTGCCACCGCGGCCTCGACTGTCTGGTAGTCACGAATATCGCCCCAGATCGTCTCGATCACATGAAAGGCGCTCGCCCGCTTGCGATCCTCGGGAGTTGCCAACGCAAGACAACGCACATCATGACCTCTGCGCACGAGCTCCGCCAGAACGTGCGAACCGATGTTCCCGAAGGCTCCCGTCAAGAGCACCTTCATGATCGGATGGTGCCTCGCCCGGCGATAAGGGGAAGATCCAGCGCCGAAACGAGCCCGGCTTCGATGTCGTCGAGCATCGGAATGGCGTTGGTCGCTCGCATTCCCGTCGCCAGGCAACCTCCGGCGATCGGATCACCGTCGAGCGCCCCACGGAACGCGGTCTCCTGCGTGATGTCCGGACTCCCTTTGATGATCACACGGTAGACGTCGTTCTCCACGGAAGTTGCTCTGGGCCAGTGTGTTGCGGCATCGTTGGTGATGCGGTTGACGTGCTCGATCACGATCTTCGCCTCGTCTCCCACCCAACCGCGGATCTCGAATCGCACTGCGGCACATTGGCCAGGCTCGATGACACCGAACGGATACGTGATCGGCTCGGTGGCCGCCCACTTCTCGTACACGGTGTCGATACGGTCCAACTTGACTCCGACGGCGTCGGCAATCATCGGGATGGTGTGCCCCCACGCGAAGATCAGCACCTCGGGAATCTCGAGCACCGCCGGAGTATCGACCGAGACGCCGATTCCCATCGTGGAGCTGTAGTCACCGGCATAGTTCGCGTAGTCCAACAGTTCCTGCACACGGACGCTGTCCACCCGGCCACAGACACCCATGAGCGTCATCGGGAAGAGATCATTGGCAAATCCCGGATCGATCCCCGTGGTGAAGCACGACTTTCCGCTTTCGCGACAAGCCTTTTCGAGGTCCTCCAGCATCTCCTTCGGGCACACCCGCGGATAGACCAACGGCGTCATCGACGTCGACACCACGTGCTTACCCGACAGCAGGGAGCGCGACATGTTCGCGATGTTCTCGACGGCGAATTCAGCAGTCGGACCGAAGTATGCAACCGCGTCGGCATCGACAGCGAGTGCTGCCTCACTGTCGATCGTGGCGGCCAGCCCCACCGGCTCGACGCCGATGAGTGTGCCGACGTCGACACCGTCCTTCTCCGGGTTGTGCACGATGACACCGACCAGTTCGAACTCGGGATGATCGAGCAGTTCGCGTATGACCAACTTGCCCACGACGCCCGTTCCCCAGACGATGACCTTGTGTTTCATTGCAGTGCAGTCCTTTCCAGAGCACAGCCAATAGATGATGTGTCTACGATCAGCGGAAGAACTCTCCACCGTTGACAAAAAGCGTCTGCCCGGTCAGCATCCGGGCGCGGTTGGAAGCGAAAAAGACCACGGCGTCCGCCACGTCGTCGTCCGCCGGGATTTCACCGAGCGGCATGTTCTTGCTGATCTCGGCGATGATGTCTTCCTCGGGGACCCGACGGTCGGCCGCCGCGAGCCCGACGTAGAGCTGTACCGGCGGTCCCCACATCCACGTCGGAACCACCGTGTTGACGCGGATTCGATACTGTCCCAGCTCTTTTGCCAACGACCACATCGCTGCGTACAGCGCACCCTTGGATGTCGCGTATGCCGATTGGGGCAACTGCGGATGAAACATAGCCTGCGAGCCGATCATGACGACGGCGCCGCCGCGCTTCTTCAACTCCGGTAGCGCCGCCTGCGTCAAAGTGAGAGTTCCGATGACGTTGACGTCCAGCATCGCCTTCCAGGCACTCAGATCGGCACCTTCGAGTCCGCCGAACACGTCTTCCTTGGCCGCGACGTTGACCAGCGCATCCACCCTGCCGAAACGTTCGGTGGCAGTAGTGATCAGGCGCGAGCACAACTCCGGATCGGCGATGTCCGTCACCGAATAGGCGACGTGAGCACCGGTCGGATCGATCTCCTCGCAGACGGACTTCAAATTATCTTCGGTTCTTGCGCCAAGCACTACATTGGCCCCGTCACGGACTGCGGCCAAGGCGATTTCACGCCCCAGTCCGGTTCCGACTCCGGAAATTACCACGGTCGAATCTTCGAGCAATTGAGTCATGACGCGCACCTCCACAGGGCACCCGAGAGATAACGTAACGCCGTGTTACGAATATGGAGAAACGTAACACTGCGTTACGCTATTCACAATGGATTTCGAAGAAGTCACCCCAGACAACGTCACCCCAGACGACAGCGCTGCAGACGACAGCGCTGCAGACGAAGACACCGAACGTCTACGCGGGAGGCCCCGCGATCCCGCCATCGGTGATTCAGCCCTGGCCGCGGCACGCGAGTTGCTCGCCGAGGTCGGCTGGGACAAGACGACGATGGTGGCGATCTCGGAGCGCGCAGGCGTCGGCAAGCCCGCCCTGTACCGGCGGTGGCCGTCCAAGACTCACCTGGTTTTCGAAGCAGTCTTCGGCTGGGTCGACGAGTCTCCGCCCGTCGCAGACGCCACCGACCCCGACGAATGGGTACGGGCCTCGTGTAACTACACCCTGGAACTCTTTGCAAAACCCGAGGTGAAGGCCGCATTGCCGGGCCTACTTTCCGCATTTGCCGAGCGTGGCGACCTGCCGTCGACGTTGTGGTCGGAGTTCGGTGGCCCCGGCATCGCGATGCTTGCGCAGATGCTGAAGCGCGGCGACGGTGATGCCGACGCGATGCGGGACGCTCAGGCAACGATGCTGTTCATCGTCGGCGGCACGATGGTCCTGAGAATGCTGATGTCCGAAGACGAATCCGCACCCCTCGTCGAACGAATGCCGGACATACTTCTGCATGGCGTCACACCGAACGAGCAGGAGAGCACATGAACGCAGCAGAGCCGACCATCAGTCTCGACGACGATCGCGTGCGCGTCACGTCTTGGCGCTTTCCGGCCACCGGCAGCGCCACCGGAAGCCATCGACATGAGTACGATTACGTTGTCGTGCCAATCACCGGCGGCCGGTTCGTCGTTGCCGATGCCGACGGTTCCACCCGTGAGATGACGCAAACTCCTGGTCAGCCGTACCAGGGGACCGCCGGCACGGACCATGACGTCACCAACGCATCCGACTCGGAAACAGTCTTCGTGGAGATCGAACTCAAGCCTCGCTAAATCAGGCACTTTGGTCCGGATCTTCGACACGCACGCTTAACAAGTGTCCGAATTGGGTAGTTTCACATCATCTAACTCGTTCAAATTTCGATCCAGCGGTCACGTCCAGTGCAGCCAGTCGAACAGGAGTCGGATGAGCAGCCCATTTCGTGATGCCGCTGCAGTGACGCTCGACGCGTCCCACCGCGTCGAGCACGCGCACGTGCCAGATGCCTCGATCAACGGTCGCTTTCACCCGCCGTCGGCAGTCAAAGGACTGGTCCCGCGTCCGCGCCTGCATCGCAAACTCACCGCGTCCACCGCCACCGACGGCGTCGGCCCTGGCCCAGTCGGGCTGCTGTCGGCACCGGCCGGGGCGGGGAAGACCTTGCTGCTGGCCGCTTGGGCTCGCGAATATTCGCGAGCCTCCCCTGATGTTGCGCTGGCCTGGCTGACGTTGGCCGAGCGCGACAACAACGTGTCGATACTGTGTGAATCCCTCGCCGAGGCGATCGCTGCATCCGTCGATACGTCAGGCCCGAGGCTTCCCGCGCAGACGGGATCCAGGCCACCTGTCGAGCAATGGCTCACGCATTTCGCGGAGACCCTCGAAACGCATGAGCGCCGAACAACGTTGATCCTCGACGACGTTCACACACTCCACGATCCGATGTCGATCAGTCTTCTCGACCGGATACTCACACAGACGCCGGGCAACCTGTCGATCATCGTCGCCGCCCGCTACGAACCACCGCTCACGTGGCATCGTCTGGCTCTCGACGGCCGACTGACCCGCTTTGCATCCACCGATCTTGCTTTCGACCGCTCCGAGATCACCGCGATATTTGGTGAGTACAACATCACGCTGGGCGACGACGAGCTTGCAATCGTCGAGAACTTCACAAAGGGGTGGGGTGCCGTCGTTCGCCTGACCGCAGCGTTTTTGGCGGGCCGCAGGGATATCGGCGATGCGCTCGACGAGTTCACGCACACACCCCGCCCGATCGCAGACTTTCTCGTCGACGAGGTACTGACGTCCTTACCCGAACATGTCACCTCGTTCATGTTGCGGACATCGGTAGTCGATTCTTTCTCCGCCCAGCTGGCGGAAACTCTGACCGACTCGAACGCACGGTCCGAGATCGACTCGCTGATTCAGTTCAACTTCCCTGTGACCCGTACCGATTCGGCCGACCACACAACGTGGTTCAGTTATCACCCGCTGTTGCGCGAACATCTTCGGGCAGAGTTCCGTCGCATCGATCACGACGAGAGAAATCGCGCACACCTGCGAGCCGCGTCCTGGTTCGAAAGCAATCATCTCGAACTCGAAGCGCTCGAACTCGAGGTGTCGATCGGCGACCCCCGCCGCATTCTCGCGTTTCTCGAACGCTGTGGGCTGGGCCTCGTACTCGACGGGCACTGTGGAGACGTCGTGCGAGTCCTCGAATCGGTGTCGACGCAGGTCTCGGAATCCCCGATCACCCGGCTGGTGCTGGCGGCGGCCGCCCTCCATTGCGGTGACGTAACCTCTGCGACGACGTGCCTCGATCTTCTCGAAGCCACTCATCCACCGATCGCAGACGACCCACTGTTTCTGGCGATGAGCCTGGAGATCTCCTGTTTTTCAGCAACTTCCGACAACGAACCATTGGCCTCACGTCTGGAGCGGCGTCAGAACAGCACCCACTCCGACGTCGAGGCCTACGCACACATGGAATTGGCGACGGCGCACTTACTGCGACGCGAGTTCGAAAGGGCGACTGTCGAATACACCCAGGCTGTTGCGCTCGGGACACTACGGGGCAGGGTGCGATTCGTCTTGAAGTCGCTGACCGGACTGGGCTACGCCGCTTCCCTCAGCGGAGACATCGGGGCCATGAGGGCTCACTCCATCTATGCACTCGACTACGCGGTCGAACATCGCATCACGACGACTGCGGAGTACGAGTTGTCCGCGTCGGTGGCCGCCTTTGCTGCATATCTCTGCGCCTCGAGTGAGCTTCCGTACCGCATCCCGACCATCGGAAATTACCGGAGCACAGACATTCTCGGCGCCAGCGCTCCGGCATTCGGGTGGCACACCGTCGTAACCTTCGGCCTTCACAGTCTCGACAACTCGACCGACCGACGCTCGACCGCCGCCGATGTCCGCAACGCGATGCTCAGCGCGATCGAACTACGTACCTTCGCGTTCGCAACCTTGGCCCTTCTACCGCCCGTCGTCAACGCATGCCTTTCCGTCGGCGAAGTGGAATGGGCAGCCAGACTCGTACGGGACGCGGCCGACCGGTTCGGCGAGACCGCGGAGATACATCTCGCGCGGGGTGCCGTCGCCTTCTCTTCCAACAAGTTCGCGGAAGCACTCGTCGAAGTTTCCGAGTCTCTCGGGTCCTCGGAGATCCCGCTGCTCGCCCATCACGTCTACGCCTGGACACTCGAAGCCGGGATCCACGCTGCAACCGGTCACGAGCGCAAGTCGTTTCGTTCACTCCACAAAGCGCTGCGCGCCGCGGAAGCCGGTAACTTGCTGCGCCCCTTCTTCGACTACGGCGCTTCCCTGCGGGCGGTGTTCGACGAGTTCAGTGGACATTTCGGCGATCAGGAGGCATTCGCCGAACAGGTACGCAACCGCATTCGTCCACAAGAATTGGTGAGTGCACCGATCCTCACGCCGGGCGAATACACCGTGCTTCGTGAACTGGCTTCGGGAGACACCACCGAGTCGATTGCCGACACGCTGTTCCTTTCCGTCAACACCATCAAGACACATCTTCGCGGGATCTATCGCAAGTTGGAAGTGAGCAACCGACGCGACGCACTCAAGGCTGCGCGACGCGGCGGACTCATCTGAGCAAGACTGCTTCCATGCCCCCGAAGCTGTATTCCGATACGCGCGATCGATTGACCGTGTGGGCGAAAAGCACACCGAGTCGACGGTTGGCGACCGATGCAACCATCGAGGTCTTCGAAGTCGGACTCGTGGACAGCGCCATGACTTTGGCAGCCCAAGCCTTTACGTCCTTGCTCCCGGTCATGATCGCGGCGTCCACCCTGGAGAAGTTGAAGCCGTTGGCTGATGCGGCCAAGGACGACCTAGGCGTCCAGCTCCCCGACACCGAAATCACGAGCACCTCGACTGCGGCCGCGTTCGGGATCGTCGGCTTGCTCATGTTGCTGGTCAGTTCCACGTCCTACGCTCGCGCTCTCGGCCGGATGTACGGGCGCATCTGGAGCGTGCCGACCGCGACGCTTCGTCAGGCGTGGCGGTGGGTCGCGGTCGTCTTCGTCGTGGCCGGGTCGGTGGTCGGTGCGGCCCTGTGCCGAGAACTGAATGGTGTACCGGGAGTGGGCAGACTCTTGGAACTTGCTGCGGTCTACGTGGTGTGGGCACTGGTGTGGACCGCCGTACCCATGCTGTTGACCGCCAATCGCATGACCACTCGAATGTGCGTCGGGTCCGGACTGCTCACCGCGACGGGTCTGACCGGACTGCACGTGGCCGGCACTCTTTTTCTGCCGCGGATGACCAAGACGTCTCAGGACGAATTCGGCCTCCTGGGCGTGATGTTCACCGTCATCGGCTGGCTGTTCATCTTCTCGGCAATCGTGGTTGTCGCGTCGTCGATCGTCGGATCAGTGGCCAAAGATTCGGGTCCGCTGGGAATCTGGCTGCGAACGTCACGCTGAGGTGTTGTCCCGACCTGCAAGCGCTCGAAGCTGAGCCAGCATCTGGGCCCCGCTGACGTCGATGAACGGTGACGTCTCGGCGTCGAGAACCACCATGGTGGTGCCGGCAGTCACCAGACCGGTGTTCTGCTCACGCACGTGGTCGGCATTGGCGAAGAACTTCCCCGCTTCGACCCTGACCACCACGACGCCGTCGAGTGTCTTCAGATCAGGATGACTGCTGGTGTCGACCCGGCGGGTGCCGTCCTTGGCCAGAGCTGACACGTGCGGTTTGGAAACTCGATACAGGAGCAGCAACATCGAGACGGCGACCCCGATGATCAACCCTGGCAAGGTGTCGAACAGGAGAACTCCGAACATTGCTGCGGTCGCCGCGGCGAAATCGGCCCGCGCGGCGTGCCTGTAGATGCTACCCAACCGCTTCGTCCAAACCCGGTACAGCGCTGCGAGAGAAGAGAAATCGACAAGCTCAACGAACCGGCCAGTGCGACAACTATTCCGAGATACCACCCGATCAGGGCCGCAATGCTGTTGATACGCGCTCGTTCGGAAGAGAGCACGGCGACAACGGCAACAACCGCCAGCGGGCTCATGATGATCTCGAGCGCCAGCGGGATCTGTTGCAGTAGCAGCGATCGCATAACTACCTCCGGTTGTCAGAGACCGCCGATGCCCTTGCCGATGAGAACAACAGCGATGACCAGGATCAACACACTCATCACCGTCGCATTGTTGTCCTGTAACCACACCTTCAGCTTTGCCAACGGACCGCGCAGTCGCTCCGCGGCAACAAGATAGCCGATCACGGGGACGCACACCGTGGACGCGGCGATGATCGTGAAAACCACAACAGCGACAATCACTTCTCCGGATCCAAGCGAGGCGGATCCGATCGAGATTCCGGCCGCGATACACATCATGAGATTCTTCGGATTGATCGCGGCCAGAGCGAAGCCCAAGCCCATCCCCTTGGCAGCAGTCATGTCGTCGATGGCTTGCATCCACTTCGGGGTTTCGTGCTCGCCTCCGCGGCCGCGCCATTGCTTCACTCCGAACGCAAGTAGCAGCACACCCAATGCCAGCTTGATCCACGACACCGTCGCTGACGGATCACCTTCGGAGTCGCCGAGCTTGTTGGACAGGAGCACGAAGATCACAGTGGCGACAATGATTCCGAGTATCCAGCCCAAGGCGAACCCGACGCTGGTACTGCCGGCGCGCTTGGACAACAACATCAAGATTGTCGCGATGATCGGGATCGGCGATACCGCAACGCCGACCGCGAGGGGTAACAGATCCCCGATGACAGATCCCATGCCGACCTCTTCTCTCTCCCGGTCGACACTAGGGGTGACGGCCCTGCGGAGCCTCACACAAAAGGGATGAAAGGAACCCCGACGACTTTCACCCGTTGGGGATGACGCCTCGGGAGCGTGCGGGCATAAGACTGGATCTCACGGATGCGGAGTTCTGGATCGGGCAGCGACGCCGATTACATTTGACGACACGTGATTTCGAGGCCCGGAGCGGTGCCGTCCCGGACCTCATGGGCCTAGGAAATGGAGCGGACACTGATGAATGCTCCCACTCGGTATCAATTCCTCATCGACGGCGAAGTGTCGGACCGCGTCAAGGCCGCGTTTCCCGAACTCAGTGTTGCCAGTGCGGCCGGTGGATTCACGAGCTTGTACGGACCCGTCGCGGACCACACGGCTATGCGAAGCATCATGGCCCGCCTCGATTCCCTCGGCTTGACCGTCGCCGAAATGCGTCGGCTCCCAGACTGATCCGAGACGCCCCTCCGTCGGATTGTCCCACGCACGAGCGATGGTCCCGACCGAGTCGATTCGGCCGGGACCAACTGCTCTCGAGGTGTTCGGTGCCTAGACTCTGTCCCTGTCCCAGGTCGCGACGGCCCAGATCACCACGACATCGAGCGCGATGACCAGGATCGACCACACTGGGTAGTACGGCATCCACAAGAAGTTGGCGATGATCGAGAGCGACGCAATGACGATTGCTGCCGCCCGGGCCCACACTGCACCGGTGAAGAGGCCGAGGGCCACCAAAATTCCGATGATGCCCAAGATGATGTGGATCCAACCCCACGTCGAGATGTCGAACTTGTACGTGTAGTTGATACCCACGACAAACAGATTGTTGTCAGCGACGGCCGCGATGCCCTGAAGCAGAGCGACAATGCCTGCGGTGAGCAGCAGAATTGCTGCTGCAAACGTCGTACCTACCGCGAAACCCTGCCGGACAGGGTGATTCGCGGGTTCCCGCGGTGGAGCAGTCATCAGCGTTCCTTTCGACAGAATGCACTTCCCTTACTCAGTCTCGAGGGGCTGGAAAGCGAAAACATCACCCGTCGCGGATGAACCGCAGGTCATCGACCCGTACCCGCTTGCCGGCGTCACAAACCAATGTTGGCAAACTGGCACCGTGCAACACACAGTAGTCGTGATCACCGATATCTACGCTCCACCTGCGGTGATCTTCGATCTCGAACTCGACATGGACGAACACTCCGCTTCGCTCCGAGCAACAGATGAGGTGGCCGTCACGAGTACGGGTAGATCAATGCTCGGAGAGGGCGACGAGGTGTCTTTCACTGCTCGGCACTTCGGGTGGAGATTCTCGATGACAAGCCGGATCACGCAGTACAACCGTCCGTACTCGTTCACAGACGAGCAGGTTCGCGGACCCTTTGCCTGCATGCAACACGAACACATCTTCGACATTCAGCCGGGCGGCTGGACGCGGATGCATGACCGCTTCACGGTTAAGGCCCCTCTCGGTGTGCTCGGGCACCTGGGACTGAGGTTGGCTGTCGCCCCTTATCTGCGGCGCCTTCTCGAGCAACGTGCCGCGCACATCAAGAACCGTGCAGAAGCCGGCACCCCTTTCACCGAGTGAGCACTCTCTCTGACGCACCCCAGAGGGTGTTCACTCGACCAAACCTGCGCCCACTCAGCAGCAGTCGCACTCGTGCCCGCTCTCGGGCACAGCCACCACCGCGCAGCACGGATCGCCCTTCCACGCGTTGATGCCTTCTTTCACTGCGATGACGGCGATGACCAGTGCCGCAATCGGATCCGCCCACGACCAGCCGAGCACCGAGTTGAGCAGCAAACCGACGAGCAAGACCGCAGAGAGGTAAGTGCAGAGCAGCGTCTGCTTCGAATCCGCGACCGCCGAGAGCGAACCCAGCTCCCGACCTGCTCGGCGTTGCGCATAGGACAGTGCCGGCATGATCGCCAAACTCACTGCAGCCAAGACTATTCCGACGCTCGTGTGCTGCGCTTCACCCAGACCGAACAGTGACCGAATCGCGTCGAACGACACATACGCGGCAAGCCCGAAGAACGAGAAGGCGATCACCCGCAGCGCCGTCTTCTCACGGCTCGCCGGATCCGGAGCCGAAAACTGCCAGGCAACCGCTGCCGCCGAGGACACTTCGATCACGGAATCAAGACCGAACCCGAACAGTGCCGCGGATGACACCCGTGCACCCTCCGTCAACGCGATGATCGCCTCGACGACGTTGTAGCTGATCGTGATCGCCACGAAGATGCGAATTCTTCTCGACAAGAGCGCTCGTCGGGCAGCCGACTGACCGACGTGATCGAGCGGCGCAACCATCAGCAGCACCCATCTGATTCGCTGTCCGGGCAGTACGACGGATCAACCGCGAGAACGACCCCGAGCAGGTCGTCGAGGGCCTGACCGATATGTGCATCGGCGAGTTCGTATCTGGTCCGGCGCCCTTCCGGGACGGCCACCACCAAGCCACAACCGCGCAGACAAGCCAGATGGTTGGACAGCTTCTGCCTGGTCACAGCCAGTGTTTCAGCGAGGTCGGACGGATACCGCGAGGCGGTCTTCAGTTCGAGCAGTATCCGTGTCCGAGTTTCGTCGGACAAGGCATGCCCGAACCTCGCAAGCACCGCCACGTTGGTCACCACATCTACGTGCTCGACATCCATACGAACGACAGTACATCGAAATCTGTATTCAGAAAACAGTGAACTCCGATGGTTCAAGATCCCACCATCGGGTAACGCAAGCGTGAAGCCACCCAACCAGGTAAGCGAACACCGGGAGCCCACATCCGATGAACCGTACAAAAGTCGACGATCACGTAGCGATGGCCGAACTACCGACAACCGGAAGCATCTTCCAGGCCTCGTGGCCGGTGCGTACGGGCGACATCCACACCGACAAACAACTGCGCCTCGACGCGATCGCGCGCTACCTCCAAGACGCAGGCTTCGACAATCTTGTCGACCGCGGCGCCATGGAGACCCATCCACTGTGGATGGTGCGGAGGACGGTGATCGACGTACTCGAACCCGTCGTCTGGCCAGATCGAGTTCACCTGCAGCGCTGGTGTTCCGGACTGTCGAGCAAGTGGTGTTCGATGCGGGTTCGGATCAGGTCCGATGCAGGCGGGTTGATCGAAACCGAGGCGTTCTGGATCAACATCGACCCGAAGACGGGAATGCCGGCAACCATCAGTGAAAAGTTCACCGCTGCGCTTGCGTCGACCGCAATCGACCAGCATCTCCACTGGCGTCGGTGGATCGACCCGGCCCCTGACACGACGCCGTCAACTGATACGCCATTCCCATTGCGCTCGAGCGATTTCGACCCCTTCGATCACGTGAACAACGCGATCTACTGGCAGCCTGTGGAAGATGCACTGAACGATGATCTGAGACGCGGACCCTTTCGCGTGATCCTCGAGTACACGCAGCCCATCAAGAGAGGTGAGCAGGTGACTGCGCGAGGGGGCGCGAACACCCTGCACATCGACGCCGGCGGCGAAGCACGCGCGTCGGCGCGCTGGTTCGCTCTTGCCCCGAGTCGCAGCGATCAGGGGTGAAGTTTTCCGAATCCCACGACGGCAGAGTCGGATTGCCAGTCCAGATCGTGCACCCGCACCTTGCCGAACTCGTTGCCGCCAACCGTGATCGCTGTATCGCCGTCCACTGCCACAACGATGTTGGTGTGCTGACCGACCCATCTCGAACTGTCGTAGATCACCACATCACCCACGTTCGGGGTGTACCCACCGCCGTTCTCGGCGTACGCGCCGACCCCCTGGTAGTACTCCTGCAAGGTGTAAACCCCCGGAATGCGCCAGCTTCCGGAGTTCGGGTTCGACAACGGTCGACCCGCCTCCCTCATGATCCAGCTGACAAAATCGGCGCACCACTCTTCGTCGATGCCGTCGGAATAGAAGGTGCCCGGACGATCCTGCTCGTGCTCGGATCGGAGTAGTTCGAGCACACGAGCCTGGTCCGAAGTCACCGAACTGGCGTCGACCGTCGGAAACTCAGCGGTATCCCAGGGCAGATACCGCGATGGCGCGAGCGCGACGGCCACCGCACCAACCACGATGACTACACCGAGCACCCCGGCAATCCAGAGCAAGATACGGCGGCGACGGTTGGGTTCGGCAGGACTCACCCTTACGAGTGTGCCAGTTTGCCGCGAATCGAAGCGCCAACCACCCCAATGACCTGGCACTTCTCATCAAATTCACACGAATGTGCCACCGAACTATTGCTATGGCACCAAAGTGGTGCCATAGTGATGCCATGGACTTGACACCGTACGTCGACAACCTTCGCCACGAACTCGCGGTGGCGGCCGAAGCAGGCGGAGAAGACGCGAAGGCACTCGCCGATCGTTTGACCGCACCGTTGGAAGCAGCAGTGCGGCTCACCCTTCTCGACGCATTGTCTGCAGCGGCTGCCGAGATCACGCGTGACCTCGCACCGGGCTCGGTGGACCTGCGCCTGCGGGGACGTGAACCCGAATTCGTGGTGGCGCCGGCCATCAGTGAACCGGCTCCGGCTCCCGTCGAAGAGGAACCGACTCCGACTCCGCGCCCCGTCACGGAGTCCGACGACGCCTCGATGACTCGAATCAACCTGCGGCTGGGGCAAGACCTCAAAGACCGAATCGAGGCGGCAGCCCGGGAAGCCGGGATCTCCGTCAACGCGTGGCTGGTTCGCTCGGCTGCGACTGCCCTGGAAGGTAGCGCAAACAGAAGCACTCCGCGACAACGCGCATCCCAAGGTTCCGAGAGCTTCACCGGCTGGGTGCACTGACACCGGATCCAACTTTCGCTCGACCCCCTCCACCAACGAGACAACCTCATCGGGAGTATCACAATGCCTACATACAGCACACCTGACCCCATCACCTTGAACTTCGACGTGGCAGTCGGACACATCCGGATCGCTGCGAGCGACCGCAACGACACTGTCGTGGAAGTGCTGCCCAGCAACTCGTCTCGCGAGGTCGACGTTCGAGTCGCCGAACAAACGCGCGTCGAATTCGCGGGCGGCCGGTTGCAGATCAAGACTCCGAAACAGCGTGGCCTAGGCGTTTTCGGGAAGACCGGATCTGTCGACATCGCCGTTCAGCTCCCCTCCGGCTCAGGACTCGAAGGTACTGCCGCAGTTGCCAGCCTCCACACCGACGGCACTCTCGGCCGTTCACGCGTGAAGGTCTCGGCCGGCGATTGCACCCTGGACACCACCGGGCCGCTCAACGTGAGCACCGGGGCCGGCGCGATCACCGTCGAGCACGTCGCCGGTGACATCGACACGAGCACCGGGTCCGGAAGCATCCGCATCGGCCGAGTCGACGGCAACGCGGAGGTCAAGAACTCCAACGGCGACATCAACATCGGCACGATCACAGGCGTGCTGAAGGCGAAGACCGCCAACGGCAGCGTCGCTGTGGAGCATGCAGAGTCCGACGCGAGCGCCGCAACTGCCAACGGCGACATCCGGTTCGAGAGCATCGAGAGCGGAGTCGTATCCGCAAAGACGGCTGCCGGGCGAATCCATATCGGTGTTCGATCCGGAACGGCCGCGCGATTCGACGCTCATACGTCCTTCGGTCGTGTCGACAACCAGATGAATGCCACGCACGGACCGGCTTCGACCGAACGCCGAGTAGACGTCCGCGCGCAAACCAGCTACGGCGACATCGTCATTCGACGTTCGGAGCCGCGAGAAGAATCCAACAAGAAGATCTAGCGAAAGGAACGCTGATGTCCCGTAAACCAGCCATCACCGCGACGGGCCTGAAGAAGGCCTACGACGACAAGACGGTACTGGACGGAATCGACATCTCCGTCGACCGCGGAACCGTCTTTGCGCTCCTCGGCCCCAACGGCGCCGGCAAGACCACCATCGTGGAAATCCTCTCGACCCTCGTTCCCGCGGACGACGGTGACATCCGCATCGCCGGGTACAACCCTTCCGACGATCCCGACGCGGTGCGTTCGCGCATCGGCGTCACCGGACAGTTCTCGGCGGTCGACGACTACCTGTCCGGTGAGGAAAACCTTCTCCTCATGGCCGACCTGCACCATCTCGGCAAGGACGAGCGCCGAACGCGCACTGACGAACTCCTGAAGAAGTTCGATCTGGTCGACTCCGCGGAAAAGCTGGCCTCGACCTACTCGGGCGGCATGCGCCGACGGCTCGACCTGGCAATGACCTTGATCGGACGGCCGGAGATCATCTTCCTGGACGAACCCACCACCGGCCTCGATCCCCGGAGTCGACGCACGATGTGGCAGATCATCCGCGAGTTGGTCAAGGGCGGTGTCACCATCTTCCTCACGACGCAGTATCTCGAGGAAGCCGATCAACTGGCCGACCACATCGCCGTCCTCGATCAGGGACGGATAGTCGCCCAAGGTACTGCAGCGGAACTCAAGCGGCACATCCCCGGCGGCCACATTCGACTCCATTTCTTCGACAGAGATCAACTCGATACTGCTGCAGCCGTTTTCGAAAATTCTTCGCGAGACGATGCGGCCTATGTACTCCAGGTCCCCAGCGACGGGGGTGTCCGCTCATTACGTTCGCTTCTCGACCAACTCGACGCTCACTCGATCGACGTCAAGGAACTCTCCGTGCACACGCCGGACCTGGACGACGTGTTCCTGACTCTGACCGCCACCGAAAGGACCGACGCGCGATGACCACCATGACGCTTGCCTACCAGGACTCGAAAACCATGCTGCGTCGCAGCATTCGACACATTCTTCGATATCCGTCGATGACGGTGATGCTTGTCGGGATGCCAGTCGTCTTCCTGCTGCTGTTCGTCTACGTGCTCGGCGGGACGCTCGGGAACGGCCTCGGCCCCGGCGGTGGCGGCCGAGCCGAGTACGTCAATTACGTTGCACCGGCGATCATTCTGATGACCGTGGCATCAGCGGCACAAGGTACTGCCATCTCCGTCGCAACCGATATGACCGCCGGGATCATTGCACGATTCCGCACGATGGCGATCACGCGCACGTCCGTCCTGACCGGTCACGTTCTCGGCAGTCTCCTTCAGACGATCGTGAGTCTGGTTGTCGTCATCGCCGTGGCGATAGCCGTCGGCTTCCGCCCGACTGCAGGCTTCGTGGAGTGGGTCGCGACGTTTGCACTCCTCATCCTGGTCTCCATCGCCATGATCTGGTTGTCCGTCGCCTTCGGCCTCGTCAGCAAGAGCGTCGAGACGGCCAGCAATCTCCCGATGGTGTTGATTCTCTTACCATTCCTGGGAAGCGGATTTGTCCCCACCGACTCGATGCCGACCGTGTTGCGATGGTTCGCCGAATATCAGCCGTTCACTCCGATCATCGAGACGCTTCGAGGACTGCTTCTCGGCGAAGCCATCGGGAACAACGCACTACTCGCGGTCGGATGGTGCGTCGCCATCACCTTCCTCTCCTACCTCTGGGCGCGGAGTTTGTTCAACCGACGCCCGGTGCGCTGACCTCGAAACACACGATCTTCGAGAACAGGTACGGTGTCGCTGTCGTCGAGTTCCGAGGCGATGGCGACGTCGTGTGGAAACCCGAGAACGATCAACTCGCGCCCTGAGGCACAGGCCCGCAGGCGGTCCTCGTACGAATCCGACACCGCCGCCCAAGCATCCGCTGCCATCCGCGCCTCGGGCGATACGTGACCGTCCCAACCAGCCGCGGTCAGTGCCGTCACAACAGCGCCGGCGCCCCACAGATCCTCCACTGCAGGTCGCAACTCTCCACCGGGCCACTTCTCCCCGGATGCGATGATCGCCACTCGAGCTCGCGAACCATGTTCGTGCACAATCCAATCGGCGACGGCGGTTGCGTTTCTCAGCGAGGCTCCCACGCAGGTCGGGGCCAGGGAGGCCAGGGCAAATGCGATGGTCGACCCGTTCGGCGAAGGCAGTACCAATCGATTCGGCGCCTCGGCCTCGCGAATCGTCCGGGGAGACAAGCTGATCTGCCCCCCAGTGGCCACACTTCGCCGTACTGCGAGAACCGCATCGGCATCACGCGCGTAGTCGAGCGCACTCTCGTTGTTCCAGGAAAAGGGAAGTACGTCGATTCCCGCGTCGGCGGCGACGCTCAGCGTGGTCGTGAACGAGAGGACGTCGACCACGACGGCTATATCGACGCCCACGGCGATCGCCTCGGCGCCGCGCAGGGCCCAGTCGAATCGAAGTCCGTACTCGAGTTGGCGGTGCTCCTGATTCATGTATGCAAGTCTCTCAGAAAGTGAGCAGCTTCTCCGGCACGCGTAAATCCTCGTGCTCGTACAGTGCTCGCACGGCCACGGGATCGTCGGTGGCGCACACGTCGGCGATGTCGTCGAGCAGTACGTCGTACTCCTCACCGGTCTTTCCGTCGTAGGCATCGGTCATGCGGCCCCACTCGTCCCACGGCAGAGTTTCGACTTTGTTCACCGCGGCAAGATCTTTCACAGCGTTGCCGCGGATCTCAGCTGCTCCCCAGTTCTGGGTTCCGTACACCCCGAACTGGGACGCGTCGATCTCGCCGCGTCGATACGCCAGCCACGCCTCGCCGCCACTGAGGAATTCTCCCGGCCGCAGGTCATGGGCGTGAGGAAGAACGTTCTGTCCGAGGATCTCCGAATCGATGCGGATCCACCGCTTGCCGGCGTCGTCCCAATACTCGGTGATCCAGTGGTCGACGCCCTGTCCCAGTTGAAAGTAGGTGGCAAAACCACAGCGGACCCGAGCGGCAAAACCGCGGTAGCGCAGAAACGCACAACTCAAGACAGCAAAGTGCCGACAGGTTCCGACGAGACGCTTGTCGGGTTGCCGGGCAGAGGTCACCGGTGCCGGATCGAGCGCAAGCAGGCGTTCGAGCAGAACGCTTGCCGGCCGGATCTGGTTTTCGTCGAATCGGTCGGTGGGCAGATTCAGGGACCGCGCATCGGTGGGTTGGACCACCAGGTACGGCACTACCCGGCATATTTGCACGGGGTCGGTGGGGAGTGACTCGAGGGCGAGCGGGTCCACTCCGTCGATGCGGGTGAACGGTCCTGCTGATGTGTAGTCGAGAACCGCCGTCATGGGCGGAGACTAACAAACCCTGCCGACACTGCCGCTCCACTATGGTTAGGGTCCCATAACCATGAAACCCGAGGTTGCTGTGAACCCAATGTTGAGCCGCCGTGCCATGCTGTCCGTCACCTTCGCCACAGCAGCAGGTTTTGCCCTTGCTGCCTGCGGCGACAGCGCGAAGGACGAATCCACTCCCGGCACCGAAGGTGCTCACGCCGAGGCCAACGCCTTCCCGGTGACGATCGACCACAAGTTCGGCTCCACCACCATCGGGCAGGCACCCAGCCGTATCGCAGCGGTCGGCATCGGCGACGCAGACGTACTGCTTTCCCTCGGGCTGACTCCCGTCCTGGTCCCGGTGTGGAAGGGATCGACCGACGACGGAATCGGAGTCTGGGCCGACTCGGCAGTCCAGGGCGCCGAGCCGACACCATTGGCCAACGCCACCACCGATTTCGACATCGAAACGATCGTGGCAGCAGCGCCTGACCTGATCATCGCCGTCAACAACGCGATCGACGAGGACCTGTACAAGCAGCTCAGCGCCATCGCGCCGACTGTGCTTCACGCCGCCGATCAGACGGATTGGGTTCTGCCCTGGCAGGAAGTCACGACCCGCATCGGTACCGCTGTGGGCGTTCCCGCGCAGGCAAAGCAGGAGGTTCAGGAAGTCGAAGACCTCATCGTTCGCACCCGCGCGGAGAACCCCCAGTTCGAAGGCAAGACAGCAGCTCTCGTCATTCGCTGGAGCGACGGAAATCTGCGGGCGTTCAGCCCCGAGGCAGCGCGCGCTCAGTTGCTCACGCAATTGGGATTCACGGCGCCTGCCGCACTGAAGGATCGGTTCGCGGGCAAGCTGAACTACGAGATCTCCGCCGAGAACTACGACCTCCTCGAGTGCGACTACCTGCTCTTCGACAACTACGAAAAGGCTCGCCCCGAGATGGAGACGCAGCCGGCGTTCACCAATCTGAACGTGGTCAAGACCGGCGGCCTGATCAGCTTGGACCCCATCGTCAGTGACGCGGTGTCCATGCCGAACCCGCTCACCATTCCGTTTGTGCTGGAAGATTTTGTAGCAAAGATCAATCAGACGATCGCGGCTCGATAACCTTCGTTCGACCGGACCACACCCACAACACCACAGCCGACACGGCCACGCAGACCGAAACGATCACCCACGGTGACGCCGGCGCTGCGTGCCCGTTGTCGACTAGGTCGTACACGAATCCGACTCCCACGGTTCCCAGGAGCGCGAGCAGACCGCCGATCGTGTTGAGCATGCCGAAGTGCGCTCCGAGGTTGCTTTCACGACCGAGGATGGCAATGGTGTCTCGCATCGGCGGCACCATCAACATCTGTCCCAGGTGCAGCAGCCCGATCCACACCGCCAGACCGGCGATCTGCGTCGACGCCGAAGCTGCGAATTCGACGCCGGTGACCAGCGGAACCAGGAACGACACCGAAATGAGCACAAGCCCGAAGGTGATCGCGCGTCGATGCCCGATGCGGTGGGCAACCGCGACCGTCGGCCCCTGCCCGACGATCACCAACACCGCTGCGCCCACGTAGAACCATCCCAGCGCCGACTGCGAACCGATTCCGCGCTCGAGTTGTTCCGGAAGCATCAGGTACAGCTGGCTGTACGCGACAAGTTGAAAACTGCAGAGCGTCGCGAAGAGCAGAAAGTTGTTGTTGGTCAGCACGCTTCGCCAGACGTCGCGCAGCGTATAGGTCGACACCGGGCCGTCGTGGGCATCGCCCGGCCGCGGGAACCAGATGAAGAACCCGACCCACATGATCGCGAACAGCAACGCCGCGCTCGACGCCGTCCACGAGAACGGAAACATCAACAGAGCAGCACCCAACGCCGGACCGATCACGGTTCCCAGACGACTGCACATCTGTTCCACTGCAAACAGATCCGTACGACGCATGACTCCTGAGGTTTCGAGTTCGCGTCCATATTCGGCGTTGGCCGACTCCACTGCGGGTGCGAACAGAGCCGCGGCGAACCCGACCAGAAGCACACCGACGATCACCGCCGCCATACTCTCGGCCAATCCGAGCATCAGGAAACCGACCACGCGAACTGCGATGCCCAGCAGAATGATCGGACGCTTACCGAACCTGTCGGCGAGGCTTCCACCGATGAAGAACATGCCCTGCTGACTGAACATCCGGAGTCCGAGGACCAGGCCGACAATCCAGGCCGCGAATCCGAGGTCCTCCGAAAGGTGCACCGCGAGAAAGGGGACAACCAGATAGAACCCGATGTTGAACAGCACCATCGAAAGAAGGAGCAACTTCACCACCGGCGGCAGGACACGAACCTTCGCGAAGGTCTTGTTACCGGGGAAACGCTCACTGAGTACCACGACCAGAAGACTATTGCCCGCGCGGCGTTCTGTGGAAATCTGCCATTTTGCAATTGGTTAACTGTCCGTTTAGGTAGCGATGGTAATCATCTTCCGGGGGTTCGAGCACACGACAACGAGAGCCGGGATCTGATGAATGGATTGACGCGCCGCCAGATGGTCAAGGCGATGGCGGTAGCCGCAGGGACAGTCACCGCAAGCGCATTTACCTTGGGTGCCAATACCTCCGTCGCGGGGGCGAACCCCGCGCAGGAGGTCAAAGTGCTCTCCCTCAATACCTGGCACGGCGGAACCAAGATCAACGGTGGCCTGCAGCTGATCGCCGACATGATCATCTCGACCCAGGCGTCGATAGTTCTCCTGTCGGAAGCCGGCACTGCGACAACTGTATTGGCCGACATGCTGACCAAATCAGGAACCACCTTCTACGGAGCAGCGTCCTCCGACGTGGGGATTCTCTCCAAGTTTCCGATCGAGGAAACAGCCAACCTGAACTCGATGATCAAGGCAGTCGTGACGGTCGACGGCAAACAAATCGCTGCTTACTCGGCACATCTGGCCTACACGTCCTACGCAACCTATCTACCGCGCGGATACGGCGCGGGTGTTCCCAAGCCTGGAGAGTTCTCCGAGTTCGGCTGGAACAAGATGCCGTCCGGTCCGGTCACGGACCCCGAGACGGTTCAGCGTGTGAACGTCGATTCGGGACGACCCCTGGCAATTTCGACGTTCATCGACGATGCGGCCGCAGAACGGGCGAAGGGCAGGTCCGTCATCCTCGGCGGCGATTTCAACGAACCGTCGGCCCTGGACTGGACCGACGGCACGCGAAATCTGTTCGACCACAACGGTGTCGTCATTCCGTGGGAATCCACCCGTCTGCTCGACCAAGCCGGATTTGTCGATGCATACCGCAGCAAGTACCCGGACCCGGCTACACACCCGGGCTTCACCTGGCCGTCCGACAATCCCGACGTCGACACCTCACAGCTCACCTGGGCACCCGAGGCAGACGAACGCGATCGGATCGACTACATCTTCGCCGACCGCGCTTCCGACCTGAAGTTGGGATCTGTAGGAATTATCGGACCCCGAAAGACGATCGTGCACAACAAAAGAGTGGAGGAGAACTCCCAGGACAACTTCATCGCTTCACCGACGCCGTGGCCGACCGATCACAAGGCCGTTCTTGCGACGTATCGTTTTGCCAGCTTCGGCGGCGGATCATCTACCGGTTCGTGGAGCGGTTCCTGACAGGGCATCTCGTAGCCAGTCGATCATCATCGGCGTCAACTCGGGCAGCTTGGTCACTGCGCAGTGCCCCGCATCCGGGATGACGTGTACCTGCGTGTTCGGGCGCTCTTCGAAGAGTGTTGTGTCCGAGAGCGGAATGTGAACATCGTCGGCCCCGTTGACCACAAGCATCGGGGTCCGGCCGTCGTCGGCGGTCATCAAGACACTGCGATCGAACGCACGGAGACCCTGTACAAGCGCCTCTTTGGTTGCCGGGGCATCGAAACCCAGTGCGTTTCCGACGATGTCGCCCATGCCGTAGACCAGGCGCTCGGCATTCGCGGTCTCGAACGCACCCTTGACCGGGGCGCCGATGTTGATCACCGCATCGACGGCGCCGGTCAACCCCGAGCGCACGGCGAAGTTGCCGCCGAAGGAGACTCCCAGGTGCGCCACCTGCCCGTTGCCGAGAGCGCGAGCCGTCGATACGAGCCCGTCGATCACCTCGTCACCGAAAGCATCGAGAGGAACGGGTGATTCACCAGTTCCCGGCTGATCGAAAGCAATAACCGTCACCCCGGCGTTCTTCGCGAACGCGCTGGCCAACGGATGCATGTCCATCTTCCAGCCGTCGACGCCGCCGCTGAGCAACAGGACGGGTGCGTCTTCGTACCGTCCGTCCGCCGAGAGGATGTGTACCGGTAGCTCGATCTCGCCGTTTCGGTAGGGCAGGGAGAGGATTCGACGCTCGAACTCGAGCCCGAATCCTGTTGCTGCCTTGACGTATTCGTCCACCTGATTGCGCAGAGCCCGTCGACGGGATTCGTTGGCCAGCACCGGGAACTTGGCGATTCCGTAGATCATCGCTGCCAGGGAATGATTGCCGGCCGCGGAGTACTTCGCCGCCAGCGCCGACCACTCGTACGACCAACCACCCGGCGCGTCGGCCCAGGTCGAGTTGATGGACGCGCGCAGTTCCTCGAGATCCGAGACGGGGAGTCCGAAGCTCAGAAACTGTCCTGTGCGCTCTTCGAAGAGGCCTCGGTGATCGACAGGAAATTCGTATGACATGGGAAAACACCCCTCAATTCATCTTTAATGCAACGATCAGTTGCATTAGCTCAGTGAACCACGTGTCTCCAGCTAACACAACACCTTGTTGCGATAAGGTTGACCCATGACCTCGACACCACAACGGCCCGGAGGGCGTAGCGCCAGGGTGCGCGAGGCCGTCCTGGCAGCGACCGCGGCCGAACTGTCCGAACGCGGATTTGCAGCGATGACCATCGAGGACATAGCCGCCCGTTCCGGAGTCCACAAGACCACGATCTACCGGCGATGGAGCACGCTGTCCCAACTGGTGGCCGACGCGGCCGTCGAGGTATCGGCAACTACCGTCCCCATCCCGGATACCGGTTCCGTCGAATCCGACCTGCGCGAGATGGCCAGATCGATAGTCGCACTGGTGACAAGCGAGTCGGGCGGCGCGTTGGTGGCTGCACTGTTCTCGGACGCGGTTCGTACGCCGGAAGTGGCGAGACTCAAGCGCGAATTCTATTCCGCACGTTACGAACTGGCTGACATAGTGGTCCGCCGAGCAGTCGAACGCGGGGAAATCTCCGAGAAGGTCTCAGCTGCTGATCTTCTGGCGGCCGTCGCCGCGCCCATCTACTATCGCCTGTTGGTCGCCGATCTACCTGTCGACCAGTCGGTTGCCGATCGCGCTGCTGCCGGCGCGCTCGCCGCGGCCCACGCCGGGGCCCTCGATCAGACCGAATGAGCCAGTGAATTCAGCGCTTCCACGATTGCCTCGTTGAATCCACCCCCGCCATGCCCGGCGTCGTCGAGCACCACCAACTCACTACCCGGCCAACGCCGGTGGATCGCCCAGGCAGTATCCAACGGCCCGGAAATGTCATACCGTCCGTGCACGAGAATCGCGGGAATCTCAGCGAGACGGTCCATTCCGTCCAAGATCTGATTCGGCGCCAGGAAGCAGTCGTTACCCCAGTAATGCGTGACCAGCCTGGTCATCACCCGGCGGAAGTCCGGATTCTGGTATCGAACACTCGGAGTCCACCCCGGCATCAGCGACACGTGCACGTCTTCCCAACGGCACCACTGCAACGCAGCATTCTCGCGCACAACAGGATCCGGATCGGCGAGCAATCGCGCGTATGCCACGGGGAGGTTTCCGTCACGCTCGTCCTCCGGCAGCGGCGCGACGAACTCTTCCCACTCACGCGGAAACACTCTGCCCATAGCGCGGGTGATCCACTCGATTTCGACTCTCGTCCCGCCGGTGATCGCGCCCAATGCCATCGCGATCACCCGTTCGGGAAACGTTTGGGCATACACCAGACCCAAACTCACGCCCCAGGAAAGTCCGGTGACGATCCATCGCTCGATACCGAGATGCTCTCGAAGGCGCTCGATGTCGTCGAGCATGTGTGCCGTCGTGTTCACGGTCAGGTCGACGTCCGGACTGCTCGCAAGAGGAAGGCTGCGCCCACAGCCTCGTTGATCGAACAGAAGTGCGCGAAAGGCTTCGGGATCGAAGAAGCGCCGGGCACCGACAGTGCACCCCGAACCTGGACCGCCGTGGAGGTAGAGAACCGGAATGCCCGCCGGATTCCCGACGGTCTCCCAGTAGAGGCACTGACCATCCGACACTTCAAACAGACCGGACTCGTACGGTTCGACGGGCGGGTACAGGGCAGCAGTCATAGGCGGTGATTCTTCCATCAAGCTGCCTACTCGAGTAGGCAGCACGCGGCCGAGCAATGGCCTAGCGTGGACAGGACACCACTGCGACGGGAGTACACCAGATGCGTGACGGGTTCAGGTTGCCGGGGTACGGCGGCGCCGCAGTGTTCCTTCGCAGTCATGCGGTTCCCGCCACTGTCTTCGAATCCGACGTGCCCACACTTGTTTTCGACGTCGGACTGCTCAGCCCCGACCGGTTCAATCAGTACCTCAGCCGGCACACGGACGAAGGGTTTGTCGAACGACTGGCGGCATTCTTCTTTCACGCGGCCGCAGACTTCCATCCCGAGAAGTCGCTCCCGTCGTTCACCGACGAACGACTCGGACTGATGATCTCGGTCTGTTCCAGCACCGATCGAGAGGTGGAACTCGACTTCTCACTTGCCGAGGATCCCGAATCGGAGGACACCGAACGCGACGAGATGACCTTCGAGACAAGCCGAGTCGTCCTCGCGACCTCGGCGCAGACGGTTTCTCGACTGACCGGTGGAGTAACCACCCACTTCGACGGGGAGTTGTAGAGACATGGGTTTTCTCTTCGAGATTCTCGATTTTCCCGACGGCAGTCGGATGACCGATCTGTGGAACAACACGTGGGCCGAGCCGGCAATGGGCGAGGAGATTGCGTCCGGTCACTTCATTCATCTGGGCGACGATCAGCACGTCGACGTGGAGACCGATTTTCTCAGTAGCCACCTACCGTTCAACGTGGCAGGCTTCGGCGGAGTCTTTCCCGACGGCAAACCCTGGATGTTCGTCATGCAGAAGGCGCCGGCCGACCTCGCGACCAGGCTTCGCGGCGAGGACGATCCACACTCACTTTTGCGCGGATCACTCGACCGCGCCATGTCTTTCAACCCTGATGCACTGGTGGCCGAGGAATTGTCTTGGAGGCACGCCGATCTGGTGAAAGTGTACGAGGAAGAGGGAATCCCTGCGGTATCCGTTGCGGGTTGGTCGGCTGCAGATCTCCTGCGTGGCCTATTGGCGCAGTGTTGCAACGTCGAACTTGCCGCCGTCGTCGCCGGATACCCAGAGTGCGCCTACCCCGAATCGGCGCATGCGTGCGAAGCGGACGTGTTCTCCGACGTGTTCGCCGGTTGGGTCAGCGGACTGCGGTGATGTGACGGAGGAGACTCCGTCCACTCGACATTTCGGAGTAGACTCATTTATGAGCGTGATCCGAAATGAAACGAGGTGAGCGGGATGACGAAGCCGGACCAGGAGTTGGGCCGTCGCGAACGCAACAAGCTCGAGAAGCAGACACGCATCTTCGACGCCGCGGCCGAACTGTTCGCGGAAAAGGGCTACAGCGCGGTCACAACTCAAGAAATCGCCGACCGCGCCGATGTAGCCGGCGGCACCCTCTTTCGTTACGCCGCAAGCAAAGCCGAGCTACTACTCATGGTGTACAACGCGGAGTACCGCAAGCAGATCGAACTGGGAGAAGAGCGTGAGGCCAAGTCGACGGGCACAGAAGATCGTGTGCTCGAGCTTGTTTCACCCCTACTGATCGCAAGTCGCCGAAACGACGAGAACACCGGCATCTACCAACGCGAGGTGTTGTTCGGCGAGCCCAGCGAATGTTTCCGGGCCGAAGGCCTGGAACTCTCGCAACGCCTGCAAACGCGGATTGCACAAATCCTGCACGAGGGGCACCCCCAACACACCGCCCGAACCACCACTGCAGCGCGAACGATTTCCAACGTGCTGCACTTCGAAATAGCCCGCGCGGCATTGGACCGGATCACGGCAGACGAGCTCACGAACATCGTTGCCGCACAGGTCCGATTGACGCTTGCCGGACTACTCACCTAAAAGGATTGAGGATCGAAAATGACTGAACTGAAGCAGATCACCGTTCTGGGTACCGGAGTTCTCGGCTCGCAGATCGCCTATCAGACCGCCTACCACGGCTTCGACGTCGTCGCGTACGACATCAATGCGGAGGTCATCGAGAAGGCCAAGGCTCGGTTCGATTCGTTGGCCGCGGCCTACAAGGCTGAGAACGTCGAGGGCGCCAAGGACGGCAAGGCCGACGAAGCGCTGCAACGGATTACGTACTCGTACGATCTCTCCGAAGCCGTCGCCAAGGCCGATCTGGTCATCGAGGCAATTCCCGAGGACATCGCCATCAAGCGCGACACCTACGAGAAGCTCGCCGCAGTAGCCCCTGAGCACACGGTGTTCGCAACCAACTCCTCGACGCTTCTGCCGAGCGACCTCAAGGAGTTCACCGGCCGCCCCGAGAAGTTCCTCGCACTGCACTTCGCAAATCACGTGTGGGTCAACAACACTGCCGAGGTCATGGGCACCGAGTCCACCGACCCGGCCGTGTACCGCAAGGTCGTCGATTTCGCGAAGAACATCGGCATGGCGCCGATCGAACTCAAGAAGGAGAAGGCGGGCTACGTACTCAACTCGCTCCTGGTCCCGCTCCTCAACGCAGCATCCGACCTGCTGATCGACGGCATCGCCGATCCTGACATGGTCGACAAGACGTGGCGTATCGGCACCGGAGCCCCGTTCGGCCCCTTCCAGATCATGGATGTCGTCGGGTTGACCACCGTCTTCAACATCTCCTCCCAGGGCGGCGAGAAGCAGCGCGAGTTCGCCGACTACATCAAGAAGAACTACATCGACGAAGGCAAGCTCGGCGTCGCTGTCGGCGAGGGCTTCTACAACTACAAGGGTTGATCAACTTACCGGCTCACCGCGCGGTGGTTACGACGTGAATTCACGTGGTAGCCACCGCGCGGACGTCTGTTGTCAGTAAGTCCGAAACCACCCTGAGCGATTGTGACGCAAGCTTCTTCACGTGCGAACCCATCCTCAGGAGAGATCCCCACATGCGTCGTTCCGCCATCTCGGCACTCACAACACTGGCACTGCTCGGCGCCGGAACACTGGCCGGCACACCCGCCGTCGCCGCTCCCCTCGCGTGTCGCGGTATCTCCACCGGTTCGTTCTCAGGTTCCGCCGGTGGCTCGGAGTACCTGTGCGCCAAGGAAGGTGACCTCCTGGATGTGCGCATCGGAGACGTTCACGCGACGCAACCTTCGCTCGGCTACGACGAGGTGTACTACAAGCTCGGGCGATACACGCTCGGAAAAGACACGATCAACAAGAAGTTCGACGACTGGTGTGAGGCGAACGGCCAGGTCCAGGCCGCGACCGCTACTGCGGCGTCGACGCTGAAGGACCCGTCGTCCTTCACCTGCCAGCTCCCGGTCGGTCAGGAAACCGCCGAGAGCATCGCGCCCATGAAGACCGTGGTCGTCGGTCCCCGCGGCGATCTGTACCTGACCGACGGCCACCACACCCTCACGTCCTTCATCGAGACGGCCGACGGAGGTCCCGACCTTCACGTGCGGCTGCGGGTTCTCGGTAACCTCAGTGGCCTGAGTGAAGGTGCCTTCTGGACCGAGATGGAAAAGAACAAGTGGGTCTGGTCGCGTGACGTCGACGGGAACCAGGTGCCGGTCCAGTCCCTGCCGAAGAGCGTCGGCCTGGCCAACTTCGCCGACGACAAGTACCGCAGCTTGATGTACTTCTCCCGCGACATCGGATTTGCCGCTGGCTCGATCCCGTTCCAGGAGTTCTACTGGGGTGCGTGGGTCCGCGACACCGCGCCCGTCGACCTCACCAACTGGAATCGCGACGGTCTCTCCAGCTACCTGAGCACCGTGAAGTCGGTGACCAAAGCACAGACTGCGTTGACGGGCGATGCCGTCGTCGACAGCGGATTCACGGCCACCGATCTTGGCGTCCTGTCGGCCTGGAACGACGGCAAAGCCGAGTCCAAGGGCGAGTTCGCAAAGCTGTCGAAGCCGTACACAGACGACAAGCCGGGCAAGATCGCTTACGCACTTGCCTACAAAGCAACCCTCTGACCTGCTCTGATCCAAGTCACACTAAGCAGACTTGACTAAGGTAAGCCTCTACTCAGTAGTCTGATCCCATTCGGGTGCCGCTTCATCGAAGCAGCGACGCCCTGCCCTGACGGAATACATGCCGTCGCATCTGCCCGGTCGAACAATCTCCGGGCAACCAGGACAGGGAGAAGGTTGCTGTAGTGAGCACGTCCATCGTCGGTTTGTACGACCCCGCAGATGACAAGAGCAGTTGCGGGGTCGGGTTCATCACGCGCAAAGACGGCGTGCAGACCCACGATGTCCTGATCAAGGGCAGCGAAGCGCTCTGCTCGGTTCCGCACCGCGGCGGTATGTCCTCCGAGGGCGTCGGCGACGGCGGCGGCGTCTCGGTGGACCTCTCCCTCCGCTTCTTCCGCAAGGTCACCGGGCGCTCCGACCTCCGTGCCGGACGCTTCGCCGTCGGCAACTTCTTTCTTCCGGACGACGACGCCCAGCATGCTCGCGCAGCCGCCCTGGTCGAACGTGAACTTCTCGATCGCGGTTTCACCACTCTCGCAGTGCGCGACGTCCCGGTCGACAACTCGGCGATTCGGCCGGCCGCGATCGCGCATCAGCTTCCGATCAGGCAGTGGATTTTCGAGGTCCCCACTCCGCGTCCTGAGCCTGCGGTAGTCGATCGCCTCGTGCACGAAGCGCTGCTCGCCATCGAAGCAATCGCGTACAACACGCCTGCACTACGCGGTTTGTACCCACTGTCGCTCAGCGCGAGGACTCAGGTTCTCAAGGGCCGCTTGAACTCCGACGAAGTGATCCCGTACTTCCGCGACCTGGTCGACCCCGATCACGCTGTCCACACCATGTACTTCCACACGCGGTTCTCGACCAACACGGACCCGCACCCCACGATGGCGCAGCCGTTCCGGTTCATGGCTCACAACGGAGAACTGAACACCGACAAGAAGAATCGACTCTCCGAAGCTGCCGTCGCCAGCGCAAAACGACGTGCGATCGTCCGTCCGCCCGGCCAGTCCGACAGTTGCCGACTCGACCAGACTCTGGAAGCTCGCGTCATCGAGGACAACGTCGATTTGGTGACAGCTGTGGTCTCGATGATGCCTCCTGCCTGGGAAAACGACACCACCCTCTCCCCCGCCGTGCGTGCGATGTTCGAGTACTTCTCGCTGTACGAGGAGAAGAACGACGGACCCGCAGCGCTGGTGTTCGGCGACGGCACCATCATCGGCGCCCGCCTGGATCGCCTCGGTCTGCGTCCACTACGCACGATCGAGACGCACGACTACGTGTGCGCATTCTCCGAAGCCGGACAGATCGCGTTCGCACCTGAGACGGTGATCCACCGTGGACGCGTCGAGGCCGGCGGAATGGTGTACTTCGATCATCGCGATCGCCACACCTACACTGCCCGAGAAGCTCTGGAAAAGATTGCCGCGCAGCGTGACTACCAATCGTTGCTCGCGCAATCGCGAATCCTGATCGAGGACATTCCCGCCGTACCTGCGGAGAAGGTGAGCTCACCGACCCGCTACAACGGCACTTTCGAGGTTCATCAGCGCTACATGGCTTACTCCCTGGATCAGGAGAGCTTCAAATTCCTGATGGATCCGATGCTCACGCACGGAGCCGAGAAGGTCTCCGCCATGGGTTACGGCAACGCCATCAACGTATTCAGCGACCGTGAAGGCGGTGTGGCACGCTACTTCTCACAGCGATTCGCCCAGGTCACCAACCCTCCACTGGACAGCATCCGTGAAGCGGACGGCATGACACTCCGGGTCGCGTTGGGCGCGAAGATGACCGCCGGACAAGGCAAGCAGATCGTCATCTCGTCGCCGATCCTCGGGCACCTTGACATGCTCAAGATCCGCGAGCAGAACCACACTCCGCACCACCGCTTCGAAATGCTCTATCCCGCCGAGGGTGACGCGCAGGCAATGGTCGACGCAATGACCGCACTCGGCGACGCAGTCGTGGCTTTCGCGGCCGAACAGGGCGGAATCGCCGTCCTGACCGACCGGCACGTATCTCACGAGCGCGCAACACTTCCCGCGATCATGGTCGTCGGAGCACTGAACCAGCGCCTCATCGACGCAGGCTTGCGATTGCGTGTCTCTCTCATAGTGGAGAGCGGCCAGATCGAGTCCTCACACCACGTCGCGGCTGCACTCGGTTTTGGCGCTTCCGCCGTCTACCCGCTGTCCGTTCAGCTGCGGGCTGAGGAGAAATTCGCCGCTGCCCCGGATGCCGCGTTCCGGCGCTTCGCGAAGGCCGCCGAGAAATCCCTCATGAAGACGATGGGACGCGTCGGCCTGTGCACCGTCGAGAGCTACATCGGCGGAGAATTCTTCGAACCCAACTTCCTCGATACGTCCGACCCTGTTCTGCGCCAGTGGTTCCCCAACATGAAGTCACCGGTGGGCGGCGTCGGCTTCGACACCGTTGCGGTGACCTCGAAGCAGTGGCACGAGCGTGCGAGCGAAGTCGGGGGTGAGAAGGACCTGCCACTGCTCGGCCTGTTCAAAGAGCGTGCAGACGGCGCAGGGCATTCGTTCGGTACCACCGCGGTCCGCAAGTACGTCGAGCTCACCGAAGAGAAGATCGCGTTCGACAGCCCCTCCGGTACCGAACAATTCGACTCGCTACGCCTGCTTCCGCTCGGACGGCTCGACGACGCCTTCCGCCTCGACGCCGGGGCATACCGGGCGACGAGCTTCGACCGGCTGACCACCGAGCAGATCGACGACTTCGACATCACCGCCGGGTACCGGGACTTTTCCACTGTGATGGCCGCGGAACGATCGCGTCGTCCCGCTGCGTTGCGCGACGTCATCTCCGTTCCCGGCGATGTCACGTTTGCGGCGACGACAGCCGAGTTCGTCGAGCAGATCAGCCGATTCTCGGTGCACGGAAACACAACAATCGTGATGCGCGGAATCCAGTGTGAATCCGACGCAGACGATCAGTACACGCTTCGCCTGGACGGTCCCCTGGCCGATGACAGCGCGCGAGTGGAAGCACTCGGCGATGCTCTCTCCGCTACCTTTGCCGGCGATATCACCATCGAAGCCGCCGCGCCGGAACTGGTGCTGAATGCAACCGGTGTTGCGGCAGAGTTCCTGTCCAAGCTGAGGGTCGCACCGGCAGGTGTTCCTCTCTCAGAGGTACAGAGCGCCAGCGACATCACCCCGAAGTTGGCGTCGGGAGCCATGAGTCACGGCGCGCTGAACGCTCCCGCACACGAAGCCGTCGCGCATGGCACGAACATGGTCGGCGCGATGTCCAACAGTGGCGAAGGCGGCGAACACCTTTCGCGCTACAACACGATTCGTGCGTCGCGCATCAAGCAGTTTGCATCCGGACGCTTCGGAATCTGGGCGGGATACCTCGCCGACCCGATGCTCGAAGAGATCGAGATCAAACTCGGCCAGGGCGCAAAACCCGGTGAGGGCGGTCAGCTTCCGGCCGCCAAGGTCACCGTCGACATTGCTGCCGCCCGCGGCGGAACACCCGGCGTCGAACTGGTATCGCCTCCGCCGCACCACGACACCTACTCCATCGAGGACCTCGCTCAGCTCATCCACGACTGCAAGGCAGCGCGTATCCGGGTGATCGTGAAGTTGGTGTCCTCGGAAGGAATCGGCACCATCGCCGTCGGTGTCGCCAAGGCCGGCGCCGACGTCATCAACGTCGCCGGAAACACCGGTGGCACCGGCGCCGCTTCGGTGACCAGCCTCAAGTACGCGGGCCGTGCGGCCGAGGTCGGTATCGCAGAGGTCCATCAAGCTTTGTGTGCCAACGGCCTTCGCCAGAAAGTCGTTCTGCGATGCTCGGGCGCGCATCAGACCGGCAGCGACATCATCACTTCCGCACTACTGGGCGCAGACAGCTTCGAGTTCGGTACGTCTGCGCTGATGATGATGGGCTGCGTCATGGCCAAGAACTGCAACATCAAGTGTCCGGCCGGTCTGACCACCAACCCGGAACTGTTCGACGGCGATCCCCGCGCCATGGCGCAGTACCTTCTCAACATCGCTCACGAAACTCGGGAACTGCTCGCGAATCTGGGAATGCGATCCCTTCAGGAAGCGCGGGGTCGAACTGATCTCCTGCATCTGCTCGATCACCCGTCTATCGTCGGCAATCTGAAACTGGACGCGATGTTCGAGTCCGCCCCGGACATCACCGTCGACAATCCCGTGTACCTCGAGCGTGAGTACGCGCTCGACGAGAAGATCATGGACGAGGTTCGCACGGTGCTCTTCAACCGTGGCGAGGCCTCGGTCGCCGTGTCCGGACCTGAATTCGCCGAAGGTGCACTACACCTGGGTAACCGGAACAAGAGCGTCGGTGGGCAGTTGGCGATCGACCTCGAACGCGAACTCAACTACGGAGCGGCCGGCCTTCTCGCTCCGGGGGTACTGACTGACGAGCGTGGGCGACGATATCTGGCTCCGGGCAGCGTGCGCGTCCTGACGACCGGATCTGCGGGCCTCTCGTTCGGCGGATTCTGCAACGACGGCATGCACCTGGAACACACCGGGACATGTAACGACGGTGTCGGAAAGAGCATGAGCGGCGGCGTGATTGCCGTGCGCAGCCCAGGCGGCGGCTCCAGTGACGCCGGCGGAAACGTGTTGATCGGCAACTTCGCGCTCTTCGGCGCCACCGGCGGACGAGTGTTCGTCGAAGGTGAAGCAGGCGATCGCTTTGCAGTTCGCAACTCCGGCGCCAGTGCTGTCGTCGAAGGTGTCGGCGACTTCGCCGGCGAGTACATGACCAACGGTGCTGTCGTGAATCTCGGCGAGTTCGGCAAGGGTGTCGGCAACGGCATGAGCGGCGGGTTCTTCTACCAGTACGACCCTCGCGGCGAACTGGCACTGCGAGCAAGTACCGATTCCGTACTGCTGGGTTCGATCACCGCTGCGACCGATCCTCTAGCCGCCGTCCACAACCACGCGGTACAACTCCTGCTCGAACTGCATGTGGAAGCAACGGGATCCGCGCTCGGAACCCGGTTGCTCGAGAACTGGGAAGTCGAACAGCACTCGTTCGTCTACGCCATGCCCAGGGCGTTGATGCTCTACCAGGACAGCGATGCAATCCTGGCTGCGAAGTCGCACAAAGAGCTTCTCGAAGAATTGGCGGCCGCCATCGCAGCACGTCAGGTTCGCACGTTCAAACTCGCAGTGCGCGACGGGCGCCCTGCACTGAACGGCGCAGTCCCCGCCTACGGCGAGACCGATACCGCGACGATGTATGCGCTGCTCAGTGAGTACACCGTGCTGCACTTCGCGCAACAACTCGCCGCCGCCCGCACGCCGGGTGCGTCCGGACCCGACGATCCAGTAGTGCAGAAGGCGGCCCGAAACCTTGTGCTGACCGAGGACTTCGCCCTCGTCCAGCACTTGGTCAAGTACTCGAAAGAGATTCTGGCCGGCTACGACGACGAGCAGTTGGCGGCGCTGATTGCAGCCAAGCGGGTCGACGACTACAAGCAGGCGTTGAGTCTGCGCAACGTGCTGGCGATGGACAGCCCGGCGACATACGGGTGGATTCTGTTTCAAGACAACAAGAATCGGGACAGGCTCGGATCGCTGCCGAACTTCGACGAACTGTTCGCGTCGCGCACGATGCCCGATCTGGTGTCCTGACCTCCTCCCCCGAACGTAGGTGAGCTTCAAATCATGGAAATCCCGTACATCCCCGAATACGCACCGTTCACCGGCGACCAACGCGCGTGGCTTTCCGGATTCCTGGCCGGTCTACACTCACGAACTGTCATGCCCGGTCAAACCGGTACTGCAACAGCGACAGTGGAGAGAACTGCCGGCGCAGCAGTGCACATCCTCTACGGAAGTCAGACCGGCAACGCGGAGTCCGTGGCCGAAGATGCGACCGCGGCTGCTCGTGCCCACGGTCTCGAACCACTTGTCGCGGGTCTGGACACCGTGGATATCAGTGCACTTTCCGCCATGCGCCGGGTGCTCGTCATCACCTCCACCTACGGCGAGGGCGAGATGCCTGACAACGCGCAGCTGTTCTGGGATGCAGTCGAATCCGAGAGCGCACCCAGATTGGACGGTCTCTACTTCGGCGTGCTCGCGCTCGGCGACACGAGCTACGACGGCTACTGCCAGTCGGGCAAGAACATCGACGCCCGCTTCGAAGCGCTCGGTGGGACCCGGGTTGTCGACCGCACCGATTGCGACGTCGACTACGAGGATGCCGCTGCCGAGTGGATCGTTCGTGCAGTCGGTGCGGTGGCCGGTGTGGACGGGGATGCCGGTGATGCGGGAGCCGTTGCCCTGCCGGTTGCATCCGGTTCGGCGAAGACCAAGTCCCAGTGGACTCGCAAGAACCCTTATCCTGCAACCGTCCTCGCCAACCGACTGTTGTCCGGCGAGGACTCCGCAAAGGAAGTCCGCCACTTCACCTTTGCACTCGGCGAGGACGGTCTGGACTATGAGGCCGGAGATGGATTGGGCATCCGCCCGATCAATGACCCCGCTCTCGTCGAGGCGATCATCCAGCAGCTCGGTGTCAGCAGTGATTACGTCGTCACCGCGAAAGACGGCTCGTCCGCACCGTTGGACCAGGTGCTGACCAGCGACTACGAGATCTCGATTCCCTCGCGCGATTTGATCGAAGACATCGCCCGACGCAGCGGAGACGCCGAACTGCAGCACATTCTCGACACCGAAGATCGGGAAGCGCTCGATGCGTGGCTGTGGGGCAAAGATGTTCTCGATCTCCTGCAGTTGGACAGCAGCATTCGCCTGAATCCCGAAGATTTGCTTGCTCTTCTGCGTCCGCTTCAGCATCGGGTCTACTCGATCTCCTCCAGCCCGCTTGCCCACGACGGCACCGTGCACCTGACGGTAGCGAGTGTGCGCTACCGCTCCGGCGAGCGGGATCGCGGTGGCGTCTGCTCGACCTATTTGGCAGATCGCGTCTCCGAGGGCGATCGCGTCGGAGTTTTTGTCGCCAAGAACAATTCGTTCCGCCTACCCGCCGATGATGCTGCTCCCGTCGTGATGATCGGACCGGGAACCGGTATCGCTCCCTTCCGCGCTTTCCTGCACGAGCGTCGCGCACGCAACGCGTCGGGGCAGAATTGGCTCTTCTTCGGCGATCAGCATCAGTCGAGCGACTTCATCTACGAGGACGAACTGAACGGTCTGACCCGTGACGGTGTCCTGACTCGTCTAGATCTCGCATTCTCGCGTGATCAGTCCGAGAAAGTCTACGTCCAGACCCGTATGCGCGAGCAGGGCCGAGAGTTGTTCGCCTGGCTGGAAAAGGGCGCCAACGTGTACGTCTGCGGCGACGCCACTCGGATGGCGAAGGACGTCGACGACGCGTTGCACGAAGTGGTCGCCGAGCACGGTGGGTTGGATGCGGACGCTGCCGAGGATTACGTCAACAACCTCAAACGATCGAAGCGGTACCTACGGGATGTTTACTGAGATGTGCCCGCACCGTTGCGAATGTCGTTGCGCAGCTTTGGCGCGCATGTCGGACCTGGACGCGCTGCTTGCGCGTCCAGGATTTCGCGGTGGGCTGATCGACGCCGCACCCGCGGTAGTCGGCAAAATGTTGCCCCTCTCAGGCGACGTCGTCGCCATCACCGTTGCGGGACCGGTGGCGGTCAACGACTCGGGCAAGTACGCCGTTCCCACTGTTCCCGGTGATCCACTGGTCTGCACGCCCGGACTTGTCTCTCTGCGTTTGAACACGTCCATTCTCGGATCGGTGGTGACCACTGACGCAGAGCAGCACCTCCCGCCGACACTTCGGATGTTCGATACCCACGGATCAAGTTCACACACCACGTATTTGACCCCGGCCTCGGATCGTCTCGCCTTCGAAGCGATGCGAACTGCGCCCAGCACTGCGAGGGAAACAAGCTCTCCCGTCCCGTCAGCGAATACGCCCGCATTCTGGGCCGAAGCCGATCAACTGACACAACTCGACTTCATCCTCGCCGACGGCGGCAGCGAACGCCGCAACGGCTTGGTCGCTCTGGGCGCCCTCGGTTACCGGAGAATCGATCCTCACCTCATGGCTGCCGGGATGGAGCACCTGTCCTACCAGCAACTGCCCGTCACGACCGTCGTCGCAGGCAACGGCTGCCTGCAGATCCACCGTGGTGATCTCGACGCCGCAGCCATGTTCGGGGGGACGTTGACTCTGGCGTCGGACACGTGCCGGACGATGATCGACCTGAACGGCGTCTCGGAGTGCTGGCTGACCCGCACCCACGGCGTTCACGGACTGACCAGCTCGATCGAGATGTACGATTTCCGCCGGAAATGCGTGGCAGTCTTCACCCAAACTGGCCCAACCGAATCCGCGGTCATGGGTCTTTGGGAAGACGTCATGAGTTCGATTTCGGCCGCATCCTGACATCGAGAGCTGTAATCGAGTGTAAGAAATCGGCACACTGCGATAACCACACGGGGCGGCCGAAGCCTAGCCTTGGGTTTCGGTCACTTGTCGTGCCTGCATCCTGACGCTGATTCAAGGAGTTATCCATGCCCCGCCCTCTCGTCGAACCGTCGCTGGTCCCGGCCTTGCGCCCGGCGCTGCCTGCATTGGTCGCCGGGGTGGTCTCGGCGGCAGCGTCGGGTGTCGGGATGCTCGGTGCGCTCTGGTGCGTCGTGCAGCTCATCGGTGAACCGTCGATGAGCTGGGCCGGATGGGCATGTGCGCTCTGGCTCATCGGCGTTACGCTCGCGGCCACGTCGTCGTGGCTCTCGCACCACGCCGAGTCGCTCTTCGAAGCCAGGCTTCGACGCCAGCTCGCAGCCCACCTCGTTCGCCTGCCGGCAAGTGCGCTGTCCCGCTACAGCGGAGACGCGCTGCGGAGGCTTGTTTCGGAAGATATCTCGGCGCTGCACCATATGACTGCGCACCTACCGGCCGAGTTTGCGACGCTGATCGTGGTCCCCGCGGTCACGATCGCGGTGCTGGTCATCTCAGCCGGCCCAGTGGCGCTTCTCGCTCTGGTCCCCGGCATCGTGGCAGCGCTGTTCTACCTGATCGTGATCCCCCGAATGGCCGCTCGCCACAGCGCCGAAAGCGCGGATGTCATGGGCGACATCGCGACTTCCGTGGACGACTATGCCCGCGGCGTCCGCGTCTGCCGGATCTACGGCGCGCAGACTGGCGCTGCCGCCGACTATGCAGAATCGACCGCGCGGTTCACTCGGGGAATGCAGGAGCGCGTTCGACTCGTGGCTACCCCTGCGGCCGTCGCAGTTTCCCTCATGCAGGCGACGGCAACGTTCGCGATCGCCTATGCCGTCGGATTTCGCTGGGATGCAACGACGTTAGCCGCAACCATTCTCTTCAGCCTCGCAATCGTGACACCGGCCCTGCGGCTCGGGCACGGCCTCGACTACGTCACGGCTGGACGCGCTGCTGCAGTCCGACTCGCCGCGGCCCTGGACGAACCCACCCTTCCTGCCGGTGAAACACCAACCGTTACGGCCTCGGGTCCCTCCGACCGACTGGAGATCGTCGACCTGACTGTCACGATCGCGGACCGCAGAATCATCGATGGTGTCACGCATGCATTCCGCCCAGCCGCGATCACTGCGATCACGGGACGGAGTGGAGCGGGCAAGTCCACACTCCTGAAAGCATTGGCCGGCTTCGAAATCCCGGAACAAGGTTCAGTCCGCTACGCAGGTCGGAGCGTCGTCACGATCGACGAGAACCTGCGGCCACGGTCCGTTCTGCTCACGTCTCAGGGCGCAGACGTGTTGCCTGCCACGGTGCGCGAGAACATCGCGCTGGCCGACCCCGACGCCACGGACACCGAATACACCGCTGCACTTCGCCGGGCACAGATCGACGTCAGCCTCGACGCCGACGCCACTACGCTCTCCGGCGGAGAACGCCAGCGAGTCGGGCTTGCTCGGGTATTCGTCTCGCCCGCAACAGTACTGCTGCTCGACGAGCCGACCAGTGCACTCGACGATCGGACGGCGGCCGAACTGCTGAAGGAATTGCGACACCTCGCACACGACGAAGGAAAGACGATCGTGATCGTCACCCACGACCCCGCCCTTGCAGACGACGCCGACGATCGACTCGACCTCGACAGTCGAAACCCGGACAATGCCGCCTCGCACAATGCAGCCCTGACTGGAGCCGAATGATGTACAGCGCCAATGCGGCCCGCCGACGCCTGATCGATATCGGATTCGGTTGGGTGTCCGTTGCCGTCCTCGAAGCGATCGCGTACACCACCCTCGCACTCTCGATCGCTGATCACCGGTCGCCGGTTCTCGTTCTGGCCACGGCCGCAATCGCTCTCTTCGTGACCGTCCTGGTCTCGCGGGGCGGTTACTTCGCCGGGGCTCGACTCGTCGGCGATCTCTACGACGCGCTCGGCGACGCCTTCGCCCGCGCGAAACTGTCCTGGTTCACCGACGACAACCGGGCGCTGCTCGCCACCGTCGCCGGGCGCGGAATCCCGTCGCTGATGAGCGTTCCCGCGCACCAACTTCAGACATTCCTCGTTGCACCGCTGATCCCGCTGCTCCTGCTTCCTGGGATCGCGGTCGTCGCGGGACCCGGCGTCATGGTGCTCGTCGGCGGACTGCTCGCCGTTTCGCTCGCCGCTCAGACGCTGGCCCAACGCGCGCTCAGCCGAGCGGACGAGCACCGACACGAAGCCGAGCTCGCCGCAACGCAGGCGACTCTCGAACTCACCGATCACCTCGAATTACTTCGTACGGCAGCCGGTCCCACACGTTCCGTCGAACGTATCGAGCGAAGCTGGCGAGACCAGGAAACCGCGCTTGCACGGACCAATCGCGCTGCGGCGCCAGCGACGTTCATCTCGGCGATCGCCACCATTGTGCCACTGGCAGGGGCAGTAGTTTTCCTCGCCGTCGCCGGATTCGACGATCCTGCAGCCGCTCTCGCGTTGGTCATCCTTACCGCCCGTGCCGCTGCGCCGCTGGACGAACTCGCTCTGGCCGGAATCGGAGTCAATGAATTGCGCGCAACGGTTCGCGACTACCGCGCCGCGACTTCGGCTCCCGCATTGCCCGAGCCCGCACCCCAGGACGCGGCGCGGCCTGTAGGAACTGACATCAAGATCGTCGGGGTGGACCACGCTCCGGTTCTGCGCAGCATCGACGCGGAGATACCCGCCGGTGAGCGTGTTGTCGTCACAGGGCGCTCCGGCACGGGGAAGAGCACACTTCTCGGGCTGCTCATGCGCTTCGACGATCCGGATGAAGGCAGCGTCTCGCTAGGTGGAGTTTCATTGCGCGACTTGCCATACGACGACCTGGCGGCGCACATCGGCTACGTGCCCCAGGATCCAATCGTGTTCTCGGGCACTCTCGGGGAGAACATCGGACTCGGAAGACCGGGCGCTACCGAAACCGAGATCGAAGACGCCGCCAGGCGTGCTGCCCTCGGCGGCGTTCTCGATCGCTCGACGCTCGGTATCCATCAGGACGTCGGACACCAGGGTGCCGCTCTCTCCGGTGGCGAACGTCAGCGGGTCGCGATCGCTCGCGCCTTCCTCAAAGACGCTCCCGTCCTGGTGCTCGACGAGGCGACCTCGGCTCTCGACGAGGGCACCGAGCGCCGCATCGCCTGCGCCGTGGGGGAATTGGCGGCCACCGTCTTCGTCGTCACACACCGCGACCCTGCCATCTGGGAGCCCACCCGCACGATCACCCTCTGACATCGCTTGCCCTATCGGCAGGTGTCCGACGGATAACCCTTGCCGGCGATCCAGCAGCAACGACGTGATCAGGAATGTCGTGCAACACCACACTTCCGGCACCGATCACGGCGTTATGACCGATCGAGACTCCTGCACCGACAGTGACGGAGGCACCGAGCCACGTGTTCTCGCCGATGACGATCGGAGCGGCTCGCTCCCACCCCTCTCGGCGCCGTCGATGATCATCAACAGGATGCAACGCTGTCATCAGCTGGGCTCCAGGCCCGATCCTGACGTCCGCACCGATCGTGATCAGGGCATCGTCCATGAAGAACCCGTTCGCGTTGACGAACGCGTTGGCTCCAACCCGAACGTTGTATCCGTAGCTGCATTGGAACCGTGGCACCACCACAGCTCCCTCACCTACTTCACCAAAAAGGCTGGCGAGAGCCTGGGCGCGGGAAGCGTCGTCGTCCGCTGCAGCCCCATTGAACGAGTCGAGTCGACGCCAACACTCCAGCCGCCGCTGCCGCAGCTCGTCATCATCGAGATACCACTCACCACGAGCAAGACGATCCGCCTGTTCTCCCACACTCGGATCGTCGCACACCGCGCCACGGCACAACCCGCCGCCACACAATCCTGTGGCGACGGGTGAGTGCTTCCGATCTGCAGTTGTCTACCTACAGCTTCGCGCTGATGAGCGGAACAATCTGTTCAGCCGCCCACATCGTTCCGATCTGGCCGCCACTCGTGATTGCCCACAGGACGTCCCCGCCGTCGGCGGTGCGAGGAGGCAGGCCGACCCAATGACCGGAGGACACAGCTCCGAGTGCTTGGAAAAGCTTCCCGCCGGTCAGCTTGTCGAAATCCTCCTCGCTGCCGGCGGCACTGCGGCCGATCAGCAGGAAGTCCGCGTCGATGTTCTCGAGAAGTTCCTCGCCGACAGTGCTCTGGGTGACGAACTCTTTTGCGCGCGGGTTCTCGGCGAAACCGAGCTCACCCAAGAATACTGCCGGAGCCGAACCAGGTGCTGAAAGATATTGCAGCCCATTGCCGGTGCCGTAGAAGATCGCCCAAGTTGCAGTCAAGCCCGCGAGTTGCGGGTTCTCCTGACGCACCTTCGCAAAGTACTGATCATGGTCGGCCACGATCTTTTCGGCCGCCTTCGAGAGGTCGAGGGTCTCGCCGAGTACGCGGATCGATTCCTTCCACGGCACGAGCATCCGTGACTTCGTGTCGGGACTCGTCACCACCGGTGAGATGGAGGACAAACGCTCGTAGTAATCGCCCATGGACAAACCACCCAGGCCGTCAGCCCAGCCGACGGCGACGATGAGATCAGGTTCGCTCGCGGCGATGGCTTCGACGGGAAGTGTTCCGCCCATAGCGAACTCGAAGGTGTCGAGATCCTCTGCGTCGTAAGGCAACAAGTACGACTGGGAAGCCGATTCCTTGACCATCGACGAGGAGAGGACGGGTTTGACACCGAGGGCAAGGAGCATTTCCGTGTCGACGGCATTGGGTACGATCGCGGCGATCCGCTCCGGGCGCTTCTCGAGAATGCTTGTACCGTAGGGCGATTCCAGAGTGAGCGGATAGGTGGTTGTTCCTTCTGCCGCTGGAAGGGCACCCCCTGCCGAACTGGGAGAGGATGCCGTGCTCGAGTCTTCGGCCGAGGCCGAGCACCCGGTGACGAGGAGCGCTGCGGCGAGCGCGGTCCCGATCAGCCCGGTGATCCGTGATCGTCTGGTGCGCAGGACTGTCATTTCTGCCTTTCGGTGTTACTGAGTGCTTTCGCTGTTACGGGGGAGGGTGTTGAGTGAGCGATGGAGCCAGGTCAGGAATCTGCGTGCACGGCCTCGCCGCGCTTCCAGTAACCGGTGAAGTCGATGTCGGTCTTCGCAATCCCCCGATCGCGAACGAGGTACCGACGGAGCGACCGAATCGTAGCCTGTTCTCCTGCAAGCCAAGCGAATACGCGGATGTCCGACCATTCGGCAGCACTGACCGCGTCGAGCAACAAAGAAGTAGCGCCGGGCTCGGCGCCCTCGCGTGGCAACCACGTGACACTCACCCCGGGCAACTCCCGCACCGACTGAATGTGCGCCACGTCCGCAATCTCGACGAAGACCTGCCCGCTGGCATCGGCGGGTAGTTCCTCGAGCAGACGCGCGATCGCAGGCAGCGCAGTCTCGTCACCGACGACCAGCAAGTACCCGCAATCATTCGGAAGTCCTTGTGATACCGAGGGACCCGCGATATGCATTCGGTCGCCCCGGCTGGCGTCGCGCGCCCAGGTGGTAGCAACTCCACTGCCGTGAACGACGAAATCGACGTCAAGTTCCCTCATTCGCGGGTCGTAGCGGCGCACGGTGTATGCGCGGGCAAGTGGACGGCGCCCCGCAGCGAAAGTCACACTGCCGTCGACCATCACCGGTAGGACCGGGTCGGTTTCGCCGGGGTAGGCGAAAAGCAACCGGATGTCGTCGTCGAAGCCCGTGCTGGTGAAGGCAGGCTCGACGTGACCGCCCGCGTTGGCGAAGGTGTCGAGCTGTGCTCCGGTGAGCGTCACTCTCCGCATGCCCGGCGTCACATCTGTGACGCGACGTACCTCGAGTTCGCGTAAGGTAACGGGGTACGCCGTTGTCGGGCGGGTGTTTCGGGGCACGGAAAGACTCCTCGGAAGCGCACGGACGGGGGGTTCGGCCCACGTTCGATCACGGCGGGAGGACCAGTAAATAAAGCTAGCCTGCCCTAATCGGTTACGGTTATCCGTGCGTGCCGACTTCTTACACTCATCGGCCGCCTACGTGAGAAGGCATCTACATCAGGAGGGCATCGTGGGACCACGGTTGGTGTTCTCCGCGGGCGAAGTACCCGAGATCCCCGCTGCTCGACTCGCCTCGTTCGCGAATGAACGTGAGCCGCTGTTGTTCTGGGTGCACACCGGGCGCGCGGAACTACAGATCGGCGACCGCGTCCGCAGCGTGACCGCGGGGACGGCAGTGTGGGTACCGGCGGGAATCGCGTACAGCATTCAGGTCGACCAGGAAGCGGTCGCGTTTCCCATCCCTATGCCCGCTGCCGACCTGCCGCCCACGTTGAACCGGATCATCGACTTCAAGATCCCGGCTGCCTGGCAGGACTGGCTCGTCCACCAGTTCGCACACAACTTGGGATTTCTGCGCGGTGGGACGGCTGTGGGAGCCGGACTACTCGAGCTTGTCGCGGGAGCCCACGCCAACAATGCCGACGCTTCGGTGTCGTACTCCCCACCGAGTTTGCCACGCTCGGCCGAGACCCTCGAGATCGCTCGTACGCTTCTACGAACACCTGCCGACGACACCGACCTTGCCCAGTTCGCCCGGCGACTCAAGATCGGTGTCCGCACCCTGCAGCGCCGATTCACCGAGGAAACGGGGTTGCCTTTCGCGCGTTGGCGCACCACAGCGCGGATTGCCGCCGCGACCGTTTACCTGGATGCCGGCCGCGAAATCGGTTGGACGGGCGGGCGGGTCGGATTCGCGACGCCCGCGGGCTTCACCCGAGCTTTCCGTGAACACACTGGCATGACACCCAGCGACTACGCGCGGGCCCACCGACGCCCGACCCCGATCCAGGAGAAGAAGACCCTGGCACAGAGCGTCGCACTGTTGTCCGAGGAAGGCGCCCAGTCGGGCTCGGCGCCAACTCCGCCGACGATCCCCGCGAGCGGAACATGGGCTAGGATCAACGACTTTCACGTCGTCATCTGGATCTATCGAGGCTCCGGCCGGGTCACTTTCGGCGACCGAACCTGGAATCTGCGGCGGGGCGACGCGATGTGGCTTCCCGCGGGAGTGCGCAACAGCGTCGAGATCGCCGAAGGCTCGTTGTTACTTCCCCTCGGATCCCAGCCGGGCGCGTCTCCCGTCACCGCACCGCCGCCACGTGTGCTGCACTTCGCTCGCGAAGCCGAGACGTATCTGTTGCACACGGTAGTCGCTAATTACACCCACCTGCGCCCCGAGATCCACGACCCTGCCCGGATCGCGAGGCTGGTCCGAAGCAGCACGGTCGCGCGGCCACGCAGCGGCCGTCAGGCCGATCCAGTCGAAACGATCCTTGCCGCACTACGGGCCGACCCCACCGATTCGCGCGCGCTGTCGGATTGGAGCGCTCGACTCGGCGTCGACGACAACCTGCTCCACAAACGCTTCACAGCGGCCACCGGCCAGAGCTACCCACGCTGGCGTGCCCAGTTGCGCATGACCCTCGCCCGTGCCCATCTCGAGGAGGGGCTCTCGGCCGGAGAGACTGCCCGCCGGCTCGGCTACGCGCACGCCTCCGGCTTCACCAAGGTCTTCATCGCTGCCCACGGCATGTCGCCGAGGAATTACCAGCGCCGCGGGTGGCGAGGCGCGACTGAAGGACTCATCGACTCGTGACTCACAACGCCCGCTCGCCAACGCACTTCGATTCCGGCGACAGAGCCGGGAACCAAATGTCGGTCAGAACCTCGGCGGCCTGAACCCGTGTCACGTCGATCGTCCCCTGCACGGCCCAACGTGTGAAGAATCGCTCCAACTGACTCACGAGCAGTTCGACGCGCAACCTTGCCTCGTCGTGCTGATCCGCCGGCCACCGACCCAGGTACTTGGGCATGGCATTCGGTAGTTCGGTCATACCGTCTCGCGCTGTCTCGCGGAACTCCGGTTCGAGTGCCACTGCCTCGTCCCAGGCCGGCAGCAGGCGCTTGTTCTCGTCGAACCAGTCGAAGGCACGCTGCAGCCAAGCCGTGAATTCCACGCGAGAGTTCGTCTCGAGGACCCGATCGAGATCGATGTAGAAAGCGAAGGCACTCGCCGCCATCCCGGCCGCGCCGATCGTTCTGAGCATCTCCACCTTGCTGGCGAAATGCACGTAGAACGTGGCTCTACTGCATCCGACAACCGAGGCGATGTCGTCGACCGTGACCGCCGCGTATCCCCGTTCCTCGAACAGAGTGCGTGCGGCGTCCACGAGTTTGGCCCGCGTCGCACGTTTCTGCTCGTCGCGAAGTGTTCCCCGCCTGTTCTTCGGGCCGTCCGTAGTCGTGCTCACCTCGCCCACCTTGCTCGCATTTCTACCTCCTGGCAAATCACCGACTCACCGTCATCAAAAAACATTGCGTCTTTCATTGACACAACGTCAGCGAATGGCGCACTATGACTCAAGTCACTTCTCGAGCTTCGATTCCTCTTCTCGCACGCCCGAGACAGAACAGAAAGCGATGGCGAATGAGCCCCTCTCCCTTGCCGAGCGTCTGCATCATCGGCGCCGGGCCCACCGGAATCACGACGGCCAAGCGAATGAAGGAATTCGGAATACCCTTCGACTGCTACGAAGCGTCCGACGAGGTCGGCGGAAACTGGTACTACAAGAATCCCAACGGGATGTCGGCCTGCTACCAGAGCCTGCACATCGACACGTCGAAGTGGCGCTTGGCATTCGAGGACTTCCCGGTCTCTGCTGACCTTCCCGACTTCCCACATCACTCCGAACTCTTCCAGTACTTCAAGGACTACGTCGAGCACTTCGGTCTGCGTGAGTCGATCATCTTCAACACCAGTGTTGTTGCTGCAGAACGTGATGCAGATGGACTGTGGGCCATCACGCGCTCCGACGGCGAAGTTCGCACCTACGACGTACTGATGGTCTGCAACGGCCACCACTGGGACCCCAACATCCCGGACTACCCGGGTGAGTTCGACGGCGTGCTGATGCACAGTCACAGCTACAACGACCCGTTCGACCCGATCGACATGCGCGGCAAAAAAGTAGTCGTAGTCGGAATGGGCAACTCCGGCTTGGACATTGCCTCCGAACTGGGCCAGAGATACCTCGCCGACAAGCTCATTGTGTCGGCTCGCCGTGGAGTCTGGGTACTGCCGAAATATCTGGGCGGAGTGCCCGGCGACAAACTGATCACCCCGCCCTGGATGCCCCGTGGCCTACGACTGTTCCTGAGTCGTCGGTTCCTCGGCAAGAATCTGGGAACGATGGAAGGCTACGGTCTGCCGAAGCCGGACCACCGCCCCTTCGAGGCCCACCCGTCGGCCAGCGGCGAGTTCCTCGGACGCGCCGGGTCTGGCGACATAACCTTCAAGCCTGCCATCACCAAACTCGACGGAAATCAGGTTCACTTCGCGGACGGCACCGCCGAGGACGTCGACGTGGTCATCTGCGCCACCGGCTACAACATCAGCTTCCCCTTCTTCAGTGATCCGAATCTGCTGCCGGACAAGGACAACCGATTCCCACTCTTCAAGCGAATGATGAAGCCCGGAATCGACAACCTCTTCTTCATGGGACTGGCGCAGCCCATGCCGACGCTCGTCAACTTCGCCGAGCAGCAGAGCAAGCTCGTCGCGGCCTACCTGACCGGTCGATACCAGCTGCCGTCCGCCGGCGAAATGCAGGAGATCACCAAGACCGACGAGGCGTACTTCCTCGCCCCCTATTACAAGTCTCCGCGCCACACGATTCAGCTCGAGTTCGATCCCTACGTTCGCAACATGAACAAGGAAATCGCCAAGGGCACCAAGCGTGCCGACGCCTCGGGAAACAAGCTGCCCGTTGCGGCGCGAGCAGCAGCACACGAACTCGAGAAGGCGGATCGCGCATGAGTCTGGTGAACGGTCACTGCAACAACGAGTTCGAAGCCGTCCGCACGGCCTTCGAGGCTCAACTCGAATCCGGCGAGGAACTCGGCGGCTCCATCGCCATCACCGTCGACGGAGAACCCGTCGTGGACCTCTGGGGTGGATACGCCGACGAATCTCGCACCACTCCTTGGGGCAGCGACACCATCGTCAACACCTTCTCCATCACCAAGACGATGACGGCTCTGTGTGCACTCCTCCTGGTTGAACGTGGCCAACTGGACGTGTACCAGAAGGTTGCTCACTACTGGCCCGAATTTGCGGCAAACGGCAAGGAAGACATCGAAGTTCGCCATCTGCTGTCACACACGTCCGGGGTCTCCGGTTGGGAGCGCCCGATCGAACTGAAGGACATCTACGACCTCGAGGCGTCCACCGCCCGCCTCGCCACCCAGCCGCCGTGGTGGACCCCCGGTACGGCGTCGGGCTATCACGCGATCAACTACGGCCATCTCGTCGGTGAGGTCATTCGTCGCATCGACGGGCGGACTCTCGGCAGGTTCTTTGCCGAAGAGCTTGCCGGTCCACTGAGCGCTGACTTCCACATCGGCACGTCCGCAGAGCATTTCGGTCGAATCGCCACTCTGGTTCCGCCGCCCGCATTGGAATTCGACCTGTCCACGCTCGACCAGGACAGCATCTTCATCAAGACCCTGACCTGCCCACTGCTCGACTACCCCGAGGTCAACACCGCGCCCTGGCGGGAAGCCGAGATCGGCGCAGTCAACGGCCACGGCAACGCACGTTCTATCGCCAGGGTTCAATCTTTGATCTCGTGCGGTGGTGTGCTCGACGGCCAGAAGCTGCTCTCGCAGAGCACCATCGACCTGATCTTCGAGATCCAAGCCGACGGTATCGATCTCGGGATCATGACTCCACTCAAGTTCGGCATCGGCTACGGACTCCCACATCCGGATACCGCACCACTGGTTCCAGGTGGACGCGCCTGCTGGTGGGCAGGTATCGGCGGCTCGATGCTGGTCAACGATCTGGACCGACGGATGACCTTCGCCTATGTCATGAACAAGATGGCACCGGGACTGATCGGATCCGACCGCAGCAACGCGTACCTGAGCGCCGCATACAACTCCGAGGTCAGCGAGGTCAGTTCATGAAAGCAGCTCAGCTCATGGGGCCCGGGCTCCTGGAAATCAACGACGTTCCGGTCCCGGAGATCGGCCCGTCGGAACTACTGATTCACGTCGGTGCAGCGGGAATCTGCCACTCCGATCTCCATCTCCTGCACTTTCCGTACAAGATGCGCGAAGAACCACTGACCATCGGCCACGAGATCGCCGGCACGATCGAAGCCGTCGGCAGTGCCGTCGACGGCCGTTCCGTCGGGGAACGCGGCGTTGTCTACCTCTGTTGGTCGTGCGGACAGTGCCGAGAATGTATGAGCGGCAACGAGAACATGTGCCTCGCCGCCGGACGCACTGCAATGCCGCCCTGCCCGGGGCTCGGTCCTGAGGGCGGTATGGCCGAGTACGTGAAGATTCCGGCTCGCTCCTTCGTTCCCATCGGAGACCTCGACTTCCTGCAGGCCGCACCACTCGCCGATGCGGCCCTGACGAGCTACCACGCCATTCGCGGCGCCCGCGAACATCTTCAGCCCGGTGCCACCGCCGTGGTAATCGGCGTCGGCGGACTCGGTCACGTTGCAGTACAGATACTTCGCGCAATCAGTGCCGTGCGCATCATCGCCGTCGACGTCGGACAAGATCAACTCGATCTTGCCAAACGCTGCGGCGCAGACATCACGCTCGAATCGGGACCGGACACCGCGCGGCAGATCCTCGACCTCACATCGGCCAGAGGCGCAGAAGTCATCTTCGACTTCGTCGGTGTCGATGCAACTGCACAGATGTCAGTTCAAGCGGTTGCACCGAACGGCGCGTATCGCATGGTGGGCCTCGGAGGCGGAAACCCCGGAATCACGGCCGAAGCTGCCGGCGGACCAGGCTGGCCGTGGGGCGCATCGATCCGGAAGTCCTATGGCGGCACCAGAAACGACCTCGTCGATTCCATCGCCCTGGCACAGGCCGGTCTGGTAACCGTAGAAGTAGCCCGGTTCGACCTCGCTGATGCCCGCGACGCACTCGACCGTCTCGAACACGGCAAGGTCACCGGACGCGCAGTGCTCGTACCCTAATCTTCGAAAGGCGCTTCACGTGACCACTTCCGCTGATACACAAGCATTCATAGCGTCCGTCATGGCCGGATTGACCGGCCCCGGTGGTCCTTTCGAAATGCAAGTCGAGGATGTACTGGGCAGTTCGATGCCCGTCATGAAGAACCGTGACAAGGCACTCGGCGACGTACTCGCCGCATCCTTCGACTACGGCTCACGCGACTACTTGGTGACCAAGGACCGACGCTTCAGCTACCTCGAGCACGGTGAAGCCGTAGCAGCATTGGCCACAGCGCTCCGCGACAAGTACGGCGTCGGCAAGGGCGATCGGGTGGGCATACTTGCCGCTAATTCGCCGGAATGGGTGATGACCTTCTGGGCGGCTCAGTCCCTCGGTGCCATCGCCGTCGGATTCAACTCGTGGTGGGTGGCCCGCGAGGTGGCGTACGGAATCGATCACACCACTCCGACCGTGGTGATCGCCGACGCCAAACGCGCACAAATTCTTTCCGAGCTGGACACCGATGTGCGAGTGCTCACGATGGAAGAAGATCTACCGGCCTTGATGGAGAAGTACTCGGGATCGCCACTCCCCCGAACTTCCGTCGACGAGGACGATCCGGCCGTCATTCTTTACACGAGCGGAACCAGCGGCCGCCCCAAAGGAGCTGTTCACACTCACCGAAACGTGTTGGCCGTCATCGACTACCACCGCTACAGTGATCGCCTCGCTGCGGCGTTCACCGGAAAACCCAGCGACGGCCGACCGAGCGACTTGCGGTATCTGCTGACCGCACCGCTGTTTCACATTGCAAGCCTGCATAACCTGGCGATCCCACGTCTCGCGACGGGCGGAACAGTGGTCATCCACCAGGGCGCCTTCGACGTCGACGAAGTCCTTTCCCTCGTCGAAGGCGAGAAGGTCACCAACTGGGCGGTCGTACCCACCATGGCAACCCGTCTCCTCGAACACGGCAATATCGAGAAATATGACCTGACCTCACTGAGCGCCTTTGCACTCGCGTCTGCACCGTCATCTCCGGCCTTGCAGAACCGCCTGCGCGCACGGCTGCCTTTTGCGCAACACACCTTGGTCGACAGTTACGGGCTCACCGAATCCTCCACTGGCATCTCGGTTGCCACGCCACCAGAACTTGCCGCGTTCCCCGGAACTCTCGGCCGGCCGATCATCGGTGTGAGCGTTGAGGTGCGCGACCCCTTCGGGGTTGCGGTCCCCGACGGCGAGGAAGGTGAGATCTGTGCGCGCAGCCCCTATGTGATGTTGGGGTACTGGAACGACGAGATTGCGACTGCAACCGCCATCGGTCCTGATCGATGGCTCCGAACCGGCGACTTCGGAGTGTTCGAAGACGGCCGACTCCGCCTGACGGGCCGCCGATCCGACCTGATCCTACGCGGCGGCGAGAACGTCTACCCCCTCGAAATCGAGCAGACCATCGACGAGCATCCCGCGGTACTGGAATGCGCTGTGATCGGTATTGATTCGGCAGACCTCGGTCAAGAAGTTGCAGCCGTCGTCGTGTTGCGGAGCGAGGGCGCCGCCAGCGAAGAGGAACTACGCGATTACGTCGCCGAACGACTCGCCTACTTCAAGGTGCCGGTGAAGTGGAAACTAACCACAACTCCTTTGCCCCGCAATGCAACCGGAAAAACGATACGCGCAAAGGTGGTTCTCTCATGACCTACGACGCCGTGATCAACAACGGTCTGTGGTTCGACGGCACCGGGGCGAAACCAGCTGTCCGCAATCTGGGAATCCGCGATGGGCTGGTCACTGCCATCTCCCTCGATCCACTCGACGAAACCGACTGTCCCCGTGTCATCGACGCGCGGCGAAAGTGGGTGATCCCGGGCATCGTGGACATCCACACTCACTACGACGTCGAGATCCTGGACGGGCCTGCACTCAGCGAATCCCTGCGGCACGGGGTCACGTCGATCTTTGTCGGATCGTGTTCCCTGTCCACCATTCACGCCAGCCCCTCCGACGCCGGTGATCTCTTCGGCCGCGTCGAAGCAATCCCACGTCAGCACGTCGTCGATGCACTGACGCGCGCCAAGACCTGGAACTCCGCGAGCGAGTACGTCGCAGCGCTCGAGTCACTTCCGTTGGGACCCAACGTGGCAGCCTTCATCGGGCACTCCGACATGCGAGCCGCTGAGATGGGGTTGGACCGTGCCACCCGGAAGGATGTGCGCCCCACCGACGCCGAACTCACGTCGATGGAAGCACAGTTGACCGAAGCGCTCGACGCAGGATTCGTCGGAATGTCCAGTCAGCAATTGCTGTTCGACAAACTTGACGGCGAGACCTGCCGCTCACGAACCCTGCCGTCGACGTATGCAACCACGAAGGAACGACGCCGACTCAATGCGATTCTCCGCCGTCGGGGACGGGTATTTCAGGCCGGACCTGACCTCTCCAACCCGGTGAGTACCGGAGCGATGGCGTTCTCCAGTGCGGGTCTCTGGCGTCAGCGACTCAAGACGAGCATGCTTTCGGCCGCCGACATCAAGTCCAACAAGTTGGCCGTGGTGATCCTCGGCCCACTGGCGCACTTGGTCAATCGACTCGGCGGCGACCTGCGCTGGCAGCACCTGCCAGTTCCCTTCGAGGTATATGCCGACGGCATCGACCTGGTTGTCTTCGAGGAGTTCGGATCCGGCGCTGCAGCACTGCATCTGACCGACGAGATGGAACGCAATGTTCTGATGCAGAGTGAGGAGTATCGTCGACAATTCCGCACGGACTACGATCAAAAATTCGGCGTCAAAGTCTGGCACCGCGACTTCTTCGACGCCGAAATCGTATCCTGCCCCGACGAATCTCTTGTCGGCAAGAGCTTCGGGCAGGTCGGCGTCGAACGAGGCGGCCTCCATCCGGTCGATGCATTCCTGGATCTGGTCCTCGAACACGGCACGAAGGTTCGGTGGCGCACAACCATCTCGAACCACCGGCCGGAAATTCTGGACAAGTTCGCCCAGGACAACGGCGTGCAACTCGGATTCTCCGACGCCGGAGCACATTTGCGCAACATGGCGTTCTACAACTTCGGCCTACGACTACTTCGCCGAGTCTACGACGCCCAAAAGATCGGCCGGCCCTTCATGACGGTCGAGGCCGCGGTGCATCGTCTCACCGGTGAACTGGCCGAGTGGTACGACGTGGATGCAGGTCACCTGCGATTGGGTGATCGAGCCGACCTCGTCGTCATCGATCCCGCCCATCTCGATGATTCACTCGAGACCTACGCGGAGAGCCCGGTTGTGGATTACGACAACCTCTCCCGCATGGTCAATCGCAACGACCAGACCGTCACCGCAGTGTTCGTCGGCGGCGAGTACGTCTTCGGCGACGGAGAGACAGCACCGGTCCTCGGCAACCGCCGGACCGGAAAATTCTTGAAAGCAGGTGCCCATTAACACGTCCAGATTTGCCGGCAAAACCGCGGTTGTCACCGGCGCGGCATCAGGTATCGGTGCGGCCATCGCCCTACGGCTTCTCAGCGAAGGTGCGCAGGTAGCCGGAATCGACATCGCTGCAGATGCTTTGAAGGCGATCGCGGCTCAACACGACGGTTCATTTCTCGCCGCACCGGTCGACGTCACCAAGGAATCCGATGTTGCCGAGGCAATTGCCGCGGCGGCAGCAGAATTCGGTGGGATCGACATTGCCTTCAACGTTGCCGGCGCATCGCGGGTCGGGCAGATAGTCGACCTCGACGAGGCCGACTGGGATTTCACCATCGATTTGGTTCAGAAGGGCGTCTTTCTCTGCACCAAACATGAAGCGCGACATATCCGAGAGCACGGACGCGGCGGTGCGATAGTCAACGTTTCCTCCCTCAACGCGCACGTACCGAGTCCCTACGGGAGCGCATACGCGACGGGTAAAGCCGGGGTCGAGATGTTCAGCAAGAATGCCGCGATCGAACTCGCAGCGTCGGGCATCCGCGTCAATGCGGTTCTTCCCGGCCTGGTCGATACCCCATTGGTCGCACCAGTCATGAACTACGAACCCGCCCGCGACATGTTCCTCAGCCGAATCCCCATGTCCCGAGCAGCAACTCCCGACGAGATCGCCGGCCCCTGTCTCTATCTCGCCAGCGACGACGCCTCGTACATCACCGGAACCAGTCTGGTCGTCGACGGTGGCTGGGAGGTCTCGAACTACCCGGATCTGACGACGCTGGGTAACTAGGTTCAGTTACCGGGCAACACACATTGAGTGTCGAGGCCGAGGACGTGGTTGAGCCTGCCGAAGGCCAACCACGATCCGAGGCACATGCTCAACTCGACGATTTCCCGCTGGGAGTAGTGCGCGGTCATGCGTTCCCAGAACTCGTCGTCGAGTCCATGGTGGTCGAGAGCGTATCTCTCGGAGTACTCGGCGGCGAGACGTGTCCTGTCGTCGAAGGCATCGGTGGTGCGCCAGTCTGTGACAGCCTGATCGAACGTCGACTCCACCGTTTCGCCGTCGCGCTCGGTGCGCCAGTCCTGACAGAAGATGCATCCGTTGATCTGAGCAATCCGAAGCCGGGCCGCTTCGAATTCCCGAAGGCCGAGAGTGCCGTCCGTGTACACCTTTTGGGAAAATCCAGCCGCTGCAGGCCCGATTCCGGGGACCATCTCACCCCACACGTAGCCGATCGGATTCTTGCCTTCGGGAATGTCGATGTTCATGTGAGTACCTCCGAGTTTCGGGCACCGAGCTTGCCGACGCCTGGTGTGAGCGGAACGTCCAGCGCGTCGTAAAGACCGGGTTCGGCCTGACGCAACCACGGAATTGCGTTGACGAGACGTCCTACGGCCGTGGCATTTCCGCCGGCCGCGCGGTTTCCACCCTCATCAGTGGCCTCGACGTTGATCTCTATTCGTGGTCGTCCTTCGACGATCACCTTGTGCGCACCGTCGCCACCGTCGGGCGGGAGCGGCCAATCGCGGGCACAGGACGGATGAATACGCGTGACGTGTTCGATCACGATCAAGGGTTCCCCGCCGACGATTCCCTGAACCTCGAATCGCAGTGCGCCCTGGGTGCCGGCCGCGAACTCCCCCATATGTTCGGTCGACACGGTTTCCTCGAGTGGGCGGCGCAGCAAGGTCTCGCGGATCTCGTCGAGCTCCACCCCGAGTGCCCGGGCGATGAGCCGAATCTGTCCGCCCCACACCATGGTGGGCACACTGGGCGCGACCATGGGAGGTTCGTAGTCCATCGGCTGACCCATCCCGATCAGGTAGCGGACCGAATCCGGCTGTTCGTAGGTCGTGTAGTCGAAGATTTCCTGACACCGGATCTGATCGATCGTCCCCGCAAGCCCGCTGACGAGAATCGGCAGGATGTCGTTGCCCCAACCCGGATCGATACCGGAAACGAACAGAGCGCCGCCGCCTGCCTTGGCAGCTGCTTCGACGGGATCACGAAGTTCCGGAGGTGCCGATTTCGGGTCGTACAGCGCATAAACGGATGGAGTGACCACCACAGCTCCGGCGGCCAGTGCCCGAGTGATGTCGGCAACCGCGTCATCGGGCCGAATGTCACCGGACGCCGCGTAGACCACCGCGCCTGGGGACGCGGCGAGCACGGCCTCGGCGTCGTCGGTAGCCGCGACACCCAGATGCACTCCCAAATCGGCAAGATCACCTGCGTCTCGCCCGACCTTCGCCGGGTTGGCAACGATGACGCCGACAAGTTCGAGGGCGGGATTGGCTGTCACAGCGCGAATCGATGCACGCCCGACGTTGCCCGTACCCCACACGATGGTCGGAATCTTGGACTCGGCTTCATTCGAAACTGCACCCATCAATCGGACATTACCCAGCTCAGCGCGTCAGGTCAGCAGAATCGCAAGAATTCGTTTCACTTTATCCGGTCAAAAATGCCATTGCCTGCGCAGTCAGTGCGCCGTCACCCCGCCTCCGGTACGTCTCGGCCGGCCGGCCGTTCCCGGGCCTGCTCATCTCGCCGGTACTTTCGAGCGCGTCGATCACCTGCCGGCGGAAGCTGTCCTTCTGGAACGGACGATCGAAGATCACCTCGTAGAGTCCTCTGAGTTCGGCGACGGTGAACAATCCGCCCGACAATCCGTCCGGATCCACGTACGACGCATACCTCGTGCGTAGGTCCGTGACCGCGAGTCGCACCATGTCGGCGTGATCGAACGCGAGTCCGCTCACTGCCTCGTGGTCGTACACATCGACGAGAAGCGCTGAATCGGGCAGAGCCGATTCCGCTAGGCCAGCGGTGTGCGCGACCGACAGAACCCAACCGCGGTCGTCGCGATCCGGTCGGTCGAAAATCGCCAACTGGTGAAAGCTGGTCTCGGCTAACTCGGCCTTGACCGACAAGGCACGATCGGCTGCGGCCGTGAGCAATTCGCGTTCGTGCAGAAACGTTCCCGGTAGCGCCAGCGAGCCGAGACGATGCCGAACAACCAGAACTTTCAGGGATCCACCGCTGTACGTCAGCACCGCGACGTCCACCGCCACAGACGGACGTGGATAGTCCGTCAATGCCTTACCGCTCGTGTCTGTCCATTTATTCACCCTTGCATGTTATCTCAAACATGATCTATAGTTAGCGTAAGTTTGATCAAACTCTCACCCCGAACCGAAGAGGTGGCTATGAAACTCACCGCACAGCAGTCCGATCGAGCGGCGGGCGTTCTGCTCGGCACCGCAGCAGGAGACGCACTCGGCGCCGGCTACGAATTCACCTATCCGAAGGCCGAGGTCACCATCGACATGATCGGTGGCGGCCCGTTCAATTGGGCGCCGGGAGAATGGACCGACGACACCTCGATGGCAGTTGCGATCGCCGAGGTGGCCGCGACAGGAATCGATATCGGAAACCCTTGCGGTCTCGATGCCATTGCAGCACAGTTCATCCGGTGGTACGACTCGAAGCCCGCGGACATCGGCAACCAGACGCTAGCAGTGTTGTCTGCCCGCTCCGAAAGCGCAGCGGCGATGGCGGATCGTGCGCGAGCGATCAGCGGCCGCAAGGCCGGCAACGGCTCGCTCATGCGCACCGCTCCCGTCGCCCTCTCCTACTTGGACGATGCAGACGGTGCCATGGCGGCCGCGCACCGGATCAGTTCACTCACGCATGACGACCCGCGTGCCGGACAGGCGTGCGAGTTGTGGACCCACGCCATCCGTCATGCCGTTGTCGTCGGCAACTTCGACGGCGTTCGAGGCTTCTTCTCGGTCGCCGATCAGGAGGTCGCCGAATACTGGGGCCCGCTGCTCGATCAGGCCGAAACCGGGCACCCGCGGGACTTCTCCAAGAACGGCTGGGTGGTACATGCACTTCAGACTGCCTGGTGGGCAATCACCTCCACGGACAATTCCGATGCTCGTCACCTTCAGCGCGCATTGGAAGCGGCCGTACGCGCCGGCGGGGACACCGACACGACCGCGGCTATCGCAGGCGGGTTGCTCGGCGCCCGTTGGGGAGCATCGGCGGTTCCCGCGCGCTGGCGCCGAATCATGCACGGCTGGCCGGGATATCGTTCCTCCGATCTGGTTCGCCTGGCGATCAAGACTGTGCGCGGCGGCACCGACGACAAGAACGGTTGGCCGTCGACGGCAGAACTCGATTACTCGAGGTTCCGCGGGACCCACCACCTGACGACGCACCCGCACGACGACGGCGTCATGCTCGGAGGCGTCGATGCGCTGGCCACTGCAGACTACGACGCCGTGGTCAGCTTGTGCCGCATGGGAACCCGACCGGTCAGCTCCGATCACGTCGAGTTCTGGTTGGTCGACGACGGTCATGATTCCAACGCCAACCTCGAGTTCGTTCTCGACGACGCAGCGCGCACTGTCCAGACGTTGCGGGCTGAGGGAAAGCGCGTACTTCTGCATTGCGTTCAGGCGCACAGTCGCACACCGTCGGTCGCGGCGCGATACTCGATGTTGATCGGACGTGATCCCAACGACGTACGCTCGGCTATGCCGTGGGCTCGTCCGAAGCGTGAACTCTGGAACACAGCCGTCGGACACATAGCCGTCGGAGACACAGGAGGATCAATGCCCGTCGTTACAGTCGTCGAAGGTGACATTACGACGCTGACCGTCGACGCCATCGTCAATGCGGCCAATTCGAGGCTCCTCGGTGGTGGCGGTGTCGACGGCGCGATCCACCGCGCCGGAGGGCCGGAGATCTTGAAGGCCTGCGAGGTGTTGCGCAACACCAGTCTTCCCGACGGCCTGCCGGTGGGTGCGGCCGTAGCCACCACCGCGGGAAAGCTCCACGCCAAGGCCGTGATTCACACCGTCGGCCCAAGATATTCGCGCTCCGAGGACCGATCCGGATTGCTTCGGTCGGCATACACCCGCAGTCTCGCCGTCGCCGACTCGATCGGCGCACGAACCGTCGCCTTTCCGTTGATCTCGGCAGGGGTCTACGGCTGGCCGAAGGAAGATGCCGTCCGACAAGCTGTTTCAGCGATTCGCGCGGCGAAGACCGAAGTCGAGACAGTCACACTGGTCGCGTTCAACAAGGAGACTGCAGACCTGATGCGCCGCGCCATCGCCTGACCACCAGCGGCGCAGTCACCACACTCAGCCGTGCACCAGACGTGACACCAACTCGGTACGTGAATGCACGCTCGACTTTCGATACACGTGTTGCAGGTGACTCTTCACGGTCGGGACGCTGATGAACAGCGCACGGGAGATGTCGATATTGCTTGCACCCTGTGCCAGCAGTTCGACGACGTCGCGCTCCCGAGCAGATAGTTTCCAATGTTCTTGCAATGCAGAAGCATTCGGCGCACTGGGCATTTGGGCCAGCATGCAGTAGGACTGTTCGACGAATCCGTGGGACTTCTGCAGAAATTGGATCTCTTCCCTCGAGAAGTCACCGTCACGAGCACTTCGGAGCAGGGAAACCCCGGCCACGATACGTCCGGCATGACGTAGATACAGTTCAGCCTCGTATCGATACCCCATCGGGCGAAAGAAGCCTGCGTAATAGTCGGTCTTGTCGAACCGCTGGCCGATGTCGTTCGACGTTGCGAGGTCGGCGCCCGATTCGGCGAACCTACGCGGATGAAAAGGGTCCAACTCGTGGAAGTGACCGGTGTAGCGGCCATTCTCCTCAGGACACACCCGATCGAACACGTGCGTGTCGGCATTCATGCTGCGATCAACGGAGTAGAAAACCATCCCAGACACGCGGACAAACCTGGCAAGAAACTCCATCGCGTTGCGTTTGAATTCGGTGTTGCGTGCGAACTCGTTGTTGCGCCTGATCGGTTGGAGATTCGGTTCAACGAATTCCGACTGAACCACCGACATATCGCACTCCTCCACAACGAACCAGTACGACGCTACCTGCGGCCATAATCACTGGTCAAGACCGATCGGACTTCATCCTTTCGGATGATTCTCCCCCCAGGTGGGCCAGTCATAGAGTGCTACTACCTGACGAGCCACACGCGGTGGACTCGTCGAGATGCACGGAGGTAGGTCCACGTGAGCAGAACACTGATCCGATCGTCGAAGATACTGACCTTCGACGATGTGAACCCTGTCGTGGAAGCGATACTCGTGGACAATGGCGTGATCCTCGAGTCGGGTAGGTTCTCCGACCTAGTCGAGTCCGCTGGCCCGAACACCCAGATCATGGAAGCCGGTGACGCAGTGGTCATGCCAGGACTCATCGACACGCACCCGCACGTCATGCACTTCGGCGCGCTGCGAGGCGGCCTCGTCGATCTGAGCGATGCCGTCGATCATGCCGATATCGTCGAGCGAATCAGTGCTCGCGCAGCCGTCACAGCGCCCGGTGAGTGGATCATCTGCACGCCCGTCGGTGAAGCCCACTACTTCATCCGCAGATCGTGGCGCGACCTTGCCGAGCGACGCTTGCCCGACCGTCATGTCCTCGACCAGGCAACAACCGACCACCCTGTGCTCATCCAGGCGTGGGCACCGCGTACCCCGAACATCGTGGCGTTCAACAGCGCCGGCCTGCGTGCTGTCGGTCTGTCGGACTTCATCCCCGATCAAGTGTGTGACGTGGAGATCGACAAGGACGAAGCCGGACGATTGACGGGAATACTTCGCGGACCGGTGAACAACTACTACACCTACGACCCGTTCTGGGGACAGATCCTTCTCAAGCTCCCCCCACTCGATCCCGATCACGCAGTACCCGGTGTACTCGACGAAATGGCTCGCTTCTCCGCCCGCGGTGTCACCACCTTGTACGAGGGACACGCCATGGAACCGATCCACATACAGATGTATCAGCATCTCCGCGCATCTGACTTGCTCACCATGCGGGTCCAGGCGACTCACGACGTGGAGTCGGTTATTTTCTATCCGTTCGAACCGTTGTCGCCGCACGAGTTCGACGATCGATTGAAATCGCTTGCGCCACAGTCATCCGATACCGCCGACGACATGTTTCGAATCGACGGTATGACCATCAGCCCTGGGGGACCCTGTTTTGCAGGGCATTTCGCGATGCACGAAACCTACGCCGATCCATTCGGCAGACCCACCAAGGGAAATCGCTTCGTCTCACTGAAGAAAGAAGAATCGTACGTCCGATTCTGCGCGGAGAACGGTATCCGGGCAAACATCTGTATCGGCTCCTACCGTGAGCACGACGATTTTCTCGAGATCGCCGAGCGTGTCGTCACCGAACACGATTTTCGAGACAAGGCGTGGATTCTGCAGCACGCGATCACCATCAGCCCGGATCACGTTCGCCGGTACAAGGCACTCGGGTTCCAGGTCACCACTTCTGTCGGCTTCGCATGGGGCAAGGGTGCAATGTATGACGAGCGGATCGGCCGACACGTCTGGCGTGACATGGTCCCATTGAGGCGTCTACTCGACGCAGGCCTCGAGGTTTCCGGAGGGTCGGACTGGGGACCGAAGAGTCCTTGGGAACAGATTGCACTTGCCCACACGCACGAGATTGCCGGCACCGACCTGAGAAACGACGGTCCAGACCAGGTCATCACTCGCCAGGAATCTCTCGCCATGTGGACAACGAGCGCTGCGAAGATCCTCGGATGGGACGGAATCGGATCCATCCGCCCCGGCAATCACGCAGACCTCATCTTCGTCGACCGCGATCCGTCGACCTGCGATCTCGACGACTTGAAGAACACCCGTGTGCATCGAACCATGCTGGGCGGAAACATAGTTCACGACGATGCCACCCTCCCCGCCGCCGAGAGGGATCTTCGATGAAGCCGAATGAGTACATCGAACATGACGCTACGGGCCTCGCCGAACTGATTCGCGAAAAGCAGGTATCCGTTGACGAAGTTCGCGAGGCAGCACGCACCGCGATCGAGGCCGTCAATCCGACGCTGAACGCCGTGGTCGACGGTCCGTGGGATCGAGCACTCGATTGCAACGCACAGGGATTTTTTGCGGGGGTTCCCTTTGCACTCAAGGATTTCGCCGTACACGCGGCTGGAGTACCGACCCGGTTCGGAAGTCGGCTCGCGGGCGAAGGTGCAATCTTTCCCCACGACACCGAATTGATGACACGATTCCGGGCTGCCGGATTGGCTGCCGTGGCGGTGACCACCACACCTGAATTCGCGTTCAACGGAAACACCGAACCTGTTGCTCAAGGCTCGACGCGCAATCCGTGGGACAACAAACACAGCGCCGGTGGTTCGAGCGGTGGATCAGCCGCATTGGTCGCCGCGCGAGCCCTTCCCATCGCTCACGCCACCGACGGTGGTGGGTCGATCCGAATTCCGGCGTCTGCCAACGGTTTGGTGGGTCTGAAACCGAGCCGCGGTCGCGTACCGGTGGGTCCCGACTCGAGCGAACCGCTGTCAGGGCTGGGCGCCGAGTTGGGACTGACCCGGTCGGTGCGCGACTGCGCCGCATTACTCGATGCCGTGAGCGGGCCCGCCCCCGGCGACAAATACGTGATTCGTGATCCCACACGACCCTACATAGACGAGATCAACCGTGCTCCAGGGCGTTTACGAATTGCCATCCATACTCGGTCGTGGTCCGGGGACCCGGTGGACATCGAAGTCGCGAATGTCGTGTCCGCGGTCGGCACGGTCCTCGAGGGGCTCGGGCATCACGTCACGCCCGACACGCCGGTCTTCGACTGGGATCAGTTCGTCGATGCCAACCTGCCGGTTTGGAGTGTCTCTCTTGCCGAAGGCGTAGACGCACTGGCCGGAGCTTTCGGCGTGACTCCCGGCCCCGAGAACCTCGAGGCTACAACCCTGGCGTGCGTGGAGTATGGGCGCGAAGTCACGGCCATTCAGCTCGCTGGAGCGCTCGGCGTCTTCAACCAGGTGTCCCGCACGGTCGGAACATTCTTCACGAATTACGATCTGTTGCTCACGCCGACGCTCGGTGAACCACCCCAACTGTTGGGCGAACTCGATTCGAATGACGCATCACTCTCCCCGAGCGAATGGACACGCAAGTTGTTCGGCGTCTGTTCATTCACTCCACTTTTCAATGCGACGGGCGGACCAGCAATCAGCCTCCCGCTGGGTTCCACGCGCTCGGGGTTGCCTATCGGGATTCAACTGGCCGCACCCATGTGTGAGGAGGGCACCCTGATCGCGGTTGCATCCCAATTGGAGAAGGTCGTGCCGTGGGCGCACCGTATACCGGAAGTGAACGCCGGTGAATGCTGACTCGGTCGCAACTCCGATTGCACCCTATACAGCGATTGGTCTGTCGACAGTGGTGCGCAACATCGAACACCGATCGCAGATCAACGCGAACCTCGACGTAGTGGAGGAAGCGATTCACGCTGCGGTGTCGACGGTTTCGATCAACATGCCGGTCAAACTGATTGCGTTGGCAGAAGGTGCCTTGACCGGATTCGGGGATGAAGCCTTCGACATACCTCATGTGAAGGCCGCGCGCGAGATGTTCATCGACATCCCCGGCCCCGAGACAGACCGACTCGGCGGACTCGCCAAGCAGTACGGGGTTTACATCATCGCTCAATGCAAGGCGAGGTGGCCCGAGGTCATGACCGATCGATTCTTCAACTCCATGGTGGTGATCTCCCCTGCGGGCGAAGCGGTACATCGCGCCACGAAGAATCACGTCTGGTGCCGTGAACGCTCCTGCACGCCTCACGACGTGTACGACCGCTGGACCGAACTGTTCGGCGACGGCATCGACGCGTTCTATCCCGTGCTGCACACTCCGGACATCGGTTCGATCGGCACCATCTGCTGCAGCGACGGAGAGTATCCGGAAGCAGTACGCGCCTTAGCTTTTCAAGGCGCCGAGGTCGTGTACCGTCCGAGCGAGGCGGTTCCGATGACGCAATCAGGACCTGATCCCGGGGGAACTTGGCTCCTCCAGAACCGTGCACACGCGCATTTCAACAGTCTGTACATGATCTGCCCGAACACCGGACCGGTCTATCCGACTCAGTCGGCGACACAGTCATTCGACATCGCCGGAGGAAATTCGCACGTCGTGGACTACAACGGAGCGGTACTCGGCCACACCGTCTCCGGGCACAATTCGATCGTGTCGGGCGTGATCGACATCGAAGCGTTGCGCCAGTTCCGCGTCATGAACCTGAACTCCAATTGGCTCAAAGACCTCCGTACCGAACTCTTCCGTCGTATGTACGACGAACCGATTCATCCTGCAAACCTGTGGCTCGAGAGTGATCCCGTTCTCCATGCAGAAGCCGACGAGATATACCGGGCCAACATCGCCCGACTGCTCACCCGCGGGGCGTACCGGGAACCGGCATACAACTTCCGCAGCGCGGACATCACACCACGTTGAAGCAGTGCAGAGCGGCCAGCGAGTAGAGAAATTTCGCCGATTGGACGTTTGTCCAACAATTTGTCCGAATCGCATATTTTGCAGCTCGCTCTGTGTTCTACCCCTCTCCAGGGTTTGAGCTGGTGGTAAGCAGACGACAAGACGCCTTCGCTTCTCTGTCAGCGCGAGGCCGGTTCCCGGACCCGGCTTTCAGCCGAGAGCTCGATGTTTTTCGGGCGCTACTCAAGGAGAATGTGAACGGTGTCGACGTTGATGCGCCGAGGAGTAGGGTGCTCTTCCACCTCCCCTTGCCGGGGACATCGAGACACTCGCGTTACGCCCGGAATGTTCTGGCAGCAGCGAAAGTGGCCCGTCCTTCGCGGTTCGTGATCTCGACCAGCGGCATCGTGATCGGCGACGCTACTTCGACGCTCGCCGGCCCCAACACACCGATTCTCGCCGGGCTCGTCGACGGGCTTCGAGCCGAAGGTATCGCGGTGACCGTTCTGACCCCACGTTTGTTCCTCGAGAATCTTCTTCTGCCCGCCGTGCTGTCGGGAGCGAAAGACGAAGGGGTCCTGCGTTATCCGCTGCGCGCCGATCTCGCGGTCGCGTGGAGTTCGCACCTCGATGTCGCTGATGCAGCCGTCGCGGCCTTGACTCTCGCCGTAGCACCGGACGTAGTCGACATCGGGCAGATTCCGCCGGTCACCGGTGTCGAATTGGCCGAGGCGTTCGCCGAACACTTCTCGCGCGCGGTAACTTTCGAAGCCGTGATACCAGAAGAGTTCGGTGCGTCGATCACACCGATCATCGGGGCGGGCGCGGCAGCCGGGGTTGCTCAGCTCTACACGGGACTCGCATCTGCCGACAACGTCGCGTTCGACTTGGCGACGGGTTCTGCCGATGTCCTGGGTATCAATGCCCGCAGCACCCGGGCCTGGCTTGCAGATATTGGGGTGAACTGACCGGACAACGCAAACGGCCGGCTCCGCAAAGGATCGCGTGGAACCGGCCGTTTTCCGGGGTTACCGGTGCGTGCGGGTCTTCAACTGGCGGTTCAGCTGCCGACTCCCGAAGTCCAGACCGGCACCGTCACTGGTAGCCAGCACGGTGAGTCCAGCGGCGACCAGCAACGAAATAAGCACAACGCTCATGGTGAGTCACCTTTCTTCCTGTCGTGAAACGGTTTTGCACCTCCGGGAGATGCCGACATCTCCGGCGCTCCACTAAAGCTGATCTCAAAGTATCTGTAACTGTGGGTTACGCGCAATGTGTGGTCCCTCACCTGAAAGAGCAGGGTGATGCGCAGATCACGCTGCGTTCGACGGCGGACTTACTTGGCTAGAACCATGTTCACGAACTCGTCGGCTAGTGCGTGACGGTCCGCACCGCGGCGAGGGACCGAATCGGGCGCACTGTGCACCAGTTGCATCTGCCCCAGGTACATCGAATATGCAAGTACACCACGATGTTCCGCCTTCTGTCTGTCCATACCCAGATCGACCAACAACGTCACAATGTAGGCAACTCGACGCTCGGTGACACGCCGAACCGCCGCCGAAACCAAAGGATGGTCGATCCCGGCAAGCAGTTCCAACTCCGCACGGCGATCGGCCAATCCAGTCGTGACTGAATCCACCAGAAGACGCAATCGCGCCTCCCCCGGTTCACCAGAGGACTCGACGGAGGCGATCAGTCTCTCGGTTGACAAAACTTCCCATCGATCGAGCGCAGCTTGCAGCAACTCGTCACGGTTCGTGAAGTGCCAATAGAAGGACCCTTTGGTCGATCCGAGCGTGCGCGCCACCTTTTCCACGGCAACTGCATCAGGGCCATGGCTGGTCAGAGCTTGAAAAGCTGCATCGATCCATTGGTCGCGAGAGAGTCGAGCGCGGGCATTCGTCACCTCCGTACGGTACCGTATGGGTAGGTTCCATACGGTACCGTACGGAGGATGAAATGACACTCGCTTTCAAGGCCATGCCTGCGCCGGACTGGGCAGAGGCCACCACGATCACCATCCCGACAGCTCCCACCTATACATCTGAGGAGTGGGCACAGGCCGTCTTCGACGTCAGAAATGTCCCCGCTCCAGTTCTCGCGATGTTCTGGTTGAGGGAGCGGGTAGTCGGATTGCTCGGCATCGCCCAGGGACGCCCCGACACCTTTGCCATCGACAAGATCGCCGACGGCGAGGCCCTCATCGAAGCGGACGAGAAACACCTACGATTCGTCGCCTCGGTTCAGGCCGACAACGACGCCGGCCTCCTACACGTCGTCACCGCGGTGGAGCTGAAGAACCGCGCGGGCCGCATCTACTTCGCACCCGTTCAGGTACTGCACGGCGTGATCACGCGGGCAATGATGACGTCGGCGCGAAAGAGACTGTGCACGTGATCAACCGTCGAGCTCGCAGCCCTTTTACGCCTGTGCCTGTGCCGGCGCCGGGGGCGAGACCCGCCAGGCAACGGCGATCAGAACAACCGTGAATCCCGATGCAGGCCACAGAGCGTGAAGACCGATCCATCGATGAACCAACGCACCGATTACTGCTCCGGCGATCAACCCCGCGCACATCCCGAAGTGTTGCAGCCACGCCCACTTCGGGCCGCCCAGAAAGGCTCCGGTGAGACGCTGGCCCATCTTGACCAGCGCACCGGTCATGTAGGTGACGCCGATCGTCACCTCGCCGTCGCGCTGGAACACCGAGTTGACGGCTCCCATCGCCAAAGCCATCGCCGAGATCGCGCCAGGGGTGACGTCGAGGCTGCTCATCACCGAACCGATGGCAAGCAGGCCGGCCACAACCGCGAGCACCGTGACCTTCCGGGTCCGGACGGAGTACCGCTCCGTGAAGTGGGTGACGACGGTTCCCAACGCGATTCCCAGGAGGAAGAGCACGATGATCCCGCCGGCCACGCGCGCGGTCGCCCACACTCCGTCGGCAAGTGCGACGCTCGCCTGCGTCATGTTGCCGCTCATGAACGAAACGAAAGGCCCACCGAGCGTGATGAATCCGAGCGCGTCGACGTAACCGGCCAGCCCGGCGAGCGCTGTCGCCAGGCCGATCAGCGACCTGCTGTATCCCGTCACCCGACGAGCTCGGTTCAGCTCAGCTTGCTGGTGCGCAGCTCGTGGCCCTTGGACGTCTTGCAGCGGCCGGTCTCGAGATCCCACTGCCAGCCGTGCAGATCGCAGGTGAGGTTGGTGCCGTCGACAACACCGAACTTCGACAGATCCGCCTTGAGATGGGGGCAACGACGCTGAATCTCGTACCCACCCAACTCGATAGACGCGCTGTCGTCGTGGGCCTCGGCGAACCAACCGTCGGCGTAGGCGATGCGCTCGTCGGTGAGGCACTTGAAGAACGTGTAGAGGAACTCGTTGTAGCCACCGATACGCCACGCCGTGAAGCGCGTCGACAAGAAGATGGTGTTGACCCAGTCGGGCTCGTCGTCGCGCAGAACGGTGCGAACCAGTTCGGGAGCGATGCGGAAGCCGTAGCGGTACTTGCCTTCTCCGTCGATGGGCTCGCGAACGATCCGCTTCGGGAAGTCGAGAACGACGGTCTCCTCCCCCATCACGAGTCCGACTGGGTAGCCGATTCCGTCGCAGATGAGATCGGACTGAGCCATGATCGGCTCGAACTTGGCCTTGAGACCGTCGAGCAGCGGTTCGCCTTCGGCCGGAGCCCACGTGGCCTTCTGCGCAGCGATGACCGGGGCCATCTTCTGCGCCATCTTCTCGATGTACTCGGCCTTGTTGGAAAAGATCTTGTCGACATCCGCGTCCGGGATGGGGTGCGTCAGCGCGACCTTTTCGCTTCCGCGAAGTTCGACTGCCGAGCCGGGGATCATCAGCAGACCGCGATCGTTGCCGTTGATGCGCATCTGCTCGAGAAACGTGATCTGGTCGGGGAAGATGTTTCCCTCGTCGCCGTGATCGTCGTTGAGGTAACGCAGGTCGTCGTCGAGGAATACCGGCGGGCCGGCCGACGGGACAACCCAGGCAGCGTCGACCTGAGAGATGTAGTTGCGGCAGCGGTCCATGCCACGCTGACGCTTCTGCTTGCCGAAGTTGCGCTTGGTGCCCTTCGGAATGTCGTAGACCATCGGGTACCAGATCGCGCCCGAGTACTGCAGCAGATGGATGTCGACCTTCCCGAAGGCGTCAGTCAGCGGGTCCAGGTCGACCGGCCTGGCGTCGTTCATGTTGAAACAGGTGGTCTCCCCGTCCGAGACGACGAGGCCGGAGTCACCGATCGGACCGTCTGCGGGAGCGCGCAAAGCGATGATCATGATGTCGAGGTCGCCCTTGGGGCCGCTGACGGTGTGCTTGACGGAGTCTTCGGTCTCGAAGAACTTGTGGAAGCCCAGCTTCTCGAGCTCACGCTTGAGGTCCGGCACCGGGTAATCGGGGAGCAGGACGGTGGCGTCCTTGTTGACGTGCGCGATCAGATTCTTCGGATCGAAGTGGTCCTTGTGCAGGTGCGAGACGTAGAGGTAGTCGCAGTTGCCGAGCGCGTCCCAGTCCAACTCGGTGTTGTCGGGGAAGGGCACCCAGGACGCAAAATACGTCGGGGTCACCCATGGATCACACAGGATGGATCCGGCCTCGGTCTGGATATGAAATCCTGCGTGGCCGACGCTGGTGATCTGCATTGCAACCTCCGAAATCGTACTGCTGGTCAGTCCAGCATAGTCGGCGCGATCAGGGCCGAATCGCGATCGAGGAGGCGGCCGGTTGTGACGTCATGCACGTCAGAGGACGAAAGTGGGTTGCGAATCAGACCGGCCCGTGACGCCGACAACACTCGCCGCGCTGGCGTGTTCGCCGTATTTCTTGGCGCTCGCGGGAGCTGTTTCAGCATTCCCGAAGCCAGCCCCTAAGGCTAACCTAACAAGCATGACTCGACTCCTTTCTCCCTCCACGACCGATCGCGATTACTGGGCGATCGTGGACAACCTGACGCGACGCGGATTCTTCGGCGTCGGCGCGGGCGTCGCAGCGACCGCGTTTCTCGCCGCCTGCGGCAGCACGGAAAGTTCGACGCCCGCGAACGCGGAGACCTTCGAGTTCACGCGCGGCGACGAGAAGCTGATCATTCCGACGGACCCACAGAACGTGGTTGCCCTCGACGCGCGCGACGGCCTTGAATTGTCGATCCTCGCCGGATACCCGGTGACCGCCTACCCGACCGGCGCAGCCGAACACCTGCGCCGCGAGGTCCCGGATGCCACCGGAGTCGAGATCTTCGCCGAAGGTGCTTCGGATCCCAACTTCGAATACATCTCGACCCTCGGCGCAGACCTCCTTGTCCTCAGCGCAGGCTGGTGGGACACCGGGTCGTACGGCAACGACCGGATGCAGCAGATCGCACCGGTACTGCCCGTCGGCAAGGACTTCACCCCGGAATGGCGCAAGGTCATGTCGGACTTCCTCACCGGCATCGGGCGCAGCGATCGCGCCGAGGAAGTACTGGCCGAGTACGACGCCCATCTCGCTCAGGTCCGCCCGACCGTCGAACCGCTGATGGCCGGTAAGAAGGTTGCCTTCGTTGCCGCCGCAGAGGATCAGATCGCGTGGTTCCAGAACGATTTCCGCACCGCCGTCGCCGAGGACCTCGGGTTCGAGGTGCTCCGTGAAGGCCCCGACCTTCGCGTGATGCTCGGGTCGGAGCAGTTCAACCGTCTCGAAGAAGCCGACGTCATCTTCGCCTTGGATCGCGGCGCCTCCGGCAGCGTGTACACCTCGCCGACGTGGCAGCGCCTGCCCGCCGCACAGACCGGTCGCGTGATTCCGTTCGACTACTACAAGGCCGCGGGATACGCCTTGACTGCCAAGGTCTTGGTCGACGACTTGGCGGCCGGGATCAAGCGCTGACTACCTCTTCAGCAGGGCACGGATCGCGTCGACCACTTCGGTAGGCGCCTCCTCCGCCATGAAGTGACCAGCGGACAGCGTGCGGTGCTCGAGATCGGGCGCCCACGCTTTCCACAGGGCCTCGGCGTCGTAGCCGAGCATCGAACCCCAGTCCTGCTGGATGACCGTGACCGGCATGTGCAGTTGGTTGCCCGCATCGCGATCGGCCTGATCGTGTTCGACGTCGATGCCTGCCGACGCCCGGTAATCGGCAACGATCGACGGCACCGCCTCCCGTGAAGCCCGCAAGTATTCGGCCCGCACGTCAGCCGGAATTGCTTCGCGGTTCTGCGTCCACACGTCGAGAAAGTACTCGAAGAACGCGTCGGCGCTGGCGCTGATCATCTGCTCGGGCAGACCGGGTGGCTGGGCCATGAGATAAAGATGAAATGCAACGGCAGCATTCGATCCGTGCAGGATGTCCCACATATCCAAGGTGGGGAGCACGTCCAACGAACCGAGCTGCGTGATCACATCTAGATGATCCAGCCCCGCTCTGATGGCAACCAGTGCGCCACGATCGTGGCCGACGAGGGCGAACTTCTCGTGTCCCAGTTTCTTCGCCACCTCGACGATGTCGGTAGCCATTGTTCTTTTGGAGTAGGTGTTGGCGTTTTCCTCGATCGGTTTGTCGCTGGCTCCGTATCCGCGGAGATCCGGGCAGATGACGGTGTGATCCGACGCCAATGCGGTGGCGACGTGACGCCACATGAGGTGAGTCTGAGGGAAGCCGTGAAGAAGGACGACTGGTGTTCCGCTTCCACCGACCGCGACGTTGAGCCTCACCCCGTCTGTTGTAGAAATCTGCTGGTATTCGAAGCCTGGAATGGTGATCGTCATCGGTCGCTCTCGTTTGTCGGGGTGATGGCAAGTTGGGGTGATGGCAACCAGCCTCGCCGGAGTCGATGAGCATTCGATGAGCGCGATAACGTGGGCAAATGCGAGACCACACCTTTGAAGGCCCGGCTTTCGGAGTTCTTGGACCTGTGGTCGCGTGGAACGAGTCTTCACACCAGATCGATCTGAAGGGCCCACGACACCGAGCCGTCCTCGCTCGTCTGATCGTCGCCCGCGGACGTGTTGTTCCGGTGGACGTGATCGTCGACGACCTCTGGGTCGATCCTCCGGCCGGTGCGACCAGCGCAATACGTACGTTCGTTTCCGCACTGAGGCGCGCGCTCGAACCGGATCGCGCGCCGCGAACGAAGCCGAAAGTCATTATGACCGAGGGGCCCGGCTACGCCTTTCAGACGGCACCCGACGCGGTCGACGCTTGGAAATTCGAAAGACTGGTGCGTGAAGCCGCCGATTCGACGCCAGCGCAATCACTCGAACTGCTCCGAACGGCGCTCCAGCTGTGGAGAGGGCCAGCGTACGCGGAATTCACCGAAGAGCCTTGGGCACGATCGGAGCGATCGCGCTTGGAGGAACTGCGTCTGACGGGCGTCGAACGAATGGCGTCCACTCAACTGGAACTCGGGCAAGCCGCGGAAGCGATTCCCGATCTGGATGCCCATGTGACGGAACACCCTTGGCGAGAAGATGGTTGGCGATTGCTGGCTCTCGCACTGTACCGCTCCGACCGTCAGGGCGATGCACTGGCAGTCCTACGTCGCGCACGAAAGTTACTCGCCGAAGAGCTGGGCATCGACCCCGGTTCACGACTGACCGACCTCGAGTCCGACATTCTTCGCCGAGAGAACTACCTGGATCCTGTAGCGGCAGAACAGATCTTTGCTCGGGTGTCGGCAGCGTACGACCGGACCTTAGCGGCGGGATCGAAGTCGAGATTGGAGTCAACCGTAGGCCTGCTCCGAAGTTTGGCAGTTGCGGGCGGGAGCGGACTCGAGACTGCCCGAAACCAACGACTGACAATCATCGGTGCCGCTGAACAATTGGACGATGTCGAACTCACCGCACGGATCATCGGCAACTACGACGTGCCGGGAATCTGGACACGATCCGACGATCCTCGACAGGCTGCGCAGATCGTCGAGACCGCTCAGCGCACCCTCGATCGCCTTCCGGACGGCAACGAACTCGCTCGGGCCAGACTGTTGGCGACGATCGCACTCGAATCGCGCGGACTGCCCAGTGATCGTGGGCTCGAATGTGCCCGTGCTGCAGTACAGATCGGTCGCGCTCTCGACGATCCAGGACTCCTGGTGTTCGCTCTGAACGGGTTGTTCATGCAGACGTTCTGGACTACCGGCCTGGCCTCCGAGCGCGACGGCATCGGCCGTGAACTGATAGACCTCTCCGTTCGACACAGCCTGGAGACCTTCGAGATCCTCGGCCATCTGATCCGCATGCAAGCCCTCAGCGCACTGGGGCAATTCGATGCAGCAGAGCTACATGCCGAGACAGTTGATCGATTGGCCGGCCGTCACGAGCGGCCGTTGGCAGCGGTGTTCACCACCTGGTTTCGCGCAATGCGAACGGCCGCTACCGGCGCGGAAGCGGCGCACTGTGAGAAGCTGTACGAAGCTGCGGCGGTGAACCTTTCCGATTCCGGCATGCCCGGACTCGCGGACGGCATACTCCCTCTCGCAATTCTGTCACTCCGAGTGTGGCACGGTTTGCCGGCAACTTTCGACGCCACGACGCAGTGGGGCCCGTACGAACCCTGGGCCCGGCCACACCTCCTTCTCGCACACGGAAAGGTGAACGAGGCCGCCCAGGCGGTGGATGCATTGCCGGACCCGCCCAAAGACCTACTCTCCGAGGCACTGTGGTGCCTGACTGCTGCTGCGGCGATTGCAGTCGGCGACAGTCGAGCCAAGGAGCAAGCCCGAGCGGCACTCCTGCCTGCCGCAGCCGAAATTGCCGGCGCCGGAAGCGGAATGCTCACTGCGGGACCTGTCTCGTTCTATCTCGCGAAGCTGGGCTAGACCGGGCCCATCAGGTGAATGCGATCACCGTGTCACCCCATGCCTCCCGGATCTCGCGGTCGAGGTCAGCGACGACGGCATCGTGCTTGTCGATCAACAGTGTCGAGCGTGTGTCGGTGTCGTAAGTGGGCCACCCTGGATCTGTACCCAGTTCACGATCGGTCCCGGTGTCGTAATCACCTGCAGCTCTGGCGAAATCCAGCCACCGAGCCTGGATGCGCTCCGACACATGACGCGCCGCGCTCAGCCCACCCAATTTGTAGGTGATGTCCCGTGCTCCGTGATTGATGTTGCCGAAGACGTAGGCAAGTTCGGTGCCGTGGGTCGCACCGATCTTCAGCGCCTTGAGCATCGGCGGCGCGTAGTCGAATCGATACAACCACGTCGGTGCAATCTTGCCGTGCGCCTCGGCAATCCACAGTGTCGGCAGACGGAATCCGAAGTCACGGGTCAGACCGAGGCCGGCACCCAGCTTCGACAGCCCCGAATACGCACCTTCGATCTGGGAATGATCGGGTAACTCCAGCCCTGGGTGCTCGTCGGCGATCTCCGCGAACATCGACGTGATCACGACGGGATCGATCGGCATCAACGGCGACTTCATCATCCGGAAGAGCGAAGACTCATCCCTGTTGGTTCCGATGATGAGCGGAATCGGGTGCGCGTTGCCGTGACGGAATGCTCGCACCGGGTAGTCGGGGAGCAGATCACCGTCGACAATAGGCGCGAACGCAAGAGTTCCCGGTGTCTCCTGAGGGACGCGAGCAAACAATTCGTCCGAAGGCCCAACCAAGTCTTCGGCGGACGTGGACCGCAACAGGCCCAGATCGCCGCCGCCGCTGAAGATCTCGAGAAACAGCTTCGCGACGATCTCGCCACGTTCACTCCCGTATACCGAAGTAGCGGGAGAGCTTTCGGCGATGGCGCGATGAAACAGGCCACGCGCGGACGGCACGGTCATCAGCGTCGTCACGGCGCCGCCGCCTGCCGACTCACCGAACAGCGTCACTCGATTCGGATCGCCACCGAAGGCCGCGATGTTGTCCTGAACCCACTGCAGTGCTGTAATCATGTCGCGGAGGGCGACATTGGGCTCGAAGATATGTTCACTCGAGTTGAAGGACGAGAAATCGACGAAGCCGAACACCCCGATCCGGTAGTTGATCGAGACTACGACAACGTCACCGTTTTCAACCAATGTGGTTGCGTCGAAGAGTGGTTGGCTGGATGCGCCGCGGAAGTACGCGCCGCCGTGAATCCAGACCATGACCGGTTTACCCGGCGCATCAGAACCGACGGGGCCAGGCGCCCACACGTTGAGGAACAGGCAGTCTTCGTCCATCGGAACGTTCTCACCGAGCGGGATCATCGCGAGTCGACTTTGCGGCTCACATGGTCCGAATTCTGTTGCGTCCTGGATCTCGGTCCACGGCTGCGGCGGAACCGGCGCGCGAAATCGCAGCGGACCGACCGGAGGCGCCGCGTAGCGGATCCCCTTCCAACTCGATACCGCACCTTTCGTCGATCCTCGAACCGGCCCGTACGTTGTCTCGACTACCGGCGCTTCGCTGGGTGTGATCGTCATTCGGTTGCTCCTCGAGAATCCGTATGGGCATACGATGCTGCCAGCATCCGGTATAAAACGGACATATTTGCCGGATTCAATCTGCTGGCAGTCACGTAAGGCCATCGGCCAGGTCATGCGCCGGATTTCGTGAACTTCGCCAACTCTCGCAACCGGACCAGATCCCAGGCGTGCCTGGGTCGACGGAGGCCCGGACGATCTCGGGGGACTCTGACCCGTAGTGCTTGTGGGCTGACTGTGCACCTGACGGGAGTTGGCATCACGAGAGCCTCGCCGTCGACGCCGACCGGAATTTCGTCGGTGTCGGCGTCGATGATCACCTCGAATCCGGTGCCCTGAGCCAGACCGTGTTGATGCGCCCGATGGAGCAACCCGACGGCCTGACGGGCGCTGCCGACGGAGATCGCGACGATCCCGAGAGTGCCCCGGTCCAATCGCGGCCGATGTCCGAGTCCCGCCAAGTCGTTCATCTCGTAGGGTCCGTTGCTGATCAGCACCGCCTGGGGCCCGACCGCGGACACGCTCGGGGAGCGGGCGGTCAGTACCGCTCCGGCACGTCCGGCGAGCAGATCCGGGAGCATCTGCAGGAAGGTGCTGGTCTTGGCGTCGCGGTATTCCGGACTCTGGACGACCTCGGCGTATGCCCCGAACGATGCGTTGTTGACGAAGGTTCTACCGCCGACATTTCCCAGATCCACCGTGACCTCGACGCCGTCTACAAGCGCGTCGAGGCACCGTGACGGATCCTCGAGGTCGAGACCCAGATCCGCGGCGAAGTGGTTGCGCGTCCCGGCGCTGACGACAAGGAAGGGCAGGTCGTGTTCGGCCGCGACGGCGGCAACCAGTGCCTGAGTTCCGTCACCACCGGCAACGCCGAGCAGATCGGCGCCGTCCGCGACCGCCTGCCTGGCCAATGCCGTCACGTCGATCTTCTCCGGCCCCTCGAGCAGCACCACCGAGGCACCCAGTTCCTCAGCTTTGCGTTTCAAGTCGAACTTCTCGACCTTGCCACCGCCGGAGTTCGGGTTCATCACCAGGAACGGTTTGGTGGGCGGCGGTGCCGGTCGCTCGACCACCGGCAATTCCTTCTCCTCCCCCTCCAAGGCGGCGCGGGCGCAGATACCGGCTACGACGAGCAACCCGATCGCGAGCAGCACCACCCACAGGAGGCGTTCTCGGACCAGGAAGGTGAGCACCACGATCGGCGTCAGTACCGCCACCGCCAACGAGATCCAGCGGAGAAACCCGCGGGTCGTCAGAAACCAGTACACCGCTACGACGCAGACAATCACCCCGCCGATCCCCAGGAGCAGCATCGTCAAGGTCTTCAAGCCGGCGAAGACCAGAAGCACCGCAACCGCCAGAACCAACGCCGCAAATGACGCGCGCGCCAACCAACTCTGTTTCGACGAGGGCCGATCCGTGCGGACGGGGGTCGTCATCGAGCCACCTCCCGCAGTTCGCCTCGTCGGTTATTCAACTGTTGATGCTTCCGTGTCTGCTTCCTCAGGACTAGCCGATTACCTGCCCTCGGAAACCCACTTTTCATGCGCTGATACGTTATGACGACACCTCGTCATAAAAAGGAGAAAGCCCGTGACAACACCGTCGTCCGCAGCATGCGGATCTCCGGAAGCGCCCCTGACCGGGACTCGGAAAGTCGGTCTCCACGGACTGCGGTGGACGGCCTGGTTGGCCGGCGCGACAGGTCTCGCGCAATTGGCGTCCATCGGGCTGAACTTCACCGACACTGTCCGCGGAATCGTTCCGGCCACGTACCCGCCCGCAGATGTGCTCTGCAGCGTCGTCGCGCTCGTTCTTCTGGTCGCCCTGCTTGTCGGCCGACCCGACAGTCCCGCGATGTTGTCGGGTCTCGCCCTCCTCATGGCCATGCTGATGGCGCCGACCCTCCACAAACATGCACCCGAGTCGCTCTGGCTGGCGGCGGCGCACGCCGTCTCGGTCGTCGCCGTCATCATGTTGTCCGTGATGACTTCGCGGTTCTCCAGTGCCGAGTTGGATCGGTCGTGACACCGGATTCGCCCCTCTCGCTTGCAGCCGAAGAATGGATCACTGATCTGACTGCCGCGGAGATGGGGCGATTGCGCAAACGCACGACGCTCACCCCCGCCGAAGAGCAGGAAGTCTGCCGATCCGTACGCTCGATCGCGCAGAAGATGATGCTCGTACCGGTCTCGATGTGGCAAGGTGATCCACGCCTTGTTGCGGATCTCTTCGACCTCCCCGTGACCGTGAATCAGACCCAGGGGGATCGACCATGCCGAAGCTGACCGGTGGCGCGACAACCGCAGAACACAAGGTCGCCACCCGAGAAGCCATGCTGGACGCGTTCATTCGCGAACTTCACGAGCAGGGCTGGCAAAACGTGAAGCTGCAGACTGTGGCCCAGGCGGCCGGCGTCTCGCGGACAGCGGTGTACAACTACTTCCCCGACAAATCTGCTTTACTGCTCGCCTGGTCCACCCGCGAGATGGATAGATTCCTACTCCTGGCCGAGCGTGAACTCGCGGATCGCGAGAATCCTGTCGACCGAATCGAAATCCTCGTCAAACTGACGCTCGTCGAGTTCTCGCTGCAGCGATTCACGGGAATCGCGTTGGTCGAATTGTTGTCCGCGCAGGATCGCGAACGCTTTCTCGAACGTATTGTCCCGCTGTCGGTTCTGGTCGAACAACTCGTCCGGGAAGGTATCGACGCCGGTGTCTTTGTCGATTCCGATGCTGCCGCGTCCGCGCAACTTATCCTCGCTTGCGTGGAAAGCCGGCGCCCGATGCTCATGGCCGGCGACCGAGTGGACGCCGTCGTGGCGACCACCGTTCCGTTCATCATGCGCGCGTTGGGCGTCTCATGGCCGACTTCCCTTGCCGCCGATCCCACCGATCAGCCTGCTCACGATAGGTAGGATCACAGGTATGCACTTCGACCTCCCGCCCATCGATCAGCAGGCCGAGCGATTGATCGAACTCGGTATACACGAGATGGCCGGACTTTCTGCCAGCGACGTCAGGGCGGCCGCCGCAGCCGGACAAGGTGATGCGGGACTGCTTACCGTGCACGAAAAACTCGCTCCAGCTTCAGTTCTGACTCCACTGCTCGAGCACAAGAACAAACGCGGATTCGTTGTCGTCGACATGGAGGATGTTGATCTGTTCGCCCCCACCGAGCAGGCAACGCTGCCCGAAAGCGCTTTGCATCTGCTCGGTGGAGTCGACCGCGGGGACCACCTGTCCAATTGGAGCCCGGACGAGGCGCTGCCCGCAATCGTCGACGCAGAACGTACGCCGCTGACGCTTACCGAAGGCATCCACTGGTTGTTGCAGCGTCCCGACATACTCGAACGCGGAAAGTGCTTCATGACCATCGGTTCCCGATTACGTAAGCCTGACGGATCTTTCGACACCAGAACTCCCGCCGTGTGGATCAGCAACGGAACCGGTCGGGACGGCAAAGACAACCGCAACGCTCCGAAAATCGGGTGGTGTTGGTGGGGTAACCGACACACGTGGTTGGGCTTTGCATCGGCGAGCGACCGGGCACCGCTCCCGAACTAGAGCACGGTTGCGCGGTCGAATCGGTACCGATCCTTCCACGGCATCGCGTCCTCCAGCATTGCAGCGGCAGAGAGCAATTCCGCGTCACAACCCCATTTCGCCGAGATCATCACGCCGAGCGGAATACCGTCTTCCGTCCAACCGAGCGGCAAGCTGATCGACGGGAATCCAGTTGCGTTGGCGACGATGGTGTTTCCGGTGAATGCGACCATGTCGATCAGTTCGGTCGCGGGATCTTCGTCGTTACGTAGCTCCCCGATCGCCATCGGCGGCTTGGTCACCGTCGGGGTGACAACAAGATCGGCGTCGGCGTAGTCGAGGCTCCATCGCCTCGCCCATGCCTGCACCACACCGATCGCCGCTGCCAGATCGCCGGACGGCACCTCGCTTGCTTGAACTCGCAAGTGCTGCACTATCGGACGGAGAAGGTGTTCGTACTCTTCCGGGATCGGCTTGGTGCCGGCCAAGGATGAGAACATTTTGATGAAAGCATCAACGAAGACGTCATCGCGGGCTTGAGGTCGCTCGAACACGTTGTGTCCCAGACCCTCCAGTACAGAACCAACCTTCGATACTGCATCCGAGAGCTGCGGATCCACGACTCCGCCGGAGACCGACCCGTGAGCAAGAGCGACTGTCAAGGGGCGAGCTTGCACTCCCCCAGCCTGTACGACGAACTCTTCGAACGACTTCGGCCGAGGCGGGTGGATAGTCCCTGCGCCAGGTCGCGTCGCCAGAATATCCAGCAGCGCAGCGGTATCGCGGACCGTCCGGGCGATCGGCCCCTTGCTTGCAAAGCCGAAATTGTCGTGCCCTGCCACGCCCATCGTGATCAAACCGCGGCTCGGCTTGAGGCCCACCACACCGCACGCACTTGCCGGAGAACGCAACGACCCCGCCGTGTCACTTCCCTGAGCAAACGGCACCAGACCAGCGCCGACGGCGGCCGCCGCGCCACCACTGCTGCCGGCCGCACTTCGTGTGCGATCGAACGGACTGCGAGCGGGCGGAGCAACTTCCGGCTCGGTGTAACACGCCGCCCCGAACTCGGGGACCGTCGTCTTACCGATGTCGATCAGACCACCCTCGCGGATCGCCTCGACGATTTCGTCGTCGGCGTCCGGCACGAAGTCGCGAAAGAGAGCCGATCCGAAGGTCGTGCGGATGCCGCGAGTAGCGTCGAGATCCTTGATTGCCGTCGGAACTCCGAAAAGGCGCGGAAGCGGCCCGGCGCCCCGCTCGTCCAACCTGCGCTGGGCTTGTTCGGCAAGTGCAACCGCATGCGCTCCGGCAATAGTCGTGAATGCGCCGACGTCGTCGGAAGTAGTCGCACGGTCGATGAAGTACCTGGTGACCTCGGGAATCGAGACCTGCTTGGCGGCGATCACGCCGGCAAGGTCGACGGCGGACAGTTGATGGAGATCAGTCATCGGGCAGCACTCCTTGTAGGTCAATAGACACTTGTAATTTCGATACGCGTATCGCTATTGTTGTCAGCATGGTATCCGAATCCGCCGGCTCTGCAAGGGCAGGTCGACCAAAAGCATTGAGTCACAGACAGATTCTTGATGCCGCGGCAGAGATCGCCGATACGGACGGCCTGGATGCGGTGTCATTTCGAGTACTCGCCGAGCGACTCGGCATATCGCCGATGTCCGTCCACCGAACAACCGGCGGCATCGACGCCTTGAGGCGAGACCTGATCTCCACTCTCGTAGGAGAAGCCGTCTCGTCGATCGACTGGCCGACCGACTGGCGAGAGGTTGCCCGCACGTTCGCTTACGGCCTTCACGATCTCCTGATGCGCCATCCCCTGGTCCTGGAAGCCCATCGACAGGCATCACTGGAAGCACCCGGTGCCGACGACACCGCGCACCGTGTCGTGAGTGCCCTTTCTCGCGCCGGACTCGAGGACGAACAGGCCACGTACGCGTACGGCGCCCTGCATGATTTTGCGACCGGACACGTCGCAATTCAATTGGGACGCGGAGCTTTCGACAGCGCACCCGCTGATCGACGCGAGGCGTCGGTCTTCGCACTTCATCACGATCCCGCCCGAAGATTCGAATTCGGAGTCGCCCTCATCCTGGACGGTGTGGCGTCGATCGCGCAGCGAGGAAGCACAACATGACGAGCAGCGTGACGACAACCGAAATTCGTGACGCCTCGGGTCGTCGTATCACGTTCTGCGAGTAGGTGATCCGACTGGCCGCCCGGTAGTGGTGGTCCACGGATCACCTGGCAGCCGATACGAGGGTCTCTCGCTCGACAACGCGACTGCGACGGCCGACATACGGCTGATAGTCCCCGATCGCCCGGGCTTCGGACGCACAGATCCTCACATGGACAAGGGATTTCATTCCTGGGACGACGACTACGCCACCCTCATCGATCACCTCGAGTCGGGACTCGGCCACACTGATGGGCTTCTTCGGAGGCGGTGGTTATGCGCTCGCGGGAACGGGAGTGTTCTCGAAGCTACGCAGCGACTCCGTCTCGATCTGGCCGGCCGCCGATCAGGCCTTCATGACCGACGAGTCGCATCGCCCCGCCCTCCAATTGGATTCACCCGAAGGGATCGTGCAGGGCGGATACGCAGCGGTTGTAGACTTGGCTCGGTATCGCCACGAGGTGCCAGGTCTTCCCAATCCATCTCGGCACCAACGGTTTCCTGCATGAAACGAGGATGGGAACGTACCTATAGAAGTCGCCCGCTGGGCGCGCTTGTTGATCCCCGGCCCTCGCTTCGAAGAGGTCGACGGGGCGGTCATCTGTTCGTGGTCGCGGACCCCACTCCGCTGATCCGTGCCTCGCATAATTTCCCTTGACTCGAACGCATGTTCGAGTATGATTTGGGGAGGGGATCGGGGGATTTCAATGAGTGTCTTGTTGTCGGACGTGGTGTCTGGTTCTGCGGTGGGGTTGCGCGGACGGTTGTGGCAGTTGTCTGCTGCCGAGTTGCGTGCGGCTGCGGTGTCGGCGAGTGCGGAGATTCTTCGTCTGGAAGCGGTGCGGGTGGCGGTGGTGGACGAACTCTCGATGCGTCCCGATGATCAGGTGATTGCCAGCCGCGGTGTCGGTGCGTGGTTGGCAGGCAACACGATGCTGCAGGTTCGGGACGGGAAGAAGATCGCCGCCCTGGGCGCGGCGCTACGGCCGTTTCCGGCGGTGGCAGCGAGTTTTGATTGCGGGGATTGCTCGTTCGATCACGCCGTGCTGATCGTGGCGTTTTGTGAGTCCCCGCCGAAGGGGATGCCAGAGGAGGCGTTACCTCGCTGTATCGACCTGCTGCTCGCGGCTGCGTCGGGGGTGGAAGCGACGACGACGAAGGTACGGCACGTGATCGCGACCTTGGAGCGAGTGTTCGAATCGGATGAGATTCCGCCCGCCGAAGACGTGGACCGCAACGAGCTCCGTATCGCCTCGACGCTCAATGGCCGGGTGGTGGTGCGAGGCGATTTCGACGCCCTCACCGGCGAAATGCTGCTCTCCGCGTTGTCGAATCTGACGATGCCGACCCCGGCGCCCGACGGAACCCCCGACGCACGGTCGGCGGCGAACCGGACGGCGGACGGGTTCACCGAACTGATCCGCCGCTATCTGGACTGCGCCAAGACCGGTACCGACGGAGGCCAACGCCCGCACGTGAACGTGCACATCAACGCCCGGGGCCTCGCCGAGCATCGCGACTGCGCCGCAACACCGTCTGATGGTGGAGCGCCTCTACCGGATCTCGATGTCGGACACATGCCGTGGCTGGGACCGCTGTCGGTCTCACAGACGAGGTTGTTGGGGTGCGACTGTTTCCTCTCGACCGTCTTGCTCGACGATCACGGCGCACCCTTGGATGCGAAACCCGGAAAACGATTGGTCACCGCCGAACAACGCGTCGCCCTGATCGCCCGCGACAAAGGCTGCGCCTTCCCCGGCTGCACATGCGTACCGGCCTGGACGGACGCGCACCATATTCGGCACTGGGCCAACGGTGGTCCGACGGTCATGAACAACCTGGTCCTGCTGTGCCGTTCGCATCACCGGTTGATGCACCGCACATCCGGGTTCGCCGGAAAATGGGCGATCCGGATCGGCGCCGACAACAAACCCTGGTTCATCCCGCCGCCCTCGATCGACCCGCAGCAGCACCCGCGACCGGCGAACACCACATTCAAAACCTGAGAACGAACCTCAGGCACAACAGAACACGGCCCAGCACCGCATCGAGGAGATCTCGATGCGGTGCCAGAAGGCATGCTCAGCCCAAGTCGGCGACGATCCGCTCGGCGAGTGGCTTCGACGACGCCGGGTTCTGACCGGTGTAGAGCTTGCGGTCCACCACGACATAAGGCGACCAGGCATCCGCCTTCGAGAATTTGCCACCCAACTCGCGTAGTCGAGTTTCGAGCAACCACGGAGCCTTGTCCGCCAGACCAGCCTGCGTCTCCTCTTCGTTGGTGAACGAGGTCAATTGGTAGCCGTCGAACAGCCAGCTCCCATCGGATCTCTGGGCCGGCAGGAGTGCCGCCGGTGCGTGACAGACCGCCGAGACCACCTTGTCCGCGCCCAAAAAGTTCACGAGAAGCTCGCCGAAGGATGCCGACACCGCAAGATCCTCCATCGGTCCATGTCCACCCGGTACAAAAACCACGTCGTAGTCGGCGGCATCGGCGTTCTCGAGAATCTCCGGCGAATCGAGCACCGGCTGCAGATCGGCGATGTACTTGCGCATACGCTCAGCGCCTTCTTGCCCGCCGTTGACCTCGGGCGCCAGGCTTCCCTCGTCCACAACGGGGGCTTTACCGCCAGGCGTCGCGATCACGATGTCGTAGCCGGCGTCGACGAAAACGCGATGCGCCTCGACCAGTTCTTCCGCCCAGTACCCGGTCGGGTGGGCCGTTCCGTCCTTCAGCGTCCAGTGATCTGCAGAAGTAACTGCAAACAACAGCTTTGTCATCGCGCAACCTTTCGTCGTAGTCAGGAACCCTCGTAGTCAGGAACCCTCGTAGTCAGGAACCCGGAGACACGAAACCCCGGAGAACACTCCCTTGGATGAAACGCACTCATCGGGAGGGAATTCCGCATCGCCGGTTCCAGTGCGACTTCTCACCAACGGGGCATGCAACCCGTCATACCCACTTGCCAGCTCGAGCATCTGGGTCAAGCAGCGCGATCAGGCCAAGACGAAGGCCACGGCAAAAAGTGTCCAGGCGGCAGCAAGAACCGTCGACGCCGCAGTAACTGCCCCGGTCACGGCAGGTCGAGTGCTGCGGTTGCGCGCGGCGATGATCCCGACCGTCATCAAGGTCAGCGCCATCAGGAATGACAGAACCACGATTTTCACCAGCAACCCCTTCGACGTCGGCCAACAGAACCGGAAACCATTTAGATAATACACAAATAGATCGTGCATTACTCAAATCAGAACTCCGTCAGGTAAGTCTTGACAACATTTGATTCAAACTGTCAGGCTAGTCCTGACGAAAGGAGAACTTCTCATGGAAGACCTGATCGAGCACGCCCTGACCGCAAAGATCGATACTGCCGCTATTGCGACGGCCAACGCCGCGATCGCCGAGGCCGGCGCTCAGGCGGACAAAATTGTCGGTACGGATCCCCTGCCTGGCAGCCCCGAATGGGAGGCGGAACAAGACACCGATATCCCGGCGCAGCGTCAGATCGCTTGGCAGTTGGCATGTTTCCGGATCCAGCTTGCCGCGGGCATCGATTCGACGGCAAGCGTCATGAGCCTGCGTAGATTCGGCGCAACGTGGACAACCATCGGCCGCGCAGCCGGAATGACCCGACAGTCCGCGCATGAACGGTGGGGTCGTCGCGTATCGGACATGCTCGACCCATACGGAGTCGGAATACCGCCCATGGTGCCGAATGACGACCCGACTCAGCCCTGACTACAAATCGCGTAACCACTGATCGCGTGACTACTGATCGCGTGACTACTGATCCGGCAGAAGCGCATCTGCTTTCGCGACCAGCACTGCGCGCTCACGCTCATTCCCAGCCAGCCGGACTGCTTCGAGGAGTTCGGTTCGAGCTTCCTTGGATCGGCCGAGCTGACTGAGCAACTCACCCCGAACGCTCGGAAGCAGGTGGTAGCCGGCCAGTTCACCTGAAGCGACAAGCTTGTCGACGAATTCGAGCGCAGGGGCAGGACCGTATGCCATGGATACGGCCGCCGCATGATTGAGGTCGACCACGGGCGAAGGCGCCAGTTGCGCCAAAGCCTCGTAGAGAATGACGATCTTCTTCCAATCGGTGTCATCGAAAGTTGCTGCTCGCGCGTGACATTCGGCTATCGCGGCCTGCAAACCGTACGGACCGCGTCCACGCCCGACTGCGTCAGCCCGCTGCAGCGCGGCAAACCCCCGTGCGATCTGAAGGCGATCCCACCGAGTCCGGTCCTGGTCCGCAAGCAGGATGGGTTCACCCGTCGAAGTTGTCCTGGCACCGAATCGCGACGCTGTCAGTTCCATCAACGCGACGAGGCCGTGCACCTCGGATTCCCCCGGGACCAGTTCGGCCAGTATCCGAGCCAGCCGCAGCGCTTCAGCACTCAGATCCGCGCGCATCCACTCGTCCCCAGAGCTGGCTGCATAGCCTTCGTTGAACACCAAGTACAACACTCCGAGTACGGAGCCCAACCTTCTCGAAAACTCTTCTCGCCCTGGAACTTCGAATACCGCTTTCGAGGCGGTCAATGTCTTCTTCGCGCGTACGATCCGCTGCTGCACTGTCGCGGTCGGCGTCAGGAACGCTTTGGCGATTTCTTCCGTAGTCAACCCGCCGACTACCCGAAGTGTCAAGGCTACCTGCGCTTTTCGATTCAATACAGGGTGGCAGGCAATGAATATCAGCCGAAGGACGTCGTCGTCGATCCGATCCGGATCCCAGCTGACGTCATCGAAGCGCGAAGCGTCGTTCTCGAGTTCACGCGCGAAGTGGGCGTAGCGTTCGTCCAACCTCTCGCGTCGTCGCCACCCGTCAATTGCCCGTCGTGTCGCAACAGACGTCAGCCAGGCAGCTGGATTTCGCGGGACCCCGGTGGCAGGCCACTGCTCGACGGCTTCGAGCAGAGCCTGCGCAGCCAGGTCCTCGGCAAGATCAAGATCGCCGACGGTGCGAGTCAACGTGGCGACGATCTTTGCGGATTCGATACGCCAGACCGCGTCGACAGCCGCTCTCGTTGCTTCTCGCACCGCCTCGTCGGACATGGTTCAGCCTGCGACCGGGCGATCGGTGCCGAGCTCTTCGCGCCAGCCGGCTTCCTTCTGGATGTACTCGTTGTCCTGATCGAAGTCCGACATCTCACTCACCCGGCGCACCTCGAGCTTGCTTCCCGGACCCAACGGGCAGCGCTTTGCCCATTCCAAGGCTTCATCCTTGGTGGACGTCTGAATGATCCAGAATCCCGAGAACAACTCCTTCGTCTCCCCGTACGGGCCGTCGGAAACCAGCGGAGGATCGGACTCGAAATCGACGATGAATCCCTCCTCCATGGCCAGTCCCTCACCGGCCAGAAGGACACCGGCCTTGATCAGGGATTCGTTGTACTGGCCCATCGCGGCGATGATCTCGTCGAAGTCCATGTCCTTGGATGCTTCGATGGCCGCGTCGGTGGAACGCATGATCAGCATGTACTTCATGAGAATCTCCTTCGTTTGTGGGCCGTTCCGTTCGGCCCCTCTGCCTACACGTCGAACGGCGCACTCACCGATCGACAAACTTCCGAAAGTTTTTTTCCGAGGACAAAACCGCCGGCCTGGATGCGCTGCTCACGCTATCGGCAGACGGGTCGTCGGGCAGGTCAGAAGTCGAGAAATCCCGGCACAACTTCACGAACGAGGCCAGTCGCGTCAGTGCTCCCGTAGAAATACACCGACCCGTAACCGACTAGGTACTCCTCCGCGAACTCGGGTTGCGACTGCAGAATCGGCTGACCAGCGAAAACCTGCGGGGCCGCCGACCTATCCGTGCCCCATTTTTCGAATCGCCCGAATCCACCCCGAGATGTACTCTGTCCACCGGCGTCATCCTGGGGAGATCCGACGGGCGTCGGAGAAGACTCTTTGATTTCCTACAGACCGCTGGTGACGTAGGCCACATTCAGGCTCGATGATGAGTGCATGACAACATTTCCCAATCTCGACCCCGAACTCGCCGCAGCACTCACCATGCTCCCGAAGGTTGACTTCTCGGACCTCCCCAACGCGCGGGCAACCTACGACGCTCTGGTCGGCACCATGCTGGCCGACCTGTCATTCGACGGCGTCGCGCTTCGTGAACTATCCGCTCCTGGCCTGGACGGCGATCCGGAGGTCACGATTCGCTTCTTCACTCCGGACAACACCACCGGCCCTGTCCCCGTTGTGCTCTGGATCCATGGCGGCGGATTCGCAATCGGCACCGCAGAGTCCAGCGATCCACTTTGCGTCGAGGTAGCGCGCGAACTCGGATTCGCCGTTGCCAACGTGGAGTACCGCCTCGCCCCCGAAACCCCCTTTCCGGGGCCGATCAACGACTGCTACGCCGCACTCACGTACATCCACGCGCACGCCGAGGAACTGGGTGTCGATCCCAGCCGCATCGCAGTCGGCGGGCAGAGCGCAGGCGGCGGACTGGCCGCAGGCACTGTACTCAAAGCCCGCGACGAGGCCGTTGTGCCCGTGGCATTCCAATTCCTCGAAATCCCTGAACTCGACGACCGTCTGGCGACGGTCTCGATGACGAACTTCGTCGACACACCGTTGTGGCACCGCCCCAACGCCATCCTGTCGTGGAAGTACTATCTCGGCGAGTCGTATTCAGGTCCCGAGGATCCTGACGTCTCCATTTACGCTGCGCCATCCCGGGCTACCGACCTCACAGGTCTGCCACCGACCTACCTGTCCACCATGGAGCTCGACCCGCTCCGCGACGAAGGAATCGAATACGCCCTTCGACTGCTGCAAGCGGGAGTCAGCGTCGAATTGCACTCCTTCCCCGGAACCTTTCACGGGTCGGCACTAGTCGCGACCGCAGCTGTCAGCGAAAGAGGTGCCGCCGAAGCCCTCACTGCGCTCCGGAGAGGGTTGCGTTCGCTGTCGCCAGTCTCGTAGCGTTGCGAGATGCAAGGACTGATGTACCGGCTTGCCGAGCTCGATGCAGACTCGGCAGGCCTGGTACGCGTCATCGATTACTTCGACGCCCTCGTGCGGCACGGCTCCGACACCGCATCCTTGCTTCGGGCGAGCGCGCAGTTGGCGGACTGCATCGTGGGCATCGAGATCATCGAACACGGCAGAAGCAAGAAGAGTAGGCGCCGTTGTGACCCACGCGGCCGATGGTCCCCCGAACCCCAGCTCCCACCGAGCATGTCCAGAGACATCACCGTCGACGACGATGTTCTCGGGAAAGTGTGGATCGAGCGCCCTGGTGCCCACTTGCCGCTCGACGAAATGCTCGTCGACCGGATGGCCCTGACCGCAGCGATAATCCTGCAACCCCGACGCTTGCCTACCGAAGCCGAGCACACTCGAAATCTGTTGTTCCCGATGGATGAACTCGCGGTGCTCACCTCCTGTGCCGGTCTCGGTATCGAACCCCATACCCCAGTCCGTGTAATGGCAACCAAGGCAGTCTCAGATACGGCCCTCGGCACTGCACGCCTTGTTTTTTCGCCAGATTGCACACCCGGCAGAGCCGCTGGGATAGAAGCTGATGGCGAGTATCTGAATCTCGTGACGGGTTCGTTCGCACCGACAACCGAGCTGGCCGAGGCAGCACTGTCGTCATCCATTCGCGCCGGAATATCTTTGGCTACTTCCGCTTCCGAAGTGAACATGATACTCAGCACTGCACGATTCGCTCGTGCACAGGCGTCAGCAACAACACCGATCGTGAACGCCGACGATCTCGGCGCACTCAACCTCCTGGCACCGGGATCGCACATCGATCACTCGCGGATACCGGATCTAGTTCTTGCCAAAGCGATCGGCGATTCCAAACAGGGATTCGAATTACTCGAAACCTTGAGGGCATACCTTCAATCCGGAACATTGAGGGCCGCAGCCGATTCCATGCACCTCCACCACAGCAGCGTCGCGCACCGATTGGCAAAGCTGTCCCAGCACGTCGGATTCCACGTCGACACCATCGAGAATCGAGCGCGCGCAACGGCGATGATGCTGGTTCTCGACGGCGGATAGCTCCCACCCAGCATCACAGGCACTACGCAGTAGTCGACGATCTTTCCCGTTCAGCCAGCGCAACGAACGGCGCAAGTGCTGGATTCGGATTATCCGGGCGATAGGTGACAGCAACATCGAGAGTTGGTTGCTCACCGGCGATCTCGCACAGATGGATACCTGGGATGCGGAGCATCCGTGCCCGACCCTGCGGGATCGGCGCAATTCCCACGCCGTCCGATACGGCATGTAGGACCTGCTCGTCGTCAGCTTCGAATCGAACGATATTGGGAGTGCTGTTCGGCCAAAGCTGTTCGAGCGTGCGAGAATACATTCCGGGCGCATTGGCCTCGGGCCAGAACACAACGGGAACGTCCACCAAATCTCCCAGTTCGAGTGTCGCTCGACCCCCGAACGGATGATCTACGGGAACCGCGACCAGGATGGGTTCGGTGACGAGGACGATCAGGGGAAGTTCACGATCGCCGTTATCGAGTGGCGGGCGGACGACGGCGATGTCCACGGCTCCATTCCGGACGAGGTCGACTGTCTGCGCCGAAGTGCCACGATGGACGACAACTTCGACGCCCGGGTACAGCTTTCGATACGTGCTGACCAGATCCGCGACTGCACCGCCTGCCCACGAGCGGGTGTACGCGATGCGCAGTTCTCCATCCACGCCGCGTGCAGCCAATCGAACTCGCTCGACCGCCCGCTCCGCACACCCGAGCAAAAAGCGCGCCTCTCGTACCGCCACTCGGCCGGCGTCGGTGAAGGTGAACTGCGGACCCCGACGATCCACCAAAGGCACGCCGAGTTCGCGCTCGAGAACCTTGATCTGCTGACTGAGTGCCGATTGCGCTACGTGGACGTTGGCGGCGGCGCGAGTGAAGCTGCCATGATCCGACAGAGCGATCAGATAGCGGGCGCGCTGCAGGTTCATACGGCGATTATAAGAAGAACAGATGGTGGTGTCACTACTTGGTCTTGGACAGGGGATCACCTGAGGTCGGAGGATCGTGTTCACGATGCTCTACCGCTTCTCCCCCGAAGAATTGTCACCCGAACGATCACAAGGTTGCACATGAACCCCCGAACACTCGTCGAACCGCGCGAACCTGGAGCGGACGCGAGGCTCCTCGACGCCATCGCGGGGATCGTCGGCGAAACGCATGTCCTCACCGATCCCGAACTGATCGAGGGCTACACGCGCGACTGGACGGGACGTTGGATCGGCGACGCGATCGCGGTCATCCGTCCTGGTAACACTGCCGAAGTATCTGCCGTCCTTCGAGCATGCTTCGACGCGGGGGTACCTGTGACGCCCCAAGGCGGCAACACCGGACTGGTCGGTGGCGGAATCGCCTCGGCCGGGTCCGTGGTGCTGAGTACCAGGCGTTTGGAGACGATCGAATCCGTCGATCCCATCGGCCGGACAATCGCAGCCGGCGCCGGCGTGACCGTTGCTCGCGCCGACCTGGCCGCATCTGCACACGGCCTTCGGTTCGGAATCGATTTGGCATCAAAGGAATCCGCGACACTCGGCGGCATCGTCGCTACCAACGCCGGTGGTACGCGCATGGTCCGATACGGAAATACGCGGGCACAGATACTCGGTATCGAGGCTGTGCTCGCAGACGGTTCCGTCTTGAGCAGATGGACGCCACTCGTCAAAGACAATGTCGGATACGACATTCCAGGCCTCCTTGCCGGTAGCGAGGGAACCCTTGCCGTCATCACCAAAGTCCTGATGAAGCTGGTCACCCCCGCGACCGACACCCAGGTCGTACTCGCCGGTGTAAGCGACGTCGATCAAGCGTTGCATCTGTGTAATCGCGTGCGCCAGAGCGGATTGACCGTCGAAGCCGCCGAAATCATGACTGACGACGGCATCGACCTCGTCTGCGCACACACCGATGCCCGTCGTCCGTTCGGCGCCCCTTCACCGATGTACACACTCATCGAGGTTTCGTCACCGCGCGAGACGGAAGAGTCACTCCTCGAAGTTCTCTCCGCCTCTGCCGATCTCATCGAGGACGCGACGGTCGAGCCCGGACCCGCTCGAAAACTGTGGACCCTGCGGGAGAGCCACACCGAAAGCATCAGCGCTTCGTCGACGACACCGGTTGTAAAGCTCGACATCTCCGTGCCCTTGTCCGTGATGGGCATGTTCATCGAGAGCCTTCGAGAGGCACTGGCCGAGCGATTCCCCCTCGTGCGGCCAATCTTGTTCGGGCACTTCGCCGACGGAAACATTCACGTGAACCTCCTGGACGCCGATCCGGGGGTCGCACACGAACTGACCGATACGGTGTTCCAACTCGTCGCCGTCCACCATGGAAGCATCAGCGCCGAGCACGGGATAGGTCGCGCGAAGTCTCCGTGGATAACGCTGGGGCGCACGAAGACCGACATCGCCGCGATGCAGTTGATCAAATCGTCCTGGGACCCGCATGGAATCCTCAATCCTGGAATACTGTTGCCGAAAAAGGTCGAGTAAGCAAAAGGGGTCTCGTGCAGGATCTTTACGTCGTCACTCATCCTCATGCCGAACACACAGCGCAGGACGTAGTCGGCGGTTGGCACAATTCGATTCTCACCCCTGCCGGTCGGCGCGATGCAGAATGATCGCCGAAGCGCTGAAGCGACGACGCACAGGAACTTCGCGCCCGATCCGCATCACCTCGTCCGACCTCTATCGTTGCGCCGAGACATCCACGATCATCGCCCGGACACTCGACACTCCGGTGACAACGGATTCACGATTGCGCGAAATCAGCTTCGGAGAAGCCGAAGGACGCCCGAACTCGTGGCTCGCCCAGCGCCAGGTGCCGGCTCCCGACAACAACCGCCTCGATCACCGTGGCCCCGTTGCCGGCGCCGAGACTCGCCGAGAAATCGCATCGAGGGTCGGCGAATGCATTCGCGAACTGATGAACGATCTCGATCACGATCACATCGTCGTAACACACGGCTTTGCACACACATTCGTCGTCTCGGCCTGGCTGCAGCTTCCTGCCGAAGCGGGCGGCTTTGCAACCTTCGCGACCACGCCGGGGGCCATCACTCATCTCCGACACGACGACTACTGGCGCAATCGAACTCTCGCGCAACTAGCCGATACCTCGCACCTGGACTGTGGCACGATGGCCTGATGCGCCATGTCTCCGACGACGAACGCCGTGCACGCATCGGCGTACGGCATGCGCTGGCTCCCTCGTTCCGCGTCGATTCTCCGGAAGCTGCGACTCGGGCGATGACGGTGCTTCACGCCACCGAGTCAGCGACGGTCTATCTGTCTTGCTAGGGGCGACCGCAGACATCATGCGCGCACCAACACCGGCCGCTTCCCCATCTCACGCCCACTGTGGACTCTCGCTCGACACTGGCTCGACGACGGCCGCGCCGACCTCGAATCCGCCGACCTCGAACCCGGGGACGGATACCGAGAAATAGTCCGACGCTGGCTCTACACCTTCGGACCTGGGACGGAAGACGACATCGTCTGGTGGCTGGGCTCGACGAAGACGGTCGTCCGGGCCGCTCTCGCCGAACTCGATGCCGTTGCAGTCTCACTCGGCGGCGGCGGCACCGGTTGGTTGCTACCGGATGGTGTCGCCGAAGTCTCCGATCCGGGTCCCTGGGTGGCGCTCTTACCAGTGCTCGACCCGACGATCATGGGATGGAAGGACCGCGGCTTCTATCTCGGTCCACACCGCAACCAACTCTTCGATAACCGCGGTAACGCCGGCACCACCGCATGGGTCGATGGTCGCGTCGTAGGTTGCTGGATCCAAGACGAGGCCGGTGTGGTGCACGTTCGATTGCTCGAGACCGTGCCGGCGTCTGCGCGACGTTCTCTCGACGCCGAGTCAGCGCGCCTCACCGAGTGGCTGGGCGGCGTCAAGATCGGCACCGGTTACGTCTCGCCGGCGATGAAGCAAGAAGTTCTGAAACCTTCCGCCGGCACGAGGGTCCGGTGACCACAGTGAGGGTCGCGAGCCCCGATCGAGTCAGATCCCGATTGCCAGATCCAAGCCCAGTCCGTCGAACGCGCCCTTCGGTTACGTTCGGTGCCGCGCGCCGCCGAGCCGAGCACTCGGGTTCTTCACATCCACTGGACGAGTTGCCACACGATTCCGTTGGGGTCGACGAACTGGCAGTAACGCTCGCCCCACGGTTCGGTCTCCGGTTCGGTGACGACGGAAGCGCCTTCGGCGGCGATGCGGGAGAACTCGGCGTCGAGATCATCGACCACGAATGCAATGAGCATGCCCTGCCCGGCTGGACCTGCGACGAAGTCGGGCTTGAACGTCCCGAGGCCGGTGCGCAGGAAGACCACGTTGACCCCCGCATCGGGATGATTCAGGGAAACGAAGCCGTCGTCGGCCATGGCCTCGGTGAAGCCGAAATAGGTTTTCGCGAAGCGGGCCGACGCGTCGGTGTCGGCAACGTTCAAGGACAGAGCAGTGCTGGTGATTTTCATCGTGGCCTCCATGATCATAAACCTTGTGCAGTGCATAACGTATGCACTGTATAAGGTATACCACGGTTGAGGTATTCCCGATTCTTGGAGATGACTGATGGCACGCGAACTGATCGACCTACTCTGGCGCGATCACCCCCTCGCGCCGAAGGGTGGCGCCCGAGGCCCGCGTGCGAAGGTCACGACCTCGCAGGCGGTCGACGCTGCGCTCGCCCTCGCCGATGCCGAGGGGCTCGACGCCGTGACCGTGCGTCGCCTCGCCACCGACCTCCGCATCTCGGGAATGGCGCTGTACACCCACGTCGGATCCCGCGACGATCTGCTGGTGCTCATGGTCGACGCCGTACATGGAAACGGCCCACGCCTGCCGTACGGAAACATGACCTGGCGCCAACGTGTGCGCCGGGTCGCCGAGGAAGAACTTGCCCACTATGCAGAGCATTGGTGGCTCCTCGACATCACCGACCAACGCGCCGCGTTGGGTCCGGGAACCATCGCGAAATACGACCACGAACTACATGCCTTCGACGGCACGGGACTGACCGACATCGACCGGGACTCCGCCCTGACATTCGTAGCCGACTTCGCCCGATCCTCGGCGCAAGCGCGGCGCCCTGACCCTCGAGCAGCCGACATGGCCGAGGTGTGGTCCTCCTGGAACCAGCGTCTGGCCGCTTACCTCGACGACGACTTCCCATTGGCGCAGCGAGTCGGCGGCGCGGCCGGCGAAGCCAAGAACACCCCGTACAGCCCCGAGGCGGCGTGGGAGTTCGGACTGGATCGGGTCCTGGACGCCCTGGAGGGCCTTGTTCACATCGAATGACTTGTTCACATCGAATGACTAGTTCACATCGAATGACTAGCTCACATCGAATGACATTCTTGCGATTCGTGGGCGAGAATATGTCCGTGCCGCGCTTCGGTTGGTCTCGACGGTCTGGTGGCGACCCCTCGTTGTTCGAGCCACGAGAGCTGTTGCACGCCTACGAGAATCGATCGACCCGAGAGGTACGAGGTTCCGGCGAGCTTCTGATCGAGATTCCGCTGAGCGACGCGAGCATCTTGGAGATCACCATCCTCGATCCCTCTGCGGACTGGATCGAGTCCCGAGTCCGAGGGCTCTGCAGTTCGCTGGACAACATCGACCGACGGGCTCAACGCGTTCTCCGTGGGGGATTCAGCATCGGCTGGATCGAACTCGAATCCGAGCGAGACGGCATCATCGACTACTGGGAAAACGGGGTGAACAACGAATACCCCCTCGCCATCATGTGGAACGGAAATGCCTGGGAAGAAGCGCCAAACACCTAGCCCTGAATTCAGGGGCATACATCCGCCAAGACGGGGTAGACGAGTAGATACCAACGGCTCATCGACCGAGCACATCGACTCAACTCCTGCGGTGGTGAAAAATGTTTCTCAGCGACCAGTCGATCCGTCGCCACACCCGCCGTTTCGGAGCAGCGCTGACGCCTTCTCACAAGTGGCCTCCCCCGACCGAAACACAGCTCGTCGCGCGCTGGAGTGAAAGATCGGAGATGCTCGGTGCGCTGTCGGTGCTCCTGTTCTGGGCTTTCGGCTTCGGCATCCTGTTGGGTGCCGGCGCGATTACAACAGGGATCTTTGCGCTCCGACGTCACCCGAGGAGGTTTGGCGGGCATCTGCGCTCGAATGCCCGCCAGCTGCCATGGGACGCAATAGTCGGCCTCTTCACCGGATTCATCGGTCTTGCACTGAGCGGGTGGTTCTTCGTGGTGGTCCTGCCCAACATGTAGCCCTCTGCTAGCCGAGCCCGTTCGCGGCGTTGGCCAACGCTCGAAGTTCACGTCGGAGGATCTTGCCAGTAGTGGTGAGCGGCAAACTGTCGATGAACGTGATCTCCCTGGGGTACTGGTAGAAAGCAAGGCGACTTTTCACGTGGGTCTGCAACTCCTGTCGGAGCTCTTCCGAGGAGTTCGATCCATCGGACAGTACGACAAAAGCGTGAACAGCCTCGCCGCGCAACGGATCCGGAACACCGATGACACCTGCCATGGCTACCTCGTCGTGCGAAAGCAGGCACTCTTCGATCTCTCCGGGGCCGATTCGGTACCCTGCGGACGAAATGACGTCATCGGCGCGCCCCTGGTACCAGAAGTTCCCGGCGTCATCGGTTCGCCCCAGATCACCGGTGTGAATCCAACCGTCGTACACCTTTTCATCGGTCTTCGACGGCTGGTTCCAATAGCCGAGGAACTGTCCGGGATTGCCTGCCTTCACACAGATCTCACCTACCTGACCTACCTCGACCGGCTCGCCGAACGGATCGAGGAGGGTGACCTCGAAGCCAGGAAAAGCGCGACCCATCGAGCCGCCGGCGGGACTCCACTTCGACCGCGACGTGCCGATGGTCAGATTCATTTCCGTCTGCCCGTAGAACTCGTTGGCAGCTACGCCGAGCGTGCTCGTAACCCATGCCTGCAGTGCGTCACCGAGGGCCTCGCCACCAGTTCCCAATGCCCGCAACTGAATACCACGCGCAGCAGTCTTGTCGACGCCGATGCTTCGCATCTGCTTGAGCGCAGTGGGCGGAATGAAGGCGCCCGTCACCTTGTGACGGCTCAGAATCTCGACCGCACGCGCCGGCGTGAATTTGTCGGGCGTCGCAACTACGGGACATCCCAACGCAAGTGCGGGAAACAGTACGTCGAACAGACCACCGATCCAGGCCCAGTCTGCGGGCGTCCAGAAGACGTCTCCCCGCTGCGGTGCATTGTCGAATGCCGTCCGCATACCGGGCATGTGCGCCAGAAGGATTCGGTGCCCATGGAGGGCGCCTTTCGGATTCCCGGTCGTTCCCGAGGTGTAGATGATGATGGCATGTGAATCGGGACCCGTGGCTGCCAGTTCAGTGCTTTCTGCGGCATCGTCGACGAGGCTGTGGAAATCGAGGATTTGCACGGGCGTCGATTCGGAGGGCTGATCGAGCCTTCCGACAACGACTACGGCTTCGAGACCCGGGATCTCATTGATTCCGTCAGCGACTCTTTCATAGCAGTCCTTGTCGACCACAAGAACTTTCGCGCCGGAGTCACGCATTCGATGCACCAATGCATCCGATCCGAACTTGACCGAGAGCGGAACGGTGACCATTCCGGATCGGAAGGCGCCCAGATGAGTCGCGAGAACCTCGATTCCCTGTGGGACCATCACACCGACGCGATCGCCTGAGGTCAGGCCGAAATCCGCGAGCACGGTTGCGAACTTTCGGCTTATCGTGGCGACTTCACCGAATGTGTACCGAGCCCAGTGTCCACCGGTGTCTACGACGAGGGCTAGATCATCGGGATTCTGCACCTCGACACATGCATGCGCGATGTTGAAGTGCTCTGGCACAGACCATTCGAAGTGTTCCGCCTCGAGGTCCTGCCACCAGGACAAGTGCGGCCCAGAGCTCACTGAGCACCCACTTCGAGACCGAGCGAATGCGTCGCGCCTACCAGGAAGGAGAAGTCACCCGAGAAGACAAGGTCTCCATCTTGGTTGACGAGTGAGCCCTTGGACGTCACGATCGCGGTCTCACCGTCCGAGCGAGGGCACACCGACAGCACTTCCGACACCGCATGCACCGAGTCACCCAGGTACGTCGGCCGGTGGAACCTGACTTGGTCAAGTCCGTAGAAACACTGGAGGTAACGAGGATCCAACTCCACGAGGCCGAGCAAGGTGGACAGCATGAGAGCGCCGTGGGCGATCTGGCGACCGAAGCGCGTTTGCTGTGCATAGTCGGGGTCGAGGTGAAGGGGATGACGGTCCCAAGTGAGGTCGGCGAAGCTTCGCACATAATCTTCGGTGACGACCCGCGGGTCCGTTACCGCGATGTCTCCGACAGAGATCTCTTCGAAACTCTTTGTGATCATTGAGGTTTCCTCTATTAGTTGACAACCGTGGAGCGTTGATCGACTGGCGGCAGATAGGCCCCGTTGTCATCGATGTACATGTCGCGGCTTCCTTCGTCGAGGTCCGAGTCACGGACGAAGTAGACGCTGATCAGCGAAATGACCGACAGGGAAGCGATATACACAGCGACCGCAAAGGATCCGCCGGTTGCGCGGACCAACATGGCAGCAACCATCGGCGCGATTGCACCACCCAAGAGCACACCGATTTGAAAAGCGATGGACGCTGCGCTGTACCGCACCCGAGCGTCGAACAATTCAGCGATGAACGTCGCCTGCGGCCCGTAGGAGATGCTGAGCATGAAGGCGCCGACGGCCAGTGCCCCGGTGGTGATCCAGAAGTTGCCGGTATCTATTGCGGCAAAGGCAACAAAGACCCACACACCCATGCCGGTGATGCCGACCATCAGGATCCGGCGTCGGCCGAATTTCTCGGACAGCTGGCCGAAGATCGGAATGAAGATGACCGCCACGAGTGCGGACACCATGACCGCGCCGAGCATGAGGTTTCCGGACAGCAGATCGAACTGGTCGGCATACGTCAGGCTGTAGGTGTTGAGGATGTAGAAGTAAGCGCCCGTGCTGATCATCGAACCTGCGGCAAGAATGATCTGACGAGGATAGTTCTTGAACGCGTCGACCATCGGAATCTTGACCGCGGTGTTCTGCTGCTTCACGCGAGCGAATGCGGGAGTCTCTTCCAACGCGGTGCGAATGTAGAGTCCGACTGCGACCAACGCGATGCTCAAGAGGAACGGAATTCTCCACCCCCACACCAGGAATTGGTCTCCGGTGAGCGCCTTGGTGCCGAACATGACGGCCGTCGCCAGCAGAAGACCGGCCGGCACACCGACCTGCGGCATGCTGCCGTAGAAGCCTCGGCGATTCTTCGGTGCGTATTCCACAGCAGTCAGAACTGCGCCGCCCCACTCACCGCCGACGCCGAAGCCTTGGATCAGCCTCAGCAATACAAGAAGAATCGGAGCCCATACACCGATCTGGTTGGACGTCGGAAGAACGCCGACCAGGAACGTCGCGGCTCCCATCAGAAGAAGTGCAAGAACCAAGACCTTCTTGCGTCCGATGCGGTCCCCGAAGTGGCCCATCACAACGCCACCGAGCGGCCGCGCCAGGAAGCCGACCGCAAAGGTGGCGAAGGAGAGAATCGTCGCGAGTGCGGGATCTGCGCCCGAAAAGAACAGCGGCGCAAAGACCAAAGCTGCGGAGGCGCCGTAGATCTGAAAGTCGTACCACTCGATCGTGGTGCCGACCAGAACTGATCCGGCCACCCGCCGCAGGGCTGGCCTGTCGACAGTTGCGGGAGATGGGGGATTCGCGTCGTTCATGTCATTGCTCCTTGTATGGAGTGCCCTGTTAGCTCGCGCACCGAGAGGGAGGCTCGACTAGGACACTATGCAGTGACCCAAGGCACAGTCAAGCTTTTTTCAATCGATCGATTGATGAATCGAATTGCAATTGACCAGTACACAGATAGCTATCAATCAATTGATTGGCGACCAGTCGATTTCGGCGGCGATGCTAGCATGATTGGGCAACCAACCGAAATGAGGATCATGGACCTGGGGCGCGTACAACGGGCGGCAGTCACGCTGTTCGCGACGAAAGGGTTCGCCGCCACCGGCATTCGTGAACTCGGAGCAGAAGCCGGCATCAACTCGGCAACGCTTTACCACTACGTCGGCAGCAAAGAGTCTCTGTTGGCTTCGATCATTCGGTCGTGCCTCGACGAGTTGACGCAGTCGGGAGAGCGGGCAATGCGCCGCAGCGCCGATCCCGTAGTCCAGCTCGCCGGCCTGGTGTCGTCCCACGTCGGCATTACCGCCGTCAACCAACTGACTGCCCGCGTTGCCGAGTACGAGATGCGCGGGTTGACCGGCGACAACCGCATCGAGTTGCAGACGCTACGCGACGAGTACGAGCTTCTTTTCGGACAGATCCTCGAACGCGGCCAACGCGTGGGTGCCTTCGACATCGAAGATCTTGCATTGAGCCGACTCGCGATACTCGAGATGTGCACCGGGGTCGCGCATTGGTACCGGCCCGGTGGGCGTCTCGAGCTGGAAGATGTCCAGCGATTCTTCGTCAGCACCACGTGCAAGCTTCTGTCGGTTCCGTCCGACGAACTGCACGGTGTGGAATTCATTCACGACGTTCGAAAGCTGGACAGCGAACCCGAGACTCAGTCCTCCGAAGTTTGGGGTACCCACGCACAGAGCGACTTCGTACGCCAGCCCGAACTGTAATCACACCACAACTCCCGGGCTCTGGTACGAACTGAACATGCAACTACCCGCGGACAGTCATGTTCACAGCGAGTGGTCGTGGGACACCGGCGGACCACAGTCCGACGCTTCCGGGCGAATGCAACAGACTTGCGCGCGTGCCGAAGCAATCGGATTGCCGGCGTTGGTGTTCACCGAGCATCTCGACTTCGACGACCGTTGGCGCACAACCGCCGCAGACCTGCTGCCCCACCAACGCCACCTCCTCACCGCTGACGGCTACCTTCACGCACCGATCCTCGACATCGACGGCTATCTCGACAGCATCGACCGATGCCGACACCGTTTTCCTGAATTGCAGATTCTCACCGGAGTCGAGTTCGGACAACCGAACCTGCACGAAGCGCAAGCGGCGCAATTCCTCGATCTCGGCGGCATCGACCGAGTATTGGGTTCCTTGCACACGCTCGAAGTCGGCGAAGATCGGAGTGAACCGAACACTCTGTTCCGAATTTGGGGCGCTGACGAGGTGATGTGGGCGTACCTGGAAGAGATTCCGCGCATGGTCGCGGGTTCCCGCGTCTTCGAAGTGTTCACCCACATCGACTACGCGGTGCGCGCATGGCCGACCGAAAGCGCCGGACCTTTCGATCCCCACCGATTCGAAGACGGATTCCGAAATGCCATGCGCGCCATCGCCGACAGCGGCCGGGCCCTTGAGATGAATACGCGTCGGCTCTGGCCCTGGATACCCCAGTGGTGGAGCGCAGAGGGAGGCAAAGCGGTGACATTCGGAAGCGATGCCCATGTGCCCGAAGCTCTGGCAGCCAACTTCCCGGAAGCAACAGCGATGCTCGAGCACTACGGATTCCGTTCAGGTAAAAGGCCCGAAGACTATTGGACTCGCTGATCTATATGATCCGCCAGGCCGATATTTCCGTGAGCACGGGTTGTCGGAGACGGATCAACCCGCAATAGTCGACGGATGGATCGGTACAAGATCACGATGCCCGACGGCTCTTCGACGGAGGAACCTTTCAACTCCGACAAGGAAGCAATCACTTGCGCAGTGGATGCCAACCGGGGAGTCAGCAAGAACCTCGTAGTCGAGAAATATACGGCCGCCGGTCATCTGGTTCCAACCGCGCAGGCACCCGCGAAACATACGGGTCGTCACAAGAAGAACCGTTCGAAAAGTTGAATACTCGACTAGTTCACAACTCTCGAACTCGGTGTGTGACGACCGGATGCGTGACGCAGAAGTAGTTGGATCGCGTGCTCGACAGTTGCTCCCAGGACGGCTTCGGGGCCGCCGGAGAAAACCCGCTTCTCCGTTTCAGCGGTCCCATGGTCGACGACTCCGAACCAGACAGTTCCGGGTGGATCGTTCTCCTGGGTATCCGGTCCGGCTTCGCCGGTGACGGCCAGCGTCAAAGTCGCACCCATCAGCGTGGCAGTGCTGTGTGCCATGACCCGGGCAGCCTCCTCGCAGACCACTGGCCCGTCAGGAACATGAAGTAGGGAATGCTTGACCGCTCGGGTGTACGCGACGATCCCACCACAAAACCACGATCCGGCGTTCGGCGCCTTCCCCAGGTGCGCGGCGATGTTCCCGGCAGTCAGCGATTCCGCCGTGGCGACTGTGAGGCCGCGCTCTTCGACCAAGGTAGCCAGCCGACTGCACAGCGCGTCGAGGTCCTTGTCCGACGGAAGCGCGGGGCGTGGATCGTCGTTCATATGTTGTCCCTCGGGCCGTGTGATCGACACAAGCTGGCCTAAGCAGCAAGATGATCGATGCAGCAGGAATGCACGTCCTACGCACCGCCGTGAACGTGCAACACGATGGATCTGTCAGATCATCACGTTTTCTTGTCTTCGCTCCTCCCTACGCCGGTTTGATGTGCCGGCCCCACTCCGCTTTCGCTGGAAGCCGATTCAGTCGTCTCCGCGGCGGGTTGCTCGTCTGCAGGGGATGCAGTTCGTCCTCCGGGAGTCTCTTCCGCCGGTGGTGCCTTGAACTCAGAATCGACGACAGGTTCGCCGGCCCCTCCCGTATTCGGTCCACCAGAACTCTCAGCCGCCTTGAAGGCCGACTTCTTTGCGGCCTCCTGGCGTCCCTCGTAGGGCGGCACAGTCGGTTCGGATGCGGTGGGCTCGGCGGGAGTTGTCGCGGTTCCTTCTACCCCCGAGATCGTCACCTCGTCGTCGAACGAGCCGGAAGGGCGATCTACCGGACCGCCTCCGGGTTCATCCGAGCCCGTGCCTCGGGAGCCCGGGGCTCCACGCGCAGACTGAGGTTCTTCGGACGCCCGTTCGCCAGATTCGTTTTTCATGACCAACCCTTCGCCAGTATGCAACTCGCGACGCGACCTACAGACGGGATGATTTCTGCACGGGGGAGTCGACAAGTCCTCATTTCCAGTGAACTCGGCACAAAATTGGAAGTCAACGCCTCCCCGTTGCCTACATCTCACTGCTCCCGTGCGAACTGCACCCTTCGAAAGTGCGTCGGGCACATTCGTCGATCACATCAGCCACACGTGACCGACGCGCGAGTTGACGGCGCTGCACGATCGCCCCGTTTCCATTGCTGAAGACCTTGTCCAAGGAAGCCGTGACCTGCTCGAACTCGCCGAATGCGGTCAGAGCAGGTTCGACATGATCCACCAATCGCCGAACTGCCTGGTGGGCGGTCAGCAAACGCACGGATTGCACGTCCAGCGACCTCCCGTCGAGTCCGTCGCGTGCCGCCCGCCAGCAAGCCGCCCGGAGTAACTCATGATCCACAGCGGGCGCCGCCTCACCTTTGGTGATCGCGGCGGATGCGGTGCCGACAAGGGCCTGTACCAGCGTGGCCAGAGTCAGCGTCTCCTCGACGGTGGCAGGCACGTCGCTGATCCGAATCTCCACGGTGGGAAGGTGATCCGACATGCGCACGTCCCAATAGACCATGTGTGGATCGAGAATGACCCCTGTCTCCAGCATCGCTGCAACAGCATCTTCGTAGTGCCCCACGGACTCGAAGTAGGGTGGCGGGCCCGAACTGGGCCATCTGCCGAACAGAACGTAACGCCAACTCGCATAGCCGGTATCGCGTCCGCCGCTGATCGGGGAGTTCGCCGTCAACGCCAGCAAGGTCGGTAACCATGGGCGCAGATGATTGACGATCTGGACCGATCGTTCTCGATCTTCCACACCCACATGAATGTGGCATCCACACATCACACCTTCGGTGATCACACCGAATTGACCGGCCATTCGCTGATATCGCGACTTCTGAGTGATCTCGTCGACCGGCGGATCGTAGAACGGCGTCCCGACTGCGATGAGTTGACAACCCACGCGAGCAGCGGCGTCGGCGGTGACGGCACGAGATTCACAGAGTTGATCACGAAGATCACGAATATGACTTCCGATCGAAGTGGACGTCTCCACCTGACAGCGTGTGAGTTCGAGTTGCAGCGAGATACCGAGTTCTCGCCCGGCGGCCGCAACTTCGACGTTACGCAGACTGGGATGCCCAGTCTGCGGATCGCAGAGCAAGAACTCTTCCTCCACACCGAGAGTCGGTGTACCTACGGAGAACAGGTCGGGAGTCGGCTTCGTATTCATAGGACTTCCTTGCACCGGTGTTCCTCCACATCCGGTGCTTCGAGCCTACGACCTTCTCCGCCTTTTCGGCACTACTCGACCGGTTTCACCCACCCACCGATCGGGTAGTTGCCCTGTGAACCGACGACAAGCGGCAAATCGCAAGTCTTCACGAACTCAGGATGGAGTGTGCTGTGACCAACACGAGCGGGAGTTCACCGGTAGATGACGAACACACCAATCGATCGCACGTCGGGGAGGCAATCAGCGACGGCCGCAACTACCCCGGATACCTGCTGATCGGACTGGGCCTGGCAACACTCGGGTTGACCTTGGTGGCAGCGGGTTACGGATTTCGCGGATGGGCGATCATTGCCGGCATCGTCTGCGTGGTGTCCTTCATCGTCGGGACAGTGGTCATCTTGATGGAACACCGCCGGGTCAAGCGACTGGAAGGTCAGGAGCTCTTCGATCAAGAAGGTCACTGAACCGAACGCTGGAGTCGTATTCTGCACAAGCAGAATACGACTCAGTGATTACGGAGTTTCTCGATCAGCTCGCCCTTGTTCAGCTTCGAGTAGCCGCGCAGATCGAGTTCCTTCGCACGTTTCTTCAGATCGTCCACCGTCCGCTCCTCGTACGATGAGGACTGGCCACCGGACTTGGCGATGTTCGACCGCCCCCGGTTCGCGGCCGCATTGGAGATCCGGGCCGCTTTCTCCTTGGAATCGCCCTTTTCCCGTAGCTCTTCGTAGAGTTCTCGATCTTTGAGCTGAGGTTGTGAGTCCTTGGAAGCCACTGTTTCGTCCCTTCACTCGTCTTCACGCCGACGGTGTGGCCGAACTGCCAATTCGGCCACACCGCAAGTTCGAACGTACGTCGACCCTCAAGAGGTGGGCGGAACCTCGAAACGCCCCCACACGCGGTGCGTCTTCAGAAGCTGAGCCAGCGAGGCGAGGGCCCCTTCCGCGTCGGCATCGACGACGACTCCCAATGCAGACTCGTCGATGCCGGCAGCGGCCAGCGCGCTCATACTCTCGCCCCAACCACCAATCGCCTTACTGTGCCGGTACATTTCGTTCAGCAAAGTCTCCACCCGGGGATCCAACTTGCCCTCGCCGATCCGAGAGACGTCGCCGCTCAACAGGATTGCATCGAATTCGATCGAACGAGCTGTGAGGTAAGTCCGCTGCACCGTCACCGCGTCGTCGCCGTCCCCGATGGTTCCGCCGTGCGGGCCGAGGATCAGAGGCACCATCCCGGCGTCGAAGATCTTGTCTCGAACGCCGACAACCGTGTCGAGGTCGGAGTTCTCGTCGACCAGTAGTGCGATGATCCTTCCCTCGACGGGCCATTCCGCACCTAACTGGGACAGTGCAGGGCTGGGCTCCGGATCGCTCAACGGCTCCGTCGGTTCGGGAACCGGAAGGCCAAGCCCCTGTGCGACGATCGAAACGAGACCCGCGTCGATGTTCGCCAAGATGCCCAGATTCCGGGCCTTGATGTTCTCCTCGTAGCACTTCCCCAATTCGAAGGTATACGCCTGCGCGACGTGCTCCTGTTCGACAGGGGAGAGACTGCGATAGAAGAGTCGAGCTTGCGAGAAGTGATCGTCGAACGATGCCGGCGCCTGCCTCACCTTGCGCCCTGAAACTTCCTCGGGCACCTCGATATACGCAGCGCTGTCTGCCGAGGCCAAGAACGGGCAACCACCGTCCAACGAATTGGGATGGTACGGCGCGATCCCGGTATGCACACCGTCCTGGTGGAAGCCGTCGCGAAGCATGTCGTTGACGGGCGCGTGAGGACGGTTGATTGGGATCTGATCGAAATTAGGACCGCCGAGTCGCGTGATCTGGGTGTCGAGGTACGAGAACAAACGTGCCTGCAGGAGTCGATCGTTGGTGATGTCGACGCCCGGAACCAAGTGGCCTGGATGGAATGCCACCTGCTCGGTCTCGGCGAAGAAGTTGGTCGGATTGGCGTCGAGTGTCATCGTTCCGATGACCTGAACCGGCGCGAGTTCTTCGGGAACAATTTTGGTGGGATCCAAAAGATCTATGCCTTCGAACATTTCGTCTTCGGTATCAGGAAATACCTGCACCCCCAGATCCCAGGACGGATATGCGCCTGCCTCGATGGCGTCGGCAAGATCGCGTCGGTGGAAGTCTGGATCCACACCACCTGCGATCTGAGCTTCCTCCCACACGAGTGAATGCACTCCGGCTGCCGGCTTCCAGTGGAATTTCACAAGATTCGTCTCGCCGTCGGCGTTCACGAGCCTGAATGTGTGAATGCCGAAGCCCTCCATCATGCGATAGGAGCGCGGGATGCCTCGATCGGACATGTTCCACAATGTGTGCGCGGTGGCTTCGGTGTGCAGCGACACGAAGTCCCAGAAGGTGTCGTGAGCGCTCTGTGCCTGCGGAATCTCGCGGTCCGGGTGGGGTTTCGCGGCATGGATGATGTCAGGGAATTTGATTCCGTCCTGGATGAAGAACACCGGGATGTTGTTGCCCACCAGATCGAAGACACCTTCATCGGTGTAGAACTTTGTGGCGAAGCCGCGTGTGTCACGTACGGTGTCCGCCGAACCGCGTGAACCCAGAACCGTCGAGAACCGCACGAATACCGGGGTTCGGGCACCTGAAGCGAAAACCGAAGCTTTACAGATGTTTTCGGCTGCGCCGTTTGCCAGGAACGTACCGTGTGCGGCCGCGCCGCGAGCGTGGACGACTCGCTCCGGAATTCGCTCGTGATCGAAATGCGTGATCTTCTCACGAAGGTGGTGGTCTTGAAGAAGAGTCGGGCCCCGCTCACCCGCAGTGAGTGAGTGGTCGGTCTCGTAGAGTCGTGTTCCGGTTGCGGTGGTGAGGTACTCACCCCGCTGGCCGCGACCGTTTCCCTTCACCTTCCCCTCGGCACCCGCTACGGTACGCACCTCCGGTTGCCTCTGATCGTCCTTGGGAGGCAACGGCTGTCGAGGCTTGACCGGCTCTGTCAGGTCCGGCGTTTTCGGGGCCGGTACACCTGGGACGGACTGGGATGAAGGCATCGAACAGCTCCTCTTGATCATGATGCTGGGCGCACGAATTCTGTTACGCCGTAAGAAAGTAGAGATTTCAATCTGAACACGAAGCCACGACTCACCCCCGGGCTGGGGTCAATTCCAGGCCGAGGGTGACGAGTGCGTCGGGGCTATTGCTCGGACTTCTGCCGCGCTTCGTCTGCAGCAGCTTCCGCGCGAGCCTTCTCGGCTTCTGCCTCTTTCTTCGCGACCTCCCGCTGGCTCTCCGCCTTGTCCTGCTGGGCGCGGCCCTCTCGGGTCAAACTGTCGTTCCCGGAGACCGCACCAACGGCTTCCTTGGCCTTGCCCTTGACGTCCTCTACGACGCCTTTGATGCCCTCGCTGGGGCCGCTCTTGTCGTCTGTCACGTTGTTCCTCCAGGTCGTTTCGGATTCGCGCTCGAGATTCCTGCCGCGCAGGATTCCCACACAAGAAGCCCTACCCGGTCGAAATTCGCATAAACATCCGTGCACGGACAAGGCGCGGAGCATGACCCCCAGTAGTCGAACTACGACGTTGTTTCAACCTGTGCCGCTTCGGGCGCGAACGGCGACGCTCGAGGAACAATCGTCGTCACCAGTTGTTGCACCAGTTCGAATTTCGAACCAGCGGTATTCATATCGCCGATCTTCCTGATCTACGTATTCCTTCAGCGCTACGTGCGCGACGCATTCAGTCGGGCCTCGAGTAGCAATCAGCAGTCTCAGACACTGTCGACCGGGCACAGGAATTGGCGGGACTCGTTCCAGAAGGGGAAGAGGTCGGTGGTTGTGGCCGCAGGGTTGTCGATCCCGGCGAGATTGTAGAAATCCAGAATCGTCCGGCCAGCGGTTGCGCTGACCTCGCATGCCTGCAAGCTCAGCTTCGCCTCCGCCACGAAGCCGATGTTGCGGGCGAAAGGTCCGAGAGTCCCGGCATTGACAAAACTCTCGAGGTTTTGTCCCCACTGGTTGTAGTCCGACTGCAAAGCAAAGCTGCATGTTTCACCGAACAAATCGGTGCAGGTTGTCGGCTTCCCACCGATCGTGTGAACCGTATCGGCCAGCTCGTGCGAAGTGCCTTCGCGAGGTGACCCGGAAAAGAACAGCAACACCGCGACGGCCAGGGCACACACCAGCAGGATGCTCACAGCGGTTGCCAGTATCGCCTTCACAATCCCTCGCTCCACGTAAGTTCATGAGGGCGACCGATTTTGGAATACCGGCCACCTGTCTGTACCCGTGGCATTCGGGGGCCAAACAAAGACAAGGCAGAGCGCCTTTACATCGATGGTTCGACGAGAGATTGTGGCGGGGGCTGCGGGTGGATTTCGGGGCGATCAACGCTCCCTTCCACTATCAATATATAGCCCACCGGGGGGCTTGCGGCAAGGCCCGGGTAGTGCCGCAGAATGGCTCTTCCGATCCCGCACGACCGACTACGGGATCGGAACAGCCAGCGGAAGTGAGGGCATGTGCCAACTCAGGGATACGAAGACGAACTGCAATCCGAGCGGAAACTATGTGGAGGGGCTCTACGCGCGGCTCGACGCCGAACGGGCCCGAGTCAAGGGTCGGTACAGCACCGCTCTGCGCGGAAACGGCGAAGCACTCATGGAACGCGATGCAGAGGTACGCGCGCTTGCCAAAGAGGTGAAAAGGCTGGATGTAGCCGACAACGGACTGTGTTTCGGCCGGTTGGACTCGCTGTCCGGTGAGACTTCGTACATCGGACGGATCGGCCTTCTGGACGCGGACGACGACTTCGAACCGGTACTGCTCGATTGGCGGGCGCCGGCCTCTCGCCCGTTCTACGTCGCCACCGCTGCGAACCCGGAGAACATGCGTCGACGCCGTCAGTTCCACACACGCAGTCGACGCGTGGTCGATTTCACCGACGAGGTACTCGGGCGGCTCGAGGGTGGTGAACGCGACGCCCGCGGGGACTCCGCCCTGCTCGCGGCGGTCAACGCACCGCGAGGTGAGGGCATGCGGGACATCGTGGCCACGATCCAGGCCGAGCAGGACGACATCGTCCGTCTCGAGCACCCTGGAGTGTTGGTGATCGAGGGTGGCCCTGGCACCGGGAAGACCGTCGTCGCCTTGCACCGCGTCGCCTATCTTCTCTACACACAGCGAGAGCGTATGGAACGTCACGGAGTTCTCGTAGTCGGGCCCAACCCGGCATTCTTGAACCACATCGGCCGCGTACTGCCGTCACTCGGCGAGTCCGATGTGGTGTTCATGACCACGGGTGATCTTGTCCCCGGCCTACACGTCACCGCCGAGGACACCCCGGACGCCGCTGAACTCAAGGGTTCGCTGAAGATCCTGGACGTGCTCAGCGCGGCGATCGCCGATCGGCAGCGACTGCCCGAGAGCCCACTGTCGATCGACCTGGCAGACGTCACAGTGCGGATCGACGCCGAAACCACGGAGTGGGCCCGAGAAGAAGCCCGCGCGAGCATGCTCCCCCACAACGACGCTCGCACGGTGTTCACCGAAGTCCTCACCTGGGCACTGACCGAACGGGCGATAGCGCGTATCGGAAAGGGATGGTTGACCCGCAGTGACCGTGAAGCGTGGGAGCAAGTGCGCGCAGATCTGACCGCAGAGTTGGCGGAGAATGACGCGTTTGCCGCAGCGCTCGACGCACTCTGGCCGATCCTGACACCGAAAGACTTACTGACACAGCTGTTTACTTCTTCAGAACGCCTACGCATGGCAGGCACAGACGGGGCACTGATGCGCCGAGAGGGCGATGCCTGGACCGTGTCCGACGTTCCGCTTCTCGACGAATTGGTGGACATGCTCGGCCGGGACAAGCCCGTGGATCAGAGCGCCGAACGCGAACGCCAGGACGAGGCCGCGTATGCGGCGGGCGTGCTGGACATGATGATCAGTCGCGAAGACCTGATGGACGACGAAGACCATCTTCTCGCCCAGGACATGCTGTACGCCGAGGACCTGGCAGACCGTTTCGTCGAACGTGACACCCGGGAACTCTCCGAACGCGCTGCTGCAGACAGAGACTGGACGTACCGGCATATCGTCGTCGACGAGGCACAAGAACTGTCCGAGATGGACTGGCGGGTCCTGATGCGCCGTTGCCCGGACCGGTCCTTTACGGTGGTAGGCGATCTCGCGCAACGACGTTCCCCCGCAGGTGCCCGCTCGTGGGCGACGATGATGGAGCCGTACGTCCCCGGTCGCTGGATCTACCGATCACTGTCGGTGAACTACCGCACTCCGGCCGAGATCATGAGCGTCGCCGCCGCATTGCTCGCCGAGTTCGCGCCGGGAGTCCAACCACCCGAGTCCGTCCGCGCCTGCGGGGTTCAACCGTGGTCAAGACAAATCTCCGCCGACGAACTAGCCTCCGCCGTCGACGAATTCAATCAGGACGAGGACGGACGCGAAGGTACGAGCATCATCATCGGGCCTGCGGATGTGCCGGGCGCTGTGCCGGTTTCGGAAACGAAGGGCTTGGAATTCGATGCCGTGCTTGTCGTGGAACCGGAGCGGATCATTGCCGACGGCCCGCGCGGTGCGTCGGAGCTCTATGTCGCCCTCACCCGCGCCACCCAACGTCTCGGCGTCTTGCACGAGGGTCCGTTGCCGCAGGCCCTGACCGGACTCGTCCAGGTCGGGACGGCAAGGTCACCGCAATCGTTCGCGACGAGCGATCGTGCTGTGTAGGCCTGCGGCCGCAGCGCGCACGTAGGACACTTGGCTCTCGGGGACGAAGCGGCTGGTGGGACCGGTGACGCTGATGGCGGCAACGGGTTTGTCGTTGACACCGAATACCGGTGCCGCAACACACGCAAGACCCGGCGCCGATTCCTCGCGCTCGAACGCAATGCCGGTCTCGACCACTCTGTTCAGTTGGGTGTTGAGAATGCCGGGCGCGACAATCGTGTGCGGGGTTCGGCGCGTCATCGGTTCCGACAACACTTCGCGGCGAAATTCGTTGTCGGAGAAAGCAAGGAGCGCCTTTCCGATTGCGGTGCAATACAGCGGTATCCGGCCGCCGGTCCGAGAAGGGGAGTTGGCTTGTCGATGGCCGCCGATCTTCGCGACGTACACGACGTCGTGGCCGTCACGGACCCCCAGGTGAACTGTCTCGTGGGTCCGCTCGTACAAGTCCTGGAGGAAAGGCATTGCCATCTCGAGAAGACTGCGTTCGAGGGAGGCGAGCATGCCGAGTTCGAAGAGGCCGCCGCTGAGTCGGTAACCGCCGTCGAGTCGGTCGAGTAACCGGTTCGCGACCAGTTCGTTGGCCAGGCGGTGCACGGTTGCCTTGTGCAGACCCGTCCGCTGGACCAGGGCGGCCAGAGGCAACACGTGGTCGTCGGCCCGGAAGGCGCGCAGGATCGTCACCGCCTTGCCGAGCACGGTGTCGAGGTTTGCGCTGCCAGTCACCTGCCCAGCGTATCGCTGAGTGAGACAGTTCCCTGGCGCAATCTCGGTGCCGCGGCGAAAGTAGTGGCCATGAGCCAGCCCACGAATACCAGTACAGCTAGCGAGACCGACATCGCAGCTGCTGCGGACCGCCTCGCAGCCGCCATCGCGAGCGGTACTCCCTGCGCGCCAGTGCGCGATCTGATCGGCGCCGACGACCTCGTCGCCGCCTACGCCGTCCAGCGTCGCGTCGACGAAATCCGTCGGCAGGCGGGTGCCGTGGTCGTAGGCCGCAAGATCGGTTTGACCTCGGTGGCAGTCCAGCAGCAGCTCGGTGTCGACCAGCCCGACCTCGGTGTGCTGTACGCCGACATGGAGTTCCCGGCCGGCGGCGCCATCCCCATGAGTCGTTTGATCCAGCCCAAGGTCGAAGCGGAAGTGGCCTTCGTCCTCGGCGCCGACCTCGTGGACGGGCCACTGGACAGCGCCCAGGTTCGCGGCGCGATCGACTACGCCGTCGCCGCGATCGAGATCTGCGACAGCCGCATCGAGTCGTGGGACATCAAGTTCGGTGACACCGTCGCCGACAATGCGTCCTCGGGCGTCTACGTCCTGGGAACCGAACGCCGCACCCTCGACGAGGTGGAACCCGCCGGCGTCGTCATGTCGATGTCCGTCGACGGCACCGAGGTGTCCACCGGCGTCGGAACCGCCTGCCTGGGCGATCCGATCGAAGCCGTCGTCTGGCTCGCCCGCACGGCGCGCGAGTTGGGGCAGCCGCTGACCGCAGGCCAGGTGATCCTGTCCGGCGCACTCGGCCCCATGGCGCCGGTCACCGCGGGCAACGAAGTCACCGTGACCGTCTCCGGACTCGGTTCCGTCACCACCAGTTTTTCCAGCGAAGAGGACAACGCATGAGCAAGGTCAAGGTCGCGATCATCGGATCGGGCAACATCGGCACGGATCTCATGATCAAGGTGCTGCGGAACTCCGACTACCTGGAGATGGGCGCGATGGTCGGTATCGACCCCGCGTCGGACGGCCTCGCCCGCGCGGCGCGTCTGAACGTGCCGATCACGGCAGAAGGTGTCGAAGGCCTGGTCGGTCTGCCGAACTTCGACGAGATCGAGATCGTCTTCGACGCCACCTCGGCAAAGGCTCACGTCGCCAACAACGCGCGGTTGGCTCCCCTCGGCAAGCGCATGATCGACCTGACACCTGCCGCGATCGGACCGTACGTCGTACCGGCCGTCAACGCGGACGAGCACCTGGACGCACCCAACGTCAACATGGTGACGTGTGGCGGCCAGGCCACCATCCCGATGGTTGCCGCTGTTTCTCGGGTGGTTCCGGTGGCGTACGCGGAGATCGTCGCGTCCATCGCCTCCAAGTCGGCCGGTCCCGGAACGCGCGCCAACATCGACGAGTTCACCGAGACCACGTCCGAGGCGATCGTGGCAGTCGGCGGCGCTCGTCGCGGCAAGGCCATCATCATCCTCAACCCCGCTGAGCCGCCGCTCATCATGCGCGACACGGTCTTCTGCCTCGTCGACGCGCCGGATCCGGCTGTTCACGACGAGATCCGTCAGTCGATCGAGAAGATGGTCGGCGACGTCTCGGCATACGTCCCGGGCTACCGCCTCAAGCAGGAAGTCCAGATCACCGAGATCCCGGCCGACCAACCGGTCGAGACGTTGCTCGTCGACGGCAATCGCCCTACACACCAGGTGTCGGTGTTCCTCGAGGTCGAGGGCGCTGCACACTACCTGCCTGCGTACGCCGGCAATCTCGACATCATGACGTCCGCCGGAATGCAGATCGCGGAGCGCATCGCCCAGCAGAAGGAAGCAACCAAGTGAGCAACCGCAAGATCTTCGTCCAGGACGTCACCCTTCGTGACGGCATGCACGCTGTCCGCCACCGCATTTCGCCGACCGACGTCAAGCGGATCGTCACAGCTCTCGACGCTGCCGGCGTCGACGCGATCGAAGTTGCGCACGGTGACGGCCTCGCTGGTGGCTCGCTCAACTACGGTCCCGGCTCGAACACCGACTGGGAATGGATCGAAGCAGCAGCCGAGGTACTCGAGCACGCTCGCCTCACCACGCTGCTACTGCCCGGCGTCGGCACGATCAGTGAACTCAAGCATGCCTACGAACTGGGTGTACGCTCCGTTCGCGTTGCCACCCACTGCACCGAGGCCGACGTCTCCGCGCAGCACATCGAGACTGCCCGTGAAATCGGCATGGACGTCTCAGGCTTCCTGATGATGAGCCACATGGCACCGGCCGAGGAGTTGGCGAAGCAGGCCAAGCTGATGGAATCGTATGGCGCGCATTGCGTCTACGTCACCGACTCGGGTGGGCGCCTGGTGATGAACGACGTCGCGGATCGTGTTCGCGCATACCGCGACATCCTCGACGAGGGCACCGAAATCGGTATCCACGCCCATGAGAATCTCTCACTCTCGGTTGCCAATTCCGTTGTGGCCGTGCAGAACGGCGTCACCCGCGTCGATGCTTCGCTGGCCGGGCACGGCGCCGGTGCCGGTAACTGCCCCCTCGAAGCGTTCATCGCCGTCGCGAACATCGAGGAGTGGGAGCACGGCTGCGACCTGTTCGCGCTGCAGGATGCTGCCGACGACATCGTCCGTCCGCTGCAGGATCGGCCGGTCCGCGTCGATCGCGAAACCCTCACACTGGGCTACGCAGGCGTGTACTCGAGCTTCCTGCGCCACGCCGAGGCTGCGTCGGAGCGCTACGGAATCGACGTTCGCACACTGCTGCTCGAAGCCGGACGTCGTCGTCTGGTGGGTGGCCAGGAGGACATGATCGTCGACATCGCGCTCACCCTCGCAGCGCAGGCGGCAAAGGAAGCTGTCTGACGCGCTGACGAGTTCGCTGATACCCGAGTCCCGCTCCCGTCTCCGGACGGGGCGGGACTCTTTCACGCACAGGCCGGTGGTGACCTTTCGGTCGCCACCGGCCTGGGTTGAATGACTTACTTGGCGATGAAGTCGAGAATGTCTGCGTCCAAAGCCTTCTGGTAGTCGCCGTAGATTCCGTGCGGCGCACCCTTGTAGATCTTCAACGTGCCGTCCTTGACCAATTCGATTGCCTTGAGGGCGGCCGCGCCGATGGGAACGATCTGGTCGTCGTCACCCTGCGCAATGAAGACGGGAACGGTCAACGCCTTCAAGTCCTCGGTGAAGTCCGTCTCCGAGAACGCCTTGACACAGTCGTAGGCAGCTGCCAGATTGACCAGCATTCCCTGGCGCCAGAAATCGTCTTTCGCACCCTGGGACACGTTCGACCCTTCGCGATTTGCGCCGAAGAACGGCTCGGCGATGTCGCGATAGAACTGCGAACGGTCAGTGAGAACTCCGGAGCGGATGTCGTCGAACGCTTCGATCGGTGTGCCCTCCGGGTTGTTCTCCGACTTCACCATGATCGGCGGAACGGCGCCGGCGGTGATCACCTTGGCAACACGCCCTGCGCCGTGTTGCGCTGCGTACCGAACGACCTCGCCGCCTCCGGTCGAGTGACCGACGAGCGTCAGATCGTGGAGGTCGAGGGCCTCGACGAGTTCAGCCAGATCACGGGCATAGGTATCCATGTCGTTACCCTGATAGGTCTTCGAAGACCGGCCGTGGCCGCGACGGTCGTGTGCGATGGCACGGTAACCGGCGTCGGCGAGCACCTTGAGTTCCAACTGCCAGGCGTCCGAGGAAAGGGGCCAGCCGTGGCTGAGCAGCACAGGCCTTCCGGTGCCCTGTTCGGTGTAGTAGATCTCGGTTCCGTCGGAAGTGGTGATGTACGGCATGATGTCCTCCTGGGCGAAAGGTTCTCGGTGGGTAACAAGAACATTCGTCCACTTCGGGAGCGATGTCGTCGCTGCTGGCTTCCATTGTGGGGGGAGTGCTATCCGGGGATCCCACTACCGGCTAACTGGTAGTGGGATCGATTCGAACGGTAATGGTGGTGCCACCACCGACCGGGCTCGAGATCGTCAGAGTTCCCCCAACCGCGGCAACGCGGTCCTGCAGCCCGATCAGACCCGAACCGCTGTCGGCGTCTGCGCCCCCCTTGCCATCGTCACTGACGGTGAGATCCAGACGACCCTCTTGCGAGACGGCCGCGATCGTGACCACGGACGCGTCGGCATATTTCGCGGTGTTGGTGAGCGCTTCGGCTACAACGTAGTACGCCGCGACTTCCACGGAATCGGGTAGCCGGGTGACGATCTCGGCTGTGAGCGCGACCGGGATCGGACTGCGGCGAGCCAAAGTCTTCAGCGCCGGCGCGAGACCGCCGCGGGACAGGATGGCCGGGTGAATCCCTCGCGAGAGTTCACGAAGATCGGTATTGACTTGCGCCAGTGTTTCAACGGTGCGGTCCAAGCTGATTCGCAGCTCGTCGAACCCGTCGGGAACTGCGGCCTGAGCGCCGCGTAACTCCATCCCGAGAGAGACGATCCGCTGTTGCGCCCCGTCGTGCAGGTCACGTTCGATGGTTCGGCGGGCTTGATCGGCTGCAGCCACGACGCGCGCCCTGGACCGTGTGAGCTCGCGCCTGGTTTCACTGTTGTAGACCGCTGTTGCAAGCAGGTCTGCGAAGTCGGTCAACCAGTCCTCGACGTCACTCTCGAATACACGCCCCGTACCGCCGATGATTACAGCTCCCCACGTCCGGCCGTCGACGTTGATCGGTACCCCGATTCCCGTACGCAACCCGCGTCCGCGCAGCCGCTCCACGATCGCGCCTGTCGCAGTGGTGAAGTCGATGGCAGTCGGCGCACCCGTAGTCGCGACGATCGTGCAGACGTTGTATCCACCGACAGGGAAGCGTTCACCCGGGATCAAGCATTCTCCGGTTGTCGTATCGTCCCGCGCGGAAAGAATTGTGAAGTAGTCGTCGTCGTAACGCACGACGGACACGTGTTCGATGTCCAGTCCGTCGGCCAACTCCGCGGCGACAGCATGATGGACATCGTCGGGTTCGGCTCGCAAGGCAACAAGTGTCGCTACGCGTCGCAGTGAAGCCTGCTGACGCGCCAACGCGAGGGTCTGTTCGAGGAGTACCCCTCGATCTCGCACAGCGGCAAGCAGGGCCTCCAGCGACGGTACGATCCGTTCAACGCGGCGAGTATCGGCCTGGGTCAACTCTGCCGGTACAAGAAGCGAACCCGCGACACAGTCTCCGTCCCGTAGTACGATCCGCCTCTGCCCGGGCCCCACCGGGGCATCCGCGGGCCCTAACTTCGCATACGGCGCAGGCAGGTCGAGCACGGCCGACAATCGCGCGCTCGCGTCGTCAAGCGTCTCCACTACATTCGATGTCCGAAGCATCGTCCGAGCCAGCGCAGCCAACAGATCCGCCTCGCGACGACGCTGATCCGATTCCATGGCGCGAAGACGTGACTGACCGACGAGGACGTTGGTCAGCAAGGCCAGAACGAGAAAAACCACCACTGCCGGTACAAGACTTTCGCTGCTTTCGACGACGTGGATGTAGGCGTACGCGGCAGCGCTGGCAACCGACGTCGCAATTGACAGCCGAAATCCCCAGCCTGCCGATACGACGAGGACACCGAAGAGAAAAACAGCACCGAACGCGTTCTCGGGTGCAATCCGCTTCAACATCAGAACGAGAAGAATCTCCACGACAATCAAACCCGCAGCGAGGGCGATGCCCCAACCGAGTGGAGGAGCGCTCGGGCGCAGCACGGTCGTGACGAGACGGCTGCGCAACGGAACTGACGAAGTCATCGGACGCCCGGGTTTCCCGAGAAAGTACGGGTAGCGGTAATGCCGGGTGCGCCGAGCTCTGACAGCCTTGACAGGGTGAAGTCTTCCGACCGGAGCTGCCTCATCGTCGACGACAGCGATGCATTCTGCACCGCTGCACGACGAGTGCTCGAGGCTGCGGGCATGACGGTTGTCGGAACCGCATCCAGCCTCGGCACGGCCGTCACAGTGGCCGAAGCTACCCACCCCGACCTGGTCCTGGTGGACATCGACCTCGGTTTCGAAAGCGGTTTCGACGTGGTGGAGGTTCTCCACGCCGCCGGTTTGGCACCGACGCCGGCAATCATCCTTGTGTCGACACACGACGAAGAAGACTTCGCCGATCTTGTCGAATCGAGTTCAGCCATCGGATTCCTCTCGAAGTTCGATCTGTCCGCAGACTCGATTGCGCGGATTCTCTCGCGAGGGTGAGTGTGTCGATTCAAACGCCGATACCCGTCAGCTGACGGTATCGAGATACATGATGACCGCGCGCACGCGGCGATGGTCGTCGGCGGTATCTTCCAGATCGAGCTTGGTGAGGATGCTCCGCACGTGCTTTTCGACGGTGCCCTCGGCGATCCACAGCCGACGCCCTATCCCCGCGTTCGACAGTCCTTCCGCCATGAGCGTCAGCACTTCTCGCTCGCGGACGCTCAGTGCCGCCAACGGGTCGTCACGTCGCCTGGCCGCCACCAATTCGTAGACCAGAGCGGGATCGATAACCGAGGCACCGGCTGCGATCCTGTCGAGCGTCGCGACGAAATCGTCTACGTCGGTCACTCGACTCTTGAGGAGGTACCCGATCCCCTTCCCTCCGTCGAGAAGCTCCAACGCATGATCGACCTCGATATGTGCTGACAGTAAAAGTATTGCAACGGAGGGGAACTCTCTCCTTATTCTCAGCGCTGCGTCGAGCCCTTCCGAGGTGTTCGACGGTGGCATCCGGATGTCGATGATGGCCAGTTGCGGATTCTGCCCGCCGACCAGTGTCAGCAGTTCGCCCGCATCCCCTGCCTGTCCGACGATTTCCAGCCCTGCCCGAGTGAGCAGACTGGCCAACCCCTCCCGTAGGAGCACGTCGTCGTCGGCGATCACCACTCGCAGGGCCGTCACAAGACTCGGCTCGATGTCTGCTGCACGAGGGCCGCCTTCCGATTGCAGTCCGCACTCGCAGAGTGCGTGGCGGCCCGAGAAGGGACCACCGCTTAAAAGATAACGGACATATGCCACCTTCACCGCTCTGATCTCGCGGAGCGAAACCGTCGTACGCAGATTCCGCACTCAACGCTGCGAGTCGCCCCCGCATCATCACAAGTCCGACCCTATTGATTGCTGAAAATGCCTGCAGCCGAATGGTTGTCATTTGACACGAGGATGCACTGCCGAGTCTCCCAGCTCTCGTCACCGCTCGACATTTCGGTCAAGACCCGAGACCACCACGCTCGAAGCCAGGAGTTCTATATTCTGAGCCCGCGGGAGCTGCCCCGAATACCGTGACGCGCTGAGGTCTGTCCTCGACACCGCATCGTCGGTAGTCGAAAGCCAGTCGGCGGCGATGCGCGCCGCGGCGACCGCACATACCGAAGGGAGTGTCATCGACGTCTCCGTCGACCAGCACTGCACCGGGGGCCGCCACCCAGATCAGGTTGCTCGCACCGACGTAGCGGCCCCGTACGTCGCAGTCGCGACGTTGATGCGTTCAATCAGGGCGGCGGGTAAATCACGAGGTGGCACAGGTCGTCCTTTACCCCGGGCACTTCACCATCTGCAGAAGAGATTGACTGATCATCGTGCCGAGTTCAGGTCGCGTACAAGTTGAGGTGTCCGCCACCGGCCGATCTCGAACGGCCACCGCCGCAGCGGATAAGCGAGACGGGCCACGAAGTAGTTGACGTATTCGACGACGCCGAATGCCCACGTCACCACGATGGCCGCCGCAGTGACGAAATGATCTGGTAGCCAGATGAGAACGCCGAGGAGACCGACCGCCAAGACGACAATGTCGAGGACCCGAAACACACGGTAGAGCGCTGCGAGGCGGGCCGGCATCGGTGCCTGCTCGACCCAGTCTCGGGCAAGCAGCCAATAGACACCTGCTTGTACGAGCACCACGAGCAGCGGGACCAGCGCCGACCACAGCGCTGCGGAGTCTTGCGGACCTTCGAGCCGAGGCATCACGACGCCGACAGCCACAGCGGCAAATGCTCCCGCGGCGGCCAGTTCGCCAAGACCGAGGCTCAGGTACCTGCGTCGCAAACTCTTTCGCCGTTGATCCACCACGTAGGAAACCATATCCGTTGATCACCACGCAGCAGGTGCGCATCAGCTGCGAGGCTTTGCCTAAGATCGATCGAAAGGCAGTCACGTGTAAAGAAGTTGGTGTGTGATGGTGCGATTGGCCATGGTTACGTTCGATGCAATGGATGCCCGATCGCTTGCCACCTGGTGGTCGGAACGATTGCGCAATGCGAGTGTCGATGGTGACGAAGATTTCCTGACGGTGACAGCCCCGGATCTCCCGCTCACTCTCGGTTTCCAACGGACCGATCAGGCTCGCAGTCAAAGGAATACACTTCATCTCGACTTCGACCTGGAGCCGCAGGATCCTCCACGAGACGAGGTGGTCGCGGCATTCGTCGCGGCAGGCGCAGCCCACGTCGAGCGCCATGAGTCGGGCGGATCATCCTGGGACGTGTTGGCGGATCCGGCGGGAAACCTTTTCTGCGTTGGTGATCCGCACTAGGGCCTGTCTGAAAACTAGTCCGAGATCGAGTCCACTGCTCATCCGACAAAGCCTGAAAGTGCGTCACCCGATCAGCGGTACATACATTCGTTCGCATACAGTCGGTTGTGTCCCAGCGGCACCCCAGACTGGAAAGTCCGCTGTGTCAAAATCTACCGATAGGGGGCTGGACGGGTGGAATCGCCTGACTTACTGGGTCTGACGGCCTCACTGACGTCGTCGACGCTGATCTTCGCGGTCGTTGCTGGGCTCATGCCGCGACTCGTCGGTGATGAACCGAATCCCGTTGTCGGCATACGGACGAAGGCGACGAGCTCGAGCCCCGAGGCGTGGCAATTGGCCCATCAGATTGCGCAGCCGCTTCTGCGCCGGACGGTGTGGACAGCCGTAGCGGGACTGTGCGTGCAGGCCGCGATCGGTGTCGTGACAGGTTTCGGATCTGTGGCGTCGGCTGTCGCTTCAACGGTCGTGTGTCTAGCAGTGCTCGTCGCCATGCTTTATGCGGCGTTGAAGGGCAACGCCGCAGCAAAATCGTTGCGGCGTTGACCGCCTGGGCCCACAGTTGTCAGACGTGCCCTAGTTCTCCGCTTTCAATTCCCGATACGCGGTCGTTCGCGTCGGCGTGGTCCACGGTCCCGCATCTCGAGGACCGCTGCTGCCGTCGACGCGATCGTCTTGTCCTCGTCGTGGGTGAGCCGGGCGAGCGCTTCCCGTGCTGCCGCGCCGGGAATCTCGGCGAGCGCCTGCGTGATCCGCAACCGCGTCGGGGCGTCGTCGGTGTTGTCGAGCCTGTCCTGCACGGCCTCGACGACCTCACTGTTTGCGGGCGGGCGCTCCGCCAGGAGGCCGAGTACCTCGCCGGCCTCGACGTCGCGCCGCCCGTCGGCGACCATCTCGAGGAGAGCGGGCATCGAGACGGCCTCTCCGCGAGATCCGAGGGCGAGAGCTGCGTCGGCGCGGACTATCGCGTCCGAATCATCGAGAGCTCGCTTCAGAGACCGAGTTGCTTCCTCGGTGTGAATCCCGGATATGGCGGACGTCGCGCGGCGCCGAACCTGAACGTCCTCCGATTCGAGCCCCTTCGCGAGACCTCCAAGGCCCGCACCTTCGGATCTCGCCAACGCCCATTGCAACGCTCCGGCCACGTTGGCATCCTTCTCAGACAGGACCGCCTCGACGAGTGCGTCGACGGGCAATGCCGCATTCGCATCCTGCGACAGGATCGCTTGCTGACGGTGGGCGGCGAACTCGGATTCGAGTGCACGCAACAGCGAGACCATGCGCAGGACGTCGTCCCACTCCGAAGGGGCGGAAGCGTCGACCCTTTCGAGTTTGGTCAGCAATTCTTCCTCCGCCGCGATCCGTTGCCGAGTGTGTTGCATGAGTTCACCCACCAAATCGGCCGGGGCGAAGTCGGGCTCGTCCAATGCACGCTTGGCCTCGTTCAACGAGAGCCCCAACGTCCTCAGGCTCTCGACGTGGAAGAGTCGACGGATGTCGTCGGCGGAGTACTCGCGGTAACCGCCGGACGTGCGGCCCGTCGGCTTCACCAGTCCCAACGTGTCGTAGTGACGCAGCATCCGTGTGCTGACACCACAACGCCGCGAGACCTCGCCGATCAGCATCCGTCTTCCCTTCTTATGCGTCCGGGCCGATTGCCGCGACGCGCTTCGCCAACTCGTGTGAGAGAGCGAACCCACCGTCGGGGTCGTGCCAGAGTTGCTTTGTAGCATCAGCATGCGCCCGAACACGCGGATTCGTGCTTGCACCGGCCGCGTCGAGCACCAGGAGTACAGCCTCGCCGAGCCCTGTCAGAGCTCGGCTGAGACTGAGCTGCATCTGGAGTTCACCCCGCCCGAGTTCGGTGGCCAGATCGGCCGCGAGTGCGTCCTCGCCTCCTGCCGGCACCAGGGCCACAGCCGCACGCCACGCACTGCGCGCGACCTCGTCGTCCTGGTCGTGAACGAGCGCAGAGACCTCGGGCCAAGCGGTCGGATCACCGATCTTGGACAAGGTGTGGAGCGCCTGACTGCGGGCTTGCGAACCATCGGACCCGAGCTCACGGATCAGCTGCGGCACCGTGGTTTCGGCCGGCAGGCGGCACAACGCCCAGGTCAGCATGTCGCGGACGAAGAAGTCCGGCTCGACGGCACACCGATCTATCAGGTCAACCGTCAGCTCAGGGTCCGGGCGTGTGCCGGCGGCTAGCGCGGCGCGCAGCCGAACCGAGGGATCAGCTGCGGCCAATGTGTCGACGAGGTGAGCATTCTGCCCACCGTGGTTGGTTGTGTTCACGACAACCACCTCCTTCGTCGACCATTGGAGTCCTTGTCACTGTGTCAAGGTCAAGCGCCGCTGTCACCGACACATGGGACAACCCTTCGACCGCTGCTGAGCTGGATGGAAGAGAATCTCGGGGAGCACCTCGACATCACGACAATCGCGGCCAGGGCAACGATGAGTACCCGCACGCTCAGCCGCCACTTCCAGGAACAAATCGGTACGACGCCGTTGCAGTAGCTCCATCACGCGCGGCTCCGCCAAGCGCAATTTCTGCTCGAGACTACCGAGCACTCGATCGAACGTGTTGCGGGACAAGTCGGATTCAATGCCGTCACGACGTTCCGCGAACGCTTCCGAGACTTGGTCGGCACCAGCCCACACCGGTGCCGGACACAATTTCGAACTTCACGCCAGCTGCCCTACCGACCCCGGCGGGAATTATCCCTTGACGTTGCCGGCAGCGGTGTTCAGAACTGTGGCGACGTCGTCGAGGATGTACGGGATGGTCAGGACTGTCAGTCCGCCGAACGCGAAGTTCTTGTCGACGCTGAAGTCCTTGGTGGATGCAGTACGCCCATCAACGATCACCGGCTGAGCTGCCACCAGGGGCTCGGCAAGGAACGCGTTCAGCGAGTCCTTGTCGTAGGCGACCACGAACAGCACGTCAGACGCGATCAGAGGCGCCTGCTCGGTGCTCAGCTCGAAGTACACGGCCTCCGGATCCTTGGCGGGATCGGCCTGCTGGATCGTCTGCTCGTTCTTCAGACCCAACTGCTCGAGGAACTCGACACGCACGTCGGCGTTCTTACTCACCGCGAAGGTGCTCGGGCTGTTCGGGAGTGCGATGGTAACGGTCTTACCCTGCAGCGCAGGGTTCTTCGCAGCCGTCGCGCTGATCGCGGCGTTGGTCTTGTCGATGAGTGCGCTGGCCTCGGCCTGCTTGCCCAGCGCCTGACCGGCGATGGTCACCTGGTCCTGCCACGACGCGGTCCATGGCTCGTCCGGGAAGGAAACCACCGGCGCGATCTTCGACAGTGCGTCGAATTCCTGCTGAGTGAGCCCGGAGTACGGGGCGAAAATGAGATCTGGTTCAGCCTTGGCGAACTGCTCGACAGGCGCTTCGCCCGTTCCGTCACCCGACAACAAGGTCGGCTGCTCGCCACCGAGCTTGTCGAGTGCCTCGGCGTCCCACTTCAGAATGCCCTGCGCGTCGGCCCCGTACTGAGGTCCGGAGAAAGTGGGCATCGCGACCGGGACGACGTCGAGCGCCAGGAGGGCGTCCTGGTTGGACCATCCCCAGGTTGCGACCCGCTTGGGCTCGTCTTTGATCTCGGCCGTGCCGAGGGCCGATGTGATCGTCACCGGGAACGCGGCATCGACTGCGGATGAAGTCTCGGTGCTGTCTTTGTCGTCGTTGCTGCCGCAGGCCGCCATTCCGGCCGCCAGGCCGCACGCCGCCAGGACAGCTACCATCCCGCGGACACCGCTGCCCCCACTTCGCCGCTCTGACAGCCCGCGTCCCAAAATTCTCGCCACGCCAGGACCTCCCGGTCGATCGACCTGCTCAGACACCCCGAGCGGGTGACGGCGCCTAACGTAGCATGAAGGTAACCCTACCCTCAGTTATCATGCTCTACTTTGCGCTCTGTCGACGCACCATCTCCGAGATCCAGATGGGCGCAAACGGCGAGGTGCAGTTCGGTGGAGTCGGGTAATCCTCGAGCACCCGCAGTCGCTCGCCGATGTCGATCGCCCGGGCGCGGTACTCGGCATGTTCGATCCCGATCTGAGCCAGGCAGTGATTCATCGCCCATTGCAGGCGATCAGGGACATCCTTCATCTCCGCCTCGACGACGTCGAGTAGTCCTGAAAGATCAAGGCCCTCAGGCTTCTTCGCGACACGTTCGGTGGTCAGAGCCCACCCGGCGCTAGCGACCACAGGATCCGGGTCAGCGGTCCAGGCCACCCGCAACTCCTCGGCGTGCGGGTTCTTCTTCACCACGTAGTTGACGAGCCAGTCCTGCACCTTGGGAGTGCGGGCCTCACGCAACATGACATCCAACTCGTCACGCTCGAACGCCTTCGGGCGGCAGATCAAAAGGGCCAACAACCGCGCCGCGGTATCGCCCGTCGCCCAAAGCTGTTGTGCGAGTTCCTGCTGAGTCTTCAATCGCTTCGCAACAGCGCGCAGCTTTGTGAGGTTCACACCGTGATCGTCACCGTGCTTCTCGTTCACCGCACGCGCCTTCGGATCTTCGAGAGCAGCCAACTCGTCCATCACCGCGGCAACCGTCGTTTCGGCCACTTCGTCCTCCAGTCACAATTTCTGCGATTCCCCTACTGCAATCCACCTACAAGCAAAGCATGGGAAGGCGGTCGACCTACGTTTGAAACTTCGGCCAATGGGTACATGACTGCTCCTGGGGTGGCGGCACGTCACCATGAAGACAGGACGAACCTTGCATATGCGACGCGCCGCGAGTGCTGAGAATGTGGACGAAACCGCACGCCGCAACGAAGGCGGCGGTAAGAACATTCTCACCCGGGCGATAACCGGCCCACTCCTTTTCGTGTTCATCCTCGGAGATGTTCTGGGCGCCGGTATCTACGCATTGGTGGGCGTCATCGCCGGTGAGGTGGGTGGAGCCGTCTGGGTACCGCTGCTCGTAGCGCTGGTCATGGCGTTGTTGACAGCAACGTCGTATGCCGAGCTGGTCACCAAATATCCGCGCGCGGGCGGTGCTGCGGTGTTCGCCCAACGGGCGTATGGGAAACCACTGATCTCGTTCCTCGTCGGCTTCTCGATGCTGGCGGCCGGTGTCACGAGTGCAGCGGGGCTCGCCCTCGCATTCTCGGGTGACTACCTCAAAGCCTTCATCGACGTCCCGACCGTTCCCGCCGCGCTCGTCTTCCTTCTCCTGGTGGGACTTCTCAACGCCAGAGGCATCAAGGAGTCGATGCGCGCAAATGTCGTCATGACAGTCGTGGAAGTCACCGGGCTTGTCCTGGTTGTCGTCCTTGCCTGCATAGTTCTCGGGCACGGCGACGGAACCCTGAGCCGCGTCGTCGAGTTCGACGACAGCCGATCGCCTGCACTCGCGGTGTTGGCAGCTGCGTTGCTCGCGTACTACTCGTTCGTCGGCTTCGAAACGTCCGCGAACGTCGCCGAAGAAGTGAAGAACGTGAGCAAGGTCTACCCGCGTGCGCTGTTCGGAGCATTGCTGACGGCCGGCGCCGCCTATGTCCTTGTCGGCCTGGCTGTCTCGGTGGTCCTGCCCGCCGACGAACTCGCCGCATCCTCCGGCCCCTTGCTGGCGGTGGTGTCGGCCGCCGACGTCGGTGTTCCTCCTCGCCTGTTCAGCCTGATCGCTCTGGTCGCCGTCGCCAACGGCGCACTGCTGACGATGATCATGGCGAGCAGGCTTACGTACGGAATGGCGTCGGAAGGCTTACTCCCCAGCGTATTCGCGCGGGTGCTGCCGCGGCGCCGGACCCCTTGGGTGGCGATCATCGCGACCACAGCCGTTGCCATGGCTCTGTGCGTCACCGGCTCGTTGTCGGCCCTGGCGGAGACGGTGGTACTCCTGCTGCTTTTCGTTTTCATCAGCACGAACATCGCGGTCCTGGTTCTACGTCGTGACGCAGTGCAACACAATCATTTCCGAACCCCGATCATCTTTCCGATCCTCGCCCTCGGTACGTGCGTTGCGTTGCTCACCCAGCAGAGCGCTGCGACATGGTTGCGCGCGTCAATACTCTTGGCCGTCGGAGTAGTGCTGTACGCCCTCTCCCACCGGCGATCCACGAAGTAACGTGCGATGTTCGAAAGGGGGTGTGATGACCGACAGTTCTGACGCACCAGATGTAATTCAGCGTCGAGAGCGAAAGATCGACAGGCGAACTCTGACGTACGGCCTGTCCGTCGTTCTTGCTACCGCGGTGTTGGTTGTCGCGATCGTGTGGTTGGGCTCGCGACGAGGCGAATGCTTCGGCACCGATACCTTGCTGTGCTCACCGAAAGATCGCCGACTGGCAGTCTTCGTCCCGAGTCTGATGTTGCTGCTCGGGACCGTGGGCGCGTTCTTGCGAGCCTCCCTGCGATTGCACCGGCTGCGGCGCCTCTACATCCGTCCTTACCTGGCGTGGGCTTTGGCGGGACTCACCCTGGCGTATCTGACGGGAGCTTACTTCTTGATCGGGGTTTAGATTCTCTGAATACGTCTGTTCGGCAACCAGATTCACAGACAGAGTCGACAGCCGTGAATCAGAATCGCGAATCGTCGATCGCCGTGAGGACTACTTCCCGCACTGACGTCGAAGACGACAAACTCGAGATCGAGCGCACCGTGTCCACAACGTCGTGCACCGGGACCAGGGAACCCTCTCCCCTGGCCGCAGCGATGTCTCGGGGCACATCGAGTCCATCTTCTGTATTGAGATATCCGAGGTGCAGGACAGTCACTGCGAGTCGGTCCTTTCGGTAGCCTTCTCTCAACGCGTCGGCGATGCCGTTGATGGCGGACTTCGATGCACCGAACGCAACCTCCGGCCTACCGCTTCGCGGGAGTCCCGAGGTAGAACCGGTCAGGATGATCCGAGGTCGAGGACGGCCGATCATTCGCGGGATCAGGCGCTTGAGCAAAAGAATCGTGCCCGTGATGTTGGCATTGATCATTTCCAGCATTTCGACGTCGGATTGATCGGTGAACGCATAGTCGGAAGTGAAGGCGTCGCCTTCCCAGATTCCGACGTTGCAAATCAGAGTGTCTACACCCCCGACAAGCTCCGAATCGATCGAGTTCGCTGCCGTAACAGGGTCGGTCAGGTCTGCTTCGATCCACTCGGAGACGTTGAACCCGTCAGGGCGCCGACGCGAGATGCCGAGAACATCGTGGCCATCACTCCTCAGCCCCTCGATCAAAGCGCGACCAAGACCTCGGCTCGCACCGACAACAACCGCCCTCGCCACAATTACACCCTTCGTCGCTTGCTCATTCCCATCCTGTCGATCCGGCCGTCGCCGGTAGTTTCGTCAAGAAGCGAAAGATTCGGATTCACACTGTCGTTCAACCGGACAAACTACGGGCTCGCCAATATTTCAGCCAGGGCACTGGCGAAATCTCGCGCTTGCTCAGAGGTGATGGTGGAGGTGGTCACACGAAGTGCTCGGTGGCGCTGATCCGGCGTCGCCGAGAACTGACTTCCATCCCTCACAAGCCAGCCACACTCGGCGAGTCGATCGACAACCGGTTCGGAATCCCGATCCAGTGGAACCCAGACATTGAGTCCGTCGAGGGTGTCAGGAACTTCGATATCGTGTTCTGACAGTCCAGCTTTCAGAATGATTCGCCGCCTTTCGTAGACAGCGCGAGCATCGGCGAGGCCGTCGATCACCTCCGGATCACCCAGCAGTTCGGCGCTCAAGCGTTGCTGCAGGTGACTGACCCAGTTGGCGCCCGACCGAAGATGGGTGCTCAGCCGAATGCCGGTGTCGAGGTCCGAGGCGACCACTGCCACGCGCAGGTCGGGCCCGAGAAACTTCGACACGGAACGAACGAGCGCCCACCGCGTCGTGCTCATCGGAGCGAGCCGACAGTACCGATTGCTGGAAACGGCAGAGAAGTGATCGTCCTCGATCACCAGAACGTGAGGGAACTCGGCCAGGATGCTTCCTAGAATCGTCGCTCGGTCGGCACTCATGCTGACCCCGGTGGGGTTGTGCGCACGAGGGGTGCAAATAATCGCGCGCACACCACTTTCGAGAGCACGCAGCAGCCCCTGCGGGGTGATACCCGAATTGTCGATGTCCATCGGTACCGCTCGGAAGCTGTTGGCTTTGAGCGTTCCGATGCTCGCCAGGAAGCACGGATCCTCGATTGCGACAGCGTCACCTCGAGTCAAATGAGCGGTCAACAGTCGCTCGACCGCGTCAACGGCACCGTTGGTGATTGTGATCGAGTACGGCCGTCGAACCTCGTGCTCGATCGACGAGCGTGCCCACGAATCCAGTAAAGGCTCGGTAGCTGCACCGCCGTACAACCGCGGCGCGTACGTAGTCCGGTCCAACGCTGCTCTGAGATCAGGCAGCAGTGCCGGATCGGGATTTCCGCTGGCGAGATCTACCCGGCCAGGAAGAGCGATCCCGCCCTCTCCTTCGAGGAACGGAATCGCTCGTACGAAGCTGCCGCGCCGGCCCTGTGTCTCCACAACCGCCGCTGCCACGAGCAGGCGGTACGCCGCGGCAACTGTGTTCCGGTGAACCTCGAGATCGTCGGCCAGGGCCCGTATGGGCGGCAACGCGTCCCCAGGAGCCAATACCCCAGCACTGATGAGATTGCGGATGCCCTCGGAAATCTCGCCCGCGGTCCCGCGGACGACATAAAGCTTCACCTGGTCCGCCATAGTGCTGGTCACAGGCTCACTCTATTAGCACATGACAAAGTCTCAACACTGTGGCACATTGTCACATGACAAAAAATCCCATGAGGAGACACATGATCCTGCCCGGACAATTCCGCCTCTCCGACGAGGCTGTCGCCGACTCTCTCCACGCCGGTGGATTCGGACACCTGGTCACACCCGGCCCCGAGACCCTCGAAGTCACGTCGCTGCCACTGCTGTACAACGCCGAAGGAAACGTGTTAGAAGGGCATCTCGCCCGGACGAACCCGCATTGGCGATACACCGGACCATCGGAGTCTCTGGTGATCCTCCCCAGCGCCGACGCCTACGTGAGCCCCGAGTTCTACCCGAGCAAGAGCGTGCACGGGAAGGTCGTCCCGACATGGAACTACGAAGTTCTCTACGTCTACGGCCAGCTGGTCGCGCACGACGACGAAGAGTGGCTGCGTGCGCACGTCGCCGCCCTGACTGCTCGACACGAAGCCGGCCGTGAGAACCAATGGAAGGTCACCGATGCGCCGGCGAACTTCATCGATGCGCAGCTGCGAGGAATCGTGGGGATCGAACTGCGCGTGGCCCGTGTCTACGGCAAAGCGAAGTTGAACCAGAACCGCTCCCCAGGGGATCGCTCCGGCGTCATCCGCGGGCTGGAGAAGGGCTCATTCTCCGAACGAGAGACCGCCGCAGCGATGATCGCCGCAGGTCTCGACAACGGTTGACCGGTGACGCCGTCGTCGAACGGCTTGACGACCCGCAATTTCAGGTGAGGGGTTTGCCACCCGTCACACCGATGACTTCCCCAGTGGTGTAGCTGGATTCGCCCGAAGCGAGAAATACGTAGGCAGGGGCAAGCTCGGCCGGCTGACCTGCACGCCCGAGTGGAACGTCGTCCCCGAACGTCTCGAACTTCTCCTTGGGCATCGTCGCTGGAATCAGTGGCGTCCAAATCGGCCCAGGTGCAACGGCATTGACCCTGATTCCCATTCGTGCGACATCTGCGGCCAACCCCTTGGTGAAGTCGATGATTCCGGCCTTCGTCGTGGCGTAGTCGAGCAACTCGGGAGAAGGGGACGCACCTTGGATTGACGAGGTGTTCACGATCGTCGATCCGGGCTTCATCTGCGCAATGGCTGCCTTGGAGAGCCAGAAGAGAGCGTAGAGGTTGGTTTTCATCACACGGTCGAATTGTTCGGTGGTGATGTCGGCGATGCCGCCCATCTGCACCATCTGAAACGCTGCGTTGTTCACCAAGATGTCGAGTCCACCGAGTTCACGCACCGCGGTTTCGACCAATGCAGAACAATGTTCCTCACTTCGGAGATCTCCCGGCACCGAGACCGCTTTCCGACCTGCCTCCTCGACCCAGCGAGCGGTTTCCCGAGCGTCTTGTTCTTCCTCGTCGAGATAACTCAGGACAACGTCAGCGCCTTCCCTCGCAAATGCAATCGCGACTGCTCGTCCGATTCCCGAATCTGCTCCGGTGACGATCGCCCGTCTACCTTCGAGTCGACCACTTCCTCGATAGGTGTTTTCACCGTGGTCGGGAGGAGAAATCATGTCTGCGGTGAGTCCGGGGTGGGCGATCTCTGGCTGCCGCTCACGTATGGGGGCAGGGAATCGCGTCGTCGGGTCCTGCATTGCGTATTGGTCCGGCATATCGGCGCTCCTCGGTTGACGCAGTTTCTGGGTGGACTTCTCGATGGACGCACACCACATGCCACCTTCCCGCCGAATAGAAATCGAAACCTCGGGGTGGCCGACATCTCACTCGTCCAGGCGATGGCAATCGCGGTAATTCAGTTCCGTTCATTCGCTGTGGTTACTACGCGGTAGGTCGGGGTAGCCCGCGTAGCGGCGGTGGATCCGCGGCCCCGCGGAGCACTCGTCGAGCAGAAGCTGAACATCACGTAAAGCACGCACCGACGAAGGGACGACCCCGATATGAGCAACTCCGAAACCACGTCCGCCTTGATCACCCAGCTGCGAATCCTCCTCGGTCTGACACACGCCGAAATCCAGGTCGCCGAAACACGCGTCGCGCAGGCCAGAACCGAGGCTGTTCGACGCGAACTCACGGAAAACGCCGAGAACGGTCGCGAGAGGGCCAGCTCGATCGAGGCCACCATTCGCGATCTAGGCGGCGTACCCGAACTGATCGGCCCGTTCATCGGACGGGCGACTGCCGGAATGAAAGCAATGGTCGAACAGGCTCAGCCCTTCGACGAGGCGATCCTCGGCGACCTCGGGCTCGAACATCAGCTCCTCGACCGTTCCCGCTACCTCAAGGCCCTGGCCACCGCCGCCGGCGATCAGACCGTCGCGACATTGGCCGACCGACTCATCACTGCACATTCCGCGACTGTGGACTGGCTGACGACCGTCCTGGCCGAGGAGGCACTCGGCGGACCGGCAGCTTTGCGGCGCACTCCGATGCAAGCCGCCACCGGCGCAGCGATACGGCTGGTCAACGTTCCGGTCTCCTGGTCCACCCGCAGCCTCGACCGCGCCATCGACGCTGTTCGCACCTCGCCGCCGGTATTGGGTGAGCTGATCAGCTGGGGCGCATACGCCGGCGACGTGACCGTGAAGACGCTGTCGGCCAGCAGGGACGCCGCTATTGCCACTGCAGAAAAAGTCACCCGTCGAGAAGGCGCGGACGGTGCCGCAGATGTCTTCCGTTCGGTACGGAAGTCGAGTGGTCTACTCGAGCCCACGGAACTTCCCATCGAAGACTTCGACGAACTCAACGTCACCCAAGCCGTCTCCGCGGTGAAGGAACTGACCGAGGCCGCACAGGTACGAGACATCGTCGCGTACGAGGAAGCGCACAAGAACCGACATGGCGTCGTCTCCGCTGCCCAGGCAAGACTCGCGGCGATCGCCCAGGAAGTCGTCGGAATCAACTAGAGCGCTCAATCGAGTTGCTCGGCGTCTGACTCTTGGAACCAGATACGCGAGAGTTAGACCTACGAGACCGAACCGAAAGGCACGAAACATGGTCGAAGTCACCCGAAAGTTCACCGCCGAAGTACCGATCGAGAAGGCGGCCGCGTTTCTCCGCGACTTCGCCAACGCCCCACTGTGGGATCCGGGCACCGAGAGTTGCACCCAGATCTCGGACGGTCCGATCGCAATCGGAACCCGGTGGCACAACGTGTCCAAGCTGTTCGGCATCGGCACCGAACTGACGTACACCTTGGTGACCGACGAGCCGACTCACGTTGTACTCGAAGGCAAGAACAAGACCGCTACCAGTACCGACGACATCACCTTGACCGCGATCGGCGCAGGCTCCACCGAAATCGACTACCGAGCGAACGTCGAATTCAACGGCGCTGCCAAGATCGCCTCCCCACTCCTGAAAGCGGGATTCGAGGCCAAGGTGGCACCCGAAACGGTCAAGAAGATGACGAAGGCTCTCGAAGCCCTCTGATCAGTGCAGCGCGCGCGGAATCGAGAATTTCCTCGGAGAGAGGAGAGCCCTTGGTAGCTCGCGAAAGAACCAGTGCACCGAGCATGGTGGAGAGCCGGACGAGACCGTCGGCATTTTGGTCGGCTTTTTCGTCGGCAAGGGCTGCGGCAAAATCCCCCACTCCCTCCGTGTAAACCCGACGGGCCCCGCTGTCTGCAGGCTCGCGCGCCATGTCGGCGGCGAGCGCGGCAGCGGGGCATCCGTCTGCCGGGTTGTCGCGATGCTCCACGGAGAGGTAGTTGTCGATCAGGGCTTGCCGAGCCTCGTCACGTTGCCCTGCATGCCTTTCCAGTCCCGCAGCGTGCAGCTGAGTCAGTTCCCCAAAGGCATGGGCGGTCGCTTCGTCGATGAGCGCGTCCTTGGACTCGAACTGCTTGTAGAAACCACCGTGGGTCAGCCCCGACGCCTTCATCAAGTCGGCAACGCTGAGGTGAGTGCCCTTCTCTCGGAACAGGCGAGCTGCGGTTTCCACGACGCGCCGACGGTTCTCTTCCGCTTGTTGCTGCGATACGCGGCCCATCAAACGCCTTCCTGTTTGGATTTCACTTGACATCTATCTTAGCTCGAACTTAGATTTGGTTCATAATCTAATTGTCGGAGTCGCCGACGCTAGCCACAGCACTGGGAGAATCATGGATCTGAACAAGACGGTTGCCATCGTGACCGGAGCCAATCGCGGGCTCGGACGCCATCTGGCCGCGGGACTCGTCGAACGCGGCGCAAAGGTGTACGCAGCCGCCCGCAATCCGGAAACTGTCGATCTGCCCGGTGTCATTCCCCTGAAATTGGACGTGACGGACGCCGAATCGATCGCGGCCGCGGCACGCACCGCCTCCGATGCGACGTTGCTGGTGAACAACGCAGGAATCTCCACCTCGGCACCGTTGATCGTCGGTGACATAGATGACGTTCGCCGCGAGCTGGACGTCAATTTCTTCGGTCCACTCACCGTGACCCGAGCCTTTGCTCCTGTCATCGAAAACAACGGCGGCGGAACAGTACTCAACGTGCTTTCGGTACTGTCCTGGTTCCATCCGGCCGCACTCGGGTCTTACGCGGCGTCGAAAGCCGCGGCGTGGGCGATGACCGACGCCGTTCGTGAAGAACTGGCGCCGCGCGGAATCTCCGTCTCGGCACTACATGTCGCATACATGGACACCGACATGGCCGCGGGCGTACCCGCCGAACAGAAAATCAATCCTGCCGATGTCGCCACTCAAGCACTGGACGGCATCGAAAGCGGGTTGGCCGAGATCCTCGCCGACGACACCACCCGGTACGTCAAGCAGAGCCTTTCGTCGACGAACTCCGAATGACCTAGCCCCTCGTGGTGGGGCGACCCTCACCCCACCGCTTTGAGACTGGCCAATCTGCTCAGAATCGTTGCCCGCCAAGCCTCGAGGTCTTCCGGACCGTTCTCTTCCCACAACTCGTGCAGCTCCGACGTGTCGCTGTCGGAGACTGCGCGCTCGAGAGCGGTAAGGACCCAAGCCTTCTGCTCCGGACTCAAGGTTCCGACGTACCCTGCGGCATCAAGATGTCGTAGTCACCCGCCTGTATGGCGCTGAGCAGGTCGCCCGCTACGTCGTTGTCGAAAGGTCCTGAACCCCAAGTCCCCAGGCCGTCTCTCCGATCCGTACCCGCGATATCTGTCGCCTCGATAGTAGTGAATCACTGGCAACGGCCGGGATCGACATCAACGCAACGGGACGCGAATGATGCGGTCGTCACCGGGGTTCGGGTCGCCGCGACCGTCGGTGTTGTTCGTCAGTATCCACAGCGACCCATCGGGAGCGATGGCAACGTCGCGAAGGCGACCGTATGTGTCGACGAATTGTTCGTCGGCCGTTTCGGAGTCGGTCAACGGCACAGCCCGGAGTCGCTCACCGCGAAGGTTGGCGATGTAGATCGTGCCGTCGTGGATGACGATCCCGCTGGGGCTGGCATCGTCAGGTGACCATTGTTGGAGCGGGTCGATGAATCCGTCCTCGCCCGCAATCCCTTCGACCTCGGGCCACCCGTAATTTCCGCCTCCTTCGATTTTGTTGAGCTCGTCCCAGGTGTCCTGCCCGAACTCGCTGGCATACATCGTGCCGTCCTCAGCCCAGGCGATGCCCTGCGAGTTGCGGTGACCGTAGCTGTAGACGCGCGAGCCGGAAAACGGATTATCTTGCGGCACATCACCATCCGGCGTCATGCGAAGGATTTTCCCGGACATCGAGTCGAGGCCCTGAGCCCTGTCGCGACTACCGGCATCACCGACGGTGGCGTACAGCATCCCGTCCGGGCCGAACGCGATGCGACCACCGTTGTGGTAGTTGGCCGAAGCGAGGCCATCGAGAATCGTCTCGGCCTGCCCGAGCGCGAGTTCCCCAGGAGCCCCGCTGATTTCGAAGCGCTCGATTCGATTCTCCCCGTTCGCGGTGAAGTACACGTACAGGTAATCCTGATGAACCGCGATCCCGAGAAGACCACCCTCACCCCCAGGGCTGACGCCGGCGATGACTCCCACCTCACGGCTGTTTCCGCCGGCGTCGAGTTCGAGGATTCGCGCGCTGTCGCGCTCACTGACAAGTGGTGTCTCGCCGTGGAAAGCGATCGACCAGGGCGCGTCCAAGCCGTCGGCGAAGGTCTCGGGTTCACCGAAGGCCGCGGCAGGCGCCGATCCTGTTGTCGTACTTGCCTGCGGACCGGGCCCTTCAGCATCCTCGCTACTACAGGCCGTTAGAAAGGCTGAAACGAGTACGGCGGCGCCAAGCCCTCGGATCTGTCGTCGTGTCATGGGCGCGCCTCCCCGAGTCAGGCAATCTTTGCGCCGACGGTAGCCCGGAATCGGCCACGCCGGGAGTCCCTCCGAGTACCCCCAACGACCGGGACTCCCTCGCGGGCGGCGGGCGTGATGCCCTGGACGGGTGCGCCACGACATCCGCGTCGTCAACAGAAAGAGAACTGATCACCTCATGATCTCCGCCCCGACCGTCGAGGAAACCGGCCGCCTGCCGCTCGTGATCTACGTGCTGGCCGTCGGAGTTTTCTTGATGGGCACAACCGAGTTCGTCGTCGCCGGTATTCTTCCCCAGATCGCCGGTGACCTCGGTACGTCGATCGCGAACGTCGGCCTGATGATCACTGTCTTCGCGGTCGGAATGATCGTCGGAACGCCGACGATGGCGATCTTGACACTCAGGGTTCCCCGACGCGCGACCTTGAGCTCGGCCCTGGTTGTTTTCGCGATCGGACACGTCATCGTCGCGCTCTCGTCCAACTTCGGAATCATCCTCGGCGCCCGCTTCCTCACAGCCGTGGCGACGGGTGCATTCTGGGCAGTCGCCGCAGTGGTCGGAGCAAAAGCGGCAGGCCCGGCGTCTTCCTCGCGCGCGCTCGGCATCGTCTTGGGCGGAGGCATGCTCGCGAACGTCATCGGTGTTCCGCTAGGCGCCCTGGCCGGTCAGACCATCGGGTGGCGTGGTCCTTTCTGGACCCTTGCCGCCCTCGCGCTCGTTGCCGCGGCCATCGTCCATCGATTGGTACCAGCCGACTCCGACTCCGATGCGGTGCCGTCTTGGCGAGCGGAGATCGCGAGCCTACGGGACGGACGCATCTGGCTCGTTCTGTCCGGTTGCGCCGTCGTGTGCGGCTCGTCGCTTGCGGCGTACAGCTTCATCTCGCCGCTGTTGACCGAGAACACAGGACTTGCTGCATCGGCAGTGCCACTGGTGCTTGTCGGCTACGGAATCGGCGCGTTCGCCGGCTCCAATCTCGGCGGCCGGCTCGGTGCGAACCATCAATACGGCGTCTTGTTCGTTTCGGCAGCGATGACGTTTCTCGTACTCGGTGCGCTCTGCCTGTTTTCGCACAACGCGATCGTGACGGTGATTCTCATAGTCATGCTGGGACTGTTCGGCATGTCGACCAATCCCATCCTGATCGGGATGGCTGTGCGTTATGCCGATCAGGCACCGACGATGGCTTCTGCACTCAGCACCTCGTCGTTCAATCTGGGCACGGCGGTCGGCTCCTGGATCGCGGGGTTCGCGTTCGCCTCGAGTCTCGGTGCCACTGGACCGGTGTTGGTAGGCACCGGCGTCGCCGCTCTTTACTTTCTGCCGCTGCTGATCCTGTTGCGCAAAGAACGCGCGTCGTCGGCACGCACCGCATCACCACGGTGATTGAAACATCTCTTCAGGAAAGGTTGATCTCCGATGCGACTGAACAAGCTCGCCGCCGTCGTAGCCGGCTCACTGACGATCACGATCACTGGCTGCAGCACGCCTACCAGTGACGAAACAGTCCCCGCCTCGAAGAGTGCGGTAGGTGAAGTCCTACGTTTCACCACCGGCGAGGTGTCCATAGAGGTGACGATCGACGAGGACAATCCCGCCACACGCGACCTTGTGGATCTTGTGCCATTCACCGTCAGGTTGGAGGACTTCAACGGACGAGAGAAGATCGCAGACCTCCCCCGCGAACTGAATTACACCGGTTCGCCAGGTTCGGCCCCCGTAGACGGTGATCTGATCTATTACATCCCGTGGGGAAACATCGGCTTCTACTACAACACCGGGGGAATCGGATACTCCGATCAAACCCTCCACCTAGGCACGTACGACGCCACGATCGAACAGCTCGAACGACTGGAAGGCCAGGCTGTGACCGTCGAGGTCGTCAACTGACGACCCAATCAACCGTCGCGCAGTTCGTCAGCCGTCCGTCAGCGAACGCTCCGACACGTGAGGCGCGGAGTCCACGTCCTCACTGGCTGCCAACGAGGCGAGTAGCTGTATCCGCTCCGCCGACGGCGATCCCGGCTCTGCGGTGTAGATCGTGAGCGTCAACCCAGGCTCGGCGGCCATCTCCAAACCTTCGAAGGCAAGCGTCAACTCCCCTACGGCGGAGTGGTGAAAAGTCTTGAATCCGGTGCCGTGATGGCGGACGTCGTGCGCGCCCCACCGACGCCGGAATTCCTCACTCCGAGTGCTGAGTTCACCGATCAGATCGTGCAATTCCTTGTTGTGAGGATCTCGCCCAGCCTCGGTTCGCAGAATCGAGACGGTCACGTCGGCAAACGCGTTCCAGTCCGGATAGAACTCGAAAGCCCTTTCGTCGAGGAACGTGAAGCGTGCGATGTTCGGGGGCTGCCCCGGCATGTCGTACAGGTCCTTGTAAAACGCACGCGCGAGAGGGTTGACAGCAAGAAGATCCATGCGACCGTTCCGCACGAAAGCGGGCCCCGCGGTGACTGCATCGAGCGCCCACTGCAGACTCTGATGGGGCTTCCAGCCCTTCGCATTTCGCCGACGCGGGGGCCTTGCTACCGGGCTTGTCGCGTGCGCAAGATCAAAAAGGTGGGCGCGCTCGGCGTCGTCGAGTCGAAGTGCCTTCGCAATGCTGTCGAGTACTCCCGGCGATGCGCCGCTGATCGCTCCGCGTTCGAGCCTCGTGTAGTACTCGACGCTCACGCCGGCAAGGGTTGCCACTTCACTTCGACGGAGACCATCTACGCGGCGGTTCGATCCGGCCGGAAGTCCAACCTGTTCAGGCGTGACTCGGGCGCGCCGCGAGGTGAGGAATTCGCGTACTTGCGCTCGATCGTCCATGCCATCGAGAGTAAGTCAGTGACCGGTAGCGAGGGAGTCCCTCGCAGTACCACTATCGCGCGGGACTCTCGCACGCCGACAAAACGTGATCAGGTTGAACTGACACGAAGAAACCGATGGTGAGGAGCCACGTCATGCGCGCTGTCGTCATGCATGCCCCCGGCGATGTCCGGGTCGAAGAGATCGAAGCACCGATGATCGTCGAACCGACCGACGCGATCATTCGGGTTACAGCCACGTGCGTCTGCGGTTCCGACCTCTGGCCATACCGCGGCATCGAAGAGCTGAAGGGCCCGACGCCGATGGGACACGAATACGTGGGCGTCGTCGAACAGGTCGGCCCTGACGTCAACGACATCAAAGTTGGGGACTTCGTCGTGGGCTCGTTCGTCGCGTCGGACAACACCTGCGAAATCTGCGAGGCAGGCTTTCAGTCTCGCTGTATCCACCAGGTCATGATGGGCTCGATCGGCACCCAATCCGAATACGCCCGTATCCCGCTCGCGGACGGCACGCTCGTCACTGTCCGCGGAGAGCCGACCGAGCGGCAGGCCCGCAGCCTCCTTACAGCCTCCGACGTACTCGGCACCGGTTGGTTCGCCGCCGTAGCTGCGGAAGCCGGACCCGGCAAGACGGTCGCCGTCGTCGGCGACGGAGCAGTCGGACTCCTGGCGATCCTCGCTGCCAGACAACTCGGCGCCGAGCGGATCATCGCCATGTCACGTCACGCCGACCGGCAGGCACTCGCCACCCAACTCGGCGCCACCGACATCGTCGAAGAGCGGGGCGACGCGGGCATCGCGAAGATCAAGGAACTCACTGGCGGCTACGGCGCGCACTCGACCGTCGAAGCCGTAGGCACCCAAGAATCGATGATGCAGGCGATCGGAGCTACCCGTCCCGGCGGACATGTCGGCTACGTCGGGGTATCCCACGGCGTCGAACTCGACGGCATGAACCTGTTCTTCGCTACGGTGAGCCTGCTCGGCGGTCCCGCGCCGGTGAGGCGATTCCTACCCGAACTGATCGACCTCATCATGACCGACCAGATCGACCCAGGCATCGTCTTCGACCTCACTCTCCCGTTGGAGGATGCCGCCGCCGGCTACCAGGCGATGGACGAGCGGCGCGCCACCAAAGTGCTACTCACTCTCTGACCGATACCGACGGCTCGCCACACCGCCGACTGTTCGAAGCGATCAAACGCGTCCATGAGCCACGGCGGCCTGTTCCATACCGTCGTCGCCAGTGCGACCAGCCGACGCATCCAACCTTGCGTGGAGATACCAGTCCATTCGAGGTTGAATCAGCAACTATCGCGGGGCGAGTAGTCCGCTTCGACGCCGTCCAGGAAGACTCGCAGCATCTCGGTGAAGAGCTTCGCATCCGACCAGTTACCTTGTTGCATTGACTCGTTCAGTCGATCATCGAACTGACCAGGATTGGCGAATGGGGCCATTGCCGGGCGTCCGGTGGCGACGCACATTGCCGCCCCGACGGTCATCCGACGGGTCGATTCGAGAATGAACATCTGGTGGTTGGTGGGGATATTCGCAGCGGCCCGAACTCGGCAGTGCTCGGCGTAGAATCTTTCGACCAACCCTGGTGGAAGCACTCGACTGCGAGCGGTGCGAGCCGAGAATGCTTCAAGAGTGTCTCCCGAAATCTTACCGAGGCCTCGATCAGCCATCGCTTCCAGTCGCCTCCGACAAGAGCGATAGGCACTTCGCTTGGTGTGCATCTTCTTTGAACCGGCCGGGCCGTCCCACAGGCACTTCTCGGTTGACTCGCGCCCCACGTTCGGCAACCGATTGTACGAGTGAATGTTTCGGGGTCCACTACCAAGGCGTTACTTCACAGCAAAGGCACCTACCTCTACCTACGGTTGCGTACTGAATTCCGTGTGGGGCAGGCTTTCTTGTGTACTGCTGACGAGCCGTATTTCTGATGAACCGTATGGCTGACGAACCAGGGTCGGAGAACAATGGGTCACTACAAAAGCAACGTGCGTGATATCGAGTTCAATCTGTTCGAGGTACTCGGGATCGGCGAACTGCTGGATGCCGGTGCTTACGGGGACCTCGACACCGACACTGTGCGCAACATTCTTGCGGAGGTAGCGAGGCTGGCGGAGGGCCCGGTCGCCGCATCCTTTGCCGACGCGGATCGGAACCCTGTCGAATTCGACGCACCCAACCACGCGGTAGTCGTCCCGGAACCCCTGCGCAAGACCGTCGAGGCGGTGAACGAGGCTGGTTGGTCGCGGCTCGGACTACCAGAGGGCATGGGTGGCGTTCCTGCTCCCGCGCCGTTGGTCTGGGCGATCGGCGAGATGTTGGTCGCGGCAAACGGATCGGCGAGCTTTTTCAACATGGGTCCGCTGATGGCGAGCGTGCTCTACAGCATCGGCAATGAACAGCAAAAGCATTGGGCCAAAGAAGGATTCGAGCGCGGTTGGGCCGGAACCATGGTACTGACCGAACCAGACGCCGGATCCGATGTGGGCGCAGGCCGAACGAAAGCAATCGAGCAGAATGACGGCACGTGGCACATCGAGGGTGTCAAGCGGTTCATCTCCGGCGGCGACGTCGGAGACACTGCCGAGAATCTCTTCCACTTGGTGCTTGCCCGACCCGAGGGAGCCGGTCCCGGCACCAAAGGGTTGAGCCTGTTCTACGTTCCGAAGTTACATTTCGATTCGAAGACACTCGAACTGGGCGAGCGCAACGGTGTCTACGTCACAGGTGTCGAACACAAGATGGGCCTCAAGTCTTCCCCAACCTGCGAACTCACCTTCGGGGCAACGGACGTTCCCGCCGTCGGCTGGCTCGTGGGTGATGTGCACAACGGTATCGCCCAGATGTTCCAGGTGATCGAGAATGCCCGGATGATGGTGGGTACCAAGGCTGCCGGAACATTGTCCACCGGTTATCTCAACGCCCTGGAGTATGCAAAAGAACGAATTCAAGGCGCGGACCTCACCGAACTGACAAACAAAACCGCACCCCGTGTGGCCATCACGCACCACCCCGACGTCCGACGCAGCCTGGCGATGCAGAAGGCCTACGCCGAAGGCCTCAGAGCGGTTTACCTCTACACCGCCGCGCATCAGAATGTCGATGTCGCCGAGTTGGTTTCGGGTGCAGATGCCGAATTGGCGGCACGAGTGAACGATCTTCTGCTGCCTATCGTCAAAGGCGTCGGATCCGAGAAAGCCTACGAACTGCTCACCGAGAGCCTGCAGACCCTGGGCGGCTCCGGCTATCTACAGGACTACCCCATCGAGCAGTACATACGCGATGCCAAGATCGACACCCTGTACGAGGGCACCACGGCAATCCAGGCGCAGGACTTCTTCTTTCGGAAGATCGCCCGTGACCGTGGCGTTGCACTCGCTCACGTAGCCGGCCGTATACGAGAGTTCATCGACAGCGAGGCCGGCAACGGTCGTCTCAAGGCCGAGCGAATCTTGCTCGAAACGGCGTTGACCGACGTGCAGGAGATGGCCGGGACGCTCACCGGCTATCTGATGGGTTCCCAAGACCAGCCTTCCGAGTTGTACAAGATAGGCCTCGGCTCGGTGCGCTTTCTGTACGCGGTAGGTGACCTGCTCATCGGATGGAGACTGCTCGTGCAGGCCGAAATCGCGCTGGCAGCCTTGGATCGCGACGCGTCGGCAAAGGACCGGTCGTTCTATCGGGGCAAGGTGGTCATCGCGTCGTACTTCGCGAAAAACATCCTGCCTATTCTTGCGTCGACGAAAGAAATTCTGGGATCCCTGGACAACGAGATCATGGAGCTCGAGGAAGACGCGTTCTGACAACGTGCCACAGTGAAGGCATGCACATGCCCGATATCGACTACGTAGGAGTGTGGAGCTTTCCGATCATCGGGCCGGATATGCCAGACGACGCTCCCGCCAATGTTGTCGAGGCGTGCCAGGCCGTCGGCAGGGATCTGCAGTGCCGATGGCACGGCCCAGATACGTACATCGAGAACTGCCTGTGGACTATCTCGTTGCTCGATGACGGTCAGTGCCACCTCGCGCTCGACGCTGGTCCGCGGCCGAAGGACAAGAGTGCAGGAACCAGCCCACTGAGGGGCTTCGGGTTCGGCGGGCCGCACATCGAACAGCCTGTGCAGGAGCTGACGGCCCTGATCGCCGGAGAAGTCCAGGATCAGCTGGCCGGTGGATTTCCCTTTGTGCACTGGCCCATCGAGAAGGACCGATTCTTGATGCCGTCATTACGAGACGGGCGCGCGGTATGGGTGGTTCGCAGCTCGGATCGCATAGTCGCCGAGATCGGCGAACTCTGCCCGAGATGAGGACGCTTGCTGCGTGATTCAAGCCTGATCGTGAACCGGCGACGGAATCTTGTTGGAACGGTACGAGTCTGCACTCCGAGTCGGCTGCCAGAGACGCCAGTGTTCTACGGACAGCCGGAACGGGTGATGGTCTTGTAGAAGACGAGCACCGGGCGACAACCGTTCGTCTGCAAGTAGGGCCCACCGAAGAGTTTCGGTGGCAAGCGATGACAACTGCTCGGTCGGCACTTGCGGTGCACCCTTGTAGATCTCGAACGTCCACGACGGCAAAGACACTGGTTCGGTGCAGGCCTCCAAGAACGTGCGCAGGCACTGAAATGCCTTGTCAGGCCTCTTGGCTCGAAGCGAGTGCGCACAACCCGCAGACGTCGGCAAACCGTCGTACGTCACTACTTCCGGCAATGTCCCGCTTCCGCGCCATCACAAGTCGGTCAATCGCGTAAGCACTACCTCTGCCGGTTCCGCAGTGGCGTGGCGGTACCCGGTGCCGGCCCACAGGTGCATGCGCTCGGGATCGCTCTGCGCAACGGCGGCTTTGCGCATGGGATTGGTCAGGTGATGGATCGCCGGATATCCGAAGGGCGCCTGTGCGTCGTAGCGATCGATGAACTCGTTCCGAAGTGCCCGTGCGGGACGTCCCGTGAAAGCTCGTGTGACGACGGTGCTTCCGCGCGACGTGTCGGCCAGAGCTGCCTTGTGCGGAGCCGAGGCACCACTCTCCTCGGTGCGCAGCAGCACAGTACCGACTACCGCGGCCTCTGCTCCGGCGCGCAATACCGCTGCGACGTCGGTGGAGGTTGCCAGTCCGCCGGCCGCCAGCAATGGAACCGACGTGCGGTGACGGATCTGAGCGATCAGTTCGGCGATGGGTGTTTCTGCCGGAACCTGCAGGGGAGTAATGGTTCCGGAGTGGCCGCCGGCAGCCGAGGATTGCACGACCAGGAGGTCAGCTCCCGCGTCGACGGCAAGAAGTGCCTCTGCCTCCGAAGTCACGGTCAGCACGACAACCGAACCGGCCGCGCGCAGCGCCTTGACGACCGCGGGCCCAGGAAAGCCGAAAGTGAAGCTGACCACCGGAACCGGGGTTGCCAGGAGCAGATCGATCTTGTCGTCGAAATAGTCGTCGTCTTCGACCGGTTCGCCCTGGGCAAGTGTGACGCCGTAACGATCCGCCTCGACCTGGATCGCCCGGGCATAGGTTCGGAAAGCGTCGGCATTCACCGGTACCGGGTTGGGCGCAAAGACATTGACGCCGAACGAGAATCCCGCGGCACGAACGATATCGATCTGGTCGGCCAGAGCCTGTGGAGTCTTGTACCCGGCGGCGAGGAAGCCGAGACCACCGGCCCGAGAAGCAGCCGCGACGAGATCCGGCGTTGACGCACCGCCGGCCATGGGGGCCGCGATGACGGGAACTTTCAGATCGAGATCGGTTGTGAGTGCACTCATTCGAACATCTCCAGTCCTTCGACGGATAGCGCTCCGCCGGATAGCGCTACGGCGGTTTCATCATCTGACATCAAAAACTACCTCCTCATTCGAGGTGGCCGCCCGAGGGCCCGCATCGAGATCGGCAGGGAATCGGAACCGCAATGCTGCGGCGGCCAAAGCCGCCGCAAGGACGACGGCACTGCCGAGCAGCCGAGAATCTGCGTCGTCGCGCGGAACGTCTGTCGGGGGCGGAGCCCGTCCGGATCGGCTACGTCAATTGGCTTCCGACGGATCTGATCGCGCGCACCTCGGGGGTCGCGCAAATGCACGTCGACCCGTAGGTGGTGCCCTCGCATGCGCAAGCCGCGCGCGTGGCAGACGGCAGCCTCGACCTTGCCATCGCCTGGGTGCGGAACCCGATGTCGCCCAACATGGTCTGAAGGCCCGACTGCTCGGCGTGGATCGGATTTACGCGGTGTCCGCCGATGCGGACACCGCGCCGGTCCAGGCGCGAGACGTTTCAGCCTTCGCTCGACTGCCTATTGGCTCCGCCGTTGCGAGCTTCGATGGCCTCGATGGACTTCGTGAACGACTTACCCAGCACCTGAGTCCCGAAGAGCCAGAGTACTGATGCCAGGAGCTTTCCCTTGAGGTTCTTGCCGTCACGGACCACCACTGCGTCGACATCGGTCAGGCCGGTGGGCTGCTGGGTCAGGGTGTAGGTGTGGCTCGACGCCCCGCCCCACAAGTTGGAGTCGGTGGTTGTCATCACGACGCGATGCGGGTCGGTCCAGTCGTAGTGCAGGCGTTCCCAAATACCGCTGGAGCCCTCCGTGACATCCGCGTCGTGGGGTCCTTGTTGGTGCACTTTCAGGTAGGTGTCCGCGCTGCGGCCGAAGATTTCCTCGCGGCCCGGCCCGAAGTCGGTCAGGCCGGCGAGGACCTGTTCGGGCGTCGCGGTGGTCGTCTGGTGCAGATGAATCGTGGTCATGGCGCCTTCCTTCAACTGTGGATGATCCGGTGCTGAAAAGCGGGTGAGTGACCCATCCAGCACACCACTCACGTGAAATGAATGAAAGAGGACTGCTCGCTCGGTCTCGATCCCTTATTCGCCGCTGCGCCTTCTGGCAGTGATTGCGCCGTGCGGCCTGTAACCGCTCCCCGTGCGGATATGGGTCTCGATCACGTCGAAACCCGCAGTGACCAGCATCTGGGCAAGTTCGGTGACGGGCCATCGATAACCAGTCGTCGCGGCATGATCAAAAGGCTCTACGGTTGCGCCTTCGAAGAAGCCGATCAGCAAACCACCACCTTGGCGGATCACCCGCGCGAATTCAGCGAGCGGCGCCTCGATATCTTGCGGGTGGTGGTGAATGAGCGAGTACCAGGACAGCACGCCGCCCAGTGAATTTGTTTTCGCGTCCAAAGCCTCGAAGCCCCCGACCTCGAAGGAAAGATCGGGGTATTGGGTGCCGGCCCGTTCGACGAACTCGGGCACGAGATCGATCCCGCTCACAGCCAGCCCTCTCTGGGCCAGGAAGTCTGTCCACTGCCCCGGCCCGCACCCGGCATCGAGCACGGGGCCGGTCAGAGTGGCGGCCCAGCTGGTCACCAGGGCTCGATCAGACGGGTGCGTCGAATCCATGGAGCCGAAGAGATCCGTGTACTCCCGGGATCGGGCCGAATACGACTCTCGGACTACGTCACGGCGCGTTGCACTCGAATTCTCCACGCCGTCAATGATCGTCGATGTGCACCTTTCCTTCACTACAACTCGCCGGACCGAAGGTTCATACTCTGTTGACGGTCTACGGTCACGAACGAAAACTAAGGTCATATGGTGAACGAGAAAGACCTGACGTCGAAGATCCGCGAACTACTCAGCGCGCGATCAGCCGAGTCGAGCATCTGCCCCTCAGACGTGGCCCGCGCGGCGGCACCCGAGAACTGGCGTCCGCTGATGGAACCCGTCCGAGAGGCTGCCCGCCGAATGGTCGCCGACGGCGAAGTCCAGATCACCCAGGGCGGCGAAGTCGTCGACCCTGAATCCGCACGAGGTCCGATAAGGATTCGCTGGGCTCGTTGACCAAACGAGTGACTACCGCCGGGTACTGCTCTCGCAGCGTGACATCAGCGGAAACGGTCCAGATGCTCACGCAGGAACGCATCCAGGCTGCGGGGCTCGCGCCCCAGAACACGGACCACCGTGTCGGTAGGTGATTCCGGGCACGACACAGCAAGGTGCTGGATCTCCAGAATGTGCTCGGCGAGCCACGGAGGCATGTGGGCGTGATCGACGAGGTTTTGACGCAGTTCGTGCGGTTGCAGGTCTATATAGCGGACGGGGCGACCAAGCATGCGGGTCAGAGAATCGGCGATTCCGCCGTAGCCGACTGCCTCGCTGCCTGTCAGGACATAGGTGCCGCCAGCGAGATCGGCGCGCGTGAGCACGGCCGCGGCAACGTCACCGATATCTCGACAGTCGATCCAGTTGCACGGTGCGTCCTTCATCGCACCCAGAATGACCCCCTGCGCAGCCACCGCCGGTGCCAGGAGCAACAGATTCTGCATGAACGCATAAGGGCGGAGCAGAGTGTGGCGGAGCCCAGAGGCGCGCAGGTGTTCTCCGACGGCATGGTGGCCGCGGGAGAGAGTGATGGGGGAGTCCGCCGCAGCGGCAGGATCGGAGATCTTGACGATGTGTTCGATGCCGCTCTCGGCGGCGATGTCGATGACACGCGTTTCGAGCTCGACCTGTTCCGGGCCGTTGGCCATGGCGAGGAAAAGCTGTTCGGCCCCTTCGAAAGCCGTGCGTAGCGAGGTGGGGTCTGCGGCATCGGCCGGCACCACTTCGACCAATCCGTCGGCCAAGTCGCCGAGGTGGGCGCGCAGCCCGTCCGGGTCGCGTGACAGCGCTCTGCTCGGTACACCCGAGGATGCAAGACTGCGTAGCAACGCGCCGCCTGTAGTGCCGGACGCTCCCATGATGACGATCATCGTGTTCCTTTCGGTTGTTCCCCGGAAACCGGGATCTTTTGATATGTGTTGTCTGTCAGGGTTTCTGACGCGCGAACTCGGTGTGCCTTGAATGCGCTCGCTGGACACCGCGCCATCGCCAGCTCACGATGACGGCGGCGACCGCAGCGGAGACAGGCAGATCGAGTTGCAGCCGAGCGAGCCAAGCGGTGTCGCCCACGCTCGTGTGGCCGGGTAGCCATCGGGAGGCGAACCAACCGACGAGTCCGGCGATTACGGCAGCTCCGACGGCAAGAATTGCCGCCACCATGATGCGAGGCAGGGCCGTGGTCCACGATCGCGACCCTGCGCGGCGCTGCAGCCAGGAGCCGATCAGCAACGCCACCACTGCCGACGTGCCCGCGATGGACGTAAATGCCGCCAGCGTCAGACCTGCCTGCCCGGACGCGACTCCGCCCGCCCCCGCCATCAGTGCGGGGGCCAGGTAGGCGACCAGCGCCTCGCGCCACAGGGTGAAGGGTCGTGCGGCGCGACGAGCGGCAACTGCGGCTCTTCGTTTGGAATTAGTGATCTCCCTTTTGTTTTCGCGTGAGGTCGGTGGGGTGAGTCCGGACATGAAGGAGACCAACTTTCCGATTATGATTAGGCGGCTAACTATTCGGGCATGGAAAGAGAAGTCTCTGTCGAGAATTGATGACGATTCGAATCGCTACGCGAATGCCTGCGAGCCCGGTCGACTACTCCGCAGTCAGCGCACCGATACCGCGAACGACCCGCGAGAGCAGATCCAGAAACACCGCACGCTCGTCGACTGTGAGCTCATCGACCATTTCCTCGAGACGAGCAAAGTGTTCGGGCGCCATGTCACGCAACCGTCGAGCACCGCGAGCAGTCAGGACGACCACGGCACCACGCCCGTCTTCCGCGGACGGACGCCGAGCGACCAATCCCTCCTGTTCGAGCCCGTCGACCAGGCCGGTGACCGTGGCCCGCGATACGCCGAGATCAGCCGCCAGATGTGAGGGGGACTTCTCCCCGTCGTGGTCTTCCAGATCCGCAAGAAGTCGGTATCGACCGGTCGACAGGCCATACCTCGCGAAGTGAACCTCGGTCGCTCGGCCAAGCAGCGCGCCCGCCGAGATCAACCGCACCGCAACAAGTACCGCCTGCGGGTCGGTCCCGAGACCGTAATGCTCCAACTGCCGCCGGGCCTGATCCAACGTGGGTGAGTCGTGATCGGTTCGGTCAACTGCCATGTAACTAATATGGCACCTAACTAAATTTTGGTCAACCCGGTACTCGAGCTTGTTTCAAACCCCGAACAATTCCTGCGTGTCGCGTAAGCAGCCTGGATGTTCATATAGTCACCGGCGGCGAAGTCCACATCTGAATGCGTCATGTTGCGCCGTAGCGATCGCGCTCGCGAGAGCGCTTGCGCAGGGTTTCCCCACAACGTCCCCCCGACGTCAGTTTGTATCGGACTGAGCAATAGCAACTCCGCGAGCTTCCTCCCTTCCTGCACTCGATTGTCTTGGGCATTAACATCGACAGATGCTCACTCGAGTCGATCTGACGATGGATTGCACAGACCCCGACCGCTTGGCCACATTTTGGAAGATAGCCGCTGGATACGTCGATGAGCCACCACCGCAGCCTTTTTCGACTCGCGAGGAGTGGCTGGCCACTTTCGACGACGAAGACGACGGGATGGGCGGCGCTTGGTTGCACCACCCACTCGGAGTGGCTCCTCGACTCTGTCTACTACAGGTTCCGGAATCCAAGGTGGCCAAGAACCGATTACATCTCGATCTCCGGGTGTCCGGAGACGGAACCCCGGTTGAGACGTGGGCGACAATCCTTCGCGAGGTCGAACGGCTACTACGCGCGGGCGCATCAGAATTGGAAAGATTCGAGGGCCACCATGTGATCATGGCCGATCCCGAGGGCAACGAATTCTGCGTGGCGTGATTGACCCGCCTGCCCGAGATTCTCACAAGAAGGCATGGCAGTCCGGATGATTGCGGGGATAGGGCAGAACCTTCTCGAGGGCGAGACCAATCGCGAAGGCCGTGTGCTCGTCGTACGGCCGCGTGACGATCTGTGTGCCCGTAGGGATTCCGTTGTGTGCGAAACCGGTGGGGATTGTCAGCACCGGGCAGCTGCTCAAGATGTTGAAGGCGATGGCCGGTACAGCCTCGAGGTAGAACTCCAATTCGGTTCCAGCCACTTCGATTCCGTGCCCGACGTAGTCGTCACCGGCAAGAAAGCCGTCCGTCGCCACTGCCGGAGTTATCAATGCGTCATAGGTGTCGAACAAGGATCCGATCGATGAATACAGTTCGGCTTCGATCGCGAGTCCGTCGAGGAAAGTCGCGTCACCACGGGTGCGGCGTGCCCATCGGGCAAATTCCTTCGCGTACTCCGTGACCTTGTCGGGGTGCGCGGATGCTTCGGCGGAGATCGAGGCACCGAACACGTGGTCGTAGTGAATGGCGGCCGCGCGCATGATGGCGGTGCGAGACAGGTCGACTTCGATGATCTCGGCGCGTGCGCCCAGCGCAGTGAGGGTCCCCACCAAATCGGCAGTGCTGGCGGCGACGTCCGAATCGACCGGCCAGTCACCTAATGCGGGTATCACGGCGATACGCATTCCAGCGCATGAGTGCGATGCGGGGTCGGGCAGCTGCGATGCCGGCACGTGCGAGGCAATGTCGGTCGGGGTCGGTCCCGCGATGACCGACTGCATTGTGAGGCAATCGCTTACGGTACGAGCCATCGGACCGCAGTGACAGTAGCGATCGAGGTTGAAGGGCGGGTCGACCGGGACCCGACCGTGAGGCGGCTTGAACCCCACAATGCCGTTGAACGACGACGGAGTTCGGATAGATCCTGCGACGTCGGAGCCGGTAGCCAAGGCCGTCATACCGGTGGCAAGCGCGACCGCTGACCCGCCGGACGAACCGCCGGACGAGTATTCCGTGTTCCACGGATTGCGGGTCACTCCCCACAGGTCGGACTGTGTGAACGCGGCCGAGGAGAATTCCGGGGCTGTCGATCGCGCGTGAACGATGGCACCGGCGTCGATTATTCGCTGCACGAAAGTCGCAGTGTGGGTGGCGATCACGTCTTCATAGACCTTGGAACCTTGAGTCCACGGTTGTCCTTGGATCGGTTCGTCCTCTTTCACGACAACGGGAACACCGGCGAGCGGAAGCCCGGCATCCGAGCCGCGGGCGTAGTGGCGTTCCGCTGACTTCGCTTGTGCTCGTGCAGCATCGAAGAAAGTGTGCCCCACTGCATTCAAGGTTGGGTTGAGTGTCTCGATTCGTTCGATAGTGGATTCGAGCACCTCCACCGGAGACAGCGATTTGTCTCGGTAGCGACGGAGCATCTCGGTCACGTCCATGAAGGTCGGGTCGGGTGTCTCGCGCATATTTGTTGTCCTGCCTGTATGAAGGTTTTGCGTGGGCGACTAGGTTGTCAGTTCATGTCCGCTACGACGGGTTTGCGGATTGTCGCGAGAAAGATTGCGAGAGCAGCGATTCCAGCCGAGATCCAGAAGAGCGACTGGGAACCGCCGTCGTCGTGAATGCGTCCGCCGGCGAACGCGCCGAGGGCGATGCTTGCATTGAAGACTGCAACCCACAGCGCCGAAGCAGCCTCTCGGTGGGCGGGAGCTGCGTGCGCGATCCATGTTTGAGTACTCACGGATACACCACCGTAGAAGAGGCCCCAAGCCGCCATGAGCAGTGCGGCAGCGATCAAGGCATCCGCGGAAATTGGAAACAGAGCGAGTGTGGCCGCTATTCCCACACTGAGGATGACTACCACCATCTTCGGGGACTTGGCGGCGGATGGCCCGGCGATGAAGTTGCCGACGACACCGAGGGCACCGTAGATCAGGAGCATCGTGCCGACCTGCGAAGGGTTCAACCCGGCGAAGAACTCCAGTCCCGGTCGCACATAGGTGTAGGCCGCGAAATGAGCGGTGATGAGGAGAGCGGTAATCGCGATTCCGACCCGGACTCCCGGGTTCCGAAAGGCCTCCACGAGACTGCCGAGCGACAGGGCTTGATCAGCTGGCATCGTGGGTAGGACGGCGATCATGGCGAGCGCGATCAGCGTCGCGGCGCAGCTGAGAGCCCAGAATGCCACGCTCCACCCGGCCGCTGCCCCGATATACGTCCCGGCCGGAACACCGAGAACCGAGGCAACAGCGATTCCGCTGAAGATGATCGTGGTCGCCAACCCGACAGATCTGGTCTCGACCAACTTGGGAGCCAGGCTTGCGGCGAGTGCCCAGACGCCACCCATGCTCACTCCGAGCACGACGCGAGCCACAGCGAGGACGGCGAAGCTGGGTGCAAGGGCCGTGAGGGCGTTCGCCGCGGCGACGAGCAGCATCAAGACGACGAGCGTCGACCGACGATCGAAGCGGCGGGTCACGACGGGCACGAACGGCGCGGTGGCCGCTGCCACCAATCCGGTGATGGCCAGCGAGAGCCCGATGGTCCCTTCGCTCTCCACCAGACTGGCACCGATAGGGGTAAGAAGTCCGACTGGCATCATCTCCGCCGCGACAACGATGAATGTGGACGCTGCGATCAGGGCGACGGCAGCCCATCGGTTCTCGACGCTGTGTAAGCGGGTGGAGGAAGTGGGCGCAGCGCTGTTCTGTGCGGATGCAGAGTGGGGCATGTAACCAGAGAAGCTCTCGCAGGCCACCGGATCAACGGCGAATCGCTCATCTAACCATTAGCTCAATTCATCGATGAGCCATGATGGAGTGGTCGAATGAGTCGAGGAGCGGAGAAACATGTCGGAGCCTCCGATGCGTGAGATCGAGTGCTTCCTCGTTCTCGCTGAAGAACTGCACTTCGGTCGCACCGGAGAACGGCTGTTCATCTCCCAGAGCCGGGTCAGTCAACTGATCAGCGCTTTGGAACGTCGTATCGGCACAAGCCTTGTAGCGCGGACCAGTCGCCGCGTGCACCTGACTGAATTCGGCGCCGAATTTCTTGAGTCGTTGGCTCCCGCCCACAGAGCACTCGTCGGAGTAATCGAGGACGCTCAAACGAAGGCGCGCAACATACCGACACCGCTTCGGGTGGGTTTCCAAGGAGCAATTTACGATTCGATCGCGACGGCCGTCTCTCGTTTCGAGAAACAGCATCCGCGAACATCCGTGACCATCAAAGAACTGCCCTTGGGTGATCCGTTCAGTGACGTACTCGCCGGACGAATCGATGCGGCGGTTGCCCTTCTCCCCGTAGAAGAACCCGAGCTGACAACCGGGCTCGTCTTTTCTCGACAGCCCCAGACGCTGGCCGTCTCAGTCCATCACCCGTTCAGTGAACTGGACGTAATCGACGCCGAGCAGTTAGCGCAGATATGCCTGGTACCCATCACCGGACCCGCCCCTGACTATTGGCAGCGTGTGAATTCCCCGAGCACAACGCCGGGCGGAGCCAAGGTTCCCACCCAGGGTGGGGCGAGCACTGTTCAGGAAGGCCTGTCGCAGGTCGCGTTCAGTCAGGTCGGCCTCATCCTTTGCGCCGCGACGGCCGCCTACAGTCAGCGCTCGGACATCAGATTCGTACCGATCAATGGATTACCTGAATCCGCTTTGGGTCTCGTGTGGCGCACCGATCTCGAATGCCCCCACCATCGCCATTTCGCGAAGGCCATCGAGGAAGCACACAAGAGCCCTGTCTGACGGCGATCAATCAAGTCGCGGAAGGACTCCGGGACATTGGTGCGCATCGTGTGTGGGATGATCGCGCCATGTCTGCGATCACCGACTACTTCACCGCGCGCACGGATGAGCACGCCACCTCCGCCCTCGCAGTCGGCCGGCCCGAGGCCTCTCTCACCGGTCGCTCCTACGACGAGGTTGCAAAAGGCACACGCTGCGGGAAACTCGTCGCAATGAGGGACGACGGCGACACCCTCGTGCTCACGGTTGCCGACGAATTGCGTTATGCACTAGCCGAATTGAACGCTGCCGGCGTGGCCGCCGCTGCGACTACCTGGGCGATCGGCGAGATGAGTGAACCGGCGGAGGAATCGGTGCCGTTCCTGACCGCCTTTGCTGAACCGGCTGCCAGAGCGGTGACTCAGGGTGGACGAATGTACGGCTACGTCGTCATCTGATGTTCGGATCTTCACCAGACATCAACCGCCGCAACATCCGTCGAGTCAGTTGACCTGCCGATCCCGACCTTGCCAGAACTCCTGGCGAAGCTTGAACTTCTGGATCTTTCCGGTGGCAGTGCGCGCCAATTCCGGGCGGAATTCGACCCGCTTCGGGCACTTGTAGCCGGCGAGCCGCGTGCGGCAGTGGGCGATGAGCGCTGCTTCGTCGACCGGCTCCACGCTGTCGTCGTGCACCACGAGCACTGTTACCAGTTCGCCCCACTTCTCGTCCGGGATGCCGATGACCGCGACCTCCCTGACCGCCGGATGCGACATGAGAGCGTCCTCGACCTCGATCGAAGTCACGTTCTCACCGCCCCGTCGAAGCGCTCGATAAGTAGATTTCCGGCTCTGTCGACGGGACCACCGAAAGCAAGGGAGGCCCTGTCGAGACCCGGACACGCTTGAGGGCGGGTTCCATACGGGTGCCCAGATCCTGCGCAGTCATTCTCGTTCGATCCCCTATCAGGAGGGTGTAACCCGGCGCCCAGTTCCATCCCCCTGTGGCGGCTGCCATATTGACGCGGCAGGGCCGCACCACCCGACCCGAACTTTGCCCTCCACGGGCACTGAACAGGTCCGATCCGACGAGCGTCATGGTTCGTAGCGGTGGACACTCGTCAGCGTCGGCCGAGTGGTTTCTATCGAATACCGGAGATCCGGTTGGCTGAGGCGCATTTACCGGTCAGCCCGGGATCTGCAGGGCCAGATCGTTGCGGTCGAAGTCAGAGAACTGCTGAGTGTCAGTGCAGTATCCGCAGTTCGCTCCGAAGAACTCGGTGCGGGCGTTCGGATCGTCGAGTAGCCAGTACCGCAGCCACGCAGTGCTCGGTCCGCGCATATCGCCACCGGTGATCGCCGTACCGAAGTGCGTGGCGCCCCGCAGTTCCAGATACTCGGCGGGCACGTGGTCGGCGTCCTCGTACATCGCCCGCACGATCGCCGGCCAAACGATTGCGTCGGCCTGACCAGCGAGATAGAGAACCGGCTCGTCGATGAGGTCGACATCATTGAGCGGGCCCGGCTGGATTGCGACGGCGGTGTCGACGCGGTCGTCGATCGCGGCATTGATCGCTGCAGACCCGCCCTGCGAGTGCCCCACCGCACCAATGTGTTCCAGGTCGACTTTGCCGAAGAAGACGCTCGATGGGCTGGCCGCTTTGTCCGCGATGAGGTCAATTCCCGACCGCATGGTGACAGCGAAGTTACTTGCCGGGGTGTTGGCGGCGACCACGATGAATCCGTGGCTGGCGTAGTGGCGCAACAAGGAAGTGTATGCGCCGGGGAGCACGCCGGTCCCGTTCCCCCAGATCACAACCGGGTGCTTCTCGCCGCGCGCGCCGAGCTGACGCGGGTAGTACAGAGTGTGGACCAACCCGATCGAGACATTCGGCGTGTACGGCCCTGCACTCGCCCAGTTGTGCCCGACGCTCGGAATGCCGGGCGTATCCGCGACTGCCCTTCCGGCCGGGCCGGTGAGTCCGAGTGTCGCGCACAGCGCAACCGTCGCTGCAGCATTCGCGAACAGTTTCAGAGATCTTCGCATGAAGGTCAACCTTTCGAAGTTGCGGCAAATCCTCGGAGTAGGTACATCGCGGCAATTTCATGAAAATGTCAGCGAACCAGGGCCGGACGCCCCCGTAACGGGGTTGCGGTGCAGAGAGTTCGATCACGAAACGCTCGGGGACACCTCCTGTGATCGGCAGGTGGACTCCACGCGGTCGAATGGTCGATCCCGGAGTGACGCATATTACATATTCACCGGAGGGTGACGTGTCGGCTTTGTTCGAGGAAACCGACTATTGGAGAAGTGTTGTGCCTGTATACAAAATCATCGTTCGCCGAGGCCGAGACCCGCTGGGTTGACCCATGCGGGCCGGCCTCCGCCTCGAGGCAGCGCCAACCACTCGGGGAAGGCTTCCGTTCCCGTCGGAGACTCGGTGGGTGCCGAGAAAAATCTATGCGGCCACAGCCCCGGCATTGCCCGTCGGCCCCGACGTCCGCGGCCAAAGGACTTATTGCCATCCAAGTTTCGCGGCACCTAAGGTGTCGACCTGAGTTCGGTCGGCACCGGTACGGATTTTGACTCCCGAATCTATTGCGGGCCTGCAGTATTGGCAAATCAGCTGGCGGCCGACTCGCGCCCCTGGATGGCCGAGACCACAAGATTACTCTTGGGTAAACTCGTTCCGGAATCTACGGCGTCGACCCATGCGGTTGTTGTTGCGACGGCAGCGAAGTTCGATTGCAGAAGAATCATGAGGGTCTCGTGCAGGGACTGCGCCGATACCTGACCCGCTTCGTTGGCCAGATGGATCGAACCGCTGGCATCTGACAAAATTTCGGCCGCGAACCCGAGAGCTTCCGCTTCCACGGCGGTACCGAGGTCGCAGTTGTTGGTCATGTACCCGACGATCGTGATGGTGTCGATGTCTTTCGCGTGCAGCCATTCGGCTATATCGGTGCCGGCGAAGATGCTCGCGTACTGCTTGTGGATGTGTTTGGTTTCCGGATCGATGTGGTCCTCGAGTGATGGGTGAAGTGACCATCCGGGCGTACCTTCGACAAAGACCGGGGCGCCCTCGGGCATCCGATGTTGCACGACGACGACGGGAAGGTCGTTCGCGCCAGCGACCTTGACGGCGCTGAGGATGTTGGCCAATGACTCCTCACGCGGCGGGTACTGGATCTGCAATGGCCCGTCGAAGTACTCCTGCTGGACGTCGACGACGATAAGGGCACGGCGAGGTGTAGGCACTTTCATCACTCCTGGAAGGTCGGTCGGGTTCGGTTTCGCATCGGCGATCCTGACGGTCGTCTTCCATTGTTCGGTAGGTTTCTATGCATCCGTGAGTGGCACGGGTGCATACTTTCGATGACTTTGCGCCATGAAGTGGGGAGACCAGATGCGAATCGCCGTGTATTCGTTCGACAGCATCACGATGTTTCACCTCGCAGCGCCGCTGATGGTGTTCGGTGAGGTGGGCAGGCTCGGGCTCGCACCCGACTGGGAAACCAGGTTGTGGTCCGATCGCGCAGGCGCGGTTCGGACCGTCGAGGGATACTCGGTCGGAGATGTGGCGGGACCGCGGACGCTCGATTGGGCCGACATCGTGATCATTCCTTCCTGGCCGCTGCCACTGTCACCGATCAGCGAGTCATTGCGAGTCAAGCTTTGCCGGGCGCACTCTCGCGGCATACCGATCGTGGGGCTGTGCCTCGGCGCTTTTGCCGTCGCCGACGCCGGGCTCCTCGACGGTCGCTCGGCCGTAACGCACTGGGAGATGATGCCCGCACTCGCCGAAAGCCATCCCAGTATTCGCTTGGACGAATCGGTGCTTTATGTCGACCACGGCGACGTGATGACGTCCGCGGGGACGGTGTCGTCGGTCGATGCCTGTTTACATCTGGTACGCAAGCACCTCGGATCCGCAGTTGCCACCCGCGTGGCACGAAACCTTGTCGTCGCACCGCATCGAGAGGGTGGTCAGGCCCAGTACATCGAGAGACCACTCGCGGAGCCTGCGGGCGACACAGCTGTTGCAGACGTGCTGGAGTGGGCGCTCGGACGCCTGGGCGAGTCACTGTCTGTCGACCGCCTCGCGGGCCAGGCACGGATGAGTCGACGAAACTTCATACGGCAGTTCCGTCTTGTCACGGGAACCACTCCGGCACGCTGGATTCTCCAGCAACGACTGAGCGAGGCTCGAGTTCTCCTGGAGACGACCGATTGGACCATCGACGCCATTGCGCTGGTGTGTGGGTTCGGAAGCGCAGTCACCTTTCGACAGAACTTCGCATCCGCGTTTGCGACCGCACCTTCCACTTACCGGAGGCAGTTCGCTGACCACTCCCACAATGATCGCGTCGGAGAAATCGCCACGTCCGTTGGTTCAAAAGGGCCAATACGGAGGGGATGATGCGCCGCGCGCCCAGATATGACCAATTCGCTGGGCCTCACTGCGTAAGGCGGCAGGGCAGCTATCGGCCCTTCGAGGCTTCAGGCAGCGCAGCAAGCGCGGTGCGTACAGCGTCGACGTCGGCAGTGCAGGTTCCGGGCTTACTTGTCCGAGCCACCTTCTTGCGCGCGAGGCTCGCCCTGAAATCCATTGCGATGGTGCGGATCTACAGGACGATCGGCACCCGCTGCACCCACGCGTCGAAGCGACTGGCTAGCGCAGGTTCGATTCGTCTGTCACCAAGCGATAAAGGACGTATCCAGAAAACACTATTATGGAGACGACGCAGAGTACGAGCATGATGTCGAAGAAGATAGTCATGTTTCCCCTCATGGGTTCGACCAGGATCGATTCGTTTATCCCCGCGGAGGTTTCTCCGCGAAAATGTCCTGTTCCGCAGCTCCAATCGTTGTGAAGGCGATAGCGCCTCACCACCCGAGGCACGGCTAAGCACTACTCAGAGTGAGGTCTTGGCAGTGTCATGCGCTGCGCGAAGGGTCACTTACGATTCCTGATCCGCTGACACGAGGTCGCGGAAGTAGTCGGAGAGACGGTGAGTGCCAGTCCGCTCGCCCACCGACTCACGTTGGAGCCCTTCGAGGAAGAATCGAGCCAGCGACGACGGGCGCGGCCCCAGGCGATCCGCGGTCCAGATGACAGGCCGGACTAATCCGGCAGGGACCGAGACCATTCGGGGCCGCTTGTCCACCGCGGCGAACGCCAAGTCCACGATGTCGCGATACCTGTAGATGTCCGGGCCACCGACATTCCACTCACCGGACTCGTCCCCGAGTCGATCGACACAGAAGGCTGCGAGGTCGGCGCCGTGGATCGGGTTCAGTCGCGCAGTTCCGGCGCCGAGACCGAACGCAAGGCCGCGACGGGCCATGTCGAGGAACTCGGAGGCGTCCGAGAAGTATCCCGAGGGATTGACGATCTGCGAAGCCGCGTCGCTCCGCCGCAGCGCCTCCGCGAATGCCGCCTTCGACCGCATCACCATCGAGGTGCCGTCGTGGACATGCATGACGTTGACAAACAGAAACGACGACGCCGTGTCCTGCTCCGCCAACTGCAGCAGACGCAAGTTTGCTTGAAAATCGATGTCCCAGGGGTCAGCGTGTTGCCTCGTCACACCCAACGCTGAAACCACCCGGTGCACACCGTGACACAGACCTGGAATCGTACTGCGATCGCCGATGTCTCCGATCACCCACTCGTCTACCAGGCCGCTTAGAGATGGAGCTCCGAACGCCCCCGAGCCCTCTGCCCGGTCGCGTGAACGCACCAGCGCCCTCACCCGATAGCCGCGTTGATGGAGCTCACGCACGAGATACCTACCCATATACCCCGTCGCCCCGGCAACTAGTACGGTCTGCGCTTCCATGTGCACCCTTCCATTCATGTACTGCCTGGTCCAAGAATACAGTACTGCGATGCGATGACTTCGACACGTCAGGGGAGGTCCTGTCGGCCCACCTGGACAATGGGAACGTCGGGTCACCTCGGATAGCCGGCGACAATGAGATGGAGGAAACGTGATGGCGCGTCCCGCACGACCGTTGGACCCTGTGCGCTCTCGCGCGCTACTCGATGCCGCCGGCGTCGCATTCGCAACACACGGTTTCGAGCGGGCCTCGCTCAACTCGATACTGGCCGAGGCGCGATTCCCGAAGAGCTCCTTCTACCACTACTTCGGGGACAAGACGACACTGTTCGAGCGCGCCGTGGAAGCCGGAATGGACGCGCTGCGCGCAGCGGTGATACCACCGAACATCGACTCACTCGATCAGCACAGCTTCTGGCCGCAGATACGTGAACTCGGTGATCAACTCCAGATCGCCGCCACCTCGGACCCACGCACCCAGATCGTCGGACGCCTGCTTCACGCCGCCGACGTCCCACCCTCCTCTACGCTCGACGCTCTTCGCCACTCGACAACGAACTGGCTCACACACGCACTCGAACGGGGCCGCGACCTCGGTCAGATAGACCGCGACACCCCGCTGGAGCTTCAACTGCACCTGCTGATCGCTGTCCTCACGGAAGTCGACCGATGGGTACTCGCGCACAACGCCGACACCGACTCCACGTCCGCGGCACTCCGCGTACTCGAACGCATGCTCGTCCCGTGATCAATCTTGGGCTCCAGGGATCGTCGCAACCCTTCCAAACAGGCCGCCGCAGGACAGCCCTTGATGCGCGGCGCGGAGGACCCGCCGGTGCCGCAAGTCGCCAACATAATCGGGTTGCCGGCCGCACCCGCGACGCGTGGCAATCGTGGCCGTGAGCGTCGATATCTCCGAGCCGGCCCGATTGGGCGAAGTGCATCTTGCAAGCGGGCGGGTAATCGGGTGGGCCGAATGGTGCAACCCCAGTCGTCATCCAAGATCCGAATGATTGGATCGTCGCCGTACCCGTCCATGACTAGCCTCGCTGTAATCAATTACAGCACACCATCTGGGCCTAAACCAGAAAAATCATCATGCCGGATACTGCCGACTCAGCAACCCGGCCAACAAAATTCACGACCCGAACTCAGCAATCCCTATGATAGAAGAGACATTTCACATGTCGATAGACTTTATTGCGTTGCAGAAGCAAGTAATTGACAAGTACGCGCAAAAAAATTGATTCGAAATTTGCTCTAAACTTGCTTCGACATGGCGAGCTAATTCGGCGCAAGGCTTGGAGGTTCATCCATCGCCAATCGAGGTCACTGCGTCGCCCACAGTACCTGACGGTCACCGATCCAGCCTGTATTGAGTCACCAGACTACTGGCATGCATGCGACCGCCGATGATTAAACACACCCAGCCGGACATCCCCAATCACGGATGCATCACCAATGCAACCGAGCCACCTGAGGTTTATCGCTACACAACGGCACTGCGTGCCGGCAAGGGATTCCCGACCGTTACCGAAACAAACCCAAAAATGACATATAGGACGGAACTATGCCAAATACGGAATATATAGGTCCGGAATCTGTCATTTAGATCCGGAATCTACAGCGGCAGCAGCTATCCCCGCGCCATATCGACGAACTTCGAGAGGTGAAGTTGGTGCGCCACAGTGATTGTCGCGGTCGGGCCATTACGGTGCTTACCCAGAATCAGGTCGGCCTCACCGCCACGGGGATCGTCTCGCTCGGTCGCGTCAGGGCGGTACAGCAGGATCACCATGTCGGCGTCCTGCTCGAGTGAACCGGACTCACGAAGGTCGGCGACCTGGGGACGCTTGTCGGTTCGCTGCTCGGGACCACGGTTCAGCTGACAGATCGCGACAACCGGAACTTCGAGCTCCTTCGCCAAAAGCTTTAGGCTACGGGAGAATTCGGAGACTTCCTGCTGGCGGGACTCGACCTTTTTACCCGAGCTCATCAGCTGCAGGTAGTCGATGACGATCAGGCGAATATCGTGTTTCTGCTTGAGCCGCCGCGCTTTTGCGCGAATTTCCATCATCGTGAGGTTGGGGGAGTCGTCGATGAAGAGTGGCGCCTCACTGATCTCACTCATACGACGCGCGAGCTTGGTCCAGTCATCGTCGGTCATCTTGCCGGAGCGCATGTCACCGAGCTTGATCTTTGCCTCTGCGGAAAGCAGACGCATGACGATTTCGGTTTTGCTCATTTCCAGTGAGAACATGACGCTGGCCATGCCGTGCGTGATGGAGCAGGAACGCAGGAAATCCATTCCGAGCGTGGAGTTGTGCGTCGGGACCATCGAATGACCGGCGAGGTACATGTGGGCGGCGTTGTGGACCTCGACGCAGCGAACCGGAACGCTCGCAATTGGCCGAACGTCGACGATGTAGCGCGATCCGCTGCGCGCAGTGCTCTTACTCGCTCGACGCTCCTTGTGCAGCATCGCTTTCCGCGTAAGACTGTACACTTCGTCATCAGTCGAGAAGGTCAGAGTGAATGCTGTCGACGAAGCCTCGGTGCGACCTTTGACTCGCTTTGTACTCATTTGGCAGCGGTAGCCAAGACTGACCACCAATTCCTGTGCGTCGCGGACGAGGCGCTCGTTGGTTACCGAAAACTGAACGTCGCCGCCGGCAGTCACAGTTCCATCGGTGTCGAGAAGGCCGGCAAGAACCGCACGACGCTGCGCCTCAGACCCGCGGAGATACTGGACAGGGATGTGCTTGTTGCCCAGAACACCGACCGTACGTAGGCGTCCTTGTACCGTGCCGTACTCATTGCGGCACTTCTGGCATAGTCGCAGCCCGATAGAAGGGCCGCCACAGTTCGAACAAGTCGGCGTGGGAACAGGATCCGACAAGAAACGGACTTTACCGCCACATGATTGACCGCACGTACGCACCTGACCGGTGAACGGCACGAAACTCTTGCCACACACAACGCAATCGCGCGGAGCGACGGGATCTTCCGGAGCTAGTTTAAGGCTGTAGCGCAAATGCGCCGACTTGGACGGAACTGCAACCAGGCCTTCGGCTTCGATCAACATGATGATCTCAGGATCAGCAGTGGTGAATTGTGCACAGGCGGTAGATCCGTCACCTAGCCAAGCGCCGAGTGTGTAGGGCGGGACAAGGAGATCCTGCGTTGGAAGGTCGAGCGGCTTGGCATTCACTACCGAATGATTGACTCGGCGATCCGCCGTTGCACAGCGCACCGTCGATGCGATCTCCGCCGTGGTTCGGACCTCGGCAGACGTCTTTTGGTTCTTGTAGCGGTTGTACCCCGTCTTCGCGTTCTGTGCCGACCGGCGCGAAGCACGCGTCTCGGTCAGCCACTGATGCTGCTCATCTGCGACCAGAATGGTGCCGTCGGAGAACTCGACCTCATAGCAAGGGCGGTCGACCATCACGTCCGTAGCGCCAATCACCCTCGTCGGTTTGCCGTCGTTGTCGATCAACAGATCGCCGACAGCAACGTCACCCATCGTGGTCCAGCCACTGGGTGTTGCGAGGGGAGTGTCGAGGGCAAGTGCCTTACCGACACCAGGACGGGCCGCAACGATGATCATCTGACCTGGATGGAGTCCGTTGGTGATCTCGTCCAAATCTTTGAAGCCGGTGGGCACTCCGAGCGAGAGGCCGCCGCGGCTGGCGATGGAGTCGATCTCGTCCATCGTAGGCTGGAGAAGCTCGGTGAGGGGTACGAAGTCCTCGGTCGTGCGGCGCTCGGTGACCTCGAAGATCTCGGCCTGCGCGCGGTCGACAACCTCGGCCACGTCCTGGCCCTCGGTGCCGGCGTAGCCGTACTGGACGATGCGCGTACCGGCATCGACCAGACGACGCAGCACGGACTTCTCCGCCACGATCTCGGCATAGAAGGCGGCATTGGCCGCTGTGGGCACTGTCTGGGTCAGCGTCACCAGGTAGGCAGCACCACCGATACGGCGCAGCTCACCGCGACGGTCGAGCTCGGCGGAAACCGTCACGGGGTCAGCGGGCTCACCACGGCTGTAGAGGTCCAGGATCACGTCGTAGACGGACTGGTGGGCGGGCCGGTAGAAGTCACCGGGACGCAGTACCTCGAGCACGTCCGCGATGGCGTCCTTGCTCAGCAGCATGCCGCCGAGCACCGACTGCTCGGCAGTCATGTCCTGAGGTGGCTGACGCCCGAACTCCTGGTCGGGCTCGGCCTCGGGAGGGCCCGGGTAGTCCGGCCCTGAGAAGTCGGAAGGTCCTCGATCATCTACAACAGCCACAAGCGAGACCTTCCCGTAAAACACTCGACGACACTGCCAGAAACCCCAGCGCCCTCATCATTTGTACCTGCCCCCACCGACATCCCCTAGCCGCTCACGGCCGGTCTGTAGATAGACGCCGAGATGACGTTAGGGACTAGTAGGTCCGCATACAAACCGAACTGTGGATAAACCTGTGGATGCTTTGTGGAAACTCCCGCTCAATGGTGTGCACCGCCTGTGGAGCATTTGGGGACTACTTTGCGTGGTAGCTACAAAAGGCCAGGTAGATGGCTATCCACAATTTCACAGGCCTGTTGATGAAAATAGTTTTTCCACAGTCGGCGCGTCGGCGTGTCGGGCGTGTTGCCTCGCCCGATTCATCACTGATCACCGAAGTCGAACATCACAGTGTGAGAGTTATCCCCAGGTCCGATTCGGGACCCTGACGCGAGGCCACGCGGTCGCGCAGCCTCGAAACAAAACATCGGGCCCCACACACCGAAGTGTGTGGGGCCCGACGAGACGAACAGTCGACAATGCGCCGACGAGACGAACAGTCGACTATGCGCCGACGACGTTCAGGTTGAACTTGGCAACCACATCGGGGTGCAGGTTCACGACCACGGCGTGCTTGCCCGTGTTCTTGATGTGAGCCTTCGGCAACACGATGGAGCGCTTGTCGACGACCGGTCCACCGGCAGCCTTGATCGCAGCAGCGACGTCAGCGACGGTAACCGAACCGAAGAGCTTGCCCGAGCCACCGGCGGTCTTGACCGTCAGCGTTACGGACTCGAGGCCCTCGATAGCAGCCTTGAGCTCCTTGGCGTGATCCAGGCCGCGCACAGCGCGCGCTTCCTGTGCACGACGGATGCCCTCGACCTGCTTCTCGGCGCCACGGGTGGCGACGATTGCCAGTCCGCGGGGGAGCAGGTAGTTACGGCCGAAGCCGTCCTTGACCTCCACGGTGTCGCCAGGCGCACCGAGGTTGTCCACGTCAGCGGTGAGGATGAGCTTCATGTTCTTTCCTCCCTTTCCTTAGCGAGCCACGGTGGCGTAAGGCAGCAGTGCTACCTCACGTGAGTTCTTGACGGCAATGGCAACGTCGCGCTGGTGCTGGACGCAATTGCCGGTGACACGGCGAGCACGGATCTTTCCGCGATCGCTGACGTACTTACGCAGCAACGTCGTGTCCTTGTAGTTGATCTGCGTGTTCTTCTCTTTACAGAAGGTGCAGACCTTCTTCTTCATAACCTTGTCGCGCAAGGGCGGCTTCGGCATGTCTCTGCTCTTTTCTGGATGTTCCTGATCAGGTACGGATCAGAAGGGCGGTTCGTCGCTGCCCGCACCACCGAAGGAGCCCGAAGCCTGAGGCGCACTGCCCCAAGGATCGTCTCCACCCGAAGGTGCAGCGCTCGGACGTCCGCCACCCGATCCGCCGGAGGAACCGCCGAAGTTGCCGCCTCCACCGCCGCCGCCACGGTTGGCCTTGTTGACCTTTGCCGTGGCGTACTTCAGTGAAGGACCGATTTCATCGACTTCGAGCTCGACGACAGTTCGCTTTTCGCCCTCGCGAGTTTCGTACGAACGCTGCTTGAGCCGGCCGCTCACGATTACTCGTGAGCCACGGGTCAAGCTCTCCGCGACGTTCTCGGCTGCTTCGCGCCAGATGTTGCAACGCATGAACAGTGCATCGCCGTCTTTCCATTCATTGGAATTACGGTCGAAGGTGCGGGGCGTGGAAGCAACCGTGAAGTTTGCAACCGCGGCACCCGCCGGGGTGAAACGAAGTTCAGGATCAGCCGTCAGGTTTCCGATGACGGTGATGATGGTGTCGCCAGCCATGTGGTTCCTCCTGCATTGATGTAAGACCGTTGGGCGCGAGAGTAGAGCTCGCTACCGACAGTAATTACTTGTTGTGGCGCAGAACCTTCGTGCGCAGAACCGACTCGTTCAGACCGAGCTGACGATCGAGCTCAGCGACGGTGGCGGGAGTGGCGTTGATGTCGATAACCGCGTAGATACCTTCAGCATGCTTCAGGATCTCGTAGGCGAGACGACGCTTACCCCAGACATCGACCTTGTCGATCGTGCCGCCGTGCTGGCGCACAACATTGAGGAACGTATCCAGTGAAGGAGCGACAGTGCGCTCGTCCAGGCTGGGGTCAAGGATGACCATCAATTCGTAATGACGCATAAGACCTCATCACCTCCTGTGGACTAAGTGAAAACGGCCACGGACTATCCGTGGCAGGAGGGTCGTTGCGTCAGCAACCCTCGTAGGTTACACGAGGGGCCTTGACCAGGGAAATCGTCCCGCCCCTCAAGGAGGATCTCCGGGTCGATACGCGACGCGTGGTGCAGACGCGTCGCCCCGCAAGCCACTCCGCCCCCTAGGGTGAGAATCATGCGAACAGACCGCAAGACCCCGGCGTCGATCCTGGCGTTGGTCGTCGGATTGTGCGGCCTGACGATGGCGCTGGGCTATTTCAACAAGGCCAGATGCGGCGGCGCACCGTTCGCTCCCGACGGCCGAAGCCTGAACTTCGACGTCAACAAGAACATCGACGTCTGCTACTCCGACATTCAGCTGCTGTGGCTCGGACGAGGCATCGATCAGCATCTGTTCCCCTTCGTCACCGGAGGGATAACGCCCGAAGGATTCCTGACCGGCGGAACCGTCGAGTACCCGGTGCTCAGCGGGATTCTGATGTGGCTGGGCGGTATCGGCTCACACACCGACACGGATTTCCTTCTGCACTCGGCACTGATCCTGGCTCCTTTCGGACTGCTCACAGCGTGGATGCTCGGCAAGATGAGCGGCGCGTACGCGGTCGTGTGGTCGGCAACACCGCCGCTGGTTCTGTACGCCTTCCACAACTGGGAACTCCCGGTGGTGGCTACCAGCGTCGGCGCGATCTTCCTGATGACGTTCGAGCGGATCCCGCTGCGAACTCGCGCGATTCTGGCGGCCGTCATCCTGGCGATCGGCTTCTGCTTGAAGCTGTACCCGGGAATGTTCGTTCTGCCGCTCATGGCCTACGTGCTCCTACGCGGAACCGAAAGCAAGCGTTACGACGTTCGTGGGGCGCTGATGACGGCGGGAGCGGCGATCGTCACCGTCGTCCTCGTCAACCTGCCGTTCGCCCTCATCTCTTACGAAGGGTGGCGCGCGTCGTTCAGCTTCCAGGAGAAGCGAAGCGCAGACATCACCACCAACTCACTGTGGTTCTGGGGGTTGCGACCGTTCTACGGTTTCGGAGTTCGCGAACTCAACGCCGACTACGACGCACTGGTGAGCATCCTGTCCCCGGTGATGATCCTGGCGTCGTTCGCGCTTGCGATGTATCTGGGTTGGCGTCGCTACGTCCGCGACGGCCACTTTCCGTGGATTGCAGTCAGTGCCGCGATGCTGTGCGGATTCGTGTTGCTGCACAAGGTCAATTCACCGCAGTACACACTGTGGATCCTGCCGTTCCTTGTTCTGTTCAAGATCCGGTGGTTCTGGATCGTCGCCTACCTGATCGTCGATGCGGCGTTGGGCATCGGCATCTTCCGATACTTCTACCAACTGGACATGAATCTCGATCCGAGCAAGTACGAGGCCGTCGTCCAAGCGAGCGTATGGGGCCACGTCGTCCTGCTCGCCGTGTTCTTCTTCCTGTTCCTGCGAGTCCCACTGCGTTATCCACTTGCCGGCGGGACCGATCGGATTGCCAACTCCGACAACAACCTTCCGACACTCTCACGGGAGCACACCTGATGACTGCATCATGGTTCGAATCACCGACGCTGACCGGTGATCGGGTACGACTCGAACCCCTGGGCGTCGCGCACACCGACGCACTGCTCGCGGCTGCCGACGACCCGGCGATCTTTCGCTGGACCGCGGCGCCGATCACCGATCGGGAACAGGCACAGAAGTACATCGCTGCAGCCGCCGAGGATCCGAATCGGGTTGCCTTCGCGCAGGTGAACATCGCGACGAACGCCGTGGTCGGCACTACGTCCATGTACCAGATCGACCCGGTAAACCGCAGTCTTGCAATCGGATACACGTGGTTGTCGCGATCTGTTCAGGGAACCGGGATCAATCCGGAATCGAAGCTACTCCTGCTTCGCCATGCCTTCGACCAACTCGAAGCCGTACGCGTCGAGTGGCACACGGACGAGTTCAACGAACAGTCCAGGGCGGCGATCGCAAAGCTCGGCGCTCAGTTCGAGGGCCTGCTGCGCAAGCACCGACGCCGCGTCGACGGCAGTTGGCGTACAACGGCACTGTTCGCGATGGTCGACGAGGATTGGCTGTCGATCGCTCCGCGATTGGAAGCACGCGTGCGCGGCTGACCGACAGCATCAAGGTCCTATCTCAGGCTGTCGAGCCGACTCAACACCATTTCCGGCACTGCATGGGCAGGTATGCGTGCGATGAGGAAATCCCCCTCGGCCGGCACGGTCGTCCCGCGGTCCCAGTACCCTTCCTCGACGCTCGACCCACGGCGGGTGTCCCCGTGGAGATGGACGCCATCGGCACGGCGAAGCCCCAACGGCAAGCGATAGTGCGCGGCGATGTTGACCACGGGCGAGTACGAATCCAATTCCACCGTAACAACGTCGGGCGACCCAGCGGGAGTGCGATCGTCGAGGAAGACGCCCGCCAACGGCAGCGCTGCGAAACGACGCAACCAATCCGCGACGTACATCGACGCGTTCTCGCCGTCGTCGGCCTCCAACGCCTCGACGTCGCCGCCACCGTAGTGATGCGTCCGCGACAACCATTGGACAGGTGACGGAAGCTGCAGGACGAGGGGATCCCGGGACATCGAAACAAGGGTGGACACCACGCCGATTGCCTTCTCGGTGATCACCTTGTCTCCGAGCATCGTTCGGAGTGCATAACCGGTCCGGGTCTTAGCCCGCATCGCCTCGGCCAGTCCCGGATTCACCTCGAGTTGATGGTCGTAGAAGCGAGCAACATCGAACAGGGCAAGATCGGGACGGAGCAGCCCCTGGGCCTGATTGAAGAAGTTCGCATAGCTCGTCGGGTCGTCCCACGGCACCTCACGGTTCTGCAGGATCACCGAATGCGCGTAGTCGTGGTGATCGATCAGAACCGCTCTGGATCGGCCCGAGGGCGGAGTCACGATCGCGGACAGAAGATCGAGTGTCATGAGTGAATCCTTCGAACGGGGAACGGAAGCCGGCGGCCCGCGATGTCGTCGAGTGCACACCTCGGACCACCGGCCGGAACGGTCAGGACTTGTGCTGGACTTCCTCGCCGCACTTGGCCTCGAGCTCGCGAACCCTCTTGCTCAACTTTTCCATGGCGAGCACACGACGGTCCGGAATCATGATGAGCGGTAGATCCTCGAGACGCGCGGTCACCCGCTCGGGCTCACTCTTGCCCCAGTGCGTGGCCACGAGCTGATCGTTGTCGTCTCCCCATGAACCGAAGTACAACAACTCTTTCGGTGGTTCGGGCTTGACGAATTCCGCCACGAACTCCTGGTACGGCTTGCCCCGCTTCAGTCGGTCCTGACGCATCCGAGCGCGCAGCGCCGTCGTCTCTTCTTCCCGGACCACAAAAGTTCCCGGCTCGTACACAACCCCGTAAAGGTCGGCAGCCACGTCGTCCGAGATTCGTGACAGCTGCAGGTCGGCCATGACCAGCTCGGGATCGCGCTCGAGCACATCACCGTATCCGCCGCCCGAGCCCTGGCTGATCATGTACAACTCGCCTTCCTTGGCGACGTCGAACTGCAGGCCCATGTGTCCGGTCAGGTAGGTACCACCCTCGTAGGGCTGTTCGTTCATCACGCGCTCGATCGAGAGATCGAACTGCGAAGGATCCTTGCGAATGATGTCGTAGATGTTGATGCCCTTGACCATCGACAGCGGATACGTGGGACAGCCGTAGCCGCCGAACATGCCGCTCACCGAGGAGAACTTCGAGCCGGACGTAACGGTCATGAATCCCCAACTCGGTGTGCCGCGCGAGGCCACGATCATCTCGTAACCCATTCCGCCGCGGTATTTTCCGAATCCTTGGTTGTCCCGAACCAGTCGCTTGCTCACCAGCTGCAGGAACGGGACCTCTTCTTCCATGACCTCCTGCTCGGCGATGTCGGCCATCGCGCAGAACAGTGGCGCAACACCGTCCTCACCGTCCCGGAAAGCCTTGGCACCGCCGCCCATCCCGTTCAGGTCGGCACACAGATTGCCCACCTGCTCGCTGTGCTGAGTCGTGCCGCCCCAGAGAAAGTCGTTGATCTGGTTGAACCACGGAGCGATCACGTTCGAGTACTTGGTGGGAGCCGAGAACTGAAGCTTCGCGAAAGCTGTCTGCAACGCCGAGAATCCTCGGAACGAGGCCTGCAGTGACTGTCCTACCGGAGCGTCGTACCCGGCGTCGGCCCAGGTGTGTTCCTCGGAGATGACCTCGATGGGCGACAGCGCGCCGGTGCTGCGGGGCAGATCCGGCCACCAGTACGACAGAATCGCTTGTGTCATGAACGATTTGGTCGATCCCAGTGGAGAATTGATGGCGCGGTTGAGGATCTCGGGGCCGGTGCCCGTCAGATCGACGGTCATCGTGTCACCCTTGATGGTGATCTTGCAGGCGAACTTGATCAGGATGTTCTCTTTGAGGGTGGAGTCGACGAACTGATTGAACGTGACCGTACCGTCCGGCAGATCCGAAATGCGACGCCGCACTTCTGCCTCGACGTTCTCCACGGTTGTGCGAAGAGTTGCGACGAACGCCTCCTCTCCCACTTCCTCGACGAGGCGATCGACGGTGTCCATCACCCGGCGCACAGCCCCCATCTTCACCTTGATGTCGGCGAGCATCAGCTTGGGGTCTCGCGTCGAGTGTTGCAGGAACGTCAACAGATCTCGGCGGAGCCGGCCACCTTCGACGATCTTGATCGGCGAGGCGCGCAGTCCGTCGTCGAAGGGCGTCTCGGATCCCGACGGCATGCCGCCGGGCTCACACGCCCCGTTCTCACCCTCGTGAATAGTGGCGCCCACCCACGCAATGATCCGACCGTCGCGCATCACCGGCACCAGCATCGACTGGTCGGTGTTGTGGACCATGCCGAAGCGGGAATCGTTGTGGAAGAAGCCGTCCCCGGGACGAATCCCCACGGTCGGTTCGTCTTTCCAGTTCTTCATGATGTAGCGAATCGGGTGGTGCAGCACTGCCGAGAAGGCGATGACACCGCGATTGGAGAGGTAGCTGACGTCGCCCTCGGCCGTGTACACGGCCACCGAAAGATCCGCCCACTTCGCCCCGGGCGCAGCACCCATGCTCTCGCACATCTCGAACGCCTCGTCCAACGCACCGGCGAGACGCTTGCGGATTCGATCTCCCTCGATCGGATCGGTATCCGCTGTCATGCAATAGCTTTCGTGCGCCGTGCGGGCAGCGATCTGATGGTGGCGCATGATATCGGGATCCGGTCCCAGGAAGAGAGTCGTCTCGTCCATGAACCTGTCCACCCACTCACGTTCCTGATCGGAAAGCAGCTGCGCGGTGTCGTCATCCGGGGAAGAAGCGCCCATGTCGTTGCTTGTCAGAGTCATTCTCTCGAATTCCTTTCTGAGAGGAGAAGTTACGAAGTAACTTGGTCTTTGAGGAGCCACACAGCACCTTGAACGGTGGGTTCGAGGCGCCAGCCGGGTTCGACCAGATAGGTCGTACTCTCCGTCGTGACGATCGCCGGGCCGGCAATGACGTGCTGATGATGGAGCGCGCTTTCGTCGTACACCGGCGTCAGTACGGGACCGTCCACGTCGGTGAAGTGAACGTTGCGCTCGGAGAGCTGCGCGGGGGCGATTCGTTCCCCACCGGCGTCGATCGAATCGAACTTGACCACATCACCTTCGATATACGACGCGACACGAATGGTCTGGACTCGCACGCCGGCCTCGGGAGCCTGAGTTCCCTCGCCGTATCGCTGCCCGAATATTTCGGCGAACGTCCTGATCAGATACAGCACGTCAGCGACACCGTTGACCCGGTTGATCTCGAAAGACACTGCAGTGGTGACCAACTGGTTGCCATAGCGCATATCCATCTCCAGCCGGTACTTCACCTCGTCATGGCTGTAACCCTGGCGAACCAGATCCTCGGCACCCTTGGCTTCGAGTTCCTCGATATAGGTGTTGAGCAGGTCGTACTGGTCGTAGATGGTTCGCTCACGGGGCTCGTACAGGACGACGTACGCACTCCGCTCGTGGATGTGCAGCGGTTTCATGTTGCCTGCGCCCAGAGCGGAGAACACCGAAGCGAACGGTGGAAAGAGGATCTTGCCGATTCCGGCCTTGGCTGCGATCCCGCAGGCATGCAGCGGACCGTTGCCGCCGTAGGCCAGCATCGTGTAGTCCTCGACGAGGCCACCACGCGAGCGCAGTTCCTTCTCGATACCGATCGCCATCTGCTCGTCGACGGTCCGCTTGATCACCTTGGCCGCCGACACGGCGTCCATGTCCAGTTCGTCCGAGAGGTTTTCGTCGATCGCGTACAGCGCACGCTTCTTGTTCAACTCGATGTACCCGTTGGCATAGTTCTCGGGATCGAGGTATCCGAGCACGAGGTCGGCATCGGTCACGGTGACCTGAAGCCCGCCGCGGTCGTAGCACGCGGGGCCGGGATCCGAACCTGCCGATTCGGGACCGATCTGCACCGAGTTGTGGATTCGATCGAAGGTGGCGATGGAGCCACCCCCGGCGCCGAGGGTGTTGAGGTGGATCATCGGTACCGACACCAGCCACCGGCCGATCGTCGGCTGGAAATCGTAGTGACGAACCCCTCCCTCCGGCACGAGTCCGATGTCGAAGGATGTTCCGCCCATGTCCATCGACACCACGTCACCGATTCCCGTGGTCTCCGCCAGGTGCTGCGCTCCGCCCACCCCTGCGATCGGGCCCGAGTGAATGGTCTGCAGCGCATCCGTCGAATTCGGTTGGGCCATACCGCCGGAGTTGTGGATGACGAGCATCGGCTTGTCGTATCCGGATTCACGCAAGTTGCTCGAAAGCTGGTTGAGCGCGTGGAACATCGTCTCGTGCAGGAAGGCGTCGACGATCGTCGAGGTGGCTCGCACGTACTCGCCCTTACGCCCGGAGACCTGGCTGCTCAACAGAACCGGGATCGCACCGAGTTGGTGCGTGGGGTATTCGTCGAGAATGATCTCGAGGATCCGCTGCTCGTGACTCGGATTCTCGGTGGCATTGGTCAGCGCGACGACGATGGCCTCGGCGCCGTTGTCCACCAATTCGCGCACCTGCCGACGCACGTCGTCGACCATCAGCGGCACGAGAATCTCGCCGACCGAGTCGACACGCTCCTTCACGGATCGGACGAGTTGGCGGGGCACCAGGGGATCCGGGCGTTGTGCGTCCGCCATGTCGCCCTGTTTCGTTCCGTCGAGTCCCTCACCGTAGCCACGACCACGCGAGAGGTGAATCGTGTCCTCGAATCCGTGAGTTACCAGAGCCGCCACCTTCGGCCCCTTGCCCTCGATGAGTGCGTTGGTGCCCAGTGTGGTGGCGTAGCGGACCGAATCGACTTCGCGGAGGGCTTGATCGCGGCCGACTCCTGCACGTTCGCACGCCAGATCGAGAGCCTCGTTGAACCCCAGGGCCAGATTGTGATGGGTGGTGAGCGCTTTGGCCTCCACGTACGTCTCGTCCCAGACGAAGAAGCAGTCACTGAAGGTTCCACCGATGTCTACGGATATGCGTTTCATGGCTCGGAAATCTCCTTTTCTGTTCGGCGGTCAGCGATGGGGGTGCGCGTGGGCGGGTCGCGGCTCGGAGATGGCGTTCTCACCGGGCCCGTAATTGATCAGATCCTCCGGAATGCCTTCCTGCTGAGACCATTTCGCACGCAGCGAGTCGATGTCCCAGATCATGTCCACCGTCGGCGGATGGCCGGGCGGGGTGTACTCGGTCTCGATCTGAGTTCCACAACCGGGGCAATAGAATTCGAGGATTCGGCAGAAGATCGGATCGGGAGCGAACGTGTATTCGTACTTGTTCGGATCGAGAATCGAAGGGTGGATCTCACGTGGATCGCGGTCGTAGACCAGTGTTCCTTCCTTGTAGTTGCCGCGAGCATCGCCCAGGTCGTGTTCGCAGACCCGGCAGAGCCATCTCTCCGAATCAAGCTCTATTGCAAGGTATTCCGTCATGGGAATTCGCATGGTCAATTCACCTTTCTCAGGTTTCCAGTTCATGGCATTGAAGACGCGACGCGCACGAGCGCGAAGGGAGCACAGGCATTACGCAGTGTCGGCGAGGATCAGATCGCCGGCGTTGGACACCTCGAGGTTCCAGCCGGCGGGTACCCGCGCCGTGAAGAACTGTCCTTCGACGATGGCGGGGCCGGACGCCACCGCACCGGGCTGCTGATCGTCGAGCCGGAACACCGGAATGCTCTCGATCCGGTCCGCGGACGTTCGGACCGCGCGGGTTCCACCGGCCAGCGCCTCGCTCTTGTCCACCGGTGTTCCACCTTCGACACGGGCGTGGGGGAGTGCGCGACGCGCTTGCAGCACCAGAGTGAGAAACTCGTCTTCGGCGATGAGCGGAATCGACCCGGAATCACCCGCGCTCCGCTGCACCCGGGTCCCTTCACTGTTCTCCACGACGTACTCCCACTCGAGACCGCACTCCGACAGGTCGTAGCCCTCCTGGAACATGTCTCGTGTTGCACGGGTGGTCAATTCGTCACGCACCGCCGCGGTGTCGGCCTCGGACAAACCGCCGATGTTCGCCTCGTAGCTCTGCGAGATGTCGGAGAAGCTGATTCCGAAAGCCGAGAACACAGCCGCCAGTCTTGGCACCAGAACCTGGCGGACACCGGCGATTCTCGCAGCGGCGCACGCACTCATCGGGCCCCCGCCGCCGAACGCGGCCAGGGTGGTCGACTTGTCTGCCGACACCCCGGACGAGAAGGAGTCCGCCACTTTGCGGGCGTACGCAGTGTCCATCTCGATCAGCGCCTCCTCGAGGGAGATACCCAACGGTTCGGCGACCGTCCTGGTGATCACGGCACGGGACCGTTCCGCATCGAGATACATCTGCCCGTCCAGATAGGTGGACGGATCGAGCACTCCCAGAAGGAGATTGACATCGGTGATCGTGGCCGAGCCTCCGCCGAAGCCGAAGCATGCGGGCCCTGGTGCCGCTCCTACACTTTCGGGGCCGACCACCAGCCGTCCATCCTTGACGGAGATGACGGAACTACCACCGACTCCTGTCGATCTGACGTCACTGAGCTCGTACGAGACTGGTACTCCGCCGATACGTCCGCGGCGCTCGGTGGCGATCGAGTAGTTCTCCACCGATCCCACGTCGGTGGTGGTTCCGCCGATGTCGATCATCAAGACGTGTTCGAGACCGTACGCTTCGGCGAGCGCGCGAGTTCCTTCCAGTCCGCCGCGGGGACCCGACGAGTACGTCTTGAGAGCCACCGATTTCGCCACGCGTGAGGACGCGCCGTCGTTGCGGTAGATGAGCAAGGGATTCTTGATCTTGTAGCCGCGCAGTCGACGTTCGGCGCTGTAGAGAAAACGCTCGACGGTGGGGTGCAGGAACGAGTTGATGATTCCGGACCAGATCCGGCGTGAACGCAGATCGTCCGCAGCGAACTCCCAGCTGAACAGTACGGGTACCGAGCCGAGCAGATGCCTCGGGAAACTCTCCAGAATGATGTGTTTGAACTCCTTCTCGCGCCGGCTGTCCGCGGCGGCGAGCACCAGACGCTCCGCTCCCGCGGTGGTCAACCGATTGATCTCGGCCACCAGAGCGGACGTCAGGGCGTCGCCGGTCAGCTGCGGCGGCACGACGGCAGAGCGTGGGCCGACGAGGGCTGCGAAGAGCGACGCTTCTTCCTCGGTGCCGCACAACTCCTCGACAATCGCCGCGTCGTCGGTGACGAGCCCGAGGCGTGGCCCTTTTCGCTCGACCAGTGCGTTGGTTCCCTGCGTCGACGAGTAGCGAATGTGCTGCGTCGAATGGAGGAGCGCCGCCAGATTCGGCTTGCCGAAAATCGACTCGGACACCTTGGTCATCCCGTCGAAGAGGCACTGCGAAAGATCAGCTGGTGTGGTGAGTGTCTTCGTGAATGAGAATTCCGATCCACTACCGACACAAATATCGGTGAGTGTCCCGCCGTTGTCGATGTTGATCAACCGCTCCATCGAGGCTCCTAGCGTTGTCGAAGAGAATGTAAGTACAGTGACGCAGGTCACTGACGGATGAATGCCTGGCAAGCATCACACCCGCGGCCAGGGCATGGACTGTCCGAGATTGGGACACTCTCCAGACGCCGGACCCGGTGTTTGCTGAGGTGACGAGATCATCGACACCTGTTGATGTGATGGCTACACGCGTGAGGTACGGCGAAGGAATCAGGTCGAACATGGACCAATTCGGAAAGCGACACGACAACAGCGCGCAACGCTTCGGGCGCGCCCGTCAGCGGGAATACGAGGCTGTCGACGAAGATTTCGTGACTGCCTCGTGGAATCGTTCCCGCGCCGCGGGAGTGGCGAGGGAGGGCGGAGCTGTACGCTTCATCGGCGATGTCGACGTCGCGTCCCGGCTCGTCTACCACGCGCAACCCATCCTCGAGAGACTGATCGACTACACCGAAGACGTCCCGCTCAGCGTCGCGGTATCCGACAACAAGGGCAGAGTCCTCAAACGTCTCGACACAAACGACAAGATGGCCAACCTGGTCGATCAGATATCGCTGTCACCGGGATTCAGCTACGCCGAAAGCGAAGTGGGCACCAACGGCGTCGGCACGGTACTCGAGTCAGGCCGCTCGATACAGATCGTCGGCACAGCGCACTTCCACGAACGATTTCACCGCTATTCGTGTTCCGGTTCGCCGATTCGGGATCCGTTGACCGGCCGCATCGAAGGCGTACTCGACCTGACTTGCCTGGTGGAGCATTCCACGCCACTGCTGCACAGCTTCGTACGATCCGCGGCCGCGACCATCGAGAACAGCCTCCTCACCGATCGCGGTATCCACCAACGGATTCTGTTCGACGAGTTCTCCCGACTCGACTCGAGATCCAAGTTTCCCGTCTTCGTCGTCGGACACAACGTCTTGATCTCGAACCTGTTGGCGCAGAACGTTTTCAGCGCAGACGAACAAAGAGCGATCACGCACCATGCCCGCTACCTCATGGAGGCCGTCTCACACACGGTCGACGAGATTCAGATCTCGCCCACGCGGACAGTCCAACTGAAGGGCCGAAGGTTGAACTCGGACGGACACATGCTGGGAATCGCTGTCGAAGTAGTGGAATCGGCCGATCAGCGTCTCTCTCATCTGCCGCACTTCTTCGACGGCGCCAACCTACCCGCGACTCGGACCACCGCGGGGCCGCACGTCGAAGTCTCGCATTCACCCGTGTGGACACGGTCTGTCGGCCAAGTCAGATCTGCACTGGCAGAAAGCCATCCGTTACTCGTGCTCGGCGAGGCAGGCACCGGCAAGACCACCATTCTGGTCGCGGCATTCCAGGACCAATTCGGCGACGGTGACATAGTCCGCTTCGACGCCTGGACACCCGAAATCCCCTTGCCGCCGAAGACGACTCGGCCGACACTGTTGATCTTCCGTCACGTGGAGCGGTTGGACGCCGAATCGGCCGAACTCCTTCATCAACGACTCCGTGAACTGGATACGAGCGAAACCGTGAAGATCGCCGCCACCGCTTCCCCCGCCGAACCACAGAACAAGCAGCCCTATCGACAATTCCTGTTGGGAGATTTCCGGACATCGGTTCACTTGCCGGCACTGCGGCATCGCGGCGACGACATAGCTCATCTGACCCGTTCGATACTGGGCGTCCTGGCACATCGCCGAGTGGACAACGTCCTTCCGTCAACCATGCAGGTGCTCACCAGATATCGGTGGCCGGGAAACGTACGCGAGTTGGCGGACGCACTCGAATTCGCGGTGGCGCAACGCCCGACCGCCGACATCACCCCGGAAGACCTGCCGGGCTCCTGTTACCAAGCCGGCGCCCGGACGATCAGCCGACTCGAATCAATGGAGCGGGATGCGATCGTGAGGGCGCTTCAGGAGAACGGCGGCAACCGTGCCCGGACAGCGACGGCGCTCGGAATCGCACGCTCGTCCCTCTACCGAAAGATCAAACACTTCGGCATCGACGGTGTCTGATCGCGCTGCCGCCGGCGATACAGATCCGGGCACACGCGACGCATCGACACGAATTTCCCAGTCGAATACCAAAATTCACGCCACGACGGGGTCCGGTTCTTTCGCCTTGGACGGCTTCAACCAACCGGGTAGCCAGGCAGGCTGTTTGTCCGGCGCCTGATCGAGAACGCCGCCCGCCGGATCGTCGATGAACCCGTACCGCACGAGATCCTCCGACGGTCGGTAGATCTGCCGCAGCACCAGCGCGCACAGAACGAGTACCGCGAAGTCCCGGATCACGACGGTTCCGGTGAACCACTGCTCGGGCAGACCCTTGTTGGACACGCCGAGGTAATACATCATCCGTGGAACCCAGACCAGGGCGTCGATGGTCATCCACGCGAGCAGGAGTCTGCGGTGCGGCAAGGCCAACACGGCCAGCGGCACCAGCCACAGCGAATACTGCGGGCTCCACACCTTGTTCGTCAGCAGGAAGCCCGCGACGAGCAAGAAGCACAATTGCGCGACGCGCGGACGACGCTGCGCCGTCAGGGCGACGTAGCCGACACCGATACAGACGGCGACAAACAGCAGCAGGGAGACGGCGTTGAGATTCGACGGCGACTCACCTTGCGCGAGAGGACCGTCGAGGCCCTTCCACGACGTGAACGACGCGATCACGTTGTAGAGGGAATCCGGATCAGCCCCGCGCTCGGAGTTGAGCCGGAAGAACTCGTACCAACCGTGGGGGTACAGCGCGGCGATCGGCAGGTTCACCGCAAGCCATGCCGCGACGGCGCTGAGAGCGGTCACCAGCCAGTCCCGCGTCTTGCCCGCGCGCAGGCAAAGGACGAAGAGCGGTCCGAGTAGGAGCAGCGGGTAGAGCTTCGCGGCGCCGCCGAGGCCGAGCAGAATTCCCGCGAGTACCGGACGCTTACGTGCCCACGCCAACAACCCACCGGCAGCGAACGCCGTCGCCAGAGGATCGAAGTTCGTGAACACGTGCACAATCACCAACGGGGAACAAGCGATCAGCGCGCCGTCCCACACTCGTCGTCCGGCCAGCAGGGTGCTCGCCCACACAGTGACCAGCCACGCCAATGCCAACCCGAATGCGACGACGTTGAAATAGAGCGCCACCTGAATCGCGCCCGGCATCCAGGTGATCGAATCCCACGCCTTGGCAACTTTCATCGCGCCGTACTGGTATAGCCCCGAGATGACCGGATACTCCATGTACCGCATCTGGATCGAACCGTCGCCGCGCACTTCTTCCCACGACGTCTTGTATGGGAAAGCGCCCTGATCGAGGCGTTCGGCTCCGTACAGCGGAACGGTGTCGGAGTAACACATCGCCACGTACTGGCGGCTGCCACTCCAGTCGAGGCCGACCTGCCCCGTGTCGCCGACCGGCGACTGCTGAATACAACCGGCCTTCGCGAACCAGCCGAAAGCCAAGAACACCACGGCAAGCAGAAGGATGACTCGCATCGGTGTGAAGAATCGGGTGCGTCCGATCAGTGCGTGACGACCGACCGGACCGCCGACGGTTCCCGACAGCGCAGACACCATCGCGTCGTTGCGACTGGGAACGTCCCGCCAATCCGCCGAACGAAGATCTTCGGCCAGCGGAGCGGGGGAGGTCGGTTCGGCATCATCAGCATTCGCGGCCACTCCGCGAGGTTACCGTCTTTCGAACCGACCACCCTCCAACTACTGGCCGGGGCTCACACCTGCCGGTTCTTCCTCGGTGGTCTCGCCTGCCCCTGGTACCTGCGGCGTGGTTGTCGTCGGCCGGGAGATGCCAGGAATCGGGATAGTGATGCCTGGCAGAACCTCGACCTGCGTCGTCGTCACCACGGGCGGCGGAGTGGTTTCCGTCGTCGTCGGTGTGGTGGTCGGCGGTGCCGACGTCTTGGGCGGTGCGGGTGCCGTGTACTCCGGAACACCACCGGCCTGGCCGTTGATCTTGCCCGGCGTCGGGAACTTCTCGTTGTCGGTGCCGTCGAGGGCGCCGTCCATCGTGTCCTTCCAGATGTCCGACGGCAGACCCGAGCCGTAGATCATCGCGCCACCGGAATTGGTGATCGCCTCACCGTCGGGAGTTCCGACCCAGACCGCGGTCGAGAGCGACGGCGTGTAACCGACCATCCATGCGTCCTTGTTGGCTCCGGTGTCACCGAGCTGCGCGGTACCTGTCTTCGACGCCGACAGACGTCCGCCGGCCAGGTTGTGACCGCGCGAGTACGCCGCGATCGGCTGCATCGCAGACGTCACGTTGTCGGCGACGGCAGCGTCGATGCGATCCTCGCCCGCGGGTGCGCCGCGGTCCAGCAGCACGGTGCCGTCGGCCGCGACGACCTTCTGCACGAAGTGCGGTGCGTGATACGTACCGGACGCGGCGAGCGTCGCGTACGACGACGCCATGTCGAGCACGCGGGCCTGGTACTGACCGAGCACGATGCCGTTGTTGGGACCGGAACCGTCACCCTCGGTGAGCGACGGGCCGACGCCCGGGATGTCCTTCGGGATACCTGCTTGGTGTGCGATGTCCGCGATTGCCTGCGGACCGTTGCCGTCGAGGCTGAGCATCTGACGGTAGAAACTGGTGTTCAGCGAACGCTTGAGTGCTTCGGCGATGGTGCAGGTGCCGCAGCTTTCACCTTCGACATTGCCGATGGAGATGCCGTTGACGGTCAGCGGCGAGCTGTCGTACATCTGCGAGAGCGGAATTCCTTGATTCAGGGCGGCCGCGAGGCCGAACACCTTGAACGAGGAACCGGTCTGCAGTCCGGCATTCGCGAAGTCGTATCCCCCGCCGTCCTCACCGCCGTAGTACGCCTTGACGGCACCGGTCTTCGGGTCGACCGAGACGACTGCGGTGCGCAGGTTCTCCGGCTCGCCTTGCATGTTGGAACGCGCTGCCTCGACCGCTGCGGCCTGAGCCTGCGGGTCGATGGTCGTGGTGATCTGCAAGCCCTCGGTGTTGAGCAACTGCTCGCTGATTCCGGCGTCGCCGATCTCCTTGAGCACCTGACGCTTGATCAAGCCTTCGGGCCCGGTCGAGCCCTGGCTGCTGTTGTCGACCTGGGCGAGCGGGATGTAGGCGGGGTACTGCATCGGCGTGCGCGCAGCCTGATCCAGCGTGCCTGCGGACACCATGCCGTCGAGCACGTAGTCCCAACGAGACTTCGCGCCGGTCGGGTTGGTCTCGGGATCGAGGAGCGACGGAAGCTGAATCGACGACGCCAGGACGGCGCCTTCCTCGATGGTCAGCTGGTCGACGGGCTTACCGAAGTATGCCTTGGATGCGGCGCCGATGCCGTAGGCACCACGCCCGAAGTAGATGGTGTTCAGGTAGGCGGAGAGGATGTCGTCTTTGGACCACTCGTTTGCCATCTTGGACGCGATGACAAGCTCTTTCATCTTTCGCGTCAGCGAACGCGACGAGCCGACGATGGCCTGCTTCACGTACTGCTGTGTGATGGTCGAGCCACCACCTGCGCTGTCGCGACCGAGTACGTTGTCTCGGGCTGCACGTGCAAAACCGGAGATCGAGAAGCCTGGGTTCGAGTAGAAATCGCGGTCCTCTGCGGCCAGAACCGCATTCCGAACGTGCAGCGGTACCTGATCGAGCGAAACCTCGACGCGGTTACCGTCGGGCGGCACGACGGTACTGATCACCGTGGTTCCGTCGGCGGCAAAGACCGTAGCCACCTGGTTGGTCTTGAGGTCACCGGGCTTGGGGACGTCCTGCACGATGTACGCGGCCATGAAGGCAAGGACGGGCAGAACAAGGCCGAGCGCCACCAAGACGTAGGCCGAGCGGCGAACTGTGCGCCACTTGGACTTCTTCTTCACGGTGCTCTTCTTTCCCTTCGGGGGTTGTCCGTCATTGCCACCGCCGCCGGAGCCACCTGTCGGCGGCTTCGTCGGCGGAGGTCCGACCGGCGGGCGAGTGCCCGCGTTGGAACGAGTGGTCGCTGCTGCTGCTGCGACGCGCTGGGTCGGTTCGTTTGCCTGAGCGCCGGCGGAGCGATCCTGTCCCGCGCGATCCTGTGGCGGCGGGCCGGAAGGTCGTCCCTGCGGCGGACGACCCTGCGGCGGGGGTCCGGCGGGGCGGCCCTGAGGAGGCGGGCCGGAAGGTCGGCCTTGCGGCGGACGTCCCTGCGGCGGGGGTCCCATCGGGCGACCTTGCGGCGGACGGCCCTGGGGCGGCGGGCCCATCGGAGGACGTCCTTGCGGAGGCAGACCCTGTGGAGGCGGACCCATGGGACGTCCCTGCGGCGGACGACCCTGAGGAGGTCCGGCGGGACGGTTGGGGCCGACGGGACGGCCACCCGGGTTGTTGCCTCCCGGGTTGTTGTTGCTGGGGGAACTCACGAATCAAATCTCCAGTGGTCACGGACCGATCACGTGCAGACTTCGATCGGGCCCTTCTTCGGGTGTGGCGTTACTCGCTGGCGGTGCGCCGGCTTGGTGGGCGTGCTCGCCGCGGTCGCGGCGGCGCAGGTACTGCGCCGAGCACATAGGACTGCACCAAGTGGTTCCAACTGCAGGTACGGCACACCTCTACAACGTGCACCGTGAACTCCTCTGCTGTTTCCGCAAGCCGAGCGAGCTCGTCCGAGGTTCGGGCGGATCCCGAAACTTGGCCGAGCTTGTCGCCGAACACCCAGGACACGAGCGTCAACTGTTCCTTGCGGCAGATGGGGCAGACGACGTCGCTGCCCCGGCCGTGGAACTTCGCGGCTCTGAGTAGGTACGGATCGGCGTCACACACTTGCTTGACGTCGGTCCTACCCGCAGACACTTCGGCCAGCACAGACCGACGCGCGAGCGCGTAGTCCACAACTTGCCGCTGTATCCGCACCTGACCAGCGTACGTGCGTCCGCGCCGCGACGGACGGTTCGGGAGGGTCACGATGAACACATTTTGGGCTCACCCCCGGCGCCGACCAGCGATTACCATCACTTCCTGTGAAGTCTTCCCGTTCGCCTCAGACTCGCGCGCGTGATCTTGATCGCGTCGAAACGTGCAGCCTGTTGGATGCTGCGTACGCCGAGGGGCAGCTCAGTGCCGACGACTACTTCGAACGGACCGAGCGGGCGAAGGCTGCGAAGACGCTGCTCGACCTTGCGCCTCTGGTCAACGACCTACAGGTGCCGAACATCCCTACGTTTACGGCGCCGCGGACATCCGTGCCGCGCAAGTTTCTGTATGTCGGCGGCGCTGCACTGGTGATCGTGGGTGCGATTGCAGCCGTGGCGTGGAGTCGTGCGCCGCTGACGCCCTCGGCCGACATCACCGCTCGGTACGCCACCAGTTCGGTGATAACAGCCCCAGTCACCACAGGTTCGGTCACTACCAATCCTGTGGCCGAACCAATCGTCGAACCGATCCTGATCACGCCCGCCGACACGCTGACGCCGGAGGGGATCGGCGAGTTTCTGAACCGGTACCGCGACGAGTTCGGCGACATGGTCGTCGACAACGCAAGCTTCCACAACGATCATTCCTCGATACGCAGGTCCGTACCCGGCGCCCCGGCCCTGACTCAGACCATCGATTTTCGGGGCGGATTCGAGATCGATTCCACACCCACTCCTCGTCAATCCGGCCAGCCCACATTCGACCTCGGTTCGATCCAGATCGACAAACTGGCCCCGTTCATGGCGAACATCGGCGGCTACGTCGACGTGCCCGATGCAGCCATCTCCCATCTGGTAATCGATGCGAACTACGGAGTCCCGGAGATCGCAATCTACGCCGAGAACGCCCGGGGCGAAGGCGGGCGCATCGAAGTCACACCTTGGGGTGAGATCTCCCGTTCGTACCCGTACGAACGCTAGGGTCACTGCATGAGCGGGGCACTGGCCACTAATTCGTCGCGCACCCGCGCGCGTGACGTCGACCGAGCCGACACCTGCGCTGTGCTCGATACCGCATTCGCCGATGGACAGATCACTGCCGACGAACACGCGGGCCGAACGGCGGACGCCATGAAAGCGTCCACACTCGGTCAACTCGATCTGCTTGTCCGCGATCTGCAGAAAGCGACGCCGCGTAACGCCGTCGCGAAAGTTCGCCGAATCGACAAGATCTGGTACCTCGCGGCCGCTTCGGTCGTCGTTGCCACGGTGATCGGGTTCGCCGCGCTGTCCGGGGGAGACGAATCAGCCCCTGCGGCTGCACCCGTCGAACAAGAGATTGCTGCCGAACCCCTTGCGCCCATTGTGAGTTCGACGCTCGATACCACCACGGCAAGCGGAATACGGGAGTTCATCACCCGGTACAACAACAAGTTCGGCACCACAGTGATCGATTCCGCGAACTTCTACGACGGCCATGCAAGCGTCACTCGCGCAGCTCCCAGTTCACCGAACCTGAAGGAAGACATAGACTTTCGGGGAGGTTTCGCACCACGCGAGAGCGCCACATCCCGGGCGGCCGACACCGCTATCTTCGACCTCGCCTCCGTCGACATCGACAAACTCGCCGGATACCTGGCCGGAGCGTCCGCCAATCTCAACGTCCCCGACGCCAAAGTCTCACACATCGGCATGGGTTCGTCGAGCGGCCGTCCAGGCATATCGATCTACGTGGAAAATGCACTCGGCGCGGACGGATGGATGGAAATAGCCCCCGATGGCCGTCCGATCCGGATAGATCCGTTCCAGCCGTGAGGGTGAGCCCATGTCCGACAACCTGACTCGGGAGACTCGCGCGCGCAATGCCGATCGCGAAGCCACCTGCGCGGTACTGGATTCCGCTTGTGCTGACGGCCAACTGACTGCCACCGAACATGCGGAGTTGACCGAACTCGCCACGGTGGCGATCACTCTCGGCGACCTGGAGGAGCTGACGTCCGATATTCAGACCGAAGCCTCGCTGCCCGTCCTGCATGCCAAGGCGGCAACCGACAGGCGCTGGATTGCAGTAGTGATCATTGCACTGTCCGTAGCCTCGGGGATCGGCTTCGGCATCGCCCGTATGGCTTCGGATTCGACTGCTGTCTCGACGTTCTCGACTGCCGAACCGAAGTTGCACACCGTGAGCGGCTTGACCGCGATGTTCAGGGCGATCGAAACGAAGTTCGGCAGCGGCCTGGTCGACGAGATGATCATCTATCCCACCTACGCCCGGGTGACTCGGCCCGATCCTGCGGCGCCACGCAAGAGTCTGGACAGCCGCTATGACGGCGAGTTGGTTGAAACGAGTTCGGTCGGGACGCGCGAACCCGGCCTGGTACAGATCGACGTCGCGGAACTCGATCCGCGTGTCGTGATCGCCCTGCTCGACGGAGCGGGGTCGACCACCGCGGTCCAGAATCCGTCAACGCTGTATGCGGTCGTCGACCAGACCGAAACAGAACCGACCATCCAGATTCACGCCGGAAACGATCTCGGCGAGAGCGGGCACCTGACGGCCGCCCTCGATGGCGAAATCATGTCGATTTACCCGTTCAAGCCCTGATCTAGCCGTAACACCTTGGTACATGTATCGGGCCGCAGTGTGGTTTTATATATCGGCGCGATATAGTTAGGTATCGCATCAAGCGGTTAGGTTCAACGACTCGGGAGGTTTGTCAGTTGCTCGAACTCGCAATCCTCGGGCTGCTCCTCGAGTCACCGATGCACGGATACGAGCTGCGTAAGCGGCTCACTGGTCTGCTCGGCGCTTTCCGCGCGTTCTCGTACGGATCGCTGTACCCGGCACTGCGGCGCATGCAAGCCGACGGATTGATCTCGGAAGACGTCGACACTGCCACCGGCACTCTCAAGCGTCGGGCGCGTCGCGTCTACCAGCTCACTCCGGAAGGGCGGCAACGGTTCACCGAACTTGTTGCCGACACTGGGCCGCAGAACTACACCGACGACGGTTTCGGCGTTCACCTCGCCTTCTTCAGTCGCACCCCCGCAGTAGCGCGGATGCGGATCCTCGAAGGCAGGCGACGCCAGGTCGAGGAGCGCCGCGAGGGGCTCCGCGAGGCCGTCGGCCGGGCCAGCGGATCGCTGGACCGCTATACCCGTCAGCTCCATCAGCTCGGACTCGAATCGAGTGAGCGCGAAGTGCGTTGGCTCAACGAATTGATCGCAGCCGAGCAATCGACAACAGGAACATCCCGGAAAGAAGGAGAACCCGACCATGGGTGAGAACAGCACCGCGGTGCGCGTAGCCATTGTGGGCGTGGGTAACTGCGCCTCGTCCCTGGTTCAGGGCGTCCACTACTACAAGGATGCCGACGAGACCCAGACGGTCCCCGGCCTCATGCACGTCAAGTTCGGTAAGTACCACGTCCGCGACGTGCAGTTCGTCGCTGCGTTCGACGTCGACGCCAAGAAGGTCGGCTTCGACCTCTCCGAGGCGATCCTCGCCAGCGAGAACAACACCATCAAGATCGCCGACGTCCCGCCCCTGGACATCCCCGTGCTGCGTGGCCCGACCCTCGACGGCATCGGCAAGTACTACGCCGAGACCATCGAGCTGTCCGACGCCGAGCCCGTCGACGTCGTCAAGGCACTCAAGGACGCCAAGGTCGACGTCCTCGTGTCCTACCTGCCCGTCGGTTCCGACGATGCCGACAAGTTCTACGCACAGTGCGCGATCGATGCAGGCGTCGCCTTCGTCAACGCACTGCCCGTCTTCATCGCTTCCGACCCGGAGTGGGCTGCCAAGTTCAAGGACGCCGGCGTCCCGATTGTCGGTGACGACATCAAGAGCCAGGTCGGCGCCACCATCACCCACCGCGTGATGGCGAAGCTGTTCGAAGACCGCGGCGTCGTGCTGGACCGCACGTACCAGCTCAACGTCGGCGGAAACATGGACTTCAAGAACATGCTCGAGCGTGATCGCCTGGAGTCCAAGAAGGTTTCCAAGACGCAGGCCGTGACCTCCAACCTGACCGGTGCACTTGCCGGCAAGGTTCACGACCGCAACGTCCACATCGGTCCCTCGGACTACGTGGAGTGGCTCGACGACCGCAAGTGGGCATACGTCCGCCTCGAAGGTCGCGCCTTCGGTGACGCTCCCCTGAACCTGGAGTACAAGCTCGAGGTCTGGGATTCGCCCAACTCTGCAGGCATCATCATCGACGCCGTCCGTGCAGCCAAGATCGCACTGGACCGCGGCATCGGCGGACCGGTTTACCCGGCTTCCGCTTACCTGATGAAGTCCCCGCCGGTCCAGATGGCGGACGACAAGGCTCGCACCGAGCTCGAGGCTTTCATCATCGGAGCCGATGAGGCGTAGCTAGACGCCGGGCCGATGAGGCGTAGCTAGACGCCGGGCCGACGAGGCCTGATTTAGGCTCACGCTGATTCGGGGTCTTGCGCCAACGGCGCAAGGCCCCGATTCTGTTATCCGCAGGGTGTTTCCGCATCCGCGCGGGTAATCACGCCTGCGGCTGCTGAATCGCCGCGCGGGTCCGTGTGCCGATCAGCGTGGAATGATGGACATCAGAACCATCACACGGATCGAGGACCCCATGTCGATTACGTCGCTTCCCGTGCTCGATCTGTCGCTGGCGCAGAACCCCGACACCGCCGAGCAGTTCCGCACTCAGCTCCGCGAGGCCACCCACGAGGTCGGATTCTTCTATCTTGTCGGCCACGGAATTCCCGACGACCTGCAGCGACGCCTCCTCGACGTCGCCCGCGAGTTCTTCGCGCTTCCGACTGCCGAGAAGCTCGCGATCGAGAACGTCCGCAGCCCGCACTTCCGTGGGTACACCAGGCTCGGCGGCGAACTGACCGAAGGCAAGCAGGACTGGCGCGAGCAGATCGACATCGGCGCCGAACAGCCCGCGGCTGAACGCACCGACACCTCACCGGCCTGGAAGATCCTGCAGGGGCCCAACCAGTGGCCCGACGCCCTTCCCGAACTCCGCGATGTCATCACCGAGTGGAACGACACGCTCACCTCGATCGCATTGAGCCTCTTGCGCGAATGGGCGGTAGCGCTGGGCCAGGACGCAAACATCTTCGACGACGCGTTCGCTCACGATCCGTCGATCCTCATCAAGGTGGTGCGTTACCCCGGACGCCCGGAAGGTGCCGGCTCCCAGGGCGTCGGCGGGCACAAGGACGCGGGCGTACTGACTCTGCTCTATGTCGAACCAGGCAAGGGCGGTCTACAGGTCGAGCATGACGGCGACTGGATCGACGCACCGCCGATCGACGGGGCGCTGGTGGTCAACATCGGCGAACTGCTCGAGGTCGCAACCGGCGGTTACTTGAAAGCGACTGTGCACCGGGTAATTTCACCCGAAGGCGACGGCGAACGTATCTCGGTGCCGTTTTTCTTCAACCCGAACTACGCAGCACAGATCCCGGAGTTCGACCTGCCGCCCGAGTTGGCGGCGCGCGCCACCGGCGTCACCGTGGACGCGAACAACCCGATCCACGATTCCTACGGGGCGAACGCCCTCAAGAGTCGACTACGCGCGCATCCTGATGTCGCGGCCCGATGGTGGCCGGACATCGTTGCGGCACAAAGCGCTACCTGAAACCGAACTACAGGTCCATCGCAACTTTCCACGCGGTGTGCATCGCACCTTCGATGTAGTCGACGTTTACCGCGTCCCCGACCACGTGTACGTCGGAGACGACGCCGATCAGAGAATCGGCCAGTGGCGCCTGTGCCGACACTCCCGACGCGACGACAACCATGTCGGCCAGAGCTGTCAGTGTCTTGTCACCGGAACGAAATTTGACGTGCCCCTTGGTGATTCGCTGCACCGTTGAATTGCGGTGAATGTTCACACCGACATGCTTGGCGTTGCGCACAGCCGTCCAGCGGCGGGGCATCGCCATCGGAATGCCCAACTGCTGGCCTTCTTCGATCAGCGTCACATTGCGACCGCGCTCGGCCAGGAACTCCGCAAGCTCCAGTCCGACAAGCGAACCACCGATCACGACGACGTCCTTGCCCATGGGCAGGAACTTGCGAGTCACGGCCCGGATCGCCGCGGGACTCTTGGTGATACCGGACAACTTGCCCAACTTCGCCATCATCCGCAGGAACGGCGGTACCTGTGAGACGTCGCCTACTCCGGTCATCAAGGCGCGCAACGAGTCACCGGTGTGCACGTGTGGGAGATCGCCGCCCGGAACACTCGGCCGCTCACGGACTGCACCGGTAGCCACGACTACGGCGTCGGGGTTCAGAGCCCGGATCGAGGCGACTGTGGCCTCGGTCTTCAACCGGATATCGACTCCCAGGCGCGAGGTCTCCACCTCGAGCCAGTCCAACAGACGACCGTTGTCCGGGGTGGTAAGGCTCGAGAACCAGAGCGTACCGCCGAGCCGATCTGCCTTGTCCACCAAGGTGACTCGATGTCCACGTTCACTGGCGACTCGCGCCGTCTCGAGACCGCCGGGGCCCGCGCCGACCACAACAACGTGCTTCGGAGCGCTGGTGCGAACGAAGGGGAGCAGCGCTTCGTTGCCCAGGGCGGGGTTGACAGCGCACAGCGGGGTTTCGTCCCAGAAGTTCTCCTGCACGCAGACGTAACAGTTGATGCAAGGCCGAACCCGCTCGGGTGCACCGTCTTTGAGTTTGTTCACCAACTGTGGGTCTGCCAGGAGCTGACGGCCCATTGCGGCGAAGTCCGTGCGACCTTCCGCGATCATCCTCTCGCCGACCTCGGGGAGCATACGTCCGACGGTGATCACGGGGATCGATATCGCCTGCTTGATTCGCGTTGCATTGTCGGTGTAATAGCCGACCTTGTCGGGCAGGGGTCCGTCTGTGAAGTTGGCAAAAGCATTCAATGCGGTACCGGTGACATGGATGGCGTCAGCTCCGGCCTCTTCGAACATCGTGGCGGCCGCAGCAGCCTCGTCGACAGTTAGCCCGTCGGATTCGCCATACTCTTGACCAGCCAGACGCACGATGACGGCAAGCGAATCACCGACCTCCCCCTTGACCGCCCGTATAACTTCACAAGACAGGCGAGCCCGATTCTCCATGGAACCTCCGTACTCGTCGCTGCGCTGATTCGTGTACCGACTCAGGAACGCTCCGAGGACGTAGTTGTGGGCACAGTGAATCTCGACGGCGTCGCCGCCCGCCGCCTTCACCCGTCCGGCAGCCTCGGCGAACATGCGAACCAGCCAATCAAGATCTTCCTTGGTGGCCTCGTGATAGGTCGCCCTCTTGCCCTCGTTGATGGCAGCCATCTTGCCCAGTTCTTCGGGTGTGCAATCGGCCATCGCACTCATGTCACCCGGCGGCTTCGGCGTGGACGGGACCAACTGCGGTCGGCCGTCGAGGGTATCGATGCGCGCCACCTTGCCGTGGTGTGTCATCTGCACACAGAGCTTGCTGCCTGCGTCGTGCACCGCGTCGGCCAATGCTTTGAGTCCGGGGATGAACCGGTCTTCCGATAGCCCCGGTTCCTTGCGACTGGTGCAGCCCAGCGGATACGCAACAGCGCAGCAACCGGTGATGATCAGACCCGTTCCACCGGCCGCGCGCGCCACGAAGTGGTCGATGTCGCCCTTTTCGATTTCCCCGTCTTCACACAGATTCATGTCCATGGCAGGGAGAACGACGCGATTGGGCACCGTCATCGGGCCGATAGTGCCTGGTGCGAGAAGGTGCGGAAAGGTCTGGCTTCGGATCGTCACGAGTGGACGCTAGAACTCGACGCCACCCGTCCGTTGCCGCACTCCCGATCATCGAGACTTCACGCGCTGTGACGTGCGAGGCACTCGGCTATCACCTCGAGCGCATATTCGAGGTCTGCGGATTCCACTCGCCCGTAGCCGATGACCAATCCGCCGGGGTCTCCGTGCGTTCGGGTGGACTCGACCAGGGTGGGCACTTCGACGCCGTGTTCAAGTGCCTCGCATGCGACGACCGCCGCCAAATCTGCGTCGAGCATGAGCGTCGTATGCATGCCGGCGCCGAGTCCACGCAGTTCGCCGAATGGTGACAGCGCCTCTTCCACTGCACGATCCCGTTCGCGGTACCGACGACGTGCGGTGCGCACCGCCCGATCCCATTCGCCGTCACGGAGTAGCGACAGGAGTGCGTGCTGCAGCGGTATCGAGGGGAAGTCGCCGATTCGTTTGCGGTAAGTCGCAATGCGCTCGACCAACTCGAGAGGAGCTACCAACCAGCCCAGTCGAATTCCCGCGCCGAGCGTCTTGGCAACCGTGCCGAGATACACCACCCGGTCCGGAGCCAACTGCGCAAGCGCAGGCAAAGGTGCTACGTTGTAACGGAATTCGGAGTCGTAGTCGTCTTCGAACAGGACAACATCGCGGGTTCGAGCGAAGTCGATCAACTGATTTCGACGACGGACGGGAAGCAGGCCACCTGTCGGATACTGGTGGGACGGTGTCACATACACGCCACGAATGTTCTCCGGTGCCGATTCGAGTTGGTTCACACAGAGACCGTGCGCATCAACCGGCACGTCCAGCAACGACCATCCACATGCCGTTGCGGCTGAGGACGCGTAACGATATCCAGGATCTTCCATCGCCAGGACTGCGCCACTGGTACGCAACGCCGACAGGGCCAGGCCGAGGCCGTGGGTGGCGCCCGAGGTGATCAGGATTCGCTCGGGTTCGACCGACATACCTCGGGCCCTCGCCAGCAATTGCGATAGTGCCGAACGTAATTCGTAGTCACCCGCGGGATCGGGATCCTCGAATGGTGGCGGCTTGGCCCCGACGTCTCGCCACGCTCGACGCCACGCTGCCGAAGCGCGCGGCGGCGTCCACGGCACACCGGGACGAAGCCGCACCCTGGGCAACACCTTCTCGGCGGGCTTCGCGGTTGTAGTCGTGGAAGTGACCACGGGGGAGGGCGCCTCGGCAACGAAGGTGCCCGAACCGTGCACAGCGACCAGCCAACCCTCTGCGATCAACTGCTCGTATGCCCGTTCCACGACGCCACGCGCCACCGCAAGCTCTGCCGCAAGCTTCCGGGAGCTGGGTAACCGCAGACCGACCGCCGCCTGACCACTGCGGATGTCAGCTCTGAGGTGGTCGGCGACCTGGACCGGAAGCGCCCGCCGATCCGTCCGGTCGAGGACTACGGCTACTGCCGAAGGAAGAAACATCAGAACCCTCTCGGAAGTCGCCAATCGAAAGTGGCTTATCGAAGTCTCCATTGATTGGACCATGACTTGAAGCCACTTTGCCACCAACATTGACTGCATGACAGATTCCGTTGTCCTCACCGTCCCAGCAGTCACTGCCCCGCTGTCCCCGACAGCACGTACGACGCACAAGCGCGCCCGCCATCACGGTGTCGCAGAACGAGCGGCCCTCGTCGACGTATTGCAGTCCGCGAAGCTGTGCCATATGGGCGTGACCGTCGGCGGAGTTCCCATGGTGTTTCCCACCGCCTATGGATTCGACCTCGACGGCCCCGACCGTGGTGGGTCTATCTATCTTCACGGTTCAGTGGCTTCACGAAGCTTGGCTCCCGACAGCGAAATCTGCATCACCATCACGATCCTCGACGGACTCGTGTTGGCTCGGTCAGGTTTTCATCATTCGATGAATTACCGCAGCGGAATCGTCGTCGGATCACCTCGAGTCGTCACCGACGGCGACGAGCGGGTGAAGGCCCTGGACCTGATCGTCGACCAGGTGGTTCCCGGCCGGTCCCAGCATCTTCGGGATCACACGCGCAAGGAAATGGCGGCTACCGTGGTTCTTGCACTGCCGTTGTACGAGGCTTCCGTCAAGGCCCGCGCCGGCGGGCCCGGTGACGATGCCGCCGATATCGGTGTCGAAACCGTTTGGGCTGGAGTAGTTCCTGCATCCACGCACTTCGGTGAACCGATTCCGTCCGAGGATCTCGATTCCAGCGTCGAACTACCGGAACATATCTCGACGATGGTCTGATTCCACTCGCGAGTCCGACAACACACGTCGAGCACCGGGGCACGACTATGCCCCGGTGCTCGAGTCTTCAGTTGTGGAGGTTCAAGCCGCAGTCGGTGGTCTGTTCCCGCCGATCGGATGCTGGAACGGGTCGATCGACATCGGCGGATAGAACACTGTTTTCCGATCCGGGCCGATCTCCACCCGCCATTCCGTGTGGTGCATCGTCCGATGATGATGGCCACACAACAAGATCAGATTGTCGAGATCCGTTGGACCACCATCACTCCAGTGAACAATATGATGAGCATCGCACCACCCCGATGGTGTCCCGCAACCCGGAAATGCACACCCACCATCGCGCACCGCCAACGCCCGCCTTTGCGGAACCGTCACCGTTCGCACTTCCTTGCCGCACTCGAGCGGAACACCGTTCTCATCCAACAAGATTCGAGTGACCGTGCAGTCGCAGGCCAACATCCGGGCGGTATCGATGCTGATCGGGCCCACCCAATCTGCCCACGCGAACCCCAACTCTTCTGTCGACGGCAACAAGTCCTTCAAAGCCTGCATATCGGTCATGTCCTTCGCCGATGCGGTCACAGTGATGTGCGGTTTCACGCCGACTTCGATCGGACCCAACCCCGCCCGCTCGTACCGCCTCAACAACTCACAGAACCCATCCGCCCGCCGTAGCGCCGGAGTACGAGTGTCCTTGACGCCGTCCTTTTCCGGCGTCGGCGCCGACAGGCTCGAGAGCAACGTGATCAGACGGGCACCGTTGATCGCATCCAAATCACCCTTCACCGACACACGCCCGTACAAGCCTGTCGACGCGTAGAACTCGTTACGCTCCGAATCTTCCCCAACTGGAACACCGTCCTCGCGTTTGCCGTACTGCTTTTCGATCCGCCGAATCGCCGCCCGCACCGCATCACAATCCGCAATATTCTTCGACGCCAGATCAAGCAAAATCCCGCGAGCCTTGTCCACATCCGCCGGCGTCATGTTCTTCGGCGGATGCTGACAAAACGACGCCACCTGACGCGCTTTCAACGCATCCACATCACCCCGGTGAAACGCATCCGCCACAACAGGTTCAAGTAGGAGCAACCGCGCCAAACTAACCAGCAGACTGCACTCACCGATCTCCAAATTCGTCGAACCATGCAACCACTGCGCGATCGCCCGAAAACCCTTCCCGACCACAGTCTCCCGGGAAAACATCTCCACGATCAGCAACACCATCCGCGACTGCAACTCGTGCCGGACGCGCACCAGATCCAGAACCTCACTCTTGAGATCCTCACCATCCAGCTGCCACGCTTCCCGACTGTCCATGAAGCAATCATGTTCGAACACAGTTTCGAACACAAGGGAAAGAGAAATGAAAATAGCTGTTAATCAACAACTTTCGCATTCCAGGCGAAACGGTCAGGTTCTTGAGTCGCTGGAGTAGCCTCGGCTCGGCCTCCCATGAAGGGCCGGACCAGATCCAAGGGTAAGGGGAAGACAACGGTGGAGTTGTTCTCACTACCGATCTCGTGAAGCGTCTGCAGATAACGCAGCTGCAGGGTGGTTGGATTGCGACTGATCACCTCTGCCGCCTCGGCGAGTTTGGCCGAAGCCTGAAACTCCGCGTCGGCGTTGATGATCTTGGCGCGCCGCTCTCGTTCGGCCTCAGCTTGCCTGGCGATGGCGCGCTGCATGTTGGCTGGGATCTCGACGTCCTTGATCTCCACGGTGGTGACTTTGACTCCCCACGGCTCAGTCTGTTGGTCGATGACCTTCTGCAAGTCTTCGTTGAGGCGTTCACGTTCGGAGAGCAGCGAGTCCAGCTCTGCCTTGCCGAGAATCGAGCGCAGTGTGGTCTGGGCGATCTGCGAGGTGGCGGCCAGAAAGTCCTCGACTTCGACTATCGAACGGTCCGCGTCGACAACCCGGAAGTACGTGACGGCGGTGACCTTCACCGGGACGTTGTCGCGGGTGATCACCTCTTGGACCGGGATCTTCAGCGTCACGGTTCGCAGACTGACCCGCTCCATGCGATCAATGGCCGGAACCAGAATCACCAGGCCTGGGCCTTTCAAGGTGATCAGTCGACCGAGGCGGAACACCACCGCGCGCTCGTACTCACGCAGGACCCTCACCGACATGCCCGCGAGCACTGCGGCCAACACGACAAACACAGACAACACGACAAGCACGGTGGTCATAGCGGCAGCTCCCACGGTTCACGACGGCGCACTTTCAGAGTCAGGCCTCGAACCTGCTCTACGACGACGGATTCGCCCACGGCAGGCACAGAGTCGTCGTACCCGAATTCCATTCGAGCACGCCATAATCCGCCGTCAAGCTCGACCTGACCCTGCACACCAGCCCAACTGCGAACCGTTGCATCGGAGCCGACCAGAGATTCCGTCCCGGTACGCACGGGCGCGCGGCGCGCGGTAAGCGCTTTTCGGCTCGCTACCGCCACTACGCCCAGGCCGACCACCGCAACCCCCGCCGTCACCGGGATCGCGATCAATTGGCCGATACCGTCGGATGTGAAGAGCATCCAGACACCCGCCCCGATCAGAAGAGCCCCCAGCGCACCGAGCACCCCCGCGGTTGGGGCATGCGCCTCGACCACGATCAACAGGACACCCACCAGCAGGGCAACGACACCGATCGTCGTCATCACTCGTCTCCACGCTCGCGAGGACGCGGTCACGTCGCGTAGCCATTGTGCGATCGCGCCCTCGACACCAACGGTAATCATGTTCGGCCGGATCTGCCACAAGCGCTTTCACATCAATTCAGAGAAGGACCTCACCGATCTGTCGTGCAGTCACCTTGGCGAGATCCGCGAGGAACGGAATCCGCTCGTCGATCATCAACTCCACAGGGCCACGGAGCCCGAGCGTGTAACGTACAGTGCCGGATCCATCGATGATCGGAATTCCGATCGTCCGGAAATCCGGGGTCAACTCTTCGTCGTTGAATCCGTATCCTCGCTCGCGGGTCAATTCCAATTCCCGGCGGATACCGGCAACATCGGTGATCGCACGCTGGGTGGTCGCTTCACGTGGCAGGGCAGCGAGTTCGAAGTCGTCGACGTCGGACCAGGCCAGAAAGGCTTTCCCCAGTGCGCTCGCATGCAAGGGAAGGCGGACACCCTGAAGCACGTGCCCGTCGGCCTCACGCCACCGACTGAAACCGAGCAACACCACCTCACTTCCGCTTCGCACTGCCAGCGAGGCGGATGCTCCTGTCGTCGCGGCCAATTGCTCCAAGTAGGGCTCGGACAGATAGATTCGATGCTGTCGATAGGAGACCTGTCCGTAGGCCGCCAGCGCCGCTCCGATGCGATACCGACTGGTCGCATCGTCCTTCTCGAGGAACCCCGCGTCGACGAGCGACTGCAGCAACCTATGCGTGGTGCTGACCGCAAGCTCTTGTCGCCGCGCAACTTCCGAGACTCCCAGCTCTTCGCCACTGCGAAAACATGTGAGCATGGTCAGGGCACGGGTTACCGTCTGAACTCCCGCGCCGCGTGCGTCCGTCACGAACGATCCTTTCGCTGTGGCCTGATCGATCTGAGAATCGGACGCTAACACGGCCCCAGCAGTCCGGCCATCTTTTCCATCAGATGGAAAGGAACCAGACGAAGACCTACAAAAGCCCAGATGAACACACTTCTGATGTTGTCAAGGTTTCCAATCTCCAGAAAACAAACGGGGGCAAAACGGACACGCACCCAATAGCGTCATCGTCGTCAGTTCTGACGATTCAACGCCTGAAGGAGCCACATACATGTCCCGCTTCCGCCGACTGCCACGAGCTGCCGCTGCGCTCGCCATGATCCCGCTGGCCGGGTTGGCGGTGGCGTGTGGGTCTTCCGATTCCGACAGCGCCGCAGGCAATTCCAGCGCTGACTTCACGCTCAGGGTCTTCGATCCGGGAAACTCCGGTGCCATCGCCGTCGGCAAGCGCGACGGAACCTACGACGAGGCGCTGGCACCACTGGGCGCAAAGATCGAATGGGTCAAGACCACACCGGGATTCAGCTCCAACCTCAAACTTTTCAACAGCGGAGAGCTCGACATCCAAACCGGCGCATACAGTCCCGTCGTCGGCGCATTGTCCAAGGATGTGGGTGTCCGCATCTTCGCCACGTCCGACCCGTACAACAAGGACCAGGCCGGCATCATCGCGACTCCGGAATCCGGCATCAAGACAGTTGCAGATCTGGCCGGCAAGCGCATTGCCGTCAATCCGGCAGGCAAGGGCGAATACATCACGCTCAAGGCCCTGACACAGGCCGGCGTACCGATCGATTCCGTCGAACGCGTTCCGCTGCAACAGGCTGACGCTGCGTCGGCATTCTCCACCGGGCAGGTCGACGCCTGGGCTTCGTTCCTGATTCCGTACCAGGAGGCCAAGGCCAAGGGCGCGGTCGAGATCGCAACCGAGGCAAGCATCGACTCCGTGGACAGCACCATCATCGCCGGACGCACCGCAGTTCTCGAAGCACATCCCGAGGTGGTCCAGAAGTTCCTCGAGGTCACCCAGGAACTCACCGCAAAGCAGCAAGCCGACCCGGCAGCATTCGAGAACGTCTTCGAACAGACTGGTCCGCGCGCACTCTCCGGACAGCGGCTCGACGACGCGGTCACCCTGGGCGGCCAGATCACCAACTTCCGCTACCCGACTGCAGCCGACGCTACCGACCTCGAATCCATCTCCACGCTGTTCGCCGACAACAAGGTGATCCAGCAGCCGATCAAGGGCAGTGACGTGATCTTCGACCTCCAGGGTGCTGTGGCAGGTTCGGCAGCGGCAGCACCCACCACCGAGGGGAAGTGACCCGATGGTGACGCTGACCCGCCCCGCTCGAACGGCGTCGCAGTCAGTGGAGCATCCACAACTCGAAACGCCGCGCTACCGGCGCAATCGCAGCAGGCCCAAGTGGATCTCGATTCCCCTCCGTTTCCTAGTTCCGGCCCTATTGGTTGCCGGATGGTGGATCGGCTCGGCTACCGGGCTGATCCGAGAGGAGATCCTGGCCGGACCTCCCGCGGTGTGGACGGCTTTCGCCGAGCTGTACCAGTCGGGTCAGTTGGTCGACTTCGGACTCGCGTCGCTTCAACGTGCTGCACTCGGTGTTTCGGTCGGTGTGATCGTCGGATTGGTGCTCGGGGTTCTCTCCGGCCTCTCCTCGCTCGGTGAAGAACTGATCGACTCCACCATGCAGATCAACCGCGCGGTACCGTTCCTCGCGCTCGTTCCATTGTTCATCGCCTGGTTCGGTATCGACGAAACCTTCAAGGTGGTGCTGATCGCCGTCGCGACCGTCGCACCCATGTACGCGTACACCTACCTCGGAGTGCGCGGAGTCGACCGCAAGATGGTGGAAGCGGCACAGGGTTTCGGCCTCACTGGTTGGCGACTGGTGTTCGGAGCGATTCTTCCGACCGCCCTCCCAGGAGTTCTGATGGGACTTCGAATCTGCCTGTCGCTCAGCATCACCGGATTGATCGCAGCCGAGCAGGTCGGCACACGGGAGGGGATCGGATACCTGGTCACCCTGGCGCAGGAATACAACCGCACCGACTACATGGTTCTGTGCATCGTCATGTACGCGGCGCTGGGTCTCATCTTCGACGCCGTCGTCAGGCTGATCGAGCGGTACTCCATGCCGTGGCGGAGATTGTCGGTGGCGCGATGACGAACACGACCGTCGGCTCGCTCCCAAACACCGAAGCACCTCTGCCGCCGTTGGCAACGCGTGAGCGGACCGGCACCACCGCCGCCGAGCGACGTGCCGGTTCACCGGTGGCGGTCTCGCTCACTGGAGTGCGTAAGTCGTTCGGCGACAAGACTGTTCTGGGTGGTATCGACCTCGAGATCACGCGTGGCGAGTTCGTCGTTCTCCTCGGCCCCAGCGGCACCGGCAAGACGACCCTGTTGCGAGTGCTCTCCGGATTGGAAGCACCGGACAGCGGTGAGGTGCTGGTTCCGCGTGACCGCACGGTCGTCTACCAAGAACCGCGCTTGATTCCGTCGAAGCGAGTGCTGGCGAATGTCACAGTGGGACAGAAGCGATCGCGCCAGGTAGCCGATAACGCCCGCAACGCACTCTCCGAGGTCAACCTCGCGGACAAGCACCGTGCCTGGCCGGCCACCCTCTCCGGCGGTGAGGCCCAACGCGTCGCATTGGCTCGCGCCCTCGTCCGGCAACCTGAACTGCTGCTACTCGATGAACCCTTCGCCGCGCTCGACGCCCTCACGCGGCTCCAAATGCAAGACCTGGTAGGCGATCTGGTCGCCCTTCACCGACCGGCGGTCTTGCTCGTCACTCACGACGTCGACGAAGCCGTACGGCTTGCCGACCGCGTGCTCATTCTCGACAAGGGTGGGTTTGCCGTGGACGTCGACATCGACTTACCACGCCCCCGCGATCGGAACGATCCCGAATCTTTGTGCTACCGAGCGAGTTTCCTGAAGGAACTCGGTGTCGGTCGCACCTTCCCCGACGGACAGGACAGTCATGACATTGATCGCTGATTCCGCAATCGACACACTCTGGTACACCCGCTGCCCCGTTCCCACCGCAAGCGGACTCGCCAACAGCCTCGGTTGGCTCGACCGGACGGCAAACGAATCCGGAGTGCGTTTCGGCGTACTGCAAGATGCCGGACCGGAATTGGCAGTGCGCCATTTCGACCACCAACTCTCCGGACTCATTCGCGAAGGCGGCAACGTCCCCGCGCTGGCCGCGCGTGCCGGTGGTTCACCGACGAGGCTGATCGGACTCACCTGGATCGACGAGGCCCAGGCGATCCTGGTGCGAGGAGACTCCGACATCCGAGAACCGGGCCTGCTGGCCGGCGCTCGGATCGGAATCCCGGCCTGGGCGGCGGACCAGGCCAGGAGCTTCCCTCGCGCGATGGCCCTGCACGGCTTCGCCTCGGCACTTCGCCTGGGTGGGTTGAGTTTTGCCGACGTCACGCTCGTCGAGGTAGCAACGACGGCAGCCCCGGAGGTCCGCACCGCCTCCTCCAGCCGCAACACGACGTGGGGCGTCGAATCCCTGCAGCGCGGCGATGTCGACGCCATCTACGTCAAGGGAGCCCGCGCCCAGGAAGTTGCCCGCGAACACGGCCTCGTCGTGGCCGTCGATCTCGATTCCACTGCTTCCCTGCGTGATCGCGTCAACAACGGCACTCCACGACCGATCACGGTTCACGCCGATCTACTCGAACAGCGTCCGGACATCGTTGTCAGTTTCCTCGCCGAGAGTCTGAGGGCGGCAGACTGGGCGGCAGCCAACATCGACGAGGTCCGTGCTGTGCTGCAGACCGAAACACAGTCGGGACCCGAAGGTGTGGTGGCAGCGTACGGCGAGAACTTCCACACCGGACTGCATTTGAGCCTGTCGGACGAGCGTGTGGACCTGCTCGGCGTGCAGAAGCAATTCCTGTACGCGCACGGCTTCCTCGCCGCCGACTTCGACCTGCAGTCGTGGGTGGCGCACGAACCCCTGGAACAGGCACGCAGCCTTGTTGCGCAGAAGGGCACAGCAGAATGACGGACGTCTACTGGGAGCTACCCTCGCGCGGTGACGGACGCCGGGCGGTGGCCGCGCTCAACAGTCGCGGCGGATTCGGCGCGCAACGCCCCGCCACCATCGCGACCGATGTTCGCCCCGGAAACTTCGGCCCCTTCGACGAACTGGCGCAGATCGTTCTCGCGGCCGAACTGTCGGGTGTCGACGGGGTAGTCGCACCGTACGATCCGAGCGGCGAGGAATCCTGGATCGTTGCTGCCGCCGCGCTACGCCAGACGCGTCATTCGCGAGTAGTCGTGGAGTTTCACCCTACTTTCGGCACTCCAGTCTATGCCGCCAAAATGTCTGCGACACTTCAGCGTCTGTCGGCAGGTCGTCTTGAATGGCGAGTGAAGGTCGATACCGACGCCGAAGATGCCACCGCTCGCGGTGACGTTGTTCGAGGAGCCGACCGCTACGCTCGCGCCGCGGAGTTTCTAACCGTCGCACGCGGTGTGTGGAACGAGGAACAGATTCTGCCAGGCGGATTCGGCGGTACCGGCTACGACTTCGACGGCGAGTACTACGACGTACTCGGCGGCGGGTTCCGAGGCATCTTGTCCGGACTCCCTTTTCCCCGAGTGCATCTGACCGGCGACTCTCCGGAAGCTCTGGAACTGTCCGCCCACCACGGCGACGTCCATCTGTTCACCCTCACCGGCGACGAGTTGTCGACGCGGATCACCGCCCTCGACGACCGAGCGTCCGAACTCGGCAGGACAGTCGACAAGGTCCTGCGCATCCCGATCATCGCGAGGGAGACAGCCGACGAAGCCTGGGCCCGCGTCGAACGACAACTGAGAGAGGCTCATTCCGACACAACCGCAGTCGAGCGTGGCGGCATCCTCTGGTCCGGATTCGACCGTATCGGCTACGAGCACAGCATCGGTCTCGTTGGAAGCTACGAGGAAGTGGCACAGCGACTGTCGTCGTATCGCGATCTCGGCGTGGACGGCTTCGTCTTGTCAGGTCGGCCACATATCGAAGAGCTGCACCGGGCGGGCGAGCACCTCCTGCACCTGGTCGATCCCGAGGGTCGGATCCGCAAAGAAGAGAAGGCCAACGCATGAGTATCGATTTCTATTGGCGGATCGGGATGGAAGGCGACCACGCGTCGCTGCGCACCCCGCGCCGCTACAACCGCGGCGACGCCGGTGGATACGGGCCGGGCAACATCGCTCCTGCGATCCGCGGCGGTGAGTTGGACGGATACAGCTACATCGATCACATGGCCGCGGTGGCAAAGGCTTCCGAATCCGCCGGCTTCCTCGGTGGACTGCTGCCGTCCTTCCCGATGACCGAGGATCCGTGGGCGACCGCAGCAGCGTTGGCCGCCGAGACCACCACGTACCGTTTCATGGTCGCGTTCCAACCGGGGTTCCTTCACCCGGTGCAGGCGGCGCGGATGTCGGCCAGTCTGCAGCGTGCAACCGGCGGACGCCTGGTTTACAACATCATCAGTGGCGGAGGCGGAGCGCCTCAGCTGTGGTGGGGCGACAAGGTCGACCACGACGATCGCTACACCAGGACGTCCGAGTTCCTCGATGTCCTCAAAGGTGTTTGGGACGGTGAACCTTTCGACTTCGACGGTCGCTTCTTCCAAACCCAGGGCGCCGCACTGCCACCCGGACTTGCCGGCCAGCCGTTTCCCGAGGTGTACTTCTCCGGATCTTCGGCAGCAGCCGTCGCCGCCGCCGGACTGCACTCCGACTACTACCTTTCCTGGCTGGAGCCGTACGCAGATCTGAGAGCCAAGATCGACGGCGTGCGGGAGAACTCGGCCAAGCTGGGACGCACCCCGAAGTTCGCCGTACGCATCGACGTCGTCGCCCGGCACACCGAAGAAGCCGCGTGGGCCGAGATCGAGAAGGGTTGGGCCTTCGTCGACAAGGGCGCCGCCGACCGTGCAGCGCAAGGTGATTCGGTGGGCGCTGCCCGCATCAAAGGCTGGGTACCCGAACACATCACCGGTTACCGAGATCTGGAAGTGCAGCCCAACGTGTGGTGCGGTTTCAGCCTGATCCGCGGCGGACCGGCCTTCGGACTGGTCGGTAGCTATGAGCAGGTCGCCGAAAGACTCGACGAGCTGCGCGAGCTGGGCGTCGACGCCTTCATCCTCGCCGGTAACCCACACCTGGAAGAGGCGTACCGCGTCGGCGAAGAAGTTCTACCTCTTCTGCAGCGCACCCCGATCACACCTTCTGGACTGGAGACCCGATGACCACCACCGAAACCCGTCTCGATGCCGACACCGCAGCATTTGTCGAGGAAGCACGTACAGCAGCCGACAAGGCTTTCGACGTCTTCCGCAAGACCGGAACGGTTGCGGCCAACGGGACCGTCAACTTCGTCGAGCGCGTGCCGGGCACCGAAATTGCAGTCGCCCTGAACGATCCGGGGCCGTGGGCGGATGACCCATCTGTGTCACCAGTTGTCGCTACCTTCGACGGTGAGGTGCTGTCCGGTACGGGATCGGCCGGTTTTGTCACCGGGTATGCGTCCGTGTTCCGTCAGCATCCGGAGATCACCAGCGTCGTCCACATCCACACTCCGTGGCTCGGCGGTTGGGCCCAGACTCATCGGACACTGCCGATCCGCTATGCGGCTTCGCAGAGGCTGACTCTCTCCCGCGAAATTCCGCCGCACATCGATCGGTCCCGATCTGCAAGCGAATTCATTCTCGAGCGCCTCGAACACGACCCCGATCTCGTCGCGATCTTCGAAGCCAACGGCGGGGTCAACGTCATCGGCCGCAGCGGGTTGCTCGACCTCGCGAAGTTCGTCGTCCTCCTCGAGGAAGGCGCACAGTTCCAGGCGATCGCCGAATCCCTCGGCGGTTCGGTCGAATTCGATCCGTCCAACCTCGCCGTCCAGTGGGGGCGTAGCGGACTCGCCGACGAGGCGCGTCGACGCGGCCTCATCTAACCACCCCCATCACAGATTCAGAACAGGAAACCGTAGATCTCATGACCGTTCGCGTCGGATACTTCCCACACAACAATTCGCTGTTCGTTCTGCGCCACACCGGAATCCTCGAACGCCGTCTCCCCGACGTCGAGTGGGTGGACCTTCGTGAGCTTCCCGACAAGCCCGCAGTGAACCCGGAGAACGCGTTGCCGACCCTGCACTCCGACTGGCTGTTCGAGGAGGGTGGATACGACGTCATCGGAACCGGCTTCACGCCGCCCGTCACCGGGTTGGCCCAGGGCCGGAACCTCGTCTACATCGGAATCTCCGGCCCCCGAGTGGAGAACGGGCGCCTGGTGGTCAAGGCCGATTCAGCGATCAACTCGGTCGAGGACCTGCGCGGCAAGCGCGTCGGCATCGCGCACGGATCGTGGCAGACCACACTTCTGTTGTTCGCCCTGGATCAGGCGGGACTGACGTGGTCCGACATCGTCCCCGTCGACACCGACGTCCGCGGCGGTGGAGCGGACCTCGTCGACGGCACCATCGATGCCTGGGTGGGTGCATACCCGGGGTTGACGGACATCGAAGCGAACCACGAACTGCGCACGCTGATCGCCACCGACGGACTCTTCAGCCACCCGTCACTGTGGTTCACCCGGCGCGACTTCGCCGAGACCAACCCGGAGGCGCTTCAGGCGGTCATCGAGGCTCTGCAGGAATCCGACGCCTGGATCGAAGCCAACCCGCGAGAAGCCGCACAGATCTTCGTCGACGACATCGAGAAGCGTGGCGGGTCCGCGAGCCTGGACGCCTGGGAAGCCGCACTGCGCGGACGTCCGTTCGGTGTCAACGCCGTCACCGAAGAGTTCCTCGACGAGCAGCAACGTGCGGCCGATCTCCTGCTGAGCAACGGACTACTGCCGCAGGCGGTCACCGTTCGCGAAGCAGTAGTGCCGTGGATCAGCGAGTTCGTCGGTTCGGATCGTTCGTCGATCTGAGAGCCTGCACCTGGCAGGTGACAGATACCGGACGGTCTGCCATTGTGAAGAGATGCGGCGGCGTGTGGGTGAGAGTTGGTCCGCGCGACCAGTCTCAGGGGTAACCCCTGGGTTAGGCAGAAGAATTGGACACTGCGTCCGACGGCGATCTGCACGCTCCGCGTGCTTGCCGCCGCTCCGGACAAAGGATTTGGTCACCCCACGCCGCCGCACCCCGGGCTCGAATCATGCGTGACTTCGAGCTCGATCCCGAGTTGGCGCGGCGCCTGGCAGTTGCAGCCGCTGAAGCTCCATGGACTCTCGGTGGGCTCGAAGAGGCATTCGGAACGGTCCACGGTGTCTCAGCGACATCGCTGGCCGTCCGAGTACTCGACCTCATGCCGGCCACACCGTTCGAACCACAAACCCTGTACCGATTGCTACGCGAACTTCCGCGGCTTCGACCAGTCCCGGTCTCACTGGACACCAACGAGTCCTCGGTGTGGCGGTTCGACGTCCCCCGTTACAACACCAGTGCGGATCTGGCGCGCTCACTGGATCTGACGATCTCCGAACTCGAGTGGTTTGCCGACCGCGGGGAGTGGCTACGCACGAAACCCCTACCGCTACGCCACTACCGGCCCATGCAGATCAGCAAGAAGGCCGGCGATCGCCTCCTAGAGGTACCGAAACCCCGGTTGCGCGAAATCCAACGGAAGATTTTGCGCCGCATACTCGACCAGGTGCCCGCACACGACGCGGCCCACGGGTTTGTCCGTGGTCGAAGTCCGCTGACTTTTGCAGCGCCGCACGCACAGTCGGAGATCGTGATCGGTGTGGACCTCGCACAGTTCTTCCCGTCGATCACCGGTGACCGAGTCCACGCGATCTTCGCCGCCCTCGGGTATCCGCCAGCCGTGGCAGGAGCTCTCACCGGATTGTGCACCGTCGCAACACCTGCCGATACCCTGCGCGGTCTGCCGTACGCACAGGCGTCGCAGCTACGAACGGCGCATCTGCCGCAGGGCGCACCCACTTCGCCTGCACTGGCGAATCTCGTCGCGCGCAAACTCGACATCCGCTTGAGCGGTCTCGCACAAGCGAACTGGCTCACCTACACCCGATACGCCGACGACCTCGCCTTCTCCGGAATCGAAGTGGCAGATGTCGGCACCCTCCTGTGGACGGTCGAGCAGATCGCCAGGGACGAAGGGTTTGCCGTCCATCCGCGAAAGACCAAGGTGATGCGCCCTCATCGACGCCAACACCTCACCGGGCTGGTGATCAACGACCAACCGTCGTATCCGCGTGACGATTACGATCGTCTGCGCGCCCTGCTTCACAATGCTGCGAATACCTCTGCACAGGAACAGAATCGGGACGGTATCGAGAACTTCCGGGCTCACATCCACGGCCGGATCGCGCACATCGGCGAAACCAGCACTACGCGCCGACGCACATTGCTGCGCCTGGCCGAACGTGTGAATTGGGACGACTGACGCCCTCGAATCAGACCCGCGGGGTGTACGCCATGCATTCGACTTCCATGTGCGCACCCAGCGCCAGTCCGTCTGTTCCGAACGCGCTGCGTGCCGGCAGTCTCGATGCCGGGAAGTACTCGAGATAGACCTTGTTGAACTCCTGCCAGCGAGACATGTCGTCAAGCATGACAGTGCATTTGAAGATCGCTTCGACGCCCGAGCCGTAGGCGATCAGCGAAGCGACGATGTTCTCCATGGTCTGGCGGGCTTGCGCTTCGAAGCCGTCGGCCAAGGTCCCGTCTGGGAGCATGCCGATCTGACCCGACAGATATAGAACGTCTCCGACACGCACTCCGGTGGAGAACGGTGTGTCGAAAGCGGGTGGGATGAACTCGACGGTCTGAGATGAATCCATTAGATCTCCTCGGAAGTGGAATATGTTCGGCGAGTTGGCGGTTTCAGCGCAGTGGACGGGCACGAACGTCGGCCAGGAAGTGCGACACCAACTCGTTCCACGCGTGTGGGTCCTCGAAATAGGGGGAGTGACCGCGATCGGCAAGTTCGACCACTTCTGCGTGAGGCAGGAACTCGGCGGCGCTGCGAATCCGCTCGGGGGTCATCAAATCGTCCAGCTCACCCGCGATCAGGAGAACCGGTGCAGCCACCGTCGCAAGATCGGCCGACGAGTAGTTGTGGGCCTCGAGAATTCGGAAGAACTCGGTGTCTGGTGGGCGATGGCCGAAGGTGCCGAGAGCTTGGTACAGATATGCCCTCGCCATGTCCAAGCTCGGCAACCGTCCGCCCACAGCGGGATGTTCCCCCAGGGGACGCGCGGTGACGGGCGCTGCGGTGAGGGGCGGTGCGCTGTCCGGACCGAAGCCGACGGGAATGCCGCCGGTCGTGCAGGCCAGGACCACCGACTCCACCCTGTCCGGAACGGCGATCGCGGTCCCCAGTGCGGCCCAACCACCCATCGACTGGCCCACCACGTGGGCTCGATCGACGTCCAACAGGTCCATGATTTCGATCAGATCAGAGACTGCCGCTACCGGGCCGTGATTGCCGTTCTCGTTGGTAGAGCGGCCGAATCCTCTCTGATCCCAGCTGATTACCCGATAGTGCTGAGCGAAGTACGGTACTTGTTGGTACCAGACGGCAGCATTGCCGCCGAGACCGTGTGTGAGGATCAGATCCGGCCCGTCGCCGGCAGTCTCGTACCAGACCCGTTCGCCGTCTGCGACGGTGATGAAGCCCTCGGTCCGTGGAATCATCCTTCTTCTCCTGTGTCGGACGGGCGCTTGCCCGAAGTGTGGTCGGTAAGGAGTTGCTGCACTTCATCAGTCGCCCGCAGCAGGTGCTCTTCGACCATCCGCGTCGTTTTCGCGTCGAAGTCGGTGTCGAAACCGATTACCGTCAACGCGCAGAGGGGAGACCCCTTGCGAGAAGACACTGCACGCGAGACCGAACCGATGATGTCCTGAGATCGTTTGTGAACGACAGCGAATCCGGTTTTCTGCGTCTCGGCAATGTCGGCGAGGAACCCGGTGGGGCCTTCGAGTGGATAGCCACTCTTTTCCACCATCGCCAGGTAAGGCGCCCGGGTGTTGTCCTCGAGTGCCGCCACCAACGCGAGCGGACCCGCGAACCGGTGCGGCGGAAGCAGATCCCCGAGCATCCGAGTGATCATCTTGAGCCGCTCGGGACGCAGCGCCGCGATGATCCGAGTCCCGCCGCTCTCGAGAACCTGCAGATTCACCATCATGTCCGTGCTCTCGGACAGCGCCTGCATGGTCGGATCGCACAAGGCCGCCAAGGAATGCGCGGCCGCTTCGTGGGAAACCTGCAGTGCAGCCGGTCCGGGGAGATAGCGACCGTCGTAGCGGAAGACCCAACCACGGTTCGCGAGTTCTCCGAGCACTCGGTGCGCAGTCGGGCGGAGCATCCCGACTTCTTCTGCCAGTTCACTGAGCTTCATCGGCGTGGTCGAGCGCGCGATGGCCTCGAGCAGATCCAGCGCTTTGTCGACCGCGGACGCAGAACCCTTCGTCATCCGATCCCCTCCTGGTGCCGTGTGAGTACCCGGCGATCCGAAATCTCGTGTTCTTGGAAAACCCTTGGCATTCGCCTAGGAAATTACTATAGTCACAACAATCATTCCGGCGTACGGAATTCTTTGAGCGTCTTCACCTTCCCACCGGACTCCCGGCAAGGAAGTCCTATCTTTCCCAGCGAGAGGTTTTCGGACATGACGGTTGGACATACCCTTCGGTCGACACCACAGTTCAGAGTTGTTGCCCTGGCAGCGGTTGCGACGGCTGCTTTGGCACTGACAGGCTGTTCGAGCGACGCCACGGCCTCCGACGACGGGGGCACCCAGACCACCACGATTCGTATCGCACCTCAACCGATCGCGGACTTCGCACCGATCTGGCTGGGTATGGAGCAGGGATTCTTCACCGATGAGGGACTCGACATTCAACTCGTCGAGGGTGGGGCCAGCTCGTCGGCTCAGATTCCGTTGCTGCTCAGTGGAAATGCAGATATGGCAGCCACAACTGCCGCTGCCGCAATTCAGGCACGCAGCCAGAACATGCCCGTCACCATTGTCGGAGGGCTCACGAATTTTGCCGCGAACGACAGCGTCGACCAGTCCGGTCTCGTTGTCGCCAAGGACAGTTCCATCAGCGGCTTCCGTGACCTCGAAGGCAAGACCGTCGCGATCAGCGGTTTGAAGTCCGTCAGCGAAGCGGTCATCTCTGCCGCGGTGGAGAAATCCGGTGGAGCAGCAGACAAGGTCTCGTTCATTCAGGCGCCCATGCCCAACCTCGGCGACCTGGTTTCCACTGGCGGGGCCGACGCGGCATTCCTCATCGATCCGTTCCTGAGCAAAGCAACCGACTCGGGGCTGAAGATCCTCGGCCACCCCTTCCCCTTGGCCGCACCCGGTGTACCGGGGACCTCGCTGGTCGCTTCGGAATCGTTTGTCAATGCAAACCCGGACTCACTCGCGAAGTTCCGTACGGCGCTTGCCAAATCCGTCGACTATGCCAATCAGAATCCGGGCGCGGTCAAGGCTGCACTCTCGACACAAGCCAAGATTCCGCTCGAAATGCTGGCCAACAGCAAGAATCCTCAGTTCGTCGCAGTAGTGGAACCGGGCGCTCTCGGCACGGAGATCGAACTGCTGGTCAAGTACGGGGTTCTGACGGAGTCGGTTGACAGCGATTCCTTGCTGACTCCGGCCAACTGAGTTGCCTGCCTTGACAACCCCGAAAACACGCCGCAGGCAGGTACTGCTCGGACGGCTGCTGACGCTCTTCGCGTTGGCAGCCGCCTGGCAGGTCTTCGGAATGCTGGGCGACGAGAACGTCAAAGGTGTGCCGAAGTTCAGTGACGTGGCAGTGGCGTTCGTGGACGAACTCGGTACCCCTTCGCTGTGGACGTCGTTGGGACAGACCTTGACCACAACCGCCATCGGATTGGCTCTGTGCCTGGTCATCGGAATCCCGACAGGACTGCTCCTCGCCGCGCACCCGTTCCTGACAGTCTCTTCGCGCTTCGTCATCGACTTCTGCCGGACCGTGCCTCCGCTCGCGATCATCCCCCTTTTTCTGTTGATCATGGGCCCGACACAACGTATGGCGGTTGCGCTGATCGTGGCGGTAAGCGTGTGGCCGATCCTGCTCCAGACCATCCACGGCGTCCGCAACGTCGATCCGGAACTACTCGCCACCGCACGATCCTTCCGGCTTCCCCTGTGGCGCAGACTCGCTCTCGTAGTTGCACCCGCGTCGATGCCGTACATCTTCACGGGAATTCGTATCTCGGCAACACTGAGTTTGCTACTGACCATCGGCGCCGAACTGATCGCCGGCGTTCCCGGACTCGGCAAGGAAATCCTGCTGAGCCAATCCGTCCCCGATCGAATGTTCGCACTGATCATCGTCGCCGGAGTCCTCGGCATGCTGCTCGCCTTCGCTGTGATGGCAATCGAGAATCGTTTACTTGCCTGGCATTACATCCCGAGGAGGATGACGACGTGAAAATGATGTCTGGGATTCGACTCCTCGCGTGGGAGCTGTGGTTGCCGATCTTGATCGTCGTCGTGTGGTACTTCGGATCCGCGTCGAGCAAGTCGCCGTACTTTCCGCCGCTGTCACGGATCTGGAAAGCGTTTGTGGACAACTGGTTTGGGGCAGGGTTTGCACGCGATGTCGTGCCGAGCCTGACCAATCTCGGCTTCGGTCTCGCCGTAGCGCTGATGCTCGGCATCGGGGTCGGCCTTCTTCTTGCGCTGTTTCCATTGGCTGCAGACATCGCCGATCCGTTTCTCCAGTTCTTCCGTGCCATACCCGCACTGGCCGTACTGCCGGCCCTGTTCATCGTCTTCGGCACAGGTTCTTCGGGCAACGTCGCCGCCATCGCCTTCGGCGCGGTCTGGCCGATACTCCTCAACACCCTCGACGGCATTCGCTCCATAGATCCGAGTATTCGATTGGTGGCGCGCAGTTATCGGATCCGAACGCCCCTGCTGGTCACGCAGGTACTCCTCCCCGGAGCGATGCCCCAGATAACGGTCGGTATCCGTACCAGTCTCGCGATCGGTGTCGTCATCATGGTCGGCAGCGAAATGTATGTCTCCACTGCGGGAATCGGCCACTTCGTGATCGTTGCGCAACAGACCTTTGCCATCGCAGACATGTGGTCCGGAATCCTCCTGCTCGGAATCATCGGGTACGTACTCAACGTCGGCTACGGCGTGATCGAACGCTGGCTTCTCAGATGGCAGCCTCGGACCCACGGCGCACTCGCAGTGAAAGGAAACTGATGTCATCCACAGAATCTGCGGCATCCACTCCCGCAGTCGAACTGAACGGCCTCGGGGTGACCTACGGCGGATCTACCGGCCGCGAAGTGCTTCGCGGGATCGATCTTTCGGTTGCACCGGGAGAAATCGTCTGCATCGTCGGACATTCCGGAATCGGTAAGAGCACGCTGATTCGTTGCATCGCCGGTTTGCAGAAGCCGACTACGGGTCAGGTCCGCATCGCCGGGATCACGATCGACGCTCCGCCCGCCACTCTTGCGCTCGTGTCGCAAGATTACGGACGCACACTGATGCCGTGGCTTCGAGTGGGCGAGAACGTTCGCCTGCCGCTGCGGGGTAACGGCCTGGCACGCAAGGTTCAGAACGAGAGGGTAACCGAGGCACTCGCCGTCGTCGGCCTGGAAGGTGCTGCGCGTTCCTACCCCTGGCAGTTGTCCGGCGGAATGCAGCAGAGAGTGGCGATAGCTCGCGCTCTCGCCTATCGACCGCAGGTACTACTCATGGACGAACCCTTTGCGTCGGTCGATGCGCAGACCCGCGCGGAACTCGAAGACCTGCTGCTGACGCTTCAACGTGATCTGGGCATCACCGTCCTCCTCGTCACTCACGACGTCGACGAATCGGTGTACCTGTCGGACCGGGTTGTTGTCCTCGGCGGAACCCCGGCGTTGACGCAGGACATCGTCGACGTTCCTCTGACCGGTGCCCGAGATCAACTGACCACGAAAGCGGACCCACTGTTCATCAAGGCCCGCACGAGAGTGTTGACGTCGATCCAGCAGTCGAAGGTGGTGACATCCGTCGGGTAGAGCGGCCTCGCTTAGGCTGGCTCCGTGATCCTTCTCCTCATCGGCCTCGCGCTGCTCGGATTCTGCGGCTACCGGTTCAGACAGGACAGGCGGAGGCTGAGCAACGGTGTTTATCTACTTCTCGGACTGATCTTCACCGGCCTCTGGCTGTTGCAGTCGGGTGCGCCGGGAACCGAGGTCCCGTCATTTGTGATCGCGACGATCGCTCTGCTCTCACCGCTGCTGGTGCTCCTGCTCGCAGGATTCCTGATCGTCAACGGGGTCACGATGCTGCGGCGCGAGGGATTCAGCGTCGCAAATCTGCTCTCACTCGTCGCCGGCCTCGGACTGCTTGTTCCCTATGTGCTGCTCGCATCCGCGTTGCTGACGCAGAGGTACTGGCTCGCAGTCGTTCTCGGATCGTTCAGTCTGGTCGCGTCGTACCTGGGCTTCTTGTTCTCGAGCTTTCTGCTCTACTCCTACGTCTACGGACGCCAGAAGTACCAGCCTGGGATGGACGCGATAGTGGTGCACGGCGCTGGGCTTTCGGGCGCCGACGTGACGCCCCTGCTGGCCAGCCGTCTGGACAAGGCGGCAGACGTCTTTCGCGCCGAGGTCGGCGAAGGACGTTCACCGCTGTTGGTCGTCAGCGGAGGGAAAGGATCGGACGAGGTTGTCAGCGAGGCGGAGGCGATGTCCGCCTACCTCTTCGATCACGGGATTCCGCGCGCGAACGTCCTGCTCGAGGACCGCTCGACCACCACACTCGAGAACCTGGAGTACACCAGAGACCTTCTCCGCGCCAACAGCACCGAACCTCGAATGGTACTGGTCACCAGCAACTTCCACATCCTCCGAACCGCGACGTTTGCCCGAAGCCTCGGATTGGATGCAGAAGTCATCGGTTCCCGCACCGCCCGGTACTACCTGCCGAGTGCGATCCTGCGCGAGTTCGCCGCCGTCACGGTGGAGCACAAGTGGCTCAACGGCACGGTCTGCCTGATCCTGGCCGCCCTACCACCGCTGGTGGTGTGGGCGGCAGGAGGCATTTCGTAACAAGCTTCACCGAATCAGGCTCTCGATTCCCATCGGTCGGCGACCCAACAGCAGTTCGACGGCCGCGCTGCCGGCAAGGAAGTCATGGTGGTTGTAGAAGTCGAACATCGCGGCCAGACGCGAGCTGGCATTCACGTCGAGGTCGTTGCCGATCCGTTCGCGCCATTGATCCACGCTGATCTGATCTATCGCGACGGTACGTGACGTCTGCTTCTCCACCATCTGTGCCACCTCCATGACGCTCAGAGCTTCAGGGCCGCCTACTTCGTACGCCGCTCCGTGATGCTCGCCCGGGCCCTCGCTCAGTACGACCGCGGCAACAGCCGCCACGTCCGCCAAACTCACGAACGAGAATTTCGTGTCCGCGCTGTACGGCAAGACGATGGTCTCGGACCGACCAGTGAGTACCGCCTCGAAGTTCTCGGCATACGCACACGGCTGCAATACAGTCCACTTCACCGGGGAGCGATGCAGTTCGTCCTCACACCTGGCTTTGTCCAGGTGATGCGGCATGGACGGGCTGAACGGCCACGCGACGGAGTGATAGACAAAGTGCTCCACTCCCGCCGAAGCCGCTGCCGTCAGCGCATTGCGAAGAAGTGCCGGCTCGTCGGGATGGACGTTGGGAGCGATGAAATACACGCCTCGGCACCCGGCGAGCGCCTTGCGCAGTCCGTTTCCCGTTTCGAGTTCGACCTCGAAGTCGCCGTCGACACGGGCCTTTCGCACCAGTCGCCGAACTGTCACGCTCGGGGGCAGCGCGGCGACGACTGCCTCACCGGTCTTACCCGCGGCGCCGATCACCGCGATGTCGGCGCCGCGAGCAATTCCGTTCTCCATGAGTGTTTTCCGTCCTAGACGTAGTCGTAGACCGCTGAGGTGGCGCCACCGGAAAGCTGCGCGTAGCCCGGACCCCGATCGAAGAAGGGTTCGTTCTCACCGCGCTCCGAGCGCAACTGATCCCGTAGCTCCGTGGTAGCAGCCTCGTCGACAGACGGCTCGTCACCCTCGATCACGACAACTCCGTAGTCGTCACGTGCGCCTTCGACGGAAACCTTGCGCCACTGAATATCTCGCAAGACTTCCTCGGTGGGACGCTCCAGTGGATCTCCCCAACCGCCGCCACCGGTGGTACGAATCCGTACAACCTCTCCGGCTTTGATCGGCTCTGCATCGGTCAGCGCGTCGAACTCACGCTCGTTCGGTCCACCCGGATTCAGTACGACGGAGAACGGGCGGCCGGCCTTGCCGCCCTTGACACCCCAGCAAGCCAGAATCGAACGGTCCGCGATGGACATGAAGTGCGCATCCTTGAGCATGCGGATGTGCTTCTCGTATCCCAGGCCGCCTCGGTAACGCCCGGCTCCGCCGGAATCCATGGCCAGACCGAGCTTCTCGACGATGAACGGGAAGCGGCTCTCGGTGAACTCTGTCGGCAGGTTCCGTGAGTCGGGGACGACGTGGATCGTGTCCTCACCGTCGGCGTAGTAGCGTCCGCCCGAACCACCGCCGAGTACCTCACGCATGAGGTACGAGTGACCCTCGAAGTCCTCACCGTACACACCGGTGTATCTGATGGTTTCCTGATCGGCGGGCATGTTCCCGTCCACGGCCTTGGCCACGACGCCGGCCAGCACTCCAAGCAGGCGGAGGATGACAAACGTGCGAGCGTTGGTGGGAGCGGGGAAGATCGGAGTGATCAGCGTTCCCTTCTCGGGGAACTTCATCTCGATCAGCGGTACGACGCCTTCGTTGACATCCAGTTCTGCCATGCGCTCCGGGGTGTCCGCGAGGTTACGCAGAATCGGCGCCAACCACTTGATGAGGAAGTTTCCGTCCGCGTAGTCGCCGCAGTGGTTGATCGGTCCCTTTGCCTGCGGTCCGGTTCCGTTGAAGTCCAGGATGAGTCGCTCGCCGCCCTCGTCTTCCGGCCGCGTCTTCGTGAGCGTGATCCGCTGGATGTGGAGCATCGGCTCGTCGACGCCGTCATGCTCGGCGTAGTCCTCCCAGGTGTACTCACCGACCGGGATCTTGCTGAGGATCTCGCGGCGGTACGTCTCGGTGGTCGCGTCCATCATGGCGTCGAAGCACGACTCGACGGTGTCGACGCCGTAGCGCTCGAACAATTCGGTGAGTCGACGCGCACCCATCAGGCACGCCGAGCACTCGGCGTCGAGATCGGCTGCGAGAGCGTCCGGCATGCGGGAGTTGCGCGTCATGATGCGCAGCGCCGCCTCGTTGGGGACGCCCTGGTCCCACAGTTTGATCGGCGGAACCATCAGTCCCTCTTCGTACACCGTGGTGGCACCGGACGGCATGGAGCCGGGGCAGCAACCGCCGATGTCGTCGTGGTGGCCGAATGCCTGAACGAAGGCAACAACTTTCGGTTCGGCATCGGGAGTGACGCGGGCGAAGACAGGTACGGTGACGCAGAGGTCGGGGAGATGGCCGATGCCACCTTCGGACAGGTAGACGTCGTTGTGAAAGTACACGTCTCCCGGCTTCATCGTCTCGAGCGGGAAGTCCCGGGCGATCGGATGAACCAGGGCGGAATACGAACGGCCCGTGAGCTTGCGGAGGTTCCGGTCGTGAATACCTGCGCGGAAGTCGTGAGCATCACGGATCATCGGTGAGCGCGAGGTGCGCGAGATGGAGGTCTCCACCTCCATCTCCACGCTGGCCAGGTAACCGGCGACGATCTCGACCAGAATCGGATCAGGTGACGCGCCGTCGGTAGCGGTGAGTCGGTACGGCTTTGCCGCGGTGGCAGCAGCAGCATCGAGAATGGCGGTCATCACTTCACTCCGTTCGAGTCGGAAGACTTCGAGATACGAATGTTCCCGAAGGTGTCGATACGTGCCGAGAATCCGGGATGGATCGGAACAGTCGAGCTGAACTCCTCGATCACAGCCGGACCTTCGATGACGTCACCCGCTCCGAGCAGTGTGCGATCGTAGGTGGCCGTTTCGACCCAGCTGTCGAAATAGGATTGGCGCGAACCGGTTCGGGCGGTGTCGGCACCGTTTCCGGCGGCGATCTCCTTGAGCGTCGGACGCTTGATCGGGCCGATGCCGCTCACGCGCAGGTTGACCCATTCCACGTGCTGCGACGGGTCTCCCCGGAAGTCGTAGCCGTACAGTTCACGGTGCGCCTGGTGGAATGCCTCGGCCGCGTCGTCCATGATCTGCGCCGTGACGGCGCCTTCCGCCACGGGGACACGTACTTCGAAGGCCTGACCGAGGTAGCGAAGATCCGCGGTCCGGGAGTACTTACGCTGCGTCTCGTCGAAACCTTCTTCGGCGAGCGCAATCTCGGCTTCGCCGGCCAACGCGTCGAACTGGCTCTGCAGGTCTTCCGCCTTCAACCGGTCGTGGCGGCTGACGTGTGTCTGAACGTAGTCGTTGCGCACGTCGACCGTCAGTAGACCGAACGCGGAGACGTTACCCGGATTGAGCGGGACAAGAACATCTTTCAGGCCGAGGATGTCGACGAGACGGCAGGCGAGCAGGGAGCCCGAACCGCCGAACGTCACGAGGGTGAAGTCGCGAACATCGAGACCACGCTTGACGGTGATCTGGCGCAGGGCGTTGGCCTGGTTCCACGCCGAGACCTCGAGGACACCGACCGCGCACTCCTCGTAACCCAGACTCAGCTGTGCTGCAAGCTCTTCGAGTCCCTTGCGTGCCAGTTCGGTGTCGAGGGGGATCTCACCACCGAGCAGATGGGGTGGGATGCGCCCGAGCAAGACATGAGCGTCGGTGATGGTCGGTTCGCTACCGCCCTTGCCGTAGCACAACGGTCCGGGATCGGCGCCAGCCGACTGAGGACCGACCCGGAGGGTGTGTTCCGGTGTCATCCACGCGATCGACCCACCACCGGCGCCGACGGTCACGACGTCGATCATCGGGATCTTCGACGGGTAGTTGCCCACTCGCCCTTCGGTTGTCAGCGCAGGCTCGCCGCGAACTACGACGGTGACATCCGTCGACGTTCCGCCGCCGTCGCAGGTCAACACCTGCTCGACGCCGGCCGCGTCGGCGATCAGCGCGGCACCGAGAGCGCCGGCGGCCGGTCCGGAGAGCACTGTCGTAATAGGCTGGTGAACAACCTCTTTGGCCGACAGGACACCACCGTTGGACTTCATGACGTAGAACGGGATATCGCGAGGTTCGCCGTCGGTAGTCGAGAACTCACGCAGACGATTCGCGATGTTGTTCACGTAGTTGCGGATGTTCGGCTTGACCGCGGCGTCCACGAGAGTGGTGATGGACCGCTCGTACTCGCGGTACTCACGAAGCACCTGGCTCGAGATGCTCACCGTCGCGTCGGGGAAAACTTCGAAGAGGATGTCGCGTACGCGCTCCTCGTGCGTCGGATCGGCGTACGAGTGCATGAGGCAGACACCGATGGTGCGAATGCCGCGGTCCTTGAAGAACTGCGCTGCGCTGCGGACGCTCCCTTCGTCGAGCGGGCGAATCTCGCTGCCGTCGAAGGAAAGCCGTCCACCGACGGTGCGTACCCGATCGGCAGGAACGATGCGTTCGGGCTTGACCCAGAAGTACGAGTTGCCGTAGCCGTCCGGCACCGACTGACGAGCGATTTCGAGAACGTGCTCGTAGCCCTCGGTGGTGATGAAGCCGAGATTCTCGACCTTGCCTTCGAGCAGCTTGTTGGTCGCGACGGTCGTGCCGTGGCTGACCGCACCGATCGAGTCGCCGCTCTCGCCGAGCTTGGCGAGTACCTTCTCGATACCGGCGAGAAAGCCCTCGGCGGGGTCCGCCGGAGTGGACGGGGTCTTGGTCGTGACGATGGCGCCGGTTTCGTCGTCCACTGCCACGATGTCGGTGAACGTTCCGCCGGTATCGATACCGACCCGAATCTTCCTGGGTTCCACGCTTCCTCCTGAGATCTTTGGCTCGTCTCGTCTGGTACCGATCGACGGTGTGGCCTAGCCGGTAAGTGGCTCGTACCTGACGTGTAGTGCTATTCCACAGGTTCGGAACGGCGGATTCTTTGTCACAATTCGCCGAATCGGGCGACCAAGGTTCGGCGCACGATCACGAGCGGATCTTCGCCGGCGCCCGCATGGGTTACGCGGACGTGAAAAACGCCCCGAACCTGGTCGGTTCGGGGCGTTTCCCTCATCGCAAAACAGCTGTGGAAGCCCTGTCGAAACGCTGCTGAACTACTCGCGACAACCAGAACGCGCCAGGAATCCGCCTATAGCAACACCTGACAAAGCAATGGCCGCGCCGACGACGGCGCTGACCATCACCGTGCGAGCATCGGCGCCACCTGCTGTCGGTACACCGGCCGGAAGAATCGCCGGTGCCGCAACAGCTCCGGAAACTACCGGCGCCGCCTCGACCGACGCTGCCGGTATTGCCGCTGCCACGGCGGCAGTGACCTTCTCGGGGATGCCGTTGGCAATGACGCCGTCGATGCTCTTGAAGAACACCCCGGCCATCTTCTTGGCGACACCGGTGATCATCCGCTGTCCGACGCCGCCGACCATCCCGCCGACTACCGCGTCGGCGTCGTACGAAAGCAGCGTGCCACCCTCGTTCTCCGTCAACGTGACTGTGACGTCCGCCTTCACCGTGCCGGGAGCACCCGCGCCCGAAGCCGTCATGACAAACGAATTGGGCCGATTCTGTTGCGAAAGAACAACTTCACCGTCGTAGACGCCCTTGATCGACGCGACTCCCGCCATGATCGAGAGCTTGTAGTGATTGTCCGTGAGCTGCTCGAGCGACTGCACACCGGGAATGGTCGCGGCCAGTACACGACCGTCCTGGAGCTTGTCGTAGACCTCTTCGCGAGGTGCCGTCAGCTGCGCGGTGCCGGCGATTCTCATGCATTCTCCTCTGATGACGAACCCGCATGTGCGAGTCGAAGTTCGAACAGTTCGGACGGTGAAATGGGCATGGACGTGATCGAGATTCCTTCGGCGTCCTCGATTGCGGCCGCGATGACGGCGCTGGTCGGAATCACACCGGCCTCACCGGCGCCCTTCATACCGAGTGGGTTGAGTCCCGACGGCGTGACGGTGTGATCCATCTCGAGTGAATCCGGCATCTCCGTGACAAACGGCATCAAGAAGTCCATATACGACGCGTTGAGCATCTGTCCGTGCTCGTCGTAGACGATCCGTTCGTAGAGTGCGCCGCCGATACCTTGGGCGACGGCGCCCATGACCTGGCCTTCGACGATGCGCGGATTGATCACGTTTCCGCAGTCGTGGATGACGACGTAACGACGGACCGTGATCTCGGCTGTGACGGGATCGGTTTCGACGATCGCCGCGTGCACTCCCGAAGCGAAAGTCGAACTGGGCGGCGAGTAGTAGCCGGTGGCTTCCAGACCCGGCTGCTCGCCCTCGGGAATCGGCGGCTTCGACATGTCCGTGTCGGTCTTGGCGAAACCGGTAGCCAACTTCGACTCACGGTCGAACGCATATCGTAGCGGGTTCGACAGCACGGCAACAACACTCAGCGGTACAGAAGTACCTTCCACCCCGGGTTCGGTGCCGAGCTTGCACACGTGTCCACCTCGGAGTTCCAGTTCGGCTTCCGGCAGATTCAAGATTCCGGATGCGATCTTCTTCGCTTTCTCCGCGACCATCTGCGCCGCGACGTGGAAAGCCGAACCCGACATGACCGCGCCACGTGAGGCGAAAGTGCCGACGGCATAACCGAACCGGCGGGTATCACCGGTGACGATCTCGACGTCGGAGACCTTGACTCCGAGATCGTCTGCAACGATCTGCGCGAACGCTGTCTGGTGGCCCTGGCCCTGCGTCGTCAAGCCCGTTGCCGCCTTGACCTTTCCGGACGTCTCGACCACAACGTGTGCGCCCTCGTAGGGTCCGGGACCGGTTCCCTCGACGTAGGCACCGATGCCGATGCCGACACTCCGCCCCTCGGCGCGAGCCTTCTTCTGGTACTCGGGAAATCCGTCCCAGTCGATGAGCTTCTTGAGCTTGTCGATGCCGGCCTGGTAGTCACCGGTGTCGTAGATCAACGGGCGTCCGTCCTGGAACATCAGACCGAAGTCGTACGGCATGTCCTCGGGACGAATGAAGTTCGCCTCCCGCACCGCGATCTTGTCCTTGTTCAGGTACTTGGCGATGGCGTCCATGGATCGCTCCATCGCGAACACGGCCTGCGGGCGTCCGGCGCCTCGGTACGGGGTCACGATGACCGTGTTGGTGTACAGCGAATAGGCGTTGACCCGGAACGACTTCGGCTTGTACGGCCCGAGAACCTGCGTCGCGGTGTTGATCATGACGATGATCCCGTACGGCAGGTACGCGCCGTTGTCGTGCCAGAACGTGAAGTCGAAAGCCAACAGACGGCCCTCGTCGTCGAATCCGACGTCGATCTTCTGGATCTGTCCACGCTCGTGTGCGCTCGAGATGAAGTGCTCACGGCGATCCTCGACCCACTTCACCTCACAGGAGATGCCGGCCTGGCCGAGGCGTCGAGCGGCCCACGTGATCATCACTTCTTCGGGCCACGGATGGACGATCTTGACACCGAATCCACCGCCGACGTCGGGAGCGATGCAGTGAACCTTGTTCAGCGCCATACCCAATCGCGCGGCAATGGCGGCGCGGGCGGAGGTGGACGTCTGAGTGGAGGTCCAGAACGTGAGGGTGTTCTCGTCGCCGTCCCAGCGTGCGTAGACACCCTTGCCCTCCATCGGCATGGATGCCGAACGCTCGATTTCGAGATCCAGCGTCAGTCGGTGCGGCGCGGCCGCAAGTTCGGCATCCGGATCACCGAACCCGTGCTGAAGATGAGCGGCGATGTTGTCCGGAACGTCAGTGTGAACGGCATTGTCGGCGGTGCGGGCGACGTCGATTCCCACTACCGGCTTCAGTGTCTCGTACGTGACGTCGATCTTCGCGCACGCATCCTCGGCGATGTACCGATTGTCGGCGACCACCATGGCGATGGCTTCTCCGACGTGGTTCACCTCGTCCTTCGCAAGGGGGTACCCGTTGCGCGGAGCGATGATTCCCGGATGCGGAATGAGCAGTGGCAGGTTCTCCGCCATTTCCGGGGTGTCGGCCAGGAGATCTTCGTAGGTGTAGATGGCATGTACGCCAGGCACTTCCAGTGCCTGATCGATGTCGATGTCGATTATTCGCGCATGTGCATGCGGCGACCTGACGAATGCCGCGATCAGCGCGTTGTGGCCCAGATCGTCGAGATACCGCCCCTGACCGCTGAGCAGACGCGTATCTTCCTCGCGCGGAATCGGTTTGCCGAAGAACTTGCCGTCGTCGGCAACCGAATGATCGGCCGTCGAATGATCGGAAGCGGGGTGCTTCGCCCCGTTGCGCTTTGCTGGTTTGACCGGAGTACTCATGCCTTACCCGCCCGTCCTCCGACGGGATTCGTTGTTCCCCGCACCTTGCGATCCAACGCCTCCCGAGTGGATGCGTCGTCGATTCCGAGCGGGAACTGCCCGGCTCGTTCACGCTTGATCTCGGCAGCGCGCAGAACCGACGCCCTGATGTTCTGGTATCCCGTACAACGGCAGAGGTTTCCCGCTATCGCGTCCGTTGCTTCCTCACGCGTGGGATTGGGGTTCTCCTCGAGAAACGCCGCGATGGTCGTCACGAATCCCGGTGTGCAGAATCCGCACTGCAAGCCGTGACAATCCTTGAACGCCTGCTGAACCGGATGCAAGGTGCCGTCCGGCTCGACGAGTCCTTCGACGGTGGTGATCGATCGACCTTCGAGGCTGGCAGCGAGGACGAGGCAGGATCGCACCGGCTTTCCGTCGAGCAGCACGGTGCACGCACCACACACGCCGTGTTCACAACCGACGTGCGTGCCCGTCTTACGGAGGTGGTGACGAATGGCGTCCGAGGCCAGAGTGCGGGAGGGGAGAACGACGGTGCTCGTCACCTCGTTGAGCGTGAACGTCACGGCCACATGGTGTTCACCGGTATCTGCTGCCAGCTCGGCAAGTTGATCATCGATGGAGCGATCGTTTTTGGACATGGTCACCACTTTCCTGCCAGTACTGCGTTCTCACTGAGAGCATCTGTTGCCGCTGCAAACCCGACCCGCGCCGTGAGCGCGGACACCAGTTGCGAGCGGTACGCCGCCGTCCCGTGAATGTCTGCCTCGGTATCTATCTGTGCGCGGGCGCATTCCCCGAGGGTGCGCCAGCGCGGATCTCGCTGATCCGTCGCGGATGCGCCCGCCAGCACGTCCGTGTAGTCCACGACCTGCCCCAGCTCTCCGGCGGACACGTACGTCATGTGTGCGTCGGCCACCAGACCGTCGACCACGCGAATACGCGCGACGACACCGACCAGTGCGTAGTCACCGTGACGACGGGCGATCTCGTCGATGGCGGTTCCCACACCGGGCTCGGCGGCGGGCACCGACACCGACACCGCGATCTCGTCAGATTCCAGGCTCGATTCGAGAGGACCGACAAAGAGATCCGTCGACGCGATCTCGCGGGTGCCACGCACCGACTGAACGGTCACGCTGCCCCCGAGCAGTGTCAGGACTGCCGGCATCTCCGCCGACGGGTCGGCATGGACGATGGAGCCGACGCTCGTCCCGCGGTTACGGATCGTGGGGTGCGCTACCAACTGCAGAGCGCGGTTCAGCAGAGGCTGAACTCGGCGAGCACCTTCGTCAGCCGCCAGCACCGAGTGCGTGGCCAGGGCCTGGAACCGCACTCCTTCGTCTCCGGACGAGGTCACCGAAGCGAGGTCAGGGATCGATCCGATGTCGACGATGTGGGCGGGGGCGGCGAGGCGCATGGACAGCAGCGGCACAAGCGATTGCCCACCGGCGAGCACCTTCCCCTCGTGAGAGACCTCGGAGAGGATTCGGCACGCGTCCTCGACCGAGGACGGTCGGTGATAAGTCAGCGGCGACGGTTTCATTACTCAATCCTGCCTCTATGAGTCACTTCACGTTTTGTGCAGATGTGACAACGGTCACGGGTCATACCTGGCATACATTCAACTTGGCATCACGTGAGCTGCGCCACGGGCTCTTCCCTTTCGTCATCTGACGCATTCGCCCCCGGCGTTGCGTTCGGTCGCTGTCCGGACTTCGGCCTGTTCAGCTCGGGGTTCCAGGACCCGACGAACTGGCAGAGGTGGTACATCACGATCACGACGATGGTTCCGAGCGCGATACCTCCGAGCGAGAACGTGTCACTGAACTTCAGAGCCGTGTCACCGATACCGATGATCAGGCCGGCCGCAATAGGCATCAGATTGAGCGGATTCCCGAAGTCGACACCGTTCTCTTTCCAGATCTTGGCGCCGAGCAAACCGATCATGCCGAACAGAACCACCAGAATTCCGCCGAGAACGCCGCCGGGAGTCGCCGCCATGACTGCTCCGAACTTGGGCGAGAAGCCGAGCAGGATCGCGATGAAACCCGCGATCACGTACGCGGCGGTCGAGTACACCCGGGTCGCTGCCATGACACCGATGTTCTCGGCATGTGTCGTCGTGGGGGAGCCGCCTACCGCGCTGGCGATGGCGGTAGCAAAACCGTCACCGGCAATTGCGCGTCCGATGTACGGGTCGAGATCGTCGCCCGTGATCTCGGCGACCGCCTTGACGTGTCCGGCGTTTTCCGCGACCAGTGCGATGACACCGGGAAGAACGAGAACGATGAACGTGAGGCTGAACGAGGGAGCGTGAATACCGACGATTCCGTTGGCTTCGTCCGAGAACGGCGGCAACCCGAACCACGACGCCGAGTGCACCGAATCCCAGTTGACACGAAAGTGCTCGGTGGGTGCTCCGCTACCGCCGGCGGACGTGATCGGACCGGAGACCCGGTCGAGGACCCACGAGAAGATGTAGCCGAGAACCAGCGCGACAAGAATGGCGATACGTCCCAAGAAGCCGCGTAGCGCAACACTCATCACGATCAACGCAACCATCACGATCAGTGCCACCCACTGGTCCTGCGGCCAGTACAGCCCCGCGACAACTGGAGCCAGGTTGAATCCGATCAACATCACCACTGCGCCGGTGACCACCGGCGGTAGCGCTTTACTGATGACGCCACCGCCCAGAAAGTGGATGGCGACGCCGACAAATCCCAGAACCAGCCCCGACACCAGAATCGCGCCGGTCACTTCCGCCGTCGTTCCGCCCTGGGCGCGAATGGCTGCGACACCACCGACAAACGCCGCCGACGTACCGAGGTAACTGGGGACGCGTCCTTTGACCACCAGCAGGAAGAAGAGCGTACAAAAGCCCGACATCATCACGGCAAGTTGAGGATTGAGACCCATGATGATCGGGAAGACGAACGTCGCGCCGAACATCGACACGACATGTTGGCCGCCCAATCCGATGGTCCTCATCCAACTGAGCCGCTCGCCCGGCGCTACCACTTCACCGGTTCCGATGTTCTTGCCATCTCCGTGCAACGTCCAGATCGGCATGACGAGACCTTTCGCGAGGAAGGAAGGTGTTCGAAATGCTTTGTGCCCCAGCTCACAAACACCGTGTCTGGAGTGAAACGCTAATACAGCGGCAAGTTCTGGACGTGATGACAATCTGCCAGAACCCGCTCACCGAGATTGGCAACAATGGTGACAGATGATGCGGGCAGGGGTCATCGTCAGTGATGGAGACAGTTTCGACCGAAATGGGGGCCGCGTGACGAAGGGCCCCAACATTTTCTTCGGCTTAATGGTTCCGTAACACGATGTCTGTCAACGGAAGACGACTCTCCTAGCCGAGGGCTGCGAGGATCGCCGCTGCCATCTCCGCGACCTGATCATCGGTCATCACAAACGTCGGCGAAATCTG